>CAVUMT010000006.1:0-148724 GCA_963742595.1 uncultured Acidobacteriota bacterium | reverse complement strand
GGGTGCCGCCGACGGCGAGTGCCGGGGCTACGAACAGGTTGGCGAGGGGGACGAGGAGCGTGACGAGGCCGGCGAGGCCGAAGCCCTCGCTTTCTGCGAGCCATCGACGGTGCCACTCGCGCTTCTCGCGGAAGGCGAGGCCGCGGCGGCCTAGCGCCGGGTCCGTGAACTGGAAGGAGAGGGCGCGGGCTCCCCAGAGCGCGGCGAGCGCCGGGCCCACGACGGGGATGAGGCCGAGCAGGAAGACGCCGGGCGCCGCGAGGAGGAAGTAGAAGGATCCCTTGAGGGACTGCGCGACCGCGAAGCGCAACCCCTTGTCCTCCTCGTCGGCGCGCCCGCGGACGCGGGCTTCGACGCGGCGCGAAAGCAGCTCGAGCACGGGAGCGGCGAGCACGAGGGCGACGGCGAAGCCGAGGATGACCGAAGCTCCGATGGCCCCGCCCCAGAGGAGGGCGCTCGCGATGAGCCCGAGCCAGGGGGCGACCCGGTCCTCGGAAGGCGCGAAGCGGTTGCTCACCTCCGGGCCCAGGAGGACCCCGAGGACGAGGCCTCCCACGAGGCCGACCACCGCGAGCAGGGCGGGGACGAGGGCAAGGGGCAGGAGGCGGGGATGTCGAAAGAGGAAGACGAAGCCCGCGGGGACGTGCCAGGCCCCTTCCGCGGCGCGCCGCAGGACGCCGGGCCGGCCGGGGAGGGCTTCGCCGCGCATGGCGGAAAAGCCTAGCAGAACGTCGACCCTCGCGCGTCTTGACACTCCGCGGCTCGCGCGTGCAAGAATGCCGCGGCCACCATGAACGATGCGCTGGCCGTCATCCTCGGGGGCGGGCGCGGTTCGCGGCTCTTCCCCCTCACGCTGCACCGGAGCAAGCCCGCGGTCCCCATCGGGGGGAAGTACCGGCTCATCGACATCCCCGTCAGCAACTGCCTGAACTCGGACCTCCGCCGGATCTTCGTCCTCACCCAGTACAACTCCGAGAGCCTGAACAAGCACCTCACGTCCACGTACAAGTTCGACGTCTTCTCCTCCGGCTTCGTGACCGTCCTCGCGGCGGAGCAGACGGAGGAGAGCCCGGAGTGGTTCCAGGGCACGGCGGACGCGGTGCGCCAGAACCTCCGCCACTTCCGCTCCCACCGGTGCCGCGACATCCTCATCCTCTCCGGAGACCAGCTCTACCAGATGGACTACCGGAGGATGTCGGAGACGCACCGCCGTCACGTGGCCGACGCCACGGTGGCCGTGACCCCCGTGAGCGCCGAGCAGGCCAGCGGCTTCGGCATCCTCAAGGTGAACCGCCAGGGGCGCATCGTGCACTTCGAGGAGAAGCCCAAGCCGGAGCGGCTGCCCGAGCTCGAGTCCGAGATCCCCGGCTACGGCAAGGGCTGGCTGGCGTCCATGGGGATCTACGTGTTCGGGGCGGACGCCCTCGAGCGCGCGCTCGCGGACCCCGCCCTCGTGGACTTCGGCCGCAACGTGATCCCGTGGGCGCTCGGAGAGATGCGCGTGCACGCCCATTTCCACCGCGGCTACTGGGAGGACGTGGGGACGATCGGCTCGTACTACCACGCCAACCTCGCCCAGACCGACGCCGTCCCCCCCTTCGACTTCTACGACGCCGCGCGCCCCGTCTACACCCACCCCCGTTTCCTGCCCGCGACCAAGGTGGAGAGCTGCACCGTCCGCAGCTCTCTCGTTTCCGAGGGCTGCATCCTCGTGGGGGCGGAGGTGGAGCGGGCGGTCATCGGCATCCGCTCCAGGGTGGGAAGCGGCACCCAGATCCGCCACAGCCTGCTCCTCGGCGCGGACTACTACGAGACGATCGAGGAGATCGACCGCACGAGCTCTCGCGGCCTTCCTCCCCTCGGAGTGGGCGCCGACTCCGTGATCGAGCGGGCCATCGTGGACAAGAACACGAGGATCGGCCGGGGCGTGCGCATCGTGAACGAGGCGGGGGAGCGCGAGAAGGACGGGAAGGACTACTTCATCCGGGACGGGATCGTGATCGTCCCCAAGAACGCCGTCATCCCCGACGGCACGGTGATCTGATCATGCTGGATCTCGGCTACTGGCATCCCGTCGTCGTCCACTTCGTGATCGCCTGGCTGGTGGCGGGAGTGGTCCTCCGGGCCCTCTCCCTGCTCGGCCGCGCTGCGTTCGCCTCTCCGGCCGCTTCGCTCTTCCTGATCCTGGGCGCGCTCCTCTCGCTCCTCGCCCAGCAGACCGGGGAGGCCGCGAGCGGTCTCGCGGAGCGCGTGCCCTGGGCGGCGGACGCGGTGGAGAGCCACGAGTCATGGGGAAACTGGACCGTCTGGGCCTTCGTCGCCGTGGCCGTTCTCGAATTGGGTGCGCTCGTCCTGCGCCGGCGCGGGAAGGAGCGGCCGGCCCTTCTCGCCTCCGCGGGCCTGGGGGCCCTCGCCCTCGTGCTGCTCGTCACCACCGCCAACAAGGGGGGGAGCGTCGTCTACTCGTACGCGGGCGGAGTGGGCCTCCGCGGCGACGGTGGGGCCCGCGACCGAGTATTCCTGGCGGGAGCCTTCAACATCCTCGACGCCGACCGGAGGGCCGGCCGCCCCGCGGACGCCGCCCGGCTGCTGGAGGAGATGCTCCGCCGCTACCCCGCGGACCTGGACGTCCAGCTGCTCGTCGCGGAGTCGAAGCTCGTGGACCTGCAGGACCCCGCGGCCGCCCTCGAGGCGCTCGGCCGCATCTCGGTGCCCAAGGAGGACCGGCGTCTGCGTCTTCGGTACGGGCTGCTCCTCGTGGACGCGCTCCTCGCGAAGGGCGAGCGCGAGGCGGCGGTCGCCGCCCTGCAGTCGTTGCGCACGGATTTCCCGGACGATCCCGAGGTCCAGAAGCGCGTCCCCGGGACGGCACCCTAGCGCGTCAAGGTGTCGGCTCGGTGACCTGCACCTTGATCCACTCCGCCTTGCGCTGACCCTCGCCCGGCTCCAGCTTGACCTCCACCGTGCGCCCCTTCTGGAGGTCCGCAAACGTGCCCACCTCGTTGCGCTGCTTGAGCCCGCTCTTGTCGCGCCAGATGCGCGTCTTCTCCGTGACCGATACCGTCACGGGCCCGGCGGAAGCGCTGATTCGGAGACTCCGGCCCTTGTCGTCGACGGAGTCGACCGGCCCAATGAGTGACTCCTGCTTCGAGACGCCTGGAGACTTCCCGATGGGGATGAAGATCTCCGTGGCTTCCTGGGCGGTCAGGACGACGGGCGGGCTCTCTGACCAGGCGGCGGCGAGGGCGAGAGCGACGATGGGTGCGCGCATGAGATTCCTCCTGCGTCAGCTCGAGGCGACGAGACGCGCCCGAGCCTCCTTCTGCTGCTGGATCGCCTGCCCGGTCAGTCTCCTCCGGGAGAGGAGGCCGCCCGCCGCTCGCTGCGCGAGCCGCTTCGACGCTTCGAGGTGCCCGACCGCGTCCGGGTGCAGGCCTCCACCGGCGAGCACGCGAAGGGCGTCGTCGGTCTCGCGGATGGCGCGCTCGAGCAGGGGCCGCGCGCCCGCGCGATCGAAGATGCCTTTTCCCGCGCTCGACTCGAGCAGCTCGATCGCCTGACGGATGTTCTCCAGGGCGTTCAGTACTCTGAGGAACGCCGCCACCGCCACCACCTGCGTGGCGTCGAGCTGGATGCCGGGCTTGGCGGGATCGTTCCCGGCGAGGATCCGGCCCGAGGGTGAGTTGTTGAAGGCGGCGCCGTCGTAGAACGCGACCGCCCCCTCGATCGTCTCGATCGCGTTGTTGTGGAAGAACGGCCCCGAGTCCGCGGCTTCCACGAGCGGCGGGGTGTTGAACGTGCCGTCGCCACTCGGACGGCCGAACCCGTCGTCGGGAGGGACGAGCTCTCCCGTCAGCCGGGCCGGGGTGTCGGGGAGATTCTCGACGCCGGTGTTGAAGTTGGCGTTCCCCAGACTGCCCCCGCCGAAATTCGCGTTGGCCCCCGCGTTCACGTGGCAGAGATTGCACTTGCCCAGCGAGTTGTCGAGGAAGATCTCCTGTCCGCGCTTGGGCACCGTTCCCAGCAGGGGAAGCGGCAACGTCACCTCAGCCTGCCGTCCCAGGGAGAGCTGGAAGGCCTCGAGCGCGTCGAGCTCCGCGTCCGTAGGGAGGCGGAAGTCCACGTCGGGCACGCGGTTCAAAGTCTTCGTGAAGTGCTGGATGACGGCGCCGGTGGCGAAGGAGCGCAGGCTGCCGTCGCCCGGTGCGCCGTCGCCGGACCAGCCCGTCCTCGGTCCCTGGGCGCTGGCGATCGACGTGCGCTGGGCGAGCGTATGAGGGATCCCGCGCATCACGAAGCGGTTCTCGAGGTCGGCGAAGCCGTCCAGGTTCTCGAGGATCAATCCAAACTGGCGCATCAGCTTCGGGTTCTCGAAGTTCTCTCGGAGGTCCGGGTTCGTCTCGGCGACGAAGAGCGGGTCGCTCGCGGGCAGGGTGGCGATGAACGCGGCGTCGAGAGTGAAGTTCCGCTCCTCGCGGTGGCAGGTGCCGCACGTCCGGCCGTTGCCGTTGAACGTCTCCTTGAAGAAGAGATCGCGGCCTCTCGCGACGAGGTCGTTTCCGGGGGGCGGCGGGGGCGGGGCGCACGCCGAGAGGCCGGCGCAGGCCCAAAGGGCGAGGACGACGGGGAGCCGGGACATTCGACCCTCCTCGGGCGCCGCCTAGCGCGGGCGGCGCGCCTCTTCGATCTTCTGGTCGCGCTCCGACGTGAGGCGATCGCGGTCGCGACGGTATTCCTGCTCGAGCTGCTCCAGGCTCTCGTGGTCGGCCGCCTTGCGCCGCGCCGACTCGAAGAGGATCTCCCTCTCCGCGAGACGGGCCTCGTAGACCTTGCGCAGCTCTAGGATCTGCTGGCGTTGCTCGTCGGTGAGGGGGCGGTCCTGGACGCCGGCCTCGCGGTCCTTCTTCTGGAGCCGCTCCAGGATCAGCTCGTAGGCCGTCTTGGGCTCGCCCTCGGACACGCTCGCCTCCCGACCGCTAGTCTACCGCACGGGTGACGGGCCCTGGGGTAGACTCGGCCGCACTTCCGAGGAGGTAGGACATGAAGACGAAGGCCTTCGGCACGCTCTGGGCGCTCCTCGTGGGTCTCGCCGCGGGAGGCCAGGCGGCTCCCGCCCCGCCGAGCGTGAGCGAGAGCTCCTACGAGGAGGCGAGGAAGGTGCTCGACGCGGCCCTGCAGGCGGCAGGCGGGGCTTCGGCGCTGCAGGCGGTGAAGGACGTGACGCGCAAGGGGACGGGGACGATCTTCGCCCAGGGACAGAGCCTCCGGATCGACCCTCCCTATGACAAGCGGCCGCTCGAGTCGCGGAGCGTCGTCGACTTCGCGCGCCGCCGCAGCGCGACCGAGACGGACAGCGTCAACCAGGGAGTGGTGCCGGTGAAGACGCGGACCGTGCTCGCGGGGGACTCCGGTTTCACGCTGAACCGGGTCACAAACGTCGCGACACCCCTCACGCCGGGAGGCGTCGCCACCGCGCGCGCCGCGCTCCGCCGCGACCCCGTGACCCTGCTCCTGACCGCGAGCGGCCGCGGGGAGACGCTGCGCTCGCTGGGGGAGGGAGCTTTCGAGGGCCGTCCTCACCGCGTGGTGACGTTCGCGGACACCGACGGGACCCAGATTGCACTCTACGTGGACGTCCGCACGAACCTCGTCTCGAAGTACGAGACCCTCGGCGACAACGCCGTGCTCGGGGACGTCCTGACCGAAATCGTTTTCTCCGACTACCGGGCGGTGGGCGCCGTCAAGGTGCCGTTCCGCGTGGTGAACCGGACCGCGGGCGAGGTCACGCAGGAGCTGCAGTACGCCGAGGTGCAGGCGAACACCGATCCCGACGGGCCGCTCTTCGAGTCGCCCCGGGACGCTGTGGCGGGGACTCCGACCGGCCCTCCTACCAGCGTTTCGATGAAGAAGCTCGCGGAAGGGGTCTACCTCGTCGAGGGGAGTTCGCACCACAGTCTTTGCGTCGTGTTTTCAGACCACGTGGTCCTGGTGGAAGCGCCCCTGGGCGACGAGCGGTCGCGGGCGGTGATCGCGGCGATACGGGAGATAGCACCCGGCAAGCCGATCAAGTACGTGGTCCCCACCCACTTCCACTACGACCACACGCCCGGACTGCGGGAGTTCATGGCCGCGGGAGCCACGATCGTCACGACACCCGGTAACAAGGCCTTCCTCGAGCGGCTGGCCGTCATGCCGCGAACCGTGCGTCCGGACGCGCTCGCGCGCGCACCCCGTCCGCCCGTCATCGAGACGTTCTCGAAGCGGCGGGTCTTCACCGACGGCACCCTGTCCCTCGAGCTCTACGACATAGGTCCCAACCCGCACGTCGCGGAGGCGGTGATCGCCTACGTTCCCGGAGCCAAAATCGCCTTCCAGAGCGACCTCATCACCCTCCCGGTCGACGGGCCCCTTCCTCCGGTGAGCCCGGCCTGGCAGGACTTCGTGGCGAAGGTGAAGGTGCTCGGCCTCCAGGTGGAGACAGTCACGGGGGGGCACGGCCGCGTGGGCACGCTGACCGAAGTCTCGACGCCGGCCGCCGCGTCGAGGTGACGCGTCGCCGGGCGGCTCCCGGATAGGCAGATTCCGGTCATCCCGGGCTCAAGTGTGCGGTGCGCAGTGACTTGGCCCGCTCCCGATTTCCCCCGGTCCTTGACGTGGGGCCGTGGGCTTGCTACGAAAGAGGGTGACCCTGGGTCGATGCGCTGTAGGTATCGCCCTCTGTGTCCTTCTCGCGGCGCCGGCCGGGACGACGCAGCCGCCGGACCCCTCCGCCGACCCCACCATCGCGCACGACGCCGTCGACTGCATCGTGGCCGGGCAGTTCCCCCAGCTCCCCGCGTGCCTCGAGCCGGCGGCCTCGGTCGCGCGCGGGCGCGTCTACTTCCAGGTGGAAGGAGGGCGCGACTGGTACTACGTGGAGATGAAGTCGGCGATGCCCTGCTGGACGGGCGTCCTGCCCAAGCCGTCGCGCGCTCTCGTGAATCGCCGCATCCACTACTACGTGGAGGGCGCCTGGCGGAACACCGCCACGGCGCGGACCGAGGAGTACTCGGCGCTCGTCGTCCGGTCCAAGAACGACTGCAAGGGGCCCCTCGTGGCTGCTCTCTCGCCCGCGGGGCCGGTCTCGGTGCTGCCGGTCACGCCTGCGGGCTTCTCGGTCGGCGCCTTCCCGACCACGCTGGCCATCGTGGGCGCGGGGGCCCTGGTCGGGGGGGCCGCGGTCGTCATCGCCGCGCCCTCGGATCCGACTCCCACGCCCGCGCCGCCGCCGACACCCAATCCCACTCCGATCCCTACTCCTGGTCCCAGCCCCACCCCGGGTCCCAGCCCCACCCCGGGTCCGACACCGACTCCAGGGCCGAGCCCCAGTCCGAGTCCCACGCCCGGTCCCAGCCCCACGCCGGGTCCAACGCCGACTCCGACACCGACACCGACCCCGACACCAACCCCGACACCAACCCCGACACCGACTCCTACACCGACGCCTACACCCACCCCCACGCCGACTCCCACGCCCGCTGTCCGCACGCTGCAAGTATTCAAAACCCCCGTTGGGCAGATCCTCGGCAGCGTCACGAGCGTTCCCGCGGGGATCAACTGCGGACTCTTGTGCCCGCAGGCTTCCGCGTCCTTCGCCAGCGGAACGGTAGTGACGCTGACCGCGGCGGCGATTCTCGGCTCTCAATTCTCCAACTGGTCGGGCGATTGCTCGGGGACGGCCACCACGTGCGCCGTGACCATGGACGCCGACAAGACGGTGTTCGCCCACTACACGCTGCTGCGCCCGTCCGCCGCCTCCACGACCGATTCGGCGGGGGGCCCTCTCCTTCGCAGCCGCTTGATCGTGCCGGGAGGCAGAGGGGAAGTGACGGCCGACGGACGGACCCTATCCGTAGGCGCGGGCATCGAGACCCCGATCGCGCTCGCTACGCGATCCGGTGAGGTCGTCGTCGAAGGCTGGGTACGGGAGGGCGCCGGGGAAGGCGTCTGGCGGTTCAGTCTCGGGTCGGGGCCCGGCGGAGGCCGCCGCATCCATCGCGTCCTCGCCGGCGAGCCCGCCACCTTGACCCCGGACACGGTCGTCTTCCGGGTGAGGGGTCGCCTGCCCAGGAGGGTCGCGTTCGTCGTGCGCATGGACCCCGAATCGGCAGGCGCCCCGCTCGATCAGTGAGCGTTTTTCGCATCTTCCGCAAAAAAGGCACCGGAAGTGCTTGACGAACACAGCGTGTACTTGCTACTCAAGAGTATGCCCCGGTCACTCCTTTTCGCGGGGGTCGCTTTCTGCGTTCTCCTCGCCGCCGTTCGAGGCGCTTATACGCAGCCGGCTCCTGCCGGTGCGCCCTCGGTAGCGCACGAGGCGGTGGACTGCATCGTCGCTTCGAAGTACGCGAAGATCCCCGCGTGCTTCGAGCCGGCGGCCGAAGTGGCCGGCGGCCGCGTCTACTTCCAGGTCGTGGGAAAGGCGGCCTGGTACCACGTCGAGATGAAGCCCGAGACGTCCTGCTGGGCGGGTACGCTTCCCAAGGCCTCCGCCGATCTCGTCGGTCAGCGCATCTACTACTACGTGCAAGGCACCTGGAAGGACGCGACGGCCGCGCGCAGCCCGGCGAGCGCGGCGCTCGTCGTGCGGTCGAAGGAGGAATGCAAAGAGCCTCTCGTCGCGATGACGGACGGGAGCGGCCCGGCCGCGGTGATTCCTCTCATGCCGGAGGGGTTCTCGACCGGCGGGTTCTCCAAGGCCCTCTTGATCGGGGGAGGGGCGGCGGTCGTGGGCGGGGCGGGGGCGCTCGTGGCCGCGTCCGCGGGTGCGCAGCCGTCGCCCACGCCTCCCGCCATCGGTCAGCCGTCGCCCAGCCCGACTCCCGGACCCACTCCGAACCCGAACCCGTCGCCGACGCCCGAGCCGTCGCCGACTCCCGGACCGGACCCGAATCCCACCCCGGGCCCGAATCCCACCCCGGGTCCGACGCCCGGCCCGTCGCCGACACCTGGACCGTCGCCGACTCCCACCCCGACTCCCACTCCGACCCCGACTCCCACGCCGACCCCAACCCCCAGCCCGGATCGCCTCCTCCAGGTGGTGAAGGAACCCTCGGGCCAGCAGCTGGGGACCGTCTCGAGCAATCCCCTCGGAATCAACTGCGGGCCGATCTGCCCGGCCCAGTCCGCGAGCTTTCTCACCGGCACCGTGGTCAGGCTGACGGCGCAGGCCATCACCGGAGTCGCCTTTTCGAGCTGGACGGGCGACTGCACCGGGACGGGGGTGACGTGTGACGTGACGATGAGCTCCGACAGAACGGTCGTGGCCCACTACCGGATCCTGGGGCGGCCCGAGGAGGGAGACGCGAAGGAATCGGCCCCACGGACCTCCCTGCGGACGCGCCTCCTCCTTCAGGGAGGGCGCGGCGACGTCGTCGTCGGCGGTCGTACGGTGTTCGTCGGCGCGGGCTCCGAAGCTCCGATCGCCTTCGAGACGACGCCGGGCGACCACGTCGTCGAGGCGTGGGTGAGGGAAGGCACGGGCGAGGGAGTGTGGCGCTTCGCCTTCGCCTCCGGCGATTCCGCGAGCCGCCGAATCCTGAACGTCCTCGCCGGCGAGCCCCTCTCCCTCACTCCCGAGACGGTCGCCTTCCGCGTGAAGGGACGGCTTCCCCAGAAGGTCGCGTTCGTCGTCCGCCTCGCCCCCGGGTCGGCCGTCCCCCCGCCCTAGTGCGGATCAGCTCTTGGCGACGAGCTCCTTCGCTTTCGCCCGGACATAGGCGTAGTTGACGGCGAGCTCGTTGAAGTTGGCGGCTTCCTTGCCGACCTCGCGGGCGCGTGTCGTGTCTCCCTTCCCCTGGAGGGCCACCGCCAGGAGATAGAGGACGCGCGGGTCGCGCTGGCTCGCCTGCTCGAGCTCCTGGACCGCCGCCGCGTATCCCTTCTCCGCGATCGCGATCCGTCCCCGAAGCTCGTGCGACTGGCGCACCTCGAACGGGATCTTCTTGGTCGCCACCTGCTGGCCGTAGGCGGCGCTCTTCGTCCTCGCCGCGGCGAGATCGCCCTTGGCGAGGGCGGTGCGGGTCTCGTCGTAGAGCAGGTTGCGCCGGGTCGCCTCCTTCACCTCGGCGGGCACGTTCGCGCGGTCCAGGGTCGCGACGGTCTTCTCGTAGAGGGGAAGTGCTCTGTCCGGCTGGCCCGACTCCAGGAGGATGTCGCCCATCAGGTTCTGGTCGCCGGACGCGGCGGCGAGGTCGCCCCCCTTCTCGGCGATCGCCTGCATCTTCTCGACCTCGGCGATCGCCTTGTCCGTCGCTCCCTCGTAGACGTAGGAGACGGCGCTCCAGAAGTGGGCCTGGCGCCGCTCGCCGTCGTTGCGCGCCACCCCCGCGAGCCGCCCCAGCGTGGCCCGCGCGTCGTCGCCCTTACCCATGAACATCTGGTTGTTGCCGATGCCGATGTAGGAGGCGACGAAGTTCTTGTTCAGGGTGAGGGCCTTCTCGTAGTTCTTGATCGACTCGTCGTAGCGTCCCATCTTCATCAGGAGCTCGGCGTAGGAATCGTAGGGATTCGGGTCGTCGGGAATGAGCTCCGTGTACTTCTTGAAGGTCTGCTCCGCCTCCGCGTACTTGCCGATGAACCGATAGGCGTATCCGAGCTGGTTGTA
The DNA here is from genome assembly GCA_963742595.1 of uncultured Acidobacteriota bacterium. GTDB lineage: Bacteria > Acidobacteriota > Vicinamibacteria > Fen-336 > Fen-336 > CAVPGH01. Next base: position 138,079 of record CAVUMT010000006.1, on the reverse strand, counting down.
GGGTTGCGAGAAGCTCGGGTTGAGCGACGTGGCCTTCTTGTAGGCCTCGATGGCGGCGGCGTAGCTCTGCTGCCCGAAGTAGTACTGGCCGAGCGCGTTCTGGCCCCTCTCGTCCTTCGGGTAGATGGAAGTCAGCTTCGTCAGGTCGTTCTTCTGGCCGGCGACGTTGCCCTTCACCCCCGCGTCGAAGCCCTGGATGAGGAGCTGCTCGCCTTCGGACGTCCTGGGGGCGAGGGCCACCGCTTCCTTGGCGGAGTCGAAGAACGCCTTGGCGCTCGGCGCGGTGTTGGCGAGGCCGAGGTGGGCGAGCGCGAACGACTTGTCCTTCGCCACCGCCTGCTCGAAGTACGTCCGGGCGTCGGCGGCTCGAAGCTTCTCGAAGAGATCGCGCCCCTGGAGGTAGAGCTTGCGCGCCTCCTCCGACGAGGTGGTGATCGGGATCTTGTCCCCTGCGGTCTCGGCGGAACGGGAAATCACGGCCGTGCCCAGGCCGAGGATCGCGATAGCGCAAACCGTCGCCCGACGACGTTCAAGAATCTGCATCGCTCCTCCTGTCGGAGGACGTTATCACGCGGGCAATCGGCGTCGGAAGAAATCGAGGAGGGCGCGCACGAGCGGCTCCGGATCGTCGGCGAGGATGTTCTCCGCGTGCAGCCCGCGCTCGAGGAGGAGGAGCTCGCGCGGCTCCCGCGCCGCGTCGTAGAGCCGCCGCGCGTGCGAGGGGGCGACGAGCCAATCGTCGGCGCCGTGGGCCACGAGGAGGGGAACGGGAGCGATCCGGGAGACGAGACGAGAGGGGACGGGAGGGCGGCCCCGCGGGAGAACGCTCAAGCGCGTGAGCCGTCGCCTCCGCCGCAGTGTGTAGGGAAGGCCGCGCAGGAGGCCCGCGGTGAGGAAGTTGTGGTCGAAGATGAAGAGCCGATGGGGCGTGCCCACCGTGGCCACCGCGTCGAAGACGCGGCCGCGGGCGGCGGCCACGAGCGTGTGGAAGCCCCCGAACGAGAAGCCGAGCCCTCCCACCGCCTCGTATTCAGGGCGCAGGGAGGCCGCGAAGGTGGCGAGGTCGTCGGGCTCGCGCACGCCGAACGTGAAGGCCCCTCCCGAGTCCCCGTGGCCGCGGACGTCCATGGTGACGACGTCCGCCACCTCGAGCAGGCGCTCCGCCAGCCGCCGGTGCTCCTCACCCTCGCGGTGCATGAAGATCCCGGGAGAGACGATCACGAGCCGCTTCGAGCCGGAGCGCCGGCGGGTGAAGCGCAGGGGCACGCCGTCCGGCGCTTCGAACGTCCCCGCTTCTCCGTTCCCGCTCACGAAGCGGCCGCCTTTGCCCCGAAGAAGTGGACGATCGAGTTCGCGTAGTACCGGAGGAGGGCTTCCTGGCTCCGGTCGACGCGGAAGCGCTCGCCTTCTTGCGTCACCACCCGGCGCAGCGTGAACATCACGAGAGCCCGATCCAGGATCTCGGCACTCGTCTTCTCGTCGCCGAGCACGGGAGCACGTACCTCGCGGAGCCGCACGCGCAGGCCGTCGAGTCGCGACTCCCACTCGGCCCGCGTGATCGCGTCTCCCCCGTGATCGAGGAGGGCGGTGGCGGCGAGGGGGACCGGGGTGACGGGCATGACCGCACCGATGCGGCGCATCACCTCGTCCGCGAGCCCTTGCAGGCGCTGTAGACGCTCCTCCCGGGGCAGCTCGAGCACGCCGGGGTTCGCGGCGAGCCATTCGTCCACCGAGAGCGGCGTCCCGAAGTTCACGCACGCTCGTCCGTAGCGCCGGGCGCGGCGGAGGAGAAAGCGCGCGGACACCTTGAAGACGTAGGAGGCGACCTCGCGTACCTGATCCCTCCGGGGAAGCCGCTCCTCGGGGGACTGTCCCTCGCGCAGCAGCGACCGGTCCTCGAGCACGCGGTCGTAGTTGAGGGCCACCGGGATGACGTAGAGCGGGCGATCGAACGCGGGCTCCGCCTTGGTCCGGATCAGGTAGTCGAGGAGGCCGAGCTTGGGGGGACGCAAGCGCCCGTCCCGGGAGAGGCCTCCCTCCAGGAAGATGCCCTGGGTCACGCCGTGGCGCGTGATGAGCTGGACGTAGCGCTCCAGGACCTTGTGGTAGAGCGGCTCGCGGTAGCGGCGGCGCACGAAGTAGGACCCGAAGCTCTTGAACACGGCTTCGAGCGGCCAGACGCGCGCCCATTCCCCGACCGCGTAGGAGATCGCGACCTCCCCGGAGAGCACGTAGGCCACGACGACGTAGTCCGCGTTCGAGCGGTGGTTCATCAGATAGAGCACGACGCTCGTGCGGGGAATGGCGTCGAGGGCGGCGCGGGCCTCGTAGCCCACGCTCACCTTGTAGAAGAGCGGGATCAGGAGGCGGGCGACGCCGTAGCCCAGCCGGTAGTAGGAGACGAGGTTGAAGGCGGGGACGATCTCCCGGGTGTAGTCGCGCACGCGGCGGGAGGCCGCCTCCTCCGTTTCCCCGGTGTCCTGCGCGTGCCGACGGACGGCCGCCGCCACCTCCGGGTCCTCGACGAGCGCCTGCCGGACGAGGTCCTTGTCGGTGTGCTTGAAGCGGTCGATCCGCGACTTGAACTCGCGGCGGATGGCGAGGGCCGAACGGAAGCCCCGCCGTTGCCGCCAAGTCTGGGCCATGGGGTGGTCAACCCTACACGGCGGCCCGGGGAAGGTCCAACCCCGTGGACTGGCGGGCCGGGCCGTCGAGTGTCGTGTGTTAGCTTGAAGCCTTGCCCCGGAGGGAACGGTCGCATGTGGGATAGACTCGGCGGCTTGATGACGACGGTCCTGCTCGTGGGGGCTCCCGGCGGCTCCCTTCGCACCGTAGCCGACCTCCAGGCGGCGGCCGCGCGAACGGGTGCGGTCGTGGCCCTTCCCGTCTTCGAATCCACGCCCGAGGCCATCGAAGCGACCACGCGTACGGCGATCGCCGAGGCGAACCGCCAGCTCGACGCCCTTGCCGCCCAGGACCCCGCGAAGGCGACGTTCGAGTCGACCGTGGCCGCCCTCGACGAGATCGCCGCCCCTGTGACCGCCGCGGGCAGCCGGATCTTCCTGATGAAGGAGACGGAGCCGGAAGCGTCGATGCGCGACGCCGCCACCGCGCAGATCCAGGCCCTGCAGGAGTGGAGCGTGGGCGTCACCTACCGCGAGGACGTGTACCGCGCGGTGAAGGCCTTCGCCGACGCCTACGAGGCGGGGAAGCGCCCGACGCTCGAGGGCGAGCCCCTGAAGCTCTTCCAGGACACGATGCGCGACTTCCGGCGCGCCGGCCTGCCCCTCCCCAAGCCCACTCGGGACAAGGTGGAAGCCCTCCAGAAGCAGCTCGCCCGCGTCTCCACCGAGTTCGACAGGAACGTCTCCGCGGCGAAGCACGAGCTCGTGTTCACCGCCGACGAGCTCACGGGAGTGCGCGAGGACTTCCTGAAGACGATCCGGCGGGACGACGGAAAATACGCGGTGCTCGCGAACGTGACCCCGCACCGAATGGCGGTGCTCGAGAACGCGAAGAGCGAAGCCACCCGCAAGGCGGTCGAGGTCGCCTACCACTCGCTGGCCCAGAAGGAGAATACACAGCTCCTCGACGAGATGGTCTCCCTGCGGGACCAGATCGCGGCCCTCCTCGGCTACGCGTCGTGGGCGGACTACCAGATCGAGCCCCGCATGGCCAAGACCGCGGCGCGCGCCACCGCCTTCCTCGAGGACCTCCGCCGCGGCCTCGACCCCAAGTTCCAGGGGGAGCTCGCGGAGTACCGGCGCTTGAAGGTCCGCGACACCGGCGACCCCAGCGCGCAGGTCCTCGCGTGGGACTGGCGCTACTACGAGAACCAGCTTCGCAAGGAGAAGTACGCCGTCGACACCGAGCAGCTCCGGGTCTTCTTCCCGTTCGAGCCGGTGCTCCGGGGGATGTTCGGCGTCTACGAGAAGATCTTCGGCCTGAAGTTCGAGCAGCTCCAGAACCCCGACCCGTGGTCGCCCGGGGTCAACCTCTACGCGACGCTCGACGCCGCCACCGGGGAGCCGCTCGGCCTCTTCTACATGGACAACTTCCCGCGGGAGGGGAAGTACAACCACTTCGCCCAGTTCGGGATCGTGGACGGCCGCCGGCTCCCCGACGGCCGATACCAGCGCCCGGTGGTGGCGCTCGTCTGCAACTTCGCCGCTCCCGGCGCGGATCAGCCGTCGCTCCTCGACCACCGCGAGGTGGAGACGCTCTTCCACGAGTTCGGCCACGGGCTCCACTCCATGCTCACCCGCGCGCGCTTCGGGCAGTTCTCCGGGACGAGCGTCCCCCGCGACTTCGTGGAGGCGCCGTCGCAGATGCTGGAGAACTGGGTGTGGGACGCCACCGTCCTGAACCTGTTCGCCGCGGACTACCGGGACGCCACCAAGAAGATCGACCCCGCGCTCCTCGAGAAGATGCTCGCGGCCAAGCTCGCGACGTCGGGGACGTTCTACTCCCGCCAGGCCGCCCTCGCCTTGAGCGACCTGAAGCTGCACGCCGGCCCGTCGGCGCGGGCGGGCAGGGACTCCCGAGCCGTCCTGAACGACGTGTTCGGGGCGAACTTCCTGAAGATCCCGGAAGGCGGGCACCTCGGCGCCTACTGGGGCCACCTCACCGGCTACGACGCGGGCTACTACGGCTATCTGTGGTCGGAGGCGATCGCCGCGGACATGGCGAGCGTCTTCGAGAACGCTCCCGGCCGGTTCCTCGACGCGACGGTGGGCCAAAGGCTCCGCGACGAGGTCTACGCCGTGGGAGGCGCGCGCGACGCCGACGTCTCGATCGAGCGCTTCCTGGGCCGCGCGCGCTCGAACGAGCCGTTCCTGAAGTCGGTGGGCCTGAAGTAGCGCCTCTAGCCCAGCTCAGCGGGCCGGGTCCGGCGTGACACCCTGATCGATAGGGCGTTGAATCGGCGGCCGAGGGGGGCGGGAGTGGCCGGCGAGGGGTTTAGCCCCGCCGGGACGCGGATACAATCGGCCAGCCCATCAGGAGAAACCGCCATGATCGGTCGGACGATCTCGCACTATCACGTCCTCGAAAAGCTGGGCGAGGGCGGGATGGGGGTTGTCTACCGGGCGCGGGACAGCCTGCTCAATCGTCAGGTCGCCCTCAAGGTTCTCCCGGCGGACTCGGCCATGAACGTCGAGCGGCGGGCGCGGTTGCTCCTCGAGGCACAGGCCGCCTCCGGCCTCAGCCATCCCAACATCGTCACCATTCACGACGTCCTCCGGTTGGAGGAGGGCGACGTCATCGTCATGGAGCTCGTTCCCGGCCGTACGCTCGACCAGCTCATACCTCGGAAAGGGATGCCCCTCAGCCAGGCGCTGAGGGTCGGCGTTCAGATCGCGAGTGCTTTGGAGGCGGCGCACGAGGCGGGCATCGTCCACCGGGACCTCAAGCCCGGCAACATCATGCTGGGGGATGACGGGCGGGTCCGCGTCCTGGACTTCGGCCTGGCCAAGCTCGCGACCCCCGTCGATGCCTCCGAGGACGGGGCCACGAGCACCCGGGACGGGCCGGCTGCCCCAAGGACGCGCGAGGGGCAGATCCTGGGCACGGTCAGCTACATGTCTCCGGAGCAGGCAGAGGGCCGAGTGGTCGATGCGCGGTCGGACGTCTTCAGCTTCGGGGCGGTGCTCTACGAGATGGTCGCCGGCCACCGGCCTTTTCGGGGTACGTCCAGCGCCTCGACCCTGGCCGCGGTCCTCAAGGACGACCCGGAGCGGCTCCCCGCGGACATCCCCCACGACCTCGACAGGCTGATCGGGCGGTGCCTCCGCAAGGACCCCCAGCGGCGTACTCGTCACATGACCGACGTGCGGCTGGCGCTCGAGGATTTGAAGGAAGAGTATGACTCGGGGTCTTTGACCGGCCAGCTCCCGGCGGGGACCGTGCCATGGGGTCGGCCCGGCTGGCGCATGAGGACGGGGACCGCCGTCGCAATCGCCCTTGCCCTCGGGGCGGGCGCGTGGTGGTGGCGTGCTCAGGCTTCTCGCGGGTCGGAAGCGGCAATGCGAGAAGTTCCCTTCACCAGCGAGCCGAGCCAGGAAGCGGCGGGACGATTCTCGCCGGACGGATCGACGGTCGCCTTCGCACGTTTTGCCGCCATCCAAGACCGCGGGGCGAGCCTCCAGGCGTCGATAGAAGCGAAGGTGATGGGCAGCGAGGGCACGCTCGTCCTCCATGCCCCGGGCTACAACCCGGTTTTCTCACCCGACGGGAGGTGGGTCGCCTACTACGGCCCCTGGGATACCTCCTCTTTGAGAGCACGAATCGAGGTCGTGCCGCGTATCGGCGGAAAGGAGCGGGTCATAGCCGAAGTGGGCGTCCCCGAGTTTCCCGACAAAGGTGTGGCCTGGACGTCCGACGGAGAGTGGCTCTTTTCCACCGACCGGGAGGCCCCTGAGGCACCCCTTCATCTGGTCCTCGTCTCGGTCCAGACCGGCGAGAAGCACCGGCTGACCAACCCACCGGCGGGCACGTTCGGCGACACTGGCCCCGCGCCGTCTCCCGACGGGCGGACCCTCGCCTTCACGCGGCACACGGTCTGGGGAGCTAACGGACTGCTCCTCGTGAGGCTGGACGCGGACCATCGGCCTGCCGGCGAGCTCCGACCGGTTGCGCAAGACGTGCCCAGGGCCAACGCGGCGGTCTGGACGCCGAATGGGCAGGACCTCGTCTTCTGCTCCCGAGTCTTTCACGCGGCGACGCTGTGGCGCACACGGGCGGACGGTCGGACGCCAGCGCGGCCGCTCGGCCTCGGCGGGCGAGGGGCTTACGCGCCGGATGTCGACGCCACCGGTACGAGGCTGCTCTACACGAAGCACGTCTGGGACCTCAACGTTTGGAGCGTGGGACTTCTCCCCTCTGGCCTGCCCGCGGGGGCGCCCGAGCCATTTCTGAGGTCGAACCTGGTCGACGACAACGCCTCGTTCTCCCCCGACGGACGACAGATTGCTTTTACTTCAGAGCGATCCGGTTCGCGGCAGATCTGGCTTTCCGATTCCGATGGCGGTTCACTGCGGCAGTTGACCAAATTGGATTCGGCATGGGACATGGAACCGTCGTGGTCGCCGGACGGCGAAGAGATTGCTTTCAGCGCCGCCGCGGCAGGAGGACAACACGTCTACGTCGTGAAAGCGAACGGCGGGGCGCCTCGACAACTGACCTTCGGCCCGACGGACGACCAGTACCCGTCCTGGTCGCCGGACGGCCGGTGGATCCGGTTCTCGAAGCGCGGGGAAGCGTCCCGGAACTGGCAAGTGCCGCGCAGCGGCGGCGAGGCGGCGTCAACGCCACAGACGGCGGAGGTTCGAGACCCTGCCGGCACGTATCTCTACCGTTCGGAGCAAGACAAGGAGGGCTGGTCGATCCGCCGGAAGCCGATGGGCGGCGCCGCGTTCGAGTCGGTCGTGTCAGACGCCTTCAACTGGGCTTTTGCCGTGACCCGGATCGGCGTCTATTTCACGAAGGGAACGGCCGACTCTCCTGTCCCCACTCACATCGCCTTTCGCGAACTCGCGTCTGGACGAACTTTCAAGGTGGCGGACCTGCGACCCGGAACCAACTCGGGGGCGTCGCTTTCCGTGGCGCCCGATGGAACGCGTCTCCTCTACACCCAGTGCGACGAGGAGACCAGCGACCTGGTCCTGGTCGAGAACTTTCGTTGAGGGGCCGCCGATGAGGGGCGATGAGTTCTCATGACTTTTCCTGCCTGGTTGGCCTGAACCCGCGCCAGGGGTTGCCAAGGCGCACGGCCCGCTGCGTCCTGTCGTCGAGCGGGTGCTACGGGCCTTCCTCACATGTGCCCTCGTCGAGCGCGGCCTCGCCAGAGCTTGGTGCCACACGTGTCGGACAAGTACCTGATCCCGTACTCCTGTCGCGGACGCAACTTCTGCCCGTCATGCGAGAAGAAGCGCTCGCTCTTGTGCGCGGAGTGGTTGCGCGAAGAGGTCCTAGCGCCGGTCGAGCACCGGCAGGTACTCGCGCCAGGGGCCCACGTCCTCCCGGTACTGCTTGGACATGACCCGTGCGATCTGCGCGAGGTGTCCGAGGTCGTGGACGACCCAGGTGGAGAGAAGCTGCTCGAGGGTGACCGTGCCGAGGCTCGGGTGAGTTCCCCGGGAGGCGAGCTGGGCGGGTTGGAGATCGAGGGCCCGGAGCGCGGCCAGGTTGGAGGCGCGCAGGCGGGCGAAGGTCTCGAGTCGGCTCGGGAGAGCGACGCCCGCCAGCGTGCTTCGAAAGGCAAACCGGTCGAAAGGCTCGAACGGCTTCGACTCGCCGTGCTCGAGGATCCTCCGCGCGCGGGGAATCCAGTCGGTCTCCTCGCCGTGGATCATGTGGCCGAGCACGTCCAGGGGGCTGAAGGTCTCCGGGCCTTCGTTGGAGGCAAGCCAGTCATGGGAGAGGCCGCCGAGCCACGCCTCCAGCGTTCGGGGCGTCGACTCCAGGACCTCGAGCGCGCGGTCGAGCCGGAAAGGCATCGAAGTAGAAGATAGGCGGGGAGGTGTTAGTACGCCAGCAGGTCGCGGAGAGCGTCGAGGAGCCGGCCCTTCGGAGAGAAGACGGCCTCGAGCGACTTCGCGAAGGGTACGGGCGTGTCCAAAGCACCCAGGCGCGAGACGGGCGCGTCCAGGTTCTCGAACGCGTCCTGCCCGATCGTCGCCGCGACCTCGCCCCCGAACCCGCCGGTGAGCGGAGCCTCGTGCAGCACAAGGGCGCGACCGGTTTTGCGCACGGAGGCGATGACCGTCTCCACATCCCAGGGCAGGAGCGAGCGGAGGTCGACGACCTCGACCTCGCGACCCTCGCGGGAGAGCTCCTCCGCTGCTTCGAGCGCCCAGTGGACGCCCACGCCGTAGGTCACGACGGTGGCGTGGCGCCCCTCGCGGGCGATGCGCGCGCGTCCGAGGGGCAGCGTGTAGTGTTCCGTCGGCACCTTTCCCTTGGCCCATCGGTACAGTAACTTGTGCTCGAGGAAGAGCACGGGGTTGCCGTCCTCGAAGGCGGCGAGGAGCAGCCCCTTCGCGTCCGCGGGAGTGGCGGGGGCGACGACCTTGAGGCCGGCGACACTCGTGAACCACGACTCCACGTTCTGGGAGTGGAAGGGACCTGCGCCCGTGCCCCCGCCCACGGGGACGCGCACCACGAGAGGCACGCGCGCACCCCACCGGAAGTGCGTCTTCGCCAGGTTGTTGACGATCTGGTTGAAGCCGCAGGAGATGAAATCCCCGAACTGCATCTCCACCATGGGCACGAACCCGTCGAGGGCGAGGCCGAGCGCGCACCCGATCGCCGCCGACTCCACGATCGGCGTGTTGCGCACGCGAGCCTTCCCGAACTCCTGGACGAAGCCCTCGGTGATCTTGAACACCCCGCCGTAGTCCGCGATGTCCTGGCCGAGGAGCACCACCCGCCCGTCCCGCCGCATGGCGATGCGGAGGGCGTCGCTGATCGCGTCCACGTAACGACTCTCGGGGGCGGCCGCTTCGTCTTCCGGGGAGGGCGGCTGCGGCACGAGGAGGCTCGGGGCGAGGACGTCCGCCCGCATCTCCTCGGCGGTGGCCCGCGGCTCGGGGGCGGCGAGCGCTTCCTCGAGGAGGGCGTCGATCCTCGCCTTGTAGAACGCGCGCAGGGTGGCCGCGGTCTCGGGAGCGAGAACCCGCTTTTCCGTGAGCAGTGTCTCGAAGCGCGCGATCGGGTCCTTCTTGGCCCATTCCACGAACAACGCCGGGGGCACGTAGTCCGTGCCCGAGGCCTCCTCGTGTCCGCGCATGCGGAAGGTCTTCATCTCGAGAAGCGTCGGCCCCTCCCCGCGGCGGGCCCGATCCGCCGCGCGTTGAACGGCCCGGAACACGGACAGCACGTCGTTCCCGTCCACCACCACTCCCGGCATGCCGTAGCCGAGCCCGCGGTCCGCGAGGTGCTTGCACGCGTACTGCTCGGAGGTCGGGGTGGACAGGCCGTACTGGTTGTTCTCGACCAGGAAGAGCACCGGGAGCTTCCAGACCGCGGCGAGGTTCAGCGCCTCGTGGAAGTCGCCCTCGCTCGTGCCCCCGTCCCCGCTGAAGACCGCCGCCACGCGCTTCTCGCCGCGCAGCTGCGCGGCGAGGGCGAGGCCGCAGGCCACCGGGAGCATCGCCCCGAGGTGGCTGATCATGCCCACGATCCCGTGCTGCACCAGGCCGAAGTGAAACGTGCGGTCCCGGCCCTTGGTGAACCCGCCTTCGCGTCCGAGGAGCTGGCGGAGGAGACGCGGGAGGTCGACCTCGCGTCCGGTGAAGACGCCGAGGTTGCGGTGAAGGGGGAGCAGCCAGTCGCGCTCGTCGAGGGCGGCGGTCGCGCCCACCGCGATCGCCTCCTGCCCCATCCCCGAGAACCACTTGCTGAGCCGCCCCTGGCGGAGCAGGAGCAGCATTTTCTCTTCGAGCATCCGCGGGAGCAGGAGCGCTCGGTGGAGCGCGCGCAGCTCCTCGGGGGGAAGCCCCTCGACGAGGGGCTCGGGCGCCGCCTCCGTCTCGGAGCTCATGCCGCCCTCAATTTTGCCCCACTTGGGGCCACGACGCCGCGCGGAAGCGCTCCCAGGCCGCCGTCGTTTCCGCGGCGAGGGCGGCAGTGGCCGCGCGCACACGGTCCTGGGGAAGCCCCGTGGCGAGCGCGCGGCGAAGGCGTACCGCCTCCCGGGCGGACCACCGCTTTGGGTGACCGCGCCCGAGCTGCACGCCCGCGTCGTACACCACGTCCGCCAGCTCCTCCGGCGAGAGCAGGGCCTCCACTTGAAGCTCGGCGTAGTTGAGCGGCCAGGCGTGTACCCAGAAGTTGAGACCCCCGGCGTGCACGGCGCCTGGGTAGAGGAAGGGCTCGTAGGCGATGCGGGCCTGGCCCACGATGATGCGGGTGGGCCCCGGGTCGTCGTGGATGCACGGAATGGCCCCCAGGTTGCGGACCTCCTTGAACTCCAGGAGGACGTCGTCGTCGGCTCCGTCCGTCTCTCCTTCCACCCGGAAGAGGTATTTTTCGTCGGCGGCGCTCCCGATCCCCACGCGGAGCGCCCCCCCCCGCTTCACCCGGAAGAATGAGACGGGCACGCCGGAATTCCGGGCGAGCGTCGCGATCGTTTCCCTCTGCGTCTGCTCGTCGAGCATGGGCCGCGGCTCGGCGAGCGCGTCGATCAGCGCCTCCGCGCGGGCGAGAAGGGCGACGCGATCCGTGTCGAACCCGGCCTGGAGGCGGCGGGCGAGCTCGGGCTCGGGAGCCTCGACCGCGGGGTCGAGGAGCGCGAGCTGATAGCCGGCCCAGAATCGGCTCCAGAGCGGGTCGACCCGGTCTTTCCATCCCCGCTCCTCCGCGGCGAGACGCAGCGAGGTGCCGAAGCGCACGAGGTCCACCACCGCGGGGCCCGCCGAAGCGTCGTCGAAGTCCGTGAGGCCCCGCCCGCGGTCGGTGACCGCGTACTGCTCGACGTGGGCGTCGCCGTGCAGGGTGACCCGGGGGAGGGCGAGGTCCGCGAAGCGGGCGCACACGAGCCCGGCGAAGGCGCGGTTCACGAAGCGGAAGTAGCCGTGGGGAGAGGAGCGGAGCCGGGCGCGCAGGGCGGGGTTCCGTGCGAGCTCGGGCGCGTCGGGGGCGACGTCGAGTGCCCGGGTGGTGTCGGCGACCGGCGCGGGCGGGTGCTTGGGAGCCGAGGAGCACGCCGCCGACACGAAGGCCGCGAGGAGGCCCGTCAGGAGCCGTGGATACGGCACGCGCCCGAGTGTATTCGGCCTCCTCTCAGAAAACACCTTGCATCGTCCGCGCGTAGCCGGTGAGCTCCACGTAGCCCCGGCCGGCGAGCGGCCGGCCGCCGCCCGTGCCGCTCACCCGCACCGCTCCCTCCCAATAGGTGAACGAGGTCCGCATCTCCTGCGCGGCGAGGCGTGGCTCCACCTCCAGGACCAGGCCGAGGGCGGGCGCCTCGATCCTCCAGCGGCTGGGGTAGACGCCCCCGCTGTCCGGGCTCGTCCAGTGGTCGAGGACGACGACGGTGACGTCCCTCCGGAGGAGCCGTCGTGATCGGCCGTCCGTCTCCACGAGCGTCCCCCCGGAGATCGGCTCCACCGACCCGTCCGCGCGACGGACCTGGAAGTACATCAGCTCGCGCCCGTCGTCGAGCTGGAGGCTCCACCAGTCCCATCCCACCGCCCCCGGCCCGAGCGCGCTCGTGCTCCACTCGTGGTCGAACCAGCTGTCTCCTCGCACGGCGAGGCCGGCAATGGTTCCGATCGTTTCGAGCCGTGTGTACCCGATGTAGTAGGACGCGTTGCCAGACTCGCCGCTCTTCGGAGAGAGTCCACGATCGCCGTGCAGCGCGAGCGTCTTCCTGGCGGTCAGGGTCAGATCGATCCGTCGCCCCCGAAGAGCGGCGGAGAGCCTCCAGCTGCCCGCGTCATCCCCAAGCCGTTCCACCCTCCAATCCTCCAGCCAAACCCCGAACGGCTCCCCCCGCGCCCCCGCCAGCGGCTCCCATCCCCGGCTCCAGCGCTCTTCGAAGTGGTGCGTTTCCTCTCGGATGTCGCTCAGAGCGAGGTGAGCAAAGTAGATCTGTTGCGTGGAGAGCCCCGGTCCCCCGGGAGGGGGACCGGGACGGAGGCCGCGCCGGAAGAAGGTGAGCTGGTAGCCGAAGGCACGTCCGTCCTCGGATTCCAGGTTCCCCGTGAAGTACCACCACTCGGTCTGGAAGTCGTAGTGGGGGCCGTGGTCCGCGGGCAGCGCGAAGGCGCGGACCTGCGTGGCGCGCGCGAAGTCGTTCCTTCCCGGATCGGGGCCGATCTCGAGCGTCGCGTTCGGTGCGCTACGCGGGGGCGCGTGACGGATCCAGGCCACTCCCGCGACCAGCAGCACCGCCGCCACGGCGACCCACGGCCGCTTCATTCCTGTCGGAGGGCCGTGGAAAGGGGCATGCGCTCCAGGCGCCGCAGCGGATAGAGGCTGGCGAGAAGGGCGGCGAGGACGCTCAGGAGCAAGGCCTGGACGAAGACCCAGGGGCCGGGAACGAGCCGCATCGTCCAGCCGAACGACCGCACGTTGATCACGTCCACCAGGATCACGGCGAGGAGGAAGCCGGTGGGAAGCGAAAGGACGCCGGCGAGGAGGCCCATGAGCCCGCTCTCCAGGAGCATCAGCTTCCGAAGCTGCCCGGGGGTGAGGCCCAGGGCCACGAGGGTGGCGAGCTCGCGCGTCCGCTCGACCAGCAGGGCCATGAGGGCGCTGCAGACGCCGACGAAGGCGACGGCCACCGCGAGCAGCCGGAGAGCCTGGGTCACCGCGAACGTGCGGTCGAAGACCCGGAGCGCGTGGGCCCGCAGGGCGCCGTTGGGCGTGACGCGGAGAGCCGTGCCCGCGAGCGCGCGCCGCAGGCCGGCCGCGACCTCGTCCGGGGTCCGGCCCTCCGCCACGTAGACGCCGAGGGAAGAGATCCCGCGGTCGTCGAAGTACCGCTCGTAGACGTTGCGGCTCATGAGCACGAGTCCCTGCTCCGTGGCGTAGTCGTAGAAGACGCCGGCCACGGGGAACGTGAAGGCCCCGCGGTCCGTCTGCAGCGTGACGCCGCCGCCGCGCGCGGGGAGCCCGCGGCGATAGGCGAAGGGCTCACTCACGATCACGGCGCCCTCAGTCACGCGCGTCCAGATCTCGTCGGGGCTTCCTTCCGCGAAGCGGTAGAGCTCCTTCGGCCGCGTCCGTCGCGGATCGGCCACGGCGAGGTGCACCTCCCCCGACGGGCTCCCCACGCGCACGGCGCGGAACGTCTCCAGAGCACTCACGCCCGGCACCGCGAGAATGCGCGAAACCACGTCGGGGTCGAGGGAGGGGCCCTCGCGAGCGCCCCCCGGAAGGGGAGCGGCCACGAACACGTCGGCCCGCAGGCTCAGGTCGAGCCAGTTCTCGACGGTGGCGCGAAAGCCCTGGATCATGAGTCCCACGCCGATCGTGACGGATACCGCCACCATGAGGGCGGCAATCGCGACTCCCGTGCGGCCGACGGAGCGGGCCACCGTGCGAGTGGCAAGCCGGCCCAGTGTTCCCGCCGCGAGCGCCGCGGGTCCGGCGGCGAGAGACATGGCCGCGACGGTGATCAGGGGGACGAGGAGGGCGAGTCCGAGAACGATCCCGAACAGGCCGGCGAAGCTCGCCGCGAGGGAGCGGGGAAGAGCGACGAGGAGTGCGGTGCCGACCGCCGCCACTGCGAGGCCGAGACCCGCGACCGCGGGGACGACCCTCCGTGACCGCGCGGCGAGCGTGCTCGGGCGCAGCGCGACGACCGGCTCGACCCGTGCCGCCTCGAGGGCGGCGGGCACGGCAGACAGGATTCCGGCCCCGATTCCGAGCAGCGCGGCCTTGGCCGCTGCCCCCGCGGTGAGCGGCGCCTCGGCAACCGCGACGAGGAAGTAGAGGTCGTTGATCGTGCGGGTCACGAGGCGCAAAGCACCCTGGCCGAGGAGCCAGCCCAGGCCGAGCCCGAGGAGCGTGCCCAGCGCGGCGGCGGCGGCGGTCTCGACGATCACGAGGGCGAAGACCTGTGCGGGCGTCGTGCCCAGGGCGCGCAGCGTCCCGAGGACGGCCCGCCGCTGGACGACCGAGAACGTCACCGTGTTGTAGATGAGGAACATCCCCACTACGAGTGCGAGCAGGCTCAAAGCCCGGAGGTTGAGCGAGAAGGCGGCGGTGAGCTGCCCGATCGCGTCGCTGCGCTTCTCGGTGCGCGCGAGGGTCGCCCCGGCGGGGAGCAGGCGCTCCACCCGCGCCGCTTCCTCCGCGGAGGCGACGAGGTCGAGCCGGGTGAGCCGGCCCCTCATGCGAAGAAGGCGCTGGGCGGCGCCCACGTCCAGGAGCACGAGGCCGTCGAGCGCGGCGCCGATCGCGTCTCCACCCGGATGCACGAGGCCCATGACGTGGACCGTCTCGATCCGACCCTCCACCTGGAGGCGCAGGGGGCTGCCGATGCCGAGGTGGTGGCGGCGGGCGAGGCCGGCTCCGAGGAGGACGGCCCGATCGTCGGCGATGAAGCGGGCGAGGCCGGGCTGGGTCTTCAGACCGTCCCCGAGATGGCCGCGGAACGGGCCTTCGGACAATGGGTCCACCCCGAGGAGGCGGAGCGGCTGGCGGTCGAGATCCAGGGCGACCACGGTTCCTTCGACCACGGGGGCGACCGCCGCCACGCCGGCCTCGAGGCGCACGCGGGCCAGGAGCTCCTCGGGCACGCCGGAGGGGCCGCCCCGCACCTCGTGCGTCGCGCGCCCCGCGACCGCTTCCGTGGTCTCCTCGAAACTGCGGCGCGCGGCCTCGTTGGCGATGTCGATGGCGGTCACGACGGCCACCCCCAGCGCGACACCCAGGACCATGAGGCCGGTGTGCAGCGGGCGGCGGACGAGGTCGCGCAGGCCCGTGAGGAGGAGGGTGCGGCCGGGGATCAAGGCGAGACCGTCTCCGTGCGCGAGACGACGAGGTGTCCGTCCTCGATCACGAGGACGCGGTCGGCGCGCGCCGCCACCGCGGCGCTGTGGGTCGCGAGGACGAGCGTCCGTCCCGCCCCCCGCGTGAGCCGCTCGAGGAGGTCCAGCACCGCGCGGCCGGTGGCGTCGTCGAGGTTGCCCGTCGGCTCGTCGGCGAGGAGGAGGCGGGGGCCCGCGACGAGGGCTCGCGCGATGGCCACCCGCTGCTGCTCGCCGCCCGAAAGGCGGTCGGGAAAGTCCGGAGCTCGCTCGGAGAGGCCGACCTCCCGCAGGAGCTCGCGCGCTCGCGCGTCGGCGGCGCGATCGTCCACGCCTGCGAGCTCCGCAGGCAGCCGGACGTTCTCGAGGGCGGTCAGGGTGGGGATCAGGTTGAAGAACTGGAACACGACGCCCATGTGGTCCCGCCGGAAGAGCGTCCGGTCGCGCGGAGAGAGCCGGTGCAAAGCGGTCCCGTCCACGAAGATCTCGCCCGACGTCGCGACGTCGATTCCCGCCACGAGGTTGAGGAGGGTGCTCTTGCCGCTGCCGCTGCGCCCCCGGATCGCCACCATCTCGCCGGCCGCGATCACGGCACTCGCCTCGCGGAGCACGACCCGCGTCTCGGCGCCCTCGCGGTAGTCCTTGCTGACGCGGTCGAGGCGGACGATGGGAGCCATCCGGGTTCCTTCGGGTCGATCGGACGGACGGGCGAAGTCTAGCTTCGGCCCGGACGGAGGTACAGCCCGGTCTTGCGTCCCGCTTGCGGACGGAGGCCGTTCGGCCGCGGAACGCTCGCCCATTGGCGCGGGGCCGCGGGCCAGCCCGAAGACCCAGGGCGGGCTTCGACTTGCCGTGATCGATCGGGGCCGGCACGGGCGTTGCTGCTCCTGGACCCATGCGCGAGTTGCGCCTGGCCTTCCGGTCGCTCCTCCGTCAGCCGACCTTCACGCTGGCCGTCACCCTGACTCTCGGGCTAGCGATCGGCGTCGCCACGGGTTTCTTCGGCGTGATCGACGCGATCCTCTTGCGGCCCCTGGCTGGCGTGCGCGGAGAGGGCCTGGTCAATATCTACGCGACCGTGGACGGGGAGCTCGCGGGCTTCTCCGGGTTCTCGCTCCCGACGCTTCGGGATTTCCGCGAGCACGCCCCCTCGCTCTCTCGCGTCGAGGGGTTCGCCGGCCGGGGATTCGCCCTCGGCGACGAGGCCGCCACCGACGTCGTGGGGGGGCAGCTCGTCACGGGCGGCCTCTTCGAGCTTCTCGGCACCCGCGCCCACCGCGGCCGCCTCGTCGAGCCGGAGGACGACCGGCCCGGGGCGGCGCCGGCGGCGGTGATGACGCACGCCCTCTGGCAGAAGCGCTTCGGAGGGCGGAGCGACATTCTGGGCCGAACGGTCCGCGTCAACGGCCGGCCCGTGACCGTGGTGGGGATCGCGGAGCCCGGCTTTCGCGGACACTTCGTCGGGTTTCCCATCGACCTCTTCCTCCCGCTGGCCGCGGCGCGGCTCCTCGCGACGGACGTCGCCCTCGAGGATCGAGCGGACGAGAGCCTGGAGCTCGTGGCTCGCCTGGCTCCCGGGGCGGATCGGAGGAGCGCGGAGGTGGAGCTCGCCGCCTTCGCCGACCGGCTCGCCCACGACTTCCCGTCGACCCATCGCGGACGCGGAGCGTCGGTGCGTCCCTATACGGGGCTCGACGCGGATCTGCGGGGGGCGGTGGTCGGCTTCACGGGTGTCCTCGGCGTCGTGGGGGCCCTCGTCCTGCTCGTGGCCTGCGTCAACGTGGGCGGTCTGGTGCTGGCTCGGGGGGCGACCCGCGAGCGGGACCTCGCCCTGCGGGTGGCGCTCGGAGCGTCGCGTGGGGATCTGGTCCGCCCGTTGCTCGCCGAAACGCTCGTGCTCTTCGCCTTCGGCGGGATCCTGGGGGCGGCGCTCGCGTCGCCCTCGGCGGCCGCTCTCCACGCGTTCCTCCCGGAGTTCGCCATTCCCCTCGAGCTCGACGTCCGCCCGGACCTGCGGGTCGGTCTCTTCGCAGCGACGGTGACCCTCCTCGTGGCGGTCACGTTCGGCCTTCTCCCCGCCGCGACCGCGTCTCGGGTCGACGTGATGGAGCTGCTCAAGCGGGGCGGCCGTCACGCGGCGGTCGTCTCCCAGAGGGCCCGGCGCGCCTTCGTCTCCGCGCAGGTGGCCCTCTGCCTCGTGCTCCTCGTGGGAGCGGGCCTCTTCCTCCGCGAGCTCGAGGCGGCGAGACGCCTGGAGCCCGGCTTCCGCATCCGCGACGTCGGTCTCGTCCGGGTGGACGCCTCGCTCCTGGACCGCAGTCCCGCCGCGTCCCGCGCGCTCTTCGAGACGTGGCTCGCGCGGATGCGCGCGCGCCCCGACGTGGTGGCGGCCAGCCTCGCGCGGACCGTTCCCCTGGGGTTCGGGCAGCCCGCGACGCATCTCCTCGTCGACGGTCTCGAGCCTCCCGTCCCCGAGGGCTTCCGGGCGGGCTGGAACGCCGTGGCCCCCGGCTACTTCGAGACGCTCGGGATCCCGCTCCTTTCGGGCCGGGACTTCGCCGGGGCCGACTCCGGCGACGCCGAGCGCGTGGCCATCGTGTCGCGAGCGACGGCCGCCCGGCTCTTCCCCGGAAGGGACCCGCTCGGTCGTTTCGTGCGGCGCGACGGCCGGCCGCTGCGCGTCGTGGGTGTCGTGGGGGACGTCGTCGTGCATCGGTCCGCGCGCAAGGACGGCCTCTTCGTGTACGTGCCGTACGCCCAGACGGAGGAGCGCGCCCTGAGCCTCGTCGTACGCGGCCGCGGTCCCCTTCCCCTGGACGAGGCACGGAGGGAGGTGCGGGCGCTGGATGCCGACCTCCCCGTACTCTCCGCGAGAAGCCTCGAGGAGCACGCGGGAGCGACGCTCTTCCCGCAGCGAATGGCGGCCGCGGCCACCACCGCGTTCGCGGCCTTCGCCCTGCTCCTGGCGGGCGTCGGTCTCTACGGCGTCGTCGCCTTCCTCGTGGAGCGGCGACGGCACGAGCTCGCGGTGCGGGCCGCCCTCGGGGCGGGAGCGGGTCCGCTGCGCCGGCTAGTCCTCCTCCAGGGCCTGCGCCCGGTCTTCACCGGGCTCGGCCTGGGTCTCGCGGGTGCCTTGGCGCTCGGTCGCGGGGTGGCCGCGTTCGTGCCGTCGGTCGGCTCCTTCGACCCGGTGGTCTTCGCGATCGGAGCGCTCGTGCTGCTCGTCGTCTCGCTCGTCGCCGCCGACGTCCCGGCCCGCCGGGCCGCGACGGTCCGGCCCATGGACATACTTCGGGGGGACTGAAGTCGAGAACGAGTAGCGAGGGCGCCCCTTGCGGCGTGGTAGGCTCGCGCCCGCGACATGCGAGGTCCGACGCCCCGCGCCGCCTACGCGATCTCCGTCTTCCTCTCCGCGGTCCTCCTCTTCGACGTGCAGTTCATCCTCGGCAAGCACGTGCTCCCGTGGTTCGGGGGAGCGGCCGCCGTGTGGACGACGTGCATGGTCTTCTTCCAGGCGCTCCTGCTCGCGGGCTACCTCTATGCGCACCTGCTCGGACGCCTGACGCCCGAGCGGCAGCGGAACGCGCACGTGCTCCTCCTGGGGCTCGCCGTGGTTTTCCTGGGCGTGCGCGCCGCCGCCTGGCCTTCGCCCCTCACGCCGGGAGAGGCGTGGAAGCCGGTGCCCGACACCTCCCCCGTAGTGCAGATACTCGCGTTGTTGTCGGCCGCGGTGGGCCTGCCCTACCTCGCCCTGGCCGCGACCGGGCCGCTCCTGCAAAGCTGGTACGCGCGCGCCTTCCTCGGACGTTCGCCCTACCGGCTGTACGCGCTCTCCAACCTCGGGTCGCTCCTCGGGCTGCTCGGGTACCCGCTCGTCGCCGAGCCGCTCCTGAGCGTTTCCGCGCAGGCGCGCCTGTGGACCGTCGGGTTCGTCGTCTTCGTCCTCGTCACCGGGGCCTGCGCCGTCTCCTTCGCCCGCTCGAGCGGGGACCCGATCCCGAACGCACCGCAGGAAGACGCGGCGAGGGTCCCCGGAAGCCTCGTCCTCCTGTGGTGCGGCCTGGCCGCGATTCCCTCCGTGATGTTCCTCGCCGTCACCAGCCAGCTCTGCCAGGAGCTCGCGGTCGTGCCTCTCCTCTGGATGCTGCCCCTCGCCCTCTACCTCCTCTCCTTCGTGCTCTGCTTCGAGTACGGCCGCTTCTATCACCGCGAGACGCTGCTGGGCTTTCTCGTGGTGGCCGCGGGGGCGGGGACGCTCGCCCTCTACCAGGGGACGACCCTGGGCGCCGCGGGCCAGGTGGCCGTCTTCTCCTTCGTTCTCCTCGTCTACGGATTGGCCTGCCATGGGGAGCTGGCCCGGCTCAAGCCGCCGCCCGAGCGACTGACCACGTTCTACCTCGTGGTGGCCGCGGGGGGCGCCGCGGGAGGAGTGTTCACCGGCGTCGTCGCGCCGCTTCTCTTCTCGTCCTTCTTCGAGCTGCACTTTGCCCTCTGGGCCGGCCCCGTCGTCCTGCTCCTGGCGGTGGCCCGCGACGCGGGGTCGTGGCTCCACCGCGGCCCGCGGCCGCTCGTCTGGGCTCAGCGGGTCGCCGTCGCGGCCTGGGTCATCGCCCTCGGGGTGGCTCTGTCCGTCCACGTCGAGGACACGTATCGGGGGGCGGAGAGGATCGTCAGGAACTTCTACGGTGTCCTCCGTATCATCCGTCAGGACGCGGGCACGGACCTGGAGGCGCTCCAGCTCAAGCACGGGCGCATCATCCACGGCCTGCAGTACGTCTCGAGCTGGTGGCGCCGGGAGCCCACCACCTACTACGGACCACGGACCGGAATCGGCCTCGCCCTCGAGCGGCACCCCCGACGGCGCGCCGGCCAGCCCCTGCGCGTGGGGGGGGTCGGGCTGGGAGTGGGGACGATCGCCGCCTACTCGCGGCCGGGCGACGTTTTCGTCTTCTACGAGATCAACCCCGAGGTGATCGCCTTCTCGGCGGGGGCCGACCCGACGTTCACCTACCTGCGCGACTCGCTCGCGAGCGTCCAGGTGGTGCCCGGAGACGCGCGGCTCGCCCTCGAGCGCGAGCCGCCGCGTGACTTCGACGTCCTCGCGGTGGACGCCTTCAGCAGCGATGCGATCCCGGTTCACCTCCTGACTCGCGAGGCCCTCCTTCTCTACCTGAGGCACCTAAGCACTCCCGAGGGAGTCCTCGCCCTCCACGTCTCGAACCGCTTCCTCGACCTGAAGCCGGTGGTGCGCGGGCTCGCCGGTTCTCTCGGCCTCCGGGCGTCGCTCGTGGTCGCCCCCGGAGCCTGGCCCTCCGACTGGATCCTGCTCACCGCGGCGAAGGGCTTCTCGACGACCCCGACGTCGCCTCCTTCGCGACGGCGCTGTCCCTGGGGGACGCGGGGCTTCCCGCGTGGACCGACGCCCACAGCGACCTCCTGCGCGTGATAAAACGGTAGGCGAGTGAGCGACGCCCGGGAACGGCTGATCGCCCAGCTGCAGCTCGCCTACTCGGGCGAGCTGGGGGCGGGATACGCCTACCGCGGCCACGCGCGGTCGGTGCGCGATCCCGAGGAACGAGAGCGGATCCGCAAGATCGAAGACGAGGAATGGCACCACCGGCGCCTGGTGGGAGAGATGCTCCGCGGCCTCTCGGCCTCCCCGCGCCCCCTGCGGGAGGCGGCCTTCTGGCTGATCGGCCGCACGCTCGGGGCCCTCTGCCACGTGTCGGGCTGGTTCCTCCCCATGTACGGCGCGGGCCGGCTCGAGCGCCGCAACATCAAGGAGTACGAGGACGCCGCCGACTACGCCGTGGAGTGCGGCCGCGTCGACCTCGTGGACTGCCTCCTCACCATGGCCGAGGTGGAGTGGGAGCACGAGAAGTACTTCCGGGCCAAGGCGGAAGGCCACGCCCTCGCGCGCTTCATTCCCCTCTGGTCCCCACCCCCGGCCAAGGAGTCGATCCGAGGTCAGGCGCGCGTGAGGGTGAGCCGCGCCAGCTGATCCAGGAGTGCTTCCGGCTCGTCGGCGACGAGCAGGCGCTCCCGCTCCGCGGCCGCCACGAACGACTCCGCGACCGCGCGCTCGACCTGCAGGAGCAGCCCGTCGTAATAGCCGGCGACGTTGAGGAGGCCCACCGGCTTGTCGTGGATGCCGAGCTTCGTCCAGGTCACGACCTCGAAGAGCTCCTCGAAGGTGCCGAAGCCGCCGGGCAGGGCGACGAAGGCGTCGGCGAGCTCGGCCATGAGGGCCTTGCGGGCGTGCATGTCGGGGACGACGCGGAGATCGAGAAGCGCCGTGTGCGCGATCTCGCGGTCGACGAGGCCCCGGGGAATGACGCCCGTCACCGTCCCTCCCCGCGCCAGGACCTCGTCGGCCAGAGCACCCATGAGCCCCACCCGGGCCCCGCCGTACACGAGGTGGAGCCGCCTCTCCGCGAGCTGCCGGCCGAGGGCGAGGGCGGCCGCGAGATGGCGGGGGTCGCGTCCCGGGCTCGACCCGCAGAAGACGCAGACGCGCGTCAGGACCGGCGTCAGCGCCCCTTCGGGAACATGGCCATGAGCAGTCCGAAGCCGGCGATTCCCGCGCACGCGTAGCGCCCGATGTCCCACTTGCCCGCGGGGTACTCCATGGCCTCGCTGATCGACTTGCCCGCGGGAACGGGATCGTACTTGTCTATCTGCGAGCCGCAGTAGACGAACCCGAAGACGCCGAGGAGCATCAGGATGCCGCCGAAGTTGCGCATGGGTGGTCCCCCTATTCGCCCTTGAAAACCGGCTTCCTTTTCTCGAGGAAAGCGGTCGTGCCTTCCCTCTTGTCCGCCGACTCGAACGTGATCGCCTGGGCGGTGGACTCGTAGACGAGTCCGGCGGCGAGCGGCATCTGGCTGCTGGCGTTCAGTGCCATCTTGGAGAGCCGTACCGCGAGAGGCCCCTGGGCGAGGACGCGGTCCGCCATCGCGCGCGCCGCCGTCATGAGCTCGGGAGCGGCCACGACCTCGCTCACGAGCCCGGCGGCGAGGGCCTTCCGCGCGTCCCAGCGCGCCCCGGAGAGGACGAGCTCCTTGGCGCGGCCGAGTCCCACGATGCGGGGGAGCCGCTGCGTGGCCCCCGCTCCCGGAATGATGCCGAGCGCCGTCTCCGGCTGGCCGAACACCGCGTGCTCCGCGGCGATGCGGAGATCGCAGGCGAGAGCCAGCTCGCACCCGCCGCCCAGGGCCACTCCGTTGACGGCGGCGATCGTCACCGCGTCGTGGCTCTCCACCGCCGTCATGAGGCGGGAGTTGATCGAGGCGAGCGCGTCCTCCCGCCGGCGGTCGCGGATGGCCCGGATGTCCGCACCGGAGACGAACGCCTTGTCCCCCGCCCCGGTCAAGATGAGGACCGTGGCGCGGGCCCGCGCCACCTCGAGGAGCGCCTCGTGGAACTCCGAGACCGTCTCCGTGTCCAGGGCGTTGCGCACGTCCGGACGGTTCACCGTGAGGACGGCGAGGCGTCCCTCGAGATCCAGGAGGAGGTTCCGGTAGCCCAAGTCGCTCCGGATATTACCTCATCGGCCGCGCCTCACTTCTATAATGATGGCCATGGCGGCACGGGCCGTAACCATCTACGGCAAGGACAGCTGACCCTACACCTCCGAGGCCCGTGAGGCCTTCGCCAAGAAGGGCTACGCCGTCGACTACCGCAACGTGAAGAAGTCCCCTCCCGCCCTCGACGAGATGCTCGTCCTGACCCAGGGGGCGCGGAAGGTGCCCGTGATCCTCGAGGACGGGACGGTCACGATCGGCTTCGGAGGCACCTGAGGCGTGTGAAACCGGGGCCGGTCCGGCCCCGCGTCCGCCGTCTTACCCTCGGCTATCATTGAAATTCCCAGATGCCATTGCACCCACCCCGCCGGTGAGACGCCTCCTCGGCCCCCGCGCCCTCCTCTCTCTCGTTGCCGTCGCCCTCGCCGGCGTCGCCGTCCTCGCCCCGGCGCCCCGGGCCGATTCCGGCCTGGTCCTCGACGTGCGGCCGGTGGCGCTCGACCCCGAGGACCCGAGCCGGCAGTCGGTGGGGGCCCTGCGCTTCCGGGGCGCCCTGTGGGTCCGGTCCGACGACCTGCGGTTCGGCGGTCTCTCCGACGTGAGGGTGAGCGCAGGGGGCAGGCTGGTCGCGATCAGCGACTGCGGCTACGGGTTCACGGCCCGACTCCGGTACGACGAGGAGGGCTCGCTCGCCGGCCTCGACGAGCCTCACCTCTTCTCCCTGCTCGGCCTCGGGGGCCGCCCTCTCGGCCGCGGGGACGTGGACGCGGAGGCTCTCGTGGCCGACGGCGCGAGCTACGTGGCGTCGTTCGAAGGGCGCCACCACCTCTGGCGCTACCCCGCGGACCCCCCGCTCGAGGGAGCGCCCGTCCCGGTGCCCGCGCCGCTCGACCTCGCGACCTGCGGGTCGAACCAGGGAGTGGAAGCGGCCATTCGTCTCGACGACGGCCGCTACCTGCTCATCAGCGAGGGGCCGGGCCCCGCCCGCAGCGCCCCGGCCTGGATCGGGTCCGGCGACAGGTGGACAACCCTCGTGTGGCCGCTCTTCGTCGCTGACGACTCTCCCGGGCCCTTCCATCCCACGGGGGCGGCCGTCCTGCCCGGCGGCGACGTGCTCGTGGTGGAGCGCCGGTACCCGCCGCTCGCCGCCCGCCTGCGGCGCGTCTCTGCGGAGGCCCTTCTCCGTGGAGAGCTCACGGGCACGGAGGTGGCGCGGTTCGCCCCTCCCGTGAACGTCGACAACTTCGAGGCCGTCGACGTCTTCCGGGGACCGAGGGGCGAGACTCACGTGCTCCTCGTCTCCGACGACAACGACTGCGTGAAGCGGGGGAGCGTCCGCACGGGACTGCAGCGGACGCTCATGCTGCTCTTCGACCTCGAGGGCTAGCCGCTCCTCGGGTCAGGGGAAGAGCTTCGCGGGATTCTCCTCGAGGATCTTGCGCTGGATCGGCTCGGGCAGGCCGAGGGCCCGGAAGTCGCGGAGGTTCTCGCCCATGCTCCGCACCCCGGGAGCGGGCCAGTCGCTGCCGTAGAGGACCTTGTCCGCGATCTCCGCGAGGCGCGGGAAGTAGCGCAGGATCGCCTTGGGCGGGATGCTCGACACGTCCATGTACACGTTCGGGAACCGGCGCACCAGGAAGAAGGCCTGCTCCATCCAGAGCGGGCCGGCCGCCGTGGGCGAGGATGATCGTGAGATCGGGGAAGTCGACGGCCACGTCGTCCACCGCCATCGGCTCGCCGTTCCGGCTGCGCGCGCCCGGGAAGATCGAGGTCCCGGTGTGGATCATGACGGGGAGCTTCAGCCGCTGCGCCTCCTCGTAGAGCGCGCGCAGCGAGTCCAGGCCGTCCAGGTAGGCGTTGGGCACGACCTGCCATGTGGCAGGGATGGAGCTTCAGGGCGCGCACGCCCAGGTCCGCGGCCCGACGGACCTCGGCCGCGGCGTCCTCCGCGTAGCGGGGATGCACGCCCCCCATCGGGATGAGGCGGTCGGGAGCGGCGCGGCAGTACTCCGCCACGTAGTCGTTCACGCTGTGGGTGAAGCCCATGAGGTCGGGGGCTCGGGTAGTTCACGAGCACCGCCCGCTCGATCCCGTCCGCGTCCAGCTGCTTCAGCAGGCGCTGCGGGCTCTTCATGATCGGGGGCAGCTCGTCGATGTCGGCGCGCCCGTGTCCGAAGGCCTCGAGCACGTGCGGCCTTCAGCTCCCACCAGGGCTGGACGTGGATGTGGCAGTCGGTGACGGCCATGGGGAGCGCGAGCATAGCATGCGGCCCGTGCTACCCTCTCCGCTTCGATGCTGACCCTCGCCCTCGTCCTTCTCGCCGCCCCCGGTCGGCCTCTCTTCTACTGGGGAGCCCGTCCCGCCACGATCCTCGCCGATCCGCCGTCGGCGCGCGGGGTGGAGGCGCAGGTGACCGAGGTGCACGCGGCGGTGGACAAGGGCGACCTCGTCATTCGATTCACGTTCGATCGCGAGGTGAAGGAGGCGCTGTACCTCCAGGACGGCGCTCCCGTCTCCGGGAGGCTCCGGGCCGCCCTGGACATCGACGCGGACGGCGACCGGGCCACCGGCTTTGCGTCCGGTCCCGCCGACCTGCGCACCGGGGCCGACCAGCGCGTGGAGGTGGGAGTGGTGGCCCTCGGCCGGGACGAGGACGAGAAGCTCCCCGCCCGCGCGCTGGTCACGGCCGCCCTCCTCGGGCTCGCCCCGGACGGCCGTCGCCGGAGCCTCTGGCGCGGGGACGACGCGGACAATCCGCAGCAGGTCTCCGTCCGCGGCGACGGGGTGGAGCTGCGGCTGCCTCTCGACAAGGTGCCGGCTCGCCCAGGGTCGCGGCTCATCCTCTCGCAGGGCGAGAAGGTCTACGACGGGCGGCTCAAGCCCTGAGCGCCGTGGAGGGAGCCGTGAGCGCGCGCAAGGTCCTGGTGGTTGAGGACGACGATGCGATCCGGTCTCTCATCGAGCGCTTCCTCACGGGCGGAGGCTATTCCGTCGTCTCCACCGGCGATCCCACGCACGCGCTCGAGCTCGCGCGCCAGAACGCCCCCGACCTCGTGCTCTGCGACATCGCCATGCCGCAGATGGACGGTTACGGCGTACTCAAGACGCTGCAGTCCGATCCCGTGACCGCCCGCTGTCCGGTGGTCTTCCTCACCGCCCAGCGCGAGTTCACGGAGAGGGTGCGCGCCTTCCGTTTCGGCGTCGTGGACTACATGACGAAGCCGTTCACGCGGGACCTCCTGCTCAAGAAGGTGGAGCGCGTGCTGAGGAGCCTGGCGGACCGGCCGGGGGTGCGGGGGGACGGCACGGCGGAGTCGCTGCTCCAGGACGTGCAGCGCGAGGCGCGGAGCGGCGTCCTCACCGTGACCGGAGAGGGCGGAGCGGGGCACGCGGTGATCGAGAGCGGCCACGTGGTGGAGAACACGATTCCCGAGGGGGCCGAGAGCTCGGGGAAGGCGGAGTTCCGCGAGCTCGACCTCGACCGCGAGCAGATCGTGACCCACGACCCGCCGAGCCTGCCCGGCGATCCCGCCGCCGTCCCCACGTTCGAGAGCCTGCCCGAGGTCTTCCGGACCGTGCTCGTGGTGGACGACAACGACATCTTCCGCACCTACGTGAAGGACGTCCTGACCCGGCGCGGCTTCACGGTGCACGAGGCCCCGGACGGGGCGGAGGGCCTGCGGCTCGCCCTCCAGAAGCGGCCGTGGCTCATCCTCACGGACGTGTCGATGCCGCGGCTCGACGGTCTGGAGATGTGCCGCGCGGTCCGGAACCACAGCCTCATCCGGCACACCCCGCTCATCTTCCTGTCGGGGTGGGACGACTACAAGGACCGCTATCGCGGCCTGGAGGCGGGAGCCGACGAGTACCTCTCGAAGGACACTTCCATACGCGAGCTGCTCATCCGGATCCAGATCGTCCTGAAGCGCTACTCCGACCTGGGGGCGCGCGCGTGGCGGGGGCCGGGGATGGAGGGCCGCATCGAGCTCATCGGCATGCCCGGGCTCCTGCAGATGGCCCACCTCAGCCGGCTCACGGGAGTCCTCGAGGTCGGCTCCGGGGGAAAGGCGGCGGAGGTGCGGTTCCGCGAGGGCGAGCTCGTGGCCCTCCAGCTGGGCACGCGCTCCGGCGAGCCCGCCCTGCTCGAGCTTCTCTCGTGGTCGGAGGGACACTTCTCCTTCGCCCCGGGCGATCCGGGCAAGGGTCCCACACTCGGAAGCTTCAGCCAGCTCCTGCTCGACGCCTGCCGCCGGCTGGACGAGCAGACCCGGGGGGCGGAGCAGCCCGCGACCGGCGACTAGATCGCGCTACCGCGCGTCGTGGAAGATGACCCCCAGCGTGTAGCGCCGGCCCGTGCGCACGCGGCTCACGCCGTGGCGGACCGCGCAGCGGAAGAAGCCGTGCCGGCCGGGCGCGGGGCGGAAGCGGGTGGGGAAGACGACGAGGTCGCCGCGGCCCGGGGTTATCACGCGGCCCACCGATTGAGCGCGCGGCCGGTTCTCCACGAGGAGGAACTCGCCCCCCGTGTACTCCGCGGGCGAGCTCAGGAAGGCGGTGAGCTGCAGCGGGAACGCGACCTGTCCGTAGAGGTCCTGGTGCAGGCAGTTGTAGCCGCCCGCCTCGTAGTGCAGGAGGAGAGGCGTCGGCTCCGTCTGGCCCGCCTCGGCGCAGCGCCCGAGGAACGCGTCGAGATCGGGAGGGTAGCGCGTCGCGTCGCCCAGCTCGGCTCCCCACCGGTTGGCGACGGCGGCGAGGCGGGGGTAGGCGTGTCGGCGCAGGTCCTCGACGATCGCGGGGAGCGGCCGGCGGAAGTACTTGTAGTCGCCCTCCCCGAAGCGGTGACGGGCCATGTCCACGCGGCTGCGGAAGCGGCGCTCGTCCGCGTAGAGTGCTATGAGCGCGCGGCACTCGGCGGCGGTGAGGACGGAAGCGGCGTGGGCGTACCCGTGCTCGAGCAGGTCCTTCTCGAGGGCCGGCCACGGCAGCCGGCCCACGCGACTCGCGATCGAGCCCCTCATGCCTCGGCGCGTCGCGACAGCGAGTCCCAGAGATGGAGCGTGGCGTAGGCGCGCCAGGGCCGCCACCGCTCCGCGAGGAGGGCGATGCGCGCGGGACCGAGCCCGGGGCCGCACGCCGCTTCCACCGCCTTCTGGATGCCCAGGTCGCCCCGCGGGAAGGCGTCGGGATGGCCCAGCCCCCGCATCAGCACGTAGGAGGCCGTCCAGGGTCCGATGCCGGGAAGTGCCTGCAGCGTGGCCTCCGCCTCCTCGGTCGGCAGGTGCCGCAGCGCCTCGAGACGGACCTTCCCGTCGCTTACCGCCCTCGCCGCGGTGTGGAGCGTGTGGGCGCGGGCGCGGGTGAGACCGATGCGTCGGAGCGCCCGGGGCCCGGCGTCCGCGACCTCGGGGGCCGTGGGGAAGGCGACGGCCGCCCGCGGCGACGGGGCGGCCAGCCGCACCAGGCGCCCGGCGAGGGTGCGCGCGCCGGCGAGGCTCACCTGCTGGCCGAGGATTGCGCGAGCCAGCGCCTCGAAGGGATCCAGGAACTGGAGGACGCGCAGGCCGCGGCTCGGGGTGGCGAGGCGGCGGAGCACGGCATCCCGGCGGGCGAGATGACGGAAAGGAGCGAGGTCGGTCTCGAGGTCGAAGAGCCGCGAGGCGAGGCGTCGAAGGTCGGAGGGCGGGAGCCCGGGAGAGGACTGGATCGCGAGCCGCGGCCCGCTTCGCGCGCCCGTCCGCAAGCGGCACTCCAGGGTCAGCCGGCGGCGGCCGATCCGGATTCCCCGGACGTAGGCTCCGGGGCCGACGCTTTCGAGGTCGGGGACGCACCGGGCGGCGAGAAAGCCGAGTGCCCATTCGGCGTCGAAGTCGGAAGGGAGGGGGACGATCGTGACGCCATCCGGCATTCGGGGGCACGGTACCACGCGGCGCCGCGGCCGGAGTCTCGAACCTTGCGGTGGAAACCGCGAAAGCTTCAGCTCGCCTGGGATCCGGGCTCCCGTGGGCGGATGAGGCCGAGGCGCTTCATCTTTTCGTGAAGGGTGGTGGGCAGGAGTCCCAGCGTGGCCGCGGCCCGACGCTGATTGCCGTTCGTTTCCGAAAGGGCCGTCTCGATGAGCTGTCTCTCGTAGGAGTCGAGCAACGCCTTCAGATTCGGTCTGTCCTCGCCAACGTTCAGCATCCTGGTCTCCGGGCTCCCACGAATCCCACGCGTCCCACAAACGGAACGCCGCGGCCGTCAGGGTCGGGGGAGCACCGCAGTCGGCGCAAGGTTCCGGTTTTCATTTAGGACGCTGCCTGGCGGTCTAAGGTTTCGTGAAAATTTGGGGTACCTTCATGGCCTCGGACGGAGGTTCCCCGTGCCCCTCGTCGCCCTTGCCGTCCTCGCGACGCTCGTCCTCGGCTACCGCTTCTACGGCCGGTTCGTGGCCGCCCAGTTCGCGCTCGACGACGCGCGCGCGACCCCCGCAGTCACGCGGAACGACGGCGTCGACTTCGTGCCCACGCGGCCCTTCTACCTGCTGGGCCAGCACTTCAGCGCCATCGCCGCCGCGGGCCCGATCGCGGGGCCGATCCTGGCCTGCCAGCAGTTCGGCTGGCTGCCCTGCCTGCTCTGGATCGGGCTCGGGGTGGTCTTCATCGGGGCGGTGCACGACTTCTCGAGCCTCGTGGCCTCGGTGCGCCACGAGGGCCGGTCGATCGCCGAGATCATCCGCGTCCACCTCGGCCGCCGGGCCTGGCTGGCCATGATGGCCTTCATCTGGGTCGCGCTCGTCTACGTGATCCTCGCCTTCGCCGACATCACCGCCTCCACCTTCGTCGGGCAGGACCGAGGACCTGGAAGGGATGGCCTTCTCCTTCAACCCCGGGGGCGCGGTGGCGCTGGCGTCGCGTCCTCTACCTCGCTGCTCTCGGTCGTGATGGGCCTCGTGGAGCGCTACCTCAAGCCGCCGCTGTGGCTCACCACCATCGTCTTCGTGCCGGCGACGCTCGTGATGGTCTGGCTGGGCACGCGCTACTCGACGCTGCTGCGTGCACGACGGCGCGCACCTGGGGCGTGCTCATCCTCGCCTACTGCTTCGTGGCCTCGCTCATGCCGGTGTGGGCGCTCCTGCAGCCGCGCGGCTACCTGGGCGGCTTCGTCCTCTACATCGCGCTGGCGGTCGGCGTCGTCGGCATCTTCTTCGGCGGCTTCCCGGTGCAGCAGGAGGCCTTCAAGAGCTGGCAGGCGCGCCGGGGCGACGGGAGCGCTCTTCCCCTTCCTGTTCGTCACCATCGCCTGCGGGGCCTGCTCGGGCTTCCACGGCCTCGTCTGCTCGGGCACCACGTCGAAGCAGATCGCGAAGGAGTCGCACTGCCGCCCGGTCGGCTACGGCGCCATGCTGCTCGAGGCCTTCGTGGCCCTGATCGCGCTCTCCACGGTGATGATCGCGAGCCCACGGCGCGAGCTCGCGGGCAAGGCCCCGGGGGCGATCTACGGCGCAGGGGCTGCGGCCGCTACCTGGCGCTCGATCGATCGGCGAGGAGCACCTGCTCTTCGCCACCACCTTCGGCGCGATGGCCTTCTCCACGTTCGTCTTCGACACCCTCGACGTCTCCACGCGCCTCGGCCGCTACATCCTGCAGGAGCTGTCGGGCTGGACGGGCCGGGCGGGTGCCCTCGTCGGCCACCGCCGTCACCGTCGCTCGTGCCCCTCGTCGTCCTCCTGGTCGCGGGGGAGGGCGCCTACCGGCGCTTCTGGGTGCTCTTCGGCACGTCGAACCAGCTCCTGGCCGCGCTCTCGCTGCTCGGGCTCTCGGTCTGGCTGCGCCGGCTGGGAAAGCCGAACCTCTTCACGCTCGTCCCCATGGTCTTCGTCATGATCGTGACGCTCTGGTCGCTCGTGCTCCAGGTGGGGGCGGCCGCGCAAAAGGTCGCGGCCACCGGCCTTCACTACGACGCGGTGGTCCTGAACGGCGGCGTGTCCGTGCTGCTCATCGTGCTCGCGCTCGTCCTGGTGACGGAGGCGGGCCGCGGTTGGTCGCGGAGCGCCCCCGCCGTTAAGATGGCGGGATGACCCAGACGCAAGCGGCGACGGTGGCGGGAAGGGTCCACAACTTCGCAGCGGGTCCGGCGGTCCTGCCCGTGCCCGTCCTCGAGCAGGTGCGGGCGGAGCTCGCTCGACTACCGGGGCACGGGCATGTCGGTCCTCGAGATGAGCCACCGCTCCGCGGCCTTCGAGGACATCATCGGGCGCCGAGGCCGACCTTCGCACGCTCCTGGCCGGATCACGGACGAGCACGCGGTCCTCTTCCTGCAGGGCGGGGCGAGCCTGCAGTTCGCCATGCTGCCCATGAACCTGCGGCCCGCCGGCGCCTCGGCCGACTACGTGGTCACCGGACACTGGTCGAAGGCCGCGCTCAAGGAGGCGGAGAAGCTCGGGACCCGTGCGGGTCGCCGGCTCGAGCGAGGCCACGAAGTTCGACCGGATCCCCGCGCCGTCCGAGATCCAGGCCGACGCGAAGGCGGCCTATCTGCACTTCACCTCGAACAACACGATCTACGGCACCGAGTGGTTCGCGGAGCCGTTGCCCCCCCGGACGTGCCCCTCGTGTGCGACGCGTCCTCCGATCTCCTGAGCCGGCCCCTGACTGTCGCGAAGTACGGCCTCGTCTACGCGGGCGCCCAGAAGAACCTGGGCCCGGCCGGGGTCACGGTCGTGGTCGTCCGGCGCGACCTCCTCGGCCGAGTGCCCGACGGCCTGCCCGCGATGCTCGACTACCGCTTCCTCGCCGAGAACAAGTCGCTCTACAACACGCCGCCCTGCTTCGCCATCTACGTCGTGGGCCTCGTCCTCCAGTGGCTGATCGACATAGGCGGCCTCGCCGAGATGGAGCGCCGCAACGAGCGGCAAGGCCGAGCGCCTCTACCGGCGCCATCGACGCGAGCGACGGCTTCTACCGCGGCCACGCCCGTCCCGACAGCCGCTCGCGCATGAACGTGACCTTCCGCCTTCCCTCCGAAGAGCTGGAGAAGGCCTTCGTGAAGGAGGCGACCGCGGCGGGCCTCGACGGGCTCAAGGGCCACCGCTCGGTGGGCGGCCTGCGGGCCTCGCTCTACAACGCGCTCTCCATCGAGTCCGTCGAGGCCCTCGTCGAGTTCATGGCGGATTTCCGCCGCCGCCGCGGCTAAGAGAAGCGTCCGCCTTCCCGGGCGAGAGCCAGAAGCCTTCCCGAGGGCCGCACGAGGTCGCCCTGCTCCGCGTGGAGCGCATTCACGACCTCGGCCACGCGCGAGAGCCCGACGCTGTCGGCCCAGAACATCGGTCCCCCGCGGGCGCGGGGGAAGCCGTACCCGTGGATCCAGATGACGTCGATGTCTCCGGCGCGGGCGGCGATGCCCTCCTCGAGGAGCCTCGACCCCTCGTTGACGAGTGCTGCGAGCGACCGTTCCACGATCTCCCCGTCCCGGATCTCGCGGCGTGCGATGCCCTTTTCCGCGGACACGGCCCGGATCGTCGCTTCGACCTCGGGGTCGGGAACCGGAGTCCGGCTCCCCGGCTCGTACCGGTACCAGCCCGCGCCCGTCTTCTGCCCGAAGCGGCCGGCCTCGCAGAGGCGATCCGCGGTCGGGGAGTAGCGGAGCGCGGGAGACCGCGTGGCCGCCTGCCGCTTGCGGATGCGCCAGCTGATGTCGAGGCCCGCGAGATCGGCCATCTGGTAGGGGCCCATCGGCAGCCCGAACGCGGTGAGTGCCCTGTCCACCTGCGCGGGGAGGGCCCCGTCCTCGAGCAGGAAATCGGTCTGGCGTCGGTAAGCGTAGAGCATCCGGTTCCCCACGAAGCCGTCGCAGACCCCTACGACCACGCCGATCTTGCCGAGCCGGCGCGCGAGCTCCACGGTGGTGGCGAGCGTCGTGAGTGCGATGCCCTTCGGGCGCACGACTTCGACGAGCCGCATCACGTGAGCGGGGCTGAAGAAGTGCATGCCCACCACCCGCTCCGGCTGCTTCGTGCCGTGCGCGATCAGGGCGACGTTGAGGCTGGACGTGTTCGTGGCCAGGATCGCGTCTTCGCGGCAGACGCCGTCGAGGCGGGCGAAGACCCTCTGCTTGGCCGCGAAGTCTTCGAAGACCGCCTCCACCACCACGTCCGCCTTCGCGAGGTCCGCGTAGTCGAGCGTGGGCTCGATCCGGCCGAGTCGGGCGTTCGCCTCCTCGTCGGTGAGGCGGCTCTTCCTGCGGGCGGCGTCGTAGGTGCCCCGGACGCTCGCGAGGCCGCGCTCCACGGCCACGCGTGTTTCGTCGAGGACGCGCACGGGGAGGCCCGCGTTCGCGAAGGCCATGGCGATGCCGCTGCCCATCGTGCCGAACCCCACGACGGCCGCGGACCGGATCGGCTTCGTGGGCGTTTCCGGGGTAATGCCGTCGATCGTGGCCACCGCCCTCTCCGCTTCTTCGACGTGCCGCAGCGCCTCGGACTCGCTCATCCTGTCTCCGCGGGAATCTTACGGCCGGCCGGGCCCGGCGAGGGCGGGGGCGAACAGCTGGCAGAGAAGGGCCCCCACGATCGCCATGGAGAGTCCCCAGGCCAGGAACTGGCGGAAGAGGGTTCGCGCGGCGGCGGGATCGTCCATCGCGGCCACGCAGAGCGCGCCGATGGTGGACAGGGGCGAGACGTCCACGAGAGCGCTGCCCACGTTGATGCTCAAGGAGACGGCGAGGGGATCCGCTCCCGGGAGGCGTGCCACGAGGGCGGGGACCGTGGGGAGGAAGGCGGGAAGCACGACGCCCGAGGTGCTGCTCCAGGTGGAGATGAGGCCGGTGACGAAGGCCACGACTCCGTTCACGGTGGCGGGGGTGCTGAGCCGCGCGATGAGCGCGCTCATGAGGTCGATGCCCCCCGCCTTCTCGGCGACGGCCACGAGTGTCGCGACACCGCACACCATCACGATCGCGCCCCAGGGGACGCGCCGGAAGGTCGCCCCCTCGTCCGCCGCCTGCAGCGCGAGAAGGGCGACGACCGCGGCGAAGGCGGAGAAGCCGATCGGGAGGCGCAGGGCCACCACCCCCACCACCCACACGCCTACGAGGGCCAGCGTGATCCGCTGTGATCGGTCGAGGGGCCTGACCTCGACGGACGCGGGGCCCGCGGACGCCG
Source organism: uncultured Acidobacteriota bacterium (assembly GCA_963742595.1). GTDB lineage: Bacteria > Acidobacteriota > Vicinamibacteria > Fen-336 > Fen-336 > CAVPGH01. Next base: position 103,939 of record CAVUMT010000006.1, on the reverse strand, counting down.
TGCCGCGGGCGCCCCGCGAATACCAGAGCCACGCGAGGTACGCCGCGAGAGTCACGACGAGATGGGCCAGGAAATTCACGACGAAGACCCGGACCTCGTGCCCGCGCAGACCGGCTTCGGCCATCCGGGAGCTGGCAATGATACCGACCGCGCTCAGCGGCGACAGGTTCCCCGCGTTCCCGCCGTTCGCGACCATGAGCAGGGCGAGGAACGGCGACAGCTCGAGACGCCGGACGACGGGCACGGCGAGGGGGGCCACGAGTGCGACGGCGGCCACTCCGCCCGCCCCGATCGAGGAAACGACGAAGGCGATCGCGAACAGGACCCAGGGCACCAGGCGCCGCTCGCCCCGCGCGAGGCGGACGGACCTCTCGGCGAGCCGCTCCAGGGAGCCGTTGGCCTCGGCCGCCGCGAACAGCAGCGTGACGCCGAGAAGGGTCAGGAAGAGAAACGCCGGGAACGACGCGCCCACCGTCTCCGGCTTTCCCCCGAGGCCCGCGACCGTGAGCAGCCAGGCGAAGGCGAGCGCGGGGAGGCCGACGTTGACGCGGCTTCCGAAGCTGAGGGCGATGGCGAGAAGGAGGGCGGCGAGGGAGAGGACGGCGGGGCTCACCGCGGTCTCGCCCAGGTCGCTCGCCCTAGGAGACCCGGCCGCGAGCGGCGACCGGCCACTCCGCCTCCACCCGGTCGCCCCGCACGGCGAGGACGCGGTCGAAGAGGTTGGAGACGACGCAGGCGTGGTTGGGCAGCACGCGCACGCGCTCGCCGATCCGGAACGACTCGCCGGGGACGACGTCGACAACCCCGTGCTCCTCGCTCAGGCGCTGCACGCGGCTCCGCCTTCCGAGGATCCACCCGTGGCCTCCCGCCGTGGGGCGCAGGGGATCGCTCGACAGGGACTTGCTGCCCGCGTCCACGACCGCGCGGTCGGGAGCGGGCGTGCTCACGACCGTGGCGAGGACGGTGAGCGCGCAGTCCGCGAGGGTGCACGTGCCCAGGCTCACCTGCGACGCGTCCTGGTAGACGTAGGTGCCGGGTCGGCACTCCGTCACGCCCTCGACCGCCATCGAGGAGAGACCTGTGGGCGTCGATCCGACGGACACCTCTTCCACGGGGAGTCCGGCCCGCCGCAGCTCCTCCGCGACGCGGACCATCGTGCCGCCCTCGTGGCGGCCCGCCTCCGCCACGCCCGCGGGGGTCGGCTCGTGGTATCCCGCGCCGGAATGGGTGAAGACGCCGCGCAGGCGAAGGCCCGGCAGGTCCGCGAGCCTTCGCGCCGTTTCCAGCGCGTCTTCGGGCCGCACCCCTACCCGGCGCGAGCCCACGTCGACCTTGAGAAGGACGTCGAGGCTTCCGCCCGCCTCGTGGAAGACCTCCGCGAGAGTGCGCGCTCCTTCCACCGAGTCGGCGCCGACTCGAAGGCGCAGCCGCTCCGACAGGGCTAGGAGGCGGCGCGCCTTGTCCGCCCCCACGGTGGGGTAGGCGATGAAGACGTCCTCGAAGCCGGCGTCCGCGAAGACCTCGACCTCGCCCGGCTTGGCGAGCGTGAGGCCCACCGCCCCCGCCGCGATCTGCAGCCGTCCCACCTCGGGAACCTTGTGCGTCTTCGCGTGCGGGCGCAGGCGCACTCCGGCACGGCGTGCGGCCTCGGCCATCCGCGCGACGTTCCGCTCCAGGATGTCGAGCTCCACGAGGACGGCGGGCGTTTCCACGTCCTGGATCGGACGAAGGGGCATGGCGGAGGCGAATGGTAGCCCATCCGCGCCGATCGGTCCTCGCCCGCGCGTCCGCGCCGTGCTAGGCTTTCCGCCTGAGCAGGCCTATTCCGACTCTCTCGCCAATCCGGGTCGCCGCCCTCGCCTGAGGGCCGGGCCGCGGTCTTCCGCGTCCCGGTGCGTCCGGGTGTGTCTCCTTCGCGGAGGGCGGAAATTTGAAACTCGAATCGCTGGGCTATACCTCCTTTCACGAGGAGGCGTTTCGTGCCGTGGGCGGCGACGGCCTCGTGCCGGGGCGCGTGGTGTCGGGGCACACGCATGTCTACCGAGTCTGGACGGAAACGGACGAGTTGCTCGGAGAGGTGTCCGGGAAGCTGCGCCACGAAGCGCGCGGGCCGCAGGACTTTCCCGCCGTGGGGGATTGGGTAGCGTTGGAGCCACGCCCCAGCGAAGGGAGAGGAACGATTCATCTCGTCCTCCCTCGGCGGACCGCTTTCGTTCGGCGGGCTGCGGGAGAACGAGATGAATGTCAGGTCCTCGCCTCCAACGTCGACACCGTGTTCCTCGTGGCCGGGCTGGACGGCGACTTCAACCCGCGCCGCGTGGAGCGCGCGCTCGTGCTCGCCTGGGAGAGCGGAGCGGAGCCGGTCATCGTTCTCAACAAGGCCGACCTCGCGGTCGACCTCGACGCGCAGGCGCCGGGAGATGGAGGAGGCGGCTTCGGGTGTCCCCGTGCTGGCGGTGAGCGCCCTGGAGGGATCCGAGCTCGAAAGCCTTTCTCCCTATCTCGCGGAGGGGCGGACGGTCGCGCTCCTGGGATCCTCGGGGGTGGGGAAGTCGACGCTCGCGAACCGGTTGCTCGGCGACGAGCGCCTGCGCACCTCGACCGTCCGCGAGCACGACCAGCGGGGACGTCACACCACGACCCACCGGGAGCTGCTGTTCCTGCCCGGGGGCGCCATCCTCCTCGACACTCCCGGGCTGCGTGAGATCCAGCTCTGGGCGGGCGACGACGCCCTCGCCGCCGCCTTCTCCGACATTTCCGCGTTCGCCCGCGGCTGCCGCTTCCGCGACTGCCGGCACCAGGGAGAGCCCGGCTGTGCCGTTCAGGCCGCGGTGGAGACGGGCGTCCTCGCCGAGGAGAGGCTGGCCAGCCACCACAAGCTGGAGCGCGAGCTCCGACACCAGCGCGTGCGGGAGGACGTCGGCCTCCAGCGCGCCCAGAAGGCGAAGTGGAAGGCGATCCACAAGGCGGCGCGCAAGCATCATCCTCGCGAGTGAGCGACGGGTGCAGTAGCATGGCCGCCTCCCGATGACGATCCTCTTCACCGGCTTTCCCGGCTTCATCGGCATGCGTCTCTTGCCGCGGATCCTGGAGCGGAAGCCGCAGGCGCGCATCGAGTGCCTCGTGCAGGAGAAGTTCCTGCCCGCGGCCCGCGACGCCGTCCTGTCGCTGGAGAAGGACCATCCGAACGCTCGTGGACGACTCGGGCTCGTGGTCGGCGACATCACCCTTCCCGGACTGGGGATCGAGGCGGCGCGCGCGCGCGAGCTCCGCGCGTCGTTGCGCGAGGCGTATCACCTGGCCGCGGTCTACGACCTGGCCGTGAAGCGGGACCCCGCCCGGAAGATCAACGTGGAGGGGACGCGGCACGTCCTCGAGTTCCTGGAAGGAGCCAGGGACTTCGATCGCCTGCACTACGTCTCCACCGCCTACGTCTCCGGCCGGGCGCGAGGGGTCTTCCGCGAGGCCGATCTCGACGTCGGCCAGGGGTTCAAGAACCACTACGAGGAGACCAAGTTCCTCGCGGAGGTGGAGGTGGCGCGGAGTGCCGTCCCCCGCACGATCTACCGGCCCGGCGTGGTGGTGGGGGACTCGCGTACGGGGGAGACGGGCAAGTTCGACGGTCCCTATTTCGTGCTACGGGCGATGGAGCGCTTGCCCTCTCCGGGCGTCTTCCTTCGCCTCGGCCGGGGCACCGGTGCCATCAACATCGTGCCGGTGGATTTCGTCGTGGAAGCCCTCGCCGAGCTCTCCGCCGCGGAATCGAGCCGGGGCAAGACTTATCACCTCACGGACCCGAGCCCGCGGTCCGCCGCGGAAGTCGCGCGCATCTTCGCCGCGGCCCTCGGCAAGCGATTCCTCTTCGTGCCGCTGCCGACGGCGCTGGCCAGGGCCGCGTTCGCCCCGAAAGCCGTCCAACGCTTCTTCGGGATGCCCGTCCAGGCCCTCGACTACTTCGACGACCCCGTCCGGCACGACGCGACCGAGGCCACGAAGGACCTGGCGGCCCTCGGCGTCGCCTGCCCCCGTCTCGAGGAGTACGTGCCCCGGCTCGTGGCCTTCTACCGGGCCCACCGCGACACGGTCCGGCGGGAGGCGATGGTCTAGAGACGTCAACAGGCCTGTGGCTGGACAAGCGTCTCGACAATCCGTGGCTAATGTACTAGTACATTACCCAGGATGGGACGGAGGAGACGATTCTCGAGGGCAGCTTGGTCCTAGTCTCCCTCGGGCATGAGGATCCAGAGCACGATGTAGACGAGGATGCCCGGGAAGGCGACGGACAGGATCGAGACGACGACGTAGAGGAATCGTACGAGTGTCGCGTCCCACCCCAGCCACCGGGCGAGGCCGGCGCACACTCCGGCGATCATCCGGTTCCGTCGCGACCGGTGCAGCGGGTTCGAAGCCATCGGCATACCTCCAGTCGTCGAGCTACAGAGCGGCGCGAACCGACGCCGCCATCTCTCCGGTGGTGGCGCGGCCCCCGAGATCGGGGGTGCGGACCCTACCCTCCGCCAGGGTGCGGCTCACCGCGGCCATCACCCGGTCGTGGGTCTCCCGCTCCCCCAAGTGGTCGAGCATCAGCGCCCCCGCCCAGATGGCGCCGATGGGATTGGCGATGCCGCGCCCCGCGATGTCGGGGGCGGAACCGTGGATGGGCTCGAACATCGAGGGATGGCGCCGCTCCGGGTTGATGTTGGCGCCGGGAGCCAGGCCGAGGCTACCCGTGATCGCCGCCCCCAGGTCGGTGAGGATGTCCCCGAACAGGTTGGAGCCCACGATGACGTCGAGCGTTCCCGGATGCGTGATCATGCGCGCGGCCAGCGCGTCCACGTGGTAGCGCTGCAGGGTGACGCCCGGGAAGTCGCGGGCCACCGACGCCACGACCTCGTCCCAGAGCACCATCGAGTGTCGGAGCGCGTTCGACTTGGTGGCGCTCGCGAGGAGCCGGCGAGGCCGCTCGGCCGCGACCGTGAACGCGTAGCGGACGATGCGCTCGATCCCCGCTCGTGTGAAGACCGCGTTCTCCACCGCGACTTCGCGAGAAGTCCCGCGATGGAGCCGGCCCCCCGCCCCCGAGTACTCGCCCTCGGAGTTTTCCCGGACGCACACCCAGTCGACGTCCGACGGTCCGCGGCCGGCGAGCGGGCACGCGACGCCGGGGAGCAGGCGCATGGGCCGAAGGTTCACGTACTGGTCGAACTTCTGGCGGATGGGAAGGATCAGCTCCCAGATCGTCACGTGGTCGGGAACGGAAGGAGCCCCCACGGCCCCGAAGTAGATCGCGTCGAAGTCGGCGAGCCGGTCGAGGCCGTCCGCTTCGAGGAGCCGCCCCGTCCGCTCGTAGAGCGCGCATCCCCAGGGGAACTCCACGGTCGAGAGAGCGAAGCCCGCGCTCTCCGCCGCCGCCGACAGCACCGCGAGCCCCGCGGGAACGACCTCCTGGCCGATCCCGTCGCCGGGGATGACGGCGATCCGGTACCGCTTCATCGACCGGGAGCGGGCCCGCTAGCCCTTGACCGCCCGGTCCGTGATCTCCAGGGCGCGGTCGATGATGGCGAAGCCCTCGGAGAGATCCGCCTCGGTAATGCACAGGGGCGGGTTCGTGTAGAAGGAGTTCCAGCGCACGAGCGTGTAGAGCCCCTGCTCGCGGAAGGCCTTGCCGAGAGCCGCCATCTCTTCCGACGTCCCGTTGTAGGGGGCGAGGGGCTCGAAGGGATCGTGCCGGCGCACGAGGTCGAAGATCCCGAAGAGGCCGATGTTGCGCGTGGCTCCCACCGAGGGGTGCTTCGCCTCCATCTCCTTCATTCGTTCGCGCATGACCTTGCCCATCTTCTGCGCGTTCTCGATGAGGCCCTCCTCCTCGTAGACGGCGAGGGTGGCGAGGGCGGTGGCGCAGGCGAGGGGATGGCTGTTGTAGGTGAGGCCGCCGGGAAAGGGCTTCTCCTGGAAGATCTGCGCGATGTGATGGCGCATCCCCACCGCACCGAGTTGCACGTAGGCGGAGGTGATCCCCTTGGCCATGGTGATGATGTCGGGCACGACGCCCCAGTGGTCGATGGCGAACCAGCGCCCGGTGCGTCCGAAGCCGGCCATGACCTCGTCGGCGATGAAGAGGATGCCGTGCTTGTCGCAGATCTCGCGGACGCCCTTCACGTAGCCGTCGGGGGGGATGAGGATCCCGTTCGTCCCCACCACCGTCTCCATGATGAAGCCGGCGATCGTGTGGCCGCCCTCGTAGCGGATCACGTCCTCCAGCTCGCGCAGGCAGACGTCCACCGGCTCCGGCTCCTTGCGCGCCCACTTGTGGAAGTCCGGAGCGCGCACCACTCCGGGGATCCCCGGCTCGGAGGCCCAGCGGCGGGGATCGCCGGTGAGCGTGATCGCCCCCCCGGTGCCCCCGTGGTACGAGCGGTAGCGCACGAGGATCTTGTGACGGCCCGTGAAGGCGCGCGCGATCTTGATCGCGTTCTCCACCGCCTCCGCCCCGCCGTTCGTGAAGAAGAAGGTGTCGATGTCGCCGGGGCATAGCTCGGCGAGCTTCGCCCCCAGCCGCGCCCGTGGCTCCGTGGCCATGAAGGGGTTGGCGTAGGCGAGGACCGCCGCCTGGTCCTGCACCGCCTTCACGACCTTCGGGTGGCCGTGGCCCACGTTCGTGCACATGAGCTGGCTGTTGAAGTCGAGGTAGCGCTTCCCCTCGGGCGTCCAGAAGTAGACGCCCTTGGCCTTCGCCACCGGGATGGGGTCCACCTTCGACTGCGCGGACCACTCGAAGATCGTGTGCCGCTTCGTGAGGGCCACCATCTCCTCGCCGGTCATGGCTCCCGTGGGCGTGGTCGTCGTCGTCATCGGCCTCTCTCCTTCATAGACCCCCCACCCTGTCCCTCCCCACGTAGGGGGAGGGGATCGCGGTGGCGAGTCGGGCACCGCGTCTCGTTACTCGCTACATTCCCGGGGGTTGGAAGCGTCCGTCCGTTGCCGTCCAGCCCCCGTCCACGAAGAAGACCGTTCCCGTCACGTAGCTCGCCGCGTCGGACACGAGGAAGAGCGTGGGGGCCGCGATCTCCTCGGGGCGCGCCCAGCGGCCGAGCACGCTCTTCGCCGAGTACGCCGCGTACCACTCGGGGTTGGCCTTGATGGGCGCGGTGAGCGGCGTGTCCACGACGCCCGGGGCCACCGCGTTCACGCGTACTCCCTTGGGCCCGAACTCGGCGGCGGCGGTGCGCACGAGCTGGACGATCGCGGCCTTCGTGGCCGCGTAGACGGCCTGGCCGGGCTCCACCACGAGCGAGCGGATCGAGGAGAAGAGCACGATGCTGCCGTTCCCCTGGGCGGTCATGATCCGTCCCGCCGCCCGCAGCACATTGAAGTTGCCCTTCACGTTCACGTCGAGCACACGCTCGAGCTCCCCTTCGGTATAGGCGAGGATGGGCTTCCGGACGTTGATGCTCGGCGTGCAGATCGCGATGTCCACCCGGCCGTGGCGGGCCTTGAGGTCGTCGAAGACGGCCTGCACCGCGGTACCGTCGCGGATGTCCACCGGGCGCGCCTCGGCGTTGCGACCGATCCCTTTGGCCACCGCCTCCGCCTTGGCTGCATCCACGTCCAGGCAGACGACACGGGCACCGAGCCTGCCGCAGCCCACCGCCACCGCCTCCCCGATCCCGGAGCCCGCCCCGATGACCGCCGCGACCTTGCCGTCCAGGCGGAACAACTCTTCCATCGATTCTCCCGCTAGCGCAGCGGGAATCATACGACGCGGGCGCGCGCGAAAGCGACCGAGGACCTCCGTCGAGGACGGGCATCAGGGATCCTGCGCCGGCAGGAGCGACGGCCAATTCAGGATGACGTCGACGAATCCCGAAGCCTGGCCTTCTCGGCCGGTGATCGCGAGGAATCGCTGACCGTCACGGGTCACGGCAAACAAGGGCCCCTCGCTCTGCTGGTTGGGGACGATCTGGAAGAGCCGCGTTGGTTTCACATCCGTGAACTCACCGGGCCGAGGCAAGGGTACGGCCATGATCGAACCCTGCGTCGAGAGGTAGAACAGCTCTCGGCCGTCGCCGCGCCAATGCGGCTCGCGGCCTCCGGCGACGGAGACCCGTTGGGCCTGGCCTCCGCCCGGAAACGCGACGACGTACACTTCGGTGACGCCGGACTGGTTGGAGTCGTAGGCCACGAAGCGGCCGTCCGGAGAAAAGCGCGGACGCTGCTCGACCGCCGCTGCGCCCGCCAGGGCGTGCCACTGGTTGGAGCCGAAGACCGAGAAGACCACGCGTGAAGCGGGCGGGTTTTCCTGCCGGCGTTCGCCGAGGATGTATCGGCCGTCCCCCGAGATGTCTCGCGGACGAACGTCCTCGTCTATGGTGTCGTAGAGTGGCTCCGCCTTCCCGGAAACCTCCACGCTTCTGCGATACATGCGGCGGCGTTGAACCTCGAGGTAGTGCAGAAACAGACCGTCCGGCGACCAAAGAGGGTTCACCGATCGTTGCTTCTCGTCCGAGAACGGGCTCAACAGGCCTTGGCTCGGGCTGGCCAGCCAAACCGCGAAGTAGCCGCTCAAGTAGTCGTGCTTGGTGATGGCGACGCGTTTGGCATCCGGAGCGAGCTCCAGCTGCCAGTAGTCGGCGGGCGGCGCCGGGATCGCCGCCTCCCGACCCTCTCGGTCGAACCAGACGATGCGCAAGAGGTCGTCGCTCTCGCTCTCGCGACGGATCACGAGCGTTCCGGTGTCGGAGGCGCTGAGCTGGCCGGCTACATCCGTGACGCGTCTCGGTTCTCCCAGGAGCTCGCCGCGTGAGGCGTCGAACCGCTGTCCGACGACACCCCCGACCTGCTGGGTGATCAAGTAGTGCGCGCGAGCGGCCGGGTCTCGGCCTAGCGCAAACTGGCCGTTGGCGACCATGATCCGCTTGCGTGGCTTCGTGCGATCGAGCGAGTCGAGATAGATGCCGCGCTTTTCCAGGTCCTCCGTGCGCGAGAAATACAAGAAGCGCTCGCTGTCGGGCAGGAACACCGGATAGCGGTGCGAGTTCTCGCCTAGAGCGGTGTCGAGCGTCGTCAGCTCGACCGGCTCGCCTCCGCCTTCCGGAACGCGGAAGATCCCCTTCTGGTTGATGCCGAAGATGACGACGCCGGCGTTTCCCCATGCGCCGCCGCGGCTGTTCGGAGCGTCGCAGAGCACGACCGGCCCGCCGCCGCCGGCCGGGATCGTCTTGAGCTTCGCGTCGGCGAAGAACCCGATTCGCCGGCTGTCGGGCGACCAGAATGGATAGGTCGCTCCGCGCGTGCCTTCGACGAGCTCGAGCCGGTCGGAGTCGAATCTACGGATGTAGAGATTCAAGTCTCCAGCGCTATGAAGCGTCAGGACCACGGCCGATCCGTCGGGCGAGACGACCGGCGGCCCCATCATCCGGCCCGGGTCGGCCGCCGCCGTGCCGCGGGGTGTGGTCAGGGCCATGCGCACGGCGGGCGGCAACGACGCCGCTCGACCCGGCCCTCCCTGCCACAGCGACCACGCGCCCAGGGCCAAGAGCGTCGCCATCCCGGCGCCGACGATGGCGAGCGTCATGGTCTTCCGCCGCGAGCCATGGCTGCGGGCGCCAGGCCGAGAGGGCACGCCGGGCGACGGGCTCGAGCGCAGGTCCTCCGCCACGTCCTGCAAGGTGAGCCTGACGTCTGCGATGGACTGCACGCGGCGGTCCGGGCTCTTGTGCAGGCACCGCAGGATCAGCCGCTCGAGCTCTGCCGGCACGCCGGGCACTAGCTCGCTCAGTGGTCTGGGATCGGACGAAACGACCGCGCTCAGTGCTTCCTGGCGCGACGCTCCAGGGAAGGCCCTGCGGCCCGTCACCATCTCGTAGAGGACGGACCCGAAGCTGAAGATGTCGCTGCGAGCGTCCACCTTGCTCCCCGTGGCCTGCTCGGGCGACATGTAACCGGGCGTGCCCGAGATGGTTCCCGGCTGGCTCAGCGGTCCGGTCGCCGTCTCCGCGGTGAGTACCGCCTGATCGGCGATTTCTTCGCGTGCCAGCTTGGCGAGGCCGAAGTCGAGCACTTTCGGAACGCCCTCTTCGTTCACCACGACGTTCGCGGGCTTCAGGTCGCGGTGGACGATCCCGGCGGCGTGCGCGCGCGACAGCGCATCCGCGATCGGAATCGCGAGGCGCAAGGCCTCGGACAGGGGCATCCCGCTCCGCGGGATGAGCTGGTCCAAGCTTTTCCCCGGCACCAGCTCCATGACGATAAAATGCGTGTCGCCGTCTTTCTCGACTTCGTGGATGGTGACGATGTTCGGATGGTTGAGCGAGGAGGCGGCGCGCGCTTCCTGGACGAACCGGCGCCGTCGCGACTCGTCGGCGACACGCTCCGCCGGAAGCACCTTGATCGCGACCTCGCGCCCCAGCCGTGGGTCCCGCGCGCGATACACCTCTCCCATCCCGCCCGCCCCGAGGGGCGCGAGGATCTCGTACGGCCCGAGGCGGGAGCCGCTCGAAAGGGACATCGGGGATCGCCTGCGTGATTCTATCGTCAGCCGCAGCGCGGCCAAGGCCCGCCGGTTGACCGCGCCCCCGCGGCCCCCGTACTCTGCCCGCGCATGAGCGGCCGCTACTCGGACTCCCGCGTGGAGTGGGAGGTGGCGGTCGATCGGGACCAGCGGGTGCTCATGCGCGACGGCGTCCTGCTCTGCGCCGACGTCTATCGCCCGGCACGCGAGGCGGTGCCCGCGGACGGCCTCTTCCCCGCGCTACTGGAGCGCACGCCCTACGACAAGCGCCGGCCCGTGCTCGAGGAGGCGGGGCGGTTCTTCGCGGCCCGCGGGTACGTGGTGGTGGTCCAGGACGTGCGTGGCCGTCACGGTTCGGAGGGGGAGTGGTACTTCCTCTCGCGCATGGAGGGGCAGGACGGCTGGGACACCGTGGAGTGGATCGCGCAGCAGCCGTGGTGCGACGGCCAGGTGGGGACGATGGGTCTGTCCTACAGCACCGCCACCCAGCAGGCGCTCGCCCTCCTGCGGCCGAGCGCGCTCAAGACGCAGATCCTGCTGGACGGGGGCTGGGACTACCATCACCGCACGCTGCGGCACTCCGGCGCCTTCGAGCTCGGCGTCCTCCTTCCCCACGCGATGCGCCTCGCCCGCGAGGGCAAGGAGCTCGAGCGCGACGCCGGGCTGCGCGAGGCGTTGGACCAGGCCCTCGCCGAGCTGCCGGGCCGCCTCGGCCGGCTCGCGGTGCGGCCGCGGGACGCCTCCCGTGGCCTGCCGCCCGGGGAGGCCCGCTGGTTCGCGGACATGCTCACGCGCGCGGAGCGGGACGACTACTGGAAGCAGCCGACGCTATGCCCGGCGGAGCACGTCGACCGCTATCCCGACATCCCGATCCTGCTCGAGACGTCCTGGTACGGCCACCACGCGTGGGCCACGTTCGAGAAGTACCGGGCGCTCAAGGCGCGCCACGAGTCGCCCACGCGGATCGTGGCCGGGCCGTGGACGCACGGCTGGGAGGACTTCGCCCGGACGTGGTGCGGGGAGGTCGATTTCGGGGCGGACTCGGCGCTCGACCTGGACGACCTGCGCCTCCGATGGTTCGACCACTTCCTGAAGGGCCGGGCCACCGGCGTTCTCGACGGGCCGCCCGTCCGCGTGTTCGTCATGGGAGGAGGAGCCGGGAGGGCGGAACGCCGAGGGGCGCATCCGGCACGGAGGGGCCTGGAGGTCGGAGGCCGAGTGGCCGCCTTCGGGAACCACCCCCACCCGGCTCTACCTTCGCGCCGACGGTGGGCTGCGCGCGGAAGGTCCGCCGCAGGAGGCGGCGCCCCTCCGCTACAATTTCGATCCCGCGGACCCTGTTCCCACCGTGGGCGGACAAGTGCAGACGCCGTCCTTCGCCGGCTTCCTGGAAGGCGGCCCTTTCGACCAGCGCGGGCGCCGCGAGCTCTGGGAGTGTCGCGACGAGCGCCCGCTCGCCGAGCGTCCCGACGTCCTCGTGTTCCAGACGGAGCCGCTCGCCCAGGCCCTCGAGGTCACGGGGGAGGTCGTGGTCGAGCTCTGGATCTCGTCCTCCGCCCTCGACACGGACTTCACGGCCAAGCTCGTCGATGTCTTCCCCGACGGAACGGCCCTGAACCTCGTGGACACGATCGTGCGCGCGCGCTTCCGCGACTCTCGCGAGCGGGCGGAGCCCCTGGCCCCGGAGGTGGAGTACCGACTGACCCTCGCCCTGCCTCCGGTGAGCAATCTCTTCGCGGTCGGTCACCGCGTCCGCCTCGACGTCTCGAGCAGCAACTTCCCCCGGTTCGACGTCAATCCCAACACGGGCGAGCCCCTCGGGAGGAACCGCAGCCACGTGGTGGCCGCGAACGCGCTCTACGTGGACGCCGAGCATGCTTCGCACCTCGTGCTCCCCGTGGCGCCCCGGGCCGATTCGAAGTAGGCCGCTCGGCCCGACGCGTCTACGCGCGCTCGGGGGGAAGGTCGAGGCTAAAGAGCGTGCCGCCCTTCCGGTCGTGGAGGCGCGCGGTGAGCACGGCGCTCCGGCCGTCGATCCGCAAGGTCCCGAAGAACTGGAGGCCTTCGCTCGGCGGACGGTTCGGCTTCATCCCCGCGGGGATCCCCAGGAAGCGGACCTCCGGACCGAACGTGTCGTCGAGCGGCGCGGGGCCGAAGGTGCCCGCGTGGATGGGCCCGGCCACGAACTCCCAGAAAGGATGGAAGTCCCTGAACCGCGCGCGCTCCGGGACGTAGTGGTGGGCCGCGCAGTAGTGGACGTCCCCGGTGATCCAGACCACGTTCCGGACCTTCTCGTCGCGCAGGAAGCGCAGGAGGTCCGCGATCTCGAGCTCCCGGCCGAGGGCGGGGCCGTCGCCGTTGGCCACCGCTTCGAAGTTCAGGGGGCCGTCGGGGACGAGGAGGCCTATGGGCATGTCGCTCGCCACCACCTTCCAGGTCGCCGTCGACCGCTTCAAGGCCGCCTTCAGCCACGCGAGCTGCGCCGGTCCGAGGATCGCGGTGTCCGGGCCCGCCGTCGTCTGCCGGTTCGGGGAGTTCGCTCCGCGATAGGTCCGCATGTCGAGTGCTATCACCTCGAGGTGCTTCCCGTAGGGGATCGACCGGTAGACCCGCTCGCTCTCGTCCGGGGAGAAGCGGATCGGATGGTGCTCGAAGAAGGCGCGCTTGGCCCGCGCCGCGAGGAGGGCCACGCTCTTCACCTGGTAGCGCTCGTCGGTCAGGACCTGCGTGGGGCCCCAGTTGTCCCGAACCTCGTGGTCGTCCCAGAGCACGACCTGCGCCGTCTCGGAGTTGAACCGCCTCACGTTCGCGTCGAGTAGGTTGTAGAGGTGGACCCCGCGAAACTCGTCGAGAGTTTCCGCGACCTTGCTCTTGGCCGGGGTGACGACGTTCCTCCACAACGACCCGTCGTCGAGTCGCCGCTCCGCGACGAGCGGCTGATCCGCGTAGACCGTGTCTCCGCAGTGGACGAACACGTCGGGGGCGGCCTTGCGCATCGACTCGTACGCGAGGAGCCCGCCCTCGTCGGGGTTGATCCCCCAGCCCTGGCCCACGGTGTCGGCGGTCCAGGCCAACCTGACACTCCCGTCAACGGGCGCCGTCTTGAAATACCCGTTGACGGGAGAGCTGAGCGATCGCAGATCCGACAGATCCTGGAACTGTACGCGGTAGTTGATTCGTTGCCCCGGAGGCAGTCCCGACAGGTCAAGGCGCGCCGTGTATCCCGTGTCCTCCAAAGCCGCCGGCCCCACCACCCTCCGCACGTCCTTGAACGATTCCGCGGTCGACCATTCGACGATCATCCGCGCCGGGCGGTCGGTACGGCTCCAGACGATCGCGCGGTCTCCGGTCACATCTCCCGCCGAGGCGCCGTACTCCACGGACGGGCGCGCCTCGTCGGGCGTGACCAGAGCGGCGGAGCGGCGGGGGAGCAAAAGGCCGGCGGAACCGAGCGAGAAGGCGCGAACGAAATCGCGACGAGCACGGGTCATGAGGAAATGGTTAGAGACGAAGCCGGCGGGATGGGACACGACGGGATCCCGCCGGCTTCGTGGTCAGAAACTGTACTTGATACCAAGCTGGACGATCCGATTGTCGTCCGCGGTGGCCGTGATGATGCCGAAGGTCGCGGTGCCGATCGTGGAGCCGGGCTGGCCGAGGCGCGTCTGGTTGAACAGGTTGAAGGCTTCGACGCGGAACTGGACCTGGTGCCGGCCCCCGAACTCGAAGTTCTTGAAGAGCGAGAGGTCCGTGCGGCTGAAGCCGGGTCCGCGAATCGTGTTGCGCCCCTCGTCGCCCGGCCGCTCCGCGGTCTGGGCGACCGTGCGCCGCAGGAAGCAGCTCGTGTCGAACCACTGCGCGGTCGTCTTCGGCCCGTCGTTGGGGTCGCAGACGACGTCCGGGCGCGCGCTCATGTAGCGGATGTCGAGGTTGGCGCCCTCCGTCACGGTCAGCGGGAAGCCGGTCTGGGCCTGGAAGATCCCGTTGACCTGCCAGCCTCCGAGCACGCCCCTCACGAGGGCGCTCTTGTCGCGCAGCTTCGGAAGCTCGTAGCCGAAGCTCAGAACGAAGCGGTGGCGCACGTCGAAGAGCGCGTCCCCTTCTCGCGCTCGAGGGCGGCATCGACGCTCGCCTGGTCGCCCTGCACCACGGGGAGGAGCGGGACGGAGCTCGCCGCCGATGTTCAGGCCCGACACGTGGTCGATGGCGTGGCTCCAGGTGTAGGCGGCGAGGAAGTTGAGTCCATGGGAGGGGCGCATGCGCACGCTCGCCTGGAGCGCGTCGTACCAGGACTCGGCCGACGGAGAACGTGGGCCGCAGGAGCGAGTACGCGGGGTAGGTGCGCACCCCCCGCGTCGTCTGGCCGGGCGTTCACGACGCCGGGGTTGATCTCCATGAAGATCGGCAGGTGCTTGCCGTGCGACCCCACGTAGCCCACTTCCACTCCCACGTTGCTCCAGAACTGGTGCTGCACCGATAAGGTTGTAGTGGTAGGCGTAAGGCGTCTCGTAGTCCGTTCCCCAGCCGATGATCGTGAGGTTCGGAGGGAAGAGCGTGGGCCCGCCCGCCACCGTCCGGAGAGGGTTCGGCGAGCGTGATCGGCGTGGGAGTGTTCAGCTCCACGAGCGGCGTGAAGGGCGGGGAGAGGACGCCGCTCTGGAAGAAGTCGCCCTGCCCGGCGAGCGCGTCGTAGAAGATGCCCCAGGCCGCCCGCACGCTCGTCGTGCCCCGGCCGGTGGGGTCCCAGATGACGGCCGATGCGCGGCGCGAAGTTGTTCTTGTCCGTGTCCACGACGCCGCGCGGGTACGCCGGGGTCGCCGGGATAGACGAGGCCCCGGCGGGCGCCGCCGGGAACTTCGTGGACTGCGTGTCGATGTCGATCCCGGTGATCGCGTCGTTCTCGTCCACGAAGGGCAGCGGTCAGCTCGTAGCGGAGGCCGAGGCTGAGCGTGATGCGGGGGGTGATCCGGAACTCGTCCTGCGCGTAAAGCCGCGTAGAGCTGCCCGTGGCCGTCCTGGACGGCCTGGGTCGTGGTGCGCCGGGCCTGCGCGGGCAACGCCGAGGAGGAAGTCGGCGAGCGCGTTGCCGCTGAGCCCTCCGGAAAACGTGAGATCGCCGTTCGGCCGGTTGATGAAGGCGATCTTCATCCGCTCCCGGCGGAGGTCGATCCCGAACTTCTACGAGTGCCGGCCCGTGAGCCACGTGAGGTCGTCCGTGAATTGATAGACGTCGTTCACGCGCTCCACGAAGGGCTGCTGGGGGTCGCCGAGGACGTTGGGGGCGGCGGTCCCGAAGAAGCCGGCCACCGCGAAGGAGGCGAGCCCGGCGGCGAGCGGGTTCGTGCTCGGAAGGTTGATGCCGTAGTCCGCGTTCGCGAGGCCGCTCGTCACGTTCGGGTTCGCGTAGATGCGGTTGTAGGAGAAGCCGGGCCACGTTGATCGTCTTGGGGCTGAACACGTAGGTGTCGGACAGCATCACGTCCTGGAGCGTGGCCTTGGCCACCTGGTCCACCGGGCTCACCGTCGCCGGCGTCGCGAGATTCGTCTTGCTCCAGAGGTAGCGGCCGAGCATCGAGTGCTTGTCGCTCCAGCGGAAGTCGAGCCGAACGCCCGCCTGGTTGCGGTTGTCCTCGACCATCGGCGACTCCGTGAAGCGGTTGGGGACCACGTTGGGAAGGGGAACGAAGTCGTCCAGGAGCGCCGTCGCGATCGGGCTGATGCGGCCGGAGGGGATCGTGTTGCCGGGGAAGGGCTGGCCGGTGAGGGGGTCGCGGATCGCGATCGTGCCGAACTCCCCGCGGCGCTGCGCGGCCGTGGGCACGATGAAGCTCGTGGTCGTCCCCTGCTCCCTCCGGAGGCCCTCGTAGTAGGCGAAGGCCTGAGAGCTTGTTCTTGAGGAGCGGTCCGCCGAGAGTGGCCCCGAACTGGTTCTGCTTGAGCCTGGGCTTCGGCTGGGTGGTGGGGGCGAAGTAGTTGCGGGCCTGCAGGGCGTCGTCGCGGTTGAACTCCCAGGCGGCCCCGTGCCAGTCGTTGGTGCCGGACTTGGTCACGACGCTCACCACCGAGCCCGCGTTCCGCCCGTATTCGGCGTTGTAGGAGTGGGTGAGGATCTTGAACTCCTGGATCGCGTCGGGAGGAGGACGCAGCACGAAGCCGGTGTTGAACGTGTCGTTGTTGGTGGCGCCGTCCATCACGAAGTTGTTCGACTGGTTCCGCATTCCGTTGACGTTGAACCCGCCCGTCACGTTGCCGAAGCCGCCGGGCGTCGCGTCGCCGGAGGCGCCTCCGAGGCCGACGGGAGGGGCCACGACGCCGGGGACGAGCGTGCCGAGCTGGGCAAAGCTCCGCCCGTTCAGCGGCAGGTCGACGATCTTCTTCTCGTCGATCACGATCCCGAGGGTGGCGTTGCCCGTCTCCACGAGCGGGGCGTCGCCCACCACCGTCACGTCTTCGGTGAGGTTGCCCACGCTCAGCCCGAGGTTCACGCGCGCGGTCTCCGAGACGTTCACGCGGATACCCTGGCGCACGAGGCTGCCAAAGCCCTGCATGCTTCCCTTCACGTCGTAAAGGCCGGGAGGCAGGAGGGGAATGGTGAAGAACCCGTCCGCACCCGCGGCGGTCGCGCGGACGAGGCCCGTCCCGCGGTTCGTGGCCTCCACCGAGGCTCCCGGCACCGCCGCCCCCGACGCGTCCGAAACCACGCCGGAGATCGTGCCCGTGGCCTGGGCGTGGGCGAGGGCGGGCAGGAGCGCCAGGACGAGGAATGCCGCCAGTGCTTTCGTCGTGCTTCGCGTCATGTGACCTCCCAGACGTCCCAATTCATGGCTTCGCGCGCTTCATGATCCAGAGGAGCGTGGGCTCGAACACCTCGGCCCGCGCCCGGTCGCCCGCGATCACGTCGAGGTGGCCGTACCTCTCCAGCACGTTCAACGTGACGTCGCCCGAGCCGCTCTTCGCCGCGGTGTAGATCCCGTTGAGCAGGAAGTCCCCGCCCATCCCCGTGCTCCCGAAATAGAGGACGGGCGTCTTCAACTCGCCCCACGCGTCGTCGAGAGGAGTCGACGGGTCGTCGTCGCGATCCGCGATCGAGCGGCCCTCCACGTCCTGGCGTGTCGGGTAGTAGCGGTCGTAGCCGACGAGGAGCTTCGCGAGCACCTGGGGGCGCGACAGGCCGTCCACCGGGTTGGCGAGGCCTCCCGGCCGCCACGCGCCGTAGAGGACCTGCGACACCTGCTCGCCGATCGTCGCGTACTTTGCGTCGAGGGACGGGCCCTTGGGGTCGGCCGCCGCCGTGGCCATCATCTTCTGTCGGGTGTCCCAGCCCAGCGAGCCGGACACGTCGCTCGCCCAGATCCCCTTGGCCTCCCACGCCTTCGTCTCCGCCGCGAGGTCGTACTGGCCCTTCGGCGCGTGGCTCTTGAAGCCCCCGTCGAGGGCGATCACGCCCGCGACCTGGTCGGCGGGCTCGGTGGCCGCCAAGGCCCAGGCGAGGCTCACTCCGCGGCTGAAGCCCGCCACGAAGAGGCGAGTGCTACCGCTCTCCTTCCGGGCGAGGGCGGCCGCGGCGCGGGCGTCCTCGACGAAAGCGGCGAGCCCCCACTCGCGCATCGACGTCGAGGTCGGCGGTGCCCGTGCTCGGGACGGAGTGCGTCCGGTAGTCGAGCGTGAAGACGTCCACCCCTTGCGCGGCGAGGAAGAGCCAGAGGTTGTGGTCTACGTCGTCGAGCGCGACCTCCCCGTTCATGTTCGTGCCGGGAAGGTACAGGAGGGTGGCGACGGACGGTGCCGTCCCGCGATAGCGGTGGACCTGGATGCGATCGAACGGGCCGCCGGGGGGCGGGCCTGCGTCCATCGGGTTTCGCGGACGTCGGCGCCGGGGAGCCGCTCCTCGACGCGACTCGGCGTCCACGCGACCTCGGGAACGGTGGGGGACGCGAGGAAGACGAGCGCGACCAGGGGACCCATGCGGCCTCGCTTTCGAGGAGCCGCGAGCTTTCTAGCAGACATGGCGCGGGAGGGTCAAGGCCGGGACCCTCAAGCCCGCTGCCCCTGGCACGAGCTCAGGTGTTACTTGAAGCGACTCCGTCCGGACGGAGCAACCGATCTGCACATTCCAGGACGAGTCGGGCGCGGCGGGCTTTCTCGCAGCTTGACGCATATATGCGTAACGCATATAGTGGCGATCATGAAGGCCGCCCCCGCCGCGCTCCCCACCTTGCGCCCCGTCGAGCTCGAGGTGCTCCTCGCCCTCGCCGACGAGGAGAGGCACGGGTACGCCATCATGCAGGAGGCGGCGGAGCGGACGAAGGGGAGCCTGCGGCTCGACCCGGGGACGCTCTACCGGGCCCTCGAGCGCATGCGCAAGGCGGGGCTCGTCACGGAGTCGGCCCGCCGCCCGGATCCCGCGGCGGACGACGAGCGGCGGCGCTACTACCGCATCACCCCGCTCGGTCGACGGGCGGCTCGCTCCGAGATGGAGCGTCTCGAGGCGCTCGTGCGCGCGGGGCGGCGGAGCCGGCTTCTCGGAGAGTCCTGAGGGGCAGGCAGACATGGCCGAGGGAAACATGGACCGGCGCCGGTCGTTGTCCGACCGGCTCTACGCGTCCTTGCTCCGTGCATACCCCGAGGCATTTCGGCAGGAGGCGGGGCTCGACATGTCGGAGATGTTCCGCGACCTGCAGCGCGAGGCCTGGAGAAACCGGGGAGTGATCGGCCTCGCCGGTCTCTGGACGCGTGCCCTCGTCGATGTCGCGAGAAACGCGGTACCGGAGCACCTGGCCGGTATGGGTTCGCGCACGGATCGCGGGCGGCAGAGCCGCCCGCGTGGAAAGGGAGACGGCGTCATGGAGAGTCTCGTGCGCGATCTGCGCCACGCGTGGCGCGCCCTCAGGCAGCGCCCCGGATTCGCGGCCCTGACCGTGGCCACGCTGGCCCTCGGCCTGGGCGCGAACACCGCGATATTCAGCGTGGTGAAGGGGGTGCTGCTCTCCCCGCTCCCCTACCCGGAGCCGGAGCGGCTCGTGTTCGTGCGCGGGAGGTCCGCGGCGAGGGCGGACAACGCCTTCGGCAGCCTCGGCATCTCCTGGCCCGATTTCCTGGAGCTGCGGGACGGAAGCCGCTCGCTCGCCGGCCTCTCCCTCGTGCGCGGGCAGAGCGTGAACCTCACGGGCACCGACACCCCCGAGCGCATCACGGGGATCTTCACCACCGCCAGCCTCTTTTCGAGCGTGCTCCAGACCCCAGCCTACCGGGGGCGTCTCTTCACCGCGGAGGAGACCGAGGTCGGCTCCGCGAGGCCGGTCGCGGTGGTGACCCACGGCCTCTGGCAGCGGCGGTTCGGGGGCGACCCCGGGCTCGTCGGAAGAACGCTCACGCTGAACGGCGCGCCCTTCACCGTCGTGGGCGTGCTTCCGCCAGACTTCGAGCTGAACCTCGCGGGGGGCACCTGGACCACCGACGTGTTCCTTCCCATGCCCTACTACCCGAACCGGGACGGGCTCACGCGTGACGACCGGAGCCTGTTCGCGATGGGGCGGCTTCTCCCCGGAGTGAGCCCGTCCCAGGCGGAGTCGGACCTCGCGGTGATCGCGAGCCGCATCGAGAAGGAGTTCCCCAAGACGAACGCCGGCCTCGGTGTGGGGGTCGTGCCGCTCGGCGACATGGTGGTGGACGAGGTGCGTCCGAGCCTCGTCGCGCTCCAGGGCGCGGTGGCCCTCGTGCTCCTCATCGCCTGCGCAAACGTGGCCAACCTCCTGCTCGCCCGCGCCACCGACCGCAGGAAGGAGATCGCACTCCGGAGCGCCCTCGGGGCGGGCCGGGGCCGGATCGTGCGCGAGCTCCTCGCGGAGGGGATCGTCCTCGCCTCCGTCGGAGGCGCCCTCGGCGTGACCCTCGGGCTCTGGGGGGTGAGGGGCCTCGTCGCCCTCGCTCCTGGCGGCCTGCCCCGGCTCGACGGGAATCTCCCCCTCGACGGATCCGTGCTCGCCTTCGGCCTCGTCCTCTCGTTGCTCACGGGCGTCACGATCGGCCTCGTCCCCGCCCTGCAGGCACTGCGCACCGACCTCAGCTCCGTGCTGAAGGAGGGCGGCCGCTCGGCGGGAAGCGGGCGACGCCGCCTCCGCGAGGGCCTCGTCGTCTCCGAGGTCGCTCTCTCGCTGGTCCTCCTGATCGGGGCCGGCCTGCTCGTGGAGAGCCTGCGGCGCATGAGCGCGGTGGAGCCGGGCTTCCGTCCCGAGCGCATGCTGACGCTCTCCTTCCGCCTCCCTCCCGCGAAGTACGCCGGAGGGAGAGCCGGTGGCCGCGTTCTTCCGTACGGCGATCGCTCGCATCCGGGCCGTTCCCGGCGTGGAGTCGGCGGCCCTCGTGCGGGCCGTCCCCTTGACCGGCAACTTCGCCGAGGGCGGCTACCTCGTGGAGGGCCGTCCGGAACCCGAGCCCGGCAAGGTTCCGCAAACGCAGATCAACATCGTCACTCCCGACTACTTCCGTACGATGGGCATTCCGCTGCGCGAGGGACGCGACTTCACCGACCACGACGACGCGGACGCGCCTCGTGTCGTGGTCGTCAACGAGACGCTGGCTCGCTCCGCCTGGCCGGGGGAGAGCCCCCTGGGCCGGCGCCTCCGGCCGCAGGACAGCGAGGACTGGCTGACGGTGATCGGAGTCGTGGGCGATGTGAAGCACCGCCGGCTCTCCGAGCCACCGCAGGCCCAGGTCTACACCGCCCACTACCAGGATCCGAAGATCTTCGCCTGCGTGGTCGCCCGCACCGCCGGCCCCCCCCTGGCCGTCGCCGACGGCGTGCGCGCGGCCATCTGGTCGGTGGACAAGGACCAGCCCGTGTGGAGCGTCGTGCCCATGGAGCGCGTGCTCGAGAACGCCCTGGCCCGGACACGCTTCCTGCTCTGGCTCTTCGGCGCCTTCGCGGGAGTGGCGCTCCTCCTCGCCGCGATCGGCATCTACGGCGTCCTCTCCTACGCGGTGGCCCAACGCACGCAGGAGATCGGCATCCGCATCGCCCTCGGGGCCCGAGCGGGGCAGGTGCAGCGGCTCGTGGTGAGCCAGGGCATGGCCCTGACCCTGGGCGCCATCGTCCTCGGCCTCGCGGCCGCCGCCGCGCTCACCGGCCTCATGCGGAGCCTTCTATTCGGTGTGACTCCGAGCGATCCCTGGACGTTCGGGGCCGCCGCGTGCGTGCTCGCCCTCGTCGCGCTCGTCGCCTGCTGGCTCCCCGCTCGTCGAGCCACGCGCGTCGATCCGGTGGCCGCCCTCACTCACGAATAGCGCCCGCCGTCCTTGCCGCGGCGGGCCGGTTGCGCTACGGTTGGCGGAACCCGTCGCCGCTCGAATCTGTCGCACCCCCCCTTCTCCCTCCTCGAGCGGGCCACGCCGGAAGTGTGCCGGGAGGCGGAGATGAAAGCTACGGACTACGGGGACCTCGAGACCCGCGGCTTCGTGATCGTCCGCTCGTTTCTGTCGGAGGAGGAGCTCCGTGCCTGCGGGGAGGACTACGCGAGCCAGCCCGTCGGGACCAATCGCAACTACAGCCTCTCCCCGGTCGGCGGAAGGGCGCACGAGGCGCTCCAGGAGCGCGTCCGGGACGTCCTCGCCGCGATCCGGGCGACGACGAGCCTGCGCGTGGACCTGCCCCTCGGGGGCTCCTATTTCGCTACCGGACGGGGGATCCGGTTCGGCTGGCACCAGGACCACGAGAGCTTCTTCGCGATCCAGAACCACTACGACTACCTGAACTTCTACGTGCCCATCCAGAAGCCCCGGAGAGACCGGTCCAACCTCTGCATCGTCCCCTTCGACGTGCTGGAGAAGGAGTGCCCGCGCACGTACCGGACCCTCGTGCGTGGCGGAGCGGCGAATTTCGTGCAAGTGGGCAAGAGGACCCTCGTCTTCCTGGACGACACGGGGAGGCTCCACCTGATGCCCAGCGACCTCGATCGGCTTGCGCACACGCCCGAGCTGGATCCCGGCGACCTCCTCCTGCTCCGGGGCGACATGATCCACCGCACGCAGGACACGGAGACGGAGCGGGTCTCGTTGTCCTTCCGCGCGGCGAGCTCGGCCACCCTCGTCGAGCGCTCGCGGCTCGCGGACGGCGGTCCCATGAAGGCGTTCATGATGATGAACGACGCCGACAACTACGAGCGGATGTTCCTCGCCTTCGACGCCACGGGCCGGAAGGCCGTGCCCTTCGCCGAGCTCCGGGACACGATCGCCGGCATGCAGGAGTCCCCTGACATGGGCCGCAAGAAGTTCATCGGGCTGCTCCTCCGCGAGAAGAGGCGCGAGCGCGTGCTCCTGCGCTTCTTCCGGAGGAGCGTCACCTCGACCGCGGCGTACTTCGCCGCACGCCTGAGCGCGCGCCGGAGCGACGTCTAGGCCGCCTTCCGGAGCCGAAGGGAAAGGAGCGCGGCGAGGGTGGCGGCGAGGATGCCCGCGAGGGCGGGGGGCAGCGGACCCACGCCGCGGCCGCCGGTCGCAAATTGGACGACGACGGTAAAGGGAACCCCGACCAGGATCGACGCGAGGGCCTCGCGCGTGCCCACCCGAGGCAGGAAGAGCCCGGCCACGATCGGG
The DNA here is from genome assembly GCA_963742595.1 of uncultured Acidobacteriota bacterium. Classification (GTDB taxonomy): domain Bacteria; phylum Acidobacteriota; class Vicinamibacteria; order Fen-336; family Fen-336; genus CAVPGH01. The sequence continues at coordinate 80,837 of CAVUMT010000006.1, read as the reverse complement.
ACGAAGAGGCACACGCTCAAGAGCGTATAGAAAATGGTGAGGGCCCCGATCACGGACGGGGCGAGCACCGCGAAGCCGATGCCCAGGGCCCCTCCCGCCACCGCGGCGACGCGCGCTACCCGGAGCACCTGGTCGTCCGTCGCCTTGCGGTTGACGTAGCCGCGGTAGAGGTCCTGGGCGAGCGACGTGGAGAGCATGAAGAGGATGGCGTCCGCGGTGTTCACGTCGGTGGTGAAGGCGGCGGCGAGACCGAGCGCACCGAGGATCGGCGGGAGATCGTGGAGGAGCATCGTGGGAAGGGCGAGCTCGTGGTCGGCGAGGCCGGGGTGTTGGGCCCGCGCGACGATACCCAGGAACGCGGGGATGCAGGCGAAGCCGAGGAGGAAGAGCGCGTTCAGGCCGACCCCCAGGCGGACGGTGCGGTCGCTGTTCGCGCCGTAGACCTTCTGCAGGAGGCCGGGAGACATGAAGAACGCGGGACCCAGGAGGATCAGGTACCGGAGCCCCGACGCCCCGCCGCTCCAGAAGTCCCAGTAGCCGGGATCCGCAGGCACGCGGGCGACGACGGACGGCCATCCTCCCGCTCCCGCGACCGCGACGGGCAGCAGGACCAGGAAGGTTCCTATCTCGACCACGAGCTGCAGGGCGTTGACCCAGGCCGATCCCAGGAGCCCTCCCGCGGTGAAGTAGATCGTCATGGCCACGCCGCCGATCACCGAGCCCACCGCGGGAGGAAGGCCGGTCACCACGTGGAGGATCTTGCCCGCGGCCACGAGCTGGCCGGTGAGGATGGCGAGCGTTCCCACCCAGAGGAGGCAGGCGACCACCCCGCGCACCGAGCGCCCGTAGCGGTGCTCCAGGAAGTCGCCCACCGTGCGCAAGTCGTGCTCGGCGGCGATGCGGCGGATCCGCGGGCCCACGAGGAACGCGAGGACGAGCGTGCCCAACCCGGCGGAGCCCACCCACCACCAGGCGCTCACCCCGTCCCGGTAGCCGAGGCCGGTGGCCCCCACGGTGGAGCCGGCGCCGATGTTCGCGGCGATCAGCGAGGCGAGAAGGAGTCCGGGGGTGAGGCCGCGACCGGCCACGAAGAAGTCGCCGGCGCCCCGCACGCGCCGCGCGAAGTACAGTCCGACCGCGACCTGGAGGAGAGCGTAGACGGAGAGGACGAGAAGGGGAAGGCTCACTTCGCGGCGGGAGCGAGGTCGCGAAGCGCAGGAATGCCCGCGACCCCCGTCGCTTCCCGCGCCGCGCGCACGATCGCGTCCGCCATCATCTCCGCGGCGAGGGCGCCGATCTGTCCCACGTTGGCGTCCTCGGCACGGGTGCCCGTGGCGAGCGCGAAGATCACGTCACCGTCCCCGGGCGTATGGACCGGGTATATGGCGCGCGCGTAGCCGTCGTGGGCCATGATCGCCATGCGCTGCGCGTCCGCCTTGGTCAGCTTCGCGTTCGTGGCCACGACGCCGATCGTGGTGTGCTCGGCGGGCCGCGGCCGCTCCCTCGACAGCCCGGCGCGCAGGAGGATCCTCGCGTCCGCGAACCCCTTGCCGTCTTCCGTGCGCACGCCCGCCACGACGCGGCCGGTGGCGGGATCGATGACGTCGCCCACGGGGTTGGCGGCCACGAGCGCGGCCACGACGAGCCCGTCGGAGAGACGGATCGCCGCCGTCCCCACGCCGGACTTCATCATGCGGGCGGGTCCGCCGAGCTTTCCGAGGGTGGCCCCCGCTCCCGCGCCCACCGACCCTTCTGCGACGGAACCGGTCGTGGCGAGGAGCGCCGCCTGATAGCCGCACTCCGCGGTGGGCCGGATCTTCGGGTTCCCGCCCACCCCGAGGTCGAAGAGGATCGCGGCGGGGACGATGGGCACTTTGGCCACGCGGGCGTCGTACCCGATGTTCCGCTCGTCGAGGTAGCGCACGACCCCGGAGGCCGCGTCGAGGCCGAAGGCGCTTCCTCCGGCGAGGACGATGGCGTTGACCTTCTCCACGTGGTTGACGGGATCGAGGAGGTCCGTCTCCCGCGTGCCGGGAGCCCCGCCGCGCACGTCCACTCCGGCGGTCGCCCCCGCTTCCGTCAGGATCACGGTGCAGCCCGTGGGCCGCTCCTTCAGGGTGAAGTGGCCGACCTTGATTCCCTCGACTGCGGTAAGGGCCTGCGCGGCTTCCGCCGCGACCGCGGGACGCCCGGCGAGGAGGACGGCGAAGAGCAGGACGAGACCGCGGACCAAATCGCACCTCCCCTGACGGAACGATTCGAGACTACCACGCTAGACTAGCCGTGGATGACGCCTCGGGATCGCGTGCTGAAGGAGGTGGACGCCCTCGCCGGAGAGGCGGTGGAGTTCACGAGCGAGCTCGTGCGCATCCCCACCGTGAACCCGCCGGGCGCCCACTACGAGGACGGCGCGCGCCTCATCGGGGAACGGTTGAAGCGTTTCGGCTTCGACGTGCAGTACTACGCCGCGGAAGGGCTCCCCGAGCACACACGCGACCACCCCCGCGTCAACGTGGTGGGCTCGCGGCGCGGCGAAGGCCCGGGTCCCGTCGTCCACTTGAACGGCCACTTCGACGTGGTGCCCGCGGGAGAAGGCTGGACGGTCGATCCTTTCGGCGGGAAGGTGAGCGACGGGAAGGTCTGGGGCCGAGGGACCTGTGACATGAAGGCAGGCCTCGCCGCCGCCGTCTACGCCGCGGAAGCGGTGCGGCGGGCGGGGCTCGCGCTCCCGGGAGGGATCGAGATCAGCGGGACCGTGGACGAGGAGAGCGGCGGCTTCGCGGGCGTCGCCTGGCTGGCGAAGGCCGGCCGCATCTCCAGGGCGAACACGGACTACGCGATCATCCCCGAGCCCCTGGGAGTCGACCGCATCTGCATCGGCCACCGCGGCGTCTACTGGTTCGAGGTGGAGACGAAGGGACGCATCGCCCACGGGAGCATGCCCTTCCTGGGAGTGAGTGCTATCGAGGGCATGGGGGCGGTGCTCGAGGCCTTCCGCGAGCGGCTCCTCCCCGTGCTCGCCACGCGCGTCACGCGCATGCCCGTGGTGCCGCCGGGCGCGGCCCGCGCCACCCTCAACGTCAACGCCGTCGAGGGCGGCCAGGCGGGAGAGGCCGTGCAGTCACCGTGCGTGGCCGACCGCTGCCTCGCCGTCTTCGACCGGCGCTTCCTCGTCGAGGAGGGTTTCGAGGCGGCGCGCGAGGAGGTCAAAGCACTCCTGGAGGAGACGGCGCGGCGCATTCCCCGGCTCGAGTACGAGCTCCGGGACCGCATGGTCGTGCACCCCGTGGAGACGCCCGCGGGATCGCCCCTCACCGCCGCGCTCGCCCGCGCAATCGGCGAGGTGCGCGGGAAGAAGGCGGCCCTCGTAGCGAGCCCGGGCACGTACGACCAGAAGCATTTCGCCCGACTCGCGGGGGTCGAGCACTGCGTGGCCTACGGGCCGGGCGTCCTCGAGCTCGCCCACCAGCCCGACGAGTGGTGCGGGGTGGATGACTTGCGGGACGCCACCCGCGTCATCGCTCTCGCCCTCGTCGAGCTCTTGGAGACCCCCCGGGTTTCCTGAGCGTCCCCGGGGACCGTCGTCGCGGGCTACGGCGCGAGCGCCGCCGCCACCGCCTGGGCGATCGCCCGGGCCAGCTCCTCCTGCAGCCCGAGCACGTCCTTCACGTCGCGGTCGAAGCTCCGGGCCCAGATGTGCTCGTCGGTAGTGGCGTCGATGAGCTGGGCGGTCACGCGCACGCGGTCGCCGGCGCGCAGGACCGAGCCCTCGACGACGGCCTGCACGCCGAGCTCACGCGCGATCTCGGGCAACGGCTTCGCTTCGCCCTTGTAGCGCATCACCGACGTGCGCGAGACGACGCGCAGGTCGCGGAACCCGGCGAGGTTGGTGATCACGGCCTCGGTCATCGCGTCGACGGGGAAGGCCTGCGAGGCATCCGTCGAGAGGTCGGCGAACGGGAGCACGGCGACCGAGACTCCCGAGCGGACCGGCGCGGCGACCAATCCCGCCGCGGCCGACGCGGGAACGGGCGATGGACGCACGGGGGCGGGGTCCGGAGGATAGACGCGTCGCGCGAGCATGAGGCCGAGCACCACGGTGGCGATCGCCCCCACGAGCTGGGCGAGGATCCTCCCCACGAACGAGATCCAGGCGGAGCGGACCTTGTCTTTCTTCCTGGCCTTTTTCCCCGGATCGTCGTCGCCCGCGGGCAGGGGCGCCGGCCGCGCCATCCGGACGAGCTTGCTGGGTTCCGGCCTGATGTCGGTCACTCGGCGCTCAGTTGAAGGTCACGGTGTGCGTGTGTGCGTCGTCGTTCGCTCGACGTCGCGCGACACGCGCTGTCCGTTCGCGATCGCGGCGACGTCCGCCGCACTGTAGGTCACCGAGTGCGGGTGGTCGGCCTGCCCTCGAATGGAGACCGTGATCAGGGCGGCCCCCGCGAGCTGGGCCGCGGTGATCACCGCAGTGTGCCCGTGGTTCGATCCCGACCGACCCCGCCTTGTCCCCCGGCGCCGTGCTGGGAATCGGGTTCGCTTCCGTGGGGCTGCCCCCCCCGCAGCCCGTGATCGTGAGCGCGGCGCTGCTCAGGACGGCGAGAGCCGCCTCCAGCGTGAACTCTCGTCGGTCCAGGGTCTTGTACAACGGGCACCTCGATTCCCCCGCCCATGCTTTGGCAAAGCGTGTGCCATCGCTGTGACCCTGCATCCACTGGATTTAGACCGGCAGAACGCCGGCCGAGTTTCATGGTGTGTAAAGAATTACGCGCTTTTCTGACAAGGAGTTACACGGCCCGCAGCGGGCGGCGCGGGGTCTTTCGAACAAGACGTGAAGAAGTTCACTTGAACCCGGCGTCGCCTGAGTGTCACCGGAAGGAGACCGTCATCCCCCTTGTTTGAGCATCCGGTCCGGCGTCTGCCGATCCAGGAACCGGAGGTGGAGGCGCGGGATCCCGTCCGGGCCCTTGCGCACGTCCCGGATCTCGGCGCGCGTAGCGAAGCCGCCGCCCGCCTCCTGCACGAGGATCGTGTCGCCCTTCATGAAGTCGAGCGAGGTCATGACGCGCGCGCCGCCCTTGCTGATGTTGTCGGCGACGGTGAGCTCCTCCTGGAGCACGGCGCCCCACTCGTCCACCTGCTGGATCGTGAAGTTCACGAAGATGTCTACGCGTCGCTGGGTGCGCCTGTCCGAGCCGCTCGCGGCGGCGTTGCTCGGGGGAGCCGGTGGAGCGGACGAGGGCGGGGGATCTTCCGGGATCGGGGGCGGCGGCGAAGGCGACGGTGCCGGCATCGACTCGAGTGGCGTTTCCCCGGAGCGCGGCATGGGGGAGGGGCTCATGCCGGGCTGGCTGTCGGAGGGGAGGAGGAAGCGCGCGTTCGGGCGCTCGTGGAACCCTCGCGGCGGGAACTTCCCGAAGAACATCACCCCCACGCGGCTCTGCTCGCCCTTGTGCGTGATGCCGCGGACGAGCGAGTAGACTCGGTAGGAGGCGTCGGTCAAGTCGTACTGGCGGAGGCGCTTGGGGAGGTCCAACGAAAGGTGGAGGACCTGTCCCAGCTCCACGGCGCGCGACACGGCGAACGAGGCGCCGCCCGCGGAGATGTCGTCCGTCGACACGATCTCCTCCCAGGTGCCGCCGTCGCCCAGGAAGCCCTGGACCCGCACGGGGATCGCGAGTCCCAGACGAGACGTACGACGGCGCTCGGCGCCGCTCACCGGGGAGTGACCGTTCCTTTCACGTAGATGGCGGAAATGTTAGCGCAAAACCTCGGCACCCCGCCAACCACGGGGGGCGCGGTTCCTGGCGTACAATCGACGGTCTTGCGGTCGAGGGAAGACGAATGAGCGTGGACCGTGCGATGCTCGCGCCCGTCCGCCTCCTCGGAGGCGTGGTGGAGCGCGTGGCCGTCCAGGTGGGGGGCCTGAGCCTCCTCTTCGCGCGCTCCGTGCGCGCGACCGTGCACGGCGAGGTGCGGTTCCGCGACGTGGTCGCCCAGGCCTACTCCGATGGGCGTGCAGAGCATCCCCCTCGTCTGCGTGACGGGCGTCCTCTCCGGGGTGGTGACGTCGCAGCAGGGGGGCTACCAGTTCACGAGCGCCGTCCCCCTCTACGTCCTGGGGAGCGTCGTGACCTCGAGCGTCGTCCTCGAGCTGGGGCCGGTCATGACCGCCTTCGTCCTCATCGGCCGCGTGGGGGCGCGCATCACCGCCGAGCTCGGGACGATGCAGGTCTCCGAGCAGATCGACGCCCTCTACTCGCTGGGCCGCGACCCCGTGCCCGTCCTCGCCGCTCCCCGTCTGATCGCGGGGACGGTCACCACCCCCCTCCTCGTCGGCCTCGCCAACCTCGTCGGGCTTCCTGGCGGGCATGATCGCCGCCCGCTCCACGACGGGCCTCGGCACGGAGTCCTTCCTCTACGGAGCGCGCCTCTTCTGGCACTCCTGGGACCTCTTCTACTCGCTCATGAAGGCCGACGCTGTTCGGCTTCATCATCCCCCTGATCTCCGTGCACATGGGCCTGCGGCACCCGGGGGGGCGCGGAGGGGGTGGGCCGGGCCACCACCACCGCCGTCGTGATCATGATCATCTCCGTGCTCGTGCTGGACGCGATGTTCCCCCCCCTCTTCCTGAACTGACCGTGATCGAGTACCGCGACGTCTGGAAGGCCTTCGACGTGCCCGTGCTCACGGGAGTCAGCCTGGACGTCGCGGACGGGGAGACGATCTCCATCGTGGGCCCCTCGGGCACGGGCAAGAGCGTCCTCCTCAAGACCACGAACGGGCTCCTCGTGCCCGACGAGGGGGACGTCCTCGTGGACGGAGAGTCCGTCGTCCACGCGGGGCGGGAGGCCCTGGAACGGATCCGCCGCAAGGTCGGCTACGTCTTCCAGTACGCGGCCCTCTTCGACTCCCTGAACGTCTACGAGAACGTCGCCCAGGGGCTCTCCGACGACGAGCTCAAGCGCCTGCGCCGCGAGGAGGTCCTGCGCCGGGTCGTGCGAATCGCTGGAGGACGTGAACCTCGAGCCCGACGGTCGTGCTCAACAAGCTCCCCTCCGAGCTCTCCGGGGGGCATGCGCAAGCGCGTGGGCCTCGCCCGCGCCCTCGTGGGCCGGCCCCAGATCATCCTCTACGACGAGCCCGTGACCGGCCTCGATCCCGTCAACTCGGCCGCGGTTTCCCGGCTCATCGTGGAGATCGCGGAGAAGACGCACGTGACCTCCGATCGTCGTCACCCACGACATCGAGCAGGCGCTCGAGATCTCGAACCGCGTGGCCCTGCTCGAGCACGGCAAGCTCCGCTTCGTGGGCACCCCCGCGGAGTTCCGCGCGAGCACGGACCCCGTGGTGAAGGCCTTCGCGGACCGCACGGGCCGCCGCCGCCGCCGCCCTCAAGATCATGGAGGAACAGTGAGCACCGAGAGACCGCTTCCCAAGCCGCCTCCTTCGAAGAGCCGGAGCCGCGAGCTCAGCGTCGGCCTCCTCGTGATCGCGGGGGCCGCGGCCATCCTCATCACCCTCTTCACCCTCACCGACGCCGCCCTCTTCCGCGGCCGCTACATCGTCACCACCACCGTCCCCAACGCGGGGGGGATCCGCAAGAGCGACCCCGTGCAGATGCGGGGCGTGAACATCGGGCGGATCCTCCAGTTCTTCATCAACAAGGACGACGTCACCATCCGCCTGGAGATCGAGGGCGAGTACAAGATCCCCTCCGACTCGCGGATGGAGCTGAAGAGCTCGGGCCTCCTGGGAGGGATGGTGGCGGACGTGGTCCCCGGCGCGTCGCCGAAGATGCTGGGGTGGGGGGACAGCCTGCCCGGCTCCATCGGAGAGGGGATGTTCGAGCAGGTGGACGACCTCACGAAGGCGGCGCAGACCGCGGTGGGCCGCGTGGAGAAGCTGCTCTCGGACGAGACGGTGACGAACGTGGAGAAGGGGACCGGCGAGGTGCGGCAGCTCCTGCAGGAGCTGCAGGCCACGGTCGTCGAGCAGAGGGGTGAGCTCATCGTGCTCTCCCGCAACCTCCGGAAGTCGTCGGAGGGGCTCGAGAAGGCGACTTCCGGCCCCGAGCTGGAGCGCACGGTGAAGCGCCTCGACGCCCTCACGGAGCGCATGGACGGGGTGATGACCGGCCTCACCCGCTCCTCGAACTCGATGGAAGCGGTGATGGCGCGGATCGAGCGCGGCGAGGGCTCGCTCGGCAAGCTCACGAAGGACGACGAGCTCTACGTGAACGCAAGCGAGGCCGCGGCCAACCTGAAGAAGGCGGCGGGGGAGATGGCGAAGCTCACCGAGGATATCCGCCTCAACCCCAAGAAATACGTGAAGCTCAGCCTGTTCTGATGATCGTCGGCCAACGCCAGAAGCGCGGGGACGCTCCCGACAAGGTCAAGGGCACCGCCCTCTACGTCGACGACCTCGCGTACGCGGGCGCGCTCGTGGCCGGGGTCCTCCGCTCTCCGCATGCCCACGCGCGGATCACCGAGCTGGACGCCACCCCCGCCCGCTCCCTTCCCGGCGTCCGCGCCGTTCTCACCGGGCGCGATCTTCCCGGCGAGAACCTCGTCCCCCTGATCCAGGCGGACTGGCCGATCCTCGCCGGAGAGTTCGTGCGCCACGTGGGGGAGGCGGTGGCCCTGGTCGCGGCGGAGGACGCGGAGTCCTGCCGGCGCGCGCTCGCCGCCATCGCCGTGGAGTACGAGCCGCTCGTGGCGACGCTCGACATGGAGGAGGCGCTCGCGGCGGGCGAGGTCATGGCCCAGTGGAAGATCCGCCGCGGGGAGGCCGCGATCGCCCTGTCGCGCAGCGACCTCGTGGTCGTCGAGGAGACGTACCGGACGCCGTACCAGGACCACGTGTAGCTCGAGCCCAAGGGAGTGATCGCCCTTCCCGACGGCTCGGGAGGCGTCGTCGTCCACGGCTCGCTGGAGTGCCCGTTCCTGGTCCAGAGGGCGGTGGCCTCCGCCACCGGCCTCGACCTCAACCGCGTGCGGGTCGTCCAGACGGTGACGGGAGGAGGCTTCGGGGGCAAGGAGGAGTCGGCGGCGCCTCCCGCGGCGCAGGCGGCGGTGCTCGCGCTCGTCACCGGACGTCCCGTGCGCCTCCTCTTCACGCGCGAAGAGGACATGGCGGCCGCGAGCAAGCGCCACCCCGCGCGCATCCGGCTGAAGCTGGGGGCCACCCGCGACGGCCACCTCTTCGCGGCCGACGTCGACGTGCTCCTCGACGGCGGGGCCTACGCCACCGTCTCTCCCGCGGTCCTCCTCCGCGCCGCCGTCCACGCCTGCGGGCCGTACCGCGTCCCCAACGTCAAGGTGGACGCGCGAGTGGTGCGTACGCACAAGGTGCCCTGCGGCGCCTTCCGCGGCCTCGGCGTGCCCCAGGTGGTGTTCGCGGTGGAGAGCCACATCAACCTGCTCGCGGAGCGGCTGGACATGGACCCGCTCGATCTGCGCCTACGCAACGCGCTCGCCGAGGGCGACGAGACGATCACGGGCCAGCGGCTCACCGCGAGCGTCGGACTGAAGGACGTGCTCACCCAGGTGGCGGAAGCGTCCGACTGGGCGCGCAAGCGCAAGGCCTACGCGACGGGATCGGGACCGGTGAGGCGGGGCATCGGCCTCGCCGCCGGCTACTTCGGGGTCGGGCTGGGCAGCCTGGGCAAGCACCGGAACCCCGCGGGCGCGAGCCTCGTCGTCTCTCCCGACGGGAGCGTGACGGTGGCGGTGGGCACGACCGACTTCGGACAGGGCACGGTCACCGTCCTCGTCCAGATCGCGGCGGAGTCCCTGGGCTGCCCGGTCGAGCTCGTGCGTCTCGTGGAGAGCGACACGTCGCGCGTGCCGGACAGCGGGCCCACGTCCGCGAGCCGGGGCACGGTGATGAGCGGCAACGCGATCCGCGACGCGGCGGAGAAGATCCGTGCGGCCATGGAGCCGGTGGTGGGCGGAGGAGGGCTCGCCTGGCGCGACGCCGTCTTCGCCTGCGTCAAGAACCAGGTCGGCCTTGCCGCGCACGGCTGGGCGGTGCCTCCGGAGACCACCTTCGACCCCCTGAGCGGCCAGGGCGAGCCCTACATCGGCTACTCGTTCTCCGCGGTGGTCGGGAGGTGGAGGTGGACACGGAGACGGGGGAGACGAAGGTGCTGCGCGTCGTCTCCGGCCACGACGCGGGGCGGATCGTGAACCCGACGGCGGCGGAGGGCCAGGTCGAGGGCGGCGTCGTCCAGGGCCTCGGCTACGCCCTCCTCGAGGAGCACGTGCTCAAGGACGGCCGCGTGCGGAACGACCAGCTCGCGACCTACATCATCCCCACCGCCCTCGACGCTCCCGAGATCCGGGTCCTCTTCGTGGAGCACGCGTTTCCCTGGGGTCCCCACGGGGCCAAGGGCCTCGCGGACTCGCCGATCATCGCGATAGCCCCCGCGCTCACCGCCGCCATCGGCCAGGCGGCGGGCGTACGGCTCACCGAGATCCCGGCGACCCCGGAGCGGATCCGTCGTGCGCGGACTCTCTCCGCGCAGAGGCGCTGACGATGGCGGAGAGGCTGGACGTCGCCTTCAGCGTCAACGGCCGCACGCGACGCCTGCGGGTGCGGACGGACGAGCGCCTCCTCGACGTGCTGCGCGACGACCTCCGCCTCACCGGCGCGCACGACGGCTGCGGCAAGGGCGAGTGCGGGGCGTGCACGGTGATCCTGAACGGCCGCGCGGTCGATTCCTGCCTGATGGTGGCCTACCAGGCGGACGGCACGAGCGTCGAGACGATCGAGGGCCTCGGGGGGCCGGACGGCCTGCATCCGCTGCAGGAGTCCTTCGTCGACGAGGGCGCCGTGCAGTGCGGGGTCTGCATTCCCGGGATGATCCTCGCGGGGCGCGCCTTTCTCGACCGGAAGCCGCGCGCCACCGCCGAGGAGATCCGGGGGGCGCTCGCCGGGAACCTGTGCCGCTGCACCGGGTACACGAAGATCGTGAGCGCCCTCTCCCGGACGGTGGGGAAGACGAGGCCCGTGCGCCCGTCTCCCGCGCCGGAGCCCGCCGCCCCCAGCTACTTCCGTCCCCGGTCGCTCGAGGAGGCGCTGGAGATCCTCGTCCAGCGGCCGGGCGAGGTGCGGGCGGTGGCGGGAGGCACGGACCTGCTGGTGGAAGCGCGCGACGGCCGTCCCTTCCCCGGATCGCTCTTCGACCTGACCCTGGTGCCCGAGCTGCAGGCCATCGAGGAGACGGAAGACCGGGTGCGCATCGGGGCCGCGGCGACGCACGCCGAGATCGCGGACTCCGCGCTCGTGGCCCGCTTCTGTCCATCCCTCCCGCAGGCCTGCGCCGGCATCGGGGGACCCCAGATCCGCAACCGGGGCACGCTCGGGGGCAACCTCGCCAACGGCTCGCCCGCGGGCGATACGATCCCGCCGCTCCTCGCCGCGGACGCGATCGTCCACCTCGTCTCGGTCTCGGACCGCCGCGACGTCGCCCTGGACGAGTTCCTCATCGGGCCGGAGGAGACCGTCCTCGCCGGCGACGAGCTCATCCTCGGCGTCTCTTTCCTGAAGCGCCCCGGTGTGCGCGGCGCCTTCCTCCGCCTCGGCCAGCGGCAGGGGCCGAGCGTCTCCAAGATCTCGATGGCGGTGGGCATGACCTTCAGGGAGGGACGCCCCGACTGGGTGCGGGTGGCCCTCGGCGGCGTGGGCGGCACCGCCCTCCGCGCCCGCGACACCGAGAGAGCACTCCTGAGCGGCGGCTACGACGCGCTGCAGCGGGCGATGGAGGCGATCCGGAACGAGGTGCAGCCCGTCGACGACGTGTGCTCCACGCGCGAGTACCGGCTGGCCATGTGCCCGGTCCTGCTCGAGCGGGCGATCCGGAAGATCACCGAAGGGTGACGGATCGTCGAGGAGGGCGGCCCGATCCTCAGTGGCCCGCGCCCGCGGCCGTCGAGGCGCGGGGGGCGTGGTATCCCAGGCGGTGCCGCACGATCAGGTTCTCGCGCACCGTCTCCACCGCGATGCGGCGCCACGCCCCGTCGCGGCGCGGGTTGCCGGAAACGTACCCCAGGCCGTAGAGCGTGCGCAGCTCTTCGGCGATCCGGTCGTAGGCCCCCTCGAGATCCCCGAGCTCCTTCGGGAAGTAGGCGCGCCCGCCCGTCTCGCGGCTGAGGGCGGTGAGGAAATGCGTGGGTGCGGGACCGGCCGAGCCCGGTGGCCGAGGGCCGTAGAGCCCGATCGCGTAGATCGCCACCTCGGTGCGCCGCGCGAGCTCCATGAGCTGGTCTTCGCTCACCAGCGACGACGTGTCCTCGCCGTCCGACAGCACGACCATCGCCAGCCTCCGCGTGGCGTCGTCGTGCTTCCGCCGCCCGAGGTCCTTGAGAGCGACGTAGAGCGACTCGTAGAGGGAGGTCTCGCCCGACGCCTCCACTCGATTCACGGCCGCCTCGAGGGCGGCCTGATCCGACGTGGGCTCCTGGAGGACCGTGTAGCGGCGCGTGAACTGCGCCACCTGGGCGTCGTCCGTGGGCTGGAGGGTGCGGACGAAGCGAATGGCCGCGGCCTGGGCCACGCGCAGGTTCCCCCTCATCGAAGACGACCCGTCGAGCAGGAGGGTGAGGGAGATGGGAAGGCGATCGCGGGTGAAGAGGCTGATCTCCTGGCGGACGCCGTCTTCGAAGATGACGAAGTCCTTCTCCGTCAGGTTGCTCACATGCTTCTCGTGCGTGTCCGTGACGGAGAGGCTCAGGTTGACGACGCCGAGGTCGACGCCGAAGGAGGGGACAGCAGGTGTGCCGGCGTTCGAAATCGCGACACGACCGCCGAGCCCCGCGCACACGATCGTCAGGAGGAGCGCGCCCGATCGTCGCGACACGGAGCTGCGGGTCATGGAAATCCGACTCATCGGTTGCAAGTCACATGCCCATTCCGGCAGGTGATCCCCCCCATTATCACACCGCCCCGAAGACGATGCGGTGACGGGGTTCACGTCGGTGCCTCTGCACGCTTGAAACGTTCCGGGGCTCGGGTCTTCGGGACAGCCTCCGACGATTCTGGTAAGCGGGTTACTACCCGTGTCGCCCGGCGTCGCGTCCCTACTGCGGCAATCCGATGCGTGCGAGCAGGTCTCGGAAGCGTGGGTCGCCCCTCAAGGGGTCGAGATCGGCCATGCAGTGCAGGAAGACCATGAAGTTGATCCGTTCCTCGAATCCTCGCTCCAGCCAGCGAAACGCCTCGTCCGGCTCTCCCAGGGCGGCGTAGGCCACGATGAACCCGGCGGGGGAGACGTAGCGACGGCGCGAGGTCTCCTGGAGCTCGGCCACGAGCTTCTGCGCCTCGTCCCGTCGTCCCGCGCGGGCCAGCTTGTTCGCGAGCATGCCCACCATCGCCGGCGAGCGCTCGGAGAGGTCGACCGCCAGCCGAAGCTCGGCCACCGCCTCCTCGTGCTGGCCCTTCCCCGCGTAGCTCTCCCCCAGGAACCAGTGCGTGAAGGCGTCCCGGGGATCGGTCGCCGCCACGCCTCGAAGATGGGCGACGGACTCGTCGTAGCTCCGGGCGTGGAAGAGCGCGTATCCCACGGCGCGGCGGGCGATCACGCTGAGCGGATCGAGCGCCTGGGCCTTTCGCGTCTCCGTCACCGAGTCGTCCAGGCGGCCGCGCGCCATGAGCCAGCGCGAGTACCCCGAGTGCGCGCTCGACGAGCTTGGGTCGAGCTCGATGGCCCGCAGGAACTCCCGCTCCGCCCCCAGGAAGTCCCACTCGTAGAGACGGGCCGTACCCAGGTAGGTGTGGGCCTCCGCCAGATCGGGGTCGATCTCGAGGGCCTTCTGGGCGGCCGCCGCCGCGAGCGCCCGCATCTCGCGCGGCGGCTCCCCCACCCAGACCGTTCCCAGCGCGTGGTAGGCGTTCGAGAGCTCCGCGTAGGCGGGGGCGTAGCGGGGATCGCGCTCGAGCGACTCCTGGAGAAGCTCGATGGCCTTTCGGATGGACTCGACCGAGCCGCGGGCGAGCTGGTACCGACCTCTGAGGTAGGCGTCGTAGGCCGCGGGATCGACGGGGCGGGCCGCCGCGAGCCGGGCCTTCTGCTGCGCCGACAGGGCGAGACGGGCCGCCTCGGCGATGTCGCCCGCGATCCGGTCGGGCAGCTGCGCCGCGTCGGCGGAGGGCTCGTCGTACGTCCGCTGCCAGATCTCGCGGTCCCGGGGGGCGTCCACGAGCCGGGCCGTCAGCCGCACCCGATTGCCCGCCCGCAGGGCCGAGCCGTCGACGAGAAGGTCCGCCCCCAGCTCCTTCGCGATCTCGGGCAGGGGGCTCGCCTTCCCCTTGTAGCGCATGACCGAGAGCCGCGAGACGACGCGCACGCCTTGGACCCTCGTCAGGCTCGTCATCAGCGCCTCGGTGAGCCCGTCCGCGAAGTAGGCCTGCTCGCCGCCTGTCGAGAGGTCACGCAAGGGCAGCACGGCCAGCGACCGCGAGCCGGCGTCGCCCGGCCCGCCGGGAGTCGCTCGTGGACCCTCCCAAATCACGAGGGCGACCAGAGCCAGGGCCAGGACCCCAAGGGCCGCGTAGAGCCCCACGTGCCGACCCGCCCGTGGGCCGCCCGTCGTCGGCGCGGCCGTCTTCGGCTCGTCAGCGGCCGCGGCCCCCGCGAAGGCATAGCCGTGACCATGGACGGTCCTCACGAATCGGGGGGTCTTCGGGTCGTCGCCCAGGGCCGCCCGCACCTCCGACACGACACCGGCGAGTGTCGCGTCGGAGACGAAGGTCTGCGGCCAGAGCCGGTCGTAGATCTCGGCTTTCGAGAGGGCCTTCGGGCGCGCGGCGAGGAGCGCCCCGAGCAGGTCGAAGGCCTTGGGCGTCAGGTGGACCGGAGCCTCGTCCTTGAGGAGCTGCCGGCTCTCCTCGTCGTAGGCCCACTCCTCAAATCGGAGCCGCAAGAAACCTCCAGACAACCCCTAGGAAACTCCCAGGCCGTTCCCAAGCTTTCGCCTTTCCGCCCGACGAGCTTCGCGGAGGAGAGGGCGGACACCGATGGGACGAAAGCCGGGGCTGGTCGTGGCGGTCGTGGTGGCGGGATTGACCCTCTTCGGCTCGGGGTCGGCGAAAGGGCGAGCGGCTTCTTACCGCCGGCTTACCGGAGAAGGGGACGAGGCCACATCCGTGCGAGGGGCGGTCGAGGGGGCGCGAAAGCGGCTCGCCCAGGAGGGCTGCGCTCGGGTCCTCGAGGACTTCGCGGACGCGTCCGGACGCACGCTCCGGGCGAGCCTCGACGCGCTCTCCCTCACCCCGAGCGAATACATCGACCGGCTCGTGTTCTACGACGCCGAGGGAGCCGGGCGTTGTGGATCGACGGGCGTCCTGGCGATGACGACCCCGGGCAGCCGGGCCGTAGTCGTCTGCGCAGCGCCGTTCGCCGCCGCGCGCCGCCGCGATCGGCGGCTCACGGAAGTCATCCTCATCCACGAAACGCTTCACTCCCTGGGCCTCGGCGAGAACCCCCCGTCCGCGAGCGAGATCACCTCGCGGGTCCTCGCGCGCTGCGGGCACTGACTCGTGCCCCACATTCTATGGCCCGTGATACCCTCGCCGCACCCTCGAGCACCCGATGAAGTCTCCGTTCCAGATCTTTCTCCTGGGCACACCCGGCTGCGGCAAGTCGGAGGTGTACCGGCGCCTCGCCGACCGAATGGTCGCGGAGGGGCTCGTCCGGGACATCCTCCGGATCGACGACTACCCGAAGGTCCGCGAGTGCTTCCTTGCCGACGACCGTGCGGAAGAGGCGGGGCGTCCCCGCCTCTACTCGAGCCGGGGCACCGACGGGGGATGGGTGATCACGAACCCCGCGCTCTGGGACGAGGTGCTGAAGCGCGTCAACGACGACGTGCGCCGCGAGCGCCGGGAGGGGCGGGCCATCTTCCTGGAGTTCGCGCGCCCGGACATGGTGCGCTCCGTCTCCGACAACTTCGGGCCGGACGTCCTGTCGACGTCCCTCCTCCTCTACATCTTCTGCCCGTTCGACATCTGCTGGGAGCGCAACGTCCGCCGCCACGAGGCGGCCCTCGCCGCGGGCATCGACGACCATCTGGTGAGCCGGGAGGAGATGGAGAGGACGTATCTCGAAGACGACCACCACCGGCTGCACCGGCTCGGCCTGCCCTTCCTGCTCGTGGACAACCACCTGGAGGGCGAGGGCTTCCTGCAGTACGCGATCGAGGAGGTGGTGGCCCTCCTCAAGAAGGACTGATCGGCGATGGCGGCTACTTGGCCGTGGGGAGCGGGCCGATGTCCACCCGTCGGAACTCCACTTCGGTACCCTCGGCCTGCAGCGCGATCCGGCCGTGATCGACGGTGGCGTTCGTCCCCTCGTTGACGAGCGTGCCGTTCACCCACACCTTGATCCCGCGGCCGCGGGCCTCGATCACCATCGTGTTCCACTCGCCGAGGGGTTTCTCCGATCCGTCCGTGAGGTTGAGGATCCGGCGCGCGTCTCCCTCGGCGCCGCCCCACTTCTGGCCTTCCTTCCGGGGGCGCCGCGTCGCCATGTCCGGGACCTCGATGTCTTCCTGGATGACCCAGAAGTCCCCCGCGTCGCCGCTCTGCATCTGCACCTCGATCGACTGCGGAAACATCTTGTAGAGCGCGCGCAGCTTCGAGGCGTGCACGAGCACGCCGCAGTTGCCGGCTTTGCCCGGGAAGCGATACTCCACTTCGAGCCGGTAGTCGCGGTAGGCGATGTCGGTCAGGAGGTGGCCGCGGGGCTCTCCCTTGCTGACGAGGAGGCCGTCCTGCACCACGAAGCTCCGGGGGGCGTTCGCATCCGTGTCCTGGGCGGGCACGTCCGCTTTCCAACCCCTGAGGTCGGTGGCGTTGAAGAGCTTCATCGCGACGCGGGGCGCGAGGGCGTCGTCGGCGGCGGGCAGCGCCGCGAGGAGCGTCGAGAGGATGATCGCGAAGCCGGCGTTTCCCATGTTCGTCAGTCCCCGTCGATCATGCGGCCGAGGCCGAGGGCCTTGTCGAGGATCCCGCCCTCTTCCTTGCGGCCGCCCATTCCCCGGGCCGCGGAGTAGATCCGGTCGGCCATGCGCGAGAAGGGGAGCGACTGCAGCCACACGCGTCCGGGGCCGGTGAGGGTGGCGAAGAAGATCCCCTCCCCGCCGAAGAGCGCGGTCTTGACCTTGCCCACGAACTGGATGTCGTAGGTCACGGAGGGCAGGAGCGCCACGAGGCATCCCGTGTCCACCCGAAGGGTCTCCCCGGGACGGAGGTCCATCGCCGTGACCATTCCCCCCGCGTGCACGAAGCAGAGGCCGTCCCCCTGCAGCCGCTGCATGATGAAGCCCTCGCCCCCGAACAGGCCCGCCCCCAGGCGCTTCTGGAAGGCGATGCCGATCGAGACGCCGCGGGCCGCGCACACGAACGAATCCTTCTGGCAGATGAGCTCGCCCCCCATCTTGCCGAGGTCGATGGCCATGATGCGGCCGGGGTAGGGGGCGCCGAAGGCCACGCGCTGCTTTCCCTGCCCGCGGTTCGTGAAGAGGGTCATGAAGAGGCTCTCGCCCGTGAGGAGGCGCTTGCCCGCGCCGAGGAGCGCGCCCATCACGCCCTGGGCCTGCGGGCTGCCGCTGCCGTCGCCGAAAACCGTCTCGATCTCGATCCCCGCCGTCATGTACATCATGACCCCGGCTTCCGCGACCACCGTCTCTCCGGGATCGAGCTCCACCTCCACGAACTGAAGGTCCTCGCCTTCGATCTTGAAGTCGATCTCGTGGGCCCGCCGGCCGGGGACGGCGGGCACGGGGGGAGGGGGCGCCGGCGCCGCGAGGTGCGCCTTGAACCTGTCGACGTCCTTGAGGGGCGTCCACGCCGCCATCCCCGTCGTGAAGACGAGGGTCGATCCGTCCACGCTGCCGTTCTTGACGTTGGCCACGATCTCGCCCTCGGCGACCGGGCCCACCTGGTGGCCGCCCACGGCCATCCACCACTCCGTCATCGGGGTTCTCCTTTCGTCAGGCCGAGGCGTCGATCAATCCACCCGCCCGCCCCTCCAGCGACGCCACCGTGGCCGTGTCGAGCGAGAGCTGGTGGGCGAGCTGGGCGAGGTAGATCCGCTCGGCTCCCGAGACGCTCCCGTCCGCGCGCACGATCGCGAACGCGAGCGTGTAGATCTGCGCCCTGAGCGCGGGATCGGAGACCCCCGCCACGATCTCCGCGAGGGGGCGCGGGGCGGTGAGCTCCTGGGCGACCACGGACTCGGCGCCCACCTCTCGCGCCTTCTCGAGGATGGCGCCCCGCTCCTCCAGGCTCAGCTCGCCGTCCGCGCGCGCCGCGGACACCGTGAGGCGGACGAGGCGCATTACGGCGGGCGAGAGCCCCCCTTCCTCCGCGGGGACAGGGGGAATCGTCGGCGGCACCGAAGGAGGAACGGCGCCCTTTTGCTGCTGATGGGCCTCGTAGATCCCCCATGCGAGCCCGGCCGCGGCGAGGATGTTCTTGGCGTTGATCAGCGAGCCGAGCGCGCTCTCCGTGCGCCGGTAACCCTTCCGGCCGCCCCGGCCCTGCAGCGCGCCTCGGACCAGGCCGCCGAGAATGTCTTCCGCGTCCATCCGACCTCCGCGCGCGAGAATAGCACGTCGCTCAGGCGGGCCGCCGGGCCACCGCCAGGAGGTGCGGGCTTCCTCCGAGGAGCGCCGGGTCCCGCTCCACCCGCGCGAGGAAAAGCAGCAGCGTCGCGCGGTGGACGGGATCGTTCCAGCGCGCCCTGAAGTCGGGGAGAAAAGCGCCCGGTCCCTCCACGGCGTGAACGGCCGGCGATTCGAAGCCGGCTTCCGAGGCTTCCGCGGCCAGGTCCTCCGGCCGGTGGAAGTACGCGGTGGTGAAGAACTCCGGTCTCCCGGTGTCGTTGCGGTGCCGGCCGTCCTGGAGATCGCGCTCGACGATCGCCGCGAAGGCCGGCTCGTCGAAGATCTTGCCCGTGCGCAGGCCATCGAGGAGCGAGGCGAAGCGGGAGATCCCCGCGGCGAAGAGCCAGCCCCCCGGCCGAAGCACGCGCCGCGCTTCTCGAAGCGCCTGGAGCCGGGCTTCTCTCTCCTGCAGGTGGTAGAGCGGGCCGAGCAGCAGCACCGCGTCGACGCTCGCGCCCTTCCGGTCGAGGGCGCGGGCGTCTCCCACCTGTGCGCTCGCGAGCGGCGCGGGATGGCCTGCGGCCGCCTCCTCGGCCTGGCGGATGTGTCGGGGCACGGGGTCGACGAGGTGCACCTCGTAACCCTGGTCCGAAAGCCAGTAGGAGTACGCACCCGCCGCGCCCCCGACGTCGAGGACGACGGCGGGAGGCGGAGGAAGATGCCGCCCGAGGACCTCCTGCGTGCGCGCGCGCTCGAGCGGGAAGTACTCGACGTCCAGACGGCTCGCCTCGTCGGAGTCGTGGTAGAAGCGGAGCACCTCCGGGGGCGGCTTCGGGGCGTCGGTCATGAGGGGCCTGAAGTCAGCAGTTCCGTTCGACCGAAGGCGTCCCGGATCTCCTCGGCCTGGGCGTCAGCACCGGCCTGTAGGTGTGGAGGAGGCGTAGCGGAAGCGAGTCCGCAGTGAGCGCCGGGCCGCCGCGTCGAACTCGGCGCGCCACTCGTCCAGCCGCGCGTCCGCCGTCGCCGTGGGCATGCCGTCAATTCTACCGACCGGGTGCCTGTGGCGCGACAGCCGGACGACTTATCGAAATCCGCGGCCAAATCGCGCGGACGTGCACCTCAGGGCGATACCCTGACGGTTCCGATCTGCTCGAATTCCTGCACGTTCCCAAAGTCGTCGGCCAGGCGCACTTCCACGCGGAAGTTCCTTGCCGCTGCCCGCGGCTTGAAACGCAGATCGTAGGTGAGCGTCGCGCTCGGTCCGGTAGGCCCCGTCCCCACCACCGAAGTGGTCGCCAGATACAGCGTTGCCGCGCTGGTCTGGAACGTGTACGGGCTTCCGGGTGGGTATGCATCGCCGAACCGGCCGCTTTTCGGGTTGAACATGCTGAACGTGTTCGCCGCCTCGTCGAACCGCACCCACATGGCGGTCCCTTCGTCATCGATGAGGCGCAGGTCGATGGTGTCGATCAGCCGCCAGCGGTCAGGGTGGGTCCATTTCAACGCAAGGGTGAAACGCTCGTGCACGGTAGCCGCCGACTCGTCCGGAGCCAGTTCGGTGATGCCGATGTTTTCCACCATCGACTTGCGCCAGAGGCCGCGCCCGAACGTAGCCGCGTATAGGAAGATGCTGTCGCGCACGAGCTGGGCCACCTGCACGTTGGGCAGGTTTCCATTGTGCTTGATGAACGAAGTGCCCGAGCTCGCCTTGCGATAAATGCCGTCGCTCGTGCCGATGTAGATGTCCGTGCCGGCGAGGAAATTCATGTCGAGAGCGAGCGTGTAGTACTCGCTCGACGGAATCGGATTGTTCTGGACTGTCCAGGTTGCTCCGGCATTCGACGTTTTCGCAAAGGAGTTCTTCGTGATCGCGACGACCGTGTTCTCATCCAGGGCCAACGGGGCGAAATGACGAACGCCTTCGCCGCCGGCTGGGACAAACCCGTCCTGCCTGTCCCAGTTGATCACTGCCGGCGGCGGCAACGGGATCGAAGCGGTGTATAGCGCGCCCGAGCGGGTGATCGCATACGCGTTCTTTCCCGTGGGCCGCGGGACGAGGGCGACCGAAACGAACGGATCGCCGATGCTGTGGGCCGTCACCTCCCAGGTCGGCTGGGTTGGATCGTCCGGTCCGTAGGTCCCTGTCGGCTCGACGTCGCCGTTGCGGGTCAGCATCAGGTCGAATGCAGTGCCCGCGCCCGGTTGGCAGGCGACCGCGGTTCCGCAGAGATCGCGATCGATCGCGTCGGATGCGACGAGGATCAGCTGCGAGCCTGTGCGCGTGTCGACCGCGACGGGCTGCTGCGGCTTGTCCGGGAACGGGTGAATGATGTACGGCGGAAACGGCGTGAATCGCGACGCATCATTGATGCAATCGGCGCCTTCGGTGAACGGAAAGTTGAACCGCCCCAGTTGATCGTGAAAGGCGAAGTAGAACCGGCTCGGTCTCTTGGGGTCCTTGTAGACGTCGCTCCTCTCCATTGAATTGTTGCCGTATCCGCAGACGCCGCGTATGACCTGGCTCCAGTTCCCCTGCTCGAGGGCGGTCGTCCCGATGATTCCGTTGTGGTCGGAGTTGGCGGCTACCGTACTGCCGTTGACGCCGACGCGCAGGAGCTGGCTCGTGACCAGGTTCGCATAGACCGTGCTGAACGTCGGACTCGAAGCCGTCGATCGTTCGACACCGCCGTCGTTCGCGGCGAAGATCAAGTCGCGGACGGTCCTGCTGAACTGGATGTCCTGGAAGTCCTCGTGCCGGAACCTGTTGGTGTCGGTCGTGTTGAACTCCACCCAGGTGACCCCGCCGTCGGTCGTCATGAACAGGCTCGTCTGTCCGACGAGTATCCGGCTCGAGTTCCAGGGATCCACAGCAATCGCATTGCACCACTCGTCGTCGATGAAGTCTTCCGATCGCCTGTAGTTACCTGCGTCGTTGGCGCTGATCAAGGGGGAGTCCCGGTTGGCGAACGATCCGCCGGCGTTCGTGCTCACCCAGACGTGCCGTCCGAATTTCACGGCCACGGTCCGGGTTGCGCTCGTCTCGAACGAACCATTCGCCCGGCGTTCTCCCAGCGAGATCTTGATGACCTGGCTCGGCGTCGTCCTCGGCGGATCGAAACTGGTATTGGTATTCGAAGCATCGGGCCAGACCAGGACCAGGTTCCAGTTCACGCCATCGTTGGTGGTCTTGTATACGCCCGCCCTGCGAAGCCCCGCGTACATGACGGAGGAGTTGGATGGGTCGATCGCGATGTCCAAAACGTCGGAGCCCTTTATCAAAGCCGTCCATGTGGACCCGCTGTTCGTCGAGCGGAAAAGCCCAAGGGTTGTCGCAACTAGCACCGTCTTCGGCTGGTCGGCGGGGACGACAACTCGATTGACCCGGCCAAAGGAGGCGTCGAAGCTGGTCAGCTCTCCCCAGGTGGCGCCGCCGTCGCGTGTCCGGTAAAGGGAGAAGGTCTTGTTCGCCGCATAGATGATCTGCGCATTGGATGGCGAAGCGGCGAAGGCCCGGATCTCGATGTTGTCGAGGTGGTCGGCAATGGGGGTCCAGCTCAAGTCGTTGCTGGCCAGGCTCGTGACCCACAGCCCGCCGCTGTATGCCGAAGCGAAAAGCTTGTTCGCCTGCTTGTGAATCTGGAGGTGCTTCATCACGCCGGCTTCGTTCCTCGGACCGACGCTGGTCCAGGATTGCGCCGCGCAAGGTCCGGAAAGCCCGGCAATCGCGCAAACGGCGCTTGCGAATCGAATGACTGTCAATCGAACGCGAGACTGCCCAGCGCTGGTCCCATGGTTGCGATCGAGGACTTCTGAGTCTTGCATGCAAGTCTCCTCATGCGACGAACCCGTGAGTTCGAGGATCTTGTAGACATGTTCGCTCATCGCCGGTCTCCTTGTTCGCGCCGGATGGCGCTGCGAAAACCACCTCTCGGTCTATCTCACCCGCGTAGTCGTCGTCGCTTGATTGTTGGCCAGGTTGGGGTCAGCAACGCGACTCAACGCGTAGGCCGCGCTCGAGAGCGAGCCCCTCGTCTTGGGGACGACGACGATCCTTACCGTTGCCGTGGCGCCGTTCGCCAGCGTTCCGAGGTTGCAGGTGACCAGTCCGGCGACCCCAAGGCAATGACCCTGGCTGGCGGTGGCGGAGACGAAGCGCACGTGCCCGAGCACCGCGTGAGCCATCCATACCTGCGCGGCATCCTGCGGCCCGTTGCTGCGGAGGGTGACGGTATAGGTCAAGGGGCTTCCCAGCGTCACGGGATCGGGCGAGTCCGTGTTCGTGATCGCAAGGTCGGCGCCGGCGCCCGCCGGGGTGATGGTCACGGTGAAGGTGCAGGTCGAGCTGTTCCCCGCGGCATCCGTCGCGGTCACCGCCACCGTGGTCGTGCCGATCGGGAAGAGCGTCCCCGACGCCTGCGAGTACGTGACGACGGGCGCCGTGTCGACCGCGTCGCTCACCGACGCCGGCGGATAGCTGACGATCGCCCCTGATGCCGAGGTGGCGCTGGAGGTCTGGCTCGGTGGGCAGGCGAGCGCCGGCGCTACGGTGTCGATCGAGAGGGTGAGCGAGCCGGTCGTACAGTTGCCCGACGGGTCACAGCTCGGCGCGCTCGAGTAGACGACGCTTGCGCCTTCGATAGACGCAATGGTGTCCTGCGGGTCGCTGGCGGATCCGCTGTCGTCCGTGGCCTGCCAATCGATGGTGACGGGTGCGCGGTACCACCCTGCCGCGTTCGGGGCCCGATCGGGAACGCCCACAACCGTCGGGGGCGTCGTGTCGGGGTCGCTCGGCTCCACCTCCTCCCCGTCCTCGAAGACGGTGAGCGTCTCGGAGGCGGCCAAGGTCACCTGTCCGTCCAACGATTCGTAGACGAGCGTCGGTCCCTGCTCTTCGTCGTTGAGGGGGGTCACCTCCAGCCTGATGGGGCCGGGCGGAAGCGCCAGGTCGACGGGTCTGGCCGTGTCGGTGACGATGATCGTCTGGTTGGGGAATGAGAGCACCTGGACGAGGCCCTGGAGTTCCGCGTCCTCGAGCGGGACGGCGGTGTCGGAGCCGGCGCTCGCCGGCCGGACGCCCGCGGTCCGCAAGTCGGCGCGCGACCCGATCAGCACCGGGTAGACGCCGATCTGGAAACCGGAGGATGGGCAAGGGCTGCTTTGCAGCCCCGGGTTGCCAGGGGCGCTGAGCCAGACGTCGGCGCCGCTGAGCAGGAAGTCCTCGATGGCGTCGTCGATGTCGGGGTTGCCCGGGAGCGGCACGTGGGAGACGCCGCAGGCATAGTAAATTGGGACGTCTTCACCCAGCGGATCGGTCGTCCCCGGCGTGCCCTGGACACCGCTCCTCGCCGCCACGGTTTGGTCGCCGCTTGCGTAGCTGAGCTGCACATAGTCCGGGACCACCAGGTCCAGGATGGTGACGCCCGAGATGGTGTTCATTCCGGTGCCGACGACGACCCGGTAGTCGACCCCGTTGGTCTTGAACCCGTCGAGGGTAGTGGTGTGCGCGTCGAGCGCCTGGTCGAGAAGCACCGGATTGCCGGCGAGCTCGTTGCCGACGTAGTCGAGCAGGCCGGCGCCGTCGAGCGTTCCCGGACCGTGGGACGCCACGGTCAGCCACGGTCCGTAGTTCGCGCTCGGGTAGAGAAAGTACAGCCCGAGCAGGTTGCGGGCGAAATCCTGCAGCTCCCCGTTGTCGAAGAACGCGTCCATCGCGCTGAATTGTGGCGTCTCGAGGCCGGCGGCGAGCGGGAAAAGGGACTTCGGCGAGCCCCAATAAGGAGTGCCGATCGTCAGCGCGCGAGCGACCTTGTCCGCCCGGGTCTGGTCGTCGATGTACCAGCGGGTCAGCAGCCCGCCCATGGAGTGCGCCATCAGCACCACCTTGGCGTTCGCGTGCTGGGTGCGCACGTTGTCCACGAAGCTGTCCAGCCTGGCCAGGCTCTCCGCCGGGCTCGTCCGCCAGTCCCAGGTGAACAGGTAGTTCCGTCCGGGCGCCACCCGGTTCAGGAAGTCGGCGGTGCTCTTGTAGATGTCTTCCGCTATGGGCCCGATAACCACCTCGCCCACGATCCCACCGACCTGCGCACCGCACGTCCCAGGAAGATTCGAGACCCCGTCCGCGGCCAGGCGCATGTCCGGGAAGCGCGGCCGGTCGATGGCACTCATGTGCGGCCACAGCTCATTCGCCCCGCAGGCGATTTTCGAGCCCAAAAAACCGTGCAGGAAGATGATCGGGTTCGGCAGCGGCTGCCAGTCGGGATGTGAGTCCGCTCCAAGGCTCGACGGGAGTCGCGCTTGGGCGGAGCCGTCGGCGTTCATCGTCCAGATGTCGGTGGGGGTAACGCCGTCTCCCCTGACGAAGGCCATCTTCTGCCCGTCGGGCGACCAGGCAGGGTCGCTGTCCGACCCCAACGGGTCCGCCGTAAGCTGCGTCGGGGAGCTGCCGTTGGCATTCATGGCCCAGATGTCGCCTCGGCCGTCCGGGCCGTAGAGAATGAAGACGATCCTTTCCCCGTCGGGCGACCAGGCAGAGAAGAAGGCGCCACTACCTGGGGGGGTCGTGGTGAGCCTCGTCTGGGCGGAGCCGTCGGGGTTCATCACGTAGATCTCGGCGGTGACGTCGCGAGTACTTACGAAGGCGATCTTCTGCCCGTCGGGTGACCAGGCGGGGAGGCCGTCGCCGCTCGTGTTTGTCGTAAGCCTCGTCTGGGCGGAGCCGTCGGCGTTCATGACGTAGATCTCGCCGCTGATGAACACGCCGCTGCTGTCGCGATCACTGACGAAGGCGATCTTCTGCCCGTCGGGCGACCAGGTGGGCACGTAGTCGCCGACGGAGTTCGTTGTGAGCCGTGTCTGCTGGGAGCCGTCGGCGTTCATGACGTAGATCTCTGGGAGACCGAGGTCGCGTTGGCTCTGGAAGACGATCCTCTGGCCGTCGGCCGACCAGGCGGGGTAGTCATCCAAGCCGGTCGTCGTGAGTTGCGCTTGAGCGGAGCCGTCGGCGTTCATCACGAAGATGTTCGTGCCCCCGCCCTGCTGACTTGCGAAGACGATCTTCCCGTTCCCGCCCGGGAAGGCGGCCTGCGCATCGCCTGCGGGGAGGGCCGTGACCACAGCCGCGATTACGACGGCCATTCCGAGAGCGCCGCGGGCGCCCCTTCGAGGCCGATGCGTGCGCTCGAAGCCATGGGAGGCGTCCCCGGAAGGGGATCGTGGGGATCCACACGGAAGTGTGCTTCCGACGACTTGTGTCTGCATGTAAGTCTCCTACTTCCGTGCGTGGCCGAATGTGTCCACCCACATCGCCAACCCGGTGCGAGGGGGTTCCGCTCATACCTGGCGCAAGGCGGAGGGGAAAAGGCTCACCTGCTTCGGAATTGCCCTAAGATGGACCCTTCCATGGCTGACGTGACCGAGCTGCTGGCCCGGTGGCACGCCGGAGACGCGGCGGCCTTCGAAGCGTTGATGCCCCTGGTCTACGACGAGCTCCGGCGACTGGCCGGACACTACATGCGCGGGGAGCGGCCGGATCACACGCTTCAGCCGACGGCCCTGGTGCACGAGGCCTATCTCCGGCTGGCGGGCGTTCGCGACGGTGGCTTCCAGAATCGGGTCCATTTCTACGGAGCGGCCGCCCAGGCCATGCGGCGGATCCTGGTCGACCACGCGCGACAGAGACGCGCCTTGAAGCGGGACCGGCCGGCCGCTCGCATCGACCTCGAGGAGACGTCGCTCAGGGGAGTGGACCTCCAGGTCGACCTGGTGTCGCTCGACGAGGCCCTCGAGCGGCTGGCCGCGGTCGCGGCGCGACCCGCGAAGGTCGTCGAGCTGCGGTATTTCGGAGGCTTGTCCATCGACGAGACTGCGCAGTTCCTGAACGTGTCGCCCGCGACCGTGAAACGGCACTGGACGTTCGCGCGGGCCTGGCTGTATCGCGCCCTGCACGACCCCGACCCCACGGGTGAGCGCGAGGGCTCGTGACGATGGACGCGGCGCGTTTGGAGCAGGTGCGCGTGGTGTTCGAGGACGTCTCCGAGCGCGAACCAGCCGAGCGGGCGGCGCACCTCGACGCCGTCTGCGGAGGGGACGACGAGCTTCGGGGCGCCGTCCTGACCCTGCTCCGCGCCCACGACCGGGCCGCCGGGTTCCTCGATCCGCAACGGGACCCCGACCTTCGCGCGCTCGTTGCGGAGGCCTTCGACGAGGCGGAGCCCGCGCCGCTTCCCTCCAGCATCGGTCCCTATCGGGTCGTGCGTGAGCTGGGCAGGGGCGGGATGGGTACGGTCTACCTGGCCGAGCGCGACGATCCAGGCCTGCGCAAGACGGTGGCGGTCAAGGTGGTGCGGCCCAGCGTGGATCCCCGTTTCGTCCTGCGACGTTTCCGCCTCGAGCGGCAGATCCTGGCCGGCCTGGAGCACCCCGGGATCGCACGCCTCTATGACGGCGGAACGACCGCCGAGGGGCTTCCCTACTTCGTCATGGAGTACGTGGACGGCCGGAACCTCCTCGAGTACTGTGACGCGCACCGCCTGCCGATCCCCGAGCGCTTGAGCCTCTTCCGCCGCGTGTGCAGCGCGGTGCAGTTCGCCCACCAGAGGCTGGTCGTGCACTGCGACCTCAAGCCCTCGAACATCCTCGTGACGGCGGAGGGCGAGCCGAGACTCCTCGACTTCGGGATCGCCAAGCTCCTGAGCCCTCCGCTCGAGGGAGACGCCGAAGATACGGCGACCTTCGCTCGTCCTCTCTCCCCCCAGTACGCGAGCCCCGAGCAGGTCCGCGGTGAGCCTGTCACCACCGCCAGCGACGTGTACTCGCTGGGCGTGATCCTCTACGAGCTGCTCTCCGGACACCGTCCCTACCGCGTCAAGGGTCGCTCGCTCACGGACATCGAGCGGGCGATGCTCGCGGACGAGCCGGCGCCGCCGTCGGCCGCCGTGTTCCACCCGCCGGCGGGGACGGACGCCGATGGGGATCCGGCGGCGGCAATCACGCCGGAGGCCGTGAGCTCCCGCCGCGCCACCACTCCGGAGAAGCTGCGGCGGTCGCTTCGAAGCGACCTTGACAACATCGTGAGAAAGGCGCTGCGCCTGGCGCCGGCGGACCGCTACGCGACGGCGGCCGACCTGGTGGACGACGTGACCCGGCATCTCGACGGCTACCCGGTGCGCGCCCGGCCCGACAGCACGGCCTATCGCGCGGCGAAGTTCGTGCGTCGTCATCGCACCGGGATCGGGGCGGCGATGGCGGCGGCGCTTTCGCTCCTCGCCGGATCCGGCGTGGCGATCTGGCAGGCCCGCGTGGCCGTGGCCGAGCGCGACCGCGCCACGCGCCGCTTCGACGAGGTGCGCCGCCTGACCCAGGTACTGCTCTTCGACGTTCACGACCGGATCCGGGACCTGGCCGGCGCCACACCGGCGCGGGAGCTCCTGGTCAAGACGGGCCTGGAATACCTCGACCGGCTCGCCCGGGAGGCGGCCGACGACCCGTCGCTGCTGAGCGAGGTCGCAGGCGGGTACGAGCGGCTGGGAGACGTCCAGGGAGGGCTGCTGATCCCGAACCTCGGCCAGTCCGGGGCGGCGCTGGCGAGCTACGAGAAGGCCCTGGAGCTGCGGCTTCGGCTGGCGGAGGCTCGTCCCCGCGATGGCAATGCGCTGCGGGACCTGGCGCGCGGCCAGCTCAAGATCGCGCAAGCGCTCGTTCGCCTCGCCCGCGTGGCCGAAGCCCCCGCCTACTCGGCCCGGGCGGTCGAGAACCTGGAGCGCTGCGCGTCCTCGTTCGCCGGGGTCACGGAGTTCAGCCGTGAGCAGGGCGACGCGCTCGTGTCGCACGGCTACTACACCGCCGCCACGGGCGAGTTCGAGAAGGGCCTGGTCTCGATCCGCCAGGCGGCGCAGATCCTGGAGCCGCTCCAGGCCTCGCAGCCGACGGACGCGATCCTCGGTCGCTCCTACGGCCTGGCGCTCTTCCGGCTGTCGCAGATCCTGGAGGAGCTGCCGGAGGGTCGCGGGATCGACGAGGCGATCGGCGTCTCTCTGCGCGCGGTGGAGCTCAGCCGCCGCCTGACCGCTGATCGGCCGGCCGAGATGAGCCTGCGGCGCGGCCTCGAGACGGCCCTGGGTCGAGCGGGGACGCTTTCCACCGCGCGCGGCCGCCACCAGGAGGCCCTCGGACACCTGCTCGAGGCCAAGGCCCTGCTCGAGGAGGACGTTCGGGCCGACCCTTCGGACGTGCTCGCTCGCAGGAACCTGGGCGTGTGTTGCACTCGGATCGCACGGAGCCTCACCGCCCTGGGCCGGGCCGGCGAGGCCAGGCAGACGCTCGAGCCCGCGCGGGAGCGCCTGGCCGCGCTCCTGGCCAAGGATCCGGAGAACGTCACGCTGAAGGTGACCATGGGCGAGGCCGAGACGCGGATGGGCGAGGCCCTGCTCGCGGTTGCGCAACGCGGCTCTCACGCGGCTCACGAACGCCGGCGGCTCGTCGTCGCCGCTCGCGTCCACTTCGAGCGTGCGATCGCCATCCTGGGGCCCCTGGTCGAACGACGGGTGCTGGTGGGCAGCGACGCCGTCGTCCTGGAGCAGGCGAGGACGGGCCTCCTGGCATCCCTGGAAACGGCGGCCGGTTCCCGCTCGAGCTCCCGTCGGTAAGGCCGGCCCAGCCTGGAAGACCTCGATTCCACGGGCGAGCTCGAGGAACTCTTCGCGGACGCACTGGAGATGGACCACTCCCGGCGCGCGAGCTTCCTGAGCCACCGGTGCGCGGGACGCCCTGAGCTGCGGGCCGAGGTCGAATCGCTGATCGCGGCCCACGAACGCTCCGACCGCTTCCTCGGTCTCGCCACCCGCACGAGCGCGCCCTCCCCCGACCCGGAGACGCTACGGGACGACCGCGGCCGAACCGTGGGACAGTTCCGCCTGATCGAGAAGATCGGTGAGGGCGGGATGGCGGTCGTCTACCGCGCGGAGCGCGTCGACGGGGAGTTCGTCCAGCGGGTCGCGGTCAAGCTCATCGACCTGCCCCTCCGGAAAGCCGACGCCCTGCGGCGCTTCCGCGCCGAGCGGCAGATCCTCGCCAGCCTCAATCACTCGAACATCGTGACCCTCCTCGATGCCGGTGTGACCGGCGACGGCCAGGCGTACCTCGCGATGGAGCTAGTCGACGGCGTGCCTGTCACCACCCACTGCGCCGACCGCCGTCTCGCGCTCGAGGATCGCCTGCGGCTCTTCCGGAACGTCTGCGGCGCGGTGCAGGACGCGCACCAGCACGGCGTCGTGCACCGCGACCTCAAGCCCGGCAACATCCTGGTCACCGCCGACGGCGTGCCGAAGATCCTCGACTTCGGCGTGGCGAAGCTCACGGAAGCGGTGGGGCCCGAGAGCGACCCGACGCTGACCGGCGCCTTGCGCCCGCTGACCCCCAACTACGCCAGCCCCGAGCAGGTGCGCGGTCTGCCCGTCACCACCGTGTCGGACATCTATGCCCTCGGCGTCCTGCTCTACGAGCTCCTGACGGGTGTTCGCCCGTACGAGACCGCCGGCAAGACCCTCGAGGAGCTGCTCCACCTCGTGGGCGACGAGGAACCGCCACGGCCCAGCGCCCGGCCGGGCCGCGCAAGCTCCCCCCTTACGACGCGCGCCGGCTGCACGGCGATCTCGACGCCATCGTGCGGAAGGCGATGAGCAAGGAGCCCGCGCGCCGCTACGCGTCGGCCCGGGAGCTGGCCGAGGACGTGACGCGGCATCTCACCGGCATGCCCGTGCTCGCGCGCGAGCCGTCGTTCCGCTACCTCGCGGTCAAGCTGGCGCGCCGGCACCGAGCCGCCTTCCTGTCGGCCGCGGTCGCTCTCCTCGCGCTCGTCGCAGCACTCGGGGTCTCGCTCTGGCAGATGCGGGTCGCGATGAGGGAGCGCAACCGCGCGACCGAGCGCTTCAACGACGTCCGTCAGCTCGCGAGTGCCTTGATCTTCAAGATCCACGACGGCGTGCAGCCGCTCGCGGGCTCGACTCCCGTCCGGCAACAGATCGTCTCCGAGGCCCTCACCTACCTCGAGCGCTTGAGCCGTGATCCCGCCAGCGACGACGGTTTGCGGCTCGAGCTGGCGAGGGGATACCTCCGCATCGGGGACGTTCAGGGCCAGCCCGCGTCGGCGAACCTGGGCGATAGCGAGGGCGCCCTCCGCAGCTACCGAAAAGGAGCCGAGCTGCTCCGGCCCCTCGTCGCCGGCGGGGCGCCCGAACGCGAAATCGCGTTGGAGCTGGGCGCCCTGGACCTGGCCCTGGCCGTCCTCGCGACGACGTCCGCGGCACGCGGCGAGGCGATCCTGGCGGCGCGCGAGGCGCAATCCGTCGCGGAGTCGTTGCTGCGACGCGATCCGAACGACCCGGAGGCCACGTCGCTCCTGGGCAACGCGCACTTCCACCTGGCGCATCGCCCTGGGCCCCGCCGAGTCGCTTCCCGAATGGCAGAAGGCGGGCGAGATCTACGCGCTCTTGCTGGCCAGGCAACCCGACGACCCCAAGCGCCAGCGCAACGTCGCCCGAGTGCAGAAGTACCTCGGGGCCTATTACGAGCAGCGGAGAGACTACGCGCAGGCGCTCGTCCATCACCTGCAGGCAAAGGAACTGGATGAACGACTCCTCGCGGCTGAGCCCTCCAGCCGGCAAGCGCAACTCGACTGTCGCGATCGACCTGAGCAATGTCGCCTTCGCGCACTGGGGCTCCCGCCGCCTGGTCGAAGCGGCGGCCGGGTACGAGCGGAGCCTCGAGATGCGCCGCCAACTGGCCGACACCGATCCCAAGGACGCCTACGCGCTCGGTCGCGTGGCGTACGCGCATTCGCGGCTCGGCGGTGTGTACAACGAGCTGGGACAGCACACCGACGCTCTGCGGCACGCCGAAGCCGCGGTCCGCATCGGTGATTCGCAAGCGGCCATCAACGCCACTTACGCCGCATTGTTCGCCGACTACCTTCGCGGTCTCGGCGAGGTACAGCTGGGGGCCCATCGTGTCGCGGCCGCGTGCGCGTCCTTCCGGCGCTCGCAGGCCGTTCTGGTCGACCTTTCCGCGAAAGGGATTTCCGATTCGAGCTCTCTCGCCGAACGGATTCGCAACCAGATCGCCGGCGTCACGAGAGGTCTCGCCGCGTGCGGACCGCGCGCCGAGCAGGGTGGCGACCCGCGCAAACCCTGAGATCGCTCATCTTGCGTCGCGGAGTTTGCGCAGCACCCGCAGGTCTTCGATGTCCTTCGGACGCCCCGCCGCCTCCTTCATCCGGATCAGGTCGTCGAGCCCGGCGAACGCGGCCGGGGTCTCGCCGATGCGATCCTCGACTCGCCGCGCCCAGACCTCGTCGAAACTCGCGCCCTTGACGAATGGGTGAAGGTCCGTCTCGAGCAGGTACTGTCTGATGAGGATCTTCTTGACGAGCATCTCATCGACCGCGACGTCGCTCATGTCGTAACCGAAGCCCACCAGGGCTTCGCGGGCGCGGCCGGCATTCTCGGCGGTCGGCTCGATGAAGAGGTCGAGGTCCAGCGTGGCGCGCGCGTAACCATGAACAGGGAAAGCGGCCGCGCCGATCACCACGTAGCGGACGTTATGAGCGTTTAACGACTTCAGCAGGCCTTCGATGTCCAAGTCGGGTCAGCCTCTCGGAGATCTCGCGGGAACGGGCGAACATCATCTCGAACCGCTGGGCCGTCGTGAGGGCGCGCTGGTAGCGCAGCTCGAATTCGATCTCGTCGTCCTCCGAGGATGAACCAGGGTCGAGCTTCAATACGGAAGGCACACCCCATTATAGGCGCCCGCGGGCCGGACCTCTCGGGGGGACTCGCGGCGCCCTTGGCGCTGCGTCCCTTGAGGGCGCTCGCACGCAGAGGCCTACAGACTTCAGGAGCAAACACGCCGCCGCTTGGTGGGGTTTGGGCTCGCGAGCCGGCCGAGCAGGGTGGCGACCCACGACCGTGACGGAGGGTCGTGGTATCGTCCTCGCGGAGACGAAATGTCCAAGTTCATCGCCCTCGACCAGCCGCTCCACGGCTACGTGCTCTCCCACCGCACGCCGGACGACGACGTGCTCCGCGATCTCCAGGAGGAGACGGCGCGTCTCGGCGACCGCGCGACGATGCAGATAGCACCCGACCAGGGCACGCTCCTCCGGCTGCTCGTCGCGGCCACGGGGGCGCGCCGCGCGGTCGAGGTCGGGACCTTCACGGGCATGAGCGCCCTCTGCATCGCACGCGGCCTGGGCCCGGAGGGCCGTCTCCTCTGCTGCGACGTGAGCGAGGAGTGGACGGCGATCGCCCGCCGATACTGGGAGCGGGCGGGGGTCGCGGATCGGATCGAGCTGCGCATCGCTCCGGCGGCGGACACGCTGCGTGCGCTTCCCGCGGACATTCCCTTCGACTTCGCCTTCATCGACGCGGACAAGGCGGGCTACGCCCTCTACTACGAGGAGATCCTGAAGCGGCTGCGGCCGGGGGCGCTCATCGCCGTGGACAACGTCCTCTGGAGCGGCGACGTGGTGCGTCCCGAGAAGCGCGATGACGACGTGGAGGCGATCCGCCGCTTCAACGATATGGTGGCCGCCGACACCCGGGTGGAGTCGGTCATCCTCCCCGTCGCCGACGGCTTGACCCTGGTCCGCAAGCTCTAGCCGGGCCCCAGGAGGTCGTCCGGCTAGTCCCGGCGGAGGAGCTCCCTGAAGCGTGACGGCGGCATGTCCCACTCGCGTCGGAAGCTGTTGGTGAAGTGGCCGTGATCGGCGTAGCCGAGCTCCAGCCCGAGACCGGTCAGGTCCCGCGGACCGCCGGCGAGGCGCTCGGCGGCCGTGCGCGCCCGTAGGCGGCGCGAGTACTCGCGCAAGCCGACGCCGACGACGTCGCGGAACACGCGCGACAGGTGAAAGGGCGAGCAGCCGCAGAGCGCGGCGAGCTCGGCGAGGCCGGGCAGGCGGTCGAGCCGTTCGTTGATCGCGAGCTTCGCCGCCTCGACCCACTCGCATCGCCGACGCCGGGCGCCGGCAGACACCCTGGCGCCGTGCGGGCGTGACCCACTCTCCCGGTAAGCGGCGCCCACCGCCTCGTCGGCCAGCTCGCAAAGCGCGTCCTCGACCAGCAGCGCGGGGGACTCGCGGCGGCGCAGGACGCTCAACAGCTCGTAGTGGAGGCGGGCCACGCGCGGGCCGCAGAGCGCGTGGCCCCGCGGGAAGGGAGCGCGCTCGTCCGCGGCCTCGTCGGGCGCGTAATGGGCCACGAGCTCGAGGGCGCGGCCGGTCTCCACCGCGAGTACCGTGCAGTCGTCTCCCCCCGGCAGCGGATGAGAGTAGCGATACGCCTCCGAGGCGTTGAAGAAGAGGACGTGATTGGGGTCGACGAGCAGCGTGTCCCGACGCCACGTGCGGCGAAACACCCCCCGACGCACGAGCACGATGCTGTGGGTGAGGTTCGGCTCCTCGGGTCCCTCCGGCTCGACGTGCGCGCGGCAGCGGAAGTCGACGACCGAGAGGCCCAGGGAATTGAACAGGGTATTCCGCGTCTGAGGCGACGGCGGGGCGAGGCTCACGCCTTGCGAGTATACAGGGCGCTCCCGAGCGCAAGATCGTTCAAGCGGGTCCTCGAGCGGTCGAGTAGCTTGGGCTCCATGGGCGCGCGGACCACGACGAGGGCCGGCCTGGCGATCCCCCTGCTGCTGGCCGCGGGCGCGCCCTCACCCCTCCCCTGGGAGGCCGAGGGCCCAGCGCCCCGGGCCCGCCTCTTCGCGCCGGGGGTGATCTCGACCGGAGACGACGATGCGCATGTCACCTTCGCGCCCGACGGCCGGAGCGCGTACTTCCTGAAGAACACCCCCGACTTCCGCCACTGGACGATCGCGGTCGTCGACTGGACGGGCCGCGGCTGGAGCGAGCCTCGTGTCGCCCCCTTCTCGGGGCGCTGGGCCGAGGGTGACCTTTCCTTTGCGCCGGACGGGAGGACGGCATACTTCGTATCGATGCGCCCGGTGGGCGCCGGGGCGGAGCCACGGGGCGACACGGACATCTGGCGACTGCACCGCACGGGGGAGGGGTGGGGCGAGCCGGAGCACGTCCCCGAGCTGAGCAGCGACGGCTTCGAGTGGTATCCGAACATGACGGCCGATGGCTGGCTCTACTTCGGCTCCGAGCGCCCTGCGGGCAACCTGGGCACGCCCGGCACCAGCGATCTGTGGCGGGCCCGCGGGGAACGTGGCCGCTTCTCGCCCCCCGAGAACCTGGGTCCCGTCCTCAACACGTCCGGCCAGGACATCGAGCCCTGGATTTCGCCCGACGGGCGCCTGCTGCTCTTCGCCTCGAACGGCCGGCCGGACACGCGCGGCTCCTACGACGTCTACGTCAGCCATCGCTGCGCCGGGAGCTGGAGCGCACCGCAACCCCTGGGCGCGGAC
Organism: uncultured Acidobacteriota bacterium; assembly: GCA_963742595.1. Classification (GTDB taxonomy): domain Bacteria; phylum Acidobacteriota; class Vicinamibacteria; order Fen-336; family Fen-336; genus CAVPGH01. The sequence goes on along the minus strand of CAVUMT010000006.1, from coordinate 45,815 downwards.
GTCAACTCACCCGACTGGGACTTCGGACCGCGGCCGAGCCCCGACGGACGCTTCCTCTTCTTCACGAGCAACCGCGCGGCGACGGATCGGCCGCCCGAGGGCGCCCTGAGCTTCGACCGGCTGCTCGAGCGCATCCGCGCCCCGCGCAACGGCCTGCGCGACGTCTACCGCGTCGAGATGGACGCGCTCGACCTCGGCTCGCCTTGCGGACGGCAGCAAGCGACGCCATGAAGACAGGCGAGGACGGCTTCCACGAAGCGCTGCGCGCCCGCGGCCCGTCGGAGGATCGCCGAGGCGTTCGCGATCTCTACGGCGGTCTCATCGGCAGCTGGCAGGGCGAGGTGGTGGACCATCTCGAAGCGGGCGTGGAGCGCCGCCAGAGCGCGGAGTTCCACTTCGCGTGGGTGCTCGAAGGGCGGGCCGTCCAGGACCTCTGGATCGTGCCCGCGCGCTCCGAGCGATGCCCCGAGCGCCTCGCGGGCAACCGCTTCGGCACGACGGTGCGCGTCTACGATCCGCGGATCGACGCCTGGCGCATCACCTGGATCAATCCCGTGACGGGCGCGGAGAATCGCCTGGTGGGGCGGCGGGTGGGATCGCAGATCGTCCAGACCGGGAGCGACGCGGAGGGCCGTCTCGTGCGCTGGGTGTTCGCCGAGATTCGCGAGGAGACCTTCCATTGGCGGGGCGAGCACTCTACGGATGGCGGTCGGACCTGGACCTGCGAGACGGAGTTCTTCGGCCGCCGGCGGCCGCCAGCCCCCGCCCGGCGGAAGCGGCGCTGAGGCGCCGGCTCCGCCTCATCCCCGCATCCAAGTCGCTCGTCACACGAGGTTTGGAGACTCACCCCGGCCTCCCGGACGCCGCATGGACGGATGGGGGCGACCCTCCTACGCTTGGCGGAGGGAGGTCGAACAATGCGGACCGTCTTCATCGTGCTCGGTGCCCTGCTCGCGTCCCCGCTGCCTGCTCGCTCGGGGGAGGCGGAGGACGCGAACCGCTTCTACCAGGCCAAGGACTGGGCGGCCGCCGCGCGCGCCTACGAGGCGCTCTTCAAGGCGTCGCCCACCGTGCCGGTCTATGGGATGCGCCTCGGCGCGTCCTACCTGGGGCTCGGGAAGACGGACGCCGCCCGGCCCGTCCTCGAAGCGGCGAGCCGGGATCCGGGGCCGTTCGGGACGGCGGCCCTCTTCCACCTCGCGCGGGTCGAGGTGCGCGGCGGGGATCGCGAGAAGGCCTTCGCGGATCTCGAGAAGGCCACGACTCGAGGCTTTTCCCAGGTCGCCCTGCTCGAAGGCGAAGCGGACTTGGCGCCCCTCCGCGACGATCCGCGCTGGAAGGCCGTCGTCGCGGCGGCCGACGCCAACGCGCGGCCGTGCGTCTACCGGCCCGAAGCGCGCCAGTTCGACTTCTGGGTGGGGGAGTGGGACGTGGAGATGGGCGGGGCCACCGTGGGAGCGAGCCGGATCGAGAAGATCCTGAACGACTGCGTGATCCTCGAGAACTGGACGGGGGCCAACGGGTACGCCGGGAAGAGCTTCAACGCCTACGACCCCGACAAGAAGCGCTGGCAGCAGACGTGGGTCGACGTCACGGGGCGCATCACCGAGTACTACGGCGCGGTCAAGGACGGCAACCTCCACTACAGCTCGGAGAGCACGACCACGGGGCCCGACGGCAAGACCCGCCACGTCCTGGGCCGCATGACGTTCTTCAACCTGGGAAACGACCAGGTCCGCCAGCTCTGGGAGCAGTCGACGGACGAGGGCAAGACGTGGACGGTCGCGTTCGACGGGCTCTACAGACGGAAGAAGGCCGGCTCGTAGCGGCCGTTTTTTACCTTAGGTGCCGACACGGCCGGCCTCGCCGCGCACCTCTTCCTCGGTGAACGCGGCGAAGACGAAGTCGAGCGCCTGGACGGCGTCCCGCACCTGCTCCAGCTTCAACCCGCGCTCCGCGAGACGCCGCCGATCCACGAAGAACTGGCTGTTCTCGGCGCCGTAGTGGGTCACGAGACGTCCCTCCGGGTCGAAGCGCTCGTGAAGGAGCTTGACGACGTCCTCCGCGTAGTGGCGTCCTCCCGGCGGGGGAGCCGACGGCATGCCGTGATCGGCGGTGACCGCGACCACGTAGTCCTTCCCCGTCTTCCGGTCGAGCACGGCGAGCACGCGAGCGATCTGGCGGTCCGTCTCCGCCAGGCCCGCGCGCAGCTCCGCGGAGTCCGGGCCGTAGGCGTGGCCGATGAAGTCGGGGACCTTGAGGTTCGCGAGCACGAGGTCGGCGGTTCCGTCCTCGCCGACGCGCTCGTGCTCGAGGAGCGAGACGAGCGCGTCGCCCTCGAAGGCCGCGAACGGAGCGGTCCGCCGGACCGCGTCCGGATCCGCGATCGGGTGCCCCATCCAGGTCCCGCCTTCGCGCTCCCAGACCGACCGGCTGTCGAGGGCGGCGTAGGTCTCGGGGAGCCGGAAGCAGGCCGGATCCGTGCGCCAGTGCCCGGAGGCGGCGTCGTAGGCCGCGTAGAGCGTGGGGCGCGCGCCGAGCAGACAGGCGCCGTGCCCGGCCAGGCCCCCCGCGCGGCCGATGCTCGCCTGGGCGGCGATCACCGCCGTCCCGTCCGTCTCCAGGTTCCAGGCGTCGGCGAGCGTCATCGCCATGAGGTTACGGGGGGAGAGCGCCGCGAAGAGCTCCACGTCCTTGCCCGAAGTGCGGTCGAAGAGCGTGTTGCTCACGATGCCGTGCCGGCTGGGGTCGGTCCCGGTGGCGATCGTCGCGTGCCCGGCGGTCGTGATCGAGGGGGCGTAGTTCACACGTGCCTGCGGGAAGTGGGCGCCCTCCGCGTCTCAGGCGGCTCAGCGTCGGGAGCTCGGCGCCGAGCCGATCGAGGTAGTCGGCGCGCGTGCCGTCGAGCACCAGGAGGAGACACGACCCGTGGAGGGGGCGCCCCGGCGACGAGCGCCTCGCCGAGCGTGCGTCCGGTGGATCCGGGCAGCACGATGCCGAGCATCCGCGCGAGGGTGGGGGCGAGGTCCTGCTGCGCCACGGGCGCCCCGAAGACGCCCGTGCGCACGTGTCCCGGACCCCAGAGCAGCAAGGGGATGCGCACGTCGTAGTCCCACGGGCTGCCGTGCATGAACTCCATCCCGCGGCGCGTGATGAACGCGCCCTCGTTCGGGACGAGCATGATCTGGCCGCTGCGGCCCGGGTAGTAGGCCCGCGCGAACATCGCGAGCAGCCGCGCGCGATCGGCGCCGCGGACATTCGCCCTGTGCGGCGCGGGGGCCGCCAGGGCGGGATCCGGCAGCAGCAGGAGCGCCAGCACGCCGCCAAGGCCGGTAAGGCGGGTCATTCTTGCGACCCTCGACAACCATACGACTCCGTCCGGACGGAGTCGCTTGAGAAACTACTTTAGGTCACTCGATCCGGCGGCGGCCGTCGTCGCCGTAGCCAGGGTGTACTTGTCGATCCATTCCCGGTGCCACTTGACGCACGCCTTCAGCAGCTTCGGCTCGCGGGGGCCGTGGGGCTGCCGGGGGAGGATCAGGAGATCGGTGGGGACGCCGGCCTTCTTCAGGCCGATGTAGAACTCCCAGCCCTGGGAGACGGGGACGCGGTCGTCCTTGTCCCCGTGGACGACGAGGGTCGGCGTCTTCACCTTTCCCACGTGCATGAGAGCGGAGTGCTCCACGTACTCCTGCGGGTCTTCCCAGGGCCAGGAGCCGAAGTACGAGCGCGCGAAGTCCGGAATGTCCGTGGTTCCGGTGAAGGACGAGAGGTGCGTGACTCCCGCGCCCACCACCGCCGCCTTGAACCGCGCGGTCTTGGTCACGATGGTGGAGGTCATGAAGCCGCCGTACGACCACCCACAGACGGCGAGGCGGTCCGTGTCCGCGAGGCCGCGGTCCACGAGGGCGTCGACGCCCGTCATGATGTCCTCGTAGTCCTTGCCCCCCCAGTCGCGGACGTTGGCGGCTCGGAACTTCTCGCCGTAGGCCCCGCTGCCCCGCGGGTTCGGGAAGAAGACGGCGTAGCCGGCCTGGGCGTGGAGGGGCCACGCGTAGAGGCGGTTCGCGCTGTAGGTGTTGGAGTGCGTTCCCGCGGGTCCGCCGTGCACGTTCAGGAGCAGGGGGACGCGCGTTCCCGGCTTGTAGCCCGGCGGGTGGACGAGGAGGCCGTCCATCTCCCAGCCGTCCGCGCCCTTCCAGGACACGCGCTCCTTGGGGAAGGCGAGGAGCTCGCGCACCTGCGGGTTCGTGTCGGTGAGAGGCTTCGTCACGCCCCCGGAAAGGGCTTGTCTGTACACCTCTCGTGGGTTGATGGCGTCCTCGCGCAGGTAGACGACGGACAGCCCCTTGCGATCGAGGGAGGGCGCCGTGTTCATCTCCGGCCCCTTCGTGAGCGGTTCCACCTTCCCGTCGAGCGTGGCGCGGAAGAGGTGTCCCGCCGTCTTCTGCAGCGAGGGGAAGACGACGGACGCGCTGTCCGCGGCCCACGCCACCCCCGCGCCCCCGATGCCCCCGATCCGCTCGTCGAGCGACTTCGAGAGATTGCGGATCGGCCCGCCCTCCGGCGACACCGCACATACGTAGTTGTTGGTGAACCACTCCGTGTCGGCTCCGTCCTGCGAGACGAAGGCGATCCACTTGCCGTCGGGCGACCAGGAGGGCGAGGTGTCGAGCCCCTTGCGCTCCACGATGCGCCGCGGCTCCCCCCCGCCCGCGGCGATCACGTAGACGTCGGACCGCCACTGGTCGGGGATGAGCGGCGTGGGCTGTCCCGCGAAGGCCAGCCTCTTCCCGTCGGGTGCGAAGCTGAAGTCGGTCACGTGCAGCTCGCCGCGCGTGAGCTGGGTCGTCGCTTTCGTGGCGACGTCGATCGTGAAGAGGCGCACCCACGGGTACATCTCCGAAGGCGTCCAGGCGTCGTCCTTGTCCTTTTCCTTCTTCCTGCGCTCCTCGCTCTTCGGCTGGAGGGCGAGATAGCCGATCGTCTTGCCGTCGGGAGCCCAGAGGAGCTCCGTCACGTTGCCTCCGGAAGACGTGAGCGGCCGGGGCTCTCCGCCGTCGGGCCGGATGAGCCACCCCTGGCGCTTGCCCTCTTCGTCGTCCTTCTTGGCCCCCGGCCGTGGACGGTCCGAGATGAACGCGATCCATTTCCCGTCCGGAGACCAGCGCGGGCTCTCGTCGTCGCCCGTCGCCGAGGTGAGCGCGCGCGCCTCACCTCCCGAAGCGGCGACCAGCCAGACGTCGGTCTGATAGGCGTCCTTCTCGTCGTTGAGGGTGGAGACGACGTAAGCCACCCACTGGCCGTCGGGCGAGACCTGGGGATCGGTGACGGTCTTGACGGCCAGGACGTCGTCCATGGTCCAGTGCTTCGTGCCCGCGAGAGCAGGCCCCGCGGCGACGAGCACGCCGAGGAATGCGAGCGTCAGCTTCATGGCTCCTCCAGTGGATTGGACGGCCGGAGTCTACACCGACCCGGTTCCCGGGGGCGCTCGTCGTGCTCTCCTCTTATATGTGGAGGCGTGGCGCCGCGCCCGTTACACCGATCTCGCCCCTTTCGTCCGCGGTAACCCGTTACCACTGCCGTAACGCCGGGCGAGGCCGAAAGCGCGCAAGTGCATGCATCCACACGCGGCACGCGACTTGCCAAAGGAGGTAGCACCACCTGTCCGACGCGCCAGGAGAGAGACGATGAATCGACGCTTCGAAACGGGTCGCCGGGAGTTCACCGTGGCTTCCGCCCTCGCCTTGCTGGGCGGAGCCACGATCACGGTCACCGGCTGCGGGGGCGGGAGCAGCTCGCGGACCACGGGTTCGAGCGGCCCCGTGGACGTCGAGGGCAGCATCGTCGGCAACCACGGCCACCGGGCGGTCATCACGGTGGCACAGCTGACGGCGGGAGGGGCGGTTCGCCTGAACCTCGACACGGGGTCCGCCGGGCACCAGCACACCGTCGATCTCAGCGCGGACGACGTCGTCCGCATCCGCACCGGAAACGCGGTGGTCCGGGAATCGACGGAATCGGAGCTTCACCGGCACATGGTGAGCTTCGTTGCTCCCGCGACGGGCCCCGGCACGAACTACTAGCGATCAGAGGCCGTAGCCCACACCGAGCAGGATGTGAACCGCGCGGTTGGGCACATTGGCTTCGCCGCCCGCTATCGGCACGCGCGCCCAGGAGGCCGTGAAGCGGCCTTCCGCTCCCACGCGGACGCGCCCGCCCAGCGCCCACCATCGGCCCACCCCCACGAGCAGCGTCGGGCCGGTCACGTGATACCCGCCGCCGTCCTGGGGCAGGCTCTGTCCTCGCACCGTCGACTCGCCGTGGGCGACCACGAGACCCGCCCCTGCACCGAGCTGGAATCCTCCGACGAGCCATCCCCCTTCGAAGGTCACGAGGTTGTAGCCGTGGCTGACCGAGAACGCCTGGATGTCGGCGGGTGGCTGTTCGAGATACAGCTTGTGGTGGACGAGCTGGAGCGAGAAGCCGGTACGCCCCGACCAGCGGCCCACTCGAGCCGCGTAGTAGATCGGAGACTCGAAGGAGCGGGAGGACCAGTCGGCGTCCACCTCGAGGTCGGGCTCACCCCCCTGCCGGATCGTCAAGGTGCTGCCGAAGCTCGAAGCCATCCCCCCGAACAGCTCGACTCGCCACTCGGCGCCTTCGGCCGCCGGGCCCAGCAGGACCGCGGCCAGGGTCCACGGCCTCACCATGGGCTCCGACGCTACCACTTTCCAGAACCCGGCCGCCCGCTCGCGCGTAAAGGGATCTGAACCGGCGCGATATCCGGGGTCGCCGGCGGAGGCAAGGGAATGAACAGGAGCATCCTGGCGGGGGCGTTGCTGGTGCTGGCGGGCGTTCGAGGGGAGGCGCAGACGGGGACGCCCTGGCTCCACATCAGGGTGGAAGAGGCGGACCGGCAGTCCAAGGTCCACGTCAACCTGCCCCTGCCGGTCGTGGAAGCGGCCCTGAAGGCGGCGCCCGCCACCCTTTCCTCCCACGGCAAGATCCACCTGGGTCCCGGAGGCAAGCACCTGTCCCTCGCGGACATGCGGAAGATGTGGGTGGAGCTCAAGGCGAGCGGCGACGTCGACCTCGTGACCGTCGAAGAGAAGGACGAGAGCGTGAAGATCGCGCGCAAGGGCGACCTCGTGCTCGTGAAGGTGGAGCGGCTGGGCAAGGAGGAAGTGAACGTCGAGGTCCCGGTATCCCTCGTGGACGCTCTCTTCTCCACCGAGGGAGAGGAGCTGAACGTGAAGGCCGCGCTCCTCGAGCTGCAGAAGCGGCGGGGAGACATCGTCCGAGTCAACGACGCGAACAGCAAGGTCCGTGTCTGGATCGACGAGAAGAACTGACATGCTGATGATCAAGATCGCGGCGATCACGGCCGCCGTTCCCACTGCTCTCGTGGCGGGGGTGGCGAGCCTGGGCGTGATGGTGGTGGACGTGCGCGAGGGCGGGCCGAACGGCCATCATTTCGTGTTCCCCGTCCCCCTCGCGGTGGCCCAGACGGCGCTCGCGTTCGTGCCGTCCGAGAAGGCGCGCGTCTCGATGGATCGCGAAGCCCTGAAGCACCTGCCGGTGGCGCGCGAGGTGCTGGAGGCGCTCGCTGAAGGACCGGACGGCGAGATCGTGCGGGTGGAGGAAGAGGACCAGCTCGTGGTCGTGGAGAAGAGAGGGCGGAGCCTCCACGTCAAGGTTCGGGAGCACGGGAGCGACGTCGAGGTGAACGTGCCGCTGACCGTGGCCCTGGCCGCGATTCCCGACGCGAACGGCCGCATCCGGACGGGCGAGCTCGCCACCGCCCTCTGGAGCGCCCGCTTCACCGACCTCGTCGAGGTGCACGAGGGCGACGATCACGTCAAGATCTCGGTCTGGTAGGCACTTCCCTCCTTTGTAGATAGCGGTCGGACCTTCCCTGGCCGACCTGCGCCCTAGACTGCCGGGAGCATGGCTTCCTATCGGCTCCGGCTCGACCCCTGGACCGCAGAGTTCGAGGGCCCCGTCCAGCTCGGAGACGAGGAGCCGACCGGGCGCGTCGATCTGTCGGTGGAGGCGAAGAGCTGGGGTGCTATTCACCCGGGACCGGCCCCGCTACCTCGCCGCGCCGCGTTCGTCGACGGGGTACGCCGGGTCGAGCTGCGGCTGCTGATCGAGGACGGACCTCGGACGGTCTTCGGCCTGCTCGGCTCGTTCGGCGTGGGAGCGGTGGAGGTGGGGGAGCGGGCGGCCATCAGCCACGACGCCGTGGGGCGCGTGGCGATCGCCGGGGGCGGCCTCGCGATCGACCCTCTCGAAGTCGCGGTGGGCGAGCGGATCGTGCGATTCGCTCCGGAGACCGTTCCCGAGAACACGCCGGTCGCCCCTCTCGACGCCCTGCAGGCGGCGATGCGCCGCAGCGAGGCCGCGCTCGCGGAGCGGCTCGCTCCCGAGCGCGACGTCGTCTTCCTGGACGGGCCCCTGAGCTACGTCACGCAGGCCTACGGACCGCTCGTGGGCTTCGTGAAGCGCCTGCTCCAGAGCTACCTCGAGCCGGAGCCCGCGCTGCTGCTGCGCCGTCTGGACGTGGGAGAGCGCACGCCCGTATTCCTCATCGAAGGCGCGCGCGCGGCTCGCTATTCTTGGTACCTGCGGCTGGGTTGGGGGCGTGCAATGGACACGCCGCTCGCGGGAGTGGTGCGGCTCGAGACCTCGGGCGCCCTGGACCTCGCGCGCGTGACCGCCCTCGCCGACCTCTCCGCGCGCTACGTGCCGCGCTTCGCGTCGGACCCCGCTCGGGATCCCCGGGCCCCCCAGAACCTCTACCCGATCGGCGGCCTCGAGGCGCGGCTCCGGCACCTCCTGGGCGACCCGCTCCTCCTGCGCCGGGCCATCGAGGAGCACGTTTTCGACGAGGTGACGGCATGACGGCCGTGGTGGGGCGCGTCCTCGGCACGCTCGACGCCATGCCTCTCGAGTTCTGGGTGGGGGTGGAGCCCGGACAGTTCCTGCAGCTCGACGACGTGGTGGTGGTGGAGACGCCGCTCCCGCACGGGGACACCGTGCGCCTCTTCGGGGTGGTGGACCTCGTGCGGGCCCGGCACGAAGGGGCGAAGTTCGACTCGGACGTGTTCCTGATCGAGAAGGGAGTCCTGCCCGCCCAGGTGTCCCAGGCCGCGCACGTGCGGGTCACGCGCGTGGAGCCCGAGATCTTCGTTCCGCCGCTCCCCGGCCAGCCCGTGCGGCGGGCGCAGGGAGTGCGAGCGCGACCAGGCGCTCTTCTTCGACTCGATGGAGCGCCGGCTGCCCATCGGCCTCTCGCGCGACGGCGAGCCCGTCTTCGCGAACCTGGATTTCCTCGACGGGACGCGCGGCGCGCACGTCAACATCTCCGGCATCTCGGGCGTCGCCACCAAGACGAGCTACGCGACCTTCCTGCTTCAGAGCCTCTTCAGGAGCGGGGCCCTCGCGGGGCGAGGCCGCGAGCACCCACGCGATCGTCTTCAACGTCAAGGGCGAGGACCTCCTGTTCCTCGACCAGCCGAACGAGCGGCTCGAGGACGAGGACCGCGCGAGCTACGCGCAAGCTCGGCCTGCCCGTCGAGCCGTTCGACAGCGTGCAGATCCTGGCTCCCGTGCGGCCGAGCTCGCGCGAGCGCCTGCCCGACACGGGCAGCCGGCAGGAGGGCGTCTCCGCATTCTTCTGGACGCTGCGCGAGTTCGTGGAGGAGCGACTCCTGCGCTTCCTGTTCGCGGAGGCCGACGACGCAGCGAGCCAGCTCGCGTTCGTGGTCGATCGGGTCGAGGCGAAGCTCGCTGGCCGGCCGTCCGCCGAGGGAGACGCGCGGCGACCCGTGGATCGAGATCGAGGGCCGTCGGCTCGAGACCTTCGACGCGCTCGTGGACCTCCTGACGCGAGCGCGACGAGCGACGAGCGGTCCCTCGCCGAGCAGGTGGGCCGACCCCGCGGCCGCGGGCACGGTGGCCGCGTTCGAGCGCCGCCTGCACGCCGCCGCACGCCACGTGGGCCACCTCATCCGCGGCCGGGACGTCGGGCAAGCGGGACGCATCACCGTCTCGACTGGAGGCGGGCGCAGGTGAGCGTCATCGACATCCACGCGCCTGCACGACCGGGCCAAGCGCTTCGTGGTGGGCGCCGTCCTGAAGCGGATGTTCGAGGAGAAGGAGACCCTGGGCACCGCCGCGTCCGCTCGTCTTCGTGGTGCTCGACGAGCTCAACAAGTACGCGCCGCGCGAGGGCTCGGGCCCGATCAAGGAGGTCCTGCTCGACATCTCCGAGCGCGGCCGCAGCCTGGGCATCGTGCTCGATCGGGGCGCAGCAGACGGCGAGCGAGGTCGAGAGCCGCGGATCGTGGCCAACGCCGCCCTGCGCGTGGTGGGGCGTCTCGACCTGGCCGAGGCGGAGCGGCCGGAGTACGGCTTCCTGACCGCGGCCGGACGCGGGCCGGGCCGGGCATCCTCAAGCCCGGGCACCATGATCGTCCAGCAGCCGGAGATCCCGACTCCGCTGCTCGTGCGCTTCCCGTTCCCCGCCTGGGCCACGCCGCAGGAGCGAGGCCCTCGTGGCCGCGGGCCGGCTGACGCGAAGCCCAGGTGTTCCAGGGCTTCCCGGACGACTGAGCTGCATGCGCTTCCTCCACACCGCCGACTGGCACGTCGGCAAGCCGCTGCGCGGCCGCTCGCGGATGGACGAGTTCGCGGCGGCCCTCGACGAGGTGGCGCGGATCGCGCGTCGACGAGCGCGTCGACGCCGTGCTGCTCGCGGGCGACGTGTTCGACTCGCCCGCGCCGCCGCCGGAGGCCGAGAAGCTCGTCTACGACTTCCTCGCCCGCCTCCTGCCGGAGCGCATCGCCTGCGTCGTCATCGCGGGCAACCACGACCACCCGAGGCAAGCTGGCCGCGCTGGCGACGCTCCTCGAGGGCCTGCGCATCCACGTCCGCGCCGAGGTGCGGCCGCCCGGACCAGGGCGGCGTCGTCGCGCTCGCCGAGCCGCGACGGCAAGGAAGAGGCGCGGATCGCCGTGCTCCCCTTCGTGCCCGAGCGCAAGGTCGTGGACGCCTGCCTCGGTCATGGGCCCGGAGCACGGCTGGTACGAGGCCTACGCGCGCCGCCTCGAGCAGATGCTCGAGCTACCTGACGCGAGGCCTGCACGCCGAGACGGTCAACCTCGCTGCTCGCGCACCTGCTGATCGACGGGGCGCGCGTGGGCACCGGCGAGCGGCCGCTCCACCTCGGCGCAGATCTACGGCGTCAACGCGGAGCAGCTTCCCGCGAACGTCCAGTACATCGGCCTCGGCCACCTCCACCGGCCGCAGGAGCTCCTGGCCCCGGCGCGGACGCTCTACTCCGGCTCGCTCCTGGAGCTCGACTTCGGCGAGCTGGAGCAGGACAAGCGCGTGCGTGATCGTGGACGCGAAGCCGGGGCGCGCGGCCGCGATCGAGTCGGTGCCGCTGCACGGCGGGCCGGCGGCTGCGCGACGTGCAGCGGGACGCTTCGCCGAGCTGGCCGACACTGGCGCCGGGTCCGTGGGCGACGACTACCTGCGGGTCGCGCGTGGAGGCCGAGGCGCCCGTGCCCGGGCTGGCCGAGCAGGTGCGGGAGCTGCTGCCGAACGCCGCTCGACGTCGACGCTCGACTATCCGCGGCGTCGCCGGTCCCGGACGCACGGTCACAGTCGCCGGGCGCCTTGCAGCCCGGCGCGAGCTCTTCGCGCGACTTCTACGAGCGGAAGAACGGCGCTCGACCCGGCCCGAGAGCTCGCGAAGCTCTTCCAGGACGCTCTACGAGGAGGCCCACGGGTGAGGCCGCTGCGCCTGGAGATCGAGGGCTTCACCTCCTTCCAGGAGCAGCTGTCGCTCGACTTCGTCGGCGCTCGACCTGTTCGCGATCACCGGCGCCGACCGGCGCCGGCAAGTCGTCGCTGATCGACGCCCTCGTCTTCGCGCTCTACGGGCAGGTGCCGCGCGTCGGCAGCGAGTACAGCCAGCTCATCAGCCACGGGGCCGAGCGGCTGTCCGTGCAGCCTCGACTTCGAGGTGGGGCGCAGGACGCTACCGGATCGTCGCGCACCGCGCGGGCCAGCGGGGCGCGCCCCAGACCGCGCCTCGAGAGCCGGAACGGCGAGGGCTGGGAAGCCCTCGCCGACCGCGTCGAAGGAGATCGAGGAGCAGGTCGCGCCAGATCGTCGGTCTCGACTACGACGCGTTCACGCGCTCGGTGGTCCTGCCCCAGGGACAGTTCGACGCGTTCCTCAAGGGCGAGCCCGAGGAGCGCCGCAAGATCCTGGTCGCGCTCTTGAACCTCGACGTCTACGAGCAGCATGCACACGCTGGCGAATCGCAAGGCCACCGAAGCCCGCCGCGAGGCCGAGTTCATCGCGAAGCAGCTCGCCACGGACTACGCGGAGTCGACGCCCGAGCACCTCGAGGCGCTTCGGATGGAGCTCGCGAAGGCGGAGCGGGGCCGCGAGGACGTCGGCCGGCGCCAGGAAGCGCTGCGCGAGGGGCTGGCGGCGGCCTTCCGCGTCCGCGAGGCGCGCCGGGACCGGGACACGGTCGAGGCCGATCGCGGGTCCGAGGAGCAGCGCACGCGCGTGGCGGAGGCGACGCTCGGCGAAGCAGACGAACGGCGCGCGCGGCTCGATCGCGAGCGCGAGGTGCACGAGGCGGCGCAGAGAGCACTCGCCTTCGATCCCGACCGCCACGCCGTCCTGCTGCAGGCGAAGCCGGCTGCCGTACAGCTCGTCGAGGTCGTCCGCCGCTCGGAGCGCGTCGCCCGGGGCTGCGCCGAGAAGCGGGCGTCTCTCGTGCCGAAGCGCAAGGCCCTCGCCACCGCGGAAGAGGCGGTGCCGCGGCTCGAGAGGGCGGAAAGGGCGGCGCGGAAGGTGCTCGAGGAGGCCCGCGCCACGAGGGAAGAACTCGTCCGGACGCACGCCGCCCACGAGCTCCGGCGCCACTTGAAGGCGGGCGAGGCCTGTCCCGTCTGCGCGCAGGCGGTGAAGGCCGTGCCCCGCGGATCGTCGCCCGCGCTCGGGGACTCGGATGCGTCGCTCCGGAAGGCGGAGAAGGCCGAGAGCGACGCCGGCGAAGCGCTCCGACGCGGGCAGGTCGCGAGCGAGCGGGCGCGAGGGGAGCTGCAGGGGCTGGAGCGCGAGGTCGCGCAGCTCGAGGGCCAGCGCGAGGAAGCGGTGCGCGACGGGCGGACGGTCGAGGAGGGGCTGCGCGCGGCCGGCTTCGGTGCGAAGGCGGTCGCCGATCCCGCCGCCCTCGTCGCTTCCATCAGCGCGGAGCTCGCGGAGCTGGAGGCCGCGCGGCAGAAGCGGGACGAGCAGGAGAAGCGGGTCCGGCACCTCGAGAAGGAGTGCCTGACCCTCCTCGCCGCCGTGGCCGCCGCCCAGGCCCAGGTCGAGCTGGGGCGGAAGCGGCTCGCGGACCTCCAGGAGCGCCGCTCAAGGTCCGAGGCGGCCCTCGAAGCGGCGCTCCGTGAGCTCACGGTTGCCGCGGAGCAGGGTGGGTGGACCCTCGGGGGGCAGAAGAAAGGCGACGAGGCCGACGTCCTGGAGGTGCATCGTCGCGACCTCGAGGGCGAGAGCGGATCCCTCGCGGAGAAGATTGCGCACCTGAAGGCCGACGTGCGGCAGGTGGAAAAGCACCTCCTTCGGGCCGCGGAGCTCCAGGACAAGCGGAAGAAGCGGGAGGCGGAGGGCGCGCTTCACGCGGCGCTCGCCCAGCACCTGCGCGCGGACCAGTTCCTCGCCTTCGTCCAGGAGGAGGCGCTGCGCTTTCTCGCCGAGGACGGGTCGCGTCATCTCCACCGCCTTTCGCAGGGACGCTATTCGCTCGTGTGCGAGGAGCAGGAGTTCGCCGTCCTGGACCACTGGAACGCGGACAGCCGGCGTTCGGTGCGCACGCTTTCCGGAGGGGAGACGTTCCTCGCCTCGCTGAGCCTCGCCCTGGCGCTCGCGGAGAGCCTCGCGCGCCTCTCCGCGGAAGGGCGCGCGGGAGAAACCCTCGAGAGCCTCTTCCTCGACGAGGGGTTCGGCACGCTCGACGCGGAGACCCTCGACGTGGTGGTGGACGCGATCGAGGCCCTGCACGGCGGCGAGCGGATGGTGGGGATCGTCACCCACATCCCGGAGCTCGCGGAGCGCCTCCCCGCGCGGCTCGAGGTGAAGCGCGGCGCTTCCTCCGCGACCGCGGCCGTGATCTAGGGGCGAATCACCCCTGTGAGGGCGCGCACAGGCCGCGGCCGCCCGCGGGTGTAGGCTCGGCACCTCTCTCGACCCCCGACCCCCGCGAGGAGAGGAAGTGGCCAATGACCGGAAAACGGTTTGCCCTTGGTGTCGCCGCTTTCGGAATCGCCGTCTCCGCCTCCGCCGCCGTCCGTTCGGATTTCGACGGTGACGGCAAGGCCGACGTGCTCTGGCGCGACGGGGGCAGCGGCCGCAACCGCGTCTGGCTGATGAACGGAACCGCGATCGCCGCGGAGGGGAACATCGCCCTCGATGTGGACCGCTTCTGGATGCCCCAGGCGGCGGTGGACTTCACCGGGGAAGGCCGGGCGGACATCCTGTGGCGGCACGTCCTCTCCGGCGAGAACCGCCTCTGGATCATGAACACGTTCGCCGTCACGAGCCGCCTCACCCTCCCCCGGCTGAGCGACACGGATTGGCGCGTGGCGGGAGCCGCGGACTTCACGGGAGACGGCCAGGCCGACATTCTCTGGAGGCACGAAGCCACGGGGCAGAACATGCTCTGGCCCGTCGCGGGGGGGACGCCGGGAACGCCCCTCGCCGTCCCCGCCCAGACGGAGCTCGCCTGGCGCGTCGCCGGGGTGGGGGACATGGACGGGGACGGAAGGGCGGACGTCCTCTGGCGCAACGCCTCCTCGGGTCAGAACCGCGTCTGGTTCATGAACGGCGCCGTGGTGGCGAGCTCCGTCGAGTTGACCGCGCTCTCCGACATGGGGTGGGCGGTCGCCGGTCTCGCCGACTTCGACGGGGACGGCAAGGCGGACATCCTGTGGCGTCACTCCGCCATCGGGCAAAACACCCTCTGGAGGATGAACGGGGCGCAGGTCCTGGGGACCGCTCCCGTCCACGGGATGGCCGATCCCGATTGGCGCGTGGCCCTCGCCGCCGACGTGAGCGGCGACGGCAAGGCCGATATCCTCTGGCGGCACGGCTCGAGCGGAAAGACCTATATCCGGCTCATGGACGGGGCGACACCCGTGGGAGCCGCGCTCCTCGCGGGAACGACGTCCGCGCCGAGCTGGTCGGTGGCGTTCCTTCCCGACTCGGCGTCCTCGTCCACCCTCTTCGTGGCGACCCTCCTGCCCGAGGGAGGGGCGGCGACCACGGCCACGGGGACGGCCTCCCTGCTCTTGTCCGCGGACGAGCGGTCGGCCCGGCTCACCGTGAGCTTCGCCGGCCTCACCTCTTCCGAGATCGCCGCGCACGTTCACGGGCCCTCCGACCCCGGGGGGACGGCGCCTCCGGTCTTCAGCCTGCCCCTGGGCACGTTCAGCGACCTGAGCTGGGTCCTCGAGCCGACGGGCGGGCTCGGGCGTCGCCGACCAGCTCACCGCCCTGCGCACGGGGCGGATGTACGTCAACGTGCACTCCAGCACCTATCCGAACGGGGAGATCCGCGGCCACTATCGCCCCGTCTTCGGCGCGGCGCCTCCCACCGTTCCCCCGGATCCGCCTCCCGCGGTCCCGACTACGCAGGCGGAGGCGTGGCGCTTCCTCGAGCAGGCGAGCATGGGAGGGAATCAGGCCCTCGTCGCGCGCGTGCTCGCCCTCGGCTACTCGGGCTTCATCGACGAGCAGTTCGCCCAGCCGCCTTCCTCCTACCTCGGCTTCGTGAACGCGGCCTCCACCGTCAACGACTCCTCGCGGGTCAACGCCTTGCGCTCGCGCTTCTTCATCAACGCCCTGAGCGGCCCCGATCAGCTCCGGCAGCGCGTGGCCTTCGCCCTCTCCCAGATCCTGGTCGTCTCCGCGCGCGACATCTCCGACGGGCCGGGGATGGCGGCCTACGTGGACCGGCTGGGGACCCACGCCTTCGGCAACTTCCGACAGCTCCTCGACGACGTGACCCTCAACCCCGCCATGGGCAACTACCTCGACATGGTCAACAACGACAAGCCCAACCCCAACACCGGCCGCACCGCCAACGAGAACTACGCCCGCGAGCTCCTCCAGCTCTTCTCCATCGGTGTGTTCAAGCTGCACCCGAACGGCACGCTCCGGCTCGAGTCGGATCCGCTGTCCAAGATGACCTCGGTGGGTAGTCCCCTCCCCTCGTACGAGCAGCGGGTGGTCGAGGGCTTCGCCCGCGTCTTCACCGGCTGGACGTACGACCGGGTGCCTCCCCCTCCGCCGACCAACTTCAACTTCACGCCCTACTATCTCGGGCCGATGGTCCACATCCCCAGCCGTCACGACACGCAATCGAAGGAGGTGCTCGACGGAGTCGTGCTGCCCGCGGGGCAGGCGGGCGGTCAGGACCTCGCCGCCGCCCTCGATCAGGTCTTCAACCACCCGAACGTCGGACCCTTTCTCGGACGCCAGCTCATCCAGCACCTGGTCACGAGCAACCCGAGCCCGGGCTACGTCGCTCGCGTGACGCAGGCCTTCGAGGGCCTCCCCCCTTACGGCTCGGGAGCGCGCGGCGACCTCAAGGCGGTGGTGAAGGCCGTCCTGCTGGACGTGGAGGCACGGCGCAATCCCGCCACCGCCCGCGACTTCGGCCGGCTGCAGGAGCCCGCCCTCCTCGTCACCCGGACGCTGCGCTCCCTGGAAGTCGTGGGGCAGGGTTACGGCCTGCAGGAGCGCGCGGGTCAGCTGGGACAGAGCGTCTTCTCGCCCGTCACCGTCTTCAGCTTCTACTCCCCGGACTTCCAGGTGCCGGGCACGCCCCTTCTCGGTCCGCCCTTCCAGATCTACACGGAGTCGACGGCGATCCGGCGCGCGAACCTGATCAACACGCTCGTGTTCGGAACGATCTCGGTCCCCTCGTACGCTCCCGCGGGGTCCACGACCGCCTCCATTCCCCTCTCCGCCTGGGCCGCGATAGCGGGAAACCCCGCCTCTCTCGTGGACGACCTCTCGATGCGCCTCATGCACGGGGCGATGCCCGCAGACATGCGGGCCCGGATCATCCAGGCGGTGACCGCGATCGCCGCCACCAACCCCACCCTCCGCGCGCAGACGGCGATCTACCTCGTCGCCACCTCCGCGCAGTACAACGTCCAGCGCTAGGGAGCACGCCATGACCGCTTCGCGTCGGGAGTTCCTGCGCCGGGGGGGCTGCGCCGCCCTCACCGCCTCCGCGTTCGCGTCGACCCTATCCCGCTTCGGGCTGGTGGACGCCTTCGCCCAGAGCCACCGCCATCACTTCGTCCCCAACGTCGCGACGGACTACCGGGCGCTCGTCTGCGTCTTCCTTTCCGGGGGCAACGACGCCTGGAACACCATCGTCAACCTCAGCGAGTACGCCAACTACGCGGCCACGCGGCCCACGATCGCCCTTCCCCAGGGGAGCCTCCTGCCCTTCCACGCGCCGAGCGACGGGCGGACCTTCGGATTCCATCCCAACCTCGCCGGGCTCCACTCCCTCTTCGCGCAGGGCAGGCTCGCGGTCGTCTGCAACGTGGGGACGCTCATCGAGCCGATCTCCCGCGCCCAGTACCAGTCGAGCCCCGTCCTCCGGCCCCCGAACCTCTTCTCGCACTCCGACCAGGTGTACGAGTGGAACACGGGCATCGCGGCCCCGCCCCTCACCACCGGCTGGGGAGGGCGCACCGGCGACCGCACGCTGTCGCTCAACGGCTCCGCGACCTTCCCCATGATCGTGACCCTCTCCGGGGCCACGGTGTTCGGCACGGGAACGGTGGCCCGCGCGTTCGAGATGAGCTCCGGGGGCACCGTGGCCCTCGCCGGGTTCAACAGCTCGAGCACCTCGCAGATCCGCTACGCGGCCATGCGCGACCTGCTGCAGATGAACCGGGACCTCACGTTCGTCCGCTCCGCGGGCGACACGGTGACGAAAGCGCTCGACAACGACGCCCTCGTCACCCAGGCCCTCGCCACCGCCCCTCCCCTCCAGACGGTGTTCCCCGCCGGCTCGCTGGGCGACCAGCTCCGGATGGTGGCGCGCCTCATCTCCGCGAGGAACCTGCTGAGCCTCCACCGGCAGATCTTCTTCGTGCAGCTCGGGGGCTTCGACACCCATAGCGGCCAGCTCACCGCGCAGGGCGGCCTCCTCACGCAGCTCAACGCCGCGCTCGTCGCCTTCTACTCGGCCACCGCGGAGATGGGCGTCGCGAACGACGTCACGCTCTTCACGAGCTCCGACTTCGGCCGGGCCTACCGCTCGAACGGCGCGGGCACGGACCACGGCTGGGGAAGCTGCCAGCTCGTGCTCGGAGGCTCGGTGAGGGGCGGCGACTTCGTGGGGGACTGGCCCACCCTCGCCCTCGGAGGGCCCGACGACTCCGGGAGCCAGGGCCGCTTCATCCCGAAGATCTCCGTCGACCAGTACGCGGCGACGCTCGCCCGGTGGTACGGCCTTCCCCCGACCGACGTGCCCACGGTCTTCCCGAACATCGGCCACTTCGACTCGGCCGACCTGGGGTTCCTCGTCTAGCCGCTCAGTCGGCCTTGGCGAGGAACGCGCGCGCCTCCGCCACCTCGGGACGGGAGCCCTCGGACTTCTCGGAGAGGGCGAGGAGCCTCGTGTAGTAGTCGCGTGCCTTGGCGGGGGAGCCCGCGCGCCCCGCCGCCCGGGCCGCCCCCGCGAGGGAGCGGAAGCGTCCCGGCGCGCTTTGGAGCGACGTCTCGTACGCGGCGAGGGCTTCCCCCGCCCGAGCCTGGTCGAGGAGGAGATCGCCCAGCATTTCGCGGGCGGGCAGCACCGCGCCCGGCGTGACGGGGTGCTTCTCGCTCCGGTCCTCGCGGTCCGCGGCGGAGAGCAGCAACGTGCGGGCCTCCTCGGCCCGGCCTTCCGCCTGGGCGAGCCAGGAAGCACCCGCGAGACGCTGGATCTCGACCTGCTCCGCCCAGTACGCGTCCTTCCGATCCGTGAGAGCCACGCGGAGCGCCTCCAGCCGGGCGAGCGCAGCGCGCGCCCGCGCGGGGTCGCCGCCCCTCGCGCCGGAGACCGCCCGGGCGAACTCGGTGAGGGCCTGCGATCCGAGAAAGCGATCCCAGGGGAAGTCGGCGGGGCCGCGCTCCACCTCCATCCCCCTCTTCCAGTCCCCGCGCTCCAGCGCCATCCGGGCGGGCACCGCGGCCAGCGCGTAGGCGGCCGCGAAGTTGGGGGCGTCGAGCGTCCGCACCGCCGCCACCGCCCGGGCCACCTCGCCCGCCTCGCGATCGCGGCCCTGCTGGAGGTAGGCGTAGGCGAGGTAGTCGAGGGCGTGGAGCTCGTCGAACGCGGTGGCCCCCGCGTGCGAGCGCGCCACCCATTGTCGGGCCGTCTCCGCGGAGGCGAGGTTCGAGTCGATGCTCTCGTCCCAGAGGGCGAGCCGCACGAAGATGTGGGACGGCATGTGCAGGGCGTGGGGTGCTGCGGGAGCGATCTTCGAATAGGCGCGCGCGGCGGGAAGGGCGAGCTCGGCGAGCTGTGGATAGTCGAAGCTGTGGATGAGGTAGTGGGCGACGCCGGGGTGGTCGGGCGCCTGCGGGAGCACGCGGTTCAGGATCTCCGCGGCCTTCTTTTGCTGCGCGTACGTCTTGTCGTCCATGGGGGCGGTGCCGAGGATGGCGAGGGCGTAGAAGATCGCGGCCTCCCGGTCCGCGGCGTTCCGCTCGTACACCCCGGCCATGGCTCGCTCGAAAGCCCGGGCCCGCGTCAGGTAGTCGGGAACGTCGGCATAGAAAGCGCCCACCGCCGCGATGTAGTCGCGCTCGCGAGCGGTGGGGGCGCCCCCGGCGGCGGCCCGCGCCGCCGCTTCCTTGCCTCTCTGCAGCTCGGCCGGAGTGGGAGCGGCCGCGGGGTTGCCCGACGCCCAGATCGGATGGAAGAGAGACATCGCGACGCCCCAGTCCGCCATCGCACACCTGGGATCCGCGGCGCGCACGTCCGCGAAGGCTTTCTCGGATTCCTCGTACGCGAAGGAGTGAAGGAGGGCGGTGGCTCTCGTGAACTTCTCCCGGACCGCGGGCGTGCAGGAGACCGGAAAGTCGACGGTGCCGAGCTTCTCCTCGCCGTGCGAATGGTCGTGGGAATGCTGTTGAGGCGCATCCTGGGGGAGCGGAAACGCGACGGCGAGAGCGACGAAGAGTGCCAGGGGGAGGGGCATTGGAACCTCCAGCGGATTGGACTTGTATAACACGAAGGACGATGGAGGGGGTCGCCGAGTTCCTTCACGAGAGAGGGGACTTGACTCGTCCAATACAATGAACGCCAACAATTCCCCATGGTCCGGCCCAGGCTGTCGCTCGCGGCGAGCCTGCCCCTTCTCCTGCCCGTCCTCGCGACGGCAGGGGACGAGGATACCCACGTGGCGGTGCTGTGGGTGGAGGTGGTGAAAGTGCCGGGGGCCGTCCGGGACGCCATGGTCCGCGAGGCCGCGGACGTGCTCGGCCCGCTGGGCGTGCGGCTCGTCTGGCGCGCGGGCCCGCCCGAGACGGAGAGCGAGGCCGACGAGGTGCGCGTCGTCCCCCTGGGCCCGGCCTCGCGCCGCACGAAGACGGGACGGGTCCTCGGCGCCACGAGCACCGGAGACGGCCCCCGGACGATCTGGATCGACTACGCCAACGTGGCCTGGGTGACGGGCACGACGGCGGAGAAGCTCGTCTCCGCGGATTCCCGTGCCCGCATGCGCGCGGGCGTGGCGATGGGGCGCGTGCTCTCCCACGAGGTGATCCACGCGCTGGTTCCCGGGATGCCGCACTCGGACGCCGGCCTCATGGGGGTCCGTCTGCTCGGGGCACTCGAGAGACCGGCGTCCCTCGACGCGGGCACGCGCGACGCCGTGCGCGCCGCGCTCGCGCAAGCTCGCCGGCCCGAGGGGGAAGCGACCGCGTCCGCGCGCTGAGCCAGGGCAGCTGCGAACTCCGTCCGGAATGGGTAGAACGGTAACTCGGTCCGGACGGAGTTCGCGTTCCCGCGTCTACTGCTTGTCGTAGACGGCGGTGCCGCTGATCCTGGCGCCCTTCGCGTCGGTCCCGGTGGTGGTTACCGTGCGGGTCTTGCCGTCGGGGGAGACGACCACGCGGCCGGTCACCGTCACCGCGGTGCCCTTCTTGCCCGTGAATTCCAGCGTGCGGTCGTCGACCCTCTTGTAGGCCCGCACGTCCGCAGTCGGATCGCCGGTCACCGGGTACTCCTTCCCGTCGAAGCTGCCCGTCCACTCGTTGTGAGCCGGCTTGCCCTGGCCGTCGACCCCGTCCACCGTCACCTTCACCTTGTCCCCCGCCGCGGTGTAGGCGACGGTGTGGTTCCTCGGAGCTCCGGCGCTCAACTTCGACTTGGCCTCGTTGAGCTTCCACGTCCCCATGTTCGCGTCCTCGGCAAAGCCGAGCGCGTATCCGCCGAGAAACACCGCCACCGTCGCCACGATCGTCCTCGTTCTCATCGTCCGCTCCTGGTTCTGAAGAGATGCTTCAAGCTCTCGACCGTCGCGGATTCTAGCTCGTCCGCGGTTAGCTCGTGCGCTCGATCACGAAGCGGTCGAGGGCGTGCAGCAGCTCTTCGCGGTTCGAGTAGGGTCCGGGCGCGTACCCCCGCGAGCCGATGCCCTCCTGGGCGAGATCGGAGAGGGCCCAGTCCTGCTTGTTCGTGGTCTCCCAGAACTCCACGGCGCCGCTCGGGTCGAAGCCGGGCTTGGCGATCTCGTCGGGATGGAAGTGCCACTCGCACACCACGTCCGTGCGGTCGGGGGCCTTCGGCCAGAGGGTGAACGTGAGCATGTAGTCCGGGTGGAGGTTCAGGAGCAGGTTGGGGAGGATCGCGTAGTAGTACACGCGGTGCTGGTCCTCGGCGGCGAGGCCCGCGAGGCAGCTCCGGTTGGTCTTTCCGTCGAGGCTCAACG
This sequence comes from uncultured Acidobacteriota bacterium, assembly GCA_963742595.1. Classification (GTDB taxonomy): domain Bacteria; phylum Acidobacteriota; class Vicinamibacteria; order Fen-336; family Fen-336; genus CAVPGH01. Next base: position 23,771 of record CAVUMT010000006.1, on the reverse strand, counting down.
TGTCGACACCCTCGCGGAGGTCCATGGGTCCACCCAGGTAGGTGGCCGCCACCTCGTTGAACCCGCTCAGGTAGTGCGACTGCTTCTGGAGCAGGGGATGGACGATCGGGCAGTGGAGGCATTCCGAGTAGTTCTGGAGGATGAGCTTCCAGTTGGCCCGCAGCGGATAGACCCGGCGCTCCACACGCCGGAGATCCCGCATCCCCCAGGGGCGGAACTTCTCGGGCAGGCCTGCGAGCTGCTCGGCAAGGGGCGGAGGATCGTCTGCGAGATTGATGAAGACGTGCCCGTCCCAGTCCTCGACCGCGATCCGGCGCAGCGGATAGTCGGCCGGGCGGAAGCCGTCGACCTCGTCCATGTGGGGGGCCGCGGCGAGCGTGCCGTCCAGCCGGTATGTCCAGCCGTGGTAGCTGCACTGGATGCGGGAGGGGAACTGGCCCTCCTCCTGCGTGCAGAGCAGGGTCCCGCGGTGGCGGCACACGTTATGGAAGGCGGCGAGGCGGTTCTCGTCGTCCCGCAGCACGATGACCTTCGCGTTGCCGACCTCGCGGAGGAAATACCGGCCGGGCTGGGCGAGCTCCTCCGCGCGGCCGGCGCACAGCCACATGCGGTAGTGGATGCGCTCCATCTCGAGGGCGAAGTGCGCAGGATCGGTGTAGTAGCGCGCGGGCAGCGTGACGACACCGCCGGGCATCCTCGGGCGGGTGTAGGTGGACATTTTCACTACCGAATGTAGCTCAGGCGGGAGGCGCTTGGGAGCTCGCCAATGGGAGACCCGCGGCGCGCCACGCCCCGAGGCCCCCTTCCAGGGGCCGCACTCTCCAGATCCCACGCTTGTGCAGCGAGAGCGCCACCCGGGCGCTCGTGGCCTCGTTCGGTCAAGTGCAGTAGAGGACGATCTCGCGCTCGCGCGGGATCTCGGGATCGCCCGCCTCGAGCTGCTCCGGGGGCAGGCGCAGCGCCCCCGGGATGACGACGGGGTCGGACTGGAAGTCGATGGGGCCGCGCAGATCGACGATGACGACCTCGTCCCCCGCGTCCATGAGGCTCTTGAGCTCGTGGGGGGCGATGCGCGTCGTCCAGAGCCGGCGGAGGAAGCGGCGGCGCTGGTCCCACTTGTAGGCGAGCCAGCCCGCGAACGCGACGGCGAGCACGACGCCGAGCCGGACTCCCAGCTCGGAGGCCCGCCGCGCCACCTGGTCGAGCTGGTGCCGGAACAGCCACCCGAGCAGCATCCAGGTGCTCGCCCACAGGAACGCTCCCGTCGTGGACAGGAGGTGGAAGCGCAGCCGGCTCATGCCGATGATGCCCGCGAGGGGCGGCGCCACCGTATTCAAGCCGGGGACGAACTTGGCCACGAGCAGCGTGTTGGGTCCCCGTCGCACGAACGCCTCCTCCGTCTTCCGCACGCAGGAATCGGGCTCCAGCGACAGCCGGCAGAGCAGGCTCAGGATCCGCGAACCCTTCCTCCGTCCGAGCTCGAACCACAGCCCGTCCGAGAGCGCCGCGGCGAGGAGCGTCACGAGGAGGGCGGACACGGGGTCGAGCCGGCCCATTCCCGCGAGGGCGCCCGCGGCGAGGAGGAAGGGGGCGGCGGGAACGGGCAGGCCGAGCTGCTCGGCGAGCACGGTGGCGAAGAGCAGCACGTAGCCGTGCCGCAAGAGGAAGGCAAGCTCCACGCTGGCATTATCCATCGGGCCGCGGCGCTGCGCGGATTCGCGCGCGGGGTCTGCTAGCATCTCCGACGCGTGAGCGCGACGCTGCCGACGTTCGAGGACGTGACCGCGGCCGCCGGCCGCATTGCCGGGGCGGCCCACCGGACGCCGGTGCTCACCTCGCGCACCCTCGACGAGCGCCTCTCCGCCCGCCTGTTCCTGAAGGCGGAGAACCTGCAGCGGGGTGGCGCCTTCAAGTTCCGGGGGGCCTACAACGCGATCTCGCGCCTACGGCCGGAGGAGCGGGCCCGCGGGGTGCTCACCTACTCCTCGGGCAACCACGCCCAGGCCATCGCCCTCGCGAGCCGCCTCCTGGGGGCGCGGGCCACCGTGGTCATGCCGGAAGACGCCCCCGCGGCCAAGCGGGCGGCGACACTCGGCTACGGCGCCCGCATCGTGACCTACGACCGCGCGCGCGAGCGGCGGGAGGACGTGGCCCGGCGGCTGCAGGCCGAGGGCGATCCCGTGCTCATTCCGCCCTACGACCACGCGGACGTGATCGCCGGCCAGGGCACGGCGGTCAAGGAGCTTCTGGAGGAGACGGGACCGCTCGACGTCCTGCTCGTCTGCTGCGGCGGGGGCGGGCTCCTCTCGGGCTCCGCACTCTCCGCGCGACACCTGAGCCCGCGGATCCGCATCGTCGGGGTCGAGCCCGAGGCGGGGGACGATGCCACGCGGTCGTTCCGGACGGGAGTCCTCCAGACCGTGGACGACCCTCAGACGATCGCGGACGGGGCGCGCACGACGTCGCTCGGTGCCTTGACGTTCCCGCTCGTGAGAGCGCTCGTGGACGACATGGTCACGGTGTCCGACGACGACCTCGTGCGGGCCATGCGGTTCCTTTGGGAGCGCATGAAGGTGGTGGTGGAGCCGACGGGGGCGCTCGGCCTGGCCGCTGCTCTCCACGGCAAGGTTGCGGTGGAAGGAAAGAAGGTGGGCGTCGTCCTGAGCGGGGGGAACGTGGACCTCGGGCAGGCGCTCGCTCTCTTCGAGCGCCTGCCCTCCGACTAGAGCCGCCGATGCCTACTTGGCGGCGACCGGTACGTCCTTGGAGGTCATGTCCCAGGTGATCATGAAACCGTTGGTCCCCTTGAACTCGAAGGCCTTGGGGCCCACGCGGTAGGCCTCCACCTCGTTCGGCATCAGCACGAAGCCGTCGTGCCTCTTGACGCCCCAGTAGGGGAGGTTCTTGATCACGACGGGCTCCGCCGTGTAGCCGGGGAACCTCTTGAGGCGGACCTCGGCGGTCTTGCCTCCGTCCATGGCCGCGCGCGCGGAGTCGTTCGTGTACTCCCACACGTCGATGTCGGCTTCCGCGGTGCTCAGGGAGTTCCACTTCACGGGGAAGACGTTTCCGACGATGTGGGCCACGGCGTCCCTCTGCTCCTTGGTCATGGCCTTGTCGAAGGTGAGCACGGCCCAGTCCATCTGCCCCTTCGAGAAGTCGGGGCCGAGGTCGCTCGCCACCCAGAACTTCACGCCGTCGAGCTTGACGGAGCCGTAGTGGCCCTTGTTGATCCGGTGGGCGAGGTTGGCGCGGCAGTAGTGCTCGGCCGCTCCCCCGTGGTGGGAGTGCCCGGCGGGCGACGCGTTGAAGTAGCACTGGCAGAACATCGGGCAGCTGCAGGCTTCGATGACGGTGGTGTTGGCGGCCCATTCCGTGTCCGCGGCGAGAGCGGCGGGGGGAAGGGGCGCGGCCAGGAACGCGAGTGCTATGAGCACGGCGAGCGTGCCTGCGAGCAGGAACGGCTTTCGATACATCATGCCTCCCGAGTGTCTTCGGCCAAGTTCGGATCGGGCCAGGCCGGGGGCTCCGGCCGCCCAGAACGGAGGGATCCAGGGAACTGAACGGCACCTTAGGTTACGGGCGGCGGGCTGTCAAGGTTTCGTGAAGACCGTCTCCGCCACGTTGCCCGGCGTCTCCAGCACCGGGAAGTAGATCCGCGTCCCGTCCTTCGTGTTCACGCGGTCGTCCGCGAGCATGACCTTCCCGTGTTTCTGCCAGTTCTTCCACGTGAAGCTCGTGGGGGGCTTGTCCTCGCCCTTGAGGACGTAGTCCCAGCGGTCCACGAGGCCCGTCTTCCGATTCACGTAGGCCCAGTACTTGTCCTTGGGGGTGAGCCCGACGTTGTCGAAGGTGAGGCGCACCTTGTCCCAGGCGTCGCCGTCCTTCTTCTCCTCCCCGGCCATGGCCAGGGAGACGCCGGGGTCCTTCATCTTGTAGGGCATGAGCAGCCAGTAGGTGTCGTTGACCCACACCCCGTAGCCTTGCTCGAGGAACTTCTTCTCCTCCTCGCCCTCGAGCTTCTGGCCCTTGAGAAACGCGTGCCCGTCTTTCGTGTTGACGTTCAGGAGCACGACGTAGGGCTCGCCCTCCTTCGTGGTGGCTTCGAGGCGGTAGCGGCCGTTCCACTTGTCCCAGGTGTGGGCGCGGCGCACGAGCGTCTTCCCTTCGCGGTCCACGGCGAAGTCGAAGCGCAGGTAACGGGTGCCGTTCCACGCTTCCGTCCCCCCCAGGGCTTCCATCACCCGGTCGGCCACGGCGGCGGCCTTGGGGTCGGAGGCGCCTTCGGCGCGCGGGGGCGTCGCGGCGGCGGGAACGGCGAGGGCGAGAGCGGCAAGCCAGGAGGAAAGGCGCATCGATCACCTCCTCGTATGCCCAGACTCTAGCCCGTTTTGCCCCTCCGTGTGGCCAGAATCGTGACGGTCACGAGTACGGCCGCGATCTCGAGGGCCCCCGCCACCACGAAGGCGAACCCGAAGCCGGCCGTTTCCTGCGCCCACGCTCCCACCACGGGACCCAGGGCGAAGCCGAGCGAGCCCGCGAGGTTGAATCCGCCCATGGCGCTGCCCCGAGTGCGGGGATCCGACAGCTCGCCGGTGAGGGTGAGTGTCGGAGGGAACATGACGGCGGCGAGCGCGCCGAGGGCGATCATCACGTACCAGAGGGCCTGCCGGTCCGAGTAGCCGACCGCGCACAGGACGATGCCGTAGAGGAGCGAGCCGAGGAGGAGGGGCGGGTAGGGGCCCGTCCGCTCGGAGAGCCGGCCCGTGAAGTACTGGAGGAAGGCGAAGGGAAAGAGGAAGAGGGCCAGGTAGCGGCCGCGCACCGCGGGATCGTCGACCCCGAGCGCGCCGAGGTAGAGCGGGAAGAGCACTACGAAGAATCCCACGGTGTAGCGGTCCACGAAGTAGAAGAGCCAGGGAAGGAGGAGCCGCGGACGCGCGCGCAAGGCGCGCGCGATCTCCGGGAGAGCGACCTGGGGGCGGTGATGGGCGGGCTCGCGGAGAGCGAGGCTCGCGAGGGCCATGAGGAGGAAGAGGAGGGCCGAGAGCTGGAGGGGAGCGCGCGCTCCCAGCTCGCGGGAGACGTAGCCACCCAGGGGGGCGCCCATGGCCACCCCGAGGATGAGCGCGCCGCCCATGAGCCCCATGTAGCGGCCGCGCCTCTTCTCGTCGACCTGGTCGAGGACCATGGCCATGAGCGACGACCAGCCCATGACCGCGAAGGCCCCCTGAACGAAGCGGAGGGAGAGGAGCGCGGGCACGGTCCCCACGATCGAATAGAGGGCGTAGAGGGGAGCGCAGAGCAGGAACCCGAGGGTCACGAGACCCCGTCGGCGGCCCCAGCGGTCGGAGAGGAGTCCCCAGACGGGGGCGAAGACGATGTACGCGACCATCTCGATCGAGAAGAAGAGGGACGCGTCGCGGGCCGTGCCCCCGAGGTCGTCGATCACCAGCTCCTTCAAGCCGGCGACGACCAGGGTCAGGTTCAACATCGAGAGGAAGAGCAGCGCGCACGGGAGGACGACGCTCATGCCCCCGGCTACTTCGCTCCCTTCACGGTGAGGACCCCGGCGCGGGCCGCCCGCTCCAGGTACTCCAGGACGTCCGCGGGCTTCACCACGCCGTAATACCACTCTCCGGCGGACAGGGCTTCCGCCGCCACCGCCTCGTAGACCTCGTAGGCGTTGCGCTTGCCGTCCGCGAAGTTCAGGACCTCGAACGCGCATCATGGCGTGGAGGCCCTCCACCGCCTTCACGTTCTTCGAGGGCGTCCTCGACCGCGCCGATGTCGGTCACGGGGGCGAAGACCTTGGCCGCCATCGCCCGCTCCTCCTTGCCGAGGTCGACGTTCGGCGGGTTCTCTCCGGTCGATGGCCTCGTAGGTGCGCTCGAGCGTGTCGAAGGCCTCGGCCGAGATCGTCTCCAGGCGCGCCGCGGCCCAGGCCGTGACCTCTGCCGCGCGTCCGCGGCGGGCGAGGCGCCGCACGGAGGCGAGGGCGCCCGCCTCCTTCTGGTGGCACTGGCGCACGAGGTTGCGCGCGGCGGCGTAGGCGCTCGGTCCCGGTCCGCGGGGGCGGCGCTCCGCCAGGTGGACGACCGCGGTCGCGAGATCGTCGGCGAGGCGCGCGCGGGCCCCGCGCGGCCACGTAGCCGGCGAGCGCGGCCGCGTCCTCGTCGTCCTGAGGGAGGCGAAGTAGAGGGCCACCGCGGACGCCACCACCGCGTTGCGCTCGAGCTGGGTGGCGTCGATGTTCTCGAGGTCGTCTCCCGTGGAGTGGATGTACTCGTCGGGCCAGTTGGTGAGGCTCGTGCCGGGCACGCCGATCCGGGCGGGCGTGAAGGCGTGGTGGTCGGTGGAGTCGTAGTAGGGGACCATCCGCGCGTGGAAGGGCTCGCGCGAGCCCTTGACCGAGGTGATCTCCCGCGTGAAGGGCTGCGGGAGCTTCGTGCCCGCGCGTCGTGAGCAGGCGACGTGTTCCCGTCGCGCACCACGGGAGGACGCTCTCCATCACGTCCTCGAGGGCGTGGGGCAGGCTCCAGGGGAGGCGCGACGCGTACTGCACGCGGCCGCCCCAGCTCTGGCGCGCCCCCACCATGTCCTGGTTGACGTTGACGAGCATCCGCCGCGGCTCCTTCGGGTTCTCCCGGAAGTAGCGCGGCTCCTAGCTCGAGAACTCGTTCACCCACCAGAAGCGGATGTCGCGGCGGGGACGGGGCGAGCTTGCCGTCCTTGACGAGCCGGGTGAGCGCGCGTCCCGATCTCCAGGAGGTTGCCGCACCCGCTCCCGTCGTCGTTGGCCGACGTCATCTCCTCCTGGATGTGGGCGGTGAGGACGATCTGCTGGTCGTGGATCTCGCTGCCCGCTGATCCAGCCCTCGACGAACGCCTGCTCCGCCTTGTCCGGGTACGAGCGACTCGATGTCCACCTTGACCTTGAGCGGCCTGCGACGCGGCCGCGATCTGCTCGCTGGACCGCGCGCCCGCGGCGCGGCGAGATCATCACCGCGAAGGTCGCCGGGGTGCCGTCCTTGACCCCGTCGACATCCTTGGCTTCGCAGGGATGCCGCCCCAGGCCACCTGGTCCGGGGCGTCGAAGGCCTCGGGCCGGTTCGTCTGCGAGGAGAGGACCCCGAGCGCGCCCCGCTTCCAGACGGCTTCCTTCGTGACCGCGCGCAGGCGATCCGGAGGCGAGCACGACCTTGCCCTTGACCTCCTTGCCCTGGTAGTCCGCCTCCGCGGCGCCCGCGCCCACGTCCACGAGCTCCGCCGTCATGTGCGTCGTCCGGCTGTTGTCGGCGATCGAGACCGCGACCTCGCCGTAGTCGGCGAGCTTCTGCGGCTCCGGCTCGAGGAGCCACGCCTCGCCGGAGCGGCAGGACCAGACCGTGGCCGTCCCACGCCTGACGGACGAGCTTCACGTCCTCGAGGCCCGCGGCCTCCGCGGCTTCGCGGATGTACTCCGCGGCGGCCCAGAAGTCGCGGCTGCCCTCCGTGCGGTGGTAGTGCGTGAGGTGCCGCACGTGCTCGTAGGCGCGATCGCCCGAGATCTCGTTCACGAGGTCCCGCTGCAGGCGATCGGGCAGGAAGGGCGAGGTCTGGGCCGCGGCGACGAGAGGCCAGGTCGAGAACGCCAGCACGACGAGAGCGCGCACGGTCACGGTGTCCTCCGATGGAGAGAAGACGGCGCCGACGTCCTGGAAAATGCGGGCGGAGTATAAGGGAACGTCGCGGGCCGCGCCAGGAATGCTCAGGCGCCTCCCTGGTCGTTTCCTGGCGCCTGGGCGCGCATCTTGGCCGCGATGAAGTCGGCGTGGCGGACGTGGAGGAGCCCGGCGATCTGGCGAACCCGCTGCTCCTCGTGGGCGTCCTTCCGGGCGTCGGCGAAGGCCACGCGCCAGAGCAGCTCGACGATGCGAATCTTCGCCTCTTCGTCGAGGGCGCGGTCGAGCTCGTGGGTGAGCTCGTAGAGGGAGACCGCGCGGCTCGACCGGGCTTCCGCCTCGCGCACGAGCTCTTCCGCCTCCGGATGCGCGAGAGCGAGCCCGCTCTCGAGGGCGGCGCGCATCCCCTCCCGCTCTTCGGGCGCCACGTGCCCGTCGGCGCGCGCCACCTCCACGAGCAGCGCCCCCGTGGCCAGGCGCAACGCCCGCTCCTTCTCTTCTTCGGTGAGCGGCTCCGGCGCCTCCGTCCCGCCGAGGAGTTGCCGCAAGCTCTCGAGCATGGACTCGATGTTAGACCGAAGGGCGGTTCGTGGCATCCTGGGAGCCTGTTCGCGGAGGGATCATGAGGTTCCTCGTCCGTCTCCCGGTGCTGCTCCTCCTCGTCCTCGTCCCGGCCCACGCCGCCGAGCCCGTCCCACGCGTCCAGTCCCTCCGCATCCTCATCCTTTCCACCATGCTCGCCGACGCGGGCCTCGGCGAGTGGGGCTTCGCCGCCCTCGTCGAGGTGGACGGCCAGCGGATCCTCTTCGACACCGGGGCCCGGCCGGACACCGTCGCCCAGAACGCGCGAGAGCTCAAGATCGACCTCGCGGGCGTGCGCGACGTGGTCCTGAGCCACAACCACCCCGATCACACGGGCGGCCTGCTGACCCTGCGTCGCGAGCTCATGAAGGCGGATCCCGCCGCTCTGGGGCGCGTCCACGTCGGGAAGGGCATTTTCGAGAGTCGAGTGAATGCCTCCGGCGGGGAGGGGAACGGCATGCTCGCCCGCCGGAAGGAATACGAGGCCACCGGTGGGACCTTCGTCGAGCACGACGCGCCCGTCGCGCTCCGGCCCGGCGTCTGGCTGACCGGCCCGGTGCCCCGCGTCCATCCCGAGCGCAACTGGAGCCCGGGGTCGGGGCCGAAGCTGCGGGGGCCCGCGGGGCTCGTCGAGGACACGATCCCGGAGGACCAGTCCCTGGTGGTGGACACCGATCGCGGACTCGTCCTCGTGTCGGGCTGCGGGCACGCGGGCGTCGTCAACACCGTGGTCTACGCCCGGCAGACCGTCCGGCCCGGTCCAATGCACGCCCTCATCGGGGGCTTCCACCTCTTTTCCGCCGATGACGCGACGCTGGAATGGACCGCCGACCGCCTGCGGGAGGCAGGAGTCGAGAACCTGGTGGGGGCCCACTGCACCGGGATCGAGGCGGTCTTCCGCCTTCGGGCGCGGCTGGGCCTCGCGCGATCCACCGCCGTCGTGGGGGCCGTGGGCTCCTCCTTCGAGCTGGGGAAGGGGATCGACCCCCTATCCGTCGCGCGCTAGCCCAGTGGCATTCCTCCTCGTACCCGCCACCGTATTCACGCTCGTCACACTCCTGCTGGTCGTCCTCGTACGCATCGGCTTCCGCCTGTTCCGGCGTCCGGTGAAGCCCGGCTTCTGGCCCCGGACGTTCAAGCGACACGGCTACCTCTTCGTGTTTCACCTGTTCATCGGAGTGCCGATCGTCCTCGCCTATCTCTTGACGCGCCCGCCGGGGACGCGGCGGGACGAAGCACGCTACGAAGGACCACGCCTCGCCGAGGACGGGACGTGGCTTCTCCAGACTCGAGACAGCCTCGCCGCGGAGAAGGCCGGCAAGGCGGAGGTGGCTCCGGCGGTCCAGGCGGCGGCCTCGGCGCGCACGGTCTCGCTCGTCGCCCGAGACGGCGTGAAGCTCCGTGCGTTCCTCGTGCCTCCTCCTACGGAGGAGCCGCGGTTCGTCGCGGTTCTGGTGCACGGGCTCTATCGCGGGGCGATGGAGCTCGAGACCGTGGGGGCGATGTTCCGAGATCTCGGCGGGGAGGTGCTGCTGCTCGAGCTCAGGAACCACGGGGGCAGCGCCAAGGCGAGGCTCACCTTCGGGCGGGACGAGGCGCTGGACGTCCTCGCGGCGGCGGCATTCCTCGAGGCCCGCCCGGAGGCTCGCGGACGTCCCCTGGTCGTGTTCGCGGTGAGCCTCGGCACGGCCGCGGCTGCGCTCGCCGCCCCCCGGATCCCGAGCCTGGATGGCCTCGTCCTCGACGCCCCCATGGACGACCTCGCGGCCACCGCCCGTCGAGAGCTCAAGAGCGGCGGATTCTGGGCCGACATACGAGAGCCCTGGGCTTCGACGATCCTCTTCTTCGCCCAGTACCCGTTCGGGGTCCCGGTCGGCGAAGTCAAGCCCCGTGAGGCGCTTGCCCGGCTGCCCCCCGGTGTCGCCGTGCTCTTCATCGTCGCGGGCCGCGACGAGCGCATGCCTCCCGAGACCGTGCGCGCGCTCTTCGAGTCGCTGCCCACCGCCCCGGACCGGAAGGTGCTGTGGATCGAGCCGGAAGCCTCCCACGGCAAGGTCTGGGTGAAGGCCCCCGAGGAGTACCGCCGGCGACTGGGAGAGCTGTGCGGGAGGGTGGTCGAGGGCGCGGCCCCCCCTCCCGCCCCCCCGATGCGGCCCGCGGGAGGCTAGGACTGGCAAACGGCTCGGAGTCGTGATAGCATCTCAATTGCTGCTGGTTGCCGTTGACTTGGCGTAGTCTTCACGGAGCCGCCCGCGGTGGGCGGCTTTTTCGTTGTTGGACGCGCGGGTGACGTTGCTTCTGGCAATGGGCCAAGGAGGCCTGTACGTCCATGATCGAAGGTACCGTGAAGTGGTTCAATGAGTCCAAGGGTTTCGGCTTTCTGTCTCGCGAGGGTGGTCCTGACGTCTTCGTCCACCACTCCGAGATCCGCGCCGAGGGCTTCCGGACTCTCGCCGATGGCGATCGGGTGAGGTTCGAGGTGGTGGACAGCCCGAAGGGGCCCCGCGCCGCCAACGTCACCAAGGTCTAACTCGCCGATAAGAACCCGAGCCCGGGGCGCAAGCCCCGGGCTTTTTTCGTTTGGTGCGCCCAGCCCGGACGTCGTCACGGCCGGCCGACGTCCAGTTGCTCCGAGAGCACCCGCATCGACACGAGGGTGCTCGTCGCGTTCATGTCGGCCACCGCCGCCGCGTCAAGTGCTCGCCGCTGCGATACGCCCGCCACTGGGCTTCCGACTCCCAGCGGGCGATGGCAACGTACGTGTCGGGCCTCTCCTGCGAGCGGGTCAGGACGCTGCCGCGCGCGCCGCCGGCGGCGCGCACTGCTGCTTGCGTGACGCGCGTCCACCCGCGTCGGAAGCGCTCCTCCTCGCCCGGTGTCACCCGAAGCTCGTAGACGACGAGGATGCCGGTCAGCACGCGTTCTTCAGCGGAAGGAGGACTTGCGTCCGACGTGGCCGGATTGACATGCGTGTGTACGACCGACGCGGCGACCATCAAGGCGGCCAGGATCGCGACCGAGCGGCTGCGGTTCGGCATTCTCGTCCTCGCTGCCCCCGGGACACATCATACGACCGGCGTTGCCGCGTCCGCGGTGATAGACTGATCCTTCGAAAGACCCGCAATGAGACCCCGCCTGCTGGTCCTCGAGCCCTCGCTGCCCGGGCGGATCGTCGACGAGGCCCTGACCGTCCTCGAGCGCACGGGAGTGCACATCGAGGACGAGCACGCGCTGAAGCGCCTCGCGGAGGTCGGGCATCGCCGCCGACCCGGCGACGAGCCGGGTCACCTTCCCGCGCGCGGTCGTGGAGAAGGCGATCGCGGACGCGCCCTCGTCGGTGATCCTCCACGACCGGGACGGCGAGCCCAGCGCGACGCTCGAAGGCGACCGCGTCCATTTCGTGCCCGCGAGCTCCGCCCTCCGCATCCTCGACCGCAAGACCCAGGAGCAGCGCGAGCCGAAGACCCCCGATTTCGTCGAGTACGTGAAGCTCGCGGACGGCCTCAAGAACATCGCCTACCTCTCGACCGCCTTCATCCCCAAGGACATCCCCCAGGACATCGCCGACGCCTGGCGTCTCTACCTCGTGCTCTCGCACTCGAAGCGGCCCGATCGTCTCCGGCGCCTTCACCTCGTGTGGCGTGCCGCGCATGGGCGAGATCATGGCGAAGTTCCGCGACGGGCAAGGACGACCTGGTGAAGCGGCCGATGTCGATCTTCACCTGCTGCCCGAACACGCCGCTGCGCTGGGGGGAGGACCCCATCGCCAACATCATGGACTGCGCGGACTGGGGCATCCCCATCGAGATCGTGCCCGTGCTCCTGCTGGGCATGATCTCTCCCGCCACCACCGTCGGCGCGCTCGTGCTGCACACGGCCGAGGTGCTCTCGGGCCTCACCATCGCCCAGATCGTGCGGCCGGGCACGCCGGTCATCTTCGGGGGCGCGCCCGCGAGCTTCCACATGCAGCTCATGACCAACCCCATGACCGCGGTGGAGGCGCTGCAGCTCTACTGCGGCTACGCGCAGGTGGCCAAGCACCTGAAGCTGCCCTGCCAGGCCTACATGGCCCTGAGCGACTCGAAGTTCAACGACCCCCAGGCGGGCATGGAGACGGGGGTGGGTGCCTTCCTCGCCGCGAGCGCGGGCTTCAACTCGATCTCCGGCCCCGGGATGCTCGACTACGTCAACTGCTTCAGCCTCGAGAAGCTGGTCTTCGACGACGAGGTGGTGGCCCACGCCCAGCGCTTCGTCCGGCCGGTGGAGGTGAAGGAGGACCTGCCCGCGGCCGAGCTCCTCGCCGAGCTCGTGCGCGAGAAGCACCTCCTGACCTCCGAGCACACCCTCAGCCACTGGCCGGAGGAGCTGTACCTGCCGGGGCCCATGGTGGACCGCACCAACTGGGACCAGTGGGCCGACCAGGGCTCGCGCGACTGGCGCGACGCGGGCGAACGAGGTCATCGACGAGAACCTGGCGAGCTACGAGGTCGAGCCGCTCGCCCGACGAAGCTCCACGCCGAGATCCGCGACCTCTTCGCAGCGCACCTGCAACGAAAAGGACGTCAAGCTCCCCGCCTTCACGGAGACGGTGAATGCCTGACTACGCGCTCATGAACCAGCTCCTCTTCGAGGGGAAGCACGAGCCGGTCAAGAAGATGACCGAGGACGCCCTCGCCGAGGGCCGGCCGCGCCATCGAGGTCCTCGAGGACGGGCTCATCGGCGGCATGCGCGTGGTGGGCGAGGACTTCAAGCACAACCGCATCTTCGTGCCCGAGGTGCTGCTCGCGGCGCGGGCCATGAAGGCGGGCATGGCGGTGCTGAAGCCCCTCCTCACCGAGAAGAAGGACCAGCAGGCGGCCCTCTCGGCCACCATCGTCATGGGCACGGTCAAGGGCGACCTCCACGACATCGGCAAGAACCTCGTGGGCATGATGGCGGAGGGCGCGGGCTTCACCATCGTGGACCTCGGCACCGACACCTCGGCCGAGAAGTTCATCGCCGCGGCCCGGGAGCACAAGGCCCGCATCGTGGGCATGAGCGCGCTCCTGACCACGACCATGGTCTACATGCGCACGGTCGTGCAGAAGTTCAAGGAGGCCGGCCTCCACGACGTGAAGATCTGCATCGGGGGGGCCCCCGTCTCCGAGCAGTACGCGAAGGACATCGGGGCCGACGGCTACGGCGCCGACGCGGCGAGCGCGGTCGAGCTGTTCCAGCGCCTGATCGCCGAGCAGAACGCGGCCGCGGCCGCCGGCCGCCGTGGCGGAGGGAGCCGCCGCGTCGTGAGCCCGGCCGTTCCCCACCGCACTCGCGAGCGGGGTGGTGACGATCGACGGGGTGAGCGGTCCCGCGAGCGAGGGGCAGACGCTCTTCGACTGCGCGGAGGCGCTCGGGGTCACGGTCCCCACCTCCTGCTTCAAGCAGGGCAAGTGCCGCGAGTGTCTCGTGGAGATCGACGCGGGTGCCGAGCTGCTCTCGCCGATGGCGCCCGCAGGAGAGCCACCTCGGCGGGCGCTTCCGCCTGGCCTGTCGGACGCAGCGTCGTGACGCCCGGGCGAGGTTCGCGCCCACACCCTGCGGCGCGGCACCCTTCGCATCGAGACGGAGACGGAGGGACTCGACGGAGCGCCGGCTCCGCCTCGATCCGGCCGTGACGCGAGACGGTCGCCTCGTGCTCCTCGACGGCGAGCCCCTCTCGCCGAGGCCGACGGTCCCCTCCACGGCCTCGCCCTCGACGTGGGCACGACCACGGTGGCCCTGCGTCTCCACGACCTCGAGACGGGCCGCCTCGTGGCCACGCAGTCCTTCGAGAACCCGCAGCGCTTCGGCGGCTCCGACATCATGGCCCGCATCCGCTTCGACGGCGAGCAGAAGGGCAAGCTGCTGCAGCGGACGCTGCTCGGCTACCTCTCCCGGGCGATCACGGCCCTGCCCGTGGACCCGGCGACGATCTACGAGCTCGTGGTGGCCGGCAACCCCACCATGCGCGACCTGCTCTTCGGCCTCGACGTGCAGTCGATCGGCGTGATGCCCTATCGGTCGACGACCGAGGCGGCGCTCGACGACGGACGGGCGACCACCACGAGCCTGAGCGTGACCGCGAGTCGCCTGCGCCTGCCGGTTCACCCCGAGGCGCGGGTCTACGGCCTGCCCCTCGTCGGCAGCCACGTGGGCGCCGACGCCGCCGCCTGCCTGCTCGCCACCGGCCTCGCCGAGGGCGAGGAGATCTGCGCCCTCGTCGACATCGGCACGAACACCGAGGCCTTCCTCGGCAACCGCCACCGGCTGCTCGCCGCCTCCTGCCCCGCGGGTCCCGCCTTCGAAGGCGGAGGCGTGACCTTCGGGATGCCCGCCCTCGACGGGGCCATCGAGCGTGTGCGCGCTGGCGGACGACGGCACCGTCGCGACCGAGGTCATCGGCGGAGGCGCCGCCCTCGGCCTCTGCGGCTCCGGCCTCGTCGACCTGCTGTCCGAGCTGCGGCGCACCGAGCGGCTCAACGAGCAGGGACGCCTCACCGACGACTCCCACGCCTTCGAGGTCCGCGAGCGGCCTCACCCTGAGCGAAGCCGACGTGAACGAGCTGGCCCAGGCCAAGGGCGCGAACGCCGCCGGGATCCGGGTGCTCGCCGAGACCTACGGCATCCCCCTCGGGCGGATCGATCGCCTCTACCTCGCGGGCGGCTTCGCCCGCCACCTCGACGTGGACGCCGCCTGCCGCATCGGCCTCGTGCCCGACCTGCCCCGCGAACGGATCGTGAAGGTGGGCAACGCGGCGCTCCACGGCGCCGCGATCGCCCTGCTCTCGCGGTCGCGGCGCGCCGATCTCGAGGCGCTGGTGCAGGCGCGTCGAGCACGTGCGCCTCGAGACCCACCCGCACTTCTTCGAGTTCTTCGTCGAGGGCTGCCAGTTCGCGCCCTTCGGGGGCCGGCGTGAGCCTCGCCCGCGAGCTTTCTCCGCGGGCCGCCCAGCTCGCGGCCGAGGTGCGGGAACGCGAGCTCCTGCGCCTGCTCCGATGCCCCGCGGAGCCGCGCTCGAGGGCGACCTGCGCGAGCGCGCCGAGGGCGCCCGTGCCTGGTACGCGGAGCACGGCCGTCCCTACGTGGCGGCGCGCCGGGCCGCGATCCGATCCTGCGAGGCGGACGCGGTCCGCCTCGACGACGGCACCGAGCTTCGGAGCGCGGTCCTCGGCGAGCGCCTGCGTCACGGCCAGGCCCTCAGCGTGTCGTGCATCCAGCCCATGTTCCATTTGAAGCCGAAGCCGAGCCCGCCATATCGACCGGCTGCGAGACCTGCGGCCATGCGGTGGACATTCCTCCGCGGCCGTGGTGGCCTCCGGAAAATGCCCGAACAGTTCGATGTTGAAGCGGCGCAGGAATTCGATGGCTTCGAGGTTTTCCCGGCCGCCATGCCGGTTCGGAATCGACTCCTCGCCGGCGGGCCGGCTGTAGTCGAGATAGAGCATCGAGGCGACGGCATCGACGCGCAGGCCGTCGACGCCGTAGCGATCGAACCAGAACAGCGCGTTGGAGACCAGGAAGTTGACCACTTCGGTGCGGCCGTAATTGTAGATCAGCGTGCCCCAGTCGAGGTGGCGGCCCTGCAGCGGATTGGCGTGTTCGTAGAGCGCGGTGCCGTCGAAATAGCCGAGCCCATGCGGATCGTCCGGAAAATGTCCGGGCACCCAGTCGAGCCAAACGCCGATCCCCTCGCGATGGCAGGCATCGACGAGCGCGGAAAAGTCTTCCGGCGTCCCGAACCGGCTGGTCGGCGCGTACAGGCCGGTCGGCTGATAGCCCCATGAGCCGTCAAACGGATGTTCGCTGACGGGCAGAAACTCGATATGGGTAAAGCCCATATCCTTCGCATAGGCCGGAAGCTGTTCGGCGAGGTCGCGATAGCTCAGCCATTCATTGCCGTTCTTGCGCCGCCAGGAGCCGAGATGCACCTCGTAGATCGAGATCGGCGCGCCCAGCGCGTTGATGCCCGCTGGTGCGGGTCGCGGATGAGGAATTCTGCTTTCGTCGACGACGATCGAGGCCGTTGAGGGCCGGATCTCCGCCGCAAAGGCCACCGGGTCGGATTTCAGCGGCAGATGCCGCCCGTCGGGTCCGGTAACGTCGAACTTGTAGCGGTCGCCGGCGCGGGCATGAGGCACGAACAATTCCCAATAGCCGACGCCGCGCACCCGCATCGGATGCCGCAGCGCGTTCCAGAAATTGAAATCGCCGACCACGCTGACGGCCTTGGCGTTCGGCGCCAGCACCACGAACGCGACACCGTCGACGCCATCGAGCGTCATCGGATGCGCGCCGAGCTTGTCGTAGATCCGCCGGTGGGTACCTTCACCCAGCAGATAGAGATCGAAGTCGCTGAGCACGGGCGGAAGCGGTAGGGATCGTCGAGATCGACGACGTTTTCGCCGAAGCGGGCGCGGAGCTGGTAGCGTTTGGAGCCGTTCGGCAGCGCGCCTGCAAACAGCCCGGCGTCGTGGATCCGTTGCAGCGGCGCCGTCTCGCCATGCTCGCCGATCGCCTCCACGTTGGAAGCTTCGGGGATGAAAGCGCGTACCACGCTGTTGCCGCCTTCGCTGTGCAGGCCGAGATAGCGAAACGGATCGGAATGCTTGCCTTCGATGATTGCGTAGGCCTCGGCGGGCAGCTTGGTCATGAGGCCTCGAAGGTCGGTTGTGACAACATTCGGATGATCCCGGTCAGCGGCACGCGCAGCCATTCCGGCCGGTGCAACAATTCGTGTTCGATTTCGTTCAGGGCCTTCTCGAGCAGGAAGAACGTCAGTATGCCCTCGGCGGCTCTGGAATCGGTCGGCCACAGCCGTTGATCGGTCATGGCTTCGCTGTAGGCGGCGAAGAATGCGACGGTTGCCCGGTCGCGCCACTCGGCAAGCGCCGCGCCGAGCTTGCCATGCTCATCGTGGGCTACTTTGAGCGCGCGCTCAAGGGCAGCGGTTGCCGAATAATCGATCGAGCGGATCAGGCTGGCGACGTCGCGCGCCGCGGGCGCCTTGCGCCGGCGTTCGGCGATGGTGCGCCGCGGAGCGCCTTCGAAGTCGACGATGAAGATATCGTCCTTGACGATCAGCAACTGGCTGAGATCGAGGTCGCCATGGCAGCGGATGTTGGCGGCGTCGAGCTCGCGCGGCAGCAGCCTTTCGAGCCGATCGGGCAGGGTTGGCTGCAACGCCAGCACCTGGTCGGCCAGCGCCCGGTCGGCTTCCTTCAGCGTGTCGCGCCGCTGCCGGAGCGCATCGAAAACGCGCCCGGCGCAGAGCATCAGATCGTCGATCCAGCGCTGCACGTCGTCGCGGCCGGTTGGCTCCGGCGCGAATTCGGCAAGCTCGCTGTTGCCGGCGAGCGCAACATGCAGCTCGGCCACGCGCCGCCCCGCCTGCGACATGTAACGCAGATAGGGGATCTCTTCCTCGCGCTCGCCGGGGTGCATGCTCGCCGCCAGCAGGCGCTGCTCCTCGACGAAGCGATCGAGATAGCCCGCGCTCAGGGTCCAGAGGTCGCCCTGATGGGCGACGAAGGCGTGAACGACACCGACCGCGCTCTTCTCGTTGCCCTCGACCAGTTCGACGCTGCCGAGCAGCGCCGGCGTGTTGGGGAAGTTTACGACATCGGTGAGGAAGCGCCCCATCTCGATTTCGGGATTGGGGCCGGCCTGGAGCGTCCGGTAGATCTTGACGACATAGTCGTTGTCCACCAGGGCGGTGCTGCGGGGCTGCTCGAACTCGACGGTGCGGATGTGCTCGGGCTGCCGGATCGGCTTGTCGCTGAAGCGGTTGGTCGGCCGGAATTCGAGCCGCAAGCCCTGTTCGCTCTCGTCGACCGTCAGCGATTGCTGCAGATTGCGCAACAGCAGCGCGATGAAGATCTGGTCGGTGGCGACGTCGAGCAGGGTGCCTTCGCGGGCACCTTGCCGTACGGCGGCCAGCGCATGCGGGTTGTAGCGCTCGCGGTCGAAGCGCACCCATTCGATCTGCATCGGCAGCACGTAGCGCGTCGTGATGCCGCGCTGCGTCGTTTCGAAAAAGGCGAGCCATGGCCGGTTGTCGCCGATGTCGCAGAACGGAATGGCCGAAGTCAGGGTCGGACGGATCGCCTTGGGCGATCGTTCCGGATACCAGCGGCTGCGCGCCAGATGTCCCGGCAGCACGTCGCGCTCGAACACGCCGCGTTCGCGCGCCAGCGACACCCAGGTCGCGTTCAGCGGCACCACCAGCGTTTCGAACTCGGGCACCGCGCGCTGCGGCACCGGCTCCGACTTGTCGCGCTCCTGCAGCTCGAACCAGTAGAAGCCGTAAGGCGCGAGCGTGATCATGTAGGGCAGTTCGCCGATCGGCGGGAAGCGGGTACGGCCGAGCATTTCCAGCGGGATGCGGTCCTTGAAGGCGGAAAGATCGAGTTCGGTCGCCTGCGCCGATCGCGACAGGTTGGCGACGCACAGGATGACTTCGCCCTGGTACTGGCGCACATAGCACAGCACCGAGCGGTTTTCCGGGCGGATGAACGTCATGGTGCCGCGGCCGAAGGCGAGCGTCGATTTGCGGACCGCGATCAGCCGCTTGGTGGCCGAGAGCAGCGAGGACAGGCTGCGCGACTGCGCCTCGACATTGACCGCCTCATAGCCATAGACGGGGTCCATGATGGTCGGCGCGTAGAGCCGCGCCGGATCGGCGCGGGAGAAGCCGCCATTGCGGTCCGGCGTCCACTGCATCGGCGTGCGGACGCCGTTGCGGTCGCCGAGATAGATGTTGTCGCCCATGCCGATCTCGTCGCCGTAATAGATGATCGGCGTGCCCGGGAACGACAGCAGCAGCGAGTTCATCAGTTCGATCTTGCGCCGGTCATTGTCCATCAGCGGCGCCAGCCGGCGGCGGATGCCGACATTGATGCGGGCGCGCGGATCGTTGGCGTAGGTCGACCACAGATAGTCGCGCTCGACGTCGGTGACCATTTCCAGCGTCAGCTCGTCGTGATTGCGCAGGAACAGCGCCCACTGGCAGTTGTCCGGGAATGTCAGGCGTCTGGCGCAGGATGTCGGTGATCGGAAAGCGGTCTTCCTGCGCGATCGCCATGTAGATGCGCGGCATCAGCGGGAAGTGATAGGCCATGTGGCATTCGTCGCCGCGGCCGAAATATTCCTGCACGTCCTCCGGCCATTGATTGGCCTCGGCCAGCAGCACCTTGCCCTTGGCGTAGGCGTCGAGCTCGCGGCGCAGCCCTCTGATGATCGCATGCGTCTCGGGCAGGTTCTCGTTGTTGGTGCCGTCGCGCTCGCAGAGATAGGGGATCGCGTCGAGGCGGAAACCGTCGACGCCGGTGTCGAGCCAGCGCTTCATCACCTGCACCAGCGCGCTGACCACGCGCGGATTGTCGAAATTGAGGTCCGGCTGGTGCGAGAAGAAGCGGTGCCAGTAGAACTGGCCGGCTTCCGGATCCCAGGTCCAGTTCGATTTCTCGGTATCGGTGAAGATGATCCGCGTGCCCTGATATTTCTGGTCGGTGTCGCTCCAGACATACCAGTTGCGGGCGCTGGAATTCGGGTCCGAGCGGCGGGCGCGCTTGAACCAGTCGTGCTGGTCGGACGTGTGGTTGATGACGAGCTCGGTGATGACGCGCAGGCCGCGCTTCTTGGCTTCCTGGATGAAGCGGCGGAAATCCTTCATCGTCCCGAAATCGGGATTGATGTCGCCGTAGTCGGCGATGTCGTAGCCGTCGTCGCGGCCGGGCGAGGGGTAGAACGGCAACAGCCACAGCGTGGTGACGCCGAGATCCTGCAGGTAGCCCAGTTTCTCGGTCAGCCCGGCAAAGTCGCCGATGCCGTCATTGTTGCTGTCGGCGAAGGCCTTGACGTGGAGCTGATAGATGATCGCATCCTTGTACCAGAGCTCGTCGGTGACGGCCTCAGCGGCTGGCACCCCCTTTGCTTCGACTACAAGGCTGCCATCCGGATTCAGCGGATAGGCACCGTCGATAGGAAGGGAGACGCCGGCGTTGGAGCTCTCGGCGGTTTGCGCTTTTTTGTTCACGGTGATGCCACTGCCATGGAAATGACGTGCCCGTTTCGTTTCAGAAACGGGAGACGTTCCGAACTGAGATAGAAAGCCGCTCGACTTGCTTTGGTTCCCCTGGAACCGTTGATGGGCCCGAGCGTTAGACACCGTCTATCTCCTTCCCGTAATTAGACAATTTCGCGACATCCGTTTGATGTTTGCGTGCAAAGTACGTGCCGAATGGACCTTTTTGCTCAAGCCAAAGCCCAGGGAATCCAGACCGAGTTCCTGGACGGCCAGGGTCACCGCCGTGTGACGGACGCCGCCGCGCTCAAAATCATCCTGGATGCCCTGCCGCCGCAGGCCCCGGGACCGCTGGTCGGCCACCCCGTGGTGGTCCGCTCCGGCCGGCCGTCGCGAACCGAGCTCCCGGCTACAGCCAGCCTTCCGGTGGCGTGGAAAATCGTTGCGGACTCAGGGCTTATCGCCAAGGGCGAGAGCTCGGATCACGCCATCGACTGGCCCAAGGACCTGCCGCCTGGCGTCTACCGGCTTCAGGTGAGCGACGCCACGACCGCCGAGGACGTGCCGCTGATTTCGGCGCCGGAAAGGGCGTTTGGCGGCGAGTTCGACCGTTGCTGGCTGCTCGCGGTCCAGCTTTACGGCGTCCGCTCCGCGCGCAACTGGGGCATGGGCGACTTCACCGACCTCGCCAGCCTGATCGAACTCGCCGATCATCTCGGCGCCGACGGCGTCGGCCTCAATCCGCTGCATGCCCTGTTCGACGATCGCCCGGGCGATTGCAGCCCCTATTCGCCGAACAGCCGGCTGTTTCTCAACGCGCTCTATATCGACGTCGAAAAGCTTCCCGAATTTCAGCCCGATTCCGAAACAAGCGAGGCGCTGGCGCCGTTGCGGGCAGGCGATGTCGTCGATTACGTCGGCGTCGCCGGTCTGAAGTGGCGGGCGCTGCGCAGGGCCTTTGCTGCTTTCAAGGCCAACGCCAAGCCGGGCCGCCAACAGGATTTTGACAAATTCCGCGCCGAGCGCGGCACGCTGCTGTCGCACTTTGCCTGCTTCGAGGTGCTGCGGCACAAATTCGGCAAGCCGTGGTGGGAATGGCCGGAAGCGTGGCGGCAGCCGGACGATGCCAGATGCGCTGCCCTGCGCCAGGGCGAGGACGCCGGCGAGATCGAGTTCGTCGAATTCGTGCAATGGACCGCCGACCGGCAGCTGGGGGCGGCGGCCGATCTGGCGAAGCAGCTCGGCATGAAGGTCGGGCTCTATCTCGACGTCGCGGTCGGCGTGCAGGCCGACGGCTTCGATGCCTGGAACGAGCAGGTCGCGATCTCCCGCCATCTCGGCGTCGGCGCGCCGCCCGATCCGCTCAACACCGCCGGCCAGACCTGGGGCCTTGCCGGCTTCAATGCCGTTGGGCTCGAGCTTCAGTCCTTTGCGCCGTACCGCGACATGCTGCGCGCCTCGATGCGCCACGCCGGCGCCATCCGTCTCGACCATGTGCTCGGGCTGAAGCGGCTCTATCTGGTGCCGCAAGGCTTCAGCGCACGCGACGGCGTCTACGTCCAGATGCCGTTCGAGGCGCTGCTGGCGGTGACCGCGCAGGAAAGCGTTGCGAACCGCTGCGTCGTGATCGGCGAAGACCTCGGCACCGTGCCGGAAGGCTTTCGCGACCAGATCGCCGATTGGGGCATCTGGTCGTATCTCGTGATGATGTTCGAGCGCGACGACGGCGGCTCGTTCCGCCATATCGACCACTACTTGACCAATGCGCTCGTCACCTTCAACACCCACGATCTCTCGACCTATGCCGGCTGGCGTTCGTTCGGCGATCTCAAGCTGAAGCGCTCGCTCGGCATCGATCCGGGCGAGACCGACGATGCGCGCTGGCATGCGCTGGCGATGCTGGACGACGTGCTGCGCCATCACACCATCGACCGCAACGATCTCTATTCGGTGGCGAATTTTCTGGCGCGCACCAGGTCGCGGCTGCTCGCGATCTCGCTGGAGGACCTGCTCGGGGTGGTGGATCAGCCCAACATTCCCGGCACCGTCAACGAGCATCCGAACTGGCGGCGGCGGCTTCCGGTGCCGATCGAGCAAATGACATCCACGGTCGACGTCGCCGCGCTCAAGGCGGCAACCCATGAGCGGTCGCGCGCCGCGATCTGATCAGGCGGTGAAGCACCTTGCCGTGCCGTATCGAAGATTATGGGCTGATCGGCGATTGCGAAACCGCGGCGCTGGTCGGCCGGAACGGATCGATCGACTGGCTGTGCTGGCCGGCCTTCGATTCCGATGCCTGCTTTGCAGCACTTCTCGGCACCGAGAAGCACGGCCGCTGGCTGATCGCGCCGGCGGGCGAGATTACCGGCACCTCGCGCCGCTATTGGGATGACACCCTGATCCTGGAGACCCGGTTCGAGACCGCTGACGGCGCGGTCGACCTGATCGATTTCATGCCGCCGCGCGGCAACGCCTCCGACGTGGTGCGGCTGGTGCGCGGCGTTCGCGGCCGGGTCAGGATGCACATGCAACTGGTGATCCGCTTCGGCTTCGGCACCGATATTCCCTGGGTCAAGAAAAGCGAGGACGGTTCGGCGCTGCTCGCGATCTGCGGCCAGGACATGACGGTGTTGCGGACGCCGGTCGAGACCCGCGGCGAGGACCTGACGACGGTCGCCGATTTCGAGGTCGGCGAGGGCGACACCGTTCCCTTCGTGCTCACCTACGGCCCTTCGCATCTGCCCGTGCCCAAGCCGATCGATCCTGCCTATGCGCTTGAAGGACACCGAAGCGTTCTGGACCGAATGGTGCAGCCGTTGCACCTATGAGGGCGAGCACCGCGACCTCGTGATGCGCTCGCTGATCACGCTGAAGGCGCAGACCTACGCGCCGACCGGCGGCATCGTCGCCGCGCCAACGACCTCGCTGCCGGAAAAGCTCGGCGGCGCCAGAAACTGGGACTATCGCTTCTGCTGGCTGCGCGACGCCACCTTCACGCTGCTGGCGCTGATCAACTCCGGCTACACCGAGGAAGCCTCCGCCTGGCACCGCTGGCTGCTACGGGCAGCGGCGGGTTCTCCGGCCAACATGCAGATCATGTACGGCATCATGGGCCAGCGGCGCCTGCTGGAATGGGAGGCCACATGGCTGCCCGGCTACGAAGGCGCAAAGCCGGTGCGGGTCGGCAACGCCGCGCATGCGCAACTGCAGCTCGACGTCTACGGCGAACTGATCGACGCCTTTCATCAATGGCGCGTGGCAAAACTCGAACTGGATCAAACGAGCTGGGCGCTGGAATGCACCGTGCTGGAGCATCTCGCCGGGCAATGGGACAAGCCCGATCACGGCATCTGGGAGCGCCGCGGCGACGGGCAAGCATTATGTCTCGTCGAAGGTGATGACCTGGGTCGCGTTCGACCGTGGTATCAAGAGCGCCGAGACGTTCGGCTTCAAGGCGCCGCTCGAGAAGTGGCGCGCGCTGCG
>CAVUMT010000005.1:0-1875266 GCA_963742595.1 uncultured Acidobacteriota bacterium | reverse complement strand
GATCCTGCTCAAGCAGGTGCCGGACCCGCACCGGTTCGGTGTCGCGGAGGTGGACGCCGCGGACATGTCGTCCGGCTCGTCGAGAAGCCTGTCGACCCGCCGTCGAATCTCGCCCTCGCGGGCGTGTACCTGTTCACGCCGACCATCCACGCCGCCGTGGCATCGATCGAGCCGTCCGGACGTGGCGAACTCGAGATCACCGACGCGATCCAATGGCTGATCGACGACGGCCAGCGCGTGCGCCGCGAGTTGCTCAGGGTTGGTGGCTCGACACGGGCAAGAAGGACCCGCTGCTCGAGACCAATCGCCGCGTCCTCGAGACGATCGAGCAGCGCATCGACGGAAAGGTCGACGACGGTTCGCAGGTCGACGGTCGCGTGATCGTCGAGAGGGGGCGGAGCTCGTGAACTCCAACGTGCGCGGCCCGTCGCATCGGGGCGCGCACACGTCTGGTCGACAGCTTCATGGGCCGTTCACCGCTGTGGCGAACGACTGCGAGATCCTCGATTCCGAAGTCGAGCACTCCGTCGTCTCTCGAGCACAGTCGGATCATCGGGGTGCCCCGACTCACCGACAGTCTGATCGGACGTGAAGCGGTCGTCAGCCGATCGCGACAGCGTCCCGCATCGACGCGCGTCATGGTGGGCGACCACTGCGCCATCGACTTGGAGTGAGTGAGGATCCGGAAGCCTCGTGAAGCAGTTCGTGACCGGCGGTGCCGGTTTCATAGGCTCGAACTACGTGCGGTACGTGCTCGCAACACGGACGACGAAGTGACCGTCTACGACTCGCTCACATACGCCGGCAACCTCGCGACGCTCCGCGACGTCGATGACGACCCGCGCTATCAGTTCGTCAAAGGCGACATCTGCGACCGCGGCGCGCTCGACGAGGCGATGCAGGGCCACGACGCCGTCGTGCACTTCGCCGCGGAGAGTCACGTCGATCGGTCGATCGCCGGCCCGGACGACTTCATCAACACCAACTGCGTCGGGACGAACATCGTGATGGACACGCGCGCCGGCCGGCGTCGAGCGCTTCGTCCACATCTGCACCGACGAGGTCTACGGCTCGATCGACGTCGGGCTCGCTTCGAGCGAGACCGACCCACTCGACCCGCGTCGCCGTACTCGGCGGCCAAGGCGGGTCAGCGACCTGATCGCGCTGTCAGCTACCACACGACGTACGGGCTTCCCGTCGTCGTCACGCGCTGCAGCAACAACTTCGGGCCGTACCAGTTCCCGGAGAAGGTGATCCCGCTGTTCACCACGAACCTGCTGGACGGTGTGAAGGTCCCGCTGTACGGCGACGGCCTGCAACGTGCGCGACTGGCTCTACGTGGACGACAACGTGCGTGCGGTCGATCTGGTGCTGCGCCCGGCGTGATCGGCGAGACCTACAACATCGGTGCCGACAACGAGATCACCAACCACG
Source organism: uncultured Acidobacteriota bacterium (assembly GCA_963742595.1). Lineage (GTDB taxonomy): Bacteria > Acidobacteriota > Vicinamibacteria > Fen-336 > Fen-336 > CAVPGH01. Next base: position 1,873,832 of record CAVUMT010000005.1, on the reverse strand, counting down.
AGCTGACGCACCGGTTGCTGGCGCTCACCGGTCGCGACGAGAGCTGCATCCAGCCCGTCGAGGATCGGCTCGGTCACGATCGTCGCTACTCGATCACGACCGACAAGATCGCAGCGCTCGGTTGGAGCACGTCCGGACGACTCGACGAGGCGTTGGAGGACACGGTGGCTGGTACCGCGACAACCGCGCCTGGTGGGAGCCGCTCAAGGAGCGTGCCGCCTTCGATCGCACCCCCGTCGGCTGATCGGTGCTGCAGCGCATCCTCGTCACCGGGGGCAACGGGCAGCTCGGCCGCGACGCCGGCGATCGTGTGGACCACGGCGGGCCACGAAGTGCTCGCCGTCGGCCACCAGGGTCTCGACATCACGGACCGCGATGCCGTGATCGGGCTCTGCAACGAGTTCCGTCCGGATGTCGTCGTGAACTGCGCGGCCTGGACCGCGGTCGACGCCTGCGAGTCCGATCGTGGAGCGGGCGCAGGCGACGAACGCGACGGCCGTACAGCACATCGTCGACGGATGCGTCGGGGTCGGTGCGCGTCTCGTGCACATCAGCACGGACTACGTCTTCGACGGCTCCAAGCCAGGCCCGTACGTGGAGAGCGACGCTCCGAACCCCGTGTCCGTGTACGGCTCGACGAAGCTCGCCGGTGAGCGAGCTGCCCTCCAGCTGCGGTGACCGGGCTTCGGTCGTGCGCACCTCGTGGGTGTGCGGTGAGTTCGGTGCCAACATGGCCAAGACCGTGCTTCGTCTGGCCGACGAACGGCCGAAGCTGCAGTTCGTCGACGACCAGATCGGGCACCCGACGATCACGGCCGACCTCGCCGCACAGCTGGTCGCGATCGTCACTGCCGACTCTGTCGGGTGTCATCCACGCGACGAACCAGGGCGTGGTCAGCTGGTTCGAGTTCGCTCGCGAGGTCGTCGCCGCCGCCGGCCTCGATCCGGAGATGGTGGAACCGATCGCCACCGCCGACCTCCAGCCGCCCCGCCCCGCGCCGCGCCCGGCCAACAGCGTGCTCGACAACGCCGTGCTGCGCGACGCCGGCGTGCCGCTGATGCGTGACTTCCGCGAGCCGCTCGCCGAACTGGTCGCCCGCCTGGCGTGACGCCGGCCGCCGAGATTCGGCAGGCGCGGGTCGGTAGCTTGTCGGTCATCGTCGCTTCGTCTCCGCGGTCTTCGCGCGCCCGCTGGCTCGTGCTCGCAAGCCTGGGCCTGCTCGCATCGGCATGCAGCTCGAGCACCGACGCGGCGAGCTCGCCGAGCTTGCTGACGGCATCGCCGACCACCTCGGTGGCGGCGTCGACCGCCGGCTCCACGTCGACCGCGGCGCCGACGGCGGCCACGGCGGTCGACCGACACGACGACGATGTCGGCGACCTCCACGACGATGTCGGCACCTCCACGACGCCGCCGACCGCGCCGACGACGATCAGCCCATCGCCGACGTCGACGACCGTCCCGCTGACCTCGACCTCCCGGCCGGCCATCGTGGACGTTCCGGTCCCGACGGTGCGCCGAGGCGCCCACCGTGCCGCCGTCGGTCGTGCTCGGTTCGGCGCCGGCGCAGGCGCCGACCGGTGCTGCCAACCAGGCGGCGGCGTGGCCGCTGTTCGACGACGTCATCACCGCGTTCATCGGCCGCCGCAACCTCGCCGGGGTGTCGCTCGCCGTCGCCCACGACGGCGAGCTCGTCTACGCCCAGACGTACGGCACCCGCGATACGGCGACGGGTGCGCCCGTCGATTATTCCTCCCGCTTCAACCTGGCCAGCCTCACGAAGGTGATCACCGCGACCACGGTGATGCGCCTCGCTGAACAAGGCCGCATCGATCTCGAGGCCCGGGTGGTCGACGTGCTCGCCGGGGACCTGGTGCTGCCCGACGGGTACGACCGGCGCTTCGACGAGGTGACGGTCCGTCAACTCCTGAGCCACACGAGCGGGCTCAACCCGAAGCCGCCGTTGGGGCCGATCGGTGCGGCGAGCTGTGCCGAACTGGTCGGCGCACGCGCTGGCCAAGCCGCTGATCCACGCTCCCGGCAACTACCGCTACGCGAACGCCAACTTCTGCTTGCTCGGCGAGGTGCTCGAGACGCTCGGCGAAGGCACGTGGTTCGACGTGGTGCAGCGGGTCACGCTCGAACCGCTCGGCATCACCGACGTCGCGCTCGGGCATCCGGGCGTGACCGCGCCGGGCGACGTGGTGCACCACGCCGACCCGTTGGCGACCGGCCAGAACCCGCTGTTCCTCGATGCGATCGGCCCGGCCGGCCAGCTCATCGCCACGCCCTACGACCTCGTGCGGATCGTCGACTCTCTGTTTCCGGGCAACTCGGCCACCCCGTTGGTCTCCCCGGAGACGATGTTCTCGATGGTCGTGCCGCAGTCGGCGATCTGGAGCCCGACGGAGTACTACGGCTACGGACTGTTCGTGTGGGACGGCGGCATCGACATCGGCCACACCGGCTCGTTGCCGATGGTGCGGACGATGGTCGTGCACCAGAGTGACGGCTACACGTGGTGCATCCTGGTCAACGGAACCTTCGACGGCTACAGCACCGGCTTCCGCAACGTCATGCGTGACGCGATCGGCGCGACCGGTGGGACCTGGCCCGACGTCGACTACACCGCACTCGTGCCGTAACGGCCGAGCGTCCCCCGGCGTCCTGCACAGGCGTGGGTTATCGTCGCTCGATGGCCACGTTGCCGCGATCGGGCCGATCAGCGCGACCGCGTGCGTTTCGTCGGGCGAGCGGCGGAACTGGCCTGGTTCGACCGTCTGCTGGCGGGCGATCTCGACCACAACGTGGTGCACGTCACCGGGCCGGCGGCATCGGCAAGAGCGCCCTGTTGCCCGCGAGGTCGTCTCGCCGCGCGGCGCCTCGGGGTACCGAGTGGTGTGGATCGAAGGCCGCGACCTGCCGCCGTTCCCGGAGTCGATCGACGACGCGGTCGGCGACCTGGGCACGGAGCCGGCCCTGATCGTGCTCGATTCGTACGAGCTGATCAGCTCGCTCGACAGCCACCTGCGCGACCTGGTCATCCCGGACCTGCCCGACTCCACGATCGTGCTCATCGGCGCCGCGAGCGAGACCGTCGCGTGGATGGTTCGACCACGGCTGGGACGGAACGTGCGGGTGTTCGAGCTCGACGGTCTCGGCCGCAACCAGCTCGCCGACCTCGCCCGTCGGCACGGCGTGCACGATCCGGCGTTGGTCGCCGATCTCGTGCGCACCAGTCACGGATCGCCGTTGGCCGTGGTGCTCGGGGCGAGCACGGGTACAACCGGTTCGGTCGCCGAACTCGCTGGGCGGTTGATGGGCAGCGAAGCAGACCGTGATCGATACGAGGTCCTGACGGTCGCTGCGCTCGCCCGCGTGACGACGGCCGAGCTCCTCGGTGCCGTCTTGCCCGCACCGCGACGGATACGACGACTTCAAATGGCTCGCCGACCGTTCGTTCTGTGAGCCCCTCGCCGAAGGCGTCGCGATGGACGCGGTCGTCGCTCAGGCGGTGCGCGCCTTGCCCTGCCACCGCGATCCGGTCGGCGAGGCGAACCTGCGCGCCGCATCGCCGAACACCTCTACCGGCGGGCGATCGCCGGACAGTTCTCACTGTCCACCGACCTCCAGCACCTCGTCGTCGACCAGCAGGTGCGATGGGGCTTCTCCGTCGACGTCGGCAGCCGGTACCACATCGACACGATCCGCCCGGGCGACTCGGATCGGATCGGCGCCGTCCTCGACGCCGTCGGTCACGGCGAGTGGTGGGCCGTCAGTCGGACGATCATCGCCGAACATCCCGAACTCGCCGGTGTCGCACGCGACCGCAACGGGAACGTCGGCGGCTACTTCATCTCGGTGACCCCGGCCAGTGCACCCGCCGTCCTGCACGACGACATCGTCCTCGGTCGCTGGCTGGAGCACGCCCGGCACGTGCTGCAAACCACCTCCGCGGTCCTGTGGCGGGAGGCGATCGACCTCACCGGTGAGATGGGTGAGGTGACGTCGTTGCTCGGTGCCGGGGGGATCATCGGCAGCGGTACCGAGCACCGGGACTCTCGTTGCGATGAGTATGGAGTTGCCGCGTCCGCCCGTTGGGCCACCGCAATCGCCCTGGCAGTACGAGGTCCGGCTGTTTTCGATGAGCGATGATGGGAACCTCGCGCTCCTGGATACCGTCACCGGTCCGGGGTACGCCGCGCGCCTGCTGTTCCACCCGTCCGGACGGTTCCTCTACGTATCCAACTCCTCGTCCCCAGGCGTCTCGCTGGCGAGCCTCAACGTCTACACGATCGACGCGCAGGGACATCTCGCGCTCGTCCAGAGTGTCGAAAACGGCGGCGGGGCGATGGCGGCGACGCTACCGGCCCCTGGCCCGGGCCGTCAATGACGGAGGAGCGGACTAGCCCGTCTCGACCAGCCGTCCCGCGTGTCGTACGGGACCCCACGGAAACTCGGCGGACGATCGGGAGGTCCGGTATGCCGAAGGATAGACGTGCGTTCCTGAAGTCGGTCGGAGAGGCGTCCCTGGCCCTGGCCGGGAGCTCGTGGCTGTCCGAGCAGGCCGAAGCCGCGGGGCAGGCCGCAGGGAGCCGCGCTGCGGTGGCGCGGCCCACGGTGCCGACCCACTCGTTCGCGCTGGAGCTGGATGGCGCGTTCGCGGGTCGGGTCGATGACCCCTCCGGCGGCAGTATCGCCGGGGTCGTGAAGGCGAACACCGGGAAGTCGGGTCTCGACAAGTACCTCGAGGGAGTGGCGTACGAGGACCTCCAAGTCTCGGTGGGGGGAGGGCTTCTCCGACCGGGCCAGGACTGGATCAAGGAGTCGCTGCAGGGCACCGGGTCGTCGCGTCAGGTCACTCTCCTCACCGTCGACAGGGACCGGCGGATCCTCTGGCGCCAGACGTTCACAGGCGCCCGGATCAAGGAAGTCGCGTTCCCCGCGCTCGCCGCCAACAGCAGGGACGCGGCGTCGATCACGGTTCGGCTCCAGGCCAAGGAGATCGGACGGCAGGAGAGGGGCAGCGGATCGGCTCCGCCAACGGGACCCATCCGAAGCTGGAAGGCCAACACGTTTCGGCTGGAGGTCGGCGACATCGCTTCCGCGCAGTATGTGAGCGCGATCTTGCCGGTCGTGGTCAAGCTCGAGCTCGCCTCGGATCCCGGGCGTGAAGCAACCGGCTCGCCCCGCACGGACGTGGGCGACGTGGTCTTCACCGTCCCCAGCGCCAGAGCGGAGAGCCTGCAGAAGTGGTTCAATCGGTTCGTGATCGAGCGTGAGAACGGTCCAGACCGGGAGCTGACCGGCGCGCTCGCGCTTCTGCGGCCGACGGGACGGGAGGAGTTTTGGCGCCTGGAGTTACAGGGGCTGGGCATCCATCGCCTGGACGTCGCCGGTGACGATGACGTTCAGCGGCTGAAGGCTTCGCTCTACTGCGAGAAGGCCCAGATCAGCTTCTCCCAAGCGGGCTGAATCGGACCGCAGTCGAGCCATAGCGGCCGCCATGGACCCTCGACTCGTCGAGGTCGTCAAGCGGGAGTTCAAGGACGCGCTCCTCCGGTCGCTCGGGCGCTTCCCCGAGAGCGCGACGCGCAACGACCTCTACCTGGCCCTCGCGATCGGGGCGCGGCGGGAGGTGCAGCGGCGCTGGGCCGTGACCAGCGAGACGTACTACCGCAAGGCGAGCCGGACGGTCTGCTACCTGTCGGCCGAGTTCCTGCTGGGGCCCCACCTCGCCAACAACCTGCTGAACATCGGTGTCGAGCCCGAGACGCGGCAGGCGATGTCCGAGCTCGGCTACGACTTCGACCAGCTCCTCGCCCAGGAGGAGGAGCCGGGGCTCGGCAACGGCGGCCTCGGCCGCCTCGCCGCGTGCTACATGGACTCGCTGGCGACGCTCGCGATCCCCGCGATCGGCTACGGGATCCGCTACGAGTTCGGCATCTTCGACCAGCTCATCCACGACGGCTGGCAGGTCGAGAAGACCGACAAGTGGCTGGCCCTCGGCAACCCCTGGGAGATCCCGCGGCCCGAGATCACCTTCGAGGTGGGGCTCGGCGGGCGCACCGAGCCCGGCGCGGGAGGGGCGGGGGACTACTTCGTGCGCTGGCACCCCGAGCGCGTGGTGCGCGGCGTCGCCTACGACACGCCGATCCTCGGCTACCAGAACGGCACCGCCAACCTGCTGCGGCTGTGGAAGGCGGAAGCGGCCGAGTCGTTCGACTTCGCCGCCTTCAACGTGGGCGATTACTGGGGCGCCGTCGACCAGAAGGTGGACTCCGAGAACATCACGAAGGTGCTCTACCCGAACGACGAGAGGACGAGCGGCAAGCGCCTCCGGCTCGAGCAGCAGTACTTCTTCGTGTCCTGCGCGCTGCAGGACATGATCCGCATCCACCTGCAGAAGGGGGCCCCCCTCGACCGGTTCGACGAGAAGTTCGCGGCGCAGTTGAACGACACCCACCCGGCGGTGGCGGTGGCCGAGCTGATGCGCCTGCTGGTGGATGTCCACCAGGTGGCGTGGGAGCAGGCGTGGGAGATCACGCGACGGACGTTCGCCTACACCAACCACACCCTCCTGCCCGAGGCGCTCGAGAAGTGGCCGGTCGAGATCTTCGGGGCGACGCTCCCCCGACATCTCGAGATCGTCTACGAGATCAACCGCCGCTTCCTCGACGAGGTGCGGAGCCGCTACCCGGGGGACGACGGGCGCGCCGCCCGCCTCAGCCTGATCGACGAGACGGGCGGGCGCTCGGTGCGGATGGCCCACCTGGCGAGCGTGGGCAGCCACCGCATCAATGGCGTCGCCGCCCTGCACACGGAACTCCTGAAGGCCGACGTGCTGCGCGATTTCCACGAGCTGTGGCCGGAGAAGTTCGTGAACGTCACGAACGGGGTCACGCCCCGGCGCTTCCTGGTGCTGGCGAACCCGCGCCTCGCCCGCCTGGTGACGGAGGCGATCGGGGACGACTGGCCGCGCGACCTCGAGCGGCTGCGCGCGCTGGAGCCGCTCGCCGCGGACGCGGCCTTCGCGGCGGAGTGGCGGAAGGTGAAGCGCGCCAACAAGGCGGACCTCGCCGCGGTGATCGAAGCGCGGGCGGGCGTACGCTCTGACCCGGACAGCCTGTTCGACGTGCAGGTCAAGCGGATCCACGAGTACAAGCGCCAGCACCTGAACGTGCTGCACGTGATCGCGCTCTGGCAGAGGCTGCGGCGCGAGCCCGGGACGGAGGGCCCGCCACGCACGGTCGTCTTCGGCGGCAAGGCCGCCCCCGGCTACCGCATGGCGAAGCTGATGATCAAGCTCGTCCACTCCGTGGCCGAGGTGCTGAACGCCGACCCCGTTACCGGCGCCCGGCTGCGGGTGGCCTTCCTCCCGGACTACAACGTCCGGAACTGCATGCCGATCTTCCCGGCCGCGGAGCTGTCGGAGCAGATCTCCACGGCGGGCAAGGAGGCCTCCGGAACCGGCAACATGAAGTTCGCCATGAACGGAGCGCTCACCATCGGGACGCTCGACGGCGCCAACGTGGAAATCCGCGAGGCGGTGGGGGAGGAGAACTTCTTCCTGTTCGGTCTGACCGTCGAGGGGATCCAGGCGCTGCGCGCCGCGGGCTACCGTCCCCGGGAGCGCTACGAGGGCGACCCGGAGCTGCGGGCCGTCATCGACGCGCTCGCGGACGGAACGTTCGCCCGGGGAGACGACTCGCTCTTCCGCCCCCTCGTCGACTCGCTGCTCGGCGACGACCCTTGGCTGCTGCTCGCCGACTTCCGCTCCTACGTCGACCGGCAGGCGGACGTGGAGCGCGCCTACCTCGATCCGTCCCGCTGGACGCGCATGTCGATCCTGAACACGGCACGGATGGGGCGCTTCTCGTCGGATCGTTCCATCGCCGACTACTGTCGCGACATCTGGCGCGCGGACCCGGTGCCGATCGATCTGCCGCCGCGGTCGGCGTAGCGCCGCGCGACACCCTTAGTGACAGGCTACTGATGGGATGTCCGGGCCTCCCGGCCGGTACTCGCGCGTGAGGTGCATCCGGACGTCCGCCTGCGTGAGGTAGACGGGCTTCGTCTCGTAGCGCGCGAACATCGGAGCCTGGTCCGCGTAGTGGGGCGACCGCGGGTGGCTCGTCGCGCTCCCGTACTGGTGGACCGACCGGGAGGAGACCTGGCCCGCGCGGTCCCACTCCACGAGCAGCACGTAGCTGTCTCCGCCCACGGCGCGACGGCGGCCGTCCGCGTCGCGCCGCGTGTAGATCGCCCGTAGGGTATCGGGGGCCCCGCCGAGCGGCAGGTCGACCTCGCCGCGGCGCAGGCGGTTCACCTCGCCCCAGGGCACGTCGAGGCGGCCGAAGAGCGCGCTGGAGCTCGTGAGCCGACCGCTCCAGGCGGCGCACGAGCTCGTCGGGGGCGATCGGCTTCGGCCGGTTGTCGTGGGGCGGGCTCGCCGTCATGACCGCGAGGGCGGCCGCGGGGTTCGCGAGGTCGGTATTCAGGTCCCAGGCTTTGAGGAGCTCGAATCCCTGCCGTGCGAGAGGATCGGCCGGAGGGGGACCGGCGAGCAGCGACTGCAAACGGATGGCCGTGGTCGAGCGGGACGAGTACGCCGTGTCGAACTTGTAGCGCTCGAAGTCCTCTCGTGTGATCGCCTCGTCCTTTCCAAGGAGCTCTAGGGCACGCAGGGCGCGGTTCGTCAGGTGCGTCTCGATGCCGAAGGTCTTCGAGTAACGGGCGGGGTCGGGGTTGCCGGTCCCGGTCGTCACCGCGAAGGGCGTGCTGTTCGCGTTCGCCACGAACCCGGACGGCGGATCCACGACGCGCGGCAGCTCGTCGAAGGGCAGGTACTCCGTCCAGAGCGTCTCGCTCGTGTCGCCCGGAAGGTACTGCCGCCAGTCGTAGCCTTCCGCGCGGCGGGGGAGGCGCGCGTTGTACAGGTACTCGATGTGGCCCTCGCGGTCCGCGTAGCCCACGTCGAAGCTCGGGATGCCCCCGAGGCGCAGCGCGTCCTCCCACTCCTCGCGGTTCCGCGCCTTGTTCATCCGGAACCAGCTCTCGATCCCACGGATGTCCCCGAGGTTCGCGTAGCGGAGGGCGTACGTGCCGTGGGGACGCCGCACGACGGGCCCGTGGACGGACCAGAGGACCTCGCGCTCGAAGGTCCAGCGGAACTTGCCGAAGAGACGGACCGTGAGGGGAGCGGTCTTTCTCTCGAGATCGCGCCAGACCCCGTCGAACCGGTACTGGTTGGGGTTCTCGGGGTTGATGTCCAGGACGTAGACGTCCGCGAGGTCGGGGTGGTTCACCGACGAACGCCCAGCCGAGGTCGCGGTTGTGGCCGTGGAGGATGACGGGCGCGCCGGGGAAGACCCCGCCCGCCATGTCCCAGCCTTCCTCGCTCTGGACGTGGGCCTCGTACCAGGCGAACGGCCCGTCCCAGGGCTGGTGCGAGTTCACGGCGAGACGGGTGAAGCCGTCGGCGGAACGGGAGGGGGCGACGGCGATCGTGTTCGACCCTCTCGGGCTGTCCGTCGCCTTCCGTCGAGGCGGCCGTCGTCAGTCCCTTTCGCGAGACCGGGCGCAGGCGCGCGTCGCCCATGAGCTCCTGGAGGACCTTGTCGAAGTCGAAGAAGAAGGGGAGCGCCTGGACGAACCCCGCGACGACGTCCTGGCCCGTGACGGGGTAGAGGGCGGCGAGCGCCTGCGCTGGGATGGAGCGCCGCGTAGCGGTTGATCGCCTCCGCGTAGGCCTCGCACACGGCCCGCGTTCCCGGGGAGAGATCGGTCGCGTACTTCGCGTCCACCGTCTCGCGCACGCGCAGCAGGGCCACGACGTAGTCGCTCGGCGCGGCCTCGCTCCCCGCCTCGCTCGCCAGCCGGCCCCGCGCGGCGAGGAGCCGGCTCTGGATCGTCCCGAAGTCGTCCTCGGCATGCGCCCACGCGAGGCCGTACGCCGCGTCCGCGTCCGTCTTGCCGAAGACGTGGGGGACGCCCCAGGTATCGCGCAGGATCCGCACGTCGCGGTCCGCACCCGCCCGCGGCCCTGGCGTCGAGGCGTGGCCGGGGCGGGGAGGGGGACCGAGCAACGACAGGACTGCCATGAGGACGGCGGACGCGGCGAAGAACGTCGCCAGCGGTGGCGTCGTCGCGTGCGTTGTCAGAGCCATGCGGAGCGCGAGTTTACTCGAGGCGCTCCTTCCGGCGATACTCCGCCACCAGCAAGGGGCGTGCATGGACTTCGCGATCCGTCCGGAGATCCAGGAGCTGCGGGACAGGATCCGCGAGTTCCTCGACACCCGCGTCCATCCTAGAGAGTCGGAGTGGCTCCGCTGGGAAGAGGAGCACTTCCCGGAGTGTGTCGAGGACCACGCGGACATCCGTGCGCTGCAGAAGAAGGCGCAAGCGATGGGCGTCTGGGCGGGCCACCTGCCCAAGGACGCGGGAGGCATGGGCCTCTCCGTCGCCGACTACGGCCTGCTCAACGAGGTCATCGGCCGGTCCTACTTCGCCCCGCGGATCTTCGGCTCGAACGCCCCCGACAGCGGAAACGCGGAGATCCTCTGGCACTTCGGCACGCCCGAGCAGAAGCAGCGGTTCTTCTGGCCGCTGCAGAAAGGCGAGGTGCGCTCGTTCTTCGGCATGACGGAGCCGGAGGTGAGCGGCGCCGACCCCACGGACCTTCGGACCACCGCGATCCGCGACGGCGGCGACTGGGTGATCAACGGCCACAAGTGGTTCAGCTCGAACGCCAACGGCTCCGCCTTCGGGATCGTCATGGCCGCGACCGACCCCGAGGCGCCCGCCGTCCCGTCGCTACAGCCAGATCGTCGTTCCCACCGACACGCCGGGGCTCGACGCTCGTGCGGCCGATCTCGGTGATGGGGCACCAGACCGGACCCGGGCCACTGGGAGCTGCGCTTACGAGAACGTGCGCGTGCCCGTCGAGAACGTGCTCGGCGAGCCCGGGCAGGGCTTCGCGATCGCCCAGGCCCGCCTCGGCCCCGGCCGGATCCACCACTGCATGCGCTGGCTCGGCCAGGCCCAGCGCGCCTTCGAGATGATGTGCGACCAGGCGCGCAGCGCGCCACGCCTTCGGCGGACCGCTCGCGGAGAAGCAGACCGTCCAGAACTGGATCGCGGACAGCGCGGCCGAGATCCAGGCCGCCCGCCTCCTCACCCTCCACGCGGCCTGGAGGATCGACCAGGAGGGGGCGAAGGCCGCGCGCGTGGACATCTCGCTCATCAAGTTCTTCGGGGCGAAGGTGCTCATGGACGTGCTCGACCGGGCGATCCAGGTCCACGGCGGCCTCGGGGTCTCCGACGACACGCCCCTCGCCTTCATGTGGCGGCAGGGGCGGGCCGCGCGGATCTACGACGGCCCCGACGAGGTGCACCGGCTCGTGGTGTCCCGCGAGATCCTGAAGGCGCGGCGCGATCCGTGACCGCGCGCCGCCCGAAGCTCAATCGCTCATCAGGAAGATCCGCGGCCTGACGTCGTCCTCCGGGGTCCAATCCCAGTAGCGCAGGAGGATCGTGTAGACCATGAGGCCCGTCTCGCCCTCGCCGAAGAGCAGATAGCGAGCGGCCTGCGACATGAGGCCCCGCCGGGTGAGCCCGACGAAGATCGAGATGGGGTCGATGGCTTCGCTGACGTAGGCGACGGTGTTGGCGATGGCGATGGCGCCGTAGACCTCGGCCACGTAGTCGTCGCCGTCCTTCCGGAGGGTCACCTCGAGGGGTGCCTGGAACTCGCTGCGGTTATCGAGCAGGTTGACGTGGAGGAACAGGACGGGTCCGCGGACGTTGTAGTGCCTGTCGATCTCCGCCCTCTTCTGGCGCCGGGCCTCCGCCGAGGACGTCCGGATGGGCACCAGGTGGACCTTCTTGTCGGTGATCTCCGGTCCCATCCGCCAGCTCTCGACGTCGGTGAAGAACCCGTGCGGGACGCGAAGCTCCACGGAGCGGATGGAGCGGCTGAGCGCGCTCGCGAGCATCAGGAGAACAGTGAAGATGCTGCCGATGATCAGCCCGTCGGGGCGCTCCACGCAGTTGTCGGCCAGGGTGTAGGCGAACACGAGACAGATGACACCGCTGCCGACGGCGAGGCCCCGCCGGCGCTCGCGCCAGAGCCCGAGCGTCGTGGCGAAGGCGGCGGACAGGATCAGGACGAGGACTCCCGTGGCGTAGGCGCCGCTCTGCGCCTCCACGTCCGCGTCGAAGACCCAGGTGACCACGACGTCGACCGCGAACAGCACGAGCACGAGCGGCCGGGAGAGCGAGGCCCAGCGGGGAGCCATGCCGAAGCGCGGCAGGTAGCGGGGGATCAGGTTGAGGAGCCCGGCCATGGCCGACGCACCCGCGAGTCCGAGGATGAGGATCGTCGAGGCGTCGTACACGGTGCCGAAGACGCTCCCGAGGTACTTGTGCGCCAGGAAGGCGATGGCGCGGCCGGAAGCCTTGCCGCCCTCCGCGTAGTCCGCGGGCGCTATCAGCAGCGTGGTGACGAAGCTCGAGAGGACGAGCAGGACGCTCATGATCGCGGCCGCGGTGAGGAGGAGCTTCCGCGTGTTGGCCACGCGGCCCCGGGGCGCTTCGCCCGTGCGCGGCGTGTACTCCCGGTCCGCGTCGCCGCCGTCGACCAGCGGCATCACCGTGACGCCGGTCTCGAACCCGCTCAGGCCCAGGGCGAGCTTGGGGAACACGAGGAGCGCGCCCGCGGCGACGAGCGAGAAGTCACCCTTCGCGGCAAGGGCCGAGCGCCAGTCCGCGAGGAGCGCTGGGTGCGTCATCACCTCCCACGCGCCGCGGCCGAGGACGACGAGGTTCAGGACGAGGTAGGGGAGAGCGGCGGCCGCGGCGAGGCCGATGGCCTCCCGGAAGCCCTTCAGGAACACCGCGGCGAGCACGGCCAGGATCGCGAGGGTGATCGAGAGCTGGTACTCGCCGAGGAGGGTGTGGAGGAACGGGTTCTCGATCGCGTGCTTGGCGGCGTCGGCGGCGGAGAGCGTCATCGTGATCACGAAGTCCGTGGCCGCGAAGCCGAGCAGGACGAGCACCAGGAACTTGCCCTTCCAGCCCGACAGCAGGTTCTCGAGCATCGCGATCGAGCCCTGTCCCGCGTAGCTGCGGCCGGCCACGTGCGCGTAGACGGGCAGCGCGCCGAAGAGCGTGACCAGGACCAGGATCACCGTGGCGATGGGGGCCACCGCTCCCGCCGCGAGGAGGGCTATGCCCGGCTGGTAGCCGAGCGTCGAGAAATAGTCGACGCCGGTCAGCCAGATCACCCTCCACCAGGGGTGGGTCGCGACCTGCTGGCCCGCGTGGTCGTCGAGGGACTCGCCGCGGGCGAGCCATCTCCCGATGGCCGTGCGGTAGTCGTGCGAGGGCTGCGCCAGCCGCCGGCGGAAGGGGAAGCGTTTCGGCCCCTCGGGGCCGGAAGGCGCAGCCGGGGGCTTCGTCACCGCTAGTGCACGAGATAGCCTTGGGCCAGCGCTCCGAAATCGCGGACCTGGCTCTCGGCCCACGTGGCGTCACGTCGAAGCTCGCCCGCCATGAGCTCCGCCACGCGCGGCGCGGCCGCGATGGCGGCGCGCGCGTTCAGGAAGAGCGCGCGCGTCCGGCGGGCCAGGACGTCCTCGACGCTCCGCGCCATCTCGGCGCGCGCCGCCCAGACCACCTCGGCCCCCGTGTAGGGCAGCGCGGGGTGCGAGGGGTGCTTTGAGCGTCGGCTGCGCCTGCATCAGCTCGTGGATCGCGGGGGCGTCGGAGCCGTAGACGGCGAGCGCGCCGAACTTCTCGGCGTGCCGGTGGAAGCCGTGGATGTTGAGGTGCTTGGTCGGGCTGCGGCGCTCGGGGAGGCCCGCGAGCTCGGCCGCCTGGTTGACGCAGTCCTCGGCCATGTTCCGGTAGGTGGTCCACTTGCCGCCCGTGATCGTGAGCAGGCCGGAGGGGTCGATCTGGATCGTGTGATCGCGGGAGAGCGCGGCCGTGCTCGAGGCGTCGCGCGAGCGCACGAGCGGCCGGATCCCGACGAAGACGGAGAGGACGTCCTTGCGGGTGGGAGGCCTGCTGAGATAGCGGCCCGCGGTCTCCAGGATGAACTCGATCTCTTCCTCCGTCGGCTTCGGTTCGAGCACCGGTGTCTCGATGGCCGTGTCGGTGGTGCCCACCACGACGTGCCCGTGCCAGGGGATGGCGAACATGACCCGCCCGTCCCGGGTGTGCGGCACCATGATGGCGCTCCGGCTCGAGAGGAAGTCGCCGCTGAACACCAGGTGGATACCCTGGCTCGGGCTGATCATCGGGGCGGCGTCGGGGTCGGCCATTCGGCGCACGGCGTCGCAGAAGGGACCTCCGGCGTTCACCACGATGCGGGCGCGGGCCTCGAACTCGCGGCCGCTCTCCAGGTCGCGGCCGCGGACCCCGTCCACGAAGCCGTCGTTCCCGCGGAGGAGGGCGATGACGGGCGCGTAGTTCAGCAGGGTTCCGCCCTGCTCGCAGGCGGTGGCCGCCATGTTGACCAGGAGGCGGGCGTCGTCGAACTGGCCGTCGTAGTACACGACGCCGCCCCGGAGGCCCTCGGTCCGGATCGTGGGAAGGCGCGCCAGGGTCTCCTCGCGGGAGAGGATCTCGGAGGCCCCGAAGCCGTACTTGCCGGCGAGGGCGTTGTAGACCTTGAGGCCGATGCCGTAGAAGGGCGCTTCCCACCACTCGTAGTTCGGCACCACGAAGGCGAGGTCGCTCACGAGGTGGGGCGCGTTCTGGCGGAGGAGGCCGCGCTCGCGCAGGGCCTCCATGACCAGGGCCACGTTTCCCTGCTCGAGGTAGCGCACCCCGCCGTGGACGAGCTTGGTGCTTCGGCTCGACGTGCCCTTGCCGAAGTCGTGCTGCTCGAGAAGGAGGACCTCGTACCCGCGGGCGGCGGCATCGATGGCCACTCCCACTCCCGTGGCTCCGCCCCCTACGACCACGACGTCCCAGGGCCGGTCGCGAGTGACGACCTGGCTCAGCATCTCGTCACGGTTCATCGGACGGGATCTCCCAACGCTTGGCCCGCTCGACCGCGGCGTTCCAGCGCTCGCGGAGGCTGCGGGCGCGCGCCGCGCTCCATCTTCGGCTCTACGCGGTGGCCCGCCTTCGCATGCCCGGCCAGGGCCGCGTCGTCCTTCCAGAAACCTACGGCCAGCCCGGCCAGATAGGCGGCCCCGAGGGCCGTCGTCTCGGTCTGGGCCGCGCGGACCACCGGACGGCCCAGGAGGTCCGCCTGCATCTGGAGCAGGATCGCGCTCATCGAGGCCCCTCCGTCCACGCGCAGCTCCGGGCAGCGCCGCTCCGGAGTCCGACTGCATGGCGTCGAGGAGGTCGGCGACCTGGAAGGCGATGGCCTCGAGGGCGGCGCGGGCCACGTGCCCCGCGGTGGTGCCCCGCGTGATCCCGACGAGCACGCCGCGCGCGTACGGGTCCCAGTGGGGCGCGCCCAGACCCGCGAACGCGGGCACCAGGAAGAGCCCGCCGCTGTCGGGGACGGTGGCGGCGAGGGCGTCCGCTTCGCTGGCCGCCTTGATGATGCCCAGGCCGTCGCGAAGCCACTGCACGACCGCCCCCCCGATGAAGACGCTGCCTTCGAGCGCGTAGTGCAGCCGGCCGTCCCGCTTCCAGGCGATCGTGGTCAGGAGCTTGTGGCGCGAAGCGACCGGCTTCTCGCCCGTGTTCTGGAGGAGGAAGCACCCGGTCCCGTACGTGTTCTTCGCCATGCCCGCCCCGAAGCAGCGCTGGCCGAAGAGCGCCGCTTGCTGATCGCCCGCGATCCCGGCAATCGGCGTGCCCTGGAGCCCGAGGCTCGTCGACACCTCGCCGTAGACCTCGCTGGAGGCGCGGACTTCGGGCAGGACGCTGCGAGGGACGCCGAAGATGCGCAAGAGCTCGTCGTCCCAGTCGCCGGTGCGGATGTTGAACAGCAGGGTTCGCGAGGCGTTGCTGGGATCCGTGACGTGGAGCCGCCCGCTCGTCAGGCGGTAGACGAGCCAGCTGTCCACCGTCCCGAACCGGAGCTTCCCCGCCTCGGCCCGGACCCTCGCGCCCGGCACGTTGTCGAGGATCCAGCGGATCTTCGTGGCCGAGAAATACGCGTCGAGGACGAGGCCCGTGCGCTCGCGGACGAGGTCCTCGACGCCCTCCGCGCGCAGCTTGTCGCAGAACCCGGCGGTGCGGCGGTCCTGCCAGACGATGGCGTTGGCCACGGGCCGGCCGTCCTCGCTGTCCCACACGACCGTGGTCTCGCGCTGGTTGGTGATGCCGACCGCGGCCACGTCCCGCGGCCGGAGGTTGGCCTTGCCGAGGACTTCCACCGCGGTCGCGATCTGGCTCGTCCAGATCTCCTCGGCATCGTGCTCGACCCAGCCGGGGCTCGGAAAGATCTGTCGGAACTCGCGCTGCGCCGTGAACGCCGGCCGGCCTTCGCGGTCGAAGAGGATGGTGCGCGAGCTGGTGGTCCCCTGATCGAGGGCGAGGACGTGTTCCATGGTGGCCGAAGTCTAGTCCCGCGAAGCGGCGTTTGCCACGGCGCGGCGAGCCGTCACGGGATCAGCGCGGCATGGAGAATCGCGAATCGTCGATCGCCGGGTTCGCCGGGTTCGTTTCCACGCTGTCCACGGTGATGCGCAGCCGCTGCGGCCGGCCTCGCACGCCGATGTCGATCGAGCGCGCGAAGGCGACGCCCGCCGCCGGGCGGTAGTCGCCGAAGACCGTCTCGAGCGCTATCTCGTGCCCGCGCACCTTTCGCGTCGATTCCGACCGCACCATGAGGCCGGTCTTGAAGTCCACCCAGAGGTAACGCACGACGCCCGATTTCAGCGTGACCCTCAGCTTGTGCGCGGGGCCCCCGGGCAGCACTTCGCTGCCCACCAGGTCCACCGTGTGGCCCTTGGCCTTCCAATCGACGAGCGGGCCGTCGATGTCGGCCTGCTCGGCGGAGAGGGCGGCCGCCTCGGCGGGGAGCGGCTCGGGCTCGAGGCTGCCGTCGAGGGGGGAGACGCGCCAGCCGGTCGTCCCGTCCCAGACGTAGACGCCCGTCGTTCCCTGGAACTCGAACTCGGTGCGAATGCGGCCCGGGCGCGCGATCTCGCGCCGCACGATCGCTTCCCGGCCGGGCCCCGCGACCGCGTGGCCCGTCATGCGCACCGTGCGCACCGCGTCCAGCGCCTTCCGGCCGCCGCGCGCCGCCACGTAGCGGGCCACGATCTCGTCCACCGTCTGCGCCGAAACGGCCTCGGCGGCGAGGAGCGCGGCCGCGGCGAGGACGAAACGCCCGCGCACGGCTCTCACCTCGGCACCCGCGTGACGCCCGGGTAGCCGACGACCGGTCCCGTAGGCCAGGTCACGGGGCCGGCGCCCCAGCCGTACCACATCGGAAGTCCCTCGTTCGCCTCCTGGGCCTCCGACGCCTCCGCTTCGGCTTTTCGTGCCCGCGCCTCCGCTTCCTGCGCCTTCGCCTCCGCCTCGCGCACGCGCGCTTCGCTCTCCGCGCGCTGGCTCTCCTGCGCGGACTCCGCGGCGCGCTCGCGCAGGATCGCCTCCTGCTCGGCGGGGGTGATCCACTCGCCTTCGAACTTGACGTAGCCGCGCTCCCGGTAGCTGTCCTCCTCGCTCACCCAGCGGCCGCCCACCTGCACGTTCCCCAGCGCCTCGTTCGCGCGCGGGTCGTTGGGGGACGCGCTGAGCGCCCGATGGTAGGCCTCGCGCGCCTGCGTGCCGAGGCCTTGCGCCGAGGCCCAGTCTCCCAGGGCGACCCAGCCCGGTGCGTCCCCGGGGGCGACCTTGCCGGCGCGCGCTTCGTAGACCTGGAGCGCCGACTGCCCCTCTTCGATGCGCAGGACACTCGACGCGGGGACTGCGATCCGGCCGGCCCCCACGTCCACCTCGATCGTGGTCGCGGTGCGCGTGACGATGCGGCCCGACAACCGGCCGCCGCTCTTGAGGAAGACCTCGTCGGCGGAAGCCGCCGAGGCCACGAGAGCCGCGGCGAGAACGAGAATCAGGATCCTCTCACGTCCCATGGCGATGCCTCGCCGCATTCTGGCAAGCGAGGCCAACGTTGGCAATGGGACCAAGGTCCAATCGAAAAAGAGCTCAGGGGGATAATGGGTCATGCCCGGGGACGGCGACGAGACGATCGAGGTTCGCCCTGACGAGCGTCTCGACGAGGAGCGCCTGGGAGAGTACCTCCGCGACAAGCTGCCGGGAGCGGATCGCCCGCTCCGCGTCCGCCAGTTCGGGGGCGGGGCCGCGAACCTCACCTACCTCCTCGACTTCCAGGGGCAGGAGTACGTGCTGCGCCGGCCGCCGCTGGGGCCGGTCGCTCCGAGCGCGCACGACATGGGGCGGGAGTTTCGCGTGTTATCTGTTCTCCATCGGGTCTTCGCACCCGCTCCGCGAGCAATCCTCTTCTGCGAAGACCCGATAGTTCTGGGCGCTCCCTTTTTTGTCATGGAACGGAGGCGGGGGATCGTCATCCGGCGCGCCATGCCGGAGGCGTTCGCCGGTCGTGCGGATGCAGCGCGCCGGATTGGTGAAGGTCTTATCGACGCCCTCGCCGATCTCCACGCCGTCGACTACGCGTCGCTCGGTCTCGAGGGCCTGGGAAAGCCGACGGGCTTCGTGGATCGGCAGATCGAGGGATGGCGCGGCCGCTGGGAGAAGGCTCGCCTCGAGGACGTGCCGGACATGGAGCGGGTTCACGACTGGCTCGCGGACCACAGGCCGGCCGGAGGCTCCGCGAGCCTGGTTCACAACGACTACAAGCTCGACAACGTGATGCTCGCCGCCGAGGATCCGGGCCGGCTCGTGGCCGTGTTCGACTGGGACATGTGCACGCTCGGGGACCCCTTGAGCGACCTCGGCGCGCTCCTCACCTACTGGTCCGAGCCGGGCGACCCGCCGGCCTATCGGGCCACCGCCATGATGCCGACGGATCCCCGCTTTCCGTCGCGGGAGGAGCTCGTGCGCCGCTATGCGGAGCGCTCCGGACGCGACGTCTCCGGGATCGCCTTCTACCACGTGCTCGGGCTCTACCGGCTGGCCGTGATCGCGGCCCAGATCTACTACCGCTTCCGGAAGGGCCAGACCCGGGACGAGCGCTTCGCGGCCTTCGGACCCACGATCCCCCTGGTCGCCGCCTACGCGCGGGCCCGAGCCGGCCTCTGAAGCGCGTTCTCTGGTACGATTCACGCGGATCCGAAGTCCTGAATGCCCGGTCCGCCTCGACCGTCTCTCGCCACCGAGTTCGAGGTCTGGGGCTGTCGCGGCTCCCGTAGCTTCGTCCCCTCGCGCTCTGCCATCGGCAATCACACCTCCTGCTACTCCGTCCTCCACGGGCCCGACCTCCTGGTCCTGGACGCCGGGCGCGGCCTCCTGGCGCTCGGGTCCGCCCTCGCGCGGCGCGCCGAGTTGAAGCGCGTCCTGCGGATCCACGTCCTGGTGAGCCACGCCCACCTCGACCACTGGGAGGGGCTCAAGGACGCCGAGTGGTTCTGGGGCAAGGACCGGGCGCTCGAGGTCACGCTCCTGGGGACCCCCCAGGCCCTCGCCGCCATCCGCACCGCCTACGGCCACCCCTTCTACGTGAGCCTCGAGCTGCTGGCTGCGACCACGGGATGCCAGGTCTTCTGGGAGGAGATCGAGCCGGGCGACACCACGCGGCGGGGGGCGTTCGAGGTGCGTACGGAGCCCCTCTACCACTACAGCGGCGACGAGCGGTCGCGGGAGTGGCTCGACACCTTGGGGTTTCGCGTCACCGCCCCGGACGGAGCGACCGTGGCCTACCTGTCCGACCACGAGCCCCACGAGGGGACGAGGGCCGTCGAGGCGAAGCTCCTCGAAGGCGCCCACCTCGCGGTCTACGACGCCCACTGGCTGCACGCGCGGCACCACGCGCACGGCCACGGCTCGCAGGAGCACGCGGCGCGCATGGCCGCGGCGTTCCCGGGGGCGATCGTCCTCGCGGGCCACCACGGGCCGTCGCTCCCCGACTCGGAGATCCGGGCCGCCCAGCGACAGTACTCCCGGCAGGCGCGGAATTTCCGTCTCGCCGTGGAGGGCCGGACCTACCGCTTCGACCGGCGGCGGTCGGCCTTCGTGGACGGCGGGCGCTAGGGCGCCGGGATGCCCGGCTCGGAGGACGAGGCCGGACGGCGCCGCGAGCTGGGCCTTCGCGCGCTCCTCGAGAAGATCGCGGGCGAGGGAGGACGGCTCCTCGACGAGTCGCAGGGGCTGACGCCCGCGCTCCAGACGCGGCTCGCCGCGCTCCGCGGGGCGGCGCGCGAGGCGTTGCGCTGGCTCGATGCGTCCGCCCGGCCGCCCGAGCCCGCTCCCTCCGCCGCGACGAGCCCCGCCCGCCTGCTCGTGGTCGACGACACGGAGGAGATCCGGAAGCTCCTGGTCCTCCGTCTGGGGGCGCGCGGGTTCGAGGTCACGACCGCGGAGGACGGGATCGCCGCGCTCCGCCTCGTGGCGGAGGAGTCCTTCGACGCCGTAGTGCTGGACCTGATGATGCCCGGGATCTCGGGGCTCGACGTGCTCCGCTCCGTGCGCGAGCGGTACTCGCCCTCCGCCCTCCCCGTGATCATGGCCACCGCCCGCTCCTCCGCCCGCGAGATCATCGAGGCCCTGGAGCTCGGGGCCAACGACTACGTGACCAAGCCTTTCGACTTTCCCGTGGTGATGGCGCGCCTCGAGGCCCAGCTCGCCCTGAAACGCGAGCGCGAGGCCACGCGCCGCCTCGCCCACGACCTCGAGGTGCGGAACCGCTTCATCCAGGCCACCTTCGGACGCTACCTGAGCGACGAGGTCGTGCAAGCGATCCTGAGCTCGCCGGAGGGGCTGCTGCTCGGAGGCGAGCAACGCAACGTGACGATCCTGATGTCCGACCTCCGCGGGTTCACGGCCCTCTCCGAGGACCTCCGCCCGGAGCAGGTGGTCCGCCTGCTCAACACCTACCTCGGAGCCATGGCCGACGTGATCTTCGCCCAGCGGGGGATGATCGACGAGTTCGTGGGCGACGCCATCCTCGCCATCTTCGGGGCGCCGCTCTCCCGGCCCGACGACGCCCGGCGCGCGGTGGCGTGCGCCGTCTCCATGCAGCTCGCGCTCAAGGACCTGAACCGCCAGAACGAGGAGCAGGGGCTGCCGCGGCTGGAGATGGGCCTCGCCGTCCACTCGGGCAGCGTCGTGGTGGGCAACATCGGCTCCGAGCGGCGGGCGAAGTACGGGGTCGTGGGCCCGCCCGTGAACGCCACGAGCCGCATCGAGTCGTTCGCGGTGGGCGGCCAGATCCTCGTCTCGGAGGCGGCGCTCCGCGAGGCGGGCCCGGACATCAAGGTGGGGGAGCGGCTTCTCATCGAGGCGAAGGGAACGCGCGAGCCCCTCGTGGCCTACGACCTCCTGGGCATCGGCGGGGAGTACTCCCTCGTCCTCCCCGAGGTCGAGGACCGCCCCGTTCGGCTCGATCCGCCGCGGCCCGTCCGCTACCGCTTCCTGGAAGGCAAGCTCCTCGAGGGCGAGAGCCTCGACGGAGCCTTCGTGGAGCTCGGCGTGCGCAGCGCGGTCCTCCGTACCCGCCGGCGGCTTCGTCCGCTCAGCACGCTCCGGTTCGAGCTGCCCGCTCCCGGCGGCCCTCCCCTCGAGCTCTACGCGAAGGTCGTGGAGGTGCGCGAGGGCGGCGACGAGCTGTACACGGTGCGCTTCACCTCCGTCCCCACGGCCGTGGAGACGCGCCTGCGGGACCTCCTCGCCGCGGGCTAGCCCCGCGCCTCGCAGCGCCGCAGCCGGTCCATGATGGCGCGGCCAATCCCCTCTTCGCGGCACGGCTCGGCAAGTATCAGTTCCAGGGAAGCTGCATCCAGCCGCCGAAGTGCCGCGAAGAGGCTCTGGGCCGCGCTCGCCATCTGTCCGTCGGGCGACAGGATTTCGACGGCCGCGTAGCCTGTCGCTTGTTTGTTCTCGCTCTGGGCAAGGAGGCCGACGCGCCCACCGGGCGAAGGACCCGCACGCCCCTCCAGGATCTTCAAGGGTGTGCGGGTTGAGTAGTGGCGCGACAGCTGGCCTGGCGCGATCGGCCGTTCCGCGGTCGTGCCGAGAACGAGCTCGCGTCCGAGTGCCGCCTCCAGATCCTCGCGGGCCACGCCGCCCGGCCTGAGCAGCACCGGCGCGTCCGCGAGGAGCGAGAGATCGTCGACTCGAGGCCGACACGGCACGGACCACCGTCGAGCACGAGATCGACCTTGTCCGCGAGCTGGTCCATTACGTGCTCGACGGTGGTTGGGCTCACGTACCCGAACGGGTTCGCGCTGGGGGCCGCGACGGGCATGCCCGCCGCGCGGAGGAGCGCCAAGGCCGCCGGGTGATCGGGAACGCGCACCGCGACCGAGTCGAGACCCGCGGTGACGAGGTCGGGGACCACCGGGAGCCGAGGGAGCACCAGGCTCAGGGGTCCCGGCCAGAAGCGGGCGGCGAGAGCCATGGCCCGCGCGTCGGGCACGGCGACGCGCGTGAGGTGGGCGGCCTCGGGCAGATGGACGATGAGGGGATCGAACGACGGGCGCGCCTTCGCCTCGAACACACGGGCCACTGCCCGGGCATCGAGGGCGTTCGCCCCGAGACCATAGACGGTCTCGGTGGGGAAGGCCACGAGGCCGCCCTCGCGCAGGAGACGCGCGGCCTCTTCGATCGCCCCCGGCTCCTCGGCGCGACGGACGCGAGCCTTCAGGCCGCCCCCGCCCCCGGCGGCCACCGTCGTGCCGCCCGTCCGGCTCGCGGCGAGCATGCCGCAGGCGGCGTGGATGTCGGGGCCTCCGGAGTAGCGGCGGACGAACCCGATCCCGTTCTCCGCGAGGGCGGAGAAGAACCGGCTCCGCTCCTCGTCGGAGGCGCGCGCGAAGCGCCCCGTGGGGTCGTTCACGTCGATCACGGAGAGCCGCACGCGGTGCGCCCGCGAAGAGCCGGCCGAGCTCGCGCGCTTCCTCGGCTCCGCTGTTCACGCCGGCCATGAGCACCCAGGCCAGGTTCACGGGTCCGCCGCGCCGCTCCGCGTGGCGCCGCATGGCCGCGGCGAGTGCGGCCACGTCGTAGCGGGCGTTGATGGGGACGAGCGGCGTGCGCTTCTCGGAGAACGCCGAGGTCAGCGACAGGATCAGCCGGTAGGGATGGCCCTCGTCCGTGTAGCGCTCGATCTCGGGCAGGAGCCCCACGGTCGAGATCGTGATGCGGTCGCCCCGGATGCGGGCGCCGCAGGGATCGCGCAGGATCGCGGCGGCCCGGATCACGTTGTCGTAGTTCTGGAAGGGCTCGCCCTGGCCCTGGAACACGACGCCGGTCACGGGCCGCTCGGGCGCCTTCGCGCCGCACGGTGAGGACCTGCTCCACGATCTCCCAGGGCTCGAGGTTGCGGCGGAAGCCCACGCGTCCCGTCTCGCAGAAGTCGCAGGCGAGCGCGCAGCCGACCTGGGAGGACACGCAGACGCTCCAGCGCGGGCGCTCGAGCGGGATGCGCACGGTCTCGAACACCTGTCCGTCCGGCGCGCGGAAGAGGTACTTCACGAAGGGATCGACGGCGCTCCGGCGGCGGTCCACGACGAGGAGCCGGGTGGTGCGGCCGCGCGCGGCGAGGTCGCGCCCGAGGGCCGCGGAAAGGCCACGGACTCCCTCGAGGTCGTCGCGGTCTTCCCCCACCACGCGCCGGACGACGCGCCGGGCGACGGCGAGGTCGAGACCGGGCCAGGACGCGGACAGGCTCTCCGGGGTGTGGCTGCGGAGGTGGAGGAGGCTCATCTAGAAGCGGATCGTCCGGCGCTCGCCCTTGACCTCGATCTCCACGTAGTCGTCGCCGATGTGGAGGACGCGCATCCCCTCGATCACGTCGCCTTCCCGGACGAGCCGGTCGTTGAGGAGGGCCACGGGCCGGCCCTCGCGGGTGCTGATGGCGTTCAGCCGGAACTGGGGCTCGCGGGGGACGACGGGATCGGGAGGGGGCGTGAGCTCGATCGTCTCCGGCGCGGCCGCGGCCCGCGGGAGGGTCGGCGTGGGCACCACGAGCCGCGGCGGCGGGGGCGGGATCTCTCGGGACGACGGGGCGACGAGCGGAGCCTCCACCGGAATCGCGGCCTCTTCCCGGGCCGCCTGCGCCTCCGGAGGTGTTGACGCCTCCGGGAGCGTCGAAGGAGGGGGCCCGGTGCGCGCGCGCAGCGCGAAGGCGGCGAGGCCCAGCCCGAGGAGGACGAGGCCGAGGGCGGCCGCGGTGCGGGTGCTTGAGCGCGGCTCGCGTTCGCCCCAGGCTCCCGGACCGACGATGACGACACCGCGCTCGGGCGCCTCCTTCTCGCGCTCGAGCTTCTTGAGCGCCTCGAAGATCAGGCTCAAGACGGCGAATCCCCGCTCTTGAGCCGCGGCCGGGGATCGGACCCGCGGCTGTAGAGCGTCATCAGGGTGCGCGTGCCCACGACCCCGTCGGCGATGAGCTGCGAGTCGCGCTGGAACTCCTCGAGGGCGAGGCCCAGGCTCGGCCCTCGCGTATATCCGAGACGGTCCAGCGAGTCGCGCGCCCACGCTTCGGCCCTCCGCGGGTCGCCCACGAGGCGATTGTCGTCGGGCCAGAGAAAGATCGCCTCGCGCGTCCAGAGCTGGTCGAGCTGGGCCGCGGAGACCTTGAAGGGGGCGCGATCGTCGAGGGTGACGACGGCCGTCTGCCCGTCGAGGCCGACGAGGGCGAGGAAGCAGGTGTCCTTCCGTCCCGGGTGGAACATCTCGAGCACCGCGGGAAGGTCCAGGCTGCGGACCTGGTCGAGGCTGCGTCCGGAGGCTGGTGCGCTGGAGGCGGGGGCGGTCCCAGAGTCCTTCCAGCCGGGCCACCGCGTGGCGGAAGGAGCCGAGACGGTCGCTGTCCTGAACGGCGGCCTCGAGCCGCTCGGAGAAGGGCGGGGGCGGAGTCGGTGTGGGAGGGGCGGCCAGCGTCGCCGGAGGCGCCGTCGGCGGGGGAGGCGGCGGTGCCGTCGGGGCCTGCAGCGTCCGCGGCAGGAGGAGGGCCAGCGCGAGGGCGGCCGCGACGACCATCCCCGAGCCCACGAGCGCCACGGGCCGGGGCTTCCAGCGCTTCTGCTCCTCCTCGCCCCGGACCTCCGACGCCGCTCGCCGGACCATCTCCGCGGTGATCGTGCGCGTCCCCGCCACGTAGCCGGCGAGGAGCGAGCGGTCGCAGACGAGATTGATGATGCGGGGGATGCCCCCGGAGAGCTCGTGCACGCCGTTCAGCGCGGCGAGCGTCAAGCGCACCTTGCCGTCGCCCCCCGCGACGTGGAGGCGGTGGCGGATGTACTCCTCCGTCTCCGTGCGCGAGAGCCCGTCGAGGTGGTAGCGCGCGGTGACGCGCTGGGCGAGCTGCCGGAGGTTGCGTCGCGACAGATGCTCGCGCAGCTCCGACTGGCCGAGGAGCACGATCTGGATCAGCTTCTCGGTGTCCGTCTCGAGGTTCGAGATGAGGCGCACCTGCTCCAGCACCTCCGTGGAGAGGGCCTGGGCCTCGTCGATGAGGAGGATCACGTCCCGCCCCTGCGCGCGCGCCTCGAGCAGGAACCGGTGGAGGGCGTCCACGAGGTCCTTGAGGGAGGCGCTCTCCGTGGGGACGTGCAGGTCTTCGAGGATGGAGCGGAGGAGCTCCGCGGCGGTGAGGGCGGGGTACACGACGACCGCGGTCGCGGTGTTGTCGGGGAGCTTGCCCAGGAAGTAGCGGGCGAGCGTCGTCTTGCCCGTCCCCACCTCGCCCGTGAGGAGGATGAAGCCCCCGCGCTCGCGCTGGCCGAACTCGAGGTGGGCAAAGGCCTCGGCGTGCCGCCGCGAAAGGTAGAGGTACTTGGGATCGGGGGTGAGGTTGAACGGTTTCTCGACGAGGCCGTACCAGGCTTCGTACACGCGCGACGCCCTTTCTGGCTCCGATTGAAGTGTACCACCCGGCGCGACGGAGGTCGCTGCTATGCTCGGCCCGTGGACGAGATCCGGATCGGGACGCCCGGCGGCGAGGTGAGCGCTTCCGTTCACGGGGAGGGCCCGACAACACTCGTCCTGGGACACGGAGCGGGAGGGAACCGACGCCACGCCGCCCTCGTCCGCCTGGCCGATGCGCTCGCGGGCACCCGCCGCCGCGTCGTGCTCTACAACTTCCTCTACTCCGAGCGAGGCCAGCGACGGCCCGATCCTCCCGCCCTGCTCGAAGCGACGACCCGGGCCGTCGCCGAGCACGTCCGGGACGTCTTCGCGGCGGCGCGCCTCGTTCACGGCGGCCGCTCCATGGGGGGCCGGATCGCCTCCCAGGTCGTGGCCGCGGGGGCGCCCGCGGACGGGCTCGTTTTCCTCGCCTACCCGCTCCATCCGCCTGGGCAGCCGGACAAGCTCAGGGACCGGCACCTCCCCGAGATCACCGTGCCCATGCTGTTCGTCCAGGGAACGCGGGATGCCTTCGCGCGGCCCGACCTCCTGGACGCGGTGATCGGCCGTCTCGGTCCCCGCGCCCGACTGCATCGGGTCGAGGGGGGCGATCACTCCTTTGCCGTCCTCAAGCGAACGGGGCGAACGTCCAAGGACGCGGAGGCGGAGGTCATTGCCGCCGTTTCGGGTTGGCTCGTGGACAACGGGCTGTAGCGACTCCGATCGGCGTTACCGTCCTACCCATTCCGGACGGAGTCGCCTCCACGCAGTGTCGTGCCGAGACATCGTGTTCCTGCCGTAGTCGATCTCGGCCATCAGCCGGTTGTGCGCCGGGCACATCAGGCCAATGTTCTCGATGTCGGAGCCACCGCCTAGTGCGAACGGATGCCGGTGGTGGTACTCGAGACGATGACGCTCGGGGCACCTTCGACCCTGCGCGTTCACGAAGCGGCATCGACCCCCGTCGCGCCGGTACACAGCACGCCGAACCGCGGCTGGGATGTGCCGTGCTGAGGGGTTTGTCCGGACAGGATTCGTCGGGGGAGGGTTCGTTCGCACAGGGTTCTTCTCTGGAGGGGGTGTCCGGCCGAATCGCCGGGCCTCCAGCCGTTCGAGCTTCTCGGTGACGGCGGTCTCGATGATCTGACCGAGATCGCCGTCCGGGACCGCATGGCGCAGGAGGGCCCGCAGTCGTTCGAGCTTGCCGTAGAGTTCGGCTCCGGCCGTGAACTGCACTTTGTAGCGCGCCGGGGAGAGCGGCTCCACGAGTGCCGGGGCGACTGAGACGGGACGAGAAGCCTCCTCCTGCGTAGGAGTGCCGGGAACTCCGTCCGGACCGAGTTGGACGGTGTGGACCTCAGCTCGATCCTCCCGAATCGTCCGACCTCCCTGAATCGTCCGAGCGGGCAGCTTCCGTATCAGGGCAGGAACGTCGGGGCGGGGAGCCCGCTCGGCGAGGAGCTCCTCGATCTGGCGCTTGGACTTGTGGACAGCCTGCGCGAGGAGCACGCCCCCGTTCTCCCGAGTGAGGTGCGGCGCCAGCTTGACGATGCTGCTCAGATGGAGCCGACCATCAGCCAGCATCTCAAGGAGCACAGGGTGCTCGCGAGCCGCTCGGGCCGCGTTGATCCGCAAGTAGGCCTCGGCCGCGGAGAGGTGGAGGACGTCCGTGCAGTAGACGAACATCGAGGGGGAGGCTTCGCGGGCGTAGAGGCGCCGCACCTCTGCCTCGGCAATGTGGGCGACGAGGTCGGCCTCGACGCGGCGGGACTGACGGAGAAGCTCGACGAGCCCACGAAGGACCTCGTCGTCGGACAGTGATTCGAGCGGCCCTTCGAGTGACATGCAACGACTGTAGAGCCGAAGGTGGACGCAATGGGTCCGTCGCCTAACGTATCCACGATAATCTCCTGACGTATTTCGGAACTGATGCTCGTCACGCGCTCCGGCCGTCCACCGCGCTCCAGACCTTGGGGCAGACGACCAACTCCGTCCGGACGGAGTTGGCCGACAAGCGACTGAAGCAACCGAGCCGGAGTTCGGCTATCCTGCCCCCCGAGGCCTAACGCAAGTGGAGACCTGGTGGCCCCGCGCTCGGGGCGGAGAGCTCGTCGGCACCTTGACCGACGAGGAGCACGCGCGCTTCCTGGCGACGCTCGAGCCCTGTACCGCCGCCGCCGGCGACCTCGTCTTCCAGAAGGGGAGCCCCTCGCGAAGCCTGCTGATCGTGGAGGACGGACAGCTCGAGGTGTTCGACGAGTCGCTCGGGGAGGCGATCGTGCTCGGCATGGTGGGGCCGGGGGGCGTCGTGGGGGAGGTCGGGTTCCTGGACGGCTACCCCCGCACGCACCACGTCCGCGCCCGCACCGCATGCCGGCTGCTGCGCCTGACTCGTGACGCCCTGCTCGGCTTCGCGGGCTCCCATCCCACCCTCTTCGCCAAGCTCACGGTCTCCCTCGCCCAGCTCGTGGCCGGCCGCTTCCGGAGCGCGGTCGAGGAGCTGGAGCCGGTGCGCGCGTTCGCGGCGTCTCTCCGCGACCCGCTCGAGCTGGATCCCGGAACGTTCGACGAGATCGACGCCCCCCTTCCCGAGGAAGACCCCTCCGCGGCCGCGTCCACCCCGGAGCGCGCGGTCAAGGTGCTGAAGCAGGTGGCTCGGAAGAGCCGCAAGAAGGGAAGCGCGGCCGGAGTCTAGGTTCGTCCCCGGCGAACAGGACGCTGCTCAACTGGTGGGCTCTGTTGCCAAGCGCCTGAGCGCCTGACGGCGGCTCGTGTGTCCTCGCTGCACCGAGTCGCTCCCGCCAACTCCGCGTACCGTCTGTGGTTGATCGACGGTAGGCGCATTGCGTTAGCTCTGGCACCTCCCATGCAGTCGGGCGGTCGAGCCCTCGAGGCTCCGAGGGAGGTCAAGATGGGAAATCGTGTCTGGTCTCTTTGTTCGGCGCTCGCGATCATCGCGATGGTTGCGGCATGCGGCGAGAAGGAGGACCCCGAGGTGTGTCCACCGGGTACGACGGGTACCTTTCCGAACTGCTCGGTTCTCCAGACGTGCACGCAGTCGGTGGTGCTGCAGGACGGCTGGGCAGTGAAGTCGAGGGTTCTTCACTACGAGGACTTCTCCGTGCCGGACACGGGTCGACTCGACATCACGGTCGACTGGACGACGGCGGCGAGCCCGATCGGCGTCTACCTCGTGCCCGCCAACACCTGCACCATCGAGCAGTTCAACGCTCGTACCTGCAGCTTCCTCGTCCGGTCGGAGCCCTCGAGCCAGAAGCCACGAAAGATCTCGACGCCGAACTTCGCAGCGGGGAACTATCGTTGGATGGTTGGCACCTTCGGGGAGACCGACGAGTCGCTGTCTTTCCAGGTCGTGCTCTCGAAGGGGACGAGCTGCGCGCCGCTCACCGGGACGTCGCCGGACGCGTCGTCCGTCGGCGAGCCGCGTCGGATCGAGCGGATGGAGCCCCGCTACTAGCTCGTCGGGCGCTCCGGACCGAGGGCTACCCCCGCGCCTCGACCTCGGTCTGCAGCGCCTCCCACTGGTTCATGAGGTCGCCGACCTCCCACATGAGCTTCTTGTGATCGTCGGCGGCCTGGTCGGCCCGCTCGCGCTCGTCGTAGAACCCGGGCGCGGCCATCTGTGCCTCCAGGTCCTTGACCGCCTTCTCCTTCTCGGCGATGCGCTTCTCGAGCTCGGCGAGGCGGGTCTTCATCTTCTTCAGCTCCCGCGCCTCCGCGCTCTGTCGGTCCGCGGAGCGTCGTCGAGCGCAGGCGCGGGGCCAAGGGGTTGTAGGAAGGCTGTGAGGGGACTGCCGTTCCGGCCCTGGGGGGTAGAAGTCGGGGGCCCTCGTGATCTTCGGGCGCGGCTTTGGAAGTCGCCGGCGTCGCGGGCTTCGGTCTAGCCTCTCGTGTTCGTTCCGCGGATCTCGCCCGCGAGCGCCGGCGGGGGAAGCGGCGCCGCAAGTCCAGCTTCCCGCTGCTTCTTCCAGTACAGGAAGTCCTCGTAGCCGCCCGGGTAGACGAGGGCCTCGCCCCCGCCGACCTCGATGACCTTGGTCGCGAGCTTGTCCACGAAGTAGCGGTCGTGGGAGACGAAGATGAGCGTGCCGCCGTAGTCGGCGAGGGCGTCGAGCAGGACTTCCTTGGAGTCGAGGTCGAGGTGGTTCGTGGGCTCGTCGAGCAGCAGCAGGTTGCTCGGGTTCAGCAGCATCTTGGCCAGGGCCAGCCGGTTGCGCTCGCCGCCGGAGAGCACCGCGACCTTCTTGTTCACGTCGTCGCCCGGAGAACAGGAAGCCGCCGAGGATGGTCCGGATCATCGGGCACCATGGTGGTCGGGCTGGCCGACGACATCTCCTCGTAGACGGTGCCGGCGAGCCGTTCAGCACCGCGGCCTGGTCCTGGGCGAAGTAGTCGATCACCACCTGGTGGCCTTCGAGGCGCACGCCCGCGTCCGGCCGGTCCACCCCGGCGAGGATGCGCATGAGCGTCGACTTGCCCGCGCCGTTCGGGCCCACGAGGGCGATGCGGTCGCCGCGCTCGACCATGAGGTCGACGTGGCGCGAGGACACGTTCGTCGCCGTAGGCCTTGCGGACGCCCTTCGAGCTCCAGCACCACCCGGCCCGGGCTTGGGGGCGTCGGGGAACTTGAAGCGGATCTTCTTGCGCGCGGGCGGGATCTCGATGCGCTCGACCTTGTCGAGCTGCTTGATCCGGCTCTGCACCTGGCGGGCCTTGGTGGCCTGGTAGCGGAAGCGGTTGATGAAGGCCTCCGCCTTCTCGATCTCCTCGCTCTGCCGCCGGTGCGCCTCGCGCAGGCGCTCCATGGGCGCCGCGTGCTCGACCACGTACTTCGAGTAGTTGCCGTGGTAGTCGGTGAGGGTCCGCAGGCCGACCTCGGTGATGCGCTTGACGGTGGCGTCGAGGAAGTAGCGGTCGTGGGAGACGAGGACCACCGAGCCCGGGTAGTCGGCGAGGTACTCCTCGAGCCAGTTGCGCGCGGGCAGGTCGAGGTGGTTCGTGGGCTCGTCCATGAGCAGCAGGTTGGGACGGGCGAGCAGCAGCTTGGCCAGGGCGATGCGCATCTGCCAGCCGCCGGAGAACTCCTCGGTCTTGCGCTGCTGGTCGGCGAGGGAGAAGCCGAGGCCCTTCAGGACGTCGGCCACCCGGGCGTCGATCTCGTAGCCGCCCGAGGTGCTTGAAGCGCTCCATCACCTCCGCGTAGCGCTCGAGCAGCTTCTCGTGGTCGGCGCCGTCCTCGGTGGCGTGGGCGAGCGGCGTCCTCGATCCGGTGCTGCTCCTCCTTGAGGGCCAGGAGCTCCTGGAAGGCGAGCACGACCTCGTCGTAGACGGTGCGGCCCTGGTGGACGATGCCGTCCTGGGGCAGGTAGCCGATGGTGGTGTCCGAGGCCATGCGGATCTGCCCGGCGTCGGGCTCCTCCAGGCCCGCGAGCATGCGCAGGAGCGTCGTCTTGCCCGCGCCGTTGGGCCCGGAGAGGCCGATGCGGTCCCGCTTCTTGACGTGCCAGGACACGTCCTCGAGGAGGACGCGGTCGCCGTAGCGCTTGGTGAGGCCCTCGACGTGGATCATGCCGGGGTCAGGCCACCTTCGGAGGAAGTCGAGGCAGGCCTTCTGCAGCATCGCCCGGTGCTCGGGCTCCAGGAAGCTCAGCCGGTACTCGTTGATGACCTTGACCTCCATGCCCTCCCACTCCTTCCAGCAAGTGGCGCAGATGGACGCGAGGACCTGCTCCTTGACGGGCGGGAGTGAAGGGGACGCGGTGGGCGGGCGGCGGTTCGCCGGGCTGTCCGCAGCGTGTGCAGGTGAGGCTCATTTCGTCGTCTCCTCAAACCTCATCATTATAAGGTGCGAGCTCGCCCAGCTTGCGACCGCGGCCGTCCCGGCCCTGATAATGGTCGTTCATGGATACCGCCACCGCGACACCGTAGCTTCGCCGCCCTCGACCTCTCCGCCGAGACCCTGGCCAGCCTGGACGCCATGGGCTACAAGGCCCCCACCGACGTCCAGGTCGAGACGATCCCCCGCGCCCTGGCCGGCAAGGACCTCGTGGTGCAGTCGCGCACCGGCACCGGCAAGACCGCCGCCTTCGGCATCCCGATCGTGGAGAAGATCGACCCCGACCTCGAAGCGGTGCAGGCGGTGGTCCTCGCCCCCACCCGCGAGCTGGCCCTCCAGGTGGCGCAGGAGCTCGCGGAGATCGGCCGCGGCAAGGGCGTCAAGGTCGAGTCCATCTACGGCGGCGACTCCATGGACCGCCAGCTCGAGGGCATCCGCGCGGGGGCCCACGTGATCGTGGGCACCCCGGGCCGCGTGCTCGACCACCTGCGCCGGCGCACCCTGCAGCTTCGACGCGGTGAAGACTCCTCGTCCTCGACGAGGCCGACCGCATGCTCGACATGGGCTTCGCGGTGGAGATGGGCCAGATCATGGAGTACATGCCGGCGGAGCGGCAGACCCTGCTCTTCTCGGCCACCGTGCCCCTGGGCATCCGCGGCCTCATCTACCACTACCTGACCGAGCCCGAGTGGGTGCTGCTCTCCGAGGACCAGATCTACGTCAAGGAGGTCGAGCACCTCTACTGCCTGACCCCGCAAGCTGCACAAGGAAGCCGACGCTCTACAAGCTCATCGAGTACGAGAACCCCGCCTCCTCCATGATCTTCTGCAACACCAAGGAGGAGACGCGGCTCGTCTACACCTTCCTCGCCGGCAAGGGGCCTGCCCGCGGCCATGCTCTCCTCCGACCTGCCCGCAGAAGAAGCGCGAGAAGGTGCATGGCCGGCTTCCGCGCGGGGGAGATCCGCCACCTCGTCACCACCGACGTGGCCTCGCGCGGGCATCGACATCGAGGACCTCTCGCACGTCTTCATCTTCTCGACCCCCGACTCGCCCGAGCAGTACATCCACCGCGCCGGCCGCACGGGCCGGGTGGGGAAGAGCGGCCGCGCCATCAGCCTGCGTCTCCGCCCACGACCTCATGAACTTCAACCGGCTCGTGAAGCGCTACCACGTCGAGGTGAGGGAGCTGACCGTGCCCTCCGACGAGGAGGTGCAGGCGCGCAAGGTGGAGCGCATCGTGACCCGCCTGGCCGCGGAGGGACAGAACCTGCCCCTCGAGGACTTCGCGGAGTTCTCGCCCATCGCCCGGCGGGTGGCCGAGCACGAGCACCGCGACCGGATCGTGGCCCTGCTGCTGCGCAAGTACTTCCAGGCCGCCCCTCCGGAGGTGGACGACGAGCCGCCCGTCCCCGCCCCTCCCCCTCGCCGCTACGATAGCGGGAGCGGGGGCGGCGGAGGCGGCTTCCGGCACCACCGCCGGCGGCGCTAGCCGCGCCCTCGTCGCGGAGGGTTCCCACGAGGCAGAGCGTCTCCCGCCGCCACTCGCTCGGTCTCATGGCCGCCGGTGGCGCCGGGCTGCTGGCCACGTGGCCGCACCCGACTTCACGGGCTCAGGAGGCCGCACGCCGGAGATCGTCGTCGACCCCACGCCGCGTTTCGAGCTGTCCCCGTTCCTGTACATGCAGTTCATGGAGCCGCTCGGCGCGACCGACTCCTCGGTCGAAGCGGCGTGGGACCACCTGCGCGACGACTGGCGCGAGGACGTGGTGGCCGCGACGCGCGAGCTCGCGCCGACGATGCTGCGCTGGGGCGGGATCTTCCTCGATTTCTATCGCTGGCGCGAAGGCGTCGGGACCGCGCGACAAGCGCCCGCCGATGCTCAACCTGCTGTGGGGCGGGCATCGAGTCGAACCAGGTGGGTACCGCGGAGTTCGTGGGCTTCGCGCGGCGCGTGGGGGCGGAGCCGCTCATCGCCGTGAACTTCGAGTCGGACGGACGGCAGCGCTACCGGCAGGCGAAGGGCAGCGTGCGCACCGCCGACGCGCGCGAAGCCGCCGACTGGGTGCGGTATTGCAACGACCCGGCGAGTGTCGAGCGCCGCGCGCACGGCCACGCGCCGCCGCACGCGGTGCGGTACTGGCAGATCGGCAACGAGACGTCGTACGACCGGCAAGGCTTCGACCTCGAAACCGCGGCGATCAAGACCGCCGAGTTCGCCCGGGCCATGCGCGGGGCCGACCCCGTCCATCCAGCTGATCGCGTGGGGCGACAGCGGCTGGGCCCCGCGCATGCTCGAGGTCGCGGGCGAGCACGTGCAGATGCTGGCGTTCCATCACATGTTCAACTCCCGACGACGAGGAGCGCGCCGGTGCTGCGCGGCGAAGCCTACCGGCGCGACGCCGAGGCGACGTGGCGCCAGCTGATGAAGGCCTGGGAGATCGAACGATCGGAAGATCCGCGCGGTCCGCGAGCAGCCTGGGCGCCTCGCCCCACGCCCCTGGCCATGACCGAATGCCATTTCACCGTGCCCGGGCGCGACCGCGGCGACGTCAACTCGACCTGGGCGACGGGAGTGGCCTACGCGCGCATCCTCAACAACCACCAGCGGCACGGCGACGTCGCTGAAGATCGCGACCGCCGCCGACTTCTGCGGCACCCGCTGGCAGAACAACGCGGTCATCATTCCCGTGCCGCAAGGACAGGGACCGTGCTCGTCACCTGCAGCCGGTCGCGCGCGCTGATCGCGGCTGCTACCGCCATCACCTCGCGACGACGACCACGCCGCATCGCGATCGACGATGTCCAGTCGGCGAAGGTACGGCGGAGAAGGCCCCTCTCGCCACGTGTCCGCCCGGCCAGCCGTCCGCGGCTACCGACGACCGACTCTACGCTGCACGTCGCTCAACACCCATCGGACGCGCGCCGTCGCCGCACGCCGTGCAGATCGCCGGAGCGCAGGTGATCGAGCGAGCGTGTGTTCGAGATCGCCGACGACCCCATGGTCGAGGTCGACGCGCTGAACAGCGATCAGGTGATGCCGTGGCGGAGAAGGCCATGACCGCGACACGACGGCGTGGGACTTTCCCGTCGGCCTCCGTATCGGTGGTGGAGCTCACGTTGCGGGGAGCCGGTCGGCGCGCTTCACCGTCACGCTCTACCGACGAGCGCCGGCCCGGTGACCGTCGAGTACTCGACGACGGCGTCACCGCCACGCCGGGCGACGGCTACGACGAGACGTCGGGCGTGCTCACGCTCTCGACCCGGACGTGTCGACGTCGTCCAGCGGACGTCGCGATCCACGCCGACTGCCAGCAGCGAAGGCGGCGAGCAGTTCGTGCTGGACCTCGCCAACGCGAGCGGCGCGGCCATCGCGTACGGCCAGGCCGTTCCGCAGCATCTACGACCGGAGGCTACTCCCGTGGTCCCGGCCCTCGTGCTCGATCGCGCGGTCCGCCCGGAGCCTCGGACGAGTCCTCGCTGGTCGCGGGAGACACGGACCATCACCCTCGCCGGATCTTGCGGCATCCCGGCGTCGGCCCACGCCGTGTCGCTCAACGTCACCGTCACCCAGCCCGGCGCCACGGTAACCTGCGGCTCTCCGCGGCGATCCCGTGCCCTCCGGTCATCTCTCAACTAATCCGCCGGACAGAGTACCGAAAGCGAACATCACGCGGTGGCCGAGTGCGATCTCAGTCCGTGCGGTGTTGGCCATCCATCGTCGCGCCGGGCTCGCGTACACTTGCGTGCACGTCATCGTGGACGTCAGCGCGTCCTCTCGGACAGGTCCTTGAGTGAGCGCATGAAGAACGTGCCGCGCCTGGTGATGTCGGGAATCGCGCTCCTCCTCGCCGCGGGCGTGCTGCGGCAAGCGACAGCACTCGCCCAGACCCCGGCCTTCCCGACGGAGGTCGAGGTCGTCACCGTCGACGCGGTGGCCGTCGACGCGAGCGGCCAGCCGGTGAGCGGCCTCGGCAAGGACGACTTCGTCGTCGAAGAGGACGGCCAGAAGCAGGAGATCGTCAGCTTCGAGGCGGTGACCGCCGTCTCCGACGCCGGTGCGAAGGTCGAGCCGCCCGCCATCGCCACGAACGCCGAGCGCAAGGCGGGCCGCGGGTTCGCGATCGTCGTCGACGACCTGCGGCTTCCCGGCGAGCAGAGCCAGGATGTCCGTCAGGCGGTCGAGCGCTTCGTCGACGCCTCGCTCGGCCCCGGCGACACGGTGGTGCTCGCCACGACGAGCGGCGAAGCCTCGCTGGACCGCTCGGCTCCCCGAGGGCCGGGACGACCTCCGTGCCGTCCTCGCCAGGCTGAAGGGCCGCTACGTCGACCCTGGCCCCCGCGACGGCATGAGCGAGTACGAGGCCTACTGGATCACCTACCGTGAGGCGGGACCGCCCCCGCGGCTGAACATCGACGAGGCCAGGTCCGGGGTCGTGGCCAACACCGCGAGCGTCTTCGCTCGCGTGGCGCTCCGCTACTGGTCGCAGGGCCGGTGCGGCCGGCAGGGCAGTCGGCCGGACATCGACTCCTGCTTGCCGATCGTGCGCGCCGCGGCCACCGATCTCGACGCCGCGCGCCGCCGGCGCGTGGCGGCGTCCCTCCACGTCCTCGAGCGCGCGCTGGGCGCTCTCGCGCCGATGCACGGCCGCACGGCGCTCTTGTTCCTGTCGCCGGGCTTCCTGCAGGACGACGACCAGGCCGCGCGCGACGTGGCCTCGGCCGCGCTCCGCGCCCACACCGCCGTCTACTTCATCGACGTGCGCGGCCTGACCACCGGGTTCCCCTCGGCCGCCGCGGCCGCGGAGCCGCTGGCCCAGAAGAGCCCGGGCGGCGAGACGCAGAAGCGCTTCGAGCAGTCGGTCCTCGAGGCGGAAGGGGCCGCGGCCCTGGCGGAGGAGACGGGGGGATGTCTCGGTGCGGAACAGCAACGATCTCGCGGCGAGTGCTACGCGCATCGCCGCCGAGTCGCGAACGTTCTACCTGCTCGGCTTCCATCCCCCAGCGGGCAAGGCCGACGCCTGGCGCAAGCTGCGCGTCAGCGTGCGCCGCGACGGCGTCACCGTCCGCGCCCGTCGCGGCTACACGCGGGCGGGGGCCACGCAGGCCCCGATCCCGGTGCGGCTGGCCTCGTACGTGCTCGAGCCGATGGCCGACGGCAAGACCCGCGTCGTGGCCGTGGCCGAGATCGACACCGCGGGCGCGGGCACCGACCTGCAGATGCGCCTCGAAGCGGTGCCGCTCGCGGGCACGCAGACGCAGGTGCAGGACGTCTCGCTGCAGTCGAGCGGGGCCGCGACCGCGTCGAGCTGGAAGGCGGCGCGCCTCGGCCTCGCGCTCCCCGCGGGTGTACACGACGTGAGGGTGTTCGTGCGCGACGCGCCATCGGGCCGCCACGGCGCCGCCAGTCAGCGCGTCGTGATCGCGGAGCCCGGCGCCTTCCGTCTCTCGACGCTGCTCTTCACCGACCGGGGCGTGCCCGTGGCCCACGCGGCGTTCGCGCCGCAGCTCGGACAGAGCCGCTGCTCGCCACGTTCGAGGTGTTCGGCGCGGGCAAGGACCCGGCCACCGGCCAGCCGAGCCTCGAGAGCCAGTTCGTGCTCAAGGACAACGAGGGTCGTCCGCTGGGGACTCCGCCCCCTTCCCCGCTCACGCCCTCGGCCGACGGCCGATTGCAGCAGGTGATCGCGCTCCCGCCACTGCCGGGCGGCGACTACGAGCTCGCGGTCAGCCATCCGCGACCGCGTCACGGGCAACGAGCTCGAGGCGCATCGGCCGTTCACGATCGACGCGCCGCCCGCGGCCGCGGCCGCCGCGCGGGAGGACAAGGAGCCGTCCAAGACCGTGAGCCCGGAGCTCGCGGCGATCCTCAACAAGGCCGCGCGCTACGTGCTCGCCTACGGCCACGAGCTGAGCGACGTCCTGGCCGAGGAGGAGAGCCGGCAGGTCCTGCGCAGCGACGATCCCACGAAGCGCGTGCTGCGCAACATCAAGGCGGGGGCCTTCTTCGTCACGCTGCCCGGCCCCCTGCCCTGGGCCACGTTCCGCGACGTCTGGGAGGTCGACGGCAGCAAGATCCTCGACCGCTCGGAGCGCCTGGCCCGCCTCTTCCGCGACTCCCCCGGCACCGCCGCCACGAGCGCGAAGACGATCCTCGAGGAGGGCGCCCGCTTCAACATTGGCCCGCCCCGCACCGTCAACATCCCGACCCTGGCTCTGCTGTTCCTGCATCCCGACAACCAGCGCCGCTTCGAGTTCGAGCTCAAGTCAAAGTCGTCGGTGGAGGGCACGAGTGCTATCGAGGTGGCCTTCCGCGAGCGGACGCGACCGGCGCTCGTCCAGGGCGGCACCACCCCGCAGGGAGCGCCGGCCAAGGGCCGCTTCTGGATCGACCCGGAGCGCGGCGCCGTGCTGCGCACGGACGTCACGTACGACACCGACGTCCTCGACGAGGAGCACCGGTCGCAGGCGCGCGTGATCACCGAGTACCGGCAGGAGGCCGGGCTCGGCATCCTCGTCCCGAGCGCGATGAAGGAGACGTACCAGTGGCCGCCCTTCGAGGGCCCCCGGTTCCAGGACTTCAGCAACCCGCAGAAGGGGAGCGTCGTGATCACGCTCGAAGCGGAGACGAAGTACTCCGGCTATCGGCGGTTCGAAGTCACGACGCAGGAGATCGGGGCGCGCGAGGCGGCGAAGCCGCAGTGAGGCGCGTTTCCGCTGCTAGCTCGGCGTCAGGTAGTCCACCGTCACCGTCACGAACCCCAGGCTGGCGACGCCGGCGCAGCTCAGGACGATCGCCTGGTCCGGTCGCTTCCAGAGGATCTCCTCGCCCTTGAGCGAGGTGCCCGTCTCCTGACGCCCCGCGGGCGCCCCGTGCCTGTCGGTCATGGCCTTCTCGACGTCGCCGCACGTGCCGGCCCCTGGCTTCAGGGCGGCGAGGTGGATCCGCGACAGGCGGTCGGAGTCGAACCCGAACAGGACGCGGAACATGGCACCGTCGGCCTCGTACGTGGGGATCGTGACGTCGGAAGAGCCCGTGGCCAGGCTGGATCCCATCTGCGGCTTCGTGAACTCGGCCGGCCGCTCGAGACGCTGCGCCTCGCCGCCGAACGCGACGAGCAGCTCGGCAGGGCTCATGCCCCAGCGCGCCTCCCTCCAGACCGGCGGCGGCGTCGGGGCGGGCGTGGGCGTCGCGGGAGGCACCGTCGTGGCGGGAGCCGGAGTCGCCTGGGCGACCGGCGCCGGCTCCTCCTTCTTCGTGCAGGACGCGAGCAGGATCGAAACGGCCGCCACGGCCAGGGCGACCGAAGCACGCGTTCGGGCGTTCGTCATGGACCCTCCCATCGTCGGCGCGGCCCGGGCCGCGCGTCTCGCCGGATACTAAAGGAAACGGGGACCCCGAGTCGCGCCGTCCGCCACGACGGTCATCGCTCGTGGCCTCGTAAAGCCGCGAGATGTTGCTCCGCGGCCGCCGACTCGTTGCGGGCGAAGGCGGACGTCGGGTCCTGGCGCAGGGCGTCCTCGGCGACACGCTTCGCGTCGAGCAGTCGCTCCCGCCCCTGCGCCCGGTCCCCTGTGGCCACAAGAGCGGCGCCCAGCGATCGTGCGGCAACGGCGAGGGCCAGCCGGGCGAACAGGTTCTTGGGGTCGCCCCCCGAGAACTCGCGGGCCAGCGCCAGCGCCTCCTGGTAGGGTTCGATCGCCTCCCTAGGCCGCCCCAGCGCCTCGAGTGCGCCGCCCTCCTGGTTCAAGGTGAACAGGAGGGCCCGCGTGTACTGCGAGTGCAGCGGCTCTTTGGCCAGCAGCGCTTCCTGCTGAGCGCGCGCGGAGCGGGTGCGGGAGAGGGCCTGCTCGTGTAGCCCGGCGGCGGCCAGCCGATTGCCGTCGGCGCTCAATGCCACGGAGAGGTTCAGCCGCGCTTTCCAGTCGTCGGGAACCTCCCGGGCGGCGGCCTCGCCGTGTTCGATGGCCTTGCGTATGGCCTCGACGGCGTCGTCCGGCCGCCCCGCGCTCGCGAGCACCTCGTACAGACGGTGGTAGGGGGCGATCAGCGAGCTGCGCAGGTCGCGCGCCCCTCGGCCGGAGGCGAGCAGTGCCTCGAGCTCCGTGGCCACCGTCCGGAAGGCCCGCTCCGCTTCGGGCAGGTCGCCTTCGAAGCGGAGGACCGCCCCCATCTGGAACCGAATCTGGGCGAGCTCGAGGACGTCGTAGGTGTTCCCGCCCGTCTGGGCCAGAGACTCCTGCAGGGCCAGCGCCTTTCGATAGGTCAGGAGCGCACCCTTCGTGTCACCGAGGCTCGCCCCGATGGGATCGCCCTGCACGTCGCCCAGCCGCCGGTAGGCGCCCGCCAGCTCGCGCTTGAGGCCCGCGTCCTCCTGGGCCTCGCGCGCCAGGCTGTCCACGTACTCCAGCGCCCGGGCCACCAGGAGCTGGCGCGCCGGAGTAGCGCCGGGAAGGAACCGGATGGCGTCGTGCAGCTCGAAGATCACGGAGCGCGCCAGCTTCCGTACGTCGTTGAAGCGGCGCTCGGCGCGCTCGCGCTCGGCCCCGGCCACGCGTGCCTGGTGGACGGCGGTTCCGAGGGCGACCAGGAGCCCGAGCACCGCCAGCGACGCGGCCAGGACCGAGGAGCGATGGCGGCCCACGAACTTCGCCATGCGGTAGGTCCAGCGATCGGGCCGGGCCTGCACCGGCAGCCGCTGCCGGTGGCGCTCAAGGTCGTCGGCCAGCGCCGCCACCGAACCGTAGCGGTCGGCCGGCGACTTCTCCAGCGACTTCCGGACGATGCTGTCCAGGTCGCCGGCGATAGCACTCCGCCTCTCCGCCGGCGCTCTCTGGCTCGGCGCAGGGGGCGTCTCCTCGCAGACCACGTGGAGGGCTTCGGCGAGGCTCTTCCCGCCCGCCTCGTAGGGCCTTGTGTCGGCCAAGAGCTCGAAGAGCACCACCCCCAGCGAGTAGACGTCGCTCGAGGTGGTCACCGGGTCGCCCCGTAGCTGCTCGGGGCTGGCGTAATCCAGCGTCAGGGCGCGATTCACGGTGCGGGTGGCGTCGCCTACCAGGGTTTCGCTGACGACCTTCGCGATGCCGAAGTCGAGGAGCTTGGGGTCGCCCGCGTCCGTGACCAGGATGTTGCTCGGCTTGATGTCGCGGTGGACGACCAGATTCTGGTGGGCGTGCTGGACGGCGGCGCACACCTTCAGGAAGAGCGCCAGCCGCTCCGGCACGGAGAGCGACCCCTCCCGGCAGTGTACGGTGAGGGGCGCGCCCAGGACGTGCTCCATCACGAGATAGGGCACGCCCGCGGCGTCGACGCCGGCGTCCAGCAAGCGCGCGATGTTCGGGTGGTCCAGCCGGGCCAGGATCTGTCGCTCGTCGCGGAACTGCCGGAGGAGGTCGCCGCTGGCCGCGGCGCGGCCCAACCGCTTGACGGCGACGCGGCGCGTGAACTGGCCGTCGCTGCGCTCGGCCAGGTATACGACGCCCATGCCGCCCTCGCCCAGCTCGCCCACCACGCGGTAGGCGCCGAAGCTGGGTTCCGCTCCCGCCGCCGGCAGCGGCGCGGTGGCGGGCGTCTCCAGGAACTCCTCGGCGGCGGGGAGATCCTCGTACAGCGCCAGGATCTCGGTTCGGAGCTCCGGCTGCCGTTGGCCCACCTCGGCGAGGAAGCGGCTGCGCTCGGTCTCCGGCAGGTCCAGGGCGCGGGAGAGAACGTCCGAGATGAAGGCCCAGCGTTCCGCGGCGTTCACCCCGCCTCCTTCAGCCGGCGCGCCAGCCAGGCCCGGGCCAGCGTCCAGTCCTTCTTCACGTCCCACTCGGACCGGCCGAGCACCAGGCTGATCTCCCGCACGGTCATGCCCGCGAAGTACCGCATCTCGACCACCCGGGCCCGGCCGCCGTCGATGGCGGCGAGGTCCGTGAGCACGCGGTCGAGGTGGAGCAGGTCGAAGACCTGCGGGGCCGCCGCCGGCTCGGCCGCTCCCAGCTCCTGAAGCGCCACCTGCACTCCGCCGGCCCCGCGTTTCCGCGCCCGCCGCCGGCGGGCGTAGTCCACGAGCACCTGCCGCATCACCTGCGCGCAGACCGCGAAGAAGTGCTCGCGGTTCTGCCAGCCCTTGGCCTGTTGGGGGACAACGCGCAGGAAGGCCTCGTGCACCAGTGCCGTGGGCTGTAGCGTGTGGCCCGGGCGCTCGCGGCTGAGGGCCCGCCGCGCGAGCCGCCGCAGCTCGGTGTAGACGAGTGGAAGCACCTCGGCCAGCGCAGCCTGCTCGCCACCGCTCCAGCGGTGGAGGAGTTGGGTCACCTCATCGGCCACGGGTCGCCTGCTTTCCTTGTGGTCGCTACCCTGAGCGCCCTCTCCAGAACAGACTGCCGCCGTAAGCTCTTGCTACCCGAGGGGATGCTTCCCGCACTTCGATATTAACCCCGCTCCGCTCAAAAAGACCGCTCCATTCCGTTCGCCGCTTCCGCTTTCCCAGAAAACGGGTAATCGACGCGCCCCGGCTAACGCACGCCTTGAAAAAACTACTCCGTTTCGGCGCCGGCCTGCGCTTATCCCATCGATGCTGACTATTGGAGGTCAGACGATGAGTAGACCTACTTGGTGGACGACCGTCCCGATGGCGGCGCTGGGCGCCGCTCTCTTCCTCCACCTGCCGACCGCCCGCGCCCAGGACCATGAGTTCAACGACGTCAACGGTTTGCTGGGGGCCGCTAGCGGCGACCTCGTGTTCACGCCGGTCGTGCCCTGCCGCATCATCGACACCCGCGTCGAGGGCGGGCGCCTGACGGCCGGGACTCCCCGGGACTTCGACGTGGCCGGGGCGCTCGGAAGCCAGGGGGGGGCGCCGAACTGCGGTGTCCCCGAGGGTCCGGCCACCGCGGTGGCTCTCAACTTCGTGGCCGTGGCGCCGGTGGGGAACGGCAACATGCGGGCCTGGCCCTTCGGGCAGCCCGTGCCCACCGCCAGCATCATCAACTACACGACGGGAGTGAACATCGCCAATGGCGTGGTGATCGGCATCTGCGACCCCGCCGTCGCACTCTGCGGCAAGGACTTCGTGGTGCGGGCCGACGTCTCGGACACCCATCTGGTAGTGGACGTCATGGGGTACTTCACGAGGGTGGGGCCGGTGGCGTCGACGGTCCCGTGGTCGGAGGTGACGGGCAAGCCCGCGGGCTTCGCCGACGACGTGGACAACGACACCCAGTACACGGCGGGCACGGGCCTTACGCTGGCCGGGACCAACTTCAGCACGAACCCGCTCCTGACGCAGAGCCGGGTGACGGGCACCTGCGCGGCCGGATCGTCGATTCGCACCATCGACCAGTCCGGCCTCGTGACCTGCGAGCCCGACGACAACGCGACCATCCTCGCGGGCACCGGGCTCACGCTCACCGGCAGCACCCTCAGCGTCGACTTCAACCTGGCCCAGAGGCGCGTGGCCGGGTCCTGTCCGGCGGGCCAGTCCATCCGCCTCATCGACGCGGTGGGCGCCGTCACCTGCGAGCCGGACGACAACTCGACCTACACGGGCTCGTTGGGCGTCACCCTCACGGGCACCAACTTCACTGCGGACACCGCCTTCCTGCAGAGACGCGTGGCCACGTCCTGTCCGGCGGGCCAGTCCATCCGCGCCATCGACGCTGCCGGCATCGTCACCTGCGAGCTCGACAGCGACACGACATACGGGGGCTCGGCGGGCGTCACCCTCATAGGCACCACCTTCACGGCGGACACCGCCTTCGTGCAGAGGCGCGTGGCCACGTCCTGTCCAGCCGGCCAGTCCATCCGCGTCATCGACGCGGCCGGCACCGTT
This sequence comes from uncultured Acidobacteriota bacterium, assembly GCA_963742595.1. Taxonomy (GTDB): domain Bacteria; phylum Acidobacteriota; class Vicinamibacteria; order Fen-336; family Fen-336; genus CAVPGH01. The sequence continues at coordinate 1,830,191 of CAVUMT010000005.1, read as the reverse complement.
ACCTGTCAGCCGGACACCAACAACATCTACACAGCCGGGTTCGGGTTGAACCTCGCCGGCCCCGCCTTCAGCGTGGATCCGGCCGAAGTCCAGCGCCGCGTCTCCGCGGCCTGCCCCTCGGGGATCGCCTCGATGAACGAGGCGGGGGTGGCGAACTGCGCCCCCCTGATCCAGTCCGGCCGGGAGTCCCCCGTCTTGTGCAACGCCACGACCCCCGTCCTCTTCGCCACTGCCTTCACGGGCCCCATACCCAGTGTGACGCTGACGCCGCAGGGACTGGCTGGTACGCCGCAGCCACCCAACAGCTACTGCGTGGTGGACGACGTCACCAGGGACGGCTTCCGATTCTGCTGCTTCGGCCACTTGACCGAACAGGTGAGTTGGATCGCCATGACCACGACGCAGTAGCCGCTCCTCCCTGCGCTTATCCCATCAACCCTGACTATTGGAGGTTAGACAATGAGTAGACCGTGGACGACCGTCGCGATGGCGGCGCTGGGCGCCGCCCTCTTCCTCCACCCGCCGACCGCCCGCGCCCAGGACCAGGAGTTCAACGACGTCAACGGCGTTCTGGGGGCCGCGGGCGGCGACCTGGTGTTCACGCCGGTCGTGCCCTGCCGCATCATCGACACTCGCATCGAGGGTGGGCGCCTGACGCCCGGGACTCCCCGGGACTTCGAGGTGGCCGGGGCGCTGGGAGGCCAGGGGGGGGCGCCGAACTGCGGTGTCCCCGAGGGCCCGGCCATCGCGGTGGCTCTCAACTTCGTGGCCGTGGCACCGGCGGGGAACGGCAACATGCGGGCCTGGCCCTTCGGGCAGCCCGTGCCCATCGCCAGCGTCATCAACTACACGACGGGAGTGAACATCGCCAACGGCTTCGTGATCGGCATCTGCGACCCCGCCGTCGCACTCTGCGGCAAGGACTTCGTGGTGCGGGCCGACGTCTCGGGCACCGACCTGGTGGTGGACGTCATGGGGTACTTCACGAGGGTGGGGCCGGTGACGACGACGGTCCCGTGGTCGGAGGTGACGGGCAAGCCCGCGGGCTTCGCGGACGACGTGGACAACGACACGCAGTACACCGGCTCGAGCGGCGTCGTCCTGGCCGGGACGAACTTCACCGCGGACACGGCGTTCCTGCAGCGCCGCGTGAGCACCACCTGCCCGGCCGGCCAGTCGATAAGGGCGATTGATGTCTTGGGCTTCGCCATCTGTGAGCCCGACGACAACACGGTCACGGCGGTCGGCGTCAACTCCGGCCTGCTTCTGAGCGCGGGCATCCTGAGCACCGACACCACCAGCAGCCTCCAGCGGCGGGTGGGCAGCATTTGCGCCGCCGGCTCGTCGATGCGGTTCATCAACGCAGATGGTACCGTCGGTTGCGAGCCAGACGACGTGGGTACCGGCGACATCACAGAGGTCACGACCGCCGCGAACAGCGGCCTGACCGGTGGCGTCACGTCCGGGATAGCCAACCTGGCTGTCGATCCCACGGACTTCAACGGCGTGGCTCCCATGGTCGAGAGCCACACCGCGGGGAGCGTATTCGTTACCATCGGCCCCCCGACGACGCTCCGGTCGGTCTCGGTAACTGTCCCGGCGGGAGCCGCCAGCGGAGGCTACATCGCGGTCATCGGAATGGCCAACGTCAGCTGCGCGACCTGTAACACGCTCGGCCAGGTCACCACCGGCACGATCGGTTGGGACGACTTAGCTACCGGCACTGGGCAGAACCTCAAGGCCTGGACCGCCGCCGGCACGGGGAACGCCAGCGTGGTGGCCATCGACCAGTTTCTGGCCACGGCTCCCGGGACCTACACGTTCTACCTTCGCGCCACCTGCATCGGGCCACTGACTTGCGTCCACGAGAACTTGAGCGCCGTGGCCCTGTTCATACCCCGCTAGGCTGGCTCTGTAGCCGCACACGACAGGCCTCAAGGGGGCAGGCGCGCGGCGCCTGCTCCCTTTTTTCTTCACGTGGCGGTCCTTCAGTGGGGAGTCGGGATTGGAGATCGGGCCCGGTGGGATTAGAGTACGGGCATGCAAAGACGACTCGGATTCCGTATACCTCTCTTCGTGCTCGCGGCGGCTGGCGCTTCGATTGCCGGGGCCGAAGAGGTGAACGGGCCGCCGCGGGACGCCGCGGTTTCTCCCTTCGAAGCCCTCGCGCAGGCGGCGTCCGCTGCGGCGCCCGGAGCCGAGCGCCGGCCAAGCTGGGGCCTCAACGTCAGCCTGGGCGTCGGCGGCGCCGGAGGGGACTTCGGCGAGCTGCTCGTCACTCCCGTCGCCGGCGACTACAGCATCTTCCGCAACCACGGGAAGTGGCGGTTCGGCCTGGGCCTGAGCTTCACGTCCTTCAAGATGAAGGACCCCTACGAGGACGAGGTCCCTTGGGGGTTCCAGCAGACCTACCTCTACGCCACCCGGATGCTCAGGACCGAGGGCGCGGTTCGTCCGTACATTCAGGTGCGTGCGGGTGCCGCGCGTCTGCATCCGCGCAGCGAGCTCTTCGCCTTCGAGCCGCCGCCCGAGGAGCCCGGCGACAGCCCGACGACGCCCGCCAACGGATGGAGCGCGGGGCTCGTTCCGGGTGTCGAATTCCAGCTCGGCAAATCCGTGGCTCTCGACCTTTCCGCGCACTTCAACTACTTCAGCGTGGCGGAGTACGACCTGAGCCCGGTCGGTTACCCGAACGCCAGCTCCGGCACCAGCTGGGAGGCGCGGCTGGGAGTCCGGTGGAACCCGGATGACGGCTGGCCGTCCGGCCCCGCCGCCCCGGGCTCGCCCGATCGCACGCGCGATGCGTGGGGCGTCTCGCGGAACCTCGGCTGGGCCATCGGCGAGAACCTTTCGCTCAACTGGGTGGCGTCGGGGATCAACGAGTACATCCGCAACGCGAACTTCAACCAGATCAGCCCGCGAAGCTGGTGGGCGAACCTCGACCACGGACTCACCTACGACGACAACGAGTTCAAGACCAACCAGTACCTGCACCCCTGGAACGGGGCGAACTACTTCAACACCAGCCGGTCGAACGGCTTCGGCTTCTGGGCGTCGACGCTCTTCTCCCTCGGGGGAGCCTTCTTCTGGGAGTGCTGCGGCGAGACACACCCGATGTCCTTCAACGACCTCATCTCCACCGGCATCGGGGGCATGGCGGTCGGCGAGGAGATGTACCGGGTGACGAACCAGCTCCTCGACAACGAGGACACGGGCTTCTCCCGGGTCCTGCGCGAGGCCGGTGGCTTCGTCATCGCCCCGGTCCGGGGATTCAACCGCCTCGTCTCCGGGCGCGCCAAGACTCAGCACGCAAACCCCACCGACCCGCTCGACTTTCGCGGGCCCCACGCCCGCTTCTTCGTCATGACGGGAGCGAGGATCATCGGGGAGGGGGAGTCGATCAGCGAGAACACGAATACCTACGGGCTCATCGGGATCAGCCACTCTTTCGGCAGCGTCTTCGACAACGCGCGCCGCAAGCCCTTCGACTCCCTCGCCGCCGACTACCAGTTCAGCCCGGGCGACAAGCAGTTCCGGACCGTCCTGCGCATCCGGGGCGACCTCTTCTCGGGAGCCTTCGGGGGCAAGTCCGAAGAGCCAAAGTACGCCTGGGCCGTCGTCCAGCACTTCGACTACTACAACAACCAGGCCTACGAGTACGGCCAGCAGGCCTTCGGACCGAGCCTCTTCGCCCGCTACCGCATGTCCGACACCTGGGGGCTGTCCTGGCGATGGGACGGTTGGGCCTCGGTCCTGGCCGCGGTGAACTCGGAGTTCGCCAGACTGGCCGACGTGGCCGACCCGGAGCGCTATCGCGAGTACGACTACGGTCCGGGACTGGGCACGGGGGTCGAGCTGCACCTGAGCCACAGCCGGAATCGGATCCTTTCCCTGTCCTATCGCTTCCAGTGGATCCACGTGAGCAACGGCTCCATCTTCAACAAGGGTGACGAGTTCGAGCTCCCGGGCGGCGACACGGTTACGGCCCTGGGCTCCGACGCCACGCACTACCTCCAGGCCCTGGGGGCCCGGCTCTTCATCCCCATCTTCAAGGGGAAGGTGGGACTGGGCTCGGACGCACTCGTTCTCCTGCGCAACAGCGACTACACCGGGCAGAGATTCGCCGTGGAGAAAACCCAGAGGAACCCCGAGTTGCGGGTCTACCTGGCGTTCGACCTGGGGCACTAGCCCCGTGAAGGAGAGTTTCATGAAGCGAAAGCGTCGGGGTTCGGCGGCCGTGCTGGCGTTGGCGCTGTCGCTGGGAGGTAGCGCGGCCGTGCTCGGCCAGCCGCAGGTCACGGCTCCCAAGCCCACCGTGCCCGAGGTCTTCACGCTGATGGGCCAGTACGTGCGGGTGGCCTACAACAACGAGGGCTTCGTCACGATGGGCTATCACGTGGCCCAGGAATCCGTCGGAGAGGACTGGATGCTCCTCGAGGTCGGGGTGACCATGCGCTCGCCCGCGAAGGACTTCACGCTGAAGCGCGAGCACTTCTCCGTGAAGACGCCCGACGGCGCCTCGATCGCCCTCGCGACGCAGCGGGAGTACGCGGAAGCGGGCTACCTGCCCGCCCTCCAGAACCGGGCGAAGGTCGTGCGCGACCCGATCAACTACTTTCCCGTGGAGGCGAGCCGCGGCTGCGCCATGTCGTTCTTCGCGAACGTCGGCGGGGGAGGGCGCCAGCTCGCCTTCGACGAGGTGGAGCTCAGCTCGACCCGCGGCTGCGTGGGACGGGTCTTCTTCCACATACCCGGGGGCATCAAGATCGGCCAGCACTGGATGATCGTGAAGTTCAGCGAGAGCGAGGTGCAGGTGCCCTTCCGGATCCTCACCAAGGACGAGCAGAAGGAGTTCAAGAAGAGCTGGGAGGACATCAAGAAGGCCCACGAGGCGACCTACAAGGACTGACCCGCCATGAGGGCTCCGAGCGCGACGATCCGGCGCGCGGCCGCCCTCCTCGTCGTGCTCCTCGTCGCCGCGGCGGTGGGCGTGAGCGCCTACACCTTCACCTACGCCAAGGGCTGGTCGTACGTCACGAACGACGCCAAAGCCTGCGCGAACTGCCACATCATGAACGAGCAGTACGAGGGCTGGACGAAGAGCAGCCATCGCTCCGTCGCCGTCTGCAACGACTGCCACGTTCCTTCCGGCCTCGTGGGGAAGTACTACACGAAGGGCCGAAACGGTTTCTGGCACTCGTACTACTTCACGACCGGAACGTTCGAGGAGCCGATCCGGGCCACGCCCCGGAGCCGGGAGATCGCGGAAGCGAACTGCCGGCGCTGCCACGGGGCCGTGGTCTCGGCCATGGGCACCCCGGCCCACGCGGGCGCGCGAGACCTCTCCTGCGTGAGGTGCCACGGATCGGTGGGCCACCTCGAGCTCTTCTCCACGAACGTCGCCCTGGAGGGACGCCATGACTGAGAACGGGACGGGAAAGCCGGGGCGGACCTGGAGCCGGGGCGCTCTCGTCGCCATCGCCGCCACGTCCGCCCTCGCGGTGGCGGCGGCGACCGCCCTCCTCGTGAACATCATGGAGCGCAAGCAGGAGGCGCGGAACCCCTTCTTCCGGGTGGTGGAGCTCGACGATCGGACGGAGGACCCCGCCGTCTGGGGGAAGAACTTCCCGCTGCAGTACGACGCCTACCTGCGCACGGTGGACCAGCAGCGCACCCGGTACGGGGGCAGCGAGGCGCTTCCCCAGGCGCCCACGGAGGCGGATCCCCGCTCCGTGGTCTCCCAGTCGCGGCTCCAGGAGGATCCCCGGCTCAAGACGATGTGGGCCGGGTACGCGTTCGCGACGGATTTTCGCAAGAAGCGGGGCCACGCGTACATGCTCGAGGACCAGACCTACACGGAGCGGGTGGAGAAGTTCAAGCAACCGGGCACCTGCATCCACTGCCACGCCTCGGTGTACGTGCCGTACACGAAGGCGGGCGGGGGAGACCTCGTCAAGGGATTCGACCACTTCAACCGCCTCCCCTATCAGGAGGCGCGCCCGTCCTTCCCCCACCCCATCGGCTGCATCGACTGCCACGACCCCGCGACCATGGCCCTCCGCGTCACGCGGCCCGGCTTCCTGGAGGGCATCCGGGCATTGAAAGCCTCGCAGGGGGTAAAGGACTACGACGTGAACACGCAGGCCACGAGGCAGGAGATGCGGAGCTTCGTCTGCGGCCAGTGCCACGTCGAGTACTACTTCAAGGGCGACGAGAAGCGCCTCACCTATCCGTGGGCCAAGGGCCTGCGCGTCGAGCAGATCGCCGACTACTACGACGAGATCGGATTCAAGGACTGGACCCACGCGCGCACGGGCGCTCCCGCCCTGAAGGCCCAGCACCCGGAGTTCGAGATGTGGAACCAGGGCATCCACGCCCGATCCGGAGTGGCCTGCGCGGACTGCCATATGCCGTACGTGCGGGTGGGGGCGCTCAAGGTCAGCGACCACCACGTGCGCAGCCCCCTCCTCAACATCGACAACGCCTGCCAGACCTGCCACAAGTGGCCCGAGGCCGAGCTCCTCGCCCGCGCCGAAGCGATCCAGGAGCGCACGGTGAGCCTGCGCAACCGGGCCATGGACGCCCTCGTGGCGCTCATCGAGGACATCGAGGCCGCCCAGAAGGCGGGAGCGAGCGCTCTCCTCCTGGACAAGGCCCGCGGCTTCCAGCGGCGGGGGCAGTTCTACGTGGACTTCGTGGAATCGGAGAACTCGAACGGCTTCCACGCCCCCCAGGAGGCCACGCGCATCCTCGGCGAGGCGATCGACCAGTTCCGGAAGGGCCAGGTGGCCTTGCGCCCGCGCTTGGCAGGCGCCGGGTCCTGAAGCGCTCCGGTCAGAACAGAATCACCGCTCCCGCCGTCACGTCGCCCTGCCAGAGGCCGGAGGCGCTGTAGCGAAAGAGGCAGGCGCCGTCGATGCAGACGGTTCCCGCCCCGGCCGTGACGACGACGTAGAACCCCCGGGCTTCCGCGCGGAGCGCGAAACGTTTGGACAGGAAGACCTTCGCTCCCAGCCCCACGCCGACCGTGAAGCGCAGGTCGGAGTCGAAACCCCCGAGCCCGGGGGCGAAGCGGGTGAGGCCCATGAGGAAGACTCCGAGGAACCGCGTCCGTTCCTCGCCTTTCTCCTCCCTGACGCCCGCCATGTAGCGCTCGACCGTCATATCGAAGGCGGAGCCCGCGCCGGTCGACAGGTCGGTCTTCTCCCTGGAATAGAGGAGCTCGACGGCAAAGGTTTCTCCGACCGGGAAGTCGAGCGTCGCGCCGTACTCGAACCCCGTCCCCAGCGAGGCCGGCCGTCCGGAGGCAGTGTTGAACCCCCCCCCGTAGCGGACGCCGGCGAAGAGGCCGAGTTCCATCTCGCCGGCGGTGGCACGTCCCGCGCCGAGAAGGAGCACGGCCACCGCGATCCGCGAGCCTCGTCCGAGGGGAGCTTTCACGGACGAAGTCTAGCCTTCTTTCGACATCGTACGGACTCGGGACTAGGATAGGCGACGGCCAAACGGAGGAGACCCACATGCACGTCCGACTCGCCGCCTTTGCCTTCCTGCTCGCCTCCGCGGGGAGAGCCATCGCGGAGACGCCCGACACGAGCGGGGTCTGGAACCTCAATCGCGCCCTCAGCCAGGACATCGCGGAAAAGATCAAGTTGGCGGCGGGATCCGCGAGCATGTCCGGCGGCGTGAGCTGGGCCACCGAGACGTGGATTCCCTGGACGGGGGGCATGAGCGAGCCGCAGCGGGTGGAGATGCGCGAGTTCCTGCTCGCGACGGTTCCCGCGCTCCAGTCGGTGGAGATCGAACAGACGGCCGAGGAGGTGAAGACCGTCCACGGAGAGTCGGGCGTGCGCGTCTTCAACCTGAAGCGCACGAGCTCGGGGACGAGCGCCCTCAGCGGGCAGACCGTCTCCCGGCACGCGCGTTGGCAGGGGGCCCAGCTCGTCCTGGAGTCGAAAGGGAAGGAGAGCCGGCTCGTGGAGATCCTCACCCTCGTGCCCTCGCGGAACCAGCTCACCTACGCCCTCCGCCTCGAGCACAAGCTGCTCAAGTCGCCTCTCGAGGTGAGCCTCGTCTACGACCGCGCGGCGGCCCGCTAGGGTCGGGAGATCAGCCGAGGGCGTCGAACCGGATCCCGCGGAGGGCGAGGCCGAGGGGGCGCGGGTCGTCGAGGCCGGCGTCGCGCGGCACGAACGGGGCGGCCACGAGGCCGAGATGCTGCTCGCCGTCGGGACGACAGGAGGCGCTGTCCACGCGGAACGACAGCCGTCCCGCCTCGCCGGGCTCTTCGCGGAAAGCCGACGGGCGCCCGTTGAAGAACAGCCGTAGATGCCGGTCGCCCGGGGGGGAGAAGCCGGAGAGCGTCACCTGGTAGCGGCCGGGCTCCACGGGAAGGCGCACGAGCCCCGCGGGGCCCGACCATCGAAAGGGACCGCCGGGATCGACCTCGCGCGCGTGGAAGCCCAGGAAGTGCGTGTCGTCCATCTCGCCGGGAGCGAAGAAGGGCGAGTCCTGGGCCGACTGTCGGAGAGGGCGGAGGGGAGCGCCCCGCAGGCGCTGAAGCTCCCCCGACCGCACGAGCCCGTGGAAGGCCGCGGCGAACCCGGGGAGGCGGCTCTCCACGTCGGAGGCGGGGAGGAGGCACCGCCAGAGCGAGAGGCGCGCCCGGAGCCGCTCGGCGAGGAGGGCTCCCCTCGCCCCGGCGACGGCGGCCGGGGCGTGGGCGGCGAGTCCGCGGACGAGTGCTTGGACCGTACCTCTGCCTCCGGCCGAGACGAGAGCGCGCGCGAGGAATCGGCAGAAGGCGCGCGCCGCCCGTGGGTTGAGCGCGGCGGGCTCGATCTCATTGGGTCCGATGTAGGGCTCGACGTGTTCGAGCGGCCCCGCCACGCGGAAGGCGCGGCGGCCGCGGCCCAGCGAGAGGGCCGCTGCCTCGAGCTGCCGAATCGACGCGCATTCGGCGTGGCTCACCACCGCTTCCGGGATCGTCGGTATCGCGACGCCCCGGCGCACGAGCTCGATCGCGAGCGCGGTCTCCGCGAACCGCTCCAGCTCCGTGCGAAAGCCCCCCAGCCCGCGGAAGACGGGAGCCCGGATCGCGAAGCCGCGCAGCGACACCCAGGACCAGGCGCCGGCGCGCGTGCGGCCCGCGCTCTCCTCGCGCGCCATCCTCTCCTCGAGGCGTGAGAGCCTTCCGTTCGAGATGTGGCCCGCCTTGAGCGACCCCGCCGCGGCCCGCCCCTCGGAGAAGAACCGCACGACGGCCTCCGCGACGCCCTTATCCGGAAGGCAGTGCGATTCGGTGAAGAGGAGCAACTCGCCGCGGGCGGCGTCCGCCCCCGCCTGGTAGAGCTCGATCTCGCCGGCGCCGGGTGCGAGGAGCACGCGATCCTGCGGCCGGAGCCGGCGCTCCACGCCGCGGAGGAGCCCGCGGCGACGTCCGCCCGTGGGGGCGAGGATCTCGTAGCACTCCCCGGGAAGGGACTGGGAGGTCCAGCCCTCGATGCTTCGAAGGGCGAAGCCGCGATGGTCGTCCAGGGGGACGATCACGGAGAGACGCGTTCGCGATCCTCCTCTCGTCAGAAGGTCACCGAGGTCTTCCCCCCGTCGACCTCCTTCAGGAAGCGCACGAGCCCCCCGGCATAGGTGCCCTGATCGTCCCACATCGCCAGGTGGCTGCCCTTCGGGCAGAGGAGGAAGCTGCCGTGCTTCACCTGCGTCGACACCCAGCGCATGTGCTCGGGGTCCATCGTGTCGTGGGTCGCGCCCACCACGAGCGTGGGCACCGCGATCTTCCCGAGGTCGGGCTTGCGGTCCCACTTCTCGAGCCGGCCCGAGGCCCCGAACTCGCTCGGCCCCTGCATGAGCACGTAGATCTGCTTGTTGAGCTTGTTGAAGGCGCGGTACACCGCGTCCGGCCACTCCTCGAGCCGGCAGATGTGCTTCGCGTAGAAGTGAGGCAGCAGGAGCTCCATGTAGCGCGGGCTCTCGTACTGGCCTTTCCTTTCGAGGTCCTTGATCTCCTTCACCACCGCGGGGTCCATTCCCTTGGCGAGCACGTCGCTCGCGTAACGGTTGTAGTCGGGGATGCTCATCATCATGTTCGAGATCACGAGCCCCTTGAGCGCATCCCCGTGGGCGAGGGCGTACTCGACGGCGAGGATGCCTCCCCAGGAATGGCCGAGAAGGTAGAAGTCGTCCTTCGTGAGGCCGAGCGCCTTCCGCACCTGCTCGACCTCGTCGACGAAGCGCTCGGTCGTCCAGAGCGACTCGTCCTTGGGCTGGTCGGAATAGGCCGAGCCGAGCTGGTCGTAGTAGATGAGCTCGATGCCCTCGGCGCCCAGGAAGCTCTCGAGCGCCTCGAAATATTCGTGCGTCGCCCCCGGGCCCCCGTGCAGAAGCAAGAGCTTGATCCGCGGGTTTCGGCCGAAGCGCTTGGTCCACACCTTGAAAGCGCCCTTCGGCGTCTGGATGGGGACGAGGCGGACCCCGGCCGTGTCGACCCCCGAATCGGGCGCGAAATAGGAGACGAGCGCCGAAGCGGGCGAAGCGGACGCGGGAGGAGCCGGCGCCGGATCCCCGCACCCCGCCCATGCGAGTCCCACCAGACAGGACGACGCGGCGACGACCACGCGGTTCATCGTGACCCCCTTGCGATCCGTAGCGGTGCGGCAAGAGACGGTGATGCGGGACGCTACATCCGGTTCGGGGAGAGGGTCAAGGGCCGGGGGCGACCCGGTACTCGAGGGCGCGCCAGTTCCCGAAACGCTTCTCGCCCGCAGGCGAGCCGAGCTGGGCCTCCACCGCGTCCGATCGGAACCGCTCCGGCTCGGAGGTGAGCAGCAGAACCGAGCGCCCCTGCGCTTCCGCGAGCGCCCGTGCCGCCGCCAAGTACTCCGGCTCCCGCGCGAACTTGCGGCTGAACAGCACGATTTCCTCGCGAGCCCCGAAGAGGTGCGCGATGTAGTACGTCCCCCAGGACGCGTGGAGCTGGACCGTGGTGCGATCGAGACCTTCCGATCGGATCCAGGCGAGCAGCTGGTCTTTCGAGAAATTGCTGTGGGGGTCCACCTCAGCGGGCGCGCGTAGCCATAGCGATCCCCAGAACAGCACGGTAAGCGCGCCCGCAGTTGTCAAAGCCGTTCTCGCCATTCCCGCCAAGCTCGTCCCGATTGCCAGAAACACAAATCCCATCGTGAACGCCAGGTGGTGGCTCGCCAAAGCCCGCCCGCTCAGAACCGTCACGCCGAACGTGACGATCGCGGCGGCGAGCCACGTGCCGACCTCGCGGCGCCGCTCGCCGGCCAGTCCCGCGATAAGGATCCCCGTCGCGATGGCGAGAGGCAGCCAGTCGAGGATGCTCGAGGGAAAGAACACCGACCGCGGAGCGAGCGACGAGCCATTCCGAACGAACGCGAACAGGCTCGCCGCCACCGTGCCGATCGACTGGGGTTCCAGGGAGAAACGGCCTACGCTCAGGACTTCGTAGTAGGGCTGGCCTTGGGGGTCTCGGGAGAGCAGAAGGATCGCACTGGGGGCGAGAAAACAGGCGAGAAATGCCAACAGGGCCTGGGAAGCGTTCCGCGACGATCGCCTGACGGACTGCAGGGCGGACCAGGCGATCGTCGCGGGAAGGACCCACCCAAACACGGGCTTGATCCAGAAGCCGAGGAAGCACAGGAATCCCGCGATCGCGCTGTCCCGTACCGTGGACGGTCGGAGTGCGCCGAGCGCTTGAGCAGAAGCAGCGCGGCCAGAAGCAGGACGAGGGAGAGCCCGACGGGACCGGTATCAACCAGGAACGACCCGACGAAGAGCGGGAAAACGAAAGCGGCCGTCGCGGCGCGCAGGAACGGCGCGTCGATCAGGCGCGCCGCGAGGAGCGAGCGTGACGAGGAAGAAGAGGGCCCCCTGCACCCGCACGGCCACCGGGTCGTCGAGGATCTTCCAGAACGGGTAGAAGGGCACGACGGGCAGGCTGCCGATGTAGAGGTAGGAGCGCAGGGGCAGGGTGACTCCGACGCAGGGGCACGGTGAGCCCGTACTGTCCGCAGCCTTCACGGAAGACGTGGTGCTGCGCGCTCAAGGGATGCGCGGCGCAGCCCAGCGCGTGGAAGGGCGCGAACTCGTCCATGTCGAACGGGATCGCTCGCGGGGACAGGCAGGCGGCGGCGAAGACGGCGGCGGCGAGGAGGAGGGCGGGGGTGGTTCGGAGGACGGCCGGGCTCAGGCCAGCTTGCCCTTGGCGATCGCGGCCTGCACCGTGTGGAGCGTCTTCTCCATCAGCGCGCGCAGCGCTTCGTCCTGCTCGAGCTGGCGGAGCCCCTGGCGCCAGGATGTCGGCGTAGGGCACCCGCTTGCGCCAGAGCACGGTGCCCTGGTCGTAGACGCGCACCTCGAAGCGGCCTGCTCCACGCCCAGGTCCTCGGCCTGGATGTGGTAGTCCTTGCCCCCGTGCGCGAAGACGCGGTTGACCCCGACGATCACGGGCGCGCCTCGGCTCGTCCGCGGCCGGCGGACGACGCGGCGCAGCCAGCGCTCGAAGAACCAGTTGCCCGACGCGGTACGCGCCCGTCCTCCGCGGTCAGGTAGCCCATCATGCGCAGGCCGAAGAGGAGCGGCTCCACCGCCTCCTCGCGTGCGGCCCGCCGCCTGGGCGAGCTCGCGCGCGGCTGCGCGCGGCCTTCGCGAGCCACCTCCTCCAGGATCGCGCGCTCCGTCGGGATCGAGGGTCTGGAAGTCCACCGAGAAGAAGTTGGCGACCATCTCGTCCGCGGCCACCTGGTCGAGCGTGGCCCCGAGGTCGCGGCTCTCGAAGAGCCGGCTGGCGATGAGCTGCAGCAGGAAGGGATGGTTGGCCGTGCGCTCCATGATCGATCTCCACCTCGTCGGCGGCGAAGCTGCCGCGGGCGAGCAGGGCCCGCGCCTCGTCGGGGCCGAGGGGCGTGAGGTAGAGGGGGGGGATGAAGCCCTGCAGGAACGGCGAGGTGGCGAAGTCGGTGCGCTCGTCGATGCGGCGCCAGGCGCTTGGTGGAGGTGAGCACCGTCCGCACGTCCGGCCCCTTCTGGAGGATCCGGCGCAGGCGCGGGAGCACGCCGGGGTCGGTGCGGGCCACGGCTCAGGAGCTCCTCCGCCTCGTCCACGAGCAGCAGCAGCCGCCAGCCGCTGCGCACGGTGCGGCGCACGAGCGTCGTGAGCATGTCCGCGACGGACAGGCCCTCGAGGTCCTCGACCGACGATGTCGGTGGCGCGCCGGAAGGGCTCGCTGTCCTCGACGCTGCCCAGGCAGGCCCTCGGCCAGCCCGCGGGCGTCGGCGCTGCCCTGCAGGTCCCAGTAGAGCGGCGACGAAGGGCGTGTCTGCGGCTCTGCTGCACGCGGTAGCTCGAGCTCCTTGAGCAGGCTGGTCTTGCCCAGGCGGCGCGCCCCCACCACCCACACGGCGTGCGCGCTGCGCCCTCCAGGATCTCGCGCAGCATCTCGGCGCGGCCGAAGAAGTTGTCGCCGCGGACCCAGCTTCCCGGCGATGAAGGGATTGCGCATGCTCCGCCTTGGAAAGGGCCCCTAGTCTCTCACAGCTCAGGCGGACGCGTGCACGCCGGTGGGCTCCGGCTTCGCCCGCGGCGGAGGCTTCCTGCGAAGCGCGTCGTCGCGCGCCGCCTCCACGTCGGCCACGCGTGATGGTGGTGCGGCCCTCCTCCAGCATGCGGTTCACGGCGTGGATGCAGAACTTCTGGACGAGGTAGGGCTTCAGCCCGCGAGAGCTCGAGGATCGTCTCCACCGCCTCCGGCTCGTAGCGGAAGACGCCCTCCACCGGCGTCTTGATCAGCGCCTCCGCCTCCTCGCGGGTGAAGGCGGTGAGCTCGATCTCGTCGAAGAAGTTGTACCAGGGGCTGCACTTCGCTCTTCCAGATGCGCTTGATCCCCACGCCGCTCATGACCGCCACCAGGTGCTCGGAGAACGTCTTCATGAAGATGCTGCGCAGGCGCTGGTTGACGCGCTCCGAGTACTCGTTGAGCACGTCCACCTCGTCGATGAGCAGGGCGAGCTTGACCTTCCTCGGCGGTGCGCGTCTTCAGCTCCTCGATCACGCGCTGCAGGTCGTGGCTGAAGTCGCGGCCGTCGTAGCTGCTCGACGTCCGGGCGGAAGCGCAGGGCCGAGCGGGTGGCGCGGGAGAGGCGAGAGCGCCTCCACCACGTCGGCCATGAGGGCGTGGAAGAACGTCGTCCTCGGGGACGCCCTGCAGGTCGGTGAAGACGGGGAAGAAGCGGTACTCGCCGGCCCTCGTCGGCGTCCAGCACCTTCTTCAGGTGGTAGAGGAAGGTCGTCTTCCCGATGCGCCGCTCGCCCGTGATCATCAGGCTGTTGTGGTGGAGCACGTTCAGGATGCGCGCCAGCGAGCTTCTGGCGCCCGAAGAACATGTCGTCCCCCAGGACGGGGGCGCCCGCGATGTAGGGGTTGAAGCGGCGGCGCACGCGCGCCGCCGGCGCGCGCGCTGCAGCGCCGAAGCCCACGCCCGACCAGCCCGACCGCGCCCGCGAAGGCGGAGGGCAGGAAGAGCCGGCTCTCGTAGAAGCGCAGCCGGCGCGTGATCACGAAGGTCTGGCGTGCGGCACGAGGCCCCCGCGTCGTCGAACGCGGTGACCACGAGCTCGTTCGGCCCCGGCTCCAGCGGGAACTCGCGCTGGAAGCCCAGGAGACGGGCGGAGGCCGCCGCGTCGAGCGCGGGCGCCGGCCGCTGCTCCGCGATCAGCACGCCCCCCGAGCCGGAACTCGACGCGGGCGATGCCGCGGTCGTCCGTGGCCACCCCCGCCACGGAGCGGTCCGGCCGGCGGCCTCCGCGACCGTCGTCCTCCGACCTCCTGGCCGCGGGGCGCGAAGAAGGTGAGGCCGGGCGGCTGGTTGGGGAACCAGCGCGCGAAGAGCGCCTCGCCGGTCCGGCGCTCGGCCACGGCCAGGCGCTCCTTGGCGCGCGGCGTTGCCGGGGTCGAGCCGCAGCACGCACTCGAACGCCACCTGCGCCTCCGGGAACTGCCCGCCGGCGAGCAGCCGCTCGCCCTCGGCCATGAGCGTGTCGATCGCGGACCTGGCAGCTCCTTCTGCTTGCGCATGCCCTCCACGACCTGGCGCGCCTTCTCGAGGAGGTCGCGGGCCTGCGGCGTTCTGGGGATCGGCGGCGGCGTCGGTCAGGGGGCGAGCGCCTTCTCGTACTGGCCGGCCTCGAAGAGGGCCTTGCCCGCGCGGAAGCTCTCCGCGCGGCTCTGCCGCGTGGTGGCGGCCAGGATCCGCTCCTGGGCCGGCGTCTTGCCCTCGACGGCGCGCGCGCGTTCCGGGGGTCGAGCGTCAGCACGTCGTCGAAGCGCGACCACGGCCTCGGTGGCCTTCCCCTCGTCGAGCAGCCGTCCGCCCTCGGCGAGCGCCTGCTCGATGCGCTGCGCGCGCGGCCGTCGCGTCCTGGGCCTCGCTCCTGCGTCGGCCCGGATGCGCTCGCGCGCCTCGGCGATCTGGCGCAGGATCTCGGGGTCGAGGCCCTTGGCCGCGACCTCGCGCCTGGGCCAGCCGGGTGAGGGCCTCCTCGTAGCTTCCTGCCGCGCGCGAGGTCCGGCGCCTCCCGCAGCAGGCGCTGCGCGTCCTCCCGCGAGCCTGCCGCGTCACCCGCTGCCTGCTCCGCTGGCTCCGCGCCTCCGCGCGCTGCCGCGAGCAGGTCCTTGTAGAGCGTCGCGGCTTCTTGATGGCCCCCGCTCCTCCTCCGTCGTTGAAGTCGTCGAGGGCCGCGCGCGTAGTCGCCCCTCCTGCAGGTGGCAGACGCCCGGCTGGTAGTAGGGCAGGTAGTCGACGAACTGCAGGCCGTAGGTCTGCTCGTTCAGGCCGGACGCGGGCTTCAGGCGGATGGCCTGCGTCGAGCTCGCGAGGGCCTCCGCGCAGTGGCCGGCGGGGATGAGCCGGTCGCGGGCGTCCAGGTAGTAGTCGTACCACTCGCGGGCCGCGCGCGCGGACGTGGCCAGGACAGAAGGAAGGCGAGGAGCGGACGCGAAGGCGGCAGGTCTCGCCGAGCGGGACGGCGCGCGACCGGCGGGCCGACGGGCACGGTCGTCGGGCCGGCTACTTCTCGTACATCGCGGCGATCAGCGCGCCGCGCGCGGTGGCGGTGAGCGGATCCGTGGCCATGCGCACCTCGGAGATCTCGATGGGCAGCGAGCGCGCGCTTGCAGCGTGCGCTCGAACAGCTCCTTGAAGCCCCGCGGCTTGGCGGTGCCGCCGGAGAGCACGATGGGCAGGGCGCGGTCCGTCTTGGGCAGCTTCTCCGCCTTGGCGAGATCGCCTTGCGGAGCGCCTCCACCAGCGTCTCCACCAGGTCCTCGTAGTAGATGTGCGAGCGCCTTCTCGAACTTGTCCTTGGGGGCGCGGGTGAGGTCGAGGCCCTCCTCCTTGATGCACCTTCACCCGCGTGGCGTGCTCGTTGACCACCGCGCCCACCGACGCGGTCGATGAAGTCGCCGCCCTTGGCGATGCTGAACATGATGGAGGGGATCGACAGGTAGGCGAGCGTGACGTTGCACATGCCGCCGCCGCAGGAGATGCCGATGCCGGTGAAGTTCTGGTCCTCGAGCTCGGAGAAGATCGACGGCCAGGCCCTCGTTGATGGCCACCGGCCTTGTAGCCGATGCGCTCGAAGTACCGGCGCAGCGTGGCCTCGTGGTAGGTGAGCTCGGCCTCCTTGCCCGGGGATGGCGGCGGGCACCGAGAAGGCGAGCATCTCGCCGGCGATCGCGGGCCTTGGGCACCAGGGTCTGCGAGGATCGCCTCCAGCACCGGCATGGCCTGCTTCTCGCGCGGGTTCAGCAGGCCGTCCGCCATCGGCCGGCGGCTCTCGGCGTTGAACATGTTGGCGAAGCGCTCGGTGGCGGTGCCGTAGATGACGAGCTCGTCGCCGTCGCGGTAGTAGGGGATGTCGTTCTGCTGCTGGATCGTCCTCTCGGTGAAGGGCGAGTAGGGGACCGGGATGAACGCGTTGAGCTGGGCCGCGGTCTGGATCTCCTTGCCCGCGCGCCGCGCCGCCACGATCTTGCTCGTGCCCACGTCGAGCCCCATCGGGGTGGGTGCCCGACTTGACCAGGTCCTCGATCTGCTCCTAGGCCTCCTCCGCCACCTTCCAGAGGTGGTCCTTGTTCTCGGCCATGTCGTTCATCCTCCGTTTGCAGCGGGAGCCGTAGGGCGCGCGCCTTGCTCGGCGTGCGCCGCGCGTCGGCTCCGCCGCGGCGACGCCGGGCTGCCGCCTCCTGGTCCCGCGTCTGCTCGGCCAGCCAGCGGTCGAAGAGCGCCTGCCGCTCCCGGCGGACGTCCGCCACCGTCGAGGCCCGCGGCGCGGTCGCCTCCGCGGCGAGGGCGCGCTCCGCCTCCCGCACGCCCGGCCACGGCTCGCCCAGCACCTTCAGGAAGTCTCGTCGTACCCGAAGCCGAAGAGGGCCACGCTCGGGAGCCACGCGCGCGTACTGGTCGGGCAGCCCGAAGGCCTCGAAGGGGAAGCCGCGCGCCCAGTCCAGGTGGTGCCCGATCAGGTGCTTCTTCGGGTTCACGCTCGTGAGGCCGTGGGTCACGCACATGTCGGCGGCGATCGTCCACCGCTGGCGCAGGTAGTCCGTGAGGTTGCGCCCGGCCGCGAGCTGGGCCTGCGTGATGGGCAGGGCGCTGTCCGCCCTCCCAGCGCGTCTCGAAGGAGACGCCGAGGAAGGCGTTGTTGAGGTTCAGGTAGACGTCGTCGCCCTTCGTCCACACCGAGTTGCCCGCGTGGTTGGCCTTGCTCTCCTCGCTCACCACGCGGAAGACGCGGCCGAAGCGGTCGATCAGGTAGTGGTAGACGCTGGTTGCGCTGCAGGTAGCGCAGCAGCCGCTGGCTGCTGTCGCGCAGGTTCTCGTTGAAGGACTCCTCGAGCGGCCAGATGTCGCTCTCCGAGGTGTGGAAGAGGATGCCGACGGGCTGTCGTGTACACCGCCGACTGCAAGCCCGCCTCGCGGTCGAAGACCCGGTAGCGGCGCGGCTCGCCGGGCACCGCGAAGCTCGTGTCGATGCGCAGGCCGTTGCTGTACTGCTCCCAGCTGTCGCCCTTCTCCACGAGCCAGATGCGCGCGGGGGCCAGGCCCTGGGGCAGGACGGGCAGGGTCTCGGCGACGGGGGGGCGGCTCTCCGGAGCGGCGGCGGGCGGGGCGTCGACCGGGCGCGACAATCGATAGGCGCCCAGCGCGAGAGCGACGGCGGCCACGAGGGTGATCGTCCAGCCCGCGCCCGACGAAGCGGGCGCGGGGGCGGGAGCCGTCGCGGTCGCGACAGCGCCGTTGGGATTCGACGTGTAGAGCGGCCGAAGGCGGTCGAGCTTCGTGATGCGGTAGAGGAGCCAGCGGACCGGCGAGATCGGGACCGCCTGGACCTTGCGGTCCGCCTCTTGATACCGCGCTAGAGATTCCCGGATGTAACGAAGCTTGGCGACAGGATCTCTGATCGTCCGGCTCTTCGCTTCGATGTCGGACATGAAGCTGTCGCCGCGCGGAACGCGGCGTTCCTTGGGCCCGAGGGGGGAGGGTCGCTTCCCTTCACGCGTCGTACCATGGCGAACGGCCGTGCCCGACACTTTTCCCTCCAAACGGTTCTGCGAATTCAGATTATACGGGAAGCCCGCGGCCGCCGACAAGAAGGGAAGTTCAGCGCCCGAAGAGGGGTCGGGGGAAGAGACGGCGTGCGTCCGGCGAGCGGAAGAATGGAAGAAGTAGAGCACAGGAAGGCACTTGGAAGAGGCTCAGGACCACGACCGACGCGGGGAATCGGAGGGGGGCCTGAAGGAATGCCAATCCCAGGATCAGGGGGTACATGGTGAGGACCGCGAGGCAGTACACCATGGCGACCGACCGGCAAAGGGCGAGACGCGACAAGAGTCCGGTCGCGAGGAGGAGGCCCAGGAGGCCGCGACCCAGGGCTTCCCATAGCGGCCAGAAGGCCAGCGGTCGGGGCGCCTCGACCACCCCGAAGCCGATCTCGAGAAAGCCGGAGATCGCGAAGAAGGCGGCGCTCGCCCAGATCACCCGGGGTGTCGGCGTCCCCATCCTTGCCAATGGTAGCGGAGCCATGCCGTCGAATGGGCCGCGTTCGCCCTGATAGAATCCCGGTAGAGATGCCCTCGGACCCGAAGTCGTTCGGCACGGGCGATGACGCGGGGCGCCGCCGGACTCCTCGACTGGCGGTGGCCCTCGAGGCGTCGCTCTCCGGCCGGGTGCCGCGCTCGGTGACCGTCGTCGACGTCTCGCTCGGCGGGTGCCTGGTTCGGGGCGACGCGGCGTTCGACGTGGGGGCGATCCTCGACCTGACCCTCCCCCTCGGCGGCTCCCCGCTCGCGCTCAAGGTCCGCGTCGTGGAGACGAGCCTCGACGGCGACTCGCTCCCGGAGAGCCAGCCGCGCTACTTCGCGGGGCTTCAGTTCCTGAGCCTGCCCGCCGCCGCCGAGATGAGGCTGCGCTCGTTTCTCGAATCCGAGGCCCGACGGAGGAGGAGTGCGGACCCGGCCCCTGCATGAGGTAGCACCTCGCCACCTGCGCCCCCTGCTCGAGGAGGAGATGGGGCACTGGGAGCGGGAGCTGCTCTGGGACTACAAGGAAGTCTCGTCCGCGGTGGCGAGCGGAGTGGAGCGCCGGTCGCTGACGGGGCGGGTGATGGAAGACGGCCAGCGCGCCCTCGCGTACTGCTACTACATGCTCGACTCCGGACGCGCGATCGTGGGCTCGCTGTTCGCCACCGAGGCCGAGCGGGGAAGGGGGATCGAGGAAGAGCTGCTCGACGCGGTGGTGGCCGAGGCCCAGGCCCAGCCCGGCAACGACCGCGTGGAGTGCCAGACGCTCTTCTCCACCGCTCCCGGCGCGAACCGGCGCTTCGAGTCCGCGGGATTCCAGAGCCGCGCGCGGCACTACCTCGTCCGCGACCTCCGCGAGCCGGTGACGGTCCCCGAGCACGACTTCAAGCTGCGCACCGTGCGCCGCGACGATCTCCCCGCCGCCGCCGAGATCATCCACGAGAGCCATCGGGGCAGCGTGGACGCCGCCCTCAACCTCACGTACGCGACCCCCTCCCTCTGTCGCGGGTTCGTGGACACCCTCGTCCTGCGCGCGGGCTGCGGGCGGTTCGACGCGGAGGCGTCGCTCATCGCCGAGGGCCCGAACGGACCCCTGGGCGTCCTCCTCGCGAGCCACCTCTCACAGACGAACGGGCACGTCTGCCAGGTCTCGGTGAGGCGCGAAGAGCAGGGCCGGGGCCTGGGGACGGTGCTCGTGACCTCCGCGCTCCAGTCGTTCCGCGGGCAGGGCCTCTCCTCGGCCAGCCTCTCCGTCACCGTCGACAACGCCCGGGCCCACCGGCTCTACCTGACGCTCGGCTTCCGGCTGCGCAAGGCGTTCGGGGCGCACGCCTGGGTGCGCCCCCCCGCGCGGATCGAGCTGCCCGCGTGAGCCTGGTGTTCCGTCCTCCTGCTGGCGGCGTCGCCGGCGGGAGTGGTGGTGGTCGCCCCACCGGAGCCGGCGGGCTCGGCGGCTCCTTCCCCCTGGATCGCGCAGGCGGTGGCGGACGGGCTGCCGCGCGCGCTGGGGCTGCTCGGGGTTCCCGCGGTGGAGCGCAGCGACCGGTTGCGAGCCCAGGAAGCGCTGGGGGTCCCCGCCGGGTCGCCGACGAGCCGCGCCACGTCGATCCGCCTCTCCGAGGCCCTGGGCGCGTCGCGGCTCCTCGTGGGCACCTACGAGCTGACGGATCCGCAGCTGCGCCTCTCCCTGCGACTCCTCGACGTGGAGCGGGCCGCGCTCACGGCGCCCTTCATCGCCATCGGTCCGCTCGAGAGCCTGGGGGACCTGATCCACGCGCTGGCCTGGGACATCGCCCTCTCCGGCCCGAACCCGCCCACCCGTACCCGTGAGCAGTTCCAGGCCCTCCGCCGCCCCGTCCCCTTCGAAGCGCTCCGCGCCTACGCCGAGGGCCTCGCCGCCCCGGAGCCCGAGGCGCGCCTCAAGCTTCTGCAGCGCGCCCTTGCCCTCGACTCGGGGTACGACGAGGCGCGCCTCACCCTCGGGCAGACGCAGCTCGAGACGCGCGAGTGGCCGGCCGCCTTCGACACCTTCGGCCGCATCGGGGCGGGCTCGCTGCACGCCCGCAACGCCCGCTTCCTCCAGGGCGTGGCCCTCCTCCAGCTCGGCCGCTACCGCGAGGCGTCGGACCTCTACCTCGCGCTTGTCAAGGACGAGGCGACTCCGGGCGCCCTGAGCAACCAGGCGTCCGCGTTCCTCCGGCTCAAGAGCACGTATCCGCGGGCCTCCGCCGTCTTCCGCCGCGCGGTGGACCTCGAGCCCTCGTCCACCGACCTGCCCTTCAACCTGGGCTGGGCGCTCCTCGTGGAGGGCGACGCCGAGGCGAGTGCTTTCTGGCTGCGCGGGGTGGTGGAGGACGAGACGCGCGACAACCAGGCGCGGCTCCTCCTCTCCTGGGCCCTCCGGAAGGCGGGACGCGAAGCCCAGGCGGACGAGGAGTGGAAAGCCCTCTCCGCGGTCACGTCCTCCTACGAAGCCCTCCAGGCGCCCGACCTCTCGCGGCGCTTCGAGCGGATCCAGACCTCGGAGCGGGCGCTCCTCCTCGACGTCGAGCGCAGGAGCGACGCCGAGCTCGCGGCCACGCACGTCGCGCGGGCGGGCGCGCTCGCGGAGGCGGGGAACCTCGAAGGCGCCGAGGCGGAGCTCGTGCGCGCCGCCTATCTCGACCCGCACGCTCCGCGCGTGCACCTCCTCCTCGGCCGCGCCCAGAGGCGCCGCGGGGACCGGGAGAAAGCGGTGGGGGAGCTCCGGATGTCGCTCTGGTGCCGCGACGACGAGGCCGTGCGCCTGGAGCTGGCCGTCCTCCTCAAGGAGATGGGACGCGGGGCGGAGGCGCGGACGGAAGCCCGCCGCGTCCTCGAGACCGAGCCTTCGAACGAGACGGCCCGCATGCTCGCCGCGGGCTCGTAGTCCCGCTCAGGCGAGAAGCAGCCGCCGCTGCTCTTCCGTACCGAGGGCGAGGAGCAGGTACGACACGACGTACGCGGCGTCCACCAGCGGCTCCAGCCGGTGCACGTCCATCACCGCGAAGTAGGCGTACAGGATGTCCGCCGCGCAGAGGGCGATGAGGCCGACGAGCAGGGCGCCCCACGCGCGGAAGATGCTCCCGCCCCGGAACCGCGAGGAGATCCGCAGGAGCAGCAGGATGGGAATGAGCAGCACGAAGTCGAGGGCGGGATACCCCGCGGTGAGCAGGCGCTCGAGCAGGGGGCCGCTGCCCACGAGGATCGGCCGGAGGAGGAGCACGCCCAGGGTGGCGAAGACGACCGCGAGCCCGATCACGATCCCCGCGAGCTCCCCCGGCGTTCCCACCGGGAAGCCGGAGTCCCGGTAGGCTCGGATGAGCCCGATCGTCGCCATCACGAGCAGCGGGTAGGCGGCGACGAAGAAGACGTCACCCGGGGACGGGTAGGGACTCTCCCCCTTGAGGAGCTGGTAGCTGCTCAGCACCGCTTGCCCGAGGAAGAAGCACCCGAGGCCGAGGGCGAAGAGGCGCCAGGGGGTGCGGGCCGGATTGTCGTGATCGAGTCCCCCCGCGATCCGGTGCGCCGACCAGAAGCTCAGGAGCAGCAGCAGGAGCTTCGTGGCGCCTCCCAGACGAAGGAGAACGCCCGCGGTGAGGACAGTCCCGTAAAGGGGGGCCATCGCGGGAATCGTCTGGCCCACGAAGACGGCGGCCACTACGACTCCGAAGGCCACGAGGGCGAGCTGACTCCGGGTCATGCCGATCCTCCCGCCGCGGCCAGGGCCTTTCGCATCTCCTCGACGACGGCGACGCTCTTCTGCCGCCCGACGAAGACGGTGAGGCCGGAGCCCAGCTTCGCGATCAACGCCTCCACCTGCGGGCGGTCGACGGTGGGACCGGTGAGGCCCAGCTTCTGGCAATGGGCGCGGGTGGAGGCTTCCGCCATGGTCGCCCCCACGTAGGGCGACAGGACGCGCGCGAGCTCGGCGAGCACCTGATCGGTCTTCAAGGGACGAAGCGCGCGGAGTCTAGCACGAGCGCGGCGCGCAACTCCCGCCGGGGCCCGTGCGTATACTGGATGGTGATGGCGAAGCTCGCGCTGTCCGTCCTGCTCGTCCTCGCGGGGCCACAGGCCCCAGCCCCGGCCGAAGTGCGTCCGGCCCCCCGAGCCGGCCTCTCCTGGACCGACGCGGACACGCTCGCCCGCAAGATCGAAGAGGTGGAGGGCTTTCATCGCGCGGGCAAGAAGGTTCCCCGGCAGACGGTCCTCGTGACCGAGGGCCAGCTGAACTCCTACCTGAACCTCACCCTGGGCATGCAGGCACTGAAGGGCGTCACCGACCTCGACGTGCACTTCGAGAGCGAGCGCCTCGCCGCCCGCGCCCTCCTGGACCTGGAGAAGCTTCCCATCAAGGGCTCTCTCGGAGTCTTCGGCGGCTTGCTGGGGGGATCGGTCCCCGTCGAGCTGCGCGGCCGCCTGCCGAACAAGGACGGTCAGGGTACGATGGAGGTGGAGGAGCTGCGCCTCTCCGGCGTCTCGATGCCGCTCACGATGCTCGCCCAGATCGTGACCGCGTCCACCCGCAACTCCCAGAACCCGTCGGGCTTCGACATCAACGCCCCCTTCAAGCTGCCCTATGCCGTCAAGAGCGTCCGCTTCGAGCCGGGGAAGGCGTTCGTGGAGTTCTGACCCCGCCGGCGCGAAGCGCCGGCGGATCTGAACTCGGTCCAGACCGAGATGTCCTCGATGCCTTCCCGTGTCGGGATCGGTCTCTGCCTCGTGCTGGCGACCTGTGCGTGCGAGGAGAAGGCGCCCCCCATCCCTGCCGCGTCCACTAGCTGGTGCGACCTCTTGCCGCGTCCCGCGAACGCCGCTCTCGAGCGGGTGAGGGTCCACTCGGACTGGTTCGAGGTCTACCGCGTCGCCGACGGCGTCCTCGCACTCGTCGAGCCCCGTCAGTTCCAGGAGGTGATCTCCTATCTGATCGTCGGGAACGACCGGGCCCTCTTGTTCGACACCGGCCTCGGCCTCTTCCCGATACGTCCGGTAGTCGAGGAGCTCACGAGCCGGCCCGTCGAGGTCCTCAACTCGCACACCCACTTCGACCACGTGGGGGGCAACGCCGAATTCGACCGGATCCTGGCGGTGGACACCGCGTACACCCGGGCCAACGCACGGGGGTTCCCGCACGAGGCGCTCGCCGGAGAAGTCGCGCCCGACAGCTTCTGCGGCGGCGTGCCAGCGGGTATCGACACCAGCGGCTTCCGGACGAGGGGGTGGACGGCAACACGAACCGTGGCGGACGGCGAGCGCATCGATCTCGGCGGGCGGGTCCTCGAGGTCCTCCATGTCCCGGGCCACACGCCGGATGCCATCGCCCTCCTCGATCGCGCCCGCGGCTTTCTCTGGACCGGCGACTCGTTCTGCGAAGGCGAGATCTGGCTCTTCGTGCCGGAGACCGACCTCGACGACTACGAGCGCTCGATGACGAGGCTCGCGGACCTTCCCGGGCTCGCGAAGCTGCTCCCCGCGCACAACACGGCCTCCGCCGACCCGGGCCGGCTCGGCCGCCTGCGGTCGGGGATGCGTCGGATCCGCGCGGGTTCGATCCAGGGCAAGGAGGAGCCGGGTGATCGCATGACCTTCGCGGTCGACGGCTTCTCGATCGTCGTGGGTAAGCGCCAGCTCGAAGGTCGGAAGCCCGAGAAGGACCGGGGGGGCTCGGGTCTCACCCCGCTACCGCAGCCCTAGAGGACGGCGTCGGAAGGCGGCTATTCCGCGCGGAGCGCCACCGTCGCGTCGATTCGCGAAGCCCGGCGCGCCGGCAGGTAGCTGCTCAGGAGCACGACCAGCGTCAGGAAGGCCCCTGTGGACACGAACGAGAGCGTGTCCGTGGTGCTGACCTCGAAGACGAAGCGGCTCAGCGAACGCGAGAGCGCGAATGCAGCGGCGAGGCCCAGGACCAGGCCGACGAGGCCCAACCGCTGTTTCTCACCGTCCCGCCGGTCTGCCCCGGTGTTGATCGACGAAATCGTTTGTCGCGCTGTGGAAAAACTGTGGAAACTCGTCCCGGAACGAGTACGAAAGGTAACACTCGCGGCGGCTAGGGCTGCCCCCATCGCATGAGAGGCGTGCAGGTGCCCCAGGAGGTATCGTCAGCACGGCGGAGTCATCGTTCGGATTCAGATCGCCAATTCCCGGCGGAGCGGGTCCACGGGGACCTCCCCTGTCCGCCGCCGTGGGATGATCGAACCGGCAGATGGACCTCCAGGCCGCCGTCCAGTTCGTCAAGGGCGTCGGGCCGCAGCGCGCCGAGGCCCTCCGCGAAGCTCGGCATCGTCACCGTCGAGGACCTGCTGCTCCACCTGCCGATGCGGTACGAGGACCGGACGAGCGTTCGCCCGCATCGCCGACCTGCGGCCGGGGATGAAGGTCTCCGTCTCGGGCCGACTCGTCGGTGGCGGGTCTGCGGCGGGCGCGGCGCATGACGCTCTACGAGGTCGCGCCTCGAGGACGGGAGCGGCCGGCTCAAGGCGCTCTGGTTCAACCAGCCCTTCCTGAAGGACGTGCTGCCCGCGGGCGCGCGGGTCGTGCTCTTCGGCGCGGTCGAGCGCGACGCGCTACGGCTCGCGGCAGCTCGTGATGACGTCGCCCCAGTACGAGGTCTTCGAGGACGACGAGGACGCGCCGGCGATTCACACCGGGCGCATCGTCCCCGTCTACGAGAAGCTCGGGCCGCTGACGGGGAAGGCCCTGCGCCGCGTGCTCTTCCACCTTGTCGCAGCAGGTCCCGGACACGCTCGAGGATCCGCTCCCGCGCGGAGGTGCGCGAGCGCCTCGGCGTCATCGGCCGCGGCCGAGGCGCTGCGGCGGATCCACGTGGCCTCGCCCGACGACGACCTCGGCGCGCTCAACCGCTTCCGCAGCCCCGCCCACGTGCGGCTCATCCTCGAGGAGCTCTTCCTCTTCCAGCTCGGCCTGGCCCGTCGCCGGCACGGGCGCTGCGGAGCGAGCGCAAGGGCACCGCCTTCGCGATCACCGACGGCCACGCGCGACGCGGTCAAGCGATCCTGCCCTTCCCGCTGACGGGCGCGCAGAAGCGCGTGCTGCGCGAGATCGCGGACGACATGCGCTCGCCCGCATCCCATGAACCGCCTGGTCCAGGGCGACGTGGGCTCGGGCAAGACCATGGTGGCGCTGCTCGCCATGGTCGGTCGCGCTCGAGAACGGCTACCAGGCCGCGTTCATGGCCCCCACCGAGATCCTGGCCGAGCAGCACTTCCTGACCTTCCGGCGCCTGCTCGCGCGCTCGCCCTACCGCGTCGAGCTCCTGACGTCGGCGCGTGAAGGGCAAGGAGCGCGAGGCCGCCCGCGCCGCGCCTGGCCGCCGGCGAGGCGCAGATCGCGGTGGGCACCCACGCGCTCATCCAGGAGCGGCGTCGCGTTCCAGCGCCTCGGGCTGGCCGTGGTGGACGAGCAGCATCGCTTCGGCGTGCTCCAGCGCGACGACCTGCGGCAGAAGGGCTACGACGTGGACGTGCTCGTGATGACGGCCACCCCGATCCCGCGCACGCTGGCCCTCACCGCCTACGGCGACCTCGACGTCTCGGTCGTGGACGAGAAGCCGCCGGGCCGCACGCCGATCGAGACCCTGCAGCGCGCCGCCTCCGACCGGCGCGAGGTGCTCGACCTCGTGCGCCGCGAGGTGCGCGGCGGGGCGGCAGGCCTACGTCGTGTACCCGCTGGTCGAGGAGTCGGAGAAGCTCGAGGACGTGCGGGCGGCCACGGAGATGGCCGCGGGAGTGGCAGGAGGCGCTGCCCGAGGTGCGCGTCGGGCTGCTCCACGGCCGGCTGAAGGGCGCGGAGAAGGAGGAGGTGATGGGCGCCTTCGCGCGCGGCGACGTCCAGGTGCTCGTGGCCACCACCGTGATCGAGGTGGGGGTGGACGTGCCCAACGCCACCGTGATGGTGATCGAGCACGCCGAGCGCTTCGGCCTCGCCCAGCTCCACCAGCTCCGCGGGCCGCGTGGGCCGGGGCGCGGTCGCGTCGCACCTGCGTCCTCCTGACCACGGCCGGCTCTCCGAGGTGGCGCGGGCGCGGCTCGACGTGATGGCCGCGCACCGAGGACGGCTTCGTGATCGCGGAGAAGGACCTCGAGATCCGCGGTCCCGGCGACTTCTTCGGGACGCGGCAGTGGGGGATGCCGAGCTTCCGCGTGGCCCACCTCGTCCGCGACCGCGACCTCCTCGAGCAGGCGCGACGCGGAGGCGTTCCGCGTGCGTGGAGGAGCCGCCGGAGGCGCCGGACGGCGCTGCAGGCCTTCCTGGAGAAGGGCGGCTGGGAGCGGCGCTTCGGCCTGGCGCGGGTGGGATGAGCCGCATCATCGCCGGCCAGGGCAAGGGACGCCGCCTCAAGTCGCCGCGCGGGCTGGAGACGCGCCCCACCGGCGCGCGCGTGCGCAGACGCTGTTCGACATCCTGGCGCCCCACCTGCCGGGCTGCCGCTTCCTCGACGCCTTCGCGGGCAGCGGCGGCATCGGCCTGGAAGCGCTCTCGCGCGGCGCCGCGCGCGTGGTGCTCGTCGACTCGAGCGCGGCGCCGCGGTCGCCGCCATGCAGGACGAACGCGCGCGCTCTCGCGCGACCTGGGCGGCGAGGTGCAGGTCTTCCGGCAGGACGCGCGGGTGGCGCTGGCCGCGCTCGCCGACCGCGGGGTTCGCTTCGACGTCATCTACCTCGACCCGCCCTACGACGGGCGAGCTCTACGAGCCGCTCCTCGAGCGGATCGGAGAGACCGGCCTCCTCGCCGAAGGCGGGGTGGTGGTGGCCGAGCACTTCCACAAGACGCGTGCTCCCGGAGACAATAGGGGGCCTCGTCCGGAGCCGCGCAGGTCCGGGTCGGGGACCACCGGCTCAGCTTCTACCGGCGGCCGTCGTCTCCGGGGGCCGCTTCCCCAGGGAGGGTGGAGTGAAGCGCAAGTCGCTCGCCGTCTTCCCGGGCTCGTTCGACCCCATCACGAACGGGCACCTCGACATCATCGCGCGCGGCCTCTCCGTCTTCGACGAGGTCGTGATCGCGATCCTGGTGAACCCGGAGAAGCGGCCGCTGTTCACCGTGGAGGAGCGGGTGGAGATCATCCGCGAGGCCTACCGGGGCAACACGCGGGTGCGGGTGGACACCTTCTCCGGCCTGCTCGTGGACTACGCGGAGAAGATCGGGGCCTCCGTGATCGTGCGCGGCCTGCGGGCCATCTCGGACTTCGAGTACGAGTTCCAGATGGCGCTCATGAACCGCCGCCTCGACCCGCGCATCGAGACCGTGTTCATGATGCCGGCGGAGAGCTATTCGTACGTCTCCTCGCGGCTGGTCAAGGAGGTCTTCCAGCTCGGGGGGCGGGTGACGCGACCTGGTGCCGCCGGTGGTGGAGCGGCGGCTGCGCGAGAAGTACGGGGCGACGCCCCCGCGCGGCCGCGAGCCGGCTGCGCAGGGTCCGATGAAGCACGGAAGGAGCGAAGAAGGAGCTGAGCAGAGGACGGGTCCGGCCACCGACCTCTCGCGGCGCGTGCGCGTCCTCGAGATCTCGCCCACGGTGGCGATGGCGCAGCGGGCGGCGCGCGCTCAAGGCCAAGGGCGTGCGCGTCCTCGACTTCAGCGTGGGCGAGCCCGACCAGCCCACGCCCGCCCACGTCGCGGCCGCGGGCAAGGCCGCGATCGACGCGGGGAGCACGCGCTACACGCCCGCGGCCGGCCTGCCCGAGCTGCGCGCCGCGGTGGTCGCGCGCTACCGCAAGGACTTCGGCGTGTCGCTTCGCGCCGGAGGAGGTGGCGATCACGGTGGGGGGCAAGCAGGCGCTCTACCTGCTCGGCCAGGCCCTGCTTCGACCGGGGCGACGAGGTGATCGTGCCCGTCGCCCGACTGGCCGACGTTCGCGCGAGACGGTGCGCCTGGCGGGAGCGACGCCGGTCCTCGTGCGCCACGCAGGAGAAGGACGGCTTCAGGTCACCGCGCGCATGATCGCGCAGGGCCATCACCCCGCGACCAAGGCCGTGCTCCTGAACAGCCCCGTCGAATCCCACCGGCGCGGTGATCGAGCCCGAGGACCTGCTGGTGATCGGCGACCTGGCCCGCCGCCGCAAGTTCACGGTCCTCTACGACGACACCTACGCGCCACGCTCTCGTTCCGGCGAGGTCGAGCCGCGTGCTCGCAGGCCCTGCGCGACTCGGTCGGCGACCGGCTCGTGGTCCTGGGCACCGCCTCCAAGACCTACTGCATGACGGGGTGGCGCATCGGCTGGGTGCTGGGCCCGCGCGCCCTGATCGACGCCTGCGCCGCCCTCTTCTCCCACAGCACGCAGTGCCCGGCCACCTTCGCCCAGGTCGGCGCGGTGGAGGCCCTGACCGGCCCGCAGGAGCTCGTGCGGCGAGCTGCGCGAGCGAGTACCGCGGCGGCGCGATTTCGTCCACTCCGCCCTTCGCGGCGATCCCGGACGTCACCTGCGGTCGAGCCCGCGGGAGGCTTCTACGTCTTCCCCAACGTCGCGCGCTACCTGACGCGCGCAGTGCCCACGACGCTCGCCCTGGGCCTCCGGCTCCTCGAGGAGAAAGGCGTCGCGGTCGTGCCCGGCGAGGGCTTCGGCGCGCCCGGCTACCTGCGCCTCTCGTTCGCCCGCTCGATGGACGAGCTCGCGAGGGCGTCGCGCGCCTGGCGGAGTTCCTCGTGTCCCTGCGGGAGGGCCCGGCGGCGCGCACGGCATGAGCCCGCACGACCTTCGCCCCGGGAGCGCCGGTGATCCTCTACCTGCAGAGCCCGAAGGAGAAGGTCTGGGGGCTGCTCCTCGCCCTTCAGCCCGCGGGCGTCATCGTGCGCGGGCTGGACCTCGGCGTCTTCGACGACTGGATGCGCCAGGAGGCGCGCGGCGAGGACACCGGCCTGGGCCTCGGCACGCTCTTCTATCCGATGCACCGCCTGGAGCGGATGGAGCGGGACGAGACGCTGGGGCCGATCGAGAGCTACGCCGAACGATTTCGGCGCGTGGTCGGCCTCAGCGTTCTCGAGGTCGCGGGAATCCAGGCTCCCGAGACCGGTACGGAGAGCTAGTACCCGAACGCCCCCGCGAGCGGGCCCACCGGGGCGAGGAACACCGGCGCGAACAGGAAGAGATCGCCGTTCTGGCCGATGGAGCGGCGGTAGCCGATCGTGAGCCCGGGGCGCGCCGCCGAGTAGCCGCCCGTCCAGAAGTTGGAGAAGCCGTAGCCGCCGCCCTGGTAGCCGTAGCCGCCGGGATAGCCGCCGCCCTGGCGATTCCGGTAGAAGCTCGCGATCGGGTACTTGCTGGCGAGCGCGTCCTCGCCCGAGTAGCCGAAGTAGCCCTGGCCCTGCGACGAGCGATAGAAGGAGGCGATGTCGTACGGATGCTGGAGGACCTTGTGCGTCGTGGCCGGCTCGCGCCGGGCCGCCTCGTCCTCGGCTTCCTGGGCGAATGCGCCCCCCGCCAGGGTCAGGGCCGCCACCGCGTACGCCAGCTTCTTCAACATCGTAACTCCCTCCTCACCAGCACCATACGGAAAGCCTGCAAAAAGCACTGTGAGCCGGGTTACAGGGCCCGGTGCCCCTCCAGTATGCTCCCTGGAATGAGGCCGATCTACCTCGATCACCACGCCACGACTCCGGTGGCCCCCGAGGTGTTGGCGGCCATGCTGCCGTGGTTTTCGGAGCGATTCGGCAACCCTTCGGGCAAGGCCCAC
Source organism: uncultured Acidobacteriota bacterium (assembly GCA_963742595.1). Classification (GTDB taxonomy): domain Bacteria; phylum Acidobacteriota; class Vicinamibacteria; order Fen-336; family Fen-336; genus CAVPGH01. The sequence continues at coordinate 1,799,365 of CAVUMT010000005.1, read as the reverse complement.
GCGCTCGCCCGCGAGGCGCACGAGGCCGTGGAGGCCGCGCGGGCTTCGCTCGCGGCACTCGTGGGGGCGCAACCGGAGGAGATCGTCTTCACGTCGGGGGCGACCGAGGCCGACAACCTCGCCGTGCGGGGCGTTGCTCGGGCCGCTACGGCGCGGGGCCGACACGTGGTCACGAGCGTCCTCGAGCACGCGGCCGTTCTCGAGCCCTGCCGGTCCCTCGAGCGCGAGGGCTTCGAGGTGACGCGCGTCGACGTCGGGCCCGAGGGGATCGTCGCCTTCTCCGCGGTGGCGGCGGCCCTGCGTCCGGACACCGTCCTCGTGTCCCTCATGGCCGCCAACAACGAGATCGGCACGATCCAGCCGATGACGGAGATAGGTGCTATCTGCCGCGAGCGGGGGGTCCTCTTCCATTCCGACGCCGTGCAGGCCGTCGGCCGCCTTCCCGTGGGTGTCGAGGTGTGGGGGCTCGACCTGATGAGCCTCTCCGCGCACAAGATGTACGGTCCGAAGGGCGTCGGTGCGCTCTACGTGCGCCGCGGGCGCCGTCCCCCGGTTCGCCTGCAGGCGCAGATGGAAGGCGGCGGGCAGGAGCGGGGGCTCCGCTCCGGCACGTTGAACGTTCCCGCCATCGTCGGCTTCGGGGAGGCGGCGCGCCTCGCCACGGAGGCGCTCGGGGCCGGCGAGCCCGCCCGGATCCTGGCCCTTCGCGAGCGCCTCCTCGCTTCTCTCCGCGAAAAAATCGGAGGAATCGAGTTGAACGGAGCCCTCGAGCCGCGGCTCCCGGGAAATCTCAACGTCTCGATTCCGGGAATCGAGGCGGAAACGCTCCTGCTGTCCGTGGGAGAGGCGGTCGCGGTCTCCTCCGGGGCCGCGTGCGCCGAGGCGGGGGGCAAGGGTTCCCACGTGCTGAGGGCTCTGGGGCTGAGCGATGAGCGAGTGTACTCGTCCTTGCGGTTTGGGCTGGGCCGGTACACGACCGAAGCGGAAGTGGACAGCGCGGCTCTGATCCTGCAAGCAGCCGTCGAGCGTGCCAGGGCAAGGCGAGAGTGATGGGCGATGCTGACGCATCGCCCATGACGTGTCACGCAAATCGCGTGCCTTGGTCATGCTGCTGTCACAGAGTGCATATCGCTCGAAGCCAGTGAGGATCAACGAGTTGAGCCGACCACTCACGTCGCTTTCCACAGGGTTTTCCACAGATTCTGTGGAAGCTCTGACGAGCGCGCGAAGCGCATGGTTTAGAATCGGATTTTTTGGGGTGACCAGAGCTTGAGCTACCGAGTCCTCGTCCTTGAAGGCATCACCGAGCGCGGCCTCGAGATCCTGCGCGCCGAGGGCTGGACGATCGACCATCAAAAGGCGCTGACTCCCGCGGAGCTCGCCAAGATCGTCGCGCCCTACCACGCGATCCTGATCCGCAGCGGCAGCCAGATCACCGCCGAGGTGCTCGACGCGGCGAAGAACCTCAAGGTCATCGGCCGGCCGGGGGTGGGCGTCGACAACGTCGACCTCCAGGCCGCGACCCGCCGCGGCGTCATCGTGATGAACTCGCCGGGCGGCAACCTCGTCTCCACCGCCGAGCTCGCCCTCGCCCTGCTCCTCTCGCTCGCGCGCAACATCCCGCAGGCCGACGCGTCCATGAAGGCGGGGAAGTGGGACCGCAAGTCCTTCGCGGGCGTCCGAGCTCCACGGGCAAGCGCCTCGGGATCGTGGGTCTCGGCCGCATCGGGCGGGAGGTGGCGGCCCGCGGCCCGTGCCTTCGGGCATGGAGGTGACGGCCTTCGACCCCTTCGTCGCGCCCGCGGTGGCCGAGTCGCTGCACGTGCCGCCTCGTCTCCTTCGAGGAGATCCTGCAGGGCTCGCGACTTCATCACCCTGCACACGACGCTCACCGCGCGAGACGCGCCACCTCCTGGGGCAGCGAGGCCTTCGCCCGGATCAAGCCCGGCGTGCGCATCGTGAACGCGGCGCGCGGGCGAGCTGATCGACGACGAGGCGCTGCTCGCCGCCCTCGAGAGCGGGCGCGTGGCGGGAGCGGCCCTCGACGTCCACACGCAGGAGCCGCCCGTCGACTGGCGCCTCGCCAAGCACCCCCGGGTGGTGGCGACGCCGCACATCGGCGCCTCGACCGCAGGAGGCCCAGGAGCGCGTGGGCACCGACATCGCCGCCCAGGTCCGCGACTACCTGAAGGGCGGGGTCATCCAGCAGGCCGTCAACTTCTTCTCCCTCTCCGGCGACCTCTACGACCAGGTGCGGCCGGCGATGGACCTCGCGGAGCGGCTGGGGCTCTTCCTGGGCCAGGTCTGCCGCGGCTCGCTCGAGCGGATCGAGCTGGGCGTCTACGGAGACCTCCGCGAGATGGACCTGAAGCCCATCCTCTCCGCGGCGGTCAACGGCATCCTGCGGCCCCTCCTCGCCGAAGGCGTCACCCTCGTCAACGCGCTCGCCATCGCCCAGGACCGTCGGGATCGAGGTGCTCGAGTCCACGTCGTCCGCGAGCGTCGCCTTCGCCAACCTGATCGCCCTCCGCCTCAAGACGAGCGAGGACGACCTTTCGGTGGCGGGGACGCTCTTCGGCCGGAACCACCTCCGCCTCGTGGACGTGGACGGCGTCGAGGTCGACGCGATCCCCCAGGGCAACATCCTCCTCGTGAAGAACGACGACACGCCGGGGATCGTGGGCCGCGTGGGGACGCTGCTCGGGACCCAGGGCGTGAACATCGCGCGCATGGGCCTGGGCCGGAAGCCCGGGAGCGGGCGGGCGATCATGCTCATCGAGATCGACAGCGAGGTGCCGCCCGGCCTCCTCGCCGAGCTGCCCAAGATCGCCGGCATCCGGGAAGCGCGGTTCCTGAAGCTGGGCTAGAAGGAGGCGGTCTTGCGATTCGAGACGCTCGCCGTCCATGCGTCCGCCGACCCCGACCCCGTCACCGGGGCCGTCGCTCCCGCGCTGCATCTCTCCACCACGTTCGAGCGGCGCCCGGACCTGAGCTATCCCTCGGGCTACGGCTATATCCGGGACGGCAACCCCAACCGGAACGCGCTCGAGGCGGCGATGGCGGCGCTCGAGGGCGGGACGTCCGGGGTCGCCTTCGCTTCGGGGATGGCGGCGACGCTCGCCGTCTTCCAGGCCCTCGGCCCGGGCGACCACGTCATCGCCCCCCTCGACGCGTACTACGGCACGCCGAAGCTCCTGAAGGAGCACTTCGTCCGCTGGGGGCTCGAGGTGTCGTTTGTCGACATGGCCGACCTGTCCGCGGTGAAGGCCGCCCTCAAGCCCACGACGCGTCTCGTGTGGACGGAGACGCCATCCAACCCGACGATCTCCGTCACCGACCTTCGCGGGGTCGCCGAAGTCGTGCGGGGAACCCAGGTGCTTCTCGCCTGCGACAACACGTGGGCCACGCCGTTCCTGCAACGTCCGCTGGCCCTGGGCTACGACCTCGTCGTGCACTCCACGACGAAGTACCTGTCGGGGCACTGCGACGTGATGGGAGGCGTCGTCGTGTTCCGCGAGGCCGGGGGCCTCGCGGAGCGAGTGCGCGCGCTCCAGGCGGAGGGCGGCGCCGTGCCGTCGCCCTTCGACTCCTGGCTCGTCTTGCGGGGCGTCCGAACGCTGCCGTGGCGGATGCGGGGTCACTGCGCGAACGCGGCCGCGATCGCGACGTTTCTCGAGGGACACCCGCGCGTCGAGCGCGTCCACTACCCCGGCCTGCGGAGCGATCCCGGCCACGCCGTCGCGTCGAAGCAGATGGACGCGCCGGGAGGCATGCTGTCGTTCGTCGTCCGGGGTGGCCGCGCGTCGGCGCTCGCCGTGGCCGCCCGACTTGCCGTGTTCACGCGGGCCACCAGCCTCGGCGGCCCGGAGAGCCTCGTCGAGCATCGCGCTTCCGTGGAGGGGCCGGCCACGCGCGCGCCGGAAGGCCTCCTGCGGCTCTCCGTCGGCCTCGAGCACCCGGACGATCTCGTGGCCGACCTCCGTCAGGCGCTCGACGCGGGGGCGTGAGCCCGCGATCAGCGCAGGGGCACCATCCGCCGTAGCTCGTCCTCGAAGTCGAGGATGAGCGTGACGTGGTCGCGTTTCGGCTCTGCCGCAGCCGGAGCCATCACCGCGAAACGCTCGCCATCCGGATGAAGATCGAAATTGCGGAAGGGGCCCCTTGTCTCGACGGTCGTCGCCGACCAGCGACTCGGCTTCTCCACGTGGAAGGCGTCCCCCTCGACCCGGTAGGGCACGACCATGATCGCGCTGTCGGCCAACTGCTCGCCGAAGATGCGCGTGGCCGACCGATAGAACAGCTCGTTGCGCCGCCGCGACCACATCGGGTGCTGGCCCCCACTCGTGGAGACCCGGACCCTGCCCCCGGTCCCCGGAAACGGGCGCACGTAGACCTCCTGCGACCCGGTCTCGGCAGACATGTAGGCGAGCCAACGCCCGTCCGGCGAGAAGGCCGCGTAGTTCTGGGTCGAGCTGCTGTCCTGAAGGACGCTCGCCTTCACCGGCTTCCACCCCGAGGCCTCGTCGCCCTGGAGCTCGAGGATCGAGATGTGGGTCCGGCCGCTGGCGTCGCTGAAGGCGATGTAGCGGCCGCTCGGATGCCACGACGAGGGGAACTGCGGGCTGGCGCTCTCGGTCAGCCGCACGACCTCGCCGGTGCCATCGGCCCGCTGACAGTAGAGGTTCGGGGTGCGCTGATCGCCTCGCGTGGAGGCAAACGCGATCCATCGTCCGTCCGGACTCCAGACCGGTGCTATGTCCTGGCCCGGGTTCGACGTGAGCCGGTACAGCGCGTCGCGCGCCCACTCGTAGGTCCAGATGTCCGCCTCCTCACCGTCCCGGATGTCCATGGCGAGTCGATTGCCATCGGGCGAGAAGCCGATCACGAAGTACTTCGCCAGGACCGACCGGAGAGGGCGCGTCCCGCCGGCCCTGTCGAGCCAGGCGATCGGAAGCGACGGCACCTGGCTGCCTCCCGGCACGTACACGAGCGCCCCCCCGTCCGATGACGCGAACTGCGCTCCGCCGGCCCCCGGGTTCGAGGAGACGCCTTCGAGCACGGGCGTCGACGCGCCGAGCACCTCCAGCCGTTCGAGGTCGAAGGGCGCGGCGAAAAGCGTGCCCTCACGGATGTAGACGAGGTGGCCGCTTCGGAGATAGCGGCCGTGGTAGCCGCCCCGGTAGACGACTTTTCTCGGTCCGTCGGGAAGGCGCTGCACGACGAGACTCGCGGCGTCGTAGTTGCCCGAGACGCCGCTCGTGAAGAGAACGGCGCGGCTCCCCGGCAACACCTGGGGAAAACGGGCGTCGACTGCCGCGGCCGCGTCGCCGGTGGTCGGGAGCTCGGTCAGAGCACCGCCGCCGGCCGCCAGCCTGCGCAGCGAGGCCTGGCCGGCGATCGCGAAAAGGATGCTCCCATCCTCGCTCCAGGCCGCGCCTCGATTGTCGACGGCGTCGCACAGCGTCACGGTCGGACCGCCATCGACCGCCACCTTCTTGAGCTTGTTGTCCGCGAAGAAGCCGATCCACGCGGAGTCGTGCGAGAAGAAAGGCTGGCTCGCGCCTTCCGTCCCGGGAAGCGGGGAAGCCAACGCCTGCTCCAGCCGACGCACGAAAAGCAGCACGTTGCCTGCGGCCGTTTGCCCCACGAACACGAGAAGCCGCCCGTCGGGGGACAGCACCGCCCCGGGACCGATCCTCCGAGGCAGGGAGACGTCCGCTCCCAGCTGCACGCTCAACCGCAGTGGCGTCGAGGGGGGCGGGGCACGCCGCCAGGGCGCCCAGGCCACGACCGCCAACGAGAGGGCAAGCGTTCCCGCCACGACCCAGGGCAATGTCTGTCGCTTCCGCCGCGGGGCCCCTTCGCCGAGGCCGCCGACGGCGCGGGCGGCGTCCGGCTGCGTGGCCGCGTCCTCGATCGCGATGCGGGCCTCGCCGATGTCGCGCAGCCGGCGAGAGACGTCCCGTTCGAGGCAGCGCCGTACCAGCCGCTTCAAGGCCGGCGGGGCGGAGGCGGGGAGGGCGTCCCAGGAGATCTCCTGTCGTACTACGGCCGCCAGGACGTCGGTCACCGTGTCGCCGGTGAACAGCCGCCCGCCCGTCAGCATCTCGAAGAGCACGACGCCGAAGGACCAGATGTCCGCCCGCTTGTCGGCGGCCTGGCCACGCGCCTGCTCCGGGCTCATGTAGGCCGCAGTGCCGAGGATGATCCCGGCGACGCTTACCTGCCGCGAAAGCGTGGGGGAGTGGGAGGACTCGGCGCTGCCGCTGCTGGTCGCCGGATCGCTGTCGTAGGCCTTGGCCAGGCCGAAATCGAGGATCTTCACGCCGCCGTCGTGCGTCGTCTTGACGTTCGCGGGCTTGAGGTCGCGATGGACGACGCCGTGCTCGTGCGCGTACTCGAGGCCGGCCGCGATCTGTCCCGCGATCGAGAGGGCCTCGTCGACCGGGAGGGCGCCCCGGGCCAGCCGCTGCGCGAGATCCTCGCCCAGGACGAGCTCGAGCGAGAGGGCGAGGATTCCATCCGACTCCTCGAGCCCATGGATCGCGGCGATACGAGGATGGTTGAGGGAGGCGAGGATCTGCGCCTCCCGGCGGAATCGAGCCAGACGCTCCGGTTGGTCGGCGACCTCGGCGGGGAGGACCTTGAGGGCTACGTCGCGCCCGAGCCTGAGGTCGCGGGCCCGGAGCACTCGTCCCATGCCGCCCGCGCCGATCGATTCCAGGATCTCGTAGTGCCCGACTCGGGACCCTGGGGCGAGCTCCTTCACGCTGGGTATCTTACAAGGTGGGCCTCGAGCACCCAGACGACCTCGTGGCCGACCTTCGCCAGGCTCTCGACGCGGGGCTTGACTAAAAACGAACGGTCGTGCTATTATTAGGGCCGTGAGGAAAGGTGAGCTCACGCGCCAGGCGATCCTCGATCACGCGATGCGGCTGGCCAGCCGCATCGGCCTCGCCGGCCTCACCATCGGCCGCCTCGCCGACGAGCTGAAGCTTTCCAAGAGCGGCCTCTTCGCCCACTTTCGCTCCAAGGAAGCCCTCCAGGTGCAGGTCCTGGAGGCCGCCGGCCTTCGCTTTGTCGAGAAGGTGGTGCGCCCCGGCCTCCAGAAGCCCCGCGGACTGCCGCGGCTCCGGGCCCTCTTCGAGGGCTGGCTCGCCTGGGACCGGTCGGGCCCCCTTCCGGGCGGGTGCATCTTCGTGGCCGCGTCGTCCGAGGTCGACGACGACCCCGGACCCGTGCGCGATCGGCTCGTCCGGCTACAGCGGGAGTGGCTCGAGGTCCTCGCCCAGGTCGTGCAGAGCGCGATCGCGGAGGGGCACTTCCGCCGCCAGGCGGACGCCGACCAGTTCGCCCACGACCTGTACGGGATCATGCTCGCCCACCACCACGCCGTCCGTCTGCTCCGCGACCCCCGTGCCGAGGAGCGCGTGAACCGCGCCTTCGAGACGCTCGTCCGGAACGGCCGCAAGAAGTCCGCCGCCTGAGGAGGTTCGATGAGGGATAGGGGAGTTGCACTCGGCTCAAGTAATAGCACGAACGTTCGTTTCCTATCGATGACCGCGGGCGCAGGGGTCGTCCTCTCCGTCTTCGCCGTGTCCGGAGGGGCGGCGGAGACGGGGCGGTGCTCGGGTCTCTCGGGCGGGGAAGGTCGCCGGTGCGTGGCCGCGGTCCGCGCGTACAACGAGGGGGTGGTCCTCGCGCGAGAGGGCAAACACGAGGCGGCGATCCGTAACTACGAGAAGGCCCTCGTGGCGGACGCCGCGTTCCACGAGGCCCGGGTGAACCTGGGCGTTCAGCTCGCGGTTCTCGGGCGCACCGACGAGGGCCTCGGTGTCCTCGGGGAGGCGGTGCGGCGCGCTCCCGACTCCGCCGAAGCGCGCCACAACTTCGGTCTCCTGCTCGGCCAGGAAGGGAGGCACGCCGATGCGGCGCGTGAGCTGGAGAGAGCGGCCGCCCTCGACCCAGGGAGCGCTCCCGCGTACGAGGGCCTGGGGCTCGCGCTTCTGTCTCTCGGCCGCGACGATGACGCGCTTGTCGCCTACGATCGAGCCCTTTCCCTGGATCCCCGGCGGCCGGAAGCCCTCCACAACCGTGGCGTCGCCCTCGCCCGACGCGGGCGCGACGAGGACGCGGTGGCGGCGTACTCGCGGGCCATCGTGCTCCGGCCGGAGCTCACGGAGGCGTACCACGGCCTGGGTGTTTCGCTGGCCCGCCTGGACCGGCACCCCGCGGCCCTCGACGCCTACGCCCGGGCTCTTTCCCGGCGTCCGGCGTGGGCGGAAGCCCGCCACAACCGCGCGGTGTCGCTCGTCGTCCTCGGTCGGTATGCTGAAGCGGCGGCCGAGGCGCGCGAGAGCATCCGGCTGAAGCCGGGCCTCGCGCGGGCTCACAAGGTGCTGGGGGCCGCGCTCGAGGCGGAAGGGAAGGACGCGGATGCCGCTGCGGCCTTGCTGACGGCGGCGCGGTTCGACCCGGCCTGCTTTACGGTCCCCGTGGCGGTACTGGATCGCGTAACGCGCGACTGACGGAGCGCCGCCCCCAACGTTACCGTCCTACCCATTCCGGACGGAGTTGGTTAAGGGACTACTTGAGGTGACTCGCCCCGGGGCGAGTCGTCAGCCCATGTGGGCGACGATCGCGGCGCCGAACTCGCTGCACTTGACCTCCTTCGCCCCCTCCATGAGGCGGGCGAAGTCGTAGGTCACGGTCTTGCTGGCGATCGCCCCGTCCATGCCCTTCAGGATGAGGTCGGCGGCCTCCGTCCAGCCCATGTAGCGCAGCATCATCTCCCCGGAGAGGACGACCGAGCCGGGGTTGACCTTGTCCTGGTTCGCGTACTTGGGGGCGGTGCCGTGGGTCGCCTCGAAGACGGCGTGGCCGGTCACGTAGTTGATGTTGCCGCCGGGGGCGATGCCGATGCCGCCGACCTGGGCGGCGAGGGCGTCCGACAGGTAGTCGCCGTTCAGGTTGAGGGTCGCGATCACGTCGAAGTCGTCGGGACGGGTCAGGACCTGCTGGAGCGTGATGTCGGCGATCGCGTCCTTGACGACGATCCGCCCCGCGCCCAGCGCGGCCTTCTGCTCGTCGTTGGCCGCGGCCTCGCCCTTGTCCTTCTTCGTGCGCTCCCACTGCTCCCAGGTGTAGGTCTGCTTCGCGAACTCGCGCTCCGCGAGGGCGTAGCCCCAGCTGCGGAAGCCGCCCTCGGTGAACTTCATGATGTTGCCCTTGTGGACGAGGGTGACGCTCTTCCGCTTGTTGGCGACCGCGTACTCGATGGCCGCGCGCACGAGCCGCTCCGTCCCCTCGCGGGAGACGGGCTTGAAGCCGAGGGCCGCCGTCTCCGGGAAGCGGATCTTCTTGTACATCGCGGGGAAGTTGTCCTTCAGGAAGGCGAGGACCTTCTTCGCGTCCTCGCTTCCCGCTTCGAACTCGATGCCCGCGTAGATGTCCTCCGTGTTCTCCCGGAAGATCACCATGTCCACCTTCTCGGGATGGCGGACGGGCGAGGGGACTCCCTTGAACCAGCGGACCGGGCGGAGGCAGACGTAGAGGTCGAGCATCTGCCGGAGGGCCACGTTGAGCGACCGGATGCCGCCGCCCACGGGCGTCGTGAGCGGTCCCTTGATCCCCACGAGGAACTCGCGGAAGGCCTCGACCGTCTCGTCGGGCAGCCAGTTGGCGACCTTGTCGAACGACTTCTGGCCGGCGAGGACCTCCATCCACTGGATCTTCCGCTTCCCGCCGTACGCCTTCTGGACCGCCGCGTCCATCACGCGGACGCTGGCGCGCCAGATGTCGGGCCCCGTCCCGTCCCCTTCGATGAAGGGGACGATCGGCTGGTCGGGGACCTGCAGGCGCCCGTCGCGGATCGTGATCTTTGCGCCCGCGGACGGGACCTGGCTCAGCTTGTACTCCATGGCTCGGCGCCTCCTTGGCGCCGCCATTCTAATGTCTATGGCTCAGTGACGCCCCCCGGCCCCCGAGGTAGAATCGCCGCCCGCGAAAGGAACGGCTTCATGAACAGGAAAGTCACGGTCGTGGGCGCGGGCAACGTGGGGGCGACCCTGGCCCAGCGCCTCGCCGACCGCGAGCTCGCGGACGTGGTCCTCATCGACATCGTCGAGGGCATGCCCCAGGGCAAGGGCCTCGACATCATGGAGGCGACGCCGGTCGAGGGCTCGGACGCCCGCGTCCTCGGGACGAACGACTACAAGGACACCGCGGGCTCCGAGGTCGTGGTCATCACCGCGGGAATCGCGCGCAAGCCCGGCATGAGCCGCGACGACCTCCTGAACACGAACTACAAGATCGTCAAGGAGTGCACGGAGAACGCGCTGAAGCACTCGCCGAACGCGATCCTGATCGTCGTGAGCAACCCCCTCGACGCCATGTGCCAGGTGGCCTACAAGGTCTCCGGCCTCCCCAAGCACCGCGTCTTCGGCATGGCCGGCGTCCTCGACAGCGCGCGCATGCGCACGTTCATCGCCATGGAGCTGGGAGTCTCCGTCGAGAACACCCACGCCTTCGTGCTCGGCGGACACGGCGACACCATGGTGCCGCTCCCGCGATACTCCACGGTCTCCGGCATCCCCATCACGGAGCTCCTGCCTCCGGACCGCGTGGACGCGATCGTGAAGCGCACGGCCAACGGGGGAGCGGAGATCGTCTCGCTCCTCAAGACCGGCTCCGCCTACTACGCGCCGTCCTCCTCGACCGCGGAGATGGTGGACGCGGTCCTCAAGGACAAGCACAAGGTCCTGCCCTGCTGCTGCTACCTGGAGGGCGAGTTCGGCGTGAAGGGCCTCTACGTCGGCGTCCCCGCGCAGCTCGGGGCGAAGGGTGTCGAGAAGATCTGGTAGATCAAGCTCACGGACGCGGAGCAGGCCGCCCTCAGCAAGTCGGCGGCGGCGGTCAAGGAGCTGGTGGACGTCCTGAAGCTGTAGTCGCGCGGGGAATGGGGCGGCGGCCATGACGGCGAAGCGGATCGTGGTGCTCGACGACGATCCCCTCATCCTCCAGCTCGCCCGGCACGCCCTCGCCCCCCCGGAGTTCGAGGTCACCACGTTCTCGGACCCGCGGGACGCCCTCATGAAGCTGCACGAGCTCCATCCGCAGCTCATCATCTGCGACGTGACGATGCCGACCATGGACGGCCGCACGTTCTTCCAGGTGGTCAAGCGATCGGAGTCGCTGCGGGGAGTGCCCTTCATCTTCCTCTCCGGGCTCCCGAGCAACGACGAGATCCTCTCCATCCTGGAGGCGGGGGCGGACGACTTCCTGAGCAAGCCCTTCCCGGTGGCGCGGCTCGCCGCGAAGGTCCGGGCCCTTCTCCGGCTCACAGATCGCGTGGCCGCGGACGCGGGGCAGGCGGGGGCCACCGCCTCCGGAGCGGTCGGACCGTCGGGGACCATCCCCTTGCTGAAGTTCTGCGAGGACTACCGGCTCACCGGTCGCCTCACCGTGGAGAACGGGGGGCAGCAGCGCTGGGCGGAGTTCCGCGGCGGCGACCTCGTGCAGGCGGGAGGCGAGCTCGCCCCTGCGGGCGAGGACGCGCTCGACGCCCTCCTCGCCATGAGCGGGGGACGGTATCGCATCGACCAGGCGCGGCTCGACACGGGGGCCCTCGCGGAGCTCCAGTCCCGCCTGGGAGAGCCTCCGCAAGCGCCGGCGTCCGCGCCCGAGACCGCGGCCGAGGCGCCCCTTCCGATGCCCCCGGGGCGTCTCTCGATGGTGGAGGCGGGAGGCGAGAAGCTCCAGATCCAGACGGAAGCCGAGAACAAGCCCTTCTTCACCGTCACCACGGTGGTGGTTCGCGACGGACAGGTGCTCCGCCGGATCGAGAACGCGTGGCACCATCCGCTCCAGCGGCGCGACGACCTCGAGCTCGCGCTCTCGCAGATCCACCAGCAGCACGATCGCGTGGAAAGGACCGTACGCGACTTGAGCCTGGAAGGGGCGCCCCGCCGAGCCGATAGCACCCCCGGCCCTCCGGGGGTGGAGGCCTCTCTCCTCGCGTGGGCGCTCTCCTTCATCAGCGAGCAGGCCCAGAGCCAGCTGGGGATGGCCACGACGGTCGCCCTGCTGCGCCGCACCCAACGGGACCTCCAGCCGCGCCATCCGCCGCTCCAGCACTTCCACGTGGCCGAGAACGGACGCGTGGTGTCCGACCTGCCCGCGCGCTCGGAGCTGCTCCCGGCGGCGGTGGCCTCCATGGCGGGGTGGGCGAAGACCTTCCTCGGCGTCGCCGGCACGAAGGCGGAGGGGCTCGCGGGGCTGCCGATACGAAACGTGACGAAGATGATCGAGGATCCGTTGCAGAGAGCCGGCTTCTACGCCGCCTTCGAAGGCCAGTGAAGAGCTTCCGGGCGAAAGGAATATCCATGCGAGGACGCGTCGTCCTGATCCTGTCTGGTGCGGTCGCGCTCGTGGCCACGAGCCCCGCTCGACCGGCCGGCCCTTCGCCGCTCGGTGCGACTACCGTGTCCTGGGAGGAGATCGAGGCCAGGGTTCCCGAGGGCAAGCGAGCCGCGCAGCTCTTCCGCGACCCCACGGCCACGCTCGACGAGCTCGAGGTTCATGTCACCTTCCTGCCCGCGGGTGTCGCTTCCCACGCCCCCCACACCCATCCCAACGAGGAGATCATCGTCATCAAGGAGGGCACGCTCGAGGTCTTCCTCGGCGGGCAGACCCGGCGGCTTGGGCCCGGCGGCCTCATCTTCGCGGCCTCGAACGTGCCGCACGCCGTGACGAACGTGGGTGCGACCACCGCCGTCTACCACGTCATCAACTGGCACTCGCCGGGGACGAAGAAGCCCGCCGCGGCGGACTGAGGCCGCTCTAGCCCTCTCGCCGGCCTTCGGTGGCCCGCGCGGCCGCGCGCTCGAGGGCGGCCGCCGCCTCTCCGACCATGAACTCGAGCGCGTCCACGGGGCCGATGGGGCGTGCTTCCGGCATGTTGTCGCCGTAGAGCACGATCTGGACGCGGCCGGCCACGCGCAGGGGCATCGCCACCACCTCGGGAGGCTCCAGACCCCCGAGGCGCTCCACCAGGTAGGCGTTCCACCGCGTGGGGGCGAGGGGCCCGCGGTACGTCTCGCCGCGGAGGACGACGTCCTTGAAGAGCGAGGCCTCCGTGAGGGGCACGACCGTCTCCTTGACCTGCTCGTTGGCGGAGCGGCCGGGGACGCTCACCCCGAATTGACCCATGCCCCGGGCCTTCTGCCCCGTCACGTGGAAGAGGACTCCGCGGCTCATGATCTGCGCGGCATAGCTCATGAGGCGCAGCGCGATCTCCGCGGTGATGAGGGCCGTGGGCATGGCGGGACCGGAGGGGGAGGAGGCGCTCGCCGCCGCGGGGACGATGGGGGCGACCTCGACCGGCGATTCCGGGGCCTTCGCCGCCGTCGGCCGCGCCGGCGGGACCTCCTCCATGTCGGGGATGACCTTGAAGAGGACCTCCTTGGGATCGAAGCCGTCCGTGAGGAGGAAGTCCTTGACGTCCACCTCCACCTCGCCGCCTTCCTTCACGGCGACGGATTGGAACTCGAAGAACCCCGTCTTCCAGCGCAGGACCTCTCCGAAGACGAGCTCCGTCTGCTGCCGGATGACGTCCCGCATCGTCTTCTCGTCGATGCGGCCCATCTCCACGAGCACGGTCCCCAGCTTCTTCGGGGGTATGGCGGAGTGCTGCCGATCGAGGGCGGCGGTCAAGTCCTTCTCGCTGATGAGGCCGCGCAGGAAGAGGATCGTCCCGAAGGGGACGCGCAGCGAGCCCGAGGAGGCGTAGATCACCCGGCCGGTGCGGAAGACGAGCAGGGCGTGGCCGTCGGACCGCGTGAGGGTGAGCTTGCCCGTGGACGCGTTGTCCGCGAGAGTCTGCAGCAGGGAGGGGAGCCCCGCGTCTTCGAGGCGCCCCGAGAGGCTCACGTCGTTTCCTCGCGTCGCGGGGACGCCTTCGCCCCCGCGAGCCGGGTCGCGAAGAGGGCTTCGCAGGCGGCGGGGGGCGCGGGAGGGCTCATCAGGAAGCCCTGAACCTCCTCGCAGCGCAGCCGGCGCAGGAGGGCGAGCTGGTCCTCGGTCTCGATCCCCTGGGCGAGCACGCGCAGGCGGAGGCTGCGGGCGACCGCGACCACCGCGGTGAGGAGCGAGGCGTCGTCGGGATGCGCGGTCGCGTTCCTCTGGAACGCGAGGTCGAGCTTCACCGCGTCCAGGGGGAGCTCCGCGAGCTGGCTCAGGGACGAGTAGCCGAGCCCGAAGCGGTCGAGCACGACGGCGATTCCGAGATCCTTCAGCTTCTGCAGCGTCTTGCGCGAGCGGGGGAGGTCGCGCATCACGTGGCTCTCCTGGATCTCCACCTGGAGCGCGCGGGCCGCGAGCCCGCTCTCCTGGAGCGCTTCCTCCACCTGCTCCACGAGGTCGTGCCGGAGCATCTCCGGGGTCGAGAGGTTCACCGCGAGGCGCAACCCGCGGTGGCGCCGCTGCCAGGACCGCACCTGGAGGCAGGCGGTGCGCATGATCCAGGGACCGATGGCGAGGATGAGCCCGGCGAAGTCGGACTTGGAGAGGAAGTCCTGGGGGAAGACGAGGCCGAGGTGCGGGTGCTGCCAGCGGAGGAGGGCCTCCACCCCCGCGACCTTCCCGGTGGCGAGCGAGTAGAAGGGCTGGTAGAAGAGCGTCCCCGGCTGGGCGGGGACGCCGTTGACGTACATCTGCCCGCGGGAGAGGGCGGCGCGCAGCCCGACCTCGAGCTCGAACTGGTCCACCCCCGGTCGCGCGGCGGGTCCCGGTGTCGCCTGGTAGCGGTCTCCCCCCGCCCGGTGCGCCGTCTGGAGCGCGCGCTCCGCGTTCTTCAAGAGCGTCTCGGCGTCCTCCCCGTCCTCGGGGAAGACGGCGAGGCCGACGCTCGCCGTGACCTGGGCCACTCTTTCGCGCAGGGGGAACGGCTTGCGCAGCGCCCGCACGATCTTCTCCGACACGGTGTTCGCGTCCTCGAGGTGGCGGAGGCCGGGGAGGACGAGGAGGAAGGCGTCGTTCTCGGCGCGGGCCACCGTGTCGCCCTCCCGGACGACGTTCTGCAGGCGCCGACCCACCGCGCGGAGGAGGCGGTCGCCGACCGCCCTCCCCAGCGTTTCGTTCACCTTCCCGAAGGCATCCAGGTCCACGCGCATCACCCCGACCCGCGCGCGCTGGCGATAGGCCTGGGCGATCGCCACCCCCAGGCGGTCGCTCACGAGGGGAAGGCTGGTGAGGCCGGTGAGCGCGTCCTTGAGCGGGCTCTCGGCGGGCGGGGCCTCGCGCACGTGGTCGTGGAGGATGAGCTGGATCGCGGACTGCCCGCGGTGGACGACGGGGGTCGCTACCCCTTCCACCTCCACGGCCGTCCCGTCCGACCGCTGCAGGTGCCACGTGAACCGCGCGTACGCCCCCTTGGCTACCTCGATCTCGCGCACCCGACGGCGCACCGACTCGCGGTCTTCGGGCACGGCGAGCTCCTCCAGGGGCCGCCCCGCGAGGGGGACGGAGGGGGGAAGGCCGAGCAGGCGGCGGCAGGCGGAGTTGGCGACGACCATGCGTCCGCCGGCGAGGAGGACGAGGGCCTCCGGCAGCGCCTCGGCGATCCGCTCGTAGCGCTCCTCGCTCTGCCGCAGCGCCTGCGCGGCCTGCCGCCGCTCCGTGGCGTCCTGCACGACGAGCTGCAGGCGCCGGTCCGGGAGCCGGCGCACCGACAGGTCCGCCTCGAGGATCTTCCCCTCGCTCGTGCGGAGCCGGCAGGCGCGCCGGCCCGTCCCCGTCATGTGCTGGAGCGCGGCCCACTCGCGGTCGCGGTCGGCCTCGTCCGCGAAGAGGTCGCGCACGCGCTTCTTGAGCACCTCCGCCCGAGGCCAGACGAAGAGCGCGCACGCGGAAGCGTTCGCGTCGACGATCCGTCCGTCCGTGGCCACGAGGAGGACGCCGTCCGCCGCCTGCTCCGCGAGCAGGCGGTACTGCTGCGTGCGGCGGCGCAAGGCCTCCACCGCCGCCTTCAAGTCGGCGCCGGGCCGCGGAGCCTCGCCGCTCAAGCGGTGCGCCCTTCCCGGATCTCGACGAGGCGGGGGCGGGAGGGGCGCAGGAGGAGCCGGAGGAGGATGCTCTGGAAGGTCGGCTCACGGTAGATCCCGTGGTGGTCGGCGCTTCCGAAGAACGCGTGGGCGACCTCCGGGAGGCCGCTGCCGGAATCCGACTCCTCCGCCTGTGGGAGGTACGACGCGAGGACGCTCGCCCGGGTCACCCGCCCGTCGCCCGCCTCCATCATCGTCGCCGCCTCGTCCTCGGATCGCGGCAGGAAGCGGGGGAGGGCGCCCTTCGTGCGCGGGAGGAGGGCGCGCCCGAGCGTGGGAAGGCAATCGCCTCCGAGGAGGATCACGCGGGAGGGGCATGGGCTCGCGGGATGCCGGGCGAGGGCGGCGTGGAAGGCCTTCGCGCGCGCGAGCGCGGCCGCGAGGAAGTCCCGCCGCTTCGCGGTCTCGGCCCTCGTCTCGTGCTCGTCGTCGCTCCGCGCGCTGCGCACCTGGTAGGGCCCCCATCCGAATCTCTCCCAGGTCGCGGGGTCGTGGAGGTCGGCCGGCACCGTCTCTCCCTGCGCGTCCACCAGGGGATTGGTGCCCTCCGGGGGCAGGAGCTGGTAGATCGAAGGCATGCGGGCGATCACGTGAGCGGACAGCGTGGTGTAGGAGAACCCCACGCGGTTCCCGTTGAGGACCGCCTCGAAGGAGTGGACGCTCCCCGCGTTGGGAACCGCCACGAGCACGAGGTTCTCGATGCGGCTTGCGCCCGCCCAGGTGACGGGCGCGTCCTCGGCGGGCTCGGCCGTGCCGAAGCGCAGGTAGTAGCGGGCGACGAGGCCACCCATGCTGTGGCCGATGACGTTGAACCGCGCCCGGGGGTCGCCCCTCGCTTCCGCGAGCGCTTCCAGGTCTTCGTGGAGGGCGCGCGCCGCCTCCACGAGGTCGCGCCGCCAGTCGTAGGAGAAGATGTGGTAGTCGGGCGTCTTGTCCCGCCTTCGGTCCCGCAGGAACCCCGCGTCCTCCAGGAGCTCGACCATGTCCGCGTACTCGGTGAAGCCGAACATGCGGGGGAGGATGCGGTCGGTGCCGAGGAGCGGACCCGGCTTCAGGTCGTCGCGGCTCTCGGCCAGGGGGAGTGAGAGGGGGAGGCCGATGTCGTGGTAGCCGAGCGCGTTTCCCAGGTTCAGCCATGCCTCCGTACCATCCGGACGCAAAAGCTGGCTACCGAGGATTCCCGGCACGACTACCGTGCCGGGAAGGGAAGCGTCCTGGCGGGACGCTCGTATGAGCCGGGGGTCGAGGCGGCGGCGGGGGAGCAGCGAGGCCGCGAGAACGGCTCCCGCCCCACCGGCGAGCGCGCCGGCCAGGAACGGCCACACACGGCTGTCCTCCCGGCGCCCCATGGCAGGTGCGGTCGCCCCCCCTTCTAGTGTATCAACAACGTCGCGATGCCCTTCGTCTACCTTCTAGCTTGCTGTGACGGAACGCTTTACGCGGGGGCGGCCAAGGACGTGGCGGCCCGCCTCCTCCTCCACCAGCGCGGGCGAGCTTCCCGCTACACGCGCGCGCGCCTCCCCGTGGCGCTCGTCTGGTCCCGCGAGCTTGCGACCTGGAGCGAGGCCCTCCGGGAGGAGCATCGGATCAAGCGGCTGAGCCGACAGGCCAAGCAGGAGCTGGTGGCCCTGGCTCGGCGTGCGGGCCCGCGCCGACGGAAGAAGCGAGCGGCTCAGCGACGGCCGTCGCCGGCGACGCGCAGCTCGGGCGGGGGCGCGCACTCCACGACGAGGCGCCGGCCGCTCGTCGGGTGATCGAGGGCCAACCGGCAGGCGTGGAGCCGATACCCGCCGTCGCCGGGGAGACCGGGGTCGGCCATCGGGAGGCCACCCGGAGCATAGAGTGGATCGCCCACGAGGGGATGGCCGGAGGCAGCAAGGTGGATGCGGATTTGATGGGCACGACCGGTGGGGATACGCACCGCGACCACCGAATGGTGGTCGCGGACCTCCAGTACCGACACGTGCGAGACTGCGGACTTGCCTTGAGGTGACGCGGCATACACGCGGCCCAGACGAGGATGGGGAACCGGACCGATCGGGACATTGACGACGAAATCGCGTTCTCGCGGCACGCCGCAAACGAGGGCACGATATTCCTTCTCCACACGCCCGTCGCGCCATTGCCTGGACACCGCGCGGCGGGCGTGTCGTGTCAGGGCAAACAGGACAATCCCCGAAGTCCCTCTTCCCAGGCGGTGCAACGGCACCGCCTGGGGGTGGTGCCGCTCCACCGCTTTGAGCAGAGTGTTTTCGAGATATCCGCCGTTCGGGACGGTGGGCAGCCCGCGCGGCTTCGCGACGCCGACGAGGTCGGCGTCGCGGTGGAGGACGGCGAACGCGAGGGGAACGGAGGGCTCTTCCCAGGGCGGCCGGTTCCAAACGAGCGTCTGGCCCCGGTGCAGCCGGCTTTCCGGCTCCGCCCGAACGTCCCCCACCCGCACCTCGCCCGCCTCGATGCGGGCGAGCCAATGCGCTTCCTTCGAATGCCGGTAGCGGCGGGCGAGGTACGAGAGGACGGTCTCGCCCTCGGCCTCCGGGCCGATACGCTCGCGGTACTCGAATCCGGCGTTCACTCCGCCCGGGCGAGCTCCAACGGGGGCAGGGGATCGCGGACGACGCGGGTGTTGTAGCGCTCCATCAGCGCGCGCCTCTCCGCGGTGAGCGGGTAGGATTCGGGCGGATCGTACGGGTACTTCGTCATCGCGCGGAAGGGCAGGGGCCCGATCGTGTCGGGGGTCGCGGAGTTGATGTCCATCTCCTTGCTGTAGCCGTCGGAGTAGAGCAGGAACGTCCGGCGCCATCCCTTCTCGAGAGCGGGCAGACGGTCGGCCGCGAACGAGAGTGCGATCTCGTCGCCGGGCCGCGAGATGACGAAGAGATCGTCGCCCTCCCGGACGAGCTCCCGGACGTCGCCTTCTCGGGTGTAGCGGCCGGGCACGACCTTCCAGGGCGACGCGCGGTCGAGGCGCGCGTAGTCGTAGACGACGGGCTCGCGGCCGTCCGGCTTCACTTCCGCGGAGAAGCCGCGCTCGCGGAGGTTTGCCACCACCGGGTCGAGCGCGTCCGTGCGCACGCTCGTCTCGCTCTCGTCGGCCACGAGCGCCTGGTCCCAATAGATCCGCATGCTCGTGACGATGCGGACGCGGCGGCTCTTCCCCCGCCAGAGCCCGTCCAGGGGGACGGCCACGGTCTGCGGCCGGCCCACGGGGATGCCGATGTTCGCGATCGCGGTCGTCCAGCGGCCGGCATCGTCCTCCACCTGGAGCGAGGGCGGCAGGAGCGCGAGGCCGCCGTGGCTGGCCGCGACGTTGTCGCTGGAGAACGCGTAGTCCGTCCAGCCGGTGAGGAGGAGCAGCGTCCGTCCCCGCGACGGCCCCACGTCGAGCGTGAGCGCATGCTCCGCGGCATAGCCCCGGACGGCGAGCAGGGGGAAGCCGTCGACGAACTGGCGGTCCACGCGGGCGAGCCGATCCCGGACGTCACGGCCCTCGTGGTCGAGCGCTCCCGCGGGCGGCCGCGCGTGACGGCTCGCGTACAGATGGAAAGGCCGCCGCGGTGCGCCCACGAGGCCCTCGTTGGGGTGGACGTCCACGTCCGCCGGATGGGTCACCGCGAGCAGGCGCACGCGATCGAGGAAGAGCACCTCCTCGAGCTCGTTGGTGACGCGCAGCTCGTAGCGGCCGTCCCGGGACGCGAGCTGATCGTCGCGGAGGCGGACCCATTCCTCGGGGACCGGCCGGTTCCACAGCCGGGGGCCCGCCCCGTAGCCCATCTCGCCCCCGCCCATGAAATCGGTCACGAACTCGAAGGCCTTCCCGTTCCAGGCGTAGAGGAAGGGGCAGGACGAGGGCTTGCGGTCCAGCTCCACGACGGGCGTGCGCGCCGTCAGGCTGGGGTCGAGCTCGGCCTGGAGCGTCCCCGAGGGCCAGAGGATCCGCACCGTGTCCGCCTTCGTGCGCGCTCCCAGGCCGAAGAGGAGCGTCGCGCGGGCCGAACGGCGGGTGTCGTCGCCGCCGTCTCCAGTCGCTGGCGCAGGCTGCCCGCGCGCATCTCGACCCGCGCGCCGACCCCCTGCTTGTTGCTGACCCGGCCCTGCGAGGTCCACGCGGAGCGATCGGTTGCGGTTCCCCCCCTCGTTCCTCGCGACGCGCAACGCGCCCGTCCCGTCGCGCAGAACGAGGTCCAGTGTCGCCGTCGCCGTCCACGTCCCCGGAAGCGAACGCCCGGAACGTTCCGGCGGGCGCGCGTATCGTCGCGGGCGCCGCCTCCGTCCATTTCCCCCCGCCCACGTTCCGGAAGACCAGCACCTGCTTCTCCATCAGGGTCACGAGGTCCACGAGGCCATCGTTGTCGTAGTCGAGGAGCTGAGCCGACTTCGCTCCTGCGGCGGGCCCGGGCCACGATCCGGAACCGGTCGAGGCCGTCGCTCAGGGCCAGGGCTCCCCGGCCCTCCGGGGTGGTGAAGTAGAAATCGATGCGCCCGTCCTTGTCCACGTCCGCGGCGGTGACCGACGTGAAGCGGCCCTCGGCCGGGAGACCGGCGGGACCGGCGTCGTCGCGGAACCGCCCGTCCCTCAGGTTGCGGAACAGGGCGGGGCCCCGGTCCGCGCGGAGCACGAGCAGGTCGAGGTCGCGCCGATTGTCGTAGTCGGTGGGCACGATCGCGAGACCGCTCTCCTTTCCCTCTCCGAGGCCCGTGGTCGCGGTGACGTCCGCGAACGTACCGTTTCCGTTGTTGCGGAAGAGGCGGAAGGGAGCCGATGGCGCCGCCTGGCCCGCGAGCACGAGATCGAGGTCGCCGTCGTGGTCCACGTCCGCGAACGCAGCGGACGAGGAGCCGGGCGGCCCCAGGGCGGGCAGTCCCGCGGCCGCGGTGGCGTCGGTGAAGCGGCCTCCGTCGTTGTGGAGGAGCGAACCCCCCGAAGGACGAAGAACGAAGAGATCGGGCTTGCCGTCGTTGTCGTAGTCGGCGGCCACCACACCGACAGCGGCCCCTTCCGAGCCGAGACCTGACTCCCGCGTGACGTCCTTGAAGTCGCCGTTGACGTTCCGATAGAGCCGCGTCCCGCCCGGGCCGCTGTCGGACATGTCAAGCCAGCCGTCCCCATCGAAGTCGAACAGGGCGATGCGGCCGTTGGGAGACGTCTGTGCCTCGCCTCCCGTCCCCGCGAGCGGCGCCGCCAGGACGAACTTCACGTCCGGGACCTTGGCGTCCACGAAGTCCGGCTCGGCTCCCGTCGTGGCCACCGCCGCGGAATAGCGCCCCTGCTCGCCGTAGGCCGTGCCGATGGACGTGCCGTAGCCCTTGTCCCGCAGCGCCTGGAAGCTCTCGAGCGTCTTCTGCCCCTCCTCGCGGCTGGCCGGCGCGAGTAAGGGCGAGGCCCAGGTTGTAGAGGGCGGTGCCGTTGTACGCCTCCACGGCGAGTGCTTTCTGGAAGTCGGCGATCGCCTCGTCGTAGCGCCGCTGCTGGAGGTGGATCTGCCCGCGGTTGACGCGGGCGCCCACGTCGGCGGGGTCCTTGGCCAGGATCTGCGAGAACGCGGCGAGCGCCTCGTCCACCTGGTTCTCGCCCTTGGCCACGAGCCCCAGGACGTACAGGGCCTGGAGGGAGTCGGGCAGCCGCTCCGCCGCCTTCGTGGCCTCACGCCGTGCCCCTTCGAGGTCCGGGACGTTGAGGAGCGCGACCGCCAGGTTCAGCCTGAGCCACGGCGAGGGCGGGATCGATCTCGAGGGCGCGGCGGAAGCGGGGCGCGGCCTCCTCGGGGTGGAACTGCTCGAGGAGGGCCACGCCGAGGTTGTTCTCTCGACAAGCCTCCTCGCGGCGCGCGAAGGTGTCGGTACTCGCGGCGCAGGCGAGGAGCGCCGCGAGGAGAAGGGCGCTCCGTTTCACTGCCGCCCCGTCTTCGTCGAGGGCGCGCCCGCGTCGGTCACGATTCCCTGCCCTTCTTTAATAATGATGGTCCGGTCCGCCGCCACCCCCGCCGCCTGGTCGGTCTTGCCGCTCGGCCAGGCCACTTCCACCTTGGCGGCCTTGGTGGCCCCCCCCAGGCCGAAGGTCACGGGCAGCTCGCTCTGGGAGAGGTAGCTCGATCCCGTCTTCACCGTCCTCTCGAGCCGCCGGCCTCCGTCGAGGGTGACCGTGACCCGCGCCCCGATGCCGTCCCGGTTCGACGTGGTGCCGACCGTGCGGACGCGCAGGTAGTGGCCGCGATTCCCGCCGTCGTTGCGGAGGAGAACCGCCGGACCGTTGTTGACGTTCACGAGGACGTCCAGGTCGCCGTCCCCGTCGACGTCGCCGTACGCGGCCCCCCGGGCGACCATCGCGCGCTGGAGGGCGGCGCCGAGCCGGGCGGTCGCCGTCTCGAACTTCCGCTGGCCGAGGTTGCGGAAGAGGTGGGGCGGCTGCGCGTATTGCACCTTGGCCTGCACGCGGTTGATGTCGTCGGCCACGTGGCCATTGGCGGCGAAGATGTCGACGAGGCCGTCCAGGTCGTAGTCGAAGAAGAAGCAGGCGAAGGTCAGGGTGAGGGTCGTGGCCTGGCCGATGGCGGAGCCGGGTGCGTCGTCGACGAAGAGACCGGAGCCCTCGTTGTGGTAGAGGGCCATCATCTCGTTCGAGAAGTTGCCGATCACGATGCTCGGGCGGCCGGAGGCGTCGTAGTCGGCGGCGTCGATCCCCATTCCCGCCCGCGCCACGCCTGCCTCGCTGAACGCGATCCCCGCCGTGCATCGCGACGTCGGTGAACGTGCCGTTCTTGTTGTTGCGGTAGAGCCGGTTCGGCTGCGTGTCGTTGGCGACGGCGAGGTCCGGCCACGAGTCGCCGTCGAAGTCGAGCATCGCGACGCCCAGAGCCTTGGCCGTCGGGCTCTGGACGCCGGCTTTCGCGGTCGTGTCCTCGAACGTGCCGTCGCCCCGGTTGCGGTAGAGGATCGGGCTCGCTCCCTTGTAGGACTCCGGCGTGCAATAGGACTTGTTTTTTCCGTCGAGCGTGCAGAACAGGTCCTTCTCGGCCGACCACTCCACGTAGCGCGTGACGAAGAGGTCCAGGCGGCCGTCCTTGTCGTAGTCGAAGAAGAGGGCGCTCGCCGAGAAGCCGCCCCCGGCGACGCCCGCCTTGTCCGTGACGTCCGTGAAGGTACCTCCGCGGTTCTTGAAGAGGCGGTTCCGGCCGAGGGCGGTGAGGAAGACGTCCACCCAGCCGTCGTTGTCGTAGTCGGCGGCGGCGACGCCCATCCCGTACGCCTCGACGGCGAGACCGGCCTCGCGGGTGACGTCCGCGAAAACCCCCTTGCCGTCGTTGCGGTAGAGCGCGGGGAGGGCCTTCGTCCCCTTCCCTGGCGTCCATTCCATGGAGTTGACCAGGAGCAGGTCCTCGTCGCCGTCGTTGTCGAAGTCGAGGAACGCGCAGCCCGATCCCATCGTCTCCGGCAGGTACTTCTTGCCCGTGGCTCCGCTCGTGTGCTTGAAGCGGATGCCCGCAGCGGCGGTCGCGTCCTGGAAGACGGCGCCCGGACCGTCCGCGGCGGGAAGGGGAAGGGTCGAAAGACCGGCGAGCACGGCTCCGGCGAGGAACGGGGCGGGTCTATTCATCAATCGTGGCTCCGATGGTCGCTCAGGGCTCGTCGAGCTCGAGGTCGTGCTTGCGGAGGTAGTACGAGAAGTTGCGGGGGTCGATGCCGAGCAGCTGGGCGGCGTCCTTCCTGACCCCGCCCGCCCTCTTGTGTGCCTCGAGCAGCATCTCGCGCTCCAGGCGGAGAAGGGCGTCCCGGAGGTTCAGATCGCGACCCGCCTCGGCGGGGGCGGCGGGAGCGAGGGTTCCTCCCGGCAGGAGGTCGAGGCTGTCGAGGCCGTGAGCCGGATCGAGGATGAGGGCGCGCTCCACGACGTTCCTGAGCTCGCGCACGTTCCCCGGCCAGGGGTAGGCGCGAAGGCGCGCAAGCGTCCCCGGGGGCACCGTGGGGGCGGCCCGGCCGAGGCGCGTCGCGATCTCCTCCGCGAAGCGCCGCGCGAGGAGGGCGATGTCGTCGCCCCGGTCGCGAAGCGGCGGGACCTCGATACGCACGACGTTCAACCGGTAGAAGAGGTCGGCGCGGAACCGGCCCGCCTTGACCTCGTTCTCGAGGTCGGAGTTCGTCGAGGCCACGAGGCGCACGTCCACGCTGACCGGAGAGTCGTCGCCCAGCCGGAAGAGCTCTCCGTCCTGGATCACGCGCAGGAACTTGGCCTGGGCCTCGCCCGACGTCGCCCCCACCTCGTCGAGAAGAAGCGTCCCGCGGTGCGCGAGCTGGAAGCGGCCGTCGCGGTCGGCGGCGGCTCCCGTGAAGGAGCCCTTGCGGTGCCCGAAGAACTCGCTCTCCCACATGTCGAGGGGGATGGACGCGCAGTTGACGCGCACGAAGGGCCCCTGGACGCGGGAAGAGAGCGCGTGGAGCCGCCGGGCGAGGACCTCCTTGCCCGTCCCTGACTCGCCGACGAGGAGCACGGTGGAATCGGTGGAGGCCGCCGCCCCCACCATGGCCATGACCCGGGTCCAGGCTGTCGACTCTCCGACGGGGGCGTCGGATTCCGCGGCGGCCGCGCTCCGCAGGTAGCGGACCTCGCGGCGGAGCGAGCGCGTCTCCTGGGCGCGGTCGAGCGCGACCTCGAGGGCCTCGGGATCGGCCGGCTTCAGGATGTAGTCGCTCGCCCCCGCCTTCAGGCACTCCACCGCCGAAGCCACCGTGCCGTGGGCGGTGAGGAGCACCACCGGGATCTCGGGCCACGAGGCCTGCATGCGCTGGACGAGGTCCAGCCCGTCCGCCCCCGGCATCTTGAGGTCGGAGAGCACCACGTCCACCGGCGAGCGCGAGAGGGCCCTCATCGCGTCCGCGACCGAGGCCGCCGCGGCCACCTGGTAGCCGCGGGAGCCCAGGATCAGGACGAGCGAGTCCCGCACGTAGGCCTCGTCCTCCACCACCAGCACGCGTCCTCGGGGCGTCGCGCGATCGTTCATGCCGCCGGTCGCCTCCAGGGCGGGGAGCTTCAGCCGGAAGACCGCCCCCCCGCCTTCGCGCGGCAGGACGCTCAGCTCGCCCGAGTGCTCCTTGACGATGGAGTGGCAGATGCTCAGGCCGAGCCCGGTCGAGTCCTTCGTCGAGTAGAAGGGTTCGAAGATCCGGGCCCCTTCCGCCTCTCCGATGCCCGGGCCCCGGTCTGCGAACTCCGCCACCACCGCGCCGCTCTCCCGTCGCGCGCTCACCCGGACCTCGCCCCCGCGGGGCTGGGCCTCGCAGGCGTTCAGGATCAGGTTGACCGCGACCTGGCCGAGCATCACCGGGCTCCCGCGCACGAGGAGCGGCGAGTCTCCGAGCTCGAAGGCGAATCGCACGTCTCCGAACTCCTTCCGCGAGGCCATGAACTGCGCGCTCTCCCGCAGCACCTGGACGAGGTCGAGCGGCGTCAAGGGCGCCTTGGCGGGGTCGGCGTGGGCGAGCACGCCGCGGACGATCCCCGCCGTGCGGTCGAGGCCCTCCTTGACGCTCGCGAGGTGGCGCGAGGCGCCCGCGACGTCGCCGCGGCCCAGGGCTTCGCGGGCGAGGACGAGGTAGTTCGCCATCCCCTCCAGCGGGTTGTTGATCTCGTGGGCGATGCCGGCGGCGAGCCGGCCCACGGTGGTCAGCCGCTCGGCGTGGAAGAGCTGGCGCTCCAGGTCGCGCACCCGCGCCTCCTCGTGGGCCGCCGCCTCCAGCCGCTCGCGGCGGCGCGCCTGCTGGACGGCGAACCCGCCGAGAAGGACGGCGAGGGCCATCACGCCGAGATTCAGGGCCAGCGTCGCCCGGTAGCGCGCGGCCACGGGATCCACGAGGGCGAGCGCCGACTCCTCGGTGCGCTCGACATCCCAGCGTCCAGGGACCGGGCGCCGACCATCCCTCTGCCCCGACTTCCGACTGCGCGGTCACTTCGGATCCGAGGAGGCGCCTCGGCGCGGCCCTCGGATGCGCGGGTCAGGACACGACCCGACGCGTCCGCCACCGAGCACGGCGCGGGCTCCGGCACCCTCCGCGGCCGGAAGCAGCGACGAGGGCTCGACCTCCGCCTCCACCGCGAGCTGGCCGGAGCCGGGCTGTCCCTCGGCGTCGATCGCGAGCCCCGTCGTGAGCCGCGGACGATCCGGTGCGACCGCGGCCCCCTCGAGACCGGTCGGGCTCGAGGAGACCCAGAGCACCGGGATGCCGCCCCGCCGGCCCGTGTGGACGATCGGCTCGCCAGTAGCGCTTCGCACCACCACCCGCACGACCTCGGGATGCGACCGCAGAAACAAGAGGAGAGCGCTCTCCGCCCCCGCCCGCCTCCAGGCGATCTCGGCTGCCTGTCCTTTTTCCCCGAGCCGGCCCACGGGGGACGACGCGGCCAGGAAGGCGAGATCGGACCGGACGCCCGCCAGCGTTCTTTCGAGGGCCCGCGCCCGTCCGGCCGTCTCCTCCTGGAACTGCCGTCGTGCCTCGTCCCTCGCCCCGCGCCGCGCGACCGCGATGCCGCCGATCCCGGCCAGGTTCACCGCGAGCACCGCGGCGAGGGCGATGCCCGTCCACCATCCAGGGCGGAAGCCGAGTGGGTTCATGCTCTCCGCCGCTCCATGCTACCGGAATATACCGTAGGCCCCGGAGGACCGCCGTCCTAAGCCGTTTGGCTCGTTGTCTGCGCGTCCAATGCCGCGTATCGTTGGCGGCCATGCGACTCCCCATCTTCGGCGTCTCCATCGTCTCGATCCTCGCTGCGTCCCTTCTCTCCTCGGCCCCCCCCGCGCCCGGGCCCAAGCCCCTCCGCGACTACGACGACCGGGCGCAGGCCCTCCTCGGGCGAATGACGCTCGAGGAGAAGGTCGGCCAGATGACCCAGGCGGACGAGGACACGCTCGTCGAAACGGCGGACATCGCGACCTACTTCCTGGGCTCCGTCCTGAACGGCGGCAACTCGGAGACGGGGGCGAACCGCCTCACGGACTGGCGGGAGATGTACGACCGCTGCCAGTCCCAGGCCTTGCGCACGCGCCTCCGCATCCCGCTCCTCTACGGGGTGGATGCGGTGCACGGGCACAACAACGTCTGGGGCGCCGTCGTCTTCCCGCACAACGTCGGCCTCGGAGCCACCCGCGACAAGGCACTCGTCGAGGAGGTGGCGCGCGTCACCGCGCTCGAGACGAGGGCAACGGGCGTGAACTGGACGTTCGCTCCCGCCGTGACCGTGTCTCGGGACGAGAGGTGGGGACGCACCTACGAGGGCTTCTCCGAGGACCCGGCGCTCGTGGCCGAGCTGGGGGCGGCCGCGGTGCGCGGCCTTCAGGGAGCGAGCCTCGCCGACCCCGTCCGCGTGCTCGCGTGCGCGAAGCACTACGTGGGCGACGGGGGGACCGCGATGGGGACGGGCCAGCCCTTCGCTTCCGACGCGAACCGGCGCGGCCTCGACCAGGGCGACACCCGGGTGGACGAAGCGACGCTCAGGAAGATCCACCTGCCCGGCTACGTCACGGCCATCGCCGCGGGCGTCGGCTCCATCATGCCGTCGTACAGCAGCTGGAACGGCGAGAAGTGCTCGGGGAGCAAGCGTCTCCTCACCGAGATCCTGAAGGAGGAGCTGGGCTTCGAAGGGTTTCTGATCTCCGACTGGGCCGCCATCGACCAGCTACCCGGCGACTACAAGAGCGACGTCCGCCAATCGATCAACGCGGGAATGGACATGGTGATGGTCCCCGAGAAGTACCGCGAGTTCGTGACGACGCTCTTGGCGCTCGTCGAGGAGGGTGCCGTCCCGATGTCCCGAGTGGACGACGCGGTGAAGCGGATCCTGCGGGTCAAGCTCGCGATGGGCCTT
The DNA here is from genome assembly GCA_963742595.1 of uncultured Acidobacteriota bacterium. Taxonomy (GTDB): domain Bacteria; phylum Acidobacteriota; class Vicinamibacteria; order Fen-336; family Fen-336; genus CAVPGH01. Next base: position 1,771,411 of record CAVUMT010000005.1, on the reverse strand, counting down.
CTCGACCCCGGGCGCTCGCCGCTCGCCGATCCCGCCCTCGCCAGGAGCTTCGGCTCTCCCGAGCATCGCGCCCTGGCGCGCCGTGCGGTGCGGCAGTCGGTCGTCGTGCTCAAGAACGAGGGCAAGGTCCTTCCCCTCCTCCGCACCGCCGCGCGCATCCACGTCGCGGGCAAGAGCTCCAAGGACGTCGGCAACCAGTGCGGGGGCTGGACGATCGACTGGCAGGGGAGGAGCGGACCGGTCACGCCCGGCACCACGATGCTCGACGCGATCCGCGCGGCCGCGGGGAAGACGACGCGCGTCAGCTTCTCGCGGAGCGGGAAGGAAGCCGCGGGGGCTACGGTGGGAGTCGTGGTGGTGGGGGAGACGCCCTACGCGGAGGGGCAGGGGGATCGCGAGGACCTGTCGCTCGCGAAAGCGGACCTGGACGCGATCTCTGCGGTCAAGAAGGCGGGAGTGCCCGTGGTCACGGTGGTCATCTCCGGCCGACCCCTCGTGCTCGGCGAAGCTCTCGACCTGAGCGACGCGGTGGTCGCCGCCTGGCTGCCGGGGACGGAAGCCCAGGGCGTTGCCGACGTCCTCTTCGGGGACCACAAGCCAACCGGCAAGCTCCCGTTCACGTGGCCGCGGTCGATGGCCCAGATCCCGATCAACGTGGGGGATGCCACGTACGATCCGCTCTTCCCCTACGGTTTCGGCCTTACGTACTGAGGTTACGACGGAGGACGAGCCGACGTGGTGAGCCGGCGCGCGATCGTGACCGCGCCGAGCACCGGGTCCTCGACGTAGCGCACGGGGCCGACCTCGGCGACTAGTTGAAGGGAGAGCGCCTCGCGCAGGCTCCCCGAGAAGAGTCCGCCTCCGAGCGCGAGGGGCGGACGTTCGAGCCCGAGCTGGCGCATCGCCGTGCGGACGTGGTCGGCGAGGTCGTTCACGGCCCCCTCCACGATGGCCCGCGCGGGAGCGTCGCCCTTCGCCGCGAGGTCCAGGACGACGGGGGCCATGGCGGCGATGTCGGCGGGGGCCGTGGAGCTCGCGTGGACGAAGCGCATGAGCGCGGGGATGTCGCGCAGCGACCACTGGCGGAGCGCAGCGTCGAGCAGGGCCTTCGCCTTCCCGCGGCCGTCGTACGCGCGGGCGGCGAGGCGCAGGCCCTCGAGGCCGATGCGGTAGCCGCTACCCTCGTCGCCGAGGAGCGTGCCCCAGCCGCCCACGCGCGCGGTACGCCCGTCGCGCGCGCGGCCCAGGCAGTTGGAGCCGGTGCCGCTGATGAGGGCCACCCCCCAGCCCTCGGGCGTGCCGCCGGCCAGGATCAGCTCCACGTCGTTCACGACCACGAAGGACGGAGAGACCTCCTGCTGTCGGACCCAGGCCGTGACCGCGGCCTCGTCCTCGGGGCTGTCGACTCCCGCCATCCCGAAGCACGCGGCGGCGATGCGGCCGTTGCCCCCGATCCCGTCCGTTTCCGGGCCGACGACCGGTCGAAGCGCCGACTGCACGGCGCCCCTCACCACCTCCGCGAACTGGAGGAAGCCGACGGCGTAGGGGTTGCTGCCGGGGCCGAGGCCGCGCCCGAGGACGTTGCCCTGGAGATCGGCGACGACGGCGAGCGTCTTCGTGCCCCCTCCGTCCACGGCGAGGAGCAGGTCGCGTGCGCTCATCGCGTGAGCGTCACTTTCCGCAGGCCGCGCGGGGCGTCGGGGTCCATGCCCCGCGCGAGGCAGAGGCCGAGCGCGAAGAGCTGGCCGGGCACGATGGCCACGAGGGGCGAGAGCCACTCGGGGACGCCCGCGGGGAGGGGGAGTGCCGTCTCGCCCGCGGCGAGGATCTCGGGACGCTCCGAGATCGCGACGACCGGAGTCTGGGTGTCCCGGGCAAGCCCCACCACCGCGTCGAGGTCCTCGAAGGCGCGCGGGCCGGGCGCGGTGAGGAGCACCGGGTGCCCGCGCAGGAGGATGGCCATCGGCCCGTGGAGGAAGTCCGCGGACGAGTAGGCCTGGCCCATGACGCCGGTCGTCTCCTGGACCTTGAGGGCGATCTCGGAGGCGGTGGACAGGTTGTAGCCGCGGCCGAGGACGACGAGGCCCGTGGCCTCGCGGTAGCGCGCGGCGCCCGCGACGGCGGCGGTGTTGGCGTCTATCGCGGCTTGCACCTGGCCCGGGAGCGCCCCGAGCTCGACCCAGCCGTTCTCGTCCTCGCCGAGGGCGGCGCTGAGCATGGCCAGGGCCAGGAGCTGGGCGGTGTAGGTCTTGGTCGCGGCCACCGCGCGCTCCTCGCCGGCGTGGAGGAGGAGGACGTGCTCGGCGGCGGCGGCGAGAGGGGAGTCCGCCGCGTTGGTCACGGCTACCGTGGGCGCGCCCTGCTTCCGCCCCTGTCGAAGGACTTCCACGATGTCGGGGGACTGGCCGGACTGGCTGATCCCCACGACGAGGGCGCCCGCGAGGGAGGGGGCGGCCCCGTATTGCGTGAAGGCGGACGGGGTCGCGAGGGCCGCGACCAGCGAGTTTCGGATGCCCAGGAGGTACTGGCCGTAGCGCGCCGCGTTGTCCGACGAGCCGCGGGCCGCGAGCACGGCGAAGCGCAGGTCCCGGCGCCTCACCGCGTCCGCGACCTTCTCCGCGGGGGCGCGGCCCCGCTCGAGCAGCCGGGCGAGGACCGCCGGCTGCTCGCGCAGCTCGTTCTCGAAGAGCGTCATGCTATTCCGGCGGCAGCTCGAAGGACACGAGGCTCTGCGCGGAAGCCGCGGGTCTTGATCGCGCCGTAGAGGATGCCGGCCAGCAGCCAGGCGCCGCCAGCCAGCTTCGCCTGCCAGCGCAGGCTCCACCAGAGGTAGAGGCAGATCAGGAAGCCCAGCGAGGGGCAGCACGAAGTCGCTCCAGCGTCCGCTCGCCTTGTCGCCCGCGGACCCAGTAGTGCGCGAAGGCCGCGAGGTTGACGCCCATGAAGGCGATGAACGCGCCGAAGTTCAGCATCTCGGCGCCGAGCTGGAAGCTCGAGCAGCAATCCGCCGACGAGCGCGAGGACGCCGACGAAGAGCACGTTGTTGCGCGGGATGTCGCGTCCGCGGGTCGATGGCGCCGAAGAACGAGCGGGGCAGGGCGTCGCTGCGGCCCATGCCGTAGAGCAGCCGCGCCGCGCCCAGGTGCGCGCCCGTGCCCGAGCCGATGTTCGCGACGAGCAGCGGCGACGTTCACGATGCCCGAACAGGAACGGGCCGCCCGCCTTGCCCGCGACGTGGACGAACGCGGTGTCCACGTCGGGGAAGCCCTTCCAGTCGCCCCACACGAGCTGCGCCGCGTAGACCTGGAGCGAGGCCAGGACGCCGATGATGAGGCAGGTGAGCACGGTGGCGCAGCAGGATGTTGCGGCGCGGGTTCTCGACCTCCTCGGAGAGCGTCGAGATGCCGTCGAAGCCGATGTAGGTGAGGCAGGCGATCGACGTGCCCGTCAGCACGACGCGGGAGCGAGAACGTCGCGGGATCGTAGAAGGGCCGCGTGAGGTCGGCCGCGCTGAGGCGGCGCTCCGAAGCAGGTAGCGGAGCGCGGCGCCCAGGAAGAGCGAGCACCACCACGCCGAGGCCGACGCCGATGACCTCGTTGGTGCGCGCGCTCGCCTTGACGCCGCGCAGGTTGAGGCCGGTGAAGAGCGACGGCGAAGAAGACGACCCAGACCGGGTAGGGCAGCCCGGGCAGGAAGTTCATGCGCCAGCCTTGCTGCAGCAGATCGTGCAGATGATCGGGTTCAGGACGTAGTCCATCACCATCGACCAGCCGGTCACGTAGCCGAGCGCCGGGGTGGAGCTCCTGGCCGACGTAGGTGAAGGCGGAGCCCGCGCTCGGGATAGGCGCGCGCCATGCGGCCGTAGCTCATCGCGGTGAGCAGCATGGCGCACATGCCGATGAGGATCGTGGTGACGACGTGGCCGCGGGCCTCCTGGCTGACCACGCCGTAGATGCCCATGGGCGCCGTGGGCTGGATGAGGACGATCCCGTAGAACACGAGGTCCCACAGCGTGAGCGATGCGCTTGAGGCGGGGCCGGCGCCGGCGGCGGCCGCGGCCTCCGCTCACGGGCGCGCCGCCGCGCTTGCGGTCGCGAGGAACGACCGGACGAGGTCGCGCACGCCGTCGCGGTCGAAGACGAAGAAGACCTCGTCGGCGCGCGGGCCGCGCCGGAAGTAGTCGACCGTCGGGCTGGCGCGGGTAGTCGGGCCGCGTCGGCGCCGCCCCCGGCACGTCGCAGGACGCCTGCTCGGTGGGCGAGAGCCGCAGGTCGTGCATGGTCTCGAGCGCGTAGAGCTTGCGCCGCTGCAGCGTCGGGCTCACGGCGTGCGAGTAGACGCCTTCCACCGGCAGATCGCGTCGCCCGCCCACGGCGGCAGCGGACATGCCGCGTCCCCGCGGGGCCGAAGGGGTAGAGATTGCTGGAACGCGTGGTTCGTGTAGAGCAGGAAGCGGTCGGCCCCTTCCAGCGCTCGAGCGCCTCTACCGCCGCCACCGTCGCGAACTGGTGGTCGGCGTGGGTGTCGAGCTGCGGGTGCGGGCATCACCACGATCGCGGGCTTGACCTTCTTGAGGACCTGCTGCGAGGTCGTCCACGAGGTTCGCCCACGTGTTCGTGCGCGGAGCCGTTCGGCAGCAGGCGGCTCGACGTTCGCGCGCCGGTAGGGAGCCACGTCGTTGTTCGGGCCGTACAGCTCGGCGACGACCTCGGCGGGCTTCTCGTGCATCGGTGCTGAGCCGCGCGTCGAAGTACCCGAGGTTGTAGCAGCGCTCGGGCGGGATGCCGCCCTGCCAGGGCACGGTCACGCTGTCGACCGCGCGCAGGTAGCCCTTGAAGCAGGTACTGCTGCGGCGGGGTCGGGGAAGTCGTCGGCGTAGTTGGCGTCGCCCGCGTTGCCCGAGGTGACGGTCACGATCGTCGCGTTGCGTGCCCGCGTAGAGGCCGAAAGCGGCGATCTCCGCGTCGTCGGGGTGCGGGGCGAGGATCAGGATCGGCCGCGCGAGGTCGAGGCGGTTGGCGAAGACGCGCAGCGTGGCGGCGCCGGCGTCGAGGGTGAGCGCCGTGCACCGCGATCTCGACCGCCGTGCCCGTCCTTGAGCTCTGCCCGCAGGCCGCGTCAGGTTGAGCCAGCGCAGGCCGCTGCGCCGCGGGATCGAGGTACTGCGTCGCACGCGCAGCGCGCCCGCGGAGAGCTCGACCCACGGCGCTGCGCTCGGCGCCGGCGTCCACGCGGACGCCGAGGAGCGCCGTGTCCCAGCCCGCGCCCGCCGCCTTCGGCCACGCGAAGCGCACGCCCCCGGTCGTGCGCGCGAGGTCGACGGCCACGTGGCTGCGCTCGCGGCGCTGAAGCGGTAGCTGTCGTCCGCCAGCTCTCCTGGGCGCGTAGCGCGGGCGACGACGCGCCCAGGAGCAGCACGCCAGGACCGTCGTCGTCCGACGACACCGTGCCGTGCTCTCGTCACTGTTCGCGTCTCCTCGTTCAGTTCACGAGCGGCGCGTTCCAGGCCTCCGCCTCACCGCGAGCGGACCCGGCTGCCCCGCGGGAACGAGACTCGCACCTCCCGCTTCTCGCCCGGGAACAGCTCGAAGTAGTTGTCGTCCCAGAACACGGGCAGGATCTCGTCGTCCGCTCGCGGCGTCGACAGCTTGCAGGTGCACCTGGAAGGCCAGCGCCTTGCCGGTGTTCTCGACGCTCACGCGCGCCGCGCCCTCCGGGCCCGCTCGTCGAAGCGGGCGCTGACGCGCGAGGCGTGGTCGGCGGGCAGCGTCGCGAGCGCCGTCAGGTCGGCGTGCCGCTTCGTCGGCGTGTAGAACCACTTCGGTCTTCTTCCAGTCGAGCACGTCCTCGCGCGTCGAGAGCCAGTAGAAGTTGCGGCTGACGCAGCTGGCCCGCCGCGTCGTCGAGCGCGAGGCGCAGGAAGTAGGTGGTCGCGAGGTCCCTGCGGCTTCGGGACGGCGAAGCGCGCGCGCCACGCCGTCGGCGGCCACGTCGACGTGGCCTCGCTGCGAGAACTTCGGCGTCGAGGTCGAGGTCGAAGACGCTCGGCCGTGACCTTGAGGCCCGTGGACGGCTCGCGGCAGGTCGTTGACGACCACGACCGAGCGGTCGTCGTACGAGAACTGGACGTGCAGCGGCTCGCAGGCCTTCTTCGTGCCGTAGTAGCCGCCGCCGGGCCGCAGGTAGTAGTCGTAGAGGTGCCAGATCATCGACGGCCAGGCGTTGTTGAGCATCCACTGGATGACGCCGGTCGACGGTGTACTTGTTGCGGCCGTAGCGCCTCGAACATCGCGCGCTGGCCGTCGTAGGTGAGCGCCTGCGCCTTGCGCGCGTAGTCCTCGACGCCGGTGGCCTTGCCGTAGCGGCCTTCGAGCGCGTCGGTGAAGAGCTTGAGGTCCTTGAACTCGTCGCCGCCGGCGTGGAACGTCCAGAACTCGTCGATCGGCCAGAGGTGGTCCGGCGGGCAGCATCTGCTTCAGGCTCTCGATCGGCGGCACCGCCGCGCCCGGGCCCGATCTCGGTGGCGAAGCCGAAGGCGCCGCCGTTCTTCGTGTCGGTGAGCCAGTAGGACGGGCGGCACGTAGTCGTAGGGGCCGCGCATCTTGACGCCGCTCGGGCCGCTGACCGGGCCCGGCGCGTCGGTCGCGTTCGAGAGCACCGGCTTCGACCAGTCGCAGCTCCTCGAGCACGTCGAGGTAGGCCTGCTCGACCTTCGCGGGCGGCGGGAAGTCGCTGCCGTTCAGCCAGACGAGCACGCTCGGGTGGTTGCGCAGGCGCAGGATCTGGTCGCGCAGCGACGCGGGCGCCGACGCGGTGGTCCTCCGCGTCCCACTTGTCCCACAGCTCCCACTGGTCGCAGCAGCACCAGCCGGGCATCACGCAGGATGCCCGTACTCGGTCGGCGAGGTCGTAGAACTCGTCGCTCTCGAGCTTGCCCTCGAGGCGGATGGTGTTGAGGCCCATCTCGCGCACGTAGCGCAGCTCCGCCTCGCAGCCGCTCGCGTCGACGCGGGCCGCAGCAGCATGTCGGAGGCCCAGCCGCCGCCGCGGATCAGGATCGGCTTGCCGTTGACCTTGAACAGGCGGTGGCCCTTCGGCGGTCAGCTCGGAGGTCATCTGCTGGATGCCGAAGCGCGACCTCCTGGCGGTCGGAGACGTCGCCCTCCACCTCGACGTCGAGGGCGAGCGTGTAGAGGTTCTGCGCGCCCATGCGGTACGGCCACCAGAGCCGCGGCTTCTGCGATCGTCGAGCGCCGGGCACGTCCGTCCGGCGTGAAGCGCACGGTCGTGCGCTCGCGCGGGCCGAGCGTCACCGCCTGCGAGAACTGCGACGTCCTCGATCGCGCCGCGCACGATGCCGGTCGACCGGCGCGGTCGGTGGTGTTCCACGACCTCGGCGCGTGACGGTGAGCGTGCGCGCGCTCGAGCGACGGGCAGGTCGAGCGTCGTGACGACGTGCGGGTGGCGCAGCGCGAGCGGGCCGCTGTCGGTGAGGTAGACGTCGCCCCAGAGGCCCATGTTCTTGTCGGCGGGCGTCGGGTTCCAGTCCACCCACATGAAGGCGAGGTCGTGCGGGCTCGGGGCCGATCACCTCGACGGCGAGCGCGTTCGGCTCGCCCGGCCGCGCGCAGCGCGCGTGACGTCGAACTCGTAGCGGCGGAACGCGCCGACGACCTCGTCGCTCGCGGCCGATGCGCGTGCCGTTGAACCAGATGTTCGCGCGGTAGTTGATGCCGTCGAAGTGCAGCCAGAGCGTGCGCCCGGCGCAGACGCGCGGGCAGCTCGAACTCCGTGCGGTACCACCACGAGGGCTTGAACGGGCTGTCGTCGGGCATCGGCAGGAGCGTGAAGCGCTGCGCCGATCGGGTAGGTCGTGCCGGGATGTTGCGCAGGTTCATCCCGAAGTACGGGTCCGGGTAGGTGCCGTTCTCGACGAGCGCGCCGACGACCGTGTTGGGCACGGTGACGGGTTGCCAGCCGTCGGTCGCGAAGCCGGGCCGAGAGACGACGTCGCCCGTCGCCCGCGACCTTGGCCGAGGACTGGAGCGCCCAGCCGTCGCGGAGGGAGAGGCGGGATCGGCGGCGGCGGACGCGGCGGCACCGTCAGGCCGGCGGCCAGGAGCGCGACGGCGGCGACCACGGCGATGCCCGTCGAACGGGGTCGGCTGCGGACGCGCCGGAGACTCCGGCGGCGGTGGCGTAGCCGTGGTCGCATCGCTTGGCAGGCTTCAGTCGGCGCGATCCTAGGAGTGCGCTCGAGTTCTGTCAAGGACTTTCTTAAGAGGCTTAATTATCGTCGACGCGACATGAACGTTCTTTTCCGCTTGCCAAGCGTGCTGCGACTTACGTAGACTCCTTCCGAACAAAGAGATGTCCATGACCCCGGAAGGCCTGCGGTCACCGCCACGCTGCGGCCAAGCCGCCGAGGCCAGGGGCGGCAGCGCCGGGCATCTGCGACGGCCTGAACCTCGAGACGCGTGCTGGCCGTCGCGATGCGAGCGCGACGGGCCCTTCACCCGCGCCGAGCTGATCGACGCCACGGGTCTGTCGGCGCCGACGGTGGGCAGCCTCGTCTCCGCACCTGATGCGGATCGGTCTCGTGAAGGACCTCGGCAGCCGGGCCGTCGCGCGGCGGGCGGCGGCCGTCGTTCATGGAGTTCAACGCGCGCCACGGCTTCGTCGGCGGGCATCGACCTCGGGCCGACGAAGACGCGGCTCGGCGGTCGCCGACCTGCGCGGCGAGCGGCTGGCCGACCGCGTCATGCCCACGCCGCACGGACCTGGGCCCGGCGGCGCTCCTCGCCCGACTCGCGAGCGCGCTGCGCGACGCTCATGCGCGAGGCGCAGCGTGCCCGTTCGACCGCCTGCTGGCGGTGGGCGCGGGCGCGCCCGGCGCCGTGGACCGCGACCGCGGCATGGCGTGGCGCTCGCCCCGAACCTCAAGGGCTGGTCGCAACGTGCCGATGGCGGCGATCCTCCGGCGCGCGCCTCGGCGCGCCGGTGGTGGTCGAGAACGACGTGAACCTCGCGGTGCTCGGCGAGCACTGGCGGGGCGCCGCGCGCGGCCACGACACCTGCGTGTTCATCACCGTCGGCACCGGCATCGGCGCCGGCATCGCTGGTCGACGGCGCAGCTGCACCGCGGCCACCACTTCCTGGCCGGCGAGATCGGCCTCATGTGCATGGGCCCGCAGTACGTGGACCTGGACTTCGGCGCGCGGGGCTGCCTCGAGACGCTGGCCGGCCTCAAGGCGCTCGCCGCGCGCTGGCCGCACGCGCCGGAGGCCGCGACCCCGACGCGCTGGGTGGCGGAGCTGCTCGAGGCCGCGAAGCGGCGACGGCGAGGCGCAAGACGGCGGTGGACGAGGAGGCGGTGCTCATCGGGATCGCGGTGGCGAACCTGAGCCTCGTGCTCGATCCCTCGCTGATCGTGCTCGGCGGCGCGCTCGTCGACGCAGGGCGACCCGCTCGTCCACGAGGTGCGGCGGATCGTCGAGCCGGATCGTGCCCACGCCCACCGAGATCGTGGTCTCCGCGCTGGGCAAGGAAGCGCCGCTCTGGGGCTGCCTGCTCGTGGGCACGCGCGAGGCCCGCCAGCGCCTGCGGCAGCAGCTGCGCGAGGCGCGCGTCGCGGTGTGAGGACCGCGCGCTAGGGCTCCTGCCACCTCGAGTACCTGGTTGGCCTTGACGTTCTCGAGCCTGGTCGTCGTCCCGTCGGGCCAGAGCACCTCGACCGAGTCGACCGTCGCTGCCGCGGCCCAGGCCGAAGTGCAGCCGCATGTCGTCCTGCGAGAGTAGCTCGTCCCGCTCTGCACGAGCCGCATCTGGCGTGACGCTTGCCCGCCTGCACGCCGTGACCACCGCGCCGATCGCGTCGGTGTTCTTGCCCTTGCCCTTGCAGCCTCACGAGCAGCCAGTTGCCCGCGTCGGCGAGTCTCGTTGCGCAGGAGCTGGGGGCGGCCGTCGAGGTCGTTGATCACGAGGTCGAGGCGGCCGTCGTTGTCGAGGTCGCCCACGGCGAGGCCCCGGCTCGACCGCTCCTCCGTGAGCACCGGGCCGTAGCGGGGCCGCCACCTCGTCGAAGGTGCCGTCGCCGCGGTTGTGGTAGAGGAGCTTCCGCTGCCGGTAGCCGGCGGCGGCGCCCAGCCGCGACTTGTCGAGCTGCGGATAGACGTGGCCGTTGACGGACGATGAGGTCGAGGAGGCCGTCGTTGTCGTAGTCGAAGAACGCGGTGCCCCACTTGACGTAGGGGAGGCTGCTCGCCGCCGTCTTCGACCGGAAGGAGACGTCGGTGAAGTGGTCGCCGTCGTCGTGGTAGAGCGCGTTGTACTCCTCGGCGAAGTTCGTCACGTAGATGCTGCAGGCGCCCGGTGTTGTCGTAGTCGCCGACGGCCACCCCCATGCTGCCCTGCTCGCCGCCGTCCTCGCTCACCGCGACGCCCATGGAGAGGCCGACCTCCTTGAACGTGCCGTCCTTCTGGTTCTCGTAGAGGAAGTTCGGGCCGGAGTCGTTGGCCACGTAGAGGTCCGGCCAGCCGTCGCGGTTGAAGTCGAACCAGGCGATCCCCAGGCCGAAGTACTCGCGGGGGTCGGCGACGCCGGCGGTCTCGCTCACCTCGGTGAAGCGCCCGTCCGCCGTCGTTGCGGAACAGGAAGTCCGTCTCCCCGGGAAGGCCGCGCGGACCGCACTGGACGGCGATGCCGCGGTACTCGCAGGTCTTCGCCCTTGCCGAACTCGGGGAGGTTCGCGAGGTCGACCTTGCACGTAGCGGCTGACGAAGAGGTCGAGGTCGCCGTCGCGGTCGTAGTCGGCGAAGCCGCAACCCGCCGACCAGCCGCCGCCCGTGAGGCCCGAGCTTCTCCGCGACGTCGGTGAACGTCCCGTCGTGGTTGTTGCGGTAGAGGACGTTCCTGCCGAGGGCGGTGACGTAGAGGTCCTGCCACCCGTCGGCGTCGACGTCCGCCGTGCACACCCCCATCGCCCAGCCGGGTGGCCGACCCCGGCCCGGTCGGTGACGTCCTCGAACTTCCAGCCCCCCAGGTTCCGGTAGAGCGCGCTCCGCGCCGCCTTGGGATCGTTGGCAGTGTCCACGGTGAGGGAATCGGTGAGGTAGATGTCCAGGAGCCCGTCGTTGTCGAAGTCGAGGAGGGCGACGCCGCCGCTCATGGACTCGACGATGTACTTCTTGTCGGGGGCGGCGTGGTGCTCGAAGTCGATTCCCGCCTCGCGCGGTGACGTCGCGGTAGAGCCGCGAGCCGTCGGAGGGGCCCTGGGCGGGGGAGGAGGCGGCGAGGAGGAGCGCTCCGAAGGCGAGCCCGCGCGTCACGGCTCCTTCCCTTCCGACGCAACGTACCCGACGAGACGCCGGGCCTCCTTCACCCGCGCCTCGCGCTCCTTCTCCCGCTGGCGGGCGAGGTCTCGGTGCCTGCGGGCGCCCAGCGCGTCGTTCGATCCCTCGCAGGCCGCGGCCAGCCTCTCCTGGACGACGGGGGATTCGGCGTCGGCGACCGCCGCCTTCTCGAGCGCTCTCCGCGCCTCCGCGTAGCGCTCCTGCCGAAGCCGGATCTCGCCGAGCACGAGGTTGGCGGTAGAGTCCCCGCTCGATCGCGCGAGCGCCCGCTCCGCGCGGGCTTCCGCGGCGTCCCGCTCGCCCAGGCCCGCCTCCGCCTCCGCGCGCGCGGCGAGCACGGCGACGGCGTCGGGATCGAGGGTGGAGGCGCGCAGCAGGACGGCCTTCGCCTCCGCGAAGAGAGAGCGCCGGTTGAGCGCCGTCCCCAGGGCGACGAGAGTCGCCGTGTCCCGCGGATCGAGACGCTCCGCCTCCTCGAGCGCCGGGGTGGCCGCCTCCGCGTCTCCCGCCATCAGGAGCGCCTGACCCATGAGGAAGCGGTAGCGGGCCTCCGTCGGCGCGAGGCGCCCGAGCGCCTCCAGGGAGGGGAGCGCCTTGAGGGGCAGGCGTGCGGCGAGCGCGGCCTCGGCGTGGGCGAGGAGCACCTCCTCCGAGTTCGGGGCGAGGGCGAGGGCCTTCGCGACCGTCTGCAGGGCGAGTGCTGCGTTCTTCTGGCGCATCTGAGTCCGCGCGAGATCGACGAGGGCCTTCACCGAGACGACGGAGGGCGCGGCTGGGGGCGCGGGCGACTGGGGAGCGGCGGGTCGGGCCGACTGCGGGTGGGCGGGGCCCGTGAGAGAGAGCGTGAAGACGACGAGCGCGGCCGTCCTCGCCGAGGCCCGATTCCTCGTGGGCGCGCTCACTGGCTGGCCTTCCTGCGTCGCGCCGCCTCGATTCGTGCGATCGTCGCCTCCGCGTCGGCCGCATTCGCGTCCAGCGCGAGGGCCCGACGGAGCGAGGCGAGGGCGGGATCCCACTTCTTCTGCTCGGCTTGGGCCTGGCCCAGGAGCACGAGCAGCTCCGCCGATTCCCCGCTCGAACGGACGAGGCCGGCCAGGACTCTCTCGGCTTCCGCGGCCCGGCCGCTGCGAAGGAGGGACATACCGTAGGCCGACTGCAGCGAGGCGTCCGTCTGCGCGCTGCGGGTCCTTTTCGAGCAGGGGCAAGGCCTTCTCGTAGGCGCGGGTGTTGATGAAGGCGAGGGCGAGCATTCGCCGGAGGCCCGCGTCCGCGGGGTTGGCGCTCACCGCCCGCTCGAGCGGCCCCGTCGCCTTGTCGAACTCCCGGGCGTTGAAGCAGGCGACGCCCCACGAGGACTGCACTCCCGGGAAGTCGGGATCGAGGGCCGCCGCCCTCCCGAGGAAGGCGGCCGCCCGCGCGAAGCGCTCCGCGGGGGGACGCGCGGCTCGGGCCCTGGGTCTGAAGGACCCCGAGGTTGAAATAGGCGCGCACGAGCCCGTCCCGGACGCGGCGGCGCAGCTCCTCCCGCTGCGGCGGGGAAAGACCCGCGAGCGGGGAGGTCTCCTCGAGGCTAAGGAACGCGGGACCGCGGGGACGCGCGCTCGCCGCGGCGCGCGCCGCGATGCTCACGGGCCTTGGCGAGCTCGGCGGCGGCTTCCTCCGTCTTCCCGAGCTTCCGGAGCGCGAGGCCGAGCTGGTAGTGGATCTTCTCGAGGTCGGCGTCCCCCGTCGCCTCGGCCCGCTCGAGCGCGCGGCGCGAGGCTTCCGCCGCCTCCGCGGGACGGTCGAGGGCGAGCAGAGCGCGGCCGAGGTGCTGCAGGTGGCGGGGGCGCGGGTCCTCGCGCGCGGCGGTCTCCAGCGCGGGGAGCGCTTCCTCCGGACGTCCCGCGTCGAGGAGGGCGACGCCGAGCTGGTCGCTCGCGAGGGCGTCCCTGGCGTCCAGCTTCAGCTCCTCGCGGAACTCGGCGATGGCCCTCTCGCGGCGCTCCGGGCTCGTGGTCGCGTCCGCGAGGAGGCACATCCCCAGGTAGTAGTGCGCCCGCCGCACCTGCGGGTCCTGGGCGAGGGCGGTGCGGAGCTCGGTCTCCGCTCGCGCGTACTCGCCGGCGTCGCGGTAGGCGCGGCCGATGAGGACGTGGGTCTGGGGGAGGGGCCGCGCGGCCGCGACCCGCGCGAAGAGCCGCTCCGCGGCTTCCGGCTTCTTGAGCCAGAGGTACTCGGTGGCCACGAGGAAGAGCGCCTCGGGGTCGTCGCCCGCGGCGGCCGCCCGCCTCCCGGAGCGCGTCCGCGGCGGCGTCCATCTGGCCGGCGGCGGCGCGGGCCGCGCGCGAGCAGCCGCAGCGACTCCACGTCCCGGGGCGGCCGGAGAGCGGCGTCCGCGAGGATCTCGAGGGCGCGCGAGGACTCGCCCGCCTGCAGCTCGAGCGTCGCCAGGGCGACGAGCGCCTCCTTCGTGTCCACCCGGAAGAGTGAAGCGTCGGCGAGCGCCTCGCGCGCCGCCTCCGCCCGGTCGTCCAGCGCATCGAGCGTCGCTCGGAGAAGGGAGCCCTCGAAGAGCACCTCGCGATAGAGGGCCTCCGCGGCGGGGAAGGCCCCCTGCTGGAGGTGCTGCTTCCGCCTCGGCGATCTTCTGCTCGAGCGCTGCTCGCCGGGTCGGAGGACGCGGGAGACGCGGCGATCGCGGCGGCGATGAGGAACGTCGCGGACACCGTCTCATTCTAGTCCGGGCGGAAGAAGGAGCCCGCTTTGACACGCGCCGAGGGTCCCGCATAGCTTGGAGCAGAATGCCGAGAGCCCTCCTCGCCCTCCTCTTCCTCCTGTGCGGCGGGCGGCCTCTCGCGGCGCCGTCCCTCCCCTCGCGTTCGACCCCGTCGTCTTCGACGAGAGGGCGGCGGCGAGCGGGCTCGCGCTTCGTCACGAACTCGGGCCGCACCCCGCGGCAAGCACCAGCCCGAGACGATGGTCGCGGGGGTCGCCCTGCTCGACTACGACGGCGACGGCTGGCTCGACGTCTACGCGGTGAACGGCGCGCCCATGCCCGGCCTCGAGAAGACGGGGCCCGAGCACTGGAACCGCCTCTTCCGCAACGACGGCGACGGCACCTTCACGGACGTCACCGAGAAGGCCGGGGTCGCGGGACGCGGCTACGACCTCGGCGTCGCCACCGGCGACTACGACAACGACGGGCGACACCGACCTCTTCGTGGCCGGCCTGCGGCGGAACACCCTCTACCGCAACCACGGCGACGGCACGTTCGAGGACGTCACGGAGAAAGCGGGCCTCCTCGGGCGCGATCCGAAGTACGGCACGCTCTGGGCGGTGGCCGCCGCCTTCCTCGACTACGACCGCGACGGCTGGCTCGACCTCTTCGTCTCGAACTACTGCGTGTGGGATCCGGACAAGGAGCCGCGCTGCGGCAAGCCGGAGGCGCTCGACTACTGCCACCCGAAGGAGTACCAGGGCCTGCCCGGACTCGCTCTTCCGCAACAACGGCGACGGCACCTTCACCGACGTCTCCGCCCCCTCGGGGATCCGCGCCCACGTGGGCAAGGGGATGGGCATCGGGGTCGCCGACTTCGACGACGACGGCTGGCCGGACCTGTTCGTCGCCAACGACACGATGCCCGCCTTCCTCTTCATGAACAACCGCAACGGCACGTTCACGGAGTCGGCGTTCGAGCGGGCGGTGGCCTTCACCGAGCGCGCGGAGGCCGTGTCCGGCATGGGGGCGGACGCGCGCGACGTGGACAACGACGGCCGGCCCGACGTCTTCGAGACGGCGCTCGCGAACGAGACGTTCCCCCTCTTCAAGAACACGGGGCGGCGGGCAGTTCGAGGACGTCACCGTCCGCTCCGGGCTCGCCGCGCCTCGCGCGCCCGCGCTCCGGCTGGGGCAACGGCATCGTCGACCTCAACAACGACGGCTGGAAGGACCTGTTCGTGGCCTGCGCGGACGTGATGGATCGCGAGGGCGCAGTTCGGCGACCGCGTGCCGATGGCCAACGCCGTCTTCGTCAACCTCGAGGACGGCCGCTTCGCCGACGGCAGCGCGGGCGCGGGCGAGGCGTTCGCGCGCAAGGCCGTCCACCGCGGGGCGGCGTTCGGGGACCTCGACAACGACGGCCGCGTGGACGTGGTCGTGACCGCGCTCGACGGCCCGCTCGAGCTCTGGCGCAACGTCTCGCCCGCGCCCCACCACTGGCTCCTCGTGAGACCGTGGGGAGCAAGAGCAACCGCGACGGCGATCGGGGCGAAGATCAAGGTCGTCACCGCGTCGGGGACCCAGCACAACCACGTGAACACCGCGGTGGGCTACGGCGAGCGCATCCGACCGCCGCGTCCACTTCGGCCTGGGCGGAGAGTCCCGTGGTGAAGGAGCTCGACGGTCGCCTGGCCGTCGGGGAAGACGCAGACCCTGAAGGACGTGCCCGCCGACCAGGTCCTTCGGCGTCCGCGAGCCCGACTAGCGCTTCGCCTTGAGCGCCTGGAAGGCCTCGAACTCCTTTTCCGCCTGTTCGCGGCGGCCCAGCTTCTGGTAGGCCTGGCCGAGCTGGTAGCGGACGTTGGCGTCCTCCGGCGAAAGGCGCGCCGCCGCTTCCAGGTGCTCCGCCGCCTCCGCGGCCGCTCCCTGGGAGAGCAGGATCTTGCCGAGCAGGTAGCGGGCGTCCGGCATGTCCGGCTTCGCCTGGAGGAGCGCGCGCAGGAGCGTTCGCCGCCTCCTCGGGACGCTGCTGCATCTCGAGCACGGCCGCGAGGTTCTGCTGCGACAGCAGGTCGCCGGGACGCGACCGCGAGCTCCGCGCGCAGCGCCGCTTCCGCCTCGGGCAGCCGGCCCTGCTTCAGGTAGATGACCCCGAGCGTCGCGTTCGCCTCGGGGACGTCGGCCTTGTAGCGGAGCGCCCGCTTCAAGGCCTCGACCGCCGCGTCGAAGTCGCCCATCTGCGCGTTGGCCTGGCCGACGAGCACGCTCAGCTCCGCGGAGTCGCCGTGGCGGGCGAGGAGCCGGGCGTAGATCGGCTCCGCCTCCGCCGCGCGGTCGCTCTTCACGAGGGCGAGGCCGTAGGCGAACTCCAGCGAGGGGTTCGTGCCCCGCTCGGGATCGTCGCGCAGCAGCTCGGCCGCCTTCGCGTACTCCTGGGTGTTGAGCTAGGCGAGGGCGAGCATCCGCCTGAGGCCGGCGTCCGTGCCGTCCGCGGCGAGGGCGCGGGCGAGCGCTCCCGCCGCCTTGTCGAACCGGCCCGCGTTGAAGTACGCGATGCCGAGCGAGGACTGCACCCGCGGGAAGTCGGGCTCGACCGCCGCCGCCTTCTCGATGAGCTCGGCCGCTCGCGCGAATCGCTCGGCCTGGGCGTAGAGGACGCCGAGGTTCAGGTAGGCCCGAGCCACCGCGGCGGTCGCACGACGCTTGAGCGGCCCCCGCTCCTCCGCGGAGAGGGCGGCGAGCGGCGAGGAGTCGAGGAGGGGGAGCACGGGCAGCGTCTTCGGCCCCTCCGGCCCCGGCGTGTCCGCGAGGAAGCGGGCCCGCTCGTCGCTCGAGTCCTCCGCGGACAGGCGCGCCGCCTCCCCGAAGTGGACGTCGGCGTCCTTCGTATCCCCCGCCCTCTGGAGCGCCTGCGCGAGCTGGTTGTGGAGGACGCGGAGCTGGGCGTTCCTCGCCCCGTGTCGCACCGCGAGCTCCAGCGCCTGGCGGAGGGAAGCCACGGCGGCGGAGACCTGGTCGGCGCCGAGCTGCGCCCGACCGAGGTAATAGAGGATGCGGGCGTCGGGAGGACCCGACCGCGCCGCGAGCTCGAGGGAAGGGAGGGCTTCCCGCGGGCGCTGGACGTCCACGAGCGCCATGCCCAGCTCGAGGTGGGTGGGCGGGTCCTGGGGAGCGATCTTCAGCTCGTCGCGGAAGAGTGCGATCGCATCCTCGAGCCCGGCTCGTCCCCGCTCCGTGAGGGTGATCATCCCCAGGTAGTAGCGCGCGCGCCGGACCCGCGGGTCCTGAGCGAGGGCCGCGCGGAGCTCCACTTTCGCCCGGTCGAGCTGCCCGTAGTCGCGGTAGGTGCGGCCGACGAGGACGTGCGTCTCCGCCCTCGGCCGCTGCCGGACGATCTCCGCGAACACGGCCGCCGCGCGGTCCGGCTGCTTGACCCGCAGGAATTGGCTCGCGAGGGCGAAGGCCAGCTCCGGGTCGGCGGGAGCGATCTTGCGGGCATCCTGGAGCGGCGTCACCGCCTCCTCGGGCCGCCCGTCCGCGGAGAGCGCGTGCGCGAGGAGGACGCGCGCTTCCACGTCCCGGGGCTCGCGGCCGGCGAGGCGCCGGAGCGCCGCCACCGCCCGGCCGCTCTCTCCGCTCTGGAGGTCCACGAAGGCGAGGGCCCGGAGAGCGAGACCGTCCGCCGACGCGGAGGCCGAGGCCTGGAGGAGGGCCTCGCGCGCTTCGGGCAGCCTTCCCTCGTGCGCTCGAGGAGCCCGAGGAGCAGCCAGGCCTCGTACGCGGCCGTGCGGTACCGGCTCTCCGCGGCCTGCGGCTCCTCCGCGCGCAGGCTCTCTTCCGCCGCGGCGATGGCGCGCTCGAACGGCGCCGCGAGGTCCGGTCGCGCCGGAGGAGCGGCGCCCAGGAGAACGACGAGCGGCGCGATCACGCAATCGATATTACCTCGCGCGCGCCGGCGCTCGGCCGTGAGAGTATGGGACGCGCGCGAGCATTTCCCGAGCGAGGTGGACGATGACTTCACGCCGAGACTTCCTGACCACGATGGCCGTCGGTGCCGCCGCCTTGCGGCCGGCCCGGGCCGCGGACCCTCCGGAAGTGAAGACGCGGCTCAACGGCCCCGTCGGCCTCCAGCTCTACTCCCTTCGCGAAGCCCTGAAGAAGGACGTGCCGGGCACGCTCGCCAAGGTGCGGGCGCTCGGGATACGTGAGGTGGAGTCTGCCGGCACCTGGGGCCAGTCCGCGGAGGAGCACCGGGCGGCGCTGGACAAGGCCGACCTCGTGTGCCGGGCGTCCCACATAGGCCTCGACAAGCTGCAGGGAGACGCGGCGGCCGCTTTCAAGGAAGTGAAGACGCTCGGGGCACGATGGGTGGTCTGTCCCTGGATCCCGCACGACAAGGTCTTCGGGCGCGAGAATGCCCTGAAGGCGGCCGAAGCGTTCAACGGCGTCGCCAAGGCCGCGAAGGGCGAGGGTCTCCGCTTCGCCTATCACTGCCACGGTTACGAGTTCGTGCCCTCGGCGGAAGGGACGCTGTTCGACACGCTCGTGGGGGCGACGGACAAGGATCTCGTGTC
The DNA here is from genome assembly GCA_963742595.1 of uncultured Acidobacteriota bacterium. Lineage (GTDB taxonomy): Bacteria > Acidobacteriota > Vicinamibacteria > Fen-336 > Fen-336 > CAVPGH01. The sequence continues at coordinate 1,752,782 of CAVUMT010000005.1, read as the reverse complement.
CTACGAGATCGACGTGTTCTGGGCGAAGGCGGGGGGAGGCGACCCCACGAAGGTCGTCGAGAAGCTCTCCGGCCGCGTGCCTTTCCTCCACGTGAAGGACATGAAGAAGGGCCTTTCCTTCGCTCCGGGATCGAGCGGCTCCGAGAAGGACTCCAACGTCGTGGTGGGAACGGGGCAGGTGGACTGGCCTTCGGTGCTGCGGGCCGCGGTGAAGGCGGGCACGGAGGTCTACTACATCGAGGACGAGAGCCCCGACCCCCTGGCCCAGATACCAGAGAGCCTGCGGTATCTCGAGGGGCTGAAGCTCTGAACGGGGTCCCCGCGTCCTAGGAGGCGAGGGGAGGAGCGGTGGAGGCGCGGAGGACGAGGTCGGTCTTGAAGGTGGGGAGGACGAACCCGAGCCCGCGCAGCTCGTCCACGACCGCCCGCGCGGCCGCCACCCCCATCTCCGTCGTGGGCTGGCGCACGGTGGTGAGGGGCGGGCAGGCGTAGGCCGCGCTCGGCTGGTCGTCGAACCCCACGATCGAGACGTCGCGCGGAACCTGGATGCCGCGGCGGAAGAGGGCGAGCCGCGCCCCGTACGCCATCTGGTCGTTGCTCGCGAAGATCGCGGTGAAGTGCGTGCTCGACGCGAGCAGCTTCTCCGTGGCCGCGAGGCCGCTCTGCTCCTCCCAGTCTCCGTCGAGGAGGAGCGCGGGGTCGATCGTGAGCCCCGCTTCTCCGAGCGCCTTCTCGTAGCCCTGCCGCCTCGCGATCGCGTCGACGTGCCATTGATGGCCGGAGACGTGCGCGATCCGCGTGTGGCCGAGGTCCAGCAGGTGCCGGGTCGCGCGGTATCCGCCGTCGAAGTTCTCGACCTGCAGGCAGCGATGCTCGAGCCCTCGGATCGTGCGTCCGATCGCGAGAAGGGGGACGCGGGCGGCGACTCCGACGAGGTCTTCGTCGGGCATGTGCCCGCCCATCAGGATGAGCGCCTCCACGCGGTGGGAGAGCAGGAGGTCGAAGGCCTGCGACTCCTCGATCGGCTGCTCGCCGCTCGAGACGAGCGGGTAGTAGCCGCTGCCGCGGAGACCCTGCTCCAGGCCCTTCAGCAACCGGCTGTAGAAGGGGTTCGAGATCCCCTGGGGCAGGACTCCGATCGCTTGAGAGTGGCCCCGTGCAAGCTCCTGGGCGAGGACGTTGGGGCGGTAGCCGAGCGCCTCCACGGCGTTCAGGACGGCCACGCGCTTGGAGCGGGCGACGGGCACGGTGTTGTTGAGCACACGCGAGACGGTGCTGAGAGAAACCCCCGCGTACTCGGCGAGGTCTCGCATCGTGACTTCCTGGGGCTCGGTGCGTGAAGGCATGGGCGCGAGCGGGACTCTGACACAAAAGTGAAAGCGCTGTCAATAGTTGACGGTCGAGTAGTGGAAACTTCGGCCTGCCGAATCGAATGAACGGTATTGTCGTACTGCCGTCCCTAGTCGTTATATTTTTGAATGAGTTACTCTGTGACACGCTGATTCAAGAAAGTGTCGACACCATTGGGGTCGCTACCCCCTCTTAAAAAACCCGCATCATTCTCTTGACATGTGTTTCACAAGCGCCGTAGACTCGCTTCACTCGAAACGCCAAAGTGCAGGGAGAAGAGGGACGCGCGAGCGACTGGCCGACCACTCGGCGCTCTCGCTCGCAAAAAAAACGCTTGACACATGGTCGGCTCGTTACTTATAAGTGCGCAGGCTTTGTAAAGCAGTTTAACTAATTACTCGGAGGCGTAACCCCAATGCGCAAGCAGTGGCTGGTCCTGGCCGCGTCCCTCCTGGTGATGGCGATGGCTGTGCCCGCCGTCGCCCAGAAGATCACGGCGGCGATCCGCGGCACCGTCACCGACCCGACGGGCGCCGTCGTCGCGGGTGCGAAGGTCACCGTCAAGAACGAGGAGACCGGGCCTCACCCGTACCGCCGACGACGAACGCCGCCGGCAACTACTCCTTCGCCGAGCTGCCCGTCGGCAGCTACCGGATCGAGGTCGAGCTGGCCGGGCTTCAAGGCGGCGAGTCCGGAGCAAGATCATCCTGAACGTCGCCGACGCCCGCGCCGTCGACGTCGCGCTCGCAGACGGGCGACATCACCGAGATGGTCAACGTCGAGGTCGCCGCCGTCGCGCGTCAAGACGGTCGGCGCCGAGATCGCCGGCCTCGTCACCGGCGAGCAGGCGCGCGAGCTTCCGCTGAACGGCCGCAACTTCATGCAGCTCACGCTGCTCCAGCCGGGCGTCACCGCGACCGAGGGCCTCAACACCGTCAACAAGGGCCTGGCAGGGCGGCTCCGACATCTCGGTCAGCGGCGGCTCGACCACCTCCAACCTCTGGCTGGTCGACGGCGCCGACAACGTGGACCACGGCTCCAACCGCACGATCCTGGTCTACCCCTCGGTCGACGCGATCGAGGAGTTCAAGATCCAGCGCAACAACTACGGCGCGGAGTTCGGCCAGGCCGGCGGCGCGCAGATCAACCTCGTGACCCGCGGCGGGACGAACGAGTTCCACGGCAGCGGCTACTACTTCGCGCGCCGCGACTCGCTGAACTCCACCGAACTACTTCCTGGAGCAGGCCGAACCAGCCGAAGGCGCCCCTGAAGTGGGACGACTTCGGCGGCACCCTCGGCGGGCCGATCATCAAGGACAAGCTCCACTTCTTCGTCTCGCTACGAGAAGAACAAGGACGACGCGCAGCTCGGTGCGCACCGGCGTTCGTGCCCACCGCAGGCCGAGCGCAGCGGCGACTTCAGCGGGCCCGGCTCGCCGGCTGCACGCCGGCGCCGTCCCGATCGATCCGCTCACCGGCCAGCCGTTCCCCGGGCAACCGGATCCCCGCGAACCGGCTCAACCCCGCCGGGCGTCGCGTTCGCTGAACCTCTACCAGCTGCCCGAACAACACGCCGACGCTCGGGCTGCAACAACTGGGCGGAGGCCGTTGCCACGCCGGTCAACTGGAGCCAGATCAACGCCCGCGTGGACTGGAGCATCACCAACAGCACCCGCCTGATGGTGCGCTACACGCAGGACAGCTGGAACGGCCGACAACACGAACCTGTGGGGCGACTCCCCGACCTCGGTCGTCGGGTCCGACTGGGACCAGCCGGGCAAGTCGCTGGTCGCCCAGCTGAACCAGAACATCGGCTCGAACGATGACGAACACGCTGACCTTCTCCTACTCCGCGCAACAAGATCAGCGTGCGCCCGCGCCGGTGACGCGGCCAAGGTCGACACGATCAACGGCGGTCATCCCCACGCTCTTCCCGGCCGACATCAAGCAGCAGGGCGGGGACGGCCCAGGGCGCTGTGGTGGTGGGGTAGCGCCGGCTACGGCGACCTCTGGAACCAGTCCCCCTGGCTGAACAACCAGGACCTCTACGTCCTCAAGGACGACTGGTCGGCGGTCTTCGGCAAGCACTTCGTGAAGGCCGGCGTTCTTCTCAGCATCAACACGAAGAACGAGGAGGTCAACAACACGTCGCAGGAGTCGGTGCAGCGTCGGCGGCATCGGCCGGCTTCATGACGCCCGAACGGCTTCCAGTCCGGCCTGAACACCGGCAACGACGCTCGCCGACCTGCTGCTCGCGGGCATGGCCTTCAACACCGCGGAGCTCCGGACGAACCCGAACGTGCAGCAGCGCTGGCACGACTTCGAGTTCTACATCGCCGACTCCTACAAGGTCGCGCCGCGCGTGACGGCCGACTTCGGCGTGCGCTTCAGCCACATGCAGCCGCCGTACATGGACGACGACCGGATGGGCAACTTCGTCCCGGCGACGGTCAACCCCGCGCTCGGCAACTCCCCCTGCAACGGCATGCGTGTACCCGCCGGGAACGAACCCCTGCCCGGCCCTCGGCCTCGCCGGGCGGCAGCGACGGACCGAACCGGTCGCTCGTGCCCATCAAGTTCCTGCTGGTTCGCGCCGCGCCTCGGCGTGGCCTGGGACGTCAACGGCGACGGCAAGATGGCGGTCCGCGGCGGCATCGGCCGCTTCTACCAGCGCGACCGGGTGAGCCCCGGCCTCGGCGTCGGGCACGAACCCGCCCTTCTCCGGAACCGCCTCCGTCATCCGGACGCTCGACTCCGCGACGGTCGTGAGCGGCGACCGCCGCTCCCGCGCTACGGCGCGCCGCGTCGAACTCGCTCGAGCAGGTGGCGGCCAACTCCAACTACTGGCAGTGGAACGTCGCGGTCGAGCAGCGAGATCGTCGCGCAACACGGTCGTCGAAGTGGCGTACGTCGGCAGCAAGGGCCTCGACCTCTTCGGCCAGACCAACCTGAACGAGGTGGCTCCCGCAGAACCGCCTCGCCTACGCCCGCACCGGCAACGCCGCCCTCCGGCCCCTGAACGGCATCGCGGGCATCGGCGACGGCAACGTCGCGCTCTGGCAGCACAACCGCGACTCGATCTACCACTCGCTGCAGACCGCAGCTCGTGCAGCCGGTTCGGGCACGGGCTCGCCACGTCGGGCTCGCGTACACCTGGTCGAAGATCATCGCCAACACCGGGCGTCGGCAACGCCGACGGCCCCGGCCTCAGCAACCTGCAACGCGTACACCGACAGCACGAACCCGGACCTCGACCGCGCGCGCGGCGCCATCGACCGCACGCACGTCTTCAGCGGCAGCCTCGTCTGGGCGCTTCCCACCCTCGAGGACAAGGGCGGCGTTCGTGAAGAACGTCTTCGGCGACTGGCAGTTCACGCCATCGTCCAGGCCGTCGACCGGCTACCCGATCACCGTCTTCACCGGCAGCGTCCCCGGGCTTTCCGGCAACGGCAGCCCCTCGGGTACGGGCTACGGCAACAACCTCACCGCGCCCGAACCGCGTCGACGGGCGAGCCTGCCACGCTCGACGGCTCGGACCCGACGCAGTGGCTCAACCCGGCGGCCTGGACGCTCAACGGATTCGCGCTCGGCACCAACGGCAACTCCGGCCGCAACATCTGCGACGGCCCCGGGCTTCTTCCAGGCGGACGCCTCGCTCTACAAGAACATCAAGCTCGGCACGCGGGTGAAGCTGCAGCTCCGGTTCGAGGTGTTCAACCTCTTCAACACGGTGAACTTCCTCGGGACGAGCATGACAAACGGCGGTGCGCTGACGGCTTACAACGCGCAGAACGTGGTCTTCGACACGGGCAGCGGCGCCACCGCGACCCGCATCCAGAGCGCACAGCCGGTGGGCAACTTCGGGCAGATGACGCAGGCCCGGGACCCGCGCACCGCGCAGCTCGGAATCCGCCTCACGTTCTGAGCCGGCCGCCGTTCACCAGGGGCTGCGAGCCTTCGGGCTCGCAGCCCTTCGTTTTTGTGTCAGGAACGATCGGCGCTCGAGAGCGGGTAGGGGCTGGGCTCGGTGAGGGCCTGCAGGGGAAGGGGGCGCTTCAGCTCCCAGAACCGCCGCAGATGGCGGATGGCCTCCCCGGTGTTGGCGGGCGTCGTCACGCTCGCCCGGAGGGTGCCCTGGTCGACGAGCTTGCGTCCGAAGGCGGGGACGGCGTCCACGCCGAGGAGAGGGGCCTTCGTGAGCATCTCGCGGTGAGCCGGGTCCGCCACCGCTTCCGCGGCGCGTCGCACTCCCATCGCCAGCTCGTCGCTTTGGGCGGCGATGACGTCGACGCGGAAGGCGCGCTTGCGGTAGATGCCGTACCAGCGGTCGAAGGCCGCGGTGCCGTCGGCCTCCGTCCAGTAGCCGGCGGCCGCTTCGAACGTCGGTCGGTCGCCGAGGACGGACTTCAACCCTTCGAGGCGCTGGACCGCGGCCGAGGAGCCCGGAGGGCCGGTGACGCACAGGATCTGTCCGTCGTCGGGGAGGAGCGCCGTGGCCTGTCCTCCCTGGATGCGGCCGATGCCGAGGTGGTCGGTGCTCACGGTGCCGAACGGGTGCGGGCCCCACTCCCGCGCGAACTCCTCTACCTCGGGCGCCCAGGCATTAAGGAGCACGAGGCCGGTCGTCCCCTTGAGCTGCTTGAGGAGCAGGACGGCGCTCGAGATCGTCGAGGGCTCGACGATGACGGCGTCCAGGGGGGCCTGCCCCTCCTCCCTCAGGCGCTTGCGGATGACCCGCAGGTGGTCGAAGCCGGTGGCGAACACGATGTCGAGCTGCAGGCCTCCCGCCGCGGCCTCGTTGCGGGCCTCCTGCTCCTGCAGGACCTGATAGTGATCGGTCTCTCCGCCGGGATCGCCCGTGAGCACCAGGAGGATCGTCTTGGGCATGCGTCCCATGATATCGCGTGAGCCCGGCCGTTGATCCGGCGGCCTCGTGCCGTTAGGCTTCCCTGCGCGTTCCGGTTTCTCTACGGGAGGACGATGGGCGGCGCCTTGGCGTGCCTGCTGCTGCTTTCAATGACGGAAACCGCTTTCAGCGACGAACGACGACCGGATCCCGACCGCCGCGACACGCGGAGGGCTCCCCGGGCCGCTCTCTTCCGGGCGTCCGGATTCCCGACCGTGGACGCGCTTCCGCTCGAGGACGCGGCCCTGGACGAGGCGATACGGGGCCTGCCGGTGGAGACGCTGACGTCGCCGGCCGATCTCGCGGAGCGTCTGCGCCTGGGGAGCTTCGACGTGCTCGTCCTCCCCTACGGGAGCGCTTTCCCGATCGAGGCCTGGCCGGCGATCCGACGGTTCGTGCGGAGCGGCGGGGGACTGGTGGTCCTCGGAGGGGCGCCCTTCCACCAACCCGTGCGGAAGGAGCCGGTGACGGACGGACGCTTCGTCCTGCTGACGCGCCAGCCCACCTTCGCCCACGAGTTCCTGATCGGTCCCGCCGAGGCGTTGGAGGCGGCCGCCTCTTCCCCTTCGGGAGTGCTACCCGTTCCCGTGGCGGGGACGGGCTGGCAGAGCGCGTGGCCCGAGGTCTCGCGCGCCTGGGCCCTCACGGTGCGCCTGACGCGCCGGAAGGACATGGAGCGCGAGGACGGCTCGTCCGGGCCCCGCGACGCCGTTCTGCGGCCGCTCGTGCACGTCCTGGACGCCCAGGGAGTCCCGCGCCTCTGTCCCCTCCTCGAGATCGACCGTCTGCGCGCGGGGGAGGCGGGGGCGCGGTGGGTTTTCTCGGCCTCCAACGCGCGCCTTTCCGCGGAGAACGTCCGGCAGGCCGTCCTGCGCGCGTTGGAGGGCGCGGTCGAGCTCGTCGCCCGGCCCGTCCGGGCGTCGGTTGCACCGGGGGAGGCTGCGGAGCTACGGATCGTGCTCTCCCGGCCAGTCCCACTCGCGGACGAGCGCACGCCGGGCCGGGCGCTCGTCCGCGTGCAGGACGACGGAGGACGCGAGGTCTTTTCTGGTGAGGCCATCCTTCAAGGCAATGCCGAATTCCGTTCCGGCCTCATTGCCATCCGCACCGACACACCCCTCCCTCCCGGCCTGTACCATGCGCGGGTCGAGACGCCCGACGCTCCCTGGCATCCGCGGTCCGTGACCACCGGCTTCTGGGTGAAGGACGAGGCGCTCCTCCGGCGCGGCCAGCCGCCTCACGGTCTCCCGCGACTGGATCCGGCGCGACGGGCGGCCCTTCCCGGTGGTGGGCACGACGTACATGGCCTCCGACGTGCACCGGAAGTTCCTGTTCGAGCCCAACCCGCACGTCTGGGACCGCGACTTCCGCGAGATGTCGCGGCACGGCGTCAACCTCGTGCGCACCGGCCTCTGGACCGGCTGGTCGCGGGCGATGCTCGACCCCGGGGCGATCGACGAGAGCGTGCTCGCCGCGCTCGAGGCCTACGTGCAGAGCGCGGCCCGGCACGACATCGTCGTCTGCTTCAACTTCTTCGCCTTCCTGCCGCCCGCGTACTCGGCGGCACGAACCCGTACCTCGACCCGCGGGCTCTCGAGGGGCAGAGCGCCTTCCTCACGCTCTTCGCCGCGCGATTCCGCGGCGTGGGCTGGGTCCACTGGGACCTCATCAACGAGCCCTCCTACGCGCCTCCCGAGGGTCTCTGGAGCAACCGTCCCATCGGCGACCCGCACGAGCGGCGCGCGTGGAACGAGTGGATCCGTGCAAAGCATGGCGACGAGCTCGCCCTCCGGGACGCCTGGCGCGACACGAGCGACGACGCTTCGGAGCTACCCTCGCTGGCCGAGCTCAACCACTCCTTTCTTCGTGAAGGGCGGCGGCCGAGAAAGGCCCGTGACTTCGACGAGTTCTCGCAGGAGGTCGTCGCGGGATGGGCGGCGCGGCTGCGCGACGTCCTCCGGGCGGCAGGAGGGGACGTGCTCGTGACGCTCGGCCAGGACGAGGGCGGAACGGGCGACCGGCCCGCCCAGCAGCTCCACGCCGAGTCGCTCGACTACACGGCCGTCCACACCTGGTGGAACAACGACGACCTCCTCTGGGACGGCGTCGTCACGAAGGTCCCGGAGAAGCCGAATCTCCACCAGGAGACCGGCCTCATGTCGCTTCGACGACGTCGACGGGAACCCCTGGCGGACGCCGGAGACGGCCGCCCGCCTCCTCGAGCGGAAGTTCGCCTACGCGTTCGCGGCCCGGGGCGCGGGGGTGGTGGAGTGGGCGTGGAACGTCAACCCCTATCATGCCGATCGACAACGAGGCCACCATCGGCTTCGTCCGTCCCGACGGCACCGTCAAGCCCGAGGCGCGCGCGCTGCCCGCCTTCGCCGCCTTCTTCGAGGAAGCGGCGCCCTACCTCGACGACTTCGAGCCCGATCCCGTCGTCCTCGTGATCCCGCACTCGCGGCTCTTCGCGGGCCGGCCCCGCGGTGTCGACGCCACGAAGCGCGTGGTGCGCGCTGCTCGCGGAGCGCTTCGGCGTCGTGCCCACCGCCCTCTCGGAGCTGCGCCTCGGCGCCGGGCGGCTGCGGGGGGCGAAGCTCGTGCTCGTGCCCGCGCCGGAGATGCTGACCGAGGACGCCGCTCGGGCCCTGCTCGAAGCGTCGCGCGCGGGCACACGCGTGCTCGTGACCGGCGCCGTCGAAGGCGATCCCTACGGGCGCGCGACCGAGTCCCTGCGCGCCCTCGGGGTCCTGGACGCCGGCCGCCCGGTGGCCCTCCGAGAGGCGACGCGGTGGGGCGCAGCCGCGGGGGAGCACTGGGTGGGGTTCGAGGGACTCGCCCAGGAGTGGCTGCGCCGCAGCGGGAAGGCGGAGCCCACGCGGCTCGAGGGAGCAGTCTGGCACGAGCCCCTGCCCCTGGAATTCGCCCAGGAAGCGGCGCCGCTCGAGGCGCTGCTCGAAGCCGCCCTGGAGGCGGCGGGCGTCCCGACGAGCCCCTCCACGGCCCGCGTGGCCGCCCGCGTGCTCGAGGCGCCGCGCGCCTTCCTCGTCGTGTGCGTCAACGAGACGACGGCCCCGGCGCGGCGGCGCGTGCGGGTGGAGGGGCGCGCCTACGACGTCCCGGTGGAGGCCCTGAGGGCCCGACTCGTCCTGCTGGAACGAGGGACGGGGCGTGTGCTGGCCGCGACTACCGGCGAGCCGGTCACGCCTGCGCGCTAGTCGACTTCCGCCGAGTTCCCCTCGATGACCCGGCGATACCAGAGCGCCGTGTCCTTGGGCATCCGCCGCTGGGTGGCGTAGTCCACCCAGACGATGCCGAATCGCTGCGAGTAGCCGCGCTCCCACTCGAAGTTGTCGAGGAGCGACCACACGAAGTAGCCATGGAGCGGCACCCCCGCCTCGAGGGCGCGGCGCGCGGCCCGAAGGTGCTCCTTCACGAAGAGCCGGCGCCTCTCGTCGGGGACGCGGCCGCTCGGCTCGGGACCGTCCGACCAGCTCGCCCCGTTCTCGGTCACGAAGATCCGCCGGGGACCGTAGTCGAAGTGCACGCGGCAGAGGGTCTGGTAGAGCCCGTCGGGATGGACCTCCCAGCCCATCTCGGTCCATTCGGACTCGGGGGCGAGGAACACCGTGCGGGGGAGGTTCTCCGTCTCCGGGACCTCGCTCCGCACGACCGCGCGGTTGTAGTAGTTGACGCCCAGGAAGTCCGTGGGGACGGCGATCGTCTCGAGATCGCGGGGACGGACGAGCCGCGACCAGTCCGCGGGCAGGCGTCCCGCGTCCGCGTAGTCGCGGACCATGTCCGACGGGTAGTCGCGCCCGTGGACGGGATCGAGGAACCAGCGGTTGAAGTAGCCGTCGAAGTGGCGGCAGGCGTCGCGATCCGCGCGGCTCGGGGACGCGGGCTCCGCGGGCGTGAGGTTGAGCGTGATCCCCACCTCGGCCCCCGGGCTCAGCGCGCGTATGACCGGCACCGCCGCTCCGTGCGATAGCAGCAGGTGGTGGCTGGCCGCGAGGGCGGCGGGCCAGTCGGTCCAGCCCGGAGCGTGGCGGCCCGAGCTGGTGGGACAGGAGGCTCGCGCACCACGGCTCGTTGTGGGTGATCCAGCTCTTGACCCGATCGCCGAGGCGCCGGGTGACGGCCTCCACGTACTCGAGGAAAGCGTCGGCGGTGACCCGCTTCGGCCATCCTCCTTCGTCCTGAAGGCGCTGGGGGAGGTCCCAGTGGAAGAGCGTCGCGAAGGGGGTGATGCCCGCCTCGAGGAGCGCGTCCACGAGCCGGCTGTAGAAGTCGAGCCCCTTCTCGTTCACCGCCCCGCGCCCCTCCGGAAGCACGCGCGGCCAGGAGATCGAGAAGCGGTAGGCCTGGAGTCCCAGATCCTTCATGAGGGCGACGTCGTCGCGCCAGCGGTTGATAGTGGTCGCAGGCGACGTCGCCGCTCGAGCCGTCCTCTACCTTGCCCGGGGTGCGGCAGAAACGGTCCCAGATCGACTCGCCACGGCCTTCGGCGTCGAAGGCGCCCTCGATCTGGTAGGCGGAGGTCGCGGCCCCCCAGAGGAAGCCCTTGGGAAAGCGCGCTCGCGACCCGTTGGAGTTGTTGTCGGCCCCCACTGCGCCACCCTTGGCGCTCACGCGAGCGCAGGATCTAGCGTAAGAGCCGGTCGGGGCTCCTGTCAATGCCAAACTCAAGCAGCACCGCGAGTTGCGCTGAGAGCGCTTTCGCGGAAAGGCCCCTCGCGGAGGGGCCTTCTGGGGGTTAGATCAGGGGCGCACGACCTCCAGGGAGGCCTTGGAGAGGCTCGCCAGGCTGCCGCCGACCATAACGTCGAATAGCCCCGGCTCCACCACCCGGACCATCCTCTCGTCGTAGAGGGACAGGGCCTCCGGACCGAGCGTGAAGGTGACCGTCTTCTTCTCGCCCGGCGCGAGGCTCACGCGCTCGAAGCCCCGGAGCTCCTGGACCGGGCGCGTGACCGAGGAAACCTGGTCGCGGATGTAGAGCTGCACCACCTCGTCGCCGGCGCGCGATCCCGTGTTCGCGACGTCCGCCGTCACCGTGGCTCTTCCCTCCGGCGCGATCTGGGTCGGGGAGACTTTCAGGTTGTCGATCTTGAAGGTGGTGTAGCTCAGGCCGTGCCCGAAGGAGTAGAGCGGCCCGCGCGGCATGTCGAGGTAGCTCCGGAACGAGGTCGGCTTGCGGCCGTAGTACACGGGGACCTGGCCCACGTGGCGGGGGAACGAGATCGGAAGCTTTCCGCCCGGGTTGACGTCGCCGAAGAGCGCCTCCGCCACCGCGGTGCCCCCTTCCTGGCCCAGGTAGAAGCACTCCAGGATCGCGGGGACGGTGTCCGCGATCCGGGTGATCGACAGCGGACGGCCGTTGATGAGCACGACCACCACCGGCTTTCCCGTCTTGCGCACGGCGTCCACGAGCTCGTCCTGCTGCGAGGAGAGCTGCAGGCTCGCCACGTCGCCCAGGTGCTCGTCCGCCCACGCCTCGCGCGAGGTCGATTCGTTCGTCCCGATGACCACCACGGCCACGTCGGCCTGGCGCACCACCCCCACCGCCTCCGTGATCCGCTCGCGATTCTTCGCGGGGTCGCCGAAGACGACCTTGTCGCCCGACCAGTCGGGCTCGTGCTCGGTGATGCGCACGCCTTCCGCGTGGAGGACGCGCACCCCCGGGCCCGCCTTCTCGCGGATGCCCTGGAGGATGCCGATGCCGCGGCCGGGAGTGCTCGAGTAGCCGCCGAGGTGCACGCCCTTGGCGTTCGGGCCCACCACCGCGATCGTCTTGAGCTTCTTGCGGTCGAGGGGAAGCGCTCCCCCCTCGTTCCGCAGGAGCACGATGGCCCGGCGCGCCGCCTCGAGGGCGAGGGCCTGGTGCTCGGGGGTGTTGCTGACGCGGTCCGCCTTCTCGGGATCGGCGTAGGGGTCCTCGAAGAGGCCGGCGAGGAACTTCGCGCGCAGCATGCGGGCGACCGACCGGTCGAGCGCGGCCGAGGAAGCGCGGCCGGCGCGGATCTGCTCGACGAGCGTGGCGTAGGCCTTGGGGTCGGGGAGCTCGATGTCGACGCCCACGTCGAGGGCCTGGCGGGCCGCGTCCGCGAGGTCCACCGCCACCCCGTGCCGGTTCTGCATCTGCTCGATCGCGTAGTAGTCGGAGACCACGAGTCCGTTGAATCCCCACTCCTGGCGGAGCACCTTGTCCAGGAGCCAGCGGTTCTTGTGGGAGGGCAGCCCGTCGATCTCGTTGTAGGAGGGCATGATCGTCATCACGTGCGCCTCCGTCACCGCCGCCTCGAAGGGCACGAGGTACTGGTCGCGCAGGATCCGCTCGGAGAAGTTGCCGGGCGCGGTGTTGATCCCCCCTTCGTGAGGCCCGTGGGCGGCGAAGTGCTTGGCCGTGGCGAAGACCCTGTCCCGCCCCAGGGTCTGGCTCCGGCCCTGGTAGCCGCGGATGGCAGCCACACCGAGGCGCGAGACGAGGTAGGGATCCTCGCCGTAGGTCTCTTCCGTGCGCCCCCAGCGGGGGTCGCGGGCGAGGTCCACCACGGGGGCGAGCACGTGGTGCGTCCCGCGGGCCCGCGCCTCGAGGGCGGCGACGGTCATCACGCGCTCCAGGAGCGCCGGGTCCCACGTGCTCGCGAGGGCGATGGGGATGGGGAAGTTCGTGCCGCGGGGCGCGGTCAGCCCGTGCACCGCCTCCTCGTGGGTGAGCGCGGGGATGCCGAGCCGCGTCTTCTCGACCAGCCACTTCTGGACGGCGTTCAAGAAGACCGCGTTCTCGCGGGGCCCGAGGCGGATGACCTTGGGCTTGTCGCGCAGCTCGGTGGGGCGCGCGATCTCGCCGATCCCCTCGGGGATCTCCTTGGCCGCCTTCTCGGGCGAGAAGGTGCCGTCGTCCTCCGTGATCCTCTCCTTGTCCTTCCAGATCCCGAGCGTCTGCGCGACCTTCTCCTCGAGCGTCATGCGGGAGAGGAGGTCGGCGACCCGCGCCTCCACCGGCTGCGACGCGTCCTTGTAGAGCGGTCGGTCCGATGCGGCGGCAAGGAAAACAAGGGGAGAGGCGAGAACGAGCGAGCGGAGAAGGATGGGCATGGGGGCGGATTCTAGCACCGCGGCGCCGAAGGCGCCGCGGATCTACTTGACCGCATCGCGCGGCTCGTGCTTCAGTCCCGCTCCATGAGAGCCCCCCAGAGCCTGTCCCTGTTGCTGCTGCCCCTGTCCCTCCTCGCCCCGGTCGTCCACGCCCAGTCCGGCAACCAGCCCCCTCCCCTCCTGAGCGACCTCGTCGACGTGAGCCGCGACTTCCGCGACTACACGAACGCCTACTACGTGGCGGACACGCTCGCGCGCTTCGACGCCGAGACCGCGACGGGGGAGGTCGCGTGGAAGCGCCACCACCTCTACCCGCGCCTCGCCTTCGACAACATGGAAGCAGTCCTCCGTCCCTTCGACGGCGACGTGTTCCCGGCGCGCGAGTACCCGGTGAACCCGGAGCTGCCAATGGCGCTCGAGTTCGTGTCGCCCCGGACGGTGCGCCTCCGCCTGCGCACCGGCGTCGAGGTGCGCAAGCCCGCGGAGTCGCTGATGCTCGTGGGCCCGCCGGGCCGCGATGCGTCGTGGAAGCACGAGGTGGTTCCGGGCGGGCATCGCTACCTGAGCGCCCACGGCTCCGTGACCGTCACCGAGAAGCCCTGGCACGTGGAGGTCCGGGACGCCAGGGGGCGGCTCCTCACCCGCACCCAGCACCCGAGCGACCTCACGAACACGCTCGTGCCCGCCCTCCCCTTCGCGTACGTCCGTCGCTCCTCGGACTTCTCTCGCAGCGTGGCCGCGGTGTTCTCGCTGTCCGCCGGGGAGAAGCTCTTCGGGACGGGGGAGTCGTTCACGCGGCTCGACAAGCGCGGCCAGCGCATCGTCCTCTGGACGAACGACGCGAACGGGGCCGAGAACGAGCGGATGTACAAGCCCATCCCGTTCTTCATGAGCAGCCGGGGCTACGGCATGTTCGTGCACACCTCGGCCCCCGCGACCTTCGACATGGGCGCCACCTATCATGGCAGCAACGCGCTCCTCCTCGGCGACGACGAGCTCGACGTCTTCGTCTTCCTGGGCTCGCCCAAGGAGATCCTGGACGAGTACACCCGGCTCACGGGCAAGGCCCCGATGCCGCCCCTCTGGTCGTTCGGCCTCTGGACGAGCCGCATCAGCTACTTTTCCGAGGACGAGGTGCGGGCGGTGGCGGCCCGCCTGCGGCAGGAAAGGATCCCGAGCGACGTGATCCACCTCGACACGGGGTGGTTCGAGACGGACTGGCGGTGCGACTACGAGTTCTCGAAGACGCGCTTCAAGGACCCCGCGCAGATGATCGCGGACCTGAAGAAGGACGGGTTCCACATCTCGCTGTGGCAGCTCCCGTACTTTGTGCCGAAGAACAGACTGTTTCCGGAGCTGCTGGAGAAGGGATTGGTCGTGAGGGACGGCAAGGGGAGTCTTCCGTACGATGACGCGGTTTTGGATTTCTCCAACCCCGAGACTGTGTTGTGGTACAGGGAAAAGCTGACGGCGCTTCTCCGCCTCGGGGTTGGAGCGATAAAGGTCGACTTTGGTGAGGCTGCTCCCTTGACGGGGCACTATGCGTCGGGGCGCAGCGGCTTCTACGAGCACAACCTCTACCCGCTCCGCTACAACAAGACGGTGGCGGACCTGACGCGCGAGGTGAGCGGGGAGAGCATCATCTGGGCGCGGAGCGCGTGGGCGGGCAGCCAGCGCTATCCCATCCACTGGGGAGGCGACGCGGGCAAGGAGGACGCGGGGATGGCGGCCACGCTGCGGGGGGGCCTCTCCCTGGGGCTCTCCGGCTTCACGTTCTGGAGCCACGACATCGGCGGCTTCTTCGGAGGGAAGGCGGAGGAGGTGTACCGGCGGTGGGTCCCGTTCGGGATGCTCTCGTCGCACACGCGCAGCCACGGGACGCCGCCCAAGGAGCCCTGGGAGTTCTCCCCGCAGTTCCTCGCCGACTATCGCCGGGCCGCGGAGCTGAAGTACCGGCTGATGCCTTACGTGTACGCGCAGTCGAAAGACGCGTCCGAGCGCGGTTTGCCCATGGTGCGCGCGCTGTTCGTCGAGTACCCGGACGACCCCGGGGCCTGGGGCGTCGAGGACGCGTACCTCTTCGGAACGGAGATGCTGGTGGCTCCGCTTCTCGAGACGGGCACGACCGGACGCGACGTCTATCTTCCGGGGGGCCGGTGGGTGGACTACCAGACGGGCCGTACCTACCCTCGGGGATGGCAGCGGATCGAAGCGGGACCGCTCCCGGCGGTGATCCTGGTGCGCGAAGGCGCCGTTCTGCCTCACATCGGCCTCGCCGCTTCCACCGCCGCCCTCGACTGGTCGAAGCTGGAGCTCGTCTCCTACGGCGCGTCGGAAGCGGACGCTCTCGTCGCCCTCCCCTCGGAAGGCGTCCTCCGCCGCGTGCGCGTCGCCGGGTCGAGCCTGGGCGCCAATCCGTTCGGCCGCGCGGTGACCTTCACCGTTCGGAGGGCCGCCCGCTGAGCCTCACGCTGATCTTCGCGGGTCGCGCCCTCCGCTCCTTCGCCTTCGGCTGGCTGTCCGTTTTCCTTGCACTCTTCCTCGCCGGGAAGGGCTTCGGAGCGGGTGAGATCGGCCTGGTCTTCACCGCGACCATGGTCGAGGACGCGCTCCTCACCCTGTTCCTGTCCATGATGGCGGCGCGCTGGGGACCCGCCCGCGTCATGGCGGCGACCGCGCCCCTCATCGCGCTGGGAGGGCTCATTCTCGCGACGGCGGAAAGCCGGTGGCTCCTTCTCGCGGGCGCGGTGCTGGGGACTCTCAGCCCCAACGGCCAGGAAGCGGGTCCGTTCGCGCCGATGGAGCAGGCCCTCCTCCCCGGCGCCGCCGGAAGACACCCGACGGTTCGCGTCTTCGGCTGGTACAACGTCGTCTCATTCCTCCCCGCCGCCGCGGGAGCGGCGGCGGCGGGTGGCGTCCTGGGATGGGCGACGCGTGGCGGGCTCGGCGACCTCGAAGCCCAGCGCGGCATGCTCCTGGCCTATTCGGCGGCGGGAGCGGTCCTGACCCTCCTCTACGCAGGACTCGCCCGCATCGAGCCGGCTCGGGCCCCGGCCGCAGGCGCGCTCGGATCCCTCGGCCTCGGCCGCACACGCGGCCCCGTCCTCCAGCTCGTGCGCCTTCAGGCTCTCGACGCCTTCGCCGGCGGCTTCATCATGCAAAGCCTCCTCGCCTACTGGTTCCACCTCCGCTTCGGCGCGGGGCCGGAAGCGCTGGGCGCGCTCTTCTTCGGGACGAACCTGCTCTCCGCCCTGTCGTTCCTGGTGGCGGCGCGGGTGGGGGAGCGGATCGGACTCCTGAACACCATGGTCTTCACGCACCTGCCGTCCAACGTCCTGCTGATGATCGTCCCCTTCATGCCGACCTTCGAAAGTGCTTCGGCGATGCTTCTCGCCCGGCACGTGCTCTCGCAGATGGACGTGCCCACGAGGCAGGCCTACACGGTCGCCCTCGTCGCCCCCGAGGAGAGGCCGGCGGCGGCGGGGCTGGCGGTGAGCGCGCGGGCGCTCGCCCAGGCGTGCGCCCCCTTCGTCTCCGGGCTCACGATGGCGCTCGCCGCGACGCCCCGCGCCCTTCCTGATCGCGGGAGGGCTCAAGATCGTCTACGACTTGCGGCTCTACTTCTCCTTCCGGTCGCTGCCGCTCCGCGGCGGCGCCTGATCCCGGTCGAGGGCGAGGCGGATCCTCTCCGCGAGGCGGCCCAGGGGAAAGGGCTTCTCGAGGATGTCCGCGGGCGTCACGCCGTGCGACTCGATCGCGTAGTGGGGGTGGCCCGAAAGAAAAAGCACCTTCAGCCCCGGCCGCGCGCTCGCGAGCTGCCTCGCGAGCGGGGGCCCCTTCGTCCCCGGCAGATCGACGTCCGTGAGCAGGAGGTCCAGACGCCGGCCGTCGGCGGCGTGGGCCGTCGCTTCCACGGCGCTCCGCGCCACGAGCACGGTGTACCCGAGCGACTCGAGGTACTCCGCCGCCATCGGCCGGACGTGGTCGTCGTCCTCGACGAGGAGGATCGTCTCCGTCCCCGGGGCGGGCGGCGAAGCCTCCCGCTCCACGAGCGCGTCCACCGTGCCGTCGGAGCGGGGGAGCAGGATCCGGAACGTCGCGCCCCCGCCAATCTCGCTCGTCACCACGATCGAGCCTCCGCTCTGCCCCACGATGCCGTAGACGGTGGAGAGGCCGAGGCCCGTGCCCTTTCCCGGAGGCTTGGTCGTGAAGAAGGGCTCGAAGATGTGCTCTTGCGTCTCCGCGTCCATGCCCACTCCGGTGTCGGCGACGGCAAGGGCGACGTAGCGGCCGGGTGCTATCACGCCATGGGCGGTCTGGAGGGGGAGGTCGACCTCCTCGTTGGAGGTGGTGATGGTCAGGACGCCGCCCTCGGGCATCGCGTCGCGGGCGTTCAGGCAAAGGTTCATGAGGACCTGCTCGATCGCCTGTGGATCGCCCTCCACCCGCCCCAGGCCGTCCCCGGGGTGGAACCGGACCTCGACTCCGCCGCCGATCAGCCGTCGGAGCATCGTCTGCCATTCCCCGACCACCGCGTTCAGGTCGAGGGTGGTCGGCTGCAAGGGCTGCTTCCGGCCGAAGGTGAGGAGCTGTCGCGTGAGATGGGACGCCTTCCCGGCGACCTGCTGGATGTCCGCGATCGCCCTCCGAACCGGCTCCGGAGGGACCGGCCGGCCGCCGCCCAGCTCCAGGCCCAGGACGTCGCAGTGGGCCGTGATCGCCATCAGCATGTTGTTGAAGTCGTGCGCCACTCCTCCCGCGAGCTGCCCGATCGCCTCCATCTTCTGGGCCTGCCGCAACTCCTCCTCGAGCCGACGGTATTCGGTGATGTCCCAGGAGGCGACGAGGGCGTGGGGGGCGCCTTCCAGGGATATGACGTCGGCCGAGAAGAGCAGGGTGCGCTGTTCGCCGGACCGGACACGGATCCGGGTCTCACGGTTCCGGATGGAGCCGGCCTGCTCGTAGCCGCGGAGGGCCTCCCGGCGCGAGTCCGCGTCCACGAACCCGAGCTCCACGATCGTTCGCCCGATGATCTCGTCGAGAGCATAGCCGCTGAGGCGCACGTAGGCGTCGTTGACGTAGGCGATGCGCCCCTGCTCGAGGGTCGCGATGCTCATGGGGATGGGACTCAGGCGGAAGAACGCAAGGAACCTCTCCTCGGAGGAGCGCAGGGCCGCCTCCATCCGCTTCCGCTCCGTGATGTCGAACGAAGCGGCGAGGACGTGGGGCACGCCCGAGAGCTCGACGAGCTCCATCGAGATGAGCCCAGTACGGACCTCGCCCGAGCGCGTGCGATATTCGAACTCTTCGTCGGTGACCCGTTTCGCGTGCTGGGCCTTGTCCAGCAGCCGTCGTCGGCGTCCGTCGTCGGGCGAGGTCCCGAGCTCGCCCGCCGTGCGGCCGATCGCCTCCTCCCGACCGAAACCCGTGACGCGCGAGAAGGCCTCGTTGACGTCGACGAAGCGGCCCTCGGGAAGAATGGCGAGGGTCATGGGGACGGGGCTGGAGCGGAAGGCCTTGACGAATTTCTCTTCGGAGGCGCCGAGAGCCTCGTTCAACACCTGCAGCTCGCGGGTCCGATGCGCGACGCGCGCTTGCAGTGCGTGGTTCCAGAGGAGGACGCCGGCGAAGGCGAGAGCCATGGCGCCGAGGGCGACGATCGCCCCGATCGTGAAGCGCCGTCCCGAGCTCGGCCGGGGCGAGATCCTCACCCACCGCCCGTAGATCTCCCCACGTTCCGCCGGGGTGACGAGTGCCAGGCCTTTCTCCAGGATCTCGCGCATCTCCGGCCAGTCGCGGCGCGACGCCATGCCCATCCGGTAGACGTGGCCCGTCTCTCCCGCGACCTTGAGGTTCGCGATTCCCTCCTTCTCCATCCAGAAGGTCGCGACGGCGAGATCGGAGACGAACGCGTCCACAAGGCCGAAGGAGACCTTGCGAAGCCCGGTCCGATTGTCGAGCACGGGGTCGACGAGAACGTCGGGATACCGCTCCTCGAGGAACTCGCGGGCCGCGTAGGTGCCCACGACGGCCACGCGGGCCCCCGCGAGGTCCGCGAGCGTCAGGCCCTCCGCCGCGCTCGCCCGCGTGATCAGGTAGGTCGGCAATTCGAGGTAGGGCTTCGTGAAGAGCCAGTGAGTCTCGCGCTCGGGGGTCCGCGCCAACAGCGCCCGCACGTCTCCGACCGGCCTCGCCGGGCCCGGATCCGCGTAGAGGATCTGGAAGCGGAAGCCGAGACGCCGCTCGATGAGGTCCAGGTAGTCGGCGGTGATCCCCCGGTGGACTCCCTGGTCGTCGAAGAACTCGAGGGGCCCGTGGTCCGGAGTGGGGCGGATGACGATCACGGGATGCGCGGCGAGCCAGGCCCGCTCCTCGGACGTGAGCACGTCCGGGGCGGGCGGGGCGGGCTGCCCGGCGGCGCGGGATCCCGAAGCGATGACCGCGAGGCACAGGAGGAGGAGGGGAGGGCGCAGCCGCTCGGTACGACCGACGGTCAGACTCGACCTTCTCCGACCGCGGGTGCACGGTCGGCGGTGACCCGTTGGCGACGCCTCTCCCGGGCCTCCTCGATCACCAGGTAGAGCACGGGGATGAAGAACAGGTTGAGCAGGGTGGAGACGATCATGCCGCCGAAGACCGTGGTGCCCACCGAGTGGCGGCCGGCCTGGCCCGCGCCGCCCGCGAGCACCAGCGGCACCACGCCCAGGATGAACGCGAACGAGGTCATCAGGATCGGGCGCAGGCGGATGCGCGCCGCCTCCACCGCGGCGTCCGCGATCGACAGCCCGCGCTCGCGGAGCTGCTCCGCGAACTCCACGATCAGGATCGCGTTCTTGCTGGCGAGGCCCACCAGCATCACCAGCCCGATCTGGCAGTAGACGTCGTTCTGCAGCCCGCGCACCCACTGGGCGCCGAGCGCGCCCAGCAGGGCCATGGGCACGGCCAGCAGCACGATGAAGGGCAGCACGAAGCTCTCGTACTGCGCGGAGAGCGTCAGGTAGACGACGAGCGTGCCGAGCCCGAAGAGGAGGGCGGCGGTGCCGCGCCGACTGCAGCTCCTCGAGGGAGAGGCCCGTCCACTCGTAGCCGAAGCCCTGGGGCAGCGCCTTCCCGCTCAGCTCCTCCATGGCCGCGATGGCCTCGCCCGAGCTGCGGCCGGGCGCCGCCGCGCCGTTGATCTCCGCCGAGCGGAACAGGTTGTAGTGGCGTGATCACCTGGGGCGTCGCGGTCTGCGTCACGCGCACCAGGTTGTCGAGGGGCACCATCGTGCCCGTCGTCGGAGCGCACGTAGAACTGCGCGCATGTCCCGCGGCTCGCGAGCGGAACTGCTTGTCCGCCTGCACGTAGACGCGGTAGGAGCGGTTGTTGAAGTCGAAGTCGTTGACGTAGGCCGAGCCCATGTAGATCTGCAGCGTGTCCGTGATCTGCTGCGAGCGGCACCCTGCACCGCCTTGGCCTTCTCGCGGTCGATCGTGACCACGAACTGCGGGTCGTCGGCGGTGAAGCTCGTGAAGAGGCCGCTCAGGTCGCCGCGCGCGTTGCCCTGCCGCACGACGTCCTGGGTCACCGCGGCCAGCTCGTCCAGGGTGTGGCCGCCCTGGTCCTGCAGCACGTACTGGAAGCCGCCGAAGTTGCCCAGGCCCTGCACGGGCGGGGGCAGGAAGGGGATCACCATCGCCCCCGTGATCCCGCCGAGCGGCCCCGCGCAGGCGGTTGATCACCGCCTCGCGCCGAGTGCTCGGCGCCGCGGCGCTCGCGAGTAGGGCTTGAGCCCGAAGAAGATCAGGCCCCGGTTGGGGGCAGTGCCCGCCGAAGCTGAAGCCCGTGATCGCGAACACGGTGTCCAGTCTCCGGCGCCTTCGTCACGATCGCCTGGACCTGCTCC
This sequence comes from uncultured Acidobacteriota bacterium, assembly GCA_963742595.1. GTDB lineage: Bacteria > Acidobacteriota > Vicinamibacteria > Fen-336 > Fen-336 > CAVPGH01. The sequence continues at coordinate 1,731,542 of CAVUMT010000005.1, read as the reverse complement.
CCGATCTTGCTGCGTGTAGTCGAGCGAGGCGCCCGCGGGCGCCTGGACGAGCGACGATGCCCCAGCCCTGGTCCTCGTCGGGCACGAAGGCCGCGCGGCACCTCGCTGGTAGACGACGGACGGTCAGGACGAGGCCGACCAGCGAAGAGCGGCCAGGGCGAGGCGCGCGCCGGCGCGAGGAAGCGCCGCAGCGGAGCCGCGGTAGCCCTCGGTGAGCGCGCTGGATCGCTCGGTCGACGCGGGTGAAGAACCAGCCCTTGGCGCCCGTGCTCGCGGCCGAGCAGCCGCGCCGAGAGCGCGGGCGTCAGGGTGAGCGCGTTGAAGGCGGAGATCGCGATCGAGAACGCGATGGTGAGCGCGAACTGCCGGAAGAGGATCCCGGTCGTGCCCGGGAAGAAGGCGACCGGGCACGAACACCGCGACCAGCACCAGCGAGGTCGCGATCACCGCGCCCGTGACCTCCTTCATGGCCGCGGAGGCGGCCTGGCGGGCGTCGCGCTGCCCCTCGCGCGATGTGCCGCGCGATGTTCTCGATGACCACGATCGCGTCGTCCACCACGAGCCCGGTGGCGAGGGTGATGCCGAACAGCGTCAGCGTGTTGATCGAGAAGCCGAGCAGCTTCACGAACGCGAAGGTGCCGATGAGCGAGACGGGGATGGTCACCGCCGGGATGAGCGTGCGTCCGCCAGTCCTCCAGGAAGACGAAGATCACGAGGATGACGAGGACGATCGCCCCGACCAGGGTGAAGAGGACGTCGTGGATCGACTCGCTCACCACGTCGGTGGTGTCGAAGGCGAGGCGGTACTTCATCCCCGGGCGGGAAGCGCTGGGCGAGGCGGTCGAGCTCGGCGAGGGCGGCGCGGTCGACCTCGAGCGCGTTGGCGTTCGAGAGCTGGGTGATGCCGATGCCCACCGCGTCCTGGCCGTTGAACTGCAGGTCCGAGCCGTAGTCCTCCGCGCCCAGCTCGACCCGGCCCACGTCCCTGAGGCGTACGAGCGTGCCGTCCTCCGCCGTCTTGACGATGATGTTCTCGAACTCGTGCGGGCTCGCGTGAGCCGGCCCACGGCGCGCACGCTGATCTGGAACGTCTGGCCTGCGCGGCGCGGGCGGCTGCCCCACCTGGCCCGCCGCCACCTGCACGTTCTGCTCGCGCAGCGCCGCGCACCACGTCGGAGGCGGTGAGCCGCGCGGCTGGCCGCGCGCGCGGGGTCGAGCCACAGGCGCATCGCGTAGCGCCGCTCGCCGAAGATGAAGACGTCGGCGACGCCCTTCACGCGCTTGAGCGCGTCGCGTGACGTAGAGGTCGAGGTAGTTGCTCATGAACTGCGTGTCGTAGCGGTCGTCCTCGGCGAAGACCGCGGCCCCGAACACGAAGTTGCTGGAGGTCTTGGTCACGACGACGCCGGTCTGCTTCACCTCGTTGGGCAGGCGGCCCAGCGCGAAGTTCACGCGGTTCTGCACGTCCACCGCGGCCAGGTCGGGGTCGCGCGTCGAGGTCGAAGGTGGCGGTGATGAGGCTGATGCCGTCGTTGCCGCTGCGTGGAGGTCAGGTACTTCATCCCCTCGGCGCCGTTGATCTGCTGCTCGAGCGGGAGTGGTGACCGCGGTCTCCACCACCTGCGCGCTGGCGCCGATGTAGATGCTCGTGCACCACGACCTGCGGGCGGCGCGAGGTTCGGGAACTGGGCGATGGGCAGCGTGGGGATCGCCACCGCCCCCGCCAGCGATGATGAGGAGCGCGCAGACGGTGGCGAAGATGGGCCGCCGGATGAAGAAGTCGACGAACATCGCGTCCTAGTCCTGCGGGCTTGACGGGAACGCCGTCCGCCAGGAACTGGGTCCCGGACACGACGACTCGATCCCCGGGCTTGATCCCCTCCAGCACCACGTAGTCGTTGCCCACGATCTCGCCGACGCGCAGCGGCCGCTGCCGCGCCACGAGCGCGCCCTTCTCGTCCTCGGCCACGAAGGCGAAGTGCTGTCCGCTGATCCGCGACACGGCGAGGACCGGGACGACCGGCCCCTCGTGCGTCTCCCAGACGATTCGCGCGCGGACGAACTGGGCCGTGCGCAGCGTTCCCTCCTCGTTGGAGATGGCGGCCTTCACGAGCACGGTCTGGGTCTGGTCGTCCACCCGCGGCGAGATGAACGCTGATGCTGGCTCCGGGCGAGCATCGGTGCCCGCGCTGTCCAGGATCTGCACGGGCAGCCCCACGCGGAGACGCGGCGCGCGCTCGACGGGCACGTTGACGTAGGCCTCGAGGCCTCCCGGGCGGTCCACGGTGGTGAGCATGGTGGAGTCCGTGACGCGGTCGCCCACTCGCACGGGAATGTCGCCCACGATCCCGGCGGTGGGGGCGGCCACGCGGTGGTAGCGCAGCTGGACCTCCTCCTCACGGACCTGCGCTTCGAGCGACTGCAGCTCGGCCTGGGCGGCGTCGAGGGCGGTGCGCGCCTGGTCGAGGTCCTGCCTGGCTCGACGATGCCCTCCGCCCGGAGGCCCTTCACCCGCTCGAAGTGCTGCTGCGCGTACTCGAGGGCCGCGCGCTTGGCCGCCCGCGTGTCCTCCTGGCTCTTCACCGTGGCCTGCTGCTTGGCGGGGTCGATCTGCATCAGGACGGTCCCCGGGGCGACCCGCTGTCCCGAGCGCACGAGGATCTGGGTCATGCTCGCCCTCCACCTGGGGCATGATCACCGCCGAGTCGCGGGACTTGCAGGGTCGCCACGTATTCCGTCGCGTCGTCCACCGCCACCACTCGCGCCGTCTCGATCTTCACCGCGACCGCGGGGGGACCGGTGGCGCTCCCGGAACCGCGGGCGCAACCGATCACGTGGGCGGCGACGGCCAGGAGCAGTGCGACGCGCAGCGCCGACGACGGGCACCACCCGGGGTGAGCCCAGGGGTAACTCATGGAAGGGCTGAGCCTAATGCACGTGGAGGGGGCTCGCAACCGCCCGGAAGGCCTCGGTCGCAGAAACCTACGCGATGGCCCCCCCTCGTCCCGGGGCGGGGCGCCGGACGATCTCGGCCTCGGGGGGGTAGGAGGTCGGCTTCAGCGTGACCTCGGCCGATGTCGGCTCGCCGCGGAGCGCTTTCGCGACGAGATCGAGGGCCGGCCCCGTGTTCGACGGCGCGATCACAGTGGCGGCCAGCCTCCCTTCCCGCACCAGACGCTGGCCGCCTTCGGGAAGGCCGTCGCATCCCGTGAAGGGAACAGAGGACCGCTCCGGGACCAGCGCCTCGATGGCCCGACGGGCCCCCATCGCCATCGTGTCGTTCTGGCTTCCCACGAGGTCGGGGGGCAGCGTGTCCGAGCTCTTGAGTCGGAGCCATCCCCGGACCGCCTTCTCGCCGCTCGCCTCCGTCCACTGTCCCGAGAGGACGCGCAGCTCGATCTTCGAGCCGGCGATCGACTCTTTCGCGCCCCGCAGCCTCTCCTGGGCCACCGCGGTGTCGGGCGGCCCCTGCAGGTAGAGGACGTTCCCTCCGGACGGAAGCAGCAGCTTGAACTGCCGCCCCTGGATGCGCCCGATTTCCAACTGGTCCGTTCCCACCGAGCCGATCAGCAGGCCGGGGTGTTTCTCGCGGAGTTCCTTGAGATAGGGGATCTTGTGATTCAGCACGACCCAGCCGATGCCCGCCTGCACCGCGTTGCGGGCGACGCGCTCGAGGCCTTCTCCCACGACCGTTTCCACGACGATCACGGCTGGCCGGTCCTCCGCGGGGGCGTGGATGAACTTGAAGAGCTGGTGGATCTGCTCCAGCGGGTTCATGTCCGCGTAGACCACTTCGATCTCGAGCCCGTTTCGGCGGGCGGCGGCCTCTGCATCGTGGGCCTGGAGGAGCTGGTATTCCTGCTGCCGGCTGAGCAACCCCACGACCACTTTTCGGTTCATCACATGGGCCCAGATTTAGCGTAATGCAGGCTGTTCTTGGCCGCAACCGGCACTCGAAAGCGCTTTCTTCACGTTCTTGACCCTCGCACGGTCCCCGTCTACGCTCCGGCGAGCTCGGACATGGACATCGCCCTTCTCCGTGACGTCTCTCCCTCCATCGCGAGCTGCGAGCTCACCTATCTCGAGCGCCAGCCGATCGACCCTGCGCGGGCCGTGGAGCAGCACGAGCGCTACCGCGAGGTCCTGCGGGATCTGGGTCTCGAGATCGTGTCCCTGCCCGGCGACGCCGCGCATCCCGACTGCTGCTTCGTGGAAGACACGGCGGTCGTCCTCGACGAGATCGCGGTCATCACCCGTCCGGGTGCTGCGTCGCGGCGTGACGAGACTCGCGTGGTGGCGGAGGCGCTCGCCGCCTACCGCCACGTCGTCGCCATCGAGGCTCCCGGAACGCTCGACGGCGGCGACGTCCTGGTGATGGGGCGGAAGATCCTTGTCGGCCGCTCGCGTCGCACGAACGGGGCCGGAATCGAGGCCTTGCGCGCGATCGTGTCACCCCATGGGTACGAGGTCGTGCCGGTCGCGGTGACGGGGTGCTTGCACTTGAAGTCGGCGGCGACGGCGATCGACGAGGAATCGGTGATCGCGAACAAGGACTGGGTCGACCTTCAGCCCTTCCGCGGGTTCGAGGTCGTGCCCGTGCCTCCGGAGGAGCCGTGGGCGGCGAATGTGCTCATCATTCGGGGACGAGTCCTGGTGAGCGCCGGATCACCCCTGACCCACGCGCTCCTGGAGAAGCGCGGGTCAGTGGTGATTCCGGTGCAACCTATCCGAGTTCCAGAAGGCGGAGGCCGGCATCACCTGCAAGAGCCTCCTCTTCCGCCGTCCGTTTGCCTCCCCCGTCGGGTGCTTATAGGATCATCGGATTGCCGCGCCATCGAGGGGCCCCCCGTAAGGCCTCCGCGAAAGGACAGAATGCTCCGAAAGACCGTGGTGCTCGCCGTGGCCCTCGCCGCCGTCGCCGGGGGGTGCAAGGGCAAGGAAGAACCGCCCGCGGGAGCGGAGAAGGGGTCCGCCGGGGAGTTCAAGAGCGAGGACGACAAGGTCATCTACGCGTTCGGCGCGATGCTGGGCACGCGCTTCGCGGAGCCCCTCCAGCTCACTCCCGGGGAGATCGAGATGCTGAAGAAGGGCATCACGGACACCGCGAGCGGCGGCAAGCCCGCGTTCCCGGTCGAGGAGTACGGACCCAAGCTCGACGCCCTCGTCAAGGCACGTGCTGCCGCCCGCGCGGGCGGGGAAAAGGCCAAGGCGCAGGCCTTCCGCGACCAGGCCGCGCAGGAGCAGGGTGCGGTCAAGACCCCCTCCGGTCTCGTCTACAAGTCTCTGAAGGCGGGCTCGGGAAAGAGCCCCTCCGCCACGGACACGGTGAGCGTCCACTACCACGGGACGCTGACCGACGGGAAGGTCTTCGACAGCTCCGTCGAGCGCGGCCAGCCCGCCGAGTTCCCGCTGAACGGCGTCATCCCCTGCTGGACCGAGGGCGTGCAGCGGATGAAGGTGGGCGAGAAGGCGAAGCTCGTCTGCCCCTCCGACATCGCCTACGGCGACAGCGGCCGGCCGCCCACGATCCCGCCCGGGGCGACGCTCGTCTTCGAGGTCGAGCTGCTCGGCGATCAAGCCGGCAAGTAGGCCCGGTGAAGATCCACGAGTACCAGGGCAAGGCCGTGCTCGCGCAGTACGGCGTGCCCGTGCCCCGGGGCAAGGTCGCGTACACGCCGGCGGAGGCGGTGGAGGCGGCCAAGGAGCTGGGCTTCCCCGTGGTGGTCAAGGCCCAGATCCACGCCGGCGGCCGCGGCAAGGGCGGCGGCGTGAAGCTCGCCCGCACCGCGGACGACGTGCGAGTCGATCGCCAAGGCGATGCTGGGCATGACGCTGCACACGCACCAGACGGGCCCCGAGGGCCGGGTGGTGCGCCGCCTGCTCATCGAGCAGGGCATGGACCTCGAGGGCTCGCACGAGATGTACCTCGCGATCGTCGTGGACCGCGCCACGGGCCGCCCCGTGTTCATGGCCTCCGCCGCAGGGCGGCATGGACATCGAGGAGGTGGCGGCCAGGGACCCCAAGGCCATCCTCAAGGAGCACGTCGATCCCGCCGTCGGGCTTCCAGCCCTTCCAGGCGCGCAAGCTCGCCTTCGGGCTGGGCCTCCCGGGCGCCCTCGTGGGCAAGGCCGTCCCCTTCATGCAGCTCGCTCTACCGCGCGTTCGAGGCCACGGACGCCTCGCTCCTCGAGATCAACCCGTTCCTGATGACGAGGGACGGGCGACCTCCTAGCCCTCGACGCCAAGATCAACTTCGACGACAACGCGCTCTACCGCCACCCCGAGCTGCGGGAGCTGCGCGACTTCGACGAGGAGGACCCGCTCGAGGTCGAGGCCTCCAAGTACAGCCTGAACTACATCAAGCTCGACGGCGGCAACGTGGGCTGCATGGTGAACGGGGCGGGGCTGGCCATGGCCACCATGGACATCATCAAGCTGGCGGGCGGCAGCCCCGCCAACTTCCTCGACGTGGGCGGCGGTGCCAACGCGGAGCAGATCCGCAACGCCTTCCGCATCCTGCTCGCCGACCAGGACGTGAAGGCGGTGCTCATCAACATCTTCGGCGGCATCCTGCGCTGCGACGTGCTGGCGGAGGGCGTCATCGCGGCGGTGAAGGAGCTGAAGGTCAAGGTGCCCGTGGTCGTACGCATGAAGGGGAACAACGAGGAGAAGGGCAAGGAGATGCTCCGCACGTCCGGGCCTCAACTTCGTCACCGCCGACGACATGACGAAGGCGGCGCAAGAGGTGGTGGTGGCGGCGGCGGGAGCGGCCCGGTGAGCGTCCTCGTCGGCAAGGACACGCGCCTGCTCGTCCAGGGGATGGGCAAGCACGGCACCTTCCACGCCATCGGCTGCCGCGACTACGGCACGAAGGTGGTCGGGCGGCGTCACCCCCGGCAAGGGCGGGACGCACGGTCGAGGGCTTCCCCCTCTTCGACAGCGTGGAGCAGGCGGTGCGCAAGACGGGAGCGAACGTCTCGGTCGTCTTCGTGCCTCCTCCCGGCGCGGCGGACGCGATCATGGAGGCGGCCGACGCGGGGATCCCCCTCGTCGTGTGCATCACCGAAGGCATTCCCACTCTCGACATGGTGAAGGCGGCCGCCTACCTCGAGGGCAAGGCCACGCGCCTCATCGGCCCCAACTGCCCGGGCATCATCTCGCCCGGCGAGAAGTGCAAGGTCGGCATCATGCCCGGCCACATCCACCAGGGCGGGAGCGTGGGCGTGGTGAGCCGCAGCGGGACCCTCACCTACGAGGCGGTCGCACCAGCTCACCGCGCTGGGCATCGGCCAGTCCACCTGCATCGGCATCGGCGGCGATCCCATCATCGGCACGAACCACACCGACGCGCTCGAGCTCTTCAACAAGGACCGGGCGACGAAGGCCATCGTGATGATCGGCGAGATCGGCGGCAGCGCCGAGGAGGAAGCCGCCGCCTACGTGAAGAAGACACGTGAAGAAGCCGGTGGTCGGGCTTCATCGCCGGCCAGACGGCGCCCCCCGGCCGCCGCATGGGCCACGCGGGCGCGATCATCGCCGGCGGCAAGGGCACCGCCGAGGAGAAGATGAAGGTCATGAAGGCCGCGGGCATCCACGTGGTGCAAGTCGCCCGCCGACATCGGCGCGGCGGTGGCCAAGGCTCTCAAGAAGAAGAGGTGAAGGAACCGACCGTGAAGGAGCGAACGTTTTCGATCATCAAGCCGGACGCGGTGAAGGCGAGGCAGGCGGGCGACATCCTGGCCCGCATCGAGAAGGCGGGCTTCCGGCTCGTCGCCGTGCGGATGCGCCACCTGACCGCGGCCGGAGGCCGAGGGCTTCTACCACGTGCACCGCGAGCGGCCGTTCTTCGGCGAGCCTCGTCGACTTCATGTCCTCGGGGCCCTGCCTCACGCTGGTGCTCGAGCGCGACAACGCGATCGCCCACCTGCGCGAGCTCATGGGCGCCACCGATCCCGCCAAGGCGGCGGCGGGCACCATCCGCAAGGACTTCGCGTCCTCGATCGAGGCCAACTGCATCCACGGCTCCGACGCCGCGGAGACGGCGCGTTTCGAGATCGGCTACTTCTTCCCGGGGATCGAGCTCCGCTAGAGGGAGCGTCTCACTCTCGGTCGAGCACCTCGAACACGGGGACGGGACGCCAGCGCGCGAGGCGCCCCGGGCCCCCCGACTCGTCGTCGTCGACGGGCAGGTCGAGGGTGAAGGCGGTCTCCAGGAGGTGTCGCTCGCGGAACGCAGCCTCGACCTCCCGGCACCAGGGGTGCGGACGCAGCACCTCCACCGAGAACGCGCGCTCGTAGAAATAGACACGCCCTCCGGCGCTCCGCGCGCCCGCGACCTGGCTCTCGAGCTCGCCGAGGGCGCGATCGGCCTCTCTCGCGTCCTTGCAGATCAGGTAGACCCGGATCCGCCCGAGCTCGGGCGCGAAGGCGCCTGCCCGCGCGTCCAGCGTGGGCGGAAGGAGAACGGTGTCGCCCGGCCGCAGGTGGGCGGCGAGCGCGCGCACCGCCACGACCTCGGGGTCGTACGCGGGATCGCGGCGGCGGTGAAGGTCGTAGAGGTTGCTGCCGAGCATGATCGCGACGAGAGTTCCCAGCGCGGCCTTCCATCGGCCCCCCGCGAGGGCGAGTCCGCCCGCCCACAGCGCCCAGAAGGGAACCATCGCCGTGACCCAGAACTTCACGTTGTCCGGCTCCCACCAGAAGGAGAAGAACCCGTAGACGAGGTACCAGGTGAGCAGCGCGGCGAGGGGTGCCGTTTGGCGGGCCGGCGCCTCCCGCCGCCATCCCACGAAGGCGCCCAGGGTCCCCGCGGCGAGGACGAGACCAGCGAGGGCGACGAGCGCCAGGTCCAGGGGGACGCGGGCCGCGCGGTTCTGCAGGTCTTTCAGCACGAAGTCGAAGAAGATGAGCGAGCGGCCGTGACCGAGGACGGCCTCCACCAGGTTTTCCGCGCGGAAGCCCACCCCGTACCCCCGAAGCGAGTAGCCCAGAAGCCAGACGAGGAAGCCGCGGAGAGAGCCCACCCCGTGAACGGCCACTGCGACCCCGACGTAGACGGGGAGGACGAGCGCGAGCCCGCTCAGCCAGAAAGCGGCGAGCAGCCGAAGCTTCGTGGGGCGGGTCCCCGGTCCGGCGACGAGAAGCACCAGTCCCACCACGGCGAAGAGCGCCCCCATCTGGTGATAGAGCGCGCCGGCTCCCATCAATAGGCCCGCAGCGGCAGCGCGACGCACGGAGCCCTCCTCGCCGGCACGGGCCAGCACCGCGTAGCTCAAGCAGAGGAACGCGGTGGACGGGATGTAGACCTCGACGTCGACGGAGAAGATCCAGACGGCGAAACACGTGGCGAAGGCGGCGGTGGCGAGACACTGGCCCGTTCGGGACGGCACGTAGCGACCCACGATCCGGGCGAATCCCGCGACGGCGACGGCCCCGAACACGGCGCTCAGGAGCCGGAGCAGGGAGTCGAAGGGCAGGTCCGTCCAGGCGAGGAGTCGCGTCCACAGGTAGCCGGTGGGCCCGTGCAGCAGGTGGTGGACGTGGAAGAGGGCGCGGGGATGCCCCTCCCGGATGGTGACGATGTAGGCGTACACGTCCGAGTTGAAGCCGATTGCGGGCAGGGTCAGGCCGTAGAGCGCGAGCGCGAGAAGGCCCATCACGAGGGGGACGCGGCGGCTGTCTTCCAAGATCGACTCCCGTGCTTCCCCTCGCGGCGCGGGGTGCGCCTGTCAGGAAGGGTCCCGCGGTAGCCTAGGGGGCGTGCGATCGGCCGTCAAGAAGGAACAGCTCTTCGAGGGCGCGCTGCTCGGAAGCCTTCTCGGCTTCTTCGCCCGGGACTTCGGCCTCGTCGAGATCGCTTCCGCCTGGGTGCTCGGCGCTGCGGTCGGAGCGGCCCTGACGCCGTGGCGCCACGGCCGAGCCGCCCTCTTGGGGGTGGCGGGCGCGGCTGCCCTCCTCTGGACCGCGGTGGCTTTCACGCCCCTGGCGGGCGCCCTGGCCGCGCCCCTGGTTCGGCGGGACGCTCCGCGTCCCGCCGACGCCGTGGCGGTGCTCGCGTCCCGGCTCCAGCAGGACGGCGATCCGACGCCGGTCGCCCTCAGCCGGCTGTTGCGAGCTCTCGAGCTCATGCGGGCAGGGCAAGCGACTCGGCTCGTGCTGACGGAGATGACGTCCCCCGCCCCCTCCCACGCGACGCTCGCCCGCCGGCAGATGGAGAGCCTGGGCTTGACCGGGGAGGTCCTGAGCGTGGGGCCAGTCCGCTCCACGCGCGACGAAGCGGGGCAGGTGGCCGCGCTTTGCCGGGAGAGGGGTTGGAACGATCTGCTCGTCGTGACCTCGCCGACCCATTCCCGTCGGGCGTGCGGCGCCTTTGCCCACGAGGGGCTGAACGTGCTGTGCGTCCCTTCGCTCGAGCCGACCGCGGACCTGGAAACGCTGGACCGCCCCGTCGAGAGGCTGGAGACGTTCCGGCTCGCCCTGCACGAATGGCTCGGGATCCTGGCCTACCGTGCCATGGGCGGGGGCGTTTCCCGAGCGGGAGCGGCGTCCGAACAGGCGCCGCGGTAGAATCCCGTGCCCGCCGGCTCCCGGCCGGTCCGCGACTGGAGCGCCTGATTCGGAATCCATGGGACCCCTCGTTCTCGCGTTGCTTCTCCAACCTCAATCCTCGGCCCCGGTTACGCGAACCGAGGTGTCCCCGCCGGCGGAGCTCGCCGGCCCCCGCGACCCCCGCGAGCTCGAGGCCTTCGTCGATCGCGTCGCCTCCGAGCACCTGGAGCGTTACCGGATACCGGGCGCCACGGTCGCGGTCGTGAAGGACGGCGTGGTGTGGCTCGCGAAGGGATACGGAGTCTCCGCGCTCTCGAGCCGGAAACCCGTGGACGCCGAGACCACGCTCTTTTCCGTCGCCTCCGTCTCCAAGGTGTTCGCGGCGACGGCGGTGGTGATGCTCTCCGAGCGCGGAGTCGTCCGCATGGACGAGAACGTCAACCGGTACCTCGGGCGCTTCCAGATCCCGAGCGACCCCCGAGGGCCCATCACCCTCGCCCACCTTCTCACGCACACCGCCGGCTTCGACGACCACGCCATCGGCGTCTACTCGCCGCTCGAGGGGCCTCCTGTGTCGCTTTCCGCCTACCTCGCGTCCCACATGCCGCAGCGCATTCACGCGCCGGGGGAGATCATCGGCTACTCCAACTACGGCATATCCCTGGCGGGGGAGGTCGTCGAGGAGGTCGCGAAGGTTCCCTACACGAGCTTCCTCCAGGAGAACGTGTTCTCGCCCCTCGCGATGAAGCACAGCGTTTATGGCGTGCCCTCCAAAGAATTCGACCTTGCCGTGGGATACGCCCTTCGCGACGCGGGCCCCACCCCCTCGGACCCGGTGTACCTGCGAAACATCCTGGTCCCCGCCGCCAGCCTCAACACCACGGGAGCGGACATGGCCCGCTTCATGCTCGCGCAGTTGGGCGCGGGCCCGCGAATCTTGAGCGACGCCTCGCTGGAGGAGATGCACCGTCGACGGTATTCCCTCCACCCCGACGTCGCGGGCGTTACCTACGGCTTTCACGAGCACTTCCAGAATCGGCATCGCGCCGTCATGCACGACGGCGACTGGGAGGGATTCGTGAGCCGCCTCTTCCTCATTCCCGAGGAGAAGCTCGGGCTCTTCTTCGTCTTCAACGCATCGAGCCGGCCGGCGCGCGACAGCCTTCTCGAGGCTTTCCTCGACCACTACTATCCGACGGCGGATGTCGCGAGGCCGGGGCCCGGCGTGGAAGCCGCAAGGGGCGTGGAGCGATTCGAAGCGACCTATTCCTGGTGCCGATTTCCGGAGCGCTCCGTCTTCAAGGTCTTGAAGCTTCTCGGCAGGGTCAAGGTGTCGCAGACGAGTCCGGGTGTGCTGCGGCTGAGCTCGGGAGGTCGGTTTCTTCCCGACCTTTTCGAGTTCCCCGACATGACCTTCGCTCCGGCGGGGGCGCTCCTATTCGAGCGGCGCGAGGGCGAGGGCCGGCTCGCCTTTCGCGAGAATGACCGGGGCGAGATTACCCACCTCCAGGTGGAGGTGCCCGAGGTCAAGACGACGGGCTCGATGGTCTTCGAACGGGTCCCCTGGTACGGGGTGGCCCGGTTCCAGATGCTCCTGGGGCTGCCCGTTGCGGCCCTGCTCCTCTCCGCGCTCGCCTGGCCGGCGCTCTCTCTCGTGCGTCTCGTACGGGGCCGGCTGCCCGACGCGCCTCCCGAGAGCGGCCGGGCGCGACTCGCCGCCGCCGCCGCCGCCGCGATCGCCCTCGCCTTTCCCCTCGCCTTCTTCCTGAGCGTGCAGACCGTCGCGGTCTTCGCTCCGCACTACCCGGCACTCGCCGCCGCGCTCACGATGCCACTCCTCGCCCTGGGGTTGCTCCCCGCCCTCGTGTGGTTCGCCGCGGGGGCGTGGAAGAGGAGGCTTTGGTCTGTCGCGGCCAGGGTCCACTACACGCTCGTCACCCTGGCGGTGGCGGGCTATCTCCTGATCCTCGCCTACTGGAACATGATCGGCTTCCGCTACTAGGGGGCGCGGTAGGCGGGCAGCTCGGCCACGTAGCTGTCGACGCTCGTGCCGTTGCCCCAGTCGCTCCCGAAGAGCAACCGCGTTCCCGTCGGGCTCAGCACGACGTGGGGCTCGGCCCAGTAGCCCCAGCGACCTTCTCCCGCGTAGCTGCGGTGGTGGGCCACCCGGCACACCTGACCGGTATCGACGTTGGCGATCAGCAGCTCGTTGTGGAGGATGTCGGGCGCCCGCGGATCCCCGACCACGGAAACCGCGACCCAGCCCGGCTTGCGATGGGCGATGGAGGAGATGTGCGTGCCGCCCGGAGGATAGGGGTAACCGGTGGCCATCCCGATGATGACACGCCGCTCCCCGGTATTCATGTCCACGCTCACGAGGGTGCCCGCATCGCGCAAGTCGCTTCCCCCCGGAAGGTGGTCGAATACGACGGTGTTGAACAGGTCGTGCCCCGTGGTGGCGGAACGCCCGATGGACGCGTGCTCGAAGGGATTCTTCAGGGCCAGCGTACGGACCGGCCGGAGCGAACGGTCGTAAACGCGGCCGTCGAGAAAAGCGAGCTGCCCACTCGGGCCCGGCTGGGGGGCGTTGCGGCTGTTGACCGTGGTTCGTCCGACCACCTGGCCCCGGGCCACGTCGAAAAGGAATTTCTCGTCCCCGCACATGAGACCGATGACCCTGGAGTCGGTCCCCCAGGACAGGTACATGGGATCGGCACCGAGCGTCAGAACGCGGCCCCAATCGACGGGGCAGAATGGCACGCGGAAGAGGACCTCGCTCTGAGAGGTGCTCACGCGGTATCGCATCAGGTTGGGGACCGCGTTGTAGTTGCTCGGGTAGTAGAGGATGTCGGGATCGACGGGGTCCCAGAGCACCTGCTCGATGTCGGTGGGGGACACGAGCGGTATTCGCCGCAAGAATCGGTAGGTTCGGCCGTCGTAAAGCTCGTGCCCCTGTCCCCGGTGCCACAGCAGGAGCTTCGACTCATCCGCGTTCCAGGCCTGGATCGTGCCGTAGACGGGCTTGATGATCGCGTTCTCGCCTTCTTGAGACGATACCGCCGTGACCCGACGGATCCGAGCGTTGAAGGCGGGATCGACGACGGCCGCCCCCGCCGCGGGGGCGCCCAGCCGGCCGAGGGGTCGCGGAGAGCGGTCTTGCACGAGGCCCTGGCAGGGATCGATGCCGGTGGCTTCGGAGGGATCGGGGGCGGTGTCGATCCGAGCCTCTGGGCTTGCGCACGCGCCCTGCGGCAGCAGCAGGCCAACGAGCAAGCCGAGGGCCCGGAAGGTGGGGGGCCGTATCACGGCCGCGCGCCCTCTCTATCCGGCGAGGGCTCGGCGCTCCGGGCATATGCGGCCTCGATGAGCCGCAAGGGTGCCGGGCCGGGAATGTCGAAGAACACCTCGATCGCGTAACGGTCCGGCCCCTCGAGACGGAGCAGGAAACGGTATCCGTAGACGCGGCCCGCCGCCTCGTCGCGCTCCTTGCCGCTCAGGACGAAGGACCGGCTCGAGGCCCGGTACGTCCCCCGGGCCCGGAGGTAGTGGGAGGACTGGTCGTCCATGATAAGGGCGAAGTACGACTGCTCGCGGGTGTCGAAGCCGAGGAGGATCCGCGATTCCACCCGCCCACCCACCCTCTCCGCCACGGCGTCGCACTCGAGGAAGCGGCCGCCGAGGATCCATCGGTTCAAGCTGGTCCCGGTCTTGATCTGCACCTTGCCGTCCGCGCCCTGCCATTTCCCCTCCACCGCCCACGTTCCGACGAGGGAGTCCAAAACGCGCAGTTCGGAGGGGGGGGCGTCCGCCGCGGACCGATCCGCCGCCCGCCCGGAATCGGGGAACAGGCCGACGAGCAACGCGACTACGATCTTCGTCTTGCGCATACGATGCACTACCTCCGCCGGAGTCTAACCCATGCCGCTCCCCATGGGCTCTCCTCGGGGCTTTGCAGCGGCAGCGTGCGGGCCTTACCATTCGCGCGGCGGACTCGGATCATGAAGTGGATTCGCAGGGCTCTCGTGGTGGTGGCTGCGCTCCCGGTACTGGGGGCGGCGATCCTGCTCGTGGCGGCCCGGAGGGAAGGCGCCGGAGAGAGCACCGCACGGATCGAGATCCGACGGCCCCTCGAAGAGGTGTTCAAGCACGTCGAGGACCCCGAGAGGCTCCGCCGCTGGACGGGGGTGTCTGAGCTCCAGCCTCTGACGCCACCCCCGCTTCAGCGCGGATTCCGATTCAGGACCGTCACGCTCCGGCGCGGCCAACGCAACGTGGCGTTGGCCGAGGTCGCGGGCTTCACCCGCAACGAGAGTATCGCGATGGAGGTACGTTCGGCGGAGGGCGCCCCCGCGCCCTTCGTTCAGACGGCGCGGTACCGCTTCGAGGGCGACAGCGCTCGGTGCCGCGTCACTCTCATCGTTCGCACCCGCTTCGACAGCTGGCTGCTGCGGCTCCTCGAGCCCCTTATCAGTCCCGGTATCCAGAGGGAGCTGGAACGTCTCCTCCGCACGCTCAAGGCGCAGGTGGAGTCCGAGGCGAAGGGCGACGAGGTGCCAGTGCGGGGGCCTGCCGACCCGGGCCGCCCGTGACGCCCAATGCAGGCCTCTGGGTTTCCCCGCGTCCGAGGCCCGGCGAACGTCGGCTCCGTCTCTTCTGCTTCCCCTACGCAGGGGGAGCCGCGGCAGCCTTCAGGGACTGGGGCGCGATGCTCCCGCGGGAGTTCGACGTGTGCGCGGTACAGCTTCCCGGCCGTAGCAATCGCTTTCGGGAGCCGCCCCTTCGGAGGCTCGCGGACCTCATACCCGCTGCGCTAGAGGGGCTCCGACCCTATCTCGAGCGGCCGTTCGCCTTCTTCGGGCACAGCATGGGTGCCCTCGTCGCGTTCGAGCTCACGCGCGAGCTGCGCCGGCAGGGAGCCCCGCTACCCGTCGCTCTCTTCGCCTCGGCGCACGAGGCGCCTCACCGGCCGCCCCCCCTGCCCCCCGTCACGCACTTGTCCGACCGCGAGTTCGTCGAGGAGGTGGGACGTCGCTTCGGCGGGATTCCGGCAGAGGTTCTCGCGGAACCCGAGCTTCTCGATCTGGTGGTGCCGGTGCTGCGCGCCGACATCGGGGTGCTGGAGGGGTACCGGTACCTGGCCGAGGAGCCGCTCGACTGCGCGATCTCGTCGTTCGGCGGCGCTCTCGACTCCCACCTGACCCGCGAGGACGCGGAGGCATGGCGCGAGCACACCCGGGGTGCCTTTCGCCTGCGGATCCTGCCCGGCGGCCACTTCTTCCTCGACGGATGCCGGCAGGCCCTCCTGGCCTCGATCGCCGAGGACCTCCAGCCTTGGCTGCCCCGGGGGTGACCGAGGCCCTCTCCCTGCTCGAGGGTGAGGGTCACGTCTGGCGCGTCGCCCTCGACGTGGACACGGCTCGACGTGCCACTCTCGCGGAGACCCTGTCCGGGGAGGAGCGCGACCGAGCGGCACGGTTCCATTTCGACCGAGACCGTCACCGCTTTCAGGTCGCACGCGGCGCGCTGCGTCACCTCCTCGGACGCTATCTGGCGGTCGACCCGCGGCGGGTCGAGATCCGTCTACTTCCGGGAGGCAAGCCGATCCTGGGCACAGGCGACGACGTGCCGCTGCGCTTCAACGTTTCGCACTCGGGACCGCTCGCTCTCATCGCTCTCGCGCGGGGGAGGGAGGTGGGTGTCGACCTCGAAGCCGAGCGGCCGCTGTCCGACATGACTTCGCTCGCCGAGAGCACGTTCTCGCCGGTGGAGGTCGCCGCCTGGCGGGCCTTGGCCCCGGCCGATCGCCCCGCCGCGTTCTTCCAGGCGTGGACGCGCAAGGAAGCGTTCCTGAAGGCCACGGGGGAGGGCCTGCTGCGCGCTCTCGACAGCTTCGACGTCGCCCTGGGGCCCGGGGAGCCGGCCCGGCTGTTGCGGGTCGAAGGGCCCCCCGGCGAGCTCGAGCGCTGGCGCCTCGTCGCTCTCGACGTTCCTCGCGGGTACCACGCGGCGCTCGCGATCGAAGGCGAGCCGGACCACGTGTCTTGCCGCGAATGGACCCTGTGATCCCGCGCACACGTGCGGGTGTAAATGGCTGTTGGGGAGAACGATTTGGCGTCCCTGCTGCCCGCGTCCCGCGAGTGAGCCTTCTCACGGCGCCGGGCGGCGTCTTTCCCTAGAGTAACGGCGGTCGCGCGACTCCATCCCCGGAGGCGCCGACGCCGATCCTCCACTCGCACCCCGACGTCGGGGGGCGGAATGGGCGATGCGGCTCTTCATGGGCGGAGGCCTCGGCCTCGCGCCGCGACAACAATCGGACGCCGACCGTCTTTTCAGTCGGGTCGGCGCCATCACTACTCGAGAGTCTCGATGAACCGCCTTCCCTCCCTCGGCTCGGCGTTGTTCGTGTGCTTCGTCGCCGCGAGCGGCGTCCGCGCCGCTGATCTTTGTCAGGGCCTGATCCAGGATCGTCTGTCTCATCCCATGACCGCGCAGGCCCGGCCGGGCGTCGGCCAGACCGTTCGTGACCCCCAGTTCGGAACCAACATTCGTCGGATCTCCGGAGCACCCGGTGGCGCGACCTACGCCATCCGTCCCCTCTACTCGACGATCTCCGCGTGGAACGCCGACGAATCGCGCCTGCTCCTCTACCACGTGGGCCAGGGGCACGGCCTTTACGACGGTCGCACCTACCAGTTCATCAAGCTCCTCGGCATCCAGCCCGCGGACATCGAGCAGGTGTACTGGCACACCACGGACCCCGACCTCCTCTTCTATCCGACGGGGAGGACGCTCGTGCGCTACCGCGTCTCTACCGGCGTGAAGCAGACGGTCGCGAGCTTCTCGTTCTGCAGCGGTTCGGTGAGCGCGGGCTCGGATCCGATGTTCAGCTCCTGGGACTCGAACGTCTTCGGCCTGCAGTGCGACGGCTGGGCCTTCCTCTACGACGTGGCGCGCAACGTGGTCACCCGAACCGCGACCGGCTCCCAGGGCGCCCCCCAGCCCTCGGCGAGCGGCACCCTCGCCTTCCAGGCGGGGAACGTGCTCGACTCCGCCCTGCGCTTCCAGCGCAAGCTGGACCTCGGCAACGTCTTCGACCACGCCTCCCAGGGGCGGCTCGCGTCCGGCCACGACACCTACAACACGGTGGCGTTCGACCCGGGACCCAACGGCAGCGGCGTGGGCTCCCTCGTCTCGTTCGATATGGCCACCGGCGCCTCGAGGGTCCTGGTGGGGCCGGCCACGGGCTTTCCCTATCCTCCGGGAGGCACGCACGTCTCGAGCCTCGCCTACCGCAATCCGGGCTGGTCGTTCCTCTCCATCGTGGGAACCCACGCCGGGCAGGGCGTTCTCGACAACGAGATCGTGCTCGCCAACGGCAACACCGGGCAGGTCTGCCGAGCGGCCCACCACCGCAGCTTCGGCAGCGGCAACACTCGCATCCCTAACCCGTATTGGGCGGAGCCGCACGTCGTTTCGAGCCCGAGCGGGACGCGGATGTTGTTTGCCAGCGACTGGGGCAACAACACCACCGTCGACACTTACGTCCTGGAGCTCCCCGCTCACGCAGCGCTCTCGCTTTCCGTCTCCGTGAACGCGCCGAGCTACCGCAGCGGCCAGGTGCAGCGTGTCGGGCTGTCCATGAGCAATCCCGGGCTGTCCCAGACCGTCGACCTCCTGCTCTTGAGAGTGGCGCCGGATGGCGACCGCGTCACGTCGGTTACTCCGACCGGGCTCGTACCGGGACGCCTCTCGCAGCCGGCTACGCTCCGGCCCGTGGCCTCCGGAGTCGACCTGAGAACGCGATTCGTGTTCGGTCCCGCGGACGTGTTTAGCCCGACCCTTGGCTCTACTGAGACGCCGGGCTCGTACTTCTGGCTCGTGGCCGCGGTACGTCCGGGCTCGCTAGCCGACGGGCGCTACGACAACGGGGACGTGACGGCCTCGAGCTCGGTGCCTTACTCGTTCACACCCTAGCCCAGGGCCTCCGAGGGGTTGGGGCGCCGGTTCGACAACCGTCGCAGCCGCGTGCTAGCCTCCGGCCGCTCGCGGCTGCGCCCCCGTCCCTCGTGAACCCCTTCTTCTTCGGAGTCTCGGACCGGCCCCTCCTGGGCGTCCACCACGCGCCCGAGGGGCCGGCCCTTCCGTGCGCCGCGGTGGTGTGCAACCCCTTCGGTCAGGAATACCTGCGGGCCCATCGCTCCCTGCGCGAGCTCGCTCAGCGCCTGGCCGAGGCCGGCCTCGACGTCCTTCGCTTCGACTATCGGGGGACGGGGGACTCGGGGGGAGCGAGCGACGAGGGGCGTGTCGACGACTGGCTCACGGACGTCGGGCTCGCCGTCGACGAGATCCGCGAGACGAGCGGTCGGGCCCGCGTATGCCTTCTGGGCCTGCGCCTGGGTGCCGCCCTCGCCGCCTTGGCGGCCGCGCGCCGTGACGACGTGGCCGCGCTCGTGCTCTGGGATCCCGTGGTCCGGGGGGCGGAGTACGTGGGAGAGCTCAGGAGCCGACACGACGCGTGGATGCGGGACCACGTCCAGGGCCACCGCTCGCGCGGAGGCGGCGAGGCCCTGGGGTTCCCCCTTCCCGCGGAGCTCGTCGCTCAGCTGGGAGCCCTCGATCTCGACGCGCTCCCCACGGCCCCTGCCGGGCGGACCCTCCTCGTTTCGAGTGCTCCGGGGGGCCCCGTCTTTCCCGCATGGGCGCGTCCCGGGCACGAGGGCGTCGATACCCGGAGTTTCCCCCCTTCGCCAGTCTGGCTCCACGAGGAAGGACTCGGCCAGACCCTCGTGCCTCGAGCTCTCCTCGACTCGGTGGCGGACTGGGTTCGTGACGCATGCCGGTGAGAGAGCGCGCCCTTCTGTTCGGGGAAGGCAAGTCCCTCGTCGGGATCATGAGCGAAGGCGGGAGCCCCTCCCCCGAGCCCACGGGAGCCCTTCTCCTGAACGCGGGGGTCCTACACCGCATCGGCCCGAACCGCGTGCACGTCCGGCTCGCCCGTACGCTCGCCGACTCGGGCCTCGTGGCGCTGCGCTTCGACTTTTCCGGGCTCGGGGACAGCGCCCCCGCGCGCGACGCGCTGCCGTTCGCAGAGCGACTGTTGCGCGAGGTGCGCGCGGGCATGGACGCGCTCGCCACCCAGCGAGGCTGCCGGCGCTTCGTGCTCGTGGGGATCTGCTCGGGGGCCGACGCGGCTCTGCGCGTCGCATCCGCGGACGAGCGCGTCGCGGGGGCGGGGCTCGTCGAACTCTATCCGGAGCCGCTCCCCGGGTTCGGCGCCTATTCCTATCGCCGCAAGCTCCTGAGCCCGGCCGCCTGGCTGCGCTTCGTCCGGGGACGGAGCGAGCTCTGGTCGTTGCTGCGCTCGCGCTCCACCCGCGCGACCTCCGCCGGGCCGTCATCGCCCTCGGGGGAACGGGCCGCGCAGGCTCCCGAGCCGCCCGCCGTGGACACCCTGCGTCCGGCCCCCCCGGAGATGCGGGCGCAGCTGCGCCGGCTCGTGGAGCGCGGCGTCGATCTCTGCCTCGTCTACTCGGTGGACAGCCCGGCCTACTTCAACTACCAGTCCCTCTTCCGGCGCGCGGTATATCCCGCGCTGCGCGCGAAGCGAGCGCGGCTGGAGGTGCTGCGCGGCACCGACCACGTCTTCACGCCCCTCGCCGTGCAGGATCGGCTGGTGAACGCCCTGTCGGACTGGGCCCGGGGCGTCGCGTCGAGCCGGCGCTAGCGGTTGGCGGCGAGCAGCTCGCGCACGCCGTCCACGAAGGTCTCGCGCGGAGCCCACCCCGTGCGGTCGCGGATCTTTCGGGTCTCGGCCACCAGCTCCTGCCTCTCCACGGGGCGCACCCGTTCCGGATCCTGCGCGATCTCCAGAGGCTGCCCCAGCGCTTCGCCGAAAGCCGCCACGACGTCGCGCACCGAGTGCCCCCGACCCGTTCCGACGTTGTAGACCTCCCCGGCGCCCCCCAGCTTCGCGAGACGGACGAGCGCGGCCGCGACGTCGCGCACGTGAATGTAGTCGCGGACGGGCTCGAGGTTGCCGAGGCGGAGCGCGCGTAGCCCGGAGCGAACCTGCTGCACGATCTCGGGGATGAGGTGCGGGTTCGTGTCGTCGGGACCGAATGCGTTGAAGAGCCGCGCCACCACCACCCCCGCTCCCACCTCGCGTCCGAAGAGGCGCACGAGGTCTTCCCCCGACAGCTTCGTGTGGCCGTAGGTGTCGACAGGGCGGGGGAGCCGCTCCTCGTCGAAGGGGCTGCCCTCGAGGGGGTAGACGGCGGCGCTCGATGTGAACACGAGCGCTCGGGGGGGGCGCTCCCGGCACGCCGCGAGCAGGGCGCGCGTGCCGTTGAGGTTGACGTCCATCGCCTCGACGGGGTGTGCGTTGCAGTAGGGGATGAAGTGGAGGGCCCCGAGGTGGAACACGACCTCCGGGTTCCGGTCGCGGAGGAGGGTGCGCAGACCTTCCCCGTCGCGGAGGTCGCCGCGGACGAGCCGGAGGCGCTCGTGCTTCGGCCCGAGCAGGCCCTCCCGCCCATAAGACAGGTTGTCGTAGGCCACTACGTCGCGGCCCTCCTCGAGGAGACGGCGGCAGAGCACGGAGCCGATGAAGCCTGCGCCTCCCGTGACGAGCGCCGCGCCCCCGCTCACCTTTCCCTCCCGCGCGCCCCCGCGCGTTTCTCAAGGCACGCCAGGTAGACTTCTTCGTTTGCGCGCACGCTTGCCTCCAGACTGAACTTTTCCTCGAGTGTCTTGCGGGCGGCCTGTCCCAGTCGGGAGCCGCGATCGGGATCGCGGAGAAGGCCGAGGATGGCGCCCGCGAGCGCCTCGGGGTCCGCGGGAGGGACGAGGATGCCGTTCACGCCGTCGTCGATGGCCTCCGCGGTGCCGCCCACCGCCGTGGCCACGATCGGCCGTGCCGTCGCCATCGCCTCGAGGATGGCGAGGGGATGGCCCTCCATGAGGGAAGGAAGGACGAAGACGTCGATGGCGGCGAGTGCCTCGGCGAGGTCCGGCCAGTAGCCGACGAGGCGTACTCTGTCCCCGAGCCCCAGCCGCTCCGCAAGCGAGGTGAGCCGCTCGCGCTCCTTGCCGTCGCCCACGATGAGCCCCCGCGCTCCCGGCTCCGCCTCCACGACCCGCTTCATGGCCTCCAGCAGGAAGGCGTGCCCCTTGCGCTCCTCGAGGCGCCCCACCGCGCCTACGACGTGGCGGGCTCCGTCGAGGCCGAGGGCGGCGCGAGCGGCCCTGGCGTCGGGTAGACGATCGAGCGGAGGTCTCTCCACCGCGTTCAGCACGACGCGGCCGCGACCCGGAGGAAGGCCGAGTCGAGAGCGGTAGAACTGCGCCACCGCTTCGGAGACGAAGATGAAGTCGTCCGTCGCGCGAGCGAGCAGGCGGTCGGCCGCGAGATGCCACGCCCGCCGCCACGTGTCGAGATTGTGCTCCGTGACGACGCGCACGGGCACTCGCGCGAGGAGAGCGGCGAGGCGCCCCCAGAGACTCGACGTCCAGAGGTGGGTGTGGACGACATCGACGCGCTCTCGCCGCATCAGCGTCACGAGGCGAGCGAGCACACGAAGGTCCAGCCGCGGCCGTTTGTCCAAGGCGAAAACCGGTATTCCCTCGGCTTCGAGCGGGGCCGCGAGCTGTCCCTTGAAGTTGAGGCAGGCCACGAGGGGGCGGAACCGGCGGCGATCGAGCCTACGCGCGAGGTCGGCCACCACGCGCTCCGCCCCTCCCGCCTGGAGCGACCAGATCACGTAGAGCACGGTGTAGCGTCGCTCGGCCGGAGGGGAGCTCAAGCGCCCACCAACGACTCGTAGAGCTGCTCGTAGCGCGACACCATGAGGGGGAGAGAGTAGCGCGCTTGCATCTGGCGGCGGGCGGCGGCCCCGAGGTCGCGCGCGCGGCCGGGCTGGTCGAAGAGCTCGCCGAGGACGCGGGCAAGCGCCTCGGGACTTCGCGGGGGAACGAGGCGTCCGGTCGCGCCCTCCTCCACCACGTCGGCGTTGCCGTCGACATCCGTCGCCACCACAGGGCGGGCCATGGCCATGGCTTCGAGCAGTGCGTTCGACATCCCCTCGGTGTGCGAGGGGAGTGCGAAGACGTCCATCGCCGCGAGGAGGCGAGGCACGTCCTCTCGGACTCCGGTGAGAACGAGGCGGTCGCCGAGGCCGAGGCCGCGCGCCTCCTCCTGGAGGGCGCCCCGGAGCGGCCCGTCGCCGACGAGCAGCACGCGCAGGGAGGTCCCCGCTCCGACGAGCGTGGCCGCGGCGCGTAGGAGGTCCGAATGACCCTTGACGGGCGACAGGTGCCCCACGCTGCCCACCACGCGTTCCTCCGGACCGATGCCGAGCTCGGCCCGAACTGCGGCCGCGGGGTGGCGCTCCGGGTCGCAGCGCTCGAGATCGACGCCGTTGGGGATGAGCACCACCTTCTCCGGACGCAGCCCCGGCTCGCGAGCCACCGCGGCGGCGACGGCCGGGCTGTTCACCGTCACGCGGTCGACGAGGGGATTGACGAGGCGCTCTTCCGCGAGCCGGAGCCGCCAGTTGCGCGAGAACCCGGTGTCGCGGCGCGAGGTCACGAGCGCAGGTACTCCGGCGAGGCGCGCGGCAACCGTCCCGAAGACGTTGGCGCTCACCAGGTAGCAATGGACTAGCGATACCGGCGCGCGCCGCAGGGAACGCACGAGCCGCGCGAGCGCCAGCCAGGCTCGCGGACCGTAGATCGTGCGGAGGCCGAGGCACTCCACGAGGCAACCGTCGCGCCGGAGCTCTTCCGCCACCGGGCCCTCGCGGATGAGGCAGCCCACGCGCGCGTCGAAGCGCGAGGAGTCGAGTCCGGTGACGAGCTGCCCGAGGTGGACTTGCGCTCCCGCCCGCTGCAGCTTGTCGATCAGATACAGCACTCGAAGGGGGCGAGGATGCGAGCCGCTCATCGTTGGCCCACCCTCTCCGGGACTTCGGAGCTCTCGGCGCTCCGCGCTCGCCCCGCGAGCAGGTCGAGGTAGATCTGCGTCGTCTTCTCGAGGTCGAACTCGCGGGCCACCTTGGCGTGCCCCGCCTCCGCCAACCGCTCCCGCAACGGCGCGTCCCGACAGAGGCGTTCGAGGGCGGCGCACAAGGCGTGGGGATCGCGGGGGGGCACGAGGAGGCCGGTCTCGCCGTCCTGCACGAGCTCCTCCACCGAGCCGAAGCGCGTGGTGACCACCGCGTTCCGCGCGGCGAGGGCCTCGATGATGACGTTGGGGATGCCCCAATGCCATTCCGGCTGCGCCATCAGCACGAAGATCCGAGAGCGGGCGTAGTGACCGGCCACCGTCTCCTGGTCGAGCGCACCCGTCATCTGCACGCGGTCCTGTAGGCCGCGATCGGCGAGCTGCGCCCGGAGCGCGCTCTCGAGCGGGCCGCCGCCGACGATGGTGGCCCGGAAGTCCACCCCCCGGCGGGCGAGGAGGGCGAGGGCTTCGAGGAGCGGGGAGAAGCCCTTGTGGGGGTTGAGCGTGCCGACGGACAGCAAGGGGACGGGATGCTCGGGGGCCTGGCCACGCTCGAACTGTCGGAGCCGCAGCCCGTGGTGGACGAGGGCGATCTTGCGGCTGGCCGCGGGGGCCAGCCTCTCGAGGAAGCGGCGGTTCGCGTCCGTGCAGGTGGTGACGAAGGCCGCGCGCCGGAGCTTCTCCGCGAGGCCGCTCGTGTCGAGGTAGAGGTCGTGGGCGTGCGCCGAGAAGCTGAAAGGGATGCCGCTGATCTCCGAGGCGACGAGAGCGGCGGTGGCGGGGAACGTCGCCCACCCGCCGTGCAGGTGATCGACCCCGTGCTCCTCCGCCCAGAGCGCGAGGTGCACCGACTTGGGGAAGAAGGCGAGGCTCTTGACGAGAACTCGGGGCCGGCGCAGGTAGGGGGCGGTGGCGATGCCCAGGGCCCGCCGGTAACGGAGGGGGCGCCGCCGAAGGACCGTGGCGTGGGCCCGGAGGAGGTCCGGCGAGCAGAGATAGGGCAGGAAGACCGTACGGGGCAGCAGGTCGCGAGCGGCCTGGTGGACGACGGTCTCCTTCGATCGGCGGAGCGACACGATCCGCACATCGACCCTGCCGGCCAGACTGTGCATCTCGCGGAGCAGGAAAGCCTCGTCGTAGCAGGGGAACTTCGACAGGACGAACGCGACGCGTGCGGGGGCGGTCACGAGGCGCGTCCCTTCCAACCGGCGGTGTAGGCTCCCCGCAGGTAGGCGAGGAGGCCGGCGGCGGCGGCGAGGTTCAGGAACGTGAAGGAGTAGGGGAGGTCGAGCAGCCGGGGCCCGCGACCGTAGCGCGAGCGAAGCCAGCCGGCGACGGCCAGGAAATAGAAGGCGGCCTGGGCCACGAACGCGATCGGATAGAAGCAACCGGTCTCCACGAGCGCCGCGCTCGAGAAAAAAAGCACGAGGAGGCACCAGGGCACGGCCAGCCGCCCGAGCTTGTGGGACACGAGCTGCCAGAAGAGCCGGTTGCGGTGAGGCAGAAGGAGGCTCGGGCGAAGGGCGAGAAGCTGGAAATTCCCCGCGAGGGTGCGCGTCTTCCGCCCGTATTCGCGTCGGGGGGTCTGCGTGATGACGTCGAAGACTCGGGCCGCCGGCTCGAACACCACGCGGTAGCCCGCGCCCACGATCTCCATGGGTAGGGCCACGTCGTCGAGGATCGTGCGCGGGTCCAGAGGTACGAACAGTGACCGGCGGAGGGCGTAGAGGGCCCCCGTGACCCCCACCGTCGAGTCGAAAAGGCTCTCCGCGCGCCGGATCGCCTTCTCGTAGCGCCAGTAGAGTCCCACTCCCTCGCCGCCGCCCGCGTCGTCGCGGCCGCGCAGGTGGAGCTCCCCGCTCACCGCCCCCACCCGCGGGTCCGCGAAGTTGGCGACGAGCTCCCGCACCGCCGCGGGATCCACGTCCTCGCGGGCGTCCGTCATCACGAGGATCTCGTTCCGGGCCCGGGCCACTCCCGCGTTGAGGGCGGTCGCCTTGCCCCCGCGCGGCACTTCGACGAGATGGACGCGATCGCTCGGATACGCGGCGACGAGAGCGTTCGTCCGGTCCTCGGAGCCGTCGGAGGCGATCACCACCTCGAGGAGGTCGGCCGGGTATTCCACGGCGAGGGAGTTGGCGAGCTTGGCCTCGATGCAGTCCTCCTCGTCGTGCACGGCGACGACGATGCTGACGGTAGGGGTGATGGACGCCTTACGTATGGCCGCCTGCGGACGGAACCGGGCGAGGAGCGCCACGAGCAACGGGTAGCCCATGTATGTGTAGAGGACGAGGGCGGCGGCCGTCCAGAACACGAGCTCCACCGCCCCCTTCGCGAGCCCGGCCGTCACCGCCCGCCTCCGTTGCCGGCGCGGTCCACGCTTTCGCCCTCGACCCAGAGACGACGCCAGCGCGCGTAGCGATCGGTCCCGACGGCGGTGCGCGCGAGACGGGTCAGCGTGAATCGCAGGCTGGCTCGGAGTCGGAGTCCCCGCCGCTGCTCCACTATGGCGCGGAAGCCCTCGAGCCCGTGGCCGCGACGGAGCGCCCACCGGGGAACGACCGCGCGCAGACGGCGCGTGTCCAGGAGCCCTGGTCGCGATCCGAAGACCAGGCGGTAGCCGATCGTTCGGGCGATCCCGGCCGCGCGCGAGCCCCCGCTCCCCCCGGGCAGGGAAAGCCACTCTACGGGACGACGCAGGCGCCGCTCCAGGAGCTCCCGCGACAGCCCGAGCTGTCGCTCCATCTCGGCACCGGACAGATCGTCCAGCAGGGTGTGGTCGAGACCGTGGGAGCCCACCGCCATCCCCGCCGCGGCGAGAGCTTCCACCTGCTCCCAGGTCATACGGCCGGGCTCGCCGAGCCGGGCGGGGTTCACGAAGAAAGCGGCGCGGAGACCACGCTCCCGAAGGAGCGGGAGCGCGTCGCGGAAGTCCGACTCACAGCCGTCGTCGAACGTCAGCATCACTGACCCGTCGGGGACGGCGTCGCCCGAGCTCGCGGACGGGAGGAAGACCGCCCGTCCGAGGGCGGCCAGCAGGTCGAGCTGCCGGGCGAACAGCCCGGCGGGCAGGACGTAGTCGCCTTCTTCCGGATCGAACGGTCGGTCGGCGAGGCGGTGGTACATGAGGACGGAGGCGCGGCCGCCGCCGTCCCGGGGGGCGCTCACGACTCCCTCGATCGCCGGCTCGCCTGAAGCAGGCGGTGCCACCCGTCGAACCGCCCCTCGAGCTTGAAGCGGAAGTCGGCGAGCTCGTCGTGGCCCGCGACCTCGGTGCGGAAGAGGCCGAAGGGGTCGACACCGGATGCGTTGGGGCCTGGCTTGACCGTGCATGCGGCCGCGTAGCCGGCCGCGGCCGTGGCCTTCCGGACTTGGGGGCTCTCGCTGCCCCGGGGATAGCAGAACAGGCGCGGGCGCGTTCCGGTCTCACGCTGGATGTCGTCCGCGCAGCCCGTGAGCTCCTCGTGAAGCTCCGGCGGCGTGGCCCGGCCCAGCTCCCGGTGGTGCCGCCCATGGCCGCCGATGGTGTGGCCGCGCGCCGCGAGCTCGCGCACCTCGTCCCAGCCGAGCATTCGATCGCGGTCGCAGCAGCCCCGGTAGCGGTCGAGCCGGAGCCCAGTGCCCATGAAGGCGGTGGCCACGAAGAAGGTGGCGGAGTAGCGGTGGCGCTCGAGGAGGGGGAGCGCCACCTCGCGGTTGTCCGCGTATCCGTCGTCGAACGTGATCGAGACGGCGCGGCTCGGAAGAGCCCCCCGCCCGCGCAGGGCCCCGAGCGCATCCTCGAGCGGGAGCACCGTGTGTCCCCCCGCCGCGAGCTCGTCGAGCTGCGCCGCAAACGCCGTTGCCGTGACGCTCAGGCGATCCCGGGGATGGTCGTCGTTCACGCGGTGGTAGGTGAGGATGCGGAGCAGGGGGGCCGCGTGTCGAGGTGCGGCGAACGTCGTGAGGCGGGCGAGCATTCGCCGCGTGCGCGCGCGGAGCCTCGGGCTCATCTCCCGACCTCCTGGAGCGGCTTGGCCTCGACGGGCGCCGTCTCCAGGGCGGCGGGCCGGCGGTGCACGAAGGCGCGGTGGATGAGAGCGATATGCGTGGTCAGCTCGCGGCGGCAGAAGAACCAGAGGCCGGCGGTGTAGCCGCTCAGGGAGAGGAGGGCGAGGCCCCCGAGCACGCCGTACACATGGTCCTCCAGCACCCGGGGGAGCCGGGCGAGGAGCGACGCCGGGTAGACGACGAGGGCCATCAACCCCACCGCGGGGAGCAGGCGCCCGAGCGCGCGCAGCGTGGCCACGACCTCGCGTGTCGTGTGGTAGCGGTCCAGGGATCGCACCAGGACGAGCAGTTTCAGGTAGAGAGATGCGGTGGCGGCGAGAGCGATGCCCCGGTGTCCCAGGGACGGGGTGAGCAGCGCGCAGAGGGCGATGTTGCAGGCCACGCGGACCAGCCCCGCCCTCATCGGCGTGAACGTGTCCTGCCGCGCGTGGAACGCCGATCCGAGGATGCCGTTCAGGGCCAGGGCCACGAGCGCGGGCGCGAACAGCCGGAGGGCGGACGCGGTGAGGAGTGTCGACTCCGTGTCGAACGAGCCCCGCTCGAAGAGGGCGACCACGATGGGATCCGCGGCGAGCCAGAGTCCGACGGCGAGAGGAAGGGACACGATGGTGGCGAAGACGATGGCCCGGTGGAGTCCGACGCGCGCGCCGCGCTCGTCGGAACGCGCGAATCGCACGGAGAGGTAGGGAAAGAGAGTGGTCACGAGGGCGCCGGTGAGGAGGCCCTGCAGGCCCTCCACCAGCGTGTACGCGTACTGGAGGGCAGAGACGGCTCCCGCAGGGACGAGGGATGCGAAGGCGCGCGTCACCATGAGGTTGATCTTGTCGCCCGAGTCCCCGAGGTAGATGGGAAGGGTGAGGCGGATCATCCGGCGCACGGAGGTCGCCTGGAGGTCGAGGATGGGCCGCAGCCCGCTCCGTTCCCGCAGGAGCCCGATCGCCGTGACGAGGAGCTGCACGAAGCCCCCGAAGACCTGGGCCCACACGAGCGCGACCCCCCCCGCCTGGTGGAACGCCACGAGGAACGCCGTGGAGGCGAACTGGAAGGCGACCTCGGAGGCGCCGGCGGCCGCGAAGCGGCGCTGCGCGTGGAGGGCCACCGCGAGGATCCGGGCGACCCCCATCGGCAGGGCCATGAGGAAGAGAGTCCGCGTGTAGGAGAGGGCGAGGGCGCGCGCCTCCGGAGGAAGGCCGGGGGCGATCAGGAACAGCGTGGGCCCACTCACGAGCAGTCCGACACCGAGGGTCACGATGAGGACGGCGAGCCAATAGGTCAGCATGCGGCTGGCCACTGCCCAGGCCGCGTCCACCGAGCGGCTGTGCTCCGCGCTGAAGAGAGGGATGAAGTTGAAAACCCCCGTACGGGCGAGCTGGGCGGCGGCGTCCGGCAGGAGGAGAGCGAGCAGGTAGGCGTCCATCTCCCCCGAGGTGCCGAAGTAGTAGGCGGCGAGGATGTTCTTGACGAAGCCGAGACCCATGGCGCTCGCGGACGACGCGAACACGACGGCGGTGGCGCGGGCGAGGCCGCTCATTCGGCCCGAGGACTTCCTCGTCCACCTCAATGGACTTCTCCGGGCTCGCCCCGGCTCAGGCCCGCGAGTCTCGCGGCGAAGGAGGGCAGGTAGGCCTCGCCCGTGCTCAGGCGAGGGATCCGGAAAGGGTCGGCGCCGGGGCGGGCGAACGCGTGGCTCGTCGTGAAGGCGCAGCGGATGCCCAGCTCGCGGAAGAGGGAGGTGGAGCGTCCGTCGTAGTCCTCGGGCTCGCCGTTGGGATAGGCGAACGTCGTGACCGCGCAGCGAAGGTGCTCCTCGATGAGCCGGACCGACGTCGCGATCTCCGCGCGCAGCTCTCCGTCGTCCAGGCGCGAGAGCATGTAGTGCCGATGGGTGTGCGCCCCGATGCGGAAGGGTCCCTCCGAGAGGCGTCGGAGCTCGTTCCAGCTGAGCACGCGAGGAGGGGGAAGGGCGGCGTCCAGGCGTCCGCGCAGCTGCTTCAGCGCGGACGCGATGGCGGCGGGACCCAGCCGCTTCATCCGGCCGAGCAGCATCCCGAGTGCGCGCAGCCGGGCCTCCTCTCCCTCGAGGGACAGGGGAACCAGGCCGAGGCTCGGCATCTCGAGGCTCGTGGCACGCGTGTGCTTGATCAGCCCCCGCGTCTGATCGATCCACAGGGCGTCCCCCGTCTCGGGCGGGGCCGTCGAGAGCAGCAGCGTTGCGGGTAGCCCGTAACGTTCGAGCGTGGGGAGAACGCAGTCGATCGTGTCGTGGTACCCGTCGTCGAAGGTGATCACCACTCGAGGGGGGCCGGGGGCACCCTCCTCCAGCCAGTCCAGGACCGCCTCCGCGGTGTCGACCCGGTAGTGCGAGGCGACGTACTCGAGCTGCGCGGTGAAGTGCCGGAGGGGAAGGGCGGGAAAGAACGGATCCGCCTCGTCGTTCACGCGGTGATACAGCAGGAAGATCGCGCGTCCCCGCTCGAAGGCCCGCCGCTTGAACCGGAGCGCTCCCGAGCGCAGGAGCGCCCACGCTCCCGCACGTTTCAGCCAGCGGGTCACCGCCATGCGGGTCTCGGCTTGGTTTCCGAAGAGACGGGCAGTCGACCCACCACGACGGTGAGGGCCGCGAGCATCCAGAAGTAGCCGATGAGCGACTCGTCGGAGAAACGCGAGCCGAGCATGCAGGTCACGACCATGGCGATTACCATCCCGAGGCACGCGAGGCCCAGGGGGCGGTCGGGGAACGTCCGGTGGCGGAAGTAGGTGAGGGCCGCGCTCGTGGAGAGGGCGGCGAGGAAGAGGAGGAGCAGGAGCAGGGAGGGCAGCCCCATCTCGCCGGCGGTGAGGAGGAAGGCGTTGTGGGCGTCCCGCGGGTGCCTGCGGTCGAGCGGGTAGTCAGTATAGAAGTCGATCGTGCGGCCGAAGCGCCCCAGGCCGACGCCGAGCAGGGGACGGTCCAGGATCATCCGGAGCCCTCCCTTCCAGATCGTCAGGCGTCTGGCGCTGCTGCTGTCCAGGCCCGTGCTCTCGCCCTCTCCCTCGTAGATTTGACCTTCCTGAGTCGCCGCCAGCCGGTCCCGCACGCTCTCGGGCACGAGCTCCGGGTTGACGAGCACGGCGAGGAAGAGGGCTCCGCCGGCGAGGAAGAGGAGGAGCGGTCGCCGCAGGAGGAGCACCACCGCGGATCCGGCCGCGAAGCCGAGGTAGGCGCCCCGGGAGAACGTGAAGAGGATGGCGCGCGCCACCACGAGGTAGCCGCCGAAGAAGGGAAGGCCGCGGGGCACGAGGGGGCGCGCGCACACGGCGAATGCCAGGAGCGGGACGCCGTAGTAGACGAGGAAGGCGCCCATCGAGTTCGCCTGCATCATGAGTCCCGCGACGCGAGACGCCTCGATGCTGCTGCGCGATGAGCGGTCCAGGCCCTCCACCCAGGTGAGGGCGCCCACGAGAGTGGACGTCCACCCCATGACCGCGAGCGCAGCCGTGACGTCGGTGCGGTCCCGCACGAGGCCGCGCACGATGAAGAAGATCAGGGCGGGAGCGAGCCAGGCCCGGTAGGCGAGAGCGAGCGTGAGCGCGTCCGCCCCGCTCGCGCTTGCCGTGAAGACGCTCAGAGTGCCGAAGGCGACGTAGGCCGCGGCGAGGAGCTCCGGCGGTCCCAGGCGAACACGGGGGCGGGGCTTCGTGCGGCCGGCCAGCCAGGCAAGAAGGCCCAGGACGAGCAAGAGGTTCGTGAGGTTGGCTCCCGTGATGCCGGCCACCGGAAGGGGATAGGCCCGGGAGAAGGGCAGGTAGGTGGCGAGGAGGGGCACGAACCAACGCGGCGCCACGAGCACGGAGACCATCACCACGAGGGCGAACGTCGTCCCGAAGAGAAGCATGACCTTCCCGTCCTCGGAGACATCGATGAAGCGGGCGAGGGCCAGTCCCGTCGAGTAGGCGAGAGCGACGAGGACCCCCCCGAGAACCTGCCTCCGGGCGCGAAGCCCCGCCGCGCGCGGGTCGCGGGTGCGCGTTGGTAGCGGGCTCGGGACTTCCATCATCGCGAGGGGCTCCGCGATGGGACCCCCTCCGCTCACGCTCCCGCCTCCCGGCCGAGCAGCATCACCTTGAACGTGTCGAGCACGATCGCGAGATCGAGCAGGAGAGACATGTTCTTGATGTAGTAGAGGTCGAACTGCAGCTTGCGCTCGCTGTCCTCGATCGTCGATCCGTAGCCGAACTTGACCTGGGCCCATCCCGTGATGCCGGGGCGCACGGTGTGCCTTTCGTCGTAATAGGGGATCACGCGTCGCAGCTGCTCGACGAAGTGCAGGCGCTCCGGTCGCGGTCCCACCAAGCTCATCTCGCCTTTGAGTACATTGACGAGCTGGGGCAGCTCGTCGAGCCGCGTCTTGCGCAGGAGCCGACCGAGCCGCGTGATACGACCGTCCTGCGGGCCCAGGGACCATACGGGCCCCGTTGCCGCCTCCGCGTCCTCCCGCATGCTCCGGAGCTTGTAGAGCTCGAAGACGCGGCCGTTGAGGCCGACACGCTTCTGGCGGTAGAGGGCGAGGCCCGGGCTCTCGAGGCGGATGAGCACGACGGCCACCAGCAAGAGGGGAGCGGCCGCGAGGAGGACGGCGCTCGCCACCGCGACCTCGATCGTCCGCTTCGCGTTGCGGAGGAGGCGGGGCTTGCGGAATCCCGGTGAGAAGACGAGCCAACTCGGCCGGAGGTCGCTCACCAGGATCTTCCCGGTCAGGTGTTCGAAGAAGCTGGGAGCGTCCTCCACCCTGACCCCGTCGAGGCGGCAGCCGAGGAGCGCCTCGATGGGCAGACGGCCGCGCTGGTCCTCGAGCGCGACCACGATGAGGGTGACCCGCATCGCCCTCACCACCGAGGCGATCTCGCCCACGGTGCCGAGGACGGCGGGTCCCGCGAGGGGCTGGCCGAGGTCGGCGACGTCCTCCCCCAGGTAGCCGACGGCGCGATAGCCCATCGACTCGCGGCGCAACATCTCCGAGACCATGAGCTCTGCGGTGTGGCCCGTGCCCAGGACGAGCACGTTCTCGCCGAACGCATCGCGCCCCAGGAGCCACCCCTGGGCCTCGTGCCAGGCGAACAAGGCGCTCCCGGCCAGGGGGAGGGCGAGCACGAGGGCGCGCGGCGGGAGCTGAACGGCGGGGACGAAGTAGTAGAGGAGGGCCAGGCCGAGGGTCGCGGCGACGGTAGCCTGGGAGAGACGGAGGAAGAACTGGAGGCGGCTTCGCGCGAGCCCCGGGCCCCGCGCTTCAGCGTAATGGAGCGAGAGTTGCAGCAGGGCGCTGGCCAGGGAGGCTCGGGCGAGAACCCCCAGGGTGAGGGGAATTCCCGCGAGGAGAGCGCCCCCAGTGAACGCGCCGAGGAGGAGCGCGGTCTGGACGAGAAAGGGCATGGCCCGCCTAAGGTCGAAGGGAAGGCCATCGCTCACGCGAGGCCTTCAGGAGCGCGCGCCCCGCCCCTCACGGCGGCGGCGCCCGGCCATGATGTCTTCACGGTCGTTGAACACGACGCCCTGGACGAGGCCCGGCTTGACGTGGGTCAACGCACGGCGGATCGTGTCGCGAGGAGTGCGGCGGGCCCTCACCACGAGGAGCAGGCCGTCGAGGAGCTGCTGGAGGACCACGGTGTCCGCCCAGGGGTCGAGCGCGGCGCAGTCCACGACGGTCGCGTCGTAGCACTGGCGGGCCGCGGCGAGGAGGCGGCGCATCCGTTCCGATCCCAGGAGCTCGGCGGGCCCCGCGGTGGCCCCTCCCGCCAGGAGGAGGTGGAAGCCCCAAGGCGCCACGAGCCGGACGGGGACGGGAGAGTCGTCGTCCGCGGCGAGCCATTCTTGGAGACCGGGATCGTCGGGCGCACGAAGGCTCAGTCGCGAAGCCAGCTGAGGCGAGCGCAGGGTGGCCTCGATCAGCAGCACTCGGCGTCCGGGCTCCTGAGCGAGGGCGGCTGCGAGTCCCACGCAGGCGGTGGTCACGCCTTCCCCTTCGCTCGCACCCACCAGCCCAAAGCAGCGGAAGGACCGCTGCGCCCCGATCGCCTTGACCTTCGCACGCAGCACTCGAAAGGGCTCGAAGGCCACCGACTCCGGCGAAAGCATGCGGGCCACGCCGGGGGCAGCAAGGGAGGCCACTTCCCGAGACACCTCGTCGAAGCACGCGATCAGGGCGGAGGCGGTGGGGGAATCGGGAGCCAAGCTTCTCCCTCCTCAGCCCCGTCCCGGCGCGCCAGCCGTCGCACGGGGCAGCGTGACCAGGATCGGATAGGGGAGCACGGCCTCGACCTCGCGCTCCGTCTTGAAGGAGTGGTCGAGGAAGTCGGCGAGGAGGGAGCACGCGAGCCCCGCGACGAGGGCGAGAGCCAGGCCCCCCAGGAGGATCAGGCCGGCGTAGGGCCGGATCGGTCTCCGTGGCAGGTGGGCGGAATCGAGGATCCGGAAGTTGCCGCCCCGCCAGTACTGCTCCTGCTTGCGCGCCATCTCCGCGTCCATCTGCTTGCGCAGCATGGTCGTGTAGTTCTCGCGGAGCTGCGTGTAGTCCCGGGTGAGGGCGAGAACCTCCTGCTCCGCCTTCGGCGTCAGCTCCACCCGGCCCTGGTACACACCGATCTTCTCGTCGAGCTGGTTTCGCCTCACCTTGATGCCCTCGATCTCAGCCTCCACGAGCTGGAGCGACCGGTAGGCGGAGGCGAGCTCGGGGTCGGGCTTCGCCGCCGCCGTCGTCTCCCCGTTCGCGAGGCGCTCTTCCAACCGCTGGATACGGAGCTGGATCGCCAAGACCTCGGGGTGCTGGTCGGTATACCGGTTCCGGAGAACCTGGCGCTCCGACTTGAGCTGGGCGAGCTCGGCGAGAACGCCCCCGCCGGGTCCGGCCGCGCGCCGCCCTTCGAGCACGGATCGCTCCAGTGTGCTGCGTCGCTCCTCCAGCGTGCGCAGGCTTTCCCCCAGGGTCTGCTGCTCGAGCTGCAACTGCTGCAGCACCGAGAGGTTCGAGGCGAGCTGCTCGGGAAGGGAGCCCCAGTAGCGCTGCTTGTGCTGCCGCAGGGCCCCTTCCCGAACCTCCAGCTCCTTGCGCGCGTCCTCCAGGTTCGACTCGATGAATGCGTAGGCTCGCTGCGTCAGGCTCTCGCGGATGCGGTCGGCGTCCTCGATGAACCGCTCGGCGAGGAGGGTCGTCACCGCCATCGCCTTGGCCGGGCTCCGATTGACGTACTCGAGGCTGAAGGAGTCGTCGCCGTGCACGCGGATCTCGACGGCTCGACGCATGTTCTCCACCACTATGTGCGAGGGCATGCCCGCGAGCTCCGGATAGGGCTGGCTCTTCTCGATCACGCTCTCCAGGTTGGTGCGGCTCAGCACGACCTGGCGGATCGTCTGCAGGCGCTGGGCCATGCTCTCGCTCGACACCGGGGTCACGAAGTGCTCGGGAAGATCGGTGTGCTCGACGAGGATCAAGGTCGAGGAGCGGTATTTCGCGGGCACGAGGATGAAGGCGACGAGCGCGAGGCCGAAGATGGCCCCGAACGGCAGCCACATCGCCCGCGGGTACCGCAGCGGTATCTCGAGATACTCGCGGAGCTCCCGTCCGAAGAAGTCGCTTTCGCCCTGGATCTCGTCCATTACGCTAGGCTCCTCCCTGCGGCCCCGTCGTGACCTCGGCCGCTCGCGAGCACCGGCAGGGCAGGTCGAGGTCGTCCACGTGGCCGAGCACGAACTCCACGTCCGCGTCACGGCCGGCGCGGCGCAGTTCCACGGCGCTGTTGCCGAGCGCGGCCAGGCCCGGCTCGATGCCCTTCCATCTCCTCACGAGCTCGGCGGTGCGGCGGTCCGCAGGGGTGAAGCCCCGCTCGAGGAGGGGGGCCGCGATCCAGGCCGCGGCCATCTGGTCCTCGCAGCTGAACTCCTCGCGACAGCCCGCGGCGAGGATCGCGACCGGCCCCGTCGCCTCGGCCACGGTCGCGGCGGTGGCGGCAAGGTTGCGGAAGCACGCGACGAACACGCTCCTACAGGTCGCGGCCCTGCGGATGAGCTCGGTACCCGGAGGCGAGAGCAGCATCAGGGGCCGTCCGTCCTCCGGCAGGCTCTCCACCGCCACGGGGCTGTCCGGCAGACTGCACCCCGCCCCCGGCTCGTCTCCGGCGAGAAGGACGCGCTCGATCGCCTCCGCCCGCACTCGGGCCTCGTCCACGCTCGCCGCTACGATCGCTCTCCGCCCGTGGGCCGCCGCTGTCACGAGGGTGGTCGTGGACAGCATGACGTCGACACAGACGACCACCTGGGCGTCCGCGTGGCGCGCGACCCGATGGGGGAACGCGTCGATCACGACGGTGCGCCCTGCCGCCACGGAACTCAATGCTCTCCGGCCAAGGGCTCGCTCGGCCTCAGGGGACGATGATGATGTCGCCGGGTTCCAGGGGGATGTCCTGTTCGAGCCTTGTCCCCGACTCGAGGTCCCGGTAGTTGAAGGTGATGGCCACGCGACCCTGGAGGCCGTCGCGGATGATCATGATCCTTTCGCGGCGCGCGAACTCGCGGAATCCTCCCGCGATGGCGAGCGCCTGGAGCACCGTGATGCGGCCGCTGAGGGCGAACGATCCCGAGACCATCACCTCCCCGATCACGTAGAACCGGGCGCTGCCCGCCGCGGCGACGCCCACCGTGACCTGGGGCACCTCGAGGAACCTTCGGAGGTTGCCGCGGATCTCGATCGTGAGCTCCTCGGGGGTCCGGCCCGCGGCCTGGAGATCGCCGACGAGCGGGACCGTGATCTTGCCGTCGAGGCGCACTACCGCGTCCGTCGAGAGAGAGGGCTCGTTCCACACCGTGACGCGTAGGACGTCGCCGGGCGCGATCCGGTAGCCCGGGGGCTCTGGGCGCGGAGGGGGGAGCGGTCGCGCCGGCTCCTGGGTGGGGGCGGCGTGCATGGCCCCGCCGAGGAGGAGGGCGAAGAGAGCGAGGGGGATTGTCCGCCGCCATGCGACCGTCGGGGCGGAGACGTTTCCGAGGTTGCGTACGCGACACGATCCCACGGGCACCACCCCTCGCGATTTCCTCACGGCCGCGGACCGCCCCGCGCATACGCAGCGTCGGCTCCTACAGGGGGGAGGGGTACGCCCCGCCAGGCCCGATGTCCGGGGAGCTCGGCAGCCGTGAAGAAACCGAGCCAGTCTACCTCTTGATCGACCCCATGTTTCGCGCATCGAGGCGCGGTTGTCAAGGTGTGCACGCACATCAGATGGGATCGTCCGCCGAGCCCCCCCATCGCAGGCCGGGAATCGAGGGCGGCTTCTCCTCCGCTCCGGGAGCCACGGCCGCGTTCTCGAGAGGTGGTTCCGGGAGAGGGGTCTCTCCCGGGTTCGTAAAGCGGTCGATGTCCAGCCGGTACTGGCGATCGTAGAGACGCTCATATCTCCCCCTCCTCCGCACGAGCGCCTCGTGGGTACCTCGCTCCACGATCTCTCCCTCCTCCAGGACCAGGATCTGGTCGGCGGAACGGATCGTGGACAGGCGATGGGCGATCACTAAGGTGGTGCGACCCTGCCTGAGTGCCTGCAGCCCGTCCTGGATGAGCGCCTCGCTCTCGGAGTCGAGGTGAGAGGTGGCTTCGTCGAGGATCAGGATCCGGGGGTCGGCGAGGATGGCCCGGGCGATGGCGAGCCTTTGGCGTTGCCCGCCCGACAAGCGGACCCCTCGCTCCCCGACGTGGGCGTCGTAGCCCTTCTCGAGAATGGTCACGAACTCGTGGCAGTGGGCGATGCGGGCGGCCGCCACGACCTGGTCGTGCGTGGCTCCCGGGCGGGCGTAGGCGATGTTCTCCTCGACCGTCCCGTCGAAAAGGAACGTCTCCTGAAGCACGACTCCGAGATGGGACCGGAAGTCGCTCCGACGGACGCGGGAGATGTCGTGGCCGTCCACCTTGACGCACCCCCGAACCGCGGTCTCGAAGCCCATGACGAGGCTGATCACCGTGCTCTTGCCCGCGCCGCTCGGTCCCACGAGGGCGGTCGTGGTGCCGGCGGGAGCGCGAAACGATATCCCCTTGAGCACCGGCACCCCGGGCTGGTACTCGAAGCTGACGTCCTCGAATTCGACCTCGCCCCGGATGCTGGGCAGGGGCTCCCGTCCGGCGTCCTCCTGGCGCTCGGTGGCCATCTCGCGCACCTCGCGCATGCGCTCGAGCCCGGCGAGCGCTTCGCTGAGCTGGGTTCCCGTCTCCACGATCCGGCCCACCGGGGCGACGAGCAGGCCGATGAAGAACACGTACATCACGAAGTCGCCGAGCGTCATGGCTCCGGAGAGGATGCTGCGGCCCCCGAAGTACACGAGGAGGGCGGAGAGCACTCCGAAGATGACGAGTGCGATTGCGCCGATCACCGCGCTCGCGGTGATCTCGCGGGCGACGCTGCGGAAGAGCCGGTGAAGCCCCTGCGTGAAGAGGCGTTCCTCGTGCCGCTCCCCCCGATAGGCCTTCACCACGCGGATCCCTCCCAGCGACTCGTTGAGGCGACCCACGACTTGGGCGTTGAGCTCGGCCCGCTGGCGGTAGAGGGGCCGTAGCTGCTCGAGCGCGCGCAGCATGAGAAGGGCGAACGCCGCGAGAAGCACGACGGTGACGATGGTCAGCCGCCAGTTCAGGAACAGCAGGACGCCAAGGGCGAGTATCGCGGTGAGGGCGCTGCCCGCGAACTGAACGAGCCCCGTGCCCACCAGGTTCCTGAGGGCATCGGGGTCCGTCATGATCCGCGAGATGAGCACGCCACTCTTGGTGGACTCATAGAAGCGCATCGGCAAGCGACACACCTGGGCCTGAAGGCGACGGCGGATCTCGAGGATCGCGCGCTGCGCGGTCACGCCCAGGATCCGAGAGAGGGCGAGGGATGTCGCGGCCTGGACGAGGGTGGAGGCCACGATGAGGAGGGCGAGGGGCCCGAGCATCTCGACGCGCTGCTTGTGGATCACCTCGTCCACCACGAACTTGCTCGAGGCGGGCAGCGCGAGGGCTGCGATCCGGCTCACCCCGAGGAGGATGAAGCCGAGGATGAGGCGCCCCCGCTGAGACCAGACGAGGGCCCTTACCTCTTCCCACGCACCGCTTGGGCGCGGCCGTGACGCCTGCGACGGCTCGTTCATCTGACGGTTACCTTACCGCAGATGCCACCGGGGAGTTACGGTTCCTGACCGCGTCGCTGTGATCCTGATCAATGAACGAGACGCCGGGCTGGCCTATTTTCGACTACGCAGATAGACGCGGCCCAACTGGCTCGGGATACCGTCGTCGGGCCTCGTGCGTGGAGTTTGTGAGAAAGCGCAAGCGATTTAGCAGATCTTTTGTCGTCAGGGCAAAGATTGTTGTTGACAAGCAGGACGTCATCGATTAATAAATCATTCTCTTAGCCGAGTCATATCCGGCCGCATCCAGCCACTCCCTCCTGGCTTTCCGATCCGGTTGAGTTGTGAGCAAAGGAGGGTCTGCCACTCAG
Source organism: uncultured Acidobacteriota bacterium (assembly GCA_963742595.1). Lineage (GTDB taxonomy): Bacteria > Acidobacteriota > Vicinamibacteria > Fen-336 > Fen-336 > CAVPGH01. The sequence continues at coordinate 1,692,453 of CAVUMT010000005.1, read as the reverse complement.
GGCGTCCGGACCGTGTGTCGTTCGTGGCACGCGAATCCGCGCCAAATACTTTGAGACGAGCGGCTCGGCGCATCCTCCCGCCGACGCCTCCGGGATGTCACGCCCATGTTCGCGGTCTGCGCGAGTGTCGGCGTGAGCGGCGGATTGTCCGTTTTTTGGAGAGGACCCAGCAGGAGCAAGTCATGGAGCGAAACGAAACAGAGGACAGCACTCACTACAAGGTGGTCCTCAACCACGAGGAGCAGTACTCGATATGGCCGGCGCACCGGGAGAACGCGCCGGGCTGGCGGGACGCCGGGCGGACCGGTACCAAGGCGGAGTGTCTGTCCTATATCAAGGAAGTCTGGACCGACATGCGTCCACTGAGTCTGCGGAAGCGGATGGAGGAAGCGGCCGCTGGCCGCTGAGGAGTCCCCGTGGATTTGGCGCAGGGACCGACCGCGAGAGCGTCGCGCAGTCCGGGCAAACGGCCGGGGTCTGGAGACGGGCGGCCGGGGATGGACGCCGAGACCGTGCCCGACGACGTCCAGCGCTGGACCGCCCGCCGCCGCACGGCGCTCGTGCTGAGCATCCTCAAGGGCGAGTTCTCGATCGAGGAAGGCGCGCGGCGCCACGACCTCGCGGTCGCGGAGATCGAGGAATGGAAGGAGCGGCTGCTGGTGGCGGCCCATAGCGCCCTGCGGTCGAAGCCCCGGGACGAGGATGCTTTGAAGGATGAGCAGATCCGTCGGCTGAAACAGAAGGTGGGGGAGCTCGTGCTCGACAACGACATGCTTCGGGACGCGTTGCGAACTGCGCGGGCGGGAGTGGAACCGGTCGAGGATTGAAAGAGAGCTCGCGTCGGGTCCGTTATGAAGAGTGGCGTCGTGCAGTGGGTTACCTCTGGAGCCGAGCAGCAACGAGACGATCCCGACCGCAGTCGCTCAAGCTGCTAGAGGCGGAGTAGATCGGTGGCGGATGTGACAAAGCTGCTCTCCGAACTGAGAGAGCGTGGTGTCAGAGTCGTCGCGGACGGGAGGGACCTCGTGGTCCGCGCGCCCAGAGAGCTCCTGACCGCGGAGCTGCGCGACGAGTTGCGCCGGCGTAAGCCTGAGCTGCTCGAGCACCTCCGCGGTCGTGAGCGAAGACCGGACCTCGTCCCGGGCCCCCCGGGCTCCGACTCCCCACTCTCCTTCGCCCAGCAAGGCCTGTGGTTCCTCGACCAGCTCGGAGCGGGCGCCGCCTACAGCATCCCGTGGAAGCTGCGGATGCGGGGGCAGCTCGACGTCGCGGCCCTTCGAGAGAGCCTCAACGCGATCGTGCGCCGCCACGACGTCCTGCGGAGCACGTTTCCGGCCGTGGGAGGGCTACCTCGGCAGACGATCGTGCCCGAGCTGCGTCTCGCCCTCCCCCTTTCGGACCTGGAGAGGCTGCGCGAGGAGGAGCGGAAGCGCCAGGTGGAGCGCCTCACCGAGGAGGAGGCCCTGAAGCCGTTCGATCTCGCGACCGGCCCCCTTCTCCGGGCACGTCTCCTCCGCCTGTCCGCGAGCGAGCACCTCCTGCTCCTAAACGTCCACCACATCGTCTTCGACGGGTGGTCCTCGGGCGTGTTCCACGCGGAATTTGCCGAGCACTACCGGGCCTTCGTTGCGGGGGGGGCCCCTCCGCCACCCGGCCCTCCCGTCCAATACGCTGACTTCGCACGCTGGCAACGAGAGTGGCTCCGCGGCGCGACTATCGATGAGCCGCTCGCCTACTGGCGCGAGCGCCTCGCCGACCGCCCCACCCTCGAGCTGCCCACCGATCGTCCGCGTCCGGCCGTGCAGACGTACCGCGCGGGCGTGGAGTTCGTGCGCTTCCCCGCAGGCCTCGTCGCCGGCCTCCGCGAGCTCGGGCGGGCGGAGGGCGCGACGCTATTCACGGTGCTCCTCACCGGCTTCAAGGCGCTGCTGTCCCGCTACTCGGGTCAGCACGACATCCTGGTCGGCGTCCCCGCGACGAACCGGAGCCGGTCCGAGCTGGAGCAGCTCATCGGTCTCTTCGTGAACAGCCTCGTCATGAGGACGGACCTCTCGGGAGATCCCTCGTTCCGCGATCTCCTCGAGCGTGTCAAAGGGGTCGCGCGGGAGGCATTCGAGCACGAGGACCTCCCCTTCGAGCGGCTGGTGGAGGAGCTGAACCCCGGACGCTCGTCCAACCGGAACCCGCTCTTCCAGGTCGTCTTCGCCCTGCAGAACGCTCCTCGCGGCACGTTCGAGTTGCCCGGGCTCACCGTGGCCCACGAGCTCGAATTCAGGCTCACCCGCTTCGATCTCGAGGTGCACGCCTGGGAGGACGGGGACTCGCTCCATGCCCTGTTCGTGTACGACCGCGATCTGTTCGACGAGCCGACGATCGCGCGAGCGAGCCGCCACTACCTGTCGCTGCTACAGGAAGCGGTCGACCGCCCCGGCTACCGACTGTCGGAGCCTTCACTGGCGGGGACGGCCGAGGACGTCGTCGCCACCCATTGTGGTCCCGCTGAGTGCGAACCCAGTGGGGGTGAGGTGGGTGCTCCTGTCGGTACACGAGGCCGAGAGGGTGCTCGGAGAGAGGGATCGACGCGAGCCATGGACAACGACGCGAGCCGGAAGTCACTGGGTCTGTCCGCGGCGCAGCGCGCGCTGCTGGACGAGCTGCTCCGGGAGGAAGGGCTCGAGTCGGGCGGGGAGCAACAGATCCCGCGTCGGTCGACCGATGGCCGCCCTCCCCTGTCGTTCGCCCAGGAGCGGCTCTGGTTCCTGGACCAGCTCCAGCCGGGCACCACCGCCTACAACGTGCCGGCGGCTGTACGCCTTCGTGGCTCTCTGGACGTGGCCGCGCTCGAGCAGACCCTCCGGGAGATCGTACGTCGGCACGAGCCGCTCCGGACCACGTTCGTGATGGAGAGCGGCCGTCCTGTGCAGGTCATCTCGCCCTTGGCCCCGCCGGCATTGCCCGTGGAGGAGCTGAGCTGCGGGCCCGCGGAAGCGGAGAGCGAGGCGCTGCGCCTCGCCACGGAGGAGGCCCGGCGTCCCTTCGATCTCGAGCGGGGGCCGCTTTTCCGAGCGCGGCTGCTCCGGTTGGGGGAACAGGATCACGCCCTCTTCCTGACGATGCACCACATCGTTTGCGACGGCTGGTCGATGGGAGTGCTGGTCCGCGAGCTGGGAGCGCTCTACGAGGCCTTCAGGAACGGCAGACCCTCCCCCCTCGCCGAGCTCCCCATCCAGTATGCGGATTTCGCGGACTGGCAACGTCGAAAGCTCGAGGGAGACGTCCTCGACGCGCAGCTCGCGTACTGGCGCGGGCAGCTCGAGGGAGCGACGCCCCTGAGCCTCTCCACCGATCGCCCGCGACCGGCGGTGCAGACCTTCGCGGGAGCGGCTTGTGACCGGAGCCTGAGCGAGGTGTTGACCCGGGAACTGAAGGCGCTCAGCCAGCGGGAGGGCGTGACCCTCTTCGTGACCCTTCTCGCGGCGTTCCAGGCTCTGCTCCACCGGTATACGGGACAGAAGGACATCGTGGTGGGCTCGCCGATCGCGAACCGCAACCACAGCGCGATCGAAGGACTGATCGGCTTCTTCGTGAACAGCCTTGCGATGCGCGGCGATCTCTCGGGGGATCCGACGTTCAGGGAAGCCCTCTCGCGCGCCCGCGAAGTCTCGCTCGGCGCCTTCGCGCACCAGGACCTCCCTTTCGAGAGGCTGGTGGAGGAGGTTCGTCCGGAGCGGGACCTCGGACAGAATCCCGTCTTCCAGGTCGTGCTCGCTCTACAGAACGCGCCCGCGGAGCCGCTGGTACTCGGGGGCTTGACGATCAGCCTGTTCGCCACCGAGATCGCCACTACCCGCTTCGATCTCGAGGTTCACCTCTGGGAGTGGGGGAGCGCGCTCCACGCGCGGATCATCTACAACCGGGACCTCTTCAAGGCGGACACGGTCGGCCGGCTGCTCGAGCACTTCGAGAAGCTCCTCGAGGCGGCCGTCGCCCGTCCGGGGGCGCGCCTCTCCGAGCTTTCGATGCTGTCCACGGGTGAGCGCCAACTGCTCGCGAAGTGGTCGGGAAACGGCTGCGAGAACCCCACGGACACTTTCGTGCACGAGCGGTTCGCAGCGCGGGCGGCGGAGGACCCCGGAGCGCTCGCGGTGGACGACGGAGAGGCGCGCCTCACCTACTCCGACCTCGATGTCCGCTCGAATCAGGTCGCCCACTGGCTGCGGCGGCTCGGTGTAGGGCCCGACGTCCGCGTCGCGGTGTGCTGCGAGCGCTCCGCGGAGCTGATCGTGGCAATCCTAGGAGTGCTCAAGGCGGGGGGGGCCTACGTGGCCACGGACCCGGCCTACCCGAAAGCGCAGCTCGGATACGTCCTCTCCGATGCCGGCGTCTCCGTGGTCCTGACGCAGCAGCGCCTTCGGGAGCGCATCCCGACGATTGCCGCGCGCGTGCTCTGCCTCGACCACGATTGGGACACCGTGGCCGCGGAGAGCCGGGAGCGGCCGTCTCCGGTGGTGGACCCCGAGAGCCTCGCGTACGTGATCTACACCTCCGGTTCCACGGGCCGGCCGAAGGGAGTCGAGATTCCTCACCGCGGCCTGATGAGCCTCGTGAGGTGGCATCAACGCGCGTACGCGATCACCCCACGGGACCGGGCGACGCAGCTCGCGGGACCGGCCTTCGACGCCTCGGTCTGGGAGGTGTGGCCCTACCTCACGGCGGGGGCGAGCCTGCACATACCGGCGGAGGAGACGCGGCTCTCGCCGGCGAAGCTCAAGTCGTGGCTGGCGGACAGGGGGGTGACGATCAGTTTCCTGCCCACGCCGCTCGCGGAGATGGTCCTGAAGGAGGAAGGCCTCGACGAGACCATGCTGCGGATCCTCCTCACCGGGGGGGACAAGCTCCACGCGCTCTCGCGTCCCTCGCTGCCTTTCCGCCTCGTGAACCACTATGGGCCAACGGAGTGCTCCGTGGTGGCGACGTGCGCGGAGGTCGAGCCCGGCGACGAGTCGGATCCTCCCATCGGGCGGGCCATCGACAACACGAGGGTCTACGTGCTCGACGCGCACCTCGAGCTCACCCCCCTGGGCGTTCCCGGTGAGCTCGTCATCGGCGGCGAGAGCCTCGCCCGCGGCTATCTGGGCCGACCCGACCTCACCGGGGACCGGTTTATCCCCGACGCGTTCGGAGGAAGACCCGGAGCCCGCCTGTACCGGACGGGGGACCTGGTGCGCTATCGACCGGACGGCGAGCTGGAGTTCCTCGGCCGCATCGACCACCAGGTGAAGATCCGCGGATTCCGAGTGGAGCTCGGCGAGGTGGAAGCGGTGCTCGCTCGCCACCCCGAGGTCAAGGAGGCCGTGGTGGTGGCGAGGCCCGAGGGCGACTCCGGCCAGCGCCTCGTGGCCTACGTGACGGAGGACACGCGTCGGCCTGTTTCTGGAGGGGATCAGTCGGCGTGGCAGGGGCAGCACGTCGAGGAGTGGAGGACCCTCTACGAGGAGACCTACGGGCAGACGGCCTCCTCGCAGGACCCGGCGTTCAACATCACGGGATGGAACAGCAGCTACACCGGCGAGCCGATCCCCGCGGAAGAGATGCTCGAGTGGGTGGAGCGGACCGCTGAGCGCATCCTGGCGTTGCGACCCCGTCGCGTCCTGGAGATCGGATGCGGCACCGGCCTGCTCCTCTCCCGGATCGCTCCGGCGGTCGACCGCTACGTGGCCACGGACTTCTCGGAGACGGCTCTTCGTCAAGTTCGGGAGCGGATCCTCGCGCAGGGCGATTGGCGGAACGTCGAGCTCCGTGCGCGCACGGCCGATGACTTCGAAGGGGTCGAAGCCGCGAGCTTCGACGCGGTGATCCTGAACTCGGTCATCCAGTACTTCCCGGGAGTGGAGTACCTGCTGCGCGTTCTCCAGGGCGCGGTCCAGGCCGTGGCCGGCGGCGGCTTCATCTTCGTCGGTGACGTCCGCAACTTCCGGCTCCTCGAGGCGTACCACGCCTCTGTCCAGGCTCACCAGGCCCCGCCGTCGCTCACCCTGGACGAGCTCCAGCAGCGGATGCGCGAGCACCTCTCGCGCGAGGAGGAGCTCGTCCTGGATCCCGCGTTCTTCCCCGCCCTCTGCGCTCGCTTCCCGGAGATCTCGGAGCTTCACCTGCAGCCCAAGCGGGGCCGCTTCGAGAACGAGCTGACCCGGTTCCGCTACGACGCGGTGATGCGGGTAGGGGGAGTCCGCCGCGCGCCCGCCGCGTACTCGTGGACGGATTGGGAACGGGAGAAGCCGAGCGTCCAGGACATCCGGCGGCAGCTTCAGGACGCCCGACCCGACGTGCTCGCGCTCGGCCGCGTTGCCAATCGGCGCGTGGCCCGGGAGATCGAAATGGCCCGCCTCGTCACGCGGGGGGACGGACCCGCCACGGTTGCCGAGCTGAGAGAGGCCGTCGTGGGAGCCGCCGCCCTCGACCCCGAGGAACTCTGGGCGCTCGGCGAAGAGCTCCCCTATCGCGCGGAGGTGAGCTGGCTACGCTCGGGCGCGGAGGGCCGCTTCGACGTCGTGTTCCACCGTGCCGACTCTATCGACGCTCGCGGCCCGTTCCCCGAGGAGGCGCCGGAAAAGCCCAGGCCCTGGCGCGATTACGCGAACGATCCGTTGCGCGCGCGTTCATCCAAGCAGCTCGTCCCCCGGCTGCGGAGTTACCTGGAGGAGACTCTCCCCGAGCACATGGTCCCCGGTGCTCTCGTCGTGCTCGAGGCGCTGCCCCTCACACCGAACGGGAAGGTCGACCGCGCCGCCCTGCCCTCGCCGGAGGGCCGACCCCACCTCCGGGAGGCGTTCGTGCCCCCGGACGACGTCGTGGAAGAGACGATCGCCCAGGTTTGGAGGGAATCGCTCCAGCTCGAGAAGGTGGGAGTGCACGACAACTTCTTCGACCTCGGCGGACACTCGCTTCTGCTCGTGCAGGTCCACAACCGCCTCAAGGAGTTGTTGAACCGACCTGATCTCGCGGTCGTGGACCTGTTCCGTCGTCCCACGATCCGTGGGCTCGCCGAGTACCTCCGGCCGCCGGCCGCAGAGACGTCCCGGACCCGCGCGGGAGCGCGGATGCGGCGCCGCCGAGGTTCGGAGGACGGCGACGGTGCGATCGCGGTGGTCGGGATGGCGGGACGGTTCCCCGGGGCCACGAACGTGACCGAGCTCTGGACGAACCTAAGCCAGGGACTTGAATCGATCTCGTTCTTCTCGGACGAGGAGCTGGAGTCGGCCGGAGTCGCGCGCGAGCTGCTGAGCGACCCGCGGTACGTCGGGGCGCGGGGCGTGCTCGAGGGCGCGGACCTCTTTGATGCCGGATTCTTCGGCTACACACCGCGCGAGGCGGAGCTCATGGATCCGCAGCAGCGGGTGTTCCTCGAAACGGCATGGGAGTCGCTCGAGGACGCGGGCTACGACCCCGGCCGTTACCAGGGGCTGATCGGCGTCTTCGCGGGAATGGGCCTGAATGCCTACCTGCAGCTCGTCCTGCGCCCGGAGGTGATCGCGCAGCTCGGCGGTGTCGCCGCGGTGATCGGTGGGGACAAGGACTTCCTCCCCACCCGCGTCTCCTACAAGTTGAACCTAAAGGGACCGAGCGTGAACGTGCAGACGGCCTGCTCGACGTCGCTCGTCGCCGTCCACCTCGCGTGCCGAAGCCTGCTCCACCGCGACTCCGATCTCGCACTCGCGGGCGGCGTCGCGGTTACGGTCCCGCACGTCGGCGGCTACCGTTATCAGGAGGAGGGAATCGCCTCTCCGGACGGGCACTGCCGGGCCTTCGATGCCCGGGCCCAGGGTACGGTGATCGGGAACGGGTCGGCGGTAGTGGCGCTGAAGCGGCTCGGGGATGCGATCGCGGACGGCGACTGGATTCACGCCGTGATCAAGGGTTCCGCGATCAACAACGACGGGTCGGCGAAGGTGGGGTTCACGGCTCCGGGCGTGGACGGCCAGGCCGAGGTCATTGCGATGGCCCAGGCCGACGCGGGAATCGAGCCCGAGACGGTGGGGTACATCGAGGCCCACGGAACGGGCACGGCGCTCGGCGACCCGATCGAGATTGCCGCCCTCACCCAGGCTTTCCAGGCCAGCACGAAGCGTCGGGGGTTCTGTGCCGTCGGCTCCGTGAAGACGAACCTCGGGCATCTCGACGCGGCGGCGGGAGTGACGGGGCTCATCAAGACCGTGCTCGCCCTGGAGCACGAGGTCATCCCCGCCAGTCTGCACTTCGAGAAGCCAAACCCGAAGATCGACTTCGCGAACAGCCCGTTCTTCGTGAACGCGGAGCGCCGGGAGTGGAAGAGGAACGGCACTCCGCGCCGGGCCGGCGTGAGCTCGTTCGGTATCGGAGGAACGAACGCCCACGTGGTGCTCGAAGAGGCCCCGGCGCGCGAAGCGACCGACCCCGCACGGCCCTGGCAGGTACTCTTGCTCTCCGCCAAGAACGAGAAGGCTCTCGAGCGCTCGGCGGCCAACCTCGCCGGAGATCTCCGCGGGCACCCGGAGCGAAATCTCGCCGATGTCGCATACACGCTCCAGGTCGGCCGCAGCGAGTTCTCGTGGCGAAGGGCGGTCGTTTGCCGCGACGCGGCGGAGGCGGTGGATGCGCTCGAGGGCCGCGCCCCCCGACGCGTTTCGACGGCGGGTCCCGGACCCATGACGCGGGGGGTCGCGTTCCTCTTCCCCGGACAAGGCGCGCAGCACGTCCAGATGGGCCGCGGCCTGTACGAGACCGAGCGCCGCTACCGGGAGGAGCTCGACCGTTGCGCGGAAGCTCTTCGCGGGGAGCTCGGGCTCGACATTCGCACTCTACTTCACCCGCCGGTCGGGCAGGAGGAAGCGGCGGAGCAACGACTCAAGGAGACGCGTTTCGCCCAGCCCGCTGTCTTCGCAGTGGAGTACGCCCTCGCCCAGCTCTGGATGGAGTGGGGGATGCGTCCCGCCGCGATGCTCGGGCACAGCCTCGGCGAGTACGTGGCCGCGTGCCTCGCCGGCGTGCTGTCCCTGGAGGAGGCGCTCTCGCTGGTTGCGGAGCGCGGTCGGCTCATGCAGGCCCAGCCGCGGGGTGCCATGCTCGCGGTGCCGATCGCGGAAGCGGAAGCACGCGCGCTCCTCGGCACCGATCTCAGCCTGGCCGCGGTCAACGCTCCCGGCTCGTGCGTGGTATCTGGCCCCACGGAAGCCGTCGAGGCGCTCGAGCGGGACCTCGCCGATCGCGGGATCGCGAGCCGTCGACTGCACACTTCGCACGCCTACCACTCGCGGATGATGGAGCCGATGCTCGGGGCCTTTGCCGAGCGCATCGGGAAGGCGCGTCTCAAGCCACCCCGCATCCCGTTCGTCTCCAACGTGACAGGGACGTGGATCCGTGACGACGAGGCGAACAGTCCCGCCTACTGGGTGCGGCACGTCCGGGAGGCGGTCCGCTTCTCCGATGGGGTCCGGACACTCTTCGAACGGTCGGAGCTGGCTCTCCTGGAGGTCGGACCCGGACAGACCTTGAGCGGACTTGTCAGACAGCATCCCGAGGCACGGGAGGGGCGCGTGGTGGTCGCCTCCGCGCGGGCTCCCCAGGAGGACCGCCCGGATCTCGAGGTGCTGCTCGGCGCGCTGGGTCGCCTGTGGCAGACGGGGCTGAAGGTCGACTGGTCGGCGTACTACGCCCAGGAGCGTCGTCGCCGGGTCCCGCTGCCCACCTACCCCTTCGATCGCCAGCGCTACTGGATCGACGCCACCCCCCGAGCGACGAGGGTCGACTCGCGCAAGAGCGCCCGCGTCGCGGACTGGCTGTACGAGCCCGTCTGGCGCCAGTCGTCGACGCGGGGACGGACTCGGAACCGAGACGTCCGCTGCCTGGTCTTCCGCGACGCCACGGGCCTCGGGGCGGCGCTCGAGCAAGGGCTGGCCGCAGAGGGCGTCGACGTGGTCAGCGTCGTCCCGGGAGAGCGCTTCTCTTCGCCCAACCGAGACCGCTACGTGGTGAATCCGCGGAACCCCGCCGACTACCGCCGGCTGATCGGCGGGTTCGCGGCGGCGGAAAAGCTCCCCCATCGGATCGTCCACCTGTGGTCGCTCACGGGGGAAACCGTACCCCAGGACGCTCTCGAGGCCGCGAGGGATCGAGGGTTCTACAGCCTGTTCTTCCTCGCGCAGGCCCTCAAGGACCAGGGCGTTACGGACTCCATCGAGATCACGGTCGTGACCAACGGGCTGCGCGACGTGAGCGGGGTGGAGTCGGTCTCGCCCGAGAAGGCCCTTGTCCTCGGTCCCTGCCGGGTCATTCCCCAGGAGTACCCGAGCGTCACCTGCCGCACGGTAGACGTCAGGCTCCCCCCGCCGGGCTCGCGCGCTTCCGACGCCCTGATGGCGCAGCTCGTCGACGAGTTGACCGCGTCGACGCCCGACTTGGACGTCGCCTATCGCGGCTTGCAACGATGGGTCGAAGGCTTCCAAGCCGTGCCGGACCGCGGGGCCGAACGGGAAGCTAAGGTCGCGAGTCGACTGCGTACTCGGGGCGTGTATCTCGTGACGGGCGGCCTCGGGGGCGTGGGCTCCGCTCTCCTCGAGCATCTCGCGCGGTCGGTTCAGGCCCGACTGGCCGTGGTCGGACGGTCTCCCGTTACGCCGCGGGGGGAATGGGATCGTTGGCTGGCCACGCACGACGCGAGCCATCCGATGAGCCGGAGGATCACGAAGATCCGGGAGCTGGAGAGCCTCGGAGCGGAGGTGCTGACCCTGACCGCCGACGTCGCGGACGAGCCCCGGATGCGCGAAGCCGTTTCCGAAGCGGAGTCGGCTTTCGGTTCGCTGAACGGCGTCATCCACGCCGCGGGTACGACGGATCCAGCGACGCTGCGCCCTATCCACGAGCTCGGCACCAAGGAGTGCGAGGAGCAGTTCCGGCCCAAGGTGGCGGGGCTTCTCGTGCTGCACCGCGTCCTGGAGGGAAAGAACCTGGACTTCTGCCTGCTCACCTCCTCCCTCTCCACCGTTCTGGGCGGCGTGGGCCTCGCCCCCTACGCGGCCGCGAACAACTACATGGACGCGTTCGCTCACGCGCGGAATCAGGACCACGGAGTCCCCTGGATCACAGTGGACTGGGACTCCTGGCGCCTGAGCCAGCCGGCGGATTCGGTCTCCGTGCTGTCTCACCTGACCATGGAGACTCCGGAGGGGGTAGAGACATTCGCGCGAGCGCTAGAGGCCTCCGCCCCCCGCAGGATCGTCGTGTCGACGGGCGATCTGGAGAATCGCATCGAGCGATGGGTCCGCAAGTCGGAGGCGACGCCCGCCACCACTCCGGCCGTGCACGCCCGTCCGGAAGGGGCGACGTACGTCGCGCCCCGCAACCCCACCGAGGAGGCGGTGGCGGCGATCTGGGTGACGCTGTTCGGCATCGAACGGGTGGGCATCCACGACAACTTCTTCGAGCTCGGGGGGCAATCGCTCCTCGCCCTACAGCTCACCACCCGACTGCGGGAGACCTTCCACGTCGACGTGAAGGTCCAGGACGTCTTCGACGCGGCCACGGTGGCGGAGCTCTCGTCGCTCATCGCCGGCTCGTCCGTTGTCGCCGACGACGCGGTCGCGAAGCTCGAGTCGATCCTGCAGATGGTGGAGAACCTTCCGGAGGCGGAGGCGAGGGCCCTTCTCGAGAACGCGGCGGGAGGCCGGCCGCAGGCATGACCGAACACGCCGTCTTCGCCGACAGAATCGCTCAGCTCTCGCCGGAAAAGAGGGAGCTTCTGCGCAAGCTCCTTTCTTCCGGGGGAGGAAGCGTCGCGCCGCCGTCCCCGGAGAGCGACCTTCCCATAACGCAGGAGGCGATCGCCTCGAACAGGGGTCAGACTCCCGCGCGACAGCTGTACGAGCTCGTCAATCGCAACCTGGACCAGACACCGTTCGCGGCCCACGCCGTCTTCCTGAACCTCGGATACGCCACGAACCAGAGCCCCCGCCGGTCCCCAATCGAACTGCCGAAGCACTGTCTGAACCGCAACTGCATGCAGCTCGCCCTGGAAGTGATCGGCGACGTCGACCTCGCCGGCGAGGTGGTGGCGGACGTAGGGTGCGGGCGCGGCGGGACGATCGCGCTCATGCATACCTATTTCGCGCCCGAGCGCGTGGTGGGTGTCGATTTCTCGAGCGCGGCCCTCGACTTCTGCCGGCGCACGCACCGGTTGCGCGATACCGGCTTCGTTCTCGCCAACGCCCAGGCACTGCCGCTGGCGAGCGGCGCCTTCGGAGTGGTGACTAACATCGAGTCGGCGTCCGGATATCCGGACGTGGACGAGTTCTACCGGGAGGTGTTCCGCGTGCTGAACGGCGGAGGGCGATTCCTCTATGCGGACGTGGTGCCGACGGCAGAGCTCGCGGAGAGGCGGCAGCGGCTCGCCGAGGTCGGTTTCGTGCTCGAGAGCGAGCGGGACATCACGACGAACGTGCTGTTGTCGTGCGACGAGACGGCGCGGACCCACCGGGCGACCCTGGGCGGCGATCACGACGAAGAGATCATGGGCAACTTCCTCGCACTTCCCGACTCCGCGGTCTACGGGCAGATGAAGGACGGCGTTCTTGCGTATCTGATCTTCGTGAGCCGGAGACCGGGGCCGTGATCGGGGAGGAGAGCGGGGGATTCCGGGAATGAGCGCAGAGCGCGACGGGCTGGCGGCGCGGGTCTCCGGGCTGTCGTCGGAGAAACGGAAGATCCTCGGGCGAATGCTCCAGGACCACGGTCAGGATGTCGACCTCGCGGTGATCTTGAAGCGGGAGGAGACGGGTGCGGCGCCCCTCTCCTTCTCGCAGCAGCGGATGTGGATCCTCGACCGGTTCGATCCCGGCAACGTCGCCTACAACTGTCCCGCCGCCTGGAGACTCGAGGGGAGCCTCGACGTGGCGGTGCTGGAGCGCGCTCTCAACGAGATCGTCAGGCGGCACGGAACGCTGCGGACCAGCTTCCCGCTTGCGGATGGGGTGCCTGTCCAGAGCATCGCCGAGGAGCTGAGGATTCCGCTGTCCGAGGTGGACCTCTCCGCCCTCCCCGAGGCCGAGCGCGACGAAGAGGCGAGGCGCTTGGCCCGCGAGGAGGAGCGCCGCCCCTTCGACCTGGTCCGAGGCCCCCTCCTGCGTGCCCAGCTCCTGCGGCTCCAACCCCGGGAGCACCTCTTCCTGGTGACGATCCACCACATCGTATACGACGGGTGGTCTACGGGTGTGTTCCTTCGGGAGTTGAGCGACCTCTACCAGGCGTACAGCGAGGGACGCGTCTCTCCCCTGCCGGAGCTACCCGTCCAGTACGTCGACTTCGCCCGCTGGCAGCGGGACTGGATGAGGGGGCAGCTCCTCGACGATCAGCTGGGGTACTGGAAGAAGAGGCTCGCGCCGCCCCTCCCCACGCTCGAGCTCGAGAGCGATCGCTCGCGCCCGGCCGTGCAGGAGTACGAAGCGGGGATGCATTGGATGCGCCTGCCCCGGCCGCTCGGGGAGGGGCTCCGGGAGCTGAGCCGCAGCCGAGGAGCCACCCTGTTCATGACGCTCCTCGCGGCCTTCCAGGTCCTCCTCCGACGCTACACGGGCCAGCAGGACGTCGTCGTGGGCTCGGCGATGGCGGGACGAAAGCGCCGGGAGACCGAAGACCTGATCGGCTTCTTCGTCAACACCCTCGTCATGCGGGGCGACCTCTCCGGAGACCCGACCTTCCTCGAGCTACTCGAACGGACACGGCAGAGCGCGCTCGCCGACTTCGCTCATCAGGACCTGCCCTTCGAGAAGCTGGTAGAGGAGCTGCATCCGCAACGCGACCCGTCTCGGAACCCGCTCTTCCAGGTGATGTTCGCCCTTCACAACGCGCCGCTCAAGGCCGTCGAGCTCCCCGCCCTGAATTGGAGGTTCCAGGAACCCGAGGCCCCCACCACCCGGTTGGACTGGGAGGTTCACTTGTCCGAGTCCGCATCCGGCATCCAGGTGACGTCTCTGTACAAGAAGCAGCTGTTCGAGTCCGAGACGATCGATCGGATGGTCGGCCACTTCCGGACGCTGCTCGAGAACGTGGTCGCGCACCCGGAGCGCCGCATTTCCGAGTTCGCACTCATGAAGGAGGCGGAGCGCCGCCGGCTCGTCGTTGAGCTGAACGCGACGCGCCGCGACTACCCGCGGGGCTCGAGCGTGGCCGCGATCTTCGAGCGGCAGGCCCTCCGGAGTCCCGACGCCGAGGCCGTCGTCTACGGGTCCGAACGGTCGACCTACTCCGAGCTGAACGCGCGTTCCAACCGCCTCGCTCGGTTCCTGAGACGGCAGGGGGTGGGTCTCGACACGCGGGTGGGAATCTGCGTGCAGCGGTCGACGGACCTTGTCGTCGGGCTCCTGGGCATCCTGAAGGCCGGGGGTGCCTACGTGCCTCTCGACCCCCAGTATCCGAAAGAGCGGCTGGCCTTCATGCTCGATGACTCGGGCGTGGCTCTGCTGCTCACGCAGAAGGCGCTGCTCGCCAAGCTTGCCGAGCTCCCCGCACGGGTCGTGTGCCTCGACGGTGGGCTCGAGGATGTCGCCCGGGAGAGCGCGGAGAACCTGGGCGTGCAGGCGACGGGCGACGACCTCGCCTACGTCACGTACACCTCCGGTTCGACGGGCCGGCCGAAAGGAGTCGAGGTCCGCCACGAGGGCGTCCTGCGACTCGTCCTGGAGGCGGACTACGCGCAGCTCGGTCCAGAGGAGACCCTGTTGCAGCTCGCCCCCGTGACTTTCGACGCTTCGACCCTCGAGATCTGGGGGGCGCTGCTGGTGGGTGGGCGTTGCGTCCTCTACCCGCACCGCCTTCCCACGGCACGCGAGCTGGGAGAGGTCGTCCGCAAGGAGGGGGTGACGACTCTCTTCCTGACGACTTCGCTCTTCAACGCCGTGGTGGACGAGGATGCCGGGGCCCTTCGGGGGCTGACCCATCTCATGACCGGCGGGGAAGTACTCTCCGTGCCGCACGTGAGGCGCGCGCTCGCCGTCCTTCCCGGAACGCGCCTCACCAACGCGTACGGTCCCACGGAGAACACCACCTTCACGACTTGCTACCCGATCCCGTCGTCTCTGGACGAGAGCGTGACCTCGATCCCCATCGGGCGTCCGATCGCCAACACGCGCGTCTACGTGCTGGACGAGGGGATGTTGCCGGTGCCGGTGGGGGTGACGGGCGAGCTGTATGTGGGAGGGGACGGGGTCGGACGCGGCTACCTGGGGCGACCGGAACTAACCGCCGAGAAGTTCGTACCCGACCCGTTCGCCCCCACCGCCGGAGGCCGCCTCTATCGAACGGGCGACCGCGTGCGGTTCCTGCGCGACGGGAACCTCGAATTCCTCGGGAGGACGGACGCCCAGGTCAAGGTCCGGGGCTTCCGAGTGGAGCCCGGCGAGATCGAGACGGTCCTCCTGCGCCTGGACGGCGTCAGGGAGGCGGCGGTGGTGGTTCGCGAGGACCACGTGGGTGACCGTCGTCTCGTGGCGTACATGACGGTGACGGGAGGCCGTACGCTCGAGTCTTCGGACCTGCGTGGTTACCTGAAGGAAAGGCTTCCGGACCACATGGTTCCGTCCGCCTTCGTCGTGGTGGAGAGGCTCCCTCTCACGCCGAACGGGAAGCTGGACAAGAAGGCGCTGCCTGCACCCGAGGAGTCGCCCCGGACGGATATCGCGCGGATGGCGCCGCGCAACGCGACGGAGGCGACGCTGGCGGGCCTATTCCGAGAAGTGTTGCGCCTCGAGGAAGTAGGTGTCGAAGACGACTTCTTCGACCTCGGCGGCCACTCTCTGCGTGCGACCCAGCTCGTCTCAAGAATACGCGACGCCTTCCGGGTCGAGATCCCTCTTCGTCGGCTCTTCGAGTCGCCAACCGTGGCCGCGCTCGCCCGCATCTTGGAGGAACGGGGAAGCCCGGAGGCGAGCGGGAAGAGGATCACGGCGTCACCGAGGGGGACGGACCTCCCTCTCTCCTTCGCGCAGCAGAGGCTGTGGTTCCTCGACCAGCTTCAGCCGGGATCGGCCTACAACGTGCCCCTCGCCCTGCGGCTCCGAGGCACGCTCGACCGGCCCGCGCTCGAGAGCGCCCTGAGCGAGATCGTGCGGAGGCACGAGGCGCTGCGCACGACGTTTCCGTCCGAGAGTGGACGAGCGATCCAGGTCATCGCTCCGTCCTTGCCTCTCGCCGTGGAGCTGGTCGACCTGGGAGCACTTCCCGCCGAGGCGCGCGAGGGCGAAGCGGTCAGGCTTGCCCGGGCGGAGGGGGAGAAGCTGTTCGACCTCAAGCGCGGGCCGCTCGTACGGGCGACCCTCGTGCGCCTGGCCCCGGATGACCACGCCCTCTTCCTGACGATCCACCACATCGTTTCGGACGGGTGGTCGATGGGGGTCCTCTTCCGGGAGCTCACGGCGCTCTATGGCGCCCACCACGAGCGCCGTCCTTCGCCGTTGCCGGAGATCGACGTCCAGTACGCCGACTTCGCGGTCTGGCAGCGGGACTGGCTCCAGGGATCGGTGTTGGACTCCCAGCTCGCCTACTGGCGCGAGAGGCTGGACCGGCTCCCGACCCTGCGGCTTCCCACCGACCGGGTGCGGCCGGCCCTCCAGACCTTCGACGGCGCCGGCTACAACCATCTGCTCCCGGCGAGCCTCGTCGAGCGTCTTACGAGCTTGACCCGGGCCGAGGGCGGCACGCTTTTCATGACCCTGCTCGCCGCGTTCCTCGTCGTGTTGCGGCGCTACACGCACCAGGACGACCTCGTGGTGGGATCCCCGATCGCGAACCGCAATCGCAGCGAGATCGAGGGGCTGATCGGCTTCTTCGTGAACAGCCTGGTGATGCGTACCGACCTCTCGGGCGACCCGACGTTCCGCGAGCTGCTCGGCCGCGTGCGGGAGACCACCCTCGGGGCTTTCGCGCACCAGGACGTGCCCTTCGAGAAGATCGTCGAGGAGCTGCAGCCGGACCGTGACATGAGCCGGAATCCGCTCTTCCAGGTGAGCTTCGCGCTCCAGAACGCGCCCATGGGGGACATGGCGCTCGGGGGCCTCACCGTCGGCTTCCTGGACGCCGGAGTGAAGGCGACGCGATTCGACATCGAACTGCACCTGTGGGAGTCCGCGCACGGCCTGCTGTGCCTCTTCACGTACAAGACCGATCTCTTCGACGAGTCGACCATCGCTCGGATGGCCGGGCACTTCCACACGGTGCTCGAGGGGGCGGCCGCGGCACCGGACGTCCGGCTGTCCGAGCTTCCGCTCCTGACCGAGCGCGAGACCGAGACGCTCCTTGGGGAGCGCAATCGGACCGACGCTCCTCCGTCCGCCCGGACGTGCGCCCACCAGCTCTTCGAGGACCAGGCCGCGCTCACCCCGGACGCCATCGCCGTCGAGGCTGCGGGACGCCGTCTCTCGTTCGGCGAGCTCAACCGCCGCGCCAACCGCCTCGCGCACGGTCTGCGTGGCCGGGGAGTGGGTCCGGAGTCGCGAGTCGCCGTCTGCATGGAGCGGTCGATCGACATGGTGGTGGCCCTCCTCGGCGTCCTGAAGGCGGGAGCCGCCTACGTTCCCCTCGACCCCACCTACCCCGAGGAGCGACTCGCCTTCATGGTGACGGACGCCGAGGCTTCCCTCGTGCTCACCCAGCAACGGCTGCAGGCGCTGATGCCGGATACCACAGCCGAGGTCGTCTGCACCGACGGGGACGCGGAGGCCCTCGCCGGCGAAGGGGGGGAGAACCCTCCGCTCCGGTCCCACCCGGAGAGCCTCGCCTACCTCATGTACACCTCGGGCTCCACGGGACGCCCCAAGGGGGCGATGATCACGCACCGCGGTCTCGTCAACTACCTGAGCTGGGCCGCCCGCGCCTACGCCGCTCCGGGGGCCTCGGGAACGATCGTCCACTCCTCCATCGCGTTCGACCTCACCATCACGAGCCTTTTCCATCCCCTCGTCTCCGGGCAGCCGGTGCGCCTTCTCCCCGAGACCGAGGACATCGAAGCTCTTTCCGACGCCGTGCGCGCGGCGGGCGACCTGAGCCTGCTCAAGATCACTCCTGCGCACCTCGAGCTGCTGGCGCACTCGATCGACGCCTCCGAGGCGAAGGGGCGCACGCGCTCGATCGTCATCGGCGGAGAGGCCCTGTTCGCCGAGAGTCTCCGTCTCTGGCGCACCTACGCACCCGCCACGCGTCTGATCAACGAGTACGGTCCGACGGAAACGGTCGTCGGCTGCTGCGTGTACGAGCTGCCCCCCGACGAGAACCGGGCGGGAGCCGTTCCCATCGGCACGCCCATCGCCAATACCCGGCTGTACGTGCTCGGGCCGTCGCTCGAGCTGGTACCGGACGGGGTGCCGGGCGAGCTCTTCATAGGGGGAGCCGGCGTCGCCCGTGGGTATTGGAAGAGACCGGACCTCACTGCGGAGCGTTTCGTCCCCGATCCCTTCGGACCTCCGGGCAGCCGCCTTTACCGGAGCGGCGACCTCGCCCGCTGGGGCGCGGGCGGGCAGCTCGAGTACCTCGGTCGGCTCGACCACCAGGTCAAGGTCCGGGGCTATCGCATCGAGCTGGGGGAGATCGAAGCGGTTCTGAGCCAGCACGGCGCGGTCCGGGAGTCCGTAGTGCTGGCGCGCGAGGACGTGGCGGGCGACCGTCGGCTCGTCGGATACGTCGTCCTCAAGGACTCCGAAGCGTTCGTCGACGCGAAGGACGAGCTCCGGGAGGGCCAGATCACCCAGTGGCAGGTCCTCTACGAGGACACCTACGGACGGGCCGCGGAAGCCGTCGACCCCGCGACGAACTTCACGGGATGGAACAGCAGCTATACCGGCGAGCCCATTCCCTCCGAGGAGATGGCGGAGTGGGCGGACGCGACGTGCGCGCGCATCGCCGAGCGCACTCCGTCCCGTGTGCTCGAGATCGGATGCGGCGCCGGGCTCATCCTTCTCCGGGTCGCTCCCGGGTGCCGGCGCTACGACGGCCGCGACTTCTCGTTGGCCGCGATTCGGCAGCTCGCCGGCGTGCTTTCCTCGCGCTCCCTTCCCCAGGTGAGCCTCGCCTGCCACCGCGCCGACGACTTCAATGGGGTTTCGGCGGCGTCCTACGACGCGGTCGTCCTGAACTCGGTCGCTCAGTACTTCCCGGGAGTCGACTACCTCCTCGCCGTGCTCGAGGGCGCGCTTGATACGGTGGCTCCCGGCGGCTTCGTGTTCCTCGGGGACCTGCGGAGCCTGCCGCTCCTGAAGGCCTACCACGCGTCGGTGCAGGCGCACCGCGCTCCGGAGTCGCTCGGGCGTGATGACCTGCGGGAGAGGGTGCGCAAGGCCGCGATGCAGGAGGAGGAGCTCGTCCTTGATCCCGAGCTGTTCCAGGCCTTCGCGTCGCGCCACCCCCGAGTGACCGGGGTCCGCGTCCTCCTCAAGAGAGGCCGCCCCCACAACGAGCTGACGCGCTTCCGTTTCGACGTCGTGCTGGAGGTGGAGGGCGCGGTCCGGGGCGGAGAGGTCGAGCGGGTCGCCTGGACGGGCCGCGGTCTCACCGTGGAGAGGCTCGCCCAGCGGCTTCGCGAGGAAGCCCCGGAGGCGCTGGCGGTCTCGGGCGTGCCGAACGGTCGCCTCGGGTTCGAGAGCCGGCTGCTGGAGTGGATGGACGGCGCGCCGGGCCCCGAGACCCTCGGCGACCTGAGCGGAGAGGCGCCCGACTCGGCAGTGGACCCCGAGGACCTGTGGGCCCTCGGCGACCTCCTTGGATACGTCGTCGAGATCGGCTGGTCGCGAAGCGGGGGACCGGGCGCCTACGACGCGGTGTTTCGCCGCCGGGCCTCGGCCGTCGCCGTCGAGAGTCGCGCGGACTCCGACGCGCCCCGGATCGTGTCGATTCGTCCGTGGCAGAGCTTCGCCAACGACCCGCTGCGGAGCGTGGTTCAGCGAAAGGCGGTGCCCGAGCTCCGCAAGTATCTCGAGCAGACCCTGCCAGAATACATGGTCCCATCCGCGTTCGTCGTGCTCGACTCGCTTCCCCTGACTCCGAACGGCAAGCCGGACCGCGAGGCCCTGCCCGCGCCGGACAGCGCACGCCCGGAGACCACGCATCAGTACGTGGCGCCCAGGACCGCACTTGAGAAGGTGGTTGCGGCGGCGTTTGCCGACGTCCTCGGACTCGAGCAGGTGGGGACGAACGATAGCTTCTTCGGGCTCGGGGGGCATTCCCTCCTCGCGACCCAGGTGGCCTCCCGCCTGCGGGACTCGTTCCGGGCGGAGGTGCCGCTGCGGTTGCTCTTCGAGGCGCCGACCGTGGCTGAGTTGGCGGCGGCGCTCGAGGCCGATCCCAAGCGAGGAGCCCGCTTCGTCCAGGTCGCGGAAGTCCTCGTCCGCGTGGCCGGGCTGTCCGAGCAGGAGGTCGGCCGGATGCTCGAGCAGCGGGAGAAAGTGGACCCGGGCGCTACGAGCTCGCGTGTCGGAGGGACGCCGAATTGAAGAACCTGCGCGACGGGCTCGTCGCCCGGATCTCCGAGCTTTCCCCCGAGAAGCGGGCCGTCCTGGACCGGCTGCTCAGGG
Organism: uncultured Acidobacteriota bacterium; assembly: GCA_963742595.1. Lineage (GTDB taxonomy): Bacteria > Acidobacteriota > Vicinamibacteria > Fen-336 > Fen-336 > CAVPGH01. Next base: position 1,671,868 of record CAVUMT010000005.1, on the reverse strand, counting down.
CGCAGTCCGGGGACGTGGCGCTCGCCGTCATCCGACCGCGCCGCGCCTCGGATCCGCGCCCGCTCTCGTTCGCGCAGCAGCGTCTCTGGTTCCTGAGCCAGGTCCGGGCCGGGGACACGCTCTACAACTGCGTCTCGAGCTGGTGGCTCGAGGGGGCGCTCGATGTCTCCGCGCTCGTGCGGGCGCTCAACGAGATCGTGAGGCGCCACGAGGCGCTACGTACCACTTTCCCGCTCGCGGAGGGGCTGCCGGTGCAGCACGTCGCCCCCTGGAGACCTTTCGAGGTTCCCCTCATCGACCTCTCGGGGCTCGAGGAGGGCGAACGCGAAGCGGAGCTGCGCCGCGTGAACTCCTCGGAGGTCGGGCAGCCGTTCGACCTCGCCGCCGGACCGCTCGTGCGCCTGAAGCTGCTGAGGGTCGAACCGACTCGCCACATCCTGCTCTTCGAGGTCCATCACATCGTCTTCGACGGCTGGTCGGTGGGTGTCTTCCTGCGGGAGCTGGCCGCCCTCTACGAAGCGTTCGTCGGCGGCAATCCCTCACCGCTGCCGGATCTGCCGGTGCAGTATTCGGACTTCGCGGCCTGGCAGCGCGAGTGGATGCAGGCCGGCGTGCTCGAGTCGCAGCTTGCGTATTGGAGGGAGCGGCTGGCGGGTCCCTTGCCTGTCTTGGAGCTGCCCATCGACCGTCCCCGCCCGGCCGTGCCGCGGCACGAGGCGGGAGCGCACGCCGCGCTCCTCCCCGCCGGAGTCGCGGAAGCGCTGAGGGAGCTCGGCCGGCGGGAGGGCGCGACGCTCTTCATGACCCTGCTCGCGGGATTCCAGGCGTTGCTCTCGCGCTACACGGGGCAGGAGGACGTGGTGGTGGGTTCTCCCATCGCCGGGCGGACGCGGCGGGAAGTGGAGGGCCTCGTCGGCTTTTTCGTGAATAGCCTCGTGCTGCGCGGACGCCTCGATGGGGATCCCACCTTCCGGGAACTTCTCGCGCGCGCGAGAGAGACGACGCTGGGGGCCTACGCGAACCCGGACTTGCCCTTCGAGAGGCTCGTGGAGGAGCTGCATCCGGAGCGCGACCTCACTCGCAATCCGCTCTTCCAGGTGATGTTCGCGCTGCAGAGCGCTCCGCTCGATGTGGTGCCGCTCCCCGGTCTGACCCTCCGGCTCCTCGACGGGGGGAGCGTCCAGACACGCCTGGATTGGGAGCTCCACGTCTCCGAGCGGGCGGACGGCGTCAACGTGGCTTCTCTCTTCCGCAAGGACCTCTTCGACACCGGCACCATCGAGCGCATGGTGGGGAGCTACCGGACGCTGCTCGAGGACGCGGTGGCCCATCCGGACCGGAGGGTGTCCGAGCTCGCGGTCCTGACGCCGGCGGAGAGGCGACACCTGGTGGTGGAGTGGAACGAGACGAGGCGCGAGCTCCCGCATGTGGAGAGCGTGACCGAGGCCTTCGAACGATGGGCGAAGCGGGCTCCGGATGCGATCGCCGTGGCGAGTGGAGGTGAGCGCCGAAGCTACTCCGACGTGAATCGCCGGGCGAACCGTCTCGCCCGCGTCCTCCGGAAGTTGGGGGTGGGACCCGAGGTCCGGGTCGGAGTGTGCGCCGACCGGTCGGCGGAGATGGTGGTCGCGCTCCTGGCCATCCTGAAGGCGGGAGGGGCCTACGTGCCGTTGGACGCCGCCTACCCGCGAGAGCGACTGGCGTTCATCCTGCGTGACTCGCGGGTCGCGGTCCTCCTGGCGCAGTCGGGAACGCGGGGGGTACTGCCCGCCACCGAGACACCGGTCCTTTCCCTCGATGACGACGAAAGCGAGTGCTTCCGGGAGAGCGACGCCGACCTCGAAGTGAAGGTGGAGGGCGGCAATCTCGCCTATGTGATCTACACCTCGGGCTCCACGGGCCGCCCCAAGGGAGTGGAGATCACGCACGACAGCCTCCGGAACTTGGTGGCCTGGCACCAGCGCGTCTACGAAGTCACACCCGCGGACCGCGCGACCCTCGTGGCGGCTCCCGGCTTCGACGCGTCCGTGTGGGAGCTGTGGCCCTACCTGGCCGCGGGAGCGAGCGTACACGTCCCCGACGAGGACACGCGAGCCGACCCCTCGATGCTCGTGCGGTGGCTCTCCGAGCTGGAGATCACGTTGTGCTTCCTGCCCACGCCTCTCGCGGAAGCCGTCCTGCAGGAGAAATGGAGTGGAGGGCGCCTGCGCGCCCTGCTGACCGGGGGGGACAAGCTCCATCGGTCCCGCTTGCGGGAGACGTCCTGCCCGGTGTTCAACCACTACGGCCCTACGGAAGGGACGGTGGTGGCGACGTGGGGACGGGTCAATCCGGCGGAGATCGACGCGACCGATCCCCCCATCGGGCGCCCCGTCGACAACGCTCGGGTCTACGTGCTGGACGCAGCGCTCCGGCCCGTCCCCGTCGGAGTGGCTGGAGAGCTGTACCTCGGCGGCGACGGGCTCGCTCGCGGCTACCTCGGGCGTCCGGACCTGACCGCCGAGCGGTTCGCACCCGATCCGTTCGCGGAGCAACCGGGAGGACGGCTGTACAGGACCGGGGACCGGGGCCGCTATCGCCCGGATGGAAGCATCGAATTCCTGGGCCGCACGGACGAGCAGGTCAAGGTACGGGGCATACGGATCGAGCTGGGGGAGATCGAGGCGGTCCTCGGCACTCATCCCGCGGTGAAGGAGTGCGTCGTCATCCTCCGCGAGGACACCCCCGGCGATCCTCGGCTCGCCGCCTACGTCGTTCCCCGGGGGCCCGTGGAAATCGACGACATGGTCCGGCACCTCGAGGCCGAGCTGCCCTCGGTGATGGTCCCCTCGGCTTTCGTGCTGCTACCCCTCCTTCCCGTGTCCCCGAACGGCAAGGTCGACCGTCGTGCGCTCCCGTCTCCTTCAAGGGACGCTCACCCCGGATACGAGGCGCCGCGTGGCGAGGTCGAACGGAGGATCGCCGGAATCTGGCAGGAAGTGCTCGGAATCGAGCGCGTGGGGGCTCGCGAGAACTTCTTCGACCTCGGCGGACACTCGATGCTGCTCATCCAGGTGCACCGGCGCCTCCGCGCCGCCTTCCCGGATCGCGCCCTCGCCATGGTCGAGCTCTTCGAGCACCCCACGGTCGGGGCCCTCGCCGCCCACCTCCGACGTAGCGCTCGGGCGGATCGCGACGAAGAGCGGAGCGAGGACCGCCGGGCCATCGCGGAGAGGCTCCGGGACGGACGGAGCCGGCTCCAACGCCGTCGCGAGATGCGGGATCGGACGGTTTCCGGGGAGTCGATCGATGTTTGAGCCCTCCGCGAGCGTCGAGGGGGCGAAGGCGGTGTCCGCGATGACGACCGCGGACTTCCTTTCCGCCCTCCGGGCTCGCGACGTGCATTGCCGCGCGGAGGCGGGCCGCTTGTGCCTCAACGCCCCTCGCGAGGCGCTCACGGCGGACCTGCAGCAGGAGCTGACGCGCCGCAAGGAGGAGATCCTCTCCTTCCTGCGTTCGGCCGAGAACGCCGTACCTCCCGGGAGGGGGTTGTCCGTCGTCCCGAGAGGGGGCGACCTTCCGCTGTCCTTCGCGCAGGAGAGGCTCTGGTTCCTGCAGAGGCTGGACCCGGAGAGCGTCGTCTACAACCTCCAGGCCGGGGTCTCCTTCCCTTCCGGCGACCTGGACATCCCCGCGCTGGAGCGGACGCTGACCGAGATTGTGCGCCGGCACGAGCCCCTGCGCACGCGCTTCGAGGACCGCGAGGGACGGCCGGTGCAGCTCATCCTGCCCCCGGCTCCGGTGAGCCTGCCCGTGGACGACCTCTCCTCCCTCGCGGAGACCGAACGGGCCGCAGAGGCGGCGCGCCGAGCCACCGAGGAGGTCCGGCGCCCCTTCGACATCGAGCGCGGTCCACTCCTCCGCGTTCGTCTGCTGCGGTTCGCATCGTCCCGGCACCGCCTGCTCTTGACCCAGCATCACCTCGTCACGGACGGCTGGTCGATCGCGCTTCTCGTCGAGGAGGTGCTGAACGTCTACGCGGCCTTTTCCGCCGGACGTCCCTCTCCCCTCGCGGAGCCGCGGTTCCAGTACGCGGACTTCGCGAGCTGGCAGCGCGAGTGGCTTTCCGGCGAGGTGCTCGAACGCCAGCTCTCCTATTGGAAGGAGCGGCTCCGCGGAGCACCCCCCGCGCTCGAGCTGCCCACCGATCGGCCACGCCCTCCCGTCGAGACCTTCCGGGGCGCCAACCTAGACTTCGAACTCCCGAAGGAGCTCGCGGAAGTTGTGATCCGGCGGAGCCGCGCCGAAGGCGTCACCGTCTTCATGACCCTCCTCGCCGCGTTCAAGGCCCTGCTCGCCCGTCACACGGGCGTGGAGGACATCGTCGTGGGCACCGCGAACGGCAACCGCATGCTCCTGGAGACGGAGCCGATGCTGGGGATGTTCGTGAACAGCCTGGTGCTTCGCACCGATCTCTCCGGAGACCCCACGGTCCGGGAGCTGCTCGACCGCGTGCGGAGGACGGTGCTCGAGGCCCACGCCCACGGAGACCTGCCGTTCGAGAAGCTCGTGGAGGAGCTGAAGCCGGAGCGCGACCTCAGTCGCTCTCCCCTCTTCCAGGTCCTCTTCGTCATGCAGAACACCCCTCTCGAGGCGCTCGTGGGGAAAGAGCCCTCGGGCGTCATCGGCGATCGGGGCACCGCCGCATTCGACCTGAGCTTCTACCTCACCCAGACCGAGCGGGGCTTCTCGGGCACGATCGAGTACAACACCGATCTCTTCGACGCATCCACGGCCGCGTCCCTGCGGGACCGCTACGCGCTCTTGCTCGAAGGAGTAGCGGCGGATGCCAAGCGCCGGCTCTCCGAAATCCCCTTCCCCCCCGAGGAGGAGCGCCGTGCGCTCGCGACGGGCAGCGAGACGCCCGCTCCCGTACCCGCGCGGCCCCTGCACGAGCAGTTCGAGGCCCAGGCCGGGCGCCGGCCCGCCTCCGTGGCCGTCTCCTGCGGCAAGGAGAGCTTCACGTATGCCGAGCTCCGCCGCCGTGCCGAGCGGCTCGCAGCGCGCTTGCAGAAGCGGGGGGTGGGGCCGGGCGCGCTCGTCGGGCTCCACGCGGGGCGTTCCGCTTCGCTGGCCGTCGGACTGATGGGGATCTTGAAAGCAGGAGCTGGCTACGTGCCGCTCGATCCGGCGTTCCCCCCGGACCGCCTGCGCGTCATGCTCGCGGATGCACGGCCCGCCGCCATCCTCACGGAGGAGGGGCTCCGGGACCGCCTTCCCGCCTCCGGCGCCGCGCTCCTCTCGTTGGACGGACCCGAGGACGACGGCTCCCTGAGCGCCGTCCGCGCCGCCGACGAGGACCTCGCCTATGTGATCTTCACCTCGGGTTCGACCGGACGACCCAAGGGCGTGGGAGTCACGCACCGTGCTCTGCGCAACGTCGTGGCTTCGATGGAACGGGAGGTCGAGCTCGCGGACGACGACGTCCTCGTCGCGGTGACGACGCTCGGCTTCGATATCGCGACGCTGGAGATGCTCCTTCCGCTGCTCGCGGGAGCGCGGGTCGAGATCGCGAACCACGAGACGGCGAGCGATCCCCGAGCGCTCGCGCAGCTCCTGGACGCGGTCGGAGCGACGGCTCTCCAGGCGACCCCGGCGACGTGGCGAATGCTGGTCGAGGCGGGGTGGGGAGGCCGTCCGGGGCTCAAGGCGATTAGCGGGGGCGAGGCTCTCACCCCCGATCTCGCGCGGGCGCTCCGGGAGCGATGCGGCACCGTCTGGAACATGTACGGGCCCACCGAGACGACGATCTACTCGATCGTCCACCGCGTGGGCGAGGTGGGTGCGAGCGTCCCGATCGGGCGCCCGGTGGCCAACACGAGGGTCTATCTCCTGGACCGTCACCTGCAACCCGTGCCCGTGGGTGTGCGGGGTGAGCTGTGCATCGGAGGTGTTGGCCTCGCCCGGGGCTACCTCGAGCGGCCCGATCTCACGGCCGAGCGCTTCCTCCCCGATCCGTTCGCAACCGAGCCCGGGAGCCGGCTGTACCGCACCGGTGACCTCGGGCGGGCGCGCGCCGATGGCGCCTTCGAATACCTGGGAAGGCTGGACGACCAGCTCAAGCTGCGGGGCTTCCGCATCGAACCGGGCGAGATCGAGGCAGCGCTGCGGGAACACGAGGCCGTCCAGTCCGCGGTGGTGGTGGGGCGGGGCCGCGGTGACGACCGGCAGCTCGTGGCCTACGTCGTGTTCGGGACGGGACTCCAGCCGACGGTCACCGAGCTGCGCCAGCACCTGAAGAGGACGCTCCCCGCGCACTTGGTCCCTTCGTCGTTCCTCACTCTCGACTCGCTGCCGCGGACTCCGAGCGGCAAGGTCGACCGGCGGGCCCTCGCGGATCTCGTCGGAACTCGGACCGACAGCGCGGCTCCCCGGGTGGAGCCGCGCACGCCGATGGAGCACCTGGTGGCGGCGGCCTGGCAGGAGGCGCTCGGGATCGAGCGGCTGTCGATCTACGACAACTTCTTCGACGTGGGCGGGCATTCCCTGCTGTCCATGCGCGTCCTCGCGCGCCTGGAGAGGACGATCGGTGTTCGCCTCGGGCCGCGCGAGCTGATCTTCCAGACCCTCGAGCAATTCGCCGCCCTCTGCGAGGAGCGCCGGCGGGTTCGGGACGAGGCGGCGGAGGGGGCGGCGTGACCGTCGGCGAAGACGACCTCGGGGTGGCGGTCGTCGGCATGGCCTGTCGGGTGCCGGGTGCCGTCGACGTGGACACGTTCTGGGCCAACCTCCGCGACGGCGTGGAGTCGATCTCGTTCTTCGAGGACGACGTGCTGCGCGAGTCGGGAGTGACCGCCGATCTGCTCGCCCACTCCGGCTTCGTACGGGCGGGGGCAATTCTTGAGGACCCGGATTCCTTCGAGGCTTCGTTCTTCGGGATCGGCGTACGAGAAGCCCAGGCCCTGGATCCCCAGCATCGCCTGTTCATGGAGCAGGCCTGGGTCGCCCTCGAGGACGCGGGATACGACCCCGGGCGCTACCGGGGAAGCATCGGAGTGTTCGGCGGCGCCGGACGCAGCGCGCATCACCTGCGGATACTCCTGAACCCCGCGCTCCGCGAGGCCGTGTCCGCGATGCAGGGCCTGATCTCCACGGGCGTGGACTTCCTGGCCACGAGGGTCGCCTACGCGCTCGACCTCCGGGGCCCCGCCGTCACGGTGCAGACGGCCTGCTCGACGTCGCTCTCCGCCGTCCACCTCGCCTGCCAGAGCCTTCTCGCCGGCGAATGCGACATGGCCCTCGCGGGAGGCGTCTCCCTCTCGCTCCCGCAGGAGACCGGGTACGTCTACGAGCCCGACGGGATCCTCTCCCGTGACGGGCACTGCCGCGCCTTCGATGCGGAGGCCACGGGGACGGTCAAGGGTAATGGAGTCGGGGTGGTGGTCCTGAAGCGCCTCCCGGACGCGCGACGGGACCGTGACCACGTACGGGCCGTGATCCGGGGCTGGGCGATGAACAACGACGCGGCCAACCGCGTGGGATTCACCGCCCCCGGCGTCGCGGGCCAGTCCATGGTGGTCCGCATGGCAATGGCCATGGCGAGCGTCGAACCCGAGAGCATCGGCTACATCGAAGCCCACGGCACGGGGACGCCGCTCGGCGATCCCATCGAGATCGCCGCGCTCACGCAGGTTCTCTCGTCCGGAGCATCGCGGCCCGAGAGCTGCGCCATCGGGTCGGTGAAGACGAACATCGGCCATCTCGACAGTGCGGCGGGCGTGGCCGGGCTCGTCAAGGTCGTGCTCATGCTGCAGCACCGGGAGATGGTCCCGAGCCTCCACTACCGCTCTCCCAACCCCCAGATCGACTTCGGCCGCAGCCCTCTTTACGTGAACACCCGCACCGGGCCTTGGCCAGAGAGCGCCTCCCCGAGGCGGGCGGGAATCAGCTCCTTCGGGATCGGAGGGACCAACGTGCACCTCGTCCTGGAGGAGGCGCCTCCGGAGCCGGCGAGGGCTCGGACGCAGCGGACCGAGGTGCTCAAGCTCTCCGCGCGCTCGGCTCCCGCCCTCGATCGCGTTACGGACGACCTTGTCGCCCATCTGCGCCGTCACCCCGAGTTGGACCTGGGAGACGTGGCTTTCACGCGCTCGGTGGGCCGACGCGGCTTCCGACACCGGCGGGCCGCGGTGGTGGCGACGCTCTCGGAGGCGGAGGCGGCGCTCGCGACGCGCGACCCCCGGACGGTATGGACCGGGACGGCGCCCGAGGAAGGACGGTCCGTCGCCTTCCTGTTCAGCGGCCAGGGATCTCAGTACGTGGACATGGGACGGGGTCTCTACGACACGGAGCCCGTGTATCGCGCCGAGGTCGACACCTGCGCCGAGCGGCTGCGCGACGGGCTCGGTCTCGACCTGCGCGGCCTCCTCCATCCGGAGCGCGGCGACGCGCAGTCGGCGGCGGCCCGGCTCGACGAGACCCGCTTCACGCAGCCCGCGCTTTTCGTCGTGGAGTACGCCCTGGCCAGGCTCTGGTCGAGCTGGGGCGTCGAGCCCGAGGCCATGCTCGGGCACAGCATCGGCGAGTACGTGGCCGCGTGCCTCGCCGGCGTCATGAGCTTCGATGATGCCCTCCTCCTCGTGGCCGAGCGCGGTCGTCTCATGCAGGCCTGTCCGCGGGGTGCGATGCTCGCGGTCGCTCTTGGAGAGGATGCCGTGCGCCCGCTCCTTGTGGGATCACTGGGACTCTCCGCCGTGAACGGGCCCGACGCTTGCGTGGTGGGCGGGCCCGTCGAGGAGATCGCGCGCCTGTCGGAAGCGCTCGAGAAAAAAACGCTCCCCCATACCCGCCTCGCGACTTCGCACGCGTTCCATACGGGCCTCATGGCCCCTGCGCTCGATCCGTTCGCCGCGTTGCTGGCCAGGGTGCGCCTCTCGCCTCCCCGAATCCCGTTCGTATCGAACGTGACGGGCACCTGGATACGGCCGGAGGAGGCGACGGACCCCGCGTACTGGACGCGCCACCTCGCGAGCACCGTCCGGTTCGCGGAAGGCCTGGCCGAGATCCTCCGCGAGGCCGACCGCGTGTTGCTGGAACTGGGACCGGGGTCCTCCCTCACTGCGCTCGCGCGCCGACGATTCCCCCGCCGTTCTCCGGCGCTCGCCCTGCAATCGCTGCGGCATCCGCGCGAGGCGATGGCGGACGGCTTGTTCATCCGTCAGACCGCGGCCCGCCTGTGGACGGCGGGCGCGGACGTCGATCTCACCGAGAAGGCACGCGGACATCGTCGAGTGGTGCTGCCGACCTACCCGTTCGAGCGCCAGAGCTTCTCCATCGAAGCGCCCGCGCTCCCCGCGGTCCGCCCCACCGAGCCGAGTCGGGTCGCGGGCGTCGCGCAATGGCTCCACTCGCCGTCGTGGAAGCGGCTGGAGACAAGTCCAGAGCCTCCGGCCGGGGGCGATTGGTGCGTGTTCGCGGGGGGCCCGCGCGGGGACGCGGTCGTCGAGCGGCTGCGTGCGGACGGCGCGAACGTGAGCGTGGTCCGGCCGGGACCCGTCTACGCGCGCCGCGGGGAGCGGGACTGGCAAGTGGACCCTCTCTCGAAGAGCGACAACGAGCGGCTCTTCGACGAGCTCGAGGTGGCGGGAGGCGTCCCCGCGCGCCTTCTCCATTTGTGGGGCATGGAGGGGGCGATCCAGTCTCCCTCCCGGGACGCGGCATTCGCGCTCGTCGATCCCCTCTTCGAGAGCGTGCTGGGACTCGGCCAGGCGCTCGGGCCGCGGCAGGACCGCAGGACCACCCTCACCGTGGTCACCAGCGGGGTGCAGGACGTGACGGGTAGCGAGCTCCTGTCGCCACCGCGATCGACCGTGCTCGGGCTGCTGCGGGTGATGCCGCAGGAGTACCCGCTCCTCGTCTGCAGCAACCTCGACGTCGAGGAGGCGACGGATGCCCGGGAGATCGTGCGGCAGGCGAGGATACTCGCTTCGCCCGGGGCGCCCGACACGGTGGTCGCCTGCCGCGGGCCCTACCGGTGGGCGGAGTCTTTCGAGCCCCTGGCCACCACCGCCGCGGAGTCGGGTCGACTGCGCAAGGGAGGCGTCTATCTCATCACGGGCGGGCTGGGCAAGGTGGGCCTGGCCCTCGCCGAGCACCTGGCGCGATCCGCGAAGGCCCGGCTCGTCCTCACCGGGCGCAGCCGGCTCCCCGAGCCGGCGCTCCGCGACGCGTACCTTGGCTCCGCCTCCGCTGACGACGCGACCGCGGACCGCATTCGTGCGGTGCGGGCGCTCGAAGCCCTCGGCTCGGAGGTCCTGGTGGTGAAGGCCGATGTTGCGGATCGCGCGGAGATGGAGAGCGCCCTTCGCACCGTCCGCGAGCGGTTCGGAACGCTGAACGGCGTCATCCACGCCGCCGGTGACCTCGGATCCGACGTCTTGTGCCCGGTGGCGCAGCTCGAGGCGAGCCGCTGCGAGCGGCAGCTGCGGCCGAAGGCGGGAGGGGTCGAGGTCCTGGACGCCGTGCTCGCCGATGAGCCGCTCGACTTCGTGCTCCTGACCAGCTCACTGTCGACTGTCCTCGGAGGGTTGGGCTTCTCCGCCTACGCCGCCGCCAACCAGTACCTCGATACCTTCGCGCGGCGGCAGCATCGGCGCGGCCGGCGGTGGTGGACGAGCGTCGGCTGGGATGGCTGGCAGTTCGCGTCGGCGCCCACGTCGAGGGAGGGAGCCTCGGGCATCCGCCCCGCGGAGGGGGGCGAGGCCCTCGACCGAATCCTCGGGGTGGGCCCCGTCCCGCAGGTGATCGTCTCGACGTCGTCTCTCCGGGAGCGCCTCGAGCGCTGGACGCTCGTGGGACCGCTCCAAGGGGAGGGGGCGGCCGAGAGGCCCTCGTCCGAGCAGCATCCCCGCCCCGAGCTCGGGACGGTCTACGTGTCGCCCGAAGACGCGGTGGACCGGCGGCTCGCCGAGATCTGGGGAAGGCTGCTCGGTCTGGATCGCGTGGGCCTCGACGACAACTTCTTCGAGCTCGGAGGAACCTCCCTCCTCGCCGTGCACATGATGGGCCGGCTCAAGAGCGAGTTCTCGGTGGCCCTGTCGGTGCCGACGCTCTTCGAGGCCCCGACGGTCCGCGCCCTCGGGCAAAAGATCCGTGTCTCCGGTCGTGCGGGCGTGAGCCTGGTGGAAGGCCGCGAGCGCGGCGAGCTCCGCAGGCAAGCCCGCGGGAGGAGGCCGTCCGATGCAGCCGTCGAGTGAGAGGAGCGGCACCGAGATCGCCGTGATCGGCATGTCGGGCCGCTTCCCCGGAGCGAGCAGCGTCGAGGAGCTCTGGGAGAGTCCTCCGCAAGGGCGAGGAGAAGGTCGCGCGCATCACCTCCGAAGAGTGGGCGGAGGAGATCGGCGTTCATCCCTGCCTTCCTGGACCGACCCGAGCTCGTCAAGGCGCGGCCGCGCCTCGACGGGGTCGAGCTCTTCGACGCGGCGTTCTTCGGCTACACGCCCCGCGAGGCCCAGATCCTGGATCCCGCAGCAGCGGCTCTTCCTGGAGTGCTGCTGGGAGGCGCTCGAGAACGCGGGGTACGACAGCGAGCGCTTCGCCGGCTCCATCGGCGGTCGCGGCGGGAGTCAGCCAGAGCAGCTACCTGATGCAACTTCCTCCAGTGCGACCGCGAGCTCACCGAGAGCATGGGTCCGCTGAAGATCGGCCTCGCCAACATGAACGACTCGCTGGCCACGCGGGTCGCCTACAAGCTCAACCTTCGCGGGGCCGCCTTCGCCGTGCAGTCGTTCTGCTCGACCTCCCTGGTGGCCGTGCACCTGGCCTGCCAGAGCCTGCTGAACCGCGAGAGCGACATGGCGCTCGCCGGCGGCGTCACCATCGCGTTCTCCCAGAACACCGGCTACCTGTACCAGGAGGGGGGCATCCTCTCCCCCGACGGCCACACCCGGACCTTCGACGCAAAGGGGCAGGGGATGGTCTTCGGCAACGGGCTGGGCGTGGTGGTGCTGAAGCGGCTCGAGGACGCCCTGAGCGACGGCGACAACGTGCGCGCCGTGATCCTCGGGCACGGCCATCAACAACGACGGCTCGATGAAGGTGGGCTTCACCGCGCCCAGCGTCGACCGGGCAGGCCGAGGTCATCGTGGAGGCGCTCTCGGCCGCGGACGTCAATCCGGAGACCATCAGCTACGTCGAGGCCCACGGCACGGCCACCGCGCTCGGCGATCCCGCGGAGATCGCCGGCCTGACCAAGGCCTGGCGCAAGTGGACGGACGCAAGCGCTTCTGCGCGATCGGGTCCGTGAAGACGAACATCGGCCACCTCGACGCCGCGGCCGGCGTGGCCGGGCTCATCAAGACGGTGCTCGCGCTGGAGCACGGGCAGATCCCCAAGAGCCTTCACTTCGAGACGCCGAACCCGCAGATCGACTTCGAGAACAGCCCGTTCTTCGTAGCCTCCGAGCTGATGGAGTGGAAGAGCGAGGGGCCGCGGCGCGCCGGGCTCAGCTCCTTCGGCATCGGGGGGACGAACGCCCACGCCATCGTCGAGGAGGCGCCGGTGCTCGCCCCCACCGACGCGGCCCGCCCCGGCCAGCTCCTCGTCCTCTCCGCCAAGACCGCGAGCAGCCTCGACCAGGCGACGCGGAACCTGGCCGCACATCTCGCGTCGCATCCGCGACCTGAACCTGGCGGACGTGGCCTTGACGCTCCAGGTGGGCCGGCGCGTCTTCAACCACCGGCGCATCGTGGTGGCCCGGGACGTCGAGGACGCGCCGCGCGGCTCTCGCGGACCCCGCCCGCCTGGAGAGCGCGGCGTCCAGGACCGCCAGGGCGCGCCGGTGGCGCTGCTGTTCACCGGCCAGGGCTCGCAGTACGTGGGCATGGGCGCGGGGCTCTACGAGGGGGAGCCGCTGTTCCGGGAGGCCGTGGATGCCTGCTGCCACGCATCTGCGGGAGCCGCTTGGCCTCGACCTCCGCGAGGTTCTGTTCGCTCCCGAATCGGCAGCGGCGGAGGCGGCGCGAACAGCTCCGGCAGACGCGCCTGACCCAGCCCGCCCTTTTCGCGGTCGAGTACGCGCTCGCGCGCCTCTGGATGTCCTGGGGTCTCGAGCCCGTCGCCATGATCGGGCACAGCGTGGGCGAGTACGTGGCCGCGCACCTCGCGGGAGTCTTCTCCCTCGAAGACGCCCTGACGCTCGTGGCGGAGCGAGGACGGCTGATGCAGTCGGTGCCTCCGGGGGCCATGCTCGCCGTTCCCCTCGGCGAGGCCGCCGTGAAGGCGTTCCTCTCGCCGGACCTCGACCTGGCCACGCGTCAACGCCCCCGCGGCGTGCGTGGTCGCGGGCCCGACGGAGGCCATCGATCGTTTCGAGCGAGAGCTTGCCGGCCGCGGAATCGCCGCGTCGCCGGCTCCAGACGTCGCACGCCTTTCACTCCGCGATGATGGATCCGATCCTCCCCGCCTTCCGGGAATGCGTGCTGCCGAGCGAAACGGGAAGCGCCGCGGATTCCGTTCGTCTCCAACCTCACGGGTCGGCTGGATCACCGGAGGCGGAGGCGACGGACCCCGACTACTGGGTCCAGCACCTCCGTCGAGCCGTGCGCTTCTCCGACGGTGTCGCCACCCTGCTCGGGAGCGAGGCGCGGCCGGTCCTCCTCGAGGTCGGGCCGGGGGACACGCTCGCGTCGCTCGTCCGCCTGCACGCGACCGCTGAGGGGGCGCCCGTCGCGGTACACGAGCCTTCGCTCGCCCCGCGAGGCCCGCTCGGATCGAAGCGTGCTCCTGGGTGCGCTGGGGAAGCTGTGGCTCGCGGGGGTCAAGGTCGACTGGGAGCGAGCGCACGCTGGAGAGCGCCGTCGGCGGGTAGCGCTGCCCACCTATCCCTTCGAGCGCCAACGTCACTTCGTGGGCCCCAACCGCGAGCACCAGGAGAAGCGAGGCGCTGATCACAGGGCTTCTCGATGAAGCGGCGCGAGCTGCAGGACTGGTTCTACCAGCCGTCGTGGCGCCGGTTCGCTCCCCGCACAGGTCCTCGTCCCCGTCGCCTTCCCGCGACGGCGGCGTCGAGCTGGCTCGTCTTCCTGGACGACACGGGCTTTGGCGACGTGCTCGTCCGGGCAGCTCCGCGCTGTCGGCGCAGACGGTCGTGACCGTGCGCGCGCGGGAGGGGCTTTCCGCGGCAGCGGGCCCGGGCGAATACGAGATCGACCCGCGTCAGCGCGCCGACTACGTCCGTCTCATGAAGGCGGTGCGGGCGGGAGAGTCGCCCTCGATGCAGTCCGTGCACCTCTGGGGCCTGACCGCCGACGGGGCGAGACCCGATCTGGAGGAGACCCTCGATCGCGGGCTTCTACAGCCTGCTCTTCCTGGCCCAGGCCCTCGGCGCGAGCGCAATCAAGCCAGTCTCTCAGCTCGTCGCCGTCGTCACCAACCACATGCAGGACGTGATCGGGCGGCGAGCTGACGTGTCCCGAGAAGGCCACGGTCCTCGGCCCGTGCCGGGTGATTCCCCAGGAGCTTGCGAACGTCACCTGCCGGAGCATCGACATCGAGCTGCCCGGAGCGCGGGCTCTCCGGAGGAGACGGCGCTGGGTCCGCCGGATCGCTCGCCGAGCGTCGGTGAGCGGCCAGCCCGACCAGGTCGTGGCCTATCGCGGGCCGCACCGGTGGGTCCAGTCCGCTGGAGCCGACGCCGCTCGCCTCTCCGAACGGTGCCGGTCCCCTGCGTGACCAGGGCGTCTACCTCGTCACCGGCGGCCTCGGAGGCATCGGGCTCGTCCTCGCCCGGCACCTCGCCGAGCGATACCGGGCGCGGCTCGTGCTCACCGGTCGCTCGCCGCTGCCGCCCGCCGAGAAGAGTGGGACTCCTGGCTCGAGGGCACGGACGGGACGCGACAGCCAGCGCATCCGGGAGGTCCGGGACCTCGAGGCGAAGGGGGCAGAAGTCGCTCTACTGGCCGCCGACGTGGCCGTGCGCGACGACATGGCGAGAGTCGTCGTGGCAGGCCCGGGCGCCGCTTCGGGCCGATCCAAGGGCGTCGATCCATTCGGCGGGAGTGGCGGGAGGCGGGATCATCCAGCTCAAGGAGCGCGAGGCGGCCGCGCACGGGTCATGGCCCCCAAGGTCCAGGGAACCCTCGTCCTGGAGGCAGGTGCTGAAGGACGAGCCTCTCGACTTCCTCGCTGCTCTGCTCGTCGGCGGCGGCCGTCGTCGGCGGCTTCGGACAGGTCGACTACTGCGCCGCCAACGCCTTCCTCGACGCCTTCGCGCACCGCGCTCGGCGGGCGACCGGGATCCGCCCACCCTCTCGCGTGAACTGGGACGCGTGGAGGGAAGTCGGGCATGGCGGTGAACACCGCGGTCTCCGGTGCCCTCCAGGCGTCGCGCGACTTCAGCCTGAAGGTGGGCATCTCCTCCGCGGAGGGCGTCGACGCCCTCGAGCGCATCCTGGCGGCGGGGCTGCCCCAGGTCGCGGTCTTCACCATGGACGTGCGTCCCGGGCTGCTGCAGGCGCATGCACCGGAAGGCGGCCACGCCCGCCCGCGCGCCGCCCGCGAGGCCGCCGCCGCCGTCGCGGGCCGAGGGCCGCCGCCGCCGCCGCCTCGGAGGCAACGACCTCGAGCGCGCTGATCATCGAACGCTGGGAGCGGATCCTCGGGCGGTCGGCGATCGGCGTGAACGACAACTTCTTCGAGCTGGGCGGCGACTCGCTCACCGCCCTCCAGGTCGTCGCGCTCCTCAAGGCGCGCCTGGGCCGGGACGTCCCCATCGTGACCTTCTACGAGGCGCCCACCGTGGGCCTCCTGGCCCGGGCTCTCGGCGATGAGCGCGAGGCGCCGGCGAAGGCCGCGGCGCTCGACGACGTGGAGCAGCGTGCGGACACGCCGCCTCGAGCTGATGCAGAACCGCCGCCGTCAGCAGCGCGGCGGGCCCGCCGGTGTCTCGACCCCGACCAGGTGCAGGCATGAGCGTGGACAGGGACGAGCACCTCAACGACGTCGCGATCGTGGGGATGGACGTCCGCGTCCCGGGCGCCGCCACGCTCGAGCGTTTCTGGGAGAACCTCCGCGACGGCGTGGAGTCGATCACGTTCTTCTCGCCCGGAGCCTCCGGTGGTGCGAACGCGGAACGGCGCACGTCAAGGCCGCCCCGCTCCTCGAGGACGTCGAGCTGTTCGACGCCGGCTTCTTCGGCTTCAACCCGCGGGAAGCGGAAGGCATGGACCCCCAGGTCCGCCTCTTCCTCGAGTGCGCCTGGACGGCCCTCGAGGCGGCGGGCTACGACGCCACCCAGTACCCGGGCCGCATCGGCGTGTTCGCGGGCTCGGCCCTCAGCACCTACCTGACGATCAACCTGCTCCCGGAACCCGGAGGCCATGCGCTGCGCGGGGTCGGGCATGTCGTCGCTCGGTGTCTTCAACGACCGCGACTGCCTCGCCACCATCGCTGCCTACAAGTTCGACCTCACGGGGCCCGCGGTCACCGTGCAGACGTTCTGCTCCACCTCGCTGGTCGCCGTGCACCTGGCCTGCCAGAGCCTGCTGAACGGAGAGAGCGACATGGCGCTGGCCGGGGCGTCTTCCATCAACGTCGGCCTCAAGGCGGGCTACGTCTACCAGGAGGGCGGGATCCTCTCGCCGGACGGGCACTGCCGGAGCTTCGACGAGAAGGCCGCGGGCACCGTCTTCGGCAACGGCGTGGGGGTCGTCGTGCTGAAGCGCCTGGCCGACGCGCTGGCCGACGGGGACACGATCCACGCCGTCATCCGCGGAAGCGCCATCAACAACGACGGCGCCCAGAAGGCCGGCTACACCGCGCCCAGCGTGGTCGGGCCAGGCGAAGGCGATCGCGGAGGCCATGGCGATGGCCCAGGTGCAGCCCGACACGATCAGCTACGTCGAGGCGCACGGGACGGCCACCGCCCTCGGCGACCCCATCGAGATCGAGGCCCTGACCCGGCCTTCCGCGACGCGGGACCGAGCCGCAAGCGGCTACTGCGCCATCGGATCGGTCAAGGCCAACTTCGGACACCTCGACCGCGCGGCGGGAATCGCCGCCCTGGTCAAGACCGTGCTGATGATGAAGCACCGCGAGATCCCGCCCCTCGTCCATTTCGAGCGGCCGAACCCGAAGATCGACTTCGAGACGAGCCCCTTCTATCCGTGACCACGCAGCTCGCGGAGTGGAAGACGGACGGGAGGACCGCTGCGTGCGGGAGTGAGCTCGCTGGGCGTGGGCGGCACCAACGCCCACGTGATCCTCGAGGAGGCGCCCCCGGCGCCCGTTTCGGGGCCCGTCGCGTCCCGCGCAGCTCCTGGTGCTCTCGGCCCGGACGGAGTCCGCCCTGGACGCGGCCGACCCTGAGCCTCGTCCATCACCTTCGCACGCAGCCCCGAGCAGAACCTCGCGGACGTCGCCCACACCCTGCTCGCCGGGCGGCGACGCTTCGAGCACCGGACGGGTCGATCGTGGCCGAGACGCGGCGCGGGCCGCCGACGCGCCTGGAAGGGCTCGATCCGCAAGCGGGTCTTCACCTCCTACTAGCCGCGCCAGCGAACGGCCGGTCGTCTTCATGTTCCCCGGCCAGGGCGCGCAGTACGTGGGCGATGGCCCGCGGCCTCTACGAGCAGCGAGGCGGTCTTCCGGCAAGCACCTGGACGCCTGCTGCGAGCGCGCTCGCGAGGCCCCTCGGCCTCGACCTGCGGCAGCGTCCTCTATCCCTTCCCCGGCGGGGAGCGGCGGAGGCGGCGGAACGGCTGAACCAGACCGCGATCACCCAGCCCGCGCTCTTCGCCGTCGAGTTCGCGCTGGCCCGGCTCTGGATGAGCTGGGGCGTCGAGCCCCAGGCCATGATCGGCCACAGCATCGGCGAATACGTGGCGGCGCATCTGGCCGGGGTGCTTCTCCCTCGAGGACGCGCTTCGCCTCGTGGCCGAGCGAGGTCGGCTCATGCAGTCGATGCCCCCGGGGTCGATGCTCGCGGTTCCCCTCCCCGCGGCGCGGGTGCGCGAGGCTGCTCCGCGAGGGGCTGTCGCTCGCCGCGGTCAACGCCCCTTCCTTCTGCGTCGTGTCGGGGCCGACGCCTGCCATCGAAGCCCTCGAGGAGGAGCTGCAGCGGCGCGACCGCCCGACCACCCGGCTCCACACCTCACACGCGTTCCACTCCGCGATGATGGACCCGATCCTGGAACCCTTCCGCGAAGCGCTGAGCGCGTCACGCTTCGCCGCCCCGAAGCCCCTATGTCTCGAACCTGACCGGAGGCTGGATCACGGGAGGCCGAGGCCACCGATCCCGGGTACTGGGTACGCCACCTGCGAGAGACCGTGCGCCTTCGCGCAGCGGTATCGAGACCCTGGCCGCGGATGCCGAGCGCATCCTCCTCGAGGTGGGCCCGGGCAACGACGCTCGGCACCTTCGTCGCGCCAGCAGGCGCGGGCCAGCGTCGGCCCCGCCGGTCGTCGTCCCCTCGCTGCGCCATCCGCGGGAAGCAGGACTCCGACCTTGCGTACCTTCTCGCCGGCCTCGGCCGGCTTTGGGCGGCGGGAAGCGAGGTGTCCGCTCCCGGCGTCTTCGGCGGGAGAGAAGCGGCGGCGCGCTCGACGCTGCCGACCTACCCCTTCGAGCGCGAGCGCTACTGGATCGAGCCCGACCCGAACACGGGCGTTCAGCTCCGCGTCGGCCAAGAGAGATCCCGGCGGACTGGTTCTACCTTCCGATCTGGAAGTCGGCGCTCCCTTCGGAGATCGCGTCCTCGGGAAGAGGCTCCAGCGGCGCTCAGCGGTGGCTCTTCTTCGTGGACGAGCGGGAGCCTGGGCGAGCGCCTGGTGGACCGTCTGCGCGAGCAGGGAGACGGCGTGGTCACCGTGCGACCGGGCGGCCGCTTTCTCGGGAAGCGCGCGCACGGGGTTCGCGATCGATCCCTGTCAGCGCTGCTCACTACGACCAGCTGCTGGAGAGGCTGGGGGACGAGGCGCTCTCGATTGGCCGCGTCGTCCACGGGCTGTCCGTGGGAGCGGAGCGTCGAGACCGACTGACCGCCGAGGCGACGGCCCGCGCGAATGATCGCGGGTACTACAGCCTTCTGCACCTCGCCCAGGCGCTGGCGGCGCGCAGGCAGGAGCGAGTCCCCTCCAGCTCAAGGTGCTGACGAGCCAGATGCACGAAGTGCTGCGGGGCGACGTGCCTCATCCCGAGAGGTCGCCCGTGCTGGGTCTCGCTCCAGGTGATCCCCCAAGAGCAGCACGACGTCACCTGCTCCGCCTTCGACGTGGAGGGTCCCGACGCGTCCGCCTGGGCCGATCCCGCGGCCCTCGACGCTGCCCTCGACGAGCTCCGCTCGCACCGCTCCGGGCGCGGTGGTGGCCCTTCGCCGGCAGCAGCGCTTCGTGCTGGGCTTCGAGCCGTCCTGCGGTTGCCCGGCCCGACGGGGCGGCCGTCGCGGCTGCGCGAGGGCGGTGTCTACCTCATCACGGGCGGCCTCGGCGGCGTCACCTTCGCGCTCGCCGCCTACCTGGCCCACACCGTGAAGGCGAAGCTCGTCCTGACCGGGCGGTCGCGTCTTGCCCGAGCGCGCGCGAGTGGGACGCGCTGCGGCGACGCGCGAGGCGACCAGGATCCGATGAGTCGAGCGGATGCTCCGCGTGCAGGCGCTCGAGCAGCTCGGGGGCCGAGGTGCTCATGGTGAGCGCCGACGTCGGCGACCGCGCCCAGATGGAAGAGGCCTTCCGACAGGCCGAGGCGCGCTTCGGCGCCGTCCACGGCGTGATCCACGGCGCGGGCATCGTGGGCGGGAACACCTTCCGGCCCTTCCGGGAGATCGGCCGGAGGAGTGCGAGCAGCAGTTCCACCCCAAGGTGGCGGGGCTTCTCGTGCTCGACGAGGTCCTGGAGGGCCGCGAGCTCGACTTCTGCATGCTCACCTCGTCGCTCTCCAGCGTGCTCGGAGGCTTCGCCTACGCCGCCTACGCGGCCGCCAACATCTTCATGGACGCCTACACGCACGCACGCAACCTCCGGCGTGGCCCGGGCTGGATCAGCGTGAACTGGGACGAGTGGCGGCTCGTGCGAGGCGCTCGACGAAGGGCCGGGCCGGGCGGGTCTCGCTCAGCTCGCGATGAGCACCGCCGAGGGCGTGGGCGCCTTCGCCCGCCTCCTCGACCTGCCAGAGGCGTGGCCAGGTCGTGGTCTCCACCGGTGACCTCGCAGCGCGCATGGACCAGTGGGTGCGCCTGGACGTCCTGCAGGAGCCGCAAGGGCGACCGCGGCAGAGGCGAGGAGGCCCCGCGCCATCCCGCGGCCCCATCTCCAGAACGCCTACGTGGCTCCCGGAGACGCCGACCGAGCAGAAGCATCGCGCGCATCTGGGCGGAGCCTGCTCGGCGTCGAGAAGGTGGGCATCCAGGACAACTTCTTCGACCTCGGCGGCCACTCGCTCCTGGCCATCCAGGTCATCACGCGCATCAAGGCGGAGCTCAACGCCGAGATCTCCGTGGCCACCCTCTTCGAGGGCCCCACCGTGGAGTCCCTGAGCCGACTGGTGGGGAGAGACCGAGGAGCTCCCGGGGCTCGAGCAGAGCAGCGACCGGGGAAAGAAGCGCAAGGAGGAGCGCCACCGCCGGCAGGCCGAGAGGATGGAGGAGCTTCGTTGAGCCAGGCCGCGCCCGCGTACGACGGATCCGAGATCGCCGTGGTGGGGATGGCCGGGCGGTTCCCGGGGCGCGACGGACCTCGACGCCTTCTGGAAGAACCTCGCGTCGGGCGTGGAGTCGATCACGCGGTTCTCCGAGCGGGAGCTCCGCGACGGCCGGCGAGGACGCGAAGCTCCTGGCGGATCCCCGCTACGTGCCGGCCCGGCCCATCCTCGAGGACGTGGAGCTCTTCGACGCGGCCTTCTTCGGCTTCACGCCGCGGGAAGCCGAGGTCCTGGATCCCCAGCTTCGGCTCTTCCTCGAGTGCGCCCGCTCGCGCGCTCGAGCACGCGGGGTACGACCCCGAGCGGCTCCCGGGGAGGGCCAGCCTCTTCGCGGGGGCGAGCTTCAGCAACTACCTCGTCCACAACCTCTACAAGAACCGGCCGGTGATGGAGGCCTTCGGCGACATGCAGGCCACCATCCTCAACGTGCAGGACTCCCTCGTCACCATGGTGGGCTACAAGCTCAACCTCAAGGGGGCGTGCTGCGCGGTGCAGACCTTCTGCTCGACGTCGCTCGTGGGCGTCCACCTCGCCAGCCAGAACCTCCTGAACTACGAGAGCGACGTGACCCTCGCCGGCGGGGTGACTGTCTACGTGCCCCAGAATAGCGGATACCTCTACGAGGAGGGGAGCATCCTCTCCCGGCGAGGGACGCTGCCGCGCCTTCGACGCGCGAGCGGACGGCACGGTCTTCGGCAACGGCGTGGGGGTGGTGGTCCTCCGACGCCTCGCGGACGCGCTCCGGGACGGGGACACGGTGCATGCCGTGATCCGCGGCTCGGCGGTGAACAACGACGGCTCCCTGAAGGTCAGCTTCGCGGCGCCGGGAGTCGTCGGCCAGACGGAGGTGGTGGTGGAGGCGCTTTCCGCAGCCGGCGTAGACGCGGAAACGATCGGCTACGTCGAGACCCACGGCACGGGCACGCACCTCGGGCGATCCTGTCGAGGTGAGCGCGCTCATCAAGGCCTTCCGAACCCGTACGCAGCGCCGGGGCTTCTGCGCCCTCGGCTCGGTGAAGACGAACATCGGCCATCTCGACGCGGCCGCGGGCGTGGCCGGTCTCGTCAAGACGATCCTGTCGCTGAAGCACGAGCAGATCCCGCCGAGCCTCCACTTCGAGACGGCGAATCCCGCCATCGACTTCGCGGGCAGCCCGTTCTTCGTGAACGACAAGCTGCGGGAGTGGCCGCGGGGCGAGAACCCGCGGCGGGCCGGGGTGAGCGCCTTCGGGGTGGGAGGGACGAACGCCCACGTGATCGTGGAGGAGGGACCGGCCGTGCGGTCCGAGCCGTCGGCCCGGACCCATCAGCTCCTCGTGGTGTCGGCGAAGACACCGAGCGCCCTGACGGCGACGGCGCAGAAATTGGCCGCGCACCTGGAGTCCCATCCGGAGCTCGAGCTCGCCGACGTCGCCTTCACCCTGCAGCTCGGCCGGGGAAGCTTCGCCTATCGCACGGCGGTGGTCTCCTCGAGCCTCGCGGAGGCGGCGACCGCGCTCCGAGGCCTCCGGCCTCCGACCGCGCCCGTGGAGCGAAGGAATCCCCCCGTCGTCCTCGTCCTGCACGGTCCGCCCGGGCCTTCGAGTGCGTGGGACGACCTCGGGAAGGAAGAGACAGTCTTCCGCGACGCGCGGGTCGCTTTCGGTGAGAACAGTGGCGCCGGGGATGCGGGCCGGCTCGAGAGCGCCAGCATCGAGCATGCCATGGGCCGGCTCTTCGAGTCGTGGGGGGTGCGCTTCGAGGCCGTCGCCGGAGAGGGCCCGGATGCGATGGCGCGGGTGCTTCGCTTGGAGCTCGACGGCGGCTCCGGGCGGCTCCTCGATGGTTTCGAGAGCGGCGGAGGCGGACCGGTCGTCCCCGTGACGCGCGCGGGGCTCCTCGAGCTGCTGGGCGGCCTCTGGAGGGCGGGGGTGGAGCCGGATTGGACGGCGCTTCACGCGTCGGAGCGGCGCCGGCGCGTGCCTTTGCCCACGTATCCGTTCGAACGGGAGAGGTGCTGGGTGGATCCGGTTCCCGAGGGGCCGAAGGCGGCGGGGCGGGTCCCCGGGGACTGGCTCTACCGCCCGGTCTGGAAGCGCAGTCTCCCGGGCGTTCCCGTGCCGCCGCCCCGACGGGTGCTCATCTTCCTGGACGAGCGCGGCGTGGGCGCGAGGGTCGCCGTGAGTCTCCGCGGCCTCGGAGCGGAGGTAACCACGGTCGCGATCGGATCCGGGTTCGCGGGCGCACCGGAGACAGGATACGTCGTCGATCCTGCAGATCCCCGCGACTACACGGCGCTCTTCGCCGACCTCGAGGGGCGGCAGCGGAAGGCGGAGGCCGTCGTTCACCTCTGGAGCCTCGATCCCGTAGACCGGTCGAAAACCCCGGCGGACCGCTTCCGCCGCGCCTCCGAGCGCGGCTTCTACAGCCTCCTCCACGTTGTACGCGGGCGGTCCGATGGACCGCTCGCTCTCCTCGTCGTCTCCGCAGGTCTCCACGACGTGGTCGGCGGCGAGGTCCTGGAGCCCGAGAAGGCGCCCCTGCTCGCTCTCTGCCGCGTGGCCGGACAGGAGCACCACGACGTCGTGGTCTCGTCCGTCGAGGTGGAGACGGCGATGGACGCCGACGCCGCCGCGCAGGCCGTCCTCGCCGAGCTCCTGCGGGAGCGCGATGACGCGGTCGTGGCCTGGCGGCGCGGGCGGCGCTGGGGCCAACACTACGAGGCAATCCCGCGAGGGCTGGCGGAGCGAGCGGCTCCCCTCGTCCGCGAACGGGGCGTGTACCTGATCACGGGCGGCCTGGGCGACGTCGGATTCGTGCTGGGCTCGGTGCTGGCCCAGGCGGCGAAGGCGAGGCTCGTCCTCACCGGCCGTCGGACCCTGCCGCCCCGCGAAGGCTGGCAGTCGTGGCTGGCCTCTCACGACGCTCTCGACGAGACCGCGCTCCGTATTCGCAGGGTCCGGGCGCTCGAAGCCGCGGGAGCCGACGTGCTCTATGCGACGGCGGACGCTTCGAGCCCGGAGGAGATGCGGGCCGTCCTCCGCGCCGCGCGCGAGCGCCACGGCGCGCTCCACGGCGTCATCCATGCCGCGGGCGAGCTCTCCGCCGACACCTTCCGGACGCTGCGCGAGCTGGACCACGGGGCCTGCGAGCGTCAGTTCGCTCCGAAGGTCCACGGCCTCTTCGCGCTCGCGGAGGCGATCGGCGAGGAGCCCCTTGATTTCTGCCTCCTCACCTCGTCGTTGTCCAGTGTCCTCGGGGGCGTCGGCTATGCCGCCTACGCGGGAGCCAACGCCTTCCTGGACGCTTTCGCGGCCGCGCACCGGGGGAGGGGCCAGAATCTCGTCAGCGTGGACTGGGACCAGTGGGAGTTCCCCGGCCGCTCCGTCCGGGGAGCGGCTCGCCAGGCGGCACGGGAGGGGGCGACCCTGAAGCCCGAAGAAGGAGTCGCGGTCTTCGAGCGCGTCCTGCGATTGCGGGACGTGGAGCGCGTGGTGGTGTCGACAACCCCGCTCGCCGCTCGTCTCGAGCGCTGGGTCCGCCCGCAGGATACTGCAGGCCAGGACGTCAAACGCGCCGCCGCCGCGCGCCCCCGCCCCCGGCTGAGCGCCGAGTACGTCGCGCCGCGGAGCGAGGGCGAGAGGCGCCTGGCCGAAATCTGGCAGGAGCTGCTCGGCCTCGACGCGGTGGGTGTGCACGACAACTTCTTCGAGCTGGGGGGGCATTCGCTTTTCGCGGCCCGGATGCTGTCCAGGGTGCGGGGGGCGTTCGAGGTCGCGCTCCCGCTGGAAGCGGTCTTCGAGGCGCCCACCGTGGCCGAGCTGGCGGCGCGACTGCAGGCCGCCGAGTGGGCGCTCCGGCCTCCCCCCCCCGCCGAGGCGTCAACGGAGCGGATCGAGATCGAGATCTAGGGAGACGAGAGTCCATGCTCGAAGCACTCAACCGCTACGCCCACGGCTACGTGACGGTGCCCGTGGTCGTGGCCTGCCGCAAGCGGGGGCTCTTCGAGCTCCTGCGCGCTCGCGGGCCGGCTGCCGTCTCCGATCTCGTGAAGGAGCTGGGGGCGAACGAGGGTCATCTGCGGGCGGCCCTCCGGCTGCTCCAGTCGCTGGGCTGGCTCGTGGAGGTGGACGGGCGAGTCGCCCTCGGCGACGACGCCGAGAACGAGCGGGAGGTGCCGGAGTACGCGGTGGAGGCGTTGCAGCTTCCTCTCGAGAGCACCTTCCGCGGCGAGGGCGCGAGAGAGCGACTCGGCCCCTGGATCGAGCGTGTGCGACGACGCTGGGGAACGAGGAATCCCCGCGTCGCGGACCTCCTCGACGGGACGTTGGTGGTACGCGTCCTCACCGCTCTGGAGCGGACGGGGGCTCTCGCCGGCGGGCCCGACGAGGTGCTCGCGCGCGTGCCCTCTCCTTCGCGGGGGGAGCTGGAGGGCCTCTTCGTGGCGCTCGGCTGGGCGGGTCGCGAAGGGGAGGCGTTCGTGCTGACCGACGTCGGACGCTTCATCCTCGACCGCGCTCTCATCCTCGGAACGCTCGCCGCCTACACGCCCATGCTCTCCCGGATGCCCACCCTCCTCTTCGGGGACGCGGCCAAGGTCTTCGACCGGGACGAGGCCGGCCAAGAGCGGCACGTCGATCGGACGCTCAACGTGGCGAGCAGCGGTTTCCAGCACGACCGATACTTCGCGGACGTGGACGAGATGCTCATCGCCATCTTCGATCGCTCGCCTCTCTCCGAGCAGCCGCGATACGTGGCGGACATGGGCTGTGGGGACGGCACGTTCCTCAGGCGCGTCTACGAGACGGTGCGCGCCCGCACGGGGAGGGGAAAAGCGCTCGGCGAGCACCCCCTCACCCTCATCGGCATCGACTTCAACGAGGCCGCGCTCGCCGCCACCCGGCGCACGCTGGACGGCCTCCCCCACGTCCTGCTCCAAGGGGACATCGGCGATCCCGCGGCCCTCCTCGCGTCCTTCCGGGAGAGCGGCGTCGATCCCGAGGCGGTCCTCCACATCCGTTCCTTCCTCGACCACGACCGTCCATTCGTCCCCGGGGACGGAGAGCGCGCGCGCCGCCGCGGCCGGTTCGGCCATCGCGGCGTGTACGTGGACTCGCACGGCGCGTCCATCCCTCCCCCCGTCATGATCCAGGCGCTGGTGGAGCACCTGGGGCGCTGGGCGGCGGTGGTGAATCGCCATGGCCTCGTCGTGCTCGAGGTGCACAACCTCGACTCGCACGTTGCGAATGCCTACTTCGACTCGACCGAAAGCATTCATTTCGACGCCTACCACGCGTTCTCCATGCAGTACCTGGTGGAGGCGGCGGAGTTCGTGACCGCCGCCGCCGAGGTGGGGCTTTTCCCGCGCGCAGGATGCTCGCGCCGCTACCCCAAGACCCTTCCTTTTGCGCGCATCACCTTGAACTGGCTCGAGCGGAGGCCCTACGTCATTCGCCCCGCCGAGAGCGACGACGTCCCGGGGTTGGTCGAGCTCGAGCGGGTAGCCACGTCCGGGCCCCTGCGGGCCACTGTGGAGGAGCTGCAGGCGCGGATCGAGGGCGACCCTTCCGGGCAGTTCGTGGTCGAGAGGGAGGGGCGGGTCGCGGCCGCGGCCTACTCCCAGCGCATCGCCGACGTGCCGCGCCTCCAGTCCGCGCGGCACGCGGACCTCGCCTCCCTGCGCCAACCGAGCGGCCCCGTGATCCAGCTCCTCGGCCTCGTCGTGGATCCCGAATTCCAGGACCTCGGGCTCGGCGATGACCTCCTGGAGTTCGTGCTGCAGCGCGCGGAGCTCCTCCCGGGGGTGGAGCGCGTGGCGGGGATCAGCCGATGCAAGGAGTGGGCGAAGGAGGGAGGCGTTCCCTTCGCGGAGTACGTCCACGCCCGTACCGCGGGCGGCGAGCCGCAGGATCCGATCCTGCGCTTCCACGCGCGCCACGGCGCCCGGGTCGTCGGCGTGGTCTCCGGCTACCGGCCCGTGGATGTCGAGAACGATGGTGGGGGCGTCGTGATCGAGTACGACCTCGCGGATCGGCGCGCCGGAGCGAGGACCGGGGAGTCGCGGGCATCGGCGCTGGGTGAGGGGCGAGTGGCCCAGGTGGTGGAAGCCTCCGTGCGCGAGGTTCTCGGGCCCCGCCGGCAGCCCGCGTTCGCCCCCGGCATGCCGCTGATGGACATGGGCCTGGACTCGATGGATCTCACGGAGCTCAAGACCCTGCTCGCGCGGCGGCTCGGACGAGAGCTGGACGCCACGCTCTTCTTCCGACATCGCACCCCGGCGGCCGTGGCCGAGCACCTCGGAACGCAGGAGGGCGCGGCCCCAGGACCTCTCGACCGCGGCGAGCCCGCGGCCCCGCAGACGGCAAGGGCCCGCCCCGGCGGGCTGCGCGCGGCGCGGACCGTGCGCCCGGCGACGGCCCGAACGGTGATCCCGTCCCGCCCCGCCGTCGCGGACGACTCCATCGCGATCGTGGGCATGGCCTGCCGATTCGCCAGCGCGAACGACGTCGACGAATACTGGGCGCTCCTGAGTGACGGCGTGAACGCCATCCGCGAGGCTCCCCCGCAGCGCAAGGGCTGGACCCGCTTGCCGATCAGCGATGCCGACCCCGCGGTCGCTTCCGCCATCCGCTACGGGGGATTCCTCGACCAGGTCGACGGGTTCGACGCCGCCTTCTTCGGGATCTCCCCGCGGGAGGCGCGGAGCATGGATCCGCAGCAGCGGATCCTCCTCGAGACGTCGTGGCACGCCTTCGAGCACGCGGGCATCGACGCGACGTCGCTCGCGTCCAGCCCCACGGGAGTGTTCGTGGGCATCTGCACCCACGACTACGAGGTCCTCCAGCTCCTCACGCGATCCCCCCAGGCGTTCGATTCGCACTTCACGTCGGGAAACCTCGCCTCGGTGGCGGCGGGGCGTCTCGCCTACTGCTACGGCTTCCACGGGCCCGCGCTGTCCGTGGACACCGCCTGCTCGTCGTCCCTCGTCGCCCTGCATCTCGCGTCGCAGAGCCTGCGTGCGGGGGAGTGCGACGTCGCGCTCGCGTGCGGGGTGAACCTGATGCTCGCCCGCGAGATGAGCCTTGTCTACGCGCGGCTGCGGGTCCTCGCGCCCGACGGGCGGTGCAAGACGTTCGACGCGGCCGCGGACGGATACGTGCGGGGCGAGGGGTGCGGCGTCGTGGTGCTCAAGCGGCTGGAGCACGCCGAGGCGGACGGCGATCGCATCCTCGCGGTGGTCCGGGGGTCCGCCATCAACCAGGACGGGCCCAGCAACGGGCTCACCGCTCCGAACGGCGACGCCCAGGAGGCGGTGATCCGGAAGGCGCTGGCCGTGGCCGGCGTCTCTCCCCTCGACGTCTCGCACGTCGAGGCCCATGGAACGGGAACGCTGATCGGCGATCCCATCGAGGTGCAGGCGCTCGGCCGCGTCTTCGGGCCGGGCCGGACCGCCGACCGTCCTCTCATCATCACCTCCGCCAAGACCGCGGTCGGACACATCGAACCCGCGGCGGGAATCGCGGGCCTCATCAAGGTGGTGCTCTCGCTGCAGAACGATCGGATTCCCCCGCACCAGCACCTCAGCAAGCCGAACCCCCTCGTCCCCCTCGAAGCGATCCCGGCGGTCGTCCCCCGGGAAGGGCGGCCCTGGACGCGGAGCGCGGCGGGGCCGCGTCGCGCCGGGGTCAGCTCATTCGGTCTCAGCGGGACGAACGCCCACGTGATCGTCGAGGAAGCACCGCCCGAGGCTTCGCCCGAGGATCGGCGCGCCCGACCGCTCCACGTTCTTCCGCTGTCCGCCCGCACGCCGACTGCGCTCCGGACCCTCGCTCGGGCCTACGAAGCGCGGCTCCGGTCGCGCACGCCGCTGCGCCTGGCCGACGCCTGCTTCACCGCCGCCGTAGGACGCCCCCACCTCGAGCACCGGCTCGCCGTCGTGTTCGAGCAGCGGGAAGAGCTCGTCGAGGAGCTCGGACGATTCGCGTCGTCGGACGCGACGGAGCCCGGGCGCGCCCGCACCTCGCTCGGAGTGGCGGGAGACCAGGGCTTGCGCACGGCGTTCCTTTTCAGCGGCCAGGGAGCGCAGTACCCGGGGATGGGGGGAGAGCTGTTCGACGGCGAGCCCGTCTTCCGGGAGATCATCGAGCACTGCGACGCGGTGCTGCGTGAGGACTGCGGCGTTCCCCTCGTGGCCGTTCTCTACCCCCGCGGCAACCCTCCCGACCTGAAGGAGACGGCGAGACTGCAGCCCGCCCTCTTTTCGGTCGAGTACGCCCTGGCCCGGCTCTGGCAATCCTGGGGCGTCGAGCCCGAGGCGGTGATCGGCCATAGCCTCGGGGAGTTCACGGCCGCCTGCGTCGCGGGCGTCCTCAAGCTGGACGACGCGCTGCGGCTGGTGGCCGCGCGCGGCCGCTTGATGGGCAGCCTGGAGGAGGCGGGCGCCATGGTGGCTGCGGCCACCACGGCGACGAGGGCGGCGGCCGTGATCGCCGGGCACGAGCACGAGATCGCGATCGCGTGCCTCAACGGCCCGGGGGCGGTGGTCTTGTCCGGCCGTGCCTCGGCGGTCGCCGCGGCCGCCGCGGCTCTGGAGTCCGAGGGCGTAAGGACGAAGGCACTCGCCGTCTCCCACGCCTTCCACTCCCCCCTCATGGAGCCCATCCTCGACGCTTTCGAGGCGGAGGCGAGCCGCGTCGAGCTGCGCCCACCGGACCGGCTCTTCGTCTCGAACCTGCTGGGCCGTCCGGTCACCGGGGAAGTGACGACGCCGGGCTACTGGCGCCGTCACCTGCGCGAGGCGGTGCGCTTCGGCGAGGGCGTGCAGTCGCTCCTTCAGGTCGGCATCGAAGCCTTCCTCGAGATCGGCCCCGGGGCCACCCTCCTCGGCCTGGGACGACAGCAACCCGAGGCCGCACCCCGGACGTGGCTGCCGAGCATGCGGCGTGACGCCCCCGAGTCCGAGACCCTGCTCGGGAGCCTGGCCGGGATGTACGCTCGCGGGGCCGGCGTCGACTGGGCAGCATTCCACCGGGGGAGCGGCGGACGGAGAGTGGCGTTGCCCGGCTACCCGTTCGAGCGGAAGAGCTACTGGTTCGAAGAGGGAGAGCCCCGCGAGGCAGCGAGGGAGTCGGCCGCCCCCGGCGATACCGTCAGGGAGTTCTACGATGCCTTCTCGGAGGTCCAGTCGGCTCCCGACCTCCGATATCTCACGTTCGCCCCTTTCCCCGAGCCCGTTCCCGGATTTTCCTGGGTGGAGGCTTTTGCCTTCCCCGAGGCCCATCCCGAGCAGTTCCGGCTCTTCGCAGAGGCCCAGGCCGAGATCCGCTCCACCGTCTTCCGCCACGTGGACTTCGACCGCTCGAGCCGTGTCCTCGACTTCGGCTGCGGCTACGGATCGGACCTGATCGACCTCGCCCGAAAGCACCCTCATCTCCAGCTCTGCGGATACAGCCTCTCCGACAAGCAAGTGGAGCTCGCGAGCCGCCGGGCCCGCGAGGAGGGGGTCCAGGAGCGGGTGACGTTCGAGAAGAAGGACAGCGCCCGGGACGCGTTTCCGAGCGACAACGATGTGGTCTTCGGCTTCGAGGTCGCGCACCACGTCCGGGACAAGGCGGCGCTCTTCGCGAACGTGGGCGGCCACTTGAAGGAGGGTGGACACCTGCTGCTCGCGGACTTCGTCTCCACGACTGCATTCCCCATCGAGCATCCCGGCACTTCGTCCTTCTTCGCGACGCGGGGGGAGTGGGAGGAGCTCCTGACGGCCAACCGGCTGCTCGTGACCGAGTGCGTGGACATCAGCCGGGAGGTCGCGTACTCGCTGTACGATCCGCGCTTCGAGGAGCACCTCGCAGCCGTCCTGAGGGGTCGCGAGACTCCGAGCGTGGAGCCGGCCTTCCGCTCCTTCGACCAGCTGGGCAAGCTCCTCTCGAAGAAGCTCGCGCTCTACGTGCTGATCGCGGCACGACGACTCGGCGACCTTCCGCTCGAGGAGGTGCGGAGGCGGAACCGCGATGCGCTCGCGCAACCAAGGTCGTACGCCGAGGTTTCCCTCGCGGGAGCCTGCTACGAAGTCGAGTGGAGAAAGGTCGAGCGTCCCGTACGAACGACGAGCGCCGCCGGCACACGGGGGCGATGGCTCATCTTCGCCGACGCGGAGGGAGTGGGGAAATCCCTTCGCGAGCGGATAGAGGCCGAGGGGGGCGCGTGCCTCACGGTCGCTCCAGGCGCCCGGTTCGAGCGCATCACCTCGGGTTGGCGGGTCGATCCCGCGAGTGGCGAGGATGCCCGGCGCCTCTACGCGGAGGCGTCGGCGGATGGTCCCCTGACGGGTATCGTGCACTTGTGGAGCCTCGCCGCTGACCGCGACGAGGAGCCCGACGTCGAGGCGATCCGTCGACAGCAGCGGCTCGGCGTCGAGAGCGTGCTGCACGTCGTCCAGTCGGTCGCGGCGTCTCCGGAGCCCACGAAACCGAGGTTGTGGCTCGTGACCCGGGGGGCGCAACCCGCGGGCTCCGAGCCCCGTCCCCTCGCGGTCGCGCACGCGGCGGTCGGTGGTCTCGCGAGGTCGCTCGCGGCGGAGATGCCGGAGCTGTGGGGAGGGATGATAGACCTGCCCTTCGGGCCCCGCCCCCACTCGCTGGCCGAGGCCGTCGCGGGAGAGCTGTCGCATGCGGAGGGAGAGCTGGGCGTCGCCTACCGCGGAGAGGGGCGGTTCGTCGCGAGGCTGGTTCGGCGAACTCTTCCCCCGCCGGTGGATCTCGAGATCGACGGCGCCGGTGCCTACCTCGTGGTCGGGGGACTTGGGGCTCTGGGGCAGCGAGTCGCCCAATGGCTAGTGGACGCGGGGGCGCGCTACATCGCGCTCGCGGGTCGGCGCGGACCGAACGAGAGATCCCGCGAGGGCATTCGCAAGCTTCGGGAGCAGGGAGCACAAGTTCTCGTCGTGGAGGCCGACGTCTCGAAGCCCGAGGACGTGGCTCGGCTCCTCCGGGACGTCGCGTCCTCGTTACCCGGGCTGAAGGGGATCGTGAACGCGGCAGGCGTCCTGGACGACGGTGTGCTCACGTCGCTCGATGCCGAGCGACTCCGGAAGGTCATGGCTCCCAAGGTGGACGGGTCGTGGAACCTCCACGAGCAGACGAGACACGTCCCGCTGGATTTCTTCGTCCTGTTTTCGTCGTCCGTGTCCTTGCTCAGCCTGGCCGGACGGGGCGCGTACGGCGCGGCCAACGCGTTCCTGGACTCGCTCGCGCACAACCGGCGGGCCCAGGGCTTGCCCGCCGTCAGCGTCAGCTGGGGTGCCTGGGCCGGCCCGGGGATGGCGGCGAACCTCACCGACGGGCAGCGGCGGCAGCTCGCTGCCCGCGGAATGGGGGAGATCGAGCCGAAGGCCGCGCTCGCCTGCCTCGCTGCGCTGATGGCTGAGGGAGTCCCCCATGCCGGCGTCATGCCCGTCGACTGGGCGAAGTACTTCCGGCACGTGAAGCCGCGCCTTCGCTCCCCCTTCTTCGAGGAGGTGGCGCGATCCCAAGCCGACGACTCTGCCGACTCCGATGGACGGACGAGCGTCCTCGCCCGGATCCGCGAAGCTCCCGCAGCGGAACACCGGGAGCGGCTCTCCCGGTACCTACGGCAGGAGGTGGCGGAGGTGCTGGGGACGCGCGTACCCGGGGGGGTCGATCCAGGTCAGGGCTTCTGGGCGATGGGTATGGACTCGCTCCTGGCGCTGGAGCTGAGGAACCGTCTGCAGCGGGGGCTCGAGTGCCAGCTTCCCGCGACGATCACCATGGACTGTCCGAACGTCAATGCGCTCGTCGATCACCTGGAGCGCGAACTGGGAATGGTGGATTCACGGGCACTTGCGGCGAAGGCGACGGTGGTCGAGGTCACCTCGCCCGTAGGGGCGCAAGCTCGGATCGAGGACCTCACGGAGGGCGAGGCGGAGGCACTCCTCCAGAGCCGGCTCGACGAGATGGAGTATTGAATGGGTACCAGTCCGGATCGCGGCGACGGAGAGTCCCCGCTGAAGCGGGCCCTGCGCGCACTCGAGGACATGAGAGCGCGGGTGGCCGCCCTCGAGGACCGCCATCGAGAGCCCGTGGCGATACTGGGGATGGCCTGCCGCTTCCCGGGAGGCGCCAACACGCCCGCCCGGTTCTGGCGGAACCTCCGTCTGGGCGTCGACGCGATCACCGAGGTTCCCGCCGACCGATTCGATGTCGCCCGCCACTACGACCCTCGGCCCGGGACCCCCGGGAAGTCGGTCACTCGCCGCGGCGGATTCGTGGACTGCCTTCTCGATTTCGACCCGGTGACCGGCCTCGCCCCCAAGGACGCTGACGTGCGCGACCCCCAGCTCGCGCTGCTCGACCTCGTCTGCTGGGAAGCCCTTGAGGATGCGGGGATCGCTCCGCTGAGCCTGGAAGGGACGAGTACCGGCGTCTTCGCGGGTATCTGGGGGATCGACTACTGGCACCGGCTCGCCTCCCGTCCGCCGGCCGCGCTCGGCGCGGGCGTCCTCGTGGGGAACACCCACAGCATGGCCGCGGGACACGTCTCCTACATGCTGGGCCTTCGCGGTCCCAGTCTCGCCGTCGACACCGCATGCTCGGCGTCGCTCGTGACCGTGGACCTCGCGTGCCAGAGCCTGCGGACGGGCGCCTCCGATCTCGCTCTCGCCGGTGGCGTCAACGTCATCCTCGGCCCAGAGAACTTCGTCTGGCTGTCCGCGGGCGGATTCCTGGCGCCCGACGGGCGCTGCAAGACCTTCGACGCCTCGGCCGACGGGTACGGCCGGGGCGAAGGTTGCGGAATTGTCGTCCTCAAGCGCCTCTCGGACGCTCTTCGCGACGGCGACCCGATCCGGGCAGTGATCGTGGGCTCCGCGGTCAACCAGGACGGGAGGACGGCGGGCATGACCGTTCCGAACGGTCCGGCGCAGCAGGACGTGGTGCGCCGCGCCCTCGCCCAGGCCCGGCTTTCCCCCCGCGAGGTCCACTACGTCGAGGCCCACGGGACGGGCACCCCGCTCGGGGACCCGATCGAGGTGATCGCGCTCGGCAGCAGCTACGGCGAGGGACGCTCGCCCGAGGACGCGCTCCTCATCGGCTCGGTCAAGACGAACGTCGGGCACCTGGAGTCCGCGGCGGGGATCGCCGCGCTGATCAAGGTCGTCCTGTCTCTTGAGAACGAGGAGATCCCGCCGAGTCTGCACTTCGAGACCCCCAACCCGGAGATCCCATGGGATCGCCTGCCGGTCCGGGTCGCCGCCTCGCTCGCGGCTTGGCGCCGGGGGGATCGCCCGCGGCACGCGGGCGTGAGCTCGTTCGGTGCGAGCGGAACGAACGCCCACCTGCTCGTGCGGGAGGCCCCAGTCGTCCCACGACGGCGCCCCACGCATCCCGAACGGCCCCGCCACATTCTCACCCTCTCGACCCGGGACGGGGATGGACTCGTCCGCGCGGCCGCGCGTCTCGCCGACCATCTCGTGCTCCACCCCGGCCAGCCCGTAGGCGACGTGTGCCACACGGCCAACCTTGGGCGCTCTCACTTCCGTGAGCGCCTCGCCGTGTCCGCGGCCTCCACCGACGATCTGCGCGAGAAGCTCGCGTCGTTCGGGATGGGCCGGCGCCAGGGCGTGGTCGCGGGCCGGGTCCGGGGCTTCGACGCGCCGCGGATCGCCTTCGCGTTCGCCGGACACGGCTCTCAGTACCCGGGCATGGGAGGACGTCTCTACGAGACCCAGCCCGCCTTCCGACGCGCCTTCGACCGCTGCGACGACGTGCTCGCGCCGCTCCTCGGGAGCCCTCTCCTTCCGCTGATGCACTCATCACCGGACGGGGACTCGCCGCTCCACGTCACAGGCTTCGCGCAGCCCGCCCTCTTCTCGTTGGAGTACGCGTTGGCCGAGATGTGGAAGAGCTGGGGCGTGGAGCCTGCCTGCGTGCTCGGACACAGCGTGGGAGAGTACGTGGCCGCGTGCCAGGCTGGCGTCTTCTCCCTCGAGGACGGGCTCAAACTCGTCGCGGAGCGAGGACGCTTGATGGGCGAGCTGCCCCGCAACGGCCGGATGGTAGCCGTTGCCGCCGAAGAGGCGCGGGTCGCCGCGACGATCGCGCCTTTCGCCCCTCTGGTCTCCATCGCCGCCCTCGACGGCCCCAAGCGCGTGGTGATCTCCGGGCGCGCGAGCGAGGTGGACGCCGTGGCGCGGGATCTCGAGAGCCAGGGAATCGCGACGAGCCCCCTCTCCGTCTCCCACGCGTTCCACTCGCCGCTCATGGATCCGATGAGGGCCGAGTTCGAGCGCGTCGTGAGGGGCATTCGCCTCCACGAGCCGAGGATCCCGATCGTCTCCAACCTCACCGGAGCCGAAGCCAGCGCCGAGCTCACGATGCCCGAGTACTGGGTCAGCCACGCCAGCCGGCCCGTCCGGTTCGCGGAGGGAGTGGCCGCCGTTGACGCGAAGGGGTGCGCCCTGATCCTCGAAGTGGGCCCTGACGCGACCCTCTGCGGCCTGGCGTCGGATTGCCTGCCTGGGGGCGCGACCACGTTCCTGCCCAGCCTCCAGCCTGGCCGCGACGACTGGGAGTGCGTGCTTTCGAGCCTGGGCGAGATGTACGTGGGCGGCGTGGCCGTCGACTGGAGAGCCTTCGACGAGGGCTACGGCCGGTCGAGGGTTTCCCTGCCGACCTATCCGTTCCACGGGAAGCGACGCCTCGTGGATGCCCCTCCCGCGGGAGAGCCCGCATGGGTCGCGCCGCCGTCGGTTGCAGCGGCCGGCGACGGCTACGGGAAGGTCGTCGGCGACTACTACGACACGCTTCGCAAGCTCACGCCCCAGCTCGAGGCCTCCGCTCTCGAGGAGCGAACCGAGGACTACCTGACGTTCGGCCCCTTCCCCGAGATCGTTCCCGGGTTCTCCTGGATCCTCGCCCTCGTGCGTGGCGAGAGACATCCCGACTGGGCTCGCCTCGTTCTGGACAGCCAACGGACGCTCAGGGACGCCCTCTTCCGAAAGGTCGACTTCCAGCGCGTCGGGAAGGTGCTCGACTTCGGGTGCGGATATGGGTCGGACCTCTGCACCCTGGCTCTGCGCCATCCCCACGTCGAGGCCACCGGCTACACCCTATCCCCGGAGCAGGCGAAGGTCGGGAGGAAGAAGGTGGAGAGGCTCGGCCTCGCGGAGCGCGTTCGGATCTACACGCGGGACAGCTCCCGGGACGAGTTCCCCGAGACGTACGACCTGGCGTTCGGCTTCGAGGTCGCCCATCACGTCCCGGACAAGGGGGCTCTCTTCGCCCACCTCGCCCGTCACCTCCGCGAGGGAGGACGCCTCGCCCTTGCCGATTTCGTCTCCCGGACGGGCTTCGCGATCGAGGACGCCTCGATTTCCTCGACGTTCCCCACTCCGGTGGAATGGGCAGAAGTGCTCGCGGACAGCCAGTTCGTGGTCACCGGGTGCGTGGACATCAGCCGCGAGATCTCCTACTTCTTCCACGACCCCGCCTTCGACGACCACCTCGCCGAGCTGGAGGCGGAGGCGGGTCCGTCGCCGGCCCTGCGCGCGCTCAAGTCGTACGACCGGCTCGGCAAGCTGCACGCGCAGGGCGTCGCGCGCTACGTGCTCCTCGACGCCGAGAAGCGGAGCGACCTCGGAAGGGAGGAGCGGAGGCGGATCAACCTCCGCGCGATCGAGGAACCGACCCCGTTCGCGGAGGTCTCGCTCGCGCACGGCCTCTACGAGGTGGCTTGGGAAGAGCGGGAGCGGACGCCCCCCGACTCGGCGGCGGCCCACGGACGCTGGCTGGTCCTCGCAGACGGGGAGGGCGTCGGGGAGGCCGTGGCCCGCCGCGTCCAGGATGCGGGTGGCCGTGCCGTGATCGCCACCCACGGCCGAGCGTACGGGCGACTCTCCGCCGACCGCTTCATTCTCGACCCGCTCCGTCGGGCGGATTTCGCTCGGCTTCTCGCGGACACGCGCCCCCACGGGGGGTTCCAGGGTGTCGTCCACCTCTGGAGCCTCGACGCCTCTCCCTCGAGCGGGCTCGACCTCGATTCGCTCGAGGCGGCTCAAGAGCTGGGCAGCGCGAGCGTGATGCACCTCGTGCAGGCCCTGGCGGAGGCCCCGGGCTTCGAGAAGCCTCGGGTCCACATTGTGACCGCGCAGGCGCACCCGCGGGGCGATTGCGAAATCCAGGTCGCGCAGGCCCCGGTGCTGGGGCTGGGCAAGGCGCTCCAAGCGGAGCATCCCGAGCTGTGGGGTGGCATGGTCGATCTCGACTCCGGCCCCGTCGAGGATCGGGCCGCGCAGGTCTGCGCGGAACTGCGCACCCCGGACGGCGAGTGCCATGTGGCCTATAGGGGAGGGACGCGGCTGGTGGCCCGTCTCGTTCGCCGGCCGCGTCCCGAGTCGGGGCGTCCCGGCGTGCGGCCCGACGCGACGTACCTCGTCACCGGCGGTGTGGGCGGCCTCGGGCTCCGCGCCGCCCGCTGGCTGGTGAACGAGGGTGCTCGCCACCTCGTCCTGACGAGCCGGCGTGGTCCGGACGAGTCGGCGCGCGAACAGATCCGCGGGCTGGAATCGCGAGGGGCGAGGGTGCTCGCCCTCGCTGCGGACGTGAGGAGCGAGAGCGACATGACCCTCGCGCTCGAGCACATCACCTCCTCGATGCCCCCTCTCCGCGGAGTCGTCCATGCCGCGGGGTCGATGGGGAGCTCTTCGATCGTCGACCAGACATGGGAGCGCGGCCGCGAGGTCCTGGACGCGAAGGTCCTGGGGAGCTGGAACCTCCACCGGCTGACCCGCGACCTGCCCCTCGACTTCTTCGTCTGCTTCTCGTCGGCCGCTTCGCTCCTTGCGTCCCCTGGGCAGTCGATCTACGCGGCGGGCAATGCCTTCGAGGACGCGCTCGGGCACTTCCGCGTCCGCGCGGGCCTGGCTGGCCTCACGGTCAACTGGGGGATGTGGGGTGAAGTCGGCATGGCGATGACCTTGCCGGAGGCCTACCGCAATTCGATCCTGAGGGACCGTGGGCTGGGGGAGATCCGGCCGGACGAGGCGCTCGTCCTGCTCGGAGATCTAATCGCGGAAGGCCGCGCGGAGTCCGGGGTCTTCCCCGTCCACTGGGAGAAGTTCGTCCGGACCGCGTGCCGGGGGAAGGTCCCCCCTTACCTCGAGCGCGTGGCCCCGCAGGTCGTGGCTCCCCGCCCCATCCAAGAGGAGCAGGGCATCCTCCTTCGGGTCAGCCAGACTCCGCCCGCGGAGCGGCTGGCCCTATTCGTCGACTATCTCCGCCGGCAGGTCGCCGGGGTCCTCGGATACGAGCAACCGTCGGCGGTGGACGTCGAGGTCACGCTCCTGGAGCTTGGGTTCGATTCCCTCATGGCGATACAGCTCCGGAATCAGGTCCGTGCGCATCTCGGAGTCGATCTCCCGATCGGCCGGGTCCTCGACTCTGCCGCCGTGGTGTCGCTAGCGGCCCTCCTCCAGGAAGGGCTCGCGCCGTCGCGCGCGGGGAACGATGAGGTTGTCGAAGTCATCTGAAGCGCAGGGTCGACAAGTCACGCGGAGGGCCCGGCTTCGGCACCGCGGGGGCCCGGTCGCGCTTTGCTTCGCCCTCGCCTCCGCGGCTCCGGCCTTCGCCCAAGTCGAGACTGAGCTGTGGACGGTGGGCGCGTCGACCCGCCTCTCCTACAACACGAACGTGCTCTTCCTTCCCGGAGGATCCTCGGACACTATCGGGGCGGTGGTGCTGAGGGGAGGATATCTGCGGGTCCGCCGGGACTATCAGATCTCCATAAGCGGCTGGGCAATCGGGAACAAGTTCCGGGAGCTCCGGAACCTCGACGGGCTGCGGGGGGGGATCGACGCCTCGGGCACCTTCGCGCTGTCCCCGATCACCCGGCTGCGCTTCAGCCAGAGCCTAGGGAGCGGCTTCAATCCCGATCGGCTCTACGGCAGCGGAGCGCTTCTCGCGCAGATCCAGCTCCTCGAGGCAGTGACCACCGTAGGCCTCGACCACGAGCTCTCGCGCTCGACGAAGCTCGACTTCGGCCTCGACGCCACCTGGTTCCGCTACGACTCCGACATTCCGGTGTTCAGCCCGCAACTCGCGGCCGACGCCTTTCCGGAGCAGGCCGCCGGCCCCGATCTCGGCGCCGGTCAGCCCTCGCCTTTCGGCCTGCAGCCCGATCAGCTCCTCTACTCCGTGAACCTGGCGGCAGCGGACGGGTTCCTCGCGACGCGCTACGATCTCTTCACTTACCACGTGGGGGCGGGCCTGTCTCACGAGTTCTCGGACCGGACGAGTGGGCGGGTCCACGTCGGGTTCCGGGGGAGTCGCTATTCGGACCGCATGGGCGAGCCGGCGGCCGACGCTGGAGTCATCGATGCTGGTCTGTCGGTACGCCGCGCCCTGAACACCACCGCCGGCCTCGGCGGATCGTACGTCTACCAGAGGAGCACCTACGGGTCGCAGACGAACACCCACACCCTCATGGGCAACTTCGACAAGGAGGTGACAGGCAAGTGGAACCTGAACGCCTCCCTCGGCACGAGCTGGTACGGTGGCGCCGGGCAGGCGACGAGCTACTCCCTGGTGGGCGGGCTGGGTGCCTCCTGGCGCACCAAGCGCGGTGCCGCGTCCGTGCGATACGAGCACACCCTCTATCAAGCGCTCGGATTCGGGCGCGTCGTGTCCACCGACTTTCTATACGCGGCCGGCACCTACGTCCCCGCGAAGCGAGTGACCCTAGGAGTGTACGGCGGGCTCACCAACAGCAGCGACCAACTGGACGACCTCTTCGCCTTCGGTAACGACTTCGCAGGGGCGTACATTTCCTACCGCGTGTGGAAGCGGACCGCGTTGAATTTGGACTACGCCTACCGCAAGTATAGCTTCGGCTCGCTGCCCGGCGCGGGGGCCAACATCTTCGGGATCTCGGTCAGCTATAGCCGGGCCTTCAAGTGAAGAGTGGGCTGCTCGCTTCCCGGGCGGCCGCGCATGAACAGGGAGGGTCCATGCCTCGCCACTTCGCAACCGTAGCCCCGGTCGTCGTCCTCGCGCTCCTCGCCGTTCCCGCCTCTCCCTCGGTCGTGACCTCGATGGACGAAGCCACGCTCGTCCGCCTGTCCACGGTGATCGTGCGCGGCGAGGTCGAGTCGATGGCCTCGGTCGAGGACTCGAAGGGGAACATAGACACCTGGGTTTCGATCCGGATCTCGGAGGGGCTCAAGGGCGTCCGGGGGCGCGATCGGGTCGCGGTGAGCGTGCCCGGGGGCACCATCCGCGGGCGCGCGAGCCTCGTGTTCGGCGCACCGGGCTTCCGGGTTGGGGAGAGGGTGCTCGTGTTTGCCACCCCCACCCGGGCGGGGAACCTCACCGTCACCGGGCTCTTCCAGGGCAAGCTCCGCATCGTCTCCGGCCCCGGGGGCGAGGAGGTGATTCCGGAGAGGGGTGAGGGTTCCCGTCTCGTGGGCTCGCGGGCGACGATCCCCGCCCAGCGCCTGGAGCCGCTCCTAGAGCGCGTCCGCGGTCTCCTGCGCGGGGAACGCGACCCCCTGCCATCCGACACGGTCCGCGCGGAGATGCCGGCGGGACCGGACGTGGTCATCACCCCGAACTTCTCGCTGCTCCCGCTGCTGCCCTTCCGATACTTCGGGCCGGACAGCGGCGTGCCGGTCCCCTTCCAGATCAACCCCGGGGGATCGCCGGTGAGCCTCGCGGACACGCTCGCCGGGTTCGCGGCGTCCCGCCAGGGGTGGACGGACGTGGCCGGAGCCTCCATCGTCGTCGCGGACGGCGGGACCACGAGCCTCGCCTGTCGCACCTTCTTCGACGGCTCGGTCATCTCCCACGGCGACGTCTGCGGGCAGAGCCCGCCCTTCGACCCCCTCACCTGCAGCGGGGTGCTCGCCTTCACCGGCGTCTCGGGCTTTACCCTGTCGAGCAAGGTCGTGAACGGGGTGAGCTTCCTGGAGATGACGGAAGCGGACATCGTGTTCAACGCGGACACGGAGTGCTTCTACGCGGGACCGGACGCGGCGAAGAACTACGAGGAGGTCCTCGCCCACGAGATGGGCCACGGCGTGGGCCTGGGCCACTCGTGCGACGACGACTTCACCGCTCCCTGCGTGCCCGGGACCGAGCAGGACGACGCGCTCATGCGCGCGTTCGCCCACGGCGGGGGACGGGGAGGCGCGCCCCGCGCCGACGACGTCGACGGGATCCGCTTCGTCTATCCCACGCCCGGCTTCGTGGATCTCCAGGTCTCCGACGACGCCGTGGTGCCGGGAGAGGCCCAGAGCCTGAAAGTGGACCTCAACGGGACGGTGGCCGTCGACTTCTACCTCGCGCTCGTCTATCCGGGCGGCTTCTTCGTGTCCTTCGCCCCCGGCCTGCCGGTGAACGTGCTCGCCCCCGCCGCCACCAACATCCCGCTGTCCTTCGTCCGCGACGTGCCGCTTCTCAGCTACACCTGGACGGGTTCCGAGCCGGCGGGAAGCTACTCCTGGGTCGTCATCCTCTCGCGCGCGGGGACGAACCCCAACCAGTCGGCGAACTGGGTGGGCGCGGACGCCGCTCCCTTCACATTCACGCCCTGAGACCGCTAGCATCGTACGCAACGAGATCGTATTGTGTTCACGAAACGAAAGTTGTTGACAGGGACGAAGATTGACTGAAAAATCGTTCTGTAGCCGTCAGTTTCATCTCCGGTAGACTCGCCAACCTCCCTCCTGGCGCTCGCATCGGAAGCGTTTCTCAGCGGAGGGAGGGCCCAACCACCGAAGCCAGCGGGAACGACCCATCGTCCGCGGCGGGAGCCTCCCGTTCGCGGCGCGAGCCCGAGCCGCTCTCGGCGCATCCTCCCGCCGACGCCCGGGCCGACGGTTCGTCCCGCGGCGAGCGTGGCCACGATGTTTCGTTCGACCGGCACAACCAATCCATCCGAGGACGGCGAAGGGCTTGCGAAGGGCGGACCCGAGCCCATCGCGATCGTCGGCATCGGGTGTCGCTTCCCCGGCGCCGACGGGCTGGAAGCGTTCTGGTCGCTGATGAAGGACGGTGTCGACGCGGTCGGCGAGATGCCGCCCGGCCGCTTCGACCTCGACGCCGTCTACGATCCGAGCCCGCGCACCCGCGGGAAGATCGTGACGCGCCAGGGTGGATTCCTCTCGAACGTGGACCGGTTCGATCCCGACTTCTTCGGGATCCCCGCCCGAGAGGCCCATTTCATCGATCCGCAGCAGCGCCTGCTCCTCGAAGTGTCCTGGGAGGCCTTCGAGGACGCGGGCATTCCTCGCGAGCGCTTCGCGGGCAGCCGCACCGGCGTGTTCGTCGGGATGTGGACGAACGAGTACGAGCAGTGCATGTACCGGGCGTCGGACATCGACCTCTACGTGACGACGGGAGGCGGCCGCTACTCGGCCTCGGGGCGGCTGTCCTATGTGTTCGACCTCCAGGGCCCCAGCCTCACGGTGGACACCGCGTGCTCCTCGTCCCTGGTCGCCGTACACCTCGCGTGCCAGAGCCTGTGGAGCGGAGAGAGCGCGCTCGCCCTCGCCGGAGGGGTCAACCTGATCCTGCAGCCCCACATCACGATCGGCTATTCGCGGTCGGGCGTCCTGTCTCCTGACGGACGATGCAAGTTCGCGGACGCGCGCGCGAACGGGTACGTGCGGAGCGAAGGCGTCGGGATGGTCCTGCTCAAGCCGGTGTCCCGGGCGGTCGAGGACGGGGACCCCATATACGCCCTCATCCGCGGCGGCGCCGTGAACAACGACGGGCGCTCCGGCGGACTGCTCGTCGCTCCCGGCTCCGACGGCCAGGAGGCGATGCTCCGGGCGGCCTACCGGCAGGCGGGCGTTTCCCCGGGAATGGTCCAGTACATGGAAGCCCACGGCACGGGCACCCGCGTGGGAGACCCGGTGGAGCTCAAGGCCCTCGGGAGCGTGCTCTCCGAGGACCGGCCGGTCGACCAGCGCTGCGTGATCGGCTCGGTGAAGACCAACATCGGGCACTCCGAAGCCGCCTCCGGCATCGCCGGCCTCATCAAGGTCGCGCTCTGCCTGAAGCACCGCGCGATCCCGCCCAGCCTGCACTTCCAGGAGCCCAATCCCCGCATACCCTGGGACGAGCTCCCGCTCGTCGTTCCGCGGCAGCTCCAGGAGTGGCCCGCCGGACCCGCGCCCGCTCTCGCGGCGGTGAACTCGTTCGGGATCACCGGAACCAACGCCCACATCATCCTGCAGGAGGGGCCGCCGTCCTCTCGCAATCGGGAGAGCGCCCCGGAGAGCGTCGAGAGCCTGTTCGTCCTGTCCGCAAGGAGCCCCGAGGCGCTGACCGCGAAGGCGCTTTCGCTTCTCGAGCGGGGAAGCGGCGGGATCGGACTGCCTCCTCTCCGCGATCTCTGCTACACCTCCGGCGCCCGGCGGACCCATCACGAGCATCGTCTCGCCGTC
Source organism: uncultured Acidobacteriota bacterium (assembly GCA_963742595.1). GTDB lineage: Bacteria > Acidobacteriota > Vicinamibacteria > Fen-336 > Fen-336 > CAVPGH01. The sequence goes on along the minus strand of CAVUMT010000005.1, from coordinate 1,628,759 downwards.
GTGGTTCGCGACGGCGCGGACCTTCTCGACCACATGGGCGCGCTCGTGCGCGGGCAACCGCGGCGGCGCGGGTCGGTGGGTCGCGTCGAAGCGGACCGACCGGTCGAGGTCGTCTTCGTGTTTTCGGGACAAGGATCGCAGTGGCTCGGCATGGGGCGCGAGCTTCGGGAGCGGGAGGCCACGTTCCGGGAGGCCCTCGACCGCTGCGACCTCGCCGTTCGGGCCGAGGCGGGCTGGTCGCCCGTCGACGAGCTCGCCGCCGATCGCGGCCGCGCACGGCTGGACGAGATCGACGTCGCCCAGCCCGTCCTCTTCGCGATCCAGGTGGCCCTCGCCGCGCAGTGGCGATCGTGGGGCGTCGAACCTCGGGCGGTCGTGGGCGACGGCATGGGGGAAGTGGCGGCGGCGCACGTGGCGGGTGTCCTGGGCCTGGAGGACGCGGTGCGCGTCGTCTGCCGGAGGAGCCGTCTCGTCCGGCGGGCCCAGGACCGGGGTGCTCTGGCGTCGAACGAGCTGCGCGCCGACCTCGTCCGCGCCCTGGAGGGCCTGCGTCCCCTTTCCGGAAGCCTCCCCCTGTATTCGACGGCGACGGGTCGCGCCGTCGTAGGCAGCGACATGGATGCGCCCTACTGGGCCCGCATCCTCGCGGAGCCGGTGCTTCTCTCGAGTGCCATCCAGCGGCTCGTGCGCGACGGGCACCCGGCTTTCGTCGAAGTGAGCCCCCACCCCATCCTTCTCTCCGCGATCCGGCAGGAGCTCAAGGGCCTCGGCCGGCAGGCGGCGGTGCTTCCGTCGCTCCGGCGGGAGGAAGGCGAGCGGGCCAGCATGCTGGAGTCGCTCGGCACGCTCTACACGATGGGATACTCCCTCGACTGGAGCGCGCTCCATCCGGCGGGCGGACTCTGCGTCCGGCTCTTCTCCTATCCGTGGCAGCGCGGCCGCTTCTGGTTCGACGAGCCGTCCGCGACGGCCGGCTCGGACGTGGCGAGAGCTCGCCCCCCCCAGCGCGTCGGCCCCCACCCCACCGGGCCGGTGGCCGTCGGGATCAGCGCCGCGCCGCGGACCTGATCGGGACGGGCGGGGTGAGGGCCTGTCCGTCCGCGGGCGCCCCCTGGATCCGCCTCACCACGTCCATTCCGCTCACCACGCGGCCGAAGGCGGCGAAGCCCTGTCCGTCGGGGTTGCGCTTGCCGCCGAAGTCCAGCTCCGGCTGGTCGCCGATGCAGATGAAGAAGTCCGAGGTCGCGGAATCGGGACCGTCGCGCGCCATGGAGACCGTGCCGTCCAGGTGCTTGAGGCCCGTGTCCTTGGTGCGCTCGAGGGCGATGGGCCCGGAACGACTACCCGCCAGCATGGGGTTGGGGTTCACGCCCGCCTGTACCACCTCGATGAGGACGTCCTTGCCCGGCTGGTTGTCGAGCCTCACCGTGCGGTGAAAGCGGCCCCCGTCGTAGTGGCCGGCGTCCACGTAACGGAGGAAGTTGGCCGCCGTCTTCGGAGCCCGGTCGTCCACTTCGATGACGATATCTCCCAAGGTCGTGCGGAGCACGACCTTGGTCTGAGCCGCCTCGCCGGCCGGCCCCAGGAGCATTCCCGCCAGGCCCATCAGGAGCGCTTGCCCCTTCATGGTCCGGACCTTATTGCGGCGGCTGCCCCGCGGTCAAGCGCGCCTCGAGTTGCGGGCGGCCTCCTGCCGTGGAATCCTCTGGGGACTCGTCAAAGGAGATGCAAATGTCCGTGAAGTCGGACCGCTGGATCCGCCGCATGGCCCGCGAGCACCGGATGATCGAGCCGTTCTCGGACGAGCAGGTCCGGGAGGGGGTCATCTCCTACGGCGTGAGCTCCTACGGCTACGACGTGCGCATCGCCGACGAGTTCAAGATCTTCACGAACATCAACTCCACGATCGTGGACCCCAAGCGCTTCGACCCCCGCTCCTTCGTGGACTTCAAGGGCGACGTGTGCATCATCCCCCCGAACTCGTTCGCCCTCGCCCGCACCGTGGAGTACTTCCGGATCCCGCGCAGCGTGATCACGGTGTGCGTCGGGAAGTGTGTGGCGGCCGACACTCGGGTCCTGGACGCTTCCACGGGGCGTCTCCTGCCCATCACCTCCGTGGTGGAGGGAGGGGGTACGGTCGCAGCGCTGCACCGCCAGCGCGTGGCGGGAAGCCCAGTGAGCGAACGAACGACTCTGGGTCCGATGCCGGTGCTTGCTGCGCGCAGCCGGACGGGCCGGCGCCTCCGAGCGACCCCGAACCATCCCATGCTCACCTTCTCGGGATGGCGTCCGCTGGGTGAGCTACGGCCCGGTGATCGGTTCGCGGTGCCTCGGCGAATCCCGATCTTCGGCGATCGTGAAATCCCGGTGTGCGAGATCGACCTCCTCGGTCTCCTCTTGTCCGACGGGCAGTGCTCGACGCCCGGCTCGTCGCCAAGGTACACGAGCGGCGACCCCGTGCTCCGAGCGGCGTTTGCCCAGGCGGTTGCCGCCTTCGGCGGGGTGGCTCGACCCGTGGGCCGGATGTCGGTGAACGCCACGAATCGTGAGGGGCGGGGAGGGGTGATGGAGCCGAACCGGACCTTCGCCTTGCTCCGCTCACTCGGCCTGGACGTGAAGTCGCCCGTGAAGTTCGTACCCGACGTGATCTTCGAACTGCGGGCGCCCCTCCTCGCCCGCTTCCTGCGCGCCCTCTTCTCCGGGGATGGCGGCATCTCCGTGGGGCACTCCTCCGTGCACCTCGAGTACTGCTCCACGTCGGAGCGGCTGGCGCGGGACGTCCAGCACCTCCTGCTCCGTTTCGGCGTGGTGGCCTTCCTGCGCGAGCGCGCGACCGCTTCCGGCCGCGCGGCATGGACGCTCACGGTCACCAGCAAGGACCATGTCCGACGCTTCGCCGAGGAGATCGGCTTCGTCCCCGGATGCGAGAAGGCCCGGCGGCTCACGGACGCGCTCCGACTCGTCGAGGGGAGAGCCCACAGCAGAAGTCAAACTTCGATACCCTGCCCCCGGAGGCGTGGGCGGACTTCCGGGAGGCTTGTCGCATCCGCGGAGGATCGCTGCGGTCGATGGGTGTCGAGCGCACCCAGCCCGCTCAGAGCATGCCGCGTGGGCTGGCCGCCGACCTCGCCGCTCGGCTCTCCGACGAGAGGCTCGGGGCCCTGGCGGACGGCGACGTCCTTTGGGACACGCTGCTGGAGTCGCGATTCGACGGCGTCGAGCCCGTCTACGACATCACGGTGCCCGACCGTCACAACTTCCTGGCCAACGACATCGTCGTGCACAACTCGACGTACGCCCGCTGCGGGATCATCGTGAACGTCACGCCCTTCGAGCCGGAGTGGGAGGGAATCGTGACCCTCGAGGTCTCGAACACGACGCCGCTCCCCGCGAAGATCTACGCGAACGAGGGGATCGCGCAGGTCCTCTTCTTCGAGAGCGACGAGGTCTGCGAGACGTCCTACGCGGACAAGAAGGGGAAGTACCAGGCCCAGAAGGGCCTCACCCTCCCCCGGATGTAGGAAGGACCCCGATGTCGGCAGTGCACGAGACGGTCGTGATGGAAGGCCACCTCATCGACTCCGACCAGCTCCGGCGCGCGTTCAACCGGATCGTCGAGGAAGGGGGGGAGTTCGAGGTGCTGGAGTTCCGGGTGGGGAAGACGAACGACGAGCCCTCCCGGGCCACACTCTCCGTGGCCGCCCCCGACCCCCACGTCCTCGACCGCATCCTCGAGACGCTCTCCTACCTGGGGGCGGCTCCCCACGCCGCGGGAGACGCGCACTTCGCCCCCGCGGAGGCGGACGGGATCCTGCCCGACGAGTTCTACTCCACGACGAACTTCGACACCTTCGTCCGGATCGGGCGGCCGGTGGACGCCCGCCCTCGACCAGAAGATGGACTGCGCGCTCGTCCTGCGCGACGGGCGGCCCCGGTGCGTGAAGCAGGGGCAGGTGAAGCGGGGCGAGAAGGTCGCCCTGCGCGGTCCTGGCATCCGCGTCCGGCCTCCGGAGCGGAGCCGCGACTACTCGGTCTTCGGCTTCATGTCCAACGACGTCTCCGCGGAGGTCAACAAGGGGATCGCGATCGCGGGAGCGGCCCGCGAGATGCACCGCGTGCGGGAGGCGGGGGAGAAGATCGTGGTGGTGGCGGGCCCCGCGATCGTGCACTCGGGGGGAGACGTGCATCTCGCCCGGCTCGTGCGCGAAGGCTGGGTGGACGTGATCCTCACCGGAAACGCTTTCGCGGTGCACGACCTCGAGAAGTCGATCCTCAAGACGAGCCTCGGCGTCTGCCAGATGAGCGGGCGCGCGGTGGACGGCGGCAGCCGCCACCATCTCTACGCCATCAACGCGGTCAACCGCGCGGGAGGGATCGAACCCGCGGTGCGCTCGGGGCTCGTCACCTCCGGGGTGATGTACGAGGCGGTGAGGAAGCGGATCCCCTTCGTCCTCGCGGGCTCCATCCGCGACGACGGCCCGCTGCGCGACACGATCACGGACATGATCGCGGCCCAGAAGGCCTACGTGCGAGGCGCTCTCCGGGGCGGGCATGTGCCTGATGCTCGCCTCCGCGCTCCACTCCATCGCGGTGGGCAACCTCCTGCCCGCGCGGGTGCGGACCGTGTGCGTGGACATGACGGAGTCCGTGCCCGTCAAGCTCTCGAACCGGGGGACACTGCAGGCCATCGGCCTCGTGACGGACGTGGGCTACTTCCTGGAGCGGCTGGGCGAGGAGCTGCGCGGGGCGCCATCGGCGACGACGGCGGTCGCGGGGGGGCGCCCGGTGGGCGGGAAGGCTTCGCCGGCTAGGGCACGCAGCCGTGCTCGCCGGGGACGCACGCCACGAAGGTGAACGCGAGATCGTTCGACCCCACGTCGTCGAACGTCACGAAGATCGTGAACTGACCCGGCTGGGCGACCAGGTACTTCCGCTGCCAGTTGCTCGGGGTGCCCGCGAGCTGAACGAGGGTCTCGTCCGAGACGTACCAGGCGATCCCCTCCCCGTCCCCCGTGGGCCCGAGCGTCTCCTTGTTCTCGGCGTCACGGCCGGTCACGTCGAAGAACACGTAGAAGCCGACGGGGATGGGCTGCTCCACGACCTGCCGCACCGGGTCGGGAGGCTCGATGATCTGGTTGCGGTTGTTGAAGAGACGGTAGAGCCGGAGCTGGACGCGCGCGACCGCCGCCCTGTTCGTCGAGCAGTCCGCGCCGGGGAGGCAGTCGGAGCTGCCCGGAGGAGGCGTGGGAGTGGCGGTGGGAGTGGGCGCGGGCGCGGGAAGCGTCGTGACGGGCGGAGTGGTGGGGCCGCCGGACCCCCCTCCACACCCCGCGAGCGTGAGCGCAACCCCCGCGACGACGACCGGACGAACCAGGCGAGCGACCATGAATGAAGCCTCCGCGACGGACCGTCGCAACATTCGATCGTAGCGAGGGCGGCTCGGGACTGTCAAACGCGGGGGGTCGGGGAGCTCAGGGGCTCGTGCGCCGGTACAGCTCGGCAAGGCCGCGGGGCGCGGACGTGAAGACGCGCGTGTAGCGCTCCTCGAGGTGGCGGAGCACGGCCTGGGTGCAGGGGTGGGAGCGGTCGGCGTCGCGGGCGCTCCACACGAGGATGTAGTCGAGAGGCCGCGGGCCCAGGCGGTCGTAGCGATTAAGGGCGACGCAGGGCGGCCGCGTCTCCAGCCCCGCGCGTAGGATCCGGTACGGGTTGGCCTCGGGGCGGAAGCGTACGGGAAAGTAGCCGAGGTCGGCCTCGTAGTTCAGAAGGTCCACCACCCCGCGGTCGGCGGCGATCCAGGACGCCGCGTGCAGGAAGGGGAGGACGCGCAGGGACAGCGGGCTCCCGTCGGCGCGCAGGCCCTCCGGGGCGTAGCCCAGCGGGAGGAGGACGGAGTCGCGGGGCAGCATCGCCCCCGCCGAGACGTACTCGGTGAGGTAGTCGTTCAGCTCCGCATGGCGGGGCAGGCGCAAGGCGAGGAATCCCAGCGTGGCCGCGAGTGCGCAGCCGGCGAGGGCGCGCTCCGCTCGTCGCCCGAGCGGCTGGGCGGCGAGCCAGAGCGACAGGGCCAGGAAGACGAACAGGCTCACGCGGTCGTGCGTCGTCCCTCCGCCCGCGGAGCTGCCCGGGCTGCGCAGCACGGTGACGCGCGCCGTGAAGTAGACGACGCCGGCCGCGGCCACGAGCCCGAGGAGGGCATCCCCTCGATGCCAATCGCGCCGGCGGGCCTTGCCCGCGAGCAGGAGGGCGGCCGCCCCGAACCAGACGAGGGAGAGCGCGGCCGCGATCCACGCCTCTCGGGGATCGAAGGAGACGAGCTCGCTCAGGCGGACGAGCGCTCCAAGGCGTTCCCCGAACGACGGGCCAGGTTCATAGGCGACCTCGCCCCGGCTCCGAAGGAAGTGCCCGAGGAGGGCGAGGGACGGGAGCGCCGCGGCGGCCGTGGCGTACGGAAGGAAGGCGGCGGACCCTGGACCTTCGGATCGGCGACGGAGGACGGCCGTTGCCACGAGCACGGCGAGGCCGGCCAGCGCGAGGACGAGGCCGATCGCGTGGCAGAAGTAGAGCCCGACGAGCAAGAGCGCGAGGACCGAACCTTCTCGGAGCCGGAACCGACTCTCCTGCCGGAGCCAGTACCCCATCACCAGGAGGTAGGGGACGGCGGAGAAGACGAGGTTGTAGAAGCCGAGATAGAGGAAGTTGTTGTAGACGAAGGGGAGGACGAAGAGCATGCGTGAGCTCCCCACGGGCGGGAAGGAGCGGACGGCATAGGAGAACGCAAGAGGGAGCGCCAGGACGTACAGGGACAGAAAGATCTTGTCCGCGCTCCTCGGGGCGAAGACGGTGAGGAGCGCGGACAAGGACAGGTGCGACAACCAGTTCGGGACGGGATCCAGGCTCCGCTCGTAGAAGACGCGGAGTGCTTGCTGGTCGGGACGAGCGTAGTCCAGGAGGATGCGCGCGTTCTCGACGTGCGTCGGTCCGTCCTGGGAGGGGAAGTAGGGAAAGGCCCAGACGGGTACGAGGAGAACGACGAGCGCCGCTCCGGCGAGCCACCCCGGAAGGGGCCGCGTCGCGACCACCGGGCGGGCTCTACTCCTCGGCCATGAACGGGTAGCGGTGGTCGAGCGGGGGGTTGAAGGTCTCCTTGATCGCGCGGGCGCTCACCCAGCGCACGAGGTTGAGCTTGGAGCCCGCCTTGTCGTTCGTGCCCGAGCCGCGCGCGCCTCCGAAGGGCTGCTGGCCCACCACCGCGCCCGTGGGCTTGTCGTTCACGTAGAAGTTGCCCGCGCACTGTCGGAGCGCGGCCGCGGCCTGGCGCACTGCGGCGCGGTCCTGGGCGAAGACGGCCCCCGTGAGCGCATAGGGCGACGTCTCGTCCACCACCCTCAGCGTGTCCTCCCACTTCTCGTCGGGATAGACCCAGACCGTGACCACGGGGCCGAAGATCTCCTCGCAGAGCAGGCGATAGCCGGGCTCTTTGGCCTCCACGAGCGTGGGCTCGATGAAGTAGCCCCTCTCGCCGTTCACCCCGCCCCCGTGGACGATGGTCGCGTTCTTCTTCGCGTCCGCCAGGTATTCCGAGATCTTGTCGAACGCCTTCTTGTCGATCACCGCGCCCATGAAGTTGCGGAAGTCCGAGACGTCGCCCATCTTGACGTCGCGCAGGATGGCGACCGTGCGGTCCCGCACGTCGGCCCATCGCGACCGGGGGACGTAGACGCGGCTCACCGCCGAGCACTTCTGGCCCTGGTACTCGAAGCCGCCGCGGGCGATGGCCACGGCCAGGGCCTGCGGGTCCGCGGAGGCGTGGGCCACGATGAAGTCCTTGCCTCCGGTCTCGCCCACGATGCGGGGGTAGGAGCGGTAGCCGCTCATGCTTCCCCCGATCGTCTTCCACATCGCGTTGAAGACCTCGGTGGAGCCCGTGAAGTGCACGCCCGCGAGGTCGCGGTGGGTGAGCACGGTCTCCGAGATCGTGACCGCGTTGCCGGGCACGAAGTTGACGACCCCCGGAGGCAGGCCCGCCGCCTCGAGGATCTTCATGATCTGCCATGCGCTCGGGATGGCGCTCGACGCGGGCTTCCAGACGACGGTGTTCCCCATGAGCGCGGGGGCGGTGGGGAGGTTGCCGCCGATGGACGTGAAGTTGAACGGCGTCACCGCGTACACGAACCCCTCGAGGGGCCGGTACTCGAGCTGGTTCCACATGGCGCTCGTGGAGATCGGCTGCTCCGCGTAGAGCTCCTGGGCGTAGTGGGGGTTGAAGCGCCAGAAGTCCACGAGCTCGCAGGCGGAGTCGATCTCCGCCTGGAAGGCGGTCTTGCTCTGGCCGAGCATGGTGGCGGCGTTCAGCGTCTGCCGCGAGGTCGTGGCCAGGAGCTCCGCGGCCTTCAGGATGACGGCGGCCCGGTCTTCCCAGGGCCACCGCGACCACTCGCGGTGCGCCTGCCGCGCGGCCTCGATCGCCTGCTGCACGTGCTCGCGCGAGGCCTTGTGCCAGTCGGCGAGCACGTGCCGGTGGTCGTGCGGCATCACCGCCTGCGCCTTGTCGCCGCTCCTCACCTCCTTGCCGCCGATCACGAGGGGGATGTCGATCCGCTCCCCCGCCATGGTCTTGAGGCGCGCCTTCAGCTCGGCCTTCTCGGGGGATCCGGGCGCGTACGAGCGGATCGGATCGTTGACGGGGGGAGGAACGCGGCGGGTGCCGCTGAAGCCGGATTCGAGGCTCATGCGGGCACGATAGCCGAGGGGCCGCGAAGGGGTCAATGGGGCCGTTCTATACTCGGCCGCTTCGATGAGCCCCGCTCGCCGCCCCCTCGCCAACCTGGCGCTCGTCCTCGGAGCGATGGCGGCGACGCTTCTCGTGCTCGAGCTGGCGTTTCGGATCGTCGGGGTGTCGGTAGGGACGGTTCAGATCAACCGGGGAACGGTGAGACGCAGCTCGAACCCCCGGCTCGCCTTCGAGCTCCGCCCGGGGGCGGTCGTGCGATCGGAGGTCGACTACCGGATCAACGCGGAGGGCCTGCGCAATCCGGGAGTGCCCGTGGCCAAGGCGCCCGGCGTTCGGCGGATCGCCGTCCTGGGCGATTCCATCGCCTTCGGCTACTGGGTGGGGGAGGAGCAGACGTTCGCGCGCCAGCTCGAGGGGATGCTGGGAGCGTCCGTCCAGGTCCTGAACTTCGGCGTGCCCGGCTACAACCTGGACCAGGAGATCGAAACCCTCCGGGCCCGGGCGTTCGCGTACGCTCCGGACCTCGTGGTCGTGGCCTTCTGCCTGAACGACCTCGAGGGCATCTTCTCCTATGAGTACGGCCTCGTCATCGACCGCACGGCACGTTCCGCCCGGCCGGGCGGTCGATTGCTCGAGTGGTTTCTAGGGCACTCTGTCCTCGCCTCCTGGGTCGAGTACCGCCTGGCCGAGCTCGAGGCCCGCCGTCACTTCGCCCAGGCCCGGAACCCGCTCGCCGGCCCGCTCTACGAGGAGGCGGTCGCCGAGCAGAAACGGGCGCTCCTGGCACACTTCCGAACGCTGCGCGCGCTGCTCGCCGCCCGAAGCCTCCCCGGCCTCGTCGCGGTCTTTCCCACCCTCGGCAACCGGTTCGAGAACTATCCGAACCGGGCGCTCCACGCGGCCGTGATCGAGACCGCGCGGGAATCGGGCCTCCTCGCCGTGGACCTCCTCGACTGCTTCTCCGCCTACGATTTCCACGACGTGCGCGTGGACGTCGTGCACCCGAACCCCATGGGCCACCGCGTCGCCGCCCACGCGATCCGCGACGCGCTCTGCGGCGAGGGCCTGCTCTGCGAAGGAGCGCCGCCGCCGTCCGTCGCCTGCGCGGGCTATCGTGCCGAGGACTTCGCGCGAGTGCGGGGCTACTGAGCCGTCCTAGGGGACCGGGAGGCGGCTACCCCGCGAGAAGCGGCTGTATGAGCGCGGACAGCGCTCGGAGCCGATAGTCGCCTCGCTCCGGATTGTGGTAGCCGATCGTCCGCTCCGCCGCCGTTAGCTCGGCCGCGTCCTTCATGGGCTCGAAGGCATGCCCCTCGTGCCATTCGTTGAAGGAGTTGATGTAGACCAGGAAGAAGCCGCGCCGCGCGCTCTCCAGCGTGGGATCGGTCTCGACCTCGATCGTGGCCCGGAAGGACTCGGCGATCCTCTGCTCCGAGCGCCGCGCGGCGAGCGCGCGTCCCTCCGCCCGCGACCAGTCGAGACCGGGCGTGGGCGGAGCGAAAGGCCGGGACTCGTAGGGGCACGGGCCCGCCGGCGCCTCGCGCGGCTCGATCTGGTCGTAGCCGGGGTTGACGTTGAACGAGAAGACGAGCCCGGCCCGTGAGGCGCCGACGGCATACCCCCGGTAGTCCTCCGGAGGTACGAAGTTGTCGTAGATGCCGATCCCGTCGAAGCCGGAGGCGGGGGTGCGGGCGAACTCCAGCGAGTCGGCGAGGAGGGTGATCCGGTCGAAGTCGCCCCGCAGCGTCTGCCGGAGCGTGTCCGTCTGCCTCCGCCACTCCCCATCCGGAGTGTAGTCGGGCACGTCGTAGGAGACGCCGCGGCAGTCGCGCGTGGTGGCGGGGAGGATGCACCGGAATCCCTTGAACACGGGGCCCTCTTTGCCCTCCGCGTCCCGGAGGAGGAGGAAGGCGTCGAAGCGCCGCCTCTCCCCGTACTCCCTCAGCAGGAAGAGGACGTCGTCCGCGAACCGACGCCCTCGGTCGTCGGCGTAGGGCTCCATGGCGAACGTGACCTTCACGTCGTGCGCGCGCATCACGTCCATGATCAGGCCCACCTGCTGGTCCTCCCAGCTCCCGCGCCCCCACCAGGAGAGTGCGATCGCTCCCGCGCCCGTCTCGTTGATCCAGCGGGCGTGCTGCTCGAGCACGGCCGCGCTCCTCACGTCGTAGGCACCGAGCCGCGGTACGTAGGGCGTGCCGAGGTCCACCGGGGGCTGGCGGCCCAGGTAGTCCCAATGCTCGTATTCGGGGGGACCCCCGTACCAGGGGTAGTACTCGAACACGAAGTGGCGGCGAAGATCCGGGAAGCGGCGGCGCAGATCCGAGTCCGTCGGGTTCGCCACCGGCGCCGAAGGTCCCCTCGGCGTCTCGAGGGGCGTGCCCGTCCGGCACGCGCCGAGAAAGGGCGCGGCGAGCGCGGCCCGGATCCCCGTAGCGAGGAATCGCCTCCGCGGCACGCGCATGCGTCCCATGGTAGGCGAAAGGGAGACATTGGTTCGCCTGGACGGTCTGCGCTAGGCTAATCCGTAGGCCCCTGGACTTCCGACGCGTGCACGACGATGTCACGAGCTCTTCTCGAGGCGCGAGGGTTCCCTTCGCTCGTATGCGGCGCATTCGCCCTCCAGGCGTACGGGCTCTCGCCGGACCACCCACGACCTGGATTTCGTCGTTCCCCTCGAAGCCCAGGAGCCGCTCGTCACCTTTCTCGAAGGTCAGGGCTACGAGACCCTGTATCGTTCGCCGCGTTCTCGAACCACCTCAATACCGATCCCGGACGGGGCCGAATCGACTTCGTCTACGTCTCGGGCAGCACCGCTCGGCTGGTCTTCCAGGAAGGCCGCGCGCATACTTCTCCGAGTGGCTTCGTCGTGCGAGTGCCGTCGCCGGAGCACCTCGTTGCTATGAAGGTTCAGGCCATGAAAAACGATCCGGAGCGGGCACTGCGGGAGATGGCCGACCTTCAGTTCCTGCTGGGCGTGCCCGGGGTCGACAGGCGGGAGGCGCGCCGCCAGTTCGAGCGCCACGGACTGCTGGAGCGATATCTTGACATCGAGCGACTCTCCCGCTGACCTCGACCTGGAGCGAGGCCTGCCCGAGACCGGCGAGGACGTGGCCGCCCAGCGGCGTTGGGCGCGTCCGCATTGCCCGATTACGACGCGTACCTCGATTTCCTATCGCGTTTTTCGGCACCATCCTTGGACGCGTTGCGGGCCCGCTCCGGTCCTCGCGGCGCCGACTTCGCGCTCGAAGGCTGACGGGGTCGGTCAGGCTCCTCGCCGGCGGATCGAACGGTCGAGGAAACACGAAATCAGCCGGAGCGGTTCCGACACGGGGAAGTCATCGGTCGGGCCAATTCCCTCGTCCGTCGCTTCCCGGTCAAACAGGCGGTCGAAGCGATTGCCGGCCCGGTCCTCGAGAGCGGGTTGACGCGCAACGCGTACCCGCCGCGGCGACCAGGGAGCCGAAGGCCGGAAGGACCAGACCGTTTCTCCGTTCCGGACCTCGACGGCTCCTTCAAGAGCGCGTCCGGTCGCCTCCTCGACCCAGACCAGGCGACGGAGGAGGGCCTCGTCGAGCGGCTCGGGAAGGCGGAGGACGAGCGGCTCGCTCGGGACGGCTCGGCGTCGTCGAGCCGCAGTCCTGCGCGCGCAGGGCGATTCGCGGTCGGCCGCGGCGACTCGGAAGCGTCTCTCGAACGTCGAGCCGAGGGGCCGCCCGGACGTGTCGGGCATGGAGGCGTCGACCACGAGCGTGTAGGAGCCGCCGGCGCGGAGCGGAGGCCCGAGGCGCTCGCCGGGGGCGACGCCGCGCTTGATCCGGCCGGGGTGCAGGAGGACGGTGAGCCGGGTCTGGCGGGGATCCCAGAGGCCGTGCTCGATCTCCACGAACGCGAGCGGCACTTCCTCCCCGGAGCCGTCCACGAGCCGCACGTGCCGCTGCGCTCCCTTCGCCTCCATGGGCTGCGAGAAGTGGATGTAGAAGCGCAGGAGGTTCTCGGGGAGGACGTCCGCGGAGGGGAAGACGGCGAGCACGCGAGGCGGTCGGCCTTGAGGAGCGGCCACCTCGAAGCGGCGGACGACGACGGCGCCGCCCAGGTCGAGCCTAGCCGTGTAGGTCAGGTCCGAGACGAATGGGAAGCGCGGCCGGAAATGCAGGCCCTCCGCGTCGAGCTCATGCACGCCGGTGATCGCCGGTTTGTCGGGAGCGCGATCACCGGCGAAGACCGCGAGTATCTCGGGAAATGCCGAGGGGCCGGCCTTCATCAGGGCCTCGCGCTCCGGCTCTGAGAGGTTGACCGCACTCACACGGTGGGGCGCGTCCTCGTCGAGCTGGAGGCGTATTTCCGCCCCATTCGCCGCGAGAGCGAACAAGAAGCCGGCGAATGGGGCGGTGACTAGAACCTGCGCACCGACATCGGAGCGAGGTCGAGCCGGCCGCTCATCCCGCGCTGCAGCACGAGGACGTGGCTTTCCCCGAGGTTGTCGAGCTGCTGGATGCCCGTGCCCGAGCGCGACTCGAAGCGGACGCCCGCGGTGTAGGTGGGCGGCTTGGACGTGATCTCGCCCTCGTAGGCCTCGACGTCCTTGGGGTCCACGACCATGAGGGGGAGGTTGCTGTTGGCGATCACGAGCTTCTCGCGTCCCTCGTTCTTGACGAGCACCATGTCGAGCGGGTAGTTGCCGGACCCGAACTCGCCGATGGTGCGCCCGCGCACGTGCTTCTTGTCCTGCAGGGCGTCCACCGGGAACGTGACGAGGGGCGTGCAGAGGTAGGCCGCGAGCAGGTAGCTCTTCCCCTTCAAGGGATAGGCCACGAAGGCGCGGACGGGCGCCTCCGTCTCGTACTTGCCGTGGGCCGCGTGGTAGTTCTCGATCGTGGTGGCGGCCACCGCGCCGTCGAAGGGGTACTGGACGTGCCACATCGTGGCCGCGAACTCCTCGTTGGACAGGCCTGCGACCCACAGGTCGCCGCTCGCGTAGGCGAGGGCGGTGATCGTTTCGGTCCTCTGGGAGACCCCTTCCTTCCATACGTGCTTCTTGGCCGCGTCCACGGGATTGGGCAGGGCCACGCGGGCATGACGCACCGAGGACAGGTCCACGACGTTGAACTTGCCGTCGCCGTCGATCTTCACGAGCACGCTGGCGTCGGCCACGTCGTTGGGGAGCGTCCAGCGGCTCGTGAGTCCGGCGCGTCCACGCGACACCGCGAGGTACACGTTCTTGGACGTGGGATTCACCGCGAGGTCGTGGACGAGTACGTCGGCGGGAGTGGCTCCGAGGAGGGCCGCGACCTTGCCCTCCACGTCGACGATCTCCTTGGGCTCCTTCACCTCGCGCGGGGTCTTGTCCCCGAGGTCCAGCGCGAAGAGAGCACCCCCCTTGCCGTCCCCCACGAAGAGAACGCCGTCCGGCGCGAAGGCGAGCGCGCTCATGGAGCGGAGCTCGGGCTTGCCGGTCTTGAAGGGGTCGGCGGCGTGGCTTGGAGAAACGGACAGGGTCAGGAGGGAAAACGAAAGGACGAACAATTTCATGGGACCTCCCAGGCTCGCCTGAGCCGGCGCAGCCGGGATTCTAGCGCCGGCTCAGGCGAGTGCGTTGCAAAACCATGCAAAAACAGGGTCGTTTGCCGGCGGTGCGGGCCCTTGGTAGACTGCCCGTTTTCGGAGGACCGGCGGTGATCCGCTCGTACAAAGGCATCTGGCCGAAGCTGGGCGATCGCGCCTACGTGGACCCTTCCGCCCAGGTGATCGGCGACGTTCAAATCGGCGATCACGCGAGCATCTGGATGAACGCCGTCCTCCGCGGCGACGTGAACGCGATCCGGATCGGGGCGCGCACGAACGTCCAGGACAACTGCGTGATCCACGTGACGGCGGACAACACCACGGTCTTGGAGAACGACGTGACTATCGGGCATTCCGTGACGTTGCATGGATGCCACATCGGCCCCTACTCCCTCGTCGGCATTGGTGCCATCGTTCTCAATGGGGCCGATGTGGGGCAGGAGAGCGTCGTGGCCGCGGGCTCGCTCGTGCCCGAAGGAATGAAGATACCGCCCCGCAGCCTCGTCATGGGCTTCCCGGGCAAGGTCCGCCGGGACGTGACGGAGGCGGAGCGCGCCCACATCCGCGAGCTCGCGGGGAACTACGTGGAGTACAAGGAGACCTATCTCCGCGAGCCGGCCGCCCCGCGATGACGATCAAGGCGGTCGCGGGCACACGGGACATCCTCCCCGAGGAGATTCCGGCGTGGCGGAGGATCGAGGAGGCGGCACGCTACCTGTTTCCGCGCTACGGGTACCGGGAGATTCGCACGCCCGTCTTCGAGGAGACCGAGCTCTTCGCCCGCGGCATCGGCGCGGAGACGGACGTGGTGGCCAAGGAGATGTACACGTTCGAGGACCGCGACGGCTCGTCGCTGACCCTGCGGCCGGAGGCCACGGCGGGCATCGTGCGGTCGGTGATCGAGAACCACCTCTCGCAGAACGACCCTGCGCTCAAGGTCTACGCCCTCGGCCCGATGTTCCGCCGCGAGCGGCCGCAGAAGGGCCGGTTCCGGCAGTTCCACCAGGTGGACGTCGAGGCCTTCGGCCTCGCGAGCCCCCAGGTGGACGCGGAGGTGGTCGAGGTCGCGGTGGGCTTCCTGGAGGCGTGCGGGATCGCCGAGTACGAAGTCGTCTTGAACTCCGTGGGCGACGCCGCCTGCCGTCCCGCGTACGTGGAGGCTCTCCGGGCTGCCCTGCGGGAGAACCTGGGCCGGCTCGGTGCGGACAGCCAACGGCGCACCGAGACGAACCCCCTGCGCGTCCTGGACTCGAAGGCAACGGAGGAGCAGGAGGTCATCGCGGGTCTGCCGAGGATCCTGGAACACCTCTGCACGCCGTGCCGCGAGCACTTCCAGGAGGTGCGCCGACAGCTCGACCTGCTCGGCATCCGCTACCGTGTCGACCATCGGCTCGTGCGGGGGCTCGACTACTACACGCGGACGACCTTTGAGGTAACGAGCGGGGCTCTGGGGGCCCAGAACAGCTTGCTGGGCGGTGGACGCTACGACGGTCTGGTGAAAGACCTCGGGGGCCCGGACTTGACGGGCATCGGCTTTGCCGCGGGCATGGAGCGCATCGTGCTCGCGATGCCGGCGGCGGCGGGGGAGCGGCGGGCCGACGTCTTCCTGATGCCCCTGGCCGCGGCCGCGTTCGACGAGGCCCTGCGCCTGCAGCGGGGGTTGCGGGAGGCGGGGGTGCGCGTGCTCCTCGATCCCGAGGGGCGCAGCTTCAAGTCGCGCATGAAGCTGGCGGACAAGCTGGGCGCGCGCTACGTGGCCATCCGGGGTGAGGAGGAGATGAAGAAGGGCGTGTGGACGATCCGGGACATGGCGGGCTCCGCGCAGGAGGACGTGGCGGAAGCCGGGGTGGCCGCGCACCTCCAGGAGAAGCTCCGTGGCTGAGGCACTGGGCGACCTCTCGAGGACGCACTACTGCGGCTCCCTCCGCGAGGAGCACGTGGGGAAGACGGTCACGCTCATGGGCTGGGCGGCGACCCGGCGCGACCTCGGAGGCGTCGTCTTCATCGACCTCCGCGACCGCGAGGGCCTCTGCCAGGTGGTGGCCCGTCCCGAGGTCTCGAAGGACGCCCACGCCGCCGCCGATCGCGTGCGCGGCGAATACGTGGTCGCGGTGATCGGGGAGGTCGCGCGCCGCTCCGCGGAGACCGTGAACCCCAAGCTGGTCACGGGCGCCGTTGAAGTCCTGGCTCGCGAGATCCGCGTCCTCGCCGAGGCGAAGACGCCGCCCTTCCCGATCGAGGACGAGGTGCAGGCCTCGGAGGACCTCCGTCTCAAGTACCGCTACCTCGACCTCCGCCGGCCCCGGATGCTCGCGAACTTCAAGCTGCGCCACCAGGTGACGATGGAGGTGCGGCGATACATGGACGAGCAGGGGTTCTACGAGATCGAGACCCCGATGCTGACGAAGTCGACGCCGGAAGGGGCGCGCGACTACCTCGTGCCCTCGCGCGTCCACCACGGGCAGTTCTACGCGCTCCCCCAGTCCCCGCAGATCTTCAAGCAGATCCTGATGATCTCGGGGATGGACAAGTACTTCCAGATCGTCCGTTGCTTTCGCGACGAGGACCTGCGGGCGGACCGGCAGCCCGAGTTCACCCAGGTCGACGTCGAGATGTCGTTCCCGCGGATGGAGACGATCTTCGAGCTGATCGAGCCGCTCTTCGTGCGGCTGATGCGCCTCATCGGAGCGGAGGTGCCGCGTCCCTTCCCGCGCCTGTCGTACGACGAGGTGATGCTGAAGTACGGCTCGGACAAGCCCGACCTCCGCTTCGGCCTGCCCATCGCCGACGTGACGGACGAGATGGCGACGCTGGGACTCGACACCTTTCCCGGCCTCATCGGCGAGGGTGCGCGGGCGCGCGCGCTCGCCTTGCCCGCGTCTGCCGGTGTCTCGGGCACGCGCTTGCGGAAGATCAACGAGGAGCTGTGGCTCGGCCGCATCGTCCCCGACGCTCGCGGCGCCAAGCGGAACCTCTTCACGCTCAAGGCCACCGACGAGGCGATCGCCAACCTGGGGAAGAAGGGGGCGAGCGAGGCCATCGCCCGCCGCCTGCTCGAGAAGTCGGGGGCGCAGAAGGACGACACCATGCTCGTGGGCGTCGACCACCCGGAGCCCGTGGCCATGGCCATGGGCATCCTGCGCGTGGAGATGGGCAAGGAGCTGAAGCTCATCGACCCCAAGGCCCACCGCTTCCTGTGGGTCACCGGCTTCCCGCTGCTGGAATACGACGCGCACGCGCGCCGCCACGTGAGCCTGCACCACCCGTTCACCTCGCCGGTCGACGAGGACGTCCACCTCCTCGACACGGAGCCGGGGAAGGTGAAGGCCAAGGCCTACGACCTCGTCCTGAACGGCTACGAGGTGGGCGGGGGGAGCATCCGAATCCACGACTCCGCGCTCCAGGCGAAGATCTTCCAGAAGCTCTCGCTCTCCGACGAGGAGGCGCGCGACCGCTTCGGCTTCTTCCTGGACGCGCTCCAGTACGGGACGCCGCCCCACGGGGGTATTGCCCTCGGCGTCGACCGGATGGTCATGATCATGGCGGGGGAGTCGTCCCTCCGCGAGGTGATCGCCTTCCCGAAGACCGCGAGTGCCAGCGACCTCATGAGCGGCTCGCCGTCGTCGGTGCCGGAGGATCAGATCCGGGAGCTGGGCATCGTTATCATCAAGAAGTAGCGTGAGAGCGTTCGCGCGCGAGAGACCTCAAGTGATTTCTCAAGCAACTCCGTCCGGACCGAGTTAGGGACCCTGGTGGGCAAGGGTTTCGCGATCGCGGCGCTCGTACTCGGGATTCTCGGGTTGTTCACGGCGGGCGGTCTGGTCATCGGCTCGCTCCTCGGACTCGTCCTCGCGAGCGTGGCGCTCGTCCGCGGCGAGGGGCGCGACGTGGCGTGGGCGGGGGTCGCCGCCAACCTCCTAGCACTCGCGACCGTGTTTCCGGTGGGTGCGGCGGTCTGGACGATGCGCGCGTCGCCCATCTCCCTCTGGGAGCGAGAGGACGACTCGCTCCCCGAGCCCGTTCAGCCGAGTCAGGCCTTCGTGAGTCCCGCCGCGGGCGCGGCCCCGCCGCCTCCGCCGCCCCCTCCGACGACACGGCCCGCAGCCGCGGCCCGCCCGAAGCCGGCGGGCGCAGCGGAGACAGGCTTATCGGCGCCCGTTCGAGTGGGAAGCGGCATCCCAGAGCCACGCAAGACCCGAAACGTGAGCCCGGTCTATCCCCCGATGGCTTTGCAGGCTCGTGTCCAGGGCGTCGTCGTCCTGGAATGCACGATCGGCCCCGAGGGCAAGGTGACGCGGGTGGTCGTCGTGAGCGGTCCCCCCCTCCTGACCGACGCCGCCGTCGACGCCGTGAGGCAGTGGGAGTACACGCCCACGCTTCTCGCGGGCGTGCCGGTTCCGGTGATCATGACGGTCCGGGTCAACTTCAAGCTGAGCTGAGGTCAGACCCTCTCGTACAGGAAGCGCAGCGGCTTCAGTACCCCCGAAGCGGCCAGCATGCCGGCGACGGCCGCGAGCAGCCACACGGCCGACGCGAGTGCCAGGAACGCGCCGCCGAAGCGGACGCGCCAGGCGAGGATGAAGCCGGGAAGGGCGAGGCCAGCGAGGACGACTCCGGCCGTGACGCCGCCGAAGAGCCCCACGAACAGCGACCGAGTGATGAAGCGGGCCGTCATCCCCAGCGAACCGGGGCCGGCAGTCGGGAGCCCTTCGGCATCCAGCAGGGCTTCGCTCCGCCCCCGGCTCGCGGGATCGGAGAAGTCGGTCGCAAATACCGCCACGGCGACACGCTGCCCACGAGCCACCCGATGCGTGACGAGCGTCGCGACGACGAGGGCGAGACACGGCAGGAGGAAGAGCACCAGCCCCCGGCGACGCGAGCACGGGGCGTCGGCCTCCTTGCCGAAAACGCGGAGCAGCCCGAGCCCGAGGCCGAGCAGGCACGCCGCGACGAAGGCGCCCCAGGCCAGCCTCTGGAGGGCCCATTGCGCCTCGCACGCGGCCCAGAACGGCCCGGCACTCAATCCGACCAGGCCCATGCCCTCGATCACCCGACCGAGATCCCTGGAGTTGAAGGCCGCGGCGGCGACCGGTGGGAGGAGCGCCAGGGGCAGCCCGCCCGCGACCAGCCCCGCGCGGCTAGGGGCGGGCAGCGACAGCCCCCCCACGAGCAGGAGGGCGAGAACGGCCGCCGCCACGAGCCCGACGAGCACGAGTCCGGTCGGGTCGAGCAGGAGGCTCGTCATCACCAGCTCGACGGCTTGTAGTCCTTGAAGAACCTCCCGTGCTCGTGGCGGCCGGTGTTGAGGCCGTCGAGGAATGGGTCGAGGACGCGCGCGGCCCCGTCCACGATGTCGAGCGGGGGCTCGAAGCCGAGCTCGTCCTTCTTGCGGGTCGCGTGGACGAACGGGTCTTCGTCGGTGATCCAGCCCGTATCCACCGCGTTCATGTGGATGCCGTCTTTCACGTAGTCCCGGGCGGAGGTGAGCGTGAGCATGTTCAGCCCTGCCTTCGCCATGTTCGTATGCGGGTGGCGGTCGGTCTTTGTGCCGCGGGAGAAGACGCCTTCCATCGCGGAGACGTTCACGACATGCTTGTCGCGTCCCGACGTCCGGAGCATCAGCGGCTTGAGCCGGGCGCAGAGGATGAAGGGCGCGACCGCGTTCACGAGCTGCACCTCGATCATCTCGGGCGTGCCCACCTCGGCGAGCGTCAGGCGCCAGGAGTTCACGCTCCGCAGGTCCACCTGCTGCAGGTCGGCGTCGCGCGCCCCCGCGGGAAAGATGTCCGCCCGCCGGGCGCTCTCGTCGAAGTCGAAGCCGACCTGCGAGAGCCGCGCGGAATGACGCACGCCGAGCCCGGCCCCGCCGCCGCGCCAGGCGACGAGGCCGGAGGCGCTGTCGGCGGAAGGGCCGTCGCCGAGGAGCGGGGACGCGGCCTGGAGGAGGTCCACGGCGGCATGGTGCCGGGCGACGAGGGGCTGGATCTCCGGGGGCAGGCTGGCCGCGTCGCGTTCCTCGAACTCCAGGAGGTGCGCAAAAAAGCCGGGGGGCCGGCGCACGGTCTGACACGCGTTGTTGACGATGAGGTCGAGCCTCTCGAGCTGGCGGTCGAGCAGGCTGCAGAGGATCTCGACGCTCGGGGAGTGCCGGAGGTCGAGGCCGTGGACCTGCAAGCGGCCCTTCCACTCCGCAAAGTCCGGCTCCGACGCGTATCGGCGCGCGGCGTCGTGCGGGAAGCGGGTGGTGGCGACTACCGTGGCCCCGGCGCGCAGGAGCTTGAGCGCGGCCTGGTAGCCGATCTTGACCCGCGCCCCCGTGACGAGGGCCACGCGGCCGCGCAGGTCCGCGGTCTGGAAGCGCTTCTCGTAGTTGAGCTCCGCGCAGGGCGGGCACATCGCGTCGTAGAACGAGTGGATGCGCAGGTACTCGTCCTTGCAGACGTAACAGGTCCTCGGCTTTCGCACCTCGTGAAACGAGGCCGGCTCGCCCGCCCCGAGCTGCCGTGTCGGGGGCACGAAGACGTCCGACTGCCGCGCGGCCCGTATCCCGGTCTTGCGCAGCACGGAGCGGTCGTGGGCTTCGGCCTGTCGCTTCTTGGCCCCCCGCAGCGAGCGCACCAGGCGTCGCTTCTGCTGCAGGTCCGCGTGCACGGTCTTTCCCGCCGCGACGAGGAGCCGGGTCCGCTCCCCTTCGGGGAGCTGGGCGAGGAGGGCGCGGTTGCCCACGACCGCCTCGAGCACCTCGAGTGCACGTCGGAGATCGGCCGCGTCCGGGGGGGCGGCGAGCTCTTCGACCGAGACATCACCCGCACGAAGGCGGCGGCTCGGAGAGCCCGTGTCGTCGGCCATCACGACAGTGTAGCTCCGCCTGCCGGAGAGGCGAGTGCCTGTATGCTCACGCGATGAGATTCCTGGGGCTCGTGGCCGCCGTCCTCTCCGCCTCCACTGCCACTGCCGGCTCCGCGACCGCCATCCGCTTCGGCCGGGTCGTCGACGGCCGGGGCCAGGTGACCCGGGACGCCGTCGTCGTCGTCGAGGGCGAGCGCATTGCGAGCGTCGGCTCCGGTGACGGTGCCGTACCGGCCGGAGCGAGCGTCCTCGATCTTCGCCGGTACACGGCGGTGCCTGGTCTCGTCGACGCCCACACGCACATGACCTTCTACTGGGACGGGACGCCGGGGACGCGGCCGTGGTCGCAGCTCGGCTCGCTCGGCGCTCCGGTGACGGTCTTCCTCGCGCAGGAGAACG
The DNA here is from genome assembly GCA_963742595.1 of uncultured Acidobacteriota bacterium. GTDB lineage: Bacteria > Acidobacteriota > Vicinamibacteria > Fen-336 > Fen-336 > CAVPGH01. The sequence continues at coordinate 1,607,212 of CAVUMT010000005.1, read as the reverse complement.
CCCGGAGGACCCTCGAGTCCGGAGTGACGACCGTCCGCGATCTCGGGTCCTGGGAGTACACCGACCTCGCCTTGCGTGACCTCATTCGTCGCGGGGCCATGACCGGGCCGCGCATGTTCGTCGCCGGCTACGGCCTCCACGTCACGAGCTCGCCCTACCGGCCGGGGAGTACGGCCCCGGAGGCCGGCCAGGCCGACGGCGTGGCCGAGGTGCAGCGGGTGGCGCGCCAGCAGATCGCGGCCGGGGTGGACGGGATCAAGATGTACGGCTCCACCGGCAGCGACCAGGACGTCACCGGGTTCCAGACCTATTCGTACGAGGAGATGAAGGCGGCAGTGGACGTTGCCCACCGGGCGGGCAAGTGGATCGCCATCCACTCGTACGGGCCCGACGGCGCGCGCGACGCCGTGCGGGCGGGCGCCGACTCCGTCGAGCACGCCACCGACATGGACGACGCCACGATCGCGGCCATGGCCCGCCAGGGAACGATCTACGTCCCGACGGTGGATCACAACCGCTACTACATCGCGCACCGCGACGAGTTCGGATACGGCCAGGACGTCGTCGATCGCCTCGAGGACTACGTCGGCCGCAACCTCGAGACCCTTCGGCGCGCCGTGCGCGCCGGCGTGACGGTGGCCATGGGATCCGACGCCGTCTTCACGGGCTTCGGGGAGAACACGCGCGAGCTTCTGATGTTCGTCAAGGCGGGCATGACTCCCACCCACGCTCTGGCCGCGGCCACGCTCAACGGCGCTCGGGTGTTGCGCCGGGAGAAGGAGATCGGGGCGGTGGCCCCCGGCTTCTATGCCGACATCGTGGCGGTGGAGGGCGATCCCCTCGCGGACGTCCAGGCCCTCGTGGGCGGCGTTCGCTGGGTGATGAAGGGCGGGCGGGTGGTCGTGGACAAGACGAGCACTCCATAGGGCGCCACGGGATTGGGCCGTCTGGAACGCTCCAACGCGCACGCGCCGGCCGAGGGCCCGTGGAGCGGATTCCCTGTGCTAAGCTCCGGTCATGACGACGGACCCTTCCCCTCGTCGCCCGCCCACCCGTCCTCTCGCCGGCTGCTGACCGACTCATGAGCAAAGTGTCCGTTCCGGAACGAGGCGTGGAAACCCTGTTCGGGACCCACGACGAGAACCTCCGCTTCCTCGAGGAGACGTTCAAGGTCCGCATCAAGACCCAGGGGCAGGACCTGCTCGTCGAGGGTGACGAGGAAGGGGCGGCCAGGGTCACGCAGATCTTCGAGCAGCTGGGGGCGCTCATCCAGGAGGGCTACTCGGTGTCCGCGGGGGACGTGCGCCTCGCCGCCCAGCTCTTCGCCCAGGACGGCCAGACCCGCCTCCGCGACTACCTCATGAAGTCGGCGGTGCGCGGGGGCAAGAAGACGGTGGTGCCGCGCAGCCTCAACCAGCGCCACTACCTCGAGCAGATCGAGAAATTCGACATGGTGTTCGGCATCGGGCCCGCGGGGACGGGCAAGACCTACCTCGCGGTGGCCCAGGCGGTGTCGTTCCTCATGAACAAGCAGGTGGCGCGCATCGTCCTCGCCCGGCCCGCGGTGGAGGCGGGGGAGAAGCTGGGCTTCCTCCCCGGCGACCTGCAGGAGAAAGTGGACCCCTACCTGCGGCCGCTCTACGATGCGCTCTACGATCTCCTCGACTACGAGAAGGTGTCGCGCCTTCTCGAGCGGAACGCGATCGAAGTCGCCCCCATCGCCTTCATGCGCGGGCGGACGCTCAACGACGCGTTCGTGATCATCGACGAGGCGCAGAACACCACTCCCGAGCAGATGAAGATGGTGCTCACCCGCATCGGCTTCGGGTCCAAGGTCGTGGTCACGGGCGACATTACGCAGATCGACCTCCCGCAGGGCAAGACCTCGGGGCTCATCGAGGCGATCTCCGTGCTCTCGAACACGAACGGGATCTGCTTCAGCTACTTCGACGAGAAGGACGTGGTCCGGCACAAGCTCGTCCAGGCGATCATCAAGGCCTACGAGGCCTACGGGGCGCAGCGGGCCCCCGAGCGCTGAGACGCCGGGTGCCCACCGTCCCGACCCTCGAGGTCGTGCTCCTCAACCGGCAGCGCCGCCGGCGCGTGGACGAAGCGCGCGTGCGGCGAGTGCTCCGAGGAGCCGCGCGCCAGCTCCGCGTCACGGGCGAGGTGGCCATAGTGCTCGCGGGAGACCGCACGCTCCATCGGCTGAACCGCGACTACCGCGGGAAGGACAAGCCCACGGACGTGCTCTCCTTCCCCGGTGAGGAGGCCGGTCTCGGCGACATCGTGATCAGTGTTCCAACCGCGGAGCGAAACGCCCGGCGTCTCGGGCGCACGCTGCCCCAGGAGATCGACGTGCTCGCCCTCCACGGCTTCCTGCACGTGCTCGGCTACGACCACGAGAGAGACGACGGGGCGATGGACCGGCTGGAGCGGCGGCTGCGACGCCAGCTGCTGAGCGCCCCGTGACCATCCTGCTGAAGCTGCTCCTCCTGGGGGTCCTCGCCGCGGTGTCCCTGTCCCTCGCCTGCGTGGAGGCCGCCTTCTACCTGCTCAAGCGGCGCCGGCTGGGCCACTTGGCACTCCAGAACCCTCGGGCCGAGCTCGTCAACCGCTATCTCGAGGACCCGCCGACGCTGCTCATGCCCGTGCACATGGGCACCTACACCGCCCACACCGGCATGGCGCTCGTGATCGCGTCGCTCTTTCTGACCCTCGACGCGCGCTGGGCGCTGGTGGTGGCCTTCCTGGCGATGGTCATCTACCTGCTCGTCTTCCGCCTGACCGTCCCCTACGCGCTGGTGCGGCGCAACCCCGAGCGCTCCCTCCTGCTCCTGCTCCCGGGCTTCCACGCCTACGCGCGCGCCCTGCGGCCGCTGGTCACCGCCCTGCGGAAGCGGGCGGCTCCGGAGCGCGAGCACGAGGTGGACGACCCGGCCCCCGCCGCCACCCCCGAGGTGCCGCCTCCGCCCATCCAGGACACGAACGAAGGCCGGCTCGTGGACGCGCTCACCCGTTTCTCGGAGACGCTCGTGCGCGAGGTGATGACCCCGCGCCCCGACATCGTGGCCATCTCCGCCGACCAGAGCCTTCGCGAGCTGCGCGACGTGATGCGGGAGACGAAGTACAGCCGGATCGTGGTGTTCGGCGAGAACCTCGACGACATCCTGGGGGTGGTGGAGATCCGTGACCTGATCGACTATGACGGGGAGTCGGAGGCGCCCCTGCGGCCCCTCGTGCGCCCCGTCCCCGTCGTCCCCGCCACCAAGCGGATCGCCGATCTCCTGCGCGAGCTGCAGCAGCAGCACACCACCTTCGCGGTCGTGGTGGACGAGTACGGGCAGACGGCGGGTCTCGTGAGTGTCGAGGACATCGTCGAGGAGCTCGTGGGGGAGATCAAGGACGAGTTCGACGTGGAGAGCGACCCCATCACCGTGGAGGCGGACGGGGCCGTCACGGTGGCGGGCCGCGTGAACGTGGAGCGCCTGGAGCAGGCGCTCGAGGCCTCGCTCGCCCAGGACGACGAGGTGGGCACGGTGGGCGGTTTCGTGACCTCGCTTTTCGGACGCATCCCCCGGGCGGGCGAGCGCGTGGCCTACAAGGGCTTCGAGGTGGAGGTGGTGGACGCCGAGCGCAAGCGCGTCAACCGCGTCCGCTTCCGTCGCACCCCCGTGGCGAACCCGGCGTGAGCGAGACGACCGAGAGCGCTCCCTCCCCCCGCGCCGGCTTCGTGAGTGTCGTGGGGCGGCCCAACGTGGGGAAGAGCACGCTCGTGAACCGGCTCGTCGGCCGGAAGGTCGCGATCGTGTCCGACAAGCCCCAGACGACGCGCAACCGGATCCTCGCGGTGCTCAACCGCCCGGACGGCCAGATCGTGCTCTTCGACACTCCCGGCATCCACAAGCCCCAGCACGAGCTGAACCGACGCATGGTGTCGACCGCGGTCAAGAGCATCGGCCAGGGGGACGTGGTCCTCTGGATGGTGGACGTAGGAGAGGACTACGGTCCGGGCGACCGGTATGTTCGCGAGATCCTGAAGAAGTCCGGCCGTCCGGTGATTCTCGGGATCAACAAGGTCGACACGATCGCCAAGCCGAGGGAGCTCCCCGCCATCGCCGCCTGGAAGGACCACCTCGACTTCGTGGAGGTAGTACCTCTCTCCGCCCTCAAGGGGCACAACGTGGACCGGCTGGCCGACCTTCTCGTCCGCCACCTGCCCGAGGGGCCGCCTCTCTACCCCGAGGACTTCCTGACGGACCAGCCCGAGCGATTCTTCGTGGCGGAGATGGTGCGGGAGCGCATCCTCCACTACACGCGCGAGGAGCTTCCCTACTCCGCGGGTGTCGTCGTGGAGTCGTTCAAGGAGGAGGAGAAGCTCGTCCGCATCCAGGCCACGATCTACGTGGAGCGGGACGGGCAGAAGGCGATCGTGATCGGCAAGGGCGGGGCCATGCTCAAGAGGATCGGCACCGAGGCCCGCGAGCAGATCGAGGGGTTCCTGGGAGCGAAGGTCTTCCTGGGTCTGTTCGTCAAGGTGCGCGGCTGGCGCGAGAACGAGGGCCTGCTCTCGGAGATGGGCCTCGGGAAGTCCGCGGAGTAGGCCCCTAGCGTGCTCGCCCTCGTCTACCTGGCCGGGATCCTCGCTCCCCAGGCTCCGACCATCCCCACGTTCTCCGCGGAGGTGGAGCTCGTCACCGTGGACGCGGTAGTGCTCGACGACCGGGGTGAACCGGTGGACGGCCTCACGCGAGACGACTTCGTGGTCACCGAGGACGGCAAGCGCCAGGAGATCGTGGGCTTCGAGGCCTTCGGGACGAGAACGGCGCCGGAGTCGTCCGGGGAGGCAACGGTGACCGTGGGGGGGCTGGCCACGGTGCCGGAAGGGGCGCCGCGGACCGCGCGCGCCTTCGCGATCGTGATCGACGACCTCCGGCTGAGCGCCGCGCACGCGGAGGGAGCCCGCCAGGGGGCGAAGAGGTTCCTCGAGCGATCGCTCCGCGACGGAGACCTCGTCTCGCTCGGGACCACGAGCGGCACCGCCTGGTGGAGCGCCCGGCTGCCCGAGGGCCGCGAGGACCTTGCCGCGGTGCTCAAGCGCGTGCGAGGCCAGTACCGGGAGGAGAACTCCCTCGACCGCATGACGGACTACGAGGCCCACTACATCAACACCAACGAGGCCGGCCCCCCGCACCACGCCCCGCGGCCGGACCGCCCCGGGGCCCCCGTTTCCGCGGAGGCGCAGGAAGCGGAATCCGGCGACGCCACCGGCTCCAGCGTCCGGGAGCGGGTGAAGAGCCGCTGGAAGCAGATCGGCGTCTGCTCGGGCACCTCGTGCGACGGCATGGTCCGCCAGAGGGCCGCGGAGATCGACGCGAGCCGGCAAGTCCACACGCGCAACGCCCTCCTCGCCATTCGACGCGCCCTGGGAGCGCTCGCGCCCGTCCGCGGGCGCAAGTCGCTCCTCTTCTTCTCGGAGGCGATGATCGGAGAGGCCACGTCGGAGTCGCGGGCGGCGATCGCGGCCGCCCGCGAGGTGAACACCGCCGTCTACTTCGTGGACGTCCGGGGTCTCGTGGCCCTGCGCGGGGGCGGATCCGCCGCGGACTCCGAGACGATCAGTAATCCCCGCGAGCGCTTCATGATGAGCTTCGAAGACGGCGTGCTCGAGACGGCGGGCGCCCGCGCCCTCGCCGAAGAGACCGGGGGCTTCTCCGTCCGGAACTCGAACGATTTCGCGGCGGGCGCCGACCGCATCGCCGCGGAATCACGGGTCTTCTACCTCCTCGGCTTCTACGCGCCGGAAGGGAAGGCGAAGGAGAAGTGGCGGAAGCTGCAGGTGGCGGTGAAGCGACGCGGTCTCACGGTCCGAGCGCGCCGGGGGTACACGCTGCGGGCCAGCCTCGCCGTGGAGCCGAAGGCGGAGACGAAGGGGAAGGGGAAGACCCCGGCCCTCCCCCCCGCGATGTCTCGCGCGCTGGACTCTCCGCACGAGGCCGCGGACATCGCTGTGCGGACGATGGCCTACGTGCTCGAGCCCCGGCCGGGATCGACGGTCCACGTCGTGGTCACCGCCGAGTTCGACGCGGGGTCCGTCTCCGCCGGGGGGACGAGCGGGGACAGGCGGTTCGAGGTGAGCCTCCTCGTCACGCTCCGCGACACGGGACGGGTCTTCGCGTTCGACGGGGCCCTCACCGCCGCCCCGAACGACGGCGAGCCGACCGGGTGGCGCGCGGTCGTCCGGGACTTCGAGCTTCCCGCGGGGGTGGCCCAGGCCCGGATCGTCGTCCGTGACGCCGCGAGCGGGGCCCTCGGGTCCGCCACGCAGCGTTTCGAGGTCCCCGGCGGCCCGTTCTACGTCACCACCCCGGTCCTCACCGACGAGGTCGAGCGCGTGGGCGGAGAGTCGTCGCGGCCCCGGCCCGTGCTCACCGCGCGCCGCGTCTTCCGGCCCGAGGGCCGGCTCTACTGCCAGTTCGAGGTGTTCGGGGCGGCGGGCCAGGAAGAGGGAGCGCCCAGGGTGGCCGCGGGCCTCGTGTTGCGCGACGAAGCGGGGCGCGTCGTCTTCCGGGCGCCGCTCACGCCGATCGCCCCCGACAGCGACGGCCGCGTGGTCCGACTGCTGGGGGTGCCCCTCGAAAGCCTCGCCCAGGGGAGCTACGAGCTCGATCTCGACGTGCAGGACGAAGAGAGCGGGGCGTGGATCGAGCACCGCGAGCCCTTCGTGCTCGCCCCGTCCTCGTCGGGATCGGACTGACGCCGGCCGGCGGAACGGCGGGAGCTCCGGGTCTATCATCGGCCCAGGACACCCGGCTCATGGATCGTTCCGCGGCCGAATCGCCGGCGCCTCGCACCCCGCCCTGGGGCGTGGTGCTCCTCTTCGTCGCGGGCTATTACGTTTCGGGCCGCGTCGGCCTCCTGTTCACCGGTCCCCCCGACTACATCGCCGCGGTCTGGCCGCCCGCGGGCGTCGCCCTCGTGGGCGCGCTCGTCCTGGGTCGCTGGTCGTTCCTGGTCATCTGGGCCACGGTCTTCTTCTCCGGCACGCTGTGGGCAGCCGCCTCTCGCGGCGACGCCTGGACCGCGGCCCTCGTGTTTCTCATCGCGTCCGCGGGAGGGGCGCTCCGGGCCGTTTTCGGCGCTTTCCTGGTCCGGCGCGTGGGTGCTATGCCATTCACGCTCGGACGCACGCGCGTCGCCCTCGGCCTGGTGCTCGCGGCCCTCGCGGCGAGCACGGTGGGGGCCACCATCGGCTTGACCGCGCGCACCCTGGGGGGTCTCGTGGAGGGGAGCGTCGTCGGGCGCTGGCTCACGTGGTGGCTGGCCGACACCGCGGGCGTCCTCCTCGTCGCCCCCGCGGTGCTCGCCTTCCGGGAGACGAGGCCCCTTCCCGCCTCGTGGCGGTCCCGCCTCGAACTCGTACTTCTCACCGTCGCGGTGGTCGCCACGAGCGTCACCGTTTTCGGGGGCTCGCTCTCCGTCGACGTCTCGAGGCCGCTGAGCGCGACGCTCCTCCCGCTGGTCGCCTGGCCGGCCTTCCGCTTCGGCCCCGCGGTGAGCTCGTGGCTGGCCCTCGGGATCTCCGGCGTCGCGATCTGGGGCGCCACTCACGGCGTCGGACCCTTCGTGGCGGGTACTCCCGACGGGACCCTCCTCCTCGTCCAGACCTTCCTCATCGTGCTCGGCGCGACCGCGCTCGTCCTCTCCGCGGAGGTGCAGGAGCGCCGCCTGGTGCAGGCTCGCCTGGAGGAGGCGAGCACCCTTCTGCGCTCGGTCACGGAAGGCACGACGGACGTCGTCTTCGTGAAGGACCGGGAGGGCCGGTACCTGATGATCAACAGCGCGGGCGCGGCCTACGTGGGAAAGCGGGCGGAGGACGTGCTGGGCCGCACCGACGACGATCTCTTCGCGCCGGAGATGGCCCGCGCCATCAAGGAGCGCGACCGGGCCATCCTCGAGACGGGTGCCCTCCGCACCGACGAGTACGCGGAGTTCGTGGGAAAGGAGCGCCGGACCTTCCTCGCCATCAAGGGCCCCTGCCGCGACGCGCAGGGGCGAGTGACCGGGGTCTTCGGCATCTCCCGCGACATCACCGATCGCCGGCTCGAGCGCTCGCTGCTCACGGGGATCCTGGAGGGCACGCACGACATCGTGTCCGCGATCGACCGGGACTTCCGGTTCGTGGCCTGCAACTCCGCGCTGAAGCGCGCGTACGCCGAGGGCTTCGGGGCGGTGCCCACGGAAGGGGCCCGCCTCTCCGACGTCCTCGAGGGCCACCCGGAAGAGCTCGCCCAGCGCCTGGCCGTTCTCGGGCGGGCGTTTCGAGGCGAGGAGTCGCAGGAAGTCTGGAAGATGGGCCAGTCGCGTCGGGGGTCCCGCTGGTTCGACGTGCGGACGAGCCCCCTCCGCGACGAGACGGGCCACGTGATCGGGGGGTCGCTCATCGGCCGCGACATCACCGAGAAGCGGGAGGCGGAGGCGCAGCTCCGGACGAGCGAAGCGCGGTTCCGTGCCCTCGGCCTGCAGGCCCCGGTGGGGATCTTCGAGACGGACGCGGGCGGCCATTGCACGTTCGTCAACACCCGCTGGTGCGAGCTCACCGGGCTCTCTCCCGAGGAGGCACTCGGGCAGGTGTGGAGCCATGCCGTGCACCCCGACGACCTCGCGCGGGTCGCGTTCGCGTGGGACCGCGCGATCGAGGAGTGCTTCGAGTTCCGGGCCGACTACCGGCTCCGGCGTGGGGACGGGCAGGACGTCTGGGTGAGCGGGGTCGCGGCCCCGATCATCGACGCGGTGGGCCGGCAGGGCGGCTGGTTGGGAACCGTGATGGACGTGACGGAAAGGCGCCGGACCGAAGAGGAGCTGCGGCGGCACCGCGCCGCCCTCGAGGCGTCGAACCGCGAGCTGGAGACCTTCAGCTATTCGGTCTCCCACGACCTCAGGACGCCGCTCCGCGCCATCGACGGCTTCTCCCGCGCCCTTGAGGAGGACTACGGGCGGCACTTCGACGCGAACGCGCGCGCCTATATCGAGCGCGTGCGGCGGGCTACTCGCCGCATGGGGCAGATCATCGACGACCTCCTCCAGCTCTCGCGGCTCGCCCGGGGCGAGCTCCGGGCCGAGGCGGTCGACATGACCGCCCTCGCCGGCGAGGTGGATGCGGCCCTGCGGGCGGCCCAGCCCGAGCGGGACGTGGAGTTCGAGGCCGCTCCCGGGCTCCGGGCCACGGGAGACTCCCGGATGCTCCGGCTCGTGCTCGAAAACCTCCTCGGCAACGCCTGGAAGTACACTTCAAGGCAGCCCCGGGCGCGGATCGGCTTCGGGATGGAGAACGGGGCGGGATGTCCGGTCTTTTTCGTGCGGGACGACGGGGCGGGATTCGACATGGCCTACGCGGACAAGCTCTTTGGCGCGTTCCAGCGCCTGCACAGCGCCTCGGAGTTTCCCGGCTCGGGGATCGGTCTCGCCACCGTGGCCCGCATCGTCCAGCGGCACGGGGGCCGCGCGTGGGCGGAAGGCGCTCCCGGCCGGGGCGCCACGTTCTTCTTCACCCTCGGGATGGGAGCCGCCCCTTGAGCGAGCCCGTGATTCTCCTCGTCGAGGACAGCGAGGACGACGTCGAGCTGACGCTGCGCGCGCTGCGGCGGAACGGGATCCGGAGCCACGTGGAAGTGGCCCGCGACGGTGCGGCCGCCCTCGACTACCTGCAGGGGAAGGGCGTGCTCCCCGCGGTCGTGCTCCTGGACCTGAACCTGCCCAAGCTGTCCGGTCTCGAGGTCCTGGAGCGGATACGCGCCCACCCCCGTACCCGGCTCCTGCCCGTGGTGATCCTCACCTCGTCGGGCGACGAGGCGGACCTCGTCAAGTGCTACGCCCTCGGCGCCAACAGCTACGTCCGCAAGCCCGTCGACTACGACGCCTTCCTGGAGGCGGCCCGCCAGCTCGGGCAGTACTGGCTGGGGATCAACGAGGCGCCGCCCCCTCCCGCGGCGGGCTGAGTGGGCCCCGTCCTTCGCGCGCTCGTCATCGAGGACCGGGAAGAAGACGCGGAGCTGATCGTCCGCGAGCTGCGGCGGTTCGGCTACGACCCGGTGTTCCGGCGGGTGGACGACGCGGAGTCGCTCAGAGACTCCCTAAGGCGCGACGCGTGGGACGTGATCCTCTCCGACTACTCGCTGCCCCGGTTCAGCGCCCCCGCCGCCCTCGCCCTCCTGCGCGAGACCGGCCTCGACCTGCCCTTCATCGTGGTGACGGGGTTCATCGGGGAGGAGCAGGCGGCGTCCATGATGAAGGCGGGGGCCCACGACTTCCTCGTGAAGGACCGCCTCTTCCGCCTGGGGCCGGTGATCGAGAGGGAGCTGAAGGAGCTGCGGCAGCGGCGCGACCGCGATCGCGAGCTGCGGCAGAAGCAGGAGGAGCTCGTCCGGGCCCAGAAGATGGAGGCGGTGGCGCGGCTCGCCGGAGGCATCGCCCACGACTTCAACAACCTCCTGAGCGTGATCCTCGGGTTCGCCGACGTGCTGGAGCGGCGGCTCCCCAATGAGCCCCGGCTGCGCGGGCCCGCCGGCCAGATACGGATGGCCGCGGAGCGTGCGGCTCTCCTCACCCGCCAGCTCCTGGGATTCAGCCGCAACGAGGTCCCCCAGCCGCAAGTCCTCGAGCTGAACCGCGTGGTGTCCGGCGTCCACCAGATGCTGGAGCGCGTGATCGGCGAGGACGTGGAGCTGCGCCTCCGGCTGGGCGACGGCTTCGGCCCCGTCTTCGCCGATCCCGGCCAGGTCGAGCAGGTGGTGATGAACCTCGCCGTCAACGCCCGCGACGCCATGCCCCGGGGCGGCGTCCTCGACCTCGAGACCGCACCCGCGCGTCTCCTCGACGGCGGTGGAGTGGAGCGTCCGGCGGTGCGCTTCACCGTGACCGACACGGGGACGGGCATCGCTCCCGAGGTCATGGCCCGCCTCTTCGAGCCCTTCTTCACCACCAAGGGCGCGGCGAAAGGGACGGGTCTCGGGCTGCCCACCGTCCAGGGAATCGTGAAGCATCTCGGGGGACGCCTGGACGTGGAGACGGAGCCCGGAAAGGGGACCGCTTTCCATGTGATCGTCCCCTGCGTGGACGCGCCCGTGGTCCAGGCCGACGCGCGTCCCCGCGAGGCGCCGCCGCTCTCCCAGGGCAAGGAGACGATCCTGCTCGTGGAGGACGAGCCCGCGGTGCGCGCCCTGCTCGGCGAGGTCCTGCAGGAAGCGGGCTACCGCGTGCACGAGGCGGGGACGGCCCGGGCCGCGGAAGCGGAGTACGCCGCCCACCCGCGGATCGATCTCGTCCTCACCGACGTCGTGCTCCCCGACAGGAACGGGCGCGAGCTCTACGAGTCGCTGGCCGCGAAGGAGCCCGGGCTGCGTGTGCTCTTCATGTCCGGCTATACCGACGACGACGTGCTGAAGCAGGGCCTTCCCGAGGGGATCCCCTTCGTGCGGAAGCCCATGCGGCCGGACGAGCTGCTCCGGATGATCCGGAAGGTGCTCGAGCGGCGCTAGGGATTCGTCGGGGAGGGCTTCGGGGGGGCGGGCCCCCGCTTGCCGAAGGTGTAGACGACCTTGCCGAGGATGGTCCATCCGCCGATGTCGTCCTCCCCGTAGACCTCCGAGATCCCGCCGAGGCCGACACCTCCCGTGGCGATCGAGTAGCTGGTCTCGAGGGCGTATCGGAAGCGACCCTTCCCGTACTCGACCCCCGCCTCGCCGAGGAAAGTGCCCGCGCTCCGGCTCTCGGAGCGCACGTCGCCCGTGACGTCGCTCTCCTCGCGATAGAGCGTGACTCCGCCCCCGAGCCCGACGTAGGGGACGAGCGTACGGGTGCGGCGGAAGCGGTAGCCCACGGTCCCCGTCACGGGAACGAGACGGACGCTCAACGGAAATCCGAGGTGCTGGACCGGCGCGGTGGCCGAGGCCGCGAACACCCGCTCCCCGTCCTTGGACCACGTGCGCGCCCCCGCGGCGACGTAGAAGCCTCTTCGGTGGACGTACCGGAAGGCCCCGCCGAACGTTCCGCTTCCGCTCGATCCGAAGACGGCCCGGGCCGAGTTCCGGGAGCCGGTGAGGTCGAAGTACCCGCCTTCCAGCTCCACGCCGAACTTCTGGGCACGGGCAGACGGGGCGAAGGCGACGATCAGCAGGCCGGCGAGTAGCGTACGACGGGTGTTCATTCGTTGCCTTCCCGAGGGGTTCAGTTGGGGCCCTGGTTGAAGCCGAGTCCGGCGAGGGCGGCGGCCGGGCGTATGAGTCCGCTCCCGAACGTGTCGTTGCGCCCCTCGGCGGGGGCGCCCCCGAGGCGCTCGGCCGTCTGCTCGATCGCCGCCTTCACGGCCGCCGGATTGCCGAAGCCCTGGCTGACGAGAAGGGCGGCGAGGGCCGCCACGTGGGGCGCCGCCTGGCTCGTGCCCTGGAGCCCGCAGTAGCAGAACGCGTCATAGCGGCCGAGCTCCACGACGGCGGGGTCGAGCGTTTGCTGGAAGATGCAGTCTACGAAGCCGTCGGAGTCCGTGTCGCGCGTGCAGTTGCCGCCGGGAGCGACCACGGAGAGCTGGGGGCCGAAGTTGGAGTAGCTGGCCCGGGCCTTCTGGGCGTCCACGGCTCCCACCGCGATCACCGTGGGATGGGAGGCGGGGAAGTCGATCCGGGCCAGCCCGTCGTTGCCCGAGGAGGCGACCACCACGATCCCCGCGGCCTCCGCCCGGTCGAGCGCCTGGGCGACGGTCGCGCTCGAGCCGGCCCCGCCCAGGCTCAAGTTGATCACGCGGATGCGCGTTTCCCCCTGGCTGAAGTTCGTGGCGAAGTCGATGCCCTCGGCCACGTCGAGGAACGACCCGACACCAAACCGGTCCAGGACCTTCACCGGCATGAGGCTCACGCCGAAGGCGAGGCCGGTGACCCCGAGAGTGTTGTTGGCCGCCTCCGCGATGGTGGAGGCGACGTGGGTTCCGTGACCCTCGTCGTCGTTCGCGTGGCTGTCGTTGCCGATGAAGTCGAAGCCGGGGAGGAAGGGGGTGTCCCCCCAGTCCGGGGCCTTGACGAACTGGCGTCCGGTCAGAGGGTCGAGATAGTTCTCGTAGGCGATACCCGTGTCGAGCACGGCCACCCCCACGGTGCGCAGGCCCTGCTGGATCCCCCACGTTCGCTCCGCGCCGACCTGCGTCATGTTCCACTGGAAGCGGAAGAACTGGTCGTTGGGATGGAAGGTCCGGCCCTGCGACTTGCGAAGGAGTCCGTTGCGCTCGACGTATTCCACCTCGGGCATGCGGGAGAGATGCTCGACGGCCGACGGCACGGCCGCGTCGTCTCCCAGCGAGACGAGGTAGAGGCCCCGCCTCGACGCCCGGCGCGCGGCGACGGGACCGACCTCGCGGATCGCACGCTCCTCCGTGAGCTCGGTAGCACCCGGGCGGAACTTGACGATCAGCTCGCCCGCGCGGGCGGCTCCCTCCTTCAATGGAGCGGACGTCGCGGGAGAAACCGCACGCAGCACCTCGTCGCTGCGAGCGGGGCCTCGCGCGGAAAGTCCCACCACCGACGCGAGGAACGCGAGAAGGAAAAGGCGAAGGCCCCTGGACATCCTGGCAGTCTAGGTGCTGGGTGGAGGAGGGTCAACGCGCCCGAGAAGGCGCAGGAGAAGTGTGGTCGCCACGAGCCCGCCCGCGAAGAGCGCCGCGCCGAGGAGCGGACGCGGGTCGGGAAGGGGCTCCGTGGGATCGTCCAGGAACGGGGCGGCCACGAACGTCAGCGCGTTCAACAGACCGTGCGCGATCATGCTCGGGCCGAGGACGTTCGTGCGCATGCGGATGGCCCCCAGGACGAGGCCGGCCACGAAGGTGAAGAGGAACCGGTAGAAGTCGAAGTGGATGAGGGCGAAGACGAGCGCGGACCCCGCGACGGCCAGGAGTGTGCCCATCGCGGGCCGGAACGACGGGAGGACGATTCCTCTCACGAGGAGCTCCTCGCAGAGCGCCGGGGCGACCGCGATCGCGACGAGCGACCAGAGCCAGTCGAGCGGTCCCTTGGGCTTGAGGGCCTCGTGGAGGGCGCGGAAGCCCTCGATGTAGCCGGGGGGCGGCGGCCAGACCGCGAACTGCAGCTCCAGGAGCCCCAGGCTCAGCACCCACAGCCCCGCCCCCGCGGCCGCGGCGAGGGCCAGCGTGCGGGGGCCCCCTCCGCGCAGGGCGAGTGTCGCCTGGAGCGGCTTTCCCGCGGCGAGGACGACGAGCAGCCCGGGAAGCACCAGGAGGATGGACCCGAGCACAAGGCTCGTTCGCACGGGGAGGTGCAGGGTGCGGGCGAACACGAGCACTCCGCCGACCATGGCGACGGCTCCGACCACGGCGGAACCGGCGCCGATCACGAGGGGGAGAGGGGCATCGGGGCGTGGTTGTTCGGAACCGTCCTCGGCGCCCATCGCTTCAGCCATTATGCCCGACGCCGATGGCGCGGACCCGCTGGTACAGGTGCGGATGGCACGATCGTCGTCTCCCCGCTGCTTGAACGGGCGAATGACCACGCATAACATCGGGTGTTTTGACCGATCGGAAGTTTCGATGACCGTGTCGTCACGACGTGCCAGCGACCTCGCGGGTGCGGCCGAGGTGCGGGAAGGCGCCGGATCACGAGCCCCGGGCCGGCCTCTGGGCGATCTGCCGCCCGAGGAAAGGCCCCGCGAGCGCCTCCGGCGGCACGGAGCGGCCGCACTCTCCAGCCGCGAGCTTCTCGCACTGCTCCTCGGAAGCGGGACCCCCAAGGCCTCCGCTCTCGATCTTGCCGAGGACCTATTGCTCGGGGGTCTTCGGGCGCTTCCCTCCAACTCCCTCACGGAGCTCGAAGGTCGGCATGGCTTCGGACGGGCCAAGGCCTCGCGCATCCTAGCGGCCCTGGAGCTGGGCTCGCGTCTCGCGGCAGAGGGTCCGGAGGCTGCGCCCTTCTTCCGATCGCCTGCCGAGTCGGCGCAGTACCTCCTCCCCCGGTACGCGTCGCGGCCGGTCGAGACGTTCGGGCTCCTGGCCCTGGACGTACGCCGGCGCCTCAAGCACGAGGCCGTCGTCTCCGTGGGTTGCCTCACCTCGAGCCTCGTCCACCCGCGCGAGGTGTTCCGTGAGGCGGTGACGGCACGCGCCGCCTCCCTCGTCCTCTTCCACAACCACCCTTCCGGCGATCCCGAGCCCTCGGCCGAGGACCTCGCCCTCACGCGCCGGCTCGTATCGGCGGGGACGCTCCTCGGGATCGAAGTCCTGGACCACCTGGTCCTCGGCGCGGGCCGCTTCGTCAGCCTGAAGGAACGGGGAGTCGTGTGAGCCGCCTCGCCTACTTCGACTGCGCGAACGGAGCGTCCGGCGACATGGTCCTGGGCGCGCTCGCGGACCTCGGGATGTCCCTGGACGATCTGCGGGCGGAGCTCAGCAAGCTGCCCCTTCGCGGCTATCACCTGGAGGTGCTGCGCGTCCATCGCTCCGGGCTGCACGCGACGAAGGTCGACGTGAAGGTGGACGGATCGCAGCACCACCACCGCGGCCTGCGCGACATCCTCGGCCTCGTCGAGAAGAGCACTCTCGACTCCCGTGTCAAGGCACGCTCGTCGGAGCTCTTCGTGCGGCTCGCCGAGGCCGAGGCCGCCGTCCACGGCACCTCCATCGACGCCATCCACTTCCACGAGGTGGGGGCGGTGGACTCGATCGTGGACGTGGTCGGCGGCGTCGTCGGCCTCGGGTGGCTGGGCGCGGACCGAATCGTTTCGTCTCCTCTCAACGTGGGGACGGGCAGCGTCACGATGTCGCACGGGACGTTCCCGGTGCCCGCACCCGCGACCGCGCGGCTCGTCCAGGGCGTGCCCGTCTACGGGGAAGGAGACGGGGAGCTCCTCACCCCCACCGGCGCGCTGCTCGTGACGGGGCATCGCCGCGGCGTACGGGCCGCTGCCCCTCCTGCGTCCGCAGGCGATCGGCCACGGCGCGGGCTCCCGCGACACGCCGGGGCGGCCCAACGTGCTGCGCCTCATCGTGGGCGAGGCGGACGCCGCCGCCGCGTCCGAGACCGTGCTCGTGCTCGAGACCGAGGTGGACGACACGGCGCCCCAGCTCCTCGGGGCCCTCCTCGAGCGGCTCCTCGGCGCGGGGGCCCTCGACGTCTACTACACGGCCATTCACATGAAGAAGGGCCGTCCGGGGATACTGATCACGGTGCTGTGCCCTCCCGACTGCCGGGAAGGGCTGGAGGAGATCCTGTTCGCGGAGACGACGACGCTGGGCGTGCGGCGCCAGGAGTGGGCGCGCAGCGTGCTGGAGCGGGAGACGGTCGCGGTGGCGACGGCCTACGGAGAGGTCCGCGTGAAGGTGGGTCGTCGCGGGGGCAGGGTCTACAACGCGCAGCCGGAGTTCGAGGACTGCCAGCGCGCCTCCGCCGCGAGCGGGGCTCCGCTCAAGGAAGTGTGGAGCGCGGCCCTCGCCGCCTATCGGGGGCGCGCATGAGCCGCGGTCCCGTCTACCTCACCACCCCGATCTACTACGTGAACGACGTCCCCCACGTGGGACACGCGTACACCACGATCGCCGCCGACGTCAGTCACGCGGGCCCGCCGGCTGCGGGGCGAGGACGCCTTCTTCCTCACCGGGACCGACGAGCACGGCCAGAACATCGAGCGGATCGCGCGCGAGAAGGGCATTCCCATCCAGCAGCACTGCGACGAGATCGCGGCCCGGTTCCGGTCGCTCTGGGAGCGTCTGCGACATCCGCTACGACCGCTTCATCCGCACCACGGACGACCTCCACAAGCGCGGCGTGCTCGCCCTGTGGTCCCGGATGTGCGAGGCCGTCGCTCCCGGCGGAGAGAAGGCCGATCTACCGGGGCAAGTACTCGGGCTGGTACTGCCCGCGCTGCGAGGACTTCAAGACCGAAGACGAGCTCAAGCAGCCCGGCAACCTCTGCGCCGACCACGAGCGGCCCTGCGAGTGGACGGAGGAGGAGAACTTCTTCTTCCGGCTCTCCGCCTACTCGGGGTGGCTGCAAAGACGAGATCTCGAGCGGCGGGCTGCGGATCGACCCCGCGGGCCGCCGGAACGAGGTCCTCGCCGTGATCCGGCACGGCCTGCAGGACTTCAGCATCAGCCGCGCCCGCGTGAAGTGGGGGATCGCGCGTGCCCGGCGAGCCCGGCCACGTCTTCTACGTCTGGATGGACGCGCTCGCGAACTACATCACCGCCCTCGGCTACGCGGACGGGGGCGCCCGTCTACAAGAAGTACTGGGAGGGGGCTTCCGAGCGCTTCCACCTGGTGGGCAAGGAGATCATCCGCTTCCACTGCCTCTACTGGCCGGCCATGCTGAAGGCGGCCGGCGCTGCCCGTGCCCACGCGCGTCTTCGCCCACGGCCACCTCACCAAGAACGGCAAGAAGCTCAGCAAGACGACGGGCAACATCATCGACCCCGAGGCGCTCGTGGCCCAGCACGGCCCGGATCGCCGTCCGCTACTTCCTGCTGCGCGAGGGGTCGTTCGGTCAGGACTGGGATTTCACCGACACGGCGTTCGTCGGGCGTTACAACTCGGACCTCGCGAACGACCTCGGAAACCTGGTGTCGCGGGCGCTCACCATGGTCGAGAGATACAGTGGGGGGAGGGTGCCGCCCAGGCCGCCTCCCACCACCGTGTCTGGCGCCGTCGGTTACGAGGAAATATTCGAATCGAGCTACGGCGCCCCGGTCGAGGGTCTTCGCAAGAGGGTCTTCGATGCGTACGAGCAGGTCGATTTCGCTCGTGCTCTCGGAGAGATCTGGGATTGGGTGGCGCGGCTCAATCAAGCAATCGTCGTCAGGTCTCCATGGACGCTGGCGAAGGACCCCAAACGCAAGCTCGAGCTGGATGCCTTCTTGTATCGCCTGCTCGAAGCTATTCGGTGCATCGCCGTCTCGGTGTCGCCGGTCATTCCCAGAGCGGGCTCGCGCATGTTTCAGATGCTCGGGTTGTCAGGTGAACCTGGGCCCAACGACATCGAGTGGGGGCGGCTCGAGAGCGGGACGGCCTTGGGGAAGGTGGAGCCGCTGTTCCCGCGGGTGGAAACGGCTCTGAAGAACGAAACGGAGGGCAACAAGGTGAACGAACCAACTCCGGCGCCTGCCGCCGCAAGTCCCGACCAGGCGGCGGCAGACGCCGGCGCGAAGATCGATATCACGGACTTCGCCAAGGTCGAGCTGCGGGCGGCGCGGATCACCGCCGCGGAGAAGATCGCGGGCTCGAAGAAGCTCGTGAAGCTCGCAGTCGACCTCGGGACGGAGACGCGGCAGGTGGTGGCAGGGATCGCCGAGGCCTACGCGCCGGAGGCGCTCGTGGGCAAGACGATCGTGCTCGTGGCAAACCTGAAGCCGGCGAAGCTCATGGGTGTCGAGTCGAACGGGATGGTCCTTGCAGGGACCGTGGACGGTCGGGCCGTCCTCTGCTCGTTTGACGGGGACGTGGCGCCGGGCACGAAGGTCAAGTAGGGTCCGACTCTGTCCGGACGGAGTGCCTTCAGAAACTACGTGAGAGACGTTACCCCTCTACCCGTTCTGGAGCGAGTACGAAAGGTAGCACTCGCGACCGCGGCGGCGCTGGCTCTGGCGATAGTCGGCTGTCGGGTCACGCCGAAGACGCTCGTCTACGACCTCGCCCGTCGCGCGTCCGTCGCCGAGCGCTGGTCCGCCCGGGAGACGCTGATGTTCGGAACACCGGGCTCGGAGCCCCAGCTGGCCGAGGGCTTCTACCGGGAGGCCGCGGGGGGCGCGGGGGAGCCGTTTCTCTGGTCGAAGGACGAGGCGGAGGTCGCGTTCGGCTGGCCGTCCGTGGTGCCGCGCGCCGCGGTCGTGGATATCGCCCCCTATCGCAGGGTGCGCGACCAGACGGCCGAGGTCAGGCTCAACGGCAAGGCGGTGGCGACGCTTCGGCTGAACGACCAGCGCTCGCGCTATTCGATCCCTCTTCCCGCGGAGGCGCAGCGTCCCGGAGACAACCGCCTCCGGTTCGTCTTTCGGACGGCGGTCTCTCCCGCGGACGAGGATCCGAAGAACCTGGACCGCCGCCGCCTGGCCGGGGCCTTCTACAGCCTGGTCGTGGGGGAGGCGGCGGACCCCGGCCTCGAGGACCTCCTTGCGCGCGACGCCCCCCATCCGTTCGCGGTCGTAGAGGTGGCCGGCCTTCCCACGCTCAGCCTCGTGGCCCCTTCCGCCGTCCGCTACGCGATCCGGCTCCCCGCGGACGCGGAGCTGCGTTTCACGCCCGACCTCCTTCCCGCGGCGCGCGCCGCCGCTTCGTCCGTCTCCTTCCGGGTCACGCTCGAAACGTCGGGCCAGGCGCCGCGCGAGCTCTGGAGTCGGGTCGTGGGTCCGCGAGACCCCAAGGTCGAGGAGGTCGTCGTACGGCTCCCCGGAGCGGCGGGCGACATCGTTCGCCTCTCCGTCGAGGCGGGAGCGGCCGCGGGAGCGCGCTTCGCCTGGGGAACGCTCGGGACTCCGCGAGTCCTCGGCGCTCCGGGATCCGCGGCCCTCGAGCCTTCGCCCTATTCCGCGGAGGACGACGCTCGAGGCGACGCCCTCCGGAAAGCGACCGCGGGCAAGAGCGTGCTCTTCGTGATCCTGGACGCGGCGCGCGCCCAGCAGTTCGGCGTCTACGGGTACTCCCGGCCCACGACGCCCGAGATCGACCGGATCGCCGCGGAGGGGATCGTCTTCGAGAGGGCGATGACGCCCGCCGTCTACACGCTGGCCGCGATGTCCTCGGTGTGGACGTCGCAATACCCGGACCGTCACCACAGCGAGGTCAGCTTCTCGTCGCGGCTCCCCAAGGACCGGCTGACCCTCGCCGAGCTCCTCTCCGCCCAGGGCGTCGAAACGGGAGGCTTCGTGGCCAACGCAGTCGCGGGCACGGCCGGCGGCTTCGAGCGGGGCTTCACCGTCTTCGACGAGCTCTGGAAGACCATGGGCAGCGGAGGCGGCGGTTTCCGCAAGGTCGTGCCGGGCTGGATCGCCGCGAACCGGGGACGGCGCTTCTTCACCTACCTGCATTTCCGCGAGCCCCACTTCCCCTACGATCCAGACCCTCCATTCGACACCCGATTCGGCGTCGTCTCCTCGATTCCCAAGGCGGTCCGCCGCGAGATGGACTGGATCACTGCCGCCAACCAGGGCCGCCGTCCGCTCTCCCCTGCGGAGCGCCTGGACCTCGTGCGTCTCTACGACGGTAACCTCGCCTTCGCCGACCAGGAGCTGGGAGCGCTCCGGAAGGAGCTGGAAGCGGCCGGCCTCTGGGACGAGACTGTCGTGATCGTGGCCGCCGACCACGGGGAAGAACTCTTCGAGCACGGCTGGATCGGACACAACGTGCATCTCTATGAAGAGAGCGTGCACGTCCCCCTGATCGTGCGGTTACCCGGTGGTCCCAAGGGGAAACGGATAGGGGACCTGGTCGATCTTCTGGACGTCGCCCCCACGATCGCCGACGTCTTCGGCGTGCTCGGGAAGGGGGGCTCCGACAAGGCGTTCCAGGGGCGGAGCCTGCTGCCCCTGATCGGAGGCGCCCCCGGCAAGGCCGCCGTGCTCTCGCGCACGGTCTGGGACCGCCCGCGCTACGCCCTGCGGGACGCACGCTACAAGTACCTCTACGACACGCGGAGCGGGGAGGAGAGGCTCTTCGACCTCGAGGCCGATCCCGGGGAAGAGCGCGACCAGCTCGCGGCCGATCCGCTACGCGCCGCCTACTACCGGCAGTCCCTCCACCGCTGGACCCTGGCCCTCGCCGGGAGGCCCTCCGCCGCCGGGGAGAACGTCAAGCTCACTCCCGAGCAGTGCGAGAGCCTGCGGGCCATCGGCTACGTCCATGCTGATTGCCCGCCCTGAGGCGTCGTCGGGCCCGACGCCTCAGGGCGGGCCCGGCCGGTCCGCGATCACTGCCCCGCCCGTCGGATTCGTGAGATTCACGAAGAACGTCTCGTTGGGCTCGTCCAGCAGGTCGGTGCTGATCGTTACGGGGATGTTATGGGTCGTCTCCCCGGGCAGGAACGTCAAGACTCCGGACGTCGCCGTGTAGTCTGCCGGCGCCGTCGCCGTGCCGTTGGCGGTGGAAAAGTCGACGGTGACCGTCACCGGGCTCGCGCTCGAGAGGGTCACCGGGAAGACCGCGAGCATCGAGCCCCCTGAGCCCTCGGTCACGCTGGCGTCCCCGATCGTGATCGCGACTCCAAACTCGTAGCTGCCGCGATCCGGCGCTCCGAGGCGAGCGACGCCCCGCGCGTCGGTGGGCGGAACTTCGGCGGTAGCGACGCCGGTGTCCCGGGCCGGGCTCGCCGCGGTGAGGGCGATCGTGGGCACGGCTCCGCCGTTGTCCGCCGCCGCCGCCGCGAGGAGCGGGTTCGCGAACACCGCTGTCGGTGTCGCCCGTATCTCCGCGCCCCCTCCGCCCGGCCGTGTCTGCGGCCACTGCATGTTCCCGCCCCCGTCCTGGGAAGCGGCGTTCTGGATGTTCCAGCTCACGAAGATATTCCCGCCCGTGTTGTTGGCGAGGATGACGTTCGTGAGGCGCAGCTGGTTCGGCGTGCCCACGGAGATCCCCGCGGCGAAGGCGGCGGTGGAGACGTTGTTGGCGATCGTCGTGTTGATGATGGCGACGGGGGACGTCTGGGTGACGGCGAGCGCGGCTCCGAGCCCCGTGTGGGCCACGTTGCCCACGAACGTCGCGTTCCGGATCTGCCCGCTCGCCCCCGGACCGATGAAGAGCCCCCCGAAGCCCCGCGCCTGGTTCCTGAGGAAGCTCACGCGCTCGAACGCGAAGGGGCCTCCCTGTACGTAGGCGCCCCCGGTGTGCTGGGCGGTGGAGAGCTGGCGGTTGCCGTCGAACGTCACGTCCTCGAAGCGAGAGCGGCTCGTGCCGTCGTACATGACGGTGAAGAAGCCGCCTCCGTGGGCGTTGCTCGTGTTGTTCAGGAACTGCGTCCGGCACACGTCCACGAGGCGGTCCGCCCCGTCCACGCCGAGGGCCCCCGCGTTGCCGCCGTTGCCCGGGTTGGCCCCGGTTCCCGTGGCCTGGTTGGCCGAGAAGACGGAATCCACGATCGTCACGCGCTTGCTCCCCAGCGAGTAGACGGCCCCCCCGTTGCTCCCCCGATTGTTCGTGAAGGTGCTGTTGCCGATCCTCACGTGGTCCATGCCGGTAGCGTAGAGTGCGCCCCCGCCGTCGTCCTGGCCGACGAGCATCGCGTCGTTGTCCCGGAAGACGTCGTTCACGAGCTTGAGGCTCACCGCCTGCCACGGCCCGCCCGTCTCCTTGAAGATGGCCGCTCCACGCCCCGTGGGGGTGTTCGCGTCGGCGAACGTGAGGTTCTGGAGCGTGATCGCGTAGACCTGGTTCATCGTGTTCGTGATCTGGAGGATCCGGCGCGCGTCGCCGCCGGAGAGCGTGACGAGCCCGCCTCCGTCGAGGACGACCGCGCGGTTGATCGTCAGGGTGGCGGTGACGACGATGGTGGAGGGGGCGGGGCCGAGGTTGAAGCGGATGTGCCCGCCCGCGTTGAGCGCGGCCTGCAGCGCCGCCGTCGTCACACTGCCCGGCGTCCCGTTGCCGAGGACGGCCGGGCTCACCAGGGTGTCCGCCGTGACCGCTTCGCAGAACGACTGCGCTCCCGCCGGGAGAGGCGCGAGCCAGGCGATGGCCCAGAGGAAGCGAGCTGGTTTCAAGGGCACGAGTGATCTCCGGTGCACTGGCGGAATGGTACGCGCGAGCGACGGGGAGGGTGGACCCCGGTGTGACGACGCGCACACTTGGGGGATGATCGAGGGCATGCGAAGAGCCATCCTGCCCGGCCTGGTCCTTGCGTCGTCACTCGGAGGGGCTTCCTCCACTCCCTCGCCTCCCCCCACCCGGCGCGACGACGTGCGCGAGGTGCTGCACGGCGTGGAGATCGTCGATCCCTACCGCTGGCTGGAGGACGACAAGAGCCCGGAGACGCGGGCGTGGATCGACGCCCAGAACGCCTACACGCACGCGGTCCTGCTCGACGGTTCCCCCCGCGAGCATCCGCCGACCGGCTCACCGCGCTGAGCCGCTACGACGTCCAGTCGGCGCCCCAGCCGCGCGGCGGGCGCTACTTCCTCTCGAAGCGCAGGACGACGGACGACCTCTCCATCCTCTACGTCCGCGAGGGCCGCGACGGGCGCGACGAGGTGCTCCTGGACCCGCACCCCCTGAGCCCGGACCACACGGTGGACGTGACCGTCGACGACATCTCGGACGACGGCCGCGTCCTCGTCTACGGCCTGCGCCGCGGCGGGGAGGACGAGACGGAGCTGCACGTGCGCGACGTGGCCAAGCGCGCCGACCTGCCCGACGTGCTGCCGCGCGGCCTCTATCGCGGCGTCTCGCTGCGCCCGGACGGCAGCGGCTTCTACTACGCGGCCCAGAGCCGCCAGACGGGTATCCGCATCCGCTACCACGCGCTGGGCACGCCGCCCGGCCAGGACGTCGAGGTGTTCGGCGAGCGGCTACGGGCCCGAGCCAGTGGATCGGCGCGGACGTCTCCGAGAACGGCCGGCAGCCTGCTCCTGGCCGTCCAGCACGGCTGGGCGCGCAACGAGATCTTCGTGCAGGACGCTCGCCGTCGCCGGGGCCCGTCCGCACGATCGTCAAGGACGTCGAGGCGCACTTCCGCGCCGGAGTTCGCGGGCGACCGCCTGATCGTGCAGACCGACTGGAAGGCGCCGCGATGGCGGATCGTCGAGGTCGACCTCGCCGATCCGACGCCCGAGCGCTGGCGCGAGATCGTGCCCGAGGGACCCGATGCCATCCAGGACTTCGTCCCGGTAGGCGGGAAGCTGATCGTCCACTACCTGCACGACGTGGCGTCCCGGCTCCGCGCTCTACTCGCTCGAGGGCACGGCCGCTGGGGAGCTCGCCCTGCCCGGCCTCGGCAGCGCGAGCTCGTTCCAGGGTCGCTGGACCGACGACGAGCTCTTCTTCGACTTCTCGTCCTACACGACGCCGCGTGCGACCTACCGTGCCGATGTGCGGACGCGCAAGGTCGAGCCCTGGTGGCGGCCGAGGTACCCTTCGACCCTTCGGCCTACGAGACGAAGCAGGTCTGGTACGCCTCGAAGGACGGAACGAAGGTCCCCATGTTCGTCACGCATCGCCAGGGGCTCGTCCTCGACGGCCGCCGGCCGACGCTCCTCTACGGGTACGGCGGGCTTCAACGTCAGCCTCCTGCCCGGCTTCAACCCTGCCGCGGCCTGGTGGATCGAGCAGGGAGGCGTCTACGCCGTGCCCAACCTGCGCGGGGGCGGCGAGTTCGGCGAGGAGTGGCACCGCGCGGGCATGCTCGAGAAGAAGCAGAACGTCTTCGACGACTTCATCGCCGCCGCGGAGTGGCTGATCGCGGCAACCGCTACACGGAGCCCGAGCCGCCTCGCGATCCGCGGCGGCAGCAACGGCGGCCTGCTCGTGGGCGCCGCCCTCACGCAGCGGCCCGAGCTGTTCCGCGCGGTCCTCTGCGACTTCCCGGACCTCGACATGATCGGGTACCACCGCTTCGAGAACAACAACCCGCCCGGCCCTCCTCGAGTACGGCAACGCCTCGCTCCCCGACCAGTTCAAGTTCCTCTTCGCCTACTCGCCGTACCAGAAGGTGAAGCCGGGAGTCGCCTACCCCGCCGTCTTCTTCACCACCGGCGACGCGGACACGCGCGTGCCGCCGCTCCAGGCGCGCAAGATGACGGCGCGGATGCAGGCGGCCACGTCCTCCGGCCGGCCGATCCTCCTTCTCTACGACACGAAGGCCGGCCATGCCGGCGGCCGGCCCGTGGGCAAGGTCGTCGAGGACACGTCCTTGCAGATGACGTTCCTGGCCGAGCAGCTCGCGATGGACCTTCCTCCGACCGAGCTGAAGACCGCCCGATAGAGCGTGACGGTAGCGAACGAAGGGGGTCTCCGGCGCCCCTTTTCGAGGCGCCGGAGACCCGGGTACGGCGGTGAGCGCTACTGCGCGCCCAGGACGACCACGTAGGCGATCGTCGCCCCCTGGCTGTACAGGGCCGTATCCACGACGAGCGGATACGCGGGTGCGACCCTCGAGGTATAGAAGACCGTTCCGTTCTTCGAGTACCTCACCGTGCCGCCGACCACGGCCACCCGCAGCTTGTCACCGGTGGAATAGGTGCCGAAGGTCCCCCGGAAACTGCCCTTCTCGTAGACGGTCAGCCCTCTCGCGTAGTTGATGTAGATCCCGAAGTCGACGTCGTCGCGGGTGTGATCCGTGTTGCCCTTGGACAGCCCCACGATCCTCGATTTCGTGGTCTCCGACGCCGTGAACTCGACGTAGCCCGCGCCGGACGGGATCCGCTGGGTGGAGACGGCGCCGGCGTTGCCCCAGGCCGTGCTGGCGGTCTTCCCGATCGAGTTGCCGGCGACGACGACGCCTCCGTATGCGGTCCAGACTACCGGCACCGCGACGGTCGGAGGAGGCGGCGTCGGACCCGGCGTCGGGGTGGGCGTCGGGTCGGCGTGGGGTCGGGCTCGGTGTCGGGCTGGGCGTCGGCGAAGGTGTCGGGGAAGGAGAGGGCGCCGGGGAGTCGTCGTTCCGGATGGTTCCCGTAGCCTGCGCGCGAACGATAGTGGCGGAGGGGCTGCTGAGGGTCACGCGGAACGTCTCGTCGGGCTCGAGGGTGATGTCGCCGCGGATGCTGACGTCGACGGTACGGCTCGTAATCCCCGCGGGGAAGCTCAGCGAGCCCGCGGTCGCGACGTAGTCGGGACCGGAGAGGGCGGTGAGGTTCGAGGTGGCGTAGCTGACGGCGACCGGCACCGTGCTCGCGGGGGAGAGCGTCACCACGAACGAAAGGGTCTTGTTGCCGCTGTTCCCCTCCGTGGTGGCGGCGTCGGCGATCGACAGGCTCGCGGCGGACGCGTCGTCGTTGCGGACGACGCCGCGGCCCTGGCCATCGCCGAGGGTGGCGTTCCCGGGAGTCGAGAGGTTCAGGAAGAAGTCCTCGTCGACCTCCACGGCGGTGTCGCCGTTGACGGCGACGGCGACGGTCCGGCTGGTGGTCCCCGCCGGGAAGCTCAGCGATCCCGACGCGGCCGCGAAGTCGCTGCCCGCGGTCGCCGTTCCGTTGGCGGTCGCGTAGCTGACGGTGACGGCCTGCGTGCTCGCGGGGGCCAATGTCACGACGAAGGTGGCGGCGACGGTGCCGCCATTGCCTTCGTTCATGGTCACGTCCTGGACGGACAGGGCGGCCTGTGCGGGGGCCGCGCCGCCATAGGCGCCGTAGGCGGCGACCGTCGGGTTCAGGGTGTGGTAGTCGCCGACGGCGGCGTTGACGAACTGGGGATTGGCCGCGACCACCGCTCCCACGCACTGCGCCTGCCCCGAAGGGGCCGACTGACCGTTCAGGACGTTGTCCGTGAACTGGAACGCGCGCCCCGCCGCGTCGTAGCAGCTGTTGATGAGACGGTTCGCCGGGTTGAAGATGTTGCGCCGGATGGCCGTCTCCGCGCCGCTCCCCGAGTCGTCGAGGTTGATCTCGGAGCGGGCGGACGAGGTCGAGCCCGCCCCGTTGCCCTCGAAGGTGTTCTGCAGGATCGAGACCGAGCTCGTCGAGTCGCCCACGAAGCGGATGCCCGAGTAGAAGTTGCGGTAGATCAGGTTGCGCTCGATGAGGAGGTTCGTGACCGTCCCCGATCCCGTCGCGTTGACGACGATGCCGTCTTCGTAGTTCGCGTGACCGTTCGCGTAGATCCAGTTGCCACGAATGGTCACGTTGTTGAGGGTGCCGTAGGAGCCGCCGCCCGTGTAGAGCTGGATCCCCCGCGACGAGTTGTTCCGGACGATGCTGTTCCTGACCGTGATGTTCGAGCCACTCGCGAGGTACATCCCGTGGTCCTCGTGGCCGCCGCTCGTGCAGTGGCCGAACTTCTCGATGAGCGAGGACTCGACGACGAGCCCGTTCACGTTGTCGGTCTCGACGTGGCCGCCCCGGAGGCCGGTGGCGCAGTCGCCGGTGAACGTCACCTGGCTCACGGTGACGTTCGTGGCCTGGTTCACGGTGAGGGTGGCGAACGCCCCCGACTGGGAGTACCCCGTCAGGGTGAACGTCATGTTGCGGATGGAGACGTTGCTCACGCCGCTCTCCACCGTGGCCCGGCCCCGGATCACGACTCCCTGGCGCGTGGCGCCCACGAAGTGGCGGCCCACGGGGGCGGTGCCGCTCTTGGCGATGTACATCAGCACGCCGCCTCCGGACAGCTGGTACGTCCCGTTGGCGATGAGATAGCAGGTGTTGGCGGGGTCGCCGGCGTAGTCGCCGTCTCCCCGTGCGGCGTCCTCGATGGCGCCGGAGCTAGCGATGTTGACCAGGGTGGTGCCGGCGGGGCAGACGCCCACGGTGTTCGCGGGCTCCGGAGGACTGGGCTGGGCGAACGCGTCTGTTGCCGAAAGGCCGAGGGCGCAGCCGATGAGCACGGCCGCCCGAAGGAAGACGCGGGCCGGAATACGGGAACGGCGAACGGCGGAGGGATTGGACATGGAGGGACGCCTCGAATCGTGTTTCGTAGTTGGATGTCGCCGCATCGTTCCGCTCCCACCTGCCGGGAGGCAGGTCGGAAGGAGCGGGCGATCGGCCGGGTCGGGCCCCTTAGAGCGCGGTTCGCTCAGCGAAGCCCGACAGAGGATACCGTCATCCGCGCACGAGTGGAGCGACGACCGTGCGGAGAGTGATCCTCGTCACAATCGATCCCCGCGGCCGTCGGGGAGCCGAATGTCGGGATGCGGGTCGACGCCTACCGGCTACTCGAAGTAGCCGTTCACGTCCAGGATCACGTGGGCGGAGGTGCCCGCGGTTTGGACCGCGCGGAGGGCCAGGCCCGCCGCGCTCAGGGCCACGATGCCGTTGTTCGCCCGCGTCTGCCCCACCGCGTAGTTCAGCGTCGATACGAGAGGCAACGTCGTCCCTGCCGGGAAGAGACGGAGGTTGCCGGCGGCCGTCGATCCCGTCACGGTGACGTTCACGGAAACCGCGCGCGCGGTGGCGGGGATGCCGCACTGCCCGGCGAGCATGACGTTGCGGGTGGCGTTCGCGGCGAGCACGGGTCCGCCGTATGGCCCCGCGGGGTTGCGCGTGTCGAGCACACGGCACGGGACGAGCGTGAAGTATCCGCCGGATTCGAAGATCGAGCCCGTGGCCTGGCTGCGGGCGATCGGAGCTCCGCTGGCGCTCGCGAGGTTCACGAAGAACGTTTCCGCCCCTTCCTCCGCGGCATCCGAGCGGACCGTGACCGAGACCGGCCGCGTGGCCATGCCGGCGGTGAAGGTGAGCGTGCCCGACGCCGAGTCGTAGTCGCTGCCCGCGGTCGCGGTTCCGTTGGCGGTGGAGTAGTTGACGGTGACCGTTCCCGCGCTCGTGGGGGCGAGGGTCACCGTGAAGGTCGCGATACGAGTTCCCGTCGGGGGCTCTGTGACCACCAGATCGGCGATCGTGAGGCCCTCGTTGTCGTCGTTGGTGATCGTGCCCGCACCCTGGGCGTCGGCGATCGTGACGAAGGTCGGACTGGACAGGGTCACCGTGAACGTCTCGTTGGGCTCGAAGACGTAGTCGCCGTTCACCGTGACCAGCACCGACCGCGTCGTGGTCCCCGGCGGGAAAGAGGCGGTTCCCGAGTAGCTCACGTAGTCGGTTCCCGCGGTAGCCGTGCCCGGCGCGGTGGCAAAAGCGACGGTGATCGGCCGCCCGCTGGGCGCGGAAAGACCGAGCGTGAAGTTCGCGGCGGACGTCCCCGCGTCCCCTTCGAAGATGGAGGCGTCGCCGATGGCGATGCTGGGCACGGGGTCGTCGTCGACGATCGTTCCCACGGCCTGTCCGTCGGCAATGACCGCGACCGTGGCCCCGGAGAGGTTCACGACGAAGGTCTCGTCGGGCTCGTCGAGCGCGTCCCCGGCGAGGCCGACCACGATCGGCTGGGACACCGAGCCCGGCGGGAAGGTGGCCACTCCCGAAGCGGCCGTGTAGTCGCTGCCCGCGAGGGCGGTTCCGTTGGCGGTGGCGAAGTTGACGGTGACGGTCTGGGCGCTCGGGGGGGCCAGGGTCACGATGAAGGTGGCCGTGGGCGAGCCCCCGGTGCCCTCGGTCGCCGAGACGTTCTGGATCGCGAGGAGAGGAGCGAGTCCGCCGTAGACGCCGTAGCCAGCGACCACCGGGTTCAGGGTGTGGTAGTCGCCGACGGCGGCGTTGACGAACATGGGATTGGCCACCACCAGCGATCCCACGCACTGGGCCTGCCCCGAGGGGGCCGACTGGCCGTTGAGGGCGTTGTCCGTGAACTGGAATCCGCGGCCCGCCGCGCTGTAGCAGCTGTTGATGAGGCGGTTGCCGGCGTTGAAGATGTTGCGGCGAATCGTGGTGGCGGCGCCGCTACCCTCGTCGTCCAGGTTGACCTCGGAGCGGGTCGACGAACTGGAGCCGGCCCCGTTGTTGTCGAAGGTATTCTGGAGGATGGAGACATTGCCGAGGGCGTCACCCACGAAGCGGACGCCGGAGTAGAAATTGCGATAGATGAAGTTGCGCTCGATGAGGAGGTTCGTGACCGTGCCCGTATCGGTGGCGTTGACGACGATGCCGTCCTCGTAGTTCGCGTGGCCGTTGAGGTAGATCCAGTTGTTCCGGATCGTGACGTTGTTGAGGGTGCCGTAGGAACCGCCGCCCGTATAGAGCTGGATCCCCCGCGAAGAGTTGTTCCGGACGATGCTGTTGCTGACCGTGATGTTCGAGCCGCTCGCGAGGTACATCCCGTGGTCTTCGTGGCCGCCGCTCGTGCAGTGGCCGAACTTCTCGATGAGCGAGGCGTCGACGACGAGACCGTTGGTGTTGTCGGTCTCGACGTGGCCGCCCCGGAGGCCGGTGGCGCAGTCGCCGGTGAACGTCACCTGGCTCACGGTGACGTTCGTGGCCTGGTTCACGGTGAGGGTGGCGAACGCCCCGGACTGGGAGTACCCGGTCAGGGTGAACGTCATGTTGCGGATGGAGACGTTGCTCACGCCGCTCTCCACCGTGGCCCGGCCCCGGATCACGACGCCCTGGCGCGTGGCGCCCACGAAATGCCGCCCTGTCGGCGCCGTGCCTCCCTTCGTGATGTACAGCAGCACCCCGCCTCCGGACAGCGCATAGGTGCCGTTCGCGATCAGATAGCAGGTGTTGGGAGGATTGCTCGCGTAGGCGCCGTCGCCGCTCGCGGCGTCCTGGATCGCGCTCGCGCTCGAGATGTTGACCTGGGTGGTTCCGGCCGGGCAGACGCCCACCGTGTTCGTGGGCTCCGGTGGGCTGGGCTGGGCGAAGGCGAGCGTCGCGGAGAATCCGAGGAGGCCGAGCAGGGCCACAACGGTGCGGCGGACGACGCAATCGATTCGGGGTCGGAGGATCGACAGGGAGAAAGGCATGAGGAGTGCCTCGTCTATTCGTATCGTTTTGTCGCCGCAATGTCGTCGCGACTCCTTACCCGCCGAGGCGCGGGCGGGAAGGAGTCGGCGATCGGTTGGTTGGGCCCGAGCGCGCGACGCTCGCAAGGACCTGGACGAAGACTACACCGGTCGATGTCACGCGGGCGTGACTTTTCGTACGGCTGTGATCGTGCTCACAATTATCTGAGGATTCACAATTCGGGTACTCCGCATTCACATCGATCGGCTCTTGTCGCCGCGCCAAGCCGATCCGCAGGCGTCACAATTGGCAGTCCGATGCTGCCTGTACGGGGGATCCCATGACCGACACGCCGAGCGCACTATCCGGGGAGTTCGCCGCCTCGTTCAAGGCGTTCATCGACCAAGTCGTCGCACAGGCACCCCAGCCGCCTGGAGAGTTTCTCGCGCGTCTCCGTGAGCTCTTCGCGACCGAGCCGATTGGGCTTCCCGTCGTGAGCGAGCAGCTGGACGTGCCCGATCACCCCAACTTGCAGCGGGCGATCGACTCCAACCTGTCGGACGGAGATCGCCCGCACGAGACCCTGGGCGTCACGATCGATCCCTACACGAAGGCGGGCCTTGCCGAGCTGGCGGTGCACCGCGTCGACCAGGGCCCGCGACCCGGACCTGTCGAATACGCAAACATCGCGCTGGAGGCGGAGGTGCTGCCATGCATCCAGAACGGCTTGTACCTCATTCGGGGCGCGGACGGGCCGTTGGCGGTCTTCGTGAGGGGACCGGGGGAGTCGGGATTCCGTCAGAAGGTCCACCTCGAAGCCATGGCCCCTCGACGCGAGGCCGCGGAAGCCTTCCTCGCCGAGATGCGTCGGCGAATGCGCGAACGCAATGTCTATCGTGGTCGGACCCTTTCGCTGTACGTCGACGATATGCAGTCCCTGCGCGTGAGTTTTCATCGACTGGATCAAGTCGATCGCGCGGGAATCATCCTTCCCGATGGGGTGCTCGAGAGAGTGGAGCGGCAGACGCTTCGCTTCTCGGCCCACGCGGCACGGCTGCGCGCCCTCGGCCGCCACATGAAGCGCGGGCTCTTGCTGTACGGACCGCCGGGGACCGGCAAGACCCTCGTCACGCGATACGTCATCAACGCCATGCACGGCCGCACCGTCCTGTTGCTGACCGGGCGGGGGATGGGTCTCATTCCCCAGTCCTGCGCTCTCGCTCGGGCGCGCCAGCCGGCGACGGTGATCCTCGAGGACGTCGATCTCGTCGCGGAGGAACGTACCCGGCGTGATCCGGGGTGCAACGGCCTCCTGTTCGAGCTGTTGAACGAGATGGACGGTCTGGAGGACGACGCCGACATCGTCTTCATCCTCACGACGAACCGTCCGGACATCCTCGAGCCGGCCCTCGCCTCGCGCCCGGGTCGCATCGACCAGGCGATCGAAGTCCCGGTGCCGGACGCGAGCTGCCGTAGACGGCTGTTCGATCTCTATGGCAAGGGGATGCCTCTCAAGGACGCGTCGATCGATGCGTTCGTCCGCCGAACGGAGGGAGTGAGCGCGGCGTTCATTCGAGAGCTGACGCGGAGGGCTGCTCTCTTCGCGGCCGACGAAGGCCCGGAGGTGGCGGTGGAGGACCGTCACTTCGATCAGGCACTCCACGAGCTGGTGGTCCAGGGCGGAGAGCTGACGAAGAGCCTGCTCGGTGCCAAAGGGACGCCGCCCCGGGGATGACTCGGGCGACGATCCCGATCGTCGACTCGTCAAGAGTTCGACCAGCAGGACAGTTCGACACCGGTTCGACGGGCCCAGCGTGCATCGGATGGAGCCCGCCTCGGTTGTCGATCGAGGTGGTAGGATTGGTGGTATGCGAGTCAAGACATCTGTCACCATCGACGAGCGCGTCCTCCGCGCGATCGACAAGGCCACGACGCGAACGCGGAGTCGCTCCCGGGTGATCGAGGACGCCGCGCGCGAATACCTGTCTCGGCGTGATCGCGCCGCCCGGGAAGCGCGGGATCTCGCAATCCTCAATGAGGTCGCGGAGGACCTGAATCGCGAGATGGAAGACGTGCTGGCCTATCAGGAAGACGTTTGAAGCGAGGCGATCTCTTTCGTGTCCGTAGGCCCGGGGGCGGGGATCCGAAGGCCTCTCGCGTCTTCGTCGTCGTGAGCCGGCAAGCGCTGATCGATTCCCGATTCTCGACGGTCGTCTGTGCGCCCATCTATACCCGTCGCGACGGATTGGCCACCCAGGTGAACCTGGGCCTCGACGATGGGCTGAAGCACGAATCCAGCATTCACTGTGATGCCCTGGTGAGCCTCCCGAAGCTCCTGCTCACCGACTACATCGCAAGCCTCAAGCCCGCTCCGCTCCGCGCTCTCGATCAGGCACTTCGCGTCGCGTTGGCGTTGGCATGACGGTAGGCCGTCAAGGATGCGGAGCCGCCGCTGGTACCAGTTGTGAGAGGTCAACCGCATCGCTCTTTACGTCAGCGAGCCTGCAGATCCGCAAGGCCGTCGTTCCCGGGTTGGCCTCCGGTGAGTCGATCCGTGTCGCCGCCAGATCGTTCGCGGCCAGGAGCAGGTCGATGACCTCGAGAACGGGACGCTCGGAGACGCGCAACGTCATGACCCCTCGAACATTCGAGTCGGATACCAGCTGAAAGCCGGTGACGTCCTTGAATGGACTGAGCATGGGGACAAGATCGCCGTTGAGGAAATCGAGCGTAACCGGGCGGCCGCGGTACGTCCGGCCGCGAGTACGCTCGATGGCGCCGAGATCCTCGACGCGCGCGATGAAGAGCAGGTTCTTCTCGAGGCCGAAGCCCAGACCGTTACTGGCAAGGACGTTCTCGAAGAGTTCGTTCCACGGCGTGCCCTCCACCTTCACCGTCACCCGCCCCTGGACGCCCGCATGGATCACAAAGTCGAGCTGCCGCACGGCTGCCGGTGGCTGATACGACTCGGGCCATTTCTCCCATCCGAGCAGCTCGCGAGGTGAGTGACGCCCGTCCCCGTTCGTCATCAGGGTGTGCAGAAACGCAGGGAGCGACACATCTTCGAGATCGAACGTCACTGGATCCTTCGCCGGGACTGCCACCAGGACGCCGTGCAGGCTCGGTCCGGGCCACTTGATGACCGGACGCGGGTCGTCGGCTCCGGACGGCCAGGCGAGCCGCACCTTCGGCCATTGACTGGCCCAACGCGTGAGATCTGGAGCGACGCCGGCCAGCGCCAGCGTCAGGAGACGCGTGACCTGTGCGTCCCGCCCCGCACTCTGCATCGCCCGTCGAAAGGTTGCCGCACTCGCCTCCGTCTTGCCCAAGGCGCGCTGGACCACCCCCAGTCGCACGAGCGCCTCGGCACGGGCGCTGGGGGGCACGGAGGGATCCGCAGCCAGGCTGGCGAAGACCTGCTCGGCGGTGTGCCGGTCGCCGAGATCGGCTGCGAGTTGCCCTTGAGTCATCCGGCCCGCTGGCGTCTCTTCCATGGCCGACGGTGTTCCGCCGGCCAGGGAAAGCGCCGACAGCACCAGGATCGGGAGCGCTCTGTTCATCACTTCCTCCTTTTCGCGGTCGGATGAAGGATGGCGCGCTACCATTCGACGAGTGTCATGCGCACGTCAGGCGCCGGGAGCGCTGAGGCGATAGCCCTCGCCGCGCGCCGTGTGCAGGAAGCGCGGCCGCTTCGGATCGTCGCCGATCGCGCGCCGCAGGGCGACGATGTGGTTGTCGACCGTCCGAAGTGTGGCCTCGGAGTCGAGGCCGCACACCTCCTCGATGATATCGAGACGCGATACGACCTCGCCGCGTCGCGCCGCCAGCACCCTGAGCACAAGGACGTCGTGGGGGGTCAGGTCGGCGGCGCTTACCGTCCCGCTCGCGGTCAGGGCCCGGAAGTCGAACCGGATCCCGCCCAGTTCCAGCGCCTCGGGCACGGCGCGTCTCGCGGCGCGCACGCCGAAGCAGCGCGCGCACGCGCGCCAACAGTTCGTGCACGGAGAACGGCTTCGGCACGTAGTCGTCAGCGCCGAGTTCCAGCCCCCGCACGCGATCCGCGATGTCGCCCTTCGCCGTGAGCATTACGACGGGAACCGCGATCCCGGCTGTGCGCAGGTCGCGCAGGATCGTCGAGGCCGGATTCGCCCGGGAGCATGATGTCGAGCACTACCAGGTGGGGCTGGAGGTCCCGCACCGCCGCGAGCGCCGCGTCGCCTCTAGGAACATGACTCACCTCGTAGCCCGCGTGACGAAGGTAGTCGATGACACCGCGGGCCAGGGAGAGCTCGTCTTCCACGAGCAACACCCTGTCGCTCATGTAGAGGGCTCCCCAGGCCGGTCGCCCGGCGAAGCCGGCGGGAGGCGCGGGAGTACGAGCGTAAAGGTGCAGCCCTGACGTTCCGCGCTCGTCAGGTCCACGCGCCCACCGTGGACGCGCGCCACCTGGTCGACCAGGTAGAGGCCGAGCCCGGCACCCGGTGCCTCGGTAGTTCCTCGCACGAAGCGACCGAAGAGCCGCCGGTGGTCGCTGCGGGCGATCCCGGCTCCATCGTCCCGGACGGAAAGCCACACGTGCTGATCGTCGGCACGGGCGCCCGCCTCGATCTCTCCGCTCGGCCGCCCGTGCTTGATTGCGTTGTCGATGAGGTTGAGGAGTGCGCGCCGCACGGCGTCGGCATCCCACCGCGCACCGCCGACGTCCGCGTCAGCGCGCATCCGCAGGGTCACTCCGCGCCGCTCTGCGCGCGGTTGCATCAAGCCGACGGCTGAAGCGAGCAACTCGGCGGGCCGCACCGCGGCGAACCGCGGCGCCTCGTCCATCCGCGTGGCGGTGATCACCCGCTCTACAAGCGCCTCGAGGCGCGCGCTCTCTTCGGCCAGCAACGCTCCGTACTCGCGCGGGTCGCCCGCGCCGTCGGCCAGCGCCTCGCCGAACACGCGGATGGCCGCGACCGGTGTCCGTAGCTCGTGCGTAACGCCAGCCAGGAACGCCTTCTCGCGCGCTACCGCACGCGCTTCACGCGCGAGCGCATGCTGCACGAGCCCCAGGGCCACGAGACATGCAGCAACGGCGAACCAGATCAGGCCTCGCGCTACGAGCACACGGCCGCCCGGCGCGCTCGCCGGCCCCATCGTGAGGACAAGGCCTTCGACGTCAGGAACGGCGGCGCTCGCTCCCCTGGAGGCACCGCGGGGGGAGCCGGTCGCGACGCCCGCGCGTTCAGCCACGCCCGCGATGTCGAAGAGGGCTCGCGGCAGCACTTCATATCCAAGGGCTGTGCGACCCTGTCGGGTCCAGCCTTCGATCGTTCCCGCTTCTGCCAGCGTGCGTCGAAAGACGGGTGCCTGGGGAAGATCGGTGGCGTCGGGAGCCCCGAGCAATCGGCGCTGGAGATCGGCCACGCGCGGGTTGCCCTCCGCTCCCAAGGCACGCGCCAGCTCGGGAAGGTTCTCCGGGCGCACGGGAAGCTGGCCCGTCAGCAGCCGCTCCGTCACTTCGTGCCGTGACTCGGGCGCTCCCAACGCGATTGCGGCCACCACAGCCTCAGGCAGTCCCGACGCCGATGCCTCCGTGGACAGGAGCAGGGCCACCAGCTCCGAGGGGGAGCGCCCACGGTACGGGCGCCCGTCCGAGACCGACAGAAGGGGCGGCAGCGCCAGCGTCTCCCGTCGCACTCCCGGTGGGACATGTCCGGCCAGCAGGTCCTGCTCGATCTGTCCGAGCGCCCCACGCACCGAAAGCGCCGCCGTCCGCGCGTCCTGCTCGGCTCGTGCCGAGGAGAGCGCCGCCGAGGCAGCCGCTTCCCGGACGAGCGCGCGATCAGCCAGCAAGCCGAAGCCGGCGAGAGCCGCGGCCAGGGTCAAGAAGAGCAGGAGGACGGGCCGGCTCATCGTGGGTATTCTCGCGCGCTCTGACGCGAGAGTGTCAGGCGAGTGTCAGGCTGGAGGCGGGGAACCCAAGGCCTCGCGCGTCAAGCGGCCATTCGGTCGGCTTTAGAATGGCTCGAATGACAGAACCTCAGCCGCTCACGCTGGTCGATAGCCATACGCACATCGACATGCCGCAGTTCGATGCGGATCGGAGCGAGGTCGTGGCCCGCGCCCGGGAGGCGGGCGTCGTCGAGATGCTCGTGGTCGGTGGCGTGGACGAAGAGGAGGGACACAAACGGGCCCTAAGAGTGGCCGGGGAGCTTGGTCTGCCCGCCTCCGCGGGCATCCACCCCCACGAGGCGAAGCTCTCGACGGAGGCGGTCTACGACGAGCTCCGGGGGCTCGCGCGCGACAAGCGGATCGTGGCGGTGGGGGAGATCGGGCTCGACTTCCACTACGACTACTCGCCGCGGCCGCAGCAGCGCGAGGTGTTCCGGCGGCAGGTGCGGCTGGCCCGGGAGGTCGGACTTCCCCTGATCGTCCACACGCGTGAGGCGGACGAGGAGACGGCCGCGCTACTGGAAGAAGAAGGGGCCGGCGAGACGGGCGGGGTCATCCACTGCTTCACGGGCGGTCACGAGCTCGCCCGCCGTGCGCTCGCCCTCGGCTTCTACATCTCGTTCTCCGGTATCGCGGCTTTCCCGAGGAGCGAGGTGATCCAGGAAGTGGCGCGGACGATGCCGCTCGACCGGCTGCTCGTCGAGACCGATTCGCCCTTCCTGGCGCCCGCCCCCGCATCGCGGGAAGCGGAACGAGCCGGCATTCGTGGTCGACGTCGCTCGGAAGGTTGCGGCCGTGCGCGGAGTGGGGATCGAGGAGATCGCCCGGGCCGCGGTCGCGAACTACGAGCGACTCTTCTCCCGGACGATCGTTTGACAAACCCCAACGAATCCGTCAATTTACCGCCAGACGTCTGCTCCAGACGTTTCTACCAATCAGATTTCCGCCATGGCCGAAAGCTCGTTCGACATCGTCAGCAGCGTGGACCTCCAGGAGGTCAAGAACGCCATCGCCCAGGCGATGAAGGAGATCACTACGCGCTTCGACCTGAAGGGGACGGGCTCGGAAGTGAGTCTTCAGGGCGAGGAGCTCGTCGTCGTGTCCCACGACGAGTTCAAGCTGAAGGCGGTGCGCGACGTCCTGGAGACCCGGCTCGTGAAGCGCAACGTCCCCCTGAAGGCGCTCACCTTCGGGACGGTGGAGAGAGCACTCGGCGGCACCACGCGGCAGAAGGTCACGCTCCAGAAGGGGATCGCGAGCGAGAAGGCGCGCGAGATCGTGAAAATCATCAAGGGCACGAAGCTTAAGGTCCAGGCCGCCATCCAGGGCGACCAGCTCCGGGTCACGGGCAAGAATCGCGACGATCTCCAGGCCGTGATCCAGACCCTCAAGGGCACCGACCTCGGGATCGACATGCAGTTCACCAACTACCGGTAGCCGAGTGGCCGCCGCGGATCCCGTGGAACCTCGGAGCGTTGCCGGTCTCAAGGAGATCGTCGCCCTCGTGGAGGACGACCTCGCGAAGGTGGAGGAGGTCTTCGCCCAGCAGGTCCTCTCCGACGTGAAGCTCGTGGCGGAGATCGCCCGCTACATCCAGGAGGGAGGGGGCAAGCGCATCCGGCCCGCGCTCCTCCTCCTCGGCGCGCGCCTGTGCGGCTACCGCGGGGACCGGAGCATCCTCCTCGCCTCGGTCGTGGAGTTCATCCACACCGCGACCCTCCTCCACGACGACATCATCGACGAGGCGACGGTGCGCCGGGGCCGGCGGAGCGTGAACAGCCGCTGGGGAAACGACATCACCGTGCTCCTCGGGGACTTCCTGTACACGAAGTCGATGGCGATGGCTCTCTCCCAGGACAACCTGCCCATCCTCCGCCTCCTCTCCGACGTCACCCTGCGGATGATCGAGGGGGAGATCCTGGAGATCGAGAGAAACGGCAACCTCGAGGTCACCGAAGCCGACCACGTCGATCTCATCCGCAGGAAGACCGCCGACCTCTTCTCCGCGTGCCTCCACATCGGCGCGATCCTCGGCGCGGTGGGGCCGGAGCGCGAGCAGGCCCTCGCCCGCTACGGGCTGAACCTGGGGATCTGCTTCCAGATGGTGGACGATCTCCTCGATTTCACGGCAGAGGAGAAGACGCTGGGCAAGCCCGTGGCCAACGATCTGCGGGAAGGCAAGGTCACGCTTCCCATGATCTTCCTCCTCCGCAAGGCGGGCCGGCCCGGGATCGAAAAGGTACGGACCGTGCTCGCGGACCGGGGATTCGGGCGGGTGTCCCGCGAGGAGATCGTGCGGCTGGCCCGGGAGCACGGGGCGCTCGACGAGGCTCGCGCCCTTGCCGAGCAGTACGCCGAGACGGCGCGGCGCGACCTCCTCGTCTTCGACCGCTCTCCGTACCGTGAAGCCCTCGAGATCCTCCCCGACTTCATACTCGCGCGAGATCACTAGGCCGGCGCGCACGTTCCTGCGGCCGACCCTGGCCCGTCGTGCGCTCGCGCTCGCGGGGCGCGTGCTCGGCGTGCTCTTCGTCCTGATCCTGATCGGGCTCCTCGCGGCCCCGCGGGTGCTGGAGGCCCGGTGGGCGCTCGACTGGACGACCTGGCACGCGGGTCGGGCCGCGCGCGACTCCCGGGCGGCGGAGCACGTGCGCCAGGCCGGCCATTGGGCGGCCCGCACGGTGGACGCGGCCGCCCCGCTCCCGTGGGCGGCGGACGCGGCCAGCCTCGCCCTGCGGCTCGCCCAATCGGTCGAGGGCAAGGAGCGGGTGGCCGCGCTCGTCGCCTATACCGAGGTGCGGGCCGCCCTCGACCGCGCCCGGGCCACGCGCGGGCGCGGCTTCGGCCTGAGCCGGCTCGCCGCGGAGGCGCGGCAGCTCGAAGAAGCCGCGCGCGCTAAGAAGCGATGAGCGCGCCCGATCCCCGGGCTCGGGCCCTCGAGCTGCGCGACGAGATCCGCCGCCACGAGCACCTCTACTACGTCCGGAACGCTCCCGAGATCTCGGACGAGCAATACGACCGCCTGGAGCGCGAGCTGCGCGAGCTCGAAGCCCGGCACCCGGAGCTCGTCACGCTCGATAGCCCGACGCAGCGGGTGGGGGACAAGCCCTCCGAGGAGTTCCCGAGCTTCACCCACCGCGTGCCCATGCTCAGCCTCGACAACACCTACAGCGAGGACGAGCTCAGGGAGTTCCAGGAGCGGATCTTCCGCATCGTGGGGAAGCGGACGATCGACTACGCGGCGGAGCTGAAGATCGACGGGCTCGGGGTGGCGCTGCACTACGAGAACGGCGTCTTCGTGCGAGGAGTAACGAGAGGGGACGGGCTTCGAGGGGACGACGTGACCCCGAACATCCGGGCGATCCGCGCGGTTCCCCTCAAGCTCCGAGGAGAAAACGTGCCCTCGGAGCTTGAGGTGCGGGGGGAGGTCTTCCTTCCCCGCTCGCGGTTCGAGGCCTTGAACCGCGAGCGGGAGGAGGCGGAGGAGGAGCCGTTCGCCAATCCCCGGAACGCGGCCGCGGGAACGATCAAGAGCCTGGACTCCCGGCTGACCGCGAGCCGGGGGCTCGACGTCTACGTGTACTCGGTCGCGCACGTGAAGGGCGTGGCAATCCGCGGGCAGTGGGAGGCCCTGGAGAAGATGGCCTTTTGGGGTCTGAAGACGAACGGCACGTCGAGGCTCTGCCGAGGGCTCGACGAGGTGCTCGCCTTCTGCGAGGAGTGGCGCGAGAAGAGGGACTCCCTCGAGTACGAGATCGACGGGGTCGTCGTTAAGGTCGACCTCTTCTCCCTCCAGCAGGACCTCGGCTACACCTCGAAGTTTCCGCGCTGGGCCATCGCGTACAAGTACCCGGCCCGCCAGGCGACCACCGTCGTGAAGGGGATCGAGGCCTACGTGGGGCGGACGGGAAAGCTCACCCCCGTCGCCCACCTGGACCCCGTCTTCCTCGCGGGGTCCACCGTCGCCCGGGCCACCCTCCACAACGAGGAGGAGGTGGCGCGGAAGGACGTCCGCGTGGGGGACAGCGTGGTGATCGAGAAGGGAGGCGACGTCATCCCGAAGGTAGTACGCGTCGTCGAGGAGAAACGGCCGGAGGGGACGGTGCCCTGGTCACCCCCCACGACGTGTCCCGTCTGCGGCACGGAGCTCGTCAAGCCGGAGGGCGAGGTGGACCGCCGGTGTCCCAACGCCTCCTGTCCGGTGCAGATCGAGCAGCGCCTGCAGCACTACGCGGGCCGGTCGGCCATGGACGTCGAAGGGCTCGGGGTGGCGCTCGTGCACCAGCTCGTGGAGACGAAGCTCGTCATGGACTTCGCCGACCTCTATCGCCTGCGCGAGCGGCGCGACGAGCTCATCGGCCTCGAGCGCATGGCGGAGAAGTCCGCGGACAACCTGCTCGAGAGCATCGAGAGCAGCAAGGGTCGCGAGCTTCGCCGTCTTCTCTTCGGCCTGGGCATCCGCTTCGTAGGCGAGCGCGCCGCGATGCTTCTCGCGCGCCATTTCCGGAGCCTCGATGCGCTCGGGCGGGCCTCCGTCGAAGAGATCGATTCTCTCTACGAGATCGGCCCCACCGTGGCGGGCTCCGTGCACGACTGGTTCCAGAGCCTGGCCAACCAGGAGCTGGTGGAGCGGCTAAAGGAGGCCGGGGTTCGCACGGACGAGCCCGCGGTGGAGGGAACGTCCCTCGCGTTCCAGGGCCTCCAGATCGTGCTCACGGGCGGCTTGGAGGGCATGACCCGCGACGAGGCGAAGGCCGCGATCGAGGCCCGCGGGGGGCGGGTCACGACCTCGGTCTCCAAGAAAACCTCGGCGGTGGTCGCGGGTCATGAGGCGGGGGCGAAGCTCGACAAGGCGAAGGAGCTCGGGGTTCCCGTGTGGACCGAGGAGGACTTTCGCCGCAAGCTCGCGGAGGGGACGTGACCGCGGGCGAGGCATCCTGACGGCCCCTCGGGCCCCGCTGCTATACTGGCTTCGATGTCGCGCGCCGTCGCGTCGTTCTCGTTCCTCCTCGTGGGTTCAGTGGGCGCCGTCCTCGGCCTCCTCGCCGGAGGAGGGGGGGTGGTGTCCGTGGCCTCCGCCCCCATGCGCTTCGCGGGCGCGCCCCCGTCCTTCGCGGAGATCGTCTCCCACGTGAACCCCGCGGTCGTGCACGTGGACGTGATCGAGGAGCAGGTGCGCCGCAACGTCCACGAGGGAGTGGAGGAGGCTCCCGAGCTGGAGGTCCCCGGCCGCGGCGAGGGATCGGGTTTCATCGTCGATCCCACCGGCTACATCCTCACCAACCACCACCTCGTGCCGGGGCCGGCCCGCGTGCGCGTCCGTCTCGCCGACAAGCGCGAGCTCCCCGCGCGCCTCGTGGGATCGGACCCTTCGACCGACCTCGCCCTCCTGAAGGTGGACGGCACGGGTCTGCCCGCGGTGGCCCTCGGCGATTCCGACCGCATCCGCGTGGGGGACTGGGTGTGCGCCATCGGGAACCCCCTGAGCTTCGACCACACCGTCACCGTGGGCGTCGTTTCCTCGAAGGGCCGGAAGATCTTCAACGCGTCCTTCGACTCGTACATCCAGACGGACGCCGCCATCAACCCCGGCAACTCGGGGGGTCCGCTCATCAACGCCCAGGGGGAGGCGGTGGGGATCAACGCGGCGGTGAGCAGCGAAGGGCAGGGGATCGGCTTCGCCATCCCCATCAACCTCGCGAAAAGCGTGCTCGAGCAGCTTCGGGCCACCGGCCACGTCAGCCGGGGATACCTGGGAATCCAGCTCCACGAGCTCGACCCCGACCTCCAGAAGCTCCTGGGCCTCCGGGACGCGAAGGGCGCGCTCGTGCTCGAGGTCATGAAGGGCGAGGCGGGGGAGATCGCCGGTCTCCGTCGCTACGACGTGATCACCACCGTTTCCGGGCGGGAGATCGCGGACGGAGACGACCTCGTGCGCACGATCGCGGCCATGAAGCCGGGGACGACCGTCGCCCTCGAGATCGTCCGGGAGGGCAAGGCCCTCTCCTTCTCCACCCGACTCTCCGAGCGGCGAGAGGACGAGGAAGGAGCGGACCCCGCAAAGCCCCCGTCGGTCACGCCCGCCTCGCGCGGGGACGCTCTCGGTCTCGTGGTGGGGGAGATGGCCCTGCGCGCGCGCAGCGAGCCCACGGTCCCTGCGGATCGCAAGGGAATGGTGGTGCGCGACGTGGTGGGGCTCGACCCCGGAACGGACGCCCTCGAAGAGGGCGACCTCATCGTGGAGGTCAACCGCGTGCCCACGCCGGACGCGGCAACCTACGGAAAGTCCTGGCTACTCTCGCCCCCGGCCAGTCCGCCTGGCTCTACGTCTACCGTCCGCGCCCCGCGGGGTCGTTCCTCACGCGGATCGAGGTCGAGAAGCGTAAGTGAAGCCCCGGGTCCTGATCATCGACGACGAGGAGGCCATCCGCTCGTCGCTCAAGATGATCTTCGAGTACGAGGGCTACGAGTGCCTCCTCGCCGCCAACGGCCCCGCCGGGCTCAAGATGGCGGAGAAGGACGACGTCGACCTCGTCTTCCTCGACATCAAGATGCCGCAGATGGACGGCATCGACGTCCTGAAGCGGCTCAAGGCCGCGGACGGCTCGCCCCCCGTGGTCATCCTCTCCGGCCACGGCACGGTGAAGACCGCGGTGGAGGCCACGAAGCTCGGGGCCTTCGACTTCATCGAGAAGCCGCCGGAGAGCGAGCGCATCCTGCTCGTGGCCCGGAACGCCCTCGGCCAGCAAGAAGCTGCGCGACGAGAACCGGCGGCTCAAGCTGAGCTTCGACGAGCGCTACCGCATGGTGGGGGAGAGCCCCGGCCTCGAGAAGGTGTCGGACGCGGTGCGACGGGCCGCGCCCACGAACGCGACCGTCCTCATCACGGGCGAGAGCGGTGTGGGCAAGGAGCTCGTGGCCCGGGCCATCCACCGGAACAGCCTCCGCAAGGACGAGGCCTTCGTGCAGGTGAACTGCGCGGCCATCCCCGAGGAGCTGATCGAGAGCGAGCTCTTCGGCCACGAGAAGGGCTCGTTCACGGGGGCCACCGAGAAGCAGATCGGCAAGTTCGAGCTCGCCCACAAGGGCACGATCTTCCTGGACGAGGTGGGGGACATGAGCCTCCGCACCCAGGCCAAGGTCCTGCGCGTGCTCCAGGAGGGCGAGGTCGAGCGCATCGGCTCGCAGAAGACCATCCAGGTGGACGTGCGCGTCATCGCGGCCACCAACAAGCGCCTCGAGGAGCAGATCGAGAAGGGGGACTTCCGCGAGGACCTCTACTTCCGGCTCTCCGTGATCCCGGTGCGGGTGCCCCCGCTGCGCGAGCGGGCGGACGACGTCCCCGTGCTCGTGCGAGCACTTCGTGGCGCAGTTCTGCGCCGAGAACAACTTCCGCAAGCCGCACCTTCTCCGCCGCGGCCCTCGAGGCGCCTGAAGCGCCACGCCTGGCGTGGCAACGTGCGCGAGCTGAAGAACGCGGTGGAGCGCCTCCTCATCATGGTCGGAGGGCGACGAGATCCGGCCCGAGCACCTCGCCGAGGTGCTGCGCCGGCCGGGAGAGGAGCCGGCGGCCGCGGCCCGCGGGCACGCTCCGGGACTTCAAGGAAGTCGGCGGAGCGGGCCTTCCTGGTGGGGAAGCTGCACGAGAACGCAGCTGGAACATCTCC
Source organism: uncultured Acidobacteriota bacterium (assembly GCA_963742595.1). Classification (GTDB taxonomy): domain Bacteria; phylum Acidobacteriota; class Vicinamibacteria; order Fen-336; family Fen-336; genus CAVPGH01. Next base: position 1,563,156 of record CAVUMT010000005.1, on the reverse strand, counting down.
GCCACCGCCGCCGCCATCGGCACTCCCCGCTCCAACCTCTACAAGAAGCTCGAGCAGTACGAGATCACCCAGGAAAAGGACGGCTGAGGTCCATCGTGCGGCGGGCCCGGTGACGGACCCGGAAGGCGAGGATCGCGAGCGCTGCCGGGGCTGCGGTGCTTTTTTCAGGGACCTCGTCTGCGAGTACTGTGGACTGGCATCCCGCCGCGTGGAGGATCCCGCGCTCGAGCGTGCGGCGCTCGACGAGTTCCACGTCCTCCTTCGGCGTTGCGAGCCCGACGCGCAGGACAAGCTGCTGAGGGAGGGCTTCCTGCCCGCCTCGGCCGCCAACCTGCTCGAGGCTGCCGTGCTCTGCGTGCCCTATCTGCAGTCGGGCACGAGCGTCGTGCCTCCGGTCGGGGGGGCCGCGGTGCGGCTCGAGGCCATCGTGGCCAAGCTTTCCGTCCTCCCGAAGACCGATGAGCTGGAGCGGGCCATTCGCGTCTACGAGGCGCGGCTCGCCGGCTACCGCGGTGCGGAGCGCGCGAGCGCGCGCGAAGGCATGATCTTCCTCGGTTTGCTCGGCTTGGCAATCGTGGGAGGACTCGTTTGGATGATCTCGAGGATTTTCCGCTGACGACAGTGTTACCTTTAGGACTCGTTCCGGACCGTGTCGCTCGTCGGCGACGACCAGCAGTGAGCCGGAGGTGAGCATGATCAAGCGCACTGTCGCACTCATGGGGATGCTCGGGGCGGGGGCGCTCGCTCCGCTCGCGCAGGAGGCCCCCCCCAACGCTCCCAAGTACGTCAAGAGCTTCAAGGTGCCCGGGCTGGAGGTCCGCTACCTGGACTTCCGGTGGGACGAGCAGGCCTTCAAGACGCTGCAGAGCGGGGGTTCGCATCCCGCGGGGCAGCGCAGCTGGGTGCTGGCTCGCTTGACGTTGACGACGGATCCCCTCAAGTGGGAGGGCAAGCTCATCCCCGTGGGCCCGGCGCTGCTGATCTTGAACCCCACCAAGGGCGGGGCTCCCGCCACGCTCGAGCTGCGTTACATCGACATGCGCGAGGTGTTCGTGGACATGAACGTGATCGCCGAGCCTCCGCCCGGGGAGACCTACTACGAGGCCCCGGCGGTCTGGCAGACGGTGGCGACGCGAACGAATCGGCTGCAGATGGCGGCCACCGAGGGACCGGGCACCATCGTGATCACCGCGAACTACGGAGACCGGCAGACCGGGATCACGCTCACGCGTGACTAGGGGAGCCGGGGGCTAGACGAACCAGCGCTCCTTTTTCCGCGCCGCCTCCCAGTCGCGGCGGGCCTTCTGCACGGCCTCGCTCGTCGAGACCTCGGCCGGGGGCACGTCCCACCACGACTCGTAGCCGCCCACCCGAGCCTCGCGGTCGGTCTCGATCGTGATCACGGTGGTCGCGCGACTGCGCGCGGGCCTCGGCGAGCGCTGCCGCGCAGCTCCGCGATGGTGCGGGCGGGGATCACGTGGGCGCCCAGGCTGCGCGCGTTGGCCGCGAAATCGACGCGGAGCCGCGTCGCCGGAGAGCTGGCCGTCCGCGCCCCGCTCTCGGTAGCGGGTGCCGAAGCCCGCCGGAGCCGAGCGACTCGGAGAGACCGCCGATCGACCCGAAGCCGCCGTTGTCGATGAGCACGACCATGAGCTTCACGTCCTCCTGCAGCGCCGTGACGAGCTCCGACGACATCATGAGCCACGACCCGTCGCCCGACCATGGCGAAGACCTCGCGGTCGGGGGCGGCCATCTTGACGCCCAGCGCGCCCGCCACCTCGTAGCCCATGCAGGAGTAGCCGTACTCGAGGTGGTAGCCCTTGGGGTCGCGCGTGCGCCAGAGCTTGTGCAGATCGCCGGGCAGGCTGCCCGCGGCGCACACCACGACGTCGCGCGGGCCGCGCCGCGGTCGTTGACGGCGCCGATGACCTCGCCCTGGCTCGGCAGCGGCGCCGTGGCCGAGGTCGTAGAGGCGCTGGACCTCCGCGTCCCACTCGCGGTTGAAGCGTCGCGGCGCGCTCGCGGTAGGCCGCGTCCACCTGCCAGCCCGCCGAGCGCCTCGGCGAGCGCCTCGAGGCGCGGCGCGGGCGTCCGCCGACCACGGGCAGCCCCGCGTGCTTGAAGGCGTCGAGCTCGGCAGACGTTCACGTTGACGAAGCGGACGCCCGGATCCTGGAAGGCGGTCTTGGAGGCGGTGGTGAAGTCCGAGTAGCGCGTGCCGACGCCGATCACGAGGTCGGCCTCGCGGGCCATGACGTTCGCCCCGGGCGTTCCCGTGGCGCCGATCGCGCCGAGGGCGCAGCGGATCGTCGAAGGGGAGCGCGCCCTTGCCCGCCTGCGTCTCCCCCACCGGGATGCCGGTGGCGCGCGACGAACGCGCGCAGGGCGTCCGTGGCTTCGGAATAGAGGACGCCGCCGCCCGCGACGATGAGGGGCCGCTTCGCCGCGCGAATCATGCGCCACCGCGCGCGCCAGCGCCTCGGGCTCGGGCCGCGGACGCCGCACGCGCCAGACGCGCCGCGCGAAGAGCGTCCTCCGGGATAGTCCCAGGCCTCGCTCTGCACGTCCTCGGGCAGGGCGAGCGTGACCGCGCCCGTGTCGGCGGGGCTCGTGAGGACGCGCATCGCCTCCAGCAGCGACGGTCACGAGCTGCTCGGGCCGGTTGATGCGGTCCCAGTAGCGCGAGACGGGCTTGAAGGCGTCGTTGACCGAGATGTCCTGCGACCGGGGACTCGAGCTGCTGGAGCACGGGAGCGACCTGGCGCGTCGCGAAGATGTCGCCGGGCAGCAGCAGCACGGGGACGCGGTTGATGGTCGCGCCCGCGGCCGCCGTGATCATGTTGGTGGCGCCGGGCCCGATCGAGCGTCGTGCAGGCGAGCGTGGCCAGGCGGTTCGCCATCTTCGCGTAGCCGGCCGCGGTGTGGACCATGGCCTGCTCGTTCCGCGCCGAGGTAGAAGCGCAGGCGGTCGCCCGCCTGCTGCAGGGCCTGGCCGATGCCCCGCGACGTTGCCGTGGCCGAAGATCCCGAACACGCCGGGGACGAAGCGCCGCTCCGTCCCGTCGCGCTCGCTGTGCTGGCTGGGCGAGGAACTCGACCACCGCCTGGGCCACGGTGAGGCGCCGCGTCTTCATCGCCGCCCTGCCTTGCGCGCGAGGTCATGGGCACGCGCGGATCGGGCCGCGCGGCCCGCCCAGGTCTCGCGGACCCAGTGGTGCGTCGGGATCGTCGCAGAAGGCCATCGTGCGCTCCTCGCCCGGTCCGGCCAGCACGTTCAGGTAGTACAGGTCGTGATCCGGGGCTGGCCACGCAGGGCCCGTGATAGCCGCGGGGCACGAGGAAGACGTCGCCGTCGCGCGACCGTGACGGTGGCGTCGATGGCGCCGTCCGTCGTGTACGTGCGGTGCAACCCGAAGCCGTGCGGGGCCGGCGATGCGGAAGTAGTAGATCTCCTCCAGTATCGCCTCGCCCTCGCGCGCCTCGTCGTGCTTGTGGGGCGGGTAGGAGGACCAGTTGCCCGCGGGGGTGAGCAGCTCGACCGGCGATCAGCCGGTCGGCGGCGAAGGTGCCGGGCGAGCAGAAGTTGGTGACCTGGCGCGTGGCGTCGCCCGCGCCGCGGATCTCGACGGGCACGTTCTCCGCGGGGCCGTAGGCGGGCGGCGAGGCGCCGGCGCGCCCGCGCGCTGGGCAGCGCGAACTCGCCGCCCGCGGCGCTCGTCGATCCGTGACCTGCGCGTCGCGCGGGACGTAGGCGAAGTCGGTGACGCGAGTCGAAGACCGAGCGCACGGCCCTGCGAGCTCGAACCTTTGGCCGTCGCACTCGACGAGGCAGGAGCCGGCGAGCGGGCAGGACGAGCATCTCGTCCGGTCCGGTGTCGAGGGCACGCGTCTCGCCCGCGGACGAGCCGCATCACGCGCAGGCCGGCGAACGACCAGCCCGCGCTCTCCGGCGTGACGACGACGGGGTCGGTCCCGTCCGAGGCGCTGGCCGGCGGGACGGAAGAGCTGTCCGGCCGCGAGTTGCTTGGAACGTTCCACGTCGGCTACCCTAGCGACCGCAACCACGGACTGTCAAGTGGGATCGCGGGGGCGCCGCGGGAAACCGACCATCACCGACGTGGCCCGCCGGGCCGGCGTGTCGAAGTCGCTCGTCTCGCTGGTCATGCGCGGACGCGCGGCACGTCAGCCCGAAGCGGCGGGCCGCGGTGCAGGCGGCCGCGGCCGCGCTCGGCTACCGGCCCAACGCCATGGCCCGCGGCCTCGTACAGCGCCGGACGCGCATCCTCGGCGTCCTCTCCTCCGACCTCCACAACCCGTTCTTCGCCGACGTGGTCGACGGCATCCACGAGCAGGCGGCCCGCGCGGGCTACCGCGTGCTCGTCACCACCGGCGACCGCATCCCGGCGCAGCGAGGACGAGGCCATCGAGACGCTGCTGCAGCTCCGCGTGGACGGGCTCATCCTCGCCGGGCTCCTCGTGGAGAGCCGGCTCATCGTGGAGGCGAGCCGCGATCTGCCGGTCGTGCTCGTGGGCCGCGCACGGCGCGCGGCCTTTCCCTGGACAGCGTGACCAACGACGACTGGGCGGGCGCGGTGGCGGTCGGTGCGCCACTGCGCGTCGCTCGGGCACAGGGCCATCGCCCACGTGGACGGCGGACAGGGCGCGGGAGCCGACGCGCGGCGGGGCGGGTACGAAGAAGCGATGCGCGAGCTGCGGCTGGGAAAGACACCGGCTGATCGCCGCGGGCTCCTTCACGGAGGAGGGAGGGCACAGCGGAGGGCTCGTCCTCCTCGAGCACGAGCCGCGGCCCACCGCGATCTTCGCCGCCAACGACCTCGCCGCCATCGGCGTCCTGAACGCGATCGAGGAGCGCGGCCTGCGGGTGCCGCGGGACCTGTCGCTCGTCGGCTACGACAACACGTCGCTCGCCGCCCTCCGCCACCTCTCGCTCACCACCGTCCACCAGCCGCGGCTGGAGATGGGGCAGATGGCGGTGAGCATCCTCCTGGAGAGGCTGGAGGAGGGGCGAAAGCACCCGCGACGGGCCGTGCTCTCTCCGAGCCTCGTGGTCCGGGGGACGACGGCGCCGCCCCCGGACCGCGCGGCATCATGAGAGGCGAGGCGTCGAGGGTCTCGGTCCCGGTTGCCGACGGCACCTCGATGCTCTGGCTCAGCACGCTCTGGCTCGGGTTGAACGTGTATTGCGACTGCAGGATGTTCACGATGGTCAGTGTGTAGAGACCCCGGCGGCCCTGCGTAGCGAGGACCGCCACGCCCCTGGCCCCCGTCCAGACGTTCTGGTCCTCTTCGCGCCCATCCGGGTGGGTCCATCGGGCGACGAGCAGGGCCCCCGAGATCGGGGTCCCGTTCTCGTCGCGGACCTTGACCTGGCCGTTGATCGCGAACTGGCCCTTCCAGAGGGAAGCCGCGCTTTGCAGGGCGATGCTGGTGGAGCGCAGGCATCGTAGGGTGCACTCGGGCGGAGCGCCCGCGGGTTGCAGCCTCACCGCGTGCGTCTGCCCGCTGAAGTTGTTGAGCGCGCGACCGACGATTTGTCCGGCATCGTTGATGTCGTTCGCGGCCAGGAGAACCCAGCCCAGCGATGGATCGATCAGCGTGTTGAGGTCCCGCAGCCCGGCCTCGTCCGTGTACCGGAACGCACGTGGCTGGGAGCTCCCACGAGTGCCCACGACCTGGCGCAGCGCGTTGATGCCCAGGGCCACGTTGTGCTCGCCCGTGCCCCCGAGGTTTTGAAGGCCACTTCCGTCGACGAACCGGAAGAGCCGCTCGCTGTTGCCCGAGGCCGATGTCGAGCTACCGACCACCTGGCCCGAGGCGTTGATGGCCCAGCCGAAGCTGTGTGCGAATCCGGGAAGCACGCCCAGGTCCTCGAAGGCTCCGTCCTGCCAGCGAAACGCGTGATACCCGCCGAGCGCGGTCTTGTACCCGGTCACCTGACCCGCGTCGTTGATGTCCAGAGCAGAGCCCGTATCGCTCTCGGGGGTGAGGTCCACCAGCCCGGCCTGGCTGTAGAGGAAGGCGTGGACTCCCGAGAGACCGCTGCCTCCGTTCGTGTAGGACCAGCCGACGACCCGACCGAGGTTGTCGACGCCCCAGGCCTCGCTGTAGAACCCCGTGCCGAGCGTTCCAAGGTCCTGGACGGAGCCGTCGCTCCAGAGCACCGCACGACCGAGGTCGGTACCGCCCGCGTTGGCGGAGCCCACGATGAGGCCGCTGTCGTTGATGTCGCGGGCCACCGTCCGAGGCTTGTCGGGAAGGCCCGGCAGGGCCACCATGCCGCCGCCGTTGGTGTACAGGAAGGCGCGCGTGCCGGCCGGGCCCGCGGACCAGCCCACCACGTCGCCGTTCGTGTTGATGGCCCAGGCCACGCTGCTGGTGTCGCCGGCGAGCGCTCCCAGGTCTTCGACTACGTAGCCGCTCTGGGCCATGAGGGGCCGGACCGCCACGAGGAGGAGGGCCAGCAGCCCCGCTGCCCTACGGACGACCTGCAGAAATCGCAACGCCAGCTTCTCGCGCATTCCAGTGACCTCTGGCCACGGGGGCTGCAAGGGCGATGCCGAGGCCAGGCATTCGAGGTCCAGGCGATGCGGGCCGTGCGACGGCGACGTCGCGCGGGGCTTCATTCGAGGCGGTGCCAGCACTTACTGGCAAGCCCCGCACGCGCGAGGGTGCTCGAGCGATACCGGTTGCGCCGGTCAGGGAGCGGCGCGCGCGCAGTCTTTTTCCGAAAGCGCGAAGACTGCGTCAGTCGAAGTAGAGCGCGCTCGTCACCGCCAGGAGCACGTTCCCGTCCGGAGTCCAGAGCTCGGCGCAGCACCAGGAATGGTCGGGATCGGCCGGCACGGCCAGTCGTCCGTGCCCGTTCACGAACTGCCGTCCGATCACCTGCCCGTTGGCGACGAGGCGCAGCTCGGCGGGAGGACGGCCGTGGCAGCGGGCCTCCAGGAGCGGCCTCGAAGAGACCTCAACGGAATCGCCCACCTCGGCGGCCACCTGTCCGCCGCGAAGAGCCCGTAATTCCAGGAAGGGTCCGCTGCTGACATAGGTTCGGCCCGCGCGCAGTCCCTCGAGGAGCGCGGGCAGCGAGGTGTCTGCGGCACGGACGTAGGTCAGGGGCACGGCTCCTTCCCAGTCCTCGGGCCGGTGGGCGTCGGTGGCGCCCGTCGCGGCAAGCCGGTGGCCCCGGTTGAGCCAGCTCCGCCAGAGGTCGAGGCAGCCCTGATTCCGCTCCTCGGGGCCGTCCCAGAGACCGCCCCAGACCTCGACCGCGTCCGCCCGCGCGGGATCGAAGTCGGCGTGCGTCCACCGGCACCCGGTGCACACGTCGTCGGGGGGAGCGTCGGGGTGCGCGACCACGAAGAAGGAGCCTGCCTCGCGGACGTCGCGCGCGACGTCGTTCGCGGTGCGCCCGTCGAGGCCGGTGCGCCAGTCGAGCCAGCGGTCGGCCCCCAGGGCGAGCGCGTGCCCGTGGAACGTCGTGAGCTCGATTCCCGGGTGGACAGTCACCGCGCCAGCGAGCTGGGCGCGCAGCGTCTCCACTCCGCTCGCCGTGTTGTGGTCCGTCAGGAACAGGAAGTCGATGCCCCGGTCCCGCGCCCGCTCCGCGATGTCGGTGGTCGTCCATCGCCCGTCGGAATGGTTGCTATGTATGTGGAGCTCGCCTCGCAGCCACTCCCCGGCCCGACGCACCGACCCGGCTCGCAAGGTGCGCGATGCCGTTCGAGTACTCATTAGCTGCGAGCCGGGTCGGAACGCTTCCCCAGCCTCCGTTTCAGAGCCATCGACGGTCAAGGAGTACTCGTTCGCCTTCCCATCTCCCCGCGGAATCACACAGTGCACGTCGATCTCGACGACCCACTCTCCGGCCATGATGGGACCCGGCAGGAAACCTGGAGTTGCATGGAGCCCGCCGATCTCCATCTCCTGCCACGGCGCAAACCTGTGCGCGGCGCCGCGGCAGGAGTGTGGATCAAACACCTGCAGCGTCACCAGGCTGTGCGGGTAGTCCCTGCCCCGGTCGTAGTCGAACCCGATACGGATGGCCGCGACACCCTCCGGCACTCGAAACGCATGGTGGCGGTAGCTCTTGCCGTCCGATCGCCGGAGCGAGCCCGTCACCCGCAGGAGCTCCATCACTCGTCCAGGACCGTGTAGCGACGGGCGGAAACGGTGACGCGCACGCGCTTGCCCGCGAGCTCGGGGGGCAGGCGAAGGGGGAGGGTGGCTCCCTCGGTCCGAAGGTCGCCCGAGTCCGTCGCCCGGCCCTCGACCACGGAGGTCCGACCAAGGAACGCGGCGACTTCCGGGGAGGCGGGACGGCGCCAGACCTCGTCGGGCGTACCCGATTGCGCGACGCGGCCCGCGTCCATCACCACCACCACGTCCGAGAGCTCGAGGGCCTCGTCCTGGTCGTGGGTGACGAAGACCGTCGTGATGCCCACGCGCTGCTGGAGCGATCGTAGCTCCCGCCGCATCTCCGCCCGGAGTCGCGCGTCGAGATTGGCCAGCGGCTCGTCGAGGAGGAGGACGTCCGGCTCGAGGACGAGCGCGCGGGCGAGGGCCACCCGCTGCTGCTGGCCGCCGGAAAGCTCTCCGGGGGGGCGTCCGCCCATGCCCTCGAGACCGACCGTGCCCAGGATGCCCTCTACCTTCCGCGAGACGTCGGGGTGCTTGATCCCCTGGAGGCCGAGTCCGTAGGCCACGTTCTCGTACACCGTCATGTGCGGCCAGAGGGCGTAGCTCTGGAAAACGAACCCGATGCGCCGGCGCCAGGGCGGCGTGGCCGTCCGGTCCTCCCCCGCGATGAGGACGCGCCCCTCGTCGGGAGAGACGAAGCCGGCGATCACCCGGAGGAGCGTCGTCTTGCCGCATCCCGAAGGGCCGAGGAGGGTCGTGAGGGCGCCCGCGGGGAAGTCCAGCGTGACATTGGACAGGGCCGCGGCGGCGCCGAAGCGCTTGCCGATCGACTCGACGCGGACCGGGACCCGCATGATCAGGCGAGGAGGGCGAGCCGGGTGAAGCGGCGGCGCACGATGTAGAGGGGCAGGTAGACGGAGGCCATCATGGCCACGGCGGTGCTCGCGGCGAGGCCGAACTGACCCCCCACGCCGAGGGCGGCCTTGAAGATGACGATGCTCATCGTGGTGGTGGCCGCCCCGTACAGCATGAGGGTCGCGCTCAGCTCGGTGAGCGTCATGAGGAAGGTCAGGGTACCTCCGGTGACGAGCCCGGGCAGGATGAGGCGGGCGGTGACGTCGCGGAGCGACCGCGCCGGCGTCGCCCCCACGCTCTGCGCCGCCTCCTCGAGGCTGGTGGGAACCTGGTAGAGCGCGGCTTCCGCAGCCTTGGCCGCGTAGGGGAGCTTCCGCACGAGGTAGGCGAGGACGAGGATCAGCGAGGTGCCGGTGAGGCGGAGGGGCTCGCGGTTGAAGGCGACGATGAGCCCGATTGCGAGGACGGTGCCGGGGATCAGGTAGGGGAAGGCGGCGAGCGCGCTCAGCGCCGGCGAGAGGACGCGGTAGGAGCGACGCACGGCCACGTAGGCGAGCAGGGTTCCCAAGACGACCGCGAGGAGCGTCGCCGCTGCGGAGAGCCCGTAGCTCGTCAAGACGGGGCGGAGCGAGCGTGAGAAGAGAGCCTGGTAGTTGGCGAGGGTCAGGGGGAGATGGGGGATGTCGGCGCGCCAGGTCGCGAAGGACGAGGCGAGGATGACGAGGTGGGGGGCGAAGGTGAGCGCGAAGAAGAGAAGGGTGGCCGCGAGGGCGAGGACGCGCGCTCTTCGGGACAGGGGAAGCCTCGCCGGCCGTCGTGTTCCCGCGACCGCGTAGCTCCTTCCCGCGAGCACGAGGCGCAGGAGCACGAGGAGGGCGGTGGCGAGCCCGACAATGAGCAGGCTGCCCGCAGAGGCCATGGTCGGGTTCTGGCCCGCCTCGCTCAGGAACTCGTGGTAAAGGAGGACGGGCAGAGCGTCCACCGGTCCTCCCACGATGCGCGGCGTGCCGAAGTCGGCGAGTACCGTCATCATCGTCAGGTAGGCCGCGGTGAGGATCCCGGGCGCGGCCAGGGGAAGGGCGATCGCGAGGTGCGCTCGCAGCCGGCTCGCTCCCACGCTCTGCGCGGCCTCCTCGAGATCGGCGTCGACGTTCACGAAGGCGTCGTGAGCGAAGAGGAACACGAGCCCGGCCGTCCCCCAGAGGCCGACCCAGCAGATGCCTCCGAACCCGACGATGCTTCCGAACGGGATGCCCATCTCGCGGAGGGCCCGGCTCAGCCAGCCGTTCCATCCCAGCAGGAGAATCCAGGCATAGGCGCCCAGGAAGGGCGGAGACGCCGTGGAAAGGGTGGCGAGGGTGAGGAAGGTGTCGCGTCCCGGGAGCCGATACCGGGCGTGCACGAAGGCGAGGGGGACGGCGACGAGGAGGGCCGATGCCGTCGTGACGAGGCCGAGAGCCAGGCTGTTCAGGAGCGCCACCCGGTAGCGGCGGGCCGTCAGGTATCGGGTGAAGCCCTCCAAGGTGAACGAGGCTCCGTCCGCGGTGAGAACGCTGGCCCGCACGAGCCAGAGCTGGGGGAGCAGCACCAGGGCGAAGAGAAGGACGGCGAGGACGCCGGCCACGCCCAGCCAGGGGTCGCGCGCGATGCGGTCCCGAAGGCTCAACGGCCCTCTCTCGCCTGCTCGAAGTGCCTGAGGATCTGGGCGCGGTCCCGCCCGAGCCAGAGGGGGTCGGGACGGATGAGCGTTCGCCCGTGGAGGTCGAGAAGCCCCTCCGCGGGCGGGACGTCGCGTCGGGCCGAGCGCCGCCCCGCTTTCTCGCGGACGAGGCGATGCGCCTCCACACTCGCCAGGTAGGTCAGGAACGAGCGGGCGGTCTCCTCGTGAGGTGCTCTCGCGACGAGGCCGAAGCCGTCGATCTGCGCGATGAGCCCCTCCTCCGTGAGGGCGGGGGCGAGCGGAGCCCCCGCGGCGAGGTAGTCGCGGAGCGTCATCTCGAACAGGAAGCCGGTGGCCGTCTCGCCGTCCTTCACCCACTTGAACATCGAGTCGGAGCTGTCCGTGATCCACGCGTTGCGCAGCAGATCGCGGACGAACTCCCAGCCGAGGACACTCGCAAGGGCGGCCGCGATCGTGTATCCGGTGCCGGAGACGACCGGGTTGGAGAAACCGACGGGGCCGATCTTCTTCCAACGCGGGTCGACGAGGTCGCGAAAGCGTGTGGGGACGGGCCCGGGGGAGCGGGAGGTATTAACGACAAGATAGATCAAATTCAGACTGAACGGATGCCACTTGCGGGACGGGTCGTTGTCCAAATATGCCGACTCTTCACCGGACTCGAATGGGGTGAAGAGGTCGGCATTGAGGGCATACACCTCCGGCGAGCCGCCCCAGAGGACGTCGCCCAACGGCCGCTCGCGCTCGGCCCGGATGCGACTCAGGAGCTCGCCCATCCCACCGTGGACCAGATCGATGTCGACTCCAGTCTGCGCGCGCCACGCGTCCAGGACGGGCCCCGTCAGCTCGGGAGCTTGCGCGGCATAGACCGTGAGAGCCGCGGCGGGTGCGGGCCGGGCGGCGGGTGAGGAGCACGCAGCAAGGGACGCTCCGAGGCCGAGGAAAAGGGTGGCAGGGACCGCCGCCCCTGCGGTCATCGAGATCCTTGCCGCCCCTTCACTTCGTCGTGGGGAATCCCAGGTCGGCGCCACGATGGCGGGGGTCGGGCCAGCGGCTCGTCACGACCTTGGGCCGCGTGTAGAAGCGCACACCCTCCATGCCGTGGACGGACATGTCGCCGAAGAGGCTCTCCTTCCATCCCCCGAAGGAGTAGAAGGCCATGGGCACGGGGATCGGCACGTTGATGCCGACCATGCCCACCTGGATCTCGTTCTGGAACTTCCGGGCGGCCCCCCCGTCGTTGGTGAAGACCGCGACGCCGTTCGCCCGGTGGTTCGCGTTGACGAGGGCGATGGCCTCGTCGTAGGTCGCCGTCCGGACGACGGAGAGCACCGGACCGAAGATCTCGTCCTCGTAGAGCTTCATGCCCGGCTTCACGTGGTCGAAGAGTGTCGGCCCGAGGAAGAAACCGGCGGGCCGCCCCTCGATTTTCACCTTCCGGCCGTCGTCCAGGAGCGAGGCGCCCTCTCCGCTCCCGTTGTCCACGTAGGAGCGGACCTTGGCGAGGTGGTCGCCGGTGACGAGCGGCCCCATCTCGCTCCCCGGCTCGAGCCCGTCGCCCACGCGGATCTTGGCGAGACGCTCCCGCACCTTGGGGATGAGCTTCTCCGCGGCGTTGCCCACCGTGAGGAGGACGGAGATGGCCATGCAGCGCTCGCCCGCGGATCCGTAGGCCGCCCCTACGGCCGCGTCCGCGGCCAGCTCCATGTCCGCGTCGGGCAGCACGACCATGTGATTCTTGGCGCCGCCCAGGGCCTGCACGCGCTTGCCGTGTCGGGTGCCCGTCTCGTAGACGTAGCGCGCGATCGGGGTGGAGCCCACGAAGCTCACCGCGGCCACGTCCGGGTGCTCGAGCAGTCGGTCCACCGTCACCTTGTCGCCGTGGACGACATTGAAGACGCCCTTCGGCAGGCCGGCCTCCGCCAGAAGCTCCGCCGCGAGGTTGGCGGCGCTCGGGTCGCGCTCGGAGGGCTTCAGGACGAAGCAGTTCCCGCACGCGAGGGCGATCGGATACATCCACATCGGCACCATCGCCGGGAAGTTGAAGGGCGTGATGCCGGCCACGATCCCGAGGGGCTGCCGGATGGAATAACTGTCCACCTGCTGGGAGACGTTCTCGGAGAACTCGCCCTTCATCAGGTGGGGGATGCCGCAGGCGAACTCCACGACCTCGAGACCGCGGGCCACCTCGCCCTGGGCGTCGGTGAAGACCTTGCCGTGCTCCAGCGTGAGAAGGCGGGCGAGGTCGTCGCTGCGCTTCACGAGCAGCTCGCGGTACGCGAGCATGATCTTGGCGCGTTTGCCGAGGGAGGTGTCGCGCCAGTCCGGGAAGGCCTTCTTCGCCGAGGCCACGGCGCGGTCTACGGTGGCCACGTCCGCGTAGAGGACCTCGGCCCGCCGCTCGCCCGTCGCGGGGTTGTAGATCGGGCCGCGGCGATCGCCTCCGTCCGAGGGAGCCCCGTCGATCCAGTGGCGGGTGACCGGGGCGCTCCCTCCGGGCTTCGAGGCCGCCTGCGTGCGGTCGGTGGCAGTCGCCATGGGACCCTCCCTCTTCGCTTTCCGGCCGTGGCTTGACAGTCGGATCGCCCGGATTCTAACTTACGCGCGCTGGAACGTTCCAGGCAAGAGTCCGGACCGGAGGCTCGGCATGTCGCGCGGCCGTTTCGTCGCCGGGGTGTGCGTCGGGCTGGCCTTCACTGCCTGCCGGCCGGCCTCTCCGCCGTCGGGACCCCGGATCGCCCTCGTGCTCAAGACCCCGAACAACCCCTTCTTCATTGATATGCAGCGGGGGGCCGAGGATGCGGCCGCCCGGCTCGGGGTGAGCCTCGTCGTGCAGTCGCCGGAGCGCGAGATCGACGTGGAGAAGCAGATGCAGATCGTGGAGAACCTCGTCGAGACCGGAGTGTCCGCGCTCTGCATCGCCCCTTCCAGCTCCAAGGGGATCGTCCCCGCCCTCGCCAAGGCCAACGCGGCGAGGATTCCGATCGTGATCGTCGACGACGAGGTGGACGCGGGGGCCGCTCGCGACGCCGGCGTGCACACCGAGAGCTACGTCGGCTCCGACAACGTCGAAGGGGGGCGGCTCGCCGGCCGGCACCTCGTGCAGGCGAGCGGGGGACGCGCGAAGGTCGCCGTTCTGGAGGGGATCCCCGGCCACGAGACCGGCGATTCCCGGCTCCACGGGTTCCGCGAGGCGATCAGGGAGGCGACGGGAGTCCAGGTGGTGGCCTCCCAGACCGCGAACTGGGAGCGGGACCAGGGCTTTACCGTCTTCCAGAACATGCTGCAGGCCCATCCCGAGATCGACTCCGTCTTCGCCTGCAACGACATGATGGCGCTCGGGGCCGTGGAAGCGATCGCGGCGGCGGGCCGCACGGGGAAGATTCGAGTGATAGGCTTCGACGCCGTGGACGACGCGCGCACGGCCATCGCCGCCGGGACGATGGACGCCTCCATCGCGCAGTTTCCGTCGGAGATGGGACGGATCGCGGTGGAGACCGCGGTCAAGCTCGTGCGGGGCGAGAAAGTCGCGGTGGACCAGCGAACGAAGATCGGCCTGGTGACCAGGGGCTCGAGGTGATGATGAGCAAGGAAACGACGCGAGCGGTGTGGGGGGAGTTCCTGGGGACCCTCGTCCTCATCACTTTCGGGTCCGCGGTGGTCGCGCAGGTGGTCCTGAGCGGGGGGAGCCACGGTGGCTACCTGTCGATCAACATCGCCTGGGGCATCGCGGTGACGATGGGCGTCTACGTCTCCGCCGGCGCTTCGGGGGCGCACCTGAACCCGGCGGTGACTCTGGCCCTCGCCGTCCATCGTGGCTTCCCCTGGTCGAGGGTGGGACCCTACTGGGTCGCCCAGCTCGCGGGCGCCTTCGCGGGGGCGGCCGTCACCTTCTCGACGTATCGTGCCGCCTTCGACCATTTCGACGGCGGCGTCCGCCAGGTGGCGGGCGCGCAGGGCACCGCGGGCATCTTCGCCACCTACCCGCAGCCCTTCCTCACCCTCGGTGGCGGCATGGTCGACCAGGTCGTGGGCACCGCCCTCCTCGTGATCCTCGTCTTCGCCCTCGGCGACCCGCGCAACTTCGCCCCGGAGCCCCGGCTCTCGCCCATCCTCGTGGGCCTCGCTGTGGTGCTCATCGGCATGAGCTTCGGCTTCAACGCGGGCTACGCGATCAACCCCGCCCGCGACCTCGGGCCTCGATTGTTCACGTTCGTTGCCGGCTGGGGGAGGGAGGTGTTCCGGGCCGGTGACGGGTGGTGGTGGGTGCCGATCGTGGGGCCCCTCATCGGAGGCGTCCTCGGCGGCTACATCTACGACTCGTTCATCGCCCGGCGGCATCCCAAGGAGTAGTTGTTACCTTTCGTACTCGTTCCGGAACGAGTACGAAAGGTAACACTTGCCGCTGTCGGTCCCTTGGTCACGGTCTCGCCGTGTAGATGACCTTCCCCGCGCGGAGCGTGAGCTCGACGGCAGCGAGGGCGGAGAGGTCGCGGGCGGCATCGCCCTTCAGGACGACGAGGTCCGCTTGCAGGCCCGCGGCCACACGTCCGAGCCGCGGGGAGTCGCCGAAGCGCTCCGCGGGGGCGGTGGTGAGCGACGCGAGGATCTGCGGAAAGGTCATACCGCTCTCGGCCATTAGCCGGTACTCCTCGGTGGGGTCCGGCTCGACCGCCCCCACGTCAGTCCCGAACAGAACCGTTCCTCCCGCGGACAGCCAGGCGCGCAGCTGGCCGGTGGTCGTCGCCGTCACCTGATCCTGCGCCGACACGCGGTCGTGACGCCTCAGGTACCGCCAGATGGTGAGCGTCGGGATGACGGCTACCCGACCCTCCTTCATGGCCGCGACGGTCGCCTCGTCCCAGGGTCCGGAGGTGGGAGTGGTATGCGCGACCACGTCCACGCCGGCCTTCACCGCGGCGAGCAGCCCGGCCGAGTCGCGGGCGGGATGGGAGAAGACGGTCTTCCCGGCGCGGTGGCTTTCTTCGACCGCGGCGCGAATGACGGCCTCGTCGGGCAATGAGTGGACCTTGATTCCGTCCGCTCCTTCCCCGACGACCTTCCGGACCGCCGCGACGGCCTCGGAGGCGCTCGCGACCTCGAAAGGCGTCGTCTTCACGAACCCGAGGACGTTCAGTATCTGGTCCGATGGAGTGAGCCCCGGAGGCAGGAGCGCGTTCCCCGTCGTCCGGATCCTCGGCCCGGCCACTTCTCCGGACTCGATGCGATCGCGGATGCGGCGGGTGTTCTCCCCCGAGGATCCCAGGTCGAAGACGCTCGTGAATCCATAGCGTGTGAGCATGTCCTGAAGCTGTCGCCCGAGCTCGTCGGCGGGAAGCGCCCCCGCGTCCGCCCACTTCCGCTCGAAGAAGTGCACGTGGCTGTTCCAGAACCCCGCAGTGATCGTGAGGCCCGAGCAGTCGATCACCTGGGCGTTCGGGGGGATCTTCAGGAAAGCTCGGCGACCCACGGCGGCGATCTCGCGCCCCTGGACCAGGACCACTCCGTCGCGGAGTGGCTCCTCGGTGGGACTCACGTACACGGTCGCTCCCGAAAGGGCGAGCGCTCCGCCCGTCGGGATGGAGCCCTGACGCGCCGCCGCAGGGGCGTTGACGGAGAGGAAGGCCGTGCCGACGAGCACGGGGAGAAGAGGCAAGCGGTAGGGACTCATCTGCGCGCCCGATGTTGACCCAGGGGGAGCACGAGGAGCAAGAGAGGGCCGTCACTCCCCTCGATAGCGATAGTGTCCCGTCACTCCGTGCAGACCCCGATGTGGGGCGGCACGTCACCGCCAGGATAGGGGATCCTGCGGTAGGACCCGTCGTAGACGACGCTCTGCGCAGTCTGGGCGACGGCGGCGGCGATCAGCTCACGAACGAACCCGGACGGAGCCCCTTGAGGTTGCGCCAGAGCACTCGCCACGGTGATCGCGATCAGGCTTCCCATCCCGCGCTACGGCGTTGGTGCCTTCTCGAGGCGGATGTCTCTCTGGCCCCGCCAACCCCCCTCGCCGTCCTGCGTCAGGCGCACGACGGGTGAGAAGAGCCCAAGCCGGGCCGGCAGATCACGGTCCTTGGCGGGAATGAGCGGGTCGCCCTCAAACCAGAACTCGGGAATGAACCACTCGGGCCGGACCGGACCGAAGACGTGCACGTGGATGTGGGCAGGAGTCGTGACCTGTGGATAGGGGGCGGGCCTGATGGTCCGAAACTCGTATCGACCGTCGGCGTCCGTGCGCACCCAGCCATAGAGACGGGGATTGAGGGCATCGTCGGGCGAGTTGTAGTGACCTCTGGCATCTGTGTGATACGCGAAGAGGGTAATGTCCGGAGCGGGTGTCACCCCGTCCGGCTCATAGACGGTTCCAGAAATCACGAGACGTTCCCCGGGCTCGGAGAGCGGCGCGATCGTCCCTTGCGATGGAATCACAGTGGGAAGCCTGCACGACCCACAAGGCATCCGCCCCTGCAGAGAAGGCATCGTGGGGAACCGATCCTGTGCCAGGGAAGCTGGGGATCCGAAGGCCAGGGAAGCCCCAACCGCGCATGCAAACGTGGCATTCCTCATCGCGTCCCCTCCCCCGCGGCAATGTCGGTGGGTCTTACCGGAGCATCCGCTCCCGCACTATCGCCTGCAGATCCTGGTAGCCGCCAATGAACTGGTTCAGCGTGTGGATGGTCGCCCCGTAGTGGACGAACTCCTCGGGGGCGAGGCCGTTCTCGTCGTAGGCCCGGCGGAACTCCTTGAACTTGGCGTAGAGCGCGTCCACGATCCGCGGCTCCACGGGGCGATCGAGCGTCTCCTCCACCTCGATGTCCGAGGCCTCGAACTGCTTCCACCAGGCGTAGGGCATGGAGAGCACGACGCCCGGGCCGATGAGCTGCGACCAGTGGAGATGGTGGCGATAGGCGGCGGCGAGGAGCGTGCTCCGGTAGCCCTTCTTGCGGAAGATCCCGCGGGCCTTCTTGAAGACGGCGACCCCCGCCCAGTGCAGGTAGCCGGGGTCGATGCTCACGCTTTCCTTGGCGAGGACGCGCTGCATGAGGTCGTCGACGCGCCCCACCATCAGGGTCACGTAGGGGTGGAGGCGCTGCATCTCGACGCCCGCGGCCTTCGCGCGGTCCATGGCACCCTCGAAGGCCTCGGCCACGTAGAGGGCCTGGGGGACCGTGAAGCTCACGGTGGCGTTGACGTTGACGCCGGAAGCCACGAGCTCCACGCCGGCGGCGATGCCCGCGGGCGTCGCGGGGACCTTGATCGCGATGTTGGGGGCGAGGGCGGCGAGCGTGCGCCCGTGCTCGAGCATGCGCGCGGCGCTGCGGTAGATCTTCGGGTTCACCTGCATGGAGAGGAAGCCCTTCCGGCCTCCCGTCTCGCGATGCACTGGCTCGAGAAGCGCCGCCGCCCGACGACCGATGGCTTCGATGAGCCTCCATGCGATCTCTTCTTCTCCGTCTTCGGGAGACGACACGACGAGCTCGTCGATCACGGGAGTCCAGGTGCCGGGGTCGGCCTTGACCGCCGAGCAGACGATCACGGGATTCGAGGTGGCCCCCACCGCGCCGTTGCGAACCGCCTCCGCGAGCTCGTTCAAGGCGCAGGAATCGTTCCAGAAGTCGGCCCCGCGCTCGGTGGTCAACCGCATCTTCGTCGCCTGCAGCGTCCCGCTCATCGTCGTCCTCCCGTCACTACCGTCGCGCCCGGACTGCGCGCGAACGCTTCCGAAAGCACCCGCTGCCCCTCGTCCAGCCGGTACTCCACGCCGAGGAGCGCCGCGAGGGTGGGGGCGATGTCCTGGGGCCCGCACGGGGTCTCGTGGTGTCCCATCTTGATCCCCGCTCCCACGAAGGCCACCGGAACGTGCCGGTCGTAGCCGTGCACGGTGCCGTGTCCCGTGCCCCCGGGCCGGCTGCTGATGTAGACGTACGGCTTCACCGTCGCGATCACCTGGGGGCTTCGCGACTCGAAGAAGGAGTTGCGGAGGAGCGGGAAGTCCGCGTCGTCCCTCGGCGGATCGCCGAGGAGCTCGACCGGGGTGTAGACCTTGCGGATGACGCCGGTGCCGAGGAGGGCTTCCTTGACGACCGATTGCACCGCCGCGAGCGACAGCCCCTGCCGAGCGATCGCGTCCACGTCCAGGTAGAAGTTGGGGACGTCGGACATCTTGATGAGATCCCCGGCGTTCGGAAACCGGGCCGCGAGGGCCAGGCGGACGGGGGTCACGATCTCGGCGGGCGTGACGCGCTTCGCCTCCAGGCCCTTGGCCTTCAGTACCTCCACGAGCGACATCGAGCTGTGGTCGGCGGAGAGGACGAAGACCACCCGGTCGCGCCCCGCCTGCGCTTCCGCGGCCTCGAAGAGGCGGCCCAGCATCCGATCGAGGCGGAGAACC
Organism: uncultured Acidobacteriota bacterium; assembly: GCA_963742595.1. GTDB lineage: Bacteria > Acidobacteriota > Vicinamibacteria > Fen-336 > Fen-336 > CAVPGH01. The sequence continues at coordinate 1,544,074 of CAVUMT010000005.1, read as the reverse complement.
TGGTCCATGACCTCCTGGCTGTCGGGGCCGTACGTGTGGCCGACCACGTCCGTCGCGGACATCCCCACGGCGAGGATGTCCGTGGCCTCGTCCCGCCCCAGCTCGTGGGCCTTCATCGCCCGAATGGCCACGTCGAGCGTCAGCTCGTCGATGAATGGGGCGCGCCGGAGCTCGTCGTAGAAGAGCGGGCTGCGAGCCGTGCCCCGAATCGTGTGGGGAAAGACGGTGTCCTTGTTGTCCCACTCGCCCCGGACGTCGTCGGGGCCGGCGAAACGAAGGTAGGGGGCTTCATCGGGAAGGAGGCGCGTCCACACGCGTCCGACCAGCGCGTCGATGTGTCCGGCCGCGTTCCAGGCGATGAGCCAGTGGGGAAGTTGCTTCATGTAGTACGTGCTGCTGCCGAAGCTCCCCGACTCGGCCTCGTACCAGTAGGCGGCGTCGGCGCGCGGACCCGACATCAGGATCGCGGAGCGGTCCTTCATCGCAACGCCCACGATGCGGGAGGCGGGGGACGCCTTCTTCAGGAGGTCTCCCAGCGTGGGCCCGATGAAGTGGGCGGGGGACGCGCCGCGGCCCGGACCGGGAAGGGCGGTGGATGCGGGGTCCTCCACGACGTTCACGTCCCGGCCCTCGAGGCGGTCGTACCACTCGTTGGCGACGATGCCGGTGTCGCGGGCGTGCCGGCCGGAGAGGAGAACGGAGTGCCCCGGCCCCGTCTCGGAGTTCGCGTGACGGTAGTAGGCGTTCGAGAAGACGGCGCCCTGCTCGTTGACGCGCTTGAGCCCTCCCTGGAAGAGGGAGGCGAACCTCGACAGGTACTCGGTGTGCATCTGGTCCACGGAGACGAACACGACGAGGCGGGGCCGCGGGGTGGCCGGATCCGCGGCCCAAGCCGCGCCGCGGAGCGCCTGGGCTCCGGCCAGCACGAGAGCAAGACCGACGAGTGCCCGCGGCGAGTGCGTGGTGCTCACGAGGGTTCCCCCGACTTGGATGATCCGGACCCCTCGATGATACCGGACGGGCTCGGACGTGAGGTCGCGGAGCCCGTGCGACGGCAGGGGCTTTCCGGGAACGCGCGCAGGATGCTAGTCTTGGAACGTTCCACAGGCGCGTACGCTACGGGGGGAAGCGGGGGCTGTCAAGCGATCCTCGCACCTTCGGCGGAGCGGATATGATCGGCGCGCGCGTCGGATCTTCGCCGCCGCGCGTGACGCGGGCGAGGCGGCCGGGAGGCGATGGAGTGAAAGTCGGCGAGGACGTCGGCGCCCGTCCCGCGGCCCTCCGCATGAAGGGCATCCGCAAGGCCTTCCCCGGCGTGGTCGCCCTCGATGGCGTCTCCCTGGACGTGCGACAGGGCGAGGTTCACGTCCTCCTCGGCGAGAACGGGGCGGGGAAGTCGACGCTCATGAAGATCCTGAGCGGGGCCATTCGCTCGGACGCGGGCGAGATCGAGCTTCTCGGGCAGCCGGTGGTCATCCAGGGCCCCGCCCACGCGCAGGCCCTGGGGATTCGGATCATCTACCAGGAGTTCAACCTCGTCCCGCAGCTCACCGCCGCCGAGAACATCTTCCTGGGACGAGAGCCCACCCTCGGTCTCGGGATCTTGGACCGGCGTCGCCTCGAGGAGGAGGCGGGGCGGCGCCTCGAGGAGCTGGGAGTCCGAATCGACCCCGCCCGCCCCGTCGCCGAGCTCGGGGTGGCGCAGCAGCAGATGGTCGAGGTCGCGAAGGCGCTCCACGGAGAGGCGCGCGTTCTCATCATGGACGAGCCCACCTCCGCCCTCACCGCGAGCGAGATCGACGTGCTCTTCGCCGCCATCCGCGGGCTCACCGAGCGCGGGGTCGCCGTCATCTACATCTCGCACCGGCTGGAGGAGGTGGAGCGCATCGGGCGCCGGGTGTCGGTGCTCCGCGACGGCAAGCACGTGGCCACGCACGCGGTGGGACAGGTTTCGCTCGCCGAGCTCATACGCCTCATGGCCAACCGGGAGCTGAAGGAGCACTTCCCGAAGCGGCGGGTGGCGCGGGGAGAGGAGCTCCTCCGCGTGGAGGGCCTGCGGGGAGGCGTTCTCCAGGACGTCGCCCTGTCCGTCCACCGCGGAGAGGTCGTCGGTCTCGCCGGTCTCCTCGGCGCGGGACGCACGGAGGTCGCCCGCGCGATCACCGGAGCGGACAGGGTTTCCGCGGGCCGCATCGCGATCCGGGGCCAGGCCGTTCGTCACCGCGGGCCGCGCGACGCGATCCGCCGGGGAGTGGGTCTCCTGCCCGAAGACCGGAAGACCCAGGGCCTGGTGCTCGAGCGCTCGGTGAAGGAGAACCTCGCCCTCCCCAGTACGACGCGCCTGTCGCCATTCGGGTGGATGAACGCGAGCAAGGAGAAGTTGCTGGCGGAGCGCGAGGTCAAGGACCTGGGCATACGGACGCCCGGGCTCGAGCAGAAGGTGGTCCTGCTCTCCGGAGGCAACCAGCAGAAGGTCGTGCTCGGCAAGTGGCTGGCCGCGGACGTCGACCTCCTCGTCATGGACGAGCCCACTCGCGGGATCGACGTCGCGGCCAAGGTCGAGATCTACGAGGAGATGAACCGTCTCACCGCCAAGGGCGTGGGCATCCTGATGATCTCCTCCGAGATGCCCGAGGTCCTCGGGATGAGCGACCGCATCCTGGTCATGCGTCAGGGCCGCATCGTGGCGGAGATCGACGCGTCGGGGGCGACCCAGGAGCAGGTGCTGCGGGCCGCGCTGGGGCAGGCCTCTTGAAGCTCGCGCCCTGGCTCGCGAGCAAGGGCCGGCAGGTGGGAACGCTCGGCGGCCTTCTCCTCCTCTGCCTGCTCTGGACCCTCCTGAGCCCGTACTTCCTCAGCGTCTCGAACCTCCTCAACGTGCTGGAGCAGACCGCGATCAACGCGGTGATCGCGGTGGGCATGACCTTCGTGATCGTTTCCGGGGGGATCGACCTCTCGGTGGGTTCGATCGTGGCGTTCTCGGGCGTCCTGCTCGCGAGCGCGCTCCAGTCGGGCCTGCCCCTTCCTGTCGCGATCGTGGTCGGCCTCCTCGCGGGCGCCGCGTGCGGGCTCGTCAACGGCGCCCTCGTCACGGTCGGGCGGCTGCCTCCGTTCATCGCCACCCTCGGCATGATGAGCGTGGCGCGGGGGGCGGCGCTCGTGTTCACGTCCGGCCGGCCGGTCTCCGGGTTCGAGGCGGATTTCCGGGTCCTCGCGACCAGCCGCGTCCTGGGCATCCCCGCCCCCGTCCTCGCCGCCGCCGCCGTGTACGGCGTCGCCCACCTCCTGCTCACGCGCACCCGCTTCGGGCGCTACGTCTACGCGATCGGGGGCAACGAGGAGGCCACGCGCCTGTCCGGGGTCGCCGTGCGCTTCCACAAGACGATGGTCTACGTGCTCTCGGGAGTGATGAGCGCGCTCGCCGCCGTTCTCCTGACCGCGCGGCTCAACTCCGCCCAGCCCATCGCGGGAATCATGTACGAGCTGGACGCCATTGCCGCCACCGTGATCGGGGGGACGAGCCTGCTCGGAGGCTCGGGATCCCTCGGGGGGACGCTCGTGGGGGCGCTCATCATGGGCGTGCTCCGCAACGGGCTCAACCTGCTCGGCATGTCGTCGTTCCTGCAGCAGATCGTGATCGGGGTCGTGATCATCGTGGCCGTGCTCGTGGACTCCATACTCAAGCGACCGGGGAGATGAAATCATGAACGTGACGCGAAGGACGGCTTGCTCGTTGATGGGGGCGCTCGCCCTCGCCGGCTGCACGACGCCGGCGCCCGAGTCGGGGGGGGCTACGAAGGCGAAGAAGCCCCGCGTCGCCCTCGTCCTCAAGACCCTCAACAATCCCTTCTTCATCGACATGGAGAAGGGGGCCAAGGAGGCGGCCGCGACGCTGGACGTGGATCTCGTGGTCCAGGCCGCGGAGCGCGAGGTGGACGTCGACAAGCAGATGCAGATCATCGAGAACCTGATCCAGACCCGGGTGGACGCGCTCGCCATCACCCCGAGCGGGTCGAAGGAGGTCGTCCCCGCCATCGCCAAGGCCAACGCGGCGAAGATCCCGGTGGTGATCGTGGACACGCGCGTAGACGAGAAGACGGCGACGGAGGCCGGAATCACGACCGGCGGCTTCGTGGGCTCCGACAACTACGACGGGGGGAGGGTGGCCGCGAAGTACCTGATCGAGGTCACGGGGGGCAAGGCGCGGGTCGGCCTCCTGGAGGGGATCCCCGGGCACGAGACGGGCGATTCGCGGCTCAAGGGCTTCCACGACGCGATCAAGACGGCCCCGGGAGTGAAAGTGGTCGCCTCCCAGACCGCCAACTGGGAGCGCGACCAGGGCTTCACGGTCTTCCAGAACATGCTCCAGGCCCACCCCGACATCGACGCCCTCTTCGCGTGCAGCGACCTCATGGCCCTGGGGGCGGTGGAGGCGATCGCGGCCGCGGGCAAGACGGGGAAGATCAAGGTCATCGGCTTCGACGCGCTGGATGACGCGCGCAAGGCCATCGCCGCAGGGACGATGCTCGCTTCCGTCGCCCAGTTCTCGTCGGAGATGGGGAAGCTCGCGGTGGAGGACGCGGTGAAGCTCATCCGCGGGGAGCCGGTGCCCCCGGAACAGAAGGTCCGGATAGAGCTCGTGACCAGGTCGGTGGTGGAGGGAAAGTAGATGGCCCGCAAGAAGCTCGGGATCGGTCTCATCGGCCTGGGGCGCCTCGGCCGCGTGTACGCGCGCGACCTCGCCACGCGCATCCCGGAGACGCGCCTCGTCGCCATCGCGGATCCGGACGACGCCGCCCGTGCCCAGGTTGCCGAGGAGCACGACATCCGGGCGGTGTTCTCAGAGCCGGAAGAGCTCCTCGATGCGCCGGAGGTCGAGGCCGTGGTCATCGTGGGCCCCACCCACACCCACCGCGCCCACGTGATCGCGGCCGCGAAGCGGAAGCGGCCGATCTTCTGCGAGAAGCCCCCCGCTCTCAGCCTCGCGGAGACCCGCGAGATGAAGCAGGCGGTGGAGGCAGCCGGCGTCTTCTTCCAGATGGGCCTCATGCGCCGTTTCGACGCGGGCTACGCCGCGGCGAAGAAGCGCCTGGAGGCGGGGGAGATCGGCACCGCGGTGCTGTTCAAGTCCACGTCGCGTGACCCCCATCGCACGACGCTCGAGTACGCGAATCCCAAGAGTAGCGGGGGCATGCTCCTGGACATGGGGATCCACGACTTCGACCTCGCCCGCTTCTTCATGGGCGAGGCGAAGTCCGTGCAGACGATGGCGGGCACCCTCGCCTACCCGGAGCTGAAGACGGTGGGGGACATCGACAACGCGGTCGTCTCCCTGGAGTTCGAGAGCGGAAACCTGGGGATGGTGGACCTCTCCCGCAACGGCATCTACGGCTACGACATCTCCACCGAGCTCCTGGGTACCGCGGGTACCCTGCGCATCGGATACCTGCGCGAGACTCCGGTGTTCGTCATGACCAAGAACTCCGTGGCCCACGACACCGTGCCTTACTTCATGGAGCGCTTCGCGGGTGCCTACACGACCCAGCTCCAGAACTTCGCCCAGAACGTGCTCCAGGGCCGCAAGGCCCCGGTCACGATCGACGACGGCCTGGCCGCCCTGCGAATCGGCATCGCCGCCCGCCGCGCGTACGAGACGGGTCAGCGGGTGAGCGTGGCCGCGGTCGAGGAGTAGCGGGCACAACCGGCGCGGCTCGCAATTCCGTCTGGAACGGGTAGAAACGTAACTCGGTCCGGACGGAGTTGCGTGGGCCTCGCCTACCTGGCGGGAGCCGGGACTGGTGGTGGAGCCGTCGAAGAAGGCACCGGCTTTCCGTCAACTGTCTGCGGCTCCATCAGCTCCACTCGCGTCCCGTCGGGGTCGTAGAGGTTCATCTGGCGGCGGCGATTCGTTCCGATCCGGGTTTCCAGGGGGCGGGAGTAGCCGGCCGCGGTGGCCCGGCGCTCCAGGAGCGTCCGGGCCGCTTCGATGTCGGGCACCTGGAGACAGACGTGGTGCTGGGTGCCGCGCTCGTGCGGGGAGGGCTTCACCGCATAGAGCATGAACTCGACGTAGTCCTCCCCGTCCGGGACCTGCATGTTGGTCCAGGACAGCTCGGTGCCCGATCGGCTGCCCCGCCAGGTCTCGCGGAATCCGAGCCGTTCGTAGAACCGCCGCGACTCCTCGAGGGCGCCCACCAGGAGGCCAACGTGGAGGAGCCGAGACGAGACAGGGCTTGCGCCTGCGTGGGGGAGCGCCGGCGAGGCCGATCCGGAGGATGCGCTCATGAGCTCGATGTCGTGGCCTTCGGCGTCTTCCACGATGCAGACCGCCGAACGTTCGAGGCAGGAGAGGCCGAGCATGGTGACCGTGCGCCGGGCTTCCTCGACATCCTCGACCTGGAAGGCCACGTGATCGAGGCGATCGTCCGAGGGGACGAGACCGGGGCGAAGCTCGAGGTACTGTCGATCGTTGATCCGGAGCATCGGGGAGGAGTCGTCCGGATCGGTGGCCACCGCCTCGAGGCCAAGAAGGTCCCGATAGAAGTTCAGCGACCGGGGAAGGTCGCTGACTCGTAGAGCGACATGGGAGATACCCGTGATGCGAAGGCCGGGCGCCTCGTCGCCGGCCCTGGCGATCCCGATCGCGAAGGGAAGCGCAAGGAACGACGCGATCACTCTCAAGCGCTCTCCGCTTCGAGCGCGCGGATGAGGGCCTTGATGTATCCGAACGTGAAGGCGAACGCCTGTCGGAGGTTCTCGTCGCCCGCGATCGTAGGCACGTGGTCCGGCATCATCATGCCGTCGAATCCCACTTCCCTGTAGACGCGCAGGGCCGCGAGCATGTCCACGTCCCCGTCGTCGATGAACGTCTCGCGGAAGTCGAGGAAGCGCCCCTGGATGTTGCGGAAGTGCACGTTGAAGATCTTCCTGCGGGTGCCGAACCACCGGATCACGTCGAAGATCTCCCGGCCGGGGTCCTGGAGCATCTCCGATACCGTTCCCTGGCAGAAATTGAGGCCGTGATAAGGGCTCTCGCGCGTGGCGACGAACCGCTTCAGGCCCTCGACGCTGCCGAGCACGGTCTCGACGCCGCGGTAGCCCTTGCCGGGCGGCATCCCCGGGTCCTGGGGGTGGCAGGCGAGGCGCACCTTGTGCTCTTCCGCCACCGGGACGACGCGATCCAGGAAGTAGGCGATGCGCTCCCAGTAGAGGTCGGCGGGGACGGGGCCGGCCTCGGTGAGCGGCGGTTCCTGGCGGGCCGTGGCGTACGAGAAGGTACTGTACTGCGCGCCCCCGCGTCCCTTCGTGGGCTCCGTGCGCACCACCCCCAGAAACGTCAGGTTGTACTTGACCGCGGGGATGCCCGCCTCCGCCGTGTGGCGGATCATCGTGCAGACGTCGTCGAGCGCCCGCTCGCGCTCCGGGCTGCGGGCGAGCAGGAGGCTCGGGTACTCGGCGCGCTCGATCGGATGGGAGCTCATGGGCAGCGGGAGCATGTCGAGGTGGATGCCGAAGCCCTCCACCCGCTCGCGCAGCTTCCGGAGGGACTCCACCGACCACTTCTCATCGAGCCGCACGGAGGGCAGGTCCGCGCAGATGTGGTTCACCCCGAGGGCGGCGAGCACGGTGAGAATGTCGTCGGACGATCCGTGCTGCGTGCCCACCTTCATCAGAGCGCGGCGCGGGGAAGAGCCCGGCGAGGGTGCGGGGGAGGTCTGCGCCGCGCCCTCCGCGGCGAGAGCGCCAAGGACGCCCGCGCTCGCGATTCGTCCGAACGCACGTCGGTTCACACCCTTCGTCGGGGTCTGCTCGTCGGTCATGGTTCCCTCGTGAGGTGGGATCGTAACCCGGGTCAGGACCGGCGGCGGGGCGAGGGTTTCGGGGACCGTGGGCGCGTACGGGCCTTCGCGCGAGACCGTCGAAGAGACGTCGTCGCCTTCGGCGACGACGTTGCGAGCGCGCGGGCGATCTTCTGGATCCACCGCGCGTCCCCCAGCGCGTCCTCGATCGACGTCTCGGGCTTCTGGCGCTGGCGCACGCACTGATGGAACGCGTGAAGCTCCGCGCGGAACGCCTCCTCGTAGGAAACCGTGCGGTGCTCCTCGACGTGGTCGGCGCCGTCCATGCGCTCGACGACCAGCGGCGTGGGGAAGTGGCGCAAGTAGGGGGAAGGGAAGACGAGGCTCACCCGCTTCTCGGGGCTCGCGAAGAAGAGACGCTCCTCGTAGTGCTTGAGCCCGGGGAGGGAGATCCAGGTGAGGAGGACGCGGACGTTCCCCGGGAAGCGCGTGAGCGACGTCTGGGCGAGGCCGCCCCTCCAGGCATGGGCGAACAGGACCTCCTCCGGCTCCCCCAGGATGCCGCGTAGCGCGTTCGTGTCGTGGACGAGGCTCTGGAAGAGCATGGACGTCGCCACGAGGCCGGCCGGAGTGGCGGACTTTCCCAGGGTTTCACGGAGGCCGGCCGAGATTGGCCCCGACAGCGCTTCCGTCTCTGCGGCCCGATCCATGACGTCCTCCGGCGTCTCCGCCGGCGTTCGGTGAGGAAGCAGGGCGTGATGAACCCGGAAAGCTCCGTCATCGGGGTGGAGGACGGTCGCCTCCACCAGCCGGAGGTCGCGCATCGCGCGCACCTCGTCGCGGGCCTTGTGGTAGGCGGGGTCGTAGCGCTTGTGGTAGCCGACCATGAAGACGTTCCGGCTGCGCCGCGCGGCGCGGGCCACCGTCTCGGTCTCGGAGAGGCTGAACGCCACGGGCTTCTCCACGAGCACGTGCATGCCCGCCTGGAGGGCGAGGATCGCCGCCTCCTTGTGGGAGCCCGAGGTGGCCACGAGCACCGCGTCCACGTCCTTGCGTTGGAGCAGCTCGCGGTAGTCGGTCGTCCGCACGGCGACGTTGTAGCGCGCTGCGACCGCGTCGAGCGTCGCCCGGTCTACGTCCGCGAGCCCGGCGATTCGGAAGAGGTCCGGACGCTCCGCGAGCGTCGGGAGGTGCATCATCTGCGCGATGCCTCCCGCCCCCACCACCGCCACGCGGAGGGGGGCGGTCACAGGCCGGTCTTCTCGCGCAGGTAGGCGCGGCTCTGCCGCGCGCTCTCCAGGGGATCGGGGACGAGGCGGCCCGCCGCGTCGGGGACGACGTCCTGCTCGACGATGAGCCAGCCCGAATAGCCAGCCGCGCGGAGCGCCTCGATGACCCGGGGGAAGTCGACGACCCCCGCTCCCAGCGGGCAGAAGACGCCGCGCTTCCAGGCGTCTTCCATCGAGACGTCGGAGCCGCGCACGTGCGCGATCTCCTCCGCCCTTGCGTCCTTCAGGTGTACGTAGCGAATCCGGTCGCCGTGCCGGCGGACGAGATGGAGGGGATCGGCGCCCCCGTAGACGGCGTGGCCCGTGTCGAGAAGCAGACCCACGAGGTCGTGATCCGTCTCCGCGAGCAGGCGATCGATCTCGGCCGGGGTCTCGACGAACGTCCCCGCGTGGTGGTGGACGACCACCCGCATCCCCAGCTCGTCCCGAAGCGCGCGGGCCACCGCGTCGATCGTGAGCGCGGCTTCCCTCCATTCCGCGTCGCTCCATCCCGCGCTGCCGTCTTCGGGAACGCGTCCTGCGATTTTCTGGCGCGCGGGGTCTTCGTCGTCGGCGAGGATCAGCTCCCCGACGCCCTGGGTCTTGAGCAGTCGTCCGACCGCGAGCGCGTGTCTCCACCGCTCGCGGCGCGGGCGGACGCGTCTTCGAGGGGGAGCGGAACGAAAGACGAGCCGAGGGACAGCCCCCTCATTGCCAGCTCCCGTCGGAGCTCTTCCGGATCCGTCGGCAGATACCCGTACGGCCCCAGCTCCGTCCCCTCGTACCCCGCGGACGCGATCTGGTCGAGCACGTGCCCGAACGGGGGATTCGGCCGATCCGCCTCGTAGACGGCCCAGCTCACGGGGGCATTGCCGACTCGGGGGGACGACATCGAGGATGCCGGCCGAGGGCGGAGGCGCTTCGCCCTCGGCCGGAGGGGACCCCCTCGGCTAGAACAGGAACCGGAGCGAGAACTGCATGAGCCGCGGGTCGCCCGAAAGGTTGGTGATCGTCCCCACGGCTCCGCTCGAGATGTCCGCGTTGGGAAGACCGAAGTTCGTGTGGTTGAAGACGTTGAACACGTCCCAGCGGAAGATGAGGCTCGTCGGTCCCGCGAAGACGCGCTTCTGCAGGGACAGGTCGAGAGCGCTCCAGCCGGGTCCCCGCAGGATGTTGCGGCCGGAGTTGCCGAACGTGCCGGAGGGCACGGCCTGGAACGCCGTGGGATCGAACCAGCGGTCCACCGTCTCCGGACCCTCGCCGTCGCCGACCTGGTTGGGCAGGCCGGTGTGGTAGGGGCCCACGTTGTTGTTGCCCTGGGTGACGGTGAACGGACGGCCCGAGCGCGCGGCGAAGATACCCGAGATGCAGCCAGTCGCCGAGGAAGGCCTTGGTCGACGCCCGTGCTGCCCTTCGCGAAGGGCAGCTCGAAGACGAAGTTGCCGGAGAAACGATGCCGGTTGTCGTAGCCGCAGGGCCCTTCCCAGGCGTCGAGGTCGCGCGCGTTCTGGGACCGGCTCGGCGACCCGCCCGTGGTCAGGTGCTCGGCGGTGTCGTCCTTGCACTCCGAGAGCGTGTAGGAGATGCCGAACGAGTAGCCGTTCGAGAAGCGCTTCTCGAACGCGAGGTCCATGCCCTTGTAGTGCGACGACCCCTTCTCCTCGCGCCACTGGATCTGGGGGCCCACCGTGGGGAACGGCCGCGGGCCGAGCGCGTTGTTGCCGGCGGCGTTGGGGAGCGGCTGGTTCAGGTTGATGAGGTTGGCGAGGTTCCGGCCCTCGGTGCCCACGAAGTCGACGGACACGACCCACACCTTCGCGAAGATCTTCTGCGCCCCCACGCCGAACTGGTGGATCGTCGTCTTCGGGGAGTCGCGGTCCGCGCCGCGCAGCACCGCGCGCGTGAGGTCGATGCGCGAGGGGTCGAGGTAGTCCGGCGGGGAAGCCGTTGCGGAGCAGGAACAGCGGGCCGCTCGCGAGGCTCGCGGTCGCGGGCTGGAGGCTGACGAGCCCGTTGCCCGGGTTCAGCGCGATCTGGTCCTCGCTGCCGATCCGGTCGAACAGGTTGTAGAAGATCCCGTAGCCGCCCCGGACCACCATGCTGTCCGTGACCTGGTAGACGATCGCCGACGCGCGGGCGCGAAGTTGTTCTTGTCGGGCGTCACGAGCCCGCGCTCCTCGAGCGAGCCGTCCGTGGCGTTGACGAGGCGTCGCCGTCGCGCGGGTCGAAGTTGGCCTGGCGGTTGTTCGGCCTCGAGCGCGGGGGTGATGAAGTCGTAGCGCAGCGCCCAGGTTCATGGAGAGCCTGTCGGTCGACCTTCCAGTCGTCCTGGACGAAGAACGAGGTCGCCCAGTGCCGCTGGTCCACGACGTAGGGCGTGGTGAGCAGCGAGTCCGAGACGTAGCCGAGCAGGAAGTCCGCCACCGCGTTGCCGGTGAAGGTCGCGCGGAAGCTCAGGTCGCCCCGCGTGCCGGGAACGTCCATGTACTCGTTCTTCATGGGGGCGAGCACGTTGACGCCGAACTTGAACTGGTGGTTGCCCTTGAGCCAGGACAGCGTGTTCAGGAACTCCCACTGCTCCGTGTGCTGGAACTTGGGCGAGAAGTTGGGGGAGCCGATCTTGGCGCCTCCGCCGAAGAAGCCGACGATGGTTCATGCCCGTGACCCCGCCGCTGAACAGCGGGTCCTCGGGAACGCCGGGGACGACGGCCGCCGGCGGCGGGTCCTGGCCGAAGGGAACCTGGACGAGGTCGGAGTCGGCCTTGCTGAGCGAGAAGCGGAACTCGTTCACGAGGGTGGGGCCGATGATCCGGGTCCACCCCGCGACGAGGCTGTTGGACTTCATGCTCTGGTCGCCGAGGGCCGAGCTCGAGGTCCCGTCGATGATCCCGCCGAACCAGCCGGGGAGCACGCGCTTGCGCGTGGTGTAGATGTAGCGGGCGAAGATGTTGTCGCTGTTGGTGAGCTGCAGGTCCACGCGGCCGAGGAAACGGTCCGCGTCGTCGGTGAGCTGGGCGTCGGACCGGGTGTAGTTGTTGGCGCCGGGAGTGTTCGGCTGAGGCAGGAGGTCGAAGATGGCCCGGGCCACGGGGTCGATGCGGCTCGGGGGAATGACGTTGCCGGGGAAGGGCTGGCCGGTGAGCGGGTCGCGGATGGCCGTCGTGAAGACCCCCTGGCGGTTGGCGAGGGTCGGTGTCTGCGTGATGCGGGTGACGCCGCGGGTGATGCGCGTACCCTCGTAGTCCGCGAAGAAGAACGCCTTGTCCTTGACGATCGGCCCGCCGAGGTTGGCCCCGAACTGGTTCTGGTCGTTGACGAACTTGGGCAATGGCGCGAGCCCGCGCTCCGTGCGGAACTGGTCGTTGAAGTAGGTGTTCGAGTCGAACTTCTCGTCGCGGTAGTAGTCGTAGGCCGCGCCGTGGAGTGCGTTCGTGCCGGACTTCGTGGTCACGGAGATGGCGGCGCCCGGCGGAGCGCCCGTACTCCGCGGAGTAGGGACTCGTGACGACCTTGAACTCCTCGATCGCGTCGATCGACGGACGCGACACCTGGGACGACAGCTCCTGGACGTTCGTCGAGATCGAGTTGTTGTCGACGCCGTCGAGCAGGAAGTTGTTCTGGAGGGAGCGGTTCCCGTGGACGTTGACGCCCCCGGTGCGTCCGAGGGCGGTGGCCCCGCCCTCCTCGCTGTAGCGGTCGCCCTGGACGCCCGCCACGAGCGCGAGCATGTCGTCCCAGTTGCGGATCGCGAGCGGGAGCTTGGACACCGCGTTCTGGTCGAGGACGGTCCCCACCGCGGCCTGGCTGGTGTTGAGCAGGACCGTGGCTTCGGACACGGTCACGCTCTCGACGAGCGACCCTACCGCGAGCGTGAAGTCGAGGCGCGCGCGCTGGCCGGTCTCGAGGTTGAGCGACTGGCCCCTGTTCTCGAACCCGGCGGCCTCGGCGGTGACGACGTAGCGTCCGGGCCGCAGGTCCACGACGAGGTACTTGCCCTCGGTGTTGGTCTTCGTTCGGGTGGTGACGTTGCTGGCGGAGTGGGTGACGACGATCGTCCCCCCCGAGATCGCGGCCCCGGACGAGTCACGGAGCTCGCCACTGAGCGTGGCGCGATCGACCTGGGCGACGGCCACTGCGGCGATGCCGAGCACGACCGCACACGCGGCAAGAATTCGCTTCATCGAGTCCTCCTCCCGGCGAGCCTGGACCCCCATACGTTCCCTCTCGGGCCCCGACATTCGCAAGGCCCCCGTGTGAAATCTTTGCAACGTTCCAAGAAGCTACGCGGGCCGCACCCTCGTTGTCAACCCCATTTGTGGCACCGGTTTCGGAGCAACTCGTTGGATCAGTTTCCGGAGCTCGATCCGGCGATCTGGATCCCCGTGGCCGCATCGAAGAGCAGGGCGCGGCCGGGTGCGATTCGAATGAAGAGCGGCGTCCCGGGAGCGGCGATGAAATCGGGCGGCACGCGAGCCACCACTCGCGATCCTGACGCCTCGAGGGCCACGATCGTCTCGTTGCCCATGGGCTCCAGCGTGAGGAGCCGTGCCGGGGCAAGGCCCTCCCGCGGCTCCCGGAGGACCTCCACGTCTTCAGGCCTGATGCCCACCTCGACCGCCGTCTCCGGGTGGCGCGCCACCTCGACGAGGGCACCCGCGGCGCGCAGTCGGCCCGGGCCGTCGGGCGTCGCGGGCAAGAGGTTGATGGCGGGGCTTCCCAGGAAGCCGGCGACGAACCGGTTGACGGGGCGCCGATAGAGCTCGAGGGGCGGTCCCAGCTGCTCCACGGCGCCCGCACGCAGCAGGGCGACCCGCGAGCCCAGGGTCATCGCCTCGCCCTGGTCGTGCGTGACGTAGACGGTGGTCGTCCCCAGCTCCTGCTGCAGACGCTTCAGCTCGCCGCGCGTCTGGGCGCGGAGCTGCGCGTCCAGGTTCGACAGCGGCTCGTCCATCAGGTAGACGGCGGGTCGGCGCACGATCGCGCGGGCGAGGGCGACCCGCTGCTGTTGGCCGCCCGAGAGCTGGGCAGGACGGCGGTCGAGAAGAGCTCCGAGCTCGAGACGTCCCGCCGCCTCGCGCACGCGCAGGTGCACCTCCGCGTCGTCGACACGACGCGCCCGCAGCGGGAACGCGATGTTCTCGCGAACCGTGAGGTGCGGATAGAGCGCGTAGTTCTGGAAGACCATGGCCACGTCGCGGTCCGCGGGGGGGACGTCGTTCACGAGCCGGTCGCCGATGTAGACGCCGCCGGCGTCAACGGTCTCGAGGCCGGCGAGCAGGCGCAGGAGTGTCGTCTTTCCACAGCCGGAGGGGCCGAGGAGGACCAGGCACTCGCCCGGCTCCACCACGAGGTCGATCTCGCGCACGGCCAAATGGGCGCCGAAACGCTTGCTCACCTTGTCGAAACGCACGCGCACGTTCGTGTCGGCCCTCCGCGGAGTGCCTTTATACTCCCGTCGCCCCTCCAATGCTCCTTCTCGCGGTCCTCCTCCTCACCGCCGGCTCCGCGCCCGATCTGCTCGGCGAGGAGTCCTTCGTACTCGCGGAGCCGGCGGAAGTCGTGGCGACTCTCACTGCGGGGTGCGGAGGTTGCTCCTGGGGAGTGAAGGGGCGGGAGGCCGCGGTACTCGTTCTCGAGGTGGACGGCCGTTACTCACAGCACCTCCCGCTCGTTCGGGGAGAGACGGTCGCGGACTACGCGGTGTTGCTCGGGTCGCTTTCCGCCGGTCCCCACCGGCTGCGAGTGCGGCGCGACGCACGCGTGAGCTCGAGGGACGCCGGAGCGGTCACGATCGGTGCGATCACCTTCCGACATTCCACGGCGGCGGACCCCGACCACGAGGCCGTGGCTCACGCCCCGTTGGTCTACGCGCGCCCCGGTACCCTGAAGGCCAAGAGCGACCTCCCCCTCCTCACCTGGTACGAGACGGAGCCCACGGCTCGGGGCCGGCGCCTCCGCTACTCTGTCGTCTTCACCAACGAGGACGGAGGGACGCCGCCCGATCGTCTGATGGCGACCTGGGGCCGGACGACCGACCTCGAGTTCGTCTACTCGGTGGAGCTCGACGGCGCGGGGCGCGTGCTGGAGGAGCTCCACCAGGCGAAGGGACACGAGCTCGTCGCCTTCGCGGGCCGTCGGGAAGGCGTCCACCCGCTGCTCTGGGTGGTCACCGAGAACAACATGCTCGGCGAGCACGGCAAGACCCGGGAGCGCTTCGCGCCCGCGCCGTGGTCGGTGGAACTGCTGGACCGCTCGCGCGAGGCGGTCATGGACGCGTATCCCTGGACGTATCGGGTGAGCTCGGAGGAGGTCCGCCGCGAGGGCCGGGTCGTCGAGGGCGCGCCTGGCGGGTCAAAGCGTATTCCCGATCCCCGGCGCTTCGTGTTCCTCGAAGCGTGCGCGCCGGGGATGGACGTGACGCTCGCCTTCGCGGTGGGCGTGGCTGGAAGCGAGGGTGGCCTCGCCTGGCACCCCTCGGACGGCGGCGGCCCGCGCTTCCGCGTCTCGCGCGAGGCGCACAACTTCCCGAACGGATGCTTCCAGTCCGCGGCCGCGCTGCCCCCCGGGGTGGAGGCTTCGGCGATCCGCGCGGTGCGCATCCAGGCCCATACGCGGAAGCCGCGAAAGGACGAGCCGCCGCTGCCTCCCGGGACCGGGCGCGCCCGGCTCGTTCGCGTGAACCGGCTCTTCATGCTCGATGCGAACGACGAGCCGGGTGAGAGCCTCCTGTCGTGGACGGGCGACGCGCCCCTCGTCGGGGAGGGCCCGCCTCACGAGCTGCCGATCTCGCCCGAGCGCTAGGCGGCGCTCGCTCAGCTCGGCTTGGCCCCCGCATCCAGGCGCTCGCGCTCCTGCTGCACGAGCACGCGCCTCAGGATCTTCCCGGAGAGCGATTTCGGGATCTGGCCGATGATCTCGACGCGTCGCAGGCGCTTGTGCGGGGCCACGCGCTCCGCCACCCAGGCCTGGATCTCCTCCGGCGTCGCCTCTCCCTTGAGGACGAGGAAGGCCTTGGGGACCTCGCCCGCTTCCTCGTCGGGACTCGGGACCACGGCCGCGTCGGCCACCGCGGGGTGGGACAGGAGCACGGCCTCGATCTCGGCGGGCGCCACCTGCATCCCTTTGTACTTGATGAGCTCCTTCACCCGGTCCACGACGTGAAGCGTGCCGTCCGCGTCGGCGAAGCCGATGTCGCCGCTGTGCAGCCAGCCGTCCTTGTCGATCATCGCCGCCGTCGCGTCCGGCCGGTTCAGGTAGCCCTTCATGATCTGGGGTCCGCGCATGCAGACCTCGCCGAGCTCACCCGGTCCGACGTCCTTGCCGTTCACGAGGTCCACGATCTTGCATTCGGTGTTGGGGATGGGCGGCCCCACGGTTCCCGGCTTGTTGCGGTCGGGTTCGGGGACGCTCGTGTGCGTCACCGGGCTCGTCTCCGTCATTCCGTATCCCTGGGTGACGTCGCACTTGAGCCGCTCCCGGCACGCGAGGGTCACGGCCTCGCCGAGGGGCGCCGCCCCCGAGAGGACCAGGCGGAGCTTCGAGAGGTCGTACTTGTCGACCGCCGGGTGCTTGGCGAGGGCGAGCGCGATCGGAGGGACGACGAAGCAGATGGTGACCCCGTACTTCTGCATCGTCTCCAGGAATGGTTCGAGCTCGAAGCGGGGCATGGTGACGGTCGTCGCCCCGATGAGCAGGCCCTGGTTCAGGATCACGACGAGCCCGTAGATGTGGAAGAAGGGGAGGACGCCCATCACCACGTCGCTCTCCTGCGCCCACGACATGGCCCCGAGCGACTGGTGCATGTTGGCCACCAGGTTGTAGTGCGTGAGCATCACGCCCTTGGGAAGGCCGGTGGTGCCGCTCGAGTAGGGGAGGACCACGAGGTCCTCGCGGGGGTCGATCTTGACGTCGGGGACCGGCCCGTCCTCTTCAAGGAGCGCGGAGAAGGCGGTGACGCCGGGAGCCTGGCCGAGAAGGAACACCTCCTCGATACCCGTGCGGCCCGCGGCCTCCCGCGCCTTGTCCAGGAAGGCGGGGACGGTGAGGAGGAACCGAGCCCGGCAGTCCGTGAGCTGGTTCTGCAGCTCCTCCACGGTGTACGTGGGGTTGATCGTGGTGACGACCCCGCCCGCGAGGGCGACCGCGTGGAAGGCGATCGCGTACTCCGGGCAGTTGGGGCTGTAGATCGCGAACACGTCGCCCTTCTTGAAGCCGCGGGCGGCGAGCCCGTGCGCACCGCGCCGCACCGCCTTGGCCCAGTCGCCGTACGTCAGGACCCGACCGCTCGGCCCGTCGATGAAGGCGGCCTTGTCCGGCCGCTTCGCCGCCGCCTCGAGGAGCACCTGGGTGAGCGGGACCTCGGGGATCGCCACGTCGGGGAGCGGGCTGCGGAAGATCATGGGGACGAACCCTACGCCCCGGGCGGGCGGTTGGTCAAGGACGTCGCGAACAGGCTAAAGTCCTGTCGCTCGAGGAGACCCGATGCCCCTGTCCCGCCGGACGTTTCTCACGAACCTCGCCGTCGGAATGGCCGCCCCGACGGTTCTTCGGGCCGCGCCACGGCCCCAGCGGCTGCCCTTGGCATTCTCGACACTCGGGTGTCCCGCCTGGAGCTGGACGACGATCCTGGAAACCGCGGACCGGCTGGGCTACTCCGGGCTCGAGCTTCGCGGCGTCGCCGGGGAGATGGACCTGACCAAGGTCCCGGAGCTCACGGGGTCGAGCCTCGTGGGCACGAAGCGGGATCTCGAGAGCCGGGGGCTCGTCGTCACCGACCTCGGGGCCTCGGCGCGGATGCACGAGAAGGACAAGGCGACGCGCGACAAGCAGCTGGACGAGGGCCGTCGCTTCATCGACCTCGCGCACGCGATGGCCGTCCCCTACGTCCGGATGTTCGGGGACAAGGTCCCGCCGGACGAGACGAAGGAAGACGTGCTGAAGCGCGTCATCGAGGGCTTCCAGGAGATGGCCGCCCACGCGAAGCCGGCCGGCGTCACCGTGCTCATCGAATCGCATGGGGACTTCACGGGCTCGGCCGACCTCCAGGCGATCCTGGGGGGCGTGGGGTCCGACGCCTTCCAGCTCCTCTGGGACGCCCACCACACGTTCGTTCTCGGCAAGGAGTCGCCCGCGGAGACGTGGAAGAACCTCGGGCGCTACGTGCGGCACACGCATCTCAAGGACTCCGTCCCGAATGGAGCGGAGCGCCGCTACGTGCTCACGGGAAGCGGCGAGGTGCCCGTGCGCGAGCAGGTCCGGGTACTCGTGAAGGGCGGCTACCGCGGCTACTACTGCTTCGAGTGGGAGAAGAAGTGGCACCCGGAGATCGAGGAGCCCGAGATCGCCTTCCCTCAGTACGCGAAGGTGATGCGCGAGTACCTCGCGGAGGCGGGCTTCAAGGGCTGAGAGGCGGCGGTCACCCTTTGACCGCACCCGCGGTGAGGCCGGCCACGAAATAGCGCTGGAGCAGGACGAAGGCCGCGATCACGGGCAGGAGGCCGATGAAGCTCGCCGCGGCCACGAGCTGCCACTCCGTTTCGTATCCGCTCTGGAAGCTGAAGAGACCGATGGGCACCGTGAAGCGGCTCTGCGAGTCGAGGAGGACGAGGGCGAGCCCGAACTCCGCCCAGTACGCGGCGAGGTTGAAGATCGCGGTGGCGGCGAGCCCGGGCCCCACGAGGGGGAGGGCCACACGCCGGAAGATGAGGGCCCGCGTCGCCCCGTCGAGGCGCGCGGCCTCGAAGAGGGAAGGCGGGATCGCGTCGAAGAACGCCTTCATGATCACGACGGTGAGCGGGAGCTGGACGGCCGCGTAGACGAGCACGAGGCCGGAATGGGTGTCGAGCAGGCCCAGGCGGGCCACCACTCCGTAGATCGGGACGAGCAGGATGATCGGAGAGACGGTCTGCACCACGAGGAACCCGGTGAGAAGGGGGCCCCGGCTGCGGAAGCGCTCGCGCGAGAGGACGTAGGCCGCGGGGAGGCCGAGGATGAGCGTGAGGGCGGTGGCGAGGAGGGCCACCCGGCCGCTGTTCCAGAGGTACGTGGGGACCTGCGTGCGGGTCATGACGAAGCGGTAGTTCTCGGCGGACGCGGTCTCGCCCACGAGCCGGGGGGGGTACTCGAAGACGCCCGACTTCGACTTGAGGGAAACGGAAAAGAGCCAGAGCTGGGGCACGAGGAACACCGCGGCCACGACGAGGAGGAGGGCGGTGCGGAGGGCCCGGCCGCGGCCGCTCACGCGGCCTCCTTCCGTTGCGCGAGGCGCGCGGCCGCGAAGGCGAGCGCGAGGTTCAGGAGCAGCATCAGCATCGCCACCGCCGCCGCGCGTCCCGCCTCGAGGCCGAAGAAGGCGGCGCGGTACATGTAGAGCGAGACGACCTCGGTGCGGCGGGCGGGTCCGCCCCCGGTGAGGGGCAGGATCGAGTCGAACGTGTTGAGCGTCGAGATGGTGGCGAGGGCCAGGTTCAGGGCGAGCACCGGTGCGATCTGGGGGAGTATCACCACGCGGAGGCGGCCCCAGGGGCGCAGCCCCTCGAGGTCCGCCGCCTCGTGCAGCTCGCGGGGGATGCGCTGCAGCCCCGCGTACTGGAGGATCATGCTGAAGGCGCACCCGCGCCAGACGTTGGCCGCGACAACGGAGGCGAGGGCCCAGCCCCCGACGGAGAGGAAGGGCAGGGGACCGAGACCGACGAAGGAGAGCACGTAGTTCGCGATCCCGGCGCGGTTCTCGACGAGCAGGATGCGCCAGAGGACGCCCACGAGCACGCCGGGGACGACCCAGGCTCCCACCACCGCCACCCGGGCGAGGAGCGTGCCCGGGGCGCGCCGGCGGCGGGCGGAGTCGATGAGGACGGCGAGGGCGAGGCCGATCGCGAGCTGGAGGCTCACCGAGGCGAGCACGAAGACGAGCGTCACTCCCACCATCCCCGGGAAGTCGGGATCGGTCACGAGGATGCGGAAGCTCTCGAGCGTGTAGCGGAAGGCCGCTTCGTGCGTGCGCGTGTCCGTGAAGGAGAGGCGGACGAGGTCGAGCATCGGGTAGAGGACCACGACACCGACGGCGGCGAGGGCGGGGAGGAGCCACGGCAGGAGGCCGCGGCGGGCGGCGGGGACGAGGGCGAGTGCCACGAGCATCACGGCGAGGACCGCGGGAACCACCGCGATCACGCGCGGGGGCTCCGCGGGCCGGCTCGCCCGGGCCTCCTGGCGGGCCGCGATCGTCTGCACGGCCTGCCAGGCGTCGTCGAGCGCTTTCTCCGTCGTCTTCTCGCCCGCCACCACCGCCCCGATCGCGAGCTGGAGCTGCTCGGAGATCGCGGGGTAGAGGGGGACGGCGGGGCGGGCCCTCGCGTGGGCAAGCATCTCTCCGTACCGCGCGTGGAAGCGGTCCTCGCGGAAGAACGGCGTGTCCCGGTAGACGCTCTTGCGCACGGGAAGCTGGTGCATGGGGAGGCTGATCCGGGCCACGTTGGCGGGCGATTCGATCGCGCGGATGAGCTCCACCGCGGCCTTGCGCCTTTCCGGGTCGCGGGAGTACGTCACCCACACCCATCCGCCGGTGCCCGTGGAGACGACCCCCGCCTCCGCCTGCGGGATGGGGGCGACGTCCCACTTCGCGTACTCGTCGGGGGCGAGATTCGTCTCCAGCTCGCGGAGCTGCCAGCTCCCGCCCAGGAACATCGCGACGTCGCCCGCCACCGCGGCTCCGCTGAGCTGCTGGTAATCGTTGTTGGCGAGCACGGACCGCGGCGAGGCCCCGCTGTCGATCGTCCGCCGCAGGAAGGCGAAAAGACGGAGCATCTTCTCGCGGTGGGGCGGCTCCCCGAAGACCGGGCGGCCCTTTGCGTCCACGAGCTCGCCCCCCTGTCCCCAGAACATCGGGAGGTGGTCGAAGACGGCGGCCTCCCAGCGCCCCGCGTTGTAGAGGTAGCCGGCCATCTTGCGCTCGCGGGCGATGCGGCTCGCGACGTCGATGAGCTCGTCCCAGGTCGCGGGGGCGCGGGCACGAGGTCCTTCCGGTAGTAGAGGACGCGGCAATCCGTGCCGTGCCACAGGCCGTAGACGTTGCCCTCCGCGTCGGAGAGGGTGTCGATGGTGAAGGGCAGGAAGTCGGCGCGGTCCTCCGCGGGCCAGCTCGCGTTCATGGGCTGGACGTGGCCGCCCTGGAGGAAGAGCGGCATCCAGAAGCTGTCCACGGAGGCTATGTCGGGAAGGCGCCCGGCCGCGGCCGCGAGCAGGAGCTTGGCCTTGTGCATCTCGAGCGCGGGCATGACCGAGATCTCGAGCTGCACGTCGGGATGGGATTCCGCCCACTGCTCGAAGATGTCGCGGAAGACGTCGGCCACGTCCGCGCGCGCCGCGAGGTGCGAGTACTCCTGCTGCGCCCACATGCGGAGGACGAGCGGGGCGTCCTTGCGGCCGACGCGGGTGGGGGTGACCAGCGAGTCGTCGGCGTCCGCGAGAGGGGCTCCGAGCAGGGCGGCGAGTGCCGTCGCGGCGAGCCGCCGCCGACTCACGGGCCCTCGGTCGTCACGAAAACGGGGTTCGTGAGGGCGACGACCACCCCGTCCGGCCCCCGCACCTCCACCCGCACGTACCCGTCGCTGGGAGCCTTGTACTCGAAACCGCCGAGATCGCGGCCGAGGGCGAGGCTGCCCACCCTGTCGCCGCTCCAGACCACGTCGGCCCGGCCTCCCGCCCAGGCGGCGGCGCTGACCTCCACGACGAAGGGCTCGTTCTTCCGGACGGCGAGCGTGTCGCCCACCGCCGCGGTCCTCTCCCCCGCGCGCAGCGTGACCACCGGAGGGGGTGTCGTCCCGTCGCCCATCACCACCACGCGCCCTTTCCGGATGGCCTGTAGGAGGGCTGCGGTGCTCAGCTCCGGGGCCCACACTCGGACGCTGCCGCGCCCGAGTGGCTGAGGATGCCGGTGGAAGTCGCTCGAGCCGATGCCCGTGAGACGGCGGCCGCTCTTGAGCAGGCGGTCCCAGAGCGTGATCGCCGCCTCCTGCGGCCCGTCCGAGCGGTTCCAGATCTCGATCCCGGTGACGCCCTCGGGGACCGGGTGGTCCCACGAGCATTGCGCGCAGTCGGCGAAGGGGTGGTTGATCGAGAGGACCGCCCCCCGGGCGACGACACTCCGCGCAAGCGCCTCGATCTGCCCGTCGCCCGGGAGCGCACGGAAGTCCACGAAGTCTCGCGGGCCCAGCCCCCAGACGCCCGCGTGCCCCCCGGGAGTCGTGATCTCCTCTCCCACGATCGTGAGGAGGGCGTCGTCCCGCACGCCGTCCGCCTGGTGCGTGGTGTTGTTGTGGTCCGTGATGGCGATGAACTCGAGGCCCGCCTCGCGGGCCGCCTGGACGAGCTCGGCCACCGTCAGCTTGCCGTCGCTGTGGACGGTATGGGTGTGGAGATCTCCGCGGTACCACGCGTGTCCGGAGCGGAGCGCCTCTTTGCCCGGAGAAGGAACGGGGGCCGCGGACGGCTGGGGATCGCTTCCCGTCTCGACCGAGAGCTCGATGTCGACGCCTCCGGGGGCGACCTTGTAGAGGCCGAACTGGACGTGCCATCGGCCGGCGGGGAGGGGCCCCGGCCAGTAGCCGGGCGTGGCGCTCCCCGTGGCGACGGTGACCTCGGACCGCTCGCCCCCCGTCCAGCCCCGAGCGCGCGCCTGGCCGAACTCGAGCGGCCCCGGCTCGAAGAGTCCCAGGTCCACGACGTTCTGCCCGCCGAGCCTGTCGTAGGCATAGGACAGCGACAGGCGGGTCGTGCCCTCGGGCACGTCCACCGGCACGTACTGGTAGCGGCCCGTCTCCCGGTCCTTCGGATCGTAGTGAAGGCGCTGAACCTGCTTCGCAAGGGCCGCGTCGGGTAGGGAGAGAAGGGCGAAGGCGAGGACGACGACGCGCCGGGCCATCTTCATTGATTACGGACGGCGCCCCTCGAGGGAGGCAAGCAGGTCGAGGGCGAGGGCGGTCCAGGAGAAGTGCTCGGCTCCGAAGCCCTCGCCCGTAAGGGGATCGTAGTACTCGCGGAAGCCGCTCTGCTCCACGAGAGCGGCCGACCGGTCCTCGATCGTGCGGGCGAGGTCCTCGCGGCCATGCCGCCGGAGCCCGCGCGCGACGTACCAGTTCGTGTTGATCCAGGTGGGGCCTCGCCAGAGCAGGCGCTCGTCGGCCCGCGCCTTCCGGTAGGTCGGCTCGTCCATCGCGACGGAGGGCACCGGGAAGGGGGCGGCGTACTTCCGCGGGTTCTCGACATGCGAGACCAGTGCTTTGGCGATGGGTCGGGGGAGGTCGGCGAGCGCTATCGGCAGGAGCGAAGACACCGTGCTCACCCGCTGAGGCTCCTCCCGAAGCCCTGCGAGGTCGAAGAAGAGGGTCCGCTCGGGGTCCCAGCACTTGGAGACTAGCGCCGCCGTCGTCCGGTCGGCACGCCGGTCCATCTCCGAGGCCCCCTCGGCGTCGCCGGTTTCCCGCAAGAGCCCGGCAAGCACGCGTTCGTTCTCCCCGTAGATCGTGTTGACGAGCACGTCTTCCATGACGAAGCGGTCGAGGGCGAACATCCGAGTGTGATCGCGCCCGACGTCCGCGTAGGGCCCCGCCACCCGCTGCCACGCCGCCGTGAACTGGTCGTGTTCCGTCCCGGTGATGCCGAGGTAGGCGTCGTACTTCGGCGTGTGGTCGAGGCCCGACTCGTCGGGCTGGAGCGTCGCAATGAGCCCGTCCTGGTCGGGGTCGCGCCGGCGATCCAGCCAGTCGAAGAACGAACGCGTTCGGGGCAGTACGTCGTCCAGGAACGAGCGCCCCCCCTCGCCGCGGGACGCGGCGTGGACCGCCTCCGCGAGCACCGGCGGCTGGATGCAATCCGAGAGGTACGGGGTTCGGTACGCGATCGAGTACGTGGCGAGCATCGCCTCGTAGGCCTCTCGTTGCCAGAACGTCACGTGGGCGATGAACCCGTCCGGCTGCGCGTTGGCGAGGAGGCTGCGGATCTCCGAGCGGGCGCGCTCGCGGTCGAAGTGCGAGAGCACCACGGCGTGGAAGCAGGAGTCCCAGAGCCACTGGAAGGGATACGTCCCCGTGGACGGGCAGACGAAGTCGTAGTCGAGCCCGCACCACGCCGCCGTCCCCTTCTGCCGATTCCGCTCGTAGAGGACGGCCACGGCATCCTTCATCTTCTCGAAGCGCGGGGAGCCGCTCATGGCGTGGGATACATACCACGCCTCGCGCCCTCGAGGGCACGACGTCCGGCTGCGTTGAAGACGACGGAAAGCGCGAACCGCGGTCTAGTTCACGGTCCGGAAGCCCTGCCACTCGCCGGCGACTTCGGGGACGCGGGACGCCCCGACCCCGGTGGAGATGATCGCGGGGCAGCTCGAGCTGCTCACGACCACCTGGATCGAGGAGGATTCGGTCTGGGTGCCCGCGTTGCCGACGATGATCTGGTAGCCCCCCGCGGCGATGTTGCTCGCGGAGAGACGGCGGGGCTTCGGCGTCGTGGCGGCCTCGGAGCGCAGGATGAAATCGCACGTCCGCGCGTTGAGCTGATCGATCGTGCACGTGCCGCGGACGAAGTACACGGCGAAGGGGGTAGCGGGGAAGGTCCAGTCGACCGTCACATCCAGCCGGCCGGTGGTCGCCGTCGTGACGGGAACGTACGCGACGTTGAAGGTCGGAAGTCCGGGGACGGTCGATTGCAGGGCGACGGCTTGAGTGCAGGCCGGCTGCGTGGTCGGCGGAGGCTCGCAGCCGGCGGCCGCGGGGTTCTGCGAGCAGTTGGGGCCGTCATCGCCGTTGCAGCCACCGAGGGCCGCGATCAAGACGAGCGTCGCCACGTGTCGTCCGTTCAGCCGAGTCATCCTTGGCCTCCCTTATCACTCTCATTCGGATCGATCGGGGAACCCTGGTGCACCAGGCGTGCCATTCCTGTCGGAACCACGCCCGGGATCGCAACTCTACAGAGCTGCGTCGTTTGGGTCGAGAGGCGTGCTCATGCATCCGAAGCGACCTGCCCAGTGACTGGGCGGGTAGGGCCAACTGGTTGAGCACGCCCGGTCACTTGACCGCTGCCGCCCCCGCCCTTAACCTGAATCGTTCGCAGAGTGGGTCGGGCGGTCGCCGCGGCCGTCGTCGGGCCGGGGAGGAAAGTCCGGACTCCAACGGGCAGTGTGCTGGCTAACGGCCAGCGAGGGTGACCTCAGGGAAAGTGCCACAGAAAACACACCGCCGAACTCCCGGGCAACCGGGGGTGGCAAGGGTGAAAAGGTGCGGTAAGAGCGCACCGCCGGCGTGGTGACAGGGCGGGCAGGGTAAACCCCACACGGAGCAAGACCAAATAGGGGGGCGTTCGAGGCTGGCCCGGCTGAAGCCCCCGGGTAGGTCGCTGGACCCCGCGGGTAACCGCGGGGCTAGAGGAATGATCGCCACCGCCGCTTCCGGAGGAGCGGCGGAACAGGATCCGGCTTACAGGCCCACTCTGCGGACACTTTTCTCGAAACTCTGGAGCTTCCCATGCTTGAAGATCCTCGTCACCGGCGGCGCCGGGTTCATCGGCAGCCATCTCGCCGAGGCGCTCGTGCGCGCGGGCCATCGCGTGCGCGTGCTCGACGACTTCTCCTCCGGACACCGCGACAACCTGCGCGACCGTGCGGGGCGACGTCGAGGTGCTCCGGGGCGACTGCGCCGACCCGCGGCGGCGCGGCGGGCCGTGCGCGGGCATCGAGGTCGTCTTCCACGAGGCGGCGGTGCCCAGCGTGGCGCGCTCCGTCGAGGATCCCGCTCGCTCTCGCACCGCGCCAACGCCACCGCCACCCTCACCATGCTGGTGGCCGCGCGCGACGCCGGCGTGCGGCGCTTCGTCTACGCGGGCTCGTCGTCCGTCTACGGCGACGCGCCGGAGCTGCCCAAGCGCGAGGACATGGCGCCGCGGCCGCTCTCGCCCTACGCGGTGGGGAAGCTCGACGGGCGAGCACTACGTGCGCATCTTCGCCGACGCTCTACGGCATGGAGACGCTGACCCTGCGCTACTTCAACGTCTTCGGCCCGCGCCAGGACCCGGGCTCGCCCTACAGCGGCGTGATCAGCCTCTTCGTCGACCGCGCTGCTCGCGGGGCGAGCGCCCGGTCATCTACGGCGACGGCCGGCAGAGCCGCGACTTCACGTACGTCGAGAACGTCGTGCACGGCAACCTGCGCGCCCTCACGGCGCAGGGGCCTCGCGGGCCAGGCCGTCAACGTGGCCACGGGCCGCCGCGTCACGCTGCGCGAGCTCCTCGACCGCGCTGGCGCGCGCGATCGGCGCGTCCGGCGCGAGCCGGAGCACCGGCCGCCGCCGGCCGGGCGACGTCCGGCACAGCCTGGCCGACATCCGCCGCGGCGCGGAAGCTGCTCGGCTACCGGCCGGTCGTGGACTTCGAGACCGGCCTCGCGCCGCACGGTGGACTGGTATCGCGGCGTCTACCGCTGAAGCGGCGCCGCGTAGAGCGGCTTCGCGTCCGCCCCTTGCAGGTAGTCCTCCCAGCTCTTCTGGAACTCGGGATAGCTGAGGGCGAGGGCGACGGGCAGCGCCTCCTCGGCGGGGAGGCGGTCGCCCAGCGCGGCCAGCAGGCGCACGCAGCGCCGGCCTCGCCGCGCTTGCGGATGATGTGGGCGACCGCGGACAGGCTCTCGCGCGTAGGCGACACCGGCCTGGGTCTCGCTCGGGCAGCGCTGGAACGGCCCCTCGAGCGTGAGCGAGGGTCGGCAAGCGGCCGGCTCGGGCGAGCGGCGGCCGAGCGTCCGCGTCCTCGCGCGCGGGATCGCCGCCCTCGAGCCACTGCGCGATGCCCTCCTGCAGCCAGGTCGGGCAGTTGCCGCCGGTGCGCGCGGCGACGAAGGAGTGCGCGAGCTCGTGGCGCAGCACCGCGTCGAGACGCGGGTTCGGGACGCTCGAGGCCGCGCAGCGGGGACGCGGATCGTCCCGTCGTTGACGCCGGCCGCCCACTCCGGGGCCCGCGTGGACTCCTGGAAGGCGCTGTCGGTCTGCAGCACGACCGTGATCGGGGCATCGGGGGCGGAAGCCCAGGCGCTTCCGCGTAGTCCGCGTAGGCCGCCGTCGAGGATCTTCAGCACGGCCACGCCCAACGGCTCGCGCGGGCTCCGCCGTCGTAGCGGAGGCGGAACTGCGCGCGTCGCCGTGACGCGGCGGGCGACGGCGCCAGCGAGCTTGCGCTCGACCGCGGGATCGGGACGGAGCGCAGGCTCCGTCGGTACTCCTCCTCGGCCCGCAGCCGCTCGCCGAGGGCGAGCAGGGCGTCGCCGAGCAGCGCGCGGGCGGCGGGGTCGCGGTCGTCGAGGCGGACCGCCTGTGCGGCACTCTCGCGGGCGCGCCGGGCGATCGCCGAGGGCCAGCTGGGCCTCGGCGAGGGCGCTGCAGGCCCGGCACCGACGCGGGATCGCGGACGAGGGCGCGGCGTGCGAAGCGCAGCGCCTCCCCGGGGTCGCCGGCGGCGAGGCGCTCGCGGCTGCGCACCACGTCGGGGTCGAGAACGACGCCCCGCCGACGAACGCTGGTCCACCTTCTGCACGAGGCTTCTCGGCAGGCCGAAGACGCCCGCCGTCCTTCTCGTAGCGGAGCTGCGCCCCTTCGAACCACGCGCGGTCGGCCTCGATCGACGCGGCCGTTCGTGAGGGTGATGGTGTCCGCGGCCGAGGGGCCGGCGAAAAGACAGAGAGCGAAGACGAGGTGCGGGGTCCGGCGGAGCGGCACGGTCAGGGGAGGAGCGCCGCCGCGGGAGACACCTTGGGGGAGGCTCCTCCCTGTCGGAAGTAGTCGGGGAGCGACAGCGAGGGCGGCGGTGGCCCGGTCCTGGCTCTCGTAGAGACCCCAGCAGAGCGCGGTAGCAGGACTTCCCCTGGTAGTTCACGGGCAGGATGAACAGCTCCGCGGACGGAACGTTGTCGAGGGCCTTCTGGACGGTCTCCCCGGAGCAGGCGACGAGGAGCTGCACGCTGAAGCGGTTGCCCGCGCGCTTGACCTCCGACGTGAACCCGCGCGCGGCCTCGGAGAAAGCGCCGCTCCGGAGCAGCTGGCGTGCTTCGCCCCCCGAAGTGGCGGGGGCCGCGGTCACGGGCGGGGCGGTCGCGGGAGGCGCCGTGGGGACGACACTCGCGGGAGCGGACGGGGCGGGGACGGGCGTCGCCGCCGCGGAAGGGAGGGGCGCGGGGGTCGCCGGCCGCGGCGTGGCCGTGGGGACGGGCGTCGTGGGTTTGGGACCCGAGGTGACCGACGTCGACGCCGGCGGCCGCCGGAAGAGGAAGTAGTACAAGGCGGCGGAGACGCCCAGGATCGCGAGCGCGGCGAGCACCATCGGAAGGACGGGCCGGCGCGGCACACGCCCGCGACGCGCCCCCGAGCTGGAGCCCGCCGTGTTCCCGCGGAACTGCGGCTCCCAACGCTGACCCGACGTCGCCGGCCGCGGCACGGGCGAGCGCATCCGCATCGACGCGGAGGGATTCAGGGTCGCGGAGGGAGGTGGGGAGGGCGGGGGCGCAGTGCCGGAGGGATTGAGCAGCGCGTCGAGCGCCGCCAGGTCTTCCTTGCTGGGGCGCGACGGCGGCACGGTCACCGCATCGTCCAGGTCGCGGGAGGGACCGGGGAGGGAGCCTATCTGGATCTCGGCACCGGCCGCGGGCGGTGGGATCGACGGCGACACGTTGATCCGGAAGCCGGGCACCGTCTCGGATTCGGTGCCGTCCAATGCCGGAAGCTCCTTGGTCGTGGGCGGAGTGGGAGCCGCGACCGGCGCGAAGCTCGCGAGGTCGGGCGGTGGGGCCAAAGCGAACGCGGTGGGCTCCGAATCGCTCTCGGGCTGCGACTCCATCGGGGGCATCGCCAGGGTGGGCGAGGGCGAGTCCGAGTCCGCCAGCAGGCCCTCGATGGGCGGGCTCTCCGCGCCATCGGCGCCGAACGCCGGCCGGTCCGGCTCGGGATAGGGAATCGACGGCAGCTCGGGCGACTGCGTGGGCTCGATGAAGGCAGAGGCCGGGGTTGCGAGCGGGGAATCCTGGGTGAAGAAGGGCGCCTCGTTTTCCTCCGGGGAGTCGGGGACGGGTTGGCCGTCCTCCGCGCTCGGGGTGAAGGCTCCGCGTGCGGTGTCGCCCAGGTCCAACTCGTCCGGCGCCACAGGGCGTGCAGTGCCTTCGGACTTCGTCACGAGGCCGAGGAAGAGCAGCCCGCAGGCGAGCTTCGCTCGCCTCGAACTCGTCGAAGCGGGTGAGGGCCACGGCGTCCTTGAGCGAGCGCTGCCCGTCCAACCGCTCGAGCAGGGCGACCGACCTCGGTCCGGATCTCCGAGATCTGCGACTCCCAGTCCGGGGCGGCGATGAGGACGATGCCCAGGCTCTCGAGGTGGCGCAGCACGAAGGCGCGGTCGGCGATGCGGCGCACCGCGGCGAGCAGCAGCCTCTCCGTGGAGAGCTTGAGATCGACCGCCCCCTTCGGGAGCACGCCGTCCTCGAACTCGAAGGTGCCCGTCGTCGTAGGCGACGACGTCGGAGAGGATCCGCTCGACCTTGACCCGAGCGGCCTCGCCGAGCTCGCGCTGGTTCACGTAGCCGCTCTCCGCGAGGACCTTGGCCAGCGGGTTGCCGGGGCCGACCTTGGTGTTGACGTCGTCGAGCTGCTCCTGGGTGATCTTGCCGTTCTCGATGAGGATGGCGCCGAGCTGGTCGCTGGGGTCGTTGGAAGAGCCGAACAGGACGCGCCCGGCGCGGAAGTAGAGCGCCTTGGGGTAGGTCGGGCCCTCGACCTTCAGCGAGCCCGTGGCCCCGTGGCGGTGGAGGTCCACGAGAAGGAAGGGGAACGTCTTCGGGTCGATGTTCCCGCTGATCGGGAACGTGTCCGCCATCACACCTCCCGGAGCCGCCCGGCGGACCGGGGGCGGCTGGGAGCGCATCACGCGCGGACTCAGCATATTACGGCCCAGTTTAACACGACCGACGGCGGCTGTGGCAGGCATTCCTGGAGCCGTCTTTGGTACACTCGCGGCACGCGCGGGCGCGCGTGGCGGAGGGTTCCTTGGCAGAGCACGATCGCGGCGCGAGGACGAATGGTTCCGGCAGAACGAGCAGAAGCTCCTGGAGGAGGCCCGGGTCGCCCGCCTGAAGCGTGAGAAGGAGCGGGAGGCGAAGAGAAGCGGAAGAGACGCGGAAGCGCCTCAAGGACGCTCCACTTCATGAAGTGCCCGAAGTGCGGGCACGACATGAAGACGGAGGCGCTCGAGGGCATCGAGATCGACCGCTGCAGCTTCTGCGAGGGCGTCTTCTTCGACGCGGGCGAGCTCGACCAGCTCTTCCTCACCAAGAAGGCCTCGGAGCGGCAAGGGATCCTGAAGCGCATCCTGGGGATCTGAGCGCGGCGCCGCCCTCGGGCGGGGAGCCCGTGTGCCCTACCTGATCGACGGCAACAACCTGCTCGGGCTCCTGGGGAGGTCCGCGCGGACAGGACGACCGGCGCGGCGAGGTGGTGCGGCGCGTGGCCGCGTTCTGTCGGGCCCGCGGCGCCAAGGCCACGCTCGTCTTCGACGGACATCCGCTGCGCCCGGACATGGCCGCCCAGGACCTCGGCCCGCTGTCCCTCCGCGTTCCCCCGCCCGGCGAGGACGCGGACACCGTGATCCGCGAGCTTGTCGACCGCGCGCCCCGCGCCGCCGACTACGTGGTGGTCACGTCCGACAAGGCCCTCTACTCGTACGCGAAGACGGCCGGGGCGCCAGGTTCTCCGCGCCCACGAGTGGAACGCGATCGAGCGGCGGTTGCAGGGGGCGCCCAAGCGGGATCGGAAAAACCCGAGCGCGAGGACGACGTCGAAGGATGGCTGCGGCGCTTCCGCGGGGAGTGAGCACGCCGTAGGGAACGCCCCAACCGGTGCCGTGCGGCAGGCACGATTGTCGTCGGGTTGACGGCGCGTCAAGACACGTTGTCGCGGGTAGATCGCTGAGCCGCAACCGGTTCGACTCGCGACCCCAGGCCCGTGGTGCGTCAACGCCGGTTGACGCGAACGCAAGGCACTCGCCCCGTCGTCACGCGCGCAAGTCGCGCGCGGTCTAGGCGATCGCTCGATTCCTCGAATCGGGCAGCGGGATTGCTCTACTCGTCAGGCGTGTGCGGCGGACCGGCGCCCGGGCTCGTTTGGGAGAGCGGGCTCGGGCGCCGGGTTTGACGAGACACCGTAGGGGAGCAACGCGAGAGTCGGTCCGCGAGGCACGTGAGGCCGCCTTCCCGCCGCACGCACGACGGAGAGCCGTTAACCGCCGCGGATACCGCGGCATTGCAAGGAGAAGATCATGAAGCTCACCCGTTTCGTCGCGACCCTGCTGGCCCTCGGCGTGGCCGGCCTCGTGCTCGTCGGGCCCGTCGCGGCCGCCGACGCGAAGGCCGCGCCCGCCGCGAAGATCAACCTCAACAGCGCGAGCGTCGAGCAGCTCACGGCCCTGCCCGGCGTGGGACCCAAGCTCGCTGCGCGCATCGTGGAGCACCGCCAGAAGGAAGGCGCCTTCCGTTCCGTCCAGGAGCTGATGAACGTCAAGGGCGTCGGCGAGAAGAACCTCGCGAAGATCCAGGGCTACCTCGTCGTGGGCGACGCCTCTCGCCCCGCGGCCACCAAGTAGGAGGCGTGGCGGGGGCGGCGTCCTCCGGCCGCCGTCCCCGCCGCGACGTCTGTGAACGAACGCGGACAAACCCTCGTCGAGATGCTGACGGTGCTGGCGCTGATGCTCTTGGGCATCGGGGCCGCGATTCCCGCGCTCAACGCCTACCTCGTCGAGTCCGCGATCCTCGGGGCCGGGCGCTCCTTCAAGGACGAGTTCGTGAAGGCGCGGTCGATGGCGGTAAGAAGCAACGTGTACACGGCGATCCGCTTCGACCGGTCGGGCGAGAAGCCAACGTTTTCGGTCTACGCGGACAGGAACGGCAACGGGGTCCTGCGGGCGGAGATAAGCGCGGGTGTCGACGAGCTCGTGGCGGGTCCGTTCCCGCTGAGCGGCCGGGGCCCGAGGGTCTTCGTCGGGTTCCTTCCCGGGATCCGGGCGGTGCCGCCGGATACGGGATTCCTCGAAGGCGACCCCATCCAGTTCGGCGCCTCCGACATGTGCTCGTTCTCCCCGCTCGGTACCGCGTCCCCCGGGACTTTCTACCTCGCCGGGGAGGCCATGCAGGCCGCGGTCCGGGTGAGCCCGGGCACGGCCCGCGTCCGGCTGCTCCTCACACGAGGCTCGAGATGGTACGAGCGGTGAGGTCGCAACCCGCCGACGTGCCGCCCCGCGTGATGTGGGTGGAGCCCGAGGACGGCGCCCAGGGGGTCCTCTGCGATTCCGTGGTGCTCGTCCGCTTCTCCCAGCCCATTGATCCAGAAAGCCTTGGGCAGCTCCAATGGCTCGATCCGGACGGGGACGTCCCCGCGGTCTTCGAGACGAGCCGGGACCGGCGCGTGCTCATCGCGCGTGCGGAGCGGCTCCTGTTCCCCTTCACGCCCCACCTCCTCCGGATCGACGGCCTGCGGGACGGGAGGGGGCGGTCGCTGCCCGGTGTCGAGAGCCGGTTCGTGTCGGGCCCCATCGCTCACGTCGACATCGCCGACGTTTGACAGGAAACCCCTCGTTGGCATAGCATTACCTGTTTTCTGCGTCGCGTACGCGGCCTCCTTTCGGGGCGCGTCGCCCCGGAAACTAATCCAAGCCCTGGAGGTCTCGTCCGACTTTATGCCGGAGACTGAGAAGAGCGAGAAGACTCTCGCGCCCGTTGCCCGCAAGACCACGACCGCGGAGGCGCCCGCCCCCGCCGAAGCCATAACCGACGCTCCCATCGACGCCGAGGAGTACGAACGGCTCCTCGACATGTACGACGTCTGCTTCAAGAACTTCGCCGAGGGCGAGGTCGTGAAGGGCGTCGTGCTGCAGGTGTCGGAGTCCGAGGTGATCGTCGACGTCGGCTACAAGTCGGAGGGGATCATCCCCATCGAGGAGTTCCGCGACGAGACCGGCCAGATCGCCGTCAAGCGCGGCGACCTCGTGGACGTGCTTCTCGAGAAGACCGAGGACAAGGAAGGCTACGTCGTCCTGTCCAAGGAAAAAGCCGAGAAGATGAAGGTCTGGGACGACGTGGAGCGCGCCTACCAGGAGCGCCGCGTGGTCACCGGCCGGGTCATCGAGCGCGTGAAGGGCGGCCTCGCCGTGGACATCGGCGTCCGCGCCTTCCTCCCCGGCAGCCAGGTGGACATCCGTCCCGTGCGCAACCTCGACGCGCTCAAGGGGCAGGAGCTCCGCATGCGCGTCATCAAGGTCAACAAGAAGCGCGGCAACATCGTCCTCTCCCGCAAGGCCGTCCTCGAGGAGGAGAACGCCGAGCGCAAGACGCAGACCCTGGAGACCCTCGAAGAGGGCAAGGTCCTCATGGGCACGGTCAAGAACATCACCGAGTACGGCGCGTTCGTGGACCTCGGCGGCATCGACGGCCTCCTCCACATCACCGACATGTCCTGGGGCCGCATCAACCACCCGAGCGAGGTCCTGAACGTCGGCGACGAGATCAAGGTCATCGTCCTCAAGTTCGACCGCGAGAGCGAGCGGGTCTCCCTCGGCTACAAGCAGCTCAAGGCCGATCCCTGGACGACCGCCACCCTCAAGTACCCGGTGGCCGCCCGCGTCAAGGGCAAGGTCGTGAGCCTCACCGACTACGGCGCGTTCGTGGAGCTCGAGCAGGGCGTCGAGGGCCTCATCCACGTCTCCGAGATGTCCTGGTCCAAGAAGGTCAAGCACCCCTCGAAGATCCTGAACGTGGGCCAGGAGGTCGAGTGCCAGGTCCTCGGCATCGACCAGGAGGCGCACCGCATCAGCCTCGGCCTGAAGCAGGTCGAGCAGAACCCCTGGGAGCAGCTCGCGGAGAAGTACCCCGTGGGCTCGAAGATCAAGGGCAAGGTCCGCAACCTCACCGAGTTCGGCGCGTTCGTCGAGGTCGAGGAGGGGATCGACGGCCTCATCCACATCTCCGACCTCTCCTGGACGAAGCGGGTCAAGCACCCCTCCGAGATCCTCAAGAAGGGCGACGTGGTCGAGGCGGTGGTCCTCAACATCGACGCCGAGAACCAGCGGCTCTCCCTCGGCCTGAAGCAGCTCGCCACCGACATCTGGGACGAGTTCTTCTCGCACCACAAGGTCGACGACATCGTCGAGGGCAAGATCGTCCGCCTGACGAACTTCGGCGCCTTCGTGGAGCTGGCCGAGGGGATCGAGGGCCTCGTGCACGTCTCCGAGCTCGACGAGAAGCGGATCGACAAGCCCGAGGAGGCGTTCAAGCCCGGCGACGTCTTCGCCATGAAGATCATCAAGATCCAGGAGGGCGAGAAGAAGATCGGGCTCTCCATCAAGGCCGTGAAGCAGGACGAGTACCAGCAGGACCTGCAGACCTATCGCGAAGCGGCGGTCAGCGCTTCCACCACCCTGGGCGAGGCCTTCCGGCGGCCCAGGCCGCCGCGCGGGAGAAGGCGGAGGAGTAGCCGGCAATGACCAAGGCGGAGCTGGTGGAGGAGGTCGCGAAGGTCTCGGACCTCACCCGCAAGCACTCCGAGGTCATCGTGGAAGCCGTCTTCACCTCGATCATCGACGCCCTCCAGAAGGGCGACAAGATCGAGCTCCGGGGCTTCGGCAGCTTCCGCGTCCGGCGTCGCGACAGCCGCACGGGGCGCAACCCGAAGACCGGGGCGGGGGTCGTGGTGCCCGCCAAGAAGATCCCGCACTTCAAGCCCGGCAAGGAGCTCCGGGAGCTGATCAACCGGCGCTCCCAGTAGTCCGTCCGGGATGGGGCCCGCCTCTTTCTTCCTGAAGGATCCGAGCGGCTCCCGCTTCGTGGCCGGGGGCCTCGCGGAGCTCGAGGCCCTGCTCGGGGCCCCGGTGCCCCTGCTCCCGCCTCCGGAGCGGGACGGCAACCGCGAGGTCTTCTTCGTCAACGTCCAGCCCAGCTCCGCACGCTGCTCCGGCGCCATCTTCATGCGCCTC
The DNA here is from genome assembly GCA_963742595.1 of uncultured Acidobacteriota bacterium. Classification (GTDB taxonomy): domain Bacteria; phylum Acidobacteriota; class Vicinamibacteria; order Fen-336; family Fen-336; genus CAVPGH01. The sequence continues at coordinate 1,508,976 of CAVUMT010000005.1, read as the reverse complement.
TTCTCGCAGATCGGCGTCGTCGCCCCCGACCCCCGCGATCGACCCCGCGCGCGAGCAGACGGAGTACGAGGCCGCCCTCGCCCGCATCCTGCGCTCCGTGCGCGCGTCCGACCGGCGCCAGGGGCTTCTCAACCTCTTCTGGCTCGCCCACAGCAAGGACGTGGCGGAGTATCTGCACGAGCTCGAGGCCAAGAAGCCCGCGGTCCGGAAGGTCAAGTACTCGCTCCACCCGCTGCTCTCCTCGATCTACCGGCGGCTGGACCAGGACGGGCGCGGACGCGAGAACGAGCGAGGCCCCTCGCTCGGCTCGCGAGAACCCGGGCCTCGTCGAGTCGATCATCGACGACGGCTTCGCGTTCACCGAGATGGTCGTCCACCGAGCTCGACTTCAACCCCTTCCTCACCGACAACAAGCGCTACCGGCTGCCCGCCGACGTCTTCTTCGAGATCCACCAGGTCCTGGTGCGGGAGACGGAGCGGCGCCTGCGCGAAGGCGACCGCGGCCTGCTCACGCGGGTGGCGCGTCACCTGCCCGGGCTCCCCCGCGACCAGTACCTGAGCCCGCAGGCCTCATCAAGATCATGATGAACGCCCACGTCCTGCCCTACCTGCTGGGCGACCCTGGACGACGGGGAGCCGCTCCTGGCTTCGCCCACGATCCGGGCGGAGGCGGAGCGGCGGAAGCCCGCGGAGATCGTGGACGCCTTCCTGGACGTCGTCACGGGGGCGAAGCGGTTCGAGATCGTCTGCCAGGTGCGCGACCGCGTGCGAGCTCATCGGGGCCTTCGGGCGGGAGCTGGACCTCGAGGACAAGGCGTCAGCCGCGACCGCGCATCTACGAGTTCGGCGAGGCCGCCCAGGTGCTGAACAACGCGGTGAACGCCACCGTGCTCTTCCTCGACCTGCGCGGCTTCACCCAGACCTCGGAGGGCCAGATCTCCGAGCGCGACCTGACCCGCGAGCTCTACGCCGTGTTCGACGCGTTCGTCCCCCTCGTGCGGCGCTTCGGGGGCACGGTGGACAAGTTCCTGGGCGACGGCATGATGGTCACCTTCGGCACCGACCGCGCGGACCCCCTCGACCCGCTCAACGCCGTGCGCACCGCCATCCTCTGCCAGGAGACGCCTGCGCCAGAAGCGCGAGGAGGGGAAGACCTACTTCAAGATGGGCATCGCCATCCACTACGGCCGCGTCTACCTCGCGCGCTTCATCGACGACGAGGAGAACGGTGCAGACGCACGGTGATCGGACGCAACGTGAACCTGGCGGGCCGTCTCTCCTCGGCGGCCAAGAAGCCCGCTGGAGGAGGACGAGACCGACGACCCGGCCTCGCCCGCGGCCCGCCCACGCCTCCGGGCTGCGGGTGATCGTGGACGGGACGGGCACGCTCTTCAACGAGGGGATCGCGATCAGCCGGGACACGCTCGTCCAGCTCGAGTCCCACCTGGCCCTCGATCCACGGCGAGGGGGTCATGGAGTACGTCGACGAGATGATCGACAAGCGCATCCTCATCCGCTACGCGGGGGACGCCAAGTTCAAGGGCGTGCGCTCCAGCCTCCCCGTGTACGAGGTCGACCTACGAGGGCCGGCAGTGAAGCGCATGTTCACCCCGTGGCGGCACGCCTACGTGACGGAGAGAGCGATGCCCGAGGGCTGCGTGTCTCTGCCGGGCCGCAGGAGTCGGGCGGACCCGGAGAGCTCGTCGTCCACGTGGGAGAGCGGAACTTCGTGGTGATGAACCTCTACCCCTACAACGCCGGCCACGTGATGGTGGCTCCCAAGCGGCACGTCGGGCTCGCTCGCGGATGCGACCTCCGAAGAGCTCGGCGGAGATGATGGCGCTCGCCCGCCGCCTCGAAGGCGTCTACCAGGAGGTCTACAAGCCCGACGGGATCAACCTGGGGATGAACCTGGGCCGGGCGGCGGGGGCGGGGGTGGCCGATCACATCCACCTGCACATGGTGCCGCGCTGGAACGGGGACACGAACTTCATGACCGTGGTGGGCGAGACGCGCGTCATCCCGGAGGACCCGGTGGCGGCGTGCGCGCGCCTGCGCGAGCGATTCCGGGCGTGACCAGGAGGGCTGTCGCCCCCCTCCTCGCGGCGCTCCTCGTCGCCCGCGCGTCCGCGCAGACGCCTCCGACGAGCCAGCCCGCTCTCCCCCCGACCGTCACGAGCCTCACGCTCTTCGCGGGGACCTCGGAAGGGCTGTGGCGCTCCCAGGACTGGGGCCTCACCTGGGAGCTCGTCCGCGGAAAGAGCTCCGGCGTGCCGCTCGACAAGCTGGGGGCGGCGCGGGCCATCCTGCCCCTCGGCCCCCAGGTCTTCGTCGCGGGCACGGGCGGATTCTTCCTGTCCAGCGACTTCGGCGAGACGTGGCAGCAGCGCGGCCCGACGATCGACGTCTCCGCTCTTCTCATCTCGCGCTACCCGCAGTCCGACCCCACCGTTTTCCTGGGCACCGTGACCGGCCTGCAGAAGTCGGCGGACGCGGGGCAGACCTATCGTCCGACGGGCCTCGGGGAGACGCCGGTCCATCGGCTGGAGTGGCCCGGGCCTGCGCTCGTGGCCGCCACGGGCGAGGGCGTTCGCATCTCGCTCGACGGGGGTGCGACCTTCACGGGCGGGAGCCTTCTCGCGGAGGGGAAGGCGGTTCGCGCCGTCGCGCTGTCGTCCTTCTTCGCGATCGACCCGGTGCTGTTCGCGGCGGCGGAGAGCGGAGGCGTCTTCCGCTCCGGGGACGGGGCGCGGACCTGGGAGGCGGCGGGGCTCGGCGGGGAGAAGGTCTTCGACCTCGTCTGGCTCGGCCCGTTCCTCTACGCCGCCGGCGAGCAGGGCTTCTACCGCAGCGAGGACGCGGGCAAGAACTGGACCCGGTTGAGCGACTCGCCGGGGCGGCCGTCTCGGCTGCTCTTTCCGCTGGCACCTGCCGCGGGTCTGGAAGCCTTCCTCTCCACCGACCGAGGCGTCTTCCGCACCGCGGACGCAGGGGCGCACTGGCATCCCGCGGGCCTCGTGGGCAAGGACGTCTTGATCGTGGCCACCTTCCCGCCGCCCGAGCCGCTGACCACCAAGGGCAAGAAGCCGCGCCGATGAAGTTGGTCAAGGCGCATGGTCTCGGTAACGACTTCGTGCTCGTGGCCGCCTCGGATGTGCCCGCGGACGTCGGCCCCTGGGCTCGACGCTTGTGCGACCGACACCGTGGCGTGGGCGGTGACGGGGTGATCCTGTACGGAAAGGTCGAGGGCGGGATGTCGTTCCGTCTCGTCAACGCGGACGGAACGGAAGTGGAGCTCTCCGGCAACGGCGTGCGCTGCCTGGCCGCGCTCGCGGTGCGCTCGGGCTGGGCGCCGTCTGCTCACACGGTTTTCACCGTCTCGGGCCCGCGCCCGGTCGACGTGCGTCTCCTGGGCGGTACCCGCTACGCGATCTCCACGGACCTGGGCCCGGCGATTCTCGAAAGCGATCGCATCCCCGTGGCTCTCGACCCGCCGGTGCCCCGCGTGGTCGACCATCCGCTCGACGCGGGGGGACGAGCGGTGCGCGTCACCGCCACGTCGCTCGGCAACCCGCACTGCGCGGTCTTCCTGGACGAGCCTCCCGACGACGGCGTCGTGGCGTCTCTCGGTCCCGTCCTGGAGCGACACCCCTTCTTCCCACGCAAGACGAACGTCGAGTTCGTCACGCCGGTCGCGCGCGACCTGATCCGCGTTCGCTTCTGGGAACGCGGCGTGGGACCGACGCAGTCCTCGGGCACGGGCGCCGCGAGCGCCGCGCTCGCCGCGATCCTGAACGGTCGCGCCGACCGGCGCTTGCGCGTCGTCTGTGACGGGGGAACTTTCGAAGTGGAGTGGCCCGAGGGAGGCCATGTCCGTCAGGTCGGCGAGGCCGAGATCCTGTTCGACGGAGACTGGCTGGCCTGAAACGACAGGAATAGGCGGACAGGATTTGTCGCCCGGACAGTTCTGGGCGCCCCGGACTCGCCGGCCAGACGTTTCTCGGAGTCGCATCTCATTTATGGTCTATGAGTTGCGGCCAATTGTGATCTTAATCACTTTTGGCATGCTCGCTGCACGGCCACTCGACGGGATCCAGCCGACAACCAAGGAGTGAATGACCATGGTGAAGGCAGAGGTCTACGCGTACGCCCGAAAGTGGTTGCCGGGGTTGCTGGCAATGGTGCTCGGAAGGGCCCACGCAGTCGAGGCCTTGGAGACACCGTCGGTGCGCCTCGTCTCCCGAGCGGCCTCTCCGATCGTCGGCCCGCAAGCCGCGGGTGGCACGAGGCCCTCGATCAGCGCCGACGGGCGCTTCGTGGTGTTCACGAGCAGTCGCATCGTCGTGCCCGGCCAGGTCGACTCCAACGGCGCGGACGACGTCTTCCTTCTCGATCGACAGACGGGCGTGACGAAGCTCGTGAGCCACGCGGCCGGCTCGCTCGTGCGGGCCGGAAACGCACCGTCCGGCCCCTGCCAGGGTCCGGGGGCCGTCATCAGCTCCGATGGCCGATTCGTGGCGTTCTGCAGCGCGGCCTCGGATCTCGTCGCGGGCATCCCGGGAGGGTCCCACGTCTATCTCTATTCTCGACTCGATGAATCGGTCACCCTCATCGATCGACTGCCCGCTGGTTCCAGTCCGAGCCCCTTCTGCGCCAGCGGTCATCTCGCCATAGGCGGCGAGGGCGGTCATGTCGCCTTCAAGAGCACCTGCATGGAGCTCGTCGGCGGTGCGCCGGCACCTCAGGCGATGGCCCGTGTCTTCCTGTTCGAGCGCTCGAGCGGCATTGTGAGGCTCGTCTCGCATACGACGCAGTCGGAGACGACCCCCGGATCGTCGGAGGCTTCTCTATACGAAGTCCAGGACCCGCCGTCCATCACTGCTGACGGTTCTCTCGTCGCCTTCGTCAGCGCTTCGAACCTGCTCTCGGACACGGGCGAGGCCATACCTCCGCAGGCATACCTCTACCGGCTCGCCGACCGAAGCGTGTCGCTCGTCAGCCATGCGGAGGGTGCCCTCGGGCGCGGAAACGACTCCGCCTCGGGGGTCACGATTAGCGCGGCCGGCCGGTTCGCCGCCTATTCGAGCTATGCCACCGATCTCGTGGCCGGCTTTCCCGCCGGGGGACCGCGGCGGCTCAACGTGTATCTCTATTCCGTGAGCGCCGGTACGAACGAGCTCGCCTCGCGGGCCGCCGGTAGCGGAGTGATGGGTGGAAACGGCGACTCCTCTGCCGCCGCGCTCAGCGCTGACGGCTCGGTGGTGGTCTTCGAGGGCGAGGCCACGAACCTCGTGTCGGGTTTCGAGCCGGGTGCGGCCGGGAACGTCTTCCTCTACTCGCGTCTCGGCGGGTCGACGACGCTCATCAGCCGCCGATCGGGTTCGACGGTGGCCGCGGCCAACGGCGACTCCGGGAGCCCGAGGGTCAGCGCGGACGGTCATTCGGTGACCTTCACGAGCTCGGCTACCGACCTGGTGCCCGGTCTCGACAGCTCCGCGACGGAGGACCTCTTCCTGTTCGATCACGGGACGGCGCAGATGACGCTCGTCAGCCATCGTCACGGCGAGCCCGGCATGGCGGCGGGAGCGCCGACTCGGGACGGGCTCGCCCTGGCGGGCGATGGTCGATCCATCGCCTTCACCAGCCCCGCGACCGACATCACCCCCGCGCCGGACGGGAACTACGAGCCCGACGTGTTCGTCTTCAATCGAGCTTCGCCTTTGACCGTGCTGGCGTCGTGGGGACCGAGCGGATCGCCTTCGGTCACGTCGATCGTAGAGAGCAGGCTCCCCGCAACGGGAGACTCGGTGAGCGGCGATGGACGGTTCGTGGTCTTCGAGAGCTATGCACCCGACCTCGTACCCGGACAGGTGGAGCCCGGGCCGAGCCCCGTCAGCACCCCGGACGTGTTTCTCCACGACAGGCTGGAGGGAGAGACGAGGCTCGTGAGCCATGCCGTGGGCGCTCCCGAGACATCGATCGGCGATTACCCCGGCGATGCCGTGATCAGTGCGGACAGCCGCTACGTCGCCTACGCGCGCAGGGGCTGCGTCTACGTGTGGTCGAGGGAGACCGGCGTGGCCGAGACGATCGACGTCGTCGCCATGCCCACGCCCCCCCCGATCCTCCCTTGTGACCGTCAAGCCCGATGGCCTCGAATCAGTGGAGACGGCAATCACGTCGTCTTCGGGAAGCAGTTGCTCACGGCGGGCGTGGGGTTCCGGTGGCAGCTCTTTCTGTGGTCCCGAGGGCAGGGGGTCCGGCTGCTGACGCACGCGCCCGGGCAGCCTGCAGCTCCGGGAAACGCGGACACGTGGGCTTTCTCCCACATCAGCCGAGATGGACGATACGTGGCGTTTTCGAGCGCTGCCACGAACCTGACGGGCGCGCCTCCCCCTCCGCCTGAGCCGCAACCCATCACGGACGACGCCTTCCTCTATTCGCGTGAGACGGATTCGATTCGGTTGATCAGCCACTCGGCCGCTTCGAACACGACGCCACTCCCTGGCTACTCCAATCCACTGGGACTGAGCGCAAACGGCGGGATCGTCGCCTTCTACAACGATCCGGACGTCTTCGGCCTCCAGCAGCCTGCGCAGACGTATCTCTACCGAACGTCGACCGAGGAGGTGACCCTCGCCAGTCACAGGGTCGGCTCGCCGCTCGAGGGAGGCAACGGAGAATCCCATCTGAGGGGGGCGGTGAGTGCCGACGGAAGCTACTTGGCGTTCGCGAGCTCGGCCACGGATCTCGCCGAGGGTACGGACCTGAACCTTTGGCTCGATGTCTTCCTGTATTCGATACGGGATGGATCGATGCGGCTGGTCAGCCATACTCCTGGGGACCCGACGCGCACCGCCAGCGGTCCCTCAATCCTGGAGTTCGGGCAATCCTTGAGCGCGGACGGGGGCAAGCTGATCTTCCGGAGCGCGGCGCCGGACCTCATGGGCAGTGGGGGAACTTCCTCGACCGCCCAGGTGTTCGTGTACGACACGGCGCGCGACGAGCTGACGCTCGCCAGCCGATCGAAGCTCGGCGCGACCACAGCCTCCGACGGTCCATCGGATTCCGCCGCGCTCAGCGATGATGGTCGCTGGGTCGCCTTCAACAGTCAGGCGATCGACCTCGCCGACGGCGACTTCAACTCCCGTAACGACGTCTTTCTCTTCGGTCCCACGCGGCCCGGCGGGGATCTCTCGGTGGGAATGGCGGCGCCCGGGATCTTCACGCCGGGCACCACCGGCTTCGTGACCGCGGTGATCGTCAATCTAGGCCCCGAGGAATCTCGAGGGGTGAACCTCACGCTGACTGCACCGACAGGTCTCAACCTGAGCGCGACCACGGGAGCGTGCGCGTCCTGGCCATGCTCGCTGGAGACGCTCGGGGCAGGACAGTTCGTGGGGGTCACGCTCACGTTCGACATTCCCTCCGACTACACGGTCCCCGACCCCGCGGTCATCCGGGTGAGCGCCGCGGCAAATACGCCCGACCTCGAGTCGACGAACGACGTGGGGGAGGCGGTGATCGCTGTCCTCCCGCGGGCCGATCTGGAGCTGAGCCTGATGGGACCGGTGAGCGCCACGCCTCCTCATCAGTTGGTCTACACCCTGGCGGTGACGAACCGCGGTCCCTCCGACGCGGTGGCGGTGCAGCTCGACGATCCGACACCCTCGGGACTGGCGTTCCTGTCGAGCGGCGGCGACTGTTCGGGGGCGTTCCCATGCCTGCTCGGAAGCCTCCCTCCCGGCGTGAGCCGCAGGGCCACGGCGACCTTCGTCTTGCCGGAAACCTACACGGGGCCCAACCCCATCCACAACGTTGCGACTGTGAGCTCCGGCACCGGCGATGCGAACCTGGCCAACAACAGCGCGTCGTCGAATACCATCCTCGAGGCGGTGCCGCCTCCGCTCGGGTACTACACCGTGGCCGCGTGCCGTCTCCTGGACACGCGTCAGACCTCCGGTCCGACGGGGGGCGCCGCCCTGGCCGGGGAGGTGGAGCACTGGTTCACGGTGGCGGAGAATTGCGGGATTCCCTTCACTGCGCGAGCGGTCGTCCTGAACGCGACGGTCGTGGGTGCGGACGGCGCCGGGAACGTGCGGCTGTGGGCGGCAGGGAGGCCGATGCCGACGGCTTCGGTCGTGAACTATGGGGTGGGGCAGACGCGAGGCGCCAACGCGATCGTCGGCCTCAACACGTTCGGCGCGCTCGCCGTCCAGGCGACGGGCTCGCCGCACCTCCACCTGATCCTGGACGTGAGCGGATACTTCGAATAGCGGGGTCGTGAGGCCACGCACTGCGCGGCGTCACCCTCCGAGCTAGGCTCCCGGCCATGCTGGGCCTGGGCATATTCCGGCAACGGATGAGCGGCGCTCCGTCATGCGTGGCCGCGGGGATCGCCTGCAGCCTCCTCCTGGCTTCCGAAGCCTTTGCCCAGGGGTCCCCTTTCTGCCCGGCCTACGTCCTATCGCCGATCTATCGCCCCCGCGCGCGCCAAGTGCCCGCCAACCCGTCCAACTGGATAGCGCTCATCGAAGGCGCCATGGACGGCGACGAGATTCTGCTCGCGGACGGCATCTACCCGCTCCTCCAGTACGCGGTGCAGATCAGCCACCCGATCACGGTCCGCGGTGCCTCCGGCAACCGCGCGGCCGTGCGCATCCAGGGTCAGGGCTACGGCGTCGGCAGCGAAGGGTTCATGGTCCACGCCCCGAACGTCACCATCGCCGACCTGACCATGACGGGCATCCGCAACCACGCGATCTCGATCAAGGGGGAGAGCGGGGCGGAGGCGCCGCACGTCTACAACGTCCACCTGTACGACATCGGGACGCAGCACATCAAGGGAACGCCCGGAGACGGCGTCCACGACGGTGTCGTCGCGTGCTCGCGGATCGGCTATTCCCCGGGCGGGGTCCGGGGCGACTACATCAACGCGATCGACATACACCGCGGCGTCGACTGGATCGTTCGCGACAACGAGATCTACAACGTCTGGGGAGACGGGACGGGCTGCGAGGTCGACACTTCTTGCGGAACGTACCTCTCCGGTGGGGGACCCGCCATCCTCTTCTGGAACAACTCGAGCGGCACGATCCTCGAGCGCAACCGGATCGTGGAGTCGTTCATGGGCATCGCCATTGGCTACGGCACGCCCCATCCGGGAGGAGCCATCCGGAACAACTTCGTCTACCGCTCGCAGGCGAGCCGGCCCGGCGCTCGAGGGACGATCGTGGGCGACCTCGGCATCCACGTGCGGGGAGGCAACGGCACGTCCGTGGACCACGACACGGTCATCCAGGCAGGCAATTATCTGGGCGCGGTGGAGATCTGGCAGAGCCAGAACGTCACGGTCCGGAACGGCTTGATCAGCCAGCCGGTCTGGGACCGCGGAGGTAACACCGGCTTGAGCCTCCAGGGTAACAAGACGAACGGTACGGTCGGTGACCTCGCAGTGCCCCAGGACCCGCACCTCAAGCCGGGCTCGACGGCCATCGACTTCTCGGCGACGGTGAGCCTGCCGGGGGTGGCCGACGACATCGACGGCGACACACGGCCCCAGGGCGTCCGAAGAGACGCGGGCTGCGACGAGTGGAAAGCGTGCGCGGCCCAGCCCACGAACCTCCGCCTCTTCACGCTCGCCCCCTGTCGGCTCGTGGATACCCGCCTCGCCGCCGGACCCGCTGGCGGACCGCCGCTCGCTTCCGGAGCCACGCGGACGTTCGACCTCGACCAGTCCTGCTCCGTGCCGTCGATGGCCAAGGCGGTGTCGTTGAACGTCGGCGTCACGAGGTCGACGGGGTCCGGCTACGTCGCCCTGGGGGCCGGCAATTGCCCGGCGCCCTCCGTGGCCACGATCAACTTCTCCACCGGACAGACCCGGAGCAACAACGCCATCGTGACCCTCGCAAGCGACGGCAGCGGCCGGGTGCTCGCATACGCGCTGGTGGCGGGTGGCGGGTCCGTCGACCTCATCCTGGACGTGAACGGCTACTTCGAGTAGCCGGCGATATAATTCGAGATGTGACCAGGCGAGAAGATCCGGTCGCCTCGGACGAGGGGAGTCGCGGATCGTGGCCGGTGCGACTGTTCAAGCTCGGGACGGAGCCCCCCGACGACCAGAGCGTCACGAGCACTCCCGAGGAGCGTCTGGCCACGATGTGGCCGCTCGCACTGGAGGCGTTCTCCCTCACGGGGCGTCCCTTTCCTGCGTATCGGCGCGGGGAGGCGCCGGTTTCGCTGCGGCGCCTCCGCGAGTGAACGAGGACTTCCGCGACCTCCTTGCCGCGCTCCTCGCCGCCGACGCACGATTCCTCGTCGTCGGAGCCCACGCCTTGGCGGTGCACGGGGTGCCGCGCTCCACGGGCGACCTCGATGTCTGGATAGCCACCGATGCCGCCAACGTCGCCCTCGTCTGGGCCGCTCTCCTCCGTTTTGGCGCACCGATGGCGTCGGTGAACGTGAGCCAGGACGATCTGCGGCGTCCCGATCAGGTCGTGCAGATCGGTGTGCCTCCCCGCCGCATCGACATCCTCACGTCGATCAGCGGCGTCGGCTTCGAGGAGGCCTGGAGCGGACGCGTGAGTCACGGAGTGGGGGGCTTGACTGTGCCCTTCCTGGGGCGTGCCGAGCTCGTCCGCAACAAGCGCGCGACCGGCCGCGCCAAGGATAGGGCCGACCTCGAGGCGCTCGGTGAAGTTCCATAGTTCGGAGGAGAACTGCGTCCGGACGGAGTTCGAGAAGCTGGATGAGATCGGCGATGGCTCCTCGCTCCCGAATCATCGTGGGTAGTGCTCTCGCGGCGCGCGCGCTGGTCTGCGGGCTGGCCCTTCTCTGGTCGACGAGCAGCGTCGCGGATGAGGGGTCGCGGCTGGCCATGATCGAACGACCGGTGACGTTCGAGGAGAACCTGGGCCAGGTCCGCGGGTCGACACGGTTCGTGGCGCGGGGGCCCGGCTACGTGGCCCTCGTGGCGCCTTCGGAGATGGTCCTTGCCGTGGGCAAGGGCCGCGACGCGTCACGGCTCCGCGTCGAGCTCGTACAGGGGCGGCGCGACGCGAAGGTCGAGGGGCTCGAGGAGCAGCCCGCGAAGGCCAACTACTTCGTCGGGAACGACCCCACCCGGTGGCGCACCGCCGTGTCGACGTTCGCGAGGGTGCGCTGTCAGGGAGTGTATCCGGGTGTCGACCTCGTCTACCACGGGCGTCCGCAAGAGCTGGAGTACGACTTCGTCGTGGCGCCCGGCGGGGATCCCGGCCTCATTCGGCTCCGGTTCGATGGAGCGCGCAGCGTCCGTGTGGACGACGAGGGGAACCTCGTCGTCGCGGTCGAGGGGGGTGACGTCGTTCAGCGGGCGCCCCGGGTCTATCAGGAGACGGACGGCACGAAGGAGGTCGTGGCCGGGCGGTGGATGCTGCGTGGGCCGCGAGAGGCCGGGTTCGCGCTGGGTGCTTACGACGGCGCGCGGACCCTCGTGATCGATCCCGTCCTCGCCTACTCCACCTACCTCGGGGGGAGCGACGACGACCTGGGGTACGCGATCGCCGTGGACGCGGTGGGGAGCGCGTACGTCACCGGCTACACGCGCTCGATCGATTTCCCGACGGTCGGTCCGCATCAAGAGGACCAGCCGGCGAACGACGTCTTCGTCACGAAGCTCGCGCCGGACGGGAGGAGCGTCGTCTACTCCACCTACCTGGGAGGCGGCGACGACGAGACGGGGTTCGGCATCGCGGTCGACGCGTCGGGTAGCGCCTACGTCGCGGGCTTTACCTCGTCCACCGACTTTCCGACGGCGAGCGCTTTCCAGACCGACCAGGCGGGCGACGACGCGTTCGTGGCCAAGCTGTCTCCCGCGGGGAACGGCCTCGCGTATTCCACCTACCTCGGGGGTGATGACCTGGACATCGGCTTCGCGATTGCGGTGGACGCGGCGGGCAGCGCCTACGTGACGGGCACGACGCTCTCCCTGAACTTCCCCACGCAGGATCCCTACCAGACGGCCCCCGTCGTGCAGAACGAGGTGTTCGTGACCAAGCTCTTGCCCTCGGGGGACGCGCTCGCCTTCTCGACCTATCTCCTGGGGGACGGGGGCGACATCGGCGCCGGCATCGCCGTCGACGTCGCGGGGAGCGCCTACGTGACGGGGACGACGAGCTCCACGAACTTCCCGACGGCGAATCCCTACCAGCTTAACCAGCCGGGCGAGGACGCGTTCGTCACGAAGCTCGCACCCTCCGGCAGCAGCCTCGTCTACTCGACGTACCTGGGCGGAGGCGGAGACGACGGGGGCAACGCCATCGCCGTGGACGCCGCGGGAAGCGCCTACGTCACGGGAGAGACAGGCTCGGCGGCCTTCCCCACGGCGAGCCCCTACCAGGGGGACCAGCCGGGCGTCGACGCCTTCGTGACCAAGCTTGCGCCGTCGGGGCAGAGCCTCGTCTACTCCACCTACCTCGGTGGGAGCGCCGCCGACGCGGGCCACGGCATCGCCGTGGAAGGCTCCGGGAGCGCCTACGTGGTCGGCGACACCTCGTCGACCGATTTCCCGCTCGAAGGGCCCTTCCAGACCCACCAGGGGCTGAAGGACGCGTTCCTGACGAGGATCGAGCCCTCGGGGACCGCCCTCGTCTACTCCACGTACCTCGGCGGCACGAGCGACGAAGAGGCTCACGGCGTGGCGCGGGACGCGGTGGGGAACGCGTACGTCGTCGGGTTCACCTCGTCCGCCGACTTCCCGACGCGGAATCCGTACCAGACGGCTCAGCCTCTGACCAACGCCTTCGTGGCGAGGCTCGACGCGCCGGCGGAGTTCTTCACGCTTCCGCCCTGCCGGGTGATCGATACGAGGGGCGCTCCCGGCCCCTACGGGGGGCCGGGGCTCGTCGCGGGCGGTGATCGCGTCTTCACGGTGGCCGGGCGTTGCGGAGTACCCGCGAGCGCGCGGGCGATCGCGATCAACCTTACCGTGGCGGCGCCCGACGCGGCCGGAAACCTTCGCCTCTATCCCGCGGGTTTCACCCTTCCTCTCGTTTCCTCGATCAACTACTCGGCCGGGCAGACACGGGCGAACAACGCCATCGTCGCCCTGAGTGCCGCGGGCGCAGTCGCGGTCCGTTGCACGCAGGCCTCGGGAGCCGCGCAGCTCATCCTGGACGTCAGCGGCTACTTCGAGTAGGGGCGACGCGGCCCCGGATTGTGAGCACACCCACAGCCCTTGTCCGCTGACTGGCCTATGGTTGGCGCATGCGTTCGGCCGTCTGGCCTCTCCTGATCGCCGGGCTCACGGGGTTCTCCGCCACCTCGGCGCGAGCCCAGGGATCCTGCCAGTACTACGTCGCCCCTCCGCCCCTCGGGAGCAACGCCAACCCGGGCTCGGCGGCCCAGCCCTGGGCAACGCTCGACTGGGCCTCGTCACGCGTCCTCGCCCTCGGCGGCGCCAACTGCACCGTCTCCTTCGCGGACGGCGTCTACACGGGCGCCAACAGCCTCTACGAGCGCTTCGCCACCACGACCACCTTCCGGGCGGCGAACCCCTACCGCGCGGTGCTCCAGAACAACGGCACGCGCCGTCAGCCTGTTCGGCGCGCGCAACATGGTCTTCGAGGGCTTCGAGTTCCGCCACACGGGGCGCGGGCGCGGGCGCCCTCGTCGTGCAGGTCCAGCAGGACGGCGTGAACTGGGCGGAGGACGTGACCTTCCGCAACAACGTCTTCCACGACTCCTGGAACAACGACATCCTGAAGATCAACAACGGCGCCCGGTTCGTCACCGTGGAGAACAACGTCTTCTACAACCAGACCGGCTCCGACGAGCACATGGACGTCAACAGCGTCACCGACGTGGTCATCCAGGACAACATCTTCTTCAACGACTTCGCCGGGCAGCGGGCGGTCCGAACGACAACGACACGTCGTCCTTCATCGTGATCAAGGACAGCAACGGCAACGACGACGGGCTCGAGGGCAGCGAGCGCATCACGGTGCGGCGCAACGTGTTCCTCAACTGGGAGGGGAGCACGGGCTCCAACTTCGTGCTGATCGGCGAGGACGGCAACCCCTACCTCGAGGGCGAGGACATCCTGGTCGAGAACAACCTGATGCTCGGCAACTCGCCGCAACACGATGCGCGCGGCCTTCGGGGTGAAGGGAGGACGGGACATCACGTTCCGCAGCAACACCGTGGCCGGGGACCTGCCCGGCGCTCGCCTTCGCCTTTCGTTTGAACCAGGAAGGCGGCGAACCCCGCCAACGACGAACATCCGCTTCCACAACAACATCTGGTCGGACCCCACGGGCACGATGGGCGCGGAGGGCGGCGGGCGGGCAACGACTTCTCCGACGGCGGCGCCGCGGAGACGACGAACCTCGTCCTCGACCGCAACCTCTACTGGAACGGCGGGGCGGCAATCCCCCCGGGCGATCAGGTGAGCCCGCTCGTCCACGACGTGCGCCGCGTCGTGGCGGACCCGCTCCTGAACGTCAACCAGGGGGCGATCGTGCTGCCGCGCTGGAACGGGGCCGCCTTCGCGAGCGGAAACACCACCGTCCGCGACGAGTTCGTCCGCCTCGTCGCCTTGTACGGGGCCATTCCCGCGGGAAGCCCGGCACAAAACCAGGCGGACCCCGCGCTTTCGGCGCACGGACGACATCCTCGGCCGGACGCGGACGGCACCGGACCTCGGCGCGTTCGAGGTCTCCACCCCGACCCTCTCCATCGCCGACCTCGCGGTCGTGGAGGGCCACGCGGGCACCACGAACGCGGTATTCACCGTAAGGCTCACTCCCTCGTCGGCCACGACGGTGGGGGCGAGCTGGTCCACGGCCCCCGGAAGCGCTTCTGCCGGGTCCGACTACACGACGTCGTCCGGCACCGTGAGCTTCCCGCCGGGCTCCGTGACCCGGACTCTCTCCGTGCCCGTCCTCGGCGATACGACCCCGGAGGGCGACGAGACGTTCACGGTCACGCTCAGCGGGGCGAGCGCGCCGATCTCCGACGCGGTTGCGGTGGGGACGATCCTGGACGACGAGTCGCTCGGCTATCACACCGTCGCGCCGTGCCGACTCGCCGACACCCGGAACCCCATCGGGCCGTCCGGGGGGCCCGCGCTGACCGCCGGAGCCCCGCGCGCCTTTCCCGCAACGGGGCTTTGCGGGATTCCCGCGACGGCCCAGGCGCTGGCGGTGAACGTCACCGTGACGGCGGCGCCCGCGGCCGGCAACCTGCGTCTCTATCCCGCGGACACCGCCGAGCCCCTCGTGAGCACCCTGAATTTCATGGCGAGCCAGACGCGAGGCAACAACGCGATGTACGAGTGGGGACGGCGGGGAGGATCGCCGCGCTCTGCAGCATGACGCCCGGACAGGCCCATGTGATCGTCGACGTCGTGGGCTACTTCGAATAGGGCCAGAACCATGCGAACGACTCTCGGACTGTTCGTCCTTGCCGCGGCGGTTCCGAGCGCGGCCCAGGACGCGGTGACGCTCGTCTCCGTCACGGGCTACGCGAACTTTCACGCAGGGGGCGTCGTCGCCACCGTCAGCGGGGACCTGAACGGCAACGCGACCGCCGGCCTCGAGTGGAGGGCGGCCGGCGGCGGAAGCTTCCAGCCGGCTCAGCCCCTGGCGCGCATCGACGCCACGCACTTCGTGGGGAGCCTCTTCGGCCTCGAGCCGGCGACGGCATACGAGGCTCGCGTCACGCTCGCCGACCCCAACGGAGTCTCGGGGCCGCCCTCCGCCGTGACCCCTTTCGCCACCCGCGTCGACAGCCTGCCGGAGCCGACGCTTCGGACGCTCTACGTTTCGCCTTCGGGCAACGACGCCAACCCCGGCACGAGTCCGGGAGCGCCTCTGCGCACCATACAGCGCTCCGCCGATCTCGCCCAGGCCGGGGACCGCGTCCTCATCGCCCCCGGCGTCTATCGCGAGCGCGTGACCGTGCCGCGCTCGGGGACGGCGAGCCAGCCCATCGTCTTCCGGGGGACCGCTCCGGGCGCCATCCTGGACGGAGCCGACGCCGCCGTCGCCGCGGGAGTGGGCTGGTCGGCCGCGGGGTCCGGGGTCTTCACGCGGGTGCTCGGCTTCGCCACCGGCCACGTGGTCAGCGAGCTGGGCCGGCTCTACCGTTACGCGAGCGTCGCCGCCCTCCAGGCCCTGGGGGCGGGAGCACCGGGAGGCTTCTACTTCGACGGAACGACGCTCTACGTGAAGTTCGCCAACGGATCCTCCCCCGCGGCCCACCTGATGCAGGTGGCCCGCCTGGAGGAAGGATTCGTCATCGACGGCCGGGCCTTCGTGCGCGTGGAGAACCTGGAGATCCGCTACTACGGGGCGGGCGACTTCGGCAAGGGAGTCTACCTGCGCAACTCCGCGGACTCCGCGGTCCGGGGTTGCCGGATCCACGAGGTCGAGACCGCCGGCATCTGGGTGAAGGGGGGCGACCGGCACGTCCTCGAGGACAACGAGATCTGGGACACCTCGATCTTCGGCTGGCCCTGGTCCTTCACCAAGGGGAGCAGCGCCGAGGACGACGGCATCCTCTTCACCGACGACATCGGACGCGGCCACGTCGTCCGGCGCAACACCATCCACGGCACGTTCAACGGCATGGGGCCCTGCGGCTCCGCTCCCCCCCCGGGGGGCGCCGTCTCGAACGAGGTCGACCTCTACGACAACGTGCTCTTCCAGCACACCGACGACGGCTTCGAGCCCGAGGGTTACTGCTCCAACTACCGGCTCTGGAACAACCGCATCTCCGACGTGCACATGGCGGTGGCGGTGGCTCCGGCGGCGCCGGGACCGGTGTACATCATCCGCAACGTGGCCTGGCGTTTCGGCAACACGCGCACGAGCCAGCTCGACGGATTCACGGCGAGCGCCATCAAGATCAACAGCGGGCTCGCCATTCCGATCGGCCCGCTGTTCGTGTACCACAACACCTTCCTGACGGACGTGCCGGGCACGGACGCGCTCGCCCTCCTGAACGAGGGGGGGGCCTCGACGTTCATACGGGCGCGCAACAACGTCATCGCGGGCACGCGCTACGCTCTCCACAAGCCCAACCCCGTCCCGTGGAGCGGGAACGGGAACGACCTCTACACCACCGACACCACGCGCCTCGTCAACTGGATGGGGACGCGCTACGACACGCTCGCCGCATACCAGGCCGCCCTTGGCCAGGAGCCCCAAGGCTTGTCCGCACCTCCCCAACTCGTCTCCCCGACGAGCGGGGTCTTCACTCCCCGCGCCACGAGTCCGCTCGTAGACGCCGGCGTTCTCCTCCCGGGAATCAACGACGACTACGCGGGCGCCGCGCCCGACGTGGGGGCCGAGGAATGGCTCGGCCCTCCCCCCGCGCTCGGCTTCTACACGGTGCAGCCGTGCCGCGTCGTCGACACGCGAGTGGCGGGCCAGGGTCCTGCGCTGGCGGCGGGAGAGAGCCGGTCTCTCGCGGTGGCCGGCGTCTGCGGGATCCCCCTCGGCGCCCGGGCCGTTTCCGTGAACCTCGCGGCGACCCAGCCGGCGTCGGCCGGCAACCTCCGCCTGTTTGCTGCGGGGAGCCCGGCCCCCCTCGTCTCCACACTCAATTACGGGATCGGCCAGACGCGGGGCAACAACGCGATCGCTCCGCTGAGCGCGGACGGCCGTCTCGGCGTGCGCGCCGTCCAGTCCACGGGGGGCGTCCACATGATCCTGGACGTCAACGGCTACTTCGAGTAACTATAGTCGGTTCAATAGTATCCAGTCAGGTGAGGCCTCGCACAGGAAGGTGCGTGGCGCGCGCCGTATGCTGCGTCACGCATGCACTCTTTCCCTCGGTCGTGGACCGTCGCGCTCGCGGTCACCCTGGCCTCCGCCGCCCAGCCGTCGTTCGCCGTAGTCCTTGCCCCCGTGCTCAAGTGGTCGGGCGGAGGCTGCACGTCCTTCTGCCAGACCGGCTGGTACTCGTCGCCCGCGGTGGCCGACATCGACGGCGACGGGCAAGCCGGAAGTGCTCTGGGGCTCGTACGACGTGGTGTCCCTGAACGGGGCGACGGGCGCCCTCGAATGGCGGGGGACGAACGGCGCAGCGCGTCTGGCCGGGCGTCGTCGTGGCCGACCTCACGGGCGACGGCACGCTCGAGGTGATCGTCGGGCCGCGGCGGCAACCAGCTGACGGTCTACAACCGGTTCGGCGCCGTCCTGTGGACGCAGAAACCCGTTCGCGGACGGCGAGGTGCGCACGCTCGCCGTCGACGATCTCGAGAACGACGGCCTGCTCGAGATCGTGGTGGGGCGCGCGAGCGGAGGGGCGTTCCGGCAGCTCAACGTCTACGAGCCGGACGGCTCGGTGCGCCCGGGCTGGCCCGCGCGGCACGACGGGGAGCCGGGCGCCGGCTGGGGGATGTACAACGAGAACGTGGCCGTGGCCGACATGAACGGCGACGGCTTCCGGAGATCCTCGGCCCCACCGACACGCACTACATCACCGCCCTCGACCGCGACGGCAATCAGCTGCTCGCGAGCACGATCTACGGCACGCCCGCGAAGGTCTGGAGCCAGGTGGGCGTCCACGTGGACCACGCGGTGGACCTGCGCGGCTACGCCAACTGCGGCATCGAGCACCGTCCGAACTTCGCGGACAGCGCCCCCGCGTTCGCCGACGTGAACGGCGACGGCATGCCGCGAGTGGATCGTGGTGGGGCAACGTCTACAACTGCGGCACGAGCCCCTACACCGCCTCTACCAGATGCCCTTCATCCTCCGGAACGACCGCACGCGCTGGAGCGGCAGCGGGTTCGACTGGACGGTGCTCCCCGTGCCCGGGCCGGGCAGCGGGCCGCTCTCCGAGGACTACAACGTGATCGAGACCGCGGTGCCCAACCCCGCGATCGCGGACCTCGACGACGACGGCCGGCTCGAGATCCTCTATCCCTCCTACGACGGGAAGGTGCACGCCTACTGGCTCGACAAGACCGAGCACGGGAGCTGGCCCTCACGTCGTGCCCGCCCGGGCGCCGCCGGCGACACCTTCCGCTTCGCGAGCGAGCCGGTCGTGGCCGACCTCGACAACGACGGCCAGGCCGAGGTGCTCTTCACCTCGTGGCCCCAGAAGGGCGGGAACCGCATCGGCCACCTCCACATCCTGAGCTCGCAGGGTGTCCAGCTGCACCGGGTGAGCCTGCCCGCGCCCGTCGGCGGCGCGACCTGGAACGGCGGGCTCGGGCGCGCCCACGCTCGCGAACATCGACGCGCGACGCCGACCTCGAAGTGGTGGTGGGCACGACCGCGACGCGGCGTGGTGGCCTACGACCTGCCGGGTACGGCCAACGCGCGCGTGCTCTGGAGAACGGGGCGCGGCGGCTATCGCCGCACGGGCGGCCTGGAGCAGCCCTTCCTGACGATCGACGACGCCTCGGTGGGCGAAGGCAACGCCGGAACGACGAATGCCATCCTCAACGCCCGCCTCTCCTCCCCGGCCGAGCAAACGGTGACGGTCTCGTACGCAACGGCAAACGGCACCGCAACCGCGGGAAGCGACTACACGGCGGCCTCCGGACTGGCGACCTTCCCCGTGGGAAGCACGACGCAGCCCGTCGCGGTTCCCGTGGCCGGCGACGTACTGGACGAGGCCAACGAGACCTTCTTCGTGAACCTTTCCGCGCCCAACGGCGCGGTCCTCGCGGACGGGCAGGGCCGGGGGACGATCGTCGATGACGATCCCGCGCCCACGGTCGTCATCAACGACGTCCTCGTGCCCGAGGGCGACTCCGGGACGACGTTTGCGGGCTTCACCCTCTCGCTCTCCGCGCCCAGCGGCCAGACCGTGGCCGTCGGCCACGCCACCGCGAACGGCACGGCGAGCGCAGGAAGCGACTACGTGGCCGTCACGGCGACCACGGTCTTCCCCGCGGGGACGACGACGGCCCCCCTCGCGGTCACGGTCAACGGCGATCATGTTTTCGAGGCGAACGAGACGTTCGCGGTGAACCTCTCGAGCCCGGTCAACGTGACGATCGCGGACGCGCAAGGGCAGGGCACGATCGGCAACGACGACAACGCGGGCCTGACGATCGCGGATGTCGCGGTGGTGGAGCCGGTCGCGGGTACGCGCATCGCGACCTTCCTCGTGACGTTGTCGCCCGCGAGCGCGGGGGCCACCGTGGACTACCAGACGGCGAGCGACACCGCCACCCAGGGGAGCGACTACGAGAATTCCGCGGGCACGCTCGTCTTAACTCCCGGCACGCCGGCGCAGCCGATATCCGTCACCATCAACGCGGACGGCGACACGGAAGGCACCGAGACCTTCTTCGTCAACCTCACGAACCCGAGCGGCGCCCCGATCGCCGTGAGCCAGGCCGTCGGCTCCATCTACGCCCCGGGAAGCTTCTCCACGCTCGTCCCTTGCCGCGTGTTCGACACGCGCAATCCGAACGGGGCCTACGGCGGTCCCGCGCTCGCGGCGAACAGCACGCGGAGCTTCGTCCTTGCCGGGCAGTGCGGCATTCCCGCGACGGCGCGCGCGGTGTCGGTGAACGTCACCGCAACCGGGCCGACGGTGGCCGGGAACCTTCGGCTCTTTGCCGCGGGCGGTGCCGTGCCCAACGCCTCCACAGTGAACTACTCTGCGGGCCAGACGCGCGCCAACAACGCCCTCGTGGGGATAGGTCCGACCGGGCTCGCGGTCCGGGCGGTGCAGGCCTCGGGCAGCGTCCACGTGATACTGGACGTGAACGGCTACTTCGAATAGCCGAGCGTCACGTCGGGGTCCTCGTCTTACTCGAAGTAACCGTTGACGTCCAGGACGAAGTGCACCGTTCCCGAGGCCTGGACGCAGCGTGCAGTGAAGCTCGCCGCGGGTGAGAGCGCGACGATCGCGTTGTTGGAGCGGGTTTCGCCGATGTTGTAATTGACGGAGGAAGAGAGCGGCCCGGGCGTTTCGGTAGGGGAGAGGCGGATGTGGCCGGCTGCGGTCGGCTCCGTCACCGCGACGTTGACCGAAATGGCCTTCGCGGTCGGGGGCACGCCGCAGGACCCCGCGACGTCGAATGCGCGATCGCCTCCCGCGGCGAGTGGCGGGGCGTGACTCGGCGTCCGGGTATCGAAGAGGCGGCACGGGGTGAGCGCAAAGAAGTCGAGAGGCTCGCCCGGACCAAACGCGATTTCATCCAGGTTCAGGATGTTGTCGGAGTCGTCCGGGAGGACGGTGAAGCGGGCGATCGGCCGGGCGGTGGCGACGCTCAGCGTCCCGCGAAAGTAGAACGATCCAGGGGAAGGGTGCGGCAGCACGAACGTGGCCGCCACATTGTCGTCGGAGTCGTAGGCGACCAGGGTGGCGTTCCAGAAGGAGTTCGATGCCATCGTGATCTCTCGCACCGGAACCGAGAACGTTGCTGCCGTCGCACTCGCGGAGGCAAAAATCGCTCCCGGCGGGAACAGCCCGGGTGCGCACTCCATCAATCCAAGCGTGAAGGTGATGCCGACCGAGGCGTACTGCCCCGAGAGGGGAATTGCGGTCGTACATGGCACCGGCACGTCATCGGCTGTCCCGAGCACGCCGTCCGGTCCCGGGAAGTGCTCGAAGTCGATGAGCACGCTCTGGGCCTCGAGCGGGCCGGCGAGCTTCCACAGCAGACCAAGGAGTGCCACAACCCGCCCAGCCCGCAAGTATTCGCTCCTGTCTGCCCTCGAAAATGCTAGTTCAGGGCAGTGGGAACCGCCAGCGAGAACGGCGCGATCACCGCGTCGAAGCGATCGCCCTTGGCCGAGACCATCTGATACGTCCCGTGCATCGAGCCGATGGGCGTCTTGAGGGGGCAGTAGCTCGTGTACTCGAAGGACTCCCCGGGGCCGAGGATGGGCTGCTCGCCGACGACGCCGGGGCCCTGCACCGTCTCCACCTGGCCGTCGGCGTCGGTGATGATCCACTCGCGGGTGACGAGCTGCACGGTCTCCTCTCCCTCGTTGGAGATTCGGACGCGGTAGGCGAAGAAGTACTGGTGGTCCTCGGGGACGCTGCGCTCGGGGCGGTAGGCGCTCCGGACCTGGACGCGGACCCCGCGGGTGGTGGTGTCGCTCACGGCGGCGCGATGCTACGCGCCCTGCGGCGAGGCTGTCAACGGCGCGGCCGCGGTCCTGCGGGGCGTGACGAAGGCGAGCACGAGAGCGCCCGCGAGCATCAGCAGGTTGCGCGTCACGAGGAACCAGCCGACGCCGCTCGTCCAGGTCTTCTCGGCGTGGGCGGCCACCGACGTGCACCCGCAGTTCTCGACGTCGATGCCTCGCCACATCACGGAGGCCGCGGCGGCAAGGAACACGACGAGGAGCACGGCAATCGTCGCCGCGGCCTCGCGTCTCCAGATCCCGACGATCAGGAGGAGTCCCGCGATCGCCTCCACCCAGGGCAGTACGACCGCCACGAGGTTCGAAGGGACCGGCGGCGTGACCTGCCACTGGTAGACGACCCGGGCGAACGCCGCGGGGTCCAGGATCTTGGGGACGGCCGCGTAGAGGAAGTAGCCGCCCAGGAAGAGCCGGAGGGCGAGGTGGAGGCCCGGGTGCTCGAGGAGCGGCCAGCCCTTCAGGGCTCGCTCCCGTCGCGACCGGATAGCCGGCGTCGGTCCAGGCGGGCCAGCCCTCGTTCAGGATGGCCGCGTGGACGCCCTTGTCGCGGAGCTTCCGGGCCACGATGTGGCTCGCCTCGCAGCCGTAGCCGCTGCAGTAGACGACGATGTTGAAGGTCTCCCGGAGGCGGGGCTCGAGCTCCGCGAAGGCCTTGTCGAAGTCGTCCTCGGGCAGGCTCAGCGAGCCGGGGATGTGGCTCATCTTCTAGAAGTCCGCGGGCCGGGCGTCGAGGAAGAGCGCGCCCTTGTCGAGGCGGGTCTTGGCCTCCGGAGCCTCGATCACCTCGTCCCCCGACTGGACGAAGACGCTCCGGCCGAGGGCGAACCCGCGGGGGCTCGCGGCGTTCCAGAGCAGGCCCGCGGCGACGCCGGCGCCCGCGATCGCGATCATCCGTACGAGACGCGAGGACATGAGGCCAAAGTAGCACGCTCCCCGCGGGCCGGCAAGAATCGCGGGTCCGCTCGTGCTAACTTACTCCGTTCGCCTTGCGGAAGACGCCACGGCCATGGCCCTCCTGACCACCGACGCGCTCGTCCTGCGCACCTACAAGCTGGGAGAGACGAGCAAGATCGTGGTGCTCCTCACCCGCGAGCGCGGCAAGATGCGCGCGGTGGCCAAGGGAGCGCGGGGCGCCCGGCCCCGCTACCAGTCCGCCCTGGAGCCCCTGAGCGAGGTGCAGGTGAGCCTCTACGGACGGCAGGGGGCCGAGCTCTTCCGGCTGGGCGACTGCGAGCTCCTGCGCTCGGCCTTCCCGACGGGCGCGCGGGACCTCGAGGCGTCGCTCTTCCTGTCGTATGCGGCCGAGCTCCTGGACAGCTTCGCCCAGGAGGGCGAGGCGGAGGACAAGCTCTACCGGCTGGCCCTCGTCACGCTGCGTGCCGCGGAGGCGAGCACCCCCGTGCAAGCGCTTTCGCGCTACCTCGAGGCCTGGCTGCTGCGGCTGCACGGGCTCTACCCGCCCCTCGATCGGTGCGCCGGCTGCGCGCGTCCGATGCCCGCGGGTCGTCGCAGCTACGATCGTGCGGCCCACGGCTTCGTGTGCGATGATTGCGGGCCCGCTTCGGGACCGGTGCTTCCCGAGGGGGCGTGCGCGTTCCTGGGCGACGTCTTTCGCCGGGCTCCCGCCGAGCTCGGCGGCCCACTTCCCGCGGAGGCCGGCGTCTTGGAGCCGTTCCACCACGATCTGATCTCGCGCCACCTCGAGCGCGACGCTGCGCTCGCAGCGCGTCCTCCGGGACGTGGCGCGGGAGGTCGGCCGGTGACCCTCCAGGAGATCGTCTTCGCCCTCGAGCGTTACTGGTCGGAGCGCGGCTGCCTCATCCACCAGCCCTGGGACGCGGAGGTCGGCGCGGGAACGATGCACCCCGAGACGTTCCTGCGCGTGCTCGGGCCGAAGCCGTGGAAGGTCGCCTACGTGCAGCCGTCGCGGCGTCCCGCGGACGGCCGCTACGGCGAGAACCCGAACCGCCTCTACAAGCACCAGCAGTTCCAGGTCATCCTCAAGCCGCCCCCGTCGGACATCCAGGACGTCTACCTGGAGAGCCTGCTCGCGCTGGGCATCGACCCCGCCGCCCACGACGTGCGCTTCGAGGAGGACAACTGGGAGTCGCCGACGCTCGGGGCGTGGGGGATCGGCTGGCAGGTCCTGCTCGACGGGCAGGAGATCACGCAGTTCACGTACTTCCAGCAGGCGGGCGGCATCGACCTCGCTCCCATCTCCGGCGAGATCACGTACGGGCTCGAGCGCATCGGCATGTACCTGCAGGACGTGGACGACGTGTACGAGCTGCGCTGGTCGGCGGACACGCTCTACGGCGAGGTGCGCAAGGAGGAGGAGTTCCAGCTCTCGCGCTACTCCTTCGAGCTCGCCGACCCCGACCTCCACCGCCGCCTCTTCGAGAGCTACCTCGCGGAGGGCTGGCGCGTCCTGAAGACGCCGGGGGGCCGCACCACCCTGGCCGCCTACGACTGGTGCCTCAAGAGCTCGCACGCCTTCAACGTGCTCGACGCGCGGGGCGCCATCTCCGTGAGCCAGCGGGCGGGGATGATCCTGAACATCCGCAAGCTCGCCTGCGCGATTGCGGCGGCTCATGCCACCCCGCCGGAGTCGGAGACGCCCGCGGAGGCGGCTCCGGCGGGGAGCTAGGGCATGCCCGAGTTCCTGCTCGAGATCGGCTTCGAGGAGATGCCGGCCCCGTGGCTGCGCGGGCCTGGGCGCGCAGCTCTCGCCAGAAGCTCGTCGAGGCCGCGTCTCGCGAGTTCCTCGCGCCGACGGACGTGCTCGTCCAGTGGACGCCGCGTCGGCTCGTGGCTCGCGCCGACGTTCTCGCGAACCAGGCCGACCGCGAGGAGCCGGTCTGGGGACCGTCGCTGAAGGTGGCGAAGGACGCGGCGGGGCGTGGACGGGTGCCGCGCAGGGCTTCGCGAAGAAGAACGGCGTCGCCGTGACGGACCTGCAGCAAGGGCCCAAGGACCCGCTCGAAGCCGACGAGATCTACCTCCTGTTCGTGAAGAAGATCGCGGGCCGCGCGGCTGGCGAGGTGCTGCCGGCGGTGCTCGCCTCCACGCTTGCGCGGCCTGGCCTTCCCGAAGCGCATGAGCTGGGACGCGTGGCTCGACGACGGCAAGGGCGCCTTCCCGTTCGGCCGGCCCATCCGCTGGCTGGTCGCGATGCTCGACGGAACCGTGGTCCCGTTCGCGATCTACGAGCTGGTGGACGGGGCGAAGGGCAAGGCTCGCGTGGCGAGCGGTCCCGCGACCTTCGGCCATCGCTTCCTGCCCCAGGGCGAGGGCGGGACGTTCGCAGATCGTGCGCGGTGCCTTCGCGAGCTCAAGGAAGCGCTGCGGCGTCACTTCGTGATCCTGGATCCCGAGGAGCGCGCGCGAAGCATCGCGGAGGAGCTCGCGCGCGCGACGAGCGGGGCGTCGCTGCCGGACGACCACGGGCTCGCGAGCGGAATGGCGCGACCTCGTGGAGTACCCGACCGTGCTCGTGGGCGAGGTTCCCGCCGAGTTCCGCTCGCTGCCCCGAGAGGTGCTCGAGACCGTCCTCGTCCATCACCAGAAGTACATCCCCCTCGCGACCAGGACGGCGTCGTCGCGCGCTTCGCCGCCGTCGACCAACGGCGACGGCGCGAAGCGCGGTCCCGCCATCGTCCGGGGCATGGAGCGCGTGGTGGTCGCGCGGCTGCGCGACGCGGCGTTCTTCTTCGCGGAGGACCGGAAGCGGCCGCTCGCCGATCGCGTCGCCGACCTGGCGGGCGTGACCTTCCACCAGGGCCTCGGCAGCTACCAGGACAAGGCCGAGCGCATGGTCCGGCTCGTCGGGACGATGGCGCGAGCTCGGCTACCTGGCCAAGGACGAGCGCGACGCCGCCGCCGAGGCGGCGCGCCTCGCCAAGGCCGACCTGACCACCCTGATGGTCCGCGAGTTCCCGGAGCTGCAGGGCACGATGGGCGGGCTCTACCTCGGCGGCCAGGGCGTCGCCCGCCGAAGTGGCCAGGCCGTGCGCTGGCACTACCACCCGGTCCCTCGAGCGAGGATGCGCGCGCCCGCGGGGCTGCTCGACGGCCGTGCGACGCGCGTCTTCGCGGCCGTCTCCCTGGCCGACAAGCTCGACACGCTCGCCGGCTACTTCGGCCTCGGGCTCGTCCCGACGGGCAGCAGCGATCCCTTCGGGCTTGCGCCGGGCCGGCCAGGGCGTCGTTCGAGCGTGCTCTGGACTTCTGGGACGCCGGAGACGGGCGAGACGCGCCCTGACCTGCAGACGCTGGCCGCGGCTGCCGCAGCGGGCTACGCCGAGCGCCGAAGCGACCGGCACGCCGACGTCGCGCAGGACCTGGAGAGCTTCCTGCTCGACCGGCTGCGCTTACGTCCTCGAGCTGCGCGGGCTTCCCGGCCGACGAGGTGGAGGCGGCGCTTCGACACGCCGCGAGCCCGAGCGCCCTCGACGACCCGCAGGACGCCCTCGTCCGGCTGCGCGCGCTGCACGACGTGCGCGCGCAGGCGGCGAGAGACTTCGCGCACCTGGCCGTGGCGTTCAAGCGGGCCAAGAACATCCTCGACCAGCAGCGGCCGCGGTCGATCGAGCCCGCGCTGTTCGAGCACGACGCCGAGCGCGAGCTGCACGAGGCGGTGGCCGCGGCCGGGGGCGCGAACGGCGACTACGACGCGCGCCTGCGCTCGCTCGCCGGGCTGCGCGAGCCCGTGGACCGCTTCTTCGACGACGTGCTCGTGATGGCCGAGGACCCGAAGGTGCGCGGCAATCGCCTCGCCCTGCTCAACGAGACCCTATCGCTCTTCTACCGCATCGCGGACATTTCGAAGCTCGGAGGACAGTCTTGACCCAATACGTCTACTTCTTCGGCGGCGGCAAGGCGGACGGCAACAAGGACATGAAGGACCTGCTCGGCGGCAAGGGCGCCGGGCCTGGCCGAGATGACGAACGCCGGCCTGCCCGTGCCCCCGGGCTTCACGGTCTCCACCGCCGCCTGCAACCTCGTACATGGAACGCGGGGGATCGCTGCCCGGGGAGATCGACGAGCGAGATCGACAAGGCCCTCGAGCGGCTCGAGGAGCTCATGGGCAAGAAGCTGGGCGCGGCCGACGACCCGCTGCTCGTCTCCGTGCGCAGCGGCGCCAAGTTCTCCATGCCCGGGATGATGGACACGATCCTGAACCTCGGCCTGAACGACCAGTCGGTGCGAGGGCCTCAAGGCGAAGACCGGCAACGGCCGCTTCGCCAAGGACTGCTACCGCCGCTTCATCCAGATGTACGGCAACGTCGTGCTCGGCATCGACAAGGACGCGCTTCGAGCACGAGCTGCACGCGGTCAAGAAGAAGAACAAGGTCACGGCCGACGTGGACCTCGACGGAAGCGGCGCTCGACGAGGTCGATCGCGCGCTTCAAGGCGGTGGTGCAGAAGCAGACGGGCCAGCCCTTCCCGCAGGACCCGCGCGAGCAGCTCCGGGGCGCGCGCGACGCCGTCTTCAAGTCCTGGATGAACCCGCGCGCCGTGACCTACCGCAAGCTGAACGACATCCCGCACGACCTCGGCACCGCGGTCAACGTGCAGACCATGGTCTTCGGGAACATGGGCGACACGCTCGGCCACCGGCGTCGGCTTCACCCGCAACCCCTCGACCGGCGCGAAGGAGTTCTACGGCGAGTTCCTGCAGAACGCGCAGGGCGAGGACGTGGTGGCGGGCATCCGCACGCCGCATCCCATCGCCGACCTCGAGAAGGTGATGCCCGAGGCCTACCGCCAGCTCCGCGAGATCACCACCCGCCTGGAGCGGCACTACAAGGACGTCCAGGACTTCGAGTTCACGATCCAGGACAACAAGCTCTACATGCTCCAGACCCGCAACGGCAAGCGCACGGGCCTGGCCGCGGTCCACATCGCGGTGGACCTGGTGGACGAGGGCATCCTCACGCAAGCGCGAGGCCGTCCTGAAGGTGGAGCCGCAGGCGCTCGACCAGCTCCTGCACCCGATCTTCGACCCCGAAGGAGCGGGCGCAAGGCCGAGGTCGCGGCCAAGGGCCTGCCCGCCTCGCCCGGGCGCGGCCACCGGCGCCGTCGTCTTCACCGCCGACGACGCGGTGGCCTGGAGCCGCAGAAGGGCAAGCGCGTGGTGCTCGTGCGCATGGAGACGGTGCCCGACGACATCCACGGCATGAGCGTGGCCCAGGGCATCCTCACCGCCACCGGCGGCATGACCTCGCACGCCGCGGTGGTGGGCCGGCAGATGGGCAAGCCCTCGGTCGTGGGCTGCGGCGCGCCTGCACATCGACGCCAAGGCGCAAGAAGCTGCAAGGTCGGCGGGCAGGACGTCTCAAGGAGGGCGACCGCATCTCCATCGACGGCACCACGGGCGACGTGATCCTGAAGCGAGCTGCCCACGAGCCCGTCCGAGGTGCTGCAGGTCGTGCGCGGGCAAGCTCAAGCCCGAGAAGTCGCCGCTCTACCAGAAGTTCGAGAAGCTGCTGGCCTGGGCCGACGAGATCCGCCGGCTGGGCATCCGCGCCAACGCCGACATCCCGCGCGACGCCAAGGTCGCGTTCGCCTTCGGGGCGCGCGGCATCGGCCTCTGCCGCACCGAGCACATGTTCTTCGCCGAGGACCGGCTGCCGCACGTGGTGAAGATGATCCTCTCCGCGGCGCGCGGCCAGCGCGGCCTCGACGTGACCGCGCGGCTCAAGGACGCGCCTGAAGGAGGCCAGGGGCACCCAGGCGGCGGAGCTCAAGAAGGAGCTGGCCAAGGTCCAGAAGGAGTACGGCAAGTCCATCGCCGACTACACGGGCGCGCTGAAGAAGCTGCTGCCCATGCAGCGCGCCGACTTCGCCGGCCTCTTCAAGGAGATGCACGGCCACCCCGGTGACGATCCGCACCCTGGACCCGCCGCTCCACGAGTTCCTGCCCAAGCGCGAGGAGCTGATGGTGCAGGTCGCGACCCTGCGCGGCCAAGGGCGAGGCGAAGAACAAGGCGGCGATCGCGGCCAAGGAGAAGCTGCTCCGCGCGGTGGAGGAGCTGCACGAGTTCAACCCCATGCTCGGCCACCGCGGCTGCCGCCTCGGCATCACCTATCCCGAGATCACGCGCATGCAGGCGCGGGCCATCTTCGAGGCCGCGCTGCAGGTGGCGAAGAAGGGCATCCCGGTCAAGCCCGAGGTCATGATCCCGCTCGTCGGCCACGTGGAGGAGCTGCGGCGCCAGAAGAAGATCGTGCTCGAGGAGGCCGAGCGAGGTCCTGGGCAAGGACGGCGTCGGGCGTCGAGTACCTGGTCGGGCACCATGATCGAGGTGCCGCGCGGGCGCGCTGACCGCCGACGAGATCGCGAAGGAGGCCGACTTCTTCTCCTTCGGCACCAACGACCTCACGCAGATGGGCTTCGGCCTCTCCCGCGACGACGCCGGCAAGTTCCTGCTGCTACTACCAGGAGCACGGCCTCCTCGAGAAGGACCCGTTCGTCTCCCTCGACGCGGGCGGCGTCGGCCAGCTCGTGGAGATCGGCGTGCAGAAGGGCCGCGCGGTGAAGCCCGACCTCAAGATCGGCGTCTGCGGCGAGCACGGCGGCGACCCGTCCTCGATCCGCTTCTTCCACGAGGTGGGGCTCGACTACGTCTCCTGCTCGCCCTACCGGGTGCCCATCGCGCGCCTGGCCGCGGCCCAGGCCCAGCTCGAGAAGCCCGTCGGGGACTGAGCCGGGCGTGCTGACCTACTTCCGGTGCGTCGAACGGGCAAGATCGAGCAGCTGCCGAGTTCGAGCCCGCAGCATCCTGACCGAGGCGCGAGGGGGCGTTCCACTGGATCGACCTCGAGGACCCCACGGTCAAGGAAGCGACGATCCTCGAGGACCCGTTCCACTTCCATCCCCTCGCCATCGAGGACTGCCTCTCCGAGGTCCACCATCCCGAAGGTGGACGACTACGAGGGCGTACATCTTCATCATCGTCCACGGCATCCGCTTCGACGCGCCCACCGACCAGTTCATCACCCGCGAGCTGGACATCTTCCTGGGCCCGAACTACCTGGTCACCCACCACAAGGGCCCGATGCGCTCGATCACCGCGGCGCGCGACCTGTGCAGCAAGAACCTGCAGACCGCGATGCCCAGGGGCGTGCGACTTCCTGCTCCACCAGATCCTGGACCAGATGTTCGAGCACTACTTCCCGAACCTGGACGCGATCGAGGACAAGATCCAGCTCGTGCAGGTCGAGGTGTTCGAGAAGCCCACGCCGCGAGACGCTCGACCGGATCTTCACGCTGAAGCGCGACGTCATGCAGCTGCGCCGGATCTGCACGCCCCAGCGCGAGATCATCCACCGCCTGTCCCGCGGCGAGTTCAAGGTGATCAGCGCCGAAGGCCGCCGTCTACTTCCGCGACATCTACGACAACCTCTACCGGATCGTGGACGCGTCCTATCCAGTACCAGGACCTGATGCAGGGCACGCTCGACGCCTACCTCTCCGCGGTCAGCAACCGGCTCAACGAGACCATGAAGCGCCTGACCGTGATCGCGCGCGATCCTCGCCGCCTGACCGTGATCACCGGCGTCTACGGCATGAACTTCGAGCACATGCCGGAGCTGAAGTGGCGCTACGGCTACCTCGTGGGCGCTCGGGCTGATGGTCGCGATCCCCGGCGGCGCTCGTCTACTGGTTCCAGAAGAAGGGGTGGATCTGACGGCCGGCGTCCGAGCGGCTCCCCGACGACCTCGTCAACAAGATCGCGGCCGGCGAGGTGGTGGAGCGGCCGGCCTCCGTGGTCAAGGAGCTGGTGGAGAACGCGCTCGACGCGGGAGCGCGCAGCGTGCACGTCGAGATCGAGGCGCGGGGGCAAGGGCGCTGATCCGCGTGCGCGACGACGGCCACGGGATGGGCCGCGAGGACGCGGAGCTCGCCCTCGAGCGCCACGCCACCTCGAAGCTGCGCGAGCCTCGCCGACCTCGCAGCGATCGCGCACCCACGGCTTCCGCGGCGAGGCGCTGCCCTCGATCGCGAGCGTCGTCGCACCTCGTGCTGCGCACGCGCGACGACGTCGAGCGCGGCGGGCACCGAGGTCGAGGTCCGGCACGGCCGGCCGGTGCACGTGCGCGACGCCGGCCATCCGCGGGGCACCACCGTCGAGGTGCGCGACCTCTTCGGCGGCGGTGCCCGCGCGGCGCAAGTTCCTGCGGGCCGACTCCACCGAGGCGGCCCACGTGGCCGAGGCCGTGACCCTGCTGGCGCTGGCCCGGCCCGGCGTCGGGCTTCTCGCTGCGCTCCGGCGGGCGGACCGCTCTCGAGGCGCCGGCCGTGGACGGCCTCGGGCCCGCGCGTCTTCCAGCTCTTCGGCGACGGCTTCCTCGACGACCTCGTGCCCGGTGGACGGCGGGCACGGAATGGGCGCGGGTGCGCGGGTTCGTCTCGCGGCCGGACCGGCCGCGTCCGAGCGCGGCCCGACCTGCGGCTGTTCGTGAACGGCCGTCCGGTGCGCGACCGCGCGGTCTGCCAAGGCGGTGATCGAGGCCTACCGCGGCGGCGGGCGCGCGGCGAGCGCGCGGCTCGAGGCCTTCCTCTTCCTGGACGTGCCGCCGCACCTGGTGGACGTGAACGTGCATCCGGCGAAGACCGAGGTGCGCTTCGCGGACGCCGCGCACGGTCTGGACGGCCGTCGAGCGCGCCGTGCGCACGGCCCTGTCGGAGGGACGCGCGAGCAGAGGTGCCGCGCGCGGACACGTCGCGAGTGGAAGGGG
Source organism: uncultured Acidobacteriota bacterium (assembly GCA_963742595.1). Taxonomy (GTDB): domain Bacteria; phylum Acidobacteriota; class Vicinamibacteria; order Fen-336; family Fen-336; genus CAVPGH01. Next base: position 1,477,125 of record CAVUMT010000005.1, on the reverse strand, counting down.
CGGTTCAGACGCTACCTGGACAGCGTCCGGACGCGTCGGCCGCGGCGTACCGAGTACGGCTACGCGGCCGCGGGCGAGCCGCCTCGAGTGGCCGAAGCGGCCGGTGACGAGCCGTGCCCTCGTCGCCGCCTCGTGCTCGGGCCAGCACCGCAACACCTACATCGTGGCGACGCGACGGCGAGGACCTGCGTCCTCGTCGACCAGCACACCGCGCACGAGCGCGTCCGCTTCGAGGGCTGCTCGCGGACGCTCGCCGAGGCGCCGGTGGAGTCGCAGAGCCTGCTCGCGCCCGGTCGTGGTCGAGCTCTGCCCCGGACCTGCGGCCGGTGCTCGAGGCGCACGCCTCGACGACGCTCGCGGAGCTGGGCTTCGACGTCGAGGCCTTCGGCGGCGGCGTCGACGCGCGTCGCGCGCCGTGCCCGCGCTGCTGGGGACGCGGGATCCCGGCGCCGGCCCTGGAGCGGCTGCTCCGCGACCTCCTGGAGCGCGAGGACGGCGAATGGACGGTGGCGGGGCCGCGCGACCGCCTGGCCGCGACGCTGGCCTGCCACTCCGCGGTGCGGGCGGGCCAGTCGCTGGCCGCCGAGAGCATGGCCGCGATCGTGCGCGACCTCGGCCGGACCGCGCACCCCACGCTCTGTCCCGCACGGCCGGCCGACGATCGTGCGCATCCCGCGCGACGAGGTGAGCCGCTGGTTCGGGCGCACGGGCTGGAGGCGGCAGTGAGGGCGCGGCTCGAGCCACGGCCGCGCGAGCGCAGGGCGCGTCGCTGGCCTGGGTCCGCTACTTCCTCGGGCGCGCTGCTCCAGGTCACGGGCCTCGTGATCACCCTGGTCGCGGCGACGGCGTTCTTCGGCACGCCCGAGCACCATCGCGATGCTGCGCATGATGCTGGTCGGCGTGCTGCTCTTCCTGCCCGGCTGGCTGCTGGCGCGCCGCGACCCGCGAGGGGAGTGAGTTAGGCGCAGTGACGCGCGGGGCGTAGGCGCGGAAGGCGCGAGGAGGCGGAGCGTGACCGGCCCGGGCCGGCCGTCGCCGACCGGCCGCCCGTCGAGCCGCCGGATCGGCACGACCTCCGGGTGCGTGCTGGTGATGAAGGCCTCGTCGGCGCGCCGGCAGGTCGTCGGCGCCGCAGCACCTCCTCGCGGGCGGGGAGGCCGAGCGCGGCCGCGAGCTCCAGGACGACCTCGCGCGTGATCCCGGCGAGGATGCCCGCGCGACAGCGGCGGAGTGAGGAGCGCTGCCCTCCCGCACGACGAAGACGTTGGTGCTCGCCCCCTCGGCGACCTCGCCCTCCTCGTTCAGGAGCAGGGCCTCCTCCGCGCCCCGCGCCTGCGCCTCCCGCACGGCCAGGACGTTGTTGAGCAGGTTGCTCGACTTGATCGCCGGGTCGAGGGCCTGGGGATGGTTGCGGCGGACGCCGACGAGGGCCACGGCGATCCCCTCCGTGTAGTGCGACTCGGGGAAGGGCTCGTAGGGCTTGACCACCATCACCACCGTGGGGCCCTTGACCCGGTCGAAGTGGTAGGAGATGTCGCCCACGCCGCGGCTGACGATGAGGCGGATGTAGGATTCGGGGTTCTCCGCGCGCGCGAGCAGCGCGTCCAGGCGCTGCGAGCGAGCTCGCCATTCGTGAGCGGGATCGCGAAGCCCAGGCGTGTCGCGGAGGCGCGCAGCCGTCGTAGGTGGCGGTCCAGTTCGAAGGGCCGGCCCCCGTAGGTGCGCAGCGTCTCGTAGACGCTGTCCCCGAAGGTGAAGCCGTTGTCGAGGACGGAGACGCGGGCCTCCTCGGCGGGGATGACGTGTCCGTTCACGGAGGCGAAGAGACCCATGCGTGATGCGGCGCACACCGTACCAGACCGGGCGCACGAGCGTCAACGAACCGCGGCGATGAGCCGATTCGAGGCCATCGTGCTCGGCCTCGTGCAGGGGCTGGGCGAGTTCCTGCCCATCAGCAGCTCCGGGCACCTGATCGTCGTGCCCTGGCTCCTCGGCTGGCCCGACCACGGCCTCGCCTTCGACGTGGCCCTGCACCTGGGCACGCTCGTCGCGGTGGTGCGCGGCCTTCGCCGCGCGACTGGTGGCGGCTCGTCTCCGCGGGTCTCCGGGGCCTCTTCCGCGGGCGGCCCTTCGCCGACGCCGGACAGCCGCCTCCTCTGGCTCCTCGCCCTCGCTTCGATACCCGGGGCCGTCGCCGGCCTGCTCCTCGACGACTGGGCGGAGACCGTGTTCCGCTCGCCCGCGCTCGTCGCCACCACGATGGCCCTGATGGGCGGCGTCCTCTGGTCGGGCCGACCGCGCGCCGGGCGGACGTCGCCGAACCGGTCTCCGCGCGGGACGCGCTCGCTCATCGGCCTCGCCCAGGCCGCTCGCCATCGTGCCCGGCGTCTCGCGCTCCGGGGCCACGATCAGCATGGCGCTCTTCCTCGGCTACCGGCGCGAGGAGGCGGCGCGCTTCAGCTTCCTCCTGGCCACTGCCCATCACGCTCGGAGCGGCCCTGGTCAAGGTGCCGGCCCTCCTGCGGGAACGGCGGACCCGACCGCCGTCGTCCTGGGGATGGCCGCCGCGGCGGTCTTCGGCTTCCTCACCATCCGCTTCCTGCTGGGCTACGTGCGCACTCGCGACTACCGGCCCTTCGTCTACTACCGGCTGCTCTTCGCCTTCTGGTCCTCGGCGTACTTTTGGTCCGGCCGGGCGAACCTGGGCTAGAGTCGCGACGTGCTTCCCGTGCTGACCGCCGCCGAGATGCGGGAGGCCGATCGCCGCACGATCGACGAGATCGGCCTGCCCGGCGTCGTGCTCATGGAGAACGCGGGGAGCGCGGTGGCGCGCGGCCATCCGGGAGCGGTATCCCGACGGCCCGCCGGCCCGCCATCCTCTGCGGCAGGGGCAACAACGGCGGCGACGGCTTCGTGGTCGCGCGGCGGCTCCTCGACCTCCACCCCGAGGTCTACCTCGTGGGGATCCGCGACGACGTGCGGGGCGACGCCCGGCTGCACCTCGCGGCCTTCGAGCGCAGCGGGGGCAAGGTCCCCGAGGTGGCGGACGCCGCAGGCCTGGGAGCGCGCGCGCGAGCGGCCTGCGCCGCGCCGACCTCGTCGTGGACGCGCTGCTCGGCACCGGCCTGCAAGGCCGAGCCCTCCGGGTCTCGTGTCGGACGCCATCCGGGAGATCACGCGGCTCAGCGAGCGCGGCGTCGCCCGTGGTCGCCGTGGACCTGCCCTCGGGCCTCCCCTCCGACACCGGCGACCTGCCGTGGCCCGCGGTGCCCGCGGCGCTCACGGTGACCTTCGGCGCCGCCAAGCACGGCCACGTCCTGCCGCCCGCCTGCGACCGCGTGGGCGAGCTGCGTGGTCGCCGACATCGGCATCCCCGCGCGAGCGTTGGACAAGCGCAGCCCAACCTCTTCCTCCTGGAGCCGGCGGACGTGCTCCGCGGCCTACCGCGGCGGGCGCCCGGCGCGCACAAGGGGACCTTCGGCCACGTGCTGGTGATCGCGGGCTCGGTCGGGAAGACGGGCGCGGCCGTCCTCGCCGCCACGGGCGCGCTGCGCGCCGGCGTGGGGCTCGTCACGGTGGCGACGCCCGTCGCCCGCGCTGGCCGCTGGTCGCGGCGGGGCGGCCCGAGATCATGACCGAGCCGCTCCCGGTGAACGCCGCCGGCGCCGTCTCGCCGCGAGGCGTGCGACCGCGCGCTGGCCCTGGCCGCGTCGACGCGACGCGGTCGTGCTCGGGCCCGGGCTCGGGCAGGACGCGGGCGTCCGGGAGTTCGTGCGCGAGTTCGTGCGCACGCTGCCCGGTGCCGCTGGTCGTGGACGCCGACGGCCTCAACGCGCTCGCCCCTCCCGCGGGGGGCCGTGTCCGGGGCGCCCTCGACGCGCTCGAGCGGGCCGCGCCCACCGTCCTCACGCCGCATCCCGGCGAGATGGCGCGGCTCGTCGGCCTGCGCCCGGACGAGGTCCAGAAGCGGCGGCTGGAGACCGCGCGCAGCCTCGCCGCGGAGACGGGGGCGCTCGTCGTCCTGAAGGGCCAGCGCACGCTGGTGGCCGATCCCGAGCGGACGGGCGGCCGTGAACCCCACCGGCAACCCGGGCATGGCCACGGGCGGCACGGGCGACGTGCTGGCCGGGTCTGATGGGCGCGCTCCTCGCGCCGCCTCGACGCCTGGACGGCGGCCACGCGCGGCCGTCTACGTCCACGGGCGGGCCGGCGACCTCGCCGCCGCCCGGCTGCGGCCAGGAGTCGCTCCTCGCCGGCGACCTCGTCGACGCGCTGCCGGACGCGCTGCGCTCGCTCGCCACCCGGAGTCGGGGGCGGACATCGGCGACCAGCTGACCTCGAGCGAAGGCGGAGACCGCGGCGCTCGCCGCGCGCCTCGCCGCGGGCTTCCGCGGGGGCGAGGTCGTGCTGCTCTCCGGCGAGCTGGGCGCGGGCAAGACCGCGTTCGTGCGCGGGCTGGCCCGCGGGCCTCGGCGTCGACCCCGACGAGGTGGCGAGCCCGACGTTCGTGCTGCTCACCTCGCTACCCCGGACGCCTCACGCCTCCACCACGCCGACCTCTACCGGCTGCGCGGCGACGGCGACGAGCGGGAGCTGGGCCTCGAGGAGCTGCCCGGGCCGCGGGCGTGCTGGCGGTGGAGTGGGCGGAGCGGCTTCGCGACGTGCCCTGGCGGCGCGCGTCTCGTCGTGCGGCTCGAGCACGCGGGCGAGGACGCGCCGGCGCGTCTCGCATCGAGGAGCGGTCGTGAAGCGGGCCATGCTCGTCGTCGCGCGCTGGCCGCGCTGGTCGCTGCACGGGGCCCCGGCAGCGCCGCCCCGCGCCGCGCCGCGCGTCCGCGCCGGCAACCGGCTTGAACGTCCTGCTCATCACGATCGACACCCTGCGCGCCGACCACCTCGGGGCCTACGGGTACGCGCGGCAGACGAGCCCGCGCATCGACGCCCTCGCGCCGGCGGGCGCGCTCTTCGAGCAGGCCTACACCTACTGGCCCAAGACGCGCGGCAGCTTCGTGGCCCTGCTGACGGGCAAGCGCGCCGTCGCAGACCGGCTACAGCAAGACGCACCCGGTGCTGCTGGACTTGAACCCGACGCTCGCGCGCGTCCTGAAGGCCGCGGGCTACGCGACGGCGGCCGTCCGTGGACAACCCGAACGTCGCGCGCGCGCTCGGCTACGCGAAGGGCTTCGACCGCTACCGCGAGACCTGGGAGGAGAAGGCGCTCGCCACGGAGATGGACCGGACGCGCGCGATCACCGAGGACGGCGTCGCGCTTCCTGCGCGGCGGCGCGCCGCCGACGCCGTTCCTGCTCTGGCTGCACTACGTGAACCCGCACGCGCCCTACACGCCGCCCGCCGCCCTTCGACACGCGCATTCCTGGACGACGCGGCGAAGGGCGGGGCCGGAGCTGCCAGTCGTCCCGGGCTTCCACGGCGGCGTCCCGAAGCAGTGGGCGGTCGCCGGGCAGGATCGCCTCGGCTACTACGTCGCGCAGTACGACGGCGAGATCGCGGCCGTCGACCAGGAGGTGGGCCGCGTGCTGGATGCCCTCGCGCGCTTCGGCGGTGGCGCAGCCAGACCGCTGGTCGTCCTCACCTCGGACCACGGCGAGAGCCTGGGCGAGCACGACTACTACTTCGACCACGGCGAGAACCTCTTCGATCCCTCGCTGCGCGTTCCCGCTGATCGTCGCCGGTCCCGGGGGCACGGCCGGGCAGCGCAGCGCCGTCTTCGCCATCCACCCTCGACCTCGTGCCCACGATCCTGGACGCGGTCAAGGTCTCCTATCCGCCCGACCTGGCGGGGGCGAGCCTGCTGGCCGGCGGTGCCGGGGCCAGCGACCGGCCCGGCCGCGAGCGGCTCTTCGCCCAGAACGACCGCAACCTCATCGCGACCTTCGACCGCGCGCTACAAGATCGTGGCGACGCCCGGAGGGACGAGACGATGCGCTACGCCCTCTTCGACCGCGACGCGCGATCCGGGGGAGACGCGAGAACGTGGCGCCGCGCGAGGCCGGAGGACCTGCCGCGTGCACGCGGCGGGAGCTGGAGCTCTTCCTGGAGCGCGCGGACCGGGAGTGGGCGCAGACGCGGCCGCTCGCTCGAGGGCAAGCCGGCGAGGAGAAGCTCAGCGCGGAGGCCTGCGAGCAGCTGAGGGCGCTGGGCTACGTCGCGTCGGGCTGCCCGAGTGAGGCACCGGGGAACGCGGAGGAGGCCGATGGCCGATCGTTCGCGGGTGCGGGCGTCGGCGCTGGTCACGCCCTTCACGAAGGACGGAGCCCTCGACGAGGCGGCGCTGCGCCGCCTGGTGCGAGCGCCAGGTCGAGGGCGGCATCGACGTGCTCGTGCCCTGCGGCACGACCGGCGAGAGCGCCACCCTGACGCGGCCGAGCAGGAGCGGGTCATCGAGATCACGCTCGAGGAGGCGGGGCCGGGTCCCGGTGCTGGCGGGCGCGGGCAGCAACGACACGCGCGACCGCGGTGGAGAAGACGCAAGGCCGCGGCGCACTGGGCGCGCACGGCGTCCTCTCCGTCGGCCCCTACTACAACAAGCCCACGCCCGAGGGCTTCTTCCGCCACTTCGCGGCGATCGCCGACGCGAGCACGCGTGCCCGTCGTCGTCTACAACGTGCCCGGGCGCACGGGCAGCAACATCGACGCGAAGACGCTGCTGCGCCTGGCCGAGCACCCGCAACATCGCGGCGGTGAAGGAGGCCTCGGGCAGCCTCGGCCAGATCATGGAGATCCTGCGCGACCGGCCCGACGGGCTTCGAGGTGCTCTCCGGCGACGACGCCTTCACGCTCGCCGTCATGGCGCACGGCGGGCGAGGGCGTCATCTCCGTGGTCGCCAACCAGGTGCCGGGGCCGATGCACGACCTCGTGGCCGCCTGCGCGCGCGGGCGACTTCGCCGAGGGCCGCCGCCTCCACAACCGGCTCCTTCGCCTGATGAACCTGAACTTCGTGGAGTCGAACCCGATCCCGGTCAAGGCCTCGCTCGCCCTGCTGGGCCTCTGCGAGGAGAGCTTCCGGCTGCCGCTGTGCCCGCCGACGCGAGGCGACGCGCGAGGCGCTGCGCGCGCGCGCTGCGCGAGCTGGGGCTGCTCTGTGACGCTCGCCGCGCCGACCTGCGCCGAGCGCATCGAGGCGCTGTCCGCGCTGCCCGCGGAGGCGCTCGGCGAGGAGGCGCGAGCGGTCTTCGACGAGCTTCTGGACGCGCTGGAGCGCGGGGAGGTGCGGCGGCCGAGCCCGGTCCCGACGGCTGGCGCGTCAACGCCTGGGTGAAGAAGGGCATCCTGCTCGGCTTCCGCCTGGGCCGCGTCGTCGAGACCGCAGCCCGCGGGCCCGCTGCGCTTCTTCGACAAGGACACGTTCCTCGCCGCGGCGGCTCGGCCTCGCCGACGGCGTGCGCGTCGTGCCGGGCGGCTCGGCCGTCCGTCGCGGGCGCCTACCTCGCCCCGGGCGTCGTGGTCATGCCCCCGGCGTACGTCAACGTGGGGGCGTAGGTCGGCGAGGGCACGATGATCGACTCGCACGCCCTCGTGGGCTCGTGCGCCCAGGTGGGCCGCCGCGTGCACCTCTCGGCGGGCGCCATGCTCGGCGGCGTGCTGGAGCCGGTGGGCGCCCTGCCCGTGATCGTCGAGGACGAGGTGCTCGTCGGCGGCAACTGCGGCGTCTACGAGGGGACGATCGTCGGGCGGCGCGCGGTGCTCGGCGCGGGCGTGATCCTCACCGGGCTCCGTCACCGTCTACGACCTCGTCCGCGCAAGACGACCTACCGCCGCACGGCGGACAGCCCCGCTGCGCATTCCCGAGGGCGCGGTCGTGGTGCCCGGGCTCGCGCCGCCTCGCCGGCGCCTTCGCGGAGCGCCACGGCCTCGCGCTCTACGCCCCGTGATCGTCAAGTACCGCGACGAGAAGACGGACGCCGCGGCCGCCCTCGAGGACGCCCTGCGCTAGCCGGTCAGGGCTGATCGTGAGCCGGGGGGGGTGACTCGCACAGAAGCCCTGAGCTACGATGCGGGACGATGGCGGACCTTCGACAGACCCTGCTCCTCGACGAGGTCAGGGAGCTCCGGCGACGGAAGTGGTCCGGGGTCGTTGCCCTCGCGGCGGGGGACGTCCGCAAGGGCATCTACCTGCGGCGGGGTGCTTTCGTGTTCGCCGCCTCCACCGTCGAGGAGGACAAGCTGGGAGAGCACCTCGTACGCACGGGCCGGATCAGCCGCGAGCAGTTCGAGGGCGCCTATCAGGCCTCCCAGGGACCGGGCCGCCGCCTCGGTCAGGCCCTGGTGGAGACGGGGGCGCTCGCGGAGAGCGATCTCGACGTGCTGGTCGCGGAGCAGGTCCGCAGCATCGCGCTCTCCGCCTTCCGCTGGACGGAGGGGGAAGTACGCTACCAGCAGGTGGAGGAACCCATCCCCTCCGACCTCGCGCTGGCCCTCTCCACCGACCGTCTCCTCCTGGAGGGCGCCCGGATCTTCCCGGACGTGGCGCGGCTCGAAGCCTCGCTGGGGGATACCCGGCGGCGCGTCCGGCGGGCGGCGCAGTTTCCCTTCGAGTACGCCTCCATCCCCGGGTCTCCGGCGGAGAAGCTCGTCCTGGACAAGACCGGGGCGGGAGCGAGCCTCCTGGAGATCCTGAGCCTCCCGCACCCTCGGCCGCAGCTGGTGCGCGCGGTCTTCGCGCTGCTCGCGGGGGGGCTGCTGGACGCGGAGGAGCCGGCCGCGCCCGCCCTCGTAGCGCCCGCCCCGTCGCCCTCGACCTCGCGCCGGGCTCCGCCCCCCGAGCCCGTCGTGGTTCCGATGTCTCCGCCGGTTCCGCCCCCGGCCGCCCGGCCGCCCCTGGCGCGCCCGCCGGTTCCTCCCACGCTGACTCCGACTCCTCCGGCGCCTCCGGCGGCCGCCGCCCCCCCCACGCCCCCGCCGCCGCTACCGTCGTACGAGACCCCGGCCCTCGGAGTGCCCGTCGGGCGCATCACCCCCAATCCCGATCCGCCGCTCGTTCCGACGCCCGCCTGGGGCGTAGCCGTGGCGGCCCAGAGCCCGGAGCAGGTGGAGCGGCTGGCGCGCGACTGCCTGGACAAGGGGGATCGAGCCCGTGCGATCTCGCTGCTGCGCCAGGAGGTCGAGAAGAACCCCGCCGCTCACGGCTGCCGACGTCGGCTGGCCATGACCCTGGCCTCGGACGTCGTCTTCTCGCCCGACCTCGAGAAGATGTTCCTCAAGACCCTGGAGGAGGCGCCGAAGGACAACGAGCTGCGCCATCGCCTCGCCACCTGGTACAAGAAGCTCGGTCTGGGCGCGCGCGCGATCGTGCAGCTCAAGATAGTGCTCGAGGTGGACTCCTCCCATGCCGCGGCCTGGCGCGACCTCGGCGAGCTGGAGGCCGCGGAGCGAGGCGGACCTCGCCGTCCCGGGCCTCGCTAGAGGTGGGCTCCCCGAAAGGAGACGTGGCCCGCCGCGAGGTCCAGGGCATCACCGCCCCCCTCGAGCGCCGGGCGCTTCGCTGGCTGGCGGAGCGGATGCCCGCCTGGGTCACCCCGGACGGCCTCACTGCCCTCGGTTTCGTGGCCCAGATCGGAGGGGGAGCGGCCTACGCCCTCGCCGGAGGCGACCGACGCTGGCTGCACGCCGTCAACCTCTGCCTGCTCGCCAACTGGTTCGGGGACAGCCTGGACGGCTCGATCGCGCGCTTCCGCAACCAGTCGCGCCCGCGCTACGGCTTCTACCTCGACCACATGGTCGATGCCCTGGGGGCCTTCTTCCTCCTCGGGGGGATGGGGCTGAGCGGCCTCCTCGACTTGCGGCTCGCGGTGGGGCTCCTGATCGTCTACCTCCTGATGAACATCAACGTCTACCTCGCCACCCACACCCGCGGCGTCTTCAAGATCTCCTACGGTGCCTTCGGGGGCACGGAGCTCCGGATCCTTCTCGCCCTCGCCAATCTCGCCACTTTCGCGTGGGCGGGAGTCCGCTTCGCGGGTCTCGAGCTCCGGCTTTTCGACGTCTTCGCGCTCCTCGGCCTCCTCGGCCTGGGGGTGGTGCTCACGCGCTCGATCGTCCAGAACGCGCGCTTCCTCGCGGAGGAGGAGCGGCTGGACAAGAGGGAACGACCGGCGGGGAAGTGACTACTTGACCCCGATGCAGCGGGCGCACACGTCGAGCAGGCGTCCCTCGAGCATGTCCCGCTTGCGCTGCTGGAGCACGTCGCTCCGCCAGACGCCCTCGATCGAGTCCGCGAAGACGTTGGCGGTCTTGGTGCGCCCCTCGTAGTCCGTGCAGCAGGCGACGACGTCGCCGTTCCACTGGATCACGAACTGGTCGTAGGGCGCGGGGCAGTAGGTGTCGGCCGCCGCGACGGGGCGCTGCCCGGCTCGCGGACCTGCGGCTGCCGCGCCCGAGGTGTCGATCACGTTGCCCCAGGAGTGGCAGCGCTTCCAGATGAGGTGGACGCCGTCGAGCAGCTCGTAGCGGCTGCCGTTCTCGTCCTGGTCGAGGAAGTGGGCGGAGCGGATCCGCTTCCCAGTCGTGCTCGCGCGGGGCGAGGCCGTACGCGCGCTCGAGCTCCTGGGCGAAGCCGATCCAGTCCTCGAGGAAGGCCAGCGCCTGCTCGTCCTCGCTCACGATCCGGTAGCCGTCCGACGTACTTCGTGTTCATGATGTCGATCTCGAGGTGGGTGCGCGCGCCGAGCGCGACCTTCCGCTCCACGGCCAGGCGGACCTTGTCGCGGTACTCGTCGAAGACGAGCCGGGGCGCCTTGCGGGTCTTGAACGACTCCGTGTCCGGGGTCTGGTAGGAGAGGATCAGGTTCGTGAGGCCGGCCCGGTAGAGCCCCTCGATGCTCTCCTGCGTGATGAGGCCGCAGTTCGTGTTGAGCTCGATGGGCACGCCCGCGCGTCTCCGCGTGCTCCACGATCGCGACGAGGTCGGGGTGGAGCATGGGCTCGCCCATCTGGTGCAGCTTCACCGGGTAGAGCGGCCCCAGCCAGGAGCGCTTCTCCGCGATCTCGTCGAGGAGGCGGAAGACCTTCTCCTTCTTCATGAAGCCGCGGCGGCGGTCCATGATGTCGTCCGGGCACCACGTGCACTTGAAGTTGCAGGCGTTGGTGATCTCGATGAAGAGGTAGTTGATCGGGTAGAAGCGGCCGGGCATCTTGCGCAGCTCGGGCAGCGGCGCGACGCCGGGAAAGCGCTCCGCGTCCTCAGGGGCGTCGCGCCGGAACGCTACCCGGGAGACGAGCACTTCCCGCCGGAACTCGATGCGGAACGAGGCGCCCTGGTTCTGCGTGCGGCTCGGGTCGAAGTCGGGGAGCGCGAACAGCGCGCGCCGGAAGCGGCGCAGTCCGACCGCCTCGCCGTTCCAGCGCTGCTCGGCGGCCTTGTAGAGGCCCTCGCCGTTCCGCGGCGCGGTCGCGTGGAGGCGTACTGGACGCGGAACTGGCGCGTAGCGGTCGCCGAGGTACTCGACGTCGACCAGAGCCGCGCCCGCGAAGCGGGCGCGGAACGCGGCGGGAAGCGCGAAGTACAGGTAGTACGACGATTCGTCGGGGCGGAGGCAGGGCCGGCCCTGGACGGTGTCGACCTCCCAGAGCCCGTCCCCGGCGCGGGGGACACCGAGCTGGCCGTCGCGGTCCGTCCGCCGCGATCGCCGTCTCCAGCCGATCGGGTCGGCATGGACAGCCGGTGTATGCGGGCGAGGGTCGCGCCCATCGTCACTTCTCCAGCTCGGAGCCCGTCCGGAAGCTCGAGGCGATCAGATCGTACCACCGCGAGACCCGGGGGTAGACGTCGTCGCGGGCCTCGAAGGTCAGGGAGTATCCGCGACGCCCCTCGACCCGATAGAAGCGCTTGACGTTCGGGACCGCCACCGGCGTCTCCGTGCGCATGACGTCCACGTAGCCGTCCGTCCCAGGGCTCGTGGTTCAAGACCGCGATGTACTCCCCGAGCTTCTCCGACGTGGCCTCGTAGAAGCCGTCGGCGGTCGTTCCCTCCGCGACCGGCTCCACGGTCAGGGTGAGCGAGGCGTGGACGGTCTGGCCGTCGCGGTCCGCGGCGAGGGGCGGGCTCGTGTACTGCAAGAGGAGGGTCCCGCCGCCCGAGAAGCGCCGCGTCTGGCGCCAGGACGGAGGGAGGCGCAGGGAGAAGCCGAACTCCTCGCTCCCGCCGGACCGGGTACGCGGACAGCCGCTCCAGGGTGAAGCTCCGCGCCATCTCCTCGATGGCCGGGAGATGCTGCTCGAAGAGGCGGAGCCAGGCCCTGGGCGTAGAGGCCGTAGAGCGCGGTCCTTCTCGCGCAGCAGGAGCAGCGAGGAGCGAGTGGCGCCGTCGGCGGAGGCGAAGAGGTACGAGCGGCCCTCGCGCGCCCGCCCGCTCCTCCTCGCGCGAGGAGGCCAGCCTGTTGGCCGGCGAGGTAGGTCTGGGCGTACTCCTCCAGGCGTCCTTCCCCGTGGGCCGCGCGAGGAGCGTCACCGACACCGCGGGCTTGCCTCCGGCCCCGGCGGGGGAGCCGAGGAAGTAGCGGTACCGAAGACGCCCTCCTCGCCTGGTCTGCTCCGTTCGCCAGCTCGCCGGGTAGCGCACGGAGAGCCCGTACTCGCCGTTGAAGTAGGTCAGGAGGGGCTCGCGCGAGCCGCAGCCGGCGGCCGCGAGGCAAGCGGCTCCGACGACGGCCCCGAGAGACGGCGCCCGCCGCCGTCTACTCCAGGCGGTAATTGGGCGCTTCCTTCGTGATGATGACGTCGTGGACGTGGCTCTCCTTGAGGCCGGCGGGGGAGATCCGCACGAAGCGGGCCCGGGCCTGGAGGTCCTGGATGGTGCCGCAGCCGCAGTAGCCCATGCCCGCGCGCAGGCCGCCCACGAGCTGCTGGACCATCGCGGAGAGCGGCCCCTTGTAGGGCACCATGCCCTCGATGCCCTCGGGCACGAGCTTCTCGCTGCCCTCTCTTCCTGGAAGTAGCGGTCCCGCGAGCCTTCCTTCATGGCCCCGATCGAGCCCATGCCGCGGTAGCTCTTGAAGGAGCGGCCCTGGCGCAGGATCAGCTCGCCCGGGCTCTCGTCGGTGCCCGCGAAGAGCGAGCCGATCATCACCGAGGACGCGCCCGCGGCGATGGCCTTCACCATGTCGCCCGAGAACTTGATCCCGCCGTCCGCGATGATCGGGCACGTCGGCCTTGGCCGGCGGCGCGCGCCGCCTCGGCGATGGCCGTGATCTGGGGCATGCCCGCGCCCGAGACGACGCGGGTCGTGCAGATGGAGCCCGGGCCCATGCCCACCTTGACCGCGCTCACCCCCGCGGCGACGAGGTCGGCGGCGCCTTCGTAGGTGCCCACGTTGCCGGCGACAGCTCGAGCTCGGGGAAGCGCTTCTTGAGCGCCTCCACCGTGTCGAGCACGCCCTTGGTGTGGCCGTGGGCGGTGTCCACCACCACCACGTCCACCTTGGCCTCGACGAGGGCGGCCGCGCGGTCGAGCACGTCGGGGGTGACGCCCAGCGCCGCGCCCACGCGCAGCCGGCCCAGCGAGTCCTTGCAGGCGTTCGGGTACTTGATCTGCTTCTGGATGTCCTTGACCGTGATCAGGCCCTTCAGGTTGAAGTCCCTGTCCACCACCAGCAGCTTCTCGACCTTGTGGCGGTGGAGGATCTCCTTGGCCTGCTCGAGGGTCGTGCCCACCGGCACCGTGATCAGGTCGTCCTTGGTCATGAGCTCCGAGACCGGCAGGTTCGTGCGCGTCTCGAAGCGCAGGTCGCGGTTGGTGAGGATGCCCACGAGCTTCGGGCCCACGGTCACGGGCACGCCGCTGATGCGGTAGCGGGCCATCACCTCGAGCGCGTCCGCCACCCGCGCGTCGGGAGCCACCGTGACCGGGTCCACGATCATCCCCGACTCGCGAGCGCTTGACCTTGTCCACCTCCTGGGCCTGGGCGGCGATCGTCATGTTCTTGTGGATGATGCCGATGCCGCCCTCCTGGGCGATGGCGATGGCGAGGGGCGCCTCGGTGACGGTGTCCATGGCCGCGGAGACGATGGGGACCTTGAGCGCGATCGTCGCGGGTGAGGCGCGTGGAGACGTCCACCTGCGCGGGGAGGACGTCGGACTTCTGGGGCACGAGCAGGACGTCGTCGAAGGTCAGCGCCTCCGGCAACCGGTCCTCGAGCATTCAGCCCACCCCGTGGCACTTCTTGTACTTCTTCCCGCTGCCGCAGGGGCAGGGATCGTTGCGGCCGACCTTCTTGCCCTTCGCGGCGCACGGTCTGCACCTCGTCGCGTGCCGCCCTGCGCCTCTCGCGGCTGGGCGGCGCGGGCGAAGGCCGACTGGGCGTCGCGGAGGGGTCGTTGAAGCTCAGGTTGCCGGGGCAGTGCGCGGGCGCCGGCCAGGGCCAGCTCGGGCTCGCGCACGCGAGCTGGTCTGAGCGGGCCGGTCGAGGTCGCCGCGGAGCACGGGACGGAGGGGTCCCTCGTCCGGCTCGGTCGACGCCTCGGATCGGCGCCGCGACTCGACCGGCTGGTAGAGGAAGATCCAGCGCAGGATCTCCTCGTCGATCCGGTCCATGAGCGCCTGGAACATCGCTGAACGACTCCTTCTTGTACTCGACGAGGGGGTCGCGCTGGCCGTAGCCGCGCAGGCCGATGCCCTCCTTCAGGTGGTCGAGGCGAGTAGAGGTGGTCCTTCCACTGCGTGTCCACGATCTGGAGCATGATCATGCGCTGGTGGAAGAGCATCAGCTCCGGGCCCACCGTCCGCTCCTTCTCCTCGTAGCTTGGCGCGATGCGCGTGCGCGAGGCTGCTCGCGCCATCTCCGCCCGGCCCATCGTCCGGAGCTCGGCGAGCGGGGCGTCGAGGCCGAAGGTCTCCTTGAGCGCGATCTGCAGGCCCTCCAGGTTCCAGCTTCCGGGGTCCTGCCTTCTCGTCGCAGTAGTTGTCGAGGTACCAGTCGAGCGACCTCCCGGGCCAGGCTCGAGGACGTGCTCGCGGGTGTCCTTGCCCTCCAGGATCATGCGGCGCATGTCGTAGACGGCCGTGCGCTGCTTGTTCATCACGTCGTCGTACTCGAGCAGGTGCTTGCGGACCGCGAAGTTCTGCGCCTCCACCTGCTTCTGCGCGCGCTCGATCGACTTGGTGACCATGCCGTGCTCGATGGGCACGCCCTCCTCCATGCCCAGCTTCAGCATCAGGCCGCTGATGCGGTCGGAGCCGAAGATGCGCATCAGGTCGTCTTGGAGCGACAGGTAGAAGCGCGACGAGCCGGGGTCGCCCTGGCGGCCGGCGCGGCCGCGGAGCTGGTTGTCGATGCGCCGCGCCTCGTGGCGCTCGGTGGCCAGGATGTGCAGGCCGCCCAGGGCCACCACGCGCTCGCGCTCGTTGCTTGTCCAGGAACTCCTCGACCTTCGCGAACTCCGGGGTCGCCGCGATCTCGTCGATGTCGCGCCTTCAGGGGATGGACGGCGAGGAAGTCCACCGGGTCCTCGATCTGCGGGTAGAAGCGCTTGGCGATCTTCTCCTTGGTCGCGGCGCGGGAGGTCGCGCGCCGCGTCGAGGTAGGCGCGAGGAGCGGGGAGCCCTCCGCGGCGAAGGCGCCCACCGCCTGCACCGAGGGGTGGTCGGGCGAGAAGCGCGGCCAGGAGGCCGAGGTAGCGCTTGGCCAGCGTGCTGCCGCTCCTCGGCGCGTCGTCCTTGCGCTCGGCGAGCGCCTTCTTGTAGTCGCGCGCCATCTCCGCGAGGGCCTGGTCGAGCGCGGCCTGCGCGCTGCTTCGGGCGTCGCCTGCTCGGGGTCGATCTCCTGCTCGAGCGAGGATGGCCTTCACGCGGTGGTCGGGCACGCCGCCCAGGATGATGTCGGTGCCGCGGCCGGCCATGTTGGTGGCGATGGTGACCGCGCCGAAGCGGCCGGCCTGGGCCACGATCTCGGCCTCGCGCTCGTGGTACTTCGCGTTCAGCACCACGTGCTTGATGCCCGGCCTTCTTGAGCAGGGTCGAGAGGTGCTCGGACTTCTCGATGGAGATGGTGCCCACGAGCACGGGACGGCCGGCGTCGTGGAGCTCCTTGATCTCGCTCACCACCGCCTCGAACTTCTCGCGCCTCCGTGCGGTAGACGACGTCCGGGTTCTCGACGCGGATGAGGGGCCGGTTCGTGGGGATGGCCAGGACCTCGAGCTTGTAGATCTTGTCGAACTCGGCGGCCTCGGTCTCGGCGGTGCCCGTCATGCCCGCCGAGCTTCTTGTACATGCGGAAGTAGTTCTGGAAGGTGATGGTGGCGAGGGTCTGGTTCTCGCGCTCGATCTTCACCTTCTCCTTGGCCTCCACCGCCTGGTGCAGGCCGTCGGACCAGCGCCGGCCCGGCATGAGGCGGCCCGTGAACTCGTCCACGATGATGACCTGGCCGTCCTTCACCACGTAGTCCACGTCGCGCTGGAAGAGGGTGTGCGCGCGCAGGCCCTGGTTCACGTGGTGGAGCACGTCCATGTTCGAGGGGTCCCAGAGGTTCTGCACCCCGAGCAGCTTCTCGGCGTGGGCCATGCCCATCTCGGTCAGGGTGACGGTCTTGGCCTTCTCGTCGACGATGTAGTCGCCGGTCTTCTCGAGCTCCGCCCGCTCCTCGGCCTTCTTGTCGCCGGTGATGCGCGCCCCGGGCTTGAGCTTGGGGATGATGGCGTTGATCCGGTAGTACTTGTCCGTCGACTCCTCGGCGGGGCCGCTGATGATGAGCGGGGTGCGCGCCTCGTCGATCAGGATCGAGTCCACCTCGTCCACGATCGCGAAGTGGTGGCCGCGCTGGACGTAGCTGCCCGAGGTCGAACTTCATGTTGTCGCGCAGGTAGTCGAAGCCGAACTCGTTGTTGGTGCCGTAGGTGATGTCGGCGCCGTAGGCCACCTGCCGCTCGCGGTCGTCCAGGTGGTGCTGGATGACGCCCACGGAGAGGCCCAGGAAGCGGAAGATGCGGCCCATCCACTCGCTGTCGCGCTTGGCCAGGTAGTCGTTGACGGTGACGACGTGGACGCCCTTGCCGGCGAGCGCGTTCAGGTAGGCGGGGAGGGTGGCCACGAGGGTCTTGCCCTCGCCCGTCTTCATCTCCGCGATCGTGCCGCGGTGCAGGGCGATGCCGCCGATGAGCTGCACGTCGAAGTGCCGCATGTTGAGCACGCGGCGGCCGGCCTCGCGCACGACCGCGAAGGCCTCGGGCAGCAGGTCGTCGAGGGTCTCGCCCTTGGCCAGCCGCTGCCGGAACTCGGCGGTCTTCGGCC
Source organism: uncultured Acidobacteriota bacterium (assembly GCA_963742595.1). Classification (GTDB taxonomy): domain Bacteria; phylum Acidobacteriota; class Vicinamibacteria; order Fen-336; family Fen-336; genus CAVPGH01. Next base: position 1,459,882 of record CAVUMT010000005.1, on the reverse strand, counting down.
GGCGAGCTCGGCGTCGGTGAGCGCGCGCAGCGGCGGCTCCAGCTCGCCGATGCGCTGGACGATCGGGCGGATGCGCTTGAGCTCGCGCTCGTTCTTGGTGCCGATGATCTTGGTGAGGATGGTGTTCAGCATTCGCGCGAGCCAGCCCGTGACAGGCCGTCAGCGCGCCTGACCCGAACCGGATGCAGCGCGATGAGCGTCTCCAGACGCTTGAGTCGAGCCAGGACTAGCGAGCCGCGAGCGCGTACTCGTCCAGAGGCAATCGGCGGGAGCGGGACGGCTCCGCAGGCGACCGACGCGCTGGACTGGCGAGCGTGCGCGGCGCTAGCCGAAGCTGCGGTACTCGTCGAGGATGTAGTGGATCGGGTTCTGGGCCTGGTCGTTGACCCAGACCTCGTAGTGCAGGTGGGGGGCGGTGGAGCGGCCGGTGTTGCCGACGAAGCCGATCACGTCGCCCGCGCCGGACCCGCTGGCCGGGCTTCACGTTGAAGCCGGCGAGGTGGCCGTAGCGCGTCACCACGCCGTAGCCGTGGTCGATGACGATGGCGTTGCCGTAGCCGCCCTTGACGCCGCAGGAGACCACGACGCCGTCGGCCGGGGCCTGGACCTTGGTGCCGATGGGCGTCGAGATGTCGATGCCGGGGTGGAAGTCGCGCTGGCCGGTGAAGGGGTCGATGCGGTTGCCGAAGCTCGGCCGAGAGGTAGCCGCGGACCGGCCAGACCGACGGGGTGGAGGCGAGGAGGACCTTCTGGTCCTCGGTAGAACTCCTCGAGCTGCGGCGGACTTCTCGGTCAGGCTCGCTGACGGTCTCGCTCCATGGCTCGCCAGCGAGCTGGCGACGTCGGCCGAGGGGGGCGTCGTCTCGAGGCTGGAGACGCCGCCGACGCCGCCGACGCTGCGGGTCGGGCAGGCGTCTTCTCGAGGCCGGCCATCACGCCGAGCTTCGTCACCATGTTCTGGAGGGTCAGTCGACCTTGGCCTGGAGCTTCGCCGGCGTTCTGCTCGTAGGCCTGGGTCTTCGTGCGCGAGGGCCCGGTTCTCGGTCCGAAGCCGCCGCAGCTCGAGCGACTTCGACCGCGATCCAGCGTGTAGTGGACGAGGACGCCGACGAGCGCGAGGGCCGAGCGCGGCCGGCGACGCCGATGACCCACTTCGTCAGCCTGACCGAGACCTGGAACTTGCGGAACCGGGCCTTGGCGTGGGGCACGACGATGAGGGTGTAGAACTCGTTGGCCATCACTACCTCTCGCGAGTCTCGAGGACCAGTCGGGCCGGAAGCCACGCACCGAGGCGGCACGCATCTGCGCGTCCCTCCGACCACCCCGAGCAAAGACCTGGAAGCTAGCACGCTCCGTCACATGGCCGTCAAGGAGATCTCCAACATTTTGGAAGAATGGACGTCAGATTCGTATCCGACGCCGCAACGACGGAACTGCAGGGCCTCGGCCACGTGGCGCGCCGCTAACACCGGTCAGCTCCCTCGAGATCGGCGAGGGTTCGGGCGACCCGCAGGAGGCGATCGTGGCCCGCGGCCGGTCAGGCCCAGCTGGTCGACGGCCGCTCGCGAGCAGGCGCTCGCCCTCGGCGTCGGAGCCGCGCAGCGACCGCGAGCGGCGGCGCCGGTCCGAGCCGGGCGTTGGCGCGCGCCCCGGTCGTCGCGCGGCCGACGCTGCCTGGCGGGCGCGCGCCGCCGCGCACGCGGGCCGCGACCGCGGCCGAGGGCTCGCCCGGCGGGCCGGTCATCTCGTCGTAGGTCAGCGGCCGGCACCTCGACGTGCAGGTCGATGCGGTCGAGCAGCGGGCCGGAGATGCGGCCGCTGTAGGCCGGCGCCTGGCGCGGGGTGCAGCGGCAGGCGCCGCGGTCGCCGACCGGGCCGCACGGGCACGGGTTCATGGCCGCGACGAGCTGGAAGCGCGCGGGCAGCCGCGAGCGGCCCGCGCACCCGCGACGACCGTGACCGATCCCTCCTCGAGCGGCTGGCGCAGCGCCTCGAGGACGTGCCGGCGGAACTCGGGCAGCTCGTCGAGGAAGAGCACGCCGTTGTGGGCGAGGCTCACCTCGCCCGGCCGCGGGACGGCCCCGCCGCCCACGAGGGCGGCGTCGCTCGCCGTGTGGTGCGGGCTGCGGAAGGGACGCGCGCGCGAGCGAGCGCCTCGAGCGGCAGCGCCGGCGGCCGAGTGGATCGGCGGTGGTCTCGAGCGCCTCCTCGAGGCGTCAGCGGCGGCAGGATGCCGGGGAGGCGGCGGGCCAGCATCGTCTTGCCGGAGCCGGGCGGGCCGACGAGCAGCAGGTTGTGGCCGCCCGCGGCGGCGATCTCGAGGCGCGCGCCGGGCGAGCGGCCTGGCCGCGGACGTCGGCCAGGTCGGGCGCCGAGGGCGCGGGACGGCGCGGGCGGCACGGGGCGGCGGGGCCGGGCGCGCGCTCGGCGCGCGGCGAGCGTCGACCGCCTCGGGCAGCGAGCGGACGGGGTAGACGTCGACGCCCGGTCACGATCGCGGCCTCCGCCGGCGTTGGCGGCGGGCACGATCGCGGCCGGGAGGCCCTGCCGCCGGGCCATCAGCATCATGGGCAGGACCCCGCTCACCGGCCGCACGCGAGCCGTCGAGGGCCAGCTCGCCGACGAGCAGCAGCGCGTCGAGAGGCCGACGCCGGTACGCGCGCCGTCGGCCGCCAGGAGGCCGATCGCGGTGGCGAGGTCGTAGGACGAGCCCGACCTTGCGCAGGCTGGCGGGGGCGAGGTTCACCGTGATGCGCCGGTCCCACTTGAAGTCGTAGCCGCAGTTGCGGAGCGCGGCGCGGATGCGGCCCTCGCTCTCCTTCACCGCCGAGTCGGGCAGGCCGACCATCGTGAACTTGGGGAAGCCGGAGGCGGTGTCGGCCTCGACCCGCACGAGGTGGGCGTCGACCCCGAGGACGGCGGCGGTGAGCGACGTGGCGAGCAAGGCACCTCTCCTGACCGCGCCGAACGCGCATAACGGGCGCGGTGGGAGAGGCCATGGCGCGACGCGGAGATCCTACTGGACGACCCGGTCGGCCGGGCGCGGTCCGTTCCAGGACCGGCTAGATCTTGGCCGGTTCGGTGTAGATCGGTGAGGGTGGCGCCGGCGGCGATGCGTGGATGCCGCGCAGGCCGTTCCAGGTCCTGGAGCTCGCTGCACGGTGGTGCCGTACTGCGGCCGCGATGGCCGCGAGGGTGTCGCCCGGCTTGATCCGGTAGCTGACGCGGCCGCGCCGATCCGTCGAGCGTCGGGGCCGCCGTCGGCCGCGCGCGGGCGAGCTCGGGGCCTGGCGAGCCGCGCGGCGGCGTGGCCGTGGCCGGTCGATCGGGATGATGAGCTCGGTCCCCGACCGCCAGACGCCTGCGTGGGCGACAGGTTGTTGGCCTCCGCGATGTCCTGCGCCCGCACCCCGTTGGCGCCGGGCGATCGATGGCCAGGGTCTGGCCGCGGCGCCACCACGTGGGTGCGGAAGCGCACGCGCTTCTCGGCGGGGAGCGACGCCAGGCACGTCGGCGAGCGGCTCGCCCGTGCCCGTGGGCACCCGGAGGTCGAAGGTCCGGCTCGGCCGGGGTGGCGAGGCGGCGCAGCTCCGGGTTCAGCGGCTGGATGTCGTCGACCGGGGTCTCGCGCGCACTCCGCGATCACGCGCAGGTCGACGCGCGCCCTCCACCGGCACGCGTCTCGAACGGCGATCGGCGGCTCGGCGCGACCGTCGAAGCCGTACTTCTCGGGCGCCTTGGCCACGACGATCGCGGCGTGGATCAGGGGGACGTAGTTCTTGCGTCTCGCGGCGGAGGGCCTGCGTCTTGCGCAGCTTCCAGTAGTCGTTCGTCTTGTAGCGGTCGATGCCGCGCTGGACCTTGCCCTCGCCGGCGTTGTAGGCGGCCATCGCGAGGTTCCAGTCCCCGAACATCGCGTAGAGCTCTTTCAGGTAGCGCGGCGGCGGCGCGGGTGGCCTTCTCGGTGTCGCTGCGCTCGTCCACCCACCAGTCCTGCTGCAGGCCGTAGCGCTTGCCGGTGGCGGAGATGAACTGCCAGACTCCCTTGGCCTTGGCCCGCGAGTAGGCGCTGGGCTTGAAGGCGCTCTCCACCAGGGCCAGGTAGGCGAGGTCCTGGGGGATGCCCTCCGAGGCGAAGACCTCGCGGATGTGGGGCAGGTAGCGGCTGGCCGCGCGTCGAGGGCGGCCTCGAACCAGTCGCGCAGCCGGCCCTGGTAGAGGTCGATGCAGGTGAGGACCGCGTCGTTCAGCTCGATGGGGAGGTCGTTGCGTCTCGTCCTGGACCGCCTCCTCGGCGCGCGCGCGCGTCTCCTCGCTGGCCGGCTGCTCGGCCACGGGCAGGTCGGCCGACCTCGTCGATGGAGCGCGGGCTCGGCCGCGGCTCTCCGTGAAGCCGTCGCCCGCGGCCAGGGCCTCGATCTCGCGCAGCGTGGATGGCCTCGAGCGTGCGGCGGTAGGCCTCGGCGAGGCGCGGGTCGCGTAGGCGCCGCCCGGGGCGCCGAGGTAGACGTCGACCGCGCGGTCGAACTCCTCGCGGGCGCGCGTCGAGGTGGCCGTCCTCGGACGCTCGCCATCCCGGCGGCGAGGTGCGCGTCGGCTTCGGCGATGAGGCGCGCGGCGGGGTCCTCGGCGGCGGGCGGCGGGGCCTCGGCGGCGGGAGCGGGAGCGACGGCGACCTTGCGTGCCGTGGGCGCAGCCGCCGGCAAGGAGCAGCGGCGACGCACGATCAAGCGCCACGAGCGGCCCCAACGCACAGGCCAAAGGCACCTCCGCGGACCGAACAGGTCGACCGCGATGATAGCACGGCGTCGTCAGGACGGATCGTCTGCCGTCGACCACGAGCACGTTCGTGCCCGCGGCGCAGGTCCCGGGCCGGCGGGGTGACGATCGCCCTCGCGGATACGCGGAGGATCCGGCCCTCCCGGAGGGCCCGGCGGACGTCGTCCTCGCAGACGAAGTCGAGAGGCGCCTCGGAGGACCCGGGTGCGCCCGTGACCGGCTTCGGGCCCGCCGGGCTCCCGCGGAGGAGCCGACGCGACTGTCGACGAACGCGGCGACCTCGTCCGCAGACTTCCGCCGCCGGCGTCCGCGCCGGCGCGCGGAGCTCGTAGGCCAGCCGCTTGACGTTGATGAGGTGGAGGGGCGTGATGTTGTCGGAGGTGATGTTGCCGGCGTAGGCCCCGCAGCCGAGGCTCATCGAGGGGGCGAGGCCGGTGGTGTAGCCCGGTGGCGCCCATCGAGGTCTGGGTGTTGGCGATCGATCCGGAACACGGGCTTCGCGCAGCGCGAACTCGCGGATCACGGCGTCGTCGCGGCTGTGGATGCCCATGGTGTGGCCGGTGCCGCCGAAGCGGAGGAGCTCCAGGCAGCGCTCGCGCGCCCTCGTCGCCAGTCCTTCACCACGTAGAAGGCGAGCACCGGGGAGAGCTTCTCGATCGAGAGCGGGAAGTCGCGGCCCACGCCGGCGAGGGGAGCCACGAGCACGCGCGTCTCCGGCGGGACCTTGATCCCGGCCTTCTCGCGCGATGTAGGGAGCGGGCTTGCCCACGATCTCCGGGTTGGCGAGGCGCTGGGGGGTCACCACCACCCGCGCCACCGCCGCCGCCTCCGCCTCGCTCAGGAAGTAGCCGCCGTTCGCTTCGACCTCCGCGACGACCTGGTCGCGGATCGCCTCGTCGCAGACGATCGACTGCTCGGAGGAGCAGAGCGTGCCGTAGTCGAAGGTCTTGCCCGTCGATGACGTCGCGCGACGGCCTTCGTCACGTCGGCCGTCTTCTCGATGTAGGCGGGCACGTTGCCCGGGCCCACGCCGTAGGCGGGCTTGCCCGAGGAGTAGGCGGCGCGCACGAGGCCGATCCCGCCCGTGGCCAGGATCACGCCCGGTGTCGCGGCTCCGCATCAGCTCCTGCGTGCCCTCGAGGGTGACCTCGGTCATGCAGGAGAGGGCGTCCGGCGGGAAGGCCCGCGCCGCACCGCCGGCCTCGTGCATCACGCGCGCCGCCTCCAGGATGCAGCGGCGCGCCGAGGGGTGCGGGCTCATGCACGATCGCGTTCCGGGCCTTGATGGAGACGAGGGCCTTGTAGATCGCGGTGGAGGTGGGGTTCGTGGAGGGGATGACCGCGGCCACCACCCCCATGGGCTCGGCGATCTCCGACCACGCGCGCGCGCCGTGTCCTCGCGCAGGACGCCCACGGTCCGCAGGGGGCGGATGTAGGCGTAGACGTCCACCGCGGCAGAAGAGGTTCTTGCGCGTCTTGTCCGCGACGTTGCCGAAGCCGGTCTCCTCGTGGGCGAGGCGGGCCAGCCGCTCGGCCTCGGCGCGCGCGGCCGCGGCCATGGCGTCCACGACTGCGGTCCACCTGCTCCTGGGAGAAGCCGGCGAGCGTTCTCTGGGCTGCCTCGCGCGCGCGCGGCGAGCGCTCGCGCCTCCTGGATCGAGCGCAGGTCGGCGTCGAGTGTCGCCATGGCGGGACGTCGGGGGCGCTAGGCCTTCTTCGGTGCCGGGCCCGCGGGGCAGGATCTTCTCGACCTCCGCGTGGGGCCGCGGGATCACGTGGACGCTGACGAGCTCGCCCACGCGACGGGCGGCGGCGGCGCCGGCGTCGGTGGCCGCCTTCACCGCCCCCACGTCGCCGCGGACCATGCACGGTCACGTAGCCCGCGCCGATGTACTCCTTGCCCACGAGCACGACGTTCGCGGCCTTGACCATGGCGTCGGCGGCCTCGATCGAGCCGACGAGGCCCTTCGTCTCGACCATCCCGAGCGCTTCCATCGACATCGGCCCTCCCGAAGCACGCCGCTCGTCGTGTCCGACGTTTCGCGGCGAGAGTATAGTCTCCGCTCGCGCAGGGGTCAACGTCCCGACGCTACCCGTCGTTGACACTCCGCGGCGCCCTCGCTAAACTTGTCTGGTTTTGGCCGGAGCACGGGCTCACTGTCAGTCAAGCACTGAGGAGAGTCGAGATGAAGCTTCGGACGTTCCCGGGAATGGCGGCGGTCCTCGCCCTCGCGGGGACGGCGCTCCTTGCCGGCCTGCAACCGGCCGCAAGCCGGCCGACGTCAACCCCATCGTGCCGTCCTTCCGGTCAACCGCTCCCGCGCGCCGCTCGGCAGCGCGATCGAGGTCACCTACACCTGGACCGTCGAGGCCGGAGCCAGGAAGCTGCCCGCAGGACTACCGGGCTCTCGTCCACTTCCTCGACTCCCACGAGGTCGTCCTCTTCACCGACGACCACGTGCCCACGCCCGCCCCCGAGACCTGGGAGCCCGGCAAGACCTACACGCTACACGCGCACGATGTTCATCCCCGTCTACCCCTACGTGGGCGAGGTGGAGGTGCGTGATGGGCCTCTACCCGTCGCCCGGGTCGCGGCGAGCGGATCGGCCCTCAAGGGCGAGGACATCGGCCTGCGCGCCTACAAGGTGGCGCGAGATGGAGCTCCTGCCCCAGACCGAGAACATCTTCCTCGTCTACAAGGAGGGCTGGCACAACCCGGAGTCGCACCCCGAGAACCCGAGCCATCGAGCGCACCTGGACGAAGAAGGAAGCGCTCATCTCCTTCAAGAACCCCAAGAAGCGACGTGATCGTCTACCTCGAGGCCGACACCTGCGCGAAGTGCTTCCCGGCGACCCCCGGTGCTCACGGTCTCCGTGGGCAACAAGGTCGGCCTCGTGATGCCCATCGAGGACCCGAACGTCTTCCTGAAGAAGATCAAGGTGAAGGCGGACGACCTCGGCACCGAGGAGTGGGTGGACCTGCGCCTCTCCATGAACCAGTCCTTCGTGCCGAAGCTGCTCGACCCCGCCCCTCAACAACGACGACCGGGAGCTGGGCCTGCTGGTCTACCATCTGTACGTCGGCGAGGCGGACAAGCTCGGGACGCCCGGGCGGAAGTCGTGGTCGGACGCCGCTCCGCTCGCCCCCGTGGCGGTCGGCCACACGAAGTAGGCTCGAAGGCGAGGCCGCCTCACCCGAGGGAGACGGGCGAGAGCCCGTCTCCCTTCTTCTTTCGGAGGGCCGAGGACGCGATGGACGAGCTTCTGACGAAGGACGGCCGGGTGGACGTGGCCGAGGTCATGGCGGGCATCCGCGAGAAGATCCGCGAGAAGCGCGACCGATCGGCCAGTACGGCGACGACGAGGTCGAGGAGATGACCGCGCTCAAGCTGCAGGCCTTCGCGGACGAGGCGGAGATCGACCCCGAGCTGCTCGCCCGGCTCATGGCTCCCAACCACAACTGGAACATCTCGGTCGACTACCGCATCGAGACCCATCGCTCGGGCTACGGGGCCCGGGCCGTCGTGCTCGTCAAGAAGCTCGTGCGCCCCTTCGTGCGCCTCTACACCGACCACATCCTGAACCGCCAGGCCCAGATCAACCTCTACATGGTCCACCTCTGCCACAACCTCGTGCGGGAGCTGGTGCGCCTGCAGCTCGACCACGTAGCACTTCGGAACCGGTGCGAGCGTCTGGAGCAGGAGCTTCAGGACCGGAAGGCGCCGCGGTGAAAGTGGCCGGCTCGGAGCCGGCTTGAGGCTCGGCTTCGTCGTCCAGCGCTACGGCCCGGAGGTGGTGGGGGGAGCGGAGCTGCACTGCCGCTGGGTGGCCGAGCACCTCGCGGAGCGTCACCGGGTGGAGGTCCTCACCACCACCGCCACCGACTACCTGAGCTGGGAGAACGTCCTCCCCGAGGGCACGACCGAGAGGAGCGGGGTCACCGTGCGGCGCTTTCCCGTGGCCCGCCGGCGCCACGCCCCTCACTTCGACGAGATCGCGAACAAGGTCTGCTTCTCCGAGCACACCGACGAGGAAGAGCGGCGCTGGCTGGAGGAGCACGGGCCGGTCACGCCCGCGCTCGTGGACCACCTGCGCGCGCACGAAGGCGACTACGACGCGCTCGTCTTCTTCTCGTACCGCTACTGGACGACCTACCACGGGCTGCAGGTGGCGCCGCGCAAGAGCCTGCTCGTCCCCACCGCCGAGCACGACCGCGTGCTGTACCTCCGGCTCTTCGCCCCCTTCTTCTCGCGGCCCGCGGCGATCGTCTACAACTCGCCGGAGGAGCGGGACCTCATCCAGCGGATCACGAAGAACGAGGGAGTACCGGGGGACGTCGTGGGCACGGGAATCGACCGGCCGTCCTCGATCCCGGTGGACGAGGTTGCCCCGCGTCTCGACCTCCTGGGGGACTACCTCGTGTACGTCGGACGCATCGAGCCCGAGAAGGGCTGCGCGGTGATGCTCGACCACTTCCTCCGCTGGCAGCGCGAGACCCGGCGGAGCGCCACCCTCGCCCTCTTCGGCAAGGGGACGATGGAGATCACGGAGAACGTGCACGTTCGGCTCATGGGGGTGGTGACGGAGGCGGAGAAGCTCGCGGGGATCGCGCGCGCGCGCGCCCTCCTCATGCCCTCCCGGCACGAGAGCCTGTCCATGGTCGTCCTCGAGGCCTGGATGATGGGCCGGCCGGTCCTCGTGAACGGCGACTGCGAGGTCCTGCGCGGCCAGGTCGCTGCGGTCCGGGGGCGGCCTCTACTACCGGCGCTACGAGGAGTTCGCGGCCGCCCTCGACCTCCTGCTCGACCGCCCGGACCTCGCGGACACGCTGGGCGCCCAGGGCCGGGAATACTTCCAGGAGCACTACGACTGGCCGCGGATCATGGACAAGTACGAGCGCCTGCTCGCCCGCGTCACCGTCGGGGGCTCGCCTCGTGAAGCTCGCCTTCGTCATCCAGCGCTACGGGGTCGAGATCGACGGGGGGGCGGAGCTGCACTGCCGCTGGCTCGCGGAGCGACTGGCCCGGCGCCACGAGGTCGAGGTCTTCGCCACGCGCGCCCTCGACTACCTGGAGTGGAAGAACCACTATCCGGCGGGCACCGAGATCGTGCACGGCATACCGGTCCACCGCTTTGCGGTTCGGCGCACGCGGAGCGCGCGCGAGTTCGCGTCCCTCTGCAACGTCTGCTTCCACGAGTCCCATACGCGCGACGAGGAGGAGGCCTGGGTGCGGGCCAACGGCCCCTATCTCCCCGGCCCTCGTGGAGGCGGTGGCGGGGGCCCACCACCGCTTCGACCGCTTCTTCTTCTACTGCTACCGCTACTACCCGAGCTACCACGGCCTGCCCCGGGTGCGCGACCGGGCCATCCTCGTCCCCACCGCGGAGGAGGATCCCGCGATCGGGCTCGACATCTTCAAGCCGTTCTTCCGCTCGCCCCGCGGCATCGTCTACCTGACCCCCGAGGAGCAGGCCCTCGTGGAGGACGCGAGCGGCAACCGCGAGGTGCCGAGCGTCGTGATCGGGAGCGGTCTGAACATGGCGGACCCTCCGTCGGGCCTGGACTTCCGGGTCCGGCACGGCCTAAAGCACCCCTTCCTTCTCTACGTGGGCCGCGTCGACAAGAACAAGGGCTGCATCACGCTCCTCGCCTACTTCCGGAAGTTCCTGGAGGAGACGGGGGCGGACGTCGACCTCGTGCTCGCGGGGAAAGCCGTCATCCCCGTCCCGGACCATCCCCGCATTCGCCACCTGGGGTTCGTCAGCGAGGAGGAGAAGGTCGCGGCCCTCCGCCAGTGCCGGCTGCTCGTCATGCCCTCGCCCTACGAGAGCCTGTCCATCGTCACGCTGGAGGCGTGGAAGCTCGGGGTGCCCGTGCTCGCGAACGCCCGCTGCCGTGTGCTCATGGGGCAGTGCCTGCGCAGCAACGGCGGGCTCTTCTACCACGGCTACGCGGAGTTCGCGGAGGGGCTCAAGATCCTGCTAGAGCAGCCGGAGGTGGGCCAAAGGCTCGGGCGAGCAGGGGCGGGCCTACGTGGACGACGAGTATTCCTGGGAGCGCGTGGAGGCCAAGGTGGAAGACCTGCTGGCGCGAACGGGCGTCGCGTGAGCGCGCTCTTGCTGGGCCTCGCCCTCGCGGCGCAGGAGCCCTCCGGAGTGGACGCGGCCACGGCTTCCCGCTTCGCCGCGCTCGCCCTCTCCTGCGTCCACAAGGAGTACCCGAACAAGATCGCCCACGTCCTCCAGGGCGACGCCGACGTGAAGCCCCCGCGCGAGCTGACCCCTGCCTTCTACGGCTGCTACGACTGGCACTCGGCGGTGCATGGCGTTTGGCTCCTGACGCGCCTCGCGCGTCTCTATCCCACGCAGCCCCTTGCTCGCGAGGCGCGTCAGGCGTTGGCGCAGTCCCTGACCCCCCAGAACATTTCACGTGAGGTTTCCTACCTCGATGGCCCAGGCCGCGCATCCTTCGAGCGCCCCTACGGCCTCGCCTGGCTGCTGCAGCTCGCCGCGGAGCTGCGCTCCTGGCCGGACGCCGATGCACGCGCCTGGTCCGCCGCTCTCGAGCCCCTGGAAAGAGCCGCCGTGCGCCGCCTCGCCGAGTGGCTGCCCAAGCTCCGCTACCCGATCCGCGTCGGCGAGCACGACCAGACCGCGTTCGCGTTCGGTCTCGTCTGGGACTGGGCGCGGGTCGCGAAGGACACGGCCATGACCACGCTTCTCGAATCGCGGATCCGCGACTTCTACCTGGCGGATCGCGGCTGCCCGCTCACCTACGAGCCCTCCGGGCAGGACTTCCTCTCGCCGTGCCTGGCGGAGGCGGATCTGGTCCGCCGAGTATTGCCGCCCGAGCGCTTCGCGGCGTGGCTCACGGACTTCCTCCCCGGGATCCCTCGCGTTGGCGAAACGACCTGGCTTCCTCCCGGGGAGGTGACCGACCGCGCCGACCCCAAGCTCGCGCACCTCGACGGGCTGAACCTGAGCCGGGCCTGGATGCTCGAGGGCATCGTCCGAGGACTGCCCCCGAAGGACCCGCGCCGAGCTTCACTCGCTGCGGCCGCACGCGCCCACCGCGACGCCGCCCTGCCCGCGGTCACGGGCCAGCACTACGAGGGAGGCCACTGGCTGGGGACGTTCGCCGTCTACCTCGTGACGGCGGCGGGCGGCGGGCTCCACGAGTGACTCGCCCCGGGGCGAGCTGGCTCAAGTAATGTCTCAACCAACTCGGTCCGGACCGAGTTACCTATTTGCCCGTTCTGAACGAGTCGTCGTTGGGGATGGAACGCTCGGGCGCGACTTGCCGTACCCTCGTTGCGTAGTCCGAGCGCGTCTTTGACCAGGAAAGTGAACCCATGAGAGATCGATTTCGGCTTGCTCTCGCGTTAGTCGCGCTCGTCTTCGCGACCGTCGCGGCCACGCCCGCGTCCCGCGAGGCGGACGAGAAGGCCGTGGCCGATCTCGACACGGAGTACCAGGCGGCCGTGGAGAAAAACGACGCCGAGACGATGGACAAGATCCTCCTCGACGACTTCGTGCTCGTGGTCGGTAACGGCACCGTCTACAACAAGGCCGACCTGCTGAAATCGGCGCGAGACAAGGACTTCATCTGGGAGCGCCAGGTGGAGGAGCCGGGCTCGCAGAAGGTCCGCGTGTGGGGGGACACGGCGGTCGTGACGGCCAAGCTCTGGCTGAAGGGGACGAGCGGCGGGAAGGCGATCGACAAGAAGCTGTGGTTCAGCGACACCTACGTGCGTACCGCGAAGGGATGGCGCTACGCGTTCGGCCAGGCTTCTCTGAGCCTGCCCCCGGTGCCCTGAGGCTCAGCCCTTGCCCTTGAGCTCCAGGTCGAGGCGCAGCGTCAGCCGCTCGAGACGGCGCGTCCCCACGAGCTTGACCGCCAGGGCGTCCTCCAGCACTTCCTTCTTGCCGTCGTGCTCGAAGACGAGCTGGAGGCGCAGGTCGGAGAGGTTCTTCAAGTAGCGCGCGGGCACTTCGACACTCGCCTTCCTCTTGACCTCCTGGCGGGCGTCCTTGTCGGACACCATGAGGTCCTGGAAGAGCTTGTCCACCACCGGATCGCGCACGGCGGTCGCGGCCTTGGCGGGGCCGGAGAGGGCCATTGCCCTCAAGCTCTCGAGCTCCTTTTGGATGTCGAAGTTCCCCTTCGTGGGGACGGCGCGCACCCGGTGCTTGTCCGTGTCCTCTTCCGCGAACTCCACGTGCAGCGGCTCGTCGCTTTCCGGAGGTACCAGGTGCTTGAGCGGGTCCTCGTCGGGGACGGGTGCTGTGTCCGGCGCCGCCTCCGCCATCGCCGCGGACGCCGTGGCGAGGGGCGCGGCCGCGACGGGATGCGCGGGGGGAGCGCTCATGGGCGGCGGGAAGGGGGCCGAGGAGCCGGCGGTGACCCCGAACGCGAGGCTCGGCGTGATCGCGGGGACCCCCATCGCGGGCGTCCCTCCCTGCTTGCGGGTCTCCTCCGCGATGCGGGTTCGGATCGAGGCGAGGGCAAGGCGCGAGATCTCCTTCAACGTCTCGAAGACGCCCAACCCGTGGATGGCCGCGGCCTCGAACGAAGGGTTCCTCCGGGGATTGATGACGGACTGGAGCTTGTCGATGGGGAGGATGTTCCGGAGGTCGCGCTTGTTGTACTGGAAGACGACGGGGATCTGGTCCATGCCGAGGCCCAGCTCCTCGAGGTTCGTCTTCAGGTTGGTGATCGACTCCTCGTTGGGGTCGAGGGCGGCCGCCTGGCTATCCGCGACGAAGACGACGCCGTCGACGCCTTTCAGCACGAGCCGGCGCGTCGCGTTGTAGAAGACCTGACCGGGCACGGTGTAGAGCTGCAGGCGCACCTTCATGCCGCCGATGACGCCCACGTCGAGAGGCAGAAGGTCGAAGAAGAGAGTGCGGTCCGTCTCCGTCTCGAGGCTCACCATCTCGCCGCGCGACCGCGACGCGGTCTTGTGGTGGATCCACTGGAGGTTCGTGGTCTTTCCGCCGAGGCCGGGCCCGTAGTACACGATCTTGGCCGTCATGGCCATCGTGGTGTAGTTCAAGAAGACCATGGGCTAGCGAGTGTAGCACGAGGACTTGAGTGCCTTCGGCGGGAAAAGTCGTGTGATTTCGAGCGTCCTAGAACGATACGCCCACACCACCCGAAAAACGATCATCGAACGGAAGCAGAGGCGTTCCCGCGAGGCCCAGTTTCCGCCACTCCACTCGGATCACGAGCACTCCCGCGAGCTTGACCTTCGCTCCCACGATGAGAGCGCTGTGCGTCCCGTGGTCGCTCGTGCTCGCGCTCTCCTCTCGCTGGACGCCCGCGCCGATGCCGATGAAGGGGACGAAGGCTCCGAACGAAGGAGCGAGGAGGGCGGCCCCCGTCAGGCTGATCATGGCCGATTCCGCCACCGCTCCCGGCTGTCGCGCCACCTCCACCTCGAAGGCGGCCAGCTTGAGCAGACCGAAGCCCACCATCCCTCCGTAGCCGCGGCTCCAGACGATCTCCGGCGAGGCGCCCGAGATGAAGACGACGGCTTCAAGTCCTCGCGCCGGCGCCGGGATTACTGTCAACGCCAGAAGCAGGACTAGCCGAGAGGCGCCGGCGCGAGATCTCACCATGCTGTTAACCCCTTTTGTTCCAACGCATTACTCTAATTCTCGCGATGCCGTTGACACCCCTTCCAACGGGTGCCTAGAATCAAGGCGGATCGTACCTCCGGGTTCCCCCCTCCGAATCTAATGATGAGCTGAGCATGACGGCCTACATCTCTCAAAACGCCTTCTGGGGGCTGCTGATCGCGGCCGTCGAGGTCTACAAGCGGGAATGCTTCGGGCTCCTGATCGGCTATCGGGACCAGAAGGAGGACGAGGACCGTTTCATCATCGAGCACGCGCTGCCCTACCAGACGGCTGGTCGCCGGCACAAGGGTGTCGTCAGCAACCCCCGCGCCCACAAGCGGATCGAACGATTCCTGGCCAACATCCCCCAGCTTTCGGTCATCGGGGACTTCCACTCGCACACGATGTGGGGGTACAGCAAGGCCGCGAACGCCTTGAGCGACGTCGACCTCGAGGGGATGGAGCCCGAGAACGTCTATCTCGTGGTGAGCGTCAACGACCGCCTCCGCAGGGTCCCCTGGAGCTATACCGACGACGGCTCGCTGTCCGGTACCACCGACGAGCACCACTTCCGACTCACCGCCTACACCGTCACCGACGGGGGCGAGCCGCGCAAGGTGCCGATCGTGTGCCCGTACGCCATAGGTTTCGACGTCAAGCCCCTGCGCGCCGTCAAGTAGAACAGCCGACAGCCGTCCCGCCCTTTCCGGATTTCCGCAGAACGCTGTGGAAAAGCTGTGGAGGGATGCCCTGGAAGCCGCGTCCCGAGCCGACTCCAGCGCTTTGCACATTTTTGCAGCAGCCGCGTGACGGTCGGGCGACGGAGCCACCTACTGGACGGCGACCTTGCGCGCCTTCTTGCGGTTCGTCGGCGGACGATCGCCGTCCATCCGCGAAAGCTGCCACTGGCAGAGGAGGACGATCCCCTCCAGCACCTGCCGGCGCGCCTTCCGGACGCGCTCCCGGTCGAGGCCCGCCTCCTCGAGAATCTCCGACACGAGGCAGCACGCCTTCCGGGGACTTCCTTCAGCTCGCGTCATGCGCCTCCTTGTCTCCGAAAGCCACTCGCAGCCTGTCCTCCTTGAAGGCGGCGCTCACGACGGGACGGGAGGTCAGGCTGCGGGGGAGCACCAGGTGCCGCCGCTGGTTGTCCACCTGCAGGACGAGCTCGTCGCCGCGCGTCCACACCTGCAGCCTCTCCTTCTCGACGAAGGGAAGGCGGATGTAGAGAGCGTACGCGCCGCGTTCCTTCTTGACCTCGATCGGTCTCTCCTGGTGGAGGACGGCCGCGGGATCCCCGTCCCCGAAGACCTTCCGGCCGAACAGGTCGAGCATCTCCGTGCCCACCATCTCGCGGTCGAAGAGCGGCGCTTCGAGGAAGGGGAGAGGCTCGAAAGCCTGCTTCGCGCTCCGGAGGTGCGCGGCCTGGATCTCGAACCAGCGGTCGAAGTACGACGATCGGGCTTCCGCGGGCAGCACGCGGTTGGCCACCACCGCGTCCACGGGGAAGCCGAACAGGTTCAGGTAGGTGTAGAGCCGCCGCGACTCGGCGATCACCATCTTCTCGGGGTTCAAGACGATCCGGATCGAGCTCCGCTTCGGGTCCTGCAGGAAGTCGCGGAGCCCCTCCATCTGCTCGTGCAGCGACTTCACGGCCGCGAACACGTCGTCGCTGGGGATGGGCATGTCCGTCATGCGCTGGGCGACCGGGCGCACCGTGCGCACCACCGTGCGATGGATGGGGAAGATGCGAGAGAAGTAGAAGTTCAGGACCTCCGGCACGCCGAGCATGCGCACGGTGTCCCCGGTGGGCGCACAATCGATGACGATCAGGTCGTACTGCCCGCTGTCCGCGAAGCGCCGGACACGGAGGAGGCTCAGGAGCTCCTCCATGCCCGGGAGGATGGCGATCTCCTCCGCCACCGTCTCGTCCACGCCCTGGAAGGTCATGAAGCGGGTCAGGAAGTCGTGGATGACCCCCCAGTGGCGCGACAGCTCCTGGTTGACGTCCACCTCCACCGCGTCGAGCTTGGGAACGACGGGAGTGGGGTCGCCTCCCACCTTCTGGTCGAGCGCGTCCGCGAGGCTGTGGGCGGAGTCGGTGGAGACGACGAGCGTCCGGTGGCCGCGCCGCGCCGCCCGGATGGCGGTGGCCGCGGAGAGGCTCGTCTTGCCCACGCCCCCCTTTCCCGAATACAGGATGAGCCGCATCGGTCAGGACGAAGCGCGGCGCTCGCGGCGCCCGCGGGCGGCGTCGGCGAGGAGAAGCTCCCCGACCTCGTGGAGGCCGCGCAGGTCGTGCACGTCCTGGTCCAGCTCGGGGACGAGGAGGGGCCGCTCGCCCGTGTCCACCTCCAGGCGGCCGATCGTCTTCCTCTCCGCCCGGAAGAGGGTCTGCTGCTCGCGATAGCACTCGAGGAGACGGTGCTTCATCCCCTCCTCCACTCGGGCGCGCGGGCCCAGGGCGGAACCCGCGGGCACGGCCGCGGGATCGGGATGGACGCGGTTCACGACGAACCCCAGGAATGGCATCTCCTCCTCATCGAGACGCCGGTGGAAGAAGAGGGCCTCTTCGAGAGCGGCCGGCGAGGGACCGGCGACGAGCAGGAAACCGGAGCATGAGTCGCGGAGGAGGGCGTGCACGCGGCCCGCCCGCTCCTTGAAGCCATCGTACATCCCCCCGAAGGCCAGGAAGAACTCGGAGAGATCCTGCAGGAACTGGAGGCCCAGGAAGCGGTCGGCCAGCTTCAAGGCGACGGCCCCCGTGCGGGTGGCGACCTTCAGGGTGAGGCGGCCGGCCACGAAGTACGGCTTCAGGAAGAAGCGCAGGATGCTCGTGTCGAGGAAGCTCATGCAGGCGGTCGGGGGCTTCCAGGAAATCGAGGGCATGACGGGTGGGGGGCGTGTCGAGGACGACGAGGTCGAATCGGTCGTCCTCCGACAGCTCGAGCAGCTTCTCCATGGCCATGTACTCGTGGCTCCCCACGAGCGCCGCCGAAATCTGCGCGTACATGCGGTTCGCCAGGATCCGCTGCGGCGCGAGCTTCGTCCGGCGCGTATCTTCCTGACGAGATCGTCGAACGTCCTCTTCGTGTCCAGGACCATCGCGTATAGAGAGCCCCCCGAGGCCGGATCCAAACCGTCCCAGGTCGAGCCGACGCGGCTTTCCCGACAGCTTCTCCAGACCGAGGCTCGTGGCGAGCCGGTGCGAGGGATCGATGGTGCACACGAGCACGCGACGACCGCAGAGGGCCGCGTGGAGGCCGAGGGCGGCCGCGGTCGTGGTCTTGCCGACGCCTCCCGAGCCGCACACCACGAGGATGCTGCCGCTCCCGGAGCCCGGCGAGCAGCCCCTCCGCCGAGCTCCGTCCGCGCCGCGGCATCAGGCGGCCTCGAGACGCGAGGCGAGGAGGTGTAGGTCGCGCTCGTCGAGGACGTCGCGGAAGAGGTAGGGCAGGCGGACGAGGGGGAGGGGGAGGGCGCGCTTCAGCCGCGTCTCGTAGAAGCGCGTCAGCTTCCGGCGGCGGATCTGCCGACGCGCGGCGACGAGAGCGGCGGCGAGGGTCGCGTCGCCTTTCAGCCGGCCGCTCGGCCCCCGGGCGGCGAGCCGGAGCACCTCCGCTTCCTCGTCCTCACGGAAGCGTCGCTCGTGGCAGCCGTTCAGGACGACGAGCGAGGGGTGGAGCCCGAGCTCGTCGACGGCGAGCCGGTGGAACTCCACCGCCTCCACCACGGCCATCTCCTCCGGCACGGCCACGATGGCGAGCGCGGTCTTGTCGCGATCGCGAAGGAGGCGGAGGATGCGGCGGGCGTTCGTTCCCACGGGCCCGATGGGGACCGCCTCCGAGGCGGCCATCGGGACCCTGAGGAGGGACAGCCCGTGCCCGGTGGCGGGAGCGTCGACCACGATGAGGTCGTAACGCGGCCGGCGCGAGAATCGCTCGCGGGCCTCCTCGAGGACCATGACCTTGCCGAGGAGCATGAGGTCCTTCAGGCCCGGGGCCGCGGCGAAGAAACGCGAGTAGATCGGGCTCTCGAGGATGCGGCGGGCGAGCAGGTCGACCTTCACCGTCTGCCGCACGTACTCGTCCATGACGCCCACGGGGTCGAGGTTCACGGTGTGGAGCCCGGGGAGAACTTCCCTCTCGCGGAGGCCCGACGGGGGACGGCCGAGGTAGCGCGCGGCCTCCAGGGGGGCGGCCACCTCCACCAGCAACACCCGCTTTCCGCGGTTCCGCGCGGCGAGGGCGAGGGCGAGCCCGACGACGCTCTTGCCGACACCTCCCTTGCCGGCGAGGACGACGAGTCGGCGTTCCAGGAGAGAGTCGACGAGCACGCGGGAGCCTAACACGCCACCCGGAGACGGAGAGGCTGATAGAATACGCGGTCCTCATGAACGAGACATCGCGATCCGGAAGGGCGTCGACCCTTCCGAGCGCCGAGAAGGTCGTGATCGTCATGCCCGCGTACAACGCGGCGAAGACGCTCGAGGACACCGTCCGGGCGATCCCTCCCGGCTACTACGACGAGGTGGTGGTCGTCGACGACTTCAGCGGGGACGGCACGGTGGAGGAGGCCCAGCGGCTCAACCTCAAGGCGATCCGGCACCCCCACAACGTCGGGTATGGGGGGAACCAGAAGACCTGCTACATGGAGGCGCTCCGCGACGGGGCCACGATCGTCGTGATGCTCCACCCGGACGGCCAGTACGATCCCGGGATCATCCCCGAGATGCTCGAGCCGATACGTGCGGGACGCGCGGACATGGTCCTGGGCTCCCGCATGATGACCCCGGGAGGAGCGGCCCGGGGGGGGATGCCCCTCTGGAAGCGCGTTGCGAACCGGTTCCTGACGTTCTTCGAGAACCTCGCCATGGGCCGAAGCTTCTCGGAATGCCACACCGGCTACCGGGCGTACAGCCGCCGTTTCCTGGAGACGGTGCCCTTCCTGCGGAACTCCAACGGCTTCGTCTTCGACACCGAGGTCATCTTCCAGGCCGTGCACTTCGGCCTGCCCGTCGCCGAGGTGCCGATCTCGACGCGCTACTTCGAGGACATGTCTTCGGTGGGGTTCCGGGCGGGGGTGGTCTACGGCCTGGGCACGCTCTACACCGCCCTGCGGTTCCGGCTGCACCGCTCGGGCCTCGTGCCCTGCGAAAAGTTCAAGCCCGTAGGGCGCTGACCGGCGAGGCGGTCGGGGGTCAGCGGTCTCCGAGCATCCGCGGGCGAGCCGCTCGCGCCGCCCTTCCGAATGGGCGTGCTTTCCTGGATCGGGTCTCCATGAGCCAGGTCCCACGGAACAGAGGGTGCTCGGCCAATCGGTGCCAGCCCATCCTTTCCAGCTCCTGGGGTACGGGCATGCCGTGGGCGCCGCTCTCGGAGGCCCACTGAAGGAGGAGAGCTTCGGATTCCGTGGCGGATGGCGCTTCGGTGGTCGAGCGTCTCATTGGCGTTCTCCCCGTCGGGGAGGAGGGAGCCCCGGAACCTTATTGTATAAGAAGTATACTCTCTGGTTCGAGAGTCGGTCAAATTAAGTCCAGTTGGCGTCTACCCTACGGCACGCAGGGTTTCGAGGGGCTGCTCGAGGAGTCCGTTGACGACGTCGGCGGGCACCGGAACGCTGACCAGGTGCCCCTGGACGAAGTCGCACCCCCGTTCCCGCAGGAAGGCCAGCTGCTCGCGGGTCTCGACGCCCTCGGCGACCACCCGCAGGTCCAGGGAATGGGCCATGGCAATCACGGCGGTGGCGATGGCGGCGTCCCCGGGATCGTGGGGCACGTCCCTCACGAAGGACTGGTCCAGCTTGAGCGTGTCCACCGGGAGCGACTTCAGGTAGCTCAGCGACGAATAGCCCGTCCCGAAGTCGTCGAGCGAGATCCGGACGCCGAGGCCCCGCAGGGCCCTCAGGATTTCGATCGTCCGGGTCACGTCGAGCATGGCCGTCCGCTCCGTGATCTCGATCTCCAGGCAGTCGGGAGGCACACCCGTCTCCTGAAGGCACTGCGTGACCTCGTTCACGAGGTCCGGTTGGCGGAACTGGCGCGCGGACAGGTTGACCTGGACCCGGAGCTGACGGTGGCCGCGACGATGCCAGTCCTGGAGATCACGGCACGCGGTGCGCATCACCCAGGAATCGATGGACACGATGAGCCCGGAGGACTCGGCGAGGGCGATGAACTCCTCGGCCCCGAGGAGACCCTTCTGCGGATGGTGCCAACGGACCAGGGCCTCCGCCCCCCCCGCCCTTCCGCTCCGCAAGTCGAGGAGCGGCTGGTAGTGGACGACGAGCTCCTCCTGGCCGAGCGCCCGCCGGAGCGCGCTCTCGAGCGCGAGCTGCTCGAGCGCGCGGTCGTTCATGGCGGGAGCGTAGAGGCGGTACGTGTCGCGCCCCTCCCCCTTGGCCTGGTGCATGGCGGTGTGGGCGTTGTTGAGGAGGGGCTCCGCGGCCTTGCCGTCGCTCGGGAACAGGCTCGCCCCCACGCTTCCCGTCACGAAGAGCTCGCGGCCGCCCACGGCGACGGGGTCGCGCAGGGCTTCCAGCAGCTTGTGGGCCACGCGCGCCGCGTCCTCCTCGTGCTCCACCTCCCGCACGAGGACCACGAACTCGTCGGCGCCCAGCCGGGCCACGGTATCGCCCTCGCGGACGGAGGCCTGGAGCCGTCCCCCCACGGTACGCAGGAGCTGGTTCCCGACGGCATGGCCCAGCGAATCGTCGACGACGCGGAAGCGGTCGAGATCGAGGTAGAGCACCGCGAGCTTCTCCCCCGAGCGGCGGGCCTGGGCGAGGGCCATCCCCAGCCGGTCGATGAAGAGCCGGCGGTTGGGGAGCCCGGTGAGCGTGTCGCGATAGGCGAGCGCGTCGCGCATGCTTCGGAAGTGGAACGCGACGCTCTGGATCTCCTCGATCGGGTTCTTCTCGAGCTCGAGGAGGGGCGCGGCCCCGGGAAACCGGCCGGCCGCGATGTCGCTCGTGGCCTGGTTCACCGCGAGCAGGGGCTCCGAGACCCGCTGGGCGAACCTCGTCACCACCGCGTAGAGGGCGAGGAGCATGGCCACGAGCAGGACGAGGATGCGGTAGGCCGACGGCATCATCTCCGCGTGGAGCTGGGAAGCCGGAAGGTCGGCGAGCACGGCCCACCCGGAGGATGACAGGCGCCGGGCGGCCGAATAGCGCGGGCCGGACATCTCCCCGCCCCCCGGGAGGCGATAGGAAAAAGGTTGCGGCTCGGCGTGCCGGGGCAGGCTCTCGGGCAGCGCTCCTCGGAGCGCGGTGCCCGTGGGCAGGTGGTTGCCGACGGAGGCGATGACACGCAGCTCCTGGTCGAGCAGGGTGAGCCGAGGTGCTGCCTGGGCCGTCCCCGACGGGACGAGGTCCGTGGGCCGCAGGCTCACGAACAAAGCACCCCGGAATTGGGTGTCCTGCCTCAGGATCGGCCATCCCAGGAGGAGCCGCGGAGGGGGCTCGACGGAGAGCGCGGAGTAGGTCGCGCGCAGGCGCTCGCGGGTCCTCTGGAAGAGGCGCGGATCGATGCGGGCGGTCGCGTCGTCACCCGGGACCGAGGCCAGCCGCCGACCCCTGGCGTCCGCGAGGACGACACCGCCGAACTCGGAGTGCTCTCGCACGAACGACGAGAGGAGCCCGACGGACGACCGGCTGCCGAGGGCCCAGTCGATCTCCACCGCGTGCGCGAGGTTGTCGAGGGCGGCCTCCCTTTGCGCGAGCACGTCGCGCACCCCCGATCGGCCTTCGGTGGCGGCCCGCTCCAGCCCGGCGTAGGCCTCGTCGATCTTGGCCTGGTACGCCGACCGGGAGTACAGCAGGGCCAACGCGAGGGCCGGCGTCATCACCACGAAGACGATGCGGTTGAAGACGTACTCGCGGAGGGTGGCGGGGAAGATGGAGTCGTTCGAGGGCAGGACCCGCGACACGAAGGGGAGGCGGAGCAGGCCCTCGGCGAGGAGCGCGTTCGCGATCCCGTTCAGGACCTGACGGATGAAGAGGAGGGTCAGCGGGTCGCGCGTGAGGCCGAGAAAAGCACCGTGCAGGACGAGGTCGGCGAGGCCGCCGGCGGTGAACCAGAAGATCGCGACGGAGAAGACCAGGCTGCCGAAGCGGCGGTAGAGCAGGCAGGAGACCCAGGCCTCGAGCACGTGGAGGAGGGCCGCGAGGGACTGCCCGTCGAATCGGGCGAAGGAGTCGAAGAAGGAGACGACCGCCGCGAGGAGGCCGGGGCCGGTCCCGAGTCCCACGAACGCCGCGAACACGGGGGCCGAGCCGAACAGGAAGGGAGGGGTCTCGCGCGTCAGGAGGTGGAGGGGGGCCTGGTTGATCCACAGCCCGAGGACCCCCAGCAACACGGCCAGCCAATACCGGCGCCGGAGAAGGAGGGGCACGGTAGGCGAAGCCTAGCCTGGATCCTTTCTAACCGCAATTTGATCGCGGTCAAATCCGCGAGATTCCATGGGCTGCTGATATCCTCCTGCCGGAGGCCTCCTTGGCCAATCGTCTCGCCCGCGAATCGAGCCCCTACCTTCTGCTCCACGCCGAAAACCCGGTCGACTGGTATCCCTGGGGGGAAGAGGCCTTCGAAAAGGCGCGCCGGGAGGACCGCCCGATCTTTCTCTCCGTCGGCTACTCGACCTGCTACTGGTGCCACGTCATGGAGCGCGAGAGCTTCTCCGACCCCGCGATCGCGCAGGCGCTCAACCAGGGGTACGTCAGCATCAAGCTCGACCGCGAGGAGCGGCCCGACCTCGACGAGGTCTACATGGCGGCCACGCAGCTCCTCACGCGATCGGGAGGCTGGCCGAACTCGCTCTTCCTGACCCCGGACCTCAAGCCCTTCTTCGCGGGAACGTATTTCCCGCCGCGGGACGCCATGGGCCGGCCCGGATTCTCCCGGATCCTCGCGAGCCTTCGGGAGGCCTGGGCCCTGCGCCGGACCGAAGTGCTGCAACAGGCGGAGGCGATCGCCGAGGCGATGCAGCAGCACCTGGCCTCCTCGGCGGGCGCTCCGGGTGCGCTGCCCGAGGCGGAGCTCGCGGGAGAGACCGAAAGGGCGCTCGCCGCCCGCTACGACGAGGTGCACGGCGGCTTCGGCCGGGCTCCCAAGTTCCCGTCGCCCTCGAACCTCTTCTTCCTCCTGGACCGCGCGCAGGATCCCGCCGGAAGTGCGGAAGACGCCCCGGCCCGGGAGATGCTCCTCGCGACACTCGACCGGATGGCGCGGGGCGGGATCCAGGACCATCTGGCCGGCGGATTCCACCGCTACTCCACGGATGCCCGGTGGCTCGTCCCCCACTTCGAGAAGATGCTCTACGACAACGCCGCGCTCGCGCGTCTCTACGCGGAGGCGGAGAAGCTCGACTCCGCCCGCGGGTTCGCGAGGGTGGCGCGCGCCACCCTCGACTTCGTCCTCGCGGAGTTGACGGGACCCGACGGGGAGTTCCACTCCGCCATCGACGCGGAGACGGACGGCCACGAGGGGGCGTACTACACCTGGACCGCGGACGAGCTGCGCGCGGCGCTCGCCCCCGACGATCACGCGCTTCTCGCCAGGGTCTACGGGTTCGACGGTCGGCCCAACTTCGAGGGGGACCGCTACGTCCTCCACCTGCCGGCACCCCTCGCGGAGGCCGCCTCCTCGGCGGGACTTCGCGAGGAGGAGCTGCGCGACCGGCTCGCTCCCGGCCGCCACGCGCTCCTCGCCGCGCGGAACCGGCGTCCCCGGCCCCTCCTCGACGACAAGGTCCTTGCCGACTGGAACGGCCTGATGATCGGCGCGTTCGCCCGCGCCTCGGTCCTGCTCGCCGAGCCCAGTTACCTGGAGGCGGCGCGCCGGGCCTCCGAGTTCGTCCTCTCCCGACTCGTCTCGGGCACGCTCGCCCATTCCTGGAGAGGCGGCCGGGCGCGGATCCCCGCGTTTCTCGACGACTACGCGTTCCTCGTCGAGGGCCTGCTGCGCATGTGCGAGGCCACGGGCGAGCGGCGCTGGAAGCAGGAGGCGCGGCGCCTGCAAGACGAGCAGGACGAACGCCTGCTCGACGTCGCGTCGGGAGGGTACTTCGCCGCGGGGGAAGACCCGAGGCTTCTCGTCCGGGCGAAGCCCGCGTTCGACGGTGCGGTGGCGTCCGGCAATGGCTTCGCGGCCCTGAACCTGCTGGAGCTCGCGGCCCTCGAGGGCGACCCGACGCTTCGCTCCCGGGGGGAGGACGTGCTCCGGTGCTTCTCCGAGGGGATCGCCGCGGCGCCCCTCGCGCACGTCACGCTCGTGCGCGCCGTGCGGCGTCTCGTCCGGGAGCCCGTCGTCTCGCGCGAGGCACGTCCCAAGGCGGCGCCCCCGGCCCCCGCGGGCTCGGCCCTCGAGTCCCTGGAGGACGAGGCGCGCGAGGTGGTGGAGGTCTTCGGGCGCCTCGGGTCGGGAGAGGAATGGAAGCCGTTCACGGTGGAGCTCAGGGTGGCGAAGGGCTGGCACCTCTACGCAAACGCGGCCGTGCCGCCCACCGGCGTCCCCACTTCGATGGCGCCGGTGCTCGGGCGGCTGCGCGACCTCCGCTATCCCGCGGGAGAGCCCTGGGGCGAGGGGGCCACGCGCGCGCTCGTCTACCGCGAGCGCGCCGTGCTGCAGGGCGAGATCGAGCACGGCGGAAGCGGCGCGCCCTCCTTGGAGCTGACGTACCAGGCGTGCGACGAGAGCCGATGCCTCCCGCCGATCACGCGCCTCGTGCGGCTACAATAGCCGCCGTCCGGACCCTCCACCGGAAGGGCCTGATCCATGACCGTGACCTCTCTCGATGCGTGCGGCCGCTACGACTGTCTCTTCGTCTCGCCCCACGCCGACGACGTCGCGTTCTCCTCGCCCGCCCGGCTCCACTGGGAGGTGAAGCGCGGTCAGCGCGCTCTCGTGCTCGCCCTCTTCGAGGCGGTGGGCTCGCCGTCGCCGGGGGCGGCCGCGATCGAGGCCCTCGGCGCCGACTACGCGGCGGCCGGGCTCGCGCCGGGGAGCGTCCGCCTCTCGAGCGCTTCCTTCGGCGCCCTCGCCTTCGGGCACGGCGCCGACGACGGGGAGCTGCTGGTCCAGGCCGCGCGGCTGCTCGCGGAGATCGAGCCCCGGATCCGCGCCCGGCAGGTCTACGCACCGCTCGGAGTGGGCGGTCACGTGGATCACCGTCTCACGCACGAGGCCGCGCTGCGGGCGTTCTCGAGCGGCGAAGGGCGCAACGTCTATCTCTACGAAGAGCGCCCGGAGGCGCTGGTGCGCGGGGCGGTTCGTGTGCGCCTCGGCCTCCTCGGGGCGCGCCTCCCTCCCGCGGCGGCCGAGTCCCCCGAGCGGACGGGCCTCACGCGCTACCTCCTGAACGTGCACGTCCCTCCGTCGCTCCGCGGCGACCTGCGCGGCCTGTCCGACCGCCTCCGCTCCACGGGAGGTGCCGCGCGGGAATGGCGCCTCTCGCGGGCCTGGAACCCCCAGAAGGCCTTCGGCCCTCGCGTGCAACCCGTCGTGCACACTGCCGACACGGTCGCTCTCGCCGCCGCTCACGCGGCGACGCTCACGCTCCTCCCGCCCGACGCCCGCGGCCGGACTCGTCGCGCGCGTCGCTTCGCGTCGCTGAGCGCGGCCTACGCGCGCCGCCTGGGCGCTCCCGGGCACGCCGAGCGCTTCTGGCTGCTCCTGCCGTCGGCGCACGGTGCTCCGGACATGGTCCTGCCCACGGCGGTCGGCCAGGACTAGCGGCCGGTCGGCTCGACGACCTCCGGAATCACCGCCCACCGCTCCGGGTCCTGGAGCCACAGCGTGTTCAGGTACGTCTCGACCTGAGGCGCCGGGAAGGACGAGAGTGCTTCGAGGCCCTTGCGCACCCGGGGCGCATCGACGGAGGGGCCCTCGGCCTCTTCCTTGACGATTCCGTCTTCGTGGGGCACGCCCAGGGCATCCAGGAAGGCCGCGAGCAGCGGACGTCGCTCCGCCAGATGCAGGGCGACGAGCAGGGACGCGGCCAGGGTCTCTCCCGGGTCGAGGACGGTGGCGAGGATGCGCGCCTGCGCGTCGGGAGCGAGCGCTCGCGCGGCTTGCGGGCGCATGTGACGCGCGCGGACGATCGCGCCCATGGCCATGCCCACCACTTCGGGGGACGGCTCCTTGAAGAACGCGTTCGTCGCGGCGAGCCGGTCTTCCGGGAGGAGGTGTTTCCAAAGGCGGGAGGTCGTGGTCTGGAGCGGCATGTCGCTCCATCTCAGCACAAGCCCGCGCGCGAGACAAAGTCCTCCACGCCCCGCCTCACGCCCTCTTGACACCGGCGAGCCCGCCCCTCGACCATGGACGGCGATGATCGTCCTCGCGTGGCTGCTCCTGCTTCCCGCCACGCCGCCACTCGAGTACACCTCCGTGAAGGGCCCTCTCCTTCCGTCGCGGGTGGAGCGCATCGTCCTTCACACGCTCGGGGGCCCGTTCTACCGAGACCCGGAACGGCGATTCCGCTTCCTCTCGCCGCCCGAGACCTTCGCGCTCTGGAAGAAGCATTTCGGCGCGCACTGGATCGTCGCCCCGGACGGGTCCCTTTGGCCGCGTCATCCGCGCGCCGGCGAGCCTGCCTCGCGCCTCCCCCCGGCCGGCCCCCCCGACGCGGCATGGGAGGAGCGGCTCGCGAGCGAAGCCGCCCCCGTCTACGCGCACGCCCACGGCGCCAACGACGACTCGGTGGGGATCGAGCTCGCCCACTCGGGTCGGAGCGACGATCCCTTCCCTCCGGATCAGCTGCGCTCCGTCGCCTGGCTCGTGCGGGGCCTCCTCGCACTGTCCCGGGGACGGCTCGACGCCACGGCGCTCGTCGGCCACAAGGACCTCGACACGCGTCCCGCCTTCGAGCCGGATTCCTGTACGAGCGGGTGTCCCTTCTATGCGGACGACGCGGGGCGTCCGTACAGACGCCGCGTCGACCCCCCGGAGAGCCTTTTCATAGCACTCGCGGGCCAGGGGATCCCCGTGCCGCGCGAGGGACGGGGGGGGATGCGGAGCTGCAGCGCGCCGAGGCCATCCCCCGGCGGCTCGTTCCGAGGTTGTTCCGATGAGACTTCTCGAGGCGTCCGGCTGCTTGAGTCCAGCGGGGGTCGCCGCCGTCGGTGCTTCGGCTCCCGGCCGGATTCCCCCGGAGGTCGCCGCTCACCTCGCGTCGTGCGCCCGCTGCCAGGAGCGGGTGCTGACGGGAGGCGTGCCGCGCGCCACCCGCAGGGCGACGGCCGCCCCTCCTTCGCTCAAGCGCGCGTTCCTGCTCGTGGGCCTGATCGTCCTGTCGATCCTCGCCTTCTTCTGGACGCTCCGGCGGCTGACGGGCTAGCGGCGATCAGCCTCAAGCCGGGGCATCGACGGGCACGAGCGCGCCCGTGGTGGGCGCGGATTCGGGAGAGAGCAGGAAGACGATCACCCGGGCGACGGCGTCGGGAGACGTCCACTTCGACGTGTCGGCGCCGGGCATCGCCCGTCGGTTGGCCGGCGTGTCGAGGGTGCCGGGGAGCACGCAGTTGAAGCGCACGCCGCGATCGCGGTTCTCGAGCGCGAGCACGCGCGTGAGCGCGGACACCGCGACTTTCGAGACGGCGTAGGCGGCCATCCCCGCTCCCGACGTCTCCGCGGACTTCGAGCCCACCGTCACGACGGCTCCCCCCTCATGCAAGTGGGGAAGGGCGGCGCGGCACACGGACCGGACCGTCGCGAGGTTCGTGCGCATCATCTCGTCCCACTCGTCGCCGGGCGCGGCCTCGAACCGAGGACCGCCGGCGAACCCCCCGGCCACGAGGGCGAGGCCGTCGAGTCCGCCCAGCCATACCACCGCCCGCTCGACGAAGGTAGCCGCGGCGGCGACGTCGGCGAGGTCGGCGGAGAAGCCACGCACTTCCGGACCGGCCGCGCTCAGCTCCGACGCGATCGCCTCGTCCCTGTACGGTACGGCGACCCGCCCGTCGCGCTCGCGGAGTGCCTTCACCACCGCGCGCCCCAGGGCACCCGTCCCCCCGGTGACGATGACGCGCGGACCGCTCAACGCTTCTTCAGCTCGCCGTACGACCGTCCGGCCTCCGCTTGCGTGGCGGCGGGCAGCCCCCGGGGCCCCCAGCCCGGCTCGGGGCGGCCCGAGGCGTCGAAGCCGCCGCTCCACCCGCAGCGCTGGTCGACGACGTCGGTGTATCCGGACGAGAGGAGCACCGTCGCCGCCTGAAGAGAACGGCCTCCCGACTTGCAGCCGACCACGACCTTGCTGTCCTTCGGGAACGTCTTCTCCATCACCGACAGGAAGTCGAAGTTCGGCGAGAGGCCCGCCGGCCCCATGTGGGCGAGCGGGATGTTGTAGGCCCCCTGCGGGTGCCCGGCCTCGAACTCGGGGATGGAGCGGACGTCGACGTACGCGTAGCCCTGCTCCTCCATCAGCGACCGAGCCTCTTCCGGGGAGATGCGCTTGACCGACACTCGCGTTTCCTCCAGCTCCTTATAGCACGAGCGTCTCGAGGATCCGCGCAACACCGGCGTCGAACGCGCCCGGGCGGGGCAGCAGGCTCAGGACGAGGTAGGCCTCGAGGGGAAAGTCGAAGAAATAGCCGGGGTGCACGAGCACGTTCCTCTCCTCGAGGAGCCCCTCCACGCGCTCCGACTCGGAGAGGGTGGCGGGCACTCGCAGGACGGCGTACCAGCCGCCCTCGGGCTCGAGAAGGCTGGCCGGACACCCGGACGGAAGGCGCTCACGGAGGGAAGCGAGGTTCGACGCGACGCGCTCCGCGATCGGCCGCTGCAAGTCGGCGCGGCGCGCGAGGAGCGTGGGGAGCGCCCGCTGCACGGGAGTGCCCACGGAAAGGAACGTGTCCGATACGACGTCGAGCCGGGCGAGGGCGTCCCCCCGCAGGGGCTCCGGGCCCGTCACCGCGATCCACGACAGCTTGAGCTGGGGAAGGCCGCAGCTCTTGGAGAGGCCGCCGAGGGCGAATGAGAGCGCGGGGCCGTCGTGGGCGACGCTCCCGGCGCGCCGCGGGTCCGCGCGGAGCGGATAGTCCGCAAACACCTCGTCGGCCACCAGGGCGAGCGAGCGCTCCGCGCAGAAGGCCTCGAGGGCCTGGAGCTCCTCGCCCTTGAGGTAGGCGCCCGTGGGATTGTGGGGGCTCACCACGACGACCATCCGCGCCCGCCCGCTCGCCCGCTCGCGGAGTGCTTCGAGGTCGACGCGCCACTCCCCGTCGTGCGCGAGGGGATAGGGCACCGGGCGGACGCTCTCCAGCCCGGCGAGGTACTCGAAGAGCGGGTAGCCGGGACGAGGCACCAGGACCTCGTCTCCGGGGTCGCAGAGGAGCTTGAAGAGGAACGCGTAGGCCTCGCTGGTGCTGGCGGTGAGCAGGATGCGCGAGGGGTCGACGGGGAAGCCGCGGCGCGCGAAGTCCTCGGCCACGGCCGCCCGAGCGGCGGTCGCGCCGAAGGCCAGGGGCTCGTAGCGGAGCGCGCCGGACTCGGAGAGGGGGGCGAGGAGGTCGCCCGGGTAGTCGATCCCCACGCTCGTCGGGTTGGACTCGGTGAGGTCGATCACCGCCTCGCCGCGCTCGCGCTTCTGCGCCCGGATCGCCTCCAGCCGATTGGCCCGGAGGTCCCACCGCGTGCGCGCCGAGAACATGGGGAATGCTAACCTCTGGGCGATGCGTCCCGGAGGCCTCCGCCTCGCCCCCCTCGGTTTCGTCCCTTGGGCCCTCGTGGCCTGCGCCGCTCCGGGGTCTCCCCCCGCCCCGCCGCCTTCGGCGAGCGGCAGCGTGTCCGACGTCGACGTCCCGCTGCCCAGCCCGCTTCCCGAGATCGTGGCCCGCCTCGACGGCGACCCGATCTACCTCTGGCAGATCGCACCCCTCGTGCGCACCAAGCTCGACAAGGCGAGCGACCCCGCCAAGGAGAAGCCGGCCCTCATGCGCGAGGCACTCCGCGAGTACCTCGACCGCGAGCTGCTCCTCAAGGAAGCGATGGCCCAGGGAGTGCAGGCGGACACTCGTCGGGTCCAGCAGCTCTACGACACCGCCCGGGCGCAGTTCACCGACGAGGCACAGTGGGAGCAGAGCCTCGTGGGCCGGGGCTTCGACCCGCAGAGCTTCAAGGTCGAGCTGCGCGTGCAGCAGACGGTGGCGCTCTTCGTCGCCCGCGAGTCCCAAACGGAGGAGGCGGGGGCGACGGCGGAAGCAACGGACCGGCGCGCGGCCGCCGCGAGGGCTCTCGTGGAGCGTCTCCGGGCGCGGAGCCGGATAGAGACCTACCTCTGAGCCGTCCTCTCCGGGGTCGACCATGACTCCCTCCCTTCCGTTTCCCGTCCGAACCACGGTCGCGGTGCGCGACCTGCGCAAGACCTACGGCGCCGTGGAGGCCGTGCGCGGGCTCTCGTTCGAGATCCGGGCCGGCGAGTGCTTCGGCCTGCTCGGACCGAACGGCGCGGGCAAGACGACGACGATCGAGATCCTCGAGGGGCTGCTCGCGCCGACCGCGGGCGAGGTCGACGGTCCTCGGCCGGCGCTGGGGCCGCGACGACCGCGAGATCCGCGAGCGGCTCGGGGTCTGCCTGCAGGAGACCCAGCTCGTCGGACAAGCTGCAGGTCGGAGAGACGGTGGAGCTCTTCCGCGCCCTCTATCGGCAGGGGCGCGACCCGGAGAGCGTCATCGCGGAGGTCGGGCTCGAGGAGAAACGGAAGGCCCGGGTCGGCACGCTCTCCGGCGGCCAGAAGCAGCGGCTGGCGGTGGCGTGCGCGCTCGTGGGCGATCCCGAGCTGCTCTTCCTCGACGAGCCCACCACCGGCCTCGATCCGCAGTCGCGCCGGCAGGTGTGGGACATCGTGAACGCCTTCAAGGCGCGCGGCGCGCACCGTCCTCCTGACCACGCACTACATGGACGAGGCGGAGCGGCTCTGCGACCGGATCGCCGTCGTCGATCACGGCCAGGTGATCGCGGAGGGGACGCCGCGCGACCTGATGCGCTCCCTGGGCGGCGAGCACGTCGTGGAGATCTCGGTGGGGGAGGACGGTCGCGAGCCCCTGGCTCCCTCGCACCTCGCAGGACCTGCCCGCCGTGCGCTCGGTGCACGCGGAGGCCGGCCACCTGCTCCTCACCGTGACCGAGCCCCACGTCGCGATCCCCCCCCTGCTCGAGCGGCTGCGGCGCGGGGGATGGAGCCTCGCGTCGCCTCACCACGCGCCAGGCGAGCCTGGAGGACGTGTTCGTGTCCCTCACGGGAGGCACCTGCGCGATGAGTGAGAGTCCCGCGGCTGCGCGCCTTCCGGCGCGCTCTGCCTCGCCCGCTTCCGGGAGTTCTACCGCGAGCCGGAGGTCGTCTTCTGGGGCTTCGTCTTCCCGATCCTGCTCGCGGTGGCGCTCGGCCTCGCCTTCCGCAACCGGCCCCCGGAGACGCTGGGGGTGATGGTGGTCGCGGGCGCGGACGCCGATCCACGCGGGCGTCGGCATGGCGCTGCGCGCGCTCTCCGCCTCCCGCCTCCTCAAGGCGGAGGCGGCGCCGGCGGAAGAGGCCGCGCGGGCGCTGCGCCTGGGCAAGGTGGAGGTGGTCGTGGCGCCCGATCCCGGCGGGCTCGCCTACCGTCTCGACCCGTCGCGCCCGGAGGCGCTCGTGGCGCGGGCGAGGGTGGACGACGCGCTGCAGCGCGCGGCGGGACGCACGCGATCCCCGTCCCCACGCGCGAGGTGGCGGTGACCGAGCCCGGCGGCCGCTACATCGACTTCCTCATCCCCGGCATCATCGGCATGAACCTCATGAGCGCGGGCATGTGGGGGATCGGCTTCGTGCTCGTGGACATGCGGATCAAGAAGCTCCTGAAGCGCCTGCTCGCGACGCCGATGCGTCGCGCGGACTTCCTGCTCGCCCAGATGACGACCCGCACCCTCCTGACGTTCGTGGAGGTCGGTGTCGTGCTGCTCTTCGCCCGTGTCGCCTTCCGCGTCCCCGTGCGGGGCAGCGTGGGCGCCGTGCTCCTCGTGGGAGTCCTGGGCGCCCTCGTCTTCTCCGGCCTCGGCCTCCTCGTCGCCTCGCGGGCCAACCGCATCGAGAGCGTGACCGGCCTCATGAACCTCGTGATGGTGCCGATGTTCATCGCCTCCGGCATCTTCTTCTCCGCCGACCGCTTCCCGGACGCCCTCCAGCCGCTGGTGCGCGCGCTGCCCCTCACCGCCCTGAACGACGCCCTGCGGGCGGTGATCCTCGAGGGGGCGACGCTCGCTTCGCAGTCGTCCCGGCTCCTGCTGCTCGCGGTCTGGGGCGGCGTCAGCTTCCTGCTCGGGCTGCGCCTGTTCCGCTGGAGCTAGGCGGCCTCAGGTCTCGAAAGGGGCGGCGGGCGCGTCGAGGGCCCCGCTCGCCACCACGCGGTTGCGGCCCTGTTGCTTGGCCGCGTAGAGCGCGTGGTCGGCGAGGGCGATCAAGTCCTCGGGCCGGAGGCCGGGGCGGGGGATGAGGGAGGCGACTCCGAAGCTCGCGGTGAGGAAGGCCCCCAAGCCCGACGAGCGGTGCGCGATGTGGAGCGACTCGATGCGCGCGCGCATGCGCTCGGCGAGGAAGGCCGCGCCCTCGAGTACCGTGTCCACGAGGAGGATGACGAACTCCTCCCCCCCGTAGCGGGCGGCGAGGTCGGCGGGCCGGTTCACCACCTCCGCGAGGGCGCGCGCCACCTGGTGCAGGCACTCGTCCCCCGCCTGGTGTCCGTAGCTGTCGTTGTAGCCCTTGAAGAAATCGATGTCGCAGAAGATGAGGGAGAGCGAGCCCGCGTCGCGCGCGGCCCGCCGCCATTCCTGCAGCAGGGCCTCGTCGAAGCGGCGTCGGTTGGCGAGCCCGGTGAGCGTGTCCAGGGTGGAGAGGCGCTCCAGCTTCCGGTTGTTGACCTCGAGCTGACGGCGGATCTCGTTCAGCTCGAGGTTGGCGTCCTCCACGTCCTGCGCGTAGCGCTGGAGCTTCCGGTGCTCCTCGGCCAGGGTGTCGAGGTCGTGGCGCGAGCGGTCGGAAAGGGTGCGGAGAAGGGCGAGGAGGGCCTGGGGGTTCTTGGCGATGTAGCTCAGGTACTGGGGCTCCGGTATCTCCAGGACCACGGCCGAGCCCAGGGCGCAGAGGGTCGCGGAGCGCTCCTTCTTCTCGATGAGCGCCATCTCTCCGAAGTAGTCGCCGGACCGGCCCTCGGCGATCTTTTTTCCCTGCTTGCTGACCTCCACGGTCCCGGAGAGAACGAGGTAGAGGGACCTGCCCTCCTCCCCCTCCTCGAAGATGCATTCTCCGGGATCAAGGGTGATTTCCGCGCATTCGTCGACGAGATGGCGCAAGTCGCTGTCCGACAAAGCACCCAGGAGCTCCGTTCCCCTGAGCAGCTCCAGCTTCGCCTCGAGGTCCACCGCTGTCCGCACCTCTCCTCCGGCTCCGTACGAAGCCCTGCGCGGGTAGCATAGACCGGATGGCGGCGACGCGCGAGCACGAGCGGCTCTTGTCCGTCTCCGACGACCGGTCGGGTTGGCGACGCTGGGGTCCCTATGTCGCCGATCGGGCCTGGGGCACCGTCCGGGAGGACTACAGCCCGGACGGCGACGCCTGGGGCTATTTTCCCCACGACCTCGCCCGCAGCAAGGCCTATCGCTGGGGCGAGGACGGCCTCGTCGGGATCTGCGACCGCTACCAGGTCCTCGTCTTCGCCCTCGCTCTCTGGAACGAGCGCGATCCCATCCTGAAGGAGCGCCTCTTCGGCCTCGTCCCCGCCGAGGGAAACCACGGAGAGGACGTCAAGGAGTACTACTTCTACCTCGACAACACGCCTACCCACTCGTACATGAAGTGCGCTCTACAAGTACCCGCAGGCGCGAGTATCCCTACGGCGGCTCGTCGACGAGAACCGGCGGCGGGAAGGACGCGGGCCCGAGTTCGAGCTCCTGGACACCGGGATCTTCGACGACGACCGCTACTTCGACGTCTTCGTGGAGTACGCGAAGGCCGACCCCGAGGACATCGCGATCCGCATCACGGCCTGGAACCGTGGCCCCGAAGCGGCGCCGCTCCACCTGCTGCCCCACCTCTGGTTCCGCAACACCTGGGCGTGGAGCGGGAGAAGCGACCGCCGAGCCGTACATCCGAACGGGGGAGGCGGTCGGCGGCGCCCTCACCGTCGTCGCCGACGACCGCGTCGGCCGACCCCGTCCGAGGCCTGCCCTTCCTATCGTCTCGGGCGCGCGACACCTCTACGCTCCCGGAGAGGGGCGGCCGCTCTTCACGTACAACGAGACGAACGCCGCCCGCGTGTTCGGGCCCCTGGCGCGAAGCCGCCGTCCCTACGTCAAGGACGCGTTCCACCGGCACGTCGTGAACGGCGAGGACTGCGTGAACCCCGACGAGCTCGGCACGAAGGCCTGCGTGCGACTACCGGCGCCGTCGTCCCCGCCGGAGGCTCCGGTCGTGCTCCGGCTGCGGCTCACCGCCGGAGCGTCTCTCGGACCCTCTGGCCGACGTCGACGCGATCGTCGACGCGCGCAAGGCCGAGGCCGACGAGTTCTACGCTGTCGATCCAGCCTCCGGGCGCCACCGCCGACGAGAAGCTCGTCCAGCGCCAGGCCCTCGCCGGCCTCCTCTGGTCGAAGCAGATCTACCTCTTCGACGTGCGCCAGTGGCTGCGACGGCGACAATCCCGCGCTGGCCCCCTCCGGCCTCCCGCAAGCAGATCCGCAACGTCCACTGGCGCCACCTGAACTCGATGCGGGTCATGTCCATGCCCGACAAGTGGGAGTACCCGTGGTTCGCGGCCTGGGACCTCGCCTTCCAGGCCGTGGCCCTCGCCCTCGTGGACGCGGCAGTTCGCCAAGGAGCAGCTCTGGCTCCTCCTCTTCGAGCAGTTCCAGCACCCTTCGGGCCAGATCCCCGCCTACGAGTGGGAGTTCTCCGACCTGAACCCGCCCGTGCAGGCATGGGCGGTCTGGCGCGTCTACAACATGGACCGCATCCGCTCGGGGGTGGCGGACCGCGCGTTCCTCGAGCGTTGCTTCCACAAGCTCCTGATCAACTTCGCGTGGTGGGTGAACAAGGTGGACCGCGAGGGCAACAACATCTTCGAGGGCGGCTTCCTGGGGCTCGACAACATCACGCTCATCGACCGCAGCGAGCCGCTTCCCGACGGGGCGGTGCTCGAGCAGTCGGACGCCACGGGCTGGATGGGCATGCTCTGCCTGAACCTCATGCGCATCGCCCTCGAGCTCGCCCGCGAGAACCCGGTCTACGAGGGGCTCGCCACGAAGTTCTTCCAGCACTACATGTACGTCGCCGCTCGCCATGAAGAAGATGGGCGGGCGCAACTACCAGCTCTGGGACGAAGAGGACGGGTTCTTCTACGACGTCCTCCGCTATCCGGACGGAGGGTTCGAGAAGATCCGCGTGCGCTCGCTCGTGGGCCTCATCCCCCTCTACGCCATCGAGCGGCTCGAGGACAGGTGGATCCACCCCTTCGCGGAGTTCCGGAAGAACTTCGAGTGGTTCCTCGCCAACCAGCCGGAGCTCGCCCAGAACGTCTGCTACCCGGTGGAGCGCGACGGGCAGCGCGTCCACGTGCTCGCGATCGTGGACGAGCCGCAGATGAAGCGCCTGCTCGCGCGCGCCCTCGAGCCGACGGAGTTCCTCTCTCCCTACGGCCTGCGCAGCCTCTCCCGCTGCCACGCCGAGCACCCGTTTCGTCTGGGGGCTTCCGAGGTCCGGTACGAGCCCGCGGAGGCGGAAACGAAGATCAAGGGCGGCAACTCGAACTGGCGGGGACCGATCTGGTTCCCGACCTCGTTCCTCATGATCGAATCCATCCGGAAGCTCGGCACCGCCTACGGCCCCGGTCTCAAGGTGCGGGCGGGAGGCGACGCCGGGCGCGATCTCGCGCTATGGGAGGTCGCGCAGGAGCTCGCGGACCGGCTGATCCGCATCTTCACGCGCGACGCCTCGGGTCGCCGGCCCGTCCACGGAGACGTGAGGAAGTTCCAGGAGGACCCCCACTGGCGGGACCTCCTCCTCTTCTTCGAATACTTCCACGGGGACACGGGAGTGGGGCTGGGAGCGTCGCACCAGACGGGCTGGACGGCGCTCGTGGCCTCGCTCATCGACGAGTGGAGACGCCCTCCCCCGACCTCGCCTCCCGCGTCCCCGCGGAGCCCTAGGGACGACGCCTGAAGGCGTGGGTGAACACGTAGTTCGCCACCTGCCTTCCCTGCGCGATGCCCTTGGTCTTGTCGAACGACCAGTGGATGCCCAGGTAGATGCGGCTCTGGCCGTTCTCCTCCTCCGCCTGGGAGAAGGACGCGAACGTTCTCGGGCGAAGCGGCCGGACGTTCCCCTCGTTGTCGACCGTGACGCCGTTGAGCTCGTCCGAGACGAACGTGAAGGTGACTCGGTCCGTTCCGAACAAGTTGCGCAGGATCTGGAAGAGGGAGCCGCCGAAGCCCGCGTGGCCCGAGGGGTACGCGGGGAACGGAGGCGTGAAGTTCGGGCCCGTGAGATTGCTCGCGGGAGCCCCGAGCGGGGAGTAGTTCGGGTCGCCCTGCGTCGCGGGGTTGCTGTCGCCGAGTCCGCTGGGTCCGGAGCCCGGGTCCGACTCGCGGATTCCCGCTACCGGGCGCCAGAACTTGTAGTGGTACTTGGACTCCCAGATCGCGACGCCGGCGTCCGCCATCGCGACGTTGATGAGCGCGTACAGGCGCGCGACCTGGC
This sequence comes from uncultured Acidobacteriota bacterium, assembly GCA_963742595.1. Lineage (GTDB taxonomy): Bacteria > Acidobacteriota > Vicinamibacteria > Fen-336 > Fen-336 > CAVPGH01. Next base: position 1,422,763 of record CAVUMT010000005.1, on the reverse strand, counting down.
TGACGTCCGTGACGTGACGGGTGACCGTGGTCGCGATCTGGTTGTAGAGCCGCGGGGGCGCGCAGAGGCTCGGGGTCCCGTCGTACGCCCAGTAGATGCCCGCTTCCGTCTGGTCTTCGGTGCGCTCGGTGGGCGTCACGATGTCGTCGCCGCCGAGGCGCTGCGACCTCCCGGTAGGCCGCCGTGTACTGCGAGCTGGACATGGCGGGAGGCGGGGGCACGCGGAACTGGTTGCCCGACCGGAGCACGAAGGGCTTGACCTCGCCCCAGTGCGCGCCCAGCGCCACCGGCAACAGGCTGATCGGGTCCTGTCGCCAGATCCCGGGGCCGTTGCCCGGAACGTAATCGCTCCCCATCCCCGGTTCGGGATGATCCGAGCCGTCATCCTCGCGGAGAGCGAGAATGGCGGCCGCGGCACGGCGACCCGCGACGACGCCGCGCGCCTTCGCCAGAGGGCCGCCCGGCATGCGAACCAGGTCCTGGACGAGCAGGCGGTTGAAGAGCGCCCGCTGCGACGGGAAGAGCGCTACGAGCGTGTCGCGGGCGGCCTGGGCGATCGCGGCGTCCACCGAGGCGTTCCCGAACGTGGAGGGGATGCGGGTGTAGCTCTCGTAGCCTCCCCGGATGGAGTTGACGGCGTCGTAGATCGCGATGTGGACGATGGCCATGGCGCGCGCGGAGCGGCCGGGCCCGGGCTGGGCGCCGGACTCCCAGTCGTCGCCCGGCCCCGGCGGCGTGTGGTCGCGCCCGCTGGCGTCGACGGCGATCGTGTTCCAGTAGCGCAGCCGGTCGGCCGGAGCGTTGCTGTGCAGCGTGGGCGCAGAGGGCGCCGTCGCCTGAGCGGCGGCGGCGTGGCCCGGACCGAGGACTTGCGCGGACAGCGGGTACGTCGAGACGAGCAGCGCGACGAGCGGCGCTGCCTTGAATGGCAGGGACATGGAGGGTCTCCCTGGCGGCACGAAGCGGTGCCACGAACAGAATCTGCTCTGAGCAACCGCGCGCCAACGCCGAGAGACCGGCGAGGGGGACCCGATGCCAACGAGGCCGAACTGCCGCCGCGGTTGTGAACGAGGCGGGACCTCTTGCCCGAGACATTAGGCCGCGGCCAGGGTCACTCCTGTGACGTAGCGCACAAACCAACAAATATCCCCGGCGCTGACCTCGCGAGCCGGAGTGTCCGAAGTGGCGCTACCGCACGCCCTCGACGACGTAGAGGTCGGAGAGGCGGCGCTGGTATGAGTACGCGTAGGCGTTTCCGCTACGCGACACCACGACGCGGCTGATCCTCACGACGCCGGTGACGTCGGGCGGGGCGAGCTCGGCCCAGGGCTCCGTCCGTCCGGTTTCGGGGTCGACTCTGGAGATGATCGCCACGGGGACGGGGCCCGGGCGGTGGACGTAGAGGCGGCCGGAGGAATCCCAGCCCGCGACGTGGGCGCCGGGCGCGAGGCCGGGCACGGGCCGCGGCTCGCCTCCTCCCACCGGGAACGTGCAGAGGGTGTCGCGCTCCCCCGGGCAGAGTCCGGCGGCCGTGCGGCCGTCCGCGGAGAAGGAGCTCCGTCCCACCCACACGCCCTCGGGCAGCACGGGGCGCGGCGGGCCGCCCGCGAGGTCCTGGTAGAAAGCGCGCGGCCTGCCGTTGGCCTTGCGCTCGGTGAAGAAGATCGTCTTCCCGTCGCCCACGAAGCCCGCGCTGTCGTACTGGGTCACGCCGGGGTTGCGCACCGAGCGGATCTCTCCCGGCCCCGTGGGCACGACGTCGATGCGGCCGGGGTCGAGGAGGGGAATCGAGAGCGCCCACTTCCCGTCCGGGGACAGGCCGTTGGCGCGGCCGGGGCCGAGCCGCACGGGAAGCGAGCCGTCCGTCTTGCGGAGGAAGATCGAGTACTCGGGCCCGCCGCCCTCGCCGCTCTCGTAGAAGAGCAGGGTGTCCCCGTCCGGAGAGAGGTCGGCGGCGGCGGAGAGGTCCAGCCAGGAGAGGTCGCGCTCCTCCTTCTCCGCGAGGCGGCGGAAGCGGATCTCGTGGCGGAGGCTCATGCGCTCCATGAGCAGCCGTCCCTGGGGCGAGATGTCGTGGAGCACGAGCCGGCCCATCGCCGGGAGCACCGTGCGCACGCGCCCGTCGAGCGTCACCGCGTGGAGGGAGGCGTCCGCCCCCACCTTGGCCGCCGTGAAGTAGACCTCGTCGCTCTTCGGCGACCAGGCGAGGCCGGACGCGCTCGCGAAGTCCTCGGTGAGGATCTTCCGCCGCCCGCCCTTGTCCACCACGGCCACCCGCCCGCGGTCGTCGCCGGGGAGCGGGTGCTCGAGGAAGGCGACGCGCTCCCCGTCCGGAGAGATGCGGAGGTGGGTGGGCCAGAGCGCCTCGCAGAGGACGGTGCCCACCGGGAACTCGATCTTGGACGGCGTGTGGCCCCCGCGGACCACGACGAACTCGGTGCCGTCGGCGCTCCAGTCCGCCTTGTCCACGCGGTCGAGGATCTCCTTGGCGGGGCCCCCCGCGATGGGAGCGCGCGCGAGCGTTCCGTCGCGGAGGAAGGCCATCTCGCCCTGCGGCGAGATGCCGACGATGTGGGTGGCGTCCGTGGCGAGAGGGCGGAGCTCGCGCGTCTCGAATCGCGAGAGGAGCGTGACCGCGGGCCGGCCCTCGAACGACGCGCTGTAGACCACCTGGCCGTCGGCGGCGAAGCGCGCCGATTCCACGGACCCCCGGCGATAGGTCAGCCGGTGGAAGCTCGCCTCGGCCTCCGGGGGACGCGGATGCCGGGCCAGGTACAGGGACAGGGCGAGCGCGCCCACGGAGAACGCCACCACCGCGAGGATCAGGCCACGGGCGATCCGGGGGCGAGGGGTGACGGGGTCCCCTGCCGCCGGCTCCGCGGCCTCGAGGAGGGGAGCGGGGCGACGCCATTCGAGGATCGCTCCGGGCGCGCGGACGGTCTCCACGGGGCCGAAGTTGAAGCGGTAGCCGCGCCGCGGCAGCGTCTCCACGAACCGCGGGGAGAGCGCGGAGTCGCCGAGCGCGCTGCGGATCTGGCGTATGCAGAAGTTCAACGACTGCTCGAAATCCACGAAGGTCCCGACGGGCCACACCTCCTTCTGGATCTCCTCGCGCGTGACGAGCTCGCCCGGGCGCACCGCGAGAAGGGCGAGCACCTTGAAGGGCTGGGGCTGCAGGCGCACGAGCACGCCCGCGCGACGCATCTCGCCGCTCCTGAGGTCGAGCTCGAAGGGACCGAAGCGGAGCGCGACGACGTCGTGTTCGGCGCTTGGGACGGGAAGCGGGTTGGTTTCGGTTCCCATGCTCGCTTGCGTATTCGCTCAAGTCTAACGGACTCTGCAAGCGACAGTCGATCCAGTAGTTTGAACGGAAGGAGAGTGGGGCTAGCGGCGAGCGCGCATCGTGAGACGCACGCCATTGCCCGGAGGCTCGATCTCCAGACGGTCCACGAGGCGCCTCATGAGGAAAACACCGCGGCCGCTCGGAGCGAGGAGGTTCTCGCTCTCGGTCGGATCGACGAGCGTCGAGTGGTCGTATCCCCCGCCCGAGTCCTTGACAGATACGGTGACCTCGCGCCCCGCGACCACGGTCACGGTGATCGCGACCTTCGAGCCTGGGCGCAGCTTGTTGCCGTGCACGGCCGCGTTGGAGAGGGCCTCGCTCAAGGCCACCGCGAGGTCGAGCCGTCGTTCGCGGGAAATCCCCGCCGCTTTCGACGCGTCGAGGATTCGATCGACGGTGGGGGCGATGGCCTCTCGGCGGCTGGGCATGCGCAGGCGGCGCCGGATGACGGGCGTTCCGACGCCTCGCCGAAGGCGCGCTACTCTCCTGGTGGCCCTCCGCGAGGTTCCGGGCATCCGGGTTCCGGAAGGATTCTAGCCGCAATGTCCAGGAGGGTCGTGAGCGCCCGCTCACACTCGTGGACCCCACGCTTGGAGATTGCCCCCGGAGTGTGTTGAGCTACCCCCGCTGGAAGCGATTCGGGTCTGGTGACCTGCGCGGCCTTCAAAGCCGTCCGGCCCCGGGCTGACCCCCGGGGCGGTGAGTTCGATTCTCACGCGCTTCCGCCATCGCCTCTCAGAGCCTCGTGAACCACCAGCCTTCGCTAAAATAGCGGGGTGGCGAAGAGCGGACCCCGGACCGGTGGCGACGTCCTGGAGAAGCCGAAGGAAACGACCAAGCGTCCCCAGCTCTTCCACGTCATCCTCTACAACGACGACTACACGACGATGGAGTTCGTGGTACACGTCTTGGAGGCGGTGTTCCAGAAGGGCACGGAGGAGGCCTTCCGGATCATGCTGGACGTGCACCGGCGTGGACGCGGGGTCTGCGGGGCGTACACTTATGAGGTGGCGGAGACGAAGGTGACGACGGTGCACGACATGGCGCGCAAGGAAGGCTTCCCCCTCCGGGCCGGGCTCGAGGAGGCCTGACCCATGTTCACCGCGTCCCTCGAACGCGTGCTGAACGTGGCGGCCCGGGAGGCGCTCGCCCGCCGGCACACCGACCTCACACTCGAGCACCTCCTCTTCGCGGCCGCCCACGACCCCCTCGGGGAGGACATCCTCGCCGCCGCGGGCGCCGACGTCCTGAAGGTCAAGAAGGAGCTCGAAACGTTTCTCGAGCAGACGCTCGACAAGATCCCTCCGGGCTCGCGCCGGGCCCCCCAGCAGACGGTGGCCTTCAAGCGCGTGCTACAGACGGCGGTCGTTCACGTGCAGAGCGCGGGCAAGGCGGAGGCCGACGTGGGGGACGTGCTCGCCGCCCTCCTGCGGGAGCCGCGCTCCCACGCGGTGGACCTCCTCGCCGCCCAGGGGGTGACGCGGCTCGACGTCCTGAACTACATCTCCCACGGCATCCGCAAGAGCCCCGAGGGAGAGCCCGACCTCGCCCCGGGAGGGGAGGGCGAGGAGGGACGGCCGGGATCGCGCGATCCCCTCGCCGCCTACGCCTCGAACCTCACCGAGCGGGCGGGGCAGGGCAAGCTCGATCCCGTGATCGGGCGCGCGAAGGAGATGGGCCGGGCCCTCGAGGTGCTGTGCCGGAGGCGCAAGAACAACCCGGTGTTCGTGGGGGAGCCCGGCGTGGGCAAGACCGCGATCGTGGAGGGGCTGGCCCAGCGCCTCCTCCAGGACGACTGTCCCGAGGTGCTGAAGGGGGCGGAGGTGTTCGCCCTCGACACGGGATCGCTCCTCGCGGGCACGCGCTACCGCGGCGACTTCGAGGAGCGCTTCAAGGCGGTGATCCGCGCGCTCAAGAAGCGCACGAAGCCCATCCTCTTCATCGACGAGATGCACACGATGGTGGGGGCCGGAGCGACCACCGGCGGCACCATGGACCTCGCGAACCTGATCAAGCCCATCCTCACGGAGGGCGAGGTCCGGCTCATGGGCTCCACCACCTTCGAGGAGTTCAAGCACGTGGAGCGCGACCGGGCCCTCGCCCGTCGCGTGCAGCGGATCGACGTGGACGAGCCGAACGAGGGCGATACGGTCCGGATCCTCACCGGCCTCCGCACCCGCTACGCGGAGTACCACGAGGTCACCTACACGGACGACGCCCTGGAGGCGGCGGCCCGTCTCGCCCGCCGTCACCTCCGCGACCTGCGCCTGCCCGACAGCGCGATCGACGTGCTCGACGAGGCGGGAGCGGCGCTTCGGCTCCATCCGCCGGACGACGGCCGGCGGGTGGTGGGTGTTCCGGAGGTCGAGCGGGTGGTCGCGCGCATGGCCCGCATCCCGGAGTCGCAGGCCTCGAGCAGCGACCGGGAGCGGCTCCGCACGCTCGCGGACGCGTTGAAGCGCGTGGTCTACGGCCAGGACGACGCGGTGGAGACGGTGGCGGGGGCGATCAAGCGCTCGCGTGCTGGTCTCGGTCCCCCCGAGCGTCCCGCGGGCTCCTTCCTCTTCACCGGTCCCACCGGTGTCGGCAAGACGGAGCTCGCGAAGCAGCTCGCCAAGCACCTGGGCAACGAGTTCCACCGCTACGACATGAGCGAGTTCGCCGAGAAGCACGCGGTGGCCCGCCTCATCGGGGCTCCTCCGGGATACGTGGGGTTCGAGCAGGGAGGGCTGCTCGTGGACGCGGTGCGCCAGCATCCCTATTCCGTGGTGCTGCTCGACGAGATCGAGAAGGCGCACCCCGACCTCATGAACATCCTGCTGCAGGTGATGGACCACGCGACCCTCACGGACAACACGGGACGAAAGGCCGACTTCCGCCAGGTGATCGTCATCATGACGTCCAACGCGGGATCACGCGAGATGTCGGCGGCGGCCATCGGGTTCGCGGGCGACCGCGCCCGCGACGCCAAGTCCCGCGGCAAGCACGCGATCGAGAGGATCTTCACCCCGGAGTTCCGGAACCGGCTGGACGCGATCGTCAGCTTCAAGCAACTGACCCTCGAGGTCATGGAGACGATCGTGGACAAGTTCGTGCTCGAGCTGGAGGCCCAGCTCCGGGAGCGGAAGGTCGCGATCGAGCTCCGGCCGGAGGCGCGGGCCCACCTCGCCCGCAAGGGATTCGACCCCGTCTTCGGAGCCCGGCCGCTCAACCGGCTGGTGCAGACCGAGGTCCGCAACCCCCTGACCGACGAGATCCTCTTCGGCCAGCTCGAGCACGGGGGGACGGTCGTCATCGGGCTCGACGGCGAGGCCTTGGCCTTCACCTACGCGCCCAGCCCCGCCCCGGCTCCGGTCCCGGTCTCGGACGACACCAAACCCTCCTGAGTGCGCGCGCTCTACCCGCCTCTCGAGCCGTTCGACGACGGCTTCCTGCAGGTGTCCGAGCTGCACCGCGTCCACTACGAGCAGACGGGGAATCCGAAGGGCAGGAAAGCCGTCTTCCTCCACGGCGGCCCCGGGGGCGGACTCGATCCGGACTATAGGCGCTACTTCCACCCCGAGCGGTGGCACGTCGCCCTCTTCGACCAGCGGGGCAGCGGAAAGAGCACGCCCCCCGCCGAGCTGCGCGAGAACACGACGTGGGACCTCGTGGCCGACATCGAGCGGCTGCGCGAGCACCTGCGGATCGACAAGTGGCTCGTGTTCGGAGGGAGCTGGGGAAGCACCCTCGCGCTCGCCTACGCCCAGAAGCACCCCGACCGCTGCACCGCCCTCGTGCTGCGCGGGATCTTCCTGCTGCGCCGCAAGGAGCTCCTCTGGTTCTACCAGGAGGGAGCGAGCTGGCTCTTCCCGGACGCCTGGGACGAGTACCTGAAGCCCATCCCCGAGGTGGAGCGGGGCGACCTCATGAGCGCCTACTACCGGCGCCTCACCTCGCCCGACCCCGCGGTGCGCGCGGCGGCGGCCCGGTCGTGGTCGATCTGGGAGGGCACGACGAGCAAGCTCTTCCCCGATCCCGACTACGTCGCGCGGTTCGGCGCCGACGCCTTCGCGGACGCGTTCGCCCGCATCGAGTGCCACTACTTCGTGAACGGGGCGTTCCTGGAGCGCGAGGGGCAGCTGCTGGAGGACGCCCACAAGATCGCCCACCTGCCCGGAGTGATCGTCCAGGGGCGCTACGACGTCGTCTGCCCCGCGGCGAGCGCCTGGGAGCTGCACAAGCGCTGGCCGAAGTCCAAGCTCGTCCTCGTGCCCGACGCCGGCCACAGCATCAAGGAGCCGGGCATTTTGAGCGCGCTCGTCCAGGCCACGGACGACTTCGCGAGCCTCGTCTAGGGCAGCTCCAGCGCGAAGAGCGTCCCCACCGTCCGGACGTAGGCACGACGGCCCACCACGGAAGGCGCCGTCCAGGCGAGGTCGTCCGCGAGCTGCATGCGCGAGTGGACCTCGAGGCCCTTCGGGGACAGGGTCACGAGGCCGAGCGATCCCTTTTCGTCCAGGACGAGCACCCGGCTGCCCATCCTCACGAGATTCGCGCGGGCAAAGGCTCGATCCCGCCACGTCACAGTCCCCGTCTTGACGTCTACCGCCGTCAAGGGAATCGGGCCGAAGTCCCCGCTCGAGGCGTAGACGTGGCCCTCGATCCGGAGGGCGTTCGTGAACATGACCCGCACCTGCTCGTCGGCCCAGAGCTGCTCGACCCCGGTCTTCTCCGGCTTGGGCACGAGGCGGATGACGCGGCTCCCCCCGCCGTACGCGGAGCTCACGAAGAGCAGACGGTCGTCTCCCCAGACGGGAGTGCTGACGTTCCTGTCGCCCTCCCCGCCGTGCGGGTGCCTCCAGAGCAGCCCGCCGGATGCGGGATCGAAGCCGGCCACGACGCCGTTGAGGAGCGCCACGATCTGGCGCCGTCCCTCGAGCTCGATCAGGAACGGCGAGGAGAGCGCGCTCCCGAAGTCGCCGGACTGCCAGGCCACCGAGCCGTCCTTTTGGCGAAAGGCCACGAGCGACTGCCCTTTGCCGCCCACGGGGAGGACAAGCAGGTCGCCGAGGGCCATCGGGCTCGCCGCGTAACCTCTCGTGTTGCGGCTGCCCCCGCGGCCGCTCACCAGCTCGTCCTTCCAACGCAGCGTTCCCGTCGCGCGGTCCAGGCAGAGAAGCGTCCCGTTGATGCCGACGGTGAACAGCGACTTCTCGGTGACGAGGGGCGTGCTGCGCGGGCCGATCCCGTGGTTGGTGCGCATCCACTCGGGCAGGGGAGCCGGATAGTCGTAGGTCCAGACGGTCTTGCCCGTCTCCGCGGAGATCGCGAAGACGCGCTCCGTCTCGTCCTTGCGGCCGAGCGTGTAGAGCACGCCGTCCTTCTCGACCACGGCGGAATAGCCGGCGTCCAAAGGGCGCTGCCAGACGATGCGCGGTCCTTCCTCGGGCCACGTCGCGGCTTCCGTGCGGACGTGGAAGTCCCGGCCCGGCCCTCCCCACTGCGCCCAATCCGCCCGCGAGGACGCGGTCGTGGAGGCCAAGGCGAGCACGAGGGAGCCGAGAACACGCAAGAAGGGCATGGAGGGTACGCTAGCGGCGCGCTTCTCGGGGGTCAAACCGGTCTCGAGGCCGCTGCCCTGTTAAACTAGTCGGATGGCGGGGCCCGTGCAAGACCGGATCGAGGCGCTCAGAGCGCTGCTCGCGGAGCGAATCGTCGTCATCGACGGTGCGATGGGGACGATGGTGCAGGCCCGCGGCCTGTCCGAGGCGGATTACCGGGGCGAGCGTTTCAAGGACCATCCCAAGGATCTGAAGGGGAACCACGACGTCCTCGCCCTCACGCGGCCGGACGTGCTCGAGGCGATCCACCGCGAGTACATGGAGGCGGGAGCCGACCTCATCGAGACGAACACGTTCAGCTCCAACCGCATCTCGCAGGGGGACTACGGCCTGGAGTCGGTGGCGGGCGAGATGAGCCGGGGCGCCGCCGAAGCCGCCCGGCGCGCCGTGGACCGCTACGTCGCGGACGCGGGCCGGCTCGTCTGGCTCGCGGGTGCTTTCGGCCCCACCACCAAGAGCGCGTCCCTCTCCCGCGACGCCAACGATCCCGGGGCCCGCGCCGTCACGTTCGACGAGCTGGAAGCCGCGTACCACGAGCAGGCCCTCGCCCTCATGGACGGGGGGGTCGACCTCCTGCTCGTGGAGACGATCTTCGACACGCTGAACGGGAAAGCCGCGCTCGTGGGCATCGAGCGGGCCTTCGACGTCCGGGGCCGGCGGGTGCCGGTGATGGCCTCGGTCACGATCTTCGACGGCGGGCGCAATCTCGCGGCGCAGACGGTGGAGGCGTTCTGGATCGCCGTCTCCCACGCCCGGCTCTTCTCGGTGGGGATCAACTGCTCGCTCGGCCCGAAGCAGATGAGGCCGTACATCGAGGAGCTCGCTACGGTGACGCCCCTCTACGTCTCCTGCTACCCGAACGCGGGGCTCCCCAACGCCTTCGGCGGGTTCGACGAGACCCCGGATCGGATGTCCGCGGACCTCCGCGAGTTCGCGGAGGCGGGGTTCGTGAACATGCTCGGGGGCTGCTGCGGGACGACGCCCGCGCACATCCGGAAGATCGCGGAGGCGGTGCGGGGCGTCAAGCCGCACGTCCTGAACCGCATCCCGGCCTTGAGCCGCTTCTCGGGCCTCGAGCCCTTCGTCATCCGTCCCGACTCGAACTTCGTGAACGTGGGAGAGCGGACCAACGTCACGGGCTCCCCGAAGTTCTCGAAGCTCATCCAGGCCGGCCAGTACGAGGAGGCGATCGCGGTGGCCCGCCAGCAGGTCGAGGGAGGAGCCCAGATCCTCGACGTGAACATGGACGAGGGGATGCTCGACTCCGAAAAGGCGATGACCCGCTTCCTGAACCTGGTGGCGGCGGAGACGGACGTCGCGCGCATCCCCGTGATGATCGACAGCTCGAAGTGGAGCGTGCTCGAGGCGGGGCTCAAGTGCCTCCAGGGGAAGGGCATCGTCAACTCGATCTCGCTGAAAGAGGGCGAGGAGGTCTTCAAGGAGCACGCCCGCACGATCCGCCGCTACGGGGCGGGGGTCGTGGTGATGGCCTTCGACGAGAAGGGGCAGGCCGATTCCACGGAGCGGAAGGTCGAGATCCTCACCCGCGCCTGCCGGATCCTGATCGACGAGGTGGGCTTCCTGGCCGAGGACATCGTGGTGGACCCGAACATCCTCACCGTGGCCACCGGGATCGATGAGCACAACGAGTACGCCGTGGCTTTCATCGAGGCCACCCGCCGGATCAAGGCCGAGCTCCCGGGAGTGAAGGTGAGCGGGGGAGTGTCGAACATCTCCTTCTCCTTCCGGGGCAACAACGCCGTGCGCGAGGCCATGCACTCCGCCTTCCTCTACCACGCGATCAAGGCGGGGATGGACATGGGGATCGTCAACGCGGGGCAGCTCGGGCTCTACGCGGAGATTCCCAAGGACCTTCTCGAGCTCGTGGAAGACGTCCTCCTGAACCGCCGGCCGGACGCCACGGAAAGGCTCGTCGTCTTCGCGGACTCCGTGAAGGGGACGGCGCGGGCCGCCGTCCAGGAGGACGCGTGGAGGGCGGCGCCCGTGGAGGAGCGGCTGAAGCACGCGCTCGTCAAGGGCATCGTGGACCACATCGACGCCGACGCCGAGGAGGCGCGGACGAAGCTGGGCCGGCCCCTCGCCGTCATCGAAGGCCCGCTCATGGACGGCATGAACGTGGTGGGCGACCTCTTCGGCTCCGGCAAGATGTTCCTCCCCCAGGTGGTGAAGAGCGCCCGGGTGATGAAGAAGGCCGTGGCCTATCTCACCCCCTTCCTGGAAGCGGAGAAGGCGGGAGCAAGGAAGGCGGAAGCCAAGATCCTGCTCGCCACCGTGAAGGGCGACGTCCACGACATCGGCAAGAACATCGTGGGGGTGGTCCTCGCGTGCAACAACTACGAGGTCGTGGACCTCGGGGTGATGGTGTCCGCGGACAAGATCCTGAAGACGGCTCGCGAGATCGGCGCCGACGTCGTCGGGCTCTCCGGGCTCATCACCCCCTCGCTCGACGAGATGGTCCACGTGGCCCGCGAGATGGAGCGGGAGGGCTTCGAGCTTCCCCTGCTGATCGGGGGGGCGACGACGAGCAAGGCCCACACCGCGGTGAAGATCGCTCCCGCCTACAAGAAGGCCGTGGTCCACGTCCTGGACGCTTCGCGGGCGGTCACGGTGGTGGGACAGCTCAAGAGCGCCCAGGCGCGGGAGGCGTTCGCCGCGCAGAACCGCCTCGCCCAGGAGAAGCTGCGCCACGAGCACGAGCAGAAGCGGTCGGCGAAGCCCCTCCTCTCGCTGGAGGAGGCGAGGCGGCGTCGCCTGAAGATCGACTGGGCGGGCTACGAGATCCCTCGCCCTTCCTTCACGGGGGTGCGGTCGCTCGAGGTGCCCCTCGGCGAGCTCGTCCCCCTGATCGACTGGTCGCCCTTCTTTCATGCCTGGGAGCTCAAGGGCACCTACCCCCGCATCTTCGAGAACGAGGAATGGGGCGCGCGGGCGCGCGAGGTCTTCGACGACGCGCAGTCGCTGCTCCGGAAGATCGTGGACGAGAAGCGCCTCACCGCGCGCGCCGCCTACGGCTTCTTCCCCGCGAACGCCGTGGGCGACGACATCGAGCTCTACAGGGACGAGTCGCGCACGGGCCTCCTCGCGACTCTGCACACGCTCCGCCAGCAGATGGACAAGGGAGAAGCGGAGCAGAACCTCGCCCTCGCCGACTTCGTGGCTCCGCGCGACACCGGACGCATCGACTTCCTCGGAGCCTTCGCGGTCACGACGGGCATCGGCATCGACGCCCTCGTCCAGTCCTTCGAGAGGGCGCACGACGACTACGGGTCGATCATGACCAAGGCTCTCGCCGACCGCCTCGCGGAAGCGCTGGCGGAGTGGCTGCACCGGCGGGCGCGCGTGGACTGGGGATACGGACGGGAGGAGACGCTCTCCTCCGAGGACCTGATCCGCGAGCAATACCGCGGCATCCGGCCCGCTCCCGGCTATCCCGCGCAACCGGATCACAGCGAGAAGCCGGCCCTCTTCGAGCTCCTCGCGGCGGAGAAGAACGCCGGGATCGTCCTCACCGAGACCTTCGCGATGCTTCCCGCGGCTTCCGTCAGCGGCTTCTACTTCGCCCATCCGCAGTCCCGCTACTTCCAGGTGGGGAAGATCGAGCGCGACCAGGTGCTCGACTACCAGCGCCGGAAGGGCCTCGACCTGCGCACGGTGGAGCGCTGGCTCTCTCCGGTCCTCAACTACGAGCCGGAGGCGGAGACCGCGGCTGCCCCGGAGGGGAAGACGGCCCCCCTCGAGCCGCGGGGTGCCCTGGCCTGACGGGTCGCGCGTGAAGCTGGAGCTCCGATTTCCCGCGACGCCCGAGACCGCGGCCGATCACGCCCAGCTCGCCGTGCAGCTCGCGAGCGAGGAGCACGACGTCGAGCTCGACTTCTCGAGGCGCAGCCTCGAGAGCCTGGACGCCCTCGTGGACACGCTTCGCGAGGACGGGCTGAGCGGCGAGGAAGCCGCGGAGGCCCTCTTCGTCCTCGGTTGCTATCTCGGGGAAGTCCTCGTGCGCGCGCTGCAGGGGCAATGGGTCCCTACCTCCCGTTCCCGCCTGAAGGACGTCTCGGCCTGGCCGATGGTGGTGAGCCTTCCCGACGGCTCCACGTGGGACGCGATCGGCAAGGTGTTTCGGAGGCTGGAACTCGGAGACAGCGAGTTCCTGCCCGCCTTCTACGTCGCCGCGCGCGGGCGTCGCGGGTGAGCGAAGAGGACGAGCCCGTCCTGATCCCGATCAGCGGGGAGCTCGACCTCCACGCCTTCGCGCCGCGCGACGTCCCCGCCGTCGTCGAGGAGTACGTCCGCGCCTGCCGCGAGCGCGGGCTCCGTCGGCTCCGCCTCGTCCACGGTCGAGGCATCGGCGTGCAGCGGGCGGAGGTGCGGCGCGTGCTCGGGCGCCTTCCGGGAGTCGCGTCCTTCTCCGACGCCCCGCCGGAGAGCGGCGGCTGGGGCGCTACCGTCGTCGTCCTCGAGTGAGCGCGTGCGCGACGTTGCGGCGCGGGACGAAAGCTCAAGCATTTTCTCAGCACTCTCTGGAAGCGGCTCGGGAGGCGGCTTCCAGCGTGTCGTACCCTTCGGAGCGGCGCGGGATGGGACGAATCGAAGTCTTGACAAGCGGATGCGCGGTCACTAGATTCCGATTTCTCGACAGGAACGCAGCCCCGGGCGGGGGACGAGGAACATCACCGGAAGGGCGGTCAGCTACGGCGTCCATGCGCAACTTGACCTTCGGCTTCTTCGACGACAGCGGCCTCCCTCGCGACAGCCGAGTCCTGATGTTCTACTCGTTCGAGACCGACGAGAACCTCTCGCGCTCGGGCATACTTCACTACCATCTGGTCGAAGGACGCTTCGTCGGCCCTCGCCACGACCGCGAGCTCACCGCCGCCGCCCTCGAGTTCCTCGACGAGCTCGGGCCGCATTCGCTCCGCGCAATCCTAGTTCCGACGCCTCGCGACGCCTCGCGCGTGTGGTAAGATCCGCATTTCGCGCAGGGCGTGATGCGCGTTCCCGGAGGACGAGCCATGACGACGGGCAAGGGACGGACGATCGCGCCCGCGGAAGGGCGGCTGGGCGTGCTTCTGCCCGGCATGGGCGCGGTGGCGACCACGTTCATCGCGGGGGTGGAGGCGATCCGCAAGGGCTTGTCGCGGCCCATCGGCAGCCTCACCCAGATGGGTACCGTGCGGCTCGGAAAGCGCACGGAGGGCCGCAACCCGCAGATCTCGGAGTTCGTGCCCGTCACCCGCCTGGAGGACGTCGTCTTCGGCGGCTGGGACATCTACGAGGACGACGCCTACGAGGCCGCCCGCAAGGCGGGCGTGCTCAACAACGAGCACCTCGACGGCCCTGAAGCCGTTCCTCGAGACCGTCCGGCCCTGGCCCGCGGTCTTCGACCCCGCGTACGTCAAGAAGCTGCAGGGAGAGAGCGTCAAGAAGGGCAAGAACAAGCGCGACCTCGCGGAGCAGGTCACCGCGGACATCCTCCGCTTCAAGAAGGAGAACGGCCTCGCGCGGCTGGTCATGGTCTGGTGCGGCTCCACCGAGATCTACAAGCAGGCGGGCGACGTCCACTCGTCCCTGGAGAAGCTCGAGCGCGGCCTCGAGCTCGACGATCCCGAGATCCCGCCCTCGATGATCTACGCCTACGCGGCGATCAAGGCGGGGATCCCCTACGCGAACGGCGCTCCCAACCTCTCCGCGGACGTCCCCGCCCTCCTCGAGCTCGCGAAGAAGACGGGGTCTCCCCTCGCGGGCAAGGACTTCAAGACGGGCCAGACCTTCATGAAGACGCTGCTCGCCCCCGGCTTCAAGGCGCGCCTCCTCGGCCTCGACGGCTGGTACTCCACGAACATCCTCGGGAACCGCGACGGCGAGGTGCTGGACGACCCCGAATCCTTCAAGATCGAAGGAGGTCTCGAAGCTCGGGCGTGCTCGAGCACATCCTGCAGCCGCACCTCTACCCCGACCTCTACGGCAAGTTCCACCACGTCGTGCGCATCAACTACTACCCGCCCCGGGGCGACAACAAGGAAGGCTGGGACAACATCGACATCTTCGGCTGGATGGGCTACCCGATGCAGATCAAGATGGACTTCCTCTGCCGGGACTCCATCCTCGCCGCCCCCATCGTGCTCGACCTGGCGCTCTTCATGGACCTCGCGGCCCGCGCGGGGATGAGCGGGATCCAGGAGTGGCTGTCCTTCTACTTCAAGAGCCCCATGACCGCCCCCGGCCTCTACCCCGAGCACGACCTCTTCATCCAGCTCATGAAGCTCAAGAACACGCTGCGCCACCTGCGCGGCGAGGACCTGATCACGCACCTCGGCCTCGAGTACTACGACTAGGCGCCGGCGGGCGAGAGGAGACGAGCATGTCCGAGCCGCAGGGCATCCCCGCGGGAACTTCCCTGAAGGAGATCGCGATCCGCGACCACGTCTGGCACAACTGCTCGGTGGTCCGGTCGGACCTCGTGGGGATCGTCTTCGAGGTGCAGCGCACGGTGATGGAAGGCGGCGACGTGGAGAACGTCGTCAGCCACATCTTCGTCCCCTGGTCCAACGTCAACCACATCGTCCTCCGCGAGGAGAGGAGCTGACGCACGTCGCCGCCGCCCTGGTCTGGCTGGTGGCGGCGACGAGTTATCCCCTTCTCACGCGGCAAGCTCGGCGTCGTGGGCCCATCGCCGAGCGTGCCGCGCGAAGGCGGTTTCATTACCTGATCGTCATCCAGACCATCTCGTTCCTGGTCGTCGTCCTGTCCGGTTATGCCTCCATGCGCTCCCACGGCTGGACGCTGGCCTATCCTCGGTGGCTCGCGCTGAAGGTCGGGATCGTGCTCTTCCTCTTCGTGCCCCTCGAAGCCTTCCTCGCTTACGTAGGGGCCGTCTGGATCCGGCCCGGCCTCTCCGAAGCGCCTCCCGCTCGCTCGCTCGAGCGTGGGGCATCCATGCAGGGAATGGTGTGGGCCATCGCCGTGCCCCTTGCCGGGCTCGGCCTGCCCCTCGTCGTCTGGCTGTCGCTCGCCCGTCCGTTCTGAGCCTTCAGAGCCGCCGCAGGAAGATCAGCTGGAAGCGGTTGCCGGCGGGAAGGGCCGCGGAGAGCTGCCAGCCGTCGAGGCCGAGCTGGTTCAACTCGTCGGCCACGATGCCTCCCGCGTCCACCACGCGGTACTCGTAGTGCTGGAGGGGCGACGGCTCCGGTCCGGGCGCGAAGCCCTCTTCCGAGAACTCGGCGAGCCGCCGCTGGATCGTGGGGTCGATGCCCACGAAGCGCACCGCCACCCCCGCGGGCCTCGCGGAGCGGGCGTCCAGCCTCTCGCTCGTCCACACGACCTGGCAGGGGATGGTGACCTCGCGGCCGTCGCGGGGGAGGATCGTGCGCAGGCGCACCCGCTCCCCGTCCTGCATCGCGAGGCGCGTGGAGAGGAAGGCCCCGTCCGCGCTCAGGTCCTGCACCGCCACGATGTGGTTGCGGCCGCGCACGCCGAGCACGGCGCTCCGGACGAATGGGATGTTGCGGCGTCGGGTCTTCCGCCGGTCGTCGCTCACGAGCCTTGTGTGCCTGTCCGCCGCTCGCTTTCGAGGAGGAGCGCGATCAGCGTCTTGCCCTCCCGTACCTCGCCCCGGCGAATCATGGCCACCGCCTCCGCGAGGTCGAACGCGCGCGGCTCGATGCGCTCGTCCGCCTCGGGGCGGGGCGGGACCTCCGTGAGCCCGCTCGCGCGGAAGACGTGGATCCGCTCGTCGCAGAAGCCGGGGGTCGTGAAGAAGGTCACGAGCGGCTCCATCGCCTCTGCCCGCAGCCCCACTTCCTCTTCCATTTCCCGCCGCGCTCCCGCCTCCGGCGTCTCCCCGGGATCGAGCCGGCCCGCGGGAAGCTCCCACACCTCGGCGTCCACGGCGTAGCGATACTGGCGGACGAGCACCACGCGGCCGTCGGCGTGGACGGGCAGCGCGGCCACGGAGCCCCGGTGGCGCACCACCTCGCGCACGGCCCGTACGCCGCCCGGCTCCTCCACGTCGTCCACGTCGAGGGCGAGAACCTTGCCGTCGTACACACGCCGGCTGGACAGCCGGCGAGCCTGGACCATGGCCGTCATGATAGCAGGGCGGTCAGGGGGCGGCGCGGAGGCGCGCGAGCACCGTCTGGAGGTCGGGGGGGAGCGGGGCTTCGAAGGAGATGGGCCGGCCGGACGCGGGATGGATGAATGCCAGACGAGTTGCATGAAGGGCTGGCCTTCCGAGCTCGCGCAGGGCCTCATTCGCCGGAGCCCTGCGCGAGGACGACGCTCCGCCGTAGGTCGCGTCGCCCGCCACCGGATGGCCGATCGAGGCCAGGTGCACGCGGATCTGATGGGTGCGTCCGGTGTGGATGCGCACGCGGAGAAGGGCGGCCCCGTCGAAGCTCTCCTCGAGGCGCCACGACGTACGCGCCTCGCGGCCCCTCGCTGGCCCGCACCGACATGCGCTTGCGGTGCACGGGATCGCGGCCGATCGCGGCGGTGATCGTGCCCTGCCGGGTCCGGGGCACGCCCAGGACGATGGCGAGGTATTCCTTTTCCACCGTGCGCGCGCGCGAACTGGGCGGTGAGCGCACGGTGTGTGGTGTCGTCCTTCGCCACCACGAGCAGCCCCGAGGTGCCCGCGGTCGAGGCGATGGACGATGCCCGGGCCGCAGCACCCCTCCCACCCCCGAGAGGTCGCGCACGTGGCGGAGCAGCGCGTTGACGAGCGTGCCCCGGGGCGCCCCCGCCCCGGGGTGCACGACGAGGCCGGCCGGCTTGTTCACGACGATGAGGTGCGCATCCTCGTAGACCACGCTCGATCGGGATGTCCTCGGGCTGAGGCACCGGGTCGACGGGAGCGGGTATGGCGACGGATATCGTCTGACCGGAGCGCACCCGCTGAGCGGGCGCGCGGGCTCCTCCCGTCGACCCGGACGTGCCCCTGCTCGATCAGAGCCTGGAGGCGCGCCCGGCTCAGCGAAGGGCAGGGCCTCCGTCAGCCAGACGTCGAGCCGCTTGCCCTCGTCTCGGGTGCCCGCCACTAGCGTGTGCGTCTCGTCCTGTCGCACGGCGCTCGGGACCCTGGCGAGCGCCGCCCTCAGGCAGGCGCGGGTGCGGGGACGGGAGGCCGGCGGATGCGGGTGTAAAGATAGCCGGCGCCGAGGACGATCAGAACCGCCACGATCTGCGAGGTGGAAAGGCCCCAGGCACCGCCCCGCTCCGGGTCGCCGCGCAAGAACTCGAGCCCGAAGCGCGCCACCGAGTAGAGCGTCGCGTAGGCGAGCACCACCTGGCCCTCGAACCGCTTCCGGGGTGCGAGCCAGAGCAGGAAGAAGAAGATCAGGAAGCAGGCGAGCGACTCGTAGAGCTGGCTGGGGTGGAGTGCGATGTCCACGGGCGTCCCCACGTGGCGGTTCGCGTAGGCGTCGGTGAAGGTCACCGCCCAGGGCACGCTCGCGGGCTTGCCGTAGCAGCACCCCGCGGCGAAGCAGCCGAGGCGGCCGATGGCCTGGCCGATGACGACGCCGGGGGCGAGGACGTCCGCGGTGGGCCAGCGCGGGGAGCGCGTAGCGGCGCGCGTACCACCAGGCGACGAGCATGCCGCCGAGGAGCCCGCCGTAGAAGACGCCGCCGCTCTGGAAGAGCGACCACGAGCTGGCCGAGGTTCCCCGAGTAATGCTTCCAGTCCACGACCACGAGCATGAGCTTGGCGCCGACGAGCCCGGCGATGAGGACCCACACCGCCATGTCCGTGACGCGGTTCGAGTCGAGGCCCGCCGCGCTTCGCCTGGCGCGACGCGACCCAGAGGCCGGCGAGGAAGGCCACGGCGAGCAGGAGGCCGTACGTGTGCAGGGTGAACGGCCCGCGCAGCCAGGCGAAGACGGCGGACGTGCTCGCAGGCAGGGGGAAGCCGGGAATGGTGAAGAGCTGCGGATGCATTTCAGTCGGTCCTCCCGGGAGACGAAGCCATCTCCGTCATCCCCGTGGGCGCGCGCCCCGGGTGCGGCGAGCGCAGGATGTCGAGGATGAGGAGGGCGACGCCCGATCGTGATCGCGGAGTCGGCCACGTTGAAGTCCGGCCACTGGTACTGCTTCCAGTACACGTGGACGAAGTCGACGACGTAGCCGAGCCGCACGCGGTCGATCAGGTTGCCCACCGCGCCCCCCAGCACCAGGGTGAGCGCGGTGCGGGGGCAGGCGCGCCTCGGCGGGGAGCCGGTAGGCGTAGACGGCGATGGCGAGGAGGGCCATGAGGCTGAGGGCCGAGAAGAGAACGGCCTGGTAGGGGAGGTCGGCGTCGGAGAGGATGCCGAAGGCGGCGCCCCGGTTGCGCACGTGGCTCAGGCTCAGGAGGCCGTCCACGACGGGGTGGTACTCGTGGAGGTCCAGCGAGCGCACGACCAGCCACTTCGTGAGCTGGTCGAGGACGACCACCCCCGCCATGATGGGCACGAGCAGTCCGCGGACGCTTCACAGCGCTCTCCAGCACCGCAGCGCAGCGCTCGCACACCGCGGGATGGACCGGAAGCCGGCCCACCTTCTCCGAGAACGTCCAGCAGCGCTCGCACTTCGCCCCGGCGGCGCGGGCCACGCTCAACGGACGAGCGCCGGAGCCTCCTCGAGGTCGACCCGGCTGACGATGAACAGGTTGGCGAGGTTGCCGGGGAAGACGCGGCTCGCCTCGTCGTGCTGGCGCAGGGCGGCGAGGGTCGCGGCGGGGGCCTTCACGCGTCACCCGCGCCTCCAGGCTCGCCGGCGCAGAGCTTCGGCGTTCCGCGCCTCCTCGAGCGCCTTGGTCACGACACCTGCGCACCTCGAGCAGGGTCGGACCAGCGCGCGAGCACGCCTGCGTCCGGGCGCTCGCTCCGCGGGGAAGAGGGCGAGGTGCACCGAGCGCTCGCCGGCTCCGGGCACGAGCGGCCAGACCTCGTCGGAGGTGAAGGGCAGGACGGGGGAGAGCAGAAGCGCGAGGTCCCGCAGCATCCGGTGCATCACCGTCTGGGCGGAGCGGCGCCGCGCGCTCCCCGCGCGCGTCGCAGTAGAGGCGGTCCTTGAGCACGTCCAGGTAGAAGGACGACAGGTCGGCCGCGCAGTACTGCACGAGCTGGTGGTAGACCACGTGGAACTCGTAGCCGTCGTAGGCCTCGAGCACCCGCGCTACCACCTCGCGGTGGCGGTGGAGGGCGTAGCGGTCGAGGTCGTCGAGATCGCCGTCCGCCACCGCGTGCGCCCGCGGGGTCGAAGTCGTAGAGGTTCGAGAGCAGGTAGCGGCAGGTGTTGCGGACCTTGCGGTAGGCCTCGGCCACGCGCTTCATCATCTCGTCGGAGAAGCGCATGTCCTCGCGGTAGTCCACCATGATCGTCCACAGCCGCAGGATCTCCGCCCCGTACTGGGCGATGAGCTTCTGGGTGTCCACGTCGTTGCCCAGGCTCTTCGAGATCTTCTTGCCCTCGGCGTCCACGGTGAAGCCGTGGGTGATGACCTGGCGGTAGGGAGGCTCGCCCCGCGTGGCGACGCCGACGAGCAGCGAGGAGTGGAACCAGCCGCGGTGCTGGTCGCTGCCCTCGAGGTAGACGTCGGCGGGCCACGGCAGGTCCTTGCGACGGCCGAGGACCGCCGCGTGCGACGAGCCGGAGTCGAACCAGACGTCGAGGATGTCCTTCTCCTTCTCGAACTCGCCCTTGCCGCAATCCGGGCAGGCGAAGCCCGGGGGCAGAAGGTCCTTCGCCTCCCGCTCGTACCAGGCGTCGGCGCTCTCCTTCTCGAAGAGATCGGCGACCCGGCGGCAGAGGTCCGCGCGCAGGATCGCCTTGCCGCAGCCCTTGCAGTAGAAGGCCGTGATGGGCACGCCCCAGAGCCGCTGCCGCGAGATGCACCAGTCGGGGCGGGTGGCGATCATGTTGCTGATGCGCTCCTCGCCCCACGCGGGGAACCACTTGACGCGCTTGATGCCTTCGAGCGTCCGCTCCCGGAGCCGGCCGTCGCCGTCGAGGGCGACGAACCACTGCTCGGTGGCCCGGAAGATGATCGGGTTCTTGCAGCGCCAGCAGATCGGGTAGGAGTGCGTCTCCTTGCCGCTGGCGAGGAGCGCCCCCTTCTCCTTCAAGAAGGCGACGACCTCGGCATTGGCGTCGAAGACCCGCTTGCCCGCGAAGTGCTCCACCTCGGGCAGGAAGAACCCGCCCGCGTCCACCGGGCAGTAGATCTCGAGACCGTAGCGCATCCCCGTCAGGTAGTCGTCCCAGCCGTGACCGGGGGCGGTGTGCACGACCCCGGTGCCCGTGTCCAGGGTCACGTAGTCCCCGAGCACGCCCGAGGAGTCGCGGTCGATCCAGGGGTGGCGGAATTGCACGCCCTCGAACGCCTCGCCCTTGGCCTCGGCGAGGGCAGGGCCAAGGGCGAGGCCCCAACGCCGGCTCGCCGTTCTCCGCGAGCGGCCTTCGCCGACCAGGACGACGTCTCTCGTCCCTTCGACCGGATAAAACCCGTAGTCGGCTTCGGGATGGAAGGCCAAGGCCAGGTTGGCGGGGAGGGTCCACGGAGTCGTCGTCCAGATGACCGCCGAGACGCTGTCGCTCTGCCCAGAGCGGAGTGACGTTCCGCGAGCTTGTCGCACTCCGCTCTGGGCAGTGCGAAGCGGACGTCGATCGAAGGACTGACGTGCTTCTCGTCGTACTCCACCTCGGCCTCCGCGAGTGCCGTGCGGTCGGAGATGCACCAGTAGACCGACTTCTTGGCCTTGTAGACGAGGTCCTTCTCCACGAAGCTCGCGAGCTGCCGGACGATCGTGGCCTGGTAGCCCGGGGACATGGTGAGGTACGGGTCCTCCCATTCCCCCTGGACGCCCAGCCGCTCGAACTCCTCGCGCTGGATCTTGACGAACTTCTCGGCGTGCGCGCGGCAGGCCCGGCGGAACGCGACCGCGGACATCTCCTTCTTCTTGGGGCCCAGGCTGCGGTCCACCTGCAGCTCGATGGGGAGGCCGTGGCAGTCCCAGCCGGGGACGTAGGGGGAGTCGTTCCCCGCCATGGACCGGCTGCGCACCACCACGTCCTTCAGGATCTTGTTGAGCGCGGTCCCGAGGTGGATGTGGCCGTTGGCGTAGGGGGGGCCGTCGTGAAGCACGAAGGAAGGCCGCCCCTCGCGCGCCTTGCGCACGCGGCCGTAGAGCCCCTCGGCCTTCCACTTCTCCAGCCGCCGCGGCTCCGCCTGGGGAAGGTTGGCCTTCATGGGGAAGTCGGTCTTCGGCAGGTTGAGGGTGGATCGGAGATCCATGGTCGTGGGCATCGTGGCCGCTCAGTGCTTCGTCAAAACTACTAAGGTACACGGGGGAATCGAGACCGTCAAACCGAGGCCCCTCTGCGATTTCCCGCTTTCCCGGGGCGGGCTCCGGCGCTTAAGATAAGCGAATGAGCTTCTCTCGCAGGTCCCTCTGGCTGGCCGCCGTACTGCTAGCTACCCTGCCCCTCGCCGGCTGCAGCGATGGCGGCGAATGCGATACGTGCACCACCGACGAAGACTGCAGTTCGGGTCTCTTCTGCGTGCGGTTCAGCGACGACAGCATGCGCTGCGGGTCCGGCGAAGCGACCACGCAGTGCCGAGTCCGCTGAAGCGGTCAGTCCTGGGGGAGGGGGGCGGGCGCCGGGGGCGACACGGCGGGCGACGCCGGACGTCCCCAGGCCCAGGCGAGGAGCCGCGCGAGCGCCACCCCGACTAGCCCCGTGAGCACGGTGTAGATCGGCCAGGCCACGAGTTGGGGAACGATGCCGACGCTCAGGATCTGCTCGAGGCTGCCCGGGACGAACGAGTAGGTTCGGCCCGTCATGGGGTTGACCACGACCGTGAGGGACGAGACGTCGTAGTGCGAGCCCAGCCGCCAATGCGTGGCCACCAGCATCAGGGCGGCGACGGCGCCCCTCGCCGCCAACGCGTAGAGGACGAGCGCGCCCAGGAGCGCGCCGAAGCTCCGCTTCTCCGCTCGGTAATGGAGGGCCAGGTAGGCTCCCACGATCGGGGGTATCCAGGAGATGCCCGCCGCGTGCGTCCAGCTCGCGGGCGCCGCCGCCTTCTCGAGCAGGAAGCGCACGAGGGTGACGAGGAGGCTGAGCGCGACCGCGATGGCCACGGGACGGCGCCGAAGACGCCGCGCCGCGTCGTCCCCGAGGGCCATCCCCGCGAAGCCGAGGAAGAGGAGCACCCCGGTCAGGACGTAGTACGGCAGGCCCGCGGAAGCCGCCGTCGTCTCGAGGACGTAGGGCCGCCCCATCAGGAAGACGGCCACCGTCGGCGACTCGCGGAAACCCTCCGTGCTCATGGCCATGACGAGCGCGAGGACGGCTCCCACGCTGGACAGGAGGGCGAGGCGCCGGCGCCACGGGCCCGGGAGATGCGGCCAGGCGAGCAACACCGCGGCCACGGCCCACGCGCCCGAGAGGGCGACCGCTTGCGCAAGCATCTGAACTCCCAAGCCTATCACGGAGGGCCGCGCGGTTTGACGCTTCTCGAGCCGCGCGAATACACTCCGCTCGCCTCCGGGCAGCGCCATTGACTCCTCCCCTCGCGAGCGACGCAGCTTCTCCCTCTCCCGCTTCCGCGGCGGCGGAAGCCACGAGGGGAAGCGCCATCAAGCTCGGGACCGAGGTCCTGGCCCGCCTCGTCGGACTCCTGACCACGCTTCTCCTCGCCCGCCAGCTCGGGGCCGCGGACTTCGGGCTCTTCGGCCGGCTTTCCGTCATCGCGGTGATCCTCGCGGAGGCTGCCGACCTCGGGCTGCAGGGGACGGCGTCCCGCGCCCTCGTGGCGGGGACGATCTCGCTCGCGGCTCTGAAACGGGCCAAGCTGACGATTACCGCTGGCGTGGTGGGCCTGGCGGGAATGGCCCTTCCGATCGCCCCGGTCCTTTCTCCGCTCGTCCTCTTCTTCGTGCTGGCGGGATGGAGTGAATTCCTGGGTGTGGCCCTTCGGGCCCGGGGCGATCGGGGGCAGGAATCCGCCGTCATCTTCTGCCTGCGCCTCGCCGGTCTCCTGCTCGTGGGAACGGCGCTCCTCCAGGGGGCGGGCCTCGTCGGGGTGGCCTGGGCCCATGCCGCCTCCCCGCTGCCCGCGATCGCTCTCGGGTTCGCGCTCCTGCGGCGCAGGCCGGCGCCCGCGGGCCGCGCGGACCCGCCCCTCGGGGCGATCTTGCGCGAGTCGGCCCCCCTCGCGGTGAACGGCGGCCTCGCGCTCCTGAGCCTGCGCGTCGAGTTCCTCGTGCTCTCGTTCGTGCGCGGCGGACGCGAGACCGGGCTCTTCCTGGCGGGGCTGCGCGTCGTCGAGTTCCTGAACCTCGTGCCCAGCGCCGTCGCCGCGGGGGCGATGCCCGCCCTCACGCGCGAGGCGCTGCGCGGAGAGGGACCCGTGCGCGCGCGGACCGCGGCGACGCTCGCGTTCCTGGCCGCGCCCGCCGCCTGCGGGCTCGCCCTCGTCGCCCCCGGTTTGCTCGGGGCACTGTTCGGGGGCGAGTACGCGGCCGCGGCGCCCTCCCTCCGCGTGCTCGCCGCCGCCCTCGTCCCGCTCTTCCTGAACGGCCTCGTGGTGGCCGCCCTCGTCGCGGCGGGCCACGCCCGCCGGCTGCCGCGCCTGACCGCGGTGCGGGTCGCCGCGGCCACCGCCCTCGCCCTCGTCCTCGTGCCGTCGTCGGGGGCGATGGGGGCGGCCATGGGGTTCCTCGCTTCGGAGACGCTCCTCCTCGTGCTCGGGCTCAGCACCCTCCGCACCGTCGGGTTCCCGCTCGCCGTCGGTGGTCCCCTGGGGCGCGGGCTCGTGGCTTCGCTGCCCATGGCCATCGCCGTATTCTTCACCCCCCGACTTCCCCTGTCCGTCGGCGTGGGAGTCCTCGCCTATGCGGCGACCGTCTTCCTCATCGGGAAGCTGCGGCCATCCTTCGTCCGCGACCTCGTGGACGTCCGTTATCCTTCTTGAGGACGATGCGGGACGAGTTCCAGGAGTCGTCGCGGGGGTCCTCCGAGGAATGGGTGGGCTGGTGCTGCTCGTACTGCGGCGCGCCGCTCGTGCCGCGGAGGAGGGGCCTCTTGTGCCGCGAAGAGGAGCGCTGGTTCGCGACCCGCCGCGGGGTTCACCTGCTCCTCCCCGCGGACCGCCGACAGTCCTTGCGCGCGTTCCGCGAGATCCGACGGAGGGTGGACCGGCCGCCCGTGCGCCGTGATCGGGAGGAGGCCGGGCGTAGCCTGCTCGTGGCCGACGGGCTGAGGCTCGCTGGAGAAACGCTCGGAGCGGGGCCCTGGTACGTGCTCGCCGCGGGCGGCGAGTCGGTGGCGCGTCCGCTGCGCGCGGCCCATCGCGTGGTCGTCGTCGCGTCGAGTCTCGGCGACGATGAGGCCGGGGACGGGGAAGACGCTCCCCTGCCGCGGGCGGAGGCGGAGCTCGACGCCCTTCCCCTCGAGCCAGGCCGCGTCGACCTCGTGGTGGCGGAGGCGTCGCTGCACGATCACCCCTCCCTCGTGAGGGCTCTCGTGGAGCTGCGCCGCGTCGTCCGGCGAGGGGGTGCCCTGCTCGCGCTCGACTCGCCGGTCTACAGGCGGCGGGCGGACGGGGAAGCCGGCGTCGTGCAGGCGATGAAGGCGGAGCGGGCCCTCGTCGGGATGGCCGTGCCCCGGGAATCCCGGCCCGGCTATCTCGTGCGCGCGGATCTCGCCGACCAATTTCGCGAGGCCGGCTGGTCGGTTCAGGTCCTGGGCTGGCCGGGACCCGTGCGCGAGCGCACCGAGGACCTCCTACGGCTCGTCCGAGGCGCCCGGCCCGCCCCCCGGTTCCCCGTGCTGTTCGCCCGGCGCGATGGATAGACGCCCGGACACGGACGAAGCGAACCCGGTGGCGCGACTCTTCGAGCACGTCTTGTCCGAGCGGCGACGCGCCCTCTTCCCGTCCGGCGTGAACGTGCTCGAGCTGGGAGAGGGCGAGCCGGAGGGGTGGTACGGCGCCGGCTTTGCCGACCCCGTGGCCGCGCGGCGCCTCGGACCCGCGGAGGTCGGCCGGAGGCTCCGCGACGGGCTCGTCGCCGGCGCGCCCGTCCTCCTCGCGTTCCCGGGAAGGCACCCGCTGCCGGGGCTCCTCGAAAGGCTCCTGCGCGGAGCCTTGGACCCGAGGACGCCGGAGGTGCTTGGGCTCGGCCTCCGGGACCTCCGGCGGGCTCTCGGAGGCGGGCTCGAATGGCGCCGGGTCGAAGCACTGGGGGTCCTTCTGCCGGACGAGTCCCGGGCGGAGTGGGCAGCCGCTCACCCGCAGGCGTTCGGACTTCTCGCCGTCGCCGAGGAGGTGGTTCGGACGTGGCCGCCGCTCCGAGCGTGGGGTGCCTTCACCGTCCTGGAGGGCGTGCGCCGGTGACTCGATGAGAATCAACGGCCCCATCGTGCTCTACCAGCCGCGCGACCAGGACCGCGCCCTTCCTCTCGGCCTCCTGCACGTCGGCTCCGCCCTCGCGGGGCAGCCGGTCGAGATCGTGGACGGGCGGCTCGACCTCGCCCCCGAAGCGCGGGTGGCGGAGCTCGCGCGGGAAGCCCTCTGCGTCGGCCTCACCGTGCGCACCGGCCCTCCGATCGTGGACGCGCTCCGCGTCACACGCGCGGCGCGGGCGGCCCGCCCCGGCGTGCCCGTGATCTGGGGGGGCGCGCACCCGACCCACCGCACGGAGGAGTGCCTGGCCCCGGACGCCGCCGACCTCGCGGTCGTGGACTGGGGGGAGCGCACGCTCGTCGAGGTCGTCGGCGCCCTTCGCGAGCGAGAGCCAGTGGAGGGCCTGGCCGGTCTCGCGCGGGGACGCGAGGGGGCGCTCGTGGAGAGCAGGGCGCGGGAGCGCGAGGACGTGGCCGGCTTCCCGGCCGCCGACTACGGGCTCCTGGATCTCGAGGTCTACTTCCGCTGGATGGACGCGCGGCGGCTCGACTACTGCTCGAGCCGCGGACGGTCCGGGGCGGAGGCGACGCCCTTCTCCGCCCTTCCCGCGGAGCGCGTGGTCGCCGAGCTGGTGGCCCTCGTGCGCCGGCATCGGGTCACCGAGGTCGCGTTCCGCGACGAGGACTTCTTCGGCGAGCCGCGCCGCGCGGAGGCGATCGGCCGGGGGCTGCTGGAGAGAAGCGTGCACGTGAGGTGGTGGGGCACGGGACAGGCGGCGATCCTCAGCCGCCAGCCTCCCGAGCTGCTGCGGGCGCTCGCGGGAAGCGGTTGCCGGCAGGCCCGGGTCGTCGCCGGGGGTGAGATAGCACTCGACACGGAAGGGGGCGCCACCCTCCTGGAGACGGCGGAGAGGCTGCACCGCGCCGGGATCGGAGGGCGGTTCTCGTTCACGGCGGGGACGCCCGGGAAGGGAAAGGACGAGCTCGCCACGATCCACCGGACCGCGCGGGCGATCCGCCGGATCGACAAGTGCTTCGAGACGCCGATCCGACTCTACGCGCCCTATCCGGGCTCGGGACCGTTCCCTTCCGACGTCAAGATCCCGCGGGGGCTCCTGGAGTGGGCGGGAGCGGGACTGGAGACCGGCGCCTTCGTCCCTCCCCAGCGGGCCGAGGTCGTGCGCCGCTACGACTTCTATCTCTCGGAGGCGAGCCGGGCGACCGAGCGTCGTCTCGCGAAGCGGCTCCTGCGCGGGCTGGCGCGCCTGCGCGTTCGCCTCGGCTTCTACGCGTTCGACGTGGAGCGACGGCTCGTGGAAGGCCTCGCGCGGCTGCGGGGCCGCGCCCGTCGCCCCGCCTTCGAGGACTGAGTGCGGCTGTGGCTTCGGCGAGCCCGCGGGGCGGGGAGCTCCGAGCTGCGCGACCTCCTCCTCGACGGGGGTCGCGTGGCCGCGGTGGAGCGGTCGGAGGAGTCCCCGCTCGAGGGAACGACGATCGACCTCGGTGGCCGCTACCTCCTTCCCGGCTTCGTGAACGCGCACGACGTGCTCGACCTCGCCCCCTTTCCCCCGCTCGGAACCCCACCCTTCCGGAATCTCTACGAGTGGACGGCGGCGATCGAGGACGCGGGCCCCGAGACGCGGGCGGCTCTCGCCATGCCCGCGCACGACCGGCTCTTCCTGGGCGGCGTGCGCAACCTTCTCGCCGGCGTGACCGCGGTCGGTGCACCACGGTCCCGACCATCGCGCCCTGGGCCGCGCGGACTTTCCCGTGCGGGTGCTGCGGCGCTACGCCTTCGCCCCCTCGCCGGGGCAGAGCCCGAAACTCCGCCGCACCTACCGCACCACGGACCGCCGGATCCCCTGGTTCGTGCGCGCGGCCGAGGGCACCGACGAGCGCAGCCGGGGGGAGGTGGATCTTCTGGCGGAGGCGGGAGTGCTCCGGCAGAACACCGTGATCCTTCACGGGACGGGGCTCGCCGCCGCCGACCTTCCGCGGCTGGCCGCGGCCCGCGCCTCCGTCGTCTGGTGCCCGGAAGCCGATCTGCGGCTCTACGGAGCGACGGCGCCCGTACTCGACCTGATCGCCGCGGGAGTGCGGGTGGGGCTGGGGAGCGACAGCGCGGCGGCGGGCAGCCGCGACTTCCTGTCGACCCTCGCGGCGGCACGCCGCGAGGGCGTTCTGACGGACGACGCGCTCCTCGAGATGGCCGCGCAGGGCAGCGGGGAGGTGGCGCGGCTGCCCGTGGGGGCCCTCGTGGTGGGTGCCCCCGCGGACTTCGTGGCTACCGACGATCCCGCCCGCCTTCTCGCGGGCGAGCGGGCGGCGGTGCTCCTGGTCGTACGGGCGGGCCGGCCGCTCTGCGGGACGCGCGAGTACATGGGCCAGGGCGAGGTACTGGGCGAGACGATCGTCGTCGACGGGGTCGAGCGCACGCTCGAGGCGAGCCTCTTCCGGCGGCTCCGGGCGATCCTGCGCGACCACGCGTCGGCGGGGCGCGCGTCCTGGCTCGCTACGCTGCGGTTTGCCGTGGCTGGCGTTCGACGGGATGCCGTATAATTCGTCACCGCGCGATGAAGGAGCTCTACGACATCCTGGGGGCGATGGCCGCTCAGAAGGCCAAGGTGCCCGACCCGATCGAGCTCCTGCTCGACATGTGCGACCGCGTGGTGAAGGCGGTGAGCGCCGCTTTCTCCTGCAAGGCGGACGAGGTCGCGATCCTCGTCCTCACCACCGACAACAAGCACCTGCGCTTCGTCTCTCCCCGCAAGTTCGCCGAGCTCGGCACCATCCCCGTGACCAAGCGCGACTCCATCGCCGTCAGCGTGCTCGGCCAAGAAGCGGGGGAGGCCATCAACAACGTGCCCATGGTCAAGCACGTCTCCTTCTTCGAGAGCGTCAAGCTCCGCGACCGCGTCGCCCATCCAGAAGATGATCACGGTGCCCATCCTCTACAAGGGCACGCCCGTCGGCGTCGCGCAGATCAGCCGCAAGGGGGACACGCCGGGAGAGGCGGGGCCCGACTTCACCCCCGCGGACGTGCGCAAGGCCCAGGAGATCTTCGAGGGCGTGGCGCCCTTCCTGGCCTCGGCGCGGCCCGACAGGTTCTGAGGCCGGAGCCCCCCGCGGCGGACGGTTCCGTCTACTCCGTGCCCGGACGGATGATCCCGGAGTCGTCGCCCACGAAGAAGCGTCCGCCGGAGAGGGGCTGTCGCGACCACGCGGAAGCTGCCGTCCGCGAGCTCGAGGTTGATCCGGTAGCCCGGCGCTCGATCACCACCCCGCCGTTGTGGGGGACGTCCAGGAAGAGGACCTGCGCGCTCGAGCAGCTCGGCGAGCGTGCCGTAGCGGCGGTTCTTCGAGTGGAAGGCCTCCTCCGCGTTCACGATCTGGCGCAGCGTGTTCGACCGCCGGCCTCTCCGCGGGTGCGAGCTGCGTGGGCGTGCGCTCGCGGCGCCGGTTGCACTCCGCCCGTCCCGTAGCTCGAGCTCGTGCTTCCCTGGCCGCTCCGGTATTTCCCGGCGACACTTTCGCCGGACGGCGCGGCCGTCGGATGCCGGCTCGTCGCACCGGGTACTGCGTGACGTCGCTCGGTGGGGGGACCGCCTCGGGGCGCGGCTCGGTGCGGGCGGAGCGCACGGTCGAGGGCGGTGCCCGGCGCGCGTCCGGCGGTGTCGTCACGGGAGCCGCCAGCGTCGTCAGGGGCGGGAACGTGGCCGGAGCGAGGCTCGGAGGGGGAGTGATCACGGTCTCGGGAACGGTGACCGCAGGCGTCGTATTCGCGGGGGCCGTACGCCGGGGCCGACGTGGGCTGCGTCGGTACCCCGTCGACGATGAGCGTGGTCGGCTTGCGGAGGAAGAAGTACCAGCCGGCGCCCGCGACGACACCGGCCATGAGCAGCCCCGCCAGTCCCAGGCCGATGAGAAGGCCCGCGCCGCTGCCCGACTTTCGGGCCGCCGCGGGTGTCGAGGCCAGCGGCCGGGGAGCGGCGGACGTGGGTGGTCTGGGGACCGCAGGCGGAGGGGCAGGCTTGGGAAGCGGCGGAGGCGCGGCGCCCTTGAGGGCGGTGGCGGAAGCGACGCGCGTCGGCGCGACTTCCGGCGGCACGTGGAGGGTGGGGAGGCCGGCCTGCATCGTGGGGACGGATTGGACGGTCGGGCTCACGAGCGGAGAGAGCCCCCCGGGTTCGGTGCCCGTCTCCACCTGGCGAAGGGTGGGCGCCGAACCCGCCCGGGTGAGGGCGAGGAGGTCGTCGGCCAGCTCGCGCCCGCTCTGGTAGCGCTGCGTCCGGCGTTCTTCGCCAGCGCCTTCTCGATGATCCGGACCATCTCGTCGGGCACGTCGGGGTCGAGCTCGCGGATGGGCGGCGGCTCCTCGGTGATGATCTTGAAGATGAGGCGCGGTGATCGCCTCGCCCCGGAAGGCCTTCTGGCCCGCCAGCATCTCGTAGAGCACGCAGCCCACCGAGAAGAGGTCGCTGCGCCCGTCGATGGCGCCCCCCCGGGCCTGCTCGGGGCTCATGTAGGACGGGCGTGCCGAGGAGGCTGCCCGTCATGGTGAGGTGGTCGCCCGACATCGGTGACCTTGGCGATGCCGAAGTCGGTGACCTTCACCCGGTCGCCCGCCTCCACCATGATGTTCGCGGGCTTGATGTCGCGGTGGACGACGCCGTTGCTTGTGGGCGAAGTCGAGGGCGTCCGCCACCTGCGCGCCCGAGCGCGGCCGCCCGCTCCACGCGGCAGCCTGCCCGCGGTGGCGATGACCTTCTCGAGGCCCGGACCCGTCGATGAACTCCATGGCGAGGTAGCTCATGCCGTCCGACTCGCCGATGTCGTAGATGGTGACGATGTTCGGGATGCTTCAGCTGCGCCGAGACCTGGCCTCGCTGCTGGAAGCGCTTGAGCATCTCGTCGAGGCTCGGCGCCCGCGCGGCCAGGCCCTCGAGGCGGATGGTCTTGATGGCGACCATGCGCCCAGGATCTTGTCCTTGGCCTTGTAGACGGTCCCGAAGGCGCCCGCGCCGAGCTTCTTTCGACGACGTAGCGGCCCGCGATCTCCGTCGGGTCAGGGGATCGCCGGATTGCGGGCTTGCTCATGGGGATCCAGTTTACACCGGCCTCGGGTCACGGAAGCTCGCGCGCCAGGGCCGCCTGTAAGCTCGCGGATGTTGCGGGCGTTCTGGCCGAAGTCGAGAGCCCGGTGCGTGACCGGGATCGCACGGTCACCCGCGTCTTCGCCCCCTCCCGCCGGATCCGGATCGTCACCTCGTCCTCGAAGCCGAACGACGGGGTCGTGTGGACGGCCTGCAGCGAATGGCCGCCGCGCCCGTGCCCGCTGCCCACCACCGTCCCAGCCGGGGAGGCTCGCGACCGCCCGCTCCAGCGGCCTTGGCCACCCGATCCGGGCTCGCCGCGTAATTCCTGCACGCGGAGGTCGGGATACTCCGGCGTCTTGCCCGGTCTCCACGTCGTTGATGCGGGGCCAGGTGAGGAGGGCGAACGCGAGACCGCCCACGATTGCCGCCCCGCACCACCCACTTGAGGAGAGCCTTCATCGTCTATTCCAGGGCCAGCGGCAGCTGGCGGGCGAGCAGGCCCTTCACGAGCTTGCGGGTCATGGACGACACGGGCAGCGAGCCCAGGTCCGTCGGGCCTGGCCCAGCGATAGCGGTCGGGGTCGCGCGGCGGCGGCTGCCGCAGACGCGCCCTGTACCCCTCGACCCGGATCCGGCGGAAGGTGATGGCGTGGCGGGCGCGCACGACGAGCGGGCCCGGGCTCGACCTCGAGACCGTGCCGCTCGCGCAGCTCGCGCGCGAGGTCGGGCAGGCCGCGCGACTCGAGCGAGGTCTGGGGCACCTCCCACATGCGGCCCATGAGCCGGCCCTCCGCCGCGGCGCACCAGGAGCAGCGGCCGTTCCCTGCTCTCGATGAGGGCGGCGGCCACCGTCACGTCCACGCGGCGCGCGCCGGGCGCGACCCTCGGGCAGCTCGTCCACGAGGCCGAGGGCGAGGGCGCGGCAGGACGTGCGCAGCGGACAGGCGGGGCACGCGGGCGTGCGCGGAGTGCAGACCGTCGCCCCCAGCTCCATGAGCGCCTGGTTCCAGTCGCCGGGCGACTCGCGGTCCAGGATCTCCTCGGCGAGGTTGTAGTAGGGCGCCGTCCTTGCGCCACTCCGGCCCGCGCAGGGCGAAGAGCCGGGCCAGCACGCGCCGCACGTTGCCGTCCACGACGGGCAGGGGGAGCCCGTAGGCGATCGAGAGCACGGCGCTCGCGGTGTAGAGGCCCGACGCCGGGGACGGCGAGGGCCGCCTCCAGCGTCTTCGGGAAGCGTCCGTCGTGGCGCTCCACCACGTGGCGGGCCGCCGCGAAGGAGGTTGCGGGCGCGGTGGTAGTAGCCGAGGCCGGACCACGCCGCGAGCACGTCCTCCTCGCGGCGCGCCGGCGAGGTCCTGGAGGGTGGGGAAGCGCGCGAGGAAGGCCTCGTAGTAGGGAGCGACCGTCTTCACCGTGGTCTGCTGCAGCATCACCTCGGAGAGCCAGATGCGGTAGGGGTCGCGCGTGCGCCGCCAGGGCAGGTCGCGGCGGTTGCGGCGGTACCAGGCGAGGAGGGCGCGGTGCAGGACGGAAGGGCGCGGTGCGGCGCCGCCCTCCGCGTCCGCCCGCCGCCGCCGCCGCCGCGAGGCGGTCACTCGATCCGCTCGATGTCCGCTCCCAGTCCCCGCAGCTTCTCGTCGATCCGGTAGTAGCCGCGGTCGAGGTGGTAGACGCGGTCCACGACCGTCTCGCCGCTGGCGGCGAGGCCGGCCAGGACCAGGCAGGCCGAGGCCCGCAGGTCGGTGGCCATGACCTGGGCGCCCGAGAGCGGGGTGGGGCCCGTGACGATGGCGGTGCGTCCCTCGGCCCGCACCTGCGCGCCCATGCGCTGCAGCTCGGCCACGTGCATGTAGCGGTTCTCGAAGATGGACTCCGTGATCGTGCTCGTCCCCGCGGCCTGGGTCATGAGAGCCATGTACTGCGCCTGCATGTCGGTGGGGAAGCCGGGATGGGGAAGCGTGCGTGACGTTCGCGGCCTTGCAGCGCGCGGGGCGCGCGCACGCGGAGGTTGTCCGGCCCCTCCTCGATGCGCACGCCGGTCTCCCGGAACTTCTCGAGCACGGCCCGCAGGTGCGGCGGGCTGGCAGTCGCGGATCTCGATGTCGCCCGCCCGCGATCGCGCAGGCGGCCACGAAGGTGCCGGTCTCGATGCGGTCGGGGATGACGGTGTGGTCGGCGCCGTGGAGCGCGGTCCACCCCTTCGATCCGGATCGTGGAGCGTGCCCGCACCCTCGATCCGTCGCCCCCATGGCGACGAGCAGCTCGGCGAGGTCCTCGATCTCGGGCTCGCAGGCGGCGTTCCTGAGGACGGTCTCGCCCTTCGGCCCGCGCTGCCGCCATCATCAAGTTCTCGGTGCCGGTCACGGTCGACGGTGTCGAAGTAGATCTCGGCCCCGCGGAGCCGCTCCGCGCGGGCCTCCACGTAGCCGTGCTCCACGGTGATCGCGCGCCCCCATCTTCTCGAGGGCGGCGAGGTGCAGGTTGATGGGGCGGGCGCCGATGGCGCAGCCGCCGGGGAGCGAGACGCGGGCGCGGCCCTTCGCGGGCCAGGAGCGGGCCGAGGACCAGCACCGAGGCCCGCATCGTCTTGACGAGATCGTAGGGCGCTTCCACGGAGGTGAGCGTCCTTGGCCCTGCACCTCCACGACGCCGCCCACGCGGAACTCGACCTCGAGCACCCAGCGCGCCGAGCACGCGCGCCCATGGTCCGGATGTCTCGAACCTCGGGAACGTTGCTGAGCACGACGGCCTTGTCCGTCAGGAGCGCGGCGCAGAGGTCGGGCAGCGAGGCGTTCTTCGCCCCGGAGATGCGGACCGTACCCTCGAGGGGCCGGCCCCCGACCACGCGGATCTTGTCCATTGCCGTCAGTCTATGTCGGGCCGCCGCTGCCCCGGTACCGGAATGGGGGGCATGAAGGGCCAACTGCCGCTCCAAGCGCGTCCGCGATTCGCGTTGCGCGTGCACGGTGCGGGCTCGAACTCCGCCCGGAATGGGTAGAACGGTAACGTCGGGGATGCGCCTCCGCGTTTCATCACCGGGTGATGCACGGAGACAATGGCCGTCCCTATTCGATTCGAGCGACGGCCGCTACTCCGTCCGAGCGGAGTCCTTCGAGCCCTTGCGGGCGACCACCGTGCGCGGGATGGCCTGCAGATCCTCGATCACCCGGGGCACCTCGAAGCCCGCGTCCTCCGCGATTCCGCGCACCTTCTCCGCCATGCCCCGGCCGACCTCGAGCAGGAGAAAGCCGCCGGGGCGAAGCAAGGCGAAGGCCTGGGGCGCCAGGCGGCGATAGACGTGGAACTCGCCGCCAGGGGGGAAGAGCGCCAGCGCGGGCTCGTGATCGCGGACCTCGGGGGTGAGCGGGTCCCCAGAGCGACGTAGGGCGGATTGCTCGCCACGAGGTCGATCCGGCCTGCCTCGTCCCGGACGGGGCTCGAGGAGGTCGCCTTCGACGAGACGGACCCGCGCCTCGAGCCCGAGGTGCTTTCGATTCGTCGCGGCCACCGCGAAGCGCCGCGGGCGAGATGTCCACGCCGACGACCTCGGCGTCCGGCCGCTCCGCGGCGAGCGACAGCGCGATGCAGCCGCTGCCGGTGCCGACGTCGACGATCGACGGGCCGCTCGATGCCGCGAAGAAGCTCGAGCGCCGCTTCGACGAGCAGCTCCGTCTCCGGGCGCGGGATGAGCACGTCGGGCGTCACCACGAACTCGTGGCGCCAGAACGCCTGGCGTGCCGGTGAGGTGCTGGAAGGGGCTGTCGCGACGCCCGCTCCTCGACGAGCGACAGAAAGCGGGCCGCGTCCTGGGGCGCCGGCGAGAAGCCGGCTTCGGTGACGACCTGCGCGCGGTCCCAGCCCAGGACGTGGCGCAGGAGCAGCTCGGCGTCCGGTCCGGGAGAGGGAACCCCCGCGGCCCGGAGGCGCGCGTGGGCCTCCTCGAGAGACGGGCGACGGTGCGGGTCAGTTCGGCGAAGCGGTCCCGGACCGAACGCTACCACGCGCCGCCGAGTGGTTCAGATCGCGCAGTGGCGACGATATTCAGCGCGCGACGGGTTCCTTGAGCTTCTCCGCCTGGTTGTGGGCGACCAGGGCGTTCACGACCTCTCCGAGGTCGCCGTCCAGGACCTCCTGGAGCCGGTGGAGGGTGAGGCCGATGCGGTGGTCGGTGACGCGGGCCTGCTGGAAGTTGTAGGTGCGGATCTTCTCGCTGCGGTCGCCGCTGCCCACCTGGCTCTTGCGGTCGCTCGCGATGGCCTTCTGCTGCTCCGCGAGGGCCACCTCGTAGAGCCGCGCGCGCAGGACCTTCATGCGCCTTCTCGCGGTTCTTGATCTGGCTCTTCTCGTCCTGGCAGGAGACCACGGTGTTCGTGGGCAGGTGGGTGATGCGCACCGCCGAGTAGGTGGTGTTGACGCTCTGGCCGCCGGGGCCCGAGGAGCAGAAGGTGTCGATGCGCAGGTCCTTGGCCTCGATCTTGATGTCGACCTCCTCCGCCTCCGGGCAGCACGGCCACCGTGATCGCGGAGGTGTGGATGCGCCCCGAGCCCTCGGTGGCGGGGACGCGCTGCACGCGGTGGACGCCGCTCTCGAAGCGCAGCTTCGAGTAGACGCGGTCGCCCTCGACCATGGCGATGACCTCCTTGAGGCCGCCCTGGCCGGTGCGGTTCATCGAGATCACGTCCATCTTCCAGCCCTGCCGCTCCGCGAAGCGCGAGTACATGCGGAAGATCTCGGCGGCGAAGAGCGCGGCCTCGTCGCCGCCGGTGCCCGCCCGGATCTCGAGGAGGACGTTCTTCTCGTCGTTCGGGTCCTTGGGGATCGAGGAGGGGCGGGATCTCCGCGTCGAGCGCGTCGCGCCGCGCCTCGAGGGCGTGCAGCTCCTCGTGGGCCAGCTCGCGCAGCTCGGGGTCGGACTCCGCGCGGACCATCTCCTGGACCTTGGTCAGCTCCGCCAGGGTGTCCTTGTAGGCGCGGTAGCGCTCGACGATGGGCGCGATCTCCTTCGACTCCTTGGCGAGCTTCTGGTAGGCGGACGGGTCCTGGACCACGGCCGGGTCGGACATCTGTCCTTCGACCACGCCGAAGCGGGCCTCGATGTCGCTGCAGCTTCTGGAAGGTGATCGCGTCCATCGATCAGGGCGCGCAGGGCCTGGAGAATCAGGCCTTGGGCGGCCGCCGCCTTGTTGCGGGGGGTCCCGAACTTGCGGGTGAAGCGCTCCACGCGGCCGGCGGCGTCGATCAGCTTCTGCTTGCCCGTGAAGAAGGGGTGGCAGCTCGAGCAGATCTCGAGGCGCAGTCTCCTTCTTGGTGGAGCGGGTCGTCCACGTGGCGCCGCAGGCGCAGTGGACGTTGCGGTCGTCACGTAGTCGGGGTGGATTCCTGGCTTCATGGAGGCTCCTCGACGGGCCCTCGCATAGGGCCCGAATCTTCAAGTATAGTCGTACCTGGTATTTGACGGCAAGGTGCCCCGATCGTTACGGCGGGCGCGCGTTCAACCCTGTTGCACTCCCGCCGGTCCAAACCCCTGAGTTCGCGAGACATGAGCGCCACCCCGCCCGATCTGGGTCTCCACGCCGCCGTCTACCTCCTGGAGCGCCTGGGCTTCGGGCCCCGCCCGGGCCAGGCCCGGGAGGTCCTCGAGCACGGCCTGGATCGTTGGGTGCGCGAGCAGCTCGAACCGGGCCCCGACCCCGAGCTGGAGGCCCGGCTCGCCCCCTTGAGCACCCTCGGCTACTCGATGTCCCAGGTGGTCGATCTCTACGCTCGCGACCAGTCGACGATCGGCCTCATCCTCGACCAGTTCCTCCTCGCCAAGCTCGTGCGGGCGGTGCACGGGGAGAACCAGCTCCGTGAAGCGCTCGTCGACTTCTGGTTCAACCATTTCAACGTCTTCATCGGGGGCGACTTCGAGCGGCTCGCGATCGCGGCGTACGAGCGCGACGCGATTCGTCCGTACGTCCTCGGCCGCTTCCGGGACCTGCTCGGAGCCACGGCCGAGCACCCGGCGATGCTTGTCTACCTTGACAACTACCTGAGCACCGCGCCCCGCGTGGTGAACGGCCGGCCGGTGGGAGGCCTCAACGAGAACTACGGCCGGGAGCTCCTCGAGCTGCACACGGTCGGAGTCGACGCCGGCTACACGCAGAACGACGTCGTCGACGCCGCGCGCGCGTTCACGGGCTGGACGATCGACAACCTGCGCGCGGGCGGGAACTTCGTCTTCCGGCCCGCCACCCACGACGCGGGGTCCAAGAGCGTCTTCGGGCTCTCGCTCCCCACGGGCGGGGGACAGGACGACGGCACGCGCGTCCTCGACTATCTCGCCACGCACCCGCAGACCGCTTCCTTCGTCTCGCGCCGGCTCGCCCAGCGCTTCGTGGCCGACGACCCTCCCGCGTCCCTCGTGGAGAAGATGGCCCGCACCTTCCTCGCGACCGACGGGGACCTCGCCCGTGTGACGGAGACGATGATCGGCAGCGCGGAGTTCTGGGCCCCCGCGTTCGACGGCGGTCCCGGCAAGGCGAAATCGCCGCTCGAGTTCACGTTCAGCGCGCTGCGGGCGGCGGGGGCGAACGTCACCGCCACTCGCGGTCTCACGCTCGTGCTGAACCAGATGGGGATGCCCCTGTATGGGAGCCTGCCTCCCACCGGCTACAGCAACCGCGGGGACGACTGGGTGAACCCGTCGTCGTACCTCGCGCGAATGAACTTCGGCATCGATCTCTCGACGAACGGGATCGGGGGCGTCTCCGTCGACGCGCGGGCGGTCGTGCGGTCCGGGGGAGGCAATCCCGACGACGCGCGCTCCGCCGCGACGGCGCTCTCGGACCACGTGTTCGGCCGCACGCTCTCCGAGACGACCCTGGCCACCGCCTCGCGCGTGGGCGCGAACGGCTTCATCAGCGTGGCCGCCCGCGTGATGGGCCTCCTCCTCGCCGGCCCCGAGATGCAGTCGAGGTGACGCGATGACCTGGGACATCTCGCGCCGCGTCTTCATCCGTCGCACCAGCCTCGCCGCGGTGGGCATCGGGTTCCATCCCACCTCGCTTCTTGTGCGCACCGCGGAAGCGGCGGCGGCGCCCCGCGTGCTCGTCCACGTCTTCCTGCGCGGGGGGGCGGACGGGCTGAACCTCTGTGCCCCCTTCGGCGACGCCGAGTACTACAACCTCCGGGGCGGCATCGCCCTGCCCCGGCCCGGACAGGGCGGGGGGGTCGTGAACCTCGACGGCTACTTCGGGATGCACCCCGAGCTCCTGCCCCTCGAGCCCTTCTGGCGCGACGGGCGCCTCGCTTTCGTCCACGCGGTGGGCAACTACCGGCTCAGCCGGTCGCACTTCGATGCGCAGGACTTCATGGAGAGCGGAACGCCGGGAGACAAGACGACCGACACGGGCTGGCTCGACCGCACCGTGGCCCGGATCCCCGGCACTCCGGTCACCGAGGCCGTGTCCTTCTCGGCCCAGCTTCCGCGCTCCTTCCTGGGAGGCGAGCCGGTGCTCGTCGCGCAATCGCTCGCCGCGTTCGACATCCGGGCGCCCCGCTGGAAGCCGGAGGCGGACGCGCTCCTTCGCACCCTCTACCAGACCCCGGACACGCCCGTCGGCCGGGCGGGCCGCGAGACTTTCGCGGCCATCGCCGCCATCGGGCAGATGCCGGCCTCCGCCGCGATTCCCGCGAACGGTGCTCTCTATCCGGCGGCCCCGGTGGGCAATTCGCTGCGCCAGGCCGCTCAGATCATCAAGTCGGGGATCGGCACCCGCTGCATCTTCGTCAACGTGAACGGCGCCTTCGACACCCACGCGAACCAGCTCGTGGGCAACGTCAACGACTACCGACCACTGGGCCAGGCCCTTGCCGCCTTCGCCACCGACCTCGGCGGCCTCCTCGACGACGTGGTGCTCCTCGTCACCACCGAGTTCGGGCGCACGGCAAGGGTCAACGGCTCCGCGGGCACCGACCACGGCTCGGGCTACGCGATGATCGTCCTCGGGGGGCGGGTGCGGGGCCAGCGCGTCCTCGGCCGGTGGCCCGGCCTTGCCGGCAGCCAGCTCTACGAGAACCGCGACCTCGCCGCCACCACCGACTTCCGCGACGTCTTCCAGGAGCTGGCCCGGGCCCAGTTCGGCATCTCGGAGTCGCTCTTCCCGGGCTA
The DNA here is from genome assembly GCA_963742595.1 of uncultured Acidobacteriota bacterium. Classification (GTDB taxonomy): domain Bacteria; phylum Acidobacteriota; class Vicinamibacteria; order Fen-336; family Fen-336; genus CAVPGH01. Next base: position 1,383,164 of record CAVUMT010000005.1, on the reverse strand, counting down.
CAGCCCCGGTCCCGGCGTCGGCGTCGTGTGACCGGCGCTCCCAGGAGAACCGCCAGGATGAAGCTGCTCGTCGCCGCCATTCTCGTGTGCGCGTCCCGTCCCGCACTGGGCCAGGAGCTTCATCGCTCCGACGTCTTCTTCGGGCCGTCCTACCTCCACGCCGAGGACGAGAACCTCGCCGAGGACAAGAGCCTCTACGGAGGTGCCGTCGCCTACACGCGCTACTTCAACCGATCCTTCGGCGTCGTTCTCGACCTGAGCCTCCACGTCGGCTCGAGCGAGGGCCTGGACCTGCGCGAGCTGAACCTCTCGGCGGGCCCCCGCTGGGCCTTCAACCGATCGGGCTCCGCCAGCTTCTTCGTCCAGGCGCTCTTCGGGCTCCGGCGCGACAGCACGTCCTTCACGGTGCTCGACGTGACCGTCTCGGAGGGCGAGAGCCGGTTCGGCATGGCCGCAGGCGGGGGACTCGATTTGCGGCTTTCCCCGAAGTGGGCGCTGCGCCTGGCCGGCGACTACCTCTACAGCAAGTCGGAAGGGGAGACGCTCGACGGCTTCCGCGTTTCCGCGGGTGCTATCTATCGGTTCGGCGCACCAAGCATCCCGTAACTCGGTCCGGACCGAGTTACCGATCTACCCATTCCAGAACGAGCGGACTACTCGAAGAGCTCGTCCACGGAGAAACGCCAGCCGGGCACGGCGGGCTCCGCCTCCGCGACGTCGCCTCGGCGATAGGCCGTGACGGTGTCGGGAGCCGACGCACGGTAGACGCGGGCGACGAGATCACCCAGGAGGTCCACATCCCACACCACCAGGGTGCCCGCGGCGAAGTACTCGGCGCGCTTGCTCGCGATCTCCCTCTCGGCCAGAGGTCCGTAGTCGTTCTCGCTTCGAATCTCGACCGCCAGGGCGGGAGCTCCTTCCAGGAAGCGCATGTCGACGACCGCCCCCGTGTACCAGGCGGCGTCGGGGGAGAAGGACTGCCGGCCGGGAAGCTCGACGAGGAAAGCGACGTTGTCGGCGAAGGCATGGCCCCCGCCCTGGGCGCGGCCGTAGCTGTGAAGGCTTGCCGCAATGGCAAGCGAGGCCTTGCTCGGGAGGCCTCCGGTCGGGCTCATTCGGACGATCCGTCCATCGACGATCTCCGCCTTGCCCTTCTCGCGGGAGAGGGCGTCGATCATCTCCGAGGACCGGGTCGTCGGAGGTCCGCTCATCGAGGAGACGGTAGCACGTAGGCTAGCCCGCCGACATCGACTCCAGGAACTCGCGGTTGGACTTCGTCTTGGCCAGTCGCTCCAGCATCAGCTCCATGGCCTCGACGGGGGAGAGCGGGTTCAGGACCTTGCGCAGGATCCAGATGCGGTTCAGCTCGTCCTTGGGCAGGAGCAGCTCCTCCTTGCGGGTGCCGCTCTTGTTGATGTCGACGGCGGGGAAGATGCGCCTGTCGCTCATCTTGCGGTCGAGCACGATCTCGCATGTTGCCCGGTGCCCTTGAACTCCTCGAAGATCACGTCGTCCATGCGCGAGCCCGTCTCCACGAGGGCGGTGGCGATGATGGTGAGGGAGCCGCCGTCCTCGATGTTGCGCGCGGCCCCGAAGAAGCGCTTGGGGCGCTGCAGCGCGTTGCTGTCGACGCCGCCCGAGAGCACCTTGCCCGAGGGCGGCACGATCGCGTTGTAGGCGCGGGCCAGGCGGGTGATGGAGTCGAGCAGGATCACCACGTCGCGCTTGTGCTCCACCAGGCGCTTGGCCTTCTCGATCACCATCTCCGCCACCTGCACGTGGCGGGTGGCGGGCTCGTCGAAGGTGGAGCTGATCACCTCGCCCTTCACCGAGCGCTGCATGTCCGTGACCTCCTCCGGGCCGCTCGTCGATGAGCAGCACGATGAGCGCCACCTCGGGGTGGTTGGCGGCGATGGAGTTCGCGATGTTCTGCAGGATCATCGTCTTGCCCGTGCGGGGGGCGGCCACGATCAGGCCGCGCTGGCCCTTGCCGAGGGGCGTCATCATGTCGAGCACGCGCGCGGTCAGGTTGTCCTGCGCGGTCTCGAGGCGCAGGCGCTCGCTGGGGTAGAGCGGGGTCAGGTTGTCGAAGAGGACCTTGTCCTTGGCCGCCTCCGGCGGCTCGAAGTTGATGGCCTCGACCTTGATGAGCGCGAAGTAGCGCTCGCCTTCCTTGGGCGGGCGCACCTGGCCGCGAGACGGTGTCGCCGGTGCGCAGGTCGAACTTCCGGATCTGCGAGGGCGAGACGTAGATGTCGTCGGGCCCCGGGCAGGTAGTTCGACTCCGGCGCGCGCAGGAAGCCGTAGCCGTCGGGCAGGGTCTCGAGCACGCCCTCCGCGAAGAGCAGCCCGCTCTTCTCGGTCTGGTGTCTGCAGGATCTTGAAGATGAGGTCGTGCTTCTTCATCCCCGCGGCGCCTTCGACGCCCAGCTCGCGGGCGCAGGGCGTTCAGCTGCCTGGATGGTCATCTCCTTGAGGTCGGAGAGGGCCACGGCTGTCGCGCTTCGGGGCTTCTCGCACCGGCGGTCTCCGGTGCGGGTTTCCTGTTCTGCTTCCATCAGTTCCTCGCGGCGAGCGGCCGCCGCGGCCCGGATCGTCTTCTCGAGTTCGTCGGGATGCCGGCGCCGGTGCGGGCGCTCACGCGGGCACGACCACGCGCGCTCGCCCCAGGCCCTGCGCGAGGCCGCCGGGCGCGCTTCGCTCACCTCGCCCGCGGCCCAGCTTGTCCGCCTTGGTGGCGGCCACCACGTAGGGCAGCCCGTGGTGCTCGAGGAAGGCCCGCAGGGTCTCGTCGTCCGTCGCATGGGCTCGTGGCGCGCGTCCACGAGGAACGACGCACAGGGCCAGGGGCTCGCGGCCGAGCAGGTAGGACGTGACCAGCTGCTCCCAGCCCTCGCGCTCCTCGCGAGGACCTGCGGGCATATCCGTAGCCGGGAAGGTCGACGAGGTACATGGCCGGCCAGCCCTCCGCCCGACACCCGGAAGAAGTTCACGAGTCGCGTGCGCCCGGGTGTCGAGGACACCCGGGCCAGCGCCGACGCCGGCGAGCGCGTTCAGCAGGCTGCTCTTGCCCACGTTCGAGCGGCCCAGGAAAGCGACCTCCGGCAGCTCCGTCGCGCGGGAACTGCGTCGGGGAGGCGGCGCTCCCGACAGAAGCTCACGGTTTTCTGGCTCAAGCTCTATTTCCAGGACGGCCGGCGCAGAGGGCGCGCCGTTCCCGGGTTGTCACGTCGCCGTCAGTGAGTCATCCCGTCCGGACATCTCTCCCAGGCTCGTCTCCGGCGGCTCCGCCGACTTCCTGCGGTCCGGGCGCCGGCGGGCGGCACGAGGGCGATCTTCAGGACCTCGTCGATGTGCTCCGACCAGCTCCACGCGTCAGGGCCTCGAGCACGTTCTTGGGTACGTCCGCCAGGTCCTTCTCGTTCTCCCGGGGGAGGATGATCGTGGTGACGCCGATGCGGTGGGCGGCCAGCAGCTTCTCCTTCACCCCGCCGATGGGCAGCACCTTGCCCGCGCAGCGTGATCTCGCCGGTCATGGCCACGTCGCGGCGCACCGGCGATCTTGGTGAGGGCGGAGACGAGGGCGGTGGCACATGGTGATGCCGGCGGAGGGCCCGTCCTTGGGGATGGCGCCCTCGGGCACGTGGATGTGCACGTCGAGCCGGCGGTTGAAGTCCTTGGCGATGCCGTAGCTCCTCGGCCCGGGAGCGCACGAAGGACATCGCGGCGTGCGCCGACTCCTGCATCACGTCGCCCAGCTTGCCGGTGAGCGTGAGCGCGCCCTTGCCGGGCATGAGGGTGACCTCGATGGGCAGGATCTCGCCGCCCACCTCGGTCCAGGCCAGGCCGGTGGCGATCCCGATCTCGTTGCGCTCCTCCTGCCGCGAGGACCGGTAGCGGGGGACGCCCAGGTAGTCGGCGAGGTTGTCGGCCGTCACCGTCGGCCTCGTAGTCCTTGCCCTCCAGCACCACCTTGCGCGCGACCTTGCGGAAGATGGAGGAGATCTCGCGCTCCATGTTGCGCACGCCGGCCTCGCGCGTGTAGCGCCGGACGACCTCCTGCAGGGCGTCCTCGGTGAAGGTGACGTTCTTGGCCTGGAGGCCGTGCGACTCGATCTGCTTGGAGATGAGGTGGCGCTTGGCGATCTCGACCTTCTCGCGCTCGGTGTAGCCGGGGAGGCGCATCACCTCCAGGCGGTCCTGCAGGGCCTGGGGGATCGTGTGGAGCACGTTGGCGGTGGCGATGAAGAAGACCGACGGAGAGGTCGAACTCCACGTCGAGGTAGTGGTCGGTGAAGCTGTGGTTCTGCTCGGGGTCGAGGACCTCCAGGAGGGCGGCCGAGGGGTCGCCCCGGAAGTCCATCGACATCTTGTCGACCTCGTCGAGCAGGAAGACGGGGTTCCGGGTGCCCGCCTTCTTCATCATCTGGATGATCTGGCCGGGGAAGGCGCCGATGTAGGTGCGGCGATGGCCGCGGATCTCGGCCTCGTCGCGCACGCCGCCCAGGCGAGAGCCGCACGAACTTGCGGTTCGTGCAGCGGGCGATCGACTTGGCGAGCGAGGTCTTGCCCACGCCGGGAGGGCCCACGAAGCAGAGGATCGGCCCCTTGGGGTTGTTCACGAGCTGGCGCACGGCCAGGAACTCGACGATGCGCTCCTTGACCTTCTCCAGCCCGTAGTGGTCGTCGTTCAGGATCTTCTCCGCGGCCAGCAGGTCCTTGCGCTCCCGGGTCTTCTTCGACCAGGGCACCGCGATCAGCCAGTCGAGGTAGTTGCGGGAGACGGTGGCCTCGGCGGACATGGGCGGCATCGACTCCAGCCGCTTCAGCTCCTGGAGCGCCTTCTCCTCGGCGTCCTTGGACATGCGGGCCTGCTCGATCTTCTTGCGCAGCTCCTCGATCTCGTTGACGCGGTCGTCCTTGCGGCCCAGCTCCTTCTGGATCGCCTTCATCTTCTCGTTGAGGTAGTACTCCTTCTGCGCCCGCTCCATCTGCTTCTTGACCCGGCCCTGGATGCGCTTGTCGACCTGCAGCTTGTCGACCTCGGCCTCCAGGATGGCGGCGATGCGGGTGAGCCGCTCCTGGGGCGGAGAAGATCTCCAGCAGGTTCTGCTTCTCCTCGACCGGCACCACGAGGTGGGAGGCGATGGTGTCGGCCAGCTTGCCCGGGTCCTCGACCCGCACCGCGGCCAGCATGGCGTCGTAGTGCAGGTTGTTCGAGAGCTTCACGTACTGCTCGAACAGGGCGATGACCTTCGACATCACGGCCTCGATGCCGCTGCCCGGCTCTCGGCCTGGCGGGGGATGAGCTTCGCCACCACCTTCAGGAAGCCCTGCTCCTCCTTGAACTCGAGCGCGCGGCCGCGGTCGAGCCCCTCCACCAGCACCTTCACGTTGCCGTCGGGCAGCTTCAGGCTCTGGACGATGTTGCAGATCGTGCCGAGGGTGTAGATCTCGTCGGGGCCGGGGTTGTCCCGGGTGGCGTCGTGCTGGGCGGAGAGGAAGATGCGCTTGCCCTTGACGAGCGCGTACTCGAGGGCCTTGATCGAGCTGGGCCGCCCGATGACGAACGGGATCATCATGTGGGGGAAGACCACCACGTCCCGCAGCGGCACCATGGGCAGCGTTTCGATCACGTCCATCTTGTCCTTGTCTCGGCCGAACATGGCAGCAGAACCCGTTCCCCGCGCAAGTCAGTCGCCTTTCACGCCGGTCGGCAAGTTACGAGAACGACCGCGGCCCGGAAGGGTCGTCTACCCGACCTTCTCGATGAGGGTGATCGGCTTCTCCCGGTCGAGCACCACTTCCCGGGTCACCACGCACTCCTTGACCTTCTTCATCGAAGGCAGGTTGTACATGAGGTCGAGCATCAGGTCCTCGATGATCATCCGCAGCCCGCGGGCCCCGATCTTGCGCGCGATGGCGAGCTCGGCGATGGCCTCGAGCGCGTCGTCGGTGAAGCGCAGCTTCACGTTCTCGTACTCGAACATCCGCTGGTACTGGCGGATGATCGCGTTCTTGGGCGCGGTGAGGATCTCGACGAGGGCGGGCTTGTCGAGGTCGTGCAGGGTGCCGATCACGGGCAGCCGGCCCACGAACTCGGGGATGAGGCCGTACTTGATGAGGTCCGGTGGGCTGGACCGTCGTGGCAGGCGAGGCCGCGCCCCTTGGCCGGGCGCGGCCTTGCCGTCGGTGCGGAAGCCCAGGCTCTTCTTGCCGATGCGGCGCTCGATGATCTTGTCGAGGCCCACGAAGGCCCCGCCGCAGATGAAGAGGATGTTCGTGGTGTCGATCTGGTAGAACTCCTGGTGGGGGTGCTTGCGTCCGCCCTGGGGCGGCACGTTCGCCACCGTGCCCTCCAGGATCTTGAGCAGGGCCTGCTGCACGCCCTCGCCCGAGACGTCGCGGGTGATCGAGGGGTTCTCGTCCTTGCGCGAGATCTTGTCGATCTCGTCGATGTAGATGATCCCTTCCTGGCACTTCTCGATGTCGCCGCCCGCCGCCTGCAGCAGCTTCAGGATGATGTTCTCGACGTCCTCGCCGACGTAGCCGGCCTCGGTGAGGGTGGTGGCGTCCACGATCGTGAAGGGGACGGAGAGCAGGCGGGCCAGGGTCTGGGCGAGCAGCGTCTTGCCGGTGCCCGTGGGCCCGATGAGCAGGATGTTCGACTTGGTGAGCTCGACGTCGTTCTTGCCCGCGCTGCTTGCTGATCTCGATGCGCTTGTAGTGGTTGTAGACCGCGACCGCCAGCTTCTTCTTGGCCTGCTCCTGGCCGATCACGTACTCGTCCAGGAACTTCTTGATCTCGTGGGGGACGGGGAGGCTCGACTTGTAGGTGCGGCCCTCGACCCGGCGGTCGTCGGCGATGATGTCGTTGCAGACGTCGACGCACTCGTCGCAGATGAAGACGGTGGGGCCCGCGATCAGCTTGCGGACGTCGTTCTGGTCCTTGTTGCAGAACGAGCAGCGGAGGACTTCGCGACTCCGCCGTTCTTCTTCATCGGCTACTCTCTCGCCGGGAGATCACCTGGTCGACGATACCATAGTCCTTGGCCTGGGCCGCGTCCATGATGAAGTCGCGGTCGGCGTCGGCGCCGATCTTCTCGAGCGGCTGCTTGCGTGTGGAAGGCGAGGATCTCGTTGATGCGGTCCTTGATGCGCAGGATCTCCTTGGCCTGGATGGCGATGTCCGAGGCCTGGCCCTGCGTGCCGCCCCAGGGCTGGTGGATCAGGATGCGCGAGTTGGGCAGCGCGAAGCGCTTGCCGTTCGTGCCCGCGGCGAGCAGGACCGCGCCCATGGAGGCCGCCTGGCCCACGCAGATCGTCTGCACGTCGGGCCGCACGAGCTGCATCGTGTCGTAGATCGCCATGCCCGCGGTGGTGGAGCCGCCCGGGCTGTTGATGTAGACGTGGATGTCCTTCTCGGGGTCCTCGGCTTCCAGGAACAGGAGCTGCGCGATGATCAGGTTCGCCACCATGTCGTCGATGGCGCGTCCCGATGAAGACGATGTTGTCCTTGAGGAGGCGCGAGTAGATGTCGTAGGCGCGCTCGCCACGGGCCGTCTGCTCCACGACCATGGGAACCAGAGTGCCCGCGTAAGGGAGTCGCGGAGTTCATGCGAAGTCCAGTCTAGCATTGGCCTTGAGCAAGTCAAGGGTCTTCTCCTCGCGGATGCGCGCGCGCAGCGCGTCGAGATCGCCTTCCTTCTCCATCTGCCGCGCGCACCGCGTCCTTCGGACTTGCTTCATGCGCTCGGCGAGGCGCGCCACCTCGGCGTCGACCTCGCGCGTCGAGGACCTCGATGCCCTCGCGGCGCGCGATCTCGTCGAGCAGGATGTCGGCCTTGGCCGCCTTCACCGACTCCTCGCGCTGCGCGTCGCGGTACTCGCGCCAGTCGACGCCCGACCTTGCGTGGGGTCGATGCCCTGCAAGGCGAGGCCGCGCGCCGCGTTCTCGGTGCGCGCCGTCATGTGGCGCTCGACCAGCGCCTCCGGCACCTCGAAGCTCGCCCGCTCCACGAGCGCCTCCACGAGCGCGTCCTTCACCTCGCGGTCGACCTTGCGCTCCTCCGCGGCCGAGCAGGCGCTTGCGCGACGTCGTCGCGCAGCGCGGCGAGGCTGTCGAAGTCGCCGAGGTCCTTGGCGAACTCGTCGTCCGCGGCGGGCACGACCTTCGTCCTTGATCGCCTTCAGCGTGACCGTGTAGTCGCACGGTCTGGCCGGCGACGCTCTCGGCGGGGTGGTCCTCGGCGTAGGTGAGGCGGACCTCGCTTGGTCTCGCCCGGCGGACATCCCCACGAGGGCCGCGTTCATGTCGGGGTGGTTGCCTTCGCCGCCCGACCTCGACGAGCACGTTCTCGTCGCGCCCGCCCTTGCCGCCCGCCGCCGGACGCCAGGCGAGGTCGACCACCACGAAGTCGCCCTTCTGCGACGGGCCGGCCCTCCACGGGATCGAAGCGGGCGTTCTCCTCGCGCAGGCGGTCGAGCTCCTTGTCCACGTCCTCGTCCTTGACCTCGGCGGTCGCGGGCCTTGACGGCGAGGCCCGGTACTCGGGCACCTCGACGAGGGGCAGGGTCTCGAAGACCGCCCGGAAGGTCATGGGCTGGTTCTCGTCGATCTTGAGGTCCGTGACCTTGGGGCTGGCCAGCGGGCGCAGGCCCGCGGCCCTCCAGCTCCTCGAACACCACCGGTTGACGATCGTCTCCGCGACGTCGCCCAGGACCTGGTCGCGGAAGCGCTTGCTTGATGACCTCGGGCGGGATCTTGCCCGGCCGGAAGCCGGGGAGCTTGACCTTGCGGCGCGTAGTCCTTGGCCCGCGCCTCGATCTCCTTGCTCCACGACCTCGGGCTCGATCTCGAAGGTGAGCGCCTTCCGGACCGACGGTCTCTTCGATGTACTCGACTTTCAACGACGACCTCTTCTGTCGGGACGGTACGCTCTACAGGACAAGCCAGCATAGCACGCCCGGGTCCCGCGGGTTACACTTGTCCCAGTACCCGCGCGGAAGTGGCGGAACGGCAGACGCGCACGGCTTAGGACCGTGTGCCCGAAAGGGCGTGAGGGTTCGAATCCCTCCTTCCGCATATGCACTCATTCGTCCATGCTGATCGCGTCCCCTGGACGAATGAGATCTAAGCCATTCCTGCCTCCGTTCCTTTCCTGCCCCCTCAGAGCCAGTCCCGTTGTTGCTCTCCACACCCCGTCCGTGCATAATCCCGGCGATGCATCGGACGGCGCAGGCGGCCGGCTTCGTCTTTACCCGCTCCAGGAGAGCGGGCCTCGGGATCGTGTAGCCCCGAGATCATCGGCCGCGTACGAGGCCCGCTCCCGGAAGAACCGGGGCGGGCCTTTCGACTTTCTGGGGAAGGAGCGGGGTCATGGGGAACGGGCAGGGCTTGAAGGTGGCCATCCAGGGGGAGCGCGGCGCCTTCAGCAACGAGGCGGCGGTGGGGGCGCTCGGTGCGGACGATCGAGATCGTGCCCTGTCCGGGCTTCGACGAGCTGTTCGCCGCGGTTCTGGACGGCCGCGCCGACCGGGCGATGGTGCCCATCGAGAACTCGCTCCACGGGTCGATCCACGAGAACTACGACCGGCTCAAGACGAGCGCCCTCCACATCATGGGCGAGACCCAGCTCCGCGATCCGGCAGTGCCTCATCGCCCGTCCGGGGGCGACGCTGGCCATGATCCGCCGGGTCGCGTCCCATCCCGTGGCCCTCGCCCAGTGCCGGCGCTTCTTCGCCGAGCGCCCGCAGGTCGAAGCCGTCACCGCCTACGACACGGCGGGCGCCGTGCAGGACCTCCTGCGCGGAGGTCTCCTCACCCAGGGAGCGATCGCCTCTCGCCTCGCCGCGGATCTCTACGGCGGCCAGGTGCTGCTCGAGGGCATCGAGGACGATGCCGCAGAACTACACGCGCTTCCTGATCCTCGCCCGCGATCCCGGGCCCATCGAGCAGGCGCGCAAGACCTCCGTCGTCTTCATCCTCGAGAACCAGCCCGGGGTTCTCTACCGAGCGCTCGGAGCTCTTCGCGTCTCGCGGGGCCGATCTCTGCAAGATCGAGTCGCGGCCGCTCCGCGGCCACCCCTGGGAGTACTCGTTCTACCTCGACGTGCTCGGCGACCCGCGGGGGGCGGCGGGAGAGGCGCTGGCGGAGCTCAAGGCCATGGCTCGCGAGATGCGCATCCTCGGCTCGTACCCCGAGGGCTCGGGGAAGCCGGCCGCGGCCTAGTCGCCCGTGCCCGGCTGCCTCAGCGGCAGACGATGGTCTCCTCGGCGGTCGAGCTCGTGCGAACGTCCCGGTCGTTGTCCGGGAACCGGTTGCCCGCTCGGCGCTCGAGCATGAGCTGCATGATCATTTGCTCCCTCGGACTGAAGTCGTTCGGAGCGTAGCGGCCGCCGAAAATGGTCCCCGTCATGATCTCCCCGCCGTCGGGCGAATGGCGGAGGCCGAAGGTGTGCCCGACTTCGTGGGTGGCGACGCTCGTGCGAGCCTCCGACAACTGGCAGTAGACGATGCGCCCGCCGACGATCTCGTTGGCGAGAAGCGAGACCGACGTGTAGGCGAGCACGCGGGGGGCGCACTGGCCGTCCCCGGGGTCGACGCGCACGTCGAAGATGACCCCGGCAGGCGGTCGCTCGCGGGAAAGAGCGTACCGGACGCGGCCCTGCGCCGCCGAGGTCAGCAGCGAAGCCGAGAGGGAGTGCTGGGCGAGGGCGCCGTCGTCGTTCGCGATGGCTTCCGACAGGAAGAGGATCACGTCCCGCGTCTGAGGAGAGAGCCGCCGCATGGGGGAAACGCCCGCGGCCCCCGTCGCATCGCTGTAGACGATGGCGGAGGTGTACCCGTCGTCGATTCCGAGCGTGTTCCCTCGGGGCCACAGAGGGAAGCGGGTGAGAGCGTCGGAGCGCAGGACGGTCTGCCGATCCACGAAGCCGGATGTGACGACGTCGACGAAGGTGCCGAAGGTGGCGGCATCTCCGAGGCGAACCTGGCCGGCGGAGTCGCTCGTGTAGTTGCGTCCGCCGATGACGACGCTCGCCCCGGGAACCGCCTGCATCGTCTCTCCCGATACGAGGGAAAGCGCCGCGCCGGAGGGATACCCGTTTCCGAAGGGCGAGGGCGTCGGCGTGGCGACGGTCGGAGGCGCCGCACCGGACCCGCACGCTCCGGAGGCGATGGCAACCACCGCCGTCAGCACTATCGCCCCGCCGATTCGCGCCGTTGCCCCTTCCAAGCCGTGCCTCAGCGGATGTGGAACTTCTCCTTGACCACCCGCCCGTCCTTGCGCCGGCATCGGTACCAGGCGGAGACGTCGTTCATGGGCACCCAGCGCCGCTCTTCCTTGCGGTAGTGCCAGTCCTTCTCCACCTGGTAGAAGACCTGCAGGCCGCGCGCCTCCAGGATGTTCGTGATCTCGTTGTCGTGGTGGTTCTCCTCGTCGTAGTCCGTGATCGCGCGCTGGCCCATCTCGGAGTAGAGGAGGTTCAGGTCCTGGAGCAGGCGGTCCAGGGCGGGCTCGATGTCCTTCACCCGGAGCCCCAGGCGGCGTGCCTCGCGGCTCGTGATCGGGTACTGGTGGGCGGGATAGGACGAGTTCAGGCGGCGGCTGATGCGCTCCGCCTTGCTTCGCGTCCCGCATGTGGTAGCCGAGGATCTCGCGGCAGAGCATGAGCGAGAGGCTGCTCGCGCGGTCGAGGGCGCCGATGACGAGGGGATGCAGGTACTTGTAGAGCTCCTGGTAGGGGTTCACCCCGCCCCCGCGGCGGCCCACCGTCTCCTTCCAGAGCCGGATCACGCGGTCCACCTCGTCGTTGCTCACGGCCACGAGGTTGTTCGTGTGGTCCACGGGCGAGAGGTCGTGCTCGAGCGACGTGTCCACCGCGGTCAGGTACGACAGCGGGCCCATCGCGATGCGTGTCCGCGCCCGAGGGCGAGCATGGTGGCGGCGGAGGCGCAGTTGAGGGGAGCGACCACGGTGAGGCGCTTCGCGTAGCTGCCGCAGCAGGTGGACCATGCGCAGCGAGGCCATGCCCGCTGCCCCCGTCCGACTTCACGAAGAGGGTGACCGCGGGCTGCGGGCCCGCGCTGCCTCCAGCAGCTCGTGCAGCGCCATCACGTCGTTGTCGCAGACGGAGCCGCTCGTGGACGTCCAGTAGGTGAGGAAGGTCCCGTCGCACCCGCTGCTGGATCCGGTCGAGCGAGCGCCTGCGTCTTCTCGTAGAGCAGGGGCGGGGTCTTCACGCGCCGCCGGGAGCGCGCGTTCGACCGCACCGCGCGGGCCAGGGCCATCCCGGGACTCTACCTCATTCGAGGGGGGCGATGCAGGACGGGTCGTCGAACTTCGCGTTGTTGACGGCGAGCCCGACGCGGTACGCGATCGAGGGCGGAGGACGGGAACGCGCGCAGGAGGGGCCGGAGATCGCCCACGCCGCGGCGGCCGCGGGTCGAGCCACGTCGCGGCGTCCTCGCGGGCCGACGATGACGGGCATTCGGTCGTGCAGAGCGGCGACGAGGTCGTTGGGCGCCGTGGTCAGGAGGGTGCACGTTCCGGGCGTCGTCCGGGGCGGAGGGAGGCTCCCAGAGCCCGGCGATGCCGAACGGCCGTCCGTCCACGCGCCGCAGAGTACCAGGGCTGGCGCTTCTTGCCCGTGCCTTCCCACTCGTAGAAGCCGCTCGCCGCGACCAGGCAGCGTCGCTCCGCGAACGCGTCGCGGAACGACGGGCGTTCCGCCGCCGTCTCCGCGCGCGCGTTGATGAACGGCCGGTCGCCGGGGAGGCCGCCTGGAGCCCGCAGCCCCCAGGCGAGGGTCGACAGGCGACGCACGCGGTCGGGTCCGGTGCGGACGACCGAGACCGGCTGCGACGGGGCGATGTTGTACCGGGGCGGGAGCGCCTCCACCTCTCCAGGCTCGAAAGCCTCCGCCACCTCCTCGCCGGAGGCCGTCAGCGTGAAGCGCCCGCACATCCCGCGATCCTACCTCGCGGACCGGCCGGCACTGCTCGCCGCGCGCCGCTCCGCGACGAGCAGGTCCACCACGCGCCCGTAGCTCTGCACGCCCGCGGCCTGGCCCTGGGTCTTCAGGTAGGCGTCGTTCACGCGCTCCGCCGCCTCCCGGGCGGGGCCCCGGTAGCGGTCCGACCAGGCCCGGAGGGCGAGGAGGTCCCGCCGGACGCCGGGAGACCGTATCTTCTCTATAGAGGCGGCCAGCCTCCCGGTCGGACCCTGTACAGGGCGTGCTGGACGTACACGCTGGCGTTCAGGAGGGCCGAATACCTGAAGTCCGCGTCCGGGTGGAGCCGACAAGCGAGGTAGCCCAGATAGTTGGCCTCGTCCTCCCGGGCGAAGCCCCGCTGGTGGGCGATCTCGTGGCAGGCCGCGAACGGCAGGTCGGGGGCGGGGACCGTGCGGTTGACGTTGGCTTCGCCGGAGTAGGGGAGATAGATGCCGGTGATTCCCAGGCGTGAGGCCAGGGACGACAGCAAGAGGGGCTTCGGCCGGCTGCAGGCACCGGCGAGAAAAGGGTAGAGGCGTTCGGCCTCGCCAAACCCGAGGGCCGCCCGCTCGAGGGCTGCCGTCTCGCCCGTGCCCAGCCGCATGACCCCGGCCTCGTCCTCCGCCACGAGTGCGCGTTCGCGGTCCGCTTCCTGCGCTAGCGCTTGCGAAAGCGACTCCAGCTCGTCGACGGAGGCGGGGGCGGTGTCGAGGCCAGCGGAGGCCCCGAACGGTTCACGACCGTAGTTGAGGCCCCAGAGCAGGAGAAATGCGCAGTAGGCGACTCCTGCAAGAAGGGCAGACCCCCCGAGAAGCGAGAGGAAGCGATGGAGGAAGGGGACCGGCTGTGCAAGGGTGCGAACCGCGAGAACGAGGGAGAGGGCAACACTGGCCAGGAGGAGGAGCTCGCCCACCGAAAAGGCGACCCGGCCGGCCAGGCAGCCGACGGCGGACTGAACGGCCGGGAAGATCGACCGGGAATAGAGCAGCTCCACCCGCTCCGGTTGGGCGGCCGAGGCGAGCTGGAGGACCGCGCCGAGGGCGAGCAGGAGGCCGCCGGCCCCCAGGGTCCGAAGGGCCCGGGAGGGTGGCACCTGGGGCGTCAGGGATAGCCGATGGAGAGCGTGAACAGCACGTCTCCCCCGCGGCGGATGCCGACGTTGGCGGCGACGGGCCCGATGCGAGTGGGGTAGTAGAGGCTCAGCCCGAAGCCGAAGGGGAGCGAGTCGAAGGCGATGTCCTCGCGCGCTTCCCACACGCCCCCCAGTCCGGCGCGCCCCACCACCCGCAGGTTCTTGATGAGGCGGTAGCGGAGGGCGACCGACCCGGCGAGGGCCTGCGCGCCCCAGAGCTCGTGGATGTGGTACCCGGGCAGGAGCACGGGGCCGCCCAGCTGGTACAGCTCGTAGACGGGCAGCGGGTGCCCGGAGAAGCCGGCGAAGCCGTCGAGCTGCAGGGTGAACCGGTCTCCTCCCGGGATGGCGGCCCGGGCGTTGAGCTCCGCCTTCCAGTACTCGTAGGTGGCCCCTAGCCCGGTGAAGCTCCAGTCGCCCTTGGCCTCCACGCGGATGTGGCGCGTGGGGTACTGGCGGTCGTCCAGCGCGTCCACGACGCCGCCCACCTCGAGCGTCCGGACCTCGTCCGTGCCGACCGGGAAGTCGAGGCCCGCCTCCTCGTCGGTACGCACGCTCCCGAGGCGCAGCGCGCTCTCGAAAGCCCAGCTCCGCTTGATGCCGCGCTGGAGGGCGAGCCGCACATCGTTGCGCCGGAAATGGGCGCGGTTCACCTCCTCCCCGTCCACGAAGAACCTCGGCTTGTCGGTCACGGAACGCAGCGCGACGTCGTAGCCGACGAAGGTGGAAATCAGCCGATCGCCGAGGATCCGCGCCCCGAAGCCCGTCTCGCCGTCGCTGGCGACACCCAGGAGCTCGGTCTGCTCGCCGAAGCCGAGCGTGTTGCGGTTCCGGAGCTTGACGATTCCCCGCGCGCGCACCTCCTCGTCGTAGCGCGCCCCCACCTCGATCCGGTTCCGCGGACCGTCGCGCACGCGCAGGACGATGCGGAGCCCGCTGTCGACGGGCTCGACGTCGAGCCAGACGAAGTCGAAGAAGCCGGTGGCGTTGATCTTGTCGAGGGCGTTCAGCCCCCTCTGCAGGTCGAAGGGAGGACCCAGCGGGATGTTGAACGTCCGGCGGATCAGGCTTTCCGAGAAGCGCTCGTTGCCCACGACCTTGACCTCGGCGATGGGCGTGCCCGCAAGCGTCCGCGCGGGCGCGGGCCTCGGGGGCGGATCGCGCCGCGCGGCTTCCCCCAGCCGGGCGCGAATCTCGGGGATCGCCTTCCGCGCCGCCTCCCTGCCCTTCTCGATCAGGCTCTCGAGGCCCGTGTACTCGTTGAAGCCGTGCGTACCGAGGTCGGGGTGGATGAGGACGTCGGGGGCCTCCCTGAACTCGATGTTGGCGCGCTCCGTGAGGAGGTTGCTGGCCTGGGAGGCCACGCCGAAAGCACTCTCGTACTGCTCGGCGGTCAGCGGAGGGCTCGAGATGTCGACCGCCACCACCACGTCCGCCCCGAACTGACGGGCTTCGTCGACGGGCAGGTTGTCCACGATCCCCCCGTCGACGAGCGGGCGTCCTTCCCACTCCACTGGCGGGAACGCGAGGGGGATGGACATGCTCGCCCTCACCGCCCGCGGCAGGTTGCCGCGGGTGAGCACCACGCGCTCGCCGTTGTCGAGGGCGGTGGCCACCGCGCGAAAGGGACGGGGCAGCTTCGAGAAGTCGCCCTCGAACGCGTAGCCCGCGGGGGCGAGCGACTCGATGAGGAAGCGGTTCACGCGGTACTCGGCGAGAAGCCCTCCCGGCAGCCGGAGGTCCCAGAAGTCGAACCCGATGCCCGCCACCGTCCGGTACTGGTCCTCCCTCCGCATCACGGGGACGAGCCGGCGGTCGGGCAGTCCGCTGAAGATCGAGTTCCAGTCGAGCGACTTCACCACGGCCTCGAGCTGCTCTCCGGTGCGGCCGGTGGCGTAGATCGCCCCCACCACCGCCCCCATGCTCGTCCCCGCCACCGCGTCCACGGGGATGCCCGCTTCCTCGAACGCCTGGAGGACGCCCACGTGGGCGATGCCCCGGGCGCCCCCGCCGGAAAGGGCGACCGCGAGTCGAGGCCGGGCGGCGGGAGAAGGCTCCTCGGCGTCGGCGCCCGCTCTGAGCCCGATCAGGCAGAGCGCGACGAGCGTTCGTGTCAAGGCGTCTCGTCCCGGGACGCGACCCGGCTCAGGCGGTAACGGCTGTCTTTCGGCGCCGGATCGCCGCCACGAGCCCCCCGAAGATCATCCCGAACACGACGGTGAACCCCATCCAGGCCGTGAGCTGCGGGACGACCCCGATCAGGAACCACTTGGGAAGGACCCCCATCGCCGGGAAGTTGGGGTCGGGAGGCGCCACGTCGTAGTGCGTGCCCCAGTTGCCGAGCATCGCAATGAGCATGACGATGATCACCGGGATGCGGGCGGCGAGACCGTAGGCCACGAGCACGCGGCCCAGGGCGGGCCAGCCCCTCATGGCGACGAAGAGGCCGACCAGCGAGGCGACGGCGAAGATTCCGAGCTGGGCCACGAAGGGCAGCCCCAGGGCCCCCGCCCCCGCGACCGCCACGACCGAGATCACGAGCCCGAGGAGGCCATAACCGAGGGGGCGGAAGGCTCCTGCCGGCCCCTGACCCTTGTCGATCAGCTTCCAGGCGAACCAGGCTCCGAAGACAAAGACGAGCCAGGCGATCCCGACGAGGGCCCCGCCCCCGCCCGCCTCGCGGTTGAAGAGCCGGGGCGACCAACCCTGCAGCTCGCCCACGAGGCGCAGGAGGGTCACAGCCAGAGTGATGACGGAGGGGACGAGAATGAGCTCCCGCAGGGCGACGCTCTTGTCGGACATGGGGCCTCCTGATCGGTCGAGGGCTAACTCATATCACGGCCGAGTCTCCCGAGCGATCGGGTCGCGGCGGCTCCCGGATCGCGTGCTGCGCTCAGGCGGGGACGGTTCCCTTGCGGCGCCGAAGGGCGGCGACAACCCCTCCGCAGAGCATCCCCACCACGACCGTGTACATCATCCAGCCCGTGAGCTGGGGGACTACCCCGATCATGAACCACTTGGCGAGGACGCCCATCTGCGGGAAGTCGGGATCGGGAGGGTTCACGTCGTAGTGGGTACCCCAGTTGCCCAGCATGGCCACGAGCATGACCACGATCACGGGGATGCGGGCGGCAAGGCCGTAGGCCACGAGCACGCGCCCGAGAGCGGGCCACCCCCGCAGCGCGACGAAGAGTGCTCCGAGCGAAGCCACCGTGAAGATCCCGAACTGGGCCATGAGGGGCAGGCCCAGGCTCGGCGTGCCCGCGATGATCGCCGCCATGCCCAGGACTACGGCCACAGCGTAGCCGAGCGGACGGAAGGCGCTCTCCGGGAAATGGCCCTGGTCGATCAGCTTCCAGGCGAACCAGGCCCCGAAGACGAAGACCAGCCAAGCGATCCCCACGAGAGCCCCGCCTCCCCCGGCTTCCTTGTTGAAGAGACGAGGGGACCAGCCCTGCAGCTCGCCCACGAGCCGGAGCAGGGTCACGGCGAGGGTGATGACGGACGGAATGAGAATGAGCTCCCGCAAGTTGATCTTGTCGGACATACGGGCCTCCTGTTCTGTCGAGACCCTATCTCTATCACGGTCGGCTGGGCGGATCACGTCCCGTCGATCAGGTCTTGGCCTCCCGGCGCGACAGCAGGAGACGTCCCCGCGCGACGAGCGGGCGTAGCGACTCGACAAATCCCTTCTCCGCGGCCTCCGCGAAGAGCGAGTAGGCCACGGGGGTCACCAGCAGGGTGAGCAGGAGGCAGAGCGTCTGGCCGCCGATGATCGTGACCGCGACCGCCGAGCGCTGGGCGGAGCCGGCGCCGATGCCGATCGCGGTGGGGATGAGACCGGCCACGATCGCCAGCGGTGGTCATCAGGATGGGCCGCAGGCGCACGTGGTTGGCCCGCAGGATGGCCTCGCGCAGCGGGCATCCCCTCCTCGCGCAGCTTGTTCGTGTAGTCCACCTGCAGGATGCCGTTCTTCTTGACGATGCCCAGCAGCAGCAGCACGCCGAGCGCGCTCCAGAGGTTCAGGGTGCGGCCGGTGATCCAGAGCGAGAAGAGCGCGAAGGGGATGGAGAGGGGCAGGCGCGAGCATGATCGTGAACGGGTGCAGCGAAGCTGTCGAACTGCGCGGCCAGCACCATGTACATGAAGATGCGAGGCGAGCAGGAAGGCGAGGATCGAGGTTGCGCGTCGTCTCGTCGAGGATCTTCACCGCGCCCGTCGAACTTGTAGCTGTAGCCGGGGGGCAGCCCGACCTCGCGGATCGCCTCGCTCACCGCGCGGGCGGCCGCGTCCAGCGGGAAGTCGGGGGCGTTGTTGCGCGTTGACCGTGCACCTGGAACTGGCGGTTGTAGCGCTCGATGCGCGCGGGTCCCAGGCCCGCGCTCGATGGTGGCCACGTTGTCGAGGCGCACCTGGCCCACCTTGGACGACGGGATCATCAGCCGCGCCAGCACGCTCCGGGTCCTTCTGCTGCTCGGGCAGGAGCTGCAGCGTCACGTCGTACTGCTCGTCGCCCTCCTTGTAGGTCGAGATCTGGTCCTCGCCCGCGATCATCAGGCGCACGGCGCCCGCCGACGTCGGCCGCGCGCACGCCGAGGTCGCGCGGCGCGCTGGCGGTCGATCCTGCACCTGCAGCTCGGGGCTGTTGAGGCTCACGCGCGGGCTCCACGTCGAGCAGGCCCGTCGATCTGGCGGATGCGGTCGGCCAGCCTCCTTCGCGAGCTCGGCCGTCCTCGTCGAAGCTCCGGGCCCAGGACGATGGCGCGGATGGGGAAGAAGTTCTCGCCGCCCCCGAGCGCGGACGGGATCATGACCTTGTAGCGGAGGTTCGGGATCTGGGCGCAGATGCTTCCGGACCTCCGCCGCCGCGTCCAGGTTGCGAGACGCTGCCGCTCGCCGAGGTCCACGAGCTGGACGTAGATGTGGGAGTGGCTCGTGATGCCCCTCGTGCACGTAGGGGTTCACGAACTCGACCTCCTTGCAGCTTGCGCGATCTTGTTCGGCGAGCTCGCGTGGTGACGCGCGACGGTCGCGTCGAGCGAGGTGCCCTCGGGCAGGTTGAGGAGCACGGTCAGCTCGCCCTGGTCGTCGGGGGGGATCCAGTCGCGGCCCACCAGCGTGTTCAGCGGGAAGGCGAGCAGGAAGATCGCCGAGGGCGACGGCCATGACCGCCCGCGGTGGTCGAGCGACCAGCGCGAGGAGCTCGCCGTACTTGCGGTCGATCCAGGCGAAGAACGGCCAGTCCTTCGAGGCGTGGCCGGCCGCCTGCCGTCGCGCTTGCGGAGCAAGCGCGAGCTGAGCATCGGGGTGAGGGTGAAGCTCACCAGCATCGAGACCAGGATCGAGAACGCCATCGTCCAGCCGAACTGGTTCACGTAGCGCCGCGCGTAGCCCGCTCATGAAGGCGATGGGCAGGAAGATGATCACCAGGGAGAGCGTGGTGGCCAGCACGGCCAGCGTGATCTCCTTGGTGGCGCTCGATGGCGGCCGCGACGCGGCGGGTAGCCGCTTCTCCTCGATGTAGCGGACGATGTTCTCGAGCACCACGATCGCGTCGTCGATCACGATCCCCACCGCCAGCGTCAGGGCCAGCAGCGTCATGTTGTTGAGCGTGAAGTCCATCGACCTTCAGCAGCGTGAAGGTGGCGACGATCGAGGTGGGGATGGCCAGGGAGGCGATCACGACCGAGCGCAAGTTGCGGATGAAGAGGAAGACCACCAGGCTGGCCAGCAGGCTCCCGAAGAGCAGGTGCTCCTCGAGCGAGGCGATCGAGGCGTTGATGAAGACCGACTGGTCCCGGATGATGCGGAGCGTCACGTCCCGGGCGGCAGCGTGCGCTGGATCTCGGCGAGCCGCTTCTTGACGGCGTCGATGATCTTGACGGTGTTGGTGCCGGACTGGCGCCGGACCTCGAGCGACACCGCCTCCTTGCCCTCGAGCATGTTCCAGGTGCGCGGCTCCGCGAAGCTGTCCTCCACCCGGCCGAGGTCGCTGCACGCGGATGGGCGTGCCCGCCGACGTTCGCGCACGATGATCTCGCCGAACTGGGCCACGGCGTCGATGCGGCCCAGGCGTGCGCACGCCCAGCTCGTTCGCCTCGCGGGTGATGCGTGCCGCCCGGGATCTCGACGTTCTCGTTCTGGATGGCCCGCTGGACGTCGATGATGGTGAGGCCGTAGGCGGAGAGCTTGTCCGCGTCCACGAAGACGCGGATCTGGCGCTCGCGGGCGCCGGTGAGGCGAGACCTCGCCCACGCCGTCCACCGTCTCCAGGACGCGCTTGATCTGCTTGTCCGCGATCTCGGTCGTCTCGCGCAGGCTGCGGTCGCTCGCCACCACCACCGTGAGCACGGGGTCGGAGTCGGGGTCGGCCTTCTGGATGACCGGGGGCAGGATGTTCGGGGGCAGGTCGCGCAGCGCGCCCGCCACCTTCTCGCGCACGTCCTGGGCGGCGCTCTCGATGTCGCGCTCGAGCACGAACTGGCAGGTGATGCGCGTCGTGCCCTCGGTGGTCTGGGCCGTGCAGCTCGTCGAGGCCGCTGACGGTGGAGAGCGCCTCCTCGAGCGGCAGCACGACCTGGGTGGTGATCTCCTCGGGCGTCGCCCCGGGCAGGCGGACGTTGATGTTGACGGTGGCGGGATCGGCCCGCGGGAAGAGGTCGACGCCGAGGTCGCGGAAGGAGAAGATGCCGAGCGCGACCAGGAAGGCGATCAGCATGACCGCGAAGACGGCGCGCTTGACGCAGAGCTCGGCGAGACTCATCGGCGGCTACTGCGGCGGCTTCCACCGGGGCGCCCGTCCCGCGGCTCCTGGCCCTCGAGGGGCACCGCCACCTGCTGCCCGTCCTTCAGGCCCGTCCACGATCTCGACCTCGTCCCCGGTGCGCTCGCCGAGCTTGACCTCCTGTCTCCTTGAGCGCGCGGCCGTCTCGACGGTGAAGACCTTGTAGACGCCGAAGACGTAGCGCAGCGCGTCGTGGGGGACGATGAGGACGCTCGTCCACCTGGCTCGGACACGATGCTGGCCCGCGCGAAGAAGCCCGGCTTGAGCAGCGCCGTCCTCGTTCTCGAGGAGCGCCTCCACCTCGAACGTGCGCGTCTGCGGTGTCCACCGACGGGCTCATGCGCGAGACCGTGCCCGTGAACGTGCGGTCCGGGATAGGCCTCGACCGTGACCGTCACCGGCTGGCCCACCGCGACCCAGCCCGCCATCTTCTCCGGGACCTTGAGCCGCACCCGCAGCGGGTCGATGTCCACGATCACCATCACCGGGGTCTGCACGCGCACGTACTGGCCCTGGCGTCACCATGCGCTCCTTCACCTGGCCGGCGAAGGGCGCGCGGATGACGGTGTCGCGCAGCTTCTTCTCGGCGAGGCGACGAGGCCGGCGCGCTTCTGCTGCAGCTCGGCGCGCAGGTTCTCCACCGATCTGCACGGGCCATGTCGTAGGCGGCCTTGCGCCGACTTGTAGCTGCGCCTCCGCCTCGTCGTAGGTGCCGCGTGGAGATGAGGCCCTCGTCGTAGAGCGACTTCGCGCGCTGGTACTTCTGCTGGGCGTCCTCGAGCGCGGCCTGGGCCCGCTTCACCTCCGCCGCGTCGCTCGGGTCCCTGAGGTCGTCGCCGCCTTCGGGCGAGCCCGAGCCGGGCCCGCGATCTGCTCGAGCGCGGCGCGCTGCTGCTCGGCGCCGAGCTCGAGCTCCACGGGCAGCGACCTTGACCAGGGCCTGGCCCCTGGCCACGCGGTCGCCGACGTCCACGAGCACCTGCTCCACCCGGCCTTCGACCTCGGAGCTGACCGTGACCTCCTCGAAGGGGAACAGCGAGCCCACGGAGTGCACGTCGCGCCGGACCTCCTTGTGCTCCACGGTCAGCACGCGAGCCTTCACGGGCTTGGGGCCGCGGGTGGCGGAGGCGCCCCGCCCGCATCCCGGGACGACGGCGACGGCGACGACAAGGAGGGCGAGGGCGCTTCGCATCAGCGTGGCATCTTCATTATATCTGGGAGCAGTCGGTGGGCCGGAGAAGGAGGCTGCTCACGCCCGTGAGGATCTCAGCGTTCGTGTACCCCGGTGTCTGGCGCAGCTTCACCCACTCCGGATCGTCGCGGAAAACCGACCAGGCCTTCTCGCGGGCCGCGAGATCGGGGAAGCCGAGCATGTAGGTGAGGCAGGGGAGCACGGGACCCGTGACGTTGCGCCCGAAGAACACGGGGGCGAGCCCCACGCGCCGGAATATCGCGATCTCCCCCGCCTGCTCGAACATCTCGATCTTTTTCCGCCCCGCGGCCTCGCTATGGCTCGTGTACGCTCGCAGCTCGAAAACCCGCGAGGCCGCGGAACGCAGTCCCGGCGGCTGCTCCACGTCGGGCACGCTGCCGAAGGGCTCCATCAAGGCCGACTCACGGCCTACGTAGAGCGGGTCGGCCGCGGGAAGGGCCCGGAATGGCCCCGCCGCCTTGGCGTACTCCGGATCGGCGGGAAGGTGCCCAGCGATCGTGACCACGGATTCCGCGTTCGGGTGCGAGAGGAGCAGGTAGACGGAAGGACTGTCGGGCCCGATCGCGACGCTGAACGCTCCCACCGGCTTGATCCCGGCCCGGTTCAGGGCGGGAACGAGGATCCGGCCGTAGTCGGCGAAGCGAGCCTCCGAAGGGCCGAAGCGCAGCCGGTAGCGGCGCAGTTCGAGCATCCGCGGACCGGTCGTCGCCTTCGTGTCTTCCTTCACCGTCGCCTCCTCGTCGGTGGCTCTGGCCCTTCCCCCGGAAGGGCCGCGGCCGCCACCCCCGCCGTCACGAACTCTCGCCGATGCATCGAGGTCCCTCCCGGTGCGTCGCGGCGTCAGCCGCCCGCGACGCCCTGCGTGTTCACGTAGAGCGAGTAGAGCGACGTCGAAGCGGCCATGAACAGCCGGTTGCGGTGGAGGCCGCCGAAGCAGAGGTTGGCGCACCGCTCGGGCAGGTCGATGCGGCCGATGGGCTGGCCCTCGGACGTGAAGACCGCGACGCCGTCGAGGCCTTCCTCGC
The DNA here is from genome assembly GCA_963742595.1 of uncultured Acidobacteriota bacterium. Lineage (GTDB taxonomy): Bacteria > Acidobacteriota > Vicinamibacteria > Fen-336 > Fen-336 > CAVPGH01. The sequence goes on along the minus strand of CAVUMT010000005.1, from coordinate 1,360,012 downwards.
CCATGCCCCAGCCCACCCAGAGGTTGCCGTCCACGTCCACGCGCAGGCCGTCGGGAGTCCCCGGGCCGGCGTCCACGAGCTTCCGCTTGTTGGCGAGCCGGCGCCCGTCCACGACGTCGTAGGCGTGGATGAGACGAGGAGAGACGCCCGCCTCGATCACGTAGAGGCGCTTCTCGTCGGGAGAGAAGGCGAGGCCGTTCGGCCGGAGGACGTCTCCGGCCACCATCGCGAGCCGCCCGTCCGAGGGGTCCACGCGGTAGACGTTCGTGGGCAGCTCCGGCTCCGCGCGGCGTCCTTCGTAGTAGCCGAGCACGCCGAACGGCGGGTCCGTGAACCAGATCGACCCGTCGGACTTGCAGACGACGTCGTTCGGAGAGTTGAGGAGCTTGCCCTCGAAGCGGTCCGCGACCACGGTGATCTGCCCGTCGTGCTCGGTGCGCGTGACCCGGCGCGCCTCGTGCTCGCAGGTGACGAGGCGACCCTGGCGGTCGCGCGTGTTGCCGTTGGCGTTGCTCGAGGGCTTGCGGAACACGCTGATCGCGCCCGTCTCCTCCTCCCACTTCAGGATCTGGTTGTTGGGGATGTCGCTCCAGAGAAGGTAGCGGCCGTCGCCGAACCAGACCGGGCCTTCGCACCAGCGGTAGCCGGTGCCCAGGCGCTCGACCTTCGCCGCGTTCAGGCGGTACTTCGCGAACGCGGGGTCCAGGATCTTGACCGCGGGATCGGGGTAGCGCGGGCTCGGCGCCCAGTCCGCGCGCGCTCTCCCGGCCGCGAGGGCCAGTCCCGCGGACGCCGAGGCGAGAAACCGCCGGCGGGTCGTCTCCATTCCCCCTCCCTCGTCCGGAGCGGCCCGCAGTATAGTCGAGTGCTTTCGGGGGCAAAGAATCCCATGGGAATCCAGCATCCTCGACGAACGACGGCTTTCCTCGTGACCCTGGCGCTCGGAGCGCCTCAGGCCCGCGCCCAGGCGCCCGCGCCCGCCGCGGCCGCACTGGAGGCGGCCTTCCCCGGCCAGTACGCCGCAGCGCCCGCGGAGTGGAAGTATCCCGTGTGGCCGACGGGCTGCCGGCGGTTCCCGGGCGAGGAGAAGGCCTGTCTCGAGTTCGTCGCCTCCGACTACGGGCGGCTCGGGAGATACGCCGCCGCCAACGCGGCGCTCGCCCCGCGCGCGGCGGGTGAGGAGCGCGTCGTCTTCTTCGGCGACTCGATCACGGACAACTGGTCGAAGCCCGGCTACGGAGGGTTCTTCCCGGGCCGTCCCTACGTCAACCGCGGCATCGGCGGCCAGACGACGTCGCAGATGATCGTGCGCTTCCGCGCGGACGTGATCGCGCTCGGGCCCCGGGCGGTCGTGATCCTCGCGGGCACGAACGACGTGGCGGGGAACTCGGGACCGACGACGAACGAGACGATCCAGGACAACCTCGCGAGCATGGCCGAGCTCGCGAAGGCCCACGGGATCGCGGTCGTGCTCGCCTCGATCCTCCCCGTCTCGGACGACAAGCGCGACGCGAGCGGCCAGGCCCTGGCCCGCACGGTGGATCGGCCGCCGGCCACGGCTCAAGGCGCTGAACGCGTGGCTCGTGGACTACGCGAAAGCGAACGGCCACGCCTATCTCGACTACTGGTCGGCCACTCGCCGACGCCCGCGACCTCCTCAAGCCGGACCTCAACAACGACGGCCTCCACCCGAGCGCCGCGGGCTACGCGGTCATGGCGCCGCTCGCGGAGAAGGCGATAGCGCAGGCCCTGGGAAGGCCGCGCTGACGCGGGCTGATCGTCCAAACGTTTGACGCGGAAACCCTCGGGGGTGCACCGGCGTCAGAATAGGAGGTGGGCGATCCATGACCGAATCCGCGATCGGGAGCGTGGGGCAGGACGTGAGACTCGGCCTTCGCGGCCTCGCCAAGAACCCTGGCTTCGCCACGGTGGCCGTCGTGACGCTCGCCCTGGGGATCGGATCGTCCACCGCGCTCTTCAGCGTCATCGAGAACGTCCTGATGGAGCCGTTCCCCTACGCCGACTCGGGCCGGCTGATGTCCCTGCAGATCGTCGACACCGAGCGCAGCGAGCCCGGAGGCCGCCCCGTCTTCACCGCTCCGGAGCTCCTGGACTACATGGAGCAGAACCAGGCCTTCGACCGGGCGATCGCTAGTTCGCCCGTCGACGTGCTCTACACCACGGGCGAGGGCACGGAGCGCTTCGAGGGCTACCTCGTCACCCCGGGCACCTACGAGTTCTTCGGGATGCCGGCGCTCCTCGGCCGGGGCATGGTGCCCGCGGACTACGAGCCGGGAGCCCCGCCCGTTTTCGTCCTGCGCTACAAGACCTGGATCGCTCGCTTCAGCGGCGACCCGGGAATCCTGAACAAGGAGCTACGTGCTCAACGGCGTCTCGCGCACCCTCGTCGGGATCATGCCTCCGCGATTCGCCTGGGGGGACGCCGACGTCTGGATCCCCGAGACGCCCCGCCGCGGCGCCGACAGCCGCGAGGGGCGCGTTTCCCCGCTTCTGGTTCTTCCTGGGGCACCTGAAGCCCGGCCTCTCGATCCGGGAGGCGGAAGCGGGCCTCGACGTCGTGGCCCGGCGCCTCGCCACCGTCTACCCGAAGGACTACCCGAAGCACTTCAAGGTCAGGCTCGAGACCCTCGCGGACATGGTGGTGGGACGATTCCGCACCACCCTCTTCATCGTGCTCGCGGCGGTGGGCCTGCTCCTCCTCATCGGCTGCGGCAACGTGGCGAACCTCCTGCTCGCGCGGGCCACCGCCCGCGAGAAGGAGTTCGCGATCCGGGCCGCCCTGGGAGCGAGCCGCTTCCGGATCGTGCGCCAGCTCCTGGTCGAGAGCCTGCTCCTCGCCCTCGCCGGGGCCGCCCTCGGCGCCTTCCTCGCCTGGGGAGGGCTGAAGGCGCTCATCGCCGTCGTGCCGCCCCAGATCATCCCCGCGGAGGCGGTCATCCGGCTGAACACGACCGTCCTCCTCTTCACCCTCGCGGTGGCGGTCGCTGACGGCCCTCGTCTTCGGCCTCGTTCCCGCCCTGCTTCGTCGCGCGCCGCGACATCAACGAGCCGCTCCGGGACAGCGGCAAGGGCACGACCGGGGGCTTTCGTCGCGCCCGGTTGCGGGACGCGGTGGTGGTGCTGGAGGTCGCGCTCTGCCTGGCCCTTCTCGTGGGGGCGGGTCTCCTGATGCGATCCTTCGTGGCGCTTCGGGAGGTGAAGCTCGGGTTCGATCCCGACCACGTGCTGGTGGCGCGGCTTCCCCTGCCGCAGGATCGCTACAAGACCGCGGAGCAGCTCGCCGGCTTCTACCGTCCGCTCCTCGCGCGGCTCAAGGCGCTGCCCGGCGTGGTGGACGCGACGGAGACGAGCACGCTCCCGCCCTTCGGCGGACCCGGACCGACGTGGAGGTCGCGGGCCGAACGCACCCGGAGAAGTGGACGGCGATCTTCCAGCTCTGCAGCGAGAGGTATCCCTCGCGTCCTCCGGATCCCGTTCGTCCAGGGGCGCGGCTTCACCGAGGCCGAGGTCGCGGACGCGCGGAAGGTGGCGGTGGTCAACCAGACCTTCGCGAGCAAGTACCTCGGCCCGGACGAGCCCGCTCGGCCAGCGCGTCCACATCGCCCAGCTCCTGGAGTTCGGCGACAAGGTGGAGGATCCCTGGTTCGAGGTGATCGGGGTGGTGGGGGACTCGAAGAACCAGGGGCTCCAGGACCCGCTCCTGCCGGAGGTCTGGGTGCCCTACACGGTGACGGGCTCCGGCGAGCGAGGCATACTCGTCCGCACGGCCCAGGACCCCGCGGCCCTCCTGGACGCCGTGCGCAAGGAGATCTGGGCCACCGACCGGAACGTGGCCGTCACGCTCACGGGCACGCTCGAAGGCTTCATCGCGCAGTTCGCGCACGCGGGCCCGCGCTTCGGGTTCGTGATGATGCTCCTCTTCGCGGCGATCGGGCTCGTGCTCGTGACGATCGGCGTCTACAGCGTGATCGCCTACACCACGGCCCGCCAGACCCACGAGATCGGGATCCGGATGGCCCTCGGCGCGGGCAGGAAGGACGTCCTCGCCATGGTGATCCGGATGGGGGCGCGGCTCGTGGGCCTGGGCGTCCTCCTCGGCCTCCTCGCCAGCCTCGGCCTCGCGCGCGCGATCACGAGCCAGCTCTTCGGGGTGTCCGCCCACGATCCGGCGACGCTCGCGGCCGTGGCCGTCCTGCTCCTGATCATCGGCCTCGCCGCCTGCTGGATCCCCGCGCGCCGCGCCACCCGGGTGGATCCCCTGGTGGCGCTCCGCTACGAATAGCCCTCTCTGGTGCGCTCAGATTGATGCTATGATGCCAGGATGCGTACGACGCTGACGCTGGACAAGGACCTGGCTCTCGCGCTCAGGGAGGAAGCGCGCCGCAGCGGGCGGCCCCTGAAGGGGATCGTCAACGAGACGCTGCGAGCCGGCCTCGCGGCACGCAAAAGGCCGGCCGCCCGTCGGTATCGTCTGACCCCGGTCCCTCTCGGTGGTGTCGTCCCGGGAGTCGACCTGGACAAGGCCTTGAGGCTCGCGGAGGCGCTCGAAGACGAGGCGACCGCCCGCAAGCTCGAGCTGCGCAAATGACCCTCGTCGACGCCAACGTCCTGATCTACGCCATCGATGCCGACTCGCCTCATCACCGGTCCGCCCGAAGCTGGCTGGAGGAGGCGTTGTCCGGGACCGCGCCCGTCGGCTTTGCATGGATCGTGATCCTGGCCTTCCTGCGTCTCACCACGCGGTCCGGGATCTTGAGGAACCCTCTGCCGCCGGAGCGAGCGATGGCGTACGTCGACGAGTGGCTGGCGCAGCCTTACGTCCGTGCGGTGAGTCCCGGCGAGGGCCACTGGGCGATTCTGCGCAAGCTGCTCCGTGATTCGGGGACGGCGGGCAACCTCACCTCGGATGCCCATCTGGCGGCCATGGCCCTCGAGCTGGGGGCTTCGGTCTGCTCTACGGACCGAGACTTCGAGCGCTTCCCGGGCATCGATCGAGTCAACCCGCTGCGATAGAACTCGGCTGAACCCTTTCTTCGTCCTCCGGCTCTCACATGGCGGAGGTGAGAGGATGCGACGGACCCGCCGGGCGGGGGAGGGCTGCGATCCGCCCTCCTTGCCGCATGCCTGCCCGCGATTGCGGCTCCCGGCCTCCGGGCCGAGGAAGTCGGCGTCACGCTCGCGGAGGCCCTGGATCTGGCCGGCGCGCAGAACCCCGGCCTTCAAGCGCTCAGGGCACGACAGGAAGCCGAGGCCGCGAGGACGTTCGAGGCGAAGCGATCGAACTGGCCGAACCTGTCGATCTCGTCGGCCTGGTCGCGGAGCAACACGCCGTCCATGGTCTTCGCCCAGAAGCTGAACGCGGGCGAGTTCACGCCAGGACGACTTCGCCATCGACCGGCTCAACGATCCCCCGACGCCCTCTCGCATCTCACGACGACGCTCGTGGCCGAGGTGCCCGTGGACGCTGTTCGGCACGGTCGAAGGCCCGCGCGGAGGCGCAAGCCTGCCAGCGGCCGTGCGGCGGGGGCCGGCCGAACGAGGCGTGCCAGGACCTGCGACTCCGGGTGGTGGAGGCGTACCGTCGGGCCGCCCTCGCCCATCGAGTCGTGGAGCGTCGCGGAGCGCGCCCTCGCGCGGCGCGCGTGCCCGCGAGGCCGACGTGGAGGCGCGGGTCGGCGAGGGCGCGGCCCTCCGCGCCGACCTCCTCCGCGTGCGGGCTCGACGTCGCCAGCGGGAGGCCGACCTGGCGGAGCGCGCGCGCCGACGGCCGGGATCGCGATCGCGCTGCTCTCGCGCACGCTCGGGCGCGGACCCGAGCGTCTCCTACCGGCCCACGGAGACTGCCTCCCGCCCCGCCGCCGCTGCGAGGGCGACGGCTCGTCGTGGACGTCACGCGCCCTCGCCGCCCGGCCCGCTCTTCGCGCGGCGCTCGAGCGGGTCGAGCGGCGCGGAGCCTCGTCCGTGCGCGCCGAGGAGCGCGCGAGCTGGCCCGACCTCGCGGCCTGGGGCCAGCTCCAGGACGACCGCAGCGACTTCTCCGGGCGGCAGCCAGTCGGGCGCCTTCGGCGTGCTGCTGCGGTGGAACGTGTTCGACCCGACCCGTGGCAAGCGCGTGGCCGCGGCCGCGGCGGAGGCGCGCGCCGCCGACGCTCGACGGCCCGCGCCGCCGCCGACCGGTGCGACTCGAGGTGGAGACGGCCTGGCGACGCGCCCGCGCCGCCCGAGAGCGCTACGCCGCCGCGGCCGGAGGTGCCGAGGAGGGACGCGAAGCGCTGCGCGTCGTCCGGAGCGGCGGCAGCAGGGCTGGCGACGCTCACGGACGAGCTGGAGACCGAGGCGGCGAGCCTGGCCGCCGAGATGGAAGAGCTGCGCGCGGCCTCGGAGGCGGCCATCGCGGACGCGGCGCTCCTGCGAGCCGCGGGAGGGCTGTGATGCATTCGAAGGGCGCGATGCGTGCGCGCGTGACTGGCCGGCGGTGACGGCGTGGCGTGCCGGGAGTGGCGCCGCTGTCGCAGCCCGCACCGCCGCGGCGAGTGCGGCTCCGCCGCGGCCGGTCCGGACCGCCGCCGTGGCGAGCGACGCCGGTGGCCGGGCAGCACGCGGTGCCCGCCATCGTGCAGGCGCGGCAGCGCGCCGCGCTCGCCGCCCGCATCCCGGCCTCGGTCGTCGAGCTGCCGTGGCGCGAAGGCGACCGCGTGGCGCGGGGGCGGTGGTGGCGCGCCTCGACGACGCGGCCCTGCGGTCGAGCCTGCTCGCGGCGGAGGCGGCGGCCAAGGCCGCCGACGTCGACCTCGCACGGGTGGAGACCCTCCTGACGAAGGGCGCGGCCACGCCGAGGGAAGCCGACGAGAGCCGCGCCCGTGCCGCGGCGGCGGCGGCCGCCGTGGCCGCGCGCCCGCGACAGCCTCGCCTACGCCGTCGCTGCGCGCGCCCTTCGAGGGCACCGTGGCCTCCCGCCCCGCGCAGCGTGGGCGACGTGGTCTCGCCGGGGACGACGCTCGTCGAGATCGAAGGACGCGGCGGTCTCGAGGTCCGGGCCACGGTCGAGGCGGACCTCGTCTCCCGGCTGCGTCCCGGCGCTGGCCCTCGATGCCCTCGTGGACGGCCAGCCGGGACCGCTCGCGGCCACGGTGCGGGCCGTGTCCGCTTCCGGCGATCCCGGCCACGCACCGCTTCGAGGTGCGAGCCGACCTGCCCGCGGCGCCGGGCCTGCGCTCCGGCCTCTTCGCCCGCCTCCTCGTACCCTCCGCGGGCGGCATCGCCGCGGCTCGTCGTGCCCGCGAGCGCCGTGTTCCAGCGCGGCGGCCTCCACGGGCGTCTTCGTGGTGGCGGAAGCGGAAGGCGCGCCTGCGCTGGGTGGCGGTCGGAGCGACGGCGGGCGGCCTCACCGAGATCCGGGCGGGCGTCGAGGCGGGCGAGCGCGTGGCCCTCGAGCCCGCCGGCCTCGTCGACGGCGCGCCGGTCTCGGAAGCGACGCCGGGGACCCGGTGATGCGCGTCGGCTTCGCGGGACGGGTCGCCCACGCCTTCCTCGACAGCAAGCTGACGCCGCTGCTCATCGCGGCGTCCCTCGGCCTCGGCGCCCTGGCGCTCCTCGGCGACGCCGCGCGAGGAGGAGCCGCAGATCCGCGTCCCCATGGTGGACGTCACCGTCGCCTGGCCCGGGGCGGAGCCCGCCGAGATCGAGACCCGCGTCGTCGAGCCCCTCGAGCGGGCGATGTGGGGGATCTCACGGGTCGAGCACGTCTACTCCGCGGCCCGCCCCGGAGTCGCCCTCGTGACGGTCCGCTTCCGCGTGAACGAATCGAACGAGGAGAGCCTGGTCAAGGTCTACGAGCGGCTGTCCGCCCTGGGCGCGGCCTTGCCCGCCGGACGCCCTGCCTCCGTCGGTCGAGCTGCACTCGATCGACGACGTGCCCTTCCTGACCCTGACCCTGTGGAGCGAGAGCCATGTCGAGCGACGACCTGCGGCCGCTCGCCGCCGAGCTGGCCCGCGAGCTCTCGGAGATCCCGGAGACGAGCAAGGCCTACCTCGATCGGCGGACAGCCCCGCGTCGTCCGGGTGGAGCCCGACCCCGACCGCATGGCCGCGGCGGGCGTGAGCTGGATCGCCCTGTCCGGCGCCCTTCGCTCGGCGGCCGCCCGGCAGGACGCGGGCAGCGCCGTGCGCGACAACCGGGAGATGCGGATCGAAGCCGGGCCGCTCTTCCTGAGCGGCGAGGACGTAGGCCGGGTCGTGGTCGGCCGTGCGCGGGCGGCCGGCCCGTCTACGTCGCCGACGTCGCCCGCGTCATCGACGGCCCGGGCGAGACGACGGACGCGGTCTTCTTCGCGGTCGGGACCCGCCCGCGCCACCCGCGAGCGTCCCGCGGGCCGCGAGTACCCGGCGGTGACCATCGCCCTCGCGAAGCGGCCGGGCGCGAACGCCACCCACCTGGCCGAGGTGGCCCTCGACAAGGTCGAGCAGCTGCGGCCGCGGCTCCTCCCTGCGGGCGTCCACGTCGAGGTCACGCGCAACTACGGCCGCACGGCGGAGGACAAGTCGGACGAGCTCGTGCGAGCACCTCCTGATCGCCACCCTCTCCGTGGTGGTGCTCATCTCGCTCGCCATGGGCTGGCGCTCCGGGCTCGTGGTCGGCATCGCCGTGCCCGTGACCCTGGCCCTCACCCTCTTCATCTACTTCCTCGCCGGCTACACCCTGAACCGCGTGACCCTCTTCGCCCTCATCTTCTCCATCGGCATCCTGGTGGACGACGCGATCGTGGTGGTCGAGAACATCGAGCGGCACCACCGCGAGAAGCCCGGCCAGTCCTTCCTGCGCGTGGCCGCGGAGGCGGTGGACGAGGTCGGCAACCCCACGATCCTCGCCACCTTCACGGTCATCGCCGCGATCCTCCCCATGGCCTTCGTGCGCGGCCTGATGGGCCCGTACATGCGCCCGATCCCGACCGGCGCGTCCGCGGCCATGCTCTTCTCGCTGGCCGTGGCCTTCATCGTGTCGCCCGTGGGCGGCCCTCGCGTATCTTCCGGCAGCCACGCGGCGGGCAAGCGGCGGCGAGGCGCGCCGAGGGCTGGCAGACCCGCGTCTATCGGCGGGCGATGGGCGCGCTCGTGGCCCGGCCCCGAGTCCGCTGGGCCTTCTTCGCCGGCATCGTCGTGGTGCTTCCTGGCCGTCGGTCGGCCACGGTCGCCGCGGGCCTCGTGAAGGTCAAGATGCTCCCCTTCGACAACAAGAGCGAGTTCCAGGTGCTCGTGGACCACGACGCGGGGACGCCGCTCGAGGTCACGCTGGAGACGGCGCGGCGGATGAGCCGCGCCCTCGCCGCCGTGCCGGAGGTGTCGGACGTCCAGATCTACGCGGGCACCGCCGCCCCCTACAACTTCAACGGCCTCGTGCGGCACTACTTCCTGCGCCGCTCGCCGAGCGGCGCCGACCTCCAGGTGAACCTGGTCGGCAAGCACGACCGGAGCCTGCAGTCCCACGACCTGGCCAAGAAGGTGCGGCCCGCCCTCCAGGAGATCGCGAAGAGCCGCGGGGCCCGGGTCAAGGTGATCGAGATCCCGCCCGGCCCCCCCGTGCTCGACACGCTGGTGGCGGAGATCTACGGGCCGTCCGCCGCCGCGCGCGAGGGCCTGGCCGGGCACGGTGCGCGGGCTCTTCGAGACACGCGCGGGGATCGTGGACGTGGACGACTCGCTCGGAGGCGCCGCGCGAGCGGGTGGCCGTGGTACTCGATCGCGAGAAGGCGGGGCTCAAGGGCGTCTCGACCGAGACGGCCGCCGTCGAGACGATCGCCGGGCCCGGGCGCGGGCCGCGACGTCGGTCGTCTCGACGTGCCCGCGTCCCGCGAGCCGGTGCCCGTGCGGCTGCGGCTCTCCGCCGCCGACCGCGGCGACCTCGAGCGCCGGCTCTCGCTCCGCGTCGACGCGCCCGGGCGGGGCGGTGGCGCTCTCGGCCAGATCGCGCGCGTCGAGCGGGCGGCCGGAGCCGCAGCCCATCCTGCACAAGGACCTGAAGCCCGTCGTCTACGTCTTCGGCGACCTCGCCGGCGAGCGCGAGAGCCCGGTCTACGCCCTGGCCGCGCTCGAACGAGAAGATCGACGCCCTTCCGCCCGGGCCGGACGGACGCGATCGAGCGCCTACGCCGTCGAGCCGCGCCGAGCACGAGCGACCGACTCGCCCTGAAGTGGGACGGCGAGTGGCAGATCACCTACGAGGTCTTCCGCGACCTCGGGATCGCCTTCGCGGTGGTGCTCGTCCTCATCGCGATCCTCGTCATCGGCTGGTTCCAGTCCTTCACCGTGCCCCTCGCGATCCTGCTTCCCATCCCGCTCTCCCTCATCGGCATCCTGCCCGGCCACTGGGCCTTCGGCGCGTTCTTCACCGCCACCTCCATGATCGGCTTCATCGCGGGCGCGGGGATCATCGTGCGGAACTCGATCATCCTCGTCGACTTCATCGAGCTGAAGCTGCGGCAGGGCATGCCGCTCGAGGAGGCGGTGGTGGAGGCGGGGGCCGTGCGCTTCCGGCCCATGCTCCTGACCGCGGCCGCCGTCGTGGTGGGCTCGCTCGTCATCCTCTTCGACCCGATCTTCCAGGGGCTGGCCATCAGCCTGATGATGGGCGAGGTCGCCGCCACCTTCCTCTCCCGCATGGCCGTGCCCGTCGTCTACTACCTGATCGCGCGCCGGGGGCGCGCGACAGTCGCTGCGCCAGGAAGGCCTGGTGCCGGCCGTCGCCTCGTAACGCAAGGAGGTATCCATGACCGTCGAACGAGCCGTGCGCGCCCTGGCCGGGCTTCTTCGTGCTGCCTCTCTGTCGCCCTCGGCTACTGGGTCCATCCCGCGCTTCTTCCTCTTCACCGCCTTCGTGGGGGCCAACCTCTTCCAGTCCGCCTTCACGAACGCGTGCCCGGCCATGACCGTCTTCCGGCGGCTCGGCCTGCCCGACGCGGGCACGCCGGCCCGGCGATGAAGGCCCTCGTCCTCATCACGGACTCGGAGGCCATGAAGGCCTTCGAGCGCGCCTTCGTGGAGAGCGGAGACCGCGGATTCACGATCGTCCCCACCGTGATCGGCCGCGGCAGGACCGGGCTCAAGGCGGGGGACCGGATCCACCCCGGCGGCTCGAGCCTGCTCTTCTCGGTGCTGGCGGAGGCGGAAGTCGCGGCCACGCTCGCCTTCGTGCGGGGCATTCGGGACGCGGCGGGCGTGCGGGACCAGACGAAGCTCTACCTGGCTCCGGTCGAGGAAGTAAGCTAGCGGAAGGAGCGCAAGCCACGGGGACGGCGACGAGTCACGGTCTGGCGGAAGCCCAGGCGGCGTTCGTCGCCGCCTACCCGGAATACGCCGAGACCGCCGCCGTCGACGAGCTCAGGTCGCGCGAGTTCGCGCGGCTCGACGCCCTCGGGCAGGTCTACCTCGACTACACGGGAAGCGGGCTCTACGCGGCGTCCCAGGTGCGACGCCATGCGGAGCTCCTTCTCGCCCACGTCTTCGGGAACCCCCACTCGACGAATCCCGCTTCCCGGGAGAGCACGCGGACTCGTGGAGCGCGTCCGCCGCCGCGTCCTCGACTTCTTCGGCGCCGTCTCCCGCCGAGTACGCGGTGGTCTTCACCGCGAACGCGAGCCACGCCCTGAAGCTCGTCGGTGAGTCCTATCCCTTCGCCGCCGGCGACCAGCTCCTGCTGACGTTCGACAACCACAACTCCGTGAACGGCATCCGCGAGTTCGACCGCGTCCGCGGGGCGCGCACCGCTCTACGTGCCCATGGTTCCCCCTGACCTGCGGGTGGACGACGCCGTGCTCGACCGGGCGCTCGCGGCGGCCCGCCCGGGGGCCAGCAACCTCTTCGCCTTCCCCGCTCAGTCGAACTTCTCGGGCGTGCAGTACCCTCTGGAGTGGATCGCGAGGGCGCAGGCGCAGGGCTGGGACGTACTGCTCGACGCGGCGGCCTTCGTCCCCACCAACCGGCTCGACCTCTCTCGCTGGCACCCGGACTTCGTCGCGCTCTCCTTCTACAAGATGTTCGGCTACCCCACGGGCGTGGGGGCGCTCATCGCCCGCAAGCCGGCACTCGCAAAGCTCCACCGTCCCTGGTTCGCGGCGAGGTACCATCAACGTGGCGTCGGTCCAGGCCGACCGCTTCGTGCTCTCTCCGGGGGCCGCGGGATTCGAGGACGGCACGCCCGACTTCGCGAACATCCCTGCGGTGGAGCTGGGGCTGGAGATGCTGGAGTCGATCGGCATCGATCGCGTCCACCGCCGGGTGCGCGCGCTCACCGGGTGGCTGATCGAGGAGCTACTCGGGCTCCGCCACGCCAACGGGCGGCCGCTCGTGCGCCTCTACGGTCCCCGAACGACGGAGGCCCGCGGAGGCACGGTCTCCATGAACCTCTACGACGCCGAGGGGCGGGTCGTCGATCACCAGCAGGTCGAGCGCACGGCGGGAGAGCGGGGCATCTCCCTGCGCACGGGCTGCTTCTGCAATCCTGGAGCGGGGGAGGTCGCCCTGGGCTTGACGAAGCCGGAGATCGAGAACTGCTTCGCCGACGGCGAGTCGCGCATGACGTACGAGGACCTTCGGCGGTGCGTCGACCCCCACGAGGCGGGCGCCGTCCGGGTCTCGGTGGGCCTCGTGAGCAACTTCGCGGACGTCTGGGCCTTCCGCGAGTACTGCCGGGGCCTGGTCGCCGGCTGAAGGCGGCTCCCGCACTTCCGAGCAGGCGCGACCGGCGGCTCAGCAGTCGCCGGACGATGCGTCTTCGTCCTTCTCCGCCGACCGGCGGGGTCGTGGCACCGCTCAGGTGGGGACGCCGAGCCTCGGCAGGACGAAGACCTGCAGGCCCAGCCACAGGGCGATGATCACGAGGAGCCCGGTCGCGTCGCTCACTCCGTCTCTCCTTGCAACATGAGAGCCAGGAGCGGCGCTGGGATTCGCCTGCGGTCAGGCGCGCTCGGCGAGGAGGCTTCGAATGCCCTGCCGAATGGACTGTTTGAGCGCTTCGGGCACCTCGGGCGTCGGTACGGAGCCGCAGAGCTGCAGGGTCCGGCGCAGCGAATCGCACGTCCCCTGGCAACGCGCGCACCCGGACACGTGCCGCTCCATCTCCGCGCAGGTCTCGGGCCCGATGTCGCCCTCGAGGTGCCGGGAGAGCAGATCGACCACGTCGGGGCAGGCCCCGCCCGCGGGGAGCGGAGCGGGCGCCAGCAGCGGGGCGAGCCGGTCGCGCACCTCCCGGCGCGCGCGGTGAAGACGGCTCTTCACCGCCGCGACGCTCAGGCCCGTGACCTCGGCCGCCTCGGCCGCGGACAGGCCCTCGACGTCACGGAGCAGCAGCACTTCCCGGTACCCCGGCTCCAGCCCCGCGATCGCGGACTCGAGGGCCGTTGCCATCTCCTTGGCGGCGAGGCTGCGCTCGGGATCCGGTGCGCGGTCGGGCGCGGCCCCCGCGCGGGTGGCCTCGGAGTCCAGCGAGACCACCTCCGGCGCGAAGACGCTGCGGCGCCGCTTCTTGATGCAGAAGCTGCGCGCGATCGTGTAGAGCCAGGTGGAGAGGGTGGACGCGCCCCGAAATCCGGGGAGCGTCCGCGCCGCGGCGAGGAGGGTTTCCTGGAGGACGTCCTCGGCGTCCTCGGCGTCGCCGCACATTTTCATGCCGAAGCGCAGGATATGCGGCTGGTAGCGGCCCAGCAGCTCGTCGAGCGCGGCCCCGTCGCCCCTCTGGGCCGCGCGCACGATCGCCTCGTGGTCGTCGTTCACGCCCCGATCATGGCACGCCGGCAGCCTACCGCTCGACTCTCTCCCCCTCGATCTCGACAACAATGACGGTGCCGGTGGGATCGAGGACGGGCCGGGAGATCAGGAGCTGGGTCCGCCCGCCTTCCGTCTTCGTCTCGATGGGCTGCCCGTCGGCGAGCTGGTAGGCGCGCTTCACCGCGTTCTTCATGGGGGGCAGGTCGAAGGGCACCCGCGGCTCATGGAAGAACGTGAAGTAGAGCTTGCCCGGCTTCGTCGTCACCCGCCACTCGTTGCGGGCCAGGAAGAGGGGGTTCCCGCGGAGGTCCTTCGTCCCCCGGGACGTCTTCTCTCCGAGCTCGTCGCCCCACGGCGTCGCCCCCGTGCCGTAGACGGCCTCGCCGTTCGTCTTCAGCCATCTCCCGACCGTTCGGAGTGTGTCCTGGCTGGGCTGGGGGATGACGCCCTCGGCCGTGGGCCCCACGTTCAGGAGGTAGTTGCCTCCCTTGCTCACGATGTCGACGAGCTTGAAGACCACGTCACCCGGGGACTTCCAGTCGTGATCGTCCTTCCGGTAACCCCAGGTGTGGTTGATCGTGGCGGGGGTCTCCCAGGCGTCCGGGGAAACCTCGCCGGGGATGAAGTTGTCCCCGGTGCTCACGTAGTCCCCGGCCACGCCGAGACGGCCGTCGATGAGCGTCTGCGGCTGCGTCGTCCGCACGATGTCCGTGAAGCGCTGCCCCCGCTCCGGCGTCATCTGCCGCGGGGTGTCGAACCAGACGAGGGCCACCGGCCCGTAGCCGGTGAGGAGCTCGCGCACCTGCGGCTCCGCCTTGTCGCGCAGGTACTGGTCGTAGTCCTTCTTCTCGTCCGGGCCGAAGTCCCACGTGTTCCCCATCCCGTTCTTCTCGTGCCAGTCCTGGGCCTGCGAGTAGTAGAAGCCCAGGCGCATGCCCCGCTTCGCGCAGGCGGCGGCGAGCTCCTTCAAGATGTCCCGCTTGAACGGAGTGGCGTCCACCACGTCGAACGCGCTGACCTTCGAGTCGTAGAGGGCGAAGCCGTCGTGATGCTTGGAGGTGATCACGATGTACTTCATGCCCGCGGCCTGGGCGAGCTCGACCCAGGCGTCGGGGTCGAACTTCACGGGGTTCCACTGCTTCGCGAGCCCTTCGTAGACGGGCACGGGGATCTGCGCCCGGAACATGATCCACTCCCCGATGCCGCGGACGCGCTTCCCCTCCCACTCGCCCGCGGGGAGGGCGTAGAGGCCCCAGTGGATGAAGAGGCCGTACTTCGCCTCGCGGAACCAGGCGAGACGTGCCTCCTTCGCCTCCGCCGTGTCCGGAGCGGGCGGCGGGGGAGCCGCGACGGCGTTGGCCGCGAGGGCGGCCGTCAGCAGGGTGACTGCCGGAAGGGCGTGTCGCAGGGGCATCGGGCCTCTATTTCTTCGCCCGCTGGGCCGCCACCTGGGCGGGCTTGATGGCGGCCGGCTTCCTGGCGAAGGTCTTGACCGTGTAGTTGAGAACGTCCGCGATCTCGGCGTCGCTCAGGGACTCGAAGCTCGGCATCTGGTTCGAGTACTTGACCCGGTTGGCGGGCAGGGCCTGCGCCGGCCCCACGAGCATGAGCTTCACGAGCACCGAGGGGTCGCCCCCCAGGAACCTGCTCGCCTTGAGCGACGGCTGCATGTTGGGCACGCCGCTGCCGTCCGTCATGTGGCAAACGGCGCAGGTCTGCTTGTAGAGGACGGCGCCGGGGCTCGTGTCGTCGGCCGCGGGGGCCGCGGGCGCCTGCGGGCGATTGGCGGCCGGCACCACCGCCGGCCGCGAGGGGGTGGCCGCGGCCTTCTCCCCGTCCCCTGCATAGAAGATGCGCCAGACGCGGCCCTTCTCGGTGTCCGTGACGTAGAGGGATCCGTCCGGTCCGACCGCCACTCCGCCCGGGCGGAAGCGGGCATCGTCGGGCGAGGTGAACTCGGTCCGGCCGGAGAACCCGTCCGCGAAGACCTCGTAGCCGCCGGCGGGCAGGCCCTTGTCGTCCAGGGGGACGAAGACGACGTTGTAGCCCTTCTGCGGCTTGGGGGCCCGGTTCCAGGAGCCGTGGAAGGCCACGAAAGCCCCGCCCCGATACTTCGCGGGGAACTGCGCTCCGTCGTAGTAGGTCATCTGCAACGGCGCCCAGTGGCCGGGGAACGTCACGAGGGGATCGGGATACTTCCCCGTCTCCGCGCGCTTCTCCTTGTCGCCCCCGAACTCCGGCGCCACCATCCGCGCCTTCTTGAAGGGATCCCAGTACGTGTAGGGCCAGCCGAAGTTGGCTCCCTCCTTCAGCAGGTGCATCTCCTCCGCCGGCAGCTCCGCGTTGTCGTCCTCCGAGTAGTACTCGGGGGCGACCGTGTGCAGAAGGTCGCGCCCGTTCATGACCATGAGGAAGGCCTGCGCCCTGGGGCTCCAGATGACGGCCATGACGTGCCGATGCCCGGTCGTGAAGTGAAAGCCATCCTTCTGGGTCTGGTTGGCCTTGGCGGCATCGAAGCGCCAGAAGCCGCCGTGCGTCTTCAGGAACTCGGTGGCGTCCTGCCCCTTCGCTCCCTTCTGACGGTCGGGGACGCCCAGCGCGTTCGAAGGCGAGCCGACTTCCACGAGGAGGCGGCCCTCGCCGTCGAAGGCGAAGTTCTTCGTGGAGTGCTCCCTCCCCTCGGGGAGGCCGGAAACGATCGTCTCCGGGGGCGCCTTGGGCACGAGCTCGCCCGGAGCCAGGCGGTACCGGAAGACCGCGCTGTTCGAGGAGTGGTAGAGCCAGCCGTCGCGGACGGCGATGCCGCTCCCTCCGCCTGCGCCGAAGGTCTGCTTGATCTCCGCGCGCCCGTCGCCGTCGGCGTCGCGGAGGGCGATGATCCCGCCGTCGCGAACCTTGACGTACACGTCGCCCCTCGGAGACACGGCGATGAACCGCAGCTTGCCGAGACTGTCGGCCACGACGACGGCCCGGAACCCCGGGGGAAGGCTTATGGCCCCGTCGTCGGCGTCCGGCTTGGGAAGGGCGGCGCGGCCCGCGGCGGGCAAGCTGAGAAGGACTGCGGAGACGACGGCGGTCGCGATTCGAGTCATGGGGTCGATCTTCCTCCGATCGGCGCGAGAGGCGGTATTGTAGTGCCGAGTGCGCGAATTGCCATACCAGTACGCCGGAGTCCTCCGGTGCATCATCTATCTATCACTCCGAGCGGCTGCGCTTCACGCTCGTCGGCTTCGCCGGTGCCGGAGCGCTGCTGGGGCCAGGAGCGCGGCCATGAGCGGCGTCGTGCGTGATTCCGCGGGCGCGCCTGTCCCGGGGGCCTCCGTGGAGCCGCGGGGAGGAAAGCGCGTCTTCCCTCCAGTCGTGACCGGGAGCGACGGCTTCTTCGCGTTCGACCCGCTCGGGGAAACGGGGGGCGTCGTCGTCGTCCGAGCCCCCGGGTTCGCGAACGCGGAGCGGCCGTGGTCTGCCGCCGCAACGGAGCCCCTCTCGATCGTGCTCGACGCGGCGGGACCGCGCGAGGTCGTGACGGTCACGGCGGCCCGCGGCGAGACGCGCCTCGGCGACACCGCGGCCCGCGTCACGATTTTCGGCCGCGACGAGCTGCGGGCGACCGCCGCCCCCACGCTCGACGACGCGCTCCGCCAGGTGCCGGGCTTCACGCTCTTCCGGCGGTCGGGGAGCCGTGTCGCGAACCCCACGGCCCAGGGGGCCTCGATGCGCGGCGTGGGAGCGAGCGGCGCCAGCCGGACGCTCGTCCTCCTGGACGGCCTCCCGCTGAACGACCCCTTCGGGGGCTGGGTCTACTGGAGCCGCGTGCCGCGAGTCGCCGTCGAGCGTGTAGAGGTCCTGGAGGGCGGCGCCTCCGACCTCTACGGAAGCTCCGCCCTCGGCGGGGTGATCCAGGCTCTCGAGCGCTCCGACGCTCCCGCGGTCGTGGCGGAGGTGGCGGCGGGCACCGAAGGCACTGGCGCGGCTTCCGTCTACGCGGGGATTCGGAGCGGCGATTGGAGCTTTCGCGCGTCCGGCGAAGCGTTCACGACCGACGGCTACGTGCTCGTACCCGAGGACGTGCGAGGACCGGTCGATACCGCCGCGGGATCCCGGCACCTCACCGGTCGCTTCCTTCTCGAGCGGAAGCTGCGGCCCGGAGCCGCCGTGTTCGTGCGCGGTGCTTTCTTCGGGGAGAGCCGGACAAACGGCACGCCTCTCCAGGTGAACGACACCGACTCGCAGGAATTGTCGGCGGGAGCGCACGCGGACACCGCGGGGAAGGGTGCCTTCTCGGCCAGGGTCTGGTACGGGACCCAGACGTACCACCAGACCTTCTCCGCCGTCTCCCCGGATCGCACGACCGAGACGCTCACGAGGGTGCAGGACGTGCCCGCGGAATCGGCGGGCGGGAGCATCCAGTGGTCGCGTGGGCTCGGCGCCCGCCACGCCCTGCTCGTGGGCGCCGAAGCGCGCCGCGTCGAGGGCACGAGCGACGAGACCCCCTACGCCGCCGGCCGGCCCCTGCCCCTCACGAGCGCAGGCGGCGTCGACCGTACAGTGGCCGTCTTCGCCACCGATCGGATCGCCCTGGGCACGCGCACGCTCGTCACGCTCGGCGCCCGGCTCGACTCGTGGAACGGGGGAGAAGGGGACGTCACGGAGGTGAGCCCGCGCGCGTCCGTCCTTTTCCGGGCCACGCGTCAGGTCGCCCTCACCGCCGCCGGGTACGGCGCCTTCCGATCGCCCACGCTCAACGAGCTCTACCGTTCGTTCCGCGTGGGCAACACGGTGACCCAGGCCAATCCCGACCTCGTCCCCGAGCGACTCCGCGGGGGCGAGGCCGGCATCGCCTGGAGCCGCTCCGACGGCGGCCTTCGGCTGCGAGCGGTGGGCTTTGCCGCGCGCATCGAGGATCCCGTCGCGAACGTGACGCTCAGCACGACACCCGCGCTCACCACCCGCCGGCGCGAGAACCTGGGTCGGAACCGGTCCGTCGGCGTGGAGACGGACGCGGAGATGCGGGTGGACTCGCACCTCTCCGCCCGCGTGGGGTACGGATACACGGCGGCCACGATCCAGAGCTACTCCGCGGACCCGAGCCTCGAGGGCAACGACGTTCCGCAGGTCGCGCGCCATCAGCTCACCTTCGGCGTCGTCTTCGACCATCCCCGCCTCTTCCAGCTGAGCCTCCAGGGCCGCGCGAGCTCCCGCCAGTTCGAGGACGATCAGAACCAGCTTCCCTTGCCCGGCTACTTCACCCTGGACGCGCAGGTGTCGCGGCGCCTCAAGCGGGTGCGCGCGTTCGCCGCGCTCGAGAACGTCACGGGCGAGCGCTACGCGGTGGGCCTCACGCCCACTCCGACCGAGGGCCCGCCCTTCACCTTCCGGTTCGGCCTCCGCTTCGAGTGAGGCCTCGAGAGCTCGTGATACCGTAGCGTCCCATGTTCGCCGGGCTCGCCGTGGCTCTGTCGCTGCTTCTGTTCGCGGCTCTTCTGGCCCTGCAGGAGCAGGGCCGGCGGTGGGGCCTGAGCCGGGCCGCCGGTGGGGAGGCAGGGCGCGAGGGGCTGAGCGGAGTGGAGGGCGCCGTCTACGGCCTGCTCGGTCTCCTGATCGCCTTCAGCTTCTCCGGCGCGGCGTCGCGGTTCGAAGCGCGGCGTGACCTGATCGTGCAGGAGGCAAATGCGATCGGCACCGCCTACCTCCGCCTCGACCTGCTCCCCGACGAGCCCCGGGGGGCCCTTCGGGAGAAGTTCCGGCGCTACCTGGACACGCGCCTCGGGGCGTACCGGAAGCTGCCCGACGTCGACGCGGCGATGGCCGAGCTGGGCCGGGCCTCGGCCCAGCAGGGCGAGATCTGGGCGGAGGCGATTGGCGCCGCGAAGGCCGCGGGCTCTCCCGCGTCCGTCCTCCTGCCCCCCGCCCTCAACGAGATGTTCGACATCACGACCACGCGTACCGCCGCCACGCACGCGCACCCTCCCGCCTTCCTCTTCGTGATGCTCGTCATCCTCGCGCTCGTGAGCGCGCTCCTCGTCGGCCATGGAATGTCCGCGACGAAGACCCGAAGCCGGCTCCACATGGTCGCCTACGCGGGCGCCCTCGCCCTCACGATCTACGTGGTCGTGGACCTCGAGTTCCCCCGGCTGGGCCTCATCCGGGTGGACGCGTTCGACCGCGTCCTCGTCGAAGTGCGGGAAGGGATGAACCAGGTCGGAGACCGGTGACACTCGAACGCGAGAGTCGTCGAATCTCGATGCTCCTCTTCTACGGGGCGCTCCTCCTCCTCGGCTGGCTCGCCTACCGGATCGTCGAGCCCTTCCTCGTCGAGATCGGCTGGGCCCTGGTGCTCGCCATCTGCCTCGATCCCCTGCAGGCGCGGCTTCGCCCGCGGCTGGGGCCGACACGTACCGCCCTTCTCTTGACGTTCCTCGTGCTCGTCCTCTTCGTCCTCCCCGTTCTTTTCGCGGGGTTCGCACTCGTGAGCGAAGGGCAGGGGGTCGTGACGCAGCTCCGGGCGGAGCTCAGCGACAAGGGAGGGACCGCGGCCTGGCTCCACACGGCCTGGGAGTGGGTGCGGGCCCGCGTGCCCTGGCTTCCCCCGGAGGACGAGGTCATCGCCCGCCTCGAGGCGAGCGCGGGGGGCGTCGCCGGCTACATGGCCTCGCGGGCGGGCGCGCTCGTGAAGGGCGTCGCCGTCACCGCCTTCAACCTCGTGATCACGCTCGGCCTCCTCTTCTTCCTGCTGCGCGACTCCACGGCGTTCGCGGCGGGGCTGCGGCGAGCGCTTCCCTTCGGGTCAAAGCAGAACGAGCGGCTCATCGGGCTCACCGAGGAGCTCGTGTCCGCGAGCGTCACCGCCACCCTCGCCATCAGCGTCGTCCAGGGGCTCGTCGGGGGCGTGACTTTCGCGCTCCTCGGCATCCAGGGCGCGGCGGTGTGGGGGCTCGTCATGGGCATCCTGGCGTTTCTCCCCCTCGTTGGAGCGACGCTCGTGTGGCTGCCCGCCGCCGTCTGGCTGGCGCTGTCGGGATCGGTCACCAAGGGGATCGTGCTGCTCGCGGTGGGGGCGGGGATCATGGGCAGCGT
Organism: uncultured Acidobacteriota bacterium; assembly: GCA_963742595.1. Taxonomy (GTDB): domain Bacteria; phylum Acidobacteriota; class Vicinamibacteria; order Fen-336; family Fen-336; genus CAVPGH01. The sequence continues at coordinate 1,339,156 of CAVUMT010000005.1, read as the reverse complement.
GGACAACGTGGTGCGGCCCCTGCTCCTCTCCGGCAAGGCGAGGATGAACACGCTCGTCCTCCTCGTGAGCCTGCTCGGCGGCGTGAGCGCCTTCGGCTTCATCGGGATCGTGCTGGGGCCGCTCGTGGCCGCGATCGCCACGGCGGTCTTCGAGAGCTACCTGGAGCCCCCCGTGAGCGCGGAGGGGCCGGTCGCGAGCGCGGTGGAGCCCGCCGCGAACGCGGAGACGCCCGCGCCCGTGGTCGAGGGCCCGCCATCCCCCTCGTAGAGGGTTACCTGCTCCCGCACACGCCGCACAGAGAATTCAGCCTCTGAATGTTCCTTTTCTGGATCGTCCTCGAACTCGTCTTTGATGTCTTCGGATCGATCTTGCTGGAGATCGTTCTTGCGATTACCCATTCGCTCGACGAAGACAAAGGGGCGAAGGGAATGGCCTCTGTATGGCTGGCAACCCTGGGCGGCATCATCGGGCTCTCCACGGTCCTCGTTGTCCCGGAAAGGCTGCTCGACCGAGGTCCTGTTCCTGGGTCAGCTTATTCTTGGTGCCGCTTGTGGTCGGGTCGGCGATGGAGGCCTGGGGCAGGGTCCGCGAAGCTCGCGCAAAGAACGTCTCCCGCCTCGGCACGTGGTATGGAGGAGCGGCACTTGGCCTCGGACTCTCGGCTGGGCGCCTAGTCGGACTAGCTTTCGCTGCGGATGTCGGAGCGCTCCGTCAATGAAGGCGTCCTGCAGCAAAGAGTTGAAGCGGACGAGGTTCGCGACGGCCAGAATGGCGCGGGCTTCGCCGCTTAGCTCGGTGTTCGACCGACGCTTCGGGAGCGTGGGACGTGGCTGAGAAGAGCGAGTCGCAGCCCTGGTGGAAGCTGGCCTTCTACGGCCTCGTGGGTCCGGCTCCGTTACCCATCGGTGGGTGCCTGAAAGCGTGTGCCGCAATCTCCGGATTCGCCGCCGTAGGTGGTGTCGCGGGCCTAGCTGGGTCCCACACAGTGGATCGCGCTGCGACGGCGCAGTTGGTGGCGGGCTGTGTCGGACTCATCGGTGCCGGCGCCACTTGGTGGCGGAACGAGCTTGCCAGCCATACTTCGTGCTGATGGGGCTGGCGATTCTAGCTTGGGTGACGTGGTATCCCGGCTTCATGTACCACGCATTGGCACATCGCCGGGAGACCGGAACTACTCACCTCGCCCACACTCCGGGAGTCCTTGCGCTGGGCCTAGCGTTCGGCGTGCGATTACTTCTCGACTTCGCTGCTCCAGCCTCAGTGCAGGAACGTTGGGGGCTCTGCGGGTTTCGGAGTCGGAGGCATCTTGGACGGGGCGGTGCTCTGGGGAATCATGAGCCAGTTCTGAGCGGCGGGGCGACGCACGAGCCTCCAAGGGGAACCAGGTGCCAAACGGAAACGATCGCAACTGGATCAGGCTACGCGGCGCTCTCGAGGGTTTCTTCGTCACCCACGGCCAATGGCCTACTCGTGTGCGCCTGCATCCAGGTACTCTGCAGAACCTGCGAGACGACCTGTTCACACCTGCGGCATGGAGCCGTATCACGGCGCACCTCGAGTTCGTCCCCGACGAATCCGCGCCCATCGTCGCGGAAGACTCGGAAGGTCGGCGATACAACTACGGCGACCAAGGATTCCCCTCGCTCAGGCCGCGCGTGCGCGCAGAAGCGTGGCTCGGCGCAGAGCCTGACACGCCACATGCACACGAGGGTTAATGGATCTTCGACAGCCGACTACCGGGCGCCTGGCGGGGTTAGTTGGGGTTTGGAGGAGTATAAACGCGCGTTCAGTTTCTGTCGTTGTCGGTGCGTTGACCGCTTTGGCAACGCAAGTGGTTCAGGGACCGGCCGCGTCGGCTGGAAGCGACAGCGGCCGCGATGCGGACCTGGCCGCCATCGATGCGCTCCACCAGCGGGGACATCGCCGCTACGTTGTCGCGAGATCCCGTTGCGCTGACGGATCTGTGGACTGATGACGCCGTTCGTCTCGGCCAAGGCCGGCCGGCAGAAGTCGGCAAGCAAGCTATCCGAGAGAGCAACGAACGCTGGTCGGCTGGCCCAGGTGCAAGGTGTTGACCTACGTTCCGGAAACCAAAGACTTGACGATCTTGGATGGCTGGGCAGTCGAGTGGGGTTAGGTCACTGGTTCGTATGTCGAATCGCCGGGTGGCGCGCCGAAGCAGGTTCTTGACATGAGGCTCATGGTGTACAAGAAGCTACCGGACGGCAGCTGGAAGGGCTTCCGCGCGATGGGGACCACAGAATGAGTTGCAGCACAGGTGGAGCCAGCTGGGACGCCGCAGAACAAGGAGTTGAGGCTGAGGTCCGCGCGTCGAACGAGAACCGCGGCCCTCGCAGCTCATCCGCGGTGTTCGGCAGAAATGATCGGCCAGCCGAGTCGACTCCCGGACCAACCGAATCTCAGGAGTACGTAGGTGGATTCCGCCATGGTGACCAAGGTGCTTCTCGGGGTGGTTGCGGTATGGCCTTTGTGTCTTGGGAGCCTGGGCGCATTCCTCTTGAGCCGTGACGCGCCAGATCCGCGTCTCGTGCGCCTCTTCCCATTGGTTATGGTAGCGTCCATCTCTGCCCAGCTAGTCTGTTACATCGTGTGGCTGTCGCTCAGCCGCAGCATCCCCACGTGGAAGAAATTCGTCTGGACTATCGTCCTCGTCTTTACTCACATGCTCGGGGTGCCGGTCTTCTACTGGATTCACGTGTTGCGCTCCAGGCACGCACCGTGATCTTGACCCGCTTTCGTGGACACCCCGGGAAAGGGGAAAGGGCGGTTCCTGAGGTTGCATGAGACCTCGACCTGACCGAATCTGCCCTTAGGCTCTGGGTGCGGTCGGGCCTGGCTGGAATGCGAGTGTTAGCCTGGCATGAGAATGAGCGCGCAATAGAGCCATGGCAGCTTCGTTGGAAGCACTCCTCGAGTACGTACAGTCCAACCAGAGGGTCTGTCCGATGCCACAGCGGTGGAACGAGCTGTGGGAGATGCTGCCGGATAGGCGGCGCGTCGGAACAGGTTGGGACCCACCTGCGCCGCTGATCCTGGCCGCGTGGTGGGACACCCCGGCTCTGTCCAAGATGATCCGTCTTCAGGAGCACCTTCGGTACGCTGACGCCCATGGGATGCTGACGGCGGTCGACGAGTACTTGCGACGACTTCCAGAGCAAGACTGGGCTCACGTTGGGGACGCGTGAGGGGAGTCCGCCACCTGCGCTCGTGCAGGGTCTGAACCTAGCAGCAATGCCCTTCGGATCGACGCCGTTGTCGACCGGCTGCCTCGCGCCGGGGGGCGGCCGAACAGAAGCAGGTCGTCCTCGGCCACGGTCGAAAGGGCGCACCGTCCCTAGCGGACCGTGAAGCCGCCCTCCTTCACGTCGCGCGAGTTGCCGCCCACGAACATCCTGAACTCTCCCGGCTCCACCTCCCACTTGCCGCTGGTGGTGTAGAAGGCGAAGTCGGCGACGGAAAGCGCGAACGTCAGCTCGCGCCACTGTCCGGGAGAGAGGTCGATCTTCTGGAAGGCCTTCAGCTCCTTGACCGGCCGCGTCGTGCTGCCCACCACGTCGCGCGCGTACACCTGTACCACCTCGTTCCCCGGGCGCGAGCCGGTGTTCGTCACCTTGACGGACACGCGAACCCGGCCGTCGCGGGCGACCTCGCGCGGGCTCACGCGGACGTCCGAGTACTCGAACGTCGTGTAGCTGAGGCCGAAGCCGAACGGGTAGAGCGGGGTGTTGGGAGCATCGGTGTAGTGCGACCAGAAGACGAGCGGCGTGGGAGCGCCGCGTCCGGTGCTCTTGTGGTTGTAGTAGAGGGGAAGCTGGCCGACGCTGCGGGGGAACGAGACGGGGAGCTTCCCCGAGGGGTTGTAGTCGCCGAAGAGGACGTCGGCGATCGCGTGCCCGGCCTCCGAGCCGAGGTGCCACGCCTCCACGATCGCGGGAGCCCCCTGCACGGCGTCGCCGAGGACGAGGGGGCGGCCGTTCATGAGCACCACCACGACCTTCTTGTTCGCCTCGTAGACCGCGCGCACCAGCTCCTCCTGGAGGCCCTTGAGCCCAATGTCCACCTGGCTCCGGCCCTCGCCGGTCTGGAAGGCGTCCTCGCCCACGGCCACGATCACCACGTCCGCTCCCCGGGCCGCCTCGACGGCGGCGGGGAAGCCCGAGCGGTCGGTGGTGTTGAACGTCAGCTCGTTCGCGAACGCCCGTTGTCCCGTGGTGAGCTTCGTCCCTTCCGCGTGGACGACGCGGCTCCCGGGGGCCGCGGCCTGGATCCCCTCGAGGAGCGAGACCGCGGAGTTGGCGACGGCCTGCGCGCGCCAGGTCCCGAGGGACGCGTCCTTGTCCGCGGCGAGGGGGCCGACGACGGCGATCGTGCGGGTGGCCTTGTCGAGGGGGAGGAGACCTCCCTCGTTCTTGAGGAGGACGATCGACTTGCGCGCCACGTCGCGCGAGGCCGCGAGGTGCTCGGGGCTCTGGAGCGTCTTCTTTTCGCGCTCGGGGTCGGAGTAGCGGTAGGGATCCTCGAAGAGGCCGAGGCGGAACTTGAGGCGGAGGACGCGCCGCACCGCGTCGTCGACCAGACCCTCGTCCACCGCCTTCTTCCGGACGAGGGAGACGAGGTGGGCCACGTAGGCGCCAGACTCCATGTCCATGTCGCTTCCCGCGGTCATCGCCACGCGAGCGGCGCTCTCGAGATCGGAGACGAAGCCGTGGGCGACCATCTCTCCGATCGAGCCCCAGTCCGAGACCACGAGGCCCTGGAACCCCCAGGCGCCTTTCAGGATCTCGCGCTGCAGGTACGCGCTTCCCGTGGCGGGGATGCCGCCGATCTCGTTGAAGGAGTTCATCACGGTGGCCACGCCCGCCTCCACCGCGGCCTTGAACGGGGGGAGGACGACGTTGTGGAGTGTCGACTCCGAGAGGTCCACCGTGTTGTAGTCGCGGCCCGCCTCTGCGAAGCCGTAGCCGGCGTAGTGCTTGGCGCACGCGGCGATCGTGTCGAGGGCGTAGAGGTCCCGACCCTGGAAGCCCCGGACGCGCGCCGCGCCCGCGCGCGCGCCCAGGTAGGGATCCTCGCCCGATCCCTCGACGATGCGGCCCCACCGCGCGTCCCGGGCGATGTCCAGCATGGGCGCGAACGTCCAGTGCAGGCCGGCGGAGGCGGCCTCCGTGGCGGACACCCGCGCCGACTGCTCGATCGCGGCCATGTCCCAGCTCGCGGCCTCCGCGAGGGGGACCGGGAACATCGTGCGGTATCCGTGGATCACGTCGAGGCCGAAGATCATCGGGATCTTGAGCCGGCTGTTCTCCACGGCGAGCTGCTGCGTCTTCCGCGTGGCCTCCGCCCCCACCACGTTGATCAGCGAGCCCACGAGGCCACCCTTGATCTGGTCGTAGCGGGCGAGGTTGTCCCCGCCCGCGGGGGCCGGGCCGGTGAGGTCGAAGTTGCTGCTGTACTGGTTGAGCTGCCCGACCTTCTCCTCGAGCGTCATCCGGGCGAGGAGCGCGTCGATCTTCTTCTCCGTCTCCGGGTTGACGAGCCCCTGGGCGAGCAGGGTCCCTTCGACGAGCACGAGGCCCACGAGGACGGCGACGACCCGGCGGATCGATTCAAGCATTCCTGGGCTCCTGGACGGGGTGACGGCTGCCGGGGGATTCTAACCGCGGTACACTCGGGGCGTGATGCGGCGCGCGGCGGTCGTCTTCATGCTCGGCTTGGCCCTCTTCGCGGCCTTGGCACCCCTGGCCGAGGCGGCCTGCCCCGGCGAGGACTGCGCGGGTGACGAGGCCTTCGGGGGCTGCTCCCTGGACCTCTGCTGCTCGTGCTGTGTGCATGCCCGGGTCCATCCACCGCTCGCGTCTAATTTCCTGCCCGACGACGCGAGCGGCGGATCTTTGAGCGGTGCTACTTCCCTACGCCTTGTCCGGTCCGACCCTCGCGAAATCCTCCACGTTCCGAAGCCGATTCGCTCCTTCTAGCACTCCCCCCGGCCGTCAAGACACGATGCTCGCCGGGCGGGCTCCGCCCGCCCGAGGTGATGGAGCGACGAATGATGAGCCGCACTCCGACCGTACGCATCCTTGTCTTGCTGACCGCCTTGCGACCCGCGGGTCTCCCCGGTGACGAGCCTCCGCTCACGCTCGAGGGAGCGTTGCAGCTTGCCCGGGAGCGGTCCGTCGCGGTCATCGCCGCCCGGAGCCGCATCGAGGAAGCGCAAGCGCAGGTGCGGGGGGCGCGCGTCCTCCGCGACAACCCGGTGCTCGAGGCGGCGATCGGCCGCCGCGACGAGGACGGGGTGCCGGCCGACTTCGACTTCGGCCTCCGCCAGACGTTCGAGCTGGGAGGCCGGCGGGGCGGGAGGATCGCCGCCGCGGAGGCCGGGCTCTCCCGGGAGACGGCACTCCTGGACGCGGTGCGGGTGCGCGCGCTCCGAGAAGTCGCCCTCGCTTTCTTCCGCAGCCGGGTCGCGGAAGAGCGCGTCCGCCTCGCCCGGATCGCGTCGGGCTACGCGGGGGACGTTCGGCGCATCACGGATCGGCGGCACGCCGCCGGGGACGTGGCCGCCCTCGACGTTAACCTCGCGGCGGGGGCGCTCGCCAAGGCGCGCTCCGAGGAGCGGGCGGCGGAGGCGGAGGAGGTGCTCGCCAAGAGCGAGCTTCGCGCGTCCCTGGGGCTGGACGCGGGGACGACCCTGACGCTCGCGGGCGAGATCGGTCCCCAGCCGCTTCCGGACCTCGCCCTTCTGCGGAAGGCGGCGGAGGAGCGGCCGGAAGTGCGCGCGCTCGAGGCCGAGGCCCGCCAGGCGGAGGCCGAGATCGCGGTGGGCAAGGGGCTGCGGTGGCCGGACGTGACGCCCGCCGTCCGCTTCGAGCGCGACGACGGCACGCATGTGCTCTGGGGAGGGTTGACCGTGACCCTCCCCACGTGGAGCCGTGGACAGGAGGTGCGCTCCGCCGGGGAAGCCCGCGTGTCACGGCTCGGTGTTGCGCTCGAGGCGGCGCGCCGCGTCGCCCGCGTGGAGCTGGAGGGGGCCTACGAGGCCCATCGACTGCGACTCGCCGCCGTCGCCGCTCTGGAGGACAGTGCTTTGCATCTGGAGGAAAACGCGACGCTGGCCAAGCGCAGCTACGAGGTCGGGCAGATCGGCCTCTCGGAATGGCTCCAGGTTCGCAGGGAGACGCTGGAGACGCGCCTCCTCCACCTCGCCCGGCTTCTCGACGCGAGGGAAGCGGAGATGGACCTCCTCGCGAGGGCCGGGGTCCTCCGATGACGCGCCTCGGTGCCGCACTCCTTCTCCTGGCGGTAGCGGCCTGCGGACCACGCCCCGCTGGGGAAGAGTCGAAGAAAGGCGCGTCGGCGCCCGGGGAAGCCGCCTCTCCTGTCCAGGAGCACGAGGACTCCGACACGATCGTGCGGATCGCCGACGACATGCTGCGGGACCTGCGTCTGACCACCGCGGTCGTCGAGGCCCGGGCGGGAGGCGAGGCGTCGCCGGTGCTCGGCGAGCTTCACGTGGACGAAGACCGGTACGCCGAGGTGTCGAGCGCCGTGCCCGCCCAGGCCGTCCGCCTCCGCGCGGCTCCCGGGGACCAGGTCGCGGCGGGCGCCCCCCTCGTCGAGCTCGTGAGCATCGACCTGGGAAAGGCGCGCGGCACGCTTCGCGAGGCGGAAGCCCGTCACGCGCTCGCGGCGCAGGTTCTCGCTCGCAAGCGCGGCCTCGCCGAGGAACGGATCGCGCCGCAGCGGGAGGTCCAGGAGGCGGAAGCGGAAGCGCGGGCCGCGCAGGCCGCGGTGGCCGCGGCCCGGGCCACCCTCGAGAGCCTCGGCATCGGTGGGGACGGGGGCGAAGGCGGGCGGTTCCTCCTGAAGGCGCCGCTCTCCGGAACCGTCCTCGATCGCCAGCTGGTCCAGGGCCAGGTCGTGGAGCCGAGCCGGGTCCTCTTCAAGATCGGCGACCTCTCGCGTCTGTGGCTCGTGGCCCACGCCTCGGAACGCGACGCGCTTCAGGTGCGCGCGGGGGCCGCCGCGCGCGTCGCCTATCCCGCGCTGCCCGGCGAGACTTTCGAGGCGCGCGTTTCCCTGGTGGGGCGGATCGTGGAGGCGGGCTCGCGGACGATCCCGGTGCGGCTCGACGTGGGGAACGCGGACGGGCGCCTCCGTCCCGGGATGTCCGCGACGGTATGGCTGCCCATCGGCGACGAGGGCCGCCTGCTCGCCGTGCCCGCGGCGTCCTTGCAGCGGCTGCACGACACCTGGTGCGTGTTCGTGCCGCGGGGCGAGGGCCGTTTCGAGGCCCGTCGCGTGGGCCGGGGCAGGGACCTCGGGGGCGAGGTGGAGATCCTCTCCGGCCTTGCCGCGGGGGAGACCGTCGTCGTGGACGGCGCCTTCCTGCTCAAGGCCGAAGGTGAAAAGGCCGAGAGCGAAGGCGGCCACCACGACCACTGATCCCATGATCGCCAGACTCGTCCGCACGTTCTTCGAGAAGCCGCTCCTCGCCTTCGTGCTCGGAGTCGGCGGGGCGGGGCTCGGTGCTTACTGGCTCCTCGATCTGCCCCGCGACGTCTTCCCGGACCTTTCCACCCCCGTCTTCAACGTGATCGTCCAGAACCCGAGCATGGGCGCTCTGGAGCTGGAGTCGGGGATCGTCGTCCCCCTGGAGTCGGCCCTGAGCGGCCTCGCGGGCGTGCGCCGCGTGCGCGCGAGCGCGCAGCTGGGGGTGGCCCAGGTGACCGTGGAGTTCGAGCCCGACGCCGACTACCACCGCTCGCGCCAGCTCGTGTCCGAGCGCCTCGCCCAGGCGGCGGCGGCGTTCCCCCCGGGTACGGGCGCCCCCCTCCTCTCCAGCCTGACCGGCCGGCTCAACGAGGTCTTCGAGATCACGCTCGAGGCGGAAGGGGGAGCGCTCGACCTGATGTCGCTCCGCGATCTCGCGGAGTTCGACGTGCGCAACCGGCTGCTCGCCGTGCCCGGGGTCGCCGCGGTCGAGACCCTGGGAGGGCATCTCCGGCAGTTCCAGGTCCAGATCGACCCGGACCGCATGGCCGCGCGGGGCGTGTCGCTCGACGAGGTCGCCCACGCGCTCCAGGGCGCCAACGAGAACGCCGCCGCGGGATTCCTCGTGCGGGGCTCCACGGAATGGCCGGTGCGGGCGGTAGGACGCGCCACCGGGGTGGACGACCTGCGCCGCACGGTGGTCACGAGGCGGGGAGCGGCCAGCGTGCTCGTGTCCGACGTCGCGGACGTGGTGGAGGCGCCCGCCCTCCGGCGGGGCCTCGCCCACCGCCTTGCCGGCGAGGTCGTGAGCTGCCGGATCAGCAAGCAGTTCGGGGCGGACACGGTGCGTGTGGCCGCGGGGATCCGGGAGGCCATCGCGGCGCTCCGGGGCGCCCTCCCGAAGGGAGTCACGCTCCGGATCGTCTACGACCAGTCGGAGCTGGTGAGCCGCGCTCTCGGCGGAGTGGGGCGGGCCGTGCTCCTCGGGGCACTCTTCGTCGTGGGGGTACTTTTCGCGCTGCTCGGCCAGGCGCGCGCCGCGCTTCTCGTGACGCTGACCCTCCCGCTCTCCGTCGGGCTCGCCGGCGTCTTCCTGAAGCCGATGGGCGTGGGTCTCAACACCATGACCCTCGGCGGTCTCGCGATCGCGGTGGGGTTGCTCGTGGACGCGGCCATCATCGTGACCGACAACATCCTCCACCGCGTCTCGGGGGCCCCGGCGGAAGAGCGCCGGGCCCGCGCCCTCGCGGCGTCGATCGAGGTGGGGCGGCCGATCGCTTTCGCCACCCTCATCGTGATCGCGGTCTTCCTTCCGCTATTCGGCATGAGCGGCGTCGAGGGGCGCATGTACCGCCCGCTCGCGGCGGCGGTCGTGGCCACGATGGCCGCGTCACTCCTCCTCGCCCTCACCCTCGTGCCCGTGGCCTCCGTCCTCTTCCTGCCGGCGTCGGCGACGGACGCGGACACCCGCCTCGTCCGGCGGATCAAGACGGCGTACGGGCCCCTGCTCGACGCGAGCCTGCGGCACGCGGGCCGGGTGCGCGCGTGGACGCTGGCCGTGACCCTCCCCGTCCTGGGCCTCGCCTTCGTGGCCGGAAGGGACTTGATGCCCCGGCTGGACGAGGGAGCGTTCCTGCTGCAGACGCTCCTGCCTCCCGAGGCCTCGCTCGCCGAGGTGGATCGGCTGAACCACCGCGTCGAGGACATCCTGCGCGGGTTCCCCGAGGTCGAGGACGTCGTGCGCCGTACCGGCCGGGCGGAAAGAACCGAGGACCCGATGCCGCACACGCTGTCGGACGTCCTCGTGGTGTTGAAGCCGGGACGCGGGCGGTCGCTCGACGAGCTGGAGGCCGCGATGCGGGAGGCGCTGCTTCGCGTACCCGGCGTCTCGGTTCTCTTCACGACGCCGCTCGGCATGCGCATCGACGAGGGGCTCGGGGGCACGCCCGCCGACCTCTCGGTGCGCATCTTCGGCCCGGACGAGGACGAGCTCGCGCGTCTCGCGGGCCGGGCGGAGGCGGTGATGGGCCGCGTTCCTGGACTCGCCGACCTTCGCGCGGAGAAGCTTACCGGCGTCCCCCAGGTCCGCGTGACGGTGGACCGCGAGGCGGCGGCGCGCGTGGGACTCGCTCCGGGAGAGGTCGTGCGGGCCCTGCGGGTTGCGCTCGTCGGCGACGAGATCTCGCAGATCTGGGTGGGCCAGAGGCGGTTCGACCTCGTCCTTCGCCTGCGCGACGACCGGCGGGGGAGCGTCGCGGACGTCCGCGCCTTCCCGGTGGACGCCCACGACGGCGTGAAGGTTCCTCTCGGCCAGCTTGCCCTGATCGAGGAGACGCTGGGGCCGGTCGCGATCCGGCGCGAGGCGGGGAGCCGGCGCATCGCCATCGAGGCGACGGTGGAGGGCCGCGATCTCGCCGGGGCGGCGGAGGAGGTGCGACGCCGCCTCGCCGCGGAGCTCACACTGCCCACGGGCTACTTCCTCGACGTGGGCGGTCGCGTGGAGAGCCAGGCGCGCGCCACCCGGGCCCTTGTCGTGGCCGCCGTGGTCGGCGCGGTGGCGGTCTTCCTCCTGCTCTACCTCGCTCTCGGGGGCGTCGCGGAGACTCTGGTGATCCTGGCTACCCTGCCCGACGCGTTCGTGGGCGGGATCCTCGCCCTCCTCCTCTCGGGAGGAACGTGGAACGTGTCGTCGCTCGTCGGTCTCATCGGGCTCTTCGGCATCGCCGTGCAGAACGGGCTCGTGCTCGTGGCCCAGACGCGGGCGCTCGTGGAGGAGGGCCGGCCGTTCCGCGAGGCGCTCAGGGAGGCGAGCCTCCACCGCGTGCGACCCAAGCTCCTGACCGCGGCCACGGCCATCCTCGGCCTCCTGCCCCTCCTCGTCCTGCCCCTGCACGGCACGGAGATCGAACGGCCGCTCGCGGTGGTGATGATCGGCGGTCTCGTGACCTCGACGCTCTTCACGCTCCTCGCACTTCCGACCTTCTACCTGCTCGTCCACCAGCTCCGGGAGCGGCGCCCGCCCGTGGCCTGAGGGTCAGTCGGCGTCGACGAGCTTCTCGATCGCGCGCCGCGGCTCCTCGGCCAGGTCGAGGAACCGCACACCCATGCCGAAGTGGGGCATGGAGTGGACGACCTCGGCTTCGACGCTCACCGTCTGTCCGTTGGGCAGCGCGAACCGGAGGTAGAGCCGGGTGCCCGCGGGCAAGCCGTTCATGGAGTCGATGAAGGCGCCGGTGGCGCTCAGGTCGCTGATCTTCGGGTCAAGCGGCGTGTTGCCCGTGGTCGAGCACTCCACTTCCGAGTGGTAGGGGATCCGCTTGGCGCCCCGCTTCTCGAGATCGCCCATGTTCCTGGCTCCGTGTGCAGGGGGATAGAGCACCTCCCGTCCTCTCGAGAAGGGACGTAGGCACGTGCCCGGAGGGTTATTATCCCCTGGACAAGGAGCCGGGGGTTCGCGGATAATTTCCCCGGGTAGCGGAGCCTCTCTGATGAAGATCGACATTCGCGCGCGGAAGACGGCGGTGGCGGGCGTAGCCCCCATCGCGCACTCCGCGTTCGACGCGGAGGCCACCGCACCCTAGATCCGGCTCGAAATCATCGTTTAGCCAGGGCCTTCTCGGGTGCACGGAACCCCGGAAGGCCCTTTTCGTTTGTGTGGGCGAGGAGACAGGCGGAGACCCATGACGACCGTGAGCGAAGCACCGAGGACGGCCGAGACCGAGACGAAGACGTCCCTCTGGGCGTTGACCAAGCAGGCGGTCCGCGGGACCGAGCAGGACTACACCGAGGGAAGCCTGGGCAAGGCCGTTTTCCTTCTGTCGGTGCCGATGATCCTCGAGATGCTGATGGAGTCGGTGTTCGGGATCCTGGACGTCTATTTCGTGGGGCGCCTGGGCGCCGATGCGGTGGCCGCGGTGGGGGTCACGGAGTCGTTCCTGACCGTGGTGTTCGCCGTGGCCATCGGGATGTCGATGTCGACGACGGCGCTCGTCGCGAGGCGGATCGGCGAGAAGGAGCCGGAGGAGGCGGCCCGGGCGGCGGTGCAGGCGATCCTGGTGGGGATCGCGGTATCCGCTCCCATCGCGGTCGTGGGCGTCCTGTGGCCGAAAGAGCTGCTCGGCCTCATGGGCGCGCCCCCGTCGGTCGTGGAGATGGGCTGGACGTATACCGCGTGGATGCTCGGCGGCAACACCTCGATCCTGCTCCTCTTCCTGATCAACGCGATCTTCCGGGGGGCGGGAGACGCCACGGTGGCCATGCGGTCGCTCTGGCTCGCCAACGCGGTCAACATCGTGCTCGACCCCTGCCTCATCTTCGGCCTCGGGCCGTTCCCCGAGATGGGGATCGTCGGCGCCGCCATCGGCACGACGGTGGGGCGCACCGCGGGCGTCGTCTACCAGTTCGTCGCCCTCGGCCGGGGACGGGGCCGGATCCAGGTGCGGAAGCGGCACATCCGCTTCGAGCCCGAGGTCGCACTACGTCTCGTTCGCCTCTCCGTGGGCGGGGTCCTGCAGCTCCTGATCGCGACCGCGAGCTGGATGGGGCTCGTGCGCATCCTCACGCCGTTCGGGGCGGCCGCCATCGCCGGCTACACGATCGCGCTCCGGATCATCATCGTGGCGATCCTGCCCTCCTGGGGGATGACGAACGCGGTGGCGACCCTCGTCGGACAGAACCTGGGCGCCGGCAAGCCCGATCGCGCCGAGAAGTCGGTCTGGATCACGGGACTCTACAACATGGCGTTCCTCGTGCTCGTGGCCGTGGTCTTCATCGCCTGGCCGGAGGCGCTCATCGGCGTCTTCACGTCCGACCCCGAGGTGCTCGCGCTCGGCTCGACGTGCCTCCGCGTCGTCAGCTACGGCTACGCCTTCTACGCCTGGGGCATGGTGATGATGCAGGCCTTCAACGGGGCGGGAGACACGGCCACGCCGACGTGGATCAACCTGGGCTGTTACTGGTTCTTCCAGATCCCGCTGGCCGTGGTGATGGCGCGTGTGCTCGGGATGGGTCCGCTCGGCGTGTTCCTGGCCATCACGATCGCCGAGGGCCTCGTAGCCGTGGTGGCGATCCTCCTCTTCCGGCGCGGCAAGTGGAAGGAGCAGGTCGTGTGACGGTCACCGGCCGAAGCGGACGTCCTGATCCGTCGCGTCCGGCTCCACGAAGCGGAGGAGGGCCTCGCCTTCCGCCGCGACTTCCTTCCGAACGCGCGGCGCCATGGGGGCGAACGGCGTGACGGTGAGGACGGCCGCCGCACCCTTCCGCTCGACCTTCCAGGCGCCGGCCACGAAGCCGTCCACGAGCACGGTGGCGGCGATGCGCAGCGCGGAGAGGAAGACGCGGGGACGGTGGCCCTTCGCCACGAAGCGCTCGTCGGCGCGAGTGGCGATCAGGTTGTCGTAGTCGGGGACGAAACGGACGGGCGCGGGCGTGTCCGCGTCCGGCCGGGGAGCGTCGGGGAGGTCGAAGAGCTCGCGCCCCTTCTCGTCTCGGAAGACACGGAGGCGGGGGCGGAGCCTCTCGAGCGTGTCCGCGAGCTTCGGCAGCCCCGACCAGGCCTGCGCGTCCGTCGTGCTCGCCGGCCCGTAGGCCGCGAGGTAGCGCACCACGAGGGGATCGGGGCGGGGGTCGGAGGAACGGGGAAGCGCCTTGCCGAGCCACTCGTCGGCGAGCGCGAAGGAGCAGTGGGCGGGAAACGACCAGGCAGCTTCACGTCCAACCGGCACCTGAACGAGGGGAAGCGTCAGCCGCACCGCGTAGGCCATGGCGCGGGAGTCACCACTCGCGAAGGCGCCGCGTATCTCCTCGAAAGTACGAGGCGCCTTCGCGAGTATTTCTCTAACCTTGCTGGCCAGGCGGTCCATGTCCAGACCCTTCATCCGGTCGCGAAGGATCCCTTGCAGTCCTTTGTCCAAGCCCGGCTGTAGTAGCGGTCTCATGGCCAGGAAGTCCCTGGCTGTCACGTAGTGCAGAGTCCCGCGGATGAAGGTCGCGCGAACCACCTTCCGTTTCTCCAGCAACGCTCCGAGCCCTGCCCGCTCGAACCCCTCGAGCCGGCTCCACAGCCCCACGAACGGTGGTCGGGGAAACTGCGCCTGCATCGCCACGAGCCTCTCGATCGCCTTCTCGGGCGGGAGGCGCTGACGGGCGAGGAGCATCTGGCGGGCGAGGGTCGCCCGGTTGATCCGGCGGAGCGTCAAGGTTTCGGGGGTCATGCGCGATAATTCTCCCCGATGAGCAACCTCGCGGCGACCGCCACCGCCGAAGCCTGCCTCTCCGAGCCTGCGGGTGCCCCGACGCTCGAGGTGCTCCCCGGGCGCCTCACCGACCTCGGCGGCCTGCCCATCCGGCGCCTGCTGCCGCGGAGCCAGCGGCGCCTCGTGGGACCCTGGTGCTTCCTCGACTCGTATGGGCCGCTCACCTTCGCGTCGGGAAAGCCGATGGACGTGGCCCCGCACCCGCACATAGGCCTCCAGACGGTCTCCTGGCTCCTCGAAGGGGAAGTGGTCCACCACGACAGCCTCGGCTTGGAGGGAGCCGCCGGGCCGGGCGTGCTGAACCTGATGACCGCCGGCAAGGGGATCGCCCACGCGGAGGAGACGCCTTCCGTGAACGTCGGGCGACTGCGGGGCGTGCAGCTCTGGGTCGCCCTGCCCGACGCGGTGCGCGAGACCGCTCCCGCGTTCGAGCAGCACCGGGAGCTGCCGATCGCGGATCTCGAGGGTGGGAGCGCGAAGGTGGTCATGGGGGAGGTGGCGGGCGTTCGGTCCCCCGCGCGCGCCTTCTCGCCGATCGTGGCCGCCGAGGTCTCGGGGCGGCCCGGTCTGCCTCTCCGGATACCGCTAGAGCCCGGCTTCGAGCACGCACTCGTGCTGCTCGAGGGCGGGGGCCGCCTTGACGGCCAGGCGCTCGCCGTCGACACGCTGTACTACCTGGGCTGCGGCCGCCGCGAGCTCGCGATCGACGCGGAGCACGATCCCGCGCGGGCGCTGCTCCTGGGCGGCGCCCCCTTCGGCGAGACCGTCCTCATGTGGTGGAACTTCGTGGCCCGCACGACGGAAGAGATCGTGGCCGCCCGCGAGGACTGGGAGGCCGGACGTCGCTTCGGTGAGGTCCACGCCTACCGCGGGGCCAGGCTCGCCGCTCCCCCGTTCGTGGCGCGGCCCGTCCCGCGCCCCTGAACGTGGTTCGTGAAGTAACTCCGTCCGGACGGAGTTCGCGAGACTACGGCCTGGCCATCAGGGCCTGGATCTCGGCGTAGGGCTTGGCGCCCTCGACGAACACGTCGGACGAGCCGTCGCGAAGGAAGGCGGCGGCCGCCGCGGCCATGCGTCCGTACGCGACCTCCGCGACGTCGGAGCCCGCGCTCAGGCGGCGCACGCCCAGCGCGGCGAGCTCTGCACCCGGGGGGAGCCCGGGACGGCAGAGGATGTTGAGCGGGAGTCCCACGCCGGACGCCACCGCCTTGATCTCGGGGATCTCCGAGACGCCGGGTACGAAGATCCCGCTCGCCCCCGCGGTGCTATAGCGCGCGGCCCGCGCGAGTGTCTCCTCCACGCGGCGCTCCGGGGGGACGAGGCCGCGCAGGTAGACGTCGGCGCGGGCGTTCACGTAGAGGTCCACCCCCAGCGCGTGAGCCGCCCGCTTCGCCTGCTCGATCTTGGCGCAGAGGAGGTCGGGGGCCGCCGTTCCGTCCTCGAGGTTGATCCCGACGGCTCCGGCATCGACGACGCGGGCCACCGCCTCCCCCACGGCCGCGGGCTCGTCGGAGTAGCCGCCTTCGACATCCACGGTCAGGGGGACGCGAATCACCCGGGCGATCTCCGCGACGGTGGCCGCGAGCAGCGGCACCGGCAGGAGGTTCCCGTCCGCATAGCCGTGCGACCAGGCCACGGCGGCGCTCGTGGTGGCGATGGCTCGCGCCCCCAGGCTCTCGATGAGCCGCGCGCTGCCCGCGTCCCAGGCGTTGGCGAGGAGGAGGATGCCCTCGCGGTGGAGGGAGTGGAAGAGGGGAGCGGTCAGGGGTCGAGTGGGCACGAGCGAATTTTACTCGCGCGCTCGCGCCCCGCCATCGAGTAACCTGGGCACCCTCGGTGGCTCGCCCGAGTCGCCGTTTGCGATCAGGGAAGGACGGGGAGGTCAACGGTGAAGTGCTTGCCGCTCGTCGCGGTCGGTCTCCTCGTGGCGGCAGCGGGCTGCCGCCGTCGCGAGGCCCCGCCTCCCGCCCCTCTCGAGGTGGAGGTGGCCCCGGTCGTCCAGAAGGACGTGCCGGTGGTCAGCGAGTGGATCGGAACGCTCGACGGCTCCGTCAACGCCGACATCCGCCCCAAGATCGAAGGCTACCTGCTCCGGCAGATCTACAAGGAAGGGCAGTTCGTCCACACGGGGGCCCGGCTCTTCGAGATCGACCCCCGCCAGTTCCGGGCCGCCCTCGAGCAGGCGCAGGGCGCCGTGGGCCAGGCGGAGGCGCAGCTCGCCAAGGCCGACGAGGGACGTGGAGCGCTTCACGCCCCTCGCCGCGGACCGCGCGATCAGCCAGCAGGAGCTCGACAACGCGCTCTCCGCGGAGCGCGACGGCGCAGGCGGCGCTCGGCTCGGCGCGTGGCGGCGGTGGACCAGGCCGCGCTGAACCTCGGCTGGACGCAAGGTCACGTCGCCCATCGACGGCGATCGTGGGCATCGCGAAGTCGCAGGTGGGCGACCTCGTGAACACGCAGACGGTCATGACCACGGTCTCCACCGTCGACCCCATCCGCGTGACGCTATCGGCATCAGCGAGCAGGAGTACCTGCGCTTCGCGCCGCAGCATCAATCGCCCGAACTACGCGACCACGCAGCAGGGCCCCGTCCTCGACCTCGTCCTCGACGACGGCACCGTCTTCCCGCAGCAGGGCACGCGCGGTGCTCGTGGACCGCGAGGTGGACGCCCGCACCGGCACCATGACCATCCGGGGCTTCTTCCCGAACCCCGGCAACATCCTGCGGCCGGGCCAGTACGCGCAAGCGTGCGCGCCGCCCTCGAGACCAAGACGGGCGCCCTGCTCGTCCCGCAGCGCGCGGTGATGCGAGCTGCAGGGCGGCTACCGGGTGGCGGTGGTGGGCGCCGACGGGAAGGCCGGAGGTCCGCGCGGTGGAGCCGGGCGAGCGGGTGGGCGACCTCTGGGTGATCGACAAGGGGCTGCAAGCCGGGCGAGAGCGTGATCGTGACCGGCCTGCAGTACGTGCGGCCGGGCATGATCGGTCAAGGTCAAGCCCGCGGCGAGCCCCGCCCCGACGGGCGCGCCCAGCCCCCCTTCCTCGCGCTGAGCGGGCGCCATGGCCCGCTTCTTCGTCGACCGCCCCATCGTCGCCATCGTCATCGCGGTCGTCACCGTCGTCCTCGGGCCTCGTCTCCATGACCGGCCTGCCCGATCGCGCAGTTCCCGTCGATCATCCCCCCGCAGATCCAGATCCAGACCACCTACACGGGCGCCGACGCCGTGACCATCGAGCAGTCCGTGGCCACGCCCCTCGAGCAGCAGATGAACGGCGTCGACAAGATGCTCTACATGCAGTCCACGAACGCCAACGACGGGACGATGACCCTCACCGTCACGTTCGACGTGGAGAGCGAGGTCAACATCGACCAGGTGAACGCGCAGAACCGCGTGTCCCAGGCCCAGCCCAACCTGCCCGCGGACGTGAACCAGTTCGGCATCACCTACCGGAGCACCGTCGGCCTGCCCCTCGTGGTCTTCGCGCTCTACTCGCCGAACGGCACCTACGACTCGCTCTTCCTCGGCAACTACGCGCTGATCAACGTCAACGACGCGCTCTACCGCGTGCCCGGAGTCGGCCAGGTCGTCAACTTCGGCCTCTCCGAGTACTCGATGCGCATCTGGGTGAAGCCGGACAAGCTCGCCAAGCTCGGCCTCACCGTGCCCGACCTCGTGCGGGCGGTGCAGCAGCAGAGCGCCGTGAACCCCGCGGGGCGGGTGGGCGCCGAGCCCGCGCCGCAAGGGCCAGCAGCTCACCTACACCGTGCGCGCGCAAGGGGCGGCTCGTCACCGCCGAGGAGTTCGGGCGAGGTGGTGGTGCGCATCGAACCCCGAGGGCTCGGTGGTGCGGCTCGCGGACGTGGCCCGCATCGAGCTGGGCGCGCTGAGCTACAACCAGTCCGGCCGCTTCAACGGCCGCCCCGCCGCGCTCGTCGCCGTCTTCCAGGCCCCGGGCGCCAACGCCCTCACCGTGGCCGACGGCGTCAAGGCGATGATGGAGCGAGCTCAAGGAGCGCTTCCCGAGCGACCTCGACTACGAGGTCGGGCCTCGACACGAGCCTGCCCGTCACCGAGGGCATGAAGGAGATCGCGACGACGCTCTGGCGAGGCGATGATCCTCGTGATCCTGGTCGTCTTCCTCTTCCTCCAGAACTGGCGGGCGACGCTCATCCCGCTGATCGCCGTGCCCGGTGTCCCTCATCGGCACCTTCGCGTTCTTCCCCCTCCTCGGCTTCTCGATCAACACGCTCTCGCTCTTCGGCCTCGTGCTCGCGATCGGGCTCGTGGTGGACGACGCGATCGTGGTGGTGGAGGCGGTCGAGCACCACATCGAGGAGGGGCTCTCGCCCGCGCGACGCGACGCTCAAGGCGATGTCCGAGGTCTCGGGGCCGGTGGTGGGCATCGCCCTCGTGCTGTCGTCGGTCTTCGTGCCCATCGGGCTCATGAGCGGGATCCAGGGGCGGCTCAACAAGCAGTTCGCGGTGACGATCGCGATCTCCGTGCTCATCTCCGCCTTCAACGCCCTCACGCTCTCGCCCGGCGCTCTCCGCCCTGCTCCTGCGGCCGCGCCGCGAGGCGCAGGGGCTGGCTCGGCCCGCTTCTTCGGCGCCTTCAACCGCGGCTTCGCACGCGCCACCCACGGCTACGTGGACCTGTCGCACCGGCTCATCCGCAAGACGGTGGTGAGCCTCGCTGATCCTCGGCGGGCTTCGCCGTGCTCGCGGGCGGCCTGGGCCGGCGCCTGCCCACCGGCTTCATCCCCGAGGAGGACCAGGGCTTCCTGCTCCTGAACGTGCAGCTCCCGGACGCCGCGTCCTTCCAGCGCACGACCGAGGTCACGCGCAAGATCGAGAAGCTCCTCGCAGAGACGCCAGGGCGTGCAGCTACATCACCACCATCAACGGCTTCAGCCTGCTCACCCGCACCTCGGCCTCCTACACCGCGTTCTTCTTCGTCTCGCCTCGACCCGTGGGACGAGCGGCGCGGCGACGCGGCCTCTCCGCCGCAGGCGATCCTCGGCCACGCTCAACCGGCAGGCTGCGCGCGCGAGGTGCCGGAGGCCGTCGCCTTCGCGTTCGCGCCTCCCGCGATCCCCGGCATCGGCTCCGCGGGCGGCTTCTCGTTCTGGCTGCAGGACCGGAGCGGCGGCACGGTCGAGTTCCTGAACGACAACCTGCAGAAGTTCCTGGAGGCGGCGCGCAAGCGGCCGGAGCTCGCGAACGTCAACAGCGCCGTTCCGCGCCGGCGTGCCCCAGGTCTACGCCGACGTGGACCGCGACAAGCTGCTGAAGCAGGGCGTGCCGGTGGCCGACGTCTACCAGACGCTGCAGGCCTTCCTGGGCGGCATCTTCGTGAACCAGTTCAACCGCTTCGGCCGGCAGTGGCGCGTCTTCCTGCAGGCGGAGGCCGAGGACCGCCTCGCCCCCGAGGACATCGGCCGCTTCCACGTCCGCAACAACGACGGCAACATGCTGCCGCTCTCCACCGTCGTGACCACCCGGCGCATCTTCGGGCCCGGAGTACACGCAGCGCTTCAACCTCTTCCGCGCCGCCCAGATCACCGGCCAGCCCGCGCCCGGCTACAGCTCGGGCCAGGCGATGGCCGCGCTCGAGGAGGTGGCGCAGCGAGGTGCTGCCCGCGCGAGATGGGCTACGACTGGGCCGACCTCTCGTACCAGGAGAAGAAGGCGGCGGGCCGCGCCGGGGGCGGTGTTCGCGCTCTCCCTCGGCTTCGTCTTCCTGATCCTGGCCGCGCTCTACGAGAGCTGGTCGCTGCCCTTCAGCGTGCTGCTCTCCGTGCCGGTCGCGGTGGTCGGCGCCTTCCTCGGCCTCTTCGCTGCGCGGCTTCGCGCTCGACGTCTTCGGCCAGATCGGCCTCGTGATGCTCATCGGCCTCGCCGCCAAGAACGCGATCCTGATCGTGGAGTTCGCCAAGGCGGCCTTCGAGCGCGGGCGAGAGCCTCGTGGACGCGGCCCTCGAGGGCGCGCGCCTGCGGCTGCGGCCGATCCTCATGACCTCGTTCGCCTTCATCCTCGGCTGCGTGCCGCTGTGGATCGCCACGGGCGCGGGCGCGGCGGGCCGCCAGATCCTCGGCACGGCCGTGATCTCCGGGCATGCTCGCGGCCACGGGCATCGCGATCTTCATCATCCCGGTGCTGTTCGTGGTCGTGGAGCGCCTGGCCGGTGCGGAGAGCCGGGCCGCCGCGGCCGAAGCCACAGGAAGCGGGATGAGCCCACGGACGGCGCGCATGGCGCGCTCCTCCTCGCGGGCGCGGGGCTTTCCGGCTGCGCGGTCGGTCCGAACTACAAGCGGCCGTCCGTTGCCGTGCCTCCGCAGTTCTACGGCGGGGAGCGCGATGGCCGAGGCGCGCGATCGCTCGCCGACGTGCCCTGGTGGGAGCGTGTTCCAGGACCCCGTCCTCGAGGCCCTCGTCGAGGAGGCGCTCCGGAACGGCTACGACGCGCGGCTGGCCGCGGCTCGCGTGGAAGAGGCGCGCGCCCTCTACGGCGTCGCCCGGGGCGAGCTCTATCCCGGGCGTCGGCTACCAGGGCGGATTCGAGCGCACGCGCGCTCGACCAGTTCGTCAACCCGGACGGCGAGCGTCGCAGACGAAGTGGACGGCCAAGCGTCGGCTTCTCCTGGGAGCTCGACCTCTTCGGCCGCATCCGCCGGCAGACCGAGGCGGCGCGCGCCCAGTACCTCGCCACGCGAGGAAGCGCGGCGCGGCGTGCTCCTCGTCCCTCGTGTCCGACGTGGCCACCGCCTACTTCGAGCTGCGGGAGCTCGACGCGCGAGCTCGAGATCGCGAGGCGCACGACCGCCGCCTTCCAGGACACCTACGACCTCTTCGAGCGGCGGCTGGAGGGCGGGGCCGCCTCCGCCCTGGAGACGGCGCGCGCCGAGGCGTCCCTGGGCGCGGTGGCGGCCCAGATCCCCGAGATCGAGCGCGCGATCGTCGCCAAGGAGAACCAGCTCAACTTCCTGCTCGGCCGCCCCCCGCAGCCCATCCCGCGCGACGGGCCGCAGACCGCTGCTGCCGCCGGACGTCCCGCCCGGGCCTGCCCTCGGCCCTCCTCGAGCGGCGGCCCGACGTGCGCGCAGGCCGAGAGCAGCTCGTCGCCGCCAACGCCGGCGTGGGAGTGGCCAAGGCCCGCTTCTTCCCGACCCTGAGCCTGACCGGGCTCTTCGGCAACGTGAGCCCGGAGCTGGACAGCCTCTTCCCGACGGCAAGACCTGGAGCCTCGCCGCGGCTCTCGTGGGGCCGATCTTCGCGGCCGGTCAGATCAAGAAGAACTACGAGGCGGCCACAGGCCCGCTTCGAGCAGGGGAAGGTTCTGCTACGAGGCGGCCGTGACGAACTCCTTCGCGCGAGGTCTCGGGCGCGCTCGTGGACCGCACGAAGCTCGTGGAGACGGAGAGGCAGCGCGCCCGCAGCGTGAAGGCCTACACGGAGGCGGTCCGCCTCGCCAACGTGCGCTACCACTCGGGCCTCTCCGCCTACTTCGAGGTGCTGGACGCCCAGCAGCAGCTCTTCCCGGCCGAGATCAGCCTCGCCCGGACCCGCCGCGACCAGCTTCTCGCGGTGGTGAGCCTCTACAAGGCGCTCGGCGGCGGCTGGCCGGTCGTTCGTCCGTCCCCCTCGCCGTCCCCCTGAGAGACGGTCTCCCGCGAGTCGGAGTGGGTAGAATTGGGCGGCGTTTCGGGTCCTCGGATCGCAGGAGTGTCTCCCATGAATCTGTCGAGAACCCGGGCCCATCGAACCGTCGTGCCCACAGGGCGGAAGTGCGCGGCGTTGGTCATAGTTGCGCTGGGCGTAGGCGCCCTTCTGGAGGCGGCTGCACCCGGGCCCAGATCGAGGGGGACTGACGTCCGCTGGGTGGGGACCTGGGCCTCTTCCCAGCAGCTGACCGAGGAGGAGAACCTGCCGCCCCTCCCCGGGTTCGTGGACGTCACGCTCCGGCAGATCGCGCACGTCTCGATCGGCGGCAAGAAGGTGCGCGTCCGTCTCTCGAACGCCTTCGGGAAGACCGCGCTCACGCTGCACTCGGTGCGAATCGCCCGGTCCCTCGGAAAGAGCGCGATCGAGCCCGCCACCGACCGGGCCGTCACCTTCCAAGGCGGGACGTCCGTGACGATCCCCGAGGGTGCCCTCGCCGTCTCGGATCCCCTCGACTTCGAGCTCGTGCCGCTCGCGAGCGTTGCGTTGACCGCCCACCTTCGAGGCGCCCCTGTGGAGGTCACCGGTCACCCTGGCTCGCGGACGACGTCCTACTTCCAGCCGGGCGAGTCGGTGTCCGCTCCGGAGCTCAGGACGGCGGTGCCCGTCGATCACTGGTATTTCGTGAGCGGCATCGACGTCCAGGCGGGGCCCTCCGCGGCGGCCGTCGCGATCCTCGGCGACTCCATCACGGACGGACGCGGCTCCACCACGAACGGAAACGACCGCTGGCCCGACAGCCTGGCGCGCCGTCTTCGGGGGAACCGGGCGACGGCGAACGTCGCCGTGCTCAACCACGGCATCGGGGGAAACCGGCTCTTGCGCGACGGGAAGGGGCCGAACGCGCTCGCCCGGTTCGAGCGGGACGTGCTCGCGCAACCCGGGGTCGAATGGCTGATCGTTCTCGAGGGGATCAACGACATTGGAACGGCCGCGGCGGCTCGAAAGCGCGGCGAAGCGGGGGCGACGGCCGACGATCTGATCGCGGCCTACGAGCAGATCGTCCGGCGCGCGCACGGTCACGGCTTGCGGGTGTACGGGGCGACGATCCTGCCGTTCGAGGGGTTCTCGGCCTATTTCACCCCGGAGGCGGAGACGGATCGCCGGAAGGTGAACGACTGGATACGCACGAGCGGTGTCTTCGACGCCGTGATCGACTTCGACGCCGTCACGCGGAGCCCCGATGTCCCCTCGAGGCTGGCGCCCGCCGTGGACGGCGGAGATCACCTGCATCCGTCGGCGGCCGGCTACAGGGTCATGGCCGACGCGATCGACCTCTCCCTCTTCGCTCCCCGCTGACCCCGGGAGGCCGACGGCTCAGGCGTGGGCCGCGGCTTCCTCGACCGGCGGCTCCCACACCAGGCTACGCCCCTCGGTGAGGGAGCTCGTCACGCGGAGCGTCCCCTCGCGCACGAGGTTCTGGGGCCCGTGGCAGATGGCCCCGAACAGCCCGTGGATGGGAAGTGCCGTGATGCCGGGGTGGAAGCCCACCCAGGCGTTCCGGCCGCTCGCCTTCGCCACGTAGAGCGCCCGGTCGGCGACGCTCACCACCTGCTCCCAGCTGAGCGCGTCGAGCTGCTCGCGGAAGAAGGGGTAGCGGGCGAAGCCGATGGAGCAGGTGGTGCGCACGACGCGGCCCTCTCCGATCTCGAACGCGTGCTGGCCCACGGCGGTGCGGACGCGCTCCGCGAGCTCGGCCAGGGAGTCCCCGCTCGGGTCGCGGGCCACGAGCAGGAACTCGTCGCCCCCCCACCGCACGATGATGTCCGAGGTGCGGCTCACGGACTTCAGGAGGTCGCGCACCTGTCGAAGCACGGCGTCCCCCGCGGCGTGGCCGGCGGAGTCGTTGATGGTCTTGAAGTGGTCGAGGTCGATCATGATGAAGGCCATGTCGAGCTGCTCGGGGTTGAAGGGGCCTTCGGCGAGCCGGTGGTAGCGGCGTCGGAGGAGTGCTACCTCCTTCTCCACGTACTCGGCGAGGAATCGCCGGTTGGCGAGGCCGGTGAGGGAGTCGGTGACGCTGGCCTGGGCGAGCTCCTCGTTGACGCGCTCCAGCTCGAGCTGCCGCTCCGAGAGCGCGCGCGTCCTCTCCTGCACCCTGTTCTCGAGCTCCCGCGCGTACTCCACTTCGCGGGCGAGCTTCCGCTGCTGCACCCGGCCGATCCCCACCACGCATCCCGCGAGGAGCAGGGAGTAGGCCGCGTACGCCCAGGGAGTGGCCCAGGGAGCGGCGGCCACGTCCACGGCGACGGCGAGCCCCTCTTCGTTCCAGCGGCCGTCGCTGTTCGCCGCGCGGAGCCGGAAGGTGTAGTGGCCCGCGTTGAGGTTCGTGTAGGTGACGCTGGGGCGGCCGTTCAGGGGAACCCATTCCGGGTCGAACCCCTCGAGCTTGTACGAGAAGCGGTTGTGGTGAGGGGCCGTGAAGTCGAGGGCGGCGAAGTCGACACCGAGGACCTTGTCCCGGAAGTCGAGGGCGATCCGCCGGGCCTCGTCCGCGGGGCCGGGCAGTGGCCGGTGATCGACGCTCACCGAGGTGAGCACGACGGGCGGCGCTTCCCCCACACGTCGGAGCCGGTCGGGCAGGAAGGCGTTGAACCCGTAGATGCCGCCGAAGAAGAGCTCGCCCGTCGGGTTCTGGTAGTAGGCGCCGAAGTTGAACTCGCTCGCCTGCAGCCCGTCGCTCACGCCGTAGTTGGCGAACTGGCCCGTCCGCGGGTCGAAGCAGGACAGGCCGTTGTTGGTGCTCAGCCACAGCCGGCCGCGACCGTCGCTGCGAATGCCGTAGACCACGTCGCTGGACAAGCCGTTCCGGGTGGTGAACGTCTCGAAGGACCGGCCGTCGGGGAGGAGGTGGCTGAGGCCGGCGTGCGTTCCCACCCAGAGGCTCCCCTCCGCGTCCACGAACAGCGCGTGAACGGCCTCGGAGGGCAGGCTGTGCGGGACCTCGGCCCGGTGCTCGAAGCGCTCGAATCGACCGGAGCGGGGATCGAAGAGGTTCAGCCCCTTCTCCATGGTGCCGACCCACACCCGGCCGTCCGGGGCCTCGGCGAGGGTCGAGACGCGGTCGCCGCTGAGGCTCGTCGCCTCGGCGGGGTCGTGCCGGAAGTGCGTGAAGCGCTCCGTCTCGGGGTCGAACTGCTCGAGGCCGCCCCCGTAGGTGGCGAGCCAGAGCCGCCCCTCGCGATCGTCGAGGATCGCGGTCACGCCGTTGGCGCTGAGGCCCTCGGGAGCCTTCGCCTGGCTGCGATAGTGCTTGAACTCGCCGGTCTGGGCGTTGAACCGGGTGAGCCCGGCGTCGACGGTGCCGATCCAGAGGTCGCCGCGCTGGTCGCGCCGGAGCGCCATCACCTGGTCGCTGCCGGGGCCCCGGTCCGTCTTGGGGTCGTGGCGATAGGCCGTCACCTCGCCGGTCGATCGATCCAACAGGTAGAGGCCGGCGTCGTAGGTTCCGATCCAGAGACGTCCCGTGCGGTCCTCGGAGAAGGAGGTGATGTGGCCGCTCCCCAGGCCCGACGGGTTGTCGAGATCGGGGGCCACGTGGCCGAATTGCCAGCTCAGGGGGTTCCACTTGTGGGCGCCCCCCAGGCGAGTGCCCACCCAGAGCACGCCCCCCCGGTCCTGGCCCAGGGCGAGGACGTGGTCGTCGGCCAGGCTCGAGGGGTTGCGGGGATCCTGCTGGTAGTGGGTGAACGACCGGCGACGCGCGTCGAACAGGTCGAGGCCCTTCTTCGTGCCCACCCACAGCCGGCCTTCCGTGTCGCGCAAGAGGGCGCGCACCTGGTCGTGGGCGAGGCTCTGGGGCCGTTCCGGGTCGTGCCGGAAGCGCTCGAAGCGCCCGGTCGCGACGTCCAGGCGGTTCAGGCCGCCGCCGGACGTGCCCACCCACACGCCCCCTTCGTCTCCGAGCAGGGCGCGTACCCTCCCGTCGCTCAGCGTCGCGGGGTCGCCGGGGCGGCTCGTGAAATGGGTGAACTCGCGGCCGCTCGCATCCAGACAGTCGAGACCGGCGTCGGTGCCCACCCACAGCCGATCCTCGGCGTCGACGTGGAGGGCGTAGATCCGGTCGTCGCCGAGGCTGGCCGGATTCGCGGGGTCGTTGACGAACGAGGTCCAGGCCCCGGTGGCGATGTCGAGCCGCTGGAGGCCGCCCTCGCGCGTGCCGACCCAGAGGACGTTTTGCCGAGGGGCGAACCGCAGCGCGCGAATGTTCTGCCCGGCCAGCCTCTCCTGCCTCACGAACCGGTCGGTGGTCCTGTCCAACCGGGCGAGTCCGGCGACGGTGGCGACCCAGAGGCTCCCGGCCGCGTCCTCCTGGACCGCCCACACGAAGCTGCTCGGCAGGGACGAGGCGTCGGCGAGATCGCGCTTGTAGACCTTGAAGGCGAGCCCGTCGTAGCGGTTGAGCCCGTCCTCCGTGGCCAGCCAGATGTACCCACGACGGTCCTGGAGGATGTCGACGACCGTGGACTGGGAGAGCCCCTGCTCCAGCGAGAGGTGGTCGAAGCGAATGGGCCGGACGGGGCCGGCTTCCGCGGGCGCGGCCAGGGAAAGGGCCGCCCACGCCAGGGGCGCCAGGATCAGCTTGCTCGGCTCAGTGGGCTTCATGCTTGCCATCTTCCTCACAGGCTTCCGAGTGGAGTCCGCGACGCAGGATCTCGGCAAACGATTCCGGGGGGACGGGGGGGAGAACAGGAACCCCTGATACTCGCTGCACCCGTGACGGCGGAGGAAGTCCATCTGTTCCTCCTCCTCGACGCCTTCCGCGACCACGCGCAGGCCGAGCAGACGGGCCATGGCGATGGTGGCGCTCGTGATCGCCGCGTCCTCCGGGGAGTTGCTCACTCCGCGCACGAAGGACTGGTCGATCTTGAGGATGTCGATGGGGAACTGCTTGAGGTAGGCGACCGCGGAGTTCCCGGTGCCGAAGTCGTCGATGGCCAGGCGCACTCCCAGGGCCTTGATGGCGCGCAGCTGGTGCAGGATCTCGGGGTCGCTGCGCAGCACTCCGCGCTCGCTCAGCTCCAGCTCGAGGAGCGAGGGATCGATTCCGCTCTCGTCGAGGACCTCGCGCACGACCTGCGCGAGGTCGCCGCGGACGAGCTGGCAGAGGGAGACGTTGACGGCGATGCCCCGGAGGGGAAGGCCCCGGTCGCGCCAGGCGCGGGCCTGCCGCGTGGCCGTCCGCAGCACCCAGGTTCCGATCGCCATCATCAGCCCCGCCTCCTCCGCGAGGGGGACGAACTCCGAGGGGGACACCCTTCCGAGCTCGGGGGAGTCCCAGCGGAGCAGCGCCTCCGCGGAGGCGACCCGCCGGGTGGGACCCTCGACGAGCGGCTGGTAGTGGAGATGGATCTCGCCCTTGGCGAGCGCCTTGGGGAGGAGGCGAATGATGCTTCGGCTGCGCTCCGTGGCCCGCTGCAGCGACTGTCCGTAGAAGCGGATGCCCCCGCCGTGCTCCAGCGCCTCGCAGACCGCGAGCTCCGCCCGCTGGAGGATGGCCTCGGCCGTCAACCCGTCGGTGGGAGCCATCGCGACTCCCGCGCTCGTGGAGAGGACGATCTCCTCTTCCCCCGCGAGGTAGCGTCCCGACAGCCGGTCCATCAGGAGACGGACGGTGGCTTTCGTCTCCGGCCAGCCGGGGAGGCCCGTGAGCATCGCCGCGAACTGCCCTCCCCCTACCCGGGCCGCCATCGACATGGACGGGCCGACGGAGGCGCAAAGCACCTCTTCCGTGCGGAGGCCGACGATCAATCGCTGCGCGACCTGCTGGAGGACGGAGTTGGCCCGAGCACGCCCGAGACGGCTGTTGATGTGGACGAGGTGCTCGATGTCGAAGAGGGCGACGGCCACCTGGCTGCCCTCGGCGGCGCCCACGAGCGCCGTCTCGAGCGCCCGTTCCAGGCGCTCGCGGTTGGGGAGCCCGGTGAGAGCGTCGCACTGGTCGCGCCAGTCCTTCTCCCGGCGCTCCTCCTCCAGCGTCTTCCGGAGAGCCTCCGCCTCCTTCTGCATCCGGCCCAGCTCGTGCTCGCTCTCGGCGAGCCGGACGAGGCTCGAGGCCCGAAGCGAGGCGACCCTCCAGTCGAAGGGCCGCTCCACGAGCTCGGTGGCCCCCGCGTCGAGGGCGAGGCCGACTTCCCGCCGGCCCGCACAGAGCGCGATCACGGGGACGCCGCGGAGGTCCGGCCTCTCGCGGAGCGCCTGGCAGAGGCTTCGGCCGCCGTCCACGCGGAGCGACATGTCCGTCAAGACGACGTCGGGGTGGCGGCGGTCGAGGATGGACTCGAGGCTCGCTCCGCTCTCGACAGCACTCACTTCGAAGCCGGCGCTCGTCAGCCAGCGGCTCGCTTCCTTGCGGCTCGAGCCGTCGAGGCCGATCAGGAGTGCCGCGCGTCCGGCGCGCCGGGCGGCGGCGCCTCGCTCGGGGTCGTCGTTGCTCGTGACCGGCAGTGCATGAAGTGCCACGTGTCCTCTGTAGATCTCAGGTTCTCGCAACGCTTCGGTGGCTTGGGTTCCGGGCCATCAGGGGTCGGGCACCGGCGTGCCGAGGATCTCGACGATCGCGAAGTCCGCATCCGGCCAGAGGACGGCCTCGCTCCAGAGCGTGCTCTCCGGCCACAGGGTGGCGGTGGGCGAGACCGCGTCCGGCGGCCACATGAGCGCCGTCGCGGTCGAGGCCGGCATGAGGACCGCGTACGACGTCAAGACGTCGGGGTCGGGAGTGGACTCCGACCACAGCACGGCGCTGCCCCACAGGGTGGGCAGGGAGAACAACGGGCTCGACCAGGTGAAACCCGTGTTCTCGAAGCTGAGCTCGCCACCCAGACCGACGATCACCTTGGGCGAGGGAGCCTCATTGACGAAGTCGGTCTCGCGGAGCGCGGCCAGGATGTCGAGAGCCCCCGCCCCCGCCGCGAACGGATCGGCCACCGCCGGCTTGCGGGCCGAGCGCATGAGCCGCGCCTTCACCGTCGCGGGGTTCAGCGCGGGGTTCTGCTCCAGCATCAGCGCCGCCGCTCCCGCGACCACGGGCGCGGCCATGCTCGTCCCCGACAGCTCGAAGTAGTCCACGTCCCAGGGCTGGCTGGGATTGCCCGCCACCCTGTTTCCGGGATACTGCAGGTCGAGCGTCGAGTTCACGGAGCGCACGGAGACGACCCGGTTTCCCGGGGCGAGCAGATCGGGCTTGGCCGTGAGGTCGAACCGCGTGGGGCCGCGCGACGAGAACGTGGTGACGGTGTCGTCCAGCAAGGTTCGACGACCTCCGGTCGTTGAGCGCCCCGACCGTGATCACCTTGGGCGAGTTGCAGGGGCTGCTGATCGTGCCGTGTCCGCCGTTGCCCGCGTTGCCGGCGGAGCACACGACCACGACGCCCGCGTCCCAGAGCTCCTCCACCGCCAGCACCAGCGGGTCGACGTCGGCCGGCTCGTAGACGGGGTGTCCGAGCGACAGGTTCAGGACGCGGATGCCGTAAGAGTCCTTGTTGTCGAGCACCCACTGCAGCGCGGTGAGCATCGTCGAAGTGTTCCCGCGGCCGAGCCCGTCGAGGACGCGGAGGGAGACGAGGCTCGCCTGCGGAGCGATGCCGGGCAGCTTCCCCGGCTCCGCGTGGCTGCCGTCGCCGACGAGGAGGCCGGCCACGTGCGTGCCGTGGCCGTTGGGGTCGACACTGCCCGACGGGGCGAAGTTCGGATCGAAGGTGCCGACCAGGTCGACGGAAGCGACGAGCCCCGGGAACTGCGGACGCTGCGCGACACCCGTGTCGATCTGGGCGATGGTCACGCCCGCACCCTTGTAGGCGCTCTCCGACTCCGCGGGACCCGGGAGGCCAGCAGTCACGCGGGCCACGTCGAGCGAAGCCACCGACAGCGGGGCGTCGAGGGCGACGAACTCGACCGCGGGGCTGTCGGCCAGGGCCTCGACGGCGCGGGTGGGCAGGCGAACCGCCATCCAGCGGGAGCGATGCTGCCGCCGGACCTCGCCCCCGAACCCCCTCACGAGCGAGTGCTCGGTGGAGCCGGGAGG
Organism: uncultured Acidobacteriota bacterium; assembly: GCA_963742595.1. Classification (GTDB taxonomy): domain Bacteria; phylum Acidobacteriota; class Vicinamibacteria; order Fen-336; family Fen-336; genus CAVPGH01. The sequence goes on along the minus strand of CAVUMT010000005.1, from coordinate 1,308,647 downwards.
CGTGCGGAAGCGCACGATCACGTCCATGCGGGCGGTGCCCCGGGCACGGCTGCGCTGCCGGACTTCGTCGCTGAGCTTCCCGGGATGCCGTGAGCGCCGTGGTTCCGCATCGGCGATCGAGAGGCCGGACAGGACTAGTACCAGGCCCGCGACCGCGGGGCGCCAGCGAGCCGGGTGTTTCAACATGGGCATTCGTGGTCTCCGCAGGCTCTATGAGCAACCTGGATGCCAACCGCCCGCGGTCGCGCCTCGCCACCTGGAACCCGCGGACCGTCCGGGAGTTGGGAGAGCAGGGACGGCGTCGTGCGCGAGGCCGCGAAGCGGCGTGGCACGGCGTCCGCCGGAATTTCGGCGCACCAGTTCATGAGAAGTGGCGTGGTTGCTCGACCATCCGGCGCATGAGGGTGGGCTCGGTGACCCCGAGGAGCGCGGCGGCCGTCCGGGGATCCCTCGGCGCCGCGGCCTCGACTTCGGCGAGCAGGCAGGCCTCCGCAGACTCGCAGGCGTTCGTCTCGCCTTCCCGTCCCTTGATGAAATCCTCGAGGGCGCCCGCCACCGCGGACCAGCTCGGCGACCGTACGGCGAGGCCGGCGGCGCGCTGTCGCATGGCGGTGCGGAGCTGGCGGCGGTACGTGGTCTCGGGCAGGCCGAGCAGGTCGGCGCCCCGCCGGGAGACGCCCCTCGCCAGCCGATCGGCCGTCAAGACCAGGTCGGCGGCCAGCCACTTTCCGATGGGAACGAGCGCCCTCTCGTCCGATCCGAGGACCGCCGCGATCTCCCCGGCCAACGCCTTCCGGAGCCGCTGCGAAGCCTCGAGCCCATCCGACGCGCCGCTCGCCTGCCCCTCGGAGCCCCCGTTGACGCCCGGGGGCGTCGGTCGAACCAGGACCAGAGCGGGGCCGATGGGGCGGGCAGAAGGATGGAAGCCGTGGAGGTCGCCCACGTCCACTTGAGCAGCGTCGCAGAAGAGCACTGAGGTCAGGACGAGGTTCTGCAGCTCACGCACGTTGCCGGGCCACGAGTAGATCTCGAGCTCCCGCTCGGCCTCCGGCGTGAAGTGGTGGGCCGGACGGCGGTAGAGGGCGGCGAACTGCTGCAGGAACATGTTGGCGAGGTGCAGGACGTCGTCCTTCCGCTCGCGGAGCGGCGGCACCTGGAGACGCACGACGTTCAAGCGGTGGAAGAGGTCCTCGCGGAACCGGCCTTCGGCCACCTTGGCCCGAAGATCCGCGTTGGTGGCGGCGATGATACGCACGTCCACGCGCCGCGGGGTGATGCTTCCCACCGGCGTGAACTGCTTCTCCTGAACGAAGCGCAGGAGCTTGGTCTGCAGGTCGAGGGGCAGGTCGCCGATCTCGTCCAGGAAGACCGTGGCCCCTTCCGCCTGGGCCAGCCGTCCCAGCTTGCGGGTGTGCGCCCCCGTGAACGCTCCCTTCTCGTGACCGAAGAGCTCGCTCTCGATGAGGGTGGGGGAGATGGCGCCGCAGTCGACCACCACCACGGGCTTGTCGTGCCGCGCGCTGAGCTCGTGGACGGTGTGGGCCAGGATCTCCTTGCCCGTGCCGCTCTCTCCGGTGACGAGCACCGTGGCGTCGGTGCGCGCCACCTTTCGGGCGGTGCCGAGGAGCGACTCCATGGCCTCGGAGCGATACGCGAGGCGGGATCCGTGCGCCACTCGCCGGAGGTCCGTGACCTCGGCCTCGAGACGCTCCTTCTCTTCGCGCTGCCGCTCCCGCTCCCGTTCGATGAGCCGGACGCGGTCGAGGGCGACCGCCATCTCCGAGGCGAGGGCGTCGAGGAATTTGCGGTCGGAGCCCTCGAAGGAAACGACGACCGAGTCCACCTCGAGGACGATGCCGCCCAGGCAGCGGTCCTGGAGGAACAGGGGCAGCGCGCACAGGGTCACCTCTCCCGGCTCGCCAGCACCCTCGGTCGCGAAGTTGCCGTCCCGGCACGCCCGCTCCACCACCGCGAGGTCGCGCTTCGTGAGACGGAAGGGCTCGTGAGCACCTTCCCCGCGCTCGAGGCCGTCCAGGAGCTCCAGGGCGCCGCTGCGCGAACGCTCGAGCACGCCCACTCGGCGCGCGTGCAGCGTCTCGAGGAGGCGCTGCGCGAAGCTGCGGGCCAGCTCCTTGGGGTCGGTGGAGGCGGCCACCACCGCCACCGAGTCCATGAGGAGCCTCATGTTGCGATAGTCCTTCGACTTGTCCCCGGTGAAGATGCCCTGGAGACGGTCGACGCTGCGCATGTGCTCGACGTCTGTGCCCTTCTCCCAGGAGCGCACGACGCCCGCATCGCCTCGCTTGGCGGCGCTCAGGGCCTGGTCGGCGCGCCGGATCAGCTCCTGGATGCCCACCGGCTCCGCGGGATCCGCCACCGCCACCCCGGCGCTGAACTCCAGGTGAAGCACGCCCCCGTGGTACCGGTGGTCGCGCAGGCGGCGTACCAGGTTCTCCGCGACCACCCGTCCGTCCGCGAGGGTGGAGTCCCTGAGGATGGCCGTGAAGATAGCCCCCCCGTATCGCGCGACGTGATCGTGGCTGCGGAGGCCGCTGCGGAGCAGGTTCGCGATCTCGCGGAGGACGAGGTCTCCGGTGCGTCGGTCGAGCCGCTCGTTGACCCAACCGAAGTCGTCGGGGCTCAGGAGCACCAGCACCGCGGGGAGCTCCTTCTGCTGGACGTGGGCGAGGGCGGCGAGGAGCTCGGCCTGGAAGTGCGCCCGATCCGGCAGCTCGGTGACCTGGTCGAAGACCATCCGGGAGACGGCGCGGGCGTGGTCGGCGAACGCGGCGGCGAGGCCGAAGAAGCCCTTCCACCAGCCCTCGTCGTTGAGTGCGTCCGCCGCGGTGGCGAACCAGAGCAGGTCGCGCTTTCCCTCCTCACGCTCGAACCGGAGCCCGATCCATGCGGTCAGCTCGGGGGGGCGGCCATCCCGCTTTCGCCTCTCGGGACCGCCGGCTTCGTCTTCCGGCCTCGGCATCACAGAGCGGAGCGGAATCCGGTAGAGGATGCCCCCGGGGCTTGCGCTGGGGAGGCATCCCGTCCCGTCGTGGGCGGGCGGCTCGGCCGCAGCGTGGCGGTGGAACTCCGCCGCCGCGACCTCGTCCGCCAGCTCGGGAAGCGGACCGAGCCGGCCGTCGTGGATGAGGATCGTGCGCGCGCCGCTGGCGGGGGGCGGTACGTAAAGAGACACCGACACCGCACCGCTCAGGCGCGCCACCAGGCGCATGTAGGACTGGAGAATCTCGCCTGCCTCGCTCACCGGAGCCGTGAGGGAGCGAAGTCCGTGCCACGGTTCAAACGGGTGACCGGCCTCACAGTGACTGAGCCGTCGAGGGTTACGGGGAGTCCGGATCGACCGCGCTGGTGAGCCGACTCACCGAACGAGCCGGGGTGTCCGTCTTCCTGCCAGAGCGTCCGGGTTTCGCGCCTACGGAAGGCGAAACCGGTCCGTATCTTGCGGGCCCAGGTTGTGTATCAGTCCTCGCCGTTCTCCACGGCCTCGCAAGCCTTGGCCGCGTGAGCATAGAAGCGGAACTGGCTGTGGAAGGCCACACGAACGTGGCGGCGCGGGCTCACTACGTAGGTGACGCGCTGGGCTGTCCCGAGAATGGGCCAGCGAACGTCGTAGTCGCGAAGGATCCGGCCCGTCGGATCACCGACGAGTGGGAACGGAAGGTCGAGGCTCTGTCGAAAGCGATCGTTCAGCTCCTGGGTGTCGCCGGAGACGCCGACGACCGCACAGGCCGACTGCTGGAGCCGCTCGAACTCCCGGCGAAACTCGCCGGCTTCCCGGGTTCAACCGGGAGTGAAGGCCCGGGGAAAGAAGAAGACGACGGCCGCGCCCTTGCCGAGCAGCTCGTAGAGCGAGCCGCTCCCGACGGCGAAGTCGGGTGCGAGCGCGCCCCTCTCGAGCATGGCAAACGGAACTTAGCTCCGGGACCACGGCGCACGCAAGCCCATTCTTGCGGAGAATGGCATTGGTGGGCCACACAGGACTTGCCGCCAGCGCTCCGGCGTCATGCCGCGCGAGCCCTGGACGACGGCCGCGCCTCGGCGAAGTGCCGCGGACCACCCAGAGCGCCATAAAGGCCCCAGCCGGCGAGCGCGAGCGTCACAAGAATCCCCGCAAGGGCGGAGTCCGCGTACCAGGCGTCGAGGTGCGTCGTCATCAGGGCAAGGCCGAGGGAGAACCGGACGAACTCGGCCACCACGCCCGCGAGAAGGCCGGGGCGAATGATCAGGCCCCAGAGGATGCTCCGGATCAGGAGATGAGTCGCCAGCTCCGTCGGGCTACCGAGGAACTGCGGCACGATCACCAGGCACAGTGCGGCCGCGAGGGCGGCTCCGGACGAGCGCAAGAGCCGGCGCAAGAGCGCGAGGAGCAGGAGGATGAGGAGGCATTCCCCCACCCCGCTGTTGAGGGTGTCTATCGCGGAGGCCAGGACATGCCGCCCCCCGGTGAGCAGGCCCGGCGAGGCCGGCCAGCGAGCCGACGCCGCGCCCCCGGCCAGGCGGCCCGCCTGCATGACCAGGGTCACCACGATCCCGCCTAGAACGCCGATCAGCGCGTCTCTCCCCACGAGAGGATCGATCAGTCGGCCGCGGAGAAGTCGCGTCCACGAGACGAGCGTATGGGGCCAACTGCGCCTGACCAGCGGCTCGAGAGCCAGATAAAAGGCCCAGCAGGCGACGGTCAAGAGTGTGGCCGCGAACATCAGGACCCACACCCGCGGGAAATCGACCCGGGACATCCGGAGGAGCGTCGCGAGTACTACCGCGAGCACGGCAAAGACGGCGATGCGCCGAGCCCCCTCCCGGTCGGCGCGCCCGAGGCGAAGGTGGCGGCGAGCGAGGACGACGGCCAGCAGTATCATGGCCACCATCAAGAACCTGATGAAGGGCTCACCGGACCCGCGATCGCCGCCCTTCTGCAGAGTCTCGGCACGAAACCACACGGGACGTCCGCGAAACGCCGCCGCTTCCGCCCGAATCGGGACGCCCTGTCTATCGAAGTCCCAGGCGAGCCGTTCGTCCCCGAAGACGGGCGGGATGGCTTCCGGGGCGGCGGACCGCGGCTCCGCAAGACCGGCGCGACGAAGGACGGCGGGCCAGTCCGGAGCGGTGCCGGACGGCGCGTCGTCCGCGGCCGGGGCGCGGACGTACTCCAGGAGGAGCCCGTGGGCGTCGAGCCGCACGCCGGCCATACCGGGGAGGCTGGGACCGGGAGCGGTGAACGACGTCCGGCCCAACCGCAGGTCTTGACCCAGGCTGCGCGGGCTCTGCCGATACCAGAAGACGAGCCGTTGCGACGCCGGGTCGTCGCCTTCCAGGACGAAGTCGTAAGCGCGGTCGACGGGCGGGGGCACCGGGCCGAAGTCGGAGATGAGCCGCTGCGCCTCGTAGGTGAGGACTTCGACCGGCTTGTCGAGGTCGAGGTAGAACGGCGAGACGCGGTCTCCAATCCAGGCGATGAGGACCACTCCGGCGACCGCCGCCGCGAGGCAGGCATAGGCGACGTGCGGCCGTAGCCCGCCTTTCTCTCCCGCCGCGGCCACCAGCTCGGGCGACGGCGTTTCTCCCGCGGCCAACGCGGCGGCCAGCGGATCACCGCCCGGCAACGACGCGGCGACGGCAGGCGCAGAGGACGGCCGGAGCGCCGGATCGGACTCGAGACAGCGCTCGATGACCCGATCGATGGCCGGGTCCAGCTCCTTGATCTTCTGCGACGGCGTGAGGTGCTCCTCGGGCCGAGCCTGTTGTCCCGTGAAGACCTCGTAGAGGACGAGCCCCAGCGCGTAGACGTCACTCCGGACCGTGACCTCTCGACCGTCCCGCTGCTCGGGCGACATGTACGCGGGCGTGCCCGAGCGGATGTCCGCGCCCGCGACGTGCTCGGCCACCGCGGCCAGGCCGAAGTCGGCGAGCTTCACCCGTCCCCGCCCGTCGATCATCACGTTCGCGGGCTTGAGGTCGCGATGCAGAAGGCCCTGGTCGTGTACGGCGCCGAGGCCCGCGCACAGCTCACGGGCCATCCGCACTGCACGGTCTTCGGGAAGACGGCCGATCCGGCACAGGAGTGAAGCGAGGTCTTCGCCGTCGACGTACTCCATGGCCAGGAACTCGTGGCCGTCGGCCTCGACCACGTCCCACACCCGGCAGACGTTGGGATGGGCCACCAGGCGCGCGAGCTTCACCTCGTCACGCAGGCGCTGGCGGCGGTCGTCATCCGCGCGCAAGCTGGCCGGGAGGAACTTGAGGGCGACGGCCTGGCCGAGTTTCAAGTCGTCGGCCCGATAGACCTCGCCCATGCCTCCGCGTCCAAGCGGCGCCACGATGCGGTAGCGCCGCGCGAGCACTGTCCCGGGGAGGAAGGCCGGTCCTTGCGATCCTGAGGGCGGGGCTTCCCGGGTGGGGGCGGCCAGCATGGCGTCCACTTCCGCGCGCAATGCGAGATCGCCCGCGCAGACCTGATCCAGGAACGCGCCGCGATGCACCGCCTCGCGCGCCAGCGCGCCGTGGAAGACACCCGTCACCTGTCGCCATCGCTCAGGCGTCATCGGGGGTGATTCGGGCCGATCTTGCGGGCTCGTTTGGAGGGAGTCAAGCCCACAGTCCTCACCTACGATCTGTGCTCGCCTGGTTGATCCGGCGTTCGTGGGGAAGGACGTCGTCCGTTGTCCGCCTCCGAAGCCGGAGATTCAGCGTCGGACTGCCATCGTCCGGGATGATCTGCGCGAGGCGCTCGCCGAGCACGAAGCGCACCCGATCGGCGAAGCTCACCCACGGGACACGGCGCCTCGACTTCGCAAGCGATACAATCCCGCGCGATCGACGAGCCATGCCCGATCCTGTGGACGGACCCGCGTCAGGTCGTCTCCGCGTCCCAGGGGGCCCGTGAGCGCCTGGAGCCTCGCCGCTTCGTTGGCCCTCGCGGCCCTGGTCCCGCCCGGCGCGGCGCGCGCAACGTCCGCCAGCCCGGACGTGGCGCCGGAGCTGTCGTTCCTGCCCCTGACCGGCCACTTCCACGACGTGGGCGGTGTCGTCTCCGAGCCGGTCCGCGATCGGCTGGACAGGCACCTCGCCGACCTCGAAGCCCGCACTGGCCACCGCGTCCACGTGCTCGTCCTGGCCTCGCTCACCGGCGGCCTCGACCGTCTCTCGGCCACGGTCGCAACGGCCGCCGGAGGTGGACGATCGGGCGCGACCGCGCGCGGGCCGGCGTGCTGTTCGTCTACGCCCAGGACATGGACCTCCTGCACGTCGACACGCTGCTCGGGGCCGAGGTCCCCGCCGTGGAGAACGGCATCGGCGACCTGCTCCAGTCCGTGGCGCGCCTTCAGGGCGCGGGCGACCAGGACGGCGCGTTCGAGCGAGTGGTCAGCGGGATCGGCGACCTCCTCGAAGGGCGAAGCCCGCCTCCGCCCCCGGCGCCGCGGGCCGTCGACCCGGGCGGAACGGAGGGCGGCCGGGCCACGGGATACGTGGTGGACGGCGCGGGGATCCTTTCTCCCGAGACGGTGGAGAGCCTGAACTCCACACTGCATCGGCACGAGCAGGAGACGTCGAACCAGGTCGTGGTCCATACCGTCCCGAGCCTGGGCGGAGAGGACATCGAGACCTACAGCCTTCGTCTCGCGTCTACGATCAGGGTGGGCCAGAAGGGCAAGGACAACGGAGTCCTGCTCCTCGTGTCCCGCGACGACCGGAAGCTCCGTATCGAGGTGGGCTACGGCCTCGAAGGTGCTTTGCCGGACGCCTTGTGCGCGCGAATCATTCGCGAAGAGATCGTGCCTCGCTTCAAGCAGGGGGACATGGACGGGGGCGTCGCCGCGGGAGTGGACAAGGTGCTGGGGGCCATCCGCGGCGAGTACCGGCCGACCGTGCCCGATCGCGTGCGCCACGCGTTCGGCTTCCTGCCCACACTGCCGGAGGTTCCCATCCAGCCCCAGATCGTGGCCGGCTTCTTCTTCTGGATCCTCACCCCCATTTGGTTCTTCATGGGGCCGACCCTTCTCGAGGTCCGCGGCAAGCCGGTGCGGTTCGGCGTCCTGCCGGGCATCCCGCTCACGCTGTTCGTGGTCTCGCAGTATCCCTGGGTGCTCGCGTCCCTGGGTCTCCTGGTCCTCATGTACCTCCACGCGCAGTGGGAACGCCGGCACCCCTCGCGCGGGTCCTCGGGGGGGGCGGGGTGGTCCTCCAGCTCGGGCTCGGGCAGCTCGTGGAGCTCGTCGTCTTCCAGCTCGTCCTCCTCGTCGTCGTCCTACTCGGGGGGCGGCGGCAGTTTTGGCGGCGGCGGGTCGTCGGGGAACTGGTGAGTTCATGAGCTCCGTGGATCGCCTCTTCTCCGAAGACGACCGCCGGCGGATCAGCGAGGCCGTCCGCGAAGCGGAGGGCGGGACCTCCGGCGAGATCGTGGTCGTGATCGCCGCGGCGTCGGACGACTACCCCGAGGCGAGCGGGCGCTCCGCTTTCGCCCTGGCCGGTCTCGTCCTGGTGGGCGACGTCGCCTATCGCCACCTCGCGAGCTTCTGGCTCCCCTGGACGGCGGACGCGGCCTCGCTGGCCCTGCTGGGCGCGGCCCTCCTCGGATTCATCGGAGCTTCCCTGTCCCCCTTGCGGCGCGCCCTCGTGGGGCGGGAGCGGATGCGCCGCCGGGTTCGGCGGGCGGCGGAGGCCGCCTTCACCGCCGAACGCGTCTTCGAGACCCGGGATCGTACCGGGATCCTGGTCTTCTTGAGCCTGCTCGAGCGCCAGGTGGTCGTGCTTCCCGACACGGGGATCGCCGCCAAGGCCCCGGAGGGGGCCTGGAAGGGCGTCGTCGAAACCGTCGTCCAGGGGATGAAGTCCGGCCGGCCCACAGGCGGCCTCGTCACCGCCGTGCGGTCGTGCGGAGAGACGCTGCGCGCGGCGGGCTACCGCGCGCGGCCGGACGACGTGAACGAGCTTCCCGACGACGCCCGCCCGCGGCGCTGAGCGGACCTCAAGGCACATCTGAGTCAGCACCTGCGGCGGGTGAGAGGTGGGCGTACGATCACCGTCGTCGATCGGAACGTGCCCGTGGCGCAAATCGTCCCGTTCGACGCCGAGGAGCCCCTCGCGGTCAGGCGCGCCACCCGGAAACCCAGCGACCTTCGCGTGCTCCCGCGGCTCGCGAAGCAGACCAAGAGCCTCGAGGTGCTGCTCCAGGATCGCGCGTCGAGGTGATCGCCTACCTCGACACTTCCGTCCTGCTCCGGCTCGTGCTGCGCGAACCGGGCGCCCTCGAGGAGCTGCGGTCCTGCGACGCCCTCGTTTCGAGCGAGCTCGTCGCGGTGGAGTCCCTTCGCACGATCGATCGGCTGCGCGTCCACGGCGCCCTGTCAGTGGAGGACGCCGCCTCGCGCCGCGAGGCAACGACGGAATGGCTCGAGGCAGTCGATCTCGTCCTGCTCCAGCGCCCCATCCTGGCCCGGGCGTCGGGACCTTCCCCACAGCGCTCGGCACGCTGGACGCGGACCACCTCTCGACTGCGCTCGTTTGGCGCGATCGGATGCGGCAGCCTCTCGTGATGGCGACGCATGATCGCGATCTGGCCCTGGCTGCGCGGTCTTTTGGGCTCGAGGTCCGCGGCGCCTGACATCCGGGGGCTCGCACCGGTTTCCTGTCCGGACTCGGTGCTGATTGCGCGAAGGATGGGTTCACCCTCGACCCGCGGCCACGCACGCCTGCGGCGACTGCCCCAGTGGTACCCCGGAAGCGAGCTTGCCGAAGCCGGGGTACCCAAAGAGGACGCTTGTCTATGGACTGTCGGGGCTTAGGTGGTGACCCGCCATGGACTCGAACCATGAACCCAGAGATTAAGAGTCTTGGCTGCACTGCGAGGGAGAGCAGGAAGAGACCTCCTGGCAAGCGCACCTTTGCCATGCAGACCGCCCTTCAGGATGCGGCCGTCGAAAGCTACGAGGCGTTGCTCCAGGAACTCGCGTCACGCTTCGGCGAGATGGCCGGTCTTGACGTAGATCAGCGCGCCGGCAGGCCCGGTGAACGGGTTGTGCTCCGACATATGCGGGCTGCGGAGCCAGCTGCCCTTGGGATACGTGCCGTGCTCGTCCTCGAACACACCCTCCAGCACGAGGATCTCCTCGCCGCCCCAGTGGTGATGCCGCCTGAACCTGGTCGACGGGGCCCACCGCACCAGCGCGACGTTCTCGTGGGCGTGCTCGTGGAGCGGCAGCACGGTCAGGCCGGGCACCATGCCTTGGTGCCAGCGCGCTGCACGGGTGTCGATCACAACACGCTGGGTATCGGCCTCAGCGAACTGGCGCAGCTTCACGAACAGCACCGCACCGTCGGGGCCGGCCCACGACGCGCGCGCCGCTCCGATCGGGTTGCGCACGTAGGTGCCCTCCGGATAGTCGCGGGCGTCGTCGTGAAAGCTGCCGGCGAGCACGAGGAACTCGCCGCCGCCGCGGGCATGCGCGCTGAAGCGCGCCCCGGCCGCATAGCGGACGATCGACGTCTCGCGTGCGGCCTCCTCGCCGATGCGATCCAGAATGTGGCGCTCGGCGCCGGCGATCGCCGAGGGCCGCCCCACCTCGCCACCCCCAAGCACCACCTCGCGGCGGGCGAAGTCTGTTCGAAGCTGCATGGCAACCTCCTTGGTCACGATGCGCTTACCTTTGTCGGAGCATCGCCGCGTCAGCAGCGCGGGCGGGCGGCCAACCGGCGATCGACCGGTAGATCATCGAGGGAACGCAGATATCCGTCGTGCTCACGAGAAACGCCACGAACGTGAGCATGCCGCCAAGTGCGTAGCCGGCGACTACGTGTCCGGCCGAGAACGCCCAGGCCGTCACCAGCAGGAATATGGCACCCATGCCACAACCGAAACGGGACGGCAGGCCACGCCTGGGCAGCGGACCAGTCCCGGTCAGGTAGCGGATGCCGTGGTTGTACATGAGATCGAACGGATGCACGGGTGATGCCGCTGCCAACACCGCCAGCGGCGCGAGCATGAGGAGGACGGCGGGCGACGCCAAGACGCTCCCCAGGCCGCCGAGAAGCGTGCAAAGCCCGAACGACAGGCGCAGCCAAGGCGCGACGCGCGCGAGCTCCTGCACGTCGACGGCGTCGAACCCCTGAATGTCCAGGCGGCGGCAGGTCCGTTGCGTCAAGGGCTGTCTCATATCAACTCCTTCCGTGAGCGCCGCCGGCTCAAGCGGCCACCGTGACCCGGAGGAAGGTCGCAGGTATGGACGTTGCCTTGGTCTCGCTCCGGTTCTCCCGCTCGAAGAGGTCCTCGAGTTCCCGCTGGAGATCCGCCGCCCTGCCCTTCTCTTCCGCGGCCGCGAACGCGTTCATCGTGGGCCCGTAGTAGTTCTTGAAATCCGCGACGAACGCAGCGGGGGTCGCCGGAGTCGTGAAGGTGAAGGTGTCTCGAGAGAGCGAGATCCTCTCGCGCGGAATCCCCGTTGCCGCGAATCGCCCGATGACGTTGTCCTCGACCCCCCACGTCATCGGGCTGACGAAGCCCTCCGGCGGTGGCGGCGAATACGACGAGCTGATCCGCAGGATCTGCGCCACGAGCGTCGGATCGTTGGGAATCCAGTTCCCCATCACGATCCGGCCGCCGGGCCGGGTGACGCGCACCATCTCCTTGGCCACGTCGAACGGCCGCGGGGCGAACATCGCTCCGAAGATGCTCACGACGAGATCGAACGAGTCGTCCTCGAGGTCGTGCAAGTCGGATGCGTCGCCTTGCCGGAACGTGCAGTTGGTCAGGCCGTGCGCCCTGGCGCGGGCATTGCCTGCAGCGACGAGGTTCCTGGCGATGTCGACGCCCAACACGTCCGCCCCGATCCGCGCCGCCGGTATCGCCGTCGTACCGTCGCCGCAACCCAGGTCCAAGACCTTGAGCCCATCGATCACGCCGAGCCCCAGGACGACCTCCTCGCCGCTTTCCCGCATGCTCTCGGCGATCCGTGTGAAGTCGCCTTTTTCCCACAACGCCTGGTTCGGATTCATTGACGTTTCTCCTCTCCTGTCGGAAGCCCCCATTTGCAACAACACCTGTACGGGCGCACGAGCCCACAGCTCATCGATTGGCACCCGCCTCTTTGGACGCGACGGCGTCGAACGCCCTTAGTGGACGCCCGCCACCACGATGTCGGCCTTGGTGCTTTCGAAGATGGTGACCAGCTCGCGCTGCTCGGCCGGCGGGACCTTGAATCTGTCGAGGCTCGCCCGGAAGTCCGCCAGGGCGGCACCCCACTCCCTTTCCGAGATGTGGAAGGTCGAGTGGGATTCCTTCATCCCCTTGCCCACGTACTTGCAGGGCCCTCCGGTGACCTGGCACACGAGCATCGACACGTGCACCTTGAGCCCCGGCTTGCGCATCACGTTGCGCGCGTTGCCGATCGCCGGGTTGGCGTTGAGCGTGGCGTTCACGTAGACGCGCTCGATGAAGTCGTCCACCACCGCCGAGACGGGATAGAGACCTCCAAGGCGGTCGTAGAGGCTCGGGGCGGCGGGTTTGTGCTGGGCCCATCCGAAACCCGGGAAGCACAAAGGCACCGCGGCCAGCCCCAGCAGCGTGACGGCAGACACGACGACGAAAGACTTTCTCATCTCATCCTCCATTGGCTCGCGGCCTTCCGCGATACGTGTGGCCCGGCGATGTCGAAGGGGCCCGGCCCTCCGCCTCGGCTACCCGGTTTCCCCCGCGGTCACGACGAGGACGAAGGGCCGCAACCCCTCGAAGAGGGCGACCTAGGCGCGTTCGTAAACCCGGACCTCTGGATCCGCCGAGAGGTAGGGCTTCAACTCTCTCACGACATCGTTGCCGAACAGCGCGCTCTTCAGGTAGCTTTCTGCTGAGGCTCGTGAATCGAATCCGTGAAGCACCTGTACATCCTCTTCACGGAGGAGGAGCTCCTTGGATTCCGCGCCGGGAATCGTCGCGAGAAACGGGTGTTTGTACTTCGAGTAAACTGCACCGGCCTTCACGCGATCCTTCGCGGGCACCTTCATCGTGATCTCGAGATATGCTTTGTTCATCTTGGTCTCCTGTCAGTTCGCGCGGAATCGCCGCGCCGAAGCTCCCGCAATGGGAGCGTGCCTACAATCTGACAGGTCGAACAGAACTTCGCTGTTCTCTAGATAACAGTGCCGCAGCATATTCAAGAATCGATCAGCTTCGCGATATCCTCGATCCCGCGAACGCACACATATTCACGATTGTATCCGAGCACTCCCTTGTCACGGAGTTTGTTGAGGATCGTACTCACAACCGGTCTGCTCGCTCCCACGAGGTCGGCCAACTCCTGTTGTGTGAGGCGAAGGTGTTGTCCGAAGCCATGATCGCAGCGAGTGGCGAACCCTCCTGACAACTCGCGGAAAGTCTCGGCTAGCCGTGCCTCGGTTCGTTTGAACGCGAAGCTTTCGAGCCTGCGTTCCATCTGGCGCTGGCGCAGCGCGAGAAGCGAGACAAATTCCCAGGCGACTGCGGGGTGGTGCAGCAACAGGCGCCGAAACTCGTCGATCGGCGCTCGCCATATGGAAACAGCTCCCTTCGCCCTCGCCGTGTCTTCGGCTGCAGTGGCGCCACTCAGAGCGGGGCCGAAGAAGTCCCCCGCTCCCAACGCCGCCGTGGTGAGAGTCGCGCCGTCAGAGCTGACCCTCGCGATGGTCACCTGACCATCGAGCACGCAAAAGACAGTTCGCCCGGGCTCGCCTTGCCGGTAGATCGTGCCGCGGTGCCGAATCGCCACAATCCGAGCCGTCGGACAGTCGCGACGGAGGTCTTCTGGTGGAATTCCTGCCAGAAGCGGGCACCCCTTCAGCTCATTCGGCTTGTTCATTGGGCTTGCCGACCTTCCCTCATGTTCGGGCCTCGACTGACTGCCTGACCTCGGGTCACCTGCAAGCGGGTCCTTTCTGGCCGGCGCCCGCTTTGTCGGGTGTATCCGCTGCGTCACAAAGCTTGCTCCGGCCGCGTCGTTGCTTCAAGCGACCAGGTGGCGCCCGGTCGTTCTCCGGCGCGGTCGCCAAGGTCGTCCACTGCGCGTCCTTCGTCCTGGCCCAGGTGCTCGCCGACAGCCGGCGTACCGTCGCCGCAGGCGGGGGCAGCGCAGCCGGAGGATACTTGACACCTATTCAATTGTATAGTTGAATACTACCATGACGGGACGCGAGTTCAAGGACCGCTTGTACGACCAGGTCGGACGGATCGCCCGGGGACTGGACAGCCCGCGGCGGCTCGAGATGCTCGAGGTGCTGGCCCAGGGCGAGCGATCCGTCGAGGAGCTGGCGGGACAGACGTCCCTCTCCTTCGCCAACGCCTCGCGTCACCTCCAGGTGCTTCGCGGGGCCAGGCTGGTGGAGGCCCGGAAGGACGGCCTGCGTGTCTTCTACCGCCTGGCCGAGCCGGAGGTCTACGACGCCGTGCGTGCCGTTCGCGGCCTTGCGGAGCGGCGCCTGGCGGAGATCGACGCGCTGGTGCGCACGTACCTCAAGTCACGGGACGAGCTCGAGGCCGTGCCGCGGGAGGAGCTGCTCCGACGCGCGCGCGACGGGAGCGTCGTGGTGATCGACGTGCGGCCGCCCGAGGAGTTCCGCGCCGGTCACATTCGAGGTGCGCTCTCCCTGCCGCTCGATCAGCTCGAGAGGCGCATCCGCGAGCTGCCGGCGCGGAAGGAGATCGTCGCGTATTGCCGGGGACCCTACTGCCTCATGGCCTACCACGCCGTGGAGAAGCTTCGGGCCCGAGGCCGGCGCGCGCGTCGCCTCGCGGAGGGCCTCCCCGAGTGGCGTGCGGCCGGCCTGCCAGTGGAGACGTCGGCCTGACGGGGCGACCTAATGAGCGGTTGGGGGGTCGAAACCGTGGAGGGCGGGGTCGTACGGCGCGCGGGAGTCCAAGGAGGGCCAGCTCTCTGGTTCGTTCACGCCCTCGGCGACTCCAGTTCCGCGTTCCTCCCACTCCTTTCGAGTCGGCTGTCTTCGGTCTTCGAACTGCTCGCCCCGGATCTGCCGGGTGGGGGCCACTCGCCGATCGAGACGCGCCCGGTGGACCTGGATGCGCTCGCGGCATGGCTGGCGCGGGCCATCGAGCGTCGCAGCCCGACCGGTGCTGTCGGGGTCGTGGGCCACTCGCTAGGAGCCGCGGTCGCAGTCCGCGCCCTCCGCAGCCTCCACACCACGGCCCTCGGCGTGTTCTCGATCGAGGGCAACCTCACGGAAGCCGACGCCTATCTGTCGGGCGACGCTGTGGCCTTCCAGGCCGGCGAAGCGTTCCAGGACCACTTGCTCCGCCGCGTTCGCACACTGGCGGAAGACTCAGCATCCGGATCGGCACGCGCGCTCTGGCGCTACCACGCGAACGTGACTCTGGCGGAGCCTGAAGCGCTGCTCGACCTCGGCCGAAGCGCGAGGGCCGCGAGCGCCGGAGACGGCCTCGGAACGGAGTACCGGGCGCTCCCGATCCCGAGTCTCTATTACTGGTCTACTGCGAACACACCCGTTGCGACCCAGGAGTACGTTCGACGCCACGCCCTGTGCAGCCGCTCGTTCCGCGGCGGCCATTGGCCGATGATCGAGGACCCCGACGCCACGGCGCAGGCGATCGCGTCGTTCTTCGAGCCGCTCATGGCGCGTCACCGGCCGACATGACCTCTTCCTCGGTCGTGACGCCGCGTCTGGGCCTCGCCAGCAACTGGCGCCAGTTCGCGCTGCTCGTGGTCGTCAACGCGTTCGTCGGCGCGATGGTCGGGATGGAGCGCAGCATCCTGCCGGCCATCGCCGAGCAGGAGTTCCACCTTGCGGCGCGCACGGCGGTTCTGTCGTTCATCGTCGTCTTCGGCGTCGTCAAGGCCGCCACCAACTACTTCGCCGGACGCCTCTCGGACCGCGTCGGCCGCAAGCCCGTGCTCGTCGCCGGCTGGCTCGTCGCGACTGCCGGTGCCGTTCCTGCTCATGTGGGCGCCGTCCTGGAACTGGATCCTCGTTCGCGAACGTGCTGCTCGGCGTCGAGCCAGGGCCTCACGTGGTCCACGACCGTGATCATGAAGATCGACCTCGCGGGCCCGCGAGCGCCGCGGCCTCGCGATGGGGCTGAACGAGTTCGCCGGCTACCTCGCCGTGGCGCGGCTCGGCCCTGGCGACGGGCTACCTCGCCGCGACGCTACGGCCTGCGTCCGGAGCCCTTCTACCTGGGCATCGCGCTTCGTGGTCGCGGGGCTCCTGCTGTCTGCCCTCGCCGTCCGCGAGACGCACGGCCACGTCCGGCACGAGGCGCGGCTGCCCGGCGCAGCGGTCGTCCGCAGCACTGGCCACGCGGCGAGGTCTTCGCGCGCACGTCGCTCCGCGACCGCGACCTGTCCGCGTGAGCCAGGCCGGCCTCGTCAACAACCTCAACGACGGGATGGCGTGGGGCCTCTTTCCGCTGCTGCTTCGCGTCGGCCGGAATGAGCCTCGAGCAGATCGGCGTGCTCGCGGCGATCTATCCGGCGTCGTGGGGCGTCGGCCAGCTCGCTCACCGGCGCACTGTCCGACCGCGTCGGTCGCAAGTGGCTCATCGCCGCCGGGCATGTGGGTCCAGGCGGCGGGCATCGTCGTCGTCGCCGTCGCTTCGCAGCTTCGCCGGCTTCGGCGTCGGCGCCGTCCTGCTCGGCATCGGAACCGCGATGGTCTATCCGACGCTGCTCGCGGCCATCGGCGACGTCGCGCATCCGTCGTGGCGCGCCTCGGCCGTCGGCGTCTACCGGCTCTGGCGCGATCTCGGCTACGCGCTCGGCGCGCTGCTCGCTGGGATCACGGCCGACAGGCTGGGTGTGCGTCCCGCCGTCGTGCTCGTCGCCGCCGTGACAGCCGCATCCGGCCTGGTCGTCGCGTGGCGTCTCCGGGAGACGCTGCAGCGGCAGCGTGATGCAAGCGTCGAGCCCGGGGAGCTGCGCCGCAGACGGCAGGGCGGCGAGCCCGTCGTGACGATCGACGTGCGCTCGCCGTCCGAATTCGCTCAAGGGCACGTGGAGGGAGCCGTGAACGTCCCTCTCGACCGCCTCGAAACCGACTGCATCCGCTTCGATGCCGCCGCACCCGTCGTGACCATTTGCGGCTCGGGGGGCGGGCGGTCCGAGGCCGCGGCGCGGCTGCTGCGGGAGCGTGGATTTCGGGACGTGCGGTCCCTCTGCGGCGGAACCGCGGCCTGGCGGAACCTCGAGCCAACCAAGGGAGCCCCGTCATGAAGACATTGCTGATACTGAACGATGCGCCCTACGGCAGCGAACGCACCTACAGCGGCCTGCGGCTCGCGGGTTCACTGTCGCGAGAGGAGAGCAACCAGGTCAAGGTCTTCCTGATCGGCGACGCCGTGACGTCGGCCAAGGCAGGCCAGAAGGTCCCCCAGGGGTACTACAACGCCGGCACCATGATCGGCGGCGTCCTTCGCCACGGAGGTGTCGTCGGCGTTTGCGGATCGTGCATCGATGCCCGAGGGATCACCCAGCCTGAACTGCTGGAAGGGGCGCATCGCAGCTCCATGGACGAGCTGACGAGCTGGACTCTCGAAGCCGACAAAGTGGTGGTGTTCTGAGCATGAACAGGCAGACTGTCGTGATCCTCGGTGGGGGCGTCGGAGGCCTGGTCACCGCGAACGAGCTGGCCCGACTCCTGCCGAGTCCCCACCGTATCGTCCTCGTTGAGCGATCGGCCCGCCACGCCTTTGCACCCTCCTTCCTCTGGTTGATGACGGGGGACAGACGCGCCAACCAGATCACGCGTAACGTCCGGGCGCTGCTGCGGCCTCGTGTCGAAGTCGTCCAGGCCGAGGCGCGGGCGATCGACGTCGCCGCCCGCCGCGTGGAGGCCGATGGCCGGACCATCGACTATGACCACCTCGTGATCGCGCTGGGCGCCCAGCTCGCCCCGGAGGCGATCCCCGGACTCTCGGAGGCCGCCCACACGTTCTACACGCTCGAGGGAGCGGAGCGGCTGCGCGCCGCGCTCGACAGCTTCACCGGCGGGAGCGTGGCCGTCGTGGTCAGCGCCCTGCCCTACAAGTGCCCTGGGGCACCGCACGAGGGCGCGATGCTACTCAGCGACCACTTCCGGCGGCGCGGCCTCCGCGGGAAGGTGGACCTTCACCTCTTCACCCCCGAGCCGCAGGCGATGCCCGTGGCGGGGCCCGAGCTGGGCGCGGTCGTTGACGGGATGCTCCGCAGCCGGGGCATCGCGTTTCATCCTTCGCACAAGCTCACGGCCGTCGATCCAGGCAAGCGAGAGCTTGCGTTCGACGGCAAGCCCGCGATGCCATACGACCTGCTCGTCGCGATACCGCCGCATCGCGGCCCAGGCATCGTTCGGGACGCTGGCCTGGCGAACGAGGCCGGGTGGGTCCCGGTCGATCGGCGGACGTTGGCGACGGCGCGCGAGGGTGTGTACGCAATCGGGGACGTCACCGCGATCCCGATCCCCGGCCGCTGGAAGCCCGACGTGCCCCTCATGCTTCCGAAGGCGGGCGTCTTCGCTCACGACCATGCCCGCGTTGTGGCGAGCCGCATCGCCGCCGCGATCACGGGGTTGCGCGCCGCGGAAGAGTTCTGCGGCGACGGGTACTGCATGCTCGAGGCGGGCGAGGACCTCGCCGGCTTCGCCTTCGGCAACTTCTTCGGCGAGCCCGCGCCGGACGTCCGGCTTCGTCGGATCGGCAAGGCGTGGCACCTCGGCAAGGTGCTGTTCGAGCAGTGGTGGCTCGCGCCTTTCGGCCCGCGACGGCGGGCGCTGCAGCTCGCGCTCGAGTGGGGAGGCAGGGCCTACGGCGTCCGGGTCGCGCTCTGAGGAGTCCCATGACGGAAGACATCGTCTACCTCGACTACAACGCGACGACTCCGCTCCTGCCGGAGGTGGTCGACGCGATGCTGCCGTTCCTGCGTGGCCGCTTCGGCAATCCCTCGAGCTCCCATCGCCCCGGCCGTGCGGCGCGGGAAGCGGTGGAGCAGGCGCGGGTCCAGGTGGCCGCCCTGATCGGCAGCGAGCCGGATGAGATCCTCTTCACGTCCGGAGGGACGGAGTCGAACAACCTCGCGATCCGGGGTGTGGCCGAAGCTCGCCCCGACCGGCGCGAGATCGTCACATCCGTCATCGAGCATCCGGCGGTCGCCGCTCCGTGCGCATGGCTGGAGCGCCACGGGTGGCGCGTCACTCGAGCGGGAGTGGACAGCGCCGGCCAGGTAGAGATGAGCCAGCTCGTGGCGGCGCTCGGTCCGCAGACGGCGCTCGTCTCGATCATGCACGCCAACAATGAGACCGGAGTGCTCCAGCCGGTCCAGGCAGCGGCTGAAGCCGCCCGCCGGATGGGAGCGCTCGTCCACACCGATGCGGCGCAGTCCGTCGGCAAGGTGCCCGTCGACGTCGGTGCGCTCGGCGTCGACCTGCTGACGATCGTCGGACACAAGGTGTACGCCCCGCAGGGCGTCGGCTCGCTCTACGTGCGGCGCGGAACGACTCTCCAGCCGTTCATGCTGGGTGCCGGGCACGAGCGCGGCCTGCGGCCCGGCACCGAGAACGTCGCCTCCATCGTCGGACTGGGCGTCGCGTGTGAGCGAGCTCGCCTCGACCTCGCTTCCGAGGCCGCTCGCATCCGCGCCCTGCGCGACATACTCTGGCATCGCCTGTTGGAAGCCGTACCTGGCCTCGCGCTGAACGGCCACGCGTCGGAGCGGCTCCCCAACACGCTCAGCGTCCGCTTCCCAGGCGTCTCGGGCTCGGCCATCCTTGAAGCCGCTCCATCCGTCGCGGCGTCGACCGGTTCCGCGTGCCACGCCGGCGGGGAGCAACCCCCGCTCGTCGTCGTCTCGATGAGCGTCTCCGCCCATGAGGCTCTCGGGACCGTTCGCCTCACGCTCGGGCGCGGGAGCACCGAGGAGGAGATCCAATCGGCGGCGCAGAGCCTCGCGGGAGCGTGGCGCACTCTGTCCCAGCAAGTAGAGCAGTCGTCGACCTAGACCGAGCGGCGCCTCGCGCTGCCCCAGCAGCAGTGCGCCCACGACTTGGGGAAGCGAGCGAGATACCCGCGCTCGACCTGGTCGACCTGCAAGCCGCCCTCATCGAGGAGGGCAGGCACGTCGCGCGTCAGGTGAAGACCGGCGAATGCCGCGCGATGGAACGGCTCCCACCATTCCTGCCAGCCTTGCACCCGAGGATCGGGCGAACGGCTGATCTCGATGAAGATGAGCTCGCCCGTGGGCTTGAGGACCCGGACGATTCCGCGAATTGCATCCAGAATGCCCGGGATCGTGCAAAGCGTGAACGTGCTGACGACGGTGTCGACACAGGTGTCGTCCAACGGGATGCGCTCGCCAGGCAGACCGATGAACTCCACGTTGAGCCGCATGCCTCGGCGTCGCCGCTCGGCGAGACGGATCATGCCCGCATTCGGCTCGAGCGCCCAGAGCTTCGTGACCCTGGTCGGGTCGTAGTAGCCGAGGTTGACGCCAGGTCCTACCCCGATCTCAAGGACGTCGCCTCGCGCGTCTGGCAGGAGTCGCTGGCGGAGGCTCCGTATGGGAGGCGGGTCCCCCAACCGCGTCACGAGCTGCGGATAGATGCTGTCTCGGTAGAAGCCCATGGCTCACGCGCGGTGGCAGGACATGGTGCATCGCATCCTGCCACAGGCAGAAGCCAGGCGCCGACCGAGGTCTCGGAACCACCAAAGCCGGCTTCTCAGAGCGACGGCATGGCCGCATGGCCGTACAGGGCCTCGGCTGGCAGCTCGTACGGCTCCACGCCGCCTCGGGGCGAGAGGTTCGTCAAGGCGTAGAGCCGCAGTGGCGTCCGGAGGGCGCGCGCCCCGAGCGCCTCTCGAGCTTCCGTCATGACCTTGCACCCCGTCGAGCACGGATAGGACGCGGCCCCCTGTACCAGGTACCAGTCTCCGGCCGGGATGCCGAGTTGCTTCAAGCGGGAGTACGAAAGGCCCGAGTCGATCAGCAGGTGCTCCAGTGCGTCCTTTGTCCTCACCGCATAGAACACTGGCACTGTGCCGCGCGTGGTCGTCGGCATGAGCCTCGAGACGATTTCGCCCAGTGAAGCCCGTTCCTGGTCGCCGGGCGCATCGAGGAAGAGGACCAGGCCAGGGCGGCTGCCTGGGACCACCTCGGAGTCCAGGCTCCGCACGGCGAGCGCGCGGAGCCCGAAGCTGGTTGTGAACGCCAGCGCCAGCCCCGTGGCCAGAACCGCGGCCCGGCCCAGGGGATTCGCCGGGAGCCAGGACAGCAACCGCGTCAGCCGCGCCTCGATCGGCATCGGAAGGAAGGCGCCCGTCGTACGTTTGTACGCGCCGTACGCGTCGCCGTGGAGTCGCTCGACGCGGGACTCCTCGTGCCGTGCGAGAGCGACGTAGGCCGCCAGCATGACGAGGTACAGGGCCAGGTTGATGAACCGAGGCCATTGGAACGCGAGACCCAGCCCTGCTACGGCGAGGCTCAGGTACTGCGGGTGTCGGACGTAGCGGTACAGCAGGCCCTGCGCGACGCTCTTTCGCACGAACTTGGTCCAGTAGAGGTGGATGGCGTGCAGCACGAACGACGCGAGCCCGACGTAGAGCAGGTAGCGGGGCGCCCCCAGGAGCAGACGGAGTGGGATTGAGCTGGGTCGCGTCAGGTGGGGGACGAAGAAGTCCCCGAGCCAGATCAGGTTGAAGTTCGTACGCGTCCAGGCCAGCAGCGGCGAGTAGGCCCCGTAGAAGTAGCCCGCGAACGGCGTCGCCATGAAGACCATCTCGAATGCCGGCAGCAACAACGCCAGCGCCGGCGTCACTTTCAGCGCGGCTTCTCCGGCGCCTCCGGGACGTTCCAGCCCACGTCCTGTTTCGCTCATTCTTTCTCCTTGATCTTCACGGGGTCCCTCACGCCGACACGGCGCCAGGTCTGGGTCCGGAAGAATGGTCCCCAGCGGCCCCTCACGCGCACGCGGTCCGCGCCGTCGAGCCAGACGCTGCTCGCGTATTCCTTCCCGTTCTCCGGGTCGAGAATCCTTCCGTCGACCCAACGCGAACCTCGGGCGACGTGCCCCCAGAGGATCACCATGCCCACCACGCGCGCTCCCCGCCGCAGGCCATCGCAGCGGTTGGAGACGGGGTCGGTCGACTCGCCCTCGAGCGGGTGTATGCGCTCGACCGTCCCGCGAAGGCGGCCGTCGTCCACGATGATCCGGACCTCGGACCGGGGCTCGCCCGTGCGATCGTCGACGTGACCCACAGGGCGTCCGGGGAAGCGTCCTTGTCTGTCGGCGTGGCGGGAGCAGCCACGGACGCGAGGAGACTGCAGGCCCCGACCGCCGTCCCTAGGATCAGAGCGAGGTCATGCATGCCCCCGAATCTGTGCCGGGGGTGGCTGAGCGTCTTCGCGGAATCGCGTGATTGCTGACGGGTTTCGAAACCCGGAGGCCGTCCGTTCGTCGCCTACCGGGCTGCCCGCAGCTCGGTCGGGGTGCGCCCGGTCACTTCCTTGAACGCCTTGTTGAACGTGGCCAGGGAACGGTACCCAACTTCGTACGCGACCTGGGCGACACCCAAGTGCGCCCGCGCCGGGTCCACCAAGGCCCTCTGCGCCTCCTGGATCCGGTATTGGTGAACGAATGCGTTGAAGTTCTTGAAGCCGAGCTGAGCGTTGATCAGCTGACGGAGCTTGTGCTCCTGAGTCCCGAGCTGCTCGGCCAACGCCCTGATCGTCAGGCCCTCCTGCCGGTAGACCCCTTCCTCTTCCATGAGCCTTCGCAGCCGCTCGACGAGCTCCGGATCCGTCGCCGGCGGAACCTCGATCGTCGGCTTCGCGGGGCGCAAGATCAGCGGCGAGGTGCGAAGGGCCGCGAGGCTGATCGCGAACAGCATCGCCAGCACCAGCCCGCTATGCAGCTTGTCCGCCGATTGCAGCGACGCGGTTCCGCGGAGGACGAGCTCGCCGAGCAGCTCGACGAACATGTACGTGCCCGCGATCGCCATGAGCGCGTATCGCAGGCGCAGCCGCGGGAGGACCAGGTCGGGGCCCGCACCGACGTAGATGCGGATCAGGGCGTGCACAACGAATGCGAGCGACAACAGCTTCGGGACGATCTGCCAGACGGTGGGGTCCGTACTCGCAACCCACGCTCCGGGCAGACGCCCGGTGGCGGCCAGCCACGACAGGTAGCCGATGCCCACCGCGACGCCGAGCAGAGCCCAGTGCCTGCCTGCGACCTGGAACTCGTCATCGAAGTGGACCTGCGCCAGGAGCCAGAACGCGGCCGGGACGGCCAGTGCCAGCAAGACCAACCCATGTCCCAAGGCGGCTGGAGCGCTCGATGGCACCACAAGGGGTGCGAGCAGGTGTCCGAGCACGCCGGCGAGCACGAAGATCGACGCGCGGGAGCTCCGGTCTCCCGGATGCTCGCGTAGCAGCGACGCGATCAACAGAAGGCAAAGGATCGCGGCTGAAACGCGGCAGACCTCGGCGAAGCCCAACATGGCGGTCGCCGCGATTATCGCTCAGGCTTTCCGCCACCGCGCCGTTCTCTGGCACCCCGGTGGAACCCAATGCATGCACGTCAGGTCCCCATGGGTTCCAGAACGGCCGCTTGTTGCTGTCGACTAAGGACTTGGTTGGTGACCCGCCATGGACTCGAACCATGAACCCAGAGATTAAGAGTCTCTTGCTCTACCAATTGAGCTAGCGGGCCACGACAAGACCGTCAACTATACAAGGACTCGGCCGACTTCGGCAAGATCCCGAGACCCGCGGCGGGTGAGAGCGGCGACCCTATAATCGCCCACCATGCCCCGTCGAGCCCTCGCCGTGATGGCCCTCCTTCTCGCCGGCACCCGTGCTCCCGGCCTCGACTTGGCCGAGATCAAGGCGAAGGGCGTCCTCCGCGTCATCGCCGCGGCGGACGAGGCGCCGGAGACGTTTTCCTTCGAGGGAGGAGAGAACCCGGGGATCGACCGCGAGCTGGTCGAAGGGTTCGCGCGGCTCCACGCGCTGCGCGTGGAGGCGGTGAAGGCCAAGACCTACGCGGACCGGATCCCGGGACTGACTCGCGGCGAAGGAGACCTCATCGTCGCGATCTTCGACACCGAAGACCGTCGGAAGCTCGTGGACTTCACCGTCGAGATCATGCCCACGCACAACGTGGCCGTGACGCTCGACCCGCGCAAGGCCGTGGCCTCGCGTCGCCGAGCTGAAGGCGTTGCGCGTGGGGGCGGTACGGGGGCGCGGCCCGCCGAGGAGACGCTCGAGGCGGGCGTCCCCGCCTCCGCCCTCCAGCTCTTCTCCGATCTCGACGAGATGACACAGGCGCTGAAGGCCGGGAGCCTCGACGCCATGGTCTTGCCGGTCTCGGAGCTGGCGGTCGCCTCGCGCACCACCAAGGGGCTGGCGGCCGGCGCGACCGTGGGGCCTCACGGGCAAGGTCGCGTGGGCCGTACGGAAGCAGGACGCGGCGCTGCGGGCGGCGCTCGACGACTACCTGACGAACGTCCGCCGAAGCCCGTCGTGGAGCCGGCTCATCGTCAAGTACTTCGGCGACCAGGCCCTCCAGGTCCTCGGACGGGCGAAGTAGCCGTCAGCGGACGACGGTCGAACGAGAGCGTCGACGCGCACGGTCTCGCCGCTCACGGGATCCGTGGCCACGACCGTGGTCACGGTCTGACCGTCGCGCAGCGTCGCGTGAGGACGTGGAGTTGAACGAGCGAGTGATGGGAAGATCGGTGATCCCGACCGCCGCGGGCTGGCTCCGGCTGTCGAGCGACGACTGCTCGACCGTTACCTCGAGCTGGAAGCGCGTCGTCTATGCGGAAAGCCCGGCAGTCGATTCGAGTCCCGACGTTCCGGTACTGGTATGAAGGCGAGGGCTTGCCCTCCTTGTCGGTCGAGACGGGGCCCATACGAACGGGCACGTCGATGCCCATGCGCAGGCTCGTTCGCTCCCCCCACTCGCGCTCGGGCGCGCCGACGAGGAGGTTGTAGGGCAGCGACAGGGTCTTCTTGTCGCCCTCGAAGCGCGAGACCGTGACCTGCACCTTCAAGGGAACGGCAGAGGGGCGAGGGGGACGACGCGACCCCGGGGGTTCGGGGAGAGGTGGCTCGGGTGGAGCCGGCGGACGGGCTTGCGACGGAGCCGCAGGACGTGCGGGCGGCGCCGGAGGCGCTTGCTCCTGGGCCCAAAGCGGCATGAGCGTCAGGGCGACAGCGGCAGCGAGGGCAGGTGTTCTCATGTCAATCCTCGGACGGGGCCTCGTCGGCCTCGATGGGTGCGATGGTCAAGGGCGGCAGATCAGAGCGCCGTGGGCGGGGGGAGCGGAGGGTCCGGTTCGTCGGGCCGCAGGTTGCGTGGCGGAGCCTCGACGACGTCGCTCTCGATCAAAGTGGCGAAGTGCTGAAGCAGGGCCTCCTGACCGGGCGGGACAATCGCCGCGGCCGGCAGAACGGGACGTGGAGACGGCACTGAAGCCCGCGATACCACAGCTCGGACGGCGGGCGACGGTGCAGGCGCGACGGCGGGGAGACTGTCGGAAGACGGGGAAGGCGATCTGAGGGCGGACGGTGGCGCGGTCGGGCCGTATCCCCACTCGATTCGTTGGAGCACGGCGGCGGAAAGACCGGCCGCCAGGACAGCCGCCGCGACGCGGAGTCCGGAAAATCCCGGGCGGCCTGCGCCGGGTCGACTCGCGAGGGCGCGCGCGCGGGCGAGTAGGGCAGGGGACGGCTCCGTGTGCGCCAAAGGCGCCAGGACCGCGTCCACCTCGTCGAGGACGCGTCGCTCCGCGTCGAGGGTCGCCGCGCAGGGATTGCACGTCCGGAGATGCGCCGCCAGTCCCGGAGAGGGCTCCGCTCCCGCGGCGAGATCACGAAGGTCGGTCAGGAGCTCGGCGCAGGTCATCGGAGTCTCTCCGCGAGGGCGCGTCGAGCGAAGAAGAGGCGGGACTTCACGGTTCCCTCGGGCAGGCCCAGGAGGCGGCCGACCTCGCGCATGTCGTGGCCCAGGATGCCGGCCAGCACGACCACAGTACGGAGCTTCTCGGGCAGCCGGTCCACCTCGGCCCAGATCTGCTCCTGCCGCTCCCGGGCCGCCATGTCCGCTTCCGAATCCGCGCGGGCCGGGGAGAGCATCCCTTCGTACTTCTCCCTCCGACGTTCCCCGCGGCGGCGGTCGATCGCGCGCCGCCAGGCGATCCGCGCCAACCAGGAGCGCAGGCGGTCGCGGTCGCGCAGGGTATGGAAGCGCGACCAGGCCTGGGCCAGGGCCTCCTGGGCCACGTCCTCCGCGTCCTGGCGGTGCCGGAGAACGGCGAAGGCCACGCGGTAGGCCAGAGGAGCCACCTCGACGAGGAGGGCCTCCCGCGCTCGCGCGGTGTCGGCGTCGGCCCGCGAGGGGTCGTCGATCACCCACGCGCCCGGCCAGGGGCCGGCCAGCTCATTCATGCCCGTCCACGGCCATTCGCGTCCACCGTGAGACAGACGCCGGGGGCGGCGCATCGGTTCAAAGCGTGGCTCCCGGGCGCGAAAAGGGCAAGCGACCGGCGGGTTAAGCTTGGTCGAGATGACGCGGCGACTCGAGGAGGGCTTCCGCCACCGGTTCCGGCACCTCCTCTCCCTCGTGCGGCCGCGCCGGCTCGAGTTCGGCGTGGAGCTGCTCATGGGCCGGGCTCGGGACCGCAGCCAGCGGGAGGGGCTGCCCCTGGTGCAAGCCCTCGCCGACCTCTACGAGTTCACGCGGAAGCGCGTGGTTCGCCGGGTCGAGCGTGACGGGAGCGTGCTCGATCGTGAACCCGCCCTGGGCGCGATTCGACGGGACGCGCCCGCCGCGTTTCGTCGGGGACCGGAGCCTGCTCGGCCTCCTGCGCTGGCTGCGCGCCGCGGGCTACGAGGCCCGCGAAGGCCGGCCCGCGGACGACGTCGCGGCGGCGGTGGCCGACCCCGGGCTCGTCCTCCTGACCACCGATGCGGCCATCCTCGATCGCCGCGCCGTGCGCGACGGGAAGGCGCTCGTGCTCTGGCTGCCCTCGACGCTCGGGCTGCCCGGCCAGCTCGCGATGGTCCTGCGCGACCTCGGCCTGCGGCCGCGCGAGGCGCGCTGCATGGCGTGCGGCGGCCCGCTCGTTCCCGCGGCCAAGGAAGAGGTCCGGCCCCGCATCCCGCCGCGCACCGCTCTCTGGAAGGACGAGTACTTCCTCTGCGCGGACTGCGATCGGCTCTTCTGGGAGGGGACGCACTGGGCTCGCATCTCGAGCGCGCTCCAGGAAGCGGCGGGGCCTTGACCCCTCGGGGGCTCGCGGCGAACCTCGGTCTCGCCGCTCTGACGACCGTGCTCTTCCTGGGAGCGCTGGAAGGCGCCGCGCGCCTCTTCGAGCCGGCGCCTGCGGCGCGTCCGCCGGTGGCGGAATACATCTGGGACTGGTCGGAGAAGATGCCCGGGCACTTCTACACGATGAAGACCGAGGCGGTGGGTTGGCCGCCCTGGGAGGAGTTCAACCGCGACGGCCTTCGCGACCGCACGCGGCCCGAGGAAAAGCCCGAAGGGTTCTGGCGCGTGGCCGTCCTCGGAGACAGCGTGACCCTCGGGGCGGAGATCCGGCCCTACGAGGCCTTCCCGCAGGTGATGGAGGCGCGGCTGCTCGGCGCGGGTCGCCGCATCGAGGTCATGAACGTGGCGCTCTGGGGCTGGTCCACGCGTCAGGAGCGGATCGCCTGGGAGCGGATCGCCCGCCGCTACCGTCCCGACCAGGTCCTGCTCGCCGTGTGCCTCAACGACATCCCGGAGCTGCAGAACAACCTGACGCGCCCGCCGGCCTGGCTGGCCGGCCTTCACCGGCGGTCGGCCCTCGTGCGCCGTGTCGTCGACGCGGGCGGCCGCGAGATCGAGAGCGTCGAGCGGCTCTTCGACTCGCCCGAGCCGCCCGCGGTCCGCGAGGCCCTGCAGCGCTTCCTGGACGAGGTGCGGGCCCTGCGGCGCGAGGTCGAGAAGGACGGCGCTTCGTTCGCGATGGTCGTCTTTCCGTTCCGGTTCCAGGTGGAGCCGGGGGCGCCCCCGCCCGTCGTCCAGGAGCGGCTGGCGGACTACTGCCGGACGGAGAAGCGTCCGCTGCCTGGACCTCCTGCCCACGCTCGCGCGGGTGGGACCTCGACGTTCGTGGACTACGACCACCTGAGCCCCTCGGGAGCGTCTCTCGTGGCGGACACGATCGTGGCGAGCGGCCTCCTTCCCGAAGGCCATTCCGACCCCGAGACGCTGCGCGCCCGTCCCGCGGGGGAGCCGCTCGCGCGAAGCCTGACGGACGGCGACGCGGAGGTGCGGGCGGCCGCGGCGTGGGCGATGGGCCGCGAGGGCGAGAAGGCCGTCCCCCTTCTCGCCGAACGTCTCGAAAAGGACGCGAGCCCCCGCGTGCGCGCCGCCGCCGCCCGCGCGCTCGGGAGGATCGGGGAACCGGCGAGACCGGCGGGGCCCGCGCTCTTCGGTGCGCTCGACGATCCCAGCGAGACCGTCCGCTACGAGGCAGCGCAGGCGTTGACCGCCCTGGGCCCGCGGCCCACGGACGTGCCCGTCCTGGCCAGGGTGCTCGCCATGCCGGATCCGTACGTGCGTGGCTTCGCCGCGTGGGCCCTCGGCAACCTGGAAGGCGCCGCCGTGGAAGCCGTGCCCGCGCTCGTGGCCGTAATAGATAAGGATGACACGGCGACCGTGGTCTCGGCCGCCCTGGCGCGGATCGGGCCCGCGGCGGCCCAGGCGGTGCCCGCGCTCGTCAAGTCGCTCAAGGACGAGGACGCGGGACGGCGGTGGCGGGCGGCGCGGACGCTCGGGCGGATCGGTCCCGGTGCGGCGGGAGCCGTCTCCGACCTGGAAGCGGCCCTGCGGGATCCGAACGAGGCCGTTCGCCTGCATGCCGCCCGCGCCCTCGGCAGGATCGGGGAAGCGGCCCGGCCCGCCGCCGCCGCGCTCCAGCGCGCGACCGGCGATTCCGACCCCTCCGTGCGTCAGGAGGCGCGAGGGGCCCTGGAGCGGCTTCACTGAGGGCGGGGCTAGAATGGCGGTACCGATGTCGGAGAGCGTCCAGGATCGCTTCGCTCCCAAGAACCATTGCTTCGGCTGCGGCCCTGCCAACCCGAAGGGGCTCCGGCTCAAGAGCCACGAGGAGGGCGACGTTCTCGTCGCTCGCTTCAAGCCCGAGACCTGGCACGAGGCATTCGACGGCGTCCTGAACGGCGGAATCATCGGCACCCTCCTCGACTGCCACGGGAACTGGGCCGCGTCGCTCCACCTGATGCGGCAGGCGGGGGCCGACCGCACACCCTGCACGGTCACGTCGGAGTTCCACGTCAAGCTGCTGCGGCCCACTCCCACGGACAAGGAAGTACGAGCTCTTCGCGAACGTCCTGGACTCCGCGGGAGACCGCGCGACCGTGGAGGCCCGGCTCGAAGCGGCGGGGAAGGTCACCGCCACCTGCCGCGGCGTGTTCGTCGCGGTCAAGGAAGGCCATCCCGCCTTCCATCGCTGGTAGCGCTTTGGGCGAACGGTCGCCCTCGTTCAGCGAGAAGGTCCCCGCCGGGGACAACCGTCCCGCGACAGGTCTGCGACGAGTGCGGCTTCGTCGCGTACGTGAACCCCAAGGTGGTGGTGGGGGCGATCTGCACCTGGGAGGACAAGGTCCTTCTGTGCCGCAGGGCGATCGATCCGCGGCGCGGGTACTGGACGATGCCCGCGGGCTTCCTCGAGGAAAAGGAATCGACGGAGGACGGCGCGCGCCGCGAGGCCTGGGAGGAGGCGCGGGCCAAGCTCGAGCTCGAAGGCCTCCTCGGCCTCTACAGCGTCCCGCGCCTCAGCCAGGTCCACGTGATCTACCGCGCGCGCCTCGTCTCGCCCGACGTGTCGGCGGGCGAGGAGAGCCTGGAGGTCCGGCTGTTCACCTGGGACGAGATCCCCTGGGACGACCTGGCCTTTCCGAGCGTCCACTGGTCGCTCCAGCACTATCGGGAATCCGTCGGGATGACGGCGTTCCCCGCACGCTCGAATCCGGCGTAAGGTGGAATCATGATCCTCGCATTCCCGGTCGGCCTTCCCGATGACGCGTCCGACCCAAGGCCCGCTGCTCCCTCCGCACCCCACGAGGACGACGCGCTGCTCGACGCCTACTCGCGTGCGGTGAGCCGCGCCGTGGAGGCGGTGGCTCCCGCCGTCGTCAACGTCGAGGTGCGCCGCGCGCGGGGCCGCGGTCCCGGCGGCTCCGGCTCCGGCTTCGTCTTCACACCCGACGGCTTCACGCTCACCAACAGCCACGTCGTCCAGGGGGCGCGCGGCGTGGACGTGCGCCTCGCGGACGGGCGCTCCTACGCCGCGGACGTCGTGGGAAACGATCCCGACACCGATCTCGCGGTGCTGCGCTTCACCGCCCCCGACCTCGCTCCCGTCCGGCTGGGTGATTCGCGGGCGCTCCGCCCGGGCCAGCTCGTGGTCGCGATCGGTAACCCCTACGGCTTCCAGGCCTCGGTGACGGCGGGAGTGGTGAGCGCCCTTTCCCGGTCGCTCCGCTCGCAGTCGGGGCGCCTCATGGACGACCTCATCCAGACGGACGCCGCGCTCAATCCCGGGAACTCCGGAGGCCCGCTCGTCTCGTCGCGCGGCGAGGTGGTGGGCGTCAACACCGCCGTGATCCGGCCCGCGCAGGGGCTATGCTTCGCCATCCCCATCCACACCGCGGAGTTCGTGGCGGGCCGGCTCATCAAGGACGGAAAGATCCGCCGGGCCTGGCTGGGCATCGGCGGCCAGACCGTCCCCTTCTCGCGAAACCAGGTGCGCTTCCACCGGCTCGCCGCGGAGAGCGGCATCCTCGTGGTCTCGGTGGAGAAGGGCGGGCCCGCGGACGCGGCGCGCCTGGAGGAGGGGGACGTGATCGTGGCCTTCGCTGGAGAGCCGGTGGCCGGCATCGACGACCTGCACCGGCGACTCACCGACGCACCCATCGGCGGGCGGGTGCGGGTCACGATCCTCCGGCGCGCGGAGAAGCGCGACGTCCTGATCGAGCCGAGGGAGAGCGGCTCGCGGTGAAGGTCGCGGCGGCCGCCCTCGTCGTGCTCGCGGTGACGAGCGTCCTCCTCCACCCGCTCTGCCACCAGGTCTTTCGCTGCGGCTGCCGGACGATGTGGGGGGGCGCCGCCGACCACTGCAACGTCAACGCGAAGGAAGGTCCGCACTGCCCGTGGTGCGACGATGCCCGGCTCGGCGCCTTCGGCTTCCTCTCGACGCTCGGCCTTCAGGCCGCGGTGTTCGCGGCGGCCCGCTGGCGGCGGGTCTCGATCTCCTCCGCCATGCTAGCGGCGTTGGTTGCGCTGCCTGCGGCCGTCCTCGTCTCCGGGGCCGCCACGTGGCTCGCCACCGACTATCCGCACTTCGTCGTGAAGGGTTTTCGCGCATCCCTCGGGGTGCCGCCCGGTCCGGTGCGGACCGTGCACTGACTCCGGACGTCGCACTGGAGTGAGTAACTCTTCCCAGACGGAGTCGCAGCGTTCAGCGCCGGCACCGTGGGCAATGTACTAATACATTGCCCACGGTCAGCTTGGACTGACGGTCGACTCGCCATCTCCGTCCGGACGGAGTTGCCTCAAGTAGTACCTGAGCTATGGATTGACCGGCTAGCGGCGGAGCGGCGGCCTAGCCGACGCCGGGAGGCGACGGCGGGCCGCCGGCCAGCACCTTGTCCGCGTAGTCGATCACCTGGCGGACATAGGTTCGCTTCTCGAGGTAGGTTCCCGGGAAGAAGCTCCGCTTGAAGCCATAGATAAGGATGTCGCGAACCTCGCGCTCGCTGAGGTCGAACGCCTCCACCGCGCGCGCGATCTCGTTCGTCACGTTGGTATCGGAGACGAGCCGGTTGTCCGTGCAGAAGGTGGTGGACAGCTTGCGCTGGCGCATCTCCCCGAAGGGATGGCGGCGCAGGTCCGTGGCCAGCTCGGGAACGGTCTGCTGGTTCGACGTGAGGCAGACCTCGACCGTGACCCGCTTGTCCGCCACGTACTGGGCGAGCTCCTCGACGTAGCGCTTCTTGTCCGTGATCTTCGGGTCGTGGATCTTCGTGTCGTCGAAGAGCCAGGTCCCGTGCCCGATGCGGTCGGCGTGGAGGTCGCGTGATGGCCTGGAAGATGGACTCGGGGCCGTAGTCCTCGCCGGCGTGCACGGTCTTGCCGAGGAATCCGTCGTGCGCCACCTGGTAGGCCTGGCGGTGGTCCTCCGCCGGATAGCCTTTCTCCTGGCCGGCGAGGTCGACTCCCACCACGAGCACGTCCTCGTCCCGGCGGAGCCGCGCCGCGGCCCGGGCCACCTCCATGCTCGCCGCCGCGTAGACCTCGTGAGGCGGCGCCTCCGGCATCGCCTCGAAGAACTGGCGGTAGCCGGACGAGAACTGGGGGAGGAAGAAGCGGAGAGCGCACAGGATGATCCCGGCCGCGAAGCGGGGCTCCTGGCCGCTGGCCACCTCGGGCCGCCGGTTGAAGGCGTCCGTGGCGCGGCGCAGCCCCCGGTCCACCGCCCTCACCACGTCCGGCATCGTGAAGCCGGGCTGCACGTGGAGCTGCGGCGCGAAGCGCACCTCCAGGTAGCGCACGCCCTTCCGCCTGGCAGTCCTCGGCACAGCTCGAAGGCGGCGCGCTCCAGCGACTCCTTGTCCTGCAGCACGGCCACCGTGTACCGGAAGCCCTCGAGGTACTCGGCGAGATCGCGGTAGCGCTCCCGGAAGACCTGCTTGCGCAGGCCGTCCTCGGTCTCGGAGGGGAGGGCGACGCGGCGCTGCCGGGCGAGATCGATGAGCGTCGTCGAGCCGGAGGGAGCCGTCGAGGTGGACGTGGAGGTCGGTCTTGGGCAGGCGTCGAATGAGGTCCCGGTGCATGCCCGATTATGGGGCGCGCCCAAATTTTGCGAAAGGTGGCCAGCCGGCCCCGCTCAGGGCCACGCGCAATGCCCGGAGTCCGAAGGGCTTAGGGACCGGGCCCCCGCTGTAACGGGCATGGGTGACCGACGTCACGGGCTCGGAACGGCGATTGGGGCGACGATGCAACCGTTTTCATCGAGGAGGTTCTTTATGAACCGGCACTTGACGTTCCTTCTTCTCGCGGCGGCGACCCTGGCGGGAGCCGCTTGTGGCGGCAATCCGGCGTCATCGACAGGCGCGGTCGTGGTTCGCGGCACGGTCCTCGGAGCGACGGCAGGCACGGTCACCGCCCAGTCGGCGGGGGCCACGGCGTCCGCGGCCAAGGGGCGGATCACGGTCATGGTGGCGGAGGATCCCTCGATCACCGTGACCGTCTCGGGCAACGGGACCTTCGTCCTGGAAGGCCTTCCCCTCGGCACGTTCACCCTCGTCTTCATGCAGGACGGGGTGACGCTGGGGACGGTCACCGTCAGCGGCGTCCACGAGGGCTCCGAGGTCAAGATCGTCGTCCAGGTCCAGGGCTCGACGGTCGTGGTCATCGAGCTCAAGGTCGACGAGAGCGAGACGGAGCGCTCCACGGCGAACTGCATCATCAACGGCGGCCGGGTGGGCGAGTCGATCGAGCTGGAGGGCGAGGTGGCGAGCGGCAGCGTGGCCTCCTTCCGGATGCGGGTGAACGGGAACCGCGCGAGCGGCCTCGTCGACGTGACTACCTCGGGTGCCTCGGCCTACCGATGCGTGGGGCAGGCAGCCAGGGATGTCTGCCCTCCCACGACGCTCGCCGGGTCCAAGGTCCACGTGAGGGGCACGCTCGCGAGCTGCAGCACGGGCGCGGCCGCGGTCACCGCGTCCGAAGTCAAGGTCCAGAAGTAAGGCTCGCTCCGTCTTGAGAACAATCGGGGCGATCGTCCTCCTGCTCGCGATCGCCTCGCCCGCCGCCTCCGCCGCTTCCAAGAAGCCGGCGGCAGGCGGCGGCTCGTCCGGAGCCGACGTGTCCCTCGGCTACTCGTACGAGCACTCGGGGGAGGCGAACCTCAACGGCTGGCAGCTCACGGGTTCGCTTCCCCTCACCCGCTCGCTCCGCGGTGTCGTCGATCTCGGCGGCCACTACGGCTCGTTCGGCGGGGCCGACCTGGACGATCTCGCCTTCTTCGCGGGCCCGCGCTGGACGTTCGGAGGAAAGCGGCTCTTTCCCTTCGCGGAAGGCCTGATCGGCATCGTGCGTCGCGGCGCGAGCGCCGCGGGAGTGAGCTCGAGCGACACCGACTGGGGGCTCGCCCTCGGGGGCGGGGTGGACTATCGCGTGGGTCGCGCCTGGGCCGTGCGCGGGCAGGCGGATCTGCTCCTGATCCGAGGAGAGGGCGTCACGGACACCGACCCCCGTCTTTCCGTTGCCGCCGTCTATCGGTTCGGTCCGCGCTGAGCGCGCGTCTCGAGGAAGCGTCGGTCTCAGTCGGACGGGCCCAGGTACCGGATCCGCTTGTTCACGTCCGTGTTCACGGAGTGGTACGGACGGAAGAGGCTGCCCGAGTCGAAGGTCTGCTGGCGCAGCGCCTCGACGTCCGCGTGGCCGATGGCGTTCGTGAAGATGGGGAGCAGGTAGTCGACGCCCAGCCGCGAGGGCTGCATGCGCTCCGCGTCGTAGCACGCGGGGTGCAGGTGGCGGGCGTGGATGACGCCCCAGCGGTCGCGGAAGGCGTTGCCGTCGACGCCGTCCACGTAGAAGCCCTTGTCGCGGCGCCACTGCAGCGTGGAGACGGCGTTGTTCCGCCCCTCGAGGAGCAGATCCACCGCCTTGCCCCCGAGCTGCACGCCGTGGAAGCGGTCGAACAGGATGGGCCGCCCGCCGCGCTGCGTGTGCCCGACCTTTCTCGTAAAGACCGCGGCCTGGGCGGATTCCGCGCGGCGGAAGCCCTGGAAGTAGGCGTCGCCCAGGTGCTGGATGAGGAGGTTGCGCAGGGCCTCGGAGGCGCCGGAGAGCAGCACATTGCCCGCGGGGTCCTGGGTCATCCGCTGCGCCCCCAGCTCGCGGCCTTCCTCGTCGCGGATCCCCTCCCCGCAGACGATCACGACGTTCTTCTGCAGCTCGTACAGCTCGCGCACGCGCTCGACGAGCTGCGGGACATTCACGGGCACCTCGGGGATGAGGATGAGGTCGGGCTGGCCGTAGGCGGTGCCAAGGGCGATGTAGCCGGACTGGCGGCCCATCACCTCCACGATCGCGATGCGCCGGTGGCTCTCCGCGGTGGTGCGGATGCGCTGGACGCCCTCCACGGACACGAAGACGGACGTCGCGTAGCCCGGGGTGACGTAGTTGACCATCCCCTCGAGGTCGAAGGTGGCTCGGGAGGGACGCAGGCGGTACTGATAACCCGAGGGCTCGGGGATGCGCTCCCAGTCGTCGGGCTCGTTCCGGTGGTTCAGCCCGAGATCGTTGTCGATCGTCTTCGGGGCGAGCACGGTGGGGAAGAGCTCGGCGAAGGGCTGGAGGCCGTTCAGCGTGCCGTCGCCCCCTACGCAGATGAGCGCGTCGATCTTGAGCCGCTTCAGCCGATCCGCGATCTGCCCCATCGTCGCGTGGTCGCTGGGGTCCACGTAGGCGCGGGAGGCGCCGATGATCGTGCCGCCGCGGCTGGCGTCGAGCTCCGGAATCTCGCTGAAGAGCGGGTTCAGGTGGACGTGAGGGACCCCGGGGTTCAGGAGGCTCGTGAAGCCCTTGATGAAGCCGTAGACCTCGACGCGCCGCTGGTTGGCGCGGATCACGGCCCCCTCCACCGTCGCGTTCAACGCGGGGGTGTCGCCCCCCGCCGTCAGGATCCCGATGCGCTTCACGTCTGACGGCGCGACGAGGTGCGAGAGCCGGGCTTCCCGGCCTTTCGAGCCCGACGCCGCGCGGCGCTCTTCCGCTTCTGGCGCTGGTCCTGGGCCTCCGCGTAGCGCATGCCCCGGCGCTCCTTGAACTCCCAGTAGAAAGCCCGCTGCCGGCAGGTATTGGAGCAGTAGCGCTGGCGGCCCTGCTTGGAGATGTGCGGAGAGAACCGGCGCCGACACCCGGGGGCCGCGCAGCGGCGCTTTCGCATACCCGGCAATTCTACCGAAGTTCGGGGCCTAACGCACGCCCACCGACGCCTCCGGGGCGGAGGGGGACCGAGTAGAAGGCACGTTCGTCTTGTGGGTCACCGCGGAAGCGTGGTACGTTCTTCCAGTGCTCGGAGCCTGGCTCCGAGCCGACCCGCGTGGGCCATTCCCTGGTGAGGTGAGAACCCATGATGGCAGCCATGGCCGCAACCGAAAGGCGCCGCGAAGAGGCCGAGCCGGACGACTTCTTCCCCTCGCACGATGCGCAGATCGACCTGCGGGGTCGCACCATCCTCATCATCGAAGATCACGCCGACTCCTGCCACGCCCTCGACCTGATGGTGGAGCACACGGGTGCCCGCAGCCTCACCGCCCGAAACGGCCTGGATGCCCTGGGCGTCGTGAAGAGCAACAAGGTCCACCTGATCCTCTGCGATCTCCGGATGCCGGTGATGGACGGCTACGAGTTCATGCGCCGTCTGCGCAAGGATCCTTTGCTTGCCGGAATACCGGTGATTGCCGTGACGGCCTTCGGCCAGCAGGAAGACGTCCAGCGCACCCGCAAGGCCGGCTTCGTGGCCCACATGGTGAAGCCGGTCACGTGGGCCGACCTCACGTCCCAGCTCGAGCGCTTCCTCCAGTCGCAGTAGTCAGATGGCGCGGCCGGTCAAGCAGCGCAAGCCTGGCGACTGGAAGGGGCGGATCGTGATCGAGCCGGACTTCGACGATCCGCTCCCGGAGGACGTGCTCGCGGCCTTCGAGGGGGGCGCTGACGTCTTCCTGAGCGCGGCCTCCATCTGGGAGATCGTGATCAAGCAGTCGCTCGGCCGCCTCCGGATCCCCGAGCCGCCCTCCGCGTCGGCGGCGCGCCTCGGCTTCGAGCCGCTCGCGGTGTCCTTCGCGCATGCCGAGGCGACCGCGCTCCTGCCGCCGCTGCACCGAGACCCTTTCGACCGCATGCTGGTCGCCCAGGCGAGGACCGAGGGGCTGATGCTCGTGACGCGTGACCCCGTGATCCGGACGCACCCTGGAGTCGCTTTCCTGCCCGCCTGAGCGGGCGTCCCACGGTCGGCGTGGAAAACCGTCTACCGGACACAAAACGAATATTCTTGACCGTCCGAAATATCGCTATATATACTCGCGACTCTGTGATTGCCGAAGGGTTCGTATTCAACTCTTGAATCGGCGTCCCGATTCGGTTATTGCGGATCGTACAAGAAGAGCATAGTTCGCGAGCGGTTCTGGCGGCGTAACTCTGCCGCTGGTGGCGCGAGGAGACAGGCCCAGCGGCATCTCCCTCAAATGTCCAGCGCGCCAGTTGATGCGTCGTCGAGTCTAGCCGAAACCACCTAGCACCTCAGCCTCCCTTTCGAAGGACGTCCCTGCGGAAGGAGGCCAAAAAAGATCCGGGGGGAAGCTTAGCTTCCCCCCGGTGCTTGGGACCGTCCGCCGCACGGATCAGCCCCGACCGTCGAAGTTCTGTCTCGTCTCTGGCGCACCTCCCCGGGCTTCGAGCCCTTGAAAACCAAAAGGCCCTTCGAAGCTCTCTCGAAGGGCCTCGGGTCCGTCGCGGGATGTCGTTGGTCCTAGCTGCGCTCGCTCCCGCGCGCACCGGTGGCCCTGGGCGTACAACAACACATGCCGACGAGGGTCGCTCGGTGCCGGAACATGGGTCCAAGCTAAGGCATTCGGGCGGGGGTGTCAAACGGGTGCGCATGACTCCGTCCGGACGGAGTAGGCTGAGGAACTACTTGAAGTAACTCGCCCCGGGGCGAGTCGCGGGGGCGTGCCCGGCTGAGCTATGATCGGGGCGAATAGCAGGCTGCGGCCTTTTCTTGCCGCGGGCCAACCCCACGAATGAACAACGGACGCGTCGCGATCGTGGCCGGCTGCCGGACGCCGTTCGCCAAAGCCGGTACCGTCTACCGCGACCTCACCGCGCTGGACCTGGCCAAGGCCTGCGTGCGCGAGCTGGTGGAGCGGACCGAGGTCGATCCCGCGCTCGTCGGCGGGGTGGTGATGGGCCAGGTCATCCCCTCCGTGAAGGCGCCGAACCTCGGCGCGCGAGGTGGTGCTGGGCGACGGGCCTGCCCCCGGGAGTGCCCGCCCACACCGTGAACCGCGCCTGCGCCTCGGCCAACGAGGCGATCGCGGAGGTGGCCTGCGCCATCCTGCACGGGACACGTCGAGGCGGGCATCGCGGGCGGGGCGGAGAGCCTGTCCGACGTGCCCGATCCTCCACAGCCAGCGCATGGCGCAGGCGCTCGTGGAGGCCTCGCGGCGCGAAGGGCCTGGGGGCGCGGCTCGCGGCCTTCGCCGAGGTGCGCCCGCGCGACCTGGCGCCCGACGCGCCCGCGATCGCCGAGCCGTCCACCGGGCCTCACGCATGGGCCAGTCGGCGGAGAAGATGGCGAAGGAGAACGGCATCACCCGCGAGGAGCAGGACCGGATCGCGCTGCGCTCGCCACCAGAACGCGGCCGCCGGCCATCGACGACGGCCGGCTGCCCGCGGAGATCTGCGCGGTGCTCGTGCCCCCGCGCTACGAGCGCGACGGTCACGCGCCGACAACCTCCTCCGCCGCGACACGTCGCTGGAGGCGCTCGCCGCGCTGCCTCCCGTGTTCGACCGCAAGTACGGCACGGTGACCGCGGGCAACTCCTCGCCCCTGACCGACGGCGCGGCCGCCGTGCTGCTGATGTCCGAGGAGCGGGCCCGGGCCGAGGGCTACGACGCCGCTGGCCTTCATCCGCTCGTGGGCGGTCGCGGCCGTGGATCCCGGCGGCCAGCTCCTCATGGGCCCGGCGCTCGCCATCCCCAAGGCGCTCGAGCGCGCGGGCCTCGAGCTCTCGCGACATGGACCTCATCGAGATGCACGAGGCCTTCGCGGCGCAGGTCGCCTCGAACATCCAGGCGCTCGAGTCCGAGACGTGGGCGCGCGAGAAGCTCGGCCGCGTCGAAGGCGGTGGGCAAGGTGGACCGCGAGCGGCTGAACGTGTGCGGCGGCTCGATCGCGATCGGCCATCCCTTCGGCGCCACCGGCGCGCGCATCACCACGACGCTCGCCAACGAGCTGAAGCGCCGCGAGCGGCACGCTCGGCCTGCTCTCGGTCTGCGCGCAGGGCGGCATGGGCTTCGCGATGGTGCTCGAGCGATGAGCGCGGCGCCCTCGCGGGCGTGCGCGTCGTCGACCTGACCCGCTACATCCCGGGCCCCTACTGCACGATGCTGCTGGGCGACCTCGGCGCGGACGTGATCAAGGTCGAGGAGCCGCCCGTCGGCGATCCCACCGCGCGCGGTGCCGCCCGCGGTGGGCGAGGAGAGCGCCGCTGCACGCGGCGCTCAACCGCAACAAGCGCTCGATCGCGGTGGACATCCGCAGCGAGGAGGGCGCCGCGGTCGTGCGCCGGCTGGCCGGCGACGCGCCGACGTGTTCGTCGAGGCCTTCCGGCCGGGCGTCCTCGCACGCCGCGGCCTCGGCGCCGACGCAGCTGCTGCGCCGCGAACCCGCGGCTCGTCTACTGCTCGCTCACCGGCTACGGCCAGGACGGCCCGCTCGCCGCGCGCGCGGGACACGACATCGACTACCTGGCCCTCGGCGGCTTCCTCGGCACGCAACCGCGACGCGGACGGCCGGCCCGTGCTGCCCGGCACGCAGGTCGCCGACATGACGGGCGGCCTCCTGGCCGCGATCGGCATCCTGGCCGCGCTCCAGGCGCGCGAGCGCACGGGCCGCGGGCAGCGTCGTGGACGTCTCGCTGCTCGAGGGCGTGCTCGCGCTCATGACGCTGCCCGCCGCGCGCCTGCTGGCGGGAGGCGCCGACGCGAACGAGCTGACGGGCACCTACGCCTGCTACAACGTCTACCGCTGCCGCGACGGCCGCGACCTGGCGGTGGGCGCGCTGGAGCCGAAGTTCTGGGAGGCGCTCTGCGCGGCGCTCGGCCTGCCGCGAGCTCGTGCGGCCGGCAGTGGGAGCGGGCGAGGCGCGCGAGGAGACGCTCGAGGCGCTGGCCGCGCGTCTTCGCGACGCGCGACCGCGACGAGTGGGTGCGCGACCTGGCCGGCGCATCGACGCCTGCGTGGAGCCGGTGCTGGACGCCGCGAGGAGGCGCTGCGACGCCGCAGGCCGCGCGGCTCGCTCGATGGAGCAGCCGCGCGGCGGCGCGATCGCTGCGCACGGTGGCCTCGCCCGTCGCGGCTGTCGGACACGCCGGCCGCGCGTCCGCGCGGCCGGCGCCGGGCCTGGGCGAGCACACCGACGAGGTCCTGGCCGAGGCCGGGCTACGCGCGCGCCGAGATCGAGGCGCTGCGCGGCGACGGGAGTGGTCGCGTGACCGCGCGCCGCGCCGCCTCCCGCGCGAGCTGCGACGCGCGACGGCGTCCTCGTCGCTCACGCTCGACGTGCCGGGCGAGAAGGTCAACACGCTCGGCCGCGCGATGATGCGAGGAGTTCGCAGGCGCTCCTCGGCCGAGATCGAGGCGCGCACCGGACGTCACGGGCGTCGTCGCTCCGCAGCGGCAAGCCCGACAACTTCATCGCGGGCGCCGACATCAAGGACTTCCCGACCATCCAGCAGCGCGCTCGAGGGCGAGACGCTGTCGCGCGGCGGGCCAGGCGATCCTCGACCGGCTGGAGGCGCTGCCGTGCCGGTGGTGGCGGCCATCCACGGCTCCTGCCTGGGCGGCGGCCTGGAGACCGCGCTGGCCTGCCGCTACCGCATCGCCTCCGACGATCCCAAGACCGTGCTCGGGCCTGCCCGAGGTGATGCTCGGGCTCATCCCCGGCGCCGGGCGGCACGCAGCGCCTGCCGCGGCTCGTCGGCCTCGCGACCGCGCTCGACCTGATCCTGACCGGCCGCACGCTTGAAGGCCGCGCGCGCGCTCAAGGCCGGCCTCGTGGACGAGGTGGTGCCGGCGCCGGTCCTGCTGCGACGGCCGCGCAGACGGCGGCGCTGGCGCTGGCCGACGGGACGCTCGAAGCCCGGCGCCGCCGGGCATCCCGCTCGTGCGAGCGGCTGCTGCGGCCGATCATCTTCCGCAAGGCGCGCGCCGCGGTGCTCGAGAAGACGCGGCGGCCACTACCCGGCGCCGCTCGAGGCGATCGAGGTCGTCGAGAAGGGCACGGCCACGCTCGCTCGCCGAGGGGCTGAAGATCGAGGCCGCGGCGCTTCGGCGAGCTGGCCGTCTCCGACGTCTCGCGCGCGCTCGTCTCGCGTCTTCTTCGCGACCCAGGAGATCAAGAAGGACGCGGGCTATCCGGAGGGCACGAAGGCCGCGCGAGGTCGACGAAGCTCGGCGTGGTGGGCGCGGGCCTCATGGGCGCGGGCATCGCCGGCGTCGGCGGCGGAGGCGGGCGTGCTCGTGCGGCTGAAGGACGCCTCCGCACGAGGCCCTGGGCCGCGGCCTGCGCTACGTGCGCGAGCGTGCTTCGAGGAGCGGCGCGAAGCGGGGCAGCCTCACGCGGCTGCGAGGTCGCAGAAGCGCATGGACCGCCTCTCCGCCACGCCTCGACTACTCGGGCTTCCGGCGCGCCGACCTCGTGATCGAGGCCGTGTTCGAGGACCTCGACCTGAAGCGGCAGGTGCTGGCCGAGGTGGAGGCGGCCACGGGCGAGGACTGCGTGTTCGCCAGCAACACCTCGTCGCTGCCCATCGGCGACGATCGCGCGGGAGGCGCAGCGGCCCGGCGCGCGTGCTGGGCATGCACTTCTTCTCGCCCGTCCACAAGATGCCGCTGCTCGAGGTGGTCGTGACGCCGCGAGACGGAGGCCGGCGCCACCGCCACCGCGGTGACGTTCGGCCGCCGGCTCGGCAAACACGTGATCGTGGTGCGCGACGGCCCCGGCTTCTACACCACGCGCGCCGCTGGCGCCCTACATGAACGAGGCCGCGCGCCTCGTGGAGGAGGGCGCGCGCGGTCGAGGCCGTGGACCGGGCGATGACGCGACTTCGGCTTCCCGGTGGGGCCGATCGACGCTCCTCGACGAGGTGGGCATCGACGTGGGGGCCAAGGTGGCCAAGGTGCTGCACCAGCCCTTCGGCGAGCGCATGGCGCCGCCCGCGTCGATGGCGCAAGGTGATCGACGACGGCCGCCTGGGCCGCAAGAACAAGCGCGGCTTCTACACGCTACGACGGCGGCGAAGAAGCGCGTGGACGAGACGGTCTACGCGCTCCTGCCCGGAGGCGGGGCCCGCGACGGACGTCGACGGCGCGCGAGATCCAGGACCGGCTGGTCTTCGCGTTCCTGAACGAAG
Organism: uncultured Acidobacteriota bacterium; assembly: GCA_963742595.1. GTDB lineage: Bacteria > Acidobacteriota > Vicinamibacteria > Fen-336 > Fen-336 > CAVPGH01. Next base: position 1,266,392 of record CAVUMT010000005.1, on the reverse strand, counting down.
CGGTGCTGTGCCTGCAGGAGGGGATCCTGCGCTCGCCGCGCGACGGCGACGTGGGCGCGATCTTCGGCCTCGGCTTCCCGCCGTTCCTGGGCGGGCCCTTCCGCTACCTCGACCACCTGGGCGCGCGCTTCGCGGTGGAGATGCTGGAGCGGCTCGCAGCGCAAGCACGGCGAGCGCTTCCGCCCCGCCCCCATCCTCGAGGACCTGGCCCGCGAGGGCTGGAGCCTGCACGGGCGCTGATCGAAGAAGGAGGAGCGGGAACCGACGTGACGCCGAACACGGCAAGATCCTGCGCGCCCCGGCGGCGACTCCCCGGGGTCCACGTGGTCACCCGGCGCTTCGGCCCCTCCTCGGCAAGCGCCGCACGCTCGGAGAACCTTGCCGATCCTCACCCAAGCCCACGCCGCCTACATGGGCCTGCGCGGAGCGCGCGCGCCATCCGCGGGCGCGGGGCCAACATCTTCACGCAGTGGGTGGGGGACCCCGATGCGCTGGGGAGCGCCATCCTGCTGCGGGCGATCCTCGCCGAGCTGGGCGCGAAGGAGGTGCGCATCCTCACGGGCAGTCTGGGCCATCCGCAGAACCGCAACCTGGTGGAGCGCCTGCGGGGTCAGGCTCTACGACCCGAACGCGGAGCGCCTGCCCCGCGGGCTCGCGTGCATGGTGGACACCTCGCCCCCCCTGGGGATGTCGAACACCGGGGGCGTCAAGCCGGTGAAGCGACTTCTTCTTCGTGGCCGACCACCACGCCGATCCCGCACGACGTCGAGGAGAACTGCCGGGCCCGGGGCGTGCAGCGGGTCAAGCTCGCGTTCGTGGGCATACCCGTGGGCTCCACCTCCGCCTTCATGGCGGTGATCGGCGCCGCCTTCGGCATGCTCGACGAGCCTGGGCCCCGCGGAGCGCGCCGCCGCCGCCCTCGGGATCTACACCGACACGAGCGCGCTCCTCCACGGGGCGACGCCGCTCGACTTCAAGATGTTCGAGCTCCTGACCCGCGACGAGGAGACCGCTGGACATCGTGGACGACCTCCGCGACTACCGCGTGCCTCCCGAGTGGTACGTCTACCGGGCGGCCGCCTTCCGCCACCAGGAGGTCACGGGGGCGGTGCGGATCGCCCCCATCGGCTTCGTGCGCGAGGAGCACCGCGACGTGATCGCGGAGATCGCGAGCGAGCTGCTGCGCGTGGACGGAACCTCGATCGCGCATCGCCATCGCGGTGACCGAGCGGGGGACCGAGGTCTGCGTGCGGGCGGACAGCCGCCTCCTCGGCTACGACCAGCCGCGCATCGTGCGCGTCATCGACTACCTGCTCGGAGTGCGCCTTCCCGGGGGTCTCCGGCTTCAAGCACGACCGCCGCCCGCCCCACCGCGTGGAGGGCGGGGCCTGCGTGCCCCTGAGCGCGGAGCAGCGCTCCCACTGGCGTCTCGAGCCCGACGCCCCCATCGGCGGCGACGGTCCGATGCTCGAGCACTGCCGCGACTGCGCGCGCGTCCTCGTGGCCGGCCTCCGGGACCTGGAGCGCATCCAGCCGGGGGACACGGAAGGCCTCCTTCGGCCGGTGGGTGTCCTCGCCGCGGAGAACGGCGGCGCGGAGCGCGCGGAGAGCTAGGCTACGGGGCGGGACCCCATGGGCCCCGCCCCGATCGCCGAGTCGGGCGGGCCTAGGGGTTCGTGTCGATCGTCTTGAAGCCGGAGCAGATGATGCCGTCCCCAGGGGTGGTGAGGGTGGTGAGCACCCCCACGGTCCCGAGCGGTGGGAGAGGGAACGATACCGGGGCATCGACCGGCGGACCTATGGGCGGAATCGGTACCGACCAGAAGGGCAGGAGGACGTTGCCGTAGGTGAACCACGCGTTGAAGGTCGTCGCGACGGAAGCCCCGAAGTGGAAATTCATCGTGAAGATGCCGGCATCGTAAGCGAGGGTGAGGTCCAGGACGCAGCTCGCCACCGGAGCGCCGTAGATCGACTCCGCGGCCGTGATGTCGTCGGCGAGGGGCATGGTCACCGCGGTGTTGTAGAAGGGGTTCATGAGTGCGGTCGGCGGGGCGGTCTGGTGGTTCAGTCCGATCGTGTGGCCGACCTCGTGAGTGGCCACGATCCCGATGTCGAACTGGGGCCCGGTGTCGACGCAGTCCCAGTTCTCGGCCTGATCGAAGTGGATGTCTCCCGAGGCGGTCACGCCGTTCGGGGGCGGAAAGAAACCGTGCGCGAGCACGCCACTGGGGCCGTCGAAGGTGTGCGCGCCCACCCGGATGTCGCCCACCGCACCGGTAGCGTTGAAGGGGAGGCCATTGTCGACGACCCGCACGAACTGGATGTCGGCGACGGCCGACCAGGCGTCGAAGGCGTCCTCGATCTCGGTCAGGAAGCAGGCCTGGAAGGTCGGGAGGCTCTGGATCGCGACGTTGGGCGACGCCGGCTCGGCCGACAGGTCGACGCCGTTTGCCATGAAGCTCCAGGTCACGGTACCGCCGGGTATCCCCGGCCCCGGCACGCCCGGCCCCCCGGGAAAGGGGGATCCCGCCCCCCACTTCCGGCCGTTCGTGCTGAACTCGGGGACATCCGAATCCATCAGGACGCCGTCGTCGTCGATCCGTGTCGGCGCCTTGGCCGCGGCGCCGTACCTCGCGTCGTAGCAGGCTTGCGCGAGCTCGATGTAGCGGCCGCCGGCGCGGCGGAACTCCTCGGCCGAGACTGCGTCGCGATCGACCTTCCGCTCGTCCCGCATTCGAACGAAAAGGGCCTTGGCCTTGGTCACCTCGAGATCGTCACAGCTCGCTCGAAGAGTCGGCGCGTCCTGCCCACCCGCGGCGGGCCGCGACGTCGGGCCTAGGGTCAGGATGGCGGCCGAGAGACAAACGGAACAAGCCTGCGCACGACGGCTCATACAAACCTCCTCACGGTTTACACGCAAGGGAACGGCGCTTGTCGCTCGAAGATGGGAGGGGCACGGTCAGTGCTCGAACAGGCCGTCGAACCCCAGGATGTCGAGCTGGGCGAGCGTCGGGATCGCCAGGAAGCACTCCTTCGCCAGCTCCACCCGCCCCTCGCGCACGAGCAGCTCCTCGAGCTTGTCCTTGAGGGGCAGGAGCATCGTCACGTCGGAGATCGCGTAGCGCACCTGCTCCGGCGAGAGCACGGGAGCGTCCCAGGCGGTATGACGCGCGGCCTTGTCCATCTCCACGTCCAGGAGCTCCAGGAGGTTGTCCTTGAGGCCGTGGCGGTCCGTGTAGGTGCGGACGAGCTTGCTCACGGTGCGCGTGCAATAGAGCGGGGCCACCCGGATGCCCAGGTAGTGGCGCACCGCGGCGACGTCGAAGCGCGCGAAGTGGAAGACCTTGAGCACGCGCGCGTCCTCGAGGAGGGCCTTCAGGCGGGGGGCGCGCTCCGCCGGCGGGCGGGCGTCCGCGCGCGGGATCTGGATGAGGGCGGCCTTCATCTGGCGGTTGCAGAGCTGGACCACGCACAGGCGGTCGCGAAGCGTGCGCAGGCCCATCGTCTCGGTGTCGATCGCGACCTCGCCGCCCCGCAGGTAGGCCTGCAGGAGCTCCTCGGTGAGGTCGCCTTGCACGATCGCGGGTGTGACGTCGGGTGGACGCTGGGGCATCGAATCTCCTGGGGCCAGAGATGGTAACACTGCGGGCTGTCTTCAACAGTTTGGGCACCCGGGGGCTGCTCTCCCGGCGTAAACTACGGCGCCGTGGGACCCTTGGTCATCATTTGCCTGCTCGCCGGAGCCTCGGGCGGGTCGGCGGCGTCCGGCTTCTACCCCGTGGCCGTCCCCGGGGGGCTCGCGAACCTCGCGCGCTCGGTCGGCCTGCAGCCGGACTTGCCGCGCTGGCGCGCCCTCTTCGAAATCACGCGCAAGATCCATCCCACGTACGGCGAGATGTCAGGGTCCCCCAGGGCGCTCAAGGACATGTCCTCCTACCTGGACTCCGTGAAGCCGCTCCCCGGCTCGCCCGCCGGAGACGCTCCGGAGCGGCGGGCGGCGTCCGCCGCGGAGTCGGTTCCGCTTCCCCTCGCCCCGGAGGTTTGGCGGCGGTCCCTCTTCCGCCAGGCCTCCACGGACGACGCGGTGGTGGCGGGCATCCTCCGCTCGCGCCCGGCGTCGCTGCTCTACCGCGGACTCGTCCAGTGCGACGAGGAGACGCTCGTCTTCGTGGCCCAGCACGCCGACATCCTGGGCAGCCTCGCGCGCCTCGATCTCGACGCGTTCTCGGTCTTCGCGGGAAGCTGGCGCGTGCGGAACGGCCGCGTCGCCGTGCCCGGTGGAGACGAGGCGGCGGCCCTCTGGGAGGGCGCCGTGGGCGAGAAGGTCTCGCGGCCCGGACGCTTCCTGCAGAAGCTCGCGACCCGGGACTCCGGCCGGCTCTTCTTCTTCTATGACTCCGTGGACGGGCTCGACCCCGTGCGGCAGCGCTTCGCGCTCGGCCTTTCCCCCGGATCCTCCCGATCCGGCGGGGTCTTCAAGACGGTGCGGGAAGCCTTCGCGCGGGAGCCCACGTGGTGGAAGCCGGGATGGGGCAGCTTCAGCCGGTCCAGCGTGGACGCGGGGCTCCTGTTCCGCGAGGTGCGGGTGCTGCCGTCGGGGGAGATGGCGGCTCCCGCCGGCCGGGTGTTCTGGCGCGCGGTCTTCGGCGACGGCTCGCCGTCCGAGAAGGAACCGCCGACGGTCGACGCGGCCTATCTCGCGCAGCGGATCGCGACGGGGACGATCGAGTTGCGTCGAGCGCGCCTCGACCAGATCCGGTTCGCCCAGCGGGTCTTCGCGGACGTCCCCCCTGCGCTCGTGGGAGACGCCGTCACGGCGGTGCAGGCCCTCGACGACCGCCCCGCGCTCGTCTACACGCTCGAGCGGATGGGCTTCAAGGACCCGGCACTCTACGCGGAGGCGGTCCGCGCCTCCCGCCGCTTCGACCGTCTCGCAGGAGACGCCCAGGGCCGGGCCCTCGCCCAGTTCCAGGGCGTCCTCCTGATCCTCGACCGGGCGCGCTTCCGGCGGACGCTGGACCTCGTCGCGGTGGAAAGCCTCCTGCGCTGGCTCCTCGCGGTGCCCGTCACCGAGGAGGGCGACTTCGAGGGCAGGATCGCCGCCTGGCTCTCCGACTCCGCGCTGCCCGTGCTCGCCGAGGCGGTCTACGGCGGGGAAGCTCCCGGCTCGGCCGAGGTCGTGGTGGGCCGCGCGATCTCGGGGGCGGTGCTCCCGCGCGAAGGGGAAGCACCCCCCTTCGAGTGGGAAGGCCTCTACTACCACGCCGACCCCGGGCTCGCTGACCTCGAGCGGTTCGAGCGGGTGCGCGAGCGCGCGGGGGGGAACTCGCTGGAGCCCGTCCTCGCCTTCTGCCGCGCCGCGCGCGGCAAGGAGCCGCTCGCCGCCCGCCTCGCGGAGCTGCGGGCGCTCGCCCGCGAGCTGGGACCTCCGGCCTTTCCGGAAGCGATCGAAGAGCCGCCGGCCCCCCGCGACGTCGTCGAGGAGGCCGTGAAGGAAGCGGGGAAGAACGGCGGCGAGGCCCGGGCGAACGCGCGTCTCCTACGAGAGGGAGATGCGCTGCTCGCGGATGCGCTCCTGGCCGTGGCCTACGCGCCCCACGTGGGCGACGATCCCGGGGAGGCGCTGCCCGGCGGCAACGTCGCCCGCCGTCACGTGTTCGGCCCGGCGGCCTGGCGCCTCTCCGGCGAGAAGGTGGTGCCCGGCCAGCGCTGGCACGTGGAGGGTGCCTTGCCCGGCCTCGACCTGGGGCTCGCCCGCCTCCAGCTCCGGCGCTTGAGCCCGGAGGTGCCGACGCGCCCGCCCGGCATCGACACGCGGGCCCGCCTCGCGTTCGCGCAAGGCGCGGCTCTCCTGAACCCCGTCGACCTCGACGACCGCGGCCGCGACGCGGTGGCCGCGGCGATCCGGCGGGGCCGCGAGAGGGTGCGCCGTCTGCGAAACGACGAGGCGGCGCTGGACGCGGTGGCTCGCGAAGCGGGGCTCGAAGCCTTTCGCCGGTCGGCCCTGCCCTTCGTGGTCGCGGTCGAGCCCGCGGCCCTGCCCGGGTTCTTCACCCTCGGCGAGCTCTTCCGTCTCGGCGTCCCCGTCGGGGCGGAGGACGCCTGGGGCGCGCCCGCTCTGGCGGAGGGCGGCGGGTGGCGGCTGCGGATGCCGCCCCTTCGCTCGCTGGACGACTTCACGGGGATGCGCCTCGACGACCTGCTCGCGGCGCGCCTCCCCGACCTCGCCCTGCGCGCGGCCGCCGACCTTTCCTCGCGGCGGCTGCCCGGTGCCCTCGCCCCCGGCCTCCTGAGCTACCTGATCACGGACCTCGCGGAGGAGGTGGAGCCGATCGGCCACGAGGACTGGCTCGCCCTCTCCCGCTACGTGCTCGACATCAAGCCCGCGCGCGTCGACGATTACGTGGCGGCTCTCGCCGGAGAAGGGCCGCTCCGGCCCGCCGCGGAACCGGAGGCGACACCCTGATCGCTCTCGCCTTGCTGCTCCTGCAGGACCCCGGGCTCATGGTGGAGCCCGTGGAGCCGACGCTCGCCTTCTCCGAGCCCGTGGACGGGGCCTTCGTGAGCGGCGAGATCACGCTCAAGGCGGGGGTGGAGCCGGCGACCGTGCCCGTGCTCCGGGTGAGCTTCAGCGCGGACGGGCGTCCGGTGTGTGCGAAGGAGAGGCCGCCCTTCGAGTGCCGCTGGGACGCGGGCCCGCTCGTCGCCGGACACGACCTCCGCGCGGTCGCGGTGCTGCGCGACGGGCGGCGGCTCGTGGCGCGTGTTCGGACCAAGGAGTCGGAGTTCTCTCCCGGTGTCGACGTGGACGTGGTGCAGGTGGCGGCCACGGTCACGGACGGAAAGGGGCGCTTCATCCGCGGCCTCACCAAGGAGTCCTTCCGCATCTTCGAGGACGGGGTGTCGCAGCCCGTCACCCACTTCATCGGCGAAGGGACGCCGCGCGAGCTGGTGGTGGCGGTGGACATGAGCGGCAGCATGAAGGACGCGCTGCCGCTGTGCCGCCAGGCCGTCAAGAAGTTCCTGACGACCCTCAAGCCGGAGGACCGCCTCACGCTCCTCGCCTTCAACGACAACGTCTTCACCCTGGCGCGGAGCGAGTCGGACCCCGCGGCGCGGTCGCGCGCGGTGGATCGTCTCGCCCCCTGGGGCGGCACGGCCCTCTACGACGTGGTCCTGCGCTCGCTCGCCCTCCTCGATCGGCAGCGGGGGCGGCGCGCCCTCGTCCTCTTCTCGGACGGTGAGGACCGCTCGAGCCAGTCCACGGTGGAGGACGTGGAGCGCCGTCTGGAGGTGAGCGACGCCCCCATCTACGTGGTCAGCCAGGGGCGGGGGCTCCGCGACAAGACGCTGAAGAAGATCATCGACCGGCTGGGGGAGTCGAGCGGGGGCCGGGCCTTCTACACCGACCGCATCGAGGAGCTTCCCGACGTGTTCGCCCAGATCGCCGAGGACCTGCAGAACCAGTACCTGCTCGCCTACGACCCCACGAACGGCGAGCGCGACGGCAGCTGGCGCACGATCCGCGTGGAGGTGGCGGGGCAGCCGTTCAAGGTCCGGGCCCGGCAGGGCTATCGCGCGGTGCCGCGGCGGCGGGCGGGCTCGTGAAGCGCCTGTCCCTGGTCTTCGCCTTCCTCGTGGCCTGGCCGCTGGCGGCGCAGGAGCCGCCGGTCGCTCCGGCGAAGCCCGAGGAGAAGGCAGCACCCGCGGAGACGCCGGTGTTCACGGTGGGCGTCGACGTCGTGGCGGTGGACGTCAACGTGGTCGACGATCGCGGCAACCCCTATCGCGGCCTCGGCCCCGAGGACTTCAAGGTCACGGTGGACGGCCGCCCGCGGCGCCTCGTGACGGTGGAGTACGTCGACCTTTCGCCGGACGCCCGCCAGGACCGCCTTCGCACGCCGCCGCCGAAGGAGCTCGAGTACTCGACGAACGAGGGCTTCGTCTCCGGCCGCCTCGTGGTCGTGGTCATCGACCGCAACAACATAAGGATGGGCCAGGGGCGCCAGGCCCTCGCGTCCCTCGGGAAGCTGCTCGACGCCCTGGACCCCAACGACCGGGTGGCCGTCATCGGCATCCCGGGCCCCAGCCCCAACGTGGACTTCACGACGGACCACGCCAAGGTGCTGAAGGCGGCCATGAGCATGCCGGGGCACGCGCGCTTCTTCAGCGCCCGCCTCGGGCTCGCCGAGGCCCAGGCGGTGCTCGAGCGGGACTCGTTCCGCCGCACGGAAGTGCTGGACCGCGAGTGTCAGGGCCTCACCGGACCGGACCTGCTCATCTGCATCCGCGGGGTGGAGATGGAGGCGCAGGACCTCATGACGGAGTACCGGCAGCAGTCGTCAGCGTCGCTCCACGCGCTGCGCGGGCTCCTCGACGGTCTCAAGAAGGTGGAGGGGCCGAAGACCATGGTCCTCGTGGCGGAAGGCCTGGGCACCGACGACCCGCGCAGGGAGAACGCGTCGGACATCCGGGACATCGCGGTGGCGGCGTCCGCCTCGGGTACCTCGATCTACATCCTGCAGCTCCAGCCGAGCACAGTCGACGTCACGCAGCAGCGCATCGTGATGAGCGAGTCGGAGGACAGGAACGTGCACCGGAGCGGCCTGGACACGCTCGCGGGAATGAGCCGGGGTACGGTCTTTCGAGTGGCCGCGGGGGCGGAGTACGCCTTCGAGCGGATCGGCCGCGAGCTCTCCGGGTACTACCTGCTCGGCTTCGAGCCGGAAGAGGGCGACCGCGACGGAAAGGGCCACGGCCTCAAGGTGCAGGTGGCGCGGCGCAACGTCTCCGTGCGGCTCCGGGACCGGGTCGTCATCCCCCTTCCGGACAGCGGACGCGCGGACGAGGAGGCGCTCAGCGCCTCGCTGCGCAGCCCCTTCCTCGCCACCGACCTCGTCGTGCGGGTCGCGACCTACGCCATGCCCGACCGCGCCGGAAAGCGCGTGCGCGTGCTGAGCACCGCGGAGGTGAGCGAAGCGCGGGGGGGCGTGACCCTGGGCTATCTGCTCGAGGACAAGAAGGGGAAGGTGGTGAGCAGCGGCGTCCAGCGGGCGCCCGACTCGCCCCGCGGCGTCTTGACGATCGTGAGCACGATGCTGGTGGACCCCGGAACCTACACCCTGCGCCTGGCCGCGCGCGACCGGTCGGGCCGGCGGGGGAGCGTCGTCCACGCGGTGAAGGCGGCGCTCGTGTCCGCGGGCGGCCTCGAGATGAGCGACCTCATGCTCGGCGGGCTCTCCGCCGAGACGGGCTTTCGCCCGTCGCCCCGCAGCCTGGCGGAGAACGGCCGGTTGACGGCGCACATCGAGCTGCAGGGCAAGGAGGCCGAGCGGGTGAAGAAGGCGGGCATCTCCCTCGAGATCGCGGAGATGGAGGGCGGCCCCGCGCTCGTGAGCGTGCCCATGCCCAGCGTGGAGGACGCGGGGCAGAGGGCGGCCCAGGTGACGCTCGGCTTGTCCATCCTTCCCCCTGGCGACTACGTCGCGCGGGCCACCGTATCGGTGGACGGCAAGAAGGTCGGGGGCCTGACCCGGCCGTTCCGCCTGCCGCCGCTGGCGCGGAGCGCGCCGAGCGCTTCAGGGGGAGAGCGCAAGGGCCTTGCCGGCGCCGTTCCGCGCTTCGAGCTGCGCCGCACGCTGGCCCCCGAGGTGGTGAGCCACTTCCTCGACCGCCTGCTCGTGCTGACCCACGGCCCGCTGTCTCCGGAGGTGAAGGCGGCGATCGACGAGGCCAAGGCGGGGGGCCTGTTGAAGATCTCGGACAAGCTGGGCGGGTCGGGACGGGAGGACGCGAGGATCGCCTTCCTGCGCGGCCTGGGCCTGCTCGCCCGGAACGAGATCGACGGCGCCTCCGCCCAGTTCCGGACCGCGCTCCGTTTGGAGTCGGGTCTCTTCCCGGTCGCGTTCTACCTCGGCGCGACGTACGCCGCCTCCGGCGACGACCGGCAGGCGGTGGGCGCGTGGCAGACCGCCCTCATCACGGAGACCGGGGCCCCCGTGCTCTACGACCTGCTCTCGGAAGCGCTCCTGCGGTTGGAGGAGGGCGAGCAGGCCCTGGACATCTCGCGCGAGGGCGTCGCCGCCTTTCCCAAGGACGAGGAGCTGAAGCGGCAGTTCGGCATCGCCTGCGCCATGACGGGCCGGGACCCCGAGGCCCTCGACGCGCTGGGCCCCTACGTCGAGAGCCATCCCACCGACGCGGGAGCCCTCTTCGTGCTGCTACGCGTCCTCTTCGAAGGCTTCGCGGGCGACGGCAAGGGACAAGGGGGCCTCGACCGTACCCGCCTCGTCCAGTACGCCCGCGCCTACGTGGACACGCAGGGCCCGAACCGCGAGATCGTGGCCCACTGGCTCAAGTACCTGGAGCGCCAGCCGCACTGAGGTGGCGCCGGCGGCGCCGGCCGCCACGGCCTGGCGAGGGGGCGCGGGGAGCCCGCCGAGGGGTCGCCTCGCGGAGCTGGGACTCCAGCAGTTGGTGAGCCCGCAAGGCGGCCGGCCAGTCGTCGGTGGCCTCGAGCAGGATCAGCCGGACCCCATCGCCGACGAGGGGCTCCAGGTGCTGGTAGCTCAGCAGGGGGAAGGACCCCGCTTCGTCCACGGCCAAGTAGCGGTAAAGCATGCGCGCGAGAGTAGGGGAGTGCGGGTGGTCTGCGCGGGCGGCTAGGACACTATTCGAACTGTCACAGGCCGGAGGGTTCGCCCGGCTCCCTGACTAGAGAGAGTCGAAAAGGGCCTCCCGGGTTACAGCAATTGAGGTGGGTGACCGGTTTCGAGCCCGATCTCCAGACGTCTAGCGCGCCCACTCCGGGTCCAGGGGTTTCAAGTCATTCGACCCGAACTTGAACGCCCTTCCACGGCTCCTACCAGATCATCACCGGCCGTACCGTCGGCGAGCTCGCGGATCGCCAGACGATCGGCGGCCTCGTTGGGGCTGATGGCGACGTGCTTGGTCATGGCGCGTTACGCGCGGCCCCTGCGGCCTGGGCGGCCTTTTCGATGAGTGAAGCGATCGTCCGGGGCTGCGATACATAGATGGCGTGGCTGCCCTTCGCCTCAACGACGGTCGAGCCCGCGCGCTTCGACATCGCACGCTGCGCGTCCGGCGGGATCATCTTGTCCTCGGTGGCGACGAGGTACCAGCTCGGCTTTGTCTTCCACGCCGGTTCGGTAATCGCACCGCCCAGCGCCTGCACGCCCCACGGGACTTGCGAGTCGGCCATGAATGCCGCCTTGCGCGGATCCACATCGGCCGCGAACGATCCGAAGAACTTGCCCCTGTCGAGAAACAGAAACCCATCCTGAGGTGGAAGGATCGGCGGCACAGGCGCACCAGGCGGCGGATCCTTGATCAGTGTCGAAACCGACTCGTCCTTGTCCGGAGCGAACGCGGCGATATAGACGAGGGCCGACACCTTTGAATCGTTGCCCGCCTCGGTGATTACCACCCCACCATAGGAGTGTCCGACCAGAACCGTGGGGCCGTCCTGCGCGGCGAGGGTGCGCTTCGTCACGGCTACATCGTCGGCAAGCGAGATCGTTGGGTTCTGTACGATGCTCACGGAATAGCCCTTCGCCTTGAGTGCCCAGTAAACGCCCTCCCAGCCGGCGCCGTCGACGAACCCCCCATGGACGAGCACGACATTCTTCGCACCAGTGGGCTTGGGGGCTGTCGTCTGGGACATCACGACGGCCGCAGGCCAGAGTGACAGCGCGACAACCAGCGCCAGCGCACGCGAGACGCTCTTGTTCATGTTCGACGCTCCTTTGAGGTGCTTGAACCCTTGGAACCTACTTGCCTGGTCCCTGGGCGTCCATTGGACTAGGGGCGGGCGATTGCACGCCTGTGTGCGACCCAGGGTCTTCGGCACGGTAGGAATCGCCGCAAGTTGGGGTGGCTGACGGGATTCGAACCCGCGACCTCCAGGGCCACAACCTGGCGCTCTAACCAAGCTGAGCTACAGCCACCACCGGTCTGTCTTGGCGCGCCTGAAGGGACTCGAACCCCTGACCCGCAGCTTAGAAGGCTGCCGCTCTATCCAACTGAGCTACAGGCGCATATGTTCTCGATGGTTCAAAGGCAACCATCGAGACCATCTGGTGAGTATACCCCGCGAATTCCCGGTTCGCTCGTTCACGCGGCCAGCCGAGCTCGCGGCTCAGCCGCCAAGCTCGGCGATCCGGGCCTTCAGGCGCTCGAGCGTCGGCGCGAGCCGCCTCTTGATCTCGGCGATGCGGTCGTCCGCGTGGAGGTCGTCGATCTGCTTCTCGAGCCTTCCGATCTGGTTCTCGCTGCGGATCGCCTCGATCTGGCGCTCGAGCTCGCGGATCTGGCCGTTCGACGACTGCTGAAAGGCGCTGAGCTCGGCCTGGGCCTCCGAGAGCCGGCGCTTTAGCGTCCCGTCGTCCTTCTCGGCCTCCAGCTTGCGGATCGCCGCCTCGTGTTCCTGGATCTCCTTGTCGATCTGCGTCTTCAGGCTCTCACTCGCCGACCAGCGGGCGCCCTCCAGGCTCCCGATCGCACCCTGGTGGGTGCCGATCTCTCCCTGAAGAGTGCCCTGCTCGCCCTGGATCGAGCCGATCTTGCCCTGCAGGGTGCCTTGCTGGCCCTGGATCGTGCCGATCCGGCCTTGCAGCGTGCCGATCCTGCCCTGGATCGTCCCGATCTCGCCCTGAAGGGTGCCGACCTCGCCCTGGATTTCCCCGATCGCGCGGAACGCCGCGACCGCCTCGAGGGCGTCCTTGAGCCAGGCGCGGGCCCGGTCGTCGACCGGCTGCTCGCTGCCGTTCAGCCAGAGCTGGTGGCGCGGCTGGCCCTGCTCCTCGGTGATCAGCATGCGCTGCGAACCGTTCGACCGTCCGCCGGTCTCGACGAGCACCGAGCTCCCTCGGGGCACCTCGCGGACCTCACCGGTCCGCTCGTCGAACAGCACGGGACCCCAGACCCGGGCGCACAGGCGCCGGCCGTCGCCGAGAGTGTGCTGAAAGGAGTAGTCGTCCTCGTGGCCGCCGCTCGCATCGCGGCCCGACCGGCCGTGGCGGAAGGTGCCGCTGAAGCTCATGCCGCTGTCCGCATCGAGGCACGCGGTCCCGGCCAAGGTGCCGCGTGCGGGTTCGGCCGTGACCGAACGGGCAGTGGGATGAGGTGACTCGACCGGCGCGGACGCCGGTGCGGCCGCGGCCACCGGCACTTCGACGAAAGGCCGAGTGGCTTGCGGGCCGGCCGCTCCGGCGAAAAGCACCGTCGCGGCCAGCACTGCCAGTCCCGCGATCGCCGAAGCGCGCCCGCGGCCGAGGGCTCTGTTCTCATCGAGGATCATGACCAGTCTCCTTTCGAGCTGGCTGCGGTCGAGCATGGGGAGGGTGCTCGCGAACACCTCGGGACGGGCCCGAAGCGACTCGGCGATCTCCAGGAGGTGCCGCGCGTACGTCGAGGGACGCGCGCCGAGCCTGACCACCGTCTCGTCGCAGGCCTGCTCGCCCGCGAGCCGCGCCTGGCGCTCGGCCAGGCGAACGAGCGGATGGAACCAGTAGAGGGCCGCCACCAGCCTCCAGGCCAGGTGGCGCAGGCCGTCGGCGCGCTGGACGTGAACGAGCTCGTGCTGAACCACGAGCCGCCGCCTCTCGTCGCTCCAGGCCGCGGCCCCGGCCGGAACCAGCACCGCCGGCCGCCGCCAGCCGCCAGTGAGCGGCGTGTCGATCTCAGTGGACTCGAGCAGGCGTACCTCGCGGCCCATCGAGAGGGAGCGAAGCACCTCGGAGAGCGTCTCCCGCCACGGGCCGGCAAGGGGGTGCGAGCGCCGCAGCAGCCGCCTCTCGCGCGCGAGCGCTCGTCCGAGGCTCGCGAGGCCAGCCGCGACACCGACGAGCCACGCGATCAGCGCGACACTGCCGGCTGAAGGTGCGGCGGCCTGGGTGCTGGAGCCGCGGCCGCGTGCGGGGGCCAGGGCGGGCTTGGCCAGGCCGTCATGCGGCGCGCCCCCTCCGGACACACGGGCGACGGAAGAGACCGCAAGGTCAGCGGCGGGCCCGGCTTCGGTGGCGTCGAGGCGGGGGAGTGCTATCGGCACCTCGAGGCTCGGCAGCACGCGGGGCAAGGCGGGCAGGACGAGCAGGCCGAGCGCGGTCAGGGTCAGCAGGCGGTGGCGCGCCTCGGCCCTCGAGCGTCGCAGCAGGAGCCCGAGGCCCAGGGCCACGGTCAGGACCAGCGTGCTACGGAGGGTCAGCTCGGCGAGCCAGGCGAAAGCGGCCATTTCATCTCCCCCTTCGATCCGCGTCCTCGATCAATTCTCTTAGACGCCGCTTCTGGCCGGAGGAGAGGCCGGTGTCTTTCATTTCCAGGAGGGCAGCCATCGCGCCGTGAGCCGAGCCCCCGAAGAACGTGTCGAGCAGGTGCCGGAACGCAGACCGGCGCGCGGCCTCGGGCGCCACGGTGGGGGAGTAGACGTAGCGGGGCCCGTCGTACTCGTGCCGGAGGCGACCCTTGCGAACCAGGATCCGCAGTGTCGTCCTCACGGCCGGGTCCGTGGGCGGCTCGGCCATCGCCCCCCGGATCTCCGCCGCCGTGGCGCGGCCCAGCCGGTAGACGATATCCATCACCTCGCGCTCGCGCCGGCTCAGGCCCGGCTCGGGGGTTCCCTCACTCCCGGGGTTCGGTCGCATGTACCGACCCTATCAAGGTAGTGTGTAAAAAGCAACACTCTGTTTAAAAACCAGCGACGGGTAGGGTCACTCCTTCTTCTTGTCGAAGATGCGGAAGGCGACGGGGGCGTTGGCGATGGTGGCCACCGGCTTGCCGTTCTTGATGGCGGGCTTGAACTTCCATTCGTAGACGACCCTGAGAGCGGCTTCGTCCAGACCCGGCACCGACTGCACTACACGGGCGCGTGTCACGTTGCCGTCCGTGCCGATCACGATCTCGACGATCACCGTCCCCTCGATCTTCTCCATGAATGCCTTCTGGGGATAGGCGGGCTTGGTCAGGCGAAGGGGCACGGGCGCATGATCAGCGGGAACGGCCGGGGCCGGAGAGTCGACGGCGGGGGAGCCGCCCTGGACGCGCCACGGCTCTCGGGTGACGGCGAACGCACGCCATCGGCAGAGGTCCTCCACCGTGGTCAGCCGTACGTCGTCGCCCTCACGCTTCCATTTGTAGATGCCGGTGGCCCGTTCCGCCTGGCACTGGCCGGGGCCCTCCTCGTCGGTGATCACGAGGTGCTCGGGAGTGGACGCGTACCGGCCCTTCAAGTGGAGCTTCCCCCCCACGACGCGGCTCACCTTCCCGTCGGCGGTGAACGTCATCACATGTTCGCCGACGAGGAGAGACCGGATGTCTTCGGGGGCGTCGGCGGGGACCTCCGCCGCCGTGATCTCGAACGTGTAGGCGCCGGCGGGGAAGGGCTGAGGCTCCTCGCCCCCCGCGGCGAGGGCGGAGAGGAGCCCGGCGAGAGCCAGCGCCGGGACCCGACGTCTGGTGCGCATCAACGCACCTCCTCGAAGGATTGGCCAAGTCTAGCGTCCCGGGCCGCCGGAGGCGAGGAATTCCGCTCGTTAGTTCGGCAGCGAGAGGTCGAACGCCGCGGCCAGGCCGTCTGCGACGGCCAGTCCGGACAGCGTCGGCACCAACCACGGCCGCCCTCCGCGTCGGCGTGCACGACGACGCGGCCCTCGTCCACGAGGCGAGCGACGAGGGCGTCATTCGCGGCCAGCAGGTCGACGCCGTAGCGCGCCCTGAAGCCGTCGAGGTCGATCCCGGCCGTGGTGCGCAGGCCGAGAAGCAGCGCCTCCGCCGCCAGGTCCTTCGGACCCAGGAGTTCCTGCGCCTCGATCGGACGCTCACCCGCCGCGAGTCGCCTCTCCCAGCGCGGCGTGCCGCGCTCGTTCCACCAGCGGCGGGCCGGCGACGAAGAGTCCGAGGCGGCCAGCGAGTGCGCCGACGGGCCGAGACCGAGGTACGGCGTGTGGTCCCAGTACTTGCGATTGTGCCGCGACTGGTGGACCGGGCCGCGCGCGAAGTTGGAGACCTCGTACGCCGGCCAGCCCGCATCCGCGAGGAAGCGGTGCGTGAGCTCGAAGAGCGTCGCCTGGTCGTCCTCGGGAAGCTCCGAGAGCTGGCCATGCTTCGCCTGCACCCCGAACCGCGTGCGCGGGTGGATCGTCAGCTGATAGCACGACAGGTGCTGCGGCTCCCGGGAGACAGCCGTGGCCAGGTCGAGCCGCCAGTCCTCCGCGGTCTGCCCCCGCAGGCCGAAGATGAGATCGATCGACACCGTGTCGAAGCCCGCGGCCAGGGCCGTCTCGACCGCGGCCGCGCCTGTCGTCCGCTGTGACGGCGGCCGAGGAAACGCAGCGCCTCGTCCGAGAAGGACTGCACCCCGAGAGACAGCGTGCGCACGCCGAGCGCCCGCCACGCGGCGCAGGCTTCCGCGGTCACGTCCTCGGGGTTGGCCTCGAGGAAGACCCAGGGCGCGGGTGTCGCGAAGCGAGGTGCGCGCGGCACGCGTCGAGCACGCGCGCGAGCTCGTCAGGCGGCAGCTGAGAGGGCGTTCCGCCGCCGAAGTACACGGTGTCGAAAGGCCGCGGGTCGCGCCACGCGGGCGCGGCGAGCGACACCTCCGCCACCAGCCGAGAGGCGAAGCGCTGGCGGGCCGGGGAGGCCGCGTGCATCACCGAGAAATCGCAGTACGGGCAGATCGTCGAGCAGAAGGGAATGTGGAGGTAGAGCCCGGGAGCGCCACTACTCGTCGTCCTCGTCGTCCTCCGTCCGGAGCACGGCCACGAAGGCCGCCTGCGGGATCTCGACGGTCCCCACCATCTTCATCTTCTTCTTGCCTTCCTTCTGCTTCTCGAGGAGCTTGCGCTTGCGGCTGATGTCGCCGCCGTAGCACTTCGCCGTCACGTCCTTGCGGAAGGGGTTGATGGTGGTGCGGGCGATGATCTGGCCGCCGATCGCGCCCTGGATGGCGATCTTGAACTGCTGGCGCGGAATCTTCTTGGCCAGCCGCTCGCAGTAGCGCAGCGCCCGCGGCCGCGCGAACTCCCGGTGGACCAGCTGCGACAAGGCGTCGACCTTCTCGCCGTTGACCAGGATGTCCACCTTCACCATGTCGCCCAGGCGGTAGTCCAGCAGCTCGTAGTCGAACGACCCGTAGCCCTGGGTGATCGACTTCAGCCGGTCGTAGAAGTCGAAGAGCACCTCGGCCAGGGGCACCTGGCTCATGACCTCCATCCGGCCCGCGGCCAGGTAGTTGTAGGTGGTCTCCACCCCGCGCCGCTCGCGGCACAGCTCCATCACCGTCCCGAGGTAGCGCTCGGGCGTCATGATCGTGGCCTTGATGTAGGGCTCGTACGCCTCCTTGATCTGGGCGGGGTCGGGATAGAAGGTCGGGTTGTCGATCCAGACCTCGGTGTCGTTGTTCAGGATGATCCGGTAGCGGACCGACGGCGCGGAGAGGATCAGCGACAGGTCGTACTCGCGCTCGAGCCGCGCCTGCACCACGTCGAGGTGGAGCAGCCCCAGGAACCCGCAGCGGAAGCCGAAGCCCAGGGCGGCCGAGGCTGTCCTTCTCGTAGATGAGGGACGCGTCGTTGAGCTTCAGCTTCTCGAGCGCCTTCGTCAGGTCCTCGTAGTCGTCGGTGGACATCGGATAGATCGACGAGAAGACGACGGGCTTCGCCTCGCGATAGCCGGGCACCGGCTCCGCGGCGGGCCGGTCGGCCTCCGTGAGCGTGTCGCCGATGGCCAGACCCGCGAGGCTCTTCATGCCCGCGAGCACGTAGCCGACCTCTCCCGCCGACAGCTCGGGCACCGGCACCCGCTTGAGGCGTCTGGTTGCCCACCTCCTCGACCTTGTGCTCGGCATCCGAGTGCATCAGCCGCACGCGGGTCGGGACCTTCAGCGTGCCGTCGAAGAGCCGCACCAGCAGCACGGCGCCGCGATAGGAGTCGTACTGGGCGTCGAACAGCAGCGCCTTCAGCGGCGCCTGCGGGTCGCCCTTGGGCGGAGGAAGCTTCGCGACGATCGCCTCCAGCAGGTCGTCGATGCCCGTCCCCATCTTGGCCGAGACCTGGATCGACTCGAACGGGTCGAGCCCGAGGTCGCGGTCGATCTCCTCCATCACCCGGTCCACGTCGGCGGACGGCAGGTCGATCTTGTTGATGACCGGCACCACCGTGCAGCCCGAACTCCATCGCGAGATACAGGTTCGCGACCGTCTGCGCTTCCACCCCCTGCGAGGCGTCGACCACCAGCAACGCCCCCTCGCAGCTCATCAGCGAGCGGCGCACCTCGTGGGAGAAGTCGACGTGCCCGGGCGTGTCGATCAGGTTGAGCTCGTACGTCTTGCCGTCCTTGGCGGTGTACGGCAGCGTGACGGTGTTCGCCTTGATCGTGATCCCGCGCTCCCGTTCGAGGTCCATGGAGTCGAGGATCTGGTCGCGGAACTCCCGGTCCTCGACCGCCCCGCAGCGCTGGATGAGGCGGTCGGCGAGCGTCGACTTGCCGTGGTCGATGTGGGCGATGATGCAGAAGTTGCGGATGTGGTCCATGGTCTCCTACGTCGCGGTCCCCTAGCTTATAGCCGGAGGGCCGGCTTGACCCTAAAGCACCGCGCGGCATAGTGTCAGCGGCTTGCTGCTCGCCGGGCTCGCCTTCTTCGTGAGCGGGGCCGCCGCCCTCGTCTACCAGGTGGCCTGGCAGCGCCTCCTCGCCCTGCAGACCGGGGTGGGGGCGTGGTCGGTCGCGGTCATCGTGGCGTCCTTCATGGCGGGTCTGGGCGCGGGCAGCCATCTCGGGGGCGTCCTGTCCACGCGTCTCGAGCCCCGGCGGGCGCTTCTCGCGTTCGTCTGCCTCGAGGTGCTCATCGGCCTGTTCGGGGCGGGAAGCGCCGCCCTCTACTACGACCTCCTCTACCTGCGCGCGCCCTCGCTCTTCGCCTCTCCCGTCCTGGGCGGCTTCGTTCAGTTCGTGAGCCTCCTGCCGCCCACGCTGCTCATGGGCATGTCGCTTCCGTTCCTGGTGCGTGGGCTACTGCGGGACGTGGGCACGGCCGGGCGTGTGGTGGGATTCCTCTACGGCATCAACACGCTGGGCGCGGGTGCGGGCGCGCTCGTAGCACCCTGGGTGCTCCTCCGGCACGTGGGAATCCGGGGCGCCCTCGTGGTCGCCGCCCTCGCGAACCTCGTGGCGGCCCTCCTGGCCGTTTCGCTGGCGCTCCGGAGACGTCCTGCTCCGCCCGTTGCGGATGCGGCTCCGGCGGCGCCCCTCGGCGAGACGCGCCATCCCTTCGGGCTCTGGCTGTGGCTCTACGCCTTCTCCGGTTTCTGCGCGCTGTCCCTCGAGGTGCTCTGGTTCCGGATCGTGGACGTCGCAGTCAAGGCCTCCGCCTTCACGTTCGGCACGGTGCTCGCGATCTACCTGTTCGGCTGGGGGGCGGGGGCCCTGGCGGGGGCGGCGAGGGCCGACCGCGTCCGGCGTCCGCTCGTGCTCTTCCTGTTCCTGCAGTCGCTCATGCTCGTCTACGCCGGCGCGGCCGCGGTCGTGCTCTCGCGGACTCCCGTGACGGCACCCATCTACGAGTGGTTCTTCGGGTACTGGCAGGGGGCCGAAGGGTACCGCCTGGGAATGGCCAGCGATCCCGAAGCCTTCTGGCGGCTCTACTTCCTGCTGCCGATCGTTCTCTACGGCCTGCCGACCTTCCTGATGGGCCTCTCCTTCCCGGTCCTGCAGCGGGCCGTGCACGACGACCCCGGCGCCGCCGGACGGAGGGTCGGCTTCCTCCAGGCGGCCAACATCGCAGGGTGTGTGGCGGGAAGCCTGGCGGTGGGACTCGTAGGACTGAACGTCCTCGGCACGACGGGCAGCTTGCGCGTCCTGCTCGTGGGCGGCTTCGTCTTCGTGCTCGTCGGCCTGAGGTTCATCGGCCGTCCTCCCTGGCTCGTGGCCACCGCTCTTTGTCTCGCGGCGCTCGCGTGGGCGCTGCCCGGCGGACGCGACTTCTGGCTCCGCCTACACGGGCGCGGGCCCGGCCCGTCGCTCGTGCGCGAAGACGCCACGAGCGTCGTCGCGGTGACGCCCGCGGACGCCGGCGTGTGGTTCGTCTTCGTGAACGGAAAGAGCAACAGCGTGATGCCCTACGCGGGTGGCGAGCACACGCTTCTGGGCGCCATCCCCGCCGTCGTCCATCCCGCCCCGCGCGACGTCGCGATCGTGGGCCTCGGGTCCGGAAACACGGCGTGGGCCGCCGCGTGCCGCCGCGAGACCGAGTCGGTCATGGTCTACGAGGTCGCCGCGCCCCAGGTGCCGCTCCTTCGGGATTTCGACGCGCGCGAAAGCCAGCCGAAGCTCCGCCAATTCCTGACCGACCCGCGGGTGCGCATCGAGATCGCCGACGGCCGCAACGCCCTCGAGCGTTCGGACCGCCTCTACGACCTCATCGAAGCGGACGCCCTGCGCCCCTGGACCGCGGGCAGCGGGAGCCTCTACTCGGAGGAGTTCTTCCGGCGCTGCGCGGGGAAGCTCAAGCCCGGAGGAGTGATGTGCACGTGGGCGCCCACGCCGCGGATCTGGGAAACGTTCGTCAAGGTCTTCCCGCACGTCCTTGACGCCGGGGGGATGCTCGTGGGAGGCATGGAGCCGCTACCCGTCGACGTGGAAACCTGGACGGCCCGCGCCCTCTCCCCGGAGGTTACGGACTACCTGGGGAACCACGCGGCGCGTCAGGTCTTGAGGGCCCTGCGCGCCGCCCAGCCCGCCCGCCTCGCCGGCTACCGCCCCCGCGGCCGCACGAACCACGACCTTTTTCCCCGCGACGAGTTCCTGACGCCGGAATAAGGGCGACCCCGTTCCTCCCGAAAACTCAAGGGGTTCGGCCGTCATTCGAGTCCTTTTTGGGCATATCTGCCCGACTGTGACGCCGGACACGTCTCCCCAGGCCGAATTTTGTGCACACTGTGTCTCGCCTGCCCTCCCGGGAGAGGTGAAGATGTCTGAGGGCCAGCCGTCAAGACCGCCGGAAGCGCCGTCCGCGTCCGAGTCCGGCCTGACCCTTCGCGACCCCATGCAGCGCGCCGAGGTCCCGGTGCGCTACGTCAAGGGACACACGTGCGGTGAATGCGGCTCTCCCGCGGTGGTCTCGACTCTTCGGCTGTCCGACCTGAAGCGCACATACCTTTGCGCCACGTGCGTGGAGTCGCGATGAGGGCGTGTCTTCTCGGGCTCGGTGGAGCCGATCTCACCCTCATCGAATGGAAGGTCCTCGAGGCGCTCGTGACTGTCGAGGCCCAGGCGCGCTTCGGCACACGCTGCCCCTCGGTCGAGGAGATGACCTCGGCCGCTCGAGACTTGCGGTCGCACTTCAGCTCCGACGAGGACCTGAGGGCCCATCTCCGCGCCCTGAGGGGCGAGTGGTGGCGGGCGCGAAGGGAAGACGAGCGCCAGCGCAAGAGGTCCGCGCCGGTTCGCTAGCGAGAGCCCTTCTTCTTGGCGAGCTTCTCGAGCTCCCGGGCCACCATCGAGGCCGCCGCTTCCAGAGACAGGTCCTGCTCGCCGGAAGCGATGTCTCGCGTCTCGTCCTCCCAGACCACCCGCACCGACAAGACGACGAAGCTCTTGCTTTCGACCGAGGCCCCGTACTGTTC
Source organism: uncultured Acidobacteriota bacterium (assembly GCA_963742595.1). GTDB lineage: Bacteria > Acidobacteriota > Vicinamibacteria > Fen-336 > Fen-336 > CAVPGH01. Next base: position 1,244,756 of record CAVUMT010000005.1, on the reverse strand, counting down.
GTCCTTGATCAGTGTCGTCCCGTGCCCCATGGGAAGCCCGGCGGGAGGATTCTTGCTGCGGTCCCGCTTGACCGCCACCCCTTCCACGCGCGCGCAACCCATCACCTGCACCCGCATGCTGCCTCGCTCCGGCTCGTCCATGACCCGCAGCGCCGACCGGCTCTTCAGCCGATCGCGCAGTGTCTTCTCGACCTTGGCCGCGCTGAACTCCTCCCCCAGGACTTCCTCTTCGATCGGGGCGAGGTAAGTGGCGATCGCGGTTGCCGAAGGAGCCTTGGGGGCGGCCAAAGCCGACACCGCCAGCACGAAGGCGTGAGCGAGCATCTTGACTATCGGCGCAGCAAGGGTCGTTCCCGGCCTGGTCGTTCTCCAGTGCGGCCTGGAGCAACCTTCATCAGGGCTCTCGTCCCTCGAAAGGGACAAGGTTGTCGTCCCTGGAGGCCATCCGATTCCGTTGCACCCCCCGCATCCCTCTGACACCGCGAGCGCGCTCCGGCGTGATCCTCCGCACGCCGAGGGATCTCCGAGCATAGTAGGCTCGCCGCTCCATGGAGACAGGCTTCCGTATCGGAAACGACGACGAAGCGACAGGCCGTCCTGTGCTCCGCTTGCGCCAACGCGATCCTCAGGAGATCGCCATGCTCCGAATGAACCTCCTCGCTCGGAAGACTCCTCCGCACGTCCACTCGACCGGCCCCAAGCTCCCCTCGAAGCTCCCGCCCGGAAGCCGCCTGGACTTGGCGTCGGACGGGTCCCGTTCCGTCCTGCGCGTCATCGACACCGCGACAGGGGCCGTCCTTCACGAGGTTCCGTGGCCGACGCCACAGGCTCGACAGTAGGGGAACCACGGGTCACAGCTCGTCTTGTAAGTGTTGGTCGGGGCGGGCGGATTTGAACCGGCGACCACCTGCCCCAAGGCAGGTTTCGCCGCGGAACTGTGCGAAACCCCCCGAAACAGCCTGCGCCAAGCAATAACCTTGTTATGAGTGACTAACAGCCGGATCCCCGAAGGAACGGCGTCCGTCCCCGGCTCTAGCCCGGCGCCCTTGGCGGCACGCAGGTAGCGTCGGACCGTCCGCACGTCGAGGCCCCCGGCGATCCGCTTCTTGGGAACGCCCGCCAGCCACAGCCCAGGATTTCTTTGACCTCCGGCATCATGACCTCGCGATGGACCATCTACTTTCCATGGCCCGACGAGGCCCCGAACGTCCCGCGTGAGGGGGGAATGCTTCTGAAACATTCTGGCCGGACGGTTCCCTAGGTTGCGAAAACCGACACAGCGGGGCGCCCGCCACGTTCCGGCAGGGTTTGCATCGTGGAAGCGAATCGCCCTCGCGCCAACATCGGAAGCTACTTTGGTTTAGCAGCCAAGTGCAGTGACGATTGGACACTTCATCCGCCGACGCGCGGTTCGGCAAATCGACAACGCGTTCAGATCTTCATGTAGACAGACGGAATCGGCGGTCTATCCGCTTACGGGGAAGCTTCTCCGCAACCGAATGCGCATTTTTAAACCAGTTTTGGCTTGACTCTGATCCGCCACGCTTACTACGATCCGGCGCTCAGGCTCGGTCTTGAGATGGATTTAGTTTGCAGTTTTTGATGAGCGCGAAGGTGCTTTTGCACGACGCCTCAGAATGGCTTTCGTGACTCCGCATTGTCTTTGGGGATTGACCAAAATGTCGCCCGCACAAGTCTTCTGGATGTTGAAACGGAATCGCGGCAAGACAGAGTGGTACAAACTCTGTTCACTCGCTCGTGGGATAAGGCCCACGCTTTGAGATCCCTCGGCTACCACTAAGTCACGCACGCCGCAAGCGAATGCGTTTGGTCGCGCGCTCCGTGACGTTCAATCCGTAGGAACCAGCCGCGGCCCGACTGACCTCACGGGGGTCTGAGATGAAGCGAAGCCTTCTCGCGTTCTCACCGACGTGGTCGCTTCCCATCGTTTCTGGGGCGTTATCAACGACCGGAAAAACTGACGCGCAGATCGAGCGGTCCGTGGACGCCGCGTCACTGGGTCTCTCACGCCTCGGTGGCGGACGATGACTCGCAAATCGGGCGAAAAGCCTCCGAAGACGGTCCGCCGCGGCCGAACAGCGGGGCGGCGGACGCTCGTTCCGGGTGCAGAGGGAGACGGCGTCGCGCTGCTGCACGTGGCGCTGATCGCAATCGGCTTCGAAGTCTCGGACGAGGAACGCGAGCGCAGGTACTTCGGCGCCACCACCCGCGAAGCCGTCGTGAGGATGCAGTCGATGACCGGGCTCGCACCAACCGGGGAGATCGACGAGCCCACGCTGCAGCAGGCGTGCGCCGTCCTCGAACGGATGCGTCCGGCCGAAGCGCCGAAGCCCCGCGCGCCCCGGCGGGAGCAGGTGGTAACAGGCACGGTCAGCGATCCGAACGGGATTCCGCTCGCAAACGCCGTGGTCGTCGCCTACGAGCGCAGACTGCGCAGCTCGCGCGAGGTCGGCCGCGCCCCCTCCGACAAGGAAGGCCGGTACCTCATCACTTTCCCCGCAGGAACGACGGCACCCGACCTGCAGCTCTCGGTCCTAGGCCGGCGCGGTGAGGTGCTCTACACGTCGCCGGTTCAATACAAAGTCGCCTCACACGCCGAGATCCCGCTCGCGATGGGAGGCCCCACACGCGCCCAGGCGCCGGCGCTGTTTCGCCTGAGCGCCCGCCTGGCGTCACAGATTGGAGACCTGGCGCCAGACGGGCTCGTCGAGGACGCGCACAACCAGGACCTCACCTTCCTGGCCGCCAGCACCGGGTTGAACAAGGAGAGCATCGCGTTCTACTCGGTGTCTGCGCGGATGGCGAAGGCCACCACGCTGCCTGCCGAGCTCTTCTTCGCTCTGCTCGAGCAGAACGTCCCCGGCGACGGGATGGTCGCGGCGCTGGCATCGACGGCGGAAGCCGGCGTCGATCTCGACAGGAACGCGAAGCGCCTGCTCGATTCGATCCTGACGTCGTCCCCGCGGATGCGCGCCTATGCAGTGGAGACAGCGATCGCGCGCAACGTGATCCCGCAGTCCTATGCCGAGCGCGCCCAGAAGGACCTGGCCGACCTGCAAGTGCTGGCGACGACGGCAGCGCTGGCCTCGACAGTCGGCTTCGGCAAGACGCCGATCGGCGCGGTGCTCGAGGCCGGTGGGCTCCCAACCGACAAGCAGCGGGCGTTCATCGAGCTGTACGCAGCGGCGCGACGTCCGACGCGTGCGTTCTGGAACGAGCTGCGGGAGCGCAAGACGTTCACGAAGGAAGAGGTGTTGACCATTCGCTTTGTCGTGAACGTCGGCCGCTTCGCCCGCGGTCACCTGCCGCTCGTAAGGGCGCTCGTGTCAATGCGGCAGGATGGCCGCCTCCGTGGGGCGCGAGACCTCGCGCGCTTCAGTGCCTCGGACTGGAAAAAGCTGCTCCAGGAGGGATCCACGCCCATCGGTATTCCGCCGAACTTCACCGCCGCGACGCCCGAGCTCGCGGTCGACACCTACGCCAACCTCCTGGAGCGGAACTTCGAGCGCGCCTACCCGACAGCGGCGTTCGCGGCACGACTGGCGGAGGACGCCGAGTCTCCCCTTGCCGCACCCAGGCAGGTCGCGGGGTTCCTCGACGCCAATCCCGGATTCAACCTGCTGCGGACGAACATCGATCGTTATCTGAAGGACCGGCCCGCCGCGGCGCCGGAGGGCTATCGCGAGGCGCTGCGCACGTCGCTGGCGACCGGGCAGCGACTGCTCAAGATGGGCAGGCGGTATGCGGTCGCGAGAGCGCTGCTTGACGACGGCCTCAGCTCCGCGCACCAGGTATACGCGCGTGGCAAGTCACGGTTCATCAACGGCTATGCCGAGCATCCGGACGTGGGCGCCCAGCAAGCGGCGCGTATCTACGCGGTCGCCGAGCAGACGTATGCGCTCTCGCTCGCCGTGGCGATGAGGTTGAATGCGGCCTACTCCGGGCTGAGCCCCAGCGCGGTTGGCGGAGCGACCGCGCCGCCTGTACCTGCCGCCCCGCCTTCGGAGCCGCCCGCGGAGCCGTCGGCGCCGCCGCCGCCCCCTGAGGAGTCCGTGCTCAGCGACCAGCCCAACCTGGCGACGCTGTTCGGATCGGCCGACTTCTGTGCGTGCACGCACTGCCGCTCCGTGCTGAGCGCGGCCGCCTATCTGGCGGACATGCTGCAATTCCTGTCGCAGAGGATCACGGCCGGGAAGTCGGCGCAGCTGGTGCTGCTCGGGCGCCGCCCCGATCTAGTCCAGATCGAGCTCTCTTGCGCCAACACGAACACGGTTCTGCCCTACATCGATCTTGCCAACGAGCTGCTCGAGGACGCCGTGGCGCCACCGGCCGATCCGATCGCGGCAGCGCGGGCGCGCCAGACGACCCTGACGACCGACGAGCTGAACGCCAACCCCGAGCACGTCAATCAAGACGCATACACGAGCCTGGCCAACGCGATCTTCCCGTGGACGCTGCCGTTCGATCTGCCGCTCGCGGAGGCGCGCATCTACCTGGGACACCTCGGGACTGACCGCGTGGCGTTGATGCGCGCGTTCCGACCAGCGCCAGCCATCCCGTCGGGCGAAGCGACGACGATGGCCGTCGAAGGGCTCGGGCTCTCGGCGGCGGACGCTGAGCTCGTCACGGGCGCCGACGGCCACGATCCCTGGGAACACTGGGGGCTGGCCGAGACGGGCAACAACGTGCCCGAGGCGGTCGACCACTCGGTGACCATAACGGGGACGTGGCTCGAGGTGCTGTCGCACCCGCGCGTGCTCCTCGACCGCGCGGGACTCGACTACGCGGCGCTCGCGCAGCTCCTCAACACCAGGTTCGTCAACCCGGACGGTGCCGTCGCGGTGTTGCTTGATCCGGACGGCTCGTGCGATCTCGGGAAGGCGACGATCACGGGGCTGGACGTTGATCCGGAGACGCTGGCCCGACTGCACCGCTTCGTGCGCCTGCAGCGGAGGCTTGGCTGGCAGACCTACGAACTGGACAGCGCGATCGCGCGCCTCCGGACCGACGTGCCGCCCGGGCTGGCCCGCCTCGACACCACGCTGCTGCGGCAGCTGTACGCGGTGGCGTCCGCGGCCAGGCGCTTGCGAATCTCGGTCACCGCCGCCATTGCGCTTCTGGGCGGCATCGACACTCGCGTTCCGCCGCGGCTCCCCGGCGACGCGGCGCAGTTCCACTCGCAGTATCAGGATCTCTTCCAGAACCTCGTCGTCCTCAGCCCGGTCGACGCGGTGTTCGATCTCGACGCCGCCGGCACGGAGATCGCCGTGATCGGAGCGACCCCGCAGCTCGCCGATCACCGCCAGACGCTGGCCGGCGCGTTCGAGCTCGCGGACGCCGACGTCACGCGGGCGATCGACGCTTTCACCGACGGCGCGTTGACGCTCGGTAACCTGTCGGAGCTGTACCGCCACGTCCTGCTGGCGCGCGGGCTCGGTCTCACGATCGCGGAGCTGTCCTCGCTCCTAAACCTGGTCGAGCAAGAATCGACCGCCGCACCGTTCTTCGAGCTGGTCGATCCATTCGACCGTGCGAGACCGGAGCTGCTCGGCCGGTTCGGCGACGCGGTCGATCGCATCCGCGCCACCAAGTTCTCGATCGCGCAGCTTGACTACCTCCTGCGCCACGTCCACGACGCGAGCGCCGGTGTGGCGCCCGACGACGTCGCGGTCGGCACGCTGCTGAGGACGGTGCGCGACGGGCTGATCAAGACCGCTGCTGAAAACGCGTTCGCACCGGACGCGAACGGGGCGGAGATTCGGCGCCGGCTGGGGACGCTGCTCGATCGCGCGGACGTGGACGCGGTCGTCGGCGTGCTCGCGGGAAGCACGGCGCTGTCGGCTACCGCCCAGGATACGCTCGTCACCGACACGCTTGGGCCGTACCTCGATGCGGCGGACGCCGTCGCCAAGGTGGGAGGCGCAGGCGCCCTGGCCGCGGGGAGGGAGCGCTACGAGTACGTGCTGGAGCGCTTGCTCGCGCACTTCCGCCGGACGCTTGGCACCGGCTTGGTCGTGCAGCAGCTCGCAGACGCGCTAGGACTGCCGATCGCCACGGTCGCCGAGCTGGCGGGCTCGTGGTTCCGGTCGGATGCGGATCCCGCGCTGCCGGTCGTCGAGGACTTCCTCGCGTTGACCGGCGTGGCGCGCGACCCCACGCGCGATGCGGATCCGGTGTCGCCCGACGAGCCCGGGTTCAGCGTGTACTTCCGGCAATATTCGGCGCTGGACAAGGCGGCGCAAGTAGTCGCGGGAGTTTGGCTTCACGACCGAGGAGGCGGTCTGGCTGCACGACTTCGGCATCGCGGAAGGCTGGCCGGACCTCACGGCGCTTCCGACGGCGGCCCAAGCAGCGTCCCAAGGGCGCTTCGTCGGCTGGCGTCGGCTCGCGGACGCCGCCGCGCTGAAGTCCACCCTCCCGTCCGATGGCACGCCGTTCACATCGCTCGGCGACCTGGCGCGGGGCGGGGCGGCCAAGGCGGCCTACTTCGCAGCGCTCGAAACGCGCACCCGCTGGCCGGCGGAGAGCCTGAGCTTGCTCGCCGGCGATCCGGCCAACGCCGCCGACACCGGTCTGCTCGGCCTCAGCTATCCCGCCGACTACCGCGCGGAGCGGGGGCTCGCGCGGCTCGTGCCGGCGTTTGCGCAGCTCCGGCGGCTGGGCATCACCGCCGACGTGGACAGCTGGCTAGGGCCGACAATCGCCGCCGCCGCCGCCGCCGCCATCAAGCAGAGCGTCAAGGCGAAGTACTCCGTGGACCGCTGGTTGACGGTGGCAAAACCGCTGCGCGATCGCCTGCGCGAGCAGCAGCGGGACGCGCTCGTGGCCTGGATGCTCGCGCACCCGCCCGCCGGCGTCACGCGCTGGCGCGATCGGGCCGACGTCTATGCGTACTACCTCATCGACGTTGAGATGTCCGCCTGCCAGGGCACGTCCCGTATCGTCCAAGCCAACGCGACGATCCAGCTGTTCGTCCAGCGCTGCATCCTGAACCTCGAGCCGCAGGTGACCGTCGACGCGAAGGCGGACGTCGACTGGCTGCAATGGAAGTGGATGAGCCGCTACCGCGTCTGGGAGGCGAACCGCAAGGTGTTCTGGTACCCGGAGAACTGGATCGATCCGGCGCTTCGGAAGGACAAGACGATCTTCTTCGAGGAGTTGGAGAACGACCTGCTGCAGGACGAGGTGACCAGCGCCACCGCGGAGGAAGGGTTCCTTAACTACCTCACCAAGCTCGATCCGGTCGCGCGCCTCGACATCGTGGGGCAGTACTACGAGCTCGGCACGCAGTCGGTCTCGCACGTAATCGGCCGCAAGCAAGGGAATCCGCCGACGCACTACTACCGCAAGTGGATCGACTCGTCACGCTGGACCGGGTGGACCAAGGTCGAGCTCGACATCGTGAGCGATCACGTGCTGCCGGTGATGTGGAACCGCCGGCTGTACCTGTTCTGGGCGATCGTGACGTGCAAGCCCGATGCGACACAGCAGCAGGCGAGCGTGTCCGCGACGCCGCAGTCGGGCGGCGCCTTCAGCTACGGTAGCAGCCAGCACCAGCCCGCCGTGCACCTGGAGATTCAACTTGCCTGGAGCGAGCTGAAGGGGGACAAGTGGCAGGCCAAGCAGACCGCGCCCCAGACCCTGGTCGTGGCGGGCGACAGCGAGAGCCACCGCGTCACGCTGAGATCGTCCGTGACCGGCTCGGTGCTGCGCATCGACGTCTTCGAGGGGGCCGAGATCTACCGGCAGCACATTGCCGAGTTCGTGCTGGGCGGTGTGGGCCACGCCGTCGAGGCGCTTGCGGTGTCGATCGATGACTACGGCCAGGTGGGCTCCGAGACGCGCTTCATCGGCCTGCTGCCGGCCGCGCTCCAAAAGGGCACGATCCCGCGCCCGACCCACAGCCATTTCGACGGAATGGCCCTCGTGCCTGCGAGCACGACGGAGTTCGACGCGTCCCGCCCGCGCGTCTCGGCCATGACGACCAGCTACGATCTCTACGGCGCGCTGCAGAGCGAAGTCGTGCTCGATCGGGCCGATCAGTACCGGCTGCTCCTGCCCCATCAGGCGGTACGCTTCGATTCCACGCTCCCCTTGTTCTACGCCGACGGCCAGCGCACATACTTCCTGGTGCCCACGATCTACTACAAGAATGGCAACTACTTCACGACCACGGCGCCGCTCTCCGTCTATCACCCGTTCTACAAGGTCGAATACACGTTCTCGCCGCACTACCACGCGTTCGTGCCGCTGCTCATCCGCACGCTGAACACCGGCGGCCTCGACGCGTTGTTCGCGCGCGACATCCAGCTGAACCCGGCGGCGGCGCAGGGCACGCCGCCCTTCGACTTCCGCACGTACTATCGACCCACGACGAACGTCATCCGCCCCTATCCGACCGAAAGCATCGACTTCGAGTACAACGCCGGCTACGCGATCTACAACTGGGAGCTGTTCTTCCACGCGCCGTTCCAGATCGGCGCCGCGCTCACGCTGAACCAGCGGTTCGAGGAGGCGAAGCACTGGTACGAGTACATCTTCAACCCCACCAGCACCAGCAACGATCCGTCGCCGCAGCGTTACTGGGTCACGAAGCCGTTCTTCCAGATGACCGCGGCCGACTACAAGGCGCAGTCGATCCAGGGGCTGATGAACCTGATCAACCAGCAAGATCCGGTAGCCGAGCACCAGGTGGCCGCCTGGCGCGCCCGTCCGTTCGAACCGCACGTCGATCGCGGGGCTGCGGCCGGTCGCCTACCAGCGCGCGATCGTCATGAAATACATCGACAACCTGATCGCCTGGGGCGACCAGCTGTTCGGCCAGAACACGATGGAGTCAGTGAACGAGGCGACGCAGCTCTACGTGCTCGCGGCGGAGCTCCTGGGACCGAAGCCGGAGATCATCCCGAAGGCGGACGTGGCGCCGATGACGTATGCGGAGCTGGAGCCTCTGCTCGACGACTTCGCCAACGCCGTCGTGGCGGCGGAGAACACGCTGCCGCCGGTGCGGGTCAACGTCGAGGTCGACCCATCGACCCCGAAGCTGCCCGTCGTGCCGGCGTTCTACTTCTGCGTGCCTCCGAACGAGAAGATGCTCGGCTACTGGGACACGGTGGCGGACCGGCTGTTCAAGATCCGCCACTGCATGAATATCCAGGGTGTTGTGCGCCAGCTCGCGCTGTTCGCGCCGCCCATCGATCCGGGGCTGCTCGTCAGGGCGGCGGCCGCAGGACTCGACCTGGGCAGCATCCTGAACGACACCGGCGCGGCGCGGCCCCCCTACCGTTTCCGCGTGCTCGTACGCGAGGCGCTGGAGCTGACCGAGGTGGTCCGCCGCCACGCGTTCGATCTGCTGGCCGCGCTGGAGCGCCGCGATGCCGAGGCGCTCTCGCTCCTGCGCTCGGCAGCCGAGAAGAAGCTGCAGGACCGCGTGCGTGCGGTTCACCAGCGGAGCGTCGACGAGATGACGCAGCAACTGCAGGTGATCGCCAAGAACCGCCAGGTCGTGCTCGAGCGCCAGTTGCGCTTCGCGTCGCTCAAGGACAGCTTGATGAACGAATGGGAGATTGCGGCGCAGGTGATGACCGGGGGCAGCATGGTCGCCAATGCCGTGGCGATGGCCTTGCAGGGGGCGTCGGGCACCGCCCATGCCTTCCCCGACGCGCAGTTCGGAGGCTCGGGGATCGGAGGTTCTCCTCACGTCACGGCGAAGCTCGGCGGCAGCAACGTCGGCAACGCGTCGCGTGGCTGGGCGGTGGCGTCCCGCATCGCCGCGGCGCTGCTGCAAACCGGCGCGCAGATGAGCGCCACGATCGGCCAGTATAAGCGCCGCCAGGACGACGCCGCGTTCGCGCATACGATCGCCTCGCGGGAGCTGGAGCAGGTCGATGCGCAAAGCCTGGCCACCCAGATTCGGCTAGACGTCGTCACCAAGCAGCGTGACAACCACGAGCTGGTGGCCGAAGTGGCGGCCGATGTCGACCAGTTCCTGCACGAGAAGTTCACGAACAAGGAGCTGTTCGACTGGATGCTGGCGAAGACCAGCGCTGTGTACTTCCAGGCCTACCAGCTGGCGTTCACCGTGGCGAGGCGGACTGAGCAGTGCTTCCGTCGCGAGCTGGGGCTGGAGGACTCGTCGTTCATCCAGTTCGGCTATTGGGACAGCCTGAAGAAGGGGCTGTGCGCCGCCGACGGCCTGCTACACGACCTGCGCCGGATGGAGGCGGCCTACCTCGCCCAGAACACGCGCGAGCTGGAGATCACGAAACACGCCTCGCTGCTGTCGCTCGATCCCATGGCGCTGGTAAAGCTGCGCGCCACGAACGAGTGCACGGTGACGCTGCCCGAGCTGTGGTACGACCTGGAAACGCCGGGACACTACATGCGGCGCTTGAAGACCGTCGCGGTCAGCGCGCCCGGCGTGACCGGCCCCTACGTCGGCGTGTCGCTGACCGCGACGCTGCTCGACAACCACGTGCGCACGAGCACCAGTCTCTCCCCGCAGTACGCCCGATCGCCCGGCGACGACCTGCGCTTCGTCGACGCCTCCGGCGGCACCAGCGCCATCGTCACCAGCCACGCGCAACGCGACAGCGGCCTGTTCCTGCTCAATCCGGAAGACGACCGCTACCTGCCGTTCGAGGGAGAGGGTGCGATTGGCACCTGGAAGCTGCACATCAACGGCGTCCACCCGCAGTTCGATCCGCGATCGATCACCGACGTGATCCTGCACATCAGCTACACCGCGCGCGACGGCGGCGAGGTGCTGGCGGACGCGGCGGGCACGGCGGTGACCGGGCAGCTGAACAACGTGGCGCTCGCCGAGAGCCGCCGGGGCCTCTATCGCCTCTTCAGCGCGCGCCAGGAGTTCGCCACCGCCTGGGGGAAATTCCTAACGCCGCCCGCGGGTCAGGATCAGGTGCTGGCGATCGACACGGCTCCGTCGCGCTTCGCCTTCTTCACAAGCGGGTTGGACCTTCGCGTGACGGGGATCGACGTGATCGCCAGGCTCGACGATCCCGGCGACTACACCCTGGTGATCACGCGACCGGGGGTGCCGGCGCAGACGCTGGCGATGATCGCGGATGCCACGCTGGACGGCCTGCACGTGTTCTCCGCGCACCCGCTGTCGCCGGCCTCGAATCTCGGCAGCACGGATAGTGGGGGACCGTTGCCGGCCTGGACCTTCAAACTGCAGAGAGCCGGGGCCGCGGACTTCCGCTCGCTGGCGGAGGACGAGATCGAGGATCTCGTCGTCGTCCTGCGCTATACGGTAAACCCGTGATTACCTACGCCGACGTCTCGACGGCGGTGGAGCGGATCGTCGCCCTCTACGGTCCCGATCGCATTTACGTGTTCGGCTCGTACGCGAAGGGATCGCTGCACGAGACGAGCGATCTCGATCTCCTCGTCATCGGCCCAAGTGACGTGCCGGCGCCCTATCGCGGCCGGGACGTGGTGGGGGTGCTGCGGGGAATGGCGATCGACTTCGACCTCCTCTTCGTCACGCCCGAGGAACTGGCCGCGGCACTCGACGATCCGTACTCGTTGCTCAGCACCGTGATGTCGAACGCGAAGCCGCTCTATGAGCGCGCGCCATGAACACGCGCGGGGACGCCGGCAACGGCGGCGACGCGCGCGCCGATCCGCGCGAGGCGCGCGACGGCGGCGTCACGACGCCGACGATCGCGCTGCCGACCGGGGGCGGCGCGATCCGCGGCATCGGCGAGAAGCTCTCCGTCAATCTGCCGACCGGCACCGCATCGATGACCGTGCCGATCGCCGTCTCGCCGGGGCGGTCGGGCTTCGCGCCGGATTTATCGCTGTCCTACGACTCGGGCGCGGGGAACGGCGTCTTCGGATTCGGCTGGAGACTATCGCTGCCGTCAATCAGACGCAAGACCGACAGCGGCGTCCCGCGATACGATGACGCCGGCGAGTCGGACGTCTTCCTTACTAGCGCCGACGATCTGGTGCCTGCGCTGGTCGAGAAGACCGCGGGCGACTGGCGTCTCGACGAGAGCGAACGCGACGGCTACCGCATCAGACGGTATCGTCCGCGCACCGAAGGTCTGCTGGCGCGGATCGAGCGCTGGACGCGTGTGGCCGACGGTGACACGCACTGGCGCACGATCTCGCGCGAGAACGTACTGTCCGTGTACGGGTTCGATGGCGGCTCGCGCATTGCCGATTGCGGCGATCCGACGCGCGTCTGTAGCTGGCTGATCTGCGAGAGTTACGACGGCTCCGGCAACGCCATCCTCTATGAATACGCCGCTGAGGATGGCGCCAACGTCGCCGGCAGCAGGCAGCGGCGGGCGATTGCGGCCAACAGATACCCCAAGCGGATCCGGTACGGCAACCGGAGACCACTGCTGCTCGATGCGGCCACTGCGAGCTTTCGGCGGCCGCACACGGCGCGGCCGGATTTCGAAGCCGCCGGCTGGATGTTCGAAACGATTTTCGACTACGGCGAGGGGCATTGTCGGCGGCAGCCGCCCGATCGCGACGCGCGCGTATTCGTCGACGCGAGCGCCGGCATCCCCGAGGGCTCTTCGTGGCCGGCGCGGCGTGATCCGTTTTCGGTGTACCGGACCGGGTTCGAGGTGCGCACCCTTCGCATCTGCCGCGCGGCGCTCATGTTCCATCACTTCCCCGACGAACTGGGCGTCGCCGACTGCCTGGTGCGCGCCACGCACTTCGCGTACGACGAAAAGCCGTCCGGAGCCTTCATCCGCTGCATCACGCAGGCGGGATACCGGCGCGGCCCCGACGGCCGCTACCTCGAACGCGCGGTCCCGGCGCTCGAGCTGAGCTACGCGCCGAACCCGCTCGAGGATGCGAGCTACGACGGCCGCCGGCTGCAGGAGCTGGCCGTCGCAAGCGTCGACCAGGTGCCAGGGCGCGTGGACACGCGGGCGTGGCACTGGGTCGACCTGGACGGAGAAGGCATACCGGGCGTCCTATCGCTGGAGGCCGATGCCTGGTACTACAAGCGGAACCTGGGAGACGGACGGCTCGGTCCACTCGTGCCCGTGAGGGCAAAGCCGTCGTACGGGCCGCGCGCCGCTGCCGGCACGTTCGGCGCCGAAACCGGAGCGGGGCCGGGTGCAAGCGCGCAGGTGCAGCTGCTCGATCTGAGCGGGGATGGCAGGCTCGAGCTCGTCGATCTCGGAAAAAGCACGCCGGGCTTTTTCGCCCGCACCGCAGACGCAGGGTGGGCGGGGTTTCGCGCGTTCTCGTCGTGGCCGAACCTGGCGTGGGACGATCCCAACGTCCGCCTCGTCGACCTGACGGGCGACGGCCGCGCCGACATCCTCGTGACCGCGGACGAAGCTCTCATCTTCTATCCATCTCTTGGCGACGATGGGTTCGGCCCCGCCATTCGCATTCCGCTGCCCGGCGCCGCGGAGAGGGCGGCGCCTCGAGTCGTCTTCGCCGGCGACAGCCAGTCGCTGTTCCTGGCGGACATGTCCGGCGACGGCCTTCACGATCTGGTACGCATTCGGAACGGCGAGATCGCGTACTGGCCGAGCCTGGGCTACGGCCGATTCGGCGAAATGGTCAGCATGGACAACGCCCCCTGGTTCGATCGTCCGGAGATGTTCGATCCGCGGCGACTCCGCCTCGGCGACACCGACGGCTCGGGCACCTCCGACGTCGCGTACATCGGCGGCGACGCCATCCGCGTCTACCTCAATGAGGCGGGCAACGCGTGGTCGGACGCGCGCGTGCTCGATTGCGTTCCGGGCGCAGACGATCACACGGCCGTGGCGCTCCTGGATCTGCTCGGCAGGGGCACGGCGTGCCTCTGCTGGTCGTCTCCGCTGCCGGGGACTGCGCGGTCGCCCTGGCGCTACGTCGACTTGATGGAGGGGCAGAAGCCGCACCTGCTGGTCGAGGTGCGCAACCAGCGCGGCACCGAAACGCGTCTTCACTATGCGCCGTCAACCGAGTTCTACCTCCGCGACAACTCAGCAGGCGAGCCCTGGGTGACGCGGCTGCCGTTTCCGGTGCAGGTGGTCGACCGGGTCGAGACCTACGATCGGATCAGCCTGAACCGCTTCGTCACGCGCTACTCGTACCATCACGGGCATTTCGACGGCGCCGATCGCGAGTTGTGTGGCTTCGGCCGCGTCGACCAGCTCGACACCGAGGAGCTCGCCGCCCTGGCGGACACAGCACCGTTCCCCGCCGGGAGCAACTTCGACGCCGCGTCGCACGTGCCGCCGACGCTGACGAGGACGTGGTTTCACACCGGCGGACATCCCTCGGGCGCCGGTCGCTGTCTGTCTCGCGCGTTTGCGCACGAGTACTACCGTGAAGGGGATCCAGCCGCGGGTGAAGGTGCGCTCGACGAGGATCGGGTGGCGGCGATGGCGCTCGGCGAGCCGCCGCTGCCGGAGGGTCTGGCTGCCGACGAGGAGCGCGCCGCGTGTCGGGCGCTCAGGGGATCGGTGTTGCGGCGCGAGGTGTACGCAGTCGACGGTACGTGGTCGGAGGATCGCCCGTACGTCGTGGAGGAGCGTAGCTACATGCTTCGGCTCGTTCAGCGGCGAGCCGGACACCGCCCTCCGGTGTTCCTCTCTCATCCGCGGGAGGCGCTCGTCTTCGAGTACGAGCGCCATTTCGTCGATGTCGGGGGCGTGCGGCGTGCGGATCCTCGTGTCGCGCACTCGCTGACGCTGGACGCGGACGACTTCGGTAACCCGCTGACAACCGCATCGGTGGCGTACGGACGGCGCACGAGCGACCCAGATCCCGTACTGACGGACGAGGATCGGCGGGAGCAGGGACGGACGCGCGTCACGTTTACGGCGAGCGCCTTCACGAACAGCGTCGACCTCGCGGACGCCTATCGCCCGCCGGCGCCGCACGAGACGCGCGTCTTCGAGCTGCACAACGCGGGTCCCTGCGCAACGATCTCCGGCATCACCAACCTATTCCGCCCGGACGAGCTGCGCGGACTGATCGCCGCCGCGTCGGACGGATCACACGACCTCTTGTATCAAGACGTCGAGGGCAGCGGCATCGACCGTGGCAGCGCGGCGCCGTTTCGGCGGCTGATCGACCACGTCCGCGTCACGTATCGCCGTAACGATCTGGCGTCCGCGCTGCCGGCGGGGTCGCTAGAGTCGCTGGCACTCCCCTTCGACACTCGCAGGCTGGCGCTGACGCCGTCGCTCGGCACGAGTGTTTTCGTCGCGAGCGGCAGACTGGACGCTGCGGGCCTCGACGAGGCGCTGACCGACGCGGGGTACGTGCGCGAGCGCGACGGCGGCTGGTGGATCGCCTCGCGGCGCGTGGCGTATTCTCCTGGCGCCGGCGACACGCCGGCCGAGGAGCTGGAGTACGGCATCCGGCACTTCCTCCTTGCGTGCCGCTATCTCGATCCCTACGGGCGCGTGACGAGCGTCTCGTACGATCCCTACGATCTCCTGGTGGTGGAAACGCGCGATCCGGTCGGCAACCGGGTGACCGCCGGCGTCCGTGACGCGGCGGGCCGGCTCGTGCGGGCGGGCAACGACTACCGCGTGCTGAAGCCCGTCCTGCTGATGAATGCCAACCGCAATCTCTCGGCTGCGGCGTTCGACGCCCTCGGGATGGTGGTGGGAACGGCGGTCATGGGCAAGCCGGAGAACGGCACCGGAGATTCGCTGGAAGGATTCGAACCAGACCTCCCCGACGATGTGATTGCCGCGTACTTCGCCGATCCGCTCGCCGCACCGCATCTGCTCCTGCAGGGCGCGACCCGCAGGGTGCTGATCGACCTCGCCGCGTACTCGCGGACCTCACAGGAGCTGCAGCCCCAGCCCGTCGCCGTCAGCCTGCTCGCGCGTCAGACCTACGCTGGGGACGTGCAACAGGGCGTGCTCACGCCCATTCGACACCGCTTCTCGTATTACGACGGTGCCGGCCGCGAGATCCAGAAGAAGGAACAGGCGGCCGCTCGCCGATGGATCGCAAGTGGTTGGACGATCTTCAACAACAAGGGAGGGGCGGTCCGCCGATATCAGCCGTTCTTGGACGACACGCACGCATTTCGATTCGGCCGCGAGGAGGGGGTCGCCGCCACTGTGTTCTTCGACCCGCTGGGACGGACGGTCGGTGTGCTCCACCCAAACCACGCGTGGGAGAAGGTTCACGCCGATCCCTGGCGCCACGAGAGCTGGGACGTCAACGACACCGTCCTGGTGCCGGACCCGACCGTCGATCCGGACGTGGGCGATCACTTTCGACGGCTTCCCGTGCATGCCTATCTGCCGACCTGGCACGTCGCGCGCCGGAACGCCGCGCTCGGTCCGGCCGAAGGCGACGCCGCCGAGAAGACCGCCGCTCACGCCTGCACGCCAGTGGTCAACTTCCTGGATCCGCTCGGACGCGCGTTCCTCACCGTGGCGCACAACAGGGTGGCACACGATGACGCGCCGGCTGATCCCCGGCCTGCAGAAGAGCGGCTGCGTACGCGCATTGTCTACGACATCGAGGGTAACCAGCGCCGGATCGTCGATGCGCGTGGACGGACGATCGCGCGCTACGACTACGACCTCCTCGGCAACCGCGTCCACTCGGCGAGCATGGATGCCGGCGAACGCTGGCTGCTCCTGGACGTCGGGGGGCAGCCGGTGCGCGGGTGGGATTCGCGCGGGCACGCGTTCGTCACCGCATACGACGCCGCCCGCAGGCCCACGAGCCGGACGGTCCGCGGCAGCGATCCGGCCCGCTCCGACCCGCGCACCCTTCACCGCGACGTCGTCTTCGAGCTGACGGAATACGGCGAGGGCCAGCCGGACGACGTCGCGCGGAACCTGCGCACGCGCATCTTCCGCAGCTTCCACGGCTCGGGCGTGAGGACCAATGACAGTTATGACATTCAGGGCAACGCCATCGTCGTCGCCGATTCGTTCGCTGAGGAATACAAGACGCTCCCCGACTGGGCCGGCGCGCCGGCGCTACAGTCCGACTCGTACATGTGCCGCTACGGCTTCGACGCGCTGAACCGCATCACGACGCTGACGACGCCGGACGGGAGCATCGCCCGGATCGCGTACGACGAAACGAGCCGACTTCGGGCGATCGACGTCCATGTACGCGGCGCCGCAGCGGTCACGCCCGTCGTCCGCTGCGTCGGCTACAACGCGCAGGGGCAGCGCACGCGCATCTCCTACGGCAACGGTGCGACCAGCACGCTTGAGTACGATCCGCTGACCTTCCGGCTGACTCGTCTGACCACGACGCGGCCGCCGAGCGTCGCGCCCGATGCATCGCCGCTCTTCGCCGACCCGGGAACGGTGCAGGATCTGCGCTTTGCGTACGACCCGATCGGGAACGTCACCGGGATCGCGGACGGCGCGCTGGCGACCGTGATCGACGGCAACCAGGAAGTGCGGGCCGAGTGGCCGTACCGCTATGACGCGATCTATCGCCTCATCGAGGCGGCCGGGCGGGAGCATGCCGGGCAAGGCGGCGGGCGCCCTTCGCCGCTGGATGTCGACCGCGCGGGTTCATTCGTCGATGCCGGCCAGGCGGGCGACATGCAGGCGCTCTGCAGGTATGTCGAGCGCTATCGCTACGACGCGGCTGGCAACATTCTCGGGATCGCGCATCGAGGGGCGCGCTCCGGCTGGACGCGCGCGTACTCGTACGAGGAACCGAGCCTCCTCGAGCCAGAGCGCGCGGGCGACCGGCTCAGCGCCACGTCGGTGGGCGATCCCGAGCCGTACACCTACGACGGTCATGGCAACATGACACGGATGCCTCACCTGCCGCGCATGGAATGGAGCTTCAAGAACGAGCTCGCGGCGACGTCGCGGCAGGTGGGATCGGCCCCCGAGATCACCTTCCAGTGCTACGCCGCGGACGGCCGGCGCACGCGGAAGGTCACCGATCGCCAGAACGGCACGCGGCGGAGCGAGCGTCTGTATTTCGACGGCTGGGAAATCGAACGCGAATATGCTGGCGACGGCGCCACGGTGATGCAGGCGCGCGAGAGCCTGCACGTCTTCGACGGGCGGCGCCGCATCGCCGTTCTCGATACACAGACCATCGTTGACGGCCGCGCCGTTGATGCGCCGGCGCACGGCGCTCGCTATCAGCTCGGCAACCACCTCGGGTCGGTGAGCGTCGAGCTCGATCAGGCGGCGGCACTGATCTCGTACGAGGAGTACACGCCCTACGGAAGCCCCGCGTTACGGGCCGGGGCCAACGCCGCCGAAGTACGCCGAAAACGCTACGGGTACGTCGCGCGCGAGCGCGACCCGGAGACCGGCTTTGCCCATCACGGGTCGAGGTACTACGCAACTTGGCTCGGTCGGTGGAGCGGCTGCGATCCGGCAGGTCTGGTGGCCGGGCAAAACGCCGCATACCTCGTCTCGAGCAAACAGCTCGACTCCGACAGCCGGCGATACCCCTTCGACCCGCGACTGGACCGGTGGTCGGCGCGCGATCCGATCGTCTCCCGGTACGGCAGCCGGGACGGGAACCGGAAGGCCCGGCGTGCCGTCGAGTGGCCGCAAAACTGGAACCTCTATGGCTACGCCAACGACAACCCGGCGGCGCTCGCTGACACGAACGGGAGGCTCACGAGCGGCGATATGCTGGGTGCGCTGATCGGCATAGCGATCATGGCGGCGCTGATCATCGTGACGATGTGCCTCCTGCCATCGTGGCAGGCACGGTTGATGTACCTCGGGGTGACCGCTGTCCCGGCCCTCGCGATGGCGTCGGTCGCGTTCTACATCGCGGCGCTGGAAGAAGCGAAGGTAGTCCACGTCCGGAGCCACGACCGGATCACCGCCTTCTCCGAAGGGCGCGTGTTCGACTTCTGGGCGCTCGGACACTACTTCATGCCGGCGTTCTTCTCCGGGCTGCTGACGGCGTTGCTCGCGAGGTACGCCACCAGCCTCTCCTCCGGGGAGATATTCGCCATCTCGGGGTTCACGACCATGGCGCTGGCGACCGGCTGGGAGCTGATCGAGCGCCCGGTCGTCCACGCCGAGGAATACGGATCGAACATCGTCGGAGACGTGGTGATCGGCTCGATTGGCGGCCTTACCGCCAGCTACGGCGTCCTGCTGTCACTCGGCCGGCCGGTGGACGCCGCAGCAGTAGTCGGCCTGGGCCTGTTCATCCCGATCTGGGGCGGAGTGCTCACCGCCGGCTTCATCAACAACGGCGTGATCCACCCGACCCGGGACGAGCCTGCCGTAGGCGCCGTCGCCTGAACGTCGGGCGGCGTCGCCGGACGATTCCCCGTCAACTTCGCGGCCTGAGCTCGGAATGCACCCTTCTAGAGAGTAGGTTGTACGTGGCCAACCTCCAGCGCCTTCCCCCCCGAAATTCGCGAGTTCGACGGATTGATGTGGGTAGCCCAGTGGGTAACCCAGTAGACCTGTATGTTTCGTAAGTGTGGTCGGGGCGGGCGGATTTGAACCGCCGACCACCTGCGCCCAAGGCAGGTGCGCTACCAGGCTGCGCTACGCCCCGATGACAACGATGATAGCAGGGGGCTGCTACGCGCCGAACTGGCGCAGGTGGTGGTCCATGTGGAGGTAGCCCCAGCGGAGCCAGTCGGTGTCGGACATGGCGCCGAAGCTGGGGTGGGAGCGGCCGGAGAAACGATGGGGCGGGGTCGCCACGACCTCCAGGAGGATCTCCAGGTCCTTCACGTCCGCGGCGAAATCGGCCGGCTGGGTGCCTCCGGACAGCTGGTCGAGCTCGGGGCGGGTGAGGATGCCGGGAGGCCAGGGGAGCGGAAGGTAGAGGGCGACCGGCTTCACGATCCGCCGCCAGAGCCAGCTGTCGATGGGGTGCACTTCTTTCTGGCCGAGGCACATCCGGAAGGCGTCGCTCAGGTGGCAGATCATCTGGCGAGCGGACATGCGGCCCCAGCGGCGTGCGCTGTCCGGGGTCACGGTGTACAGGCGCCTCCGGAGCTCCGCCTTGTCCTGCGGGCGGGCCAGGCTCCTCACCGACGGCCGAGTAGGCGCTCGCCTCCGGCTTCGAGGAACGCGGCCAGCGATCGCTCGCGGCCGGCTTCGGCGTCGGCGAGGAGCTTCTGGAAAGCGGGATCGCCGCGGAGGGCGTCGAACTGCGGACGGCTGGAGAGCGTGGCGGCGGCGAAGTAGCCGGTCGCCACGGCGCGCTGCAGGTTGGGAATGCCCCGGGCGTGCTCGCCCACGTCGCAGAGGAGCCAGCCTTCCTGGAACATGGCCTCGGGGTCCTCCAGGATCCCGAGCTGGTCGAGCTCGAGCCTCTTGGCGAGCATGTCCTCGACCCGGCGGTCGAGCCACGCCATGAGGTAATCGATCCAACCCAGGAAGGCGGGGATGCTCCTCTCCATGCTCATGCCCCTCAGTCGTTCGCGGGCCTCGTCGCGACGGCCGGCGAGGCCGAGGCCGACGACCCGGATCACCTCGTCACCGCTGCCTCCTCCGGGCCGCCGCTCGAGGGCGAGTAGCCGCTCGATGTTGCCCGTCATCAGGATCGTCTGCTCGATGCTCGTGGGGACGTTGGGATCGAGGCGGCGAGCCTCCTCGTGGGCGGCGATCGCCTGCTCGTAGAGGCCGCAGTAGCGGCAGGCGTGGACGAGGCCGGTGAAGAGCTCCGGGTCGTTGCCGTGGCGGTCGGCCTCGCGCAGCAGGCGCACGAGGGCATCGGTGGCCCGGCCGTTGTCCGCCTCCAGCTGGGCGTAGAACTTGTGGGCGACGGTGAGCCGGGGGTTGAGGTCGAGGGCGCGGCGGAAAGCCTGCTCCGCCCGGTCGAGGCCGCCGGGGGTATCGTCGATGTACTTGGCGATCACGCGGTGGGCGCGGCCGAGGTGGGCCCAGGCAGGGGCGAAGCGGGAGTCCAGCTCCAGGCACTGCTCGTAGAGGGCGCGCGCCTCGGGGAGTCCTTCGTACGTTCGGGCGAGCTGGTTCGCCCGCAGGTAGAGCTCGTACGCGCCTCCGTTGCGGGGTGCGTCGAGATTGGCCGAGGAGACGCCGCCGCCCAGCGGGACCGCGAGCGCATCCACAACCCGCCGCGCGAGGTCGTCCTGCAGCCGGAAGAGGTCCCCGAGCGACGCCTGGACCGTGTGGGACGTGAGCAGCGTTCCCGACGGCGCCTCCACGAGCTGGGCCGTGGCCCGCAGCTGGTCTCCGGCGCGCAGCAGTGTGCCCATCACCACGCGGTCCACGTCGGCCTCCGCGGCGAGGGCCTTGAGGTCCG
This sequence comes from uncultured Acidobacteriota bacterium, assembly GCA_963742595.1. Taxonomy (GTDB): domain Bacteria; phylum Acidobacteriota; class Vicinamibacteria; order Fen-336; family Fen-336; genus CAVPGH01. The sequence continues at coordinate 1,223,528 of CAVUMT010000005.1, read as the reverse complement.
GAGTCTCCCCGGCGAAGCGCGCGGCGGTGGCGCTCGAGCGCACGATGATCGAGCCGATGCCCGAGAGCGACGTCGCGACGGCGTCCGGAAGGCTGAAGGCCAGGAAGTCGGTCTCGGGATCGGAGCGCAGCACGCGGAAGGGGAGCACGACGAGGCGGGTGAGCGCACGGGCGAGGGCGGGGGCGTCGTCGCCGGAGGTTCCGCGCACGGCCCGCAGCTCGTCGGCCATCGCATCGGCGGAGGGCGGTCGCTCCGCGGGCCGCTTTGCGAGGGCCCGGCGGATCACCCGGTCGGCCGCGGCCACCGCCGGGGAGCCGGTCAGGGCTGGAGGCTGCTCGTGGAGCGTCGCATGCAGGATCTCGACGACGTTGCGGCCGCCGAAGGCGGGCCGGCCCGCGAGCATCTCGAACAGGATCGCTCCTGTGGCGAAGAGGTCGCTCCGGGCGTCGATGGGCTCTCCTGTCACCTGCTCCGGGGCCATGTAGCGAGGCGTTCCCGCGATCATCCCGGTGCGCGTCAGCTCGGCCGAGGAGAGAAGCGACGGCGCCTGCTCGGGAAGGCTCGTCTTCGCCAGGCCGAAGTCGAGGAGCTTCACGCCGTGGGGCGTCAGGAACACGTTGGAGGGCTTCAGGTCGCGGTGGATGATCCCGCGGGAATGGAGGACGGAGAGTGCTGCGAGCATCGAAAGCCCGACGGGCACCGTCTCCGCGACGCTCATCGGTCCCCGCCGGAGCCGGTCGCCCAGGGGCTCGCCTTCGAGAAGCTCCATCACGATGAACAGACGGCCGCCGTCCTCGCCGATCTCGTGGAGCTGGCAGACGTTCGGGTGGTTGACGCTGGCCGCGGCGCGCGCTTCGCGCCAGAAGCGCTTGCGGCCGGTCTCGTCCTCGCCCAGCGAATCCATGGTCTTCACCGCGACCGTCCGCTCCAGCCGCTCGTCGCGGGCGGCGTATACGACGCCCATTCCCCCCTGGCCGAGCTTGCGCAGGACTTGGTAGTGACCGATCCGGGCGGGCAGCTTTTCGGGTGGCGGTGTGGGCAGGGAGGGAATGTTCTCCGGCGGGGGAGTGGCGACCCCTCGGAGCCAGGCGCCGAGGGCCTTCAGCGGCCCCCGGGCGGTCTTGTCGTCCGGCTTTTCCGACACTGGCGATGATAACGCGTGCGGGCGGCGTGGAAGGCCCGCCCGCGAACCCGTAGCATGAGTGCCACGATGCCGACCGATCTCCTGCTGGCCAGCCAGAACCCGGGAAAGCTGAACGAGATGAAGCGGCTCGTGGAGGGCCTGCCCTTTCGCGTGCTCGGGCCACGCGATCTCGGGATCACCGAAGCTCCCGAAGAGACCGGCGACGACCTTCCTCGAGAACGCGACGCTCAAGGCTCTCCACTATGCGGGCCAGTCCGGGGGACTGACCCTGACCGTGGCCGACGACTCGGGGCTCTCGGTCGACGCGCTCGACGGGGGGCCCGGCCTCTACTCGAGCCGCTTCGGCGGCGAAGGAGCGACCGACCTCGACCGCAACCGGCTGCTGTTGTCGAAGCTCGAGGGGATCCCGCGCGAGCGGCGCGGTGCGCGGTTCACGAGCGCCGTCGTGGTGGCTCGCGGCGGGGAAGTTCTCTTCCAGGTGCAAGAGTCCGTGGAAGGCCTCATCGCCGACGAGATGCGCGGGCCCGCACGGCTTCGGCTACGACCCTCTGTTCTTCTATCCGCCCTTCGGCAAGACGTTCGGCGAAGTGCCTCGGGCCGACAAGGACCGGGTGAGCCATCGCGGGAAGGCGTTCGCGGAGCTGCGGGGGTTTCTGATGGGATTACGAAAGGCTCCGGAATAAACGTTCCGAGCAGGAGGACCCGAGTGTTACCTTTCGTACTCGTTCCGGAACGAGTTGGTTGAGAAGTTACTTGAGGTCTCGCGCCGAACGGCGCGAGTGACTGGCTAGGCCGTCTTCTTCTTCAGCTCGAAGTCGCCCAGGGCCTTCTTCTGCAGGGCCACCAGCTCCTTGATCCCCTTGTCGGCGACCGCGAGGAGCTCCTGCATCTCCTCCTCGCTGAAGGGGTCGCCCTCCGCCGTGCCCTGGACCTCGACGAACCGGCCGTGGCCGGTCTTGACCACGTTCATGTCGACGTCGGCCTTCGAGTCCTCCTCGTAGGCGAGGTCCAGGCGGACCTCGTCGCCCACCTTGCCCACCGAGATGGCGGCCACGAAGTCGAGGACGGGCAGCTCCAGGATCGTCCCCGCCTTCTTCATGTGACGCAGGGCGTCCACGAGGGCGACGAAGGAGCCGGTGATGGAGGCGGAGCGCGTGCCGCCGTCGGCCTGGATCACGTCGCAGTCGACCCAGAGCGTGCGCTCGCCCAGGCCCTTGGGGTCGACCACCGCGCGCAGCGAGCGGCCGATGAGACGCTGGATCTCGTGGGTGCGGCCCGAGGGCTGGCCCTTCGTGGCCTCGCGCTGCGACCGCGTGGTGGTGGCGCGGGGGAGCATGCCGTACTCGGCGGTGATCCAGCCCTCGCCCTTGCCCTTCAGGAAGGGGGGCACGCGGTCCTCGACGCTCACCGTGCAGATGACCCGGGTGTCGCCCACCTCGATGAGGCAGGAGCCCTCGGCGTGCTTGAGGTACTGCGGCGTGATGCGTGACGGGCCGGAGCTGGTCCGCCGGCCGACCGTCGGTGCGCATGGGTGCTCCTGGCTTCTTCTTCAGCAGCGCGGGGTCGATCTGGGGCTTGAAGTCGCCGATGCGGAAGCTCACGGCCGCGCCCCGCGTGGTGGGGGGCGCGGCGGGCTTCTCGAGGCCGTAGAGCCGGCGGTACTGCTCGCGGCCGGCGAGGATGATCATCACGTAGGTCCGCGTCTCCGTGAAGGGGATGCGTCTCGATGAACTCCTCCGCGGTGAGCCCGGGATGGAGCGGCGGTCCAGGCGTCCACGCGGTGCGGGCCGGCGTTGTAGGCGGCGAGCATGCGCTCCACGCGCGCCGTCGAAGCGGTCGGACATCTGGCGCAGGTAGCGCGTGCCGAAGTCGAGGCTCGTCTGGGGGTCGTGGAGCGCCGCGCGCCGGTAGCGCACGCCGAGGTCGCGCGCCAGCGTGCGCCCGGTGGCGGGCATCACCTGCATGAGGCCGCGCGCCCCGGCCCGGCTCACGGCCCCCGCGTCGAACGTCGACTCCTGGCAGGATGAGCGCGGCCACCAGCGCGGGGTCGAGCCCCTCCTCGGCCGCCTTGGCCTTCAGCGATCTCCTCGAACTCGATCGGATAGAGGATCCGCCAGACCTCCTCGGGCAGCCGCTCGCCCGCCGCGGCGACGTACTCGGGAAAGGCCCGCTTCATGGAGATGATGGCGGGGCGGAGCCGTCCCGCGCCTCCAGTCGATCCAGGCCATGGTGGCCTGGCCGCGGCGCGAGAACGGGCAGCGGCTCGAGCTCGTCCTGGGCGGCCTCGAGCCGGTCGATCGAGGAGGAGCTGGCGGACGCGCGCTTCCTGGGACTCGGACAGGTCGCCGTCGGGAGGCGACGCCGGGAGGAGCGACGGAGAGGGGTTCGACGACCCGGCCGGGGCCGGGGGCAGCGTGCTTGAGCGCCTCGCGCGCGCGCAGGCCGTGGTAGGCGTAGCTTGTAGCGACGCTCCGTCTCCTCGTAGAGCGGCGCGCGCCGTCTCCGTCTGCCCCTGGGCGGCGCGCGCGCGGCCGGCCCAGTAGAGGAAGCCGGGCGTGGCCGAGGACGGGGCCCGCACGCGCGCCGTCTTCTCGAGGCTCTGGGCGGCCACCTCGTATCGTCCCGCGCGGTAGTCGGCCCAGGCAGACGCGCCAGCACGCCCGCTCCACGTAGCGGCCGTCCGGGTACCGCTCGAAGCATCTGCCGCCAGTAGGGCACGGCCTCGTCGTCCCGCGCGTCCTTCTGGTACTCGTTGGCGAGCTGCGAGCAGCGCCTCCTCGGCCCACGGCGTTCCCGGGAACCTGTAGGCGACGTCCGCGAATCCCTCGGTGGAGCGGCCGTGCGCGGTAGCGATGCCGCGCGAGCTGGTAGCTCGCCTCGGCCGGCATGCGGAGAGGCCGACGGGATCGCCGCAGCAGCTTCTCGGCGGCGGCGTCGCGCCGCAGCGGCGACGAGCGCGCGGGCCTGTCGCACGCGCACGAGGTCGGCCTCGCTCGGCGGCCGAGCGCGGCGACGGGGAACCGTCTGGAAGGCGGCGCGCGGCGTCCCGGTGTGCGGCCCGCGTCGAGAAGCGCCTGCCCCCGGCGCAGGCCTCGGGAGGCCCGTTCGTCCGCGGGGACCGCGGGGCAGGAGGGAGGCCAGGGCGGCGAGCCTGGGCGCCGCCTCTGCGGCCTCCGGACGAAGCGGGGTATTCGCGGTCGAGCCGGTCGTAGGCGAGCGGCCGCGGCCCGGCGGTCGCCGCGGCTCTCGTGGATCTCGCCCAGGCGAAGCGAGCGCGCCTCGGGGCTTGCAGGGCGGCAGCTGCCCGCGGCGCGCTCCAGCGGATCGGTCGCGAGCTGCGGCAGCCCGCCGCCTTCACGAAAGCCTCCGCCGCGCGCGGGAGCGCGGCGCAGAGCGACGGGCGTCGTGCCCGCGGAGGCGGCGGCCAGGTACGAATGAGCGGCGGCGTCCCTTGCAGCAGGGCTTCCTGCGCCCGGGCCAGTCGCGAGGAGCGCGTGGTCGGCCAGACGCGTCTGCTGGACGTCCGGATGGGTCGAGGAAGGCGAGGCTCTCCCTGGGCTTGAGCGCGCCGAGGAAGCCGAGCCCGGCCGCGAGCTGCGCGAGGCCGGAGGCGGCCGTGCCCGGATGGGCGGCGGACGACGCGTCTGAGCGCCTCGGCGGCGACGGCGCGGGGATCCCGCCGCGGTGCGCGCGAGCGCGTCGCGCAGGGACTGCTCTTCGAGGCGTGCGGGGCTCCGCGCGTCACGCGGTACGGACGGGGATGTGGCCGCGGACAACAGGACGACGAATGCGACGACGCTAGGGGCAAGGCTCCAGGAACGATACTACATCGGGCCGAGGGCGCCCGCATCGCCCCCGGCCAGGATCCGCACCAGCTCGTCGAAGAAGTAGTTCGTGGTGTCGCGGACGTGCGGCGGGCACACGGTCGGTGTACATCTGGCGGCCGCGCTCGATGTCTTCCTTGAGCCGCTCGTAGATGTCCTTGTTGCGCCGGCCCTCGTTGACCTTCGACTCGTTGTAGAGCTTGATCTCGCTCACCACGAGACGCGCGAAGCGCTTGGCGTCCTCGTGCGCCTTCTGCTCCTCGGGGGACAGGGCCTGCACCGGCCGCGGGCGCCGGTACGCGCGGGCCGGGCGGCCGGCGCGGCGGGCCGCGCGGGCGGCGGCGCGCGCCTGCTGCATCGCGGCAAAGGTGGCGGCGTTGAACATCACGGTGGAGGAGCCTTCGCCGTCGGCGGACGGACGGCGCGGGAGGCGGCGGCGCGGCGGCCGCGGGCGAGGCACGCCCGCGCGCTCGCGGACCTCGTCGCCGCCGGCCGGATCGCCGCCGCGCGCTCCGAGGTCGTGCCCGCGTGCTGTGCGTCGCCGCCGCGGGCTTGGGCGCGACCGAGAGCAGGTCGATGGTCTTGCCGGCGAACGAGACGAGGATCTCGACGAGGTCGGCGTCGGAGGCGGGGATCTCCTCCTGCGTCGTGTCGCAGTAGAGGATGGCGGCCAGCTTGTCGCGCAGGATCAGCGGCACGGCCAGGATGCCCTGGGGCTCGCCGCCCAGGCGGGCGAGCGCCTGGGCCGTGCCCGGCGAGTGGCCGATGAAGCCGCGCACCGCGTGGCGCGAGTTGTGGACGATCCGGAAGACGGTGTCGGTGTTCAGCGGGACGTTGATCTGCTTGACGACGTCGGGCTGCGGGATGCCGCGCGCGTACCAGCCGATCGCGCTCGGGCCCTTGACGATGAACATGGCCGTGCGGTCGACGTACTGCGACGACCTCGTTCACGAGGTAGGTCAGCACCTCGGAGAGGCTCGTCGCCCTTCTCGATCGCGGCGAGCGAGCGCTTGAGGCGCGTCGTAGCTCGGGGCCGGCCGGCGGCGGCGGCGGGTTGCTGGGCGACGACCTCGGTCATGGCCGCCGCCGATGTCGGCCTCGTTGATCTTCTCGTCGTAGCGGGCGACGGTCTCCTGCAGCTCGTCGAGGGTGCGGACGAGGTTGGCCTGGTGCTCCTGGATGTTGCGCTGGATCTCGACGACCCAGTTCGCCATCTGCTGGCTGATGAGGCGCGAGCGCCTTCGCCTTGAGGTCGTCTTCAAGGCTCATCAGCACCTCGGGCGCTCGATCCGCCGAAAGCGCGGTTCTGCTGTGGACTTAGCAGCATTTGGATTATCTAGTACCTGAGCCGTGGCTGTCAACATCGGCTCTCCCCGGGCCCATCCCGGAGTAAGGTCGGGGCCCATGGGGCGCGCGTCACGGTCGGGCAGAGGGAGGCGACGCGAGGATCCGGTCCGCATCTACCGCCTCCTCCTTGGGCGGTTCGGTCACGCCGGTTGGTGGCCGGGAGAGACGCCGTTCGAGGTGTGCCTCGGCGCGATCCTGACACAGAACACCGCCTGGACCAACGTCGAAAAGGCCCTGGCGCGGCTGCGGGCGGCGGGGCGGCTGTCGTTCGAGGCGCTCCAGCGAGCTGCCGCTGGCGCAGCTGGCGGACGCTCCTCCGGCCCTCCGGGACCTACCGTCAAGGCGCGACGCGTTCGCGCGTTCCTCGACTTCCTCGGAGCGAGCTACGGCGGCCGCGTGGAGGCGATGGCCGCCGCCGAGCCCGGCGCCCTCCGCCGCCAGCTGCTCGCGGTGCACGGCATCGGCCCGCGAGACCGCCGACTCGATCGCCCTCTACGCCGCCGGCCTGCCGCTGTTCGTCGTCGACGCCTACACGCGGCGCGTCTTCGCGCGGCTGGGCTTGCTTCGGGGCGACGAGACCTACGACGAGGTCCAGCAGCTTCTTCATGGCCCGGCTGCCGCGGACGCCGCGCTTGTTCAACGACTACCACGCGCAGATCGTGCGCCTGGCCAAGGAGCTCTGCCGGCCCGCGACCGCGCTGCGCCGATCGTGTCCGCTCGAGGCAGCTCTGTCCCGAGGCGCGGACGTGAGCGATCGGTTCCGATGAGGAGCATGGGATGCTCGGCGTGTCTTGCTGCGGTGCTCGGCGCTCGCGCTCGCCGCGAGCGACGCGCCGCCAGGACTTCTGGGCGCACTGGGGCGACGGCAAGGCGGAGCTGAACGGCTACCGGCTGGCCCAGCCGCGCTACGGCGCGAACGCGCGCGGGCACCGCGGTCCTCATCTTCGTCACCGAGGACTTCAGCGACTCGCTGCGCGTGAAGGCCGATCCCGGCAAGCACCCGGCGTCGGACGTCTACCCGGTGATGAAGCTGAACGCGGTGCGCGACTTCCAGACCGGGCATCTACGACTACAACGTCATGACCTCGATCTTCGCGCGCGTCGCCGCCGGGCTGGCCGCTCGCCAAGGTCAGCTTCTCGAGCCAGGAGTGGTGCGGCCACGTCTACCACCAGCTCCTTCCGCGGGCGGGCCGGATCGGCGGCCTGCTGCACAGCTACTTCGACGGCGAGGCCGACGGCACGCGACGACCTGCCGCTGCCCGCGGACGGCGTGTTCGAGGACGCGCTGCCGATCCTCGTGCGCGGCTGGAACGGCGAGCTGCCTGCGGGCGGGGGAGAGCCGCACCGTGCCCTTCCTGCCGAGCCTGCTGCGCGCGCGCCTGACGCACCGGCCGCTGGCCTGGGGAAGGCCGACGATCAGCCCGTTCGCGGGCAAGGCGGCCCCGGTGACCGTGCCGGCGGGCCGTTTCGACGCGTTCACGTTGGACGCGTGGCCGTCGAGGGCGGGCCGAGAGCCGTCTTCGACGTGCGAGGCCGCGCCGCCGTGCCGGCTCGTGCGCTTCGCGGGCCCCCGGGGGAGGAGGCGTGCTGCTCGGGTCGACGCGGCTCGCGTACTGGAAGCTGAACGGGCCGGGCGGCGAGAAGTACCTGAAGGAGCTCGGGCTTAGTCCGTCCCCGTCCGCTGAGGGTACACTGGAAGTGGAAGGGGGGCGACACGGTTTCGACGGGAACAGTGACCCCGAGAGATGCAGGCCGAGCGTGCTTACCGGCTCGTAAATCCGGTGGAAAACCACAACTGCCAACGATAACTTGGCTCTGGCTGCCTAACTAAACCTTAGGCAACCCGCTCTCCCGGTTGCCCGCCCACGGCGGTTGGACAGAGCGTCATAAAGGTGGGCTGGCCCCGAGCCTTCGGTCCGGGGGCGGAGGGCGAGATCAATCGGACTAGTCGCGGGCGGTTTCGTTCCGCCTTCACGGTCGCGGCGAAACAACAGGCGGGACTAAGCCTGTAGGATCTCTCGTCGGCGCGTTTCCGGACGCGGGTTCGACTCCCGCCGCCTCCACCATACTTGCCCGGGTCTGGATGACGACGCGGGGCCGAGCGGCCCCCCGCGCCGTCATCGGCCCGAGCCCGCCTAGAAGGTGAAGCCTCCGCCCATGCGGAAGAGGTTGTCTTCCTTGCTGCGGGCGTAATAGGCGGTGAACGTGCTGCGGTACTTGAGGAACGAGAGCCAGACGCCGCCCCCGTAGCTCGTGTGCCAGCCGTTCGAGTCCTCTCCCTCGTACCAGACGCGGCCCACGTCGAAGAGACCGAAGATTCCGAAGTGCGCGGGGACGAAGATGGTCGCCCTTCCGAGGCGCAGCCGCAGGTCGGCGTTGCCGTAGACGGACGAGTCACCCGAGAAGCGGCCGGCGCGGAAGCCGCGGAGGGTTTCGTCCGGCGCATCGAGAGGCCCCTTCTCGAGCCCACCTCCGCCCAGCGAGGCCGCATCGAAGTACGGGTAGGTCCCGAAGACCTTCTGGCCTCCGCCGCGCACGGCGAGGGTGAGCCACTGTCCGGCCGAGAGGTAGCCGTTGGCGTTCCCGTTCACGTTGCCGTACGTGCTCTCGACGTCCCAGGCCCCGGGCCAGACCGTGCCCCGAACGGCGACCAGCCCGCCGCGACGGGGGTATTGAGCGCTGTCGCGGCCGTCCAGGAGGACGAGGGCGTGAGCGCCCACCTGGCCGAAGTCGTCGCGCCCGTAGTAGGGGGGTGAGGCTTCGTCGACGAAAGTGGTGTCGTCGCCGCGGGGACGGGAGTATCGGCCGACCGGTCCCACCGTGAGGCTGGTGCTCCGGGTGATCGACCAGGTGAAAGACGGGTAGAGCACGACCTGGTTTTCGCGGGCCCGGTAGAAGTCCTTGTCGCCGTTGTTCGCCGTCTCGTTGCCGAGCCCGTAGAAGCGGAGGACCTCCACTCCGGACCAGTAGAAGCCGAGGCCCAGGGAGTTGCGGCTGTTCTCGCGATTGAAGGTGCCGCTGTAGTCGAACCGACCGCTCGTCTCGCCGAAGGCGAACATGGCCCGGAAGACGTGCCGGCTCGAGAAGTGGTCCTTGCGGAAGCCGTAGCGCCGGTGCTCGAGGCCCTGGCCCAGGAAGACCCCGAGGTCCGAGCCATAGCCGACCCAGGGACTCCTCCACGTCGTGCTGTCGAAGTCCTTGGCGGGGAGCCAGGGTGCGTTCTCGGGGGGCGGCGGGGGCGCGTAGGGACGCGTGTCCTCTCTCGTTCCCGGCCCGTCCAGGACCCGGTTCTGGCCCTGGGAATCGCTCAGCTTCGTCCCGCCGCCCTCGCGGTCGTCGAGCGTGTCGTTGCCCGTTCCGCCGATGACGCGGAGCTTGATCCCGTCCTCCCGCCCCGTCACGGTGATGCGATCGTCACCGCCCAGGGCGTATAGCCGTATATCTTCCGTCTCCTCTTTGTGGAAGACCCGCCGGTACGTGGTGTCACTCGGCTCGCCGTCGGCCGGGAGCGGACGAACGCTCACCTCGACGTCGCCATTGGCCTGCCGCCTGGCCTCCACGAGCTCCGGACGGTCCGTGAGGTAGAGATCGGCGTGCTCGGCAAGGTGCGCGTAGTACCGGTCCGCGACCTCGACGAGCGCGTCCCGCCGAGCCTTCAAGTCCTTGGCCAGGCGAGCGCCGTCGATCGCCTTCCACTCCGCCGGCATCCGCCCGACCGCCTGGTCGATCACGTCGTTGGTCAGCTGCGCGCGAAGAGCGGTCGCCGCCGTGCGGTAATCGTCGCGGGTGAGACCGGAGAGGACGTGGCGATCCTGATCGCGGCCGTTTTCGGTGAGGCCGCCGATGCCCGAATACCGGGGGCCCAGCTTCTGGAGCCGCCGGGCGCGGCTGCGGTTGAGGTCGAGGAGCAGTCCTTCGTAGCGCGAGAAGGCCTGGTCACGATCCTCGGGTAAAGGCACCCAGATCGGGTTGCCGGGGAACCGGGCCCAACGCCACTGCTTCCGGTGGCGGTCCCAGTCGCCCATGAAGATGTCCACCAGGCGGGCCTTGAGCAGGGCCTGCGCGTCGACCTGGTCGCCCTCACCCGCTTCCAATCGCCGGTACATCTCGATGTGATCGATGATCTCGGTGATCCCGAGGAAGCCCGGGTTCGACTCGGTCACGGCGCTGGGGTAGTCGGCGAAGTCGCCCACCTGCCCCGCAAACTCCTTCCGGAACTCGCCGAGCGCCGGATCGTCGGGGAGCACGACCAGCCTCCAGGGCGGAGTGGGGATGCCGGCGGCCTCGATCAGTCCGCGTGCGATCACTTCGCTCGCCGGATGCTGCGCCGCCAGGGCGTCCTCGAGGATCCGGTCGACGATGGTGCCGCGGAGGTCGTCTTCCAGGAGCTCGCTCGCCTTCTTGTCCAGGCTCCGAAACGTATAGTTCCGGCCGTCCTTGCCCTTGAGTGCCAAGACCTTGGTCTGCATTCCCGCCAGGCGCGCCACCGGCGTGAGGCCTCCGGCTTCGCGCTCGAGATCCAGCACCTCGAACGTGGCCGGCGTCGTCCAGAGACGGCGGTAGTCGGCTCCGAACAGTATCTTGTGCAGCCCGCTCTTCGCATACTTAGGGCCGGCCACGACCTTCTTCGTCTCGGTCGAGGCGGATGCGCTGGCCGCGGCCGCGAGAGAAGTGAACACTATTGCGGCAATCGATCTCTTCATCATCATCTTCATCACGACCCCCTCACGGGGTGGGAGGAGTCACATCCCGTGCCAACCGCAGAGGGACGACCAACAACTGAGATCGAAGGGGTTAGGCCAGCCTTGATGCCGGGGGACGGGTTTGAGATTCCCGCATTCACGGGTTTCGTGAGGGATTCTCGACGAACGGTCGCTGACCGTCCGTCCCAGCTGACCTCCGCGATGGCCGAGTGGGTGAGCGGCGCGGAAGGGGTCGTCTTCGTGGACGAGCCGGCGGGCGGGACCCTCGTCGGGCCAGGGGAAGCTCGAAGCCGATCGTGAGGGATTCCTCCCCCGGGTTGCGCGAGCCGAGACCGCCGTTCGACAGGTGCGAGAACGCGATCGTCACGCGGGACCCTCCGGCGAGGGTGTAGCCGAGCTCGATCTGGGACCGGAACTCGAGCGAGTAGCCGAGGTCCTTGCCGTTCCCCTTCCGGTAGTAACCGGGCACGAAGACCGGCGTCACCGCCCAGCGTCGCCCGAGGTCGATCTGGTACCCGACCCCCGCGCCCACGAAGAGCGTGGAGTCGTCCGTCAGCGTCGCGACCGCGACGCCGCGGAGCGGACGCCTCGCGCGTCCACCCTGTACTCGAGGCGGGTCTCGAAGGCCTCGTCCTGTCTTCGGTTGCAGTCGAACCACCCCGTGGCGAACGAGAGCGATTGCGTCCGGCCCGCGTTTTCGGCGCGGACGGAGCTGCTCGTCGACAGGGTCACGAGGACTAGGATCCCGAGCGTGCGGTGCGATGTCGCGAGTCGCTTCATGCCCCCCTCTCGGGCACAGGCCGTGCCAGAGTGGTCGGCAGACTCGAACGCCTCAGAGTCTTGAGTTCAGAGCATCGGCGCCGGGGCCACCTCGCCGGCATTCGCGAGGGTTCGTCGCGAATCCACATCGGCTTGGTGTCATTCGCGCTGGTGGGTCGACCGTTCCCGCTCCGCTAGATGCCGAGATACCTGGGCCCCCCCACGCCGCGAGAGTGGTGGCGCTTTGGCGATGTTGGAACCGGGTCGCTGGTCAGTCGACGCTCAGCTCGTCGGATGGAAGCACATCGAAGCACCGCCGCATCCTGGGCAGTCATCAAGCTGTCGAGTTGACCCGCTCTGACGCCACGCCCGAAAGGGGGTCCACCGGACCCCCGAATAGGTCGTCCCACCGCCGAGTTTGAGCGCATGAACGCGCCCGAACGGAGGTTGTTGCCGCCGGCGTGGACGCCCACTATTCCCTAAGACAGGGGGGCTATCGCGATGCAGGCAATTGACCAAAGCGCCGCCGACCGTCGTCCGGACCCTCAGGGCGCATATTTCGACGGCGCCCTGCAGGAGGAGGTCACGGCCCCGGCGGCGGCCGGCGGGATCATCGGCGCCTCCGCCGGGCTTCGCGAGGTGCTGGAGCGGGTCTCGCGCGTCGCGGCCACGGACTCGACCGTGCTGATCACGGGCGAGACCGGGACCGGAAAGGAGCTCGTCGCCCGCGCCATCCACGCGGGGTCGCCGCGGGCCCGGCGCGCGCTGGTCAAGGTCAACTGCGCCGCGCTGCCGGAGGGGCTCGTCGCCTCGGAACTGTTCGGCCACGAGAGGGGGGCGTTCACGGGCGCGCTGGAGAGGCGGCGGGGCCGGTTCGAGCTGGCGGCGGGAGGCACGATCTTCCTGGACGAGGTGGGCGAGCTACCGGCGCCGGTCCAGGTCGCCCTGCTGCGCGTGCTGCAGGAGCGCGAGTTCGAACGCGTCGGCGGCAGCGAGACGCTGCGGACGGACGCACGTGTGGTCGCGGCCACCAACCGGAACCTCGAGGAAGCCGCGCGCGAGGGGAAGTTCCGCACCGACCTGTTCTTCCGCCTCAACGTGTTCCCGATCCACGTACCGGCGCTGCGGGAGCGCACGGAAGACATCCCGCTCCTCGCCGAGTATTGGGCGAGCCGGTACTCGCGCACGGTCGGCAAGGGTATACGGCGGATCGACGAATCGGCCATGGCCGCGCTCTGCGCCTATCCGTGGCCCGGGAACATCCGGGAGCTGCAGAACGTCGTTGAGCGCGCAGTGATCCTCGCTCGCGGAGGCGTGCTCGGCCTCGGCGATTTCGAGCTTCCCCGCCTCCGCTCCGAGCCTCTTCGCCCATCGCGCGCCGCCGCCGGCGACGAGCGCCTGCAGATCGAAGAGGCGCTCGCCGAAAGCCGCGGCCGCGTCTATGGAGACGGCGGCGCGGCGGAGGCGCTCGGCGTGCCGCCCAGCACGCTGGAGTCGCGCATCCGCCGCCTCGGGATCGACAAGCACGCCTTCCGCCGCCGCGTGCACGGCCACTAGCGAACGGCCCGACACCTCAGGGAACAAGGGGGGCGGGCGGTGGGAAGCTCTCCAGCAGTTTACCGACCGCCGCCTTGGTCTGCTCCGCGACCTCGTTCGGTCCGTAATCGAGCGCGCTCACGAGCGCTCCCATCGCGACGGCGAACGCGGCGGGAAGCAGCCCGCATAGGACTTCCACTCCTGTCGCTCGCGCAGCCGGTTCCGCACGTGCACGGCAGAGCCTACGTCACGAGGGGCGTCCTCGATCCACCCTTAACGGACGTTTCGATGAGGATTCGCAACGCTTCGTATAACCCCGCGACGTCATGTCCGTGCCCCGACCCGGGTGGCACCGCACAAGTTCCGATGGCTGAAGGGCGTCCGCTCGCCGGGTCCCTCGCTTCTGTCTTCCTGTCCTGGCACGCGCCGTGGAAGGACTGTGCTCAGCGACTTCGGGTCGCGAAGACATGGAGGGAACCATGAAGAAAAAGACGGCGCGCGCGTACCTCGAAGGTTTCGGGACGGTGAAGAGCGTGCTCGAGCTCGACACCCTGACGGCTCGGGAGATCATTGAGGCGCTATCCGAGGAGCGGGAGGACCCGCTTCTCAACCCGTGGAAGCGGGGCTACAACGCGGGCATCCGGTCGGCGATGGGTCACTGATGGGCACGCCTCACTTCGGGCGGGGCGGCCCCGGCGAACGCAACCCGGCCCCGGAATCGATGACCCTCGACTGGGAGGTCGCGTGGCCCCCGCTGACCTGCCCACCCGTGGGACGTGGGCTCGGGCATCCATGACCGTCCTGGCTGCATTCGCGGCGCTGATCTGGGTCGTCCTTCAAGCCGCCCCGCCCGCACGGAGTTGTTCGGGAAACACCTGGGCCGCTCCTTTCTCGTTCACCGGCCAGCGCGGCATCCTGATCACGCTGCCGACGCGGCTTTTCCGCGAACGGCTGCTCGGCAGCCTCCTCATGACGCGTCTCCTCGTTCGTTTGGCGGCGCTTTCGGTGCCAAGAGCCGTGACCACCAGGTGCCCACTCGCTGTCGAGGAAGAACCCGCTGCCCGTGCGCTCCGCGAACACATTGCGCGTGCCGCTCACGGAGGGGAGCGCCGCCTCGATCGCCGTGCCGATCTTCTCGATCTCGGCGAAGTCGGCCCCGGAGATCTTCAGCCCGACCGCGATCCCTTGGCGCACGAGGGGATGGTCATCGACCGCAAGGATCCGAATCGGCGGAGGTCCCGCCGCTCATGACACTTTCCCTCCTTTGGGTGCGGACGCCTTCGAGGCCAACACCCGCGATAGCCACGAACGCCTCCGGGGTTGCGCGTAGACGGTGCGGGCAGGAAGGCGCAGCTCCACCTCGGTCCCTGCGCCGACTTCACTCCAGACCGCCAGTTTCCCGTCAATCAGTGCGGCTCGTTCCGGCATGCCGCGCAACCCGTAGTGTCCCTCGAGCCCGTGGTTCGCGAGCACCTTCGGATCGATTCCCGTGCCGTCGTCGCGCACACGCAACCGGAACTGCTCGTCATCGTAGCGGATCTCCACCTCGACCCGCGCCGCTTGCGCGTGTCGGAAGGCGTTGCGCAGGGCTTCTGCCGCGATCTTGTAGATCTCGTCGCGGACGATCGGGTGCAGATCCCGCGTCTCGCCCTCGACGGCGACGCTGAAGTCGGGCGCCGTCGGCGCGCTCGCGTCGCTCGCGAGCGCGTCGCCCAGGGTCCGGATCGCGATCGGGAGATCGTTGCGTTCGAGCGTCGAGGATCGCAACCCCTGCACGGCGTTGCGGCCTTCGGTGATCGCCTTCGCGGCGTGAGCAATGGCGCCATCCAGTTGCTCTCGTGCCTCGGCTGGGCGTTCCGGTAGCAGGTACGCCGCCGTCTGGAACTGCAGCAACAGACCGTGAAAGCTCTGAAGCAGCGTATCGTGCAGTTCCCGCGCGATGCGGGTCCGCTCGCTGACGCGCGCGTCCAGTGTCCGATTGAATTGCCGCGCCAGTTGCGCGACGCGCAATTGATACGCCGCCCACAGCAGCGCGGCGAAGCTGAACGCCATCGCCGCCTGAAACCAGCGGGTCTGGTAAAACGCCGGCGCAATCGAGAATTCCAGCGTCGCTCCGGCCTCGTTCCACACGCCGCTGTTGTTGCTCGCGACCACGCGGAAGCGGTAGGCGCCCGGTGGCAGGTTCGAATACTGCACCTGCCGATCGTTGATGACCTCCTTCCAGTCGCGGTCCTGCCCCTCGAGCCGGTAACGGAAGCGCATCTTCTCGGGCGCGACCAGGCTCAGTGCCGTGTAATCGATCGCGAGATTTCGGGTGCGCGGTGGCAGCCGCAGCCCGTTCGTCGCGTCGTAGATCTTGTCGTCGGCAGTGACTTGCTCAATGTGCACCGGTGGCGGAAGTGTGTTGAAGGCAAGATGATGCGGATCGAGGACGCTCACGCCGCCGCGACGCAAGAACCACAATTTGCCATCCGCGGCTTTTGCAACATTCGCGCTATAGCCCGTGAACCGCTGACTGCCGACTCCATCCGAACTGTCGAACAGCGTCGCCTTGACCGTCTGCTTTGGATAGGAGGCCCAGGCGTCCAATTCGGACCGGGCGATCCGCACGAGACCACAAGCCGTGTAGAGCCAGACCGAATCAGCGTCATCTTCCCTCATCCAGTGAACCGTGTTGCACGGCAGTCCGTTCTTGCTGGTCAGTGTGAGAACGCGGCCATCTTTGATGCGGCTCAGTCCGCCCTCAGTTGCGGCCCAGAGAGAACCGCTCCCATCCGCGTAGAAGCTGCGAATCATTCCCTCTCCCAGCCCTTCGGCGCCTGCGTACGAGGCGCGGAGCTGACCGTCCTGGAAATGAGCAACGCCGCCGTCGCGAAACCCGAGCCATAGACCGCCCTGCACGGCCTCTTGGAGTACGGTAGCCGGTTCTTTGCGCCCGAGCTGGGCCCAGGGAATGCGTTTCGACAACACGCTCTCGGAGCAAACGGAAAAGCCCCTCCTGATGACTCATCCAAAGGTTCCCTGCTCTGTCCTCCGCGAAGGAAAAGACGATCCCGTACGGCACAGACGCTACGGGAACAAACCGGTCGGACTTGAGAAACGCAACCCCGTTTTGCGTCCCGACCCACATTTGCCCGCGAGCGTCCTGAAAGAGGGACTGCGCCTTGTCCGGCAACCCGCTGTCGGCAATCTCCTGAATAGTGCGCTTCGAGTCCGCGCCGCTGCCCGCGGTGAGTCCGCCGACCGGAGAGCCACCGCGCGGGCCACGCGGCCCTCGCGTGCGATAAACCGTGATTTGGTCCTTATTCCATCTGTTCAGCCCCTCAGACGTGCCGAGCCAAAGAGAGCCGTCCCTTGCCGCCAGAATGGACAAAACCCCTCGGCTTGACAAACCTTGCTGGACAGAAATCGTGGGGACGGCGAAGTCGCGAAAGCGGTCGAGCCCATTCACCGTCGCAACCCAAATACTGCCTTCCCGATCCTCAAAGAGTGCGTTAACGGATTCGCCTGACAGGCCGTCGGCTGCCGTAAACAGATCCGTCTTTGCGTCGTGGACATGCAACAACCCCTTGTCCACCAGCGCTCCGATCCATAGGGCGCCATGCCGGTCCCGAAGCAGCCTCAAGGGTTGGAACTGCAGTCCGGCAGGAATCGGATACGCCTCGGTCTTTCCGTTCCTGAGCTTCGTGATTCCGCTGTTCTTGGCAATCAGTATCGCTCCGTCATCGCTCTCGACCAGCGCGTAAATTCGCTGCGTCGGATCGGGCATGGGATACAGCTTGGGTGGACCTGGCTTCCATCGCCACAGGCCGTTCATCGCTCCCGCCCAGATATTGCCTCCGCTGTCCTCATACAAGGGCGTCACTCCAGAGCCGAAACGGCCGTCCTCTCCATGGCACTGGATATTGCCGCTCTGAATCCCGCAGAGTCTCCCGGTGGAAGTCGCCCACCCGGCGGCCCATATCGTTCCTTCACGATCCTCGAGCAGCGCTTCAATAACCTGCCCATCAAGTACTGGGTAGTGAGTCAGCTTGCCGTCCTTCCAACTTGCCAGCCCGCTGAAAGTGCCTATCCAGAGACGTCCGTCGCGTGCGCCTTGCAAGCTTCTGATATCGCTGCTGGGGAGATGCTGCCCCGCCGGTGGCTCCCACGGGACGACCCTCACGCCATCGAACCGCCGCAAGCCAAATTCGGTACCCAGCCAGAGATACCCGTCGGCCGTCTGCGCAATCGACCGAATGATGCCCTCGGAAAAGCCTTCGCTGTTTTTCCATGAGGCGTGCGCGTACTGACTGACGTCGAGACTGGAGTTCAGCGCGAAGACATCAGCCCGGCACACGAGGAGCAGGCAGGCGGCCATCACAACGCTTCGTCTACGATCCGCTGTGTTCATCAGTGGCGACTAAAAGCTGTACTTCAAGCCCAGCTGAATCACGCGTTCGGTCTGAGTGAATCCGAAATCGCTTGCCGACAAGATCTTGCCGGCCAGCGGGTTGTTCCCGGGCGTGACGACCGGATCGTCGTATTGTGGTTTGTTGAGCGCGTTGAACAGTTCCGCCCGGAACTCGACGCGATGTCTCGCGCCGAAGTTCAGGAACTTCGAAACAACCACGTCCCACTTGTTGCTGCCGCTGCCGCGAATCACGCCTTTGCCGGCATTGCCAAGCTGACCCGGTGCCGGATTGGAGAGCTGGCTGACGTCGAACCATCGATCGACCGTTCGTTCGTGGCGCGGCAGGTTTGGATCGCCGAGCAGATTGGCGTGCGATCCGGCGAATGCGACGCCGTACGAGGCGGGTGTGAGAGCGGGCCCGTCCTGGAAAGTGCCGATCGCCCCGATTTGCCACCCGCCGGCGATTCTTCCGAGCAGATCATGCCGTTGTTGGAAAAACGGCGGTGCATACAGCCAGGTCACGATCAACCGACGCGGGCGGTCGAACACCGCCGGGCCATAGTTCGCACGAATGTCCTTGATCGTCTGCAGGCCAGCTCCGGCACCGAGGGCCGCGCCAACGCTGCTCGTATCGAGGTCGGTCAGCGTCTGCTGCCATGTGTACGAGACGAGGCCGGAGAACCCGTTCGCGAAGCGGCGCTCGAGCCGCGCCTGGAGTGCCTTGTAGTTCGATCTGGCACGTGACTCGTAGATATTGACGTTGCCCAGTTGCGGATATGGGTAGATCAGCTGGTAGCCCGGCGGCTGAGGGGGGTACGGCTCGGTCTCGTTGTAGTTGAGACCGCTCATCAGGTGCACGCTCCTGGCGCCGTGATAGGCCACTTCAACCAGCGTGCGGTTGGTGAGGAGATATTGGACGGACGTATTCCACTGCTGCACCTGGCCGTCGCGCAGGTCTCGCTGAATGCCGTTGCGGTTGTTCGTGGCCAGGCTCGCGGCCTGGGTCAAGGGATTGTCCACGGTGAACACCGGCAGCGGGTTGAGCGGATCGGCCGGACGCGCCGTAATTCGGCTGGCCACTCCGAAGGGCTGCTGAAACGCGAGCTGACGGTACGTGTTGATGACATCCGGCGTGTAGAAGATCCCGTAGCCCGTGCGGATCGTCATGCGATCGCCAACGCGCCACGCGAGTCCAAGCCTCGGCGCGAAATTGTTGTAGTCAGCCTCGACGAGGCTGCGCGGGTAACCGTCTTGACCGGGGAACACCTGTTGGCCGGTCGCGCGATCGAAACTGGCAATCCGGTCATCACGCTCCACGGGGCGGCCGAAGTACTCCCACCGCAGGCCGAGATTCGCCGTGACGCTCGGGGTCAGCCTCCAGTCGTCCTGAACGTACGCGCCGAATTGCCTGTATGAGAGGTGGGGCGAAAAGGGCGTCGTTTGGACGGTGTAACTCGAGGGATAGCCGAGAAGCAGGTCAGCCAGCGCATTGAAGCGCGTCGTGCCGGAAACCGGTACGGGAGCGCTGAACTGGCCGGAAAACGCGTACGCTCCATTCGGTTGTCCCCACTGCACCGTGTGCATCCGCTTGAATTGCAGTGTCATACCGGCCTTGACGGTATGCGCGCCGCGAACAGCCGAAAAGTTGTCGACGATCTGCCACGCGTCCGTCACCCATCTGAAAACCGCGTTGTTCGAGGAGTAGCCGATCTCGGGATATCCGGCGGGCGTCATCGAGGGCGCGGCCCAGGTCAGCGGATCGGGCGAGAGCCCTTCGATCCCCAGCTCCTGGATCCAGTCGC
Source organism: uncultured Acidobacteriota bacterium (assembly GCA_963742595.1). Classification (GTDB taxonomy): domain Bacteria; phylum Acidobacteriota; class Vicinamibacteria; order Fen-336; family Fen-336; genus CAVPGH01. Next base: position 1,204,020 of record CAVUMT010000005.1, on the reverse strand, counting down.
GCGTGAATGCGTCGACCGAGCGACGCTCGCGGCTAAATCGCACGAACCCGAGCTTCACTTCGTTGATGAGGGTCGGGGTGAAGGTGTGAACGTCTCCGAAGGCCAACTGCAGGTTGTTGTCCGACTGTTCTTGATCGAATCCCGGGAATGCCGGCGACAGAGCCTGTCCGACGCCGCGATCGTACGGACTGCTCCCCGTGAAGCGGCCCCAGACGGCGTCCCGCTTTCCGGCCTGGTAGTCGATGCGCACGGCGAAGACGTCATTATCGGAAACGCCTTGCGGATGGCCGATGTAGTTGCGTGACGGGTCCGCGTTGTTCGCGGCGGGATACAGGGCGACCAGCGCGGCGCCGACCGGATTGATCCGGTCCGCCGGAATGACGTTTCCAGGAAAGGGAATTTTGGTGATTGGATCGACGATAATCGCCGGCAGGCCGCTGAAGTCTCCGGCGCGCTCCTCAAGCGTCGGCACCAGCGTCGTGGTCGTTACCGACTGCCGCCGGCGCGTCCCTTCATACGAGAACATCCAGAACAGCTTGTCTTTGCCGTTGTACAGCCCCGGCAGAACGACGGGACCGCTGGCGACGAAACCGAACTGGTTCCGCTCGAGTGGATCGACCGTGGTGCTGAAGGGGTTCCGCGCGTCCAGAGCGTCGTTGCGCAGGAACTCGAAGAGCGTGGCGTGAAAGTCGTTCGCGCCGCGCTTCGAGACGACGTTGATCATCGCTCCGGAATTGCCGCCGAACTCAGCCGGGTAGTTGGCCGTATGCACGCGAAACTCCCCTAACGAGTCCAGGGGCGGGATCGCCAGGGGATAATTGTTGAGTTCCTGCCCGCTGACTTCCATGCCGTCGACCAGGACTACCGACGTGTTGTCTCTCTGGCCTCCAACCGAGAACCCGGGGCCGTAATTCGCCTGACGTTGAGTAGCGCTGGCGCGTCCACCGTTTATCACACCGGCCGACAGAGAGACCAGCTGCATGAAGTTGCGGCCGTTGAGCGGCAGCCCCACAAGGCGCTTGTCATCGATGACCTGCGACAAGCTTGCGTCCGACGTCTCGAGCAACACAGGGTCGGCGCGGACGCCAATGGATTCGTTGACCGTGCCAACCTGAAGCGTGATCTTGACGACAGCGGTCTGCGCTACTTCGAGAGCGACATCCTCGATCACCACTTTCTTGAACCCGGGTTGTTCGGCTTCAATCCGGTAAGCGCCGAACGGCAGTGTCCGGAATTCGAAGAATCCTTCCTCGTTCGTCCTTTGCTCCCGTCTTTGATCTGTCGCCTCGTCTACCAACGTCACTTGAACGTCGGTGATGACGGCGCCGGTAGTGTCTTGAACCCTGCCTCGAATCACACCGGTGGCGGTCTGTGCGAGCGCAAGAGACGTCGCCGCAAGATGCAAGGCCACACCGATAGACAGGTGTCTTCGCATGTCTACCTCCACAGTCGGCTGGGGTGTGCATGTGCATCGCCCGTGTCAAGTTTCATTGGTCGAACGTCACCCCGTGGGTACGATCGTCGACGGCTCGGCCGCCCCGCGCCACAGCAACGACCACCACGTCAGGTCTGCCCCCCCCCTGGCCACCGCCGCGCTCGGCGTCGACAGCCCAAGAGGCGATCCAGCCCGGGCGGGGCTGAGCGGCCACCGCGGACAAACAGTGAACGGCGCACAGGAGCAGATGCGGCTCGTGCCCCACAGGCCCCAGGGCGCATCCGGGCGGATGCGGCTCATGCAACCACCCAGCGGCTTTCGGGCTGGAGTCTACACCGGGATGGCCGGGCGTCTCACGCCGGAATCGGCCTGCGTCCCGCGTATTCTGCCGGCCAAGTCAGGCGGCAGGCCGTGTGCAGCCAACAGGGCCAAGTCCGTAGGCAGCTCGATCCATGGCCGTCGATCGCTGTCAGCGCGCCGCCTCCGGCGACGGCAGGGCGGCGAGGGCGGCGGGCTGCGATTCGGCGCGGTCGCGCTTCAGCTCGAAGTGCCACTTCCACATTTCGTAGATCGCGGGGTAGACGACGAGCTCGAGGACGAACGACGTGAAGATGCCGCCAACCATCGGCGCGGCGATCCGCTTCCACACGTCGGACCCGGTGCCGGTGGCCCACATGATCGGGATGAAGCCGACGAACGTCGTCGCCATCGTCATGAACTTCGGGCGCACAGCCGCTTCGCGGCGCCTTCCACGATCGTCGCCTGGAGATCGGCGAGCGTTCGCAGGCGTCCTTCGCGCGACGCCTTCTCGTACGCGAGGTCGAGATACAGCAGCATGAAGACGCCGGTCTGGGCGTCGACGCCGAGCAGCGCGATCAGGCCGACCCATACCGCGATGCTCATGTTGTAGTCGAGCAGGTACAGGTACCAGACGGCGCCCACGGCCGAGAACGGCACGGCCAGCGACACGATCGCCGTCTTCACGAGAGACCCCGCTCCGGCGATGGCTTCGTCCTCGCGCTCTTCTCGCCGGTCGGGTGGGACAGATGCAGGTACGCCGCGAAGGGGCGGCCTTTTCGGTAGGTGACTTGCAGCGACCGCTCGGTCATTCGGACACCTCGTTGACGGTCACGACGACAAGCAAGTGCGCCCGTAGTTCTGGAATGGGTAGATTGGTTACTCGGTCCGGGCGGAGTTGACGGCGCCTCAAACCGCGCCCACGGGCTTTTCGGCCAGGTACAGAAAGCGCGAGAGGCGGCGGGTGCTCGCGAGCTGCGCCGTCATCGACAGGAAGTGCTGGCGCTGGGCGAACCACGCGGCGCCTTCCTCACGCTCGAGAGCGGCGGCGTGCCGGAGGCGCGTCGCGTGCCAGAGGCCAGCGATCTCGGCCATGGCCGCCGTGTGGTCCTCGGAGCGAAGCAACGTGAGATGCGCGGACTCCAGGGCCTTCTCGTTGAGGCCGGGGGGGACCACGAGGAACGGTCCGGCCGACGCGCGAGCGTCCATCTCGCTCCGGGCCATCGCACCCGTGAGGACCGCGGGATCGGTGAAGAGGAGACGGCCGCCTCCCCGGACGAGGCGCGCCCACTCGGCGAGTGTCGCCGGCCGATCGGGAAAATGGCAGACCGCGTCGACGCAGAGGAGGGCGTCGAAGCGGCCGTCCGCGAAGGGCAGCCGTCCGCTGCAGTCGAGGACGGAGAACCGGGCACGGTCGGAGAGTCCCCGGGACGAAGCCTGCGACTCCGCGTGGGCGATTCCCGCGGGCTCCGCATCGAGGCCTGTGAGCTGGCAGCGCGTTCGCTCCACGAGCGCGAGCGACGGGCCTCCGGCTCCGCACGCGACGTCGAGCACGTGGGTCTCCGGACCGAGGCCTAGGAGATCCGCGATCTCCGCCTGCTCCGCGCCGGTGCGCCAGCCCTGTTGGCCGATGTCCTCTCCGTACACCTCGCCCCGCATCCGGGCGGCGAGCGGGCTCGCGAAGCGGGAGTACTGCGCCCCGTAGAAGTCGAACCCGCCGCTCGTGGGCGGGGGATCCGGGAAGGCCATACGGGTCGAACTCTGTCCTTCCCTCCCCGCGGGGTCAAATCGGTCTAGAATCCGCGCCGCATGCTCCGTGCACGCCGGCTCGCGGTGCTCGGAGGCCTCTTCCTCCTGATCGCCTTCGTGGTTCCGGCACCCGCGGCGGTGACGCCGGAGGGCTGGAGGCAGACGGCGATCTTCGTCTGCATCATCGCGGGCATGATCCTCGAGCCCCTGCCCCAGCCCGCGCTCGTGCTGCTCGGGCTCGCGGCGATCGTGGCCAACGGCACTCCCATGCGCGAGGCGCTCGCGGGGTTCGCGGACCCCGCGGTCTGGCTCGTCCTGGTCGCGATGTTCTTCGCCCGGGCCCTCCTGGAGACGGGGCTCGCGCGCCGCATCGCCCTCGTCTTCATCCGTGCGTTCGGGCGCAGCTCGCTCGGGCTCGCCTACGCCGTGCAATCGACCGACCTCGTGCTCGCCTCCGGCGTCCCCTCGATCACTGCCCGGAGCGCCGGCATGATCCTCCCGGTACCCGTCAGCATTGCCGAGATCCTGGGCTCGCGACCGGGCCCCACGGCGGCCCGGCTCGGGACGTTCCTGATCGCCGCGATGTACCAGAGCTCCACCGTCGTGTGTGCGATGTTTCTCACCGGGCAGGCGAGCAACGTCCTGGGCGCGAGCCTCGCCCAGAAGCTCACGGGAGTGCCCGTGACGTGGAGCAGCTGGCTCGCGGCCACGATCGTTCCCGGGCTCGTCTCGTGCGCGGTCGTGCCCTGGGTGGTGCATCGCACCATCCGCCCCGAGATGACCCGCACGCCGGAAGCGGCGGCGTTCGCGGCGCAGGAGCTAAAGGGCATGGGAGCCCTCTCGAGGAACGAGCGCATCACGCTCGCGGCCTTCGTGGGGATGGGCACGCTCTGGGTGACGTCCGCGTGGCACGGGCTGGACGTCACGTTCGTCGGGCTCCTCGGGCTGGGGGCGCTCCTCGTCACGGGGGCCCTCGGGTGGGAGCAGTGCGTGGCCGAGAAGTCGGCCTGGGGCGTCTTCGTCTGGTACGGGGGGCTGCTGCAGATGGGCCAGATCCTGAACGCCACGGGCGTGACTCGCGTCTTCGCGGAGAGCGTGGGGAGCCTCTTCGTCGGCGTGCCCTGGCTCGCCGTGCTCGTCGCGATCCTGATCGTCTACTTCTACGCCCACTACTTCTTCGCGAGCATCACGGCGCACATCCTCGCCATGTTCCCGCCGTTCGTCGCGCTGCTCGTGGGGATCGGCGTGCCTCCGCCCCTCGCGGTCTACGGCCTGCTCTGCCTCTCCAACCTGCCCGCGGGGCTCACCCACTACGGCACGACGAGCGCGCCCATCCTGTTCAGCGTGGGGTACGTGTCGCAGCGCGACTGGTGGCGCGTGGGGTTCTTCGTTTCGCTCGTGAACCTCGCGATCTGGCTTTCGATCGGGCTCGGATGGTGGAAGGTCCTGGGCTACTGGTAGGCGAAAAACGAGCCTTGACAGCGGCGGCGCCGTTGGCACCAAATGAGCCCCCCAACCCATCACGACGCGCTCCATTCCGCGGCGTGGAAAGGAAAGATCATGGTCCGCTACCGAACGCACCTGCTCGCTTGTGCGGCCCTCCTGGCCAGCCTGATTGCGGCCCTCCCCATTGTCCGGGCCCTCGGACGCTCGAACCCGCGCGACTTCCCGGACAGCACGTTCTGCCCGTTCAACCTCGGCTATCAGGTGGACCCCGTAACCGGCGTCATCACGCCGACGACCCGGCCTTCGAGGCTGCCCTTCACCGCGGAAGCGGCGAAGGCCGTGATCTCGTTCGTGGCCTGCGACCGCGGCCTGACCGCCGACCATCCCGCGGGGCTGGATATCGCGATCAGGAATTTTGCGGTGGTCCGGGAGGACGTCTACAACAACCACCAACGGATCAACACGGATCCCAACGTGCCGTTCAGCTGCAACATCGCGCCGGACGGCTCCTTCGCGAACACGGTCGGGTCGGTCTTCGACCCCACGGTCGCGCCCGCCGTCAGCATCAACTCGAAGTCCGTGCCGTTCTTCGACGACTTCGGCAACCTGGCGACCTCGAACGCCGCCTGGCGCCTCGACGGCTCCACCCTGGAGACGCTCCCCAACATCAACGACCCTATCGACCCCTTCCCCAGCTCCGAAAACGCGCTGGTCCTGACCCGTGGCTTCAGCGACGCCACGAGGGATTCCTGCACGTCCGCGAGCGTGAAGATCGGCCGGCTCAAGGCGGGCGTGCGCTACGTGGTGGATTTCCGGTGGAGCGTCTCCGGCATCGTGGACCCACCGGAGGTCGACATGCTGACCTACGTGGACACCAACCCGAAGGAGTGAGCGCCTAGCGGACGCCCTCGAGGACGAAGGGGGCCCAGAAGAACGGATCGGCCCAGGCGGAGCGGGCGCGCACCGCGCGCTTCGCCTGGGTGAGCGCCGTGCCGTAGTCGGGCGCCGCTCCCCCTCGGGAGGGCCCGGCGATCGCCTGGAACAGACCGCTCATGATCTCCGCCGTCGCGTCGTCCTCCGCCGGCCACAGGCTCGCCACCACGCGTTGCGACCCCGACGCCAGGAAGGCCCGCGAGAGGGCGAACACTCCCTCTCCCGCCTCCAGCCGTCCGACGCGACTCTCGCAGGACGAGAGCACGGTCAGCTCCGCGCTCTGGTCGAGGCCGTAGATCTCGTAGAGCTGGAGCTGGCCGTCGTCCGCGGCGTCCGATACGACGGGAGGCGGGGTCAGGGCGAGGCTCGCGAGCAAGTCGCCGCGGCTCTCGTCGACCAGCCCGTGAGTCGCGAGATGGATGTAGCGGGCGCCGGGAAGCGCCGCGCGCACCGCGGGCTCGCGCGCCTCGAGCTGCTGCAGGACCTTCACGCTCGTGTCGCCCCCGGCGGCGGCGAACGCGGTGGCGATCGCCTCGCTTTCTCTCGCCGTCCCGGGCAGTCGGACGAGCGCCGCGGGGTCGAAGATCGGATCGGAGACCGAGAGCAGGCGGCGGGGCCCCCCCGTGGCGGGGGCGGTGGCGCGCGCGGCGAGGCGGGCGAGAGCCGTCGCGGAGGCGGCGTAGCGGATCGACGGCCCCTCGTCCATCCAGTAGCGGGTGGGCACCTGCTCCGAGCCGGGGGCGACGACGAGCGCTTCGAACGGCAGCTGGTGGAGAAGGCCGTCGGGCACGAGCACCAGGCGCGGCCGCCGACGGACGGCCTCCCACAGAGCACGGGGCGCGAGCACTTCGAAGAGCGCGTGGAGCGGCCGGTCGAGGGCGGGACGCCCGCGGGGTGGGGGAGGCGACGACAGCCTCGCGAGCAGGCCCTCTGGGGCGCCCGGATCGTCGGGGGCCAGGATCCGGCGCAGGCGGGCGCTCGTGAGGGGGCCGGGCGAAACACCCAGCGCCGCGGCCTCGGGAGCGGCCACCGCGAGCGTGTGCGCGGCGGGCGGGCGGCCGCGCGGCGGGATCTCGAGCACGACGCTCTCCTCGTCGCCGATCACGTAGAAGAGCAAGAGCTCGTCGGCGGCGAGCATCCGTTGGGCGCGCCCGAGGTCCACGGTCGCCGCGTCCGCCGACGCGGCCGAGCGCCAGAAGCGGCTCGCGTTCTTGATCTCCTCGTAGACGTGCTGGAACTCCGCCGAGGCGACCTTGCGCTTCTGCAGCAGGTTCTCGATCTCGCGGGTCCGCTCGTCGCCCGCAGGGCCGGGCCGGTCGTAGAGGTCCTGGAGGGCCCGGCCGTACTCCGCGAGCTGCGACTGCACGTCGGCCTCGCGCCTCTCGAGCCGGCCGCGCTCGCCGGGCTCGATCCCGCCGCGCAGGTCGACGCCCCCGGCCGCGAGCTGGTCCAGGAGCGCGCGGCTGCGCGCGCGCTCGGCGTACTCGAAGGCGCCCGCGAGCCGCCCCGCCCTGAGCTCCCAGCTCACCATCCGGTGGTAGTCGTCGACAAACTGCGAGAAGTACCGGGCGCGCGTGTGCTCGCCGCCGCCCGCATCGGGGCGCAGGGTCTCGACGATGTCCAGGGACCGGGCCATGTCGGCGCGCGCCCGGGCGCTCCGTCCCGCCCGGCGCTCCCGCCCGGCGCGGTACGCGTACGCCTCCGCCTGCGCGAGCGGCGCGGCCACCGTGGCGTCGAGGAGGGCGATCGCGCGGTCGACGAGCGCCGTCGCCTCCGCCCGCGGCTCCACGGATTCCGCGAGCGCGCGCAGCGTGACCGCCACGTCGGGGTGACGCGGCCCGAGCCGGCCTTCCTGGATCGCGAGGGCCCGCCGGAGGGCCTGCTCCGCCTCCGGAAGGCGGCCGGAGCGGGTGTAGAGCAGGCCCCGGCACTTCTCGGTGTAGGCGACGTCCAGGTGGTCCGGCCCGAGCAACCGCAGGCGCATCGCCAGGGCCTCTCCGTAGAGCCTCTCGGCGTCGGCGTCGCGCCGCTGCTCGGCGTAGAGCTCGCCGAGCTGGTTCCGGTAGGTGGCGAGCCGGGGGTGCTCGTCCCCCAGCACCCGGCGCGCGGTCTCGATCGCCTTTCCGTAGAGGCGCTCGGCTTCCGCGTAGTCGCCCTGGAAGCGTTGGACCTCCGCGAGGTTGTTGTAGAGGCTCACGAGCTCGGTGGGGTTCGGCCGCTCGGAGGCCTCGAGGATCTGTCGCGCCTGCCCCAGGCGCCACTGCGACTCGGCGTAGCGGTTGGTGTCGCGGTAGAGGCCGCCCAGGTTGATGAGCAGCGCGACGAGCTCGGGAGCGGCCGGCCCCGCCGCCTGCTCGGCCAGGCGCACGGAGCGCTCGAACAGCGGCGTCGCGGCGCGATAACGGTTCTGCGCCCGCAGGTTGTCGGCGAGGTCCCCGAGCGCCAGGGCGAGGGCGAGCGGCTGCTCCGGCCGCGCGGACTCGAGCGCCGTCACCACCTCCCGCTGCAACGCCTCGGCGTCGCGAAAGCGCCCCTGGTTGAAAACGCTGAGCGAGAGGTTGCGGCGGGCGTCCGCGACCCGGGGGTCGCCATCGCCGAAGGCCGCGAGAGCCGTGGCCAGGCAGCGGCGGTCGAACTCCTCCGCGCGCTGCCAACGCCCGGCGACGAAGTGCAGCTCGGAGAGCTTCCCGAGCGTCTCCAGCTGGTCGACTGCGGGGCGCCCCGCGGCCTCCTGCAGCTCGAGGGATCGCCGGAGCTGGGCCTCCGCGAACGCCGCCGCTTCGGGCCCCGGCAGCTCGGACACCCGCGCCGCCAACCCCTCGAGCGCGCTCGCGAGAGCGACGGGATCGCCGGCTTCCTCGCGCTCCGCCGCCGCCGCGCGCTCGCCGGCGAGGGCGAGGGCCGCCGCCGTGTCGCCACGCGCGATGGCGTCCGCCAGCGGCTCGGGCGGCGTCTCCGCAGGGGGCGGCTGCGGGAAGGCCGCGGCCGCCGCGAGGAGCACGACGAGGCCCGCGGCGAGCCCCCCTAGCGAGCGGCTACGGGTCACGCGGCGCGTCGGCCATCCGCTGCTCCACGCGCGCGAGCGCCGCCTGCAGAGTGGCGTCGTCCGGCGACTGGAGAAGCGCGGCGCGGAAACCCTGGTGCGCCTCCTTGAGCAGGCCCAGGCTCGCGTCCACCTCCGCCAGGAGGGCCAGGGACGCCGCGTCACCCCCGCCCGGCAGCGAGCGCCGGAGAGCCTCGCGCGCGGCCAGGGTGTCGGCGCTCGCGGTCTCGAAGTCGGCGTCGCCCCGCCCGGCAGCCATGCCCCCGAGGCTCCGCACCGTCCAGTGGTACCGGCTCCCGGGCCGCAGCACGCCTGGCGAAACCAGGATCGAGGCCGTCTGAGTCTCGGCGCTGAACACCGCGTTACCGCTCTCGTCCTCCACCTGGACCTTGTAGCCGGAGCTTCCCGGCAGCGGCTCGAAGGAGAGCACGGCCTGCTCGGGGAGGGCACTCGCGTCCTGATGGGGGTACAGGCCCCCGATGCGCGCGCCACGGATGCGCAGCGCACCCGCGCGGGCCGGGGGGCGCTCGGCCAGGGGGGCCAGCCGGGGCAGCGGAGACACGGAAGCGAGGGTGCGGACGGGTCCGCTGGGCGCGCGCAGCGTTCCTTCGCTCGAAAGGCTCGCCCGAGCCCCCGGACCCAGCTCGTAGCGGCTGCCGCTGACGAACGCCAGCAGCAGCGTGGAATCCGCGCCGACCTCGACGGACGCGTCGGCGGAGAGCCAGGCGAAACGCTCGGCCTTCTGCCGGGCGCCCGGCGCCGACTGGATCCAGGCGCTCCCCGAGAGCGAGTAGACGATCGCGACCGGCTCCCCTCCGCCGGCCGCGGCGGCCGTCGCCGTCACGAGCCACGCCGTGAACAGCCTCACCCCGTTTCTCATGATGCCTCCGCGGCTTCGAGCCTGGGCACGGCGGGGAGCTGGCGCGTCAACGCGAACGCCGCCGCCGTGAGCACGGCACCGGCGACGACGGGCGCGGCCATCGGCATCACGCGTCGCGCGCGCTGGAAGACGACGAGGGCGCCCGCCGTGTAGAGCCCCAGGAACAGCACGCCGAACGCCGTCGCCCTCCCGGGCCGGCGAGAGCAGAGGATCCAGAGCGAGAGCCCGGTGAGCGCGAGCCATCCCGCGAGCTTCGCGAGCCAGGAAGGGAGTGCCATATCCCTTACGGGAAAGCCGGCGAGGATCGTGTCCGCGATCATCGCCTGGCCCACGAGGCCCGGCACGTCCCGCGGCATGCCGGCCCGGCCGGGCAGCCGATGCGACTCGTCGCCCGCGTCGAGCTCGGCGCCGAGCAGCACCAGGCTCCCGGCGAAGCGGGCGGGCTCGCGCTCCAGGGCGTGGGGCAGATCCTTCCAGGAGATCCTCGGAAAGCGTTCGGGATCGACCGATTGGTCGACCCAGAATCCGTTCCGCCACGCCGCGGAGGAGGGAGGGATGTCGGGTTCGAGGAGGCGGCGAGCGGCGTGAAAGGCCCACGTCGGGCGAAAACCGCCCTCGGCGTCGCGGTAGCCGAGTCGGGCGCGGCGGAGCACGCCATCCGCGTCCTCTTCCAGGTTCACGAGGCCGAAGGGCTCGGACGCGGCGGGCCCGAGGGCCACCGCCGTCAATCCCTGGACGCATTCGGGGCCGGTGAAGCCGTCGGCTTTCGCCTGCGCGGCCAGGGTCAACGCCTCGTGATGGCGCAGCACGAGGTCCGAGAAGGCGCGGGAGCGGCCCCAGGGCTCGGGGCACAGCATGTCGATGGCCACCCCCCGCACGCCCGCGGCGAAGAGGCGGTCCAGACGGTCCCCGATCTCCTCCGCTACCTCGGTCGTTCCCAGGGCGACGCCCTTGGGGAGCGACGCTTCGTCCAGGGTCAGGAGCAGCAATCGAGGATCCGGGCTGCGCGACGGCACCATGCGGAAGCGCGCGTCGATCGTTCGCCGCTCGAGGTCGCGGATCGGTCCGAAGCCGCTGAGCACGGGCGCCGTCAGCAAGAGCGAGCTCGCGAGCCCGGCGGCGAGGGCGAGCCGGCGCGGTGCCTCGGTGCGGCGCCAGAGCCGCAAGCGGGCGACGTCGGCCGCTCGGCGCAGCCGCCTCACGTACGCCGCGCCGGAGACGGGACGCCGGGCCGGGTCCTTCTCGATCGCGGCGAGCAGCGCTTCGTCGAGGGCGGCGAGGGCCGGCCGGAACGACGACGGCTGCGGCGGCGGCTTGTGGAGGTGCCCGGTCACGACCGCGGGGGCGGTCCCTTCGAACGGGAGCCGTCCCGTGAAGACCGTGTAGGCGAGCACGCCGAGCGAGTAGACGTCGGTGGCCACGGTCGACTCCCCGTCACGGAGCCTCTCGGGCGCCATGTAGACCGGAGTGCCCGCCACCGACCCGACGTCGGTGAGCGGCCCGTCGAAGCGCCACACCGGTGTCCGAGCCCCGGCCGGCGACCGCTCCGTCTCGTGCACCAAGTGCTCCGGGCCCATCTCCAGCGTCGGCTGCTCGGTCATCTCCTTGCCGATCACGTCCCTGACCCCCGACGCCGGACCGTCCGGCTTGGGGGCGCCGCTCTCCGAGGCCACCTGCTCGAGCTCCGCGACGCGAGCGAGGCCGAAGTCGAGCAGCTTCACGACCCTCGCGCCGGTCGGGGAGACCGCGAGGAAGACGTTGGCCGGCTTGAGGTCGCGGTGCAGGACACCCCGTCGATGCGCGAAGTCCATCGCGTCGGCGACCTCTTCGAGAATGGGCAGCGCCTCCTCCGGTCCCAGGGGGCCGCGGGCCCGGCAATGGTCGTCGAGGCTTCGTCCCTCCAGGCGCTCCATCACCAGATAGGGCAGCCCGGCTCCGCGCGGATCGATTCCGAAATCCGTGACGTCGACGATCCCCGGATGCTCGAGCCGACCGAGCGCCTCCGCCTCGAGCCGGAAGCGGGTGAATCGAGACTGGTCCCAGGCGTCGGAAGCGCGGATCAGCTTGAGGGCAAAGCCACGCTGGAGCTCGACGTGGCGCGCGAGATAGACGACGCCCATCCCGCCCTCGCTGAGGCGCCGCTCGAGCCGGTACTTGCGATCGACGAGGGGGGGGCCGTCGAGGGTCGCCTGCAGCGTCCCGCCGTCCTCCGTGCAGCGCTCCTCGGCGTCCTCGTGACAGGCGAGACAGCGCGAGCATTCCTTCATCTAGGCTCGTCACCTCGTCGCGAACGCCGATTATAGAGGCCGAGTCGTCGCCCGGGCGACAGGCTCAAAGCGGGAGGGTCCCCCGAGAGAGGATCAGGCGACGCCCGCGGGGACCGCTTCCTTCTCCGGTACGGCGGCCGCGGGCTTCCTCGCGAGGGCCGAGTCCACGAGGCCGTGCTCCAGCCACTCGTGGCGCCCGCGCAGGACGTCCCGGGCCGTCCGGGAGCGCGCGTCATCGTCGTTGCTCCAGAGCTCGTGGAAGAGCCCGCGGACCCGACGGCGGGCGGACCGGCAGAACTGGTCGGCGAGGTGGACGGCCTCCGCGGCCTGCGGGCCCTTCGTCTCCCGAAGAGCGTGCGCGCGGGCGACGGACGCCGCCATCGCGAACAGCTCGTTGGCGATGTCGACGAGCCGGAACAGGAAGGCCTGCTTCGTCTGCAGCTTCGCCTGGTAGACGAGCATGCCGTGGAAGCTCTGGCGGGCGAGACGGCGGGAGCTGCGCTCGACGAAGCGCAGGTGGCGGCCGAGGTCACCAAACGCCGCGAACCGCGGCCAGAGGCCCCACCCCAGCCACCGCGTGGGGTACCACCAGGCGTAGAAGGCGGCCATGCCGGGCAGGGCGGCGAGCTTGGCCGCGAAGCCCTTCTCGGGGTCGATGATCGCCCCCGCCACCTGCAGGTGCTTGTCCACGAGCTCGCGGGCCATGAAGAGATGCATGATCTCCGTCGAGCCCTCGAAGATCTTGTTGATCCGGTAGTCGCGCATCATGCGCTCGACGCCCACGGGGTCCTCTCCGCGCGCCGCGAGCGACTTCTCCGTCTCGTAGCCGCGGCCCCCCCGGATCTGCATCGTGTCGTCCACGATCTGCCAGGCCCGGAAGGTGTTCCACTCCTTGGCCGCCGCCGCCTCCAGGCGGATGTCGTAGCCCCCGCGGTCGGACATCTGGGTCGCGAGGTTCGCGACGGACTCCATCGCGTACGTGCGGGCGGCCATGTCCGCGATCATGTGCGCGATCGCCTCGTGCTCGCCCACCGGGCGCCCCCACTGGACGCGCTGGCTCGCCCACTTGCGCACGATGGAGAGGCAGCGCTTGGCCGTCCCCACCGAGCTGTTGGGGATGGAGAGCCGGCCGTCGTTCAAGGTGGTGAGCGCGATCTTCAGGCCGCGCCCTTCCGCCCCGATCAGGTTTTCCGCGGGGACGCGGACGTCCTTGAAGCTGATGACCGCGTTGGCGAGCGCGCGGAGGCCCATGAAGTGGCAGCGGTGGTCCACGGTGACGCCCTTCCAAGCCGTCTCCACGACGAACGCGCTGATCTTGTGCGTCTTCGGGTCCGCCGCCATCACCACGAGCAGCTTGGCGAGGGTGCCGTTCGTGCACCAGAGCTTCGTGCCGTTCAGGACGTACGCGTCCCCTTCCGCGGTCTTCACCGCGGTCGTGGACATCCGCGCGGGATCGGATCCCACGTCGCTCTCGGTGAGGGCGAAGGCAGAGATCTCGCCCGCCGCGCAGCGGGGGAGGTACTTCTTCTTCAGCTCCTCGGTACCGAAGAGCTTCAGCGGCTGGGGAACGCCGATCGACTGGTGGGCGGACAGGAGCGCCGAGAGGTTGCCGTCGAAGCTCCCGATGAGGGTCATGACCCGGTTGTACTCGGCGTTCGTGAACCCGAGGCCGCCGTACTTCGTGGGGATCTTCATCCCGAAAGCACCCATGCGCCGCAGCTCCTCCACGAGCCGCTCCGGGTACTCGCCGGTCGCGTCCACCTCGATGGAGTCCCATTTCTCGCGGACGAACGTGGAGAACGTGTCGAAGAACGCCCGGAACTCGGGGCGCTCCTCGCCGGGGAGGGGGAAGGGGTGGATGAGGTCCACCCGGAAGTTCCCGAGGAAGAGCTCCCGCATGAAGCTGGGCTTCTCCCACTCGGCCTGGCGCGAGGCTTCGGCGACCTTCCGGGACTCGCGCTCGGTGGCGTGCGGAGCCGGGGTGGACATGGGTGTGATCCTCCTACCCCGATTGTATGCCCTCGCCTAGGTGCGCAGAACCCCCGGAATTCTCGAGGCGGCGTGGCCGGGAAACACGGTCGACAGGTCCCGCGCGCCGAGGTGGCTCAGGAGCAGCTCCCCGAGCAGGTCGCGGAAGTCCGTGGTGACGGCGAGATCGCGGCCCTCGTAGAGGCCGGCGGCGGAGAGGCCGGGCCACCGGCCGTGGACCTTGCCTCCGCGCACCGCTCCGCCCAGCACGAAGGCGACACTCGCATGGCCGTGGTCGGTGCCGCGGTTCCCGTTCTCGCGCACCGTCCGGCCGAACTCCGTGAGGGTGACGACCACGACGTCCTCCATCCGGTCGCCGAGGTCCCGGTGGAAGGCGGCGAGGGCCGACCCGAACTCGCGTAGACGCTGGGCGAGCTGGCCCTGGACCCCGCCTTCGGCCGCGTGGTGGTCCCACCCGCCGATGTCGGTTGTGGCGACCTCCACGCCGACGTCCGCCTTCACGAGCTGGGCGATCTGCTTGAGGCTCTCGCCGTAGGGGCCGCGCGGATAGACGGCGCCCTCCGCCGGCGTGTACCTCGAGGGGTCGGCCTTCTTCAGGAAGTCGACGGCTTCGAACGCCTCCTGCCCCGTTCCGTGGAGGACGTCGCGCACGGCGCCCGCGTACATGTCCTCGAAGCCGCGCGCCACCTGCGGCCCCGCCGCGGGTCGGAGGCCGAAGTCGCGGATGCTGGCCATCGCGACCGCGGGAGCGCGACCGGCGAGAGAGCGGGGGAGCGTCTGGCTCATGGCCACGCCGCGGAACGGTGTGGCCTCGCTCGAGGGGCAGGCCTGGAGGTGGCGGTTCATCCAACCGTCGTCGGTGGCCTTTCGTCCGGGGGTGCCGCTCTCCATGAAGTCCTGGGCGTCGAAGTGCGAGCGCGTGGGGTCGGGGCTGCCTACTCCGTGGACCGCGGCCAGCGTGCCCTCCTTCCAAAGCGGCAGGAAGGGCGCGAGCGACGGGTGCAGGCCGAAGAACCCGTCGAGGTCGAGGGCGCAGTCCCGGGCGCCGGCCCCCCGGGGGGCGGGGATCGCGATCGTGGGCCGGGCCGAGTAGTAGGTGCCTTCGCCGTACGGCACGACGGTGTTGAGCCCGTCGCACGCGCCGCGCTGGAAGACGACCACGAGCGTCTTGCGGCGCCGCGCTCCGTCCGCCGCGTAGACGGAGCGCACGAGCGCTTCCGGCAGGGCGCCGAAGGAGACGAGGGCGAGGCCGGAAGACTTGAGGAAGAAGCGGCGGGTGATCATCGCGCTATCTCCGCTGGAACTCCGGCGAGCCCAGGACGAGGCTCGCGGAGGGGGCGAGCGAGGACGGCTCGACGGTGACGCCGGGGAGGCGGCCCCCCGCGAGGTCGAGGGCGAAGTTCAGGCGGGCGAGCAGGCCGCTCGTCGAGACCCAGGCCTCCGCGGTGTCCTTGTATCCGGTGGGCGGCTGCTGCATGTAGAGCGGCATGCCCATATCGCCGATGCGCCGGGCGAGCGCGCCGGCGTCTTTGACCTCGCCTCCCGACGTGCGGACAGCGCTCACCACGAACTCGAGGGGCGTCTTGACCTTGGCCGTGCGGGCTTCCGGGGCGAGAAACTCGGGAGAGGTGACGATCGTGCGCACCACCTCGCGGATGTTTCCGTCCGTGGTGCGGAAGGTCTCGGCCGCCCGCTCGACGAGTTTCGGGGGCGGCTCGTCGGCGACGAACCGGCGCGCGAGCTTCGCCCCGATGTGGCGGGCCGTGCTCGGATGCGTGGCCAGCATGTGGATGACCCTCCGGCCCTCGTCCTGGCCCGAGCCCTTGATCGTCTGGCCGAGGACGACCTTGGCGCCGTCGTCGTGGAAGCGGCCCTCGAAACGGAACTCCGGATCCTGCTGGCGAAGCCCGCGGATCGTCCAGCCGGTGAAGCAGCGGGCCACCTCCGTCACGTCCTTCTGGGTGTAGCCGCCGTCCACGCCCAGCGTGTGCAGCTCCATGATCTCGCGCGCGTAGTTCTCGTTCAGCCCGCGACGGCGGTTGGCGGGGCCCTCGCCGTCGGGCCTCGGTCGCCGGGAGCGGCCGCGACCGAAGCCGCCGCCCCTCGTGTCGAAGGGCTTGGCGTTCGGGTCGGTGGAGATCCAGTTGTCCAGGTAGAAGAGCATCGCCGGGCTCTCCGCCGTGGCGAGCAGGAGGTCCTCGAAGCGCCCCCAGGCGTGCGGCCGGAGGACCTCGCGCTCGTACTCGCCGATCAGGAACTTCAGGGGCCCCTTCTGCGCGTACACGTTGAAGTGGTTGAGCCAGAAGTCGACGAGCACCTCGTCGAGCTGGCGCTCGCTGTAGACCGCCCGCAGCACTTTCGCCTGCTGGAGCTCCGCCGTCACCTGGCGGGGCGCGCCGTCCATCTGTGCTTTGTACTTCTGGACGAACTCGCGCCGGGCGCGCTGTCTGTCCTCCTCGGAGGCCTCGTCGCCCAAGAGGGCGCGCTTCTGCTGGATCTCGCGCTTGGCCTCCATCGGGAGCTCGTAGCCCTCCAGGAGCCGCCGCGTGGAGAGTGTGGCGGTCTCGAGCGCCGCGAGCCGGGGGGCGACGCGGGGATCGTCGATGCGGGAGGGATCGAGCTGGCGCTCGATCCACTTCGAGAGGCCGAGGGCCCGGACCTTCTCCACCTCTCCCGGCCGCGGCCCGTAGGCGAGCCGGTTCAGGACGTGGACGATCGCGGCGTCGTCGCTCGGAAGGCCGGGGGCGGCGGCCCCGGGGAAAGGAACGGCGAGCGCGGCCGCGAGCACCAGGATCGCGGCGGCCTTTCGTCTCGAGTGGCGCATCGGCCGATCTCCCTTCGTCATTCCCTTTGGACCAGGGAAGGGAGGCCCGGGTTGAGAGGCCGCGGCCTTGCGTCCGTCCGGCGTTCCCCTTACAATCCAAAGCGTTAGGTGCGGGAGGCTCCATAAAGACTCGCTCGCTGGTCGCCTTCGGGCTGATACTCGCTCCCGCCCTGTCGCTCGCCCTATCGCCCGCCCTTACCGTGCTCACCGAGACCCAGCGTCGCGAGATCGCGACCGTGTCTCGAGGCGACATCGAGCTCGTGGCCGTCGACGTCGTGATCCAGGGTCTCGGGGTGAGCCTGCTCAGCAGCCCCACCGGGGGCGCGGCCACCCTCACGTACCAGAAGCACGAGGTCGGGCTCTACGCCAAGAAGAGCCTGGCCTCGGTGGACGGCGACCTTCGCCTGCTCTCCGCCCCCGTCGCCTACGAGGACGGCCACTGGCTCGTCCCCGTGGACTCGCTGCCCCGCCTCCTGGCGCCCCTCCTGGAGAAGCGGGTGGAGTGGCGCGCGGCGGCGCGGGTGCTCGTCGTGGGCTCGGTCTCGGTGCCGCGGATCACCGTGGGGACCTACGTCTCGGGCGACGTCACGCGCGTGGTCCTCGAAGCCACGGAGAAGGTCCCGTACCGCGTGCAGCAGGAGTCGGGCCGCGTCACCGTGGCGATCCCCCGCGACCTCCTCGACGTCGCGGGCTTCCAGCAGCAGCGCCTCACGGGCGGGATCGTGGAGTCCGTCGCGTTCGTGGGCGGCAAGGAGAACGTCTTCGCGGTGAGCCTCGGCCGCCGCTTCCAGACGCTCAAGGCCACGGAGCAGGAATCGCCCTCGCGGCTCGTCCTCGAGTTCCAGGCCCAGCCCCAGCCCGCGAGCCTTCCCCCCGGGGCGCCCCCTGCCGCCGGGGTGCGAGCTGGCGCCCCCGCCCCGCGCGCGCCCCGCCCCGCCCCTCCCGCCGAGCCGCCGGTCGTGCGCACGGTGGTGATCGACCCGGGCCACGGCGGGGAGGAAGTAGGGGCCCAGGGCCCGGGGGGCATGCTCGAGAAGGACGTGACCCTCGCGATCGCCCGAAAGCTGCGCGCGCAGATCGTGAACACGCTGGGCTACCAGGTCTTCCTCACCCGCGACAACGACGTGGACCTTCCCCTCGACCAGCGCACGGCCATCGCCAACAACTACAAGGCCGACCTCTTCCTCTCCATCCACGCCAACGCCCATCGGGCGAGGGGGGCGACGGGAGCCGAGGTGTACTTCCTGTCCTACCAGGCGAGCGAGGAGGAGCGGCGGATCGCCCATCTCGAAGGCGAGGCCCCAGCGCTTGCCGCCGCCGCCCCGGGGTCGGACCTCGCCCTCATCCTCTGGGACATGGCGCAGTCCGAGCACCTGGAGGCCTCTTCCGCTCTCGCCTCGCGCATCCAGGAGGAGCTCGCGGTGGTGTCGGGAAGCGAGGGGCGGGGGGTGAAGCAGGCCCCCTTCCGCGTGCTCGTGGGGGCGGCCATGCCCGCGGCGCTCGTGGAGCTCGCCTTCATCAGCAACCCCGAGGAGGAGAAGCTCCTCGTCTCCGACGTGTGGCAGTCCAAGGTGGCGATTGCACTCGCACGCGGCATCGCCCGCTTCGAGCAGGAGCGGTCGGGCCGGACCTCTACCCGCGCGGGAGCCGCCCAGTAGGCGCGCCGTCTGCCGATGACGCCGCGCCAGGCCAACCTCCTTACCGCGCTGGGCCTTCTTGCCCTGCTCGCGGTCGTGACGCTCACCGCTCCCCGGTGGGCGCGCCTCCTCCGGCAGCCGGTGAGCGCCTCCGAGGAGGAGCCCGGCCCCGGCATGGAAGCGGGCGCGCCCGCGCGACCGGGAGAGAAGGAGGCGGAGAGGCAGATCAGCGTCCGCCTCTACTTCGTGGCGCCGGACCAGCCCGGCCTCCTGCCCGAGGAGCGGTCCGTGCCGTTCTCCGACGACCTCTCGAGGCAGCTCCGCATGGTGGTGGAGGAGCTGGTGCGCGGATCGACCACCGGCCTCCTGCCCACGCTGCCCCCGGCCACGAAGGTGCTCGAGGTCTTCGTGACCGCCCGCGGCACCGCCTACCTCGACCTTTCGAAAGAGGCGGTGGAGCTCGAAGCGCGCGGATCGAGGAGCGAGCTGCTCACCGTCTATTCCATAGTGAACTCGCTCACCACCAACTTCCCGGCGGTGAAGCGCGTGCAGATCCTGGTGGAGGACAAGCCGGTGGAAACGCTGGCCGGCCACATCGACCTCTCGCGGCCGCTCCTGCCCGACCTCACGTTCGTGGCCCTCGCCACGCCCTCACCCTCGCCGGGAGCGCCAGCCGCGACTCCTTGAAGGAGCCCCCATGATGCTGGCCGTCTTCCTCGCCGCCGCCGTCTCCGCGTCCGAGCAGGCCGAGCGTCTGGCCGAGCAGGCGGTCGCGAAGGCGGGCAGCGAGCCGGCGGTAGCACTCGTCGCGGCCCGAAAGGCCCTCGAGATGACGGCCGAGTTCGAGCCCACCGCGTACGTGAAGGCGGGACGGAAGGGCGAGGTGGTGGAGGACGAGTTCCTCGCGGCTCGGAACGAGTACCGCTCGCATCGGGCGAAGCTCTTCGAGGCCGTGGGTCTCGTCCTCGCGGCGCAGGGGCAGCACCTCGCCGCCGCCCGCTACCTGGGGCGGGCCCTCCTCCTCGAGCCCACCCCGGCGCGCACGATGGCCCTGGCGCGCGCCCGCCTGTCGCTCGGCCAGGGGCGCATAGCACTCGAGGTCCTCCATCGCCAGACCGGGCTCGGGGGCCTTCCCCCCGAGGTGTTCGGGCTCGTGGCGGAGGCCGCCGACGCCGCGGGCCTGCCCAGCGCCCAGGCGGAGATCGACCGCGCCCGCGTGATGTCGCTCCCCGCGGGTTCCGTGGAGTGGCGGGACGGACCGCTCACCCTGCCCCCCGACGCCCGCCTTTCCTCGAACCCCGTCGTCCGTCTCGACGAGACGCCGATCACGGTCGTCTACGTCGCGGAGACCTCGTGCCGTTCGTGCTCGAGCGACCTCGAGGCCCTGAAGCGCATGGTCGCGCCGGGCGTGCGCGTCCTCACCGTCCCCGAGACCGCCGACCAGGACGTCTCCCTCCGCCAGGTCCTCCAGCTCTATCGCTACGACTGGCCGGTGCTAGTGGGGAAGGGGATCGCGGCGTGGCTCAAGACGCCCGTCCGGTCAGCCCTCGTGGTGGCGCGGCGGGGCTGGGCGGGGGCCGTCTTGAAGGCGCCGTTCGGTCCCCCGGTCGCGTCCGTCCTGCAGTTCTTCGCCAGGGACGACGTGCGGGAGACCGTGCCTCGCGCCGGATGGAACCAGCGGCCGGTGGATCGGCGCCCCTCGGCTCCCCAACCGGGGATGCTGCCCGAAGGATTCGCCCCCGGCGAGGACGACCCGGCGCCCGCCGAGTTCGCGAATGCTCTCGCGGCCTACCGCGAGGGGCGCGCGGCCGAAGCGCAGCGCCTCGTCGACGGCCTCGCCGCCCGCGGCGACGGCTGGCTGCTTCCTCCCGAAGCCCGGCTCGATCGGGCCGTCTGCCTGGCCAAGGCGGGGCAGGGAGAGGCCGCGCGCCGTCTCCTCCTGCGGATCGGCGACAGCCGATTCCAGGACGACGTCGATCGCACGCTCGAGAGCGTGGGCTCGCGGCGGAAGTAGCTTTCCCGTTCGGGCTCGGCTAGAGTCGCTTCTTCTTCTATCAGGTCGGTACGGAGGTCAGGATGGCGGACGTCGCCCCGCGCGCAATCATCGAAACGAAGTTCGGAGAGATCGAGCTGGAGTTCCTGAACGACAAGGCCCCGGGGCACATCAAGAACTTCCTGGACCTCGCCAAGAAGGGCTTCTACGACGGCACCACCTTCCACCGCGTGATCCCCGGTTTCATGATCCAGGGGGGGTGCCCCAACACGAAGGACGCTAAGGCCACGCGCTCGCAGCACGGCACCGGAGGGCCGGGCTACAACATCAAGGCGGAGTTCAACGACACGCCCCACACCCGCGGCGTCCTCTCGATGGCCCGGGCCAACGAACCCAACAGCGCGGGCTGCCAGTTCTTCATCGTCGTGAAGGACTCGGGCTTCCTCGACCGCCAGTACACCGCCTTCGGCCGCGTGGTGCGGGGGATGGAGGTGGCGGACCAGATCGTGAACGTCCCCAGTGACCCCAAGACGAACAACCCGAACGACCGGATCGACATGAAGGTGCGGGTCGTCTAGCGGCGGCACCTCGTCTCGTCGAGCGCCTTGGCACGATCCATCGAGACCGAGATCAAGATCCGCATCGCCGATCCCGCGAAGGCTCGGACCATGCTTGCCGAGCTGGGCGCCCGCCGGACGCGCGAGCGGCATCTCGAGGACAACCTGCTGTTCGACGACGAGCGGGGGGCGCTTCGGACCACCGGCTCCATCCTGCGCTTGCGGCGCACGCCCGGGCTCGCGGTCCTGACCCTGAAGGGCCCCAAGACGGTCGAGGCGGGGATGAAGAGCCGGCCCGAGCTGGAGACGACGGTGGGGGATGCGGACGCCCTCCACGCGATGCTGCTCGCCCTGGGCCTGCGCCCCGCGTTCCGGTACCAGAAGTACCGGGAAGCCTGGGAGTGGGAAGGCCAGGAGATCGTGGTGGACGAGACGCCCATCGGCGCGTTCATGGAGATCGAGGGCGACCGGGACGGGATCGCGCGCGCGGCGACGCGTCTCGGCTTTTCCCCGCGAGACTACATCGCGGAGTCGTACGTCGCCCTCTTCGTCGCCGGGGGCGGAACAGGGGACATGGTCTTTCCGTGAAGGCCATGGTCCTGGCCGCGGGCCTGGGCCTGCGGATGCGTCCGCTCACGCTCCTGCGGGCCAAGCCCGTGCTCCCGGTGTTGAATCGCCCGCTCCTGCACTGGACGCTCGAGCGCCTCGCCCGCCACGGCGTCACGGACGCCGTGGTCAACCTGCACCACCTGCCGGAGTCGGTGAAGGCGGCGGTGGGTGACGGGTCGGCGTTCGGGCTTCGCGTCCGGTACTCGTTCGAGGAGTCGATCCTCGGCCGCGGGGGCGGACCGCGCCGCGTCCGGGACTTCTTCGGAAGCGAGCCCTTCCTGCTCGTGAACGGCGACGTGGTGTTCGATTTTGATCTGTCCCGCCTCGTGGCTCGCCACGAGGCGGAGAGAGCCCGCGTCACCATGGCCTTGCGGCCTAACCCCGATTCGACCGTGTACGGTCCCGTCGTCACTGGCCCGGATGGTCGCGTCCGGTCCGTCGCGGGCCGGCCGCGTCGCGCGCGAGGAACCCTCTCGCTCTTCACCGGCGTCCAGGTCCTCGACCCCGTCCTCCTCGATCGGCTCCCCGAGGGCGCATCGGACATCCTCGACCTGTACGGTCCGCTCATCGAGGAAGGTGAAGTCCTGCAAGGAGTGCGCGTTCGGGGCGCATGGTACGATCTCGGCGCCCCGCGCTTGTACCTGGCCGCGCAGCTGCGGCTGCTCGCGCGGCGGGGCGAGGGTGCCATCGTCCATCCCCTCGCCCGGGTCGAACCGCGGGCTCGGATCCAGGACTCGGTCGTGGGAGCGCGGGCGCGCGTGGGAGCGGGCGCCCTCGTGGCACGGAGCGTACTCTGGGAGGACGCGGTGGTGGCGCCCGGCGCTCGCGTTCGGGGCTCGATCGTGACGAGCGGGGCCACGGTGGGCCCGGACGAGAGGGCGAGCGGCGTCGTGGTCTTTGCTCCGGATGCGCTGCCCCGAAGTCAGGGACGAGTGAAAGGACACGAGGCGTGGGTAAGGATGTCGTGACCGAGGACGGGCTGGAGCTGGTCTACGGCTTCCTCGCGGAACGCCGGGGGCAGGCGGCTTCCGCCGTGGAGGTCACGCCGATGTCCGGCGACGCCTCCACCCGCCGGTACTTCCGCCTGCGCGAGGGCGGGCGCTCGCACGTGCTCGCCCTCCATCCCGAGCCCTTCGACCCCGAGGACCTCTCCTTCGTCGCCGTCCACGGCCTGCTCGATTCCTGGGGGCTCCCCGTGCCCGCGATCGTGGAGACGGACGGGACGCGGGGGATCCTCGTGCTCGAGGACCTCGGCGACCTCACGCTCCAGGAGGTCCTGAAGGACGCCTCCCCCCGCGATGGGAGGATCTCTACCGCGACGCCCTCGACCACCTCGCCCTGCTGCAGCGGGAAGCGGCCCGGGGCCCCCAGCGCGCGCCCTCGTTCCAGATCGCGTTCGACATCGAGAAGCTGTCCTGGGAGCTGCACTACTTCCTGAAGCACTTCGTGGAAGGGCTGCGGGGCGCGGACCTTTCCGTGGAAGACCGGGCCACGGTGTCCGAGGGCTTCCATGGTCTCGCCGCGGAGGTCGCCTCCTGGCCGCGCGTGCTCTGTCATCGCGATTTCCACAGCCGCAACCTCATGCTCCATCGCGAACGGCTCTTCTGGATCGACTTCCAGGACGCGCGCATGGGGCCCGTGACCTACGACCTCGCCTCCGTTCTCCGCGACGCCTACGTGGACGTCCCGGAAGAGCTCGTGGCCGGCCTCGCCGAGGAGTTCCGTCAGAAGGCGGCGCCCGGGGAGCCTCGCGAGGTCTTCTTCAGGCGCTTCGAGCTGATGTCCGTGCAGAGGAACCTGAAGGCCCTCGGCACGTTCGGCTACATGGCGACGGTGCGGGGCAACCAGGTCTACCTGCCCTACATCCCGCGCACCCTCGCCCACGCCCGCCGGAACCTCGCCCGCCACCCGGAGCTCGCCGGACTTCTGCGCGCTCTCGCCCGGCACGTCGAAGAGCTGGCCTGAACGACGTAGATTAAGGAGACGAAGACCTTGGAGACCGTTCGCATCGGCGATTTCCGCGCGCACGCGGGACAGGAAGTCCGCGTGCAAGGCTGGGTCCACAACAAGAGGAGCAGCGGCAAGCTGCAGTTCCTGATCGTGCGCGACGGCAGCGGCTTCGCCCAGGCCGTCGTCTCCAAGGCCACGGTGCCCCCGGAGGCCTGGGAGGCGGCGGACAAGGCGGGCCAGGAGTCGTCGCTCGAGCTCGTGGGCAAGGTGCGCGAGGACAAGCGCGCTCCCGGAGGGTACGAGATCGACGTCGGCGGCCTCACCGTGCTCCAGGCCGTGCACGACTACCCGATCACGCCCAAGGACCACGGCACCGCCTTCCTCATGGAGAACCGCCACCTGTGGCTGCGCTCGCAGCGGCAGCACGCGGTGATCCGGATCCGCCACGCCGTCGTCAAGGCCACTCGCGACTACCTCGACGACCAGGGCTACACGCTCGTGGACACGCCGATCTTCACCCCCGCGGCCTGCGAGGGCACGACGACACTCTTCGGCGTGCCCTACTTCGACGAGGGCACGGCCTACCTGACGCAGAGCGGCCAGCTCTACAACGAGGCCACCGCCGCCGCCCACGGCAAGGTCTACTGCTTCGGCCCCACGTTCCGGGCCGAGAAGTCGAAGACCCGGCGCCACCTCACCGAGTTCTGGATGGTGGAGCCCGAGATGGCCTACGCGCACCTCGAGGACGCGATCGTGCTCGCCCAGGGCCTCGTCTGCTCGGTGGTCGCCCGCGTGCTCGAGACGCGGAAGGAGGAGCTGAAAGCGCTCGAGCGCGACACCGCCAAGCTCGAGAACGTTGCGGCGCCCTTCCCGCGCCTGCACTACGACGACGCGATCAAGCTCATCCAGTCCAAGGGCTCGGCCACGCAGTGGGGGAGCGATTTCGGGGGGACGGACGAGACGGTCATCGCGGAGGCCCACGACCGCCCGGTGGTGGTGCACCGCTTCCCGTCGGCGATCAAGGCCTTCTACATGGCCCCGGACCCGGAGCGGCCCGAGCTCTCGCTCTCCGCGGACGTGCTCGCCCCCGAGGGCTACGGCGAGATCGTGGGCGGGGGAGAGCGGCTCGCGGACGGCGAGCTGCTCCTGAAGCGCATCCACGAGCACGAGCTCCCCGAGGAGTCGTTCCGCTGGTATCTCGACCTGCGCAAGTACGGGACCGTGCCCCACGCCGGCTTCGGCATGGGCATCGAGCGCCTCGTAACCTGGATCTGCGGGCTCGAGCACCTCCGCGAAACCATCGCCTTCCCGCGCATGCTCTACCGCATCTACCCCTGAAGGCGGGAGGCGTGCTCGCCGCCTACGTCTCGGGGCATGGGTTTGGCCACGCCACGCGCACCGCGCACGTCCTGCGCGCGGTGCGCGTACTTGAGCCGACCCTGCCCATTTGTGTCGTCTCCCTGGCTCCGGAGCGCATTTTCCGTGAGTCCGTTTCAGAGCCGTTCCAGTACCGCGCCGTCCAGTGCGACGTGGGACTGGCTCAGAAGGACGCCCTGACGATCGACGAAGCGGAAACGATCGACCGATGGCGTGCATTCGAGCAAGAGACGCCCGCGCGCGTCTCCCGGGAAGCGGCATGGCTGCGCAAGGCGCGCGCGGGCGTTGTGGTCTCGGACATCCCGCCCCTCGCTTTCACCGCGGCGGCGGCCGCGGGCGTGCCGAGCGTGGGCGTCACGAACTTCTCGTGGGACTGGATCTACGCACACCTCGCGCGCCGCGTCCCCGCCTTTCGCGAGCCGTCGGACGCGGCGCGCGAGGCTTACTCCAGTGCCGGTCTCCTTCTCCAGCTTCCCTTTTCCGGCGACCTGTCGGCATTCCCGGTGCGCGAGCGGATCCCCATGGTGGCGCGCCCCCAGCGACGCCCTCGCGAGGAGACGCGCCGGGCACTCGGACTCGCGGAGGCCGACGTCGCGGTCCTCGTGTCCTTCGGGGGGATCGCCTCTCCTGACTTTGACCCGGGAGTGCTCGCGCCGCTCAGTGAGTTCGTGTTCCTGGTCGAAACGGACGGGCGGGACCTGCCCACGAACGTAATGGCTCTGAGCGATCGCGTCCTCACCGCGCGAGGATTGTCGTTCCTAGACATTGTCGGCGGCGCGGACGCGATCGTGACCAAGCCCGGCTACGGGATCGTGACCGACGCCATCGCCGCGGGCACCCGTCTCGTCTACACGGAACGGGGGGACTTCCCCGAGTACGAGGTCATGGTCGGAGAGATGAAGAGCTACCTGCCCACGGCCTACGTGGGGAACGCGGACCTTCGGGCGGGCCGCCTGGAGGCGCCGCTACGGGAGGTGTTCGGGGCGTCGCGGCCCGAGGTCCCGGATCTCTCCGGCGCGGAATCGGCGGCGCGGCGCATCGTCGAGCGCCTGGCCTAGACGAAAAAGGGGGGTGCCGACAGGCACCCCCCTCCGGAACGGCCGGGCCGGCTAGAACGTGAACTTCACCGCGAGCTGCATCTGCCGCGGGTCGCCCACGCCCAGGCGCAGGAAGCCGTTGAAGTCGAAGAGCGCGGGCGTCGTGAGCGTGTTGATGTTGTTCGCGCTGTTGAACGTGTTGAACATCTCCAGGATCGGCATCAGGACCATGTCCTTGCCGAGCTTGATCGGCCACTGCACGCGCCAGTCGAACGTGAAGTACTTGTTGTCCTTCCTGTCCCAGTTGCGTCCGCGGTCGTCGCCGTTCAGGACGCGCGGCGAGGTCGTGAAGGGCTGGGCGGAGCGGGCCTGGATGCGGGCGGTGGCCTCGATGGGGCCGAGCTCGGCGTAGCCGAAGAAGTTGAACTTGTGGCGGATGTCGCGGTCGGACGGACCGTAGTCTTGGCCCAGGTCGTAGAAGTTGAAGGAGCGGTCGGTGAAGGGGTCGCGCTCGTTGGAGTCGTCGTCCTCGTCCTTCGACAGCACGTAGTTGGCCTCGAGCTGGTACTTGTCCGAGAAGCGCTTCCGGAGCCCGATCGTTCCGCCCTTGTAGAGCGACTCGCCCCGGCTGTTCGTGACGAAGACGTCGCCGAGGAAGGGCTCGTAGGGGTTGCCGCCCGTGTAGGTCGTCGCATCACGCGTGGGCGGCTGGTTGGTGGCGGCCGCCGTCCCGTGCACGTTGTAGTTCAGGAACCGCGTGAGGCGCTCGGCCTTGGCCCAGGTGAAGTCCACGTAGGCCGACCAGTTGGGGGCGAGCTCCTGCTCGTAGGCGACGTTCCAGGTGAAGATCCGGGGGTTCTTGTAGTCGCGGTCGAACACGCGCACGCCCGTGAAGAACGGGAACGTCCCCGGCGGCACCGGCGAGGGTGGCAGGATGTTCGGCCAGGTGGGGGTGGGAGCGCCGAAGGCCAGCCGGTTCGCGGTGCTCGAGAAGTCGCTCTTCTGCTGGATGCCGTTCGTGGTGACGGAGCCGACCTGGCTGAGCATGTTCTGCCGCGCGTAGTAGAGCCCCGCGTTCGCGCGGATGACGGACCTGCCGTTGCCTCTCACGTCCCAGGCGATGCCGAAGCGAGGCTGGAACTGCGCGGTCTGGTCGGGGATCGTCCCGTCGGACGGGAAGCCGGGGTTGTTCAGGAACTGCGCGAAGGCCGTGGTGCTCGGATCCACCGTCTCCGGCATGTACTGCGCGTCCCAGCGGATGCCGAGGTTCAGGGTGATGTTGGGGCGCACCTGCCACTTGTCCTGGACGAAGAGGGCGAACTCGTCGTTCGAGATGTCCGAAGCCCCCGCGGCGTCGGTGGCGATGCCGCTGTTGTCGCTGCTCTGCAGGTAGAAGAGGAGGGGGCCGCCCGTGGTGCTGGTTCCCGCGGGGCAGGCGGTGGGCGCGGTCACGTAGGTGCCGTTCGAGCAGCCGACGGTCGCGGGCCCGAAGCCGCCCGTCGCCGCCGGGGAGGCGTAGCGCAGGAAACCCGTCACGCTGTCGAAGATGTACCGGCCCTCGAAGAAGCCCCGGAAGATCTGCTCGTTGCGCGTGTGCAGCCACTCCCCGCCGACCTTGAAGGTGTGGCGTCCCTTCACGATCGAGAGGTTGTCCTTGAACTGCCACCGCGTGATCAGCTCGTCGATGTTGGGGCCGAGGAAGAACGGGTTGCCGAAGCGGAAGGTGGGGCCGAAGCCCATGGCGGTGTCCGCGGGGACGTTGGAGTCGATCGCGGACCGCGGCCGGTCCTCCCGCGAGTACGTGATGTGGAACTCGTTGAGCTTCGTGGCGGACAGGGTGGTGAAGAGGTTCAGGTTGGCCACGTTGATCTTGGACGGACCCTCGATGCCGTTGGCGGAGTTGCCGTAGGTGGGGACGTCGAAGGTCTGGTTCGTGTTCTTGGAGTAGTTGAAGTTGTAGGAGACGGACAGGTTGTTGTTGCTGTTGAGCAGCCAGTCCAGCTTGAAGAGGAGCGCCTTGTTGTCGATCTCGTGGTCGATGGGCAGGCCCTCGTCCTGTCCGCGCGTGGTGCGGAAGAAGTTCAGGAGGGCCAGGCGCTGGCATTCTCCGTTGCCGTTGATGAGAGACTCGTTGGCTCCGATGGTGGGATTGGAGACGGGGCACGATCCGAGCGACTCCGACAGGTTCGGACGCTGCAGGTTCTCCCGGATCGCCTCCGCGGCTACGAAGAAGAACGCCTTGTCCTTCACGAGGGGCCCGCCGAGCGTGCCCCCGAACTGCTCGCGGTGGAAGTCCTGGAGGGGCTTGCCGTCCGAGGTGTCGGAGGTCAGGGCCTCGAGCCTCTGGAAGTAGAAGAGGCTCCCGTGCATGTCGTTCGTTCCCGACTTCGTGATGACGTTGACGACGCCCCCCGCGGTCCGCCCGAACTCCGCGGGCGCGCCCTGGGCCACCACCTGGAACTCCTTCACCGCCTCCAGGGTGATGTCGATGGCCGCGCGCTGTCCGCCCATCTGCTCGCCGAAGAAGCCGTTGTTGTAGTCGCCGCCGTCGAGGCTGATGTTGTTGAAGACGCCGCGCTGGCCGGCGAAGGTGATCTCGTCACCGTCCGGGCCCTGCACGACGCTCACCCCGGGGGTGAGGGTGAGCAGGTCCTCGAACTTCCGCCCGAGAACGGGCGTGGAGGCGATCGTGGTCTCGTTGAGGGTGTTGCTCACCTCGGTGCGAGACGTGTCCACCGTGGGGATGCCGGTCACGGTGACGGTCTCCTGCCCTCCCGACACGCTCATGGTGGGCGAGAGGTTCACGGCCTGGCCGACCGTGAGGCTGATGCCGTCCTGGACCAGGGTGCCGAAGCCCTGCTTCGTGATGGTGGCCGTGTAGCGGCCGGGCGGGAGTTGCAGGAACACGAATCGGCCTTCCGGTCCGGTGGTGATCGTTCTCCGGAAGTTCGTATCGAGATTGCGGACCTCGACCTCGGCGCCGGGCACGACGGCGCCCTGGGGATCGAGGACGCTTCCCTGGATCGTCCCCGTGGTGATGCTGGTCTGGGCCTGGACGCCCACCGCGACGCACAAGGCGGCGCAAACGAATACGGCAATTCGCTTCATGTCTGGATTTCCTCCCGGGAGTAGTCTCACACGCCCCCTTGCGGCTGCTCGTCCGAATGACGTGTCGTGGCCGGAATATATGCCGCCCCGGGCAAGCGAGGCAAGAGGTTTGCCGTCGTGTGACATTCGTGGGGCGGCGCCGTCCGGAGCCCCGCCGTGATCAGAGACCGAAGAGGCCGAGCCCCGACATCGCGTACTTCTTGATGTCCGCCTCGTGCTTGCGGAAGAGCTCGAGGTTCGCGGGGGGAACGGCGAGGCCCTCCGTTCCCTTTGCGAGCTCCGAGACCGCCGCCTCCGCGTCGCGCACCTCTTTCTCGGCGGAGGGCGATCCCTGCGCGGCCCCGGCCTTCTCCAGCTCCCGGGCCGCCTCCCCCAGCTGGCGGGTGGCCTCCGCGATGAGCTCGTCCGGCTGCTTGCCCGTGTCCCGGACGGTGGTCGCGGCCCACATCGACTTGTACACGGCGGTCTGGATGAACCGGTACTCGCCCTCGCTCATGCCGGCGGCGGCGAGGGCCTTGGCCTGGGCGAGCTGGACGTCCGTGACGAAGCCCGCGAACTTGGTGACGTCGGAGAAGTCGGCTTCCTTCTTGTCCTTCGCCGTCTCGAAGTAGGCCTCGTGCTTCACGTAGACGTCGTAGATCGCCTTGCGCGCCTCCATGAACTTCAGGAAGCGCGGCTCCGAGAGGACCCCGTCCGCGGGCTCCGTGAAGGGGTGGGCGTTGGCCTGCTTCTGGTAGGCCTCGATCTCGCCCGACTTCTCCACGATGTTGCCCGCGATCTCCTCCGTCTTGCCCTTGAGCCACCAGGCGGCGCCTCCCAGGGCGACGACGAAGACGATCCCTCCGAGCACGACGACGACGGCGCAACCGATGGCGATCTTGGCTCCCGTGGACATGGACGGGGATTATACCGGGAGCGAGGTCGCAATCGGAGCGCGGAGACGATAAGATGACCGTTCCCCCGGCGACCGGGAAGAGCCGCAGGCGAGGAGGTGCTCTTGGAACCGACGTGGCACGACGGGCTGAGCCGCAAAGCCCTGGTGGAGCTCGTGGAAGGGCTCCTGCTGTCGATGGACAAGGCGGTGCCGCGCCTCGACGCCGTCGCCCATCACCTCTCGCTCATGGCGCAGCAGGGCGAGGAGCTCGAGGTCCTCGGAGGGATCGGCGACCAGATCGCGGACCTCGGCGACGAGCTGTACGCGGCGAGCGACCGCGAGAAGCTCCGCGAGTGGGGCAACCAGATCGACTCCCCGGAGAGGGCGCACTGAGAACGACGCCGTCGGCATGGTCGGTCTCGGCTGCCCCAAGAACCTCGTGGACGGCGAGGTGATGCTGGGGCGCCTGCAGCAGGCGGGGTACTCCCTCGTGAGCGAGGCCGCCGCCGCGGACGTGGTGGTCGTGAACACCTGCGCCTTCATCGACAGGGCCAAGCAGGAATCCGTGGACGCGATCCTCGAGATGGCGCGGCTCAAGGAGACGGGAAAGGCCAAGCGCCTCGTAGTGACGGGCTGCCTGAGCCAGCGCTACGACGCGGAGCTGCGCCGGGAGATCCCCGAGATCGACGCCACGCTGGGCACCGGCCAGGTGGAGGAGATCGTGCGCGCGGTCTCGGGGGAGGCCACCTCGCTCGACGAGGGCGAGGTCCCGACGTGGGTCTACGACCATACGGCGCCGCGCGTGCTCGCCACCCCTCCCTGGCTCGCCTACGTGAAGATCAGCGAGGGCTGCGACTACACCTGCTCGTTCTGCATCATCCCCACGCTCCGCGGCAAGCACCGCAGCCGCAACGTGGAGGACGTGGTGGCCGAGGTGCGGGGGCTCGTTGCGCGCGGCGTGCGCGAGGTGGTGCTCGTGGCCCAGGACTCCACGCGCTACGGCCTCGACCACGGGATCCGCGACGGCCTCGCCTACCTCCTGCGGCGGCTCGACCGCATCGACGGCCTCCGGTGGATCCGCGTGATGTACGCCTATCCCGCGACGCTCAGCGACGCCATCCTCGACGCGATGGCCTCGGCGGAGAAGGTCGTGAAGTACGTGGACATCCCGCTGCAGCACGCGAGCGAGCCCGTGCTGAAGCGCATGAAGCGCCCGACGGGGCGGGGGAACCTGCTGGGCATGATCGAGCGCATCCGCGGGCGCGTGCCCGGGGTGGCGATCCGGACCTCCTTCATCGTGGGCTTTCCCGGGGAGACGGAAGCCGACTTCCAGGAGCTGCTCGGCTTCGTGAGAGCCGCGGCGTTCGACAACGTGGGAGTGTTCACATTTTCGGACGAGGAGGGGACGGCGTCCTTCGACCTCCCGGACCGGGTGCCCCAGCGCACGAAGGAGGCACGTCGGCGCCGGCTGCTCGGGCTTCAGAAGAGGACCTCGGCCCAGAAGAACCGAGGCCGGGTGGGGCAGCGCCTGGAGGTCCTGGTGGAGGGGACGCACGAGGACACGGATCTCGTCTTGCGCGGCCGAACGGCCGCGCAAGCGCCGGAGATCGACGGCCAGGTCCTGATCACGGACGGGACGGCGGAGGCCGGGACGTTCGTCACCTGCGAGGTCACGGAAGCGCACCCCTACGACCTCGTGGCCCGGATCGTCTAGCCTGATTCGCACATTCCGCATCCTCTTGCGAGGGAGCCAACCCGCTGCTATACTGCTCTTTCCGGCTCCTGGAGTTGCACCAGAGTGGGTTTCCACCCACTCTTTTTTTTGGACGACGGGCGGTGGGACAAGAAAGCATGGTGGATAGGGTGAGGGCAGTCGCGGAGCGGGTCGCCACGTCCAGGGGCTACGAGCTCACGGACTTGGAGATCAAGCGTATGGGCGGCAGCCACCTCGTCCGGTTGTTCGTGGACAAGGAAGGCGGCGTCGGGCTCGACGACCTGAAGTCGGTCTCCGAGGAGGTTTCGGCCATCCTCGACGCCGAGGATCCCATCCCGTCCGCCTACACCCTCGAAGTTTCGTCCCCGGGGCTGGATCGACCCCTCAAGACCGAGGCCGACTACAGGCGGTTCATCGGTCGCTTGGCCCGGATCTCGAGTTACGAACTGGTGGACGGCCGCCGGCACTGGACGGGACGCCTCGCTTCGGTCGAGGACGGGATCGTCACCGTCACCCTGGAGAAGGAAGGATCGCAGGCCCGGATCCCCTTCTCCCGGATCTCCCACGGCCGTCTGGAAGTGGAATTCCCGAGGAACTGACGCAGGCAGCCATGGCAAGCCAGCTCCGACAGCAGATCGAGCAGATCAGCCGCGAGAAGAACATCAATCCGGAAGTCATCATTGCCGCGATCGAGGACGCGATCCTCACCGCGTCCAAGAAATACTACAAGGGTGCTGAGGACCTCCGCAGCCGCTTCAACAACGAGACGGGCACCATCGAGGTCTTCGCGGTGCGGCAGATCGTGGAGAGCGTCGAGATCCCCGAGACGCAGATCGGGCTCGACGAGGCGCAGAAGCTCATCCCCGAGGCCGAGGTGGGCCAGGAGATCGAGTTTCCGAAGCCCACGGACGTCCTCGGGCGCATCGCGGCCCAGACCGCGAAGCAGGTCATCTTCCAGAAGGTCCGGGAGGCGGAGCGCGACAACGTGTTCGCCGAGTACTCGGGCCGGGTGGGCGAGGTCGTGAACGGCATCATCAAGCGCCAGGAGATGGGCGACTTCGTGGTGGACCTCGGGCGCGCGGAGGCGGTGCTCCCCAGGAAGGAGCAGAGCCGCGCCGAGACCTACCAGACGGGCGACCGCATCCGCGTCGCGATCACCAAGGTCATGAAGTCCGCGAAGGGGCCGCAGGTCGTCGTGAGCCGGACCGATCCCGCCCTGCTCATCAAGCTCTTCGAGATGGAAGTGCCGGAGATCTACGACGGCACCGTCCAGATCCGGGGCTGCGTGCGCGAGGCGGGGGAGCGGGCCAAGGTCGCGGTCGTCTCCCGCGAGCGCGACGTGGACCCCGTGGGGGCGTGCGTGGGCATGAAGGGGACGCGCGTGCAGTCCATCATTCGCGAGCTCCGGGGCGAGAAGATCGACATCGTGGAGTGGAACGACGACCCCGCGACCTTCGTGGTGAACGCGCTCTCCCCGGCCAAGGTGAGCCGGGTGTCCGTGCTCGACGACGAGCAGCGGATCATGGAGGTGGTGGTCGAGGACAAGCAGCTCTCCCTCGCCATCGGCAAGAAGGGCCAGAACGTCCGCCTCGCCGCCAAGATCGTGGGCTGGCGCATCGACATCAAGAGCGAGGAGGAGAAGCGCCAGGAGGTCGAGGCGGAGATGGCGCGCATGGCCCGGATCGTGGACGAGCTCCGCAGCCTGGAGCCCCACGGGGTGAGCGAGAAGATCATCCAGAAGCTCATCGACTCCGGCATCGCGGGGGTCGGCCACGTCCTGGAGATGACGGACGACGAGCTCCTCACGATCGAGGGGATCGGGCCCAAGACCGTGGAGAAGGTGCGGGAGGCCGCCACCGCGGCCAAGGCGGAGTGGGACAGCCGGGACGCCGAGGCCGCCGCGGAAGCGGAGCGGCTGGAGGCGGAGAGGCTGGAGGCGGAGAGGCTGGAAGCCCTTGCCGCGGAGCAGGCGGCGGAAGCGGAGCGGCTCGAAGCCGAGAGGCAGGAAGCCGCGGCCGCGGAGAGCGAAGGCGCGCCTGAGGGAGAGCCCGCGGCGGTGACGGAGGGAGCCGGAGAGGGCGAGGGCGCCGACAAGACGGGTGAGGAGGGTGGTACGGATGGGCAACGTTAG
The DNA here is from genome assembly GCA_963742595.1 of uncultured Acidobacteriota bacterium. Lineage (GTDB taxonomy): Bacteria > Acidobacteriota > Vicinamibacteria > Fen-336 > Fen-336 > CAVPGH01. The sequence goes on along the minus strand of CAVUMT010000005.1, from coordinate 1,170,170 downwards.
GGTCTTCAACCTCGCACGAGACCTGGGCCTGCAGAGCCAGGACATCATCGAACGGTTGAAGAAGCTCGGGATCGACGTGAAGACGGCGTCGAGCTCCATCGACGAGGACACCGCGGACAAGCTGAAGCGAGCCCTCAAGATCGACGCCCTCACCGCCCGCAAGAAGCGGATCTACGGCAGCGAGGAAGACGAGGCCGAGCGCGACGAGCAGCAGCGCGTGCTCCAGGCCCGGATCGAGGCGGAGCGGACCGCCCGCGAGGAGGCGGCGGCCGCGGCCAAGGCCGCGGCGGAAGCGCGCAAGCGCGGTAAGGGGAAAGTGGAGAAGGAATCGGTGGCGAAGGCAGTGGGCGTAGACGAGCCGCCTCCGGCGCTGCTCCACGCTCCCGGCGCGCCCCGGCTCGCCCCGAAGGTGTCGACACCCCCGCCCCTTCCCCTGGACGAGATGGAGGCCGAGGAAGAGGCGATCGAGGAGGCCGAGGAAGCCTTCGTGCCGGCGGCTCCGGCCGCTCCTACCGCGCAGGGGCACGCTCCGGCGGCGGCTCCCGCCGCTCCCGCCCGGACCTCGGTGACCACCACGCGAGTGGTGACGGGCCCCGTTCGCCCCATAGCACCCGCGGGGGCGGCCGCAGCGGCCGCGCCCTCCGCTCCCGTCTCGGCGGTGGCGGCGGCGCCCGTGATCGCGCGCCCGACGGTGACGGCCCCGACGATCGCGCGGACCGTTCGGCCGATCGCACCCCCCCGGCCGGTGGGGCCGCATCCGACGAGCCCGCATCCCATCGGGGGAACCCCCCTGCCGCGCTCGCCCCATGCCGTGGCCCCGGGCCGCCTGGGCGTGCCCGGTCTGCGGCCGGTATCGGCGATCCCCGCCCGACCCGCTCCCGCTCCCATCCCCCGACCCGCGGGGCGCCCCGCGCCGCGCGCGAAGGACCGCGAGAAGCGCTCGATCGCTCCCCCCGTCGAGAAGGAGCGTGCCGCGTACACCGGGCCCCTCCGCAAGATCACGCTCTCCGAGGGCGTGACCGTGAAGGAGCTGGGCGAGAAGATGGACGACGTCAAGTCCCGGGACATCATCAAGGCCCTGCTCACCCGCGGAATCATGGCCACGATGAACCAGAGCATCGAGCCCGCGCTCGCCATCGAAATCTGCAAGGAGTTCGGCTACGACGCCGGCGTTCAGTCCTTCGAGGAGGAGCTCGTCCAGGTCCAGACCACAGAGAGCCGGGCCGAGGACCTCGTGACCCGCGCCCCCGTGATCACGGTCATGGGCCACGTGGACCACGGAAAGACCTCGCTCCTCGACGCGATCCGCGAGACCCAGGTGGCGGCGGGAGAGGCGGGCGGAATCACGCAGCACATCGGGGCCTACCACGTGGACGTGGGGACGCGGAAGGTCGTCTTCCTGGACACTCCCGGCCACGAGGCGTTCACGCTCATGCGCGCCCGCGGAGCCAAGGTCACGGACATCGTGGTGCTCGTGGTGGCGGCGGACGACGGGGTGATGCCGCAGACGCTCGAGGCCATCGACCACGCCAAGGCCGCGGGCGTGCCCATCGTGGTCGCGGTGAACAAGATCGACAAAGCGGAAGCCCAGCCGGACCGCGTGAAGCAGCAGCTCTCCGACCGCGGGCTCATGCCCGAGGAGTGGGGAGGGAGCACGGTCTTCGTGAACGTCTCCGCGAAGAAGAAGCAGAACCTGGAGCAGCTGCTGGAGATGCTCCTCCTCGTGGCCGACCTTCAGGAGCTGAAGGCGAATCCCAAGAAGGAAGCGCTGGGCACCGTGCTCGAAGCGCGGCTCGACAAGGGCCGCGGTCCGGTGGCCACCGTCCTCGTCCAGGACGGCACCCTGGAGGTGGGGGACACCGTGGTCGCGGGTGCGGTTACGGGCAAGGTGCGCGCGCTCGTGGACGAGCGCGGTGCGCGGCTCAAGTCCGCGGGGCCGTCCACCCCCGTGGAGATCCTGGGGCTGCAGGCCCTGCCCGAGCCCGGCGACCAGCTCCTGTCCGTCACGGACAGCCTGAAGGCGCAGTCCATCGTGAGCTTCCGCCAGCTCAAGCTGCGCGAGAAGGCGATGGCGGCGTCATCGCGCATCCGCCTCGAGGACCTGGGCCGCGCCATCGCGGAGGGCCAGATCAAGGAGCTGCCCCTCGTGGTGAAGGCGGACGTGCAGGGCTCGCTGGAAGCGGTGAGCGACCAGCTCTTGAAGCTGCCCCAGGAGAAGATCAAGCTGCGGATCATCCGCTCCGGGGCGGGCGCGATCACGGAGGGCGACGTGCTCCTCGCCGCCGCCTCCAACGCCGTCGTCATCGGCTTCAACGTGAGGCCGGAGAGGAAGGCCGCGGAGATCGCCGAGCGCGACGAGGTCGAGGTCCGCCTCTACACCGTCATCTACGACGCGGTGCAGGATATCCGGAAGGCCATGGAGGGCCTGCTCGAGCCGACGCTCCGCGAGATTCGCCTGGGGGCGGCGGAGGTGCGCGACACCTTCAAGATCTCCAAGGTGGGGACGATCGCGGGCTGCTTCGTGAGCGACGGCAAGGTGAACCGCAGCGCCCAGGTCCGCCTCCTGCGCGACAACGTGGTCATCCACACCGGAAAGGTCTCGTCGCTGAAGCGCTTCAAGGACGACGCGAGCGAGGTGAAGGTCGGCCTCGAATGCGGCATCGGCATCGCCGGGTACAACGACGTGAAGCCCAGCGACGTGATCGAGTTCTTCACGACGGAGCGGGTGAAGGACACGCTGACGTAAGCGTTCGTCCGGGGAGGGCCCGCCCGGCCATGAGCTTCACCGCCAAGATCCTGGTCGGGCTCGGCGCTCGGAGCGGCGACCGGGCTCTTCCTCGGGGAGCGGGCCGAACCCTTCCGCGTCGCCGCCGACGCGCTTCGTCCGCCTCCTCGAGATGACCGTCCTGCCCTACCTGACGGTGTCGCTCGTCGCGGGCATCGGCAGCCTCGACTCCCGCGCGCGCCAAGATCCTCTTCCTGCGGGTGGGAGCGATAACACTCGTGCTCTGGGCGTCTCCCTCGGGGCCGTGCTCCTCGTGCCCCTCGCCTTTCCCCGCCATCGAGACCGCGTCCTTCTTCAGCACCACCCTCGTGGAGGACCGGCCGAGCCTCGACCTCGTCTCGCTCTACGTGCCCGCGAACCCGTTCCATGCGCTCGCGAACAACGTGGTGCCCGCCGTGGTCCTGTTCAGCGTGATCCTCGGGGTGGCGCTCATGGGCGTCGAGAGGCGGGAGCCGCTCCTCGCGTCGCTCGACGTCCTCGAGCGGGCGCTCGCCCGCGCCAATCGCTTCATGATCCGCCTCACGCCCATCGGCGTCTTCGCCATCGCCGCGCACTTCGTGGGGACGGTGGACGCCCGACAGCTCGCCCGGCTCCGCGTCTACCTCCTCGCCTACGGCGTGATCGCCCTCTTCCTCACGCTGTACGTCTTCCCGACCCTCGTGGCGTGCGTCACCCCGATCCCCGCCCTTCGCGTGCTCCAGTCGACGAAGGACGTCCTGATCACCGCCTTCATGACCGGCGACCTCTTCGTCGTCCTGCCCACGCTGATCGACCGCTCGAAGGAGCTTCTCGCCGAAGCGGGCGGCCCCGACGATCCGGAGATCGCGATGCCCGAGGTGATCGTGCCCGCGTTCTACAACTTCCCGCACGCGGCCAAGCTCCTCTCCCTGAGCTTCGTCCTCTTCGCGGCCTGGTACTCGGAGACGACGCTTCGAGCCGCCGACTATCCTCGCCTTCTCGGGGCGGGCGTGGTGAGCCTGTTCGGCAGCGTCAACGGGGCGATCCCGTTCCTCCTCGATCTCGCTGCGGGTGCCCGCGGACACCTTTCAGCTCTTCCTCGCCACGAGCGTCGTGAGCGCCCGGTTCGGCACGCTCGCCGCCGCGATGCACATGGTCGTTCTCGCGCTCGTGGGGACCTATGCCCTCCGGGGCCAGCTCCGGCTGTCTCCGGCCCGGATCCTTCGCGAGCTGGTCCTCACCACCGGCCTCGCCGCGGCCACCGTGGCCGCCCTCGGCCTCGCGCTTCCGCGCCATCGGCGCGGGGACGTACGAGGGCGATCGACTGGCCCGGGAGATGGGCCTGCTCCACGCGCCCGCCGAGCCGGCGGTCGTCCGGAAGGAGGTGCCGGAGCCCCTGCCGCTTCCTCCGCCCCCGGACGATTCGTCGGTGCTCGCCGCGGTGCGGAAGCGGGGGCGCATCCGCGTCGGATACGTGGAGGGGCAGGCCCCCTACAGCTTCTTCAACGCGCGCGGCGAGCTCGTGGGCTTCGACGTCGAGATGGCCTACACGCTGGCCGGCGATCTCGGGGTCGCGCTCGAGCTCGCGCCGGTGCCCCGCGAAGGGCCTCGCGGGGGCGCTCGAGGCCGGCCGCTACGACCTCGTCATGGGCGGCGTCTTCATGATCACGCGCCGGACCGGCCAGCTCGATTTCTCGCCGCCCTACCTCGACGAGACGCTCGCGTTCGTGGTGCGGGACCATCGCCGCGCGGAGTTCTCGAGCGCGGAGTGGGTGCGGGCGCAGGCGGGCCTGCGGGTCGCCGCGCCCGACCTGCCCTACTTCCTCACGGTCCTGAAGCGGGAGTTCCCGAACCTCCAGGTGATGCCCGTGCCGATGCGCGACGTCGAGGGGTTCCTGAGCGGCACGGGGCGAGCCGGTGGACGCCCTCTGCCTCACCGCCGAGCGCGGCTCGTTCCTCACCCTCCTCCATCCCGCGTTCGCCGTCGCCGTCCCCCAACCGCTCCAGATCCGCCTGCCCCTCGCCTACCCGGTAGCCCGCCACGATCTCGACATGACGCGCTACCTCGCGACGTGGATCGAGCTCAAGAAGAAGGACGGCACGATCGACGCGCTGTACGAGCACTGGATCCTGGGCGGGGCGCCGGCGTCGCAAAAGCCCCGCTGGTCGATCCTAAGGAACGTCCTGCACGACGGGGACTCCTTCGATCGATGACTCCGGGCGAGTTGCTGCTAGCATGAGGCGCGTCCGTGCCCCTAGCCCCCGCTAGCCGCCTCGGCCCCTACGAGATCGTCGCGCCCATCGGCGCCGGCGGGATGGGTGAAGTCTACCGGGCGAGGGACACCCGCCTCGACAGGACAGTCGCCCTCAAGATCCTGCCGCCGCACCTCGCCCAGAATCCCGAGCTTCGACTACGCTTCGAGCGGGAGGCCCGGGCCATTTCCGCGCTCAACCATCCCCACATCTGCGTCCTCCACGACGTCGGCCACCAGGACGGCCTCGACTTCCTGGTCATGGAGCACCTGGATGGCGAGACGCTCTCCGATCGGCTGAAGAAGGGCCCCCTCCCCCTCGATCAGGTTCTTCGCTACGGGGTCGAGATCGCGGAGGCCCTGGACCGGGCGCACCGCCAGGGAATCGTCCACCGCGACCTCAAGCCCGCTAACCTGATGCTCACGAAGACGGGAGCGAAGCTGCTCGATTTCGGCCTCGCGAAGGTGCGGCCGACCAGGCCCGCGGAAGAGAACGAGCCCACCCTCACGGAAGCCGGGGAGCGCCTGGGCACCCCGCGCTACATGGCCCCGGAGCAGCTCGAGGGGAAGGAACCGGACGCGCGAACCGACGTCTTCGCCCTGGGCGCCGTCCTCTACGAGATGGCGACCGGTCACAAGGCCTTTGCGGCGAATAGCCCGGCCGGCGTCATGAGCGCGATCCTGTCGTCCGACCCCGCGCCGATCTCCGAGCTCCGGCCCTCGATACCGCCCGCCTTCGCTCGCGCGGTGACTACGTGTCTGGCCAAGGATCCCGACGACCGCTGGCAGAGCGCGCACGACTTCGCCGCCGAGCTGCGCTGGATCGCCGAAACAGGGGGGCGAGCTCCGGCCGCGGTGACGGAGGGGGGCCAGGTCCGGTCCGCGGGGGCGGTGACGACGCTCTTCGCGCTGCTCGCCGGTATCGCCCTGGGGTGGACGATCGCAGGTCGGCGCGTCCCGCCGGCGACGGGGCTTCCAGCCCGGTTCGAGATCCCGGTCCCGGACAAGACGACCATCATCGGGAGCGCCGGCCTCGCGGTGTCCCCGGACGGAGAGCGGATCGTCTTCCGGGCCTCGGCGGAAGGGAGGAGCCAGCTCTACGTGCGCCCGCTCGACGGGCTCACGGCGACCGCCGTCCCGGGAACGGAGGGGGCGGTGGAGCCCTTCTGGTCCGCGGATGGACGTCAGATCGCCTTCTTGGCCGGAGGCAAGCTGAGGAAGGTCGACCTCTCCGGCGGCGCCAGCGAGGTTCTCTCCGAGGTCCTGTACGACGAAGCGGGCTTCTTCCTGGGAGGAACGTGGAGCGCGAGCGGAACGATGATCCTCTCCCTGCGGGGCGACCTCTTTCGGCGGCCCGCCGGTGGCGGGACGCCCGAGCTCCTCGGGAAGCGGGACGACGGCGAGTCTCGCCGGTGCTGGCCGCAGTTCCTTCCCGACGGACGACACTACCTGTACCTGTCCGATGACATGCATCCAGAGAAGCGGGGGATCTACGTCGCCTCCCTGGACTCGAACGAGCGCAAACGAGTCCTCGCAAGCGAGACCAACGCTGCCTACGCGCCCCCCGGCTACCTGCTGTATCTGAGGGGTGACGCGCTCATGGCCCAGCGGTTCGACGCCGCGAGGCTCGTGCTGACCGGCGAGCCTCTTTCCTTGAGCGTGCAGCCGGCCGTCTACCGCTTCGCGGTTTCGGGAATCATCAATCTGGTTCCGTGGGCGGGATACTCGATCTCGTCGAACGGAGTGCTCGCATGGTTCCCCGGCGGCTCGGCCGCGGCGAGCACGACCCTCACGTGGCTCGATCGAACGGGGAAGGAGCTCGGCACCCTGGGCGAGCCTTCCGCCTACTCGAACCCCGCACTGTCCCCGGACGAGCGGCGCCTGGCCGTCGACGTGCGGAACGCGGAGGGGAATCGGGACATCTGGATCTTCGACATCGTCCGGGGCGGGCGCACGAGGCTCACCTTCGACGCCGCCGAGGACTTCAGTGCGACCTGGTCACCCGATGGCACCCGCATCGCCTTCGTGTCCCAGCGCCGTTCGAGCCGAGAGCTTTACCAGAAGCTCGCCAACGGATCCGGACCCGACGAGCTCCTGCTCGAGTCCAAGGACGCACTGGCCTCCTTGGAGCACTGGTCCCCCGACGGCAGGTGGATCGTGTTCAACCGCCGGCGTCAGGGCCCGCCCGACCTCCACTTGCTCCCGATGTCCGCAGGGCCTCGACCGATTCCGATGCCCTTCCTCGCCACCGAGTTCAGGGAGAACATGGGCCAGTTCTCGCCGGATGGAAGGTTCCTGGCCTATGGGTCGGACGAGTCCGGACGCCACGAGATCTACGTGCGGGACATTTCCCCGGACGGCACGGCCGGCCAGGGCAAGTGGCAGGTCTCGACCGACGGCGGCTTCGAGCCCCAGTGGCGCCGTGATGGCAAGGAGCTGTTCTACGTCCACGTCTCGGGCAGCGCGGCCACATCGGGTGGCCCCGGCCCCGGGACGCTCGAGGCGGTTGCCGTCACCAGCCACGGACCCTCCTTCGCCGCCGGCCCTCCCCGGCCGCTCTTCGAGGTGGGCTTGCCCGACCAGCGGAGGAACCGCTACGTCGTCACCGGCGACGGCCAGCGCTTCCTGGTCAACCGCGAAAACGCGAGGCCCGACGCACAGTCCGTTCAGGTGCTGATGAACGGGTTGCCGGGCGAACGGAGGCTTCCATGACGGACGAGCGCCACGACGACGACCCTTCGGCCCGCGGAGTGTCGAGGCGGGACTTCCTCGGGAAGACCGCAGTGGCGGGCGTGGGTGCTGCGGCTCTCGGCGCCGGTGAGGCTCGTGCGGGAGGGCTCCTCCCGCAGACGGCTCAGGGGTCGCCCCGCGGCCTGCTCTATCCGCGGCAGAACCAGCACCGGAGCGTCCTCGACCTGTCCGGCTTCTGGCAGTTCCAGCTCGATCCGAAGGAAGAGGGCGAGGCCGCGCGCTGGTGGGACGCCCTCCCGTCGCCGCGGACGATCGCCGTCCCCTGCAGCTGGAACGACCTCTTCGACGATGCGCGCGACTACCTGGGGCTCGCGTGGTATCGCATCGAGACCTGGATCCCCCAGGCCTGGCGGGGGCAGCGCGTGCTGTTGCGCGTCGGCTCGGCGAACTACGCGGCCAAGGTGTGGGTGAACGGCGTGCTCGTGGCCGAGCACCTCGGAGGGCACCTGCCGTTCGTCGCCGACGTCACCGCGCGCATCGCCTGGAACCAGCCCACCGCGATCGCGATCGCCGTCGAGAACAAGCCGTTGCCGGACCGCGTGCCCGCCGGACCCTCGCCCTCCGGGGGAGGCTTTGCCGGCCTCAGCGGCGGGTACCCCGCGACCACGTACGACTTCTTCCCCTATGCCGGGCTCCAGCGTCCCGTCCTCCTGTTCTCCGTGCCCCCCACGCACATCGAGGACGTCACGGTGCGTACGACCCTCGAGGGCGCCGACGGGCGCGTCGATGTCCGCGTCAACGCCAGCGCGGGATACAGCGGAGGCGGGCGCGCGAGCCTGGGGGCGGTCGGGGCGTCCCTCCGCTTTCGGGATGGCGTTGCGGAAGCCACGCTCAGGGTGCCCGCGGCCCGGTTCTGGAGCCCGCAGGACCCGTACCTCTATTCCCTGAGCCTGACGCTCGGCGACGGACGCGGTGCGACCGACTCGTACACGCTCGACGTCGGCATCCGGACGATCGAGGTCAGCGGCGACCGGCTGCTGCTGAACGGAAAGCCGATCGCTCTCACGGGGTTCGGCAAGCACGAGGACTTCCCGATCAACGGCCGGGGGCTCAACGTCCCGCTGATCGTCCGCGACTACGAGCTCCTGCGCTGGGTGGGCGCCAACTCGTACCGCACCGCGCACTACCCGTACTCCGAGGAGGCGATGGCGCTCGCGGACCGGCTCGGGGTCCTCGTGATCGACGAGATCCCCGCCGTCAGCCTCGGCTTCGGCGACTCGCCCGAGCTACTGGCGCGGCGGCTCGAGCAGTGCCAGCGCGCGCTCGACGAGCTGATCGCGCGCGACAAGAACCATCCGAGCGTCGTCATGTGGTGCGTGGCGAACGAGCCGATGGCGGGCAACCCCATGGCTCCCGGCGGTCCCCCCGCGGCGGCGGTCGAGGCGGGGAAGCGCTTCCTCACGACCCTCTACGACCAGGCGCGCGCGCGCGACGCCTCGCGTCCCGTGACGATGGCGGGTGTCATGAACGGGCCGCTGGAGTGGCTCGCTCCCTTCGACGTGACGAGCGTCAACCGCTACTACGGCTGGTATTCGCTGGGCGGCCGTCTGGAGGCGGCCGCAAGGGGCGCTCGCCAAGGAGCTCGACGCTCTGCACGAGCGCTTCGGAAAGCCGATCGTGATCACGGAGTTCGGCACCGACACCGTGGCGGGAAGCCACAGCCAGCCCGAGGAGATGTGGACCGAGGAGTACCAGGTCGAGTTCCTGCGCCGCTACCTCGACGTGGCCGCGAGCCGGCCCTTCGTCGCGGGCCTGCACGTCTGGAACTTCGCCGACTTCAAGACCGGCCAGGGCATCATCCGAGCCGCCGGCCTCAACCAGAAGGGCGTCTTCACGCGCGATCGCCGGCCCAAGATGGCCGCGCATTTCCTCCGTTCGCGCTGGCATCGGGACTGAGCCGCCGGGATTGGGGTAACCTCGTTCGATCATGGTGATCGGCCTCCTGACGCTCGACCTTCATTTCCCGGGAGCGCGCTCGCTCAAGGACAAGCGGCAGGCCCTGCGCAGCCTGGAGACGCGCATCCGCAACCGATTCAACGTCTCCCTCGCCGAGGTCGAGCACCAGGACCTCTGGCAGCGCGCGCGGCTCGCCGTGGTGTCCGTGAACACGGACGGGGTGCACCTCGAGTCCACGCTGCGCAGCGTGGCGGGGGAGGCGGGGAGCGCCCGCAACATCGAGCTGCTCGACGCCCAGTACGAGGCGCTGTGACACGTCGCACGGAGCGCGTGGCCGAGGAGATCCGCGAGGAGGTCGCCCGCATCATCGCGGCGGAGCTCAAGGACCCCCGCATCGGCTTCGTGACCGTGACCCGGGTGGAGGTGACCCCCGACCTCCGTCTCGCGCGGATCCACGTGGGCGTGCTCGGGGCGGAGGCCGACCGCAAGAAGTCGCTGGAAGGCCTGGAGCGGTCGAGCGGATTCCTCCGGCGTGAGGTGGGCCGGCGACTGCATCTCAAGCACACGCCGGAGCTGCAGTTCCGCTACGACTCCGGGCTCGACGCCACCGAGCGCGTGGCCCAGCTGCTCGAGGAGACGCGGGAGAAGGAAGGGCCCGAGCCCGAGGAATGACGGAGGCGGGCCCGCTCCACGGCGTGCTCGTGGTCGACAAGCCCGCGGGGCCCACGTCGCACGACGTGGTGGACGCGGTGCGGCGCGCGCTGCGCGTCCGGCGTGTGGGGCACACGGGGACGCTCGATCCGTTCGCGACGGGCGTGCTGCCCGTCTGCGTGGGCAAGGCGACGCGGCTCGCGCGATTCCTGGGCGGGGGAGACAAGGTCTACCGCGCCACGGTGCGCCTGGGCTTCGCCACCACCACCGACGATCGGCTTGGAGAGCCCCTCGGGCCGGTCCACCCGGTCGAGATCGACGACGGGGCTCTGCAAGCGGGCCTCTCCCGGCTCCGCGGGGCCCAGGAGCAGCTGCCGCCCGTCTTCTCGGCAAAGCACGTGGGGGGTCGTCGCGCCCACGAGCTCGCGCGCGAAGGGCGTGACGTTCCACGTCAGCCCGTCGCCGTGACCGTCTACGCCCTAGACCTTCTCGAGCGGCACGGCGACGAGCTGACCATCGAGGTCCGCTGCTCGCCGGGAACCTACGTGCGGGCCCTCGCCCGCGACCTCGGCGAGGCCCTGGGAACGGGGGGACACCTCACGGCGCTCCGCCGGCTGCAGTCGGGGGCGTTCGGGCTCACGGAAGCGGTGGCCCTCGACGCCGTCGCCGCGGACGGCGGACGCGCGATCATCCCTCTCGCGAGCCTCTTGCCTGAGATGCCCGTGGTGCGCGTCGGCCGGGAAGGCCGCGCCGCTCTCGGCCACGGCCGCGACCTGGGCCGGTCGCTCGTCCTCGAGGGATTCCCCACGGATCCGCCTCCGCGTGTGCGTGTCCTGGACGAGCAGGGCGCGCTCCTCGCCCTGGCCGTTCCTCGTGGCTTCGGGCCCGCGGTGTCGGGACTGCCCCTCGAGCCCGTCCTCCACCCCGACCTGGTGCTCATCGACTAGCCGGCCTTCGGGCCCGTTCGCGGCGTCGAGCCGCATGCAGCACTCGGTCTGGAACGGTAGAAACGTAACTCCGTCCGGACGGAGTAGTCCCGCTGGTCAGTCGACCGACAACCGGTAGAGCCGCGCCCCTGCTTCCTCGTGCAGCGGAGTGAAGCGATCGCCAGGGTCGAAGCGCACGCGGTCGCTGCCGTAGAGGCAGAGGAACCGCGCCCCCAGGCTTCTGGCGATCGCCATCGCCTCGTCGGCGTCCGTGGTGCGGAAGAAGCGGAAGACCTCCTCGTGCCGCTTCTCGAGATCGGCGCGCGAGGCGAACTGCGTGAGGTAGGGGGTGAAGCGCTCGTAGGGGACTCGGCGGCCCGCGAGGATCACGGGGGCGGGGGGATAGCGGCCCCCCGGCCGCTGCATCACGACGTCGCCCGGCCGGGAGGCGGCGCGCAGGGCGTCCATCGCACGCACCGTCGCCGCGGGAAGGCGGTCGGGGGGCTCCTGTGATTTCCGGACCAGGAACTGGAGCGTCGTGGGGAGGGCCAGGACCACGACCCCCACCGCCACCCCGATTCTTCGCGCGGGCGTCCGCGCGAAGCGGACGAGGGCGAGGGTCGTGAAGATCCAGAGGAGCGGCCCTCCCTGCTCCACGAGGTAGGCCGCGTCGTTCACGAACTTCTGGCCGGGCAGGACCTCCAGGGCGGATACGCGGAACAGCAGGCCCAGAGGCCACGCGGAGAGAGCCATCGCGGCGAGGGCGGCCGCGGAGACGGAGGTCGCGCGCAGGGCGCGCACGGCCTCGCCGAGCCCGAGGACGCGGAGGCCCAGCGAGGCCAGGATCCAGAAAAGGCCCCAGCCCGCGAGGGCGATGCCCGAGAGCCGAGCGAGGCCGAGGCTCTCCCGCGTCACCGCCACGAGGTCGAGTGGCGCCAGGACGGCCCGCACGGTCTCACCGCCCTGGCCGAAGGCCAGGGCGAGCGTCGCGACGGCGCACGGCGCGCCGACCACGAGCAGGGGACCGAGGTACTGCCGCCCGCAGACGAAGCCGGCGACGGCGAGTCCGAGCAGGAGATGCGCGCCGAGGAACACCTTGAAGAAGGGGAGGGCCAGGGCGAGAGCCGCGGCCAGGAAGAGCCAGCCTCGCCCTTCGCCCGCGCGGTGGCGTTCGAGTGCCATGAGCGCACCCAGGGCCAGCGCGAGGCCGGGGACGATCGGGTTCGACGTGAAGAGGGAAAGGAGCAGGTTGCCGCGGAGGAGATCGGTCCACCAGTGGGCCTGCGGGTTCGCCGCGAAGAGGAACGAGAAGTCGGTCAAGAAGAGCGTCCACGGGACGAGGGCCACGGCGGCGGGGGAGGAGAAGAGCCGATCCACCAGGGAGCGGAGCACGAGGACGAGTGCCATGCCCCAGAGCGTGACGTCGAAGCGGCTGATCGAGTCGTAGGGATCGACGGCCGCCCAGCGAAGGGCCGCCGCGCGGACGAGGTCGACCCCCAGGTGATATCCGAGGGGGAACCCGGCGACGCCCGGGAGCTGGGGCGGGTAGCCGGTGACGAGCTCGTGCGTAAGGCCCACGTGGAATGCCGTGTCCGAAGGGACGAGGGGGTCGAGGAGGAAGTCCCCTCCGGGCGCTCGCCGATTCCAGGGATATTCGGTGACCGCGAGCAACGCGAGGAGGGCCGCTACCGGGCCGAGCGCCCCGCGTGAGCTCGGCCCGGTCATTGAGCCGTTCCAGCCCCGCCACGCCAGGCCCCCCCAGAGCAACCCCACGATCACTGGGAACCCCCATGAAACCCCTGAAATCAGGCTGACCCAGTATGCAAAGGCCGTTACCGCGGTTCCCAGGGGAAGGACCAGCGAAGGATCCACCCGCACCCCCGCCAGCCGCTGGAGGGCGATTCCCGGCCCGACGAGCGCCCCGAGGGCGAAGGCTAGGTAGAGGGTGAGGTCCATGGAGGCTGGAAATCGAGCCGGACTCAGAGTTTACACGGTGTTGCAGCCTGTGCTATGCTTCCCGCTTGTGAATAGAGAAAGAAGGAGATCAGAGGAGGTCGGTCGGTGACATTCAGCAAGGCCCAGAAGACAGAAGTCATCACGGGGAATCGCACGCACGAGACGGACACCGGATCCCCGGAGGTGCAAGTGGCCCTCCTCAGTGGGCGCATCAGCTACCTGACGGAGCACTTCAAGTCCCACCCCAAGGACCACCACTCCCGCCGCGGCCTCATGATGATGGTCGGGCAGCGGCGCCGCCTACTGGACTACCTGAAGATCAATGACCTCAAGCGGTACCGCGGCCTGATCGAGAAGCTTGGCATCCGGAAGTAGCGGGCAAGAAAGTCCTCCGTCCCCAGACTCCGACCCCCGTACCTCCCCGCTCCCCACGGGAGCGGAAGCCTATGCGTTCGTCCGCCCGGTCTCCCCTCCCGTAAACCCCGAAGAGCGGGCGATGACGCCCGCGAGCGAGCCAAGAACATGATGCAGAGAGTCGAGCTGCCCCTCGGCAAGCACACCCTGTCCATCGAGACGGGAAAGATCGCCAAGCAGGCCGACGGGTCCGTCGTCGTGCGCCTGGGGGACACCGTCGTCCTCGCCACCGCGTGCGCGCAGAAGGAGCCCCGCGTGGGCGTGGACTTCCTCCCCCTCACCGTCGACTACCGGGAGAACAACTACGCGAGCGGCAAGATCCCCGGCGGGTTCTTCAAGCGCGAGGGTCGGCCCAACGAGAAGGAGATCCTGACCTCCCGGATGATCGACCGCCCGCTGCGGCCCCTCTTCCCGGAAGGCTACGCGTGCGAGACGCAGGTGGTCGGCCTCCTCCTCTCCGCGGACCTCGAGAACGACTCCGACACGCTCGCCATCATCGGCGCCTCCACCTCGCTCTACATCTCGGACATCCCCTTCGACAGCCCGGTGGGCGCGGTGCGCGTGGGCTACTGGGACGAGACGGTCGTGGTGAATCCCGCGACCGCGGACCTCAAGACCAAGAGCAAGCTCAACCTCCTCGTGGCGGGCACCGCCGACGCGATCGTGATGGTGGAGTCGGGGGCGGAAGAGATCCCCGAGGCCACGATGGTCCAGGCCCTCGCGGAGGGCCACGCGGCCATCAAGAAGATCGTGGCCCTCCAGGTCGAGCTCCGGAGCCGGGTGGGCAAGCCCAAGCGGACGGTCGCGAAGAAGACGATCGACCCCGCCCTCGTCTCCGAGATCGAGAACGCCATGGGCCCCGCGCTCTACGAGGCCATGCGCAAGAAGAACAAGCTCGAGATGTACGCGAAGATGAAGGAGGTCCGCGACGCCTACGCCGCCTCGGTCCCCGAGGACCAGCCGGAGAGGAAGGCCGCCGTGAACCCCGTCTACGACGGCCTCCGCGAGAAGATCCTCCGGCAGGAGATCCTCGGCAACGGCCGGCGTCTCGACGCTCGCCGCTTCGACGAGATCCGGCCCATCACGTCCGAGGTGGGTGTTCTGCCCCGGACCCACGGGTCTTCGGTCTTCACCCGCGGCGAGACGCAGGCATTGGTCACGGTGACCCTCGGCACCTCCGAGGACTCGCAGATCATCGACACGGTGCAGGAGGCCGAGTACCGCAAGCGCTTCATGCTCCACTACAACTTCCCGCCGTTTTCCGTGGGCGAGGTGAAGTTCCTGCGCGGGCCCGGCCGCCGCGAGATCGGCCACGGAGCCCTCGCGGAGCGCGCGCTCCGCGTGATGCTTCCCGACGAGGAGAGCTTCCCCTACACGATCCGCATCGTCTCCGACATCCTGGAGTCGAACGGCTCGTCCTCGATGGCCTCGATCTGCGGGGGCACGCTCGCCCTCATGGACGCGGGCGTGCCCATCAAGAGCCCGGTGGCCGGGGTGGCCATGGGCCTCGTCAAGGAAGGCGATCGCTATGCCGTCCTCAGCGACATCGCCGGCGAGGAAGACCACTACGGCGACATGGACTTCAAGGTCGCGGGGACGCGCACGGGCATCACCGCCCTCCAGATGGACATCAAGATCGGCGGGATCACGTCGGAGATCCTCGCCCAGGCGCTGGAGCAGGCGCGGGTGGGACGGTTGCACATCCTCGACCGGATGGCGGAGGCCCTCGAGAAGCCGCGGGCGGACATCAGCGCCTACGCGCCGCGGATCATCACGGTGCGCGTGCCCGTGGACAAGATCCGCGACATCATCGGGCCGGGCGGCAAGATGATCCGCTCGATCGTGGAGCGGACGGGCTGCAAGATCGACGTGGAGGACGACGGGCGCGTGTCGATCGCCTCGGTGGACGAGGCGGCGGCCAAGAAGGCCGTCGCGATCATCGAGGAGCTCACGGCCACCGCCGAGCTCAACAAGACGTACCTGGGCAAGGTCGTCCGGGTCGTCGACTTCGGCGCCTTCGTGGAGATCCTCCCCGGGACGGACGGCCTTCTGCACGTCTCGGAGATGGCCCACCACCGCGTGCAGGACGTCCGGTCCGAGGTCAAGGAAGGCGACCAGATCCTCGTCAAGGTAGTCAGCATCGACCCCTCCGGGAAGATCCGCCTGTCGCGCAAGGCGCTCATCGAGGAGGCCCAGGGCGGCCAGCCCGGCGAGGGCGGAGGCGCTTCCGGAGGCGGCCAGGGGCAGCCCGGACAGGGTCAGGGCGGCGACCACAGCCGGCCGCGCGGGGAGTATCGGGGCGACCGCGCATCGCGGCGGCGATCGGCCCCGCGGCGGCGACCGTCCCCGTGACCGCGACCACGCTCGCGGCGGACCCCGGGGCCGGTGAGGTGAGGGCGTGAAGCGGATCCTTCTTCCGCTTTTCGCCCTCCTCGCGACCCCGACCGTCGCCGCCGACCGCTTCGAGATCACGATCTCGAAGGGCGGCTTCCGGCCCCCTCGCGTCGACGCGAGGCGCGGAGAGCCGGTGCGCCTCAGCATCACGAGCGCGGACGGCGAGCACTGCTTCGCCCTCGACGCGTTCCGGGTGGAGAAGAGGATCCTGCCCGGGAAGGTCACCGTCGTGGACCTCGCTCCGGACAAGGCGGGGACCTTTCCGTACTACGACTGTCTCGTGCCGGAAGGCGAGAGGCGGCCGGGCCAGCTCGTCGTCGCGGAGTAGGTCTTCGCCGGCGCCGCTTCGGGGGCTCGGGCGCCTGGGCTAGAATCCCGAGCGTTGAATTACGCCTTCCTGATCGACAACCGAAAGTGCATCGGCTGCCATGCGTGCTCGGTGGCGTGCAAGGTCGAGCACGAGGTTCCCCTGGGGGTCGCCCGCACCTGGGTGAAGTACGTCGAGAAGGGCGAGTTCCCCGAGACGCGCCGCACCTTCACCGTCACCCGCTGCAACCACTGCGACGACGCGCCCTGCATCGAGATCTGTCCCACCACCGCGCTCTACAGGCGGCACGACGGTATCGTGGACTTCGACAGCCGCCGCTGCATCGGCTGCAAGGCCTGCATGCAGGGCTGCCCCTACGACGCCCTCTACATCGACCCCCGCACGGAGACCGCGGCCAAGTGCAACTTCTGCGCGCACAAGGTCGAGGTCGGGCTCGAGCCGCCCTGCGTCACGGTCTGCCCCACGCAGGCGATCGTGGCCGGCGACCTCGACGACCCCCGGTCGACGATCGTGCAGCTGAAGGGCCGCATCCCCCTCCAGGTGCGGAAGCCCGAGAAGGGCACGCGACCGAAGGTCTACTACATCGAAGCGGACGCCGCCGCCCTCGTTCCCGCCGAGGCACCCCCCGCGTCCGACTACATGTGGGCGCAGGCGCCGCAGGCCATGGCCCTCGCGCCCACGGAGGAGGCGGGCGCGCCCCGCCGGACCTACGGGGTGCGCGAGCAGCACCGCAACTCCTGGGGCTGGAAAGTCTCGGCGTACCTCTGGACGAAGTCCATCGCGGCCGGCGCTTTCCTCGTGCCGGCCCTCGTCTGGCTCCCGCGCCAGGCGCCGCCCGCGTCGGCCTCCCTCACCGCCCTCTTCTTCCTGGGGGTGACGGGGCTCCTCCTCATCGCCGACCTCCGGCAGCCGCGGCGGTTCCTTTGGACGCTCACGAAACCGCAGTGGCGGTCCTGGCTGACCCGCGGCTCCTACGTCATCGCCGCCTACGGCGCCATGCTCGGGCTCGCCCTGCTGTCCGCCCTCGGCCTCTTCGTGCTGCCTCGCCCCGCGGTCGTCCTGACCGCGCTCCTCGCCGCCGCGACCGCCCTCTACACGGCTTTCCTCTTCGGCCAGGCCAAGGGGCGCGATCTCTGGCAGTCGAGCCTGCTCGCGCCGCACCTGGTCGTGCAGGCGCTCGTGGCGGGGGCCGCGCTCTTCGCCCCCGAGTGGCTCCGCTGGCTACTGCCCCTGAACGGACTCCTCGTGGCGGGGGAGATCTGGGGCCGCCACTCGACGGAGGACGCGCGCCGCGCGGCCCACATCATCCAGGGCGACCTCCGGTTCACGACCGGCGTGCTCGCGGTCGGCCATCTCCTGCCCCTGTCCCTCCTGTGGTCGTCGCCGGACCTCGGACCGCTCGCGGGGAGCCTCGCCCTCGCCGGGCTGCTCCTCTGGGAGCACCTCTACGTGCAGGCGCCCCAGCAGGTGCCGAACGCATGACGATCGAGCGGCTGTCTCCCGGCTCTTCGCTCCAGGCCTACCCGCCCTCCGAGCGCTGGGACGATTGGCGCGAGTACGACCCCCGCGAGTGGCCGCGGCGGGTGGAGCGCCGGTACTCGCTCGTCCCCACGATCTGCTTCAACTGCGAGGCCGCGTGCGGTCTCCTCGCCTTCGTGGACCAGGAGACGATGCGGATCCGGAAGTTCGAGGGGAATCCGCTGCACCCCGCGTCGCGGGGCCGGAACTGCGCCAAGGGGCCGGCCACGATCAACCAGATCCACGACCCGGAGCGGATCCTTTTTCCGCAAAAGAGGGCAGGGAAGCGCGGCGGAGGCGAGTGGCGGCGCGTGAGCTGGGACGAGGTGCTCGACGAGCTCGGGGGCCGCATCCGGAAGGCCTTCCTGGAGGGGCGGCGAAACGAGATCCTGTACCACGTCGGCCGCCCCGGGCACGAGCGCTCCATGGATCGGGTGCTCAAGGCGTGGGGGATCGACGGCCACAACTCGCACACGAACGTCTGCTCGGCCTCGG
Organism: uncultured Acidobacteriota bacterium; assembly: GCA_963742595.1. Classification (GTDB taxonomy): domain Bacteria; phylum Acidobacteriota; class Vicinamibacteria; order Fen-336; family Fen-336; genus CAVPGH01. The sequence continues at coordinate 1,151,846 of CAVUMT010000005.1, read as the reverse complement.
CGCGGCTCGGCTACGCCCTGTGGAGCGGCTACGACCGTCCGAGCCCCGACCACGCCAACGCCCGCTTCATCCTCCTCCTGTCCGCGCACCTGGAGGCCGGTCACTACTTCAATCCCCACGCCCAGCGCATCGTGGAGGGCAAGCTCCGGGGGGCGAAGCTCGCGGTGATGGACCCGCGGCTCTCGAACACCGCTTCCGTCGCCGACTACTGGCTCCCCACCTACCCGGGCACCGAGGCCGCCGTCCTCCTCGCGATGGCGAACGTGATCCTGGACGAAGGGCTCGCGGACCTCGAGTACGTGGAGCGCTGGACGAACTGGCGCGAGTACATGGGGGCGCGGCGCGCGGAGGAAGAGCCGACCTTCTCCGGCTTCGTGCGTGCGCTCCGCGAGGAGTACCGCGAGTTCACTCCCGCCTTCGCGGAGGCGGAGAGCGGGGTGCCGCGCGACCGGATCGTGGAGGTGGCGCGCCTGATCGGGCGCGCGCGGGGCGCGTTCGCCTCGCACGTCTGGCGGGGCACGGCGGCGGGGAACCTGGGGGGGTGGCAGGTGGCGCGCGCCCTTCAGCTCCTGACCGTGCTCACCGCGAGCCTGGGGACGCGCGGAGGCACCTCGCCCTCCGCCTGGAACAAGTACAAGCCGACGTTCTGGGAGGAGCCGCCCGCCCAAAAGGAGTGGAACGAGCTCCTCTTCCCGCAGGAGTGGCCGCTCAGCCACTACGAGATGTCGTTCCTGCTCCCGCACTTCCTCAAGGAGGGTCGCGGCCGGCTCGACACGTATTTCACGCGCGTCTACAACCCCGTCTGGACGAACCCCGACGGGGCGACGTGGATGGAGGTGCTCGCCGACGAGTCGCTCGTGGGAATGCACGCCGCCTTGACGCCCACCTGGAGCGAGACCGCGGTCTTCGCCGACTACGTCCTGCCGATGGGCCATGCCGGAGAGCGCCACGACATCCAGAGCCAGGAGACCCACTCCGGGAGGTGGGTGAGCTTTCGTCAGCCCGTGCTCCGCGCCGCTCGCGAGCGGCGCGGGGAAACGTTCCGGTTCACGTACGAGGCCAACCCGGGCCAGGTCTGGGAAGAGGATGAATTCTGGATCGAGCTCTCCTGGCGGATCGATCCCGACGGGTCGCTCGGCATCCGGCACTTCTTCGAGTCGCCCTACGCGGCGGGGGAGAAGCTCACCGTCCACGAGTACTACCGGTGGATCTTCGAGAACTCGGTCCCCGGCCTCCCCGCGGCGGCGGCGAAGGAGGGCCTGACCGCGCTCGACTACATGCGGCGCTACGGGGCCTTCCTGATCGAGGAGGACGTCCTCGAGCTTCACAAGCAACGCGTGGACGTGGGGAAGGGCGCGGAAACGGATCCCGAGACCGGCCTTGTACGCGCCGGAGGGAAGGTCCTGGGCGTGGCCATCGACGGCGAGACGGTGACGGGCTTTCCAACGCCCTCGAGAAAACTCGAGATCTACTCGAGGACGTTGGAGGAGTGGGGATGGGCCGAAGCAGCCCTTCCCGGCTACATCCGGAGTCACATCGATCGGCGCGCACTGGACGCCGGGAAGGGGGAGATGGTTCTCGTTCCCACCTTCCGCCTCCCCACGCTCATCCACACCCGCAGCGGAAACGCGAAGTACCTGAGCGAGATCTCGCACAAGAACCCGCTCTGGGTCCACACGAGCGACGCGCGGCGCCTGGGCCTGGCGTCCGGCGACCTCGTGAGGGTGTCCACCGAGATCGGCCACTTCGTGAACCGGGCGTGGGTCACCGAGGCGATCGCGCCCGGGGTCGTCGCCTGCTCGCATCACCTCGGACGCTGGCGCCTCCACGAGGGGCAGGGGAGCCGCTGGTCGTCGGCGCGGGTCATCCTCGAGCGGCGCGACGGCACGCTCCTCCTCCGGCAGACGGAAGGCGTCGGGCCGTTTTCGAGCGCCGATCCCGATTCCAGCCGGATCTGGTGGAGCGACGGCGGCGTCCACCAGAACCTCGCGTTCTCCGTGCACCCCGACCCCGTATCGGGAATGCACTGCTGGCACCAGAAGGTCGTGGTCACGCGCGCGCGCCCGGAGGACCGGTACGGCGACGTCTTCGTGGACACGGCGCGTTCGATGGAGGTTTACCGGGAGTGGCGGGCGAAGGCGCGGCCGGGGCCGGGGCCGGGCGGATTGCGACGCCCCCTGTGGCTGGACCGCCCCCTGCGGCCCGCCGAAGAGATGTTCCGCGCCCCCGAAGAGCGCGGCTGAGGCGTCGGGCGTGGTCCTCTACCTGACGCTGGGCCTGTGCGGCCTCGGCGCCGCCGTCCTCGTTTATCGGTACGACCTCTACAACCGCGAGCCCGCCGGCCTTCTCGCGGGGGCGGTGGCCCTCGGAGCGGGAGGCATGGCGCTCGCAGGGCGGATCGAGACGGCGACGTTCGATCGCCTTCCCGGAAGTGCTGTCCCGGTCCTCGCCCTGATCGCGAGCGGCCTGGAAGAGACCCTGAAGCTGGTGGCGATTGCGCTCATAGCACTTCTCTTCCGTCGAGCCTTCGACGACCCGATGGATGGGATCATCTACGGCTCGATGGCGGGCCTGGGGGCGGCGCTGGAGGAAGGGGTGGCGATCCTCCGCCTGCTCCCGCCGGGACGGAGCCTTCTCCCTCCGGAAGAGCTCGTGCGCCTGTGCGGGCATCTCGTCATGGGCGGCATCGGCGGCTTCGGCGTCGGGTACGTCATCGTCCGGGGCCGCCGGGGGCTGCCGGCGGTGGGAGTCTCCCTCCTTGCCGCCGTCGCGCTTCATTTCGGGTGGGACGTCCTCGCCCTCGAGGGGCTGGAGACGGCCCGTTCGCTGCGCGAGGCGCTGCCGAGGGCGGCCCTGATGCTCGCCGGTCTCGTCCTCTACGGCCGGCTCGTCGTCGTGGGGTCGCGGTGGTCCCAGCAGGTGCTCGCCCCCGGCCGTCCGCTGAGGCTGGGGCAGTGGCCGCCGTCACGGTGGCCCTGATCGGCCCCGTCGCTTCGCTTGCGTCTCGGAATCGGGTGCGTAGGTCCGACAGCGGTTGCCGCCGGCCGCCTTCGCCGCGAACATCGCGGCATCGGCATGGGCGAGCACGTCTTGGGCGCTCGTTCCATGCTCCGGGACGACGGCGATGCCGATGCTCGCTCCGCTGACGATGGAACTCCCGTCCACGACCGTGGCGTGTGAGCGGATGGCTTTCAAGAGCTGGTCGGCCACGGCGGCCGCCTGGCCGCCATCGGCTCGCGGCAAGAGGACCGCGAACTCGTCTCCGCCCAGGCGGCCCATGAGGTCGCTGTCCCGGAGCCGGCCCCGCACCATGCGGGCCACGCTGGACAGGACACGGTCGCCTCCCGCGTGGCCCAGGCGGTCGTTGATGGCCTTGAAGTCGTCCAGGTCGAAGAACAGGAGCGCCGCCGGGGTGTCGTAGCGTCGGGCCTCCGCGAGCTGAAGAGCGAGCTCCTCCTCGAAGCGTCGCCGGCTGAACACCTCCGTCAGGGAGTCGTAGTCCGCAAGGTGCAGAAGCCGCGCCTCCAGGCGCTTGCGTTCCGCCACCACCCCCGCGACGGCGATGGCCGTGAGAGAGCTCACGCCCATGAAGGACTGCAGGAGCAGAAGGGACTCGTTCGGTGACTCCCGGGCAAAGGAGCCGAAGCCCCGGAGCGTTCCCGAGACGGCGATGGCGCCGAGCACGACGGCGGCAGTGGCCGCCTCGCGGGGTCCCAGCCGGAACGCGGGCCAGAGGAGGAGGGGAAGGCAGAGGAACGCCACCGGGTAGGGCGGCAGGAGCCCGCCGAACATGAGAAGGCCCGTCGTCACGACCGCGAGCAGAATGAGCGCAGCCTCGCCCGCCTTGAGGAGGCTCCAGCGCACGTGCGAGTCGGCGCTCCACAGCAGGACGAGAGGGGTCACCATGAGGGCGCCCACGAGGTCGCCCAGCCACCAGGTCAGCCACACCGCTCCGTGGGCGCCGGCGCGGACGAATCCGCCCGCGGCGAGGCTGGCGACACCCACGGTGGCGCTGATCGTCGTGCTCGCGCCGGCGGCGAGCACGGCGAACTTGAAGATGTTCCACGACCGGTCCATGGCGTGGCGGCCGCCCGCGAAGCGATTCACGAGAAAGGCGCCGGCCAGAGCCTCCGCGGTGTTCCCGGAAGCGATCCCCATCGAGGAGGCGAAGGAGCCCGCGGTCGTGACGTTGGCCAGGAAGGCCCCTGCCCAGATCGCCGGCCACGGGCGATAGCCCAGCACGAGGAGCGCGCCCAGGGCGATCCCGGTCGGCGGCCAGACGGGGCTCGCGCTCGGATGGAGATAGGCGAGCCGGAGGCCGAGCTTCGCGGCAACGAAGTAGACCGTGGCCACGACGACGAGGGAGAGGATGGCGTGGGCAGAGCGGCTCGGCCACGGACCGCTCGGGCTCGACTCGATCGTTAGGGGTGTGGTCGTCAGGTCGCCGCCGGCAGCCGGATCCGGAACGTGGTGCCTGCGCCCGGCGCCGTCTTGAAGTCGATCTTGCCCTGGTGCCGCTCCACGATCATGAGCACGGTGGAGAGCCCGAGGCCCGTCCCTTTGCCCGCGGGCTTCGTGGTGACGAAGGGCTCGAACACCGTGGGCTGGATGTCCTCGGGGATGCCCGGCCCCTCGTCGCTCACCGCGATCTCCACCTCCGGCCCCTTGAGGGCGGAGCTCACCGTGAGCTTGCCTCCCGTACCCTCCATGGCGTGCACCGCGTTGACGGTCAGATTGATGAGCGCCATCTCGAGCTGGTTGGAGACTCCGGTGACGCGGGGGAGGTCGGAAGCGAGGCTCTTCTCCAGCCGCACGCCCCCCTTCAGGATCTGGTAGTGGCAGAGCTCCAGGCTCCTCTCGATGAGCTCGTTCGGGATGAGAGGGACCATGTCCTCGTGGGAGGGGCGGCTGAAGGCGAGGAGGCTCTGGGCGAGCCCCTTGATGCGCTCCGACCCCCGCGCGATCGAGCTCAGCATCTCCCGCTGCGAGGCGTCCATCTTCTGCGCCTCCAGCAGCTCCAGGTTACCCATGATGTAGGTGAGCGGCGTGTTCAGCTCGTGGGCGATGCCCGCCGCCATCTGCCCGATGGTGGCGAGCTTCTCCGACTGCAGGAGCTGCTTCTGGGCCTGCTGGAGCTCCTCGATCGTGCGCTGCTCGCGCTCGAAGAGCTGGGCGTTCTCGATGGCGAGGGCGGCGTGCCGGGCCAGGGCTTCCGCCGCGCGCAGCCCGTCGGGGCTGAAGGGGGCGGAGGTCTCCTGGTTGTCCACGTAGATGGCGCCGAGGGCGCGGGGGTAGCTGCCGCTCTTGTCCACCTCGGAGCGGGGAGAGCGGAGCGGGATGCAGACGATGGTGCGGAGGTCCAGGGCGACGACGCTCGTGGCCGAGCCGAGAACGGGGTCGGCGAGGGCGTTGCCCGTGGCCACGATCTCGCCCGTCTCCAGCGCCCGCTTCACCACGGAGGTGGAGATTCCCCTTCCGTCCGCGAGGGGCGACCGGTCGGCGGGGGCCCGGCCCGCGCGCAGCCGCAGGCCCGCGACCGCGGGGTAGCGCGCCCCCTCCTGGGAGTTGTCCACGAGGAGGAGGAAGCCGCGCTCCGCCCCCGTGATCTTCATGACCGCGTCGAGGACCTGCTCCAGGACCTGGTTCAGGACGAGCGTCGAGTTCAGGGTCTGGACGACCGAGAGCAGGAGCTGGTGCTGCTCGATCCAGGGGAACTTGGCCACCGCGGCGGTCGTGGTGTCCCCCCCGAGGAGCGAGAACTTCAGGCTGACGTTGCCGAGCTGGACCTGCGCTCCGGGCGTGAGCTCCGTGCGCTGGACCTTGACCGCGTTCACGTAGATGCCGTGGAGGCTCCCCTGGTCCTCGATGAAGTAGCGCCCGTCGTCGTACTCGATGTGGGCGTGGGTCTTGGAGATCGAGGGCTCGTTCAGGGAGAGGTCGTTGTTGCGGGCCCGGCCCAGGGTGTAGCCGCGCGGGCGGAGAAAACGGATCTTGTCGGGGACGTCTCCCCGAGTCACCTCGAGCACCGCCACCGCCATGCTGTTCCCGCAGTACACGCAGCGGGCGGCGTCAGTGGCGTTGTCCTTGCCGCATTTTGGACAGAGCATCGAACGGGCGTTGATCATGACCGATCCCGCGCGCGCGCGTCAACGGGAGTAGGATCGCCCGAACGATGACGAACCCGTTCCGCGCTCCCGGACCGCGAGCGCCGCTCTTTGCCCTCGCCCTCCTCCTGGCCGCGCGGGCGCCCGCGCTCGAGGGCGTGGGCGCGCTCGCCGTCCTGCGGGGGCCGCTCGGCCTCGTCCTCGCCCTCCTCGCGGCGCTCGTGGCGCTCGCCCCCGTCGCTGCGCCCGCGGGAGGGCGGCTCGTCCGCGCGGCGTCCCGGGCGCGTAGCCGCACGCTGTTCCTGGCCGCGGCGGCGATCCTCCTGCCTGTCGGCCTCTACTACGCGAGCCGGCTTCGGGTCTCGGGGGACGAGCCCCACTACCTCATCCAGGCGCAGAGCCTGTGGCGCGACCGGGACCTCGACCTGCGGAACAACTACGACAGCGAGCAGTGGCGCGAGTACACGCCGGGCCCGATCGCGCCGCACTACGGCGCGCCGCGGCGGGACGGCCGGCCCTTTCCCGCCCACAGCCCCGGCCTGCCGCTGCTGCTCGCTCCGGTGTACGCGGTCGGTGGGAGGGCCGCCTGCGTCGTTCTCCTCGCCCTCATGGCGGCGGGAGCGGCGGTCGTCGTGCGCGCCCTTGCCTTGCGGGGGGCTGGGGAGCCGGAGCCGGCCTTCGTGGCCTTCCTCGCCGCGCTGGGCCCGCCCCTCTTCTTCTATTCATTCCACCTCTACACGGAGGTCCCCTCGGTCCTCGCCGCGGCGGGGGCTCTCGCCCTCCTCCTGGCGGGGCCCGGTCCCGGACGCGCCGCGATGGCAGGGCTTCTGGCCTCGGCCCTTCCCTGGCTCCACGTCAAGATGCTCCCGGCAGCGGCGGCCCTCGCCGTCGTGGCCGTCCTCCGCCTGCGCGGACGACCGCGTCTCGCCTTCCTCGCGACGGCGGGAGCGATGGCCGCGGTCTTCCTGGGCTACTACCAGGCGGTGTTCGGCCATCCGACGCCCCTTGCCCTGTACGCCGGACTACCTCCGGAGGCGCGGACGACGCCGCTCCCCGCGATCTTCGGTCTGGCCCTCGACCGCTCGTTCGGCCTCCTGCCTCACGCCCCGATCTTCCTGTTGGCCCTCGCCGGTGTCGGCGCCTTCGTGCGGCGCCGGAAGGAAGCCTGGCCCCACCTCGTCGTCGGCCTCGCCGTCCTCGCGCCCGTCCTCACCTGGCGGATGTGGTGGGGCGGGCAATGCCCCCCGGGACGCTTTCTCGTGCCGCTCGTGCCCTGTCTCGCGGTCGCCCTCGCCGCTCGGCTGGCCGAGGACCGACGCGGTCTTGCCCGTTGGAAGTGGGCGCTCCTGGCCCTCGGATGGGGGCTCGCCTTCTACACGGTCGTGGAGCCCGGCCGGCTTCTCCTCCTCAACCGCGGCAGCCGGCCCACGAGGCTGTGGGCGGCGCTGGGCGGGGAGGGGGCGCTCGGACGCTACCTGCCCGGCCTGACCGACGTGGACGGGACCGAGACGCGCGTGGCCCTTCTCTGGGTGGTGGCCCTGCTCGTGCTTTTCGTGCTGGACGGGCTCGCGGAGGACAGCGACCGGATGGACCGGCTCTTCCGCGGCCTCGGCCTGCCCCTCCTGCTGCTGCTCGCCATCGGCCTCGCAGTGGACGTCTGGGCTCGCCCCGGGCCGCCCCCCGCCCAGGATCCCTTCTTCCTGGCGGGCCCTCCGTAGGTCCCGGGCCCTTTCCCAGGAAACGCCCAGCCGAATCCCAGGGTTCTCTCAAGACTCCAGAGGGGGATCGCCGACATTGGGGGCAGGCTCGCCGAGCTCTCGCGACCCGCGGAGGGCGCCAGAGCCGGGGGCCGACAAGGAGGAATCATGCGATTCAAGCCGAGAGAAGTGGTGTGCCTGGCCCTGGGGGCGTTCCTGGCCATGACGAGCGTGGGCCGCGCCGACGACGTGACTGAATGGAAGGAGATGCTGCTTCGGTCCGCCATCATGACGAACCCGGCCGTCAACCCGGTTGTGACGAGCCGGATGGCCGCCATCCATTCGGCGGCCGTCTTCGACGCCGTCAACGGCATCGAGCGCCGTTACGCTCCGATCCACGTTGCCCCCGCGGCGCCCGCGGGGGCGTCCCGGCGGGCGGCGGCGGTTCAGGCCGCCTACGCCTCCCTGCTTCTGCTGCATCCGACGGCGACCTACCCCAGCATGAAGTTGGCGCTCGACTCCAAGCGCGCGGCGTCCCTGGCCCTCATTTCCGCCTCCCCGCACGAGAACCCCGCGGGCATCGCCTCGGGGATCGCGTGGGGCCAGACGGTAGCGGACGCGATCTTCGCGTGGCGCAGCACCGACGGGTTCACTCCGCCGCCCCCGCCGTTCCTTGGCGGCACCGGTGTGGGCCAGTGGCGGCCCACTCCACCCGCCTTCGCCTCGGGAGCGGTGCCCCAATTCGCCTACATGACCCCCTGGGTGCTCAGCTCGCCGTCCCAGTTCCATCCCGCGGGTCCTCCGGCCTTGACGAGCGCCCGCTACACGGCGGACTTCAACGAGGTGAAGACGATGGGCAGCGCCACGAGCACGCTGCGCACGCCCGATCAGACGGCGGCGGCGTGGCTCTGGAACTCGGCCACGCCCAGCTACATCTGGAACACGGTCGCGATCTCGCTCCTCGAGGACGGCCACAAGCACCGACCCTCGCTCCTCCGGAGCGCCCGCGTGCTCGCGCTGCTGAATCTCGCGATCGCCGACGCCGCGATCGCGTGCTGGGAGGCCAAGTACAGCTTCGTGTTCTGGCGTCCCGTCACGGCTATCCCTCTCGCGGACACCGACGGCAATCCTGCCACCGAAGCGGATCCCAGCTGGACTCCGCTCTTCGCCACGCCGGCCCATCCCGAGTACCCCTCGGGCCACTCGACGCTCAGCTCAGCCGGTGCGGCCGTGCTCGCGCGACTCTTCGGAGCGCACGAGCGCATTACGGTGGGCTCGGACCTCATCCCGGGGCTGACGCGGACGTTCCACGGCTTCGAGCGGGCGCTGGACGACGTGAAGGACGCTCGGATCTTCGCGGGGATTCACTTCCGCTCGGCGTGTGACGACGGACAGGCGATCGGGAAAGCCGTCGCCAGGGAAGTCCTCGAGCAGGTCGCCCGGCCCCTCGCCCGACTGGACTGAGGGTGCCTTAGTACCGGGGGGCGGCGGGGAGGGTCCCCGTCGCCCCTGTTGATACGGCTAGTTCGACAGCCGCAGCTGCCAGCGGTCCTTGTCGCGGACCGGGTACACCTCACCGGGAGTGAGCGCCGTTTCCAGGACCTCCTCGATGGACGACACGAGGTGGATCTTGATGTCGCCGCGCACGTTGTCCGGGATGTCCTCCTTGACCGCCTTCTCGTTGCGCTTGGGGAGGATGACCTCCTTCACGCCCAGGCGGTGGGCGGCGAGCACCTTCTCCTTGATCCCGCCCACGGGGAGCACGCGGCCGGAGAGGGTCATCTCGCCGGTCATGGCCACGCGGGGCCGGACGGCCCGCCCGGTGAGGAGGGAGACGATCGCGGTCACGAGCGTGATGCCGGCGGAGGGGCCGTCCTTGGGGATGGCGCCCTCGGGGACGTGGAGGTGGAGGTCCACCCGCTCGAAGAACGAGTCCTCGATACCGAGCTGCTTGGCGTGCGACCGCACCCAGGTGAGGGCGGCCTGGGCGCTCTCCTTCATGACCTCGCCGAGCTGGCCGGTCAGGGAGAGGCCCTTCTTCCCGAACATCTGGGACGCCTCGATGTAGAGCGTCTCGCCGCCCGCGGCCGTCCAGGAGAGGCCGATGGCCACGCCGGGGATGAGCGTCCGCTCGTCCATCTCCTCGCGCATGAAATAGGGCGCGCCCAGGAACTCCTCGACCTTCTCCGGGGTGACCGCCACCGTGTCCAGGACGCCTTCCGCTTTCTTCCGGGCCACCTTGCGGATGATGCTCGCGATCTCGCGCTCGAGGTTCCGGAGGCCGGCTTCGCGCGTGTACTCGCGGATGAGCTTGATGAGCGCGTCGTCCCCGAACGCGACCTCCGCGGCGAGGCCGTGGTTGTCGAGCTGGCGGGGGATGAGGTGCCGGCGCGCGATGTGGAGCTTCTCTTCCTCGGTGTAGCCGGCGAGGCGGATGACCTCCATGCGGTCGCGGAGGGCCGGGGGCACGGTGTCGAGGATGTTCGCAGTGGTGATGAACAGCACCTCCGAGAGGTCGAAGGGCAGGTCGATGTAGTGGTCCTTGAAGGTGTTGTTCTGCTCGGGGTCCAGCACCTCGAGGAGGGCGGACGCGGGGTCGCCGCGGAAGTCCGCGCCGATCTTGTCCACCTCGTCGAGGATGAACACGGGGTTCTTGCTCTCCGCGCGCCGCAGGCCCTGGATGATCTGCCCGGGAAGGGCGCCGATGTAGGTGCGCCGATGGCCGCGGATCTCCGCCTCGTCGCGCATGCCTCCGAGACTCAGGCGGTGGAACTTGCGTCCGAGCGCGGTGGCGATGGACTTGCCGAGGCTGGTCTTGCCCACTCCGGGGGGGCCCACGAAACAGAGGATCGGCCCCTTGATGTCCGGCTTCATCTTCCGGACGGCGAGGTACTCGAGGATCCGGTCCTTGACCTTCTCGAGGTCGTAGTGGTCGTTGTCGAGGACTTCCTTCGCCTTCGCGAGGTCGATCTCGGCGTCCGTCCGTTTGCTCCAGGGAAGGGCCACCAGCCAGTCCAGGTAGGTCCGGGTCACGGTGTACTCGGCGGCGGCGGGGGACATCCGGGAGAGACGCTCCAGCTCGCGGAGGGCCTCCTTCTGGGCCTCCTCGGGCATGGCCGCCTTCTCGATCTTCTCCTTGAGCTCGTTGTACTCGCGCTGCTGGTCGTCGCTGTCCCCGAGCTCTTTCTGGATGGCCTTCATCTGCTCGCGGAGGTAGTACTCGCGCTGGTTCTTCTGGAGCTCGCTCTTCACCTGGCTCTGGATCTTGCTCCCGACCTCCAGCACCTCCAGGTCCTTCACGAGCACCTTGTTGACCGCCTCGAGGCGGGCGCGAACGTCCAGCATCTCCAGGAATTCCTGCTTCTGCGAGGTCTTCAGGGAGGTGAGGCTGCCCGCGATGAAGTCGGCGAGGCGGGCGGGCTCCTGGATGTTGGCGGCGAGCGTCTGCAGCTCGTCGGTGAGGGTGGGGGAGAGCTCCACCACCCGCTGGAAGAAGCCGAGGGCGTTCTGGGCGAGGGCCCGGATCTCGATCTCCTGGTCGGGGGGAATCTCCTCGCGGAGCCGCTCCACCTGCGCCTTCAGGAACGGCCGGAACTGCGTGACCTGGTCGAGTCGGAACCGCTGGATCCCCTGGACCACGAGCCGCAGCGAGCCGTCCGGGAACTTGAACATCTTGTGGATGTGGGTGAGCGTCCCCATGCGGTGGAGATCGCTCTCTACGGGGTCGTCCACCGCGGGATCGCGCTGGGTGATGACGCCGATGACCTTGCGCTCGCGGACCGCATCGTGCACGAGGGCGACCGAGCTCTCCCGGGCCACCGCGAGAGGCAGGATGGCGTGGGGGAAGAGGATCGTGTCGCGGAGAGGCAGGATCGCCAGCTCCGTGGGCACGTCCTGCAGGTTGACCTCGTGGACGCCCTCGGATTCGAAGTCGGGGGCGCGGTCCTCACGATCGTTCATCGGCGAGCTCCCTCCCGTCCCGTGTAAGCGGGCACGAACTCCTTCAAGAAGCGCTCGCCCGCCCGCGCCTCGCGCTCGGCCGTGACCTTGCTCTCCTCCGCCTCCTGGCAAGTGCGGCAGAGGGCGGCGAAGGGAAGCGCCTTCAGGCGCGCCTCCGCGATCTCCGACTCGCACTCGGTACAGAGGCCGTACCGGCCGGCCTCCAGGCGGAGGATCGCCTCGTCGATCTTGGCCAGCGTCTGCGACTTCATCTGCATGAGGGTGAAGTCCACCTCCGCGACGAAGTCGTCGACGCTCTGCTCCTCCGCGTCCCGGACGTCGCCCGTCTCCGCGGGCAGGGTCTCGCGAAGCGTGCGCAGCTTCTGCTGGATCTCCTGCCGCCGCTCCTCGAGCATCTCCTTCAGGACGCGGTACCGCTCCTGGTCCACCACGACCTTCTTGCTACGTGCCACGGGATCCCTCCCTTTCTGGTGAGGTTCCGCCAAAGACGCGTACGAGCCGCATCAGGACAGCCTCAGGACGACGATGCGGAAGCCCTGGCGGGACTGCACGCGCAGGCGCGCCGCGCCCGCCCCGTCCGCACGGGCCTCCTCCACGGCCGCCTCGAACTCGTCCACGCTCGAGACCGCCTTTCCGTTCACGCTCACGATCACGTCGCCCTGGACGAGGGTCGCGACCTCCGCGGCCTCCCCCGGCTCGACTTCCCACACGAGCACGCCCTTGGTCGTGCGGGGCAGCTCCAGCCGATCGGCCAGCGAGGGAGTGAGGTCGCGCAGGCTCATGCCCAGACGGCCCTTTCGCGCCTCCTCCGTATCGCCTTCCGCCGGCTCGTCGGGGAACGTCCCCAGCGTCACCGCGATCTGCTTCTCCGCCCCGTCGCGAATGAGGTCCAGCTTCACCGTGGCCCCCGGCGCCTTCGAGGCGATGTAGCGCGAGAGGTCCCCGTTATCGCGGATGGGCCGGCCGTCCGCGGCCACGATCACGTCCTCTGCCTTGAGTCCCGCCTTCTCCGCGGGCGCTCCGGGGGTGAGCTGGCTGATCGCCGCTCCCCGCGGCTCCTTGAGCTTGTACGTCTTGGCCAGGTCCTCGGTGACGGGCTGGATCGAGACGCCGAGCCAGCCGCGCACCACCTTCCCCTTCTCCCGGAGCTGGGGGAGGATGTCCTTGGCCACGTTGATGGGGACGGAGAAGCCGACCCCCGCGCTCTGTGCGGGCCCGTTGGCGATGATCATCGTGTTGATCCCCACCACCTGGCCGTCCGTGTTCAGGAGCGGGCCCCCGGAATTGCCGGGGTTGATCGCCGCATCCGTCTGGATCATGTCGACGCTCGTCCCCCGCACTCCGAGGGTCAGGTCGCGTCCTTTGAAGGAGACAACTCCCACGGTCACGCTGTTCCCCCCGAGGCCGAACGGGTTGCCGATGGCCATGACCCACTCGCCGACCTCGACCTGGTCGGAATCTCCGAGGTCGAGCACCGTGAGCGGCTCCTTGGGCTCCACCTTCAAAAGCGCCACGTCCGTCCGTGCGTCCTTGCCCACGAGCTTGGCGTCGTAGCGCTTGCCGTTGGAGAGCGTGACCGAGATCTGGTCGGCGCCGTCGACGACGTGCCGGTTCGTGAGGATGTAGCCTTCCTTGTCGACCACGAAGCCCGAGCCGAGGCTCTGCTGGGTCTCCCGGCGCGGAGCCCCCTTGGTCCCCGGCTCCTGGGGCCCGAAGAAGCGCTCCATCATGTCGTCGCCGAAGAACGGGTCGCGGCGGGAGCGGCTCACCGTCTTCGAGGTGTTGATGTTGACCACCCCGAGAGTCTGCTTGCGCGCCACGTCCTTGAAAGTGTTCAGGGTGACCGGACCCGAGGCGCTACGGGCGACAGGCGCGGCCTGCACGGGATCGACGGGGCGGGCCAGCGCGAGCGGGGGAGTCTGGGCCTCCCGCGCCACGAAGGCGCCCAGCAGCAGGGCGGCCATGGCCACCGTGAAGAACGAGGCGATCGTCTGTCTGCGGCTCGTCATATCGAAGTCCTGCCTCCGTCCCTACGCCGCCGCGGAGCCTGCTATTCCGCCCCTGTCGGCAACGTGCCTAAGCAAAGTCCGTACCGTGTGTATTTCCCTGGAAGGGGCCGGCGCCGGTGCCTTCCGGTCGCTCGGCCCCCGGTAGTATAGACCGGGCAACGGTGTTCTCATCAGTTACTTACGCCCCAAACGGGTGAAAAGTTGTAGCCTCGGACATTTCCCCTAAGGCCCCGCCATCGGCCGAAAACCGGCCCGTACTCAGCAGTTTGCGGACGTCGTTTACGAAAACCGGGCCCCGGCAAGGCCGGGACCCGGTCCTTCCAGTCGATCGAACCTGAACCCGCGCCTTAGTAATCCTCCATCCCGCCCGGAGGCATCGGGGCGTCCTTCTTTTTCTCGGGGATCTCGGCCACGACCGCCTCGGTGGTGAGCATCAGGGCGGCAATGGAGGCCGCGTTCTGGATGGCGCATCGGACGACCTTGGTGGGGTCGATGACGCCCGCCTCGACGAGATTCTCGAACTTCTCCGTCTGCGCGTCGAAGCCCTCTTCGGCCTTCATCTCGCGCACCTTGGCCACCACGATGTTCCCCTCCTGGCCCGCGTTGTTCGCGATCCAGCGCAGGGGCTCCTCGATGGCCCTCCGGACGAGCTCCACCCCGGTGCGCTCGCCCTGGGACAGGTTCTTCCCGGACTTCAGGAGGGCGTCGAGGGCCGGCTGGGTGCGCAGGAGCGCCACCCCGCCGCCGGGGACGATCCCCTCCTCGACCGCGGCCTTGGTCGCGTGCATCGCGTCCTCGACCCGCGCCTTCTTCTCCTTCATCTCCGTCTCGGTGGCGGCGCCCACCTTGATCACGGCCACTCCGCCCACGAGCTTCGCCAGGCGCTCCTGGAGCTTCTCCCGGTCGTAGTCCGACGTCGTCTCGTCGATCTGGGTGCGGATCTGCTTGACCCGGCCCTCGATGTCCTTCGTCTTGCCCGAGCCCTCGATGATCGTCGTGTTCTCCTTGTCGATCACCACCTTCTTGGCCCGTCCCAGGTCCTCGATCTTCATGTTCTCGAGCTTGATGCCGAGGTCCTCGGTGATCGCCTTGCCGCCGGTGAGGATCGCGATGTCCTCGAGCATCGCCTTCCGGCGGTCGCCGTAGCCGGGGGCCTTGACCGCCGCCGCCTTCAGCGTGCCGCGGAGCTTGTTCACCACGAGGGTGGCGAGGGCCTCGCCCTCCACGTCCTCCGCGATGATCAACAGGGGAGAGCCCTGCTGCGCGACCTTCTCCAGCACGGGGAGGAGGTCCTTCATGCTCGAGACCTTCTTCTCGAACGTCAGGATGTAGGGGTTCTCGAGCACCACTTCCATGCGCTCGGGGTCGGTCACGAAATAGGGCGAGGAGTAGCCGCGGTCGAACCGCATGCCCTCGACGACCTCGAGGAGCGTCTCCATCGAGCGCGACTCCTCGACGGTGATGACCCCGTCCTTGCCCACCTTCTCCATCGCCTCGGCGATGATGTTGCCGATCGTCGCGTCGGAGTTGGCGGAGATCGTGCCCACCTGGGCGATCATCTTGCCCTTGACGGGCTTGCTGAGCTTCTTCAGCTCCTCGACCACCGCCTCCACCGCCCTCTCGATCCCCTTCTTCAGCTCCATGGGGTTGGCTCCGGCGGTGACGTGCTTGATCCCTTCCCGGAAGAGGCCCTGGGCGAGCACCGTGGCCGTGGTCGTCCCGTCGCCCGCGGTGTCGCTCGTCTTGCTCGCGACCTCGCGCACCATGCGGGCGCCGAGGTTCTCCATCGGGTCCTTGAGGTCGATCTCCTTGGCCACCGTCACCCCGTCCTTGGTGATGGTGGGGGAGCCGAACTTCTTGTCGAGGATGACGTTCCGCCCCTTGGGCCCGAGGGTGACCTTCACCGCGTCGGCCAGGGCGTTCACCCCGCGGAGGATCGCGCTCCGCGCGTCCTCCCTGTAGACGATGTCTTTCGCCATTGCTTGTCTCTCTCCTGAACTCGAAGTGGCGCTCCGCCCTCTGCGGTCGGCTCTAGAATCCCGACCGCGGAGGGCGGAGAGCCGGGCTTATCCCAGAATCCCCAGAATCTCGTCTTCCTTGAGGATGAGGTACTCCTCGCCGTCGATCTTCACGTCCGTCCCCGACCACTTGCCGACGAGCACCTTGTCGCCCGCCTTCAGGTCGAGGGGCACGCGCTTCCCGTCGTCGAGGACGCGGCCCGAGCCCACCGCCACCACTTCGGCCTGGGTCGGCTTCTCCTTGGCGGAGTCGGGGATGATGATCCCGCCCACCTTCTCCTCGGTTTTCTCGATCCTCCGGACGAGCACGCGGTCGCGGAGGGGCTTCACTTTCGGCATTCTCCTTCCTCCTGTCGTCGATGGGGGAGCGGCCGGACGGGAGGTCCCGCCCGGCCGGCCCTTGGCCGCCGGTTTCGAGCCGGCGGCCGACCTCTTCTTTTTCGCGGCTTTCACTTGGCGACGCTGATCGAGATCTGCTTCGGCTTCGCCTCTTCCTTCTTCGGGAGGAGGAGCCGGAGCACGCCGTCCTTGAACTCCGCCTTGATCTTCTCGGTATCGACCGCGTTCGGCAAGTTGAAGGACCGGCTGAACGCGCCGTAGGACCGCTCCACGCGGTGGTAGCTCTCGCGCTTCACCTCGGTGTCGAGCTTGCGCTCGCCGCGGAGGGTCAGCACGTTGTTCTCCACGTGCACGTCGACGTCCTTGGGGTCGATGCCGGGCAGCTCGGCCTTGAGCACGAGGCTGCCGTCCTGCTCGTAGATGTCGACGGACGGGGCCCACGACCCGCCGAGCGCCCATTCCTCCTCGGACGCGGCGCGGCTGCCGCGGAACGCGTCTTCGAAGATCCGGTTCAGCCGATCCTGGAACGAGACGACGTCACGAAAGGGTTCGAATCGAACGATGGACATTTTGTCTACCTCCGGAAATCCGGCGCTCCGTTCGGAGCGCGCGGGACTGTGATGCGTCAGTTCTTGACCGTGTACTCCGCGTCGACCACGTCGTCCTTCCCCTGGCCGTCGCCGGACGGGGGAGGAGCGCCGGGGCTCGCCGCGGTCTTCTTGTACAGGGCCTCCGCGACCTTGTGGCTCTCCTGGTTGAGCTTCTCCACGGCGGCCTGGATCACTGTCGTGTCCTCGCCTTCCGCGGCCTTGCGCACCCCCGCGATCGCCTCCTCGAGGGCCTTCGCATCGTCGCCGAGCTTTTCGCCGTTCTCCTTGACGAGCTTCTCCGCGTTGTAGGCGAGGTTGTCCGCCTGGTTGCGGGCGTCCACGAGCTCGCGCTTCTTGTGGTCCTCCTCGGAGTGCGACTGCGCCTCCTTCACCATCCGCTCGACCTCGTCCTTGGCGAGGCCGGAGCTCGCGGTGATCGTGATCGCCTGCGACTTGCCGGTCGCCGTGTCCTTCGCGGAGACGTTCAGGATCCCGTTGGCGTCGATGTCGAACGCGACCTCGATCTGGGGCACCCCTCGCGGAGCGGGGGGAAGGCCCATCAGGTGGAACTTCCCGAGCGTGCGGTTGCCCGCGGCCACCTCCCGCTCGCCCTGGAGGACGTGGATCTCCACGGAGGGCTGGCTGTCCGCGGCGGTCGAAAAGACCTCGCTCTTCTTGGTGGGAATCGTGGTGTTGCGGTCGATGAGCTTGGTCATGACGCCGCCCAGGGTCTCCACGCCGAGCGACAGCGGCGTGACGTCGAGGAGAAGCACGTCCTTCACCTCGCCGGCGAGGATGCCGGCCTGAACGGCCGCCCCCACCGCCACCACCTCGTCGGGGTTCACCCCCTTGTGGGGGTCCTTGCCGAAGAAGGCCTTGACCGTGTCCTGAATCTTCGGCATGCGCGTCATGCCGCCGACGAGCACGACCTCGTCGATGTCCTTGGGCTCGACGCCCGCGTCCTTGAGGCACTGGCGCACCGGACCCATCGACTTCTCGATGAGGTCCCCCACGAGCTGCTCGAGCCGGGCCCGCGACAGCTTGAGGGCCAGGTGCTTCGGCCCGCTCGCATCCGCGGTCACGAAGGGCAGGTTGATCTCGGTCTCCACGGTCGTCGAGAGCTCGCACTTCGCCTTCTCCGCCGCCTCCTTGAGCCGCTGGAGGGCCATCTTGTCCTTCGAGAGGTCGATCCCCTGGTCCTTCTTGAACTCCGCCACGATCCAGTCGATCACCCGCTGGTCGAGGTTGTCCCCGCCCAGGTGGGTGTCGCCGTTCGTCGCTTTCACCTCCACGACGCCCTCGCCCACGTCGAGCACCGAGATGTCGAACGTACCCCCTCCGAAGTCGTAGACCGCGATCGTCTCGTCCTTCTTCTTGTCGAGGCCGTAGGCGAGCGCGGCCGCCGTGGGCTCGTTCACGATGCGCAGGACCTCGAGCCCCGCGATCTTGCCCGCGTCCTTGGTCGCCTGCCGCTGAGAGTCGTTGAAGTACGCGGGGACCGTGATCACCGCCTTTGTGACCTTCTCGCCGAGGTAGTCGTCGGCCGCCTGCTTCAGCTTCTGCAGGATCATGGCCGAGATCTCGGGAGGCGAGTAGAGCGTCCCGCCGACGGAGATGCGCACGTCGCCGTTTCCGGCTTCCACCGCCTTGTAGGGCACCATCTTCTGCTCGTCGCTCACCTCGGCGTACTTCCGCCCCATGAAGCGCTTGATGGAGAAGATCGTGTTCTCGGGGTTGGTGACGGCCTGGCGCTTGGCCACCTGGCCGACGAGACGCTCGCCGTCCTTCCCGAACGCCACCACGGAAGGGGTCGTCCGACCCCCTTCGGCGTTCGCGATGACGCTGGGCTCTCCGCCTTCGAGGACCGCTACCACGGAGTTGGTCGTCCCGAGGTCGATCCCGATCACCTTGCTGCTCATTGTGCGTCGTCCTCCCTAAGTCTTTTGTTTGTCGCCGAGGCGCTTCACAAAGCGCCATGCGAGTGACCAGCGACGAATGGATAATAGGTCCATACTTAGTCTTTGTCAAGCATCAAATATGAGCGTAATAGACTAATATATTTGTTCTGCCTCTGACTCGTTGTTCTCATGGGAGTTCCGCCCCAACGAAGCCTTTCCTTGCGCAGGATCAAACGTGTCGGCTAGAATGAACCTCATCCCTGCCTAGCCAGGGTCAAGCGTGGAAACGGTTTCCGGCCCAGGGCCAAACGGCTCCCAGGTTCCGCCACCCCCCGAGGGCTTGGCGCGTCACCTTTGCCAGGTGATGGGGCTCAACCAGAACTACTCGTCGAAGGTCGGCACCGCCTATCACGTCCAGATCGAGGATCGCGGGCCGGTCGTGGACGCGATTTCCGAAACCTGGATCCGCCGGATCAACGTCATCGTGTACGCGAACTACGGCGAGCCGAACGCGCGGATCATCTTCGGCAAGGACCACGACCTGCCCGACGTGCGCTCGCAAGAGCACAACCGGGCGGTGGAGAAGCGGATCCAGGAGATCGCCCAGGAGACGCTGAGGATCGTCGAGGATCGAGAGGAGCGGCAGGTCCGGCGTGTGAAGGCTCTCCTGCGCGAGTACCACCACACGAAGAGCGAGGAGTCGAAGCGGGAGTTCGAGGAAGTGAACGCCCTCTATCCCTTCGTCTTCTCGCGCGCCTTCCTGGAGTTGCGCCAGGAGCGTGGCCGCCTCGGCCCCGCGGAGGCGGAAGCGGCCGCGCGGGCCCAGGTGGAGCTCGAGGCGGAGGTCGTCTACCCGCTCGACACCGCGCTGCGCGAGCGGGTCCTCGAGATCGAGCGCGTGGCCTCGGAGCTTTCGCAGGACATCGAGGAGCTGAAGGCCCAGGGCCGAGCCGACGACATCCTGCTCCAGACGGTCCGCAAGCTCCTGGGGCGGGCCCACGACAACCTCTACCGGAAGGACTCGGTGGAGTTCGCGGCGCGCCGCCTGGAGGTCACGCGGGGGAGCCTCCTCACCACCTGGCGCCAGGTCCGCGCCCTTCTCCTCCGCGGCTAGGGCCCTACTCGCTCTCCTTCGGCGCGGACGAGAGGGCGGTGCTCATGTTGTAGCGGATCTCCGGGGCGACCTTGGTGATCCGCATGTCCGCGAGCCCCTTGACCCGGCAGGCGAGGGCGGGGAGGTCGGCCGCGTCCCCGTTCCTCCGATACTGGATCTCGCAGTAGCGGCACTCGCCGTTCCAGCAGTAGCGGCCCGTGCCGATGTCCTCCGCCACGAACTGCATCTGGCGCAGCAACAGGTTGTTCTCCGGGACCTGGAAGACGCGGCCCAGGACCACGATGCGGATCAGGCGTTCGTAGTGTTCGTAGAAATCCGTCATCGGGCCGTCCGTCGATTATAGAATGCCCGCCGATCCGAGCGGAGGTTCCTTGCCCCAGAGCGCCGCATTCAAGCCCTACGTGCCGGACGAGGCGAGGCTGCCCGAGCTCACCGTGCGCGCCCTCGTGATGGGCTCGCTCCTCGGTCTCGTCTTCGGCGCCTCCTCCGTCTACCTCGCGCTCCGCGTCGGCCTCACCGTCTCCGCTTCCGTGCCCATCGCCGTCGTCTCCATCACCCTCTTCCGGGCGCTCTCGCGGGTGTTCGGCTCGCGCGCGACCATCCTCGAGAACTGCGTGGTCCAGACGACGGGTTCGGCGGGGGAGAGCATCGCCGCGGGTGTCGCCTTCACCCTGCCCGCCCTCGTCCTCCTCGGCTTCCCTCTCGACTGGACGCGGACGCTCGTCCTGTCCCTCGCCGGCGGCGTGCTCGGCGTCCTCATGATGATCCCGCTGCGGCGATACCTCATCGTGAAGGAGCACGGGAACCTCACCTATCCCGAGGGTACGGCCTGCGCCGAGGTGCTCATCGCCGGAGAGGAGCGGGGGACGCAGGCGAGCCTCGTCTTCAAGGGACTGCTGGCGGGAGCGCTCTTCAAGCTTGCCACCGCGGTCTTCAAGCTGTGGCGGGGCGTGCCGGAGTTCCACATCCCCGCACTCAAGGCCTCGAAGGTGGCGTGCGACGTCTCGCCCGAGCTGATGGGCGTCGGCTACATCATCGGCTACCGCTCTTCCGCCATCATGGTCGGGGGAGGCCTCCTCTCGTGGCTGGTGCTCATCCCCGCCATCGCCCTCTTCGGGGAGGGCCGGGCGCTCCCGCTCTTCCCGTCGACCGTTCCCATCGGGGCGATGTCGCCGGACGAGCTCTGGGGGCGCTATATCCGCTACATCGGGGCGGGAGCGGTGGCGGCGGGAGGGATCATCAACCTCCTGAAGGCACTGCCCACGATCCTCGATTCGTTCCGGGCGTCGTTCCGCGACCTCCGCCTCACGTCGCAGGGCAAGGGCGAGACCCGGCCGCGCACGGAGCGCGATCTGCCCATCACGGTCGTGCTCGGCGGCTCGGTGGCCCTGGCCTTCTTCATGACCTTCCTGCCCCAGCTCCAGGTGGTGCCCGGGGTGGCGGTGGCCCTGCTCTCCGCGATCGCGATAATCGTCTTCGGCTTCTTCTTCTCCGTCGTCTCCTCCCGCATCACGGGCGAGCTCGGGTCGTCCTCGAATCCGGTGAGCGGGATGGCCATCGCGACCCTGATGGCCACGTGTCTCGTCTTCATCCTTCTCGGTTGGACGGGCCACGCCTACACCGCGGCCGCCCTCTCCATCGGAACGGTGGTGTGCATCGCGGCCAGCAACGCGGGAACCACCAGCCAGGACCTCAAGACCAGCTTCCTGGTGGGGGGGACGCCCTGGCGGCAACAGGTCGCCATCATCGTGGGAGTGGCGACGAGCGTCGTGGTGATCGGCTGGACGCTCCAGGTCATCAACCGCAACTACACCCGTGTGCAGGAGGCGGCCTACGACGTCGTGCTCTCTGCGCCGCACGGCGGCGCCACCGGGGTCGGGCTGGACGGCGCCGCCTATCGCGTGGCCCGCGCGGGTGGTCTCCCCGGGATTCCCGACGGCACCTACCTCGTGGACGACGCAGGGATGGTCCGATACCGCGTGCAGGAGGGGATCGGGTCCGAAAAGGCGCCCGCGCCCCAGGCGACCCTCATGAGCCTGGTGATCAAGGGCATCCTGACGCAACAGCTCCCCTGGGGCCTCGTCCTCCTCGGGGTCTTCACCTCCATTCTCATGGAGATCATCGGCGTCCCCGCGCTCGCCTTCGCCGTGGGGATGTACCTGCCCCTCGAGACCACCACCCCCATCTTCGTCGGCGGGCTCGCCTGTCGGCTCGTGGAGTGGAAGCGGGGAAGAGGGGGCGAGTCCGATGCCGGTCCCGGCGTCCTCTTCAGCTCCGGGCTCGTCGCGGGGGGCTCGATCCTGGGCCTCGGTTCCTCGTTCCTTTCCGCGCCCGGGCTCGAAGAGTGGGCGGCTCGTCTCGCCTTCGGCCGGGAGGCGATCCCGCAGGGATTCGGCTTCCTCCTTTTCGTGGGACTCGCCTACCTCATCTACCGCACCGCGCTCAAGGCCAAGCCGGCTTGAAGATCGCGTTCATCGGGACGCACGGCGTGGGCAAGACCACCCTCTGCTACGACCTCGCCTCGCTGCTGAAGCGGCAGGACATCAACGTGGACGTGGTGAAGGAGGTGGCGCGCCTCTCGCCCCTGCCCATCAACCGCAAGACCTCCCTGGAGGCGCAGACCTGGATCCTCGCCACCCAGGTGGCGGAGGAGATACGGTCCGCGAGCCAGCACGAGGTGGTGGTGTGCGACCGGAGCGTGCTCGACAACTACGCCTACATGGTCCTCGCCTGCGGGCGGAAGCGGCCCATCGAGCGCTTCGTGGACCACTGGATGGAGACGTACGATCTGCTCTTCAAGGTGCCGATGTCCGGAGGCTCCGTTTCCGCGGACGGCGTGCGCGACACGGACGAGTTCTTCATGCGCTCGATCGACCAGCTCGTGGACACGCTGCTCCGGGAGAAGAAGATCGTCTGCGAGCCGCTTCCCGCGGGGGAGCGCGCGCGGTGGATCGAGCTCGTGCGGGAGCGGGTGCTCGAGCGGCCCGAGCTCGGGAAGAAGCTGTTCTAGACCGGCGGCGCTGGCCTGAGCCAAACATCCCATTGCCTTCGTGGGACGACCGTCCTTCCATGGCCTCGGGCGGTCTCAGGGAGGAACTATGACCAGCATCGTTGCCGACAAGAAGGCGGATCTCGCGGGGCCGGGGATCGGGAACTACGACGAGCTCGAGCGCGTCCTGCCCCGGGACTACCGGTCGCTGCTCTCCCCGCGGGAGACCCAGGTGGCCCTCTTCGCGGTGAAGGGCTACATCGAGGAGCACCTCTGTCGCGAGCTGAACCTGATGATGGTCGCCGTCCCCCTCATCGTGGACGTGGAGAGCGGGGTCAACGACTACCTCGACCGGGACGGCTCGCGCACGCCCGTCCAGTTCCACATCTCGAACGATCGGGACCTTCACCCGGTGGACGCCCAGGTGGTGCAGGCGGCCACCAAGTGGAAGCGGCTCGCCTTGAAGCAGTTCGGCATGAGGCCGGGCGAGGGGCTGTGCACCGACATGCGGGCGGTTCGCAAAGACTACTTCCTGGACCACGACCATAGCGTCTACGTCGACCAGTGGGACTGGGAGCTCGCGATCACGAATGAGCAGCGCACGCTGTCCTTCCTCACGGCAGTGGTCCGAAAGATCTGGAAGGTCCTCCGGGGCGCCGAGGCGTTCGTCCAGGAGCGCTTCCCGGTCCTGAAGTCGTGCTACCCGAGCCTGCCCGAGACCCTGACCTTCCTGCACGCGGAAGACCTCCTCGCGCGGTATCCCGACCTCCCGCGGAAGGCCCGCGAGACCGCGATCCTGAAGGAGTGCGGCGCGGTGTTCCTCTACGGCATCGGCTGGACTCTGAAGGACGGCCATCCCCACGAGCTCCGGGCCCCCGACTACGACGACTGGGTCTCGGAGACGCGCTCCGCGGATCACCGGCCCATGCACGGGCTCAACGGGGACATCCTGGTGTGGAACCCGGTCACCGAGCGCCGGCACGAGCTGACCTCGATGGGAATCCGGGTCACCGCGGAGACTCTCCGCAAGCAGCTGGAGCTCACCGGCCAGCTCGACTTCCTGAAGTGGCCCTACCACCAGGCGGTGAGCCGGAACTTAGTGCCGCTCAGCATCGGGGGCGGCATCGGCCAGTCGCGCGTGCAGATGCTGCTCCTCAGGAAGGCCCACCTCGGGGAGGTCACGGTCAGCGTCTGGCCGAAGGTCCTCAAGGAGATGTGCCACCGCAAGGCCATTCACGTCCTCGAGTAGCTCGATTCGTCCTTCGTGGCGGCCCGGGCCGGCGGAGCGTCTTGCCCTGAACGCGAGGAAGCGGGTGTTCCTGACGCCGTCCGAGCGCACAAGAGTTAGAGTGAAGCCGTCGTGGAAGAGATGTCGGGGAAGAGATGACGTAACTGCGAATCAGGGGGCATCCCCATGGCGAAGAGGAAGACGGCAGACACGGGCATCGTCGACACGACCGAGCAGAAGCGGCTGAACGAGGCCCGGGAGGCGGGGGTTCTCTGGAAGAAGTGGGGACCGTACCTCAGCGAGCGGCAGTGGGGGACGGTTCGCGAGGACTACAGCGCGGACGGGAACGCCTGGGACTACTTCACGCACGACCAGTCGCGCTCCCGGGCCTACCGGTGGGGCGAGGACGGCCTCGGCGGGATCTCCGACGACCAGCAGCGCCTGTGCTTCGCCCTCGCTCTCTGGAACGAGAAGGACCCCATCCTGAAGGAACGCGCGTTCGGCCTCACGAACAGCGAGGGGAACCACGGCGAGGACGTCAAGGAGTACTACTTCTACCTCGACTCGACGCCCACCCACTCGTACATGAAGTACCTCTACAAGTACCCGCAGCGCGAGTTCCCCTACCGCGACCTCGTCGAGACGAACCGGCGCCGCACCCGGGAGGAGCTCGAGTACGAGCTCCTCGACACGGGGATCTTCGACGACGACGGGTACTTCGACGTCTTCCTCGAGTACGCCAAGGAAGGGCCGGAGGACGTCCTGATCCACGTGTCCGTCCACAACCGCGGGAAGCAGGCGGCCCGCCTGCAGGTCCTTCCCACGCTCTGGTTCCGGAACACCTGGTCGTCGGGGGACGACGGCCCCAAGCCGCTGCTCCGCGAGAAGGCCGGGGCGATCGTGGCCTCCCATGCCGAGCTGGGCGAGTACACGCTCTCGTGCGGGGGCACGCCGGAACTGCTGTTCACGGACAACGAGACGAACACCGGGAGGCTCTGGGGTCAGCCGAACCCGACGCCGTACGTGAAGGACGCGTTCCACCGCTACGTGATCTCCGGCGAGAAGGACGCGGTGAATCCCGCGAAGACCGGGACGAAGGCCGCGGCGCGCTACGTTCTCGAAGTGCCCGCGGGCGGAGTCGAGTTCGTCCAGCTCCGCCTGGCCAAGGGAGGGGCGAGGGGGAAATTCGGAGCGCCGTTCGAGGAGGCGCTCCGGCAGCGGCTGCTCGACGCCGACGAGTTCTACGAGCGGATCACCCCCCGCTCCCTGACGGAGGACGAACGGCGGGTCCACCGCCAGGCGCTCGCGGGAATGCTCTGGACGAAGCAGTACTACTACTTCGACCTCGACCGCTGGCTGAAGGAGCACGACGCGCACCCGCTCGTCGGTGGCACGGGTCGCAGCGTGCGAAACGCCGAGTGGTTTCACATGCTGAACGGCGACGTCATCTCCATGCCCGACAAGTGGGAGTACCCCTGGTACGCGGCCTGGGACCTGGCGTTCCACACGATCGCGCTGTCGCTCGTGGACTTCGACTTCGCCAAGGAGCAGCTGCTGCTGATGCTCCGGAGCCTCTACAGCCACCCCAACGGGCAGATGCCGGCCTATGAGTGGAACTTCAGCGACGTGAACCCGCCGGTCCACGCCTGGGCGACGCTATTCCTCTACAAGTTCGAGAGGAACCTGGGCCGGGAGGACGTCAAGTTCCTGGAGCGTTCGTTCCAGGGCCTGATGCTCAACTTCAACTGGTGGGTGAACCGGAAGGACCCCCAGGGAAGGAACGTCTTCGCCGGCGGTTTCCTCGGGCTCGACAACATCGGCGTGTTCGACCGGAGCGCCGCGCTTCCCACCGGCGGCTCGCTGGAGCAGGCGGACGGGACGGCCTGGATGGCTTTCTACTGCCAGAACATGCTGGACATGGCCGTCATCCTCGCCGACCACGACCCGGCCTACGAGGAGATCGCGTTCAAGTTCCTCGAGAACTTCATCTGGATCTCCTACGCGATGGACAAGGTGGGGGAGCGGCGGGACGACATGTGGGACGAGGAGGACGGCTTCTACTACGACGTCCTCCGGCTGCCGGACGGCGAGGCGTTCCGGCTGAAGGTCCGCTCGATGGTCGGGCTCCTGCCCCTCTGCGCGAGCACAGTCTTCGAGGAGGAGTCGGTGACGCGCCACCCCAAGCTGATGGAGCTGATCGCGCTCTTCAAGAAGCGCCATCCGGAGGTGCTCGCCCACGTGGCTCCGGACGTCGAGGGGTTCGTCGGGCACGCGGGGCGGCGGCTCCTCTCGCCCCTCACCCGCACGAAGCTCGAGCGCGTTCTCGGCTACCTTCTCGACGAGAACGAGTTCCTCTCTCCCTACGGCATCCGCGCCCTGTCGCGGCACCACCGCGAGCACCCGTTCGTCTTCCGCGCGGCGGGCCAGGAGCACCGCGTCGAGTACCTCCCCGGCGACTCCGACTCCGGCATGTTCGGGGGGAACTCGAACTGGCGCGGACCGATCTGGATGCCCGTCAACGCCCTGATCGTCCGCGGGCTCCTCAACCTGTACGGTTTCTACGGGGACGACCTCAAGGTCGAGTGCCCGACCGGCTCCGGGAACCGGATGACGCTCTTCGAGGTCGCGAAGGAGATCTCGCGGCGCCTCGCGAGCATCTTCCTGCGCAACGGAAGCGGCCGCCGTCCCGTGTACGGCGGTGCTTCGAAGTTCCAGGAGGACCCGCACTGGCGCGACCTCGTCCTCTTCTACGAGTACTTCCACGGCGACAACGGGGCGGGCATCGGGGCCAGCCACCAGACCGGCTGGACCGGGCTCGTCGCTCGCCTGCTGGACCTCTTCGGCCGCGTGACGGCCCAGGACTCCCTGGGGACGCCCAAGGACAGGCTCGAGGCCCGCATGGTCCGGCAGCAGGTGGGCGGCGACTAGTTCGAGGAGGCCGGCTATGGCCACGTCGGCGAAGCGACTCTACCGGACCGAACGCACCCTGACGCGCACCCTTCGGGTCGCGTACCCGGCGGGGCGCGGCCGCATGGTGCTGCGCACCGAGCAGGACTGGGACCGCGACGTCGAGCCGGTGGCGCTGAGCGCGGACGGCAAGGTCTCGACCTTCGCGCTCGAGGCGGACCAGCCCTTCCTGTACTTCAAGCCCTGCCTGGTCGAGGAGGGAGCCCGGCACTGGGCGGTGGGGCCCAACAAGCTCGTGATCATGACCGAGAAGGACGCGCGGGTCTCCTACCCGTACTTCTTCGGCCTCGAGGTGGGGCGGTTCTCCTCGCTCGTGGAGCTGCCGTCGAAGATCCTCGACCGCGACCACAGGATCCGCGGATACCTGCCTCCCGGGTACGACGAGAACACCTTGAGCCGCTTTCCCGTCGTCTACATGCAGGACGGGCAGAACCTCTTCTTCCCCGACGAGGCCTTCATGGGGAGTGACTGGAAGGTGGACCAGACCGGCGACGTCCTGCGCACCATGAACGCCGTCGAGGACGTCCTCATCCTGGGGCTCTACTCGGGCGACCGGATGGCGGAGTACACGAAGCCGGGCTACGAACGCTACGCCCGCTCGCTGGTCGAGGAGGTCGTGCCGGAGCTCGAGCGCCGCGGAATCCGCGCCGAGCACCACCGCCGCTTCCGCTCGGTCTGGGGCTCTTCCCTCGGCGGTGTCGTCTCCTTCTACACGGTCTGGCAGCACCCCGAGGTGTTCGGCACCGCCGTCTGCATGTCCAGCACCTTCTCCCATCGCGACGACCTCATCGACCGGGTTTTCGCGGAGCCGTTCCGGGACGTCGGCTTCTACCTCGACAGCGGCTGGCCGGGCGACAACTACGAGGTCACGGTGGGGATGGCCATGGCGCTCATCTCGCGCGGCTGGGAGTATGGCCGCAACCTCATGCACCTGTGCTTCCCCATGGCCGGTCACACCGAGACGGCCTGGGGCACGCGGCTGCACCTGCCCCTGCAGTTCCTGAACGGAGCCGTGGCCCGCGCCTACCGCGTCACGAGGCCCGTCCTTGGCGACCAGCCTTTCGTGTCGAGGAAGCCCTAGGGGGCACCTGTCCGATCTAGAATCGCCGCCGCGGGAGGCGCCGATGAAGGGCACACGGGCGGTTGCGCTGGCATGGGGGGTGTTCATGGCGGTGGCGGCAAGCGGACAAGAGGGGAGCTTCGCCCCCACGCGGCGAGCGGGCGGCTTCGTGTACGCGTCGGCCGTTGGCCCGGTGGACGAGAAGGGCGCGCTCGTTTCCGGCGACATCAAGGCCCAGACGAAAAGGGCGCTCGAGAACCTCGACCGGCGGTTGCAAGGGGCGGGGTCGAGCCTGGCCCAGGCCGCCGCGGTCAACGTGTACCTGAAGAACCCGTCGGATTTCGACGCGATGAACGAGGCCTACCGCGGCTTCTTCGCCAAGGAGCCCCCCACGCGTACGACCATCGGAGCCCGCGGTGCTATGAAGGACTCGCTCGTCGAGATGGGCGCGATCGGGATCCCCGCGGGAGGCGAGCGCCGGGTGATCCACCCCGAGGGTTGGATGGCCTCGCCGCGCCCCTACAGCTACGGCATCCTGTCCGGCGACACCCTCTTCCTCTCCGGTCTCGTCGCGCGAAGCGGCAAGGACAACCAACTCGTGCCCGGAGACGTCGGTGCGCAGGTAAAGACGGTCCTCGACAACGGCGGGGCGATCCTGAAGGCGGCCGGACTCACCCACGCCGAGGTCGTGCAGTCGCGCCTGTACATCCCCGACACGGGCGTCTTTGCGGACATGAACGGGGCCTATCGGACGTTCTTCGCCAAGGACCCGCCCGTGCGCGCGACCGTGAAGGCGGGTCTGACATCGTCCGACTATCTGTTCGAAGCGACGATGCTCGCGGTCAAGGGCGCGCGCGAGGTCTTCACGACACCCAACGCGGACGGCACGCCGGGCACTCCAAACCCCAACCTGAGCTCGGCGATCCGATTGGGGAAACGGCTCTGGGTCTCGGGCGTCCTCGGCAACACGGAGGCCACGCGGGGCGATGCCGCGGCCCAGACGCGAGAGACCCTCGCCCGCGTGGGTCGCGCCCTCGGTGCCGCGGGGTTCTCGTGGGACGACGTCCGGGAGGCCGTCGTCTACGTGTCCGACCTGAAGTATTGGCCGCCCGTCGCCAAGGTGTGGGGGGAGCAGTTCCCGAAGGAGAAGCCGGCCGGGGTCCTCGTGGAGACCCCTCTCGTGGCCCCGGACGGCCTCGTCGAGATCATGGTGAGCGCGGCCAAGGAGTAGCCCCCGCGGCGATCCGCCTAGAGCAGCCGGTCGAGGATGGCCTGAGGGACCTGGGGGCGAAGATCGGGGTGCGCCTCGAGCAGGCGCGAGATGTCGGCGAGATCTTTCTGCCGCTTGCTCGGTCGGCGGCTCACATCCTGTGCGGCCCACACCTTGCCCTGAAGGACGTCTTCGACACGCGCGACCGGCAGGGTCAGGCCGAGCACAAGACGAGGACGGGCATGCTCGACGAAAGCGGCATACCGCGGGTCGGTCTGCAGCTGGACCCGCAGGTCGGACCCGGAGGTGGACACGTTGACGCTATGAGCAAAGCGCTCTACCCGGAACTCCCGAGCGAGTGCGTTCTCGGCGGAAGACAGGTCGGCTGCGGCCACTGCGACACCGAAGTCGAGGCTGACCACCGGCTCCACGTACGCATTCACTCCCTGCCCGCCGATGACGCAGTACTTGACGCCGGAATCGCGGAGGACGGCGACCACGCGGTCGAGGAAGCCCGATCGATCCGAGGTCACGGCCTTCCAGTACTCGAGAGCCTGCATTCCCGCAACTCCGCCTGCAGTTTAGTACCCGCCGCTAGCCTTCCTCGCGGATATCCAGGCCGAGCTGCTTGCACTTCTTGTAGAGGTGCGAGCGCTCGAGGTCGAGGCTCTTCGCGGCGGCGGTGACGTGGCCGCCCGTCGTGCGCAGGCGCTCCCGGATCACGTCGCGCTCGTAGGTGTCCACGAGGTCGCGGAGCGCTCCCTCCGTGGGGATCGTTCCCGCGCGCGGGGGGGTCGGCGCGGGAAGGGCGCGCGCGATCTCGTCCGCGGAGATCGGATCGCCCGCGCAGAGGATGAGGGCCCGCTCCACCACGTTCCGCAGCTCGCGCACGTTCCCTTTCCAGGCCTGGCGCCTCAAGAGGTCGAGGGCTTCGGCCGCGAACCCCCGGGGCTTCCAGCCGTTCCGGCGCGCCGCCGCCGCCGCGAAGTGGGCGACGAGGGCGGGGACGTCCGACGCGTGCTCGCGGAGCGCCGGCGTCTTCAGGGTCAGGGTGTTGATTCGATAGTAGAGGTCCTCGCGGAACTGCCCGCTCGCGAGCAGCGACTCGAGATCCCGGTTGGTGGCGGAGATCAGACGGACGTCCACCCGGACCTCTCCCGCGCCTCCCACGCGCGTCAATTCCCCGTCCTGGAGGACGCGCAGGACCTTCGCCTGCATCGCCGGGGACATGTCCCCGATCTCGTCGAGGAAGAGCGTTCCCCCGTCGGCCTGCTCGAAGCGTCCCTTGCGCTGGACGGACGCGCCCGTGAAAGCACCCTTCTCGTGGCCGAAGAGCTCGCTCTCCACGAGCTCGGAAGGGACGGCCGCGCAGTTCATCCGCACGAAGGGACCGACCGGCGCGGGGCGACAGCTCGTGGACGGCCCGGGCCACGAGCTCCTTGCCCGTCCCGTTCTCGCCCAGGATCAGGATGGGCACGTCGGTGGGCGCCGCCTTCTCCACGAGCGCGCGCAGCGCGCCCAGGGGCCCGCTCTCCCCGATGAGCGCGACCTCGTCCTGCCAGAAGGTCCGGAGCTCGCGGTTCTCGCGCTCGAGATGGGAGGTCCGGAGCGCGTTTCTGAGGGTGAGGAGCAAGCGGTCCAGGCTCACCGGCTTCTCGACGAAGTCCAGGGCCCCGAGCCGCGTCGCCTTCACCGCGTTGTCGAGCGAGGCCTGCCCGCTCATGAGCACGACGGGCACCGCGGGGGCGCGCTCGCGGAGACGGGCGAGGAACTCGAGCCCGTCCATGCCCGGCATCACCACGTCGGAGAGGATCGCGTCCACGGGCTCCGCCTGGAGCCGCTCCAGGGCACGCACGGCCGAGGAGGCGGTGAGGGCCTCCAGGCCCTCGAGCGCGAACGCGCGGGACAGCGAGGCGAGGGTGGCCGGGTCGTCGTCGACGATCAGGATGCGGGGCTTCATCCTCCGACTAGCTTCGCACAGCGGGGAGGACGACCGTGAAGACGGCGCCCCCCCCGGGAGCGCTCCCGACGTCCACCCGGCCACCGTGGTCGCTCACGATCCCCTGCACGATGGCGAGCCCGAGGCCGGTCCCTCCGGGCTTGGTCGTGAAGTAGGGGGTGAGGAGGCGAGCGCGATCCTCCACGCGGATGCCGGGTCCCGTGTCCTCGACGTCCAGGGCGACGCCCTCCGGAACCGCCCGGATTCGCAGCCGAAGCGTCCCCCCGTCCGGCATCGCTTCCAGCGCGTTCGCGACCAGGTTGCCGAGGGCGCGGGCGAGGAGGTCGGCGTCTCCCGCGACCGGCGGGTGCTGCGCGGGCGACCTCTCGATCCGGACCCCTCCGGCGCGGGCCGCGTAGAGGCTCAACACGCGCTCCACGACCTCGTTCAGATCCGTGGCCGCGAAGCGCGGCGCGGGAAGGCGGGCCACCTCCGTGAAGGCGTCGATCACGCGGTTGAGCGAGCGGAGCTCGCCGAGGACGGTGTCGCTCGTGTCCCGGAGGAACGCGGGATCGGCGGAGCCCTTGTCGAGGGCGCGGCGCAGCGTCTCCAGCGAGAGCTGGATGGGGAAGAGGGGCTTCTTGAGCTCGTGGGCGAGGCGCGGGGCCATCGCCCGCCAGGCGGCGACGCGCTCGGCCTGCGCGAGCCGCGCCCGCGAGGACCGCAGCTCTACCGTCATGGCGTTGAAGGTGCGGGCGAGGTCGCCCAGCTCGCCGGGAGCCGTCTCGGAGACGCTTCCCGCGAGGTCCCCCTCGGCCACGCGGCGGGCCCCGTCGCGCAGGTCACGGAGCGGGCGGGCGAGCCGGTGGGAGAAGACGACGGCGGCGAGAAGGGCGAGGCCGAATCCCCCGGCCACGATCCAGAGCGTGAGTCGGCGGATCTCGCCGAGGGCCCCGTCGAGCGCGCTCGCGGGCGCTCCTACCACCACCACGAGGCCGGGGCCGAGGGGGGCGGCCACCCAGCGGGCGAGGGCTTCCCCCGCGGGCCGGCGCCCGCGCGCCGCTTCGAGGCTCGGCGATGGCCAGGCGGCGAGTGTCGCGGTCCCTCCCAGCCACACGTGGCCCGCCTCGTCGCGCAGGCCGATCTCCAGGGAGAGGAGACGCGAGAGATCCGAGAAGAAGACGGGATCGAGGAACCGTCCGCCCCGGACCGTGACCTCACCCGTGCGGCCGCGGCCCGTCCGCTCCGCCACCACCGCGAGCTTGCGGGCGGCGCCGTAGCCCTCGGCCACGGTCTCCATCCGGAACGCGGACTCTCCGAAGACGCGATCGCGGTCGCGGAGCCCGATGCCCGCGGTCCAATGGCGCGAGGCGAGGACGCGACCCCCCCGGTCGAGCACCTCGAGCGTGTCCAGGCCCGCGCGCGCGGCGGCGGCGGCGGACGGGAAGGGCTCGGGTGTGGCCGGGCCGCGGAGGACGTCCCGGACGATCGAGTCCACACCCACGCTCGCCTTCTCGCGCTCCTCGTCGATGCGGGAGAGGACGAGCCGCAGGCCGACGTCGAGAGGGGTCCAGGCCCCTTCGTCCAGCCGGCTCTCCAGCTGGCGTGTCGCCCCGAGCGACAGGAACAGGAGGGGTGGAAAGGTGACGAGCAGGAAGGCGACGAGCAGCCGGCGTCTCATCCCCGCCTCCGCCTCAGGGCTCCCGCCATGCGTCCTCCAGCACGAGGCGGCCGTCTTGTGTCACTCGCACGCCGTGGACGCCCGGAGCCATCGCGGGCAGCAAGGGATGTGCGGCGAGCGCTATGACGACGGCCTCGGTGCGCAGGGCTTCCTCGGCGCGGCGAAGGAGGGCCAGACGCTTCTCGGTGTCCGGCTCCGCGGCCGCCTTCTCCAGCGCTTCCGAAGCGGCGGGGATCCTGGGGGCGAGCGCGGCCAGCTCCTCGAGCGCGAGGGCGGGCTCCGCCACCTCGGGAGCGAAAAGGAAGAGGCGGAGATCGCTCTCCACCGGGCCGGCGTCCCCCGATTCGGCGACGGTGGTCACGGCGAGCCCGAGATCGAGCAGGTGCGCGACCACCCGCTGGCTCACGCCGAGCGACACGGTAGCACCCACGGCCAGGGTGACGGCGTCGGAGAGAGACCGGCGAGACGCCGAAGGAAAGGAGCCGGAAGAGGCGAGCATCCCGGGCGGGAGCAGAAACACCAGCGGCTCGCCTCCGGGAACATAGCGCGCCACGAGCGTCCGACGGTCGATGGCACTCGCGACGATCGTCCGCGACTCCCTGGATCGGAAGGCGGGTCGGGAAGGGTCGAAGCGCAGCAGGAGCATTGCGTGGGCGGAGGCCGGCCCCTCGACGAGAGCGGCGTCCACCCGTCCGGAGTCACGGGCGGCGCGCAGCGCCTCGCGCCGGCCGAGCGCCAGCACTTCGACCTGGTCGACATAGGGCCGGCCCCCGAAGTGGCCCGTGAAAGCGGTGAAGGCGGCGCGCTTGCCGGGCACGGACACCGTCGGGACGAAGGGGCCGGCTCCCTTGCCATCGGCGGACGTGACCACGGCAGCGGGGGAGGCAAGAGCGGCGAGAGGGACGGCCGGCGCCTCCGCGAAGCGGAGGACGATCCGCGCGTCGTCGGACGCTACGACGCCGGGCATCTCCTCGGACGTGCGCGACCGGAAGGCGACCCCCCCTTCCAACGATCGGGCGAGACGGTCGGCGACGGGGCTCTTCGAGCGGAGGAATCGGCGCAGGGACCGCACCGCGTCCACGGCCCTCACGGGCCTGGCGTCGTGAAAAGTCGTACCGCCGCGGAGCTCGAGCGTCCACTCCTTCCCGGTGGCGGACGTCGAGAACGAGCGCGCGAGTCGAGGAACGGGGGCGCCCTCCGGCCCGACGTCCATGAGCGTCTCTCCCGCGAGGCGCGCGACGAGCCGGCCCCCGTCGCTCGTCGGAAGGGCGGAGTCGTTGGCGGAGGGCAGGCTGAGGACGCCGACGGTGAGGGCATCTCCATAGCGCGGCCCCAGAGCCGCGGCCGCCGCCGACGCGAGACCGAGGACGAGAGCGGCGAGCCGGCGGGTCACGGAGAGGCGACGCGCAGAGAGAGAAGGAGGACGACGCTCTCGCCCGCGGGGGTCTCGACCGCGGCGGCGACGCGCGGGCCCGACGGGCTTCGGCGGGCGGCGAGGGCGCGGATCGAACCCGGGACCGGTATCACGCCCTGGTGTTGCAGCGTGTCGCCGCGGCGAGCGAACACCTCGAGCCGGTCCGTGGCCCCCGGGGGCCCCGCGGCTGAGACGGCGACCCGTCCCTCTCCCAGCGCGGCCATCGCCCCGCCCACCTGCGGGCTCCCCGGCGATGTGGCCTCGGGCTCGAACGTCGGGGAGAGCGGGAGCAACCGGCCCGCGGCATCCACCGCGAGCCCTTCGAAGCGCGGGGTGAGGAAGAGGCCGCGCGGAGTGTCGAGCAGGTTCGTGCCCTCGCGAAACCGGAGTCCGCCCGCGGTCTCGGGCCAGGGCAGGGCCTCCGCCTGGGCGCGCTCCTCCAGTCGATTCCCTTCCAGCGCGTAGAGGACGGCCCGGGTCATTCCGCTCGTGAGGGCCCAGAAGGCGTCGTCCCCGGGAAGCACGAGGCCCCCCGGGGTGCGGACGGTCGCGCGGGGCAGGGGCAGGTCGCGGTGGGCCAGGGGCTGGACGCGCGATCGGTCGACGCGGTGGACGCTGACCGAGGTGTTGGTAAGGACGGCGAGGCGCGCGTCGTCCAGGAAGGCGAGAGCGAGAACGGGCTCGCGGGCCAGGGCGTAGCGCACGGTGGAGACGAGGGTTAGAGCACTCGAAGGGGCGGCGGGGGGTGCCAAGGAGGCCGCGCTCCCCTGGAGGATCGCGACGACGAGCGGGGCGAGGCGCGTCACTCAGTGGGAAGGATAACGCAGCGGTAGAATAGCGCCCATGCCCACCTTGACCGAGCGCATCACCCAGGACCTCACCGCGTCCATGAAGGCCCAGGACGCGGTGCGGACGAGCACGCTCCGCATGGCCAAGGCCGCGCTCATGAACAAGGAGATCGACAAGAAGGGTCCCCTCGACGACGCGGAGGCGGCCAAGGTGCTCCAGGGGCTCGTGAAGCAGCGCGAGGACTCCGCCGACCAGTTCCGAAAGGGCAACCGGCCCGAGCTGGCCGCGAAGGAGGAGGCGGAGATCGCCCTCCTCCGGCCCTACCTTCCCCAGGAAGCATCGGAAGCCGACGTGGCGGCCGCAGTGGAGCAGGCGGTGAAGGAGACGGGGGCGGCCTCGCCCAAGGACATGGGCAAGGTGATGAAGGCGGCCCTCGGCGTGCTGCAGGCCGCGGGCAAGCCCGCGGACGGGAAGAAGGTGAGCGAGGCCGCCCGCCGGCGGCTCGGGGGCTGAGCGGTGAAAGAGCTCGTCCGTCGTATCGGCCAGCGCTTCATGGTGGGCTTCGAGGGGACGACCCCGTCCCCCGACGTCAAGCGTCTCCTCCGGGACTTCGGGGTGGGCCACGTCATCCTCTTCGCCCGCAACGTGGACCGGCCCGAGCAGGTGGCGGAGCTCGTCCGCGAGCTCCAGGAGATCGCGCGCGACGCGGGGCACGACCGGCCCCTGCTCGTGGCCGTGGACCAGGAAGGAGGGCGCGTGGCCCGGCTCCGCGAGCCCTGGACGATCTGGCCTCCGTTGCGAGCGCTCGGCCGGTCCGGCGACGAGGAGACGGCCCGCCGAATGGGCCGGGCCCTCGCCCACGAGCTCGTGGCCTGCGGCATCCGCTGCGACTTCGCGCCCGTGATGGACGTGGACACGAACCCCGGGAACCCGGTGATCGGCGACCGCGCGTTCTCCGACGACCCCGACGTCGTGGCGCGTCTGGGGGCGGCCATGATCGAGGGCCTGCAGAAGGGAAAGGTCGCGGCCTGCGCGAAGCACTTTCCCGGACACGGGGACACCGACCTCGATTCCCACCTCGACCTCCCGGCCGTCGATCATTCGCGCACGCGTCTCGAGGACGTAGAGCTCCGCCCTTTCCGGAAGGCGATCGAGGCGGGGGTGGCCACGATCATGACGGCGCACGTCGTGGTGCGGGAGCTGGACGACCGCGTGCCGGCGACTCTCTCGCCCCGGATCGTCGAGGAGCTGCTGCGGGGAGAGATGAAGTACGGCGGCGTCGTCGTCTCCGACGACCTGGAGATGGGGGCGATTGCGAAGCACTGGCCTGCGGGGACGGCGGCGGTCCTGGCGGCTCAGGCGGGGTGCGACATCCTTCCCGTCTGCAAGACTCCCGACGCACAGGTCGGTGCCCTAGAGGCGCTGATCCGCGCGGTGGAGGCGGAAGAGATCAGGGCGACGTCGATGGACGACGCGGACGACCGCATCCGGGCGCTCAAGGACCGCTTCCTCCAGCCCTACCGCGATCCGGATCCCCGCGAGGCCCGAAGGGTGGCGGGCATGGGGGAACATCGCAGCCTGGCCGAGGAGATCGGCTCCCGCTCCGGCCTCCCGGCTCGGGCGTGATCCGCCCGCGGGCGCTCCGCTCGGGCGACCTCGTCGGCATCGCCGCTCCCGCCGGTCCCGTGGACGAGCGGGACCTCCGGAGGGGAGCCGCGGAGCTGGAGTCGCTCGGTTTCGCGGTGAGCATTCCCGAGGGGCTCCTGGAGCGCCGGGGGTTCACGGCGGGGACTCTGGATCGTCGTCGCGGTGAGCTCGAGCGGCTGCTCGCCGACGAGACGGTGGCCGCGATCTGGTGCGCGCGCGGCGGCGCGGGGGCGGGGCGGCTCCTGTGGCGGCTCGACGAGGACCTGGTGCGCGCGCACCCGAAGGTCCTCGTGGGCTACAGCGACATCACGTACCTGCACCTCTACTTTGCGCGACTCGGCCTCACGAGCCTCCACGGTCCCATGGTCGCTCACGAGCTCGCCGCTTCCACCTACGACAGGGCGAGCCTGCGGCACGCCCTGACGGGAGAGGGCCGGCCGTACGTCGCGGGGGAGGACGACCTCGTCCCGCTGCGTGGAGGCGACGGCGAGGGGGTGCTGCGCGGCGGGTGCCTCTCCATCCTCGCCGCTGCCGCCGGCACGCCCTGGGCCCTCGCCCCGGAGGGCGAGGACACGATCCTCTTCCTCGAGGACGTGGACGAGCGTCCCTACCGGATCGACCGCATGCTCCTCCAGCTCCGCGAGTCGGGCGCGTTCGCGGGAGTGAAGGGCGTCGTGTTCGGCGACATGAAGGGGTGCGCGCCCCGCCTCGACGAGCCCTACGGCCTGGAGGACGTGCTCCTCGAGGCCCTGGACGGGCTCGAAGTGCCGGTGGCGCTCGGCCTCTCGAGCGGCCACACCTCGAGCCCGGCGGTCACGCTCCCCCTGGGGGTGAAGGCGCGGCTGCGGTGCGGAGAGCGGGCGACCTTCGAGGTGCTCGAAGCCGCGGTCTCGTGAAGGTCCACCTCTCCGCCGTCTGCGGAACCGCGATGGCCTCGCTCGCCGGCCTCCTTCGGGAGGCGGGCCACGACGTGACCGGCTCCGACCAGGACGTCTACCCGCCGATGTCCACCCAGCTCGAGGAGCTGGGGATACCGATCCGGTCCCCCTACGCCGCCGCCAACGTCCCCCGCGACGCGGATCTGGTGGTGATCGGCAACGCGCTCTCCCGGGGCAATCCGGAGGTGGAGGCGGTTCTCGACCGGGGCCAGCGGATGACGAGCCTGCCCGCGATCCTCGCCGAGGAATTCCTGCGCCCGAGGACGTCCATGGTCGTGGCGGGCACGCACGGGAAGACGACGACCGCGAGCCTCCTCGCGTTCCTCCTGGATCGGGCGGGGCTCGAGCCGTCCTTCCTGGTGGGCGGCGTGCCCGTCGACTTCGCGCGGAGCTATCGGCTGGGGGGAGGGCGCCATTTCGTCGTGGAGGGCGACGAGTACGATTGTGCCTTCTTCGACAAGCGGCCGAAGTTCGTGCACTACCTCCCGAGCGTGGCGGTGATCGGCAACGTGGAGTTCGACCATGCGGACATCTATCCCGACCTGCGCGCGGTGCAGACGGGGTTCGGCCGCCTCTTGAGCGTCATCCCCCGGCGGGGCCTGCTCGTGGCGGGGGTGGAGAGCCCGGCGCTCCGCGAGATCCTGCCCCAGGCCCCGTGCCGGGTGGAGACGTTCGCGGTGGCGGGGGCGGCCGACTGGCAGGGGCTCGAGCTGAGGGCGGAGGGGGGCGCGACCTCTTTCCGCGTGCGGGGCAAGGGGCGCGACCTGGGAGAGTTCCGGCTCGGCCTCGCGGGCGAACACAACGTCCGCAACGCGCTTGCCGCGATGGCCGTGGCGGCGGACGCGGGCGTCGCTCCGGACGAGATGCGGCTCTCGCTCGCGCAGTTCCGGGGAGTGAAGCGCCGTCTCGAGGTGCGGGGAGTGGTGCGAGGGGTCACGGTGTACGACGATTTCGCCCATCATCCCACCGCCGTGCGCGAGACGCTTCGGGCGTTGCGCACGGCGGCGGCCGGTCGCCTCATCGCCGTCTTCGAACCGCGTTCGTACACGTCGCGGACGCGGGTTTTCCTGCAGGAGTACGCCCGTTCCTTCAAGGACGCCGACCGCGTCGTGATCGCGGCGGCACACCTCCCGGGCAAGGTGCCGGAAGGCGAGCGCCTGTCCGAGCGGGAGCTCGTGGAGGCGGTTCGGCGCGCGGGGACGCCGGCGCAGCTCGTCCCCACCGTCGAGGAGATCGTGGAACGCCTGGCCGCGGAGCTCAAAAAGGGCGACCGTGTGGTGGTCCTGTCCAACGGCGGCTTCGGAGGGCTCCACGACAAGCTCCTGCAGGCGCTCGGCGAGTCGTGATTCCAGGGCGCCCCCGCTGGCACGGATGCGTCCGCTGTGGTAAGAAATCTCGTCATCTCCCGTGAGACACTGAGGTTTGATCCCCGCCATCTTCGCCCGCGACGCCGGCCCCGTCGGGGCCGGAGGATCTTCGATCAAGGAGGACTTCTCATGAAGCGGTATCTCGCGGCCCTGCTGGGCCTCGGCCTCTGGGCGGCGCCGGTCCTCGCCCAGACGCCGCAGGCGTCGCCGAGCCCCAAGCCCGAAGACGAGACGGTGAAGCTGCGCGAAGAGATCGTGGTGGTGAGCGCGTCGAAGACGGAGACGCAGCTCGTCAACGCTCCCGCCACCATCTCCGTGATCTCCGCGGACACGATCGAATCGAGCCCCGCCCAGAACTACGGAGACCTCCTGCGCTCGGTCCCCGGGCTGAACGTGATCCAGACTTCCGCGCGGGACATCAACCTCGTGTCCCGGCAGGCCGCCTCCACCCTCGTGAATTCCCAGCTCGTGCTCCTCGACGGACGGTCCCTCTACCTGGACTTCTTCGGGCTCGTGCTCTGGGATTTCCTGCCCCAGAGCCCGTCCGAGATCAAGCAGATCGAGGTGGTCCGGGGACCCGCTTCCGTGGTGTGGGGCGCCAACGCCCTGACCGGCGTCGTCAACGTCATCACCAAGACGCCCCGGGACATCGAGGGATTCGGCGTGAACGTCCACGCCGGCCTCCTGAACCGGAGCGGGGGATCGCGCGAGGACGACGGCACGGGCGTCCAGTACGGCGGCAACTTCACGTTCGCGCAGGCTCCCAGCGAGCGCTTCGCCTGGCGCTTCTCCGCCGGATATTTCAACTCCGAACCCTACTCGCGGCCCGAGGGTGTCGTCGGGGGGTGCGCTCCGGGCGTCGCTTGTGTGCCCAACCCGTTCGACCCCACCATTCTCACCGGCGGGGGTATCTATCCCCCCGACCGGTCGGACCTCCAGGGAGCGTTCGAGAACCGGGGGACGAGCCAGCCGAAGGCGGACCTCCGGGCCGACCAGGACTTCACGAACGGCGGACGGATGACGTACCAGGCGGGGTACAGCGGCAGCACCGGGATCATCCACACGGGTCTCGGCCCCTTCGACATACAGAGCCCCTCCTACACCGCCTACGGGAAGCTCGCCTACTCGCGGAACGCGCTCAAGATCGCGACCTTCGGCAACTTCACCGACGTGGAGGCCCCGAACCTCCTGTTGCTGGATCCCAGCACGCTCAACCCGCTGCAGCTCAATTTCAAGACCCAGACGTACGACCTCGAGGTGGGGAACTCGAACGTCCTCGGGGGCAAGCACATCCTGAGCTACGGGGGCAACATCCGACAGAACAACTTCGACATCACCATCACCCCTCTTGCGGAGAACCGCACGGAGGGAGGCGTCTACTTCCAGGAGGAGTTCTTCCTCGAGAAGTTCCGCCTCGCGGTGGGCGCCCGCGCGGACAAGCTCGGAAGCATCG
Organism: uncultured Acidobacteriota bacterium; assembly: GCA_963742595.1. Lineage (GTDB taxonomy): Bacteria > Acidobacteriota > Vicinamibacteria > Fen-336 > Fen-336 > CAVPGH01. The sequence continues at coordinate 1,111,435 of CAVUMT010000005.1, read as the reverse complement.
ACGACCTGAAGTTCTCGCCGCGCGTGAGCGTGATGTTCAAGCCCACGACCAGTCAATCCATCCGCTTCTCGTATAACCGGGCTTTCCGGGCGCCGTCGGTCATCAACAACTTCCTCGACCTCCCGATATCGTCGGGAAACATCGTGAACCTCCAGCCGCTCGCGCCGTTCCTGCCCCCCGCCCTGCGGCCGCTGCTCCCCGGGCCGTTCAACCTCACGGTCCGCGGCGCGGGCAGCGAGGTGGTGAGCCCGCAGTACGACCTGGGGGCGGAGCGCCTCGACGCGTTCGAGGTCGCCTACACGGGGACGATCGGAGGGCGGACGACGCTCGGCCTCGCCATCTACCAGAACGACACGGACGACAACATCAACTTCACGCAGCTCACCCCGTCCGCGCAGTTCCCGACCGGCTTGCCCGGCCTCTCCTTCTACTCGCCCACGACCCCCGCGTCCGGCATCTCCGTCCCCGCGGGACAGCTCGTGACCGTCAACCCGCTGATCATGGGCGTCCTGCCGCTGATCCCGCCGCCCTTCGGCCCCATCCGCCTGCCGCACACCGCCTTCACGTACCTGAACCTGGGGCCGATCCGCAACCGCGGGATCGAGGCGTCGATCGAGCACAGCTTTTCGAACGCCGTGAGCGCGTCCTTGAACTACTCCTATCAGGACGAGCCGGCCATCCTGGACCCCGCGAGCGGGCAGCTTCGCTATCCCAACGCGGAGGTCGGCCTGCCTCCCACGAACCGGTTCAACTTCGCGCTGAACTACAACAGCCGGAGGTTCCTGGGGAACGTCTCCGTCAACTACGCGGACGAGGCGTTCTGGGTCGACGTGCTGGACTCCCGGTACTTCGGGGCCACGGATTCGTACACGCTGCTCAACGCGACCCTGGGGATGAAGTTCTCGGAGGGCAAGGTCGTGGCGAGCCTCAAGGGCACGAACCTTTTGAACGAGAGGATCCAGCAGCACGTCTTCGGGGACATCCTCAAGATGAGTGTCGTCGCCGAGCTGCGCTTCTTCTTCAAGTGAGGACCTAGCGACCGGGCCCCCGGGGACCCCGGGGGCCCTTCTTCATGACCAGGTCCCGGGACAGGCCGCCGACCACCGTCGCGGTCATCGACATCGGATCGAACTCGGGACGGGTGGTCGTCTACCGCTATCAGGCGGGCGGCCACCTGCAGCTCCTCGCGGGGAGCCGGGCCTCTCTCCGTCTCGTGCGCGAGCTGGACGAGACGCACCGGCTGGGGGACGAGGCCATCGCCCGCGCCTTCGAGGCCATCGCGGACTTCAACGCCATCGCCCAGGGGGCGGGGGCGGAGAGGATCGCGGCGGTCGCGACGGCCGCGGTGCGGGACGCGGACAACGGCGCTTCCTTCATCGCCCGGCTCCGGAAGGAGCTGGGCCTGGAGGTGCGCATCCTGTCGGGGGAGGAGGAAGCGCGCTTCGGCTTCCTGGGGGCGGTGGGAGGGCTGCCCGTGGAGCACGGGGTGCTCTTCGACGTGGGAGGCGGGAGCATGCAGGTCTCCCGTTTCCGGCAGCGGCGGCTCATGAGCTCCACGAGCCTGCCCCTGGGGTCGCTCCGCCTCTCCGACGCGTTCCTCCGTTCGGATCCGCCGACCAAGGGCGAGGTCCGCCGTCTCCGCGAGCATGTGAAGGAGCGGTTGGAGGAGGCGGGAATCGCACCGCTCGAGGCGGGCGAGGATCTCGTAGGGACGGGGGGGACCCTGCGCAACCTGGCGAAAATCGACCGGCGCGCGCGGCCCGGCTACCCGATCACGCGCCTTCACGGCTACGTCCTGGGTCGGAAGCGGCTCAAGGAGATCGTGGAGCGCGTGGTGGACACCAAGCTCAAGAAGCGCGACCAGATCCCCGGCCTCAACGACGACCGCGGGGACTCCATCGCGGGGGGGGGCCTCGCGATCCAGACGCTCGTGGAGGTCCTGGAGGCTTCGGAGGTCCTGGTGTCGGGTCAGGGTGTGCGGGAAGGGATGGCCACGAGCCTGGTCACGGACCGGCTCTCTCCTCCCGCTTCGGTCCGCCGGTCGTCGCTGGCGGCCCTGGCCGAGCGCTTCGACGGATGGATGGAGGAGCCGGCGCGGCGCCGCATGCTCCTCACCGAGACCCTCCTCGGAGCGCTCGAGCTCAAGCCCGCCCCCGAGGTCCAGGAAGCGCTGTCCCAGGCAGCGGGCCTTCTCGACATCGGCCGGAGCGTCGACTTCTTCGACCGCCACGAGCACGTCGCGGACATCGTCCTCGCCACCGACCTCAACGGCTTCAGCCATCGGACGGTCGCGCTCCTTTCCGCGATCCTGCGCCAGGCCGGCGACGAGGGCAGCAGCCCCAAGTCCTACGCGCCCCTTCTCGCGCCGGAGGACGTGCCCGCGATCCAGCGCGCGGCCGCTCTCCTCGTGCTCGCGGACGACATCGAGGAGCGCTGCCCGGATGGGAAGGCGATCACGCTCGAGTGCCGGGTGCGGCCGGACGAGGTCGAGGTGCGTGTCCCCGAGCTCCTGGCCTGGCGCCCGCGCACCGTGGGGCGCCGCTTCGAAAGGGCTTTCGGCCGCACCCTCGTGGTGAAGGCGGGGCCCGAGCCGCGCCCGGAGGGCCAGGAACGGAAGTAGCCCGATGCGGGGACGGCTCCTCCCATGGGGGGACGTGGCGTTCTACTTCGCGGTGCTCGCGACGGCGGTCGTCGTCGCCCCGCGCACCGGCTACTGGTACGCGGGGCTCGGCCTCGCCGCGATCGCGTTCCCCCTGTGGATCGCCGCCCGGGTGCAGCTCGGGTCGTCGTTCTCCTTCCGGCCGGACGCGCGTCGGCTCGTGACCACCGGCCTCTACGCGCGGATCCGGCACCCCGTCTACCTGTTCGGGACGGCCGGCGCGTGGAGCGCGTTCCTCGCCCTCCAGGTGTGGCCGCTGTTCTGGGTCATGATCGTCCTCGGGGGGATCACGCTTTGGCGAGCGCGGCGGGAAGAGCGCGTGCTCACGGAAGCATTCGGGACGGAGTACGAGGATTATCGGAGGCGGACATGGTTTTGAGGGGGCGAGGGATAACGGGACTGGCGGCGGGGATCGCGATTTTTGGTCTGACAGAGGCACGCGGGCGAGCGCAAAGCCCGCCTCCCGAAGCACCACAATCGGTCGAGCTTCCCGCACCGCTCGCCCGCGTGCTGCGTGACTACGAGCGAGCGTGGGAGAGCAAAGATGCCACCGCCCTCGCCGCCCTCTTCGCGGAGGACGGGTTCGTCCTGTCCCGAGGAACGCCGCCGGTGCGCGGCCGTGCGGCGATCGAGAAGCACTACACGGGAAAAGGAGGGCCGCTCGCGCTCCGCGCCTTTGCCTTCGCAATGGAGGGAGGGATCGGCTATATCCTCGGCGGCTACGCCGCCGAGGTGCCGCAGCCCGACTCCGGCAAGTTCACGCTGACGCTGCGGAAGGCGGTGGACGGGCGGTGGCTCATCGTGTCCGACATGGACAACGGCAACTCGCGGCCCTGACCGGCGACCTACTTCAGGTGCGTCTCGAAGTGCCTGAGGATGGCCGCGTCTCGCGCGATGCGGTTGGCCCGGTCGCGGAAACCGTGAGTCTCGCGGGGATGGACGAGGAGCGAGTAGGGGCGTGCGGCGCGGATGAGCGCGTCCACGAATGCCATCGTGTTGGCGAGGTGGACGTTGTCGTCGGAGGAGCCGTGGATCAGCAGGAGCTCGGCCTTGAGGGCGCCCGCCTTCTTCAGGGGTGAGCTCGTCTCGTATCCCCGGGGGTTCGTGGCCGGCGTCCGCATGTAACGCTCGGTGTAGATCGAGTCGTAGAAGCTCCAGTCCGTAACCGGCGCTCCCGCCACCGCGGCCTTCCAGACGTCGGGGGCGGTCGTCGCCGCGTAGAGCGTCAGGTAGCCGCCGTACGACCAGCCGTAGAGGCCCAGGCGGGCGGGGTCGACGTAGGGCAGGGTCTTCAGGTAGTCGACGCCCACGAGGTGGTCCTCGAGCTCGATTCTCCCCATGTCGCGGAAGAGCGGGGCCTCGAAGGCGAGGCCGCGGCCGGCGGAGCCGCGGTTGTCGAGCGACCACACGATGTACCCGCGGCTGGCCAGCAGGTGCTCGAGGGGGGAGACCGCGTCCCACGAGTTCGTGACCGTCTGGGCGTGGGGCCCCCCGTAGACGCTCAGGACGACCGGGTAGCGCTTCGCGGGATCGAAGCCCGGGGGCTTCACGAGCATCGCGTGGAGCGACCGGCCGTCCCTGGCCAGGACGTTCACCCACTCGACGGTTCCCCTCGCATACTCGAGGAGGGCGGTGGGACGGTCCTCCACCACCGGGTGCCGCTGCTTCCCGTCGACGCTCGCGACCCAGAGCCGCGGGGGTGTCGCCACGTCGGACCAGGTGTCGGCGTAGAAGCGTCCGTCCGGCGAGAGAAAGCCCCGGTGGGACCCGTCCTCCCGGCTGAGTCGCGTCCGTCCCGTCCCGTCGAGGCGCGCGCGGTAGAAGTGGCGTTCCCGGGGGTCCTTCTCCGTGGCCGTGAAGTAGACGAAGCCGGTCCGCTCGTCCACCTGGACGAGGCCGGAGAGCCGCGTGAAGCTCGCGCGTGCGTCCACCAGCCAGGCCCCCTGGGTGACCGCCCGGCAGGCCCCCGAGGTCTCGCACGAGTAGAGATGGGCGAAGCCGTCGCGCTCGGAGACCCAGAGGAAGCGCTTTCCGTCGCGGAGGAAGCGCGGACCCACGAGCACGTTGACCCAGGTGTCGCTCCTCTCGGTGAGGAGCGTGCGCGGCGCGCCGAGGGCGGCGGCGGGGGATTCGGGCACGGAGAGGAGGCGGAGCTGCAGCTCGTTCTGCTCGCGGTTCAGGTGCTGGAACGCGACGCTCCGCGAGTCCGGCGTCCAGGAGAACTCCGGCACCAGGTAGGCGTCGTCGGGCTCGACCGCGACCAGCCTTTCGGGCCCGGGCGTGCCGTCCGCGCCGAGGCCCACCACCCCAAGGCGGGGGACGGCGTTCGGATCGCCCGCCTTGGGGTAGCGTTGGAGCGTCGTTTCGTTGCGGACGGGCAGGAAATCCACGATCGGAAACGTCGGGACGCGAGTCTGGTCGAGCTGCAGGTACGCGATGGCCCGCGAGTCGGGGGCCCAGGCGTAGGCCCGGCCGGCCCGGGAGGCCAGCTCTTCCTCGTAGACCCAGTCGAGCCGGCCGTTCAGCACCGTGTCGGACCCGCTCCGCGTCAGCCGCGCTTCGCGCCCCGTCGAGACGTCGACGAGGAAGAGGTCGCCGTTGCGGGCGAAGGCGACGCGCCGCCCGTCCGGGGAGAACGAAGCGTACTCCTCCGTCTCCGGCGTCCGCACCAGGGGCCGGACGGTGGCGGAGGCGACGTCGACCGCGAACACGTCCCCGCGCTGGACCACGAGCACCGAGTCGCCCTTGGGCGACCAGGCGTAGCCGCCGAGGGGGAGCGGCTTGTCGCCCTCGCCGTTTCCCGCGCCCAGCCGCGCGCCGGTCAGGAGGACGGACTCGCGCCCGCTCGCGGCGTCGAGGGCGCAGAGGTCCGTGGCCCCGTTCTTCTGGCGAAGGAACGTCAGGCGCTTGCCGTCGGGGTGCCACGCGAGGTCCGTGGGAAGGGCGCCCGCGAGCGGGGGGTCGGCGTGGAGTCGTTCCGCGCTGAGCGTCTTCAGAGCCTGGGCGGAGGCGGGGGCGCAGACGGCTGCGCTGAGCGCGGCGGCAAGGCAAGAGCGAAGCACGTCCGGCGCGACCGCCACGGAGCGGGACGTCCTAGAACAGCGTGTAGATGAACGGCGCGACTGCGGAGCCCTGCGTGAAGACCACGAGGAGGCCCAGGAGGGCGAGCATGATCACGATCGGTCCGAGCCACCACTTCTTGCGGACGCGCATGAACGTCCACAGCTCGCCGAGGATGCCGATTTTCTCGCGTGAACCTTCGAAGGCCATGAGGTCTCCCGATCCTGCGGCTAGTCCAGCTCGTAGAGGCTGCGCCAGTCCACGTCCTCGCGCAGCGGGGGCTGCTCCTTCTTGTCGAGGACGTGGTGGCCCAGCACGAGGTGGTCCATGTTCGTGCGCATGAAGCAGAGGTAGGCGTCGCGGGGCGTGCAGACGATGGGCTCGCCCCGGACGTTGAACGACGTGTTGATGACCACGGGCACCCCGGTGAGGCGCCCGAATTCCGCGATGACGTCGTAGTAGAGCGGGCTCTCCTCCCGGGTGACGGTCTGGATGCGGGCGGACCCGTCCACGTGGGTGACGGAGGGGATGACGCGCTTGCCCTCCCGCACCTGGGCCACGAGCAGCATGTAGGGGCTCTCGCAGTCCATCTCGAACCAGTCGGGCGACTTGTCCGCGAGCACGGAGGGGGCGAAGGGGCGGAACCCCTCGCGGAACTTGATCTTCATGTTGAGGGTGTCGCGCATCTTCTCGTCGCGAGGGTCCGCGAGGATGCTCCGCCCTCCGAGGGCACGAGGTCCGAACTCCATCCGCCCTTGGAACCAACCGATGACATTGCCCTCGGAGAGCTGCCGGGCCGTGGTCATGACCAGCTCCCGATCCGCGAGCGTCCGGTATTTCGCGCCGATCCCGTCCAGGTACTGGGCGATCTCCGCGTCGGAGAACGCGGGGCCGAGGTACGCGTGCGTCCACGCCTTGCCTCGGGGCTTCTTCTCCAGGGCGTTGTACAGGTAGTGGGCGACCCCCACGGCCCCTCCCGCGTCCCCCGCCGCGGGCTGCACGAACAGCTCCTTCATCGGGGTCTCGCGGATCACCCGGCCGTTGGCCACGCAGTTGAGCGCGACTCCTCCCGCCATGCAGAGCCGGTTGAGGCCCGTCTCCTTGTGGAGGTGGCGGACCATCTTGAGCACGATCTCCTCGCAGACCTTCTGGACGGAGGCCGCGATGTCGAACTCCCGCTCGGCCATCCAGGTCTCGGGCTTGCGGGGAGGGCCGCCGAAGAACTCGTCGAAGGCCCCGTTCGTCATGCGCAGCCCGTAGTCGTACGAGAAGTACTTCATGTCGAGCTTGAAGGAGCCGTCCTCGTTGAGGTGGACCATCTCCTTCATGATCCGTTCGAAGTGCACGGGCTTGCCGTAGGGGGCGAGGCCCATGACCTTGTACTCCGCGCTGTTGACCTTGAATCCGAGGTAGTACGTGAAGGCGCTGTAGAGGAGACCCACGGAATGCGGGAAGCGGATCTCCTTGAAGAGGTTGATGTCCGTCCCCCGGCCCACGCCGTAGGACGCGGTGGCCCACTCGCCGACCCCGTCCACCGTGAGGATCGCTGCCTCCTCGAACGGAGAGGGAAAGAAGCAGGAGGCGGCGTGGCTCATGTGGTGCTCGGCGAAGAGGATCGGCCCCTTGTAGGGCTTGAGCTCCTTGCGGATGATCGAGGGCACCCAGAGCTTCTCGTGCAGCCAGAGGGGGATCGCCTTGCGGAACGAGTTGAACGAGCGCGGGAAGGTCGCGATGTACGTGGAGAGCATGCGCTCGAACTTGAGGAGGGGCTTGTCGTAGAAGCCCACCGCGTCGAGCTGGTCCACGGTGACGCCCGCCTCCTTCAGCACGTACTTGACGGCGCGGGAGGGGAAGTCCTGGTCGTGCTTCTTGCGGCTCAGCCGCTCTTCCTGGCAGGCGGCCACGATCTCGCCGTCGCGGAGGAGAGCCGCCGCGGCGTCGTGGTAGAAGCAGGAGATCCCGAGGACGTGGGTCGGCATCAGAACTGGTGCCGGGCCGCGGCGAACGGTCCCAGGGGGTTCGGCTCGTGGGAGCGCCAGAACGAGGGTTCCGACCGCAGGCTGCGGTCGAGGGGGTCGCGGGCGCGCAGCTTCATGAACAGGCTCACCCCTCCCACCGAAACGAGGTAGATGAGGGCGAGGAGGACGGAGGTCCAGACGACGCCCAGACCCTGGAAGAACGCCGTCCATCGCCGGTAGGCCGCGGATTTCGGGGCCAGCCGCCGGAAGAGGAGCTCGACGACGACGACCACGGAGGCGAAGAGGAGCAGCTTGTAGCGCAGCGGGAGGGCGGCGACCGCGCCGGGCAGATCGGACAGGTTCGAAGGCAGTGGCGTCCTCCCAGGGAATGAGCCTTCGATCATAAGGCGGCGGGCCGGGAACGCCAAGCGCGGGGGGAGTGCGCTCCCCGAGGGGCTCCGGGGGCGGGCGAGCCCCGTCACCGCGCGTCCCACGTTCCGATCGTTATAATCGGCAGACCGATGGCCTTCCAGGAACGCGAGGAAACGCCCCGGGTCGGTGTCGAGCGCTCCGAGTTCCTGCGGGGCCAGCTACGGCAGTGGATGGACCGTGTCGCCGCAGTCTGGGCGAGACGGCCGAGCTCTTCGAGCTGGAGATGTGGCTCCAGGCCTTCGAGCGGTTCTTCCGCATCAAGAACCAGCCCCTCTCCGACAAGGAGACCACGGCCCCTCGCCCTCCGCAACTGGTCGGAGGAGCTGCGTCTCGTGGACAACGTGATCCTGCGCGTGGTCCAGCTCTGCACGACCATCCTCACCGAGGAGCAGGTCGACCTCGCCCGCTTCGACCGCTACATCGAGGGCTACCTCCAGAAGGACGAGGTGGTGGATCCCTACATCGAGAAGCTGCATCCGGCAGACCACGCCCGAGGCGGGCCTCACCCTCCTGCGCGGAGTCGCTTCGAGGACATCCACCTGGTGCTCATGGACCTCGTGAAGCTCTCCCGCATCCCCTACGCGACGTTCAGCGCGGTGGGGAAGATCCTCTACCGGGAGGTGCGGCGGAGCCACCTCCTCGCCCTCCTCATCGACAAGAAGTTCAAGCCCATCCACGACCGCATCAAGAACCCCGCGGTGGCGGCCGTGATCCGCGGCATCCGCAGACCCCGTGCGAGCGCAAGCAGGCGGCCAAGGTGTTCCTGGAGCTGTTCCGGCTCCTCCACTACCTGGAGTACGCGAACCCGCGAGGGCCTCGACGAGGACGCCCTCCAGAACACCATCCTCGTCTTCTCCCTCATCACGTCGGAGACGCGGCTGCTCCTCGGCCTACATCGAGAGGCGGGTCCTGCAAGGACGCGGACCACGATCGGCCGCTCTACCAGCTCTACGACTCCTTCGTCTACTGCCTGCCCCTCGAGCTCAAGAAGGTCATCAACACCGAGCTGCATCGACATCTCCGTCTCCCGCCAGGCGGACAGCGTGCGGACGCGGGTGGAGAACAGCCACGGCATCCTCAAGGACTGCTTCCAGCAGTCGATCGTGCAGCTCGCCCAGGCTCTTCGACCCCGTGATCGAGGGGCAGCGACATCTTCCCGGACTTCACGGCCAAGCTCGAGCAGTCGGTGCGGCTGCGCGACGGCCTGGCCCGGCTGATCAAGGCCGTGCGCGACTTCCAGGAGCGGAAGGACGAGCCGGGCGCGGCGCGCATGAAGGAGGAGATCTCCGTCTTCTACGACCACAACATCAAGTACCTCATGTACCGCGACTGGTCCGGCTTCGAGCTCTTCTTCATCGAGATCCTGAAGTGCGGCGAGCCTGCCCGCGCTCTCCCAGATCGCCCACCGGTTCGAGACCTTCCTGATGACCCTCTTCCGCGAGGTCCAGAAGCGGTCCATCCTGCAGAACATGCCCGTGACCCCGGAGGAGGCGGCCCTGGACTCGACCCTGCCGCCCGGGAGCTAGGCCGTCGGCTGCGTGAGGGCGGCGGGTTTTTCCGCCCTCGGCGGGAATCTGCTAAACTCCGACCAGTTCGCGCAAAAGCATGAGCCGCCGAAAAGAATCCCTTCGCCAAGTTCCTGAACCGCTTCAAGAAAGGGACCGTCCTCTTCCACGAAGGGGACGAGGGCGAGGACATGTACATCATCCAGTCGGGCAAGGTTGCGATCAAGAAGCGTGTCCCCCACGGGGAGACGACCCTCGCCGTCCTGGAGAAGGGCGACTTCTTCGGGGAGATGGCCATCCTCGAGCGCATGCCCCGCTCCGCCACCGCGGAGGTCGTGGAGGACAGCGACCTCATCGTGATCCAGAGCGAGCTCTTCGGCGACATGATCAAGAGCAACCCCGAGATCGCGGTGCGCATGCTGCGCAAGTACTCGCTCCGCCTGCGCGAGACGACGAAGCAGATCGAGCAGCTCGCGGCGGCGGGGGGCGGGATCAGCGGCGAGCCGGTCAAGGAGGCGCCCCCGGGGAAGGCCGTCACCGCGGGGACGCTCCAGACGGAGGCCCTCGCCTACTTCATCTCTCAGTCCACGGGCAACGTGCTTCCCGGTCTTCAAGAGCGACTCCCTCCTCGGCCGCTACGACTCCGTGACCGGGATGACCCCCGAGATCGACCTCACCAACGAGGACCAGAGCCGCAACATCTCGCGCCGCCACGCCCGTCTCGTGGTCAAGGAAGGCAAGCACTTCCTCGCCGAAGAGATCGGCACCATGAACGGGACCTTCCTGAACGGCCAGAAGCTGCCCAACGGCGTGCTCACTCCGATCAAGGACGGCGACGAGCTGATCCTCTGCCGCCTCGCTCTCACCTTCAAGACTCCGAGTCCGCCCAAGTAGATTACTGCCGGGCCTCGATCTCCCGCCGGATCGCGTCCGCGTTCGCGGGGAGGAGCCGCTTGTTGCGGCACTCGTCCAGGGCGAGGAGCGTCATGCGGTCGATCGCGCGCTGGTCGCGGGCGGTGGGCAGGAGGTCGTCGAGGGCGCCCGTGAGCGAGGCTTCGTCGAGGGCCGCCTTGCCGTCGCGCAGCGCGAACCGCCAGGCGGTGGTGACCGCGAGCTCGATGTCGCTGCCCGTGAAGCCGGCGGTGCGCGCCGCGAAAGGACCGTAGTCCGCGACCGCGCTCTGGAGCTTGTGCTTGCGGACCGTGACCTCGAAGATCTGCCTGCGCGCCGTCTCGTCGGGCATGAGGATCGGGATCTTGATGTCCGTGCGTCCGGAGCGGCGCATCGCGGAGTCGATGAGGTCCACGCGGTTCGTGATGTCGATGCGGAGGACGCGCCCGCGGAGCGAGCTGTCGCCCCAGAAGTTGAAGGCGGCCGCCCGCATCCGCTCGCCCACCCCCGAGTCGCCGGAGCCCGCGTCCCGGCTGCCGCCCTCCGCCTGGTCCGACTCGTCCACGATCACGATCACGGGGGCGAGGGCGCGGATGGCGGCGAAGGCCTTCTCCTGGTTCCGCTCCGACTGTCCGACGTACATCTGCCGGAGGGGCCGGAAGCGGACGCAGAGCATCCCGCATTCCCTGGCGAAGCACTCCGCGAGGTAGCTCTTGCCCGTGCCCGGGGGGCCCATGAGCATGATCCCCATGGGGGCGGCGGAGGAGAGGCCGCGGCGCATGAGGTCGGCGACCTCCTTCAGCTCGCGGACGGCGGGCTCGAGCCCGCCCACCGCGGAGAGGTCGTAGCGGGGGTCGAGGATGTCGAGGACGTCCTGGTACTCCTGGCGCAGGAGCTCGGTCTTCCGGCTCGACGATGGACGCGCGGGCCAGCGGCGCCCCGCCTCCGCGGGCCCGCTGCAGGATGTCCTCCATCTGGCACGAGGCCGAGGCCGCCCGTCTCCGCGAGCGAGCTCCTCCGGCGACATCTCCCAGCGCACGTCCGGGAACGTGTCGCGGAGGTGCTGCGGCGAACTCCGTCCGGGCCGCGAGGTCGGGCCGGGGCACCGCGACGACCTCGGCCCCCGCCGCGCCCGCGTAGACCTCGTCCGAGACCTCGCCCGCGGAGGGAGCGATCAGGACCACCAGGGGCCGGCGGGCCGCCACCTTGGGGTCGCTTGCCCAGCGGGCGAGCGTCGTGATGCTCTGCCGCTCCGCGGCGGAGCCCGGGCCCGACGGGGCGAGCGTGTGGGCGTACTCGATGACGACCCCGACGGAGGCCGGCGGCGTCCGGTCCCCCGTGAGCAGAGCGTCCAGGAGCGTGAGGGCGCGTGCGGGGTCGGCGGGAAGCGCCGACTTCCACGCGAGCACACGGCGGAACTCCTTCTCGCGCGCGGCGTCGGGGAAGGAGAGCCCCTGCGAGACGTCGAAGGAGACGACGACACGTCCGGCGGGCGAGAAGGCGCCGCAGCCCTTCGGCCAGCGGAACGTAGTCGGGCCCGAAGGGGTGGAGGTCGCGCACGTTGCCGTGGAGCAGGAAGAAGTGGCTGGCACCCGACTGATAGCGGTCGAGGACGCCCGTCTTGAGCCAGGGGGGGAGCCGGAGGGCCTTCACTCAGGGCTCGAGCCGGAAGGCGTGGAGGCCGCGGGCGCTGCCCACGACGAGGGTGTCGCCGTCGAGGGCGGGGGAGCTCTGGGCGCCTTCCGCGGCGAGGGGGGCGCGGGCGACCACCTGTCCGGTCGCGTCGGCCATGAGGAGCTCGCCGTCCGTGGAGGGCACGATCAGGCGGTCGCCCGCGGCGAGGGGCGACGAGACGATCGGACCCCTGCTCTTCACCGAGAACGCGAGCTCCCCGGCCGCGAGCGTCAGCGCGTAGACGCTGGCGTCGTGGCAGCCCACCGCGGCGAGAGATCCCGTGATGCACGCCGACGAGTAGACGGAGGCCCCGAGCTCCCGAGTCCAGAGACGCGCGCCGTCCGCGAGCTGGAGCGCGGCCACGCGGCCCTCGAAGTCGCTCACCACCGCCACGTCCCCCGCCACCGCGGGTGTCGCCCGCACGCGCGCCCCCAGGGAGGCGGACCAGACGGGGGCGCCCTTCTCGAGATCGACCGCGTAAAGGGATCCGTCGTCGCTGCCCACGAGGGCGCGCGTCCCCGCCCTCGCGGGCGAGGAGAAGACGGCGCCCAGTCTTCCGCTTCCAGAGGAGCTTGCCCTTCGCGGCGTCCACGGCGACGAGCCCGCCCCCCTCCTTGCCTTCGACGACCCCGACGAGCACGCGCCCGTCGGCGACGAGGGGCGAAGAGCGGACGAGCGTGCCCACGCGGAGCCGCCACACGTCCCGTCCCCGCTCCGCCTCGAGGGCGACGATCTCGCCATCGTCCGTGCCGACGAACACCCGGTCGCCCTCGAGGGCGGGAGAGGACTCGATGGCGCTCGCGACCTTCCTCTCGGAGAGGCGACGGCCCGTCATGCGATCGAGCCAGACGAGCCGGCCGTCCGCGGTGGCGGCCAGGACCCAAGTGGAGGTGAGCAGCGGCGAGGCGACGATAGCACCCAGCGGCACGTTCCAGAGCGGAGTCAGCCGGCTCGCGTTCATGAGGCCGGGCCGCGCTCCCGTTCGCTCCGAGCCGCCTCGGAACATCGTCCACGGCGACTGAGAGGCGGGCGCGGCGAGGAGGGCCGTGTCGAGGGCCTCCGCCGCGGCGGCGGCCGTAGGAAAGCGGGCGTCCGGAGAGGACGAGACGAGTCCACGGAGGGCGGCGCTGCGCGCGAGCGTGCCGAGCTCGACCGGCGGGGGACCGTCGAGCCACCAGGACACCTCGGGCGAGGAGGACCCGAGGAGCGAGAAGAGGAGCGCGCCTATCTCGAACACGGCCGAGGAGGTGTCCGACCCGGCTCCGCCCGAAAGACGGGGTTGCCCTTCCACCATGGCGATCGATTTCGGGTCGATGCCCGGGCAGCGCGGCGGAGTCTCGCCCTGGGCCCGCGCGAGCTCGCGAAGGAGATCGCGGCCGAGGACGATCGCCTGCTCCTCGGGAAAGGGCGACGTGAAATGCCGGGTCGCTTTGCGGAGATGGTCCTCGAGCGTCTCCTCGGGCATGTGGTCCGGATTATATCAATCGGGCTGGGGCCGGCTTTCCGCGATGGACTCGCGGAGGGGGCGCGGCTCGAAGCCCAGCTCCGTCCTCGCGCGGGTGGAGTCGAGCGAGGCGTCGACGGGGCGCGGGGGGCCGGTGTGGGTGGATCGGGGGACAGCCTCGAGGAGCGCTTCCGAGAGGCCGAACGCCTCGGCGACCCGTCGGCCCAGCTCGAAGCGACTGATCCGCTCCGGTCCCCCCAGGTGGAAGATCCCGGCGGCCTTGCCGCGCAGGAGCGCGGCAAGGGGCGTCGCCGCGGATTCCGGGTCGAGCGGCGTCCGGAACTCGTCCTCGTAGAGGCGCACGGAGCGGCCCGCGCGCAGCGCCCACAGGATCGTCTCGGTGCCCGTCCCGCGGGGTCCGTACCCGCGGCCGATCATCAGGGGCAGCCGGGCCACCGCCGCCTCGGGAAAAGCGGCGAGCACCGCCTCCTCCCCATCACGCTTGGTCCGGCCGTAGACCATGAGGGGACGGGCCGGCTCGGTCTCGGCGGCCCACGCGCGGTCGCCGGCGAGCACCTGGTCCGTGGAGAGGGCGACGAGCCTCACTCCGGCCGACCGGCAGAGGGCGGCGAGCCGGCCCGCCGCGGTCACGTTGAGGGCCGAGGCCTCGTCCGGGCGTCGCTCGCACTCTTCGGCCCCTCCCAGGGTTGCGGAGTGAAGGACCGCCTCGGCCCGGGTCTCGAGGAGCGCCCGCTCGACGGAGGCGGCCGACAGGAGGTCGATCGGGACGGCGTCCAGGCTCGCCGGGGGGGTGGCGAGGTGACGCCCCGCCCGGACCTCGAATTCGCGGCCCGCAAGCAGGGTCCCGATCCGGCCCCCCACGAGGCCGGCCCCGCCCGTCAACAGGACGCGCAAGGTTTGACTTCAAGGGGTCGCCCTCGTAGGGTGTCAATCACATGAAGTTTCCGGGCAGCCGCCTGCTCCATCAGTGGGACCTGTCCGTGCACCGGCTTTCCCTGGACGACCTCGTCCGCTCGTGCCGCGAGACGGGGCTCACGGGGCTGGCCGAGGTGCGTCTCCCGGGGGCCGTGGGGCTCATCTTCTACTATGCGGGCGTCGAGGTGAACGCCCACTACCGCGAGGGGGTGGTCGCGATCAGCGGCAGCTCGGCCCTGGAGCGCCTGAAGGTCAAGGTGGGCGGGCCGGTAGGCACGATCCTCGTGTTCGAGCTCCCGCTGGACATGGCCCACCTCCTCCGCGGGATCACGAAGCGGCAGAAGGTCGAGGACCAGCTCCGGAGCGCGGCCGATCTCGAGGAGATGCTCCGCCGCCTGCAGGCCGCGGAGCACACGGGGACGCTCGAGATCCAGAACCGCAAGGGCGCGGCGATGATCCTGTTCGTCCGCGGCCGCGCGTCCAACTTCTACTGGGAAACGTCGGGCGGCGTGACGTTCGAGAAGGGGGAGGCCCGCCAGAAGCTGGAGGAGGCGCTTCCCGCCGGGGGGGACTGCTCGCTGTTCCTCGCCGACTTCTCCCGAGAAGCGTGGAAGAACCGGCACGAGGTCACGCTCCCCGTGCAGAGCCGGCTCGAGGGCCGGCCCAACCTCCTGCCCGTGGAGCAGGTCGCCCGCGAGGAGGCGGCTCTGCGCGAACAGGTTCTGAACGAGCTCGTGGCCGAGGTGCCCTCCGTCCTCCACGCGTTCATCTTCGATCTGATGACGGGAGCGGTCTTCGTTCGGTGGGGCCGCGGGGGCGCGGAGGTGAGGGTGAGGGCCCTCGCCGAGCAGGTGCCCGGCCTCGTGATCGACCTCAAGGACCGCACGGTCTGGACGGACGACGAAGAGGGGCTCGAGTTCCTCGAGATCCAGACCCCGAAGGTCTCGATCCTCGTGGGAATCGTCGCGGAAGCGCAGGAGGGGGTGTGCGTCCTCGGCGACCGCTCGCAGCCCACGGCGCTGCTCGAGGCCGCCCTCTCCCACACCGTCCGCAACTACGTGGCGCGGCTCCATCCCTCGCGCCGCAAGATCTCGGCCTAGGCCGTCATCACCGCGCCGCCGTTCACGGCGAGGACCTCCCCGTACACGTAGGACGCGAGGTCGGAGGCCAGGAAGGCCACCGGGCCCGCGATCTCCTCGGGGCGACCCGCGCCGGCCGAGGGGAATCTTGCGGAGGTCCGCCGCGGCTCCCGGTGCTTGGAGAGCCTCGCGGGTCATGTCCGTCGCCACCCAGCCGGGGGCGACCGTGTTGACGCGGATCCCGTGGGGGGCGAGCTCCGCCGCGAGCGACTTCGTGAAAGCGACGAGACCGCCCTTGCTCGCGGCGTAATGGGAATACTCGGGCTCGCCGCGCTGGCCGGCGGTGGAGGAGATCGTGATGATCGACCCCTTGCCGCGGGGGATCATGCGGCGGGCGGCGGCCCGCGCGAGGGCGTAGACCCCGCCGAGGTTCGTCCGGATCGTCTCCTCCCACTGCTCGGGGGTCATCGTCTCGAGCGGCGCCCGCTTCCAGATCCCGTGGTTCGCGACCACGACGTCGAGGGGCCCGAGCGCGCTCTCCACTTCCGCCACGAGGCGGTCCGCCTCCGCGGGAACCGCCAGGTCCGCGCGCAGGGCCACGGCCCGGGCCCCTTCCGCGGCCACCGCGGCGACGGTCTCCCGCCCCGCGGCCTCGTCGACGCGGTAGTTGACGGCCACTCGAGCGCCCAGGCGGCCGAACAGGACGCAGACGGCGCGGCCGATGCCGCGGCTGCCCCCGCTCACGAGGGCGGTCTTTCCCGCGAGGCTGAGCCGTGACGGGTCGCTCATGGGACGGGCGACGCTACGCCCGAAGGAGGTGGAAGGTCAAGCTGCTAGAATCGCTCCTCCCATGCCGTTCATCACGTTCGAAGGAATGGAAGGAAGCGGGAAGAGCACGCAGGCGGAGCGGCTCGCCCGGAGCACGTCCGGCGACATGGTGGTGACGTGCGAGCCCGGCGGGACGTCCATCGGCCGTCGTGTGCGCGAGATCATTCTCGACCGGAAGAGCGAGGGCATGGTCGCGGTGACGGAGTCGCTCCTCTACTTCGCCGACCGGGCCCAGCACGTTGCGGAGGTCGTCCGGCCCGCGCTCGACGCCGGCCGGACCGTCATCTGCGATCGCTACGTCGAGTCCTCGCTCGCCTACCAGGGCTACGGCCGCGGCCTGCCGCTCGCCGCCCTCCGCACTCTCGCGCACATCGCGACGGGGGGCTTGCGCCCGGATCTCATCGTCTTCTTCGACGTACCGCTGTCGGTCGGGCTGGCGCGCGTGGGAAAGAGGGGCGCCCACGACCGCCTCGAGGCGGAGGTGCGCGAGTTCCACGAGCGCGTGCACGCGGGCTACGAAGCGATGATTCAAGAGGAGCCCGCGCGCTGGGTCCGAATCGACGGCGAAGGCGACGCGGAGGCGGTGGGGGGGCGCATCGTGGCCGGCCTCCGGGAGAGGGGATTCCTCGGGGGACGGCCGTGAGCCTGTCGGCGGTTCTGGGCCACGAGCGCATCAAGGGCGTCCTCGTGCGCGCCCTTCGGCAGGGCCGATTTCCGAACGCGCTGCTGTTCGCGGGGCCGGAGGGGGTGGGAAAGCGCACCCTGGCCCTCGCCGCCGCCCGGGCCCTGCTTTGTGAGCGCGGCCGGGAAGGGGACGCGTGCGGGCAATGCCGGGCCTGTTCGCGGTCGGGGCGGGGCCTGCACCCCGACCTCGCCCTCGTGGAGCCCGCCACCGCGGTGATCAAGATCGACCAGGTGCGGGACGCGGTCCGCGAGATCCAGATGCCTCCCTTCGAAGCCCCCGCCCGCGCCTTCGTGATCGACGACGCCGACGTGATGACGGAGCAGGCCCAGAACGCGCTGCTCAAGAGCCTGGAAGAGCCCAAGGCCACCTCTCACGTCTTCCTCGTCGCGGCCTCGCCCCAGGCCCTCCTCCCGACGATCCGCTCGCGTTGCCCGCTCCTGCGCTTCGGCCCCCTCCCGCGCTCGGTGGTCGAGACCTATCTCGCGGAGCGGCAGGGCGCTCGCTCCCGCGGAAGCCCGCCTCCGCGCCGCCCTCGCCTCCGGAAGCCTGGGGGCGGCCCTCGCCTTCGAGTCGGAGGCGTACCGCACGCTACGGGAGGAGCTACTGGCATTGCTCGAAAAGGTGGCGAGCCTCTCGCCCCTGGAGCGCATGGTCGAGGCGGACCGCCTGGAGCAGGTCGAGGATCCGGCGCTCGCGCTCACCACCCTGCGCTCCCTCTTGCGCGATCTCGCGGCCGCGCGGGCGGGAGCGGACCCCGGCCGGCTCCTGAACGCGGACGTGGGCGAGCGCGTGGCCGTGCTGTCGCGGTCTCCCGTGGGAGCGAGGGCCAAGGAGCTGGCCGCCGCGGCGGGAGAGACGCGCGAGGCCTTTCGCGGAAACGCGAACAAGCTCCTGTCCTTCGACACGCTCGTGGAGACGCTCGCGGGCTGACGTTTGCGCCCGTCTCGCCGGCTGTGCTAGAAGGAGGAAAGAGCAGAGCCCACCGCTCGGTCCCGCGAGGCCTATCCCCCGGCCTCGGTTTCCGGCGCACGAGCAGACAGGAGGTCGGCGAGAAATGAATCGCAAGCTGATCCGCCCCGACCTCACCGAGGTCAAAGAGCAGTTCCACGCCACGGCGAAGCTGTATCGCACGCGGAAGCCCGTCCCCCCGGAGCAGACGAACGCCGAGGGCTACTACTTCTCGAAGCAGATGGCGAACCGCACGCGCATGGTGATCATCCTGAAGGACGGGGAAGAGCTGCGCGGCACGATCGAGTGGTACGACAAGAGCGCCCTCAAGGTGCACCGGGCGAGCGAGCCCAACATCCTCCTCTTCAAGGACAACATCAAGTACATGTTCAAGGAGAACGAGGACAAGAATTCGGAAGACGATTAGCCGTCTAGGTCTACTCGGAATCGGTCACCAAGAGCCCCGTCCGGTCACCATGAGTCGGCAGGCCGGGGTCGAAAGGCCCGGCCCCCTCTTACTTGGCGTGGACTGTGCTGAAGACGCTTGGGCGCTTGTTGGCCTCGGCGAAGCACTCGCCATCGTGAACCACGCCGAGCTTGCCTTCCGGGATGAGGGCGACTACGTGCCGCCGCTCGAGGTCGGCAGGCTCGCGGCAGATCAAGCAGGCCCCCTGCCGCCGGACCGCCTGCCGGATGAGATCGTCCGCAAGGCGTTCCCCCTTTGCCACTTCCTCCTCGGTCCGAGTGATCTCGTAGGTGGTGGCGCCGCCGGGCTCAGCGGGACCACCAAGCTGATGGATGTCAGGCGGGACTACGAATTCGTGACGCTGCGCGAGCGGTTTACACCACGTGTGGACGTAGACGACCGGATACCGCTCGTCCTTCTCGTCCAGCGGCACGCCCGCCGTCGTCTCGAAGCAGCAGGTGTGCTTTCCGCAGCACGGGCAAATCGTAACGAGGGGTCGGCCGCTTCGTCTTCCATGCTCAGAATCCTAGCGAGTATTGCGCCGCTGCTGCCACCCTCGGAATCCAGCCTCCGGGCTGGGCTCCCAGTTGCATGGCGGCGGCTCGTACCATGTTGGGACCGCGCAGTTGTAGTGGATGGAGCCCTCGCTGCTCATCTGGGAAATCGCGTCGTCGTGGTAGATGGGCCGCTCGCACGTCAGGCACGTCCCCATCACCTTCCGCGTCATCGCGCCGCCCCCGCACAGCTGGCGCAGAGCACGGTCTGGCGCTTAATGTGGAGGACGTAGACGGACACCGTGGCCTTCGCGTCCCGACACGCTTCGCAACGACGGCGCCGAAGCTGGTCTAGCTCCGTTTCGATTCGGAACCCCGTTTCCGAGATGGACGCCTGTTGGTTACCCTCGGGCATTCTACTTTTCCGGTTCGCGCTCCCAGGTGGGACGGCCCACCATCGTCCAGGGGCCGTAGTCGGGGCGCTTCGACATAGGGACGCGGTGGGCCTCATTCTCCTCGCGCATGCGGCGCAGCTGCTCCTCCGTGAGTGGGGTGCTGCTCCAGGTTTCGGGGTGGGACTCCTTGATGTGCTCCATCTCCCGGAGCCAGCGCTCCTGAGACTCGGGAGTCTCGGGCTCAGGCGTGGGCGGTGGCAGCGGCTCCAACGACTCCCTTATCGCGAAGCGAAGGGCCAATGCCGTGACCGCGATTACGGCGACCGCGAAGATGAGGGGGATCATCGCTTGGCCTCCTCGACCTCACACGCCCTCGGCGGCTCGCAGGTCCAGCAGGAAAGCTCCGCCGAGCGGACGCCCTCCCTGTAAGCCACGGCGAAGAAGGCATCGCCGCCGCACCTGGGGCAGGCGGTGACACCCAGGGTTACCCTCCTATGCAGCAGTGGATCCTCGTGCCCGTCTTCCATGCTCAGCGGACCTTGCCCTTCTCGTCGCGGCCGAAAAGCTCAGGGTGCAGTACCTGTGTCTCCTCGCTGAGCATTACTTCGGGGCTCAGGTCGGCGCGGTAGGAGCCGACCGGGATGGGGGGCTCGTAGGCAGTTGGGTAGCGAGGCTCGACCTTGGGCGGCGCGGGCATTGGATTCAGGGCGGCAGAGGGTTCCGGCGCTAGCTGTGGCGCGGGACACTCCTTCGGGTAGGGAAACAGCATGGTGTCGGGTTGGGGGAAGAGGAGCGTAGGTCCCCGCTTCGATTTGGCCATCCCTTCACGCAAGGCCCAGGCTATCCCCAATATCACCAGGACAATCATCGTGACGGACATGCCGCAAGGCTAGCATCACCGTAGCTTGTGTGGGCGTGCCTGGGATCACGTCGCTCGTGACACACCGACTCAGGCGGCCCAATCGAGGTGCGACGTCAGGCTAGAATCCGCCCCATGAAGGTCACCAGCCTTTCGGCGCTCCTGCTCTTGAGTCTCGGCTTCTCCACCGAACCGTCCGCCGAGACACAACCTCCACTACTCCTCCGCGAGCCGACGATCAGCCGGACGCAGCTCGTCTTCAACTACGGGGGAGACCTGTGGATTGCGGGCCGGGACGGCGGGACCGCGCGGCACCTCACGTCGGGGATCGGCTCCGAGACGAATCCCAGCTTCTCGCCCGACGGCACGCTCGTCGCGTTCAACGGGGAGTACGACGGCAACCAGGACGTGTACGTGGTTCCGGCGACGGGAGGAGTGCCTCGGCGGCTGACCTTCCATCCGGCGGCCGAGGAAGTCGTGGGCTGGACTCCGGACGGCAAGAGCATCCTCTTCGAATCGGCGGCGAACAACTTCTACCAGAACGCGGCCCAGCTCTACACCGTGCCCGCGAGCGGGGGCTTCCCCGAGGCGCTCCCGCTCGTCATCGCCTTTGACGGTTCGTTGTCGCCGGACGGGAGGAAGATCGCCTACGTTCCGCACGGGCTGTGGCAGAAGGCCTGGAAGCGCTACCGGGGTGGCCAGACGACGCCGATCTGGATCGCGGACCTCGCGGACTCGTCCGTCGAAAAGGTCCCCAGGGAAAATTCGAACGATCGCAATCCCATGTGGGTGGGGGATTCGGTCTTCTTCCTCTCGGATCGCGGCGGGGCCGTGAGCCTCTACGAGTACGACACGCGCACGAAGACGGTGCGGGAGGCGGTCAAGAGCGCCGGATTCGACTTCAAGTCCGCCTCCGCGGGGCCGGGGGCGATCGTGATCGAGCAGTTCGGGGCGATCAAGCTGTTCGACCTGGCGACACGGACGGCGAAGACGCTGGAGATCTCGGTGTCCGGCGACGTGCCCGAGGTGCGCCCGCGCTTCGTGTCCGTTAAGGCGCAGGCGATCCGTGGATTCGGTCTCTCGCCGACGGGCGCCCGGGCGCTCTTCGAAGCGCGGGGAGAGATCTTCACGGTGCCCACGGACAAGGGAGACGTCCGCAACCTCACCCGGAGCCCCGCCGTGGCCGACCGCGACCCGTCGTGGTCTCCCGACGGCAAGTCGATCGCCTACTTCTCCGACGAGCGCGGCGAGTACGAGCTGGTGATCCGGGACCAGGGCGGGCTGGGCGAGGTGCGCCGGATCGGGCTTGGGGGAGCCGCCGTCGTTCTTCTACGAGCCGGTGCTGGTCGCCGGACGGGAAGAAGATCGCCTACTCCGACAAGCGGCTGAAGCTCTGGTACGTCGACCTCTCGAAAAAGGTCCCCGTTCTGGTCGACACGGACACCTACGCGGGCTTCGGGCCGACGGCGCTCGGGCAGGTCTGGTCGCCCGACAGCAAGTGGATCGCCTACGCGCGCCAGCTGACGAGCGGGCTGCACGGCATCTTCGTCTATTCGCTCGAGCAGGCGAAGGCCTTTCCCGTGACCGACGGGATGAGCGACGCGCTCATGCCCCAGTTCGACCGGAACGGGAAGTACCTCTACTTCACGGCCTCCACGGACATCGCCCTCGCCACGGCGGGGCTCGACATGTCGAGCAACGAGCGGCGGGTCACCCGCAGCGTCTACGTGGCCGTACTGAGCCGGGAGCTGCCCTCGCCGCTCGCCCCGGAGAGCGACGAGGAAGGCAAGGACGAGAAGAAGGACGACGGCGGCGAGAAGGCGAAGGCCGGCGACAAGAAGGGGGAGGGGAAGGACCCGAAGGCGAGCGCGGGCAAGGATGAAAAGAAGAAGGAGGAACCCGTGGTCGTTCGGATCGACCTCGACGGAATCGGGCAGCGGATCCTCTCCCTGCCCGTCCCCGCCCGGAACTACGTGGACATGCAGCGCGGCAAGTCCGGCGTGCTCTTCCTTTCCGAGGGGCCGTCCGTGATCGGGGCCGACGACTTTCCGAACGTGCGCCAGACGATCCACAAGTTCGACCTCGAGAAGCGCAAGGTGGACGAGCTGCTGGACGAGGTCCACGACTTCACGGTGTCGTTCGACGGCAGCAAGATCCTCTACCGGAAGGGCGACGAGTGGGCGGCGGCGGGGACGGACGAGCCGCCCTCCGGCGACCCCAAGCCCGGCTTCGGGCCCCTGAATCTGGATGGCATGCAGGTCTACTTCGAGCCGCGAGCCGTCTGGAATCAGATCTACGACGAGACGTGGCGGATCGAGCGGGACTTCTTCTACGACCCGGGCTACCACGGCCTCGACCTGGGAAAGGCGAAGAAGGCCTACGCGCCCTACCTGGAGGGGATCGCGTCGCGCGGCGAGCTCACGTACCTGTTCGAGGAGGCGCTCGGCGAGCTCACCGTCGGCCACCTGTTCGTGAACAGCGGCGACCAGCCGGAACCGAAGAAGGTGAAGGGCGGGCTCCTCGGGGCCGACTACCGCATCGAGAACGGCCGCTATCGCGTGGCGCGCGTCTACGACGGCGAAAACTGGAACCCCGGGCTCCAGGCCCCGCTGACGCAGCCGGGGGTCAACGTGAAGGCGGGCGACTACATCCTGGCGGTGAACGGGCGCGAGCTGCGATCGTCCGACAACGTCTACGCCTTCTTCGAGGAGACGGCGGGCCGCCAGGTGGCCCTGAAGGTCGGTCCGACCCCCGACGGCAAGGGCGCGCGGGACGTCAACGTGGTGCCCGTGGAGAGCGAGGTCGGCCTCCGGCGCTTCGCCTGGATCGAGGGGAACCGGCGGAAGGTGGACGAGCTCTCGGGCGGGCGCCTCGCCTACGTCTACCTCCCCGACACGGGCTTCGGCGGGTACACGAACTTCAACCGCTACTTCTTCGCCCAGGTGGGACGCGAGGGCGTCGTAGTGGACGAGCGCTTCAACGAAGGCGGCCAGCTCGCCGACTACATCATCGACTACCTCCGCCGGCCGCTCCTGAGCCGCGTGACGGCCCGGGACGGGGCCGACTGGTCGAGCCCGAGCGAGGCCATCTACGGGCCCAAGGTGATGATCATCAACGAGACCTCGGGGTCGGGCGGCGACGCGCTTCCCTGGTACTTCCGGAAGGTGAAGCTCGGCCCGCTCGTGGGGACGAGGACATGGGGCGGCCTCGTGGGCATCGGAGGCTATCCGGAGCTCATCGACGGCGGCGGCGTGACCGCGCCGCGCGCCGCGATCTACGGCCTCGAGGGCGAGTGGGAGGTCGAGAACCGCGGGGTGGCGCCCGACTACGAGGTCGACCTGGAGCCCGCGGCGTACCGGCGCGGCCACGACGCCCAGCTCGAAAAGGCGGTCGAGCTGGCGATGAAGGACCTCAAGGCGAACCCGCTGCCCGTCCACAAGAAGCCCGCCTATCCGAACTATCAGGCGCCGGGGGCGCTCGGGAAAAACTAGACGGCGTCCTGGATTTGCGCCGTGGTAGACTCCGCCGCATTCCAAGGTGACCCCATGCCCACCACCAAGCAGTCCGAGACGCCGCACACCGTGCTCTTCTGCTGGGAAGGCCCCGAGGGAACGTCGGGACGCGTTCAGCTCCCTTCGCAGTACGCCGACGAGCTGATGCGTGCCTTAACCGAAATGAACCCGCGACAGAGGATGTGGGTGGAGGAGCCCCCCGAGATGCTTCAGCAGAAGGTGGCCCGGCGCTCGAAGGTGCTGCGCGACCAGTAGAAGCGGTTGACCCGACTCGCACTCACCGTGGGCGACCCCGCGGGGATCGGCCCCGAGGTCGTGCTCAAGGCTCTCGCCGATCCGGATCGCCCCCGTGTCGCGATCACGGTCTACGGGCCTAGGGTCGCGCTCGAAGAGCGTGCCGAGCGTTTCGGTCTCGCGCCGCCACGGGATCTGGACGTCGCCCTCGTGGACGTTGCGCTCTCCGCGCCGATTCCCCTCGGACGAGTGTCGGCGGAGGCCGGGCGCGTCGCCGCGGAAGCGGTGCTTCGGGCGGTGGCGGACGCACGGACGGGACGGATCGACGCGCTCGTGACCGCGCCCCTCAACAAGGAATCGCTGCGGGCGTCGGGCCATGCGTGGCCGGGTCACACGGAGCTCCTCGCGGAAGCGGCGGGCACGGCCGACGTGGCGATGATGTTCGTAGGGGGCGGGCTCCGGGTGGCCCTGCTCACGATCCATCGAGCTCTGGCTGCGGTTCCCGCGGCCTTGACGGTCGACGAGGCCTGCCGCGTGGCGCGGCTCGTCCATCGCGAGCTGCCCCGCTTCGGGGCTACGCCGCGGCGGATCGCGTTCTGCGCGGTCAACCCGCACGCGGGAGAAGGCGGGCTCTTCGGCGACGAGGAAGATCGCGTGCTGCGCCCCGCCGTCGCCCGGCTTCGCGAGGAAGGGCTCCACGTCTCGGGGCCGTTCCCCGCGGACAGCCTCTTCGTGCGGGCGGCCCGCAGCGAGTTCGACGCCGTCATTGCGGCCTATCACGACCAGGGGCTGATTCCCGTGAAGCTCCTCGCCTTCGGGCATGCCGTGAACGTGACGCTGGGCCTGCCCTTCGTGCGCACCTCGGTCGACCACGGCACGGGCTTCGACATCGTGAACGCGGGCACGGCCGACGCAAGGAGCCTCCTCGCCGCGATGAAGCTGGCGGTCGAGCTCGCTACTCCTCGCGCAGCGCCGTGAGAGGGTCCACGCGCGACGCTCGACGCGCCGGAAGGTAGCACGCGAGAGCGGCGGTGACGAGCAGAGTCGCGGCGAGCAAGGCGAAGCGCAGCGTGTCCAGGCCGGGGACGTCCTCGAACATGCCCTGCATGGCCCTGCCCAGCCAGTAGGCGCCGACGAAGCCGAGCGCGGTCCCCACGAGGGCCGTGGCCAAGCCGTCCTTCAGGACGAGCCCCAGGACCTGCGCCCGCGTGGCCCCGAGCGCGAACCGCAGGCCGAGCTCGTGGGTGCGCTGCGCCACCACGAACGACATGACGCCGTAGATCCCGAGGGCGGCGAGGAGGAGGGCCATGCCCGCGAAGCTGCCGAAGAGGATCGCGCTGAACCGATCGCCCGCGAGCCGCTCCCGGACGATCTGGTCCATCGTGCGGACGTCCGCGAGGGGAAGGTCGGGGTCCATGGAGGTCACGACCGCGGCGATCGCGTTCCGAGCCGTCTCCGCGTCGCCGAGCGTCCGGACGCTCAGCGTCACGTTGGGCCAGGGGCTCTGCCAGAACGGGACGTCGATCTCGGGGAACGCCTCCTGCTGCGGCCCGCCGTTGCGGACGTCGCGCAGGACGCCCACGATCTGCCATTCGATCTTTCCGCGCCGGACGAGGGTGGCATCGATCTCGTCGATGCTCAGGCGCTGCGCCAGGGGATCCAGCCCGCGGAGGTGGCGGCGGACGAACGCCTCGTTGACCACGCAGACGGGCGTCCCCCCGGCGACGTCGCTCGCGGCGAGCGGACGCCCCTGGACCACCGAGATCCCGAACGTGTCGAAGTACGCGGGCGTGACCATGTTGAAACCGGCGCCGGAGCGGTCCGAGCCCTCGGCCGGGGGCCGCCCCACGATGTCGAAGCCCATGCCGAACCCGGTGCCCGCCACGGGCATGCCCGTAGACACGGCCGCCGAAGCGATGCCGGGGGCCACCTGGATCCGGTCAAGCATCTGCCGGTAGAAGGCCTCGATGCGCTCCCGCGTGGTGAAGCGGTCGCGAGGAACGGGAAGGGAGGCCGTGATGAGGTGCTCGGTCCGGAAGCCCAGCTCGGTGCGGTTGAGCTTCACGAGACTGTGGATCGCGAGGCCGCCTCCCGCGAGCAGCGTGAGGGCTAACGCGAACTCCGCGGCCACGAGCACGCGGCGGACCCGGTGCCGGCCTCCTCCAAGGGAGCCGCGGCTTCCCTCCTTGAGCGTCTCGCTGAGGTTGAGGCGGGTGGCCTGCCACGCGGGGGCGCAGCCGAACAGCACGCCCGAGAGGACCGCCACCCCCAGGGTGAAGAGGAGAACGGGGACGCTCAGGCGCATGTCCGCCTCGGAAGGCAGGGTGAACGGAGGAAGGATCGCGAGGATCACGCGGAGAAGACCCGCGGCGAGTGCTATCCCGAGGGCCCCTCCGAGGCCGGCGAGGACGAGGCTCTCGGTCAGGAACTGCGTGAAGATGACGCGCCGCGACGCGCCGAGCGACGCCCGGAGCGCCACCTCGCGGTGGCGCGCGGAGGCGCGGGCGAGTAGCAGGTTCGCGACGTTGACGCACGCGATCAGGAGGACGAAGCCCACCCCCGCGAGCAGGAACCAAAGGCTCTTGATGGTGTTCGCGGAGAGGAAGTTGTTCTGGAGCGGCTCGACGCTCACGCTCCAGCCCTTCTTGGACGCGGGGAACTCGTCCGCGATCCGGCGCTCGATCACGTTCATCTCCGCGGTGGCCTGCTCGAGCGTGACGCCCGGCTTGAGCCGGCCCATGACGAGCAGGAAGTGGAAGTCGTGGTTGATCTGCTCGGGGCGGAAGGCGAGCGGGAAGAAGAGCTGGCTCTGCATCCGGTCCGCGGGCCCCTTCGCGAGGACGCCCACCACCGTATGCGGCCGGCCGTCGATGCGGAGGGGGCGGCCCACGACCTGCGGATCGCCTCCGAGCTTGTCCGCCCAGAGGCGGTGGCTCACGACGACCACGTCGTCCTTCCCGACCTCGCCCTCCTCGGGCAGGAAGTCCCGGCCGTGGGCGAACGTCAGGCCGTGGTTCGAGACCCAGCCTGGCGTCCCCACGGACCCCGTGATCTGCTCCGGGCGGTCGGAGAGGAGGAGGCTGGCGCTCCGGCCCGTCCACGCGTGCAGGCCCGTGAACACGGTGTTCTGGTTCCGCCAGTCGAGGTAGTCCGCGGGGGCGGTCGAGTTGCGGAACTCCGGACGAGGCTTCGACCAGACCATGACGAGCTTGTCGGCGTCGCGGTAGGGCAGGGGCTCGAGGAGCGTGGCGTGCACCACGCTGAAGATCGCGGTGTTGCCTCCGATGCCGATCGCGAGGGCGAGGATGACGACGGCCGTGAACCCCGGGTGCTTGAGGAGGTGCCGCACACCGAATTGAACGTCGCGCCAAAGATGGGTCATGGAGACAGACCTCCGCTCTGGGCGTTGTGACGCACGGGATGGGCCTTTGGTTGCGCTAGCGTCCCGCTCCGATCGCCTGCGGCTCCGGCACATCGCGCCCGTCCCGACGCTGGTACTCGGCGAGGGAGAAGCTGTCCACCTGGATGGAGTCCTCCCGGGCCGCTATCGCCTCGCGCACGACGGTCGCTTCGCGGGAGGTGATCACCCCCGCCTCGAAGGCGGCATCGACGAGATCGTCGGGGGACCCCTTGGGTATCCGAGCCGCCTTCGAGGCGGCCTTGATCCTCTCTAGCACAGGCCCGGCCTCGGTCACCAGCCTGAAGGCCCGTTCCAATCGTCCCACCGCTTCCTGGGGATCCGTCGGAATGTACAAGCCCTCCCCAAGCCGATCCCGCACCGGCCCCGGCATCATGAGCAGGCGCGCCACCTGCCTTCCCAATCGATCCGAGGCAGGCGAACCGACCGGGTTCATTCTAGAAAACAACGAGACGGGGCCGCGCAGCAGCCAGCCGATCCCCGGAGCGTCGAAGTTGCGCCGGATCCCCTCGAACGCGGTCTGAACCTGGGCCAGGGAGTGCTCGGCCGCCCACTGCACGAGGGGCAGGTCCTCGGGCCGCCGGCCTTCGGCCTCGTAGCGGCGCAGCGTCGCGAGGGCGAGGTACATCCACGAGAGCGCGTCGGCGAAGCGGCCGGTGAGCTTGCCCTTCTGCTTGAGCCGGCTGCCCATCGTGATCATCGCGAGGTCGCTGAGCGTCGCGAACGTAGCGGACGCCCAGGCGAGGCGATGGTAGTAGCGGGCGGTGGGGCCGCCGACGGGGGAGGAGGCGAGCCAACCGCGGGTGAGGCCGAGGAAGGACGACCGCACCAGGTTGCGCAGCAGGAAGAAGAGATGCCTCACGACCGCGCCCACGAAAGCATCGCCGTCGCCCCGGGCGAGGGCGGCCATCTCCTCCTGAGCGTAGGGGTGGCAGCGGATGGCTCCCTGCCCGTAGATGATGAGGGTGCGGGTCAGGATGTTGGCGCCTTCCACGGTGATGCCGATGGGCGCGCTCGTGTAGCCGCGCGCGAGGAGGTTTCTCGGGCCCACGCAGATCCCCGCTCCTCCGAACACGTCCATCGCGTCGGACGCGACGCGGCGGAGGGCTTCGGTGGCGTGGTACTTCGCGACGGCCGTGATGACGGAAGGCTTCTTGCCGCTGTCGACGGCGCCGCACGTGAAGACGCGCATGGCGTCCAGCAGGTAGCTCGTGCCCGCGATACGGGCGAGCGGCTCCTCGATCCCCTCGAAACGGCCGATGGGCGTCCCGAACTGCTGACGGACGACGGCGTAGGCGCCGACGCCTCTCGCGGCCATGTGCACTCCCGCGGCCGACTGGGCGGGCACCGAGACCCCGCGTCCCCCGGAGAGCGCCTCCATGAGCATCTGCCAGCCTCGGCCGGCCCACGCGGGGCCGCCGATGATCTGGTCCACGGAGACCACCACGTCCCGCCCTTCGATCGGCCCGTTGGGGAAGAAGACACCCATGGGGTCGTGGCGGCGGCCGATCTGGACGCCTTTGGCGGAGGCGGGCACGAGGACGCACGTGATCCCCACGTCCTCGCCCTTGCCGAGGAGGTTCTCGGGGTCCTGGACCTTGACGGCCAGGCCGATCAGCGTGGCGATGGGGGCGAGCGTGATGTAGCGCTTCTGGAACGTCAGGCGCAGGTAGAGCCGCCCGTCGGCGCCCGCGAAGACGACGCCGCGCGAGCGCATCGCCGCGGCGTCGGATCCCGCATGGGGCTCGGTGAGGGCGAAGCAGGGGATCTCCTCGCCGCTCGCGAGACGGGGGAGGTAGGCGTGCTTCTGGTCGCTCGTCCCGTAGGCGGCGATCAGCTCGGCCGGCCCCACGGAGTTGGGGATGAGGACGAGCGACGAGAGGGCGAGGGAGCGCGAGGTGAGCTTGCCGAAGACCGCGGAGCAGCCGAGGGCGGAGAAGGCCTTGCCTCCGTACTCCCGAGGGATGACGAGACCGAAAAACCCGTGCTCGCGCAGGAAGGGGAGGACTTCGGGCGGGAACTCGCGCCGGCGGTTCAGCTCCCACTCGTTCACCATCCCGCAGACCTGCTCTACGGGCCCGTCGAGGAAGTCCTGCTCTTCGGGGGCGAGCCGCGGGTAGGGCTCGCGGAGGATGCGCGCGAAGTCGGGGCGGCCCGAGAAGAGGTCGCCGTCGATCCAGACGGTCCCCGCCTCCAGCGCCTCGCGCTCCGTGGCGGACATCCGGGGCACCAGGTCTCGGGCCTTCGCCGCCGTGGCCAGCCACCCGAACATGGTCACCTCCTGAGTGAGCCCTCATTCATATTCTAGACCGGGATCCGCGGGGGCCGAGGGCCGCCTCCCCCCTCCGGCTCATCCGCGAGCCCTTCGGGCGGCCAGGGCCGCCGTACGCCGTCCCGCGCGGGGCTCCCGCCATTCCGCCGTCTCCAGGGTCCCGAGCTGCCCCGCGATCTCGTTCAGCCCGTACCGGACGTGCGCGCGCATCGCGGCGTCTGCGCGCTCCGGGTCGCCCGACGTGACCGCTTCCCCGAGCTCGCCGTGGAAGCGGGGGGGAGCGGCGTACGCCGAGCGGTGACGTCGAAGAGCCAGTTCAGGATGAGGATGTGGCTCCGCTCGATCATCTTGCTGAGGGTGTCGCACTCCGCGTGCGCGGCGATGCGCATGTGGAACTGCACGTGGTGGCTGTGCACGGCGGAGCGGAAGGCGGGGTCGTCTCCGCTCGTGGCGAGACGGCCGAAGAGCACGTCCACCTCCTCGGCCATCCGGCGGATCTCCAGGCGGTGGGCCTCCGTGGCGCGCTGGGCGAAGAGGCGGGCAGATTGGGTCTCGAGCGCCTCCCGCACCTCGTAGAGCTCGCGCACGTCCTTCTCGGTGGGGACGCGCACGCGCGTGCCCGCCCGCGCCCGCGTCTCCACGAGGCCGTCGCTCTCGAGGCGCTGAAGCGCTTCCGTCACGGGGACGACGCTCATGCGCAGCTCGCGGGCGAGCCGCCGGCGCGACAGCGGAGTGCCGGGGCGGAGCTGGCCGCGGAGGATCTCTTCTCGCAGGGCGAGATAGGCGCGGTCCGCGAGGCTCACGACCCCCAGGGCGATACGTCCTTCCGTCGTCGGGCCAATTCGGCGCGAAGCGTGGCAAAGGTGCCGGGGGAAGTCAACCGTGTTGCCCGCAGGCGAAGAAAAAGCGAAACTCTATTCCTCTCCCATGTACGCCGAGCTTCACGCTTCCTCCGCCTTCTCCTTCCTGCGCGGCTCCTCGCTGCCCGAAGACCTCGTGGCGCGGGCGGCCGCGCTCGGGTATCCGGCCCTGGCCCTCCTCGACCGGGACGGGGTGTCGGGGGCTCCGCGCTTCTTCAAGGCGGCGCAGGCGGCGGGGATCCGGCCGCTCGTGGGAGCGGAGCTGACGCTTCCGGGCGGGGGCTGTCTGCCCGTGCTCGTGGAGAGCCGCCGCGGGTACGAGAGCCTCTGCCTCCTCGTCACGCGGATGAAGGCGGGGGTGAAGAAGGGGGAAGGCAAGCTCCCGCTGGAGTGGCTCGAAGGCAGCGTGGACGGGCTCGTCGCCCTCCCCGGCGTCGAGACGCTGGGACGGCCGCCGGACAGCGACCGCCTCGCCCGCATCCTCCAGGCCTTCGGTGCCTCGAACGTCTTCCTGGACGTCCAGCGGCACCGGCGGCGCGAGCAGGAAGTGGCGAACCAGGCCCTCCTCGACATGGCGGACGCGCTGGGCCTCCGGGCCGTGGTTACGAACGGCGTGCGCCACGCCGTCTCGCGCGGCCGGCCGCTCCAGGACGTGCTCACCTGCATCCGCGAGAAGCGCACGCTCGCGAACGCGGGCCGCCTCCTGAGCGAGAACGCGGAGCGGCACCTGAAGCCGCCGAAGGCGATGGAAGCCCTCTTCGCCGACCGCCCCGATCTCCTCCGGGCGACGGAGGCGCTCGCCGAGCGGCTCGAGTTCACGCTGAAGGACCTCGGCTACCGGTTTCCGGATTACCCGGTGCCGCGGGGAGAGACGCTACACGGCCACCTCTGCCGCCTTACCGAGGCGGGGGCGCGCGAGCGCTACCGGCCCTTCCACGAGAAGGCCCGCGCGCAGATCGAGCGTGAGCTCCGGCTCATCGAGAAGCTGGAGCTCGCCGGCTACTTCCTGATCGTCTGGGACATCGTGCGCTTCTGCCGGCAGGAGGGGATCCTCGTCCAGGGCCGCGGCTCCGCCGCCAACAGCGCGGTCTGCTACAGCCTGGGCATCACCGCGGTGGACCCCGTGGGGATGGAGCTGCTCTTCGAGCGCTTCCTCTCCGAGGAGCGCGGGGAGTGGCCGGACATCGACCTCGACCTCCCGAGCGGCGACCGCCGCGAGCGGGTGATCCAGCACGTCTACGAGCGCTACGGGGCGTCGGGGGCGGCCATGACCGCCAATGTCATCACCTACCGCGACCGGAGCGCGTCCCGCGAGATCGGCAAGGTGCTGGGGATCCCGCAGGAGGAGATCGACCATCTCGCTCGTTTCATGCGGCGGTTCGAATACCAGGATCCGGGCGACACGCTGGAGAAGCGGCTGAAGCGCGCGGGGGTCGACGACAAGGCGCACCGCTTCCGTCTCTTCGCCCGCCTCTTCGACGAGATCCAGGACCTGCCGCGCCACCTCGGGCAGCACTCGGGAGGCATGGTGATCGCGCAGGGCCGGCTGGACCGTGTCGTCCCCCTGGAGCCCGCGACGATGCCCGGGCGCGTGGTGATCCAGTGGGACAAGGACGACTGCGCCGACCTCGGGATCATCAAGGTGGACCTGCTGGGCCTGGGCATGCTGTCGGCGCTCCAGGACTGCCTCTCTCTGCTGAAGGACACGGGGGTGGACGTGGACATAGCGCATCTCCCCGCGGACGACCCCAAGGTCTACGCGATGCTCCGGGAGGCGGACACGGTGGGCCTCTTCCAGGTGGAGAGCCGCGCGCAGATGGCGACGCTGCCCCGCATGAAGCCCGACCACTTCTACGACCTCGTGGTGGAGGTGGCGATCATCCGGCCCGGGCCCATCGTGGGGAAGATGGTGAACCCCTACCTGAACCGCCGGACGGGCCGGGAGCCCGTGGCGTATCTCCATCCCTCCCTCGAGCCGATCCTGAAGCGCACGCTCGGCATCCCCCTCTTCCAGGAGCAGCTCCTGCGCATCGCCATGGCCGTGGCCGGCTTCACCGGGGGAGAGGCGGAGGAGCTGCGGCGGGCCATGGGCTTCAAGCGATCGATGCAGCGGATGTCGGCGATCGAGGGGCGGCTGCGCGAGGGGATGCGGGAGCGGGGGATCACGGGTGCTCCCGCGGACGACGTGGTGCGGTCCATCACGAGCTTCGCCCTCTACGGCTTCCCGGAGTCGCACGCGGCGAGCTTCGCGCTCATCGCCTACGCGAGCGCCTACCTCAAGCGGTATCACCCCGCGGCGTTCGTGTGCGCCCTCCTCAACAACCAGCCCATGGGCTTCTACCATCCCTTCACGCTCGTGAAGGACGCGCAGCGGCACGGGGTGCGCTTCCGTGCGGTGGACGTCACGCGGAGCGGGGCCCTCTGCACGCTCGAGGAAGGCGAAGTCCGGCTGGGGCTCTGCTACGTGAAGGGGCTGCGCGCGGACGCCGCGAAGCGGATCGAGGAGGAGCGTCGGACGGCGTCCTTCGAATCGCTCCAGGACTTCGTGGACCGTACGGGGCTGAAGCGCGACGAGCAGCGCATGCTCGCCGAGGTGGGAGCGCTAAACGCCTTCGGTCTCACGCGAAGGAGCGCGCTCTGGCAGGTGGAGAAGGCGGGCCGCCCGCGAGGCCCGCTCTTCCGGGGCGCCTCCGATCCCGAAGGAGAGTCACCCCTGTCGGACATGACCCTCCCGGAGCGGCTGGGGAGCGACCTCCAGGGGACGGGCCTCACCGTGGGCCCTCACCCCATGGCCCTCTTCCGCGACGTCCTCCGGGCGAGGGGCGTACGAAGGGCGGCGGACCTCCCCGGCCTCCCCGACGGGGCCTGGGTGCGCGTGGCGGGATCGGTGATCTGCCGCCAGCGGCCGGGAACCGCGAAGGGTTTCATGTTCCTGACCCTGGAGGACGAGACCGGCCTCGTGAACGTGATCGTGCGCCCCGACCTCTTCGAGCGCGACCACGCGGCACTCGTCTCCCCGAACGTGCTGGAGATCGACGGGGTCATGCAGACGACCGACGGGATCTCGGTGCGGGCCCTCCGGGTGCGCTCCGCGGACATCGGGGAGTTCCCGATCGAGTCGCGGGACTTCCATTGACGGCGCGCTTACAGGACCTTGAGCACCTTCACCGAGGCCGGGAGGGGCGTGCCCGCGGCCACGTAGCCGATGCCGCCGGGCCGCGACGCCACGTAGTCGATCACGTCCGCGTCCGTTTCCTTCGTCCGGGGAGGCCACAGGCCCTTGCTCATCCGGTCCATCCAGTAGACGCGGACTCCCGCGATGGGCATGCCGATCACCGCCTCGGAGAAGGACTCGCGCACGTTCGAGGTGGCCGTGAGGTCCACGGGCTCGATGGACTGCCCGTCCGCCCACCGCTGCACTTTCTTGAGGAAGATGCCCGCGACCACGTCACGGGCAACCGTAGTTCCGGTGACGCTCGGATGGGCGATCAGCTGGTACGACGTGTCGGAGCTTTGGGCGGCGGGAACGAGAACGCCGAACAGGATCGACGAGACGATAAGGAGCTTCTTCAAGGCACCAACCTCCGGTGCCGACTTAGGCAAGTTCCTTGCCAGAAAGGACTGGCATCAACTCATTGATAAGACTGGCCTAGGGCCGGCGCTGGGTGTCCGACCGCCGGACAGGGTTCCGGATCCTGGAGGACCGTCAGGGCACGATCGTGAAGGCCAGGCTTTCTTCCGCCTGCGTCGCCCCCTGGGCGACCGCGACCTTGATGCGGTAGGGCCCCGGGGGCAGGACGTCCATCCGGAGCGCGGTGCTGTAGGGGATCCGTCCCTTGTCGTCGGGGGCGGGGAGCTTGGCGGTCGCGGTGTTGGCCACCTGGTCGCCGAGCAGTACCGTGATCGTCATCTGTGCGGGGTCCTTGGATCCCGCGACCGGGTAGACGATCGAGTAGAGGGTCATCGCGGGCTGTCCGGCCTTGATCGGTTGCCCGATGTTCGGTACGAGCCGCTGGTTTCCGATGCGGAGCGGGTCCTCGGGGTCCGCCTCGCCCGCGGGGACGAGGTCGCCGAGGGAGAGGCTGCTCATCGCGATCCCCTGGGGAGCCAGGGTCTTGAACGACGTGCGCCTCGCCGTGACCTTTCCCGCCCCCTCGTCACGCACCGCCGTCTCCAGCGTGTATTCCCCGGGGGCGAGCTTCAGACGGCGGACGAAGGGGATCGACTGGGCCTGGGCCCGGGTCATCTGGTCGAGCGGGCCGTTGAGCGGGTAGGGGCGGCTGAACGTGGCCACGACGTTGCCGGAGGGGTCTTTCACGCGCGCGAGCACGGAGACGTCCCCCTTGAACTTTCCCGCCTGCTTGTCCTCGGCGAGCGAGACCTTGGCCAGGGGGACCGCGACACAGACGACGTGGGTCATCTCCGTGCCGTCCCAGGCGAAGCGCAGGATACGGTCCCACACCTCCACGTCGGCGGCGAGCGGCTGCGCTTCGAGCGCTTCGCTCAGCCGCTTCTCGAAGGGGCTGACGGACGCCGTGCCGACGTCCCCCACGAAGTAGCTCTGGCGCGCCTGCACCCGGGCCCCTTCGCGCGTGACCTTCACCTCCGTCCGGCGGAGCCCGGAGGCGGGGTCGGCCGGGGTGTACGCGATCTCGTAGTAGGCGCGCGCGTCGTCGGCGAGGTCGCGGATGGGCCGGGAGAAGTTGTTGGTCCGATCGGAAAGCGTGCCCCCGGTGGCGGCGGCGAGCTGGCGGAGCGCCCCCGTCGAGGCGTCCACCGCGTCCTTGCCGGCGTTCACGCCGTACCCGCGAAGGTCCTCCCCGACCTTGCTCTGCCCGCGAAGCCACACCTCCTGGCTGACCTCGGTCTCCCCGGCGCTGCTCGTCCTCGACCCTGCGGAAGCCCCCAGGGTGACACCGCGGGGATCGATCCCGTAGAAGCTGACGCGGCTTCGATTGGCGACGCCGGCGAGCGTGCCCACGATGCCCTCGCTATCCACCGGGATCGCGAGCCCGGAGGCGAAGAGGACGACGGTCTTGCGCCCGGGCAGCGCCTTCAGCTTGTCGACGAGCGCGAAGAGCGCCTGGACCTCCGGATAGCCGGCCTTGGCGCGGCTGTCCACGGCCCGCTTGACCGCGGCCTTCAGGAGGGCGGGGTCCGTCGTGAAGTCCTGGACGGGCACGATCTCGGAGCCGAGGTTGTAGACGGCGACCGTCAGCTCGGTGAGCTGCTTCTTGATGAGGTCGTCCGCCGCCGCCTGAGCGAGCACGCTCTCCTCGGGCGAGAGGTCGGGGAAGACGAGTGCTATGGGGTGGGAGCCTTCCGCCACCCGACGGAAGCCCGTGAACGACTGCTTGGCGCCTTTCTCGTAGACCTCGACCTCCGTCTCGGCGAGATCGGACACGAGGGCGCCTTTCTTGTCCCGGACGACGAGGTCGAAGACGACGACGTCGGAGGAGGCGGACTGGGGGCGGGCCACGGGCGGAAAGGCGAGGGCAACGGACAGGAGAGCGGGAACGGTTCGGATGGCCATGAGTCCTCCCAGAGAGCGCGGACGCGTTTCTTCGGTACTAGTAGCAGAGGGAGAAGGGAGCCGCAAGGCTAGGGCTCTTCCGGGACATGCACGGGGGGCTCGCGCACCGCCTGTCCGTCCTCGAGGCGAAGCCACGTCTCGAACGAGCGCTCGCCTTCGCGCAGGCGGACGAGGCGGGCGCCGCGCGGGAAGCCCTCGAGTCCGTAGGGGGAGAAGCCCGTGGCCCGGCCGTAGCACAGCCGCACGCCGTGTAGCGTCCCCTCGAAGTCGTTGACGTGGTCGTGGCCGACGAAGGTCCCGACGACGTCGCCTTCCTCGACGAGGGCCGCGAAGAAGCCGCTGTTGACGGCGGGCGCGCAGACGGGCTCGTTCCGGTGGCCGCGGCAGACGACGCGCTCCCAGGCCTCCGCGTACTCCGGGAGGGGGATGTGGAAGAAGGCGAGGGCGGGCAGGGCCTCGGCGCGACCCCGATACGCGCGGCGCAGCCGGCGCGAGGTCGAGCGGTACCAGGCGATCTGGTCGTGGGCGATCCAGGCGTAGTGCCCGGTGCCGAGGCGGTCGTAGGCGTTGGAGTCCAGGAAGTAGAGGGCCGCGGCCAGCCCGGCTCCGCGGGCGCCGCCCACGCGAAGGACGTAGTTGCCGACGCCGGTCAGGCGGGACGGACCGCGAGCGGTCAGGCCGAAGCGTGAGGCTTTCAGCCCTCGGAGAAGCTGACGCCGGGAGTGCCGGCCCTCGTCGTCGTGGTTGCCGAAGACCGCAGCCCAGGGGACGCCGCGGCTCTCGAGGGGAGCGACCGCCTCGCGATAGGCGGCGACGGGATCGTGGGCTTCCCGGCCCTCCACGATGTCGCCGGTGAGCACGGCGAGGTCGGGCCGCTCGGCGTCCAGCACCTGCTCGACGAGCGCGCGCGAGCGGCAGTCGGCCGCGTCGCCGTTCCGCCAGTGGATGTCCGTGAGCTGCGCGATCGTGAACGAGCCGTCCCGGCGGAATCGGAGAGGCCGCGACGTCACCGGGGAAGGCTCGTCGGGGAAGGACGGCGATACCACAGCCAGCACAAGCGCCGCGAGCGGACCGCGAGCGGGAAGAGGACGACGAGGAGGATGGAGAGAACGACGGCTCCCGGCGAGAACCACTCGGCCTTGCGGTTGCTCGTGACCGCGGGGGGGCCGTCGAGGATCACGAACTCGAGGCCGCGCGCGCGTCCCCAGCGAGAGACGGCGCGGGAGAGCCAGATCTCCTCGGACGCATAGACCTGCTCGGAAAACCCCCCGACCGCTTCGAAAGCCTCGCGCGAGACGAACAGGAACGACCCCGCGGCGAGGCGCAGGCGCGGTGCGAGCCGGTTCCAGAAACGCGCCGCCGCCGAGATGAGGCCGGCGGGCGCGGCGCCGTCGAAGCGGACGAGGGCGCCCCCGCCGCAGGCCCTCCCCGACTGGAGCCTCGAGAGCGCAGCGACCAGGAGGGCCTGCGGGACTTGGGTGTCCGCGTCCACGAACACGAGGTGCCGGCCTCGGGCCGCGCGCGCCCCCGTGTTGCGAGCCCGCGAGATCTGGTTGACCGGCTCGTGGGCCACTCGCGCTCCCGCCGCCCGCGCGAGCTCGGCCGTGCCGTCGGTGGAGTTGTTGTCGCAGACGACGATCTCGCCATGGGAGGGAACCGCGTCCATCGCCGCGCGGAGGCTGGCGAGCGTCGGCCCGAGGAAGCGCTCCTCGTTGTAGGCGGGCACGACGATGGAGTAGTCTGGCGCGTCCACGCTCCCCTCAGGATAAGGGAACGCGCGGGCGGAGGAAGCATGGCCCGCAGGAAAACGGTCACCGCCCGACCGCGGCGGGCGAGCGCCCGGGCCTCCCGACGCGTCCCCGCCGCCCCCTTCGACCGCTCTCCCTCGCGCTACATAAAGAAGGTGGACCGCCAGACGGGGGTCGAACTTCCCGGGCCCATCGACCCCGAGGAGCTGCTCGTCCACGCGCATCGCGACAACCATCCCCTGCAGATCGCGGCCCAGTTCGCGGCGAGCCGCTTCATCCGGGTCACCGGCAACGAGGCCTTCGTGCAGAAGGGCCTCAAGATCGTCAACCGGCTGGGTGGCCTTCTCGGCGAGGGCGTGGGCGCGATCACGGGGAGCCGGGAGCGCGAGCGGCAGGCGAAGGATCTCCTGGGCGTGACCTCCCGCCCGGTGGTCTTCCAGTTCCGCGACACGACCCACCTGTCGGAAAAGGAAGTCAAAGGGCGCGTCCACCAGCTTCAGAGAGAGGCAGGGGCCCGGCTCAGGGCTCGGGGCAGCCGTCCCCGGCTCCGCGTCCTCCTCACTGGAGCCACCGGCTTTCTGGGAAAGGAGATCCTGGCCCAGGCGGCGGAGGACCGGCGGATCGAGGAAGTGGTGGCGGTGGTGCGGCCGGAAACGGTCCGTGACCCGCGGACGAAGGAAATCCTGCGCGTGCTGTCGCCGGCCGAGCGCGGCACGGCTCTCCTCCGCCGGCTCCACATCCGAGGGGCTTCCGCCCGGAAGTTCCGGTTCGTGGACGGCGACATCGAAAAGCCCGGCTTCGGCATGGCACCCTCCGTCCTTGCCGAGCTACGGCCCGCGCTCACGCACGTCGTCCACTGCGCGGCCAGCGTGTCCTTCGACGACCCCTACGAGGCGTCCTTCCGCGCCAACGTGCTCGGCTGCCGAAACGCCCTCGAGTTCTCGAAGGGCGTGCAGCGGGCTCCGGGCTCGCGGTTCGTCGCCCACGTGGCCATCGAGACCTCGTACATCCACGGCCGGCGCAAGCGCACGATCGCGCAGGAAGGAGCACTCGCCTTCCCCCCGCACTTCTACAACAACTTCTACGAGCTCACGAAGGCGATGGCCTCGATCGAAACGGACCGCGCCCTCGTGGAGGACGGCCTCCCCGTCACCCAGCTCCTGCCCTCCATCGTCATCGGCCACTCGCGCACCGGGAACAACCGGGGAGACACCAAGGTGGTGAACGCTCCCATCAACGCCTTCGGGCGGGCCAAGGAAGCGCTCGCCTCGCTCGGAGGGGATTGGAGCGCGCGCGCGCGTGCCTGGCTCGTGTCGCTCATCGCCACCACGTTTCCCGCGGACCGTTCCGCGGAGCTGAACCTCGTGCCCGTGGATCGCGTGGCCGCGGGCATCCTCGCCGCCCTCACCGCTCCCGAGGCCATCGGTAACCGGATCCACCTCGCCACCGACAACCGCATCCGGTCCGAGGAGGTGCTCGGCATCACCCGGGAGGAGCTGGAGATCAACGTTCGCCTCGTCGACCCCACGCTCACCCGGAACGTCACCCTGCCCCTCGTCAAGGCGCTCCTTCTCGCCATGAACGAGCCGAAGCTCGCGAACGTGCTCGCCAAGCTCGGGGCGATCTTCGGGGTGTACGGCGAGTGGGGGCAGCCCATCCACGACGTGGGGAACGACGTGCGGATCCTCGGGCTTCCCATCCGCCGGCCCGACACCGCCGCCGCGTTCCGGATGCTCTGCCGCCACAACAAGTACGTGCAGGAGTTCGGCAGGGTCCGGGACGGGGACGAGGTGGCGCGGCGGGAGCGGCTGTGGGAAGACACGATCGACGCCCTCGAGTTCGAGACGGGACGTCAGGCGTCGGCGATGAGCGCCCGGGAGTTCCGCCGGCACCTCGCGGCGCGCCTCGACCTGAAACACTTCAAAGCACGATGACGGGGGAATTGGGCATGGACGACGAAGGGAAGGGGCTGCTGGATCGGCTGAAGGAGCGTGGGGAGGAGGTGTTCACCCAGCTCTCGGGGGAGCTCATGTCGAACCGCCACTTCGTGAAGGCCATGGAGGGGGCGATGCGGGGCAAGCAGAAGGTCGACGAGGCGGCGGCGCGCGCCCTGAAGAGCATGAACGTCCCCACCCGCACGGAGTTCAAGAAGGCCGTGGCCCGCATCGAGACGCTTGAGGAGGAGCTTGCCGCGTTGCGGGCGCGGGCGAAGGCCTCGGCGGGGAAGGCGGGGGCGGGCAAGGCCCCGAGGAAGGGCGGGGCCAGGGTCCCGCGCGGGAAATAGGCGGTGGGGCGCATCGCCGTCTCCGGCACGGCGTCCTTTCTGGGCGCCCGCATCCTGCGCCGGCTGGTGGAGACGCGTGGGCCGGAGGAGGTGCTCGCCGTAGACATCGCGGCCCCCCCCGCGACCCTCGGGGTGCGCCACCGCATGGTGGACTTGACGCTCCCCGGATCCGACCAGCGGATGGTGGACGTGCTCGGAGAGGAGGAAGTGGAGACCGTCGTCCACGCGGCGTTCTTCACGAATCCGTGCCGGGACGCCGCCTACTCCCACGAGCTGGAGTCGATCGGCACCCTGCACCTCGCGGCGGCGGCGGCCGCCGCGGGGGTCTCGCACTTCGTGCACCGATCGTTCACCGCGGTCTACGGGGCCCGTGGCCAGAATCCGAACTTCCTGACCGAGGACCGCGCGCCGCAGCCCCCTCCCGCCTTCGGCTGGGCCCGCGACAAGCTCGAGGCCGAGCAGCACGCGGCCTCCTTCGCGCGGCGCTATCCCTCGATGGGCCTGACGGTCCTCCGCTTCGCCCTGCTCTTCGGGCCGGGGGTCCACAACTTCTACACGCGGATCTTCAGCAAGCGCGTGGTGCCGGTGCTCATGGGGTACGACCCGCTCGTCCAGCTCCTGCACCCGGAGGACGCGCTCCGAGCGGTGGAGGCGGCGCTCGAGCACGGACCGTGCGGGATCGTGAACGTCGTGCCGCGCGATGCGATCTCGCTTCTCACCGCCCTGCACCTCGCCGAGAAGGTCACGGTGCCCGTGCCACATCCTTTGGCCTACGCGGGGGCCGACGTCCTCTGGGGATCGGGCGTGGGGGAGGCGCCGGGGCCCTTCGTGGACTACGCGCGGTTCCTGTGCATCGCGGACGGGCAGAAGGCCCGGCGCGAGCTGAAGTTCACCGCCCGGTACCGCAGCCGAGAGGCGCTCGACGCGTTCCTGTCGTTTCGCTATCCCGAGCGCGGGGACGAGACGGCGATGGAGTCCCCCGCGTGAGCGTGAGAAGGGCCAAGGTCATCCCGCTTCCTTCGCGCGGCCCTCGTCCGCCGACGAAGCCCGAGGTGGCCGAGGGCATCCTCGTCACGCTCGCCCGAATGGCGGAGGCCGGCCTTTCGGGTGCGAGCTGGGCCACGCTGGCCCGCCTGCAGAAGGCGCTGTACTTCGCGTGGCACTCCGAGGAGACCGACGAGTTCGGCTCGGATCGTCGCTTCACGGAGAGGCTGGAGCCGCTTTTCGAGTTCCTCTATGCCGTGTGGTGGCGGGTGGAGACGAGCGGTATCGAGCGCGTGCCGGCTACGGGGCCCGGCCTCATCGTCGCCAACCACTCGGGGGTGTTGCCCTACGACGGCATCATGATCAAGCTCGCAGTGCGCCACGAGCACCCGGCCCGGCGCGATTGCCGGATGCTCGCCCTCGACATGTTTGCGCTCCTTCCGTTCCTGGCGCCGATGCTCGCGAAGTCCGGCGCAGTGCGCGCGAACCCGGAGAACGGGGAGCGGCTTCTCGGGAAGGGCGAGCTGGTGGGGGTGTTCCCGGAGGGCGTGAAAGGCGTGGGGAAGCGCTTCAAGGAGCGCTACAAGCTCGCCCGGTTCGGGCGCGGCGGCTTCATCCGGCTCGCCCTGCGCGCGGGGGCGCCCATCATCCCCTGCGCGGTCGTGGGCGCGGAGGAGATCCATCCCGTGGTCGCGAAGGCCGACTGGGTGGGGCGGCCGTTCGGGCTGCCGTACTTTCCGATCACCCCTACCTTCCCGGTCCTCGGTCCGCTCGGCGTCGTCCCGTTGCCGACGAAGTGGTCGATCGACTTCGCGGATCCCATCGACCTCCGGTCCTACGGTCCGGAGGCCGCGGACGACCCGATCCTCGTGAATCGCCTGGCCGAGGATGTGCGGACGACGATACAGGCGATGATCGACGGCCGGCGGGCCCGGCGCCGGTCGGTCTGGTTCGGCTAGGCCGGCGTCGGTGGACGGGCCTCGGACTCGAGCCGCCCGGCAATCAGGTGAGCAACGTCTCTAAGGACTCTCTGCGCTTCCGGTCGCGCCAGCGACCCGTTGCCCCAGAGGTCCATCCAGCCCACCTGACGGTTCCGGGCGACGAGCGCGAGCCGACCCCCCTCGGCGGGAAGGACGGCGTCCACCGGTAGCGGTCGCACCAGGGGCGGGCGGGCATGCGCCTGGTCCGACGCGGCGACCAGGTTGTTGCGCTCGTCGCGGACGACCGCCGCCGCGACGGGGAACGCGCCTTTCATGGCGTTGAGCACCCGGCCGAGCGCGGGCTCGACCGGTCCCCCCGCCCCCAGCTGGTCGAGTGTCGTGTGGAGCACATCGAGATGGCGGCGGGCGGCCGCGAGGTCTCGGGCCCTCCGACTCCGCTCTGAGCCGAGGGCGGCGGCGAGCAGGCCGCACGCGCCAAGGCCGACGAAGGCGATGACGTCGTCACGGCCGTGGATGGCCAGCCGGAGGTAGGGCTCCGTGAGGAAGAAGTTGAGGCTCAGGGCTGCGGCCACGGCGGTGAGCAGGGCGGCCGCGCGCCCTCCCCACTCCGCCACCAGGATGACCAACACCAGGAAGACGAACGTGAAGTTCGAAGCGGTCGTGACCCCGCGGAGCGGCACGAGGGCCATGCCGACGAGGATCGCGGCCAGGGGTCCGAGGCTCGCGTAGACGACGTCGCGCTCGTCTTCCATCGTCCCTCACTTAGTACGTCGGCGGCTCGACGCTGTCGAGAGCATTCGAGGCGCTTTTACGGTTTCTTGACGGTCTTCAGGTTCCTCTTGACGCGGCCTTGAGGGGATCCTGGGTAGCTTCGGGGTGCCATGAAAGATCTGGTGTACGTAGCGATCACGATCGTCTTCTTCCTGCTCTCCTGGCTCTACGTCCGGGCCTGCGAGCGGGTCTGAGCGGAGCGCCATGAGCCTCGAATACGCCGTGGGCCTGCTCCTGTCCCTGCTGCTCCTGGCCTATCTCGGCTACGCGCTCTTGAAGCCCGAGGGGTTCTGAAGGAGGACGCGCCTTGACTGCCAACGGCTGGATCCAGATCCTCTTCTTCTTCGTGACCATCCTCCTCGTGACCGTCCCCCTGGGGGCGTTCATGTACCGGGTGCTCGAAGGGAAGGACCATTTCCTGAAGCGCCCGCTCGGATGGCTGGAGCGGCTCGTCCTGCGCCTGGGCGGTGTCGCCGGCCACGAACAGTCCTGGCAGGCGTACAGCCTGAGCCTGCTCGTCTTCAGCGCCCTCACCATGCTCGTCACGTACGCCATCCAGCGCCTGCAGCACGTGCTGCCCTGGAACCCCCAGGGGCTGGCCGCGGTGGAGGCGAGCTCGGCGTTCAACACCGCTGCGAGCTTCACCACGAACACCAACTGGCAGGGCTACGTGGGCGAAGCGACCATGAGCTACCTGAGCCAGATGGCCGGCCTCGCCTGGCACAACTTCATCTCCGCCGCCGCGGGCATCGCGGTGGCGATCGCCCTGGCCCGCGGCCTGACCCGTCGCGGGGACGGCAAGGGTCCGGGCACCATCGGCAACTTCTGGGTCGACCTCACGCGCTCCACCGTGTACGTCCTGCATCCCGCTCTCTGTGATCTTCACGCTCGTCTTCGTCTCGCAGGGGATGATCCAGAACTTCTCGGCCTATCCCGAGATCGCGACCCTGGAGGGCGGCAAGCAGGTGATCGGCATGGGGCCGGTGG
The DNA here is from genome assembly GCA_963742595.1 of uncultured Acidobacteriota bacterium. Lineage (GTDB taxonomy): Bacteria > Acidobacteriota > Vicinamibacteria > Fen-336 > Fen-336 > CAVPGH01. The sequence continues at coordinate 1,067,578 of CAVUMT010000005.1, read as the reverse complement.
CCTCGCAGGAGGCCATCAAGCAGCTCGGCACCAACGGTGGCGGGTTCTTCAACGGCAACGCCGCCCACCCCTTCGAGAGCCCCAACCCGCTGACCAACTTCCTCTCGATGTTCCTGATCTTCGTGATCCCCGCCGGCCTCACCTACACGTTCGGCCGGATGACCGGAGACCAGCGGCATGGGTGGGCGCTCTTCGGGGCGATGAGCTTCCTGTTCTTCGCGGGGGTGACGGCCGCCTACTGGGCGGAGTCCCAGGGCAATCCGATCGTGACCGCCGCGGGCGCGGACCTGGGGCTCGGGAACATGGAGGGCAAGGAAGTCCGCTTCGGGGTCGCGAACTCCGCGCTCTACGCGACCGTGACCACGGACGCGTCCTGCGGGGCGGTGAACTCCATGCACGACAGCTTCACCGCCCTCGGGGGGCTGGTGCCGCTCTTCAACATGCAGCTCGGCGAGGTGGTCTTCGGGGGAGTGGGCGCCGGTCTCTACGGCATCCTCGTCATGGCCATCCTGTCCGTCTTCATCGCGGGCCTGATGGTCGGCCGCACGCCCGAGTACCTGGGCAAGAAGATCGAGACGAAAGAGGTCAAGCTGGCGATGCTCTACGCGCTCGTCTTCCCGCTCGTCATCCTGACCCTCTCCGCCTGGTCGTCGGTCGCTCCCTACGGGCTGTCCTCGCTCAACAACGCCGGTCCGCACGGGCTCTCGGAGATGCTGTACGCGTTCACGAGCGGGGCGGCCAACAACGGCTCCGCCTTCGCGGGCATCAGCGCGAACACCCCCTGGTACAACACGAGCCTCGGGTTCGACATGCTGTTCGGCCGCTTCTGGATGATCATCCCCGCCCTGGCCATCGCGGGCGTCCTCGCCGGCAAGAAGGCGGTGCCCCCCGGCCCGGGCACGCTTCCCACCACGGGCCCGCTCTTCGCGGGCCTGCTCGTGGGCGTCGTCGTCATCGTGGGCGCTCTGACGTTCTTCCCCGTGCTGAGCCTGGGCCCGATCGTCGAGCACTTCCTGGCGCAGGCCGGAAAGGTGTTCTGAGCCATGAGCAACAAGAGCGTTCGCGCGGTGTCCGCCTGGGAGGGTCCGCTGCTCCGGAGAGCACTCGTCGACAGCCTCTCCAAGCTCGACCCCCGGGTGATGGCCCGCAACCCGGTCATGTTCGTGGTCGAGGTGGGCAGCGTGCTCACGACACTCATCTGGGTCCGGGACCTCGTGGCCCCTTCTCCCGGAGCCCTTCCCACCTGGTTCACGGCGCAGGTGTCCCTCTGGCTCTGGTTCACCGTGATCTTCGCGAACTTCGCCGAAGCGCTCGCCGAGGGCCGGGGCAAGGCCCAGGCCGCGGCCCTTCGCGGCCTGCGGCAGGAGACGGTGGCTCGAAAGCGCGTGGGCGGGGGCCGGGAGGAGCAGGTGCCCGCTTCGGCCCTGCGCAAGGGCGACGAGGTCGTGGTGGAGGCGGGGCAGCTCATCCCGGGCGACGGCGAGGTGATCGAGGGCATCGCCTCGGTGGACGAATCGGCGGTGACCGGAGAGTCGGCACCGGTGATCCGCGAGAGCGGCGGCGACCGCTCGGCGGTCACCGGCGGCACCAAGGTCCTCTCGGACCGGATCGTGGTGAGGATCACGACCGATCCCGGCGAGTCCTTCCTCGACCGCATCATCGGCCTCGTCGAAGGGGCGAAGCGCCAGAAGACGCCGAACGAGATCGCACTTCACGTGCTCCTCGCGGGCATGACCATCATCTTCCTGATCGCCTGCGTGACGCTCGTCCCCTACGGGATCTACTCCAACCTCCGCTTCTCGGCCACCGTGATCGTGGCCCTGCTCGTCTGCCTGATCCCGACCACGATCGGCGGACTCCTGTCCGCGATCGGCATCGCGGGCATGGACCGGCTGATCCGGCACAACGTGATCCCCATGAGCGGAAGGGCGGTGGAGGCGGCGGGGGACGTGGACACCATGCTCCTCGACAAGACGGGCACGATCACGCTCGGCAACCGCATGGCCACCGAGTTCATCCCCGCCCCGGGGGTGCGCGTCGAGGACCTGGCGGACACCGCCCAGCTCGCGAGCCTCGCCGACGAGACGCCGGAGGGCCGTTCGATCGTCGTCCTCGCCAAGGAGCGCTACAAGCTGCGGGGGCGCGAGCTGAAGCAGCCCGAAGCCCGTTTCGTTCCGTTCTCCGCGAACACACGGATGAGCGGGTGCGACCTCGACGGTCGCGTGATTCGAAAGGGAGCGGCGGACGCGATCGCCCGGCACGTCGCCTCGCTCGGAGGCACGGTTCCGCCCCAGGTGGACCAGGCGGTGGCGGGGATCGCGAAGGCGGGGGGCACCCCCCTGGCCGTCTCCGACGGGGCGCGCGTCCTGGGTGTCGTGCACTTGAAGGACATCGTCAAGGGCGGCATCCGCGAGCGGTTCGCGCGCTTCCGCACCATGGGCCTGCGGACCGTAATGATCACCGGGGACAACCCGCTGACCGCCGCCGCCATCGCGGCGGAGGCGGGGGTCGACGACTTCCTGGCCGAAGCCACGCCGGAGATGAAGCTGAAGCTGATCCGGGACGAGCAGGCCAAGGGCAAGCTCGTCGCCATGACGGGTGACGGCACGAACGACGCCCCCGCGCTGGCCCAGGCGGACGTCGCGATCGCCATGAACACCGGCACCCAGGCGGCCCGCGAGGCCGGGAACATGGTGGACCTCGACAGCAATCCCACCAAGCTCCTGGAGGTCGTGGAAGTGGGCAAGCAGCTCCTCATGACGCGCGGCTGCCTGACCACCTTCTCGATCGCGAACGACGTCGCCAAGTACTTCGCGATCCTGCCCGCCATGTTCATGGCGGTCTTTCCGGAGATCGCTCCCCTGAACGTCATGCGCCTCGCCTCTCCGGAGAGTGCTGTCCTGTCCGCGGTGATCTTCAACGCGCTGATCATCGTGGCGCTCATCCCGCTCGCCCTGCGAGGGGTGCAGTACCGGCCGCTGGGCGCGGCCGCCCTCCTGCGACGCTCCCTGCTCGTCTACGGGGTGGGCGGCGTGGTGGCGCCGTTCGTTGGCATCAAGCTCGTCGACATGGTCCTGAGCCTGGTCGGGCTCACCTAGGAGGTCCCGTGATCCAGGAGGTGACGGTCGCGTTGCGCATGACGGTCGTGACCCTCGTCCTGACCGGTCTTGCCTACCCGCTCGTGATGACGGGATTCGCCCAGGTCCTCTTCCCCTGGCGGGCGAACGGCAGCCTCGTCGAGCAGGACGGGAAGGTGGTGGGCTCGGAGCTGATCGGGCAGGTCTTCAAGAGCCCGGCCTACTTCCAGCCGCGGCCCTCGGCCGCCGGAGCGGAGGGCTACGACGCGACGTCGTCCTCGGGCTCGAACCTGGGGCCGACGTCGCAGAAGCTCAAGGATCGCGTGACCGCGGACGTGGCACGGCTGCGGACCGAGAACCCGCAGGCCCCGGGGACGGTGCCGGGCGAGCTCGTAACGGCCTCGGGAAGTGGGCTCGACCCGCACGTGAGTCCGGAAGCCGCCCGCTGGCAGGCCCCGCGCGTCGCGGCGGCGCGGAACGTACCGGTCGCGGACGTCCAGGCCCTGATCGAGGGCCGCGTCGAGGATCGGACGCTGGGATTCCTGGGGGAGCCGCGCGTCAACGTGCTTCGGCTCAATCTCGACCTCGACGAGCGGTTCGGCCGTGCCCCGGCGGCGACGGAAGCTGGAGCCCGTCCAGAATAGGGCTTTCGAAAAAGAGGGTTGTGGAAAAGCTGTGAAAACTCGTTCCGGAACGAGTTGGCACACCTTGGACCTTCGCGCCCGACGGGGTAGTCTCCGCACACGCCGATGAGCAACGAGCGGCCCGATCCCGACGCGCTGCTGCGCCGTCTCGCAGTGGAGGCGCCCACCCGTGGCCGTCTCAAGGTCTTCTTCGGAGCGTCGCCGGGCGTGGGGAAGACCTACGCCATGCTGGAGCAGGCGCGGGCGAAGCGCGCGGAGGGGACGGACGTCGTCATCGGCTGGGTGGAGACCCACGGCCGGACGGAGACCGCGGCCCTCACCGAGGGATTCGAGCGCCTGGCTCCCCGCGAAGTGGAGTACCGCGAGGTGAAGCTCTGGGAGTTCGACCTCGACGGCGCGCTCGCGCGCAAGCCGGGGTTGCTCCTCCTCGACGAGCTCGCCCACACGAACGCCCCGGGCTCCCGCCACGCCAAGCGCTGGCAAGACGCGGAGGAGCTGCTGGAGGCGGGGATCGACGTCTACACGACGCTCAACGTGCAGCACCTGGAGAGCCTCAACGACCTCGTGAATCGTGTAACCGGGATCGCCGTTCGGGAGACCGTGCCCGACCGAATGCTCGACGAAGCGACGAGGTGGAGTTCGTCGACCTGCCCCCGGAGGAGCTCCTGAAGCGGCTCGCCGAGGGGAAGGTCTACGTGCCCGATCGGGCGGCGGAGGCCGTGCGCAGCTTCTTCCGCCGCGGGAACCTCCTCGCCCTGCGCGAGCTGGCGCTGCGTCGCACCGCCGAGCACGTGGACGCGGACGTCCAGGACTACCGCCGCGACCACGAGATCGAGCCGACCTGGCCGGTGGCGGAGCGGATCCTCGTCTGCGTGCGCCCCAACCCCGAGAGCGACCGCCTCGTGCGCGCGGCGCGGCGCATGGCTGCGCGGCATGAAGGCCGAGCTGATCGTGGCCTACGTGGAGAGCCCGGCCCAGCCCGCGCTCTCGGCGGCGGAGCGGCAGGCCCTGGCCCGCACCATGAAGCTGGCGGAGGAGCTGGGGGCGGACACCGTGGCTCTCTCCGGCGTGAGCGTCAGCGACACGCTGCTCTCGTTCGCGCGCCGAGCGCAACGTCAGCCGCATCGTGGTCGGCCGGCCCGCCCACTCGCAGCTGGCGCGATCGGCTCAAGGGCTCGCTCCTGGACGACATCGTTCGCGGCAGCGGCGGGATCGAGGTCCACGTCATCGCCGGGCGATCCCGACAAGGGTCCCGCGCTCGCCGAGGCCCCGCCCGAGCGCCGCGGCGGCGAGGGGATGCCCTACGCCTGGTCCGCGGCGGTGGTGGTCGTCTGCACGCTCGTGTGCTGGGCGATGTTCGAGCGCTTCGACAAGTCGAACCTCGTCATGGTCTACCTTCTCGGCGTGGCCTTCGTGGCCACGCCTCTACGGCCGGCGGCCCTCGGCGCTCGCCGCGGTGCTGAGCGTGGCCGCCTTCGACTTCTTCTTCGTGCCCCCGTACCTCACGTTCGCGGTGAGCGACACCCAGTACGTCGTCACGTTCGCAGTCATGCTGGTGGTGAGCCTTCTCATCAGCACGCTCGCCGCGCGGGTGAGGGCCCAGGCCGAGGCGGCGCGCCGTCGGGAAGAGCGCACGCGCGTGCTCTACGCGCATGAGCCGCGACCTCGCGGCGGCGCGGACGGTCGAGGAGGTGGCGGGGGCCGTGTCGCGGCACGTCGAGGAGATCTTCCACGGTCCGGCCGAGGTCCTCCTGCCCGGCGCGCGACGGACGGCTGTCGTCGCGCGGGACGGACTGGCGCGCGGAGCCTCGGGAGACGGCGGTGGCTCAGTGGGCCTTCGATCACCGGCCAGCTGGCGGGGCTGGGTACCGACACCCTGCCCGGCGCGGCCGGCGGTCTACGTGCCCCTCCAGGGGTCGCAGGCGACCGTCGGCGTGCTCGGAGTGCGGCCCGCGGATTCGCTGCTTCCGCTCGGGCCGGAGCAGGTGGACCTGCTCGACACCCTGGCCCGCCAGGCCGCTTCCGGACTGGAGCGCGTGCGGCTGGGCCGCGAGGCGGAGGAGGCGCGGCTCGCCGCGGAGACGGAGCGGCTGCGGAGCACGCTCCTGAGCTCCGTCTCCCACGACCTGCGCACGCCGCTCGCCACCATCACCGGAGCCGCGAGCACCCTGCTCCAGCCGGGGACGCTCGGTGCCGAGGCGGAGCGCGAGCTGAAGGAGGCGATCTACGAGGAGGCCGACCGGCTCAACCGCCTCGTCACGAACCTGCTCGACATGACGCGGCTCGAGTCGGGATCGCTGCAGCTCGGCAAGGACTGGCAGTCCCTCGAGGAGCTGGTGGGGACGGCTCTCGGAACGGCTGAAGCGGGAGCTCGCGGGACGAAGCGGTCGACGGTGCGGATCCCCGCGGACCTGCCGCTCGTATCCGTGGACGGCCTCCTGATCGAGCAGGTCTTCGTCAACCTGCTCGACAACGCGGCCAAGTACGCCGAGCCCGACTCGCCGATCTCCGTCACCGCGACGGCGGCCGCCGGCGCGAGGTCACGGTCGAGGTGGCGGACGAGGGGCCCGGGCTTCCGCCGGGAGCGGAGGAGCAGGTCTTCGAGAAGTTCTACCGGGCGGGCCGAGGCCGCCGCGGATCCGGCCTGGGCCTGCCCATCTGCCGGGCGATCGTGACCGCTCACGGCGGGAGGATCTGGGCGGAGAACCGGACCCCGCGCGGCGTGGCCTTCCGCTTCACCCTGCCCCTGGGCGAGGGCCGCTCCCGTGATGGACGACGACGGTGAGCACGAAAGCGCCTGAAGGCGTCGGTGCCGGCGACGGGGATCGCCCGCTCGTCCTCGTCGTGGAGGACGAAGCGCAGGTGATGCGCTTCCTGCGGGCCACGCTGGCCGCGCACGGCTACCGCCTGGTCGAGGCGTCGACCGGGCAGCAGGGTCTCGTCGAGGCGACGACCCGGTCTCCCGGACTCGATCCTCCTGGACCTGGGCCTGCCCGACCTCGACGGGGTCGAGGTGACGCGGCGCCTCCGGGAATGGTCGACGACGCCCATCATCGTCGCTCTCCGCCCGGGGACAGGAGGGCGACAAGATCCAGGCCCTGGACGCCGGCGCGGACGACTACCTCACCAAGCCGTTCGGGGTCGGGCGAGCTCCTCGCCCGGATGCGGGTGGCGCTCCGCAACGCGGCGCGCGGGGCGCCGGACCCGCGGAGCCGGTCTTTCGGAACGGAGACCTCGCGCGTGGACCTCGCGGCGCGGCGCGTCTCCGTGGCCGGACGGGAGGTCCACCTGACGCGCACGCAGTACAAGCTGCTCGCCACGCTCGTGAAGAACGCGGGCAAGGTGGTGACGCACCGCCAGCTCCTGCGCGAGGTCTGGGGCCCGGGCTCCGTCGAGCAGTCCCACTATCTCCGGGTCTACATGGGCCAGCTGCGGCACAAGCTGGAGAAGGACCCCGCGCGTCCGCGATACCTGGAGACGGAGACCGGCGTCGGCTATCGGCTGCGCGTGGACTGACGGCTACGGGCGGAGGCGGGCCTTGAGCTCGATCTTCGGACCGGCGAGCGCCTTCGACACGGGACAACCCTTCTTGGCGTTCTCGGCGTGCTCGAGGAACGCCTTCTCGTCGAGGCCGGGTACTTCCGCCTCCGTGTCGAGCTCGATCCGGGTGATCTCGAAGGCCTCGCCGACCTTCTCGAGATGCACCTGGGCCGTGGTGCGGATGCGCTTGGGGCTGAGGCCGGCCCGCGTGAGGCCCGCGGAGAGGGCCATCGAGAAGCAGCCGGCGTGGGCCGCTCCGATCAGCTCTTCGGGGTTCGTCCCCTTGCCTTCCTCGAAGCGGGAGACGAAGGAGTACTCGCCTTCGTAGGCGCCGCTTCCCAGCTTCATGCGCCCCTTTCCCTCCCGCAAGTTGCCCGTCCACTCCGCTTCCGCCTTGCGAACCGCCATCGTCGGCCTCCCTCGTGTTCGTCGTTCGTCGAAACCGCGATCCTAGCACGTCCGCCGCGGGGGCCCGGTGCGGCTCCGGCTCACCCGCGCCGAGGGGCCCGGCGCGCCGCGCGCGGCGATCTCCTGCCGACCCGAGAGTCGAGCCGGTCGAGCGAAGCGTCGAGAGTGCGGGCCAGCTTCGAGCGGTGGGGGAGGCGAGGGGGGAGGGTCGGGGCCTTCGCGGGGTCGGCGAGCCGGATCCCGTGGCGGGAGAAGAGTCGGCCGAGGCGGGCGCGCTCCTTGCGGAAATGTTCGAGGGTCGAACGGTAGCCGTGCTCGGCCACGACCTTCCGCGCGCTGTATTGCATGATGTTGTAGCTGAACATCCGCAGGTCGTCGCGCGACGGGCTCGATGAGGACGATGTCCACCTCGGGGTGCTCGCGGCGGTAGCGCTCCATCCCGTACTCCATCCGGCCGTGAAGCATGATGCGCATCGCCTGGTCGAGGACGTAGGTCACCCCGTGCTCGCTCAGGTGGCCACCGAGCGGCCCTCCCGTGGTGTCGTTCAGGATCGGGACGAGAGGATTGATGCAGATGACGAGGTCGGCCCCGTGGTCGATGGCGAGCTTGATGTGCGCGGTCTTCTTGACCCCTCCGTCCACGTAGTCGCGGCCGTCGATACGCACGGGGCGGTAGAGGCCGGGGAGGGCGGTCGACGCTTCCACCGCCCGCGAGACGGGTACGTCGCGAAAGCCGTGGTCGCCGAAAGCCACCGCCTCGCCGCGGTCGAGGTCCACCGCCACCACGAAGAGGGGGTGGTGGAGGTCGTCGAATCGGTCGGCCCGGTTGCGCAACCGGTAGAGGGCCTGCAGGTACTCGCGGATGCCAGAGGTCTCCAGGAGCCCGGCGGGAAGCCTCGCGCGCAACGATCGCTTGAGGAACTCGAGCGCGTTGAGCCGGAAAAGGGGGGCCGCGGCCACCCCGAAGGGGGCCGTCGTCCGGGCCGTGACCTCGTCGAACATCTCCCGAGGAGAAACGCCGGCCGCGAGCAGCGAGGCCACGAAGGCCCCGCCGCTGACCCCGACGTAGAGGTCGAGGTCCGTGACGCGGCGGTCCAGGAGCTCTTCGAGCGCCCGCAGGCAGCCGACTTCGTAGACCGCCCCCGTGATCCCGCCGCCGGCGCACACGAGGGCGACTTTCCTGCCGCGTTTCGCCAAGCGCCTCCAGTCTACGACGAGAAGCGGAGCCCTCCGGGACGGCTAGCGGCGCAGGGAGTCGATCTTCCGCGAGAGCTGGTCGACCTTGCGGGTGAGGTCCTGGACTTCGTGGCGGCTCGGGATGTTGAAGGCGGCGAGGGCGCTCTGGGCGGCGTCGCTCGCCATCCGGGCGACGACCGCGCGCTCCTTCCGCGCGCGGACCTGGAGGGCGGCGAGGCGAGCCTCCAGCTGGCCCGCGGCCTTCCGGCGTTCCCGCGCGACCATCGTGTTGACGTCCCGGAGGAGCGTCGAGGCGTCCTTCGTGCTGATCCGGTTGCGCTTGAGGAGTCCGCGCACTTGCTTTTCCACCGCGGCTTCCGCCGCGCCGAGGGACGCGAGCGTCTGGGACCAGGTGTCCCGGAGGCGTTCTGTGGCCTTGCGCGGGGCGGGCGGCACGCGGCTTGCGGCCTTCCGCGGCTTCTTCGTGGTCTTCGTCCGTGTCTTCGTCATGGTCATTCTCCTGTTCGTCGCTTCTAGCGCTTGCGCGGCCGCCGGGAAGCCCGCGGGTTCCGGCGCGTCCCGGACCTCTCCGGGCCCAGGGTGGACCCCAGGGCCTGGAGCCGCCCTCGGAGTGCCAAGAGGGGGCTCCCGCCCTCGCGGGAGTCGAAGAGCCGGTGCACCTTCTCCGCCACTCCCGACTGCGCCTCCGAGACGATCCGGTGGACGCTGTTGGCGACGTCCTGCCGAAGCGAGAGCCCCTCTTCGAGGCTCAGGCGTCCCTGGGCGAGGAGGCGGCCGACGAGCCGCTCCACCTCGTCTCGAGCCCGCGCGGCGGCCTCATGCGGGGAGGTCCAGTCCCCCCACGCCGAAGCCGGTTCGCGGGCGAGGCGGACGAGCCGGACGAGGACGGGTCGCGGAATGCGGGCCGCCCCCCCTCGCACGGCGTCGAGCAGCATCTGCGCGAGCGTGAGGCTCGTGAGGTCCTCGCCCGTCCGCTGATCCCTGACCTCGATCTCCTCCCCCGCGCCCACGGCGACGGCGAGCTCCTCCACCGTGACGTAGCGACGGGCGTCCACGGTCGTAGAGCTTGCGGTTGGCGTAGCGGCGGATGGGGCGGGCCACGGCCGCAAGATAACGCATGCGTCAAAACTGTCAACAGTTAGACGCGCTGTGTTATGGCGTTCCCGGGCCCGTCTCGAGGCGGATGGAAGGGGGGCGGACGAAACCACGGCCGGATCTCTGCCGCAAGATCAGCAGGATCCCGAGGAGGATCCCGAGGGCGAGCGCTATCCCCGCCGCGAGGCCCGCGATCTTGAACGACGACAGCACGACCCCCACGAGGTCGAAGACCGGCTTCTCGACCTTGATCCAGGTGATGTCGCCGGGGGGCGGGATGGGCGGGATCAACGGCGGCTCTCTCCTGCGGCCATTTTCGACCGCGGGAGAGAGCCCGTCAATTGGCGGCTCTGGGTGCGGCTCAGGGCCTCGAGGTAGTCGCGCACTCCACGCAGGAGGCTCTTCGCGATGATGTCGCGGAACTCCGGGCTCTTGAGCCGCTTCTCGTCCTCGGGGTTGCTCACGAAGGCGACCTCCGCGAGGACGCTCGGCATGTTCGCGCCGATGAGCACGTAGAAGGGGGCGGTGTGCACGCCCCGGTCCTCCACGGGGTGGTGCGAGCGCTGGTGGCTCACCATCGCCTCCTGGACGGAGGTCGCGAAGTCGCGGCTCTCGTCGATCTTGCTGTTGAGGGTGATCGCCTTGACGAGGCCCTGGAGGTCCTTGAGGGTGGCGGCGGAGATCGCGTTCTCGCGGGCGGCCACCGATTCCGCGTGGGGGTCCTGGGCGAAGTTCAGGAAGTAGGTCTCGATGCCCCGCGCGCGCGGGTTGCGGCTGGCGTTGGCGTGGACGGAAAGGAAGAGGTCCGCCCCCTTCGAGTTGGCGATGGCCGTCCGCTCCTCGAGGGGCACGAAGACGTCGGTGCTCCTGGTCATCACGACCTCGGTGCCGAGCTCGGATCGCACCATGCGCTCGAGGCGCACGGCGACGTCGAGGACGAGGTCCTTCTCCTGGAGGCCCGCTCGCGCCGATGGTCCCGGGGTCGTGGCCGCCGTGGCCGGCGTCGATGACGATGCGGCGGGCGCCCAGCCCGAGCTGGCGGGCGAGGCTGTAGGTGCCGGCGCGGTTGACCTCGGGAGGCTCGGGGGCCGTGGGGGGCGTGCTGCGGCGGCGCGCGGTCCCCGTGTCGCGCGGAGGCCCGCTCGAGGCGGGCGGGCTCGAACGGGCCGAGGGCGATGGGCGTGGGCGGAGGCTGGGGGGGGAGGGCGGCCGTGCGCCCGTCCGCGGGGAGCATGCCGTTCATGCGGCGCGTGGGCAGGGCGTCGACGTCCGGGGCGGCTTCGACGGGAGGCGGGTCCTTCTGGGCGACGACGGGCCCGGGCAGCGCCGTGCCCTTCACGTCGATGATCAGGCGGGTCGGGTTCTCGAGGAAGAAGACGCTGTGCTCCTTCACGTCCTTGAAGTCGAGGACCACGCGGACCACGTCGTCCCGGTTCTGCGCGATGCGGATCTGCTCGAGCAGGCCGTCGGAGACGGGGAAGCTGCGCGCCTTGAGGTTGGGGTGCAGCCGCGTGCCCGCGAGGTCGATCCAGAGGCGGTCGGGGTCGGCGATACGGTCGGAGGCGAGGGAGACCTTGCGCTCGAGGTCGATCACGACACGGGTCGAGGAGTCGCCGGTCCACGAGCGGAGGTCGAAGACGCGGGCGAGGCCGGGAGGGGGCGGGCTGGGCACGGGGGCGGCAGGGGCGCGCTTGCGCAGGAGCGCCTTGACCTCCGGCGCGTGGGGGCCGTCCGGGCACGCGTCGAGATAGGCGTTCACCGCCTCCGTGATCCGGCGCCGGTCGCCGTCCTCGCGGGCCATCTGGACGACGGAGTAGAGCGCCTCGTCCCCCAGCGAGCTGCTCGGGTACTCCGCGACCACGCGCCGGAAGGCCTCGGTCGCGTCGTCGCGGTAGCGCGCGCCGCGGAAGCTGCTTCGCCATCTCGCGGTAGAGGTCGTCCGACCGCGAGGAGGGCGTTGTCGCTGTAGCCGCTCCGGGGATAGCGGGCCGTGACCTTGCGGTAGGCGAGGACGACCTTCTCCCACTCCGCCTTCTGCTTCATGCGCTTCGCGGAGGCGCGGAGCGCGTTCTCGACCCGTCGCGCCTCCGCGAAGAGAGCAGCGTCCGGCCGAGGGCTTCTTGCCCCCCAGGGCGTGAAGTGTTCTTGCCCGCCGAGGAGGGGGCCGGCGCACGAGGAGGGGCCGCCTGGAGGACGGGGGCGAAGGCGAGCAAACCGAGGGCTGCGACGAGCGTACCCCCGGTCGTCCATTGTCCCCGCCGCATCACTTGGGCCAGGCGTCCACCGTCTCGTAGTAGTCCGGGCCCACGAGGAGCTCGCGCGACTTCGCGCCGTCCGCGGGCCCGATGATCCCGTCGCGTTCCATCATGTCCACGAGGCGGCCCGCGCGCGAGAAGCCGATGCGAAAGCGCCGCTGGAGCATGCTCGTGGAGGCCTGGCCGCTCTGGACCACGAAGCGGGCGGCCTCGTCGAAGAGCTCGTCCCGCTCGATCACCTCGGCGGTCTCCGACGACTTCTCCGGCCGGCCCACGGAGTCGTCGTAGGTGGGCTTCGCCGTCTTGCGCAGCCAGGCGGTGAGGCGGGCGATCTCGTGCTCGGTCACGTAGGCCCCGTGGATGCGGGTGAGGCGGGCGCTGCCCGGGGGAAGGAAGAGCATGTCCCCGCGGCCGAGGAGGTGCTCCGCCCCGATGGAGTCGAGGATGGTGCGGCTGTCCACCCGCGCGGCCACGCGGAAGGAGATGCGGGAGGGAAAGTTCGCCTTGATGAGGCCGGTGAGCACGTCCACGGAGGGCCGCTGGGTCGCGAGGATGAGGTGGATCCCCACCGCCCGCGCCATCTGGGCGAGCCGCGTGATCGACTCCTCGACCTCGTGGGAGGAGACCATCATGAGGTCGGCGAGCTCGTCGATCACGATCACGATGTAGTGGAGAGGCTTCAGCTCCTCGTCGCCCTCCGCGGCCTCGCCCGCCCTTCTCCGCGCGGATGATGTTGTTGAACTGCTCGATGTTCCGCACGCCTTCGGAGGCGAGCTTGCGGATGCGCTTCTCCATCTCACCCACCGCCCACTTGAGCACGTTGGAGGCGATCTTGGCGTCGGTGACGACGGGCGTCAGGAGGTGGGGGATGTCATCGTAGACGCCGAGCTCCAGGCGCTTGGGGTCGATGAGGATGAGGCGGACCTCGTCCGGGTTGGACCGGAAGAGGATGCTCGCGATCATGCAGTTGAGGCCCACGCTCTTCCCGGTTCCCGTGGAGCCGGCGATCAGGAGGTGGGGCATGGTCGCGAGGTCGGTGACGTAGACGTCGCCGTTCACGGTCTTGCCGAGGGCGAGCGTGAGCTTGCCCGGGGACCTGCGGTACGCCTCCGACTCCAGGATCTCCCGCAGGTAGATCGTGTCCCGCACCTCGTTCGGGATCTCGATCCCCACGTTCCCCTTGCCGCTCACCCGGTCGACGCGGATGCTCTCCGCCTCGAGGGCGAGCGCCAGGTCGTCGGCGAGCCCCACGATCTTCGAGTACTTGATTCCCGCGTCCGGCTTGAACTCGTAGGTGGTGACCACGGGCCCCGGGTGGATCTCCTTCACGGTGCCGAGCACGCCGAACTCCCCGCACTTCGACTGGAGGATGCGGCCGCTGCTCGTAGAGGCGCTCGTTGTCGACGACGACGCGTGGAGTGCGCCTCGTCCAGGATCGTGTGGGGAGGCAGCATCGAAGGGCCGCGGGGCTCCGGAACCACGGGCGCGGGCGCGCGCTTCTTGCGAGGGGTTCGGGTCTCGACGTCCGAAGGCTCGCCCAGCTCCGTGGGACCGGTGGCCAGGAAGGGCAGCGGCTGCTGGGCGGGGCGGAGCCGCGGGCTTCGGCGTCTCCTCCTCGTCCTCCTCGTCCTCGTCCGGGTCGCTCGGCGCCTTCACGCGGCGCACCCGAGGCAGGCTGTCGCTGCCCTCGGTCGCCTCCTTCGTGTGCTTGCGGATCACCTCGCGGCGCATCCGCTCCTTCCGCCGCGTCTCCCGGTAGTGGGTCCAGGCGGTGTGCAGCGTCTGCAGGCGCGCGCTCAAGCGCGCCCGCGGCGGCGTGGAGGAAGGTGGCGAAGGAGAACTGGGTGGCGAGGATGAGCGAGACGAAGAGCGCGGTCGCGACCACGATGTAGGCGCCCGTGCGGTTGAAGTCCGTGATGAGGACCGCCGCGAGCAGCTCGCCCACTGCGCCCCCCGCCCGCACGGGCTCGTCCTCGAAGGAGACGCTCCCGAAGGTCAGGGAGAGGAAGGCGGTGAGGGACAGGAGCAGGAGGAAGAGTCCGAACGCCTTCGTCCAGGGAGCCTCGATGGGCCGGCACCAGAAGAGCTTCCAGCCGATGAGGCCGAGCACCAGGGGCAGGAGGAGCGCCGCCACGCCGAAGAGCTGGGGAACGAGCAGCTCCGCGAGGAAGGCGCCGACGGGGCCGATGAAGTTCCGGGCGGCTTCTCCCTGCGCCCGCCTTGAAGAAGGGGGCGGGGTCGCCGGGATCGAAGGTGGCCAGGCTGATGAGGAGCATGAGGGCGAGCGCGAACGCGGAGAGCCCCAGGAGCTCCGTCCCTCGTGTCGATCGTGCGGCCGCGGCTTCGGTGGGCATCTCTCTCCTCAAACCTCCATCACGACGGGTATGACGATGGGACGGCGCTGCACGCGTCGGCGGAAGAAGCGGCGCAGCTCCTGACGCACGCGCTCGCGCGTGAGGTCGCTGTCGAGGCGCTCTTCGCGGGGTCGGGCCTCCATGCGCCTCGGTGAGGGCCTGCTCGGCCTCCGCCAGGAGCTCCGACTCTCCGGGCTCGGAGACGACGCCGCGGGTCACGATCTCGGGGGGCGACTCCAGCCGTCCCGTCTGACGGTCCACCACCACGATCGGGACGACGATGCCTTCCGCGGAGAGGTGGCGCCGGTCGCGCACGACCACGTCTTCGACCTCCGAGGCGCTGCCGCGATCGAGGAGCACCCGGCCCGCGGGAACAGGCACCTCCCGACGCGCGCCGTCGGGGCGAGAACGACAGCACGTCGCCGTCCTCCGCGACGAGCACGCGCTCGGCGGGGAAGCCGGCGCGGGCGGCGAGGCCGCGCGTGCTGCGCGAGCATCCGGTACTCGCCGTGGACGGGGACGAGGTACTCGGGCCGCACCCGCTGCAAGAGCTCCACGAGGTCGTCCTGGCTGCCGTGGCCGGAGACGTGGACGCGAGCGGTCCCCGGGTGCACGACCTCGGCGCCGCGGCGGTAGAGGTTGCTGATGAGCCGCGAGACCGTCGCGCTCGTTGCCGGGGATCGGCGCGGGCGGACAGCACCACCGTGTCTCCCGGGCCCGTGGCGAGCTCGCGGTGCTCGCCCAGGCTCACGAGGGAGAGCGCCGACATCGGCTCGCCCTGGCTGCCCGCCACGAAGACGACCGCACGGTGACCGTCGCGGGAGTCTCGCGAGCGCGCTCACGGGTCGCCGCGTTCCCTCGGGGATGCGCAGAAGGCCGAGCTCCAGGGCCACGTCGGCGTTGTCCACCATGCGCCGGCCGAGAAAGGCCACGGGCCGTCCGCGCCCCCACCGCGACGTCGGCCACGCGCTGCATGCGCGGGATGGACGTGGCGAAGCAGGAGACGAGGACGCGCCCGCGCGTCCGGGCCATCACCTCCTCGAACGCGGGGACGAGGTCGTCCTCGCTCCCCGGTGCGGCCCGCGTGCTCCACGTTCGTGCTGTCGGAGAGGAGCACGCGCACGCCCCGGTCGCCCCAGGCGGAGAGCGCCTCGAGGTCAGTACGCTCCTCGGGCGGGGCCTGGGCGTCGATCTTGAAATCGCCGCTCGCGAGCACGACGCCCGCCGGGCGTCTCGACCGCGAGGGCGAGGCTGTCGAGGACGCTGTGGGCGACGCGGATCGGATGGACGCGGAAGGGCCCGATCTCGACGGGCTGGCCGGGCACGAGGAGGCGCAGGTCCGCGGTGACGCGGCGGTCGCGGAGCCGCCGCCGCACGAAGCCGAGAGTGAGGCGGCTCCCGTAGACGGGAGCGGGCGCCGCCTGGAGGGCGAAGGAGAGCGCGCCGATGTGGTCCTCGTGGCCGTGCGTGAGCAGGATGCCCGCGGACGTGCGCGCGCCGCTCCGCGAGGTACTGGAAGTCGGGGACGATCGAGTCGATGCCCGGCATCTCCGCGCCGGGGAACAGGAGACCCGCGTCGATCAGCAGGAGGTGATCCTCCCACTCGAGGACGAGGGCGTTCAGGCCGAACTCTCCCAGCCCCCCGAGGGGGACGAGACGCAAGGGTTTCCCGTCCATCGACACGCTCATTCGGTTCGCCGACCCGCGCTTGCGAGCTATCCCAGCACCCTCGCCAGCTCAGCAAACTCCCCAACGGATAGTGTCTCTGCCCTTCTCGACCCCGGCATGTTGAGCAACCTCAAGTGATGGTTGAGGTTAGGATAGCTATCTCGCAGGTTATTTTCAAGTGTCCGTCTTCGGCGCGCGAACGCTCTCTTCACGAGGTCCTCGAAGGCGGCCGGGTCGGCGACGGAGGCCCTAGGGACGCCGAGGAAACGCGCGCGCAAGAGCGCCGAATCGACGTCGGGGGCCGGCTCGAAAGCACCCGGGGAGAAGCGAAGCGGGACCGAGACGTCGGCCCACAGCGCGTAGAGGACGGAAAGGATTCCGTAGTCGCGCGACCCGGGGGGAGCGGCCACCCGGCGCGCCACCTCGTCCTGGAGCATGACGTGCGCGTCGCGCAGCCGACCGTGCAGGTCGAGGATGCGCCGCAGGAGGGGGCTCGAGATGTAGTACGGCAGGTTGCCGACGAGCCGGCCGCCCTCGGCGACGAGCCCGGCGAGGTCGACGGTGAGCGCGTCTCCTTCGACGATCTCGAGATTGGCCGGAGCCCGGTCGCGGAGCCGCGCTGCGAGCGCGCGGTCGAGCTCGACCGCGACCACGCGACGGCAGCGGGCGGCGAGAGGGAACGTGAGAGCGCCGCGCCCCGGACCGATCTCCAGGAAGACGTCGTCCGGTCGCGGGCGCCACCGTGCGGAGGAGCCGCTCGACGGACGGAGCGCGGAGGAAATGCTGGCCGAGGCGGCGGGGCACGCGGCGAGGGTAGCAAGAAAAGGGGCCCCGAGGCCGAGGCCTCGGAGCCCGTTTGCGGCCGAGCGGGCGGCTAGAACACGTACCGCACGGAGAGCCAGATGAAGCGGCTCCCTCCGTTCGTCCCTTTCTCGTCGAGGAAGTTGGCGGCGTTGATGCGGCTCTCCGGGATGCCGAAGTTGCGCGAGTTGGTGGCGTTGAACATCTCGAGGCGGAACTGGAGATTGTGATTGGCCGCGATCTGGTGTTCTTGATGACGGCGAAGTCGATGTTGAAGATCCCGTCCGCGCGCAGGACGTTGCGCCCCACGTTGCCCACGCGCTCGCCGGAGCACGTGGCCGAGGGGTTTCCGCAGAGCGGGCGGAAGAGGCTCGCCCCGCCCGCCGCGATCAGGTCGTCGATCGTCATGCCCGAGAGGTCGAGGTTCGTGTTCAGGTTGGGCCGGATGGAGTTGCCAACGAGCCCGGAGATCCCCGCGAGCGCCCCCGTGGGGTCGGCGCCGTTCAGGGGCGTGAAGGGCGGACCGTCCTGGAAGTTGAAGCTCGTGGAGACCTGCCAGCCGCCGAGGATCTTGCCCGAGTGCGCCCTGCTGGTTCCGCTGGAACGGCACCTCCCACACGAAGCTGCCCGTGAACCGCTGCGGCCGGTCGTAGGTAGACCGGCCGTGGTCGCTCTTGATGTCGAACGAGTCCTGCGGGACCGCCACCTCGCCGTTGACGCTCGGATTGAACGTGTCGGAGGCGTCGTCGAAGAACCGGCTGTACGTGTAGTAGATGCCCGCGCTGAAGCCCTTGGCCACGCGCTGCTCGAGGCCGAGCTGCAGCGAGTCGTAGGTCGACGTCGCCGGTCGTTGTCGCGCAGGCGGATCATCCCGCGCGTGGGATCCACGCGCGCCGTGGAGAAGGGCTGGCGGGGGTTGCCGTCGAGGGTCTGGAACAGGTCCTTGCCCCGCGTGCCGATGTAGCCGGCCCGGAAGACCAGGTTTTCCGTGAGCTGCCGCTGCATCTCGAGGGCGAACTGGTCGGCGAGGGGCGCCCGGAAGTCGTCCCCCACCACCGTCCAGTCGAGGAGCAGGGGGTTCAGGCCCGGGGCGACGTTGGCCTGGGGCAGGCGGGCGAAGGCGTTGGGCACGCCGTTGGCCTGGCCGGGGAGCGCCACCGCGTTCAGCCCACGAGGGCGGTGAAGGGAGCAGCGTGGCCACGTTCAAGGCGAGGTTCAGGAACTGGTAGTCGTTGGTGCGCGCGTAGCCGCCGCGGATCACGAGGCGGTCGCCGCCGGTGAGGAAGCCGGAGAGACCGCCCTTGTCCGTGCGGGGGTTCCAGTTGAAGCCCACCCGGGGCTGGAAGTTGTTCTTGTCCTTGCCGGGACCGGTGGCGCGGAAGCGCTCGTCGCCGCCCGCGGTGGCCACGATCGCGTCGTTCACGGGCACGAGGCTCTCCATCGCGTTGCCGGGCAGCTCGTAGCGCAGCGCCGAGGGTCAGGGTCAGGCTGGGGGTCACGCGCCACTCGTCCTGGGCGAAGAAGTAGGAGTCGCCACCAGTCGTACTCCTGACGATCTCCACCCCTCCGGGCAGGGGCCGGTTGATGGTGGCCGTGTCGGCGATGTCGTCGACGAAGCGCTGGAGCGTGGAGTAGGCGAGGCGGCCGCGGATGGTGGGGTTGAAGAAGCTGTCCACCGTCGACCTTGCGGATGTCGACGCCGAACTTCAAGGAGTGGTTGCCGGTGATGTACGAGAAGTTGTCCTGGAACTGCCACGTGTCGTTCTTGCGCCACTGCGGCAGGTTGACGGCGAGGCCGATGGCGGTGCGGCTGGCGCGCGGCGTTGAAGCCGGTGAGGCCCAGCTGCGAGATCTCGATCGACGGGATCTCCTCGGACGAGGGATCGGTGGCGTTGGTCAGCGTGTCGAGCCGCTGGAGCGCCACGCGGACCTCGTTGAAGGCCCGGCTGGAGAGGGTGCTCGTCAGCCACAGGTTGGCCGCGTGCTGCTTCGCGGGGCTCACGGTGGAGAGCCCGGGAGGCGTCACCTGCCCGATGCCGCCCGTGCTCCTGGTCGTTCAGCAGGTAGCGGGCGGAGAGCGTGTGGCTGCGGCTGAGCGATGAAGTCGAGCCGGCCCGAGCACTGGTTGTTGGTCAGGTAGGCGTCGGCGGAGTTGGTGATCGAGCCCAGGGGCACCATGTAGGTCTGCCCGTTCCAGCGTGAAGGTGGCGTTCGTGACGAAGCCGCGTCTGCGCCGCGGGCAGGTAGCTTGAGGAGCGACTGCGACCTGGGGGAGCGTGCCCGCTGCCGCCTGGAGGACCTGGCGGCCCGCCTCGGTGGGAGCGCCGTTGCAGCGTGCTGCCCGAGCCCAGCGCCTTGTCGGTCCAGCGCTGGTAGGACCCGAAGAAGAACGTCCGGTCCTTGACGCACGGGTCCGCCGAGGGTGCCGCCGTACTGGTCCTGCTCCCGGAAGGGGGCCTCCGTGAGGCCGGCGGCCTTGTCCAGGTTGCTGAGGGAATTCCAGGCGTCGCGGTTCGCGAACCAGAAGCCGGAGCCGTGGAAGGACGTTCGTGCCGCTCTTGGTCACGACGTTCATCACGGAGCCCGCGGCGCGGCCGTACTCGGCGGCGAACTGGTTCGTGATGAGCCGGATCTCCTGGACGATGTCCGTGTTGTTGATGGGCTGCGTCGCGGCCGGTGACGCTCGGGTCGTTGCTGTCCTGGCCGTCGATCATGAAGTTGTTCCCGCGCGGGCGCATGCCGTTCACCGCGAAGTTCGTCCCGGCCGCGAAGTTGGAGTGGCCGCTGTGAGAGCTGGCTGACGCCCGGCGGCGGACAAGCGCCAGGCTGTAGACGTCGCGGAAGCCGGCGCCCCCGGGGGAGCGTTGACGGGCAGCTCGGCGATGCGCTTCGTGTCGAAGCGGACGCCCACCTCGGCGTTCGTCGTGTTGAGCAGCGGCGCGTCCGCCTGGACCGTGATCGTCTCGGTGATGGTCGCCGCCTGGAGCGACATGTCGACCACCGCGTCCTGGTTCAGGGCGAGGGTGAGCCCGGAGCGGACGACGCCCGCGAACCCGGCGAGATCGAGGGAGACCTCGTAGTTCCCGACGGGCAGGTTGGGAACGCGCCAGCGCCCCTGGCTGTCGGTGACCGCGACGCGGCGGGCGTTCGTGTCCACGTTGCGAACGGTCACGCTCGCCCCGGGCACGACAGCACCCTGCTCGTCTCTCACCGCTCCCTGGAAAGAGCCCGTGGTCGACTGCGCGAGGAGCGGCGGCCGCCGCGAAAAGCGCCCCCAGGACGAGGGCGGTGGTGACTTTCGAGAACCTGCTGAGCATGGAGCTTCGACTCCTTTCCCAGCCGGATGGCGGCTGGAAGTAGGGGACCCCGCCTGCGCCTGAGGTCGTGCTCGGCTTTTGAACGGCAAAGACTCGGGGTTGCGTTGCCTAAGGCGTGAGCAAGAACCTTGCTCGGCCCGAGGGATCCGTCGGGGAAGCGGCCCAATGCCATAAAGCGCACTTCTATAACGGCTAACGGTGATCGCTGGCCATGTCTGGGGTGCGGTCGGCAATGCGGTCAAATTCAGATTGATGAAGTTTTCTTCAACATTCTGAATCCGGTTTCGATTGACCGTGTGGAAACGCCTCTGCTAGCCTCACCTCCCTTCCGATGCCCGACCCGCCTCTCCACATCGCGTTCGTGACGCCGGAGATGGTCCCCTACGTCAAGACGGGGGGCCTCGCCGACATCTCGGCGGCCCTTCCCAAAGCGCTGGTGAAGCTGGGGCACCGCGTGACGGTCTTCCTGCCGCGTTACGCATCGATCCCGTACCCGCCCGGGGAGTTCGCGGGGGCGGTGCACGTGCCGGTCGACTCGATCCAGAGGAGCGCGGGCTTTTACCGCACGACGACCGAGTCGGGCGTGGAGGTGGTGTTCATCGAGCACCCGGCTTTCTACGAGCGCCCCGCCCTCTACGGCGATTACGACGACAACCGCCTCCGCTTCGCGTTTCTCGCCCGGGCCCCCCTCGAGTACTTCCGCAGCCGGGGGGAGAGGCCGGACGTCTTCCACGCCCACGACTGGCAGACCGGGCTCCTACCCGCCTACCTGAAGGCGTTCTACGCGGACGACCCCACGCTGCGACGCTCGCCCACGGTCTTCACGATCCACAACATCGCCTACCAGGGGACCTTCGGTCGCGACACGGTCGACGTCCTGGGCCTGCCCTGGAACCTGGGCTCCACCGAGGGCCTCGAGTTCCACGGGGGGATGAGCTACCTGAAAGGCGGGGTCGTCTTCTCGGAGATCGTAAACACCGTTTCCCCGCAGTACGCGAGGGAGCTGCTGGGGCCCGAGCACGCGTTCGGCTTCGACGGCCTCCTCCGCGCGCGCGGGAGCGACTTCTCGGGAATCCTGAACGGGGTCGACTACGAGGAATGGGACCCCGCGGTCGATACGCACATCGCACGGAACTACACGGCCAAGGCCCCCGCAGGCAAGGCGGAGTGCAAGACCGACCTCGTGCGGAGCTTCGGGCTCCCGGAGTTCCCCGACCTGCCCGTGGTGGGGGTGGTCTCGCGGCTCGTCTGGCAAAAGGGGTTCGACATCGTCGCGGACGGCTGGTACGACCTGCTGAATCGACCCCTGCGCCTCGTCGTGCTGGGGACGGGAGAGCGCGCGGTCCAAGAGGGCCTGCGCGGGCTGCAGGACCGGGATCCCTCGCGCTTCGCCGTCCGCTTCCACTACGACGAGACGCTCGCGCACAAGGTCACCGCGGGGGCGGACCTCTTCCTGATGCCGTCGCGCACGGAGCCCTGCGGCCTCACCCAGATGTACGCGCTGCGCTACGGCACGGTGCCGATCGTGCGCTCGGCGGGAGGACTCGTGGACACCGTCGAGCCGTGGGATGCGAAGTCGGGGCGGGGGACGGGGTTCCGGTTCGATACCCCGGACGGCACTGGCCTCTTGTGGGCGCTGGACCAGGCGCTCGACGCCTTCCGCGACCGGAAGGGCTGGGCGAAGCTCGTGCGGAACGGAATGTCCCGCGACTTCTCCTGGGACCGCTCGGCGAAGGGCTACGTCGAGCTCTACCGTCGGGCGAAGCAGAAGGCGTGAGGCGGACCGGTCCCGGCACCGGATGCGTGTATGGTTGAGCACGTCGTCCTTCGCTAACCAAGGAGATCAAAGGGTGTCCGACGCGATCGAGACCTATACCGACCAGAACTGGGAAAAAGAGGTCGTGGCCTCCGACCGGCCGGTGCTGGTGGACTTCTGGGCGGAGTGGTGCAAGCCGTGCCTGGCGATGGTGCCCGACCTCGAGGCGGTGGCCCAGGCCTACAAGGGCCGGCTGCGCGTGGGGAAGGTGAACGTCGAGGAGAACAACGACGTCGCCTTCAAGTACAACGTCACGGGGATGCCGACCCTCCTCGTCCTCAAGGGGGGGAAGGTCCTCGAGCAGCGCGTGGGAAAGCTCTCCAAGGACGCGCTCGTCAAGCTCGTCGAGCCCCACCTCGCCTAGCGCCGCCGAGGCCCTAGTCGATCTCGATCAGGCTGTCGCGCCGGGAAGGAATCGGCTCGGGAATGAGAGCGACGCCTTCCGGCGCACCCGCAGGGGTCGCGCGCCCTTCCGCCGCCGACCGCGCGGCCGCGACGATCTCGGATTCCGTGGCGGGCCAGCCCCGCGCGTGGAGGCGGACCCACGTGCGCAGCAGGCCGTCGACGTACGAGTAGCGCTTTCGCGTGACCGAGAGCGCGTCCACGTCCAGGAGCCACTGCAGGTAGTCGCGCGTGGCTCCCGGCGTGCGGCCGAGGCGGGTCACGAGTGCTGTCAGGTTCAGTCCTTCTTCGTGCGCCACTGCCTGCAGCAGCGCTTTGGATATGCCGTAGCCGCGGCTGCGGAGGAGCAGGGACTCGTAGGTCTGCCGACAGGCCGCCTCGAGCCGTCCGCCGGGCGACATCTCCTCCGTCCAGGCGGTGACGAGGTCGTCCCCCTGGCGGAGACGGTCGCGCAGCACGCGCACGTAGCGCGGCCAGCCGAATCCGGCGCGCACCGCGCCCGCCATGGCCCGACCCATTCCCGCGACGTCGCGCGCCTCGAGGGGACGCGCCTCGAGCGTCGTCCACGCGGGCCAGAAGCGCCCGGCGCGGGTAGGGAACGAGGTCGTGAGCACCGTGCCCCCGCTGCGCGCCTGGAGAGCCGCTCCGAGCAGCTCGTGTACCTCGCGCAGCCCCGAGAAGTAGGCGAGCGAGCGGATCTCCGTGATCTCGTCGAGGAGGAGGACGACCGGTCGGCCCTGGGCCTGGGCGAGCGAGCTCCAGAGCGAGAAAAGGGCACGCACCGCCTCCACTCCGTGGGTGCGACCGGACTCGGCGATCTGGCGGATGCGCATCGCTTCCGGGAGGTGCTTGGAGAACGGCTCGGCGGGGAGGACGTCGAGGGCGGCCTTGACGAAACGGTCCGGGGAGGACGCGGCCGCCATGAGGTCCAGATAAACGGGCTGGAAACCGTCCTGGACGAGAGAGTCTCGAAGCCAGAGGAGAAGAGAGGTCTTTCCCGAGCCCGGCGGTCCGGTCAGCAGGAACGGAGGGGCGGACCGGGCCCGGGCGCCAAGTGATGTCTCCACGTCCTCCCGCGAGAACTGCCCGACGTTCATCGCGGGAGGAGCGGGATCCGGACGCCGCGCTCGCGCGCGACCTCGGCCGCGCGCTCGTAGCCCGCGTCCACGTGGCGCATTACGCCGGTGCCGGGATCGGTGGTGAGCACGCGCTCGAGGCGGACCGCCGCCTCCGGAGTTCCGTCCGCCACCACCACCATGCCCGCGTGGATCGAATACCCCATGCCCACGCCGCCCCCGTGGTGGACGGAGACCCAGGTCGCGCCCGCCACCGCGTTCAGGAGCGCGTTCAGGATCGGCCAGTCCGCCACCGCGTCCGAGCCGTCCTTCATCGCCTCCGTCTCGCGATGGGGGGAGGCGACACTGCCCGCGTCGAGGTGGTCGCGTCCGATCACGATGGGAGCGGAGACCGCCCCCGTCCGGACGAGCTCGTTGAAGACGAGGCCCATCTTCGCGCGCTCTCCGTAGCCGAGCCAGCAGATGCGCGCGGGCAGGCCCTGCGACTTCACCCGCTCGCGCGCCATCGTGATCCAGCGACGGAGGGGTGCATCCGTGGGAAAGGTGCGGAGCACCGCCTCGTCGGTGGCGTCGAGGTCCTTCGGGTCGCCGGAGAGGAGGGCCCAACGGAAGGGCCCCTTGCCCTCGCAGAAGAGAGGACGGATGAACGCGGGGACGAAGCCGGGGAAGTCGAAGGCGTTCCGGACTCCCGCCTTCTGCGCTTCCGCGCGGATGTTGTTGCCGTAGTCGAAGACCACGGCCCCGCGGCTCTTGAAATCGAGCATGGCGCGGACGTGCTCGCCCATGGCGCGCCGGGCCTCCGCCATGTACTTCGGCGGGTCGCTCTCGCGCAGCCTCAGCGCCTGCTCGTAGGACATGGCGTTCGGGACGTAGCCGTTCAGGGGATCGTGGGCGCTCGTCTGGTCCGTGACGAGGTCGGGGACGACCCCCCGGCGCAGGAGCTCGGGGAGCGCGTCGGCCGCGTTGGCGAGAAGCCCGATGGAGAGAGCGCGGCCCGCGGCCTGGGCTTCGCGCGCCCGGCCCACCGCGTCTTCGAGGCGGTCCGTCATCACGTCGAGGTAGCGCGTCTCGAGGCGCCGCTCGATCCGGCGCCGGTCCACCTCCGCGGCGATGAGCACGCCCTCGTTCATGGTCGCGGCGAGAGGCTGGGCCCCGCCCATCCCGCCGAGCCCGGCGGTGAGGACGAGACGCCCCTTGAGCGAGCCGCCGAAGTGCTGGCGTGCCGCCTCCGCGAACGTCTCGTACGTGCCCTGGAGGATTCCCTGGGTGCCGATGTAGATCCAGGAGCCCGCCGTCATCTGGCCGTACATCATGAGGCCCTTCTTGTCGAGCTCGTAGAAGTGATCCCACGTGGCCCACGCGGGGACGAGCATCGAGTTCGAGAAAGGACCCGCGGAGCGTCCGCGTGGGTCCTGAAGACGCCCACCGGCTTCCCCGACTGCACGAGCAGCGTCTCGTCGTTCCCCAGCTCCCGCAGGGAGCGGACGATCGCGTCGTAGCACTCCCAGTTGCGCGCGGCCCGGCCGATGCCTCCGTAGACGACGAGGTCCGCGGGCCGCTCCGCGACCTCGGGGTCGAGGTTGTTCATCAGCATGCGGAGCGCCGCTTCCTGCTGCCAGGAGCGGCACGAGAGCGTCGTCCCCCGCGGAGCGCGGACGATCCGCGCGGTCTCCGCGGCCGTCGTCACATCAGCCACCTTTGGCCGTCCGTCGTCTCGTCGTCGGCGAGGTCGATGTCCTTGCCGTTGCCCCGGCCTCCCCGCACCACGCGCAGCTTGCCGCGGGCGCGGGGTGGTCGGGGCGCGGCAAGGGCCTTCAGCATCCTCTCGATCCAGCCGAACGCGAGGAGAAGCACGACGGCGAGGCCCGCGCAGTACGCCCAGTAGCCGGAGCCGAGGCGCACGTAGAGGGGCGCCACCATCCCCGCCACGAGAAGCAGGACGATGGCGCCGGAAAGCCAGGGGGCGTGGCGGAGCTTTTGAAGAGCGCTCATGGGGTCGCCTCGAGTCACTCCAGCCTACCGCAAACCGCGGCCGCGGAGTCGGCGAGGGCGCCCGTGCGGACGAGCTCGCCCGCAATCGCGAGGTCGGGGGCGAGGAAGCGGTCCCGGTCGTAGGCGGGGACCTGATCGCGGAGGCGCCGGTAGGCGGCGTCGAGCGGTCGGGAGGTGACGAGGGGCTTGCGGAACTCCAGGGCCTGCGCCGCGGCGAGTGCTTCCACCCCGAGGATGCGCGCGGTGTTGGCGACCACCCGGGCCGCCTTGCGGGCGGCGGTGGCCCCCATCGAGACGTGGTCTTCCTTGTTGGCGGACGTGGGGATGGAGTCGACGCTCGCGGGGTGGCAGAGGACCTTGTTCTCGGAGGCGAGGGCCGCCGCGGTGACGTGGGCGAGCATGAGGCCGGACTCGACACCCCCGTCGCGCGCGAGAAAGGCGGGAAGGTCCGAGAGCGCGGGGTTCACGAGGCGCTCGACCCGCCGCTCGCTGATCGCCCCGAGCTCCGCCACCGCGATCGCCATGACGTCGGCGGCGATCGCCACCGGCTCGCCGTGGAAGTTCCCGCCGGAGACCATCTCCCCGGTCTCCGCGAAGACCATCGGGTTGTCCGTGGCCGCGTTCATCTCCACCGCTACCGTCGCGCTCACGTAGGCGAGGGCGTCCCGGGCCGCTCCGTGCACCTGGGGAATGCAGCGGAGGCTGTAGGCGTCCTGCACCTTGCCGCAGTCGCGGTGCGACTCGCGGATGGCGCTGCCCGCGAGGAGCTTCCGCAGGTTGCGCGCGGAGGCCGCCTGCCCGGGGTGCGGGCGCGCGGCGTGGATGCGCGGGTCGAAGGCCGCGTCCGTCCCGTGGAGGGCGTCGAGGCTCATCGCCCCGAGCACGTCCGCGGTGCGCACGAGCCGCTCCGCGTCGGCGAGAGCGAGGCCGGCCACCGCGGTCATGAGCTGCGTGCCGTTGATCAGGGCGAGCCCCTCCTTGGCTTCGAGGGTGACGGGGGAGAGGCCCGCGGCCCGGAGCGCCTCGCCTCCCGGAAGAACCCGGCCGTCGTGGACGGCGAGGCCCTCTCCGGAGAGGGCGAGGGCGAGGTGCGCGAGGGGCGCGAGGTCGCCGCTCGCTCCCACCGAGCCCTGGCAGGGCACCACCGGGTGGACGCGACGGTTCAGCATCTCCACGAGCGCTTCCAGGGTCGTGAGCCGGATCCCGCTGAAGCCCTTGGCGAGCACGTTCGCGCGCAGCAGCATGAGGGCGCGCGTCTCCGCCTCCGGGAGCGGCTCGCCAACGCCCGCGGCATGGCTCCGGACGAGGTTCTGCTGGAGCTCGCGGAGTCGGGCCGCGGGGATGTGAACGTCGGAGAAGCTTCCGAATCCCGTGTTGACGCCGTAGACGGGCGCGCCCTTCGCGACCGCCTCGTCCACGACGCGCCGGGCCCGGAGCGACGGCCTCCCGGGCCTCCGCGGCGAGGGCGACCCGTCGGGCGCCGCGAGACACCGCCTCGAGCGCTTCGAGGTCCAGGCGATTGCCGTCCAGGAGGAGGGGAGGAGAGGCCATCCGCGGCGAGCGAATATAGCACGGGGCCTCTAGGACTTGCCGTCGCCCTCCGTCGCGGATACGATGCCTCTTTCAGCCTTCCGATACTGGAGCGAGGAGTGCGATGGCGGACTGGACGCTCGTGAACCTGCAGCTGCGTGGCAAGGTCCGGCGGTTCGTCCAGGCGAAGCTGCTCCGCGAGGACACGGACGCGCTCCTCTCCCGCCGCAAGGGAGAGTGCAACCGCTGCGGGGCGTGCTGCAAGATCCTCTTCCGCTGTCCGTTCCTGGGCACCGACGCCGAGGGCCAGTACACCTGCCGCATCTACGACAAGCGCTTCGCGCAGTGCCGGCTCTTCCCGCTCCACGCCCAGGACCTCGCCGAGCTGGGCGGGGAGTGCAGCTACAGCTTCGAGCCCGAGCCGTCGCTCGCCGCGCCGGAGCCCGTTTTCGACTAGGCGCGCCCCATGCCGAACATCGTCGTGGTCGGCGCCCAGTGGGGCGACGAGGGCAAGGGCAAGATCGTCGACCTCCTGACCAAGGGCGTGCAGGTGGTGGCTCGCTACAACGGCGGGCACAACGCCGGGCACACCGTGATCGTGAACGGGCAGAAGTTCGTGCTGCACCTCATCCCCTCCGGCATCCTCCATCCCGGGATCCTCTGCGTCCTCGGGCCGGGGATGGTGATCGATCCCTGGGCGCTCGAGGCGGAGATGAAGGACCTCGAAGGCAAGGGCGTCGCCTTCGACGACAACCTGCTCCTCTCGGACCGCGCGCACCTCATCCTCCCGCACCACCGCGAGCTCGAGACCCTCTACGAGGAGCGGCGGGGGGGCCGTCGGATCGGCACCACGCGGCGCGGCATCGGTCCCGCCTACGAGGACAAGGCGGGGCGGCGCGGGGTGACGGTCGGCGACCTCCGGCGGCCGAAGGACCTGCCGGCCAAGCTCGAGGAGGCGCGCCGGCACTTCGAACAGATCTTCCGGGGCGCCGAGCGCAAGAGCGACCTGGACTGGGACGCCCTCGTGGCCGAGCTCGCCGCGTTCGGCGACCGGCTGGGCCCCCGCATCGCCGACGTGTCCCTGGCTCTCCACCGTCAGTTCGCGAGCGGGTACTCCGTGCTCTTCGAGGGCGCACAAGCGACGCTCCTGGACGTGGACCACGGCACCTATCCGTTCGTCACCTCCTCCTCCGCCAGCGCGGGAGGAGCCGCCGCCGGACTCGGCATCCCCCCGGGGCGGATCGACGGCGTGCTCGGCGTGGGCAAGGCCTACTGCACGCGCGTGGGCACCGGTCCCTTCCCCACGGAGACCTTCGGCCCGGTGGGGGAGCGGCTCCGGGAGCGGGGCAGCGAGTACGGGGCGAGCACCGGCCGCCCGCGGCGCTGCGGCTGGTTCGACGCGGTGGCGCTCCGCTACTGCGCCCGCGTGAACGGGTTCGACGCGCTCGCCCTCACCAAGCTCGACGTGCTCGACGAGCTCGCGGAGATCCCGGTGTGCACGGCCTACAGGTTCGAGGGCGAGACCCTCGACGAGTTTCCCTCCGACGTGAGCGTGCTCGAAGCCTGCGATCCCGTCTACGAGACGCTTCCCGGATGGCAGACGTCCACGGGCAGCGTGCGCGAGTGGGGGGCGCTGCCGGAGGCGGCGCGCCGCTACGTCGAGGCCCTGTCCGAGCGGGCGGGAGTTCCCGTCGGCCTCGTCTCCACCGGCCCCGACCGCGCCGACTCCATCATCCGCGGCCAGAGCGCCATCGCGTCCTGGTTCGACTGAAGCACCGCGGCCTCGGGGGCGACGGTGCTAACATCGACCGGATCCGTGGCCCTGTAGCTCAACGGTAGAGCACCGGCCTTTTAAGCCGTGGGATGAGGGTTCGATTCCCTCCGGGGCCACCACCTGCGGTGATCCGCCGCCGTCCTCAGCGCACTCGGCTCAGCATGTCCGCGGTGATGCGCACGGACTGGATCCCCCCGCCCTCGAAGACGAGGCGCACCTCGTTTCCGGGAGAGAGGGCCCCGAGGGGGAAGACCGCCTTGACGCTCCGCGCGATCCGCGTGGGGCCGCTCCAGTCGTCCCCCATCGGGACGCGCCGCACGAACGACTGCACGCTCACGGGGGACAGGGGCTCGGTCCCCCCGCCGTCCTCGCGGACGCGCACGATGAGGACGTGCTCGATGTTGGGCAGGGACGGCCCCCGGACGGTGGCGCTCTCCGGGCGGGCGTGCGCGTAGACGTGCACCTCGTCAGCGGTGGTGCGGGGGGAGAGATCCTCCGCCGTCAAGGGCGTGTTCTGGATCTTCATCGCGCGCGCGAGCTGGGCCACGCGAAGGAACGGCGTGTCGAAGTTCACGAGCCACGTGCGGTCGGTCTTCATCTCGTACTGCGCGAGGTCGGACTCGCTGGCGGCAAGGCCCCACTGGATGGCCTCGCGGACGCGCTCGGGGCCGAGGCCGGCGGGCGCGGCCCCTGCGATCGCTGGGGGCATCATCAGGACCAAGATTGCGAGTTTCCCCGTCAAGCCGTGGAGCATCGCCGCCTCCCGTCAGGGGGAAGAGAGCACTCCGCGTGCCAGCGGCGGAGGCGGAGAAAGACTCGTCGGGAGACTGGCTTGGCCGGCCGACTCGAGGCTCGTGTCCGAAACCCGGCGGGTGCGCTCCTAGAACCTGACCTGCGGCGCCCGGTCCGCTCCCTCGGCCGCCTTGAAGTAGGGCTTCTCGTTGAAGCGGCTGCCGAAGAAGCCGGCGATGATCACCGTGGGGAAGCTCATCCGCTTCGTGTTGAAGGCCTGGGCGGTGTCGTTGAAGCGCTTGCGCTCCACCGCGATCCGGTTCTCCGTGCCCTTCGAGCTGGGCCTGGAGATCGCGGAAGTTGGCGTTGGCCTTGAGGTCCGGGTACTTCTCGACCACCACCATGAGTCGCGACAGGGCCGACGAGAGGCCGGCCTGCGCCTGCTGGAAGCGCTCGAAGGCCTGGGGATCGCTCGTGGCGTTCTGCAGCGCTTCGCCCGTGACCTTGCCCACCTGCGCGCGCGCCTCCGCGACCTGGGTGAACGTGTCCTTCTCGAAGGCGGCCGCGCCCTTCACGGTCTCCACGAGGTTCGGGATGAGGTCGGCGCGCCGCTGGTAGACGTTCTCGACCTGCCCCCACTGCGCCCTGCACGGCCTGATCGAGCTGGACGAGGCTGTTGTAGCTGCCGATGAGCGGGAGGCCCAGGACGACGGCGAGCACGAGAATGCCGATGCAGCCGATAGCGCCCCACTTCATCATATGCGCGGCCTCCTTCTCCCCAACGCGCCGTCCGGGAGCGTGAGTCTATATCGGGGTCGGACCGCCGCCAAGGCTCTCGTCGCGTCGCGACGGCCCACAAAGCGACACGGAATCGGTCCGACAGACCGGGTCCGGATTCAGGTCGCTTCCCGAGTAATCGACTCCGCGTCGAAGGGCTTATCCCTGGTACGCACTTTGCGTATTGCACCCGCGTCAGGAGTTGACTTGTGATGAAACAAGGGCAGCGTGACATTGGGATCCTCCGCGGCGGAGCCTCACGATGACGATCCTCCGGGCGCGGGAAACTCAACACTTTCTCTACCTGTTCGTGCGCTGCTCGTGCGGCTGCCGCTTCGGCCACCGCGCGGATCGGCGCGTGCTCGTGTGCTACGTCTGCGGGCGCGTCGCCGACCTGGGCCGCGTCAAGACGAAGGACCAGGCGAAGCGCAAGGTCCTGGCGGACCGCCGGCGTCGGCTCCGCGAGGTGCGCGAGCTGGCGGGGGCGAGGGCCGGCCACGGCCCCGGCAACGGCCGCGGCAACGGACGGTCGGCCGAGACGCCTCCATCCTTGCGAGCGCACGCCGGCCGTACGTCCTCGCGTGTGACCGCTCCGCGGCGCATGTCGACGCGGCGTCCCGTCTAGCGCCGATTCTCCAGGGCTCGCGCGGGGCGGCGGGCTCGCCCCGCCGAGCCTCGTCGCCTCGTCCTGTCGCTCCCCGCGGGTACAATCACGTCGTGCACAGCCGGCGCCTCGCGCGCAGGGGAGAAGCGACGAGGTGCTATCCAAGGCCCCGAAGTCCGAGCGGCTGCGCGCCCTGCTTCCCGATCTCTGGGCGCTCGTGCGGCCGCGGAGGGGCGTGCTCGTGGCCGCCCTCGCCCTCATGGCGGTCAACCGCGTGGCGGGCCTCGTCCTTCCCGGCTCGACCAAGTACCTGATCGACGACGTCATCGGCAAGCGGCAGCTCGGAGCTCCTCGGTACCGCTCGTGGGCGCCGTGCTCGCGGCCACCCTCGTCCAGGGCGGCCACCGTCGTTCGCGCTCACCCAGATCCTGTCGAAGGCCGCGCAGCGGCTCATCGCGGAGATGCGGCGGCAAGGTGCAGGAGCACGTGGGACGCCTGCCCGTGGCGTACTACGACGCGAACAAGACCGGGCAGCCTCGTCTCGCGGATCATGAACGACGTCGAGGGGGTGCGGAACCTGATCGGCACCGGCCTCGTCGAGTTCGCGGGGGGCCTGCTCACCGCCGCCATCGCCCTCCTGGTCATGCTCCGCCTCAGCCCGGGCATGACCGATCGTGACGTTCGTGTCCCTGGTCGTCTTCGGGGTCGTCCTCGCAGCGGGCCTTCGGCACCCTGCGCCCGATCTTCCGCGAGCGGGGCCGGATCTACGCGCGAGGTCACGGGGCGGCTCACCGAGTCGCTGGGCGGCGTGCGCGTGGTGAAGGGCTATCACGCGGAAGCGCGCGAGGCGGCGGTCTTCGCGCGAGGGCGTGGGGCGGCTCCTCGCCAACGTGCTCAAGACGCTCACCGCGACGTCCGTCCTGAGCCTCGTCCTCGACGCTCGTGCTCGGCGTCGTGGGCGCCGCGGTCATGTTCGTGGGGCGCGCGAGATCCTGGCGGGCCACCTCACCGTGGGCGGCTTCTTCACCTACACGGTGTTCCTCGGCTTCCTGGTGGCGCCCATGTTCCAGATCGTGTCCATCGGCACCCAGCTCACGGAGGCGCTCGCCGGGCTCGAGCGGACGCGCGAGGTGCTGCGCGAGCGCCCGGAGGACGAGGATCCGCGGCGCGCGGTCGCCGCTGCCGCGAGCTTCGGGGCGAGGTCGCGTTCGAGGACGTCGTCTTCGCCTACGAGCCGGGCAAGCCGGTGCTCGACGGCGTCTCCTTCCGCTCGGAGCCGGGGACGGTCACCGCGCTCGTGGGCCCCTCGGGGGCGGGGAAGTCCACGATCATCGGCCTCGTCTGCGCGTTCCACGTGCCCACGAGCGGGCCGCGTCCTCGTGGACGGGGTGGACCTCTCCACCGTGCGGCTCGACTCCTACCGCACGCAGCTCGGGCGTCGTCCTGCAGGACACGTTCCTCTTCGACGGCACCGATCCGCGAGAACGTGGCCTTCTCGCGGCCCGGGGCCACCGACGACGAGATCCTCGCCGCGTGCCGGATCGCCCGCGTGGACGAGTTCGCGGAGCGCTTCCCCGAGGGCTACGAGACGGTGGTGGGCGAGCGCGGGGTCAAGCTCTCCGGGCGGCCAGAAGCAGCGCGTCTCCATCGCGCGCGCCATCCTCGCCGACCCGCGCATCCTCATCCTCGACGAGGCGACGTCGAGCCTCGACTCCGAGTCGGAAGCGCTCATCCAGGAAGGGCTCTCGCTATCTCATGCGCGGGCGCACCACGTTCGTGATCGCCCACCGGCTCTCCACGATCCGCCGGGCCGACCAGATCCTGGTGGTGGAAGGCAGGGACGATCGTGGAGCGGGGGACGCACGCGCGACGCTCTACGCGCGACGCGGGCGCTACTTCGAGATGTACACGCAGCAGCACGGCGTCGAGACGAACCTCTTCCTGGCCCCCGGCGAGGGCGGCGAGCCGGAGCCGGAGGCCGAGGTCGCGCCGTCGGCCGCCCCGAAGCGCTTCGGGATCCTGGGAGAGTGAGTCCGGCCTCGCCCTTCGCGGGAAAGCTCTGGCTCGCCCCCTTGACCTTCGGCGGCAACCTGCCCTTCCGGCGGCTCTGCGTCGAGCTCGGGGCCGAGGTCACGGTGGGCGAGATGGCGGTCGTGCGCAACCTGCTGCGCGGGACCGGAACGGCGAGTTCGCGCTGCTCCGCTGCCATCCCGACGAGCCGTTCTTCGGCGTGCAGCTCGCGGACAAGAAGCCGGACTCGCTCGCCGAAGGGGCGCGTCTCGCGGAGAGCCGGGGTGCGCGATTCGTGGACCTCAACTGCGGGTGCCCGATCGACCACGATCACGCGCCGTGGCCTGGGGGCGAGCCTCCTGCGGAAGCCCGGTCGCCTCGCCCGCCTCGTCGACGGCGATGGTGGCGGCGGTGAAGGTACCGGTGACGGTGAAGATCCGCACGGGGTGGAGCGAGGCGAAGCAGAACGTGTCCGACCTCGCCCGCGCCTGCGAGGACGCCGGGGCGTCCGCGGTGACGATCCACGGGCGGACCCGGGAGCAGCGCTACAGCAAGGCCGCGGACTGGGACCTGATCGGGCGCGTGGCCGCGGAGCGCGGCATTCCCGTCGTGGGCAACGGCGACATCCTCACGCCGCTACGAGGCCCGCGAGCGGATGGAGCGCTCGGGCGTTCGCTCGGTGATGCTCGCGCGGGGCGCCCTGATCAAGCCCTGGCTCTTCCGCGAGATCCGCGAGGGGAAGACCTGGCTGCCGACGGCCGACGAGCGCTTCTCGGTGCTCTGGCGCTTCGTGGAGCTCCTGCGCGAGCACTTCCAGCGACGACGAGCGCGGCCGGGCCCGCGCCCTGGGCTTCCTGCCCTGGCACCTCGACTTCTTCTGCCGCTATCGGCCCCTGCCCGAGGAGACCTACGGCGAGCAGTCACGCGCGCACCCGCTCCTGCAGTCGCGCCTGTCGCTGGGCGAGCCGGAGTCGCCGCTCGAGGCGCTGCTCGCGGACTCGCGGAAGGACACGCACAATGCACTCGCGAAGGAGCTCCTGGAATCGGGGTCGCGGGAGGAGGCGCGGGAACGGGCTTTGAGGCTGCAGGCGAGTCTTGCTCCGACAGAGGACGAGGAACTCCGCGTCGCGCCTTCGCTCGTGGCCGGCTAGTCGATGTAGCCGTTCCGGGCAAGCACGGTTCCTTTCCGACCCACGAGGGACACGTTGACCTTGTGGCGGCCCGAGGGGCCGGGAGGCTTGTCGAACGAGAGGACGTAGTAGCCGGAGATCGCGTGGGCGATCCGGTTCACGGCGGCGATGGGAGTCGTGTAGGCCCGTTCGTAGAACCCGCCCGTGTCCTCCGCCACCTGCTGGAGGCCCAGCTCGAGCGTGTGGTAGTCGGCCTCCGTCACGTCCAGAGCGAAGACGCTCGTGCGCGAGCGGCTCAGGGCGCGGGCGGCCTCTTCGTAGTCGTGGCCCATGGAGAAGAAGCCTCCCCCCAGGCTCCCCATGCCCCAGCCCACCCAGACGATGGACTTGGCGCCGGGCAGGGGCTCGAGGGCGCGGGCGATCAGGAGGAGCGCTTTCTCCTCTGACGCGGCGCCCGCCGCGTCCCTCGGGTCGATGCGGGCGAGGAGCGAAGGGGGAGGCCCGGGCTCCACGGGCGGCGGCCACTCCATGAGGACCTTGTTCAGGAGCACGTGGCGCAGCCGCGCCCGATCGCTCGTCAGGTCGATGTGGGGCCGGAGGCGCGAATCGAACGACAAGACCGCCGCGTAGTCGTCCGGCCCGAGATCGTCCACGAAGCTGGTGAGGAGCCTCCGCATCTTCATGAAGCCTGTGAAGCGCGACCGCTCGAGGCTCCGCTGGAACAGGATCACCGTGAGGCGCCCCGGCGTGGGAGCGTCCTCCGCCTCGTCGGGCAGGAAGACCGTGGGCGTCTCCGGAGCCTGGGACGCATCCCTCCGGCCTCCTCCGATCCAGTCGACGGAGTCGAGCCGGATGGGCTCGCCGTCCACCTCGACACGAAAGTTTTGGGGCGTGAGCCCGAGCACGGGCTTCCCGCTTCCGTCCACGATCCGGGCGTCGATCACGACGCGCGAAACCTCGACGCGATCGAGGAGGCGGGGGACCTTCTCGTCGGCGTGCACGGCCGCGGCGAGCAGGAAGAGCGCGAGCGCGGTGCTCGAACGCCGCATGGGACGATGCTAGCACGCGCCCTCGCGGGGCATGGTAGGCTCGATCGTTTGTCGAGGCCGAGCGTGAAGTGGAAGGAAAGGGTCGCCTCGTTCGCGGAGGGCCCGGGCGGGGGGCGCGAGGTCCTCGGCGTGGGCTACCCGCTCATCCTCGCGCAGCTGTCCTTCACGGTCCAGACCTTCGTGGATCGCCTGTTCCTCACCTGGTACTCGACCGAAGCCGTCGCGGGAGCGATCGACCGGCCTCTTCACGATCTGGACGCTGATCGGACTCTTCATCGGCACCGGCGAGTACCTGACGACCTTCATCGCCCAGTACAAGGGGTCCGGCCGGCCGGAGCGCATCGGACCCGCGATCTGGCAGGGGATCTACTTCTCGCTGGGCGCGGGGGCGCTCGTGGCCGCGCTCATCCCGCTCGTCGGTCCCGTCTTCGAGTGGGCGGGACACGAGCCGGCGCTCCGCGAGCACGAGGTGACGTACGCGCGGATCCTCATGCTGGGAGCCTTTCCCACGATCCTGATGGCGACCCTC
Source organism: uncultured Acidobacteriota bacterium (assembly GCA_963742595.1). Classification (GTDB taxonomy): domain Bacteria; phylum Acidobacteriota; class Vicinamibacteria; order Fen-336; family Fen-336; genus CAVPGH01. The sequence goes on along the minus strand of CAVUMT010000005.1, from coordinate 1,031,801 downwards.
TCCTCCTTCTTCGCGGGCCGCGGGCAGACGCTGGCGGTCCTGCGCGTCAACATCCTGGCCACGGTCGTGAACGCGACGCTCGACTACCTGTGGATCTTCGGCCACGGCGGCTTCCCCCGCATGGGGGTGAGCGGCGCCGCCTGGTCCACCGTCATCTCCCAGGTGGTGGGAGCGCTCGCCTTCCTCGCCATCATCCTGCGAAGGGACTACCGCGAGCGATATCGGACGCTCGCAGGCTGGCGCTTCGAGTCCGCGCTCTTCGGTCGCCTCCTCCGCTTCGGTCTGCCCACCGGTCTCCAGTACTCGCTGGAGATCCTGGCCTTCGCCCTCTTCATGATCCTCGTAGGACGCATCGGCACGGACGAGCTCGCGGCCTGCGGCATCGCGTTCAACCTGAACATGATCGTCTTCATGCCCATGATGGGCCTGGGCCTCGGCGTCTCGTCGCTCGTGGGCCGCCACCTGGGAGGCGAGGATCCGGCGAGGGCCGAGCGCACCGTGCGCTCCGCCTTCCTGATCAGCCTCGTCTACATGTCGGCCTGCGGCCTGCTCTACGTGTTCGGATCGGGCGTGCTGCTCGCTCCCTATGCGGCGGGCTCGGATCCCCGGGCCTTCGCCGGGATCGCCCGCATGGCTCCCGTCCTCCTGCGCTTCGTGGCCCTCTACTCGATCTTCGACATGATGAACGTCATCTTCGCGGCCGGCCTCAAGGGCGCGGGGGACACCGTCTATCCGCTGATGCTCACGGTCATGCTTTCCTGGGGGGCCATGCTCGTTCCCGCATACTTCGCCTGCCTGGTCCAGGGGGGCGGCGTGTACGTGGCCTGGTGCTTCGCCACGCCTACGTGGTCCTTCTCGGGATCCTCATGCGGCGCCGGTTCCGTGCGGGGCGATGGAAGTCGTTGCGCGTGGTCGAGCCGGCGAGCCTTGAACTCCAGGGACGGACGACTTAGCCTTCGTTCGATGCCCCGCAACCTCGAGCCCTACGACAGCATCCTCGAAGCGATCGGCTGGACGCCCCTCGTACGGCTCCACCGCGTGACCCGGGGCATCCGCACGCCCGTCTTCGGGAAGGCCGAGAACCTGAACCCCGGCGGCTCGGTGAAGGACCGCATCGGGCTCGCGATCATCGAGGCCGCGGAGAAGAGCGGAGCGCTCAAGCCGGGAGGCGTCGTGGTGGAGGCCACGAGCGGCAACACCGGCGTCGGCCTCGCCATCGCCGCCGCCATCAAGGGCTACCGCTGCATCTTCACGATCCCGGACAAGATGTCCACGGAGAAGGTGCGGCTGCTGCGCGCCTACGGCGCCGAGGTGATCGTCGTTCCCACGGCCGTGCCCCCCGACCATCCCGAGTACTACATCACACAAGGCGCGAGTCGATCGTGGCCGCCACTCCCGGGGCGATCATGGCCGACCAGCACTACAACCCCGCCAACCCGGAGGCCCACTACCAGTCGACAGGCCCCGAGATCTGGGAGCAGACGAAAGGGAAGATCACGCACTTCGTCTGCTCGCCGGGCACCGGAGGGCACGATCTCCGGCAGCGGGCCGCTACCTCAAGGAGAAGAACCCGAAGGTCTGCATCGTGGCCGGCGACCCCGTGGGCTCGATCTACACGGAGTACGCGAAGACGCACGTGAAGGGCCAGGGCTTTCCCTACAAGGTAGAGGGGATCGGGGGAGACAAGATCCCGACGTCCCTCCACTTCGACGTGATCGACGAGTGGATGACGGTCTCCGACGCCGATGTCGTTCCGAATCGCGCGGCGCCTGACGCGCGAGGAAGGGATCTTCATGGGAGGCTCCGGCGGGTCTGAACGTCTTTTCCGCCCTCGAGCGTCGCGCCGCCGGCTCGACGATCCCGACGCCTGCGTCGTCACGATCCTCTGCGACACCGGCGAGCGCTACCTGTCGAAGCTGTACGACGACAACTGGATGCGCGAGAACCAGCTCCTCGACTCGGAGCGCGTCACCGCCGGCCAGCTCCTCGACCGGCCGCGCGCGCGACGCTGCCCGCCCATCGTCTCCGTGGCGCCCTTCGGCGCAACGTCCGCCAGGCCCTGAACCTCATGAGCACCTACGGCGTCTCCCAGATCCCGGTCATCGACGGCAAGGACTGCGTGGGCTCCGCTCAGCGAGGGCCCGCTCATGGCGCGGGCGCTCGAGGACGGCAAGATCCTGGAGCAGCCCGTGTCCGACGCCATGCAGGCTCCCTTCCCGGTGGTCGACGCCGACGTCCCCTTCGACCGCCTCAGCACCCTCCTTTCGAAGGAGACCCCCGCCGCCCTCATCCGGCGCGATGGACAGCTCGTGGGCATCGTCAACCGCTACGACGTCCTGCGACAGGTCGCCGGCATCGCCTAACGCCGCGTGCGGCAGGATGTACGGTTCGTTGTACGCGCACACGGTCGCCGCACCCCCGTCATTCGCCGATCGAAGTGGCAAAAACCGCAACCTTTGACACGCCAGGCTCGTCTTAGCTGCAGAAGTGGGGAAGAGCAGGAGGTCGGCGGTGCGGAAAGCGATGACGATCCTGGGCGTGCTGGCGCTGGGCGGGGCGATTTCGGCCCGGGCGGAAGAGAAGAAGCAAGACCGCGGCTCCAAGCTCGCCCGAGCGATGGCCGTGGCCCAGATCGACTTCGACCTTCACCGCGCGCAGCTCGGATTCGTCGGCTCCTCGCTGGCGAGCGAGCGTCCGGGGAAGCCGGAGACGGCGCGTCAGGCTGAGGTGGTCGCGCGGGCGATGGCGGTGGCTCAGATCGACTTCGACCTGCACCGTGAGCAGCTCGGGCTCGTGGGCTCCTCTCTGCTAAGCGAGCATGACGCGAAGACAGAGAGGACGTCGCCGGCGGTCGTCGCGAAGGCGGAAGGGGACCGGACCGTGATCCACGTGGAGGCGCCGACGGTTCCGGTGGCGATCAGCGAGCCCCGGCAGTAGCGGCGGCGCGCTCTTTCGCATCGACGAGCGACGACGACGCATTGACGCGCGGCCTCTGATCCCCTAGCTTTAGGCCGCTACTGAAGCGGGAGGCTCTCTGGCCGCCTTGAGGCGACGCCGCCTGCATCCGATCTGAGCGCGCCCTTCCAGTTCCGCGTGGGCACGCGACTCGGACCCTACGAGCTCACTGGGAACCTCGGGTCCGGGGGAATGGGGGAAGTGTACCGGGCCCGCGACGATCGATTGCGTCGCGACGTCGCAATCAAGGTGCTGTCTCAGGATCGCGGCGCGAACGCCGACGTCGTACGAAGGTTCGAGCAAGAGGCGCGAGCGGCGTCAGCTCTCAGCCACCCGCACATCCTGGCCGTCTACGACGTGGGATCGCACGACGGTCTGTCCTATCTGGTGACGGAGCTGCTCGAGGGCGAGACCCTTGCCAAGCGAATGGCGAGGGGCCGTGTGCCCCTGCGCAAGGTGCTGGAATGGACGGCGCAGGCCGCCCGTGGACTTGCCGCGGTTCACGAGCACGGCATCCTTCACCGAGACATCAAGCCGTCGAACCTGTTCGTGACCGCGGACGGGCAGCTCAAGATCCTCGATTTCGGACTGGCCAAGCTGGGACCGTCGCCCAGTGAATCGTCTGAGCCTGCGTCGTCCATCGACACGCGGACTGAACATGGCGCTCTCCTGGGGACAGTGGGCTACATGTCTCCGGAACAGGTGAGAGGCGATCCCGTGGATCCGCGCTCCGACCAGTTCTCGCTGGGGTGCGTGCTTTACCAGATGGTGACGGGGCATGCCCCGTTCCGACGGGCGACGGTGGCCCAGACGCTGACCGCGGTGCTGCAGGACGAGCCGCCGTCGATCGTGAGCCAGGACTCCCGTGTGCCGGCGCCCGTTGTCTGGACGGTCGAGCGCTGCCTGGCCAAGGATCGGGAGGACCGCTATGCGGCCACGCGAGACCTCGCCCGCGACCTCGAGCTGATGCTGAGCCGCCTGGCGGACTTCAGCGGTCCGGCCGTTCGACCCCCGCCGAGGCTCGGGTGGCCGGGGAGTTTCGTGCGCTGGGCGCTGGCGGCGGCGGCAGTGGTTGTGGCCGCGGTCCTGGCCTTCCGTCGGCCCGCTGCCACACCCACGTCCCTGCCGAAGCGTTTCGTGGTGACGCTCGCGAACATCGACGACCTCAGCTACGAGGGACGGTCCTTCAGTCTGACGCGCGACGGCTCACGCCTGGCGTACGTGGGTCGGCGTGGGGACGATTGGCGTATACACCTCCTTGACTTGCGCGATGGGACGTCACGTCCCCTGCCGGAGACGGAGCGCGGCCGCGAGACCTTCTTCTCACCGGACGGGCGCTGGCTCGGTTTCCTGCAGTACAACAAGCTGAAGAAGCTGTCGATCGCCGGAGGCGCTCCCGTGGTGCTGAGCGAGGATGCGACCCTGGGGGGCGGCGCGGCCTGGCTGAGCGACGACCGGATCGTCTATGCGCGTCCCACGGGGCTGTGGCAGGTTCCCGCGACGGGCGGTCAGCCCCGGCATTTCACGACCGTGGACGCCGAGAAGGGAGAGGCCTCACACGTCGGACCGCAGGCCCTGCCGCGCGACAGAGGCATCGTCTTCACCATCCTGAACAAGAGCGGGACGATCGAGGACGCGGCCATTGCCGTGGTCCCGTTGCCCGGCGGGACCCCCCGGGTGCTCGTTCGGGGAGGCGCCAGCGCCCGCTATGCGGCGTCCGGTCATCTCGTCTACGTTCGGGGAACGGACCTCATGGCCGTTCCCTTCGACGCCGATCGCCTGGTGGTGTCGGGATCCGCCGTTCCCATCGTGTCGGGCGTCCTGAGCACTCCCCAGACCCTTCACGGACAGTTCGACCTGGCCGTCGACGGCACGCTCGTCTATGTCCCCAGCGGCGCTACTCTTGTGCGCACCCTCGCATTCATGGACCGCAAGGGCGTGACGGCCCTTCCGCTGCCCGCGCGGGCGTACATCCACCCCCGGCTCATGCCAGACGGGCACGGGCTCGTCATCGAAATCGAGGACACTCCGCACAACATCTGGCAGGTGGATCTCCGGAGCGGCACCCTGACCCAGCTCACGCGTGACAGCCCCAGCCATCGTCCGGTGCTGAGCCCGGACGGGCGCTTCATGGTCTTCAGCTCCGACCGCACGGTGCCGCGAAGCCTCTTCCGCCAACCGACCGACGGCAGCGGGACGGAGGAGATGCTCTTCCGGGCTCCCTATGCGCACAACCCGAGCTCGTGGTCCCAAGACGGCCGATGGGTCGCTTTCACCGAGCGCCACCCCGAGACCAAGGACGACATCTGGATCATGGACCTCGAGGGCAGCCCGCCTGTGAGAGTGAGCCCGTGGCTGACGTCGGCCTTCCAGGAGCACTCGGCGGCTTTTTCGCCCGACGGCCGGTGGATCGCCTACGTCTCCAACGAGTCCGGGCGTGATGAGGTGATGGTCGCGGCGTTCCCAGGGCCGGGGCCACGAAGACAGGTTTCGACGAGCGGCGGAGAGACTCCCGTCTACTCCCGCGACGGCCGGAGGCTCTTCTACAGGCTCGGCAACAGGGTGATGGCCACGGAAATCGTCACCGCTCCCACCTTGACCTCGAGTTCGCCCCGTGTCGCGTTCGACATCTCGTCGACGAGAGTGAACACGGCCGCCCCCACCTTCGACGTCTCTCCGACCGGCGATTCGATCCTCGCCGTGGTGCCGGCTCGCGAAGGCACCCGGCTGAATCAGGTGGACGTCGTCGTCAACTGGTTCGAGGACCTCCGCCGTCTCGCCCCCCCGAGGTAGGTCCCCGGGGTTCGGCGCGTATACTGTAGTGCAGGCGTAACTACAGGAGCGTGCCGTGTCCAAGGCAGAGAAGTCCACGGTGCTGACCCTCCGTGTGCCGCTCGCGCTCGATCGCCGCATCGAGCAGCAGGCGCGTCGAAAGCGACGAAGCAAGAGCGCCATCCTGCGTGACGCGCTGGCGATCGCGTTCAGCGAGGGGCCCCCTCCCGCCGATCCCGCCCGTGAGGCCCGTCGCCAGTCGCTGCTCGTCAGCGGCCGGAAGTCGGAGCGAGAAGCGATCGCTTTCATCGAGGGCGTCAAGGACGAGCGGGGCTGGCGGTGAAGCGTGGCTCGATCGTCGTGGTCGCGTCGAAGGGGGCCTACACCGGGAAGCCTCGCCCGGCCGTCGTCGTGCAGTCCGACCTCTTCAATCCAACGCACGCCAGCATCACCATTTGCCCCATCACCTCCGACTGTGTCGATGCTCCGCTCTTCCGGCTGAGTCTCCCGCCAGGGTCGAGAACGGGGTTGAAGGCAGCGTCCCAGGTCATGGTGGACAAAGTCGTCAGCGTTCCGCGGACCGCGATCAGCGGAGAGATCGGGGAGTGTGATGCCGCGGAAATCGAGGCCGTCGGCGACGGTCTTCGCCGGTGGCTGGCGCTCGACTAGTCCAGGCTCTTCCGGAAGCGCAGCGAGGCCAGGGTGAGCACGAGCAGTCCGCCCACGAAAAGGGCGATGGCGTCCGGAGCGAGCACACCCAGGCCTGACCCGCGAAGGAAAACCCCGCGGAGGATGTTTCCGTAGTAACGGACCGGAATCGCGTAGCTCACGGTCTGGAAGAGCCGGGGCATGTTGTCGATCGGAAAGATGAGGCCGGACAGGTAGATCATCGGCACCATGAGTACGAACGCGGAGAACATCATGGCCTGCTGCTGCGTGGCCACGAGGGTCGAGACGAGGAGGCCCAGGCCGAGGGTGTTCAAGAGGTAGAGGAGCGTCAGGAACATCAAGAGAAGCAATGATCCCCGGAGGGGAACGCCGAAAACGACTCGCGACACCGCCACGATCAGCAGCAGGTCCAGAAGGCCGATGAGGGCGAAGGGGACGAGCTTGCCCACGATGAGCTGCCAGGGGCGGAGGGGGGTGACGCTGATCTGCTCGAGGGTGCCGATCTCCTTTTCCCGGACCACCGCCATCGAGGGCAGCATCATGGTCACGAGGATCAAGACCATCGCAAGCACCGCGGGGACGTAGAACCAGCGGGACTTGAGGTCGGGGTTGTACCAGACGCGGGGCACGAGCTCGATCTGGCCGATGCGGAAGGACGTGGACGAAGGGGCGGGCAGGGGTCCGCCCACCGGGGTGGCTCCCGCGGTCGCAACGATGCGCGAGGCGTAGCCCATGCCGACCATGGCCGAGTTCGAGTCGGTGCCGTCGGCGAGGACCTGGACGCGCGCGGTCCGTCCTCCCTGTCGGGCTTCGCCGTAGCCCGTGCCGATGACGAGTGCTATCTGTGCCCGCCCGTCGACGAGCCAGGGCTCCACGTCCTCGGCGGTGTCCTCCGTGGCCGCGAGGTCGAAGTGGCCGGAGCTCGTGAACCGGTCCACGAGCGCGCGGCTCTCCGCGGTGCGGTCCTGGTCCACCACGAGGAGCGGGATGTCGTTCACGTCGAGGTTCGCCGCGTAGCCGAAGGTCAGGACCTGGACGATGGGGCCCACGACGAGGACCGGGATCATCTTCTTGTCGCGGCGGAGCTGCAGGAACTCCTTGACGATCACGTGGAGGAGCTCGTGCACGTCAGGCCTCCCTTCGCGTGAGGCGCACGTAGGCGACGGCGAGCACGACCGTCCCGTAGAGCGCGAGGAAGGCGATGTCCTTCGCGTAGGGGGCGAGTCCCGCCCCTTTGAGGATCACGCCGCGCACCACGACCAGGAAGTAGCGGGCGGGGACGGCGTAGGTGATCGCCTGCACGACCGCGGGCATCGAGCGGATGGGGAAGATGAACCCGGAGAGGAGGATCGCGGGGAGGAGCGAGACCACCATCCCCATCTGGAAGGCCATGGCCTGGGTCTCCGCCACGCTCGACACGAAGAGCCCGAACCCGAGGGCGCCCACGAGGTAGAGGAGCGTGATCAGGAAGAGGTCGATGTAGGAGCCTCGGACCACGACGCCGAACAGGATCCGCGCCGCGATCACGATGACGGTGGATCCGAGAAGGGAGATGGCGAGGTAGGGGAGGGTCTTCCCGATGAGCAGCTCGCCGGGGTGGAGCGAGCTCACCCGGAGCTGCTCCATGGTGCCGCGCTCCTTCTCGCGCACGACGGAGAGAGCGGTGGACAGGACGGCGGTGAGCATGAGGATGAAGCCCATGAGGCCGGGCACGAGGAACTGCGTGGAGCGGAGCTCGGGGTTGTACCAGACGCGCGGCTCGTAGTCGATGCCGGGGGTGCTCAGGCGGATGCCCGCTTCCTCGGCGAGGTCCACATTGACGCTGGCCACGATCGCCTGCGCGTAGCCGAGCAGCGTGCTCGCGGTGTTGGCGTCGGCCCCGTCCACGAGGAACTGCACGCTCGCCGTGCGTCCCGCGGCGAGATCCCGTGAGAAGGTCTCGGGGATCACGAGCACGGCCTTGGCCAACCGCGTCTCGGTCAGGCGGGCGAGGTCCGCCCCCGCGGGAGGGGTCGCCACGAGGTCGAAGTACGTCGAATTGACGAAGGAGGCCACGAGGTCGCGGCTGCGGGTGCTGCGGTCGAGGTCCTGGACGGCGAGGGACACGTGCTTGACGTCGAAGTTGATCGCGTACCCGTAGAGCACGAGCATGACCGCGGGCAGGCCCAGGAGCATGGCGAGGCTCAGGGGATCGCGCGAGGACTGGCGCAGCTCCTTCACCGCGATCGCGCGGATCTTGCGGAGGCTCATCGCGCGGCCGCCGCCCTCTTGGCGTCCTCCGCCTCGATGCAGTGGATGAACACGTCCTCGAGGGACGGCACGATGCGCTCGACGGACACCGGCGAGAAGCCGGCACCCTCCAGGACCTCGCGGGCGCGCCGGCGGCCCTCTTCCGCGTCCGCGGCCACGAGGTGGATGCGGGTGCCGAAGACCGAGGCCTCCAGCGCCCATGGCGCGTGCTCGAGAACCTCCTGGGCTTCGAGGATGCGCGGACAGGCGACCTCGAGGAGCGCGCGCCCCGCGAAGACCTGCTTCAGCTCGGCCACGGTGCCGAGAGCCACGAGCCGGCTCGCGTGCATGAGGGCGATGCGGTCGCAACGCTCGGCCTCGTCCAGGTAGTGGGTGGTCACGATGATCGTCACGCCTTCCCCGGCCATGCGGTCGATGAGGCTCCAGAAGCGCCGGCGCGAGATGGGGTCGACGCCCCCAGTGGGCTCGTCGAGGAAGAGCACCCTCGGCTCGTGGAGCACCGAGCAGGCGAGGGCGAGCCGCTGCTTCCAGCCCCCCGGGAGGGACTGGGTGAGGAGGTCCGTCTTGCCTTCGAGGCCGGCGGTCGCGATGCCCCAGGCCACGCGCTCCTTCAGGGCCTCCCCCGCGCAAACCGTAGACTCCTCCGAAGAACTGGATGTTCTGCTCGACCGTGAGGTCGTCGTAGAGGCTGAAGCGCTGGGTCATGTAGCCGATCCGGCGCTTGACCTCCTCGGGATCGCGGCCCACGTCCACTCCGAGGACGCGCCCGGTGCCGGACGTGGGGGTCAAGAGGCCGCAGAGCATGCGAATCGCCGTCGTCTTGCCCGCGCCGTTGCTGCCGAGGAGGCCGAAGACCTCGCCCTTGTTCACCGAGAAGCTCAGGTCGTCGACCGCGGTGAAGACGCCGAAGCGCTTCACCAGCCGGTCGACCTCGATGACCGCGCTCATCGGCCGACGGCGCGGTCGAGTCCGGCCCGTGCCACACGGACGTCGGTCGTGGCCTCCGTGAGGTCGAGGCCCGCCTGCAGCAGGCGGGTCTCCGCGTCGAGGAGCTCGGAAGACAACCCCACCCCCTCGCGATAGCGGTCGGTCTCGACCCTGACGCTCTCGCGCGCGGAGGCGACTCCGCGCTCGGCGACCTGGAGCGCCGCGGCCGCGGTGGCGAAGTCGAGCCGGCGGCTCGTGACCTCCAGGCGGATCCGCTCTTCCAGATCGCGGAGCCGATGGCGGGTGGCGTCGGCCCGGGATCTCGCTTCGGCCACCGCCGCGCTCGTCCGGCCTCCGTTGAACACCACGATCGACAGCTCGGCTCCCGCGCTCCAGGTATCGTTCCACTCGTCCACGAGGGGGAGGATCCGCGAGTTCGGGCGCGCGTAGTCGTACGCGCCGAAGACACTGAGCTGGGGAAGCCGCGCCGAGGCCTCGACGCGGACCTGCGCTTCCGCGGTCTGGAAGCGGGCGCGGAGGGCCGCGAGCTCGGGGCGGGCCTGGAGGGCCGTGGCCACGAGGCTCTCCGTCGTCCCCGCCTCGTCCGCGTCGGCTCGGCGCGCCACGGGTTCGGTGGGCACGACCCGGGCCTCGGGAGGGAGCCCGACGAGGCGGACGAGGTTGGCGTTGGCGACCTCGGCCTGGTTCTCCGCCGAGAGGCGCGCGAGCTCCGCGCGGTCGCGCTCCACCTGCACGGCGAGGAGCTCGTTGCGGGCGGCGAGGCCGAGCTCGTAGCGGTTCTGGGCGTCCTTCTGGTGTGTGTCGTAGGAGACGATGCTCTCGCTCAGGACCCGCGCGCTCTCGCGCGCGGTGACGAGCGTCCAGTAGGCGCTCTCCGTCTCGAGCCGGACGTCCGCGCCACCGGCGGCGAGGTCCTGCCGGGCCGCCTCCTGCTCGCCGCGCGCCGCGTCCACGCTCCTCGAGATGCGCCCGCCCGTGTAGACGGGCAGGGCGAGGCCGGCGCGTCCTTTGTACTGATTGGGGATGTTGGGAAAGACGACCTGGCGGGTGGGAGGAGGGCCGGGGCTGACGAGCGCCAGCTCCGGGACGTCCGAGTTGAGGGAGTAGGACCCCTGGAGGTCGACCACTGGCCAACGCTGCGCGCGCGCCCCGCGGACACCCGCGGCCGCCGCGCTTTCGAGGGCGGCGAGCTGGGCGAGCCGGGCCGAATGGGCTCCGTGCCTTCTCCATCGCCTCCGCGAGGGAGAGCGGAACCTCCTCGGCGGGGACGGTCCGGGCGAAGGCGAGAGACCAGGAGACCGAAGGCGATGCACTTCATGGGGTCACCTCGTCACCGGACGACGTCTGGGCCGTCCGGATCCTTGCAATGAAGATGTCCTCGAGGGAGGGCGCGATCGGCCGCACCTGCTGCACGGCGATGCCTCCGCGCCGCGAGCTCGTCGGCGAGGCGACGCGCCGCCGCCTCGGGCTCCTGCGCGGCCGCCGGGCTCGAAGCGTCGCGTGCAGCCGCTCGCCGAACGACTCCACGTCGGTCACGTCGTGGCGGCCGGCGAGGACACTCCATGGCCTTGCGCTTGGGCTCGGCGAGGATCTCGAGGATGGCGCCCCTGCCCCTCGGCGCGCAGGGCGTCCGGCGTGCTCAGGCTCAGGATGCCGGCCGTGGTCCATGAGGGCGACGCGCTGGCAGCGCTCGGCCTCGTCCAGGTAGGGCGTGGTGAGGAGGAGGGTCAGCCCCTCGCGCTGCAGGCGGGCGAGGATCCGCCAGAAATCGCGGCGCGAGACGGGATCGACGCCCGTCGTGGGCTCGTCGAGCACGAGCAGCTCGGGCGTGTGGATGAGGGTGCACGCGAGCGCGAGCTTCTGCTTCATCCCGCCGGAGAGCCGATCGGCGAGGCGGCTCGCGAAAGGGCGTCATGCGCAGCATCTCGAGTAGCTCGTCGCGGCGCGGACGCCAGCCCGGGTACGCCGTGGATCTCCGCGAAGAAGGCGACGTTCTCGTCCACCGTGAGGTCGCCGTAGAGCGAGAAGCGCTGCGAGAGGTAGCCGATGCGCTGCGCGAGAGGGCGTCGCTCTCGCGCATGGGCTCGAGGCCGCAGGTCGTCACGGTGCCGCTCGTGGGAGCGAGGAGGCCCAGGATCACGCGCAGGGTCGTGGTCTTGCCCGCGCCGTCGGGGCCGATGAGGCCGAACATCTCGCCGCGGCGCACGTCGAAGCTCACGCTCGGAGACCGCGACGACGCTCGCCGTAGCGGCGGGTCATGCCGGTCGACGACGACGAGCGGCTCGTCGGTCACTTCGTGCCCGCTTCCGCGCGCGAAGCGCGCCTCCGCGGGCATGCCCGGCTTGAAGAGGCCGTCCGCGTTGTCGAGACCGACCTTGACCTTGTAGACGAGCTTCACCCGCTCGTCGCGGGTCTGGACGTTCTTGGGCGTGAACTCGGCCTGGGAGGCGACGAAGGTGAGCTTCCCTTGCGCGTCTGGCCGTCGTCGGTGACCACCTCCGCCTCCTGGCCGAGGCGGATGCGGCCGAGGTCGGGCCTCGGTCACGTAGACGGTGAGCCAGGCGTGGGACTTGAGGTCGGTCACCACCACGAGGCGGAGCCCGCCTGCAGGATCTCTCCCGGCCTCCGCGATCTTCTCGGTCACGACGCCGTCCACCGGGCTCATGACGCGTGGCGTCCTTCACCTGCTGCTCGAGCTGCGCGATGCGCGCCTCGGTGGCGGCGACCCGGGCCCGCGAGGCGTCGATCTCCTCGGGCCGGCTTCCGGCGCGGAGGCGGGCGAGCGACTGCTTCATCGCCCGCGAGCCGGGCGGCGAGCACGTCGCGGCGCGTCCGGGCGTCGTCGCGGGCCTTGGTGGTCCCGGAGCCGCGGTCGAGAAGGTCCTGCATCCGCTCGAGGTCGCGCTCGGCGCCGGCGAGGTCGGCCTCGACGCCCTCGACCTGCGCCTCCATCTCCGCGATGTCTTCCTTGCGGGATCCCGCGAGCCGCAGCGCGCAGCTCGGCCGCGGCCTGCTCGCGCTCCGCCCGCGCCTGGAGGAGGGCGAGGTTGACGTCGGTGGTCTCGATGCGTCGCCAGCTCCTGGCCGACCTTCACCACGTCTCCCTCCTGGACGGGCAGGGTGTCGAGCCGGCCCGCCGATCTTCGTGGAGACGCGCACGTCGGTGGCCTCCACGTGGCCCGAGGCCACGATCAGCGACGGATCGGAGCCGCGGCGGCAGGCGGCGAGGCCGGGCAGAGCGAGGACCAGGGCGACAGCGATTCGTTTCATGTCAGCTCCTCGGGGTGCGGGGCAGGTCGTCGACGTGGAGGCCGATGCCTGCCCTTCCGGGATGGTGATCACGGCCTCCAGACGAGCCCGAAGTGTATTCCGAAGTCCGCGGTCGAGAGCTGGCTCTCCACGTTCTCGGTGAAGCCGATCTCCAGCCGCGCCGATCGGGAGACGTCGATCCTCCCGCTCACGTTCACCATCCAGTGGAGCCCCGCGTAACGGTCGACGTTCTGGACGAGACGCGACGCGACGTCCGTCTCCCCGACGAGGCTCATGCGGCGGGCGGGCCGCCACTCGAGGGCGACGAAGAACTGCCCCCGAAGCGGCTCGTAGAGCACACCTCGCACCGGCCCCTCGTCCTGCACCACGGCCCCCGCGCCGACGAACAGGTCCAGGGAGGAGGCGAGCCGCCGGGCTCCGACCAGTTGAAGCCCGTAGCCCAGGCCATCGCCTGCGAACGGACCCGTACCCGTCGGGAGCGCGAGCCGCCCTTCGAGCGCCGCCGTCCAGCCTTCGCGCCCGCCCTCGCGGAATCGCCAGCGGCCCTCCGCCTCGAGGTTGCCGAAGCCGGTCCCCGTCTCCTCGCTCCAGGAGAACGGCTCGCCTTCGGTCGTCCGCCCCTCGACGCGAAACCGGTCCCGAACGAAGTCGTCGCGGTTCCCGTCGGGCAGGCGCAACACCCGGTGCCACGTGTCGATGACCGGGTCGAGCTCGCCGCCCCCCCGCCAGCGGACGGGCATGCGCAGCCCCACGTCCACGTTCGCGCGCACGCCGTAGCGAACCGTGGCGTCGAACGTCCTACTCTCGCCGTCGATGAGGAACCGTCGATCCTCAGGGGTCTCTCCGGCAACGTCCTGGGTCCAAGAGAAGGAGTTGAGCCAGAGCAGCGAAGCTCGGACCATCCATCGGCCGCGGCCCACGGTGTCGGGTCCGAAGGCGGGAAGGGTGAGGCGGTCCTGGGCGAGGAGATGCTCGTCGCGCAGCTCCGTGGGCCCGCGGCGGGTCTCACGCGTCGGCTCCTGGGCGATGGCGATCGAAGCGGTTCCCAGGACAAAAAAGAGAAGTGGCTTCAGGAGGTCAGAAGGCAGCCGCTGGAGCACTCATTGAACTGTATCTGGTTCAGCGCCCCTCGACCAACAGGTGGGCCGCCTCGTCAGGTGATGATCACCGTCTCGCAGCCGTCCACGAGCGGATGGATGACCCAGTCGTTCTTCGGATCCGTACGGCTTCCGCCGTCTTCGCAGTCGCGCGCGTCGTCGAGCAGGCGGCACCACCGATCCAACGCGGCTTGCACCCTGGTGGCGTCATTGAACTCGACGGGCCACTCCGCCCCGAGCGTTCCCTTCCCGATGATGCAGCAATCGCGGATCGGGTGGATCTCGTTCCATCCGTGGTGAAGCGAGTCGTAAACCCATTCGCCCTTGACCACGACGATGTGGCCCGCCACCAGATGCCGGAGTTCCGGATCCACATCCGTGGGGTGACCGGCCCCCGCGGCCAGCGGACCCGCCAGTGGCCCCGTCAAGAGGCCGGTCCCGCCAAACAGAATGGCGAGCAGGATGAGCAGCTGGATGAGTTGCCCTAAGCCGGGAGCGAAGAGCATGAGCGCAAGCGCCGCGAGCAGCAACGCGAGGACGATGCCCGCCCAGATCTGCAGGTTCCGGATTCCGCTGCCTTCGAACTCGCAGTGCAGCCCCGTCACGTAGCTGGAATGCCCCTCGTCGGTGACGTAGGTGCGGCCGATCGCGAGAATCGAGGGTTGCGGCGACACGAGGCGTCCCTGCAGTGCGGTTTGATACTCGGAAACCGCAGGTGGCGGACCCTCCACAAAACCGTCGGGATCGAGCTCCTTGTGATCCGTACGGAACGCGGTCGGCCCGGGTGCCAAAAGGATATTCATGCTGAAGTCGTCGTCCCCCCCCTTTTCGAGCGGATCGGCGGGGCTCAGGCCGCGGACCATGCCGATCAGGCAGGGCTCCTCCTTCAGGCAGATGAGCCGGCCGTTGAGCCACCAGTGCAGATAGGCGACCGCCTCGATGAAGAACGCGATGAACGCCATGAGCGTGACGGGACCGCCCGCAAAGATCGCGATGAGGGCGACGGCGAATGCCCCCGTCCACAGCAAGATGAAGATGTTGCGCCAGCCGATCGCGGTGAAGCTCAGGTTGATGTAGTTGCCGGGGTCGACGCAGTCCGTGTATTGCCGGTAGGCCATGGTGCCCTCGTCGAGTCGTCAGGTCTTCGTGACGACGAGCGTCACTCCGCCCGCGAGCGCACCGTCGCCGTAGGCGTTCAGGTTGAACGTCTGCTCCCCGGTGAAGGTCGCGGGTGGTGCAATCGCGACTTGCACGTTCTGCTCCTGGGCGGGAGCGAGCACCAGGGCATCCGGAGAGATCGTGACGTCCCAGCCCGCAGGGATGCCTATGTTCGCTCCATGCATCGCCGCGATCCGGCGGATTCGCTCCGCCCTCGTTTCGCGGGGAGGCTGTGTCGAGGGACACGGCCCCCGCGGTGGCAAGCGATACGTGTCCACCCGGAACGTGAACCGCGCACTCTTGGCGAAGGGATTCCGCACCGGAAAGGTGAACTGCGCCGGCGACGTGGCCGCGGCGACGTCGACGTTGTTCTGTCCGAGATTGTTGTTCGGATTGGCGTCGTCGATCCAGCTCAGGAGCGCCTGAATACAGTAGTGCCCCGGCGTCGGCGGTGTCGTCCAGGGTACGGACGTTCGGCCGGGCTGATGGACGCTGCCCTTCACGCCGACGTCGACGAATGACGTGCCGATCGCGGTGCTGGTAGCGCCCACGCCAAAAGACAGGAACGAAAAGTCGACGCGTACTCCCGCGACTGGTGCGTCGTAGGAGTTGTTCCAGACGGTCGCTTCCACTTCGTACTGCGTGCTGGGCAGCAGCTGCCCTTCGGGCACGACGATTCCGCCGCGGCGAATCACGATGTCCGGGTTGTCCCAGGTGACCGGCAAGCCCTGCTGCAACAGGTACTGCTGCGAGTAGATGCACGGGTCCGGGCGGTGTACGGAGGGGTGGTTGGTCGTGACGCAGTCGACCTGCGGCTGGCGGTCGGGATGCGGGAGCTTCCACTTCTCCCAGACGTCCTTGAGGATCTGCCAGAGCCCTTTGAGGATGCGCGCCACGTCGACGAGCCAGCCGTAGGTCAGCGTCCGGAGAAGGTAGGCGCCGATCTGGAGGAGCAGCTTGATGTACTTCACGGGACGAGCACAGGGGACATGGGGCTCTTGGCGCGCGAGCTCACGAGAGGGAATGTCAGAGGAGGCGACGCCGGCGCGCGAGAGCGGCGATCGCGACGGCCGCAATCACGGGCGCGACGAGCAGGAGAAACTCGAGTGTCCCCGAGCCGCCATCGGGTGACACCCCGAAAAGCTTCTCGATGAAGTCCATTGGACTCCTTCGCGGGGGACTAGCGGGATTCCTGCACCCGCGCTTTGGCCAGGGCTGACCTCGATGCATCGAAGCATCGCGCCAAGGACGGACAGAATACGCCGTCCGCAGCGTGGCGGTCAAGGATTTGATGGACCTATGAGGTGAGGCAGCGCGAGCTCCAGAGCAAGGCAACGAGTGTGGGTGAGAAAGGGAAAGGGTTGGTAGCCCCGGCGGGATTCGAACCCGCGATCTTCGCCTTGAAAGGGCGACGTGCTAGGCCACTGCACCACGGGGCCGGTGGGGAAGCACCGGCCAGTGTAGCACCCGGAGGGTCAGGCGGCCCGGCGGAACTCCGGAGCGGGCTCGCGTCGGTCCGGCGCGACGGCGCGCAGGGGACGGGCGTCGAGTTTCCAGAGGGTGCGAAGGATCAGGTAGCTGCCCAGCGACAGCAGCACGGCCGAGAACGCCTCGATCAGGGTCGCCACGGTTTCTCTCCTCCTACCCGCGAAGGTATACGAGAGGAGCGCCGCCCGAGGTCCGTCTATTTCGCTTAATCTTCGCTTTTTTGGGTGGGTGGGGGTAAGGTCACTTCGGGCAAGGACTTACCCGCATCCGCGGCGTCGCGGCGGAGGCTCAGGGCCACTATCTCCCCGCAGTAGAAGATGATGCTGACGGACAGCTCCAGCCACAGGGCGAGGACGATCACCCCCTCGAGCGCCCCGTAGAGGCCGATGAAGCGGGCGAGGTTGCGCACGTAGTAGGAGAAGCCCGCCTTCGCGGCCTCCCACAGGGCGGTTGCGAGAAGGGCGCCCTGGGCCGCGTGGCGCAGGGTGGTGACCTGGCGCGGGGCTATCCAGTAGAGGAGGAACAGGAACGTGTAGGTGACGGCCGCGGGCAAGACCACGGTGAAGAAGCGACTCGCCAGGGCCTCCACCATCACGCGGTCCTCCGGCGTGAAGTAGCGCAGCAGCAGGCCCTCGGTGGTGGCGAGGGTGGTGGTGAGGGCCATCGTCGCGAGCTGGGCGAGGCCCAGGAGGATCACGAGAGCGAAGGCCAGCAGGTTGCCCTTGAGGAACCCGCGACGGCTCGGCCGGTCGAAGATCGTCTCGAGCTGCGAGAAGAGCGAGATGAAGATCCCGCGGGCCGTCCAGGCGAGGAGGACGAGCGCGGGCCACTGGAAGCGGCCCGCTCTCTCGACGAACGCGCGGAGCGAGTCGAGCGTCTTCGCGTCGAGGTGGACGACGATTCCGCCGAAGAGGAGGAGCGAGCCCTCGTAGGCGCGGTCGAAGGAGCCGAGGACGCGGGCGCCCACCCAGATGACGAAGATGAACAGGGGCAGGATCGAGAGGAGCGTGTAGAAGGCCACGGCCGCCGCGCGGTCGGGCCCGCCGTGGCGCTGAAAACGCAGGAAGGCCCGCCAGGCGATGCGGCCCGCCTCGCGGATCAAACGCGCTTCTGGGGTCGGGCGGGCCGCATGTCGACCCGGGAAAGGTG
This sequence comes from uncultured Acidobacteriota bacterium, assembly GCA_963742595.1. Lineage (GTDB taxonomy): Bacteria > Acidobacteriota > Vicinamibacteria > Fen-336 > Fen-336 > CAVPGH01. Next base: position 1,014,045 of record CAVUMT010000005.1, on the reverse strand, counting down.
GGCGCCGTCGCGCACGCGCAGGAGGTCGACGACCGTCGCCGCCACGTCCTCGGCGGTGAGCATCCACGAGGTGTCGGATCCGCGGGGCATGGCGGAGAAGGACGTGTCCACGGAGCCGGGGGCGATCGTCGTGACCTTCACGCCCTGCTGCCGGACCTCGAGCATCAAGCAGGCGGCGAGGTGGTCGAGCGCCGCCTTGCTCGCGCAGTATGCGGCGAGGCCGGCGATCGCGTTGGTGCCCGCGAGCGACGAGATCATGAAGACGTGGCCGCCCTTGCGGGCCAGGTGGGGGAGTGCTGTGCGGGTCAGCCGGAACGGTGCGGTGAGGTTCGTTCCCATGACCGCGTCCCAGGTCTCGTCGCTCGTGTCCGCGAGGTTCGAGAAGGCGCCGATCGCGGCGTTGTTGACGAGCACCTGCAGCCCCTCGAACGTCGAGACCGCGGCATCCACCGCCCCCTTGCAGACGGAGGCGTCGCGGAGGTCTCCCGCGAACGCGCGGGCGCGGCCGCCCCCTTTCTCGATCTCGCCCACGAGCGAGTCCAGCTCTCCGGGCGTGCGGGAGACGGCGGTGACGAGCGCGCCCTCTCGGGCGAGCGCCTTCGCGATCGCGCGGCCGATGCCCCGGCCGGCGCCCGTGACCAGCGCGGAAGCGCCGCGGATCTCCATCCGGTCGAGGAGTATAGGAGACGGGCTTCGGCGCGGGCAAGCTTGAAGAGAAACGGGGGGGGTCCTATAGTCGGGGGATCGGAGGCGGGCCGGGACGGATGGACTACAAGGACTACTACAAGACACTCGGGGTCTCGAAGTCCGCGAGCGACAAGGAGATCAAGGCCGCCTACCGCAAGCTCGCCCGCAAGCACCACCCGGACATGAACCAGGGAAACCCGAAGGCAGAGGCCCGGTTCAAGGAGATCAACGAAGCCTACGAGGTGCTCTCCGATCCGGAGAAGCGGAAGAAGTACGACCACCTCGGCGCGGACTGGAAGTCCTACGCGCGGCAACCTGCGGGAACGGGGCGCGCGCCTGGCCCGGCGGGGGCGGGGGCGGCTTTCGCGTGGAGTACGACATCGGCGGCACCGGGCCGGGCGCCGGCTTCTCGGACTTCTTCAAGACGTTCTTCGCGGGCGGGGGCTTCGGCGGCTTCGGGGGCGTCGACCAGGCGGACGAGACGTTCGGCTCGATTCGTGCCGCCGACGTCGAGCACGCGGTCGAGTTGACGCTCGCCGAAGTGCTGAAGGGAGCCGCGAGGACGCTCGCCATCGGCGAGGGGGCCAAGCCTCGCCACGTCGAGGTGAAGATCCCGGCGGGCGTGCGCGAAGGACAGCGCGTGCGAGTGGCCGGGGAGGGGGCGGCCGGTCGCGGGGGAAAGCGCGGGGACCTCTACCTCCGCGTGCGCATCAGGCCCGATCCCGCTTTCGAACGAAAGGGCGACGACCTCGCAGACGACGGTGCGGGTGCCGCTGACGACCGCCGTCCTGGGGGGCGAGGCCCAGGTACCCACGCTGGACGGGCCCGTCGGGATCAAGGTCCCGCCGGGGACATCGGCCGGGCAGACCTTCCGGCTGAGGGGTCACGGGCTGCCCCGCCTCGAGGCGGGGGGAGGGCGCGGCGACGTGCTCGCGACCCTCGCGATCGACCTTCCCAAACAACTGTCCGCCAAGGAGAAAGCGCTCTTCGAGGAGCTGCGACAGTTGGGGGTGTGAACGGGGTGATAATGCTCACGCATCGCGCGGGGAGCGCATCGTATAAAGGTCTGATTACCGTAGCCGCGAGGCGGCTGATGGGGGAGGTAACTCGATGAGATCGAAGCTGGTCGCGGGCTTGGTGGCCGCATTGGCCCTGGCCGGTATGTCCGGCACGACGCAGGCGCAGGCCAAACGGCCCAGCGTCGCCGTCATGGACTTCGACTTCGGAACCGTCTGCAGCGGCTACTCCGGCTGCTGGTGGGGCAACTACGACATCGGCAAGGGCATGGCCGACCAGGTCGTGGACGCCCTCGTCAACGACGGCAACTTCCGGGTCATCGAGCGCAAGAAGCTCGACACCGTGCTCGCCGAGCAGGACTTCGCGCAGAGTGAGCGCGCCGATCCCAGCGCGGCCAAGATGGCCAAGGTGGGCAAGGTGCTCGGCATCCGCTACATCATCGCGGGCTCCATCACCAAGTTCGGGGGCGAGGACAAGAGCTACGGTGCGGGCGGCATCGTCAAGGGCCCCGTGGGGGCTCTCGGGTTCAAGAAGTCCAAGAGCTACGTGACGCTCACTGCCCGCATGATCGACGCCACCACGGGCGAGATCCTGGTCTCCTCCAAGGGTGAGGGCATCTCCAAGAAGGGCGGCGGCATCGTCGTGGGCGGCGGGGGCGGCGGCATCTTCGGCGGTGGGGGGATGAGCACCTCCAACTATCGCGAGAGCGCGCTCGGCGAGGCGCAGGAGATGGCGTGCAACCTGCTCGTGGCCGCGATCGTGGCCAAGAAGGATCGCCTGGAGTAACAGGCACCGCACGCGATAGACTTCGAGGCCGCCGGCCCCGCCGGCGGCCTTTTTCTTTCTCGAGCGAGGCATGTCCGAGGCCGTCTTCACCATCGCCAACCAACTCACGCTCCTGCGCATGGCCATGGCCCCGCTCCTGGTGGTGCTCGTCCTGTCGGGGGAGCACGGCTGGGCGCTCGTGACCTTCGTGCTCGCGGGACTCTCAGACGCCCTCGACGGCCTCATCGCGCGGCGGGGGGGCAGCAGACGACGCTCGGGGCCATGCTCGACCCCATCGCGGACAAGGTGCTGCTCGGCGGCGCCTACGTCGTCCTCACCTGGGCGACCGCCGTCGGGTGCCCCATACCGGTCTGGCTCACGGTGACGCTCCTCTCGCGGGACGCGATCATCATCGTGACTGTCGCGGTCGTTAACCTGACCGTGGGGCGGCGCCTCTTCCCCCCCTCAGTGCTGGGGAAGTCGGCGACCGCGGCCCAGATCGTGACCGCGGGCCTCGTGCTCCTGGCCAACGCCCTGGGCGACTGCCCGGGATACCTGGCATGGGTGTTCCGGATCGCCCTCGTCCTGATCGTGACTTCGGCGCTCCACTACGTCTACGTGGCTTCGGTCCGTCCATCGACGCCGGCGTGAGGACGGACGGCTAGGCGCCCAGCTTCTTCCGGAAGTACTCGACGGTCCGCGGCAGGCCTTCGGCCAGCGAGACCTTGGGCTCCCAGCCGAGGATCGTGCGCGCCCGCGTGATGTCGGGCTGGCGGATCTTCGGGTCGTCCTCCGGGAGGGGGCGGGTCACGATGCGGCTCTTCGACCCCGTGACGGCGAGGACGCGCTCGGCGAGGGCGCGGATCGTCAGCTCTTCCGGGTTGCCGATGTTCACGGGCAGCGCCTCGTCCGAGTTCATGAGGCGGATGATGCCTTCGACGAGGTCCGAGACGTAGCAGAGGCTGCGGGTCTGGCTGCCGTCGCCGAACACCGTGAGGTCCTCGCCCCGGATCGCCTGGCTCATGAAGGCGGGGATGGCGCGGCCGTCCATGACGCGCATGCGCGGGCCGTAGGTGTTGAAGATCCGCACGATCCGGGTCTCGACACCATGGAACCGGTGGTAGGCCATCACCATGGCTTCGGAGAAGCGCTTGGCCTCGTCATAGACGCCGCGTGGACCGACGGGGTTGACGTTGCCCCAGTAGTCCTCGCGCTGCGGGTGGACGAGGGGATCCCCGTAGACCTCGGACGTGGAGGCGAGCAGGAAGCGCGCCTTCTTGGCCTTGGCGAGGCCCAGGCAGTTGTGCGTGCCCAGGCTTCCTACCTTCAAGGTCTGGATGGGCACGCGCAGGTAGTCGATCGGGGAGGCGGGGCTCGCGAAGTGGAAGATCTGGTCGACCGCGCCCTCGAGGGCGATGTAGCTCGTGACGTTGTGCTTCACGAGCGTGAAGTCGCGCCCGGTCAGGTGCTCGATGTTGGCCACGTCCCCGGTGAGGAGGTTGTCCATCCCCACCACGGAGTGGCCGAGCTCGAGCAGGCGCTCGGAAAGGTGCGAGCCGATGAAGCCGGCCGCCCCGGTGACGAGTACGCGGGCCATGGTGTCGCTCTCCTAGTAGGCGTGCTTCTGGCCGAAGCCGCGGAAGAGGGTGAGGATCAGGATCTTCACGTCGAGGAGCAGCGACCAGTTCTCGATGTAGTAGAGGTCGTACTCGATGCGCTTCTCGATCGAGGTGTTGCCGCGCCAGCCGTTGACCTGGGCCCAGCCCGTGATCCCGCTCTTCACGCGGTGGCGGAGCATGTACTGGGGGATCCGCTCCTTGAACTGGGCCACGAACGGGGGCCGCTCCGGGCGCGGGCCCACGAGGCTCATCTCTCCCAGGAACACGTTCAGGAGCTGGGGGAACTCGTCGAGGTTGTAGCGGCGCAGCCAGACGCCCACGGGCGTCCTTCGCGGATCGTCCGAGGTGGCGAAGACGGGCCCCGTCTCCTTCTCCGCCTCGTCCACCATCGTCCGGAACTTGAAGATCTGGAACGTGCGCCCGTCGAGGGTCATCCGCTCCTGGCGAAGGAGCACGGGCCCCTTGCCTCCGAAGAGCTTGATGAGGATCGCGATGACGGGGAAGACCGGGATGATCACGCTCAGGAACACGAGCGCGGCGGACGAGGCCAACGCGTCCATGACCCGCTTGACCATCGAGCTCCAGCCGGAGAGGGGGACCTCGTTGAGGCTGATGATCGGGATTCCGTCGAGGTCCTCGAGGGACGCCTTGATCGTCGCGTACTGGACGAGGTCGGGGACGACCTTCAAGTCCACGCACTCCTGGTTCGTAGCCTTGATCAGGCTCACGAGCTTGGCGTGCTCCTCGAGGGGAAGGGCCACGTAGATCTGGTCGATCTGTTGGGCATGGACGACGTCCACCGCCTGATCGAGGCGGCCGAGCACGGGGAGGCCGAGCGCGGGCGTCGTGCGCTGGTCGTCGAGGAAGCCCACGACGCGGTAGCCCAGCTCGCGGTGGCCCACGAGCGTCTCCGCCACCGTCCGGCCCAGCTCGCCCGCTCCCGCGACGAGCACGCGCCGCAGGTTGAAGCCGGCCGCCCACTGCCTCTCCATGTACGCGCGGAGGAGCGCGCGTCCGAGGTTCAGGAGGAGCACGTCGAGCGCCACGAAGATCGCGAAAACCGCCTGGCTGTACTCCCAGGAGGGTGCTATCTCGGGCTGGAAGCGGTAGTACACGCGCACGTAGAGGGTGGCCCCGAGGGTGAGGGCGGTGGCCACGAGCACGCTGAAGAGGATGGCGAAGAACTCGTCGATCCGGCTGCGGCCCCGCTTCAGCCGGTAGAGCCCGTGGAAATACATCACGGACGGCCAGAGCACGCAGAGAAGCGGCAGGAGGATCAGGTAGTCGGAGATCTCGGGCACCCCCTTCGTGACCGGAACGAGGGGGACGAGCACGTCGAAGCGGAGGAGGTAGGCGAGGATCCAGGCGAGGACGGTGGCCGCCACGTCCAGGACCACGAACGTGGCCACCATCAAGCGCGTCTGGAACTTCAGCATTCGTCGCGGAGTCTCATGCCGGTTGAAGGGCCGCGCTCCTCCCCTCGGCCAGGGCCCGTTCGACGAAGGCCCGGAAACGGCTCTCGAAGGTGCGACGGCTGTGCGCCTCGGCTCGTGCTCGAAGCGTAACTCCATTAAAACGCACGGTCTCCAGGGAGTCAACGGCCGCCCGCAGGGCCTCCGGGGTCGCGTCCCGGAAGACGAGGCCCGTCTCCCCGGGCACGACGCTCTCCGGCCCTCCACCCTCGCCGAATACGATCGCAGGCCGGCCGCAGGCCATGGCCTCGAGCGGCACGATGCCGAAGTCCTCGACGCCGAGCATCATCACGGCGCGGCAGCGCCGGTAGAGATCCCGCAGCGCCTCGTCATTCACCCAGCCGAGGAAGGACACCTCGGGGGGAGCCTTTCGCTCCAGGGCCTCCCGTTCAGGGCCCGTTCCCACAACGCGCAGCGGCCGTCCGGTTCCGCGATACGCCTCGAGCGCCATTTCCACGCGCTTGTAGGGGGCGAGGGCGGAGACGAGGAGGTCGAACTCGCCCGGGCCGTTCGCTCCGGGCGTGAAGAAGTCCGTGTCCACCGGGGGCGGGATGACCTCCGAATCGCGGCCGTAGTAGCGCCGGATCCGGCCGGCGACGTACCGGCTGTTGGCCACGAACCGGTGGACGCGCGGGGCGCTCGCGGTGTCCCAGGCGCGCAGGCCCGCGGCCACGTAGCCGATCAGGAGCCCGGCGAGGGGAGGAACCCGGCCGGGACCGAAGTAGTCCGGGTAGCGATCCCACACGTAGCGCATCGGGGTGTGGCAGTAGCAGAGATGGAGAGCGCCGGGAGGGGGACGCACCCCCTTGGCCACGCAGTGCGAGCTCGAGACCACGAGGTCGAACCCGCGGAGGTCGATGCCCGCCGCGGCGGCGGGGAAGAGCGGCAGGTAGTGGCGGTAGCGCCGCTCAACGTCGGGAAGGTGCTGCACGAACGTGGTGTTGATGTCGCGCGATTCGAGCTCGGAAGCCACGGAGCCGCGCACGTGGAGGAGCGTGAAGATCGGGGCGTCGGGAAAGAGGCGGGCGAGGGAGAGCAGCACCTTCTCCCCGCCGCGCATGCCGGTGAGCCAGTCGTGGACGAGGGCGACCTTCACCGGGAGAGGGACGCCCTCAGCGCGCCTCCTCGGTAGCCGTCATGGCGGGGAGGGGCCGGCCCAGCGCGCGCAGGTAGCCCGCGTGGATCGCCTTCACGGACCGCTCCCAGCTGAAGGTCGAGACCCGGGCCCGGCCCTTCTGCACGAGGGACGCGCGGAGGGCGACGTCGCCGAGCAGCCGCTCCATGCCGTGGGCGATGTCCTCCACGTCGTAGGGGTCGACGAGCACCGCCGCGTCTCCCACGACCTCGGGAAGGGACGAGATGCGCGAGGTGAGGACGGGCGTTCCGCAGGCCATCGCCTCGAGGGGGGGCAGACCGAATCCTTCGTAGAGGCTCGGAAAGGCGAAGACGGAGGCGAGCCGGTAGAGCGCCGCGAGCGTCGTCTGGGGCACGAAGCCGAAGAAGCGCACCTCCGCGCGCACTCCCGCCGATTCCATGACGCGGCGCAAGGAGGGATAGCGGCTGACCTCCTCGCCGACGATCATGAGCCGAACGTCCTCGTGCCCCGGGCGGGAGCGCAAGCGCGCGAAGGCCTCGATGAGCCGCTCCAGGTTCTTGTGAGGTTTGATGTTGCCGGCGAAGAGCACGACGCGCCCACGGATCTGGTAGCGCTCGCGGACGCGCTCCATCTCCTCGGGGCCCGGGTCCTCGACGAGCTCCGCGTCGATCGCGTTGGGCACCACCACGACCTTCTCCGGATCGGCCCAGGGGTAGAAGCGAAGGATGTCGCGGCGCGAGGCCTCGGAGACGGTGAAGACGAGCGCGCTCCGCCGCACCGCGCTGCCCATCACCACGTGCGCGTAGCGCCAGGCCATTCGGTTCGGGAGGTACTGGGGGAAGAGCAGGTGGATGCAGTCGTGGATCGTGACCACCGAGGGGACGCCGCAGAAGAGCGGCCGTACGTAGTGCGGGGAGTGGAGAAGCTGGGCCCCGAGCCGGCGGAGCTTGACCGGGATGGAGACGTGCTCGCGGACGCCGTAGCCGGCGGCGTCCTCGACGACGGGAACGAAGTTCCCGGCGAGGTCGCGGAGTGTCGACTCGTCAGCGCTGCGGCAGAAGAGGAAGTAGGTGGTCTCGTGATCGAGCCGGGCGAGATGGCGCACCAGGTTCCGGACGTACGTCCCGATCCCGTAGTCCTGCCACTTGCGCGCGTCGATCGCGACCTTCACGGCGTGCCACCGTTCTCCAGGGCCCCAATCTAGAGTGTCGCTCCAAGTCCCATGGAGACGGTAACATGCCGCCCCTCGCGCGGCCAAGTGGAAATTGCGGGAATCGTGGCTCCGCTAGAACCGGAAAGTCACTCCCGCGGTGACGAACGCAGGGTCGATCGTCAGGTGGCCCTCGTCGTCGGCATCGGCGTTCTGCCATCGGAAGGCCAGGTTCAAGGCCAACGCCTTGCTCAGGCTGACGTCGAGGCCCACGTTGAAGCCGAGCGCCGTGAAGACGCTCGCGGGCTCGTACGTGAATACGCCGGCGCCCGGCACGGCGAATGCGAGCTGGTCGGTCGTAAAGAACACCCAACCCGCCTGCGGGCCGAACCAGACGTCCACCTTCTCGTTGCTGACGACGTGGAGGTTCAAGGCGAAGAGGAGGGGTACGAGGCCGATCTCGGAGTGTTGGGTGACGTTCGGGACGAGCGAGCTTTGGAACTGCATGGGCAGCTTCGTGTAGCCCACCGCGAGATCGAGCCCCAACCGGCGGTTGAACTTGTACTCCAGGTCGCCCCCGAATCCGAACGCGGAGCCGTCTATCTGCGTCGCGACCGTGCCGAAGGGGGGGGGCCGAATACGCTTCGTTGTCGGTGAGGACGTACCGGCCCACCGTCCCCAGCCAGATGCGGCCCCGGAGGCCCGTCTCCGGGCTCTGGGCGTAGGCCCCGGTCGCGAGCGTCAGGCTCGCGAGGCCCACCGCGAGGAATCGGAGTGCGTGGCCGTCTCTCATCGCGGGTCCAAGGAAGTGAAGCTATCCGGAAACTGCAGCTCACCTGCGGCCGCGCGCGGCCAGGGAAACGAGCGCGGTCCCGAGGGTGCGATCCCGGCCCGAGAGCCAGATAAGCGCTCCCCGCAGCCCCACCAGGAAACGAAGAGCGGACGTCGCTAGAGGGCCGTTGTGCTTCCGGTAGTAGAGGAGATGGCTCCGGTGGTACTCGAGCCGCGGCCGCAGTCCCGCCTTTTCCATGCTGCGTCCGAGCCGATGCCGCACGGTGGCGTCGGGGGTAAACACGACGCGCCAGCCCGCCGTCCGCACGCGGGCGCAGAGATCGACGTCCTCCTCGTAGAGGAAGAAGGCCTCGTCGAAGCCGTCCACAGTCTCGAGCGCGCTCCGGCGAGCGAGAAGGCACGAGCCGGAAACCCAGAAGGGCTCGAACTCTTTCCCGTGCAGTTGTTCGGCTTCTCGGAGCGAGGAGGGCCGCCTCGCGCGGACGCCGAGGACGAGCCGTCTCTGCCTCCACTCCGACCAGAGGGTGAGCCGCGGGCCCGTCGACGGCTGGATGCCCCCGTCCGCCCCCAGCGTTCGCGGTCCGGCGATGCCCACGTCAGGACGCGCCTCGAGGATCGCCACGAGGCTTTCCACGGCGTTCCCGCAAAGCTCGGCGTCGCTGTTGAGGAAGAGCACGTAGGGCGCGGTGGTGGCGCGCCATCCCCGATTTGCCGCGGCGCCGAAGCCCACGTTCTCCGCGTTCGCGATGACCCGAGCCGCCGGCAGTGCTTCGCGGGCGGCGGCAAGAGAGCCGTCGTCGCTCGCGTTGTCCACGACCACGACTTCCATCGGGATGGCGACGTGCGGTTCGAGCGAGCGCAGGCAGAGACGGAGGTCGTCGCGCGTGTTGTAGGAGACGACGACGGCCGCGACCAGGGGCTCCCCCTTCGTCGTCATCGCCCGGCCGCGCGATGGAGGACGTCGCGCGTGCGCGCGGCCGCCGCCGCCCAGGAGTAGCGCGAGCGGAGAGAGAGGCCGCGCTCGCGGAGGCTCGATCGCAGAGCCTCGTCCGTGAGGGCCCGGGCGAGGGCGTCCGCGATAGCACCCTCGTCGCGGGGATCGACGAGGAGGGCGGCGTCGCCCAGGACCTCGCCAAGCGAGGGCTCGCGGCTGGCGACCACGGGAAGGCCGCGGACGGCCGACTCGACGGCGGGCAAGCCGAAGCCCTCGTAGTCGGAAAGAAAGACCGCGGCGTCGGCGGCGGCGTACCGGTCGGCGAGTCCCCTCTCGTCGACGTAACCGGCGAACCGCACGGCGTGCTCCAGGCCGAGTCGCCGGGCGAGCGCGCTGAGATCACGGCGAGGGTGTGTACGGTTCTCGCCTACGACGTCGAGGAGCACCGAGGGAACGCGACGGCGAACGACGGCCAGGGCCCGCAACAACTCGGGCAAGCGTCTTCGGTTCAGGATCGCCCCGACGGTGAGAACGAAGGGCCCCGCCACGCCCAGTCGGGCACGTGCCCCCGGGCGTGGCGGGGCAGCAATGAGATCATCGTCCGCGCCGAGGGGGACGGTAATGACGCGGCCCGCGCTCGCGGGGAAGTGCCGGGCGATCTCGTCGCTCGTGAAGTCGGAGCACGCGAGCACGAACCGCGAGGCGCTTATGCTCCGGCCCACGAGAAATCGACGACGGACGCCGTCCAGGAAGGCGAAGTCGTGGGGCAGCGAGAAGAACGACAGGTCGTGGACCGCGGTCACGCGCGGGAGGCCGAGGGAAAGAGGGCAAGAGTAGGCAGGCGAGAAGAAGACGTCGAGCCCATCGGCGCGAGCAGCCGCGGGCAGCCGGCGCTCCTGCCAGGCGAGGCCGCGGACGGGGCGGTCGCCGATCGCGCGCGCCCGGACGCGCGGATGGTCGAGGAGCGGCTCGGCGGGAGCGGGGCCGTTGAAGTAGACGACGAAGCGGTCCGGTGTGTCGCGCCAGTGACGGAGGAGGCTGCGGAGATAACGGCCGGTTCCGGTGGGCTTTCCCTGGAGCTCACGGCCGTCGATCCCCACGACGAGGGTGGTGCGGTCAGCGGCCAAGGACCTTCCGGTAGAAGGCCAGGGTCTCGGCGGCGGTCTGGTCCCAGTCGAAGCGGGCGCCCCGGCGCAGCCCGGCCATGCGTCGGGACTGCGCGTAGGCGGGGTCGTCGAGGACGCGCTCGATGCCCTGGGCAATCGAGCTCGCGTTGTGGGGGTCGACGAGCGTCGCCGCCTCGCCCGCGATCTCCTCGAGGGCGGAGCCGCGCGAGCAGACGACGGGAAGGCCCGCGCAGAGGGCCTCGGCCACCGGGAGGCCGAAGCCCTCCTCGAACGAGACGAGGACGAGGAGGGAGCACGCGGCCATGAGCGCCCGGATCTCCCGCGTCTCGAGGTACCCGGTGGCGCGGATCTGGGGACCCGAGATGTCGCCGCCCTGGGCCCAGTGCGAGCCGGGGCCCACGAGCACGAGCGGCGGCGTCGCGCGGTGGCCGCGCCGCCGGATTCCCATGTAGGCCATCACCAGCATGACGAGGTTCTTCCGCTGCTCCTCGCTGCCGACGTAGAGGATCGCCCCGCGAGGGAGGCGATGCCGGGCGAGCACGGCACCAACCTCCTCGTCCGGGACCGGCTCACGGAAGACGGGATCGACGCCGTTGAGCGTGACCCCGAGCTTCTCCTCGGGCACGTCGAGGAGACGGCGCAGCTCGGAGGCCGTGTGCTGCGAGACCGTCAGCACCCCGTCCGCGCGGCGCACGTGCTCGCGCACGAGGGGCACGTAGTCGCGGCGGATCTCCGCGTTCGTCAGCTCGGGGTGCTTCAGGAAGAACAGGTCGTGGACGGTCACGATGCGCTTCCCCCTGCCGGGGACGATCAGGGGATGGGGCGAATGGACGACGTCGAGGGGCGCCCCGACGAGGCTGTCCAGCGGCGGCCACCCCAGGCGGTTCCAGGCGAGGTTCAAGGCCCGCACGGGAAGCCGCCGGTCGACCAGGGTGGCGTTCGCCGGCCATCCGTTCGAGGGATAGCGGTCGCGCAGGGAGGCGGAGAAGAAGAAGAAACGGTCGTCGGGGGCGAGCCCGGGCAGGCGTCGGGCGAGGTTCCGGACGTAGGTGCCCGTTCCCGTCGGACGGACGAGCGACGGGCGGAGATCGAGGCCGATGTTCACGACGCCGATGGTAGCAGGCGGCAGCCCGGGGCCGGGTGCTCCCTGTGCTAATCTCAGCGTTCGCGCGTCCCGACCGAGGACGCGGTCCAAGCCGGAGGAACGAGCGCCTTGAACATCGGAGTGGTCGGGACGGGCTACGTCGGCCTGGTGGTAGGGGCCTGCCTGGCGGAGAACGGCAACAGCGTCATCTGCGTCGACAACGACGAGACGAAAGTCGATTCGCTGAAACGCGGCGAGATCCCGATCTACGAGCCGGGCCTCGCGGAGATGGTGCCCCGGAACGTGGCGGAGGACCGGCTCAAGTTCACGACCGACCTTGCCGCCGCGGTGCGGGCGAGCGAGGTGATCTTCATCGCGGTGGGCACGCCCCAGGACGAGGACGGCTCCGCGGACCTCCGGCACGTGCTCGAGGTGGCCCGCGGGATCGGCCGGGCCATGAACGGCTTCAAGGTCGTGGTCAACAAATCGACCGTGCCCGTGGGCACGGCGGCGAAGGTCCGGGAGACGATCGCCGCTCTCACGAAGGAGCCGTTCGCGGTCGTGTCGAACCCGGAGTTCCTGAAGGAAGGTGTCGCCGTCGACGACTTCCTCAAGCCCGACCGGGTGGTGATCGGGACCGACGATCCGAAGGTCGAGACCCTCATGCGGACGCTCTACGAGCCCTTCGTCCGCACCGGGAACCCCATCCTGGTCATGGACCCCGCCTCGGCGGAGCTCACCAAGTACGCGGCCAACGCCATGCTCGCCACGCGCATCTCCTTCATGAACGAGATCGCGAACTACTGCGACCGCGTGGGCGCCGACGTACGCCACGTGCGGCTGGGCATGGGCAGCGATTCGCGCATCGGCTCCTCATTCCTCTTCCCGGGAGTGGGGTACGGCGGGTCCTGCTTTCCGAAGGACGTGAAGGCGATGCTCCGGATGGGCCAGGACGCGGGCACGGAGCTGGGGGTGGTCGCGGCGGTGGAAGAGGCCAACGAGCGGCAGAAGCGCATCCTCGTGCCGCGCATCGCCGGCCACCTCGGCGGACTAAAGGGCAAGACGGTCGCGGTGTGGGGGCTCGCCTTCAAGCCCCGGACGGACGACATGCGCGAGGCCCCCGCGCTCGTCGCTGATCGAAGGGCTCCTCGAGGGCGGCGCGGCCGTTCGCGCCTACGACCCCAAGGCGGGGGCGTCGGCCCGGCGGCTGCTGGACGAGCGGATCACGCTCTGCGCGAAGAGCTACGAGGCGGTCGAGGGGGCGGACGCGCTGGCCGTGATCACGGAGTGGAACGAGTTCCGCGAGCCCGACTTCAAGCGGATCAAGAGCCTGATGCGCCACCCCGCGATCTTCGACGGGCGCAACATCTACACCCCCGGCCGTCCTTCGCGAGCTGGGCTTCCACTACGAGGGGATCGGCCGGCGGTGAAGGTGCTCGTGACGGGCGGCGCCGGGCTACATCGGCAGCCACGCCGTCCGCGAGCTGCGGGACTCCGGCCACTCCGTCGTCGTCCTCGACGACCTCTCGGCGGGACACCGCGCCGCCGTCCTTCGAGACGTCACGCTCGTGGCGGGGGACCTACGGCGACGCCGCCGTGCTGCGCCGGGCCCTCCCCGGCGTCGACGCGGTCCTCCACTTCGCGGGGATCCTGAGCGTCGCGGAGTCGGTGCGCGATCCGCTCCGCTACCACCTGCACCAACACCGGCAAGGGCCTCGCCCTTCTCGCAGTCGATGGAGGAGGCGGGGGTGCGCCGGCTGATCTTCAGCTCCACCTGCGCCACCTACGGGATGCCCGTGCGCGTGCCGATAGACGAGACGCATCCGCAGGACCCCATCAACCCCTACGGACGGAGCAAGCTCGCGCTCGAGGGTGCCCTCCGCGACCTCGCGTCGGCGGGCAAGGTCCGCGCGGTGGCCCTGCGTTACTTCAACGCGGCGGGCTGCCACACCGACGGCTCGCTCGGCGAGGCACCACGACCCCGAGGAGCACCTGATCCCCCTGGCCATCGATGCCGCGCTCGGACGGCGGCCGGGGCTGGTGGTGAACGGCGACGACTACGACACGCCCGACGGGACGTGCATCCGCGACTACATCCACGTCCAGGACCTGGCCCGTGCCCACGTGATGGCGCTCGAGGCCCTGGACCGCGGCGACGCCTTCCGGGCGTTCAACCTCGGGACGGAGACCGGCCACTCCGTCCGGGACGTGCTGCGCTGCGTGGAGAAGGTGAGCGGACGGCCGCGTTCCGAGCCGCAGCGGTCCCCGGCGGCCCGGCGACCCGAAGCAGCTCGTGGCCTCCGCGGCGAGGATCCGCGCGGAGCTGGGGTTCGAGCCCAAGCTCGCCCGAGCTGGAGACGATCGTGGAGACGGCCCTTCGCTGGCGCGTCGACCACCCCAAGGGCTACCCGGCGTGAGCAGCCGTCCCGCCGAGCCGTTGCGCAGGCGCAGCACTCCGCTCGTGGATCCGCTCCTCACCGTGGTGATGCCCGTCTACAACGAGATCGCGACCGTCGAGGAGATCGTGGGCCGCGTGCTCGCCGTGCCGGTCCGTCTGGAGCTCGTCGCCGTCGACGACGCCTCCCGGGACGGCACGCGAGAGCTGCTGCAGCGCCTGGCCAAGGAGAGGGGCTTCCGGCTGCTCCTGCAGGACACGAACCAGGGCAAGGGGGCGGCCGTGCGCCGGGGGATCGGCGAGGCCCGCGGCGACGTCATCGTGGTCCAGGACGCCGACCTCGAGTACAGCCCGGAGGAGTACCCCGAGCTGCTCGAGCTGATCGTCAAGGGCAAGGCGGACGCCGTCTTCGGGAGCCGGTTCATCGGCCGGCACCGCTGCTTCCTCTTCACGCACTACCTCGCGAACCTGTTCCTGAACCTCGTGACGAACGTGCTCTACAACACGACCATGACCGACATGGAGACCTGCTTCAAGGCGGTGCGGGCGGACCTCCTGAAGAGCCTTTCCCTCAAGAGCAACCGGTTCGGCATCGAGCCCGAGATCACGGCCAAGCTCTTCAAGCGGGGGGCCCGGGTCTACGAGGTGCCGATCACCTACGAGGGCCGGGACTACTCGGAAGGCAAGAAAATCACCTGGCGGGACGGCTTTCCGGCCCTCTGGACGCTGATCAAGTACCGCTTCGTCGACTGAAGGCCCGTTCCGGGCGCTGTTGCCGCAGCGGCCCGGAGTCCGCTATACTTACCCGTTCGGCACCGGCGCGCTAAAGCGTGCCGTGGCAAGGAGATCACCCGCCATCGCGCTTCCCGCGATCCCCGCGCAGCACGCCCCGCGTCCGGCCCCGGCCAAGAAGCCGCACGCCTGGGTAGCGAAGCTGCGCTCGCTCGCGGTCTCCCTCCGCTCCGAGGCCTCGGAGTTCCTGCGCCTGTTCTCGTACACGCGGCCCTACCGCGGCCGGCTGCTCCTTTCCTGGCTGACGACCGCCGGCTACGCGGCGTCCGGGGCCATCCTCGTCTCCAAGATCAAGCCGATCTTCGACGAGGTCCTGATCCAGGGGATCAACGTGGGCCGGATGGCCCTCGTGATCCTCGGGCTCTACCTGGTCAAGGGAGCCTGCTCGTACATCTCGACGACACTCGTGGCGTCCGTGGGGCAGCGCGCGGTCACCGACCTCCGGAACGACCTCTACCAGCACATCCTCCGCCAGTCCTTCACGTTCCTGGGGCGCAACACGACGGGCTCGCTGATGAGCCACATCACGACCGACGTGGAGAAGATCCAGAACGCGGTGTCGGAGATGGCGGGGGACCTGCTCAAGGAAGGGCTGACGGTCCTGGGGCTGCTGATCGTACTGTTCTACATGGACTGGCGGCTGGCCATCCTGTCGCTCGTGGGGATGCCCCTGGCGATCATTCCCCTCGTAAGGCTGGGCCAGCGGCTCCGCGCGGGTAACGAGATCGATCACTTCGGCGCTGGAGGGATATCTCCGAGATCCTCCAGGAAACGATCTCGGGCTTCCGGGTGGTCAAGGCCTTCGGCATGGAGAGCTTCGAGATCGGTCGCTTCCGGCGCGCGGCCGCCCGTCTCTTCCACGTGAACATGCGCATCACCCGCACGAGCGCCATCCTGCCCCCGCTGATGGAGGTGGTGGGCGGATTCGCGCTCGTGGGCGCGCTCTTCTACGGCAGCCATTCCATCCGCGCCGGACACCTCACCCCGGGCGCCTTCGTGTCGTTCCTCGCCGCGCTCTTCGCGATATACACGCCGGTGAAGCGCCTCTCGCGCGTGAACGCCACGCTGCAGGCGGCCCTCGCCGGGGGGGCGCGGATCTTCGAGGTCCTCGACACCCACGAGGAGCTGCAGGAGGCCCACCACGCGAAGCCGCTCGCCCGCATGCAGTCCGGCATCGAGTACGAGAGCGTCGGGTTCCGCTACGCGGACGGCCACGGGGCCACGCTCCGGAACGTGAGCTTCAAGGCGGGAGCGGGGGAGGTGGTCGCGATCGTGGGGACGAGCGGGGCGGGGAAGACGACGCTCGTCAACCTCCTTCCCCGTTTCTACGACGTCACGGAGGGGGCGATCCGCATCGACGGGGCGGACGTGCGCCACGTCACCCTCGCCAGCCTGCGCGAGCAGATCGGGCTCGTCACCCAGGAGACGGTCCTCTTCAACGACACGGTGCGGGCGAACATCGCCTACGGGCTGGAGGACGTGGACGAGGCGCGGGTGGAATCCGCGGCCCGCGCCGCCTTCGCCCACGACTTCATCCTCGACATGTCCCGCCGCTACGACACCGTGATCGGAGAGCGGGGGAGCCGGCTTTCCGGAGGGCAGCGGCAGCGCATCGCCATCGCCCGAGCCATCCTCAAGGACCCGCCGATCCTCATCCTCGACGAGGCGACCTCCGCGCTCGACCCCCAGTCCGAGCGGCTCGTGCAGGACGCCCTCGCGAACCTGATGAAGGGCCGGACCACCCTCGTGATCGCGCACCGGCTGAGCACGGTGCGCGCCGCCGACCGCATCGTGGTCCTCGACGGGGGCGAGGTGCGCGAGACGGGCCGGCACGAGGAGCTCCTGCGGCGGCCGAACGGGATCTACTGCCGGCTTCACGAGCTGCAGTTCTCGCCGGGGCCGGAGGAGGGGGCCGTATGATCCACTCCATGACCGGCTACGGCAGCGCCTCCGTGGAGTCGGAGGCGGTGCGGGCGTCCGTCACGGTCAAGAGCCTCAACCACCGCTTCCTGGACCTGAGCGTCCATCTCTCCCGGAGGCTCCAGCCCCTGGAGCGCGACATCAAGGAGCTCGTACAGAAGGCCGTCGGCCGCGGAAGGGTCGAGGTCGTCGTGCAGGCGGCGTTCCCCCCGGGCCAGGGGGAATCCGTCGTGGCCTCGCAGGCTCTCGTCGCCTCCCTCGTGCGCACCCTGCGCGACATGCAGAACGAGTTCGGCCTTGACGGCGGGGTCGCGGTTTCCGACCTGATGCGGTTTCCGGGAGCCCTCGAGCGCGTGGAAGTCGAGAATAAGCTGCCGGAAGAGCCGCGGGGCCGGATCCTCGGGCTCGTGGACGCGGCCTTGAAGGATCTCGTGGTGATGAGGCGGGCGGAAGGCGAACGGCTTCGTGACGACCTCGAGCGAGGGATGGCCAGCGTCGCATCCAGCGCGGATCGCATCGAGGCGATGTCCGGTTCCGCGCGCGAGGGCCGACGCGCGTCTCTCCTCGCGCGCGTGCGGGAGGCGACGGCGGAGCTGGGCCTCGAGGACGCGCGGCTGTACCAGGAGGTGGTGCGGGCGGTGGAGCGCCACGACGTGGCCGAGGAGCTGCAGCGGCTGCGCAGCCACCTCGCGATGGCCCGCGGCCTCTTCGAGGGGGGCGCCCCCGCGGGGAAGCGGCTGGATTTCCTCGGCCAGGAGATGATGCGCGAGGCGAACACGATCGGAAGCAAGGCGGCGGACGCCGCCCTCGTGCAGGAGGTCGTGAACCTGAAGGCCGAGATCGAGCGTCTGCGCGAGCAGGTCCAGAACGTTGAGTGACCGCGCCACCAGCGTGTTCGTGGTCTCGGCACCCTCGGGGGCGGGCAAGTCCACCGTCCTCGGGCGGGTGCTCCGAGAGGTGGGACAGATCCGGTTCTCGGTGTCCCACACGACGCGCACGCAGCGCGGCGACGAGAGGGACGGGGTGGACTACTATTTCGTCGAGAGGGCCGCGTTCGAGGCGCTGCGCGACCAGGGCAAGCTCCTGGAGTGGGCGCAGGTCCACGGGCAGCTCTACGGCACCGGCCTCGCCGAGCTGGAGCGGGCGGGCCGGGAAGGCGTCGACCTCCTGCTCGACATCGACGTCCAGGGCGCGGACCTCGTGCGCCGCAAGCTGCCGGACGCGGTCACCGTCTTCATCCTCCCCCCGTCCTACGAGGAGCTGGAGCGGCGACTGCGCGGCCGGGGGCTGGACTCGAGCACGTCGATCCGCCAGCGTCTCGACGCCGCCCGCGAGGAGATGGGCCTCTACGGCGTCTACGACTACGCGATCGTCAACGACGACCTCGACGCCTGCGTCGAGAGCCTGAAGTGCGTGATCCGGGCCGCGCGCTGCCGGACGAGCCGCATGCAGGAGAAGGCCCGCACCGTACTCATGACATTCCAGAAGGAGAAAGCCGACAAATGAAGGACACGCAGCAGCTCATCCTCCCCAAGGACGTCGACAGCAAGTTCCGGTTCATCACCGTCGCGTCGCAGCGGGCGAAGCAGCTCCAGAACGGGGCGAAGCCCCGGGTGGACACGCGGAGCCGGAAGTCGACGCGGGTGGCCATCGAGGAGACCCTCGCCCAGGCCATCTCCTGGGAGGTCAAGGACGAGACGCCCGAGGACAAGAAGTAGGCGTTCCCGCTCGAGGAGCACATGCCCGTCGTCGTTCTCGGCGTAACCGGCTGCATCGGCGCCTACAAGGCGGCCGAGGTCCTGCGCGAGCTCCAGAAGCGGGACGTGGACGTGCACGTCGTCATGACGGAAGCGGCCACGCGCTTCGTGAGCCCGATGACGATGGAGGCGCTCTCCCGGCACCCGGTCTTCCTCGACCAGTTCGCGCTCGGCGCGCAGGGCGACATCCGTCACATCAGCCTCGCCGACGCGGCCGACCTCCTGCTCGTGGCCCCCGCCACCGCGAACTCCATCGGGAAGTTCGCCCGGGGTATCGCGGACGACGCGCTCTCCACGCTCTACACCGCCACCAAGGCCCGTGTGGCCGTGGCCCCCGCCATGAACGTCAACATGTTCGAGCACCCCGCGGTCGTGGAGAACCTGGACATCCTGCGCGCGCGGGGTGTCGTCGTGATCGAGCCGGGGTCGGGCTACCTCGCGTGCGGCTGGCTGGGCAAGGGCCGGCTCGCCGAGGTGGGGGACATCGTGGAGGCGGCGACACGGCTCCTCGCCCGTCGCCGCGACCTCGCGGGAGAGACCGTGCTCGTGACGGCGGGTCCCACGGTCGAGGACATCGACCCCGTCCGATTCGTCTCCAACCGCTCCACCGGCCGCATGGGCTATCGCCTCGCGGAGGCGGCGCGGGACCGCGGTGCCACGGTCGTGCTCGTCTCCGGTCCCACCGCCCTCCTCCCGCCCTCCGGTGTCGAGTACGTCGGCGTCCGATCCGCGGAGGAGATGGCGGCCGCGGTGGAGACGCACGCGGACACGGCCACCGTGGTGATGATGGCGGCGGCGGTCTCGGACTACCGTCCGGCCGAGGTGGCTCCGCGCAAGGTCAAGAAGCGCGAGGGAGCGACGGCCCTCGAGCTCGTGCGCACGCCCGATATCCTGCGCGGCCTCGGAGCCAAGAAGGGCACGCGGCTTCTCGTGGGCTTTGCCGCGGAAACCGACCATCTCCGGGAGAACGCGCGCAAGAAGCTCGCGGAGAAGAACCTGGACCTCATCGTCGCCAACGACGTCACCCGGGACGGGGCGGGCTTCGGGGGGGAGACGAACGCGGCGATGCTCATCGACAGAGAGGGACACGAGGACGAGGTGGGACTCTCCACCAAGCGAGAGCTCGCCGAGCGGATCCTCGATCGCGTCCTGGCGCTGCGAGCGCGGACGCGCGAGCAAGTGGGCTCGGGGAAGAGTTGAGCGAGCGGGACGAGATCCTCCTCGATCTCGCCGAGAGGGCGAGGTTCTACGCGGCTCTGACCTCAATCGGGCTGCCCCCCAGGGTGGACCGGGCCGGCTCAGAGCTCGCGTCGCCGGGACTCGCTACGATTTCCGCGGCCGCCACGACCGACAAGCCAGCGACGCTCGAGCGGGTTCGGGAGGAGCTTGGAGACTGTCAGCGTTGCCGCCTCGCGAAGACGCGGAAGACGATCGTCTTCGGCCAGGGGAACGCGCGAGCCGAGCTGATGTTCGTGGGCGAGGCGCCCGGGGGGGACGAGGACGAGCAGGGCCTCGCCTTCGTGGGCAAGGCGGGACAGCTCCTCACGAAGATCATCGAGGCCATGGGCCTGAAGCGCGAGGACGTGTTCATCGCGAACATCCTGAAGTGCCGGCCGCCCCAGAACCGCAACCCCGAGCCGGACGAGGTGCTCGCCTGCCATCCCTTCCTCGAGAAGCAGATCGCGGCCATCGGGCCCAAGGTGATCGTGGGCCTCGGCAAGTTCGGCGCGCAGTGGCTGCTCAAGACCGCGGAGCCCATCACGCGCCTCCGCGGCCGGCTCGGGCAGTTCCAGGGCATCACCGTCATGCCCACGTACCATCCCGCCTACCTTCTCCGGAACCCCGGGGCGAAGAAGGAAGTCTGGGAGGACATGAAGGTCGTGCGGGAGATCCTCGGGCGCGGCTGACGCCGGACCTCGTCGTGCCCGCCGCGACGATAGAGTAGCCGGACGATGTCCGCACTCGTCGACGTCGCGCTGCCCCTGCCCGTCCAGTCCGCGTTCACGTATCGCCTGCCCGAGGGCGAAGCGGCTCCCGAGCGCGGCGTGCGCGTCCTCGTGCCCTTCGGGAGCCGGCGCATCATCGGGATGGTGACGGGTCCGGCGCAGGCGCGCGCGGGGATCGCGCTCAAGGACGTCGTGCAGGTCCTCGACGAGACGGCACTCGTGCCCCCGCCGCTTCTCGACCTCGCGGCGTGGATGGCCGACCACTACCTGGCGCCTCCGGGAGAGTGCTACCGCCTCGTCCTCCCCCCGGCGGGGATTCGGGCTTCGAAGGCGGTGGTGAGGCTCGCGCGAGCGCGGGAACCCGAGACTGACGAGATCGTCGAATGGGTGCGCGAGCGCGCCCTGCCCGTCTCGACGATCGCCCGGCGTCTCGGCAAGGACCCGACGGCACGTCTCGCCCGTTTGCGCCGCGAAGGGGCGATCGTCGTCGAGCAGGACTTGAAGACGCCAGGCTTTCAGGAGCTTCAGGTCGCCGTCCTCATCGACAACGATTCAGGAACGAAGGGAACGGCCCAGGCGGAAGTGGTGGCAAGGCTCCGCCGCGCGCAGGGCCGAGCCCGCGTCGCGGATCTCGTTCGGGATCGCCCGTCCCTGCGCGCGGCGGTGACGAGATTGGCGGAGCGGAGGGTGTTGCGCCTCGAGAGCGAGCGCGACGTCCGTGCGCCGGAGGGGCTGCCCCCGAGGGAAGCGGTCGATCTCGTCCCTTCGGCCGACCAGGAGCGCGTGCTCGAGCCCGTGCGGCAGGCGGTCCGGGGCGGCGGCTTCGCGCCTTTCCTCCTGCACGGGATCACGGGCAGCGGGAAGACCGAGGTCTATTTCCGCGCGGTCGAGGAGGCCCTCGCGCGCGGGCGGGGAGCGATCCTGCTCGTCCCCGAGATCGCACTCACGCCCCTGCTCGTGCGCGCGGCCTCCGCCCGCTTCGGGGCGACGGTGGCGGTGCAGCACAGCGAGCTCGCGGCGGGAGAGCGCCACGACCAGTGGTGGCGCATTCGAGAGGGCGACGCGCGCGTGGTGGTGGGCGCGCGCTCCGCGCTCTTCGCCCCCGTGCCCGACCTGGGGCTCATCGTGGTGGACGAAGAGCACGAGACGGCCTACAAGCAGGAAGACAGCCCGCGCTACCACGCGCGGGACGCGGCGGTGGTGCGCGCGCGGCTCGAGGCGGTCCCCGTCGTCCTGGGATCGGCCACCCCGTCGGTGGAATCGGAGGCGAATGCGCGCAAGGGAAAATACCGGGCGCTCTCGATGCCCTCTCGCGTGGGACCGCAGGGGCTGCCGCATGTCGAGATCGTGGACCGCCGGGCGGTGCTACGCGCCGGCGGGGACGCGATCCTGAGCCCGGCCCTGCGGGACGGGATGGAGGCCCGCCTCGCCAGGCGCGAGCAAACGCTCCTCCTGCTCAACCGCCGCGGCTACGCGACGTGCCTCCTCTGCCGGGAGTGCGGGGCCCAGGCGACGTGCCCGAACTGCTCCGTGGCCCTCACGGTCCACGGGTCGGGACGGCGGGCGCTCTGCCACTACTGCGGTCACGACGTGAAGGCGCCGTCGGCGTGTCCCACGTGCCGCGGCGAGTACCTGCGCCTCACGGGATTCGGTACCGAGCGGGTGGTGGAAGCGGTCCGCGCCGCCTTCCCCAAGGCACGGGTGGATCGGCTGGACCGCGACCAGGCCTCTCGGCGAGGAAACCTCGCACGCACGCTCGCGGCGTTCGAGGCGGGGGAGACGGACGTGCTCGTGGGCACGCAGATGATCGCCAAGGGGCACGACTTCCCGCGCGTAACCCTCGTGGGCGTAGTGGACGCCGACGTGGGGCTGGGCCTTCCGGACTTCCGGTCGGCGGAGCGGACGTTCCAGCTGCTCACTCAGGTCGCGGGCCGGGCCGGGCGCGGGGACGTGGCGGGGGAAGTGATCCTGCAGAGCCACCTCCCCGACCACTACGCGATCGTGGCGGCCTGTGCCCAGGACTACTCCGCGTTCCACGAGCGCGAGACGCAGTTCCGGCGCACGATGGGCTACCCCCCGGTCGCCGCCCTCGTGAACCTGATCGTGAGGGCGCGGGAGCCGGCGAAAGGGGCGCGCGAGGCCGAAGCGCTCGCGAAAGACCTGCGAGAACGCGCCCCTGGCCGGTATCGGGTCCTGGGTCCGGCCCATGCCCCTTTGGCGCGACTGCGCCAGGAGCACCGCTTTCAGATCGTTCTGAAGGGCTCGCGCCCGGCGATGCGCGAGGCAGTCCGCCGGGCGCTCGTGACTCGCTACGGCGAAGTCCGCTGGCCGGGGGTGGCCGTGGACGTCGACCCGGTCAGCGTGATGTGAGGAGATCGCGGAAGGCGTCGAAGAGGTCGGCCCAGGAGAAAACGATCGGGTTCGGGACGAAACAGAGGGCGAAGACCACGAGGCTCAAGACGCCGAGCCAGGCCCGAGCCCGCCCCGCGGGGGCCGCGTCGTTCAGCGTCGGCGGGTGCCGGCGCCCCAGCACGCGCACGAGGATCGACCAGACGATCCAGTTCGGTCCGAAGTAGATGAGCCCGACGCACACCCAGGAGGCGACGCGCGAGACGGTCGGAGCCCAGCGTGGCAGCAGGGAGTAGGTGACGTGTCCTCCGTCGAGCTGCCCGATCGGCATGAGGTTCAGCGCGGTCATGAAGAGGCCGAACCAGGCGGCGAGACCCAGCGGACCGATCGAGAGCGTCATCCCGTCCGGGATCGGGCCGAGCATCAGGCGAGCGGCGATTTGGAAGACCAGAGGCTCGCCGAGCGAGAGGCCCTCCGCGAGGGAAGCGGTCGGAGAGAGCACGGCCTCGCGAATTCCGAAATAGAGGACCGGTAGTGAGACGATGAAGCCGGCGAAGGGGCCCGCGGCACCGATGTCGAAGAGCGCTTTCCGGTTCGGAAAGGGCGACCGGATCCGGATGAACGCGCCGAGCGTCCCGAATCCCAGGGGGAAGGGAATGAAGAAGGGAAGCGTGGCGTCGACGCGATAGTACCGGCAGTAGAGGTAGTGGCCCATCTCGTGGGAGATGAGGATCGCGAGGAGGCTCAACGCGAAAACGGGTCCCCAGAGCAGGTAGATGGACAGGGCGGTGAGGACGAGGAGGACGGCATTCCGGCCGTACTCCTTCCAGACCGACGGGCTCCGGCCCGGCAGCGGAACGAGCACCCACGGGGGGCGGGCGTACGGATCCCGATCCTGGCGCTCCGGAGAGGAAGGGTCAGGCGCGGGTTCGGGGTACGGAGCTCGGGAAGACAGAAAAGCGGCTGCCGGCTAGAGGCTCAGGTTCTGCAGGTCCTTGCCAGGCTTGAAGCGGATGGTCCTTCCGGGAGGGATCTTCACTTCCTTGCCCGTGCGAGGGTTGCGGCCAATGCCGCGCTTGCGCGGCTTGACCTGGAAGACGCCAAAGCCGCGCAGCTCGATCCGGTCTCCACGCATCAAGGAGTCCTTCATCGCCTCGAGCACGGCCTCGACGGCCACCTCTGCCTTGACTTTCGTGATGTCGGCCGCCTTCGAGACTTCGTTGATGATGTCCACCTTGATCATGGGAGATGGACCTCCTTCTAAGTGGCTCGTATTATAGGAGTAGCCCGTTCGGGGTGTCAAACCCGCACTGAATATGGTTCCTCTGCCCAAGATCGCACTCGTCGGCCGCACGAACGTGGGCAAATCCACGCTCTTCAACCGGATCTGCGGCCGCCGCAAGGCGATCACCGATGCCCGCCCCGGCTCCACCCGCGACCGCAACTACGCGCAGGTGACGTGGCAGGGGGCCGCCTTCGAGCTGATCGACACCGGCGGGCTCCTCCTCGACACGGACGACCCTCTCCTGGGGCCGGCCGCGGAGCAGGCGAAGCGCGCCATCGAAGAATCCGACGTGGTCCTCCTCGTGGTGGACGCGCGCGCCGGCCTCCTGCCCGACGACTCCGCCATCGCGCGCGAGCTCCGACACGACGGCAAGCGCGTGCTCGTAGCCGTGAACAAGGTCGAGGGGGATTCGGACGGGACCCTGGAGTTCGCGCCTCTGGGCTTCGATCGGATGCTCGCGGTCTCCGCGGAGCACGGCCAGGGTGTCGGAGACCTGCTCGACGCGGCGCTCGAGGGCGTGCCCCGAGTCGAGGTCGAGGAGGAGGAGCCGCCGCTGAAGCTCGCCCTCGTGGGCCGGCCGAACGTGGGGAAGTCGTCGCTGCTCAACCGGCTGCTGGGCCGCGAGCGCGCGGTCGTCTCGTCGATCCCCGGCACCACGCGGGACACGGTGGACAGCCCGTTCGAGCGCGACGGTCGCCGCTTCCTGCTCGTCGACACCGCGGGCTTGCGGCGCGTGAGGCTGCTGAAGGAAAACGTGGACCACGTCAGCGTCGTGCAGGCCCGTCACGCCATCGAGCGCTGCGACGTGGCCGTGCTGATCGTGGACGCGGGGGAGGGCTTGCGCGAAATGGACGCCGCGATCGGCGGCTACGTCGTGGAAGCCGGCCGCGGCGTCGTCCTCGCCGTCAACAAGTGGGATCTCGCGGACGAGCGCTCCCTGAAGGCCAAGGCGTTCGAGCAGGACGTCCGCGACCACCTCAAGTTCCTGCCGTGGGCTCCGGTGGTGCTCGTTTCCGCCCGGTCGGGGAAGGGGATTGGGGCCCTCTTGAAGGCGGTAGAGAGGGTCCAGGCGGCCCGGCAGCAGAGGGTGACGACGGGGGAGCTGAACCGCATGCTCGCCCGGGCCGCGGAGAGGCACACCCCCAGGCCGGCCAAGGGAAACAAGCCGGTTAAGATCCTCTTCGCAAGCCAGATCGGGGTGTCCCCCCCCACGTTCGCCTTGTCGATCAACCACCCGGTGGACCTCCACTTCTCGTACAAGCGCTACCTGGAGAACGAGATCCGGAAGGCCTTCGGGTTCGAGGGGACCCCCCTCGTGCTCAAGGTCCGGGCGCGACGGCGCTCACCCGCGCGCTCTTGACAAGGGGCTTACGCTTTGTTCTTGACATGCCTGTAGTGCTCTCATATAATCCTTGAAATTTTGTTCGTAAGTAGCTGCAAATCCTGACTTTTCGTGCATCTCCGGAGAGTGGCCCCGGGCTCCATGACGAAGGCCGACATCGCCAGGATTGTGTACGATCGTCACGGGGGGATTTCAAACCGGGAGGCCGCTCGACTCGTCGAGATCATCTTCGAGTCCATCAAGCGACATCTCGGTGACGGCGAGAAGGTTCAGATCACGGGGTTCGGGACATTCCTGGTCCGGCGGAAGCGGGAGCGCCGTGGGCGCAATCCCCAGACAGGGGAGGAGATGCTGATCAAGCCGCGCAGCTCCGTAGTTTTCCGCCCCTCCAAGCTCTTCGCTCCCGCCGTCATCGAGTAGACTCCGGCCCCACCCGAGATGGACAAGGAGATCCCCAACAAGCTCTTCTTCAAGATCGGGGAGGTCTGCGAGATCACCGACACGCAGCCCTACGTGCTGCGGTACTGGGAGTCGGAGTTCCCGGCCCTCGCCCCCGCGAAGAACAGCTCGGGACAGCGCATCTACCGCCGTCGCGACATCGAGACGGTCCTGCGCATCAAGCAGCTCCTCTACGAGGAGGGCTTCACGATCGCGGGAGCGAAGAAGCGGCTCGAGGCGGAGATGTCGGGGCGCACGTCGACGCCTGGGAACACACCCGCGAATACCCCGGCCCCGACGCCCCCAAGCGCTCTCTCCCCGTCCCCCGCGAACACGCCGACGCCTCCGCCCGTGCCCGCGGCGCGCGACGAGCAGGGGCGCGCGATCATGTCGGAAGTGCGCGAGCAGCTGCGCGAAATATTGACTCTCCTGAACCGCAGTGATAAAAAAGCCTGATGATCGTTCTCACCTCGGGATGTAGCGCAGCCTGGTAGCGCACCTGCTTGGGGTGCAGGTGGTCCCCGGTTCAAATCCGGGCATCCCGACCAAACTCCTGAGTTTTTCTACCGCCCCGGGTGAAACCACCCGGGGTTCTTTTTTGTGACTACCCCCCTCATCCTCGTCACGAACGACGACGGCGTGCACGCCCCGGGCATCCGGGCCCTCGCCGCGGCCCTGCGCCCGCTGGGGGAGGTGCACGTGGTCGCCCCCGACCGAGAGGTCAGCGCGTGCGCCCAGTCGCTGACCCTCAAGCATCCGCTGCGGGCGGAGCGCATCGAGCCAAACGTGCACTCCGTGGACGGCACCCCCGCCGACTGCGTGAACCTCGCGATCGTGAAGCTCCTCCCGCGCCGGCCCGACCTCGTGGTCTCCGGGATCAACCGCGGCGCCAACCTCGGCGACGACGTGTTCTACTCCGGCACCGTGGGGGGAGCGCGCGAGGGCACGTTCTTCGGCGTGCACTCGCTCGCCATCTCTCTCGCCGCGCGGTCCGAGATGGACTTCGGCCCGGCCGCCCGTTTCGCGCACTCGCTGGCCGCCCAAGTCCTCGACAAAGGCCTGCCCGAGCGCACCCTCCTGAACGTCAACGTCCCCGGGGGACCCCTCGTGGGAGTGGCGATCACGGTGCAGGGACGGCGCGAGCACGAGCAATCGATCTTCGAGGGGCTCGACCCCCGGCACCGCACCTACTACTGGATCGAGGAAGGGCGCGATCGGTGGGTGAGCGACGACATGTCGGACATCTTCGCCGTCCGCAAGGGTTTCGTCTCCGTGACCCCGCTGCAGAGCGATACCACCCACCACGCGGTCATGCCCGTCCTGCGGACCTGGAAGGACGACCTCAACCACTTCGGGGAACGCTAGAGCGTCGCCGTCGCTTCTTGGCCTCGCGGCCGGGCGCGTGCTATCTTTGGGTTTCAACCGACCGTCGGGGCGTGGCTCAGCCTGGCTAGAGCGCTTGGTTCGGGACCAAGAGGTCGGAGGTTCGAATCCTCTCGCCCCGACCATTCATAATCAATGGATTACAGACGACAACGCGGGACCCGAAAGGGTCCCGTTTTCGTTGCGTGCCTCGAGCGTGCCTCATGAGGCGCGCGCAATCCTGAAGGAGATGGCCTCCGTTCCCGGGGCCAGCTCTGCAGCCCAAGGGTCCTCCCCGGACCGACCCCCGCGGCCCCCGGGAATCACTGGATGCTTCTCCGATCCTGCAGGGGCTACTACAATTGCCCAGTTCTGGATTCCAAGTGTAGGGCCGACATGAGGGAGTCCGAGCAGTGGCTCACGCGCTAGACCAATCGCCCTGATGCCAAAGCATGCCGCCACGCGCTTTCGCAGCGAGCTTGACCGGCTGTTTCGCCGTCGTACGCACTGGCTCCGGTCCGCCGTTGAGGGACCCCGCCCGGGCCGGCCACCTGCTCTTGGGCGCGCCCACGTCCGGCGTGTTGCCACCACTCTTCAGGACCTCGCCTCCGATGCTCTCGCCGCGAAACTGGCACGGGACGATTTTGAGGACGGTGTAGTCCAGCGAAGAAGCTGGCACGCCAAGCGCGGCAAGGGGCGTGGTGCTGATGCAAAGCGTCGCTCCTTCAATCAGTGGTTTGATGCACATCTGCGGCCCAGCACCTACGTTTATGTGTTCTGGCGCCGCCGTCACTGCGTGTATGTTGGGAAGACTGCGCGGTCCGGTCGGCGCATCTCGAGCCATTTTGAGAAGCACTGGTTTGGCGGTGTGACGCGGGTCGATGTGTACTCCGCCAGGGGCCGTCGGGTCTTACCTGCCCTCGAGTGCCTTGCTATTCATCGCTTCCAGCCTTCACGGAACAAGTTCAAGGCTGAGCGAAGGAAGTGGACGCGGAGATGCAGCCTCTGCGTGGTTCACCGCCTTATCGACCAGGAGTTGCGAAGCATATTTAGGCTTCGATAAGTGACGTGCGGCCCAACAAGGGGAATGCACCTGCCGAGGTCCGCGCCGGCGACGAGAACCGCGGCCCTTGCAGGTGATCCCCAGTGTTAGGCGGCACGATATCGGGAGAAGCGATGGCGTTGTTTAGGGCATGGATAAATCCCCTGAAGTGCTTCGACATCGACGAGCTTGTGCCAGGCGAACGCCCAGACGACCCACCTCCCGAACGCATACTTGACTATCTCTTTGCCCCAGAGATGGAGAAGGGCTGCGCTGCATTTGTGGCGCGCTACCGCGAGATCGCTGCCGTGCCGGACCCGTTGTTCGTTGCGCCGGCCGAGCAGAGCATCCTTGACAAGCTGGTGTGGCCCCTTCGTCACGCAAAGGGGAGCTACGCCCTCGGAAACTATCTCGGCTGCATCGCTCTCTGCGGCATGGTCGGGGAGATGGTAGCAATCCTTCTGTGGGACATTTCCAAGGTCGCGTTGCAGCAGAAGCCCTTGGACCAGACCGCCCAAAGAGCACTTCTGGGTAGTACCTTCGAGAGGCTGGGTCAGGAAAGGCGTACCCAGGTGCTGCATGTACTCGGGTTGATCGATGACGATGCGAAGGCAGCGTTCGACGACATACGGGAGATTCGCAGGCGATATCTTCACCTGTTTTACCAGCCTCATGGCCAGCTTGCTACCGATGCGGCGCGCGGCTACAAGAGTGCCCTGCAGGTCGTCGCGGTAGTTCTCGGGCAATCGTTCAAGGACGGAGCTGTTGCTCTTCGCCCAGACCTCATGACTTATCTGGTTGCGCGAGGGGTCGTGGAGCTCAAGGAGGCAGGGGGCGCCTAACGACAGGATGAACCTGACGAAGCCGACAGCGACGGAGCTTCGCAGGTTATCCTCGTGACAGGCCGACACGGATGCGGTCGACGCATGCCCGTATTGGCGTGCGAGAGTCTGCTGGAGGTTGCTGTGGATCTCTTTGGGTGGCGGCGCCGTCGTTACGAGCGAGAGCTCGACCGACTCGGCCTCAGCCCACAGGAACGGGCTTTGATCGAGGCGGACCTCGACCGAAGCGACCACGCTGCAGCTACTGCACGTATCGGTGCTGCGCAAGAGAGACAGAGGGCGGCGATCACCGCCGCAACTGGTGTTGATCCCCGCAGCATAGTGCCGGTAGTGGGCCAGCAGCTTTCGTGGGCTGACATAGTGCGCCAGGTATTCAGGGTCTGTGAATTCGACAGGGCTGGCACGACAGTCGGCCCGAATGATCGCGTGAAGGCTGCGGGAGCAATGGACCCTTATGGGTACCTCTTGGTTGAGTCACCGATTCTGAACCAAAGGGCAAGTCTCCCAATTATTCACCGCGATGATTTTCGCCTCGCCACAACGGTATACGATGAGCCGCGCGTCGTCGAAGCCCTCGCAACTGAGGCCGAACTCCTCGTCACTTACGCCCCCAAGCGGGTTTTGCCGAAGGGGCTCTCGGGAAGCGCATCCCACGTGCTGCACTACGTTCTGGTGCCTAGAGGGACCCTCGATCGGTACTACTCGATGGACGGCGATCGGCATATGGCGTCGCCCGCTCCTGAGAAGCTGTTTGGCGAGTTCGTCTACGACGGCGACATTCGAGTGCAGGTAAGCACCAATCCTGCGCTGTAGAGAATGCGCGAGGGCGGCGTGAGAATGGGTTGGCTGACGAAGCCGGCGCAAGCGATGGAGGTTCGCAGCTCAACCCAGTGTCATGCCGACAGTTCGCGGCCGGCAGTTCGACGTCGACCCGCAGACTTCCGCGACCGGAGGACGGTGCAATGCGAATGCTGATCGTGGCGCTGGCCCTTTCAGGGCTGTCATTCCCTCCCCCAGCGGATGATCAAGCCACTCGGTTGGGAGAGGCATCGGATCGAATCACGCAGTCACTGAATCTCTACGCGAAAGCCGCCGAGCCATTGCGCTCGCGCATGACGTCGCAGCAGCAAACCGCTACGGCTCTCTTCTTCGCTGCGGCAATGGCGCTGGAGGACAACTCTTTGTCGTTGTCAGGCGTATGTCAGTTGCAGCAGCTGTCCAAGTCTCCGGGAGTCAGTAAACAGAACATCCTGATGCCATTGCTTCAGCAGTACCGTACGAGTGGCGCTCAACAGACCGCGAACCTATCGCTCGCATTACCTTCGCTGCCGACCGCTTTGGGCCAGCAAGCGAATCTCGTGCTGATGGCCGTCACCAATGCGGCCGCGGTGATCGATAAGGGGTGCTAGCGGGAGACCCTCCGTCGTGAATCACCAGCAGCAGGACCAAGCAGATGCAGGCTGACTAGCGAGCGCGGGTTACTCGCTCGCGCGACCCTTCGTGATGCTGACGACCTTCTGCCCGACGGGCATGCGCGGCGCCGGCCTGAGCCGCGGCAACTGCGCCCGATCGCGGAGCGCCGGGAGCATGGGGAACAGCTCGTAAGCCCCGGAGCGGAACATCTCCCACAGGTGGGCCCGCAGGCGGCCTTCGAGTTCGAGCTCGTCGACGGCCGCAGCGGCGGCCGCGAGGCGGTCGTGGACCCTCGGCGTCGAACTCGAGGTCTCGCGCGAGCTCCACGCGCGCGAGCAGGGCGGCCCGGATCGCGTCGAGGGGGCTCGGCGTCACGGGCCCGCCGCCCCGCCAGCCTGGCTTGCACATCCCTGCGGGCGGCCCAGCCGGCGGGGGCGAACCGGCTGAAGAAGCAGGATGCGGCGCAGCGTAGGTAAGTTCGGCCCTACGCCTCCGTAGGCAAGGACGCAGCGACTAGGCCTAGGTCGGCACGCCGCTACGTATCTCGCGCCGGCGAAAGTCTACCCTAGAGGAGGAGCGGCGGGCGCTGCTTGACGTGGGTCTGGGATATCATCGCCCCGCCCGCCGGGGCGTGACGGCCCCGAACGAATGAACACCGCATCTCCTCCCACGGTATCCGTCTCCCGCGACGGCGGCGCGGCGGTCGTCCGCCTGTCCGGGACCTGGGGTCTCCGTGACGGGCTCCGCTCGGTGGCGGAGGTGGCAGAGGCTCTCGAGGCATCGCCGCGGCCCCGCAAGCTGCGCTTCGACGCCGCAGGCGTAGAGCGCTGGGACACGAGCCTCGTAGTGTTCCTGGCCAGGGTCCACGATTCCTGTTTGACGCGCGAGGTCGAACTCGAGACCTCGGGCCTGCCGAAAGAGGTGCTTCGGCTGCTCGAGCTGGCGCGACAAGGGGCCGTCCTCGAAGGCGGAGCGCAGCGGGCGCTCGCTGATCGATCACCGCGCGAGAGGCGGAGAGCGGCGCGCGGAGCGGAGCCGTGGACGGAGGGCATCGGCTGGTGGACCATCCACTGGTTCCGCTCGCTCGGCGGGAAGCTCGACTTCTTGGGCTCGACGGTGCTTTCCTGCGTCCGCATGCTGCTCGGCCGCACGCGACGACTGCGGACGCGCTTCCTGCACCTGCTCCAGCAGGCCGGCGTCGAGACGCTGCCGGTCGTGGCGGTCCTGGGCTTCGCGATTGGCGCCGTGCTCGCCCTGATCACCACCGGGCAGTTGGAGAAGCTAGGCGCCACGCCGCTCGTCGCCCGCATCGTCTCGATCGCCGTGCTCCGCGAGATGGGCGCACTGATGGTCGGGATCGCGATCGCCGGCCGCCTCGGCTCGGCGATCGCTGCCGAGATCGCCTCGATGGTGGCGTACAGGGAGGTGGACGTCCTGCGCGTCGTCGGCGTGGACCCCTTCGACTACATGATCGCGCCTCGCGTCCTCGCTCTCGCGATAGCCGGACCTTTGCTGGTCGTCTACGCGAACGTGCTCGGGCTCCTCGGCGGGCTGTTCGTGGGAGTGACCGTGGCGGGCCTGCCGGCCCAGGAGTACATCGAGCGCACGAGGGCGGTGCTCACCCACAAGCACATGCTGGCGGGCCTCATCAAGGGCCTGGCCTTCGGCGTCGTGACGGGCCTGGTGGCGGGCTACTACGGCCTGCACAGCGGGCGCACGGCCGGCGCGGTCGGATGGGCAGTCCGCAAGGCCGTGGTGGCGGCGGTAGTCGGTGTTGTCGTCAGCGACGCGGCGATCACGCTCATCTTCAAGTGGGTGAAGCTCTAGGAGCGGTGGGGATGGACTCACCTGCCCGGATCGAGGTTCGCGGGCTCACCATCAGCGTGGGGGGCGAAGTCGTCCAGCGCGACCTCGGCTTCGAAGTCGCGGCGGGCCAGATCTTCGCGATCGTGGGTGACGGCGGCTCCGGTCGCAGCCTTCTGCTCCGGCACATGGCCGGCCTGCAGCGACCCGCCGCCGGGGAAGTGCTCTACGACGGGGAGAGTTTCTGGGGTGCCGCCGAGCCCGACCGCGAGCGGATGAAGCACCGCTTCGGCATCCTCTTCCAGGGCGCGGTGCTCATCTCCGAGATGACGCTCCTCGAGAACGTCGCGCTCAAGCTGCGGCTGAACACGGCCCTCTCCGACCGCGAGGCCGACGAGGTCGCCGCGCTCAAGCTCGCGATCATGGGCCTGCGCGGGTACGAGCAGCGCTACCCCTCGCAGGTGAGCGAGGGCGTGCGCATCCGCGCCGCCCTCGCCCGCGCCACCGCCCTCGACCCCGACATCCTGTTTTTCGACGACCCGTCGGCTTTGCTCGACCCGCTGAACTCGCGCCGCGTCGATGACATCATCCTCGGGCTGCGCGACGCCATGGGCGCCACGATCGTGCTCGTGTCGCACGAGCTGCCGAGCATCTTCGCCCTCGCCGACGACGCCTTGTTCCTCGACGCGGAGAAGAAGACCATGATCGCCAGGGGACGTCCCGAAGAGCTGCGCGACCACTGCCCGGACCCGAAGGTCCGCGCGTTCCTGACGAGGGGGAGGTCGTGAGCGGGAGGCTGCGCCCCCGGCTCGTCGGCATGTTCGTGATCGCCGCCGTCCTCCTGCTGGTGGCGGGCCTGATGGCCATCAGCTCGGGCGGCCTCTTCACCCCGTGGCGCACGTGGGTGGTGTTCCTCCCCGGCGCCGCGAGCGGGCTCAAGGAGGGCTCGCCGGTCACGATGCGCGGCGTGCAGATCGGCCAGGTCAAGGAAGTGGAGCTGTTCTTCACCGGCAGGGGCCACCAGGTGGGGATCATGGTTGTCATCGAGGTGCGACGGGGGTCGATCAAGACGCTCGGAGGGGTCGCCCGCGTCGCGAGCCTGAGCGACGCGGAGGTCGTCCGGCAGCAGGTGGCCGAGGGACTGCGGGCGGAGCTGAAGTCCAGCAGCCCAATCGCCGGCCAGAAGTCGATCGAGCTCGACTTTCACCCCGAGCGTGAGGCGCGCTTTGCCGGGATCGAGACGCCGTACCCCGAGGTGCCGACCGCGGCAACTGGGATGGAGCGGCTGAACGAGAGGATCGAGGAGACGCTCAAGAAGATCTCCGAGGTACCGATCGACGAGCTCGTGACCCAGCTCCGGGACACCCTCCAGAGCGCCCAGGGGCTCCTCGATTCCGGCGACCTGCGCGGGGCGGTGGCGAACCTGCGGACCGCCATGGCGACCGCCAACCAGACGCTGAAGCGGGCGAACAGGACGATGGACAACGTGGACGGGCTCCTCGCCGACACGCGCACGACCATGACCGCTGCCAACGACACCCTGAAGTCCCTCCAGTCGAGCGGCGACAACATCAACCGCACGCTGGCCACCGTCGACCGCAACGTCGAGCGCACGGCGGAGACGCAGCTCGAGGCCGCGCAGACGCTCGACGAGATGCGCGAGCTCATGAAGTCCCTGCGCTTCCTGGTCGACACGCTGCAGCAGCAACCGGAGGCCTTGCTCCAGGGCAAGCCCGAGCCTAAGGAGAAGAAGTGATGCGTGCGCGGACCCTGCCCCTTCTCGTTCCGGCCCTGGGCGGGCTCGTCCTCCTCGGCGGCTGCCTCAAGCGCTCGAAGATCTCCGAGATCTACGTGCTCGACCCCGTGGCGGCCCGGGAGGCCACCTCCCCCAGCCAGACCCCGGAGGCCGTCGTCGGCGTCCTGAAGGTGACGGTGCCCGGCTGGATCGATCGGCCCCAGATCACCGGGCGCTCCTCGACGGGCCAGATCCAGACGAATGAGTTCGCGCGCTGGGGCGAACCGGTCCCGAAGGGCGTCCAGAGGGTCGTGGCTGAGAACCTGGCGGCCCTCCTCCCGACACGCCGGATCGTCGTCGCTCCTTTCTCGCCCAACCAGGTCGTCCACCAGCGCGTGGACATCACGCTCACGGAGGTAGCGCGACAGGCCGACGGCTCGGTCCTCGTGGAAGCGCGCTGGGCGCTCCTCGGGCCCAGGGGTGCTGTGCTCGTGCAACGCCGCACGTCGCACCGTGCGCATCCGACGGCCGCCGGTGCGTCAGGGGCGGTGACGGGCGCGAGCGAGGCGATCGCCGAGCTCAGCCGCGAAATCGCCGCCGCGCTGCGCGCCCTGCCGCTTCCTCCCGCTGAGAGCGAGCAGACCGGCAAATAGCCCGGGGGGGTCGGATCCAGAAGGTCAAGGGTCGGCCGTGGCCGTCCCCGGTTGTGCCGGCCTGCTCGAAGGGGTATAGCGTGTCAGTCCGGCGTCCTGGGCGAGCTCTTCGAGGAACCGCCGGAGGATCTCGCGCTGCTCGGGGGCCACGTATTCCATGTTCATGCGGCGCTCGTTGACCTCCCAGTACTTCTCGCGCCTCACCCGGGGAAGCTCCCGGACCACCCTCCCGAGGACGTCCGGGGGCAGCGAGGAGAGCCTCTCCCGGATGAGCGCGGCCGGCTCTCGGAGGCCCTTGAGCAGGAAGTAGCTCGCCAGGATCGCGTGCGCCTTGTTGGCCCCGACGAGGGGCGGCTGGGCGTCCGCGTCGAAGTCGAGAAAGCGGTCGAGCAGCTGCTGGCGGTTCGGCGTCCCGGCCTCCCAGGCGCGGCGCACCAGGCGGCCGATGTCATGGGCCACCGCCTCGGCGACGAAGACGAGACCCGTCTCGCGGGCGATCCTGCCGTAGTAGGAGAAGTAGAACGCGATCTCCAGGGTGAGGGCCGGGTGCGTCGCGTTCAGCCCTTCGGCGTACCCGCGGTACTGCCCGAAGACGGTGAACGCGGATCGGGCGTCGCGAGTGTTGAGTGTCATCCGGACGAAAGTGTTGAAGAACTCCGTCACCGCCTCACGGAGCGTCGGGTCCTCCGAGGCCTGCGCCTCGAGCCCCAGGCGGCGCAGCGCCTTCGCCGCCCGGTTGGCGAGGTCGTGGAATCGGGGCACCGCCACCCCCAGCGCCAGCCGCAGCTGCGAGAACAGCTTCATCTCCACCCAGCTCCGGCGGGCGCTGAACTCCGCCACCGCCTCCGCAGAAAAGCTCTGGAACAGCTGGGACTCCGCCCGGAACCAATCGGCCGGCAGGCGCTCCTTGACGTTCCAGTAGGTCCCCGCGAGCCGCTCGACGGTCGCCACGCTCTCGATCGCCGTACTGCGGTCGGACCGGTCGACCGAACGGATGGCGACGTTGCCGATGTGATCGAGCGCCTCCGCCACGCGCGAGCGATCGTACGCGAGCCGCTCCGGGTGGTTCAGGGCCGAGGCGATGGCGTCCTCGAACTGCTGCTCCAGCCGCCGGAGCAGGGTGTTCGGGTGGAGGAAGCGGAAGACGTAGTAGATGTAGGGGAGAAACGCGGCCGAGCAGAGCAGCAGCAGGCCGAAGGCGACCTGGAGGGCGAAGGTCGGAACGAATCCGTCCCGGATCAGGTACGCGGCCCAGGCGTTCTCGCAGGCGGCGAAGACGACGAGCCCCAGAACCCCCATGTTCACGGGGTCTTTGAGGAAGAAGTCCAGGAACTTGACCGAGTACATGTTCGCCGTCAGGGGGACGGCCACCGCGATCGTGAGGAACGTCGCGGCGAGCAGCTGGTTGAGCCCCCGCCCGATGAAGCTGCTGATGGTCCGCGCCTCCTCGACGCTGAAGCGGGAGAAGCGGCCGGGCCCGATCCCCGAGCTCAGGATGTCCGGCATCGACACGATGAAGACGAGCCCCAGCATCCCGGCCCCGAGGGTGGCGATCCCGAGGAGCACCCGCCGAACGTGGGGTCGAAGCATGTGACGGGGATTCTACTCGCCCCGTTGACGGAGTCGAGTCCCAAATGGGTGTTCAACAGTAGACCGCTGCGGCCGGATGAAGCGTGATCGTAAAGCGGGAACGGTATTCCCCTTGGTGCGATTCTAGTCTCTGGACACACTAGGGCGTCGGTAATACGAGGAGCGATCCCATGCGAACCTCCGGCTCCGGCACGTCATAGATGCGCGCGGTCCGCCTCCTCCTCCAGGGTGATTGTCACGGTTTTCATGACGCGAGTTCTAGTGTGGCACGACGTTCGTGTCCACTGGCTTCGGGACCAAGAGGTCGGAGGTTCGAATCCTCTCGCCCCGACCACCTACATTCCCTCAACCCCACCGTTCGTGAGGGGCTCGAAAGGGGCCCCTCGCCGGATTCTGGCTGATCTCTGCGACCCTGGACCAAAGACCCATTGACAGCCCGCGTCGTCCCGCCCTCTACTCGGACGCGTGGAGCTCCGGCACATGCGCTACTTCGTAGCCCTCGCCGAGGAGATGCACTTCGGCCGGGCGGCCGCGCGGCTCCAGATCAGCCAGCCTCCCCTGAGCCAGATGCTGCGTCGGCTCGAGGGCGAGCTGGGGGTCGCCCTTTTCCGGCGGAGCTCGCGCAGCGTGGAGCTCACGGAGCCCGGTCGTTTGTTTCTCGAGGAGGCGCGCCGCACGCTCGCGCACGCGGCGCACTCCGTCCGCGTGGCCCGGCAGGCCCACGGCGGTGAGGTCGGCCACCTCGAGATCGGCTTCGTCCCCGCGTGCGGCGTCTTCCCGGCGGCGGTGAGGGCGTTTGCCCGCCGTTTCCCTGGAGTGAGGCTGACGCTCCGACACATGAGCAGCGCCGAGCAGCTGTCCTCGGTCGCGAGAGGAGCCCTCGATGCCGGCTTCGTGCACCTCCCTGTGAGCCGCGACGGGCTCGTGGTGGAGGAGATCCAGCGAAACGAGCTCCTCGTCGCGCTCCCCTCGGGTCATGCTTTGGCCTCCCGCCGACAGATCCCCTGGCGCGCCCTGAACGGCCAGCGCTTCGTCGGCTTCCCCCGCGCCTCCGCTCCCGAGGCCTACGACGTGCTCCTGACGCGGCTGCGCAGTGCCGGCTTCCATCCCGAGGTGGTGTTCGAGACGGACTCCCTGCTCGCGAGGCTGCGGATCGTGGCCGCCGGATTCGGGGTGTCGCTCGTCCCCGACTACGCGGCGGACCTTCCGCGCGCTGGGGTCGTGCTCCGCCACCTCTCCGAGCCCGCGCCCCGGGTGGGTATCGGCGTCGTGCACTCCGAGACGCGGGTCACCCCGGCTCTCGCGTCCTTCCTGGCGGTGGTGCGAGAGACCACGGCGCGCGGCCGCCGTGGGCGCGTCAGGGGGCGGGCGGGCTCGAAGGGGGCCCGCCGAGGATCGCCTCGCAAGCCTCGCGGAGGACGCGGAGCGGGATCGGCTTCGTGAGCCGGTTGCGGACGAGAGGGGACGCGAGCGCCGGCCCCCGGGTCTCGGCGCTGATCACGATGACGGGGATGGCGCGTCCGGTCTTCTCGAGCCACTCCAGGACCTGCCAGCCGTCCATCACAGGCATCCGGAGGTCCAGGATGATGAGGTCCGGGGGCTGCCGCTCGACCTCCTCCACGGCGCGGCCGCCGTGGACGGCGACGCGCACCTCGTAGAACGGAGAGAGGAAGCGGTCGAACATCGTTCGGATGAGCTTGTCGTCGTCCACGACGAGTACGCTCTTCTTGGGGGGGGTGGTCATGGGGGGCCGTGGGCGCTGCGGCACTCAAGATACGACGATGCGGCCCCCGAGGTCCAATATCTCGATGAGGGACGATCGATTCGACGGCCTTCGGGCCGCTCGCGCGCGTCGGGGAGCTAGAAGGACGCGGTGAAGGACGCGCGCACGCGGAAGGGCTCCAGCGGGTGTGTGTGGATGTCGTCGACGCCCTCGGAAGGCTCGCCGGGCAGGCGTGACCTGTAGAAATAGTCGATGTCGCTGACCTTCGCGTTCGTCAGGTTGAAGAGGTCGACCGTGAGGGAAAAGCGCGGGTTGATGCGGTAGCCGATCCGGGCGCTGAGCGTCGTCGAGGGGCGGGAGCGCACGCTGTCGTCCTCCACGAGGGGCCGAGGGCCGAAATACCGAAGGCGCAGGCTCGCGGACAAGGGGCCGCTATTCTGAAAGGTCGCCCCCAGGGAGGCGACCCCCTCCACGGCTCCGGGGATGTAGTCGCCCGCGGGGTCGTCGTCCCGGAAGCGGCCCCTCGAATAGGCGAGGTCGGCGTCGAGGGTGAGCCAGGGCGTAGGGGTGTAGACGTTCGACCACTCGAAGCCGAGACGGCGGCTCGGCCGGCTGGCCTCGGTGGTGCCCGCGTCGCCCACGAAGAGAAGCTCGGAGTCGATGTCGAGGCCCCAGAAGACGACGCTGCTGTGGAGGCGCCCGGTGACGAGGGTGCGCGCCCCCACCTCGGCCCCCTTCGCACGGACGATCGGGTCGACGGGGTCCACGGGCGCTCCCGTCTCGGGATCGCGCGTCTGCACCGACCCGCGGGCGTCGTTGCTGTGGAAGCCCCAGCCCCAGTTCGCGTAAAGCTCGGTATTGCGCCAGGGCCCGACAATCACGCTGAGCTTGGGGCTGGCGAGGGTCGCCGTGCTCACACCCGTGTTGGCGGGATCGTCGCTCGTGACGTCGAAGTGGTAGAGGTCGCCCCGGACCCCCGCCGTCGTCCGTACCTTGGGCGTCCACTGGATGCTCGTCTGGAAGTAGGCGCCGCCGCTCGATTGCGTGACGTCGTCCTGTCGGATCGTCTCGAGCCGCTGGCCCTCCCGGGTGTGGTAGAGCCCCACGGTGGGAATGAGGTCGAGGCGCCCCTGCAGGCCGACCACGGTCTCCACGTCCCGGCCGAACCAGCCGCTCAGGAAGCGCTGGCTCGCCGAGGCCCCGAGGACCGTGCGTTCGTCGAACTGCTCGAACTGGTCCCCGTTCTCGGGGTCGTCGAGGAAGTACGTGAAGTTGGAGAAGAGGTCGAGGCCGTAGTCGACGCAGTAGGCCTTCACGACGGTAAGGCCGGCGCGTGTCGTCTTCCGCCACTCGCCGGAGAGCGTGTAACGGTGGGTCTGGCCGTGGTCGCTCGCGTCGACGGCGCCGTAGCGGTCGATCGCGCCACTCGCTATCGCGCGGTCGGGGATCTGGTCGGTGGAATGCCAGCGCCCGGAGTAGCCGGTCGCGGTCAGGCTGAAGCCGCCCTGCTGATCGCCCTGGCTGAAGCGGACGACACCGTTCCACTTCCGGTAGTTGTCGGGGATCTCCCAGGGGCCGTCCGCGTTGTAGGCCTCGCCGGCGTAGAGGAGGTGGCCCCGTCCCACGCGCGAGGAGTTGGCGAAGAGCACCCGTCCGTAGCGGTCCTGGCCCCCCTCGACCTTCAGGAGGGGCCGATCGAGCACGTTGAGGTAGTTGACGTTGATGGCTCCCGCCGCCGAAAAGTCGCCCTCCTGCGCGTCGTAGGTCCCCTTCTGGTACTGCACGCCGGAAACGAGCTCGGGGATGAGGAAGTTGTTGTCCGAGTATCCCTGGCCGTGGGCGTGCGTGGGCATGTTCGTGGGAACGCCCGCCACCCAGGTCGCGAGGTCGGTTCCGTGGTCGATGTTGAAGCCGCGGACGTAGTACTGGTTGGCCTTTCCCTCGCCGCTGTGCTGGCTGACGACGACTCCGGGGACGGACTCGAACACCTCGGCGGCACGATAGACGGGCCGCCGCTCCATCTGCTCGCCGCTCACGACTCCCTCCGAGCCCGCGTTTGCGAGGCCGAGAAGGCCGTTCACCGGCTCGTCGAGGTCCGTGAGGTTGCGGAAGGTCCGGCGTCCCGTGACGAGCACGTCCGCGTTCAGGGCGATGCGGAGCGTCACGTCCAGGCGCACGGTGCCGGAGGGCTCGAGGTCCACGGTACGCACCGCGGTCGCGAAGCCGGGGAAGCGGAAGTCGAGCTGATAGCGGCCGGGCGGGAGATTCGCGGCCTCGAAGGTCCCCTGGGCGCCGGTGACGAGCGACCGGTCGAGCCCGCCGGCGAGCGCGCGCAGGCCCACGGTGACCGCGGGAAGAGGGCCTCCCGCCTCGTCCCTGGCGACACCCAGGACCCGGCCGTTCGGTTCCGCGTGCGCCCGCGGGGCGAAGAGGGCGACGAGCAGGGGAAGGGCCAGCCGGCTTCGTGACGTCACGTCAACCACCTCCGAGCGACCGGCCACGCGAAGGCCCGTCCTTCTCCCGGCTACGCGGCCACCCGGTCCGTCGGATTGCGGGCCGCGAGACGATCCGTCGGTCCGTTTGCAGTGGGGATTCCAGGCGTATGAAAATCCTCGGGTCAATCATACGGAGGCGTCAATGGAGCTGGAGCGGATCAGCCTCGCGATCGAAAGGAATCTGCTCGCACGCTTCGATCGCCTCTTGCGGCGCCGGAAGCTCGGCAACCGGTCGGAGGCCGTGCGCGACCTCATCCGGAGCCGCCTCGTGTCGGACGAGGAGGCGACCTCGAGGGCAGAAGCGGTGGCGAGCCTGACCCTCGTCTACGACCACGCCCAGCGCGAGTTGAGCGACCGCCTCGTGGAGGCGGGCCACCACCACCGAGCCCGGGTGCTCTCGACGATGCACGTCCACCTCGACGAGCGGTTGTGTCTGGAGATCCTGGCGCTCCGCGGGCGGCCGTCGGAGCTGCGGCACTTCGCGGATCACCTCATCGGGCTGAAGGGCGTCCACCACGGCGAGCTCGTGGTGAGCTCGGCCCGGCTCTTCCGCCCGTCGCGGCGGGGGGCGCATTGACGACACTCGCCCTCGTCGGGATCGGCTTCGCCCTCGGGGTCCGTCACGCCGCGGACGCCGACCACGTCGTGGCCGTCGCCGCGATCGCCGCGGGGGAGAGGCGGGTGCGCCCCGCCGCGCTCGTGGGCGTCCTCTGGGGGCTGGGGCACTCGCTGACGATCTTCGCGGTGGGCGGCCTGATCATCCTGCTGAATCTCGTAGTGCCCCCCCGGCTCGGGCTGGCCCTGGAGTTCGTCGTGGGGGTGACACTCGTCGTGGTGGGCGCCATGAACCTCACCGGCCGCAAGGTTCCCCGAGCGGCAGCGGAGGTGGCGAGCCGGCAGGGGCGCCGCGCCTTCGCCCTCGGCCTCGTACACGGGCTCGCGGGAAGCGCCGCGGTGGCCCTGCTCGTGCTCGCAACGGTGCGCGATCCCCTGGCCGGTTGCGCGTACCTCGCGGTCTTCGGCCTCGGGACGGTGGCGGGGATGGTGGCGGTGACCCTCGCGCTCGCCGCGCCCGCGGCGATGCTCGGCCGGAGGCTGTCCTCTCCGGGGCCCGGCCTCCGGGTGGCCACCGGGATCCTCTCCGTGGCGTTCGGCCTCTACACGATGATCGACGTGGGATACGTGGACGGCCTGTTTCGGGCCGTTCCGACGTGGACCCCGCGCTGAGGCAGCCGCGTCAGGTCGCGGCGCGCTCCGCGGCGGCCTCGGCTCGCCGCGCCATCCGGCGCTGCAGGGGACCGAGCGCCCAGAGAAGCCCGTCCATCCCCCAGACCACGATGCTGGAGCGGCGGTCGGCCCAGAGGCGGAGAACGTAAGCCCAGCCCACGCCGTAGCCCCGGCGGACGCGAGCGGCCATCGTGCCGAAGGTTTCCCACCCGTCGTGGACGAGCTCGAGCCGTGTGCCCGTCCCCTCGGGAGCGAACCGGATTTCGACCTGCTGGGCGCTTCCCACGGGGCGACCCGGATGCCAGGTGAAGGCGACCCTGTGGGGCGGCTCCCACGCCGTGACGGTACCCCAGGTGGACTCCTCGCCACCGCGAATCCGCTCGTAGATCCTTCCCCCCACGCGCGGCTCGAAGACGACGGTCTCCGCCCGGTCGCCGCCCACGGAGTGGCTGCGCAGGGGCCACCAGGCTGCGATCTCCGCGGTAAACCGCCGGAAGGATGCCTCGGGTGTCCAGGGAACGTGGATGGATTTCCGGACCGGGGGAAGGGGGGCGCGGGCGGGCGTCGTCATTCATCCTCCTCGGCGCGGGCCGACGCGCCGGCGTAGGCGGCGAGCACGTCGTCCCAGAGAGAGTCTACGTACTTGCGGAGCTCGGCGAGGCCGTCGGGGGCGGCCCGGTAGTAGTGGCGCGTGCCCTCGCGTCGCTCGTGCACGAGCCGGGCCCGCCGGAGCACGCGGAGGTGCTGCGAGACCGCGGGCTGGGACACGCGTAGGGCCTTCGCGAGGTCGCCCACGGCATGCTCGCGACGGCGCAGACGCTCGTAGAGGGACCGGCGCGTGGGATCGGCGAGGGCGATCAGCGTCGTACCGTAAGCCATCACTTATATAAGTATAACATGATGGATAAGAGGTCAAGACTTTCTTGCGGGGGGGGGCCGAAAATGCCGCAGCGGGTCCGTCCATTCATGGAGCGGCCGCGCGCCGGCGTCGTGTCGCTGTCTTGACCTAACGCGCGGGGCGGCGTACCGTTCCTGATCGTTTCGCGTCCGTTTGGAGGTGACATGCGCAGCAGCACCGGGTGGCTCGGGGCGTGTGT
Source organism: uncultured Acidobacteriota bacterium (assembly GCA_963742595.1). Taxonomy (GTDB): domain Bacteria; phylum Acidobacteriota; class Vicinamibacteria; order Fen-336; family Fen-336; genus CAVPGH01. The sequence continues at coordinate 971,096 of CAVUMT010000005.1, read as the reverse complement.
GCTCGCGATGGGGCCCGGAGCGCTCGCAGCGGCGGAGTCGGGGGGCGTTAGCGTGAATGCCACCGCCCCCGCAGAGGTGCGCGAGTGGGACGGGCGGATCGAGCGGCTCGCCCGCGAGGGGGCGCTGCAGCTCGTGCGGAGCGAGGAGGACACGATGCTGCCCGGGCGGCGGCACCAGCGTCTGGCGCAGATTCACAAAGGCGTGGGCGTCGAAGGCGGGCAGCTCGTGCGCCAGATGGGGGAGACGGGGGAGGTCCTCTCCGTGTTCGGTACGTTCTTCGAAGGGATCGACGTCGCGGTGGCTCCCGCGATCGGCGCCGCCGCGGCCCGGGGAGCCGTCCTGGACAGGGTGGGGAAGGACGCGGTGCTCCTCTCCGACCCGGAGCTGACCATCATGCCGCTGGAGAAGGACTTCTACGCCCTCGCCTACGCGGTGGTGGCGGCCGGCGGGCACGACGTCCGTTGCTACTACGTGAGCGCGCGGGACGGGCAGATCGTCCGCGACGTGAGCGTCGTGTGGAGCCAGACGGCGGCGGTGGGCCGGGGCACCGGGGTCCTGAACAACCCTCAGAAGATGAGCGCCGCCTCGTCGGGGGGGCAGTTCGTCGCGATCGACGTGCTGCGGCCGGCCCGGATCACGACCTACGACATGAGGGGGAACATCAACCGGGCCCTCGCGGTCATCTTCGGAGGGGTGCCGCCCGCGGCCTCGGACATCGCGACCGACTCCGACAACACCTGGACCGACGGGCCCACGGTAGACGCCCATTCGTACGCGGGCTGGACCTACGACTACTTCTTCAAGCGCTTCGGACGCCGGGGATGGAACAACGCCGATCTGGCGATACCGCAGTTCGTGAACCCCGCGCGTGTGCAGGACTTCTTCATCTTCGGCAGCCAGGTGCCCCCTTTCTTCGCGAACGCCTTCTTCTGCTGCGGCAACGTCCCCACCCTGAACATCATGGTCTACGGAGTGGGCGCTCCTGCCGGGCTCGTGCCCGGCGGGGAGATCAAGCAGCTGGCGGGAAGCCTCGAGGTCGTCACCCACGAGGTGACGCACGGGGTGAGCAAGTTCAGCAACGGCCTCGGCGCGAATTGCGAGGCGGGGGGTCTCAACGAGTCGTTCTCCGACATGATGGGGGTCTCCGCGGAGTTCTACCAACGCCCGAGCTCGGCCAACTATCGGCTGGCCGAGGACGTGTGGCCGAACGGGATCCGCGACATGGGGAACCCGGCGCTCTTCGGCGATCCGGACCACGTGTCGCAGATCCGGGAATGCGAGGTGCACCATCTCGCGGGAGTCCCCAACCAGGCGTTCTTTCTCGCGATCGAGGGCGGAAGGAACCGCACCTCGGGGATCACCGTTCAGGGTGTGGGAGCGGGGAGCCGCGAGTTGGTCGAGCGCGTCTTCTACCGGGCCTTCACCACGAAGCTCGTCCCGAGCTCGGGCTTCGTGGACGCGGCCAACGCGACGATCGTGTCGGCCCGCGAGCTGTTCGGGGCGACGAGCGCGGCGGAGCGCGCGGTCACCCAGGCCTGGCAGGCGGTGGGTGTGCTCCGGTGACCGCGCGTGCTTTCGCGATCGTCGGCCTCCTTCTCCTCGCCCGCGAGTTGGAGGCCGCCGACCGCCTGCGGGTGACGGCGGCCAGGGCGCCACTCTACAGCCGCGCCTCCGCGGATTCCTACAACTTGCTGAGCCTCGAGAAGGGCGCCGAGCTCGAGGTGGTGGAGCGCGCGGGCGACTGGTACTCGGTCAAGGTCCTGACGTCCGCGGTCAAGGGGGCCGTAGGCGTCAAGGGGTTCGTGAGCCGGTCGGACGTGGAGGTCGTCGCCGGCGCGGAGCCGCCGCCGGTGCCCGTGCCCCCTCCCGCCCCGCGTCCCGCGCCCCGGGTGGCTCCCACCCCTCGGCCCGCCGCACCTCCGCCGCCCACGGTGGCGACGCCACCCCCGACGCCACCTCCCGCGCCACCCCGCCCCGCGCCCGTCGTTCCCGCGGCGGAGCCGGCGTCCTACCCTCCTCCTTCCCGCGCGGAGCGGCGGCGGTTCGTCTTCATCGTCAACGCGGGCGTATGGCCCTCGAGCCTGGAGCTCAGCGAGGCGAGGACGTTCACGGAGTTCGCGGAAGAGGGGAGCCTCGACGTGGAGACCTCCAACGACCTCGGTTTCGGCGGCGAGGTCGGGCTGCGCTACTTCTTCACGGAGCACGTGGGGGCGGAAGCGGTCTTCTCCTACACGACGCGCAACGGATCGGCCGAGTTCACGGGCGAGTTCCCCCACCCGCTCTTCCTCGACCGTCCGCGCGTGGCCACGGGCACGGTGGACGGCCTGAAGCACGAGGAGGGCACGGTCCACGTGAACCTGGTCTACGGAGGGGAGTCCGGGAAGCTCGCCTACGCCCTCTTCGGAGGAGCGTCCTTCTTCTTCAAGGTCAAGCAGGGCCTCGTCGGACAGCCCGAGTACTCGCACGCCTTCCCCTTCGACAGCATCACGCTCACGGAGGTCCCCGTGCTCTCGGAGAGCGAGAGTGCGTTGGGCTTCAACGTGGGGGGCGAGCTCGAGTACCGCTTTTCCGAGACGGTGGGAGCCGCTCTCGCCGTCCGCTACAGCCGCGGCTCCGTCGAGTTCGCGGTAGACGAGGCGAACACGGTTAAGCTCGACGCGGGCGGACCATTGGTCGCCCTCGGCCTCCGCGTCCGCTTCTAGGGCGGAGGAGCCGCCCACAACCTTGGCCAGCGAGACCGTCGGTATCGACGTCCGGACGGAGAGCGGCCCCGGGATCCTGTCCGCGCTCGCGGCCACGATCGCCCGGCACCGGGGCGACATCACGTCCGTGGACATCATCGAGCGGGGAGCGACGGAGAGCCGCGTCTACTTCGAGATCGAGCTGCCCGGCGGGGGAGACGCCCTGATCGGCGAGCTCCAGGCGACCCCCGGGGTCCGCGCGGTGGAGCGCGTGCCCACCCTCCAGCGCATCTACGGGAAGCGGATCATCATCATCGGCGGGGGAGCGCAGGTGGGGCAGGTGGCGATCGGGGCGATCTCCGAGGCCGACCGCCACAACATCCGGGGAGAGCACATCTCTGTGGACACCATCCCCCTCGTGGGAGAGGAGCCGCTCGCGGAGGCGGTGAGGGCGGTGACCCGCCTCCCGCGGGCCCGGGCCCTCGTGCTCGCGGGGGCGCTCATGGGCGGAGCCATCGAGGAGGCGGTGCGCGAGGTGCGGGCCCGGGGCCTCCTCGTAATCAGCCTGAACATGGCGGGCAGCGTCCCCGACGCCGCGGACCTCGTGGTCACCGACCCCGTGCAGGCGGGGGTGATGGCGGTGATGGCGGTGGCGGAAACTGCGAAGTTCCGCCTCGACCGGCTGACGCGCCGCGTCTTCTGAACGCTCCCGGGACAGGGGTCCGCCCGTGATCGCCGTGGTGGGGGCAGGAGCGGCGGGGCTCGCCACCGCGATCTTCGCGGCCCGGAGGGGCGTCGCGAAGCCGATCGTGGTCCTCGAGGGCGCCCGCCGTCTCGGAGCCAAGATCCTGGTCAGCGGGGGCGGGCGCTGCAACGTCACGAACCGGGTGGTGACCGAGCGCGACTTCCGCGGAGGCAACCGGAACGTCGTCCGCCGCGTTCTGCGCGGCTTCCCCGCGGACGCGGCCGTCGACTTCTTCCGCGAGATAGGGGTCTCGCTCCACGAGGAGGAGGACGGCAAGCTCTTCCCGGACTCGAACCGCGCGCGGACCGTGCTCGACGCGCTGGTGCGGGAAGCCGAGAAACGCGGGGTCGAGATCCGGCCGGGCCATCGCGTGTCGTCGGTCGAGGTCGCGGGTGGGGGCTTCCGGCTGGAGACGAGCGGCGGGGCAATTGGCGCGGAGCGCGTGGTGCTGGCCACGGGCGGGCTGTCGCTCCCCAAGACGGGAAGCGACGGCGCGGGCTACGGCTTTGCCGAGAGCCTGGGTCACACCCTGGCCCCTCGGACCCCCGCTCTCGCCCCGCTCGTGCTCGACGGGAGCTTCCACGCCGGTCTCGCCGGGGTGTCCCACGACGTGGAGCTGACGATTCGAGGGCGACGGACGATACGGCAGCGCGGGGCGATGCTGTGGACGCATTTTGGAGTGAGCGGGCCCGCGGCCCTCGACGCCTCCCGGTTCTTCCACCAGGCTCGCCGGGACGACGGTGATGTTCGTGTCACGGCGAGCCTGGCTCCAGGGCGCGACTGGAGCGCGCTCGAGCATGACCTGCTCGCGATGGCTCGAAAGAGCCCGCACACGGCGCTGAAGACAGTGCTGGCGTCGTGGGTGCCTCTCGGGGTCGGGGACGCGATCTTGGAGGCGCTCGGAATTCCGCCCGACGCGCGTCTAGGTCGCCTGACTCGCGACGCGCGTCGGGCGGTGATACGAGCGCTCCTGGAATGGCGTCTCCCGGTCCGCGACAGCCGCGGGTGGAACTTCGCGGAGGCGACCGCGGGCGGGGTCGTCCTCGAGGAGATCGAGCCGAGGACGATGGCGTCGCGGAAGACGCCCGGGCTCTTCATGGTGGGGGAGATGCTCGACGTGGACGGACGACTCGGGGGCTTCAACTTCCAATGGGCGTGGTCGAGCGGATGGGCGGCCGCGGGGGGTCTGCTGGGGGCGCGGTCCCGACTGTGCTAGTCTCACCCCCCGATCGCCGATGCCCGCCTTCCGCTACATCGTCCAGGGTCGGGTGCAGGGAGTGGGCTACCGCTATTTCGCACGGCGACAGGCCGACGCCCTCGGGGTCACGGGTTACGCCCGCAACCGTCCGGACGGAACCGTGGAAGTGGTGGGGGAGGGTACGGAGGAGTCGCTTCGCGACTTCGAAGAGCGGCTGCGGAGCGGGCCGGACTTCGCCTCGGTGAGCGGTCTCGACCGAGCCCCCGTCGAGGAGCGAGGCGACCAGGGATTCTCGCATTCGTTAGGCGGGGAGGGCACGGACGGGATGGACATCGAGAGCCAGGTCGAATCGCTGAAGCGCGCCATCCGCGACGTGCCGGATTTTCCCAAGCCGGGGATCGTGTTCAAGGACATCACGACCCTCCTCAAGGACCCCGAGGCGTTTCGGCGGGCCCTCGACCTCATGACCGTGCTCTGCGGGGGATGCCGCGCCCAGAAGGTCGTGGCCGTGGAGAGCCGCGGCTTCATCCTCGGGAGCGCCCTCGCCCTGCGCCTCGGCCTCGGCTTCGTCCCCGTGCGCAAGCCGGGGAAGCTCCCCGCGCGCACCCTCCGCGCGACCTACGACCTCGAGTACGGCCAGGACAGCGTGGAGATCCACGAGGACGCGATCTCCCCCGGAGAAGGCGTGCTCGTCGTGGACGACGTGATCGCCACCGGAGGTACCGCGCGGGCCACGGGAGACCTCGTGGAGAAGATGGGGGGGCGGGTGTCCGCCTACGTCTTCCTGGTGGAGCTCGGCTTTCTCGGGGGGCGCAAGAAGCTCGAAGGGTGCTCTGTCCTGAGCCTCATCCGGTACTAGGCGGCCCCGACCGGGCTAGCGGTCGTAGTAGCGCCCGCAGTCCGGCGGCATCTCGGCCCAGGGCCCGCTCCGGATCGCGCCGCGGAGCCGGCCGACCGCCGTGCGGGCCGTGGTGCCCGTGGACAGCACGCCCGTGATCTCGCCCCCGCGAACGGTGCCCGAGAACTTGACGGGGGCGCCGGCCGCTTCGAACGTGAAGCGCAGCACGAGGCCGTGCACTGTCGCGGATTGAATCGGCTCGCGGACGCCGGCCCGCGCGACCTCGCCGGAGAGCGCCCCGAAGGTCTGGCGCAGCTCGATCGTGAGCGGCGTCCCCTGGCTGTCCTCGAAGTCCCAGACGCCGTCGACACGCGCGGGCACCGTCCACAGATGGACGTCGCGCCCCTGGATCTGGACCGACTGCTCGGGCTCCCAGTCCGCCATCGCGTACTGGTGCGAGACGACGCGCGTACCTGGCTCCAGGGCGAGGAGGCGGTGACGCACGCAGAGGTTGAGGTGCGGCAGAAGGTACAGAGTCACGACGCTCGCGCCACTGAAGTCCTCCTTGAAGATGTCCCCCTCGATGATCCGGACCTTGTCGACCAGCCCCTCCGCCTGGACCAGGCACGCGGCGCGCTTCGCCAGGTCGGGGTCGTACTCGATGCCGACGGCCCGCGCGCCGAAGGGCGCCTTCGCGGCGGCGATGGCGATCTTGCCGTCGCCTGCGCCCAGGTCGAGCACGAGGTCCCGCGGCGTCACCTGCGCCATCGAGAGCATGGCGGTGACGACAGCGTCGAACGTCGGCACCCACACGACGTCCTTCCCCGCCCGTCCCCACGAGGCCGGATGCGCGGCCTCGCAGTCTTCACGCGAGCGCGTCTGCGCGTGCCCCGCGACCGTGGCGAGGAGCAGCAGCGACGCAGCGGCGGCCGATCGTGGCAAGAAGCGCAGCATGGGTCGGGCTCCCGGGGCGGCCCTCACGATAGCAGCCTCGGGGGCCGAGGAACGAGAAGAGCGCCACTGCGGCTACGCGGGTTATACTGAGTATTGCGAAATAAGGCGCCTGTAGCTCAACAGGATAGAGCAGGAGCATCCTAAGCTCAAGGTTGGGGGTTCGAGTCCCTCCAGGCGCACCATCAAGGGAGCGGCAGTGGACAGGGAGCTGAAGCGGCAGATCAAGGAAGACGAGTTCGTCTCCACGGCGGGGCGAGTGCTCACGTGGGCGAGCGCCCGGCGCGACGAGGTGAGGATCGCGGCGGGGTTGGCCGTCGTTCTCGCCGCGGCGGGGGCCGCCTTCATGTACTTCCAGGGGCAGCGGGCGCGCGAAGCCCAGAGTGCCTTCCAGGAGGCCCTGGACGTGTGGAGGGCCCCGGTGGAGTCCGAGCTGCCTCCCGCCGCGGACAAGCCGACGGGCCAGGTCTTCGCCACCGCCGACGAGAAATACAAGAGCGCGGCCGCGGCCTTCGAGGGCGTCGACCGGCGCTATCCTTCGCGGCCCGAGGCCGAGAGCGCACGCTACTACGCCGCCATCTGCCGGGAAAGGCTGAAGCAGTACGACGAGGCGGAGAAGGGCCTGAAGGCGCTGGCGGAGCGCAAGGAGGGCGCCCGCATCGAGCCCACCGTGGCCCGGATCGCCCTCGGCGACCTGTATCGGCGGCGCGGCCAGGTGGACAAGGCGGTGGAGACCTACCGCGCCGTCATCGCCGACCGCGACTTCCCGTTTCCGCGCGACTACGCGCTCATGAGCCTGGCCGCGACGCTCGAAGAGGCGAACCGGTTGAGCGAGGCGCGGGCGAGCTACAAGCGCCTCACCGAGGATTTCCCCGCCAGCGTCTACGCCCCGGAGGCGCGGCGGCGGGCCGATCGCCTGCAAGTCACGTCCTAAGGCCTCGCGCGAAACCGTGAAGAAGCGCACCGCCTGGATACTGGCCGCCGGTGTCGTGGCCGTGGCCCTGGGGGCCGCTTTCATGGGCGCGCTCGCCTTCGTGCTGCGGGGCAGGGGGGCCGGGCCGTCCCTCGCGCAATGGGGGGGTGACGCCTACCTCTCCTTGAGCCTCGAGGGCGACGTCAGGGAGCTGCCCGTCTCGGAGTTCGACAACCTCTTCTCGACCGCGTCGCCGACGCTGCGGAGCTTCGTGGAGAGCCTGGATCGTGCGGCCACGGACCCGAAGATGAAGGGTGTCGTCGTCCGCGTGGGATCGCTCGGCGGCGGCTGGGGCAAGGTACAGGAGCTACGCGACGCGATCGCGCGCTTCCGGAAGTCCGGCAAGCCGGCTTACGCGCACCTCGAGGCGGTGGGGAACCAGGAGTACTACCTGGCGACGGCGTGCAGCAAGATCTACGCGGTTCCCCAGGCGCTCGTGATGGTTCACGGGCTCTCCGCGGAGGTGACGTTCTTCCGCCAGACCCTGGACAAGCTCGGGGTGGAGGCGCAGTTCGAGGGGGTGGGGCGGTACAAGAACGCCCCCAACCAGTTCACCGAGGATCGTTTCACCGGCCCGCACCGCGAGCAGACGGAAGCGCTGCTCGACAGCCTGCACGGCCAGTACGTGGCCGCGATCGCGGAGAGCCGGAAGAAGACGCCGGCGGAGGTTCAGGCACTTCTCGAGGGCGGCCCCTACGACGCGTCGGCCGCCCTGAAGGCCGGGCTCCTGGACGAGCTCGTCTACGAGGAAGAGCTCGAAGGCCGCCTGCACGCCCGGGAAAAGGTGACGCCCGGACGCTACGTGCGCTCGGCCCGCGGCTTCGGCTTCGACGGCCGGCCGAGGGTGGCCCTCGTGTACGCGGTGGGCGAGATCATGAGCGGGGAGAGCTACACGAGCCCGTTCGGTGGCGGCCTCGCGGGCTCGGCGACGCTCGCCCGGGCCATCCGCCAGGCCCGAAACGACGCGAGCATCAAGGCGATCGTCCTGCGGGTGGACAGCCCCGGGGGGTCGAGCACCGCGTCCGACGTGATCTGGCACGAGCTGCAGCTCGCGCGGAAGTCGAAGCCGGTGATCGTGTCCATGGGGGACGTGGCCGCCTCCGGCGGGTACTACATCGCCATGCCCGGCGACGCGATCGTGGCCCAGCCCGCGACCATCACCGGCTCCATCGGGGTGTTCAGCGGGAAGTTCACGCTGCGCGGCCTGTACGACAAGCTGGGCCTCAAGACGGAGATCGTCGAGCGGGGCCGGAACGCGTCGTTCTTCTCGGACTACCGCCCCTGGACGAACGAGGACCGCACGAGGATGCGGGGTCTCATGGTCTCGTTCTACGGGGATTTCGTCTCCAAGGCGGCCAAGGGCCGGGGAAAGAGCTACGAGGACATCGATCGCGTGGCGCAGGGGCGGGTGTGGACGGGGGCGGAAGCCCTGCGGATCGGGCTCGTCGACCGTCTGGGCGGCCTGGAGACGGCGCTGGGGCTCGCCCGCGAGAAGGCGAAGCTGGGCCCGGACGAAGAGCTGAGCCTCGTCGTGCTCCCCGAGAGGAAGGGCCTCTTCGAGACGATCCTGGAGCGCCAGGAGGAAGCGGCGAGCGGAGACCTGCGCCTCCTCCCCGCGGACGTGCGCGCGTTCCTGCGTTGGGCCACGGTCCTCGGCGGCCGCGAGCCCATCGCCCGCCTCCCCTTCGACCTGCGCGTCTTCTGACCCGGATCATTCACGAGGCCGCTCGGAGCTAGTAGTCCGAGCTAGGCCCCGTACTGCTGGCGAATGCGGTCTCTCCAGGCGCGGCGCGTGCCCTGGAGGTCGCGTCCGTAGACCTGCCGGTAGGCCTCGTCGACATTCCCCGTCTCCGCCATCGCTCGGAGCAGGTCGTTGATGCCCCCTTGGCCGCGCTGCGCCACCAGGAACTCCACGAAGGAGAGCGACTCCGCGTAGAAGCCCCCCACTCCTCCCGCACGTCCCGCGGCCAGGGCCTGGAGCTGGGCGGGAGAGTACACGGCGGCCGCGCGCTTGCCCTCCATGAACTGGGCGAGGCCCTCGTGGAGGTCGCGAGGGGCTATCCCGCGCGTGCGGTCGCTCACGAAGGCGTGGGTCAGCTCGTGGACGAGCGTCTCGTCCATGTCGGGGGTGAGGGAGGCGCTGAGTCCGCCGATGGGGACGCGGATCCGCCCGTCCAGCGTGTCGAAGTGCCCGCCGGACCAGGCCGGGGCGCCCGTGCTGTCGTAGTAGGACTGCCGGGAGAAGAGGATGACGGGGATGGTGCCCGCGGGCCGGTGGTCGAAGGTGCGCACGAGTGTCGCGTGGTGGCGCTCGAGGGAGCGGAGGATCGCCCGTCCCACCTCCTCGTGGGCTTCGCCGTCGTAGCGCACGTGGAAGTAGGCGAGCTGCTGCTCGGTCATGCCCTTCTCGCTGGCGAGGCCGGTACGGATACGCGTGAGGAGGGCGCGCGCCATCGGCTCCTCCCGAACGTCCAGGGAGGCGACGAGGGCCTCCTCGGCCTCGCGGTTGCGGTCCTGGCGGAGGAGCGCGAAGGCGAGGGCACGGAGCGCGTCGGGGTCGCGAGGGACGAAGGCGAGCCACTCCCGCGCCGCCGCTTCCGCGGCCGGCCAATCGCCCGTCTCCAGGAGGAGGTCCACGAGCGCCGCGCGGAGTCGGGGGTCGGCCGCGCTCACGCCGACCGCTCGCCGCAGGTGCAGCACCGCCGCGTCGAAGCGACGGCCCCGGCTTTCCTGGCGGGACAGGGTGACGAGCACCGCCTCGAGCAGCTTCCGAAGCGGCTCCTGATCGGGATGGCGAGCATGGAGGTCTTCGGCGTCGCGCGCGTCCGTGAGATCGAGAGGCTTCGCGGCCTGAACGCGGCCGGCGAGTCGCTCGGCCGTGAGACGGTCCGTCTCCGACACCCCCGCGGCCTCCTGCATGGTCAAGGACGCGGCCGGCGGGGGCGTCGGAAGACCGGCGGTAGGGGGGAGTGCCAGGGTGGAAGAGGGCACGGAAGGCGGCGCCGGAAGGGGAACGCTCGTGGGCATGGCGGTCACGCGACGCGGCACCGCTGCGGCCGGACCCTTCAGCGCGTAGACCGCCCCGATCGCCACCAGGACGAGTCCAATGAGGGGGAGAACGATTCCGCCCCCTCCCGAAGCCGGCTTGGGCTCCTCTTCGGGAGGAGGCGGTGGCGCGGGCCGGGGCCCCTTCCACTTCGCGACGACGATTCCGCAGCGGGGACAGGTCGGCGCCGTGACTTCGGGCTGCGCACAGCGGGGACAATCCATGGCCGGCGGTTGGCCGCCTCGCTGCGGCCGTTCTATACTATCAGGTTGAATCGGCGCCGATCGGCGGCGGTGGAGGATGGCGGAATGACGGCGACGAGGGAGCGCGCAGTGGTCGGCTCGGGGACGCGGCGGGCGCGGGTGGCGGTCATCAAGACGCGGCCAGAGAGCGTCCTCGACGACGTCGCGGGGATGATGCGGGGGCTCGGCTATAGAAACGCCCTGCCCGCGGGAAACCGGACGATCCTCAAGGACAACATCTCCTGGCACCTCCCGTACCTGTCCGCGAACACCACCCCCTGGCAGCTCGAAGGTGTCGTGCGCACCCTCCGGGAAGACGGCTACGAGGACCTCCTGGGCCTCCACAATCAGACGGTGGTCACCGACGCCCAGCGCGGGGACAAGCTGAACAAGTTCGCCGGCGTCTACGGCCGCTACGGCGTGCCCTCCGTGAACAACTTCGACCCCGACTGTCGCTGGGTGACGATCGAGCCCAAAGCCCCTCTCCTCGTGCTCCCCCGCATCTTCGGGGAAGTGCGGGTCCCCGAGGTGATGATCGGCACGAACGTCGTCCACCTTCCCACCGTGAAGACGCACGTCTACACCACGATGACGGGGGCGATGAAGAACGCCTTCGGCGGCCTCCTCAAGGACAACCGCCACTGGGCGCACACGGACATCCACAAGACGCTCGTGGACCTCCTCGCCATCCAGAAGCAGATCCACCCCGGCATGTTCGCGGTGATGGACGGCACGATCTGCGGGGACGGGGCGGGGCCCCGGGCCATGATCCCTGTCGTCAAGAACTACATGCTGGCGAGCGACGACATGGTCGCGATCGACGCGATCAGCGCCTGGCTGATGGGCTTCGACCCCCTCGCGGACGTGGAATGCATCCGGGTGGCCCACGAGCGCGGCCTCGGCGTGGGGGACGTGCGCGAGATCCAGGTGGTGGGAGAGGACATCTCGGAGGTCAACTTCCACTTCAAGGTCCAGTACCACTTCGCGAGCCGTGTGGGGCGCCTGCTGTGGTTCACCCCCCTCGCCCGCATCCAGTCGCTCTTCTTCAAGACGCCGCTCGTCCACGCGTTCATCTGGGGCTCCGCCTTCTACCACGACCGCTACTGGTGGCCGGTGCACGGCACGCGGCGCATGAGCGAGATCGCGAAGAGCCCCTGGGGACAGCTCTTCGCCGCCTACGAGTGAGGGTGCTTTCGGGCCACGGCGGCCCGCGGCCACCGGCGTGACCGTCGTCGAAGCGACGGCTCCCTGCCGCGTGGACCTCGCGGGTGGGACCCTCGACATCTGGCCGCTCTACCTCTTCCACGCGGGGGCGCTGACCGTCAACGTCGCCATCGACCGGCGCGCCTGGTGCCGGGTGGAGACGGGGGTGAAGGGCGTTCGCATCGAATCGAAGGACACGCTGCAGAAGGTCGAGGGCGCAAGCGTCTCCGAGCTGCTGGCAGGAGGTGCCCTCTCCCTCGTGGCGCAGATCCTGCGCGCGCTGGGCATCGAGACGGGCTTGCGCGTGGTGACGCAGTCGAAGGTCCCGGCGGGGTCCGGTCTCGGCGGCTCCTCGGCGCTCGCGGTGGCAGTCGCCGCGGCGGCGGCCCGCGCCTCGGGCCGCGACGTCCGGCCCGAGGGGCTCTGGCCGATCGTCCGCGACGCGGAGGCGCGCTGCCTGGGCGTTCCCGCCGGCGTCCAGGACTACCACGCCGCTCTCCACGGAGGCATCCTCGCCCTTCATCTGGAGGCGGGAGAGGTGCGCGTGGAGCGCCTTCGCACCGACCCCGCGCGCGTCGAGGAGTGCCTCCTCCTCGTGGACGGGGGGGCCACGCGCTTCTCCGGGATCAACAACTGGGAGGTCTTCAAGGGACAGATCGACGGGGAGGGACGGGTTCGGGAGTCCCTCGCCGCGATCGCCTCCATCGCCATCCGCGCGCGAGAGGCACTGGTCCAGTCGCGCTTCGACCACATGACGGCAATCGTCCGCGAGGAGTGGGAAGCCCGAAAGCGCCTGGCTCCCGGGGTGACGACCCCCGACATCGATCGGATCGTGGAGGTCGTCACCCGGAGTGGGGGCGCGGCCAAGGTCTGCGGGGCGGGGGGCGGGGGGGTGGTCGCGGTGTGGTCCACCCCCGGGGAACGCGGTCCGGGGGGCCGCGAGGCCGTCCAGCAGGCGCTCCAGGACGCGGGATACCGGACGTTCCCCGCCCGGGTGGACCTTCGCGGCCTCGAAGTGGAGGAGATACGAATATAATGAGGGGTTCGACGAGGGCGAGGGAATGATTCAGGCGACGCAGCTCAAGCGCGGGATGGTCATCGTCCACGAAGGCCAGCTCTTTCGCGTCCTGGAGACCCTGCACAAGACGCCGGGCAACCTCCGGGGGTTCGTGCAGGCCAAGATGCGGAATCTCAAGAACGGGTCCCAGGTGGAGCACCGCTTCCGCTCCGTGGACACGGCGGAGCGCGCGATCCTGGACGAGGCGGAGATGGAGTTCCTCTACCAGGACGGCGACATGTACCACTTCATGAACAACGAGACGTTCGAGCAGATCGGCCTCTCCGACGAGGTGCTGGGGGATGCGGTCGGATACCTGACCCCCAACGCCAAGCTGACGATCGAGATGTACGAGGGCCGTCCGGTGGGGATCGAGCTCCCCCTCACGGTGGAGATGAAGGTGGTGGAGACGGAGCCCGCGATCAAGGGAGCCTCCGTCTCGAACGTGGGCAAGCCGGCCAAGATGGAGACGGGCCTCGTCGTGAACGTGCCTCCCTTCATCAACGAGGGAGACGTGATCCGGATCGATACCGCGAGCGGCGCCTACATCGAGCGCGCCGGCAAGTAGCCCCCGTTGGCCATCAAGGGCCGGACCCCCGCGGGCACGGGCTCGATCGAGGTCATCACCGGGAGCATGTTCAGCGGCAAGAGCGAGGAGCTCATCCGCCGGGTGCGGCGCGCCCAGATCGCGAAGCAGACGGTCCAGCTCTTCAAGCCCGCGGTGGACGCGCGGTATTCCGCGGACGAGATCGTGAGCCACTCCGACATGAAGATGCCGTCGCAAGTCGTGGCTTCGGCCGGGGACATCCTCGCCGCGGTGGGACCGGACACGGACGTGGTCGCGATCGACGAGGGGCAGTTCTTCGACGTCGCGATCGTGGAGGTGGCGAACGCGCTCGCGAACGAGGGGCGGCGGGTGATCGTGGCGGGCCTCGACCAGGATTTCCGCGGGCGTCCCTTCGAGCCGATGCCGCAGCTCATGGCGGTGGCGGAGTACGTGGACAAGACGCTCGCCATCTGCATGCGCTGCGGGGCTCCCGCGAATCGGTCGCAAAGGCTCGTGGCGCAGAGCGACCGGGTGGTCGTGGGAGGCGCTCACGAGTACGAGGCGCGTTGCCGATCCTGCTTCGATCCGGGCTCGGAAGTGTAACGATCCGTGACATGTTTCAGCGGGAGAACGGCCCACGGCGTCCGACGCGTACGGCGTAAATGCAAGTAGCGCAATCGTTAACGATTTCTGTCGCGGAACGGCACGCGTGTTGCACATTGAAGACTCCACATGAGCTCGCCCGAGCCAGTTCCCCTCGTGCGGTGCCGCCTGCTGGGTCGCGACTCGGCCACGGTCCGCGCGCTCCGGTACGTCCCCCTCGCCGAGTTCGGCCTCTGGAAACACCTCATGGAGACGCGCCACGAGCGCCAGGTGAGCGTCGAGTCCATCTCCGTCTGGGTGGCGGAGGACCCGGCGCGCTGGAACTCGGGTTTCGCGGCGGAGGACCTGGAGCCCGTGCTGCGGGTACGGCTGGAGCTGCCGGGACCGGGCGGGGTGCCCGTGCCCGTGGAGCGGTTCTTCCCGGCGGAAACCTATCCGGAAGCGCAAGAGGCGCTGCTCTCCCACTACGAGCAGCCCGAGCGGGTGGTGGCGACTCCGGGGTACTTCGTGCCGATGTCAGGCGCTCCCGTGGAGGCGCTCCTCAGCGAGTCGCTCGCCTTCTAGCTCCCCCACGACGGCGGGGCCGCACGCGGTGATCACCGTCGAGGGCGTGACCGGCGAGGGCGCCGGGCAAATCCTTCGCGCGGCGCTCGCTCTCTCCGCGGCCACGGGTCAGGGCTTCGAGATGAAGAGCATCGGGGCACGTCGGTCGCGCCCGGGGCTCGCGCCGGCCCACGTCGCCGCGGTTCGGGCGGCCGCGCTCGTCTGTGGGGCCGAGGTCCATGGGGCATTCGACGGCTCGCCCGACCTCCGCTTCGAACCGGGGGCGGTGACGGCGGGGGACTTCCGGTTCGAGCTCCCGGGTGCTGCGGCGGTGTGCCTCGTGCTCCAGACCGTCGTTCCCGCGCTCGCGACCGCCTCCAAGGGCAGCCGCATCGAGATCACCGGCGGAACCCACGTTCCCCTGGCCCCGACGTTCGAGTACCTCGCACGTCCCTGGGCCGCTAGCGTCGAACGCCTGGGGCTCCGCTGCGCGTTTGCGCTCGAGGCGGCCGGCTTCCACCCGCGGGGCGGGGGTGTCGTGCGCGCCACCGTGGAGGGTGCCTGGGCTCGCCCGAGCTCCCTCGACCTGACGGACAGGGGGCCGCTCGTCGAGGTCCGGGGAGTCGCCGGCGTCGGGAAGGTCAAGGGTGACGTGGGGCGTCGCCTGTGCGAGGCGGCGAAGGGCCGGCTCTGGGAGGCCCGTCGGCAGGAATCGACCTGGGACGTCGTCGACGTGAAGGCGGCGTCTCCCGGATCCTTCCTCCTCCTGGACGCGGTCTTCGCGAACGGCCGGGCTGCGATCGCCCTCCTCGGCGAGCGCGGCCTGCGGCCGGAGCGCCTGGGGGAGCGAGCGGCGCGACAACTGCTGCGACTGATGGAGGGAGACGCGGCGACGGACCCTCTCCTCGCCGACCAGCTCGCCGTGCCCCTCGCCCTCGCGGGGCGAGGAGGCCGTGTCACCACGAGCGCGGTGAGCCCCCACCTCGAGCGGGTGGCGGCCGTCGTCACCGCCTTCGGCGTTCCGGCGCGGACGTGGGGTCGTCGCGGCGGGCCGGGCGGCCTCGAGGTGGGAGGATGAAGGCGGGGGCGAAGCGGACCCGCCTCCTCGCCACCTTCTTGAAGGGGGGACCGGTGTGGTGCACCTGGCAGGTGACGCCCCGCTGCGGCTCCTTCTGCGGCTTCTGCGACCACCGCGCGGAAGGGACGACGGGTGAGCTGGACCTCGCGGGCTGCCGGTCGGTCGTCCGCGAGCTCGACTCTCTGGGGTCGCTCCTCGTGAGCCTCTCCGGCGCCGACCCCTTCCTGCGCCAGGACCTCCCCGAGATCGTAGGGGCGCTCGCGGGGGCGCACTTCCCGATCCTCACCACCCACGGCTGGTCGGTCACGCGGGAGGGTGTGCGCGAGGTCTGGAGGCGTGGCCTCGTGGGGGCGAGCGTGACCCTTCACGACGCCGATTCCGCGGCGCACGACGAGGCGGCCGGCATGCCCGGGAGCCACGCACGGGCGCTCGCGGCTTTGGACCTGCTGGCGAGCGAGCGCGTCCGGGCCTCGCAGCAAGTGAACGTAAAGGTGAGCCTCGCCGGGATGGACGGGGGCCGGCTCCCGGGGATCCTGCGGCTCGCGGAGGAGCATGCGGCTTCCGTATCGGTGGAGCTGCCGTACCCGCTGTCCGGAGCGGGGGCCCCGGGCTTCGGCGCGCGGCTGCGGAAGCTCAAGGCCGCGTATCCCAACCTCCGCACGAGCGACTTCTTCCTCGACCGCGTGGAGCAGGCGCTCGGCGGGGGAGTCCCGGCCTGCCGGGCGGGCCGATCGTTCTTCAACGTCGACCATCGCGGGCGCGCGTCCAAGTGCCTGGAGTTCCGCGGGGCGGAGGACCAGGCGGGGGACTTGTCGACGGAGAGCGGATTGTCCGTGCGGGAGCGCCTGCTCGCCCGGAACGCCGAGAACAGGTGCCAGGCCTGCTGGATGAGCTCGCGGGGCGAGGTGGAAGGGCTCTACACATGGAGAGGCTTCGTGGCCGGCCTCGGCGCCCTCGTCCGTCCGTGATCGGCGTAAGCACCCTCGCCGCTTTTCTCGTCGTGGTCCGCCTCGCGGCGGCCCCGCAGGCGCCGCCGCCCGAGGCCGCGCCCAACCCGAGCGAGCTTCTCGACAGCCTCCTCGGGGGCCTCCTCGGCTTTCCCGAGCGCACGGGACCCGAACTCCAGAAGGAAGTGGAGCGGGCGGGAGGCGTGCGCTTCCGGCGGGACGTGCCCGTCGCATTCATGGGTCGCGCGGAGCTCGACCGCTTCCTGCGCGAGCTGTTCGACGCCGAGTACCCTCCCGCGCGGGCCCGGATCGACGAGCGGATGCTCACCGCGTTCGACCTCCTGCCCGCGGGCACGGACCTTCGCGCCGTGCGGAGAAAGCTCCTCCAGGAGAACATCGTCGGCTTCTACGACGAGCGGCCGGGGCGCAAGCAGCTCTACGCGGTGAGCGAGGAGCGCCGCTTCGGTCCCACGAACCAGATCATTCTCGTGCACGAGCTGCGTCACGCGCTTCAGGACCAGCACGTGGACCTCCGCGGGGCGGTCGCGGACTCCGTCTCGGACTACGACGACCGGCGCCTCGCGTGGATGAGCCTGCTCGAGGGGGACGCCACCCTCGTGATGGAGCGCTTCCTGCTCGCCGACCTCTCCGGCGCGGGGGAGGGATTCGACATGTCGGGGATGGCCGTGCCCGGGGTTCCCGACGCCGGGGCGCCCCCCGTGGTGCTCGACCAGCTCGTCCAGCCCTACTTCGTGGGCCGGGAGCTCGCCGCCGCGATCTGGAAGCGGGGAGGCGCCGAGGCCCTGCGCGCCGCCTGGGACCGTCCGCCGCGGTCCACGGAGCAGGTCCTCCATGCCGAGAAGTACTTCACGGACGAGCGCTCCGCGCCGATCACGCCACCCGCGGGTCCCCCCGGGGGCGCCGTCCTCGCGGAGGGGGTCCTCGGAGAGCTCCTGATCCGGACGCTGCTCGAGGGGGCCGACGAAGCGGCAGCGGGGTGGGGAGGGGACGTCTACCGGCTGTTCGACACCGGGGGGGGAACTCTCCTCGCCTGGCGGACGGTTTGGGACACCCCGGGGGACGCGCGGGAGTTTCAGGTCGCCCTCAACGCGCGCTTCGCCCGCCTGCGCGGCGCGGCCCGGCCGCGGGGCAGCTTCTCGGAGTACCAGGCGGGCTCCTGGTGCTTTGCCATCGGAGAAGAGGCGGGCGCCGTCGTGCTCGTGTCGTCCGACGACCCCAAAGCGCTGGCGGCGACGCTACGCGGTCCGGCGATCGCTCCGAACGGCGCGGGGGACGCGGCACGGACCCCGGAGGCCCCGGCGGGGAGCACGGCGGCCGTTGAGTTCGTTGACAACCCGCCGAAGGGTCTCGATAATGCGCCAACAGTAACGGATATAGCGGGATCCGAGACCGCGGGCGAGCGCGAATCGCCCCGCCCGCAAGGAGGAGCGATGGCATCGTCGACCCCTGGGGCGTCGAATCTCGGCATGGACCCGAAGATCGCGAGCTTGCTGTGCTACGTGCCCTGCTGTCTCGGGTTCATCTTCTCGGTAGTGGCCGCCGTCGTCGAGAAGACGAATCGGACCGTCCGCTTCAACGCCTTCCAGAGTCTGCTGCTGAACGGAGCGGGCTTCGTGGCCTTGATCGCCCTCACGGTCGTGCAAACCGTGCTGGCCGCCGTGGGCCTTGGGATAGTAGGCATGCTCATCTGGCTCCTGCAATTGGTCGTCGGCCTGGGTCTTCTCGTCGTCTCCATCGTTCTCATGGTCAAGGTCAACTCCGGGCAGGAGCTCGTGCTCCCCGTGATCGGAGAGATGGCGAAGAAGTGGGCCTAGCGCGTCTCTAGCCTGGGGCCGGAGTCGAACGGGCGGCGCTCGAAGCGCCGCCCGTCGTCTTTTCAGGGAACCGCCTGCTCCACGAGGATCCGCCCCGAGCCCTCGAGGCGCAGGAGGGTGTTCGCCCGTGCTTCCGAATGCAGCATGACCGCGTGGATCTGGGGATCGTCCACGAGGCGCGGGATGAGGTCGCCGCTCCAGGTGATGACGGAGGCGGCGGGAACGGACACGGGGAGGCCGGGGGTGACGCTGAGGGGCAGCGGCTTGCTGGCCACGGAGAGCGCCACCATCCCGCGCCCCTCGAGAGCGAGGATCTCGAGGCCGCTTTCTCCGAGGGGGACGTAGCGGGGGGTGAGGCCCTCCTCGCAGGCGAGCAGATGGCCGGGCTCGACGAAGACGGTCTCGTCGTGGACCTGCATGAAGGTGATCTCGCGGTCGTGGTCGGTGAGGATGACGCGACCCGTTCCCGTGAGGATCACGAGAGGCGGCTGGCCCCCCGGCCGCTTGTCCTTCACCCAGAACGTCAGGTTGCCGCTGTACGAGTAGATCGTCCCCTGCTTGATGAAGACCTTGCCCGAGAAATCGATTTCCATCAGGTTGTTCTCGAGGAAGCGGAAGATCTCCGGGGATCGGCGCGTCGTCTTCCCCGCAACATCCGGGCCCACCGGCGCGGGATCGAGGTCTCCCCGGAATCCGCGAATGTCCGGAGCTCGTCTCGCTCCGGGGGGAAGCGTCTCCTCGCGCATGCGGTAGCGGGCGGTCTCCGACTGGAGATCGCGCGTCGCGGGCGACTCCGCGAGTAGCGATTCGCTCACCGGCTGGACCGTCTTGGCGCCGAAGAGGGCCTGGTCGGCGCGGGCGAGGGCCTCGTCGGAGGCCATGCGACGGATCTCCTCGTGCACCTGCTTCTGGGGGAACTCCGCGGTGTCGTCGGTCTTGGACTTCTTGCGCGGGCGGGTCATGGAATCGGCCGGGGGGACCCGGAGCGAGGGAGCCGGACCGCCCGAGGCCATCTTGTCTTCGACCCGGCGCACCATCAGGTTCGCGCCCGCCTGCCGATACTGGTAGATCGCGTCCTTGTACCGGTTCAGCCGCTCGTAGATGGAGCCGAGGTAGAAATTGATCTTGGCGTTGTCCCGCGAGAGCTCCAGGGCCTTCAGGAAGGAGAACTCGGCGTCCTCCATCCGGTTCAGCTTGAAGCAGATGAGTCCGAGGTTGTAATGCAAGGTGTGCGCTTCGGGGCTTTCCGCGACGAGCTTCCGGTAGACCTCCTCCGCCTTCTCGAGCTTCTCCTGCTTGAAGTAGATGAGGCCGAGGAGGTTCAGCACGCGCGGATCGCGTGGGCGCAGGAGGTAGGCCTCTTCCAGCTCGCGCTCGGCTTCGTCGTAGAGGCGCCCGTCGTAGAGCTCCTTCCCCTTGTTGAAGTGGGCGAGGAAGAGCCCCTGGTCGAACGGTCCGCGGGGGATGGCGTCGCGCATCCGGGTCCTTCTAGTCCAGGGCCCGGATCATCGTGTAGACGACGCCCTCGCCGGGAGGCGTTTCCGCGACGTGCAGGCCCCGGTCGTCTCGCCACTTGTAGTAGATGCGCGGCCGCGCGGGCTGCAGCTTGACGGGCTTCGCGGGCTTGGGGGCGGCGGGTTTCGTGGGGGCGAAGAATACCGCACGGACCTGCTCGAAGCCGCCGCCGAGGAGCCCCTGCACCTTCGCCACGTACTGGCGGGTCTCGCGATAGGGCGGGATCCCGTGGTAGCGGTGCACGGCGTTCTCTCCCGCGTTGTAGGCGGCGAGGGCGAGGTCGACGTTGCCGGAGAAGAGGTCGAGGAGGAAGCGCAGGTACTGCGTCCCCCCGAAGATGTTCTGACGGGCATCGAAGGAGTCACCCACCCCGAAGCGGCGCGCGGTGTGGGGCATGAGCTGCATCAGCCCCTGGGCCCCCTTGGAGGAGACGGCGAGGGCGTCGAACTCGGACTCCACGGAGATCACCGCCTTCACGAGGTCGGTGCTCACGAGGTGGTGGCGCGCCGCCGCGTCGATGTGGTGGTCGAACTGGCCGTTGTAGCTGCGGCGGAAGCCGCGGGAGTGGATGAGCGTGCCCTTGCCCGGGTAGGCGAGGAGGTAGTTGGGGGCGTCGGGGATGTTCGTGGCCTCGACGACGCCGTTGGTGTTGCGGCGGGTGTAGATCTGGGCCGTCGCCTGGGGCACGCCGGCGAGGAGCGCTCCCAGCACGAGGAAAGCGACCCTAGGCCGCACCGGGGCCCTCGAGCATCTGCCTCAGGACCTCGCCCGCCTGGCGGCGCAGCGCGTCCACGTCTCCCGGGGCGACCCCGCCCCCCTGCGCGAAGTCCGGCCGCCCGCCTCCCTTCAGGCCCAGGCGCTTCATGATCTCGGGGGCCTTCACGCGATCGGTGAGCGAGGGCGACACCGCGCTGATGACGTGCACGCCCGCCTCGTCCACGGACGTGGAGACGAGGGCGAAGCCCCGGTCGCGGTGGCGGTTCCGGAAGTCGTCGACCACCGCGGCGTGGGCCTTGCGGTCGAGCCCGTCGAAGCGGGGGGTCCAGAGCTGGGCCCCCGCCACCTCGACGAGGTCACCCTCTCCGGCGCCGGCGGAGCCGGCGCCGGAGGCTAGCTTGATCTGCAGCGCCTGGATTTCCCGATCGCGGGTCTTGAGCAGTTCTCGAAGCCGGGCATACTCGTCGACCAGACCCTGTCGGTCTACTTTCGCCGTCTCTTCCAGCTCTTCGAGGATCCCCTCGTCCTTCTGAGCCCTCTCCACCGCGGCCTCGCCGGTGATGGCCTCGACGCGGCGCGTTCCCGCGGAGATGCCCTGCTCGGCCGTGACGAGGAAGAGTCCGATCTCACCCGTCTGGTGGACGTGGGTACCCCCGCAGAACTCCTTCGAGAAGCCTGGGACCTCGACGATCCGGACCTCGTCGCCGTACTTGTCCCCGAAGAAGGCGAGGGCGCCCTCCGCGAGTGCCCTCTCCCTCTCCATGACGCGGGTCCGGAGGGCAGTCCCCTTCAGGATCTCGGAGTTCACGCGGTTCTCGAGGTGGCGGAGCTCCCGGGGGGTGACCCCCGCGTAGTGGCTGAAGTCGAAGCGGAGGCGCTCGGGGGCGACGAGGCTTCCCGCCTGCTTCACGTGGGGGCCGAGCGTTTCGCGCAACGCCGCGTTCAGCAGGTGCGTGGAGGTATGGTGGCGCATCGCTCCCGCGCGCCTCTGCGCGTCGACGCTCGCGCGCACGGTCATCCCCGGCTCGAAGCCACCGCGCGTCACGCGGACGTGGTGGACGTGGAGGCCGGGGACCGGAGCGGTGGTGTCCGTGACCTCGGCCGCGGAGCCATCCCCGGCGATCACGCCGTGATCGCCTAGTTGGCCTCCGGCCATTGCGTAGAAGGGCGTTTTGTCCAACACAACGGCGCCCTCGTCACCGGCGTCGAGACGTCGCACGAGGGCGCCGTCTTTGAGCAAGGCGAGTACCTTGGCGTCGTCGACAACGAGGGTTTCATAGCCGTGAAAGCCGGTCTTGCCCTTCTCGAGCAATCCAATGTAGACGGGATCCCCCTTGACCGCTCCCATCTTGCTCGACTGACGGGCGCGGTCCTGCTGTTGAGCGAGCGCGCTTTCGAACCCCGCTCGCTCAACTGTCAGGCCGCGGTCCTTGGCCAGATCTTCGACGAGGTCGAGCGGCAGCCCGTACGTGTCGTAGAGCTGGAAGGCCTGCTCGCCCGGAAATGGCGCGTCCCCGTTGCTCTTGGCCCACGTCGTGAACGAACGCTCGGCGGTGGGGATCGCGCTCTTCAGGAGTGCTTCGAACCGCTCCTCTTCGACTTGCGTGATCCGAGCGACGGAGGGCGCCTGGGCCACAAGCTCGGGGTAGGCACCCTTCATTCTCTCGACGACGGAGCCCGTGAGCCCGGAGAGGAAGGGCTGCTGCATTCCGAGCTTCTTCCCATGAAGCATCGCTCGCCGCATGATCTTGCGGAGGACGTATCCCCGTCCCTCATTGGCGGGCAGGACGCCGTCGCCAATCAGGAAAGTCATTGCTCTGAGATGGTCCGCAATCACGCGGAGGGAGACATCTCCTTCCGCGGATTGGCCGTACGGATGTCCGCTCATCGCGGACGCGGAAGCGACGAGCGGACTGAATAGATCGGTTTCGTAGTTGGACAGCTTCCCCTGAACGACCGCCGCGATCCGCTCCAGGCCCATGCCCGTGTCCACGCAGGGCGCGGGCAGGGGGTTGAGCTTCCCCTTCTCGTCCCGGTCGTACTGCATGAACACGAGGTTCCAGATCTCGAGCCAGCGGTCGCACTCGCACTCGACGCCCTTGCACTGGCCGCCCGCCGCCTCGTCGAGACAGGGGAGGGCGTCGCCCTGGAAGAAGTGGATCTCGGAGCAGGGGCCGCAGGGGCCGGTGTCGCCCATCGCCCAGAAGTTGTCCTTGGCCCCGAGCTCGAGGACGCGATCCGCGGGGACGTGGGCGAGCCAGAAGCCGTGGGCCTCCGCGTCGCGGGGGACGCCGGCGTCTCCCTTGAAGATCGTGACCTTCAGGCGGTCCTTGGGCAGTCCGAAGTCTCGTGTGAGGAGCTCCCAGCCGAAGGCGATCGCGTCCTTCTTGAAGTAGTCGCCGAAGGAGAAGTTGCCGAGCATCTCGAAGAACGTGTGGTGGCGCGCGGTCACGCCCACGTTCTCGAGGTCGTTGTGCTTCCCCCCCGCCCGGACGCACTTCTGCGAGGAGGCGGCCCGCGCGTAGTCGCGCTTCTCCTTGCCGAGGAACACGTCCTTGAACTGGTTCATCCCCGCGTTCGCGAAGAGGAGCGTGGGGTCCGCCTCGGGGACGAGGGACGAGCTCTTGACCGCGCGGTGCCCGCGCTCCGCGAAGTACCGCAGGAATTCGCTGCGGATGTCGTCGGCGGTCTTCATCAGCCCTGGTCCTCGGCTTCGACGGGCTCCAGCCCCTCGAGCGCGTCGCTCCAGCGCGGCCAGAGCGCGTGCAGGCTCTGGGTCACGAGGGGCGCGGGAAAGCCCCGCCGCAGGAGGAACGCCCACAGCTTTCTGACGCGGGTCGCCGGCTCGTCGCGCCCGTGGGTGCGCCAATACTGGCGCGCCGCCGCGGCGAGGGCCTCGGCTTCGGAGACGTCGAGGAGGGCCTTCTCGAGCCCTTTCTCTGCGACTCGGCGGTCGACGCCACGCTGGCGCAAGCCTTGCCGGACGCGGTGTCGTCCGACGCGATGGTTCGCGAGGCGAGTTCGCGCGAAACGCTCGGCGAAGCTCGCGTCGTCGACGTAGCGCTGGGCGCGCAGCCTGTCCAGCGCCGCTTGGATCTCCTCGGCGGAATGGCCACGATCCCTAAGGGCCTTGGTCAGCTCCGCCTCGGAGTGGTCTCGCCGCGCGAGGCGGCCCAGCGCGCGGGCGTACGCCGTCCTCTCGGGCTGGGGGGCCGCCTTGCGAGCCATGCTCGACCTCGACGTCCTGCCGGGCGCCGCGAGCCGCCGCTCAGGAGTCCAGGTCGAACGACTGCATCGTCTTCTCCATCTCCTCGGCCGCCATGTCGGAGGTGGACTGGATGCCCTGGATCTTGAGCTTGAACTCGTCGGGGTTGCTCGCGCGGCGGAGCGCCTCGTCGTAGCTGATGAGCTCCTTCTTGTACAGCTGGAAGATGGACTGATCGAACGTCTGCATGCCGTACTGGGAGACCCCGGCGGCGATGGCCTCGTGGATGAGCTTCGTCTTGTCCTTGTTGATGATGCAGTCGCGGATGAAGGGGGTGGCGATCATCACCTCCACCGCGGGCACGCGGCCGTGGCCGTCCGCGCGCGGGACGAGGCGCATGGACATGACCGCCTTCAAGACCCCCGAGAGCTGGAGGCGGATCTGCTTCTGCTGGTGGGGGGGAAGACGGAGATGATGCGGTTGATCGTCTCCGTGGCGTCGAGGGTGTGGAGGGTGGAGAGCACGAGGTGCCCGGTCTCCGCCGCGGTGATCGCGGTCTCGATCGTCTCGTAGTCGCGCATCTCGCCGACGAGGATGACGTCGGGGTCCTGGCGGAGGGCGCTCCTTAGGGCGGCCGCGAAGCTCCGGGTGTCCACCTCCACCTCGCGCTGGTTCACGATCGACTTCTTGTCGCGGTGGAGGAACTCGATGGGGTCCTCGATCGTGATGATGTGCTCGCAGCGCTGGGTGTTGATGTAGTCGATCATCGCGGCGAGGGAGGTGGACTTGCCGGAGCCCGTGGTGCCCGTGCAGAGGATGAGGCCGCGCTGCTCCTGGGCGATCTTCTCGAGGACCATGGGGAGGCCGAGCTCCCGGATGGTCATGATCTTCACGGGGATGACGCGGAGGACGAGGCCGACGGTGCCGCGCTGCTGGAATACGTTGCAGCGGAAGCGGCCGAGGCCGGGCACGGAGTAGGCGATGTCGATCTCCAGGTTGTCCTTGAACTTCTGCTTCTGGCGGTTGCTCATGATGGAGAACGCCATCGCGATGGTGTCCTCCTGCATGAGGCGCTTCGTCTCCACGAGGGGGATGAGCTCCCCGTTGATGCGCAGCACGGGGTGCGACCCCACCTTGAGGTGGAGGTCGGATGCCTTCCGCTCCGACGCCATCTTCAAAAGGTCGTTGATGTGCATTTCCCCTTCTCCGCCTCTTCTCCGCCCCGGAGGCCTTCGCCTCGGGCTAGACCGCGCTCGTCTTCCGGGCCGGCGCCATCGCCTCCCGAGCTTCGCGCACGAAGGTCAGCCAGCCGAACTCGTCGGGGACACGGCACTCGATCACGTCGAAGAACGCCTTCTGGAGAGCCTCCGTCACCGGGCCGCGCGCGCCGCGTCCCACGGTGATCTTGTCGATCGACCGGATGGGCGTGATCTCCGCCGCGGTCCCCGTGAAGAAGACCTCGTCCGCGAGGTACAGCATCTCCCGGGGCATCGCCTGCTCGCGCACCGGGATTCCCAGCCGCCGCGCGAGGACGAGCACGCTGTCGCGGGTGATGCCGGGGAGGACCGAGGAGATGAGGGGCGGGGTGAGGAGCGTCCCCTTCACCACGAGGAACAGGTTTTCACCGCTCCCCTCCGAGATGTTGCCCTGGGCGTCGAGGGCGATCCCCTCGGAGTAGCCCTGCTTGATCGCCTCCATCTTGATGAGCTGCGAGTTCATGTAGTTGGCGGCACTCTTGGCCATGGTGGGCATGGTGTTGGGAGCGAGGCGCGTCCAGGAGCTCACGCACACGTCGACGCCCTTCTCCAGCGCGTCCGAGCCCAGGTACTTGCCCCAGTCCCAGACCATGATCGCCACGTCCACGGGACAGGGGAAGGGATTGACGCCGAGCTGGCCGTACCCGCGGTAGACGACGGGCCGGATGTAGCAGGCGTCCAGCCGGTTCGCGGAGATCGTGTCACAGAGTGCGGCGTTGAGCTCGTCGGGGGTGTAGGGCACGTCCATGCGGTAGATCTTGGCCGAGTTGTAGAGGCGCTCCGTGTGCGCATCGAGCCGGAGGACCGCCGTGCCTTCGGGCGTCGAGTAGGCGCGGATGCCTTCGAACACCGCCGATCCGTAGTGGATGACGTGAGCGCCGATGTGCACCTTGGCGTCGTCCCACGGGACGAGCTTGCCGTTCATCCAGATCTTGTCGGACTTCGGAAAGGACATGTGCCGGCTCCAGTGGCTACGGTCGCTCCTGACCCACGACTCGAATCGGGCCATTCTACCGTCCGCGAAAGCCGGTGTCAATCGGCTACGCGGGGGAAGTGTCTGAGGGCCGGGGAGTTAGCGTTTCGGCGTTCTCGTGCCTACTGCTTCTCGCCGCAGAACGGGCAGGAGTCGGAGCGCGCGTGAAGCGGTTTTCGGCAATTCCAGCAGAACCCCTTCTTGGGGACCTCGCGGGCCTTCAATCGGCGGCGGATGTCCTCGAGCTCGGTCGCGTTGTGGTCGATGTCGGCGGCGGTCGCGACGTCGTCGAGGAGCTCCGAAGCGCGCTGGTACCGCTGGCTGACCTCGGCGGCGAGCGCCTTCATCACGATGTCCGATATCTCGCGCGGCACCTGGGTGTTACGGGCCTTGGGAGGAGTGGCGCGCCCCTGCGCCACGAGCTTCTCGATCTGGGCGGGGTTCGGGCTGAAGTAGGGAAGGGTCCCCGTGAGCATCTGGTAGAGGATGACCCCCACCGAGTAGATGTCCGACGCGAGCACGGCGCGGCCCGCGAACTGCTCGGGGGCCATGTAGGGAGGGCTTCCGATGACGGTGGTGGCGTGAGACTTCTCGAGGAAGCGGGAGGTGCCGAAGTCCGCGACCTTGACCACTCCGCTCTCGGAGATCAGGACGTTGGCGGGCCGGAGGTCGCGGTGGAGGATGGTCGCTTCGTGCGCGTGCTCAACGCCCTTCAGGATCTGCACCGCGTAGTTGAGGGCCCGGGGCACGTCGAGCGACTTCTCGCGGTCGAGGGCGGCCTCCAGGCTCTCGCCCTTCACGTACTCCATCACGATGAAGAACGTCCCTTCCACGCGCTCCGCGGTGACGATTCCCACGATGTTCTGGTGGTCGAGCGCGGCGAGGAGCCGGGGCTCCTGGAGGAGGTCGTCGAAGTCGCCGCCCTGCCGGTGGGGAACCTTGATCGCGACCTTCTTGTCGATCCAGACGTCGCGGGCGAGGAACACGGTTCCGAAGCCGCCGGAGCCCAGGTTGGAGAGGATTTGGTATTTCCCGACCGTCTGTCCCAGCAGGAACATGAAGCGCGGGGAGTATAGCATCCGCGTTTCGGGCCCCCCGCGCTATGATCGGGGTGGCGGATCCCGGAAGAGACATGGCGCCCACGAAGTCCCGCACCCTCGTGGAGCAAGTCGCGGACCGCATCCGCGCCGCGATCATACGGGGCGAGCTGCCGAGCGGTGAGCCGCTCCGGCAAGCCGAGCTGGCCAGGCGCTTCGGAGTGAGCCCAACCCCCCTCCGCGAGGCGTTGCGCCTGCTCGAGGCGGAGCGCTTCGTGATCCTGCATCCCTTCCGGGGAGCAGTGGTGACGGCCCCCACACCCGAGGAGCTACGCGAGCTCCTGGAGATGTTCCTGGCGCTGCAGGCGACGGCCCTCGAGATCGGCATCCCGCGCCTGACGGAGGAGCGCGTCGAACAAGCGCAGGGGATGCTCCAGGAGATGAGGTCCACGGAGAGCTACGAAGACTGGGGCGCGCTCTGTGTCCGGCTCCTCCTCGCATTGTGCGAGCCCGCGGGCCGGCCGCGGCTGCTCGAGACGATTCGGGCCATCCTCGTCAGCATCAGCCGCTACTGGCTGTTCGAGGCGAGGTGGCGCGCGCACCGGGAACGCTGGGAGCGCCAGGCCGCCGAGCTCCTGGAGGCGTGTCGCCGGCGAGACGTCGCCGACGCCGTGCGGATCTTCGGGAAGGGGACGAGCACGGCCGTGGAAGAAGTGATCGGGCAGCTCGAGGAGCGGGAGGTGCAGCTACGTCCCCGAGTCGTTCCGGCGCGCCGCCGCCGCTCCTCGCCTCCCGAGATGCCCTAACCGGACGCGCCAGGACCCGGCGAAGTACCCAGGTCTCCCCAGAGCCCCTGAGCGACCGCCACCGCGACGATTGCCGCGGTTTCCGCGCGCAGGATGCGAGGACCCAGGCCGGCCGGATGGAAGCCGGCGGCGGCCAGCCGATCGGCCTCGGCACGGTCGAAGCCGCCCGCCGGACCGACCAGGAGGAGGGCGCGCTCTGGGCGGGAGGTCAGGGAGGCCAGGGGAGGCTGGCCCTCGGTCTCGAGGAGCACCACCCGGACCCCCCCGAACTCGCGGCGGAGGCATTCGTCGAGGGTCATGGTGGGGGCGACGTCGGGGACCACCGCGCGCCCGCACTGCTCCGCAGCCCCGCTGGCGACTCGCGCCCATCGCTCTTCCCGGGTTCCGCGGAGGGCGGGACGGGCGGCGGCGTCCGTGCGGACCGTCACCACCGGCCACACCTCGGCCGCGCCCAGCTCGGTCGCCATGCGAATCACGAGCTCCATGCGATCGCCCTTGAGGGGGGAGAGGGCGAGAACGAGGTGCAGCGGAGACTCGGGACAGGCTTCGACCTCCGACCCGAGGCGGACGGCGACACCTTTGCGGGTCACGGACTCGAGCATCGCCTCGTACTCGCGTCCCGCCCCGTCGAAGATCCGGACCGCGGCCCCCGACCGGAGGCGGAGCACCTCGCGGGCGTGGTGAGCGGTCCATTCCGGGAGGTCGACCCGTGCCCCGGGCGCCGCTTCGGGGACGTGGAACCGGATCGTCACTGCGTGTTCCCCAGCACGAGCGCGGACCAATCCCCCTCGTCGCTCCGCGCGAGGACAGGAAGCGAGCCCAAGGCAGCTTCGACGTGGTCGCGTTCCGTGGCGAGAAGGCCGGAGACGACCAGACGGCCGCGCGGAGCGACGAGAGCTAGGAGTTCCAACGCCCTTTCACATAGCAGCGTCGCCGTCAGGTTGGCGAGCACGAGATCGAACACTCCTGGTTTCAAGGCACGCCCACCATCGCCGCGGACGACGCGAACGAGGACATCGTTCAGATCCGCATGGTGGCGTATCGAGTCGGTTGCCTCCCCGTCGATGTCGGTGGCCGTCACGCGCTGCGCTCCTAAGCGGGCGGCCGCGACCGCGAGGATACCCGTACCCGCCCCGAGGTCCAGCACCCGGCCGAGCGGGCTTTCGTCCGCGAGACGAGCGAGGGCCCGCAGACAGAGCCGTGTCGTCTCGTGAGTGCCCGTGCCGAACGCGCGGGCGGGATCGATGCGGAGGACGAGCGACGAGGCGGGCTTTGGCTCCCAGGCGGGCACCACGCGGAAGGGGCCGACGTCGAAGGAGCGGAAGCTCTCACGGAAGCTCTTCACCCAGTCCACGTCGGGTACGGGGACGGGCTCGAGACGAGCGGAAGGAAGAGGTCGAAGCGCGCCCGCGACGTCCGACGACTCCGGGAAGTACGCGAGCAGGACGACACACCCGTCGGAAGGGCGCACCTCGATCCCGTGCGTGCCCGCTTCCCAGAGGAGGGCGGTCGCGAGGTCCTCGTCGGCGGCGGGCACGGTGACGCGGAAGGCGCGAAGGCTCAGCCGAGGAGGTCCTTCATGCGGTCGAGCAGCGAGCGGTCGCGGTCGTTCAGGTCGGGCACGGGGAGGGTGCGAGCGAGCTGCTCGATAAGCTTCTTCTGCTCGGAAGTGAGGTGCCGGGGCACGACTACGCGGACGAGCACGTGGAGGTCCCCGCGACCCTTGCTGCCGAGATGGGGGAACCCCTGATGGCGGATCCGCAGCAGCGTTCCCGGCTGCGTGCCCTCGGGGACGTGGAGCTTCGTGCGTCCTCCGTCGAGTGTGGGGACCTCTACGGACGCCCCGAGGGCGGCCTGGGTGACGCTCACCGGGATCTCGCAGAAGAGGTTCGACCCGTCGCGCTTGAAGAAGTCGTGGGCCTTGACCCGGATCACGACGTAGAGGTCGCCGGGAGGGCCCCCCGCGCCACCCGGCTCGCCCTCGCCGGAAATCCGAAGCTGGCTGTCCGTGTCGACGCCGGGAGGGATCTTGATCTGGAGCTTACGCTCCACGGCGATGTGGCCCTGGCCGCGGCACTGCTTGCACTCCGCGGCGACGATGCGTCCCGCGCCACGACAGCGGCTGCAGGTGCGGGCCACGCTGAAGAAGCCTTGCTGGAAGGTCACCTGGCCGCTGCCCCCGCAGGTGGGGCATGCGGAGGGCTGGGTCCCCGGCGCCGCCCCCGACCCTCCGCAGAGGGTGCAGCTCTCGGCCCTCGGGATCTGGATGGAGGCTTCGGTGCCGAACGCGGCCTCCTCGAAGGTGAGCTCGAGGTTGTACCGCAGGTCGGCGCCGCGGCGGGGACCCCCGCGACGGCGCCCGAACACGTCGGCGAAGCCGAAAAAGTCGCCGAGGATGTCCCCGAAATCCGCGAAGATCGTGGGGTCGAGGCCCGCCCCGCCCCCCAGCCCGGCGTGCCCGAAGGCGTCGTAGCGCTGCCGCTTCTCCGGATCGCCGAGCACGCCGTAGGCCTCCGCCGCTTCCTTGAAGCTCTCCTCCGCCTCCTTGTTCCCCGCGTTGCGGTCGGGGTGGTATTTCAGCGCCAGCTTGCGATAGGCGGACTTCAACTCCTGCTCGGAGGCGTTCCGGGGGATCCCGAGGACCTCGTAGTAGTCGCGCTTCGACATCAGCGGGGCCGGACGGTCAGCGACGAGAAGCGGCGGACGGGAGCGTGATGGCGGATCGCCTCCACTCCCTCACGGTCGGAGCATGGCCTGGCCGATGATGGTGGCCGCCTTTTCCATCTCGAGAAGGCTCGCCTTGATCGTCTCCAGGCTTCCGTCGGAGGTCGCCTTCTTGGCCCGCTCGAGGGCGGCGAGGATGCGCTCCTGCTCGTCGGGGGTGAGCTTGCCCTCGAGGGCCTGCACCGAGCGCATCGTGTTGCCCACCAGGCCGTCGAGCTGCCGCTTGACCGCCTCGCCTTCCTTGTTCTGGCGCTCCTGCTGCTCGCGGGCCCGCGTCTCCGCGACGAGGCGGTTGACCTCGTTCTGGCTCAAGCCGCCCGAGGGGTGGATGACCATGTTCTGGCTGCGTCCCGTGGCCTGGTCCTGGGCGCCCACGGAGACGATGCCGTTCACGTCGATCTCGAACGTGACCTCGATCTGGGGGACGCCCTTGGGCGCGGGGGGGATGTTCGTGAGCTCGAACTTGGCCAGGCTCTTGTTGTAGGCGGCCATGTCGCTCTCGCCCTGGAGGACGTGCACCTCGACCCGCGTCTGGTTGTCGGCCACGGTGGTGAACACGCGGCTCTTGCGGGTGGGGATCGTGCTGTTGCGGTCGATGAGGGAGGTGAACGTTCCATCCTTCGTCTCGATCCCGAGCGTGTGCGGCGTCACGTCGAGGAGGACGAGGTCCTTGACCTCGCCCGCGATGATGCCGGTCTGGATGGCCGCGCCCATCGCCACGCCCTCGTCGGGGTTCACCGCGCGGTTCGGCTCCTTGCCGAAGACCTTGCGCACGATCTCCGCAACCTTCGGGGCACGCGTCTGGCCGCCCACGAGGAGGACCTCGTCCACCTGGTCGGCCCGCATCTGCGCGTCGGCGAGGCAGCGCCGGCAGGGCTCCTCCGTCTTCTCGAGGAGGTCGTCGGTCAACGACTCGTACTTCTGCCGCGTGAGCACCGTGTTGAGGTGCTTGGGGCCGGAGGCGTCCGCGGAGATGAAGGGGAGCACGATCTCCGTCTGCTGCGACGTCGAGAGCTCGCACTTCGCCTTCTCCGCCGCTTCCTTGAGGCGCTGGAGGGCCATGCGGTCCTGCTTGAGGTCGATCCCCACCTCGCGCTGGAATTCGGAGATGAGCCAGTCGATGATCCGCTGGTCGAAGTCCTCGCCCCCGAGGAAGGTGTCGCCGCCCGTGGCCTTCACCTGGAAGAGGCCGTCCGCCATCTCCAGGATCGTGATGTCGAAGGTGCCGCCGCCGAGGTCGTAGACCGCGACGAACTGGCCCTTGGCGTTCTTCAGCCCGTAGGCGAGCGCGGCCGCCGTCGGCTCGTTGATGATGCGCGAGACCTTGAGGCCGGCGATGAGGCCGGCGTCCTTCGTGGCCTGCCGCTGGGGGTCGTTGAAGTAGGCGGGGACGGTGATGATCGCCTCCTCCACCGGCTCTCCGAGGTAGTCCTCCGCCGCCGCCTTCAGCTTCTGGAGGACGAAGGACGAGATCTCGGGCGTCGAGTAGACCTTCTCGTCGATCTGGACGTGCACGTCGCCGTTCGGCGCCTGCACGAGCTGGTAGGGGAGGAACTGCCGCGCCTGGTTCACCTCGGAGGAGTCGAATTTCCTCCCGATGAGGCGCTTCACCGCGAAAACGGTGTTCTTGGGGTTGGTCAGGGCCTGCCGCTTGGCGATCTGGCCGACGAGCCGCTCTCCCTTCGCGGTGAAGCCGACGATGGAGGGAGTGGTGCGCGCTCCTTCCTGGTTGGGAATCACCTGGGGGGCGCCCCCCTCCATCACGGCCACGCAGGAGTTGGTGGTGCCGAGATCGATGCCGATCAGCTTACCCACGCGTGTCCTCGCTGTCCTTGCTGGTCTGCACTGTGGCGATCCTCGCTAGTGTATACCGTCCGTGGTGTCGGTGCCGTCGGAGTCCGCGCCCTTCGCGACCTTGACGAGGGCGGGCCGCAGAAGGCGGTCCTTGAACCGGTAGCCCTTCCGGAAGACCTCGACGACGGTGCCGGGGGCGAAGCCGGGCACCGCCTCGTGGGAGAGCGCCTGGTGGTTCTCGGGGTCGAAGGCGCTTCCCGCGGGGTCCTCCGTCACGATGCCGTGGCTCTCCAGGAGTGCTATGAGCTCGCGCCGCGTCAGCTCCACGCCCGTGCGCAGCGCTTCCGCGTCTCCCCCCGCCTTGAGCGCGCTCTCGAGGTTGTCGAGCGTGGGGATGAGCTCGCGGAAGATCGCGGCCTTGGTCTCGAAAGCGGCCTGCTGGCGATCGCGCTCCACGCGCTTCCTGTAGTTCTCGAAGTCCGCGCGCTTCCGAAGGAGCTGGTCCCGCAGCTCGTTCCGCTCCTGGCGAAGGTGGACCATGGCCTCGCGGGAAAGGGGCTCTTCGACCGCGTCCAGGCCTCCTTCCGTCGGCGCCGCGGCGGGGGAGCCTTCGGACGCGGGCGTCATGGCGTCCGCGGCGCCGCTGTCGTCGACTGCGGGCTTGGGCTCGTCGTGGGGACGGTGCTTGCGCTTGTCGCTCACGGCTTGAGGCCCCGGAGCACCTCGGAGACCGCGCGCGAGACGTGGTCGACGAGAGCGACCACGTGCGCGTACTCCATGCGCGTCGACCCGAGGACGCCGAGCCCCCACCCCGCTTCGCCCTCCACGGGGCAGCGTGCGGTGACGAGAGCGAGGTCGCGGAGGCCGGGGTCCGGGTTCTCGTGCCCGATGAGGATGCGGATCCCCTCGCCGGACAGGCATGCGTTCAGGATCTTCACGAGTCGGCTCTTCTCCTCGAACGTGCGGAACAGCGCGCGCATCCGCCCCACGTCCTCGAAATCGGCGTGTCTCAGGATGTTCGAGGTACCGTCCAGGTAGACGCTGCCCTCGCCCTCGGGAACCGCGAACGCGCGCTCGCCGAGGGCCACGACCTTCTGCAGGAGCGAGTCGTAGAGTGCTTTTTCCTGCTTCATGAGGTCGAGGAGCTGGGATCGGATGGCAGAGAGGGTCTGGCCCGCGTAGTGGGCGTTCAGGTAGTTCGCGCAGGCTTGCAGGTCTTCGGACGAGAGCTTCTCCTCCACCTGGATGACCTTGTTCGTCACGATGCCCGTGGCGGAGACCATGACCACGAGCACGCGCGGGTGGGCGAGAGGGACGAGGTCGAGGTGGCGGAAGCTGGTGAGGGCGATGTCCGGCGCGAGCACGAAGCCCACGTGTCGAGAGAGGCGGGACAGGAGGTGGGAGGCATTCCCCATCACCTGGTCCACGGATCCCTCGCGGGGGTGGAGCTCCGACCGGATGGCCGCGGCGTCGCCGGGAGCGAGGTCGCGGTGGTGCATCAGGTTGTCCACGTACAGCCGATACCCTTCGTCGGTGGGGACGCGGCCGGCGCTCGTGTGGGGGTGGGCCAGGTACCCGAGCGCCTCCAGGTCCGCCATGATGTTACGGAGCGTGGCGGGGGAGAGGGACCGGTAGAGGACGCGTGACAGGCTCTCGGACCCCACCGGCTCCCCGGTTTCGACGTGGAGCTGGATCAGGGACCGAAGGACTTCCTTCCGACGCTCGTCCAGGACTGGAGCAGGCATCCAATCCTAAATTATAGCGCGACTCAGGCGTCGATCTGGGCCCGCTGCAAAGCACCGCTGTAATCGATGTAGATCGACTTCCACTCGCCGAAGACCTCGAGGGCCTGGACGCAGGCTTCACGGTGCCCGTTCCCCGTGTTCTTCGCTCCCCCGAACGGCAGGTGGGTCTCCGCGCCGATGGTGGGGGCGTTGACGTAGAAGATGCCGGTGACCATCTCCCTCATGGCCCGGAACGCATTGTTGATGTCCTGGGTGTAAATGGAGGCGGACAGGCCGTACTCGACGGAATTGCCGACGTCGATCGCTTCGTCCAGCGAGCCCACGGGAATGAGGGAGACCACCGGCCCGAAGATCTCTTCCCGGGCCACCCGCATCTCCTTCGAGCAGTCCCCGAACACCGTGGGCTCGTGGAAGAACCCGCGGGCGAGATCGCCCTTGTCGAGAAGCCCGCCTCCGGCGAGGAGCCGGGCCCCTTCCTCCTTCCCGATCTTCACGTACTTCTCGACGGTCTGGCGCTGGCGGTCGCTGATGCAGGGGCCCATCTGGACCTTCGGGTCGAGGCCGTTGCCCACGCGAAGGGCCCTCGTCCGCTCCACGAACCGGTCCGCGAACTCCTTGTAGACCTTCTTGTGCACGGCCACCCGGCTCGCCGCGGTGCAGCGCTGGCCCGTCGTGCCGAACCCGCCCCAGACGGCGCCGTCCACCGCGAGGTCGAGTCGCGCGTCGTCCATCACCATGATGATGTTCTTGCCGCCCATCTCGAGATGGCAGTGCTTGAACATCGGCGCGCAGGCCTCGGAGACCACGCGGCCCACCGTGGTGGAGCCGGTGAAGGACACGACGCCCACGTCGGGATGCTTCATGAGGGGAGCGCCGGCCTCGATGCCGCCCCCCGTGACCATGTTCACGACCCCTTTTGGCAGCCCCGCCTCCTCGAGGACCTTGATGAGGTTCACGACGCTCAGAGGCGTGTCTACCGAGGGCTTGATCACGACCGTGTTCCCGAGGATGAGGGCCGGCATCATCTTCCAGGAGGGGATCGCCATCGGGAAGTTCCAGGGGGTGATGAGGCCGGCGACGCCCACCGGCATCCGCACCGACATCTGGAACTTGTCGCGCAGCTCGGAAGGAGTCGTCTGTCCGAACTGCCGGCGGCCCTCGCCCGCCATGTAGTACGTCATGTCGATCGCTTCCTGGACGTCCCCCCGCGTCTCGTCCAGGACCTTGCCCATCTCGCGCGTCATGTCGCGTGAGAGCTCCTCCTTGCGCCGCACGAGGAGCTCCGCAGCGCGGTAGAGAATCTCCCCGCGCTTGGGAGCGGGGAGGGAACGCCACGCCGGAGCGGCGGCCTTCGCCGCGGCCACCGCGCGCTCCACGTCCGCCTCGCCGGAATCGGCGAAGCGGCCGACGAGCTCGGTCGCGTCCGCGGGATTCCTGTTCTCGAAGGTCTTGCCGGAGGCGGCGGGCACCCAGACCCCGGCGACGTAGTTCCCGAAGCTCTCATCCATGGACGGTTCCTCCGGGACGCGGACGCGCAGACGGCCCGGGCCTCAGGGGAGCGGCTTTCTCTCGTCCTTGCTGCGGCCCGACATGTCGCTGTTGCCGCGGAACGTGGCCCCTTCCGCGATCACCACCCGCGGGGCGCGGATGTTGCCCGTGAGCTTCCCCGTGGCCTGGAGCTCCACGCGCTGGGTGGCCTCGCAATCGCCCTGGAGCTCGCCGCTCACCACGATCGACTGGGCGTGCACGCTCGCCTTCACGACCCCGCCCGGGCCCACTCGGAGGTCCCGGCCGATCCGGATCTGCCCTTCGATCGTCCCTTCCACGACGATGTCCTCGTCGCCGGTGATCTCCCCCTTGATGACGGTCTTGGTGCCGATCACGCACGTGGTGGACGGAGCCGCGGGCGCCGGACGGTGGGCCGCGGAGGGGGCGGGAGGCGAGGGC
Organism: uncultured Acidobacteriota bacterium; assembly: GCA_963742595.1. Taxonomy (GTDB): domain Bacteria; phylum Acidobacteriota; class Vicinamibacteria; order Fen-336; family Fen-336; genus CAVPGH01. The sequence continues at coordinate 934,889 of CAVUMT010000005.1, read as the reverse complement.
GTGGGCGCCGTCACGGGACGGACCGGTGCCAGGGGCTCGCCGGGCTTAGTCTCAGGCTTACCGAAGATTCCCATGCTACGACCTCCCCGAAACCAAATGAACTGCCGGGCCCCGGGGCGGAATGGAGCGGGCGACGGGGTTCGAACCCGCGACACCGAGCTTGGGAAGCTCGTACTCTACCAGCTGAGCTACGCCCGCCCGAGTCCCGAAACCGTTCGAATGATATCCGGCGCCTGCCGCACCGGTCAAGGTGACGGGTTTTCCGGGGCCGAGGAGCCCCAGGGCGGGCCCGGCCACGCGCCGCGCGTCTTGACCCGCTCAGCACCCACGCGCGCGAGCGAGCTCTGGAAGCTCCGGTACGCGAGGTTGGCGCTGGCGTTGGCGATGCCGCCCCAGAACCCGGAGCGCGCGCCGCGAGCCACGCGGCGGAGGACGCGCGTGGGGCTCCAGGCGCTCCGCTGGCACGCGAAGAGCGCGCTCTCCACCTGTTCCGCGTCGAGGTTCCGGGGGCGGTAGACGAGGTGCATGCCGTCCATCCCCCCCAGGATGTCGCCGGGAAGCAGGCGGCCTTCCTCCTCCAGCTGCCGGTGGAACGTGGTTCCCGCGATCGGAGCGGCGAGGGAGAAGACAGGGACGTCCACCCCCACGTCGTGGACGAGGTTCGGGAGGTCCGCGAGGTACTCCGGCGTGTCGCCGTCGAGCCCCACGAGAAAGATGCTCATGACGAGGACGCCGTGATCGTGGAGGAGGCGGATCTTCTCACGGTACTCGGAGACCCGGTTCTGCCGTTTGTTCGAGCCGAAAAGGCTCTCCTGGGAGAGGCTCTCGAGGCCCACGAAGACGAACCGGCAGCCCGATCGTCCCATGAGCCGTGCGCTCTCCGGCGTGATCGTGTCGATCGACGTCTGCGTTCCCCAGATCCGCCGCTCGGGTACGAGGGCCTCGCAGAGGTCGCGGAAGTAGGCGCGATCGGCTCCGAGGTTGTTGTCCCAGAAGACGAGCCAGTGCCGCTGCTGCCAGTTCCAGTGGGAGGGGACGTTCCGGATGTCGCGGAGCACGTTTGGAATCGGGCGGTGGCGGTAGGGGAGCCGGATGGCCGAGAGCACGCAGAAGGAGCAGGTGAAAGGACACCCGCGCGTGGCCTCGTAGGGCATCGTCATGCGGAACTCGGTTTCCACGAGGTCGTAGCGGGGGACGGGGAGGAGAGAGAGATCCGCGGGGTGCTCGGCGACGTAACGGGGTTGGAGGGTATTGCTCTGAAGGTCGGCGAGTAGCCGGGGCATGACAGGTTCGGCTTCACCAACGACAACAGAATCGGCGACGCCGTCGAAGTAGGCAGGGTTGAGAGTGGGGAACAAGCCGCCGACGATCACCCTCACACCTCGCGCGCGGAACGCGCGCGCGAGGTGTGTGCAGTGAGGCGCGCAATAGTCCATCGTCGACAGGAAGACGGCTTCCACGTCCATGTCGAGGTCCACGTCCCGGACCATCTCGTGCACGAGCGTGATCGACCAGTGCCGCGGGAACAGGGAGGCGAGGTGGATGCCCACGTAGGGCGCGGCGCCGGCGTCCGTGGCGAGGGCCTTGGGGACGGCGCGCGCCGCGTCCGATCGCCTTCCCTCCCAATCGGGGTAGTTCTTGGGCCGCCAGACGAGGACTACCGCGACGCGCACGGCGTTCCCTCTCCGGCCACGACGCGCGGGGGATCCTTCACCACGCGGAGGTCCCAGACGAGACCCAGGCACGAGAGGACCTTGATCGAGTACCAGGCGAGGTCGACCTCGTACCAGCGAAGCCCGGAGTGGGCGGCGCCCGGGAAGTAGTGGTGGTTGTTGTGCCAGCCCTCGCCCCAGAAGAGGGCGGCGAGGAGCCAGTTGTTCGTCGAGCCGTCCGGGGTCTCGAAGCGGCGCCTCCCGCCCCGATGGCAGAAGTAGTTGACGAGGGCGGGGGCGTGGATCGCGAGAAGGCACCAGACGAGGGCGTAGGTCGCGAGCATCGAATAGCCGCCGAACATGAATAGAAGGCCGACGAGCAGGATCCCGGGGACGTAGTAGTGGCGGTGGAGCCAACGTAGCTCCGGGTAGGCGGCGAGGTCGGGAGCCGCGGCCACGATCTCCTCGTCGGTGTACCCCTCGTCCAGAAGGTGTCCGACCCAGACGCGCCAGGGCCCCTGGTGCGGACTGTGCGGGTCGCGGTCGGTGTCCGCGTGGCGGTGGTGCAGCCGGTGCTTTCCCGCGAAGCCGATCGGGTCGCCGAAGAAGGTGGAGGCGAGAGCGCCCATCGCGAGCTGGAACGCGCGGCTCGTCCGGAAGGAGCGGTGGGCGAAGTAGCGATGGAGGGCCACGGCCACCGCGAAGCAGCCGCAGACGACGAGGATGGCCAGAGCGAGCCGGTCGCGCGGCGGCAAGGTGAGGAAGGGCACGGTCAGCGCCAACGCGTGGGCGAGGCCGATCCCGCCGAGCGCGAGCACCCTTCCGATCCCGCTCATGCCCCTTCCCGACTCGCCACCAGGCCGCGGAGGCGCACGTGGTCGGGGGGCTCGCGAAGGTCCCACACGAGCCCGATGCCGGCGAGCGCCCGAAGCGCCCAGTAAAGGGGATCGGGCTCGTACCAGAAGAACCCCGCGCGGGCCGCCGATGGATAGCGGTGGTGGTTGTTGTGCCAGCCTTCGCCGAGAAGGAGCAGCCCCAGGATCGGGCTGTTGCCCGAGCGGTCGGGCGTGTCGTATCGGCGATGCCGCCCGAAGTGGCACAGGGTGTTGACCGCGGAGGCGCCGTGGACGGCCACCACGCACCAGCTCAGGCAGTAGCCCGCGGCGAAGAGGCCGTAACCCCCGAAGAAGCAGGTGGAGGCCGCGGCGACGACGCCGACGATGGAGCCGTACCGGTGGAGCCAGAGGAGCTCCGGAACACGGGCGAGGTCGCCCGCGGCGTCCAGGACCTCGCGTTCCGCGAAGCCGTCTTCCAGGAGGTGACCGATCCAGGAGAACCAGAGGCCGCGCCGGGGCCCGTGGAAGTCCCTCTCGGTGTCCGCGTGCCGGTGGTGGAGGCGGTGCTTTCCCGCGAACGCGATGGGGTCTCCGAAGAACGCGGCCACGAGGACCGCGAGGACGAGCTGGAAGGCACGGCTCGTCCTGTAGGAGCGGTGAGCGAAGTAGCGGTGGAGGCCCGCCCCGATCACGAACATGGCGAGGAAGTAGAAGACCGCGAAAGCGATCGCGTCCGCCGCGGTCATTCCCCGGACGAGGAGAGTGAGGGGGGGTACGTGGAAGAGGGCGATGAAGCTCGCACGAAGGGCCTTCACTCGCGGGCTCGTGGGGAAGAGGGGAGCCAGGGGGGTCGAGCCCATGCTAGACGCGGTCCAGGATCTTCTTGAGCTCCGCGAACCGCCCGGGCCACGGGCGCCGCGGCCGATCGGTGTCGGGGAGGACGTCCTTTCCCTTGCCCGCGATCGCCTCCGCGACGATCCGGCGGATGCCGTCGAGGTTGGCGGGGAGGGCGTCGTCCGTGCCCTCGTTGGCCGCAGGCAGGGTGACCTGGAACCGGAAGTACTCGGAGGAGCTGAGCGCCTCCTCCATCGCGTAGTCGACGCCGTGATTCACGCCGTCGAACAGCATGTCGGGAAGGCGGGGCGCCCAGCTCATGAGGCCCCAGTTCTCCACCTGGTCGAAAGGCAGCGGTGCCTCGTAGTCCCCCGTGCCCAGCGAGACCATGACTACGGGCGTGTCCGCGCCGAAGAGGGCCTTCGCGCGGGAGTAGGCGAGCGCCGCGGGGTTCGCCGACACTATTCCCCCGTCCACCAGGTGATACGTCCGCGTGCCGTTGACGTTGAGCACCTCCACGGCCGGGAACATCGCGGGGAAGGCGCACGTGGCCCGGGCCGCGTCGAGCATCCGGAAGTTCCCGCTCCCGCTCGGGCGGCGCGCCCGCGCGCGCTCGAAGAAAAAGGGACGCCGCCGGTCGAGGTCATAGGCGGTGAGGAAGACGTCGGTGAGCGCGTCCTTGAGCTGGGCGTCGGCGAGGTAGGTGCGTAGCGTCGTCACGACCGAGCTCGAGGGGTACTTGGACAGGGTCAAGCCTCCCTTGGACTCGCCCTGGTAGGCGGGGTCGGCGTAGAAGAGCTCCCGACCGTGGTCGGTATAGAGGCCGACCACGTCCTTGGCCGTGTAGTGCGGGCGGCCGTCCGCCCCCGGGCGGGTGAGCAGGAGCGTCATGATGCCGCCGGTGGAGGACCCCGCGACGAGGTCGAAGAGCGACGCGATCGGGCGGCCGGTGAGCGCCTCCATGTGCTCGAGGACGAGGGCGGGGATGAGCCCGCGCATGCCCCCTCCGTCGATGCTCAGGATTCGGACGGTCTTGCTCATGGCAGTCAGTCCAGGGCCATCCTCTTGACGAGGGCGGCAAAGCGAGGTTGGGAGCGGATGGGATCGTAGAGCACGTCGCCCTGCAGCCAGAGGAGGAGCGACGAGCGCTCGTCGCACGCTCTCTCCAGGCACTCGAGAGCGGCGTCGTTCTCCCCGAGGCCGAGGTGCACCTCCGCGTGGGCCGAAGCGGGCACGTAGCGGCTGGCGGAGTCGTCGACGAGTGCCTGTTGCAGCTTCCGCGCCTCCTCGAGGTCGCCCGCGAGGGCCCGGCAGCGGGCGAGCGGGGCGATGACCGCGGGAGAGTTCACGAGCAGGGACCGCGCGGTCTCCAGGGCCTGGCCCGCCTTCTCGTATTCCGCGAGGGCGGTCAGGGCCTTCCCGAGGTAGTAGTGGGCGATGGGGAAGTCGGCCTGAAGATCGAGCGTCCGCGCGAGCTGGTCCACCGCCCGCTCGTGCTCGCGCGAGTAGTGGTAGACGGCTCCCAGCGCGGCGTTGGCCGAGGGGTTCAGCGGGTCGAGCTCCACCGCGTGCTCCCCGCTCCGCCGCGCTTCGTCGAGCCGGCTCCGGGGGACGAGGTTGAAGAGAGCGTGCCACATGAACGCGGTGGGGGAGGTGGGGTTCAATGCCATCGCGCGCCGGAAGGAGCGATCGGAAGCGAGCCACTCGAAGTCGTGGATCGCCGAGATCATCCCGAGCGTGGCATGCGCTTCCGCGTTGCCTTCGTCGATCTGGAGGGCCTTTTCCGCGGCGGCTCGTCCGAGGGGGATGACGGTTCCGGGGGCCGCCGCTCCGTAGTAGGCGGGGGCGATGTACGACGCGGCCATGCCCGCATAAGCGGGGGCGTAGCCGGGGTCCTCGGCCAGGGCCTTCTGGAAGTAGTCGAGCCCGACCCTGATGTCCTGGGGCAGGCGGCGGTTCCAGTGGTAGAGGCCCTTCAGGTAGAGCTGGTAGGCCTCCATGTTCGCGGTGCGTCGGGCGGCCCGGGTCACGCCCGTGCGCTCGCCGGAGAGGTGCAGCTTCAAGGCTTCCACGATGGCCCGGGAGATCTCGTCCTGGATGTCGAAGACGTCGCGGATCTCGCCGTCGAAGCGATCGGACCAGAGCGTGAAGCCGTCCAGGACGCTGTTCAGGCGCGGCGTGACCCGCAGGCGGTTGCCCGAGCGGCGGACCCCCGCCTCGAGGACGGCCCCCACGCGAAGCCGCGATCCGATCTCGCGGATATCCTGCTCGTGGCCGCGAAAGTGGAAAGCCGACGTCCGCCCGGCGACGCGCAGGCCGGGAATGTGGGTCAGGGCGTTCGTCACCTCTTCGGCCATGCCGTCGCAGAGGTACTGCTGGTCCTTGGCGGGGCTCAGGTCCAGGAAGGGAAGTACGGCGATGGCGGTGACGGGCACCGGACCCGGGCCCGTGAGGATGGGGGCGCTCGTGATCCCCGAGTCCACCATGCGGAGCAGGGCGCGGAGGTCTACCAGGAAGTCCGCGGCCGTCTGGTAGCGCTCTTCGCGTTCCTTGGCGAGGGCCTTCGCGAGGACGCGGTCGAGCTCGGCGGGGAGGCCGGGGGAGGTGCGGGCCAAAGGGGCAATGGGGGCGGTGAGGATCGCGGCCATGGTATCGGCCTGGCTCGTCCCATCGAAGGGCCGGGATCCCGAGAGCATCTCGTAGAGCACGACGGCGAGGCTGAAGATGTCCGTGCGGGCGTCGACCTCGAGGGCCCGGAGCTGCTCGGGGGACATGTACGCGGGGGTGCCCACGACGGAGCCGGGGTGGGTGAGGCGACTCGCGGTCGCGGCCTCGCTGTCGTGGTTCGTCGGTCCGGGATCGGGCTCCTCTCGCCGCAGCTGGGCGAGGCCGAAGTCGAGGAGCTTGGCCTGGCCGCGCAGCGTGACCATGACGTTGTGGGGCTTGACGTCGCGGTGCACGATGCCCCGGGCGTGGGCTTCGGCGAGGGCGTCCGCCAGCTGTACGGCGAGGCGGAGCGCCTCCGCCACCGGGAGCGCCCCCCGGCGGAGGCGGGTCGCGAGGTCCTCGCCCTCCACGTACTGCATCGCGATGAACGTGCAGTCGTCGACCGTCTTCATCTCGTAGATCGAGCAGATGTGGGGATGGTCGAGGGCGGCGGCGGCCTGCGCCTCCTGGAGGAGGCGCTTCCGGGCGTGCTCGTTCTCGGCGGCGCGCGGAGGGAGGAGCTTGAGCGCGACCTTCCGGCCGAGGACGGTGTCCTCGGCGACGAAGACCTCCCCCATGCCTCCCGCGCCGATGCGTTCGAGGATCCGATACTGCGCGAGTGTACGGGGCAGCGAAGCCTCTCCAGGAAAAGCGTTTAACGAGGACGCGCCCGTTCTACCGCCGGGCTCGGGAGGTGTCAAGCCAGGCGCAATGATGACCCGGAGGAGCGGCGGCTCAAGCGCGGATGACGGCGAGGACCTCGTCCCGCCGTGCCTCCATCGCGGAGGCGGTCGCCGCTTCGAGATTCAGACGAAGCAGGGGCTCGGTATTCGAGGGACGGACGTTGAAGTGCCAGTCGTCGTAGTCGACCGAGAGGCCGTCGATCCGGGTGATCCGCCCGTCGCGGTAGCGCTCCTCCAGCCGGGCGAGGGCGGCGTCCACGTCCCTGACCTTCGAGTTGACCTCCCCGGAGATGTGGTAGCGCGCGCGCAGGGGAGCGAGAATCGCCGACAGCGGCGCCCTCTCGCGACCCAGAAGCTCGAGGACGAGGAGGGCCGGGATCATCCCGTTGTCCGCGTACCAGTTCTCGCGGAAGTAGAAGTGGCCGGAGACCTCCCCTCCGAACACGGCGTTCTCATCGCGCATCCGCTTCTTGATGAAGGCGTGCCCCACGCGGTGCATGAGGGCGGTCCCTCCCGCCGCCTCCACCCGGTCCGCGACCGCCCGGGAGGCGCGCACGTCGTAGACGATCCGGGCTCCCGGGACCTTGCGGCAGAAGGCCTCGCCGAGGAGGGCGGTCACGAAGTCCCCCGGTACGAACGTCCCCGTGTCGTCGATGAAGAAGCAGCGGTCGGCGTCGCCGTCCCACGCGATGCCGAGGTCGGCCTTCTCCGCGGCCACGCGCTCCATGATCTCCCGTCGGTTCGCCGGCTCGAGCGGATCCGGTGGATGGTTGGGGAACGTGCCGTCGAGGTCGAAGTACATGGGGATCGTCTCCACGGGGAGGCGTGAGAAGAGGGCGGGCGCGGCGAGACCGCCCATGCCGTTCCCCGGATCGAGGACCACCCGCAGGCGGGGAACGAGGGAACGGTCGACGAAGGAGAGGCAGTGCTCCGTGTACTCGTCGACGATCGAGACCGGGTTCGACTTCTCCGCGGGGGGGCTGGCATCCGCGTAGCGGCCGGCCGCAATCCACTCCTTGATCTCCTTGATGCCGGCGTCGCCGGAGAGGGCGAGGGCGTCCTTCCGGACCATCTTGATGCCGTTCCACTCGCGGGGATTGTGGGAGGCGGTGATGATCGCGCCCCCGTCCAGGCCGTGACTCGCCACGTAGTAGTACAGCATGTCCGTGCTCGCTACCCCGATGTCGGTGACGTGGCACCCTTGCGCCCGCGCCCCCGCCACGAAGGCGCCCGAGATCTCCGGGGACGAGACGCGCACGTCGCGGCCGACCGCAATCCGGCGCGCTCCCAGATAGTCGACGAAGGCCCGGCCGATCCGGCGCGCCACCTCGCCGTCGAGCTGCGACGGATAGATCCCCCGGATGTCGTAGGCCTTGAAGATGCTAGTGTCGATGGGCTTCATGGTCGCGGGCGATCTCTCCTCACGCCGTTTGGGAGTATTCGCTCACGATCGTACCCTCTCCGAGCACCGACCCCCTCACGACCGCGCTTCTTCCGACCGTTACACCCGGTCCGAGGAGGGCCCCCGACACTCGGGCTTCCGGACCCACGGCGCACCCGGTCCAGAGGACCGAGTCGTCGACCTGCGCTCCCGCGGCGAGGTGCACGGTGTCGACGAGGACTGCACCGGGGCCGACGAGGGCCTCCGCGTCCACACGGCACCGCGGACCGACGAAAAAGGGGGCTTTCAGCGAAGCGCGCGGATCGATCGTCGCCGAAGCGTGGACGTGCCCTCCGGCGCGTTTCTCGCCTTCCAGGGAAACGGGATAAGCACCGGAGAGGATGTCCCGATGCACCTGCCGGTACTTCTCGGGCGTTCCGATGTCGATCCAGTAGCCGCGGTGGACGGGACCGAGCACGACGTCGCCGCGGGCGAGGAGGGCGGGGAAGAACCCCCGCTCGATCGAGTGGACGACGGCGGGCGGGATGAGCTCGAGCACGCGCGTCTCCAGCACGTAGACACCCGCGTTGATGGTGTTCGTGGTGATCTCCTCGGGCTTGGGCTTCTCCTGGAACCGGCGCACCCGGCCGTCGGGGTCGGTCTCGACGAGGCCGAACGCGGCGGGGTTGGGCACGGGGGCGAGGACGATGCTCGCGGAGGCCCCGCGGGCGGCGTGGGCGGCGACGATCGCGGCGAGGTCGAGGTCGCTCAAAACGTCTCCGTTGAGGACCACCGTGCGCTCGTCGAGGAAGGGCTCGGCGTTCTTGATGGCACCGCCCGTGCCGAGCGGAGAGTCCTCGACCGCGTAGTGGATCCTGAACCCGAGAGCGCTTCCGTCGCCGAAGACGGCCTGGATGCGCTCGGGCCGGTAGGCCACCGAGAAGACGACCTCGCGGATGCCTGCGCTCGCGAGCAGGTCGAGCTGATGGCGGAGGAACGGCCGGTCCACCACGGGCACGACGGGCTTGGGGGCGGAGAGGGTGAGCGGGCGCAGGCGCGTGCCTTCGCCTCCGGCCAGGATGACGGCTTTCATCGCGGCAATGGCCGGGGCATTGGAGCCAGGGTGGGGAAGCCATGATAGCACCGGGTGCTAGACTCCCGCCTTCCGCTCCTTCGGCCTCGGAGGCTTCGATGCGCCCGTTCCGAACCTCGCTGACGACCCTTCTCCTCGCCCTCGCGGCGCCCGCGGTGCGGGCGGCGGACGATCCCGCGCTCGTCCGCGCCCGGGAGATCCTGCGCGGCGCGCCGCTCGTAGACGGCCACAATGACACGCCCTGGCTGGTGCGCGAGAGCGCCGGGGGAGACCTCGCGAAGTACGACCTGCGGCGGACGACACCCCACGAGACCGACCTCGCGCGCCTGCGTGCCGGCCAGGTGAGCGCCCAGTTCTGGTCCGTGTGGATCCCCTCGACGGACACGGGGAGCGCCCGGACGCAGCTCGAGCAGATCGACATCGCGCGGCGGATGATCGCCGCCTACCCGGAAGACCTCGTCTTCGCGACGCGGGCCCGGGACGTGGAGTCCGCGTTCCGGGCGGGGAAGATCGCGTCCTTCCTCGGCATGGAGAACGGCCGCGCCCTGGAGAACAGCCTGGGGACCCTCCGGGCGTACTACGACCTGGGCGTGCGGTACCTCACGCTGACCCACGGACGCAATACCGACTGGGCGGACTCCGCCACCGACGATCCGCGGCACGGGGGTCTCGCCCCGTTCGGACGGGAGGTGGTGCGCGAGATGAACCGTCTGGGGATGCTGGTGGACATCTCCCACGTCTCGCCCGCCGTGATGCGCCAGGTGCTCGACCTGTCCGAGGCGCCCGTCGTCTTCTCCCATTCGAGCGTGCGGGGCGTGACCGACCACCCGCGCAACGTCCCCGACGACGTGCTGCGGCGGCTGCCCGGGAACGGCGGCGTCGTGATGATCACGTTCATCCCGGCCTTCGTGTCCCGGAGGGTGATGGAGTGGGAGGCGCCCCTCATGCAGGCTCTGCAGGGGGCCGCGACCGTCGAGGAGATGGAGCGGCTGGAGAAGGCGCGGGAGAGGGAGGCGGGCCCCAAGCCGAGGGCCACCCTCAGGGACGTGGCGGACCACATCGACTACGCGGCGCGGGTGGCGGGCGTCGATCACGTGGGGATCGGGAGCGATTTCGCGGGCGTCGACATGCCCGAGGGCCTGGAGGACGTGAGCCGTTATCCCTTCCTTTTCGCCGAGCTCGTGCGCCGCGGATGGAAGGACGACGATCTCAGGAAGCTCTCGGGCGGGAACGTGATCCGCGCGCTCGCGGGGGCGGAGGCGGTGGCCGAGCGGCTTCGCACCGAGCGGCCCCCGTCGACCGCGGTCTACGAATCGCCGGCGCCGACTCGCTGAGTGTAGACGTATCTCATTGTGGACAAACCAGTTCCGGACACCCTGGTTTGACACCCCGAAAGGAGATCTCTTATAGTGCGAGGAGGAGAAGAAAACACAGTGACAGACGCCGCCGCCGAGCTCAAAGCGAAGTTCACGAAGCGCCAGGCGCACGTGGCCACGATCGGACTGGGTTACGTGGGCCTTCCCCTTTCCGTCGAGTTCGCGCAGGCGGGCTTCCGGGTCACCGGCATCGACCTCTCGCGGGAGAAAGTGGACGGCGTCAACCGCGGCCAGTCGCACATCCGCGACGTGCCCGCGGAGAAGGTGGCCGCCCTCGTGCGGGAGAAGCGCCTCGGGGCGAGCGTCGACTTCGACCGCCTCACCGAGGCGGACGCGATCATCATCTGCGTCCCCACGCCCCTCAGCAAGACGAAGGACCCGGACCTCTCGATGGTGGTGGACGCGGCCAAGGCCATCGCCGCCCACTTGCGCAAGGGACAGCTCGTCGTCCTCGAGAGCACCACCTATCCCGGGACGACGGAAGAGCTGATCCTCCCCCTGCTCACGGAAAAGGGGTTCCGCGTGGGGTCGGACTTCTTCCTCGCCTTCTCCCCGGAGCGGGTGGACCCCGGAAACGCGAAGTTCCACACCCGGAACACCCCGAAGATCATCGGAGGCGTCACCCCCGCGTGCACGGAGGCGGCCCAGGCCCTCTACGCCCAGGCCATCGACACCGTGATCCCCGTGTCCTCCACGCGGGCGGCGGAGATGGTGAAGCTCCTGGAGAACACGTTCCGGAGCGTGAACATCGGGCTCGTCAACGAGGTCGCCCTGATGTGCGCGCGGCTCGGCGTGAACGTCTGGGAGGTCATCGACGCCGCGGCCACGAAGCCCTTCGGCTTCATGCCGTTCTACCCCGGCCCCGGGCTGGGCGGGCACTGCATCCCCATCGATCCCCTCTACCTCAGCTGGAAGCTGAAGACGCTCAACTACCGCGCCCGCTTCATCGAGCTCGCGGGAGAGATCAATTCTGAGATGCCGGAGTACGTGTGCGCGCGCGTGGCGGAGGCCCTCAACCACAAGGAGCGGAGCGTCAAGGGAAGCCGCATCCTCGTCCTCGGCGTCACCTACAAGCGCGACATCGAGGACGTGCGCGAGTCGCCCGCCCTTGACATCCTGCGCATACTGGAAAGACGGGGAGGGCGGGTGCTCTACAACGACCCGCACGTGCCGGAGCTCTCCCTGGACGGAATCGCCCTGCGCTCCGTGGACCTCCTGCCCTCCGTGAAGGAGGCGGACATCGTCGTGATCGTGACCGACCACTCGAGCTACCCCTGGGCGCGGATCGTGGAGACGGCCTCGCTCGTGCTGGACACCCGGAACGCCACCCGCGGCATCGCATCGGACAAGCTGCTCCGGATCTGAGGATGGAGACGGCGTTGAACCTGCCCAACGCCCTCACGCTGCTTCGCATCTTCCTCGTGCCTGTCCTCGTGGTGGTCCTTCTCACCCGGGCGGAAGGCGGGCTCTTCCTGGGCGCCGGGATCTTCGGGCTCGGGGTGCTCACCGACTACCTGGACGGCTACTTCGCCCGTCGCCGGAACCAGGTGACGAGGCTCGGGATCCTCCTCGACCCCCTGGCGGACAAGCTGCTCACTGCGGCCGCGTTCCTCTCCCTCGTGGAGATGGGGCTTGCTCCCGCGTGGATGGTGATGATCATCCTCGGCCGCGAGCTCGCGGTCACCGGGTTCCGGAACGTGGCGGCAGGGCGGGGGATCCTGATCGCGGCCTCCCCGCTGGGGAAGGGGAAGATGGTTTCCCAGGTGGTGGCGATCTTCCTGCTCCTCCTCTCGAGACCCTACCCTCAGATCCGTCTGCTGGCTCTCGTCAGCCTCTGGGCGGTGGTGGCCACGACCGTGGTGTCGGGCGTCGACTACTTCGTCCGCTTCTGGCGGGACGTGGTGCGCAGCCCCGCGCCCCGGCCCGCCGACGCCCCCCTCGATCCGAAGCCCTTCGGGCCCGCGGCGGAAGCCGGGCTCAAATAGAAAGGGCCTGGCGCGAGGCCAGGCCCGAGGGTTGAGATCGCTGGCGATCCGGGTCTAGCGGAGCTCCACCATGTCCCCGACCATGATCGCGTCGGCGCTGTAGGTCACCTTGGCAGTGGCCGTCTTCTCGCGTACGGCGAGCACGGTGACCTCTCCCACCACGTTGCGGGGAGAGGGGAAGGAGGGGTAATCGACCCGGTAGACCAGGAACACGTTGCCGGGGGCGACGCCGCTCTCGGAGCCGGCGTCGAGGGTGAGGAGCTGGCCTTCCCCGGCGATCGTGGCGTCGAGTGCGATGTCCACGACGTACTGGTTCAGCTTGCCGCTGGGAGGGGTGAGCCTCGTGGCGGGAGGCCGGGTCACGACGAGGGGAACGTTCACCTTCTCGAAAGGCCGAAGGTAGTCGCCCGCGTGCAGGTCCAGGCACGCCGTTTCCACGACGGCTGCGGCCGAGTTCTCCTGGACGATGATCACCTGGAGCCAGCCCAGGGTCTCGACCTTCGTGCCCAGCTTCCTGCCGCTGACGGGGTGCCGGACGGCGTAGGCGGCGTGGTGGATGGAGTAGATCTCGCCCGCTTTCACGCCGGAATTGCTCCCCTTGTTCAGGTACACGATGTCACGCTCGGCGAGGGCGACTTTGGTGTTGCCCTGCTCCGAGCCGATGATCTCGAGGCTCTCGTCCTCGCGGTCCTGCACGACGTAGTCCGCGCACTGGAGCGTCGTCTCCTCGGTCACGGGCACGAGGGCGGCGGCAGCCGGCCCTCCAGGGCCTCCCGGTCCACCCGGGCCGGCGCCTTCGGCGCCTTCGGGGAGACCTTCCTCGCCGGGGGCTCCCGGGATCCCGGCCCCGGCGGCGACGAGCGCCAGCTTGGGCAGGACCAGCGGGTCACCGGGGTAGATCCAGTGGGCGTCGGCAATGTACTTGTTCTCGTCCCAGATCTGGGGCCAGAGGTAGGCGTTGCCGAGGAAACGGGCGGAGACATCCCAGAGGGTGTCGCCCTTCTCCACGATGTAGTAGACGGCGCCCTCGGGGATCGAGTCAGGGTACTTGTTCCGCGACCAGTGGGGAGCCACGGTGGCGGGGCCGGTCTGGAGTCCCGTGGCAGGAGTGGACGGTGGGGGCTGTTTTCCGGCGCCGGTCTGGGACCCAAGGGGCTGGGCCACGGCCTGACCGAGTGCCAAGCCGAAGGCGATGAGACCAACCAGGATGACCTTCGTTCTCACTGCCTACCTCCCGGACGGGCCCGGCTCCGTCCCGCGATCAACGGTTTAGAGCGATTGTGGATACACCCCGGACGCAGGGACGGTAGCAGGAAAAATATCCTGTAGTCAACAGGTTTTTTGCCTAATCCGAAAGTGATGCTTTAACTATTACGGCGCGGAGGCAGGGGAGGGGCTGGGAGACGCCTGCGGGGGAGCCGCGGGCTGCTCCGGGGGGGAGGCCCTCTGGATCAGCGCGTCCTTGAGCTTCTGGGCCTGCCCGGCGTACGAGCTCTCGGGATACTCGCCCAGCAGCCGGTCGAGGAGGGGGAGCGCCTCGGCTCGCCGGCCCGCGGCATCGAGGCATTCCGAGAGCCGGAAGAGGACCTCGTCGAGCCGGTCGTAGTCGGGGTAGTCGGCCAGCACGCCCTCGTAGCGGAGGATGGCGGAGCGCCAGGCTTGCCGGCCCTTCTGGTAGAACCAGCCCACGAGGTACTCGGACCGGGCGAGGCTCGCCCGGCACTCGCGGATCCGCGTCCTCGCCTTCTCGACCTCGGGGGAGCCGGGGTAGAGGTCGAGGAGCCGCTCGTATTCGCCGAGGGCCTTGCGGGTCGATGACTGGTCGCGGTCCGGGCTGTTCTTCTGCTTGTAGTACGCCTCCGCCACGAGGAACTGCGCGAAGTCGGCCCGGGGGTGCGAGGGATAGAGGGTCAGGAACTCGCGCAGGGAGGCGACGGCGAGCACGTAATTGCCGCTTCCGCCTTCCTCGAAATAGCTCTGTCCCAGGCCGAGACGGGCCCCGGGGCCGTACTCGCTGTTCGGGAACCCGTCGACGATCCTCTTGTAATACTGCCGCGCACTGTCCCACTGCTTCTTCTCGTAGGCCTTCGTCGCGGCGTCCCAGACGATCGCGTCGGAGCTGCTGGAGAGCGAGGCGGTGTCGACGCCTCCGGAGGCGCAGCCCGAGAGCGCGCCGGCGAGGACGAGGGCCGCGGCTCGCTTCACGCGAGCCCCTGGATCCACGCCCACTCCCGGAGGAGGCCGTCGCGGAGCGACACCGTCGAGCGGAACGCGAGGTCGCGGCGGGCCGCGGTGGTGTCGGCAAACGTGTCTCTCATGTCACCCTTCTGGGCCTCTTCGTGGACGATGCGGAAGGAGCGTCCGGTGACTCCCTCCATCGTCCGCAGCACGTCGAGGAGGGCGACGCGCTCGCCGCCGCCCACGTTATACACGGAGCCGGGGCGGCCGGAAATCGCGGCGGCCCGGGTCGCGGCCACCACGTCGGCCACGAAGGTGAAGTCGCGCGTCTGCCGTCCGTCGCCGTACACCTGGATGGCCTTCCCGTCGCGGGCCGCCTTCAGGAAGCGGTGGAAGGCCATGTCCGGCCGCTGCCGCGGGCCGTACACGGTGAAGAAGCGGAGGCTCACCGCGGGGAGCGCGAAGCTCTTGTGGTAGAGGACCGCGAGGTGCTCGCCCGCGAGCTTCGTGACGCCGTAGGGGGAGACGGGCCGGCAGGGGGCGTCTTCGCGCAGGGGCAGGGCCTCGGTGTCGCCGTAGACCGAGGACGACGACGCGTAGACCACTCTCGGCCGGCCGGCGGAGAGCGCCGCTTCGAGAACGCGCTGCGTGGCGAGGACGTTGTGGTCCGTGTAGTGGCTGAACTCGCGTCCCCAGGACGCGCGGACCCCCGCCTGGGCCGCGAGGTGGAAGACGACTTGCGCGCCTCTCACCGTCTCCTCGAGGGGCATGTCCTGCAGTCGGCCCTCGAGGAGACGGAAGGAAGGGCTCTCGCGTGCCCGGCGGAGGTTCGTTTCCTTGACCGATCGCTCGTAGTAGTCCGTGAACGCGTCGATCCCCAGGACTTCGTGCCCGTCCGCGAGCAGGCTCTCCACGAGGTGCGAGCCGATGAACCCGGCGGCGCCGGTGACGACCGCCTTCACGCGAGCAGGCCCAGCACGTCGGCGGGCAGCCGCCGGGGGCGTCCCTGGCCGTTGACCGCGGCGTGGGCGGTGAAGGCGGTGGCGAGGGGTCCCAAAGTACCCTCGCGGTGGATCTCGTACTCGAAGCGTAGTCGCGCGCCGGAGACGTCGGAGACGCGGGTGCGCACCTCGATCATGTCGTCGTAGAGCACGGGCCGCAGGAAGCGGGCCCCCGTCTCGATCACGGGCAGCCGCACGTCCCGCGATTCGAGCTCCCGGTAGGTCACCCCGTGTCCCCGGAGGAGATCCGTGCGTCCCACCTCGAACCACGCGAAGTAGCCGCCGTGGTAGGCGACGCCCATCTGGTCCGTCTCCGCGTAGCGCACCCGGATGTGCGAGGAAGAGGCCGCGGTCACGCAGCGGCCTCGATCAGCCGCCGCGCCCCCGCCTCGGCATCGCCGCCGCCGAACACGGCGCTTCCCGCCACGATGATCTCCGCGCCCGCCTGCACGACGGCGCGTATGTTGTCGGGCCCGACGCCGCCGTCCACCTCGATCCGGGTGGCGAGGCCGCGCGCGCTCACGAGGCCGCGCAGGCGGCGGATCTTGTCGAGGCTCGCGGGGAGGAAGGACTGCCCGCCGAACCCCGGGTTGACGGACATGATCAGCACGTAGTCGAGCTCGGGGAGGATCTCCTCGAGGGCGGCGAGGGGAGTCGCCGGGTTCAACACCGCCCCGCGCTTCACCCCCCGCTTCGCGAGGTGGGAGACCGCCCGCTCCAGGTGGGGGACCGCCTCCACGTGGAGGCTGATCCAGTCCGCCCCCGCGTCCACGAAAGCGTCGAGGTAGCCGTCGGCGTTCTCGATCATGAGGTGGCAGTCGAGGGGAAGGCGCGTGGTCTTCCGGATCGACTTCACGAGCGGCGGACCGACCGTGATGTTGGGGACGAAGTGGCCGTCCATCACGTCCACGTGGACGACCCCCGCGCCCCCGCGCTCCGCGGCCGCGATCTCCTCCCCCAGGCGCGAGAAGTCCGCCGCGAGTATGGACGGCGCCAGGATCACGGGGTCTCCTTGCTGACGTCGAGGCTCATGGGCGTGCGCGGGCTCACCGCGTGGCCCGCGGCGGGTATCTGCCGGAGGACGATCCCGGGGGCCACCCCCGGGTAGGTGCGGTAGCGGATCTCGGCCACCTTGAGGCCGGCCCGCCGCAGGCTGTCCATGACGTCCGCGGCGTGGCGGCCGATGAGGTCGGGCATGAGGTAGTCCGTGCCGAGAGCCCCGCGGCTGACGAGCACGGCGAGCCCCTCTTCGACCGCGTCCGTCTCCCCCGCGGGAGGCCGCTGCACCAGAACCGTGCCCTCCGCGTTGCGGTCCTCCACCTCGACCACCCGACGCAGCGGCACCTGCGCCTGCTCGAGCGCGATGCGGGCGGTGCGCAGGCTTTCCCCCTCGACGGCCGGGACGTTCAGGCGGCGCGGCCCGAGGCTGAGCCAGACCCGGATGCTCCGGTGGGCCTTCAGGGTCGAGCCCCCGGTGGGCTCCTGGAGGACGATGTGCTCGGCGGGCACGCGCGTGTCGTATTTCTTCCCTTCCACGCGGAGGGAGAGGCCGAGGCGGGCGGAGAGCGCCCCCGCTTCCGGGACCCGGCGGCCCACCACCGTCGGCACCTGGACGTCCTGGGCGGACAGGACGACCCGCATGGTGAGGATGGCGCTCGCGGCGAGGGCCAGGAGCAAGCCCAGGCCCAGGAAGGCGTTGCGCAGGAGGAAGAGGGCGATTCTCTTGAAGCTCAAGTGTGTGGGATCGAAGATTCCACCCGAAGGTGAAAAAGCTAGCCTACCACAACCGTCTTTCCCGCCCCTTGGGACGCGTCGCGGCGCAGAACGGCCGCGAAAAACGCGTCCCCGCCGTGAGTTTCCGGGCGGGTCCGCACGAAAGGTCCGGCGGCGAAGGGGAGCGCCCAGTCGGGCAGTCGCTCCGGCCGGAACCCCGGGTGCTTTTCGAGGAACGGGGTCAGCACTCCTTCGTTCTCCTCGTCCTCGATCGAGCACGTCGCGTAGACGAGGCGGCCACCCGGCTTCACGAGGGGGCCGAGGGCGGCAAGAATCTCGAGCTGCCTCCTCGCGTGACGGCCCACGTCGCGCGGTCGCAGCCGCCAGCGGATGTCCGGGTGCCGGGCCATCGTCCCCAGGCCGCTGCACGGGGCGTCGAGGAGGACGGTGTCGAAGGTCGAGCGGAAGGGGGGCTGCCGCGCGTCCGCGCCTACGGGGAGGAGGTCCGACGCCCCCCAGAGCCGCGCGAGGGACGCCAGGGTGTGGAGCCGTCGGGGCGAGGCCTCCGCCGCGATCACCTTCGACGCCGGGCCGAGGAGGTCGGCGAGCAGCAGCGACTTCCCACCCGGGGCCGCGCAGGCGTCGAGCACCGATCGGCCCGAGGCGGCGAGCCGCGCCACGAGCTGCGACGACCGGTCCTGGATGTAGACACGCCCTCGTCGGGCCGCTTCGACGAGACGGCCCGACGAGAGCTCCCAAGCCTCCGGCACGTCCGTTGGCCTCGCCTCGATCTCCAACTCGGCGAGGGCCTCCAGCGGTGCCGGCCCTCGCGGGTTGAGTCTGAAGAACGTAGGCGGCGCCTCCAGCAAGACGCGCGCGCGGGCTACGGCCGTTTCAGGTCCCAACCGCTCGAGCCAGCGATCGGCGATCCAGAGCGGCAGTGAGCCGGCGGTGGTGAGCCAGCGCTTCGGATCCTTCCCCGGATCGGGGTCGGGAGGCGCGCCCTCCCGCTGGAGGCGCCGCAGCACGGCGTTCACGAATCCCGCGGAGCGCGGCTGGGCCGCTCTCGCCAGCTCCACGGACTCCGAGACGGCGGCGTGCCCGGGGACTCGAAGGTGGAGAAGCTGGTAGGCGCCGAGGCGGAGGGCCGTGAGGACGTCCGGCGTGAGGCGCTCCAGGGGGCGGTCCACGAGAGGCGAGATCGCGTAGTCGAGGGCGCCGCGCTTGCGAAGGACGCCGAGCGCGAGCTCGTGCAGGAACGAGCGCTCGCGGGAGTCGAGCGCCTCCGCCTCCGGGGCGGCGAGCCGCTCCGCGAGCGTCGGACCACGCTCGATGTCGGCGAGAATGGCGAAGGCGAGCCGGCGCGCGGGTGTGGTCACGGCCCGCCGAGGTGCTCTCCCGGCTCCAGTCGGGCCCCCGCGGCGTACGCGGCACCGCTCATCGGACGGCGGCTCTCCGGCTGGACCTCCAGCAGCGTGAGCCGCGTGCCTCCTCCCGCGCCCACCACCAGGCCCTGTCGATCGACCTCGACCACGGTGCCCGGCTCTCCACCTCCGGGGAGCGCCGCGGCCTTCCGCACCTTGAGCACGCGGCCGGCCACCGTGGTGTAGGCACCCGGCCAGGGATGGAACCCACGGACCTGGTTGGCGAGCTCACGGGCGGGGCGGCTCCAGTCGAGGAGACCGTCTTCTTTCTTGAGGAGGGGGGCGAGGGTGGCCTGGGAATGGTCTTGGGGGACGGGACGGAGCGACGCGGCCGCGAGGCCCCGAACAGTGTCGAGAAGCAACTCGGCTCCCAGACGGGCGAGACGAGGCTCGAGCTCGCCCGCCGTCTCCTCGGGAAGAATGGCGAGCCGGCGGGCGAGCAGCGTCGGACCGGTGTCGAGCCCCTCATCGATGAGCATCGTCGTGACACCCGTCTCCGTGTCGCCGCGGGCGATCGCCCACTGTATGGGCGCGGCGCCACGGAGACGGGGGAGGAGCGATGCGTGGACGTTGACGGTGCCGAGGGGGGCGATGTCGATCACGCTCTTCGGCAGGATCTGCCCGTAGGCCACGACGACCTGGAGCTCCGGGCGGAGGGCCCGGAGCTCGTCCTGGGCCGCGGGCTCGCGCACGCGCCGGGGCTGGAGGACGCGGACGCCGCGGGCGAGAGCCACCGGCTTCAAGGGCGGGGGAGCCACCTCGCGGCCTCGGCCCTTCTCCTTGTCGGGCTGCGTGACGAGCGCCGCGACCTCGTGGCCCGCGTCGAGCAGTGCCTCGAAGGAAGGGATGGCGAAGGCGCCGCTTCCCAGGAAGACGACGCGCACGGGGGAGCTACTCCTCCCAGTCGTCGTTTTTCGCGCGGCGGCGGAGCTTGCGCTTCATGAGGTCGCGCTTCAGGGGGGAGAGCCGGTCCACGAAGAGGAGCCCGTCGATGTGGTCGATCTCGTGGCAGAACGCGCGGGCGAGGAGATCGATCCCCGTGTAGACGCGCTCCTTTCCGTCCCCGTCGAGTCCCTTCACCACCACCCGCGACGGACGCGTCGGTGTGCCGCCGTAGCCGGGCACGGAGAGGCAGCCTTCCTCGTGGCGCTGCTCGCCCTCCTTCTCCACGAGCTCCGGGTTGACGAGATGGATGAGCTGACGCTTGTCTTCGCCCACCGTGAGGTCGATGACGATGACCCGGAGGGGGATGCCGATCTGGGGCGCCGCGAGGCCGATTCCGGGCGCGGCGTACATCGTGTCCACCATGTCCTTCAGGAGGGTGGCGATCTGCCCGTCGATCTCCTGGACCGGGGCCGAGGGCGCGTGAAGGACGGGGGAGCCGTACTTCACGATGGGGCGGATGGCCAAGCCTACGTGCCCTCCACGGCCTGGCGGGCGAGGAGCTCCTGCCACCGCGCGCGTGTCGCCTCCAGGTGGTCGAGCATCTCGCGGAGCGAGTCGCCCCCGAACTTCTCGAGGAGGGCGTCCGCCGCCACCCAGGCCACCATCGCCTCTCCCACCACCCCCGCCGCGGGCACGACGCACGTGTCGCTACGCTCCACGGACGCGGGCTGGGGTTCCTTCGTCTTCATGTCGATCGAGCGGAGGGGGATGAGCAGGGTGGGGATGGGCTTGACCACGGCCTGGACGCGGAGCTCCTCCCCGTTCGTAACGCCCCCCTCGAGGCCTCCCGCGCGGTTGCTGCCGCGGTGGAGCCCCACCTCGTCGTCGTAGAGGATCTCGTCGTGGAAGGACGCCCCCGAGGTGCGGCCGGCGTCGAAGCCCGCGCCGAAGCCCACCGCCTTCACCGCGGGAATGGAGGCGAGAGCCTGGGCGAGGCGGCCGTCGAGCCGGCGGTCCCACTGCGCGAAGGACCCGAGGCCGGGGGGAAGTCCCCGAGCAACGACCTCGAACACCCCGCCCACCGTATCCCCCTTCTTCTTCGCCGCGTCGATCTCCGCGATCATCGCCGCGCCCGCGCCCGCGTCGGAGCAGCGCACAGGGCTCTCCTCGACGGCCCCGAGGGCGTCCCAGGAGACGAGCGTTCCCGAGGGGAGCGCGGCTTCGCCGATCCGCGTGACGTGGCTCCTCACCTCGACCCCCGTGGAGGCGAGGAGGGCCCGCGCGAGCCCCCCCGCGGCCACTCGGGCCGTCGTCTCCCGGGCACTCGCCCGCTCGAGGACGTTACGCAGGTCGTGGGTCAGGTACTTGAGCGCGCCCGCGAGGTCGGCGTGCCCGGGTCGCGGGTAGCGCAGCACCCGCCGGGGGGTCTCCGGGGCCGGCGGGTCGGGGGCCATGACGTCCCGCCAGTTCTCGAAGTCCTTGTTGCGGATGAGGAGGGAGACGGGACTGCCCAGCGTACGGCCGTGGCGCACCCCCGAAAGCACCTCCACCGCGTCCTTCTCGATCTTCATGCGCCCGCCGCGGCCGTAGCCGCCCTGCCGGCGCCGGAGGTCGGCGTCGATCGAGGCGCGGTCCACGGGGATGCCCGCGGGAAGCCCTTCCACGACCACGGTCAAGGCGGGTCCGTGGGACTCCCCTGCGGTGAGGAAGCGGAGCATTTTCGTCACGCAGACTAGGGCACGCCCCGGGAGGTGTCAACAAAACGCGCGGTAAGCGAGACGAGCGGGGCGATTGTGACAGTCGGGATTCTGTGACAAGCGGGCGACGCGCGGGGGAAGGACGCCGTAATCTTCGCGTCCTCTCGAGCAACTAAGGAGGTGGACGTGGGACTGGCGAACGCTCTCCCCGGGGACGGGGGTGGGGATGATCGGGACGCGGGACGTTTTCCCGAGTTGATCGGGGAGTCGCCCGTCATGAAGGCGCTGCGCCGTGGCATCGCCAAGCTCGCGCCGTGGGACGCGACGGTCTACATCCACGGCGAGACCGGCGTGGGCAAGGACGTGGTGGCGCGAACCCTGCACGCGGGCTCGCGCCGTCGGCAGGGACCGTTCGTGGCGTTCAACGCCGCCGCGTTCAGCGACGAGCTGTTCGAGGGCGAGATGTTCGGACACGCCAGGGGCGCTTTCACGGGGGCGCACGCGGCCCGCGAGGGCTACGTGGCACGCGCCCACGGGGGCACGCTCTTCATCGACGAGGTCGGCGACCTGAGCCCGAGGGCCCAGGCGAAGCTCCTGCGTTTCCTCGAGCTCCGCGAGTACAACCCGGTGGGGGAGAGCCGGCCGCGCCGCGCGAACGTGCGGGTGCTGAGCGCCACGAACGTCGACCTCGCCGTCCGCGTCGCGGAGGGGCGGTTCCGAGCCGACCTCCTGTACCGCCTGGACGGCTACCGTCTGCACGTCCCACCCCTCCGCGACCGCGGGGAAGACGTGATCCTGCTCGCCCGCCACTTCCTGGAGCAGGGGGCGCGGGGGGCGGGCCTTCCCGCTCCGGAGCTCGAGGCCTCCGTCCGGGCGGCCCTTCTCGCCTTTCCCTGGCCGGGGAACGTGCGTCAGCTCCGGCGCGAGATGGAGCGCGTCCTCATCGAGGGCGCCGGTCGGACAGCGGAGCTCGACCACCTCTCGCCGGAGGTGCGCGAGCAGGCTCTTCCGGAGCGGGCGCCCCTCCGACCGCAGGTGAGGAGCTTCGAGAGAGAGCGCGTGCGGGCGGTTCTCGCCCGCCACCCGACACTGAGGGGAGCCGCGGCCGAGATGGGGATCACTCGGCAAGCTCTCTACAAGAAGCGGCGCGGCTACGGCCTCTGACCCTCGACGAGCTCGCGGTGGAGGAGGCGCGCCGCCGCCTCCACCCCCGCGGCCTCCAGCAGCAGGCTGACCCGGAAGCGCGAAGTCGTTACTCCGAGCACTTGGGTGCCCTCCCGCCCGAGGAGCCGCAGGCATTCCCGGACGTTCGCGAAGCGCGCGTTGATGCCGGCCCCGATCGCGGAGACGGCGCCCAGGCCCTCGCGCACGGCGACGCCCGGGAATCGGGAGGCGAGCTCGCGGCGGAGGGAGGGGAAGTCGTGGAGGTTCTCCAGGGAGAGGACGAGGGAGGCGCCGCGCGGCGCCTCGTAGCGGAGCTGCTTGCCCGGGGCGCCGCGATCATCGAGGAGCTGGAGGAGGTTGGTCAGGTCGTCGGGGCCGGCGGCGGAGAACGTCAGGAGCACGAGGCCCGTCTCCGTCGCCACTCCCACCACGCGTCCCGGGGCGGAGGGAGGGAAGCGGCGGACCACGGTCTCCTCCGGGCCCCCCGCGGTGGCGCGGGCGTAGATCGCGATCCCCCGGTCCTTGGCGAACTCCACGGCCTGGGCGTTCAAGACGCGCGCCCCCGCTTCCGCGAGCTCCTGCATCTCCTCGTAGGAGATCTCGGAGAGCCGTCGCGCCTCGGGGACCACGCGGGGGTCGGCCGAGAAAACGCCGGCCACGTCGCTGTAGATCTCGCAGGCTTCGGCGCCCAGGGCGGCCGCGAGCGCCACCGCCGTCGTGTCCGAGCCCCCGCGGCCCAGCGTCGTCACCTCCTTCTTGTAGGAGACGCCCTGGTAGCCGGCCACGATTACCACCCGGCCGCGCGCGAGCTCGTCTTCCACCCGGAAGGGCCGCACCTCCACGATGCGAGCGTTCGTGTGAGCGTCGTTCGTGAGGATCCCGGACTGGGAGCCGGTGAAGCTCACCGCGGGCACGCCGCGATCGTTGAGGGCGAGGGCGAGGAGGGCCATGGAGATGCGCTCCCCGGCGCTGAGGAGCATGTCGAGCTCGCGGCGCGCCGGGTTGTCGCTCAGCTTTCGCGCGAGGGCGAGGAGCTCGTCGGTGGTGTCGCCCATCGCGGAGACGACCACCACCACGTCGCGCCCGGAGGCCCGGGTCCGGGCCACGCGCTCCGCGACTCCCCGGATCCGGTCGACGTTGGCGACGGACGAGCCGCCGTACTTCTGGACGACCACCGGCACGGCGCCCTCCCGGTCCTGATTCTATTCGGGAGGGCCCCCGGTCGGTCAGTAGAACTTGCGGCTCAGGTTGAAGCCGATGAACCAGTCGTTGTCGCGCGTCTGCTCGGTCACGGTCTGGCGCGGGGTGGTGCCGATGCCGTTCGAGAAGTTGATCGAGAAGGCGTGGCCGCCCACCTGCTTCTCGATGGCGAACGTGAGGAGGGAGTCGGTGTCTTCGATGCAGACGGTTTCCCCGCAGAGGGCGCCCTTGTACCCGGCGAGACGCGGGAGGTACTCGCCGGTCAGATAGGTGGATCCGTGGACGCGCACACGCAGCCCCACGCCGAGCAGGAACGTGGAGTCGTCCCCCGGCTGGCCGTCGATGAGGTTCGAGTTGCCCACCCACCGCGGGACGAGATAGGCCGCTCCCCGCGTCCCGAGAGGGCGGGACACGACGAGCGAGAAGGCCGGGGAAAAGACGGCGTCCACCCCCTCGATCCTCGGGTCGGAGAGGCCGAAGTTCTCGGTGCCTTCGATGGACGCGTTCAGGGAAACTCCCAGCGCGTGCCGCTTCGGGCTCACGAGCTCGGACTGGACGTAGAGCTGAATCGTCCGGTCGCTCGTGCGGTAGATACCGAGCTGCGTCCCGCGAAAGAGCCCGAAGCGGAGCCCGAGGCCGATCTGCGCCCCCCCGTCGAAGCCGAAGAAGTCGCTCACGAGATCGCCGAAGTCGCCGCGGCCGAGGGGTCGCGCGAATCGGTGGGTGAGGAAGAAGCCCAGCTTGTGGCGGGGGAGCCGGAGGTTGGTGGGCAGCGTGATGACGGTGAAGTCTGGCTCGGAAGGATCGTGGTCGAGATCCGGGTCACTCACCGGGGGGGTCGCGCCCCCGGCGCCTGGCGTCTGTGCGACCGCCCCGGAAGGCAACGCAACCAGACACGCTAATCCCAGAACAGTCGCGATCGTCGCAGTCGCGGCTCGTGGCTGTCGGTTTCTCATTGTCCCCCCTTTGGCGCGACGACCAGACTCCCCAGCATCTTCTTGTGCCCGGGGCCGCAATACTCGGAGCACTTGATCACGAACGTGCCCGGCTTGCTCGCGACGAACTCGGTGGTCACCGGCGCTCCGCCCTTGGGGATCTTGGCTTTCACCTGTAGCTCCGGGATCGCGATGCCGTGCGTCGTGTCCGCGGATCGGAGAGTGAGCCGGACCTGGTCGCCCTCCGTGACCTCGATCGTCTCCGGATCGAACGCGAAGCGCGACGCGGTGATCTGGAACTCCTTCACGGAATCGGCGGGGAGGGCTGGAGGCGGAACGACGAATCCCAGGACCGCGACAACGGCCATGAGGGGAGGTGTTATCCGTAGGTGCAAGTTCTGTCTCCTAGTGGGGACGGGCATTGGGGGGCATAGGTCCCCGTGGGACGAACAGATAGCAAACGACGTGCCGCCGAGAAAGAAGGGCGAGAGGCATCGCCAGAGCCCCGCCCTTTTCGCCACACGTAATGTATTACGGACCGCGAAAAAGGCGGGGTGCGTCAATCGATCTTGTACTTTCCCAGGTAGTAGCTGAGGGCGCGCTGGCTGATGCCCAGGATCTCCGCGGCGTCCTTCTTGACGCCTCCCGCCTGGCGAAGCGAGCGCCGCACCGATTCGCGCTCGGCCCATTCCACGTTCGCGTGGAGCTTCTGGGAAGGAAGGCCGGAGGAGGCAGCGGAGGCCACACCCATGAGCGACACGTCGCCCACGTCGATCACGGTCCCGCTCGCGAGCACGACCGCCCGCTCGATCGCGTTCTCCAGCTCGCGGACGTTCCCCGGCCAGTCGTAGGCTTCGAGCGCGCCGAGGGCGCCCTTCTCCACGCGCTCGATCCGCTTGCCCGTCCGCTGGACGTGCTTGCGCACGAAGTGGTCCACGAGGAGGGGTATGTCCTCGCGCCTCTCGCGGAGCGGCGGAAGCTCGATCGGGATCACGTTCAAGCGGTAGAAGAGGTCCTCCTGGAACCGCCCCTCCGCGACGAGCCCCCGCAGGTCGCGGTTCGTGGCGGCGATCACGCGCACCTCCACCTTCTGCGTGCGCTCCGCCCCCAGGGGCTCGAACTCCCGCTCCTGGAGGACGCGGAGGAGCTTGGCCTGCACCGCGGTGGTGAGCGTGCCGATCTCGTCCAGGAAGAGCGTCCCCCCGTCGGCGAGAGCGAACCTCCCCTTCTTGTTGCTCACCGCGCCCGTGAACGCCCCCCTCACGTGGCCGAAGAGCTCCGACTCCAGGAGGGGCTCCGGGATGGCGGCGCAGTTGACCTTGATGAGGGGCATGGCCCGCTGGGGACTGCGGTCGTGGATGGCGCGGGCCACCAGCTCCTTGCCCGTGCCCGTCTCCCCGGTGACGAGCACGGTGCTCCGCGAGGGCGCGACGCGCTCGATGCGCGTGAGCACGTCCTGGACGGCCCGGCTCCGGCCCACGATCCCGTAGTGGTTGAACTCCTCCTCGCGCTCCGCGAGGAGGTACCGGTTCTCGCCGCTCAGACGCTGGTGCTCGAGGGCGCGGCGGGCGGCCACCAGGAGCTCGTCCACCTCGAACGGCTTCTGGAGGAAGTCGTAGGCCCCGAGCTTCATCGCCTCGATCGCGTTCTCCACCGTGGCGTGGGCCGTCATCATGATGATGTGCGGACGCTCGAGATCGGTGGTCGAGGCCACGAGCTCCCGGATCATCTCGAGGCCGGTGGTCTCGGGCATGCGGTTGTCCACGATCAGCAGGTCGAACGAGCGGTCGGCGAGAAGCCGGCGCGCCTCGCGCGGGCTCGCGGTCGTCACCACGTCGTGGCCCTCCTCGCGGAGGGCGCGCCCCAGGGCCTTCAGGATCCGCTCCTCGTCGTCCACGAGGAGGATCGAGCCGTGCAGGCCCGGGCTCACGCGCGCCCTCCGGGACCGCCCAGGGGCAGGTCGAGCCGGATCGAGGTGCCCTCCCCGACCCGGCTCTCCGCGGAGACGGCCCCTCCGAGGGACTCGACGATGTTCTTGGCGATGGCGAGGCCGAGGCCCGTGCCCGTGCGCTTCGTCGTGTAGTAGGGCTCGAACACGTGCGCGAGGTCCTCGGCCGCGATGCCCGTGCCCCGGTCCACCACCACCACCGTCGCGCGCAGCGTCCCCGCCCCGGACGTCCGGAGCTCGATGGGAGGCCGGCCGCCGTCCACCGGCCCTAGAGCGCTCCGCTCCCGCACGCTGTCGCGGGCGTTGGCGAGCACGTTCACGAGGACGGTGCGGAGGCGCTCCGCGTCGGTGACGAGGGCGGGGAGGTCGTCGTCGAGGGCGAGCGCGATCTCCGGGGCCTCTCCCGAGGCCCGGGTGGCCTGCACCGCTTCCCGGCAGATCGCGTTCAAGTCCGCGGGCGCGCATTCCAGGCGGACGGGCCGGGCGAAGTCGAGGACGTCGCCCACGGTCCGGTCGAGCCGCTCCACCTCGTGGTCGATGTCGTCGAGGGCTTCCCGGGCCTCCGTGGGCGCGTCCCGCCGGAGAGACCGTAGCGACGCCTTGATGATCATCAGGGGGTTGCGAACCTCGTGCGCGACCACGGTGGAGAGGCGCCCGAGGGCGCTGAGGCGGTCGCGCAGGGCGCCCTCCCTCTGGAAGCGCGCGATGGATTCGGTCAGGCTGTTGAAGGTCCTGGCGAGGAGGCGCGTGTCCTCGTCGGAGCCGCTTCCCGAGAGGTCGATCTTGCGCGCGAGGTCGCCCGTGGCCGCCACCTCGCGCATGGTGTCGGTGATGACGGCGAGCGGGCGCGTGACGCTCCGGGCCACCGCGTAGCTCAGCAGCACCGCCACCGCCACTCCCGCGGCCGCGGCGAAGAGAAGGGCGGTACGCAGCGTCCCGAGGAAACGCAGGCTCTCGCTCCGCGACCGGAGGACGAGCACCTGCGGGGCGTCTCCGCCCGAGCCCAGGGGCTCGCGCACGGCCACGTATTCGTCGCTCCCGAGGCGAAGGCTGACCACCCCCTCGCTCTGCAGGGCGGGCTCCAGGCCGGGGTCGCTCTCGCGGGGCAGGGTCGACGCGCGCACGCGCCCGCGGTACGCGAACGCGACGTCGCTCGCGGTGAGGGCCTTGAAGCGGGCGGCCATCGCGTCGTCGAGCGCGCTGCCGAGCGTCAGCGTGCCCAGGACCTCGAGGGGCTGCTCCATCGTGACGGGGACGGTGACCACCTCGAAGAGGGCGGCGCTCCCCGCCTGCACGGACGCGGTTTCCATCCCGGAGAGCGCGCCCGCCACGCCCGCGTTCTCCAGGCTCACGTCGCCCAGCATCGCGAGCGACTTCCCCCGGCCGTCGGTCAGCGCGAAGACGTCCGCCTTCACCCGCTCGCGATAGTCGCGGGCCAGGGGGTCGATGGTGGGGGGATCGGCGGTGGCGAGAGCCGCCTTGAGCCGCGGGAGGTCGGCCACAAGCCGGGCGCGCTCGAGGAGGATCCGCCCCCGGTCCGCGTGGTGCTGCTGCACGAGGTCGGCCGCCTCCCGGAGGCCGGCGCGGAGCCGGGACTCGATCTCCCCGGTGGCGCGCGCGCTCAGGAACTGCAGGACGAGGCCGATGGGGAGGAGGGCGAGGAGGCTCGCGGCCACGAAGATTCGCGTGCGCAGCGTGGAGAGGAAGCGCACCTCAGCGCACCACGAAGTCGATCTCCGCCGTGCCCCCCTCGGACACGCGGACGGCTCGCGTCTCGCGCACCTCGCCGTCGTTCCACGCGGCGAGTGTATAGGCGCCGGGGGGGACGTCGTCGATGCGATAGCGTCCCTCGGCGTCCGTGGTGGCGAAGAAGCGATGGGCGAAGACGATGATGAACGCGGACATGTGGGAGTGGATCTCGCAGAAGACGCGCACGACGCCCGGCTTGTCGAACTTCACGAACTTCGACACCCCGCGGCCGTACCGCCCGAGGTCGAACCGCCGGGCTTTGGAGAAGGAGAACACGTTGTGGTACGTGCGGTCGCTGTTGGGAAAGTCCACGGTGGCCCCCACGGGGATGGCGAGGACGTAGGGAACGAAAGTCTCGTTGCGCTGATCGAGCACCGCTCTCGTCCGGTCGTGGTCCTCGAACGCGCCCTGGGGAGCAGTCTCCAGGAAGACGACGCTCCGGCGGCGGTCCGGACGGTCGCGTGCGGGTCCCCGTCCCAGCTCGGCGACGCTGGGCCGGGGCTCCACGGGCGGGAGCTCGCGGCGGACGTCCACCCGCCCGCGGATCGTCCCCAGGCGCGCCTCCGGGCGTGAAGTCTCCTGGCCGGGAGCCCCAGTGGAGGCGAAGAACAGGGTGAGCGCTCCTGCGGGGAGGAGGCGGCGGGGGCTCAGAACCACAGAATGATCTGTCCGGCCACGAGGTTCGCTTCGGGGAGGGTGTAGCCGCCGTCCCGGCGGTCGTACTGGTAGACGGCCTTCACGAGGACGTATCGGTGGACCGAGTAGCCGACGCCGGCCTCCACGCGCGTCACCGGCGCATCCCAGGGGAGCGGGCCGCGGGACGTCTCGATCGAGCTGAAGCTCAGCCGATCCGCGCGCGCGGCGACGTAGAGGCCGGGCAGGATCTTGTAGCGCGCCTCCACCGTGAGACCGAGGGCGAGGAGGGGGCTGTCGATGAACGGAGCCTCGAGGACCGGCACCTCCCACGCGTTGAAGACAACCTCCCCCCGGACGATCCAGTAGCCGGAGGCCCATTCGACGTCCACTCCCAGCGCCTTCTGGTCGTACCGGCGCGGGAGGTCCGGAGGAAGTGCGTCGGTGACGGAGCGCGCGAGGTAGGGCCCGATCGCTCCCGAGACCCCGGCGGTGAAGCCGGGCAGGGGCTTCCATCCCACGCGCCCCGAGACCTGCTTGCCCCCGTTGTTGTCGTGGAAGCGCGGCTCCGAGAGCGTTCCCTGCGTCACCGACACCGCGACCTGCACGGGATCCGTGGCCCAGCGGACCTGGGCGCCCGTGTCCCAGCGCTCCGCGTTGACCAGGGGGAGCCCGGGGGCGAGGGGTGTCGGCGATTCAGGGTACGGGACGAGCCAGCCGAGCCCGCGCCGGGCCGCGAGGGCGTCCGCGCTGCGGGGCACGGCGTCCGATCGCAGCGACGTCAGGTATTGGTAGGCGAGGGGCGTCCCGATGAGCGGGTTGTCGAGCAGGTAGCGGCGGCGAGGGAACGCGCCGAACACGGTGGGGATCTGGCCCGCCTGCACGTCGAGGGGACGGTCGCGCCACGGGCGTACCCTCAGGTAGAGGGCGTAGGCGCGCGGGGTGCCCAAGTTGTCGGTGCGCACATCCACTGCCGCTCCCACGTGGGCGCCCGCGCGGAGCTCGGCCGCGAGGTCCAGACGGAAGAGCCGCAGGTTGTTGGTGCCGTAGTCGGTGTTGTTGAAGTAGCCGCGGTCGCGCGTCCCGAAAGCACCGCTCATCTCCCCGCCGAGGGAGAGCCGTCCCCCGAACAGGGTTATCGGCTCGTCCGCCGGGCAGGGCATGGCCACGAGCAGCAGCCCGAGGAGGATCGGGCCGGACGAGAGCGGGACGCCCACCGCGCGAATCATTGCGGTCCTTGAACGTGAAGGAATCGAGTATAACCGCTGCGGTGGCGGTGCTATTCTACGCGCCCGCTTGATCGAGGAGAAGACGACGCGCGCGGCCGTTCCGGGTCTCGGCGCGTGGGCGGCGGTGCGCACGGTCCTCACGAGTCGGCGTCTCCTCTCCGTCGCCCTCCTCTCGTTCTCCTCCGGCCTTCCTCTCGGTCTCGTGTGGATCGCCATTCCCACGTGGATGGCGCGGGCGGGGGCCGACATCAAGGTCATCGGGCTCCTCACGCTCGCGCAGGCTCCCTGGAGTTTCAAGCTGCTGTGGTCCCCTTCGATGGACCGCTACCCGCCGCCCTTTCTCGGGAGAAAGCGCGGCTGGATTCTCGTGAGCCAGGCGGCCCTCGTGGCCCTCGGCCTCTGGCTGTCCGGCGTCTCCGACCACCCCGACGCGGTGTGGGTCATCGGCGGCCTCTCGCTCGCGATCGCCTTCGCCGCCGCGACGCACGACATCGCGTACGACGCCTACACCGTCGAAGTGCTGCGCCCCGAGGAGCACGGGGTGGCGGTGGGCGCGCGTGTCGCCCTCTACCGCGCGGCCATGATCTTCTCCGGGGGGGCCGCGATCACCCTCGCGTCCATGACTTCCTGGAAGCTCGTCACCCTCGTGCTCGCCCTCGCCTACGTCCCCCTCATGCTCGTCACGGTCAATGCTCCAGAGCCGGAGGGGCTTCCCGAGCCGCCGAAGACGCTGAAGGACGCGGTGTGGGGACCCTTCGTGGGCTTCCTCGCCCAGCACCGCTCGCTCGAGATCCTCGCCTTCGTCGTCCTCTACAAGCTGAGCGACCAGCTGACGCAGTCCCTGACGCGCCCCTTCCTCGTCCAGGTGGGCTTCAACGATTTCGACGTGGGCATCGCCACCGCCACCATCGGGCAGGTCGCGGCCATCGCCGGCACGTTCCTGGGCGGGCTGCTCACGGCGACCATGGGGCTCGGGCGCGCGCTCTGGGTGTTCGGATTCCTGCAGCTCCTCTCCAACCTCGGGTATGCCGCCGTTGCCCAGGTCGGGGTCAACCGCCCGCTCATGTACGCGGCCCAGGCGTTCGAGCTCGGGTCCACCGGCCTCGGCACGGGCGCCTTTGGTGTGCTGTTGCTCCGGCTGACGCAGAAGCGGTTCTCCGCCACCCAGTACGCGCTCCTCTCCAGTCTCTTCACGATCCCCCGCGTGCTCGCGGGACCGGTGGCGGGCCTCGCCGCGGACACGATGGGCTGGCGGGACTTCTTCATCCTCACCGTGCTGACGGGAATTCCCGGCATGGTGATGCTCGCTCGCTTCGTCCCCTGGGGGGTGCGCGAGCCTGTGTTTTCCGTCGAGGCTCCGAAGCTTGGGGAGCCCGTGTCCCGACAAACGGTCGTGCGGAGGGGCCTCGTCGGGGGCCTCGCGACTGGCGTCGCGGGGCTCGTGCTTCTCGCCACGATGGGGGCTATCGGCGGACTGCGCGCCGGTCGCGGCTTCGACCTCGCGGGCGCCGCCCTCGCCATTCTTTTCCCTCAGCGCTTCGGCGACTGGCTCTCCGCCGCCGGCCTGGTTGTTTTCGCGGTCGGGGGAGGGCTGGGAAGCGCGGCCACCCTGGCCGCGCGCAGAGGCGTTCGATCCGGCTCTTGACCGGGGCCCGGCCCCGAGGCGTAGGATGGAACCGGGAGGACCCGAGCGGTGTCCAAGCCGGTGAGGACGGGCTTCGCGATGGCCACGGGGGAGGTCTCGCTCGGTGTCGTCGACGCCCACGCGGCCGCGGGCACCGCGGAACGCGGCCTCGTCGAGCAGTGCCGGGCGGGGGACGCCCAGGCGTTTGCCCGGCTCGTCGCCCTCCACGAAGGAATGGTCTTCAACCTGTCCACCCGCCTCCTGGGGGATCCGGAGGAAGCAAAGGACGTGTCCCAGGACGTCTTCCTCCAGGTGTACCGCACGCTCGGGCGCTTCGAGGCGCGGAGCACGCTCCGGACCTGGATCTACCGGATCGTCGTGAACCAGTGCCACAACCGGCGGCGCTTCTGGAGCCGCCGCGGAAAGGACAAGGCGCGGCCTCTCGCCGACCTGACCTCTGCGGAAGAGGCGAGCCTCGCCGCGTCGCGGCCGGATCCGGGCAGCCCCTACGACGAGGTCTGCCGCCGCGAACGGGCGGAGCGCCTCCAGCGGGCCCTCCTCGGCGTCTCCTTCGCGCATCGCGCGATCCTGCTGCTGCGCGAGGTGGAGGGGCTCTCCTGCGAGGCCATCGCGGGCACGCTGCAGGTGCCGGAGGGAACGGTGAAGAGTCGGCTCGCGAGGGCCCGCGAAGCCCTCCGCATCCAGTTCGAGAAGGGGGCGGAGGCCAAACGATGAATTGCTTCGTGGTGCGGCGCCGGCTGTCGCAGTTCCTGGACGGGGACCTCGCTCCCGCGGAGTCGCAGGCCCTCTCCGCGCACCTCGGATCCTGCGCGGGCTGCGCGCGTCGTCTCGCGTCCCTGCGCTCCACCCTGGAAGGCTTCGCGGAGCTGCCGCGGCTGGAACCCCGCGAACCCATCGCCTCCCGCGTGTTCGATCGGCTGGAGGTGGAGAGCCGCGGCCCCGGTCTTGCCCTCGTCTTCCGGAGCGTCCTCGCGACGCGTCCCTTGATCTGGCCCAGCCTCGTGACCTCGAGCCTGCTCATCGCGGTCGTGCTCGCGAGCGCGCTCGCCCTCGATCGACCCCGCTCGGTGCAGCGGATGATCGCGGCCGCGGAGGATGCCTGGCCCGCGCCGCGGACGCCCGCGTGGGGCACCGAGGGGAATCCGGCGCTTCCGTTCGCGGGGGTGGCGGTTCCCCAGGCGCGCACCGGGTATTCGTCCGCCGACATGCTCGGCGACACGGGGGAGGGGACCCTCTTCTTCGCGACGGTGGTCGCGCGCGACGGCAGCGTCTCCACGGTGACCCTGATCGAGGGCGACAAGGAGCAGGCGCGCCCCGTGCTCGACGCGCTGCGCCAGCAGCGGTTCGAGCCCGTCCAGTTCCGCGGGCGGCCGGTGGCGGTGAGCGTCTACCGCCTCATCAGCCGCCTCGACGTGCGCTCGCCCGTCACCTAGCCGGCTAACGAATCGTCCGGGCCCGTGCCACGACCTCCTCCACCGTGAGGTCGTCCAGGATCTCGTCCGGGGCGCGCAGGACGTGGACGCGCCGGCCCACGGGAGCCCACGTCGCGGGGTCGGTGGGGCCGAACAGGGCGAGCACGGGAGCGCCGAACCCGGCGGCGAGGTGGGTGACGCCCGTGTCGTGGCCCAGGTAGCACCCCGCGTCGCGCAGGACGGTTCCGAGCACGCGCGGGGGCAGCGAGCGGGCGACGACGACGTCGGGCTTGGCGTCCAGCACCGCGGCCGCTCCCTCGTCGGCGGGGCCGACCACGAGGAGCCACGGACGCGACGGAGAGAGGGCGCGCGCCACCGCCGCGAAGCGGTCGGCCGGCCAGTTCTTGTCGGGAGAGCCGCTGCCGGGGTGAACGGCGAGAAAGCGTGGAGGCAGGCGCGCGAGCATCGGACGCGCCGCCGCCCGCTCGGGCTCGGTCGGCACCATGTCGGGGGTCGCGGGTACCGCCACCGCGCCGAGCTCGCGGGCGGCGTCGAGCACCCACAGGGACGCGTGGCCGGCTTTGGGCAAGGGGTCACGGGCGATGACGCGGGCGAGGAGCGCGCGCAGGCGGTCGACGACGTCCGTGGCCCGGGTGAAGGCGAGCGCGGCATCGAACGATCTGAGGGAACCGAGGATGGCGGGGGCGTCGCTCGCGTCCACGAGCCAGCGCGCGATCTCGGGAGCGTCCCAGGGGAGGAGCTCGCGGACCTCGGAGGGACCGGGTCCCCGGAGGGCCGATCCGGAACCGGCCGGAGCGAGGAGCCCGACCTCGTGGCCCGCCGCGTGGAGGCCGGCGATAGCGCTCCGGAGGAGGAGGACGTCGCCCAGGGCCCCCGCACGAAAAAGGAGCACGCGCACGGCAGGCCCCGGCTAGGGGATCTCGACGCGGCCGGTGGAGCTGTTACCCAGCTGGTCCACTGCCCGCACCACCACGAGGTGCGGACCCGGCCCCGAAAGATCGGCAAGGGTGATCTCGTACGACTCCTCGCGCGCGTCGCTGATGCCGTCCTGGGGGTGGACCTCCTCCCAGCGTCCGCCGTCCACGGAGTACTCGGCCCGGCGGATCAGGCTGTCGTCGTCGCGAGCGGTCGCGCGGACCTGGGGCCGGCCCTTCTGCGCGGTCACGGTGAGGGTGGGCGGGGTGTTGTCGATGTCGAAGGGCGAGCTTTCCTTGTCGGCGGAGAGGGCGAGTGCGGAAGGGTTGCCGGGGGCGTCGGAGACGGTGACGCGGATGACGTAACGGCCGTTGGGCACGGTCGAGGTATCCCAGGCCACCACGGGCTCGGTGAGCATGCGGCGGAGGATGCGGAACTGCGGGTCGCTCGCCGTCCGGTAGTGCACGTCGTAGAGAAGTGTGTCGCCGTTGGGGTCGTCCGCCTTCCAGGAAAAGGTCTGGAAGCCCTTCTGGTAGAGCTTGCGGCTGAAAGCGGTGGCCGGGGGCATGCCCGTGCGCGCCTGGGCCGCGGCGGTGGCCGCCGCCTTGTCCGGCGTCGTCTCCAGACCCAGGATCTCGGTCTCGCCCCCGACCGAGATCGGCTTCTGGAAGACCTCACCCGCGGGGTGGACGGTCACCGTCTGCACCTGCGGCCGCAGGTTCCTCTGGAGGTAGGCCGCGGTGACGGAGTCGAGCTCGGGCGTCGCGCCGTCCTTCCCGTTGAGCGTGGCCCTGACTTGCAGGAAGCGCGCGCTCTCGCTCGTGATCGGCTGCCCGTCCGGATGGGAGTAGGGGAGCGACCAGTCGGTCCACGTGGAGTCCGGGCTGGCGGTGTTGCCGCTCCGCGTCTGCACGAGGATCTCGCTCCCCGACGGCCGCTTCCCCTCCCAGCGCAGCCGTCCCCATCCCGAAACGGCCTCCGTGTCCTTGACCTTGGAGACGAACGTCCCCTCCGTCCCGGGCGTGTCCGGAAGCGAGTAGAGGCGCCCGGGATTCGAGGTGGCGAGAGCGGATGCACCCACCCTGGTGCGGACGAGCGCCGTCACCTGCTCGGCGGGGAACGTGGCCACCATCGACCACGTGCGGTCGTTGCGCACCCGGAAGAGCTTGCCCTTGTTCCCCGTCCCCACGAGCACCCCGTCCTTGGAAGAAGCGAGGGCGTGGGGCGTTTCCTCGGACGAGGTCCAAAGGGTGTCGATCTCGCCGGAGGGCAGGATGCGGAGGACCGCGCCCTTCGGCGGGCCGGCGGCGGACGGGTCGCCCGGGCGGGACGCGCCGGGGACGCCGCCCGCGCCGAGAGCCATCACCGAAAAGCTCTCCGTCACCGTGACCTCGGGCACGGGCACGGGACTTCCCGGGGGGAGCACGGGGGGGACGGGCACGAGCGTGCCGCCAGGCGCCGCGTCCTTCGGCTTGCCGTCTACCGCGGCAACGTAAACGCTGCCGTCGTCTCCCGCGAGAAGGGCCTTCACTTCGCGGTAGGGCGAGTCGAGCACGACGAAGACCTTGAGCGCGGGATCGATCCGATAGACGACGCCGCCTTCCGCGCTCCCGGCGTAGAGGTTGCCCTTGGCGTCGACGGCGAGCGAGAGAATGTGAGTCTCCGCGGTGGTGAGCACGATCTGCGCCTTGCCCTTGGGGTCCACGCGGTAGACCTTCCCCTCCGCGCCCGTGCCCACGAAGAGATTGCCCGAGCGGTCGAAGGCGAGGGCCCAGACGTATCTGTCACCGGGATCGAAATAGGTGCTGGACTGCCCCGTGGCGTCGATCGCGTACACCTTCCCGTCGGGTCCCGTGCCCACGTACACGCGTCCGTCGGGCCCTACCGCCACCGCGTGGGCTTCGAGCTCGGGCGCGTCGAAGAAGACCGACGCCTTGCCCCCCTCGACCTTGAAGACCTTGCCGTCGTTCCCGCTCCCCGCGTAGATCGTGCCCTTGGCATCCTGGGCCGCGCACCAGAGGTTCGGGACCTCCGGGTCGTGGATCGGCCGCGAGGCGGGGCCGAGGCGCGCACGGCCCTCCGAGTCCACGGAGAGGCCCTGGACGTCGCCCTCGAGGAAGTCCCGGGCGCCTTCGATCCTCCAGAACTGGGGCTGGGCGGCTTCGAGGGCGGGGGCGGCGGCGAGGAAGAGGACGAGGGCCAGCCTCAAGGACATGGATCCTCCGGGAAACGGTGCCCGCTCGGCGGGATTCGTTTCACCGCTCGACGTTGATGGTGAGCGTACGCGATCCCGTCACCGCGTAGGCGACGGGCAGCTCGAAGTCCCACACCGCGGCGGTGCGGATGGGGACGACGCCCGCGCCCTGCTCGGAGCCCCCGAGCACGGAGAGGACGGACGAGGGGAGAGAGGGCAGGTACTCGCCGGAGACGATCGCCCCCTCGACCGGCCGCAGGAGCCGGGCATAGAGGTGGTCGCTGCGGCGAAGACCGTTGATGGAGCGCACGAGCTGGTCGAGGTCGCGGGCCACGAAGGGCTGGCGCATCTCGCGCTGCTCGAAGCCGGTGAGAGCGGTGGCGTCCGCCACGAGCAGGGTATAGGAGCCGGCGGGCGCGCTCGCGGGGACGAGCAGGGGGATCGTCTCCATCCGGTCCTCGCCGCGGTACGTGCGCAGCAGCACTTTCACCGGCACCGTCGACCCCGGCCGGACGGGCCCGGCGCGCTCCACCCACGCCCGCTGGAGGGTCGCGCTCTGGACCGTCTCGAACGAGGAGACGGTGAGGTCGAGCCGCTCCACGGCGACCTTCTGGAAGTTGTTGTTGAGGACGAAGGCGAGAGGGGCGGCCACGAGAGCGGCGGCTTGCACCGACGGCTGATTCACGGTGAACAGGTCCTGCAGGCGGATCTCGCGGCGACCGGACAGGCTCAGCCGGCCGTCCACGCGGATCGACGACGTGCCGAACGCGCGCTCGTGCCCCTGGAGCACGGAGAGCACCGAGAGGAAGGTGAGGAGGGGGGTGAAGAGCTCGTCCTCGACGATCCGATACGAGAAGCGACGCTCCGCGCCGCGGCTCGTCTTCAGCTTCACCTCCACCGGGATCATGCGCGGCGCCTTTCCCAGCCGTCCCGCCACCGCCACCAGCCGATCCTGGTCCACGGTGCCCACGGCGTCGCCCGCGGCCGCGATCTTCCAGGACTGGTGGAGGCTGGGGTAGATCGAGTAGACGTAGGCCTTCTTCATGGGGAACTGCGTGGGGCCCAGGTTGTAGAAGGGGTGGCCGAACGCGTAGACCCGGTCGCGGTCGATGTGGGTGATCGTGCCCGTGACCGAGAGGTCCATGTCGCCTTCGATGAGGGAGACGCCCAGGGCGCCCCCCGGCTCGAGCGGGGGGAGGGGAGCGAGGCTCGTCGTGCTCCCCGCCGTCCCCATGAGGGGCGCGAAGCCGAGGCCCGAGAAGACGCCGCGCGCCCATTCGAAGGTGGTCGGGTCGAAGCCGGAGAAGACGAGGGGAAGTGCCAGCGGGGAGAGCGACGACGTCGGGTTCATCCCGGCGAAGGAGCCGCCGGGGACCACGGACTGGAGGGGCCGCCGGAAGGCGGCGGCGATCGCTTCCCGATCCAGGGGGTGTGGTAGCCCGGCCAAGATGTCCGTGGACGGGCTGAAGCGGGCGGAGGCGGCCCGCGGGGTGTCCGCCTCCGTGGCCTCGATCATCTCCCCGATGGGCGTGATGCCGGCGATCGGCTCCTTGCCGAAGGGGAACGAGTAGGCCACCGCCCCCACGAGCTTCCCGTCGATGAAGACGGGGCTCCCGCTCATCCCCGCGATGACCCCCGTCCTCTCGAGCGGACCCCCGTCCAGCCGGGCGAGGATCACGCTGTGCTTGGGGCCGATCGCGTTCTCCAGCACCCCGAGGATCCGGACCTGGAACTCGTCCACCCGGGTGCCCTCGAAGACGGTGCGTCCCACGCCGGTCATGCCCGGGCGGATGTCCGCGAAGGGGAAGATCTCGACGGCGGGGGCGGACTCGAGGGCCGAAGCACACGCCAGGGCCGCGAGCGTGAGCGACGAGCGCATCTTCTTCATATTATGGTCGGGGGGAGAGGGCGTCAACGAGAGCGGCTTGACGCGCCTTCGGGGCGGCCCTTAAGATCGCCGAATTGCTCAACGGGGCCCTTCGAGCGGGAGAGACAAGAGCGTGTCCGAGACGAGAGCCGGTATGACTGCCGCGGAAACCGCACGGGCCGTTCCCGCGTGCATCCTCGCCTTCCTCCTCCCCGGGCTGGGCCATATCTTCCTGGGTCGGCGCAGCAAGGGATTCATCTTCTTCGGCTGCCTCCTCGCCCTCTTCGTGATGGGTGTCGCCATGGACCCGCGCCTCCAGCTCTACCTGGGCTTCGAGGACCCGCTGGCCCTGCTCTTCAGCATCGCCCAGATGGCGATGGGGGTCCCCTACTTCGCGGCCCGCGCCCTCGGCTACGGCGCGGGCGACTTCGCGGCCATGAAGGGGGTGACCTACGAGTACGGCAACACCTTCACTGCCGTGGCGGGCCTTCTCAACATCCTCGTGATCCTGGACGTCTACGACACCGCCAGGGGGAGGAAGGCGTGACGCACTCCCACCTCCTGAACCTCCTCGTCTTCTCCGGCCTCGTCTCCACGGTCTTCGCCACGCTGCTGCGCGACACCACGAAAGAACGCCTGCGCTTCGGGCTCTGGGCCTTCGGCGCCTTCGTGCTCTCGACGCTCGCCCTCGGCTGGCTCATGAACCCTTTCCCGCGGTAGAGGTGGGCGCGGGGGCTCTGCGCGTCGCGGTCGTCCCCGGCGACGGCATCGGCGTCGAGGTCGTCGCGGAGGCGGTCAAGGCCCTCACCGCCGTGGCGGACGCGGCGGGGCGGGAGATCCGTCTCACCCCCTTCGACTGGGGAGCCGAGCGCTACCTCAGGACCGGTGTCACCCTGCCCCCGGGAAGCCTCGAGCTTCTCACCGAGGGCTTCGACGCCATCCTGCTCGGGGCCATGGGCGATCCGCGCGTTCCCGACAACCGCCACGCCGCGGACATCCTTCTCGGCCTGCGCTTCAAGCTCGATCTCTACGTGAACTACCGGCCGGTGCGCCTCTTCCACGAGAAGCTCTGCCCGCTGAAGGGTGCCAAACCCGAGGACGTGGACTTCACGGTGTTCCGCGAGAACACCGAGGGTCTCTACGTGATGATGGGCGGCCACCTCAAGAAGGACACCCCCGACGAGGTCGCGACCGAGATCGACGTGAACACCAGGAAAGGCGTCGAGCGGATCGTCCGGCACGCCTTCGAGTTCGCCAGGGCCCGCGGCAAGACGAAGCTGGTGATGGCGGACAAGTCGAACGTGCTCATTCACGCCCACGACCTCTGGCAGCGCGTGTTCAAGTCGGTGGCGGGGGAGTTCCCGGGGGTCGAGGCCCGCCACCTCTACGTGGACAACCTCGCCTTGCAGCTCGTCCGTGAGCCGCGGCAGTTCGAGGTGATCGTGACCTCGAACATGTTCGGTGACATCGTGACCGACCTATGCGCCGCCCTTCAGGGCGGCTTGGGGATGGCGGCTTCCGGCAACATCCACCCCGGCCGAGTCTCCCTCTTCGAGCCCGTTCACGGGTCGTCGCCTCTCATGGCTGGCAAGAACATCGCCAACCCCATGGGCGCGATCCTCACGGCTGGCCTCATGCTCGAGCACCTGGGGTGGACGGAGGAAGCAGCTCGACTGGAGTCGGCGGTCCGCTGGGCGGTGGAGAACGATCGAACGACCGCGGACATCGGCGGTCGCTTCGGCACGCGAGAGGTCGGGGAGGCGATCGCGGACCGGCTCCGCGGCTGACTGGAGCACCCCCGGCGTTTGTGGTGAACTAGTCGCATGGCGTCCCGCACGGTCTCGCTCACTCCCGGAAAGCGCGTCCTCTTCCTGACCCGCGACCCCGAGCTCGTACGGAGGCAGCTCCGGGGAGACCTGGACCTCCAGATGAAGGGCGTTCGGGTGGAGGACCTCCTCGACGACATCAACACCGACGCGATGACCCCCGCCTGGGCCTGCTTCGACTACCGGCCGGAGGACATCGCGCGCAACGCCTACGCGGGGATCACGATCGGCGGCCAGCGTCTCTTCCCGCAGGACTCGCTCCGGGACGGCAACTTCGAGGTGATCGTCTCCGGCTATCGCAAGGGCGTCGGCTCCTCGCGCGAGACCGCGGTGCAGGCGGAGAAGTGGTCCGGCATCCGCATCGCGATCGCGGCCTCCTTCGCCCCCATCCACGCGCGCAACAACATCGCCCAGGGTGTCCTCATGGGCGACCACGCGATGCTCCTCCGGCTGCAGGCGGGAGAGACGCTGCCTCTCGCGGAGTTCCAGAAGGGCTGGGATCCGATCACGCAGGAGGTCATCGAGGCGGGCGGGCTATTTGCCTTCACGGAAGCGTATCAGCGGGGCGATGTCGCGCTTCCGCCGCTCGCGACATCGCCCCGCCCCATGACCCTGGCCGAGAAGGTTCTCGCCCGGCATCTCGTCGGTGTTTCAGGCCCAGCATTCGTGAAGCCGGGAGACGCGGTGTGCGTTTCCGTCGATGGGGGATATACCCACGAGTTCACCACCGCCCAGGTCGACTACTTCCTGGAGCAGGAGTACGGGAAGGATTATCGGCTCGCCAACCCTGCGAAGTTCGCGGTCTTCGAGGACCACCTGATCTACGCGGACGGTGTCGCGAAGATGGCGCCCTTCTCCCCGAAGATCGAGGTGCTCCGCGAGATGCAGCGCGCGTTCCAGAAGAAGACGGGCGTCCAGGACTTCTCCGCGGTGGGGGGCATCTCCCCGGGCATCTGTCACAGCGTCGCGCGCGAGAGGATTCTGGAGCCCGGCGATTTCATCCAGGCCACGGACAGCCACACCTGCATGGGAGGGGCCGTGGGCGCCCTCGCGTACGGGGTGGGAGCCACGGAGTACGCCGCCCTCGTGCACTCGGGCTTCACGTTCGTCGAGGTTCCGGAGTCGATCCGGTTCGAGCTCACGGGCGCGCTCCGCCCCGGGGTCACCGCCAAGGACGTGATGCTCTACATTCTCGCGAACCACGCACGGCGGCAGGAGACGCTCGACCGCGTGATGGAGTTCGGGGGGCCGGGCCTCCTCTCCCTCCCCCGACGAGCGGGCGACGCTCGCCAACATGGCCACCGAGTGCTCGGCGAAGGCGGGCGTCTGCGAGGCGGACGAGGAGACGCTGCGTTGGATCGCGGCCCGCCGACCGAACATGTCGGTGGAGAGCCTGCGGGCGAAAGTGGTGTCTCCGGATCCCGGGGCGTCCTACGCGGGAGGCGTCCACGTCGTCGACCTCGCCGCGATCCGTCCGATGGTGGCGACGCCGGGCGATCCCGCGAAGGGGATTCCGTCCGACCCTACGAACGGCGCCTACATCGACGAGCTCCCCGAGGTGAAGATCGACATCGCCTACGGGGGATCCTGCACCGCGGGCAAGGAAGTCGACCTCGATCTCTACGCGCAGGTGATGCGCGAGGCCCTGGGAGCGGGACGTCGCGTCAGCGAGGGGGTGGACTTCTTCATCCAGTTCGGCTCGCGGAGCGTCGAGGAGTATGCCCGGCGGAAGGGATACGTGGACGTCTTCGAGAAGACGGGCGTCCGGGTCATCCATCCCGGCTGCGGCGCGTGCATCGGCTGCGGCCCCGGGGTCTCGAGCACGACGGAGCAGGTGACGATCTCCGCGATCAACCGGAACTACCAGAACCGGTCGGGCCCGGGACGGCTCTACCTGGGATCGCCCCTCACCGTGGCCGCGTCCGCGGTCCTCGGGAAGATCACGGCCTACCGCGAGGGGATGTTCCGGGGCTAGGGAAGGCGGTAGCGTCCGGGGACCTTCGCGGGCCGGGGCTGCGGCTGGTCGCGGTCGTACCGCACGTGCATGCCGCAGAGCGCCAGCGCGATCACGAGCGTGACCGTGGCTCCGAGGCCGAGCACGCCCGCGGCCAGCCGCTCGGCGTCGAGAGCTCCGAAGCGCCTCTGCGCCAGTCGTCGCGCGCCGCACGCCACGTGCGCGAATACCGCGAAGGGGCCGAGCGCGTAGTAGGCGAGGAACGAGGGATCCCCGAACAATCCGGATTGTCCGCCGGAGGCGGAGCGAAAGTTCAGGTCGCGGAAGAGGATCGCGGTCGCCGTCGCATGGGCGGCGAGGAACACCGCCAGATAGAGGGCGGAGGCGAGCTGGAGCCGGTCCCAGCGGTCGAGCGCGCGGTCTCTCGCGGCCCGGTAGAGCCAAAGGCCCGTGGCGATCTGGACGGGCAGCGTGAAGAGCAGCAGCGCCTCCAGCGGCGGCTGCTTGTAGACGAGCCGCGCCGCGTTCACCACGCGCGTGTTCAGCGCGAGGCTGAACGCCGCCGACAGGTGAGAAGCGAAATGCAGCGCGGCGAAGGCGAGGAGTACCACCGCGCTCCCGCGATGGAGGGCGAGCGCGAGCGGGGGCGGCGCCACGACGACGGCGAAGGGCGGGACCGGCTCCGCGCGGCGGGACCGCCACAGGGAGACGGCGAGCGGTGCGCCGAAGAGGGCGAGCCACGCCGGGCGTGTGGGCAGCCCCTGGGGCACGCGCAGGGCCGTGGCGACGACCGGGGCGAGCGTTGCGAGATGGGCCCACAGTCGCAACCGGCGCCCGGCACGCGTCCCGAGGTCCGGGCCGCGCAGGAGGATCGAAGCACCGGCGGCGGGCAGCGCGAAGGCGATGAGCAACGCGGGCCAGCGCAGCGCGGGCTGCGCGCGCGCGGCGATTGCCAACTCGGCGAGGAGCGACTGCCATGCCAGCACGGCGAGGGCGAGCGGCAGCCAGGCCTTCACGCGCAGCGAGGGCGAAGCACTCCTGCTAGGGCAGCCAGCGCGCGGTGCCGAGGTTGAACCGGGTGGCCTGGGTGAGCGGCACCTGCCGGCCCGAGCCGTCCGGCTGAATCACCACCACCCTCGCGGAGCCCGTGACCACGTCCGCCTCCGTGAAGACGATCCCGCGCGGTCCCCAGTCCGGCGCCCCGCGGTAGAAGGGGCCGGTCGCGATCACGGCAAGGTTCGCTCCGGTGGCGGCCACGGTGCAGATGTCCCACGTGCCGAGACCCGAGTTGCCCGTGGCGGTGAGCCTTCGAAAGACGATCGAGCGCCCGTCGGGCGAGTAGTCGGGGTCGGTGTCGGAGCCCACTATGTAGTTGGTGGTGAGGAGCACGTCGGTGCCCGGCCCCCCGCTCGTGACGGGGATTTGCGTCGCCGTGTTCTGAAAGATGAAGATCCGGGACTTCCCCGTGGTGAGGCCCTCGAGCCGTTCGTAGACCGCGACGCTCCCCGAGGGATCGATCCGTACTGCGCGCTCGCGCACGGTGCCGGTCGTCGTCAGGTTCCGGTTGTTCATTCCGTTCACGTCCATCGCGAATATGTCGTCCGCGCCCGCTTCGCCGCGCGCGGTGTACACGATCACGCCGTCCTGGGGCGACCAGTCGACGCTGGAGGAGGCGAGGCTCGTGGGTATGACCTCCGTCCCCACGCTTCGGCTGAGGTCGAGATACACGAGGGCGGGAAGCGTGAGCGGGTCGCCGAGCGACCGCCGCACGTAGACACGGTTGCGGTCGGGCGCCGGAGTGGCCTCCGCGGTGTCGCAGGGCGCTTCGCCGTTGTTGCAGTTGGTCAGGCGAAGGACACCGGAGCCGT
This sequence comes from uncultured Acidobacteriota bacterium, assembly GCA_963742595.1. Taxonomy (GTDB): domain Bacteria; phylum Acidobacteriota; class Vicinamibacteria; order Fen-336; family Fen-336; genus CAVPGH01. The sequence continues at coordinate 890,885 of CAVUMT010000005.1, read as the reverse complement.
CGAGGTTCATGGAGTAGATTTCGCGGCCCGCTCCCGCGGTCGCGGACCACTGGCCGCTCGTGAAGAGGATCGCCGCGGACGCGGGGGGAGGCTGGCTGGACGTCGCCTGCGAGAAGGGGTTCGGGTAATCGCGGTTGCAGCCGGCGCCGGCGACGACGACGAGCAGTGCTATGGACGCGAGCGCCGGATCACGCATCGCGGCGAGCGTATGCCGCGCTGCGCGGGCAAGTCAAGGGATGCTATAGTCCAGGTTTCGCCGAGGCCCGAACGATGTCGCGTGAGGTCGTCATCCTGGGAGGAGCGCGGACGCCCATGGTCGAGTACGTGGGCGCCTTCAAGGACGTCTCCGCCCTCGACCTCGGAGCGCACGCCGCCCGCGCCGCGCTCGAGCGGTCGGGCGTTCCCCCCGCCGGCGTAGACCAGGTGGTGATGGGGAACGTCCTCCAGACCTCGGGCGACGCGCTCTACGGGGCCCGGCACGTGGCGCTGCGGGCGGGCGTGCCGATCGAGGTCCCCGCCCTCACCGTGAACCGCCTGTGCGGCTCCGGGCTGCAGGCCGTGATCTCGGGCGCGCAGGCGATCCTGCTCGGAGAGTCGAAGACGGCGCTCGTCGGGGGGATGGAGAACATGACCCAGGCCCCTCACGTGGTCCGGGGCGCGCGCTCGGGTCTCCGCCTCGGCGAGGGCAAGCTCGAGGACAGCCTGATGACGGCGCTCCTCGACACCCACTGCGGCCTCTACATGGCGCAGACGTCGGACAACCTCGCCCGCGCGCACGGCATCTCGCGAGAGCAGATGGACGCCTACGCCCTGCGGAGCCAGAAGGCGGCGGCCGCCGCCCGCGATCGCGGCGTCTTCCGCGAGGAGATCGTGCCCGTCGACGTGGCGCAGGGTCGAAAGACGGCGCGGGTCGAAGAGGACGACCACCTCCGGCCGGACACGACGCTCGAGGGCCTGGCCGCCCTCAAGCCCGCCTTCGGGAAGGACGGCCTCGTCACCGCGGGCAACGCGAGCGGCATCGTGGACGGGGCGGCCGCCCTCGTGATCGCGGAGCGTGCCGTGGCGGAGAAGCGGGAAAGAAAACCGCTCGCCCGGATCGTCTCCTGGGCCGCCGTCGGCGTCCCGCCCGAGATCATGGGGATCGGACCGGTGCCCGCCTCACGCAAGGCGCTCGAGGCGGCCGGGCTCGGCCTGCGCGACATCGACCTCGTGGAGGTGAACGAGGCGTTTGCCGGCCAGTACCTGGCCGTGGAGAAGGAGCTGGGCCTCGACCGCGAGAAGACGAACGTGAACGGAGGGGCGATAGCGCTCGGCCACCCGCTGGGAGCGACGGGGGCACGTCTTCTCCTGACCCTGGCCCTGGAGCTTCGGCGGCGACGCGGACGTTACGGTCTCGCCACCGCGTGCATCGGCGGAGGACAAGGCATCGCGATGATCATCGAGAGCGAGGGATAGGGGATGGCGATCCGGAAGGTCGGAGTCGTGGGCTGCGGCCTCATGGGCGCGGGAATCGCCCAGGTCTGTGCGGAGGCGGGCTATTCCGTGCGTGTGCGCGAGGTCTCGGACGACCTCCTGAGCAAGGGCCTTGGACGGATCGAGGCCTTCCTGAAGAAGGGTGTCGAGAAGGGCAAGAGTCTCGCCCGAGCGCCTCAAGGAAGTCCTCGGTCGCCTGGAAGGCACGACGTCCCTCGAGGCGCTCGGAGCGAGCGATCATCGTGATCGAAGCCGTCGTCGAGAACCTCGAGACGAAGCGCGAAGCCTACTCTGTCCTCGACCGGGTGTGCGGCCCGCAGACGATTTTCGCCTCGAACACGTCGTCGCTCTCCATCACGGAGATGGCGGCGGTGACGAAGCGGCCGCAGCGGTTCGTGGGACTCCACTTCTTCAACCCCGTCCCCCTGATGAAGCTCGTGGAGGTCGTCCGCTCTCCCTTGACCGACCCCGCCGTGTTCGAGGAGGTGCACGCGTTCGCAAAGACCCTGGGGAAGACGCCGGTCAAAGCCACGGACCGAACGGGCTTCATCGTGAACCGGCTTCTCGTTCCCTACCTGCTCGACGCGATCCGCGCCCTCGAGGAGGGTGTCGGCTCGGTCGTGGATATCGACGAGGGGATGCGACTGGGCTGCGGCCACCCGATGGGCCCCCTGACACTCCTCGACTTCGTCGGCCTCGACACCACCTACTACATCGCGAACATCATGTTCGACGAGTTCCGGGAGAAGCGGTTCGCGCCCCCGCCGCTCCTGAAGCGGATGGTGCAGGCGGGCATGAACGGCAAGAAGTCCGGAAAGGGATTCTACGACTACTCCAAGGAGCCGGCGGCCCCCACGCCGGGACTGGTCTAATCGCCCATGAGCTACGAGAACCTGCTGCTCGAAAAAAGGGACGGGGTGGCCGTCGTCACCATCAATCGTCCGGAGAAGCTGAACGCACTGAACGACCGCACGATGGCCGAGCTCGACGCCGTCTTCACGGCGCTCGCCGCCGACGCCGACGTCCGAGGGGTCATCCTCACGGGCGCGGGGCCGAAGGCCTTCGTGGCGGGGGCCGACATCGGGGAGCTCGCCAAGCAGAGCCCGGTGCAGGGCAAGGAACGGTCGATCCACGGGCAGAAGATCCTCGATCGCATCGAGAACTTCGGGAAGCCCGTGGTGGCTGCGGTCAACGGCTTCGCGCTCGGCGGGGGCTGCGAGATCGCGATGGCCTGCCACGTCCGTGTGGCGTCCGAGAACGCGCGCCTGGGCACGCCCGAGGTGAAGCTCGGCATCATGTGCGGGTACGCGGGGACCCAGCGGCTGCCCCGGCTCGTGGGGAAGGGGCGCGCCCTCGAGATCCTCCTCACTGGGGAGATGGTGGACGCCGCGGAGGCCTACCGCATCGGCCTCGTCAACAAGGTGGTCGCGCCGGACCAGCTGCTCGCGGAGGCGGAGTCGCTGCTCCGCAAGATGCTGGCCAACGGCCCCGTCTCCCTCCGCTTCACGATCGAAGCCGTGAACTCCGGTCTCGAGATGCCGCAGGACGAGGGGCAATACCTCGAGGCGACGCTCTTCGGCCTCATCTGCACCACCGAGGACATGAAAGAAGGGACGAAGGCCTTCCTCGAGAAGCGGCCGGCCAAGTTCCAGGGGAAGTGAAGCAGGCCCCCTCGGAGCTCCCCTCCGCCCGCGGCCTCCGCGTGGCGATCGTGCGCTCCCGCTTCAACCCGGCGGTGACCGACGGCCTCTTGGAAGGGGCTCGGCAGGCCCTCGCCGAGATGGGGGCGGGACGCCGCGCCGTCCTCGTGGTCGACGTGCCCGGGGCGTTCGAGCTCCCGCTGGCCGCGCGCGCGGCCGCGCGCTCGGGCCGCTTCGACGCGGTGATAGCACTCGGAGCGGTGATCCGGGGAGAGACCGACCACTACGAGCACATCGCGCGGGAGGCGGCGAGCGGCCTCGCCCGCGTGGCCCTGCGGTCGGGCGTGCCCGTGGGCTTCGGCGTCCTCACCGTGGAGCGGGAAGAGCAGGCGCTCGCCCGCGCGGCCGCCGGCCCCGAGAACAAGGGCGGGGAGGCGGCCCGGGCCGCGGTGGCCACCGTTCACGCGCTCCGCGCTCTCGGCGGCAAGCGCAAGGGCAAGAGGCGGCGCTGATGGGCAAGCGCACGAAGGCGCGCGAGTGCGCGTTCCAGATGCTCTACCAGTGGGACGCCACGCGCGCGAGCATGGAGCAGGTGGAGAGCGACTACTGGCGGCTCCGGTCCACGACGGAGGAGACGCGGGCCCGCGCGGACCGGCTGGCCCGGGGCACGGTCGCCCTCGCGGCGGAGATCGACGAGGCCATCAAGTCCGCCGCCACGAACTGGAGATTCGAGCGGATCGCCGCGGTGGACCGCACTGTCCTGCGCCTCGGGGTCTACGAGCTCATGAAGGAAGAGGAGACTCCCGCCCCCGTGATCCTCGACGAGGCGATCGAGCTGGCCAAGCGCTTTGGGGAGGCGGAGTCGCACGCCTTCGTGAACGGCGTGCTCGACGCGATCCGCCGACGTGTACGGGGCGAGTCCAACGTCCCCGCGGGGGGAGCGAGCGGGGCGTGAGCGAGGACAGGACGGGCGACGCTACTCCGGACGTTCCCGTGCCCGGCTGGCCCGCGGAGTCCGCCCAGCGCCTGCAGAAGGCCGAGGCCCTTCGCGCGCGCGGCATCAATCCCTACCCAAGTCAGTTCGTTCGGTCACATCGCCTCGGGGAGATCGTGGCGGCCCACGCGGACAAGAGCCTCGACGCGCTCGAAGCCCTGAAGGTGGACGTCAGGATCGCGGGCCGCGTGCTGACCAAGCGCGGGCACGGGAAGGCGAGCTTCGCCACCCTCACGGACGGGGAAGCGAGCCTGCAGATCTACGTGCGTCAGGACGACGTGGGCGACGAGGCCTACCAGGTGTTCGACCTCGTGGACCAGGGAGACTTCCTCGGGGTCGAGGGCACGGTGATGCGCACGCGCAAAGGCGAGCTCTCGGTGCAGGCGAAGAAGCTTATCTTCCTCGGCAAGGCCCTCCTCCCTCCGCCCGAGAAGTGGCACGGCCTCTCCGATCACGAGACGCGCTACCGGCAGCGTTATCTCGACCTCGCGGCCAACCCCGAGGTGCGCAGAGTGTTCGTGGCCCGGAGCGCGATGGTGGCGGAGATGAGGCGCTTCCTCGACGGGGAGGGATACATCGAGGTGGAGACCCCGATGATGCAGCCCATCGCGGGGGGGGCGGTGGCCCGCCCCTTCACGACGCACCACAACGCGCTCGACATCGACCTCTTCCTCCGCATCGCCCCCGAGCTGTACCTGAAGCGCCTCGTGGTGGGCGGCCTCGAGCGCGTCTACGAGATCAACCGCAACTTCCGCAACGAGGGGATCTCCTCCCAGCACAACCCCGAGTTCACCATGCTCGAGTTCTACACGGCGTGGTTCAACTGTGACGACGTCATGAATATGACGTCATCTCTCCTCGCCACGATTGCCAAGCGCGTAGTTCCCAGTGGCGAGGTGCGATACAAGGGCCGGCCCGTCGGCTTCGCCACGCCGTTCCGGCGGATGACCATGAAGGACGGCATCGACGAGGCTCTGGCGAGCCAGAAAGACGACCTGCTCTGGAGTCGCGCCCTCCTGGACGCCCCAGAGCCACTCGACGCTTGGCTTCGGTCCGACCGGTTCAAGCATTTCGCCGCGAACGCACATGTGGACGCCGGAGCGTTCGCGTCGATGAGTCATGGCCACAGAGTCGCGCTCCTTTTCGAGAGCTTCGTGGAGCGCGACTTGTGGGATCCGACCTTCGTGACGGACTATCCCGTCGACGTGTCTCCTCTCGCCAAAGCCAGGCCTGACGATCCCACGACCACCGAGCGATTCGAGCTCTTCGTGGCGGGCATGGAGATCGCCAACGGCTTCTCGGAGCTGAACGACCCGCTCGAGCAACGGCAGCGGTTCCTGGATCAGCTTGAGGCCCGGGCCCACGGCGACCTCGAAGCGCATCAGATGGACGACGACTACGTGCGCGCCCTCGGACACGGGCTACCCCCGACCGGCGGGTGCGGCGTGGGCGTCGACCGCCTGGCCATGATCCTCACGGACTCCCCGTCCATCCGGGACGTAATACTCTTCCCGCTGATGCGTCCGGAGGGCGGCCGCACGTAACTCGCCCCGGGGCGAGTTCGACTACCTCGGTTCCAACCACCCGAGAGCCGAAGACGAGTTCTGACTCGTGGATGTGGAACGGAAGTACTTGCGACGAGCACGCGTGAGTGCGTGGCCCGCGGCTGAGCGCAATCAGCGTGTCGTGTTATCGTCATCGATCGTGCCTTACGAGCTCACGGTCGCCCTCCGCTACCTGACGGCGAAGCGCAAGCAGGCCTTCATCTCGCTCATCTCCGGGATCTCCGTCATCGGCGTCGCGGTGGGGGTGATGGCCGTGCTCATCTCCCTCGGGCTCATGAACGGCCTCCAGGGGGAGATCCGCACGCGCATCCTCGGGGCGACCGCGCATCTCAGCGTCTACCGGAACGGGGGAGCGCCCTTCGAGGAGTACCGCGACGTGGTGAAGGCGGTGCGCGAGGTGCCGGGCGTGCTCGGCTCGGCTCCCGCCTACTACGGCAAGGGCCTGATCACGAGCGCCACCGGCTCGGCGCTCGCGACGCTGAAGGGGATCCGGGTGGAGGACGAGCAGTCGGTGACGGATCTCTCCGGGCACCTCGAGGAGGGCACTCTCCAGGGCTTCGACGAGCCCACCGCCGGCGCACCTCCGGTCCTGCTCGGGCGCGATCTCGCCTCCGGCCTCAGCGTGGGCGTGGGCGACGTGGTCTCGGTCACGTCTCCCGAGGGGCGACTCACCCCGATGGGCGTCCTGCCCCGGGTGACGAAGTTCCGGGTGGCCGGACTCGTACGCACCGGCCTCTTCGAGTTCGACTCGTCGTGGGCGTACCTGCCTCTCGCCTCCGCCCAGCGGATGTTCGGCCAGGGAGACCAGGCAACACTCGTGGAGGTTCGGATCCAGGAGCTGTTCGAGGTCAAGCGGTTCGCCCGCGAGACGCTCGCGCGCCTCGGCGAGGGGTACGTCTCCACCGACTGGATCCAGATGAACCAGAGCCTCTTCTCCGCCCTCTGGCTGGAGAAGACCGCCATCGCGCTCACCATCGGCCTCATCGTCATGGTCGCCGCCCTCAACATCGTGGCCACCCTCGTGCTCATGGTGATGGAGAAGCACAAGGACATCGCGATCCTCGTCTCCATGGGCGCCTCGCGGGGGGCGATGATGCGGATCTTCATGCTCCAGGGAACCGTGATCGGCGTGGTGGGCACCGCGGTGGGTTCGATCCTGGGGATCGCCGCCTGCCACGTGCTCGACCGCTACCAGCTGCTGAAGGTCCCGGAGGACGTCTACCAGATCTCCCACGTTCCGTTCCGCCTCCTGCCTGGCGACGCGGCGATCGTGATCGTGGGCGCGCTCGTGATCTGCTTCCTGGCGACCATCCATCCCGCGCGCGGCGCCGCCCGGCTCGACCCCGCAGAAGCCCTTCGGTACGAATGACCGCTCCCGCCCCGCCGCTGATCGTCGCGAGAGGGATCGAGAAGGGGTACGCCACGGCGGCGGGGCGGGTGTCCGTCCTGAGCGGCCTGGACCTCGACGTGGCCGAGGGCGAGATGCTCGCGATCCTCGGGCGCGTCGGGCGTGGGGAAATCGACGCTTCTTCACATCCTGGGCACGCTCGACCGTGCCGACGCCGGGAGCCTGACCTTTGCAGGTCAAGACCTGGCGCGGCTCTCCGAGCCGCGCCTGCGGGAGTTCCGGAACGCCGCCCTCGGCTTCGTCTTCCAGTTCCACCACCTCCTTCCCGAGTTCACGGCGCTCGAGAACGTCATGATGCCCCTGCTCATAGCGCGCCGTGACGCGGAGATCGGCGCGCGATGAGGCCCGGACCCTGCTCGAAGCGCTGGGTCTTCAAGACCGGCTCGATCACCGTCCAAACGCGCTATCCGGCGGTGAACAGCAGCGCGTCGCCGTGGCGCGGGCGCTGGCCCGCTCCCCCAGAGCCCTCCTCGCCGACGAGCCCACGGGGAACCTCGACCGGGAGACGGGCGACCGACTGCACGACCTCCTCCGGCGTCTCAACCGGGAGAGGCATATCACCGTGGTCGTGGTGACCCATAACGAGGGGCTGGCCGCCCGCTGCGACCGGCGGCTGCGTCTGGAGGCGGGCACGCTCGTTGCCGCCTGAGCCCATGGGACTTGCCGGGTCACGAGCCAGCCGGGTTTTGGGCTATGATCGTCCGATGTCCTCGTGGACGATGACCGGCCCAGGCGGGCACCCCGCGCGGGCCCGGCGGGAGCCCTGATGTTCGAGCGGTACACGGAGCGGGCCCGGCGCGTGATCTTCTTCGCGCGCTACGAGGCGAGCCAGCTGGGGAGCAACTCCATCGAAACCGAGCACCTCCTCCTGGGCCTCATCCGGGAGGGCAAGGGGCTCACGTCCCGGCTCTTCAGCAAGAGCCACCTCTCCATGGAGTCGATCCGGAAGGACATCGAGGGGCGGGCCCTCTTCCGCGACAAGGTCCCGACCTCGGTGGACATCCCGCTCTCCCCGGAGAGCAAGCGCGTGCTCGGCTACGCCGCCGAGGAAGCGGAGCGGATGCTCCACAACTACATCGGCACGGAGCACATCCTTCTCGGCGTGATGCGCGAGGAGAAGAGTGTCGCCGCCGGCATCCTCGGGGAGAAGGGGATGCGCCTCACCGCAGTGCGCGAGGACATCGTCCAGCTCCTGAACGAGAAGTCGAGCGTGGGCAAAGCCAAGGAGACCCCGCTCCTCTCCGAGTTCTCCCGCGACCTCACCGAAGCCGCGGGCCGGGGCACCCTCGATCCCCTCGTGGGCCGGGACGACGAGCTGAACCGCGTGGTGCAGGTGCTCTGCCGGCGCACGCGCAACAACCCCGTCCTCATCGGGGAGCCCGGGGTGGGGAAGACGGCCCTCGTGGAGGGCCTCGCCAACAAGATCGTGCAGGGCGACGTGCCCGTCTACCTCGCGGACAAGCGCATCCTCGCCCTCGACATCTCGCTCATCGTGGCGGGGACGAAGTACCGCGGGCAGTTCGAGGAGCGCCTGAAGACGATCATGCGGGAGCTCACGGAGAGCCACAACATCGTGATCTTCATCGACGAGCTCCACACGCTCGTGGGCGCGGGCTCCGCGGAAGGCAGCCTCGACGCCGCGAACATCCTGAAGCCCGCGCTCTCCCGCGGGGAGATCCAGTGCATCGGGGCCACGACGCCGGCGGAGTACCGCAAGTACATCGAGAAGGACCGCTCGCTCGAGCGCCGCTTCCAGGCGGTGAAGGTCGCCTCGCCCACCGAGGAGGAGACGATCGAGATCCTCCGGGGGATCAAGGACCGCTACGAGAAGTTCCACCACGTGACCTACCGCGACGAGGCCCTCGAGGCCGCGGTGTACCAGTCCAGCCGCTACATCACCGACCGCTTCCTGCCCGACAAGGCGATCGACCTCCTCGACGAGGCGGGAAGCCGGGTGAAGCTCCGTGAAGCCGCGGTGCCCGAGGAAGTGCCCGAGCTGAGCCGCAAGATTCGCGTGGTCGTGGACAGGAACGACGTGCTCGAGCGCGGGGCCTTCTTCCGCGACGAGGAGGCGGCCCAGCGCGAGGCCGTCCCCTTCATGCGGCACGAGCGCTGGGACCTCACGGGCACGGGCAGCCACGAGGTCACGAAGAGCGACATCGACGACGTGGTCTCCCGCTGGACGGGGATCCCCATCACCGCGATCAAGGAAGAGGAGTCGGAGAAGCTCCTCCGGATGGAGGAGGAGCTCCACAAGCGGATCGTCTCCCAGGAGTCCGCGATCAGCGCGGTGGCCCGCGCCATTCGCCGGACGCGGGCGGGGCTCAAGAACCCGAACCGGCCCGTGGGGTCCTTCATGTTCCTGGGGCCCACCGGCGTGGGGAAGACGGAGGTCGCGCGCTCCCTCGCCGCCTTCCTGTTCGGGAGCGAGCGCGCCCTCGTGCGCTTCGACATGTCGGAGTACATGGAGAAGCACTCGGTGAGCAAGCTCATCGGCTCGCCTCCCGGCTACGTGGGGCACGAGGAGGGCGGTCAGCTCACGGAGCGGGTGAAGCGCAATCCCTACTCGGTGGTGCTCCTCGACGAGATCGAGAAGGCGCACCCGGACATCTTCAACGTCCTCCTCCAGGTCTACGAGGACGGCCACCTCACGGACGGCCTCGGCAACACCATCGACTTCAAGAACACGATCATCATCATGACCTCGAACATCGGCGCCCGCTTCATCGAGAAGAAGGGGCGGATGGGGTTCGCCTCCGGGGACGCCAAGGACATGGAGAAGGGCATCAACGAGATGGTGATGGGGGAGGTGAAGCGCACCTTCAACCCCGAGTTCATCAACCGCGTGGACGAGATCATCATCTTCGACGCCTTGACCGAGGAGGACCTCGTCAAGATCACGCGGCTCCTCGTGGAGCAGCTCAACCACAACCTCAAGGAGAAGGGGATCTCGATCGCGCTCGGCGACGAGGCGGTGGAGTGGCTGCTCACGAAGACCCTCTCCGACCGCTCCTACGGGGCGCGGCCGCTGCGGCGGGCCATCCAGCGGCACATCGAGGACGCCCTCAGCGAGGCGTTCATCCGCGGGCAGATCCGCAGCGGCCGGCGGATCGACGTGGGGGTGCGGGACGGGGCGCTCTGGTACGACCAGGACGGGCGCGTGGGCGCGCTCTCCGCATGAGACGGGCGCCGCTCCGGACCGTCCTCGCGATCCTCCTCACCGCCCTTCAGGGGGGGCGCCTTACCGCCCAGGAAGCGGAGCCCGACGCGCCCGACGCGGGGCCGGTGGTGGAGAGCGTCGAGATCCGGGGCAACCAGTACGTTCAGACGGAGACGCTCCTCTACTACGTCTCCACGAAGGCGGGCGACCGCTACGACGAGCAGCGCCTGCGGGCCGACTTCCGGCGGCTCTGGGATACGGGGTTCCTCGACGACCTGACACTCGAGGTCAAGGACGGGACGCGCGGCAAGCTCGTGATTTTCGGCGTGTCCGAGCGGAAGCGCATCCAGATCGTGGACTTCCGCGGGAGCAAGGAGCTCACGACCAGCAACATCGAGGACGAGCTCAAGAAGCGCGACGCCCAGATCCGGATCGACACCTTCTACGACCTCGGCAAGGCCCGCAAGGTGGAGGCGATCCTCCGGGAGATGCTCAACGCGAAGGGGCGGCCCTTCGCCACCGTGAAGCACGAGGCGAAGCCGATCGGGGGGGCGGCGGAGCAGCTTTCCTTCACGATCGACGACGGGCCGAAGGCGAAGGTGAAGGCGGTGGACTTCGACGGCAACACCGTCTACTCCGACGGCAAGCTCTCGGGCAAGCTGAAGAAGATCAAGCCCTCCGGGTTCTGGAACCTGAGCTGGATGGGGGGAAAGACGACGTACACGGAGAGCAAGTGGCTCGGGGAGCCTCCCGATCCCGGGGACCAGAAGCGGATCGAGGACTTCTACCTGAACAACGGGTACGTGACCGCACGAGTGGGACAGCCGAAGCTCAGCTACACGGACGGGAAGTCGGGCTTTTTCAAGAAGAAGCCCGTGAAGTGGGTCACCCTCACCATTCCCGTCACGGAGGGCGAGCAGTACCGCGTGGGCAAGATCGACTTCGAAGGGCTCACCGTCCTCAAGGAGGAGTTCGTCCGCCCTCTCTTCAAGCTGGAGCCGGGGGACGTCTACAACGAGTCGCAGTTCCGGAAGGGCTTCGACAAGCTCCGGGACATGTACGGGAGCATCGGCTACTTCCAGTGGACGGGGGGTCCGAAGAGGAAGCCCGACCCCGCGCGCAAGGTGGTGGACGTCACCCTCGCCATGGACGAGGACAAGCGCTACTACGTGGGGCAGATCAAAGTGACCGGCAACGACACCACCCGCGACAAGGTGGTGCGGCGCGAGATCTACATGAACGAGGGCGACGTCTTCAACACGGAAGCGCTCAAGGCCACGATCCGGCGGATCAACCAGCTCGGCTATTTCAAGCCGATGGAGGGCGCGCCCGACCTCGCCCCGAGCGAGAAGGGCGACGACAAGCTCGACGTCACGTTCAAGGTGGAGGAGCAGAACCGCAACCAGTTCACCTTCGGGGGGGGCGTCTCCGGCCTCGAGGGCACCTTCATCAACGCGTCCTTCTCCACCACGAACTTCCTGGGAGCGGGCGAGACCTTCCAGCTCTCCGCGCAGACCGGCCGCCGCACCCAGAACTACCAGCTCGCGATCACCGAGCCCTACCTCTTCGACCGCCCGATCACCGCCGGCTTCGACATCTTCAAGAGGAAGATCACGTACGAGAGCTTCTCCAACGTGGTGGGCTACAGCCAGGAAGGCAAGGGGGTGAGCCTCATCTTCGGCTTCTCGGTGGGCCGGTTCTCGCGACTCTTCACGAACTACTCGTACGAGGTCATCCGGATCGCGGGCATCGACGTCCCCGGGGGGGCGGGGGAATCCACGACGCCCGGCCAGGGGCCGGTCTTCAACCCGCTCCTCTTCGGCGGCGACCTCGACAACCGGACGGAGAGCCGCTTCACACCCAACTACGTGATGAATACGGTCGACAACCCCTTCACCCCGCGGCGCGGCATGAAGCAGACCTTCACCTTCCAGGTCGCGGGGGGGCCTCTCGGGGGCACCGTCGACTACTTCCGGCCGACCTGGGAGGGCGTCTTCTACCTCCCCGTGGGCAAGAAAACCGCCCTCGGCGTCCGCGTGGAGACGGCCTACATCAAGCCCTACTCCGACACCCTCCGGCTCCCCGTGTACCAGCGCTACTTCCTGGGCGGGGAGACGCAGGTGCGGGGGTACAACGTCCGCTCCATCGGCCCCGTGGACCAGATGGGCCGGCTGCTCGGCGGCAACAAGTACGTCCTCGGCAACGCCGAGTACTATTTCGACCTCTTCGGCCCCGTCCGGTTCCTCTTGTTCCTCGACGCGGGGCAGGCGTACCTCGAGGGCGACAAGATCGACCTCGGCCAGCTCAAGCTCTCCACGGGCGCGGAGCTGCGCTTCGTCATGCCCGTGCTCAACGTCCCGTTCCGCCTGATCTATGCCTATAACCCGGACCCCCTGTTGTTCACGCCGAAGACCACGTTCAAGTTCGCCGTGGGCACCACCTTCTAAGGAGACGACATGAAGAAGACGTTCCTCGCCGGCCTCGCCCTCGGGGTCGCGGCGCCCCTCGCCCTCGCCCAGGATTCCGCCCCGGCTGCGGGAGTGAAGTCGCCCAAGATCGCGATCATCGACATGGCCCGCGTTTCCAGCGAGAGCCTCATGGGCAAGGGATACGCCACCCAGCTCGAGGCCCTCCAGAACGAGATCAACTCCGAGGGGACCAAGAAGCAGGCGGAGCTGCAGAAGATGGACGCGGCCATGAAGGCCATCCAGGACGAGCTGGAGAAGCAGGGCTCCGTGCTGAGCCCGGAGGCCGCGGAAAAGAAGCGCCAGGAAATCGTGAAGAAGGGACGCGAGCGGCAGGCCTTCCTGGAGGACGGGCAGCAGGAGATCCAGCGGCTGCGCGAGCGGGCCCAGCAGCAGGCGCAGGGGCTCAACAACGAGTTCCAGATGAAGATCAAGCCGCACATCGAGGCGGTCGGCAAGGAAAAGGGAATCGACATTATCCTCGACTCTCAGGTCGCCCTTACCGTGAACCGGGAGTTCGATATCTCCAGGGACGTGATCATCAAGGCGGATGATGCAGAGAAGGCGGCGAAGGGCGCTTCAGGGGCGGCGGCGAAGCCCGCGTCGGTCCCCGCCCCCGCGAAGCCCAGCCCGGCGGCGCCGCCCAAGCCGTAGCTCGTCCCGTCCGCGATCGGCGCGGGCGTGCGCGGCGAGCACGCGCCCCCGCGCCGCGCGCCATTTTTAGGGGTGCTCCAGGATGATCTCGGGGACCAGGGGGCCCGCGCGATGAGTGCGATCGACATCGCCTCCCTCGTCCGGCAGATCCCCAGCCACTACCCGTTCGTGCTCGTGGACCGCGTGCTCGAGCACGACGCGGCGACGGGGCTCGTGGCGAGCAAGAACGTCACGGGCACCGAGGACTTCTTCGTGGGCCACTTCCCGGGGGCACCCGTCATGCCCGGCGTGCTGCTCTTGGAGAGCCTCGCCCAGGCCGCGGGGGTGTGGCTCCTCCGGGAGTCCGGCAACCCCCGGGAGGTCGAGATCCAGGTGGTGGGGATCGACGCCGCGAAGTTCCGCCGCCGCGTGCAGCCGGGCGACCAGCTCCGGCTGGAGGTGCGTCTGCTGCACCGCCGTCGGGGGCTCGCGCGCTTCCGGGGCGAGGTCCACGTGGGCGAGCACAAGGTCGCGGAGGCCCGCCTGCTCCTGTCGGTGGGCCGTCTCCCCGTTCCCGAGGTGGACCCCACGGCCCGGGTCGATCCGCGGGCCGCGCTCGAGCCGGGCGTGCGGGTCGGGCCCTATTGCATCGTGGGCCCGGAGGTGACGCTGGGACGGGGGACCGTGCTCGACGCCCACGTGGTCATCGACGGACGCACGCGCGTGGGCGAGCGGAACCGCTTCTATCCCTTCTCCTCCGTCGGTCTCGCCCCCCAGGACCTCAAGTACCGCGGCGAGCCCTCGCGCCTGGAGATCGGAGACGCGAACACCTTTCGCGAGTTCGTCACCGTCAATCGGGGAACCGCGGGAGGCGGCAACGTCACCCGCATCGGGTCCCACAACCTGTTCATGACCGAGGTCCACGTGGCCCACGATTGCCGCGTGGGGGACCACACGATCTTCGCGAACGCGGCAACGCTCGCCGGGCACGTGGAGGTCCAGGACTGGGCGACGATCGGCGCGTCCACCGGCGTGCACCAGTTCTGCCGCGTGGGCGCGCACGCCTTCGTGGGCGGCTACTCCGTCATCACGAAGGACGTGCTGCCCTATTCGCGGACGGTGGGGAACCGGTCGGCGCGGGTCTACGGGATCAACTCGGTGGGCCTGCTCCGCCGCGGCTTTTCGAAGGAGAGCGTCGTCGCGCTCAAGGAAGCGTTCCGGATGCTCCTGCACAGCCGCCTCAACACCACCGAGGCCCTCGCCCGACTGGAGTCGGAGGGCCCGCAGACGCCCGAGGCGCAGACGATCGTGGAGTTCGTGCGGACCTCTCCCCGGGGTGTGATCCTGAAGCGCCGGCGCCGACACGTGGGCGTCGAGGAGACATGACGGCGCCCTCCGGGGGCACGCGGCCGCTGGGGCTGATCGCGGGCAACGGACGTTTCCCCTTCCTGGTGGCGGCGGGGGCACGCCGGGCGGGCCGCCGCGTGATCGCGGTGGCGATCCGCGAGGAGGCGTCCCCGGAGCTGGCGGACGCGGTGGACGAGATCCACTGGGTGGGCCTGGGTCAGCTCGGGCGTTGCATCGACGCTCTCCGGTCCGCGGACGTGAGCGAGGCGGTAATGGCGGGCCAGGTGAAGCACACGCAGATCTTCTCGGACGTGGTGCCGGATCTAAAGATGATGGGGCTTCTGGCGCGTCTTGCCTTCAAGAACACGGACAGCTTGATCGGGGCCGTCGCGGAGGCGCTGGAGCGGGAAGGGATCACGCTCCTGGCGAGCACGGACATTCCTGAAGGACGACATGGCCGGAGAACGGGCTCTGACACGGCGCCAGCCTTCGCGCCAGGAGCAGGCGGACATCGCGTACGGTCGAACCGTGGCGCGAACGCTGGCGAGCAATGACCTCGGCCAGACCGCGGTGGTCAAGGACCGGGCGGCGGTGGCCCTCGAGGCGATGGAGGGGACGGACGAGGTGATCCGGCGCGCGGGCCGGCTCGCCGGTCCTGGATGCGTCGTGGTCAAGGTCGCGAAGCCGAAGCAGGACATGCGGTTCGACGTTCCCGTGATCGGCCCGGGGACGATCGAGGCGATGCGGGAGGCGCAGGCGCTCGTCCTCGCGGTGGAGGCGGGGCGTACGCTTCTCCTCGACCGGCCCGCGCTTCTCGAGGGCGGCGGACTCGGCGGGGGTTGCGATGTGGGGCATGGGCGAGGCCGACGGTGAGTGACGTCCGCGTGGGGGTGGTGGGCGTGGGGGCCCTGGGCCAGCAGCATGCGCGGGTGTATCGCGACATCCTCGGCGCGCAGTTCGTGGGCGTCCATGACATCGACCGATCACGCGCCGAGGATGTTTCGTCGCGTTTCGGGGGAGCGGCCTTTCCAACCCTCGATGCCCTGCTCCAGAGCGTCGACGCCGTGTCTGTGGCCGTCCCGACCGTCGACCACTTCGACGTGTCTGCCGTTTCCCTCAGGGCCGGTAAGGACGTCTTGGTCGAGAAGCCCATGACAACCACGCTGCAGGAGGCCGACGACCTGATCGCCCTGGCCCGGAACAAAGCCGCCATCCTGCAGGTGGGCCACATCGAGCGCTTCAACCCCGCTACCGAGGTGCTCCGGTCGGCCGGGGGAGGCCTCGCTTCATCGAGGTCCACCGGATGGGGGCCTTTTCCCCACGCAGCCTGGACATCGACGTGGTGCTCGACCTGATGATCCACGACCTCGACATCGTTCTGACCCTCGACGGCACGGAGCCCGTCCAGATCGACGCCGTCGGAGTACCCGTCCTGACCCCCCGAGTGGACATCGCCAACGCCCGGCTGCGGTTCGCCTCCGGCCTCATCGCCAACCTCACGGCGAGCCGGGTCTCGGTGGAAAAGATCCGGAAGTTCAGGGTGTTCTCCCCCAGGACCTACGTCTCCGCCGATTTCACCGCCCGCGAGGCCCAGGTCTATCGTCTCAAGGAGGGGGGTGGCGATCGCCCCGAGATCACGGCGGAGCGGGTGAGCGCACCCGATCAGGAGCCCCTCCGGCGCCAGCTGGAGGCCTTCTTGCACGCCGTCCGGCAGCGCTCCGAGCCGCTCGTGGGGGGGCCCGACGGCCGCCGCGCCCTGGCCCTCGCCCAGGCCATCCTGGCCCGGATGGGAGAGAGCTAGGTCTGGAAGTGCCCAGTATACGACTACCGGTAGCCCCTCCGGCTCGGGCCACAACAGATTGTAGGGATCATTTGCGCGGCTGCGACGTCCATGCTACGTTGTCGCGTTCCTTAGTCGTGGGGTGGGCGGTCCAGTGAACCGGGTGAACCAGCGCCAGGGGTTCCTGGTTTCCGCCATTGTCCATGTGACCATGCTCATGATCCTGATCAGTGGGGAGTACAAGCCCCGGAAAACAGAGGAGATCGACCCCGCTTTGCTCGAGCGGAAGAACCTGGTCTTCCTGCCCCCTCCGGCCGCTTTGCGCCAGGCTCTACCCCCGGCGCTGCGCCCGACGCCGCCCCCCGCCAGCTGCTCCCCGGCAGGTGCCCCCGCCCACGCCGCCCCCTCCGTCCGCAAAGGACCGGATCAGCGTGGGTCCGCCGTCGGACCTCCGGGCGAAGGGTCCCATGATCCTTCGGAAGGACGACGATCTGACGGCCGTTCCCAAGGGGCAGCCCTCGCCGCCCTCGATCGCACCCCCGCCACCGACGCCCGCGGCGCCCATGGTGGCCGACGGCGGCGGGGCGACTCCGGTGCCCGGGCGGGAAGGGCTGCGTCTCCCTCCCGGCGTCGGGCGCGATTTGCCGCGGGGCGACGACGGCACCAAGGGTCGCCCGGGCCGCCTCGGCCCGTCCATCGACGGAGCCGTCCGGGATCTCGAGCGGAAGCTGGCCCAGGACCGCCAGCTCGGCATCCCGACGGGGACGGGCGCCAACCTCGGCGGTCTCTACTTCGACCCGCAAGGTGCCGACTTCACCCTGTGGGTCAATCGCTTCAAGAACGAGGTCTACCGAAACTGGATCATGCCCCAGCCGGCGCTCATGGGCTTTCGGGGCCACGTGGATTTCGAGTTCGTGGTGGAGCGCGACGGGACGATGTCCGCCGTGCGCATGCTCCGCTCGTCCGGGACACCCGCGATGGACCGTGCCGCCCAGAACGCGCTCGTGGGGAGCCGTTTCCTGCCGCTTCCCTCCGACTACGGCCCGCCCCGCCTAACGATTACGGTGACGTTCTACTACAACGAGGGACCCGCGGAATCGTGAGACGTCACAGAATCATGCGCTCCTCCGCCACGGCCTGGGCCGCGGCGGCGGTGGTGGCTTGGTTTGCCGCCGCCAGCTGCCGGACGGTCCAGGTGCCGCCGCCCCAGGGCGGTGCGACGAAGCCGCCGTCCGTCTCCACGGTACCCACGCCGGCCGCGACGCCGACGCCGGGGATGGTCGTGCCGCCTCCCGTCGTGCGGGTCGGCATCCTCGTCGACGTTCCGCGCGTTTCGATCGGCTCGGACTCCGGGGTGCTCGTACGTGTGCCCGGCCGTCCGGGTGCGATTCCCCTGGGGCGAGCGACGTTCGCCTCCGCCACGAGCCAGCCTCCCTCGCCTCCGCGGTACCGGGTCCAGGTGGCGAGCCTCACGGAGGAGAGGGGAGCGCGCGCCCTCGCGGAGCGCGTGCAGCAGACGACGGGCCTCGTTCCGAGCGTCGAGGCGAGCGTCGTGCGCGCTTCGCACCAGGTTCGGGTGGGGGATTACGAGACGCGGGACGAGGCGCTGCGGCTCGCGAGCCGCCTCGGCCGGAGCGGCCTGTCCGGCTCGTGGGTGGTGGAGGAGCGGCCGGTGCCGGGAGAGGGCGGCCGTCTCCGCCTCCTCGAGACGGGCGACGAGATGGAGAAGGCGACGATCGAGCCCGCTTCCGCGACGGACCTGCTCTCGGCCGACGCCACGCCCTACCGGGGGCTCCTCGAGGTGCGAGCGGTGGGAGGCGGCGCCCTCACGGTCATCAACACCGCGAACATCGAGGACTACCTGCGCGGGGTGGTTCCGAACGAGCTCTCGCCCCAGGCGTTCCCGCAGCCGGAGGCGCTCAAGGCGCAGGCGGTGGCCGCGCGCAGCTACGTGCTGAACCACAAGGGCGAGTTCGAGAAGTCGGGCTACGACATCTGCGCGACCCCGGCCTGCCAGGTCTACAAGGGCGAGGGCACCGAGACCGCGGCCACCGACCGCGCGGTGGCGGAGACGCGGGGGATCGTCGTCACGTACCGGGGCCGGCCCATCAACGCCTACTACACGTCGACCTGCGGCGGGCACACCGAGGACGCGGAGAACATGTTCGACGGCGAGCCCATTCCGTACCTGAAGGGTGTCGCCTGCACGCCCGAGACGAAGGCCTGGAGCACGCTCCGGACGAAGGCGGCCCCGCGCGACGTGCCGGGAGGGGCCACGGTCGGCCGCGACTTGGCGCTCCTCCTCGCCCTCGGCGTCCTCGAGCCGCGGACCTACACAGCGCCCGTTCTCGCCGGGATCCCCTCGGACTCGGAGATCCGGGGGTGGGCCTCGCGGCTCGAGACGGCGCTTCGGCGGCGGGGATGCGACCCCCACGTCCAGGGGGCCCTCGCGCGGCGCGGGCACTTCGTCCAGTACCTGGTGGGGACGCTCTGCTGGGAGGAGCGGGGCCGGCGACTCCTCGCCCCTTCGGACTCGGAATACCTGCTCAAGGTGGAAGACCGGCAGGAGCTCGGGGGAGAGGGGGAGCGGCTCGCCGCGGCCGTGCTCGTCCAGGAAGGCGTGCTCTCGCCCTTCCCCGACAACACGCTGCGGCCGGGCGCGGCGCTCACCCGGGCGGAGGCGGTCGTCCTCCTCGCGCGCGCGGCGGAGAAGGCGGGGTTGCCCGGCCTCGTGAGCGCGGACTTCGCGGGGGCGTCCGGGGGCCAGATCACGGTGATGCGGGGCGAAGTGCCGGAGTCGTATCCGGTGGACGTCTCCGCCCGCTTCTTCCGCAGCCTCGACGGCACGCCCGCCGCCGCGTCCGAGCTCACCCTCCGCGTCGGGGACAAGGTCAACTTCGTCGTGGAGAACGGCGTCGTGTCCTTCCTGGAGGCGGAGCAGACGCGCAAGGGTGCCTCCGCGGACCGCAGCTCGCGCTACTACCGCTGGGAGGTCCGCCTCACCCCCGGGGACGTGGCGAAGTCGCTCGTGCGCTACGGCAGCGTGGGCAAGGTGAAGGACGTCGTCCCCCGACGCCTCGGGGTCTCCGGGCGGGTGGTCGAGCTCTCCGTGCTCGGGAGCGACGGGGAGGTCGTGCTCAAGGGGCTCCGGGTGCGGTGGGGGATGAACCTGCGCGAGAACCTCTTCGTGGTGGACCGGGAGCTCGACCCGAAGGGCCAGGTGGAGCGGTTCGTGATCACGGGCAAGGGCTGGGGGCACGGGGTGGGCCTCTGCCAGGTCGGCGCCTTCGGGATGGCGCTCGCGGGCTCCACCCACGAGGAGATCCTGCAGCACTACTACACGGGGGTCGCGCTCCAGAAGGCGTACGACTGACAAGCACCCCGCGCGTGTTGCCCGCACCCCTCACTCCCCGTAGAATTCCCGCATCCGCGTGCGCGTAAGATGACGACTCCGCTCCCCAAGCGTTTCGAGCCGTTCCTGGTCCCCGGAGGACTGCGCGGACAGCTCACCCAGCTCCCTCTCCCCGACATCCTCCAGCACTTGCGCCTAACGAACGCGACGGGGGTGCTCTCCCTGGTCTCGGGGGGCGCGCGCAAGGCCCTGTACCTCAAGGGGGGGCGGGTGGTCTTCGCCTCCAGCAACCTCCCCAACGACCGGCTGGGGGAGATCCTGATCCGCGAGGGGAAGATCACGGTGGAGGAGTACGAGGCCTCGATCAAGGCGATCACCAAGGGGAAGCGGCAGGGGAAGGTGCTCGTGGAGATGGGCGCCCTCAGCCCCAAGGACCTCTGGGAGGGCGTGCAGACCCAGGTCCGGGAGATCGTCTTCAGCATCTTCCATGTGGGAGGAGGGGCAGTTCCATTTCGAGGAATCGACGCTCCCCGACAAGGAGAGGATCACCGTCGACCTCGACGTGACGAACCTGATCCTGGAGGGCGTGCGGCGGGTGGACGCCAACGGGGCGGTGGCGGGACGCTATCCGGAGGGCTCCCTCGTGCCGGAGGCGGTCGCCGCCCCTCCCGCGGGGCTCATCGAGCCCTACGAGATCCCACGTCGCTGGGCCTCATCGACGGGGAGCGCAGCGTCCTCGAGATCTGCCAGGACAGCGAGATCGGGGACAACGAGACGCTCAAGGTGCTCTACGCCCTCATCAGCTCCGGGATCGTCCGGATCAAGGGGAAGAAGGTCCGGACCCTCGACCAGGACTTCATCCCGGAGGACACGCTCTACTCCGTGATGGACTCCTTCAACCAGAAGTACAGCTACGTCTTCCGGCACATGGTGCGGGAGGTGGGCCCCATCGCGGAGAACGTGCTGGAGAAGTACCTCGCCGGCCTCCGGGAGGCGCGCAAGGACGTGTTCACGGGGATCAAGCTCCAGAAGGACGGCTCGCTCGATCCCAGCCTCGTGGAGCGCAACCTCAACAAGCTCCCCGAGGAGGAGCGGCGCGGCGCGCCTCGTGGACGGGCTCAACGAGCTGCTCTATGCCGAGCTCCTCGCCGTGAAGCGCACGCTGGGGGCGGAGCACGAGACGGCGATCATCAAGGCCTTCCGCGAGCAGTTGAGCTTCACCCCCGCGCAGGTCCGGGGCGCCGCGATCCTTCTCCTCGTCGTCCTGCTCTTCCTCGCCTGGCGCCTGTGGACGCTCCCCTGATCGCGATCGTCGGCCCCACGGGGGCCGGCAAGAGCGGCCTGGCGCTCCACCTCGCGCGGGAGCGCGAGGTGGAGATCGTCTCCTGCGACAGCCTCCAGGTGTACCGGGGCCTCGACATCGGGAGCGCGAAGGCGACGGCCGCGGAGCGGGCCGAGGTGCCGCATCACCTCCTGGACGTCGTAGATCCCGACCAGTCGTTCTCGGCCGCCGAGTACTCGCACCTCGCCCGCGCCGCGATTCGTGAGATTTCAGCGCGGGCGAGGCTACCGATCGTGGTCGGAGGTACCGGTCTCTATCTGCGCGCTCTCCTCCAGGGCCTCTTCGACGGCCCGTCCCGTTCAGAGCCACTCCGTCGCCGTTTCGAGGCGATTGGCCGATCGCTTCGGCGACTCCCGGCTCTGGCGGCTTCTTCGCCGTGTCGACCCCGCGGCCGCGGGACGCATCCCCCCGAGCGATCGAGTGCGCATCGTCCGGGCCCTGGAGGTCTTCTGGACGACCGGGAAGCCGATCTCCGAGCACCACCGGGCGGGGACGGACCCCTTGCGGGGTTTCCGGACTCTGATCGTGGGCCTGGACCCGGGCCGGGACGTGCTCCGGAAGCGCATAGAGGAACGGACGCGGGAGATGATCAGGCGGGGACTGCTGGACGAAGTGCGAGGACTCCGCGATCGCTACGGGCTCCGACATTCGCCCCCTGCAAGCGATCGGCTACCAGCAAGCGCTGCTCGCGCTCCGGGGGCGAACGTCGGACTGCTGAACATGCTATCGTCCGCGCCACCTTGCAGTTCGCCAAGCGCCAGAGGACCTGGTTCCGGCACCAGGCCGAGGTGGAATGGCGGGAGGACGCCGAGGGGGCACGACGCCTTGTTTCGGCTTGGCTCGACGGGGCCCCAAGTGCTTGACTGAAGAGGCGCAATCCGCGAAAATTGGAAGTTTGAGTCGACACGGCGATGCTGGTCATAGAGATCTCCCAGATCCCCCCGGAAGGGCTCGAATTCGACGAGGTCCTCGACCCCGCGAGCGTCCACGTGGAGGGAGAGGAGGACTTCGCCCTCGCCCCGGGGGGCTCGTTCCGGGGCCGCCTCGAGCGCGTGGACGGCGACAGCGTGCACGTGCGGGGACAGCTGACGTCGCCGCTCCGGCTCGAGTGCGGACGCTGCCTCGAGCCCTTCACCTTCCCGCTGGCCCAGGACCTGGATCTCTTCTACCTCCCCCATCAGCCGGAAGACGAGCCGCGAGGAGGAGGACGAGGTCGAGCTCGACGGACCGCGACATGGTGGTCGCCTACTACAAGGGCGACCGGCTGGACCTCGGCGAGGTCGTGCGCGAGCAGTGCTTCCTTTCCCTGCCCCTGAAGCGGCTCTGCCGCGAAGACTGCCGCGGACGGTGCCCGACCTGCGGCGCGCAACCGGAACACGGAGACCTGCGGATGCCCGACCCCGGAGGAGACGGGCGACGCCCGCCTCGCCAGCCTCAAGAAGCTCTTCGACGACGGACTAGGAGTCCCACGATGCCGAATCCGAAGCGCCGCCATTCCAAGGCCCGCCGCGACAAGCGGCGCGCCCACGACCACCTGCAGCGCGCCGGGCCTGAGCCTCTGCCCGCAGCTGCCACGAGCCGAAGCTGCCGCACCGCGTCTGCCCGCGCTGCGGCTACTACAAGGGCAAGCAGGTGATCGCGGTCGAGGAGGTCTAGCCGCGGGAGCCGCGAGGCCCGCCACGGCATGACCGAACCAGAGGCCGCACCCCGGGTGGCGGTCGACGCCATGGGCGGCGACCACGGTCCGGGCGTGGTGGTGGAAGGCGCCCTCCTCGCGTGCCGCGAGCTGGGCGCTGCGCATCGCCCTCGTGGGCCCGCGCGACCAGGTGGAGGCGGAGCTGCACCGCCGCGCCGGCGCCCCGCTCGCCCATCGAGGTGGTGGACGCGCCCGACGTGGTGGGCATGGCCGAGAAGGTCAGCCGATCCACCCTGAAGAAGCGCTCCTCGATCCAGGTCGGCCTCGAGTGCGTGCGCGACGGCGAGGCCGACGCCTTCTTCTCGGCGGGCAACACCGCGGCCTGCTGGACGATCGCCAAGCTCGTCCTGGGCACCCTCGAAGAGGTGGACCGCCCCGCGCTCGCCGCGGTCGTCCCCCACCTTCAGCGGCCGCACCGTGCTCCTCGACGTGGGGGCGAACGCCAACTGCAAGGCCCGCAACCTCGAGGAGTTCGCGGTGATGGGCAAGCGCCTTCACCCGCGATGTCTTCGGCACCGAGAACCCCCGGGTCGGGCCTCATGAGCATGGGCGAGGAGGAGACGAAGGGGAACGAGCTGACGAAGGAGGTCCACGAGGTCCTGAAGGCGTCGAGCCTCAACTTCATCGGCAACGTCGAAGGGCACGACATCTTCACGGGCAAGGTGGACGTGATCGTGATGGACGGCTTCACCGGCAACGTGGTCCTGAAGGCGAGCGAGACGCTGGCCGAGTCGATCGTCGAGCTCCTGCGCGAGGAGCTGACGCGCTCCACCCGGACGCAAGGTCGGCGCGTGGCTCTCGATGCCGCGCCTTCCGGGCGGTGCGAAGCGCGCATCGACCCCTCGGAGTACGGCGGCGCGCCGCTGCTCGGCGTGAAGGGCTGCTGCGTGATCGGGCACGGGCGCTCGAACGCGCAGCGCCATCAAGCACGGCGTTCGGGTGGCCGCGGACTTCTTCAAGAGCGGGGTCAACGACAGCATCGAGGCCGAGCTGCGCGCGCTCGGCGGCGCGCAAGGAGGCGGCGGACGGCATGAGCGTCGCCTTCGTCTTTCCCGGGCAGGGCTCGCAGCAGGTGGGCATGGGCCAGGCGCTCGCCGAGGCCTTCCCGGAGAGCCGAGCCGTCTTCGACGAGGCCGACCGGGCGCTGGGCTTCCCGCTCTCGAAGCTCTGCTTCGAGGGACCGGAGGCGGAGCTGCAGCTCACCGCGAACACCCAGCCCGCGATCCTCGCCGCGAGCGTCGCCGCGCATCGTGCGCTCGCACGCTCGAGGCGCGCGCGCCTGGCCTGGGTGGCCGGCCACAGCCTGGGCGAGTACTCGGCCCTCGTGGCCGCGGGCTCGCTCACGCTCGCGGACGCGGTCGCGACCGTGCGGCGGCGCGGACAGTACATGCAGGAAGCCGTGCCGGTGGGTGAAGGGGCCATGGCGGCGATCCTCGGCCTCGACGGCGTCGTCGTCCTGAAGCGCGTGCCGCGGACGCGGCGCGAGGGCCAGGTCGTCTCGCCCGCGAACCTCAACTCGCCCGGGCCAGGTCGTGATCGCCGGCCACGCCGCCGCCGTGGACCGGGCGATCGACGCTCTGCAAGGCCGCGGGGGCGAAGCGGGCCGTGAAGCTGCCCGTCTCCGCCCCATTTCACTGCGCGCTCATGGAGCCGGCCCAGGAGCGGCTGGCCCCGGTACTCGGGGCGCTGACGTTCCGCGATCTCGAGGTGCCCCTCGTGAACAACGTGGACGCGGGGCCGGTGCGGCAGGGCGGCGGAGTGCCGGGACGGTCTCGTCCGCCAGGTCTCGGCGGCGGTGCGGTGGCAGGAGTCCGTGGAGCGCCTGGTTCGCGAGGGCGTCACGGCCTTCGTCGAGGTCGGGCCGGGGACCGTGCTCGGCGGGCTCGTCAAGAAGATCGCGAAGGACGTCACGGTGCTGAGCGTCGAGGACCCGCCGTCGCTCGAGGCCGACCCTCTCGGCCCTCGCGGGTCGGGCATGACCGAACGGCCGCTCTCGCTGTCCGGCAAGGTCGTCCCTCGTCACCGGGGCCTCGCGAGGCATCGGGCGCGCGATCGCCAAGGCCCTGGCCGCCGAGGGCGCGAACGTCGTGCTCGGGGCCCGCGACGCGGCGAAGCTCGCGGAGGTGGTGGCGGAGATCGCGCGCCGGGGGCGGCGAGGCCGAGGCCCTGCGCCCTCGACGTCGCCGACCGGGCCTCCGTGGAGGCCGCCTTCGAGGCCGCTCCTCGGCGACGCACGGGCGGCTCGACCGCCTCGTGAACAACGCCGGGATCACCCGCGACAACCTGCTCCTGCGGATGAAGGACGAGGAGTGGGAGCAGGTCCTCGCCACGAACCTCACCGGCGTTTTCCTCTGCACCCAGGCCGCGCTCCGGCCCATGCTGAAGCAGCGGAGCGGGCGGATCGTGAACATCACGTCCGTCGTCGGCCTCGCCGGCAACGCGGGTCAGGCCAACTACGCGGCCAGCAAGGCCGGGCTCGTCGGCTTCACGAAGTCGGTGGCGCGCGAGGTCGCCTCGCGCTCGATCACGGTCAACGCGGTCGCCCCCGGCTTCATCGAGACGGACATGACCGCGGTCATGACCGAGAAGGCGCGGGAGGCGGTGGTCTCCGCGATCCCCATGGGACGGGTCGGGCAGCGCCGAGGACGTGGCGGGAGCCGTGGTCTTCCTGCTGCTCGGACGCCGCCGCCTACGTCACCGGCCAGGTGCTCGGCGGTGGACGGCGGCTTCCACATGTAGAATGCCGAGTCGGGCGCCGGACATCGGCCCGGCCCGGAAATCGACCTGTTGGTCCTACCCTGGAGGAGCTGATGGAGCCTGTTGCGGATCGCGTCAAGAAGATCATCGTGGACCAGCTCGGGGTCGAGGAGGAGCTGGTGACGCCGGAAGCGTCCTTCGTGGACGACCTGGGCGCGGACAGCCTCGACACCGTCGAGCTGGTGATGGCCCTCGAGGAGGAGTTCGGCATCGAGATCCCCGACGAGGACGCCGAGAAGATCACCCGCGTGAAGGAAGCCGTCGACTACATCGAGAAGCACGCGGACAAGGCCAAGAAGTAGGCCGGCGGCCCGGAGAGCGCGCTCGTGTCGGACAAGCGCAGGGTCGTCGTCACCGGGGTGGGGCTCGTGTCGCCCCTCGGCATCGGCACCGAGGAGACCTGGCAGGCCCTCCTCGCCGGCCGCTCGGGGGCCGGCCCCATCACCCTCTTCGACGCCTCCCAGCACTCCGCGCGGTTCGCCTGCGAGGTGAAGGGCTTCGATCCCGCTGCGCTGGGTGGAGAAGAAGGACGTCAAGAAGATGGACCGCTTCATCCAGTTCGCGGTGGCCGCCGCCGACCTCGCGATCAAGGACGCCGGCCTCGTGGTGGACGCGCAGAACGCGGAGCAGGTGGGCGTCTACATCGGCAGCGGGATCGGCGGGTTCGCCACCATCGAGCGCGAGCACGACGGCGCTCATGAAGGGCGGGCCGCGCCGGATCAGCCCGTTCTTCATCCCCTCCGCGATCGTCAACCTGGCCTCGGGCTGGGTCTCCATCCGCACGGGAGCCAAGGGACCGAACTCCGCGACCTGCACCGCCTGCACCACGAGCGCGCACGCGGTGGGCGACTCCTTCCGGCTCATCCAGCGCGGCGACGCCGACGCGATGATCGCGGGGGGCAGCGAGGCCGCGATCACCCCGCTCGGGCGTGGGCGGCTTCGCGGCGATGCGCGCGCTCTCCACCCGCAACGACGAGCCCGACGCAGGCGTCCCGGCCCTTCGACAAGGACCGCGACGGCTTCGTGATCGGCGAGGGCGGCGGGCATCCTGATCCTCGAGGAGCTGGAGCAGGCGAAGGCGCGCGGGGCGCAAGATCTACTGCGAGATCGTGGGCTACGGGATGTCCGGCGACGCCTTCCACATCTCCGCCCCCTGCGAGGACGGCGACGGCGCGATCCGCGTGATGCGCAACACCCTCAAGGACGCGGGCATCGAGCCTCCGGCGGTCGGCTACGTGAACGTGCACGGCACCTCCACGCCCGCGGGGCGACGCGGTGGAGGTGATCGCCATCAAGACGGTCTTCGGCGAGCACGCGCGCGAAGCTCGCCATCAGCTCCACGAAGTCGATGACCGGACACCTGCTGGGCGCGGCGGGGGGCCTCGAGGCGGGGATCACCGCCCTCGCCCTCCGCGACCAGATCCTGCCCCCGACGATCAACCACGAGAACCCCGACCCCGAGTGCGACCTCGACTGCGTGCCGAACCAGGCCCGCAAGGCCGAGATGCGCTACGCGCTCTCCAACTCCTTCGGCTTCGGGGGCACGAACGGGGCGCTGCTTGTTCGAGCGCCACGAGGGCTGAGGCGAGAGACGCATGGATCACGAGGTCAGGGCGATGAAGATCATCGTCTGCGTCAAGCAGGTGCCCGACACGGAGACGCGGATCCGCATCGCCCCCGAGGGCAACGCCATCGTCGAGCAGGACGTCAACTGGATCGTCTCGCCCTACGACGAGTTCGCGATCGAGGAGGCGCTCCGGATCAAGGAGAAGCAGCGGCGGCGAGGTCGTGCTCGTGACGGTCGGGCCCGACCGCGTTCAGTCGGCGCTCCGCAACGGCCTCGCGATGGGCGCCGACTCCGCGGTGCACGTCAAGGATCCGCTGTTCGACGGTACGGACACGCTCGGCACCGCGCGCGCCCTGGCCGCCGCGATCAAGACGCTCGCTCCCTTCGACCTCGTCCTCACCGGCCAGCAGGGCGTGGGCGGCGACAACAGCCAGGTCCCGGGTCTCCTCGCCGAGCTGCTCGACCTGCCGCAGGTGACGATGGCGGTGAAGATCGAGGTCGGGGACGGGCAAGGCCGTCGTCGAGCGCGAGATCGAGGGCGCCCGCGAGACCTGGGAGACCTCGCTGCCCGCGGTCGTCTCCGCGCAGAAGGGGCTCAACGAGCCGCGCTACGCGAGCCTCAAGGGCATCATGGCGGCGAAGAAGAAGACGATCGACGTGAAGGACGCGGCCGCCCTCGGCCTCGACGCGGCCGCGCTCGCGCCGCGCACCCGGCGTCACGGCCCTCGAGCTGCCGCCCGCCGCGGCCGGCGGTGAGGATGATCGAGGGCGACGCCGACACCCAGGCGAAGGAGCTCGTCCGGCTCCTCCACGAAGAAGCGAAGGTCATCTAGATGGCGCACGATCCTGACGTTCGCGGAAGCTGCGCGACGGCAAGCTGCGGCGGCCGTCGCTCGAGGCGGTCTCCGAGGCGCGCCGCGCTGGCCGACGCGCTTGGGCGGCCTCGGGTCGACGGCCGTGCTCGTCGGGAGCCGGCGTGGCGGGCCTCGCCGACGAGCTCGGCGCGCTACGGTGCCGACCAGCGTGTACGTCTTCGACGATCCCGGCGCTCGCGGCCTACGCGACCGAAGCCTACGCCCGCGCGCTGGCGCAGGTCATCGCGGAGGCGAAGCCGGCGGCCGTGCTCATTCCGTTCACGGCGCATGGGCAAGGACCTGGCGCCGCGCGTCGCCGCGGCGCGGGCTCGGGGCCGGCCTCGTGTCCGACTGCGTGGCCCTGACCGTGAAGGACGGCCGGCTCGAGGCACGGCGGCCCGATGTACGCGGGCAAGGCCTACGCGACCGTGCGCTGGGAGGGCGAGCCCCAGATGGCGACGCTGCGTCCCAACGTGTTCCCCCTGGGCAACCCGAGGACGCGGCGCGCAAGGCCGAGGTGGTGAAGGCGAACGGTCGGACACCGCGTCGCGGGCGCAGGTGACGGCCGTGCACGCGGCGGCCGAGGGCAAGGTGGAGCTGACGGAAGCGCAGGTGATCGTCTCCGGCGGGCCGCGGCCTCAAGGGCCCCGAGAACTTCCACCTGGTGCAGGCGCTCGGCGAGGCCTTCGGGGCGGCGGTGGGGG
This sequence comes from uncultured Acidobacteriota bacterium, assembly GCA_963742595.1. Classification (GTDB taxonomy): domain Bacteria; phylum Acidobacteriota; class Vicinamibacteria; order Fen-336; family Fen-336; genus CAVPGH01. Next base: position 862,148 of record CAVUMT010000005.1, on the reverse strand, counting down.
CCTCGCGCGCCGTGGTGGACGCGGGCTGGGTCGATCACCAGCTCCAGGTGGGACAGACGGGCAAGACCGTGTCGCCGACGCTCTACATCGCCTGCGGCATCAGCGGCGCCATCCAGCACCTGGCCGGCATGTCGTCGTCGAAGTTCATCGTGGCCATCAACAAGGACGCCGGACGCGCCGATCTTCAAGGTCGCGAACTACGGGATCGTGGGCGACGTGTTCGAGGTCCTGCCGAAGCTCACCGCGGCGGCCAAGGCCTACTTCGCGTCCAAGGGGCTGAGCGATGCCCGAGCGGCGAGGTCCTCGAGACCGACGTCCTCGTGGTGGGCGGCGGGCCCGCGGGTCTCGCCGCCGCCATCCGCTTCAAGGACCTCCTCGACGCGCACAACAAGGCAGGCGGCCGGAGGCGTCGAGGCCTCGGTGATGGTCGTCGAGAAGGCGGCCGAGTTCGGCGCCCACAGCCTCTCCGGGCGCCGTGCTCGACCCGGTCTCGCTCCGCGAGCTGGTCCCCGACTTCGAGGCGAAGGGCGCGCCCGTCGCCACGAAGGTCACGCGAGGACCACGTCTACTTCCTGACCGCCGGCGGCAAGATCGGCCTGCCGATCGTGCCCCCGCCCCTGCAGAACCACGGCAACTACGTGATCAGCCTGAACCAGCTCGTGAAGTGGCTGGCTGCCGCAGGCCGAGGCGCGGGGCATCGACCTTCTCGCCGGCTTCCCGGGCGCCGAGTGCTCTACGAAGGCGACCGCGTGGTCGGGCGTGCGCACCGGCGACAAGGGCATCGACAAGCACGGGCAACAAGAAGAGCAACTTCGAGCCCGGCGTCGATCTGCGGGCCAAGGTCACGATCCTCGCCGAGGGCGCGCGCGGCAGCCTCACCAAGGAGCTCGTCCCGCGGCTCAAGCTCGACGAGGGCAAGTTCCCGATGGTGTACTCCATCGGGGTCAAGGAGCTCTGGGAAGTCCCGAAGGGCCGGCTGCCGCGGGGCGCCGTCATCCACACGATGGGCTACCCGCTCGACGCGCGGACCTTCGGCGGCGGCTTCGTCTACGGCTTCACCGACGAGCGCATCTCGGTCGGCCTCGTGGTCGGCCTCGACTACCACGATCCCTTCCTCGACCCCCACGCGCTCTTCCAGAAGTTCAAGGAGCATCCGCTGCTCAAGGAGATGCTCGCGGGCGGGAAGATGGTGCGCTACGGGGCGCGCACGATCAGCGAGGGCGGCTGGTACTCGATCCCGCGGCCGTACGCCGACGGCGTGCTGCTGGTGGGAGAGGCCGCAGGCTACCTGAACGCGATGCGCCTCAAGGGCATCCACCTCGCGATCAAGACCGGCATGCTCGCGGCGGAGAGCGGCCCTCGACGCGGTCGTCGCGGGCGACGCCTCGGCCGCGCGGCTCGAGTCGTTCGCGGACAAGGTCGAAGCGTCCTACGTCAAGAGCGAGCTCTGGAAGGTCCGCAACTTCCACCAGGGCTTCAAGCACGGCCTGTGGGCCGGGCTCTTCCACAGCGGCCTGCAGATGTTCACGGGCGGCCGCGGCCTCGTCGATCCGATGGCGCCGTCGAAGGGCTACGCGGAGATCGAGAAGCTCGCCGAGTACTACGGCCCGCAGGAGACGCGCGACGACTTCCGGCGGCAAGAAGATGGACGGCGTCCTCACCTTCGACCGCGTGACCGACGTCTACCACTCGGGCACGAAGCACGACGAGGACCAGCCGGCGCACCTGCACGTGGCGGACACGAACGTCTGCGAGACGCGCTGCCGCGAGGAGTACGGCAACCCCTGCGAGAAGTTCTGCCCGGCCGCGGTCTACGAGATGGTCCCGAAGGGCGGACGAGCCCGAAGGACCTGCGCCTGCAGATCAACTTCTCGAACTGCGTGCACTGCAAGACCTGCGACGTGATGGACCCGTACCAGATCATCACGTGGGTCACTCCCGAAGGCGGGGGCGGACCGCGGTACGACGACCTGTAAGGCGCCGCTTTCTCACCAACTCTGTCCGGACCGAGTTACCGTTCTATCCATTCCAGACCGAGTCGACGACTTGTGAGAGAGTCTGCGGTCATGAGCGGGCTGCGTGTGGCTCTCTACGACGACCCGCTCTTTCGCGAGCACGACTCCGGGTTCGGACATCCCGAGCGGCCGGAGCGGCTGGACGCGTTTCGCCGAGGCCTGCGCGATGCGGGGCTCGAGGAGAAGCTCCGGATCCTCACGCCGCGCCCCGCCACCTCCGCCGAGCTGCTGCGCGTCCACACCGAGGAGCACGTCGCCCACGTGGCGTCCACGCGGGGAAGGACGGTCCGCTTCGACCCCGACACGCAGGCGGGGCCACGGTCCTACGAGGCGGCGCTCGCGGCCGCGGGCGCCGTGGTGGACGCGGTGGACCGCGTCCTCGACGGCGAGATCGACCGCGCCTTCTGCGCCGTGCGTCCGCCCGGCCACCACGCCTCCGCGGACCGGGCGATGGGCTTCTGCCTCTTCAACAACGTGGCCGCGGGCGGCCGCTCACGCGCTCCAGCGCGGCCTCTCCCGCGTGGTGATCGTGGACTTCGACGTGCACCACGGCAACGGCACCCAGGACATCTTCTGCGGAGGACCCGCGCGTGCTCTACGTCTCGTCGCACGCGTACCCCTTCTACCCGGGGACGGGCGGGCTCGACGAGGTGGGCGGAGGGCGCGGGACGCGGCTTCACGGTGAACCTGCCGCTGCCCGGCGGACTCGGGCGACGCGGAGTACGCGCGGGTCTACGCGGAGATCGTCGGGCCGGTGGGCCGAAGGCCTTCGACCCCGAGCTCGTCCTCGTCTCCGCGGCTTCGACGCCCACCGTGGCGATCCGCTGGCGCGCGATGGCCCTGACGCACGCCGGCTACGCCGACCTCATTGGCCGTTTGCCTCGGCGTCGCCGGCGGAAGCGCTGCGGGGAAGGTCGTGGTGGCTCTCGAAGGCGGCTATCTCCTCGATGGCATCGCGGCGGCCGGAGCGGCCGTCGTGTCCGGTCCTGCTCGGCGATCCGCGCCGCCCTCGCTGCCCGTTGCCGACGCCCACGTCTCGACGCCCTCCTCGCCGCCTACCGGCGAGCGAGCTCCAGCCCTTCTGGCCCGGCCTCGCGGAGGCCCGCGTGATAACATCGAAGTTTCGGCCGCAACGCCCGAATGAGCGACTACCACTTCGAAGAGATCGAGACGCGCTGGCAGAAGCGCTGGAGCGAAGCGCGGAGCCTTCGAGGTCACGGAGGACCCGAAGCGTCCCAAGTTCTACTGCCTCGAGATGCTGCCCTACCCCTCGGGCGACATCCACGTGGGGCACGTCCGCAACTACTGCATCACCGACGTGATCGCCCGCTACAAGACCATGCGCGGCATGAACGTGCTCCATCCCATCGGCTGGGACGCCCTCGGCCTGCCCGCGGAGAACGCCGCCATCAAGCGCGGCGTCCACCCCGAGAAGTGGACGCGCGACAACATCGCGGGCATGAAGCGCCAGCTCCAGCGGCTGGGCTTCAGCTACCCCTGGAGCCGCGAGATCGCGACCTGCGACCCCGAGTACTACCGCTGGAACCAGTGGTTCTTCCTCCGGATGCTCGAGCAGGGCATCGCCTACCGCAAGAAGGCCGCGGTCAACTGGTGCCCCTCCTGCCAGACCGTGCTCGCCAACGAGCAGGCCGAGGGAGGGGAGTGCTGGCGCTGCCACAGCAAGGTCGAGGAGCGCGAGCTGGACCAGTGGTTCCTCCGCATCACCGCCTACCAGGACGCAGCTCGCTCGACGACATGGAGCAGCTCCCGCCGTGGCCGGACCGCGTGCTCGTCCAGCAGAAGAACTGGGTGGGACGCTCGCCGGGGGCCGAGGTGGACTTTCCGGTCGAGGGACGAGAGCCCATCCGCGATCTTCACGACGCGCATCGACACGATCTACGGCGCGACCTTCATGGTCCTCGCCCCCGAGCACCCGCGCGGTGGACGCGCTTCTGCGGGCAAGGACGCGGGGGAAGCCAAGCCGACGATCGCGGGCCTCCGCGCGCAGGACCGCCGGGCCCGGCTCGAGGGCCAGGTCGAGAAGGAAGGCGTCTTCACCGGCCGCTACGCCACGAACCCGTTCAGCGGCGAGCGAATCCCGATCTGGGTGGGCAACTTCGTGCTCATGGGCTACGGCACGGGTGCCATCATGTCCGTGCCCGCCCACGACGAGCGCGACTTCGAGTTCGCGCGCAAGTACGGCATACCGGTGCGTGTCGTCATCCAGCCCGAGGGGGGGACCCTCGCGGGGCGAGACGCTCGAGGCCGCGTACGACGGGCCGGGACGGGTCGTGAACAGCGGTCCGTTCGACGGGCTCGACCGCGGACGACGCCATCGCGAAGATGGCGGCGCACGCCGAGGCCAAGGGCTTCGGCAAGGCCACGGTCACGCTATCGCCTCAAGGACTGGCTCATCAGCCGCCAGCGCTACTGGGGCACGCCCATCCCCGTCGTCTACTGCGACGAAGGACGGGATGCAGCCGGTTCCGGACGCCCAGCTTCCCGGTCGTGCTTCCCGCAGGACGCGCCCTTCACGGGCGAGGGCGGCAACCCCCTGGAGAAGGTGCCCGCCTTCGTCGAAGCCGTCTGCCCGAAGTGCGGGGGCAAGGCGCGGCGCGAGACGGACACCATGGACACGTTCGTGGACTCGTCCTGGTACTTCTACCGCTACCTCTCGCCGCGAAGGACGACGGCCCCTTCGAGCCCGGAGGCGGTGAAGTACTGGTTCCCGATCGACCTCTACGTGGGCGGGATCGAGCACGCGATCCTCCACCTCGTCTACTCGCGCTTCTGGACGAAGGTGATGCGCGATCTCGGCCTCGTCGCGCTTCGACGAGCCGGTGACCCGGCTCTTCCCGCAGGGCATGGTCCACAAGGACGGCGAGATCATGTCGAAGTCGAAGGGCAACACCGTGGCCCCCGACGACGTCATCCGCGAGTACGGGGCGGACACGCTGCGGCTCTACGTCCTGTTCGTGGCGCCTCCCGGAACAGTCCATGGAGTGGAGCGACGAGCGGCATCGAGGGGCCACACCGGTTCCTGCATCGGGTCTGGCGCGCTGGTCGATCGCCACGCCGACCGGCTTTGCGGGGGCAGCGCAAGGCATCCCGGGGCCGGAAGGGCTCCGGTGACGCGCGCGTCCTTCGCCGCAAGATGCACCAGACGATCGCGCGCGTCACCGAGGACATCGACGAGCGCATCCACCTCAACACCGCGGTGGCCGCGCTCATGGAGCTCGTGAACGAGATCTACCGGCCGAGCCGGAGGTGGCGGACGAGGCCCGGCGCGGGCGGTGCTCCGCGAAGCCATCGAGACCGCTCGTGCTCCTCCTGAACCCCTTCACGCCCCACGTGTGCGAGGAGATGTGGGAGCGGCTGGGGAACGCTGGCGAGGGCTCGTGAGGGCCGCCTGGCCGGCGGCTGACGCCGAGGCGGCGCGGGAGGACTCGATCGAGCTGGCGGTGCAGGTGAACGGCAAGGTGCGAGGGCACGTCACCATCGCGCGCGGGACGCCCGAGGAGACCGTGCGCGCGATGGCTCTGGGAGCCGAGGTCGCAGACGCATCTGAACGGCAAGCAGGTCGTCAAGGTGGTGGTCGTGCCGGACCGGCTGGTCAGCGTGGTGGTGCGATGAAGATCGGCTCAGCTCTCGGCGCCTGCGCTCTCGCGGTCACCATCGGCGCCTCGGCGGTGTGGCTACGCGCTCGTGGGCAAGGGTATCACCACGGACCCCTCCATCAAGCGCATCGGCGTGCCCCTCTTCAAGGACCGGACGGGGCAGGCGCGACCTCGACCAGAAGATCACGCTCAAGGTGATCGAGGAGCTGCTGAAGCGCGGGCGCTTCGACGTCGTTCAGGAAGAGGTGGGCGTCGACGCGGTGGTGGACGGCGAGATCCTGGCCTACATCGACGGCGCCGATCGGCTTCACGGCGAACGCCCGGGACCAGCCGCAGGCGAGCCGCTACGCGATCACCGTGACCGCGAAGGTCGACCTACCGCAAGGTGGGGCAGAGAGAGCCCATCTGGTCGAACGAAGGCTTCTCCTTCCGCGACGAGTACGACATCGGCGACGACTCCACCACCTTCTTCGACCGCGAGGAGCAGAGCATCGACCGCATCGCCATCGGCTTCGCCCGCAGCCTGGTGGCGGCGATGCTCGAGGCGTTCTGACGGGATGGCGAAGGCCGCCCCGCGCCGTCCACGCCATCGTCGGACCCGACTCCTACCTCGCCGAGAAGGCGCTCGAGGCGATCCTGTCCGCGGCCGTGGGGGCCGACCGGGAAGGCGCCGTCCAGGTCCTGCGCGGCGACGAGACCACGTGGGGCGGCTCGTGGAGATCGCCCGGACGGGGTCGCTCTTCGCGGCGCGCCGGGCCGTCGTGGTGCGCGGCGGCGGAAGGGCTGAAGGGCGAGGAGGACGCCCTCGCCGGCTACCTCGAGGACCCCTCGCCGGGCGTCACGCTCGTCCTCCTGGCGGCGAAGCCGGACAAGCGCGCGCGTGGCCTGGAAGAGCTACCTCGCCGACGGCCACGGTCACGTCGGCGGAGCCCAAGCGCGGAGCGGCCCTCCGCAGCTACGTCTCGGACGAGCTGCGCCGCCGCGGCCTGCGCCTCGAGCCGGAGGGTCTCGAGGAGCTCCTCGAGCGAGTGGGCCAGGACCTGCGGCGGCTGATGGGGGAGATCGACAAGCTCGAGGCCTTCCGGGAAGGGGAGAAGGCCCTCACCGCCGAGGACGTCGCCGCCGTCCTGGGCCGGGGGATGGCGCAGCCGCTCTACCTGCTGAGCGACGCCATCGCCGCCCGCGACGGAGCGACGTGCCTCGCGCTCCTGGAGACGCTGCTCGACGACGGCGAGGAGCCGCTGCGGATCCTCGGGCACGCTCCACCGGTCGCTGCGGCAGGTGCGGGCGGTGCGCTCGCTGCAGACGCAAGGGCCTCGCGCGCGGAGATGGCGAGAGCGCTGGACCTGCCCGAGAAGCTGCCGTTCAAGCGTGAACGGGCTCGTGGAGGCGGCGCGGAAGCTGGTCGGATGCGGAACTGGGGAGGGCTTTGAGGGGACTGGCCGAGCAGGACCGGCGCCATCAAGACCGGAGCCGACACGAGGACGGCCTTGACGGCGGGATCGTCAGAGCCTGCGCGCGGCGTCGCCGCGCGACAGGAGCCTAGGCCTTCGCCGCGGTCAGGGCGTTGACTTTCCGGGAAAGCCGGCTCTTGTACCGGGCGGCCGCGTTGTCGTGGACGACGCCCTTCTTGACCGCCCTGTCGATCTCGCCGACGGTCACGGAGAGCAGCTTCTTCGCGTGCCCGCGTCGCCCGACGCGATGGCGGCCCGGAGCTTCCTGACGTGAGTCTTCACCTGGGAGACGTTCATCCGGTTGCGGGCCCGGCGCTTCAGGCTCTGCCGCATCTGCTTCAGCGCCGACGCATGACGTGCGCCACTCGCTTCCTCCTGTTGTCGACGGCAAAACAACAGTTTAGGGGCTTTGAGCGGCAAGGTCAACCCGGGCGGAGGGGAGCGCGCTGGCGCGGGCGGCGGGGCTCGTCTCGGCCCTCACGCTCGTGTCCCGCCTCCTGGGCCTCGTGCGCGAGCAGGTCTTCGCCGCCCTCCTCGGAGCCGGGCTCTACGCGGACGCCTTCCAGATCGCCTTCCGCATCCCGAACCTCCTGCGCGACCTCTTCGCGGAGGGCGCCCTCTCCTCCGCCTTCGTCCCGACCTACGCGCGGACGCTCGCCGCGGGTGGGCGGGAGGCCGGCGCATCGGCTGGCCTCGCGCGTTGCTCACCCTGCTCGCGGTCGTGCTCGGGGCGATCGTCGTCCTGGGGATCGTGTTCGCGGACGCGGTGGTGGCGACACTCGCCCCCGGCTTCGACGCGGTCCCCGGCAAGCGAGCCTTTCGCCGTCCTGCTCACGCGCATGATGATGCCGTTCCTCCCCCTCGTCTCCTTCGCCGCCGTCGCGATGGGGATGCTGAACGCCGAGGAGCGCTTCGCGGCGCCCGCGATCGCCCCCGCGATGTTCAACCTCGTCGCGATCCTGTGGGGCGCGGGACTGTGGGGGATGGGGTTCTCGCCGCGCGACGTGGCCCTCGGCTGGGCCCTGGGCACGCTCCTGAGCGGGGCTGCGCAGTTCCTCGTCCAGGTGCCGCCGCTCCGGCGGATGGGGTGGCGTTTCCGACCGGAGTGGGCGCCGGGCGACCCCGACATCCGGCGCATCGTCGGTCTCATGGGGCCGTCCATCGTCGGCCTGGCCGCGGTCCAGCTGAACATCTTCCTGAACAGCATCTTCGCCTCGCACGCGCCGGGCGCCGTCTCGTGGCTGAACTACGCGTTCCGCATCCTCTACCTGCCGATCGGGCTGTTCGGCGTGGCCCTCGGGACGATCGCCACGAGCGGCCTCGCGCGCCGGGCCGCCGCAGGGGACATGGACGGGCTGCGCGCGACGCTTCGCGACGCCCTCTCGCTCCTCGCCTTCCTGACGGTGCCCGCGACGCTCGGGCTCATGGTCCTCGCCGAGCCCGTGGTGCGCCTCCTCTACGAGCGCGGCGCTTTCACCGCGGCGGACACGCAGAGCACCGCCACCGCCCTCGTGTGCTACGGCGTCGGGCTCGTGGCCTACACGGGCGTGAAGGTGCTGGCGCCGGCGTTCTACGCCCTCGGCACCGCGCGCGTGCCCCTCGTGGGCACCGTCCTCGCCGTGCTCACGAACGTCACGGTCATGGTGGTGGGCTTCCCCGTGCTGTCCTTCAAGGCGGTGGCGCTCGGGACGGGCCTGGGCTCGTTCGTCAACGCCCTGGTGCTCTTCGTCGTCTTCGAGCGCCGCGTGGGAGGGCTGCGGGGGAGCGGCTTGGGCGGAAGGCTCCTGCGCGTCGTGGCCGCGTCGCTCGCGATGGCCGCCCTGGCGGGCCTGGCGGCGGGGCAGCTCACCCGGCTCGTGGGCACGCATGGCTTCTTCGCCCAGGCGACGGTCGGTCTCGTCCCCGTCGTCCTCGGTGTCGCGGTGTACGAAGGCCTGGCCCTCGTCCTGGGAATCCCGGAGGCGAAGACGGTCCTCCGGATGCTACGGCGCCGCCCCTAGCCGTTGTTGGATGGATTGGGCCACCCACAAGCTGTTGGGGGCTATCGGATTTCCGTGCTATGGTCCGATGCGTATGCAGCGAAACAAGACGTTCGCCCTCCTCGCGTTCGTCCTGACCCTGGCACCCGCCGCCGTCCGATCCCAGGAGCTTCCCGCCGCCGAGCGCTACCACCTTCGCGGCCAGTACTGGTGGTGGGACGTGAACCTGACCTCCGACCTCCAGAAGGGCTTCGGGGACGATCCGGGCACGCTCATCTCCGGCGAGGACACGCTGGGCCTCACCGGAGGCGGAACCAACGTGATCCTCGGCGCGATCCGCTTCGGGGCGTCCTCGAAGCTCCGCGGCTCCTGGACCGGGCTCGACTACACGGGGACGCAGGAGGCGCCGTTCACCTACACGTTCGGCGGCGAGACGTTCCTCGTCGGCGACGTCGTGACGACTCGCGTGAAGGGCTCGCTCTACACGTTCGACTTCGAGTACGACTTCGTGAGGCGGCGCGAAGGCTACATGGGCTTCTATTTCGGGGGGCTCTACCTCGATTCCGACTCCATACTCGTCTCCGGGTCGAAGCAGGTGCCGCAGACGGGCCAGGTGCCGATGCCCATGGTCGGCGTCTGCGGCCGAACGTACTACGGGAGCAAGTTCAGCTTCGAAGGCGAGGTCGGGGGCGGGACGATCGGGTCGCGCGGAAGTGCGTGGCTCGTCAGCATGACCGCACGCTTCCACATCTCCGACCGGCTGGCCGCGGTGGGGGGGTACCGCCGCCTCAGCATGAAGGGCAACGACGAGCGCGACTCCCTGGAGGTCAAGTTCTCGGGCTGGCTCTTCGGCGGCGAGTTCAGCCTCTGAAGGCGGCGGAGCGCGACGGCCGCGCCCCGGAGGAATACCTCGACCACCTGCGTGTGGAGCGGGGCCTGTCGCCCAACACGCTCGAGGCCTACGGGCACGACCTCGCGCGGCTCCAGGCCTTCGCGGAGCGGCGCCGCAAGACGTGCCTCGCGCTCGACCAGGCCGACCTCGCCGCCTTCATCGCAGTCGCTCCGCGGAGAAGGGCTCTCGGCCCGCTCGGTGGCGCGCGTCGTCCACGGCGTCCGTGGCTTCTACCGCTTCGCCGTGCGCGAGGGGCGGCTCGAGCGCGATCCCATGGAGAACCTGAAGGCGCCGCGCGCCTTCAAGGCCCTGCCGCGCTACCTCACGCCGGCGCAGGTGGAGGCGCTGCTCGAGGCGCCCGACACGAGCACGCCCGCTGGGGCTGCGCGACCGCGCCATCCTCGAGGTGCTCTACGCCACGGGCCTGCGCGTCTCGGAGCTCATCGGGCCTGCGCGCCGGCGGACGTGGACCTCGAGCTCGGCCTCGTCGACCGCCTTCGGCAAGGGGCGGAAGGAGCGCCTCGTGCCCCTCGGCCGCGAGGCGCCGCGCAGCTGGGTCGCGCGCTACCTGAGCGAGGTGCGGCCGCGGCTGCGTGCGAGGGCCGGCCGGCCGCGCCTGCTCTTCCTGAACCACCGCGGCGGGCGGCTCTCCCGGATGGGCCTCTGGGGGATCGTGCGCCGCCACGCGGTGGCCGCGGGGGTCGAGCGCGTCCTGACCCCGCACGTGCTGCGGCACTCGTTCGCGAGCCACCTGCTCGAGCGGGGTGCGGACCTGCGCTCGCTGCAGGCCATGCTCGGGCCACGCCGACATCTCGACCACCCAGATCTACACGCACATCACGCGCGAGCGGCTGCGGCAGATCTACGACCGCTTCCATCCGCGCGCCTGAGAGCCGTTCGTCGGATCGTTGACCCTCCGCGGCAGCGGATGATACTGCTTAGTGTTTTGAGCTGGGGATCGGGCCCCTCGTCAGGCGCCGCGCCCTTCGGAGGACGCGCGAACGATGGGCAAGAACGGCCGTCATCTCTTCACGTCGGAGTCGGTCACCGAGGGACATCCGGACAAGATCGCCGACCAGATCTCCGACGCGGTCCTGGACACGCTCCTCGCCCAGGACCCCTACGAGCCGGGTGGCCTGCGAGACCATGGTCACCACCGGCCTCGCCTTCATCGCCGGGCGAGATCACGACCAAGGCCTACGCCGACCTGCCCGCGATCGTCCGCGAGACGATCAAGGACGTCGGCTACACCCGCGCCAAGTACGGCTTCGACTACGAGACCTGCGCGGTCATCTCCGCCATCCACGAGCAGTCGCCCGACATCGCGATGGGCGTCGACCCCGGCGGGGCGGGCGACCAGGGCCTGATGTTCGGCTACGCCTGCAACGAGACGGAAGAGCTGATGCCGATGCCGATCATGCTCGCGCACAAGCTCACCCGCCGGCTCACCCAGGTGCGCAAGGAGGAGATCCTCGACTACCTGCGGCCCGACGGCAAGAGCCAGGTCACGATCGAGTACGACGGGGACAAGCCGGTGCGCGTGGAGGCGGTGATCATCTCCGCCCAGCACAGCAGCCTGGTCAAGATCGAGACCATCCGCGAGGACATCCTGGAGAAGGTCATCCACGCCGTCATTCCCGTCGAGCCTGCTCGACTCCAAGACCAAGTACTTCATCAACCCCACCGGACGCTTCGTGGTGGGCGGCCCCCAGGGCGACTGCGGCCTCACCGGACGCAAGATCATCGTGGACACCTACGGCGGCGTGGGCAGCCACGGCGGCGGTGCCTTCTCCGGCAAGGACCCGACGAAGGTGGACCGCTCCGCGTCCTACATGTCCCGCCACATCGCGAAGAACATCGTGGCCGCCGGCCTGGCGGACCGGGTGGAGCTGCAGGTCGCCTACGCGATCGGCGTGGCCGAGCCGGTGTCGATCATGGCCGACACGATGGGCACCGGGAAGGTCGAGGAGATCGAAGATCGTGGAGGCCATTCGCGAGATCTTCCCGCTGACCCCCAAGGGCATCATCGAGTACCTGAACCTGCGCCGGCCCATCTACAAGAAGACCGCCGCCTACGGCCACTTCGGCCGCAACGAGCCCGAGTTCACCTGGGAGCGGACGGACAAGGCCGACGCCCTGCGCGCCTTCGTCAAGCGCTGAGCGAGGCGCCGCGGGAATGCGGCACCGCGGCGTCCGCGCGCTGGGGCTCGTCCTCCTCGCGGGCGCCGTTCTCTTCGCCCTGCGCGTCTCTCTCTGGCGCCCGCTCGCGGTCACGGGCACCCCGCCCGACGACGGCTACGTGCGCGTCCCGGGCGTCGTGCACGTTCACACGACCTTCTCCGACGGGGGAGGCTCGCCGGAAGAGGTGATCCGGGCCGCGCGGGCGGCCGGCCTGCGCTTCGTCGTGATCACCGACCACAACAACCTCGACGCGAAGCGCTACGAGGGCTATCACGACGGCGTGCTCGTCCTCGTGGGAACGGAGGTCTCCACTACGGCGGGGCACGTCCTCGGGCTCGGGATCCCCGATCCCGTCTTCCGTTTCTCCGGCGACGGCGCGGACGCCCTCGACGACGTCGCGCCACCTGGGGGGGTTCGCCTTCGCCGCCCATCCCCTGAGCCCGCGTACCGACCTCGCCTTCACGGGGTGGGACCTGCCCGGACCCTGGGGCCTGGAGCTCCTGAACGGCGACAGCGAGTGGCGGCAGGCGGGGCCGCGGCTCGGGTGGACGCTTCTCCTCTACGGGCTGAACCACCGCTACGCGCTCCTCCAGAGCCTGAGCCCTCCCGACGCCGCCCTCGCCCGGTGGGACGCGCTCCTCGCGCGCCGGAACGTCGTGGGGATCGGGGCGGCGGACGCCCACAGCCGGGTGCCGATCACGCGCCGGCGGTCCGTCCGCTTGCCCTCCTACGAGTCGCTCTTCGCCCTCGCCCGCAACTACGTCCTGCTCGACCGGCCGCTCCGCGGCGACGCCTCCGTGGACGCTCCGGCCGTGCTCCAGGCCATCCGCGGCGGCCGCCTCTACGTCGGCGTCGACGGGCTGGCTCGTGCCGACGGCTTCTCGTTCGTGGCCATGGGGCCGGGAAGCGCTACACGATGGGGGAGACGGCTCCCTTCTCGCCCGGCCTCATCCTGAAGGCGGGCGGCAGCGTTCCGGAAGGGGCGCGAGCTCGTGCTGAAGCGCGACGGGCGGGCGCATCACCGAGGCCACGGAGCGGCTCGAGATGAGGGTGCGGAGCGCGGGCGTCTATCGTGTCGAGGTGCGGATCCACGGCGAGGCCGTGCCCTGGGTGATTTCGAATCCCATCTACGTATTCGACGAAGCGGACGCGCGCCCGCCGGGAAGAGACGGCCGCGAGTCCCCCTCTGCCGCCGCCTCCGGCGGCGGCAGTGCTTATCGATACCTTTGACGGCCAGACCGCGTTCGAGACCGGCGCCGACACCCGATCGACGGTACGGTCCGAGGTCACCGATCCGAAGGCGGGGGTGAACGGTGGGGGAGCCGCCCGCCTCGAGTTCCGGCTGGGCCTCCCCGACGCGGACCATCCGCACGTCTTCGCCGCGCTCGTGGACCGGACGAAGCGCGATCTCTCCGGCCGGTCGGGGCTCCTGTTCTCCGTGCGCGCGGACGGCGAGTATCGCATCTGGGTGCAGGTGCGCGACGCGAACCCCGCCTCGCGAGACGAAGGGACGGAGTGGTGGTTCGCCTCCGTTCGGACGTCGCCGGAGTGGCGCCGGATCGCGCTGCCTTTCGCGCGGCTGCGCTCCATCAACCCGAATACCGACGGCCGGCTCGACCTCGACCAGGTACGGGCGATCGTCTTCGTGCTGGACAAGGGGGCGGACAAGCCCGGGACCGCGGGTACGATCTGGGTCGACGACCTGGGAGTGTACTGAAGTGGCCGCCGCCGGCACGAAGCGGCTGCTCTCCGACCTCGGTCTCCTGGAGCCCGCACGCTTCGCGCGCGACGTAGTCCGGTCCGCCCGTTTCCTGCGTCCCAACCTCCGCTATTGGCGGGAGGGCGCGCCGGACGGGCTGCCCATCCCGCCTCTCTCCCTGCGGATGCTCGTCGCGGCCTCACCGGACATCGGGTGGTTCCTCGACAGCGGCCGGCGGGGAGCCGAGAGCGTCCGCGACACGCTCTTGCGCAACGGCCGCGATGTCGCCCGGTGCCGGGCGATCCTCGACTTCGGCTGCGGCTGCGGGCGCGTCACCCGCCACTGGTCGGGCCTTCCGGGCGAGGTCCACGGGACGGACATGAACGCGCGGCTCGTGGAGTGGTGCCGGCGGCGGCTGGCGTTCGGGCGGTTCGCGCGAAACGGCATGGCACCTCCGCTCGAATACGAGTCGGGCCGCTTCGACCTCGTCTACGCGCTCTCCGTGTTCACCCACTTGACGGAGGCGCTGCAGCACGCGTGGATCACCGAGCTCTACCGGGTGATTCGGCCCGGGGGCTGCCTGCTCCTCACGACGCACGGCCGGAAGTACGTATCGGAGCTCGCTCCCGAAGAGGCGCTTCGATTCTCGGCGGGGGAGCTCGTCGTCCGCGACGGACCCACGGGCTCCAACCTCTGCGGCTCCTACCACCCCGAGGAGTGGGTGCGCGCGCGGCTCGCGGGGCCCTTCGAGGTGCTCGACTTCGTCCCCGAAGGTGCGCTCGGCAACCCTCACCAGGACGTCTGGTTCTTCCGCCGCCCCTGATCTAGGTGTCGAGGGTGAACATCAGGTAGAGGCCGGCGGCGGTGAAGAGCAGGTTGGGGGCCCAGGCGGCGAGCACGGGGGCGAGGAGCGCGTTCTTGCCAAGGGCCTCGAAGATTCCCAGGCAGGCCCAGTACACGATCCCGATCACGATGCTGACCCCGATGCCGTAGAGGGCGCCCCGACGGGCCACCACGAACGAGAACGGGATGCCGATGAGCGTCATGACGAGGCCAACGCACGGGAAGGCGAGCTTCCTGTGCAGCTCCACCGAGAGCTGGGCCACGTCGAAGCCGCGCGCCTTGAGCGTCTCCACCTGCTGGCGGAGATCCGCGAAGCCCAGCGTGTCCGAGGGGCGGGCCTCGCGCTCGAAGTACGACGGGCGGCTCGAGCTCGCCCCCGGGCTCGCCCCCGAGCGCGCGCACGCGCTCCGACTCGAAGGTCCGGAACGTTCCCGTGGGCAGGAACACGCGCCGCCAGCCCCTCTCGAGCTCGTAGCTCGAGGAGGCGGCGTCGAACACGGCGCGGGCGACGAACATCCGCTCGCGGAGGTCCCAGCTCACGGGGTCGACCCCGTAGACGCTGAGTCCGTAGAGCGAGAACTGCGGCTGCTCTCCCGGCGAGGGCCGAATACCCTGCGGCCGCGTCGTCCCCGTGGACTCCGTGAGGAAGTCGTAGTTGTAGAAGCGGCCGTCGCTCGCGAGGATCCAGCGGCGGTCGAGGAGGCCCGAGGACTGCGGGGGCCGGCCCTTGATCACGTTGAAGTCCATCTCCGCCACGCGGTTCGTGGCGGGGAGGACGACCTCCTGCATGCCCAGCAGCGTCGCGCTCATCGCGACACCCAGCGCGAGCACCGGAGCGGCCGCCCGGTAGACGCTGATCCCTCCCGCCTTCATGGCCGTGATCTCGTTGCGGCGGGAAAGGACGCCGAGGGTCACGAGCACCGTCACGAGCACCGCCACCGGGGACACGGTGAAGAGCACCTGGAAGATGTAGAAGGCGTAGTAGTGGAGGACCACCTTGCCCTTGACGCTGTTCTGCTGGATGTCGTCGAACAGCTCCATGAAGTCCGCGAGGAGGAAGATGGAGACGAAGCCGCCGAGGATGAGGACGAGGAAGCCGAGGTAGCGCCGGATGATGTAGCGGTCGAGGAGGGTGGGGAAGCGCAGGGAGAGTCGGGGGACGCGCACCACGAGCACGGTCCGGGGCCGTGCGGGCGGGGCGACGGCGCGGGCCTGCGGCCCCCTTGCGCCGGCGCACGCGGGGCACGAGTGCAATGTAGTGGCGCACGTCCAGCGGGTCGAAGGCGGCCTCGCGATGGTTCAGGAAGAGGAGGGCGCCCGCGGCCACCCCGAGCACGATGTTGGCGCCCCACATGGCGAGAAAGGGGGACAAGAGCGCCGGTGTCCCCCGCCTGCTCGCCGAGCCGGATGAGGACGTAGTAGACGAAGATGACCGCGATCGAGAGGGCGAAGGCGGCGGAGCGCGCCTCCTTCTTGCTGCCCAGGGAGAGGCCGAGGCCGAGCAGGCCGAACACCACGCAGGCGGTGGGGATCGCGAACTTCTTGTGCCACTCCACCGCGAAGCGGTCGTACTCCGGGGCGTCTGGCCCTGCCCCTTCCGCCTGTCGATCTCCGCCTGCAGCTCCGGGAGCGTCATCTCCCGGTCGCCCTTCGAGAGCGGGATCTTGGGGAAGAACTCGCTCGAAGGGCAGGTCGAAGCCGAGGGTCACGAACCGCGACTGCCGGTAGTCGCGCGGGCTCACCGTGGAGAAGCGTGTGCTCGGTGCCGTCCGCGAGCTCGAGGCGGACGCTCTGCCGCTCCTTCTCGATCACGAGGCGCCCGCCCGGGCGAGGATGAGGCGCGGCTCGTTGGGCTTCTGGTTGTCGTAGACGAGCAGGTTCCGCCAGTCCGCGGTCTGGGCGTCGATGTCGGAGACGTAGAGCATCATCCGCCCGGGCAGGAGCTCGTCGGTGAAGGTGCGGGGCTTCACCACGGTGCGTGGCCTTGCGTCACCACCAGGTTGAAGACGAGCTCGCGGTGGGCCTGGTTGGCCGCGGGCAGCGCCACCGCGTTGATGTAGAGGGTGAGCAAAAGGCCCCGGCGGAGAGCAGGAGCGACCGGCCCGAGGAGGCGCAGCGGGCTCACGCCCGCCGCGCGCAGGGCCACGATCTCGCTGTCGCTGGCCAGGCGGCCGAAGGCGAGGAGCACCCCCAGGAGGAAGGCCATGGGGACCGTGACGGCGAGGATGCTCGGGAGGAGGTTCAGGAAGACGCGCACGATCGTCCAGAGGTCGGCGCTCCGGGCGACCAGGATCGCGAGGAGCCGCGGGATCTGGTCGATGAGCAGGATGAAGGTGAAGACGAGGAGGCCGAGGCTCGTGGGGGCGATCATCTCGCGCACGATGTAGCGGTCGAGGAGGCGTGGCCGCACGAGCGTGAGAGTGGCCATCCGATCGATCGTAGCACGCGCGTCTCCGACGCGCCCGGTTCGCCCTCGGATGCGTATCGTGGCGGGATGCACCGCGCCACGGCCTACGCGCCCGGCTCGACCTCGAACCTCGGGCCGGGGCTTCGACTGCCTGGGCATGGCGTTCACCGGCAAGGGCGACACGGTCGTCGCGGCGACGACGGCGGCCGCCGGGCGTGCGGTCGTCTCCGTCTCCGATCCCCGGATCCCGCGCGACGCCGCCCGCAACACCGCGGCCATCGCGGCCTCCGCGGTCCTGCGGCGGGCGGGGAACGCACGCCGGCCTGGAGCTGTCGCGTCCAGAAGGGCCTGCCGCTGTCGGGAGGTATGGGGGGCAGCGCTGCTTCCGCGGTGGCGGGGGCGGTGGCGGCCAACGCCGCTCTCGACTCCGGCCTTCCGCATCGAGGTGCTGCTCGAGGCGGCGCTCGACGCCGAGGCGGTGGTGGCGGGCCGCCACGCCGACAACGTCGCGCCCTCGCTCCTCGGGCGGGGCCGTGCTCGTCTCGGGCGTTCCCCCGCGGCTCTGCCGCATCCGCGTGCACGCCGTCGTTCGCCCTCGTGCTCGTCACCCCGTCGTACGAGGTCGCTCACCGCCGCGGCGCGCGCCGTGCTGCCCACGCAGGTCTCCGCGCGCCGACGCCGTCACGCAGGCCGCGACCCTCGCCGGGCTCGTCCTGGGCCTGGAGCGGGGGGAAGCCGACCTCGTGGCCGCGTCGATGAGCGACCGGATCGCGGAGCCGGTGCGGGCCCCGCTCTATCCGGGATACGCGCAGGCGCGGGCCGCCGCGCTCGAGGCGGGGGCGGTGGGCGTCACGGTCAGCGGGGCGGGACCGACGCTCGTCGCCATCGTCCCCGCCGGCTTCTCGGGGGCGGTGGCCGCGGCCTTCGAGGACGCCTATCAGCCGCGCGGGCTTCGCCGCCGCCGCCCACGAGGCGAGGGTGGACGCAGCAGGGCGCGCGCCTCATCAAGTGACCACCCTCGCCTGCTTTCTCTGCGGCCGCACGTTCCCCATCCTCTCCCGGATCAACCAGTGCCCCTGCGGCAGCCTGCTGGAGATCCGGCAGGACCCGGCGGAGTCGGGCGCGCATCCTCCGCGGCCGCTTCGACCGCCGTCGCCTCGACGATCCCACGGGGCAGGGGAGCGGCGTCTGGCGGTTCCGCGAGCTGCGTCCTGCCCGGGCCGGGTCCGCTCGTGACGCATCCCGAGGGGGCGACGGCGCTCTACCGGCGCGAGGGCGTCTCCCGCTACGCGGGCGTCCGCGACCTCGCGCTGAAGCACGAGGGAGAGAACCCCACGGGGTCGTTCAAGGACCGGGGGATGACGGTGGCCGTCACGCAGGCCGTGCGCGCGGGGGCCACCGCGGTCGCGTGCGCGTCCACCGGAAACACCTCGGCGTCGATGGCGGCCTACGCCGCGCAGGCCGGCCTGCCCGCGCTCGTCTTCGTGCCCGCGGGCAAGGTCGCGGCGGGGAAGCTCGCCCAGGCCCTCGCCTACGGGGCGCGCACCCTCCTCGTCCGCGGCGACTTCGACGCCTGCCTGCGCCTCGTGCGCGAGGCCTCGGAGGCGCTGGGGATGACGCTCCTCAACTCCGTCAACCCCTGGCGGCTCGAGGGGCAGAAGACGATCGTCTTCGAGCTGCTGCAGCAGCGCGGCTGGGTCCCGCCCGACTGGATCGTGGTGCCCGCGGGCAACCTCGGCAACACCGCGGCCTTCGGCCAGGCCCTGCGCGAGGCGAAGGCACTCGGCCTCATCCGCCGCGTCCCTCGGCTCGCCGCCATCCAGGCGGCGGGGGCGAATCCCTTCTACCGGAGCTTCCGCACCGGCTTCCGTCGGCGCTTCCGGGTCAAGGCGGACACGGTGGCCACCGCCATCCGCATCGGCGATCCCGCGAGCTTCGACCGCGGCGTGCGCGCGATCCGCGAGACGCGCGGAGTGGTGGCCGCGGTCACGCGACCGCGAGATCCTCGAGGCCAAGGCGGTGGTCGACGCGGCGGGCCTCGGCTGCGAGCCCGCCTCCGCGGCTTCCGTGGCGGGAGTGCGGCAGCTCGTCCGCCGCGGCGTCATCCGCGAAGGGCGCGTCGGTGGTGGCCGTCCTCACCGGGCCACGTCCTGAAGGACGCGGAGACGGTGATCCGCTTCCACTCGCGCAAGGGCCGCCGGCCGCAACCCTCCCGTGGAGATCGAGCCGACCGTGAAGAGGTGGAGCGCCGGCTGCGGCGCTCCTGACTCAGGCGGGCTTGTCCGTCCGGTGGGCGGGAGCGCCCGCTGCGGCTCCCTCGTCCGCCGCCTTGACCGGCTTCTGGTGCTGGCGGGCGTCGAGGGGCAGCGCCATCCCGAACGTGCTGCCCTTGCCGAACTCCGACTCCACCCAGATCTGCCCGCCGTGGCCCTCCACGATGAGCCGGCAGATGTAGAGGCCGAGGCCGGTGCCCGAGATCGTCGTAGTGCTCGTCGGTGCGCACGCGCTGGAACTTCTGGAAGAGCCGGCCGATCTGCTCCGGGGGGATGCCCGAGGCCGTGGTCGATGACCTCGATCACGATGTGCTGGCTGCCGCGCTCGCGGCAGCGCACGGTGATGGAGCCGCCGGCGGGGGAGTACTTGACCGCGTTCGTGGTGAGGTTGGTGAGCACCTGGCGCAGCCGCTCGGGGTCGGCCACGATCTTCGGGAAGCCCGGCGGGGACGTCCATGAGCACGGAGTGCTCGGAGAGCCCGAGGGGCACGGCGTCGAGGATGAACGGGCCGAGGTCGACCTCGCTCAAGTTGAAGGAGAACTGGCCGGTCTCGATCTGGGTGATGAGCAGCGTGTCGTTGGCGAGGAGGGCGAGGTGCTCGGTCTCGCTGATCACGGTGCGCATGAACTCCTGGCGGCTCTCCGTGCGTGAGCTCGGGCTCCTCGAGCACGAGCTCGGCGAAGCCGCGGATGGCCATGAGGGGCCGGCGGAAGTCGTGGGCCACGATGCCCACGAACTCGCTCTTCAGGCGGTCGTACTCCTGGAGCATGCGCGTTCGCGCGCTTGATCTCCTCGTGCAGGCGCATGGTTCTCCACGGCCACCGTGGCCTGGCCGGCCAGGGCCAGGAGCAGGTTCAGGTCCTCGTCGGTGAAGGGCGCGGTGCGCGCGGTGCGGTCCGCGACCATCAGCAGGCCCTAGGATCTCCGGCCCCCGCGTCATGGGCGCGATCATGCAGCGACTGCAGCTCGAGCTCGGCCACCAGGTCGGCGAGCAGGCGCGTGTCCGCCTGGGCCTTGTTCGAGACGAGGGGGCCGTTCTTGCGGAAGTTCCAGCGCGAGCGGGCCTCGCCGTCCACCGAGTAGCGCAGCCGCGCTCGACCTGCTCCGGGGCGAGGCCGAAGCCCGGGGGCCTGGGCGACCATCTGGCGGCGCTCGCCGTCGAAGAGGAACACGACGCCCTTCTCGGCCTTCAGCAGCTCCGCGCTCTGCCGCGCGAGGTGGCCGAAGAGGGCCTCGGCGCCTCCGGCGAGGGAGAAGGCCCAGGACATCTTGTAGAGCCCCAGCAGCTCCTGCGATCTTGCGCTGGAGCATGCTTCCTCTCCGCCTGCGCCTCGCAGCAGGCCGCCCGACGCGGAGCTCGAGCTCCGCCGGCGTCCGCGGGCTCGCGGAGGATCTCGTCCGTCTCCGGAGGGGCGTCCGGAGGGTCGTGCTGGTAGAGGACGAGCACGGGCAGGCTCGTGGCCCGAGCGCCTGCCGCACGCTCGCGCACCACGGTGCCGAGCGTCGGGTCGACGAGGGAGAGCGAGCCCATGCAGGAGGTCGGGCGCGCACTCGAGGACGCCCTGGACGACGCGCCGGCCCGGGGGGACGACGGTCACCCGGTGCCCGGCGGTCCGGAGCGATCCGGGCCAGGGCCTCGGCCCGCTCCACGTCCTCGTGGACGAGGGCGATGTGGCCCGAGGGCGCCTCACGGCCGATCACGGGGTCAGGCCCCGCCGGCTTCCCGCTCCGCCCGCTCGATGCTCGTGAACAGGTTGACGATCGAGCGCAGGGCCGCCCGGGCGATGGGCTTCACGAGGTAGGAGTCGCCCCCGGCCTCGCGGCCCGGCGGTGTAGTCCTTGAGGTCGCCCTTGGCGGTGACGAAGACGATGGGGACCTTCTTGTCCACGTGCCGCAGGGCGCGGCAGACCGAGTAGCCGTCCATGTCCGGCAGGTTGACGTCGAGCAGGACCAGGTCGAAGGGCCCCTGCGTGTCCGCGGCCTTCAGGCACTCGGTGCCCGTGCCCGCCTCGATGACCTCGTAGCGTCTCGGACTTCTCGGCCTCGAGGATGGTCTTGATGAGGGCGCGCGTGGGCACGTGGTCGTCGACGCAGAGGACTTTCTTGGCCATCACGCTCCCTTGGACAGGCAGACGATCATGCAACACTCATTGTAACCGACAACATGTCCGGCCCTCCGTGAGGTGGCTTCGGACGACGGGGCGCCGGCTCCGGACCCCGGGAGTCCTGCGCGACTGGTAATATGGGAGTGTCATGCGGGTATTACCAGGAGGAACGATGCGCACGATCACGGTCAAGCTTCCGGCGGGCCTCGCGGCCCGCCTGGAATCGCGGGTGAGGCGGCGCGGAGTGGCACTCTCCACCGTGGTTCGACGGGCGTTGGAGAAGCACCTGGACGAGGAGGGCCAGGCGCTCCCGGGTTCGTGCCTGGAGCTCGCCGCGGACCTCGCCGGGAGCCTCAACGGCTCCGCGGACCTTGCCTCGAACCCCCGTCGGCTCCGCGGATACGGCCGCTCGTGAGAGCGACCCTCATCGATACCGGGCCGATCGTGGCCTTCCTCAATCGCCGGGATCGATACCATCGCTGGGCCGTCGAAAGCCTGGCGTCCGTGACCCCGCCCGCGCTGACCTGCGAGGCCGTCCTCTCCGAGGCGGCCTACCTGGTTCGATCCGTTCCGGGGGGCCCGGAAAAGGTCCTGGAACTGGTCGGACGGGGAGTGATTCGGCCGTCGTTCCGGCTCGAGTCCGAGGTGGACGCGGTCCGGGGCCTGATGGCCAGGTACCGATCGGCGCGCATGGACCTCGCCGATGCTTGCCTGGTCCGCATGGCCGAGCAGCAGGATTCCGTCCTGCTGACCCTCGACGGCGAGTTCCGCGACATCTACAGGCGCCTTGGGCGGTCGACGATACCCGTCCTCATGCCGGACCGGCGAGGGCGTTGATCGCCGCAACCGACATCATCGTTGCGACCGCGGCCAGGGCAACCGCCGTCGTCCAATCCTTGACACCTAAAGTAAAGGGTAATACGCTTTACCCGATGAAGAGCACCGTGTCCAGCAAGGGCCAGGTCACGATACCGATCGAGATCCGAGAGCTTCTCGGGCTCGAGGCGGGCACGCCGGTCCTCTTCCAGAAGCACCCGCAGGGGGCGCTCCTGCGCAAGGGCACGCGGGGATCGCACCCGGTCGACCAGGTCTTCGGCAGCCTCGCCGCCCGGGCCTCCGTCGACGCTCTCATCGAGGATCTCCGTGGCCCGCGGGCGGACGATCCGCCGTCGCGACCCGGGCGTACGCGGCCGAAGTCACGACGGTGAGGACGGCCGTCGACACCTCGGTACTCCTGGACGTCCTGACCGGGGACGAGACCTTCGGCAGGGCATCGCAGGAGGCTCTCCGGAAGGCCTACGACGCGGGCGGACTCGTGGCCTCGGACGTGGTCTGGGCCGAGGTGCGCGCCAACTTCGCGGCCGACGGACCTTTCGAGACGGCGATGCGGGTGCTCGGGGTCGTCTTCGAGGCGACACGGCCGGAAGCGTCGACCCTCGCGGGCCGTCTCTGGCGCGAGCGGGCGCGTGCGACGAAGAAGCTCTCCTCGAGCGCCATGGAGGGACGCCAGGCCAAGAGGGTCGTAGCGGACTTTCTGGTCGGCGCCCACGCCATGCTCCAAGCGGACATTCTCCTAGCGCGCGATCGGGGCTTCTATCGCGGGTACTTCAAGGGGCTTCGCGTCATCGATCCCTCGGACAAGGCCTAGCGCACCCGGGGAAACCCCGAAAAGCCCCTTTTCGCGATTTGGAAGGGCCGATAAGATATATTAGGTAAGTTCCTAATAGGTTGACATAATGTCGCGGGTGTGCGACAACCCCCAGTGACGATGCCAGTAAGGGGTCGGCCACGGCTCAGCCCAGACGAGTACGGAGCGCGCGTCCGGGCGTACTGCACGAAGTACGGCGTCGCGGACGCGCCGGACGGTCTTCCACCGTTTCCCACGGGCCGGCGTGAGACCCCGCAGCATCGAGAATGGCTGAAGCTCTACAAGACGCGCCAGCGGATCAGCCGGCGCGAGAGCACGGCGACGGCCGGCGATCGAATGGCCTTGCTCGAGGCGCAATCAGGTGTCTGCCCGATCTGTGGTGAGGCCGTTGACCGGAAGCTTCCGGCGCTCCTGCACCAGGCCTGTACTCGGCTTGTGCAAGCCGCGGAGTCTCTCGGACCCAAGGCAGTCGAACGGGTTCGGGAGTACTTGTGGCCGGCGGCGCCGAAAGCTCGGGGACCCAAGGGATAGGCGCACGGGATCCCACCGGCCGAGTGCGCCCAGCCGGTGGGATCGATACGGCGTGCTACCAGCTACACCCGTAGGCCTGGACCATCGTCTTGGCCTGGTCGGACGCCGCCTTGCAGCCCATGGCGAGCCCGCTGCGGCCCTCGGGAGTGGACGCCGCCTGCTGCCAGGCCGCCTTCTGCGCGTCGAGCGCCTGCTTCATCGAGGCCCTTCCGGCTTCCGGGACCTTGCCCTCGATGCAGGCGACGTACTTCTTCATGTACTCGTCGCACTCGGGCACGCCGAAGTCGCCGGCGGCGACGCTCGTCGAGGCGCTGGTCTCGCTGCTGGCGGCGGCCGTCGTGGCCGGGGGGTTCGCGGCGGGCGCGGGCTTACTCTCGCTGCACGCGCCGAGAATCACGGATCCACCGACGGCGACGAGCGACAGAACTCGGTTCCTGGTCATGTCTTCTCCCTTTGGCGACGGCGAATCGCCGCCGCTTGCGCCGGATTCTAATTCACCCCTTCGGAATGATCCGGAACGTCCTGCGCTTCCCGATCCTGTACACCTGGAAGGCCCGCCTGTCGATCGTGAAGACCGTGTCGAGCGCGTCGCGCTCCGCGACCCGCACGAGGGCGGCATCCGCCAGGTCCATGGGTTGGTCCCCGTACTTCGACATCAGCTGGCGGATGCGGGGCACGTCCTCCTGATCGAGCGGCGCCATGCGGACGGCCCCGCGGTCCAGAAGCCCCAGCACCGCATCCTGTCCGCCCGGGACGTCCAGTAGAAGGTAGAGGGCCTCCGTCACCGCCGGCCAGACGGTCGCCAAGGGCCGGTCGATGGCCTGGAGCGCGGCCAGGCACCGCCGATGGTGCCGGTCGTGCCGGTCCACGATCGCCACGAGAGGTCCCGCATCCACCAGGATCATGGCCGCGGGCGGCGCCTCGCCTTGAGCATCGAGGCAATGGCCCGGGATCCCCGCGACGACCGACCCGGGTCGCCCCCTGCGACGGAGCCCACGAGATCCTTCACCAGGTCGTAGGGCCGGAGACTCGCCGCGGCCGCGTCCTCCTCCAGCCACTTGTCCAGCGCCACTCGGGCGGCCGCCGACGGCGTCATCCCCCGTCTCCTCGCCGCGCCCCTGAGCCGGACGCGCGTCCGGACGTCCAACCTGAGGGTCATGAGCTCGCGCGGCATGCCTGTATTACAGCACGTATTCTTTAGTCCTACAACATGTATTCTCCAGGCTCGTTCCCCCTCGTGCCGCGACCTCTCGAGTGACAAATTTCACTTCCGGGAGGGCGAGGGATTCCCCTTCCGGCCGACCCGTTGTAGCCTCTATCCGTGCCCCGACGGTACAGGCTCCGGCTCGGCGACGGAACGATCCTGATGGTGGATCAGCAGGGGCTGACCACCTGGAAGGTCGACCAGAAGGCCATGGTGCAGGCGGCGGGGGGCAACTGGCGCCCCCTGAAGGACCTTCTCGCGATGCAGCAGGCCGCGGCCAAGTACGCGGAGCAGAACGCCCCGGCCGCGCCATCCCCTTCGACCGTCCTGCCTCTCGTTCCACCTCCGCCGAGGAAGGACAAGAGCGAGCCGCGGAAGCCCTCGAGCGTGCTGCCCCTCGTTCCGCCGCCGCCGAAGAGCCAGAAGCTGCGGCCCGCGACGCCCCGTCCGGCACCCGAGCCCGTGGCGTCGCCGGTCATCGACGAGCCCAGCCCGATGGTGTTCGAGCCCAGCCCGGTGTTCGAGCCCAGCCCGGTGTTCGAGCCCAGCCCGGTGTTCGAGCCCAGCCCGGTGTTCGAGCCCTCGTCGATGGTGCTCGACGCCGTGGCGATACCGGCGGTTCCGGACCTGCCGCCGGAGCCGATTGCGGATCTCGCCCCGCCGGAGCCCACGGTGGACGAAGGCCCTCCGATCAGCCCGACGGACTTTGACGCAGCTCCGGTGCTCGCGGCACCCGAGCCCGAGGCTCCCCAGGCGTGGGTCGACGAGCCCGCCGCCGACCCGCCGGCGCTCTTCGACGCACCCTCCGAGCCGGCCGAGCCGTTCGCGCCCCCCACGGAGGACGTGGTCGTCGCCACGCAGGACGAGATCGCCGTGTTCGCTCCCCCGGAGCCGACACCCCCCGAGCCCGCGCGGACGTGGGATCCGGAGCCTTCGCAATGGTCCGACGCGGTGGCGCCGCCGTCGATCGGAGCACCGAGAGCCGTCCAGTCGATCGCCGACGATCCCGTGCCTCGACAGGGTTACTCGGACCAGCACTTCGACCACGGTGGGTCCCCGTCCTACACCTCCCAGCCTTCCTCGAGCCGCGAAGACGCCTACTCGTACACGCCGACGGCGCCGGGATTCCAGGAGGACGAGCCGGACGACGACTTCTACTACCGCAAGCCGCGTCCCATAGTTCTCGACGAGCGCGTCGTGCGCGTCCTGAACGTCATCGGGGTCGTGCTCTCGAAGTCCCTGGACGTGCTCGAACGCGTGTCCGGGGATCTGTGGCATGCGCTCCGCAAGGCTTACGCGGCGCGTGCCGCCAGGCGTCCCGCCCCGATCGATCGAGAGACCCCCCGCGAGGAGCTTCGCACCTCCTTCGTCCCGTCGGAGCCGGAGCCGACGCCGGTGCAGGCGCTGGCCGACGAGCCGTCCGTCTCGTGGAGAGACGACGCTCCCGCGAGGCCGACCCCGACGGAGGACCTCCCGATCATCCCCCTGAAGCCGCAGGACGCGGAAGGCTCGGTGATGGCAAGAGTCCAGAAGTCCGCCCGGAGTCTCGGCGCGGGGATCTCGGGGTGGGCCCAGTCGCTCCGCGGCCGCATCGAGGATCTCGTACGCCGGAACCGCCCGGCCTCCGCCTCGCCGGCGCCGTGGAGCGAGCCCGTGTCCTCGAGCTCGAGCGTCGCCTACACCGCGCCCCCGCGCGAGACGCATCGGCCCCCTCCCCCCACGAACGAGCTCCCCGTCATCCGCATGGCCAAGATCGACGACGAGCCGGTGGAGCAGGAGGACATGTACGACGGGCCGAGCGAGAGCTCCTACTTCCCCGCCGCCCGGCTCTGGGGGAAGCGCGTCGCGTGGACGGGCCTCTTCGTCGTCGGGGCTTTCCTCGTCTACACCAACTGGGAAGCGTGGTCCCCGAAGGCGAAGACCATCGGCAACACGGCGTTCACGGAGGTCACCAAGTTCGCGGAGACCCGCGAGATGAAGGCGCGCGAGCAGCAGGCCCTGCAGGTTGCCACCGAGCAGCTCCCCCACCTCGCCGCGGACACCCTCCGCCTTCTCATGGCCCGGACGACGAGCGGCGTCCCCCCCGACCCGCCGGAGCTCTTCCAGGCCGCCGGCACCGCCACGGCCCGCGGGCTTTCGGCCCTCACCCCCGAGGAGCAGGAGGAGCTGAGCGCGCTCGGAAAAGCCCTGCTGGAAGGCCTGAGCCCCGCCGAGCGCGTGCTGCTCCGCGAGTACGAGCAAGTGCGCGCCCGCCGCACGCCCTTCGCCTTCGAGGACAAGAGCGCCCTCGACCTCTTCGCCCGTGGGGCTCGCACTCTGCCCGCGGAGAGCCGGGAGCGGATGCAGGTGCTCCTCGGGAAGGCGATCGGCGCGGGCCTCGGATCTCCCACCACGAGCGGAGATCCAAAGCCCAAGGGCTGAACAAGGGATCCTCGACGATTGGGCCTCCCGTGGTTCTGAGCCGTCCCGTCGGGCCGACCGGCGCGCTCGTCCTGGGCCTCCTCCTCGCTGCGACTTCTTCGACGGGCCAGCCCGCGCCGGCGCTGGTCTACGGGGGGGACCACCGATTCCCGCCCTACGAGTACATCGGCCCCAGCGGTGAGGCCGAGGGCTACAACGTCGACCTCGTGCGCGAGCTGGCGCGACACGCCGGAATGGACGTGGAGATCCGACTGGGCCCCTGGCGAGACGTCCTCGCCGAGTTCGACGACGGCCGGGTCGACCTCATGTCGCTCGCCTACTCCGACATGCGCGCCGCCCGCTACGACCTCCTGGTGCAGACCTGGACGCTCAAGCAGGGCCTCAGCTTCCGCGCCGGGCGCGCGTCCTACCCGCAGACTCTCGACGCCCTCGACCGGGAGGTGGTGGCCGTCGAGGAGAACGGCTCCACCCACGACATGCTCCGGAACCTCCCGCTGGAGCGGCGGCCGGTCCTCCGGCCGGCGCCCGATCACGCCGCGGCGCTCCGGATGGTCGATCACGGCGAGGCCACCGTGGCCGTAGGAAATGCCCTGACGCTGCGCTACTTCGCGAACGAGCTCCAGATCCACAACCTCGTCGAGATCCAGGCGCGGTCGAACTCCTACCACCTCGCCGCGCGAAAGGGCCGCGCGGAGGAGCTGGCGTGGATCCCCCAGGCGTACGCGCGGCTGGGCACCGATGGCACACGCGACCGGCTGGTGGAAAGGTATCTCGCCATCCGGCCCGTCCCCTGGAACTGGCGCACGCTGGCCTGGCCGCTCGCCGGCTTCCTCGCCGTCCTCGCGAGCGGCGCCGCAGCGGTCACCCTCTGGAACCGGGCTCTCGTGCGGCAGGTCGGCGAGCGCACGAAGGAGCTGCGGAAGAGCGAGGAGGCCCTGCGCGAAGCCAACGAGAACCTCGCCTCGCTGATCGACGCTTCACCCCTCGCCGTTGTCATGCTCGACGTCGAAGGCCGCGTTCGCAACTGGAACCCCGCCGCCGAGCGTCTCTTCGGCTGGACGGCTCAGGAGGTCGTCGGCCTGCCTTTGCCCGTCGTGCCGGAGCCTGGAAAAGAGGAAGCCCGCCGCCTGATCGACCGGGCCCTGAAAGGCGAAAGCTTCACGGGCGTCGAGACGCAGCGCCTTCGGAAAGACGGCACGATCGTCGACGTCTCGCTCTCCGTCGCCCCGGTCAAGGGTCCGGGCGACACGGTCACGGGCACGATCGGCGTCCTCGCCGACATCGGCGAGCGCGCCCAGCTCGAATCCCAGCTCCGCCAGGCCCAGAAGATGGAAGCGGTGGGCCGCCTCGCGGGAGGCATCGCCCACGACTTCAACAACCTCCTCACCGCCATCATCGGCTACGCGGGCCTGCTCGTCCGGGGGACCAGGGAGCCCGCAATGCAGAAGAGGGCGGTCGCCATCGGCAAGGCCGCCGAGCGCGCAGCAGAGCTCACGAGCCAGCTCCTCTCGTTCAGCCGGCAGCAGGTGCTCGCCTCGCGCGCGCTCGACCTGAACTCCATCATCGTCGGATTCGACGGCGTCCTCCGCCGGATCATCGGCGAGGAGGTCCGACTCGTGACCGTCGCCAAGCCCGGCCTCTGGCCCATCCGCGCCGACCCGGGCCGCATCGAGCAGGTCCTTATGAACCTCGCGGTGAACGCGAGAGAC
This sequence comes from uncultured Acidobacteriota bacterium, assembly GCA_963742595.1. Classification (GTDB taxonomy): domain Bacteria; phylum Acidobacteriota; class Vicinamibacteria; order Fen-336; family Fen-336; genus CAVPGH01. Next base: position 833,168 of record CAVUMT010000005.1, on the reverse strand, counting down.
GCCATGCCCCAGGGCGGCACCCTGACCCTCGAGACGGCGAACGTCGACCTGGACGACGCCTTCGTCAGACTGAACCCCGGCTCCAACCCGGGCCCGCACGTCCTCCTGTCCGTGAAGGACACGGGCCTCGGCATGGCCCCGGAAGTCCAGAAGCGCATCTTCGAGCCCTTCTTCACGACCAAGGCCGTGGGCAGCGGCACGGGCCTGGGCCTCGCCACCGTCTACGGCGTCGTCAAGCAGAGCGCGGGCTACATCTCCCTCGAGACCGCCACGGGAAAGGGCACGACCTTCCGCGTCTACCTCCCTAAAGCCGTCCGGGCCGCCGACGAGGCGGAATGGCCGGGCGAGTCACTCCCCCACTCCCCCCCGCCCGCGAGCCCCACCGACGAACGTCCGACCGAGACGATCCTCCTCGTGGAGGACGAGGACGTCGTCCGCGACCTGGCCCGCGAGACGCTCGAAGAGCGCGGCTACTCCGTCATCGCCGCCCGCCACGCCGGCGAAGCTCTCCTCGTGGCCGAGCGCCACCCTGGCCCCATCCACGTGCTCCTCACCGACGTGGTCATGCCCCACATGGGCGGCCGCGAGCTTTCGGAGCGCGTGGCTCCTCTCCGCCCGGGCATCAAGGTGCTCTACGTGTCGGGCTACACCGACGACGAGGTGCTGCGGCACGGCGTCATGGAGGCGGAGGTGGCCTTCCTTCAGAAGCCGTTCACGCCCGCGGTGCTGCTCGACCGCGTGCGGGCGCTCCTGGAGGAGACTCCCCCGGCGCCGGCCACCTCGCCCTCGGCCGCTCTTTCCTAGTCCGCTAGCCCAAGAAACGTCCGCATCCGCTCGAGCTCCGTGCGGAGCGCATCGCCGAAGGCTCGCTCCCGCGGCGCGCGACCCGACACGTAGCCGAACTCGCTCGAGATCCGGCCGTCCGTGACCGTCAGGTTCGCCCACCCGATGACCTGGTCGCGCCACAGGAGCGGCAGCGCGTAGTATCCGCGCTTGCGCTGACGTGCCGGCGTGTAGGCCTCGAACCGATACGACCAGCCCCACAGCAGCTCGAACCGCCGGCGGTCCCAGACGATCGGATCGAAGGGGGCGAGCAGCCGCACGTCGTCAGTGGGTGCATGGCGGCTGGACAGGGGCCGCTCGCCCGCGGGCCAATACCAGACAACGCCGTCGACTGACGCGTTCGACAGCCGATCCTTCGCGCGCTGGATCGCGGCCTTGAGCTCGCGGTGCCACTGGGGCGTGCCTTCGCGCAGCCGGCCGATGAGCGTCGCCAGGCTACGCTCCGGGAGGGGCGCGTACTTACCCACGACGACGTCGACCAGGCGATCGATCTGCTCCCGCCGCGTCGCGTCGTCTTCGACCCGCGGCGGGTGCTCGTGCGCCGCGTAGATGCGTGTGCCGCTCTCGCGACGCGTGACGCGCAAGAGGCCGTGGTAGTGCATCTCGCCAAGCAGGTGCGTCGTCGCTTTCGACAATCCGCCCCACCAGTTCGTCGCCCGGCCGTGCGCAAAGGCGGCCTCGACTTCGCGCGGGTGCACCTCGCCGCGCTCTCGGATGAACGCGACGATCGCTTCGGACCGCTTCGTGACGGCGGCGGACCACCGAATGCGCGCCACACGCGGATGCATCAGCTTCTGGATCTCGCGCGAGACGAACCCGTAGTTGACGAAGAAGTCCTCCTCGACGTCGAGCCGCGGATAGCGCCGCTCGAGGTCGCCGGCGCGGTAGCCCCTGACGCGATGGCGCAGCGTCAGGTCCTGCGCCCGAGCGGGCGCGCGAATGGGATCGGCCTGCACGAACCCGAGCTTCCGCAGGGCGGCGGGAAGCGTCGTGGGTTTGAAGAGTGAACGCGATACCGCGTAGCGGCGCAAGTCCTCGAGCGTCGGCGAACGCATCTCAGCGTCGACTCCGCCAGACGCGGGGGTTGCGCTTGGCGTGAAAACACGCGACCACTACGGCCATACCGTCGACCAGCCGGTAGTAAATGCCGTAAGGAAACCGCTTGAGCAGTAGCCGACGGATGTCCCGATGGACAGCCGGGGCTGCTTCTGGATGACTGAGGACCGCTTCGAGCGAGGTCTTCACCCCGGCCAAGAACTCGTCGCCCAGGCCCGCACGCTGCGCCTCGTACCAGCGATACGCCTCCTCCACGTCGGCGGCGGCCGCAGCTCGAAAGACGAGCTTCAACGTCTAGTCCGAATCTCCCTCACCACCTCATCCCAGGGCACGCCCAGAACGCGCCCCTCGCTCAGATCTTCGTCCAGGGAATCCAGTCGCCGATCCAATTCGGCTTTCTGCGGCTCAGTGAGCGGGACGTTCGCAGGCGTCGCGCTCAGGCTGTCCCAAAGGCGCTCCAACAGGTCGAGCCGCTCCTGCGGACTGAGAGCTTCGATGCGGACCGCAGACTCATCCATCGCCTTACCTGGTTCCATTGTCCCTCCCCCGCCACCGCCTGGGCAACGTCCCGACCGCGCAGCGGCTACCGGCCCAGTCTGTGGCCACACTCGGACAGATCAGGACCGGTGGTCGCCAATGGTCAAGAAGAGGGAACGCGAGACCGCGTCCCGGTCAAGCCTGGGGAGGCTCGATATAGTCCACGAGGACCTGTGGGATCCTCTTGAAGTCGCCGTCAAGCGTGAGCACACGGAGCCCGTGCTGGTAGGCGGTGGCCGCGATCCACATGTCGTTGTGGCTCACCGGTGTGCCCCGCCGCCTGAGCTCGTGGTGAATCGCCGCATAGGGCGGCACTGTCTCTTCGTCGATCCCCAACACATGGACCCGAGGCGCCGATAGAAACTGGCGCAGCCGCTCTTCGTTCTCTTCGCGGGAGCGACCGCGCCGAAACGCCGAAGCCAGCTCGCCCAGGACTACGACACTGACGCCGATCTCCGTGGCGTGCTGCAGAGGCGCCTTGATCGGGCCATATCCTCTGGCCCAGGCCGAGAACGCCGAGGTGTCGAGGAGCAGCCGGCTCATTCCCAGTCCCTGGGGTCGATCGCCGAGCGGCTCTCCTTCAAGTCGGAATCGAACTCGTCGGCCTCTCTCTTCGTCCAGATGCCGAACAGGTGGTCCAGGTCGTGGTGGACGGTCGGCTTCCTGTCCCTCGGACGAGCGCCCGTGGCCTCCTCGAGGAGGCTCACCACGGTCTGGTTCAGGCTTCGCCGCTCCTTCTTCGCCTTTTCGCGAATGGCCTTCGCGACTTCGGGCGGCAAGTTGCGAACCGTCAACGCTTTCACAGACACCTTAGATGCCTCATATCCGCATCACTATGATGCATGGAGTGATGCAAAGCAAGGGTCATGCGGGAGAGGAGTGCGGCGTACGAGGCTCTACGCCCCTCCCCGATTCAGGGCGTCGTGACCAGGGGCAGCTCCACGAAGCTCGCCTGGCCGGGCGCCTGGTAGACGCGCTGCACGGCCTTCCGGTAGTCCCCCGGCTTGGCCCAGAAGATGTTGGGCACGAACGTCTGCGGGTTGCGGTCGTAAAGGGGAAACCAGCTCGACTGGACCTGGACCATGATCCGATGGCCCGGGCGGAAGACGTGGTTGGCCGTCGGTAGCGCGAAGCGGTAGAGGGTAGGCTCATCCGGCACCAGGGCCTTGGGAGTCTCCAGGCTCTCGCGATACCGGCCGCGGAAGATGTCGGCCGACACCATGAGCTGGTAGCCCCCCAGGTGCGCCTGGCCCGCCACCTCGTCGGGGTAGAGGTCGATGAGCTTCACCACCCAGTCGGAGTCCGTGCCGCTCGTGGACGCCACGAGGTTGGCGACGGGTTGTCCGCTGATCTTCGAAGGAGCGGTGAGGACGTCGGAGACGAAGGAAAGCACGTCCGGGCGGCCGGACGCCTCGCGCTGATCGTCCACGAGCCATTGGGACCAGGTCGAGCCAGGGCCGCCGCCGGCAGGTCGAATCGGCCGGGCCCGGTAGGGCACGGGCTTCGCGGGATCGGAGACGTACTCCTCGAACGAACGCACCCGAAGCCGATGGAGCGCCAAAGCCCAGCTTGAGACCCGGCAGGAGATAGAGCGGCGTCGGCCGTACGGAGCAGCCGGATGAGCACCCGGAGGGCCACGAGGAAAGCGACCGCCACGCATTCGTCCCGGTCTCGAACGCAACGACAGGCGGCACGGAAGTAGAAGGTGCTGTGTCCTTCAGATAGCGGTCCAGGAACGGACGCAGGATCTCCCGACGGAAGTAGAGCCCGGTATCGCTGTCGAACCGCAGGGCGCCCAGGGTGCTCCCGTCCAGGATCGACTGCCCGTGATGCCAGGGTCCCATGACCAGGAAGACCTTGTCGTTGCCCTTGTCCAAGGGCTCGATCGCCTGGTAGACGGCGACGGCACCGTAGATGTCTTCCTGGTCCCAGAGGCTGTGCACCAGCATCACGGGCACCTTCAGCGGCTGCTCGGCGAGGATCCTGTCCACCGCCTGGTCGCGCCAGAACGCGTCGTAGCTCGGATGCTCCAGCATCTTCCGCCAGAACCCCACCTGCTCCAGCCCGCGCCGCCGCCCCAGCTCCCCCGCCGACCCCGCCTGAAGGAACATGTCGTAGTCGTCGTAGTGGCTCGTCCACCACTTGATCTCCGACTTCCGGTCCGCCTCCTGGCCGTAGACGTAGGGCATCATCTGCTGCCGGAACGCGCCGTTGTGGAACCAGTCGTCCCCCTTCCAGCCGTCCACCATCGGGTTCATCGGCACCGACACCTTCAGGGCCGGATGCGGATTCACGAGCGCCATGAGCGGCAGGAACCCGTCGTAGGAGATCCCGAGTATCCCCACCCGCCCGTTGCTCTCCGGCACGTTCTTCACCAGCCAATCGATCGTGTCGTACGTGTCGGTCGCGTGATCCACGGGCGTCGGATTCTGCGGCCCGCGCAGGGGCCGGTTCATCACGTAGTCCCCCTCGGACCCGTACTTCCCTCGCACGTCCTGCACCACCCGGATGTACCCGCCCTCGACGATCACCTCCGTCGCGTTGTCGTACCCGCTCAGGATCGGCCCCAGGTGCGCGCTCTGCGCATGGCTCGTCAAGCTCGTCGCGTCGTAGGGCGTCCGCGTCAGGAGGATCGGCGCCCCCTTGGCGCCTTTCGGGACGAGGATCACCGTGTGCAGCTTCACCCCGTCGCGCATGGGGATCATCACGTCCCGCCGGACGTGGTCGAAGCTGTCGGTCACCGGCACGAACTTGGCCGGGGTCTCGCTGGGGAGAGCTGGATACTGGGCCCGCGGCGGGGAGACCGTCTGAGCCAACGAGGGCGCAACGAACGGTAGGACAGCCAGCGTCGCCAGCAGTGTTCGGTGGAGCCAGGTCATGTGCGGCGTTATAGGCCAGATCGACGCGACATTCCAGAGTGACGCCAGGCTAAAGAGTCCTGTCAGCCGCTTCTGCCGGGCGGCCCCGGGCGTCGAAGCTCCCTTCGCAACCAACGCGGCATCCCCCTCACGATCAGCGTGACGACGCCACCGGGCGACACTCGGGCGATGAACGGGCGTGGCTGGCCGATCAGCATGCGCTTCATCTTCGGCAGCGCCCTGACGAATGCCTGCGCCATCTCCCGCCCGGCGAGGTCGCCCGAGGTCAGCACGAACGCCGCGACACCAGCCGAAAGCAGCGCGATGAGCTCGCCCTGCCGGGTCCGGATGTGATGGTCCTTGGTCAGGACGACCCATCCACGACGGCCCGCCTCCCCCAACCACTCGGCGTCCTTCGCGTCCTGAGCAAAATGGCGGTCGTGGATTTCGACGTCACAGCCTGCGCTACGCAGGCCTTCGGCGACCGTGACCGTGCCCAGGGCGCGGTCCACGAAGAATGTGGGCGACTCAGGCTGCGGTCGGGAACGGGAGCTCGCAGCGGATCGCTTCTTCGATCTCTTCCGGGGGCCGATCGTAGTCTCGAGCGAGATCGGCGATCGACTCGCCCGCCTTGTAGCGGTCCGCGATCACGAGAGTTGGGATCCCCGTCCCAGCCAGGACTGGACGTCCGAACTGGATCTCGGGATCCATCATGACCAGGCGCGGTTCGCGGAGTAGGGACGGAGCGTCCACGGCCTTGCGCGTGAAAAGGTAGAGGCGGGATGCGCGGCCCATCGGATCGCGGTCCACGCGCTTGAGGTGAGCTTGAAGCATTTCCCGAATCGCGAGCTGTCCTCCGGGAGCGGCTACGAGGGCTCCGAAGTGCTCGACGAAGACCTCTCTTCCCTCGGTCAGCAGGTCCCTGTCGGCCAGGGGGTGGCCTTCGCCCGGGAACAGGCGAGTCAGCAGGCGAAGCGCGGCTCGCCCTTTGCGGAGTGGGATCTCGTGCTCACGCCGTAGGGCGTTCAACACATACGCCTCCACGACGTTCACGAACGACAGCAGGGGCACCGCACCCCTCGCTTCTATGCTGAGCACGGGCCTGAATTGGCCCTGGCCAAGCGCCCAGGCCCGCAGCGTGGCCTTGGGCATCCTGAGATACTGTGCCACCTCGGCGACGCGGTAGGCAGGCACGTCTCTCGGTTCGAGGGAGCGTAAAGGGGGCAAGCGGACTGGTCTCACTGCCGCCTCCTTTCCCTGGACGCCAACGCGCGAGACGAGCCGCATCTCATCTGGTGATGCTGGCATGTTAGCCCCCGTCCCTCCTGCCGTCCACACCCGCTGATCGACGCCTCCTCATAGCGAGCAGTATCCGCCCGCGACAGGACAGCCCAGGACCAATCAGCGACAGGCGCGGTAACGTTACGTTCCTACCCATTCCGGACGGAGTAGCCGCATCGAATAGCGACGCGGGCGCTCAGCAAGCCGATGACCTCGCTTCAGGCGTCGCAGTAGCATCTCCGAACGAGACCCCGGCCGACTTCAGGAAGGCGTACGGCGGCTCTCCTCCCGCGAAGACGAAGACGTAGTCGTTCCGGAGCTCGACGGCCTCCCCGCCCACGTCCAGGACCACCGCGTGCTCGCGGATCTCCTTCACTTGCGACCCGAACAGCGGGCGGATCTTTCCCGCGCGCAGCAACCGGGGCTACTTATTCCATTTTGTGATATATTGAGATCATGCTGGACTACCTCGTCAAGAGCCGGGCGCGGCGGGAGTTGTTCCGCCTCTTGTGGGGTAACCGCTCCGTCGGAAGCGTGTCGGACCTCTCTCGGCTTGCCGGGGTTACCTTTTCGGCCGCGCATCGGGAGCTGGCGGCCATGCACGCAGCTGGATTGGCGCGCGCCGGGCGCAGTGGGAAGGAACTCTCGTACGCCGCCGAGAACCTCCATCCCCAAGCCGCCCTCCTGAAGAGGCTCGCGAAGGCCCCCGTCGCGGTCAGCAGTGAGGGGCGGACGAACCATGATGAAAACGTTCGCGCCCGGCTGGCTTCGCTCGGCGCCCCACTCAGCTCCCCGCACCCCAAGACTCCCCCACCTGTTCTCGAGGAGGCCCTGGCCGAGGCCCTCGTCCTGTCGCACCGAGACGCCACCGTTGCCCGTGTCCTGCCCTTGGTGCTCTGGCGCCATCGAGACCGCCTGGATCTGGATCGCCTTGTCCTTCTGGCGTCACGCCGGGACGAGCGATCGGCTCTGGGCCTATTCCTGGAACTGGCGGGCCGGCTTGGGAGGGACCCCGTCCTCGTCCGGGCCGCTCAATGCCTCCGAGACAGGCGACGCACCAAGGTACGTCCATTCTTTTTCGGACCGCTCGGCCCACACGCAGCCGCAGCCGCCCGCCAAAACACACCGAAGGAGGCCCTTCGGTGGGGCTACGTGATGAACATGGGCCTCGATAGCTTCAAGGCGATGTTCGAGAAGTTTCCCGTGCGGTGATGCGGGCCGACCCGAATACCGTCGAGCCGTAACGTTACGTTCCTACCCATTCCGGACGGAGTTGCAGTCTCAGGAAGCGGATGGCCTCGCGTCAGGCGTCCCGGTAGCATCTCCGAAGGAAACACCCGCCGACTTCAGGAAGGCGTACGGCGGCTCGCCCCCGGCGAACACGAAAACGTAGTCGTTGCGAAGCTCGACCGTCTCCCCGCCCACGTCCAGCATGACCGCGTCCTCGCGGATCTCCTTCACCTGCGATCCGAACAGCGGGCGGATCTTCCCCGCGCGCAGCAGCGGGGCCAGGCGGTCCTCGTTCTTCTTCTTGATGCGCACGAGCTTGTCGCGCCGGTAGGAGAGCGTCACCACGTTCGAGGGCTGCCGCGCGAGGCCGATGGCCGCCTCCACCGCGCTGTCTCCCCCGCCCACCACGAGGACGTGCTGGTCCCGGTACGACTCGGCGTCCAGCAGCCGGTACATGACCTTGGGCAGCTCCTCCCCCAGCGCGCCGAGCTTGCGCGGCGTGCCCCGGCGACCAGGGGCAAGAAGGACCGCGCGGGCCGAGTGCCGCCCGCGAGTCGTCTCCACCTCGAAGATGCCCCGAAGCGTCGCGGCGCACCCCGGTCACCTTCTCGCCGAAGCGGACGTCGAGCGTGTGCTGGCGCACGAGGCCGTCCATCAGCTCGAGGAACTCCTCCTTCGAGTACTCCTCGCGCGACAGCCGGCCGTGGAGCGGCACCTCCACCGTCTGGATGAGCACGATCTTCCGCCGCGGGTAGTGCAGGAGCGAGCCGCCCAGCGTCTCCTCCTGCTCGAGCACGCGGTGGCTGCAGGCCGCGCTCCACCGCGGTGAGGGCGGCCGAGAGGCCCGAAGGCCCCGCCCCGACGATCAGCAGGTCCACCGCCTCGCCCGAAACCGCGCGTGGAGGGAACCGCTCCGCGATCCGCTCCGTCGCCTTCCGTCCCTGCTCGATCGCGTTGCGGACGAGCGCGAGCCCGCCCGCCTCCCCCGCCACGAAGAGCCCGGGCACGCCGCTCTCGCCGAACCGGTCGAGCCGCGGCACGTCGTCGCGTCCGCGCAGGTCGCCCAGGCCGACCTGGATCGCCCCCACCGGGCACGCGGTCTCGCAGCGCCCGTGGCCGACGCACCGCAGGCCGTTGATGACCACGGCCGTGCCCCCCACGATCCCCAGGACGTCCCCTTCGGGGCAAGCGGCGACGCAGGCCCCGCAGCCGATGCAGTGCGTCGGGTCGATCAGCGGGTACTGCGCGGTCGGGCGATCGATCCCGAGCGCCCGGGCCTCCTGCTTGCGCTCGCGGTCGCGTGAACGGCGGTGCCGGTGCCGCAAGGCGTAGGGAACGACGATGCCGGCGACGAGCGCCCCGACCGCGATCCAGACGACGACATCCTCCGACATCAGAAGCGGTATCCGGTCTCCAGGCCGAGACGGGGCCCCTTCAGATCGTCGCCGTAGGCGTACTCCATGTCGAGCCGGACGAAGGCGTGGCGACCGAAGGCGCCCAGGCCGTGGACCCGCAGCCACTGCTGAATCCGCCAGGGACCCGAAGCCGGCGTCTGCGCCGAGGACGTGGAGAAGACGTAGGTCACGTCGATCGAGTGGAGACCGCCAATCACCCGGCCCCCGCGGGCCGTGGCGAGGACGCCGCGCGTCAAGCCGTTCACGTAGTAGGACCCGTCGACGGACGCCGCGAGCCCAAAGAACCGCGGGTGCCGCACTCCCCCCGCCACGTTCCAGGCGCTCCCCAGAGGCGCCTCCTGCGACCGGAGCCCGCCGCTGAAGTAGACGCCCATCGACCCCGCGCTCTGCACGTCGATCGAGGCGCGCAGTCCCTGCTGCAGCGCCTCGCGCAACGCCTGGTCGAGAGGTGTCGAAGCGTCGCTCAGCACGAAGGTACTCTGGCGGTCGTAGGAGAGGGACAGCCGAGGTCGAGGACGACCCCCGATAGCCGAGCGTCGCGAAGACGTCGGTCACGCGCGTCATGCCCTGCGAGCGCTCGATCTGGACCCGCTCGACGAAGCGCACTCCCCCACCGCGCAAAGAGCTCTCCACCGCCGCGCGGTCGCGGTCGCCGTCGCGAAGGAAAAGGAGCATGGTCTGGTTGAGCGCACCCCGACCGGGCGTCGCCCGCAGGAAGGCCCCGAGACGCGTCGCCGAGGAGCCGGACGAGAGCCACCCCGCGTCCGCGCCCCGGCCCGCAATCCCCCCCACGGAAACCGAGGAGGCCACGCGCCACTCCGCCAGCGCCCCGTCCAGGACGCCGATCGAGAACGGGAAGCCGCCCCCAAGCCGCCCCGCCTCGGCGCGCAAGGCGCCCCGACGTAGGCGCGTACTGCAAGGAAGCCTCGTACAGCCGATCGTCCCGCAGGCTCGCGGGCAGGCTGCCGGTCACCCCGTCCCGCGAGTCGTCACGAACCCGCCCCCGCAGGCGGAACCCCACCGGCCGCCCCCCCAGCTCGCGCACGCCCAGGTCCAAGCGCGCGGTCTTCTCCGTGAAATTCCGCGGCGAGGAATCCGAATCGAAGAAGCGCATCCACCCCAGCGACACGCCCCCGCTCGGCCGCCCCCAGGGCCGGGCCCCGTACGTCCCGGAGACCGAAGGAAGCGCCGCAGGCGGAGGCGAGGGTGCGGGCGCGTCGACAGGCGGCGAAGTACCCGACCGCACCACCCGCTGCCCCGGAACAATCGGCGCCTTCTCCGACACCACGCGGCACGAGGCCGAGTGCTCGGCCACGAACGTGACCTCGAGCTCCGCCACCACGGCCCCGGAGGCCACCACGTCGAGCCGCGAACCCTCGGCGAGCCCCGCGGCCCGTCCCCCGTCGAGGTAGACCGTGTCCGCGGTCCGGTAGCGCACGCGCAGCTCGGCCTCGGCGAAGGCCAAACCGGAGACCAAAAGAAAGGCAGACAGGACCCGGACGACCCTCACTCGACCCCTCGCGGATGGCAGGAGTAGCACGCGGGGCTCGAGTAGACGTACCCGCGCACGTCGTCGTGCTCGTCGTCCATCTCCGAGCGCCGGTGCTCGTGGCACACCGTGCAGTCGAAGGCCCGGAAGTTCCCCGGGTTCGTGTGGCAGGTCTGGCAGCTCGTCCAGACGCCGCGCCGATGGGCCCCGGACTCGATCGGGAAGAAGCGGTCGTGGTCGAAGCTGGCCGGCGTCCAGGCCGAAGTCGTGTGGCACTGCTCGCACGACAAGGGGAACCCGGAGGAACGGTGATCGGGATTCGAAGCACGGTCGTAATCGTCCCGATGGCAGGCGATGCACTGCGTAGGCGTCCCCGCGAACCCGCTCGTATGGCAGGACGAGCACGAAACCGCGGTATGCGCGCCCGTCAACGGGAAGCTGGCGGGATGAGGGAAGGCGGAGACGTCGGTCCACCGCTGCGAGGCCACACCGTGGCAGTCCGTGCAGCGCCGCGAGAACCCGGCAGACACGTGGTTGGGATCCCGAGCGGCCTGGTAGTCCGGCAGATGGCACGCCAGGCAGTCCGTGGGCGTCCCCGCGAACTCGGCCCGGACGGCGCTCGAAAGCTCGCCGGTCGGCCCCGCGTTCGAAGACCGCCGATGGCAGGCCGTGCAGTCGAGCCGCGCGTGCGCCCCCAGCAGCGGAAACCGCGTCCGCTCGTGCGCGTCCCGCATGGACCGCTGGTTCGTCCAGGACGTGGGCGTGTGGCACGTCTGGCAATCGAACCCGAGCGCGGCCTGGTGCGGATCCCGATGGCAGTCCGCGCACGAGGTGGGCACGCGCGAGAACTCCAGGCTCTTGTGGCAGCTCAGGCACTTCGCCTGCGCGTGCGCCTGCTGCAAGCGAAACCCCGTCTGCTCGTGCCGGAACCCGGGCTTGTCCGGCCACTTCCGCCAGCTCTCCGTGACGTGGCACTGCGAGCAATCGATCTTGAGGTCGCCGTGCGGGGAAGAAGCAGAGACGGCAGGCGGGCTAGCAACAGGTCGAGGCGTCTGGGCCAGGGCCGTCGCCATCCCCAAAAGGACGCCCAGGAAGACGAAGGGCAAGGAAGCGCACGAGACGGGCCCTCACGGAGCCGCCTGATGGCAGCCCGCGCACGTCATGGGCAGCCCGACATAGCGCGAAGCCCCGGACGCATCCCGATGGCACCGCGCGCACGCCACAGAGGCGTGCGCCCCCGCCAGGGCAAACCGCGTCTCCCGATCATGATCGAATCGTACGTCGGTCCAGCGTTGAGATTGATGGCACCGCGTGCAGCTCGTCGTCCCGTCCCGCGCAAACCGCCCCGAGTGGGGATCCCGATGGCAGGTCTGGCAAGACGTCGAAGGAAACCGGAGCTGCGTCGTCTCCCCCTTCCCCGCCGAAGCGAGCCCCTGCGACACGAGCTGCGCCACGGGCACCACCCGGTGGCACGAGTCGCACGAAACCGCGCGATGCGCCCCCGCGAGCGGAAAGGAGGTCTTCTCGTGCTCCACAACGGAGAATCGCGGCCGCGAAAACCCAAAAGGATCGTGGCACGAATCACAGCTCCCACCGTCCGCACGCCGAGAAAGCTGCCCCAGATGGTGATCGGCATGGCAATCAAGACAGGAAGCATGAGAAGGCCGCGGACGACCCGGCAGGTGACACTCCGCGCACTTCACGGACAAATGACGCCCGACCAGGGGATATCCCGTCCGCGAATGGTCGAACCCCACCCGAGCCGCCTTCCACGACTCCGTCGAGTGGCACTCCGTGCAGCTCTGTCCCCAGACGCGAGACATGCGGATCCGAGTGACACGCGGTGCACGACTGGAAAGCCGTCCCCTTGAAGAGCCGCGCGGAAGACCCCGCCTGCGGCCGATGACACTGGTCACACGACACCTTCCGGTGCGAACCAGTCAGCGGAAACGCAGTCCGCCCATGATCGAACGAAGCGGAAAGCTGCCGCCACCCCGCAGGCGTATGGCAGCTCGCACAGCTCTCCCCCTGCCGCCCCTTGTGCGGATCCGCATGACACGACTTGCACGAATCGAACGCCACCCCAGCCAGCCGCCGCCGCCCACTCTGGGCATCAGTCGTATGGCACCGATCGCACGCCACCGCCCGATGCTCCCCCACCAGCGGAAACCGCGTCCGCGAATGATCGAACCCAGCCACCGGCCGAAAGGAAGACTGCGTGTGGCACGAAGAGCACGAAGTCGGCGCGAACCGCCCGCGATGCACATCGGAATGGCACGACGCGCAGTCCATCGACAGCCCCAGGAACGTCCGCGACTTCGCCGAATGGCACTGATCACACCGCAGCCGAGCATGCGCCCCCTCGAGCGGAACCCCGGTCTTCGCATGATCGAACGAAGCCCGCCCCTCCTTCCCCCAGAACACGAGCTCGAAATCCCGCCCATGGTGCTCGATGTGACACCGCCCGCACTCCTGGTGCCCAGCCTGCGCATGAAGCCCACGACCAGCCTGGATGCGCGCCCCCAGCGCCGTATGACACGTCAGGCACTTGTCGGCAGCCACCCCGCGCCCCGCCTCGTGGCATTCCAGACACTTCGTGCTGCCATCAAGGCCAGCGTGCGCCCGGCTCAGCTCCCCAGGCGAAATCTGAGCCCGCCCGGACGCCGCCACGCCGGAAAGAAGGACGGCGAGCCCCATCAGCCGCCCCACCGAGTCAGCGCGACCACGCATATCCGGTAGCCACAGCCACGCCCACATGCACCACGACCAGGGCATACATGACGATCGCAAACGGCTTGTGAATGACGTGCCACCAGTCGAAGAGCCCATGCAGCTCATCCCACATCGCCAGCCGCCGGTCCAAAGCCCCCTTCTGCGCCAGCACCGCCAGCATCGCCCGCCGCTCCGCGGGAGGCAGCCGCAGCCCCGCAGTCTGCGCCCGGAGCCGTCTGCGCCCCGCCCCGCTCACGTCCTCCCACAGCACGTGCGCAAGCGCCCGCAGCAGCCCCCGCCGCCGGCCGCCCTCCTCCCGCGGCGCAAGCACGCCAGCATCCACGCCGAATTCCTCCTTCAGACGCCGCGCGAGCTCGCGCGCCTCCGCCTCCGTCTCAGCCAGACTCAACGCTTCCCCGGCGCGCGTGCGCGGAATCTGCCGGTAGAGGTAGCGGCCGACCACCCCGCTCAGCGCAACCGCCACCATCGACCAGAAGCTCACCGCCACCAGCCCGCCGACCTTGAACGAGCTGTGCAGCACCACGAACAGCGGCCCCAGGATCCCGAGAACGATGTGGAAGTCGAGCCAGCGCGCGAGCGGCCCCAGCCCCCGCAGCGGCCGAAGCCGCTTCCGAGCCGAGTAGACGTGCATCACGGTCATCATGGCGAGACCGACGGCGCCGTAGACGACCCCGCGGCTGCCTCCGGGCTTGAGGACCCAGTACAGCTCGTGACGGGGGCGCTCGGAAAGCGGCGTGAGGTAGTACGACCGACCGGTCCAGAGCTGGGCGGCGACGACTCCGAGACCAGTGAGGAACGCGATCAGGAGCACCGCGCGAAACGCGAGCCGAGGGGGCCTTCGGGCCACCCGTTGGAGGGACGGGCACACATCCAGCCTAACGGAGATGAGACCGCAAAGGATGCGCGCGAACCCGGAAGTGACGGAGAACACTATGGCTCATAGCATTCACGCTTAATAGCGGCAAGTAACCCACCCCACCTCCGCTGCGGCGATGATGTCCCTTCCTTCTTGTCGAGATGGTCCGTCGCTACCTTCGGAGAGTTACGATTATGCGCGTTCGCTGGTCGGAGACGGATCCCCGGAAGAGGAGCCTGTGCGGATATTCGCCTACGTTCTGCAGCCGACGGCGGTTTCGCGCCAAACCCATTCCATGGATGGTGCACGCTGGCATGCTGCAAACCTGCCATTCGTCGTAGGGCTCGGCCAGGTGACTGGGTCATCGGCGTCACCCCGGCGGCCGACGGCAACCGCATCGCCTACGCCATGAAAGTGGACGAAACACTCAGCTTCGCCGCGTACTGGCGGGATCGCCGTTTCAGGGCTAAGCGCCCACGCTGGGCGCAGGGTGCATCGGTAAGGGACATGAACGGCGATAACTGCTATAGACCATTGAGCGGGACACGGTTCCGGCAGTTGCGATCGATGCACTTCGACCGGGTGAACGATCGCGAGAATGACTCTGCCAAGCTGACGGACCTCGGCGGCAAGCAGGTCCTAGTCGCCCGCCGTTTCTGCTACTACGGGGTCCGTGCCCATGCGTTCCCAAAGCACTTGACCTTTAAGCGTCCCGCGCGGTTCAACCGGGTCATCTCTAACGAGTCAGAAAAGGCAGCCCTTCTGAAATACCTTGAGACTCTGCCCAACGGCATCCACGGACACCCACGGAATCGGCGGCCGGCGACAGTTCCCGGCGCCAGGGCCGGCCGGCATGCGGCTGATCCTGAGCCGGAAGGGGTTCGACAGTTCGGCGGGGGGGTGCCCCAGCCCAATCTTTCCGGGACGGGTCGATGGTCGCGTTGCCGATCCCCGAAAAGACATCACCGTATCGGTACAACGACCTCAGGTGGCGCGGGCGAGACCTGGGCGACGTAGTTGAGAAGCTAACCCGTGGAAAGCAACGAGGGGACTTTCGCGCCCACCTGGATCCGGACCTGCGCCAGGACATCTGTCGCCGACACCGCGGTTGGCGCCCGGCCTTCGGACAGGTCGGCCCAGCGCAGGGTCACTTAAGAAAGCACACCGTCGGGGCGGGTGACTTGTTCTTGTTTTGGGGCCTGTTCCGGAAAGTCGATAGCGAACTGCAGTGGATCGGTCGCGCCGAGCACCACATCTGGGGCTGGCTCCAGATCGCGTCCGTTGCAGCGGTCGACAACGTCGTTCGTCGCGGGGGTGAGGCTTGGCGCTGGGCACGGGAGCATCCTCACTACTCGTTTCCGCCCGACCCATCGAATACCCTCTATATCGCCACGGAGCGCCTCTCGCTCCCGCGCGTCAACTTTTTGTCAACTCCAGGCTCTGGCGTCTTCGACTTCTATGATGGTGCCCGACGCCTTACGCACGCGACGGCCAGAGGCCCATCGTTCTGGTCGTTGCCGTCCGGCTTCTTCCCGGGGGCGCGAGCTCCACTGAGCTACCACGCTCGAGCGGACCGGTGGTCCTTAGCCGGCGATCGCGTTCACCTCCGGACCGTTGGCCGCGGCCAAGAATTCGTCCTCGACCTCGAGGCTTACCCGGAGTTGACGGAATGGCTTGTGGGTTTCTTTGAGAACGCCCCTCCGCATTGCCACCGGCCCGTACGGTAGGTGGAGTTGACCCGTTTTCGGTGCCCCACGCTCATCGGGCGGAGATGAGTGGGGCAAGCGGCCGTACACTCACGGGAAGAGGCAAAGGGGCGTCCCTCCCGGGGACTTGCTTGGGTATGACCCCTACTCAGGACTCCAGCGACCGATAGCCCTGCGCTGGCAGCCACACGTCGTCGCGAGCTTGACGTCCCTAGGAACCATTCGGCACTCCTGCAGATCAGCGGTGGAAGCCGCACGCGACGGCCGGTATGTCGCGGACGATGGCCACGGAAGGCTGGAACGCCGCGGGCAGAGCCGTGGCCGCCAAAATCAGCCTACCGCCGCACGCCTCTCTGCCTGAACCAACCCGAGATTCGCTGAAACCGATGGTCGTCCGCCAACGAAACAACAGCCTATCCAACGATAGCTTGCACCACGCTTCCCAGGAAGGACGCATCAACAAACGGCACCTGAGCCATAACAATCTGGCCTTCGCCCTCGAGCTTCGCGAGCATGTGTCCCTTGCCGAGAAGCGCTCCGCGCCTTTCTCTCCGAGCGCGATCTCGGACGTGCCTTCTCCGTCAACGCGCAAGACGAGCCGATTGCCCAAATTGGCCCGCAGCTGCATCGGCATCACGTTCGCGTCCGGCCGCTGCGCAGCAAACACCAAGGAGATGCCGGCGGCCCGTGCCTTCACACCAAGCCGGCTGACGACATCGGAAACAGCATCGGCATAGCTTTCAGTCATCATCCACTCGGCGAACTCGTCGTGGATGATCCACAGGAACGGAAGACGCTCGGTCGCATCGGCCTTCTTGTTCAGGTCGAAGATGTTCGCGACCTTGTTCGCCTTGAGCACGGTGTAGCGGCGATTCATCTCGCCGACCAGTTCCTCAAGCTTCTGGATGGCCTTGTCCTGGTCGTCGATGATGCCGTCCTGCAAGTGGGGCATCCCCTCGAAGGCGAAATAGTCGACGCCAAGCTTCGGGTCGATCAGGACGATCTTCGCCTGCGCCGGCGTATTCGTGCAGGCGATGCCCAAGAGGATGTTCTGCATGAGCACCGACTTGCCGCTTCCCGTCGAGCCGGCGATGAGCGTGTGCGGGGCGTTCGACTTGCGGCGACAGAAACAGAAGGCTGCTGTCCTCCTCCTTCACGCCGATCAGCAGGCTGCAGTTTCCCGCGCGAACAATCCGGGTTCCAGCCTTCCACACCTCCGGAAGCTGAAGAACCCGGCGATTCGGACGGGCGATGGCGATGGCGACGATGCCCGGCTCGGCGCGGACAGAAATCACGTTCAGCCTGTGCGTGGTCAGGAACTCCGAACGGCGCTTTAGCACCTGCTCGACCGTGAGATTGGCGCTGCCCTGGAACTTCAGCAAGCGCAGCGTTCGGCGTCAGGGCTTTCCTGAGGAGCTTCGACTGAAGCTGGAACTGCTGCAGCGCGCCCTTGCAGCGACTCTCGACCTGCTTCAGCCACTCCGCATCCGCCGCGCTGTCTTGTGTCGCCGCCGGTGATAGCCTGCGAGACGAGTCCACCGATACTCGGATAGGCCCATGCGCGCTGGTTCCGGCCCGACCGGTGGCTCCGTTGGCGGCGTCGCGCGTCGCCGGAAGCGTCGCGGACGATGATGCTGCGAGCCGCCGGCGGGCGTGGGCGGTCGGCCCCGGTGCTTCCGCCACGGAGACACCGCCGTCCTTGGTGGAGTGCGCGTCCTGGCCGCGTGGGCGGTTGGACGATCTCGAATGCGCTTCGGACGGTGTCCGGTAGATCTGCGTGCTCCAAATGTCTTCCCCCGCGATGGCCTTCCGAATGGCAATGGGGTTCGCGCCTTTCCAATAGCTTGTGACCAATTCGCGCAGTCGTGCCCGGGAGAACACCTCCTGCTACGACTGCTCCGCCTCGGCGACGGCGACGAAGTCCGAGCACTCTGGCGCATCGGACGGGCCGGACACAAAGATGTGCGAGTAGCCGCGCAGGTGGATGCCGCATTCGCCGTCGCGCACCGCCCGGCGCCACGCGGCCAGGTCGATCGGTGAGTTCGCAGGGAACTGAATGCCGTTCAGCATCAAGTCCGAAAAGCGCGAGAGCCACAGATCGCGGTCGAGCCGCTTTGGATCGCCGAAGATCGCATCGTGAATGCGGCGCACCGTGTCTCGAAGTTGCTTCTGCGACTCCTTGCGTTTGGCGGCGAGGCTGCCGTGATCGATGTACTTCGACTCCGCGATGATGACCGCGAGCTGAAGCACTCCGTCGGATGTCTGTTCGGGGCGACAGCGCCAGAATGTCGGCGATCTGTTCCTCGCGCTGGCCGAGCCATTCGGCGTAGTCGTCCAGGAAATACCAGCCGAACCGCCGGTTCGTGCCCAGCTCGTGACGGATCATGTAGCGGCTCAGCACGACGCCCATCAGCTCGCTCGCGTTGCGCCCGCGCTTCGCCGCCCGCAGCACGATGTCGCCGGAAATGTCGTTCGCGTCGTTGATGAACCGTTCCGTGAGGTCCCGGCAGTCGTGCATCATCGAGCTCGAGATTCAGATCCTTGACGCGGCCCAACACCATCGAGCGCAAGCAGACTCAGGGATGCCGTCGAGGAGATGAGGATATTTCGGCCCTGCGTTGCAGCTCTGCTTGTAGCGAATCACCTTGACGTTCTGATTCAGCAGTTGCCGGCGATCGAGCAGCTCGTCGTAGTTCACGACCCAATTGCCGAGATTGTGAATCTCCTTGAAGATGCTGGCGTCAGCGGATCGTTGAAATCGAGCTTGCGGGCCGGGAGCAGTCGCTTGCTCGTCGACTCCATCCCAGTCGCCCTTGAGAAAGGTCGTCAGCGCCGTGATGAAGGACCATCCCTCGGTCGTCTGCACCGGGCAGCACAGATAGACGACCGACTTCATGTCGTCGGTCGGCGACGGCCGACGGCGCGACCAGCGGGCCGGGATGAAGTCTGCTGCCTCCACCGGCCACACAGGTTTCGAGATACCACTCCAGGCCGGCGTGCCGGGCGATGACGTCCTGAAGGAAGACGATGTCGGCTGGAGGCCCATCCTTCGGGTCGGGCACCGGCGCCTGGTCGGCCATGATGCCAATGCGCAGTCGCGCCATGAAGTCCTTGCTGCCTCGCTCGAGACGAAGGAGTCGACATCCGCGTCCGACGACTCGATGATCTTCTCGTACAGCTCCCGCAGCTTGATCCCATCGCGATGACGGAGAATGATCTGGCAGCGCATGATCCTCCTCGTCCTCGTGAAGTTCGGTCATCTTGTCCACGAGCGCGTACGGCAGCCGGGCCGAATCGCAGTTGTAGAGCACGACGGAAAGATTCGTCCGCTCGTGCGGATAGAGCGAGAGAAACCGCTTCGTCAGATCGACGATGAGTGCCGACGTTTCCGTGGGGCTTTCGTTGGTATCGTCATAGCCGTCGTTGCTGATGACCGGGGCCTCGTGGAGGCTGTAGTCGAGATGATGGTCGGTCAGCGACAGCAACTCGGGCTTCGTTGCATACCAGCCCAGCACAATCTCCGGGTAGAAGGGATGCGCCAGTTCCTGCTCGAGTTCCTTGAAGAACAGCGGAGGAGTCCCCGAAGAACACGTCGTCCGCGGTCAGGAGGTGGCGAATCAGAGCAGCACACCTGCAGCGCCTTGTTGGCCATCGCGGCGAGACGCAGCGGATGCCACGGAGTCACGATCGCGGTGACGCGTCCGCCGTCCACGGCGACCGTGCCGATCTCAAGCAAAGGCCGCAGAAGCCGCTCGCGATTCCGGTCGCCTTTGGCGTCCGTGCAGATCGCCTGGAGCAAGAGCGCCGTAATCCTCCGCCTGTTTCACCAGAGCCCGCACAGGCCAAGCCGTCCTCGGCGAACCCTGAGATCGCTCTCGAGTAGCTCTGCTGAAAGGTCTGGAATAGAGTCAGCAGGTTCGCGGCCGCTCTGCTCGGACACCACAGCCCTCGCTCCTGGGCTTTGGTGAGGTTTGCCGGCCAAATCAGCGAGATGTCGTTGTCCTTCTTGTAGGTCGCAACGAACGAGCCGCGATCCTGCCCGTAGGCCGGATAGAGCGTGCGGACGTTGCGGAGATCGAGCGACTGATACCGTCCTTTGCCGCTGACCGGCTCCCGGTTCACGCGGCATCGAACAAGCGGGTGTTCGCACGAGGCGCGACCAGTCGCCGGGAAACTCGCTGGCGATCGCGTTCGGGTCATAGGTCCAAATCAGTTGCTTGAAAATCGTTTCGGTCGTGCCGGTCGAAAGCTCCGACCTCCAGTTCCAGGAGGAACTTCAGCTGCAGCGCCGAGCTTTGGCGACCGAGCGATTGACGTATGGCTTGCTGGCCTTCTTCCAAAGCTCGCTGAGCGCCTCGAAATTCATCAGGTCGCCGTAGTCCCAGGAGACGCGATTGCCGAACAGCGCCTTGAGCCCGCGATAACGTCTGCGCGAAAACAGTCCGGCATCAACGTTCAGGTCCTTCAGATCCTTCTTCGTTCGGCGGTCGCAGGTGATCTGTCAGCCGCCGCTTCGAGGACGGCATGTCCTGGTCGAACAGCCATTCGAGGCAGAGCGCGATGCCCTGGAGGAAATCATCGGTCTCAATCGGCGTACCAAAGATGAAGCGATCCCATTTGGCCTTGAGCGACGGTTGCTCCTTCAGCTCATTGCGATGCCGCCGATAAGAACTCCTCATCCTCGTCCTGCGCATCGGTGCGCTTGCTTCGCGCAAGCGCTTGCGAGGTAGTCGCGCTCGTCATGTGGTTAGCAGATCGGCTTCACGCTCGTCGTAAAACTCAAGCGTGGCCTTGCCGAGATTGAACTTCTCCCGCTTCAGTCCGTCGAACAGCGGCTTGATCAGCTCCCATTCACACTCCGCAAGAGCGGCGGCTTCCTCGTTCCAGCCGCTGTTGGCGTGAATGAAAGCCGCGATGATCGAATGGATGTCGGTCGGGGATCGTATCCTTCACCTTCTCGAAGCGCCGCGCAAGATCGTCTTCCAACAGCAGCGTCTGCGTCGGCGTCTGTTTGACGAGATAGCAGCCGCGCTTCCTGATGGCCTGCGTGTAGAGCGCCTTCCACTTGGAGAGATGGCCCGCCGTCTTGTCGTTCAGGGTGCGGAAGAAGGCCGTGTCGCGCGGCACGTGAAGCGCCGGGAAGCGCGACGCCGAGCGCGAAAAGAATGGGATGACCGTCCTCAATCGCCTCCCGCGTCTGCAGGACGTATTCGGCGAAGCGGTCGAGCGCGAACTGATCGCACTTCAAGCAAGCGCCTCGAATCGCCTTGATCCACCACTGCTTGTGCTGATCTGCTGATCGGCAGTCCGTCGGCCGCCAGATCGAACCCAAAGTTCGGATGCGCCTGAAGCTGCGGCGCGCCGATCGGGACCAACTCCTTGAGCGACTGCTCCTCGTCGTCGCCGGTATTGGCGACGAGAAGCGCGGATTTCTCGCACGCGGCATTGCGGAAGTAGGTGGTGCGTTCCGTCTGTCAGACCTCCGGCGGCAAGCCCTGGTGCCCAACGAAGTGAACAGGCAGCTTGATCTCGACTAGCTGGCCAGAGGCTGGCGATCGGCCAGAATCGTCTTCGCGACGGCCGCCGTCTGGTCGGCGGTCAGGCAATCGAGCAAGTATCGGGCGACGCCAGCCGAATCGTCCTCCGAGAGACGGGTCGCGAAGGTATGCTGCGGCGACCTTGCCAATCAGTTCGTCGCTATTCACTGCGCCGTCCCGTGGTAGGGGTTGATGACGTAGGCGCAGCCGTCCGACAGGCGCTTCAGCACGCCGAGGCTGCCGAGCCGCTGTTCGAGCCGACGGGAGTTCGCCTGGAACGCCTTCTTCTCGAACTCGCCCTTGGCCAGCACCTGCTCCGCTTCCTTGTCGCCGAAGACGATTCCGTAGCGCGTGTGGAGCCGTTCGAGAAACTGATGAAGTTCCATGCGCTTCTCGACGTTCGCGAACAGCAGCGTCTTGAGCAGCGCATCCGTTGGGGCGTAGCGAAGCTTGACCGTCCCGCGTTTCGACACGAGCCCGATGTCGCGGCCGTAATTGCGATGAATGTTGGCGACGTGCTGGCGGTGACGCTTCATCGCCGCCTGCCGGAGCGCCGTGCATGAGCTGTTCAGGATCGCTCGGCCCTTCGTAGTCCTCGCCCCAACGAACCTCGTCGCGCAGAATCTTCCGACATTTCTCGAACGCGCCGTTCTCGGTCGAGCGCCTGCTGCCAGGCTGGCGACGATTCGATCTGCGAGATGAAGGTCTCGACGGCCTGCGCCGGCAGCAGATTGTTCTCCTGGTAGAGGTCGCAGGAAATCTCTCGAACGAGCGTCTTCTTCGGCGCGACGACCTCGCAGATGAAGACTGAGCGGCGTGTCTCGAGCCCAAGAAGCTGGCGGGACACGCCCAATTGATACGTGACCAGATGAAGGCCCGCGAGATTCACGAGATGCGGAAACACATCAAAGCTGGGAATGTTCAGCCGCAGTATGGCGAGCCAATCCTCGGCGAGGTGCATCGAAGCATGGGTGCTGAGCGTAGGGTAAGAAAGGAATTCGCACGTTCGCTGCTGAGCTTGCTCATCGTCCGCGGGCTGCAGGCATCTTGATGATCGAATCCCAGGTCGGGTCCGTCTTCGCCAGCCGTGCCTTGAGCGCCGCGAGCAGATTCGTCCTTCCGCTGCGCGCGGCAGAGCATGAGATAGAGCATCTCGCCCGTGCGCCCAAAGAAGCGACGATCATTGGTGGACGCGTTGTTGTCGAGGTCCTCGTAAAGGCAGTCTCTGCCGTAAGGAAACACGAACTTCGAGGTCCATCGCTTGTTGCTGTTCACTTCGAGGCTCGTCGAGCGGATGAGCGCCACGATCTCGCAGAAGTCATCGAACGAATGAAAGTGATGCCGCAGATAATCGAACTGGGCGTGCGCGATGCCGGTGGCCGCTCTTCATCCGCTTGAGCCATTCGTCCCAGCGGTTGGTGTCGTTGGGGAAGGTCTGCCGGATTTCCGCGAGATGCGGGTTGTTGAAGAGGATATTGCGCAGATGGAGCCGATGCGCCGCCCGATACTTGAGCGTGTTCAGCCCGGCAGGCTCCGCGAAGGCGCGGCCCTTTCCAGCCTCGTAGTGGAAGACGTTCAGAAACTCGAGAAACACCATCCACGGCAGACTGCTCGTCATAGAGCCGATGGCCCCAAATGGCCTCATCCACCCACATCGAGGACGACTGGTCGAAGCTATCCGGCGGCGGCAAGGGAGTGCGGGAGCGGCAGTCATGGGACGATCTCGACGAATCGCGGATCGGGCATCCCTTGATCGGTCAGCGCGAGCAAGTTCAGGCCGATGGCTGAGTCCGCCGGGTCCATTCCGTCCGCTTCCTGGCGCTTCGGTATGAGCGGCGATGAGCTGGCTCTTGAAGGCGAGCAGAGTCCTCGTAGCACTCCTTCGAGAAGCTCGCCGGCAATGCCCCCTCCATCGCGATGCGCGACAGGAACTCGTAGCGAATCAGCGTGAGGTGGAAAGTCGACGCGAAAGCGTCGGCGCGAAGAAGACCGAGAGCAGCACGCGGCCACTCGGCGCGATCGTATCGCAAGACGATCTTCTCACCCTTGCTCGGATCGACCGATACGCGTTCCACGAGGATGCGGCTCACCTTCGCTTGCGAGTAGTTGCCGCTCGTCGCCAGATAGAGTTCCCGGTCGCTGTTGATGAGCATGCCGGTGAAGACGCGGTTTAAGCCCCTGACGAGTCGCGACAGGAGTCGGCCGCTTCACCACTCCGCCATCCTTCAGCACGGCCACGACGGAATCGAGATACTCGCCCGCGAACTTGAACACCGTGAGTTCCCAAAGATGGAGTTCATCTTCGGCTTCCTTTGGAATCTTGAAGAAGAGGCCGCGCCGCTGGCTGATGAGCATCTGCAGGAACTCCTGCGACTTCTCATCGCTCTCGTTCGTGCCCTCGATGTATTCCCGTTTGGCCGCGTAGTAGCGGGCGTCGGCGCCGTAAAAGCTGTCTGCAGCAACTAACGTTCGTCGAAGTAAGCGCCTAGCTGTTCATCGCCCTCTCCGAAGATCAGAATGTTGTCCACGCGGTTCGACGTCTCGTAGCCGATCTGGAACCGCTCCAGGTAATCGAAGATCGTGATCGACTGCCGCCGAATCTCCGAGAGATTGCCGCCGAAGATGTTGTTGTAGAGACTTGCCTTCGAGACCGTGCCGGCGGCGATGAGCTTGGGCACGTCCGCGGGCGACATGAGGTGATCCTTGGCATCCGGATGCCCAAGAACGGCGTTGGTAAGCAGCAGCAGGATTTGCCGAATCGGAACGTGCAGCCCGTTGTGGTCGCAAAGTTCCAACAGTGAGCGAAGCCGCCCGCGCACCAGAGCGGCTTTGCAGCAGTTCGTAATTGCGGCGGATCGGGCATTTCGGACCAAACAGGTCGTTTTCGCCAGGCACTTCCTTCTTCAGATTCTTCCCAGCCGGGATGGCTGAGGAATGCATCCACGGCCCGATCGAAAAGCTCGGCTGAACTGGCTCGGCTGAGATTGAAGAACTTGAGCCGCACGCCCGGTTGCTCCTGCCGATCTTCGACGAGCAAGTCCTCGAACACCTGCCGGGCTCGCTTCACATCCTCGGTCTCTTTCAACCGGCGCCACGACTCGACGAGTTGCCCGTCATTCGCGGCGATGAGGAAGATCTCCTCCGCCTCGGGATCGAAGATCGACCGGCAGAACCTTTGCAGCAGCTGCTTCCTTCTCCGGTTCCCACTCCGCGCCCTGCTGAGGTGCCCATCCGCTCAGGTCGCGGATGAAGTGAATCTTCACCGAGCGGTAGAGGCTCGTGTCGTCCACGTCCGGCCAGGTCGTTCCGATCCTTCGGATAGTGAAACTCGAAGCGTCAGATAGGGACTGTCGGACGCCCACGCTTCTCGTCACCCTTGAGAGCCTTCCACACCTGCCGGCAAAGGTGCGTCTTGCCATCACCGGCGGTGCCGGTGAGGATGACCGACACCGGATCGGGGGTCGCCTGATTGAAGCAGTTGACGATCTCTTCCTGCGTCGGATGCTCGAACTCGATGGGCTGAATCCGCTGCCGACGAGCCGACCGCTGAATCGTCTCGTCATACATATTGTCATTGCGGGGCACGGGACCGTAGTGACGAAGAAATCGCAGCCAGGCTGACATTTCGGTTCCGAACTCCGGAGCTGCCGGCGCGTGGCCCGGCGGCTCCTTAGCAACCACTCCTCGAGAGGTGGCAGATGGTGCATCCCTCGGCGTCGTCTGGGTCTAGGTATCCCGCCGATCCGCCTATTCGCCACGACCTGCTCCAGTGTACGACCAGCGACCCAGGTGAAGCGCTGTAGGCCCTCTTTGCGCTCAAACCCTTGGGCTTTCTGAAACAAGTCGGGGTGCCGATCCGCGAGGCCTTGCCACTCGGCGGCCTGCTGATAGAAACAGAAATAGCATCCCGATCTAGAACGCCATTGGTAGTATTCCGGGATCCCGAGACCCGATTGCTCAAGCAGCTTCTTGATGTCCCGCAGCCGTAGCCCATCATCCTTAAAGGGATACACTGCGACGATGTTCGGCCGATGGGACAACACGGGTGGCTTTCGGGCTACGTAACCCTCGCGATTCTCGTCCGCACGCACGCCCAGGTAGGTGAATGCTCGCCTCCCTCCCACAAATGCCTCGAAGGGTTCAATCTTCAGGACGCGCGTACACCAGCGCGCCTGCGGGTTGGGGAGGAACCCGGAGAATTGTTCGTTCAGGAAGACTTCGAACGCTGTCCTTCCCGGCTTTTCGCGAATCCCGTGAGTGGCCAGAGCGGTGAGCCTCTGAACTGGCTTCCCTAGAAAGGCCTCTAGCCGGCGCAGGTACTCGTAGGTCTCTGGTAGCTCGGTGCCCGTGTCGCAGAACAGGTATATGGCCGCCTCATGGATCCGCGGGTACTGCTCTTTCACGTGGACCGCGAGGGCCGCCGAGTCCTTGCCGCCGGAGATATTGATAATGTGAAGGATCTCAGGGTCTCCGAGGCCCTCTAGCGCTTCTTGGACTGTGGCCATTGGCTCCTCTCGTGGTCAAGGGTCCTGCGAACTGCTCAGCCGCTGACTCCCCTAGCAAGTCCACGAGCTTTCCATACAATTGCCGTACGCGAGTCTGCACTAGGCCGGCCAGGGCTTCACCCGCCGCGCCCTCCGCATCCGAAGCGCCAGAGATAGCAACCTCCTCGACCCGACGGACGGTTGCAACGACTTCACGCTCGAAGCTGACTACGGTGCTGTCATCCCACCGATCGAGCGTCTTTCCCAGTAGCAGGCTGGAGACGGAATCGAGGAGTTTCGCCTCCGTTTCGTAGGCGCCATCAGCCCGCGATACGAGCGCCTTTGCGACTCCGTCAGTTTGATCCGGAAGGGCATTCCGAAGGAATCCGGCCCAGCGCTTGGCGGCCTCGAGGAGCGGAAGCCGTAGGTCACCTTCGGCGACTCCAAACGACCGGCGCAGTGTCTCGGTCGCAGCAACCTGATACCTCCGTGTGACGGACTCTAGTTCCCCACGGCACTGGGTGATCCTCGAAAGCACTCTGACCGCATCTCGAAGGTCGGGGTCCCCTAAAGCCCGCGGCACTTGCCTAAGGATCAACGAGTGTGGGTCGCTATCCTTGGCTAGCGTGTCTCTAAAGAGGAGGGCATGCTCGGGCAACTCGCGGGTCGACCATACGCCTGGGGGCAACGCGGCTTTCCATCCCTCCAAGGCCTCGTAGGCAAGGCGAATGACATCCGTCGACTCCGCATCCCTTGGCGCAACACCAAACGCCGCAGCGAAGCCCAGGAGATACTCCCGGCG
This sequence comes from uncultured Acidobacteriota bacterium, assembly GCA_963742595.1. Classification (GTDB taxonomy): domain Bacteria; phylum Acidobacteriota; class Vicinamibacteria; order Fen-336; family Fen-336; genus CAVPGH01. The sequence goes on along the minus strand of CAVUMT010000005.1, from coordinate 806,341 downwards.
GCCGGGGTCGAGGCCTAGGACTCGGACGCTATAGCGCTCAGGCTCGCGGCACAGTTGCTCCACCTCGGTTGGCAGGATGTCGGTGACGTACCGCCCATCTCGGCTCAAAGCGATCACCCGCGGGAATGCTTTGAAGGCGGCCGTGAAGAGGATAGGGAGGAGTCCCGCGCGAACGCCGTAGGGTGGCTTTCCGAGCTGGTCGAGCAGCTGCTTCACACCCTTAGGCTCGTCCGACGGTTTCGTAAAGAAATCGCTAAGCACCTTCCAGACACTGCGCAGCCCCGGGTCTGCGCGGAGGTCCTCAGGCTTCGCATACCCCCAACCCGCTACTCCCTTCCGGTACAGGCCCGTTGCGACCAGAACGGTTCTACGCATCGAGGCATCAGGAAAGTTGCCTACGACCCCGAGCGTCTCCTCACCAGAACGCTCGAGCATACCCATCAATAGTCGCTTGCGTGCGTTCACCACAACCGCTGACGGTCGCTGCCGCACGATGAGATCGTTGAGGATCCGAGGAGTTTCGGGGAACACTGCCTCCATGATCTGACTAAGGGCTCGCCGCAGGGCCGCCGGCGACTGAATGACCTGCTCTTGGCCTCCGTGAAACCAACGCGCTCCCGTCTCAGACGGCCACAGCAGGCGGTTGAGCAGTTGGTGGAGGTGTGCCCTGGCGTCGTCAATCATTTGCGCCAACTCCGCCCCCGCGAGCGGGTCGTCTGCAAGCAGCTCTCCGTCGCGGCTCATCTGCAGGAGGCACCAGAGTTCGAGGGCGTTCTCGCCAATTGCGATCGGTTCGGCCGGAATCGCCAACAATTGACGTCGATCTCCACCCAGCTGGAGCGCAAGAGTCTCTGCTTCTGCCAATTCCTCCGGCGTCTCGGCAAGGACGTAGTGGACCCGCCCATCAGGAGTCGCCGGAAGCGGCGGGAAGCCACTAGTGGCTCTAACCTGACCCCGCAGGCTGGCAATCGGTCTGATAGCGCCCATCGACGAATCGGCGAACGCCCCGGCTCGAGTTGTATTCGACCGAACGCCACGCGGGTGGCGGATACTCCTTGGTGACAAACGCTAGAAGGTCGAATCCTTCACGCGCTTGCGTCCTCTCGGCCTCGAGCCGCGAGCGGAGGTCGAGATCAGTCCCATGCCAGATGGTGACGGCGTCGTTGTGACGGCGATGCAGCAGGAGCTTTCGCTCTAGAAGCAGGTCGATCGCCTCACGTACGCTCCCAGGAGACCTCGCATAACCGCGAGCGGCAAACTCCAACAGCTGTCGCGGCGTTCGCGCCCTTTCTCCTGCCGTACCGAGTGAAAGGAGACACGAGGCCTTGAGGAGTTCTCCGCCCTGTGGAATGTCCGCGGCTTTGGACAAGGCGCTTTGAGTCTCGACCCAAGGCCTAAATGTCCCGCCCGCGCCGGCGTCCTCCCGCATTGAGGGTGCGAAATAGTCAAAGAGGGCTGCTGGTGACACCGGTTGATCGAGCTTCAGAGTGTGGATGAACCCAAACAGCGTGCGTTCGTTCTGAGCGACTCTCGCGGCCAGGCGCGGAAGCAAGAACAGTGTAGTCGGTTCCACCGGATAGGCTCGACGCAGCAGGTCCTGGAGTTCGCCTACTCTGAGGTCGCCAAAGAGTCCCAGCCTTTTGGCATCCCTCGCAGTTCGCCGCAACAGTGAGGGCTCAGGGACAATCCCAGCGGGCGGCCGTTTCGCGGAGACTATCTCGGCCGTGAGCTTGAACAATTCCTTACTGTCATCGACGTATTGAATTATCGTGAAGCGGCCCTCGACCTTCCTCCACCCCGATAGTCACGTACTGCGAAAGATTGGCGGCGTAGTTGAGCAAACCCCTGTGCAGGGAGCAGGCCCAGGGACACCTCTGACCCCTTGCGACCGACTCGAATACTCGGCGAGTGCTTGAAGCTCTATGAGGTCGGCTGGCCTCCCCCGGTGAACCATCGTTTCGAGGTGCTTTCCGAACTCGTCCCAGATGATGACTACGCGATCCTTCTCTTGCCTCGCGCGCCAGAGCCACAATGCCCCTAAGCACCGCCAGCGCATCGGGCGCGTTCCCTCGCCCTTCGGCCCGAGTCCTTCGGATGAGCCGGTCTAGCCCTGCCGGTGAAGTGCCTCAGCCGCGGCATCACGTAAGCCTTCTGCAATGCGAGGGCACATGCCCGTGCATCGCGAGGACGAGCCCCTTCTCCCGCGCTCGTAGGCGCTTCTCGGCGAGTCGAGCGAGTTCTGGCGACACTGCTCCAAGCCTCGGCTGAACGGCTCGCAGCATCCTGGACGAGGTAGGCACGATTCTCTACGAGATGGAGCAGATAGGCAGCGGCAATAGATTTCCCTGACCCATACGGTGCGACCACAAGGTGTGCGCGAGTCAGGGCCGAGCGCAGCCAGAGCACGAAGCAGCACAACGTCTTGAGCCGTCGGTCGGAAGTGGGCGATGCGGTCTGGATGCTCAGCATCGAGGCCGACATTGATCGACCGAAGGAAGACAGGACCGAGTCGCCTCGCTCGTTGATGCTGCCCAGCCCTACGCGGCATCCGCTCCTCGCCCTCAGCCGATCGTAGTAGGCTTGGATCCACTCAATCGGCCTCCATGTTCTGACTCGCAAACGCGCGCTCGCCGGCGTGGCCAATGATCCTGCAGCTCCTGTGTTGCCCGTCCCTCGTAGTCGCATGCCCAAGTCGAAGATGCCCTCTTCGTCCAGTTGAAACACGCGCCCAGGCCCACCGCGTTCAAACGTCGCCTCGCTCAAGAGGACTTCCGTCCACCTCGCCGCGCTCGGAAATGCACGAGCGCACGCGTAGCCAAACAACTCGAACGGAATCCTCTTCGGGCTGCGGTTCCTTTGGTACGCGCCCGTTCCTTTGAAATGGACCAAGAGATCCAGCTCTTGTAGCGGACACTCCTGACCCTCCTCCGCATCGCTCAATGACGGTGGATTGTCGCGAGCGTAGCTTGCCAGAGGCACCCAAGGTCCCGTTGCACAGTCACGACACTGGGTGGACGGGCCTCGCCCAGTCTCAAGTGAGTCAGGAAGCTCTCAAGGGCGACGGCGCGCTCAAAGCGCGAGTGAGTGAACTGGTTGAAGAACCACCCCCAGGTAAATGCAAACCGCGGATTATTCACGAGGTTTGCGTGCAAGGCCCACCAAGTGCCCTGCTCGAGAAAGTGTCGATCGCGATCCCAGATCAGTCGGGCCAGTTCGGTTGGCTCAGGCGTAACACGGCTGCGCCGCGTCGAGAGGAGTTCCGAGCGGGCGAGTTCGGTAGCGACGAGCCAGTGGCGGATCGCTTTGGCCATGTTGCGACCGACGCCCAACCAGTCCGCCGCATACTCGTCCGTGAGCTTGTCAGGCTCGGTCAGCAGCAGTGTGAGGCCTCGATGCAGCCATCCTTCTCGAATCGGGAATGTCTCGTGGCCGCCGAACTTCACGACGCACGTCTCCCCAGCGCGCCCCCGCCTGCGTCGCGCAAGCTAGCGCACGCGGCCGAGACTTCGCGAACGGCCAGCTGGGCTTCCTCGGGAGTGTTTGTTTCCCCGAAACTGAATCGCACAGTGGAGTGCGCATCGTTTTCGGAGAGGCCCATAGCCGTGAGAACATGCGAGGGCTCCGGTCGACCACTGGTACAGGCCGAGCTCTGAGAGCAGACGACCCCCTCACGATCGAGCCGCGCCACCAACGCCTGGCCATCCAGCCCTGAGAACCTGATGCTCGTGGTGTTGGGAATCCTTGGAGCCCGCGACGCGTTGATGGTCACCGCGTCAAGTTGGGCGCCAAGGGTTGCTTCAAACTCATCCCGAAGCCTCCCCATAGCGGCAGAGACTGCATCTAGCGATCTCATCCTCAGGCGCTGCTGCGACGCCGAGTCCAACGATGCCGGGTACGTTTTCCGTACCAGCCCTCAGGCCGTGTTCTTGACCTCCCCCATGCACGAAGGCTGGAAGCTCCCGGCGCGATCGAACGAACAGTGCACCCACGCCCTTCGGCGCATGGAGCTTGTGGCCCGGCAAGCGTAAGGTAATCCACTGGGATGTCGCTCAGGTCGACCGCGAGCTTTCCGACAGCTTGGGCGGCATCGGAGTGGAGTGCGACGCCCTCGGCTTTGACAGAGCTCAGCAATCTGACGCAAAGGCTGGACGACCCCGGTCTCTCCGTTGGCCCACTGCACGGAGACCAGGACTGCAGGCAAGCGACAGCGCCTCCTCCAATGAACCCAAGGAAACGAGGCCGTCTTCGTCCACGGGCACGCGTAGCACCTCCACGCCCGCACGCTCGAGGTGATCGCAAACTCGCAAGATCGACGAATGCTCAACAGTAGTAGTCACGACACGTCGCTGACCAGAAGGGGCAGCGAGGGCGAGCGACAGAACGGCGTTGTTGGCCTCGGTAGCTCCGCTGGTGAAAACGATCGACCCTTCGTCCGCGCCGATCAGTTCTGCGACGGCGGCCCTCGCTTGCTCAACCATGGCCCGAGCCCTCATGCCGACTGAGTGAGGGCTCGACGGGTTGCCTAGCTCGCGATCCAGGGCTTCAACGATCGCGGCAATCACGGCCGGCAACGGACGAGTCGTCGCGTTGTTGTCGAGGTAGATGGCTTGGGGCAAGGAGCTCACCCTTGACCCTCCGCGACTGCACTGCTCTCGTCCCAGGCGTTACCCTTGTTTAGACGCACAAGGGAGTGATTCGCGATTTGAAGTCCTCGGGCTGCCAGCAGCGCGTCCCATTGCTCGCGGAAGCCAATGTTCTCCTGAGAAAGCAAACCACTACGCTCCTCGGCCTCGGTCAACGCGCGAAACTGTAAGTACCGTGGATAGGCTGGACCCACGAGGCTGTCCTTACGGTGAAGGATGGGGGGATTCGAGGATAGAGTGTAGTCACGGAAAGCATACGCGGCTCGGGGGAGATAGACACGAAGGGCGCTCAGAAGGGCAGGGTGCGCATCTATATCGAAGTTCCCATAACGAAGGAAGGAAACGGCCCGGCCATCGAGTTTCAGCTTGACTAGGTCATACTCAACCTCTCCAACAATCTGCCTAGCAGCAAACACAACGAGCCGCAGGATCGCGGGAAGGTCATCCTCTAAGGATCGATGAACGTAGAAGTCCTCTGGCAGTAGCTTTCCCACCGCTGATTGGGTACAAGCTTCACGAATCACCTCGGGCTTTCCGATGCTGAACAAGAACCGCTCGGTCTCGGCTTTCGCTGATGCGTAGCTGCCCCAGATGGCCTTGAGGTCTTCACGGATTGCCTGAGGGAGGAACGTCACAGGAGGTGGCGTATCCCCTGAAGGCGAAGCATGGCCAGGTACGTCACGATGTCCTGACGGCGCATCTCGCGAGAGCCGTGGAATGCCGCGCGATCAACAGCATGGAGGAGCAACCTCTCGAGCCTCGCAGGCGAGCCGAATAGTTCGAAAAGCCTGGTAAGGTTTGGGAACTCCTCGGGGAGAGGGGTGCGCCCAAGCTGATTCGCAAGAGTCACATACCGCTTGGCCACGGCATTCGTGGTGAACTCCGCTACCAGATCAGCTCTGTACTCTAGGCGCCTCGTGAAGGCTCGGTCGGCCAAGTACTGCTGCTCCGCGTCATCATCCTTGAAGACGTAACCAACCCCAAGGGATGCGACCTGAATTCGGCGGCCAAGAGTCGATTCCAGATACTCCTTGAATTCCGCTTGGGTATAGATCTTCTGGAATGACCCGATCGCGGTTAGAACCCCGTCCGCATACGCCTCCCCCTGAACGCCCTGATCCACGCGGACTGCGACGACCAAAACTCGCCTTGCGAAGCCAAAGGCCTTTGCAAGGGCCTCTGCTCTCTCCACCGGGTCCTCGATGACATTGAGGACGTAGCTCATGGTTACGACATCGGCGGCGCTTAGACTCCGGGAGTCAGGCCTGTGGTGGGGATCCCAGCCCCTCGCCTTCAGCTTGCGCGAGATCAGGTACTGGACGTCGGCACCATGTCCGCAGCCATAGTCGAGTACCTCGGTTGCCTTCGAGATCAGTCCGTGAGCGAGAGCCAGAGCCAGAGGCCGCGAGCAGGCGACCCGGCGAATCGCGGTACGCGCCCGGGCAACGGATGTGGCGGCCGATGACGCCTTCACTCAGCCACCCCTCGCGGTCTCGAGGTGTCCTCTAGCACGCGCCACAAGCCGTGGGGGTCATGCGCGATGCTCCCAGCAATAGATGCCCCCATCGAAGCCTTTCCTGCAACCGACGCTGTCAGAGTCACCCGCACGCGAGCCACTCAGGGTCTCGACGGGAGATTATCCGTCAGTTCATGGCTATCGTGGGTCCGACGCGACCAGAAATGGACCGCCCGTTGCAGTTCAGGAGCCAGCAGCGGCTCGAGTCGCGCCATCCACCTCGCGCTCAGCCCCTTCCCCTGGTTTCGGTAGCAGAATCGCGAGCTCGGTCGACCAGAGACCCCAGCGCCGCCGGCAGTCAGCCCGGGACGGAGCGGCACCCCAGCGCACCCAAGGGACCCGGCAGGGCAAGGCCCCATGTGACACTCTATGGGCGGCGCGTAAGGGCTGGGCTGCAACTAAGCTTAGGAGGAGCGACTGGATGCAGTTCTACATCGCTGGCCACTCGAGAGATCATGCCCTTCTGCTGATGGAAGCGCTGCAACGCATGGGTCATGCGTGCACGTCTCGGTGGATTAGCAACGACAACAAGTTTGAGAGCGGCGAATACACAGACTTGGAGCGACGAGACCTAGCCACTATGGACGAGCAGGATGTTCGGGCGGCAACGGACGGCCTAGTACTGTTGTCCGAGGCAAAGGGGCACTTGGTGCCTGGTGGTAAGCATGTGGAAACAGGCATAGCGATTGCCCTCGGTCGCTCGGTCTACATAATCGGTCGGCGTGAGAACGTGTTCCACTGGCATCCTCTTTGTCACTTGTTCCCAACCAGCACCGAGTTTCTGATGCATGTCCGGCGCATCGGTGCGGCCCCAGACCATTCGCCGTAGGCAGCCTACCCCCACCATAGGAGGTCTCCTACACAGTCGCCAGATGCACGCTGCATCAAGCGCCACGAATAGCAGACCCCCAGCAAACAGACAATGAGAGTCAATCCCTCCATCGCCCACATCCAAGACTTCATCTTGTGGAGGCTTTGCCAGAGCGTTCGTCGCACCCCTTCGCGCATCCCCAAGCGTCGCTCCGCCAGAAGCAACCCAGCCCTTCTTCCGCTTGTGGCTTCTGGAAACAGGTCCTCCCGTTCCAGATCCTCTAGAACGTCTTCGGCGTGGCGTGTTAGCTCGCGATTCCGTGAGTCGAAGACGATGAAAGCGAGGGCTGTCACGACGCCGAAGAGGGATACGGCGAGTGCTAGCTCCAAGGCTCTTTCCCGGACCGCGACGACGTACGCATTGACGAGGACGCCAACCATGATCACGAACACATTGAAGAGTGTGATCCGCTGCTTTCCATGGAAGTCGAACCACTTCCAGGCGTAGTCAAGCTGGAGCTTTACCCGGTCGGCCGGTTCGAGGCGAGATGCACCGCCGGCTGCATGGCCCGTCGATGGTGTAGGCGACCCGATGTCTCTGTCATTCATAACTCCCCTCCCATCCTCACGGTCGTTGGCGGCGTCCCAAGTCTAGCGATTCTGCGGGGACATCTCTGACTCTTCGCCCCCTCGCGCAGCAGCTCGGGGTCGGGTGCCTCGGAATTGTTCGTCTAACCCCAGTTCCGCAGCGCCCGTCGTTGCGTAAGGAGACTCAATGCGGGAGAGTCACCCTCTACGAGTACGACTCATTCATCCAGTCGAACGGACGGCCGTCTGTGAGCGAACTCTAGTCGGCCAGTTCTCCCGTCCAGGTCGAGTCATCGCTTATCCGCATCCAGGACTTGCGTCCGCAGCCACTCCAGGATCGTTTCGTAGTAGCCCTCGCTCATCTTGGGGCTCTTCAGTATCTCCAGCATCTCCCGGTATCCGCCGGTCCTGGACTGGTGGATGTTGTGGTTGCCGTCCGGAAACGTCTTGACGGTCAGGCGCGCCTTGGGGTTTCGGCCGATCGTCTCCGTGTAGAGAGCACGTGTCTTGCGCCAGTCCACGTTCGCGTCCTTCTCGCCGAAAAGGGCGAGCACGGGCATGTCCAGCCGGCCGAGCAGGGCCCGGAAGCCGGGTACGTAGATCATCAGCCCGGTTTCGGCATCGACCTGGAATTCGCCGCTGCGGAACCGACGCTGGTCCTCCAGGAACTCCGTCTTGCTCCGATCGGGGCTGCCGGTGAGAAGGATCATGAACGGGTCCTGTCTCAGGGTCTTCGTCGCGTCCAGGTAGGCCTCGAAGGTGCCGCCATGGGCCGTGAGCTCGAAGCCGCGCCGCCACTCGCTCATCAGCTGCCGGATCTGCGCTTCGCTCCGGCCTTCGATGCGGAAGTTGGACTCGATGAAATAGGGGAAGTTCTCCTTGTCGTCCGTGCCGCTGACGGAAATCCAGAAGCCGATGGCGGGGTCCTGCGCCATCGCCAGCGGTGCGATCCACCCGGCGCGGCTGATGCCCCACAGGCCGACCTTCGTCACGCCCGGCAGGGTCTTCTCCCGGATCTGCCGGACGGCGGCCGCGACCTCGCGGGCGCTGCTTTGTACGGGCTGGCCGATGTCGAACGTGCCCTCGCTCTTGCCGCAGCCGGGCTTGTCCCAGACGACCGTGGCCAGGCCCAGATCCGTGAAGCGGCTGCGCAGGTCGTCGTACCAGTTCTGCGCCACCACATCCGTCCGGCCGTAGCCGTGTACGAACAGGAGGACGGCCCGGGGGGCGCGGCCGGCGGGCAGGTCGATGACGCCCCGCAGGACGTTGCCGTCGGCGACGAACTCGAACGGCTCCGTCTTCATCGGAGCGGCGTGCGCCCGTCCGGCAAGGCAGGCCAGCGCGGCGAGAGTAGCGGGAATCAGACGTCCGCGGGTCACCTTGATTGCCCGGTAAGCTCTAGAGCAGCGCGGAATCGCTATGTCGTCGGTGGCGGACCCTCCGTCAGCCACGCTGCTTCGTCTAGCTGCTTCCAGGCAACCCGGAGGTGGGACGGCGAGAACATCCGGCGCTTGCGCTCGTTCCATGCGTGCACCGCTCGAATGGCATCGTCGGCCGAGAGCACCTTGGCTCCGTGCTTCGCAACCCAATGCACGCTCGAAAGCAGCTCCATGCCGTAGGGCGTCTCGAAGCCCTCGATCAGTTCGGCCACCCGACGCAGCCGCGCTCGTGACGCCTTGTGAGAGACGAGAAAGGCGTCCGCTTCTTGCGTGGCACCTTGGAGCAATCCGATCTCGGCGTCCGGCTTCTGGCTGTCCCCATAGCCCCGGACGTAGTGTCCTTCGATTCGCTCCAGCACGTTGTTGAGGTTCGCTGCGTACGGACCGTAGTGACCTGGCTCGTAGCGCAGGCGGAGCGATTCCCCCGCTTCCTGAAGGAAGTAGGCCAGTTTCTGAACTTCCAGCAGCGTCAGCCTATACGCGAGACCGAGGTACTGCTCCATCAGCTTGACGAGGAGCGCTCGTCCAGTCGTCATCTGCGGCCGCCTCGTACGAATCGGCATGTCGGTCGCAGCCGGCGCGCCTCGCGGCTCGAAGAGGAGGACGCGAACATCCGGCACCTTCTCGAGTGCACGAACGATCCTTGGCCGGACGTCCGACCATTCGAGACCGCCGTTGCCACAACCAAGCGGCGGGATCGCGATCGATCGAATACCGAGACGTGCGATCTCCTCGACCAGGGCACGAAGTCCCGCCTCGATGTCCTCGATTCGCGACGGGCTCCGCCAGTGACGCTTGGTCGGAAAATTGATGACGTAGCGCGGATTGGTCAGCAGGCCCGTCGGCACCACGAACATGCGACCCGGCTGAACTTCGCCTGTCCGCACGGCCTGAGCGTACGCCTTGAAGTTCTCGGGGTAAGCCTGCTTGAACTGAAGGGCGATGCCCTTCCCCATGTGGCCAACGGTATTTACCGTGTTGACCAGCGCCTCGGCGTCGGCCTGGAGGAGATTGCCCTGTCCGGCTTCGATCATTGGCGCTCCTCTCATCAATAGTACCACTCGTGCCGTACCCGGATCGGCACCGTGCCGCCAAGCCCTCGGGCGGCCAGCGCGCTTTCGGCCCGAAGTCCGCGCCAGCGAGGGCCGCGATCGTCATCCCATCCCGATCTCGACGAGCAGCATCATCCCGTTGTCCTCGTGCCAGAGGATGTGGCAGTGGAGGACGAAGCGGCCGATGTACCGCCGGAAGCGCGAGCGGATGACGACGTAGCCGTTCTGGCCGTTGTCCTGGACGGGCGGGATCGGCACCGTGTCCTTGAAGACGCCGGTGTCCAGCGTGGGGTCGCTGCTCTCCACCACCTGGAACGGATTGACGTGGATGTGGAACGGGTGCATCGCGTCGCTCGAGTTCTCGAGCCTCCACTGCTCCGCCGTGCCCACCACGACCACCGGGTCCGGCCGGTCGGGATCGAACTCCTTCCCGTTGATGAGGAACTTCAACGGCTTCGGCGCGATCGAGAAGACGAGCTTGCGCTCGGGCAGCGTGATCTCGGCGGCGGAGATGTCGCGGTGGGAGTACTCCTCGGGGATCGTCGCGGGCAGAGACATCGAGACGGGCGCTCCCGCGACCCGCACCCAGGCGATCGTCTCGGGGTCGGGGACGTGCTCGAACTTGATCTGCGAGAAGCCGCGCTTCCACAGCCGGTAGAGCCCGGGCTCGCCGGCGCGGACGAGCACGTCGGACCGATTGCCCGGAGCGAGCACGACCTCCTTCTTCTCGGCGACCCGCTTCACGGGTATCCCGTCCCAGGCGATCGGAAACATCGAGGGCGGCGTCCCGGAACCCAGCTGGGCGGGGCGGAAGCTCAGGGGCAGCACGTCGTGGCTGTTGGCGGCCACGAACCGCCACCGCTGCACTTCGCCCGGCCGCAGCGTCAGCGTGGGCACGTGGCGGCCGTTGACCGTCGTGACCTTCTCGTTCACGCCGGCGATCTCGAGAAGCGTCGTGGCCCGCGCCCTCCGGTCCGTCACCCCCGCGTCGTTGATCTGCTGCAGGACGAACAGCCTCTCCTGCGCGGCCCGCACCTCGGGAAGCTCGTCGATCCCGCCCGCGATCAGGATGGCCCCGGACATGCCGTTTTCCACCTGCGCAGCCACGGACCCGTGCCGGTGGGGGTGGTACCAGAACGTGCCGGAGACGTGCTCCCGGGGGATCAGGTACTCGTGCTGGAAGCGATGCCCGGGCATGAGCTCGTAGAGCACGTTGTCCGAGTTCCCGGCGGGCGACACCCACAGGCCGTGCGTGTGGAGGTTCGTGGGATTGAGCCCGTGCGGCACACCCGGCCCGTGACCCGTCCCCGACTCGACCGGCAGCTCGTTCACGTACTGGACGCGCACCACGTCGCCGGGCCGGAACTTCAGCGTCGGCCCGGTGAGCTTCCCCTCGAAAGTGCGCGAGCGGATCGGCCGTCCCGCGATCTCGTTCTCGGCGAAGCGCGCGTGCAGGCTCGTGTCGAGCAGGCCCTCCTTCGACTCGCGAACCTCCGGCTCGACGAACGAGACCGCGTCGGGCTCCGGCGTCCCGATGGCCGCCACGAGCGACGGCTTCTGCTGCGCGCCGGCGCGAGTGCCGAGAAGGAGAGCCGCCCCGGCCTGGGACCCCACGCGAAGCACGTCACGACGGGTCACTCCCCCACTCCGCATGACAAAGCCTCCTGAGAGATGCAACATTACCAAACTGCGAGGAGGGTCCGATGAAGAACTCGGTTCCCGCCGTGGGCCTCCTGATCCTCGGAATCGGGTGCACGCCACCCGCTCCAAAGCCGGAGGCAACGCCGACAACTCAACAGGCCTGTGCGCCCGGCACCCGCTGCCTCACCGTTGACGGCAAAGGGACGGAGAACCCCCAAGGCAAGTACAGGGCCCAGTGCGCGGGCACCTTCCCCGACTACATCGTCCCCGCCACACTCTTCCCCACGGCGTACGCCGGCCCCTGGTTCTCCCTCGCCCAGGACTTCCCGAAGGAGCCCCCGCCGGCCGAGGAGCTGCCGTGGAGGACGATCGACTTCCAGAAGGGCAAGAAGGAGGCGGACGCCTACCTCTACGCCCTGCGCGACTACTCGTTCGACGGCATGATCGAGGCCGACTTCGAGCCCCGGAAGAACGCCAAGCGACGCTGGTACCACGCGCCCCTCATGAACTTCCACAACGGCCGCGAGCTCGTCCGCGGCGTGACCGAGGAGCGCCCCCTCAAGCACCCCGAGCTGGGCATCAAGCAGGGCCGCACGGTGCACAACTACGCGGTCGGCTTCTACAACGCCATCGGCGCCTACGCCTTCGGCCAGGTCTTCGCCAAGCCGAACGACCCGGACGTCGCCAAGGCCCGCTTCGCCGATGGCGCCATGGTCTTCAAGATCCTGTTCACAGCCGCCACGCCGGAGGATTTCGAGAACCCGGCCGCCTACCTCCTGGAGGGCGCCCCCGCCTGGGAGATCGCCACGCAGGACAATCCGAACACAGAAGGAAAGCTCACCACCGTCCGCCTCCTGCAGATGGACGTCGCCGTGCGCGACGACCGCGCCCAGCCCTCAGGCTGGGTCTTCGGCACCTTCGCATTCGACCGAGAGGCTTCCGACCAACCCGCCTGGAAGCGCCTCCGCCCGGTGGGCCTCATGTGGGGCAACGACCCCGGCTACACGCCGGCCGACCAACAGAAGAAGAAGCCCCTCCGCGAATCCATCGTCAGCGACCAGATCCCCCCCTACGCAAAGGCGCACCTCGGCTGGGCAGGCCGCGTCAACGGCCCCGTAGACAACCCCGCATCCTCCTGCCTGAGCTGCCACCAGACCGCACAGGTCCCGGCGGCGGCAGGCCTCCTGCCCCCCAACACGTGCGACACCGACCAGAAGAAGCTGTATTGGTTCCGCAACCTGAAGAGCGGCGAAGCCTTCGGCGCCGTCAACAAGACGACCTGCCAGCCCACCCCCAGCCCGAAGCCGGCCTCCCTCGACTTCTCTCTGCAGCTGGCCGCCGCCGTCCAGAGCCTCGGCCCGTCGTTCGGCAACGTCAACCCGTGCACCCCCGCGGCGCCGCTCCCTGCCCCGCCCGAGAGCGCTACGGCCCCCGAGCCCCGCATCGAAAGATAGCGACGGGGTCCGACGCTCTGGCTCACCGCCAGGATGTTCCCCTCGGTGTCCTTGAACCGGGCGGTCTTGGCCCGCCCGCCGCGAGGATGCTTGGAGCTCCGAGGCACGCGAGGCGCGCGTTGCTCAGGGACGGCCCAGGTAGTACCATAGGCCTGTGAAGGTACTATGGTACTAGTGCGCGAGCCGGCGGCGTGCCGGTCGTAGGCAAGCTGCCCCGCCGGTTGGGCATCATCCTGCCGTCCCTGGGGCAGGGCCACCGGCCGCTTTCGGCGGCGCTACGTGGAGAGGTCAGGAAGAGGGTCCAGGAGTGGTTCGCGGCAGCGTTCACCGGAAGCACCGAGGACCGTCTGCAAGTCCGGCCACGCCTTCGCGGCCGCTGGGGCGCGGGCAGCGGCGTCAGCGTGGAAGAGGTCGAGGAGGTCTGGGTTTTTTGCAGCACGACGGAGTTCCGCCGGCACAAGGCGGGCCTCGTTCATCTCGCTGAGTGGGTCTGGAGGAGAGCGGACCAAGAAGCCGTCGCCATTCTGGTGGACGGGGGCATGGAGCTAGTCAAGGGGAGGAAGCGATGAGCGTCAAGGCGCTGGAAGCGCGGTTGAATCGACGCTTGAGGGAGATCCGCGAGGGCTACGAGGTGCGGCATCTCAAGCGCTTGACGAGTGGCGAGTACTGGTTCGACCTGGCCCTCGGCTTCAATGCCAAGGACATGGCTAAGGTGAATCGTGTCTTCGCCGAGGTCCTGGGCACCAGCGCTCGCGCGCGCCGGCCCGCCATTCAAGCCAAGTTCTACCTGAGGCCCGAGACGGTCGAGCGGCTAAAGAAGAAGGCCGCGCGCACGGGCGTGAAGCAGTCCAAGCTCGTCGAGGAAGCGCTGGAGAGCGCTCTCGCCTAGCCAGGGTCCTGCTCGGCCGCCTCGGCGGCCAAGGCCGAGAGCAGTTCGGCCGGGTTGTCGTTGTGCGCCGCGGACCGGCGGTTGGGTGGTGTGCTTGAGCTTCGCGCCGGCGTGCGTCGCGTCGTGGATGGCCTTGAGCTTCTTGGATCGAGACGCGGGTCTAGTTCTGCGTCGTCTGGAGGTTCGCGTGAGCATCTCCTGGATGAAGCGTACGTCGGCGCCGCCCTCCAGCATAAGCCGGGATACCCGTCTCGCCATCGCTGACGGGGTCAGACCCGCTGGCTCACCGCCAGGATGTTCCCCTCGGTGTCCTTGAACCAGGCGGTCTTGGCCCCGCCGGCGGCGAGAATGCTGTTCTTCATCGTCATCCCCGGAAAGGCGTACTCCTCGAACTTCACCCCCCGCGCCTTGAGGTCGGCCACCTCGGCCTCCACGTCGGCCACCTGCCAGAACGCCTGGCTGGCCTTGGACGTGCCCGCGTTGGGCGTGGGATACATGAAGACCTCGGCGCCTCCGCACTCGTAGGTCACGCCGCCCGCGTATTCCATCTTGGGCCTGAGCCCAAGCGTCCCCTCGTAGAACTTGCGCGCCCGCGCGACGTCGAGGACGGGGATGTAGGCGCGAATGGGTGCAGCACTCAGCATAAAGGGCTCCTCAAGCATCTCGGCGAATCACGAAGGTGCGGCCGGTTAGTACCGATCGTGGTGCCGCACCCACTGCATGGTGAAGGGCAGGCCCTCCTCGCCGCGTCCCCGCGGTGCGAGGTCGAGGAAGTTGTAAGCACCCACCAGGAGATCGCACCCACGGCCATAAGTAGAGTACGTGTGGAAGATGGCGCCCGTCGCGTCCTTGGCGAACGCGCTCAGCCCGTGAAGGTCCTCGCTCCCGTAGGCCGTCGACAGCGAGTAGTTGTAGAGCACCTGGTCGCGGGCCACGTCTTCTTTCGAGAACGCCACGCCGTAGTCGAAGTTGAAGTCGCTGCCGAAGGACGACGCCCAGTCGAAGCGCCAGCCCATCCGCTTCTTGAACTTCTCGATCTTGGAGAGGGGCGCCCGCGAGACGGCCAGGAGCCGCACGTCGCGCTGGGGCAGATGCCAGTTGGCGCCGTCGATGTGATCCGACAGGAACGAGCAGCTCGGGCAGCCCTCCTCCCAGTCCGGCCCGAACATGAAGTGATAGACGAGGAGCTGGCTCTTGTCCCCGAAGAGCGCCCCCAGGGCCTTCTTCCCTTCCGGCGTGTCGAAGGTGTAGCTCTTCTCCACCTTCACCCAGGGAAGCTCCCGCCGGAGCCGCGTCAGCTCGTCGCGCCGCCGCGTGAACTCCTTCTCCTGGACGAGGAGCGCCTTGCGCGCCTCCAGCCACTCCTCCCTCGACACGACCTTCGGCGACGTCATCGCGATCGTTTCCATGACCTTCTTCCCCTTCCCCCGGTTTTCCCGCAGCCTCTTGACCACGAGAGCGAGCGCCGCCCCCCCGGATGCCGCTCCCGCGAGAACGGGGGCCGCCGACGCCAGGCAGGCAGGACACATGACACCAGTAGAGACTCGGCCGGGGGCCGGTTCTCATCGGCCGGGAAGCTATTTTTTCGGGGGACCGACGGGCAGGCGCTGTCCGAAACCGAAGTCTTTGACCAGTCGATGGTTCAGGAAGCTCACGATCCGCGCGACGTGCCCCCTCCCCAGCCAGACCACCTGGATACAGTGGGGCGCGAACCCCGAGTGGGGCGGCTCCCCGGGAACGCAGGGACCGCCGGACTTGTAGATGGCGAACGCCGGGCGCCCGTTCGCGACGGTAGGAAAGAGACGAAAGGCCCGCCCGCCGGAAAAAACGCCCGCAAGCCAGCGCGCGAGAGCCGCACGACCTCGATACCACGTCGCGTAGGGCGGCATCGAAGCGCTCCCGTCCCGGCTGAAGAGCGCCACGATCGCGTCCACGTCCCCAGTCTCCCAGGCCTTCACGTAGCGCCGCAACAACTCCCGCTGGTCAGGGCTGAGCGGCGCCATCCTCAACTCCGCCCCATGACCCCGACGAAGACGCGCCACCCGCGCTCGCGCCCGGACGAGCGCGCTATTGACCGCAGGCGTCGACGTCTTCAGCATCGCCGCCACCTCGCTCGCCTCGTAACCCACCACCTCCCGCAACAAGAGCGCAGCCCGCTGCCGCGGCGGAAGATGCTGAAGGGCGAGAACGAACGCCAGCGTCACCGACTCCCGGGACGAAGCCACCGCCTCGACGTCCCCGGTCGGAAAGGGCTGGACCCAGCGAGCCTCCTCCAGGGGCGGTGCCAGCGCCCCCCCCACCGGCGCCGCCGCCACGGAAACCTCGGGAAGCGTCCGCCGCGACCGACCCCTGAGCGCGCTCAAGCACGCGTTCGTCGCGATCCGATACAGCCACGAGCGCGCCGAAGCCCGCCCCTCGAACCGCTCGAGCCCCCGCCACGCCCGCACCGAAACCTCTTGGAGGACGTCCTCGGCGTCCGTCCAAGACCCCAGCATCCGGTAGCAGTGCACGAGCAGCTCGCGCCGATGCGCCCCCAGCAAGTCCTCGAAGGAGAGCGGTGCTCGGCGCTCGACACTGGTCTGGCGTACGACCGCGGGGGAACCGCTCACGACGTCCTCCTGCACACGGACCTAGTTTAGCCGCCGTTCGTCTGGACGACGCCGGACGACTCTCGAGAAGAGACGCTTGGGTGTGATCGCCTGTTCCGTGTCAGAACTCCCGCTACGCTCACCCCTGCCACCAAGACGGAGCGCCCTCCACCGTCGCCCGATGCTGTCGCGTTTCGATCACGAGACCCTGCGTGACCGAAAGCACACGCCGGATCGGATCATTCGTACGCACCGCGCCGCGTTCCGGGACCGTTCCCGGAGATGGAGCTTCGGGATGGCAAGGTTGCGTCGTGATGGTAGCGCGGGTTCGGACCTGTCCTGTCCGGTGGTGGCCTTAGGCTTCGCCGACGCCATGGAGATCCAGAGCGGAACGTTTCGCGCCGTGCTGGAATCCCTTCGCTTGGGCCTGGTGCGCGTTTCCTCGCACGCCCTCACGGAGGCCGAGGAGGATGGGCTCGCTTTCAGCTCCATCGAGGGGGCGTGTCTCGTGGGTGAGTGCATCGAGGACTACCCCACCGATCCGAGAGGTCCGAGCTGCCTCGTCCTCGGGAAGCTATACTCATTACGGTCTACGTGCCCGATGCTCAACGGTGGACCGAGGACTTCCGCAAGAGGAGAGCCCGCGATGCCAGCGAAGCTGAGTAAGTGCTTTCGCTGCGGCTCGACAGAGATCGAAGACCGACCTGTCGAGGAGTTCGTCAGGCAAGGGCGGTACGTTGTGGCGCTTCGCGTCCCCGCCAACGTCTGCGCGAGCTGCGGGGAGCAGTACTTCGAGAGAAACCACGTCGCGCTCTTCGAGGACGTCAAGCGACGCCTCGAGCAAGGCGACCTCGAGGGCTTTCGCGTCACCGGAGAAGTCCTCGAACCGGTCACGTCTCCCCGATGAGAACGATCGAGCTGGACCACGCCACGGACTCGCTTGCCGCCTACGCCCGAAGGGTCCGTCGGCAGCCGCTTATCCTGACGGTCAGGGGCAGGCCGGTTGCGACCCTGACACCTATCGGACGACACACGGATCTCGAGAACCTGATACTTTCGAACGATCCGCGGTTTCGGGCATTGATAGAACGCTCTCGGCGTCTCTATCCGTCCGGCTCCGGCGTCGAAGCCGACGAGGTCCGACGCAGGACTGCGTCCCGTCCGATCGGGCGCAGACGGCGGTCGGCCAGGTAGGGTTAGGATCGTCCATGCAGGTATTCACGGCGCGCGTCCAGGGCGGCACGATCGTGCTCGACGAGGGTATCGAGCTGGCCGAGGGCACCCGGGTGACCGTGATCGCCGGAGAGGCCGACGCAACCTTTGAGTTGAGCGCGGACGACGAGGCGGAGCTCGCCGAGGCGATCGCGGGAGTAGAGCGCGGGGAGGTCATCTCGGCAGACGAACTCTTCCGGCGCCTCTCGCGCTCGCGCTGAGACTCCTCAGCGCTGGCGGTCAGGCCGATCATGAACTCTCGCCAACGTGCCCGGGTGCTCGGGCGCCGGGGAGGACGCCGGCGGGCTCTCCTGCTCTCGCCCGAAGAACGAAGGCGGATTGCGTCGCTTGGGGGAAAGGCGCGAGCGGCCTCGCTGCAGGCGATGCGTCGCATCGTCGCGAATCTCCGGTACGCCGCCGCTCTCCAAGAGCTACGCGGTC
This sequence comes from uncultured Acidobacteriota bacterium, assembly GCA_963742595.1. Classification (GTDB taxonomy): domain Bacteria; phylum Acidobacteriota; class Vicinamibacteria; order Fen-336; family Fen-336; genus CAVPGH01. Next base: position 788,068 of record CAVUMT010000005.1, on the reverse strand, counting down.
AATCGACAACCGTAGAGCGCCTCCACACCTTCGAGGGACCTCTGCCGGGAATCTACCCGCCGAGACGGCGACGGCGCGTGCGGGAATAGAATGACCCTTGGAGAAGGCTCTTGTCTTCTAGACTGTCTGCAATTCCGCCCCTGACGCACGATCAAGCCGCGAAGATTCGAGCTCTGGGGACCGCCTGGGGGCCAGCTCAGTCTCGACGGGACCCTTCGGTAGCCGCCCCCGCAGCCCCCTCGACCAGCTCGCGGTCGCTCAACGACTCGAGGTCGCGCTCGATCAGGAGCGCCGCGACTTGCAGTGGCTCGACCCGGTAGTGGACGAGCGCGCTCACCTCGGCGGCTAGATTCTCGAGTCGGGTCAGGGTCTCAGGCCTCACGGGGAGCAGCCGCTTCGTCGTCCAGCGGCGGTCGCGCGCGCGTCCTCCGCCCGCCGGCGTCCGGAAGCGCCGCCTGACGGAGTCGGCCAGCTGGAGCGCGCCGAAGTAGCCCGCCGGCGCCTTCACGACCCCCCGTATCGTGGAGCCGAGATTGCGCGACAGCCGCGCCTGATCGAGCTTCTTGCGCTTCACTCTCCCTACTCCGGCCGAATGGCGTGATACACGTTGTCGATCACGAGACCAACCTCGCCTTGGTTGGTCGAGCGGCCCATCTCGCGGCAGAAGTCGCCCAGGGCCGTCTGGTTTGCGCGGCGCCGCACGTCTCGAGCCGAGGCGTAGCAGTGCCCCAGGTCCAGTCGAAGGTGTGCCTCGGCAGTCGACAGCGTCGCCGTGCACACGCATGAGGGCGCTCTGGCCGACGCCGGGAAACTGGGTTCACGGCGGGTTTAGCCTGCAGCTCTGAGCGACAGCTCGAAGTGCAGGCCCTCGATTCTCTGGAGCTGGCCGATCACCTCGAACAGGTTGCGCGCCTGCGGATTCCCCCTGGGACCGAGCATGCGCATGAGGCTCTTGGCCGGCCGCCCTGTGAGGCGGCTGAGCTTCTCAAAGCCGATCGTGGCGTTGATGTAGTCGCGGAGGATTGCCTTCCCGGTATCGAGATCGCCGGCAAGGAGACACTCCACACCTTCCCGCAGCAGCTCCTTTCGATACTTGCGATCCTGCCTGATGCGGGCCTGCACGGTTTCCTTGAACGCACGCGTCAGAGGCATCCTACTTCTCCTGCGGCTTCCGCTGCTTGTAGTCCTTCCATCGCGCGTGAGCGGCTGCGATGTCGTGCTGCTGACCCTTCTTCGTGCCGCCACCAAGCAGGACTACGAGCACGTCACCATCCTTGCCAAAGTAGATCCGATACCCAGGCCCGAAGTCGATCCGGTACTCGAGCACCCCAGCGCCGACGCCCTTGACATTCGAGAAGTTGCCCAGCTCCATCCGACTGACCGCTGTGGTGACCTTCGCGGCCGCGGCGGCATCGAGTTCCGCGAACCACTTCGCGAAGGGACTCGAGCCGTCAGGTGCGACGAACTCCAGAACGGTCAACATGGCAATGGTACCATAAGCGTTACCATCGTCACAGCCCGAGCCTGGCAACGCCTTCGGCCCACCGGGTGCGGCCACTTACCAACATGTGGCAAAGGGTAACGTCGGGCCAGGACAGGGTAGGTCCACGTCCTGAGCGCAGGACGGCACGGGCGTCGCCTTCGTCGGGAACTCGAAGGTGAGCGAGTCGGCCCTGCTGACCCGCATCGAGTGGAACTACCGGGCTGTGGCGAAAGCCGACACCGCCGCATTCGAGGAGATCCGCACGGCCTTCGACCGCCTCTCCAGCATCCCGCAACGCGAGCTCACGGACGAATGGATCGACGCGTACCGCCCACCAAAGAGTCTCCCAGGAGCTCGAGACTGCGCCGGGTCCACGCTGTCTGGTCAATGGGCCTCGACTCCCTGTCGACGCTCGGAACGAACAGGACGATGAGCAGCGCCTTTCGCTGGTGCGGGGCGCCCATTCATGGGCCTTCGTTCGATATCGATCGTAGCATTGCGAGGACTACCTCTACCCCGCGGAATGGTTCGTCGCGGTGCAGGTTCCCAAGGCACTCCAAGACGCCTTGCTGAGAGCCTCCTGCTAAGGAGCGACGAAGGGTGAAACGCGCGACGTACGAGGACGTGCTGGCCGCTCCCGAGAACAAGGTGGCGGAGATGGGCACGCGCGTGACTGTGATCGCGGGAGAGACCGACGCGCCCTTTGAGCTGAGCGCGGCCGACGAAGCGGAGCTCGCCGAGTCGATCGCGGAAGCTGACCGCGGCGAGGTCATCGCGATGGACGACCTGCTCCAACGCCTCTCGCGCTGAACGTGCCGCCTACTGCCGGTCGTATTGGGGCTCCGCGTGGCGCGTCCAGGAATAAAATGACGCCGGGAGAAGAATCGTGTCTTCGAAGCTGTCCACAGTTCCCCCGCTGACGCAAGATCAGGTCGCGAAGGTTCGCGCTCTCGGTGACCGCCTGGGGGTCCGGAACATTCGCGTTTTCGGATCCGTCGCCCGCGGAGAGGCCGACGCCGAAAGCGACCTGGACCTGCTCGTGGACTACGTTCCCGGCCACGGCGGCTTCGCATTCATCGAGTTCTGCCAGTCGGTCGAGGGCCTGCTCGGGAGAAAGGTCGACGTGATTACCGAGAAGAGCCTGCATCCAATCATCCGAGACAGAGTTCTGGCCCAGGCCGTTCCGCTCTGATGTCCGAGCGGGACGAGCGCCTCTATCTAGCCGAAATCCTGGCCGGCATTGATCGAATCCTTGCTTACACGACCGACGGGGCCGAGGCCTTCCGCGCGGACACGAAGACGCAGGAGCCGTCATTCGCAACCTCGAGGTCATCGGTGAGGCCGTGAAGAGCCTGTCGTTGGCCACCCGGCAGTCGCGGCCCGACATCCCTTGGAACAGGATCGTCGGAACCCGCGATCGGCTCATTCATGGCTACTTCACCGTCGATTTCGACATCGTCTGGGAGATCGTCGAGACGGAGCTACCGAAGCTGCGGACCCAGATTGCGAGCCTCGTTCCGAGGGGCTGAGACCCGTGCCTCCATTACGTGAGCTTCCACGACGTCCACATGCACCTCGTGAAACACCGTCCAGAGCGCGTAGAGACCCGGCTCGAGGATCTTTTCGACGCGGCGATTGACCCACACGACCGCTCGCTCGTGATGCTTTGGGCGCACGATCTCGACCTCCGGGCCGAGGGCGCCCGATTGGACGATCGCGTCGAGCTTGGAGTGCTCCAGCCAGACGTCGCGGACCGACACGACGTCCACGTGGACTCGGCCGAAGGGGTCGGCGAGCCAGATGGTGCCCGGGCGGAGGACGTCCTTGAACTCGTGGTCGACGAAGAGCAGGCCACGTTCGTGCTGGCGGATCATCACGGCTTGACGCTCCCTGAATTCGTGTGCGCAAAAAGCAAGAGGCCTTCGGGGCGGATCGCCCGGAAGGCCTCGGTTCCCGACGGAAGTGCGGACCTTCTAGGGGGAATGGACCTCGCGATCGATCTGGGTCGTCGTGGGGTTGAAGGCCGGCTGCTTCACGCTCTGGCTCCTAATCTTCAACAATGTAGGCTCGACACGCGATCTGTCAAGAACAATCGACGTGATTCTGGTTACTGACTTATTTTCCGGGCGCGTTAGGCTGGAGGTCTATGACGACCCTCCTCCGACGCATCGCCGTTGCCGGCATACTGTCCACCGCAGCGCTCCTCCTCCCCGCTCCGGCCCAGGCGCAAGACGGATTCGGACTCCGGACGGGTTACAGCATCGAACCGGATCAGTTCTACTTCGGCGCCCACGTGGGCGTCGGTCCCCTCGTGAGCCGGGTCTGGTTCCGGCCCAACATCGAGATCGGCATCGGCAGCGACGTGACGACGATCGCCTTGAACGCCGAGCTCAACTACTGGTTCGCCACGAGCTCGGCCTGGAAGCCGTATCTCGGGGCCGGGCCCGCGCTCAACATCTACGACACCGACGCCGGCTCCGATACCGCAGGGCGGGCTGAACTTCATGTTCGGCGTCGCCCATACCGGAGGCTTCTTCGTCGAGGTCAAGGCCGGGGTGTTCGACAGCCCCGAGTTCAAGATCGGCTTCGGCTACACGTTCTAGAACCGGCGTGCGCGCCCGCCCCTCTCAGGCGGGCGCGCCGCCGGTTTCCGTCTCTTCTGCCTGCACGCTCGTCCGCTTCCCCATCGCCTTGACCAGGCGGTCGGCGGCGTGGGTGGCGGCCCAGCTCTCCGGCTTGATCGCGGCCCGGAATCCCTGGCTCACCACCAGGCCGACGAGCTCCTGGACGTACCGGTTGCTCCGGTGGGTGACCACCGGGTTGGCGTCGATGTGGACGCTCAGCTCGCCGGCGACGACCCCGGTGAGCTGGAGGCCCAGCTCGACGGAGAGCCACACTTCACGGAGCAGCCGCTCCCGGAGCGAGGCGATGCGAGGGACGACCGCCCGGGCGTAGGCGGCGCGGCCGCCCTTGCCCGGCGTGAGGATCGCGACGACCGTGACGAACTGGGTGTGCTTTCCCGCCTGCCGGGAGTCCGTGCCGAGGTGGACGGACTGGCCGTCCTTTCCGGCCTCGCGCACGAACTCCCGGATGTTGTCGATCTTGTCGTCCTTGAGCGTCCTCCACCTCACGTGCGTCACTCCTTGTCCGAGAGAGCGTAGCGCTCTTCCCGCCTCAGGTCCTTGGCCTTTACGAATCCGATACGGCTCGTCTTACCGGTGGACCGCAGGATCCACGCCTGGTCCTCCATATCCTTCAGGGTAGGCTGCCGGCGGTCCGAATACGAGCTGCACGACTTCACGGGGAACTTGACGAACTTGCGATCCGACCACAGCTCGCTGCACTCCACGATCTCGTCGTCGAGGCGGTGGCCCCGGACGTAGGTCGCGTTGCGGCAGCTCGCGCACAAGACGGTTCGCCGTGCTGCGGCGTCCCGTCCTCTACCTTCACCTGCATTCGCGTCACTTTCTAACCGCGCTTGGCGGCACTTGCGTCCCTTTTGCCCGACGCGGGATATCCGCGCGGGCAACAAAAAAGGCCTCCTGGGCGGCACCCAGGAGGCCTCTGGCGAAACGAGTGCAGGCCTTCTAGGGCAAACGCCCCTCCGGATTGTTCACGGACCCGGTAGGCAGTGGTCGGACGACTGGCGTCCTGCCGCTTCCTGCCGGTGTCTGGTTGTAGATGCAATCCAGCAAATCGGGCTCCTTACGACAACAACCGAAAATAGGGCCTAGCTTATGAATTGTCAATGGAAAAGATCCTCCGGACCTGGAATTGCGGGTTCGGGCGCTAGACTCGGGCCATTGTGGGGCAGACGCGAGTCGATCTCCAGCACCTGCTCGAGGACATCCGGGACGCCTACCCGGGGTCGCTCGAGGAGACGATCGTGACGGAGATCGTGGCGAACTCTCTGGATTCCGGGGCCGGAAGCGTTCGCCTGGAGCCAGATCCTTCGGCTTCGACCCTCACGGTGATCGACGACGGCTCCGGGATGGCGCGGCGCGAGCTGGCGCGGTACCACGACATCGCCGCGAGCACGAAGGCGAGGGGCGAAGGCATCGGCTTCGCGGGGGTCGGGATCAAGCTCGGCATCCTCGCCTCGGAGGAGGTCCTGACGGAGACGCGGCGCGGCGGGAGCCACGTGGCCACGTCATGGCGGCTCGCCTCGCGCCAGAAGGCGCCCTGGCACTGGGTGCCGCCGCCCGGGCTCGTGGGTCCTCGGGGGACGGCGGTGCGGCTGAAGCTCCGCAATCCCCTGTCACCGCTCCTCGAGCGGGGCTTCCTCGAGGCGACGCTGGTCCGGCACTTCGAGCCGCTCTTCGACCCCGCCTTTGCGGAGATCCTCGCCGAGCACTATCCGAACGGCGTGCGCTTCTCGGTCAGCGGGGCCGCGGTGGCTTTTTTGGCCGACCGGGGAGAGCAGGCGGGGCTTTCGATCCGGCTGGCCCGCAAGCGCCGGCCGTCGGCGGTGGGACGCCTCGTGCGGGCCTCGTCCCCGTTGCCCGAAGACCAGCAGGGACTCGCGGTCAGTACTCTCGGGAAGGTCATCAAGCGCGGCTGGGACTGGCTGGGCCTCTCCCCCGTCCGCCCGACCGGGTCGCGGGCCTCATCGAGGTGCCGGCGCTCGCCGGGTGCCTCACGCTCAACAAGGCCGACTTCATCCGCACGGGTCCGCGCGGCGCGCTCTACCTCGCGCACCGGAAGGCGGTCCAGGAAGCAGTCGCGGCCCAGCTCGCGGCGTGGGGGGACGCGCGCGAGGACGCCGTCGAAGAAGCGGCGCGCCGGCGGAAGACGCGGCCCGTGGAGCGCGACCTTGCGGCCGTGCTCGCGGAGATGACGGACGACTTCCCGCTCGTGGCGTCGCTCGTCGAGCGGCGGGCGGGAGGGCAGAAGAAGCTGCCGATCGCCAACGGCCGCGCCTCGGCGAGCCTGGCTCCCATCGCCGCCCGGGTCGGGGTCCCGGCTGGCGCCGACGAGATCACGGCAGGGGGTCCTGCCACGGCCGAGGCAAATGCGCCGTCGGAAGGGGGCCGCTCCGGTCCGGACGAGGAGAACGAGTCCCTGCCTCCGAAGGAGAGGGAAAACCCCGCGCCTGCTCCTGTCTCCGATCTCGGCTGGCCCGGCGCGAAGGGCCGCCGGAGACCGGCGCGGCTGGGCCTTTCCATCCAGTTCGAGAGCCGTCCCGACGATCCGGAGCTGGGCCGGCTCGTCGAGTCGACGGTCTGGGTGAACGACGTCCATCCCGCCTACCGACGAGCCGCCGCCTCCCGCGCCGAGGGTTACCACATCGCCCTGACCGTGGCCTTGGCGCTTGCCACGCTTGCGGTGGAGCCTTCGGAAGCCCACCGATTCGTGACTTCCTTCCTCGCGCACTGGGGCGAGGCCGTGGACCGTCCCATTCGCGGGGGCCGTGGACGCCGCGGCGGCGCGGCGAGTCCTGGGCGCGAACGCTAGCCGGGGCGCTTCTCCAGCGCCGTGACTCGATCCTCGAGCCGCGTGAGGGTCTCAACCCTGGCCGACAGGGCGCGGATCTCGAGACTGTTCTCACGGACGCTTACCTTGAGCTCGCGGACACTGACCCCGAGAGAGCCGTCCCGAGACGTGCTGGCCTCGTCCCCCTCGCGCATCTGCGCGGCGAGGGCTTCGTCTCGCGCCTGGCTGCCCTGGTCCACGTCGCGAATCTGGGCGGCAAGGGCCTCGTCGCGGGTCCGACTGCCCTGGTCCACCTCGCCAATCTGGGCGGCAAGCGCCTCGTCACGCGCCCGGCTGCCCTGGTCCACCTCGTGGATTTGCGTGGCGAGGGCTTCGTCTCGCGCCCGACTGCCCTGATCCACGTCGCGGATTTGCGTGGCAAGGGCCTCGTCGCGCGCCCGGCTGCCCTGGTCCACCTCGTGGATTTGCGTAGCGAGGGCTTCGTCTCGCGCCCGACTGCCCTGATCCACGTCGCGGATTTGCGTGGCAAGGGCCTCGTCGCGCGCCCGACTGCCGTGGTCGACCTCCCGCATCTGTGCCGCAAGGGCCTCGTCGCGGGTTCGGCTGCCCTGGTCGATGCTCCGAATCGAGTCGATGACGACCGCGAAACGGTCGTTGGTCTGCTCCTGCATGTCGTCGAGTCTCTGGGTCAGGGACTCGTGGTGCGCCTCCACGGTCTCGATCGTGGCGCGATTCTGGGAGCGCATCTCCTCGAGGATGACGCCGCTTCGGCGCACCTCGTCGAGGACTGTCTTCAACTCTGGTACGGACGACTTCTTCCTGCTCGGCATGGCGAGCCTCCAGTCTATATGAGGGAGTGCCGTCCGCAGGAAGGTTTTCGGAAGGACGGACGGCGATCTCGGTGGACGATTCTGCACCGGCCCGGTGCCCGCGAGGGTCCGCTCCGATGTAGGATCCGCCGTCGCCGCAGGAGGAGCCCAGAAGAATGGCATCGACCCCGTCCCCCGCACCGAGACCGCTGACCGGCACGGAGTGGCTGATCTGCGCGATCGCCGCCCTGGGGTTCGCGTTCGACATCTACGAGCTGCTCATGCTGCCGCTCATCGTGGGGCCGGCGCTCCTCGAGCTGCTCGGGGTGAAGCCCGGCACGCCCGAGTTCAACCAGTGGGTGGGCTGGCTCTTCTGGCTGCCCGCGATCGCGGGAGGGATCTTCGGGCTGCTCGGGGGCTACCTGACCGACCTCTTCGGCCGGAGGCGGGTGCTCGTCTGGAGCATCCTCCTCTATGCCTTCTCGGCGCTCGCCGCCGGGTATGCCCCGTCCGTGGGCTGGCTGCTTTTCTTCCGCTGCACCACGTTCGTGGGGGTGTGCGTCGAGTTCGTGGCCGCGGTGGCGTGGCTGGCGGAGCTCTTCCCCGAGCCGAAGCGGCGCGAGGCGGTGCTCGGCTACACGCAGGCCTTCTCCTCCATCGGCGGTCTCATGGTCACGGGCGCCTACTACCTGGCGGTGCACTACGCGGAGTCGCTGCCCGCGATCCACGGTGCCCACGCGCCCTGGCGCTACACGCTCATCTCCGGTGTCGTCCCCGCCCTCCCCCTGATCCTGATCCGGCCCTTCCTCCCCGAGTCCCCGGCCTGGCATGCGAAGAAGCAGGCGGGGACGCTGAAGCGGCCGAGCCTGGCCGCGATCTTCCAGGGCGACCTGAAGCGGGTCACGATCGTCACGACGATCCTGTTCGCCTGCAGCTACGGCGCGGCGTTCGGCGCGATCCAGCACATGCCCCGCATCGTCCCCGGGCTCGCGGAGGTGAGCGGCCTGGCGCGCCCGGAGCAGCAGAAGGTCGTGAGCGCGGTGCAGGCGTGGCAGGAGTTCGGGGGGCTCGCGGGCCGGCTGGTCCTCGCCTTCCTGGCCGTGCGGATCGTGTCGCGGCGCGGGCTGCTGCAGCTCTTCCAGGTGCCCGGCCTCGTCCTCTTCCCCATCGTCTTCCTGTGGGCGGCGAACACGAGCGTCGACGCGGCGAAATGGGGGATCTTCCTGTGCGGGCTCGTGACGGTCGCCCAGTTCAGCTACTGGGGGAACTACCTGCCGCGCGTCTACCCCACGCACCTGCGCGGGACGGGCGAGAGCTTCGCGGCCAACGTGGGGGGCCGGATGCTCGGGACGTCGGCGGCTTTCGTCACGACGACGCTCGCCACCACGGTGGGCGGAGCGACCCCGGCGCAGAAGCTGGCCACCGCGTGCGCGATTGTCGCTTTCGCGGCCTACGCGATCGGCCTCGCCACGAGCTTCTTCCTGCCCGAACCGAAGAGCGAAGAGCTGCCCGAGTAGACGCTCCAACTCCGTCCGGACGGAGTTACCGATCTACCCATTCCGGCCGGACACCATGCAACACTCGCCAGACGAATGTACTAATACATTACACAGGGTCGCGCGAAGAAGCCTCGGCCTCGCGGGGCCGCGTCACCTTTCTACCCATTCCGGACGGAGTACTACTTGATCGTCGCGATCTCGTGCAGGTACTCGACGAAGGACTGCACGGCGCCGTCCCAGCCCGCGACCTTCGGGTTCGAGGACTCGATCACGTAGTACTCGTCCGGGGCGTGCGCTCCCCCGCCGTGGCCCAGGCCGAAATGGGCCGCGGGCAGCTTCAGGGGGTCGCCGGTGAAGATGTAGCCGGGATAGGAGCCCGCGTTCCTGGGCCACAGGATGGGGTCCGCGCCCCCGCGCTTGTAGACGGCCATCTCCGCGCGGATGACGGCGGCGTCGGCGTCCGTGCTCGTGGGGTCGTAGCCGCCGCTCGGGTTCACCTCGATGTCGCCGAAGCCGCGCTTGGCGAGGTGCGCCTTGAGGGCGGCGATCGCGCCCTCGTACGTCATGTCGGGCACGAGACGCAGGTCGAGCTTGGCGACGGCGCGGTGCGGGAGGATGGTCTTGCCTCCGGGTCCGGTGTAGCCGGCCACGAGCCCTTCGATGTTGACCGTGGGCTGGAAGAGGAAACGCTCGAGCGACTCGCGCCAGGGGAGGTCCCAGGCCCACTTGTCCGTGGCGAGGCCCTTCTTGGCCGTGGCCTCGGAGAGGCGCGCGGCGGCCGCGTCCAGGATCGCCTTCTGCGCCGCGGTGGCGGCCTTGGCCGCGTCCGCGAAGTTGTCGATCGCGGGGGCCCCGTCCGCGGTGACGAGCGTGTTCAGGGCCTGGACGAGGTGGAACGCCGGGCTGTCGAGACGCGCCTTGTTGCTCGAATGGACGTCCTTCTTCGGTCCGCGTCCCCACTTGGCCCCGCTCGAGACGAGCTCCAGCTCGACGATCCCCTTCGCGCCGAGCGAGACCGTGACCGAGCCGTCCGGGTCCTGGGAGGCGGACGGCATGAAGACCCCCACGGACTTCTTGAGGGCGGCGGAGACCTCGGGCTTGTTCACGGCGTCCTTGAAGTTCGGCGAGCCGATCTCCTCCTCGCCCTCCGCGATGAGCACGAGGTTGACGGGCACTTTTCGCCCGGCGCCCTGGATCGCGTGCAGCGCGGAGAGGAACGCGGCCTGCGGGCCTTTCTGGTTGACGGCACCGCGCCCCATGAGGACCTTGCCGAAGCCCTGCTTGTCCACGAGCGCGGCGTCGAAGGGCGGGGACGACCACTCGGCAGGGTCCACCTGCTTCACGTCGTACATGAAGTAGACGCCGAGCGTCCGCGGCGCGCCCGCGTCGAGCGTGGCGAAGACGCTGGGGGCGCCCTTCGTCGGGACCTTGGCCACGGTCTGGAAGCCGGCCTCGCGGGCCATCTTCATCATGAGCTCGGCGCCCTCGTCCATCGAGCGGTTCTCCGCGGCGATCGAGGGCAGCTTCACCCACTGCTGGAGGCGCGCAACGCCTTCGTCGTGCCGCTTCTGGACCTCGGCACGGACGGCGGCGAGGGCGTCCGGGGCCTTGGGCTTGGACTTGGCCTGGGCCTCGGTCAGTCGGGGAAGGGCGATGGCGGCCGCGGTTCCCGCGGACACGCCCAGGAAATCGCGTCGGGTGGATTTGGGCATGGCGCGGAGGCTATCACAAGGCGGAGCGAGGTCCCGTCGACCTAGCGAGGCTTTGGCGATCGCCTCTTCAGTCGATCCAGAAACGCCTGGCTCTCGGCCGGGGTGTCCGTTCGAGTCGACTTGCCTTGCACAATCTGCGCTTCGGCCTCAGACACCCGCTTCCGCATCTCCGGGTGCTGGAACCAGAGCTGATCGTGAGGCACCGGGCTGACCACTTCCCTCCCCGCTCTCTTACCAGGCGATGCCGTAGTCCTCGCCGTGGTTGCTCGAGCCGCCCCAGAACGTGCCGTGCTCGCGGTCGAAGAAGATCGCGTTGATGGGGCCGGAGGTGAGCCGCTGGTACTCGAGCTTGTAGCCCATGCCCGTGAGCTCCTGGCGCACCCAGGCGGGCATGGCCTCGTTCAGGGTCAGGCGGCCGGGCTGCGACACGTGGTTGCCGAACGAGTCGCGCATCTGGTAGCTCGTGACGTTAGGCGCCTCGCACGGCTTCCTGCACGTTCATGCCGAACTCGACGACGTTCAGGAAGAACTGCAGGAGGTTCTGCTCCTGGGTGTCGCCGCCCTGGACGGCGAACGACAGGAAGGGCTTGCCGTCCTTGAGGGCGAGCGTCGGCGTGAGGGTGGCGCGCGGGCGCTTGCCGGGCGCGAGGACGTTGAAGGGGTTCTCCGCCTCGTCGAGGACGAAGCTCTGCAGGCGCTGGCTCAGGCCGATGCCGGTGCGGCCGGCGATCACGGCGGGCATCCAGGCGCCTGACGGCGTGACGGAGACGACCCAGCCCTCGGCGTCCGCCGCCTCGATGGACGTGGTGCCCGCGGTGAACGACTCCATGTGCGGGCGCTCGTCCTTGCCGCTCGGCTTGGGCCCGCCGTCCGTCCGCCACTTCTCGAGGAGCGCCGCGAACGGGTTCGTGCCGCCCTGGAACGGGATAGGGATCGCCGGGACGGACGTCGGGGTCGTTGCGGTCCGCGGCGCATCTGCGCGACGCGCTGCTTCGCGTACTCCTTCGAGAGCAGGCCCTTCAGCGGCTCCTCCGGCGGGAAGTAGGGGTCGCCGTAGTAGAAGTCGCGGTCGGCGAAGGCCAGGCTCATCGCCTGGTAGACCGTGTGGATGTAGCGCGCGCTGTTGTAGCCCATCGCCTTGAGGTCGACGTTCTCGAGGATGTTCAGGGCCTGCAGCATGCGCCGGCCCCTGCACCCAGGTGTTCGAGCTTGTAGACCTCGATGCCCTTGTACGTCGTCATCACCGGCTCCTCGAGGTGCCACTTCCAGTTGGCGAGGTCCTCGAGCGTGATGAGCCCGCCCTGCTCCTTCGTGCCGCGCACCAGCTCCTGCGCGATGTCGCCCTTGTAGAAGCGGTCGTAGGCGGCGAAGAGCGCCTGCTTCCGCGTCTTCCCCGCCTTCAAGGCCTGCTGCTCCGCCTCCACGAGCTTGCGCAGCGTCGCCGCGAGGTCGGGCTGCTTGAAGACCTCGCCCGCCCGCGGCGGCTCGTGCTTCTCGCCGGGGTGCGTGAAGAAGACCGCCTTCGAGTACGGCCACTCCTTGAGGCGCGCCTTCGTGCCGCTCGATGACGGTCGACGAGCTGCTGCTCGATCGGGTAGCCGTCGGCCATCTCGATGGACGGGCTGCGAGCACGTCCTTGAGGCTCAGCTTCCCCCACTCCGCGAGCATGACGATGAGGCCGCCGGGCGTGCCGGGCGTGACCGCGGAGAGGGGCCCGTACTCGGGCGGGTAGGGCATGCCCTTGCTCTTGTAGAACTCCGGGGTGGCGCCGGTGGGGGCGACGCCGAGCGCGTTGACCGCGACGACCTTCCCGGTCTTCGGGTTGTAGACGAGGGCCTGGGTCTCGCCGCCCCAGCCCAGCGTGTCCCACATCGTCGCGGTGGCGCCGAGCATGGCGCACGCGGCGTCCACCGCGTTGCCGCCCTTCTGGAACATCATGGCGCCCGCGGTGGCGCCCAGCGGCTTGCCGGTGATCGCCACCCAGTGCCGGCCGTGGAGCACGGGCTTGACCGTGGCCGCGCTCACGCTCTCTGCAGCGAGGACGAACAGCACGGCCGCCGCGATTCTCCGCATCGAAAACCCTCCGGGATTTCGGGCATGATACGCGATGACCGGGAGGCCTTCATGTTCGTCCGACGCGCCGACGTGCCCGTGGAGCAGCTCGAGCCTGGCATCACGCGCCAGATCCTCGGCCACGACCCGCACCTGATGCTCGTGCGCGTAACGTTCGCCGCCGGCGCCGAGGGCTACGTCCACCACCATCCGCACCGTCAGGTGACCTACGTGGAGCGCGGCTCTTTCGAGGTTCGGCTGGGCGACAGCACGACCCTGCTCGAGGCCGGGGACTGCTTCTTCGTCCCTCCCGGGGTGCCGCACGGCGTCGTGGCGCGCGAGGAAGGCGCCCTCATCGACACCTTCACGCCCGCGCGCGAGGACTTCCTGGCCCCGCGCTAAGCGCTAGTCGTGCTCCTCGCCCTCTCCGTGGATGCGCATGGACACTAGGTCGTCCACGGAAACGCCCGAGTAGCCCAGGGTCTTCAGCTCTTTGACGTAATCGGGCGTGACGCCGTGGATCCGGAACGACACGAGCTCGTCCACGGGAAGGCCGGTGAAGCCCAGGGCCTGGATCTCGCGGATGTAGTCGAGCGTCGCGCCGTGGATCCGGAAGGCGAGGACCTGGTCCACCGGGACCTGCCGGTAGCCCAGTGACGCCAGCCCGCGAACGTACTCTGCCGTCGTGCCGTGGATGCGCAGGGACTGAAGCTCGTCGAGCGTAAGCTTCTTGTAGCCGAGGCCCGCCATCTCGTCGATGAAGGCCCGGCTGACGTCGTGGAGGGCGAGGGCCATCGCCTTCTCGTCGTCGATCTCGCCGTAGCCGCGCCGCTTCATGTCCGCCACGTAGGCAGGGCTCGCCGCGAACGTGAAGTGGCCGGCCCCTTCCCCGTTCTGGAACCGGCCTTCCAGCGTGAAGACTCCGGCGTCGCGCTTCCACGCGAACGCCGCGTCCGACTTGCCGGCGTCGAGGATGCTGTCGGTCAGGCCTTCGAGCTCCGTGCGCGGCACCGAGAAGGACGAGTTCCAGTGGCCCTTGCCCCCCGTCCGCCGCAGCGAGAGCTGGACGATCGTGGCGGTGCCGCCCGTGTCGACCTTCCAGCGGGAGCGCTCGGCCGTCCAGAGCCCGCGCAGGCCGTCGGCGGAAAGAGCGGGGCCTCCCGCCGCGGCCGCGACGATGACTACGGCAACGCCGGCGGCGAGGGCGGCGAGTGTGCGCTTCACAGCCGCCCCTTGAGTCGCTTGGCGAGCTCGCCGCTCACACCGCCCTGCCGAAGCTGGATGAGCTCGGCCGGCGTCAGCTTGTCGAAGCCGGCGTCCTTCATCTCGCGCACGAAATCCGCGTCGACGCCCGCGGACCTGAGCTCGACGAGCATCCCCACGGGGAGGTTCGTGTAGCCCAGCTCCTTGAGGGCGCGCACGTCGTCGGGATCGACCCCATGGTTGCGCAGCGCGAGGAGCATGGGCACCGATAGGCTGGGGTAGCCCAGCGCCGACATCTGCCGCACGTAGTCCGGGTCGACGCCCTGGCTCCTGAGCGCGATCAGCTTGCCGGTGGAAAGGTCCAAGTAGCCGAGCTTCTTCAGGTCCGCCGCGAATTCCCCGTCCACTCCCTGGCTCCGCAGCGCGACGAGCTGGGTCACCGAGAGGCCCTCGTACCCCGCCTTCTTCAGCTCCAGGACGAAGTCCGCGTCCACACCCTGCGACTGCAGGCTCAGCAGGTCGGCGAGCGACAGGTGCTCGAGGCCGTTCTTCTTGAGAGCCTCCACCCCCTCGGGGTCGACGCCCTGGGAGCGCAGCGACACGAGCTGCTCGACGGTCAGGTCCTTGTAGCCGAGCGCCGCGAGGCCGCGGACGTAGCCCGGGTCGACGCCCTGCGAGCAGAGCGCCAGGAGCTGGTCGGCGGTCAGGCCTGTGAAGCCGAGCGCCTCCATCTCGTCGATGTACTCGGGCGTCATGCCGGCATTCGCCATCTCGAGGATCTTCGACAGCGGGTAGGCCATCTCCGACTCGCCGGCAGCCGCGGAGGGGGCCTCTCCCTGCGTCGGTCGCGGGTTCCTCGGGTTCTTGACGGCGGAGGCCGAAGGCTGGCTCCCCTGAGCGGGCTGGGCGGCCGCGACATCCTCGACGGGGCGGGGCGCGCCCACGAGAGACGCGCCCAGGGTGAAGACGAGGGCGAGGGCGCCGGCCGTGAGGACCGTCGCGAGCCCGCGCGAGCTGCGCGACAGCGAGCCGGGAGGCGCCACGAGCCGGGCCACGCGCTCGAAGAGCGAGCCGCCGCTCGCCGCCATCGCGAGGACGGGGCGGCGGGCCCCCAGGCTCTCGAGGTCGGCGAGGGCGCGGGCGTAGCCCACGGGGTTGCCGCAGGCGGCCACGGCGAGGTCGTCGCAGCAGTGCTCGCGCTCGACGCGCATGCGGCCCGATACCCACCAGACCGCGGGATGGTAGAAGAGCAGCGTCTCCACCGCCGTCTGCAGCAGGTTGATCAGGTAGTCGCGCCGGCGGATGTGGGCCAGCTCGTGGGCGAGCACGAGCTCGAGCTGCTCGGCGGAGAGCCCGACGAGCACTCCCGCGGGGACAAGGACAACCGGCCGCAGCCAGCCGAGCGCCGTGGGGACCTGCACGAGGGCCGACTGGTAGAGCCTTACGGGAGCGGAGATGCGAAGGGCCTCGCGCAGTCGCGCGAATGTGGCCTCCAGGCTCTCCGGCACCGGGGACAGGCCCTTTGCCTTGAGGCGCTGTACGAGAACCCAGCCGCCGAAGGTGCGGAGGGAGAGAAGGAGGACGCCCGCCGCCCAGAGAGCGACGACCGCGGGCAGGAGTCGCTCGAGCTGTTGGCGGGTTGGCTCTGAAACGGGAACGGCGAAAACGGCAGGAAGGACACGAACGGAACCGGAGCAGGACAGGCCTTCGCTCGCGGCGCAGGTCGGCTCGTGCTCAGCGGCAGACAAGGGTGGCGCCGCGAGCGTGTGAAACGTCCCCCCGCACAGCGCGAGCATGCCGAGGAGCGTCGACGCCGCCAGGGCGTAACGCCACTGGGGTGCTGCGCTCCGGAGCACCCTGCTGAGTCCGGCGAAGACGGCGGCGAGCGCCGCTCCCTGCCAGAGGAAATGAAGAAGGGTCCAGCCCAGGGCCTGGATCACTTGGGGATCGAGGTTCATCGCTTTTCTCCCTCGAGGCGGTCGAGAAGCACGCGGATCCGGGCCAGCTCGTCCGGCGACGTCTTGCCCGAGGAGAGCGCCTGCATCACCAGCTTGATCGCCGATCCGCCGAAGGCGCGCTCGAGCAGGTCGTGCACGAGCTGCTGCTGCGTCTGCTGCTCCGGGGCCTTGGCCGCGTAGACGTGGGCCCGGGCCGTCTCGTCCCTCTTCACGAGCCCCTTGTCCGTCATGATCTGC
Organism: uncultured Acidobacteriota bacterium; assembly: GCA_963742595.1. GTDB lineage: Bacteria > Acidobacteriota > Vicinamibacteria > Fen-336 > Fen-336 > CAVPGH01. Next base: position 771,682 of record CAVUMT010000005.1, on the reverse strand, counting down.
AGGAGCTTGAGCGCCGTCGTGTAGCCGGTGGGACGCTCCTGCTCCAGGATCTCCTGCACTTCGCGGACGGTCGAGGCCCCCTGCTTCCAGAGGATCCGGAGGATCTCCAGCTCGGCAGGGGTGGGACGGGGCGGCGCCATGGCGGGAAAGTAGTACGAAGACCTTCGTTGTGTCAACGAAATTCTTCGTACAATGCTTGCGGATCGTTGTCCCAGCCGGCTTCTTTAACCCGGACACCGACGAATCTTGCGACGAGACCCCTTGATCGTCATGCCCATATAGGGCATGATTATGCCCATATTGGGTGCGAGGGCCGGTTCGCGTAACGCTCGCCGCAAAAGCCTTGCGGATGCTCTGCTCACCAAGACCCAGCAGCGCGTCCTGGGGATGCTTTTTGGTCGGCCCGACCGGACCTTCTATGCCTCGGAGCTGATTCGCGAGGCGGGCACGGGATCCGGAGCGGCGCAGCGAGAGCTTGCGAAGCTGGAGGGAAGCGGTCTGATCGTGGCGCGACGGATTGGCCATCAAAAGCACTACCAGGCCAACGCGAACTCCCCGCTCTTTTCGGAGCTACGCAATATCGTGCTGAAGACAGTGGGCCTCACGGAGCCTCTGCGCGATGCCCTGAAGCCCGTTGCCTCGGCCGTTCGCGCGGCCTTCGTGTACGGTTCCGTGGCCAAGGCAACCGACCAGGCGGCCAGTGACATCGACCTCATGATTATCAGCGACAGCCTCACGTACGGAGACGTCTTCGGCGCCCTCGAGCGAGTGACGCGCGCCGTGGGTCGACAGGTCAACCCCACGGTGTACACGGCGACCGAATTCTCAATGCGAGCGCGGACGGAAAACGCGTTTGTCATGCGAGTACTCGAGCAGCCGAAGCTCTGGGTGATCGGATCGGAAGATGACCTCCCGCTCGCCGCTTGAGCGCCTCGCAGGTCCGGGCAACGTGCTCGCAAAGGAACCTCCGGATGCGCGGGAGTGTGGCGGTCTCGTGCGTTCGGGCCTGGCGCGTCTGAAGGACGCGGAGAACGAGGCGAACTCGCTCGACAGTCGGTTCGATCTCGCCTACGGCGCCGCTCACGCACTCTGCCTGGCCGCGCTGCGGCACCACGGATTCAGGCCATCGAAACGGTACGTCGTCTTCCAGGTCCTGCCGGACACACTTGGCCTGGGGCCGGAGGTCTGGCGAGTCCTGTCGAAGTGCCACGACATGCGGAATCGGACGGAGTACGAAGGCGCACTCGACCTGGACGATAGGCTCGTCACCGATCTGGTTGCCGCGTGTCGCGAAGTCGCCGACAAGGTCCGCCGGCTACCGCTGATCCCAGAAAGGTCGAAGTGAGCCAACTCACCCCGTCTATTCAGGGCGTGAACGCGCAGACCGTCCCGTCGAGCGACGACGCGTAGACGAGACCGCCGCCGAGGGCCGGAGAGCCGGGGAACCCGAAAGGACCCTTTGCCGGACGCGGCGCGGGCGAGCGCCAGACGATCGCGCCCGTCTTGCGATCGAGCGCCATCACTCCCCCGTCGTGGTCCGCGAGGTAGCCGACCTGGCTGCTCGACCCCACGTAGACGCGATCGTCGCTCACCGCGGGCTGACCCCAAGCCCAGCCGAACACGTCCGTCTTCCAGATCGGCCGGCCCGTGCGCGCGTCGAACGCGTAGGCGGCGGCCGCATCCGACGAGCCGACGTAGGCGACGCCGTCCCGAAGAGAGACGCTCGACTCGATCCACGAGAACCAGATGTACCGCTTCCACGCGACGGCCCCGGTCTGTGTGTCGAGGCCCAGGAGGTCGTAGGCGCGGTTCCCCACCACGAGGAGGTCGCCCTCCGACGTGAGGGCGGGCGTCGAGACGACCGCGCCCTTCGTCTCCGCCTTCCACACGAGCTTCCCCGTCGCGGCCTCGAGCGCGTACACGTTTTTGTCGTAGCTCCCGAAGTAGACACGGCCCTTGTGCACCCTGGGAGCGGCGAGAACGGCGTCACCCGCGGCGAACTCCCAGGCTGTCGTCCCCTTCACGGGGTCCAGAGCCAGGACGCGGCCGCCGTGCGTTCCGAGATAGAGATACCCGCCGGCGACGGTCACGTCGGAGCCGAAGCGATCGAAGCGGGACTTGGGATTGTCGAACGGCAGCCGCTCGATGGGCTTGTCCACGACGGCCACACGCCAGACCTCCTTGCCGTCCTTCGCTCCCAGCTTGTAGAGGAAGCCGTCGTCACACTGTACGTAGAGGGCGCCGTCCGACACCGTCGGGCGTGTCCGGATGGCACCGCCAGACTTGAAGGCCCAGCTCTCCTTCCCCGACCGGGCATCCAGAGCATGAACGACTCCTGTCTGGTCGCCCGCATAGACGAGCCCCTCCCCGAACGTCGGGCCTGCCCATAAGGCCGAGCCTGCCTCGAAGGTCCACACCGGCTGGGGTGCCGGCGCGTTCGAGACAGTCCGCGGGCTCGTCTCGACACGCTCGACGCGTCGCAGTGTCAGCGGGATCTCATAGACGGGGGCGAGGCCGGCGGGGACGGTTCCGGTGAGAGTCCCCGCCTTCGCGTCGTGCTTGAAATTGAACGGCCCGATCTGCACGTCATCGTCCTTCGCCGCGAACGGCGCCTTGCCGAGGCCGCTCCGCACCAGGTGGATCACCGGGATCCAGGCGAAGATCTCGACCTGTCCGTCGTCCGCGGGAACGAACTCGAGCGCCGCCGGTTGGCTCTCGCCGTCGTGGGTCATGGTTCCCGCCCACTTGCCCGCGAGGTCCGCGGCCGTCAAGGGAGCGGCGACGACCGGCGAGGACGCCAGAGAAAGCGCAACGACGGAAGGCGTGAGCACACGCGTGGCGACGTTCATCGCTTTGTATCCTCCGCTGGTGAGACGGCTGCGATTGTCCTACGGATGACTGGCCGCGGGGCGAGTTAGACCTTCGCGTCCAATCGCCGCGCCTGCTTCTCCGCGCGAAGCGCCAGCTCCATCGCGAGGAAGCAGTGCGCCTGCGACATCGCGGTCTCCGTCCGGTTCACCACGTCGTCGACCAGGCGCTCTCCGTAAGGCAGCGGCTCGTCCTTGCAGTCGACGTAGCGCGTCTCCTTGCCGTCCACGACGAAGAGGTGGCTGCCTCCCGCGCGTCCTCCGATGTCGACGTTCTTGCGGATCTCGATGAAGCCGTTCGTGCCCAGGACGGTCAGCCGCCCGTCCCCCCAGGTGCTCAGGCCCTCCGGGGTGAACCAGTCGACGCGGATGTACCCCGTGCCCCCGTTCCCGCGCAGCAGGACGTCTCCGAAGTCCTCGAGGCCCGGATACTGGGGGTTGTTCAGGTTCCCGACCTGCGACGCCACCACCTCCGCCTTGTCCGAGCCCGTGAAGAAGAGGAACTGGTCGAACTGGTGGGAGGCGATGTCGGTCAGGATGCCGCCGTACTGCTCCTTCACGAAGAACCAGGGCGGACGGGTCTCCGGGCGCATCCGGTGGGGCCCGAGCCCGATCGTCTGCACGACCTTGCCGATGGCGCCCGCACCCACGAGCGCGCCCGCCTTCACGGTGGCCCGGTTCTCGAAGCGCTCGCTGTAGGTGATCGAGTAGATGCGCTTCGTCTCCGCCTGAACGCGCCGCACCTCCTCGAGCTGCTCGAGCGTCGTCATGCCCGGCTTGTCGGACATGAAGTCCTTGCCGTGGCGCATGACCTGGACGCCCAGGGGGGCCCGCTCGCTCGCGATCGCCGCGCTCGCCACCAGCTGGATGGACCTGTCCTCCAGGATTTCCTTTTCGCTGCGCGCGACCTTGGCCTGGGGGAACTTCTTCGTGAACGCGGCGAGGAGCTCCGGCTCCTTCGCGTAGACCGAGACGAGCTCGCCTCCGCCGCGGATGAGGGCGTTGCACTGGCCGTTGATGTGGTCGTGGTTCAGGCCGATGGCTGCGAAGCGGATGCGGGCGGCCTTTCCCGCGGCGGGCGCGTCCTGCGGCGAGGGGCCGGCGGCGCGGGCCGCGCGCGGCGGGGTGATCGCCGTCAAGGCCGCTCCGGCCGTTCCGATCGACGCCCTCAGGAATCCCCGACGCCCCGCATTGCCCATGTGTCCCCTCCTCACGAGTCCCTGGTCTTCGCCGGGGTGCTATTCTGTCCCAGAAGGGCCATGGCCAAGGCGAAGCCACAGACCGCTGCCGAACGTACCTGGGTGCCCCTGCCGGACCCCGCCCCGGGGTGCGAAGAGCCGATCTACGTGTCCTTCCCGACACCCCCCGGGCAGGACGAGATCGAGGAAGCCGAGGGCTACCTGAAGGGCCTGGAGGAGCGCGGCCAGATCGCGCGCGAGCCGGGCCGATCGGCCCCCGGCACCACCCACGCGCTGGAGATCGACCTGACCGGCAAGAAGAAGCTGGTCCGGAAGCGCTACTCCACCCGTTAGGCGCGCCGCCGTCCGGAGCAGGAGAAACGCTCCCGGACGAGCACCCGCGTCCCCTGCTGGCTGCGGATGGCGTGGCTAAACCAGGTGTAGGCGGTCTTCCTCTCCGCCTTGTCGCCGAACGCGATGCGGTCGTGCTTCAGCAGGGACTCCACGTAGGTCATCACCTCGTCGGTCGTGGCCGTCGCCTCGGGGGACCTGCCGAGGATGGCGGCCCGGCCTCCCGAGCCGCCCACGAGCACCGTCTCCGGTGCCTTGGCCACGACGCCGCGCAGCCGCGGGCTCAGCCCCCCGAGCGGAACGTCTCGCGTGTGCATCGCCTCCACCACCGCCCTCCCCGCGATCTTCTTCCGGCGCATCCGCATGTGGACTTTCGAGGGCACTTCCAGGCGCTCCTTGAGGTCACGCCGTGTCGAAGGGGCGAGCGGCGCCGTCCCTTTCGTCGCGGGCGAGGGTCCGGCGAGCGAGGCCGTCGGAGCCAGCATCGCGTTGGCGCCCAGGGCGATCCCATGCGCGTCGAAGGCGTCGCGGATCGCGACGTGGTTGGCCCCCTCGTTATCTTCGCCGTCCGCCAGCACCATCGCCCGGCCGACCGCCTGGAAGAACCGGGCGCTCTCGGACGCTTCCCGCGTCCCCGCGGCGAGCAGCTTCGCCGCCGTCCGCACCGCGCTCGACAGGGCCGCGCTCGTCTTCCCGGTGCCCAGGAGGTTCCGGACGAGGTCCCAGAAGCAGCCGGTGAAGACCTGCGCGAAGCTGTGGCTTTCGTTGATCAGCTCGCCGGGCCCCCCGTCACTCGGCAGGGACGACGGGAGCTGCCACCTGAGCGTGTTCAGGGCCCGGCGGGGCGCGGCCGCGTTGTGGTCGGGCACGAGGCGGCGTATCGCGTCCGAGAGCTCCTCGGCTGTCGTCTCCACGAAGTTCCGCGCGCCCACCCCGATGCCGAGGAGCGCCGTACGCGACTGGGCGTCGGCAAGCGCGGTCAGGAGCGCCACGCAGTCGCCGAAGGCCTCGTGGAAGGCGTTGACCTCGAGAAAGGGCGTGTCCCAGAAGTCCGGCCGCAGGGCGTCGAGGACACCGTGCCCGATCTCGTGCGCGACCACGTCGGTGCTCGCCCCCGAGAACGACTTCTTCGTCCCGTCGTCGAACTCGAAGAACTGGAAGCCGTCGCGGTCGTAGAAGGCGTTCAGGTCCTGGTCGGCCCCGAGCTGCGCCACCGCGTTCTGGTAGAGGTTGAGGCGCTTGCCCTCCCACCACTCGGTGAGCGCGCCCGCGGGCCCCTCCCAGGCCGCCAGCGCGGCGAGGCCCGCTTCGCGGCACTGCCAGTAGAGAAAGCCGGGCGTCCCGACCGCGTACGCGCGCTCCGGCTCGGGATCGTGGAACGTGAACCCGGCGCGGCTCGACGGCCGATTTGCTCTAGGCGTCTTACGGCGCAGGGGCGGAGCCTTCGGGCCCGCCAGGGGATCGTTGGGAATGAAATGGATCGCCATAGGGCAAGGAGTTTACCGCGCCCCCGGGGGCTGTGAGGTCCGCCTACTCGCGCTGCTGTCGGAAGATCTCGCGGACCGTCTGGAGGGTGTCGGCCTCGACCGCGCTCTTGTCCGTCCGGTACCGCTTCACCCGCGCGAACCGCAGCGCGAGGCCCGCGGGGTAGCGGGGCGATTCCTGGACGTCGCTGAAGGCGATCTCCACGACGAGCTCGGGGCGCACGCGCACCACCCACTCGTCCTTCTCCACGGCCAGGGAGAGCAGCTTCTCCGTCTGCCACTTCAGCATCTCGTCGGTGAGGCCCTTGAAGGTCTTCCCGAGCATCACGAACTGCCCGCTCTCCGCGTCGCGCGCGCCCAGGTGCAGGTTCGACAGCCAGCCCTCGCGCCTCCCGCTCCCCCACTCCACGCCGAGGATCACGAGGTCGAGGGTGCGCGCCGACTTGAGCTTCAGCCAGTGGAAGCCGCGCTGGCCCGCCGCGTAGGGCGCGCTCGAGAGACTTCGCCATGAGACCCTCGTGCCCGGCGTCGAGGGACTGGCGGAGGAATCCCTGGGCAGCGTCTTTGTCGGCGCTGACGATGCGGGGAAGGAGCGAGGTCTCGGGAACGATGCGGGCGAGCTTCGAGGATCCGCTCCGAGTAGGGCGCGCCGACCAGCGGACCCTCCCCGTCGAGGTAGAGGCAGTCGAAGTAGAAGGACGAGAGCGGCAGCTCGATGCGCGCGGCCTCCACCCCCTTCGACCGGCCGAAGCGCCGCATCGTGACCTGGAACGGCTGGGGGCGGCCGTCGGGCCGGAGCGCGATCGTCTCCCCCTCCAGGACCAGCTCGCGGGCGGGAAGGGCCCGAGCTTCCTCGACGACCTCCGGCACCCGCGCCGTCACGTCCTGGAGCTGCCGGGTGAAGACCCGCACCTCGTCGCCCGCCTTGTGGACCTGCACGCGCGCGCCGTCGATCTTGTATTCGAACGCGGCCTCTCCCAGCCGCTCGAGCGCCTCCCCCACGTCCTCCGCCGCGTTCGCGAGCATCGGGGCCACCGGCGAGAGGACGCGCAGGGAGAAGCGGCCGACGCCCGCGGCTCCTTCCTCGAGCGCGGCGCGCGCCACCTCGCCCAGGTTCCCGGAGTACATCGCGGCCTGCCGGACGTCCGACGGGGGCAGCCCGGCCGCGCGCGCGATCGCGTCCTGGACGATGCCGTCGAGGGCGCCCTGGCGGATCTCACCCATGAGCAGGCCGCTCAGAAAGCGTCGCTGCGCCCCGTCGGCGCGCGCGAAAAGGTCGCGCAGGGCCCGGCTCTTTCGTTCCGCCGAGCCCGCGCCTTCGGCGCCTGCCACGACGGCGAACGTGCGATCCACGTCCGGGAGCGTCAGCGGCTCGCCCGTCGGCGGGCTGTCCGGGACCGCGCCCTGGATCGTCCGCCAGCCCACGCCGATGCGTCCCTGGGGCAAGGCGCCCGTCAGGTAGAGCGCGGCGAGCTCGGTCTCCCGTCCCGCCGTCTGCCGCAGCAGCTCCGCGATGAGCGCCGTTTTCTCGAGCTTCCGGCTGGTGGCCCGGACCTTCTCGACGAGATCGACGAGCCGTCCCAGCTCCATCCGCGGTCCCTACCAAAGACTACTCCGTCCGGAATGGGTAAAACGGTAACTCGGTCCAGACGGAGTCGAGGGACGCGCTAGTCTGTAGGCCTCAGCCATGGTCGACAGCTACCGCGGTTTCATCCTCCAGCCGAGCTACCGCGTGGAAGGCGACCGCCCCGTCGTTCACCTCTACGGCCGTCTCGAGGACGGCCGTCCGTTCCTGCTCCGCGACACGCGGCAGGTCCCGCACTTCTACGTCCGCGCGGTGGACGCCGAGCGCGCCCGGGCCCTTCGGGCGAAGCCGCTCAGCTCCGCGGGGAAGGTGACGCTCGAGGGCGAGCCCGTCGCCACCGTCCACGTGGCGACACCCGCGGACGCGCCTCCCCTCCGGCAGAAGCTGATCCAGGCGGGCATCCCCTGCTACGAGGCCGACGTGCGCTTCGCCATGCGGTTCCTGATCGACAGGAGGATTCGCGGATCCCTCGCGATCACGGGCGCGCCGCACGACGAGCCGGGTGTCGGGGCCGTGTTCGACGACCCCGAGGTGGCGCCCGTCGACTGGACCCCGCGGCTGCGCGTGCTTTCCTTCGACATCGAGACGGATCCCAAGGGGCGCCGGCTTCTCTCGGTCAGCCTCTACGGAGCGGGGGCTTCCGAGGTTCTCCTCCTCACCGGGCCCGGACAGACGGCGCCCCCGGGTTCCAAGCCCTTCGCCACGGAGAAGGATCTCCTCGCCGGCTTCGCCGCCCGCCTGCGCGAGCTGGATCCGGACGTGATCACCGGCTGGAACATCGTGGACTTCGACCTCCCCGTGCTCGTCCGTCTCTCCCAGCGTCTTCGCGTTCCCCTTCACCTCGGCCGGGCCCCCGGCCCGGTGCGCCTCCGCGGGGAGACGGGCGCCCAGGCCCAGATTCCCGGACGCGTCGTCCTGGACGGCCTCTACCTCGTGCGCGGTGCGTTCATCCGCCTCGCCGACTACACGCTGGACGGGGCGTCCCGCGAGATCCTCGGCGAGGGGAAGCACGTCGCGGGCGCCGACCGGGCGGAGGAGATCCAGCGGCTCTTCAACGAGGACCGGGCCCGCTTCGTCGAGTACAACCTCACGGACTCCCGTCTCGTCCTCGACATCCTGGACAAGCTGCGCCTGGTGGAGCTCGCGATCGAGAGAAGCCGTTTGACGGGCATGCCGCTCGACCGCGTGTCGTCCTCGATCGCGGCCTTCGACTTCCTCTACCTCTCCGAGCTCGGGCCGCGCGGAGTCGTCGCCCCGAGCGTGCGCAACGTGGACGTGGAGGCGATGGGCGGGGGGCACGTGCTCGAGCCCGTCCCCGGGCTGCACAGGAACGTCCTCGTCCTCGACTTCCGGAGCCTGTACCCGAGCCTCATCCGCACGTTCCAGATCGATCCCTGGAACCTCGTGCGGTCAGCGGACGGCGCGGACGGCGACGTGATCCGGGCCCCGAACGGCGCGGCCTTCCACCGCCGGCCCGGCATCCTCACCGAGATGCTGGACGAGATCCTGCCGCGCCGGGAGGCCGCCCTTCGCGCCGGCGACTCCGTGAGAAGCCACGCGATCAAGATCCTCATGAACTCCTTCTACGGCGTGCTCGGAACCCCCGCCTGCCGCTTCTACGACGCCCGCCTCGCCAACGCGATCACGAGCTTCGGGAAAGAGGTGCTCCTCTGGTGCAAGGGGCGAATCGAGGCCGGCGGGCGCCGGGTCCTCTACGGGGACACGGACAGCCTCTTCGTCGAGTCCGGCGAGAGCGACCCAAAGGACGCGCGCCGCTTCGGGGAATCGCTGGCTCGAGACCTGATCGCAGACCTCGCCGCGCACATCGAGCGCACCTGGCGCGTCACGAGCCGCCTCCAGCTCCAGTTCGAGCGCCTGTACCTTCGTCTCTATCTCCCCGCCCTCCGCCACGGGACCGCGGGCGCCCGCAAGCGCTACGCGGGCCTCATCGACGTTCCGGGCGGCGCCTCCAAGGTCGTCTTCACCGGCATGGAGGCGGTGCGGGGAGACTGGACGGAGCTGGCCAAGGAGGTCCAGCGCCAGCTCTACGCTCGCCTCTTTGCCGACCAGCCGGTCGAGGACTACCTGCGCGATGTGGTAGCCGACGTGCGAGCCGGTCGCCGTGACGACGCTCTCGTGTATCGCAAGTCCCTGCGCAAGGACCCGAGCGCTTACACCGCGACGACCCCGCCCCACGTCGCGGCCGCCCGGCAGATCGCGGGCAAGACGCGCGGCCGTGTCGCCTACGTGGTCACGGTCGCGGGCCCGGAGCCCGCCGCGGACCGCCGCCATCCCCTCGACTATGAGCACTACGTCGAGAAGCAGGTGCGCGCGGTGGCGGAGCCGGTGCTCGCGCTTCTGGGCCTCGAGTTCGCGCGCGTAGTCGGAGACGATCGACAGCTGTCGCTGTTCTGATGAGCCTCTACCGGCGTCTCTCCGCGCTGCGGCCCCTCTCCAGCGCTTTGATCAGCCGATAGCCCGCGAGGCGTCCCATCAGCGCATCGGCCGAGACCACGCGTTCCACACGGATCGCGCTCCCTAAGCTTGAGAAGGTCACTTCATCTCCCGGCCGGAGGCTGAGCGCCTCCCGGAAGGCCTTGGGGATGACGACCTGCCCGTTGCGCCCGACGCGATGAGCCATGCCGGAAGTATGACTCAGCGAACCGCGAGCCGCCGGCTCCTGTCAGGCGCGACAATGATGGTCATGCCTGCCACCGGCCTCGAGGCCCTCCGCGAAAGCGCCACCTCCTCCGCTGCGGAGGATGCGGAGAAGCCAAAGGCAGAGGACGACGAGGGCAGCGATGAGATCCTCGCTTGCGCGAGCTGCCGTCACCCGATCACGAGCGGTGCGGCGCGGATCCAGGTGGGAAACGCCCACGCCCACACGTTCGTGAACCCCCACGGCCTCGAGTTCCGCATCGGCTGCTTCGGCCTCGCCTCGGGCCTGCTGCGGATCGGCGACCCCGAGACCTTCTGGACCTGGTTCCCCGGCCATACGTGGCAGGTCGAGGTCTGCGCGTCCTGCCGCGAGCACCTGGGCTGGGAGTTTCGCTCGTCGGACCATCGCTTCCACGGGCTCATCCTCGACCGTCTCGTCCCGGTGTAGGCTGCGCAGCCGTGTCCCCCACCACCGCCCTCGTCCTCTTCGTCGTCGGCTTCGTCGCCTCCACGATCAACACGCTGGCGGGCGGCGGGTCGTTCCTGACCCTGCCCCTCCTGATGTTCATGGGGCTGCCCGCGGGCGCGGCCAACGCCACGAACCGCCTGGGTGTCCTCGCGCAGAACGTCGGGGCGGTCTGGGGCTTTCACCGCTACGGTGTCCTCGACTGGCGCTGGGCGCTCGGCGCCGCCGTGCCCACCGCCGTGGGCAGCGGGATCGGCGCGTGGCTCGCGCTCGGGATCGGAGACCGCGAGTTCAAGCGGCTGCTCGCCTTCCTGATGATCGGCATCTGTCTCTGGACCGCTGCTCCACACGGGACGCTCCCGCGAGAGCAGGCGCAGGGCGCGCTCGTCCACCGCCCCTGGCTCGTACGGGCCGGCTTCTTCCTGGTGGGGATCTACGGCGGGTTCATCCAGGCGGGGATCGGCTTCCTCCTGCTCGCCCTCACGACCCTCGCCGGCTTCGACCTCGTGCGGGGCAACGCGGTGAAGGTGCTCGCCGTGCTGCTCCAGACGCTCGTGGCCCTCGCCGTCTTCCTGACCGCGGGCCAGGTGCGTTGGGCCGAAGGGGCCTGCCTGGCCGCGGGCGGCCTCCTGGGAAGTCTCGTGGGGGTGCGGCTCACCGTCCTCAAGGGCCACCGTTGGCTCGAGACGGTGGTGACGGTGACGATGGTCCTCTTCGCGGTCCGCCTGCTCTTCGAGTAAGCGGACTAGACCATCGCGGAGCGGATCTTCCGGTTCAGGCGGTGCCGCTGCCGGCGGATCTGCTTCAGGAGAGCGCGATCGTGCGCGGTGACGGCCTCGGCGCGCTTCGCCTTGAGCGTGCGGAGCTGGGCCTTCACCTTGCCCTTGTCGAGCCCCTTCACCTCGTGATGGGCGTGCGCCTCGATGCCGAGCGCCTTGCAGAGCGCGGGGAGCAGGTGCTCCTTGTTCATCTGCGTGTAGCCCTTCACCGCGTCGTCCCCAAGCCCCTTCGCGATCTCGCGGAGATCGTCCACCGTCTTCTTGTGAAGCTCTTCGTAGGTATGCGCCATGGCGGAGATGATAGCCCCATTCCCGGCGGGCCCGGCTTGGCCCGGGGCGGCCACCTGCCGTAGTCTCTTCCCGAGGATCCCAATGGCCGACCTGGACGAGTACGAGCTGGACGACCGCCGCGACCCCGAGACGGGTTTCGTCCCCGGCGAGCCCCCGCCCGAGCGCAGCTTCCGCATCGCCCTCGTCGCGGGCATAGCACTCCTCGCCGCAGGCGTCACCGCGGTCTATCTCTACTTCGGAAGGCCGGCGCCGAAGGCCTCGCCCACCCCGGCTCCCCTCGTGGACGCGCCGCCTCTGGCGACACCGACGCCCGCGATCGCCCTTCCCCCGCTGGAGGCGAGCGACGACCTCGTGCGCGATCTCGCGAAGGGGTTCTCCGCGCACCCGGCCTTCGCGTCCTGGCTCCAGATCAAGGACCTCATCCGGACGTTCGTGGCCGTGGTGACGAACGTCGTGGAGCGCGAGAACCCGGCGCCGCACGTGCCCTTCCTTGCGGCACGGCCGCCCTTCCTCGTCCGCGAGTCGAAGGGACGGACCGTCATCGACCCGAGGAGCTACACGCGCCTCGACGGCCTGGCGGACCTCGCGTCTTCGATCGACGCCGCCGAGTGCGTTCGGGTCTTCCGGCTCGTCGAGCCTCTCGCGGATGCGGCCTACCGCGAGCTGGGCCATCCCGAGGGCGGCTTCGCCGCAGCCCTGGGCAAGGCGATCCAGGCCCTTGTCGACGTGCCAACCCTCGAGGGCGAGGTCCCGGTCCGGCGCGTGGTGCGCGCCGTCGTCGTCTACGAGTACGAGGATCCCAAGCTCGAGGCGCTGAGCCCGGCCCAGAAGGCGCTCCTGCGGATGGGACCCCGCAACGTGCCCCGCGTCCAGGCGAAGCTGCGCGCCCTCGCCGCCGCTCTCGAGCCGCCCGCGGCCCCGGCGGAGTAGCGGCGGGCATGGACCGCCAGGGGCTCGTCAAGAAGATGTTCGGCGGGCCGCGCGCCCTCGTCGGCATGGTGCACGTCCAGGCCCTCCCCGGCACCCCGGGCGGCGGAACGAGCGTCGAGGCGATGGCAGCGGCGGCGGTCCTGGAGGCCCGCCTCTACCACGACGCCGGCTTCCAGGGCATCGGCATCGAGAACATGCACGACCGGCCGTACCTCAAGGGCGCGGTGGGGCCCGAGATCGTGGCCGCCATGACCGCGATCGCGCGGGAGATCCGCCGGGCGGTCCCCCTCCCCCTGGGCGTCCAGGTCCTCGCCGGGGCCAACCGCGAAGCCCTGGCGGTGGCGCACGCGAGCGGCGCCCGCTTCGTGCGCGTCGAGGGCTTCGTGTTCGCCCACGTCGCGGACGAGGGGCTCATCGAGTCGAGCGCGGGCGAGCTGCTTCGCTACCGCCGGCAGATCGGGGCCGAAGGCGTCGCGGTATTCGCGGACGTGAAGAAGAAGCATTCCGCGCACGCCCTGACCGCCGACGTCGACATCGCGGAGACGGCGCGGGCCGCGGAGTTCTTCCTCGCCGACGGCCTCATCGTGACCGGGGTCGCGAGCGGCCGGCCCGCCGACGCCGTCGAGGTGAGGACGGTGGCCGACGCCGTCGTGGTCCCCGTGCTCGTCGGCTCCGGCATCACGGCCCAGAACCTCGCGGAGTACGCGGCGGCCGACGCCTTCATCGTGGGCTCGTCCGTCAAGCAGGGCGGCCACTGGTCGAATCCCATCGACCCCGACGCCCTGCGCGCGCTCGTACGCGCGTTCGCCGCGCTGCCCGCGCGTTGACCCCCGACCTCGTCGTCCTCGGCAACCTGCTCGTCGACGACGTGGTGTTCGGCGACGGCCGGACGCGCATGGGAGAGCCGGGAGGCGCCGTGCTCTACGCCGCGCTCGGGGCGGCCCTCTGGGGGATCCGCGTCGGCGTCGTGAGCGTCCGCGGGGACGACTATCCTCGCGAGCCGCTCGAGACGATGGCGGCTCGCGGGATCGACCTCGCGGGAGCTCGCCCCCTGGGCGCGCCCGGCCTCCGGACGTGGCTCCTCTACGAGGACCGCCGGCGGCAGGTCGTGCACCGCCTCGACCGGCCGTCGCACGCGGACGTATCGCCCGGATTTGCCGACATCCCCGCGGCCTGGAGCGGTGCGCGGGCCTTCCACCTGGCGCCCATGCCCATCGACATCCAGCAGGCGCTCGTGGCTGCGCTCAGCGTACGCAAGGACGCTATCGTCTCCCTCGATCCCTACCTCCTCATGAAGCCCGATACGCTGCCGACCTGGCGCGCACTACTTCCGCTCGTCGACGTGTTCTTCGTGAGCGAGGACGAGGACGAGCTGGGCGAAGAAACGCTTCGGGACGTGGCGGGTGCGCGTACGCGGTTTCTGCTCTGGAAAAGAGGAGCACGGGGGGGGCGGCTCTGGGACGCGCGAGCGAAACAGACCTTGGACTGGGTGGCCCGGGCGGAGGGCGTTAGCGACCCGACCGGGGCTGGAGATGCATTTGCCGGAGGTTTTCTTGCGGGACTCCTGCTCAACGACACTACGGAGCAGGCTTTGGAACGAGCAGTCGTAGCGGCCAGCTTCGCATTGGCAGATCACGGACCGGCCTCCCTCCTCCGGGCGACTCGGCAAGACGCCGCCCGGAGGAGGGACGGGTGGTACCCATGACCGATCCGATCGTCGTTGCCCCGGAGGTGCAGCGGGCGCTGGCCGAGGGCCGGCCGGTGGTGGCTCTGGAAACGACGCTCGTCACGCACGGCTTGCCCGCGCCCGAAGGCGTCCAGACCGCCCGGGAGATGGAAGCGGCCGTGCGGGAGGAAGGAGCCGTGCCCGCGACGATCGGCGTCCTGGAAGGCCGGGCGCGGGTTGGCCTCTCGAAAGACGAGCTGGACCGCCTGGCCGCGGCCCCCGGTGTGGCCAAGCTGAACCTCGGCAACCTCGCGGCGCAGCTCGCCGCCGGCGCCCCGGGCTCGACGACGGTGGCCGCCACCGCACTCATCGCGCACCGCGCCGGCCTCTCCGTCTTCGCCACGGGCGGTATCGGCGGCGTCCACCGGGATTTCGCGGAGACGGGAGACGTCTCGGCCGACCTCGGCGCGCTCGCGCGCACGCCCGTGGCCGTCGTCTGCTCCGGAGCCAAGGCCATGCTGGACCTGCCCCGCACGCTCGAAGCGCTGGAGACGCTGGGAGTGCCCGTCCTCGGCGTGGGCACCGACCGCTTCCCCGCCTTCTACCAGCGGGACAGCGGACTCCCCCTCGACCGCGGGTTCGAGCGGATCGAGGACCTGGCCGCCGCCGTGCGCCTCCACATAGCACTCGGGGCGGGGACGGGTCTCGTGATCGCGAACCCCGTGCCCCCGGAGCACGAGATGCCCGCGGAGCTGTGCGAGGGCGCCCTCCGGCGCGCTCTCGTCGACGCCGCGCAGGAGCGCGTCCGCGGCCGCGACGTCACGCCGTTCCTGCTCGAGCGGTTCCGCGTGCTCACCGAGGGCCGGAGCCTCTTCTCGAATCGGGGCCTCCTCCTCGCCAACGCGCGCGTCGCCGCGCGCCTCGCCCGCGCTATCCTTCGCCCGGCCCAGGGATGAAGCGACGACTTTCCCGACTCGCCCGCCTCGTCCCGGTGGCGGCCGCGGTGGTCCTCTTCGTCATGACCCTGCGGTCGGCCGACCTCGGCCGAGCCCTCTCTCTCATCCGGGGGCTGGGCCCCGCCCTCCCGCTCCTCCTCCTCCCCCAGATCGTGGCGGTGTCGCTGGACGCGCTCGGCTGGCACCTCGTCTTTCGCGGCCTCGGCCGATTCGTACGGGTGCGGCTCCTCATCGGGGTGCGCCTGGCCGCGGATGCGGTGTTCATGAGCGTGCCCTCCGGCTCCGTGATCGCCGAGGCGCTGCAGCCCTACCTTCTGCGCCGCCGGGGCGACCTCCCCTTCGAGGAGGCGGTCGTGGGCACCGTCGCCCGCAAGATCTTCATCATCTTCTCGCAGGGCCTCTTTCTCGGCCTGTCCGCCGCCCTGGCCTACCCCGTCCTGCAGCGCGCGTCGCAAAAGGCCATCGGCCGGCCGGGGCTCCCGGCCCTGCTTCTGTTCAGCGCGCTCGTGCTCATGGCCGTGGCGACCGTCCTCGCCACCATCTTCTTCTATGGGAAGGTGGCGCAGCGGTCGCGGCGAGCGCTCGAGCGGCTGGGCCTTTCCTGGCTTCGCCCCTGGCTGGAGCGCAACGCCCACCGCTTCGGGGCCGCGGACGACCACCTGGCGCGCTACCTGGCCTCGGGGCCGGCCCGCCTCCTCGCCCCGCTTCCGCCGTTCCTCGCCGTCTGGCTGGTCAAGGCCTTCGAGACCTGGCTCTTCCTCCGCCTGCTGGGCAGCCCGATCGCTTTCGGCTCCGCGATGGCGCTCGAGACCACGATCCTCCTCGTCCGCGCCCTCGTCGTGCCGGTCCCGGGAGGGCTCGGGGTCCAGGATCTCGGCTACGTGCTCTTTGTTCGCACCTTCGGCGTGGCCGATGCGACCACGGTGGGCACGGCCCTGGCGCTCCTGAAGCGCGGCAAGGAGATCGTCTGGACCGCGGTCGGCCTTGCCATCTTCGTCTCGACGCGGCGGCGCGGGCCCCGGAAGGACGACACGCCCGATCCCGGACTGGCCACCCCCGCGTAGCTTGTCGGGCCGCGCCCGCTGTGTTCAACTCATCCGATGCGCGTCATCACGAGAGGCGATCTCGACGGGCTCACGTGCGCTCTCGTCATCACGAGCTGCGAGAAGGTGGACGGCATCGAGCTCATCCACCCGCAGGAGATCACGGAGCGGCGCTTCGACGTTCGCCCCGACGACATCGTGGCGAACCTCCCGTACCACCCCCGGTGCGGGATGTGGTTCGACAACCACCTCCTGACGGACAAGAACGCGACGCCGCCCAGCGGGTTCGTGGGCCGCTACGCGCTCGCCCAAAGCGCGGCCCGCGTGGTGTACGACCATTACCTCCCCGACCACCCGGAGCTTCGGCGCTACGAAGCCCTCCTCGCGGACGCGGACCGGTTCGACTCGGCGCGTCTGGAGATGGACGACATCGTGTCCCCGAAGGGCTACATCCTCCTCGCGTACACCCTCGACCCGCGCACCGGGCTCGGGGCCTTCCAGGAGTATTTCCACCTGCTCCTCTCCGCCTTCCGAGAAATGAACCCGGACGACGTGCTGAAGCTCCCGCAGGTGCAGGAACGCGTGGCCAAGATACGCGAGCAGGATCGCGCCTTCCGCGAGGTGACGCGTGCGAACTCGCGGATGGAGGGCACCGTGGTGATCACGGACTTCCGCGGCGTCCCGAGCATCCCCGTCGGGAACCGCTTCATCGTCTACACGCTCTTCCCCCAGGCGACGCTCTCCATGCGCATCCATTGGAACCACCGACGCGACGCGGTGATCGTGAGCGTGGGTCGCTCGATCCTGAACCGCTCGAGCCGGACGAACGTGGGCGTCCTCCTTTCCCTCTTCGGAGGCGGGGGCCATGCGGGCGCGGGCTCCTGCCAGATCGCACCCGAGGAGGCCGACGCCCGCATCCAGGACATCCTGACCAGTCTCCAGCGAGGTCGGTGACGCCCTGGCCCGGGTCTAGAATCGGCCCTTGCCCGTCTACCGCCTCGACGACCGCCTCGTCTTCCCTCCCCCCGACCACGCCGAGGACGGACTGCTCGCCGTGGGGGGCGACCTCAGGCCGGAGCGGCTCGTCCTCGCCTACTCGCAGGGAATATTCCCCTGGTACCAGCGGGGCCCGATCCTCTGGCACTCTCCCGATCCCCGCATGGTCCTGCTCGCGGCGAGGCTGCGCGTTCCCCGCAGCCTCGCCAAGACGATGCGCCGCCGGCCCTACGTCCTGACGCTCGACACCGCCTTCAAGCGCGTCGTCCACGCCTGCGCCTCCGTCCGGCGGCCCGGCCAGCGCACCACCTGGATCACGCCCGCGATGAAGGAGGCCTACCTGGAGCTCCATCGCCGCGGGCTCGCCCACTCGGTCGAGTCGTGGCGCGACGGCGAGCTCGTGGGCGGCCTCTACGGCGTCTCCCTGGGCGCGGCCTTCTTCGGCGAATCGATGTTCGCGCTCGCCCCCGACGCCTCGAAGGTGGCGTTCGTCGCCCTCGTGGGGCAGCTCCGGAGCTGGGGCATCACGCTCATCGACAGCCAGGTCTACACGGACCACCTGGCGCGCTTCGGCGCCGAAGAGTGGCCGCGCCGCCAGTACCTCGCCGCGCTCCGCCGCGCGCTCGATCGGCCGCACCGGCTGGGACCGTGGGCGTTCGACGAGCCGACCGCGGACGTGCCGTCCCCTGCCCGCGAGAGGGCCGACCGGCCGCGATGAGACCGCGGACGGGCTCGCTCCTCGGAGGCCTGACCCCGCGCCGCTTCTTGAGCCGCCACTGGCAGAAGCGCCCCGTGTTGATCCGCGGCGCACTGCCCCGATTCCGCGATCCCCTCTCCCGCCTTTCCCTCCTCGAGCTCGCGACGCGGCCCGAGGTGGAATCGCGCCTCGTGGTCGAGAAGGGCGGGCGACGGCCGTGGCAAGTGGTACCTGGTCCCCAGGACCCCGCACGTCTGCGGCGCCTGGGGCGCACGCACTGGACGCTCCTCGTGCAGGAGGCGAACCGCCACGTGCCCGCGCTCGCCGAGCTTCTCGACCTGTTCTCGTTCGTGCCCCGGTGGCGCGTGGACGACGTCATGGTGAGCTTCGCCCCCCGCCTCGGGTCGGTGGGTCCCCACGTCGACAGCTACGACGTCTTCCTCTTGCAGGGGACGGGCCGGCGTCGGTGGCGGATCGCCCGGCGCTTCGACGCTACCTGCCGGACGGGCCTGGACCTCGCGGTCCTCCGGCGCTTCCGGCCGGAGGAGGAGTGGGTGCTCGAGCCCGGCGACATGCTCTATCTGCCGCCGGGCGTCGCCCACCACGGCGTCGCGCTCGAGGATTGCTTCACGTACTCGATCGGCTTTCGCGCGCCCAGCCGGGCCGAGCTTGTCCTGGGATTTGCCGAGCACGCCGCGCGCCGGCTGCCGGCATCGGCCCTGTACGCCGATCCCGATCTGGCGCCGACGCGGCATCCCGGCGCGCTGTCGGCCGGGGCCCTCGACCGTCTGCGTCGGCTCGTTGCTCGCGACCTCGCCGCGGACCGCGAGGAGTTTGCTGTCCTTGCGGGGCGGCTGCTCACCCGTCCCGGTTCCACGGACGACGCGCCGGCGCGGCCTCTCCGTCCCGGCGAACTCCGTCGCCGCCTCGCCCGGTCGTCGGGGATCCTGCGGAACGAGAGGAGCCGCCTCGCCTACGTCACGCGGGGCCGACGGGGCGTCGTCTTGTTCGTCGACGGAGCCGCGCACGAGCTGCCCGCCCGTCTCGCCTTCGCGGGCCCCCTCCTGGCCGATCGGCGGTTCGTGGCGCGGGCCGACCTGGAGTCCTCTCTCCGCGTGCCGGGGTTTGAAGCCCTCGTGACGGACCTCCTCGCCCGGCGGGTGTTTCGATTCGTCCGTTCGGGCCCACGCGCCATCGCCTGAAGGGGGCTCGCCCATCGTCCCGGGGGCCAAGTCTACGGGTCTCGCCCCATGCATGGCCGGAACGACTCCGTCCGGACGGAGTCGCTCGTTCGCGACGCACACGACGGAGAATCGTTGGAATGCGTTAGGCGGCGGACCCATTGCGTCCGGCCTCTGGCCTACAGTCGTCGCATGTCACTCGAACGGCCGGTCGAATCCCTCACCGACGACGACCTCCTTCGCGGACTCGCCGAGCTGCTCGGTCAGTCCCGCCGCATCGAGGCCGACCTCGTCGCCCACATCGGAGAGGTGGAGGCGCGGCGTCTCTACGCCCGCGAGGCCTCTCCGTCGATGTTCGTCTATTGCACCGACGTCCTTCACCTCTCCGAGGCCGAGGCCTACCTGCGGATCAACGCGGCCCGGGCGGCCCGCGAGCACCCGGTGCTCCTGGAGATGCTGGCCGACGGTCGGCTCCATCTGAGCGGCATCGTCAAGCTGGCGCCGCACCTCGCGCCGGAGAACAGGGACGTACGCCTCTCGCGCGCCGTGCACAAGTCCAAGCGCCAGATCGAGGAGCTTCTCGCCGAGTGGGCTCCACGCCCCGACGTTCCTAGCCTGATACGAAAGCTGCCCGACCGGCCTTGTCGTTCGGAACCGACGATTCGTACGGATGAAGGCGAGGTTCCGGCCATTGAACTCCGTCCGGACGGAGTTCAGGTCACCCCGCCTCCGCAAGTGGCCGGGCATGCGGTTCGGACAAGTCCTGCCCTCGTCCAACCGCTTTCCCCGGCGCGGTACAAGGTTCAGTTCACCGCGGGAGCCGATCTCTACGACAAGCTGGAACGACTTCGGGCGCTACTGCGCCATGAGGTGCCGGACGGCGATCTCGGGCAGATCATCGAGAAGGCGGTCAGCGAGACGCTCGAGCGGGTGGAGGCCCGGCGATTCGGCCGGACTCGCTCTGCCGCAAGTGTCCAGAAAAGCCTTGCCCAGGCGAATCCCGCCTCACGGCATATCCCCGCCTCGATTCGGCGTGCCGTGTACCAGCGCGACGGAGGGCGCTGCCGCTTCGTCGACGCCCAAGGACGACGATGTCCCGAGCGCCATCGTCTCGAGTACCACCACCGGCATCCGTTCGGGCTCGGAGGCGGCTCCGAGCTCGAGAACATTGGCCTGATGTGCCCTGCCCACAACCGGCTGATGGCCGAGATCGACTACGGCACGAAGACGATGTCTCGGCATGACTCAGTGTGGAGGCGACCCCGTCCGGAATGGGTAGGACGGTAACGTCGATTCGTTCTAGACGCGCCGATCGGCGCGCCGCAGCTTCGCGAGAGTGGCGGCGAAATCGGCCGGATACTTCGACTCCACGAGGAGCGGCTTCCCGGTCAGGGGATGCGGGAGGGCGAGGCGCACCGCGTGGAGCATCAGTCGGGGGGCGCGATCCGAGGCCCGGCCGTAGACGTCGTCCCCCAGGATGGCGAGACCGGCATCCGCGAGGTGCACGCGGATCTGGTGCTTGCGGCCGGTGAGGGGGCGCGCCTCCACGAGAAGGCCTCCGTCGAACGACTCGAGCAGACGGAACCGCGTCTCGGATTCCTGCCCTCCGGACGCGACCCTCTGCATCCGACGTTTGCCGGACGGGGCGAGCTCGGCGCGGACCTGCCATTCCCGCGGAGGAAGGGCGCGCGGACGAGCCGTCAGGGCGTGATAGGTCTTCTCGACCTCGCGCTCGGCGAAGGCGCGGGCGAGCCCGGGATTCGCAGCGGGAGACTTGGCGAAGAGGACGACACCCGACGTGTCCCGGTCCAGACGCTGGTGGACCCCCACGTAGGGCGCCGCGTCGCCCGCAATCGCAGGAGGGGCTTTCGCGGCGAGATGGGCTTTCACGAGCGCGATCAGATGCGGACGACGGGAGTCGGCGGTCGCGTGCGTGGCGAGGCCCGCCGGCTTGTCCACAGCGAGGACGGCGTCGTCCTCGTAGAGGATCCGGAGAGCCGGCGCCGCGACCGGCCCTGACGCGGCCGGGAGCCGGGCGGAATCGAACGCGACTACGAGGCGCCGGTTCTCCCCGGGGACCATCCCGGGCCGGCGCGCGGGCTTGCCGTCGACGCTTACGGCGCCCGCCATGATTACGCGCCGGACGGCGGAGCGCGAGAGCGGGCGGCCGACGACGGGCGGGAGCCACTCCCCCAGGAGCTCGTCCAGGCGGAACCCCTCGTGCGCCGCCTTCGTCACGAGGGCGAGTCGCCGAAGCACTACGCTCCTTCCCGCGGGGGCCGCGCAGGCGCCGGCACGAGCTGGTGGAAGAGGCTCGACTCCCTCTTGAAGAATCCCTCGGTGTGAAAGGAGTCCCGGAGCTTCAGGTGGTGGTAGTCCAGGTGATGGCCCACCTCGTGGAGCAGGGTGCGGAGGAAGGCCTTGAAGGCCACCACCCGCCGGTGGCGCGCCGTCCGCATCCAGAGCTGGATCCGCGCGGGCGCGCGACCCGCCGGGGTGTAGAGACCGTGCAGCTCCCCCCAGCTCGCCGAGGGGCGCACGGCCAGGACCTCGATCTCCACCGCGACCACCCCGAGCATCTCCGTGATCCCGTGCGCCAGGTAGCCGGAGGCCGCCTCGACCTCCTTGCGCTTGTCGCGGTCGAGCGCCGTTCGCAGCAATTCGACGAATGGCTGAAGGAGATCGGGACGGGCGAGCACGATCGACGTGACGCGGTCGCTCTCGCGGTAGATCTTCTGGTCCTGCGGCGAGAGCCGCGTGTAGTAGGAGAAGGGCACGACTGGTTCGGGCGATTCTAGCCTTCGAGGCTCTCAGGGAGCGAGGGGCATCCGGAGGATCGTCGGCTCCTTGAGCCGCGCTTCGTCGAAGCTGCCGTCCCGGCGCACCGCGCCGTACTGGCTGTTGGCCACGTAGTAGAGGGCATCCCCGCGGACGACGCCGAGCGTCGGCTCGTCCCAGCGCGCGTGGGCGCGCTCCAGAACGGTGACCGCCGTGACCCGGTCCCCGTCGAGGGACAGGCGGATCACGCGGTGCGGGTCCGTCCCGTTCTGGATCCCCACGAGACTCCCGCGGTCCCACACGAGCCCGTCGATGCCGGTGACGGCCGCGTCCGGAGGGACGTCGAGCAGGCGGACGGCGCCCGTCTTCACCTCGACGCGCGCCGGCCCCTGCGAGTAGTCGGCGACGTAGAGCCGCCCGTCGGGAGCGAAGGCCAGGCCCTGGGCCGACGCGAGCGGGCCTTCGTCCACGAGCACGCGGAGCGCGTCCTTCTCGAGGAGGTAGAGGCGGCCCGTGACGGGATCGGCGACCACGAGCTCGCCCTTCGGGCCCACCGCGAGGTCGGCCAGCCGCCCCCCGGGCACGGGAGGCACGAGCTTCCTTCGCAGGTTGCCGGAGTCGAGGTCGTACTCTAGGACGAACGATAGGCCGTCCTGCTCCTTCTGGAAGCCGGCCATGGGCTTCATGGCCGCCGAGGACACCCAGAGCGCGCGACGGGCCGGGTCCACGGCGAGCGCGACGGCGGCAAAGAGCCCGTCCTGGCCGGAGGCCACGAAGTCCCGGACGCCGCCCTGTGCGTCCCGGCGGACGACTTTGCGCTTCCGGACGCTCGAGACGAAGAAGGCCTCCGTCTTCGGGTCGTATGCGATGCCTTCGGTGATCAGCTCGCGGTCCGGCAGCGTGAAGGCGACCTCGCTCCCCTCGATCGGCTTTCGGTTCTCCGCCAGGCGGGAGAAGGCGGTCCGGATGGCCGCCGTTTCCTTGACCCTCTCGAAATCGTCGTCGCGCTCGGCCTCGGGGGCGACCCCCATCGCGGCCAGCCGGTCGAGGAGCGCCGCCGCCTCGTCCGCGCGAGCCAGGAGCGCCCAAGCACACGCGAGGTTGTAGAGAGCGCCGAGGCTGCGGGGGGCGAGAAGGGCGACGCGCGCGCTGTGGGTCCGGAATGCCTCGTAGTCCTTCTTGTCGTGGGCGGCGCGGGCCAGCTCGCGCTCGCGCCGGATCTCGTCTCGCGGCCCCGGTACCGCCGCACCGAGCGCGACCGCCGCGAGCAGTGCTATGACAGCCGCTCTCACGAACGCGAGCCGGCGCGGTGATCCTGGATGATCTTCTCCACCACGTCCGGCTCCGCGAGCGTCGTGAGGTCGCCGAGCCCCTCGTACTCTCCGGCCGCGATCTTGCGGAGGATGCGGCGCATGATCTTGCCGCTCCGCGTCTTGGGCAGGCCGGAAGCGATTTGGATGACGTCGGGCGCGGCGAACGAGCCGATGACCTGTCGCACCTGCTGCTTCAGGACGCCCGCCATCTCCTCCCGGTCGCTCTTCGCGTGCTCGGCGGTGAGGGTGACGTACGCGTAGACGCCCTGGCCCTTGATGGCGTGCGGGAAGCCCACGACCGCGGCCTCCGCCACCGCCTCGTGGGCCACGAGCGCGCTCTCCACCTCCGCGGTGCCGAGCCGGTGGCCGGAGACGTTCAGGACGTCGTCGATGCGCCCGGTGATCCAGTAGTAGCCGTCCTCGTCGCGCCGAACGCCGTCACCCGTGAAGTAATAGCCCGGGTACTGGCTGAAGTACGTTTCGCGGAAGCGTTGGTGGTCCCCGTAGACGGTGCGGGCCTGGCCGGGCCAGGGCGAGCCCAGGCACAGGGCGCCGGCGACGCCGTTCCCTTCCACGATCTTGCCGTCTGCGAGGCTCATGACGAGCGGCTTCACCCCGAAGAACGGCAGCGTAGCGGACCCGGGCTTCGTCGCGGTCACGCCGGGAAGAGGCGTGATCAGGATCCCTCCCGTCTCCGTCTGCCACCACGTGTCCACCACCGCGCAGCGGCCCTCCCCGACCACGTCGTGGTACCAGCGCCAGATCTCGGGGTTGATCGGCTCCCCCACGCTCCCCAGGATCCGCAGGGAATCGCGCTTGTAGCGCTTGACCCAGTCGTTCCCCGCCTGGGCGAGCGCGCGGAGCGCGGTGGGAGCGGTGTAGAGGATATTGACCTTGAGGTCGTCGACGACGCGCCAGTAGCGCCCGGGATCCGGATACGTGGGCGTCGACTCGAACATCACGGTGGTGGCGCCGTTCGCGAGAGGGCCGTAGACGATGTAGCTGTGGCCGGTGATCCAGCCCACGTCGGCCGCGCACATGTAGACGTCGCCCGGCTGGTAGTCGAAGACGAGCTTGTGGGTGAGGGCCGCGTAGACGAGGTATCCCCCCGTCGTGTGGAGCAGGCCCTTGGGCTTCCCCGTGCTCCCCGAGGTGTAGAGGACGAAGAGCGGGTCTTCGGCACCCATCCACTCCGCGGTGCACGTGGAGCGCTGCTTGCGCGTCTCGTCCTCCATCCAGAGGTCGCGGCCGGATCGCATCTCCACCTCGGTGTCGGTGCGGCGGACCACGAGCACGGTCTCCACGAGCTCCAGGCCCTCGACCGCGCGGTCCACCGTCTTCTTCAGGGGGATGCGCTTCCCTCCGCGGAGGCCCTCGTTCGCCGTCACGACCATCCGGCAGCGCGCGTCCAGGATGCGGTCGCGCAGGGACTCCGCGCTGAAGCCTCCGAAGACGACCGAGTGCACCGCCCCGATGCGCGCGCAGGCGAGCATCGTGTAGGCGAGCTCGGGGATCATCGGCATGTAGAGGCAGACGCGGTCGCCGCGCCGCACGCCGTGGGCGAGGAGGACGTTGGCGATGCGGCAGACGTGGTGCTTGAGGTCGCGGTACGAGATCTTCTCGTATTCCCCCGGCTCGTCGCGCACCCAGAGGATCGCGGTCTGGTCGCCGCGCGTGGCGAGGTGTCGGTCGACGCAGTTGTAGGAGGCGTTCAGCCGGCCCCCCGAGAACCAGGCGAAGTCGACCTCCCGGTAGTCCGCGTCGAGGACGTTCGTCCAGGGGTGGAACCAGGAGAGGGCCTTGGCCTGCTCTCCCCAGAATCCCGCGGGGTCCTCGAGGGACTGCCGGTAGAGCCGCTCGTACTCGGCCATGCCCTTCAGGTGGGCGCGTGCCGCCACGTGGGGCTTCACGGGAAAGAGGTCTTGCGGCAAGGTCGCCCTCCTCGCTCGGCGGTTGTCTTTCGATTCTAGTCTTCTTTGACAACACCCGACCGCCGCCCTAGCCTTCGCCCCCATGGCCTCTTCGAGAAGCCCGATCCGGAAGTGCTTTGCCTCGATGGCGCTCGCCCTCCTCGTCTCCCCGACGGCCACTCGCGGCGCCGAGACGGCCGGAGCCTACCTCGGCGACCTGACGTGGCCGGAGGCGGGTCGGCGGCTCCCGGATGCCCCTCTCGTCATCCTCCCCTTCGGTCCCGCGGCCAAGGAGCACGGCCCCCACCTCCCCCTGAACGCCGACGCCCGGGTCATGGAGTACCTCTGCGAGCAGGCCGTACAGGCGCTGCCCGTCCTCTCCGCCCCTCCCATCCTCCACGGCTGGCTTCCGCCCTTCCGTCAGTATCCCGGGACCGAGGTCGCCGATCCCACGGTCTTCATCAGGTACGTGGACGAGGTGGCGCGCTCGCTCGTCCGCCACGGCGCCCGGCGGATCGTGTTCCTGAACACCAGCATCTCCAAGGCGGGCGGGCTGCCCCTGTCGATCGTGGCCCGCGACGTTCGCGAGGAGACGCGTACGCCTACGCTCGTGGTCTCCTGGGACGACCTCGAGACCCCGGAGATCGAGGCCCTCCGGGAGGAGAAGCGGGGCACGCACGCGGGCGAGATCGAGACGTCCATCCACCTCTTCCTGCAGCCCGGACTCGTCCGGATGGACAGGGCGTTGGCGGACTACGGCCGGGAGCCCGTGAAGACCTATCCCGGCTACCAGCCCGGCCTCTTCTCGCGCGACCCGAAGGACCCTGCGTACTCCGAGACCGGGGTCTACGGCGATCCCACGAAGGCCACGGCGGAAAAGGGCAGGAGAGCCCTCGGCATCCTCACCGCCCAGTGGCTGAAGGCGCTCCGAGGATTCGCCGAGGCTCCCCTGCCCAACGGCCGTTAGGGGATCTGTCGAGCTACTCGCAGACGATCTCGCGCACGAAGACGTCCTTGTCTCCCAGGCGCAGCACCTCGAGCAACGACTGCTCGGGATCGCCGAGCAGCTCCTGGTCGACGGTGTGGCGGGCCTCCGCCTGCCGGTCGGTCAGGGAGGAGTGATGCCGCTCGCGGATCCGGGCCTCGATCGTCGGCCCGGTGGCGACACCCGTCTGGGGGTTGACGGGCGTGACGCTCAGCACACCCTTTGCCTTGTACCGGGCCGTGTACTTCCCCGCGTCGTTCACCTCGACTCGGTGGGTCATGTCGATCGGCCCGTCGACCCGCAGGTAGTCGAGCGGTCCCGCGGAGCAGAACGGCCGGGGAATCGTCTGCCCGAAGACGTGGACGAAGGACGTTTCGATCTCCTCGGCCCCGCGCGCGACCGTCCCTTGAAGCTTCAGGATCGTCGCGGCGCCATCGCCGTTGGGGATCGGCACCGGTGCGGAAACGGTGCCGGTGGGCAGGCCGAGAGCGCCCCGCAGCGCCGCCGGCAGCCCGTTCAGGACCAGCGGGTCTATGGCGCGGTAGGGTGTGGGGTTGATCGGGACGGTCGCGGCGGGCGCCGCAGCGAGCAGGCCGCTACGGACGAAATCCACCGTGACGAGAGACTCGGCGAAGGCCCAGGACAGCACCGCGTGCTCCGTCGTTCCGGGGATCATGACCTCGAAATGCGCGTTGGCCAGCGTCCGTCTTCCCTCGCGGAACAAGCGCAGGTGCACGCGAAGCGTCGCGTACTGCCCGCATTGGAGCTGGATGGCGCTCCCCTGCCACCCCTCGGCCGCCGCCCATGCGGACTGGTGGCGCCCGATGGCATCGGACCAGGTGCAGTTGAACGGGAAGGCGTTCGGGAACCCGAAGGCGGAGCGGTCCCCGGAAAGCGACAGGAGCGCGGCACGGATGTCGCGCGGGTCGGCGGCGCCGAGAAGGATCAGGTTCACGGGGTCGCTCGCCGTTCCCGCGAGGTCGCTGCCGGTGAAGGGCCAGATCCTCACCGTGGCGCCGTCCAGGTTCACGGTGACGATGCCCGCAGGCGGCGGCGGCTCGTGGCCGGCATCGAGGGTGAGGGGCGCCGCCAGGACGAGCCCGAGAGCCAGCGAGAGAATCGTGTGTCGCATTTGCAGCCTCCTTGACGTGAACAACGGAAGGCAGCATGCGTGCCAGGAGAGGCTCGCTCGCAGGTCGTTGAAGGACAAGCTCCGGCGCTCTGGCGCGCCGAAGGGACCGTGCAGCCACTGGGCGATTCCGCCCAGCCGCTTGGCGGATCGATCGCCTACTGCTGCGGCGGTTTCTCGCGGAGACGGAGCGCGATCCAGGCCGTGCGGTAGACGGCGGTGGCGAACGCCCCCACCGCGATCAGGCCCAGCACCCCGAGGAGCACCGTCCCCTCCGGCCGGCCCAGGGCGCGGCTCACCCACGGGTCGAAGAGGCAGCCGAGCGTCGTGAGGACGAGCCGCTCCGCCCGCTGCATGAGACCGCCCGGAGCCGGAAACGCCCACCGTCTCCCCCCGCGCCTGGGCGTAGCTCACGAGCAGGGACGCGGCGAGGCCCGCCGCGGCCAGGAACGCCCCGAGCGGCCGGTCGCGGAAGTAGACGACGAAGCCCAGGAAGGCGAACGTCTCCACGAAGCGGTCGAGCGTGCTGTCGATGAACTTCCCGTAGGGCGAGGCGAGCTTCCGGGCGCGGGCGAGCCGGCCGTCGAGGATGTCGCAGACGCCGGCGAGCGCGATCGCCCCTCCCCCGATCTCGAGCGCGCCCCGCCCGATGAAGACCCCGCTCAGGAGGCCGAGCAGGAGCCCGCCCGCGTTCATGAGGTCGGGGCTCGCCCCCAGGCGGAGCAGCAGGCGCTCCGCGGGGCCGACCGTCCACATGAACCAGTGGACGAGGAAATCGCCCACTCCCAGGAACAGCTGTGTGCCCTTCTTCGACGGCATCGGGATCCTGGGGAGCCCGGTGAACGAGGGCGTAGACGGGCATCGACAGGAGGGCGAGGCCGACGACCACCGCCACGACGAGGGGCGCGCCGCTCACGGGCGCTTCCCGTCCTTCCGGCGCAGGTAACGGAAGACGCGGGGCCAGAGGAGGACGAGCGGGTAGCGTCGCTCGCGCTCGGTGAGCACGATGTCTTCCCCCGTGTGCCGGCGGGCCTTTCGCAGCGAGGTACTCGAGCCACCCCTCGAACGTGGCCACGTGCTTGAGCCAGCGCAGCGTGGCCCGGACGAGGGAGCGCGTGAAGTAGACGCGCCAGCCCACGCGCTCGGCCCAGGCGACCGGCCTCTCGAGCGCATAGGCTCCCGGTGCCATCTCGCGAAGCTCGCCGCGCGCCCGGAGGTCCTCGAGGAGTGCTCTGAACACCGGGACCTGCTCCTCGCGCTGCGCCTTCCAGAGGGCCTCCGCTCGACCCGACGGCTCGGGGCGGATCTCGCGACCGAGCGAGACCTCGAGCAGACGGCGTCCGTAGGCCTCCGCGTCGAAAGACTCGGGGAGCCACGGGCGTCCCCACCAATAGGTCTCCCGGAAGGCGAGGACGAGCGCCCCCACGAGGCGCTCCTGTGTCTCCGCGTCCGCCGCGTACAGGATCTCGCAGGGCTGGAAGAGGCGGCCGATGCAGAAGTGGTCCTGCCGCTGCGCGGACGTCTCGCGCAGGAAGGCGCGCAACGAGAGCGCAGAGCACTTCACGTGCAGACGCGGGGTGCCGAGCCGGAGGGAGACCTGGTTCGGAGGGAGGAACGTGTTGAAGAACGCGAGAAGCCAGGGGGGCCGTCCGATCTTCCCCGCGGCGGCGAGAGCCTGGTAGGCCACGCGGTAGCTCCGCAGGACGAGGAAGACGTCGTGGGCGCTGTGCGCGTCGGCCCGTGCGGCCTGGGTGCGGCGCGAGCCGTAGAAGACGACGCCCGCCACCTCTCCGTTCGCGGCCGCCACCAGCTCGCGCACCGCCCCCTCCATCTCGGGCACCGGAGCCGAGGGCAGCGCCCTCGCCCGAAGGGCCTGGTGGAGGGCGTCTCCGCCGGCGGTCCCCCCTCGCGCGGTCTCTGACGGCGCCGCGGTCGAGCTCATGGCCCGGGCACCAGGACGTCGAGCGCCCCCGGACGCGTCTCCACCGTCAAGTCGGCGGTCTTCGCGCGGTTCCACTCCCCGTCCGTCTCGTAGGCGGGCGGGGAGTCGAACCGCAGTCGGAATCGCGAAGCGCGGGCGGGCAGGACCTCGCGCGCGCCCTCGTGCGTGCCCAGCAGCAGGCGGACGCATGATGCCCAGGCGCGCGAGAAAGCCCATGTTGCGGAACGCGGAGCCTTCGAGCACGCCCGTCGCCGAGCTCGGCCCGGGGAGCGATGCGGAAGCCGCCCCCGAAGATCCGGCCGTTGGCCAGGATCAGCATGAGCAGATCCTGCCTTCCCCGCGTCTCCCCGTCCACCTCGAGGTCCACCGCGAATCCGCGGAACGTGTGGAGCTGCCGCAGGGCGCAGTAGAGATAGAGAGGCGCGCCCCTGGAGCCATCCCACCGTCCAGGAGTCCTCGATCACCGCCACGTCGTAGCCGAAGCCCACGACGTTCAGGAAGTGCTTGTCCTCGATCCGGCCCACGTCGATCGCCCGCGAGTGCCCCTCGAGGATGATCCGGGCGCAGGCCGGGACGTCGCGCGGGGGGATCCCCAGCGACTTCGCGAGGTCGCACCCGGTGCCTCCCGGCACGAGGCCGAGCTTCGGCGGGAACGCCGGTGCGCAGGATCCCGTTCGCGACGTTGCTCCAGGTGCCGTCGCCCCCCACGGCGACGATCCGCCGGAAGCCCCGGCCCACCGCCTCCTCCGCGAGCCGCTCCTTCGTCCCCCGGCTCCCTGCGTGAGCGCGTGCTCGACCCGGCCGTTCCCGCCGAGGGCGGCGAGCACCGGGGCCACGAACGAGGCGCCCCGACCCTTGCCCGACATGGGGTTGAAGATGACGAAGATGGGCTCGTTCGTCCGGCCGACGCGGCCCCTGCTCCGGGCGCGTCACTCCCGCCCTACGCCGTCTGGAGCTGGACGAGCGGCTCGAAGGTCTGGACCCCGTCCCGCATCCACAGCTCGCGGAAGGGCTGCTCGCAGATCTCCGAGATCATGAGGTCCTTGTTGAACGGGTGCTCGAAGAGCTTCACCCGTCCCGCTCTCCTCCTCGTGCTCGCTCTGCTGTCCCTGCATCGTGATGTTGGCGAGGTACGCCCCCTGCTCGTCCCGCATGAAGGACTGGTAGAGGTGGGACACCGGCTGCCAGGAATGGTCGGTGACGGTGAGCTCGGCGACGGGAGATCCTTCCGCCTTGACCTTCGCGGTGAGCGCCTGGCCCTCCGGCACGAACTCCATCTCCACGTCTTCCATCCAATGGGGCAGGTGCCACCGCTCGATGGCGTGCTCGCGCGCGGCCTTGGTGGTGGTGGCCACCTGGTAGGGATAGAACGCGGACTTGGGCAGCTTCTCCCCCGGCTTGACGAGCGGGGAGACGATCACCGCCATCACCACTTCCCCGTAGCGGCCGACCTCGCTCTCCGTGAAGTCGAAGGCGGTCATCGAGAAGATGCTGCTGCCGTGATGCAGCTCCGCCGGCTCGAGGTGCCGGGGGAGGATGCGTCGCGCGTTCTCGGTCGGGAACTCGAAGAAGCCGCTGATGGCGTGCGAATAGCCGTAGCGGGTCAGCTGCGACAAATCCCCTCCTCCCTGAGCACGCTCGCGATCGCCTGCACCGCCTCTTCCAGCTCCTGCTCGCGAGTGGGCGGCGGAGACGGAGATGCGGAGCCGCGACTTGTGCTTGGGCACCGCCGGGTAGGTCACGGGGTTCAGGAAGAGCCCGCGCTCCTGGATCTTCTCCGCGACCGCGAACACCTTGGCGTCGTTGTTCACCATCACGGGCATGACCTGGGAGTTCGACTTGCCGATGTCGATCCCCTCCTCCGCGAAGCGCCGGCGGAGGAAGGCGACGTTGCTCCAGAGGTTGGCGCGAAGCTGCGGCTCGCGCTTCCACGATGCGGAGCCCGGCGAGGAGGCCGGCGGCGAGCGTGGGGGCGAGGTTGCAGGAGAAGAAGCGCGAGCGCCCGAAGGCGTTCACGTAGTCCACGAGGTCACGGGTGCCGCAGACGAAGCCGCCCTGGCCGCCCAGCGATCTTCGAGAAGGTGCCGAGGTGGAAGTCGATCTCCGTCGTCGAGGCCGAAGTGCTCGGCCACACCCCGGCCGTTCGGCCCGAAGAGGAAGGTCGAGTGCGCCTCGTCGATCAGGATGCGCGCGCCGTGGCGCTTCGCCACCTCCACGATCTCGGGGAGCACGCACACGTCCCCGTCCATCGAGTAGACGCCCTCCACCACCACGAGCTTCTTGCCCTTGGCCCGGCCGAGCTTGCGCTCGAGGTCGAGCGGGTTGTTGTGGCGGAAGAAGACGGTGTTGGACTTGGCGAGGATGGCCCCGTCCACGATGGAGGCGTGCGAGTACTGGTCGAGGAGGATGGTGTCCCCGGAGCGCATGATCGCGGAGATGAACCCCACGTTGGCGCTGTAGCCCGTCGGGAAGAGGATCGCCGCTTCCTTGTCCTTGAAGCTCGCGACCTCGTTCTCGAGCTCCTTGTGCAGCTCGAAGGTGCCGGACAGGATCGGAGAGCCGGAGGCGCCGAGGCCGTACTTCTGGATCGCCTCGATCGCCGCCTTCTTGACCTCGTCGCCGGTAGGAGATGCCCGAGGTAGTTGTACGAGGCCATGTTGATGAGGTCGCGGCATCTCCCCGGTCTTGCGGTCGCGGACCTGGACGCGGGTGGACGGCGCGCTCTGGAGAGGGCTCCGAGTAGAGGTAGTAGCCGTTCGGCAGGGCCTCCCGGTACCACTCGTTGAAAGGACCCAGCAGGTTCAGGGGGTCGTCCCCCGCCCCGTAGTAGAAGTTGCTGTAGTCGTACTCGGCGAACGTGGTCTTGCCGTCGTCCTTCTTCTGGACCGCTTTCATACTGATCCCTTCCTCCGGGGCTGTCAGTCAGACCCCCACTCGCACCCGTCGGGGCGCAAAAGATCGGAGATTATACCAGCGAAGGGGGCACGGACCAAGACATACGGAGGGGGGGGCGACACACCATCGGTCGGGGTCTCACGAGGTGCTGGCCCCACGGGGACGGTAGAGCTCTCCGGACACGCGACGGACGACGGCATTCGGGACGAAGCGCTGGAGGGTCGCGAGCGCCCGGTTCGCGAAGCCCGCCACTACTCGGACCCGGCCGCGGTCGAGACCGGCGAGCGAGGCGGCCACGACGTCCTCGGCCGTCATCGTCGGCATCCGCCGAACGAGGAGCCCGGAATGCGTCTCGGCCACGTCGAGGAACTCCGTGGCCGTGATCCCGGGACAGAGGGCCTGGACCCGCACGCCGGATCCCCTCACCTCTTCCGCCAGCCCCTCGGTGAACGAGAGTACGAAGGCCTTCGTGGCCGCGTACACGTTGAGGAAGGGGACGGGCTGGAACGCGGCGTTCGACGCGACGTTGATGATCGCCCCTCTCCCGCGCCCCAGCATCTCTGGCAAGAAGGCGCGGGAGAGGTCGACCAACGCCGTGATGTTGAGGGCGAGCATTTCGTGGATAACTTCTTGTTTTTGCTCTGAAAATCGTCCGGTGTGGCCCATCCCGGCGTTGTTCACGAGCAGATCGATAGCAAGACCTCGAGCGCGCACTTCAGCGACCAGTCTGGAAACGCCATCCGGAGCCGTGAGATCTGTGGGAAGGGCAAGGACATCCGCGCCATCGCCCAGCTGCTCGGCGAGCGAACGCAAGCGATCCGCTCGCCGAGCGACGAGGACGAGCCTCATCCCCCGCCGCCGCAGGGCGCGGGCAAACTCGAGGCCGATTCCGCTGCTGGCGCCGGTCACGAGTGCGCGGCCCATCATCGGCTGGAACCCCATCGCGAACCGGGACGACTACTAGCCGCGGGCCAGCTCGTCGGCGACCGAGCCGAGCGTCCGCGCGATCTCTTCGCGCGTGACGTGCCCCTTCCGGAACCGGAGCGAGAGGCTGAAGCTCTTGTCCTTCGGCTGGAAGTTGAAGACGAAGCTCTTCGGACGCCCCTTCACGGGCCGCGCCTTTCCTTCCCTGGCCAGCCGCCGAGCGTCGCTTCGCGTGGCGCCGTCCCGCTGCAGGCGCTCGAGCATGTCGATCATTTTCGCCGGGGTCGGACTGTCTAACTATTTGAAGAAGCGTGGACTTACTCTGAATGTCGGCCAGCCGACACAGGTTCCGGACGTCCTCGGGCATGGTCGCGAGGGAGAGCGTCTCCGTGATCCACGCTGCGGCTCTTGCCGAGCTTCTCGGCCATCAGCTCGTGCGTGTAGCCGTAGGCCTCGGCGAGCGTCTTCAGGCCGTCCGCTTCTTCGAATGCGCTCAGGTCCTTCCGCTGCAGGTTCTCGACGAGCGCCAGCTCCATCATCTCCGCGTCCGTCGTCTCGCGCACGACGCAGGGAATCTCGGAAAGCCCGGCCTTCGCCGCCGCTCGGAACCGCCGCTCCCCCGCGATGATCTCGTAGTGGCCGCCCACCTTCCGGACGAGGATCGGCTCGAGAACGCCCTTCTCGCGTATGGAGGCGGTCAGCTCGGTGAGATCGCCGAGGGTCTGGCGGGGCTGCTTCGGGTTGGGCTGGATATCCTCGATGGGGACGAGGCGGCCGATGGCCTCTCCGCCCGGCCGCGCCAGCTGATCGACGAAGTGGGTGTCGTGCCGCATGCGCATCGCATCCGGCAAGCCGATCCGACGGACGTTAGACACGTTCGATGACCTCCTCGCAGAGGCGGTAGTACTCGTAGGCGCCGCTCGACTGGGGAGCGAACGTAAAGATCGACTCCCGGTGCGCCGGACTCTCTTCCAGGCGGATGCTCTTGGTGATCGTCGTCTCGAAGACGCGTCCGCCGAATACCTCGGATACGGCCTTGTGGACGTCGCGGGCGAGCGTCGTCCGCTTGTCGTGGAGCGTGATCACCGCGCCCAGCAGCTTCAGGTCCGGGTTCGGCCGCGCCCGGATCTTGTCCACGGTCTCCAGGAGGTCGTCCGTCCCTTCGAGCGCGAAATAGCTCGACTGGACCGGGATCATGAGGTGAGTGGCGGCCACGAGCGCGTTCACGGTGATGAGGCCGAGCGCGGGGGGCGTGTCGATGACCACGAACTCGTATCGGCTCTTGATCGCCTCCAGCCGGTCCTTCAGGCGGAAGTGGCCGTCCAGCTCGCCGACGAGCTGGGCCTCGAGCTTCGCGAGCGAGATGCGCGACGGTGCGATGTCGAGGTGCTTGACGGTCGAGGGAATGACCACGTCGGCGAGCGGGACGCCGTTGCCGAGCACGTCGTACATCGACTTCTCGAGCCCGCGCGGGTCGAGGAACGTGATCGAGGAGTTGGCCTGGGGGTCGAGGTCGATGAGGAGCGTCGGACGGCCGCGCATGGCCAGCGCCGCTGCGAGGTTGATCGCAGTGGTGGTCTTTCCGACTCCGCCCTTCTGATTGGCAATGGCCAGGACGATCAAACGGGTGCCTCTGGCAGGAGCGCTGCGTGACCGAGGCCGGATCTTAACGGAGCGTTTGGGAGGGGTCAAGCACAAATTGGGGGTAGGAGCGCCCCCACGACTACATCTTGTACTTTCCGAGCTCTTCCTCGGACAGACCTTCCAGCCACTTCTGCAGGCGGCCGATGTCCATCGAGTCGCGACTCATCTCGACGCTGCGGGCGCTTTCGATGACCGTGTGCTCGACGAAGATCTTGGCGCGCGTGCGCAGGGCCAGGGCGATGGCGTCCGAGGGTCGGGCGTCCACGGGCGTGAGCCTGCCCCCCATCTGGAGGTAGATGGTGGCGTAGAACGTGTTCTCCTTGAGCTCGCACACCACGATGCGCTCGACCTCGGCGTTGAGGTCGGCGATCACGTTCTTGAGGAGGTCGTGGGTCATCGGGCGGGGGGTCTGGACGTTCTCGATCTGGAGCGCGATCGCGTTGGCTTCGGGCAGCCCCACCCAGATCGGGAGGAGCCGCTGCCCCTCCTCGTCCCGGAGGACGATGACCGGCATGTTCGTGATGGGGTCGATCGTCAACCCCTTGACGGTCATCTCGATTTCCATGCCGCCTCCCCGGGGCACCTAACGGATCAGAATATAGGAGCGGCAGAACTTCCTGTCAATGAAGTGCTTGCAGGACCCGCCCCTTCAACGCATTCGGGCCGCCCTGCACCACCTCGGCGAGGACCGTCCTTCCCAGCAGCTCGGCCGGGCCGTCCAGGTGGACGATGCGGAAATGGGGGGAGCGGCCGGAGACACGGCCCGGCTCCTCGACCGTGTCCACCAGTACTTCCTGG
This sequence comes from uncultured Acidobacteriota bacterium, assembly GCA_963742595.1. GTDB lineage: Bacteria > Acidobacteriota > Vicinamibacteria > Fen-336 > Fen-336 > CAVPGH01. The sequence continues at coordinate 736,236 of CAVUMT010000005.1, read as the reverse complement.
ACAGTGCCCACGAGGGCACCGTGACGCTCCCTCTGGCGGTGCTGCTGGACGGCATTGAGGAACTTGAGACGACGATCCTTCTCCTCGGCCGGGACATCGTCTGTCACGCGGACGGCTGTCGTGCCCGGCCGAGGTGAGTAAGCAAACACAAACACCCCGTCGAAGCCGACCTCCTCGACGAGGGACGCGGTGGCTTCGAAGTCCGCAGCACTCTCCCCCGGGTAGCCAACGATGACGTCGCTCGTGAGAGCGAGGCCCGGAACGCGCGAGCGCAGGAGCGCGACCTTCTCGAGATATTCCGCTCGCGAGTAGCCGCGCCGCATCTCCGAGAGGATTCGGTCCGACCCGGACTGGACGGGCAGATGAAGGTACGGGCAGACCGTGGGGAGCCGAAGCGCGTCGGCCATGCGCTCGGACACGTGCTCGGGATGTGAGGTCGTGAACCGCAGGCGCTTCAAGCCGCGGATGCCGGCCACGCGCTCGAGCAAGGAGGCGAAGTCCACGTCCCCGTACCGGTAGGCGTTCACCGTCTGGCCGAGCAGCATGACCTCGGGGTACCCGCGCTCCACGAGGCTCAGGACCTCGGCGGCGATCTTCTCGGGCGCGCGGTTCACCTCGGGACCGCGCGTGCGCGGCACCACGCAGAAGCTGCAGACGTGGTTGCACCCCTCGACCGCGGTCACGTAGGCCCGAACGCGGCTCGTGTGGGCCACCGTCTCGTCGGGCACGGAGAAAGCGTCCGCCCGCCGATCGAGGTCGACAGCCGGATGGCCGGGACGCGCCTCCCGCAGGAGCTCGGGCACGCGGTGGACGTTGTGCGTCCCCACGAGCACGTCCACGAACGGCGCGCGCTCGAGGATCGCGCGGCCCTCGAGCTGCGCCACGCATCCGCCGACGCCGATGCGCAGGCCCGGATTCTTCCTCTGCTGGTGCCGGAGCCGATGCAGCGCGTGGTCGAGCTTGCTCGACGCCTTCTCGCGCACCGCGCACGTGTTGACGAAGACGAAGTCGGCGCTCGCGGCGTCCTCGGCCGCCTCCATCCCCTCGGCCGCGAGCAGGCCGGAGATCCGCTCCGAGTCGTTGACGTTCATCTGGCAGCCGAACGTCTTCACGAAGAAGCGACTTTTGTCTTTGTTGATCAAAAGGTACGCCTCAGGACCGAAGGTTCTGGTTCACCATTTCCCGGGCGTGGTCGCGGGCCGTCTCCGTCAGCGTCTCGCCGCCGAGCATGCGGGCGATCTCCTCGATGCGCTCCTCGGGGCCGAGAAGGCGCGATCTGCGTCGTCGTCCGGCCCCGCTCCACGCGCTTGCGCACAGCGTAGTGGCGATCGGCCAGCGACGCAATCTGCGGGAGGTGGGTCACGCACAACACCTGGTGGCGCTTCGCCACCTCTCGGAGCTTCTTCCCCACCACCTCGGCGACGCGCCCCCCGATGCCGGCGTCCACCTCGTCGAAGACGAGCGTGAGCCCGCGCGCGTCGAGGCTCGCCACGGACTTGAGGGCGAGCATGATGCGCGAGAGCTCGCCGCCCGATGCGATCCGGGCGAGCGGCCGGAGGTCCTCGCCCGGGTTCGGGGACAGCATGAACTCCGCGGTCTCGAGGCCTTTCTCCGTCCAGGCGGAGCTGGACGAGCTGTCCACCGGAATGGCTTCCGGTCGGAAGACGACCTCGAACCGCGTCTTTTCCATGGCGAGGTGGCCCAGCTCGGCCCGCACCTTCTTCTGCGAGGTCGAGGGCGCCGGCCCGCCGCTGCCGCGAGAGCTCCCGCGCCCGCTCGAAGTACCGGCTGGCGAGGGTCTCCCGCTCGGCCTCGAGGGCGCGCTCCTGCTCCTCGGGGGTTCCCATCTGCTCGAGCTCGGTCCGGCACCGGGCACCGTATGCCACCACCTCCGCGGCCGTCGCTCCGTACTTCTTCTTGAGCCGCTCGATCGCGGCCAGGCGCGATTCCAGCTCGTCGAGGCGGCCTGGGGTGACCTGGATCCGCTCGCGGTAGTCCCGGAGGAAGAGCGCCAGGTCCTCGAGCTGGGCGAGCACGGCGCCCCGGCTCTCCAGGTAGGGCAGGAAGTCGGGGTCCATCGTCCCCAATTCCTCGACCTTGCGGAAGACCTGACCGAGGTGCCCCAGAGCGGCGCCGTCGTCTTCGTAGAGGAGAGCGTAGGCCTCGGTGGAGAGGCCGGCCAGCCGGCCCGCGTTCGCCTGTCGGGCTTTCTCGTTCCTGAGCGCCTCTTCCTCGTCGGGGCGCAGGTTCGCCCTCTCGATCTCGTCCGCCTGGAAGGCCAGCATCTCCCGCCGGCGCTCCGCCTCACGGCGGTCCTTGCGCAGACGGTCCAGGCCCCCCTCGACCTCGCGGAGCCGGGCGTAGAGGCCCGCGAGGTCGGAGGCGTCCAGGCCGGCGTGGCGGTCGAGGAGATCCACGTGGGTTCCCGGGTCGAGCAGGCCTTGCGGATCGTGCTGCCCGTGAACCGCCGCCACGAGCGGCGCGAGCTCCTTCAGGAGCGAGAGCGGGACGAGCGCCCCGTTGACCGTGGCGCGGCCCTTGCCCGAGGCCTGGATCTCGCGCCGGATCACGACCTCGTCCGCTTCCATCGGCAGGCCGTGATCTTGCAGGAATCCTTCGAGGGCTGAACCTTCAGCAAGTGCCTCCACGACCGCACGCTCCTCGCCCGAGCGAATGAGGTCGGTCGAGGCCCGGTCGCCCAGAACGAGCCCGAGCGCGTCTATCAAGATGGACTTGCCCGCGCCTGTCTCGCCCGTGAGGAGGGTCAGTCCAGGGCCGAGCTCCATCTCGAGCGACGTGATGAGCGCGATATTGTTGATTCTAAGTAGCTTGATCATCCAATCGACCCGCGCGGACGGCGTAACGATAGGTCCACGGAGGCTGTAAATGCAAGATAAAGCACGAATAGGCCAGCCGGGGACCGCTCCTAGGCTCGAAATCCGCCGTTGACAGCCCCTAGGGATTGTGGCATTTTCGTGCGACAGCGCTATTTAGAGAGGTAGTGTGCTTCCGACGACCCTCCACCTGCTGGCGCAAAGCACTGCCCCGGACGCCTTTTCCGGCGGTTTCCTGGGCCTGATCGCCCACACCGGCTGGATGGGCCGGATCGTGCTCTTCATCCTCTTCCTCTTCTCGCTCCTGTCCTGGGCCATCATCATCTACAAGGGAGCATCGCTGCACCGGGCGTACGCTCACTCCCAGACATTCCTCCAGATCTTCCGCAAGAGCAGCAAGTTTTCCGAGGTGAACGCCGTCTGCCAGCAGCTCCGCGCGAGCCCTCTCGTCGGCGTCTTCCAGGCGGGATACGTCGAGGTCAACCAGCAGGTGCGGGGAGCCGCCCCGGGGGCCACGGCGCCCCGCCCCACCGTACGCAGCCTCGAGTCGCTCTCGCGCTCGCTCGTGCGCGCGGCCACCGTCGAGGCCACGCGCCTCGAGCGGCGGCTGAGCTTCCTCGCCACCACCGCGAGTGTCTGCCCGTTCGTGGGCCTCTTCGGAACCGTCTGGGGCATCATGACCGCGTTCGGCGACATCGGACGGATGGGCTCGGCGAACCTCGCGGTCGTGGCCCCCGGGATCTCGGAAGCGCTGATCACCACGGCCATGGGCCTCCTCGCCGCGATCCCCGCGGCGGTCTTCTTCAACTTCTTCAGCAGCCGCGTGAAGGTGCTCTCCTCGATGACAGACGACTTCGCCCTCGAGTTCCTGAACATCGTGGAGCGCAACTTCACGTAGGCGGCTTTTTCGACATGCAGGCCAGCGGCGACGGCGAACGCGCGACACGGGCGGGATCGGTCTACCAGGGCTTCCGCTCCCGGACGAGCGCCCCCATGCTCGGCGAGATCAACGTCACGCCCCTCGTGGACGTGGTGCTCGTGCTCCTGCTCGTCTTCATGGTCACCGCCCCCATGATGAGCCGCGGCATCGACGTCTCGCTCCCCGTCGCGAACCAGCCCCAGATCCCCACCGAGGACCGCCTCACTGTCTCCGTCAAGGCGGACGGCCGCGTGTACGTGGGTGATCGCACCGTGAACCTCCTGCTCCTGGAGGACGAGCTCAGAGGACGAATGACCGGACAGGTGACCAAGGTGGTCTACCTGCGCGCCGACGAAGGGCTCCGCTACGGCAAGGTCATCGAGGTCGTGGACAAGATCAAGAAGGCGGGCGTCGAGCAGATCGGGTTCGTGTACACGCTGCCGGGAGAGAAGCAGTGAACGAGCCGGTCGACCGCGTCATTCAGGAACGGCAGCGTCTCGAGGCGGGATTCCGCGGCAGTGTCGTCTTCTCGGTGGTGGGCCACCTCGTGCTCGTGGGCGGCGCGTTCGCGGCGCAGTTCATCCTGCCCGCCCAGCCCCTCATCCAGGTCGCGGACGGATTCGCGGTCGTCCTCCCGCGGGGCGGAGGTGGAGTGCCGCAGCCTCCGGCCGCGGCTCCGCCGGTGTCGACACCCCCGGAGGAGGCCCCCACGGTGCCGGAGGCTCCCAAGGTCGTGAAGCCTCCGAAGGAGGAGATCCCCAAGAAGGGACTTCCCGAGCTCGACTCGCGGAAGACCAGCAAGAAGAAACCGGATCCGACACCTGCGCGCGTCGGCAAGCCGGAGAAGGCGAGCACGGCCCCCGCAACGGGCTCCGCCACCGCCAGCCAGACGCCCGGCATCGAGTTCGGCCCCCCGGGGCCCGGCGTGCCCGACGGCACGGACTCCGGCGGTGACTGGTACCTCGCGGGAGTCCAGCAGAAGATCTGGGTTCTCTGGAACCAGCAGATCAAGTCCGGCTTCACGCCAGCCGGTCGCCGTGGTCTTCACCATACTCGCCGACGGCAGCGTGACCGACGTCAACGTCGTGCAGTCGAGCGGCGCCACCCTTCTCGATCTCGCCGCGCAAGCGTGCCGTCTTTTCCGCGGCTCCCTTCGGACCCCTCCCCAAGGACTATGGAACGAATCGAAAGACCATCCAGGCTCTCTTCCGGCCCACGTCGTAGAGGCGCTCTCCTCGCGCTAGCGCTCGCGCTGCCCGCCCTCGGTGGCGCGCAGCAGCCCCCCGTGTCGCAGATCGTGATCGGGGGCACGACCCCACGTTTCGCGGTTCCCGCGTGCGTCCCGCGTCGAGGCGACGAAGCCAGCGTCGGCGCCTGCAGGACGGTGACCGAGGTGCTCCGGAAGGACCTCCAGTTCGAGGGACTCTTCGACTTCGTCCCCGAGAGCATCATGGCCGCGATTCCCGCGCTCAATCCCGACGCCGTGAAGTTCGAGGACTGGCAGGGCATCGGGGCCAAGATCCTCGTGGTCACGAGGGCGGAGATCGGGCCGCCGAAGGCGGACGCCGCGAAGTCGAAGGGCGACCTCACGGTGGAGGTCCAGGTCTACTTCGTGGACGCGCAGAAGAGCATGCTCACGAAGCGGTACGCCGGCCCCGCGGACAACCCGCGCGTCTTCGCGCACATGGCCTCGGACGACATCATGGCCCTCACCCAGTACCGCGGAGTGGCGCGCACGCGGATCGCGTTCGCCTCCGACCGCGACTCCACCGCGGAGCGGAGAGGCAAGGAGCTCTACATCGTCGACTACGACGGCTTCAACACGCGCCGGGTGACGGTCAACGGCTCGCTCAACATCCTCCCCAACTGGAGCCCGGACGGGAAATCGCTCGCCTACGTCTCCTACCGGGGAGGGACGCCGGCCGTGTTTCTCGCCCACATCTTCGAGGGCAGGAGCACGCCGAACGTCACGGGCGAGAAAGGGGGCAGCCAGGTCCTGGGCGGGGCCACGTTCAGCCCCGACGGCAAGCGGATCGCCTTCGCCTCGAACCGGACGGGCAACACGGAGATCTGGGTTTCGAACGCGGACGGGACGGGCACTCGCCGGCTCACGAGCACCCGCTCCGAGAACACGGCCCCCGCCTGGAGCCCCACCGGTCAGGAGATCGCCTTCACCTCGAACCGCACGGGCAGCCCCCAGATCTGGGTCATGGACTCCGAGGGCCTGAACGTCCGCCGGCTCACCACCGTCGGTAGCTACAACGACGCGCCCGCGTGGAACCCGTCGCGCCAGTACAGCGAGGTCGCGTACACCTCCCGCCTCGAGGGCGGGCGGTTCGACATCGCGGTCGTCGATCTCGGGAGCGGCCAGGTCCGCCAGGTCACGCAGGGGCGGGGAAATTGCGAGTACCCGTCGTGGGCGCCCAACGGGCGCCATCTCGTCTTTTCGTGCAGCCGTGGGCGTCGCTGGGAGATCACCCAGTCCGACCGCGACGGCCGCACCGTCCAAGCCTTGGCCACGGGGGAGGGCAACAACGTCCAGCCCGACTGGGGGCCTTGAACATGAATGCGGGAGGAGGATTTATGTCCCGTCAACGCTCGTCCGTGCTGCTTCTGCTCTCGGCGGCCGCGCTCGCGGCCGCGTGTGGGGGCTCTCATCGCGCGCCCGTTCTCACCACCGCTCCCGGAGGGGAGATGGGGCCGGCCCGTGACTCCGGGCCCGCTCGGCCCTCGAGCACTCCCGTCGACTCGGGCCGCGACATCAACTCGCTGGGCGCCGACGGCGCGTCGGGAAGCGACTTCCCCACGTCCGACGGCGGGGAGGGCGGGCCGCTCACCGACGTGCGCTTCGAGTACGACCGCGCCAACCTGACACGACGAGGCCCGGTCGACCCTCGAGAAGCACGCGCTCTGGCTCCAGGGCCACCGCGACACGAAGGTGACGGTGGAGGGCCATTGCGACGAGCGGGGCACCACCGACTACAACCTCGCGCTCGGAGAGCAGCGCGCGCGCGCGGCCCGCGACTACCTCGCGAGCCTGGGGGTCGCCTCCGCGCGGATGCGCACCGTCTCCTACGGCAAGGAGCGGCCGCTCGTGCCCGGCGACGACGAGCAGTCCTTCGCGCAGAACCGGCGCGCGCACTTCGCGGTCGGGAGCTGACCCGGTCGAGTCCGTCGGCAACTCGGTCGGGAGGGACTCGGCTTGTGCTATATGATCGGCGCATGACCCGACCGATGGGAGCCCCCGCGCTGCGCGGGGGCACGATCGCCGTCCTCGCCGTCACCCTCGCGGCTGCGGCCGCACCCGTACGGGCCGCGAACAAGGACATGGAGCGGCTCCAGCTCCAGGTCGCGACGCTCCAGAGCCAGATCGGGGATCTCGTGCGCGTCCACGAGGAGAGCGTCAAGGAGCTGCGGCGCTTGAACGAGCTGCTCGCGGAGCAGAACGCGTCGCTCAAGAAGACGCTCCAGGAGCAGCGCGTTCAGGAGGAGGCGAACGCGGCCGCGCTTCGCGATCTCGGAGAGAGGCTCAGCGAGCTGAACGAGAAATACCAGTCGCTGAAGGCGGCGCCTCCTCCCCCCGTGGCCATCGACGCTTCCGGCTTTCCGCCGAGCGCCCCCCAGGTCCCGGGGACGGGCGTGAGCACCCCGGTCGCGGGAGCCTCCCCCGCTCCCTCGCCCGCGCCACCCGTGCCCGCTGCCGCCGCTCCCGCGCCCCGCGAGCTCTACAGCCAGGCCTACGCCGATTTCGCCCGTGGGAACTACGACCTCGCCGTCCAGGGCTTCACCGAGTACATCAAGACCTATCCGGGAACGGACTTCACGGACAACGCGCAGTACTGGGTGGGTGAGTGCCTTTACGGCAAGAAGCAGTACAACGAGGCCATCGAGGCCTGGAACACGCTCTTCCGGGACTATCCCTCGAGCGACAAGCTCCCCGACGCGCGGGTCAAGAAAGGGATGGCCCTGGAGCGCCTCGGGCGGCGGAGCCAGGCCCTGGTGGAGTACAGATTCGTCATCGACCGCTTCCCGAACTCGCCGGCGGCGCGGATCGCCCGGGAGCGCTTGAACCCCTGAACCGCGCGCCCCCCGCGTCGCGCGCCCTTCTTCGATCGAGGACATCATGGCCAGCGTCAACCGCGTCATTCTCATCGGGAACCTCGGGAAGGACCCCGAGATCCGGTACACGCAGTCCGGCGAGCCCATCGCCAACTTCTCCCTCGCCACCAACGAGGCGTGGACGGACAAGAGCGGACAGAAGCAGGAGCGCACGGAGTGGCACCGGGTGGAGGTGTTCGGAAAGACCGCCCAGGTGGTGCGCGACTACTGCTCCAAGGGCAAGCAGATCTACCTCGAGGGCAGCATCCGCTACGACGAGTGGACGGACAAGGACGGCAACAAGAAGTACATGACGAAGATCCGCGTGAGCGGGCCGGGCTCGCGGCTCGTCCTCCTCGGGAGCCGCGGCGAGGGCGGCGCTCGCCCGGAAGGCGGCGGGCGCCCGAGCGGTCCCCCGTCCGAGGGTCCGCCGGCGGGAGACGATTTCCAGGCTTCCGACGACGACGTTCCGTTCTAGGGGTTCCTGGCACCGTTCTTGCCCCCTAGCCCAGCATGCCCACGTTGCTCGCCCTGGAGCGCTACCTCCCTCCCTTCCGGTACGAGCAGGAAGAGGTCACACGGTGGGTCCGGGATTGGCTCGAGGAGGACAGCTCCCCCTCCGCACGCCGCCTGCTCTCCGTCTACGACTCCGCGGGAGTAAAGACCCGGGCAAGCGTCGTCCCCATCGAGGACGTCTTCAATCCGCGGGACTTCGAGACCCAGAACGGTCGGTACCGCGAATACGCGCGGGAGATCGGCATCGACCTCGCGCGCCGGGTCCTCGCCGAAGCCGCGATCGCTCCGGGAGAGGTCGACTTCCTGGTCAGCGTCTCCTGCACGGGCTTCATGATCCCCGCCCTCGACGCCTTCGTGGCCGACGCCCTCGGGATGGGTCCGCGGCTCGCCCGGCTGCCCATCACGGAGAGCGGGTGCGCGGGCGGGGTAGTGGGGCTCGCCCGGGCCGCCGACTACCTCCGCGCCCATCCCGAGCGCGTGGCCCTCGTGATCGCCGTCGAGCTCTCGAGCCTGACCTTCCAGCGGTGGGACCGGTCCGCGACGAACGTCGTCTCCACCGCGATCTTCGGAGACGGAGGTGCCGCGGCGCTGCTCGTGGGCCCCGAGCATCCGAGGGCCCGGGGTGCCGCCCTCGGCCGGGTGCTCGACGCGGAGAGCGTCTTCTTCCCCGGCACCACGCGCCTCATGGGCTTCGAGCTCCGGAACGCCGGCCTGCAGATCGTGCTCGACAAGGGCTTAGCGCCGTTCATCCGCCGCGAGGTCGTCCCCGCGGTGGACGCCTTCCTGAAACCCCGCGGCCTGCGCCGCGAGGACGTCAGCCGCTGGATCCTGCACCCCGGCGGCCGGCGGGTCATCGAGGTGATGAGCGAGCGGCTCTCCCTCCAGCCCTGCGATCTCGCCGCGACCGAGGCCGTCCTGAGCGCCCACGGCAACATGAGCTCGGTGACGGTCCTTTTCGTTCTCGACGAAATCCTCCGTTGTAACCGGCCCTCTCCGGGCGAGAAGGGGCTTCTCGGCGCCTTCGGCCCGGGCTTCGGGGCCGAGCTCCTCCTCTTCGAGTTCCTCTGATGCCCGACCTCCGGCAGCGCGCCACCGAGGCCGAGCGGCTCGACGAGGGCGTCCCGGAGACCGAGGCGCTCCGGAGCCTGCGCGACCTCCGGCGGGTCAACCGCTGGCTGGGAGGCCGCCGGGCGATCGCCCGGGCCCTTCGCCCGTTCCTCGTGCCGGGCGCCCGCATTCTCGACGTGGGCTGCGGCTCCGCCGACCTGCCGGCCTGGCTCGCCGCGCGCCCGCCGCGGCCCGGCCTCGTCGTCGGGCTCGACCTCAAGTGGCTGCACGTGCGCCAGGCCCCCGCGATCGTCCGTCCGGTTGTGGGCGACGTAAGGTCGCTGCCGTTCCCTCCCCTCTCCTTCGACGTAGTGACCGCCTCGCTGTTCCTCCACCATTTCGACGAGGACGAGGCCCCCGAGGTGCTCCGGCGGCTGTTCGCGCTTGCCCGTCGGGCCCTGGTCGTGAACGATCTCCATCGGGCGCGCGTGCCCTGGCTCTTCGGCCGCGCCGTCTTTCCCCTCGCCTTCGAAAGCGACGTCAGCGTCGACGACGGGCTCCTGTCGATTCGCCGGGCTTTCCGTCCCGCGGAGCTCGAAGACGCCTTCAAGAGGGCGGGGCTAGCCGACGTCCGGGTCCAGCGGTCCTTCCCCTACCGTCTGATTGCCGTCGCGCGGCGGAACGGGACGGCGGCGTGACCCACGAGATCCGCGACGTCATCGTGGCCGGGGGCGGCCCCGCGGGGGCGGCGATGGCCACCTTCCTGCGGCTCGCCGGGCACGACGTGCTCCTCCTGGACGCCGCGACGTTCCCGCGCGACAAGATCTGCGGAGAAGGAGTCTCTCCCGAGGGCTGGCGGCTGCTGGAGGCTCTGGGGGCGGGCGGGCGGGTCCGCGCGCTTCGTCCACAACCGCTCCGCGGGATGACCCTGGTTGCTCCCGACGGGACGTCCTTCTCCGGGGAATATGGCCCGCGTCGCGAGCCGGGATTCGCTCTCCGGCGATGCGCCTTGGACGCCGCGCTCCTGGGCCGGGCTCGCGACGTGGGTGTAGAAGTGCGCGAAGGCTGGCGCGTCACCGATCTGCATTTCGACGGCGGGCGCGTCGCGGGGGTCGTCGCGGAGAACGGCGATCGTCCCATCGCACTCGCGGCCCGGCTCGTCGTCGGCGCCGAAGGAAGAAGGAGCCGGGTCGCGCGCCGGCTCGGCTTCCTAAGGGAACATCCGCGTCTCCGCAAGTTCGCGGTCCGCGGGTACTGGGAAGGCGTCCGGGGCCTCCAAGACCGTGGGGAGATGCACGTAGTGGCGGGGGGCTATTGCGGCGTCGCCCCCCTCTCCTCCACGTCCGCCAACGTCACCTTCGTCCTCGACGCGCGGGACATGGCGGGAGCCGCCGGCGATCTCGAGGGATTCTATCGGCGCCAGATCGACAGCCGGTGGCCGCGGCTCCGGGACCGGCTGGCCGGGGCCCGCCTCCTGGACGTCCCCCGCTCGATCGGTCCCCTCGCCCTCGAGGCTCGCCGCATCGCCGCCCCGCACGCCGTGCTCGTGGGCGACGCCGCCGGCTTCTACGATCCCTTCACGGGGGAAGGCGTGACCCTCGCCCTGCGCAGCGCCGAGATCGCCGCGGAGGTCGCCCACCGCGCCCTCTCTGAGGACCGGCTCGACGACCTCAGTTCCTACGAGTCGCGGCGCCGCGAAGCCACGCGCCACAAGTTCCTGCTGAACCGCCTGCTCCAGCGGGTCGTGTCGTGGCCGGACCTCAGCAACCTCGTGGCGCGGCGCCTCAAACGGCGTCCCGATCTGGCGGACCAGCTCGTCGGCATCGCCGGCGACTTCATACCCGCGCGAACGGCCCTCGGTCCCGGATTCCTGTACGAGCTGCTGGCGGGTCGCTGAGTGTTACCTTTCGTACTCGTTCCGGAACGAGTACGAAAAGTAACACTGCCGAGCTCAATGAGCGGGACGCCCCACGATCTTCAGCGTAACCGTGAGCTCGTCCTTCACCTTGACCACTCCCCCGACGGACACCGGCTCGATGCCGTAGTCCCGCTGGGAGAGCTTCAGCGTACCTTCGACGACCAAGGAATCACGCCCCAGCGTGGCCTTGAGGGGGAGTCGGATCGCCTTCCGCACACCGTGCAGCTCGAGGTCGCCCGTGACGGCGATCTCCCACGTCTCCCCTTCGCGCTTGTGTCCGGCGACCGACGTGGACGAGAAGCGGACATCCGGGAACCGCACCACGTCCAGCACGTTAGGCCCGGACATCGTGGCCTGTATCTTCGGGAGGTCGTCCGCCGGCCCCCCGCTGGCCGTAACCCTCAAGGCACTCGCGCTGAAGACGACCCTCACCGACGACCGCTCGACGTGCTCCGGGTCGACGACCACCTCGCCGGAGAGGCCCTCCGCGCTGACGGTATGCTCGTGCCCGGCGAACTTGAAGAGGCCGGCCCGCCCGACTTCGATCGTGACGCGGCTTTGCTGCCCGTCCACCGCGTACCGGCCCCCTCCCGCCGCCTGAAGTAGGACGAAAAGGACGGCCAGGGACCCCATCATCCGAGTCTAGTTCACCCCGCGGTCGTGAAGTAGAATTGCCGGCCAGAGGCACTCTTGGCCACCCAGTTCATCCAGAAGCAGAGCGTCCTCGACCGCAAGACCCTGCTCGGCATCTACCGCACGATGTACCTCTCCCGACGGGTGGACGACAAGGAGATCCAGCTCAAGCGGCAGACCCGGATCTTCTTCCAGATCAGCGGGGCGGGCCACGAAGCCGTGCTCGTGGCCGCGGGCATGGCCTTCGACGTGGGACGCGACTGGTTCTACGCCTACTATCGGGACCGCGCCCTCCTCCTGCAGCTCGGCTTCACCGCCCAGGAGATGCTCCTGGGCGCGGTGGGGGCGAGGGACGACCCCGGCTCGGGCGGGCGCCAGATGCCCTCGCACTGGAGCTCGGCGCGACTCCAGGTCGTGACGCGCTCATCTCCGACGGGCACGCAGTTCCTGCAGGCCATCGGCTGCGCGGAAGCCGGCCTCTACCTCGGAGCGGGAAACGTGCCCACCGCCCCGCCCCCCGCCTTCCAGGGGGACGAGGTCGTCTACTGCTCCACCGGCGAGGGGGCCACCTCCGAAGGCGAGTTCTGGGAGAGCCTGAACACCGCCTGCAACCGGCGGCTCCCCATCGTCTACCTCATCGAAGACAACGGCTACGCGATCTCCGTGCCCGTGGAGGTGCAAACCGCCGGCGGCAGCATCTCCAAGCTCGTGCGCTCCTTCCCCCACCTGCTCGTCCGAGAGGTGGACGGGTGCGATCCCCTCGCCTCGCTCGCCGTCCTCCGCGAGGCCGTGGCCTGGTGCCGTGCCCGCCAGGGCCCCGCCTTCGTCCACGCGCGGGTGATCCGCCCCTACTCGCACTCGCTCTCCGACGACGAGAGCCTCTACCGTCCCGCGGAGGAGCGGGAGGCCGACGCCCGCCGCGATCCCCTCGTCTCCTTCCCCGAGGTCCTGCTCGCCGAGCGACTCGCCACCGCGGACGATCTCGCCCGCATCCGCGAGGAGGTGGACCGCGAGGTGGCCGCGGCCACCGACGCCGCCCTCGCCGCGCCTGCACCCGACCCCGCGACCGCCACCCGCCACGTCTACTCCATGGACGTAGACCCCACGTCCGACGCCTTCGCGAGCGAGCCCGCCCCCCTCGGCGACCCGAAGACCATGGTCGACCTCCTGAACGCCTGCCTGCAGGACGAGATGAGACGCGATCCCCGCATCGTCGTCTTCGGCGAGGACGTGGCGGACTGCAGCCGCGAGGAGAACCTGGACAAGATCAAGGGCAAGGGCGGGGTGTTCAAGGTCACGCACAACCTGCAGCGCAAGTTCGGGTCGGCGCGCGTCTTCAACACGCCGCTCGCGGAGGCCAGCATCGTGGGCCGCGCGATCGGGATGGCCACCCGGGGACTGAAGCCGGTGGTCGAGGTCCAGTTCATCGACTACATCTGGCCCGCGTTCATGCAGATCCGAAACGAGCTCGCGCTCATACGCTGGCGCTCGAACGGGGCGTTCAAGTGCCCGGTGGTGATACGCGTGACCTACGGGGGCTACCTTCAGGGAGGTGCCGTCTACCACAGCCAGTGCGGCGAGGTGCTCTTCACCCACATCCCCGGCCTGCGAGTGGTCCTGCCCTCGAACGCGCGGGACGCCAACGGCCTCCTCCGCACGGCCATCCGAAGCGACGACCCCGTGCTCTTCCTCGAGCACAAGCACCTCTACCGCCAGACGTACAACAAGGGGATCTACCCCGGGCCCGACTTCCGGATCCCCTTCGGCCGGGCCGCGGTCGTCCGCGAGGGAAGGGACGTCACCGTCGTGACCTTCGGCGCCCTCGTGCAGCGCTCGCTCGTGGCGGCCAAGCAGCTGGCCGCGGACGGCCTGGAGGCGGAGGTCCTCGACCTCCGGACGCTCTCTCCCTACGACTTCGAGGCGGTGGCCGCGAGCGTCCGGAAGACGGGGCGCGTCCTCGTCGCCCACGAGGACAGCCTCTCCTGGGGCTACGGCGCGGAGATCGCCGCGCGCATCGGCTCCGAGCTCTTCGAGTACCTGGACGCGCCGGTGCGTCGCCTCGGAGCCCTCGACACGTTCGTGGGGTACAACCCCGTGCTCGAGGACACGATCCTTCCCCAGGTCTCGACGATCGCCGCGGCGCTGCGCGACCTGAAGCGCTACTAGCCGTCCTTCCGGATGTCGGCGGCTTCGAGGCTCGGCACGAGCTCGCGGACGAGCAGCTCCTCGATCTCCTCCGCGGTCCGCAGCGACAGGGTGCGGCGCGCGACCTCGCGAGCGCGATCGGCGCGCACCGCCCGCACCGCCGCCTTGACCCGGGGGATCGCCGCCGGGGACATGCTCAGCTCGCGGAAGCCGAGTCCCACTAGAAGCAGGGCCTGGAGGGGATCCGCCGCCATCTCGCCGCAGACGGAAAGCGGGACATGCTGGCCCTCCGCCGCCGCCACCACCTGGGCGAGGGTCCGCAGCACCGCGGGGTGGAGGGGCTGGTAGATGCCGGCCACGCGGGGGTCGTCCCGGTCCGCCGCAAGCAGGTACTGCACGAGGTCGTTCGTCCCCACGCTGAAGAACTCCACCTCGGGAGCCAGGAGATCGGCCACGAGCGCGGCCCCCGGCACCTCGAGGTTGAGGCCGACGGGCACGTCCTCCTGGAAGGGAACGCCCTCGCGCCGCAGCTCTTCCCGCGCCTGTTGGACGAGGTCGAGGGCAAGACGCAGGTCGGCAAACCCCGCCGCGAAGGGGAACAGGATGCGGAGCGGGCCGTGGCGGCCCGCGCGAAGGAGAGCCCGGAGCTGCACGCGGAAGGCCTCGGGGGCCCGCCGCATGAGACGGAGCGCCCGCTCTCCCAGGGCCGGGTTCGGGCTCGAGGGCCCGCCGGGCGCGAACTCCTCCTGCCCGACGTCCCAGGTCCGGACCGTCACCGGGTGCGGCCGCATCTGCTCGAGGAGGCGCCGGTAGACGTCCACCTGCTGGTCTTCGCTCGGCCACTTGAGGCCGCGGCCGAGCAGGTACTCGGAGCGGAAGAGCCCGATGCCCTGGGCCCCGTAGACGGTCGCGGTCGAAGCCTCGTCCGGGAACTCGACGTTGGCCCGCAGCACGACCGCCGTCCCCTCCAGGGTGACGGCGGGGAGCGCCCGCGTCCCCTGGAGCTGCTCTTCCTCCTGCCGGTATTCCTGCTGGACAGTGCGGAAGCCGGCGAGGGCGGGGCCTGAAGGCTCCACCACCACCGCCCCCCTCGTCCCGTCCACCACCACCAGGACTCCCGGCTTGACCGCGCGCGTGGCGTCCTTGAGCCCGACCACCGCGGGGATGCCCAGGGAGCGCGCGATGATCGCGGTGTGGTACGTGGACGACCCCACGTCGGTGGCCAGCGCGAGCACGCGCTCCCAGTCGAGCTCCGCCGCTTCCGACGGGCTCAGGTCCGCGGCCACGAGAACGAAGCTCCCGGGGAGCCGGGAGAGCGACGGCGCCTCCGCGGAGCCTCGGAGGTTGAGCTGGATGCGCCCGAGGACGTCGTCGAGGTCCGTCCGCCGCTCGCGCAGGTACTCGTCGGTGAATCCCTCGAAGAGGTCGTGGAGCTCGTCCGCGACCTCGCGGAGCGCCCACTCCGCGTTCACGCTCTTCGTGCGGATCACCGCGCGGGTCTTCTCCAGGAGGAGCGGGTCCTCGAGCATGAGCAGATGGGCGTCGAAGATGTAGGCATGGAGCGCCCCCACCTCCCGGGACAGGCGGTCCTTGATCGCCTGGAGCTGGGCCCGCGAGAGGGCCAGTGCCCCCTCCAGGCGCAAGAGCTCGGGCGCGACACCGTCCGGAGGGAGGGAGAGCCGGAACACCGGAGCGGCGTCCCGCTGCACGACGAGCGCGGGTCCCATGGCGATGCCGGGAGAGACCCCGGTGCCCTTCAGCTCCACGCCAGGACCTCGCCGTCGCTCACGCTTCTTCTCCGAAGCCGCTCTCCACCAGGCGCGCCAGCGCCTCGAGCGCCAGGTCCTCGTCCTCCCCGTCCGCCTCCAGGGTCAGCGTGCTCCCCTGGGAAGCGGCGAGAAGGAGGATCCCCAGGATGGACTTTCCGTCCATCGTTCGCCCGTCGCGTGCCGCACTGATGCGCGACCGGAAGCGGTTCGCGGTGTGGACGAAGCGCGCCGCGGCCCGGGCGTGGAGGCCCAGTCGATTGGTGATGCGGACGTCCCGCCGGGTCAAGCAGGCTTCTTCTCGAGGATCTCGCTGGCCACGTAGATGGCGCCCTTGCCCTGGTCCCGTACCGCCCGGGCCACGTCTCCGAGGGGACCCTCGCGCTCCGAGACCGCCTTGATGAGCATGGGAAGGCTCACCCCCGTCACGATCTCCACCTTCTCGGAGAGGAAGGGCAGGCTCAGGTTCGTGGGCGTCCCTCCGAACATGTCGGTGAGGACGAGGGCTTCCCCCCCGCCTCCGCGAGGCCGCGCTCGATCGCCTCTCGGGCCGCGGCCACGTCGTCGCCCCAGCCGAGGCAGACGGCGTGGACGTCTGGCACCTCTCCCACGATCTGGCGGGCCGCGTTCACCAGCTCGTCCGCCAGCCGTCCGTGCGTCACCACCACGATGCCGATCACAGTGCCTCGCCCTGCCGGAGATCCCTATGGTAAACGCGAACGAGCCGGCCCCGGCCCTTGAGCGACTGCCCGAGCGCGTTCGCGATCATCACCGAGCGGTGCCGCCCCCCCGTGCACCCCACCGCGATCGTCAGATACGACTTCCCCTCCCGCAGGTAGCGGGGGAGCACGTAGCCGAGAAAGCTCCGCAGCTTCCGGAGGAAGGTCTTCGTCTCCTCCTGGCGCAGCAGGAAGCGCACCACGCGCGGGTGCGCGCCCGTGAGCGGCCGGAGGGTGGGGACGAAGTTCGGGTTGGGGAGGAAGCGCACGTCGAACACGAGGTCGGCTTCCGCGGGGACGCCGTACTTGTAGCCGAACGACATCACCGCCACCACGAGCGTCCCCGGCTCCGAGCGCACGTCGTAGCGCTCGCGGATGTAGTCGCGGAGCTGGTGGACCGTGTACTGGGTGGTGTCGAGGATGAAGTCGGCCATCTTGCGGATGGGCCGCAGGACCTCTTTCTCTTCGCGGATCCCCTCGATGACCGGCTCGTTCACGGCCATGGGATGCGGTCGCCGCGTCTCGCTGAAGCGGCGCACGAGGACGCGGGCGTCCGCTTCCAGGAAGAGGAGCGAGGCCTCGAGCCCCCGGCGCTTCAAGCGGCGGAACACCTCGGGGAAGCGCCGGAGGAAGTTCGGCTCCCGAATGTCCACCACGAGGGACGAACGCCGCAGGGCGGGCGAGCTGCGGATGAGCTCCGCGAAGGGAGGGATGAGGGCGGAGGGCAGGTTGTCCACGCAGAACCAGCCGACGTCCTCGAGGGCCCGGGACACATGTGTCTTCCCGGAACCGGAGAGGCCGGTGATCACGAGGACACGGGGAGCGGGGCGCTTGCGCGCCATCAGCCTCGAGCCCTCCGCGCACGCAGTCGCGAGCGGCCCTCCACCCGCGCGGGCCGGCCCGCCCCCCGCCGGCGTCCCGGCGCCGCGGCCCCTCTCTCGGCCATGATCTCGTCCACCCGCTCCGCGAAGCGCCGGGCCGCGTCGTAGCCGCGCTCCTTCAGGAGCTGGTTGCGCGCCGCCACCTCCACGAGGATCGCGATGTTGCGTCCGGGGGCCACGGGCATCCGGAGGAGCGGCACCTCGACGCCCAGGATGAGGAACTTCTCGTCGCGCAGACCGAGCCGGTCGTACTCCTTGCCCGCCTCCCACCGCTCCAGGTTCATCACGAGCTCGACCCGCTTGGAGACCCGGATGGAGGAGACCCCGTAGAGGTCCTTGATGTTGATCACGCCGAGGCCCCGCAGCTCCATGTGGTAGCGGGTGAGGTCGGGGGAGGAGCCGATGAGGGCGTCCGCCATGCGCTTGATCTCCACCACGTCGTCCGCGACGAGGCGGTGGCCGCGGTCGATCAGGTCGAGCGCGCACTCGGACTTCCCGATTCCGCTCTCCCCCATGATCAGCACGCCCAGACCGAACACGTCCATCATCACGGAGTGCAGGTGGAGCCGGGTGGCCAGCCGCTCGTCCAGGAAGGCGGAGAGGAGCTTGATGAAGGAGGTGGACTCCGCGGGGGTGGTGAGCACGGGGATGCCGCGAGCCTCCGCCGCCGCGAGGAGCTCGGGGGGAGGGACGAGACCCTTCGTGACCACGAAGCAGGAGATCCGGCACCGGCAGAGCTTGTCGAGGATTCCCGCGCGCCGGCGCGGGGAGAGCTTCCGGAGGTACCCGACCTCGCTCTTCCCCACGATCTGGACGCGTCCGTAGCGGATGTAGTCCGTGTAGCCCGTGAACGCGAGCCCCGGGCGCTGCACCCGGGAGAGCTGGATCTCGTTGTCGAGGCCGTGGGCCCCGGCGGCCAGCGTCAGGTTGAACAAAGCACCCTCCGGGGAGACGAGCTCGCGCACGGCCACGCCCGAGGCCTCGCCCGCGTCCGGCAGGTGCGGATCGGCCCGGGGCGGCCGCACGCTCATCCGCGGCCCCCCACCTCCCGGGCCGTCTCTTCGAGCCTCGTGGGCTTCACCGGGGCCCGCCGGCTCTTGCGGAGCCGGCCCAGGTAGCGCTGCACCTGGCGGGAGAGCCGGTCCATCACGGTGGAGAGCGAGCCCCCGAGGTCCGGGCTCTCTTCCTGAGCCGTGAGGTCCAGGTGCTTCGAGCGGATGCTCACCTCCGCGATCTGGCGGTGCTTGTCCGCGGCCACGATGACGTGGGCGCGCGTGATTCCGGGGAGCACGCGGGCGAGCTTCAGGAGCTTGCGCTCGGCGAGGCGCCGAATCTCCTTCGGGACCTCCGTCTGACGGCCGGTGAACTCGATCTTCAAAGCACCTCCTCCGGACCGCTCCTCGGAGAGGGCCCTCAGTGGACGGCTTTGCGAAGGTTGGAGGGAGGGATCCGGAGCTCCTCGCGGTACTTGGCCACCGTCCGGCGGGCGAGGGGGAGGCCGTCCTGCGCCAGGAGCTCGGCGATTCGGGAGTCGGAGAGAGGGTGAGCGGTGTCCTCGTCGTCGATCATGCGACGGATCTTGTCCTTGATCGTAACCGAGCTGATCGACTCGCCCGCGGTGCTCGTGATACCGCTGTGGAAGAAAAAGCGCATCTCGTGCACGCCGCCCGGGGTATGCATGTACTTGTTCGCCACCACCCGCGAGACCGTCGACTCGTGCATGCCGATGTCGTTGGCCACGTCGCGCAGGACGAGGGGCCGGAGGTGCTGGATCCCGTGGTCGAGGAAGGACCGCTGGTGGCGCACGATCGACTCCGCCACCTTGAAGATCGTGCGCTGGCGCTGCTCCACGCTCTTCAGGAGCCAGAGCGCGCTCCGGACCTTGTCCTTGACGTAGTTGCGCGTCTCCTCGGAGCCCGGTTCCTTGTGGTCGAGCATCCGCCGGTAGGTGGGGCTGATCCGCAGCTTGGGCAGGCCGTCGTCGTTGAGGACGATCTTGTACTCGTCCCCTTCCTTGTGCACGTAGACGTCGGGGGTGATGTAGGCCGACTTCTCCGCGCTGTAGCGGTTGCCCGGCCGGGGGTCGAGCCCCTGGATCACCTCGTAGTGGTGGTTGACCTCCTCGGGGGTCAGGCCCATCTGGCGGCCGATCTCGGGCCACTGATGGCTGCACAGCTGCTTCATGTGGTCGCGCACCATCACGTCCGCCGGCGACCCCTCCATCCCCAGGTGCTTGAGCTGGAGCCGTAGGCACTCCGTGAGGTCGCGAGCCGCCACCCCGGGCGGGTCGAGCGACTGCACGAGGGCGAGTGCCGTCTCCACCTCCTCCTGGGGATAGGGGCCCATGTTCGCGATCTCCTCGAGCGACGCCTGGAGCATCCCGGCCTCGTCGAGGTTCTGGATGATGATCTCCCCGATCTCGATCGCCTGCGGGTCGGAGGTCGTCATGTGGAGCTGCTCCGTGAGGTGGCTGTAGAGGTCGGGCGACTCCGTGAGCGTGTTCTCGATGGGGGGCATCTCCGGCACTTCGGAGGGCCGGCTGCGCCGCTCCCTGCCGTCGTCGAAGTAATCCTCGAAGAACTTCTCGATCTCGATGTCCTTCAGGGGATCGTCCTGCTTGGCCTTCTCCTCCTGGGCTTCCTGCTGGTTCTCCTCGAGCGTCCGCGTCTCCTCGAGGGGCACCTCCTCGAGCAGCGGGTTTTCCATGACCTCCGCCTCGAGCACTTCCTTGAGCTCGAGCGTCGTCAGGGGAAGGAGCTTGATCGCCTGCTGGAGGGAGGGGGTGAGGATGAGCCGCTGGGAGAGGCGCTGGGAGAGGCCGAGCTTCTGGTGCATCGCCACCAATCAAGCTCTCGGCCGGGGGGGGTTCTCAGGACCCAGGAGGTGGATCGCCGTCGAGCTGGAAGGCCTCCCCCAGGTACACCCGCCGAACGTCGGGGTCGGATGCGAGCGAGCGCGGCGTCCCACTGCGAAATACATGCCCGTCCCTGAGAATATAGGCGCGATCCGTGATTTTCAAGGTCTCTCGTACGTTGTGATCGGTAATGAGCACGCCGATCCCCCGCCCCTTGAGGTGCGAGATGATCCTCTGTATGTCGATGACTGCTATGGGATCGATGCCTGCGAATGGCTCGTCGAGAAGGATGAAGGAGGGCGAGGTGGCGAGGGCGCGGCAGATTTCCAGGCGGCGCCGCTCGCCCCCCGAAAGGGTGTCCGCGGACTGCCGGGCCATGGCCCCGATCCCCAGCTCTTCCAGCAGCGCGCGCGCCCGGGGGCGCTGCTCGGCCACCGGAAGGCCGAGCATCTCCAGGATGGCCCGGACGTTCTCCTCGGCGGTCATTTTCCGAAAAACGCTGGCCTCCTGAGGGAGGTAGCCGATCCCCGCCCGCGCCCGAAGGTACATGGGGAGGGCCGTGATGTCCTCGTCGCCGAGGAACACCTGCCCGCTGTCCGGCCGGGCGAGGCCCACGACCATGTAGAACGTCGTGGTCTTGCCCGCCCCGTTGGGGCCGAGCAGGCCCACCACTTCCCCCTCGCGGATGGCGAGGTCGACGGCGCTCACCACGGTGCGCCGGCCGTAGGTCTTCGTGAGGGCGACCGCCCGAAGGACCCCGGGCTCGCCGGGGGCCAGATCAGCGGGATCGCTCAACGCTTTGGGGGCTCTCGCATTCACGGGGATCCTACCGTCGTCCTCCCCTGAGGGTCAAAACCGCCCCGCCTCGCGGGGGAGGTCGCCTGCGGCCTCGTGGCACGCCGCGAGGAGCGGCAGCAGGGAGCACTCGGCCTCCACGACGAGTCCTCCCCGCTCCGGTCCGCGGCAGGGCGTGCGCTCGCTGCCGCCAGCGGACGAATCACCCACCACGCGAACCCGGGCCTGCTGCCCAACGGACTCGAACCCGCTGAAGACGATCGACTGACGGTGGAAGATGGGGAAGCTGCCGGGATGGGGGAAGACCGGAGTCCCTCCGGGCAGGCGCCCTGCGACACACCGAACGAGGGCGACCTCCTCCTTCGGGACGGCGGAGAGGCGGTACCCGCGCTCCTGCGCGAGAGCCACCACGTTCAGGCGAGGCCACGGCGAGTAGCGCATCCCCCTCTCGAGGAAGAAGACCTGAATCCCCCAGGAGAGCGCAATCAGGGAGGCCGCGAGGGCGCGCCGACGCTCCACGGGGGGAGGGCTCGCGGGTGCGGCGACGGCGATGCAGGCGAGCGCGAGCGCCAGGAACGTCGCCAGCCGCGGGGGCCAGGCGAGGTGTCGAAACCCGTAGCCGGCGCTGGAGATCACGAGGACGACTACGAGGGGTACGCACGAGGCGAGGAGGAGTGCGGCGCTCCGGGCGAAGCGTCGGCCCAAGGGAAGGAGAACGAGGACGCCGAGGACGGCATACCGCGAGAGGCCGCGCCAGAGCGAGGCGCCTGTCTGCGCGTCGCCCTCCCCGGCCAGGGACTGACCCACCACGCGAATCGAGTCCACCACTCGCGGGGACGCCGTGATCTGCCCGGGGGCCAGCGAGTGGGCCGGCCACACGAGAATCGCCATGCCCGCTACGAAGGCGAGGGTCACCGCGAGCAGGCTCCGCGCGGCCGCGAAGAGCGTCGCCCGCCTGTCCTCGGGGGGGCCGCCACGAAGCTCCCACAGCCGCTCCAGGAAATACGCGACGAGCACGGAGGCGCACAGCACGGCTCCGTCCTCCTTGACCAGCATCACGAGCAGCCCCGTCACGATCGCCCGCCGGGGCCTCGCCTCCACCACGTCCAGGACGAAGAGGACCGCGAGGGGCGGATAGCACAGCTCCGGGTGGAATCCCCAGTTTCGATGATCGAACACGAGGAAGGCGACGGGGGACAGGGCGCCGGCGAGGAGGGCCCATCGCCGGCCCGGGTCGAGGGCGCGGGAGCCCACGATTCGCAGGGCAGCCATCGCGTGCAGGAGCGTCAGCCCCGCGACGAAGCCGTAAGCGCCCAGCGGGATCGTCAGCGGAGAGAAAGCGAGGAGCAGGTAGAAGTTGTGGATGGCGCCCTGGTTCCCGTAGACGTTGTCGTGGAGCAGACGCCCCGTGTAGTACCAGCTCCACGATCCGTCCAGGAACGAGAAGAGGTCGCTGCCGACGTAGTCGAGGTTGTGGAACAGCAGACCCTTGCAGACGCCGCCGTAGAGAACGGCAAGAGCGGCCGCGACGCCGAGCCAGCGGGGAGCCGCTTCAGGATGCGAAACGCTCAACGCCGGGGGGGCTCGCGCTTGAAGATGCTCTCGGGACGCGTCTCTTCGCGGCCGTCCACGAGGACCGTGTCCTCGCCCGCGCGAAACGTGAGAAAGCGCCCCTCCGTCCGCTGGCTCGGATCCTCCAGCACGACCTTCGGCCCCTCGAGCACCATCGTCTCTTCCCGAGCCGTGTAGGTTCCCCGCGCCCCCTGGGCGCGGCGCGTTCCCTGCACCACCTCCACGGGCTCGCCCGCCACCACCTTGTCCACCCCTCCTCCGCCGCGAACCATGGTGATCGTGGCCACCGGGCTCTTTGTCTCGATGTCCCCCTGCTTGATGACCGCGCCGCCCTTGTACACGGCCTCCCCCTGCCCCTCGTCCCACTCGAGCTCGGAGGCTTGTGCCTGAACGGGATGGGGGGGCTTCTTCGCTCCGGGCTCGCTGCGCGGGTACATGATCGAGGCGATTCCGCCGCTGGCGGAAAGGTGGCGGAGCCCCCCCGGCCGCTCGGTGACCACGATGAGCGGCGCCCGGAGCTCGTCCTTGCCCGACCGGAGGAGGGCATTCTCGCGATAGCGGGCGGTCTTCGTCGCGGAGTCGTAGTCGAGGTAGCGCGACAGGAACAGGGCGGGGCCGGCGGGCGGGCTCTCGGAGGCGTCGCGTCGAGCGGGCAGCGTGTGGCGCACGTTCTCGCGGGCGGCCAACGTCCGCGAGCGCGTGTCGAACTCGATCGCGTCGGCGCGCAAATCGCTCCCCGCGCCCTCGTCCCGCACCCGCGGCCCTCCCGTCAACAGCATCGACGACTTCGCTTCGTCGAGGACGGCGGACTGCGCCCACGCCTGGCGCCCCGGCTCCGCGAACTCGACGTTGATCCGGAAGTCGGCGGTGACAACGCCGCCCGTCTCCGGATCGAAGCGGATGGTGAAGGAGTCGGCCTTCACGCTCCGGCGCGCCTCGACCATCTCCCGACTCCCCGCCACGGGCGAAGCACTCAGGAGGCCGTTGGGCCCTCCCTCCAGGACCTCGACCCGACCCTCCTCGTCGAAGCGGAACGTCAGGTGGTGCCCCTGCACGCGTCGGATCTCCCGGGGCCCTTTCCCGGCGGGGGCGAGCACCAGCTCCGCGTTCTTGACGGCGGTCGCGTCGCGCGGCTGGCCGTTCTCCCGGAACCAGGTGTCGAGCCTCCGGCAGCGGAGCATGCGCGAGCCTTCTCCGCCGGCCGGGCTCTTCCCTCCCCCGAGGGTGGCGGACCCCGCGCGAGCCGTCACTTCCTCGATCGCCACCGCGCGGTCGATCTTCTCGAAGTCGGCCGACATCTCCAGGTTGAGCTCGTGCGATTCCAGGTACTCGGCGGCCCGCGTGACCGTCACCCCGCCGGAGAAGCGCACCGCGGACTCGAGCCTTCGGACCTCGGCCCGGCCGCCCTCGATCTCGGTGGGCGGGAACCCCTCGCGCTCCACGCGAAGGCGCACCGCCGCGTGGAGGTCCACCGCTTCTTCCTCCGCCCGGTACTCCGCCCCGATGGCTTCCCCGGAGAGGGATCCCCGCCGGAACTTCACGGGATCGTCGCTCCGGGCCTTGCCGACCTCGCCGTGATACTCGAGCGTCTCCGTCTCCAACACGAGACCGTCTTCTCCCGTCACTTTGACCCGGCCGCGAAAGGAGGCGCGCTGCCGGTCGGGGTCGTACACGCACTCGTCGGCGGTCACGATGCCGGTGCCGCGCTTGCCCTGCCCGAGATAGGGGAAGGTGACCTCCACCCCGGAGAGGTGCATCTGGCCCTTCTCCTGTCCGGTCATGGCCCGGGCCTTGACCACGTACTTCTCCGTGCCCTCGACGAACTTCCGGAGGACGACGCCGCCCATCGTCGTCCCCGAGGGGGGCGTGCCCTCCGCGGGTGCTATGGCCACGGCGAGCGTGGGCGGCCGTCGCAGGGACAGAGCGATCGCGATCGTGAGGAGCACGACGACTCCGAGGAGTCCCTGGCGAACCTTCTTCGTGGCGGCGGGGGTCATGACGGCTGGGCCCCCGAGACGATACGTACCTTCACGCGGGCACCCTCACCCGACCATTATCGGGCAGAGGGCGCTCAGGCCTGCATCTTCTCCATGGCCCGCACGTAGCGGAGGGCGAGGCCCTCTTCCGCGTCGAGGGCCTGCCCCGCCCCTTCCTTCTCGCGGGCGCGGACGGCCGCGGTCATGACGTCGGAGAGCGCCCGCCCCTTCTTCGTCTCCCCCAGGAGCCGCCGCGTCACCTCCCGGTACGCCTCGAGATCCTCGTCGGTCAGCGACGGGAATTGGGCCTGGAGACGCTCGGGGGGAACAGGAAGCTTCAGGTCGTGGCCTCCAGGAACTCGCGACCCAGCCGGCCCATGCCCCGGAACTTACGGTAGCGCCCCTCCAGGAGCGCGCCGGAATCGAGGCGGACGAGCTCGTCCAGCTGCTCCTTGAGCACCCGATCGACGCTCTCGAAGAGCGGCTCGTGGGACACGTGGGCCCCGCCCGGGGGCTCGGGGATGATCGCGTCCACGAGGCCCAGGGCCTTGAGGTCGATCGCGGTGATCTTCATGGCGGTGGCCGCTTCCTCGGCCCGCCCCGCGTCGCGCCAGAGGATGGAGGCGCAGCCCTCCGGGGAGATCACGGAGTAGACGGAGTGCTCGAGCATGTTGACGCGGTCGCCCACGGCGATGGCGAGCGCGCCCCCGCTTCCGCCTTCGCCCGTGACGGTGACGATCACGGGCGTGCGCAGGCCCGCCATCTCGCGCAGGTTGTAGGCGATGGCCTCGGCCTGGCCTCTCTCCTCCGCGTCCAGGCCGGGATAGGCACCGGGCGTGTCCACGAAGCACAGGATCGGCCGCCCGAACTTGGCCGCGATCTCCATCACCCGCAGGGCCTTCCGATAGCCCTCGGGCTTCGGCATCCCGAAGTTCCGGTAGATCTTCTGCTTCGTGTCCCGGCCCTTCTGGTGGCCGACCACCGCGATCGGCCGCTCGTGGAAGAAGGCGAAGCCGCACACGAGAGCGGGATCGTCGGCGAAGCGCCGGTCGCCCCGGACCTCCGTCCAGTCGGTGCAGAGAGCGTTCACGTAGTCGAGCGTGTAGGGACGGTTCGGGTGCCGCGCCACCAGCGTCTTCTGCCACGGCGTCAGGCTCGCGTAGACCTCGCGGCGCCGGCTCTCCAGCTCGGCGCGGAGCTTCTGCGCCTCCTTCTCCTTCGCGGCGTCGCCGGGAAAGGCGGCGAGCTCCTCGATCCTCTTCTGCAGCTCGACGAGCGGCGCTTCGAAGTCCACCTCGGGCACGGCGCCTCCCTGCGAGGTGCCAAAGACCCTAGTGCTCGCGGGAGGCGGCCGCCGAGCGCGAAAGGACGAGGGCGCCCGGCCCCAGGAGGGCCTCGACCTCGTCCCGGAGCACCGGGTCGGGCCGGACGCGGTAGAAGGCGCTGGGCGCCAGCGCTACCGCGAACGCCCCCGGGCGCACGAACTCCAGGGTCACCGGGCACTCGCCGCGATGAGACCCGAGTATATCCCTGAGGCGCTCCCCCTTCGACCGGTCCCAGGACTGGAGGGCCACGCGGATCGTCACGAAGCGGGCCTCCGCGAGCTTGGCCTGCTCGAGGGGGAGCACGTCGGCCACGATGATCCGGCCCTTCCCCTCCTCGAGCACCTCCGCCTTGCCCTTGACGAGCACGAGCTGGTCGTCGGCGAGCCGCCCCGCGGTCTTCTTGTAGGTCTCGGGGAAGACGAGGGCCTCGACGCTCCCCTCGAGGTCCTCGAGCACGAAGCTCGCCATGCGGTCGCCCTTCTTCGTCTTGATGAGGCGGAGCCCGGTGATGATCCCGCCCATCGCCACCTCGGGGAGCTCGGACCGCTCGGAGAGCCGTCCGGTGGTGCAGGTCACCCACTGCTCCAGCTCGGCCCGAAAGCGCTCCAGGGGATGGCCGCTGATGAAAAACCCGAGCGACTCCTTCTCGAAGGCGAGCCGCTCCCCTTCCCCCCAGGGCGACGTCGGCGGGACGCGCGGCGGGACGGGCGGGCCGTCCTCTCCCGCGAGCATGCCGAAGAGCGAGTGCTGGCCGTCTTCGCGATCGCGCTGCTGCTTCTGCCCGGTCTCCATCGCCCGGTCGATGGCGGCGAAGAGGCCGGAGCGCTGCGACTCCAGCGTGTCGAAGCTCCCGCTCTTCACGAAGCTCTCGATCACGCGGCGGTTCACGGCCCGGAGGTCCACCCGTTCGCAGAAGTCGAAGAGGGAGGTGAAGCGCCCGCTCTCCTTGCGGACGGAGAGGATCGCCTCCACCGCCCCCTCGCCGACGTTCTTGATGGCGGCGAGCCCGAACCTCAGGTCCTGTTGAGCCGCGTCGCTCGCCGCACGTTGCCAATCGCTCGAATCCTGTCCCTCCACGCGTCTCTGGACCACGCTGAAGAAGATGTCCGACTCGTTCACGTCGGGCGGGAGCACCCGGATCGACATTCCGCGGCACTCTCCGATGTACGCGACCATCTTGTCCGTGTTTGCCCGCTCCGAGGTGAGGAGCGCGGCCATGAACCAGGCGGGATGGTTCGCCTTGAGGTAGGCCGTCTGGTAGGCGAGCCAGGCGTAGGCGGCGGAGTGCGACTTGTTGAAGCCGTACCCCGCGAACTGCTCCATGAGGTCCCAGATGCGGGTCGCCTTCTTGACCGCGACCCCCCGGTCCGCGCAGCCCTTCAGGAACTGCTCCTTCTGGGCGGTCATCACCTCGACCTTCTTCTTTCCCATCGCCTTGCGCAGGATGTCGGCCTCCGCCAACGTGAACCCGGCGAGGGCGGACGCGATCTGCATGACCTGCTCCTGGTAGACCATGACCCCGTAGGTCTCCCGGAGGATGGGCTCGAGGGACGGGTGCTCGTACGTCACCCGGGTCTGCCCGTGCCGGCGCCGGATGAAGTCGTCGATCATCTGCATCGGGCCCGGCCGGTAGAGCGCGTTGAGCGCCGTCAGGTGCTCGAGTCGGTCCGGCTTGAAGCGCTTCAGGATGTCGCGCATCCCGTCCGACTCGAACTGGAACAGCCCGCTCGTCTTTCCCGCGGTGAAGAGCTCGTACGTCTTCGCGTCGTCGAGGGGGAAGCGGTCGGGGTCGAGCGTCTCGCCCGTCGCCTCCGCCACCATCTTCACGCAGTTGTCGATGAGGGTGAGCGTGCGCAGCCCCAGGAAGTCCATCTTCAGGAGGCCGATCCGCTCGACCCCCTTCATGTCGAACTGGGTGGTGACGTCACCGGTGTTCCCCTTGAACAGGGGGACGAGGTCGGTGAGGGGCTGGGGAGAGATCACGACTCCCGCGGCGTGCGTCGAGGCGTGCCGCGTCGTCCCTTCGAGGCGTCGCGAGATGTCGATGAGCTCCTTGACCTTCGGGTCCTTCTGGTAGGCGTCCTGGAGCGGCGGCGACTCCGCGAGGGCCTTGTCCAGCGTCATCTTGAGATCGAAGGGGATCATCTTCGCGATCTTGTCGACGTCCCCGTAGCTCATGTCGAGCACGCGCCCCACGTCCCGCACCACCGCCTTCGCCTTCATCGTTCCGAAGGTGATGATCTGCGCGACGTTCTCCCGTCCGTACTTGCGGGTGACGTACTCGATCACCTCGCTCCGCCGGTTCTCGCAGAAGTCGATGTCGATGTCGGGGGGGCTGATGCGCTCCTCGTTCAGGAAGCGCTCGAAGATGAGCCCGTTCTCGATGGGGTCGATGTCCGTGATCCGGAGCGACCACGCCACGAGGCTGCCCGCGGCCGAGCCGCGGCCGGGGCCCACGGGGATCCCCCGCTCCCGCGCATAGCGGATGAAGTCCCAGACGATCAAGAAGTACCCCGCGAAGCCCACGCGCCGGATGACGCCGATCTCCTTGTCGAGCCGGGCTTCGTAGTCCGCGATCGGGAAACGCAGCCTCCCCGCCTCCGCGAGCGGCCGGAGGACCCGCTCGCGATCCGCGAACCCGTCGCGCGTCACCTTCTCGAAGTAGCTCTCGATCGAAAAGCCGGAAGGCACGTCGAACTTCGGCAGCGTCGAGACCCCTTCGAGCTTGAAGTCGCACATCTCCGCGACCCTCAGGGTGTTCGCGAGGCTCTCCGGATGGTCGGGAAAGACGCGCGCCATCTCCTCCGCGTCCTTCAGGTAGAACTCCCGCCCGTCGAACCGGAAGCGCTCCTCGTCCTGGAGCTTCTTCCCCGTTCCGATGCAGAGGAGGACCTCGTGCGCGTGGGCGTCGTCCCGGAGCAGGTAATGCGCGTCGTTCGTGGCGACGAGAGGCAGGCCCGTGCGCTCGTGCATTCGCACGAGGGCCCGCGCCACCCGCTTCTGGTCCTCGATCCCGTGCTCCATCAGCTCCAGGAAGAAGCGCCCCCCCGAGAAGATCTCCCCGAGCTCGCCGACCGTCGCGAGGGCCGCCGCCTCGTTGCCGTTGCGGAGCGCCGTCCCGATCTCGCTGGAAAGGCATCCCGAGAGCGCTATGAGCCCTTCGTTGTGCTTCTGCAGCAGCTCCTTGTCGATACGCGGTCGATGGTAGAAGCCCTCGGTGTAGGCGAGGGAGACGAGGCGCACGAGGTTGTGGTAGCCCGCGGAGTTCGAGGCGAGGAGCGTCAGGTGGTGGTAGGCATCCGAGATGCCGACGGCGCTCTTGTCGAAGCGGCTGCCCGTGGCCACGTAGACTTCGCAGCCCAGGATCGGCTTCACGCCCTTCTCGCGGCAGCCGTCGTGGAAGTGCACCGCGCCGAACATGTTGCCGTGGTCCGTGATGGCCAGCGATTTCATGCCGAAGCGCGCCGCCTGGTCGACGAGCTCGTCGATGTGGCAGGCCCCGTCGAGGAGGCTGTACTCCGTGTGCAGGTGGAGGTGGACGAACTCGGGCTTCATTCCCACTCGATCGTGGAGGGAGGCTTGCTGGACACGTCGTAGACCACGCGGTTGATCCCCCTCACTTCGTTCACGATCCTGTTGCTCACGCGGGCCAGGAGGTCGTAGGGCAGCCGCGCCCAGTCCGCGGTCATGCCGTCGAGCGAATCCACGGCGCGCAGCGCGACCGTGTACTGGTAGGTCCGGTCGTCGCCCATGACCCCCACCGAGCGAACGGGAAGGATGACCGCGAAGCTCTGCCACAGCTTCCGGTAGAGCCCGGCCGCCTTCACCTCCTCCGCGAGGATCGCGTCCGCCTCGCGGAGCAGAGCGAGCCGATCCGGAGCCACCGGCCCCACGCAGCGCACGGCGAGCCCGGGGCCGGGAAAGGGCTGCCGGTACACGAACTCCTCGTCCAGACCGAGCTCGAGGCCGACCCGGCGCACCTCGTCCTTGAACAGCTCGCGCAGCGGCTCGACCAGCTTGAACTTGAGGGCCTTGGGCAGCCCCCCCACGTTGTGGTGGCTCTTGATCACCGCGGACGGCCCGCGCACGGAGGTGGATTCGATCACGTCGGGGTAGAGAGTGCCCTGGGCGAGAAAGCGCGCCCGGCCCGATGGCCGTCTGCGGGCGGCGGCCTTGAACACCTCGATGAACTCGCGGCCGATGATCTTGCGCTTCCGCTCCGGATCGGTGACTCCCTTGAGCTTCGCCAGGAACCGCTTCGCGGCGTCCACGAAGACGACGTTTAGGTGCAGGCGCTCCCCGAACCGCTTCCTCACCTGTGCCGCCTCGTCCTTGCGGAGGAGGCCGTTGTCCACGAAGACGCAGGTGAGCCGCCCGGCGATCGCGCGGTGGACGAGGAGCGCGGCCACCGCGGAGTCGACGCCTCCGGAAAGGGCGCAGATCACCCGCCCGTCGTCGCCCACCGTCTCCCGGATCCGCGCCACCGCGTCTTCAATGAAGGAAGCGGCCGTCCAGTTCCGCTTGCATCCGCAGGCGTGCAGGAAGTTGGCGAGCACCCGGGTCCCCTCTTCCGTGTGCACGACCTCGGGATGGAAAAGCAGGCCGAACAGCTTTCGCGCGCGGGCTTCGATGGCGGCCACGGGGTTCGATCCGCTCGACCCCACCACCTCGAACCCGTCGGGGGGCCGGAGGATCGAGTCCCCATGGCTCATCCAGACCCGCGTGCGCGGCTTGAGACCGTCGAGGAGAATGCCGTTCTTCCGGTCGAACTCGGCGGGACCGTACTCCCGCCGCTCCGCCCGCTTCACCTCGCCGCCAAGGAGGAGGCTCATGAGCTGCATCCCGTAGCAGACGCCGAGGACGGGCACTCCCAGCTCGAAGACGCCGCGATCGCAGCGCGGCGAGCCCTTGTCGTGGACGCTCACCGGCCCCCCCGAGAGCACGATCCCCTTGGGCTTGCGGGCGGCGAGAGCGCTCGCCCGCGTCCCGGGGGGGACGATCTCGGAGTAGACCTGGAGCTCGCGAAGGCGTCGGGCGATGAGCTGGGTGTACTGCGATCCGAAGTCGAGAATGAGAACGGTCTCGCGATCCATCATTCTATGGGGCGGGGATTATAGCCGCGGGGACGGACACGGGAGGTCCGGAGCGGGATGGTATAGTGCGCCCCGTCTTGAGACGCGCAAAACTCCTCCTGGCGGTGCTCCTCGCTTCGTCCTGCGGCGCGCGCGCGCCCCTGGCCCTCCCCCCCGTCTTTCCCATGCGGCAGGCCTGGACCGCGCCCCTGCCCGGCATTCCCGAGGAGCCACTGGCCACGGACGGGCAGCGGCTCTTCGTGACCACCCGCGATGGAAGCGTCGTGGCCCTCGACCTTCAACGGGGCGACCGGCTCTGGGAGCACCCGGAGGTCCCGGGAAGGGCAGGGGCGGCGGCGGGCGCGGTCGTGCTCCGCCAGCCCTCCGGGACGGTGATGAGCTTCCATCCCCAGAACGGGGGGGTGCGCTGGAGCGTCGACTCCGGCGTGCCCGGCAGCCTGCCTCCGGTCGTCGACGGCGACCGCGTCTTCGTCGCCGGCCGCGGCCTGGCCGCGCTCGACCTGGGGAGCGGGCGGGTCGTGTGGCGGGCGGACGACGGGGCCGAGACCACCGCACCCGTGGTCGCCGCGGGGGCTCGGCTCTACGTCGGCGAAGCGGACGGCACCCTCCGCGCCCGCAGCCGCGAAGACGGGAAGTCGATCTGGATGTTCAAGACCGGCGCCCCTCTCGCCGCACCCCCCGTCATGGACGGCCCCGACCGGCTCTTCCTGGGGACGCGCGACCGGCGCATCCTCGCCCTGAAGGCGAACGAGGGCGAGCAGGAGTGGCGCTGGAAGGTGGGGGCGGACATCCAGGGTCCCGGTCTCGTCCATGGGAATCGCGTCGTCTTCGCGGCGTTCGACGCGGTCCTCTGGGCCTTGAACCGCGGCAACGGCAACCTCGCCTGGCGGGGACTCCTCACCTCGCGGCCGATCGGCGGCCCCATCCAGGTGGACGGCGTCGCCCTCGTGGCCTGCCACGAGAACGAGGTGCTGGGTTTCGATCTTCGGACGGGAAAAGCCGTCGGCGGGCTCCGGACGACCGCGGTCATCGGCACGCCTCCGCTGGTGGTGGGCCGCCGCCTCTTCCTGGGCCTCCGCGACCGCACGGCGGTGGCCCTCGACCTGGGCACCGTGCCCTAGGCGAGCTATTGACAATGGACCGACCCGCCGCTAAACTACTCGGCTGGATACCCTGAAGGAGCCCATCTGATGCGAGTCCCCCGCACCCCCTTTGCCCTCATGATCTTCGGCGCCCTCTGCCTCGTGGCCTGCGGCGGCACCGAGCCCGGCGGAGGCTCTTCGAGCGCTCCCACCGCCCCCAAGGCGGACACGGCGGCCCCCGCGGCCGCTCCCGCCGCGGCCGTCGGCTCCGCCTCGATCTCCGGCAAGATCGCCTTCGAGGGCACGGCTCCTCCCGCGGAGAGGGTCAAGCTGAACGCCGACCCCAAGTGCGCCGCGATGCACAAGGAAGGCCTCGAGCGCTGGCAGATCCACGCGAAGGACGGCGCCCTCGCCGACGTGCTCGTCTACGTGAAGTCGGGGGCCAAGGGGACTTACCCCGCGCCCACCGAGCCCGTCCTCCTGGATCAGAAGGGCTGCGACTACTCTCCGCACATGGTGGTGATGCGCGCGGGCCAGCCCCTCAAGATCCGCAACAGCGACGACACGCTCCACAACATCCACCCCCGGCCCTCCGCCAACGCGGAGTTCAACATCGGCCAGCCGAAGCAGGGGATGGAGAGCTTGCGCGAAGGCGAAAAGGGCTTCACCAAGCCCGAGGTGATGATCCCGGTCGGCTGCGACGTGCACCCCTGGATGCGAGCGTACATCTCCGTGTTCGACAACCCGTTCTTCGCGGTCAGCAAGGAAGACGGCACGTTCGAGATCAAGGGCCTGCCCGCGGGCGAGTACGAGATCGAGGCCTTCCACGGCAAGCTCAAGGGTCAGACCCAGAAGGTCACGGTCAAGGACGGAGAGGCCGCCAAGGCGGACTTCACGTTCAAGGGATGACACTCGGGGGCGCTTTTGCGCCCCCGAGATCTTTGTTCCCTGAGGAATCCGATCCGTCCATGGGCGATTCCGTCTCCGCACGCTGGCGCCACCGCTCCTTCGTGTTTCTCTCTCTCGCTACGCTCTTCCTCGTCTTCGTCGGCGGTCTCGTGACGAGCACCGGCTCGGGCTTGGCCGTTCCCGACTGGCCTCTCTCCTACGGCATGCTCATGCCCCCGATGGTGGGGGGAATCTTCTTCGAGCACGGCCACCGCATGGTGGCGACCTTCGTGGGCTTCGTCACGCTCGTGCTCGCGCTTTGGACCCACTTCGCCGAGAGACGCCCGGAGGTGCGCCGGCTCGCCTGGGCCGCCCTCGTCCTCGTGATCGTGCAGGGCCTCCTCGGCGGACTGACCGTCATTTTCCTGCTCCCCACTCCGGTGTCCGTCGCCCACGCCTGCCTCGCCCAGACCTTCTTCTGCCTGACGATCGCCCTCGCCTACGTCACGTCGCGCGAATGGACAGAGGGCCCTGCCCGGCCGGACCTCGCGGGGACGAGAGCCGTCGCGGTCGCGGCCACCGCGGTCGTATTCGTCCAGCTCTTCCTGGGGGCGCTCATGCGGCACACGGGCGCGGGCCTCGCCATTCCCGACTTCCCGCTCGCTTTCGGACGGCTGGTTCCCCCGCTGGAGCTTCCCGGGGTCGCGGTCCACTACGCCCATCGCCTCGGCGCGCTCGCCGTCGTGGTCGCCGTCTGCGGCCTCGTGGTGCGCTGCCGCCGGTCCGCCGATTCCTCGCTCTTCGCGAACGCGCTCCTCGGCGCGGGGCTCGTCGTGGTGCAGGTCGCCCTGGGGGCGTCCGCCGTGCTCACGGAGAAGGCGATCGTCCCCACGACCGCGCACGTGGCCGTGGGAGCGGCGGTGCTCGGGACCTGCTGGCTCCTCCTGCTGCGCACGCGACGCCGCCTGCGCTCGCCCGAGGAGACCGCCCAACAGCTCGCCCCGGTGGCGGCATGAGCACGGTCGCTCTCCTCTCCCGCCGCGGAGTCGCCGCCGACTACCTCGAGCTCACGAAGCCCCGCATCACGCTCCTCGTGGTCTTCACGACGTTCGTGGGTTTCGTGGTCGCCGCTCCGGGGGCCGCTCCCGCCCTCCCCCTCCTCGCGGTGCTCGCGGGCACGACGCTCGTGGCCGCCGGGGCCAGCGCGGTGAACATGCTTCTGGAGAGGGACACGGACGCGCTCATGCACCGCACGCGCACGCGCCCCCTGCCCGCGGGTCGGCTGCGCGCTCCCGAGGTCCTCCTCTTCGGGCTCGTCCTCACCGCGGTCGGCCTGGGTCTCCTCTCCTGGCTCTCCGGCCCCCTTCCGGCCGCAGTGGCCTTCGCCACGTGGGCCAGCTACCTCTTCGCCTACACGCCGCTGAAGCGGCGCACGTCGCTCTCGACACTCGTGGGGGCGGTTCCCGGTGCCCTCCCTCCCGTCATCGGCTGGGCGGCCGCCCGCCAGTCCCTCGACGGAGGTGCCTTCGTCCTCTTCGCGATCCTGTTCCTCTGGCAGATCCCCCACTTTCTCGCCATCGCCTGGATCTACCGCGAGGACTACGCGCGCGCGGGACTCCCCATGCTCCCCGTCCTCGACCCCACGGGCCGGCTCACCGGCCGCCAGGCGGTGATTCACAGCCTTGCCCTCCTGCTCGTGAGCCTGACCCCGGTGGCCGCCGGCTTCGGCGGGCCCGTCTACCTGGTCGGCGCGTTGGTGCTGGGCATGGCGATGACGGTGGCCGCGTTCCGCCTGGCCGTCGCTCCGTACCCTGCCCGCGGCGCGCGCGCTCTTCCTCGCCTCCATCCTCTACCTTCCCGCGCTCCTCGCGCTCCTTCTCTGGAGACGCTGAGCGCGTGACGGAGGCCCCCGGGGCATTGACGACGCGGCACGGGTCGGATACTGTTCGCGCCGTCATCGACTCGACCCGAATTCGTTCTTGCTTCAGAGCGTGCGACGGAAAGACGCCTTGGGACGGCCTCCGCGCGGGAGGCCCTGGACCGTAGAAAGACGCCGCGTGCGGCGACTCTGGAGGACCGGATGTCGAAGCTGCAGGGGCTGTTCTTCGGGCTGGCCACGCTCTGCTGGTGGTGCTGGCCACCTTCTTCTTCACCAAGACCTGGCTGCCGCCCCTGAAGTCCGAACCGGGGCGCCATCGACGACGCCATCTGGCTGTCCCTCGTGGTCACCGGGATCGTCTTCATCGTGATCAACCTGCTCCTCGCCTGGTTCGCGCTTCCGCTACCAGGACGCGCCGGGAGCGCGCGCCGCCTACTGGCACGACAACCATCGGCTCGAATGGACCTGGACCATCGTCACCGCGGTGATCATGTTCGTCTTCCTGTTCAAGGCCCTCGAGCCTCTGGGCGCAGGTGACGAGCGCGGCCCCCGCCGACGCGTTCGTCGTCGAGGTCACGGGCCAGCAGTTCGCCTGGAACGTCCGCTACCCGGGTCCCGACGGGATCTTCGGCCGCACCGACGTCAAGCAGGTCGACCCCGCGGACTTCAACTTCATCGGCCTCGACAAGACCGATCCCGCGGCCAGGACGACGTGATCTCCAGAACCAGCTCGTCCTCCCCGAGGGACGGCCCGTGCGGATCCGCCTGCGCTCGATCGACGTGATCCACAGCTTCTTCCTGCCGAACTTCCGCGTGAAGCAGGACGCGATGCCGGGCATGACCACCGAGACCTGGTTCGTGCCCCAAGCAGGCGGGCGACCTACGAGATCGCCTGCGCCGAGCACTGCGGGCTCGGACACTACCGGATGCGGGGGACGGTGTTCGTCGTCCCGCCGTCCGAGGTCGAGGCCCGCGTCAAGGAAGCAGCTGGACTGTAGGACGAGACCCTAGCAGCGGAGGCTTTGTTCATGGCCCAGACCACGGCCGCACACGACGCGCACGCTCACGCACGAGCACGCGCCCCAGGCCTTCATCTGGAAGTACGTCTTCAGCAAGGACCACAAGGTCATCGGCATCCAGTACTACGTGACCGCGATGCTCATGGCCTGGGTGGCGGGCGCTGCTCGCCATGCTGATCCGCCTGCAGCTCGCGTGGCCGGAGAAGACCTGGCCCACTCTCGGGAGCGCTGCTGCACGCTCGGGCTTCACGGACGGCGTCATGAACCCCGAGTTCTACGCCATGCTCTTCACCATGCACGGCACGATCATGGTGTTCTTCGTGCTGTCCACCGCGCCCGTGAGCGGCTTCGGGAACATCCTGATCCCCCTGCAGGTGGGGGCCCGCGACATGGCCTTCCCCTTCCTGAACGGCCTCTCCTACTGGACCTTCCTCCCCGGCTGCATCGTCATCCTGTGCTCCTTCTTCGTGGGCGCGGGCGCGGCCGCCGGAGGGCTGGACCTCCTATCCCCCGCTCTCCGCGCTCCGCGACGCGATCCCGGGCTCGCAGATGGGCCAGACGCTCTGGATCATCGGGATGGTCTTCTTCATCGCCTCCTTCACCATGGGCGGCCTCAACTTCATCACCACGATCCTGAACCTGCGCACCAAGGGCCTCTCCCTCATGCGCATGCCCCTCACCATGTGGTCGATGATCCTCGTGGCGATCCTCGGGCCTTCTCGCCTTCCCCGCCCTCACCGCGGCCTGCCTGATGCTGCTCTTCGACCGCCACTTCGGCACGAGCTTCTTCCTGCCCGCGGGCCTCGTGCTCTCCGGCCACGCCCTGCGTGGCGCCGGACGGCGCGCCGCTACACCAGGGCGGCGCGCCCCTCCTCTGGCAGCACCTCTTCTGGTTCCTCGGCCATCCCGAGGTCTACATCCTGATGCTGCCCGCGCTCGGCTTCACCTCCGACATCATCGCGATCTTCTGCCCGCAAGCCGATCTTCGGCTACAAGGCCATGGTGGGGGCGATGGTCGCGATCGCGGGCCTGAGCTTCGTGGTGTGGGGCCACCACATGTTCGTGAGCGGGATGAGCCCCTACCTCGGCATGGCCTTCGCGGTGGGGACGATGCTCATCGCGGTGCCCTCCGCGGTGAAGGTCTTCAACTGGCTGGCCACCCTCTGGCAGCTCGCGCATCACCTTCAAGACCCCGATGCTGTGGGCGATGGGCGTCGTCTCCCTCTTCATCAGCGGCGGTCTCTCCGGCATCTGGCTCGGCCAGTCGGCCCCCGACATCCAGCTCCACGACACCTACTTCGTGGTCGCCCACTTCCACCTCATCATGGCGGGGGCGGCCCTCTTCGGCGTGTTCGGGGCCACCGCCTTCTGGTTCCCCAAGATGTTCGGCCGGATGATGAACGAGACGCTCGGCAAGCTGCACTTCTGGTTCACCTTCCTCGCCTACTACTGCACGTTCTTCCCGATGCACTACGTGGGCCTCGCCGGCCACATGCGCCGGATCTACGACCCCTACCAGTACGACGTTCCTGAAGGAGCTGCAGCCGCATCAACCAGTTCATCACCATGAGCGCCTTCGTCCTCGGCGCCTCGCAGCTCCTCTTCTTCGTGAACTTCTTCTGGAGCGCCTTCAAGGGCCCGAAGGCGAGCGGCAATCCCTGGAACGCGAACGGGCCTCGAGTGGACGACGCCCTCGCCCCCGGGACACGGCAACTGGCCGGGCGAGATCCCCGAGGTCTACCGCTGGCCGTACGACTACAGCGTCCCCGGCGCCGCGGCCGACCACGTGATGCAGACCGACCCCGCTCCCGTGGGCCAGCGCGCGGAGAAGCATGGTCACTGACGTCCTCGACAAGCGCGCTCCCGCCGCGAGCGGTCCCCCTCCGCCCGGATCAGGGGGAGAGGGGCTGCGCGGCGACGACGGACCGCGGGGCGGAAATGGCGTGCCGGGTATCCTCGGCGATCCCGCGCGCTTCGGCCTGCTGGCGTTCCTGGGCACGGTCACCATGCTGTTCATCGGCTTCACGAGCGCCTACATCCTGCGCCGCGCGTCCGCCGACTGGCGGCCCCTCGCGGCCCCGCCCGTGCTCTGGGCGCAACACGGCGGCTCTCCTCCTGAGCAGCGTCGCCCTCGAGCGCGCGCGGCGGCGGCTCCGCGGCTGGGACCTCGCGGGCGCCCGGACCGCCGTCCTGATCACGGGCCTCCTCGGCCTCGCTCTTCGTGGCCGGGCAGGTGGTGGGCTGGCGGCAGCTCGCGGCGCGCGGGGTCTTCCTCGCCTCGAACCCGCACAGCTCCTTCTTCTACGTGCTCACCGGGCGTCCACGCCCTGCACCTCGTGGGCGGCCTCGTCTGGTTCGCGGCTCGTCCTCGCTGCGCCTCCGCCGGATGGCGCTTCACCCCGGGCGAGGACGGCCTCCGGCTGTTCGCGACCTACTGGCACTTCCTGGGCGGCCTGTGGCTCTACCTGCTCTTCCTGCTCTTCGTCTACTGAGAGAGGAAGGACATGACACGACGCCACGCCGCCGTGGTGGAAGCCCACTGGGGCGGAGGGGCGGCGCCCTTCGGCGCGACCTGGCAGAAGACGATGATGTGGATCTTCATCGTCACCGACGCCCTGCTCTTCTCCGGCCTGCTCTGCGGCTACGCGCTTCCTGCGCATGGCCAGCCCCTGCCCGTGGCCGAAGCAGACCGAGGTCTTCTCCATTCCCTTCATCGCGCTCATGACCTTCATCCTGATCACGTCGAGCGCGACCATGGGCTCCGCGGTGACGAGCGTCCCGGCTCGGGGACCGCAAGAAGACGCTCCGCAACCTCGTCCTCACGATCGTCGGGGGCGTCGCCTTCCTCGGCTGCCAGGCCTACGAGTGGACCACCTCATCCACGAGGGCGCGCGCCTCACCGGCAACCCCTGGGGGGCTCCGCAGTTCGGCGCAGCCTTCTTCGTGCTCACCGGCTTCCACGGCTCGCACGTCTTCTCCGGCCTCGTCATCCTGACCATCACCGCGATCCGCACCGCGCATGGGCAAGACTCCCGCCCAGGGCGTGGAGATGGCCGGCCTCTACTGGCACTTCGTCGACCTCGTCTGGGTCTTCATCTTCACGCTGTTCTACCTGCTCTAGAGGAAAGCGATGAGCGACAGCACGCACGCGAAGACCCCTACAAGATCTACTGGATGACCTGGGCGATCCTGCTCGTCGATCACCGTGGCCATGCTCGCCGCGGAGAAGTTCCACATGCCCCGCTGGTTCCTCGTCGTCTTCCTGCTCGCCTTCATGATGGTCAAGGCGGTCATGATCGGCGGCAACTTCATGCACCTGCGCTTCGAGAAGAGCGAACCTCGCGTTCATGGTGCTTCGCGGGGATCATCGTCACGTCCCTCATCCTGTTCCTCTTCATCACTCCCGAGAGCAAGCACGTCCTCGAAAACACGATCCGATGACGCGCGGCCGCCCGAACGCTTCTCGCCCTCGTCGCCGCAATACTCACCGTGCCGGCGACGAGCGGCGTGGCGATCAGTGCTCGATGTGCCAGTCCGTGGTCTCCCAGTCCCCGGAGGCGCCAGGCCGCGGCCGCCGAGCTCAACCTCGCCATCCTCGTCATGTTCGTCGCTCCCTACCTCCTCCTCGCCTCCTTCGCCGTCCTTCTCTTCCCGGAGCCGGTCGAGCATTCTCTGCTCCGCGCCCTCGGACGTTCTCCCTCCCGCTGATCCGGGCCGCCCCCGTGCCGCTCCGCCGGCCATGACGCTCCGCGACCTGCCCGCCCTCAACGCGTCGCTGAACGCCCTCGAGCGCCCTCCTGCCTGCTCCTGGGCTACGTCTGCATCCGGGCGCGGCCGGCGCGACGCCCACCGCGCGTTCATGCTCGCCGCCTTCGCGAGCTCCACCCTCTTCCTCGCCTCCTACCTCGTCTACCACTTCCAGGTCGGCTCCGTGCCGGTTCCGGGGCAGGGGCTCGTGCGCACGGTCTACCTGACGATCCTCCTGACCCACACCGTGCTCGCCATCGTCGTCGTGCCCCTCGTGCTCGTCACGCTCTACCGTGGGCTTCGCGGTCGGTTCGAGAGCCACCGGCGGATCGCGCGATACACCCTCCCGCTCTGGGCCTACGTCTCCGTGACGGGTGTCGTCATCTACTGGATGCTGTATCGGCTCTGAATTCCGCGCGGCTTCGCCGCGCGGGGCGGACGTTGACGGTCTCGCGCACGGGGGTCTACCATCGCAGGAGTGACGCATCGCGTGCCGGCGGGGCTCTTGGCCGCGACCCTCCTAGCACTCCTCGCCGGACGCGTGCACACGCGCCGGATCGAGCGGAGCTGGGACACCGAAGCCCGGACCGCCCTCGGCGACCGCCTCGCCAGGGTGGAGAGCCGCCAGCGCCACCTCACTCGCGAGCTCCAACGCCTCGCCGACCGGGCCGCCGTCCTTCCCGGCACCTCCGCCGCCCTCCGCGGCGAGCGGGGGGCCCTCCTCCGGCTCTTCCACTCCCTCGAGACCCTCGCTCCCGGCGAGGAAGGCGGCCGCGCCTCCGCGGTGCGCACTCCCACCGGCTCCATCCTCGCGTGGACGGGCCGCACCTCGGAGATCCGCGGGCTTCCCTCGACGGTCACGACACGCGGGAGCGCGTTCGTTCTCGCGGGCAGCGTCACCACCACCCTCGTGACCACCTCCCCCGTCCGCGGTCCGGACGGTGCCCTGATCGGCTTCGCCAGCGCCGAGCTTCCCCTCCGCGTCCAGCGGAACATCCAGAACGACTACCTGCACGATTTCGACCGACTCGCGGACGCCGCCGAAGGCGTCGAGGTTCGCTACCGCGACGTCCGCACGGAAGGCCCCGTTTCCTTCCCTCCGCCCCCTCCGGGGGTTCTTGCCCGCGACGCCCAGCTCCGCGCTCCCGACGGCAGCCCTCTCGCCACTGTCCGCGTTTCCGCTCCCGCCAAGGAGGCCGTCCTCTCCCGCCTCGAGGACCGCTACCGGCGCGTAGCTTGCGGCCTCCTCATGCTCGCCGTCCTCGCATGGGCGATGGGAACGAGCGCACCCGCTGGGCCCTCGCGGCGATGCTCCTTCGCCTGCTCCCCCTCGTGCTGGGGTGGCCGCTGCCTCCGGACTCCCGCCTCCTCTCCCCTGCCGTCTTCAGCTCGTCCCTCTACGCGCCACTCCAGGAAAGCCCGCTCGACCTCCTGGCGACGGCCCTCGTCGTCCTCTTCCTCTCCGTCCTCCTCCTCGAGCGAGCGCTCGCCCTCGCCCCCCGCACCGCGCGTCCGGAGAGAGCCGTGGCCGCTCTCTTTCTTTCCCTCGTGCTGATCGCCGGGGTCTTCGCGTGGGTGGACGACGTCGCCGCACACGCCGCGCTCGACCTCGACTCCATCGCCCTCGTACCCCGGTCGGCGTCTCACTCCGTCATCCACGTCGCCCTCCTTGCCGTCCTCGCCACCGGCCTCGTACTCACCGCCGCCGTCTTCGCCTGGGCGGGACCCCTACCGTCCCGGCTCCTCTCCCGCCTGCTCTACTGGAGCACCCTCGCCTTCCTCCTCGCGGCCGCCGTCGCCCGCTGGCCGGCCGCCGCGGGTCCGGTGCCCCCCCCGCCGGCGTTCGTGCTCCTCGCCCTGGGAGTGCTCGCGGCCTGGACGGGGGCACGGTGGCCTCCGCGGCTCCGGGCGGCCTCCGCCGAGGCCTGGGCCGGTCTCGCCGTCCTCGCGGTGGGAGGGCTCGCCCTGCTCTTGTTCCCCACCCTCGCGCACTTCGCGGAGAGCGCCCTGCGCAACGAGATCGAGGATCGCGATGCGACCCTTCTCCTGAGCCAGGGGGAGCGACGGGCCCAGGCCCTCGCCGCGACCCGTCGGACGATCGATCGCTCCCAGATCCTCGAGGAGGGGGACCCCGGCGCGGCACCCCCCGGCGTCGAAGAACTCGCCTTCTCCATCTGGTCGTCCACCGAGCTCGCGGCGGGCGGGTTCTCCTCCGCCCTCGAGCTCCAGGATCCGAGGGGCGCGGTGATCAGCCGCTTCGCGCTCAACCTCCCGTCGCTCGCGGTGGCCGGCCCCCCGCGCCCCCTTCCCCCGTCGGACCAGTGGCTGGTCTCGCGCGAGCGG
Source organism: uncultured Acidobacteriota bacterium (assembly GCA_963742595.1). Taxonomy (GTDB): domain Bacteria; phylum Acidobacteriota; class Vicinamibacteria; order Fen-336; family Fen-336; genus CAVPGH01. The sequence goes on along the minus strand of CAVUMT010000005.1, from coordinate 694,187 downwards.
GTGACCCTCGCAAGCGCGGAGACGGACGTGATGCACGCCCGCCGGCGGCTCGTGTACCACGGCGAGGTTCACGGAGCGGTGCACGTCTACCTGGCCGAAGACTTCGGGAGCCTGCCCTTCGTCCCCTCGCGCGATCCGTATTCCACGCTGTTCCGGCCGGCGGGGACCGCGGACCGCGCCCGGCCCGCCGCCCTCCTCGTCTACGACGCAAGCGGCCGCATCAGGTTCACCTCGGCGGAGCGGGCGCTCGCCCTTTCGCCGGAGATCCTCGCCCGGACGCGTCGCGAGCTCGGCGGATTCTGGACGGACGATCCTCCTCGACGAGGAGCCGCATCACGCCTTCCTCTTCTCCGACGGACCCGTGATCTACGCGCTCGCCTACCCCCGCCGCGCGCTCTCGCGCCACCTCGCCGACCACGTGGAGGCGTTCGCGGGGCTCGCCCTCCTCGCCGTGGCCGGCCTCCTCGCCCTCCTCCTCGCCCGGACCTTCGCGGGCCGCGCCACGCTGTCCTTCTTCTCCCTCTCCGAGGCGGTGCGCGCGCCGCTTCGCCCTCCGCCTGTTCGTGGCGTTCATCGCGGTGGCGGTCGTGCCCGTGGCCGTGCTCGAGATCGTGGTCCGGCGCTTCGTGGCCGACCGCCTCCGCCGCGAGTCCGAGGACCAGGCCCTGCGAGCGCGCGGCGGTGGCCCAGAAGGCGGTGGAGGACTTCGCGTTCTTCCAGCGCGGCGAGGCCGCCCGGCCAGGCAGCCGGTGACGGACCCCGCCCTCGTCTGGGTGGCCAGCCTCATCCGCAACGACCTCGACGTGTTCGACCGCGGGCGCCTCCTCGCCTCCAGCAAGCGCGAGCTCTACGCCTCCGGCCTCCTGCTCTCCCCGCGCCGCCGGGCTCGGTCTACCGCGCCCTCGTCCTCGACGGGCCGCCCTGCGGTGCTGCGCGCCGGAGCGCATCGGCGGCTTCTCCACCCTCGTGGTCTCCGTTCCCGTGCAGCTCGGCGGCCCGGAGCCCGGCCTGCTCTCCATCCCCCTGGCGCTGCGCCAACGGGAGCGAGGCAGGCCACGCTCGAGGAGCTCGACCGCACGATCCGCCTCGGCACGTTCGCCTTCCTCGTGGTCGGCCGCGCTCCTCGGCCCAGTCCATCTCCCGGCGCATCTCGGACCCCATCCGCGACCTCACCGCGGGCCACTCGGCGCGTCGCGGAGGCGACCTCGAGGCGCGCGTGAGCACCCGGTCAGCCGGGACGAGCTGCGCGACCTCGTGGACTCCTTCAACCAGATGGCGGGCGACCTCGAGCGGCAGCGCGACGACCTCGAGCGCAGCAACCGTCTCGCCGCCTGGGCGGAGATGGCCCGCCAGGTCGCCCACGAGGTCAAGAACCCCCTCACCCCCATCCAGCTCTCGGCCGAGCACCTGCGGCGGGTGTTCGCGCGATCCGGCGGCGGACTTCGGCGCCACCCTCGACGCCTGCACCGACACGATCCTCAAGCAGGTGCGGACGCTGCGCCGGCATCGTGACCGAGTTCTCCGCGTTCGCCCGGCCCCCGGCACCGGAGCGGGAGCCCCAGGACCTCGCGGACGTCGTGTCCGAGGCCGTCGCGCGCCCTACCGCGCGGTGCTCCCCCCGGGCGTGCGCCTCGATCTCGAGCTCGCCGCCGGATCTGCCCGCCGTGCGGGGCGACCGGAGGCTCGTGGAGCGCGCGGTCGTGAACCTCGTGGAGAACGCCCTCCAGGCGGTGGGCGAGGCAGGCACGATCGACGTGCGGACGCGGGCGGTCGACGGCCGCGCTGGAGGTCGAGGTGGAGGACTCGGGCCCCGGGCTCGACTCCCGACGTCCGGGAGCGCATCTTCGAGCCCTTCTTCTCCACGAAGACGGGACGGGAGCGGCCTCGGCCTGGCGCTCGTCAAGAAGACCGCCGAGGACCACGGCGGCGGAGTCACGCCTCGACGAGCTCTCCCGGCGGCACCCGCGCCGTGCTGTGGCTCCGCCGACCGACGGAGCGTCGGGCCTCGCCGGCCGACGCGGCGACTGCGACGCCGATCAGCGGGCGGATGTAGCGGCCTCCGGAGCGTTGACTTCCGTTCGTGCTGTGAAGCAGACGTGGGCGTGTCCAGCGGCTGCCCCACTGCGGGTCGTTGTACTTGCCGGTCACGGCTTCTTGGCCTCGGCCACTGGCCCGCAGGAGGAGCCGATCGACCATCAGCACGGCGAGCGCACGCGCGAGCACCATTCTCATCCTCCTGACAGGTAGTTAGCCTGTACCCCGAGACCATCACGTGAGGACAGGTTACCGCGGTTGGCTGCGCCGCTGGCAAGCCCCTCGGCCCGCGCGCCAAGCCGTCCAAGACGACCTCCAGGGCCTTCGGCGGGCAGGTCGTAGGCCGGCAGGTCGAGCCGGGCGCGCCCAGGCCACCGCCTCGGCGTCTGACCCCGCTCGAGCCTCGCCTCGACACGTAGTCGCAGAGATAGTCCACGATCACGTAGTGATAGGACACGCCGTCCGGCTTCCTCGCTCGATCCGGTCGAACACGGTGATGAGCTCCACGGGAGCCACGGTCGAGGCCCGTCTCCTCCTGCATCTCCCGGACGAGCGCCTGCCTCGAGCGTCTCCCCCAGCTCGACCGTGCCTCCGGGCACCACCCAGCGGCCCCGCAGCGGCTCCTTGCCGCGCCGGATGAGGAGGACCTTGCCCTCGTGGACGACGACACCGCCCACCCCCACCGCGGGCAAGCCGGCCCGGACGAGGATCCGGTCAGTGGACGGCTCGCCCGTGGCCACCGCCGGCGGTGGATCGCTCGCGCCGGCGCAGGAGGCCGAACAGGTAGCCACGTGGGCGCCGGAGAGCGTATAGAGGCTGGCCAGCGCGAGCAGCGTGACCTCGGAATGGGCGGCGATCAGCAGTGAAGAAGCCCGGCGATGGCCGAGCACGACGATGTAGCTGCGCCGTGCGCGCAGGTCGACCCCCTTGAACGACCGGTAGCGGAGGGTGCTGACCATCAGGAAGGCCACGATGACGACGAGCCCCAGAGCACGACGAGGGAGGCCCTGCGATCGGTCGACCGGGTCGGGCGCGAAGTAGACGACGCGTCGCGACCTGGCCGGCGGCCGCGGGGATGGGCAGGCCGACGAAGTAGCGAAGGTCGGCGACGTTGCTGCTGGACGTTGAACCGCGCGAGGCGCAGGACGCCGCACATCACGAACAAGAAGGCGGCGAGCCAGCCGACGCGGGGCAGGTCGTCGAGCGCCCAGCGGTAGACGAGGAGGGCGGGCGCGACGCCGAACGAGATCGCGTCGGCCAGGCTGTCGAGCTCGGCCCCGAACTCGCTGGTGGTGCCGGTGAGCCGCGCGATCCGCCCGTCCAGCATGTCCAGGACGATCGCACCGCCGATGAGGGCGGCGGCGATCTCGAACTGCCCTTCCAGCGTCCTGATGATCGCCCAGAACCCGAGGAAGAGGTTCCCGGTGGTGAAGAGGCTGGGCAGGATCGAGGCGCCGCGACGGAAGCGTCGCACCGGGCCCTTGTCTTGCACGTCCATCTCTCAGAGCCTCTTTCCGTATTCGCCCCGACCGCTGCGAGAGCCGGGGACGGCAGCCGCGGGCGCGGGTCGCCGCGCTCCGTCCTCGGGCGGCGTCGCGGGCCCCTCGCCCGGGCGCGGGTCAGGGATGGGCGGCGTTCCCGCGCGACTGGCGCGCGATCTCCTGCATGCGGTCCTTGAGCTGGAGCTTTTTCTTCTTCAGCGTGACCTCTTCGACCTGCTCCTCGTCGTTCAGGACCGCTTTTTCGAGGAGAAGGTTCAGGCGACTCTCGTAATCGTGATGCTGCTGCTCGAGCCGGCGGTACTCCTCGTTACGGCTGAGGAGATCGTCCCTGAGGTCATGGGACATCGACGCCTCCTGTCGCTCTTGGGGACCGGGTTGGGCCAGGGGATGCATGGGAAGGGAACGAGGTGCCAGTCCTCGCTCCCGATCTGGAACCTAGCACGCTCGCGCATCACATTTCAAGGATCTTTCCCGGGCCGGGCGAAGGCGTTTCGGAGCCCGGATTTCTCCAGGATCAGGGCATCCTCGCCGGGGTCCCGATAGTAGCCACGCCTTTCCCCCCGCACCGCGAACCCGACCGACCGGTAAAGGGCGATCGCCGCCTCGTTGCTCCGCCGCACCTCCAGGAAGGCGCGATCCGCTCCCCGCCGGGCCGCCCGGTCGAGGACGATAGCCCAGCATCCAGCGGCCCAGTCCCTGCCGTCGGCTCTCCTTTGCGACCACGAGATCCAGGATGTGGATCTCGTCCACGACGCTCTGGCCGACGCAGTAGGCGACGACCGCCGGCCCGCCCGCTTCCGGCCGTAGCACCTCGCGCAGCACGAGAGCCGTGGCCCGGGACGGGTCCGCGACCACCTCGCGAAAGTTCCCTTCCGTCCAGGGGTGCGTGAAGCTCTGCCGCTCGAGGGCGAGCAGGCTCGGGACGTCGGCGTCCGTGGCCGCCTCCAGGAACAACGGCCGCCTCACGCCACCGGCTTTCGGACGTCCGCGTCCCGCAGGTAGACGGGCCGGAGCGCGCTCGGCGGGATCCCCTCTCCGGCGCGAAACCGCGGAAGGGCGAGCCGGCCGACGGCCGCCGCCAGGAAGGGCTCGCTCACGTCCACCCGCCCCTCCGGACAGAGCCGCCGTATCTCTTCCTCGTAGCGCCGGGCTCCGTCGCCGACAAAGGCCGCGCTGCCGACGAGCCCCCGGAGCGCCTCGTCGAGCTTCCCCACACGCGCCTCAGCCGTGGGCCGTCCGTCCCCGTCGTAGCGTCGATGGAAGACCTCGTCACGAAACGCGTCCACGAGCGCCACCACGGTCTCCGCCCGCCCGCGCCCCAGCCAACCCAGGGCGTCGAGCGTCGTCACCCCCAGGCAGGGACGGCCCGCGGCGAGGGCCAGCCCCTGCACCGTGGCGAGTCCCACGCGGAGCCCCGTGAAGGAGCCCGGACCCGCGGCCACCGCGAACCCCTCGACGTCGCGCACGGCCCAGCCCGCGCCCGCCACGAGCTCCGGAATCACCGTGACCACCCAGCTTGAGTGGCTGTCCGAAACGCGCCGGATTTCCCCCCGGACCTCCTCCCCTTCGAGGAGGGCGACGCTGCCGTTCCGGGTGGTCGTATCCAGGGCGAGGAGACGCACGCGACTCCCTCTCCGGCCGGGCGCCGGAAGCGTCTAGCTTATACTCCTCCTTCCGTGTCGGCTCCGACGGTCGTCCCGACCCCCGCCATGCAGCAGTACCACCGACTCAAGGCGGAGCACCCGGACGCCCTCCTCTTCTTCCGCATGGGCGACTTCTACGAGATGTTCTTCGAAGACGCGGTGGTGGCGGCGCGCGCCCTCGAGATCGCACTCACCTCGCGCTCCAAGGACCGCGACGGGCAGGCCATCCCCATGTGCGGCGTGCCCTGGCACGCCGCCCACGGCTACATCGCCCGTCTCGTCAAGCAGGGGTTTCGCGTCGCGCTCTGCGAGCAGATGGAGGACCCGCGGCTCGCGAAGGGCGTCGTCAAGCGCGAGGTCGTGCGCGTCATCACGCCCGGCCACCCAGCTCGAGGCCGCCGCCCTCGAGGCGAGCGAGACGTCCTACGTGCTCGCGATCGACGCGGGCGCCCAGAGCCTGGGGGCGGCATGGCTCGAGCCGACGACCGGGGAGTTCTTCGCGGCGGAGTGGGACGGTCCGGGCCGCTGGGAGCGGCTGCGCGACGAGATGGGGGCCACGCGGCCTCGCGAGATCCTGGTTCGCCGAGGCACCGACCTGCCCGCGTTCCTCTCCGACACGGCACAGCCCGAGGCGGCCATCCCCCGGGCCGAGGTCGAGGACCGCTCGTTCGAGACGGGCACGGCCCGCCGGGAGCTGCTGGCCCACTTCGGCGTCGCGAGCCTCGAGGCCTTCGGCTGCGACGCGCTGCCGCGCGCCGTGGGAGCCGCGGGGGCCGCCCTTCGCTACGTTCGCGACACCCAGAAGCGCGAGGTCACTCACGTCACCGGCCTCGTCACCCGCGGACCCGCCGACGTGCTCGTGGTGGACGGCCTCACCCGCCGGAACCTGGAGCTCGTGGAGAGCCTCACGGACGGATCGCGAAGGGGCACGCTCCTCGACGTCCTCGACCAGACGCGCACCGCCATGGGCTCCCGCGCGCTCCGGGAGTGGATCCTGCGTCCGCTCGTCCGAGCTCGAGCGGATCCAGGACCGTCTGGACGCCGTGGAGGAGCTGGCCTTCCGGACCGTGCCGCGAGGCACGCTCCGCGAGACGCTGGGCCGGGTCCAGGACATCGGACCGTATCCTGGGCCGCGTGACGCTGGGCACGGCTTCCCCCCGCGACCTCTCCGCCCTCGCCCAGTCGCTCCTGGCGCCTCCCCGCCGCGGCGGAGGCTCTCGCGGAGTGCGTGGCGCCGCTCGCGCGCGCGCTCGTCAAGGACCTGGACCCTCCGCTCGACCTCGCCGCAGAGGATTCGCGCCACCCTCGTCGACTCTCCTCCCGCCTCCGTGCGGGAAGGCGGCTTCGTTCGGGACGGTGTCGATCCCGAGCTGGACGAGCTCAGGACCACGAGCCGCGGCGGCCGCACCACGATCGCGGCCATCGAGGAGCGCGAGCGCGCGCGGACCGGGATCTCCTCGCTCAAGGTCCGCTTCAACCGGGTCTTCGGCTACTACATCGAGGTGAGCAAGTCGAACCTCGGCCTCGTCCCCGCCGACTACGTGCGCAAGCAGACGATCGCGGGCGGCGAGCGCTTCATCACTCCCGAGCTCAAGGAGTACGAGGACAAGGTGCTGCGCGCGGACGAGCTGATCCTCGCCCGGGAAGGGCACGCTCTTCGAAGAGCTCCGCGAGCGCCGTGGCCGCGGAGTCGCGCCGGCTGCAACAGACCGCGCGCGCGGTGGCCGGCCTCGACGTCCTCGCCTCCCTCGCCGAATCGCCACCCGCTACGACTACGTCAAGCCCCGCATCTCGCGCGGCGACGAGCTCGTCTACGTCGAGGGCCGCCACCCGGTCATGGAGCGCCTCCTCGTCGAGCCCTTCGTGGCGAACGACCTCGCGCATGGGGGACGGGGCGGCGCGGCTCTACGTCCTCACCGGCCCGAACATGGGCGGCAAGTCCACCTTCCTCCGCCAGACCGCCCTCATCGCACTCATGGCCCAGATGGGCAGCTTCGTCCCCGCCCGCGAGGCCAAGATCGGGCTCCTCGACCGGATCTTCACCCGCGTGGGCGCCTCCGACCAGATCCTCCGCGGCCAGTCGACCTTCATGGTCGAGATGCAGGAGACGGCCCACATCCTGCGCCACGCCACCGCGCCGCAGCCTGGTTCTTCTCGACGAGATCGGCCGCGGCACCGCCACCTTCGACGGCCTCTCCATCGCCTGGGCGGTGGCGGAGCACGTGGCTCGAGACGCGACGCGGTCCCAAGACGCTCTTCGCCACCCACTACCACGAGCTCACCGACCTCGCCGCCGACCTCCCGGGCGTGGGCAACCTCCACGTTTCGGCCCGGGAATGGCAGGACACGGTCGTCTTCCTCCGCAAGATCGAGCCCGGCGGATCGGACCGCTCGTTCGGCATCCAGGTCGCCCGCCTCGCCGGCCTTCCCGCGCCCGGTGGTCGTCGCGCGCCCAGGAGATCCTGGGCAACCTCGAGCGGACGGAGTTCGACCGCGAAGGCCGTCCGCGGCTCGCCCACTCCGAAGGCGACGCGCCGACCGACGCCGGCCGCCAGCTCGCGCTCTTCTCCGGTCGCGACGATTCCGTCCTCCAGGACCTCCGCCGCGCCGACCCGGACGCGCTCACGCCCCTGCAGGCCCTGGCCCTGCTCGCGGAGCTGAAGAAGCGGCTGGGAAGCTGACCGCGTTGATCCCGGCACGACGGCGCCGTAAAATCGTCATGTGACCCTCAGAGCCGATCCGCTCAAGGAGCTGCTGGAGCTGCAAGAGCGGATGAACCGGCTGTTCGAGGCGAGCCTCTCGCGGGAGAGACTGGACGAGCCGGGGCTCATCTCCGGCGACTGGGTCCCCCTGGCCGACGTCTTCGAGACGCCGGAAGCCTTCCTCCTCGAGATCGAGCTCCCCGGCCTGGACAAGGACGACATCGAGGTCCACGCGGAAGGCGATGCGCTCACCGTGCGCGGCGAGCGCCACATGCAGGGAGGCAAGCCGGAGGGCTTCCACCGGATGGAGCGCCGCTTCGGACCGTTCGCGCGGACCTTCCAGTTTCCGGAAGACGTGGACCCCGACCGCGTGAGCGCCCAGTTCACGGACGGCCTCCTGCGTCTCGAGGTGCCCAAGGTTCGCCCCCGGGGCGCCTGGAGGGTGAAGGTCGAGCGGGCGGACTGATGGCGCACTTCGTGAACGGCGCGCCCCTGGAGCCGCCCTTTCCCGCCGGGCTCGAGATGGCACTTTTCGGCATGGGCTGCTTCTGGGGCGCCGAGCGGAAGTTCTGGGAGGAGCCGGGCGTCTTCTCGACGTCCGTGGGCTACGCGGGCGGCTCGACCCGGAACCCGACCTACCGAGAAGTCTGCAGCGGCCAGACCGGACACGCCGAGGTGGTGCGGGTCGTCTTCGATCCCCGGAAGGTTTCGTACGACACGCTGCTCCGGGTCTTCTGGGAGAACCACGACCCCACGCAGGGCATGCGCCAGGGCAACGACGTGGGGACGCAGTACCGGTCCGCGATCTACTGGTACGGCGATCCCCAGCGAAGGGCCGCGGAGGCATCACGCCACGCCTACGAGAAGGCGCTCGCCGGAGCCGGCCGCGGCCCGATCACGACGGAGCTGCGCGAAGCCCCCGAGTTCTACTACGCCGAGGACTACCACCAGCAGTACCTGGCGAAGAACCCGGGCGGCTACTGCGGCATCGGGGGAACCGGCGTTTCCTGTCCGGTGGGGATGGCAACCACCCCGCCCTAGCATTCGACGGTCTGCGGCTCATTCGCGAGCGGTCGCCGGACCTCTCCGGACTCGAGTCGTTCGCGATCAGGCGCGGACAGATAGGCGTCAGTCCCAGGCTTGTCGCTGCGCGTCCAGCTCTTCGACCGAACGGTGCTTGTGTCCCCGGGAGGAAAATGCGGCCGGATCGTCCGATGAGCGAGCTCCCACACGTGCCGAATCGCCCCAGAGAGCGCGGCGTCTCCGGGGTGGTGCCAGTCGGACCGTCCATCTCCTCGACTGAACGAAACTTCCGGACGGGCATCACTCTCCCTCGATCTTGAACCGGCGACGCAGCTCCTCGGCGTCCAGGCGATCGCTTCGGTCGCACCGTGTCCTGCTTCATCCGATAGAGGTACTCGACGCCCTCGCGCTCCAAGGCCTCCAAGACCCTCCGAACCGGCCCCAGCTCCACGAGAGAGCGCTCTAGTCGAAGACCTTCTCGAAGCCCGGCTGGAGGACGATCTCCTTGCCCTCGATCCGGATGAGGGACTGGCGCTCGAGGTCCTTGAGCATCCGGGTGACGGTCTCGCGCGTCGTCCCGATGCGGTTGGCGATCTCCTGGTGGGTGGCCCGGCGGAAGGCGATGCGGCCGTCCTTCAGCCGCCGGCCCTCTTCCTTCGCCATGTCCAGGATCACCCGGGCCACCCGGCCGTAGACGTCGAGGAGGGCGAGGGTCGGATCTGGTGGTTGGCCCGCCGCAGCCGGGCGGTGAGGATCCGGATGAGGGCGTCGCTGATCGCGGGGTTGTCCCCGATCACGCCCTGGAAGTCCGTCCGGTGCACCGACAGGAGCTCCGCTGTCCTCCACCGCGATGGCGGTGGCGGAGCGCGGCTCGTTGTCGAGGAGGGCCATCTCCCCGAAGAAGTCCCCGGGACCGAGGACGCTCAGGATGATCTCCCGGCCGTCGTCGCCGAGGATCGTGACCTTGATCCGGCCCTGAACGATCGTGAAGAAGAAGTCGCCCTCCTCGTTCTCGAAGAAGACGACGGTGTCCTTCGGATAGCGCCGCCGCGTGGCCAGCCGTGCCGAGGCTGGTGAGCTCCGACTCTCCGAGCTCGGAAAACAGGGGAACGCTTCGAAGGAGCTCACGCTCGTCCATGGCGGCGACCTCCAGACGCCGTTTCGTTGTGCTGAGGCCTAGAGTATACCCTCGCCGAGGGGGGCTGCACCTACGTGCCGACGAGCCGTACGAGCGCCTCGATGGCGTCTATCGTCTCCGGTCCCGTGACCGGGCGCCACGGCTCGAAGGCCCCGGTCGGCGTGACGTCCATGAGGCCCGCGGCGAGCACGCGCTCCACCTGATCGTAGGAGACGTTGGCGGGCGACATGTCGGAAGGGACGCTGGCGCCGGCGGCGCGCGGCCACCGCAGGAGGTCGAGGACGCGGCCGAGGGCGCGCGCCACGTCGCTCCGGCGCACGCATCGCCCCCGGCTGGAAGGTGTGGTTCGGGTAGACGTCCATGATGTCGAGGGCGAGGACGTCCGCGATGTGGTCGCGGGCCCACGACCCCGAGATGTCGATCGCCACCTTCGGCTCGCGCTCCGCCACCCGGCGGAGGGCGGTGACCTTCACGTCCACGAGGGCCGCGAGGTCGGCGCGGGTCAGCCGCGGGGAGGTGGCGATGCCGCCGGTACTCCTCGGGCATCAGGAGGAGCTCCTGGGCGTCGCGCGCCTCGCGGGACCGCCGGAGCGCCTCCTCGTCGCGGGGATCGCGGAGGAGGAGCTTGCGGTAGACGTCGATCGCGCGCTGCGTAGTCCTGCATCCCGATGAGGATCTCGCCCAGCGCGGAGGAGGACCTGCCGGTCCTCGATCGGGTCCTGCTCGAGCAGCGCCACCGCGCCCGGGGCGTCCCCCTGCGAGAGCAGCAGATTCGCGAGCTCCAGGCGCACCCCGCCCACCTCGGGAGCCGCGTCCAGCGCCGCACGGTACTCCGCCGTCGCCTTCCCGGTGTTCCCCTGCTCGAGGTCCTGGCGGGCCTGGGCCACGTGCTTCTCCGTGACCTGGAGCTTGATCTCGGGCAGCCGGCGGCGGACGACGGCGTCGCTCGGCGCCACCGCCTGCGCGCGCCGGTAGAACCCGAGTGCGGCGTCCGCGTCACCCTGGCGAAGGGCAGCCGACCCTGCGCCCACCAGAGCGGGAAGATACTCGGGTCGTTCGTCAAGGACCGTGCCGAAGCCAGCGGCTCGCCTCGGCGGCGCCTGCCTCCGCGCAGTCGGGCGTAGGCGAGGCCGGTGGTCGCCGGGACGAGCTTGGGACGGTCCCGAAGAATCTTCTCGAACGCGCGCGCCTCCCGCGGGCGTCGCCGGCGAGAACTTGCTTCCAGGCCTTGCTCGATCTGCCGCGCCTCGTCCGGCTTCAGCTCCCCGCGCCCCGCCACGGGAAAAACGTAATCTTCCGTCTCGGGGAGGCGGGGCGCGGGGGGTGGGGGCGCGCACGAGACCGCGAGCGCACCCGCCGCGAGGAGCGCCGCCACCCGTCGGCGCGGGCTCAAGCCAGGTGCCCCCGGTATCGCTCGAGCAGCCGCTCGGGCAGCTCGGCTTCGAGGAGAGCCTCGTCGCCGACGACCTCGTGGGAGAGGACGCGGCCCTGGGAGTAGACCCTGGAGATGCCCTTGCGGTCGGAGGCTCTGAAACGGAGGCGGACGTTGCGAGGAGACATGGACAATCGCTGGGTCAGCTCGGCGAGAAGGGTGGGTCAAGCCTTCGCCGGTGAGAGCCGAAACGACAACGGAACCCGGCGCGCGCGTCGTGCAATGACTGCGCGCGCGCGGGTGAGATGTCCGCCTTGTTCAGCACGACGATGCGCTCGTTGTCCGCGGCCCCGATCTCGCGCAGGACCGCCTCCACCGCCGCCTCGCGCTCCTCGACGTCCTCGGCGGACGCGTCGAGCACGTGGAGCAGCGAGGTCGGCCTCGACCACCTCCTCGAGGGTGGCTCGGAAGGCGGCCACGAGCCTGATGGGGCAGCTTCTGGATGAAGCCGACGGTGTCCACGAGCAGGACGTCGCGGCCGCCCCCAGCCGCAGCGCGTCGCACCAGGGGGTCGAGGGTCATGAAGAGCTGGTCGGAGACGACGGCGTCGGAACGAGTGAGGGCGTTGAAGAGCGTCGACTTGCCGGCGTTGGTGTAGCCGACGAGCGCCACGACGGGGGCGGAACCGCGCGCGCGGCCCTCCCGCCGCGTGCGCCGCTCGCGGCGCACCCGCTCGATCTCGCGCCGGATCGACCTGGATCCGCTGGCGGATGCGCCGCCGGTCGGTCTCGAGCTTGGTCTCGCCCGGTCCGCGGGTGCCGATGCCGCCGCCGAGCCGCGAGAGGAGGACGCCGCGGCCGGCGAGGCGGGGCAGCAGGTAGTCGAGCTGCGCGAGCTCCACCTGCAGCCGGCCCTCGCGCGTGCGGGCGCGCCGCGCGAAGATGTCGAGGATGAGCTGGGTGCGGTCGAGCGTCTTCCGCTCCGACCGCCTCCTCGAGGTTCCGCTGCTGGGCGGGGCGCAGCTCCTCGTCGAAGAGGAGCAGGTTGGCGTCGCGCTCCTCGGAGAGCCGGCGCGACGTCCTCCACCTTGCCCCGGCCGATGAGGGTGGCGGGATCGCGTCGCGGGCGCTCCTGGATCACGCGTCCCCACGACCTTGGCCCCCGCGGCCTGGGCGAGGAGCCCGAGCTCCTCGACGGACGCCTCGGCGCGGGCTGCGGCCTTCCCGCGGATGCGGCGAGGCCGACGAGCAGGGCCTTTTCGCCGGTGACGCTCACGTTCTCGGGGCGCGCAGGTATCGAGACGAGCCCTCCACGAGTGTGGAGTCACGCCCCAGCTCAGACGCCGGCGAGCGCCTGGCTCGGCGGGCGCCCACGAGGTGTCGATGTTGTTCTTCTTGAAGCAGGCGAGGAGGCGGCCTTGTCCATCGCCTTGCGCGTAGGCCTCCTGCGGGTCCACCACCTTCCTCCGGACGAGGTCGAGTGATGCTGTCGTTCATGGTGGCACATGCCGTACTTCTTGCCCGTCTGCATGATCGACGGGATCTGGAAGACCTTGCCCTCGCGGATCAGGTTGGCCACGGAGGGGGTCGCCGATCAGTACCTCCAGCACGGGCACGCGCCCGCCTCCGATCTTCTTGCAGGAGGATCTGGCTGATCACGCCCTTCAGGCTCTCCGCGAGCATGACGCGGATCTGCCCCTGCCGGTCCGCGGGGAACTGGTCGATGATGCGGTCGACGGTCGAGGGCGCCGACGAGGTGTGCAGGGTGCCGAACACGAGGTGCCCGGTCTCCGCGGTCTCGATGGCGATGGCCACCGTCTCCAGGTCGCGCATCTCCCCCACGAGCACGATGTCCGGGTCCTCGCGCAGCGCCGCCCGCAGCGCGTCCTTGAACGAGTCGGTGTGCTCGCCCACCTGGCGCTGGTTGATCAGGCACTTCTTGTTCTCGTGCACGAACTCGAGCGGGTCCTCGATGGTGATGATGTGGTCGCGTGCGGTTCCGGTTGATGTAGTCGATGAGCGCGCAGAGGGTCGTGGACTTGCCGGAGCCGGTGGGTCCGGTGACGAGCACGAGGCCCTTGGGCAGGTGGCAGAGCTGGAGGATCTCCTTGCGAGAGCTTCATCTCCTCCGCGGTCATGATCTTGCTCGGGATGACTGCCGGAACACGCCGCCCACGCCCTTGCGGTCGCGGAAGAGGTTGCAGCGGAAGCGGGCGAGGCCGGGGATCTCGTAGGCGAAGTCGGTGTCGTTGCCGCTTCTCGAACTCCTCCTTGTTCCGCTCGGGGGCGATCGGGAAGAGGATGCGCTCGGTGTCCGCGGCGCTCAGCACGGCGCGGCCGGGCAGGGCCTTGATCTCGCCGTCGTGGCGCACCATGGGCGGCGAGCCCACCGACATGTGGAGGTCGGAGGCCTTCATCTCGCACGATGCGTGTAGAAGAGCTCGTCGATCTCCGCGGTGGGCCCGCTCAGCTTGGGCCGCGGCGCGCGGGGCGCGGCCTCCGCGGGAGCGGGGCGGCCGCCGCGGGCGCGGCCGCGGGCGCCCCGTCCTTCCCGAGCAGGAACGTGGCCACGAGCCCGGCGGGCTTCCGCTCCGCGGTCGCCCGTATCGTGCCCGAGGCCGGCGATCTCCACCTGCCATTCCGCCCGCCCCGCGGACAGCTCCACGCGGGCTCCGGGAGTGAGGACGGTCTCCAGCAGCCCCTGGATCAGCTCCGAGGTCTGCGCCGCGCCCTGCACTTCACGCTCACCCGCCGCCGTGAGGATCACGATGCGCCGGCCCGGGATGAGACGCACCTCGTGCCCGCCCGCCTTCGCCGCCTGGGAAAGGAGCCGATCCAGGGACACGCTCGGAACCCTCCCGCGTCTCGGTCACGCGCGTGATGCGGTCCTTGGCCACCAGGTGATGCCGGTCCCCTTCCCGGAGCGTCAGGAAACGCTCCGGGACGATTCAGGTAGTCGAGGACGCGGCGGTGGTTCTCCGGCATGTCGATCACGATCGTCCCCTCGAAGCGACGGGCCCCGCACTCCAGGGCAAGACGACGCCGCGGCAGGGGAACCGCCTCCAGCGTGTCGTCGCGGTCGGCGGAGGCGGGAACGGTCAAGGCCACGACCTCGCGCTTGTTGAGGAGCACCGGCGCCGAGGCGTCGTCGAGGAGGAACGGGAAGAAGTCGACCGCCGTCGTTCATCCACTCCTCCGCCCGCATCGACCCCGCGTGGTCGTGGGCCGTGGTGGGAAGGAAGATCCGTCCCCGGAAGCGCCGGCCGTCGGCCAGGGTCGCCTCCGCGTTCAGGGCCAGCGTGGGCACCTTGAACTCGCCGCCGGGAACGTTCTGCCAAAGCGGCAGGAGGGGCGCGTTCAGCACCAGCGGTGCTTCCTCGGGGTCCGAGGCGAAGACGAGCGTCCTCGCGGGGGTGGGGCGCGAGCGCCCTCGCGACCCCCGCCGGCCCGGCGCCGCGGCGTGGCTTCGCGGCCGCCGGGCGGTACGGGGCGAGGACTTGCGCGCCATCTGCGCCATTATCGGATCGCTCCCCCACCTCGTGCAATCCGGGCCGCCCAGCCGATCTGACGGGCGAGGCCCCGGAGGAGCGTCACCTCCCGGGGTGTGGGCCCGGCCCGGGACGCGAGGGCCCGAAGCTCCGCGAGGATGGCTTCCGGGTTCGCGGGGTTCAGGAAGCCCACGTCGAGAAGGGCGCTCCGCAGGTCCTGGAGCGCTCCTTCCAGCTCGCCCGCGCTGGCGCGAGGATCCATCCCCGGCACGACCGGCGAGGCGCCTTGCCGGATCTCGTAGGCGAGGACGAGGACCGCCTGCGCGAGGTTCAGCGAGGGCTGGGCGGCGTCGGTCGGGATGTGAACATGCACCGGACAGAGCTCGAGCTCCTCCGTCCGGAGGCCGCTCGCCTCCGGGCCGAAGACGAGGCTCACCCGCCCGTCCCCGGCCCGCAGGCCTCCTTCCTCGGCGAGCCGGCGGGGTGTCCAGGCCGCCGGGTGCGCTCGTCCCGTCGTTCCCACCACCAGGGCGCTTCCCCTCACCGCCTCGAGCAGCGTGGGCGAGGCGATCGCCGCGTCGAGGACGTCCCACGCCCCATAGGCCAGGCTTCGCACTTCGGGACGGTCGAGACCCTCGGGGGGATCCACGAGCCGCAGCACGCGCAGCCCCATGTTCTTCATCGCCCGGCACGACGCGGCCACGTTCGCCGGCCGCGACGGCCGCACGAGGACGACGTCGACCGCGGGCGGGATCCATGCCCCCCTATAATGAACCAATGGCCGCGCTCGCCCCCCAAAGCGTTTGAGCTTCCTCCGGCCCCTTCCCGCGCGGCTGACCCGGCCCTTCTCCCTGCTCATCATCGGGGCCTGGCTCGTCCAGATGGGCCTGCTCGTCCATCGTGTCTACCTGCGCGAACCCGTGGCCCTCGCCGCCGATCTCGCGCGCTACGGCGCCTCCGCGCAGTGGCGCGGCGTCTACTACCGCGGGGAGAAGATCGGGTTCGTGGTCGGCCAGACGACCCCCCGGGACGACGGCTTCGAGCTGCGTGAGGACGGCCGGCTGCAGATGACGCTCCTCGGGCGCCACCACGGCCGTGCAGCTCAAGAGCGTCGCCCTCGTGGACCGGAGCTTCGCCCTGCGCTCCTTCTCCTTCGCCCTCGACCCGGGGACGGGACCGACGGAGATCTCGGGCGTGCTCGACGGCCGGAAGCTCGAGCTCTCCATCAAGACGTCGTCGGGCGAGCGCAAGGAGACGCGCGACCTTCCCGAAGCCCCCGCGCTCTCGCTGAACCTCCCCCGCCAGCTCGCCGCCCGCGGTCTCGCGCGCGGGTCAGCGCTTCACCTTCTCCCTCTTCGACCCCGCCACCCTCCGGAACGCGCCCATGACCGTCGAGGTACAGGCTCGCGAGATCGTGTATCCGATGGGCCGCCCCGTTCCCGCCTTTCGCATCGAGGGACGCTTCGGAGGCGTCGTCACGAAGTCGTGGATCACCGACGTGGGCGAGATCGTGCGCGAGGAGAGCCCCATGGGCCTCCTGGTCGTGAGGGAGACGCAGGAACGCGCCCAGGCGCTCGCCGTTCCCGGCCAGGTGCAGGTGGACCTCCTCGAGGCCGCGGCCATCGTCCCTACCCCCGCCCGCAGCATCGACGAGCCCACGGCGGTGGAGCGGCTCCTCGTTCGCCTCGACGGCGCCTCCGACTTCGCGGGTCCCGACCTCCAGGGTGCGGGTCAGCGGGTCGAGGGAGACGTGTTCGAGGTCCGCGATTCGCGCACGCTCGCCGCGAGCCTCGACGACCCTCCGGTTCCCGCGCGACACCTCGCCCGAGCCCTTCCTGGAGAGCGACGCCCCCGAGATCGGCGCCGAGGCCAGGAAGGCGGTGGGCGACGCCGCGCTGCCCCGCGCGCGGGCGGAGCGGCTCCTCCGCTACGTCCACGCGCTCCTCGAGAAGAAGCCCACGGTGAGCCTCCCCTCCGCCCTCGAGGTCCTGAAGACGCGCGTGGGCGACTGCAACGAGCACACCGCGCTCTACGTGGCCATGGCCCGATCGCTCGGGCTGCCCTCGCGGATGGCGGTGGGCCTCGTCTACCTGCGCGGTGCTTTCTACTACCACGCGTGGGCCGAGGTCTACGCCGCGGAAGGCCCCGGCCGCGGCCTCTGGATGCCTGTGGACCCCACCCTCAACCAGTTCCCCGCGGATGCCACGCACCTCCGCCTGGCTCGCGGCGGCCTCGATCGTCAGGCCGCGATCCTGGGCCTCGTCGGCCGCGCTCGCATCCAGGTGCTCGACGTCCGTGAGCACGAAGCGTCGAAGACCCCCGTCCTCGTGGGGCGGGCCGCCACCGACACGCGGCCCCTGGCCCTCGACCTCCCCCGCCGCGACGGCAGTGGGAAGCACTGCTGGTCGTCACCACGGCGATGAGACGGCGGTCGTGATCCGCGTCCAGCACGCTGTTCAAGAGGTACGGCGACTTCGTCGCCGTGAAGGACGTCAGCCTGGACGTGGCCAGGGGGGAGATCCACGGGTTCCTCGGACCCAACGGGGCGGGCAAGACCACGACGATCCGCATGATCGCGGGTCTGCTCAAGCCCACCGCGGGAACGGTGGAGATCGCCGGCCACGACCTCGCGAAGGCCCCGGAGGCGGCCAAGCGCGCGCTCGGCTTCATCCCCGACCGCCCGTACCTCTACGAGAAGCTCACCGCCGCGGAGTTCCTCCGCTTCCACGCCGGCCTCTACGGCGAGGAGGGGCCCGCGGTCGAGGCCCGCGCCCTCGAGCTCCTGGGCCTCTTCGACCTCCTGGGCTGGAAGGACGAGCTCGTGGAGAGCTTCTCCCACGGCATGAAGCAGCGGCTCGTGATGTGCGCGGCCTTCCTCCACCGGCCGCGGGCCGTGCTCGTGGACGAGCCCATGGTCGGCCTCGACCCCCGGGGCGCGCACCTCATCAAGGACGTGTTCCGGGAGATGAGCCGCGAGGGCGTCGCCATCCTCATGAGCACGCACACCCTCGAGGTCGCCCAGGAGATGTGCGATCGCATCAGCATCATCCTCGGGGGAAGCATCATCGCGCGGGGGACGGTGGACGAGCTAAGCGCCCTCGCGGGCGGCGGCGACGACCACCTCACCCCGGTCTTCTTCAAGCTCACCGGGGGCGGCGGCCTCCGCGAGAGGGACGAGTCGGCGTGACCACCCAGCCCTTTCCGTACCTCCTGCTCCCCGTCTACTGGGCCGCCCGCAACCGCGCGCGCCGCCGCGAGAAGGGAGACGCCGCCCGCGCGGCGGTCTTCGGCCTCATCGGCGCCGTGGTGGCGGTGACGCTCTTTGCCATCGTCTTCTGGCTCTCCTGGCAGCTCCTCTTCTACGAGGAGCTCGGGGACTACCTGATCCGCCTCGGCCTGGGGCTGCTCTTCGTCACGTTCCTCGTATTCGTGGCTTTCAGCTCCCTGGTGAGCGCGCTCTCCACGTTCTTCCTGTCCGAGGACCTGCGGCTCGTCCTCGCCGCCCCCATCTCTCCCGCTCGCCTCTTCTACTCCCGGTACGCGCGCACCGTGGCCCAGTCCGGATGGATGGTGGTGGCGTTCGTCACACCCGTCCTCCTCGGCCTCGGCCTCGCGCGGTGCGCAGGGTGGGTTTACTACCTGACCCTCCCTTTCGCTGTGATCCCTTTCGTGCTCATCCCCGCCGCTCTCGGCTGCGTGCTCACCCTCGTCCTCGTCAACACCTTTCCCGCCAAGCGGGCCCGCGACGTCCTGATGCTGATGGGCGCGCTCTTCGCGATCGGCCTCATCCTGCTGCTGCGGGTGCTCCGCCCCGAACGCCTTCTCAGCGTGCAGGCCCTCCCCGACGTCACCGCGTTCTTCGCCACTCTACAGGTGCCGCTCACCGGGCTCCTGCCGTCCTTCTGGACGGCGGAGGCGCTCTTTGCCGCCCTGCAGTCGCGGCTGGACGCGCTGCATCTCGGCGCCCTCTGGACGACCGCGCTCGCATTCACGGTTCTCGCGCGCATCGCTTTCGAACGCTTCTATTTCACGGGCTGGAGCAAGGCCCAGGAAGCCCGGAAGACGCGCTTCACCAGGCTCGCGGGCCTCGAGTCCGCGGCGCGCCGCCTCCCGCTGCCTGCCCCCGTTCGCGGCCTCCTCGTCAAGGACGTGAAGGTCTTCCTGCGCGACACGACGCAGTGGTCGCAGCTCCTCCTCCTCGCCGCCCTCGCCTTCGTCTACGTGTACAACTTCAAGGTCCTCGACCTCTCGCGCATCCCGTACATGAGCTTCGTGGTGAAGAACGTCTACGCCTTCGTGAACCTCGCCATGGCCGCCTTCGTCCTCTCCGCGGTGGCCGTGCGCTTCGTCTTTCCCGCCGTGAGCGCGGAGGGCCCCGCCTTCTGGATCGTCCGCACCGCGCCCGTTTCCATGCGCTCGTTCCTCTGGTCGAAGTTCTGGACGAGCCTCCTGCCCATCCTCCTCATGGCCGTCGCCCTCACCGTGGCTTCCAACCACCTCCTCGGCGTCGACCCCTTCCTGAAGGCGCTGACCGCGCTCGCCGTCGTCTTCATGGCCTTCGGCCTCGTCGGCCTCGCCGCGGGAATGGGGGCCCAGCATCCCCGCTTCTCCGCGGAGAACCTCACGCAGGTCGCCGGCTCCTACGGCGGGGTCGCGTTCATGGTCCTCGCCGTGCTGTTCATCCTCGTGATCGTCGGCCTCGTCGCCTGGCCCGCCTCCTACTACGTCTGGGCGGTCAACCAGGGCCTCCCCCTCGGCGCCGGTCGCCGGCTCCTCATGGCCGCCTGCCTCGCCGCCGCCGCGAGCGCGAGCATCCTCACCGGCCTTCTCGCGATGCACCGCGGCGTGCGAGCGCTCGAGGACCTCGGCTAGTCTGCTACGATGAAGGATCGATGAAGAGAAACCCGACGCGCACGGTGAGGGTGGGCTCGGTCTCCCTGGGCGAGGGCCATCCGGTGGCGGTGCAGAGCATGTGCGCGACGCGCACCCAGGACGTGGACGCCACCGTCGAGCAGGCGGAGTCGATCCGCAAGGCGGGGGCGGGCCTGGTGCGGGTCGCCGTGGACAATGCCCGGGACGTGGAGGCCCTCGCCGAGGTGCGTCGGCAGACTCCCGCCAACCTCGTGGTGGACCTCCAGGAGAACTACCGGCTGGCGGAGACGGTGGCCCCCCACGTGGACAAGGTGCGCTACAACCCCGGCCATCTCTGGCATCACGAGAAGTCGAAGCCCGTGGCCGAGAAGGTCCGGTTCCTCGTGGACGTGGCCCGCGAGCACGACCTCGCCCTCCGCGTGGGCGTGAACTGCGGCAGCGTCGACCCCGCGATCAAGGACCGCTTCCCCGAGGACGACGTGGCGGCGATGGTGGAGTCGGCCCTCGAGCACTGCCGGCTCCTCGACGACCTCGGCTTCGACCGCTACGTCGTGAGCCTCAAGGACTCGCATCCCCGCAAGGTCATCGAGGCCAACGCGAGATTTGCCGCGGCGCGGCCGGACGTTCCCCTGCACCTGGGGGTCACGGAGGCGGGGATTCCTCCGGAAGGGATCATCAAGACGCGCGTCGCCTTCGAGCAGCTCCTGTCCCGCGGCATCGGGGACACCCTGCGCGTGAGCCTCACGCTCCCTAACCCACGCAAGTACGAAGAGGTCGTGGTCGGCCAGCAGATCCTCGCGGACATGGCCGCTGGCCGATTCCGCTCCGTGCCCGTCTTCGACGACGACAAGCTCAACATCATCTCCTGCCCGTCCTGCTCGCGGGTGGAGAACGAGCGCTTCGTGGAGCTCGCGGGGGCGGTGAAGGAGATGACCGCGTACGCGGAGAAGCACGCCCTCACGATCGCGGTCATGGGCTGCCGGGTCAACGGTCCCGGAGAGACGGACGACGCCGACCTCGGCCTCTGGTGCGGCCCCACGCACGTCAACCTGAAGCGGAAGACGGAGACGATCGGAGCCTACACCTACGACGACATCCTGGGCCATCTGCGACGTGAGCTCGACGCGCTGATCGAAGCCCGGAGCGCAACGCTGGTCAAGGGGTAGCCGAGCCTAGGCTGGAGCGTTACTCCGTCCGGACGGAGTCAGGCCCTAACGCCGCTGGCCCTCGAGGTCCGCCTCCACCATCAGGCGTACGAGCTCCTTGAAGGTGACGCGCGGCTGCCAGCCCAGCTTGGCCCTGGCCCGCGAAGGATCGCCGAGAAGGAGGTCCACTTCCGCGGGACGGAAGTACTTCGGATCCACCTTCACGAAGTCCTTCCAGTCGAGACCCACGCAGCCGAAGGCCTCTTCGCAGAACTCCTTGACGGAGTGGGTCTCCCCCGTGGCCACCACATAGTCGCCGGGCTCCGCCTGCTGGAGCATGAGCCACATCGCTTCCACGAAGTCCCGGGCAAAGCCCCAGTCGCGCCGCGCGTCGAGGTTGCCCAGGCGCAGCTCCTTCGCCTTGCCCCTCTTGATCGCGGCCACTCCGAGGGTGATCTTGCGGGTCACGAAGTTCTCGCCGCGACGGGGCGACTCGTGGTTGAAGAGGATGCCGTTGGAGACGTGCATCCCGTACCCTTCGCGGTAGTTCACCGCGATCCAGTGGCCGAAGACCTTGGAGACGCCGTAGGGCGAGCGCGGATGGAAGGGGGTCGTCTCCCGCTGGGGGTTCTCCTGCACGAGGCCGAACATCTCGGAGCTGCCCGCCTGGTAGACGCGCGTCTTGACCCCGGACTCCCGCACCGCGTCCAGGAGCCGCATGACGCCGAGGGCCGTGACGTTCGCCGTGTACTCGGGCATCTCGAAGGACACCTTGACGTGGCTCTGGGCGGCCAGGTTGTAGGCCTCGTCGGGGGCGATCGACCCCAGGGTCCGCACCAGGCTGTTCTGGTCCACGAGGTCCCCGTAGTGCAGCATCAGGCGCTCGCGGACGTGGTCGATCCTCCAGGTGTTGAACGAGCTGCTGCGTCGCACGAGGCCGTGGACCTCGTATCCCTTTTCCAGGAGGAGCTCGGCGAGGTAGCTCCCGTCCTGGCCGGTGATCCCGGTGATCAAGGCCTTCTTCGCTGCCACTACCGACCCTCCCGGCCTGCGGGCCAAAGCGCCAACGTTACACTGGGGTCGCGCCGAGGGTCAAAAAGGAAGGCGGGAAAAGAAAAAGGGGATCGTCGCCTTCGGCCTCTGCCGCCCCGATGCTCCGGACGCGGCTCCCTCCGGACCTCGTCCGGGGCCTCGAGGCTCCGGGACGTCCGACGGCAGGGCCGACTTAGCGCGATCCCTGCCCGTCCTATAGCAGGACTCGGGCCAGGTCGCGGCCGGGTCTCCAATCGCCGTGGGATCAGCGAGTTGTAATTCGGGGGAGGGATCTCGTGGCGCCGGGTTCTTGCGTGCGCGCAACGCTCGCTTATCGAAGGCGCAACGTCAGGGGCGCTTGCTCACGCTCGGCTGGATCCCCAGCTGCTTCATCTTGCGGTAGAGGTTCGTCCGCTCGATTCCCAGGTCCCGGGCGGTCGTCCCGAGGTTCCCGCGGTTCGCGGCCAGGCGCTCCAGGATGTACTGGCGCTCGAAGCGCGAGCGGGCCTGTCGCAGGGGTAGCGGCAGGTCCGCGGGCACGAGGGTGCCCGTCATCTGCAGCGCCTCCATGACGTCGCGGTGGGTCACGACTTCCCGGGAAACGAGAACCACGAGCCGCTCCATGAGGTTCCTGAGCTCGCGGACGTTCCCCCGCCAGGGCAAGCGCGTGAGGAAGTCGACGGCCCGGGGGGCGAGCCGCTTGGGCTTCATCTCGTTCTCGACGCTGGCGAGCCTCAGGAAGTGCTCGGCCAGCGCCGGGATGTCGTCCCGGCGCGCCCGAAGCGGCGGGAGGGAGATGTTGACCACGTTGAGACGATCGTAGAGGTCCTCGCGGAAGCGCCCCTTCTCCAGCTCCTCGACGAGGTTCTTGCTGGTGGCGGCGAGGATACGGACGTCCACGGGCCGGTTCTCCGCGCTGCCGATGGGCGTGACCTCCCCCTCCTGGAGGACCCGCAGGAGCTTGACCTGGGTGACGAGGCTCATGTCGCCGATCTCGTCCAGGAAGAGCGTCCCCCTGTCGGCGCTCTCGAACTTCCCCTTGCGGTCGGCGTGGGCGCCCGTGAACGCCCCGCGCACGTGCCCGAACATCTCGCTCTCCATCAGCTCGGCGGGGATGGCCGCGCAGTTGACCTGGATGAAGGGCCGGTCGCGCCGGGGGGAAAGGGCGTGAATCGCCCGGGCGATGAGCTCCTTCCCCGTGCCCCGCTCTCCGGAGATCAGGACCCGGCACCGGGTAGGGGAAGCCATGTCCACCAGCTGGTAGACGCGCTGCATGGCCAGGGACTGGCCGACCGTTCCGTAGCGCGCCCCCTCGAAGACGCGGTCCCCCTCCGGCTCCGGGCCCACCGGCCCCGGGTTCAGGATCTTGTCGATGACGTGGTCGAGCTGCTCCCGGCTCACCGGCTTCTCGATGAAGTCGGCGGCTCCGAGTCGCATGGCTTCCACGGCGTCGGTCACGCTCCCCACACCGGAGACGACGATCACGGGGGTCGCCGGACTCCTCCGCTGCAACTCGCGGAGGACGTCGATGCCGGCCCCGTCCGGCAGCCGGAGGTCCAGGAGAACCGCGTTGGGGCGCCGCTCGTCGAAGGCGCGCAGGCCCTCCCCTACGCTGGGCGCGCCCACGGCGCGAAGCCCTCGCGTCTGCAGCATCTCCACGCAGATGCGTCGCACCCCGTCGTCGTCGTCGATGACGAGCACCGTCGTGGGGTCGAGGTCTTTTGGGAGTGCGGGGGCCACAGCCATGGGATATCGGAAGAAAACCGAGTCGCGGATGGTATCATCACGGAGAATGGGCGGCAAGGCATACTTCGAAAAGCGGCTAACTCCCCTTTGCGGAGCGAGATAGTGACTCGTCCCCGCGCCCTCCCGATCGCCGTTCTCGTCTCGGCGGTTTGCGTCGGCTGCTGGGACTTCCAGCCCGATCCCGAGGAGGGCCCCACGGCCGCACCCCTGCCGCGTGTGGCGACCGTGCGCGTGGAATATCGCCAGCCCAACGACTGCTTCAACGTCGCCCCGCACTGCGAGGATCGCGTCGTCTTCTTCGGAAGCTGGATGCACGCGGGTGGCGAGGTCCTGCTTACGATAGCTCCGGGCAACCGGCAGTGGACGGGGATCGCCTCGAACGTACCGGTGAACTTCCCTCCCCAGGACTTCCCCCACCTCGTCCGCGTCTTCGACCCCCGTCTCGCCCTCACGGATACCGGGGGTATCACGGCCGCTCGGCTGGTCATCGGGGGCCAGGTGGTCACCCAGTACCTGGAGCCGGGCACCCCCAACGAGAGCGGCCTCATCTACGTGGACGACAACGGCCAGGGGCGGAACCCCCAGTAGGCGTCTAGCGCCCGGGAGACCGGCCGCGGATCTGCGTGAGGATGGCCTGCTGCTCCTGCAGCCGCTGGCCCGGGGGGGAGGACTTGTCCGTGATGTACCGCTCCGCCTCGCGGAGCCGGGCGTCCGCGGTGGCGTACTCCCGGGCGTTCACGTGCACGCGGGCCATGGCGATGTAGATGTCGGCGATCTTGCCGCGCGTGTCCTCGTCGCCGGGCCGCCAGATCAAAGCCTGGCGATACTGCGCGATGGCGCCGTTCGCGTCCTGCTTCTTGTCCCTGAGGAAGTCGCCGTAGGCGATGAACGGCTCGGGCTTCTCACGCTCCCGCTTCAGCAGCTCCTGGAAGCCGGACTCCGCGTCGCCGAGCCGTCCCGCCCTCACCGCGAAAGCGATGAGCGCCTCCACGGGCGCCTTGGAGGGATCGCCCAGGGCCGCGCTCTGGAACTCGCGGACGACGCGCTCCGGGCTCGCATCCGGTCCCTCCATGGGGAGAAGCGGAGCTTCGACGGCCTTGCCCTTCCGCCGGCGGGCCGCGGCGGCGGAAGCCTCACGCCCCGCGCGCTCGAGCGCATGGGGGGCCAGGACCTCCCCCAGGGCGAGGTGGGCGGCCGATAGGTCCGGCTGCGCAGCGATCGCACGCTCCAGCAGGTCCACCGCCCGGATCTCCTCGGGCTTCCATTCGGGGGCCGAGGTCGCACCGGGAGCGGGAGTAGGGAGCGGTGCTCTCTCCGCCTTGCGCGCCCACGCCCGCCCCGAAAGGTACAAAGCCTCCGGCTCGACCTTGGACTGCAGGCGGGCCAGCGCTTCGTCGAACTGTCCGGCTTCCACGAGCCCCCGCGCTTCGGCCATCGGGTCGGCGGCAACGGCCCCCTCGGGGGCGGTCTTCTGGCAACCCAGCGAGACGAGACAAGCGAGGGCGCCGAGCGCCCTCGTTCTCACGGGCGGGGCCCCGCGCTTCCCGCGCGTCCGCTGCGCCGGAGCAGCTCCACGGCGCGGTTGGCCCGATCCGCCACCTTGCTGTTGGGATCGGTGAACAGCGGCTCCAGCTTCGGGATCGCCGACGGGTCTCCCAACTGCGCGATCACGTCGCACAGCGCGGCCCGCACCTCCGCGTTGGGGTCGTTCAAGTAGGGATAGACGTCGGGCAGGATGGTCGGTCCGAGCTCCAGCAGGTAGCCGCGCGCCGACTTCGCGAGCGGGCCGGAAAGCGCGAGCACGATGCTGTCGATGAACGCCCGGTCGCCCAGCCGGGTGATCGCGAAGTTGTAGGCGAGCTTCAGCTCGGGATTGCCCTCCCGCTGGAAGTCCTTCTTGAACGCGGGCAGGACGGACGCGTCGGACACGCGGCCCAGCCCCTCGATCGCGAGCCGGCGGCGATCGGGGTCCGGGTCCTGCAGGAGCTCGCGGAAGAGGTCCGCCTGCGAAGGATCGGCGATCCGGCTCAGGGCGGTCAGGACCTTCAAGCCGTACGCGTTCCGCCGGTTGCTCTCGAAGGCCTCGCGCAGGGCCGGGCCCGCTTCGCGCACACGCAGCGTCCCCAGCGCCTGGAGCGTCCGGTTCTTCACGTCCGCCGACTCGTCGCCCAGGAGCGGGATGAGGGCTCGACCGTCGGCCTCCGTCCCGATCTTGCCGATCGCGGTGGCCGCCGCGCCCCGCACCCCGGAATCGGGATCCTGGAGGGCGCCCTGCAGCTCGCGGACCGCTGCCCGGCCGTCGAGGATCCCGAGCGCGAGAGCGGCTTCCTGCCGGATGGACTTCTGCTCGTCCCGGAGGGCCGCTCCGAGTGCTATGACAACCGCGGGGTCCACGGGGGACAGCGGAGGCACCGAGGCGCGGTCGTACTCGTCGGAGAACGAGTCGAGGAAACGCTCCACGGGCCCGCTGCGGTCCCGATCGGCGTAGAGCTCCACGACCGTCACGAGCGCCTCTTCGCGGATCTGGGGATCCCCGTCCTGGAGCGAGGTCACGAGCGCGGGGACCGCTTCGAGGTCCCGGATCTGACCGAGGGCCCGGACCACCTCGAGCCTCACCTTCACCTCGGGATCGCGCACGAGGGCGGAAAGCGGGGCGATGGCCTCGCGCCGCCGCGTCTTGCCGAGGGCGGCGGCCGCTTCCGCGCGCGTCTTGGCGGTAGGGCTCTTCAGGTTGGCCACGAGGTCGGCGAAGGAGGGCTTGGCCGCCCACGCCGCGGGCGCGAGGAAGACACCGGCCAGCAGGAGCGCTACGGCCCGGAAGCGTCCTGCGCCGAGAGCCGCGCAAGTGTTGGACATGGTCGGCGATGATAGCAGATTTGCCCGGGGCGGCTGCGCCCGAGTGCCGCGGTCCCGCGCCCTCTCAGCGGGCGAGATGGCCGTTGAGCGCGGTTCGCAGGTAGGGCGCGGTGAGGCCCCGCCCCTGGGCGGCTACCGCCTCCGGGGTGCCCTGGAAGACGAGGTGGCCGCCGTCCTCTCCGCCCTCGGGGCCGAGGTCGATGACCCAGTCGGCCTGCTTGATCACGTCGAGGTTGTGCTCGATGACGAGCAGGCTGGCCCCCGCGTCCAGCAGGCGCTGGAGGCAGCCGAGCAGCTCGTTCACATCCCCCTGGTGGAGGCCGGTCGTGGGCTCGTCGAGCACGTAGAGGACGCGCGGGCCCGGGCGCCTCAGGAGCTGCGAGGCGAGCTTGACCCGTTGGGCCTCCCCGCCGCTGAGCGTGTTCGCGGGCTGCCCCAGCCGAAGGTACCCCAGGCCGATCTGCTCGAGCACCTTCAGGCGCCGCGTCACCTTGGCCTGTCCCGCGAAGAAGTGCAGGGCCTCGTGCACGGTCATCTCGAGCACCTGGTCGATCGTGCGGCCCCGGTAGCGGACCTCGAGCACGGGCGGGCGATAGCGCCGGCCGCCGCAGGCCTCGCACACGAGGAAGACGTCGGCGAGGAACTGCATGTCCACGCGGACCTGTCCGTCCCCTCCGCAGGCCTCGCAGCGCCCTCCCGCGACGTTGAACGAGAAGTGGCTGCCGTCGAGGCCCCGCTCCCGCGCGGACGCGGTGGCGGCGAAGAGCTCCCGGATGCCGTCGAACGCCTTCAGGTAGGTCACGGGGTTGGAGCGGGGGCTGCGGCCGATCGGCGACTGGTCGACGATCTCGACCTCGTCCACGAACTCGACGCCCTCCACCACGGCGCCGCCGGGCAGCTCCACCCGCCGGCCGCGGCGGTGCAGGGCCGCGCAGACGACGTCGTGAACGAGAGTCGACTTGCCCGACCCGGAGACCCCGGTGACCACGGTGAGGGCCCCCAGCGGGATCTTGACGTCGATCCCCTTGAGGTTGTGCACGCGCGCGCCCTTCACGACGAGCGAGAGGTTGCTCCCACGCCGGCGCTTGGGGGGCACGGCGATCTTGAGGTCTCCGCGCAGGTACTTGCCGGTGAGGCTGCGGCCGTCCTCGAGAAGCGCGGGAAAGCTGCCCTGGAACACGACGCGCCCGCCCTGCTCCCCCGCCCCCGGACCGAGGTCGATGATGTGATCGGCCGACCGCATGATCGCCGGATCGTGCTCCACGAGGAGGACCGTGTTCCCCTGGTCGCGCAGCGCCCGGAGGATGCCGATGAGGCGCTCCGTGTCCCGCGGATGCAAGCCCACCGACGGCTCGTCGAGAACGTACAGCGTCCCCACGAGACCGGTCCCGAGCGCGGTGGCGAGTGCGATGCGCTGCGCCTCCCCTCCGGAGAGAGTGCCCGAGGGGCGGTTCAGCGTCAGGTAGTCCAGGCCCACGTCCGCCAGGACCCCCAGGCGGCGCTCGACCTCGTAGAGCACCTTGCTCGCGATCGCCTTCTCGGTCTCGTCGAGGACGAGGGTCGAGAAGAACCGGCGGGCGTCGCGCACCGAGAGGGCCGACGCCTCGTCGACGCTCTTCCCACCCACCTTCACCCGCAGGGCCTCCGGCCGCAGGCGGCTGCCGTGGCACGACGGGCACTCCTGGTAGCCCCGGTACCGCGAGAGGAACGCGCGCACCTGGACCTTGTACTTCTTCGCCTCCAGCCAGCGGAAGAAGCCGAGGACGCCCGTGAACTCCTCGTCGCCTTCCAGGACCAGGCGGCGCTGCGACTCGTCGAGACGGGCCCACGGACGGTCCACGGGAATCCCGCGGCGGCGGGCGAAGCGCCGGAGCTCCGCCTGCTGTCCGCGGTAGTGGGGCTTGCTCCAGGGCTCGATCGCCCCCTCGGCAAGGCTCTTCTCCTTGTCGGGCACCACGAGGTCGAGGTCGACCTCGATCAGGTTGCCGAAGCCGTGGCAGCCCGGGCAGGCCCCGAAGGGATTGTTGAAGGAGAACAGGCGGGGCTGGGGCTCGATGAAGGTCCGGCGCGCAGCGCGCGCACTCGAAGCGCTCCGAGAAGCGCAGCGTCGGCCCGTCCTTCACCACCGCCACCGCCTGCCCGGCCCCTTCCGCGAGTGCTATCTCGAGCGAGTCCACGAGCCGGCCCCGGACATCGGCCCCCACGGCGAGCCGGTCCACGAGCACCAGCAGCTCGGCCCCGAGGTCGGCCGGGGAGCCCAGCGCCTCTTCCGTCATCACGGTCTCCCCGCCGCGCAGGATCCGGGCGAAGCCCTTCTTTTGCAGCCGATCGAAGAGGTCGGCAGGGGAGTCCCGCCCACGACCACGGGAAAGACGACCGACAGCCGCGCCCCCGCGGGCAGGCCAAGCAGCCGGTCCGCGGCGGATCCGGCGGTGTCCCGCTGCACCTCCTCCCCGCAGGCATCGCAGAGGGTGCGTCCGACCCGCGCGAAGAGCACCCGCAGGTGGTCGTGGATCTCGGTGCTGGTGGCGACGGTGGACCGGGGGTTCCGCGAGGGACTCCGCTGCTTGATCGCGATCGCGGGGCAGATCCCATCCAGGGTGTCCAGGGCGGGCTTCTCCATCCGCTCCAGGAACTGCCGGGCGTAGGCGGAGAGGCTCTCCACGTAGCGCCTCTGGCCCTCGGCGTAGAGCGTGTCGAAGGCGAGGCTGCTCTTCCCGGAGCCCGAAACCCCCGTCACCACCACGAGCTTGCGGGTGGGGACGGAGACGTCGATGCCCTTCAGGTTGTGGACGCGAACGCCGCGAGCGACGATTTCCGCGGGCATGGCAACCCCTGATATTACCATGCCCGTTCGGGCCGCCGCCCGTGAGCGCGGCTACTCGAAGTAGCCGGTCCGTCGATGGACGCTACTTGTCGTCGAAAGCCGACGAGACCTTCTCCTTGGCCTTGGCCGCGGGAGCGGCTTCCTTGGCCGGGCGCCTCGCCCATCCGCGCCTTGAGGGCGTCGAGGGCCGCGTCCACCTCGGTCTTCTGGCTGATGGCGGAGAGCTGGCGGTCCAGCTCGTCGCCCTCGGAGACCGCGATCGTGTCCATGGCCGAGAGCTTGTCCGACTGCTCCTGGATGGTGCTGGCGCGTGCTTGTCGAAGACCGTGACCGCGCCGTCGATGTTGTACTCGTCGGTGATCTGCTGCATCCGGCGCTGGGCTTCGTTCATCTGGTGGACGGCCTTGAGCTCGCCCATCTGGCGGATCTTGCCCTGGATCCGCTCCTCCTCGACCTTGAGCTTGCCCCGGGAGTTGTCGGCGCGCTGCTTGGCCGCCTTGTAGGTCTGCCTCCGCCCGCTCCGCGGTGTCCTTCGCCTCCACCTGGAGCTGGAGGGCGCGGCGGGCGAGCTTCTCGTTGCCCTGCCTTGAGCGCCTCCTCCGCCTGCCGCTCCAGGTTCTTCGCACGCGCGCGTTCTGGGCGTCCCGCTCCCGCTTGGACCGTGGTCTCGAAGGCGATGGTGGTGGCGGTGGCCTCGCGGAGGGCGCGCAGGTTGTTCAGCATCTCCCGCACCGACTCCTCGAGCATCTGGATCGGTACCTGGGACTCCGCCTCCCCGAGGATCGCGTTGAAGATGGCGGTGAAGAAGCGTCGGATGCGCGTGAACATGGCAGCCTCCCCGGAGAGCGGGGAGGATAGCACGTCAGGGCCGGCGGGTGCGCGGCTTCTCGGGCGCGGCCGTGGCCGGAACAGGAGGCTCGGTCACGCCCGCGAGGCGCCGCTCGGTCTCCCGCTCCGCCATGTAGCGCTGCGGGTCGCGGAGGAGCAGCTCCGTGCGAGGGACGAGTGCTCAGGGCCTTCTGGACCTGGGGGTCCCAGGCCAGGCTGCGCTTGCGCGCCTCGCCCTCCCCGAAGACCTGCCGCAGGACCTCTTCCTGGATCTGCTGCGAGATCTCCTCGCGGTTCGTCGGCGATCTCCTCCTCCGTGTACTTCAGCTTCTGCTCGGCGAGGAAGGACCGGAAGTCCGCCAAGACCCGCTCGTCCACCTTGAAGTCCCTGCTCACGAGCTTGAGCCTTCGAGCGAAGACGTGTCCGACCGCGAGCCCGTACCCGCGATCTGCGCGCCCCCCTGTCCTTCCGCGGCCTCGTACGTCCGCGCGAAGTTCACGAAGGCCTGCCGACCGATGAGGTGCGAAACGAACTTGCCCGAGGTCTCCGGCTCCACGCAGTAGTCCGGGGTGATCCCGTCCCCGCCGAAGACCTTGCGGCCCGCGTCCGTGAGCTTGGCGTCGCCCGCTCCCTCGTCGCAGGCCTTCCGGTCCTTGGGGGCGTAGTACTCCTCGAGAGCGGTCGGAGGCGTAGTCGCGCTGGATGGAGCGGCCGGAAGGCGTGTAGTAGCGCGCGGTGGTGAGGGCGAGCGCGTAGCCGCGCACGTTGCGCAGGGGCATGATCGTCTGCACGAGGCCCTTGCCGAACGTCGTCTCCCCCACGATGAGCGCCGCGGTCGTGGTCCTGGAGGGCGCCCGCCACGATCTCGGACGCGCTCGCGCTGTGCCGCGAGGTCAGCACCACGAGGGGCAGGCTGGCGAAGGGGCTGTCCGTCTCCGTGATGTAGTTCGACTCGTCGCGCTTCGTCCGCCCGCGCGTGAAGACCACGAGCTGGCCCTTCTTCAGGAAGAGGTTGGACACCGCGAAGGCCTGGTCGAGGAGGCCGCCCGGGGTTGTCGCGGATGTCGAGGAGGATCGAGGTGGCGCCGCTCTTCTGCAGCGCGCGGATCGCCCGCTCCAGCTCGCGCTCGCAGCCTTCGCCCTCTCCGGGCCGGCACGCGGTCGTCTCGTTGAAGTCGGTGAGCCGGACGTAGCCCACGCTCTTGCTCGCCATGAAGAAGTAGGGCACGGAGTGCAGGGGGATCGAGTCGCGGATGACCGTGAACTCGAGGGGGTGGTCGTAGCCCTGGCGCAGGATCGTGATGCGCACCGGCGTGCCCTTGGGTCCCCGCAGGCGCTTCACCGCGTCGTCGATGGAGATGCCGCGCGCGTCCTGCTCCTCGATGCGGCTGATGATGTCCCCCGCCCGGATCCCGAGCCGGTGCGCCGGCGTGCCCTCGAAGGGGGCGACCACGGTGATGTTGCCGTCCACCGACTGCACGGTGATCCCGAGGCCGTAGTAGGACCCCTTCTGGCGCTCCTGGAGGCTCGTGTACTCCTTGGCCTCGAAGAAGTTCGAGTGCGGGTCGAGCGTACGTAGCATCTCCCGGATCGAGGAGGCGACGAGCCGCTCGCTCTTGACGTCCTCCGCGTACTCCTCTTCGACCGCCCCCACCATGGCGGTATACAGGCGCAGCTGGTCGGACAGCCGGCTCCCTCCGGCGAGGGCGCGCGACCCGAAGAAGCCGCCCAATAAGGTGGACGCCGCGAGTATTCCCAGGCAGAGGGCGCCGAGCCGCGTGATCTTCCTCATCCCGTCGATCATAGCAGACCCCCCCGCCTCACGAGACGCCGTCGACCTCCATGCGGCTCCTCGCCCGCCGGCGCCAGGCCACCACGAGGGCCGCGACGATCGCCGCGAGCGCGAGACCGATGACGAGGGGCAGGTGCTCGGCTCCCCAGGCGTCGATCGCAACCAGGATCTCCCGCGCCTCGTCGCCGTAGACGACGCCCATCGTCCCCCAGAACGAGTACCGCGCGCTGCGCGCGAGGAGCAGGGTGACGACGAAGCGCGGGTAGGGCAATCCCAGCACGCCCGAGGCGAGCACGAACACCTTGAAGGGCATCGGCGGGGGCAGGATGGCGGGCACGGCCAGAGCGAGTACGCCGAAGCGGCGATAGGCGCGCTGCGTGCGCCCGGCCCAGTCCGCTCCGAATCGCCGCACGAGCAGGGCCTCGCCTCCCGCGCGTCCCACCCGCCAAAGGATCGAGGAGCCCACGACGGAGCCGAGCGCGGCCATGAGGACGAACATCCACACCGTCCGCGGGTCGGCGAGGGCCGCGCTGATCACGAGAAAGTCGTTGATTTCCGGGAGGCTCAGGAAGGACGAATCGACGAGCGCGACGAGGAAGAGGCCCAGAGGGCCGAGCGTGGGAAGGAGCACGACCTCCACCCACTCCACGAGCCTCGACATGATGAAGGTAGCTTAGCCCGAAACGTCGCCCCGTCCGCGGGCGACGCTTCGGGCCGTGTCCGGCGGTTTCCTAGAAGCGGATGCGCAGGCCGACGGTGACGCTGAAGCCGGAGAGGTCGATCTCGTTCTCGAGACCCGGGCCGTTGGGCGAGAAGTCGTCCCCCATCGTATCCAGCGGGGCCCAGAGGTAGCGGCCCTCCGCGGTGAGGAAGAAGTCCGGGGTGAGCGCGACGCGGAACCCGACGGCGCCGTGGAGGCCGGGCTGCACGCCGTCCGATTCGAAGGAGTCGGTGATGATCTCGAGGTTGGGATCGTCGAAATCCACGAACTCGCCGAACTCCTTGTACTGCCAGAACACGGCGTCGGCCCCGACGGTGACGTAGGGCGCGAACTTCGTCCGGCGGCTGGTGGGTCCGAAGCGCAAGGAAACGCCGACGGGGACGATGCTCAGCTCGAGCCGCTGGAAGATCGGTGCGCCACTCTCGCGCTCGTAATCGCGGTATTCCGTGTCCGCGCCGTTCCCGTAGCCGTCGACGTGGAAGCCGAACTCCAGGTTGTCCTTGATCTTCATGCTGTATTCGATGCCGCCGTACCAGCCGTCGAAGTCGCTCCTTGGATCCACGGTGTAGAGCGATGCGTCATCCAGGAAGAGGCTGCTCTCCGCTCGCGGAAAGAACGCGCCCACGCGGAGGTCGAGGTTTCCGGCGGATGCGGGCCGCGCCGCCACGGCCACCAGAAGTACGCTGACGAACGCTAGCGATCGTCGCAAGGGACTCCTTTCGCGGCCCCGGGAGGCGTTTCGCCGCTCGGCGGCGTCTAAAGCAGGAACAGTGCCAATGCGGAAATGCCGCGATGTGCTTGAGCGAGCGTCGGCTGCGGCCAAAACGACCAGCCGTGTGTGTCCTCTCGTCAGGACGACCCCCGAAGGAAATGAAGCTGGAGGCGGCGTCCGGATTCGAACCGGAGAGTAGAGGTTTTGCAGACCTCCGCCTTAACCACTTGGCTACGCCGCCGGACCATCGAATATACGGGACTCGGTCAGAGGGACGCAACTCAGGAACGGCGTGTTGACGCGTGCGCGCCCGCGCGTCTAATATTTCCGAAGGCAGGGCGGGAATAGCTCAGTGGTAGAGTGCGACCTTGCCAAGGTCGAAGTCGCGGGTTCGAATCCCGTTTCCCGCTCCATCCCCTCCCGGTGGCGGTCCCGCGTCTTCGCGCGGTCCAAGTGATAGACTGTGCGTACTGAAGCCGCGCGGCTGCCCTTGCCGCTCTACGTGCTTGCGGGAGGATCCATGGCCGGCACGCACGTCGAGTACGTGGGCTTCACCACCGTTCGCGACACCCGCGAATACCGGCTGCGCATCCAGGACAGCGTCGGTTTCCACGACTTCGTCCTCACGATCGCCCTGGACGCCTTCCTCACTCGACGGGCTCGATACCAGGACGCGCCCGAGATCTGCTTCCTGAAGCTGCAGCGCGCGCTCGCCGAATGCGTCGTCGGTAACCTTCCGGACGAGCGTCTCAACATCAGCGACCTCGAGCTCGAGGAATACCGCACGGCGCATGCGCCGAAGCTGCCCAAGCGCCGGCCGAAGCCGCCGCCGCCCTCGTAGCGAAGAGCCTGGCGATTGCTTCACCCTCGAGGTGCTTCGCCAACTGACGCCGGCCTCCCCTCGCGCGTGACCAGCACTTCCGCGCCCAGCACCACGCTCACGCGATGGGTGGCGCCGTCGTCGGCGAGCGGGATGCGCGCGGGGGTCGACGGCCTCGTCGTCCAGCTCCGCCGAGGCCACGCCCCGGCAGCGGCGCTCCGGGTTGGAGACCGTGATCTCGTAGCGCGTCCGGCCGAAGCGCCAGACGACTGCGAAGCTCGGGCCACGACGACGGGATGCAGGGGTCGATCTCGAAGGTCGAGCCTCGGCGCCGCAGCCCGAGGATGCTCTCGAGGCCCGCGCGGTACATCCAGCCCGCGGAGCCGGTGTACCACGTCCAGCCGCCGCGTCCGGCGTGGGCGGGGTGGGCGTAGACGTCTCCCGCGACCACGTACGGCTCGGTCTTGTAGCGCTCCACGTCGGCCGGGGTTCGCGTGTGGTTCGCGGGGTTCAGCATGTGGAAGAGCTCCACCGCCTCGTCGCCGCTGCCCAGCCGGGCCATGGCCATGACCACCCAGAGGGCCGCGTGCGTGTACTGGCCGCCGTTCTCGCGCACGCCGGGCGGATAGCCCTTGATGTAGCCCGGATCCTGGGACGACTGGTCGAAGGGCGGCGTCAGGAGGAGCACGACCTGCGGCCCGCGCCGGACGAGGTGGGTGCGCACGGCGTCCAGCGCGCGCTCCGCGAAGCGCACGGGAACCGCGCCCGAGAGCACCGCCCAGGCCTGGGCGATGGCGTCGATCCGGCACTCGTCGTTCTGGGCCGAGCCCAGGGGGGTGCCGTCGTCGTAGTAGCCCCGCCGGTACCACTCGCCGTCCCACGTCTGCTCGAGCACGCGGCCGAGGCGGCCTGCGTCGCTGCGGTAGCGAGCGGCGCGGGCGGAGTCGCCGCGGGCCTCGCACCAGGAGGCGAACTCGGCCAGGATCCCGTGGAGGAAGAAGCCGAGCCACGCGCTCTCCCCCCGCCCCTCGCGCCCCACGCGGTTCATGCCGTCGTTCCAGTCGCCGCTGCCCATGAGGGGAAGGCCGTGGGCGCCCGCGGTCAGGCCCTTGTCGATCGCGCGCACGCAGTGCTCGAAGATCGGGGCCCCGTCCCGCGGAGATGCGGGGTGCCATGTACGCCTCCTGCTCCTCCGGGGCGAGGAGGGGGCCCTCCAGGAAAGGCACCCGCTCGTCGAGAAGGCCGGTGTCGCCCGTGGCGCGCACGTAGTGCGCCACCGCGTAGGGAAGCCAAAGCAGGTCGTCGGAGCAGCGCGTCCGTGTGCCCCGGCCGCTCGGCTCGTGCCACCAGTGCTGGACGTCGCCTTCGAGGAACTGCCGGCCCGCGGCGCGCACCAGGTGCTCTCGGAAGAGATCGGGGCGGCTGAAAGTCAGGGCCATCGCGTCCTGAAGCTGGTCGCGGAATCCGAAGGCGCCGCCGGGCTGATAGTAGGCCGATCGGGCCCACAGCCGGCAGCTCAGGTCCTGATAGAGCAACCAGCGATTCATGAGGAGGTCGAAAGAGTCGTCCGGGGTCCGCACCTGGACGGCGTCGAGGATGCCGTCCCAGCTCTGGCGCACGGCCTTGCGCGCGGCCTCCGCCGCCTCCACGCGTCCGTGCCGCAGCAGCAGCTCGCGGACCTGGTCCTCGTCCCGACCCTGCCCCAGGAGAAACGACGAGGCGACGTGTCTCCCCCGGAAGGAGCGTGAACGAAACCTGCAGGGCCGCGCAGGGATCGAGGCCCGCGCCGAAGCGGCCCGACAGCCTTCCGCGGCGAAGAGCCGCCGGTCGCGCGAGGGATCCGTTGCGGCCCAGGAAAGAGTTGCGGTCTGCCGTCGCCGAACGCAATCGCTCGCTCGCGTGCGCGAAGGCCACGCGCCCCGCGAACTCCCGGTTGTAGGAGTTCCGGGCCAGGATGGCGCCCGTCGCCGGATCGAGCTCGGTCCGCACGTGCCCGTTCTGCCCGGCCCGCGGAGGTCCGAGCACCCACTCGTTGTAAGCGAAGACGCTCAGGCGGCGCGCTCGTCCGCTCTCGTTCGCGAGGGCGAGGAGGGAGAACTTCACCGGGTCCCTCGCGTCCACGAAAACGTCGAGCTCGTGCCGAAGGCCGCGGGCAATGCGGGCAAACCTCGTAGCCCCCGCGGAGTGACGGATCACGAAGCGTCCGTCCGCGGCCGTTCGCGGCATCGGCCCCGGGGTGGGCGACCACGTCTCCCCCGTGTCGTCGTCGCGCACGAAGAGGGCCTCGCCGGTGGGATCGGTCACGGGGTCGTTTGCGAAGGGCGTCAGCCGGTTCTCCCGGCTGTTCTCCGACCACGTGTAGGCCGACCCCGACGCCGTGACCACCGTACCGAAGGCGGGATTGGCGATCACGTTGGCCCAGGGGAGGGGCGTCTCCTGGTCCCCTTCGAGGACGATCACGTAGTCGCGGCCCGCGTCGGCGAAGCCGCCCAGGCCGTTGGCAAGCGCGAGTGGAGGCAGGACCACGGGCGTTTGAGACGTGACGACATGCCGCGATTCCGGGTCGAAGGTGAGATCCGCCGGCTCGGCGGGTTCCGAATCCGGCCGATCGAGCTGGTTCGCGAGCTCACCGCGATCGCCGCTCAGGACCGCACGAGCCACCGCGGTGAGCAGGATCCGCTCGGCTTGCGGCATGCGATCTCCACGCAGGAGGTACGCCCCGCCGGGCCGATGCTTCCACGTCCGCCAGGGTCCGTTGTCGAGGAGGGCGGTGAGCTGCGCGTGCATCTCGTCCAGATAGCTGACGGGGTGCTCGTTGAGGATCACGACGTCGGCGCTGGAGCCCCTTGAGCCGCCAGTACTCCTGCGCCTGCAGGACCTGTCGCACCAGCGGCAGGTCGTCCTCCTCGACGACCCGCACGCAGGAGGATGGGCAGGTCGCCCGGAGATGCCGTGCGGCCAGAGGCCGTCCTGGCCGAGGGTGTTGCGGGCCAGGACCTCCGGACCCGCGCGGAGCGAAGCGTCGGCGTACAGCACGCGCGAGGCCAGGCGCTCGAAGAGCAGGGCCTGTTCGCTCGTGATGCCGAGGTGGCGGAGTCCGCTCTGCGCGTGCGCGAAGGCGAGGGCGAAGGTTCGCGCCGCGGCGCTCGGCTCGTGGTAGCGCTGGGCGAGCGCGAGCGCCGTCTCCCGGGAGGACGCCATCCCCGTGGCGAAGGACAGCCTCATGAAGCCGCCCGGGGCCAGGCGAATGCGCTGGCGCAGGCTCACCACGGGGTCGAGCACGACGCCGGTCGTGCCGGAGAGGGAGCGTCCGTCGAGGGCCTGGGGGCTCTCGGGCGCCGCGTCCGCGGCCCAGGAAGCGCGCGCGGTCGGTCTCCCATTCCACCGGCCCCTGCGTCCGGCCCTCGAGGCTCAGGACGTGAACCGCCCACGCCCCCGGCTCGTCCGCGGGCCCGCGGCCGACGGTGGCAGAGGAGGGCGGCGCTCTCGGGAAGGTACTCCGTCTCCACGAACAGCTTGCCGAACGCCGGGTGGGCGAGGTCGTCGGCGGGAGGGGCGAGCACGATCTCCGCGTAGCTCGTGACCTCGATCTCGCGGGGACGATCGCTGTGGTTGGTCACGGCGAGACGGCGCACCTCGACGTCGTCCTCGGTGGAGACCGCGATGTCGAGCTGGGTGCCGATGTCGTCGTCGCGGCGGCGGAAGGTCGCCTTCTCGGGGAGGAACGTGACCACGTAGTCCTCCGGCTCCCGGAGCGTGGGCTGAAAGGTCGCCGACCACACGGAGCCGCTCCGCACGTCGCGCAGGTAGAGGAACTGGCTGCCCGGGTCGCGGGTGGGATCCTCCCGGTAGCGCGTGACCGCGCGGCCTCGACAGAAGCTGGCGCCGCCGCCGGCGTTCGTCACCACCGCCGTGTAGTTGCCGTTGGAGAGGAACTGCGCGTGCGGGAACCGCGTGTGGGGCGAGCGGAAGCGCCGCACGGCGAGCGCGGGCATCGCCCCCGCCACGCGCGTCTCCTCGACCGGCCGCGGCTGGGCTGATGGGCGCGTGGCGCGGGACGCGCTCCTGCAGCAGCAGCTCCGTGGCCTGCACACGCGGGTCGGCGTGGAAGCGCTTCACCATCGCGTCGCCGAGCAGGACGTTGGCGAGGGACACGAGGGTCATGCCCTGGTGGTGGGCCATGAAGGCCCGCACCACGGTCCCCTCGGCGCGGCCCGACCCTCGCCCGACGAGGCGGGGCCGCGTCCGCGTTCGCGGTGCGTGTAGTCGATCGCCTCGTAGAAGCCGTAGGCGCCCGCGAGCCCTGCTCGCGGCCAGGCGCCGCAGGTTCCGGACGGACGCGCTTGGGATCGAGCATGGCCGCGAGCGCGGTGGCGTAGGGGGCGACCACCAGCTCGTCGCCCAGGCCGCGCTTCAGGCCCAGGCCGGGGACGCCGAAGGCCTTGTACTGGTAGTTGTCGTGCCGGTCCACGAGGTTGTAGGCGGACTCCGAGATGCCCCAGGGCACGCCGCGATCCGTCGCGTACTCGATCTGGCGCCGCACGGCCATCCGGCAGGTCTGGTCGAGGAGCGTCTCCGGATAGCTCTTCATGAAGAGGAGCGGCATCAGGTACTCGAACAGGGTGGCGCTCCACGACAGCAGCGTGGGCGTCCCGTCCACGCTCGTGACGAGCCGTCCGAGGTGGAACCAGTGCGTCTCGGGCAGCTCGCCCTTGGCGATGCCGATGAAGCTCGCGAGCCGCGCCTCCGAGGCCAGGAGGTCGTAGTAGGAGGGGTCCAGACGGCCCGGCCCTTCGGCGTCGGCGAGCCGGTAGCCGATGGAGAGGATGTGCCGCTGCGGGTCGTAGAGGAAGCCGGAAGCTCATCCCGTCGGCGAACGCGGCGGCGCGCCGGGCCAGGTCCGGGAGTCCGGCCTCGCCGAAGGCCCTCCGCCAGGGTGATGAGCGCGCCCGCGAGGTTGCCGCTGTCGACGGTGGACACGTAGGCGGGCGCAAGCGGGGCCAGGGTCTCCGTGTCGTACCAGTTGAGCAGGTGACCCTCGAAGCGCTCGAGGCCTTCCATCGTGGTGAGCGTGGCGACGATCCGCGAGGCGAGCTCGTCCGTCCCGATGAAGCCGAGATCGTGGGCGGCCAGGGTCGCGAGCGAGGCCCATGCCGATGTTCGTGGGCGAGGTGCGGTGGGCCACCGTCGGCTCCGGCATCTCCTGGAAGTTGTCCGGGGGCAGGGCGTGGTCCTCCGCGCCCATGAAGGTCTCGAAGTAGCGCCAGGTGTCGCGGGCCAGGAGACGGAGAAACTCGCGGTCCTCCTCGACCAGCTCGACCTCGCGGCGGGACCGCCGGCTGGCTCAGCGCGTACGCGACGAGCGGTGCGGCCGCCCACAAAGCAAGGATCGGGAGGGCGGCGACGAGGGCGCCCGGGCGCCAGCCCGCGACCAGGACGAGAGCGATGAGGGCGATCACCGGGCTCGCCATCATCTCGACCAGGAAGAGCCGCGCGCCCGTCCGCTGGGCGAGGCCCGCCGCGCGGGCGGCGCTGGCGGCGGCGGTCTCCCACTCCAGCAGGCGGCCGCTGCGTCGCGCCGAGGCGGACGAGCGTGAGGACGATCGCGTGAGCGCTCTCGTAGGCCTGGCTGGCGAGGAAGGTGAGCTGCAGCGCGACCTGGGCGAGGGCGGTCTTCCCGTCTTCCCAGACCGCGCGCAGGAAGACCCGCCACGGCTGCTGTGGCCGCGGGCCCGGAGGCGGCCTGGAGGAGCAGCGGATAGAGGGGAAAGGCGATGGCGGCCAGGATGGCCGGCCGTCCACACGGCCGCCGGGCTTCCGGGCAGGCAGCGTCCAGGCCAGGACGAGCAGGGCCACGGTCGCCGGCGCCACCAGGCTGCGCCGCAGGTTGTCGAAGATCTTCCAGCGCGAGATGAGGGGCAGGCGGTTGCGGGTGAGGCCCGAGCGGCTGGGGACCCAGGGGAACAGCCAGCGCAGGATCTGCCAGTCGCCGCGCACCCAGCGGTGCTGGCGCCGGGCGTGGACGAGGACGCTCGCCGGGTAGTCGTCCACGACCTCCACGTCCGTGACGAGCGCGGTGCGCGCGTAGAGGCCCTCGAAGAGGTCGTGCGACAGGAGGGCGTTCTCGGGCACGCGCCCCTCGAGGGCGGCCATGAACGCGTCCACGTCGTAGAGCCCCTTGCCGGTGAAGATCCCCTCCCCGAACAGGTCCTGGTAGGTGTCCGACACCGCGGTGGTGTAGGGGTCGACTCCGGTGTGGCCGGCGTAGAGGCGGGCGAAGAGCGAGCCCGCGGCGCTCGCCATGGTCACGCTGACGCGGGGCTGCAGGATCCCGTAGCCCTCGGTGACGCGGCCGAGGCGGGGGTCGAAGCGCGGCCGGTTCAGCGGATGGGCGATGATGCCGATCAGCTTCTTCGCGGCGTCGCGGGGCAGGCGGGTGTCGGAGTCGAGGGTGAGGCAGTAGCGCACGCTGGGAAGGATCTCGACGTCGCCCACCTGCACGGAGAAGCTCGTGTCCGTGGCCCCGCGCAGCACCGCGTTCCACTCCTCGAGCTTGCCGCGCTTGCGCTCCCAGCCCATCCAGACGTCTCTCGCCGGGGTTCCACTGCCGCACGCGGTGGAAGAGGAAGAAGCGGTCGGCGTGCCCCTCGCCGAACCGCGCGTTCAGCGCCTCGATCCCCGCCCGGGCCGCCTCCAGGATCGCCTCGTCCTCGGGCATCTCGCGCGCGGGGGCGTCCACGAAGTCGCTCAGGATCGCGAAGTGGATGCGCGGGTCGAGGTTGCCGAGGGCCAGCACCTCGATGTGCTCGACGAGGGTCGCTCACCCCGGCCACGCTCGTCAGCAGCGTGGGCACCACCACCATCGTCCGCGCGTTCTCGGGAACGCCCGCGGAGAAGTCGAGGCGGGGCAGGCGCCGCGGCGGCGCCCACCGGGCGGCCAGCCGCTGCACGAAGGCGATGGCCACCTCGCTGGCCGGGCAGCAGGAGGAGGAGCGCGGCCGCCGGCCACCACCCAGGCCGGCGCGCCTGCCCCCGCTGGAGGTAGGCGACGCCGAGGCCGAGGAGGAGGGCGGTGAGGAGCGCGATCGAGCCCGAGATAGACGCGCGGTCGCGTGGCGCGAAGGCGAAGCGCCGTACCCGCCGCCGGAGACGGGGACGATAGGCGACGTCGGTCTCGAGGTCGCGGCGGCCCTTGCCGATCAGGTGGTGGCCGACGTGGGCGGCGCGATCCCCGGCCTGCCCCGCTCTCCGCGGCCTGGCGCGCGCTCTCGACGGCGCGCAGGGCGACTCGCAGCTGCGCCTCGCCGGTGGGCTCGGACAGCTCCTCCACCGCCTGGCGGTAGCGGTCGCGGCTCAGGAAGTCCATGCCCGCGTAGGCCCCCGCCGGATCGCGCTGCAGCACGCGCTCGACCAGGCTGACCGCCTCGAAGTACTGGCTCCAGTCGAGCGTGCCGCAGAGGCGCAGGCTCGTGATGACGTTCGCCACCGAGACCTGGGTCGCCGCCTGGCGCTGATGCTCGCTCCGGATCGCGTCCTCGGAGGTCATCTGCTGGGCCGCGAGGTGCGTGTCGACGGCGGCGCGAACGGCGGAGAGGCGGGGGCCGTACTCGCGCAGGCGCTGCAGGAGCTGGACCACGTAGGCGGGGTGCAGGCGCTCCGGCAACGGCGGGCGGCTTCCCGTGCCCGGCGGCGTCGATGCGGGCCACGTAGGCGTCGGCGGCGCGGACCGCCGTCGCGGGCCTCCAGCGTCTCCTCCGCCAGCCGCCGCAGGTTCTCGATGAGCGCCAGCTTCAGCATGCTCGGCCAGGCCCACAGCTCGCCGATGGTCAGCGGGGCCACGGCCTGGTAGCTGTTCATGAAGCGCACGAGCTGCTGCCGGTCCAGGCGGCTGTCGCTGTGGCGGATGAGCTCGACCGCCATCGCGTAGACGCGGGCGTCGCCCGCGAGCTCGCGCAACGCGAGCTTGGGCAGCTCGCGGTAGTAGCCGGGCGGGCAGGTTCCGGCGGACGTCGAGGATCTCGGACGCCACGAGGTGGAAGTTGTCGAGCAGCCACTCCGCCGCGGGGGTGACGAACTCGCCCGCGGTGCACGTCGTCGGCCATGACGAGGTAGGCCCGGCGCAGGACGCGGGCGTTGTCGTCGAAGCGGGGCAGGACGTTCCGCGAGGCGCCGCCGGGGGTTCGGGTCGAGCGTGAAGCGGGCGGCGAGGGCCCTCGCCCGCTCCTCCAGCCGCTCGATGCTCAGCAGCTCGTCGCGCAGCGGCTTCTCGGCCGCTGGGTCAACGCGCTTCCCGAGCAGACCGAACAGTCTTTTCGTCTGTCCTCCTCGCGCCGGGCACCGGCGGGCACCGGGTCGGCGGGCGGCTCAGCTTACCTGAGCACCACCAGAAACGCGTGCTCGGGAAGGATAAGGAGGTCCTCGCCGCGGATCGTGACCTCGATCCCGGACTGCCTCCCGAAGAGGATCTTGTCCCCCACCCTCACGAGGAGGGCGCCCCTGGTTCCGCCTCTCGGCGCCTTGTCGTCGCCGACGGCGACGACCTCCCCTTTCCAGGGTCTCCCCTTCGCGGTCTGGGG
Organism: uncultured Acidobacteriota bacterium; assembly: GCA_963742595.1. Classification (GTDB taxonomy): domain Bacteria; phylum Acidobacteriota; class Vicinamibacteria; order Fen-336; family Fen-336; genus CAVPGH01. The sequence continues at coordinate 651,358 of CAVUMT010000005.1, read as the reverse complement.
GATGAGGGTCTCCCCGTCGACCCTCTCCCCCTCCTCGATACGACGAACCAGGAGGCGCTCGTGGAGGGGAGCCGCGAGCGTCGACGTCATCAGTACATTCCGCCGCCCGTCGGCATGGAGGGCCCGCCGCCTTCTCCCCGGTCACCGGCGAGCTCGCAGATGACGGCCTCGGTGGTGAGGAGCAGCGACGCGATGGACGCCGCGTTCTGCAGGGCGGAGCGCACGACCTTCGTGGGGTCGATCACGCCGGCGTCGACCAGGTTCTCGTACTCCTCGGTGAGCGCGTTGAATCCCTCGTCCCCCTTCATCTCGCGGACCTTGCCCACCACCACCGCTCCCTCGTGACCGGCGTTGTCCGCGATGAGGCGAAGCGGCTCCTCCAGGGCGCGCCGGATGATGCTCACCCCCACCGCCTCGTCGCCCTTCGCCTTCACGCCATCCACCGCACCCACGCATCGCAGGAGGGCGACGCCGCCGCCCGCGACGATCCCTTCCTCCACCGCGGCCTTGGTGGCGTGCATCGCGTCTTCGACGCGCGCCTTCTTCTCCTTCATCTCGGTCTCGGTGGCCGCTCCGACCTTGATGATGGCCACCCCGCCCACCAGCTTGGCCAGCCGCTCCTGCAGCTTCTCGCGGTCGTAGTCGGACGTCGTCTCCTCGACCTGGGTGCGGAGCTGCTTGACCCGGCCCTCGATGTCCTTCTTCTTCCCCGCGCCTTCCACGATCGTCGTGTTGTCCTTGTCGATGGTGATCTTCTTGGCCTTGCCCAGGTCGTCGAGCTTCAGGTTCTCGAGCTTGATCCCGAGGTCCTCGGTGATGGCCTTCCCCCCGGTGAGGATCGCGACGTCCTCGAGCATGGCCTTCCGGCGGTCGCCGTAGCCCGGCGCCTTCACCGCGGCCACCTGCAGGGTGCCGCGGAGCTTGTTCACCACCAGGGTGGCCAGCGCCTCGCCCTCCACGTCCTCGGCGATGATGAGCAGCGGCTGGCCGAGCTTCGCCACCTGCTCCAGAACGGGCAGCAGGTCCTTCATGTTCGAGATCTTCTTCTCGTGGATGAGGACGAGGGCGTTCTCGAGCACGACCTCCATGCGCTCGGGGTCGGTCACGAAGTAGGGAGAGAGGTAGCCGCGGTCGAACTGCATGCCCTCGACCACTTCGAGCGACGTCTCGATCGACTTCGCTTCCTCGACGGTGATGACGCCGTCCTTCCCGACCTTCTCCATGGCCTCGGCGATGATCGTCGCCGATCGTCGCGTCGTTGTTGGCGGAGATGGTGCCCACCTGGGCGATCATCTTGCCCTTCACGGGCTTGCTGAGCCTCTTGAGCTCCTCGGTGACCGCCGCCACCGCCTGCTCGATGCCGCGCTTCAGCTCCATGGGGTTGGCGCCCGCGGTCACGTTCTTGCTCCCCTCGCGGTAGATCGCCTGGGCGAGCACGGTCGCGGTGGTGGTGCCGTCGCCGGCCACGTCCGAGGTCTTGCTCGCGACCTCGCGGACCATCTGTGCCCCCATGTTCTCCAGGGGCTCCTTGAGCTCGATCTCCTTGGCCACCGTCACCCCGTCCTTGGTGATCAGGGGCGATCCGAACTTCTTGTCGAGCACGACGTTCCGGCCCTGGGGCCCGAGCGTCACCTTGACCGCGTCCGCCAGGCGGTTGACCCCACGGAGGATCGACTGCCGGGACTCGTCACCGTACGTGATCTGCTTCGCCATCTTCTTGCCTACTTCCTCAGTGTGTTCTTGTGGACGACTACGCCAGCACCGCCAGGACTTCGTCCTCGCGCAGGATCAGGACCTCCTCGCCGTCGATCTTGATGTCGGTCCCGGTGTACTTCCCGAAGAGGATCTTGTTGCCGACCTTGACGTCGAGCGCGACCTTGGTTCCGTTCTCGAGGATCTTGCCGTTGCCGACGGCGAGCACCTCGCCCTCCTGGGGCTTCTCCTTGGCCGTGTCCGGGATGATGATCCCGCCCTTGGCCGTCTCCTTCTCCTCGATGCGGCGAACCAGCAAGCGGTCGTGAAGCGGACGTACTTTCATGGTTTCGTTCTCCCTTAATGTTGTGACGGTGGGCGGCCTCGTTCCGTGGCCTAGCGAATCTCGCGGCCGGATGGAAGCGGCCTCCGACGGGCGTGAGTCGCGAGCGATCGCAGTACCCGCGGCGTTCCGACACGCCGTGTAGTTGCGCGCGCGCTCGGCGCTGGCGAGGGCTTCGGCTTCCGGCCGGCTGAGCAGGGAGTAGTCGCAGCCGTCGCGACCTTCCTTGCAATCCGACATGTTGCGGCTCTGCAGCGTGGCGTCCACGGCCGCGGCTTCCAGCATCGTCCAATTTCGAGCGGTCGCAGGCGTCCCAGCCGTTGCGGCAGTTCGAGAAGTTGCGCTGCCGTTCGGCTAGCACCACTTCCCTCGCTTCCGTCGGGGTGAGCTCGGAGTGGTCGCAATCGCCGAAGCCGTCCTTGCAGTCGGAGACGCGCGCGGTGGTGCTGAGCGCGCTCGACGTCTGCCACCTCCGACGCGGTGAGCCCTGACGGGTCGCACGTTCCGATGCCGATCCGGCAATCGGACAGCTAGCCGCTCACGCTCGGCCTTCGCCGTCTCTCGCGCCTCCGATGGCGTGAGCCGCGCAGCGTCACAGGGGCTGTAGCCGCCCGTGCAGTTCGAGACGTTGCGGTCGTAGGCGGCGACGGTCAGGGCGATCGTTTCCGCCTCGGTCAGCTTCCACTTCTCGCAGGAGCTCTGGCCGCTTCGACAATTGGAAACGTTCCGCGCACGCTCGGCGTTGGCCACCGCGGTCATCTCCGACAGGGTGAGCTGGGTACGGTCGCAAGAGGGCATGCCGTTCTTGCACGCGTAGAGATTGGCCGCGGGATCGGGCGTTGCCGCCGTCAGGGACACGGCCAGGAAGCACAGCCAGGACACCTGCAGCACGACGCGGCTCGAGGAGCGTCCCGGCTTCACGGTCACCGGGACCGGCTCGGCGTCGACGTCGTTGAGCACCCCGTAGATCGAGCGACCGGGGCTGATCCTCTGCCAGCGCGCGACCCCGAAGGCCAAGCCTACCCATGCCAGACCGAACCAGGGGAAGCCATAGGGATAGAGCATGGAGCACGCAACGAAAAGGACCGACAGTGCTGCGAACAATGTCCAGCCACTGTATCGACGCGACACGAAGTCCTTCATGGAGTCTCCCTCCCGACGGAACTGCTTTGGTGAGCTGTCTGGGGTGGGATTGCGTCGACAGCACTCAGAAAAGCGGATTACAGAAACATCATGGTACGCGTGTTCCTCCGGGAAAGCAAGCAGCTAGAACGCTATCCCGGTCGTTCGCTAACGACTTGGGCTCAGGGGCTGAGCGGTCGCCCGGCGTCCGATAGCGGGCGATTCAGCAACTCCCTGGCCCGCGACACCAGCTGCTTCCGAATCGGATCCGGAGCCGCCCTGCCCCGCAGCCAGATCGCGAAAACGGCGTCCGCGAAGGCCTTGTCCGCAATCGTGGGTTTGGCCGTGCCCAGGACCGTCGTCTCCAGCCCGCCGCCCGGCACCCAGCGCAGCACACAATCCTGCCCCGCTTTCGTCGCCCCGAAATAGGAGACGAACTGGTCGAGCAGCTTTGCGTCCGCCCCCGGCATGTACGACCGAAAGGTCTCCTGGATCTGCTCGGCCGAGAGGTCTCGCACCAGCTTGAGCACGAACTGCTTCTCGAAGTCGCCGGCGATCAGGTCCTGGTAGAAGGCCGGGCTCTCGCTCTTCCCCCTGTGAACGGCGAGGGGACCCGACAAGGCGGAGTCCGCCACGTAGAAACCGAGAGCGTAAACCTTGAACTTGAGGAACGTCTTCGTCCGTAGCCCCACTCCCAGAAGCGACATGTCGCCAACCCTCGTCGCGAACGTCACGCCCGTTTTGGGCTCGGTGACGACGCCGGCCGCGGCGGGTAGCGCGAAAGACAAGAGGGCGACGGCGGCGAACGCCTGGCGCGGAGCTGTCAATCGGCTGTGGGCCCCGTCAAGAAAATACTTCCTCGCACCACACCCCACGTAAGCTCGTGGAGGGGCGGGGGGCCCGCGCGGCTCAGTGCGCGGATGGTAACACCGTTTCGCGACGGCTCGTCCTTGTGTTGTCGGGCGAACAAGCGTAAAGTTGTTGTCGGGTCATCGCTTTCCTGAGCGCTGTCGCGTCATCTTCCCCGCGCCTTCGACAGCTTCTCACCAAAGCCGACGTTCCGTTGGGAGGGAGGCCTCCATGAAGGGCTTCGTGTCCTACCGCGCGACCAGTGTCGTCGGGTGGATTTCATTGATGTTGATCATCGCCTCCGCCTTCAACCCGTACGGCCTCCCGTGGCCGGTACTGGCCTGGGCGAGTCTGGCGGTGGCGGCGCTGGGCTTCCTGTCCGTCCGGTCGAGCCCGTCGATGAGCCCGGTGATCCAGGCGGCGGAATCCGGACGATCATCGGGGATCCGTCCGGGAGAGACGCGCACTCGATGAACGTGCGACCGTTTCGCGACGGGAGGCGCTCCGGCACCGAGATCAGGATCGATGGCCAAGCGGTCCTGGTCGTACGCGAAAACGAGGTTCTTGCGATCTTGGCCTAACCGTCATCGGCGAACGCTCGAGGAGAGTGGATGAATCAGGACGAATTCAGAAGCGAGTGGAGCCGGCTCAAGGGCCGGATCGGCAAGCGGTGGGGCAAGCTCACGAGCGACGACCTCGATCTGATCGAGGGAGACCGCGATGTGTTGATGAGCAAGCTCCAGGAGCGGTACGGTCGGACGCGGGAGCAGGTCGAGCGTTGGTTCGGTCAGTGGAGCGTCAGCGCCCTCGACAAGGCCCAGGGCCCGCCGCCCGCGTAGCCAGGAGTCACGAGCCGTCGACGTCGAACGCGCCCGCCTCGTGGCGGACCTCTCGCCCGTCCACGGAGACCACGTCGAAGCGCAGATCGGTCTCGCTCAGGCCTTTCGAGGCTGCGTAGAGCCGGGCGGCCCGGATCATCCTCCGGCGCTTGCTCCAGGTGACCGCTTCCAGGCCCAGGCCGTGGGAGCCGTCGCGCCTCTCCTTGACCTCGACGAACACGGTGAGTGATCCCCGCCGGACCACGAGGTCGATCTCCCCCGACCGGCAACGCCAGTTCCGCTCCGCGATGCTGTAACCCTCGCGTTCGAGCCAGGCGGAGGCCAGGTCCTCACCGCCCGAGCCCGTGTGACGCTTCAACGCTTCCGCCGCCACACCGTCCCCTTGGGCGTGTCCTCGAGGAGGATGCCCATCGCCTCCAGCCGCGCGCGAGCCGCGTCCGCCCTCGCGAAGTCGCGGGCGCGACGTGCTTCCTGGCGCTCGTCGAAGACCGCCTGCTCGTCGGGGGCGAGCCGGTCTTCGACCTGTCGGGGAAGGAATACTCCGAAGATCGAGTCCATGTCCCTGAGCACCGAGAGGAGCAGCCGGGCTCCCTCGGCGGTGAGGACGCCGATCGCCAGCTGATGGAAGGCGTCGTTCACCAGGCCGTGAACGGCGGCGAGGGCTTCAGGGGTGTTCAGGTCGTCGGACAGCGCTTCGTCGAACTCCCGTCGACGCTGCTCCGAGGAGGTAATCGTGCTGGCGTCCGGAGGCCCCTTGGGTTCGCCGACCTTGTCGTGGTCCTGGAGGTTCTTCGCCGCGGCCCGGATCCGTTCCAGCGCCGCCTGGGCGCCGGCCAGGCTCTCGAACTTGAAGTTCAGGGGCTTCCGGTAGTGCGCGCTCGCGAGCAGGTAACGGATCGCGTCCGCGGAGTGCCCGTGCTCGACAAGCTCGGGAATGAGGAAGAAGTTTCCCTTGCTCTTCGACATCGTCTCGTTGTCCACCATGAGGTGCTTCACGTGCACCCAGTGCCGGACGAACGGCTTCCCCGTCCCCGCCTCGCTCTGGGCGATCTCGTTCTCGTGGTGAGGGAAGATGAGGTCCTCCCCGCCGCAATGCAGGTCGAAAGTCTCCCCCAGGTACTTCATCGACATCGCCGAGCACTCGATGTGCCAGCCGGGTCGGCCGCGGCCGAAGGGAGCGTCCCAGTGCGCCCACCCGGGCTCGTCTTCCTTGGCCTTCCAGAGCACGAAGTCGCGCGCGTTCTCCTTTTCGTACTTGTCGGTGTCCACGCGCGCTCCCGCCTGGATGCCACCCGCGTCGAGCCGGGAGAGCTTCCCGTACCCCGGGAAGGACGCAATGCGGAAGTAGACGCTGCCCTCCGCCGTGTAGGTGTGCCCGCGCGCGGTGAGCCGCGAGACGAGGTCCACCATCTCCGGGATGTGGTCGGTGGCCTTGGGCATCACCTCCGGCCGCTCCATCCCCAGCCGCGTCATGTCCTCCTCGAAGGCGCGGATGTACTCGGCGGTGAAGTCGGTGAGCGTCTTCTTCGCCGCCTGCGCCTGCTGGATGATCCGGTCGTCCACGTCCGTGATGTTGATGACCTCCCTCACCCGGTATCCCTTGTACCGCAGGGTGCGGCGCAGGAGGTCCGAGGCCACGAGCGAACGGTAGTTTCCGATATGTCCGCGGTTGTACACGGTGAGCCCGCAGACGTACATCCCGACGTCGGGGGGCCTCTGTGGTGCGAACGGCTCGACGCGTCCCGTCAAGGTGTTGAACAGGCGGAGATCGGTCATCGGACCTTGAGGATGAGGGCGGTGAGGTCGTCGCCGCAAGGCCCCCCCGTCCAGTCGTCCACCGTCCGGACGAGAGCGCGCACGACACCCTCTGCGGTCTCGCTCCGCGCCTCCCGGAGAGCCTGGGAGGCCCGCTCGTCCCCGAACTCCTCGTCGCCGGGGGAGAGCGCCTCCGTCACCCCGTCCGTGACCATCCCCAGGATGTCGCCGCGCTCGAGCGTCAGGTCTCCCACCTCGAACACGGCGTCCTCCAGAAGGCCGAGCGCGGGACCGCCCACGAGAAGCCGCTCGATCGCTCCGTCGCGTCGCACCCGATAGGGGGGCACGTGACCCGCGTTGACGTAGACGAGCCGGCGCGTTCGCGGATCCAGCTCCGCGTACAGCAGCGTGACGAACTTGTTCGCTTGCGTGCTCGCGAACAGGAAGCGGTTGACGCGCTCGATGACCACCCCGGGCGGCGCCGTGCCCGCCAGGGCCTGGAGCGAGGCGTGCACCGAGGCCATCAGGATGCTTGCGGGCGTGCCCTTCCCCGAGACGTCGGCCACCGCGAGGGCGAGCCGGCCGCCCTCGAGGGAAATGAAGTCGTAGTAGTCGCCCCCCACCTCCTGACACGGCCGGCTTTCCGCCGCCACCTCGAAGCCGTCGAGGCGCGGGCAGCCTCTCGGGAACAGGCTCTGCTGGATCTCGCGCGCGATCTGCAGCTCGCGGTCCTGCCGCTGCTTCTCCACCTGCATGAGGTGGAGGCGCGCGCTCTCCAGCGCGGCCACCGCCTGGCGGGCGAGGGTCTGCGCGAAGTCGTGGTCCTCCTCCGTGAAGGGCGCACCCGTGGCGCGCTCCCCCACGGCGAGGACGCCTTCCAGGTGCGCGCCCGCCCCGAGGGGCACCGCGAGGCCCATTCGCGAGCGCAAGAGCCGATCCTTCACCGGCCCCTCCGCCATCTCGCGCACCGCGGTTGGTCCGCGGAGTGCTATGAGCGCGCGCAGCGACTCCCCCGGGGGCACGGGCGTCGGATCGTCGCTCTTCACGCCCCGCTCGTGGACCACCGCGAGGCCCTCCGGCCCCAACGTGTAGATGGCGCAACGCGAGACCACGAAATGTCCCATGACCGTCGTCGCGAACAGGCTGCGGATCGCGTCCTCGTCGAGGCTTGCGGTCAGCTCGCGGCTCACGTCGAACAGGTTGTGGAGCTGGAAGACCTTGACGGAGAGTCGCTGGTTGACCCGCTGCAGCTCGTCGTGGATGAGGCCGTTCTCGATCGGCGTGGCCGCACAAGCGGCGACGCTCCTGAGGAACGTCACCTCCTCGTCCCCGTAGGCCCCTCCCCCTGCCCGAGGGCCGAACCCCAGGAAGGCGATGGCCTTCCCCGCCTTCGTCACGGGGCACACGAGCTCGAGCCCGAGGGCGTCCCGCGCCGGTCCCTCTGCCCGCCCGGCTTCCCCCGGAACCGCGTCCGCCGCGAGAGTGTCGGGGCTGCCGGCGGGAAGCCCGCGGCTCGCCCGCTTCCGGTAGGCCCCGTCGGGGTCCCGCACGAAGAGAGCGCCCCGCCCGACCTGGAGCTCTCCCATGACGGTGAGGAGGGCCGCGTCGAGGATCTCCTCCCCGGCGAGCCCGGAGCTGAGGGTCGTCGTGAGGTCGAGCAGCGAGATGAGCTCGGACATCCGCTTCAGGAGCGGAGGCTCGCGTCCTTCACGGCGGAACTCGTCGAGCGCCCGCTGGTAGGGGAAGACGACAGGCGTGAGCATGGGCGCTCGGATCAGCCGTGGGAAGCGGTCGTTTTCTTCTTGACCAGCTGGCAGACGTTCCGACCGCCCTCGCGGCGGAACGTCACCGAGTCCATGATCTTGCCCATGAGATGCACCCCGAGACCGCCTTTCCGGCGCTCGGTCGCATAGCGCGAGAGATCGACGCGCGGCACGGCGCGCGGGTCGACGGCGGCCCCGTTGTCCACTACCTCGATGCGGAGGCTCTCCCCGCGGTCCTCGAAGCGGAGCTCGACCTCGCGGTCGGTCGCCCCCCCGTAAGCGTGCTCGAGCACGTTCGTCGTCGCCTCGTCCACGGCGAGGGCCACGCCGTGCGCGACGGACGCGTCGAAGCCGGCCGCCTCCGCCATCTTCTTCGTGACCTCACGCACCACCCCGAGGAACGCGGTGTCGCTGGGCAGGCGCAGCACGAGCGTGGCTGTCGCCGTCGCGGGGCCTCCCCGCCTCGGAGCGGCCTTTCGCGCCGGCTTCCCGGAGCGCGCCCTCAAGCCTTGCCCTCACCCTCGTGGCGGAAGCTCAGGACCGCCTCCATCTCCGAGGGGAAGATCCGGTACAGATGGGTGAACCCGAGGATCTCGAAGATGTTGCGGACGGTCTCGTTCAGGTCGCTCATCCGCAGGTCTCCGCCGTTCGTCCGGATCTCCTCGATGGCGCCCATGATCGCCCCCAGGCCCGCGCTTGCGATGTACTGCAGGCCCGCACAGCTCAGGACGATGTTGTAGCGGCGGCGGTCGAGCGCCTTCTGGATCTCCTCTTCGAACCGCCGCACCGTGTGGGCGTTGATGAAGCCCCGAGGATAGAGGAGGACCACGTCGTCCACCTCGCGCGTCTGCATCTCGAGATCGGTCATCTCTCTTCGGCGACTATAGCCTCGGACAGGCTCCACGCGCGAGCCGCGCCGAAGGGCGCCTTCAGGGCTTTTCCATGACGACGCCGTCCGCGGCGAGGGACCGCCGCCCGGCGTCGATGTCCTCGCGGATCTGCTTCACCAGGGACTCCGGCCCGTCGAACCGCTTCTCGTCGCGCAGCCGCTCCCGGAACTCCACGCGCACTGCGGCTCCGTAAAGGTCGCCGTCGAAATCCAGGAGGTGAGCCTCGAGCGTCGTCTCCCCCCTCCGAAGGTCGGGCGCCGCCCCAGGTTCACCACCGCGGCGCGCAACCCCCCCTCGGGAAGGAGCCGCGCGGTGGCCGCGTAGACGCCGGGACGAGGGAGGGTCTCGTTGCGCAGGGCGAGGTTGGCCGTGGGGATGCCGATCGTCCTCCCCCGGCCGTCTCCGCGTACCACCTCCCCGTCCACGAAGAAGGGGCGGCCCAGCAGGTCCCGAGCGGCTTCCACCGCCCCCCGGGCCAGAGCCTCCCGGATGCGCGTGCTGCTGATCGGAGCGCCTTCGTGGAAGACGGGCTCCACGGCCACCACGTCGAATCCCAGGTCCGCCCCCAGCCGGCGCAAGAGCGCGACATCGCCCGAACGGCCCCGACCGAAGCGGAAGTTGGTGCCCACGACCACGCGGCGAGCCCCGAGCGCGTGCCGCAGGACCGCGGCGGCGAATTCCGGCGGCGTGAGGACCGACAGCTCCGTCGTGAAGGGAAGGAGCGCCATGCGGTCCACTCCCAGCCGCTCGAGGAGCTCCTCCTTCTGGTCCGCCGTGACCAGCGCTTCGGGGGCCCGGTCCGGGCTGAGCACCCGCGAGGGGTGCGGGTCGAAGGTGAGCACGACGGACACGCCGCCGGCGGCCTTCGCCCCCTCGACCGCCGCCCCCACCAGGGCCTGGTGGCCGCGATGGACCCCGTCGAAGTTCCCCACGGTGACCACCGGAGCGGGCCAGCCCCGGGGCTCGAGGTCGTTGAGCCGAACCCTTTGCATTCGACGATCCTGGACGGACTCCCCGCTCAGGGCAGGTTTCGCTCGATCACGAAGCCCGGCCTGTCCCTTCCGCTCTCGTCCAAAGCACTCAGAAGGTAGCCGTTCGCGTTCGGCACATAGTGGTAGGGGCGGTCGGTCAGGTCCTTGACGTAGGCTCCGTCCGCCAGCCCTTCCGAGACGAGGTCGCCCAGGGAGCGCGCGGGGGCGCCCGACAGGAGGTAGTGCGCCTGCAGCCCCCGGTCGAGGCGCTGCAGGCGGTTGAGGCCGACGCCGTCCACGACGAGCGTGTAGATCCCCGTGAGCCCGGAGCCCTGCCCCGTGACCGCGAAGGGCGTGCGGAGCTGGGCGAGCATTCCCGCCACCGACAGGAGCGCCACGAGCGCGACCACGACGTACCCCGGGGTGGCGGAGGCGATGCCCTCGTCCGCCTCCTCCACCGCCATCCGCGCCTCGCCCCGCCCCACCGGGGCGATGATGTTGCGGTTCAGGAAGTCGAAGAGCGTCCGGCACACCTCGAACTCGCCGAGCCCGGTGGTGTCGATCACTCCTTGCACCGTGCGCACGCCGTCCACCTTGCGGAAGATGCGCTCCTCGTCGGGGGTGAGGCGGATCTTGCTCGTGGAGCTCGCGGCGCGCCGGGGGCCGGAGAGGCCGAGGTCTTCCGATCCTCCCACCCCCACCTCGATCATCGAGGGATCGACCACCGCGCGGTACACGATGTCGAACGAAGGGATCTTCTTTTCGATGATGGGCCACTCGTCCACCATGCGGATCCCTTCCATCAGGATGAAGTCCGCGCTCATGGGGACGAAGTTGTCGCGATCGTAGTCGACGCTCTCCGCGGGGGCAAAGCTGTAGTTGCCGTCGCGCCAGCGGAACACCTTGAAGACGATCTGGGCCACCTGGACCTGCAGGGCGTCCTTCAGGTCCTTCCCGGTGATGTAGTCGTTCGTGGCGAGGATGTGCCCCAGCCGCTGCAGGGTCTGCTTCTGGGTCAGGAGCGCCTCGTCCAGCCGCTCCTTGCTGAGCTTGCCCTGCTTCACGAGCACGTTGCCGAGCCGGTCCTCGAGCCGCTTCGAGTCGGCGTCCGCGGTGACCACCATCCCGTTCTCGAAGGCGACGGTCACCGTCTCCTTCTCGTTGTTGAGGGTGAGGATCCCGGTCTTCCGCTGCAGCCCGATGAGCTGGAAGATGTCGGGAAGCCCGAAGTCCTTGATCGTTCCTTCGAGGGCCATCGCTACCTCAGGCCGCCCGTCCGCGCCGGGGGGCGCCCGTGCGACGAACGGGAGCCGCCGACTCGAACTCGGGACGAACGTGGTTGGCGAGAAGCCACGTCATCGCCAGGAAGGCGGCGGCGAGGCCCAGGCCCCACGGCTTGGTGAGGGCGGAGGGCGCCTCCGTCACCGCAATGACCCTCCCCGCGAGGAGGGCGACGACCCCGATGACGTACCAGACGACCACGAGGGCGAAGCCAAAGAGCGTCCGCTGCGCGTAGAGCTGGCCCGCCCCCGGGGAAAGGACGGAGAGGAGCCGGAAAATACGGCTGCGACGGGCGTCCACCTTCTGCACTTCCATGAGCTTCTTGTTGCGGGCGGGACCCGAGACACCGTCGCGCACCATGAACAGGTGGTGGCACTGCGTGCACAGGTCTCCGATGACCGCCCCCAGGTGGCACCGGCGGCAGAAAGCCGTTCCGCACTTGACGCAGTGCATCGTGAAGGATCGACGGCCACGCCAGAAGGAGACGAGCATCACCACGAGCACGAAGGCCGCGACCGCGCCGGTGAAGCGGTTGACGACCCACTTCGAAAGGGAGGCCGCGGCCACGGGAGGAGTCGCAGCCACGACGTTCCGCGCGCCCACGCCCGAGGGCGCTCCCGCGAACTTGGCCCACACCTGCTCGTGGGTGAGGTTCAGGTCCACCACGGCGTAGTTCGCGTTGTCGTACTTCCACGAGCGGTCGTACATCGCAACCGCTTCCGGGTCGAGTCGGTCGGCGTGGCTGCGCGGCTCCCGCGCGGCATCGAAATCGAACTTCTGGAGAAGAGCCAGGGACAGGTTGTAGAAGATCGTCGCCGCCTGCCTGGAGGGGCCTTCCTCCGCCGCCCCCTGCTGGTACCGTGCGATCGCCGAGGAAATCTCTCCCCGCGCGTACTCGAGGTTGGCGAGGTTGTTCTTCGCGATGAGGTCGTTCGGGTCCGCCTGGAGGACCGCCCGATAGAGCTGCGCCGCGTCGTCGTACCTCCCCGCTTTCTTCTGGTGCACGGCCAGGAGGTAGACGAGGTCGCGATCGTCTGGAGTCTTCTTGAGGGCGGCGTCCAGCTCGGCGAGCGCGCGGGGATCGGATCCCCCGTCCAGCGCCGACGCGGCCGCCCAGAAGAGGGGATTGCGGGCCGCGAGCAGCCGCGACTCCAGGAACCCCACCATCGGACCGACGGCCACCGTCACGAGAAGCAGGAGGACGGCGACCGCCCGCTCGAGGAGGCTCATGTAAACGAAGAGCAGGGCGAGCCACCACAGGGGAAGCCACCCGTAGCCCTGAAAGCTCACCACCGGCAGGGAGAGCAGCACCACCCAGAAGGCCAGGGAAACGGAGCGGCTGCGGGCCGGCCCCACCGATTCCATCAGGTCGTGCCGCAGGAGACCGCCGTGCCGGACGAGCATCGCGAATCCGAATACGGTGGTCACGGCGAGGGCGACGAGGAGAGCCGCCGGGACGAGGAGCGTCAGGGCCAGAAGCTCGCCGCGAAGGGTGGGCAGCCGCGCGAGCGACCCCGCGTTCATGTCGCCGATCGCGGAGACGACACCGAGGGGGCCCCTCTTCGCCTCCACGAGGGCGAGGCCGAGGTGTCCGTCCGGCAGGTTCGGCGCGAGGGCGATCGCGCTCCGGAACGCTTGCTCCGCGCGCTCGAGCTCTCCCTTCGTGAGGCGCTCCTCCCCTTGAGCCACGAGGGCCAGCCCGAGGGCGTCCAGGTTCAGCACGTTCCGCTCGATGCGGAGGCGCCGGATCTCCGCGAAGGTGCGTCGGGCGTTCTCGCCGTCCCCCGCCCGGTCCGCCTTCAGGTAGGAGGCCCACAGCGCCTCGAAGCTCGTACCCGCGACCTGGGATCCCCGAACGTCGACGACCTTCTCGGGGCGAGCGGCCAGCGCGGGCAGCGCGAACAGGCTGAGAAGCGTCGCCGCGAGCGCGCACCTCACGCCCCGGTCACCCTGGCCTTGGCCACATACCCCATGCGCAGCTCGAAGAGGAGGCCCTCGAGCACCTCGTCCTCGGGCGCGGTGCGTCGCCCATCCGTCTTGTCCTTGAGCATCTCGAGGATCGCGATGATCGAACGCGCTCCCTCGAGCCGTTCTTCGGGCGAGGCGTCCTCGGGCAGCCCCTCCCCGGAGAGGAGAGCCATCGCTTGCCCGGCCACCGAGACGACAAAGGTCGAGAAATCGGCCTTCTCCGCCGCGGGGCCGGCGGCGTTCCCGAGTCGGCTCGGGGAGGGCTCTTCGTTGCGCTCCGCGGTCGTGGCGGTCGGCCGCACGGGCTCGCTCCGGGGCTCGCCGTCCGGAGTAAAGTGTCGCCGGTCGCTGACCGTGAAGGGTCTGTCCCTGTCGCTCATCCCCCGCCGTTTCGCGGCCCTCTACCGCCCACCCTTCAACACGTTAGGTGCCCTTGACCATCCCCCGTTCATCAGGGACTGAGCCTAAGAATGTTAGCACACTTGAAGCACCGCTCAGCGAATGCGCACCTTGAAACCGCTCCCGAAGGTGCTCACCCACACGCGGTTGCCGTCGGTGGACACGGTTACCGCTCCGTCCCGATCCGTCCGGAGGGCGAGCGCTCCCTGCCGCTCGTAGCGGTCCACCACCTCGGGGTGCGGATGCCCGAAAGCATTGCGCCGACCGGCCGAAACGATGGCGACGCGCGGCGAGACGGCCGCCACGAAGCGGGGGGCACTGCTCGAGCGGCTCCCGTGGTGCGGGACCTTGAGGACGAGCGCCGCCCCCGGGGACAGCATCTCCTCGGCGCCCTTCTCGATGTCGCCGGTGAGCAGCATGCGCACCGCGCCGTACTCGAGCGCGAGGACGACCGAGTCGTCGTTTCGCACGTCGCGCGGAGGGCGGCCCGGCACCGGCCCGATCACCCGGAGGCGCACCCCGTCCCAGTCTTCCGCGACGCCTCGGGCCACCGACCGGCGTGCGACCACCGAATCCCGAAGCGCTTCGTCGACCCGCCGGTAGCTCCTCTCCCGCAAAGGTGCGGGTCCCTCCCAAGCCTCGTCCACGCCGAACGCGCGGAGGAGGAAGGGCACGCCTCCGACGTGGTCCGGATGGGCGTGCGTGAGCACCATCGTCGCGATCCGCCTCACCCCGAAGCTCCAGAGAAACGGCGCGACCACGGATTCTCCGAGGTCGAAGCGGCCCTCCAGAGCCGCGGCCGCGTCCACGAGCAGCACCCGCCCGCTCGGAGAGCGAACCACGATGGCGTCTCCCTGGCCCACGTCCAGCACGGTCAGGTGGAGCCGGCCGTCGATACCCCGGGGCCCCGGCCCGGCGAGGATGAGCGCGCTCGAGATCGCGATCGCCACGAGGCCCCGTGCCCTCCGGCCGCGAACGAGAAGCGTGAGGCCCACCCCGTAGACGCACCAGGCGAGGACGGACGGAGCGGGCATCCTCGGATCGAGGAGCGGCGATGCGAGGCCGAGCTCGCCGGACCGCAGGAGTGCGTGTGCGGCCAGCCACGCGACCCCGCCGGCTAAGGCGGCGAGAGCGCTCGCGATCCCCGCGCACGCCAGAACGAGAAGTCCGGCGAGGAGGACCGCGGAGGAGAGGGGCACGGCCAGGAGGTTCAGCACGATCCCCGCGGGGGCGATGCGGTGGAAGTGCAGGGCGAGAAGGGGCACGAGTGCGACCTGGGCGGCGAGCGAGGCGGCAACGGCCCTTTCCGTGCCGAGCGGCAGGCGGGGAAGACCCGCGGCCAGGGCGGGAGTGAGGACGACGAGGCCGAGCGTCGCCCCGAAGGAGAGCTGGAACCCCACGTCGGTCACGTTCGAGGGACGGTGGACGAGCAGGACGAGCGCGGCGAGGCCGAGGAGGTTGGCGAGGTCCGCATCCAGGTCGAGGGCGCGTCCGCCGAGCAGCACGATGGCCATGAGGCTCGCCCGGACCACCGGCACGTCCCCGCCGACGAAGACGGCGTAGAGGGCGGCCACGCCGCCGCCGAGCACGGCCTGAAGGGCGGGCGACCCCCGCAGCCGACGCACGAGGGCCACGACGAGGCCGGCCACGAGCGCCACCTGCGCGCCGGAGAGGGCCAAGACGTGATAAGTCCCGGACACACGGAAGGCCTCGGCCGTCCGCTCGTCGAGGCCGGCCCGGTCACCCAGCACCATGGCGCGAACGAGCGACTCCTCCTGTCCGGGGGGGACGAAGCGCGCGAGCGCCCGTCGCGCCCAGCTCCGGGCGCGCGCCATGCCCCCGGCTTCCGGTGCTACCTCGACGAGCTGCGCGCTCTTGACCTGCGCGACCGCAGCCAGTCCTTCGTGCCGGGCCCAGATCTCCGCCGAGTCGGCTCCGGGGTTCCGGTACCCGGTCACTCGACGGAGGGAGGCCCACGCCCGAACGCGATCGCCACTCCGGATCTCCGGTCGCTCCGACCGGCCGAAGACGTCGACGCGGACTCGGCCGGGACACTGCAGGGCACGGCCCGTCGTCGTCACGCGCTCGACGTCGAGCACGAGGCGCAGCCGGTCCGGCCCATTTTCTCCGTCCCCTCGCGCCCGCCCCTCGAGAAGCACCGGCGCCGCTACGTCCCCCTGCGCCTCCACCCGGACCCGCAGAGGGACGCTCTCGTGAGCCAGTCGCTCCAGGCCGGCGGCCGCTGCCCCCAAGGCCAGGGCCGCCGCGGCCAACGCCATCGCCGCCGGCCGGCCCGACGGCGTCCGAAGAGCCAGCGCCAGGAGCGCTCCCGCGAGGCCGAGGAGCGCGGCAATCGACGGCCGGCCCGCCGCCTCTCCCGCCAGGCAGCCGAGGGCCATCGCAACCGCCAGGAGAAGAAGGGGACGCGGCATGGTTGCGCGACTCTAGGTCGCGGGCGGCGGGCGATGGCGACGGATCAGGACAGTTTCGAAACCGTCACAAGGCGGGGACCAGTCGCACCACCGTTTCGAGGTGATACGTGTCCGGGAAGAGGTCGAACGCCTCGACGTGATCGGGGCGATACCCGTGACGCGCGAAGGCGGCCAGGTCGCGCCCGAGAGTGGGCGGATCGCAGGAGACGTAGACGACGGCGCGAGGCCGCCGATCGGCGACGAGCGCCGCCACCACCGCGCCCGCTCCCGTGCGCGGCGGATCGAGGACGATCCGCTCCTCGCCTTGCGGACGTCGCTGGCGCAGGGCCTCTTCCACCTCCGCACGGAGGACCCGAACGTTCGGGAGACGCGCGTCCTCGACGTTGGCCGTCGCGTCGTCGACCGCAGAGGGGCTCGCCTCCACGGCGAGGACCTCGGACGCGCCCGGAGCGAGGGGGAGGGCGAAAAGCCCGACGCCCGCGTACAAGTCGAGCACCGGCCCCCCCGGGGGCACGAGACCCACGACCGTCCGCGCCAACTCGTCGTAGAGGTAGCGGTTGCCCTGGAAGAACGACGAAACGTGGGCGCGCAGCGTGAATCCGGCCACGTTCGCCCTCACGTGCGGGTCTCCGCGAAGGGCCAGGAATCGCGCGGGGTGGGAAACGATCGCCCCGAAGCCGGTGAGACCCGGAGCGCCCTCCGCGACCGCCGCGAGCTTGACCGCCTCGGATGCCGGGAGGTCGGTCTCGACCGCGGCCACGAGCGAGTCCGCCGGCGGCGACTCCAGGAGGTCGAGCCCCCGCACGCGCCGCGCGAGGTCGGGCCGCCCCCGGAGCGCGGCGCGCATCCCCCGCACGGCCGCGTTCATCGTCGTCGAGAGCTGCAGGCAGTGGTCCAAGTCGACCACGCGCCGCGTACCCTCCTCGTGGAGCCCGAGAAGCACCTCCTCTCCCCGGACCTGCACGTGAAGGGAAGCGCGCAGGCGCCACCCCTCCTCGGGCGACCCGCGCACCCCGATCGTCCCCTCCCACGAAGCGCCCGCCCGCCGGAGCGATTCCCGGAGCACGTCCTCCTTCAGCCGGAGCTGCGCCGCGTAGTCGAGCTCCTGGTACGCACAGCCGCCGCAGCGCGGCACGTAGGGGCAGGGGCTTGGCCGCCGCTCCGCCGAGGGCGTGAGCAGCGCCTCCGCCCGACCCTGGACGTACCCGGGGCGGGCCGTCTCCACGCGCACGCGCAGGCGGTCCGTGGGGAAGGCGCGGGGGACGAAGACGACTTGCCCTTCGTGGCGGGCGAGACCGAGGCCGCGGTAGACGCCCTTCTCCACCGTGACCTCGACCTGGTCTCCGGGAGCGAGACCGCGCGCGGTCACGAGCGCACGCCCGCCGACTCGCGCGAGTCCAGGTGGAAGAGGCTCAGGCGCGGAAGTCCGTGCTTCTCCAGGAGGCGGCGCACCCGTGAGTCCGCGCGCAACCGCTCGAGCACGCGCGCGGGCATCCGCTCACGGTAGGGAGCGAGCGTCCTCGCGATCTCGGCGTCCAGCCTCTCCACGGCCTCCGGGCCCTCGTCCGCGCGGATCCCCGCCACCACCACGGTTTCCTGCGCGGCGAGCCATGTCTCCACCTCCTCGAGCCTCCCCTGTCGCACGCCCGTGCGGATGGCTTCCGCCGCCGCCGCCGCCGCCTTCGACCCCTGGGGACCCAGGGAGCGCGCCGCCACGAGATCGCGGGCGAAGCCTTCCAGGATCGCGCGCAAGTCGAGCCCGGTGGGGCCGCCCCCGAGTGTCAAGGCCTCCGACCAGCGGTCGCGCGCGGCCTCCACCTCGCGGGCGCAGTAGGCGAGGCTTCCCACGCGCTGGTCCCGGCTGAAGCCGTGGGCGTGGGCGTCGAGCGCGTCCTGGATCCCCCGCAGCACGATGCGCAGGGGGAGGCCCGCCTCACGCCACTTCCGGATGAGGTTCCAGTCCGCGTTCGACAGGAACAGGGGATCCCCCCGGCGCGACACGAAGAACTCCTCGATCGTCTGGTAGTAGGTCGCCTCGGGATCGGACCGAGGGGAGCACCCGCCTCCCGGGCTCACGGCTTCCTGTTGCGCTCCCAGATGAGCCGGAGGCCGGTGAGAGTGAGCACGGGGTCCACGGCCTCGATCGCGGGAACGTCGGGGGCGAGCGACTGGGCGAGGCCGCCGGTGGCCACCACCCGCGCCGTCTCCGGCGCGAGCTCCGCGCGGATGCGCGCGATGATGCCCTCGCACATCGCGGCGTAGCCGAAGTAGAGCCCGGACTGGATGGAGCCCACCGTGGAGCGGCCGATGATGCGGCCGGGGTTGCGCACGTCCACGCGGGGCAGGCGCGCCGCCCTCTGGAAGAGCGCGTCCGCGCTGATCCCCACTCCCGGGCAGATGACACCTCCCACGTACTCCCCTTTTTTCGTGACCACGTCGAAGGTGGTGGCGGTCCCGAAGTCGACGACGATCACGGGCCCTCCGTAGGCGGCGAAGGCGGCCACCCCGTTGACGATGCGGTCCGCTCCCACGTCGCCGGGCGGCTCGTACAGGATGGGCATGCCCGTGCGCACGCCGGGCTCGATGACGAGGGGCTCGTGCCCCAGGTACTGCTTGCTCAGGGTCACGAGCACCGGGGTGAGCGGAGGGACGACGCTCGCGAGGACGACGCCCTCCACCCGCGCCGGCTCGAAGCCCGAAGCCGCGAAGAGGCTGCGCACGAGGATGCCGTACTCGTCGGCCGTCTGCTCGCGGCGAGTGGTGAGCCGCCAGTGGATCTTGAGGTCGGCTCCGTCGTGCACGCCGAGCACGGTGTTCGTGTTGCCCACGTCGACGGTGAGAAGGACGCTCATTCCTGTCTCTCGGATGGCTCCCGGAGGCGAAGGGCCCGAGCCTCCCCGGCGAGCACGGTCACGATCGCGCCGTCCTCGAGCTCGAGAAGGAGGGCTCCCCTGTCGTCGACGTCGCGAGCCAGGCCGCGCAGGATGCGCTCCCCCGCCCCCACCTCGACCGGCTGGCCCCACCACGGCACCGACCGCTCACGCCAGGCCGCTACGACCGACGCTTCCCGCTTTTCGAGGGCATCATACCAGACGGTCAGACGCACCAGGACCGCGGCCGCGAGTGCTATGCGCACTTCGTCCCTCGGTCCGGCGACCGAGAGCGCCGCCGCTTCTCCCGCCACCGCTTCCGGAAGTACGGCCGCATCCAGGTTCACGCCGATGCCCAGCACCACCCAGTCCAGAGCGGAGGCGCTCGAGGACGCTTCGGCGAGAATGCCCGCGACCTTGCGGCCCTCGAAGACCACGTCGTTCGGCCACTTCAGTCGGGCGCTCGTTCCGAACGTCTCCAGGGCTTCCGCCACCGCCACCCCTGCGGCCAGCGGCAGGAGCGAAGCCTGCGCCGACGTGGGCCGAACGAGGACCGACAGGTAGAGGCCGCCCCGAGGCGACGCCCAGGGGCGCCCCTGCCGTCCCCGCCCGGCGGTCTGCTCGTCCGCGAGCGCCACCGTCCACGCGGGAGCGCCCTCCCGGGCCCGTTCCTTCAGCCGGTCGCTCGTGGACGCGAGCGACCGGTGGTGCTCCACCGGAGCCGGCCAGGGGCACCCGCGCGCCCGCAGCTCCTCCAGGAGGGCCGTCTTCATGGCCCCGACTCGATCTCCAGCGAGATGTCGCAGGAGGGCGCGGAGTGCGTGAGCGCTCCGACCGCGATGTAGTCGGCCCCGGCCTCCGCGTACGCGCGCACCGTCTCCAGCGTCACGCCCCCCGAGATCTCCACCGGGACGCGGCCCGCGATTACCGCCACCGCCTCGCGAACCCCCTCCGGCGAGAAGTTGTCGAGGAGGAGCATCTCCGCACCCGCGCGCAGGGCCTCCTCGATCTGGTCGTTCCTCTCGACCTCCACCTCCACCAAAGCACCCGACGCCGCGGCGCGCGCGCGACGCGTGGCCTCGCCGACGCCCCCGGCGAGCCGCACGTGGTTGTCCTTGATGAGGACGCCCGTATCGAGACCCGACCGGTGCGCCACCCCTCCCCCGGCCTCGACGGCGCGCTTCTGGAGGCCCCGCAGGAGCGGCGTCGTCTTCCGCGTGTCGCGGATCCTCGCCTTCGTGCCCGCCACCGCCTCCACGAACGCCCGCGTGACCGTGGCCACCCCCGAGAGCCGCTGGAGGAAGTTCAGGGCCACTCGCTCCCCGGTCAGCAGGGCGCGCGCGGGGCCCACAACAGTCCCCAATATCGACCGTGAGAGCGCGCGCTCTCCTTCGGCAACCCGCGGCTCGGCGACCACCCGTGTGTCGACGGCCCTGAACACGAGTGCGGCCACGTCCAAGCCGGAGACGACCAGGTCCTGCTTGGCGAGAAACACCCCCCGCGCCTGAGCGTTCTCGGACACCGTGGCCAGCGTGGTGAGATCTCCCTCCCCGACGTCTTCGGCGAGGGCGCGCGCGACGAGTTCCTCGACGCTCAATCGCGTTTTCGCCTCAGACGTCGGGCGCGGGGGGCGTGGCCAACTCGATCTCCACCACCTCGAAGGTTCCCTCTTCCAGGCCCTCGCGCCGCTCCAGGCGGTGCTGCAGGACGCGGGCCGCGGCGAGCACGTCGTCCTGGGCGCGCGCGAAGAGGTCGGCGGTGCGCGGGCTCGCCGCCGCCACGAGGTGCTTTACGTGCCGGCCCACGCTCGCTCCCCCCGTGCTCTTGGCTCGATTGACGGCTTCGAGGAACGCGATCGCCGCCGCGAAGACGGCCCCTCCCCCGTCGACGGGAGGGATGCCCGCGAGCTCCGCGTCCCCCGGCCAGGGGGCGCGGTGGATCGTAGGGGCCCGCTCCGACTTCGCGAAGCCCCAGGACCACACCTCCTCGGTGATGAAGGGCAGGAAGGGCGCGAATAGCCGGAGGAGCGTCTTGAGCGCGAGCTGGAGGGTCGCGAGCGCGGACGCGCGCCCCGCCGCGTCCGTTTCGCTGCGGGCCCGGGCCTTGACCATCTCCACGTACGTGTCGGTGAAGCCGCTCCAGAAGAAGCGCTCCACGGCGTCGAGGGCGGCCGCGTACTCGTACTCGTCCATGGCCTGCGAGGCCTGCTCCACCGTCTCGCGCAGGCGGGCGAGGAAGCTCCGATCGAGCTCGGAGGTCACGGGCCCCTCCGGCCCCGTCTGCGACAGGACGAACTTGGAGGCGTTGAAGAGCTTCGTGACGAGCCGCCGCCCCACCTTCAAGACCTTCTCGTCGAACGCGGTGTCCGTCCCCAGTCGCGCGCTGAGCGACCAGTACCGGGCCGCGTCCGAGCCGTACTGATCCAGGAGGTGCATGGGGGTGACGACGTTGCCCTTGCTCTTCGACATCTTCTTGCGGTCGGGATCGAGCACCCAGCCCGAGATCGCCACGTGGCGCCAGGGGATCGCGTCCTCGTGGAGGAGGGCTTTCACGATCGTGTAGAACGCCCAGGTCCGGATGATCTCGTGGCTCTGGGGCCGGAGGTCCATCGGGAAGAGCCGCCGGTGCCGCTCCGGCGCCCCCGTCCATCCCGTCACGATCTGCGGGGAGAGCGAGCTCGTGAACCACGTGTCGAAGATGTCCGCGTCCCCACGGAAGCCGCCGGGCTGGCCGCGCTGCGCCTCCGAGTACCCGGGAGGGACCTCCGCGACGGGATCCACGGGCAGCGACTTCACGTCGGCGAGAATGGGCTTGTCGAACTCGGTGCGGCCCTGCGCGTCCACGGGGTACCAGACTGGGAAAGGCACTCCGAAGAAGCGCTGCCGGGAGATGCACCAGTCGAGGTTCAGGTTCTCCGTCCAGGTCCGGTAGCGGAGACGCATGAAGTCGGGGTGCCAGACGATCCGGTCCCCGTTGGCGACGAGCGCCTCCTTCTTGTCGAGCAGCCGCACGAACCACTGCCGGGTGGTGATGAACTCGAGGGGACGGTCGCCCTTCTCGTAGAACTTCACGGGGTGCTCCACCGCCTCCGGCTCGGCCACGAGGGCGGGCCGGCCGTCGCCGGCGGAGGAGCTCTCCGGCGCCCGGAGAAGCTCGACGATCGCCTTCTGTGCCTCCTTGACCGACTTGCCCTGAAGCGCGGCGTAGGCCGCGTTGGCCTTCTCCGCATCCCCGCTGGGCCAGGCGTCGCCTCCGAACGTTACGGGGGCGAGGCGTCCCTCGGGGCCCAGGATCTGCCGGAGGGGCAGCGACTGCTCGCGCCACCACTGCACGTCGGTGGCGTCGCCGAACGTGCAGACCATGAGGATGCCCGTCCCCTTCTCGCGATCGACGAGCGGGCTCGCGAACACGACCACGGGGGCGAGGAAGAGGGGGGTCCGGGCCTTCCTTCCGAAGAACGGCTGGTACCGCGGATCGTCGGGATGTGCGGCCACCGCGACGCAGGCCGCGAGCAGCTCGGGCCGCGTGGTGGCGATCACGAACTCGCCCTCTCCGTCTTCGAGCGTAAAGCGCAGCTTGTGGAAGGCCCCGCGCTGCGGGCGGTCCTCGACCTCGGCCTGAGCCACCGCGGTCCGGAAGTCCACGTCCCAGAGAGTCGGCGCCTCCACGCTGTAGACGTGCCCCTTGCGGTGGAGGTCGAGGAAGCTCTCCTGGGCCAGCCTTCGGCTGTGCGCGCTGATCGTCGAGTACTCGAGCGACCAGTCGACGGAGAGACCCAGACGCTGCCAGAGCGACTTGAACGCCTTCTCGTCCTCCGCCGTCAGCTCGAGGCACAGCTCGATGAAATTTGCGCGAGAGACCCTTCGCGGCGGCGACTTGCGGAGAGCGTCGTCTGCCATCGGCAGCCGGAGGCCGGGCTCGTAGGGGACAGCCGGCTCGCAGCGTACGTGGAAGTAGTTCTGGACGCGGCGCTCGGTGGGGAGGCCGTTGTCGTCCCAGCCCATCGGGTAGAAGACGTTCTTCCCCCGCATGCGCTGGTATCGGGCGAGCACGTCCGTCTGTGTGTAGCTGAAGACGTGGCCCACGTGCAGCGACCCCGACACCGTGGGGGGCGGCGTGTCGATCACGAAGGCGTCGCCCGCGGCCTCCTCGTGGAAGCGGTAGGCCCCCGCTTCCCGCCAGCGGGAGTCCCACCTCTCCTCGGCCTCGCGAGAGTCGAAGTGTGCGCTCAGAGTCGAGGGGTCGAGCGTGATCAAGCGGCGAAGGACGCTAGAGACGCTGCAGCTCGCCCTTGAGGCGCTCGATCTCGGCCCGGATCATTGCCTCGGCGAGATCGGGAATGACCTCCCACGCGATCTCGCGGACCACCTTCTCCGAGATCTGCGCGACCACGCGCTGGGCGATCTTCTCCACCATGTCGACGGGCACCGTCACCCCCGCCGCTTCGGACGGCGGTGCTTCGGCGGCCGCGGGGGCGCTCACCGCGAGATCCTCGAAAGAGGCGGCCTCGGGTGGCGGGGGTGCGAGGTCGGCGATCTCGGTCACCGGCGGGGGCAGCGGGGGGTCGACGACCGACGGAGGCGCCGGCGCCACGTACACCGGCGCAGGAGGCGGAGGTGCTATCTCCACCGCCGGAGGAGGTGCTACCGGAGGCGGCGCCACGACGGCTGGGGGCGTGTATACCGGAGGCGGGGGCGTGTACACCGGAGGCGCATAGACGGGCGCCGAATACGCGGGCGGGGGGGGCGTAGGCGGCTCTTCGTTGGCGAGCATCTCGACGAGCGGAGGCGGGGTCGCCGCCATGGCCGGCGAGAACTCCACCTCCTCCTCGATGACCTCCTCGAAGACCGGAAGCTCGGCCATCTCCTCGGCGACCGGGACCGCTTCCTCGGGCAACGCCGCGGGGAGCGGCGCCGGAGGAGGGGGCGGAGGCGGCCCGGGGGACGGGACCGGCGTGGGGGCAGTCGCCGCGTTCCAGGGAAGCGACTCGGCCTTGAACATCACCGTGGAGGACGAGTCTTCCGCCGGAGCGGAGAGCGACCGCGACTCCTCGGGCGTCATGGGGAGGAGCTCTTCGCGGGGCGGGGAGAAGGGAGCGGGCGCGGGGCTACCCGTCGAGCTCTCTTCCCCGCTCAGGCTGCCCGCGTCCAGATCCTCGAAAGGCTCGTCCGGGATGAAGCTCGAGACGGGAATCGCCTCCCCCGTCGCCGAAACGGGAACCGGAGTGGGGGCCGGCGTCGAGAAGGGGGGGGGGAGCCGGCGCCACGTTCGCGGCCCGCGGGAAGGGAATGGGCTCCGCGGGCCGCGGCGCGGGCGTCGAGGTCACGAACCCCGCCGGGCGCGGAGCGAACGGCTCCGGCTCGCGCGCGGGAGCGACGAACGGGATCGCGGCGGAGGGCGCCCCCACGGGCGGCGCCACCGCCGTTCTCTCTCCCACCGGAGGCGGCGACGCCGGACGCGGCGCGGAGGGCGCGGGCCTGGCCGCGCGGTTGAGGAGCTCGCGCACCTTGGCGATGAGCGTCTCCGGCTCGAACGGCTTGGCCAGATAGCCGTCGCACCCCACGCGGTTCGCGCGATCCTGGTCGAAGGGCTCGAAGGCTCCGGTGAGCAGCAGGACGGGAATGTTGGCGAGCCCCGGGGTCTTCTTGACGAAATCGCAGACCTCGTAGCCGTCCTTCTCGGGCATGATGATGTCGCAAAGGACGACGTCCGGACGCAGCTCCTGGACCCTCTCGATCGCGAGACGACCGTTCCCCACGGTCACCACGTCGAAGTCCTCGTCCGAGAAAGTCAACTCGATGACCTTCTGGATCGTGATGCTGTCGTCCGCGAGCAGGATCTTCTTGCCCATCACCTCTCCCGCCCCGCGCCCGGGGGCCGATCGGGGCTAGCGCCGCTAGGATGCGATCAAAGAGGTTAGACCGTTCGTGCCGCCATGTCAAAGACTTATCGAGACGGGCCGGGCACTTAGGCTCGAAGGGATGCGGCCGCTTCGATGACGCGGATCATATCCTGGGTGGAAGATCCCGGAAGGAAGATCTCGGAAACTCCGAGCGCCTTCAACTCGGGGATGTCCTGCGCAGGGATGATCCCCCCGACGAACACGCGCACGGAGTCCATCCCCTTTTCCTTGAGCAGCTCGATCACCTTGCGGCAGATCGCAAGGTGGGCTCCCGAGAGGATGGAGAGGCCGATCGCGTCCACGTCCTCCTGGGCGGCCGCAGCCACGATCTGCTCTGGGCTCTGGCGGAGCCCGGTGTAGACCACCTCCATGCCCGCGTCGCGCAGAGCCCGCGCCACGACCTTGGCTCCGCGGTCGTGACCGTCGAGGCCCGGCTTGGCGACGAGGACGCGGATCTTCTTGTTCATCGACCCCCCACCCTATCCCTCCCCACGTGGGGGGAGGTCACCGTCAAAAAATCGGGGGCTCTTCGTACTCGCCCCAGACCTCGCGGAGCGCGTCGCACATCTCTCCCAGGGTGGCGTACACGCGGGAGGCCTCGAGGATGGGAACCATGATGTTGTCCTTGCCGCGCGCGACCTCCTGCAGCCGTCCGAGGGCCGCCCGCACGCGCTCCCCGTCGCGGGTGGCCTTGAGGGCGGCCACGCGGGCCGCCTGCTCCTCCGCCACCTTCTCGTCGATGTACAGGATGGGGTGCGCACCCTCCTCCATCACGTAGTCGTTGACGCCCACGATCGTCCTCTCCTTCCGCTCCACCGCCTTCTGGAACTGGAAGGCCGCCTCCTGGATCTCGCGCTGCGGGAAGCCGCGCTCGATCGCGGCCACCATCCCCCCGAGGGCGTCGATCTTCCGGAAGTACTCGAGCGCTTCCGCTTCGATGTCGTTCGTGAGCTTCTCCACGAAGTACGACCCTCCGAGCGGATCGGGGGTGTTCGTCACCCCGGACTCGTGGGCGATGATCTGCTGCGTCCGGAGCGCGATCGTGACCGCCTCCTCCGTGGGCAGAGCGAGGGCTTCGTCGAGCGAGTTCGTGTGGAGCGACTGCGTACCCCCGAGGACGCCCGCGAGGGCCTGCAGGGCGGTGCGGACCACGTTGTTGTAGGGCTGCTGCGCGGTGAGGGAGACCCCGGCCGTCTGGGTGTGGAAGCGGCACATCCAGGAGCGCGGGCTCTTCGACCCGAAGCGCTCCTTCATCGTCCTCGCCCAGATCCGGCGCGCCGCCCGGAACTTCGCGATCTCCTCGAAGAAGTCGGAATGCGAGTTGAAGAAGAAGCTGAGGCGAGGGGCGAAGTCGT
Organism: uncultured Acidobacteriota bacterium; assembly: GCA_963742595.1. Classification (GTDB taxonomy): domain Bacteria; phylum Acidobacteriota; class Vicinamibacteria; order Fen-336; family Fen-336; genus CAVPGH01. The sequence goes on along the minus strand of CAVUMT010000005.1, from coordinate 624,927 downwards.
CCACGTCCATCCCCGCGTCCACGCACCACTGCACGTACTCGATCCCGTCGCGGAGCGTGAAGGCCAGCTCCTGGGCCGCGGTACTGCCCGCCTCGCGGATGTGGTAGCCGGAGATGGAGATCGAGTTCCACTTCGGCATGTGCTCGGTGCAGTAGCGGATCATGTCCACGATGACCCGCATGCTCGGCCGCGGCGGGAAGATGTACTCCTTCTGGGCGATGAACTCCTTCAGGATGTCCGCCTGGATCGTGCCCGCGAGCTTCGACTGCGGGACGCCCTGCTTCTCGCCCACCAGGATGTAGAAGGCGAGCATCATCGCGGCCGGCGAGTTGATCGTCATCGAGGTGGTGACGTCGTCGAGGGGGATGCCGTCGAAGAGCGTCTCCATGTCCTGGAGCGAGGTGACGGCGACGCCGCACTTACCCACCTCGCCGAGCGACAGCGGGTGCTCGGGGTCGCGGCCCATGAGGGTCGGCAGGTCGAAGGCCACGGAGAGGCCGTGGCTCCCGTTGTCGAGCAGGTACTTGAAGCGGGCGTTCGTCTGGGCGGCGGAGCCGAAGCCCGCGAACTGCCGCATCGTCCAGACCTTCCCGCGGTACATGGTCTCGTGGATGCCGCGGGTGTAGGGAAACACTCCGGGATCTCCGATATCCCGAGAGTAGGAGATCCCGGAGATTTGACCCGGCCCGTAAAGCGGTTCGATCGTCCGGCCCGATATGGTGGTGAAGCTCCGGCCCTCTTTCACCTCCGGCTCGCCCTTTTCCAGCACTTTCTTCATAGCCCGCTCTCTCGGCCCATCTTAGACCTTCTCCCCCCCGCCGTCCCGCCGCCGGAGGACGCGCGCGGGCAAGCCCGCCGCCACGACACCGTCGGGCAGGTCTTCCGTCACCACCGCCGACGCCCCCACCACGACGTCGCTCCCGATCCTGACGCCGTCCAGAACCTTCGCACCCGCCCCCAGCCACACGTTGTCACCGAGCGTTATCCCCTTCGACGTCCGAGGCTGCTCGAGGACCGCTTGTCCCGCCGCCTCGAACTCGTGACCTCCTCCCACCAGGTAGGTGTAGGCGGCGAAGAGCCCGTCCCGGCCCACGGTGACGCTCGACCCGGAGAAGATCTCGGAGTTGAAGCCGATGTTCACCCGATCGCCGAGCGTGATGTCGCCGTCCTTGCAGGAGAGGATCGTCCCCCGCCCCAGGAACACTCCGCTCCCGATCGCGATGCCGCGATTCGTGGTCCCCTTGGCGTCGAGGAGCACGAGGTCGTCCACCGTCACGTCGTCGCCGATGCGAATCTTTCCGGGGTGGCGCAGCACGACACCCTGACCGAAGACGACGTTCCTGCCGACGGAGCCCAGCACGAGGGGATAGAGAAACCGCCGGAGCAAGAGGCCCAAGGCGCCGGGGATCCAGGTGGAAAGGGTGACGAACTCGAAAAGGAGCAGCTTTGAAACGCTGGAGCTGCCGACGACGAGGTCTTGATATTTGGCCAGGGAAGACTTTCCGCGACGACCCATCTCTGCCTGGATCTCGATGAGTCGTCGCGGTGTCAAAATTGACGTATCCTCTGAAGCTACTGTACCATGGCGTGTTGGGGGATGGCCGATCGTCTTCCCGGTCTCGCCGCCAGCACTTCCAGCGATGAAGCGCGGACTCGCCCTCACGGGGGCCAAGATCGGTGTCAGCCTTGCGCTGCTCGTCTATCTTCTCTCCACCACCAATCTCAACGACGTCCTCCAGAAGGTGAGAAGCGGGGACCCCCTCCTCTTTGCCGCGGCCGTCGCCATCTACGCGGGGATGATCGTCCTCTCGACCTGGCGGTGGCGGCTGCTCCTCCACGCCCAGGGCTTTCAAGCCTCGATGCGCCACCTCTCGGCCTCGTACCTGGTGGCCACCTTCTTCAACAACTTCCTCCCGACCAACATCGGGGGGGACGTGATCCGCGTGCGCGACGGCTCTCGTCTCACCGGCTCCACCACGACCTCCCTGGCCGTGGTCGCCATCGACCGCATCCTGGGGTTGGGCGCACTCTGGCTCCTCGGCGTGTCCGCGTTCACCCTGGGGGGCCCCGCCGTTCGCCACCTCGCGGGAGCGCGGGTCGTCCTCCTCGGACTCGGTCTCGTCTTCACGGCCATCGCGTACGTTTTCTTCCGTCCCGGCACCGCCGGCCGCTTCATGGCCCGGACCGGTTTCCTCCGCTTCGACTGGCTCCGCGAGCCCTTCGAGGGGGTCCAGCAGGCCGTGCGCGTCTACCGCGAGCAGATGGGCGCGGTCTGGATGGCCCTCCTCGCGAGCGTCGCCCTGCAGTCGCTGGTCGTCTCGTACTTCTTCACCGTCGCGCACGCCCTCCGGATCCCCCTCGGCCTGTCCGCCTGCTTCCTCATGGTCCCGCTCTGCACGCTCGTGCAGACCGTGCCCATCTCCTTCAACGGCTGGGGCGTCCGCGAGAGCCTCTTCGTGATCTACTTCGGCCAGGTCGGCCTCCCTCGACAGAGCGCGCTCGCGTTCAGCCTGGTGGGAGCCGGGCTCATCGTGATGCTCTCGCTCTCGGGCGCTTTCGTCTGGGCGTCCCGCCGCTCCCCCGCCCCCCACCCCGCGGCCTGAACGTGGGGATGCCTTTGAGCGTCCTCCACGTCTGCGACAAGTTCGGGGTGAAGGGCTCGAGCATCCACGGCGTCTCCCGCCTCTTCTCCTGGTGGTTCCCGCGCTACGACGCCGCCCGCTTCCGGGTGTCGCTGTGCGGCCTCAAGTCTCCCGAGCCCGCCTCCCGGAAGCTCGAGGAAGAGGGGATCCCCGTGCGGCATCTCGGCCGCGGCCGCTTCGATCCCCGTATTCTCGGAGACCTCGTGGACGTCGCCCGCGAGTGCCGGGCACGCGTGCTCCACGTGCACGGGTACGCCGCCGCCGATTTCGGCCGGCTCGCCGCCCGCCGGGTGGGGGCGGCCCTCGTCCTCCACGAGCACTTCGCCGACCCGAGCATGCCCGTCTATCAAGGCTGGGCGGACCGGCTGCTCGCCCCCCTCACCGATCGCGCGATCGCCGTCTCCGGCTCCACGCGCGACTTCCTGATTCACGAGCGCTTCGTCCCCCCCGATCGCATCCGCCTCATCTGGAACGGCGCCCCCCTCGACGAGTTCGCGCCCGTCTCCCCGGAGCGGGCCCGGGCCGCCCGCCATACCCTCGGTCTGCCCCCGGACGCGCTCGTGGTGGGAGCGATCGCCCGCCTCAGCCTGCAGAAGGGGCACCGGTATCTCGTGGAGGCCGCGGCCCGCGTCCTCGCCTCGCGAGCCGACACGCGCTTCCTGATCGCGGGGGACGGCGACCAGATGGAGCCCCTCCGGGCGCGCGCCGCCGCCCTCGGCATCGCGGACCGCCTCGTCTTCGCGGGCCACCGCACCGACGTGCCCGACCTGCTGGGGGCCCTCGACGTCTTCGCCATCTCCTCGCTCTACGAAGGGACGCCCCTCGCCCTGTTCGAGGCGATGGCGTCGGGCAAGGCCATCGTGTCCACCGCCGTCGATGGCTGCCGCGAGGTGCTGCAGGACGGCGAGACGGGCCTCCTCGTCCCTCCCGGGGACGCGGAGAGCCTCGCCCAGGCGGTCCTGCGCCTCCTCGGCGACGGGGCGCTCCGCGCACGTCTCGCCGCCCGCGCGCACGAAGCGTCGCGCCGCTACGATGTCCGAACGTGCGTGGACGAGATGCAGCGGGTCTACGAGGAGATAGCACCGCGGGCCTGATGCGGCTCTCCTCCCTCGCCCGCAACGCCTTCGAGGCCCTGGAGGTCCCCCAGGACATCCTCCTCGGCCGCTATCCGGAGTTCGTGACCGGGGGGCCCCTCGCCCGGGGAGACATCCCCATCTTCGTCTTCCACAGCCTGGAGCCCGTCTCCTTCGAGCGGAGGCTGCGCTACCTCGCGGAGAACGGATACCGCGCGCTCTCCGCCGACGAGCTCTTCTACGGGCTCATGGGCGCGACCAAGGTCCGCGACCGCGCCGTCGCCCTCACCTTCGACGACGGCCGGGGAAGCCTCTTCGGCGTCGGTCTCCCCCTCATGCGCCGGTACGGCTTTCGCGGCATCGTCTTCCTCGTCCCCGGACGCGTGCCCACCGGAGGCGGCCTTCCCCCCACCTGGGACGACGTGGAGGCCGGCCGCGTCCCCGCCGCCCGCGTCCTCGACCGCGAGCGCGAAGCGCCGCTCCTCTCGTGGGTGGAGATCGAGGCGATGGCGCGCACCGGCCTCTTCGACTTCCAGAGCCACACCCTCACGCACTCGCGCGTCCACACGCACCCGGAGGTCGTGGGATTCGTGACGCCCCGCTCGAGGCGAGGGTACGAGGCTTTTGACACGCCCCTCGGCGAGCAGGAGGGTCGAGACCTGCTCGCCGAGGAGTTGCCGTTAGGCACTCCCATCCTCCGATCGGAGCCCCGCACGTCGGAGAGCGCTCCGCTTCTACGAGCACCCCGAGTGCCGCTCGGCCTGTCAGGCCGCCGTTCGTCAAGGCGGCGGCGAGAACTTCTTCGACCGCCTGGACTGGGAAAGCGCAGCTCCGGCGTCTCGCTCGCAGGGCACGAAGATCACCGGACGACAAGGAGACGCCGGAGCAGCGGGGGCAAGCCATCCACGCCGAGCTCCTCGAATCCAAGCGCATCCTCGAAGAGCGCCTCGGCCGGCCCGTCCTCCACCTCTGCTACCCCTGGCACTCCGCGGGTCCCACCGCGCGCCGCCTCGCCCGCGAGGTCGGCTACCGGTGCGGCTTCGCCGGGAAGGTCCCGGGAATACCCATCGCCCGCCCCGGATCGGACCCGCTCTTCACGCCTCGCGTGGGCGAGGACTACCTCGAGCTCCTCCCCGGGAGGGGGAGAGCCCGTCTCTCCGCCATCCTCTACGAGAAATGGTCACGCAGGTTCGGAAGGCCGGTGGTGTAACATTCGCGGCCACAGGAGGTCGCTCCCTTGACGAGCCGCGACGCTCTGCCCGCCTCCGGGAACTACCTCCTCCCCCTGCTTCCCCTGAAGGACCTCTGTCTCTTTCCCGAAGCCTCCCTGGGCGTCGTGGTCTCCCGCCCGGGTGCGATGGCGGCGGTGGAGATCGCGAGCCGCGGCTCCAAGCTGCTTCTCGCCGTCGCCCAGAGCGACCACGCCGCGGTCAACCCCCCCGCGCGTGAGGTCCATGCCGTGGGGACGGTGGCTACCCTCACCGAGGAGATCCCCCTCCGGGAGGGCGGCCGCCGCGTGGAGCTGGACGGAATGCGGCGCGGCCGGATCGTGCAGCTCGTAGGCGTCGACCCCCTGGTCGCCGAGGTCCAGCCGCTCGACGAGGGCGACGCGGGCGACCACTGGGGGGCGGCGGTGGAAGCCCTCGCCCGGTACCTGCACGCCCACGCCGATCTCCGTTCGTTCCTCGACCAGCAGCGGCGCTCCAAGGAGCCCATGGCCTGGGTCAACCTCGCCTGCCAGCACCTGCCCATCACCGCCACCGCGCGCCAGAAGCTCCTGGAGGCGGACTCGGTGGAGCGCTGCACGAAGATCGGCCGCGGCCTCGACGCCCTGCTGCGCAAGGAGCAGAGCGGCTAGCTCACGAGGTCGATCCGCACGAACGCGCCCAGCGCACGCGGGTCCTTCTCCGATCCCCCCCCGAAGCGCGAGCCGAACCTCAGCAGGAAGAGCGACGTCTCGTAGTAGCCGAGCCCCCGCCCCACGTCCTCGAACGTGACTTCCTGGCTGCGGAGCGAGTTCAGGACGATCCGCTTGCGCTCCCGCCCCAGACGGACGCTGACGATGTCCCCCGCGGGTCCCGCGGTGACGCGGAGACGGATCCGTCTGGGAGGACGGAGGGCCTGGACGACGACGTCGGCCCCCTGACCCCCGCGGAGCCAGAACCCCTCTTCGTCGAAGGAGGATTCCTGGCCGTACGTGCCGTCGTCCGGAAACCAGAGGTAGTAGGGCGCGGGCGCCCCCGGGGTCCGCTCCGGCTGCTCCGGGTGGTAGTAGGGACGTCGCTTCCGCCAGACGTCCGTGAAGATCGACAGGTCGCCGAGCATCGTCAACTCGAGAGGGAGAACGCGGAAGGCGGCCGCGGTCGCGTGCCGGCCCGGCGCCAGGGAGTGGACGATCGGCGAGCCGAGGACGGGGACGAGCCAGGCGACGCACGCGATGGCGCCCCCGAGCGCGATCCACGCCGCACGGCGGCTCGGCACGAAGAAGAGGGCGAGGGGCAGCAGGTTGACGAAGTATCGGTTCCCGAGAGTACCTCCGCCCCCGTACCAGTTGTCGGGGATGAGCCAGAGGTAGACGAGGAACGACAGGGCGAGGGAGGCGAGCGCGAGCCCGCCCGGGACGTCCCGCGGTCCGAGCAGCAGGAAGAGGAGGGCGGCGAGGACCACGGGCGCGAAGTAGGGCAAGGCGCCGCCGAAGCGGCCGGTCCAGAAGTAGGCGAGGTTCCAGAGAAAGGACTCGCGGAGCTCCGAGGGAGGGCGAGGCGGAGCCACGCGCGCCGACTGCAGGTCCTCGTCGCGTCCGGCCACGAGAGGGCCGAGGTGGTCCGTCGTCATCCAGATCCCGGCGTTGTCGAAGGTTACGTCCGGTGCTTCGAAGGGATAGCGGTCGTAGAACGTCTTGCGCTCCCCTCCCTGGTAGTTCGCCTCCCCGGTGGCCGCCCACGTTGCTCCGAAGCCGGCGAGCACGACGGCGGCGAGCAGGGCTCCCCGACGCAGCGACTCGCGCAGTCCGGCCATTCCCCTCTCGAAGACGGGGGCGAGGCCGAGGGGGAGGGCGAGAAGCAGGTTCGTCGGCTTCGAGTACGTTGCAAGCCCCAGGAGGACGGCGGAGAGCGCCGGTCGATCGCGCGCCCACGCCACGAGCCCGCCGCTCACGAGGGCGAGGTTGAGGAGCTCGGGCGTGAACCAGAGGAAGTAGACGGGCGTGACCGTGCCCAGGAAGAGCACGAGGGCGGCGGCGAGGGCGGCCAGCGGCGGCGCGCGCCGGCGCAGCTCGAGGTATCCCAGGACGAGGGCGAGGCCCAGGCAGAGGGCGTTCGTGAACAGGAGGCCGCGGGAAGGCCCGAGCACGCGGACGAAGGGAGCCGCTACCGCCGGGTAGACGAACGACTTTGCAAAGAAGAGATCGCCATTCCGTCCTCGCTTCAAGAAAATGCCCTGCGGTCCTGAGAAATACTCGGCGCGTACTCTCTCGAGGTCAGGCACCTCGTAGCGCAGATCGAAGTCCCGGGCCAGGCTCGCCGCCATCGCGTAGTACGTCGCGCCGTCGCTCCAGAAGCGGCGGTCGGAGGCGGCGGGCAGGTCGAGGACGAGGGCCATGGTCAGGAAGAGCCCGACCACCGCCCCCAGGACGACACGCGCGAGGCGATCGCTCATCGTGCGCCGGGGGCCTCCGGGCCGACGCGCAGCCGGAGCTCCACGAACGTTCCCCCCGACGCCGCGGGCCGACGCGACCGGAGCTGGAGGACGTAGAGGTACGTGTCGTAGTAGCGGAACCCTTCCCCCGCCTCGAGCGAGATCTCGGCGGTCTGGCCCGGCGCGAGCGAGGCCACCGCCGTCGAGCTTCCGATGAGCACCTCCACCTCGTCGCCCGAGCCGCCCGCGGCCATCCGGAGGAGTACGCGCTTGACCAGCAGGATGTCGAAGGCGCGCAGGATGATCTCCGCCCTGGCCCCTCCGCGCAGCCGGATTCCCTCTTGCCCCCCGACGACCTCCTTTCCGTGCGTGCCGTCGTCCATGAAGTAGAGGAAGTAGGCGTCGGCGTCGGCCGGACGCCCGCCGTGGGGGTCGCCGGTGAAGCCGAAGGACTGCTTCTTGCGCCAGGGCTCGGTGAAGACGGAGAGGTCGTTGAGCATCGTGAGCTCGGGGGGCAGGAACCGGTAGGAGCCGGCGGTGGCGTGCCGCCCGGGCCGCAGCGAGTGCGCGAGCGGTGCGGCGAGGAGCGGGGCCACGAAGGGCGCGCCGACCACGAGGCCGAACACGGCCACCGGCCACACGCGGCCGCGCGGGACGAGGAAGAGGGTGAGGGGCAGGAGGCTCAGGAAGTACCGATTCCCCACCGTGCCCCCGCCGCCGTACCAGTTGTCGGGGATCAGCCAGAGATAGAAGAGCCAGGAGACGACGAGGGAGGCGAATGCGAGCCAGCCGCGGCGCGCCCGTGGACCGAGGACGAGAAAGGCGAGGACGGCCCCGAACGCCGGCGCGAAATAGGGCAGCACGCCCCCGAAGCGGCCCACCCAGAAATACCCGAGGTTCCGAAGGAAGGACGCCCGCACCTCCTCGGGGGCGCGGAGCGGCCCCGTCTTCGCGGTCTGCTTGTCCTCGTCCTGCCCTTCCACGAGCGGTCCCAGGTGGTCTGTCGTCATCCAGAACCCGGAGTTGTCGAACGTCACGTCGCGCTCCTCGAGGGGGAAGCGGCCGTAGAACGTCTTGCGCTCGCCTCCCTGGTAGTTCATCTCCCCGGTGAAGACGGCGTTCAGCCCGTAGAGGGCGAGTGCTGTCGCGCCGAGGACGAGGCCGCGCTTCACCGACTCGAAGAGCCGCCGGAGGAGGCCGGGACCGAGGAGCCGCTCTCCCTCCGCGGGCAGCAGGGGGAGGATGCCCAGGGGCAGCGCGAGGAAGAGGTTCGGCGGCTTCACGTAGACGGCGACGCCGAGGAGGACGGCGGCGAGCCAGGGCCGGCCCAGGCTCGTGGCCGCGAGCCCCGCGGTGGCGAGACCGAGGCCGAACGTCTCCGGCGTCGGCCACAGGACGTACAGCGGGGCGACGGTGGCGAAAAACACCACGAGGACGAACACGAGCGAGCGCAGGGGATCGTTCCCCCGGCGCCGCCGCTCTTCGTATCCGAGCCAGAGCGCGAGGGTGAAGACGAGCACGTTCACGAGCAGAAGGCCCCGCGTGCCGAAGACGCGCACGAAAGGCGCGGCCACGAGGGGGTACACGAAGGCCTTCGCGTAGTAGAGCCGCGGCTCGCCCTCGGGAACGCGGGAGATCCAGGGGAACCCGCCCGCCCCGTCGATCCGCAGTCCTCCGCTCGCCCTCTTGAGGAAGACTCCCTGCGGACCCGACTTGAACTCGCGCCGGACGCGGAAGACGTCGCGCGCCTCGTACCGGAGGTCGAAGTCCTCGGCCAGGCTGTGGGCCATCGCGTGATACGTGGCCCCGTCCCCCCAGAACTCGCCGCCCGAGCGGCGCGCGAGGTCGGTCGCGAGTGCTCCGATCACGAGGCCGCTCCCGAGCGCACCCAGGACGAGACGCGCGGTGCGGTCGCTCAGAGCCATCCCGCCTCCCGGTAGGAAGCCGCCGTCCGCGCGATCCCGGCCTCGAGGTCCACGCGGGGCGCGTAGCCGAGCTTGCGCCGGGCCTTCTCGATCGAGAACGCCCGGCTCTTCGTCCAGAAGTCGACGCGCCGCCGGTGCAGCGGCGGCTCGAGGCCGAGGGGCACGCAGATCGCCTCGACGACGTCGCCCGCCCATTGGAGGGGCGCCGCGGGAACGTGGAAGGGCAGGACCCGCCCCCCCGTGGCGCGCGCGATCATCGCCGCGAGATCGTCCTGCGACACGTAGCGGGGACCGCAGACGAGGAAGGCCTCGCCCACAGCCTCCGGCCTCTCAAGCGCCAGCAGGAACCCGTCGACGAGGTCGTCCACGTACACGGGATGGTAGAAGGTGCGGCCGCTCCCCACCACCGCGTACCGGCCCCGGGCGATCGCCCGAAAGAGCTTGAGCAGCCGGGTCTCCCCCGGGCCGTAGATGGCGCCGGGCCGCACGACGGCCACGGGAAGCCCGCGCTCCCGATGGAAGCGCAGGGCGAGGACCTCCGCCTCGGCCTTCGTCGCCTGATAGACGTCGCCGGGGGCGAACGGCGCCGTCTCGTCGGCGGGCGGCCGCTCCACGTGCCCGTGCACCCCGACTGTCGAGGTGTGGACGAAGCGACGCACGCCCGCCCGCGCCGCGGCCTCGAGCAGCCGCTCCGTACCCGTCACGTTGACCTCGCGGTAGTACGCGTCGGGATGACCGGCCGTGCGATAGACCGCGGCCACGTGGAGCACGGCGTGAGCGTTCTCGACGAGCCGCTCGAGCGCCGCCTCGTCCCGCAGGTCACCCTCGACGATGCGAGCTCCGGAGGCCCGGAGCGCCTCCGTCACCGAAGCAGACCGGACGAGAGCCGTGACCTCGTCGCCGCGCCCGCGCAGGGCGTGGAGAAGGCGCCCTCCCGTGTAGCCCGAAGCCCCGGTGAGGGCTACGCGCACGCCCTACGCCCGCCCGCCGGGCGCGCGCGCGACCTCGTGGAAGAGCGTGCGGTAGCGCGCCACGCTCGTCTCCCCGTCGAAGAGGCGCACCGCGCGCTCGCGCGCGCGTCGGCCCATCTCCTGGCGAAGCCCGGCATCGGACAGGAGCCCTTCGAGCGCATCCTCGAGAGCGCGGGCATCCCCGGGAGGGACGAGCCGTCCCGTCACGCCCTCTTCGATCACGTCCACGATCCCCCCCGTCCGGCTTCCCACGGCGGGGAGGCCGCACGCCGCGGCTTCCACGAGGGAGATGCCGAGCGCTTCGAAGACCGACGGAAACGCGAAGACGTCGGAGGCGCGCAGGTAGTCCTCGACGGCGCTCACGCGCCCCGTGAACACGACGCGGCCCTCCAGCCGAGGCTCGCGGGCCGCGCTCCGAAGGTCCTCCTCGACGGAGAGCGACTGTCCCGCGCCCGAGCCCACGATCAACAGGAGGGCCTGCGCGTTCCGCGGAGAGATTCTTCGGAAGGCCTCGAACAGGACGTCGAGGCCCTTGCCGCGCAGGAGGCGTCCGGTGTACACGACGATCCTCGCCTCCGCGGGCAGCGAGAGGCGGGCGCGCAGGGCCACGCGCTCCTCCGCGGTGGCCGGGCAAAAGCGCGCGAGGTCCACCCCGTGGGGGATGAGCGCGACGCGCTCGTCCTTGGCCCCCGCGGCGAGGAACTCTCGGCGAATCGCCCCCGACATCGCCACGAAAGCGTCGGCGTCGCGAAAGAGGAGGTTGCGGACGAGGGTCGCAAGACGCACGATGCGGCCGCGCAGCCCGCCTCCCCACGGCTTGCCCCAGGTGTAGACCTCGCCCGTCATCTCGCCGTTGACCTCGGGCTGGAGCACGACCGCCTTGCCGAGCCAGCGTCCGGCGACGAGACCGGGCAGGCCGAGGACCCGTGTTCCCCGGACCACGAGCACGTCGAACCGAGCCCGCTCGCGGAAGAGGGTGCGGAGGGCGCCGGCGACCATGCGGTACTTGCCGGCGCGGCCTTCCCCGGAGGGAGGGACGCGGACGACGCGGATTCCCTCAATCTCCTCCGACGCGGGCCACTCCGGGCGGCTCCGCCGCGTCACCACGGTGGCGGGCAGACCGGAGGACGAAAGAGCGCTTCCGAGCGCGCGGATGTGAGCCTCGCCGCCCCCCAGCACGGGATGAAACGACTCGGTCAGGAAGACGAGCCGCGTCACTGCCCGCGCAGCGCGGGCTCGTCTTCGCGGTCTTCGGCCGGGCGCCGCTCCTGCACGACGTAGATGGCCTTGCCCTGGCTCTCGTGGTACGTGCGCACGACGAGCTCGCCGAGGAGCCCGAAGCAGACGAGGGTGACCCCGGTCGAGAAGAGGAGACCGCCGAGCTGCAGGAGGGGCCGCCCGCCGATCGCCTCGTCGGCGAAAACCTTGAGCCAGGTGAGGTAGGCGAGGACGAGGAAGCCGCTGCCCCCGAAGACGAGGCCGAGCCTGCCGAAGAAGTGGGCGGGACGTGTGCCGTAGGAGAGGAGGAACTTGACGGTGAAGAGGTCGAGGAGGACGCGGACGGTGCGCCCGATGCCGTACTTGCTCTTGCCTCGCGTGCGGGGCCGGTGGTGCACGGGGACCTCCGCGAGACGCACGCCCATCCAGGAGGCCACCGCGGGGATGAAGCGGTGCATCTCCCCGTAGAGGCGGATCCCGCGCACGACCTCGACCCGCATCGCCTTCAGCGAGCAGCCGTAGTCGTGGAGCCGGACGCCGGTTGCCCAGGAGATGATCCGGTTCGCGAAGAACGAGGGGATCTTCTTGGAGAGCGGGTCCTTTCGCTCCTTGCGCCACCCGCATACCATGTCGAGATCCTCGGCCTCCAGGCGGTTCACGAGGAGCGGGATGTCGGCGGGGTCGTTCTGCAGGTCGCCGTCGGAGGTCACGATCACCGTCCCCCGAGCGCGGTCGAAGCCGGCGGCGAAAGCGGCGGTCTGCCCGAAGTTTCGGCGGAGAATCACGGGCCGCACGCGGGAGTCGCGGGCGCCCAGCTCGAGGAGGCGCTCGCGCGTTCCGTCCGTGCTTCCGTCGTCCACGAGCACGAGCTCGAAGGGCCGGCGCAGCGATTCCAGGCTCGCCGTGAGCTCCCGATACAGGTCGGCGAGGTTCTCGGCCTCGTTGTAGAGGGGGACCACGACGGACACGTGGGGGTGCTCTCCCTCGGGATTCGTCATCGTACGCGGCAGTATAGCGACGGTCGCCCGGAAGCGGTTAACGGCCGGCGGCGACGAGCCACGCCCAGTTCAGGGCGACGGCGACCACGACGGCGATCCGTAGGCCGCGCCCCACGGGGGGGGCTACGTCCGCGTCGAGGGCCCTTCCCCGGGTAAGGAGCACGAGGTCGGCAACCGCCCAGGGGACGAGCACGAAGGCCGCGACCGTGGCCAGTGGGTTCATCGCGAAGGCGCCCGACAGGTCCATCTCGAACAACCGGCCGAGGGCGCGGGTGCTCCCACAAGCCGGGCACGGGAGCCCCGTCCCCACCTTGAAGAAGCACACGGCAAACCCGAGGCGGTCCAGGTGCAGCAGGCCCACGGCCACCGTGGCCACGAGCCCGATCGCTCCGAAGATCGCTCCGAGCGGCAGCCGGCCCTCGGGCGCCCTCAGCCGAAGGATCGCCATCTCCGAGCTCACTGCGAATGGCCGAACAAGCTCGCGAGCCCCCCGGCCAGGGTCGCCCCGAGGATGCCGAAGAATAGGCCACAGCAGCAGCACACGAGGAGGATGGGCACGAGCACGGCGGCGGCGGCCTTGCCCTTGCTGATCCCATGGGCGTGGGAGAGGCCGATGATCTGGACGACGAGACCGTACACCAGGAAGGCGAGCCCTCCGCACACCGGCACGATCTGGAGGATCGCCGCCGCCTGCGAGTAGCTCCCGACCCGGAAGGTCGCTTCGAAGTTGCGGTTGGCCCCGCCGAGGAGGAGCAGCATGAGGTGGACGATCCCCGCGCCGATGAAGAGGCAGATCGTGATGTAGACAGGCCCCAAGATCAGGTTGGCGACGAGGCTCATCCCCCCCTCCAGGAAGGGGGCCAGTCGCTCGAACGTCCCGCTCTGTCGGGCGAGCCCTCCGAACCCGCCGAAGGCCATGTTGAAGATGAAGCTATAGAGGGTCGAGGCGACGAGCCCGATGTAGCCGATGACAAGCCCGTAGACGAGCGGCCCCGTGATCCCGCCGCTCGTCGGCATCCTCTGGAAGAACGCCTCGGGTGCGCTCAAGACCTGGGTAGTCGTCTCCACGAGCGCGGCCACGAAGCCGATCTGGTCGCGACGCTCCCAGGGAATACCGGACGCGGAGGTTCCGCCTTCCGGCGGCAGCGGCGGGGGGGTGGTCATGTGGCCGGAGTCTACGAACTTGGCCGGGGCGGGGTCAAGACGAAGCCCGTCGGGCGGTCTATATTACGGGGTCATGCCCAAGGCGACCGTCGAGACCGTCGACCACGTGGCCCGTCTGGCCCGCCTCCACCTGACCGACGCCGAGCGTCAGCTCTTCGCGCGCCAGCTCGCGGACATCCTGACCTACGCGGAGTCGATCCAGGCGCTGGATACCGCGGCCGTCGAGCCCATGAGCCACGCCCTCACGGCCGGAACCTTCCGCGAAGACGCCGTTTCGGAGGGGCTCTCCCGGGAGGTGGTGCTCGAGCAAGCGCCCGACTCCAAGGACGGCCTCTTCCGCGTGCCGCGCGTTCTCGGCGGATGAGCGAGCTCTTCCGGCTTTCCGCCGTCGAGATACAGAAGCGCGTGGCGGCGCGGGAGCTGCGGGCGGAGACGGTGGCCCGCGCCCATCTGGACCGTATCGCGGCGGTGGAGCCGGAGGTCGACGCCTTCCTCCTCGTGCTCGGGGAGCGCGCCCTCGACCGCGCCCGGCGCCTCGACGAGGCCCTGGATCGCGGTCAGGAGGCGCCTCCCCTCGCCGGTGTCCCCGTGGCCCTGAAGGACGTACTCGACCTCGAAGGGCTGCCCACCACCTGCGGCTCGCGCATCCTCGAGGGCTACCGGCCCCCCTTTACTTCGACGGCGGTGGCCCGCCTGGAGGGCGCCGGTGCGATCGTGGTCGGCAAGACGAACATGGACGAGTTCGCCATGGGCTCCTCCACCGAGAACAGCGCTTACAAGAAGACGAGGAATCCCTGGGACCGGGAGCGCGTGCCCGGCGGATCCTCCGGGGGCTCGGCCGCGGCGGTGGCGGCACGCATGGTCCCGCTCGCCCTGGGCACCGACACCGGGGGGTCGATCCGGCAGCCCGCGTCGCTCTGCGGCGTCGTCGGCTTGAAGCCGACCTACGGTCGGGTGAGCCGCTACGGGCTCGTGGCCTTCGCGTCGTCCCTCGACCAGATCGGCGCCTTCGCGCGCGACACCGCGGACGCGGCCCTCGTGTCGTCCGTCCTCTTCGGCCACGACCCCGCCGATTCCACGAGCGCTCGCGAGCCCGCTCCCGACTTCCGGTCCGCTCTCGCGGCCGGGGCCAAGGGAGCCCGGATCGGCATCCCCTACGGTTTTCTCGAGCAGGGTGTCGAGTCGGGGACGCTCGCGCGCTTCAAGGAAGCGCTCGCCGCATTCGAGGGTCAGGGGGCGACGCTCGTCGAGGTCTCACTCCCCCACCTTCCTCACGCCATCGCCACCTACTACATCGTGGCCACCGCGGAGGCCTCGAGCAACCTCGCCCGCTACGACGGCGTGCGCTACGGCCTGCGCGACGGGGCGGACGGGGACCTCGTCCGGATGTACGGGGAGAGCCGCGACCACGGGTTCGGCCCGGAGGTGAAGCGGCGCATCATCCTCGGCACCTTCGTCCTCTCCTCGGGCTACTACGACGCCTACTACCTGCGCGCCCAGAAGGTGCGGAGCCTCATCCGCCAGGACTTCGAGCGGGCGTTCGCGGCGTGCGACGTCGTGGCGACACCCACCTCCCCGATCCCCGCGTTCCGCTTCGGCGAGAAGACGGACGACCCGCTCCAGATGTACCTCGCCGACATCTTCACCGTGCCCGCCAACCTCGCGGGCATCCCCGGGATCTCGCTGCCGTGTGGCCTCGCGGGGGGCCTTCCCGCGGGGCTACAGCTCCTCGGCCGCCCCTTCGACGAGGCGACGCTCTTCCGGTTGGGGGCCGCGTTCGAGCGCGCGACGCCCCACCACCGCTTGGAGCCGGCGCTCTAGAGCGCGGGCCTCCCGCTCATTCGTGGCGCAGCGCCACGAGGGGCTCGACACTCGCGGCGCGCGCGCGCGGGGATGTAGCACGCGGCGAGCCCGGCGTGCATCACCACCAGGACCACGGCCACGAGCGTCACCGGGTCGTGCGGGGTCACGCCGAACAGCCGGCTCGCGAGGACGCGGCTCAGGGCGAGGCTCGCGGCGACGCCGAGGAGCGCTCCCACCGCCACCGGCCGCAGACCGCCGCGCAGGACGAGGCCCAGCACCCCCATCCGCCCGGCTCCGAGCGCCATGCGAATGCCGATCTCGTGGGTGCGGCGCGCCACGCCGTAGGCGACCACGCTGAAGACGCCCAGGGCGACGAGCACGAGGCCGACGGCGGCGAACACGCCGAGGATTCCCAGCACGAGCCGCGGCTCCGCGTACGAGAAGTCCCGGAGGGCGTTCTGGAGACTCGTCATCTGGGTGACCGCGACGCCGCGGTCGACCCCCCAGAGCTCGCGCCGGACCACGTCCGCGATGGCTTCGGGCGGTCCGGTGGTGCGCACCACCAGGGCGCGGCCGAACAGCGCCGCCGCCGTGTGCGGGACGAAGATCTCCGCGCGCGGCGGCTCCTGCGGGCCCTGGTTGCGCGAGTCCGCCACGACGCCCACCACCTCGAAGACAGGGTTCGCGCCCCGACGGCGAGGCGCTTGACCTCGATCGTGCGACCAACCGGGTTCTCCTCGCCGAAGTACCGGAGCGCGAGGGTCTGGTTGACCACCGCGACCTGACGCGGGGTGGCCACGTCGGTCGGCGTGAGCAGGTCCCCGTGGCGAACGCGCAGCCCGAGCGTCCGCGCGTATCCATCGCTCACCATGTGGACGAGCGCTTCCCAGCGCTCGACGTGCGTCCGCCCCGGCACGTCCACCTCACTCGTGGGGCCTCCCAGGATCGGCATGGACGACGTCGCGCCCGCGGAGACGACACCCGGGATCGCCTCGATCCGCCGCAACGCCTCCTCGAGGAATCGCCCCTTCTCGGAAGCACCGTCGTACCGCCCGCGGGGAAGCGACAGGCGCGCGAAGAGCACGCGCTCGTGGTCGACACCCAGGTCCACGGAACGCAGGTTGACGAAGCTGCGCATCAGGAGGCCCGCGCCCGCGAGGAGGACGATCGACAGGGCGACCTCCGCCGCCACCAGCGCGCCCGCGACGCGGCTGCCGAAGCACCCCGCCCGAGTTGCCCTTTCCCGCGTCCTTGAGCGGCTCGATCAGGCTCGCGCGCGCCGTCATCAGAGCCGGCACGAGCCCGCTCACGACGGCGGTGGCGCACGCCGCGAGCAGGCTGAAGCCGAGCACGGGGATGTCCACCTCGATCACGGTCTGGCGCGGGATCAGGCCGACGGGAATCGACGCAACGAGCATTCGCACGCCGGCGTACGCGAACGCGATCCCGAGGACGGCACCCCCCAGCGCGAGGATCAGGCTCTCCAGGAGGAGCTGGCGCACGAGCCGCGCCCGGCTCGCGCCGACCGCGGCGCGCACCGCCATCTCGCGCTCGCGCGCGGTGGCCCGCGTGAGCAGCATGTTCGCGACGTTGCTGCAGGCGATGAGCAGGAGCAGACCCACCGCGGCGGCGAGGGTGTAGAGCGTCCCGCGGAAGGCACCGATCTGCTGGTCCACGAGGCTCACCACCTTCACCGCGAAGGCCTCCGGGTAGAACGCCGCGTACTCCTTCGCGACCCGGCGCGCCACTACACCGATCTCCGCCTCCGCCTGGGCGAGCGTGACCCCGGGCTTGAGGCGCGCCTGCAGGATGAAGAAGCGCTGCGCGATCTCCGGGTTCGAGCGGTCGAGCGACACCGGGCGGTACACGTCCGCCGCGAGCCGGGCCCAGCGCGGCGGCGTCACGCCCACGAGCGTCGTGGGGACTCCGTTGAGCACGAAGGTGCGGCCGACGTGCCCCGCGTCGGCGCCGAAGCGCGCAGTCCAGAGCCGGTGGCTCATCATGAAGACGGGAGGCGCTCCCGGCCGCACGTCGTCGGGCGCGAACTCGCGTCCGACGGCCGCGCGCACTCCATAGAAGCTGAAGTTGTTCACCGAGAGGAGGCCGCCGTTCCACTGCTCGGTGCCTTCGTCCGTCCCGTACAACACGTCCTCGTTCCCGCCCGCGACGACCTCCTCGAAGCTCCCGATCTGCGCCTGGTAGTCGAGGAACTCCGGGGTCCGGAATGCGGAGCGGCCGCGGGGCTGCGCCTCCCGCGGGTCCTGGATCAGGAAGGCCACTACGCGATCGACGTCGTGCCCGGGGAAGGGATCGAAGAGCACGTTCTGGATCACGCTGAACATCGTGGTCGCGGCCCCGATCCCGAGCGCCAGCGTCAGCATCGCGAGCGCGCTCCACGCCTTCTGGCGTGCGAGGACCCGCAAGGCGTACTTGAAGTCCTGTCTCATCGAGTCCCTCCCGAGAGTGGGACGCCGGACGGCGGTCGGCCACGTCACGAGGCACTGCGCGAGCGCGAGCCAGAACGCGGCGTAGCCTCGCGCGAGGACGCGCGCCCGGCGCCCGCGCGAGGCGCCCGCTACGAGTGCGTGCTCGAGCTGGAGGTCGGCGAGAGCCGGGAGGACAACCGCGTCCAGCACGCGCCGCGTCAGCACGGCTTCGGCCAGCCGCTCCAGCGAGGCACCCGGCACGCGCTCCCGCCGGGTCATCGCGCGGTCTCGAGGATCGCGCGGAACGTGTGCCAGGCGTCGAGGACGCGCAGGCCGAACGCCGTCGGCCGGTAGAGCCGCCGCGGCAGGCCGATGGCGCCCGGTTGGCGGTCCTCGAGCCGCGACTCCACGTATCCTTTCTCCTGCATCCGCCCGAGCGTCACGTAGACCGTTCCCCGCTTCAGGCGGCCGTGGGACTCCTCGACCAGCTGCAGGCCGAACATCTCCCGGCCCCTGAGCGCTTCCAGGATCAGAGCCTCCTTCGACGATGGCCTCTCGACGTTCATTTAACGATCTTACACGGTGTAAGACGCACCGCACCCGCAAAAGGTTGCTTGCGAGCCTCCGACAGCGATCGCTAGCTGGCGGAGCCGGAAACCGCGGAGACCCGGCGCTTCTCGAGCCAGGTACGCAGCGCCACGAAGGCGAGCGCTCCCGCGAGGACTCCCAGCACGAGGTTGCCGACCAGGAAGGGCAGCACGAGCGGCCGAAGGCTCTCGAACAGCTCCTCGTAGAACGCCCGGCCATGGAGGCTCCAGTCGACCGCGTGGAGCCCTTCCGCGGACACGCCGAGGAGCGCGCAGCCCACGAGCGTCCCCGCGAGGAACATCGGCCCGAGCGTCCAGGGATTGTTCGTCCAGGCCCCCGCGAGGATCGCCACCTTGTTCAGGCGGAAGACGACGGCAATGAGAAGGGCCATTCCGGTGTGGATGCCGAGGATCGGGAAGAACGCGATGAAGACGCCGATGCCGAAAGCGAGGGCCAGGCGGTTCGGCGTGTCCTCCATCTGCACGAGGGCGCGAAGGAGGGCCCGGAGCCGGCTCACGACGGGGGGGCTCCCGCCGGCCGGAAGTGGTCGTGCCCCTCACGCTCGACGGGCATGTGCCGCCCCCCCACGCGCAAGAACACCGACGGCTCGCCTTCACGGATCTGGCCGAGCACCGTGAACGGCGTGCTGAAGATCGCGGCGAGCTCGCGAAGATCGGGAAGCCGCTCCGGGGGGAACGCAACCACGAGCTGGTAGTCCTCCCCGCCGTGGAGCGCGAGCGAGAGCGCGTCTCCGCCTCCCGCCCGCACGAGCTGCGAGACCTGGGGATCCACGGGGATCTCCGCGAACTCCAGGGCGCACGCGACGCCGCTCGCCTCGCAAAGGTGCCAGAGGTCGTCGGAGAGACCGTCCGACACGTCGATCGCCGCGTGGACGAAGTCCCGGTCGGCGAGAGCGCGCGCGAAGGCCAGGGGGGGACGGGGGTCGAGCTGCGCGCGCAGGCACGCGGTCACGGCGTCGGCGGAGCTGTCGGTCCACGGGCCGGCGGAGAGGAGAGACCCTTCCCCGTCCAGCCGGGCTCCCTGCGCGAGCAGCTTGAGACCCTGCGCGGCCGCTCCCAGCGTGCCCGTCACGGCCACCTGGTCCCCGGGAAGGGCGCCGGAGCGCCTCACCACGCGGACGCTCTGCCCGATGAGGGCGACGTCGACGACCACTACCGGGCCGGCGGACAAGTTCCCCCCGACGAGGTTCACTCCCGTCTCCGCGGCCCGCTCGAGGAGGCCGTCGTAGAGCTCGTCCACAAAGGCCCAGGGCAGGTCCGGAGGAAGGACGAGGCTGACCGTGGCGTGCCGCGGAACGCCGGCCATGGCCGCGATGTCCGACAGGTTGATGGAGAGCGCTTTCCGGCCGAGGAGCCGGGCGGGCGTCCACTCGCGCCGGAAGTGGACTCCTTCGACGAGGCTGTCCGTCGTCACGAGGGCGACGCCTCCCAGCTCGACCGCCGCGGCGTCGTCGCCCACTCCCACCACGACCCCGTCGCCCTGGGGGATGCGGGCGCGCAGCCGACGCAGGATCTCCCGCTCGCCGATCTCCGCGATCGCCGTCACGCGGCTGTCAGGGGGGGGAACAAAGAGGCCCTCCGCAATGCCGTGTGGAGGGTGACCTGAACCTGGTCACCAGGTGGGAACCCTACGCGCCGCTTTAGGCTTCCTCGACTCGGAGGCATGCACACCGCGGGGCGATGACGGGTCCCCAGATTAAGGACGTTGGTTCGGGGTTACCTGATCCATCACGAACACCACAGAAGGCCTCGTCGGGCATGATAGCCGGGTCGCGCCACGGCAGGCAAGGGTGGCCTGAAGCGAGGGAAGCCGCCTACTCGCCGAGGGCGGCGCTCAGCTCCCGGGCGAGCTTCTCCACGCGCGTGCGCGCCCCCTTCTCCGCCTCTTCGACCTGCTCGCGGAGACGAAAGCACTCGTCGGCGAGGTTCAGCGCGGCGAGCACGGCGATCCTCACGGAGTCCACGGCCCCCAGCCCCCGGCTGACCTCCCGCATCTGCTCGTCCACGCGTGCGGCCAGCTTCTCCACGTACCCGGGGTCCGCCCCGCGCACCGCGTAGCTCTGGCCGAAGATCTCGACGGGCACGAGGTTGGGCTTGTCGGCCATGGGCGAAGGGGATTTCATCACAAGCGGAACGCCTAGTCCAAGCCTTCCAGGAGGTCCACCAGCCGGGCGAGCCGCGTGCGCAGCTCCTCCCTCTCGCGGCGGAGCACCTTGAGCTCGCGGCCCAGGGTCTCGAGCTGCCGGGCCTCCTCCCCCGCATCGTTCTCGCGCTGCTCCGCGGCGGACAGCCGTTTTTCCGCCTCCCCCACCCGCGCCCGGAACTTCCCGAGCTCGTCGTTCAGGGACTTGTTCTCTGCCGCGAGCTGCCGCATGCGCTCCGCGGCCCTGCGCACCCGCTCCTCGAGAAGCTTGAAGCTGTCTTCCACTGGCGTCTCACTCTCCCCGGATGTCGAACCCCGCGGCGCGGAGCTCCCGGATGACGTTGTCCATGGACCCTTGCACCTCCTGCCCCGTGAGCGTGCGTTCCCGGTCCTCGTAGCGCAGGCTCAGCAGCAGGCTCACCTTCCCCGCCGGCACCGGCGGACGATCATAGCGGTCCGTCACCGTTACGCCTACGAGTGCTCTTCCCGCCGAGGCCCGGATGCGCCGCTCCACCTCGGCCGACTCCGCCGCCGCGTCGACCACGATCGACAGATCACGGTCGACCCCGGGGAAGCGCGGCAGCGAGCGGAAGCGATCGCGCGGCGGCGGTCCTCCCGTGAAGTCGAGATCCATCTCCAGGACACCTCCGGACGCACCTCCGGGACGGAAGTTCGGTCGTAGCACGCCGAGCAACCCCACGTTTCTTCCGTCCCGGAGGATCTGAGCAGTCTGCCCAGGATGCAGGAATGACGGGACGGTCTCGGCACGCGCGATTTCCAGAGGTCCTCGCCCCAGCCGGTCCAGAAGCAGCTCCAGCATCCCCTTGAGATCGTAGAAGTCGAAGTTCCGCGGCTTCTCCGTCCAGTGCCGGCTCAGTTCCGATCCCGCGAGGAGGATTGCCAGATGTCTCTCCTCGCGCGGTCGGGGCGTGTCCGGCTGGAACACCCGCCCGATTTCGAAGACCGCAACGTCCTTCCGCCCGTGCCGCAGGTTCTCGTCGAAGGCGTGCAGCAGCCCCGGCACGAGCGACGTCCGCAGCACGGACTGGTCTTCGGCGAGGGGGTTCGCAAGGGTGACCGCTTCCGACACGGCCGCGGCTTCGAAGGCGTAGTTGATCACCTCGGTGCAGCCGGCGCCCACGAGGATGTCCCGAACCGCCCTCTCCTCGGCCTGGGCGGGCCGGAGCCCGCCCACCGCGGCCGTGGGGGGCAGCGACGACGGGACCTTGTCCAGCCCGTGGTGCCGGCCCACCTCCTCGACCACGTCGTCCTCGCGAGCGACGTCGCCCCGCCAGGTGGGGACGTCCAGACGCAGCCCCTCTCCCGGCGCAACCCCAAATCCGAGGCCGCGCAGGATGGTCTCGGCCCGTTCGAGGGGGACGTCCACCCCCAACACGGCTCGCACCCTCGCCGGTCGCAGGGTCAGGCGGCGGCGCGGCCTCGGTGCGGCTACCCGGTCGACGAGGCCGGGGCGTGTCGATCCCGCGCCGATCTTCTCGAGCAGATGCGCGATCCGGGCCGTGGCGACCGCCGTACCCTCGGGGTCCGCTCCGCGTTCGAACCGGTGCGAGGCCTCGGTGTGCATGCCGAGGGACCGCGCCCCGCGCCGTATGGCGAGCGGCTCCCAGTAGGCGGCCTCCAGGGCCACGGTTCGCGTGTCGTCCGACACCTCGCTGCTCGCGCCGCCCATGATCCCGGCGAGGGCCAGCGGACCCTCGACCGCCGCCACGACGCCCACCTTCGAATGGAGCGTTCGCTCCACCCCGTCCAGTGTCGTGAGCCGCTCGCCCTCCCGGGCCCAACGCACGCGGAGGCGGCCCTGCGGGATCTTCGCGAGGTCGAACGCGTGCGAGGGCTGGCCCATCTCCAGCATCACGTAGTTCGTGAGGTCCACCACGTTGCTGATGGGACGGACGCCCATTTGCTCCAGCCGGTCGCGGAGCCACGCGGGCGAAGGCCCCATGCGCACTTCGAGCACCCGGCCGCAGAACCGGGGGCAAAGATCGGCGGCCTCGATCGTCACGTCGAAGGCGCCGGACTCGCCTTTTTCGGAAAACGACAAGTCGAGGGGCTGCAGGGGAACCCCGTAGATGACCGAGACCTCGCGAGCGAGCCCGTAGACGTTCATGGCGTCGACACGGTTGGTCGTGACGTCGAGGTCGAGAACGGCGTCGTTGCCGTCGGTCTCCACCCCCTCGAGCGCGAAGCCGGCCATCGTGAGGTCCTCGCCGAGCCGGCGGGGCTCCGCCTTCACGTCCACGAACTCGCGCAGCCACGAGACGGGAAGCTTCATCCCCGGAACTGCTCCAGGAAGCGGAGGTCGTCGCCGTAGAAGAGGCGGATGTCGTCGACGCCGTGGCGCATCATGGCCACCCGCTCGATGCCGAGGCCGAAGGCGAAGCCGGTCACCTCCTCGGGGTCGTACACCTTTCGTCCGAGGCGCGCGTTGACCGCCTCGAAGACCGCGGGGTGCACCATCCCCGAGCCGAGGATCTCCACCCAGCCTGTCTGCTTGCAGACCCGGCATCCCTCTCCCGAGGGAAGCGTTCCCGAGCCCCCGCACACCGCGCAGGAGAGGTCGGTCTCCACCGAGGGCTCGGTGTACGGGAAGTAGGACGGCCGGAACCGCACTTCCCGGTCCGCGCCGAAGAGAGGCTTGAGAAAGGCCTGGATCGTCCCCTTCAGGTGCCCGAGCGTGATCCCCGGGCCGACCACGAGACCCTCGACCTGCTGGAACATCGGCGAGTGCGTGATGTCGCTATCCCGGCGGAACACCTTGCCTGGGCAGATGATGCGCACGTGGGGCGGGTGTGTGTTCTCGAGCATGTAGCGGATCTGCGCGGGAGAGGTGTGCGTGCGAAGCACGAGATCCGACGCCCCTTTCAGGTAGAACGTGTCCTGCATGTCGCGGGCGGGGTGGTCCTTCGGCATGTTGAGGGCTTCGAAGCAGTGAAAGTCGTCGTCTACCTCCGGGCCGTCGTAAACCTCGTACCCCATGGCCACGAAGATGTCTTCGAGGCCCTCGCGCGTGGCCGTCAGTGGATGTCGGCGGCCGCGCGGCGGCTTGCGACCAGGCAGTGTGACGTCGATCCGGTCACGCGCGAGGCTCTGCTCGTTGGCGCGCGCCTCGATGAGCGTTCTTGCCTCATCGAGACGCGCGGTCACTTCGCCCTTCAGGCTGTTCAGAGCCTGGCCCATCTCACGCTTCGCATCGGACGTGAGCTGGGCCAGGTGCTTCATCAGAGCCGTAACCTCGCCCGACTTCCTGCCCAGGAAACGATCGTGGAGGCTCTGGAGCTCGACCAGGTCCTTCGCGTCCGGCAGAAGCTGCTCGAACTCCTGCCGGAGCAAACGGACCTTCTCTGTCAGTTCGATCTCGGAGTCGGCCATGGTTAGAGACGGGCGCCCTTCGGGCGCCCGTGACTAGGGACGAGCCGCCTTTGCCGACTCCACGAGCTTGCCGAACGCCGAGGGATCGGTGGCCGCGATGTCGGCCAGCGACTTCCGGTCGAGCTCGACCCCCGCCCGCTTCAGCCCCGCGATGAACTGGCTGTAGGAGAGGTCGTGCTCGCGCGCGGCGGCGTTGATGCGCGTGATCCAGAGCCGGCGGAAGTCGCGCTTCTTGCGGCGGCGCCCCACGAAGGCGAAGTTGCCCGCGCGGTCGACCGCCTCCTTCGCGAACTTGTAGAGCTTGCTCTTGCCAAGGTAGTACCCCTTGGCCCGCGCGAGAAGCTTCTTCCGCTTCTCCCGCCTCTTGCTACCCCGTTTGACCCTCGGCATGCGCTCGTCCCTTCGGTGGCCTGGCCAGGATCGGCCAGCCCGTCGCGCTTTCAGGCGGCGACGCAGCCCGGGCAGCTCGACCGCTACCCCTCTTGCGATGCAATCACCAATCAGCCTTCGGGGCCCCGCGAGGCGGAGCCTGAAAGCTGAGTGCTGACGGCTAGCCCAGCAGCATCCGCCTCACGTTCGGCGTGTCCGCGTCGGACACGAGCACGGCCTTGCGGAGCCCGCGCTTCCGCCCCGTGGCCTTCTTGGTCAGGATGTGGCGTTTGAACGCGCTGTGGCGCTTCACCTTCCCGCTCGCGGTGAGCTTGAACCGCTTCATCGCCGCGCGGTTCGTCTTGAGCTTCAGCTTGCCCTTCTTCTTCGGCTTCCTCATTATTCGTCGCTCTTTACCTTGTCCGCGGCCGCGACGGCCGCCACTCCCGACTCTCGTGGTGCGCGAGGCGGTTTCTTGGGCTTGGCGGCCTTTGCCTTCGCCCCGCCGTCCTTCTCCTTCTTCGCCCTCACCGGCTTGGGTGCTTCCTTCTTGGGGGCCAGGATCTGGACCATCGTCATCCCTTCCTGGCGGGGAGGCACCTCGATGAGCGCGACCTCGGTCAGCTCAGAGGCGAGCCGGTTCAGGATGCGCCGCCCGATCTCGCTGTGCACGAGCTCGCGGCCCCGGAAGATGACCGTGCTCTTCACCTTGTTGCCTTCCTGGAGGAAGCGGTCGGCGTTCCGCCGCTTGAACTGGAAGTCGTGCTCGTCGATCTTCGGCCGGAACTTCACTTCCTTGACCTGGATGTGGCGCTGGTGCTTCCGCGCCTCCGACTCCCGCTTCGCCTGCTGGTAGAAGAACTTTCCCGAGTTCATGATCCGGCAGACGGGCGGGGTCGCGGTAGCCGCGATCTCCACGAGATCGAGGCCCTTCTCCTCGGCGAGCATCAGGGCCTGGGCCGGGGGCATGATCCCCAGCTGGCCGCCGTCCTCGTCGATGACCCGGACTTCCTTGGCGCGGATGCGGTCGTTGATGCGAACCGTCTTGCTGTCTATTGGACACCTCCCACGGATGGCGTCACCGGCTCTTCGACGAGGGCGCGTTCGAGCGCGAGCCTCGCCATCTTGTCTCCCAGCTGCTCCACGTCCGTGACGCCCAGGTCACCCGCGTGGCGATGGCGGGCCGACACGTTTCGCGCCGCGACCTCCTTGTCCCCCACCACGACCATGTAGGGGACCTTGTGCACCTGCGCCTCGCGGATCTTGTAGTTCATCCTGTCGTCGCGGTCATCCACCCGGACGCGCAATCCCTTCGCGCGGAGCGTCTCTCCCACTTCTCGCGCGTACTCCTGGTGCCGCTCCGCCACCGGGATCACGACCCCCTGCACCGGGGCGAGCCACAGCGGGAACGCCCCCCCGTAGTGCTCGATCAGCACCCCGAAGAAGCGCTCGAGGCTTCCGAGGAGCGCTCTGTGCACCATGACGGGCTGGTGCGCCTTGCCGTCCTCGCCGATGTACTCGAGGCCGAAGCGATTCGGGTTGTTGAAGTCGACCTGGATCGTCGAGCACTGCCAGGCGCGCTCCAGCGAGTCCTTGATCTTGATGTCGATCTTCGGCCCGTAGAAGACACCCTCCCCGGGGTCCACCTGGTAGGGGAGCTTCCGGATCTCGAGCGCGCTCTTGAGCGCGGCCGTCGCCGCCTGCCACTGCTCCTCGGTGCCCGTCGCCTTCGGCGGCTTCGTCGACAGGTAGATGTCGTAGCGCGCGAAGCCGAAGGCCCGGAGGATCATGGTCGTGAAGTCGAGCACGCGGAGGATCTCCGCCTCCAGCTGGTCGGGCCGGCAGAAGACGTGGGCGTCGTCCTGCGTGAAGCCCCGCACGCGCAGGAGCCCGTGGAGCACGCCCGAGCGCTCGAAGCGGTAGACGGTTCCGAGCTCGGCGTAGCGGAGGGGCAGGTCGCGATAGCTCCGGAGCTGCGAGCGGTAGATCGTGATGTGGAAGGGGCAGTTCATCGGCTTCAACTGGTACTCGACGTTCTCGATCTCGATCGGCGAGTACATGTTGTCGCGGTAGTACTCGGTGTGGCCGCTCGTCTTCCAGAGGTCGAGCTTCGCGATGTGCGGGCTGTAGACGAGGTCGTAGCCGCCCTTCAAGTGCTCGTCCCGCCAGAAGTCCTCGATCTGCTTCCGGACGAAGGCGCCCTTGGGGTGCCAGAGGATGAGGCCCGCCCCCGTCTCCTCGGCCACGGAGAAGAGGTCGAGCTCCCTCCCCAGCCGCCGGTGATCGCGCCGCTTCGCCTCCTCGAGCCGCTCCAGGTGCTCCTCGAGCTCCTCCTTCGTGAAGAAGGCGTACCCGTAGATGCGCTGCATCTCCGGGTTCCCCTCGCGTCCCATCCAGTAGGACTGCGAGGGGTTGTCGCGCAGCTTGAAGGCCTTGATCTTGCCGGTGCTCGGGAGGTGCGGCCCCAGGCAGAAGTCGATGAAGCCCCCCATCGTGTAGCACTGCACGGGGTCGCCGGATTTCCGCTCGATGAGCTCGCACTTCAGCGTCTGCCCCTTCGACTTGAACAGCTCGAGGGCCTCCGCCTTGGGAAGGAGCTTCCTCTCGATGGGCCGATTCTGCTTGACGATGTGCTCCATCCGCTTCTGGACGGCGGCGAGGTCCTCGGGCGTGAAGGGCCGGCTCACCTTGAAGTCGTAGAAGAAGCCGTCGTCCGTCGGGGGGCCGATGCCGCACTGGGCGTCCGGAAAGAGCTCCGTGACCGCCGCCGCCAGCAGATGCGCGGACGAGTGTCGGTAGATCTCGATCGGTGAGTCGGCAGGCTTGCTTTCGCCCGAAGGACCGGTGGTGTCGTGGTCGGGAGGTTCGACGGGAGGCAACGACGACATTCAGAGGTTAAGCATCACGATCGACACACCGTCCTTACCCGGCGGAAGTGGTAGGCGCGGGTGGAATTGAACCACCGACCTCTTCCGTGTCAAGGAAGCGCTCTACCACTGAGCCACGCGCCTTCCGACGCCGGAAACTGAAACGCTACCAGAGGGATAGCGGGATGTCAATTTTTTCGCTAGAGGATCTTCTTGCCGAGGAGCGACGTCAGGAGACCCACTCCCAGCCGGGCCGTCCCGTTCTGCTCGTCCAGGATGGGGTTCACCTCCACCATCTCCGCGGAGAGGACCTTTCCCGTGTCCGCGAGCATCTCCATGGCGAGGTGCGCCTCCCGGTAGGAGAGACCGCCGGGAGAAGGCGTCCCCACTCCGGGGGCGAAGTCGGGGTCGATCCCGTCGAGGTCGAAGCTCACGTGGATCCCCGCCGTGCCCGTGGTCGCGCGCTTGATCGCCTCCTCCATGACCGCGCGCATCCCCCGCTCGTCGATGTCGCGCATCGTGAACGCGCCGAGCCCGGAAGCCTTCACGTTCGGACGCTCCGCCGGGTCCACGTCGCGAATGGCCACGAGTGCCGTCCTCGTGCCGTCCACCATCGGCGAGAAGCCGGCGAGGTTCACGAGGCTGGGGGGTCCGAGGCCGAGCACGACCGCGAGGGGCATGCCGTGGATGTTCCCGCTCGGGCTCGTCTCCGCGGTGTTGCAGTCGGCGTGAGCATCGATCCACACGAGGCCGACCTTCTCCTTGCGCGCGTGGAAATGTCCGGCCACTCCCGCGATGGTGCCCATCGCGATCGAGTGGTCGCCTCCAAGCACCACGGGGACGCTCCCCTTGGCCACCACCTCGCGCACGGAGTCGCGGAGGTGCTCGCACACTTCCTTGATCTCCTTCAGGTACTTGAGCCGCGCGTCGCCCGGGACCTGCGTCTCCCGGATCTTCACCGGAAGGTCGCCGCGATCCTTCACGTCGTAGCCGAGGGCCTCGATTCGCTCCTGGAGCCCGGCCACGCGGATCGCCGAGGGGCCCATGTCGACCCCGCGACGGCCCGCGCCCAGGTCGAGGGGCACGCCGATCAACGTCACGGAAGAGGCGGGCACGCCTCGACGCTAGCACCGCCCGCACGATGCGGGCAAGCCGCGCTCGGCGTCACGGCCGGATGTGCCAGCGCGAGAGCTGCTCCCGGAGCAGCACCGGGTAGTCGTGGTTCAGGAGAGCGGGCCGCCGCGCGCGGGCCACGAAGCCAGCCTCCCACGATCGATAGCCGGCGAACGAGCCGCCCACGACCAGGACCGCCAGGAGGGCCGCGGCGCGCCGCGACCGCCCGAGGCGCCGAACCAAGGAGAATGCCGAGGCCCCGGCCAGGGCCGCGGCCGTCGCGAACGCGAGGCGATACCCGGCCAGCATGCGGTTCGAGAAGTAGCGAATGCTGATCTCATGCGAGCCGGCGGGCACGTGCAGGCCGAGGAAGCCTCCGTTGACCTCCAGGAGGGGAGCGGGAGCGTCGTCGACGTAGCCTTCCCAGTTCGACGTGGCTTGCGGGAAGGGAGTGACGAGCACCGCATCGGTGGGCGCGACCACGGAGAGTGTCGTCACGTTCGGAGCGAGAGACAGGATCCGATTGCCGGCGTTGAGCGCGACAAGGCTGCCGGGGGCACCCGCGAACGGGACGCAGCCCGCGCCGGCCACGAGCGTTCGCACCGACCCGGAGTCCAGGCAATCCCCGGCGACGAGCAGCCGGCCGAGCGCGGCCTCGTTGTCCGCCACGCATTCCACGCGGTCGGAGAGGTAGAAGGGCAAGACGATGCCGCGGCTGCGGTCGGGCTGCACGGGCAGATAGCAGTTGGACCAGGGGCCCGTGCGGCGCATGAACCGCGCGTAGGCCACGGTGGACGTGCCTTCGGACCAGCGTCGCAGCTCGTTGGTGGCCAGCAGCGGATAGCCGGCGTACAAGGGCAGGTGGTCTGCGCCCTCGACCTCGGCGCGGCTGGCGCTCGGCGGCCGCGGCGCGGTCCACGTTCCGTAGCGCAGGAGCGGCAAGAGCTGGAGCACGGTGATCGCCGCGAGCACCGCCGGAACGCTCTTCGCCCCCACCCTCCCCGCGGCGAGGGCGAGAGCAGCGACGATCCCCAGCGCGAGCCACGCCGCTTTCAGCGTCGGCGTCCAGGCCGCGTTGAGGTGAGCCGGCGAGTAGGGAGACAGATCGCCGCCGGCCAGGAAGACCCGGACGAGGGCGACCAGCGTCGCCCCCGCCACGAGCAGGCCCCCTGCCCGGAGGGCGCGGCCCGGCGGCGGCCCCGCGTCCTCTCCTCGCAGCCACAGGAGCGAAGCGACGAGCAGGAGGGGCAGCACGTACACGATACGGCCGGGGCCGCGGATCGTGGCGAAGCCGGGCACGTGCGCGTAGATGAAGGGGAAGACGGGAAGACGCGGCCCGAGCGCGTAGGCGAACACGAAGGCGTAGGCGGCGAGCAACCCGAAGGCGCGCCGGGCGGTGAGCGCGAGCACGACGGCCACGCTCACCACGGCGAGGAGAGTGGCCCCGCCGAACGTGGAGTGGACGTCGGCCTCGAAGGGCACGACGAGGCTCAGCGCAATGTCCCCGGGCGCGAGCGCGTACTGTCCGGCCCATTCGAGCGAGGAGTGCAGCACGCGCGTGTGGTTCACCGCCATCCACTCCCCCAGCGCGATCCAGTTCGGCGCCGCGAGCAGCCCGCCCAGGATCCCCGCGACCGCGCTTTCCGCGCCGCGCCGCAGGAGGGCGCGCGCCCCCACCGCGCGTCGGAGCGCGGGCAGGGACGCGAGGGCGGCGAAGGCGGCGAAGGGTACGAACACCGGGTAGCCGCTCGTCAGGAAGAGCTGGGTGGCGAGGACCACGAGCGCGAGCCAGACGAGACGCGGCCGCACGACGTGAAGCCCGGCGAACAGCAACCCCACCTGCACGTAGACGAAGGCTTCGAGGGCGATCGCGTAGCGGAACGCGTCGAGCGACCGCAGGTTGTAGACGAGCACCAGCGAGAGGAGCGCGCTCGCGCCGCGCCCCATCCCCACCGCCTGTCGCAGGAACGTGAAGTATGCAGCCTGCGCGATCCCGAGCAGGATCAGGTGTCTGAGAGCGACCCCGCGCAGCAGGTCGCCGTTCCAGAAGACGGGGAGTCGGCTCGTGAGCCAGGCGGGGAAGTGGAAGTACTGGCCGTAGAAGAGACCGCCCACGGGAATGCCGCCGGTCTGGTGCGGATACCACATGGGCTCGAGGCCCCTGCCCGTGTAGAAGCGGAGCGACATCGGGCCGTGGATCGGGTAGTGCAGGTAGTCGTTGCCCACCGTCTCGCCGCTGAGCACCGTCCACCCGAGGAAGGCGAGGGGGGCGAGGGCGATGCCGATGGTCACGAGCGCAGGCGACGAGCGGCGCACGATCCCGACCCACGGAGCGCTCATCACGGCGGATGCACGACGGTAGCGTCCGGCTGCGGGACCGTCAAGGCCACGATCCTCGGTCGATCACCGCTAGAATGACCCGGCATGACGGACGACAACGGAGGGCCGGCGCGCACGCCCTCCGGGGGCGTCGCCCTCGCCGGCGCTGTCTCTCTCCTCGCCCTCACCGCCCTCCTCTTCTCGTCCGTGAGCGACACGAACTTTCGCGGCTTCGACGAGTGGATCTTCTTCTCCCTGCTTTCCCGCGGCATCCTCGACTTCCCCTACGCGAACCGGCCGCTGAACCTGGTCTGGGCCTGGCCGGCGTGGCTGCTCGCGCCGGGTCACCTCTGGACCTTCCGGCTGTTTCACGCGCTGTGGATCGGCCTCACGGGGGTCGCGCTCTACGCGATCGTTCGGCGGCTGCGGCCGGGGGCCGCGGCCTTCGCCTTCCTCGCAGGGGCCATCGCCATCGTGTGGGCGCCCTCGGATTCCTCGCGCATCTGCACCGTGCAGATGATCTTGTACGCCGGCTGCACGTTCGGCGCCCTCCTCGCCCTCTGGCTCCTCCTCGAGGCCTACCACCGGAGGAAGGTGGCGTGGGCCGTGGCCGCGGCGGCGGCGGCGGCGGTGACCGTGTTGAGTCTCGAAGGCGCGCTCGTCCTCCTCGCATTCGGCCCTCCCCTTCTGCTCCTCGCGGGCGGGCATCGGGACCGTGGGCGCTTCGGCCTCTGGAGCGCAGCCATCGTCGCCTTCCTCGGACTCGCCGCCGCTCGCGCATTCGTACCCCTGGGCCTCGCTCCGGAGCGCTGGGCCTACCAGCGCGACATCCTCGCTCCGAACCCCGATCCGGTGCGGCTGGCGCGGCGCTGCGTCTCCCAGCTGCGCCGCCACCTCGTGCCGCTCGGCGACCTCGGCGTGCTCGCCCGCGAGCCGCGAGCGGCGGCTTTCGGCGCCGTCGCGTTCGGCGCCGGCTACCTGCTCCTGGAGCTCACCGCGCGCCGCGCCCGCCGGCGTGTCGCGAACGGGTCGCTCGGGCCGAGGGAGGCCGCGGTGGCCGCCGCCCTGGGCCTGCTCCTCGCGCTCGCCGCCTACGCCCCCTTCGTCCTGAGCGCGCGTGCGCGCGTTCCCGTGCGCACCCAGTTCCTGTCGATGCCCGGGATCGGGCTCCTCCTCGCCGCCGCCATCGCGGGGCTCTGCGCGTTCCTGCCCGCGCGCACGCGCCTTGCCGTCCTGGGTCTGCTCGGCTCCCTCGTCTGCGCCCTCGGCTTCGCGCAGACCGCTTCCCTGCAGGCGGACTGGGATGGCGTGAGCAGCTTCCCCGCCCAGCGCCGCGAGCTGCGCGAGATCGCGGCCTTGCTGCCCGATCCCGAACCGGGCACGCTCGTGATCCTCCTGTCGACGAGCGGTGTGTGGCCGCTCGATTTCTCCTTCCACCACGCCGTGCGCTGGCTGTACGACGGGCGCGTCACCGGCCACGCGGAGGGCTCGCCCCCGTACCTCTACTCGATCCGCTACGAGCCGGACGGCGTGCGGTCGGACCCGCTTCCCGTCCTGGTCGGTCCGTGGCAGGAGGACGGTCGGCTCTTCCCCTACTCGTCCGTGGTGGTCATGACCGAGGACGAGGAAGGTCCGCTTCGCCTCCTGGACGCCTGGCCCGGAACCCTGCCTCCTCTGCCGGAAGGTGCTCTCTACGCGCCGCGCGCCCGCCTGGGGCACGGTCCCATGCGACTGCCGCCCCTCCTCGACGTCCGGTGAGGGACGTTCCGAGAGCGCGGGGTTTGACTCCTCC
Source organism: uncultured Acidobacteriota bacterium (assembly GCA_963742595.1). GTDB lineage: Bacteria > Acidobacteriota > Vicinamibacteria > Fen-336 > Fen-336 > CAVPGH01. The sequence goes on along the minus strand of CAVUMT010000005.1, from coordinate 592,470 downwards.
CGTGAACGCTCTCGATAATCAGGGTCGCCCATGAACTCACCCGCGTCCCGAAAGCCGAGCCCGGCCCCCGTCGCCGCCGAGGGACCGGAGCTCCTGAGCGTGCTCGTGGAGCGGCGCGTGCTCACCCCCGAGATGGTGGAGAAGGTGAAGCGCGCGCAGAAGGTGAACGGGCTCACCGCGGAGCAGGCGATCGTCCAGCTCGGCATCACGAGCGAGGTGAAGATCGCGCAGGCGGTGGCCGCGCACGCGGGCCTTCCCTACGTGAAGATCAACCCTCTCGACCTCGATCTCGACGTGGTGACGAAGGCGATCGCCGGACCGTTCGCCCGCAAGCACGGAATGGTCGCGATCAGCAAGACGGACACGAAGGTCACGGTGGCCGTCTTCGATCCCTTCGCGCCCTTCCCCGTCGAAGACATCGTGCGCGTCACCGGCCTCCAGGTGGAGCGCGTGGTCGCGACGCGCGCCGACATCGAGACCGTCAACAAGGGCTTCTACGACCTGAAGGCGAGCCTGCAGACGGCGGAGAAGCAGCTTTCCCAGAGCCGCCTCGCCTCCGTGGACCTCGCGAACCAGGAGTTCCTCTCCCGGGCGGAGGACCTCGACCCCGCGGCCGCTCCCGTGGTCAAGGCCCTCGACCACATCCTCGCCTACGCCTTCGAGCAGAGGGCCTCCGACATCCACTTCGAGCCCAAGCGCAACCTCACCCTGGTGCGCCTCCGCATCGACGGGGTCCTCCACGACGTCCACCTCATCCCCCGCATCGTCTACGAGGCGGTGGTCTCGCGGATCAAGCTCCTCTCCGGGTGCAACCTCGCGGAGAAGAGGCGGCCGCAGGACGGGCGCATCAAGCGGGAGCAGGGGGGGCGGGAGATCGAGCTCCGCGTGAGCACCATGCCCACCGCCTTCGGGGAGAAGGCGGTGCTGCGCATCTTCGACCCCGACATCCTCCTCAAGGGGATCGACCAGCTCGGTTTCTCCGGCCACGACCTGCCGAAGTTCTACGACTTCATCTCGCGCCCCACCGGGATCATCCTCGTCACCGGGCCCACGGGCAGCGGCAAGACCACCACCCTCTACTCCACGCTCAAGTACCTGTCGAAGCCCGAGGTCAACATCGTCACCATCGAGGACCCGATCGAGATGGTGTTCGAGGACTTCAACCAGGTGGCGGTGCGTACGCAGATCGACGTCACGTTCGCGAGCACGCTGCGCACCGTGCTCCGCCAGGACCCCGACATCATCATGGTGGGAGAGATCCGGGACACCGAGACCGCGGAGCAGGCGGTGCAGGCCGCGCTCACCGGCCACCTCGTGCTCTCCACCCTCCACACGAACGACGCGTCCTCCTCCATCACCCGCCTCCTCGACCTCGGCATCCCCCACTTCCTGATCACCTCCACCCTCATCGGCATCCTCGCCCAGCGGCTCGTGCGCGAGAACTGCAAGCACTGCATCGAGGACTACGCGCCCACCCTCGAGGAGTCCGCCGCACTCAAGATCCCCATGGAGAAGCTCGCCCCCTACAAGTTCAAGCGCGGCAAGGGCTGCCTCCACTGCCGGGAGACCGGCTACACCGGCCGCACCGGAATCTACGAGGTCCTCCCGATGACCGAGAAGATCCGCCGCCTCGTGAGCACGCAGGCGAGCTCCCTCGATGTCTTCAAGACCGCGCGCGAGGAGGGCCTGCGCACGCTTCGCGAGTCCGCGATCGAGAAGGTCTTTCGGGGCGTCACCACCGTGACCGAGCTCGTGCGAGTGACGGGCAAGTGACGACGCCCCGTCACGAGCTCGACGAGAGCCTCAAGGGAAGAGTTGCCCTCATCACGGGGAGCGGCCGCGGCATCGGGGCCGACCTCGCCCGCGCCGCCGGGCAACGGGGGGCGCGGGTGGTCGTGAACTGCCGCCAGAACTCGAAGGGCGCGGAGGCGGTGGCCGCGGAGATCCGCAAGATGGGGGGCGAAGCCCTCGCCCTGAAGGCGGACGTCACGCTCCCCGACGACGCCCGCTCGCTGGTGGACGAGGTCGTGAAGAGCTGGGGGCGCGTGGACGTGCTCGTCAACACCGTCGGCCGCTTCTCCTGGAAGCCGGTCGCGGACACCGAGCCCGACGAATGGCGGGCCGTGATCGCCTCGAACCTCGACTCCGTCTTCCAGATGTCCCGGCTCGTGCTGCCCCACATGCGGAAGCGCCACTGGGGCCGCATCGTGAACCTCGGCTCGGTGGGCGCGGAGCACACGCTGGGCGAGCCCCAGGTCGCCGCCTATTCCGCGGCCAAGGCCGCGGTGGTGGCCCTCTCGAAGTCGCTGGCCCTCGAGGAGGCGCGCTGCGGCATCACCGTGAACGTCGTCTCCCCGGGCATCCTCCAGGAGGACGGCCACGGGAAGGCGGCGGCGGAGGCGCTCGGTGACCGCGTCCCCGTCGGCCACGCGGGCCGCATCGAGGATGTGGTGCGAGCCGTGCTCTTCTTCTGCTCCCCCGCCGCCGACTACGTCACCGGCCAGGTCCTCGCGGTGGCGGGCGGAGCGCGGCTCTAGCCCCGGGCTCGCTCGACGAAGCGGCCGTCGCGCGTGTCCACGCGGATCTTCTCGCCGGACTCGATGTACGACGGCACGAGCACCTGTATCCCCGTCTCGACGGTGGCCGGCTTGAGCTGTGCCTGCGCCGTCGCTCCCTTGATGGCGGGCGCCGTGTCCCGGACCGTCAGGTCCACGGTCATCGGCAGGGTGAGTGCTATCACGCGCTCGCGGAACGACACGGTCTTGATTTCCACGTTCTCGAGCAGGTAGCCGGCCGCGCCGCCCACGCGCTCGCTGTCGAGCGTCGTCTGCTCGTAGCTGCCCAGGTCCATGAAGACGTAATCGTCGCCCTGGCGATAGAGGAACTGGGCGGTTCGGTACTCCACGTCGGCGGTGGTCACGGTCTCGCCCCCTCGCCACGTCTTCGCGAGGGTCTGGCCCGTGCGCAGGTTCCTCACCTTCGCCTTGACGAGCAGGCTCGCGCCCCGCGCGGAGGGCGTCTGGGACTGGACCTCGGTCGCCTGCCAGGGATCGCCGTCGATCTCGAGGATGTCGCCGCGCGAGAGCTCCGTCACGTTCCGGGTCATGCGCTCCGGAGTGTATACCGCGACGCTTCCGCCCCACTGCTCATTGCTGGAGCCACACCGAGACCGACCCTCCGTGGCACCGGAACTCGCCCCACCCATGCTCGTTCGTCACCACCGCCTCCTTGACGTGCTCCGTCGCGTCCACGAAGCGCGCGTGCGGCTTCCCTACCTCCATCCACTTCGTCCCTTCCGGCCCGTCGGAGAGGAGCACGGCCATCGCCTTCGGGTGCTTCTCGTCCCCGAGGCGCGTCCAGCCCACGCGGTTCCAATGGTCGAAGTAGTCGTACTGCGGGCCCCAGGCGTACTCGCGGCGCGCGTGGAGGAACTTGTCGATCAGCCACCGGTGCGACGGCATCTCGACGTGCATCCCCCGGTCGTCGTACGCCGCCCCGTTGTAGTCCGGGTAGAAGACGCACGGGTAGCCTTCCGCGCGGAGCAGCAGGATCGCGTAGGCGAGCGGCTTGAACCACGGGGCCACGGGGCACTCGAGGGCCTGGCACGGCTGCGAGTCGTGGTTGTCCACGAAGGTCACGATCTGCGCCGGCCGGAGCTTCGTGAGCGTGCCCTCGAGGAGCTTGCGCATGTCGTAGCTTCCCCCGCCGAGGCTCGCGTAGTGGAAGGCGTAGTGGAGGGGGACGCCGAACACGGACATCCGGCCCCCGAGGTGATCGAGGTACCAGTGAAGGGCCTCGATCTCAGGGGTCCAGTACTCCCCGACCACGAACAGGTCCTTTCCCGCGTGCTTCTCCATCTCGTCGAGCCACTGCGGGAAGAACCACGCCGAGATGTGCTTCACCGCGTCGAGGCGGAAGCCGTCGACGCCGGTCTCATCCAGGTACCACTTGCCCCAGCGCGTCACCTCCTGCCGGACCTCCTCGCTCTGGAAGTCGAGGTCGCAGCCCATGAGGTAGGAGTAGTTTCCTCTCTCGAGGGCGACCTCGTCGTCGAAGGTCTTGCCCTCGAAGAGGTAGACGGTGTTCCGCTCGTCCGCATGGAGATCGTCGTAGTCCACCGCGTCGAAGTGGCTCCAGTGCCACTCGAAGCCCGAATGCTTCTTCTTCCGGCCGGGGAAGTGGTAGTGGGTGTAGGCACGGATGTCCCGGAGGTCGCCGCGCGGCCGGCGGCGGTCGTCCTGCGGGTAGGGCGTGGCCCGCGCGGGCTCCGTGGCGTCGCCGCCCATCCGGTGGTTGAGGACCACGTCGGCATAAACCTGGAGCCCCGCGCGCTGCAGCGCCTTCACCGCCGACCGGTACTGCTGCCGGGTGCCGTACTTGGTCCGCACCGAGCCCTTCTGCTCGAACTCGCCGAGGTCGTACATGTCGTAGACCCCGTACCCGACGTCGTACCCTCCGCCCGTGCCCTTGTAGGCCGGGGGCAGCCAGATCCCGGTGAAGCCGGCCGCGGCCAGCTCCGCGGCTCGCGACGCCGCTTCGTTCCAGAGCGTGCCGTCGGGAGGGTTGTACCAGTGGAAGAACTGGATCATTACGCCATTCAGGCTCGCCATGCTCAACCCTCGTTTACGTGCGCGGAATCGTCCTCCCCGAACACCGTGGCCGCGAACGCGAACACCGCGGCCCCCTCGTCTTGCCAGGCCTTCGCGGGGAGGCCGGCTTTTCCGCACGTCTTGTCCAGGAACGTCTCACGGTCCCAGCCGTTCTCGGCCGCCACCTGGGGCAGGAGCACGCCCTGCGCCCCCCCGTCGCGCACGAGCAGGCCGTCGCGGCCGATCTCGATATCCTCGGGCCGGACCTTCCAGAGCGGGCCGAGGGCCGAGATCTCGATGACGATCCCGGCGAGCTCGTCCTCCCGCAGCGGGTCGAACCGGCGGTCCGAGCGCGCCGCGGCCACGGCCATGCGGGCCACCGTGTCCGAGAGGGGATCGCTGGACTCCAGGACTCCGACACAGCCGCGCAGCGTGCCGTCGCGAGAGCGGAGGGTGACGAAGGCGCCGCCTTGATGGGGCGAGACATCGCCAGGCTCTCTCCGCGGGGTGCCGGTACCCGAGAAGTGCCCGAGGAGCGCTTTCCGGGCCACCGCGAGCAGCCCGCGACGCTCCTCGGGCATTAGTGAAGGCGCGCTCACGCCGAGGCAGTCAACGCGGCCGACAGATAGCCGACGACCCGGGTCTTGTCCTTTTCCCCGACGTCGCCGCTCGTCGCGTAGCGGAGAAGCGTCGCCCGGTCTGCCCCCAGCGAGCGCGCGGCCTTCATGACGGCCACGATCGGCCCTCCCCCGCAGGCGTGCCCCCGTGACGTCTCGAGCCGTCGCATGAGCCCCTCGGGATCGAAGCGTTCCACGCAGCCGGTCACCACCGCGTCGAGCTCGTGGGCCGCGGGCTCGGTCTGGTAATGGCTGAGATCGCTCGAGGCCACGAGCAGGGCGTCCCGCCCGGCGAGCACGCGGCCCAGGGCGCCGGCCAGCCCGTCGACCTCCTCCCGGGACTGCGTCCCCATCAGCATCGGCACCACGCGCAGACCAGGGACGAGATGCTGAAGGAAGGGCAGCTGCATCTCGAGGGAGTGCTCCTCGTCGTGGGCCTCGGGCAGATCGCGGAAGATCTCGCCGGTATCGAGCAGCGCGGAAGCGACCGCCTCGTCGATCGGTACCCGACCCAGCGGCGTTTCGAACGCCCCGGTCGGCCAGAGTGCTATGCCCTCGAAGCGCGCGTGGTGCGAGGGCCCCACGAGCACGACGGTCGCGGAAGGTCGACCGCGCAGAAGCGAGTATCCGTACGCGGCGACGGGACCCGAGTACCGCAGCCCCGCGTGCGGGCTCAGCAGCGCGACGAGCCGTCCGGGGGCGCGTACCGCTCCCGCGGCGGAGAGGAACCCCTCGACTTCCGAAGCGAGGGCCGCCCCCGTCCCCGGATACCAGGACCCGGCCACGGCCGCCTTTCGAATGGCGGGACCCATGACGCCCCCTGAATGCCGCTCTTCGTACGTCCGCCCTACCTATACACCCGGTAGTCGATCGCGGGAAAGATGTTGTCGCGCTCCTCGAACTCGCGCAGGATCGGCTCCTCCAGGAAGCCCCCTGTGGTCAGCATGCGGTAGAGGTAGTCGAAGCGGGCGATGTGGTCGCGCGTCCGCTTGTTCGCGTACTCGACCGTGGTGTTCGTCTTCATGATGAAGGCCCAGTCCGAGGACTGGGCGAGGAGGAGCTCGCGCGCGGCCTGGTTGAGGGCGCGGCGCTCGCGGTCGCTCGGGTATTCGAACCGGCGGGCGAGCTCCACCATCCGCTCCGCGGCCACGTCGAGGTGCGGATAGATCCAGTGGTTGCCCTCGTTGAGCCAGACCTCCGCGTACCCCTTGGCGCCCCAGGTGCACATCGGGGGCTGGCAGACCTCCAGCTCGGGGAAGCGGTCGAGGTACTCCGAGGGCGTCGTGGGCTTCACCACGTCCTGGTCGAAGTGCATCTTGCGGAAGAGGAAGTTCAGGAAGTCCGGCCCTTCGAACCACCAGTGCCCGAAGAGCTCCGCGTCGTAGGGGCTCACCACGAGCGGCGGGCCGGCCGAGCGTCCCCGCGAGGTGCTCGACCTGCTTCTGGCGGTTGCCGAGGAAGTCGCCCGCGTGGGTCGCCGCCTTCTCCATCGCCCACTCGCGCACGTACGGCTGCTTGTCGCCGAGGCCGACCTTGCCCGTCACCCGGTAGTACTTGATCCCGAGGTTGCGGCGCAGGCCGTCGCCGAGGTACGGCTCGAGGTAGTCGAGCGGCAGCTCCCAGCCCACGTCCTTGTAGAACTCCCGGTAGTCCACGTCACCCGGGTAGCCCGACTCCGCGCTCCAGACCTGCCGCGACGACTCCATGTCGCGACCGAAGAAGACGATGCCCCCGGGGGAGACGATGGGAGCGTGCACGCCCGCGCTCGGCCGGGGGTGCGCGTCGGTGAGCCCGTGCGACTCCAGGAAGCTGTAGCGCAGGCCCACCTCCCGCAGGAACCGCTCGTGGCCCGGGAGGTAGCCGCACTCGGGCAGCCAGATCCCCGAGGCGTCACGACCGAAGTGACGGCGGTAGTGCTGGGTGGCCACGTGCACCTGGGCCCGCACCGCCTCCGGAACCGGGTCCATGAGGGGCAGGAAGCCGTGGGTGGCCCCGCACGTGATGATCTCGAGCTTGCCCGCGTCGCGGTGCTTGCGGAACGCGCGGAGGAGGTCGGAGTCGTAGGTCTCGCGGAAGATCGATCGCAGCCGGCGGAGCTCGTCGAAGTAGAACCGCGCGATGTCCGTGGAACCGGTGGTCCTCGCGCTTTGTCCGCGCGATCTCCCTTTCCGAGAGCTCGACCAGGCGGTCGAGGTGGCGGTGGTAGCGCGAGACGAGCAGGCCGTCGGTGCAGCATCGAGACGAGGGGCGGGGAGAGCGTCATCGTGAGGCGGTACTCGACGCCGTCGGCGAGGAGTCCGTCCAGGACACTCACGAGGGGGATGTAGGTCTCGGTCAGCGCCTCGAAGAACCAGTCCTCCTCGAGAAACTGCGGGTATTCCGGGTGCCGCACGTAGGGAAGGTGGGCGTGCAGCACCGGGCACCAGTACCCGACGGGCATGGCGCTCTCCTAGCGGCGATGGACGTCGCTGGCGCCGCCCGGACGGTAGGCGTCGCTCGCCCCGCCTTTCCGGGCGCGCTCGCCGCCGGGGGAAGCCGGAGCCGTGGCGGGCGCCGGAGGGTCCGTCGCGCCGTCCACGTTGGGCGCGCTCCAGGGGCCGTTGGCCGAGCCGGAGCGCATCTCCTCCTGCCGCACGGCGGCCCCCGCCGCGGGCGGGATCTCCCCCGCCTGGCGATAGGACAGCCGGCGCGACGCGGTCTCCTCCGACGGCCCGACGCGGGGTGTCGTCACCGTGTTGCTGCTGGCCAGCGTGCGGAACTCGCCGGACGCGAGCGTGAATCCCAGCTCCGCCCGGTAGGACCGCCGCGCGGAGTCCGCGCGCACGTACCACCAGCGGGCTCCCGGAGGCAGGAGGATGTCGCTCGCTCCCCCGCTCACGGGGTCGGCGATGCGGAGGGTCAGGCGGGCCACCGCCGCCGCGCGGTCGCCCACCTGCCGGCGGAGGTCCGCGAGACTCTTCGGGCTCACGTCCCAGTAGGCGAACAGCCACTCCGGGTCGCGCACGAGGAGCCGGATGCGATCGACGCCGTAGCTCTCGGGAAAGAGGAACCGCTCCTCCTCGAACAACCGGGGCGGGAGGTTGCGGGGCAGGTACTTCGCCGAACGGATGGCGTCCTCTTCGCTGAGCCCTGGAATCGGACCGGCGAGAAGAGCCGCGTCCGCCGTCGCTTTCGGCGACGGGCCACGCTTCCCGCGCGGCTCGAGCGTCTTCGACTTCGAGACCTTGGTCCCCGCGCGGGGGGCCCGGGCGACCGCCTTGACGGCGCTCTTCGTCGCCCGCGGGGCGGGCGCCTTCTTCGGCCCGCCCTTTCGTCCCCCGGCCGCCTTCTTGCCCGCGGTGCGGGCGGGGCGTCGCGCGCGAGCCGGCGCCGGCTTTCCGGCGGCCTTCTTCTTGTCCACCCCCATGACCGGGGAGTATAGGAGAGGCCGCCGCGCAGCGGCAAGCGTCAGGGCTCTTCGGGTGGAGGCTCGTTTCCCCGGCGCCCGGGAGCGCGCGGTCCGCGGATCTGGGAGAGCAGCTCGCGCAGCTTTCGCTCGACCTCGATCTCCAGGATGCGCAGCTTGGCCTGCTGGAGCGGGGTGAGGACGGCGTCCACCGATTCCAGGTTCTTCCGGTTCCGGGCGGGGCCCTCCGCGTCCAGGGTCTTCAGCTCCTTCAGGAGGTCGGTGACCTGGTTCTCGGTGGCGCTCCCGGACTCCAGGGCCCGGCGCATCTGCCGGAGGAGGCGCATTCGCCCCTGCGCGTACTCACGGCGCTCGTTCTGCAGCCTCTTGACCAGCGGAAGGACCTTGACGAACTGCTCGTCCGTCAGGCCGAGGCTCTCCTGGAGGTTGCTCACGATGTAGGCCTCGATCATCCGAGCGCCCTCGTCGCGCTGACGGCCCGGCGACATCCGCGGCTCCGGCGGCTGCGCGAGAACGGCCACGGGGGCCGCGCAGGCAAGAAGCATCAGAAGCCGCTTCACGATACTTCCCCGGACGCTCGGGTACCCAGGAGCTTCCCGACCGCGGACTGCTCCTCCTCGGAGAGGTCGCCGAGGACCTCGTCGAGCCCCTTCATCTCTCCCACCGCGGCGAGGTCGGCCTCAGCGATCCCCGATTCCGCCACGAGGGCGAGGTCCTCGTCCTCCTCGGTACCGGAAAGGGCGGACCACGCGGGCAACACGGGCGCCCCCACGTGCGATCGGCGCGAGACCGACTCGCGGACGAGCGGCACGACGAAGAGGAGCGCCGCGGCCGCCGCGGCCAGCGGCAGCAGCCAGGAACGCCCGGCGGGCCGCTCTTCCGCGATGCGCCGCCCCACCTGACGACGGAACGCCTCCCAGTAGAGCGGCGACGGCTCCGGCACCTCTGCCTCCCGCGCGAGCAGGAGGGCCTCCCTCGCCTCGTCGCGCCGGGCTCGGCACTCCGCGCAGGCCTCGAGGTGTGCGCGCGCGTCGGCGCCCACGGTAGCCTCCACGGCGTCCAGCAGCTCGTCTTCCGACAAGTGTCGCATCATGCCGTCTCCGCGGTCATCAGCTTGCGCAGCTTGCCGAGCGCGTGGAAGAGGTTGGCCTTGACCGTACCCACCGTCGAGCCGAGGATACCCGCGACCTCTTCGTGCGTCAGGTCGTGGTAGACCTTCAGGATGACGGTGGCCCGCTGCTTCTCCGGCAGGCGGCTCACCGCGGCCCGCACGCGCGCGGCCGACTCGTCCCCTTCCAGCCGATCGGAGACGGCGGGCCCGCGATCGGGCAGGGCGTCCGAGAGCTCCTGGGGCGGCGGTCGCCGGCCGGCGCGGAAGTTCAGGCAGGTGTTCACCGCGATCCGGTAGAGCCAGGTGGAGAACGAGCTGTCGCCCCGGAAGCGGCCGATGGCCCGGTACGCCTTCAGGAACACTTCCTGGGCCATGTCGCTCGCGTCCTCGTGGTTGTTCACGTAGCGGTAGCAGAGCCGGTAGATGTCGCGCTGGTAGCGCTCGACGAGACGGTCGAACGCTTCGCGCTCCCCGCGCTGGCAGGCCTCCACCGCCTCACGGTCCTCGTGCCGCAGCCGGGGCCGCGAGGGCCCGGCGTCCGCGGCGGAAAGGACGAGCGGAAAGACGGCGGCTTCGACGGTCACGGTCGCGGCCACTGTCTCATCGCCTTTCCGCGGGTGTCAACGGCTCTCGTTGTCGGGGAGATCGTCGATCTCGTCTTCGACCGAGGGTGGACCGCCCGGCCCCCCGCCGGATCCTGACGGCGGCCCGAAGCCGGGCCCTCGGCGTCCGTGTCCTCCACGCCCGCCGTCCCGGCCACCCTCGCCCGGACCGCGAGGCCGCGCCAGCCTCATCTTCTCGAACTGCTCGGCGCTCACGATCCGTCGCACGGCCAGCCGATGATCCACCCCCGCCTTGAGGGCGGCGGCTTCCAGGTCGCCCAGCGCCTTTGCCTTCGCCGCCACCGCCTTCTCGTCGACCGTCGCCGCCGCGAACAGCTCATCGAGCTCCATCCGCGCGATCTTGAGCTCGGCGCGGCGACGGATCGCGAGCTTCATGTCCGTCTGCCGGAGCTGACGGAGCTGGTCCGCCTGTGCGTCGGTGAGGCCCGCCTCGCGCTCGATCGAGGCCCGGCCCGGGGGCGGGGGGCCTTCGGGCCGGGGCCGATCCGGGCCCTGGCCGAGCGTGGGCAGGGCGGCGAGCGCCACTCCCGCGAGTCCCAGCACGGCGAGCACGACAGGCTTCTTCATCGCTGTCCTCCAGTACCGTCATTTGGACCTGCGGCCGAGCCGGAAGGTTGACCCTGGAGCCGCAACTCCTTGAGAATCAACGGTCCTCCCCCGCCCAGGCGGAGGGTCACGGCTCCGTCGTCGGGACGCACGGCCAGGTGCGCCACCACGCCCTCCTTCGACTCCGTCACCGGGAACGCCCGCCACGTACCCGGGCGCGAGTCGGGCCAAAGCTCAATCCGCGGCAGTCCTCCTCCCAGCCGCTCGCCTCCCAAGGAGAGCTCGTACTCACCGGCGGGCAGCGGAAGCCGGCTCCCCAGCTCGGCCCCTTCGGGGCGACGGTGCGGCTCGTAGACCGGTCCCCAGTCGAGGTCCTCGGGGCCCCACGCGGCGATCGTGTGCCGAGCCAGATGCCACCCGGGAACCGCGAGCGCGTCCTTCCCCACCACCCGGACGGCGTCCCGACCGTCGGTGCGGGCATGGGACAGGGACGAAGAGAGGCCGGCCGCGGCGACGAAGCCCGTCACCGCGACGGCGAGTCGCGGCACGGTGGCGCCCCCGCGGCGCCAGGGCAGGGCGAGGAGGAGCGCGCCCGCCCACACGAAGGCGAGCCGGCGACGATCGGGATCGGCGAGCACGTAGCCGGGCAGGAGCCGAGTCCACTCTTCCGCCCCGGAGACACCGCGGAAGAACGGCGCAGTCCCGTCCCGGTCCCGATGGACCCACTGCGGCTCGAGGGCCCCGACGGCGCCCGCCCACAGGCTCCATCCCACGAGGAGCGCGGCCCCCGCGCGCAGCCCCCCCTCCAGCGCGCCCGCGGCGAGCAGCACCAGCGCGGGAACGACGGGCACGAGGAATCGGCCGGGAGGATTGAACCCGCCGCGCCACATGTGCCAGGTGGACGAGGTGGCGACGACCGCGGCGACGAGGGCCGCCGCGGCCATTGCTCGCGCCCGATCACGCCGGACGAGCCGAAGGAATCCGGGGATCGCGAGGGCGAACACCGGAGCGTAGACGAGGAGCCCGAACTCCTGGTCCAGGAAGAGCCCGGGAAGGCCTTCGGGCACGGTGGCGAGCGAGAACTCCGGGCGACGGCCGTACACGCGCCGGGGGTCGAAGAAGCCGTAGAGGGCGTAGTGGTAGAAAGTGCTCGCGAGCGCGGACACGACCCCGGGAAGAACGAGCTTCGCACGCTCCGCCACTCCCTCCGCGCTCCAGAGACCGTAGACGACGAGGACGGCCGAGAGCGCCACGTAGCGCACGTTCAGCCACGGGAGCACGGCGAGGGCCAGGCCCACGGCGAGTCCCCGGCGGCGCCGGAGCGCCACCGCCACGAGAAGTGCCGCCGGCACCTCGGAGAAGACGAGCCCGGCGTAGTAGAGGAGCGGCGGGCTCAACGCCGCGATCCAGGCTCCGCCTTCCGCCACCGGGCCCTCCCCGAAGACGGATTGAAGGCCCGCCCTCATCTCCCGTGCGAGAAGCGCCGCGAGGAGGGCCATGAAGAGCGACGCGCCGGGATAGCCGCCGAAAGCGTAGGCGGGCAGGATCAGCAGCGACAGGCCCAACGCGTGCAAGGAGTAGATCTCACCGTGCTTCCCCCGCACCCGGTAGTGCGGCTCGAGCGGCGCGTCGTGGAAGGGCAGGTAGCGGCCCTCCGCGTAGTCGCGCTCCAGCGAGAGGTCGCCGTCGCGGAGGAGGCTCTCTGCCACCATCAGGTAGTGCGGCTCGTCCCCCTCCGGGCCCACCTTCTGCTGAACCCGGGCCGCGGCCGCCGCATATATAAGGAAGATGACGGGCAGGAACAGGGCGCCCGGAGTCCGAAGCCCCGTCCGGGCGGCGACCACTGCGAGCACGGCCAGGAGGAGGGCGAGCAGCACCGGGCCGGTAAACGCCGCCACTCCCGGAAGGTGGGCGCCGGCGAGGAGAGGCACGAGGACCGGCATCGTCCCCAGCCCAAGAGCGAGGGAGACCTTTCCCTGACGCCCCACGAGTAGGACCACGGCGGCCGCGAGGACCAGGGTCAGCGGCCGCGGGAGTCCCAGCCAGAGGCCGCCCGGTCGGGCCGCCGCGCCCGCCAGGGAGAGCACGGTCGTCAGGAAGAGGCCAAGGGCCCCGAGAATTGCGCCGGCCGTCTCCCTCTTCGTCAATCTCGATCCAATCGCTCGACACCGCTTCCTGCGCGCGAGCATTCTACCCGTGGGCCGGACCCGGCCCGGGCATTTGACCCGCCGTGCGGGCGGGACCATAGTGGAATTGGCCCTCGCCCATTGGAGGCGGTATGAAGAGAGCGCTCTCCCTCCTCGTGCTCGCGGCCTCACCCGCGTGGCTCCTCGCCGACGATGTCTTCCTCAAGGGAGGAGGCAAGGTGAGCGGCCGCATCGTCAAGCGCACGGCCACCTCCGTCGAGATCGACGTCGGGGCGGGCAGCGTGACGCTGCCGATGACGCGCGTCGAACGCATCCAGGAAGGACGGTCGGCCCTCCAGGACTACTACGACCGCGCGGGCGCTCTGGCCTCCGGCGATCTCGCCGGATGGAAGGAGCTGGCGCGCTGGGCCTCGGCCCAGGGGCTGGCCACACAGGCGAGGGAAGCCTACGAGCGCGTGCTGCGGGCCGATCCCGGCGACCGCGACGCAAACCTCGCCCGCGGCAACGTCCAGCTCGAGGGCCAGTGGGTTTCGGAGGTCGAAGGCTACCGGGCCCGCGGGTTGATCGAGTTCGAGCGCCGGTGGATCACTCCGGCGGAGCAGGAGGCGATCCTGCGGCAGCGCGCCGCGGAATCGGAGGCCGCGCGCGGCCAGCGGGCGATGGACGCGCAGGTCCGCGAAGCGGAGGCGCGCGCGCGGGAGGCGGAAGCCCAGGCCCGCGCGGCCGAAGCGGGCGCGAATGCGGCCGAATACGCCGACGAGGGCATCCCCCTCTGGTGGGGCGGCGGCGGATGGGGCCCCGGACCCGGCATCTGGCCCCCCGTCGCGCAACCCGGACCCGGACGGCCCTCGCGTCCGACGCGCCCGCCGACCACACGCCCCAGCAACCCGAGGCCGAATCCGCAGCCGACGCGCGACGCGACCCCGGCCCCTTCGCGGCCGGCGAGCCCCCCCGGAGGCTACGCGCCTCCGAAGAACAAGCCTCAGCAGGGCCCGAATTGACTTTCGCCTGATTTTCGCCTACATTCGGGTCGAGGTTACGGATGCACCTGACCCGACGCCAGAAAGAGATCCTCGACTACCTGGGGCGCCACATCGAAAAGAAGGGCTACGCCCCCACGATCGAGGAGATCGGCGAGCATTTCGGGCTCAACTCGCTGGCCACGGTCCACAAGCACCTGAGCAACCTCCAGGAAAAGGGCGTCATCAAGCGCGAGTGGAACAGGAGCCGCGCCCTCGAGCTCGTTCCCACGCAGGTGACGGTCCGCGCGGTCGAGCTGCCGCTCCTCGGACGCGTGGCCGCGGGCACCCCCATCGAGGCCGTCTCCGGGAGCGAGACGATCTACGTTCCCGAAGACATGGTGGGCCGCCGCGAGACCTACGTCCTCCAGGTCAAGGGCGACTCGATGATCGACGAGCAGATCCGCGACGGGGACTACGTGATCGTGGAGAACCGAAAGAGCGCGCGCGACGGCGAGATGGTGATAGCCCTTCTGGGGGGCGAGAGCGTGACCCTCAAGAAGCTCTACCGGGAGGGCGGGGGCAAGGTCCGCCTGCAACCCGCGAACGCCCGGATGAAGCCCATCTTCGTGGACCAGGACGACCTCCAGGTCCAGGGCGTCGTGATCGGCGTCCTCCGGCGCTACTGACGCGTCGTCCCCTCCGGCGCGGTAGACTGTCCGCGGAGGCCTCCCCATGGACGAGCCGAAGAAGTCCGTGAACTTCACCGTCATCCCCGCGGAGGACTCGACGGTCCCGCGCATCTACAGCAACTTCTGCTCGATCCAGAACTCGCCGTTCGACTTCACGCTCACGTTCTGCGAGATGCTCCCCCTGAGCGAGCGCGAGCTCACGCAGGCTCAGGACACCCACGTCGTCCACGCCCCCGTGCGCGCCCGCATGGTGGTCCCCGTGCAGATGATCCCCGGCCTCATCGCCGCCCTCCAGGAGAACTTCCGCCTCTACCAGGAGTCCTTCGCTCCGCCCAAGGGCCCGCTTCACTAGGCCCTGCAGCATCTTGCGGCGCGCCCGCTCCGGACCTCCGGCGGACGCCTCCCCCGCTATGCTGGTGTCGTGAAGGAGAAGCGCCGCAGCATCCTGCACGTGGACCTGGACCCCTTTTTCGTCGGGGTGGAGCGGAGCCTCGATTCGACGCTCCGGGGGCGGGCCCTCGTCGTGGGTGGAGGCGAGCGATCCGGCTTCGTGGTCGCGGCGAGCGCGGAGGCGAAGGCGGCGGGGGTGCGCGCGGGGCAGTCCCTCGCCATGGCGCGCGAGCAGTGCCCCGATGCCGTCCTCCGGCCCGGCGATCTCGACGCCTACGGCCGGATGAGCGAGCAGGTCACTTCCGTCCTCCTCGCCGCGTGCCGGCGCGTCGAGCGGCCTTCGGCCGACGAGGCCTACCTCGACCTCACGCCCGAAGACCCTCGAGCGTCCGCTCCCGTGCCCGTGGTCGAAGGCTTGAAGGACGAGCTTCATCGGCGCCTCGGTCTCGACGCCTCGTTCGGACTCGCCTCGTCGAGGCTCGCCGCGCGCATCGCCTCGTCCTGGGCGAAACCTCGCGGATTCCTGCTCCTCCTGCCCGGATACGAGGGCTCATTCCTGGGCCGCCAGCCTCTCTCGGCCCTGGAAGACCTTCCACCCCACCTCGCGGCGGCGCTGGAGCGCGCCGGGATCGAGACGCTCGGACAGATCGCGGAGGCCGACGAAAAGACGCTCGCGGACGCCGTGGGCGCCGCCGCCACGCGCTTGCGCCTGGCCGCCCGGGGCGAGGACGACGAGCCCATCGCGGTGGCCGCGCCCCCCGCCTGGGTGCAGGAGGAGGTCGCGATCCGCGACCGGCACACCGACCGGGCCGCCCTCGAGGACGTCCTCGACGGCCTGGTCGGGCGCGCGGTCCGCCGCCTGCGTCCGTTCGACCTGCGCGCCGGGCTTCTCACCGTGGAGGTGCGACGCCCCAGCGACGACCTGCGCCGGAGCGAGAGCTTCAGCCCGCCGCGCGCCGACGAGGAGACGATCTCCCTTCGCGCGCGCGAGCTCGCGGAGCCGCTGCTCGATCCGGCGGCCACCGTCCGCTCCCTGCTCGTCCGGCTGGGCCGTCTCGCCCCCCCCGTTCCGCAGTCGTCGCTTTTCCCCGACCTGTCCCGTCCCGCGTCGCGTTAGTCGACTCTTCGACGTTACCGTCTTACCCATTCCGGACGGAGTTCAGCTGCTCGGCGGCACCGAGTAGCGACGACGGTGCCCCGCGATAGAATCCCTGCGTGCCCGCACCGAAGCGACGACACATCCGCAAGGCGACGAGAACCGTCGCCCGCGGCGGAAAGAGCCCCGCGGTCCGGCCCACCACCGCTCTCCGGGAGCGAGCGGTGCGCATCCTCGACATCCTCGAAGAAACGCACCCGGAAGCCCGCTGCGCGCTCGACTACCGCAATCCCTTCGAGCTGTCCGTGGCCACCATCCTCTCCGCCCAGTGCACGGACGAGCGGGTGAACATGGTCACGCCCGTTCTCTTCGGCCGCTTCCCCTCGGCCGCGGCGCTCGCGGACGCGTCTCTCCCGGAAGTGGAGACGATCATCCGCTCGACCGGCTTCTTCCGGGCCAAGGCCCGGAGCATCGTCGGCTTCGCCCGCGGGCTCGTGGAGACGTACGGGGGCGTGGTCCCGCGCACGATCGCCGCCCTCGTGACCCTCCCCGGTATCGGCAGGAAGACAGCCAACGTGGTCGCCGGCCACGCCTACGGGGTGAACGAAGGCATCGCGGTGGACACCCACGTCCTTCGTGTCACGAACCGCCTGGGCCTCGTGAGCACGCGCGATCCCATCGACGTCGAAGCCCGGCTGATGCAGCTCGTACCCCGGGAGCGCTGGACGCGGACGACGGACCTCTTCATCTTCCACGGCCGGAAGATCTGCGACGCCCGCCGCCCCGAGTGCGGACGCTGCCCCGTGTTCGCGCTCTGCCGCTTCGAAGACCGGCGCGTGTGGGCGCGGGGGACGAGGCCGCCCCGATGACCGATCGCATCCTCGCCGGCGTCGTACAGATGACCTCGACCTCCGACGTGGAGCGGAATCTCGCCACCGGCGAGAGGCTCGTCGAGGAGGCGGCGCGACGCGGGGCCTCCTTCGTCGGACTTCCGGAGAACTTCGCGTACTTGCGCTCGGAGGGCGAGAAGGTCGTGGAGGCCCAGGCCCTCGACGGGCCCTGGGTGCGCCGCATGGCCGACCTCGCGCGCCGGCTCCGGATCACGCTCCTCCTGGGGAGCGTGCCCGAGCGGATCGAAGGAGACGCGCGCGTGGGCAACGCGTCGGTGCTCCTGGGTCCGGACGGGCGGACCCTCGCCGTTTACCGCAAGATCCACCTCTTCGACATCGACCTGCCGGGGATGGAGCACCTCAAGGAGTCGCGCTCCGTGGTGCCGGGCGAGGAGGTCGTCGTGGCTCCCGCCCCCTTCGGCCCGCTCGGTCTCACGATCTGCTACGACCTCCGCTTCCCCGAGCTCTACCGCGAGCTCGTCCGCCGTGGAGCGCGGGTCCTCGCCGTCCCCTCCGCCTTCACGGAGCGGACGGGCAAGGCGCACTGGGAGGTGCTCCTGCGCGCCCGGGCCATCGAGAACCTGGCCTACGTAGTCGCTCCCGCCCAGGTGGGGACCCACGCCCCGGGCCGCGCGTCCCACGGCCACGCCCTCGTCGTGGACCCGTGGGGAGACGTGATCGCCCAGGTCGCTGACGGCGAAGGCGTTGCGGTGGCGGAGCTGGACTTCGCCCGGCAAGACCGCCTGCGTCGCGAGCTCCCCGCGCTCTCGCACGGCCGGCTGCGTTAGTCGCGAGCTCGGACCCCTCGCAACCTTGACGAAAGCCCGGTAATACGCTATAAGCTTAAGGTTTGCGGGCTTGCGCGAAGGGCGCGCCGGCCCAAGGTGAGCGAGCAACGAGAGAGATGCCGACCTACATCCCCAAAGTCGACGCGATCACGCGCAAGTGGTTCGTGATCGACGCCAAGGGCCACGTCCTGGGCAAGGTGGCCGCGGCCGCGGCCATGGTCCTGACCGGCAAGAAGAAGCCGATCTACACCCCGTTCCTGGACACCGGCGACCACGTGGTCGTCATCAACGCCGACCAGGTCCACCTGAGCGGACGCAAGGAAGAGGGCAAGATCTACTACCGGGTCACCGGCTACCTCGGGGGCATGAAGGCCACCGCGGCCGGCGACGTCCGCAAGAAGCGGCCGCAGAAGCTGGTGGAGGAGGCGGTCCGGGGGATGCTGCCCAAGACCAAGCTCGGCCGGGCCATGTTCACCAAGCTGAAGGTCTACGCGGGGGCCACGCACCCGCACGAGGCCCAGAAGCCGCAGCCCCTCGCCCTCAAGAAGCAGGAGTCACGTTGAGCACGACACCCAACGAGTTTTACGCCACCGGCAAGCGCAAGACCTCGATCGCTCGCGTCCACCTGCGGCCGGGCACCGGCGAGATCAAGCTGAACGACGAGAAGACCCTCGACGACTACTTCGGCGGTCACGAGGCGCTCAAGCTGGTGGTGAAGCAGCCGTTCGTGGTGACCGAGACGAACGACAAGTTCGACGTGCTGGCCCTCCTCGCCGGAGGCGGCATCGCCGCCCAGGCGGGAGCCCTGCGCCACGGGATCGCGCGGGCCCTCTGCCGCTTCGACATCGAGCTGCGGGGCAAGCTCAAGAAAGCGGGCTTCATCACGAGGGACGCCCGCATCAAGGAGCGGAAGAAGTACGGGCAGAAGGGCGCCCGTCGCCGCTTCCAGTTCAGCAAGCGCTAATGACGTCTATCTCGAGCCCCTCCCCGAGGGGCCGGAAAGCGCCCCCGCTCGTCTCGCGCCGGGGCGCTGCTTAAGGAGGCCGTTTTGTCGAGCACGACCGAAGCCGTTCCCACAACCGCCACGAGCGTGAGCTTGAAGGACCTGCTCGAGGCGGGCGTGCATTTCGGGCACCAGACGAAGCGGTGGAACCCGAAGATGAAGGAGTTCATCTTCGGGGAGCGCAACGGGATCTACATCATCGACCTGCAGAAGACGCACCGGCTCCTCCAGGACGCGCTCCAGTACGTGCAGGACCTCGCCGCCCAGGGCCGCAACATCATGTTCATCGGCACCAAGCGCCAGGCCCAGGAGGCGATCCGCGAGGAGGCGATCCGCTGCGGCATGCCCTTCGTCACCGAGCGCTGGCTCGGCGGCCTGCTCACGAACTTCGTCACCGTGCGCAAGAGCCTGGACCGCCTCAAGGAGCTGGAGCTCGTGAGCTCGGACGGGAGCAAGGAGCGCCTCACCAAGAAGGGAGCTCGCCCGCCTCGAGAAGGAGCGGATGAAGCTCGAGAAGAACCTCGCCGGCATCAAGACCATGAAGTCGGTGCCCGACGCCGTGTTCGTGATCGACACCCGCAAGGAGGCGATCGCGGTGGCGGAGGCGCGCAAGCTCAAGATCCCCGTGGTGGGAGTGGTGGACACGAACTGCGATCCCGACGAGGTGGACGTGCTCGTGCCGGGCAACGACGACGCGCTCCGCGCGATCCGCCTGTTCGCGGGGAAGGTGGCGGACGCCGTCCTCGCCGGACGCGGCATCCGCGACGCCCGGAACGCGGACTCGGGAGAGAAGGCCGCTCCCGCCGAGGTGCCGCGGCCGAAGCCCCGGCCCGCCCCCGCCGCCCCCGCTCCGGCCGTCCCCGCCTGAGGGGGAAGGCGGCACGGCCGTACACACCCCGGGGGACGTCCCCGGGGTTTTTCATGCAACCGACGCGATCGTGAGGAACGAAGGATGAGCATCACCGCGGAAGCCGTGCGCAAGCTCCGGGAAGAGACCGGGGCGGGAATGATGGACTGCAAGAGCGCGCTCGTGGAGGCCCAGGGCGACTCCGAGAAGGCCCGGGAGGTCCTCCGCAAGAAGGGCCTCGCCGCCGCGGCCAAGAAGGCGGGACGCGTCGCGAGCCAGGGGGTCGTCGCCTCCTACGTCCACCCCCCCGACTCGCGCATCGGCGTGCTCGTGGAGGTCAACTGCGAGACGGACTTCGTGGCCCGCACCGCGGACTTCCAGTCCCTCGTGAAGGACATCGCGATGCACGTGGCCGCGGCCTCCCCCGCCGCCGCCCTCTACGTCACCAAGGACGAGGTCCCCGCGGAGGCGCTCGAGAAGGAGAAGGAGATCTACCGCGCGCAGGCGTCGGCCCAGGGGAAGCCCCCGGCGGTGGTGGACAAGATCGCCGAAGGCAAGCTCAAGGAGTACTACCAGACCGTTCTGCCTGCTCGAGCAGCCCTTCATCAAGGAGCCCAAGATGACCGTGGGCCAGCTCGTCCAGGAGAAGATCGCGGTCCTCAAGGAGAACATCGTGGTGCGGCGCTTCGTCCGGTTCCGGCTGGGCGAGGAGTCGGCCGCGGCCAAGCCCGCGCCGGATACGGCCGTCCCCGTCTAGCCCGCCCCGGAGTAAGATGGGCGCCGCATGCCCAGCGCCAAGAAGAGCCTCGCGTACAAGCGCATCCTGCTCAAGCTCTCCGGCGAGTCCCTTCTCGGCGAGAAGACGTTCGGCATCGACCGCTCGTTCACCGACTACCTGGCCGAGGAGATCCGCGAGGTCCACGACCTCGGCCTCGAGATCGCGGTGGTGGTGGGAGGGGGCAACATCTTCCGCGGCGTATCCGACGGCGCGGAGGGGATGGACCGCGTCTCCGCCGACCTCATGGGAATGCTCGCCACCGTCATCAACGCCCTCGCCCTCCAGGACGCCCTGGAGCGCGTGGAGGTCTTCACCCGCGTCCTCTCCGCCATCGAGATGCAGGAGGTGGCCGAGCCCTACATCCGGCGCCGGGCCATCCGGCACATGGAAAAGAAGCGGGTGGTGATCTTCGCCGCGGGCACGGGCAACCCCTACTTCTCCACGGACACCGCCGCCGCCCTGCGGGCCATGGAGATCAAGGCCGAGATCATCCTCAAGGCCACGAAGGTGGACGGCATCTACGACGCCGACCCCTTGAAGCACCCCAAGGCCAAGCGCTTCGAGCGTCTCACCTACTTCGAGGTGCTGCAGAAGGCGCTGAAGGTCATGGACACGACCGCGATCTCCCTCTGCATGGACAACCACCTCCCGATCATCGTCTACGACCTCAAGCGCAAGGGGAACCTTCGCCGGATCGTGCAGGGCGAGACGATCGGGACGCTGGTGAAGGAGTAGCCATGCCCATCAAGCCCATGATCGCCGACGCCAAGGTGCGCATGCGCGCCTCCGTGGACACCGTGCTGCGCGAGCTCAGCACCATGCGCACGGGCCGCGCCTCGCTCTCCATCCTCGACGGGATCCGGGTCGACTACTACGGCACCCCCACGCCCCTCAACCAGGTGGGCAACCTCTCGACCCCCGATCCCACGCTCATCACCGTGCAGCCCTGGGATCCCACACTCCTCGCCCCCATCGAGAAGGCGATCCGCGGGTCCGACCTCGACCTCAACCCGCAGAACGACGGCAAGATCATCCGGATCCCCATCCCTTCCCTCACCGAGGAGCGGCGAAAGGGCCTGGTGAAGAACGCGCACAAGCACGCGGAGGAGGGCCGCGTGGCCATCCGCAACGTCCGGCGCGACGTGAACGACCACCTGAAGAAGCTGCTCAAGGACCACGAGGTGAGCGAGGACGACGAGAAGCACGCGATGGCCGAGGTCCAGAAGCTGACCGACCAGCACATCGAGGAGATCAACTCCGCCCTCAAGATGAAAGAGGGCGAGATCATGGAAGTGTAGGCGTGCCCCTCGTCCGCCTCGACTGCACGCGCTGCGACCGGCAGTACCCGCCGGGCCAGGTCCTGAACCTCTGCGAGTGCGGCGCCCCCTCTTCGCCCGCTACGACCTCGAGCGCGCGGCCCACGACATGCGGCCCGGCCACCTCGCGCTGCGACAGCCCACTCTCTGGCGCTATCGGGAAGTGCTGCCCGTCGAGGATCCGGAGGACCGCATCACGCTGGGGGAGGGCTTCACTCCCCTCTTGCCCGCTCCCCAGCTCGGCGCGGCGGTGGGCCTTCCCCGCCTCTTCGTCAAGGACGAGGCGGGCAACCCCACCGGGTCCTTCAAGGCCCGCGGCCTCGCTCTCGCCGTGTCGATGGCCAAGGCGCTGGGGGCGCGCGAGGTCTGCCTTCCTTCCGCGGGGAACGCGGGCAGCGCGCTCGCGGCCTACGCCGCCCGGGGCGGGATGAAGGCCCACGTGTTCGTCCCCCGCGACATCGCCCGGCTCTTCCTGATGGAGACCGCGGCCTACGGCGCGCACGTGGAGACCGTGGACGGCCTCATCACCGACGCGGGCCGTGTGTGCGCCGAGAGGGCGAAGGAGCACGGCTGGTACGAGTGCGCGACGCTCAAGGAGCCCTACCGCGTCGAGGGCAAGAAGACGATGGGCTACGAGCTCGCGGAGCAGATGGGCTGGAAGCTGCCCGACGCCATCCTGTACCCCACCGGCGGCGGGCACCGGGCTCATCGGCATGTGGAAGGCCTTCGAGGAGCTCGAGCAGATGGGGTTCCTCCCCTCCGGCCAGCGGCCGCGGATGTACGCCGTTCAGGCGGAGGGCTGCGCCCCCATCGTCAAGGCCTTCGAGGAAGGCAAGGACTCGGCCCCCATGTGGGAGGGCGCCACGACGCACGCCCACGGCATCCGCGTGCCCAAGGCCCTCGGCGATTTCCTGATGCTGAAGGCCCTGCGCGCGAGCCACGGCGCCGGCGTCCGGGTCTCCGAGGCCGAGATCGTCCAGGGCGTCAAGGACGCCTCGGCTCGCGAAGGACCTCTTCATGTGCCCCGAAGGCGGGGCCTGCGTGGCCGCCCTCCGGAAGCTCAAGGCCAACGGCCACCTGAGCCCGGACGATGCGGTGGTCGTCTTCAACACCGGCACCGGCTTCAAGTACGTCGAGAACATGGCGCCGCTTTGGTAACTCGCTTCCCTGCGATGAGTTAACCGCGCGCACCTCTTCCAGGGTGTCCACCAGGTGTCCACCACCTAGAAGTTCCGTCGCGAACCTCTGCAAGGCCCCGGGCTGCTCCACCGGCAGCGCGCTCCCGTAGTCGTCCACCGTCGTCTTGATGCTCTTGTGGCGCATCTGCTGCTGGACGAACGCGAGGCTGTAGCCGCGGCTCACGAGGCCCGTCCCGTAGGTGTGGCGGAGCGCGTGTAGCCCGAAGTGCGAGGGGAGGCCGGCACGCTTCAGGGCCCGCCGCATGGCGTTCAGCGTCCGGCGATAGAGCTGCTGCGACTGCTTCCCCGTGGGCTTCTCGGGAAGCTCGGGGGCGAGGAGGAAGGGCCCGGCCGCGGCGGCGCCCAGCTCGGCACGATCGAGGCCCACGACACGCCCGGACGCGCGCGCGGCCGTGAGGCCCTTGAGGATCTCGACGAGCTGCGGGGCGAGCTGCACCGGCCCGGCCTCACCGCCCTTTGGGGGACAGAGCCCGGCGAACTGCGTCAGCTGCTGGTCAACCAGGAGCGCGCCCGCCTTCAGGTCGATCCTTTCCGCCGTGACCGCCAGGGCCTCGCCGGCGCGGAGGCCGGCCAGGGTCATCAGCGCGAGCGCCGGATACGAGCCGGGCTCCGTGCTCTTCGCGGTGGCGAGGAACGCGATCGCCTGGTCCGTGGTGAGCGCCTTCACGCGCTTCCCCACGCTCCGCTTCGCCGCCCTTCCCTTCCGCACCTCCCGCCAGATGCCTTGAGAGGGGTTCGTCGCGATGAGTTGCTCGACCACGGCCTCGGCGAACACTCCGGAGAGCGTCGCGAGAGCCACGCGCACGGAGCCCTCGGTCAGGTGGCCGCCGCGGTGGCTCTCCTTGACGAGCATCCCGAGCACCCACTCCCGGATCGTGGGCCGGTGGATCGCCCGGACGCGCATCCCCCCGAGCGCGGGCAGGATGTGATGCTCGAGAGTCGCGCCCTCCCGCTCGAGCGTGCCCACCGCGATGCCCTGCGCCACGCGCCGCGGCTGGAGGATCTCCCGCACGAAGCGCTCGAGCGTGATGTCCGGATCACCCGCGGGCGGCGGAGCGTCCCCGTCGCGGATCGAGCGCGAGCGGGCGCGCATGCGCGTCTCGTGAGCCTCGGCCTCGCTCTTGAGCTTGAACGTGCGGCGCTTCCGGACGCCGCGGTCCGTCCGCCAGTCGGCTCGCCAGCCCTTGCCGTGCCGCTTGACCACCATCAGCGGACCCCCGCGGCCCGAAGGGTAACAGGAACCAGCCAACGACGCCTCCGACCCTTGCCGCTCGACGGCGCAGGCTGCGCCCCTTGCAAGCGCCCGGACCGCGCGAGCTTCTGCGCGGTCTCGAAGCGATAGCCATGAGCGCCCGCCCACGCCTCGCTCGAAGGACGCGAGTTCCTGCGCATAATCCAAGCAGACGAGAGAAAGGCCGGGTCCTCGCCGGAGGGCCTCCGCTTCCTTCTCGACCTCGTCCATGTCGATCGACGGCCGGTCGAGGATGTAAAGCGGCGCGTTCTCCCGGGCGATCGCCTGCGCCGCGGTTTCGTGGCCGCGCTTCGCGGACGCGCGCGTCTCTTCCGCGAGGCTCCGCCACGGCGAACGGCGCCACTTCGCCGCGCCCGATCGTCGGAGAATCTCCCGCTCGGCGAGCTCGTGCGCGCCCATCTCGGGCGAAACCAGGAGCACGGGCCCGCGCTTCATGGCGGCGGTAATCGCGACGAGCTGCAGGACCGTGGTCTTCGCCCCGCCGGTCGGCGCGCCGAGGAGAGTGACCTGACCCTTGCGCAGGCCGCCCCCGAGCTTCCGGTCAAGGCTCGAGATGCCGGTCGGCGCGTACGCGCTGAAGTCTCCGGCGGCAAACCGGTCCAACTCGTGCAGGGCAACCTTTACCGCAGAGCCGATCCGCGTGGCATTGGTCACTCCGTCGTACCCATCGGGTGCAACGGGAGTTCCAAGAACTCCAAATTTGGAGTTCTTGAGGACTGTCTCCGAAGCGGCGCCCGGCGACTCCCACGTGAGCAGGGACATCACGTCCTCGGCCGTCCCGCCGAAGTCCGCGGCGTCCCCCTTGGGCGGAGCGTCGGGCCACGCGATCCGCCCCACTCGGGCCGCCACCCCGGCAAGCGTGTGGGCCACGCGATCCATGTGCTTCCGACCTTCGTCGTCGTTGTCGGGCCAGAGAGCGACCTCGCGGCGGCGGAGGACCTCGAGCGCCTTCGGGCCCGGACATCCGGAGGCACCCGTCACCGTACCCACTGCCACGAGACCGAGCCGGCGCGCGGCGTCGGCGGCCTTTTCGCCCTCCGTCACCACCACGATCCCGGTGGAGCTGGGGACGTGCTCGGCCAGGAAGAGCGGGAGCTCCGCGGCCTTCACCCCGCCAAGGCCCCAGGTCCCCCCACGTCTCCACGCGAACTGTTTCTTGCCCGCGGCGTCATGCCCACGGAGAACGTGCTCGGCAACGACCACGCCCGTCGCCTCCAACAGCTCCCGAGTGAGAAACGACACCCACGAGGCGCCCGGCGCCGTCTACGACAGGCCCGCCCGAGGTCCCGCCCCTGATGTGGCCTGTGACCTTGAGGAACACCCTGCCGGCGGGCGGCCTACTTGGCAAACCAACGCGGCGCACCTCCGCGGCAAGCCAGCGTCCTTCGTGAGTCAGGATCCAAACGGGAAACGCCTCGTGCAGGACGAAGATTCTTCGGTTGCTCCTCAGAGCATCCCTCACCCTGGTGACGTCTGGTCCGGCGAAGAGGTGCGGGCGGACCGCGACCGGCTTCGTGGCTTCGCGCCACTTCTCGAAGGCGTCGACGTCGTCGTCGAACTCCTGCGTATCCGGGTCCCCCAACGCCGCGATGTCGGATACTGGCTCGACCGCCCACGGCGCGAGCCGGAATGTTTCGCCGCTCCTCGTCTGGACCTGCTCGAGGTAGTAGTCGCCCAGGACCATCCCACCCTTCACGGACCACCTGATGCAATGGGCCGCGGTCAGGATGAAGCCGCCTGGGACGAGCACGCCCAGGCCGCCGGCTTGAACACGTACCGTCGCATTGACCACACGTGCCCGGCTTTCCTTGCTCGGTCCGGTTGCTCTAGGTGGCATCCTTGGCCTCCAACTCCGCGCGCATCCGCTCAAGGGCATCCTGTACCACGTCCGCGGCGCTCCGCTTCTCCTGGATCGCGAGGATCCGCGTCCACGCCCACAGCGATTCGGGGAGCTTCACGGTGACGCTCACCCTGAGGTCCTCAGCAGCCGTCGACGGGCGCTCAGGGCGCCGCTCCTTCCCCAGGCCGAACTCCTTCTCGAGCCCGAGCTGGTAGGCGTGCGTGTACAGGGTCTGCCGGGTGATCTTCAACGCCTCGGCCGTCTTCGTGACGTTTCCGCCCGCCGCCTCGAGCGCGGCGAGGATCTCGGCACGTCGCGCCTTCGCCTCGACCGGCGTCCAGGCCATCAGAAGCGATCGAGCCCGCCGAGCCGGCGCCACGACTCGGAGAGCACGTCCTCCACGCGGGATCGGTCCTCCTCGGGGATGGCCCCGGCGCGGATCGCCCTCACGAGCTCCAGGGACAGGCGGGCGACGCAGCTCCTCGGCGAAGAGACGCCGGGCTCGCTCGCTGGCTAGCACTTCGGTCTGCAGGTCCTTCGGCACGGCTACTGAACGCCCTTCGGCTTTTCGAGCGTCTCGGCCAGCACGTTCTGGAGCAGTCGCTGCGCCTTGAACGCGGCCTCCACGACCTGGGCCTGGGCCTTGAGCGCGTGGCGAAGAAGGGCCCGGATGCGCAGGATGTTCGACCGCTCCACTCGACTCTCTGTCACGACCTGTGTGATTCGCGCGGATCGCTTCCGCGCGAGCTCCTCGGCGCGTTCGAGGTTCACGCGGCCCTCCGGGTCTCGGCGAAGTCGCGGGCGAATGGGTTGCTAGGCATGTGCGGCTCCTCCTTCGGGAAAGGGGGCCGACGCCCTCCGACGCCGACCCCCGGGTGACAGCCGCGACGGCTACGCGGCCTTCGGCGTGAAGACCAGTGCGCGGTGCTCGCCGAGCGCCCACTGCAGCGTCGCGACGTCGAAGAAGACCGCGAGGCTGCGCCCCTTGGCATCGACGCCGAAGTCTCGCCGGAAGGGCAGCCCCTTGGTGCCTCGCAGCAACCGCGCCCGCGAGATCCCCAGCTTCCCAGCCAAGTCGCCCGCGCCCGTGCGCTCCTGCTCGAGGTAGAACTGCCGGAAGGCGACCCGCGCCGGCGAGCCGTCCAGGAAGGGCGGATAGGTGGCCCGGAGCGCCTTCCACCAGCGCTTCCGCGAGATCCCCATGGCCCCCTTGGCGTTCGGGTTCTCGATCCGCTGCGGTGCGAATGGCTCGTTCGCCTCGAGCTCCGCCTGCGTGGCCAGCCGGCGTGCCAGGTTCGCGTTCATCTTGACCATGATCGTCTTCGCCATGCTTCCCTCCATGCCGCGGTCCCTCCGACCGCGTTCTCTACTAGAGTAGACACTCTAGGGTAACCCAACACCGTCGTCAAGCGCTTTCTTCTGGACGGGTGTTACCCTTGAGTGTTACCCTGCCGGTGCAATGACAGCGAAGCCGATCACGCTCAAGGGATGGGCCTGCAAGTGCGAAAGGTGCGGCCACGAATGGGACTCGGTCGGGGACAACCCGCCGCTACGCTGCGCGGGCCCTCGTTGCAAGAGCCCCTACTGGAACACGCCGAAGGGCCAGGCCTCCCGGCGAGCGCGCACGAAGCGCTAGGCCCTCCCTCGCCCCGGCCGGTCCAGGATCTCCCGGACCCGGGCCTTGAGTTCGAGCGCCCCCGTGCACAAAGGGACGTCCTCCCCCAGGACCCTGAAGGCGGCGGCGAGCACCGGCCACTCGGCGAGCGTCCCCGACACGGAGCCCGCGGCGGCCATCTCGAGGGCGATACGCTCCCGCTCGGAGAGGGCGGGGGTCACGCCCCCGGGCAGCAGGACGGGTCCGGCCAGGTCCCGGCCTTCGCCTTCCGGTGCGCGAGCCCTCGGCATCGACTCCCGCAGAACCGGTGCCCTTTCGCGTGGTGGGCATTCACCGGGAAGGCCCGACCGCACTCCAGACAGGCCCGCGTACGCTTCAAAACGCTTCGGTTCGCGTCGGAAGGGCTGACTCCGAGGGCGGCGCGAAGGGTCGGGGTCGCGGCCATCTAGTTCGCCCGCGCCTTCGCCGCGTCGACGGGGGTCGGGAGCAGGGCCGCCCAGACGAAGAGAACGAACCCGTCGGGCTCACCACGGAAGAGGAAGAGGACCTCGCGCTCGGGCAAGTACGTCTGCCCCGCCTTCACGAACGCCGGCGTGGTGAGGGGACCCCCCGCTTGACCATCGAAGCCGGCGAAGCGGATCGTGAACGGCTGCGGATCGTTCATGAGGACCGAGGCCTTGGCGCGCTCCCAGGGGACGACCACGACACACCGACCGCAACCGAACTGCTGGTACTTGATCCACGCTTCGGCTGCGAGCCGCGCCCAATTCCGGCGCAAGTACTTCGCGGCAACGTCTCGATCCGCCTTCTCGCCGCCAATGATGTACGGCTCGATCGACACGGCTCGGTGGAATTCGGGGAGCGGCATGCCGTCCCAGGACTCCTCGTCGGTCACGGCCGAGATCATGCGCCGCTCGCCCGAAGGCCTCATCGCGGGCCGATCCCATTCTCGCGGAGCATCCGCAAAATCGCTTGGGTGAACCGCGCATCTCTCGTCTCGACCCGATCGAGGACGGTGTCGATCACGCCCGCCTCGGCCTGCTGTCTCGAGACCCAAGGGTCGGCACTGGACTGCACGTGGGTCTCGTTGGTGATGGTCACTCCGCCAGCCCCTGGTGGAAGGTTGGCCAGGATCGCGGCCGTCTCTCGTCCGGCGAATCCGCCGCCCGCGAGATGCCCCCCAATCCCCCCCGTCGGGTCGATCCGCGGTGGACCGGCGCCGGGCGGGACGCCTGCGGCGGGGGTGTTGCGGGCACCTTCGACTCGTTCGCGGACGCGGTGGAGCAATCCTTCCTCCAACACGGCCAGGGTTTCTTTCGCAACGTTGAGGTGCTCGATCGCTGGATCCGCGAGGATCTCTATCCCGTTCGCCTTCGCCTCATCGAGCTGGGCCTGTAGGGCAGCGTCTACTTTCCCGTTCGCCTGGAGCTGGCTGTTGAGCTGCTCCCGGAGGAGGCTCGCCACGGCGCCGAAGCCCGCCCGCTGCGCCTCCGACTCGCCCATGCCGGCAGCCCTCGCCGCGGCGGTAGCCTGCGCGCGAAGCTCCGTGGAAGCGACACCTAGCGCGGCCTGGAGGCTGGCGTCCACGATCCCGGCTTGACGTGCGCCGGCCGCAGCCTCGGCGAGACCGCCCGCGGCCGTCTGGGCGGCCCCGAATTCCTTCGAATCCTTGAGGGCCTCGGGGGTGCGGAAGAGTCCGGCCGCACCAAGAGCGGCGTCGAGGGCGGCCCCGATCTGGGCGAGCGCGGCGTCGAGCGCCGGGCTCCGGGTCGAATCACGGAGTGCGCTCTGCGCGGTCTCGAAGCCAGACGTGAATCGACCGAGGCCCTCCTCGACTTGCTGTCGCTTCGCGATGGCGGCCTCTCGCGCAGCGTCGGCTTTCATCTTCTCGGCGACTTGCTTGATGCTCTTACCGCTGGCTTTCGCCTCCGCCATGATCTGCTCTGCCATGGCCTGCGGAACGTCGTGCCCCAGGATCTTGGCGGCTTCCTTGGACGCCTTCTCCCATGCTGGCTTCCTGAAGAGGCCGATGAGCCCGCCGGCCACGCCACCGATGATCGCGGCCGGGATCGCAGCTGGTCCGCCGAGCGAGAAGCCCGCCATCGCCCCGCCAGCCGCGCCCTGAAGAGCACGACCCCCACGGCCCCCGATGATGCCGCCTACTTGTCCAGCGGCCCCGGCGATCGCGTTGAACTTCTCAGCGCCGGTCTTCGCGTTCCGGAATGCGTCCCCGATGTTGCCGATCACGCCCACGACGGCGGAGAACTTCTCGCCGATCGTGCCGGCCAGAAGGGCGATGCCTTGAAGTAGGCCGGTCCAGTTGAAGGTCTTTTTGGTGACCTCCCCCATCTCGATGTTGATGGCCTTAACGTCGGCCACGGCCTTGGCCGGGATGACCATGAGCTTTGAGAAGTCCATCGGCTTTCCGTCGCGCGTCCAGGTTCGGAGGAGGTCGGCCCCCTGGATGTCCGCTCCCGCCGGCCCGGCCATCTCCTTTTGGCTGTCCGCGAACCGCTTCGCAGCCGCGGCCTGCTTGTCGATCGTCTCGGCGATCTTCACGTTGATCCCGAGTTGCTTCTGAAGCTCCGGCGTATGGTGCTTGTACTGCTCGGCGAGCTCCTTTGCGGACACTCCCGCAGCGCGGGCCCGCTCAACGATCCCCTTCTGCACTTCCAGGAAGACCGCCGCGTTTCGTTTCTGGTCCTCAGAAATCCCGACCGTGGCGTTGTGCTGCCGGTCCAGCTCCTCCTGCGACGTGGCGAGTCGCAAGAGGGTGCCCGTTACGGCATCCGCGGCCTTTCGGACGGGCTCGAGCTTGTTCAGCAACGTGCCGATGGCGGCGCCCACCGCAGCCGCTGCGGCGATCGGCCCGAGCATGGCCAGGTGCATCGTCTTGAAACTCACGGACGCGGTGAGGGCCGCCCTGGACATGCCCATGAGGCCGATCTCAGCAACATCGGCGACGTCGTCGAGGGCCCGGAGCGGCCCCGCGGCGAGGCCGAAAGAGTCCGCGGACCGGGCCAGGGTGGAGGAGGTCCTCCCTACGGTGTCCGCGAGCTGCCCGTACTTGCTCCCCGTCGTCGTGACGGTGGCGCCGATCTTTTCCAGACTGGCCGGAACAGCAGCACCGGCAGTGCGCAGGCGCTCGACCTCGCGGGAAAGGTTCTGGACCTGCGTCGCGTTGAGGGAGGCCGCGCCTCCCATCTTCGTGACCGCGCTCTCGAGGATCGCCATCGACGCGGACGCTTTTGTGGCATTTATTCGGTCGATGTTTTGTTGCATCGCACGAGTGGCTTTCGCCTGCTCGCGCTCCGCCTTGGAGAGCACCGCACCGATCGCCGCGACGCCTGCCTGGCCCTGGGATGCGACCTTGCTGGAGTCAATCCCGAGTTCGATGGATGCCTTGCCGATCGTTTCGTTGTCAGCCATCAGTCTCCTCGCGGTGTTGCGCGGTCGTCAGGGTCGCCGCTTCAACCACGATGTCCACGGCGCGGCGAGCGCTCACGTTGCGCGAACCGAACAGCCGAAACGCTGCCGCGGCACACGCTGCGGCCATGGTGGTGAGCGGCGACCCGTGGCACGGCTGACGACCGGGGGGCCCGAAGAGATCGCAGGCCAGGGCGCGGAGTTCCTCGGCGCCTCCCTTCCAGGGCAGCCGGCCGCGTCCGCCCAACTCTTCGCCGAGGAGCTCGGCGACTCTGAGGTCGGTCACGCGCTCACCCGATCTCGGCCGCGCGCGGGTCCACGAAGGTCCATCCCGGCTCGACGTCCCAGTCCACCTCGAGCACCTCCGGCTTCCAGGCGCCGCGCGCGATGCGTTTCTCCTCTCCGGGCTCGAGGGCCCGCAGCCGCTTGAGGCACGTCGCCTCGCTCTCGAAGCGCGGAGGGTCTGCCGGATCGGGATCGACGTCCCAATGTCCGTCGGCCGGAAGGGAGTGCCCCTTGAGGCATTCCCCGTGCGGGTAGAGCACCCCCGAGCCGCCGACCTTCCGACGCGAGCCCGCGCTGTCGAACTCCCACCAGGCGAAGGGCCTCGAGCCCGGATGCTCCCGGATCCATTCCGCGAGCAGCCCCGCACGGTGCCGCTTCCAGAGATCGGCGAACGTCGGTGTCTGGCCGAGGTTGAAGTACATCGTCGTCACGAAGTCCTCGTAGCCCTCAGCGTCTCTCGCCGGCTCCTCCCCCCTGAGCAGATACGTCTTCATCACGGCCGGGAGAGCGTCCGTCTTCGGCGCTCGGCGTCCGAGGAGACTCACTTGAGGCACTCCCGGGGGTCAGGGCCGAGCGACTCCATGAGGTCGGGGGTGGTGTCGTAGGTCTCGAAGCACTCCCCGAACGGAACGCCGGGATGCTTCCACGATGCGAGCAGCTCCTCGCGGTGCTCGAGCCAGAGGCGCTTGATTCCCAGGAAGAACTCGGACCGCCCCTTGTCCAATTCGAGAACGGCGTGGCTGAACTCGCGCCAAGCCTCGGTGTCCCTTCTCGGCCTCCTGCCTGTGAGCAAGTACGTCCGGGCCCATGCCGGGCAAGCTACGGACGGCGTCGGGGCCGACGAACGAGTTGCACCAAAGAGCGGCATCAGGCCCTCGCCCGATAGCGATACGGCGCGGTCTTCGTTCCCACACCCTCGCGCACGACGGCGCCGCTCCCCACCGCTTCCTTCAGGCCGCGGAGGAAGTCGCCCTGGTTGCCGGGCACGGCGCGCCGCAGAGCGTCACGTCGCAGCGGTCCCTTCTTCTCGAGCGCGGTCACAATTCGCTGTCCGGTCTTGCTGGTCGGCTTTCCTGGGAAGGCAACGACCGACGAACCCGCGGCCTTGCGCACCGTCTCCGGTACGGCGTCCGTCACCCGACTGCCAAAGATGCGCTCCGCCTGGTCGAGGGCGCGAGCCATGTCCCCCGCGGCGAGACGCTCCGCCGCGATGATCCGGAGTACGCGACCCTGGTCCTTGCACTCGGCGAGATCGCGGGCCAGCTCGGTGAGGCGCGCTTCCCTCGACGCGAGCAGGCCCACCAAAAACAAATCCGGTTCGCCCAACTCCACGCCGAGCGCCACGAGCCGAGTCGTCCAACCCTCGTAGGCCTCCCGCGCGGCCGCAGTAGTGCAGAACGGTGGATCGGGAGGCTTCACGAGGCCTCCGGTACGGGTACCGCGCTTACTTCATGGTCCACAGGCGGGCGCAGCCGAAAAAGCCCTGAACACTTTTGCCCCCCCACGGGGTGGCTCACGCCGGCCTCCGTGCCCAGCCACTGGCGAAAGCACTGCGACGGGAGTGACAGGCGCGACACGCTCCGCGGACAGCGCTCTCGTCAAGCCTGCGCGCCCAGCCTTCGGCCGTGGAGATTTCGATGATGTGGTCAACCTCGGTGGCTGGCGTCACCAAACCCTTGTCCCGGCAGTCCATCTCGCACAGCGGATGCCGCGAGAGGAAGAGGGGCCGGAAGCGCGTCCTCCACGCCGCGGTGTCGTAGAACGAGTGATGCTTCGGGCGCCAGGTCTTGTCGTAGTCCCTGGACCGCTTGCGCTTGCACTCGATGCACGGTCCGGGCTCGCCCACCAAGTTCTTGCACAATGCGGTCGGACAGTTCCGGAGAGCGCGGTTCGGCATCGCCCTAGAGTTCGGGCCTTTCGCCGCGGCGCGGCTGCCACCTTCCGTCTGACGGTGTCACCCAGAAGGCGATCCGCTTCCAGAACGCGCCCAGGCTGCTGACGCCTTCCTCTGTGGGCAGGCTCGCTTGGAGGCTCTGCAGCCGCTCGGCGATCTCGTCGGCGTCGAGGGCTTGGAGCGCCAGCGCTTGCGCGTCCCGGATCGCCTCACGAAGTGCGGACAGCCGCGCGTTGATTGCAACCCCGTTCGACACTGCCCGACGTTCTTCCGTCAGGCGATGCTTGACCTCGAAGTAGACGACACCGCTGCGCATGAGGTCGTCACATTCCCGCTGCAGCTCGCGGACGAAGTCGCGGATCTGTGGGTCTGCGGTCGCCTCGAGCTCCGCGTGGATCTGCCCGAGCTGCCGCTGTCGTGCCTGCTCCGCCTGGGTGACCTCCACCTCCACCTCGAAGGATGCGGCCTCGAGCTTCCCGAGCGCCTCGCGCGCCGTGGCGAGGGTCTGCCTCAACTGGGACGCGCGACGCTCCACCGTGGCCTTTCGTTCCTGCTCGACGCGCGCGGCCGTGGTTGATTCGGCCAGGAGGGCGGCACGACGCTGGACCAGCTCGCTACGCTGCATTGGGCGCCTCCGCGCGGCCAGGCGCGTTGTCGATCGCCGCTTGCTCGCTTCGGCGGGCGGCCTCGGCCAACACGTTGATGTCCTCGATCGCGGGGAGCGCATCGCGTAGCGCGGCCAAGCGGCGGGGCAGCTCGTCCGAATCGAGGGCCTCGAGCGACAGCCGCTCCGCCGCCTGGATCGCCGCCCGGATCGCATCGCGCCTGCGCGACAGGGATGCGGCGTTGTCGACGATACGCTGCGTTCGATCCATCGCGCCCGAGCGGTGCCGGATGTGGAACCCCGCCACTTGCTGCCGTGCGGGCAGCTCCGCCAGCTCCCGGTTCATCTCCTCCAGGAACGCCACTACCTCGGGCTCCATGGATTCGCGGAGCTGCAGGACGATCGCGTCGCGCTGCTCGCGGAACGCGCTGCCCAGGTCCGAGAGAGCGGCCCACGCGGTGCCCGCCTTACGCTTGGCCCGCTCGGCCTCCGCCAGGGCCGCCTCATGCTCCTGCGTCAGCTCGGCGGACTTCGCCTCGTAGTACTCGCGCAACGTGACGTTGTCGGCGGCCAGCTTGCGGCGCGTGTCCTGCGGCAACGTGGGCCGCGTGGCGCTTTCGGGCTTGCTCAACTCCGACACCACGCGATCGCGGTCGCGGGTCGTCAGGCGCTTCAGGTTCTCTAGGATTTGTTCGATCACCGAAAGCCTCCCTTTTGTTCGACGCGGTTGAGGATGCCTCGCAAGCGCCGGGCCTCTGCGAACGCCGCATCGGCCTCGAAGGAACACAGCCGGCGCCGGGCGCCTCCATGCTTGAGACCCTCGCGGAGGCGGCTCTCGGCCACCACCAATTCGCGCGGATCTCCCTGCCGATGAGGACTCGCACGTTGCTTCGCTCCCCGGTCGCCAGCTCCCACTCCATTGGTTCACCTCTCCTGTGTTCGCCCGCCCAAATGGGCCCAGCAGCCGCGGGCAAGGGCACAGCAGGTCAGCGGCCCCGCCCTCCTCACGGCAAGGGCTTCCGCGCGGTGCGACTGCCGGGCCCATTTCGACGGGCAGATGGGATGTAGTGCCGCCACCCGGGAGCGCCGGACCGGGCACCCGCTCGGCCGGCGCCCCCGGGGACGACGAAGGAGGGATGCGATGACCGTCCTGGCGGTCCTGTTCTCCCTCCCGCTCACGCTTCTCGACTCCACGTGCCCACCGCGGCCGTGATGTACCAGCCGTCGATGCCGTCACCGACGAACGTGATGGAGTCGCCTTCGCGATCTCCCGCACCCGCGAGCAAAGCGTCTTTGTCGTCCTGGGGAGCGAAGCCGTTGCCCATGATTTTGTCGTTGAGGCGCGGCGAGATCGACAGCCCCGTCCCGGCCGACAAGCCACCGACGCCAAGCACGAACGTGTAGCTCAGATCCGGGCTCGTCGGGGGAAGGAGGAGCACCAGATTCGGCGCCGTCACCAGGAAGACGGCGCCGCTCTCCTCGCTGCGCATGCTCCGGTTCGCGTTGGTCACGAAGACGCTCACGCGGCGTGCCTCCGCCGGTCATCCGGCTCCGGCGACAACTCGCGGGCCAGGCGGAGGAGACGCAGGCTCAGGTCCGCGGCCTCCTGCGCGAGCTCGCGCCGATCAACCGACATGGACCTCGTCTCCACCGTGGTCTGCGGTTTCTCGGGCAGCGGCTTCTTCATGCTCTGAGAGTGCAACAGGTGGTCGGCGACCATAGGTCCGGAGCGCGGAAAGTTTCTGCTGCTGCTCTGCCGCCTCCTCGCGATCGAGCGCTCGCTCGAGGGCGGCGACCATGCCGGCGACGAGAGCCCTAAGGGGGTGTATCCGCTTGCGCCTCGCGGTACGCTGTTGCCCATGCACCGCGCGTGCCCGGTGTGCCTGCGCGACGTCGCCGAGGATCCGGATCGCGACGTCGTTCGCTGTCCCGCTCACGGACCCCTCCGCGCGTGGCTCGTGGTCGATGCGGGCGACCGCATCGTCGCCGCGGGCCGAGCCCCTCGACTCGGCCGAAGAGCCGCGGCCAAGAGCTGGGCGGCCGCCTCGTGGCTCTCGCCGGACCTCCCGCTCGCGTTCGTGCTCCCGGCCGCCTGAGCGCACGCTCACCTGGCGACCTGATCGTCGAGCACCTGTCGGGCGCCCAACTCCGCGAGTGCGTCCCGAAGGGCCTCGGCCTGATCGTGGGAGGCGGCTCTCTCCATGAAGCGGCGAGCACCGTCGATGTCAGGTCGGAGCCCCACGGCGAGGCGGCGCAGCTCACGCTCGGCCTCGGAGCGGCTCATGCCTCTGGCCGGAGTGTCCATTGGGTGTCCACGATGGGTGCTGTTCGGTGCTTTTCGGGGTAGAGTTCGCCCGTGCACAGGCCGGTAAGTGCGCTTCCCTGCTCAGTCGTGCCGTTGGAGGCCGCCTCAGTCCTGTTCGTCGAGAACATGGCGCCCCTCTGGTGATCCTGACACCTTGACCGAGCGGCTCTTCCGCGACGACCCCTACCTGATCGAGTTCGACGCCTCCGTGGTCGCGCGGCGCGAGCACGAGGGACGGCCCGCGGTCGTCCTTGACCGCACCGCCTTCTACGCGGAGAGCGGCGGCCAGCCCTCCGACGCGGGCACGCTCGACGCCGTCCCCGTCCTGGCCGTGATCGACCAGGGACCGGACATCCTCCACGTGCTCGAGCGCCCTCTCGAGGGTACGAGCGTGCACGGACGCGTGGACGGGCCGCGGCGCCGTGATCACCTCCAGCAGCACCACGGGCAGCACCTCCTCTCCGCCGCCTTCGTGGAGGTGGCGAAGGCCCGAACGGTGAGCGTCCACCTTGGGCACGACCGTCTCCACGATCGACCTCGACCGCGAGGTCGGTGATGCGGAAGTGCACGCCGCCGAGGCGAGGACCAACGAGGTCGTGTGGGAGGCGCGGCCGGTCTCGGTCCGGACGCTGAGCGCGGTCGAAGCCCGCGCTCAGGGAATCGAGCCCCCCGAGGACGCGCGCGACGCGATTCGGGTCGTCGAGGCCGAAGGCTTCGACCGCCAGGCCTGTGGAGGCACGCACCCGCGCTCGACCGCCGAGGTGGGGGTCGTGCTCGTCCTCGGCCGCGAGCGCCACAAGGGAGGGAGCCGCGTACGCTTCGTGTGCGGACATCGCGCTCTCGACACGTGTCGAGAGCGCAACGCTGTCCTGGATGGCCTGTCCCGAGCCTTTTCCGCTCCCCTCGAGGCCTTGCCGGAGGCGGCCTCGCGGACGGTGGAGCGCCTCGCCGAGTCCGACAAGCGTGTCCGCGACCTGACGGAGCGGGCTCTCGAAGGGGAGGCCCGCCGCCTACTCGCGGAGACGCCGCCTCCCGCCGCGGGCGCCCCCGTGATCGTCGCCGTCTACGACGGCTGGCCCGCGGGCGACCTTCGCACGCTGGCCCTGCAGCTCGTGCGTCTCTCCCCGTGCGTGGCGCTGCTCGGCAGCCGCAGCGACAAGGCGCACCTCGTCTTCGCCCAGGCCGACGGCCTGGGGCACGACATCCAAGCACTCCTGCGGAAGGCGCTCGAGCTCGTGGGAGGCCGGGGCGGAGGCAAGGGCAACCTCGCCCAGGGCGCGGGCGAGCGACTCGATCGGCTCGACGAGGCCCTTCGCGGGGCCGTCGAGACGCTGCCCCGGAACGGATGAGCCGCTCCCCCTACTTTCCCCTGGCCGTCGCCGTACTGCTCGTCTCCTTCGGGTCGATCTTCATCCGTCTGGCCGCCGCTCCCCCGCTCGCCGTGTCCTTCTACCGAATCGCCCTCGCCGCCCTCTCCCTGAGCCCTCTCGCCGCGGGAGACGCGCTCCGGTCCTGGCCGCGACTGTCGCGCGGCCACGGCCTCGTGCTGGCGCTGTCCGGAGTCGTTCTCGCCCTTCACTTCGCGACCTGGATCGCCAGCCTCTCGTCGACCTCGATCGCCTCGTCCGTCCTTCTCGTCAACACCGCGCCGCTCTTCGCCGTGGGGCTGACCCGCGTCTTCCTGCGGGAGCGCATCGCTCCCGCCGTCCTCGCCGCGATCGCCGTCGCCTTCCTGGGCGCCGCCCTCATCGCCTACGGGGACTGGACCGGCTCGCCAGGCTCCCTCACGGGCAACCTGCTCGCCCTCGCGGGTGCCGTGACCCTCGCCGCCTATCACGTCATCGGCCGAGGGCTTCGCGAAGCGCTCCCCCTCCCCGCCTACCTCCTCGGCGTCTGGTCCACCGCCGCGATCGTTCTCGCCGCGCTCTGCGCCGCGTACGAGGTGCCCTTCGGCGGCTACTCCCCGCGCACGTACGTCCTCTTCCTGGCCCTCGCCCTCGTCCCCACGCTCGGCGGCCACGGACTCGTGAACTACTCGCTCCGCCGGCTGTCGGCTCCCACGGTCGGGCTCTTCCTGCTGGGAGAGCCCCTCGGGGCATCGGTCCTTGCCTACCTCGTCTTCGGCGAGGTCCCGGGGGGCTGGACGCTCGCAGGCGGGCTGCTCGTGATCGTGGCCCTCGCGGTCGTGCTCGGAGTCCAGCCGAAAGAGCTGCCCCCAGGTCCCGGAGCCGAGACGCGTCGCGTCTGACTCCCACGGCCGGGACGACCCGGGAAAGGCCTGCTCTTCCCGAGGCCCCCAGAAGACCGCACGCACACCCAGCGTACGCGCCGCATCGGCCCACCCCGCTTCTCCCTGCATCAGGCGGGTGACGTTCCTCTCCAGCTCCTTCGACGCGATCCCGTGACTCCAGAGGTGGCCGGCGTAGCCGGCGGCCACCGCCTGTCCGCACAGCGCGACCGGGTGGTTGAAGGTCGGGGCCACGGCGACGCGATCATCGGGACGAAGCGCCCGCACCGCCTCGCACACGTCCCGGAGCTCTTGCCGGTCCGCGACCACGATCCGCGGTCGCCCCGGCAGCGACGCCTGGACGACCGTCGCCGCACCCGGAAGGAGGAGGAGGACGACCGCGCCGGCCCGCAGCGGAAGGCCGAGGGGCCGCAGGACGAGCTCGAACGCGGAAGGGAGCGCGATCAGGAAGCACCAGAGCATCACCTTCGTGTTGTCCCAGTCCCACGGCGCGAGCATCACGAAGAAGAGCGAGGCGAAGCCGCCGAGGCCGGGGCCGAGCGTGAGGAGCGCCTCACGGTCGGGCCGTCGCCACGCCCGCACGAGCGCCACCGCCATCAGGGGTAGCCAGAGCCCGAAGTTCCAGGCCAGGAACGAAAACGGGTTCTGTTGGCCGATCACCCAGCCCGGCTTCCACCAGACGAGCGAAGCGGAGCGAAAGCCTTCCGTGACCTGCCAGACGCACCAGGCGGCGGCAGGAGAGGCCCAGGCGAGCGAGGGCCAGGCGCTCGCAACGCGCCGGGTGGCGATCGCCCAGAGTGCCATCACGATCGAAACGAAGAGGAACGTGTGGAGGTGGAAGAGCGGCAGGCCTCCCCAGAGCAGTCCTTCGAC
This sequence comes from uncultured Acidobacteriota bacterium, assembly GCA_963742595.1. GTDB lineage: Bacteria > Acidobacteriota > Vicinamibacteria > Fen-336 > Fen-336 > CAVPGH01. Next base: position 553,131 of record CAVUMT010000005.1, on the reverse strand, counting down.
CCAGGGAGGCAAGCTCGGCTCGCCTCGAAGAAACCGCCTCCTCCAGCTCCACAAGAGCACGAGACCCGCAGGCAGGGCGAACAGGAAGCCGCGCTGCGGCACGAACAGCGCCAGGAAGAGGTTCTTCCAGGCGAGCGACGAGGCTGGCTCCACCAGCCCGGCGCCGGGTGTCAGGCGCAGCGCCAGCCAGCCCCCCGAGAACAGGAACGCGGCGACCGCGAAGCCCCGGCCCCAGAGGTAGAGGGCGTGCGCGGCCAGACCGGCGCCGACCACCCCCATGACGCGGAAGAGGAGCGGGACACCGGCTCCGAGCTGCACGACGAGGGCCGTCACGAGGTCGACCCCGAACGGGTAGCGGAGTCGCTCCCCGGCGGCGATCGGGTTGTCCGGCCAGAAGCCGGTCCCGCGCGCGAGGTAGCTCACGTACGTCCAATGGAGCGGCATGTCGCCGTAGTTGTTGGGCAGGAGGGTCAGGACGTCCGGACCGCTTTCGAAGGAAACGCCGAGGAACTGCCGCAGAGACACGACGCCGAAAACGGCGAGAGCGAGCACCGAGGCGGGCCCGATCCTGTCGGGGACCTGGGACGAACCGAGGTGACGGGAGGCGGAGCGGGCCGCCAGTGCGACGACGACGAGACCCACGCCGAGGGAGACGACGGACACCAGCGGTGTCAGGCGGCCCGCGAGCACGGCGAGCACCGCGGACGAGAGACCCGCGCTCGCTACTCCTGACAGAACGCCCACGCTCGATGCGACGAGGCGCACCGCGGTCCTGGGTTCATCCACAGCGAGCGGGGACTTATCCACAGGTTTTCATGGCCAGATCCACGCGTCAGGCCCCGTCCATCCGCGAGGAAGCGCCAGATATCCACAGCTCTTCGACAGGTGATCCACTACGCCCCCCAGGGACTTCAACAGGCTCTCCACACCCCTTCCACAGCCGGCCCGCAGACTTTCCACACCTCCCTGTGGACGCACGGTCGATCCCGATGCTAACGTGGCCGCCTTTCGGAGAGATCCCTGAGCTCACGCGGTCCCCGGATCACCATTCTCGGTACCGGCGCCCTTGCGTGCGCCATCGGCGCCCACCTCGCACGCTTCGGCCGGGCGGTGGTCACGCTCGTGGGCACGTGGCCGGAGGCGCTCGAGGCCATCGCCACCCACGGTGTCGTGGTGGACGAGGCGAGGGGGGTCTGGTCGGCGCGCGTGAGCACGAGCCCGGTCTTCGGCCCCCTCGGTCCCGCGGACGTGGTGATCGTCCTCGTGAAGAGTCACCGGACGGACGCCGTCGCACGCACGGCAGCGCGCTGCCTGCTTCCGGGCAGCCTGCTCCTGACGTTGCAGAACGGCATCGGCAACCGCGAGACCCTGGAGGCGGCCGCGGGCGAGGGCCGGGTGGGCCACGGTATCTCGTCCCTGGGCGCGAGCCTTCTCGGGCCCGGCGAGGTGCGGGTCACCCCCGGCCCCCTCCTCCTCGGGAGCGAGCCCTGGACCTCGGCCGCCGTCGCGGCGGCGTGCGACCTCTTACGAGAGTCGCGGCTCGAGACGGAGGTGACCACGGAGCTCGACCGCCACGTGTGGACCCGTCTCGCCATGGCCTCCGCGCTGGAGCCGCTCTCCGCCCTCACGGCCCGGCCGTACGGCGCCCTCCTGGAAACGCCGGAGCCCTGCGCCACCCTGTTCAGGGCGGCCGAGGAGGTGGCCGCGGTCGCGGGGGCGAAGGGGATCCGTTTCGCCGACGATCCCGCCTCGCTCGCGGCGGAGACCGCGCAGAACGCGAAGGGCAGCCACTCCCCGATGTTCCACGACCTCGGTCGGGGCACCCGCACGGAGATCGACGCGCTCTGCGGGGCGGTCGTCCGCGAAGGCCGCTCCTTCGGGGTCCCTACACCCATGAACGAGTACCTCTGGCTGCGCATCCGCGAAAAGGAGGGGCGGCCGCTTCCCGCCGCTCCCTCCGCTCCCGTCTAGACCCGCACCGTGGGGTCGAACAGCTTGCGGTGCTCGTCCAGCGCGAAGCGGTCGGTCATCCCCGCGATGTAGTCGCAGACGACGCGGTGCACGCCGTCCCGCTCGATCCGCTCCTGGTAGTGCGGCGGGAAGCTGCCGCGGCTCGCGCCACGTAGGACTCGAACAGGTCGCGCAGGATCCGGCCCGCCTTGTCCCCCATGCGCACCACGCGGTAGTGGCGGTACATGTTCGCGAAGCAGGAAGTCCTTCAGCTCGCGGACCGTGCGCGGCCATCTCCGGCGAGTAGCGCGACGAGGCGCCGGCCCGCGCGCGCGCACGTCGTCGACCGACGCGACCGCGCGCCTCCTGCGAGGCTGCGTGCAGCGTCGTCGCCGATCAGGTCCTCGCGTGCAGCGGTTGATGATGCGGCGCACCACCTGGTGGCGCACGATGCGCTCGTCGTCGATGCCCTCGCGCCAGCGACCGCGTCGTGGGCCTCGCGGAAGAGGCGCGACGGCGCGGATCTGCTCGACGGTGAACATGCCCGAGGTGAGCCCGTCGTCGATGTCGTGGTTGTTGTAGGCGATCTCGTCCACGAAATCGACGAGCTGCGCCTCGAGGGTCGGGCGCCTCGCCCGGCGCGTACTCGGCGGGCGCCGTCGGCGTCGCTGTCCGGCTGGTGCTTGATGATCCCCTCGCGCACCTCCCAGGTGAGGTTCAGGCCCGGGAAGCTCGGGATAGCGCTCGCTCCAGCACCTCGAGGATGCGCAGGGTCTGCCGGTTGTGCTCGAAGCCGCCGTGGTCGCGCATCAGCTCGTCCATCGACCCGCTCGCCCGAGTGGCCGAACGGCGTGTGGCCGAGGTCGTGGCCCGAGCACCAGGCACTCCGTCAGCTCCTCGTTCAGGCCGAGGGCCCGGGCCACCGTGCGCCCGATCTGCGCCCCCTCCAGGCTGTGGGTGAGGCGGGTGCGGTAGTTGTCGCCCTCGTGGTTCACGAAGACCTGGGTCTTGTACTCGAGCCGGCGGAAGGACGAGCTGTGGACGACGCGGTCGCGGTCGCGCTGGTAGCACGTGCGCAGCGGGTGCTCGGCCTCGGGGTAGCGGCGGCCCCGGCTGCGCGCGCTGCGCATGGCGTAGGGCGCGAGCGTGCTGCGTCCTCGCGCTCCTCCTGCGCGCGCCGGTCGACGAGCATCGCATCGCCTCCGCGATTCTACTGCCGATGGCCGCCGCACCGGCGCTTCCGCAGCGCGCCCGCGCTGAATACAACTGACGGTCATATGGCGAAGATCCCCGTCGGCATCCTGGGCGCCACCGGCGCGGTGGGCCAGCGCTTCGTCCAGCTCCTGGCCGACCATCCCTGGTTCGAGGTGGCCGAGGTCGCGGCCTCCGACCGCTCCGCCGGCAAGACCTACGCGGAGGCCTGCACCTGGCGCCTGCCCGGCGCCGCTGCCCGCAGCGCGTCGCCGCGCTGACGGTGACGAGCGCTCGACGGCGCCCTTCCGCTCGCAAGCTCCTCTTCTCCGGCCTCGACTCGTCGGTCGCGGGCGAGGCGGAGACGGCGCCTCGCCGGCGCGCGGGCCACGCCGTCGTCTCCAACTCGCGCAACCACCGCATGGACCCCGACGTGCCGCTGCTCATCCCCGAGGTCAACGCCGACCACCTCGACGCGCTCGCCGTGCAGCGCAAGCGCACCGGCGGCGGCTACATCGTCACCAACCCGAACTGCAGCGTGGTGGGCCTGGCCATGGCCCTGGCGCCGCTGCACCGCGCCTTCGGCGTCGAGTCCGTGGCGGTGGTGACGCTGCAGGCGCTCTCCGGCGCCGGCTATCCCGGGCGTCGCCTCCCTCGACGTCGCCGACAACGTGATCCCGTACATCGGCGGCGGCGAGGAGGAGAAGATCGAGACGCGAGCCGCAGAAGATCCTGGGCACGCTTCGACGGGCGGCGCCTTCGAGCACGCGCCCTTCCGCATCTCCGCCTCCGTCCACCGCGTGGCGGTGACGCGACGGCCACACCATGGCCGTCTTCGTGCGCCTCGAGCGCAAGGCCGAGCGCCGGCCGAGGCGGTCGCGGCCCTCGCGGAGTTCCGCGGCGAGCCGCAGGAGCGCGAGCTGCCCACCGCGCCCCGCGCGGCCCATCCACGTGCTGACCGCAGCCGACCGGCCGCAGCCGCGGCTCGACCGCGACCGCGAGGGCGGCATGGCCGTCTCGCGTGGGCCGCGTCCGCGAGGACCGGCTCTTCGACCTGAAGCTCGAGGCGCTCGTCCACAACACGATCCGCGGCGCGGCCGGGGTCGCCATCCTGAACGCCGAGCTGCTCCAGGCGCGCGGCCTGCTGCCGTGATCGTCATGAAGTTCGGCGGGACCTCCGTGGGCTCCGCCGAGCGGATCCGCGGCGCTGGCCGAGCGCGTGCGCGAGCGCCTGCGCCCGGCGGCCCGTGGTCGTGGTCTCCGCCCTCGGCGGGGTCACCGACCTGCTGATCCGCGGCGCCCGCCTCGCCCTCGCACCGCGATCCCGCGACGCGAGAGCGGTCGTCCGCGAGGTCGTGGCGCGCCACCAGCGACGTGATCCGCGACGCTCGCTGCCCGCGGGCGACGACGCGCGACCGGCTCCTCGCCCACGTCGACGCGGTGGCCGGGCGAGCTGCGCGTCCTCTACACGGGCGTCCACTACCTGGAGGAGCTGACCCCGCGCTCGCTCGACGCGATCTCCGCGCATGGGCGAGCGCCTCTCGTGCGAGATCGTGGCCGCGGCCCTCGCGCGAGCGCGGCCTGCCCGCGCGCGCCGTCGACGCGCGCGCCGTCGCTCGTCACCGACGACGCCTTCGGCCGCGCCGCTGCCCGCTCATGGAGGAGACGCGGCCGCGCGTGCGCGAGCGCGCTGCTGCCCCTCGCTCGAGCGGCGGCGTCGTGCCCGTGCTGCGCCGGCTTCATCGGCGCCACGCGCGACGGGCGTCACCACCACCCTCGGCCGCGGCGGCTCCGACTGGTCGGCCGCGATCCTCGGCGCCGCTCCTGGACGCCGAGGAGATCCAGATCTGGACGGACGTGGACGGCATGATGACGGTCGACCCCCGGGTCGTGCCCGCGCGCCCGCGTCATCCCCGAGGTCAGCTTCGACGAGGCGGCGGAGCTCGCCTACTTCGGGGCCAAGGTCCTGCACCCCGCCACCATCAGGCCGGCGGTCGAGAAGGGCATCCCGGTCGCGCATCCTGAACTCGCTGAACCCGACGGCGCCCGGGCACCCTCATCGCGGCGCGACGCCGGGGGCGCGACGGGCGAGCCGCGCGCCATCGCCTTCAAGAAGGGCATCTCCGTCGTCCTGATCTCGCAGCCGCGCATGCTGATGGCCCACGGCTTCGTGGCCCGGGTGTTCGAGGTCTTCGACCGCCACCGCACGCCCGTGGACCTGATCGCCACCTCCGAGGTCTCGATCTCGCTGACCGTGGACGACCCCGAGCGTCGCTGCCCGCGATCCAGAGCGACCTCGGCCCGCTGGGCGAGGTGCGAGGTGCTGCGCGGCATGGCCATCGTGAGCGTGGTGGGCCGCGGCTTCGTCCGCCAGCCCGGGCCTCGCCGGCCGCATCTTCCAGGCGCCTGCGCGACGTCAACGTCGTCATGATCTCGTTCGGCGCCTCCGACGTGAACGTGTCGTTCGTGGTCGCGGAGGCCGACGCGGAGACGCGCGGTGCGCGGCCTGCACCACGAGTTCTTCGAGGAGGCGCCGCGTGAAGGTCGCGCTCGTCGGCCACGGCAAGATGGGCCGCGAGGTCGAGGCCGTCCTGCGCGAGCGCGGCCACGAGCCGGTCGTCGTCGCCCGCGGCGACGCCTTCCCCGCCGGCTGCCCGGTGGGCATCGACTTCACGCGCGCCGGACGCGGTGCTCGACGAACGTCGCGCGCGGCCCTGGCGGCGGGCGCGCGCTACGTGGTGGGCACCACCGGCTGGCACGACGCAGCTGCGCGGACGTGCGCGCGCTGGTCGAGCGACGCCGGCGGCGGCCTCGTCCACGCCGCCAACTTCTCCGCTCGGCGTGAACCTCTTCTACCGGATCGTGCGCGACGCCGCGGCCCTGCTCGCCCGCTTCCCCGACTACGACCCCTACGTCCTCGAGAGCCACCACCGGCAGAAGAAGGACGCGCCCTCGGGCACGGCCCAGGTGCTGGCCGCGCATCCTCGAGTCGCGCGCAGGCCGCGCGCGCGCAAGCCGGTCGACGAGCCTCGACGGGCGCCCTCCCCGACGACGCCTTCCACGTCGCGTCGGTGCGCGCGGGCGGGATCGTGGGCGAGCACACCGTCGGCTTCGACTCCGGCGGCGACGAGATCCTGCTCGAGCACCGCGCCCGCATCCGCCGCGGCTTCGCGCTCGGGCGCCGTCCTGGCCGCCGAGTGGATCGCGACCCGCACCGGCTTCCACGGCGTTCGAGGCCGTGCTCGACGACCTCGCCCGACGTCCCTCGTAGCCGGTCAGCGCCGCGCAAGCACGACGTAGACCTCCAGCGGAAGCACGACTCCGTCGTCGTCCGTGCGGCTTCGAAGGGCCCGCTCGAGGTCCTGGACGAGCGCCGTGCGCGACTCGGCGGCCATCGACCCGAGAGGCCCGGCGAGGGGTGAGCACGCGGCTTCGCGGCGCACGAACTCGGCGGCCGAGGGGTAGCGCACGCTCGTGACGTCGATCCGCACCACGACATCTCCGAATCCCCCCGCGCGAACGATCTCCCGCAGCCCGTCGACGCTCCAGGCCGGGAATGGAGACCGCATCATCGCCTCGGCCGAGTCGCCGGCGTGTCGTTTCAGTGCCTCGGCGAGGGGAACGTATCCGGGGGCGAACTCGATCGGCCGGCACACGCCGAACGCGAGACGTCCCCCGGGCGTCAGGACTCGCCGCATCTCGCGCACCGCGATCGGCGGTTCCGGAACGAACTGCAGCATCTGCTGGCTCAGCACCACGTCGAAGGCCCCGTCCGGAAAGGGCAGGGCCGTCGCGCTTCCCTGCCGCCATTCGATCGACGCCGCCGTCGGAACCTCGATCCCGCGCGCGACCCGAAGCATGCCCTCGTTGAGGTCGATGGCCGCCACCGCACCCCGCTTACCGACCGCAAGGGCGGCGCGGCGCGCCACGATCCCCGTCCCGCATCCGACGTCGAGCACGCGCTCTCCATCGCGGGGCGCCCCGACTTCGACGAGCCGTTGGGCTCCCGCGGCCATGAGCGCGGGGACGAGGTAGCGCTCGTACGCCTCAGCACTGTCCGTCTCGAGCTGCCATCCGTCGGCGTGGGGGGACGTGGTCGAGGGCTTCATGCTCGCAATGTACGATTGCGGGGTGAGGCGAGGCCATGACCGACCGTCCGGCTCGCTTGCTCGTGCATCCGGAAAGCCCGCGCGCACCCGCGCAGCCTCGCCCCTGAGCCCCCTCGTCGGACCTGCGGACGGCGACGTCCTCTCCGACGCCCTCCGCACGGTCCGGCTCACGGGCGCGCTCTTCTTCCTCGTCGACGCCACCACCCCGTGGGCCGAGGAGCTGCCGTCCGCGAGCACGTTCACCAGGATCCTCCTCCCGGGGGCCCAGCACCTCGTCTCGTACCACATCGTCACGGAAGGGTCGTGCTGGGGCCGCCTTATCGGGGGCGACGCGCCCCCCGTTCATCTCGAAGCCGGAGACATCCTCGTCATCCCGCATGGTGATGCCTACGTACTGTCGAGCCCCCCCGGCTTGCGCGCGTCCTACTCCGCCGACGAAGCACTGGCGTTCCTGAGCGGCATGGCCCGGGGAGAGATGCCCCCGGTGGTGAGCGAAGGCGGTGAGGGCCCGGAGAAACTGCAGGTGCTCTGCGGCTTCCTGGGATGCGACGTGCACCCCTACAACCCCGTGCTCGCCACGCTGCCTTCCCTCCTCCACATTCGGGGGACCGCGGAGCCCGATCGCGGCCGCCTCGATCCCCTGTTCAAGCTCGCGATTGCCGAGACCCGCGAGCATCGCCCCGGGGCGAGAGGCGTCCTGCTGCGCCTGAGCGAGCTCCTGTTCGTCGAGGCGGTCAGGCGCCATCTCCAGAGCGCGGCCCCCCAGGAACAAGGCTGGCTTTCAGGCCTGCGCGATCCCCTCGTCGGACGGGCGCTCGCCGCCCTGCACCAACGTCCCGCCGATCCCTGGACGCTCGAGCGCCTCGCCCACGACGTCGGCTCGTCGCGGTCCACGCTCGCCGAGCGCTTCACCCACTTCGTCGGTCAGCCCCCGATGCAGTACCTGGCCTCGTGGCGAATGCAGCTCGCCGCCCGGCGTCTCGCGGAGAGCACGGGCAAGGTCAGCGCGATCGCCCTCGAAGTCGGTTACGAATCGGAGGCGGCCTTCAGCCGCGCCTTCAAGAGGATCGTGGGAGTCTCACCCGATGCCTGGCGGCGCACGACGCTTGCAGGCGTCTCATCGACCCGCTAAAATTCCAATTCGTCCTGCCTTTGGGCCGCTAGCTCAGCTGGGAGAGCGCCTGGTTCGCAATCAGGAGGTCGGGGGTTCGATCCCCCCGCGGTCCACCAACTTAGGACCTCAGCGGTCGTCGGCGTCGCGCTCTTCGCGACCGCCGCGGCGATGTCCACCTCCCAGTGGCCGATGCGCTCGGCGATCCTCCCGACGTGCTCGTCCGTCCACTGCCCGACGTACGCCAGCACCTCCTTGCCGAGTCGGGCACCGCGATTCGCGGCAGCTCCCACATGCTAGAGCGGCGGAGCCGTGGGATAGGAAGTCGGATAGGGACTGGGCCAGACCGGGGTGGGTTGCCAATGGAGCAGGGTCGCCGTCACGCGGATCGTTTCCACACCCGGGCCCGCGTTCTCCACCACAAGGTTATAAGTCCCGCTCGCGCCGGCGTTGGCGATGAAGCCCTCCTGAAACTGTCTTCCGCTGCGCGCGAACGACCGCCGCTCCTGGCAATCTGCGGCCGCGCGAAAGTTTGGACAGCCCACGCCGACCAGGGTGGCGCTCACCGAGTTGGCCGGATCGGTCCACTGCACCGTGACCTCGAGGTTGCTTGTGGAAGGCACGCTGACGTTGAGGAGTCGCTGGCCGCCCGGCTCGACGTTGTCGAACACCTGGCTGAGGATCACTTTTTGCCCGGCGTCGAGCGGGTCGGAACCGGTGGGCGACGCGGGCCCGCTGCACGCGACGAAGCTGACGAGGATCAAAGCGGCGAGAGCGGGAACGCCGGCTGCGGAAATACGCACGCTTCTGTTCAACATGACGAGTCTCCTTCCATGAGCGGCTTTGAACGTCGTGCGGCGCCGCCTGGAAGTGCGGTACACGGATGAGTGCGGCGACATGCAGGTAGACGAGGCGCGTCACGCCTTCGTTCGGCTTCGAGGCAAAGACCTAGCGAAACCCTAGAACCCGGCCCGCCGAGCACCTTGAACGGCTGGGACATCACCATCACCGGGGGGGGAGCGCCGGTGACGAGCTACAACATCCTGTTCGACAGCTTCGATCCCGGAACTCTATTCATCGCCTCCTTCGGCACTGACCCCGTGTCTTTCAGCTTCACCGCGGAAGACAGATCGCAGAGCGTCGCAGAATAGTGATCGAGGTCGTCGGTCTGACGGAGACTGCGGAGGCGGGTACGGTCTTCCTCTTGGGCACGGGCGTTGTCGGCTTGGCGCTCCCTGCGCGCGCGCAAGCGTCGCTAGGACTCTGCAACTGCCGTTTCTTGGGATCAAGGCTTTGCCGCGATGAGGTACAACCGGTTCGTGGTGGCCAGATAAAGCGCATCGCCGCTCAGCGCCGGACGCGAATAGAGCGGCGCATCCATCTCGATCTGCGCCAGCAATTCCTTCCGCCGTCCGGCACGAAGCACGGTCATGGTGCCTCCAACGTTCCCAGCGTAAAGGCGGTCGCCGGCCAGCAGGAGGGATCCCCAGATGGCCTCGTTCGTCTCGTGTTTCCAGACGTGGGCGCCGGTTGCCGCGTCCAGACAATGAACCGTTCCGCCCAGATCCCCAACGTACAGCAGACCGTCCTTCGCGATGGGCGTTCCCACGACGCGGCCGACCTCGCGAGAAGTCCAGAGGAGCCTGCTCTCGGTGACGTCTCCTTGGCCGTTGGGACTGATCGCATGGATCAACGACGGTCCGTTGCCGTGCCCTGGGCTCTGCCCCATGGCAATGAAGACGCGGCCGTCGGCGAAGACCGGTGAAGCAATAATGGAGCTGCGCGAAAGGACGCCGGGGCGCGGAAGCCAGCGTGCGTCCTTCGGGTTGCCGTCAAATCGCCAGACTTCGTGACCCGACGCCGCGTCGTAGGCGCGCAGCCAGCCGTCTCCCCCGCCGAAGAGCACTTGGATGCGCCCGTTGACGTCGGCCGCCACTGGGCTCGACCACTGACCGTGCAGCACCTGCTCGCCCGGGCCGATCGCGCGCCAGACGACATCGCCCGAGTGCTTGTTCACAGCGATGAGACTGGGGGCGCGCGGCGACGGGACGCCCGAATGGCCTTCATTCTGGCCGTTGGAGGTAGAAACCAATAGCAGATCACCCACGGGCAACACTTCGCTGTTGGTGGCTTCATGCGGAAAGACACCCAGGCGGCCGCACATATCCAGCTCCCAGGCGATGTCGGCCGCGGCGTCGTCCTTCAGGACGAGGCTACGGAGTTGGCACTCGGCGGTGACATAGTACAAACGGTTCCCTTCCACATACGGCGCACTTGTCGTCGAAGGCAGCAGGAACTCCCGCAGGCCGCGCTCCACTCGCGGGGCCAGGTCCTGCCAAAGAAATCTGCCATCCGTCACCCGAAAGGCCATGAGCACGCCGCCCTCTTCCCGAAAGGCGGGGTTGAGTTGCCTGGCGTTGTCGCTACCCACATAGACCGCATCGCCCGCAACCACGGGACGGCCAAACGTCTCCTTTCCCAGCTCGACGCTCCAGACGATGTTTCGCCCAGTCGTCGTATCCCAGTCAACCGGTGGATTGCCCGTCTCCGCCACTGTCGTTTGGGGTTGTGGCGCTACGGAAGGCGCTTGCACAACGGGTGAGATGACAGGCTCTCCAGACTCGACGCCAGCGATTCGATTGAGCGCCCACTCCGCTTCGAAACGCATCGTGGGATCGTTTGCGGCCGCTCGGAGCGCCTCACGGGCCGTCTGTGCCTTTGGCCCGAGGCTTCCCAGCGCACCGGCCGCGCAGATGCGCACATAGAGGAATTCATCCTTCAGAGCTTCGATCAATTGAGGCACAGCGAACTGCGCGGCCGGGCCGATGCTTGCGAGGGCTTCACCCGCCGCCCATCGGACCCCGGGAATCGGATCGCCCAGGGCTTTGGCGAGATCCCTGGTGGCTGCGCCTGCCATCGGACCGATGGACGCCAAGGCCTCCGCCGCGTAGACGCGGTTGTAAGGATCCTCGTGCGAGAGAGTCGTGACCAGAGCGGGTACCGAAGGACTGGCCCTCTTGCCCAATGCGCCCAGGGCACGTGCGGCATCGCCCGCGACCTGCCAGTCCTCGTCTCTCAGTGCGCGTCGGAGCGCCGGTTGAATCCATTCCGTATCGGGCGCCAGGTCGATCAAGGGATCGACGGCGCCGCGCCGTATGGAGACCCGCTCATCACGAAGCAGGTCCACCAGCAGCGGAATGGCCGGCGGACCGATTCGCCTGATGATTTCGAAAGTCCTCAGATCCAGGTCTTCATCGCCACGGTTGAGCAATCGTCTCAGCACAGGCAGCGAACGCCCCGCCCCCTGGACCAGGGCGGCTGCGGCGGTTGCCCGGACCTTCGGGTCCTTGGCCGTCAGGCGATTTGCCCAGTCAAGCACCAGGGCGGAGTTCGTGGAAAGATCCGAACCCTTGGTCTGAGCGAGTACTGGCATCGGCAGAATGCAAAGCAGCGTCCAGATCAACAGGTGTCGCATGGCCGCAACAAGACTAACGAGGTGCTCGATCCGAAGAAGGAGGGTCGCAACCGCGTCAAAATTGAGTTTCGATGGCCTGAAGGCTTAGGGCGCGGCCTCGACCTGCTGAGGTGGTGCCTCGGCCGATTTCACAATCAGGAGGTCGGGGATTCGCGGGGACCCGACTCTCAGATAGCGCAGCCCGTCGATGGAGTCAAGACCATCCTGAAGTCGCACAGGAAGTTCGATCCCCCCGCGGTCCACCAACTTAGGGATTCGGGGCGCGCGGACCCCGGACCTACCTTGACAAATAGCCCTTGCCCAAGGGGGGGATCTTCCATATGATCCCGTGTGTACTTCAAGCCACGGGCCAACCTCGCGGTACGAGACGTCGAGGGTGAAATCGTGGTGTTCGATCGGGCGGGTGGGCGCGTTCACACGCTAAACCCAACGGCTTCGTTCGTTTGGGCCACCTTGGATGGGCAGACGGACAGCGACGCCATCGCGGCCCGCGTGGCCGAGCGTTTCGCAGTCGAATCAGCCGTAGCCGTTCGTGACGTCCAGGTGCTCCTCGAGCAACTCACGGCCCTCAATCTCCTGGAGCGAGGTTCGGAAGGGGACGAGCATGGAAGCGAATGAGCCGAGACGTGAATTCGTCAAGAAGCTGGCCTACGTGACACCGGCCGTCCTGACCCTCTTGGCGTCACCGTCGTCCGCTCGGGCGGGCTCGGGCGGAGACGGCCGCGTGCGGACGCCTCGAGACCAGCCGGCCGAGCCCGCACCCCCGCGCTAGATAGGCAGCTCCCGGCGCTCCGGCCAGAGTCCTTGGGGGGTTCCTCTGCAGCCCTCGAGTGAAGCCCGCGAGATCCTCTGGCTCGCGGTCCTGGAGCGCTCGGTTCGGATCCAGTGCGACCATGCCGGGAATCGTGAGCTCCTGGCCGGCCACTACGGTGGCATGCTCGTGCCCGGTTCGGGGGCGCGGGTCGACCTCGACTACCGCGTGGCTTCCGTCGAAGGGGAGTCCAGGGTCTACCGCGGCGCTCGCGAGATCGGGCGGGCTCGCAGCCCGGGGGATGTCCTCTTCCTCCTGAAGCAGGACCTGGTCGTGGAGATCCAGGGGGCCCGGCCAGAGCTCTATTTCGTCCACGCGGCCGCCCTCGAGCACGAGGGGCGTGCCCTCATCCTGGTCGCCGAGTCCGGGGGCGGCAAGTCCACGACCACGTGGGCGCTCCTGCACCACGGCTTCCGCTACGGCAGCGACGAGCTGGCGCCGGTGGAGCCCGGTACCCGACGCGTCCACGGCTTCCCCAGCGCTCTCTGCCTCAAGTCGGATCCGCCCGATTCCTTCCCGCTGCCGCCGGGCGCCATCCGCACGCCGCAAGCGGTTCACGTTCCCGTGGGAGCACTCCCCGCGCCGCTTGCGCAGTTCCCATCTCCCCTGGCCGCCATTTTTTTCGTCCGCTACCAGCCGGGGACCCCGCACCCCTTCGTCCGGGAGGTGGGAGCCGCCGAGGCGGGAGCGCGCCTTTTCGCGCAGGCCCTGAACGCCTTGGCTCATCCCCACGAAGGCCTCGACGCCGCAATCGACCTGGCGAGGGGGAGCCGCTGCTTCAGCCTGGAGACGGGGGATCTTCGCGCCACGAGCCGGCTGGTGGTCGGGGCGTTCTCCTGATCCCGCGCTCGTGGCCGTGCATGCCGCGCTTCCAGGCCAGCTTGCCCCCGCGAGCGGCCAGGCGAAGCGGCCGCAGCAGGTAGTAGAGGGGGTAGAGGGCGTCGGGCAAGCGGAAGCGGACCCAATCCCATTCGTTCGGAGTCAGAAGCGTGCGGAGGACGTACTGCCGCCGATCGCCGAAGCCATCGAAGCTTTCGAGATGGTCGCCGCGGAGGTTGAGCCACTCGTGGAGGAATGTCGGAGGGGGTTCCCCCTCGGCGAGGACCCTTCGAATGCGGCCCGCCCGCCTCGCGAGGTCGGGCTCCAGAGCGGCTCCTTCCGGAAGATCGAGCACCGGAGCCCCGAGCAGTGCGCGAGCCAGAAGCAACCCGAGGCCCACCGCCCGCCGGCCACGGGCGATCGCGGCCAGGCTCGGCACGGCTCCCCATTCCGGGGCGCCCCGGAGCCGCGACACCCGGTCGACGTCGCACAGCCAGATCAGCCGACGCCAGCGATCCTTCATCCCGCGTACGCAGAGGTAGACGAGCAGCACCTCCGGGGACAGCGTTCGGACCGGCCGGCCCTCGAGCGAGACTGTCTCGAGGAACGGCCGGAAGCTCTCCGGCCCGAGCCGGAACGGAAAGCGCGGCGGGAACAGCCGCCAATGGAGGTCGAGGTAGACGAGGCCGTCGCGGCTCACCCACTGGTCCTCGTTCCAGGTCTCGATGTAGGCCCGCTCGTGCCGCGGGCCCCAGGCGTCCATGTCGCGGCGATATCCCAGCTTCCCGAGCCGCTCGCGGGCGGCGGCAACGTCGGCATGCCGAACGATGATGTCGAGGTCGATGAACTCGCGAAGGGCGGGGTGCCCGTAGGCCATTGTCGACAGCAGCGGGCCCTTGAATGGGACCGCCTCGATCCCCTGGCTCTCCAGTGCGTCGAGCACGCGCCGCAGCTCGCCCGTGAGCAGGCGGCTGCGCAGCTCGTTCACCCGGAAGTAGTCGCCCAGGAGGTCGCGAGACGCGGCGGGCACCAGCTCGCGACAATGCATGTCGAGAACGTGGGACGCGAGCGGAGCCATCCCGTTGCGATCCGCCACCGCCACGAAGCGGCCCCAGTCGAAGGATCGCTTCTCCGACAGGAAGGTGCTCAGGGACGCCGCCGACTCGGCGGGGTCGCTACGCGCGCAGCGAAGGAGTAGCTCGAGCTCCGGATCATCCGGAGGCCCGTTCATCGGCGAGCCGGAGCGCAGGGGGTCCGCCACCCGCGCTCACTCGAAATAGCCGCTGACGTCCAGGACGAAGTGCGCGGTGCCCGAAGCCTGGGTACAGCGCACCGCCATCTCTCCCTGCTCATTCAAGGGGACGATCGCGTTGTTGGAACGGGTCTGGCCGGCCGCGTAGTTGATCGTGGAGACCAGGGGCAGCGGGACGCCCGCCGGGTAGAGCCGCAGATTTCCTTGTGCAGTCGGTTGCGTCACCGCCATGTTCACCTGCACGGCCTTGGCGGTCGTGGGGACGCCGCACTGCCCGCCGAGGGTGAAGCTGCGGTCGGCTCCCGCCCCCAGCGCGGGCCCGCCGTGAGGACCGTCGGGAAGGCGCGTGTCCAGCACCCGACAGGGGGTGACCGTGAAGTAGGCCGTTCCCACCATGAACGCGGTCGGGTTGGCGACGCCGGCCAGGCTGGGATCGTCGGTCAACGCGGTCGCGTCGTTCGTCCCGTTGCCGTCGCTGTCGTAGTGGAGCGTCCCCTGGTTCGAGATGATCGTGCCACTGGGCGCGTTCACGGTGGCCTGGATGGTCACGGTCACGAACCCGCTGCCCGGGATCGAGCCGTTCCAGTGGACCGTGTTGCTCGGCACGTCGGCGGTCACCGTGCCCCCGGTGGCATTGGCCGACACGAGGGTCAGCGTGGAGGGCAGGACGTCGACGAACTCGTCACCCGGGTTGTCTCCCTGGAGGAAGCCGGTGCCGTTCAAGGTCACGGTGTAGGTGATCGTGCCTCCGACGTTCAGGTCTCCGGACACCGCCTTCGTCGGGGGACGGAGGATCACGAAGACGCTCCCCCCCGCGCTCTGCCCGTCGGGATTGGTGATGGTGACGCTCGCGGGACCCGCGACCGCCGACGTCGTGTTCAGATCGAGGGTCACGGTCCCCGGGTTCACGAACGTGACGCTGTTGACCGTAATCCCGTTGCCGACCAGCCCCGCGATCCTCGAGCGACAGGCGGGCATGCCCGCGGACGGGGTGTCGTAGAAGCCCGCACCCCCCGCCGTGTTGCCGCTGATCGTCACGCTGACGGAGGGCTGGCCGGCGGCCACCGTCGCCGGAACCGCGCTCACCGGGGTGGCGGGGGGCGGGGCCAGGAGACGGACCACGCGGGCTCCCCAGTTGACGCTGAAGAGGCCCGGAGCAGCCGCGAACTCCTGGATCGTCCACATCGTCATGTCGTCGCAGGGATCGAGGGTGGTCATCGAGTACTCGCCCCAGCGCGCGGGGGGACCGCTCGAGACGTCCACGTAGTCCGCGTCCCCCGCGTGGTACATCACCGGTGGTCCCTGCGTGGTTCCGGGGGCGTCGCCCATCAGGCGGCCGACCGTCGCCGCCCCGGGTCGGACCGTGGGCGAAGCCGCGGTGAAGCCGAGGGCCGCGTGCCCCTGGCCGGAGACCATGACGGTGCCCATCCAGTAGCTGACCGGGCCCGAAGCACTTGTGTCGAAGACGGTGCCGGCCTGGATCAGGGTGGGCGCTGCGCTCACGTCGATCGCGTACCAACGTACCCCGTTGCGGTTGCCGCTACCGCTCGCCACGCCGCTGGCGTTCACCTGGATCTGCTGGGCCGTCCAGATCCGGCCGGCCCGGAGGTGCGCGGCGAGCAGACGGTCGTCGAGCCCATCGAGCGGACGCCCGCCCCCGGGAGTGGCGACGTCGATGGGAAGCGTCGTGGCCGGAACCGTGAGGAAGGCGTTGGCGGAGAGAGTGGGGGCGCCGCCCCCCGGGTTGTTCACCTCGCGCAGCACCAGGGTGCCGAATGACGCATTGTCCACCCCGATGAAGTGGCCCTTCGTAGCGCCGGGGTCGAAGTTGTCGACACCCTGCGGGGCGAAGAGGCCAGGGCCCCCGGAGCTGCCGCCGAGGAGATTCCGGAATGCGGTGACGGCGCCGGGGGTCAACGTCAGGTTGGCCGGCGTCGCCGGGCTCAGGAGAGCGCTCTTGCGCACGACCCAGGCGCTCGTATTGGAGAAGGACAGTCCCGGCCCACAGTAGATGTTGGCGCCGATGTAGAGCGCGTTGACGTCGATGCCGAGCGTGGGATAGCTCGACAGACAGCCCGGGTCGCCCGCGGGCGAAGCGAGGTCCTGGTCGAAGAAGAAGTACGTCCAGGCCGTGCTCGCGGTGATGTCGGGGGCGTCGCTCATCGCGATGAGGATCCGGCTGCCGTTCGCCCCTGCGTCCGACGGAACGTCGAGAATGGTCAAGAACCAACGATTGGCGAGGCGGTCGAAGCGCACTCGCGGATAGGACAGCCCGGGGTCCGCGGGATTCTCGACCACGGAGATCCAGAAGGTGGCGTCGTCGGAATCGAGCGCACCGATCGCACCCGTCGCCTTGCTGTGCGCCCGTATCCGGCCGTTGACCGCGGTCAAGAAGTGGCTGGGACCCGCGGCCCCCATCGTGTCGGGCGGCACGAAGGGGGCGCTGTCCGTCGTCACGCTCGTGAAGTTCGGGGTCGACACCGCCTGGGGAGCTTCGGGAGGTCCGGACGGCGGCGCGGCCTGCGGAGCAGCCGCCCACCCGCCCACCCGCGACACCATGGGTGAGTCCGGGTTCGCGGGGAGCCGCGAGCGGTCGCGCTCCTCCTTCCTCGCCTCCCGGTCCTGAAGGTGGTCGGACCCCTGCCGGGTGGTCGCCTGGCGCATGATCTCTGCCGTCCTCCGCCGGATCGGCCTCGAGCCGTCCTCGTCCTGGGCACGGACCGCAGGCGCCACGGGAACGAGGAGGCCCAGACCCAGGACGACGAGCGTGAGACGCATGTGAGGGCTCCTCTCGTATCGACTCTGGAGCTGTGAATCTCTGGAAGGGGTCGGATGAGGCGGAGGCTACTCCTCGTCGATGAAGGCGGTCAAGTCCAATAGCGCCTTAGCGGCCGTGAAGAGAATTGGCCGATATTGTGACCAAGCTCACGGAGACGCGCTGGGCACGTTACTCCTGGCTTGCCTTTTCATACTGGACTTTGTATAATCCACCGGTGTGGACAAGCCGATTCTCTGGATTGCGTCCTCGCTCGACGATCTGAGGTCGTTTCCGGAGGACGCGCGACGCAAGGCGGGGTTCGAGCTTCGGAGGATCCAGCAGGGGCTTCAACCCACGGAGTGGAAGCCAATGGCGAGCGTGGGCGCCGGTGTCGAAGAGATACGAATCCACACCGGGCAGGAGCACCGCGTGTTCTACCTTGCCCGCTTCGAGGAAGGCGTCTACGTGCTGCACGCGTTCGAGAAGCGGTCGCGGAAGACTCCTGGCCGGGACATCGAGGTCGCGAGCGATCGGCTGCGCGAAGTGCTTGCGACGAGGCGGAGGCTACGATGACGCGGAAGACCAAGTCCAAAGTGACTCGCTCCAGCGGAAACGTGTTCCGCGATCTCGGGTTCCCGCCCGACAGGGCAGAGCACCTTCTGGTGCGCGCAGATCTCATGATCAGGCTCGAGAAGGAGTTGCGGTCCCGTGGCTTGAAGCAAGCCCAGGCCGCCAAGCTCCTTGGCGTCACCCAGCCACGGGTCAGCGACCTGCTCCGTGGCCGCGTCGAGCTCTTCAGCGCCGACGCTCTCATCGACATGCTGGCTCGCCTGGGACACAGGGTCCGGTTGGTGGCGTCGGCGCGCAAGAGAGTTGCGTAGGCCCTTTCGGACCACGGTAGTGGATCGTCGTGGCGCCACGAGACCTACCACCGTGTCGCCCATTCCGGTGCCTTCAGTGAGCGCGGCTTGTTGGGATTCAGGTCCACTAGGATCTTCTCGCGCAGGCCGTCCGCCCCAAGGGTGACCCTGAACAGGCACCCTTCTCTCGCGAAGACGAGGCGCCCCGCCTGGTCCCAGTCCGCCCATCGCGCGCGGGTAATGGGGATGTCAGGGCGACCGGAGCGCCTGACCAAGAAGGACGTCATGTAGGGGCCCCCAAACGCCTTGAAATCGAGCGCGTCGAGGGACTGGACCAAGGTGCACTCTCGATTGGGGGCTTCACGCGTCCACACCTCGGGCCGTTCCGTACGCGGCCTCCTACCCTTCCACGGATAGCTGCCCGACTGGACGAGCTTCCAACCGTCTCGCGTCATTCGAGCCGCCATGATCGGTTGGTCCTCTCCGCGGGAGAACGACCCACATGTCACACGGAGACGCTTGGGGGGAAGGTGTTCAGGGTGAGGCGTCGCGTCCAGGGACGAGTGATTGAGCAGGAGGCTCCAGTCGCTCTTGAAGAGACCGCCACCGCTCCAGCAGTCCCCCTTCGGCCACAGCGCCAACGCCGTCAGGAAAGGGAGCGTGCTGATCGCGGTCCACGAAATGCCGTAGGAGGAGGCCATCGTCCGGGGGTTGATCTTCTGTGCGAAATAGACCAACCGGCTTCCGTCGGGGGACAGATCGCACCGCCTCTCGTAGATGCGGCCATGAAACCACTGCCCCTCCTCGAACGTGTCCGTATCGGTCGACCACTTCACGATCTGCACGCGCCGGGCGGGCCCACGACGGAAGACCACGGCGACCGGCGCGGCACGCGCCAGGATCACGTAAAGCCGGGCCGTACTCGGCAACGATGCGCGACTCACCAGCGCTCCTTGTCGGGTCACGAACTGGTCCGCTTACGTGGCGTCGACGGCAGCCGTCCGGGATTCGATCCCTCCCGGCAATCCACCAATTCCAGTGCTACTTCAAGGGCGAGTAGTCCGTCCCCACGAGGAAGACGGTCTCGATCTTTGAGGTGAGGGAGCCGCCCGCCCGGGCCTCCGAGTCGGCCTTCACTTTGAGCCAATCCGGATCCTCGCGGAACGCCTTCCAGGAGGCCTCGGCTGCCGCTCGGCTCTGGTGGCTCACGATGTAGACGAGCTTCTCCCCGGCGCCGGCTTCCTTGTCGACGGGCTCCCAGAAGCCGACGATCCCCATACCGTGCTTCTTGAAGAGCGCGACCGTGTGGTCGCGGAATCGTGCGTTCAGCGCCTCGAGCTTCCCGGGCGACGCCGTGTAGGTGCGCATCTCGAAGACCCGGCCGCTCGCGGCAGGCGCTCCCTGCGCCGCCTCGGCTGTCCCGAACGCGCCCGTGGTCAACGCCGACAAGAGACACAGCGGGGCTCCGATCCTCATCTTCGTTCTCCTTTCCCTCAGGACGCCGCTACTCGAAATATCCGTTGACGTCGACGATCAGGTGGACGCTCGTCCCCACCGGCTGGGACGCGAATACCGAAAACGTGTTGCCGGGGAAGGTGAGGGCCACGATCCCGTTGTTGGCGCGGCTCTGGCCGGCGGCGTAGTTGATCGTCGAGATGGTGGGCACGGGTTGCCCGGACGGGAAGAGGCGCAGGTTACCGGCGCTCGTGGACGCGGTCGCGGTGACGTTGAAGGAGAGGGATCGCGCCGTGGAGGGGATGCTGCAGCTCCCCGACGCCGCGAAGGTGCGGGTCTCCTGGCCCCCCAGGGCCGGTCCGCCGATCGGCGCTCCCATGTCGCGCGTATCGACGAGCCGGCACGGCGTCACGGTGTGGTAGGCGAAGGACGACGGAACGACCAGGATGTCGTCGAACCATCCCGAGCTCGCTCCCGTGGCGAAGCTCGTGACGCGCAGGAGGACGCGCATCGCCGCCGTCGTCGCGGTCGTCTCGTAGCCTTTTGAATAGCTCGTGGTGGCCCACGTGTCCCCCGGGGTGCCTCCGAAGGAGAGTCCGAAGCCGGACGTCGGCCCGCCCGCGGACGTCGTGCACGCCGCGTCCGCGAAGGTCTGGATCACGAGGCCGCCGCGGGGGACGATCGTCGAGGAGCCCGCGTACCGGAAACTCCCCGCGACGTCGTACAGGGTGGACGCCGCCGCGGGAAAGCACTGGCTCGCGACGTAGATCTCGGATGTTCCGACGGCCGACGGCCAGTCGTAGGACAAAGCACCCGCCGCGGCGCTCCCTTGAGCCCCGTCCCATCCCACTGAGTAGCCGGCGGCGGGGGTCGCCACCCAGGGCGCGAGGCCGCCGGTGAACCCGGGGTTCGGGACGATGCCCTGCGCCAGCAGGTCCGAGGCTCCCGCGAGGACCACTGCCGTCGCCAGCGCCCCGACGACCCGTCCGATCTCCCTGGATCTCATCGAAACAGCGTACCCTACATTCGACGGGCGAGACGTCCGTCGCGGCTACGTCTTCAGTGCCGCTCGTATCCGGGCGAGGTGGTGGTAGCTGTGCCGCACGGCGTGATCCTCGAGCACGAACTGGCACGTGAGCGGAGCATTCGCGTAGAGGGACGTGGGCGCGGCCCGGTCGAGCTCTTCGTCGCGGAGGCCCCGGATCACGTCCGCGGCGGCCCTGCTGTTGCGTCGGAGCAGATCCAGCGCCGCTTCCTTCGTGACGTCGCCGTACTTCTGGGCATGCGCGGCGTTTCCCGCGTGGACATCGTCCATCGTGATGCCCTCCACCGGCTTGCCTGCGGCCAAGGTCTGGGCGAGCTGGATCTCCAACGGGTAGACGCTCGCCACGTGATGCACGACGACGCCCACCGGACGCCCGTCCCCGGGCAGGCGGGCTCGCCATTCCGCGTCCGAGAGCGCGCTCGCGAGCGCGACGAGAGCCCCCGCCCCCCGCTCGAGACGGTCGGCCAGGGCCAGCGCCCGGCCGCTCGATCGATCGCCTCCGACCGAAGGCGCCCCTGCCGCTTCGACCGCCGCTCCGCGCGACACACGAGTGGTCATGGCCTCGCTCCTTTCCGCATCCGCCGGCGCCTCGGAGCCCCGGCATATCCACTAGTACGGTGCAGTCCGAGGTCGGGGACCTGCGCATGCGTCCGATTCGCCTAGCCGCCCGTCCGCAAGGCCGGTCCGGATGAAGGCGGACGTCCTCTCCGACGTCCTCCGCGCGGTCCGCCTGACCGGGTCCGTGTACTTCGACTTCGACCTGAGCTCTCCGTGGGTGAGGGAATCACCCCCCTCACGAGCGATCGCCGGAATGGTGATGCCGGGCGCACAGCGCGTCATCTCGTACCACCTGATCGCGCGCGGCTCGTGCTGGGGGCACGCGGTCGGCCAGGAGCCCGTCGCCCTCGGAGAGGGAGACCTCATCCTCTTCCCCCGCGGAGACGCGCACGTCCTGTCGAGCGCGCCCGGAATGCGGGAGACCCCGGACCTCGCGAGGTTTGCCCGCCCTTCGTCGCGGCTACCCTTGTTCTACGAGTTCGGCGGGGGCGGCCCCGAGCGCGCGCGGATCGTCTGCTGCTTCCTGGGCTGCGACGAGCGTCCCTACAATCCCCTGCTCGACGCGCTGCCGGCGGTCATCCACCTCTCGGCGGCTCCCCCGGACACGCGGAACGGGTGGCTCGCCACGCTGCTCGGCATCGCCCTCGCCGAGTCGGGCGCTCCCCGCCCGGGCGGGGAGAACGTGCTCGCCCGCCTCTCGGAGCTGATCTTCGTCGAGACGATCCGCCGCCACCTCGAGACGCTTCCCGCTTCCGAGACGGGATGGCTCTCGGCCCTGCGAGACTCCGCGGTGGGCGAAGCCCTGGCCGTGCTGCACGGCGAGCCGACCGAGCCGTGGACGGTCGAGGGCCTCGCACGGCTCGTCGGTCTCTCCCGTTCCGTGTTCGCCGAGCGTTTCACCGCGCTCGTCGGCCACGCCCCCATGCAGTACCTCGCGCTCTGGCGTATGCAGCTCGCGTCCCGTCTGCTCCTGGAGGGCGGCCAGGTGGCGGCCGTGGCCGCCGCCGTCGGCTACGAGTCGGAGACCGCGTTCATCCGCGCCTTCAAGAAGCGGGTGGGCCAGGCCCCGGCCGCGTGGCGCCGAGGGGTCAGTCCACTCGCTGAAGGGTGATCCCGTCGCAATAGGCGTTGCCGCGGTTCGCCCCGTCGCGCACACAGCGGACCTTGATGCCCGTCGTCTGCGGTCCCGCCGTAGTCTCCCGGGCCACGCGCTCCCACACGTTGGTTCGCGTCGAGAGCGCCTGCGCGTCCTCGAAGTTTCCGCCCAGGCCGACGCCGTCGTTGAAGTCCAGGTACACGTTGTCCGCCTCGGAGACCCGCCAGAGGCTCCCGCTCAGGCGATAGCGACGGCCCGGCGTCACGGGAATCCAGTCCGAGGACACGACGTAGTCCGCGGCGGTGTCGCCGCCTCCCGACTCGCCGCGCAAAGCGATCTTCCAGGGGCTCGTCCCCTCGTCGCCGCCGTCCGTCGTGATCACCGCGTCGGCGCTCCCCGACCAGCCGCGCAGGTAGTCCGCCACCCGGCCTCCCTGGACCGGGGGCCGAAGGAAGTCCTGGCAGAACCCGTTGTGGACGTACGTCCGGTTCTGGAAGGGATCGAACCACGGCAGGGCGGGCGTTTCCGTCGGCGTGAACGGCTGGAAGAGCTCGGCGAACTGGTAGCGCACGCCGCTCGGCTCCAGGCGGTTGAAAGTCTCGAAACGAATCGTCCCGAGGCCCCTCCCGAGGTGGTAGACCTCCTTCGAGCTCGAGTCCGGATAGCGGCCCCAGTAATGCACCTCGAGGACGTCCGAGTACTCGATGCCGGTGTCGGGGTCCCGGAAACGGTCGAGGTGCGCCGCGATCTGGACCCGAAGCGTCGTCTCCCCCGAGTTCCGGATCTGCCGGAGCTGGGGGTCGAAGACGGTGTCGGTGATCCGCATCTCCTTGAAATCGCCCACGCTCATCATCCGGTCCATCCAGACGAAGGGCGACGAGAAGCTGTGGCTCTCCTCGCTGCCGTAGTACCCGTTCCCCCGAAACGTGCCCCAGTAGAGGAGGCGCGATCCCGCGACCTCGAAGAGGTCGTACTTCGTGAAGCTGCTGTCGCCCTGGAGGGCCACCGTCCGGCCCCACAGCTCGCCGCGCCAGAAGGTGTGCTCCCCCACCACCGGCTCCCCTCCCGCAAGCGGCTCGACCTTCCCCGGGGCCAGGATCGGGAAGGGCCGGCGGACGCCCAGGTAGGGCGAAAGCACCCCCGCCCGTCGGCTGCGTCGCGCCCGAGGTCTCTTTCTTGCGCTGCTCCTACGGAGCCCCGCCGACGACCAGAAGACCGTGGTCAGGAGGCCCCTGAGCCCGTGCGGCATGAGCCAGTAGTCGAAGGTGTCGACGGGTCCGGCGGCGGCGCTTCTCTTCTTGCGGATCACCGGTCTATATTGGGCCAAGTCGTGCCCGAGAAACTCATCCTCCGCAACTTCCAGTCGGCCGGCGACATCGTCATGCTGACCGCCGCGGTGCGCGATCTCCACCGCGGCTACCCCGGGCGGTTCGTCACGGACGTGAGGACGTCGTGCGCGGACCTCTGGATCGGCAATCCGTGGCTCACACCCCTCGACGAAGGGGAGCCCTCCGTCCGCGTGGTGGACTGCCACTACCCGATCATCCACCAGTCCAACACGACCCCCTACCACTTCCTGTTCGGCTTCATCGAGTACCTGAACGACCTCCTGGAGCTCCGCATCCGTCCCACCGAGTTCCGGGGCGACATCCATCTCACGGCCGAGGAGAAGGAGTGGTTCGCCCGCGTGGAGGACGCGAAGGGACCGGCCCGCCCCTATTGGCTCTTCTCTTCCGGCGGAAAATGGGACTACACGATCAAGTGGTGGGATCCCGCGAGGTACCAGGAGGTCGTCGACCACTTCCGCGGGCGCATCGACTTCGTGCAGGTCGGCGAGTCCCACCACCACCACCCGCCCGTCGAGGGAGTGGTGGATCTTCGTGGCAAGACCGGCCTGCGCCAGCTCGTCCGGCTCATGTACCACGCCCAGGGGGCGCTCTCCGCGGTGAGCGTGCTCATGCACCTCGCCGCGGCCGTGGAAACCAAGCCGGGAGCGCCGAAGAACCGCCCCTGCGTGGTCGTCGCCGGCGGGCGCGAGCCCCCGCACTTCACCGCCTACCCTCACCACCAGTTCATCCACACCGTGGGCGCGCTGCGCTGCTGCGACGACGGCGGCTGCTGGAGGTCCCGCACCCTACCTCTCGGCGACGGCGACGAAAAGGACCGCCCGGACGCCTTGTGCCTCGACGTGGTGGGCACGCTGCCGCGGTGCATGCACATGATCACCGCCGCCGAGGTGATCCGGCGGATCGAGGGGTACTTCGAAGGAGGAGCGCTGTCCTACCTGCCTCCCCAGGATTCCGCCGACCCCGCCCGGCTGTGAGCCAGCGCACAGGTGGGTCAAATGGCCCATACCCATCGAATCCGCCGCCGACTACCCTGTAGGAGCACATCGTTGAGGGGGGCGTGAGAAAGGCCGGCCATGGCGGACGACAAGAAGGCCCCGCACGACGGAGAGCAGCGAATAGCGGAACGACGTGAGTTCCTGATCCTCCTCTCGGGGGGGGCCACGTTCCTCGGAATGGGTCCTCTGGCCGGATGTGGAGGAGAGTCGCCGACGGGCTCCACCTCGTCGTCGAGCTCCAGCCCGCCGTCATCGTCCAGCAGCAGCTCGTCCAGCAGCTCCAGCTCCTCGAGCAGCAGCTCGTCGAGCAGCTCGAGCTCGTCCAGCTCCTCGCTGCGCTAGCTACTCGAAGTAGCCGTTCACGTCGAGAATGGCGTGGGTGGTGCCCCCGCCCTGGTTGCAGCGGACCGCGATGCCGGCCGACGGCCCCGTCTGGATGAGGGCGTTGTTGCCTCGCGTCTGGCCCGCGGAGTAGTTGACCACGGAGGTGCTGGCCGCCCCCCCGGCGGGAAAGAGCGCGCAGTTCCCGGCGGAGGTGGGGCCGGTTACCGTGACGTTCAGCGAGACGGAACGCGCGCTCGCAGGGATGTTGCACCGGCCGCCGAAGTTGAACGTCCGAGTGGCCCCCGCGACGAGGGCCGGACCCGCGTAGGGTCCGTTAGGCGTCACGCGCGTGTCCGCCACTCGGCAGGGGGGTACGGTGTAGAACTGCGTGGCCGGGGAGGGCGTCGTCGTGAGCGAGGTCACGGCGAGCGTCGCGGAGCGTGCGGGAAGTGCCATCTCCACGAGGCCCCCCGACGGCGTCGCGGTGCCCGCGGACCCCAGCCGGGTCGTCGCCGTGAAGCGGTAGAGGGAGAGGGGCTGGGCGAGGCCGCCCGCCACGTTGACGGCGACGGTGCGCGCCGCCGTGTGCTTGTTGAAGAAGAGCAGGTAGAGCGTGCCCCCGTTGCGCACTGCGTAGGCGCCCACCTGGTCGACGCTCGTGCTCGTCGCGGGCAGGCTGTTGCCGGTGACCTTGGCCCCCACCCCGTTGTAGTTGAGGTAGAGGAGGAACGCGTCCTCGAGCTTGCTGTCGTCGTCCGGTGCCACCCAGCGCGTTGCGAGATCGACGCCTTCGCGCCCGAAGACGGCCAGGACCTCGGCCTGGGCGAGCGTCGAGCTCGCCCCCGTGTCGTTGCCCCAGTTGTACTCGGAGATCGCGATTCCCGGACGCGCCGCCGCCGCCGCCCCGGTGAACCGTCCGTCGATCCAGGCGCGAAGCCGCGGGATCAGCTTGACCGGTCCCATCCCCATGTCGTTGATCCAGGACTCGTCGAGGTACGTCGCGTCGTAGAGGCTCTTGACCGTGCGCAGCCGGAGAGCGGAGGTGGCGGCGGACTCGTCCCCGGAAAGAGCCACGCCGTTCGCCTGCGGGTAGTAGTGCACGTCCAGGTAGTCGAGCAGCTTCACGCCGTTCGCGACGTAGTAGTCCGCGATCTGCTTCAGGTACCAGTCGGTGAAGTCGAGGTTGCCGTGGGCGGCGCGGTCGGGCCCGGGGCCGCAGCCGTCGAGGGCGGAGAAGAAGTACGCGCACCAGCCCCAGTCCGCGGGCCCCAGGACCTTCGCTGCGGGATCCTGCGCCTTGATCGCCAGCGCGTAGTCCCGCGTCCTCTGCCACATCTCGTCGTACGAGGTCTTCTGGGGGTGCACGTCCCGGTGCGTGAAGGGCCAGAGGAACGGCTCGTTGTCGAGAGCAAACAGCCGCACGCCTCCCGACCCCGCCGAGCCCACTCGCGAGGCGATGTGCTGCATCCAGCCCGTGACGAAGCTCGGACCCACCTCGCGCGAGGTGTCGTGGGGGTCGTTGCCCGTGATCTCCGCTCCCCCCGGTCGCACCCCGTTCCCCGCGTCCGGGTTGCACCAGGGCGGGTTCCCGGTGGCCGTGCACTCCGTCTGCTCCTGCGCCCCGTATGTCGCGACCGAGAAGCCCCAGCGCCGGTTCCGGTCGATCGGCGTCCAGCCGATCGTGGGAACGGTCAGCAACACCTCGCCCCCGGCGGCCCTCGTTTCGTCGATGAAGTGGTCGGAGGAGGAGTTGTTCGGCAGCTCCCCCGGGTTCGGGTGCGGGTTCTCGATGTTGTAGAAGAACCAGTCGCTCGCCCGGTTGTTGATGTCGTCCTCCCACGAGTACCGGGTGACCGCGTTGCCCCCCCAGCGGCGCACCGGCCACCGGATGCGGTTGGCCTGGGCGACGCTGCCGAAGTTGACGCCGTAGATGAGGGGCGAGACGGCACGGCCCGGCGCGTTCGGGTCCAGGCTGACAGTGACGTCGGCGGCCATCGCGGGAACGGCGGCGAGAATGGCCGTCGCCACCGCAACGCCTGCAGCGCTCGTAGGAATGCGTCCCCGGGTCATGGTCGCCCGAGGGTAGACACCGCGCCACGCCGGCGCGGTGGGCCCCGTCACAAAGGCGCTATTTCTTCAGGCTGAGCAAGTACGCGGTCAAGGCGTCGAGGTCGGCGTCCGAGATCTTCTCCGCACCGTAAGCGGGCATCACGGGCTTGCGGGCGGCTTTCGTCTTCTCGGTCATCTCCTTGGGAGTGCGGAGCCAGGCCTTGATCTCGTCGGCCTTCAGCTTGCTGCCCACGTCGTCGAGAGCACCCTTGGCATTCCCCACTCCCCCGACAGAATGGCACACCTTGCACTTCGGGTTGGCCGCTTCGTAGACCTGCTTCCCCTTGGCTACGTCCTGGGCTGCGAGCGAGACTCCAAGCGACGCGGCGAGCAGGACCTGCGGGACCACCATTCCTTTGAGCATTCGACCTCCTAGACCGAGACCCCGCGGATTGTCGCCTCCCCGTTCCACGAGCGCAACAAGGGAGGATCTGGACTATCCGCCTCATTCTCTTCTAGTATTCCCGCACTTATGTTGGCGCATCCATGAACTGGCTTCCCCGGATCCGGCAGGGCGCGCGCTTCGCGTTCCTCCTGGGTCAGAACCCCGTGAGCCTCGTCGGTGCGGCTCTCACGACGGCCTCCGCAATCACCCTGCTCTGGTTCTGGCTGCTCGAGATCTCGAGCCCGCATCCGGTCCATCCGTACGCCGGCATCGTGCTCTTCCTGATCCTGCCCGTCCTCTTCGTCGCCGGGCTCGCCTTAATCCCGGTTGGCATCCTCTGGCAACGCCGCCGGATGGCCCGCCGGGGCGTGATGCCCGCCGAGTACCCGCGCGTCGATCTCCGCTCACCGGCCGTCCGGAACGCCGTCCTCCTCGCCGGGGCGGTGACGATCGTGAACATCACCCTCCTCGGCACCGCCACCTACAAAGGCGTCGAGTACATGGAGTCCAACCAGTTCTGCGGCCTGACCTGCCACAAGGTCATGGCCCCCGAATACACCGCCTTCCTCGACTCGCCGCATTCGCGCGTGGGCTGCGTGCAGTGCCACATCGGCCCGGGTGCGGGCTGGTTCGTGAAGTCCAAGCTCTCGGGAGTGCGCCAGGTCGTAGCGGTCGCCGTCGAAAGCTACTCGCGGCCGATTCCCAGCCCCGTGCACGACCTGCGCCCCGCCCAGGAGACCTGCGAGCAGTGCCACTGGCCGAAGAAGTTCGTGGGCGACAAGTTCGTGGTCCGGACCAAGTTCGCGGACGACGAGAAGAACACGCCCTCCACCACGGTGCTCGTCCTGAAGGTGGGAGGACGCAGGGCCGGCGACGCGACGGGAATCCACGGGAGGCACCTCGACGACGAGGCGCGGATCACCTACGTCTCCACCGACGGAAAGCGCGAGCTCATTCCCAAGGTCAGCTACCGGGACGACGACGGCGCGCTCGTCGACTACGTGTCGGAAGACGTGAAGGTCACTCCGGCCGATCTCGCGCGCGGTGAGACCCGCAAGATGGACTGCCTCGACTGCCACAATCGCCCGAGCCACACCTTCGAGCTTCCCGAGCGTGCGGTGGACCGCGCCCTGGACGAGGGCCGCGTCAGCCGGGAGCTGCCCTTCGTCAAGAAGAAGGCGGTGGAGCTGCTCCGCCGGGAGTACCCGGACCGCGAAGCCGCCGAGAAGCAGATCGCCGAGGGCCTCCTCGACTTCTACCGGACCGGCTACCCGGAGGTATTCCGTCAGCGGCGGGCCGCGGTGGAAAGCGCGACCGTCGCCGTCAAGGGGATCTACCTCCGCAACGTCTTCCCCAACATGAAGGTGACCTGGGGCACGTATCCCAACCACATCGGGCACGAGGACTTCCTGGGGTGCTTCCGCTGCCACGACGAGTCGCACAAGACGCGCGACGGACGCACCATCAGCCAGGATTGCAGCGCGTGCCACACGATCCTCGCCCAGGACGAGACGAACCCCAAGGTGCTGGCAGACCTGGGCCTGGCGCCTGCCCCGTAGGCCGGTCCATGAATCATCTGATCCATTCAAATCGACCGAGCGAAGCGAGTAGAATCGCGGCCATGAAGTCAGCACTCGAAGCGGGCACGGCGACGGCGCCTAGGCTGTTCCTGGCCCGATCCGAGGTCGCCCGGCTCCTCGGTGTCTCTCCCAACACGATCACGCGTTGGGCGCGCGAAGGGCGGCTGTCCTGCCAGGTCACCCTGGGCGGGCACCACCGCTTCGAGCGCGAAGTCGTCGAGCAGCTCCGAAGGAGCCTCTACCGGGCCGGGAGGATGGAGAGCTGAGCGCGACCGGCCCCCGTACGGACCCACGCCGCAAGCCGAGCGAGGACGCCAGGGCCTCGCACGGCCACTTGGTCCTGGCGAAAGGCGGATAGTCGATGCGCGCCCCGCTTCGATCCCTGGCCGTGCTGACCCTCCTCGGCGCCCCGGCCTGGCTCGTCCTCGCCGACACGGACGTCGCCTTGCAAGCCCCTTCGGCCCAGAAGCCCGACGTGAAGGTGGACCCCAACGACTGCAAGACCTGCCACGAGCCTGCGTTCTCCAGCTCCTTCATGCACAGCAAGCACGCGGGGCTGGAGCAGAGCTGTGAGAGCTGCCACGCGGGAGCCGCGGAGCACGGCCGCCAGCGGATGGAGGGCGTCGAGGCGAAGGGGCCTTCCCTCAAGAGCCGGAAACCCGCCGAAATCAACGCGACCTGCCTCTCCTGCCACTCCAACGGCCACCAGGCGAACTGGGAGGGGAGCGTCCACGACCGCCGCAAGGTCTCCTGCGCCTCGTGCCACAGCGTCCACGACTTCAAGTCGCTGCGCGCGAACCTCAAGACGGAGCGCGAGCCGGACACCTGCTTCACCTGCCACCAGGCGATCCGCGCCAAGGGGCTGCGCACGTCACACCATCCGGTCCGCGAGGGGAAAATGGATTGCGCGAGCTGCCACAACCCGCACGACTCCACGACCCCCAAGATGGTCTCCGCGAGCTTCGTCAACGAGAAGTGCCTGGAGTGCCACACGGAGAAGCGCGGCCCCTTCCTCTGGGAGCACGCCCCCGTCCGCGAGAACTGCCTCAACTGCCACGATCCCCACGGCTCCAATCACGACAAGCTGCTCGTGGCAAAGCAGCCGTTCCTCTGTCAGCGATGCCATCTGAACACGCGCCATCCCGGCACGCTCTACGACGGCGTCAACGCCCTGACGGGACCGAACGTCAGCAACCGCGCCGTCGAGCATTCCTGCAAGAACTGCCACCAGAGCGTCCACGGCTCGAACGCCCCTTCGGGGCCCTACCTGGGGAGGTAGCCATGAAGCGAGCCCTCTTCGGCAGCGTCGTCGCCCTCATGGCCCTCCCGTTGCACGCGCAGGACGCACCTCCCGCCGTCGCCAACGACTTCTTCTCCGGACGCGTGGAGCTCGGGCTCATCCAAAAGGACGTCGACACCATCTCCTCGAAGTTTCTCGAGTACCGCGACATCCCCAACGGGATCGTCTTGCCCTACTTCCGCCTGAACGGCGAGAAGGAGGGCCTGCGCTACGACTTCGCCGGGCAGTTCCTGCAGCAGACCGACCAGCGCTTCCGGCTGCGCGTGGAGAAGGGGTGGTTCCGGCTCGACGGCGACTACAACACGATCCCGCACCGCTTCGGCAACGGCGGAAGGACGCTCGAGCAAGTGACGTCGGAGGGCGTCTTCCGGATCAGCCCCGCCCTGCAGGCGGCGAACCAGACGATCATCGGACCGCCCAGCTCCCGCATCAACTACACCTTCCTGAACAACCTCGTCACGCCTTCGCTGAACGCGTCGGCGCCGGACGTGGACCTCGTGCTCGACCGCGAGCGCTCCCGGCTCGTCGCCTCCGCGCGACCGGGCGACGTCGACGTGAAGCTCGCCTATTTCCGCGAGCGGCGCACGGGCGACCGGGCCGCCGCAGGCACCGCGTTCGGCTTCAGCAACGTGGTGGAGACCCCCGAGCCGGTGGGCTACCTCACCCAGGACGTCGGGGCCGACGCCGAGCTCGCGGGCGACTGGGGGGTCGCGCGGGCGGGCGTCCACTACAACTGGTTCCGGAACAACATCCTCGGTCTCGCCTTCGACAACCCCTTCCGGGCCACCGACTCCACGGATCCCAGCGCGTACCAGGCCCCGGGCTCCGCCTCCACGGGCGGTCCCGTCCGCGGGCTCGTCGCCCTCCCTCCGGACAACGAGGCCGTCACCGGCACCGCCGCCGCCACCGTGAAGATCGGCAAGAAGAGCCGGGTCGGCGCGGACGTCGCGATCGGCCGATGGACCCAGGACTCCACCAATTTCATTCCCTACACGACGAACACCGCGATCACGAGCCCCTTCAACGCCACCGACCCTTCGCGCCTGCCGGCCCAGCGGCTGGACGGCGCTATCGACACCACAGCCCTCAACGCCTACTTCAATACCCGACCCACGGATCACCTCAGCGTCAACCTGCGCTTCCGCCGCTACGACCTCGAGAACAAGACGGCGCGTCTCTCCCTTCCCGGCTACGTCCGGTTCGACGCGGTGTGGGAGGACATCCCCCGGATCAGCGTGCCCTACAGCTACGCCAACGACCGATTCGACGCGATCGTGGGATTCGACTGGAGCAAGGTCTCGATCGAGGGCGGCTACCGCTGGACGGCCAACGACCGCACGTTCCGCGAGACGGACAAGACCTCCGAGAACACGCTGGTCGCAAGCCTCAACCTCCGGCCCAACGACTGGTTGGTGGTGCGCGCGAGCTACGAGCACGGCGACCGCTCCTACGAGGGGCTGGAGATCGAGAGGAGCGAGGAAGCGTCCTTCCAGATCCACGGCACGCCCGTCAACGTCTACGCCATCCCCGACCACGACCCCGCCCTCGCCGCCACGTACAACAGCTTCCAGTGCGGGAGCGCCCCCTGCAACATCCGCTACGACCAGGCGCCGAAGAAGTCCGACCGGTTCATCGCCCTCGCCCAGGCGTCGCCGGGCAGCGGCAAGACCACGTTCGCCCTCTCCTGGAACTACAACAAGGACGACTACGACGAGACGCGCTACGGGCTGAACCTCTTCAAGTACAACACGGTCACCGCGCAGATCGACTACACGCCGAGCGAGAAGTGGAGCGTCTACGGGTTCTACACCTGGGAGCAGCTGAACGACGACCTCCGCGGCCGGCAGAGCGGCGCGAGCATTTCCAGCAACCCGCTCGACGACTGGACGTCCGTCGTCGACGACAAGACGAACTCGTTCGGCGCGGGAGGGACGCTCTCCTTCGTACCCGAGAAGTGGACGGCCACCTTTTTCGCGCGCTGGCAGAAGACGAACGGCAACAACGACCTCGACGCGCCGGTGGGGGGCGCGCCCTACAACGCACGGACCTCGGTCGGAGGCGTCAGGGACATCCCCGCCTACGACGACACCGAGATCCTGGGCATGAATGCCGAGCTTCGCTACCAGTTCCGCAAGGCCTGGGCCGTCGCCCTCGGCGGCTGGTTCGAGGACTACACGTCGGACGACGCCCAGACCACGGGCATCGTCAATTACGCGCCGGGCTCCTTCTTCCTGGCCGCCAACGACGGCAGCTACCGGGCGTGGTGGGGTTACGTCAGGCTGTCGTATCGCTGGTGAGGCCTTGAGAAGCGATGGCCGTCCTCGAGACGCGAGCGGAACACTACGAGACGGACGCTCCACTCCGGGACGGCCAGCTCGTGCACATCCGCGCGATCCGGGCGGAAGACAAGGATAGGCTCCACGAGCACTTCCGGAGCCTTGGCCCGGAGTCGGTCTACAACCGCTTCTTCGGTCCGAAGGTCGACCTGACGGACGTGGAGCTCGCCCGCCTCACCGAGCTCGACTTCGACACCCACGTCGGGCTCTTCGCGGTGCGGCCGCGCGACGGCCGCGAAGAGGTGCTCGGAGTGGCGCGCTACATCGTGATCCAGGGCTCTGACCCACGTCGGGCCGAGGTGGCGGTGGCGGTGAGCGACGCCTGCCAGGGGCTCGGCGTGGGGACGGTCCTCCTCGAGCACCTCGCCCGCATCGCCGTCTCCCGCGGAGTCAGCGCCTTCGAGGCCGACGTTCTCGGAGCGAATAGCCGGATGCTCGGTATGATCCGTCGAAGCGGGCTGCCCATGGACCTTACGCGGAACGGCGGCGTCCTGCACGTCTCCTTGAGCGTTCCGGGGAAGGAAGGAGTCGGATGAAGATCACGGACCGGCTGAAGGTCGAGCACGGGGTGTTCCTGCTCCAACTGCGGCGCCTCGACGAGATGGTCGGGCGCGGGGCGTCCCTCGAGGCCCTGCAGGCGACCCTCGAGGCCATCGCCACCGCGGAGGAATGGCACTCGGCGCTGGAGGACCGGCTCCTCTATCCCGCCCTCGCGGAGACCCTGGGGGCCGACGACGCCAATCTGCGCGGGGTCGCGGAGGACCATCTCGCCCTCAAGGCCCTTTCGGACCGTGTCCGCGCCGGGGGCTTCACGAGGGAGGACGTGGTCGCGTACGGGGCGCGCCTCCGCGCGCACCTCGAGCGGGAGATCCACGGCGTCTTCCGGCTCGCCGAGCAGAGGATCTCTCCCGAACGTCTGACCGGCATGTGCAACTGGGACGCCGAGCACATTTTCGATGAGGCGGGAAAACGGGAGGAGTGGCTTCGCTCGCGGGAGTGAGCCGAGCCCGCGTCCCTTTCGGGGCTCCACCCCGCTCGCGCAGTTCTTGCGCGCTTTACATCGCGCAAGGCTAGCCCCATCAATACTTTCGAGCAGCTCCACGCTGGCCGACACCTTGCACCCCCCGAGCATCGGGAGGTGTCGATTGACGCCAGCGACGGGGCGCGCGAGGCCGTTCCTCCTTCCCCAGTTCTGCAAGGGCTGCGGCCGCTGCATCGAGGCTTGCGCGCACCATTGCATCGAGGCCGGGGACGCAATCGATCCCGCCACCGGCCTCGTGCCAGTGCAACTCCACCTCGAGACCTGCACGTCCTGCGGCCTCTGCCTCACCGCCTGCCCAGAGCCCTACGGGCTGCTGCCGGAGTCAACGGAGGCGGCCTTCGACCTCGTCGATCCCTCCCTCCACCTCGGCCCGCGCCGAACGAGCGCACCCGAGCCCGAGGAGCGTCCGGGGGAGAACCTCAGCCTCCCCGAGAGCGCGCCTCTCTTCGTCAAGGGAACGCACGCGGCCGCGATCGGGGCCCTCCTCGCCGGCTGCCGCCACTTCTTCGGCTATCCCATAACGCCCTCCACCGAGGGCGCGGAGCTCCTGGCCAGGCTGCTCCCGAAGCTCGACGGCGTTTTCCTCCAGGCGGTGAGCGAGGTGGCCGCGGTGAACATGATGTACGGCTGCGGAGGGGCGGGGCTCCCCGCCTTGACGTTCACCTCCTCTCCCGGCTTCAGCCTCATGCTCGAAGGGATCTCCTACATGGTGGGGGCCGAGGTCCCCGGCGTGTTCGTGAACGTGATGCGGGGCGGCCCCGGCCTCGGCAACATCGGCCCCGAGCAGGCGGACGTCAAGCTCGCCTGCCGCGGCCTCGGGCACGGCAACACCCACGCGATCGTGCTCGCCCCGTCGACCCCCCAGGAGATGCTCGACCACACCCAGCTCGCTTTCAGGCTGGCGTTCGGCTATCGGAATCCCGTGGTCATCCTGTGCGACGGATACCTCGGGCAGATGACCGGGAAGGTCCTGCTGCCACGGACGGCGCGACGTCCCGGCCTTCCGACGTGGGCGGTCTGGGGCGACCGCAGCCACCGCCGCAACCTCATTTCCTCCATCCGCCTGAGCGAGGCCGACCTCGAGACGCACAACCGCTACCTCGACAGCAAGTACGCGCGCATGACCGAGGACGAGCAGCGCGCCGACCTCTACCGGTGCGAGGACGCGGAGGTCCTGCTCGTCGCCGCCAACACGCCGGCGCGCATGGCGAAGGGCGCCGTCGAGGCCCTGCGCCAGCGGGGAGTGAAGGCCGGACTCTTCCGGCCGCAGACGCTCTGGCCTTTTCCCGTCCGCCTCCTGAAGCCGATCCTGCGCCCCGGCCCGCGCGTCGTCGTGATCGAGGCGAGCAGCGGACAGCTCGAAGACGAGCTGCGGCTCGCCCTCAGCCACGCGGCCATCCCGCACGGACGGGGCTTCGTGGAGCACGTCCGGCGCCAGGGAGGCGTCCTCCCGTCGACGAGCGAAATCGTGGAGCACGTGATGCTGGGCTTCCGGGCTCCCTCGAAAGAAGCGGTGCGCGCATGAGCGTCTTCTACGAGCGGTTCCACCGGCACGACGAGGGCCGCGGCCTCAAGGCCCGAAGCACCCACTACTGCCCGGGCTGCGGGCACGGGCTCGTCCACAAGTACCTGGCGGAAGCGGTGGAGGCGCTGGGCGTCCAGGACCGCACGGTAGCGATCTCGCCGGTGGGCTGCAGCGTCTTCCTCCACTACTACCTCGACGTCGGCAACTCCCAGGCCGCGCACGGTCGGGCCCCCGCGGTGGCGCTCGGCCACAAGCTCGCCAACCCCGACGCGGTGGTGGTGAGCTACCAGGGGGACGGGGACCTCGCCTCCATCGGCCTCGCGGAGATCCTGCAGGCGGCCCAGCTCGGCATCCCGATCACGGTCGTCTTCGTGAACAACGCGGTGTACGGGATGACGGGCGGCCAGCTCGCCCCCACGACGCTCACGGGCCAGACGACGACCACGAGCCCGTACGGCCGCGATCGTCTCCAGGGGGCGCCGCTGCGGATGGCGGAGCTGATCGCCCAGCTCGAAGGGCCCGTGTACGTCGAGAGGGTGGCGCTCTTCGACGCCAAGCAGCGGGTCAAGGCGGAGAAGGCGATCCGCAAGGCGATCCGGCTGCAGGTGGAGAACCGGGGGTTCGCCTTCGTGGAGGTCCTCGCCGAGTGCCCCACGCATCTCCACATGACGCCGGCCGAGAACGAGCGCTGGATCCGCGAGAAGATGCTGCCCGTCTTCCCGCTGGGCGTGAAGAAGGACGTGGCGGGCGAGCCATGGCCCGCCTGGAAGAGCCCCCAATTCGACCCCGCCCTGATCGCGGCGGTCGTGGGCGCGGTGGCGCCGTCCGCGCGACGAGCGACCGCCCCCTTTCCGCGCACGGCCTGGGGGAGCGACATTGGAATCAAGCTCGCGGGAGCGGGGGGGACGGCGCCCAGACCGCCGCCGTACTCCTCGCGCGGACGGCGATCGACGAGGGGTTCGACGCCACTCACATCCCGAGCTACGGGCCCGAGTCGCGCGGGGGGACGTCGTACGCGGACGTGCGCATCGCCGAAGCGGAGGTGCTCTCGCCCGCCGCCCCCTCCCCGCACGTGCTCGTGGCCTTCAACGCCCCGAGCCTCGCGAAGTTCTCTCCCGCGGTGCCCCCGGGGGGCATCGTGCTCTTCGACCGCACCCTGATCGAAGCCGCCCCCGCTCTCGATCGCGCGGTACGCGCGATCGGCGTCCCCTTCACCCGGATCGCGTCCGAGATCGGGCTGCCCATGGTCAAGAACATCGTGGCCCTCGGCGCGCTCCAGCAGGTCACCGGCCTCTTCCCGAAGGAGGCCTTCCTGGCCGCGATCCGCCGCGCCCTCCGTCAGAAGGGAGCGCTCATCCCGCAGAACGAGGAAGCGTTCGCACGGGGAGGACGAGCGGCACGCGAGGGGACGGAAACGGAATCGTAGGTCGCAGAGCGCAGCGGCGGCGGAAAGGGAGGAAGGGCATGGACGTCGGCATCCCGAGGGAGACGCAGGGGCACGAGCGCAGGGTGGCGCTCGCCCCCTCCGGCGTGAAGACGCTCGTCCAGGCCAAGAGCCGTGTGTGGGTGGAGACGGGAGCGGGCGAGGGCGCCGGTCACGCGGACGCGGACTACGAGTCCGCGGGAGCCACGATTGCGTTCAGCCGCGCCGAGGTCTTCACGAGAGCGGCCCTCGTCGTCGGCGTCATGGCTCCCACTCCGTCGGAGTACGGGCTTCTCCAACCCGGCCAGGCGGTGACGGCCTTCTGGGCCCTGCCCACGCTGCGCCCCGAGGACCTTCGCCTCCTCCAGGAGCGCGAGGTCACGGCCATCGGCGCGGAGGCCATCGAAGACGAGGAGGGCCGCGCGCCCGTACTCACGGGAATGTCCGAGATCGCGGGCAGCCTCGCGGTGATCATTGGCGGCGGGCTCCTGCTGAACGAGTTCGGAGGCAAGGGAATCCTCCTGGGCGGCGCTCCCGGAGTACCCCCGGCTAACTTCGTGGTGCTGGGAGCGGGCGTCCTCGGGCGCGCCGCGGCACGAGCCGCGGCGGGGGCGGGGGCCCAGGTCACGCTCCTCGACCGCAGCCTCGACCCGTTGCGAGCGGCGGCCCTCGAGTCGGGGCGCCCCGCGTCCACCCTGCTCGCCACCCCTCCGAACGTCGAGAAAGCGCTCGGCTTCGCCGACCTCGTGCTCGGCGCGGTCGCCGTCCACGGCGAGCGGGCGCCCCGCCTCGTGACGCGCGAGATGCTCCGCCTCATGAAGCCGCGGAGTGTCGTGATGGACCTGTCGATCGACATGGGCGGCTGCTTCGAGACCTCCCGGCCCACCGCCTTCCCCGACGCCACGTACGAGGCGGACGGAATCCTGCACTTCTGCGTGCCCAACCTCCCCTCCGCGGCGGCGCGGTCCTCCACCCAGGCGCTCACGAGTGCTCTGCTCCCCTACCTGCTCGACCTCGGGACCCTCGGCGTGGACCGCGCCCTTGAGGACTCGCCCGACCTGCGCCGCGGCACCTACCTCTTCCGCGGTCGGTGCGCCAAGCAGTCCCTCGCGCAGACGTTCGGCCTGCGGTGGGAGCCGCTCCCCGTCGCCAAGGAGATCCCATGACCTGGGCGGAGACCTACCGGCGCCGCGTGACGTCGGCCGAGGAGGCCGTCCGCTCCGTCCGCTCCCGCGACCACGTGTGGATCCACGCCGGCTGCAACAACCCCGAGGAGCTCATCCGCGCCCTCGTGGCGCGCCACCAGGAGCTCCAGGACGTCGAGGTCTCGCACCTGATGACCTTCGGCTGCGCCGACCATACGAGCCCCCGCTACGCCGGCTCCTTCCGCCACAAGTCCCTCTTCGTGGGCTCGAACGTGCGGGAGGCGGTGAACGACGGCCGCGCCGACTTCGTCCCCGTCTTCCTCTCCGAGATCCCGCGCCTCATCCAGACCGGCCTCCTCCCCGTCGACGTCGCCTTCCTGCAGCTCTCCCCCCCCGACGAGCACGGCTTCTGCTCCTACGGGGTGGGTGTGGAGTGCACGAAGGCGGCGGCCGAGCGGGCATCGACGGTGGTGGCCCTGGTGAACCGGCAGATGCCGCGCTCCCTCGGCGACTCGTTCATTCACGTTCAGCACCTCACCCACGTGGTGGAGGTGGACCGGCCCCTCCTCGAGCTTCCCCAGTCGCGGGAGGTGGGCGAGGTGGCCCGCGCCGTCGGCCAGAACGTGGCCGAGCTGATCGAGAACGGCTCCACGCTGCAGATGGGGATCGGGGAGATCCCGGACGCGGTCCTCCTCTTCCTCAAGGACAAGCGCGACCTGGGCGTGCACACGGAGATGTTCTCGGACGGGGTGGTGGATCTCTTCGAGAGCGGCGTCGTCACCAACGAAGCCAAGACCCTCCACCGGGGGAAGATCGTGGCCTCCTTCGTCCTCGGCTCCCGGCGGACCTTCGACTTCCTCGACAACAACCCGTTCGTGGAGTTCCACCCCACCGACTACGTGAACGACCCCTTCGTGATCTCGCGCAACGACAAGATGGTCGCCATCAACTCGGCCCTCGCCGTCGACATCACCGGACAGGTGTGCGCGGATTCGCTGGGGCGCTCGATCTATTCCGGTTTCGGGGGCCAGGTGGACTTCGTGCGGGGGGCGGCCCGCTCCAAGGGCGGCAAGCCGGTCATCGCCCTCCCCTCCACCGCGCGCGCCGGAAAGGTCTCCCGGATCGTGGACACGTTGTCCGAGGGCTCGGGCGTCGTGACCACCCGGGCGGACGTCCACTACGTCGTCACCGAGCACGGGACCGCCCGTCTCTACGGCAAGAGCCTGCGCGAGCGGGCGCAGGAGCTCATCGCGGTCGCGCACCCGGACTTTCGGGAGGAGCTCCGGGCCGCCGCGCGCCGGCGGCACCTGTGACGGCCGGAACCGATCTCCCGCCTCCGGAGGCCCTCCGCGATTTCGCGCGCGCGAACGGTGTCGTCGCCGAGATCCGCCCCCACTACGACGTCCAGGACCACCGGGTGGTCCGGAGCGGCTTCGACCTGGCGCTCCTCGCTCCGCGTCCGAGCCGCTGCTCCGGCGACCCCGGGTGCACGGAGTGCGAGGTCGCCCACGCGTCCCTCCTCGCGATCGCGGCGGCCGTGCTCCCTCGGGAGTGGCGGCAAGTGGTCGAGCCGTTCGAGCCCGCCTTCCACTACCGCCGGGAAACCCGGTGGCGCCCCGAGATCGAGGCGGTGGTCGAGATGCTCCCCGCGGCATCGAGCCCGCCACTCGCGGATGCCGCGGCCCATCTCGCAAAGGTGCGACAACGCCTCCGCGAGCTCGGGATAGGCGGCGAGGTCCGGCCGCCTCTGGGAAGGGCGGCCTAGCCTCGGCGGCCCCGAATGCGGCTCGCGAGCCAGGGGGCGAGGAGGACACCGAGCAGGACCAGGGGCCAGAGGCGGCCGCGGCGGATGTCGTATTCGACCAGGAGGGACGCCCAGCTCGCTCCCGCCACGTAGTGGCCGAAGAGGAACTCGAACGCAACGGTAAGCGCCAGCCAGGAGCAGCCCACCACGAGCAGTCCCCGGCCGCCGACCTCCCCCAGCCAGGGAAGGAGGAGGGTGGTCAGGCCGAGGATGAGGAGGATCCCCGTCACGCAGGCGGCCTGGCGCGCCGGATCCTCGCCGATGCGGGGCTGCAGCGCGAGCACCCGGATCGAGCCGTTGACCATCATGGCCGCGAGGAGGACGAGCCACGTGAGGAGGGACCGGACGAGGAGGAGCATCTCCGCGTCAGGCCCTGGCCAGCTGCTTCCGGATCACTGCTCCGAGACGCCGGATGCCCTCTTCGATGACCGGCGGGGCGCAATAGGAGAAGTTGAGCCGCAGCATCCGCTCCCCCCCGCCCCGCGGGAAGAATGGGGCTCCGGGGACGAACGCCACCTTCTCCACGAGGGCCGCCTCGAAGACCCGCGCGCTCTCCAGGGGCGGGGGCAGCGTCACCCAGAGGAAGAGCCCGCCCTGGGGGCGCGTCCACTCGACCCCCTCGGGGAAATGGCGCGCGAGGGCGTCGAGCATCACGTCGCGCCGCTCCCCGTAGACCTGCCGGACGTCGCGCACGTGGCGGTCGAGGAAGCCCTGCCGTGCGACCTCGTGGGCCACCATCTGGCAAAGCGTGCTCGTGTGGAGGTCGGCCCCTTGCTTCACCATCGCCAGTCGCTGGATCACCTCTCGGGGGGCCACGATCCAGCCCACGCGCAGCCCGGGAGCCAGCGTCTTGGACAGGGTTCCCAGGTAGAGGACGTTGCCCGTGAACGCGCGCGCCCCCCGCGCGCACCCGTGGTACTCGGCGTCGATTTCCACGAGCGTGCGGAGGTGCTCGCCCTCGTAGCGCAGCTGCCCGTACGGATCGTCCTCGATGATGGGAACCCCGTAGTGGTTCGCGAGCTCGACGAGGCGGCTCCGCCGCGGCCCGGAGAGCGTCACCCCCGTGGGGTTCTGGAAGTTGGGGAGGGCGTAGAGGAACTTCGGACCCGCCCGCAGCTCCTTTTCGAGTCTCCCGACGTCGAGCCCCTCGTCGTCCATGGGCACCGGCAGGTACTCGGGCTGGCAGGCGCTCCACGCCTGGAGGGCGCCGAGGTAGGTCGGGGACTCCGTGACGATCCGGTCCCCGGGATTCAGGAAGAGGCGGCCCACGAGGTCGAGCCCCTGCTGCGAGCCCGAGGTGACGAGCACGTTGTCGGGCGTCACGGAGATCCCGTAGCGCGACATGTGCCGGACGAGCAGCTCGCGCAGGGGGAGGAAGCCCTCGGTCGCCCCGTACTGGAGGGCGGAGGAGCCGTGCTCCCTCAGCACGCGATCGCAGGCGGCCGCGATCTCCGCGCGGGGAAAGACCTCCGGGGCGGGGAGGCCGCCCCCGAAGGAGATGACGTCCGGCCGCTCGGTGATCTTCAGCAGCTCGCGGATGATCGAGCTGCTCATGCGCTGCGTCCGCTGGGCGAATCGGTCCGCCCACAGGGTCGTGGGAGGGTCTACCCGTCCGGTCTCCAGTCCGGCTACGGCCTCGAGGAGGGCCATGGGCCCCTACTGCACGCGCTGGACGGATCCCAGATACGTGACGAGATTCCGAATGGCTTCGTCCACGGCCGCGTCCGTGCCCTCGGTGCGGTTGAAGGCACTGCCCCAGGCCGGCATGTCGTCGGTCCCGTGCCCTCTCACCTGGCTTCCCCGCGAGATGATCCCGAACACGCGATCGGAGGGATACGTGCCACCCGCGCGCTTCGCCACGAGCGTGAGGTCCGGCACGGGGACGCGCAGGTCCTTGGCGAGCGGCCCGTCGCCGCGCGCCGTCTTTCCGTGACAGGACACGCAGTATCGCTCGTAGGTGACGCGGCCTTTCGCGCTCGCCTCCTTGTCGGAGGACACCGGGGTGACGAGGGCGGACAAAAGGACCGCGAAGCCCGTCACGGCGAGCCCCCCGAGCAGGAGTCCGGCGGCGGGATAACGCCTGAGCATGATCAGCATGTCACACCTCTCCCAGCCCGTGGAGACGCTCGTACTTGGCTTGCAGCTCCCGTCGTGTCTCGTCGTGAAGGGGATCGGCCACGATGCAGTCCACCGGACAGACTTCCGTGCAACAGGGGCTCTCGTAGGCCCCGACGCACTCCGTGCAGCGCCCGGGCTCGATCACGAAGACGTCGGCAGTCTCGTCGCGGCTGATCGCTCCGTTCGGGCACTCCGGCTCGCAGGCCGTGCAGCTGGTGCAGTCCTCCACGATCTTCATCGCCATCCTGCTTCTCCCGGGCCGATGCCCTTCGAGTCCTGTCCCTGATGGGTGCAAGGCGCGAGCCATCCGGTGAAGCCGGTACGCCGAGAAAACAAGCCTCTTGAAGAGACGGCGCGGCTGGTACCGCGCAGATCCTGCGCGGGAGGACGCGATCTGCGCGAATCTTGTCGCCGATCCCGAACAGCTCCCCCTAACAGGTTCCCCCCCCACGACTTGGGAGCGCGGTCCGCTGTGGTGGTCCATGCCCATCTTTCAGAGATCC
This sequence comes from uncultured Acidobacteriota bacterium, assembly GCA_963742595.1. Classification (GTDB taxonomy): domain Bacteria; phylum Acidobacteriota; class Vicinamibacteria; order Fen-336; family Fen-336; genus CAVPGH01. The sequence continues at coordinate 510,703 of CAVUMT010000005.1, read as the reverse complement.
TTCGCCCCTCAGCCGCCGGGGGGGAGCGCTCCCGGGGCGATTGCCGAGTAGAATGCGCGACCACCCATGTCCACGGAGAGCGCCGGGTTCGTCGTCGGTCTCGACAACGGTGGCAACAAGAACAACGCGACCGTCCTCGCGGCGGCGGGAGGATTCCTGGTCGCGCATATGGTGGAGACGCCCAGCCGGGTCCAGGAAGGGCCCGAGGTGGCGATCCAGGCGCTGGAGGAGTCGTTCTCCGGCATCCTCGCCCTTACCGGCGTTTCCCGAGAGAAGGTGAGGGCCGTCGGCCTCGACTCGCCCGGCCCCGCGAGCGCCACCGGCGTCATCTCCTCCAAGGGCTCCACGAACTTCTCGCACCCCGGGTGGCGGGGGTTCGATTTCCGCCGAGCCCTCGAGCAGCGCCTCGGCCTTCCCGTCGTCTACAACAACGACGGGAACGCCGCCGCGCTCTACGCGCACCACCGCTACTTCGGCACGGACGCGGCCCTCCACTCGTCGATCTCGGCGATCGTCGGAACCGGGCTGGGTGGCGGCGTCATCGAAGCCGGCGCCATCGTCAAGGGAGCCGCGGGGATGGCGGGCGAGCTGGGCCACGTGCCCATCCCCATGGAGGGGCTCCTCGGTGAGGGTCAGCCCCTGCCCCGGTGCAACTGCGGATTCCTGGGCGACGTGGAAAGCGTCGCCTCGCTCACCGGGATCGAGAAGAACCTCCTCCCGTACTGGCTGAGCCGCTTCCCCGGCCACGATCTCGCGGGGCGATCCGCGAAGGAGGCGGCCAAGCTCGTCCGCGGATACGGCGAGAAAGAGGATCCGCTGGCCCGGAGGATCTTCGAGCAGCAGGCGATGGCCCTGGGCCGGCTCTTCACCGTCGCCGCGATGTTCACCGACCCGAGCGCCTACTTTCTCGGCGGCGGAGTGGTCGAAGCGGCTCCCGCGTTCCGCGACTGGTTCCTTTCCAGGGTCCGCGAGCACACGATCCTCCGCGAAGAGCAGCGGGAGGTGGCGCGCCTCGACCTCGTTCCCGACCTGGACATGGCGGGGGCGCGGGGGGCGGCGATCGCGGCGCTCGAATCCCTTCGCGGGGCCTAGCCGGGCGCTCCCGCCGCGGCCAGCCACGGAGGCAGCCTCGTGCGGCACCCCTCGCAGAACCGCGAGCCCCTCACGTCCGCCCTCTCCACCGACCCCGCGAAGCTCATGAGGCACGCGGCGTCCCGGCAGTGCGCGAGCCCCGCCGCGTGGCCGAGCTCGTGAACGATCTCGTCGACCGCCCTCTTCGCGAGGAGTCCGCCGTCGCCGGGAAGACCGTAGAAAGCGGGGTCGAGCCGGGCCAGGGAGACGAGCGCGGCGTGCGCTCCCTGTCGAGCCCGCCCGAACACGAACGTGAACACGGGAACGGCGATGTCGAAGGAGGTGAGCCCGACGAGCACGCCGCGGTCCGGGGAGGGCCGCGCCTCGAGCTCTTCGAGGACCGCATCGGCGTCCACCTGCTCCCGTTGGGGCAGGCGCCGGGGCGTGGGAAGCGCGGGGAAGCTCGTCACCCGGCATCCGGCGTGCACGCGCCGGCTCAGCCCGGACGCGATCTCCTCGGCGAGGGGACGAGAGAACGGATCGAGCCGGAGGACGTGGACCTCCTCCACTCCCGCGTCATCGGCCCGCATCGGCGGGCTTCTTCAGGTCGTATTTCCGGATCTTGTTGTACAAGGTGACCCGGTCGACGTCGAGGACGCGGGCCGCCCTCGAGATGTTCCAGCGCTGGGCGTCGAGCACGGCCTGTACGTGCCCCTTCTCCGCCTCCGCCAGCGACCCCGCCCCGGGGCCCGCGGGCGCCGCCGTGATGTGGAGCGGGAGGTCCGCGGCCTCCACGACCGGCCCCGACCCCACCACCACCGCGCGCTCGATCGCGTTCTGCAGCTCGCGCACGTTGCCGGGCCACGGGTACGAGAGGAGCACCTCCCGGGCCGCGGGCGACAGGCCGAGCGGCCGCCGGCTCATGGCGTGGGCGAAGCCGTCGAGGAAGTGCTCCGCGAGGATCGGGATGTCCTCGCGCCTGTCCCGCAGGGGTGGCACGTCGATCGTGAAGACGTTCAACCGCCAGTAGAGGTCCTCGCGGAAGGCGCCCTCCTTCACGAGAGCCGGGAGGTCGCGGTGCGTGGCCGCCACCACCCGAAAGTCCACGGGGACGGGGGTGTTGCCCCCGAGCCGCGTGACCGCCTTCTCCTCGAGCACCCGCAGCAGGTCCACCTGGACCTTCGGCCCCACCTCGCCGATCTCGTCGAGAAAGACGGTCCCGCCCTCCGCGGCCTCGAACTTGCCCTTGTGGCGGGCGCGCGCCCCGGTGAAGGCCCCCGCCTCGTGCCCGAATAGCTCGCTCTCCAGGGTCCCCTCGGGGAGCGCCCCGCAGTTGACCACCACGAGGGGGTTGTAGCGGCGCGGCGATGCGGCGTGGATGGCGCGAGCCACGAGCTCCTTGCCGGTGCCCGACTCCCCGAGGACGAGGACGGTGGCGTCGGAAGCCGCGACCACGCGCACCATCTCCGACACGTGCTGCATCGCCGCCGAGGACCCGAGGAGGGGCGGGGGCGTCGCCACCGCGTCGATGCTCTTCTTGAGCCGCAGGTTCTCGGCGCGCAGCGAACGGTGCTCCGCCGCGCGCCGCACGAGGAGGGAGAGGTCGTCGGGGTCGAAGGGCTTGACGATGTAGTCGTAGGCTCCCGCCTTGAGGGCGCGCACCGCAGTGTCCACCGAAGCGTAGGCGGTCATGACGATGACGGTGAGCTCGGGGTCGGCGGCCGTGAGGCGCGCCTGCAGCTCGAGGCCGTCGAGGCCGGGCATGCGGATGTCGACGAGCGCCATGTCGAAGCGCCCCTCCGCGCAGAGTCGGAGCGCCTCCTTCGCGTTCTCGGCCGTCTTCACCTGGTGGCCTTCCTCGCGGAACCACGCTCCGAGCGAATCGCGCACGATCGCCTCGTCGTCGACCACGAGCAGGCGCAGGGGCGGACGCGTTCCCGTGGCCTCGGCTGTCGTCATGGCGTGCCTCCCTCCTGCGGCTCCGGCGGACGGCTCGGCAGGTGCACGGTGAACACGGTGCCCTCTCCCGGCCGCGAGACGAGGTCGATCCTCCCCCCGTGGCGGCTCGCGATTCCGTACACCACGGCGAGGCCGAGGCCTACGCCCTTGCCCGCCTCCTTCGTCGTGAAGAACGGCTCGAAGATCCGCGCCTGATCCTCCCCGGCGATCCCGGCTCCCGTGTCGGAGACGCGGAGGACGAGCCCGCCCCCCGCCTCCTCCGCCCGCGCCCCGAGGACCACGCGCCCTCCCGTGGGCGTCGCCTCCAGCGCGTTCATGGTCAGGGCGAGCGCCATCTGCTCGACCTGCGCCGCGTCGCAGGTGATCGACGGGAGGCCCGGCGCCACCTCCAGCTCCAGGGCGACTCCCTGCAGCTCGGCCTGGTGCCGGAGCAGGAGCCGGCACCGCTCGAGGAGGGGCGTGACGTCGGCCTCCGCGAAGCGCGCGGGCGAAGATCGGCTGAACAGGAGGAGGTTCCGCACGATGTCCCCGCAGCGGCCCGCTTCCCCGTCCACCATCTCCAGGATGCGCTCGGACTCCGGGTCGTGGGCGGGGCCGGGAGCCCCCGCCCGTCTCCGGAGGAGGCGGGCGTAGGTGCGGATCCCCGCGAGCGGGTTGTTGATCTCGTGGGCCACCACCGCCGCGAGCTTGCCGAGCGACGCCATCTTCTCCACGAGCGCCATCTCGTGGTGCGCGCGCTCGACCTGTCGCGCCTTCTCGTCCACCCGGCGCTCGAGCGTCCGGTTCGACTCCAGGAGCTCCCGGCGGGCCCGCCGCAGCTCGTCGGTCATGGCGTTCCAGGAGCGGGCGAGGTCCCCCATCTCGTCGCGGGAGAGAACGGGCACCCGGGTGTCCAGGTCGCCGGCGGCGACCCGGGCCATGGCCGCGTGAAGGCGGTGCACGGGAGAGAGCACGAGCCGCCACAGCAGGAGTCCGACGAGGAGCAGCACGGCCCCCACCGCCGCGAGGAGGCCGTACGACATCTGACGCTCCGAGGCCCGGAGCGACTCGTCCACGCCCGCCATCGAAAGCTGGACGTCGAGGACGCCCGAGCACCCGCTGTCCCGCGGGATGGGCATGGCAGGATGTGGTGCACTGGGGCTCGTTGTAGAGGGGGGCGATGACCCCCAGGACCCGACGGCCGTCCGCTCCCGGGAAGACCCGCACCCTGTCCTTCCGCTCGAGGCGGACGAGGGGCCGGTCGCTCCGATGGCAGGCCGTGCACTGCTCGGCCTTCGCGTCCACGAGCGTCCCCACCTCGGAGGGAAGCGTCGACGTGCCGATCCTTCCCTCCTTGTTGAAGATCCGCACGCGCGTGATGCCCTGCTGGGCGCCGACGTTCTGGATGATGCGATGGACGTCCTGGGCGTCGTTTCGGAGCATCGCGTCGCGGGTGGCGGACCGGATCGTCTCCGCGGTCCTCTCCGCGGAGAGCCCCACGAGCCCCTCGAGGTGCCGGCGCTGCAGCCGTAGGTTCAAGGCGTCCGCGGTCAGCAGGATGAGCGCCGCCCCCAGGCAGAGGGCGATCGCCCATGCGTACCGCGAGACGTCGGGTCACGTCTCACCGACGGTAGCGCGAGGGCGTCCTCCCCCCGCCCGAATACCGGCACGTTGCGCGCGGCGAGGCGGAAGAGCGCGATCGCCCACCGCCACCAGCATCAGGGTCACCACCACCTCGGGGGCCGCGGGGACGTAGTGCTCTCCGAGCGCCCCCTCGAGCCCGGTGACGCTCACGTTCAGGCGGTTCACGACGAAGCCGATGACCACGAGCAGGCCCGCCGCGTAGAGGCGCCGGGCGTTGCGGCGGACCGACGGCATCGCGAGCAGCGCCGCGGGCAGGACGACCCCGAGAGCGAACTCCAGGCCGAAGAAGGCCGCCTCCCGCGTCCCCGACGCCGCATCCCCCAGGGCCCCCCGGCGCGCGAGGTCGGCGACCCGCACCGTGCCGTAGACGACGAGGGCGGCGAGGAGCGCGCGGCCGAGCCCGGCGAGGAGAGGCATCTCCAGGCCGTGGCCGAAGGCGCGAGCGGAGAGCCGCGACTCCACGATCACCATGCCGAGGCCGGCCGTCACCGCGGAGAGGAAGAAGAGGACGGGCAGCCAGGAGGAGTACCACAGCGGGTGCAGCTTGCCCGGCATGATCAGGTAGAAGGAGCCCAGCGAGGACTGGTGCAGGGTCGAGAGGACGGCCCCCGCGACCACGAGAGGAACCGTCGCCGCCTTCTGCACGACGAGGGCGCGGCCCCACCCCACGCGCTCGAAGACCATCCCCGAGAACTCGAGGGCGAGCACCGTCAGGTACAGCATCACGCACCACGACACCTCGAACATCACGGACCGGGGGTTCCACATCACGAGGGGGTGCCAGATGTTCCAGGGGCGACCGAGGTCGACGAGAAGCGCCGTGACCACGAGCAGGTAGCCGAGGAAGGCGGTGAGCACCGTGGGACGGACGATGGGCTTGTATCGCTTCAGGTTGAACACGTAGACCGCGGTGGTGACGGCGAAGCCCTCCGGCGGCGAGGCCCACGCCGCACAGCACGTCGAACCCCACCCAGAGGCCCCATGGAAAACGGTCCGAGAGGTTCGTCACCGCGCCGAGCCCCCGGGTGAAGCGGACGGCGACGACGGCGCCTCCGAGCGCGAGGAGCAGGTACAGCACCGCCCCCCAGAACCCCGGACGGATCCGACCGGGCCGCTTCATCGCTCCTCCTTCGCCACCGGCGGCCGACTCTCCGCGGCGGCCACCTCGTCTCGCCGGTGCGTGATCCACCACACGCCGAGGAGCGCGGCCCCTCCTACGCTCACCACCGCGGGCACCTTCCGCAGCGCCTGCCAGGTGAGGTTCGGCGGAGGGGTCGTCCCCACCGCGGCGAAGCCGAGCTCCTCGAAGGGAACCGGCGAGAGGAACAGCACGGAGGTCCCGCCCACCTCCGTCTCGCCGTAGACGTGGGGGTAGTAGGCGGCCGGGCTCTCGCGGATCCGCCGATGGGCCTCCGCGAGCAGCTCCTCCCGCGTGCCGGTCACGGTCGCTTCCGCGGGGCAGGCCTCGACGCACGCGGGCAGCGCCCCCTTCTGAAGCCGCTCGATGCACATGTCGCACTTGCGGACGGCGGGGGCCGCCTTCGACCACTCGTAGCGCGGCACGCCGAACGGACACGCGAGCATGCAGTAGCGGCAACCCAGGCAGCGGCTCTCGTCGTAGGTCACGGGCCCGAGAGCCGTCTTCGAGAAGGCCCCCACCGGGCAGGCGCTCGCGCAGCTCGGATCCTCGCAGTGCATGCAGAGCCGCCGCACGTAGCGGTCGTCTCCCTTGTCGAGGAGGACGGTGTACGTCGTGGCGTCGAGCTCGGTCTCTTCCCCGGTCCCGGGGAAGCCGTGGCTCTCCTTGCAGGCCTGGGCGCACGCCCGGCACCCGATGCACCGGGTGACGTCGATGAGCAAGGCCCGCGCGGCCGGGTCGGTCCTGGCGATACTGGCGGTCACGGCGCTCATGGCTTTCTCCTCCCTCTACAGGCCCTAGGTGAGCAGGAACTCGTGGACGAGGCGCTTCCAGTCCTCGGGAGGCAGATGGCGGGCGAAGTCCGCAACCGGCTCTCCGCCGTCCTGGAGCACCGATCCCGAGAGGGCCATCAGCCGGAGGTCGAGCGCCTCCCGCGCGTCCTCCGTCCAGCGCCGGGCGAGACGGCCCGAGAGCAGGTTCCGAAGGTTGGCGGCAAGGTGGGGCGCCCGCACCTTCATGATCCAGCCGCGGCCGTAGGGGTCGCTCGTGGCGAGATCGGGATGCGAGCGCAGCTCCGGGTTCACCCCGGTCACTTCCCCTTCGACGGGCGAGACGAACTGGACGGCGCGGTCCTCCGCCCTTACTCCGAATCCGGGCCCCCCCTGGAGGAGCCAGTCGCCGCGAGCGGGCGTCCGGACCTCGCGAGCCGTGCCCGTGAGCCGGCGCGCAAAGTCGTCCAATCCGACGAGCACGTCCGTCCCGTCGAGAGGCCGCACCCACGCGTGGCCGCGGTGGTAATGCAGGGCCTCGGGGAGCTGGTAGCCGGCGACCCAGACGGGCTCGGGGGCGATGTCGGGAACGCTCCGCGCGACGCCCCCCTCGGTGGCTTCGCGCGCCCGGCTGACCGCGTAGTCCGCCAGGATCAACAACGCGAAGAACGCGATCACGATGAAGACGGTCATGACGTCCTCCTTCCGGACCGGGGGCCTTCTCCTTCGCCGCCCCGGTCCCCGCCGGGCGAATGCGGCTGCCCCTCGCATGGGCAAGGGACGTTCCGCATCCGACCGCGGGGAGGCCGCGCGCCGCAACCGGATGAAGGCGCGCGGGTTGTCGCTGTAGGGGTTGTCGACACCCCTTGCAACGGCTGTTGAGAAGCTCAGCAGTCGCGCAGTTCTTCCTGCGCGACCGCGAGCGGCCGACCCCTCAAGCGGGGGCGGCCGCATGACCGGCCTCCCAGCGCGCCTCGGCGGCGCGGACGTTGCGAGCGACCTGCCACTCCGCGGCCCGAGCGAGGAGCCCGAGCTTGAGGCGCTGCCTCGGAAAGCGGCGCCGGGAGAGCGAACGCGCCTCGTCGGGCAGGAGGACGAGGCTCACGTGCACGTTGGGCGCACAGCCGATGGGGAGGCCGCGCTCCATGCACGCGTCGTAGAGCCGCTCGAAAACGGGGACGAGGAGGGCCGACTCCGGCGGCGGGATATCCGCGTAGTCGGTGCCCGCGAGGGGCCGAAAGATGCAAACGGTGGGAATGGCCCCCACGGACGTTATCCAATCGATCGCACGTATCGAGGACTCTGCGGGCTCGAGTCCGGCGATCAGCTCGCCGTTCGTGACCCACGGCTCGTGCGTCGGCCCCTTCTTCCCGAGCGAGGCGCAGTACCGCACGGCCTCGAGGTACCGCTCGAGCCCGTACTCACGGTGCTTGCCCGGGCAAACCTCCTTGAAGAAGCGAGGATCGAAGATCTCGAAACAGAAGGAGACCCGGTTGACCCCGATCCCGCGAAGGTGGTCGTAGCGCCGGAGGTCGGGGTGTGGCGGCGTCTGAACTCCCACGAGCAGGCCGGTTGCCTCCTTGACCCGGCGAATGTAGGGCTCGAGCACGTCCAGGTAGGTGTCCCCGTCGTAGTGGCCGGTGTTGAAGTCCACGTAGGTGATCCCCGACTCGCGCCGGGCGGCGCGAACCACTTCGAGAACGTCCTCGACCGACTTCTCGTCCGCGTCGTCCGCGCCCAGGTTGAGCCCCACGGAGCAGAATCGGCAGTTCGCCCGCGGCTTTTCCGTCCAGTATTCGCAGACCTTGGCCGGGTAGATCGCGAGGTAGGTTCCCTGCAGCGTGCCCACCCGCCGCATGGGCGTGCCGCTGGACGTCCGGGCCTCGTACCAGGCAGGCTGCGGAGAGAGGCGAACGTCCGCCACCGTCTCTGCTTCTCGCTCGAGCACGTAGCCCGACGGCGAGCGCTTCAGCAGGTAAGGGGAGCGCGCCGCAAACTTCTCCACCACGGGGACGTTCGTCCAGAGATTGCCCGGGAGCACGAGCTCCAGACCGCTTCCCAGCCCGGCCCGCGTCCGCATCACCTTCCGGCCTCCGTCCTCCTCCACCAGGCAGGATTCGTGGAGGCGCATCCCCCTGCAGAAAAGGTCCAGCTTGAGCAGCGCGGGGCTTTCGCGCACGGCCGCACACGAGGGCGTCATGTTTCTCCTGTTCTCCCGAGCGATCAGGGGGAAAGCCGTTCCGCCCGCCAACCCCCACCCTCCCGGACGTGAAGGATCCGGTCGTGCAGGCGGTTCTCGAAGCCGTGCCAGAACTCGACGCGCTCCGGGCGCAGGCGGTAGCCCCCCCAGTCCGGAGGGCGCGAGACCTCGTGGCCGACGAACCGCTCGTCCACCTCCCGCACCTCCTCGAGCAGGCGCCTTCGCGAGGGCAGAGGTGCGCTCTGGCACCACGCCCACGCCGCGACCTGCTGCGCGCGGGGGCGCGCACCGAACTCGGCGTCGGACTCCTCCGCCGTCAGCTTCTCCACGAGGCCTTCGATGCGCACCTGCACCGCGATCGCCGGCCAGTAGAAGCAGAGCGCGGCCCGCGGGTTCGCCTGGAGGTCCCGACCCTTACGGCTCGAATAGTTGGTGAAGAACTCGAAGCCTCGTGCGTCGTGGCCCGTGAGGACCACCATCCTCACCGACGGCGCCCCTCCGGCGTCGACGGTGGCGAGAGCACCTGCCCGAACGGCACGGGACTCGATGGAGCACGCGCGGGCGAGGAGCTCTTCGAAGCGCCGGTGCGGGTCGGCTTCCGCCCACTCCGGGCGGGGCTCAGGCGGCGAGAACCGGGCAGGGAGCATGTCTCACTACTCGCTCGGTGTTGCTGCCCATCACGCGGTCGGCCAGGCTGTCGTGACCTCGGGTGGCCATGACCACGAGGTCGGCTCGCTCCTCGCGCGCGACCCGTACGATGCCGTCCCACACCGATCCCCGGCAGACTCGCGCGGTCACCTCCAGCCCCGCGAAGTCCTCCTGGTAGTACTTCCGCAACGTCGGCTCCGAGACCGGGGCCGCCGACGGCCCCGCCCCCCCCTCGAGGGAAGCGAGGCTGAGCGCGGGAGCGACGTGGAGCGCCACGACCTCCGCGGAGAAGCGACGGGCAATGAGGGCCGCGAGGGGAAAGGCGAGGCGGGACGCCACCGAGAAGTCGGTCGGCACGAGGATGCGGCGGTACGGGAGGGCCATGCCGTGGTCCGGCTCGCGGACGCAGAGGACCGGCCGGAACGCGTGCTGCACGACCTTCTCGGCCACGCTTCCCAGGAGCAGGTGGGCGAGGCCTTCCCGCCCGTGCGTCGCGAGGACCGTGAGGTCGGGCTGCGCAGCCCGGATGAGCTCGACGATCCCGCGATGGACGGACACCTTCCGCTCCACGATCACCCGGTGGCTGACGTTGAGCGTTTCCCCACGCCGCGCCAGGCACTCCCGAGCGTGCCGCTCCGCGGTGGCCCAGACCTCGTGCTCGTGCGCGAAGGCCCAGTGGGCCTGCGTGTGGTCGGGCACCGGGACGGCGTGGTAGAGGACGAGGGAGGCCTCGAAGCTCTCCGCCAGGAACCGGGCGTGGTCGAAGGCGCGATCCGATTCCGACGAGAAGTCCGTGGGGAACAGGACTTCGCGGATGGCGATCATGCTTCCTCCTCCCCGCTCGGGACCTAGGGGGCGGACGGCCGGAAGGCGAACACGACGGTCACGTTGAGGATGAACTCGGTGGGCTGCCCGTTCAGCAGCAGCGGCTGGTAGCGCCATTCCCTGACCGCGGCGAGGGCCGACTCGTCGAACAGCGGGTGTCCCCGGACCACTCGAACGGTCTTGACCTTGCCCTGCTTGTCGACCTGGGCCTCCAGGACGATCGTCGCCGCCGCCCGCGACGCGATCCCGAGCTCCGGATACACGGGCTGGACGCGCCGGACGACCTTCGGGGCCCGGATCACTCCTCCGATCCGCACCACCAGGGCCGCAGGCGGCGGCTCGGCGGGCAGTCCACCCACGACGCCGCCCACCACGCCGCCGGGGACTCCGCCCTCGACGCCACCGGCGACGCCTCCCTCCACTCCGAGGTCCAGACCCTCCTCCGGTTTGATCTCCTCCGGCATCTCGATGGGCGCGACGAACGCGTGAGGTGCGACGACTTGCGGCTGGGGCACGACCTTGGCCACGGGGCGACGACCCGGAGCGGGAGGAGGCGGCGGCGGCGGGGCGGGCGCAATCTCCAGGGGCGCGACGAAGAAAGCCTTGAGCGTCCCCGTCTCCGGCACCATGTCGTAGAGGAGGAGGGGCACCACCGCGATCGCCACCACGAGCGCGCTGTGGAGCACCAGGGAAACCAGGAATGTGAAGCTCTTGCGGCCAGCCGCCGATCCCTCGTCCACGCGGGCCAGGCTCAGGAAGCGGACGGCCGGAGCCGGCGCGGTCGCCTCCCGGGTGGCGACAGGCACCGTGACGACCGTGGTCACATGTCCCATGACATCCTCCTCACCCTCGTCATGAACAATCCATGTGCCAGTCCCGGGGCGAGCGCCACACCGCCCAAACCCCTCACAACGCGCGCTTCTTCGCGCAGGTAACGCCCCTGCCGGAAACGGATTCACTCGCGTCCTGCTTTAACCCGAAGATCTTGCGCGTGCCGTGCGCAAGGAGAGGCTCCGCGTCTTCGCAGGGACAATCCTCCACGGCACTGAGATTGCACTGACACTCGCCGGCAGGTCCGCTCACGACCTCCGGGAGGTGTACCGTGACCCAGCCCTCCATCGATGATCGCTACCGTCGCTATCGCGACGCGCTCCGCAAACGCGTCTGCGCGGTGTGCCTCGACAGCAGGGACGACGGATCGTGCGGGCTGGCGTCGGGACGCGTCTGTGCACTCGAGGAGCACCTGCCGAGGGTCGTGGATGTGTTGATCAGGATAAAGAGCGGCCGCATGGACGAGTACGCGGCCGCCCTCGAGGCGGAGGTCTGCAGCCGCTGCTCGCAGCAGGACGACCACGGCGCCTGCCGGCTGCGAACGCGCGGCGAGTGCGCCCTCGCCGTGTACCTTCCGATCATCCTGGACGTGATCGACGAGGTCGCTGCCCAGGGTTCCACGCATTTCTTGCCGGAAGCCTCGCCCCTCCCCGCCGACTCCGGCTTCATCCCGCGGCCCATGTCGCCTTCCGCACCGGGACCACGGCCTTGTCCTTCAATCGCTTCGGAGAACGTTCGAGCCGAGGGGCATGCCTCGCCGTCCGCCCTCCGCGTCGATGCTCTGCCCGATTCGGACGCGGTACGCAGATTGCTCGGTTCGGAGGCCGAGGTGGAACCATGGTGGATCGAGCCCTGAAGATCGGTTTCGCGCAGTTGCGACCTGCCCGCCGCACCGGGTCGCCAATGGACGATGCCGAGAAGCTGCTCGATACCACGACGCCCGCATTCGTGACGGACGCGGCCGGGCACGTCCTGCTCTGGAACCGAGCGATCGAGAAGCTGCTCGACCGCTCCCGCGACGAGGCGCTGGGTCGACACTGCTACGACCTCGTCGGGGGACGCGACGCCTTCGGCAATCGCTTCTGCCACGAGAGCTGCGCCGTGCGGTGCATGACCCGCAGGGGAGAGGCCGCCCATGCCTTCGAGGTCAAGGTGCGAACCCGGTCTCACGGGGAGAAGACGTTCGGCGTTTCGATCCAGGAGATCGATGGGCCCGAGCCGAACGAGCGCCATCTCGTCCACCTCCTGACCCCGGTGGAGCCGATAGGCCACTCCGCCGGCACAGCATCCCGCCCCGGGCCCGTCGCTTCTCCCGGCGGTGCCTACCCGCTCACCCCGCGCGAGAACGACGTCCTGCAATGCGTGGCGGACGGTCTCCAGAACAAGGAGGTCGCCCAGAGGCTGGGCATCAGCGTGGCCACCGCCCGCAACCACGTCCACAACATCCTGGAGAAGCTCGAGGTCCATTCCAAGCTGGAGGCGGTCTCGCTCGCCTTCCGCCGCGGGTGGGTCCAGCAACGCCCCTCCTGATCCCATGGCCTCGGCCGCAGCTCGACCACCCATCCCCTGGGCCCTGACGCACGCCGAGGAGCTCGAGGAGTTCGCCCGGCTGAAGTCGCGCCTCGGGGTGCTGTGGGCGAACGTGTTCCCCCGCGACGACGAGCCCTACACCTCGGTGATCGTGCCTTCGATCTCCGTCTCTCCGGAGGCGCTCCGCCGCCGCCACGGAGCCCTCTTCTACGAAGAGACGCTGCTCTTCCTCCTGATCCGACTCCGCAATCCGCGAGCCCGCGCGATATACGTCACCTCGGAGCCCATCCCCGGCCCCGTGCTCGATTACTACCTGCAGTTCCTGGCGGGGATTCCCGTGAGCCATGCGGCGGCTCGGCTCACCCTGCTGTCGACGTACGACCATTCACCGCGACCGCTGACCGAGAAGATCCTGGAGCGTCCGCGGCTCGTGGAGCGCATCCGCGCCGCCATCCCGGACCTCGACCGCGCGTACCTGACCGTGCTCCGGTCGACGCCGCTGGAGCGACGGCTCGCCGTCCTCCTGGGCATACCGCTGAACGCGGCCGACCCGGAAATGGACGGGCTCTGCTCGCGATCCGGAGCCCGACGGCTGCTGCGCGAGTCGGGGGTGGCACTGCCGGAAGGGGTCGAAGGTCTCAAGGACACGGACGACGTCGTGAAGGGCCTCCTCGAGCTTCGCGCGCGCCGGCCCGGCCTGCGGCGCGCCCTTCTCAAGACGGAGTCTGGACCCTGGGGCCAAAGCGCCGCCGTCTTCACCTACCCGCAGGATCCGGATCCCGCCTCGATGCGCGACGCGTTGCCCGGCCTCGTGCCCGTCGACCCGGTGGAGACTCCCGAGAGCTACCTGGGGTCCGTGCCCCGACTGGGGGCGGTGGCCGAGGAGTACCTGGAAGGCGAGGTCCACGCCGCGAGCGGCCAGGTACGCGTGAATCCGCGCGGAGAGGCGATCCTCACCTCGTCGCACGACGAGATCCGCGGAGGGCGGTTCGGACTTGCCCCGAGGGGATGCGCGTTTCCGGCGGACGATCGCTGGCGCGCCGCCGTCCAGGATGCGAGCCTGGATGTGGCCCGCGTCCTGGCGGCCCGCGGGCTCGTCAGCCGGCTCTCCGTCGAATTCCTGGTCGTTCGCCGCGACGGCAACCTCCGGCTGCTCGGCAGCGAGATCAACCTCGGCGTCGGGGGCTCGACCCACCCGCTGCTCGCGGTGCGCTTTCTGGCGGGTGGGAGCCTGGATCCCGCCACCGGCCTCTTCCACGCACCGAGCGGCCGCGCGAAGTTCTACAGGGCTACCGACGACCTCTGCTCGCCCGCCTATCGCGGCTTCTCGCCGATCGACCTCATCGAGATCCTGACCCTGCACCACCTGAGCTATTCGGCGCACTCGGAGTCCGGCGTGTTGTGCTACATGCTGGGCGGCGTCTCCGAAGTGGGACGGATCGGCCTCGTGGCCATCGGAGAGAGCCATTTGCAGGCGCAGGAAGTCTTCGAGCGCTCGGTGGCGGTCCTGGATGCAGAGGCACGCAGATTTTACGTGGATTCCATGATCGACGCAAAATGAGCGCACCCGCCGCCGACGACTCTGCGGCGTGACACGGCCGTAACCGGCTCATTGACTTGCGCTTTTGACTTGGCGCCTTTCTGGCGCAAGACTTGCCGTGTGAGAGGTTGACCATGAATCTCAGCGGCAAGGCCCAGGTCCAGCGCCTCCGGGCTTCGGTCCGGGAGCGCCAGCGAGACCTGCTCATCCTGTCGAGAGTGGCTTCGCGGCTGCAGCGTGAGGACTCCGTTGCCGGCGCGCTCGAGATCGCCCTCGACGAAGTCCTGAAGGGCCTCGGCCTGACTGCGGGCTGGGTGTTCCTCGGTGACAACAAGGACAAGCAGCTCCGCCTCGCCGCCCATCGCGGTATTTCCGCCGACTACCTGCGTGAGATCGAGAAGGCGGGCCTCGGAGACTGCCTCTGTCCCGAGGTGTTCTCCACCGCCCACCCCCTACAGGTACGGAACACGACACAGTGCCCACGGATGCCCACGATCGTCGAGGGCCTGAACCGGCCGGTCGCCCACGCCTGCATCCCCCTCGCATTCGAAGGAACGAGTCGAGGAGTGCTGAACGTCGCCGCGCGTCCGGACACGCTCTTCAGCGACGACGAGCTGCGCTTCCTCGAGACCGTGGGCCGGCAGGTCTGCCTCGCGGTTGAGCGCGCCCGTCACCTCCACGCGGAACGCCTGCACAACCAGGAAGCGCGCGCTCTTGCCGCCCTGAACAAGCGGATCGGCCAGATGCTGGACACCGACGCGGTCTTGCGCGGCGTGGGCCAGACCGCGCTCGAGGTCCTCTCCGCCGATCGCGTCCACATCTTCCTGGGGTCCGATCCCCGTGAGGTCAAGGTCGCCCACCTCGCGGGCCTTCCCCACCCCGAGCTCCACGAGGGGCAGAGCCTCGACCTCCTCGCCCTCGGCGCGGACCTGCAGCGTCGCGCCCTCGCCACCCAGGAGGCCTACCGGCTCACGGACTGCTCGCACGACGAGCGGGCGAACCGCGAGCTCGCCCGGCGGTGGGACGCCGCGGGGGCTCTCGTCCTCCCTCTCGTCGCCCGCCGTACGACGCTCGGGCTCCTCGGCATCACCCGGCGCGCGCCCCATGCCTGGACGGACGACCAGCTGGACGTGGCGGAGGCGCTCGCCGCCCAGGCTTCCGTCGCGATCGAGAGCGCGCACCTGTACGAAAAGGCCCGTCGGGCCTATCGCGATCTCAACGAGGCGCAGGCCCGCATCATCCAGAGCGAGAAGCTCGCGGTGGTCGGGACCTTCGCCTCCGGCCTCGCCCACGAGGTCCGCAATCCCCTGAACTCGATCGCGCTGCAGCTCTCCATCCTCGAGCGCCGCGTGGCGCCGCTGGAGACGGTCCTCTCCGGAGAGCTCAAGGAGCTCCTGGGGATCATCCGCGAGGAGGTGAAGCGCCTCGACAACCTCGTCGGCGACTTCCTCCTCTTCTCGCGGGCGAACCGCATCCAGTACCGCCCGGCGAGCATCGACGCGCTCCTCGACGAGGTCATGCGCCTCCTCCGGCCCGAGGCGAAGGCCGCCGGGGTCGTCCTGCGCCGGGAGCGGTTCGGCGGAGGCATCCCCGATCTCCGGGTGGACGCCGAGAAGATCAAGCAGGTGGCGATCAACCTCGTGCAGAACGCGATCGAGGCCATGTCCGGAGGAGGCACGGCCGTGGTGGAGAGCGGGCTCCTGGACGGCCATGCCACGATCACGGTCCGGGACACGGGGCCCGGGCTCCCCGAGGGGCTGGACGTGTTCCAGCTCTTCGTCACCACCAAGGCCAAGGGCACGGGCCTCGGGCTTCCCATCGCCCAGCAGATCGTGCTCGAGCACGGGGGCGTGATCACGGCGGAGAGCGCGCCCGGAAAGGGCGCCGCCTTCACCGTGCGCATTCCCACCGCCCCCCCCGAGGAACCAACCGAATTGGAGCGGCCATGAGCGGCAAGGGACGGGTCGTCGTCATCGACGACGAGGTCAACGCGGCGGCGGCACTGGAGACGCTGCTGAAGGAGGACGGCTACGAGGTCAGCCGCGCTCACGACGCGCGCACGGGCCTCCTGCTCCTCGAAAAGGAGGAGCCGGACGTCGTGCTCACCGACCTCCGGATGCCGGGAATGGACGGCATCGAGCTCCTCACGCGCATCAAGCAGATCCGGCCCGAGATCATGGTCATCCTCATGACCGCGTACGGGACGGTCAAGACCGCGGTCAAGGCCATGAAGCTCGGCGCCGAAGACTACCTGGGCAAGCCCATCGACGTCGAGGAACTGGAGGTCGTGCTGGAGAAGGTGCTGGAGAAGAAGAGCCTCCTCGCGGAAACCCGCGGTCTCCGCGAGCGGCTCGAGCACAAGTACCGCTTCGACAACCTCGTGGGTGAGAGCCCGGAGATGCTCGCCGCGTTCAAGACCATACGGCAGGTCGCGCCCTCCGCCGCCTCCGTGCTCCTGCTCGGGGAGAGCGGCACGGGCAAGGAGCTCTTCGCCCAGGCACTCCACCAGAACAGCACGCGGCGGGCCAAGCCGTTCGTGAAGGTGGCCTGCGCCGCGCTCCCGGAGACGCTCCTCGAGAGCGAGCTGTTCGGCCACGAGAAGGGCTCGTTCACGGGCGCGGTCTACGCGCGAGCGGGACGCTTCGAGTCGGCGGACGGGGGCACGCTGTTCCTCGACGAGATCGGCGACATCTCCCCCACCGTCCAGGTCAAGCTCCTGCGCTTCCTGGAGCAGCGGGAGTTCGAGCGGGTGGGCGGGAACAAGACCTTCAAGGTGGACGTCCGCATCGTGGCCGCCACCCACCGCGACCTCAAGAAGAGAGTCGAGGAGGGCACGTTCCGCGAGGACCTCTACTACCGCCTGAACGTCATCGAGGTCAACATCCCGCCCCTGCGCGAGCGCCCGGGGGACGTCCCGCTCCTCGCCCAGCACTTCCTCGCGAAGTACTCGGCGGCGAACGGCAAGGAGATCCAGGGTCTCTCCGACGACGTGATGGCTCTCCTCATCGCGCATCCGTGGCCGGGGAACGTGCGCGAGCTGGAGAACGCAATGGAGCGAGCGGTCGTCCTCGCCAACGACGACAAGCTCCTGCCTGCGCACTTCCCCACCCTTCGACGGTCGGGGGCTACGGTTCCGAGCGACGGCAGCAACCCGCGGCTGGGCGTCCGGATCCCCGGGAGCACGCTCGCCGAGCTCGAGCGCGAGGCCATCCTGCGCACCCTGGAAGCGGTGGGAGGCAGCACGTCGCGAGCCGCCGACATCCTCGACATCAGCGCCCGGAAGATCCAGTACAAGATGCGGGAGTATCAGGGGCAGGCCCAGGTGGTCGAGCGCCGTCCCTGAGCGTACCGAAGGTCCGCTTCTTGCACTCTTCTCGGCAGGACCCCCGCGCGGGTGCAGCCATTGCGGCATCCGCTCCGGTCATTGGAGGTGTTCCCATGAAGCCCCTCCTTTACCCTTGCCTGATCGTGCCCCTCCTGCTCGCCTCCTGCGGAACGGGCAGGAAGGGATCCGCGGGCTTTCACGTGCCCGACGGCGATCCGGAGAAGGGACGAGCCGTCTTCGTCTCCCTCCGTTGCTACTCCTGCCACCGCGTGGCGGGGGCGGACGTGCCCGCTCCGACCGCGCCCCCGGAGTCCATCATCGAGATCGGAGGGACCGTCCCCGTGCCTCGGACCGACGGCGAGATCGTCGCGTCCATCATCGACCCGTCCCACCGCCTCGCGGCGGGCAAGGACCGCGCAGCGATCGCGAGCGGGCGCCTCTCGCGCATGGGGGACTTCGGGGAGAGCATGACGGTGCGGGAACTCGTGGACCTCACCGCCTTCGTCCAGTCCCGCTACGAAGTAGTCACCACCGCGCACCCGCACCAGTGAGCTCGCGGACGATTCCCCTCCGCGGCGCACCGTCCGCGCATCGCACGGTGAGCACTGGGCAGACGGCTTCTCTCGCCACGTGTTGGGCCGTGGAACCGAACAGCCCCACGTCCAGGGGCCCCCGGCCATGCACTCCCATGACCACGAGGTCGACCGCGCGCTCGGCCGCGAGCCGCAGGATCTCCAGGTAGGGCTTCCCCGCCGCGACCAGCTCCTCCACGCGACAGAGCGCACGATCTTCGGCGGAAACGGCGATGGAGAGCCGCTCCCGGGCCTCGTTCACCAGGAACCGCCGGTACTCCGGCACGGTCCAATGCGAATGGTCCTGGGAGTCGTTCTCCGCCCAGCCCTCGACTACGTGGACGAGGAGGAGGCGGGCTCCGCTTTCGCGGGCCAGCGCTACCGCGACGTGCAACGCCCGAGCCGAAGGATCGCCGAAGTCGAGAGGGCAGAGGATCCCCTGAAATTTGCCGGCCCGCGCCAAGGAGCGTCCCGGCAGCGGGGCCCGGGGCACCGTGAGCACCGGACAGGCGACGCGGTGCAGGACCTTCTCGGTGACCGAGCCGAGCATGAGCCGATCGAAGCCGGTCAGGCCGTGAGTCCCCATCACGACGAGGTCGGCGGGCAGCGTCTCCGCGAGCTTCACCACCTGACCGGCGATGCTCCCTTCCCGGACCTCGAGCTCCGTGTCGATTCCTGCGGCGCGCGCGGGCTCCCCGAACCGGCGCAGGGCCTCGAGGGCGGTCCTTCGCGCCCGGGCATCGAGCGTCGGCCCTACCGGAAAGGGCATCGCCGCCGCGGGGGGGATGAAGGGCGGCACGACGTGGAGCAGCGTGATCCGGGTCTCCCGCGGATCCGCGAGTGCTATCGCCTGCTCGAGGGCGCGCTCCGAGAAGTCCGAGAAATCCGTCGGACAAAGAATGCGTCGGTTCGCAAGCATGGCGGCCTCCGGTTACGCCCTCTTCGAAGTGCAATCGCAATGCCACGGTCTCCCCAACATCCCTGGCCTGCTTCCTGCATCCGTCCGTTCTCGCAAGGAGCCCCACAATGACCGCCCCGTTCCCGCACCGCTACGAAGTCCGCCTGGAGGCCGCGGAGCGCAGCGCCTGGCTCAGCTCGGCAGCGCGCCCGCCGCTCGAGGGCGGAGCGCCCCGGAGTTCGACGGAAGCCCGGGCGTCTGGAGCCCGGAGCACCTGCTCCTCTCCTCGCTCGCCCTGTGTCACTTCACGACCTTCCAGGCCCTGGCCAGGAAGTCTCGGCTGGACGTGCTTGCCTTCCGAACGAAGGCGGAGGCCCTCCTTTCGAAGACGCCGGAGGGCCTGGCGTTCACCGAGCTGGTCCTGGATGTCACCGTGGACGTGCGACCAGACGACCGGGAGAAGGCCACGACTCTCGTGGAGTCCGCGAAAAAGCACTGCCTCGTGGCGAACGCGCTGCGCCTCCCGGTCCGGCTCGAGGCCCGCGTTCGCTCCGCCTCCGAAGAGCCGGCGACGGCGCCGACGGGCCGCTAAGCGCTCGGCGCCCCCGACGACAGCAACGCGAGTGGCTGCCGCGAGCGCGAGAAGCTCGCCACGAGAGCGTGGCGGGTCCCGCTCACCGTCTCGGGGACTTCCGCCCCCGAGAGCATGTAGTCGACGTACGCCCGCACCGGCCTACTTCCGGGGTTTCCTCGAATCCTCGCCTGCTCTTCCCCCTGCGACCAGAAGGTCAGCGTTGGCACGTAGGACAGGTGGTGGCGCGCGGCGAGCCAGCCTGCGCTGGCGTCCACGCGGACGACGAGGAGGCGACCTCGGTAGTCGTGCGCCAGCGCCTCGAGGATCGGCTCCAGCCGGACGCAGGGCTCGCAGCCGGGGGTCTCGAACACCACCAGCGTCGGACGCCCGGTCGCGAGGACGCTCTCCAGATCGGCGCCTTCCGCGTGCAAAGGCGCGTCGGGAACCACTCTCATGCACACCTCCAGCGCTTCCGTATGGTGACCGAAGCTGCAAAGCGGGGGCCGGGCCGGATTCAACGCATCTGGCCGTGCGCGGCGGGAACCCGCCGGCAAGAAACGCCGCAGGCCGCCCGTTGAACGAAAGCCTTGCGCGTGTCGGCCCTGACCACGGGCCGCTCGGCCTTTCCGCGAGTGGCGCACATCCTGCAGAAGGCTTGCGCAAGGAGGGTAAGGCAAGCATGACCACCAAGCGCCCCATCACGGTCGACGGGAACGAAGCCGCAGCCTCCGTCGCCCACCGGCTGAGCGAGGTCATCGCGATCTACCCGATCACCCCCTCGTCCACGATGGGGGAGCTGGCGGACGAGTGGTCCGCCAGCGGGCAGCGCAACGTCTGGGGCCTCGTTCCCACGGTCACGGAAATGCAGTCGGAGGGCGGAGCGGCGGGCGCCGTTCACGGCGCGCTGCAGGCAGGAGCGCTCGCCACCACCTTCACCGCCTCCCAGGGACTCCTCCTGATGATCCCGAACATGTACAAGATCGCAGGAGAGCTCACGCCGTTCGTGATGCACGTGGCCGCGCGGGCCGTCGCCACCCACGCCCTCTCCATTTTCGGCGATCACTCCGACGTCATGGCCTGCCGGCAGATCGGCTTCGCCCTCCTGGCCTCGGGCTCGGTGCAGGAAGCTCAGGACTTGGCCGCGGTGGCCCACGCGGCCACACTGGAATCCCGCATCCCCTTCCTCCACTTCTTCGACGGGTTCCGGACCTCTCACGAGGTCCGGAAGATCGAGTCCCTCGACGACGAGGACCTCCGCGCCTTGGTCCCGGCGCCCCTCGTGGAAGCGCACCGCAAGCGCGCCCTCACTCCCGACCGGCCGGTCGTCCGCGGCACCGCCCAGAACCCCGACACCTTCTTCCAGGCGCGGGAGGCCGCCAACCTCTTCTACGGCGCCTGCCCCGAGATCGTGGCCGGGGCCATGGAACGCTTCGGCGCCCGCACGGGTCGTAGCTACCGTCTCTTCGACTATGTGGGCCATCCCGAGGCGGAGCGCGTGCTCGTGGCGATGGGCTCGGGGGCCGAAGTCGCCCACGAGACCGTGGAGTGGCTCGTCGGCCGCGGGGAGAAGGTCGGGCTCGTCAAGGTCAGGCTCTACCGTCCGTTCTCCGTCCCCGCTTTCGCGGCCGCGCTGCCACGCACCACCCGGGCGATCGCCGTCCTCGACCGCACGAAGGAACCCGGCGCCATCGGGGAGCCTCTCTACCTCGACGTGGTCGCCGCCCTTCGAGAGTCCCGGGAAGCCGGACTCCTGTCCCCGTCCCGGGATCCCCTCGTGATCGGCGGCCGCTACGGTCTCGCGTCCAAGGAGTTCAACCCCGCGATGGTGACGGCGGTATTCGAGGAGCTCGTACGGCGCGAGGGCCCCCGCAACCACTTCACCGTAGGCATCGTGGACGACGTGACTCACACCTCGATCGCGGTCGACCCCGACCTCGACATCGACTCCGAGGACCGCGTGAGGGCCGTCTTCTTCGGCCTCGGGGCGGACGGGACGGTGGGCGCCAACAAGAACTCGATCAAGATCATCGGCGAGGAGACGGACCACGACGTCCAGGGGTATTTCGTCTACGACTCGAAGAAGTCGGGGGCGATGACCGTCTCCCACCTGCGCTTCGGGCCGGGCCCCATCCGCTCCTCCTACCTCGTTCGCCACGCCAGCTTCGTCGCCTGCCACCAGTTCGGCTTCCTCGAGCGCTACGACGTCCTCGACTACGCGGCCCCGGGCGCGGTCGTCCTCCTGAACGCGCCCTGGCCCAAGGACGAGGTCTGGGGCCACCTCCCCGCCGGCGCGCGCGAGCAGATCGTCCAGAAGAAGATCCAGCTCTACGCCATCGACGCCTACGCGGTGGCGCGCGAATCGGGCATGGGCAACCGGATCAACTCCGTCATGCAGACCTGCTTCTTCGCCATCTCCGGAGTGCTGCCCCGCGAGGAGGCGATCGCCCAGATCAAGAAGTCGATCGAAAAGACGTACGGCCGCAAGGGGGCGGAGGTCGTCCGGCGCAACCACGCCGCGGTAGACGCGACCCTCGCCCGCCTTCACGAGATACCAGCGGGAACGTTGCGCGCCAACGGAAACGGATTGCCCCGCCCGGTGGTTCCCCCCGAGGCCCCCGACTTCGTGCAGCGCGTCACCGCGCTCATGATCGCGGGCAAGGGCGACCTCCTCCCGGTCTCCGCGTTCCCGGTGGACGGTACCTGGCCCGTCGCCACGTCGCAGTGGGAGAAGCGGGCGATCGCGCAGGAGATACCGGTCTGGGACGAGCAGCTCTGCATCCAGTGCAACAAGTGCGCGATGGTCTGTCCGCACGCCGCGATCCGGGCCAAGGTCTACGCCCCGGAGACCCTCACGGATGCGCCCGCCGCTTTCAAGGCCGTCGACTACCGTGGCCTGGAATGGAAGGGCCACAAATACACGATCCAAGTGGCGCCGGAGGACTGCACGGGGTGCACGCTCTGCATGATGGTGTGCCCGGCGAAGGACAAGGCCAACCCACGTCATCGCGCGCTCGAAATGGCGTCCTTCGAGCCCCTCCGCGACCTCGAGCGCGCGAACTACTCATTCTTCCTCGCCCTTCCGGATCCGGACCGCAGGGAAGTCAAGACCGACGTGAAGGGCGCGCAGTTCCTCACTCCCCTCTTCGAGTACTCGGGCGCGTGCGCGGGCTGCGGCGAGACGCCCTACGTGAAGCTCATGACCCAGCTCTTCGGCGATCGCACGCTCGTGGCCAACGCCACCGGCTGCTCGTCGATCTACGGGGGCAACCTCCCCACCACTCCCTACACGGTGAACGGCGAAGGCCGCGGTCCCGCGTGGTCCAACTCGCTCTTCGAAGACAACGCGGAGTTCGGCCTCGGGATGCGCCTCGCCCTCGACAGCCTGAGCGAGCAATCCCGTCAGCTCCTCGGCGAGGTTTCCGGCCGTTTGCCCGAGAACCTCGCCGAGGAACTTCTCAAAGCCGATCAATCCTCCGAGTCCGGTCTGTTCGCCCAGCGCGAGCGTGTGCGTGCTCTCCGCGATGCTCTCAAGACCCTCCCCGGCCCCGAAGCCTCGCGCCTGGCCCTGCTCACCGACTACCTGGTGAAGAAGAACGTCTGGATCGTGGGGGGCGACGGCTGGGCCTACGACATCGGTTACGGCGGGCTCGACCACGTCCTGTCGCTGCACCGCGACGTCAACGTGCTCGTGCTGGACACCGAGGTGTACTCGAACACGGGCGGCCAGCAGTCGAAGGCGACGCCCCTGGGCGCCTCCGCGAAGTTCGCGGCCGCGGGCAAGGAAACCGGCAAGAAGGACCTCGGCCTCATGGCCATGGGCTACGGCCACGTGTACGTGGCCCAGGTGGCCTTCGGGGCCAAGGACGCGCAGACGGTCAAGGCGTTCCTGGAGGCGGAGAGCTACCCCGGCCCCTCGATGATCATCGCGTACAGCCACTGCATCGCGCACGGGTACGACATGGCCCACGGCCTCGACCAGCAGAAGCTCGCGGTGGAGGCCGCGGTGTGGCCGCTCTACCGCTTCGACCCGCGGCGGGTGGCCCAGGGCCTGCCGCCCCTCGTCCTCGACTCCCCGGCTCCCAAGGTCTCGGCCCGCGAGTACATGAGGAACGAGGCGAGGTTCCGCATGGTGGAGAAGCTCGACCCGCTGCGGTTCCGCCGCCTGCTCGGCATGGCCGAGAAGCGGGCGACCCAGCGCTACGCGATCTACCAGCAGCTCGCGGGAGTCAAGGTGCCGGTGGAGGCCACGGTGGCGACCGCCTAGGAGGGGACCATGGACCTGACCACGACCTATCTCGGATTGAAGCTGCCCCATCCCCTGATGCCGGGGGCGTCGCCCCTCGTCGACGACCTCGACAACGTGAAGCGACTCGAGGACGCGGGGGCGGCCGCCATCGTCATGCACTCGCTCTTCGAGGAGCAGATCGCGCGCGAGCAGGTCGCCCACTTCGTCCACACCGAGTCGCACGGGTACTCTTTCGCGGAAGCCCTGACCTACTTCCCGAGCCCCGACGCCTTCGCTCTGGGGCCGGAGGAGTACCTCGACCAGATCCGACGCATCAAGCAGACCGTCGGGGTACCCGTGATCGCCTCCCTGAACGGCTACACCGAGGGGGGGTGGCTCGGGCACGCGCGGCTCATGGAGCAGGCGGGGGCGGACGCGCTGGAGCTGAACGTCTACCAGCTCGCCACCGATCCGGAGGAGGACGCGCGCGCGCTCGAGGACCGCGCGGTGGCCATGGTCGTCGCGGTGCGCGGCGCCGTGAGGATCCCTCTCGCCGTGAAGCTCTCCCCCTTCTACACCACCCTCGCGCACTTCGCGCGACGGCTCGACGATTCCGCGGCGGACGGGCTCGTCCTCTTCAATCGCTTCTACCAACCCGACATCGACGCGGAGGAGCTCCAGGTGCGCCGGAGCCTCCACCTGTCTCATCCGTCCGAGCTCCCCCTCCGCCTGCGCTGGCTGGCCATCCTGTCCGGCAGGCTCCGCTGCTCGCTCGCGGCGAGCGGAGGCGTCCATTCGGTGGCGGACGCCGTCCAGGCGCTCATGGCGGGGGCCGACGCGGTGCAGGTCGTCTCCGCGCTCCTGAAGTTCGGCCCCGGGCTACCTGGGCAACTTGCGGCAGGGCCTCGCACAATGGCTGGAGGAGCACGAGTACGACTCGCTCCGCCAGCTCCAGGGAAGCATGAGCCTCGAAGCCTGCCCCGACCCTCGAGTCTACGAGCGCGCCAACTACATGCTGACGCTCCAGGGATGGAGGGGATAGAGGAGAGAGAGCGTAGAATCGGCCGCCAGGGATGACGTTCCAGCACCTTTCCGACAACCCCCGCAACGAGGCCCGGGCCTGGAACGTCCCGCTGGGTGTCCCCGGCTTCCGCTACGCCGACCTCAACCGCGTACGGCGGCTGGAAGCGCTGGACGGCGCCTTCCTCGCCGCGCTGCGCTCCGAGGACGGAGCGCTCGCTGCGGAGCTCGAGGCCTATCGCGCGGGGGCGAAGCCCGAGAAGCTCGACGAGTCGCGCCTGCTGACGCGCGCCGCCCCTTTCGTCGGGCGTTTCCTCGCACGTCTCTTCGGGATCGTCGCGGAGCACGACGCGCTCTGCGCGCGCGTCCGGGGCGATCAGGTGCTCTCCCACTGGAAGAAGAACTTCGTGGAGCGGCGCGTCTTCAAGGACCGCCCGACCGAGGACGACCTCGAGAAGATGGACGTCGCCGTCCTCGAGTCCGCCTATCGCGCGGTGGTGGACGCCGTCCAACCCGACGCGGCGCTCTCCGCCGACCCCGAGCGTGAGCTCGCGGAGGTCTCGATCGCCCTCCAGGAGGCGGTGGGTTCGGGAACGGAAGGGGCAGAGGAGCAGCTGGCCACCGTCGTGAGCTGGACACGGGCCCTCGCCATCCATCCCGGCCTCTCCGCCCGCCGGCGGCGCTTCGCCTCCTTCCACGTCCCCCAGAGGACGGAGTACGCAGAGCTCGTGCCCAGGATGCGCCCGCGGCCCGACGTCCCGGAGTACTTCGTGGGACTGCCCGAGACGCGACGACACCGCGACGGCTTCGACCTCACCGACCCCCGCTTCACTCCTCGTGAGAATCTCCGGGAGTCCCACTACTGCCTGACGTGCCACGAGCGGGCCAAGGACTCGTGCTCCACCGGGCTGCTGGACAAGAAGGGTGTGCCCCAGGTGAACCCGCTGGGCATCCCCCTCGAGGGCTGCCCGCTGGACGAGAAGATCTCCGAGATGATCCGGCTCTACCGCGACGGCCACCCGGTGGGCGCGCTCGCCGTCGTCATGATCGACAATCCGATGGTCGCGGGCACCGGCCACCGCATCTGCAACGACTGCATGAAGTCCTGCATCTTCCAGAAGCAGGATCCCGTGAACATCCCCCAGATCGAGACGGGCATCCTCACCGAGGTCCTCGCCCTGCCCTACGGGTTCGAGATCCTGTCCCTGCTCACGCGCTGGAATCCGCTGAACCGCCGGCGGCCCTTCCCGCTCCGCTACAACGGCAAGAACGTCCTCGTCGTGGGGATGGGACCCGCCGGCTACACGCTCGCCCACCATCTCCTGAACGAGGGCTTCGGGGTGGTGGGGATCGAGGGCCTGAAGGTCGAGCCTCTCGCCCCTCACCTCCGGGGCGCGAAGAGGCGAGTGCCCAAGCCCATCCGCGACGTGAACGAAGTGGTGGGGCCGCTCTCCGCTCGCCCCACGCTCGGGTTCGGCGGTGTCGCCGAGTACGGCATCACCGTGCGCTGGGACAAGAACTTCCTGGACGTGAACTACATCGTCCTCATGCGCCGCAAGAAGTTCCGGCTCCTCGACGGCGTCCGCTTCGGGGGAACCCTCACCCTCGACGAAGCCTGGGCCCTCGGCTTCGACCACGTGGCGATCGCGGCGGGAGCGGGCCGCCCCACTCTCGTCCCCATGAAGAACAACCTCGCCCGCGGCGTGCGCATGGCGTCGGACTTCCTGATGGGCCTCCAGGGCCAGGGGGCGTACCGGAAGAACTCCCTCACGAACTTCCAGGTGGAACTCCCCGCGGTCGTGATCGGGGGGGGCCTCACCGCCATCGACACCGCGACCGAGCTCCAGGCGTACTACGTCACGCAGGTGGAGAAGGTCCTCGAGCGCTTCGAGCGGCTGCGCCGGGAGATCCCCGAGGAGTCGCTCTGGGCCCGGCTCGACCCGGAGGAGACGGCCACCGTCAAGACCTGGCTCCAGCACGGTCGGCTCGTTCAGGCGGAGCGCTCCGCGGCGAAGGCGGCGGGCCGCCCGCCGGATTTCGCGCGCCTCATTCGCGCCTGGGGCGGGGTGACGATCCTCTACCGGAAGCGACTCCAGGACTCCCCTGCCTACCGCCTCAACCACGAGGAGGTCATCAAGTCCCTCGAGGAGGGCATCGGCTTCGCGGAGTGCATGAGCCCGACGGAGGCCCTCC
This sequence comes from uncultured Acidobacteriota bacterium, assembly GCA_963742595.1. Lineage (GTDB taxonomy): Bacteria > Acidobacteriota > Vicinamibacteria > Fen-336 > Fen-336 > CAVPGH01. The sequence goes on along the minus strand of CAVUMT010000005.1, from coordinate 483,761 downwards.
TCGACGAGCGCGGGCACGTTCGGGGCGTCGTCTGCGCGCGCATGAAGCTCGTGGACGGCCGCTGGAAGGACTCCGGCGAGACCGTTACGTGGGGGGCGCGCGCGGTCATGGTGGCCGCGGGCACCAACCCCAACGTCGTCTACGAGAGGGAGCACCCGGGGACCTTTCGGCTCGATCCCGAGACGGGGGCCTTCGCCATGCACAGGGCCGTCGAGGGAGAGACGGGGTCGTTCCAGCCCGAGCCCGTCGAGCCGGGTGGGCTGGGCTTCTTCACTTCCTATGAGTAAGGATGGCCGGCTCGTCTCCTTCTTCGGAGACGCGCACCCCATGTTCGCGGGGAACGTCGTGAAGGCGATGGCCTCGGCCTACGTGGGCTACCGGGAGGTGGCTGCGGCTCTTCGAGCGCGACGTGGCGAGGCAGGAGCTCGCGGAGCAGGCGGAGCGCGAGAACGCCTGGGTCCGGTTCGCGGAGGTTCTCGAGGACGGGCTCAAGGCCACCGTGGTCGACGCGATCCGGCTCGCGGACCGCATCGTCGAGGTGATCGTCCGCGCCCCCCTCGCCGCCCAGAAGTTCCGGCCCGGGCAGTTCTACCGCCTGCAGAACTACGAGGGTCCCGCCGAGGTGGTGGACGGAATCCGCCTCACCATGGAAGGGCTGGCCCTCACCGGCGCCTGGACGGATCCCGCGCGCGGCCTCATCTCGCTCATCGTCCTCGAGATGGGCGGGCTCGTCACGCCTCTGCGCCCTCCTCGAGCCGGGGGAGGAGGTCGTCCTGATGGGGCCGACCGGCCAGCCCACCGAGATCCCAGAGGGCGAGACCGTGCTCCTCGCGGGGGGAGGCCTCGGCAACGCCGTGCTCTTCTCGATCGCGGCCTCCCTCAAGGCGCGGGGCAACCGCGTCCTCTACTTTGCCGGCTACAAGAGAGGGAGCGACCTCTTCAAGCGGGCCGCCATCGAGGAGCCCTGCGACGTCGTGGTCTGGAGCGTGGACGAGGGGCCCCGCATCGAGGCGCGGCGCCCGCAGGACCGCGTCGCTCGTGGGCAACGTGGTTCAGGCGATGGAGGCCTACGGGCGGGGGAAGCTGGGCGAGCCGGCGATTCCCCTCCGCGCCGTGGACCGGATCATCGCCATCGGATCGGACCGGATGATGAACGCCGTCCGCGAAGCCCGCGGGGGCGTGCTGCGCGACCTCTTGAAGCCGGAGGCGGTGGCCATCGGGTCGATCAACTCCCCGATGCAATGCATGCTGAAAGAGGTCTGCTCCCAATGCCTGCAGCGCCACGTCGATCCAGCCACGGGCGAGGAGAAGCATCGTCTTCAGCTGCTTCAACCAGGACCAGCCCCTGGACGCCGTGGACTTCTCGTTCCTCGGCGGACGGCTCCGACAGAACTCCGCCGCGGAGAAGCTCACGTCCCTCTGGCTCGACCACCTGTTCGAGCAGAGAGAGGTCCAGGCGGTCTGAGGGACGAGCGGCTTACGCGCTGAGTACGACCTTGAGAGCCCGCTCCCGGGCCGCGTTGCCGAAGACGTCGTAAGCGCTCATCACGTCCGTGAGCTTGAAACGATGGGTCACGAGCTTCGCCGGCTGGAGCTTCCCGGACTGCACGAGCTTGAGGAGCATCGGTGTCGTGACCGTGTCCACGAGCCGCGTCGTGAGCGTGATGTTGTGCGCCCAGAGCCTCTGGAGCTGGAGCTCCACCGCCTTGCCGTGGACGCCCACATTGGCAATGCGTCCCCCGGGACCGACGATCGCCTGGCAGATGTCGAATGTCGCGGGGATCCCCACCGCCTCCACCGCAACGTCCACACCCGCCCCTCCGGTCATCGCCATGACGCTCTCCACGGCCTTGCCGTCCGAGCTGTCCACGAGCTTCGTGGCTCCCAAGCCGCGGGCCACCTGCAGGCGGTTCGCGTCCACGTCGACCATGACGATCTCGGCCGGCGAGTAGAACCGGGCGGTCAGAAGCGTGGCGAGGCCGATCGGGCCCGCGCCCACGATCGCCACCGTGTCTCCTGGCTTCACCTGCCCGTTCAGGACCCCGCATTCAAAGCCGGTCGGGAAGATGTCGCTCAGCATCGCCAGGGCCTCTTCGTCGGCATCCGCCGGAAGGCGGTAGAGGCTCGTGTCGGCGTGGGGAATGCGGACGTACTCGGCCTGGGTGCCGTCGATAGTGTTGCCGAGGATCCAGCCTCCCTCCCGGCAATGCGAGTACATGCCCTTCCTGCAGAAATCGCATTTCCCGCACGAGCTGATGCACGAAATCAGGACTTTGTCGCCTCTGCGGAGGCCCGACACTGCGGCTCCGACCTCGTCGACGACGCCCACGCCCTCGTGCCCGAGGATCCGCCCGTCGGTCACGGACGGCACGTCCCCTTTGAGGATGTGCAGGTCCGTCCCGCAGATCGTGGAGGTGGTGATCCGGACGACGGCGTCCGTCGACCTCGCGATCCCGGGGCGCGGCTTCTCTTCCCAGGCGCGACGCCCCGGACCGTGGTAGACGAGCGCTTTCATCCACGATAGATTCCGCGGCTTCGCGGCCGTTTCCGGCCCTTGCGTCTTGGGGCTCGTCCCTTCGATCAGTCCCGTTCTCATGGCCCCTCCTTGTCCGGCGGTCCTCTCCCCGCGAGACAACGAAGCAGGCGCCGTGCCAGGGTCCCGGGACCCGAGCGTTCCGCAGATGCGGCACGTGCTTCCCTGGGCACACCGCAACCGTTGCCGGCGCGCGCACTGGTGCGGGAATTCCTTTCGCAGGGATCCCCCGTAGAAGGTCGTCGCGGCCCGCCCCTTCAGCGCGGGGACGAATCGGATCCGGACGCGGGGGTGGCCGCTCGGGGCCGCGTCGGAATGGCGGTCTCCTCGAACGTAACGAAGCGATAGAGCCCGCCGAGAACGACGAGTGCCAAAAGGGCGGCCGCGGGCAGGAAGATCCGACGGCGCCGTCGGACGGCCGCGGGATCCGGCTCCGCGGGGACGCCCGACTGGATCGCCTCCAGCTCGAGCGGGTGTTCGTGCCGCATCTCCGTTTCCGTCATCGTCCCCGTGAACATGCTGCGGTTGAAGTGCCGCAGGTGGACGCCGTAGCCGTGCCAGATCACGACGGCGAGGACGGCAAGCACGGCCTCGCTCCCGTGCGCGACCTCGGCGGCAGGAATGAACTGCCCGGGAAAGAGACGCGCGGTGGCGATGGGGTTCCAGAGCATGAACCCCGTGGCGATCATGACCACGTTGCCCCACATGAGAGCCCAGTACTCCACCTTCTCCTCGAACGTGTAGCGGCCCATGCGAGGGCGGCTCGCGGCGCGCCCGAGGTCGTAGAGCACCGTCCGCCACGCGTCCACGACGTCCTGGTAGCGAGGCTGCATGGAGAGGGGACGGCGCCGGACGAGGATCCGGTAGGCCACGTCGAAAACGTGGTAGAGCGTGGCGGCCATGAGCGCGACTGCCGCGAGACGATGGACCACGCGAACGGCCTCGATCCCGCCGAGCACGGCAATTGCCAGCTCCCCTGCCTTCGTGGAGGCGTACCTCTGGGAGAGGCCGGTCGCCGCGAGCACCGTGAAGGAAACGATGAGGACCGCGTGCTGCAGGCGTTGCCCGCGCGAGAAGCGGGGATAGGTCTTCTCCTCCACCGTCACTCCTCCGGCTCCCTCGGCTCCTCCGGGGTCGCCGCGGGCTGGCGAGCGGACCGTCTGCGGTCGATCCGCCGGCGCACGAAGTCGGTGCCCACGAACAGGAGCATGCCGCCGACCGTGGCGGGAATGAGGATCTTGTAGAGCCATCCCACCCAGAAGACCGCCGGCGTCCTCTCGCGATCGGGGATGTAGTGGCTCATCCAGGCATCCGGAAAGTTCGCCCCCGCCGAGGGGTGGCATTGCTGGCATGTCCGCAGGAGGTTGGCCTTAGTGCGGATCCCCTTCTGGGGGTCGCGGGTGTGGGGGATGTCGTGCACCCCGTGGCAGTCGTAGCAGACGGGCTTGTTCGTCTCTTGATCGGGATGGCTCTTCTGGAAGAGGGTGACCGTGCTTCCGTGGAAGTCCGCGACGTAGGTCTCGAGCACCGCCGTGGACAACGAGTACCGCTTCATCTTCGCGCTGTCCGTATGGCAGCTCGCGCAGATCTTCGGGGAGTTCACGCGGAAGCGCGCCGTCCGAGGATCGCTGATGCGGTGGACGCCGTGGCAGTCGATGCACGTCGGGACGTCCGGGTTGCCGTCGCCGAGGAGGGCGGCGCCGTGCGCGCTGTCCTTGTACTGCTCGTAGATCGGGGCGTGGCACGTCGCGCAGGTGAGGGGGACCGCGCGCCGCGCTTCGGGGAGCAGGGTGCCGTGGTCGGGGTCGGTGAGCCGCCGGCCCGCGTGCGGATCGTGGCAGTCGGAGCAGACGGCCGCTTTCGCGTTGCCCGCCCGGGCCATCGCGTGGTGCACGCCGTCCGCGAACTGCTTCGCCTGGTCGTCGTGGCAGGCCTCGCAGGCCCGGCTCTGGGTGAGCGCGTACGCCCGGGGGCCCTCATCCTTCACATCGGCGTGCGGATACTCCGCGTGCTCCGTGTGGCACGCCGTGCAGTCGAGTCCCCCCGCGGCGTGCACGGACGCTGCCCATCCCTTGGGGTCGATCGTCGCGGACCGGCTTTCCCCGCTTCGAAACGGGAGCTCCTGGTCGGGGAGGGAATGGCACTCGAGGCAGGACGCGGCGTCCTGGGCGAGCACGAGGCTCGATCCGCCGAGCATTAGCGCCGCCCCGAGGATGAGAACGAGCGACGCCATTCCTACTTCTTGAGGCTGAGCATGTACGTGGTGAGGGCCTCCAGGTCCTCGTCGGACATCTTCTCCTTGGGGTAGGCGGGCATGTAGGGCTTCCGCGCCGCCTTCGTCTTCTCCGTCATCTCCTTCGGCGTGCGCATCCAGGCCTTGATCTCCTCCGCCTTCAGCTTGGATCCCACGCCCTCGAGGGGACCCTTCACGTTCCCTGCGCCGCCGATCGAGTGACACGTCTTGCACTTCGGCATGGCCGCGTCGTAGACCAGCTTCCCCTTCTCCACCTTCGCCGCGTCCTGGGCACGCGAGGACGATCCGATGAGCACGGCGAACATCGTGGCGACGAGCGCGATCCAGCGGAAGCGGCTCATGGAACCTCCTCGGAAGGGGTCGAAACGCAGTGATTGTTCTCCAGCCCTGAAACGTCCGCAACCCTGCCCGACGCGGGCACGCATCTCCGTCAGGCGCTCGCGACGCCCGCGAGCTCCGCGGGCCGGTGCTGCGCGACGAAGACGTCGACGACACGGGCGAGCGTGGGCTCGCCCGCGTCCGCGTAATCGTAGCGTGCGCGCACGATGGGCTTGTCGACGTCGATCGTGGCCGCGAGGTCCGCCGGAGAGGCGGACACCACGACGTCGCAGCGGCATCGCCGAACCGTCTCCGCGAGGTCGGCAAGCTGTTCCTCGTCGTAGCCCACCGCGGGAAGGACGCGCCCCAGATGCGGGAAGCGCTCGAACACCTCGCGCACCCTGCCCACTGCGGCGGGCCGAGGATCGACGATCTCCGACGCCTTCGCATGGAGCGCCGCCACGAGGCCCGCTCCATGGACCATTCCCCCATGGGTGACCGTGGGCCCGTCCTCCACCACGAGCGCCCTTCGACCCCGGACAAGCTCGGGCCGGTCCAGCGTCACCGGGGAGGCCGCCCACACGATGGGGGCCCGAGGGTTGACGAGCCGCACGGACTCCATGAGCCGCCGCACGTCCCGGCTCGGCGCGGAATCCGTCTTGTTCAGTACGATCACGTCGGCCATGCGCAGGACCGCCTCCCCCGGGTGGTGCGTCTCGACCTGGTCCGGACGGAGCGCGTCCGCGACGGCCACGTGGAGGTTGGGCTCGATGAACGGGAAGTCGTTGTTGCCGCCGTCCCAGACCAGCACGTCCGCTTCCTTCTCCGCCTCCGCCAGGATCTCCGCGTAGTCGACGCCCGCGAAGACCACGCTGCCCGCCTCGAGGTGGGGCTCGTACTCCTCGCGCTCCTCGTTCGTGCAACGGGCGGCGTCGAGATCGCGGCGCGAGGCGAACCGCTGGACGCGCTGGGCTTCGAGGTCGCCATAGGGCATGGGGTGGCGCAGAACCGCGACACGGAGCCCCGCTTCCCGCAGCCGTCGCGAGACGTAGCGCGAGGTCTGGGACTTGCCGCAGCCGGTCCGCACGGCAGAGACGGCGATCACGGGACGTGTGGACCGGAGCATCGTCCGGCGCGGTCCGAGAAGGGAGAAGTCCGCTCCCGTGGCGAGCGCGCGGGAGGCGAGGTGCATCACCGTGGCATGCTCCACGTCGCTGTAGGCGAACACCACCTCGTCGACGGCGTGGCGACGGCACACCGCCTCGAGCTCGGCCTCGTCCACGATGGGGATGCCTTCCGGGTAGAGCGGACCCGCGAGGGACGCGGGGTATCGACGGCCGGCGATGCCGGGGATCTGCGCGGCGGTGAACGCCACGACCTGGCGGGTGGGATCCTCCCGGTACACGACGTTGAAGTTGTGGAAGTCGCGGCCCGCTGCCCCCACGATGACGAGCCGGCGGATGGGGATGCTGCGACCCATGGGCCCTCCTCGGGGCTCCCGCCCCGAAAGAGAGCCTGCAAGCCCCATGCAGGCCCTAATGGGCGGTCCCACGGCGCCGTTCGCGCAGAGTCTTCGCGGAGCCCCGGGAAAACGACCAACCTTGCGGGAAGAAGGAGGTCCTGGCCCGCCTGGACCGCGGGCATGGAGGTTGCGAGCCTGGATCCCTGGGAGGCTCATCCCCGATCGAGGGCAGCGGAAATGGCGGCTTCGTACGTCGCGCCCCTCTTGACGAGCACACGGGAGGAAGCACCCCCGTCCTCCCGCGGGGGCATCCTCCTCGGCTCGGCCTTCGTCCATGCCGTCACCGTCGCCGCCCTCGTCCTCGTCCCCCTCTTCCGCCCCGACGGTCCGGAGGACCGTCCGGAAGTCGACATGTTGCGCGTCATCATCTACGACCCGCCGCCGCCTCCTCCTCCGCCCCTCCCGAGAGGGGCGCCCGAGGGCGGCCGTGTTCCCCGTCCCCCGTCGGTCGTCCCTCCCACTCCCTCCCCCGCTCCCTCCGAGAGCCGGCTGGAAGCGCCGGTGGAGATCCTGGGTCCCTCGCCCGACCGCAGCGCACTCACCGAGGAGCGCGTGGGCAGCCCCACGGGAAGCGACGCGGGAGTCCCCGAGGGCATGGAGGGCGGGGTGGAGGGCGGAGTCGTCGGCGGCGTCATCGGAGGCGTCGTGGGCGGCGTCATCGGGGGCACGGGCACGGGCCCTGTGCCCGTTTCCGATTACGACCGCCCGCCGCGGCTCGTGCGGCAGACGAAGCCGAGGTATCCGCCCGAGGCGTTCGTACAGAAGGTGCAGGGTGTCGTGCTCGTCGAGTTCCTGATCGACTCCACGGGAGCCGTCTCGCGCCCGCGGGTCGTCCGGTCGATCCCCCTGCTCGACGAGGCCGCTCTCGATGCGGTGCGCGAGTGGGTCTTCTACCCGGCGCTCCGGCGTGGCCAGGCCGTGCCCACGATCGCGCGCGCGCCCGTCTCCTTCACGATCTACTAGCGCGCGGGCGTCGCCCCCCCCTTTGGGAGCGAATAGGAGAAGCGGGGACGCTCCGCCTCGACTGCCGCCTCGTATTCGGGACCGGAAACCAGCGCGGCCAGCCGCTCGGACACGGGCAGCACCATCAAGGCCGGAGGCCACTCGAGCGCTTCTCCGGTCCCCGCCAACACCACACGCTTGTCCTCGATTGCCGCCGCCGCTTCGGCGACCGTCATACCCTCGACCGCCTCCCCCACGGCGCGCGCCCGGGCCGCGTCCTCGGGGCGCACGAAGTGGACGTGCCTCCGGCTCAGCACCGCGACGTGATAGTGCGCGGCCCGGAAAGCCACTCCGTCGAGCCCGTGCTTCTCGCACACGAGCACGAGGAGGCCCAGGATGTCGCGCAGGAGCCCGAGCCCCGGGTGCTGCTGGCCAGGCAGCCGAGGGCGCCGCACCGTGAAGGGCTCGCGGGGGTTCTGGAGCAAGAGCCACTCGATCCTCAAGACCTCGAAGCCGGGCACCGCTCCCCGGCTCCGCTCCACCCGCAGCTCCCCGAGCAGCTCGCCCTCCGGCCGGTCCTCGCAGACGATCCGCAGCGTGTCCCCCACGCCTTCGCCGTGGGCGAGCTCCACTCGCAGCCGCCGGAAGCCTCGCGCGCGGAGCTGCTGGAGCAGCCCGTACCGCTCCAGGAGGAGCTCCAGCCCCTGCCGCGTGAAGTATCCCAGGTAGGGAGCAGGCTTGGCCAAGGCGGGGTCGATCCCCACGAGGTCGTCGGCGGAGAGCTCGAAGAGCGGCTCCGGAGCGTGGCGGGCCGCGGTGCGGTGCGGGCGGCGCCGATCCGCCGGTAGCGCTTCAGGGTGAGCTCCTCATCGGGAGGGGGCTCGACGACGCGGCCCGCGACCAGCCAGGAGACGAAGCGCGCGCTGTAGCGCCAGGCTCGAGGGCCGTACCCGCCGGCCAGCACCACCACCAGGGGGAGACGGGGCCCGCGGCCCCGCACGAGGCCGGCCACGAACAGGTCGCGGGCGAGCAAGCCCTCGGCGGTCAGCCTCCAGTTGCCGAGAAGGTCGTCGGCGGCGACGTCCGTGCCCGCCACGTAGACGACGAGGTCCGGACGGAAGTCCTCGAACACGGGAGGCAGCGTGGTTCGGAGGACGTCGAGGTAGAGCGCGTCCTCCACGTCCGGCCCCACCGGGATCGTCGTGGACTCGACGGCCTCGCGGTCGCCCCAGTCCTCGTTGTGGATCGAGTACGTGTGCACCGTGGGGTCCCGCGCGAAGAGGGAACGCGTCCCGTTTCCGTCGTGGAGGTCCAGATCCACGACGAGGACCCGGCCCGCGTAGCCGCGCTCGCGAGACTGCGCGACGGCGACGGCTACGTCGTTGAGGACGCAGAAGCACTGTCCGCGGTCCGCGAAGGCGTGGTGGAAGCCGCCCCCGAGGTGAACGCCCACACCCCCGGTCCGGAGGGCGCGACGAAAGGCCTGGATCGTGCCGCCCACCATCAGGCGCTGCAGGTCCAAGGCCTGCTCCGCCCCGCGAGCGGGCGTCTCCACCCCGAGAATGCGCGCGAGCACACCGGGGTCCTGGAGGCTCTGCAGGTACTCCTCGGTGTGCACGCGGAGCAGGCTCTGGTACGACGCGGGGCGGGGCTCGGCGAGGACGCCGTGCCCGAGGAATCCCTCCTCGTCCAGGGAGGCGAGGATCTTCTCTCCGCGCAGCGGGTCGAGGGGGACGCCGGCGACGCTCGCCTCGTAGCGCGGGTCGTACACGACGGACAGCTCGGGGGTGGCGAGCCGTCGCCACCAGCCGAGCCGGCGGCGCACTCCCGCGCGAAGGCCCCGCCACGCCGCGCGACGGGGCAGGGCCTCCGTGGCCATCGTCGAGTTCCTCAGAACGTGCGTCGATACTGGATGCTCAGGATGTTCACGCGCGAGGTGTAGGTTCCGACGAGGGTTCCCGTGGGGGGCGAGGTGGACGCGTCCTGGTTGCCGAGGTTGCTGGTGGCGTCCTTCACGAAGAGGTGCGCGTAGCCCACGTCGATGGCTTGCGTCTTGCCGAAGCGGTACTGGAATCCCGCGGACGCCCACACCCGGTCCTCGTCGGGCAGCCGCGGCGTCCGGTAGGCGTCCTGCACGGGGCTCTTGTCGTACGCCGTCCCCAAGCGGAGCGTGAAGCCCTCGCTCAGGAGGTAGTTGACGCCGAGGCCCGCCCGCCACGTGTCCTCGAAGCGCATCGGCACCGTGCTCAACGTCGATCCGTCGGGCCGCTGGATGACGAGGTCCTGGATCGAGCTCCAGCCCGTCCACGTCCAGTCGGCGAGGACCTCGACCTCGTCCCCCTCGTACGACAGGGCGGCGGAGGCCGTCTGCGGCAGCTCGATCGACGTGGTGACGGGCCCTCCGGAGAAGCGGCGGTTGAGGATCGCGCCCAGCGGACCGAGGGGACCGCTCGTGGGCAAGCTGAGCGCGTCCGCGAACGCGACCTCCCCGTCGACGTCATGCTCGACCGCCGAGCGGTAGCTCGCCGCGAGGTGCGCGCCGTGGCCGATCGCGAGGGACGCTCCCGCGTTCCAGCCCCAGCTCCAGGAGTCGCCCTTCATCGTGCTCACGCCTTCCCGGGCGAGACCGCTCGTGCCGAGCACGGCCATCACCCCGGGCACCACGGCCGGGTTCCCGGTGGCGGCCGCGTTCTGAGCCGCCGCTCCGAGCGTGATGCCGCCGTAGGCCACGGATTGCGAGAGTGTCGCGTCCAGGCCCTGGTAGTTGACGCCCGCGCCGACCGAAAGGGCGTCCGCGACCTTGAAGGCCACCGTCGGGTTGAAATTGATCGTCTTGACCTCGGATTCCGAGGCCTTGAAGCGGCCGACGAACGCCGGATCCCATTCCGTTCGCAGGCCGAAAGGCATGTTGACGCCGAGACCCAGCCACGTGCGCGAGCCCACCTCCCACGAGAGGTATCCGTTGGGCACGGGGACCCAGCCGCCCGCATCCCCGCCGCTCGTCCCCAGGGGCACCGGAATCGGCGTCACGCGGGCGCCCGGGAGGTAGGGTGTCGTCGAGCTCGCGTTCTCGAACTCGGTATGCACGCCGACCGGGCTTACTGCGAGCACGAACTGCCGGCCGGGGAGGCGCGTGAGGTTCGCGGGGTTGTAGAAAACGGCGCTCGCGTCCCGGACGGCCGCCGCCTGGCCGGCGTAGGCGTTCCCGAGACCGCTTGCATTCTGCTCGACGAGCTGGAAGCCAGAGGCGAGCACGACCGCGGGAGAGGCCGCGAGCGCCAGCGCGACGGCCGCGGCGCGTGCAGACGTGACGACGGACTCTGTCCTCATGGAACACATCTCCTTCCTCGAGGATCGGCTTGCAAACCCAGGGCCAGTCATCGCCAAGAGAGGCCGGCGAACGTCTCCCCGAGGATCCGGATCGCATCGCGCGTCTCGGTCCCGTCGATCACGAGGGGCGGAGCGAGGCGTATGACGTTTTCGTGCGTGGGCTTCGCGAGAAGGCCGTTGTCCATGAGCCTCATGCAGACATCCCAGGCGGTGAGACCTCCCGTCGGACGAACGACGATCGCGTTCAGGAGGCCGAGGCCGCGCACCTGCTCGATCATCGGATGGCGCAGGGCTCGCAGGCCCGTGCGGAGGAGGCCTCCCATGCGTCGGGCGTTCTCGGCGAGCCCTTCGTCCACGACGACCTGGAGCGCGACGAGGGCAACGTGGGCGGCGAGGGGATTGCCCCCGAAGGTCGAACCGTGCTGTCCCGGGCGGATGCCGAGCATGACCTCGTCGTCCGCAAGGACCGCGCTTACCGGGTACATCCCGCCGGAGAGCGCCTTGCCGAGGACGAGGACGTCCGGCCGCACCTCTTCGTGGTCGCAGGCGAGCAGCGATCCCGTACGCCCGAGGCCCGTCTGGACCTCGTCGGCGACGAGGAGCACGCGGTACCGCGTGCAGAGTTCCCTCGCCCGCGAGAGGTACCCCGGCGTAGGCACCACGACCCCCGCCTCTCCCTGGATCGGCTCGACGAGGAAGGCCGCCACCGTTGGGTCCTCGAGCGCGGTCCGGAGCGACTCGAGGTCGTCGAACGCGATCTTCACGAACCCGGGCGTGAAGGGGCCGTACCCGCCGTAGCTTTCGGGGTCGGAGCTCGCGGATACGAGGGTGATCGTGCGGCCGTGGAAGTTCCCCTCGCAGACGACGATGCGGGCCTCGCCGGCGGGGATCCCCTTCTTCTCGTAGCCCCATCGCCGGCACATCTTGAGCGCGGTCTCCACGGCCTCCGCGCCGGAGTTCATGGGCAGGACCTTGTCGTACCCGAACAGGCGGGTCACGTACTCCTCGAAGGGCCCCAGCTGGTCGTTGTAGAAGGCCCGGCTCGTGAGGGTGAGGCGGGACGATTGCTCCTGCAGCGCGGACACGATCCGCGGATGACAGTGCCCCTGGTTCACCGCGGAATACGCGGAGAGGAAGTCGTAATAGCGGCGTCCCTCCACGTCCCACACGAACGGCCCTGCGCCGCGGGTGAGCACGACGGGCAGCGGGCGATAGTTGTGGGCACCGAATCGCTCTTCCCGCTCCATCGTCTCGCGCGGGGTGACGAGTCGCTCGGTACGCGTGCACAGACGGGTCATGGCGCCTCCTGGCCGGGGAGGGACTGTGCAACCGGGGTGCCGGAAGGATCGGTTTTCTTTCCGTGACGCCGCCGAGGTTGGCGCGCAAGCAACGCGCGCTCGACGCGCCGTCGCGAAGGAACTTCCGGCGCCCCGGGACCCCGTGCGCGCCGTTCGGCGACCAGGCGGCCCCCCTCGCGAACCGACGGACTGGCACGGAACGTGGTCTACCAGAGGGCGCCGGCCTCTTCAGAGGGCTGCCATGCTGCACAAGTCGCGTGCTCACACGAAGCGATGCCCTCCGGTCCTCCATTTCCGCGTCCCGCGGTCGCGTGTCGGGCCGCTCCGCTCCTCCGAAGGGGGGCTCTTCTCGGCGCGAGCTCTCCTCCTCGGGACGGAGAGCGCGTTCAAGCTCGGCCCGCTCATCCGCGCCGTCGAGCAGGAAGGACGGCGGGTCATCCGGTGCAACCTCGGGGAGCCGGACTTCCCCCTGCCCGCGCACATCCGTGAGGAGGTAAAGCGACAGCTCGACAACGACCTCACCCACTACTGCGATCCCCAGGGGCTCCTCCCGCTGCGCGAGGCGATCGCCCGCGACGTGGGCGCGCGCCGCGGACTCGAGATCGACCCGGAGCGGGTGGTCGTCTTCGCGGGCGGCAAACCCCCCATCGGCTTCTGCGAGCAGGCCTACTGCGACCCGGGCGACGAGGTCGTCTACCCGAGCCCCGGATTCCCGATCTACGAGTCCTTCACACGCGCTCTGGGCGCCGTCCCCGTCCCCCTCCACCTCGACGAGCGGGACGGCTTCTGCTTCACGGGCGCGCAGCTCGAGCGCCTCCTCACCCCGCGCACGAAGCTCGTCTTCCTCAATTTCCCTTCCAACCCCACGGGAGGAGTGGCCACGCAGGCCAACCTCGCGGAGATCGCGGACGTTCTCCGGCGTCGCCTTTCCCCGCACGCCCGCGTGTACTCGGACGAGGTCTACGAGGCGATCGTCTTCGACGGAGCCCGCCACCACTCCATCGCCTCGGAGCCAGGAATGGAGGGACGGACGGTGATCGCATCCGGAGTCTCGAAGACCTACTCCTGGACGGGCGGGAGGGTGGGGTGGGCGGTCTTCCCCACCGTCCACGAGGCCGCCGTCTTCACGAACTTCAACATCAACGTGTACTCGTGCGTCCCCGCCTACAACCAGATGGGGGCGAAGGTCGCGATCGAGTCCCCCGCGAGCCCGCCCGAGATCGCCCGCATGGTCGAGTCGTTCCAGCAGCGCCGCGACGTGGTAGTGCACGGACTGAACCGGATCCCGGGCATCACGTGCCGCACGCCGCGGGGAGCGTTCTATGCCTTTCCCAACGTCGCCGGCGTCTGCGAGGCCCTGGGCGCGACGGACGCCTGGCGGCGGCTTCCCCTCGACGAGCGCGAGACGACGAGCCCGTCCACTCTCCTCCAGCAGTTCCTGCTCGTCCGGCACGGGGTAGCGACGATGGATCGACGCTCGTTCGGGTCGATCGGCGCCCAGGGACGCCACTACCTGCGCGTGTCCTTTGCCACCGGCCTTTCCGATCTCCGGGAGGCGCTCGTCCGCATCGCGACCGCCGCCCGCGACCGCGAGGGGTTCGCGGCCTTCGTCGCGCGGAGGACCGGGCTCTAGGACACGGCCATGAAGCGACTATTGCCCCTGTTGATCCTGCTCCTCCTGGCGGCTCTGGTCGCCGCCTGAGAGCGGGCAACCACGACGGACCGTTAGTCGAGAAGGAGGATGTCGATGAACATGCGAGCGGTACGAGCCAACGATTTCCTCGCCCAGAGGCGCCTGGCGATGGTCGGCGTCTCGCGCGATCCCCGGGACTTCAGCCGCGGGCTGTTTCGCGAGCTGCTCCGGCGTGGCTACGACCTCGTTCCCGTCAACCCCGCGGGAGATGTCGTCGAGGGCCTCCCCTGCGCTCGCCGCGTCCAGGATGTCCAGCCCCCGGTGGACGGTGCGCTCGTCATGACCCCTCCGGGCCAGGCCGAGCAGGTCGTGCGCGATTGCGCGGCCGCCGGAATCCCGAGAGTCTGGCTTCACCGCGGGGTCGGCCCCGGTGCGATGAGCGACGCCGCGGTGAGCCTCTGCCGGGAGTTCGGCATCGCCGTGGTGGAGGGAGAATGTCCGTACATGTTCCTGCCCTCGTCGGGCGTCGTCCACCGCACGCACGGGTTCTTCCGGCGGCTGGCTCGCGGCCGGGGCACGCGCCCCGCCGTCGCCGCCCACTAGGGTGCGCGCGATCGGGTCGAGCCTGACGAAGGTGCTCCGGGCCCTGGCCCGGAGCCCCGGCGTCTCGATCCTGGCGGTCCTCTGTCTGGCCCTCGGCACCGCGGTCCACACCACGATGTTCGCGGGGGCCGACCCCTGGCTCTTCCGGCCGCTGCCCTATGCCGAACCGGAGGAGCTCGCATCGATGCGCGAGGTGAGCCCGCACGGCGCGACCCGAATGGTATCGGTCCCCACGTATCTCGCGTGGAAAGACGAAGCGGCCTCCCTCGCCGACGTGGGAGCCGTCGTCCGGGCGGGTTTCAACCTGAGCACCGAAGAGGAACCGGAGCGCATCCCGGGAGCGCTGGTCACGGCGTCGCTCTTCCCCCTCCTGGGCGCGCATCCCGTCGAGGGGCGGCTCTTCACCGAAGAGGAGGCGCTCCCGGGCGGCCCGCCGGTGTGCCTCGTGAGCGACCGCCTCTGGCGACGCGCCTTCGAGCCGGGCCTCGCAATCTCGGGCCGCAGCCTCCGGATCGACGGAAAGATCCACATGGTCGTGGGTCGCATGCCGGCGGGCTGGGGCTTCCCGGAGTACGCCCAGGTCTGGACTCCCCTGCGGCTCGACCCGGGCGACCGCGACCGGGGGCGCCGAGGCCTGGACGTGATCGCGCGACTCGCTCCCGGCGCGACCTTCGAAGCCGCCCGCGGCGAGCTCCAGGCCCTGGCCGCGCGCGTGGCGGCCGAGCACCCCGAGACGAGCGCGGCATGGGGCTTCCGTGCGTCCCCGCTGCTGCACGAGCTCACGCCGCCGGGCATCCGGGCCGCTCTCGTCCTCATGCTGGGCGCGTCCGGGTTCGTCCTCCTCATCGCGTGCGTCAACGTCTCGAACCTCCTCCTCGCCCAGGGACTCGACCGGCGGCGCGAGATCGCCACGCGCCTTGCCCTCGGCGCGAGCCCGCGGCAGATCGTCGCGCGCGGGCTCCTCGAGAGTCTTCTTCTCGCCCTGGCCGCGGGCCTCGTGAGCGTCCCCCTCGCGCACTGGGGCACTGACCTCCTCGCCGGAGGGATTCCCATCCAGCCTCCATTCTGGGCGACGATGGCGGTGAACCCCCGCGTCCTCGCCGCCACGCTCGCGAGCTGCCTCGTCGCCAGCCTCGCCGCGGGCCTGCTCCCGGCCCTTGATGCGGCCCGTCTCGACGTGCGCAGCGTCCTGCAGGAAGGGGGCAGGGGCTCGAGCGCGGGAAGCCGGTCGCGACTCTGGGGCCAGGTCCTCGTGGCCGCCGAGATCGCCACGTCGGTGGTGCTCCTGAGCGGCGCCCTCCTCCTGATCCGCAGCTTCCGCGAGAGGCAGCGCTTCGACCTCGGGTTCCGTCCGGAGGGCGCTCTCGGCGCGCGCCTCACTCTCGCCGGAGACCCGTACCGCGAGGCCTCGGGGCGCGGGGAGTTCCTGCAGGAGGCTCTGCGCCGCGTCCACGCGCTCCCGGGCGTGGAAGCGGCGGCGGCGCTCAGCTCGCTTCCCGTCAGCGACGAAGTCGGGGGCGGCTGGTCCAGCGCGGCCCTCGAGGTCGATGGTCTCCCCGCCCCGTCGGCCGAGCGTCCGATGGCCCTCGTCGTCTCCACGACCGCGGAGGCTTTCTCCGCCCTCGGCGTCGACGTCCTCGACGGCCGGGGGTTCCAGGAGTCGGAGGTTCTCGAAGGCCGTGCCGTGGCCGTGGTCAGCGAGACGCTCGCCCGCCGCTACTGGGGCCAGGGAGACGCGCTGGGCCGCCGCCTCCGCCTCGAGGGTGGAGAATGGCTCCGAGTGGTGGGCGTGGTCCGCGAGATCCGCGAGCCCGCGAGCATCCTGGGAGTCGACATGAAGCCCACCGGACAGGTCTACGTTCCCTACGGGAGTCGGCCCTCCGGGACCCTGACGCTGGTCCTCCGCGCGCGCGAGCCGGCCGCGCTCGCGGGAGCGCTCCGACGCGAGCTGCGCGCCCTCGACCCCCGCCTGCCTCTCTACGAGGTCCGCACTCTCGTGGAAGCGCGTCAGCGCGCGGACTGGGTGGCGCGACTCTGGGGACAGATGCTCGGCTGGGCGGCGGCTGTGGGAATGCTCCTGGCCTGCGCGGGCGTCTACGGCGTCGTGGCGCGCGGCGTGGCCCGGCGCACGCAGGAGATCGGGGTGCGGATGGCCCTCGGAGCCGACCGACGAGCGGTGATCGCGCTCGTGCTCTTCCAGGACCTGAGACCCGCTCTCCAGGGAGCGGCCGCGGGCCTCCTCCTCGCGCTCCTGCTGACCCGCGCCCTCGGGGGCCTGCTCCACGGCGTTTCCGCGAGCGATCCCGCGACGCTCCTCGGGAGCACGGTCCTCCTGTGCGCGGTGGCCGCGCTCGCGACGTACCTGCCTGCCCGTCGCGCCGCCACCGTGGACCCCATCGCCGCCCTGCGCGGCGACTAGAATCCGCCGACCAGGACCGCGCGCCGGGCCTCCACGTAGCTCCGGATCGCACGGTACTGGCCGTCGGGATCGAGGCCGGCCTCCGCGAGCACCGAAGCCCCGTCGCCGCTCCCCAGGTAGCGGCCGGCGCGATAGGGGTGAAGGGTCCTCTCCCGGCCGAAGGTCGAGAGCACCCAGCGGTCCATCGTGGGCAGGGTGAACCCCGTGATGCCCATGGCCTCGCGGGCCCGCTCCTCGGGGAAGAGTGCCTCCCTGCGCTCCTGCGGCAGGAGGTCGAAGAGCTCCGCGCTCGCGACGTAGTAGACCCAGACGGAGATCCCGAGGCTATCGAGCCGGGGCAGCACGTGCTCGACGAACGCGTAGGTGACGGCGCTCTCCTGAAGGACGAGCGTCCCGTCGACGTGGCCGTGGGGCCGGCGCAGGAGATAGAGGCCCGTAGCCGCCGCCTCCGGCTTCGCCAGCCCGAGTGCCGTCCGGTCGAGCACCCGCTCGCTCGGCCGGGTGACGAAGGGCACGAGGACGGCGGGACGCCGGGCGAGGGCCGCGGTGAGGAGCGGCCAGATCTCCTGCGGCTCCCACGGCGTGAGCGTGATCGCCACCGCGGGAGGGAAATTCCCCTGGAGTAGCTGGAGGGCCTGCGGGTCCGCGTGGGTCGGTCCGTCCTCCCCCGTCTTCAGGCCCGCGTGGGCGGCGACGAGGATCATGGTGCGATAGGGCTCGCCGGACGCGGCCTGCCGGGCCTGGGCCCCGATCCCGTGCAGCCGCGCCGCCACGTGGCCGAGCGGTGCGATGAAGGCACCGTACGACGATCCGACGCCGATGTGGTGTCCGAAGCCGGAAACACCCGAGAGGACGCCCGCGATCGCGTCCTCGCAGATCCCGCCCACCGAGAGGACCCGGGATCCCGGGGCAGACGCGGCGTTCCAGTAACCCTCCGGGAAGCCGGCGGCCGCCGCCGCGACACTCGTGGATCCGAGGAGGTCGGCCGCCGCCACGAGCAGGCCGCCTCCGGAGGCCCGGTTCAGGTATCCGAGCGCGCGACCGAGCTCGTGACGCAGGGTCGTGACCGCGCCCGGAGCCAGCCTCAGCTCGTCGGGCACGAGGGCGCTACCGGAGCCGGAGATGTCGTAGACGGTCTCGACGCGAGGCGCCCGGGGAATCGGGCAGCGTCCCCGGCGGTCGAGCCGTTCCCGGGCGGCGACCACCCGCTTCGCGAGCGTCGCAACACTCCCTCGCCGCCCCTCCAGACGGTCGCGGACGAGGGCGAGGGCCTCCCAGAAGCACTGCTCCATCACGGTGCGCCCGTCGGAAGGGGAGTCGCAGCGCCTCCGCCCCTCCTCGCACCTCGGCAGCTCGGGGCGGCCACCCGGCTCGACGGCCGCGTAGAACCCCGCGGAGCACTGCTTGTGTCCAGCGCCGTGGGACAGCCGTCCCTCGACACCGTAGCGCCATCCCTTGACGGTCCGGTAGACGATCGCCGTGGGCTGGCCCGTTCGGAAACCCGCCGCCTGTCGCTGGGCGGCGATCACCTGATCGAAGTCCATCCCGTCCTCGACGACCACCACGTTCCAGTCGTGCAGGAAGAAGAGCTCGGGCGGCGTCCACTGGACGTAGTCCCCGGGGCGGCCGTTCTCCGGGCAGACGCGATCGCTGTCGATCGAAGACTGGTTCCAGTCCACGTGCACGAGGACGTTGTCGAGCGAGCTCGTGCCCGCCGCGGCGAGGGCCTCCGCCACGCGACCGGCCGTGAGCCCGCCCTCTCCCTCCAGCACGTGCACTCGCGGCGCCTCATGGCCGTAGTAGTCGCGCGCCCCCAGGGCGTAGCCGATCGAGCTCGCGACGCCCACGCCGGACGCGCCCGTGGCGAGCGCCACGAACGGGGTGGCCGGAGTGGGGTGGCCGTCCAGCGCCTTCGCGCGCGCCTCCAGGAAGAGGGGCGTCCGTGTCACCGGGTTCCTTCGGAATCCAAGCAGATCCTCGAGGCGCAGACGCTGCCCGAGGTCGGGCAGCAGCTCGGGGGCGCCGAGGCGCACGATCTCGTCGCGCAGCGCCCACATGGAGTAGAGACCCATCGCCTTGTGGCCGGCTGCGTACGACAGGACGTCGGCCTCTTCCCGGTCCGGCCGAGAGAAGTCGTAGTCGAGGGAATCGAAGAGAAGGCCCGCCACGATGCGCCCCGACGAGATCGATCCCCCGGGGTGCCCCGAGGTGGGGACGTAGTTATAGAGGATGGCGCACAGCGAGCGGTACAGGGAATCCAGGAACTCGAGGGCTTCGTGCTCGTCCGCAGATAGCCTCGCGCTCGCCGCCAGAGAGGCGGAGCCGATAGCGGCGTAGGCTCCACGACGCGGGCCGAGTGCGAATCCCAAGGAGCCCTCCCTGCCAGCCCCCCATGCATGCCCTGGGCCAGGCCGGCTTGCGAGCCGAAGCCGCATGAAACCCGGACTGCGGGATCTCCCGATGCGCTCCCCCGCGAAAAGAATGCGTCGTGCGCGCGACCGGGACCGCCCCAAACCTTTGCATCATGACGGCGACAGGAATCCGCTGTAGAGCTTTGCAGAGGAGGATCTTGTTATGCGCTCAGGTCCCTCGCTTCTCAAGCCGGCAACACTCGTCTTCGTCGCCCTCGTTGCCGCCTCTCCCTGCCGAGCCCAGGACTTCCGCGGAACGATCACGGGCGTCGTTCTCGACACCCAGAGCGCCGCGGTCCCCGGGGCCAGCGTCACCGTCACTAACCTCGGCACGAACGTGGCGGAGACCACGACCACCGACGCCAAGGGCTCGTTCCGCGTGCCGTACTTGATCTCCGGCCGCTACTCGGTGAAGGTCGAGCTGTCCGGATTCCGTACGGTGCTTCGCCAACCCCTCGAGCTGCGCGTGGGGGACGTCGTCCCCGTGGACGTCACGCTCGAGCCGGGCGCGGTCGAGGAGGCGATCGAGGTCATCGCCGTGCCTCCCGTCCTGAACACGCGCTCGGGGGTGACCGGCCAGGTGATCGACAGCAACCAGATACAGCGGCTGCCCCTCGCGGACGGGACGGCCTACATGCTGACGCGCCTCGCTCCCGGCGTGGCCGACTCCTCGGACCTGCACTTCTCCCGCCCCATGGACAACGGCAACATGGCGGGAATCGTCGCCAACGGCGCCCTCGGGGGCAACGACTTCACCCTCGACGGGGCCCCGAACCGCGTCTCCCCCAACAACACGAGCTCCGGGAACAACAGCGGCGTCGTCGGCTTCTCACCCCCTTCGGAGGCGATCGCCGAGTTCCAGGTGCAGACGAACGCGTTCGACGCGCAGGCTGGGCAGACCGCGGGGGCGGTGGTCAACCTCGCGTTGAAGAGCGGCGCCAACGCCTTCCACGGGACCGTCGGGTACTTCAACCGGGACGACAGCCGGTCGGAGACCCGGCTCCTCACGGAGCGGGCGGGGGGCGAAAAGGACACTCGCACCTACAACCGCTTCAGCGCAACTCTCTCGGGGCCGGTCATCCCGGACCGTACCTTCTTCATGATGTCGTACGAGCACCTGCGCGACGTGCAGACCGAGCCCGCGACCTACACCGTGCCCACGATGCTGATGCGCCAGGGGAACTTCTCGGAATGGGCGGACCTCGTCTACGACCCCTTCACGGCCAGCGGTGGCAACAACCAGCGCACGCCTTTCCCCGGCAACGTCATTCCCGCCGGGCGCATCAACCCCGTGGCCGCCAACTACCTACGCTACTACCCCGAGCCCAACCAGCCCGGCCGCGAGGACAACTACTTTGCGGAGCAGGTCCGGCCCTACGACTACGACGCCGTGCTCGGCCGCATCGATCACAACTTCGGCTCCAATAGGCGGCTGTTCCTCTCGGGATACTGGAACAAGCGGCAGGAGGACCGCTACGACTGGGCAGGCGAGGTCAACGGCTTCGCGGCGACGCGCGGATTCGACTACCGCAGCAACACCGGGGTGGCCGTCGGCTACACGTCGAGCCACTCGAGCACCCTTCTCTTCGACGTCCGCGCCGCGTTCTCCCGGTTCGGCGAGTGGCGGGACCCCGCGGGCAACCTCGACCCGGCGTCCCTGGGTTTCTCCCCCACCGCGGCTGCCCTCATGGGCGACTACGGCTACCTGCCCCTCGTCACCTTCAGCAACTTCAGCGCGGGGACGAACTCCAACTCTCGCATCGCCACGCTCGGCTCGCAGCGGTCCGATTACGGCGTCGGGTTCGACCGGCCGTTCTACAACATCTCGTTCGCCCCCACCGTCTCCCACGTTCGCGGCGACCACTCGCTGCGCGCGGGGTACGAGCTCCGATACCGGCGCTGGGACATCACGAACGAGGGCTACGGAGCCGGCCGCTACCACTTCAACGGCGCCTACACCCGGGCCAACAACGGAGCGCCCACGGACGTCATCCCCCAGATGTTCGCCCAGTTCCTCCTCGGACTCCCCACCACGGGCACGAACACGGTGGCGACGCCGGGGAGCACGGCCAGCCAGTTCGAGATCGCCTCGCCCGCCGAGTACGGCCAGACCTCGCACGCCCTCTTCCTACAGGACGACTGGCGCGTCAACCGAAAGCTCGTCCTGAACCTCGGGGTGCGGCTGGAGCTGGAGCAGGGCATGACCGAGGCGGAGAACCGCAACCTCGCCGGCTTCGACGCCGCCGCGGCCAGCCCCATCGAGCCACAGGCGAGGCTGGCCTATGCCCGCAACCCGATCCCGGAGATCCCGGCGAGCGATTTCGCGGTCAAGGGCGGCGTGCTCTTCGCGGATGGACCCGTCTACGACACGCTGTTCAAGGCCCTGCCCCGTGCGAATCTCGCCTACACGATCGACCCCCTCACCGTCGTCCGCGCCGGGATCGGCCTCTTCAGCTACCCCTTCTACTTCGACGCGGGCAACCAGTCCGGCTTCTCCCAGCCCACGGGCGTCATCACCACGACCAACAACGGCGCCACCTTCCTGACCGACCTCACGAACCCCATCCCGAGTGGCAGCTTGATCCAGCCCGCGGGCTCGTCCCTCGGCCTCGCCTCGTCCCTCGGACTGACCTTGGGGACGATCGTCCCCTCGGAGAGGAAGACCCCCTACTACACGCGATGGCAGGTCGGGATCCAGCGCGACCTCGGGGCCGGGTGGGTGGTCGAGCTCACCTACGTCGGCTCGCGGGGGACCAATCTCCCCGTGGTCCGCGAGCTCAACGGGATCCCGCTCGAGTACCTCTCGACGCTGCGCACACGCGACAACGCCAACGAGTCCTACCTGAGCGCCCAGGTCCCGAATCCCTTCCAGGGCCTCCTGCCCGGGACGGGGTTGAACGGGGCCACGATCGCGCGCGGGCAGCTCCTTCGGCTCTACCCGCAGTTCCTCGGGGGCTCGACGAACGGGACGCTCCTGAACGCCCCCGGCAACATCGGCGTGGGGGGGACGGCCAGCGTGGCCACCGAAGAGTACGTGGGCTCGGATCGGTACGACGCGGGGACCCTCCGAGTCGAGAAGAGGTTCTCGAACGGGAACTCCCTGATCGCCACCTACACGCGCTCACGGGCGCGGGACAAGCTCGGCTACTTGAACTCCTCTGACCCCGCCGCCTCCCTCGAGGATCGCGTCTCCCCCAACGATCGCCCGAACCGCGTGACGGCGGGCGCCACGTTCGCCTTCCCCTTCGGCCGCGGCCACAAGTGGGGAAGCGACTGGAGCGGGATCAAGGAAGGCGTCCTCGGCGGCTGGCGCCTGAGCGCGAGCTACCAGTACCAGACCGGATTCCCGCTCACGTGGGCGTCCAACCTGTACTACGACCCCGCTCGGGACCCCCGGGACCTGAAGTCCAACATCGGCGAGAAGACGGACCGCGGGATCGCGGGTCTCGACTACCCGGCGTGGGACACCTCGGGGTTCTACGTCGCGGGCGGCACGGGGGTGAACGATCCCCGCATCAACCTCGGTAACAACGTGCGGAACTTCCCCTCGACGCTCCCCGACGTGCGCACCCACGACCTGCACCTCTTCGACGTGGGGCTCTACAAGGACTTCACCCTCCCCCGCGGCATGACGCTGGAGATACGGGTGGAGGCGATCAACGCGCTCAACTATACGGTGCTCTGGAACCCCATCCTGAATCCCCGCCAGGGCACCTTCGGCTACGTCAACCAGGACCGCAACAACCCGCGCGACATCCAGCTCGGCGTGCGGCTGTCGTTCTAGGCGGGCAACGCCGGCGCGCAGGGCCCACCTCCCTCTGACTCGATCGCCTCATCGAGCAGAGGGAGGTTTGCGGATGAGCCCTTCCTTCTCCAGCTGCTTCGCGACGGAAGAGACGAGGTCCTTCATGAACTCGTCGACGCGCTTGGGGTTCTTCGTCACGCTGAGGCCCCCCCACAGGAGCTTGTCCGCCTTCACGTCGAACAACAGGGTCTCCACCATGAAGAGGCTGTCCATCGTGACGTAGCCGGGATCGTACACGCCCCCCCAGCCGTATCCGTAGTAACCCGAGAAGGTGGAGTAGCTGGCGACCCAGTAGGAGGCACCCTCGGTCAGCTCCGTCGCCTTGTTGACGGAACGCAGGACGGCGGCACCCGCGATCCCCGCCTGGTCCAGGCGCGCCCGCACCTTCTCCTTGTCCTTCAGCTCCTCGGGCGGCACGATCGTGTGGGCGGCCACACCCGTTACTCCCCGGACCCGGAGGGCGTAGGCCAGCTCGTCCTCGACGCCGATGCGCTGCTTCTGGTCCTCGAGCATCACGAGGGCGGCGACCTTCTGGCCCCGGAAGTTCGTGGGAGCCGCGTCGGGCGGCTTCCAGGTCGACTTGAACTTGGTTCCCGCCTCGCCGCCCGTCGCGAAGCTCAGGAGCGCCAGCACGACGGTTGCTCTGCGCGTCATCGTTCCTCCTTAGGGCAGCACGACCAGCTCGATCGCGTCGAGCAGGTACGCGATCTGCTTCGCCTCGGACGTCGTCCAGCGGTACGCGCGAGGGCCGGTCTTCTCGAGACCCCACCCTTTGGCGACGCCCTCCATGCCCTCGATCGTGTTCTCCGGGTACGTGGGGCGCAGCGAGAACTCCAGGCGGTAGGGCTTGGCGAGCTTGAAGGGAGTGAGCTCGCCCGCCTTCGCGCGCCTCACCGCCTCGCGGGCGCCCTCGGCGAGCATCCCTCGGACGGCGGTCGGGCTGTGGGTGATCGCGGCGGCGCTGCCGAGCGCCGTCTTGACCGTGACCGTGACCACCCGGTCGCCCAGGATCTCGCGGACCTCCTTCGCGAGCTCGTCGTCCCCGCTCACCAGCGAAACCGCAACGCCCTGCTCGCCGGCCACGAGGGCATTGATCCCGACCTCGTTCAGCGTCGTACCGTTGACCTTGAAGTCCGCGAACGCGTAGTTGTGGGCCATCACCCCGGGCTTGCCCCACGACGCGTGCATGGCGAGCATCATCATGGTTCCGAACGTGGAATCGATGCCGGTGCTCATGACCATCGGCCGCGGGTAGCCGCGGATCAGGATGGCTTCCTGGTCGAGGGCCCAGGGCAGGAGGTTCGCGAAGCGGTTGCCGCCGTGCCCTTCGTTCACGACGAACGCCTGGGCCCCCGCGGAGCGCGCTCCCCTGATGGCCGCGTTCGCCTCTTCCGTCAGCATCTCGCGATAGTGCGCCCAGTAATCGGGCCCCGTGCGATCGGCGTAGGTCGGGCCCTCGTTACCGGCGATGACCTCCTGGCTCTTGACCGCGGTCCCCATGCCTTCCATGTCCACGAGCAGGTACACCCGAAAGCCCGTCTGCCTGGGGATCTGCTTTTCCGCGCCGGGCAGCGGTTGCTGGGGGCTCGCGGCCGTGGCGCCGGCGAGGTGGACTAGGGCGGCGAGGACGACGCCAAGGCTGCGTGGAGCGATCTTCACCGGTGTCCCCCTGCAACCGTCCCGGTCACGACCCTCATGGCTTGGGCGTCCCAGCGCACGGGCCGTCCCTCGCGCTGGCTCACGTTGCAGAGAAGCGCAGGCCCCGCCGCGCGCAAGCCGAACGACGCGTCCTCCACCGGTGACTTTCGCGTCCTCACGCACTCGACGAAGTTCGCGAGGTGATGCTCGAGGTCGCTGTAACCCTGGGGCGGCCGGAACTTCTCTTCCGAAATCGGGCGCAGCTCGCGGCCGGCGTCCGGGTACTTCTCCCGGTACTCCTTGAGGAACTCGTCCTGGAGCGCCTTGGGGAACGTGTCGATCGTGAAGCCGGGCTCACGATCCTGGGCCACGCGCGTTACCGTGACCCCGTCCGACCCGATGCTCAGGACGCCCTTGGGTCCCACGAACCGGAAGCCCGAGTTGTCGCCGCCGCCGTCCGCGAAGTTCACCTTCAGGAGAAGCGTGAACTCCGGGTGCGCGGCGGTCCTGGGATAGTCGAAGAGGCCGAGCAGGACGTCCTCGGCGTCGCGACCGTCCTTCCAATAGCGGAGACCACCCGTGGCGAGGATCCGCGACGGTCCGAGGGCGCCCGTGACGAGATGCAGGCCCGAGAACAAGTGGACGAACAGGTCGCCCGCGACCCCCGTCCCGTAGTCGTCGTAGTTCCGCCAGCGGAAGAGCCGCACCGGCTCGAACGGCCGCTTGGGCGCGGACCCCAGAAACCGGTCCCAGTCCACCGTCTGGGGAGAGGCGTCGGGGGGGATGCTGTACTGCCAGGCCCCGATCGCGGAGTTGCGGTTCCACCAGGCCTCGACGAGGTTGAGCTCGCCAATGGCACCCGACGCGAGGAGCTCCTTGGCCTTCAGGTAGACGATCGAGCTGACCCGCTGGCTCCCCACCTGGAGGATGCGACCGGACCTCTTCTGGGCCTCCACGAGCCGAAGGCCCTCGTCCACCGTGTGGATCATCGGCTTCTCGACGTAGACGTCCTTGCCCGCGCCGAGGGCCTCGATCGCGATCGGGACGTGCCAGTGGTCGGGTGTCGCCACGATCACGGCGTCCACGTCCGGCCGCGCCAGGACCTCCTTGTAGTCGCGCGTCGTGACGAGCGTGGGACAGAACACCTCGCGGGCCCGCGCGAGGCGGCCGTCGTAGACGTCGGCCACCGCCACGAGCTCGACCCCCGGGGCCCTGAGCGCGGCCTTCGTGTCCGACGTGCCCTGCCCCCCGATCCCGATCGTGGCGAGGCGGACGGGCTTGTCGGCGGAGGCGTTGGCGCAGCCGGACAGGGGCTTCTCCTGCCCCTCCAGGGTGCGCGCGGCTCCGGTCACCGCCGCCGCGGTGGAAACGAGCCTCAGGAACTCGCGACGGCTCTTCTCGCCTTCGGCCATGGGACCCTCCTGGACGACAGGGCGAGAACTTAGCACGGCTCGTGACTCGACCGGCGCGCCAAGAAGTGAGATCGTATCGCCGCGCGCGGAGGAGCCCGAGACAGGATGGAACGACACGGCCGCCCGGCCGCCCTCAGCTTCATCTTCATCACGGTGCTCCTGGACATGCTGGCCCTCGGCATCGTCGTGCCCGTCCTCCCCTCCCTCGTCATGGGCTTCCTTCACGGGGAGACCGCGAAGGCGGCCGAGGTCATCGGCCTCTTCACCACGGTGTGGGCGGCCATGCAGTTCCTGTTCTCTCCGGTCATCGGCCTCCTCTCCGACCGCTACGGGCGACGGCGCGTCATCCTGCTTTCCAACCTCGGCCTCGGCCTCGACTACGTGGTGATGGCCCTCGCCCCCACGGTGCGCTGGCTCTTCGTGGGACGTCTGCTCTCCGGCATCACCTCGGCGAGCGTCACCACCGCCTTCGCCTACATCAGCGACGTCACCACTCCGGAGAAGCGCGCCCGCTCCTTCGGCCTGCTCGGGGCCGCGTTCGGGGTCGGCTTCGTCCTCGGCCCGGCGATCGGAGGGTGGCTGGGGGCGGCGAACCCGCGCCTGCCTTTCTGGCTCGCGGCCGGCCTCAGCCTCCTGAACGCCCTCTACGGGTTTTTCGTCCTGCCCGAATCGCTTCCCCCGGAGCGCCGCCAGAAGACGATCCAGTGGAGGAATGCCAATCCGGTGGGAGCCCTCGCCTTCCTCCGGTCCAACTCGACACTCATCGGGCTCGCCACCGTCAACTTCCTGGGCTACGTCGCCCACGAGGTGTACGCGACCGTCTTCGTGCTCTACGTGACCTACCGGTACCAGTGGAGCCAGCGCACGGTCGGCAACTCCCTGGCCCTCGTGGGCATCTGCTCGATGATCGTCTCCGCGGCGATCGTCGGCCCGGCGGTCAAGCGATTGGGGGAGCGGCGCACGCTCTTCGCGGGGCTCCTCCTCGGAGCCCTGGGCTTCGCCCTCTTCGGCTGGGCGGGGACGGGCGCTCTCTTCTTCCTGGCCATCCCGATCAACTGCCTGTGGGGGCTCGCCGGCCCAGCGTCCCAATCGATGATGACCCGGCGGGTGTCACCTTCCGAGCAGGGAGAGCTGCAGGGGGCCCTCGGGTCCGTGCGCAGCACGGCCATGCTCATCGGCCCGGGGATCTTCGCCTTCACCTTCGCCACGTTCATCGCGGCGGAGCGGCCGGTAGCCTTTCCCGCCGCACCCTGGTACCTGGCCGCGCTCCTCCTGGTGATCGCCACGGCGGTGGCCTGGGTCGTCGCCCCGTCGAACGAGCCGGCGTGAGGAAGCTCCTCCGCAGCCTTCGGAGCCTCCTCGGCGTGCTCGCGGTCGGGCTCCTCTTCATGTGGGGCTGCGTCGTCCTGCGCCTGGGTGTCGTCCCCGCCGTCTTCTTCCGACCCGACCTTCGCTTCCCGCTCATCAGCCGCTACATGAAGTGGATGTCCCGCAACATCCTTCGCTTCACGGTGCTGGGGGGTGGACGGGTGCGGAGGAGCGGCCGGGTGCCCACGGAGAGCCCCGTCGTGATCGTGGCGAACCACCAGTCCCTGCTGGACATCTGCCAGATCACGCTCCTGTCCGATCCCTTCGTCCCCGCCTTCGTGACGCGAAAGCGCTACGGCCGCTTCGTCCCCCTGGTTTCGGCGTCGGTGCGGATGATCGGCAGCCCCCTCATCGATCCCAGGCGCGATCCCCGGGGGGCCCTCGACCTCATCCGCGCCGCCGTGCGGACGCTGCCCCACGGCATCATCATCTTTCCCGAGGGGCACCGGACCCGCGACGGCGAGCTCAGGCCCTTCAAGTCGGCCGGGGTGCAGGCGATCCTGGAGGACCGGAGAACCCCCGTTTACCTGGTGGTGAACGAGGGGAGCTGGCGGGTCCGGCGGCTGGCGGACACACTTTTCAACCTTCCGCTGGTGGACGCCCGGAGCGAGGTCCTCGGACCCTTCGAGGCTCCGGCGGACAAGGAAGAGATCCCCGCCTTCCTCCAGGGGTTGCGCGACCGGATCGCGGCCCGGCTCAGGGAGATGCGAACGGGGGGGGGCGGACTTTCGGGCGAGGCCGGGGGGCGCTAAACTTCGGACAACTCCCAGGGAGGACAAGGGATGGCACGTCGATTGGCGATCGCGAGCCAGAAGGGGGGTGTGGGCAAGACGACCGTAGCCCTCAACCTTTCGGTCGCGTTCGCGGAGAAGGGACGCCGCACGCTGCTCGTGGACCTGGATCCGCAGGGGGGCGTGGGGCTTTCCCTCGCCAAAGGCGACACCGAGCTGGCCGGTCTCGCCGAGCTCATCATGAACAGGACGGACCCCACCCAGGCCGTGATGAGCACACAGCTGTCCGGTCTTCGCCTCCTCCCCCGCGGACGGCTCGACCCCACGGACGTGGCCACGTTCGAGCACGAGGTGGGCGACCCCGCGCAGCTCGACGCCGCCCTGAGCCGCGTCGACGGGGGGGCCGACGTGGTCGTCATCGACACCCCCTCCGGCCTGGGACGCGTCACCACGGCCGCTCTCGCGGTGGCCGATTTCGTGCTCCTCCCGTTCCAGACGGAGAGCCTTTCCCTCCGCTCGGTCAGCCAGTGCCTGCGCGTCATCGAGCACATTCAGTCCACGCAGAACCCGAAGCTGCGGCTCCTGGGGATACTGCCGACGCTCGTCGAGCGCGACCGCACCGCGGCCCTCGGCGTGCTGGGCGAGATCTGGAACGGCTTCCCCGACGCCCTGGAAACGATCGTCCCCCGCGCCGAGGCGTTCGCGCGCGCGAGCGAGCAGGGCATTCCCGTGAGCTTCCTCGCCGGCGCGGTGACGCCGGAGGCGCGCCGCTTCGACCTCCTCGCGGACGAGCTCGACGTCCGCATGGACCGCATCCTCGGCATGGAGAGGCCCGATGAAACTAAGCCCGCCCGCCAGCTCCTCTGACCTCGACGTCGCGCGAGGCATCGCCCGGAGGCTGAGCCGGCTGGCGTCGCGGAGCGACCACGAGGAGGCCCCGCTCCCGCCCTATGCGCCCTTCCCCGGAGGGCGACTGGGCGCTCCGCCCCCGCCCGCGAACCCGGGAACCGTGCGCATCGCCCGTCCGTCCGCGCCCGAGCTCCCTCCGCCGCCCGCCTTGGTGAGACCCGCGCCCGCTCCGCCGCCGCCTCCCCCCGCTGCTCCGCCGCCGCCCCCCCCTCTCGTAGAGGAGGAGGTGGGGGTGCTCACGGAGGAGGAGCCGGCTCCGCCCCCGCCTCCCGTTCCGAAGCCCGCGCCCCCTCCGAAGGTCGTGCCCGCCCCCAAGGCCGCGCCCGCGCGGCCCGCGCCTCCCCCGCCGCCTCCTCCACCGCCCCCTCCTCCTCCCGACGAGACGGAGCCCGAGGTCGAGGAAGTCGCGATGGAGAGCGAGGACGAGGTCGGTCCCGAGCCGGACGCGACACCCGACATGGACGAGGACTTCGAAGCCGCCGCGCGAGCGGCCGCCGACGCGGTCCCCGACGTCGAGACCATGGTGGAGGAAGCCCCGCGCCCCTGGGCCGAGATCCTGCAGGACTGCCTGTATCTCGCTCGGGCCTCCGGCGCCCTGCTCATCGACGCGCAGGGTGAGGTCGCCGCCTGGACCGGAGAGTGGCCGGCCCCGGGGGTGGAGCACATCGCCGCCCGGCTCGTGCCCGCGATGGACAAAGCGCTGAAGCAGGCGCCGAACCGTTCCGTCTCCGTCCCCATCGGGAGCCTCCACCTCACGGCCTGGCGAGTGCACGCCAGCGACACGATGGTGACCGTGGGATTTGTGGCGGAAGCGCCCCTCAAGGCCGAGGTGCGTCCGGCCATAGACACCGAGGTCAAGCGCGGCTTCCCCGGCTGACCGACCGCCGCCCGTGGCGCGTCTCGATCCGCACTCGTACGTCGACGCCGACCATCCCCGCCCGAGCCGTCTGCGCCTGAGCCTGGCCGTCGACTTCGACCGCCGGCGCCTCGTGGGTGAAGCCGCGCTCGCCTTCGCGTCCCCCGTCGCGGGCACGCTCGACCTCGACACGAAGGGCCTCGAGCTTCGGGGCGCTCTGAGCGAGAGCGGCGCTCCCGTGCCCTTCGATCTCGCCCCCGAGGAGCCCGTCCTCGGCCGGCGTCTCCGTCTCCGGCTTCCCGCGGGAACGCGGGAGGTCCGCCTGGCCTACGAGACCTCGCCGGACGCGCTCGGGCTGCAATGGCTCGCTCCGGAGCAGACGGCGGGGGGCGCCCATCCTTTCCTCTTCTCCCAGTGCCAGCCCATCCACGCGCGCACCGTGGCGCCGCTTCCCGACACCCCCCGCGTCCGGCTGAGCTACGAGGCCTCGGTGACGGTCCCCGAGGGCCTGGCCGCCGTCATGTCCGCGGGTCCGGCGGGCGATTCCCCGGGTTCCGCCCCGCGCACGCGCACGTTCCGCTTCGAGATGCCGCAGCCGATTCCCACCTACCTGCTGGCACTCGCGGTGGGCCGTCTCGCGAGCCGCGATCTCTCGCCCCGCTCCCGCGTGTGGGCGGAGCCGGACACCCTGCCCGCCGCCGCCCACGAGTTCGCCGAGATCGAGGGGATGCTCGGGGCGGCGGAGGCCCTCTTCGGTCGGTACGAGTGGGACCGCTACGACATGCTCGTCCTCCCTCCCGCCTTTCCCTACGGGGGCATGGAGAACCCGCGCATGACGTTCCTCACCCCCACCCTCATCGCGGGGGACCGCTCGCTCGTGGACGTGGTGGTGCACGAGCTCGCGCACTCCTGGACGGGCAACCTCGTCACGAACGCGACGATCGACCACTTCTGGCTCAACGAGGGCTTCACCGTCTGGGCGGAGCGGCGCATCCTCGAGGCCCTGCACGGCGCCGAAGCGGCCGCGCTCGGCTGGGCGATCGGGGAGGCCGCCCTCCACGAGTCGCTCGGCCGCTTCGGGCCGGACTCCCCGCTCACGCGCCTCCGCACCGACCTCGCGGGGCTCGACCCGGACGACGCCTTCTCGAGCATCCCCTACGAGAAGGGCGCGCGCTTCGTGACGCTCCTGGAGCGGACGGCGGGACGCGACCGCTGGGATCGCTTCATGCGCGACTACATGGACGGCTTCCGCTTCACGTCGATCACCACCGAGGAGTTCCTCGCACTTCCTGGAGGCGAAGCTGCCCGGCGTCGCGTCCGCAGTGGACGCCCACCGCTGGCTCTACGACGCCGGACTCCCCGAGAACGCCCCCGTCTTCCGCTCTCCCGTCATCGAGGCGCTCACCGCTGTCGCGGAGGGCTTCCCCGGCGGGGCGCGCCCGCCGAGCCACGAGATCGAGCGCTGGACGCCGGCGGAGACGCTCATCTACCTCCAGCACCTGCCGCGCGAGCTGGACGCCGCCTCCTGCGCCTGGCTGGACGGTGCGCTCGGGCTCGGCGGGCGGGGCAACCACGAGATCCTGGTGGAGTGGCTCGACCCTCGCCGCCGGGTCGGACTACGAGTCCGCCTTTCCTCGAATGCGCGAGGTGCTGACCCGCGTGGGCCGCATGAAGTACCTTCGGCCGCTCTACACCGCGCTCGGCCGGCACGCGCGCACGCGCGCCTTCGCGCGCGAGGTCTTCGCCGTCGCGAGCCCCCGGTACCACAATCTCTCGCGCCGGGTCGCCGCTTCCGTCATGTCGAAGTACCCTTCCGATTAGCCGAAGTCTCCCTTCCAAGTTCCTGGAGATCGCGGGGCGGCAATCCGGCCACAAGTGGTCACCCTTGGACAGAAAGTCGTGGTCATGGAGCCGCATCCCC
This sequence comes from uncultured Acidobacteriota bacterium, assembly GCA_963742595.1. Lineage (GTDB taxonomy): Bacteria > Acidobacteriota > Vicinamibacteria > Fen-336 > Fen-336 > CAVPGH01. Next base: position 451,858 of record CAVUMT010000005.1, on the reverse strand, counting down.
GCTCTAAGGTCAGGCCTATCAAGCCCGCGATTCTGGCCTGGGGCTTGCACAACGGAAGTGGGGAGGGCTCCATGCGGCGGCTGGCCATTGGACTCGGCCTTCTGACCTGTGTCGCATGTCACAACGCGCAGCGGGAGATTCCCGGTGTGCCAGGCTCCCCGTCCGTCGAAACGCCGTCCTCCCCGTCCGTCATGACCGCCGCTCCCCCCGTCCCCGGCGAGCGGAATCCCAGCGGGTCCGCTCCCGTTCTCACGGGTCCCTTGACCCTGACGTTCGTGTCGGGGGAGAGCCTGCTCCCGGTGGCGGCGGCGCGCGTCACGACCGACGGACGCTCCTACGTCACCGACGGCGCCGGGGTGGTGGCGATCGACCGGGGCACCGCGCTCAGCATCGAGGCCAGCGGCTTCCTCGAGCGGAGAGCCCTCGCGCGCGGCGAGCGCTTCAGCCTGTGGCCCCGGATAAGCGCCACCGGTCTCGACGAGGAGTACACGGCCCGACTCGTATACAACTGCGCGGCCGCCGGCTGCGCCGACGGGGGCGAGCCCCTCGGGCGCGTCAACCAGGGCATGGTCACTCTCGTGCCCTCGCGCGACCTCGTCGCGGACCGGGCCGCGCTCAACGCCATCGACGAGGCCGCGCATCTCTGGACCGCGGCCACCCGCGGAGAGGTCGTCTTCGCGCTCGGGATCCCGTCCGCCGCGGGCACGATCGTCGAGATCGACGTGGATCCCGCGGACCCTGCGATCCTGTCCAAGGGGGCGGCGGGAGTGACGCGCCGCCAGTATTCGGGCGCCTCCGTCGTACGCGCCCGGATCACGCTGCGCAGCATCGAGCTGGCGCGGCGCATTCCCCTGAGCATCCACGAGATCGGCCACGCCTTCGGGCTTGCTCATTCCCCCCGGGTGGGCGACGTGATGTGGAGCGGGCCCGAGCTCTACGACACGATCGATCTCTCCACTCGCGAGAAGCTGGCGGTGGCCCTGATGCTCCAGCGCTCCTCGGGAAACCGCTACCCGGACACCGAGGAAGGTGTGGACGCAGCGCGTCGATCGTCGTCCCGTGGTGTGTCGGTCGTCACATGCTTCGAGGACCATCCTTGACCGCCCCGGCCCGGCGGTCGTAGCCTCGTAATAGCGTCAGACGCGCGGGGTCGTCGCCCACCCTCCCAACCCCGAGCCGTACACGTCGCTCGGTGAAGGGGGGGGGTTCGAATGAGGGAGAGGAACGGCGTCCGCATCACTCCCCGTAGCGCGATCACGGTCGTCATCGAGAACCACGGCATGCCGTTCGCCTACGGAGTGGTGGCCAACATCTCCGAAGGCGGCGTCTGCGTCTGGACGAACGGCCGCTTCAAGGTCGGCGAGACAGTGGTGCTTCGGCTGAGCTTCGCGCGCGAGCCCCAGCCCTTCCTCGCCTCGGGAGTCGTCGTCTGGGGGGATGCGTATCCGGAGCGCGGCGCGGGCTCGGACCTGCGCTACGGGCTCCAGTGGGGACCCGCCGCAACGGCCGAGGAGGCCCTGCGCGGCCTGATCTCCGCGTCCGCCTGAGCCGGAGCGCTCACCCGCGTCGGCGAGTCCGGTGCGTGGGGATGGCGGTCCAGGGATCCTCCGGCCACGGATGTCTCGGGTATCGTCCGCGAAGCTCCTTTCGCACCTCGGGGTAGGTTCGCTCCCAGAAACCCCGGAGGTCGCGCGTCGTCTGAACCGGGCGCCCGTTGGGAGCGAGCAGCTCGAGGGTCACCGCTTCCCTGCCCGGCCCGATCCGGGGAGCCTCCCCCAGCCCGAAGAGCTCCTGCAGCTTGACCGAGGCGATGACCGTCCCGTCCTCCCGGTACTCAAGGCGCGCCCGGCGGCCGCTGGGCAGGGGCACGCTGTCCGGGGCCAGCCGTTCCATCGCGCTCCGATCCGCAGAGAGGAGGAGCGCCAGCAGATCCAACACGGGCACCCGGACCTTCCCCACGCTCCCGGCGACGAGCAGGGCCTCGAGGTCGACGCCGATGCCGGAGAAACGGAGTCGGCGTCGCGTCCGCTCGTTCTCTTCGCCGAGGTCGCGCTCGAGCAGGGCCTGCGCGACGAGGGCGGCAGCCTCCTCCGCGTCGGGGGGCACCGGGCGCTCCTCCACCACGATCGCGTCGTACGAATCGCGCGCGAATGCGCGCACGGAGTCCCCCTCCAACCGATGGACGACGGAGGAGGCGGTCGGTCTCACCCACTCGCGCTCGACGCGGCTCGCCAGCCGGACGAGCGCCTCCGAGCCCGGCCCCGGAAGGCCCGCCGACACGTCGAGGGCCACGAGCCAGGTAGCACCGCGCACACCGCTCTCGCGCGCGAGACGAGCACCGTGCCCGGACGCCAGCAGCAGTCGATTCGATCCCCCCTCGCGTCGCCGGGCCAGCCGATCGGGGAACCCCGCCAAGAACGCGCGACGCAGGTTCTGGTCGTCGTCCGGGCCCGACGCTCTCCCGTCTGCGGCTTCGCCCATGCGCGCGAGCTGGCGGGCCGCCTGCACGACCCTCCAGGGCGCCCGGTCCATGCGATCGAGAAGGGGAAAGACGTCGGAGTCCGTGGTCGCGGCATCGCCTCCGCCCGTGACGGGCCGCCGCTCGGCCAGCCACGCGCAGGCCGCCGCCGCTCGGGGCGTCTCCCCCGCTTCCACGAACACCCGGGCGAGGCGCGGAGGCAGAGGGAGGGCGCGCATCCTCTCCCCGAGGGCGGTCAAGCGGCGCCCTTCGACGGCCTCGAGCCGTTCCAGGAGCGAGTACGCGACGCGGAGACGCTCGGGCTCCGGAGCCTCGAACCACTCGAAGGTGAGCGGGTCCCCGCCCCACGCGAGGACGTCGAGCACGGGCCCCGCGAGGTCGACGCGGGCGATCTCCGGCTCGCGGTGTTTCCGCAGACGGTCTCGCGCATCCCACAGCCGCACCGCGTGGCCGGGACCCGTCCGCCCGGCGCGCCCCTTGCGCTGCTCCGCAGCATCCGCGCTCACGCGCTCCGTCTCCAGCCGGTCGAGCGCCCTCGCGGCGTCGTAGCGCAGCACCTTCTGCCAGCCGGCGTCCACGACGTGCGTGACCCCGTCGACCGTGATCGAGGTCTCCGCGATGTTCGTGGCGAGGATCACCCGCCGCCCCCGGCCGGGGCGCAGGGCCGCATCCTGGTCCGCCGACGATCAGCGAGCCGTGCAGTGGGAAGACCTCGAGCCCGCCGGAAAGCCGCGACATGACGTCGCGGATCTCTCCCGCCCCGGGGAGGAAGCACAGGACGTGACCCCCGGGCCCCTGCATCGCCTCGCGCACGGCGGCCTCCGGGGCAACGCCGGGCGCGTATCGAACCTCCACGGGATGGGGGCGGACGTCCACCTCGTGCACCGGGCAGCCTCCTAGGAAGTCGGCCACGGGGCCCGCGTCGAGCGTCGCCGACATCACGAGCACGCGCAGGTCGGGTCGCGCCGCGAGCGCGGGCTTCAGGAACGCGAGGGCGAGGTCGGCCTGAAGGCTGCGCTCGTGGAACTCGTCGAGGACCACGGTCTTGAAGTCCTCGAGCAGGGGATCCCGTTGGAGCCGCCGCGTGAGGATGCCTTCGGTGGCCACGAGGAGGCGCGTCTCCGGCGAGGCCTGCCGCTCGAAGCGCACCTCGAAACCCACCTCGCGGCCGAGGGTCTGGCCCTGCTCCTCCGCGATGCGAGCCGCGATCGACCGAGCGGCCACCCGCCGGGGCTGCAGCAGGAACACCGGCCCTTCTCCCACGAGCGCGGGGGGCACGCGCGTCGTCTTCCCCGCCCCGGGAGGGGCCACGAGCACGAGCCGGCGGTGTCGGAGGAGCGTGGCGCGCAGGGCGGGCAGGTGCTCGTCGATCGGCAGCGGGGCAGGCACGAGAGAATGCTACCGTGAAGCCTCGCATTCCTCCGTTCGGACGCCACCTCCTGGCCGTGGGGCTGGCCGCAGCCGCCCTGTACCTCCTGGGCCTCGCCCTGCCGAGCCCGCCGCTCCGACTCGCGGCCAAGGCGGTCCCCGTCCTCTGCCTGGCGGCGTGGGTCGCGGCGTGCGGCTCGGAAACGCTCTCTCGGCTCGTCGTCGCGGGGCTCCTCTTTTCCGCCGCGGGCGACCTCCTTCTCGAGCTCGGTCGGTTTCTTCCGGGACTGGCCGCCTTCCTGGTCGCTCACCTCGCCTATGCCCTCGCTTTCCTTTCCGAGACGCGCCGAAGCGCACTCCCATGGGCTGTACCCTTCGCTCTCTACGGGATCTCGGTCTACCTCTTCCTGCTCCCCGGTCTCGGGCCGCAGGCGGGGCCCGTCCTCGTCTACACGGCGGCGATCTGCACGATGTTGTGGCGCGCGGGGGCGCGAGTCGAAGCCGCCTTTGGCTCGAGGAGGGCGCGGTTCGGCCTTGCCGGCGCGCTGCTCTTCGCGGCGAGCGACACCCTCATCGCCCTGGACCGCTTCCACGCCCCTTTGTCCGAGGCTCGGTACCCGATCATCCTTCTCTACTGGCTTGGCCAGCTGGGCATCGCCGCGTCCGCGCTCTCGGGCCCGAGAGCGGCCGACTTTGATATATCCTCGGGACCCCCGGAGGCCGATTGACCAGCATTCCCACCGCCGCGAAAACGGACGCGGTCGCCTCGGTCGACACCATTCGCGAGCACTTCCCCGCCCTCGAGCGGCTTCACGAGGGACGTCCCGTCGCCTACTTCGACGGGCCGGGAGGGACGCAGGTGCCGCGCGAGGTCGCGGCGGCGGTCGCGGACTACCTTCTCCACCACAACGCGAACACCCATTGGCGCTATCCCACGAGCGCGGAGACGGACGAGGCCCTTCACTCGGCACGGGAGGCCCTCGCCGACTTCCTGGGGGCCACCGCCGGCGAGATCGTTTTCGGGGCGAACATGACGACGCTCACGTTCCACCTCGGCCGCGCCCTCGGCCGCCGGCTCGCCCCCGGCGACGAAATCGTGGTGACCGAGCTCGACCACCACGCCAACTCCGACACGTGGCGTGCCCTCGAAAGAGAGCGGGGAGCCGTCGTGCGCACCGTGCGGTTCGACCCGGACTCCGGCGAGCTGGACGTCCGCGACTTCGAGAGATGCCTGCTCGGCCGCCCGCGGCTCGTGGCCATCGGCGCCGCCGCCAACGCGTTGGGCACGATCAACGACGTCGCGCGGCTCGCCGGCCTCGCCAGGGACGCGGGAGCCCTCGTCTTCGTGGACGCCGTTCACTACGCGCCCCACGTCCTCGTGGACGTCCACGCGCTCGGCGGCGATTTCCTCGCCTGCTCCGCCTACAAGTTCTACGGGCCGCACGTGGGCGTTCTCTACGGGCGGCACGACCGGTTGCTGGACCTGGACGTGCCCAAGGTCGCCCCCGCCTCCGACGATCCCCCCGAGCATCTCGAGACGGGCACGCTCAACCACGAGGGTGTCGTGGGCGCGGGAGCCGCGGTGGACTTCGTGGCCTCCCTCTCCGGAGGAGGCGACCGCCGCGCCGCCCTCCGCCGTACCTTCGAGGTCCTCCACGAGCGCGGCCAGCGTCTTCTCGAGCGCCTGTGGGGCGGTCTTGCGGACATCCGGGGAGTGACGCTCTACGGGCCGCCTCCGTCGCGGCCACGCACCCCCACCGTCGCGTTTACCGTGGCCGGGCGGACTTCCGGAGACGTCGCGGCCGAGCTCGCGCGCCGCGCCCTCTTCCTCTCCCACGGCGACTTCTACGCGGCCACCGTCTTGCGCCGCCTCGGACAGTCCGCCCACGGTGTCGTGCGCGCGGGCATCGCTTGCTACACGACGGAGGAGGAAGTCGATCGCCTGATCGAAGGCGTCGCCGAGCTCGTACCGCGACGATGATCCTCCCCGTCCTCTGCGCCTCCTTCCTGCACGGGCAGGACGCTGTGCCGCGAACACCGCACCAGATGCACGCCGTGCATCGCGACTCCAAGGCCTACATCGCGATGCTCGAGGATCCGGGGCGGGACGCCTACCAGAAGCCCGACCAGGTGGTGAAGGCGCTCGACCTCAAGCCGGGGGTCACCGTCGCCGACATCGGCGCGGGCTCGGGCTATTTCGCTGTGAGGCTCGCACAGGCGGTGGGCGACGAGGGGCGGGTCCTTGCGGTCGACATCAGCGCCGACATGATCCTGCACCTGAACCGGCGGCTGCGGGACGCGGGAATCCGCAACGTGCAGACCGTGCTCTCCGCCCCCGACGACCCGCTGCTCCCCGACGCTTCCCTGGACCTCGTCTTCATCTGCGACACCTGGCACCACATCGACGAGCGGCCGAAGTACCTGGCCCTCCTGAAGCGCATGCTCCGGCCCGCCGGCCGGATCGCGATCGTGGACTTCGAGAAGCGCCCTCTCTCCTTCGGCCCGCCCCTGGAGATGAAGATCGCGCGCGAGGACGTGGTGGGTGAGCTCCAGGCCGCGGGCTTCCGTCTGGTGGCGGAGCACACGTTCCTGCCGCACCAGTACTTCCTCGTCTTCGACTCGAAGTAACCGTCCCGCTTCGACAGGCTACTTCGCGGCCGCGGCCTTGCCGTGGGTGCCGTAGTCCCGCTCCCCCGCCTCGATCCGCACGGGCATCCAGTTCTGGGAAGGCGGCAAGGGGCACGTCGCGAAGGCGGTGAAGGCGCAGGGCGGGTTGTAGGCCTTGTTGAAGTCCAGGACGATCTTCCCCTGCTTCGGCAGGCCCGCGTACAGGAAGCGGCCGGCCGGGTAGGTCTCCTTGCCCGAGGTCTGGTCGCGCACGATAAAGAAGAGCTCCTCCGCCCCCGGCTCCTCGAGCACCCCCTCCAGGCGGATCTCCTGGCCCGCCCACGAGAAGGTCGCGAAGCCGGGGCTGGGCATGGGCTCGGTCTGACCGAGGATGTTCGGGACCTTGATCGGCCGCGGCGCCGGATAGGACGTGAACCGGGCGACGATCCGGTAGTCCTCCTGGACGTCGTACCAGCGCAGCCCGGTGAAGCTCTTTCGGGCGGCGCTGTTCTGGTCCTTGAGGCGCACCCCGTAGCGGTCCCCGCGCTTGATGACCTGCATCGTCAGGGGGCCCAGGGACAGCACGTCGGGCGGCCCGCTCTCGTCGGACTTGAGCACCCCCGCGGTCACGGGCTTTCCCCCGAGTGTGGCCCCGGCGTCCGGCGCCAGTCTCACGGTGGTCCGGCCTGCGCCGAACAGGAAGGAGCCCGCCCTCGCGGGCGCCCCGGCCGGGAGCACGAAGTCGTTGGCGGGGTCGGACCCGAACCGGCTCTCGCCTTCCTTCAGCCAGAAAAGGCCGGCGACGGTGAGCCATCCACCGTCCGCCTTCAGGCGGGTCTCACGGTCCTGTCGCCACTTCTGGACTTCCGCCCGGTAGGCCTCGTCGGCCTGGACCGCCCCGGGCACGAGCGCGAGAGAGAGGAGTGCGATTGTCGGCCATTCCCGGAGTCGCATCCCGTTAGGGTACGCGAAGGGCTTTTCTCCGTCACGCCAGAGCACCGGGCCGGCGGTAGGCCGTCACTTCCTCGGAGGGGACCCTGTCCCCGGGAAGCTGGGGATCACGGACGGGCTCTCCCGGGACGAGCCGCAGCGGGAGGACGCCCGCCCAGCAGTCGAGGCCCAGGTCCTCGGCGTCGTCGATGGGGGGACCCGTCCTGACCTTCGCCGAAACCTCGACGAGGTCGAGGCGGAGGACGCTCGTGGCCCGGAGCTCTTCCGCACTCGGTCCGCGCACGACCCGGCTCCGTCCGGGCACGATGTGCTCCACGATCGCCTCGAGGGCCGCGCTCTTCTCGGCGGGGTCCTCCACGAGGCGGGCTTCCCCGAGCACCACCACGGACCGGTAGTTCATCGAGTGGTGGAAGGCGGAGCGGGCGAGCACGAGGCCGTCGAGGAGCGTGACCGTCACGGCGACGGGAATCCCTCCCGCCAGCGAGCGCAGCATTCGGCTCGCCGCCGAGCCGTGCAGATAGAGCCGGTCGTCCCTGCGGGCGTAGCTCGTGGGGATCACGAAGGGCTGGCCGTCCGCCACGAAGCCCACGTGGCAGACGAGGCCCTCGTCCAGGATGGCGTGGACGGCGGCCCGGTCGAAGACGCCGCGCTTGGGCAGGCGCTTCAGGGTCGTGCGGGGGGTGGAGGCGAACTCGCTCATGGACGCAGGCTCCTCAGTTTGTTATAGTACTAACGTATTACCATGCCAGTACAATATTCCATTGCCGGGCGGACCGCAACCGCGATCGCGGCGAGCCTGGAGAGCGCCGTGAGGGAAGGACGGGTCTCTCCCGGTGCTCTCCTCCCCACCGTGCGCGACCTCGCGCGGAGGCTCGGCGTGAGCCCCGCCACCGTCGCCTCCACCTATCGCACCCTCCGCCTCCGGGGCCTCCTCGTGGCCCAGGGCCGACGGGGGACACGGATCGCCCCCCGCCCTCCCGTGTCCCTCCCCCGCCCCGAGATCGCCGTGCCCCGGGGCGTGCACAACGTGTCGGAAGGCCAGCCGGATCCCGCCCTCCTCCCTTCGCTCTCCCTCGCCCTGCGCCGTGTGCCGCGGCGTCCCCGCCTGTACGGCGAGCCTCCCCACCGGCTGAGCCGCCTCGCCGCTCGCGGCTTCGCCGCGGACGGGATACCGGCGGGGGCGGTGTGCGTGGTGGCGGGCTCGATGGACGGCATCGAGCGCGCCCTGCAGGCCCACCTCCGCCCCGGCGACCGCGTGGCCGTCGAGGACCCCGGGTACAGCGCCGTGCTCGACCTCGTGGGGGCGCTCGGCCTCGTGCCGGAGCCGGTCGGCCTCGACGACGACGGGGTCCTTCCCGAGGACCTCGAGCGTGCGCTGGCCGCCGGTGCCCGCGCGGTGATCGTCACGCCCCGGGCCCAGAACCCCACGGGGGCGGCGCTCACGGAACGCCGCGCCCGAGCCCTGTCCGCCCTCCTCGACGCGCAGCCCGACGTGCTCCTCGTCGAGGACGACCACGCGGGCCCGGTTTCGGGTGCCCCCGCCTGCACCCTTACGCACGCCGGGCGGCGGCGTTGGACCGTCGTCCGGTCCGTCTCCAAGTCGCTCGGACCCGATCTGCGCGTCGCCGTCGTCGCCGGGGACGCCACGACCGTAGCCCGCCTGGAGGGGCGCCAGGCGCTTGGCAGCGGGTGGGTCAGCCACGTCCTCCAGGACCTCGTGGCCACCCTCTGGTCCGACGCCGCCGTGGCTCGTCGCCTCCACCGCGCGGCGCTTCTCTACACCGCTCGGCGCGAGGCCCTGCTCAGAGCACTCGAGCGGCGCGGGATCGAGGCGCACGGGCGCAGCGGGCTCAATGTCTGGATCCCCGTGCGCGAGGAGACGGCGGTGGTCGCGCGTCTCGGCGCCGCGGGATGGGGACTGCGAGCGGGCGAGCGTTACCGGCTCAAGAGCCCGCCCGCCGTGCGCGTGACGACGGCGGCGCTCCCTCAGGAGGAGGCGGAGCGGCTGGCCGCCGCCCTCGCCCGCTCCATCCTTGACCCTCCCCTCCCCGGCCGCTATCCTCACCCAAGTCGTCTGTAATCAATCCGAAGCGAGGAGGCGCCGATGGCGACCCGGGCCGTGGGGGACACGACGCAGCGCGAGCTCTCCTACAGGAAGCGCCTCATCGAGATCGCCAACCAGATCAACTCCGCGCCGGGGATTCAGGAGATCCTGGTCGACCTCAAGGACAAGATCCTGGATCTCGTGGACGCGGAGCGCGTCACCTTGTTCGCCCTCGACACGAAGAACCAGGAGCTCTTCTCGCTCTTCAAGGCCGGGCAGGAGGTGAAGGAGATCCGGGTTCCCAAGACCTTCGCCTCGATCGCCGGGTTCACCGCCCTCTCCCGCAAGACCGCCAACATCCAGAACGCCTACGACGCCGCGGAGCTCGCACGGCACCACGCGAACCTTCGATTCGACCAGCGCTGGGACAAGGCCACCGGCTTCCGCACCTCCCAGGTGCTCTCCTCGCCGATCCTGTTCGAGAAGTACCTGCTCGGGGTGGTGCAGCTCGTCAACAAGCGCGGGGGCGGCTCGTTCAGCCCCAAGGACGAGGAGGCGGCCGAAGAGCTGGCCAAGATCCTCGGCATCGCCTTCTACAACCAGCACCGCGCCGCCCGCACCAACAAGCCGAGCAAGTTCGGCTACCTCGTGGACAAGGGCCTCATCCCCGAGAAGGACGTGGAGAAGGCGATCACCACCGCCCGCGTGAACCAGATCGACGTCACGAAGGTCCTCGAGGAGGACTACAGGATCCCGCGCGAGGAGATCGGGCGCGCTTTCGCCCAGTTCTACAACTGCCCGTATTGGGATCCCGCGGGACGCACCATGCCGGAGGACCTCAAGGCCCGGCTGCCCCTCGACTTCCTCAAGAAGAACGTCTGCGCCCCCTTCGAAAAAAGAGAGGGCACGCTCTTCGTGGCCGTCGAGGATCCCTACGACCTGAACCGCCTCGACGCGATCAAGGCCATGAACCTCGCCCCCCGGCACGAGTTCCTCGTCGGGATGAGGACCGACATCCTCGAGTTCATCGGCACGAGCTACGGGGACACGAGCGCGGTGGTGGAGGAGCAGGACCTGGGCCGGATCATCATGGAGCTGGGCACGGGCGAGGAGGACGAGGTCGAAGGCGGCGCCGCGGACGCCGCCCCCGAGGTGGACGAGACGGACCGCGGCATCGTCAAGCTCGCCAACCAGATCATCATCGACGCCTACAACAAGGGCGCCTCCGACATCCACATCGAGCCCTACGGCAAGACCGCGCCCACCGTCGTCCGCTTCCGGGTGGACGGGGACTGCCAGAAGTACCTGGAGATTCCCGCCCCGCATCGCAACGCCATCGTCCAGCGCCTGAAGATCATGTCCAAGCTCGACATCGCGGAGAAGAGGAAGCCCCAGGACGGCAAGATCCGCTTCAAGGGCCCGATGGGTACGATCGAGCTGCGCGTGGCCACCATTCCCACCACCGGCGGCAACGAGGACGTCGTGATGCGCATCCTCGCCGCGAGCAAGCCCCTTCCCCTCGAGAAGATGGGCTTCTCGGAGTGGAACATCACCCAGTTCAAGACGATCCTCGACAAGCCGTACGGCATCTGCCTCGTGGTGGGGCCGACGGGCTCCGGCAAGACCACCACCCTGCACTCGGGCCTCGGCTACATCAACAGCATCGACACGAAGATCTGGACGGCCGAGGACCCCGTGGAGATCACGCAGCCCGGCCTGCGCCAGGTCCAGGTGCACCCCAAGATCGACTTCACATTCGCGATCGCCATGCGCGCGTTCCTCCGCGCCGACCCCGACGTGATCATGGTCGGCGAGATGCGCGACCACGAGACCGCGGCCACCGGTATCGAGGCTTCGCTCACCGGCCACCTCGTCTTCTCCACGCTCCACACGAACTCCGCCCCGGAGACGATCGTGCGGCTCCTGGACATGGACATCGACCCTTTCAACTTCGCGGACGCGCTCCTCGGCATCCTCGCCCAGCGTCTCGTGCGCACTCTCTGCAAGGACTGCAAGGAGGAGTACGCGCCCTCCCAGGAGGAGTTCGCGGAGCTCATGCAGGAGTACGGCCTCGAGGCCTGGGAGAAGCTCGGGATCAAGTACTCGCCCTCCTTCCGCCTCTACCGCCCCAAGGGCTGCTCCAAGTGCGGGGGGAGCGGCTACAAGGGCCGGATGGGCATCCACGAGCTCCTCGTGGGCACGGACGAGATCAAGCGCAAGATCCAGAAGCGCGACACCGTGGAGAACCTGCGCAAGCAGGCCATGGTCGACGGCATGACCACCCTCCTGCAAGACGGCATCCAGAAGGTCCTGGGCGGGATCACCGACTTCAAGCAGGTGCGCGCGGTCTGCATCAAGTAGGCGTAAACTAGACCGTTTTATTTTCCGGATACCGGGCTTCGGCTCGGGTGTTTCGCGAGGAGGACTCATAAATGCCGAGGTTCGGACCCGAGGTCTGCGTGTTGGCCGTCGCCGTGCCCCTCCTGGCCGCCGGCGGATGCTCGAGCGGCTCGTCCCCCACGGCGGTCGCGCCTTCCCCCACTCCCGCTCCGCTGTTCGCCCCGCCTCCGACCACGAGTCCGCCCTCGTCGCCGATGGTCGAGCAGGGGTGCACGACCGGGCGCGGCACCGCCGAAGCCGCGTGCACCCGCTCCTCGAGCTTCTACCTGGCCGACATGGACGCCGCGATCGAGCAGGTGGTGCGGGAGCACCCGGAGTACTTCAACCTCTCCGAGAAGAGGGGCGAGGGCAGCTACCGCATCCTCCACCGGGACGCCTACGCGTCCGCCATCCTCGACGCGCTCGGCCAGCGCGGCTATTGCGCCGCCCTCGACATGTACCGGGACTTCTTCCTCTTGAAGCTCGGCGACGACCGCTCCGAGCAGTTCGAGATCGAGGGCCCCTCGGGCTTCGTGCGCCGGGGGTACCCTTCCTTCTGGAACGCGTGCCGTCCCGCGGCCTTCCCTCTACCGGTCACCGAGGTCGTGGTGAAGATGTGGGTCGGCCTCTACGACTTCGAGTGCGACGACATCTCGCAGAAGCCGGCGGCCCCCGAGAAGTCGCTGCCCCTCTCGTGCGACGGCTACATCACGGCGACACCCAAGGACAAGGATCTCCGGACCGTCCCTCCGTCCGCCCACGGATCGGACATCGCATGGTTCGTGAGGAACGGCGAGGAGCGCATCCGCCTGCTCGAGTGGAACCAGCCCTTCAACAAGCGGGTGGTCCCGCTCGTCGCGGGCGAGTTCAGCGTCTGCGCCACCGTGCTCGAGGTGACCAGCTGCTTCAACGGCGCGGTCGTGCCCTGAGCCTTCGCCCCCGCCGCTCGTGACACCCCCTCTGGGGCCGGCCGTCCCGAGCCGGGGGAGCCGCCTGAGCCGCGGCGCGGGTCGAGCCGTGCTCGCCTCGATGGGATGGCGCTTCCTCGGAGAAGTGCCGAACGTCCCTCGGGTCGTGCTCGTGGTGGCCCCTCACACCTCGAACTGGGACTTCGTGGTCGGGATCGCGGCCATGCTCGCCCTCGGCCTCGACGCGCGGTGGATCGGCAAGGACACGCTCTTCCGCCCCCCGTTCGGGCCCCTCCTTCGCTGGCTGGGAGGGACGCCCGTCGATCGCACGGCGCCGGAGGGAGTGGTCGAGGACGCCGTGCGCAAGCTGCGGTCGGCCGACCGCCTCTTCCTCACCCTGTCCCCGGAAGGCACTCGCGGCAAGGTCGAGCGCTGGAAGACGGGATTCCACAGGATGGCGCGACAGGCGGAGGTGCCCGTCTGGCCGGTGGCACTCGACTACTCGCGCAAGGCGGTCGCTCTCCTCCCCCTCGTCACCCTCACGGACGACCTCCCCGCCGACGTCGACCGGATACGCGCGCTCTACACGCCGGCGATGGCCCGATACCCCGACCAGTTCTGATTCCCGCGAGTTAGGCGCGTGCTATACTCCCGCATCCCATGGCGAACTTCATGGGCGGGAGCGCTCCCGCGATGGCCGCGCAGGTCGCGGACGGGTTCATCCTCCTGAGCCTGAACGCGCTCAAGGGATTCCTTCCCGGCGACCTCACGAGCCTCAAGATCGAGCTGGACAAGCTGCAGCGGGAGACCCGCTCGGAAGCCCCGCCCGCCGACGACGCGCTGGCCAACCAGGCCCGCAACCGCCGGATCGCCCGCATCAACTCCGCCCTTCAGGTCATCCAGGCCAAGCTCACGACGCGGCATTGAAGCTCGCCCCCGAGGCGGCGCTCGTGCTCGTGGCCTACGTCGCGGGCATCACCACCTTCGGCATCTGGCTGGGGCGGCGGCGACGCTCCGTGCAGGACTACTTTCTCGCCGGCCGCACCGTGCCCTGGTGGGCCATCGCCGCCTGCATCGTGGCCACGGAGACGAGCACGCTCACGTTCATCGGCGCCCCCGGTCTCGCCTACGGGGGCGACTGGACCTTCCTCCAGCTCGTCCTCGGCTACGTCCTCGGCCGGTTCCTCATCGCCGCCGTCTTCCTGCCCGCCTATTTCCGGGGCGAGATCTTCACCTCCTACGAGCTCCTGCAGCGAAGGTTCGGGACCCCGGTGCGGTGCCTCGGCGCGGGGATCTTCCTCCTGTACCGCACCCTGGGCGACGGCATCCGCCTTCACGCGGCCGCGCTCGTGCTCTCGGTGGCCGCGGGAGTGCCCGAGTGGTGGTGCATCGCCGCCCTCGGCGTGGCGATGATCGTCTACACGGAGGAGGGGGGCGTCGTCGCGACGATCTGGACGGACACGATCCAGATGGTCGTGTACCTCGCGGGGGCTCTCGTCTGCCTGATCGCGGTGATCGGCCAGCTCCCGAACGGCGTGGGCGCCGCGTTGTCCTCGGCCGCGGCCGCGGGCAAGCTGCGGGTCCTCGACGTCTCCCTCGACCCCACTCTGCCCTTCACCCTCGCCGCGGGCATCGTGGGCGGCATCTTCCTGACCCTCGCCACGCACGGCACCGACCACTACCTCGTGCAGCGCCTCCTCGTGGCCCGCAGCGAGAGGGACGCCACGCGCGGGCTCGTCCTCTCGGGCTTCCTCGTCTTCGCCCAGTTCGTCGTGTTCCTGTTCCTGGGCACGCTCCTCTGGGCCTACTACGGCGGACGCGTCTTCACCCGGACCGACGAGGTGCTGCCCACGTTCGCGGCCACCCAGCTCCCCGCCCTCGGCACGGGCTTCATCCTCGCCGCGATCGTCGCCGCCGCCCTCTCGCCGTCGCTAAACTCGATGGCCTCGACGACTCTCCGCGATTTCTACGTGCCGTATTTCAGGCCCCATGCGACCGAGGGCGAGCAGATGCGCGTGGCGCGCTTCTTCACCGTGGTATGGGGTCTCCTGCAGATCGGCGTGGCCATCCTCGCGCAGAACCTCGATTCCGCCCTCCAGGCCGGTCTGGCTGCGCTGGGCTACGCTTCCGGCCCAACGGTCGGGGCCTTCCTCCTCGGGATCCTGACCCGCACCGCGACGACCTGGGGCACCCTCGCGGGGATGGCCGGGGGCCTGGTCCTCAGCCTGAGCGTCGGCGTCCTCGCCCCCGCCCTCTTCGGCCATCCCGGCGTCGCCTGGACCTGGAACGTCGCGACGGGGGCGGCCACGACCTTCGTGGTCGGTCTCATGGCCAGCCGGGCCCTTCGTGAGCGTCCAGCGGAGCGGGTATGAGCCAGGCGTCCGTGTCCGGGGACCAGCCGTTCGAGAGTTCACGTCGTCGTAAGCGGGCGCCCAGCTGGAGTGCGGCGATCTGTCCCGCGGGCCGTGGGTAATGTACTAATACATTACCCACGGCCCGCGAACGGGTCAATGGTGGCCGCAAGTGTCCCAGGGGATTGCCTCCTGAGACTGGCGAGACTAACGTACCCCACCCATGACCCCCCGATGGCACGTCTCCCGCGGCTCGGGCGATCCCCCCTACCGGCAGCTCGTCCGGCAGATCAAGCTGGCGGTGTCGAGCCGATCCCTGAAGCCCGGAGAGCGCCTGCCGGCGGTGCGCGTCCTCGCGCGACAGCTGAAGCTGAACCCCAACACGATCGCCCGGGCCTACCGCGAGCTCGAGCACGAGGGGCTGCTCGAGGCGCGCGCGGGAGCCGGCACGTGCCTGGTCGGCGCCCCTCGGGCCGCTCTCATCGGAGAGACGAGGGAGGCCCGTTGGAAGCGCCGGAACCGGCTGCAATCCCTCGCGGACAAGCTCGTTGCCGAGGGCCGACGCCTGGGCCTCTCGGGCATCGAGATCCGAAAGCTCGTTCTCTCGGCCCTCGCCGAGCGCCGCGCTCAGTAGAGCAGGGCCGACTGCCGGTCGCGCTCGAAGCGCCCGATACCTGGACCGTCGGCGGCGAGGATCGCGGCGACCGCGTCTCCCCCCTCGAGGGCCCGGCGGACCCGCCGCGTGCCCAGGAGCGTGTCCAGCCACGCGCCGTCCCGCACCCACTTCAGCTCGGGCTGTGTCGAGCGGAGGGCGGCGATGAGGGCGATGCCGAAGGCGTAGGGGTGTACTGCCGTCGCATCCTCCACGCGTACGCGAAAGCCGCGGCACCTTTGACCGAGGTGTTTCGGCTCGGGCGCCGCCGCGGAAGCCGCGGGGACGAACGTGGCCGGCTCCAGGCGCAGGCCGGGCGCCTTCACCAATGCCGCCAGGGGATCGGTCCGCAGCCAGGGAGCGCCGAAGAGGAGGAAGGGCGCGTCCGTGCCCCGTCCTTCGCTCACGTTCGTGGCCTCGAGCAAGCAGGTGCCCGGGTAGACGAGCGCGGCTTCCGCGGTCCGCAGGTTGGGGGAGGGCGCAACCCACGGCCGTCCCGTGTCCGCCCAGGTCATGGAGCGCGACCAACCGGTCATGGAGACGACCGTCAGACGTGCGGGACGGGCCTTGCGATCGTTGACGTAGCGGGCCATCTCTCCGAGGGTTAGACCATGGACGAGGGGCCCCGGGGTCATGCTCACGAGGCTGGACGGGAGATCCTCGGCGGAGTCGCGTGCGGGCCCGGCGACACGCGATCCGCCGAGGGGATTCGGCCGGTCCAGCACCACGACCTCGATCCCTGCTTCCCCCGCCGCCTCCAGGGACAGGAGCATCGTACTCGCGTAGGTGTAGAAGCGGACGCCCGCGTCCTGGAGGTCGATGACGAGCGCATCCAGCCCCGCGAGGTCCCCCGCGCGCGGCTTCGTGCGCTCGCCGTAGAGGCTCACTACGGGAAGGCCGGAGGCCGCGTCGGTGCCGCTCCCGACCTTCTCGCCCGCGGCCGCGGTCCCGCGCAGGCCGTGCTCCGGCCCGAAGAGACGCACGACGTGCACTCCCTTCGACCGGAGCACGTCGATGGCATGTCGGCCCTCCGCGGTCACGGACGCCGCGTGGGCGACGAGGCCGACGCGCTTGCCGAGAATCGGCCGGCCCCCGTCCGCCTCCACCCGCTCGAGCCCCACCTGCACGACGGGGAGAGCGCCCAGGAGGACGGCGAGCAGACCTGGCGTCAACGGACGAGGGCGCCCACGACCGCGTCGGCCACCGAGGACCGCACCTGGAAGACCGCCGGGTTGTCGCGGGTCGGGTGCACGCGGTTCGTGAGGAGGATCACGAAGAGCCGGTTCTCGGGGTCGATCCAGAGCGACGTGCCCGTGAACCCCGTGTGGCCGAACGCGGCCGGCGAGGTCCGGCTGCCCCCGGACGAGTAGCCGGGCGTCCCCGGCGTGGAGCTGCGGACGGCCGTCTCGTCGGTCGCGGTGTCCCACCCCAGGGCGCGCGTCGATCCGGGAATCCCCGCCCGTCGCGTGAAACGCTCCACGGTCGCGCGGGACACGATGCGCCGGTTGTCGTAGACGCCCCCATTCAGGATCATCTGGGCGAAGCGGGCGAGATCGGGGGCGGTGCCGAACAGGCCGGCATGGGGGGCGATCCCCCCGAGCGCGAAGGCGTTCTCGTCGTGGACTTCGCCACGCACCACGCGCCCTCTCCATACGTCCTGCTCCGTCGGCGCAATCCGCGGAAGGAGTGAGGGCGCGGGGTGGTACCTGGTGTCGTTCATGCCAAGCGGTTCGAGTATCCGTTTCAAAGCGAAGCTCTCCAGCGCTTCCCCGGCCACTCGTTCCAGAACCTCTCCGAGCAGGATCACGCCAAGGTCGCTGTAGAGCGACTTCGTGCCCGGCTCGTAGACGAGACCCATCGACTGGATGCGCTGCAGGTAGGCGTCCTTCGTCTTCAGCTCCTTGTAGAGCGGCGCCCCCCAGTCGAGGCCGGACGAGTGGCGTGAGAAGCTGCGCGACCGTGACCTTCTCCTTGCCGCC
Organism: uncultured Acidobacteriota bacterium; assembly: GCA_963742595.1. Lineage (GTDB taxonomy): Bacteria > Acidobacteriota > Vicinamibacteria > Fen-336 > Fen-336 > CAVPGH01. Next base: position 434,140 of record CAVUMT010000005.1, on the reverse strand, counting down.
CCCGCGGAAGCCGGGCAGGAAGTCCGAGACGCTTCTTGCCGAGATCGAGCCTCCCCTCGTCCACGAGGATCATGGCCATGGTGGTCGTGACCACCACCTTCGTCAGGCTCGCGAGGTCGTAGATCGTGTCGTCCTGCACTTCGGCCGCCCCCGGCTCGTAGGAAAGGCGGCCGAAGGGTCGTTGATACACGAGCGCACCGTTCCTGCCCCACGGTCACGACCCCTCCCGGGAATGCCTTGTCGCGGAGAGCCGTTCCCATTGCCGCGTCTATTTCGTCGAGCCCTCCGCGGCCGGAAGCCCGCTTCCTCGGGCGTCGCCCTGCGCAATGTCATGTCGTGCTTCGGGACCTCCAGGCCGTGGCCGTAGGGATAGAGACCGGGCAGCGTCACCGGGAGCTTGCCGCGCGACAGGATACTCTCCGAAGAGCGCGCCCACCGCGGCGCGCTGGCTCGACTCCGCTCCGCCGTACGCGGCCACGTAGACGGGGACTTCGGGCACCTGCCGCAGCAGGTACGGACTCCCGAACGACACCACGACCACGGGCCGGCCCGCGCTCACGAGGGCCTGGAGGAGGCGGGCGTGGCTCTCCGACATGTCGGCGCTCCCGCGAGCTCCAGCGACTCGCACGAAGCACGAGGCGAGGACGTGGGTGAACTGCGGAGCCCGCGCCACGAGGGCCGCGGTCGGTCTCCGCCGACACCTCCGGTCCCAGGCTCACCGTCTCCGCGGGAATGCGCCGCGCCTCGATCTCATCCTCCGGGATCCCGAGGAGCAACGGGTTCCTCACGTCACTGGACAGCACGAGATGGAGGAGGCGCAGGGGGACTTCCGCCCGGAGGGGAAGCACCTGCCCCTCGTTGCGGACGACTGTGATCGAGGCCTGCGCGATCTCCAGGGACCGGGCCATGTCTTCCGGCCGCTGCCAGGCTCTTGAGCGTCGCCTCCGCGTTCACGAGCCGGTTTCGATCCAGGCCGAGGCGCTCCTTCGTCTCCAGGATCCGCCGCACCGACTCGTCGATGCGCGACTCCGCGAGCTGCCCCTCCCTCACCGCGCGCACCAGCGACTGCACCGCGACCTCGGGCTCCGGGGGGAGGAGGACGAGGTCCGCGCCCGCCTGCACCGCCCGCACCGCCGCCTCTCCCGTCCATGCGGGGCGTACGCCCGCCATGTCCATGCCGTCGGTGACGAGAAGGCCGGTGAAGCCGAGGTCGCCGCCGAAGCAGGTCGGCCATGGGCAGGGAGAGGGTCGCGGGAGCGTCCGAGGGGTCGAGGGCGTGGACGGCGATGTGGCCCATCATCACCCAGTCCACCCCCGCCTCCACCGCTCTTCGAAAGGGCAGGAGCTCCACCGCGTCCAGCCGCGCCCGGTCCGCGGCCACCGACGCCACCTGGAGGTGGGAGTCGACCGCGGTGTCGCCGTGGCCGGGAAAGTGCTTGGCCGTCGTGAGGAGGCCGCCCGACTTCGCGCCCCTTCACGAACGCGCCGACGAGCTGGGCCACGAGCTCGGGGTCCTCGCCGAACGAGCGGACGTTGATCACGGGGTTCGCGGGGTTGTTGTTGACGTCGGCCACGGGGGCGAACGCCCAGTGGATCCCGAGGGCGCGGCCCTCGCGGGCCGCGACTTCGCCCGCGAAGCGCGCCGCGTCCGCGGAGCGCGTGGCCCCGAGGGCCATCGCGTAGGGCAGCGGCACGACCCCGCGCCGGATGCGGAAGGCGACCCCGCGCTCCATGTCCGCGGAGACGAGCAGGGGCACGTCGGCCGCTCCCTGCAGGTCGTTCAGGAGGCGGGGCAGCGAGCCGACCTCCGAGTCGAAGACGACGAGCGTGCCCACCTTGAGCGCCCGGACCTGGTGCAGCAGCCGCTGCGCGGCCGCCGATGCGGGGTTCCTCGGCAGGCCGGCCACGCGCACGCCGATCATCTGGCCCACCTTCTCGGGGAGGGTGAGCCGCGCGAGGGTGGCCCTCGCCCAGGGATAGGACGGCGCGGGGGTCGCGGCGGCGGGAGCCGGCTGCGGCTTGCCGGGAGGATGCCGACAGGAGACGGCGACGAGGAGGACGAGGACCGCCCCCCTGGTACCCCTCAATGCGCGCCTACGCTCCCCCCCGCGGCGCGGGGACCGGCCGCCGTCACGGCCGGCGTGAACACGGCCTCCCGTAGCCTCCGGAGGTCGGTGGACGCCAGCGACTCGTGGGAGAAGAGAACGACGCCGCTGGCCCCCGAGATCCGCGCGAGCTGGATCTTCTCCACGATCCCCGGAAGATCGAGTCGGTAGGCTCCGATGCCCGCCCAGAGCCGCTGTCCTCCCGCGACGAAGGCGCGCGCCTGCTGGACCTGCGCGGGAAGATGCGGTTGTCCGGCGTGTAGGTCATCGGGCATCACGGCGTCGAGGAGGCCCTCCGCCAGCCACCGGGGCCACGCCTGGAAGCGCTGCGAAACGGCCTGCGCCTCGTCCGGAGTGACGGCCGCGGAGATCACGAGCCCCGGGCGCTCGCTGCGCGCCGCGCCGCTCAGCCGCGAGGCGAGCACGGTCACCGTGCTCCGCCGGTAGTCGTCCCAGGCGAGGGGACTCCGAGCCGGACCGCCCAGGAGGTCACCCTCGCCGCGCGATCGCCGGAAGCCCTCGAGGGCCGCGGGCGAGTAGTCGTAGTCCGGGTTGGGGTAGCGGATGAAGTCCAGGTGCAGGCCGTCCACGGCGTAGGAGCGGACGATCTCGCGAACGACCGCTTCCAGGTGCTCGGGCACGCCGAGCGCCGAAGGCGAGAGGTACTGGCCCTCGACGTCCGCGTCTCCCTTGGCCTGGCCGGCGAGCCTCATCAGGCTGCCGGAAGGCGCGTTCAGGGCGGCGGCGGCCGCCGACCGCGGGACCATGACCCAGTCGGGATGCTGCCGAAGCACGTGGCCTTCGGGCAAGGGCTGCCCGAAGTGGGCGGTGAGCAGTACGTTGACCCAGGCGTGCACCTCGAGGCCACGGAGGCGGGCCCGCTCGAGGAGACGGGCGAACGGATCGAAGCTCGCAGGCTGCTGCGCGAGGAGCAGGCTCCTCGACACGAGCCGCGAGTCGTAGAACGCGTCGCCCACGCCCCCGCACCTGCACGAAGAGGGCGTTGAAGCCCGCCTCCGTCGCCTCGTCGACCACGCGGTCCACCTCCGCGGGAGAGACGAGGGCGGTGCGCACCACCCAGAGTCCCCGCAGCTCGCGCACGGGGCGTTCCGCGGGGAGAGCGGCGCCCGCGGACAGGGAGAGCAGGGCAAGAGCGGGCAGGAGCCGCATTCCGGATTGGCAATGTTAACAGTTTTCAGGGCACGGGACGGACGTGGACGTCGTCCCCCACGCGAAGACCCAGCTCCGAGAAGGCCGATCGCGGCAGCGTGACCTCGCGTCCGAGCCCCGTCCGGAATGACACGGGAAGCCGTCTTCCCTTGCGGGCGAAGTTGCGGACTTCGACGCTTCTGACCCCCTCGGCGAAGCGGGTCAAGATCCGCCACTCCTGCTCCAGGCGCTCGTCGAGCTCCGCCGCCTCCGTCGCGGGGCGCCCCTGGGCTTGCGCGCGCAACGTCTTCTCCGCGTCCACCGCCTCCAGGAATCCTTCCTGCGTCAGCTCGAAGAGGATGCGGAGGACCTCCGTTCGCTCGAGCCCGGAGGCCTCCAGGATGTCGTGGACGTCGCGCACGCCGTCCACCGCGCGGAGGACGCTCCACTCGGGGGCCCCCACGAGGACACACCTGTCCCCTTCCGGGCCTCGCGCGGCCTGGAAGACGACGCCTTCGTGGGGAATCAGCTCGTTCCTGCGGTGGAACGACTCCCCCGTCCGCAATCCCTCGAGGATGAGCACTTCCAACCCCAGCGTGACGTTGGGTTCGATCGTCTTCTCCTCGGGCACGAAGGCGAGCTGGCCTTCCTTCCACCCGAAGAGGTCGAGGACGGCGTCGTCCCCCTGAAGGCGGCCGGCGGCCGCGTGCACGACCTCGCCCTGCTGGAGCCGGATCAGCGTCTGCCGTCCTCCCGCGGAGGCGGTGAGGAGTCCGGTCTTGCCCGAAGCGGCGAACAAGCGGAGCACGTCGCCGAAGGCGACGTCGCTGAGGTTGCCGATGAGCGACATTGCCGACGGTACGCTATCATGCTTCTCTCGGCGCCATGATCGCGATCCTCCTGGCCGCGCTCGCCGTTACCACCGAGGCGGATGCGCAGCTGGCCCAGAGCCTGGTGCGCCGCCTCGAGGAACGCCAGGCTCGCGCCCAGGACCTCACCGCCCGCTTCGTGCAGAGCTACCGGTCCGGCATCCTCGGCCGCGAGGTGGTGGAGCGGGGTCTCGTGCGGATCAAGCGCCCGGGCCGCATGCTCTGGGAGTACAAGGACCCGGAGAAGAAGACGTTCGTCTCCGACGGACGGACCTGCTACTTCTACGTCCCCGCGGACCGCCAGGTCATCGTTCGTGACCAGGACGAGGAACGGGGGGTGGCTGCGCGCCTCCTCTCGGGCAAGGGCGGCCTCCTGCAGGAGTTCGAGGCGCGCCTCGAGACCCCGCCCTCGGAAGGGGTCTTCCGCGTGCGGCTCTCCCCGCGCGCCGCCGACCCCGAGATCGAGGTCCTGCTCGTGGACGTCGAGCCCTCGGGCCTCCTGCGCGGCATCCAGGTGCAGGATGCCCAGGGCAACCGCAGCCAGTTCCGCTTCGACGACGTCCGCGAGAACACGGGGCTCCCGGACCGCCTCTTCCGCTTCGAGATCCCTCCCGGCGTGGACGTCGTGCGCGGATGAAGCTCGCCCGGTCCCTTCCCCTCCTCGCCGTCGTCGCCCTCGCGGGCTGCGCGACGTCCGCCGCCTTCCGCGCGGGCGAGAAGGCGGACCGGTTGCACGACTACGACCGCGCCGTCCTCGAGTATTCGAAGGCGGTCAAGGAGCACCCCGACAACGTCCAGTACCGGCGCTCCCTGGAGGCCGCGCGCATCCGCGCCTCCTCGGAGCACACCACCGCGGCCCGCCGCCTCGCGGGGCGCGGTCTCTACAAGGAGGCGATGGACGAGTACCGCCTCGCCCTCGACCTCCACCCGGCGTCCACCACCCTGCCCTCGGAGATCCGCGAAGTGGAGACCCAGCGCGACGCGGGATCCCGGAGCCTCGCGCTCTCCGAGGTCAAGGAGCGCGCGCGGGAGAGGTCGCTCCCCGGCCTCGCTCTCGGGCCGGAAGCGCGCGCGCCCCTCGGACTCGTCTTCCGTGGGGCGAACCTGCGCGAGGCCTACCAGGCCCTGGGCAAGGCGGTAGGAGTCAACTTCGTCTTCGAGCCCCAGTTCCAGGACACCCCGATCAACCTGGACCTGCGCAACGTGGCCTTCGACCAGGCGATGAACGCGCTCTCCAGCGTGGGGCGGACGTTCTACCGGGTCGTGGACGCACAGGTGGTCTCCGTCATCCCGGACACCCCGGCCAAGCGCCGCGAGTACGAGCAGCAGGTCGTCAAGACGCTCTTCCTCTCCAACGCCGACCTCAAGGAGACGATCGACCTCCTGCGCATCGTGCTCGGGGCGCGGAGAGTCGCGCCCCTCCAGGGAGCGAACGCGCTCACCATCAGCGACACCCCGGACAAGGTGGCGGCCGCCGAGCGCATCGTGGAGATCGTGGACAAGCGGAAGGCCGAGGTCATGGTGGAGGTGGAGATCCTCGAGGTGGACAGGAACCGCCTCAAGGACTACGGCATCCAGATCACGTCGGGTCAGCCGGGGTACGAGGGCGTCGTGGGCGGGATCTTCCCCGATCCCACGAAGAGCTACACGCTCGACTACAACCCCTACGCCTCGTCGAACCTCGTGGTCACCGCGCTGCCCGGCGTCATCTACCGCCTGCTCCAGACGGAGTCCTCCACGCGCCTCCTCGCCAATCCCCAGCTCCGGTCGAGCGAGGGACAGACCGCGCAGGCGCGCTTCGGCGACCAGGTCCCGGTTCCCGTCACGACCTTCAGCGCCATCGCCCAGGGCGGGCTCCCCCAGCAGCCCATCACGTCCTTCGAGTACAAGAACGTGGGGGTGAACATCGACATCACGCCGCGCGTCCATCACGACGGAGAGGTCTCGCTGATCCTCAAGCTCGACATCTCCTCGGTGGGTCCGCCGGGCTTCCAGGGCCTGCCCACGTTCAACAGCCGCACCGTGACCTCGGCCATCCGTCTCAAGGACGGCGAGACCAACATCCTCGCCGGCCTCATCAACGACCGCGAGCGCACGAGCCTGACCGGCCTTCCCGGACTCGCGAGCGTCCCGTTCCTCGGCCGCCTCTTCGCGCGGAACGAGAAGGAGGTCCAGGAGACGGACATCGTGATGACCCTCACCCCCCACGTGATCCGCCGGCCCGAGCTCCGCGAGGAGGACCTCCGCTCCTTCCTGGTGGGAGGAGAGGGATCTCCCCTGCTCTTCGACGTCCCCGCGACGAGCCCGGCCCCGGGGCCTCCGAGGGAGTCGCCTCCGCGCATCGAGCCGATCCGGCCCCCCTCGCCGCCGCCCACGACACCCAACCAGGACCGCTAGCACACCGGCTGGCATCCTGGGGGTGCCAGCACACCTTGCGTAGGCCCACGCCCGTCGGCGCAAGCCGTTCGCTCGACGACCCCACCGCCGGGCCCGGCACGGCTGGGCGTATAGCATTTCCCCCAAACGACTTAACCTCGTGACCGAGGTCCGGGCTCGGGCTGGCCCGAGGGTTGCTCCTAAGATGAAGATGAAATCCATTTTCAGGATTGACCTGGCGGCGATCCCGGAGGGTGTCCCGGCGCGAATCGCGGCGGTCGAGGCGCCTGCCGCAGACGTCGAGCGGCTGGAGGTGTTGGGTCTTTGCGAGGGCCGTACCGTCGAGGTTGTGCAGGCCGGCGATCCGCTGATCGTCCGGGTGCTCGGGACCCGCATCGGACTGGCGGCTGTCCTGGCCCGAAGCATCCATGTCATTGCGGAGTTGGGAGGTTGACGATGGCCAGCCTTCCGAGCGGTCGACCCGCCGCGCCCGGCGGCGGGAAGGTGCGACCCGTCATCGCCCTCGTGGGGAACCCCAACACGGGCAAGACGACGCTGTTCAACCTGCTGACCGGCCTGCGGGCCAAGACCGCCAACTTCCCCGGCACGACTCTGGAGCGCAGGCTGGGGAGCCTCGTCCTCGGCGGCCGCCGGGTCGAGATCGAGGACCTTCCGGGACTGTACGGCCTCTCCGCCGGCAGCAGCGAGGAAAAGGTGGCGCGCGATGCGCTCCTGGGCGCCGCGGGTCGCACCCGCCCCGCCGCGGCCCTTGTCGTCGTGGACCAGACCAACCTCGCGCGGAACCTCTACCTCACGAGCCAGGTGCGCGAGCTCGGCGTCCCGGTCGTGGTCGCCCTCAACATGACCGACATCGCGGGGGCGGAGGGATTGCACGTCGACAGCGCGACGCTTTCGCGCGAGCTGGGTGCCCCGGTCGTGGGCGTGAGCGCAAGGACGGGCGAGGGCATGTCCCGGCTGCTGGCGGAGCTTGAGCGACTACTGGAATCTCACGGGACAGAGCAGGCGCTTCCCCCCGCATCGTCGCCTGTGCGGGCTGCACCGGCTGCCGCCAGAGCTCGGCGCGTTTCGACTGGGCCGAGGACGTGGCGGCGCGAGCCAGCAGCGGGACGCCGAGCGTTTCCGCGCAGCGTACGGCCATGATCGACCGCGTGCTCACTCATCCGATGGTGGGTCTCGCATTCTTCGCCCTGGTCATGGCCGGACTGTTCGTCGCTCTGTTCGCTCTCGCCGAGCGGCCGATGGCTGCGATCGAGTCCGCCGTCGCATGGTTCGGCGAGCAGATCGGTGGCCGCCTCCCCGAAGGAGACCTGAACAGCTTCGTCGTGGACGGCGTGATCGCCGGCGTCGGCGGCGTGCTCGTCTTCCTGCCGCAGATCACGATCCTCTTCTTCCTGCTCTCGCTCCTCGAGGACAGCGGCTACCTGGCCCGGGCCGCGTTCGTGATGGACCGGTTGATGGGCAAGGTCGGCCTGCCGGGAAAGGCGTTCGTACCGATGCTCTCGGCCCACGCCTGCGCGATCCCCGCGCTCATGTCGGCGCGCGTGATCGAGGACCGCCGCGACCGGCTGGTGACGATCCTGGTCCTGCCCCTCCTGACCTGCTCCGCGCGGCTCCCCGTCTACGCGATGGTGACGACGCTGCTCTTCTCGGGCCAGCCTCTGCTCGGCGGGATCGTCTTCGCCGCCGCCTACGCTCTGGGGGTCGTCGCGGCCCTGTCGATGGCCTGGCTCTTCAAGCGCACCCTGTTGCGCGGTGAGAGCCGCCCGCTGCTCCTGGAGCTGCCGACCTACAGGCTCCCCAGCCTGCGCAGCGCGGCGCTCGCGGCGTTCGATCGGGGCGTCGTCTTCCTCCGCAAGGCGGGCACCGTCATCCTGTTCCTATCCATCGGGATGTGGGCGCTCTCCACCTATCCGAAACTGTCCGAGGAGCGACTGGGCGAGCTGGCGCCGGAGGCCACGCTCACGGAGCTGCGCTCGTTGCGGCGAGCGGCCGGCGGCGGCGACGGCGAGGCGGCGTCTCGCGCCGCGGCCCTCGCTGGGCGATTCCGCCTGGAGCACGCGCTCGCCGGTCGGCTCGGCAAGCTGATCGAGCCCGTCTTCCTCCCGCTCGGTTTCGACTGGAGGATCGACATCGGCGTGCTCAGCTCGTTCGCGGCGCGCGAGACGCTGGTCTCGACTCTATCGGTGGTCTTCGCCGTCGGCGACGACCAGCCCGGCTCCCTCGGCCTCCGTGACACCTTGCGAGCGCAGACCAGGCCCGACGGCAGGCCGCTCTTCGGAGTGCCGACCTCCTGTTCTCTTCTCGTCTTCTTCGCGTTGGCGATGCAGTGCCTGGCTACGCTCGCCGTGACCCGGCGGGAGACCGGGTCCTGGCGCATCGCCGCCTTCCAGTTCGCGTACATGACGGCCCTGGCCTACGCGGCCGCCCTCGTGACCTACCAGATGCTGAGCATCCTGCGGATCGGCTGAGCCTTCGAGAAAGCGAGGGTCCCGAACATCCTCAACCCGGGCACGGGCGGGGCGTCGAACGCGCTGGTCGCAACGTTGCGGGTCATGGTCTCGTTCTGAACGCCCTCGGGAAAGAGTCGCTCACCGGGTTGACGCCGGGGCGACGGGAGGGCCGGCGGCGACTCGCGTGAGAGGCCACAGTGCCTCGCCGTGGAAGGACTGAGGCATCTCCTCCATGCCCGGATAGCCGAGGCGTTTCCGGACTTCGCTCGTGCGGCCAATAGACCGTGCCGAAGATGAAATCCCAGACGCTGAAGACGATCCCGAAGTTCTTCGCGGCGCCACCCTCCGTCGACTGGTCGTGGTGCCAGAGGTGCATGCGGGGGCTGTTCAACAGGTAGCCCAGCGGTCCGAGGCCCACGTCGAGGTTCGCGTGGTTGAAGTCGCCCCACACGGTCGTGACGACGGCGACCGCGAACACGGCTTCCGGCGATGCGTTGAGCCAGGCGAGCGGCAGCCACTGGAGCGCTCTTGTAGACGAGGATCTCCATCCAGTGGAACCGCCAGTTGCCGATCCAGTCCATGGTAGTGATCGAGTGATGGACCTTGTGGAACGTCCAGAGCCACGGCACACGATGCAGGAGGTTGTGGATGCACCACTGGAGGAAGTCGGCGAGGACCAGGAACACGAAGAACTGAGCGACGAAAGGCCAGTCCGCGATCGGCGCAGCCGTCGAGCCGTAGGCCAAGAGAGTGGAGGCCCCGTGTGGCGACGACGGCCACCGCGCCCGTGGCGCCGGCCGTCAGGAGCGCGAAGAAGTGGCCGTTCAGCGCGACGAATCCGACATCCCGGAGCCAGCCCCGGCGATTGAGGCGCTGTCCCTTGCGCCACGGGAACAGCCGTTCGAGGAGCACGAACGCGGCGGAGGTGGCGAGAAGCCAATTGACGTAGGACATCTCACCGCCCCGGGCTCGCGGGTACGGCCAAGGGAGTGGGTGCGGCTTCGAGGCGCCTGGCGGCGACCTCTGCCAGCGCGCTCCCCGCGAAGATCGACGCCATGACCACGACGCTGCTGGGGGCCAGGAGCGCGAGCCCGGTGAGGCCCTGTCCCACCGTGCAGCCGGTCGCGATCGACGCGCCGGCGCCGAGACCGATGCCGCCGACGAAGCGCTTCACGAGAGCAGCCGGCGCGGGGGCCCTGAGGGCCACGGCGCCGTTCCGGCGCGCCGCCAAGAAGCCGCCGGCCAGCACTCCGAGGACCAGCAAGAGGTCCCACGCAGGGACGCGGTCGCCGGCAGCCGCGGAGACGAGGCCGGTCGTGCCGGGGATCACGGCAAGACCGAAGCTCCGCCCGGCGAGCGCCGACGCCGGCCAGGCCGCAGCGGCGGCCAAGCCGATCCAGACCCCGGTCACCCGCCAATCCCACGAGCCGGCGCGTCCCGGTGCGAGCCGTGACAGGCCAGCGAGCAGCAGCAACCCCGAAACCAGCGAGACAAGGAGGCCGGGGGTCCAGGAGGCGGCGTTGGGGATCGCGTGTTGCAGAGCGGCCCGGAGGGGCGCCAGGGGGCCGATGTCGAACGCGGTCGCGCCCAACGCCATGCCGAGCATCGCCAGGAGCGCCCCGACGTCTCCCGCGCCCAGCTTGTACCAGACGCCCGCGGCGCAGCCGCCCGCCCATCGCATCGCGATCCCGAAGAGGAGCGCGCCGACCACGGCTGCGAGCAGAGGAAGGGGCAGCTCCGCCGGACGGGCGAGGCCCGTCGCGAAGATCGCGGGGAGCAGAAGGAGCTGCACCGCAACCGCGAGGCCCAGCGCCTTGACCTTCGTCCAATCCCCGTCGAGCGCCGCGCGGAAGCCGGAGTTCAGGCAGAAGGCGCCCCGTTGCGCGCCGTACCCGAACGCGACTCCCACCATCACCGCGCCGAGCAGAGCGATGAAGCTCACGGGGCCTCACTCTCGGCGACCGGCAACCCTCGAGCGCGCCACTCGGAAACGCCGTCTTCCAAGACGGCAGCGCGGTAGCCGCGCGAGCGCAGCATCTTGACCGCCTCCGGCGCGAGAACACAGTAGGGGCCGCGGCAATAGGCGACGATCTCGCGGTCCTTCGGCAGCCGTGCGAGCTCGGTCTCCAGCTCCTTCAGCGGAACGGATACCGCTCCGGCGATGTGGGCGGCGCGGTACTCCTCGGCCGGGCGGACGTCGAGAACGGTGACCTCCCCCGCCTGGACGCGCGCCAGGAGCCGCCGTCTGTCCACGGGCTCGAGGCTCCCCCTCTTCTCGACGAAGCTCCGGGCGATCTGCTGGACCTCCGCGAGTCGATCCTCGGCGAGCCCGCGGAGGGCGCCGTAGAAGTCGTCGACGGCTCGATCCGCGATACGGTACGTCACGAACGTCCCCCGCTTCTCCGCCTCCACCAGGCGGGCCTGTCGCAGCACCTTGAGGTGCTGCGAGGCGTTCGCGAACGAAAGGCCCACCTCGCGGGAGAGCGCCTCCACCGTGCGCGGACCCTGCCTCAACATGTCGAGAAGAGCGAGCCGTGGGGCGCTGCCGATCGCCTGTCCGATCCTCGCTACCTGCTGAAACAAAGTGCTTTCGACTTTCATCAATTACTCACTTGATTACTACATAACAGATCCCTCCATCTGTCAAGCCGGCTGGCGAAGCGACGAACCACTGCGATTGCGGCGGCATGACAAGCGACATACCCGGGGACCCCGAGCCGTGCGATATCTGGTTCCGATGTCCTCTGACGAGCCGCCGGCGGTCCGCCTGCGATCGGTTGCGCTGCCGGTCGAGCACGGGGGGTGGGGCATGCTGGGCGAGCCCTTGCTCCTCGGCCTCCTCCTCGCGCCATCGACATCGGGCCTCGGAGTCGCCCTCGCCGCCGTCTTCGCCTTCTTCGCCCGCCATCCGTTCAGGCTCGCCGCCGCCGATTGGCGACAGGGGCGACGCACGGCCCGAACGTCCGCGGCCACGCGTTTCGCGCTCGTTTATGCCGGGCTCGCGGCGGCCGGCCTGGCGCTGGCCGCGCGCTCCTCGTCGGGCTGGTGGCTTCCCCTCGCCGCGGCCGCGCCGTTGGCGCTCGCCCAGCTGGCTTACGACGTCCGCAACAAGGGGAAGCAGCTCTTCCCCCAGGTGCTCGGCGGTGTCGCCCTCGGATCGGTCGCGAGCGCCGCGCTGCTCGCCGCTGGCTCGGGCCTGCCCGCCGCCGCCGCCCTCTGGGCTCTGGTGGCCGCCAAGGCGACGGCGGCCATTCTCTACGTGCGAGCGCGCCTTCGCCTCGACCGGGATCTCGCCGCGAGCCGCGCCGGCGTCTTCTCCGTTCACGCTCTCGGCATCGCGCTCGCGCTGGCCCTGGCCGCGGCCCGCCTCGCGCCCTGGCTCGCGGCCGCCGCCTTCGGGCTGCTCCTCGCTCGCGCCGCGCACGGGCTCTCCCGCTTCCGTCGGCGCGTGCGGGCCCAGGTTGTCGGAATCACGGAGGTGGCCTACGGGCTCGCATTCGTCCTGGCTTTGGCGATCGGCTACCGCCTCGGCCTCTGAAGCGGCGTAGAGTTCGACATGTCCAAGGACAGTCAAGCCGTCCCCGCGGCGCAGGCCCTCGCGCTCGCCACGCTCGTCACGCCGACCGAAGGCGGGATCGCCAGCCGCGTCCTCGCGAGAACCGCCGGCGGGAACGTCACGCTATTCGCCTTCGACGCCGGGCAAGCGCTCGAGGAGCACACGTCCCCGTTCGACGCTCTCGTGCTGGTGCAGGAGGGAGCGCTCGCCCTGACGATCGGAGGAGAGGGCGTGCGCGCGACCCCGGGGACCGTCGTGCGGATGCCGGGGGGCGTTCCGCACGCGCTGGAGGCGACCGAGCCCGCGCGGATGCTCCTCGTCATGCTCCGGGAGCCGAAGGACTCCTAGCGCCGCTCGCGGCGAACCTAGCGCCCGCAGTGGGCCATCTGGCTCGCCGCCGCCATCCGGACCGCGTCGGGACGGAACCGCCGGGTCAGGCTCTCCGCGAGAGCGCGCAGCCGGTCGTAGGAGCCGTCGGCCCGCATGCGCGACTCGAACGCCTCGAACTCGCCGTTCATGGCGTCGAGCTCGGGACCCGTGAGGACCTGGAGCGCCATCGGGTACAGGACGCGGTCTTCCTTCAGGATGTGCTGGCGGAGCAGGGGGATGTAGGCGTCGGCGTGGTCCAGCAGGAGCCCCGCGAGTCGACCGGCCCCGGACAGGCCGCGACCTCCATGAGCGCCCGAACGTGCGAGCGTCCGACCTCGTGCTCGTGATACATGACGGCGAGCGGTCCGGCCTCCCGCGGAAAGCCCCGCTCGATCAGGCGCTGGAACAGGATGTCCTCCTCCTTGCCGTGGTGGCAGCCGTCGGCAAAGCCGCGGAGGAAGCGGGCGAAGTCCCCGATGACCTCGCCCTGCGCGGGGGCGCCGCCCCGGACCTCGACGGCGTAGGTCTCCAGGGATCCGAGCACCTCCTCGATCAGCGGTGCTCGCTCATCAGGACTTCCATAGCCTTCTGCACGTGTGCCTCCTGCGGCTCCCGTTATCCGCTGGCGGCCGGCTCGGCGGTATGACGTCCGTCAGGAGCTCCGACGAAAGCGGCAACTGGGACAAATGCACCATTCATGACGTCTGTCATACCGGTCCCGGGAGGGGCCGCCGACACTCGGATCGGCGAGAGGCGCCCCCGCATGCCCGTCCGCGTACAGCTCCCCGACCTCGAACACTGGAAGGCCCAGGTCAAGTGCCAGACGGGCTGCCCGGTCCGGACGGACGCCGGTCGATACGTCCAGCTCATCGCGGAAGGCCGCAACGAGGAGGCCTACCTGGTGGCCCGGGCCCCCAACCCGTTCGCCTCCGTCTGCGGCCGCGTGTGCGCCGCTCCCTGCGAGGACGCCTGCCGGCGCGGGAACATCGACGCGCCGATCTCGATCCGCGCGCTCAAGCGATACGTTACCGAGCAGTACGGCGTCGAGTCCCGGCGTCCCGACACGCAGGATCGGCTGCTGCGAGACGCCGATCCTCGAAGGCAACGTCTACCGCGGCCACCTCCCCGTCGTTCCCTTCGGAACGGGGGCGCGCGGCCCGCGGCTCAAGGTGGCGGTGGTGGGCGCGGGGCCCGCCGGGTTGTCCGCGGCCCACGACCTGGCGCTCCTCGGCTACGACGTGACCGTCTTCGACGCCGCGACGGAGCCGGGCGGCATGATGCGCTTCGGCATCCCCGAATACCGCCTGCCCCGCACGCTCATCCACGAGGAGATCCAGAAGATCCTCTCCCTGGGCGTCAACCTCCGCTCCGGCGTTCGCCCTCACGCCGTCCTTCGGGCTGGCCGAGCTGCGCGCTCAGGGCTTCCGGTCCGTCTTCCTCTCCGTCGGCGTGTCGCGCGGGCGCGACCTGCAGGTGCCCGGCGTCGAGCTGGACGGTGTCGTCAAGGCGGTGGACTACCTGCTGAACGTCAACCGCGGCTACCGCATGAACCTGGGCCGCCGGGTCGTGGTCATCGGCGGCGGCTTCGTGGCCTTCGACGCCGCGCGCACGGCCCTTCGCCTCGGCCGCGAGGAGGAGGCGCAGGAGCTCGCCGGCGAGACGCGACGCACGCATGAAGGAGGCGTTCGACTCGGCGCGCGCGGCCCTGCGCGGCGGCGCCGCCGAGGTGACCATCGTCTCCCTGGAGAGCTTCGCCGAGATGCCCGTGCTGCAGACGACGCAAGGGCACGACGAGTTCGAGGAGGCGCGCGCGCGAGGGTGTCTCGTTCCTGCCCCGGCGCGGGCCCCGGCAGTTCCTGGGCGACGGCCGCCTGCGCGAGGTCGAGCTGCGCGGCGTGCGATCGGTCTTCGACGACACGGGCCGCTTCAACCCGCGCTACGACGACGACGACGTCCTCACGCTGGAAGCCGACGCCTGCGTGCTCGCCATCGGCCAGAAGGCCGACCTCGACTTCCTGAAGCCCGAGGACGGCGTCGCCACCACCCCGGGCGGGCACCATCCGCGTGGACGCCGCAGACCCTCGCGACCTCGGCGCCGGGCGTTTTCGCGGGGGGCGACGCGGCGTTCGGCCCGCGCAACCTGATCGAGGCGGTGGCGAACGGCAAGCGCGCCGCCCGCTCCATCCACGAGCTGCTGGCCGGAGGATCGGGCGCGCATCGAGGTGACGCTGGACGTCGAGAAGATCCCGACCCGCGACTACCGGATGCTGGCCGGCTTCGAGATCCTGGACCGCGAGACGCCGCCGACGCTCGATCTCGGCCGGCGCACCGGGATCGCCGAGGTCGAGACCGGCTACGACCGCCGCCGCCGCGATACGCCAGGCCGCGCGCTGCCTCGTCTGCCACGTGCAGACGATCTACGACCCCGAGAAGTGCGTGCTCTGCAGCCGCTGCGTGGACGTGTGTCCGGAGTACTGCCTGGCCATCGTCCCCTTCGAGTCCCTCGACCTGCCCGGAGGCGGAGCGGGCCTATCTCGTGGCGCGGGCCGAGGCGAACGGCCTGCCGCTCTCCGCGATGATCAAGGACGACGACCGCTGCATCCGCTGCGGCCTCTGCGCCGTCCGCTGCCCCACCGACGCCATGACCATGGAGCGCTTTCAGATCCAGGAGCGCTTCGCCCCCCCCGCGGCCGCCGCCGCGTCCCAGGAGAACGCATGAGCCAGGAGAAGAGCGACCGACGCGACTTCCTCGTGAAGCTCGGCATCGGCGCGGGCGCGGTGGGGATCGGCACCCAGGCCGCGGCCTCGCTGCGCTCGCTGCTGCCGAACGTCTCCTACGACGCCCCGACCACCGTGAAGCTGGGCCTGCCCGCGGACTTCCCGGACGGAATGAAGTTCCTGCCCGAGCAGCGCCTCTTCGTCTTCCGCGAGGGCAAGGTCTTCCACGCCGTCTCCGCCGTCTGCACCCACCTCGGCTGCACGGTCCGGGCGGAGGCGCTGCCCCAGCCGGAGACGATGGAGGTGGGGGGCGCGGCGCTGCGCCTCACCCATCGCTTCGCGTGCCCGTGCCACGGCTCGAAGTACGCGGGCGACGGCAAGGTCGTCTCCGGCCCGGCTCCGCGGCCGCTCGCCTGGTTCCACCTGAGCGTCTCCCCCGACGACGGCCAGCTCGTGGTCGACCTCGCGCAGGAAGTCGGCCGCGACTTCCGCCTCACCACGGCGTGACGGAGGACAGATGACCACTCCTGCCCCGGCCGAGACCGAAGCCGGCGCCGAGCGCTCCGGGCGTGCATCCGAAGCGGCTCTGGAGCTTCAAGCCGCGCTCGGACCGCGAGGCCGGCGACGCGGTCGTCTCCAACTTCCTGCTGCACTGGTTCCCGGCCAAGGTGTTCAAGCCCTCGCTCGACTGGACCTACTCCTACTGGCTGGGCACGATCAGCGCGGCCCTCTTCCTGCTGCTCGTCGTCTCCGGCCTGCCCCTGCTCTTCCTCTACGTGCCCTCGGTGGAGCGGGCCTACGCCTCGGTGAAGGACATCGAGTGGGTCGTGACCTTCGGCTCCTGGATCCGCTCGGTCCACCGCCTGTCCGCGCACCTGATGGTGGCGGCGGTGTTCCTCCACCTGGTCCGGGTGTTCCTCACCGGGGCCTACAAGAACGGCGCGGAACGCGGCCAGCAGCGCGAGTGGAACTGGGTGATCGGCGTGGCCATGCTGCTGCTGACCCTCTTCCTCTCGTTCACCGGCTACCTGCTGCCCTGGGACCAGCTCGCCTACTGGGCGGTCACGGTCGGCACCAACATCGCGGCTTCGATCCCCTGGATCGGCGCGCGGGTGCGCGAGCTGCTGATCGGCGGGCGCAGCATCGACCAGCCCACGCTCATCCGCTTCTACGCGCTGCACGTCATCTTCCTGCCCGCCGCGCTGGGCGTGCTCTTCGCCTACCACATGTGGCGCGTGCGGAAGGACGGCGGCCTGGCCCGCGCCGACCGCGTGGCGACGCTGCGGGAGAAGGCCGCGGACGAGCCGGTGCGCACCAAGACCTACACGCTCCTGGGCGTCGCCCGCGGCACCGCCCCCACCGTCCGCACCGCCAGCCTGGAAGCCCGCGACCTGACCGTGAACGCGGTCCCGGACCTCGTGCGGCGGGCCGCGGTGGCGGTGCTTGGCACGTTCGCCGTCATCAGCGTGCTCGCGTCGCTCGTCCGCTCGCCTCTCGAAGAGCCCGCCAACCCCCTGGTCACCCCCAACCCCGCGAAGGCGCCCTGGTACTTCCTCTGGCTGCAGGAGATCGTGACCGACACGACCTTCACGGTCGGTTCGGCTTCACGGTCAACGGCGCCTTCCTGGGAGGCGTGATCCTGCCCGGCCTGCTCATCGGGGTGCTGACCGCCTGGCCGTGGCTCGACCGCTCGCCGGCGACGCCTCGGGCGTGTGGTTCCACGGCAGCCGACGCACGCAGAACGTCGCCTTCCTGCTGATCGTGCTCGTGGTCGTGGCGCTCACGATCGTCGGCACGTTCCTGCGCGGGCCGTCCTGGCAGTTCTTCTGGCCCTGGCAGCCGTGGCCCGAGCTGCCCACGAGGATCTGACAGATGGAGAAGCGAACGGACTCGCCCTACCCGCGGCTCGACCGGCCCGTCCTCGCGGCGATCGGCCTCGTGCTCGTGGTCGCCACCGTCCTCTTCCTGCGCAACGACCGCGAGCACGAGTGGCGCTGGTACCAGGCCGAGTTCAGGCAGCTCGTGGCCGAGAAGTACGGAGCGGAGAAGGCGCAAGACCGTCCCCTCCGGCATGCAGCAGCTCTGGGTCTCTTCGCATGGGCCGCGCCGACCGCTGCGTCACGTGCCACCAGGCCACGAGCTGGAAGGGCTTCGAATCCGCCGAGCATCCCTTCAAGACCCACCCGCAGGAGATCCTGCGCAGCCATCCCCCCGAGGTCTACGGCTGCACGTCCTGCCACGGCGGCCAGGGCTACGCCGTGGACATGGAGCCCGCGCACGGGCCCGTCCACTTCTGGGAGGAGCCGCTCCTCGGCAGGGGCGATGGGCGAAGCCTACTCGATCGTCGACAACAAGGCCGCGCTCATGCAGTCGAACTGCAACGTCTGCCACCGCTACGACCGGGAGACGAAGGGCGCCGAGTTCATCAACCACGCGAAGAAGCTCGTGCAGGACAAGGGCTGCCGCGCCTGCCACGTGATCAACGGACGCGGCGGGACCATCGGCCCCGACCTCACCCACGTCGGGCGACAAGCCGGCCGAGCAGTACGAGTACGGACGGCTCTCCGGCCAGAAGACGGCCTTCGCCTGGCACGTGGCGCACTTCAAGGACCCCCGCGCGCTCGTGCAGGACACCGTGATGCCCAACTTCCACTTCACGACCAAGGACGCCCAGGCCCTCTCCATGCTCGTGCAGTCCTGGCGCAAGGCGCCCGTCCCCGCGGCGCTCGTGCCCGGCGCTCCCGCGCACCGACCCCCAGACCGCGGACGAGAAGGAGCAGGACCGGCAGATGCGGGAGGGGCCGGGGGCCTGGTTCGTGAAGACCGGCTGCTTCGTGTGCCACTCCATCTCGGTCTACGGCGTGAAGAGCCCGGCCCAGATCGGCCCGGACCTCTCGACCGCCGTGGAGGACGTCCAGACCCGCTTCGGACGCACCCTGGACGACTTCCTCGACAAGCCGACCGGCACCATGCAGGTCGTGCTCTCGCGCCAGATCGTGCTCGGCCCCGAAGAGAAGGCCGTGGCCGTCGCGAAGCTGCGCGAAGCGTTCGCGGAGCACCAGAGAACGGCGGCCGCGGAGCCGCGGAAGAACCCCGGCCAGGTGATCGAGAGCCGGCAGCAGTAGTGACGCCCTTCAAGGAGGCAATGATGAAGACGAGACGCGCCGGGACTCGTCCTCGCGACGGTGGCCGGGAATCGCCGCCCTGGGCCTCCTCGCGAGCCGTTGCGCGCCCAGCGCCCCCAAGGGGGCCAAGAAGGGCGCGGTCGTCTCCGACGTCGCCAACGCGGCCATGAAGGTCTACGTGGCGCCGGGCGACCTCGACGAGTACTACCTGTTCGCCTCGGGCGGGCACTCCGGACAGATCTACGTGTACGGCCTGCCCTCGGGCCGCCATATCTCCACCATCCCCGTGTTCACGCCCTATCCGGCCACCGGCTACGGCTTCGACGACGAGTCGAAGAAGATGCTCGGCGAGCTCACCTGGGGCGACGTGCACCACCCGTCCCTCTCCGAGACGAACGGCGACTACGACGGCCGCTGGCTCTTCGTGAACGACATGAACGCGCGCATCGCCCGCATCGACCTGCGCGACTTCAAGACCAAGCAGATCATCGGTCCGGTGCCGAACGTCTCCGGCAACCACGGCTCCGCCTTCGTGACGCCGAACACCGAGTACTCGGTCATGGCCTCGCGCTTCTCGATCCCGATCCCGAAGGGCACCGCGGTCGAGGTCGCCAAGTACGCCACCGACTACAAGGGCGTCGTGACCGGGCATCAAGATCGATCCCAAGACCGGCGAGATGTCGGTGGGCTGGCAGATCCTGATGCCGCCCTTCGACTACGACCTGGGCGACGCGGGCAAGCTCGTCTCGAACGGCTGGGTGTTCTTCACCTCGTACAACACCGAGCGGCCACCGGCAAGCTGGAGGTCACGTCCGCCCAGAAGGACCGCGACTACATCGCCGCCATCGACTGGAAGATGGCCGAGCAGCTCGCCGCGAAGGGCGAGGGCCAGATGATCGGCGGCGTGAAGGTGATCGACCCCGCGAAGCACCCGGGCCTCGTCTACTTCATGCCCTGCGGCAAGTCGCCGCACGGCGTCGACGTCTCGCCCGGACGGCAAGTACATCATCGGCTCCGGCAAGCTGCAGGGCGTCACCACCGCCTTCAACTGGGAGAAGGTCCAGACCGCGATGCGGAACAAGGACTTCACCGGGCGACGAGGACGGCATCCCGGTCCTGAAGTACGAGTCGATCAAGGACGCCGAGGTGCCGGTGGGCCTCGGGCCCGCTGCACACCCAGTTCGGCCCGGACGGCTACGCCTACACGTCGCTGTTCGTGGACAGCGCGATCGCCAAGTGGAAGCTCGGGACCTGGGAGGTGGTGGACAAGGTTCCCATGTCCTACTCGATCGGCCACCTCACCGCGGCCGAGGGCGACACCGTGAGCCCGGACGGCAAGTACCTGGTGGGCCTCAACAAGCTCTCCCACGGTCGCCATCTGTCCGTCGGCCCGTCGCAGCCCGAGTCGTCGCAGCTCGTGGACATCAGCGAAGAGAAGATGAAGCTCCTCCTCGACTTCTTCACCGAGCCCGAGCCCCACTACGCCCAGATCATCAAGGCCGACAAGATCAAGCCGATCGAGGTCTACCCGAAGGAGGAGAACAAGCACCCCCACGCGATCTGGGACGTGAAGGACGCCGGCGTCACCCGCAACGGCAACAAGGTGCTGGTGAAGATGATCGAGGTCCGCTCGACGATCACGCCCACCGACTTCGAGGTCAAGGAAGGCGACGAGGTCACGATCGCGATCACCAACATCGAGCAGACGACCGACGAGCTCCACGGCCTCGGCCTGCTCGACTACAACATCAACGTCGTGGTCGACCCCGGCGAGACGAAGACGGTCACGTTCAAGGCGAAGAAGAAGGGCGTCTTCCCGTACTACTGCACCAACTTCTGCTCGGCCCTTCACCAGGAGATGCAGGGGTACTTGATCGTCCGGTGAGTCGGCAATCGGGTCCCCGTGGGGGCGGCGCGCCTCCTCGCGCCCGCCCCACACCCCCCCGGAGGTGCTTCGTGCGGAAGTCGCTCGAGAAGGTCAACCGGTTCCTGGACGCGCCGCTCGACGTGCCCGCCCCGGGTGCTGCTCGCGCGTCGCCTTCCTCGTGCCTGGTGCCGACCTACTTCACGCCCCTCTACAACATGACGATGTTCGCGCCGCAGTACCAGGACGGCCTGCGCCTCGACATCTACAGCTACAAGCTGCGAGGGCGGCAACGACAACCAGGACGTCAAGGAGATCAACGTCCTCAACCACTACATCGGCATGAAGGACCTCGTCACCGAGGACTTCACCGAGTTCAAGTGGCTGCCCTTCGTGATCGGCATCTTCGGTCTGCTCTTCCTGCGCGCCGCGGTGCTCGGCAAGGCCGCACACCTCGTGGACGTGACCGTCCTCTACCTCTACTTCGGCCTCTTCGCGCTCTGGTCGTTCGCCTACAAGATGTACCAGTACGGCCACCAGCTCGACCCCAAGGCCGCGGTGCGCGTGGACCCGTTCATGCCGCCGCTCTTCGGGTACAAGAAGCTCGCGAACTTCGAGGTGTACTCGTACCCGCAGCTCGGCTCGTACGCGCTGGGCGCCGTCGCGCTTGCTCCTCGCTGCTCGGCGTTCGCGCTGGCCTGGCGGCAGTGGCGCCGCGAAGCCGCATAGGCCAGCCGATGCGCGCGCTCGCTGCTTCCCGCCCTGCTGCTCGCGGCGCCGCGCCGCCTTCTCCGAGCGAGATGGCGCCCGTCGCGCCCGGCGCCGCTCGAAGGGCCGTCCCGCCGAGCGCGGACCTCTCGCCCCTGCAGGCGCCGCATCGACGCCGCGGCGCCCGGCGCCACGCTCGAGGTGACGGCGGGCGAGTACGTCGGGGACCTCGTCGTCGACAAGCCCCTGCGCCTCGTGGGCCGGGGGCGGCCGCGCCTCGTCGGCTCGGGGCACGGCAGCGTCGTGCGCGTGCGCGCCGCGAACGTCACGATCGAGGGCTTCGCGATCGACGGCCGCCGCGGCGGCGACCTGGCGCGCGACTCGGCGGGCGTCCACACGCTCCGCCCGCGCCACCACGCTGCGCGACCTCGAGATCCGGGAGGCCCTCTTCGGCATCTACCTGCGCGAGGCGAGCGGCGCCATCGTCGAGCGCTGCCGCGTCCGCGGCATCCCCGGCCAGGATCCCGGCGAGAAGGGCTCCGGCATCCACGCCTACAACCTCGAGGGCTTCCGCTTCGACGACAACGAGGTCGTGGACGTGCGCGACGGCCTCTACCTGCAGAACGCCTCGCGCGGGCGTGCTGCGCCGGAACATCGGCCCGCGACGTGCGCTACGGCCTCCACTACATGTTCTCGGACGACAACGTGTTCGAGGACAACACCTTCGAGAACGGCGCGGCGGGCACCGCCATCATGTACTCGAAGCGCATCGTCTTCCGCCGCAACCGCTTCCTCCGGAACCGCGGCTTCGCCTCCGTCGGCCTGCTCTTCCAGACCTGCGAGGACGTGCTGGCCGAGGACAACCTCGTGGCCGACAACGCGCGCGGCGTCTTCATCGAGGGCTCGCAGCGCATCACGCTCCGGGGCAACGTCATCGCGGGCTCCGACGTGGCGGTCGTGCTGTACGACCCGTCGGGCGGCCATCGCTTCGAGGGCAACGCCTTCGTCGGCAACCGCTCGCCGCTCGACCTCGTGGCGCGGCGGACCGACACCGTCTTCCTGCGGCAACTACTGGTCCGGCAACGACGAGCCCGACCTGGACGGCGACGGCCGCAGCGACCGGCCCTACCGTGCTCACGAGCGTCTTCGACCACTTCCGCGGGCAACCTGACCGCGGCCGACCTCCTCTCCGACAGCTTCGCCGCGGCCGCCATCGGCGCCGCCGAGCGCGCGTTCCCGGTGCTGCGCGCGGTCCCGGTCGAGGACGCGGCGCCGCTCGCGCGGCCGCCCGTCCTCGCCCGCGTCCCGCGCTCGCCGGCCCGCGCGGGCGAAGCGCGCAAGCCCGCTCGGCATCGCGGCCTCGTTCGCGCTCGCCCTGCTGGGAGCGGCCGCGTTGCGGGCGGGCGCCGCCGATGATCCGCTACCGCGCGTTCACGAAGCGCTTCGGCAGCGCACGCCGCGGTGGACTCGCTGTACGCTCGAGGTCGCGCGCGGCGAGGTCGTCGCGCTCCTCGGGCCGAACGGATCGGGCAAGACCACCGCCGCTGAAGGCCGCGGCCGGGTCTCATCCGGCCGACCTCGGGCGAAGTCGCGCTCGGGCGATCCGCCGCGGCCCGCCTCGGAAGCCGAAGCCCGCAAGGTGCTCTCGTTCCTTCCCCAGAAGGTCTCGTTCCCCGACGCGCTGACCGGCGCGAGGTCGTCGAGTTCTACCGCAAGCTGCGCGGCGCGCCCGCCGACCGCGGTCCCGAGGTGCTCCGCTTCGCGTCGCTCAACGGCGCCGGCGAGCGCGCCGTCGGCACCTACTCGGGCGGCATGGTGCAGCGGCTGGGCCTCGCCGTCGCGATGCTGCCGGAGGCGCCCGTCTTCCTCCTCGACGAGCCCACGGCCGCCCTCGATCCCGACGGCCTGTGCGCCTTCTACGGCCTCGTCGAGCGGGCGCGCGCAGGACGGCCGCGCGGTGCTGTTCACCTCGCACCACCTGGGCGACGTCGAGCGGCTGGCCGATCGCTTCGCGGTGCTCGTGGGCGGACGGCTCGTCGGCCAGCCTGACCGCGACCGAGCTCAAGGACCGGCTCGCGGAGCGCGGCGTCATGCGCCTGCGCCTGGCCACGAGCCCGACGGCCTGCTGTCCGCGGTGAAGCGCGGCTCGCCCCGGCCGCCACCTGGGCGGGCGAGGAGCTCGTCGTCCCGGGGCCCGCGTCGATCCGTCCACGCGTCCTCGACGTGGTCCGCGGGCTGGGCGTCGAGGTGCGCGGACTGACGGCCGAGGAAGGCCGGCTCGACGTGCTCTACCGCGAGCTGGTCGCGGAAGCGCCCGCCGGGAGCGCACGCATGAGGCGCGGCGCGGCCGTGGCTCCGCTCGCGCTCGCGGCTGGCCGGTTGCGCGGCCGGACCGCCCGAGCCGGCGCCGCTCGACACGCGAAACGAGGCCTGCGCCAGCTGCCGCATGGCGGTCTCGGAGGCGCGCTTCGCGGCGCAGGTCGTGGCGCCCGGCGAGCTCCCGCGATTCTTCGACGACCTGGGCTGCCTCGCCACGTTCCTGAAAGCGGGCCGCGCGCCTGCGGAGGCCACCGGCTTCGTAGCGGACCATCGGACGCGCGCCTGGGTACGCGCCGACACGGCCGTCTACACGCGCGTGCCCACCCTCGCCACGCCGATGGGATCGCACTTGATCGCGCACGCGGACGCCGCATCGCGCGATCGGCGACGCCGGCCGCGCGCGGCGGCACGCCGGTGACGCGCCGGCTCGAGCGTGTCTCGGAGCGAGCCTGCGCGCCCGGAAGGAGCGCCGCGATGAGCCACGCTGGCGCTCTTCGCGCGCGAGGAGCTGGTGCTGGCCCTGCGCTCGCGCTGGACGCAGATCTTCGCCGCCGTGTTCGGGTCCTCGCGTTCGCCGTCGCGGGCGCGGGCTACGTGCTCTCGGGCGGCCACGGCGTGCAGGACTTCGCCCGCACCGCGGTCTCCCTGGTGCAGCTCGTGCTGCTGCTCGTGCCGCTCACCGCCCTCGTCATCGGCGTGCTCTCCCTGGCCCCCGAGCGCGGCGCCGCCGAGCTCCTGTTCTCGCAGCCGGTCACGCGCGGGACCATCCTGTTCGGCAAGCTGCTCGGCCTGTTCCAGGCCCTGGGCGCCGCCCAGGCCGTGGGCTTCGGCGCGGCCGGGATGGCTCGTCTACGCGCAGTCGGGAGCGGACGGCGCTGGGCGGCTTCCTCGCTGCTCGTCGCTGGCCTCCCTCGTCACGACCGCGGTCTTCCTCGGCCTGGCCGCGCTGCTGTCGGCCGGCATCGGTGGGCCGCAAGCGGACGCGGGCGCTGGCCCTGGCACTCGTCGTCTGGTTCGTGGCCGTCGTGTTCCTCGACCTCGCTCGCGCTCGGCGTGGCCTCGCTCCTTCCTTCGGGCACGGCGTCGCGCGTGCTGATGGTGTCGGCCATCGTGAATCCCGCTCGCCGCGGTGCGCACGGGCGCCCTCCTCGCGATCGAGGGCACCGGCGCCTTCGGCGCGGCGCTCGCTCGCGCTCTTCCGCTTCACCGGCGGGCCGCGAGCCGCCGGGCGTCGTCCTCGCGCTGTCCCTGATCTTCTGGCTTACGGTGCCGGCCGGCCTCGCCCTGCGGCGGCTCCGGCGGGCCGACCTTTGAACGACGCACGAGAGGAGGAGGTTCCATGAACACGCGCTCGATCCTGGGGGCAGCCTTTGCCCTGGTGGTGATGGCCCACCCCGCGCTCGCTCAGCCGAAGGACATCGTGGACACCGCAGTGGCCGCGGGCAGCTTCAAGACGCTGGCGAAGCTGTCTGACCGATGCCGACCTGGTGGGCGTCATGAAGGGGCCCGGACCCTACACCGTCTTCGCGCCAACGGACGAAGCCTTCGCCAAGGTCCCGAAGGACGTGCTGGACGGGCTGGCCAAGGACAAGGCGAAGCTGCAGGAGGTCCTCAAGTACCACGTGCTCACCTCGAAGTGGACGACGGACGACTTCAAGCTCGTGAAGCAGACGGGCACGGCGCAAGGCAAGCCGGTGTCCTTCGCGGTGTCCGGCGGTACCGTCGCCGTGAACGACGCGAAGGTGGTCAAGGCCAACATCGACTGCAGCAACGGCATGGTCCACGCCATCGACAAGGTCCTGCTGCCGCCCTCAGTAGGGCCATCGTCCGTGAGGTGGCGTCTCGGGCTGGTGGTGGCCGCCGCCGCGGCCGCCACCGTCCTCGTCTCGGGAGCGCGGAGCGCTCGCCCGGCGCGAGTACCGCAGGGTGGCCAGGGCCCGGCATTCGGCGCAGGGAGAGACCGAGCTCAGAATCGTCAACCCGGCGGGTGCGCTCCTGACGCTCCGCCGTGCCGGCGAGAGCCTGGACGCCGCCCAGGCCGTTCCGCTTCCCCCCGGCGAATGCTGGCTCCCCCCCGGCCGATACTTCCTCGAGGCGGCCACGGGCAGCGGGCGCCAGTTCTTCCCGGTGAGTCCCGAGCCGTCCCCTGAAGGGCCCGAAGGAGACTCCGTCTGGCCCCTGACCGTGCGCCGGCTCTCTCCCGAGGAACCTCCCCGTCTGGGCGAGCAGGTGCCTCCGTTCGTGTTCGTGCCCGGGGGCTACTTCACGATGGGCGATCGGCGCAACCCCGGCCATCCCCATGCCGTGTGGGTGCACGCGTTCCATCTCGCCGCGTTCGAGGTGACCAACCGCGAGTTCCGCGACTTTCTCGCCGATCCGCAGGGGTACGACGATCGCGAGAGCTGGACGGACGCCGGCTGGACGTGGAAGTCGCAGGGTGGCCTGTCGGAAGCGACCGCGCGGCTCGCTCCCACGCATCCGAGGTACGCGCGCTTCGGACGCGAAGAGCTGCCCGTCATGCTCGTGAACTGGCACGAGGCCAACGCCTTCTGCAGGTGGCTGACGCGCCGCCTGGGCGGAGGGCGTTGGCTCTACCGGATGCCCACCGAGGCCGAGTGGGAGAAGGCGGCGCGCGGCCCCGACGCGTTCGACTACGGCCTGGGAATGGAGCTCAGCGAGCCGCAGGCCGGCCTCTACAACTGGCGCAAGAATCCCGGCGCGGCCACGACCGTCGTCGGGCTCGACTCGACGCCCCGAGACTACCGGCCGAACCGCTACGGAGTGTTCCACGCGTCCGGGAACGCGCGCGAGTGGACGCAATCCGTGTTTCGGCCCTACAACGCCGCCCACCCGTACCGCGACGACGATCGCAACGCCGACGACACTCCCGGCCTGCGCGTCACTCGTGGCGGCTCCTGGTACAGCGCGAGCGCGGTGAGGCTGCAGCTCGCCTACCGGGAGGAGTTCCAGCCGGAGCTGGCGAGCGACGACCTCGGGTTCCGGGTGGCGGCCCTACTGGGAGCGGGAGGAGGGTCGAACGCGACGGGCCCCGGGCCGGATTCGGGCCCCGCGGGCCGGTAGGCGCCCCCCGTCCGCAACGTATGACATCGCCGTCATCGTGAACCCCGTGGTCGAGGCGCTTCGGACCGCGACGCTCTATCGCAGCCTCTCCGAGGACGACCGCCGGCGGCTGGCCGAGGTCGCTCTCGTCAAGTCGTGGGACAAGGGCGAGACCATCTTCAGCGAGGGAGATCCGTCCGACTTCCTGCTCACCGTCGTCGCGGGACGGGTCAAGGTGGTGAAGCGCCTGCCCTCGGGCAAGGAGGTGATCCTGGAGATCTTCGGCCCGGGCGATCCGGTGGGCGCGGTCGTCGCCTATGAGGGGCGGCCTTTTCCGGCGAGTGCGATCCCCCTGGACCGAACGACGTGCCTTCTCGTGCGGCGCGGCCCGTTCTTCGCCCTGCTCGAGAAACACCCGTCGCTCGTGCGCGGCCTGCTCTCCGCCTTCACGCGCCGGATCGTGGAGCTGGCCCAGCGGATCCCGGAAGTCGCGGGAGCGCGAGTGGAAACCCGCTTCGCCCATCTCTTCCTCAAGCTCGCGGACCGGGTGGGCCGCCCCCGCGACGGGGCCGTCGTCATCCCGATCGTCTTGAGCCGGCAGGAGCTCGCCGACCTGACCGGAACCACGGTCGAGACGTGCATCCGCCTGATGAGCCGCTGGGCCAGGGAAGGCGTCATGGAGACCGAGAAGGACGGCTTCGTCCTCCTGAACCGCTCGGCGCTCGAAGATCTCACGCGGGGCTGACGCCCTTCGCGCCGCGCTCTACGACTTCACCGGGGTCGGGACCTTCTCGACCTTGACCTTGCTGATGCGGTTGCGCTCCACGTCCACGACGGTGAGCCGATAGTCCCCCACGGCGATCACCTCCCCGCCCTTGGGCACCGACCCCAGCCGGTCCAGCATGAAGCCGGCCACCGTCTCGAACTCCGTGGACTCGGGCAGGGGCACCTCGTAGCTCTCGCGCAGCTCGGCCGCGGGGACCGTTCCCTCCACCACGAGCGACCCGTCGCGCAGCTTCTCCACCGGCCGCTCTTCCCAGTCGTACTCGTCCTGGATGTCGCCCACGATCTGCTCCACGAGATCCTCGAGGGTCACGAGGCCGGTGACGGAGCCGTGCTCGTCGATGACGAGCGCCATGTGGCTGCGCCTTTTCTGCAGCTCCTTGAGCAGGGCCCCCACTTTCTTGCTCTCGGGGACGAACTGCGCGGGATGGAGGATCTTCCGGATGACTACCGGCTGCCGCTTCTCCAGCAGGCGGAGCGCGTCCTTGATATAGACGAGCCCGATGACGTTGTCGATGTCGCCCTCGTAGGCGGGGATGCGCGAGAAGCCGCTCTCCACGATGAGGGAGCCCACCTGGGAGGGCGGCGTGTCCGCGTCGAGCGCGAAGATCTTGGGCCGGGGCACCATGACCTTGCGCACGAGCGTGTCCGTGAACTCGAAGACGCTGTGGATGAGCTCCATCTGGCTCTCGTCGAGCACGCCCTGCTGGCGCCCCTCCTTGACGAGGTGCTTGATCTCCTCCTCGGACACGAACGTGCGCGCCCCTGCGTCCTTGATTCCGAAGATCCGCAGGACCGCGCGCGTGGAGGCGGCGAGGAAGGCCACGAGCCAGCGCGAGGTCCGGGCCAGCCACAGGAAGGGCAGGCCCACGAGGAGGGCGATGGGCTCGGTGTACCGCAGGGCGAGGGCCTTGGGGACGAGCTCCCCGAGGATGAGCTCCACGTACACGATGGACACGCCGACCACCGCACTCGCGACGAGGGCGGTGGGCATCCACTGGGCGAGGGTCCACTCCCGCAAGACCGGCTCGAGGTGTCGCGTGGCGAGGTAGCCGCCGAGGACGCCGGCGAGCGTGCCGAAGAGCGTGACCCCGATCTGGACGGTGGCGAGGAAACGGTCCATGTCGTCCTGCAGGACCTTGACCCGGCGCGCCGCCTTGCTCCCTTCCGCGATCAGCGCCTCCACGCGGCTGCGCCGCACCGAGATGATCGCGATCTCGCTGCCGGAGAAGAAGCCGTTGCCGAGCAGGCAGAAAACGATCGCGATTTCGATTAGGACCGGTTCGGACATGTCTTGTCTCGCGATTGTATCAAAGCGGTCGCCTTGTCAGCCCCCGCCCCCGTCTGGTAGCTTGATGGGTCGCTGTCCCGAGGAAGGAGACCGTCGTGGCCAACGGGGACGTCTTCGACGTGACGGTGATCGGCAGCGGGCCCGGAGGCTACGTGGCGGCGATACGCGCCGCCCAGTTGGGCCTCAAGACGGCGGTGGTCGAGCGCGATCCCGCGGGCTGCGGCGGCACCTGCCTCCAGCGGGGCTGCATCCCCACGAAGGCCCTCCTCCACACCGCCGACCTCCTGGAGGACGTCCGCAACGGCAAGGACCTCGGCATCGTGGCGGAGAACGTGGCGCTCGACTTCCCCGTCCTCATGAACCGCAAGGACCGGATCGTCCACCGGCTCAGCAAGGGGATCGAGACCTACCTCTTCAAGAAGCACAAGATCACGCTCTTCCGGGGCCAGGGTCGGATCGAGGGATCGAAGACGGTGGTGGTCAAGGGCGAGCACGGCGACACCAAGGTCCAGACGAAGAACGTCATCCTCGCCACGGGCTCGCGCCCCAAGAGCCTGCCCGGGCTCCTGCCCGACGGCAAGACGATCGTCACCTCCGACGACCTGCTCCAGGTGCGCCAGGTCCCCCGGAGCCTCGTCGTCATCGGGGCGGGGGCGGTGGGGATCGAGTTCGCGTCGATCTTCGCGCGATTCGGCTCCACCACCACGGTGATCGAGATGCTGCCGCGCATCCTCCCCCTCGAGGACGAGGAGATCTCCGCGGAGGCGGCGAAGCTCCTGGGCAAGCAGATGGCGATCTTCACCGGGGCGAAGACGGAGGCGGCGCTCAAGGGCGCCACCGGCGTCGAGGTGGGCTTCAAGAACGCCACGGGGGCGTCGAGCACGGTGACCGCGGAGATGCTCCTCGTCGCGGTGGGACGGGGGCCGGTGACGGACGGGCTGGGTCTCGAGGGCACGAGGGTGCAGCTCGACCGCGGCTACATCAAGGTCGACGCGAGGATGGCCACGGACGAGCCGGGCGTCTACGCGATCGGCGACGTGGTGACGATCGACGGAAAGCCGCACCCCCAGCTCGCCCACGTCGCGTCGTTCGAGGGCATCGGTGTCGCGGAGCGCCTCGCCGGGAAGAGCACGGAGCCCCTGAACTACGACCGAATCCCCTCCGCGACGTATTGCCGGCCGGAGGTAGCGGGGGTAGGGCTCACGGAGGCGGAGGCGAAGAAGCGCGGGCACGAGGTGAAGATCGGCCGATTCAACTTCGGAAACCTCGCCAAGCCGCGGATCCTCGGCCACACCGACGGCTTCGTGAAGGTCGTCTCCGACGCCAAGTACGACGAGGTCCTGGGCGTCCACATGGTCGGCCCGCACGCCACCGACCTCATCTCCGAGGCCTGCGTCGCCCTGCGGCTGGAGGCCACCACCGAGGAGATCTTCCGCACGATCCATCCACATCCCACGCTGCCGGAAGCCCTGATGCAGGCGGCCGAAGCGGTCTACGGCCACGCCATCGACGCCTGAGGGCGGGAGCGTGCCGCCCCCGTCGCGCCCTCCCGTCGCGGAGCTGACGAAGGCCCAGCTCCTCGAGATCTGGTACTGGCTCCTCCTCAACCGGCTGGTCGAGGAGAAGCTCACGAACCTCTATCGCCAGGGGAAGGTTGTGGGGGGCCTCTACCGGAGCCTCGGCCAGGAGGGCTGCTCGGTGGGCAGCGCCTACGCGCTCGACCGCGGGGACATCTTCACCCCCCTCATCCGCAACCTCGGCGCCATCTTCGTACGCGGGGGCCGGCCCCGCGACGTCTTCGCCCAGTACATGGCCAAGGCCACGGGTCCCACGCGCGGGCGCGACCTGAACGTCCACTTCGGCTGGCTCTCCGAGGAGGGCAGCATGCCCTCGGTCATCTCCATGCTCGGAGACATGGTGTCCGTCCTCGTGGGGGCGGTCATGGCGGAGCGGATGAAGGGGAAGAAGACGGTCGCCCTCACCTGGATCGGCGACGGGGGGACGTCCACCGGGGCGTTCCACGAGGGCTTCAACTTCGCCTGCGTCCAGAAGGTGCCGCTGGTGGTGATCGTGGAGAACAACAAGTTTGCGTACTCCACTCCCACCTCGAAGCAGACGGCCAACCCCGTCTTCGTGGACCGCGCGCGGTCCTACGGATGCTACGGCGAGCAGGTGGACGGCAACGACGTCCTCGCCGTCTACGAGATCACGCGGCGGGCGATCGAGCGGGCGCGCCGGGGCCTCGGCCCCACCCTCGTCGAGGCGGACACGATGCGGATGCGCGGCCACGCGGAGCACGACGACATGAAGTATGTGCCACTCACCCTGATCGAGGAGTGGGCGAAGAAAGACCCGCTCTTGCGGTATGAGAAGAGGCTCCTCGATCAGGGTGTGGCCAGTCCCGCCGATCTTGCCTCTATCAAAGCCCGTATCGAAACCCTCCTCGCCGAGGATCTCGCCTGGGCGGAAGCGAGCCCCTTCCCCGACCCCGAGAGCGGCCTCTCCGGCGTATACGCCGACCGCGGAGTGGATTCGCCGACCCCCCCCCTCGTCCGGGAGTGGGAGGAGCGGAAGTAGTGGCGCAGATCTCCTACATCGAGGCGATCCGCCTCGCCATGCTCGAGGAAATGGAGCGCGACGAGCGCGTCTTCGTGATCGGCGAGGACGTGGGGATCTACGGGGGCGCCTTCCGCGCCACCCAGGGCTTCCTCGAGAAGTTCGGGGAGGGCCGCGTCGTGGACACGCCGATCAGCGAGACGGCGATCGTGGGAGCGGCCATCGGGGCCGCCCTCATGGGCATGCGTCCGGTGGCGGAGATGCAGTTCATCGACTTCGTTTCCTGCGCCTTCGACATGCTCGTCAACTACGCGGCCAAGACGCGCTATCGCTGGGGGGCGAGCGTCCCCATCGTCGTGCGGGGACCGTGCGGGGGAGGCGTGCACGGCGGACCCTTCCACAGCCAGAACCCCGAGGCCTACTTCATGAACGTCCCCGGGCTCAAGATCGTGGCCCCCGCGACCGCGCTCGACGCGAAGGGACTCCTCACCGCCGCCATCCGCGACCCCGACCCCGTGCTCTTCCTGGAGCACAAGTACCTCTACCGCCGCGTCAAGGAGGACGTCCCGAACGGCGCGATCGTGGTCCCCATCGGACAGGCGCGCCTCGCCCGCGCGGGCAACGACGTCTCGATCATCACCTACGGGGCCATGCTCCACGTGGCCCTGGACGCCGCCCAGGCGGCCTCGAAGGACGGCATCAGCGTGGAGGTCCTGGACCTGCGCACGCTCCTTCCCCTCGACGAGGAGGCGATCCTGAACACGGCGGCGCGGACCGGCAAAGTGATCGTCCTCCACGAAGCCACGCGCACGGGAGGTCCCGGGGGCGAGATCGCCGCCCTCGTCGCGGAGCGTGCCTTCGAGTATCTCGACGCGCCGGTCGTGCGGGTGGCGCCGCCGGACACTCCCGTGCCCTATTCCCCGCCCCTCGAGGAGTTCTTCCTGCCGAACGCCGACAAGGTGGGCAAGGCGATCCGCGCGATCTATGATTACTAGTCTGAAGCGCTCTGCCACGCGCGAATCGACGGGGGGTCGATGAATGACTGACGTGATCATGCCCCAGATGGGCGAATCGATCGCCGAGGGGACCGTCACCAAGTGGATGAAGAACGTCGGCGACCGCGTGGAGCGCGACGAGCCGCTCTTCGAGATCTCGACGGACAAGGTGGACGCGGAGATCCCCTCTCCCGCCTCCGGCATCCTCAAGGAGATCCGGGTGGCGCCGGGAAGCACCGTACCCATCAACACCGTCGTGGGCGTGATCGGGGCGGAGGGCGAGGCAGTCGCTTCCCCGGCCGCCGCCGCCCCGGCACCGCCCGCCGCCCCGGCACCGCCCGTTCCCGCGGCGGCCGCGCCCGCTCCGCCCCCGCCGCCGATTGCGGCCGTGCCGACCGCTCCTCCTCGCGCCCCCCTTCCGCCCGAGGCCTCCGGTCCGCGGACCCCGGCCCACCCGGGGTCCATTACGCAGGCCTTCGCCGCGGTTCCGACGAGCGGCGCCGCCCTCGAGCCCGAGCGGGCCTCGGCTCCTGCCAAGCCCGCGAGCGAGATGACGGCCGAGGAGCTGCGCCAGACGCGCTCCTCCCCCGTCGTGCGCAAGATCGCGGCGGAGCACCAGGTGGACCTGCGCGACATCTCGGGAACCGGAATCTCGGGACGGGTGACGAAGCAGGACATCCTCGAGCACATCGAGGCTCGAACGACGGCGCCCGCCGCCGCGCCGCCGCGCCCCGTGGCCCCCGCTCCGCCGCCCCCGTCGGTGCCGCTGGCTCCCCCGCTTTCAGCGGCCCCGGCTCCGGCACCCGCCGCGGCGGCTCCGGCCCGCCCGGCGCCCGCTCCGACGCCCACGGCACCCGCGCCCTCGCGGCCCGGCCCTCCGCCCCCGCGGTGCCCGGCGCCCCGTCCGCGACGCCGGCGGGCCCCCGCGTCGAAGTCGTCCCCATGTCGCCGATCCGGAGGAAGACCGCGGAGCACATGGTCGTCTCCAAGAGGACCTCCGCCCACGTGACGACCGTCTTCGAGATCGACATGACGCGCGTGGACCAGCTCCGGCAGAAGCACCGGCGCGGGCTACGAGGAGCGCAGCGGCATCCGCCTGACCTACATGCCCTTCATCGTCAAGGCCACGGTGGACGCCTTGAAGGCCTTCCCCGTGCTCAACGCGAGCATCGACGGGGACGCGATCCTCTACCGCAAGGACATCAACCTCGGGATGGCGGTGGCGCTCGACTGGGGCCTCATCGTGCCCGTCATCCACAACGCCGACGAGAAGAACATCCTCGGCATCGCCCGCGCCGTGAACGACCTCGCGGACCGCGCTCGCGCAGAAGAAGCTCAAGGTCGAGGAGGTGCAGGGCGGCACCTTCACCATCACGAACCCGGGCGTCTTCGGCAGCCTCTTCGGGACGCCCATCATCAACCAGCCGCAGGTGGCGATCCTCGGCGTGGGGACGATCGAGAAGCGGCCGGTCGTCCGCGACGACGCGATCGCCATTCGCACCATGGCCTATTTCGCCCTGACCTTCGACCACCGGCTGGTCGACGGGTCGGAGGCCGACCGTTTCATGGCCCACCTCAAGAAGGGCCTCCAGGAGTTCGACGAGTCCGCGCTCTGACGTCTCGGCCCTTGCCGCCGCGCTCGTCCTCGCGGGGGCATCGGGGTGTCGCCGCTCCGTGCCTCCCACACCGGTCGCCGATTCGACGCCGGCACCCGCCGCCGCCTCTGACCTCCGCGCCCTTGCCCCCGAGGCCCTCACCCGCTACCGCGAAGCGCAGCAGCTCGTGACCGCGGGGGACCTGGACCGGGCGCAAACCGCCTTCGAGGCGGCGGTGGCCGCCCAGCCCGACTTCACGGAGGGCTGGTACAACCTTGGCGCGACCTACTCGAACCAAGCGGTGCGCGACGTCGCCCAGGGACGGGACCTCCTCGCCCTCGACTCCGTCCGCAGGGGCGTCACCGCCAAGAGCCGGGCCCGCGACCTCATGAACGCGGACGTGTGGTTCCTCTACGACGCGAGCCAGCGCGAAGTCGTGCGCCACGACGTGGCCCAGGCTCTCGCGGACGCGGACGCGGTCCTCGCCGACCCGGAGAGCCTGATCGTCGCGCTACGGCTGCGCGCCCGCGGCGTCCGGCATCCCGCGGAATGAGCGCCTCCGCGGCGCTCCCGCCGCCCCTGCGGCCCCTGACCGTTCGCCGGCTCGGCCGCGTCGGCTACGCCGAGGGCCTGGAGCTCCAGGCGAGGCTCGTCGCGGAGCGCCAGGCGGCAGGCGATCCCCGACACGCTCCTCCTCCTCGAGCACGATCCCGTCGTCACTCTCGGCCGGAATGCGCGCCGCGAGAACCTCCTCCTTCCCGACGACGAGCTGCGCCGCCGGGGCATCGAAGTCTTCGAGACCGGCCGCGGAGGCGACGTGACCTACCACGGGCCCGGACAAGTGGTCGGCTACCCGATCCTCGACCTCTCCCCCGACCGCCGCGACGTGCACCGCTACGTGCGCGACCTCGAGGAAGTCATGATCCGGACCTGCGCCGACTACGGGGTCGCGGCCGGTCGCGTCCCCGGTCTCACGGGCACCTGGGTCGGACCCGAGAAGATCGGCGCCATCGGCGTCCGCATCGCCCGCTGGGTCACCTCGCACGGCTTCGCCTTCAACGTGGGCACCGACCTCTCGCCCTTCGCTCTCATCGTCCCTTGCGGCATCCACGAGCGAGGGGTCACGAGCCTGGAGCGGCTGCTCGGCCGCGCGGTGGACCCCGCGGAAGCCATGGACCGGCTGGCGCGGCTCTTTGCCGTGGTCTTCGACCGTACGGTCCGTTAGGCGCGACGTTGCCTTTCTACCCGTTCCGGACCGAGTTCACTCCCCGCCCGGATCCGCGCGCCGGCCCGCAATCTGGAAGAGGCGCGCGTTCCGGAGCGCCACCACCAGGAACTCGGCCAGCACCTCCCCCGCGGCCACGTCGTCGAGATCGAAGGCTCGCCGTCTCCTGGCTCTGGAAGTCGATCGCCCCGAGCACGGTCCCTCCCTCGAGCAGGGGCACGACCATCTCCGAGCGCGTGCCCGCCACGTCCGGCGTGGTAGTCGGGGTCGCGCGTGACGTCGGCCACGACCTGGGGCGCCCGCTGCCGGATGGCGCGGCCGATGACCCCGCCCGGCGGACCCTGGGCCCGGCCCCCGCTGCGCCGACCTACTCCCGGCCGTCCCGCCCACCGTCCGACGAGGACGCCCTCGTCGTCGAGGACCACGACCGCCACGTAGGTGTAGTGCAGGCGCGGCCTGGATCGTCTCCGCCGCCTCCTGCATGAGCCGCTCGGGATCGAGGATGGGCGCGATGCGATGGGCCACCGACGCGAGGAGGCCGAGCTGCTCCGCCCGATGCTGGCTCTGCCGCTCCGACCGCCGCAGCGCCTCGTTCGCGCGCGAGACCTCGCGCGCACGCTCCCCCGCCCGCGCCGCCTGCTCCTGGGCCTCGATCAGGCGGCGGGCCGACTCGTCCTCCTGGGCCTGGAGCAGGGCCTCGAGGCGCCGGTCCCCCAGCTCGTCGAGGGCGAGCAGGCACTCGGCGAGCGACTCCCGGTCCGCGCAGGCTCGCGAGCAGCGGAGGCAGGCAGCAGCGGTCGAGCATGCGGATGGCGAGGGCGGCGAGGTGCGAAGCTGCGGCCGGCGCGCGCGCGCCTCGGCGGCGGCCGCGCGCCTCTTCCGCGAGCAGACCCTCGACGTCACCCCGCGCCGAGCCGCTCGAGCAGCGAGTCGAGCGATCCGATGCAGAAGCGCGCGCGCCTGGTCCTCGGACGCGGCCCCCGACTGGCACGAGCGCGAGGATCCAGGCCTCGCGAAGGCTCTCCCGGTGCGGGGCGAGGTGCGCCGCCGTCCGCTGGAGGGCGGGGCCGAGGCGGCTCATGCCGTGGCGGGCTTCTCCCCGCGGTGGAGGTGGGCGATCCCCGCGGTGAGGGCCGTCCAGCGCACGCCGGCGAAGCCCGCCTCCTCGCAGCAGCGCGCCGAAGGCCGGCGGATCCGGGAACGCGGCCACCGACGCCGGCAGGTACGGCATAGGCGTCGCGCGTCTCCGCTGACCAGCCCGCCGACCCGCGGCAGCACGTGTCGGAAGTAGAAACGGTAGGCGCTGCCCGAGCAGCCCCGGCGGCATCGAGAACTCGAGGACGACGAGACGGCCGCCCGGCCGCAGGACCCGGATGCAGCTCGCGGAGGGCGCGCTCGCGGTCGCCGATGTTGCGGATCCCGAAGGCGACGAGGGCGCCCTCGAAGCTGCCGGCACGGAAGGGCAGCCGCTCACCGTCGCGCGGCCACGAGGGCCGCGCGCGCGCCGCAGACCCGCGCGCGCCGAGCTTGCTCGCGGCCCCGCCGCAGCATCCCCTCGGAGAGGTCGGCGCCCACGCCGCGAAGCGCGCGCATCCCGGCGCCAGGGCCTCGACCAGGAGGTCCGCGGTGCCCGTGCAGAGGTCGAGGAGACGGGCGGGCCCGCGGAGGCCCAGCGCGTCCACCGCGCGCCGGCGCCAGCGCGCGTCGATCCCGGCGGAGAGCAGCGCGGTTGAGCAGGTCGTAGCGCGGGGCGATGCGGTCGAACATCGAGCGCACCGCCCGCTTCTCGGGCGCGCCCGGCGTGGGCGAGCGTCGGGGATGGGCTTCCGCCACCGCAGCGTCCATGCGGAGCGCGATTCTACTTCAGGCGAGGAGCACGGCCAGGAGCGTGGACGCGAAGTACCCGAGGCTGACCCAGCCGTTCAGGTTGAAGGCCTGCATCACCCGCGAGAGATCGTCGGGGCGAACGAGCGAGTGCTCGAAGGCGAGAAGCGCCGGCCACCGCCGCCACGCCCGCCAGGTAGAGCGGGTGGAGGGGGACGAGCCAGTAGAGGACAAGGAGCAGCAGGCCACCGCGAGCGACGTGGAAGACGCCGGGCCCAGAGCAGCGCGCGGGCCACGCCGAGCCGGGCCGGCAGCGAGTGTAGGCCCTCGCGCCGGTCGACCTCGACGTCCTGGCAGGCGTAGATCGCGTCGAAGCCGGCCACCCAGAGG
The DNA here is from genome assembly GCA_963742595.1 of uncultured Acidobacteriota bacterium. GTDB lineage: Bacteria > Acidobacteriota > Vicinamibacteria > Fen-336 > Fen-336 > CAVPGH01. The sequence continues at coordinate 396,792 of CAVUMT010000005.1, read as the reverse complement.
AGCACGGCGAGGCCGAGGACGAGGGGCGGCCAGCCGATCGAGCCCCGGATGGCGAGCCAGGCGCCAACCGGGGCGACCGCCAGGGCCAGTCCGAGCACGAGGTGCGAGAGCGAGGTGAAACGCTTCGTGTACGAGTAGCCGAAGACGATGGCGAGAGCCACGGGCGACAAGCGCGAGGCAGAGGGGATTCAGCATCGCCGGCGGCGAGCACGAGCACGGCCGCCGAGAGCGCCGACGAAGACCCAGACCTCCGCGCGCGAGAGCACGCCCCGGGGCAGCTCGCGCCCGGCGGTGCGCGGGTTCCGCGCGTCGAACGCCTGATCGGCGAGGCGGTTCATGCCCATGGCCGCGCTGCGCGCCCCCACCATGGCCACCACGATCCAGAAGACCTGCCGCAGCGGCGATCCCGTCGCGCCCGGCGAGGACGGCCGCGGTCAGGGCGAAGGGGAGGGCGAAGACGGAGTGCGAGAACCGGATCATCCGGCCGTAGGACCGGATGCGCCCGAGGGCCCTTCGCCTGCCGTCAAGGGGCGGCGGGTGCTTTCTCTGCGCTCGGCTCGGGACCCCAGCAGTACGGATCGCCCACGATCTCGTAGTGCATGGTGCGCCGCTTGGGCACGAAGCCCGCGTCCTGGATGTTGCGCGCGATCTCGGCCTCGGTCAGCCGGAAGTGCGCGCCCGCCGCGGAGACCACGTTCTCCTCGATCATCAGGCTGCCGAAGTCGTTGGCGCCGAAGCGCAGCGAGACCTGGCCGATCTTGCCGCCCTGGGTCACCCAGGAGGCCTGCACGTTCGGGAAGTTGTCGAGCATCACCCGCGCCACCGCCAGCGTGCGCAGGTACTGGAACGACGTCAGCTCGTCGCCGCCGATCGCGGTGTTCGAGGGCTGGAAGGTCCAGGCGATGAACGCGGTGAAGCCGCCGGTGCGGTCCTGCAGGTCGCGCAGGTGCAGCAGGTGGTCGACCCGCTCCTCGAGCGTCTCCACGTGGCCGAACATCATGGTGGCGGTGGTCTTCATGCCCGAGGCGGTGGGCCGTCTCCATGACCTCGAGCCAGTCCGCGGTCGAGCCCTTGGCGATGCCGATGATCGTGGCGCACGCGGTCGGACAGGACCTCGGCCCCGCCGCCGGGGATCGAGTCGAGGCCGGCCGCCATCAGGCGCCGCAGCGTCTCCTCGGTGGTGAGGGTCGAGACCCGCTCGATGTGCTTCACCTCGGCCGGCGAGAGGCCGTGGATCCAGATCGGGTAGGTGGCCTTGATCCAGCGGAACAGCTCCTCGTAGAACTCGATGCCGAGGTCGGGGTGCAGGCCGCCCTGGAGCAGGATCTGCCTGCCGCCGAGCGCGATCGTCTCCTCGATCTTCTGGCGCGAGCTCGGCCTTGGTGAGGACGTAGCCCTCCTTCGAGGGCAGGTCGCGGTAGAAGGCGCAGAACGCGCACTGCGCGGTGCAGACGTTCGTGTAGTTGATGTTGCGGTCGATGATGTAGGTGACGATGGGCTCGGGGTGCAGGCGCCAGCGCACCGTCGTCGGCGAGCATCCCGAGCTCGAGCAGGTCGGCGTCGCGGAGGAGGGCGACCCCCTCCTCGCGGGAGAGCCGCTCCCCCGCGCCGACCTTGTCTCGCGGACCGCCTCAAGCATGGGCATGGAACCGCAGCTCCGGCACCCGGGGGATGAGGCGCGAGGGCGTGGGCGCGCCGGTAGAACTCGCGCAGCCCCGCCGCCTCCGCCTCCCCGAGCGTGAAGACGATGTTCGTCGCGCAGGTACGACTCGTTCACGGCCGCGCGTCCCGGCCCCGTGGCCATTGTAGGCCGCGGCGATCGTCGCGCATGGCCGCCAGCCCCTGCCGCAGGGCCGCCTGGAGCCGCCGACCTCGCTCGGGCGTCACGACGCCCGGCCGGCCCGCCCAGAACGCGTAGACGAAGGGCAGGCCGGTCGTGCGCGTCCACTCCTCGCCGAGGTCGAGCGCGGCAGGTCGGCCTCGAGAGTAGAGGGCGGGGTCGCCGATCAGCAGGGCGGCGTCGGCCGCCGTCCAGCATGGCGGCGAGGGACGGCGCCATCGGGACGTACTCGGGATCGCGGCCCAGGCGCTCGCGCAGCAGGACCTTCGCGAGGGCGACGCTCGTCCGGCTCGAGGTGTCGAGGGCCACGCGCCGGACGCTCGTCGAGCGGCCCCGGTGGTAGAGGTTCACCGAGCGCACCGGGCCGCGGCTGCCGATGGCGATGCCGGGCACGATCGCGTAGTCGCCGAAGGCGTACTCGATCGACGGGATCATGCCGAGGTCGATCTCGCCGGCGTGGAGCCGCTCGGCCACGCGCGACGGCACGTCGCGCGAGCAGCTGGAAGCGCGGGTCGCCGGTCGAGCCCGTGGACGATGGGCTCGACGTTCAGGTAGGACACGACGCCGAGGCGAAGAACCTCGGGCCGCGGAGCGCCTCCGCGGCTCGTGCCTCCGCGGCGTCGGCGAGGCGTCGTCACCACTCCTTGACCACGTTGAAGACGGTGTCGCGCTCGATGGGCCGGCGGCCCGCCTCGCGGATCAGCCGGCAGAGCTCGTGGACGGTCATGGACTGGGCGGTCTGGGCGCCCGCGTCGTGGGCGATCTTCTCCTCGGTCACGGTGCCGTCGAGGTCGTCGGCCCCGAAGGAGAGGCCGACCTGGGCGAGGCGCGGGCCGATCATGATCCAGTACGACTTGATGTGCGGGAAGTTGTCGAGGAGGAGCCGGCCCACCGCGATCGCCTTCAGGTCCTCGAAGCCGGTGGTCTCGGGCAGCTTCATGGCCGGCGCCTCCCAGGGCTGGAAGGCCAGCGGGATGTAGGTCACGAAGCCGCCCGTCTCGTCCTGCAGCTCGCGCAGCCGCAGCAGGTGGTCGACCCGGTCCTCGACCGACTCGATGTGGCCGTAGAGCATGGTGGCGTTCGTGGGGATGCCCTGCCGGTGGGCCTCGCGCATCACGTCCAGCCACTGCGCCGGCGTCGGCCTTGCCCTGGATGATCTTGTCGCGCGTCTCCTTGGCGAAGATCTCGGCCCCGCCGCCGGGCAGCGAGTCGAGCCCCGCCTCCTTGAGCTCGGCGCAGCACCTTCTCCACGCTCATCCGGTAGAGCCGGTGGAAGAAGAAGATCTCGACCGCGGTGAAGGCCTTGATGTGGATGTCGGGCCGCACCTTCTTGATGCCCCGCATCATGTCGGTGAAGTACGACCAGGGCAGGTCGGGGTGCAGGCCGCCCACGATGTGCACCTCGCGCACCGGCTTCGGGCAGCGCGGCCACGTTCGCGAAGATCTCGTCGAGCCTCATCGTGTAGGCGCGCGCCTCGCCCTTCTTGGCCGCGAAGGCGCAGAAGTCGCAGGTGGCCACGCACACGTTCGTGTGGTTGATGTGGGTGTTCCACACGAAGTAGGCGGCGTCGCCGTGGCGCTGCTCGCGGACGTGGTTGGCGAGGCTGCCCGAGGCCCAGGAGGTCGTGGGTCCGGTAGAGGGCGACGCCGTCCTCGAAGCCGAGGCGCCGGCCGGACAGGACCTTCTCCCGGACGGGCTCGAGGGCGACGTCGCGGATCCGGGCGTGCGGCGAGGGCGCTGTCGACATCGTGGCCTCCAAGGCTTAGCAGCGGCTCCGTGGAAGTCGCCACAAGTGCCTTGACCCGCCGGCCCGTCGTCCGTATACTGCTGCACTCTGACCGTGATGCGACGCTCTCTGAGCCGCCGCGCTCTGACCCTGCACGCTCGTCCTTCTGCCTACCGCCCATCTCCCGTCCTGGCTGGACACCGGCGAGCCCGTCCCGCTGCGCGCCGAGCCCCTGAACGTGCGTGCCGGGGCACGGTCGCCCGCAACACGACCCTCGCCGCGGCGCTCTCGCCGGCACGCCTCTCCCCAGCCGCGGTCCACCGCCTCGTGGAGGCCGCGCGGCCGGCCTACGACCTCGCCCGCGCTCTCGGTCGGGCAGCCCTTCGCCCTCGCCACTCGACCCCGAGGGCCTGCTCCGCGCCTTCACCTACGGGATCGACGAGCTGCGCACGCTGCGCGTCTCCCGCGAGGGCGAGACGCTGCGCGCCGAGCGTCGCTCACGCGGCAGCTACGAGACCCGGGTGGCGCCGTCGTCCGGCGTCGATCACCTCGAGCCTCTTCGGCGCCGTCACCGACGCCGGCGAGGAGGACCAGCTCGCCCTCGACCTGGCCGACATCTTCGCCTGGGACGTGGACTTCAACACCGAGATCCAGAGGGGCGACTCGTTCCGCGTGGCGGTCGAGAAGCTCTACGCTCGACGGCCGCTTCGCGCGCTACGGGCGGATCCTCGCCGCGGAGTTCGTGCGCGGGGATCGCGCGTGCTGCAGGCCGTCCGCTTCGACGGCGCAGCGAGTCCGCCGGCTACTACGCGCCCGACGGCACGCCGCTGCGCAAGGCCTTCCTGCGCTCGCCCCTCAAGTTCTCGCGGATCAGCTCGCGCTTCAGCCGGCGCGCGCTTCCATCCCGATCCTGAACATCACGCGGCCCCACTACGGCGTCGACTACGCGGCGCCCATCGGGCACGCCCGGTGCTCGCCGCGGCGCAACGGCGTCGTCGCGCTGCGCGGGCTGGCTCGGACGGCTACGGCAAGACGGTGCGCCTGCGCCACGCCAACGGCTTCGAGACGCTCTACGGCCACCTGTCGCGGATCGACGTGCGGCCCGGGCAGCGCGTCGACGCAGGGCGACGCGCGATCGGCGCCGTGGGCATGACCGGCCTCGCCACCGGCCCCCACCTCGACTACCGCATGACGCGCAACGGCGGCTTCGTGGACCCCCTCCGCATCCAGTCGCCGCCCGCCGAGCCCGATGCGCCGCCGGAGGAGCGCGCCGCCTTCGAGGCCGCGCGCGACGAGCGGCTGGCGCTCCTCGATCGCCCCGCCCCGCGGCAAACCGCAGCCGCGTCGTCGCCGACCGCCTCGAGCGAGTCGGAGGACGCGTCCTGTGCTCACCGGCCAGAACGTCCTCCGCGCCCTGCTCGTCTTCGTGCCGGTCAGCATCTACCTGGGCCTGACCCACGCCTCGCCGACCTGGGTCTTCGTCGTCGTCGTGCCTCGCCATCCTGCCCCTGGCCGGGCTCATGGGCGAAGCCACCGAGCACCTCACCCACCACACCGGGCCCGGGCATCGGCGGGCCTCCTGAACGCGTCCTTCGGCAACGCGGCCGAGCTGATCATCGCCTTCATGGCCCTGCGCGCGGGCGAGACGGAGATCGTCAAGGCCTCGCTCACCGGCTCCATCATCGGCAACATGCTCATGGTCCTCGGCCTCGCCATGCTCCTCGGGGGCTGGAAGCGCAAGGAGCTCGTCTTCAACCGGCTCGCCGCGGAGAGCGGCAGCAGCATGATGGTCCTGGCCGTGGTGGCCCTCGTGATCCCCGCCATCTACGCCCAGGTGACCCAGCACAAGCACCCGGAGCACATCGAGTCCATCAGCCTCGACATCTCCTACATCCTGATCTTCACCTACGCGGCGAGCCTCGTCTTCTCCCTCAAGACCCACGAGCGGCTCTTCGCGCCCGCCGGACGAGCGCGACGCGCGCCGAGGAGCTGGAGCACGGGCAGCCCTGGTCGGTGCGCAAGAGCCTGCTCGTGCTCCTCGCGGCCGCCGTCCTCGTGGGCGTGGTCGAGCGAGTTCCTGGTCCACGCGGTGGACGCGGCCGGGCACGGCCCTGGGCCTGGGCAAGGTCTTCATGGGCGTCGTGGTGGTGGCGATCGTCGGCAACGCGGCCGAGCACTCGACCGCGATCATCGTGGCCATGAAGAACAAGATGGACCTGGCCCTCGGCATCGCCATGGGCTCGTCCATGCAGATCGCCCTCTTCGTGGCCCCCGTGCTCGTGATCGCCGGCCACTTCATGGGCACGCCCCTCGGCCTCGAGTTCACGATCCTCGAGGTGGTGGCGGTGATGCTCTCGGCGGGCGCCGTCGCCCTCCTGATCCACGACGGCAAGACCAACTGGTTCGAGGGCGTGCAGCTCCTCGCCATCTACGCCATCCTGGCCATCGCCTTCTACTTCGTCTGAGCCTGGACGCTCGCATTTTGCGGGCGTAGACTGGAATCGATGCGGGTGTGGTCCGGCGTGGCGCTCCTCGTGGCTTCGGCCGTCTCCGTTCGGGCCGAGGTGACGGTGCGCGCGGCCGCCGGCCGCGTCGACGTCACCGCGAGCGCCGCGCCCCTCGCCGACGTCCTCGACCGCCTGGCCCGGCAGACGGGCATGAAGGTGGTCTACGAGGGCCCCGCCCCCCGCCAGCTCGTGAGCGTGTCGCTCCTCGGCCGATCCCCGGCGGAGGCGGTGCACGACCTGCTCGAGGGGCTGGGGCTGAACTACGCGCTCGTCGGCGACAGCGCGGGAACGGGCGTGCAGACCCTGCTGATGACGGGCTCCCAGGCCCCGGTCGTTGCCTCGGCCAGGCCCGCCGCCTCGGCCACGGCGGCGATTCGCCCCCGGTCGGGACCGCCTCCCATGTCCGGCCCTGACGTGATGGACGAGCCCGAGGAGGATGTGGACGAGGAAGTGCCCGCGGAGGCCACGGTCGCACCCGCCGACGGTGGGACCCCGCCCGAGTCGCCTGCCGCCGGAGTCATCCCCGGCATCCCGGGGCTGCCGAATCCGTTCGTGCCCGGCGGCAACCAGGCACCTCCGGCGACGGTTCCCGTACCGACGACGCCACCGGTCCAGAATGCGCCGGCCGTGCCGGGGCTCCAGAATCGGACACTCCCCGGCTTCGTCCCCGTCAACCCCTTCTCCCCGATGGCTCCGTTCGCCCCAGTGGTGCCGATCGGACCCGCCTCGCCGCCGCCCGCAACTCCAGGACCGCCCGCGGAGCCTCCGAGCCCGGACGACCCTCCGAACTGACCAGGCCGGGGCCCGCCCCTCAGGGACGGATCGACGGCGTCGTGCCGGGCGGAGGACTCGGCGAACGACCCGGGAACACGGGAGCGGGCGCGGGTCCGAGAGGCCGGCCGATCACCATCGGCTGGCCCGGCATGAACACCCACTCGTTGTAACGCGTGCGGCCGTTGACGACGCGGAGGGACTTCTCCGTGCTCGTGCTCGCCACGCCCTGGATGACCCCGATGGCGCCGCCGATCGTCGTGCTGCCCCCCGGCGCATTGATGCCCGGCTGCCGAGGGCAGGGTGGTGGACGGCGTACCGGGGGGAGTCGGCAGTCCCGGAATGCCGGCCGCAGGAGGTGGCGCGCCGATGCCCTCCCCCGGGCGCACGAACCGCCACTTCCCGTCGCGCGTCATCGGATCCTTGAACTCCTTCCGCAGGAACTTCCCCTTCACCAGGACCTCCAGCGAGGGGGGGAAGGTATTCGCCGTTCTTCTTCTGGTAGCGCTGGATCGCATCCGCGATCTGCTGGCCTCGGAAGAGCAGCTCCTGCTCGTTGGAGTCCTTCATGAGGTATTCGCCAGGTGGGCGCGGCCGCCGCCATCAGGACCATGCTGATGCCGATGCCGACGAGGAGGACCACGATCGTGTACCCCTCCTCGCCCGTACGCGGACGGCGCTTCATTTCGGTGGCTTGTACTCGCTTCAGTACCTTGCGGACGTACTCACGGGTCTCGCGGTAGGGAGGAACGCCCTTGCTCTTCTCCACGGCCTTGACCCCCGCGTTGTAGGCGGCGAGGGCCCGCGTGAGGTCGCCGCCGTAGAGGGTGAGAAGCGCGTCCAGGTGCCGCGCCCCCCCGTCCAGGTTCTCCGCGGGGTCGAAGGCGTTCTTCACCCCGAGCTCCGCCGCGGTCGCGGGCATGAGCTGCATGAGGCCCTGCGCCCCCTTGGGCGACTGGCCTCCGGCCGGAACGCAGGACTCCACCGCAACCACCGCGAGCACGAGGTCGGGATCGAGACCGTGGCGCTCCGCGGCCTGGATCGCCAGCGTGCGGATGTCGGCCGAGGCCCCCGTGGGAGCCACGACCTCGTCCAGGACCTCGTCGGGCACGAACCCGCGAATCGCGGTCGGCGGCAACCCCACCTCGCCCCCGCCCTTCAGGGCGAGGATCAGCACCGAGTCCTCGAGACGGTGGGACGTCGTCTTGAAGGTGAGGCCGTTCGTGAGGACGGCGATCTCCGCGCGGGCGGACGGCGCCGCGGCCAGGATCACCGCGATGACGAGAGAACACCGCACTCATCCGCTCCTAGTTGATCGCGACCTGCACGTCCTCAGTCTTGCTGTTCGCGGTGGTGGCGGTCACCGTCGACGAGCTTGTTCTCGACTCCTGCGGTCGCACGCGTGCGCAGCGTGTCGAAGGCCTGACCGTTCGTGTCGGTGAAGCGCTGGCGGCCGCCGCTGTCCAGCGTCTCCTGCTGGGTCGTGGGAGGCGAGCGGGGCTCGGCGGCGCGACGCGCTGACGGCGGTGATGCTGAAGATGACGGGCACGTTGGCCACCGGGTTTCCGTTGATCGTCGAACACGTTCGCGATGATGGTCGCGGATCCGGGTCCGCGGAGTCGTTGCGGATCGGCGGTGACGATCACGTGATCGGGCAGGGCGCTGCCGATGTTGACCGTCACTGAGGAACCGCTGCCGGAGGCCGCGCTGCCGCTCGGAGCGGGTGCGGCTCCGCCGGAAAACGCCGTGACGTTGGCCGGGCCCGATCGGGCATCGGAGATGAGGTTGACACGGGCCACGCCGTTCACCGTCTTCCCCTCGGGATCGACCCGGCCAAGGTTCGTGAAGAAGAACACCACCGTCCCATCGGGAACCAATGTTCCCGCGGGCTCGACGACGAGCGCGGTGATGACCGACACGCCGCCGTTGGCGACGATGAACGTCGGGTTGGCGAACACGGTTAGCGAGGAGCCTGGAGCCATGAGGGGCGGGACCTCGCAACCCCAGTGGCCCACGGCCACGGACAGCAGGACCACGGATCCCAGGGCCAGCCATCCTTTGCGCATGCTCTCTCTCCCCGTCCAGACGGTCACGGGCTCACCTCGATCCTACCCGGATTGGCCACCGTTGGGTGCTCCGCCCCCTGGCCCCGGGCGAGGACCAGCGTGTCGAGGGTGACCGTTCCCGAGCCCTGACGCAGGGCTCGGAATGTCAACGTGGCGATCGCCCCGGAGCCGGTGGCTCCCGTGGCGCGCGAGAAGCGGCCGCGGACGCGGCCGGCGTTCAGCTCCTTCTCCGTGCTCACCGTGGACCCGTCCAGGGTGAGCAGGGAGCCCGCCACGACCTCCACGACCTCCACGAGCGTCGGGTCGTACTGGAAGACCACCTCGACACCCTGGACGTCCTGCGCCCCCATCACGACGAGAGCGAGAGCGCCCGTCTGTCCTACGCGAAGGGAGGCTTCGGGGGGACTGAAGAGAGCGGTGACCGGCCGCGTCGGCACCGCGCCAGGAGTGCTCGCGGCGACCGGCGGGCCCGGTGCGATCGATGTCCCGTTCGCCTCCGGAGGTACCGTCGTGGGCGGCGGCGCATCCGGCGGGAAGAGGCCCGGTGAGCGCGGCGGCGCTGCGGGAGGGGCCGGTGAGGGCGAGACCGTCGGCGGAAGGGCGGGCCCCGGCGTGGGCGAGGGCTTCGGTGAAGGGGCGGGCTCCGACCCGAAGAGCGAGGGCCGGGCCCCTCGAATGCGCGGCACCTCCACGGTGCCCACGCTCAACGCCACGAGATCCTCCTCCGTCACCTTGGGCGCGCGCACGATGTGGGGTGTGATCGAGATCAGGATCTCGCTCGTCCCTGTGCCTGCTTGTTGCGGCTCGTGAAGAGCTTGTTGAGGACGGGTATGCTCTGCACGCCGAGGAGCCCGCTGAAGCGAGTCTTGTCTCGGAGCGCTGCAGGAGGCCGCCGATGAGGCTCGTCTCGCCGTCACGGAGGCGAAGCGTCCCGGTCACGTTGCGAGTGAGGAACGTCGGCAGCTCCTGGCCGTCCCGAGCTGGGCGGCCGTGCCCGAGCAGGCTGAACTCGGCGGTCAGCTCCAGCGTGATGTCGCCGGTGGCGGCTCACCTTGCGGCGTGATGTCGAGGTTGACGCCGACGTTGCGGTACTGGAAGGAGGTGGCGGGCGAGAACGTGCTCGGCTCCGGTCTGTGGTGGACTGGAAGGTCGTGACCGGGACGGGCACCTCCTGTGCCGATCTTGAGGGTGGTCTTCTTGCCCTCGGCGGCGCGCAGCCGCGGGGAGGCCAGGATCTTGGTGATGCGCGTCGGTCTGGAAGAACTTCGCGAAGAGCGAGGCGGGGACGCTCACCACGAAGTCCGCGAGGTTGAACGAGGACAGCAGGTGGGCCCGGACGTTGGTGAAGCCGCTGCCTCGGCCCGATTCGGCTTCGCTGCCCTCGCCGTGAGCGGATTGGTGCCCCCGGTCGGGAGGAACGTCATTCCCGCCCCGTAGTTCGACAGCCTCAGACCGTACTGCTTGACCTTGTCCCGGTTCACGTTCAGGATCTGCGACCTCGATCATCACCTCGCCCCGCGCCTTGTCGTTCGCCTCGATGATGCGCTCCGCCAGGGCCACCTTGTCCGGCGTGCCGAGGACCGTGATCGCCCCGAGAGCTCGGGGTTGCCCGCCGCGGTCTGTGATCTTGGCGAGCGCTCTTCACCAGGTTCAGGGTCTCGTTCAGCGTCCGCGTTCTGGAGGTAGAAGGTGCGGAGCACCGGTCTCGTCGTAGGTCCGCCGCTTGGTCGGCGACTCCGGGACGATGATGAGCGTGTTCTGGTCGAGGACCTTGTAGAAGAGCCGGTTCACGAAGGTGATCTGGTCGAGGGCCTCCTCGAAGGTCACCCCCGTGAGGTTCACCGTCGACCTTCTTGTCGCGGAAGCCCTCGTCGTAGAGGATGTTCACGCCCGCGAGCTTGGCCAGGCTGTCGAAGATCTTCTGCAGGCTCGAGGTCTGGCGAACTTCAGGGTGATGGGGACGGGGCTTCGCGGCGAGAGCACGGGCACGGGCAGCCGCTGCGCCTGGGCTCGCGCCTTCATCGCTTCGAAGTCGGCGAGGCGCCTCTTCTCGTCGTCGCGCTTGCGGATCTTCTCCCGGACGATGAGCGAGGTCGTCGGAGGCCGACTGTTCGCCGGGGTCGTACTTCGACGCGATCTCGAGCTCGTCGGCGGCGCGCGTCGAGGTCGTTCGCGGCCATGTGCCTTCTTGGCCTCGTCGTAGTGGAAGCGGCTGGCCTGGATGCGCGCGTTCTCGAGGGCGATCTTGTAGCTGATGTTGCTCGGGGTCCTTCTGCAGGGCCTCGGTGAAGCTTGCGCGACCGCCACGTCCCAGTTGCCCTTCTTCGCCTGCTGCTGTCCGGCCCGGTAGGCGGTACGCGCACGCGGAGCCGAGCAGGGCCGAGGACCAGGAGGGACGCCCGCTCCGAGCCCGGACCCGGCCACGGCCGTTCACCCTCACCATTCGTTGTAGGGCGTCCCGGTCAGGGACACCTCGGCGGACGCGCTCTTGACGTCGTAGACGCCGGGCGCCTCGCCGGGGCGATCGGGGTCCGGCTCCTCGGAGACGGCCTCCCAGTCGGCTGCTCGCGTGATGGGATCGACGGGGATCTTCCGCAGGTAGCCGTCCTCGACCAGCGCCTCGAGGGACGCCGGGTACTTCCCCTTGTCCGCGTAGTACTGGTCGATGAGGTCGCGGAAGCGGAAGAGGTCCTCGCGTCAGGACCGCCTTCCTTGGCCTGGATGATCGCGACCTTGTACTGGGGCAGGGCGATCGCGGCGAGGATGCCGATGATCGCGATCACCGTGATCAGCTCGATGAGCGTGAAGCCCGGTCGCCTCGCTCGCCCATGCGCCTCTCACCAGTCGTTGTAGTTCGTGCCATCCAGGCCCTTGCCCGTGCTCTTGCGAGTAGACGTCCCAGACGTTCTGGCCGCACCAGGAGGTGTCGTCGGGATCGTCCTGGTAGCAGCGCATCCCCCACTCCGTGCTGCCGCGTCATGGGGTCGATGGGGATCCGGCGCAGGAACTTGAGCTTGCGGTCGACCGCGCCCACCCGGTTCACGCCCTTGACCAGGATCTCGAGGTCCGGCGGATAGCCTTCGCTGCCGAGCTTCACGTCGGTGCCGCCGATCTGCCCCTGGTCGACCGCCAGCTTGTAGCGGTCGATGGCCGTCCGCATCTCGCGCAGCGCGCGCCGCAGCTCGATCTCCTTCTGCCGCGTGTAGCGTCACCTTGGCCAGGGGCAGGATCGCGGAGGCCAGGATCATCAGGATGGCGGCGGTCGCGATCAGCTCGAGGTAGGTGAAGCCGCGCTCTCAGCGCTCCGCAACGGCTCCTCCGCCTCGCTCCGCCGAAGTAGGCGGAGAGGTCCACGTTCGCAGGCTCGCCGAGCCCTCGTCGTCCGCCCCTCGCGAGCGCGATCTGGTCCACCGTGACGAAGTGCTTGCGAGCGCTCCACCCGCCCGAGGAAGCCCACGAGCTGCTCGTAGGTCCCCGTCAGGGGCAGGGTGACCTTGACGCGCGGAGCCAGCGGGTCGCGTCCTTGACCGGCTCGGGGCTGAAGGCGCGGCCGCCCGGCTGCGAGGCCGGGCTCCGCGGGCCAGCCTCTCGATCTCCGCGAGGACCGGCGAGGAGGTCCTTCCGCGGCGCTCGACCGCTGGTGTAGAAGCGCTCCGCGTCCGCGGCGTTGGTCTTGAGCGCGTCCGCACGGCTCTCGAAGGTCCGCCACGTCCTGCCGCTCCCGCTCGACCTCGGCCCGGCGCCTGCGGCGGCGCGCGAGGTCGCGCGCCGCACCTGCATGGACCGGGGCAGGGTGTAGGCGGCGAAGACCGCGACGTTCACGCCCAGCAGGACGAGGACGGCCAGCCGCAGCGGGCGGCGAGCGGCAGGTCGGACGGCGGCCGCGCTCACGGCCGACCTCCGGAGGCGTCGGCCGAGGGGCCAGGGCGCTCTCGTCCGGAGCGCCGGGAGTGGGAGCCGGAGCGGGCTCTCGCCGTGGGCCGAGGCGCTATGCCGGGCAGGTAGCGCGCGGTGCAGTTGAATTCCTCGCCCCTTTCGCTCTCCCCCGCCGAGCGCAGGAAGACGTCCTCGAACTCCGGGCGGTCCTCGAGCGCCGTCGACGCAGCTGGCAGCGCGTCCTCGAGCGGGCGCGCCACCGCGGTCGACGTCGAGCGTCGACCTGCCCGTCCTTGACGTCGGGGGCGATGGACACGAGGCGCACGCCCGGGGGCAGCGCCTCCTCCAGCCGGGCGAGAAGCGCCGGTCCAGGAGAACGCGCGCTGGTCCACCAGGCTCCTTGAGCAGCCGTCCACTGGCGCGAGCGGCGCTCGGGATCCGGGCGCGGACGCCCGCAGGCGCGGCCTCCTCGGCGCGCAGGTCCGCGAGCTCCTGCTCCAGGCCGCGCGACCTCGCCGGTCGAGGGCGGAGGTGCGGCCGGGCAGGCAGGTCCGCGAGGACGAAGGCGTGACCGAGGCGTGACGAGCCGCTAAGGCCGAGGCGGCGCAGGGCCAGGAGCAGGGCGGGCAGCCGCTCGTTGCGGAACGGGTCGGCTGGCGAGGTTGAGGGCGGCCTCACGCCGCCGCTCCGCCACGCAGGCACGCGGCCGGCTCCGGCCAGGGCCTGCGCCGGCCGCCGAGCTCCGCGTCGCGCCCGAGCCTCGCCGCCGGGATCGAGCGATCTCCGGGGCGAAGCCCGAGCGGGCTCGCGCAGGAGGGCGCCGCCTCGTCCGGCGGGCAGGCGCGGCGGAGCGCACCACCGCCCGCTGCGAGCCCCGGGCCGCCCAGCCGCTCGCGGTAGTAGAGGACGGTGTTCGCCACCTCGCGCGCCACCGCCTCGCGGCCGCCGAGGCCGCCGGCGAGCGTCCGCACCAGCGAGCGGCCAGCCGTCGCGCGCGAGCACGCAGGGAGACGTAGCCCTCGTCCCAGTTCACGAGCAGGCGGTCGCCCGGCCGGCCGGCTCCGCAGCGGCCGAGCGAGGGCCAGCGCCGACAGCTCCACGAGGCCGGGCTCGAGGCCCGCGTCGCGGCGAGCGCCCTCTCGTAGCCCTCGAGCACGGGCTTGAAGATCGCGGCCACGAGCGAGTCTGGACCGCGCCCGGCGGCGCCGACCAGGCGACGCTGCGCCTCGCGGATGTCGAAGGGCACCGACTTGCGCAGCCGGAAGCGGACCAGCTCCTCCAGCTCGCGCCCGCCGCCGGGCCGGCGACCTCGCGCCGCGGGCACCAGGGCCAGCCGGCGCCACCGGGTCGGGCAGCACCAGGGCCGACCCGTCGCGCCGCGCAGGGCTCCCGCCCGCTCGAGCAGCGCCGCGAGCGCCCGGCGGAAGGCCGGCGGGGTCGAGCGACGTTGGGCTCGGTCATCGAGAGCCGCAGCACGCCCTCGGGCAGGTCCAGCGCGGCGGCCGCGGCCAGGCGCAAGCGCGCCCCCGTCGCGCGCGAGGCGCACCACGCGCGACGGCCCGCGGCCGCACCTCCACCGCGAGCAGCGGGCGGCTCCGGCTCCAGGAAGCAGCCGGCGCGAGGCGCCGGCCGCCCGCTGCGCGGAGGCCGGTCGCGGAGCGCCGAGGCTCACGCCACCTCCACGAACGTGACCTTGTTGATCTCGTGCAGCGTGGTGTGCCCGGCCAGCGCCTTGTTCACCGCCGACTCGCGCAGGAAGATCATCCCCTCCTCGCGCGCCGCCCGCTTGATCTCGGCGCTGCTGCGCCGGGCCAGGATCAGCTCGCGCACGTTGTCGGAGAGGTCGAGCAGCTCGCGAGATGGCCATGCGGCCCTTGTAGCCCGGTGCCCCCGCACTCCAGGCAGCCCGCGCCCTCGTAGAACGGCGTGTCCGCGTAGACCGCGGGGTCGAGCCCCGACTCCACCAGCAGCTCCGGGGAGGCCCGCACCTCGCGCTTGCAGTGCGCGCAGATCGTGCCGCACCAGGCGCTGGGCCTGCACGCAGTTGAGGGCGGAGACGAAGTTGTAGGGCTCGATCTTCATGTTGAGGAAGCGGCCCAGCACGTCGATCACGTTGTTGGCGTGGACGGTGGTGAAGACGAGGTGGCCGGTGAGCGCGGACTGGATGGCGATGTCCGCGGTCTCCGCGTCGCGGATCTCCCCCACCATGATCTTGTCGGGGTCGTGGCGCAGGATGGAGCGCAGCCCGCGCGCGAAGGTCAGGCCCTTCTTCTCGTTCACCGGGATCTGGGTGATGCCCCGGAGCTGGTACTCGACCGGGTCCTCGATGGTGATGATCTTGTCCTCCTCGGTCTTGATCTCGGAGAGGGCGGCGTAGAGGGTCGTGGTCTTGCCGGAGCCGGTGGGCCCGGTGACCAGCACCATCCCGTAGGGCTCGCGGATGAAGCGGCGGAAGCGGGCCAGCTCCTTCTCGTCGAAGCCCAGCACGTCGAGGCGCAGCGAGGCGAACTGCTTGGAGAGGCTCTCCTTGTCCAGGATGCGGATGACCGCGTCCTCGCCGTGCACGCGAGGGCATGATGGAGACGCGGAAGTCGATGGAGCGCCCGCGCAGCTTCACCCGGAAGCGGCCGTCCTGGGGCACGCGCTTCTCCGCGATGTCCAGCTCGGCCATGACCTTGATGCGGCTGATGATCGTGGAGTGGTGCTCCTTGGCGATCGGCTTCATGGCCGGCTGGAGCACGCCGTCGATGCGGTACTTGATCACGACCTCGTTGTCGCGGGTCTCGATGTGGATGTCCGAGGCGCGGCGGTTCAGGGCGTCGAAGATCGTGGAGTCCACCAGGCGGATGATCGGCGACTGGTCGGCCTGGATCTTGTCGATGGAGAGGACCTCCTCGCCGTTCTCGTCGTCGCGGAGGATCTGGATCTTGAAGGACTCCGAGGCCTGCTCCAGCACGCGCTGCGTGCCCTGGCCGCGCTTGAGCGCCTCCTGGATGGCGGAGGGCGTGCCCACCGCCGGCTGGATCGGGCGTCTGCAGCAGCAGGCTCAGCTCGTCCACCACCGGGATGTCGGTGGGGTCGGCCATCACCAGCACCAGGCGGCCCGCCTCGCGCCGGTAGGGCAGGAAGTTGTAGCGGAACATCAGCTCCACGGGCACCGACTTCAGGATCTCGGGGTCGGGGGCGAAGCTGGCCACGTCCACGTACTCGAGGCGGTAGCGGGCGGCCAGGCGCGCGCGCGCCGCCTCCTCCTCGGCGGCGCGGCGCCGAGGGCGGCGACGAGCGGCGTCAGGTCCTCGGACACGGTCACGCTCCTCGCCTGGATGGCGGAGATGGCCTCGAACATGGGCAGGTAGAAGGCGAGCAGCATGCCCGCCACGATGACGGCCATCAGCACCAGCAGGACCGGCTCCACCAGCGCGAGCACGCGTGGCGATGCGGGTGTCCAGCTCCTCGTCGTAGAAGTCGGCCACCGCGCTCAGCATGTCGCCGAGGGCGCCCGTCTGCTCGCCCACCTTCACCATCTCCAGGGTCAGGGTCTCGAGCATGCCGCGTGGACTCGAGGGCGGTGGTGAGGCTCGTGCCCTCGCGGATCTGGCGGCGTGGCGCCGCCCACGGCCGCGGCCATGGCCCGGTTGCCGATGGAGGCGGCCGCCACCTCGAGGGCGTTCAGCAGGGGCAGGCCGCCCGCGAGCAGCGTGCGAGAGCGTGCGCGCGAGCTGGCTCGTGGCGTACATGCGCATCAGCGGTCCGAGGTACGGGAGGCGCAGGAGCGACGCGGTCGAGGACCGCGCCCGGACGCGTCGCCGCCGGAGCCAGTGACCAGGCGCCGGCCACGGCGATTCCCAGCCCAGAAGGATCCAGCGGCAGGTTGGCCGCGCAGCGCAGTGGCCGACCGCCATGAGGACGCGGGTCGGCAGGGGCAGCTCGGCGCTCGAGGCCCTCGTAGAAGCCCTGGAACTGCGGGATCACGTAGACGAGCATGACCACCACGAGCACGGCCATCATGCACGAGCAGCACGAGCGGGTAGACCGACGGCCGAGATCGCCTTCTTCTTCAGGGCCTGGTTGAGGCGCAGGTACTGCGACGAAGCGGCGCAGCACGCCCTCCAGGCTGCCGCTGCGCTCGCCCGCCACGAGGCTGGCGGAGAAGATCGGCGGGTAGAGGTCGCCCTCGGCCCGGAAGGCCTCGGAGAGCGCGATCCCCGACTTCACCTTGTCGCGGACGGTGCGCCAGCGAGCGCCGGAAGATCGGGTCCCTCTGCCGCTCGAGCATGACGTCGAGCGACTGGAGGAGCGGCAGGCCCGCCTTGAGCAGGGCCGCCAGCTCCTGGCCGAAGATGCAGGAGCGATCGGCCGGCGACCTTGCGGCCGCGACAGCCGGAAGCCGCTGCAGGCCCAGGCCGCGGCGGATCGGAGAAGAGGTAGTAGCCCTGTCTGCTCGAGGTCGGCGCGCAGGGCGGCCTCGTCGGGGGCGGTGAAGGTCTGCTCCACCACCTCCCCCGCCGGCGTCCCGACCTTGCAGACGTATTCCATGACGCTAGTACGGGCTGGTCAAGGCCAATGTACCAGCCTCGACTGACTAACGTCGAAGGACCTAACGTACTTCAAGGGCCGATGCTCGTCGAGACTTGTCGAGCCGGCCGGCAGCGAAGGCGTAGACGGAGCGGGCTTACGGCGCACGATCAGCGTCATGTCGTCCTCGGCGGGAGTGCCGCCCGACCAGCCCTGGACCTCGCCCAGGAGCGAGTAGAGGACGATCCGGGCCGGCGTCGCGCCGGCTCCGGCGGGCGGCCTCCTTGCAGCCGGTCCACCCCGTACAGCTCGCCCTCGCGCGTTCGCCGCGGTCGGTGAGCGCCGTCGCTGAAGAACACGAAGAGGTCGTCGCGCGTCGAGCCGAACCGCGCCCGCGCTCGTAGCGTCGAGTCCTCGACGAGGCCGAGCACCGTCCCGCCCTCGCCGAGGTCGCGGAGCGTCGCCGTCGCGCGCGCACCAGGAACGGGTGGTCGTGGCCGGCGTTCACGTACTCGAGCACGCCCGGCTCGAGGTCGAACACCCCGAAGAAGAGGCTCGCGAAGAGGCCCTTCGGCGTCACCTCCCAGAAGAGGCGGTTCACCCGGGTGATCGACGCTCGGCGGGCGACCGCTCCCCGCCCTGCAGCTGCGCGCGCAGGCAGGCCTTCAGGTTCGCGGCGAGCAGCGCGGCGGGCACGCCCTTGCCCATCACGTCGCCGATGGCGAAGGCCAGCCGGTCCCGCCCGAGGGGCACGAAGTCGTAGTAGTCGCCGCCGATCTCGCGGAACGGGCATGAACTCGCGGGCGACGTCCAGCCGCGCGTGGTGGAGGGGCGGCGGGCAGCAGGCTGCGCTGCACGTGGGAGGCCAGGCGCAGCTCCTCGGCCATGCGGCCGGCCAGCGCCTCCAGCCGGCGCGTAGAGGTCCTCGAGCTCGGCGTTCTTGCGGCTGCAGCTCGTCGAGGTAGCGCGCGGGTCCGCGAGGGCCACGCGCACCCGGGCCAGGAGCACCTCCGTCGCCGAGGCGCCACGTTCACGAACGTCGTCGGCGTGGTCGCAGCAGTCGCGCCTCGATCGAGGCGCGACGTCCGTCGTCGGTGAGGACGCAGGACCGGCGGGGCGGCCCGCGCACCCCGGCGGCCCGAGCGTCGCCAGGATGCGCGCGCAGGTCGCCGCCGGGGAGCCGGCCGTCGAGCGAGCAGCACCTCGGCAGGATCGCTCGCCAGCCGCGCGAGCAGGTTCTGGGCGCGTGGCCTCCACGCACGTCGAGGGACTCTGATACGCCTCGGTCCTGCGGCCCAGGCCGGGACGTCCCCCACCGCGCACGACCTGCGCCGCTCGACGCGGTGCGCGAGTCGGGCTCGCGTGCGCCGCCGCGGACGCCGCCGGTTCGTCGGACGCGACCGGCTCTCACGCGGGATCGACGAACTTGTAGCCGACGCCGTGGATGGTCAGGATGTAGCGCGGCTCGGAGCCGCTGTCCCCGATCTTGGCGCGCAGCTTCGCGATGTGGGTGTCCACGGTGCGCGTGGAGGGATAGCTCTCGTAGCCCCACACGTCCTCGAGCAGCTGGTCGCGCGAGACCGTCTCGCCCTTGCGCTCGATCAGGTAGCGCAGCAGCTCGAACTCGCGGGGCGACAGCTCGAGCGGCTCGCCGCCCTTCTTGGCCCGGTAGGTCTCGAAGTCCAGCTCGACGTCGGAGAAGCGGTAGCGGCGTCAGGCGCTTCTTGCGTGCCCTCGGTGCGGCGCAGGATGGCGCGCACGCGGGCCAGCAGCTCGCGGATCGAGAAGGGCTTGGTGACGTAGTCGTCGGCCCCGAGCTCGAGGCCCACCACCTTGTCGATCTCCTGGCCGCGGGCGGTGAGCATGACGATCGGGCGCCTCGAAGCCCTCGCCGCGCAGCGTCTTGCAGACCTCGAGGCCGCGAGAGCTTGGGCAGCATGATGTCGAGGATCACGAGGTCGGGCTTCTGCGCTGCGCGCCCGCTCGAGGCCGGCCGCGCCGTCGGACGCGGTCAGCACCTCGTAGCCCTCGAACTCGAAGTTGTCCTTGAGGCCCGAGCACCATGTCCGGCTCGTCCTCGACGATGAGGATCTTGGCTCATGCTGGCCGCCTTCCGGGCGGGCGCTCCACGGCTCGTCCTCCCGCCTCCGTGGCCGGGAAGCACCAGGGTGAAGGTGCTGCCCTTGCCCGGGCGGCTCTCCACCTCGACCGTCCCGCCGTGGGCCTCCATGATGTGCTGGACGAGGGAGAGGCCGAGGCCGCTGCCCTTCGTCTCGTGCACCAGGCTGTTCTCGGCCCGGTAGAACTTCTCGAAGATCTTCTTCTGGTCCGCCTTGGCCATGCCGATCCCGCGGTCCGTCACGGAGACCAGGATGCGCGCGCCGTCCCGCCGCACCGCGAGCTTGATGTACTTCTCGTCGCGGCTGTACTTGATCGCGTTGTTCACGAGGTTGAAGAGGGCCTGCGCGAGCGCCTCCTTGTCCGACCTCCGCCTCGGGCAGGTCGTCCGCCATCGTCCACCTCGAGCGTGAAGCCCTGCTGCTCGATCGGGAAGCGGTAGGCCTCGAGCACCTCGCTGCACGATCCGCCCCACGTCGGTGCGGCGCGAAGCGGTACTCCTTGCGCCCGGCCTCGATGCGCGAGAAGTCCAGGATGTTGTTGATGAGCTGGGTGAGGCGCTGGCTCTCCTTGTTGATGACGCGGTAGTACTGCTTCGCCTTCTCCTCGCCCGGCACGCGCCCCAGCTCCAGCGTCTCCGCGAAGAGGCGGATGAGGGCCAGCGGGCGTCTTCAGCTCGTGGCTCACGTTGGCCACGAAGTCGCTCTTGAGGCGCGAGAGGTGCATCTCGCGCCGCACGTTGCTGTAGACGAGGTAGAGGCCGGCGCCCAGCATGAGGTCGATGAAGCCGATGAGCGCGGTCTTGGCGACGGCGAGGCGGCGGACCTCCTGCTCGATCGAGCGCTCGCGGTACCGGAGCTCGAGCTTCAGGCCGCGGAACGACGGCGCCGACATCACGCGCCCTATCTCGAAGCCGTCGTCCGGCGTCGGCGCGTTCTCGTAGAGCACGGACCCGTCGGGCTCGGTCACGCGGATCACCAAGGCCTGCTCGGGTTCGCGAAGTCGTTCTCGAAGTACTCCCGCATGAGAACGCGTGTGGACGTAGCCGCAGGCGAAGCGGAAGCGCAGGATCCCGAGCTCCGTCCCGTCGGCGGTGGTGAGGGGCACGGAGTCCTCCCCCTCCGGCCCCGACACCATCTCTCCGCTCTTCAGGGCCTCCTGCAGGAGGCGAAGCTCGTCGGATCCGGGGGCGAGCACGACCTTCAGGCTCTTCACCGGCGACCAGCGCCTCGAGCCGGAGGTTGTCGAAGACCGCCTCCTGCATTCCCGCGCTGTCGAGGGCGGTGCGGATCACCTCCGGCCGGCCCTCGAGCAGACGCTCGGGCCCCACCGCCGGGCGGCCTCCAGCGCCTTCGAGCGCGCCGTCATCTCGAGGTCCTTCTCGATGTAGTAGAGGACCTTTTCCGCCTGCTTCAGGAGGCTGATCTTGAGGCTCTCCGCGTGCTTGGGGACGGCGTGGAAGGAGAGGGCGGAGAGCGCGACGGAGGGAAGGAGAACGGCTCCCACGAAGATGGAGACCAGCCGGCCCCGGGGGTCCTGGGGACCTTGAAGCCGCCTCTCCAGTTCGGACATTCGAGGGACTGTACCACTCTCACTCAGTTGAGGTTGTCACAGCGATGCAACCATGCGTAAAAGGTTGTCATCGCGGGCTTTGGGCTTCGGATAACATGGGCGGGTGACCAAGGCGGAGACCCCGGGCGAGCGCGCCCTCGCCACGAACCGAAAGGCGCTCTTCAACTACGAGATCCTGGAGAGGGCCGAGGCGGGGATCGTGCTCGTGGGGACGGAGGTGAAGTCCATCCGCGAGGGCGGCCTGCACTTCCGGGACTCCTACGTCGAGCGCAAGGGCGACGAGCTCTTCCTGGTGGGCTGCCGCATCGGCCCCTACAGCCACGGCAACCTGCATGAACCACGCGGAGGACAGGGAGCGCAAGCTCCTCCTCCGCCGCCGCGAGATCGACAAGCTCGCGGGGCAAGGTCGCGGAGCGGGGCCTCACCCTGATCCCCCTGCGGGCCTACCTGAAGCGGGGCAGGGTCAAGGTGGAGATCGGCCTCGCGCGCGGCAAGCGCGAGCACGACAAGCGGGAGACGATCAAGCGCAAGGAGCTCGAGCGCGAGACGCGCCAGGCGGTTCGGTCCCGCGGCTAGGAAGCAGGGTGCTGAAGTCGCCCTCAGCACCCTGCTCGAGCGTCGCTATTCGAAATACCCGTTCACGTCCACGATGAGCTCCACCGTCGTCCCCGCCGTCTGCGTGGCCAACGCATCCATCGCCCCCCCGGCGCTGAGGGGAACGATCGCGTTGTTGGCGCGGGTCTGGCCGATCGCATAGTTGAGTGTCGACACCACCGGCGTCGGCATGCCCGACGCGTAGACCCTGACGTTGCCGGCGGCGGTGGGCTGAGTCACCGTGACGTTGACCGAGACCGCCCTGGCCGTCGCGGGGACTCCACAGTTGCCGGCGATCGCGAGCGCGCGCACCACCTGCCCGGACAGCGCGGGACCACCCACGGGGGCGCCGCCCCGCGTGTCCACGACACGGCAGGGGGCGAGCGTGAAGAATCCGAGCGGAGGCGAGATCACGTTCTGGGTGAGCGTGGGAGACGTGCTGCCGTTGCGGTTGGCGTCTCCGGCATACTCCGCCGTGATCGAATGGCTGCCCACGGCGAGGGCGAAGGTGGTGAGGTCGGCCAGCCCGGCCCCGTTGAGCGTGCCCGTCCCGAGGCTCGTGGCCCCGTCGCGGAAGGTGACCGTCCCCGTGGGAACGCCCCCGGCGGGCGTTCCCGTCGTGACGGTCGCCGTGAACGTGGCGGGCTGGCCCAGGTCCGAGGGATTGGTCGACGACACGACCGCCGTCGTCGTGGGAGCCTTGCCCACGACGATGTCGAACGACGTCTGGCCGCTTCCCGCCGCTTCGTCGGTCACCGTGACCGTCACGGGATAGGTCCCGGGAGCCGCCGTGACGTTCCCCGCCACCGTCCACGTCCGCGCTCCAGGAGGGCCGACGGTGGTCGTCCCGACGGCGAGGCTGAGGCCGGCGGGAAGGCCGGGGGCCGAGGCGTTGAGGGCCGTGCCCAGGGAGTCCGCGTCCGTCGCAGAGACCGTGAGCGTCGGCGCGACCGGCCCGCCGAAGGGTGCTATGGCGCCTCCGCCCGGCGCGTCGTTCGTCACGACGGGGACGGGGAGGCCGGCCACGATCGTGAAGTTCACGTTGGAGACGTCGAAGAAGATGTTGCTCAGGCCGCCGACCATCACCCGCGCCTGGGTCGTGCTCACGTTGGGGACGAGCACGGTGTGCGTCCCATCGTTCGGTGTGCTCGCCGCGAGGGTGTGAGGCCAGGTGAGGCCGCCGTCCAGGGAGAGGTAGATCGCCACGTCCGTGGCGCCTACGGGCGCCGCGCTCGTTCCCGCCACCGCCCAGGTCACGGGCTGCATCGTGCTCCCCGTCCACGTCAGGGCCGTGTTCGGAGCGGTGACGAGGAACGGCCCCGTCCCCGGCGCGAGGGTGAGCGTCGTGTCCGCGCTGTTCACGCCTCCGCCGCCGTCGCTGCCGTCGCGAACCGTGAGCCGGAAGTGCAGCTGCGGCGGGCTCGTCACGGGGAAGCCCGTGTAGCTCGACGTGGGCAGGAACTCCGAGAAGCAGTCGAGGTTGGCGCAAGTCCCTGTCTCCGCGTTCGTGTTGTTGGCGAGGATCTGCGGCATGTCGGGGAAGATCCGCCTGGGGTCGGTGGTGACCGCGTTCTCGCCGGGCGAGTAGTACTCGAGCGTTCCCGCCGGGGTCACGTTGGCGAATGTGCTGAACTGCCGGAAGAGAGGGCCGTCGACCTTGGTGTTGTTGTTGAGGGTAGTGCCCGAAGCACCTCCGCGGTCGTTCTGCTCCCAGAGGTAGGTCAGGGTGTCCCCGTCGGCGTCGGTGGCGCTTCCCACGAGCGCGAACGGCGTGCGCAGCGGGATCGTGAAGGCCGCGGGGGCGGTCACCACGGGCGCGCTATTGGAGGTCGGCGTGATCGTGAAACCCTTGTTGTCGACGGCGCCGCCCTTGTCCGTTTCGCCCACGAAGCCCGTCATGTTGACGACGTTGGTGAGGGAGAGCGCGCTCACGTTCGTGCCCGCGAGGGGGGCGGTATTGAAGGTCACCTGGAACCCCTCGTCGTTGGGGGCTCCGGCGGCCGATCCGAAGCTGCTGACGGTCACGGTGCCGCCCGGCCATCCGGCGATCCCCTGGATCGCGCTCGCGATGTCCGTCGCGGTGTAGTTCGTCCCGCGCACGATCGGGATGGAGTCGTTGCCGTTGTAGCGGATCGTGAAGGAGTCGCCGTTCACGTCGAAGCTCCGCAGGGAGACGTTCTGGACCTCGTTGATCGCCGCCTGGTTCGAGGAGGTGTAGGTCACGACCTCCTGGAAGCTCCTCTGCGACCAGTAGGGGTCGCTGTGCGGCTGCAGGTTGTCCGCGGCGCAGATGCCCGCGTAGGCCATGATCGACGAGCCGCTCCCCGGCTCCACGGAGTTCGCGGCGCTGCGGTTGCCCCCCGAGCAGGCGGACTGGCTCCCGTTGAACGTGTGGTTGCCGGCGAACTGGTGGCCCATCTCGTGGGCGACGTAGTCCACCGCGAAGAAGTCGCCCGTGGGAGTCGTCACCCCGGTGCACCCCTGCGCCTTCGCGCTCCGCCCCACCACCCCCAGCTGCGCGATACCGCCCCCGGCCCTCCCACGGCGAGGTGGCCGATGTCGTAGTTGCTCGCCCCGATGATCTGGCCGATCACGATGCGGATCCGGGCGAGGCTGCTGCAGGAGGCTGATCTGCGCGGGCGTGAAGCAGGCGGCGGTCCCGCAGGGACCGTTGGCGCCCGTCGCGAGGGCGGCGGTATCCAGGTTCAAGAGGTCGTTGTTGGCGACGAGCATCAGCCGGATCGCGGTGTCGTCCTCGTAGATCTGGGTGATCCGGTTGACGAGCGTGACCTTGGCCGCGGTCACGTTCGCGGGACCACCGAAGTACGTGGCGTAGGCGGGGTCGGTGATGAGCGCGAGCCGATACGTCCGTAGCTGGTCGCCCACCGCGAGGTCCTGGCCCTGCGCCAGGAGCTCGTTCGAGGCGAGCTCGCTCGGCGATCATCTCCGGCTCCACGAGCGGGTAGTCGTTCCGCGGAACGTCGCGCCGGGAATAGCTCGCGTAGAGGCTCTGGTCGAGGTGGTAGTAGGGATCGATGCGCCAGCCGCCTCCGGCCCCCCGTACGGAGGCGTGGAAGCCGAGCGGCGTGAGATCGAGGCGGATGGTGGTGGCGGGGTTGTCGATGCCGCGGCCCGCGTACGTCTTGATGTCCGGGTGTCTCGCCGCCAGGCCCGGCTCCATGATCGGCGACTCGTAAACGACGAAGCGCAGGAAGCGGCCGTCGGGCGCGGGGAGCGCGAGCACGAGCCCGCGGTCACGTACGGCTCGGGAGCTTTCCTCGGGCGCCTGGGCGAGCCGCGCCGCCATGCCCTCGCGGTCGAGGCTGTAGCCGAGGACACGGAGCAAGCGCACCGCGGGCCGAGCCCCGGCCGTCGAGGTCTCCGCGGGAGCTCCTTCCACGCGCTGCCACAGCTCGCGCCCGGTCTCGCCCGCGGCGTCCTGGGCTTCCGACCCCGCCACCCCCACTGCGACCAGACCGAGCACCCACGCGCCGACCAGTCCCCTCTTCATTCCTGGCACCTCTCGCTTCGCCTCGCGTGCACGCATGTCCAGGAGGGTGGATGGGCGGGCCCGGACGAACGGACCCAAGCCTGCCCGGAACGCCCGGGGCCTGTCAATGACCCCGCGCGCTAGTAGAGCAGGAGGCCTCCGTCCACCCCCACGACGGCCCCGTTGATGAAGGAGGCGAGGTCGGAAGCCAGGAACAGGTAGACGCCGGCCACCTCCTCCGGGCGGCCGAGACGGCGGGCGGGCAGCCGTTTCAGTATCCCCGCGAGCTCCTCCGAGGGAAGGGCGCGACCGAGGTCGGAGTCGACGAGCCCGGGGGCCACCGCGTTGGCGGTGATCCCGTCGGGGGCGAGCTCCCGCGCCCAGGTCTGGGTCATTCCCACGATCCCCGCCTTGCTCGCGGCGTAGGCCGTCTGACCCGGGAATCCCGCCCGCGGACCCGCGGAAGCCGCGCAGAGGATCCGCCCGAACTTCCGCGATCGCATGTGGGGCACCGCCGCCCGGGTGCAGACCATCGTCCCCCGCAGGTTCACGTCGAGCGTCTCCTGCCACTCCTCGTCCGTCATCTCCTCGAGGGGCGCGTCCTTCACGATCGCCGCGTTGTTGACGAGGATCTCCAGCTTCTCCCACTCGTCGACCACGCGATCGAGGACCCGCTCCACCGCGAAGGCGTCGGTGATGTCGGTCTCGAAGGACAACGCCTCCCCGCCCGCGAGTGCGATCTCCTCCGCGGTGTGCGTGACGCCGGCGCCGTTGCGGTCGAGGAGCGCGACCTGGGCCCCCGCCTCCGCGAAGAGCCGCGCGGTGGCCGCCCCGATGCCCCGGCCCGCCCCCGTCACCACCGCCACCCTGCCCGCGAGGGACAGCGGGTCGCTGCGCGTGTCCATCCGTGGGAGACCCTAGCCCAGGCCGCGACCCCGAGTAAAGGCCGGGGGGTGCTATCGTTGCCCCGCGCCATGCAGGGCTTCCTCGACAGCGCCTTCGCCCTGCTCATCGGCCTCCTGCTCGGCCTGGAGCGGGAGCGGTCGGAGGCGGCCGGGGAGCGCTTCGCGGGCATCCGGACGTTCCCCCTGCTCGCCCTCGCCGGCTACACCGCCGCCCTCCTGGGCCGCGAGGGCCCGAGCCTCCTCCTCCCCGCGCTCCTGCTCGGAGTGGCCGCCCTCGTCGTGGCGGCCTATCACTGGACCGCGGCCACCCATCACGGCGTGACCTCCGAGGCGTTAGCGCTCCTCGCTCCGCTCCTCGGTGCTTTGTGCGCGTACGACCGGGGACCGCTCGCCGCGTCCCTGGCCGTCATCGTCACGCTCCTCCTCGCCCTGAAGGCGCCGCTCCACCACTTCGCGGGGGCCCTCGGCGAGGAAGAGCTCCTCTCCTTCCTGAAGTTCGGAATCGTGGCGGTGGTGGCGCTCCCGCTACTGCCGACGGACCCCCTGGGGCCCTACGGCGCCGTCGTGCCGCGGCACGTGGGCATCGTGGTCGTGATCATCTGCGCGCTGAGCCTCCTCGGGTACGTCTTCGTACGGCTCCTCGGCGGCCGGACGGGCTGGGCGCTCGCCGGCCTCCTCGGCGGGCTCGTGAGCTCCACCGCCGTGACCCTCGCGCTCTCTTCGAAGGCGCGTGACCTGAAGCACCTCTTGCGACCCCTGGCCGCGGGCATACTCCTGGCGTCCATGGTTCTCTACGCGCGAGGACTCGTCCTCACCGGTGTCTTCGACCCGCCCCTCGCCCGCTACCTCCTCGTCCGACTGAGCCTGCTCTTCGTGGTGGGAGCCGCCTTCGCCGCGCGCGAGCTCCTGAAGAAGGGGGACGGCTCGAACGAGAAGGGAGAGGTCGGCCTGGGCAACCCCGTCGAGCTGACGCGGGCGGTCACGCTCGGCCTCCTCTTCGCGGTGATCCTCGTGGCCGCCCGCGCCGCCCAGGAGAAGCTGGGCACGGCCGGGCTGTGGGCGGCGGGTGCCCTCGGCGGCCTCCTCGACGTCGACTCCGTTGCGGTGGCCAACGCGGACCTGCACAAAGGGGGGCTCGCCAGCGTGGAGGCGGCGGGGGGGTCCTTCCTTCTCGCCACCCTCACCAACCTCCTCGTGAAGGCGGGCATCGTGCTCGTCGTGGGCGGCCGCGCGCTCGCCGCGCGCGTGCTTCCCGGGTTCGCGGCGCTGGCCGCCGTCACCGTCGTCCTCCTCCTCGTCGGCTGATCCTTGGCGCATAATCGTCCCGCGAAGGGAGTACCCGCATGACCATCCTGCTCGGTGCCGTCGTCGCTCTCGCCCTCGCCCCCGCTCCGCAGCAGCCACCGACTGCCGCCCAGACGGAGAAGGCGGCGCTCGATGCGCTCAAGAAGTCGTGCGACAAGGGGGCGTTCGCGGACTGCTTCACGCTCGCCACCCAGCATGCCCGCGGCGAAGGCGCGCCCAAGGACCTGGGCAAGGCCGAGGGCTTCTACAAGAAGGCGTGCGAGGGCAAGGTGGCCCAGGCCTGCTTCGACCTCGCCGCGCTCCTGCGCACGGGGGTGCAGGGGGTGAAGAAGGACGTGCCGCGGGCCGTACTCCTCTACGAGCAGGCGTGCGACGGGGGTGTCGCCGAGGCTTGCGCAACTGTCGGCGACATGTACGAGAGCGGCAAGGAAGTGGAGATGCACCTCGGGAAGGCCGCGGAGTTCCACGAGCGGGCCTGCACGGAGGGCATGGGCGCGAGCTGCGGCGCCCTGGGCGTCATGTACGCCGAGGGGAACCGGCGAACGAAGGACCCGGCCAAGGCGATCCCGCTCTTCACCAAGGCGTGCGAGAGCGGGAACGTGGACAGCTGCGGGCGGCTGGGCCTCCTCTACTGGGCGGGCCAAGGCACGGCCAAGGACGTGGGCAAGGCGGTCTCCTTCTTCACGCGGGCCTGCGAGGGGGGCAGCCCCCCCGCGTGCTCCGCGCTCGCGCTCGCGAGCCAGCGTGGAGAGGGAGCGCCGCGCGATCCGGCCAAGGCGTTCGCCCTCTTCACCAAGGGCTGCGACGGCGGCGACGCGCAGGGGTGCTATGGGCTCGGCGTCCTCAACCGCGACGGCCTGGGCACCGCCCGCGACGCGGCCAAGGCGGCGGAGCTATTCAAGAAGTCCTGCGACGGCAAGTACGGCTCGGCGTGCTACGAGCTGGCGCTCGCCACGTACTCCGGACGCGGCGTCAAGGCCGACCTCGCCCAGACCGCGACGCTCTTCCGCACCGCCTGCACCGCCGGCGATCCCCGCGGCTGCCTCGAGCTGGGCAAGCTCTTCCAGGGCGGCCGGGGCATCGCCCTCGACGTCGTGCGCGCCTCGGAGCTCTTCAAGGAGGCCTGCGCCGGGGGCAACAACGAGGGCTGCAGCCGCTACGCGGCGATGCTGGAGAGCGGAGACAAGATCGGCCAGGACCTCGTGAAAGCCCGCGAGCTCTACAAGCAGACCTGCACCGCGGGGTTCTTCGCGGACTGCGCCTCGCTGGCCCGCCAGTACCAGCGCGGCGAGAACCTCAATCGCCCGCTCTCCGCCCAGTACACGAAGCTCGCCTGCGACGGCGGGGTCGGGTCCTCGTGCTTCGACCTCGGGCTGCTCTACGAGGGAGGCCAGGTCTTTCCGCGCGATCCCGTCAAGGCGCTCGCCCTCTACGAGAAGGCCTGCGCGGCCAAGCACCAGCCCGCCTGCGACAAGATCCGCCGCCAAAAACAATAGCGTG
This sequence comes from uncultured Acidobacteriota bacterium, assembly GCA_963742595.1. Lineage (GTDB taxonomy): Bacteria > Acidobacteriota > Vicinamibacteria > Fen-336 > Fen-336 > CAVPGH01. Next base: position 368,006 of record CAVUMT010000005.1, on the reverse strand, counting down.
CGCGCCCTCCTTCTCGCCGGTCTCCTGCTCGGATCCTCTTCCGCCTCCGCGCAGGAGCCGGGGAGGGTCACGCGGCACTCCTGGACGAGCCGGATCTATCCGGGGACGGTGCGCGACTACTGGGTCTACGTCCCGGCCGATCTTCCGGCGGAATCGCCGGCGGCGGTCATGGTGTTCCAGGACGGCGGACGCTTCGTGGCGGCGGACGGCCGCTGGCGAGTCCCCCAGGTCTTCGACGAGCTCATTCGCGACGGCAGCATGCCTCCCACTGTCGGCGTGTTCGTGGACCCGGGGGTCCTCCCCGAGCGCGCGGAGAGCGAGCGCGCGCGCTACAACCGCAGCTTCGAGTACGACGGCCTCGGCGACCGCTACGCCCGCTTCCTGCTCGAGGAGATCCTCCCCGAGGTCGCGCGACGCCACCCGCTCACGAAGGACCCGAACCGGCGCGCCATCGCGGGCGCGTCCTCGGGCGCGAGCTGCGCGTTCACCGCGGCCTGGAACCGTCCCGACGCCTTTAGGCGCGTTCTCTCGTTCATCGGCTCGTACACGAGCCTGCGCGGAGCCGACGCCTACCCCGGCTGGATCCGCAAGGCCGAGCCGAAGCCCCTGCGCCTGTTCCTGCAGGACGGACGCCGCGACCTGAACATCTACTCCGGCGACTGGTGGACCGCGAACGAATCGATGGCGAGCGCCCTCGCCTACGCCGGGTACGACGCCCGGTTCGTGGCCACGGACGACGGCCACGACAATCCGCAGGGCCCCGCCCTGCTCCCCGACGCTCTCCGCTGGCTGTGGCGCGACTGGACGGCGCCGATCACCCCCTCGCACGGCGTCGCGGGCGCGGAGCGTCACTACGTCACGGAGATCCTCGACCCGAAGGAGGGCTGGCAGCTCGTCGAGGAGCACGGCCGGAGCCGCCTCCCCGCCGACGCCCGTCTCCGCGCCCCTGCCGCGCGCGGAGGGGCCTGGCTCGCCGAGCCGGAGCAGAAGCGGATCGCCTTTGTCCCGGCGAGCGGCCGAAGGCGCGTCGTCCACGAGGGCCTGGTCGCGACGGCCCTCACGCTCTCGCCCGATCAATCCCTCCTTGCCGCTTCCGAGCGGGGCTCGCGGTGGGTCTGGTCCTTCCAGACCGGGGCCGACGGCTCGCTCCAGAACGGTCAGCCGTTCTACCGGCTCGAGACTCCCGACGAGTCAACCGACGCGGGGGCGGCCGGGCTCGCCGTCGATCGAGAGGGCTTCCTCTACGTGGCCACGCGGATGGGCGTGCAGATCTGCGACCAGCCCGGCCGGGTCAACGCGATCCTGAGCCCCCCCGACCCGGGCGCCCTGTCGAGCCTCGTCTTCGGCGGACCGGACCTCGATACGCTCTTCGTCGCCTCCGGCGACCGAGTGTTCCGGCGCCGGCTGCGACGCCGCGGGCTCGCCCCCGGCGAGCTCCTGCAACCGCCGATGCCCCGCCTCTAGCCCCGGGCTACTGTCCGCCGGGATCGTCACCCGACGGTCCGTAGATCGATGGCACCTTTCCGCCCATCGGACGCACGTAGGTGGTGAGCTGACCGCGGTGGTGGATGGAGTCGAAGAAGAAGCCCCAGACGAACTGGCCGACGCCGTCCTCCCAGGGCGGCATCCCGTCCATCAGGAACCGGCCTTTCTTCTCCCAGCCCGCGGCGTCCAGCTTTTCGAGGCGAGCGTCCACGGCGGCGGCGTTGCGCTCGAAGGCGGCCACGATCTCCTCCAGGCGCGCGGGGGCCGGCGACTCCTTCCAGACGATCGTGCCCTTGTCCAGGAGCTCGACGAGCGCACCTTCCGAGCTCGCGAGCAGCCAGGCGATCTCAGCGGCGGTGCGGCTCTTCGGGTGAGGCCGGTAGTCCAGCTTCCCTCCCGGCAGGGCCTTCAACACCTTCACGAACGTGGGCAGCTCCGCCTTCCGGCGGGCAACGCAGAACTCGAGGTTGGTCATGGGGCCTCCTTCGGCTACCTCGTGAGGCCCGTGACTCTAGGCGAAGTAAAAGCGAAAGTCAACCCCTAGTCGAGCTTGACCGACTTGACCTTGATGCTCTCGCCGTCCTTTTCGCCTTCGACCGTCGCTCGGATCGTGTCCGTCTTCTTCGTCTCCTTGAGGGCGGCCAGGGTCTTCTCGTTGCCCGCGGCGTCGAACTTCAGGTAGGTGCCGTCCTTCAAGAGGAGCCCGTAGCCTCCCTTCGCGCACTGCAGGGCGCAGGAGACCGGGTGCTTGTCCGGGTCCGCCTTGACCTTCGCCAGGCAGTTCGAGTCGATCACGGATACGTTCGTCCACGTCTCCGCAGCCAGCGGGGCCGCGGTCAGGACCAGCACTCCGAGCAGCGTTGCCAACTTCCTCATGCTTCCTCCTTGAATGATCCGATCATACCGGCCCCCGGCGCCCTTCGCGCGCCTCGGTGAGGCGGGCCAGGGCATAGGCGCCGATGGCGATTTCCACGTCGCGCACGGCCAGGTCGTAGAACGACCCTGTCGAAACGAGGTTGACGGCGATGGCGACGAGCCAGGCGGCCATCACGTAGGCGCCGATGCGCACGAAGCCGGCGAGGAGGGCGAGCCCCACGGCCATCTCGATCACGCCGACCACCCGCATGAAGACGGCGCCGCTCACGGGCAGGACCTTCTCGGCGAGGGGGGACAGGTACATGGCCCACATCGCGAGGATGTCGAAGAACTTGTCGAGCCCGGCCAGGAACGCCCCCAGGCCGAGGCCGACCCGGAGCGCCCACCATGCCGATTCCAGTCCCTTGCTCAGCACGATCCCGCCTCCTGACCCAATGGAGTGGCTCGTCGGAACAAGGGTGACAGAAACCCCTGGAAAAAGTTGTAACCTTTTCCCGGGCGGGCGACTCTATCTTCGAGAAGGGGTGCCCACGCATGAAGGTCGTCGAATCCCCGGTCTTTCCCGACGAGGAGATCGTCAGCCGCGTCAAGGCCGGCGAGACCGCCCTCTTCGAGGTGCTGATGCGCCGCTACAACCAGCGCCTCTTCCGCGTCGCGCGCTCCATCCTCCGTGACGACGCGGAGGCGGAGGACGTGATGCAGCAGGCCTACCTCAACGCCTACTCCCACCTCGGCCAGTTCGAGGGTCGGGCTTCGTTCGCGACCTGGCTCACCCGCATCGCCGTGCACGAGGCGTCCGCGCGCGTCCGCCGGCGCCGTTCCGCGGAGGGCGAGAGCATGCGAGACCCCGACGAGGACGCGACCGCATCCCTGGTCGACCGCGCGCCCGGCCCCGAGGCGCAGCTCCTGGCCGGCGAGGTCCGACTCCTCCTCGAGTCCGCCATCGACGCCCTCCCCGTGCATTACCGGTGCACCTTCGTGCTGCGCGAGGTGGAGGGCCTGGGCACCGCGGAGGCCGCGGAGTCGCTCGGGATCAGCGAGGAGCTCGTGAAGACCCGCCTCCATCGCGCGCGAGCGATCCTCCGGGACGAGCTGTGCCGCCGCGCGGGGGACCAGATCGGCCGCGCCTTCTCGTTCCACCTCTCGCGGTGCGACCGCGTCGTCTCCGGCGTCATGGCCCTCGTGTCCACGAGCGGCGACACGGCCCTCCCGCACTAGATCCGCCGCGAGAATCCCCGACCTAGCCCGCCGGACAGGGCTCGAAGCTCGACCAATCCGTCGCGGCAAGCACGGACTCGTCGGGCGGAAAGGGCTCTCGGAAGGTGAAGGCGAAGGGCGAGGGGCCGTGCTCCGCGAGGTGGGCGAGCCGCTTCTTCGCTTCGTCGACGGACGGCCGATGCCCCGCCGGCACCCACCAGAGGGCCAGGAACACACCCTCGAACTTCTCGAACCACTCGCGGCGCTGACGCAAGACCTCGGCGTGCCCGCCCTGGTAGACGTAGGCCCGAAGGGCTTCCGCGCTCTCCCATACGGACATGTTGACGAGGATGCGGTCGTCGTCGTACGGGCGGAGGTACGTCGCGTTGCCCGCGTCCGTCTGCAGGCGCCACACGAAGCCCGGGCTCCGCTCGGCGAGCGCGTTGATCTCGTCGAGCCGGTCCACGAATCCCGCCATGCTCGGGCTCTCGAGCGGCTCCCGGATCCGTCCGATGTTGACCTGGGCGAGGTGGACGGGGGTCTTCATGGCAGTCTTGGTACCATGAAACGCGCGATGGACCAATCGGCGCCCGCCCTCGAGCCCGACCGTCTCACGCGGGAGGCCTGGCTGCGCGCGCTCGCCGCCTTCCTCCAGGACCACATCGACGCGCTCCCCGGCTCCCCCGCCCACGGAGCCCGGGGAGACGCGGCGCGCGCGATCCTCCGGGAGACGCGCGTACCCGTCGGGGAGGCGCCGCTGCCCGGCGGCCTCGAGCAGGCGATCGCACTCCTGGGCCGCGCGGCGGAGGCGTCCTACAACACGCCCGGCCCCGGATACCTCGCCTACATCCCGGGCGGAGGGCTCTACGCTTCGGCCCTCGCCGACCTCGCCGCGAACGTCCTCAACCGCTACACGGGCATCGCGGCCCCCGCGCCCGCCTTCGTCGCCCTGGAAGCGGAGGTCCTGTCCTGGCTCGTCCGCGAGTTCGGCTACGGGGCCGAGGCCTCGGGCCTCTTCACCACCGGCGGGTCCCTCGCGAACTGGACGGCGATCGTGGCGGCCCGGCACAGGCACTTCGGCGACACCGGCGACTTCCGGAAGGCCGCGGCCTACACGTCGAGCCAGGCGCACCACAGCGTCGCCAAGGCGCTGCGCCTGGCGGGCATCCCTCCGGAGAACCTTCGCGCGGTCGCGGTCGATGGACGCTACCGGCTCGATGCGGACGACCTGGAGCGGTGCGTGCTCCGGGATCGCGATCGGGGCTTAGCCCCCTTCCTCGTGGTGGCCGCGGCGGGGACGACAAACACGGGCGCCGTCGACCCCCTGGAGAGGATCGCCTCCCTTTGCCGGGCGGACTCGCTCTGGATGCACGTGGACGGCGCCTACGGAGGCGCCTTCGTGCTCTGCGCGGAGGGCCGCGCGCGTCTCGCCGGGATCGAGCGCGCGGACTCCGTCGCGTTCGATCCGCACAAGGGGATGTTCCTGCCCTACGGCACGGGGTGCCTCCTCGTGCGCGACGGCAGGACGCTGCGCGCCGCGCACGCGGAGTCCGCCGCTTATCTCCAGGACATCGCGCGCGACCCCGACCTCCCCGAGAGCCCGGCCGACCTCGGGCCCGAGCTGTCGCGCGACTTCCGCGGGCTCCGGGTCTGGCTCCCCCTCATGCTCCACGGGGCGGGGGCGTTTCGGGAGGCCCTCGCGGAGAAGCTCGAGCTCGCCCGGGAGTTCCACCGGGGCCTCCTGCGCCTGCGCGAAGCCGGAGTCCCCCTGCAGATCGTCGACGAGCCGCAGCTCAGCGTCGTCCCCTTCCGGCTGGAGCGCGCGCGGGGAGAGAGCCTCCCGGGCTGGAACCGACGCAACGCCGCCTTCAACGACGCCATCAACGCCCGGGGCCGCGTCTTTCTGTCCAGCACGCTTCTTCCGGGAGAGGACGGCGACGTGTTCACCCTCCGCGTGTGCGTCCTCTCCTTCCGCACCCACGCCTCGAGGATCGCCCAGGCCCTCGAGGACGTGGCCGCGGCCGCGCGTTCTGCGCCCGCGCGTTAGGCGAGCGGCCGCACCTCGACCCGCGCGTCGTTGAAGCACGCGCCCTCGCCGATTTCGCTCAGCGTGTCCGGGCAGAGGGCCGTGCTGCTGGCGCGGTTTCGGAAGGAGCGCCTCCAGAATCCCTTGGGCAGGCTCACGACACCCCGGCCGATCGAGGAGTCGACCTGGGCGAGGCACTGCACCTCGCCGAGCCCGTTGAAGATGCGTACGGGCTGGCCGTGCCCGATCCCGCGAATGCCCGCGTCCTCCGGGTGTATCTGGAGTCGGGCTTCGTCCTTCACGAGCTCGCCGAGGACGCTGTTGATCGTCTTGTCGCTCGCGGGCGAGACCAGGGCCAGGGGGTGCTCCTTGTCCACGGCCTCCTCCCGAAACGCGTAGAGGCGAGGCCCGAGCTCGGGCGGGGCGAGGCGGAGGCGCCGGTCCTTTGTGCCCGGCCACACGGTCTCGAACTGCACCGGCGACCTTCCGGGGAAATCGAAGGCCACGAACCGGCCGTTTCCCTCCGCGGCGAGCGGCCCCTTGACCGCGGCGAGGCTCCGCGCGCGGAGTGCTTTCCCGTCCTCCTCGAACTCGGGGCCCTGAAAGCCCATGGCCCGCGCGAGGTCGCGGAAGACCGCTTCGTTCGGCCGCGCTTCCCCGCATGGAGGGACGACGGGCTCCGTTCGATGCAGCCCGTACGTCCCGTACGAGCCGTAGACCTCGGACTGCTCGAGGAAGGTCACGGCGGGGAGGAGCACGTCCGCGTAGACCGCGGTGTCCGTTAGCATGGAGTCGAACACGACCGTGAAAAGGTCGTCCCGGCGGAGGCCCTTCTCGATCGCGTTCTGGTTGGGGACGGTGGCCACCGGGTTGCAGTCGTACACGAAGAGCGCCTGGATCGGGGGGGATTGCACCTCGCCGAGCAGGGCCGGCCCCAGGCGGTTCATGTTGATGACCCGCGTTTCGGCTTCCGGCATCCCGACGAGGTGCGCGCGGTCGACCCGGAACGCCGAGGAGTTGGACAGCGTGTAGCCGCCGCCCCGCACCCCGAACTTCCCTCCGAGGGCCACCAGGGCGAGGATCGCCGCGATAGCACTCCCCCCGTTGCGATTCCGCTCGAGCCCCCAGCCGATGCGCACGAGCGCGGGGCTCGTCGTCGCGTACTCCTCGGCGAGGCGCTCGAGTGCTTGCACGGGCACGCGCGCCGTCGCCGCCGCGCGAGCGAAGGTCCACGGCTCAGCCGCGGCGAGCACGGTCTCCGCGTCCTGGCAGTGGTCGCGGAGGAAGCCTTCGGCGAGCCGCCCCGTCCGGCCGAGATGCCGGACCATGGCCAACGCCACCACTACGTCCGTCCCCGGGTAGACGGGCAGCCATTCGTCCACGTAGGCGGCGCTGCCCGTCCGCCGCGGGTCAAGGAGGACCACGCGCGCCCCTCGCCGGCGGGCTTCCTTCAAGTACGGAACGAGGTGCACGTTCGAGTGCCAGGGATTCGCTCCCCACACGAGGATGAGGCGGGCGTCGACGTAGTCCGAGAACGCCACCCCCGGAAGGTCTCCGGTCATCGCGTCCGTCACCGCACCGGTAGGGGCCGCGCAGACCGCGCGCAGGAGCCGCGACGCGCCGAGCCGCGCGAAGAACCGGGCGTCCATCGTCCCGTCCCCGACGAGGCCGTTGCTGCCGCCGTAGGCGTAGGGGAGGATCGATTCCGCGCCCCAGCGATCGGCGATGCCGCGAAGCCTCTCCGCGATCCGTCCCAGCGCCTCGTCCCATCCGATCCGCGTGAACTCCCCCGACCCCTTGGGGCCGGTTCGGCGCATCGGGTAGAGAAGGCGATCCGGGCCGTAAACCCGCTCCGGGAACCGGCGGACCTTGGCGCAGATGAAGCCCTGGGTTTCCGGGTTCTCGGTGGAGCCCTCGATGGCGGTGACGCGGCCGTCCTGCACGGTCACGTGCAGTGTGCAGCGGTCGGGGCAGTCGAGGGGGCAGGTGGACGCGTGCACGGCGGTTGCGTTCGCAAGCTCGGTTGTTTCCATCTGCGTTACCTTCCTACCCGTTCCGGACGGAGTTGACCGCCCTCAAGCCTTGCGAAGCACCCGCCCCGGGCGCGCCGCCGTGGCGGCTCCGCCCTCGACCACGAAAACCCCGTTCACGAGGACGTGGGATATGCCCACGGGAAACTCCTGCGGCCTCTCGAAGGTGGCGACGTCCGCGATCTTCGACGCGTCGAAGACCACCAGATCCGCCTTCTTTCCGCGGGCGATCCGCCCCCGGTCGGAGAGACCGGCCTGGTCGGCGGGCATGCTCGTGGACTTCCGAACGGCGGTCTCGAGATCGAAGACCTTCCGGTCCCGCGCGTAGTGGCCGAGCACCCTCGGGTAACAGCCGTACGACCTCGGGTGCGGTCGCGTCTGGAGGGCCCGGCCCACGGGGGCGAGCGCGTGGCCGTCGGAGCCGATCATGACGAGGGGATGGCCCAGCACCCGCTCCACGTTCTCCGGGCTCATGCCGTGTCCGACGTACGAGACGTCGGTCCCCTCCTCGTCCACGAGTCGCACGAGGGCCTCCGACGGGTCGACGCGCCAGGCCGCCGCGACCTCGGCCAGGTTCTTTCCCACGAAGCGGCGATTCGCCTCGGTGGCGACGCTGGCGATCACGACGAGGTCGTAGTCGCCGGGATCCGCGTTCCGGATGTAGTCGTCCACCGCCACCCGAATCCGCTCGCGCTCGCTCCCCCGCAGCCGCTTCAGGGTCGCCTCCCGCCCGCCGTCGAGCGCCCAGCTCGGGAAGGTCACGGTGAGGCCGGTGGAGTACGCGGTGTAGGGATACGCGTCGCCGAGCACCTCGACGCCGTCGCGCCGGGCCGACTCGATGAGCGCCAGCGACGAGACCTGCTTCCCCCAGTTTCCCCGGCCCGACGCCTTGACGTGCGAGACCTGGACGCGCACGCCCGCTCGGCGCCCGATCCGGATCGCCTCGTCCACCGCCTCGAGCAGCTGCCTTTCCTCGTTGCGGATGTGGGAGGCGTAGAAGCCCCCGCGGCGGGCGGCCACGCGCGCGAGCGCCACGATCTCGTCGGTGGGCGTGTATCGCCCGGGGGTGTATTCGAGGCCGGTGGACAGCCCGACGGCACCCTGGTCGAGGGCGGCCTCGAGCGTCCGCGCCATGGTGCTCATCTCCTCCGGAGTCGCGGGACGATCGGCGGCTCCCACGATCCCGGTGCGGAGCGTGCCCTGGCCGACGAGCAGCGCCTGGTTCACGGCGAAGCGGGCGCGCTCGAGGCGTGTGAAGTAGGACGCCACGTCGGACCAGTCGACGGTCAGCGAGTCAGCCGCGCCGTCCCGCCGCGCCTCCTCGACGGCGGCACCGAGCAGGGGGGCTGCGGAGGACCCGCAGTTTCCCGTGATCTCCGTCGTGATCCCCTGGCGGGCGCGGCTCTCCGCACTCGGATAGACGAGGATGCCCCCGTCGGAGTGGCTGTGCATGTCCACGAAGCCCGGGCAGACGTGCAGCCCCCGGGCGTCCACGACCTTCGCGGCCTGGCTCGCCGACACCTCGCCCACCGCGGCGATGGCGTCGCCCTTCACCGCCACCCCGGCGACGAAGGCGGGAGCGCCGGTGCCGTCGAGCACGGTCGCTCCTTCGATCAGGAGATCGAACGAAGGGGCGGCTTCCGCGCGCCCGGGGCGCCAGGGTCCCAGGGCCACGAGGGCCCCTCCTCCCTTGGCGAGAAACGATCGACGTGTCGTACGGGCCATGGCTTCCCCCGGGGTTGGCGAGCTCGCCGCGTTTGTACCACGCGCGGTCTCGGATCTCGAAGCGGCGAGCCCCGTGGCAGAATCGCCCCGTGCGCCGCCCTTCCCTCATCGGACTGCTCGCGGCGTGCGCCCTTTCCTGCTCGCGGGAGCCCCCGCCTCCCGCGGGCGCGCGCAACGTGGTCCTCGTCACGATCGACACGCTGCGGGCGGACCGCGTCGGTGCCTACGGCAGCGACGTCGCCACGCCGAACATGGACCGGGTGGCCCGCGAGGGCGCCCTCTTCCCCGAAGCCGCGGTCTCCGTCCCCCTCACCCGGCCGTCGCACGCGTCGATCCTCACCGGTCTCGACCCCGCGGCTCACGGCCTGCGCGACAACGTCTCTCCCCCCCTCGACGCGGCCGTTCCCACGCTCGCCACGATCCTCGAGGGCGCGGGCTTCGAGACCGCGGCCTTCGTCTCCGCGGTCGTTCTCTCCTCGCAGTCGGGGCTCAACCGCGGCTTCAACCAGTACTCCGACCGATTCGAGCTGGGCGCCGACGACGCGCGTTTCCTGAACACGATCCAGAAGCGGGGAGACGGTCCTACCGCGGAGGCGATCGCCTGGATCGAGGCGCGTCGGGGCGGCCGTTTCTTCGCCTGGCTCCACCTCTACGATCCCCACGACCCCTACGAGCCCCCCGAGCCCTACGCCAGCCGGTACGCCGACCGCCTCTACGACGGAGAGGTCGCCTACTCCGACGACCTCGTGGGCCGGCTCCTCGCCGCCCTCGACCGTCTGGGCCGCCGCGAGGACACTCTCCTCGTCGTCACCTCGGACCACGGCGAAGGCCTGGGCGAGCACGGGGAGAACGTGCATGGGTATTTTCTTTACCAATCCACGCTTCGCGTCCCGTTGCTCATCCGCGGGCCCGGCGTTAGTCCGGGTGTCCGTCCGAGCGTCACGGCGCGAAGCGTGGATATCCTTCCCACCGTTCTCGACGTTCTCGCCATCCCCGCCCCTCCCGCAATGCCGTTCGCCGGCCGTTCCCTCCAGCCGGTTCTTCAGGGCAATTCACTCTCCGAGCAACCCTCCTACGCCGAGTCCCTCCTCCCCCTCCTCCACTACGGCTGGAGCGACCTGCGCTCGATCCGCGAGGGACGCTGGAAGTACATCCAGGCCCCACGCCCCGAGCTCTACGACCTCTCACGCGATCCCGGAGAGACCGAGAACCGCACGGCGGCGGAGCCGGCACGCGCGGACGCGCTCCGGAGGGCGCTCGCCCAGCACCTCGCCGCGGAGAAGAGCGCACCGGCGGGCGGATCGGCGGGCGTTCCGCCCGATCTCCTGGAAAAGCTCGGGGCCCTCGGATACCTGGGCGCCGGCACGCCGCCCGAGGGCGGCACCATTGGCGCCGATCCCAAGGACAAGATCGACGAGTACAAGGTCCTGAACCGCCTCGTTCGCGAAGGGCTCGTGGCCCTGCGCGAGAAGCAGCACGCGCGGAGCGTCGAGCGTTTTCAGGATCTGCTGCGCCGCGGCGTCGAGAGCTTCGAGGTCCATTACTACCTCGCGCGCGCTCTTTCCGGAATGGGCCGCGCTCGGGAGGCCGTCCCCCACTTCGAGAAGGCGCTCGAGCGCCTGCCCGGCTTCTCCGCGGGCTGGCTCGCCCTCGCGGAAGCCCGCCTCGCCCTCGGAGACCAAACCGGCGCGATAGCCGTGCTCGCGAAGGGCGCGGCCGCCGCCCCCAAGGACCCCCGCCTCCCCGAGCGGGAAGCCCAGCTCCTGCGCGCGGCCAGGCGTCTGCCCGAGGCGCGGATGGCCTACGAGCGCGCCGTCGCCCTCGCCCCCAAGGACGCGCTGCTCAAGGTGCAGCTCGCGGAGGTTCTTCGGGACGAGAACGACTTGAAGGCGGCCACACTGCTCCTCCGCGAAGCCGTCGTCCTCGACCCCGTCCCCGCCTCGTACTGGAACACGCTCGGAATGGTGGAAGGAGCGGCGAACGAGATGGCGAACGCCGAGAGGGCCTTCCGAGAAGCCCTGAGCCGCGACCAGGGCAACGCCGAGTACGCCTACAACCTGGGCCTCGCCCTCGTCCGCCAGGGACGGAAGCAGGAGGCCGCCGCCCAGTTTCGACGCGCACTGGATCTCAAGCCCGACTTCCGCGCCCCCCGCGAGCGTCTCGCCGAGATGGGCGCCAACGTCTCGAGGTAGCCGTCCTCAGGGCTGGAAGGCGCTTCCGCTCGTCCGGTACGCCGGCTCCCGGGGCGAGACCTTGAGGCCCGCACGGTCCACGAGTCGGCCGGCCTGCACGACGTCCACGATCGTGCGCGTGTCCCCGATCCGCTCGTGGGGCCGGCCGGAAACCACGACGAGATCGGCGCGCCGGCCGGGCGCGATGGTTCCCCAATCCGCGGCCTCGCCGTCGAGGAAGCGCGCGGCATTGCCCGTGGCCGCCTGGATCGCCTCGAGCGGCGTGAGGCCGGCCTCCACCAGCAGCTCCAGCTCGCGGTGGAGGCTCTCGCCCTGAAAGACGCCGGGGTAGGGAGCGTCGGTCCCCGCGGCCACGAGGACACCCGCTCGCCAGAGAACGACCACGTTCTTGCGTGTCCGGTCGAAGTCCCTCGTCCTGTGATCGACCCCCGGCTTGTCGAACGAAAAGTCACCCTTCAGGGCCGCCTCCCGCACCTCGTCCAGGAATTGGGGCGGAGTCACGTCCTTGATCAGGGGCCCAGAGAGGAGCGCCATGTCCTGCAGACGGCGATGTGAAAAGGATTCGCGCACGGTGACGGTGGAGATGACCGCCACCTTGCGCTCCACCATCTCCGCGGCCCCCTCCGCGGTGAGCTCGTTCGCGTGGGGAGCGTGGGCGAAGGCGTAGATCCCCGAGCGCACGAGGCTGGGCGAGCCGTTCCTGTCCCAGCCGTCCACGATGAGGCGGAGGCCTTCCGCTTTCGACGCCCGGGCGAGGGCCGCCACGTGCATATCGGAGAGGCCGGCGTAGGCCTTCACCAGGTCCACGCCGTTCGCCTTCAGCCGCTTCACGATCGTGGGCGCCTGCGAGAGCGACGCCATCGTCTCCGCGAGGGGGGGCCACAGCGGCTCCGGGCTGTCGATCATCGGCCCCGTGCAGTAGATGCGCGGACCGCGCAGCCTTCCCGCCGCCACCTCCTGCTTGAGCTGCGTCACGAACGGCATGGAGTTCCCGGTGTCGAGAACGGTGGTGACCCCGGAGTAGAGAAGGCCGTCGAGGTACCGCGCGAAGTTCAGATAGTCGCAGCGCTCGCCGTCCCAGCCCCCCTGGAGGTGCACATGGAGGTCGGCGAGACCGGGCAGGACGGTGTGGCCCCGGCGCTCGAGGACGCGGGCGCCCTCGGGCACGGCGACCTCGCGGGCGGGCCCCACGGCCTTGATACGGTCGCCCTCGACGACGACCGTCGCCGACTCCAGGGGAGGGCGGCCGGTGCCGTCGATGACCGTGACGTTGCGGAGGACGAGGGTCTCGGCGGTCAGGGGGGAAACGGAAACGACAACGGACAAACAGAGGGCGAGTATTCGCGGACGTGCCATGAAAAGGAGGTTCGCGGGCGGCGCTCGGCGTGCCGCCCGCGAACTGTCAAAACGTCAGCTTCGCGCCCAGCATGAGGCGGCGCGGCAGTACGAAATCGGTGGCGACGCCGAAGCTGTCGTTCGTACCTATGCGGCTGCCGACGCCGTCGTACCCGTCGTCGTTGAGGACGTTCAGGCCGTCTGCGAGAAGGGCGAAGCGCACGGTCTCACCCAGCTTGAAGTCCTTCTGCAGCCGGATGTCCAGCAGATTCCAGCTTCCCACCCGGCGGCTGCCGTCGATCGTCTCCGCGAGGATCGTGGTGCTGAGCCCGCCGGTGAGCTCGGAGGGGAGCACCGCCTGTCGGGCCCAAGGCCGGCCCTGCTGGTAGTTGTAGTTGGCGCCCACGAGGAAGCCCGCGGGGAGCTGGTAGACGAGCTGGAGCTTCGCACGTGATCGGCCGATCGCCGATCAGGAGCCCGTCCGTGTTGACGTAGTCGTTGGGGTTCTGCCCGAAGTTCCGAGCGCGGGCTTCGGGCTCCTGGATCGGGCTCCGGAGGCTCGAGCCCAATCGGCCCTCGGCCTTGCCCCAGACGAACGAAGCCGTGGCCTGCCAGTTGTTGGACATCCGCTTCTGGAGCTGCACCGTCACGCCGTTGAAGCGGGTGAACATCGCGTCGGGATTCGTGAGCAGGAAGAGCGAGTCCGCAGCATCGGAGTCGCGACGCTGCACCGTGATGCTCGCTCCCGTCGCGTCGACGCCTTCGCTGTCCACGTAGGTGACCGGCGTGTAGCTGCCTCCGACGTCGAGCCAGCCGCCGTAGCCGCTCGCCTCGCTTGTAGACGTAGTTGATCCCGAGACCCACGTCTTCGCCGAGCTGACGCTCGAAGCCCACCACGAACTGGTCCGTGTACGGGCTCTTGAAGTTCGGATCCACCGCGAGGTTCGAGTTGTCCGAGAAGACCTCCTCGCCGATACGGTTGCCCTGCGCGTCGTAGAGTCCCGAGAAGGAGACCACGACGGGCGCGGAGGGCGCGACGTCGTCGAACTCGCCGGTCACGACGCCGCGGTAGTAGCGCCCGTAGTGGGCCTTCGAGCGTCGTCTTGCCGTCGTTCGTCAGCTTCCAGTTGAAGCCGATGCGCGGCGAAACGGTGTTCCAGGAGTAGAGCTTGTCCACCGGCTCCGTGCTCTCGCCCGTCGGGTTCCCCTCCGCGTCGAGGAGCGTCGTAGGAACCGAAGCTGGCCTTGCTGTAGTCGTAGCGGACCCCGAGGTTGAGGGTCAAGCGGTCGCTCACCCGGAAGGTGTCGTCGATGAAGACGCCCGATGCCGCGCGTCTTGCCCGCCAGGTGGCCCGGGGTCTCGTAGCCGTAGGCGTAGACGGGCTCGCCGCCGTAGGTGTAGATGTAGTCGTTGTAGCCGAGACGTAGTCGCCGCCTCCCTCGTTGAACTGGACGCCGAACTTGAAGTCGTGGCTTCCGCCCAGGAACTTGTCGGCGAAGTGGGAGACCTTGACCGAGGCCGCCGTCTTCCAGCTGTCGCCGTCGTACCAGGAGTAGATGCCGCCCGTGATCTCGCCCGTGTCGAGGTCGATGTAGCGCGGCTTGACCCGCGGCTCGCCCTCCTGCAGCGGGTCGGCGTGGTCCTTGCCGTAGAAGCCGGAGACCCGCGCCTCGACGTACGGTCTTGTCCGAGAGGATCGCGGTGTAGGTCACGTTGGGCGAGGGGTTGTGGCCGTGCTCGACCTTGATCGTGGTGGGGGCGGTGAGCGCGTTGCAGATGGTGTCCACGCAGGGGATCCGGTAGTAGTCGTCGTGGTAGGCGAACATCAGCTTGTTCTTGGCGTTGATCTGCCAGTTGAGCTTGCCGAACACGCGGTCCGCCTCGAACTTGTTCGGGAACTCCGGGGGCACGCCCGACGGGCGACTGGTAGTCGCGCTGGTACTGGTAGGAGGCGAAGAACCAGAGCTTGTCCTTCATGATGGGGCCGTTCAGCTGGAACGTGGCGTCGTTGTACTTGTCGCGGTGTGTAGGGAAAGCCGTCGTCCTGCTCGTCCGTGGTGTTGCGGTCGGTCAGGCCGTCGGCTCTGGTAGTAGAAGTTGGCGTCGCCGTGGTATGTGTTGCTTCCCTGGCGGGTCACCACGTTGAAGACCGCGCCCTGCAGGTTGCCGTACTCGGCGGGGGCGCCCAGCGACAGCACCTCGATCTCCTCGATGGCGTCGGTGTTCGGCCACGGCCAGGCCGCGCCCGTGAGGGGCGCCGTGAAGTCGGTGCCGTCGAGCAGGTACGAGTTGTCGGTGGCCGAGCTCCCGAGCGAGGTCGAGCGCGAGTCGCCGGTCTGCGCCTGGTTCACGCCGGGCGCGGCGTTGATCAGGTCGAAGAAGGTGAAGCGCGGGATCGGGCGCGTTGCGCACCCAGTCCTTGTCGTAGTTCGTGCTGACCTGGTTGGTCTGGGTGTCCACCACCGCCGACTCGCCGGTGACCGTGACCTCCTCGCTCGTGCTGGCTGAGCTTCAGCGAGGCGTTCTCCTCCACCGTGGCCCCGAGAGGCACGCGGACGTCCGGACGGTTCAACGGTCGCGGAAGCCCTGCATGCGTGAAGCTGACGGAGTAGGTGCCGGGGGGCAGGGCGGCGAATCGGTAGAACCCGGACTCGTTGGTGGTCGCGGTCTGGGTGCCGACGATCGTCGGGCCCTTGAGGCTCACCGAGACGCCGGGCAGCACGGCGCCCGGACTCGTCCTGGACCGTCCCCACGAGCGTGCCCGTGGTGCGCTGGGCGAGCGCGGGAACGGCGGAAAAGAACACGAGGCTCAATGCGAGGATCTTGCGCATGATGCCCTCCTGAGGGATCGGGGTACCGACGGCGGAGCGGCGGGCGCACATGGTCTTGGATGGGTTCCTGTTGCGGTTGTGTGACTCTAGGATCCGTCGCACGACCTTGTCAAGGCACCGCGGGCCAGTCCGCGCGCGCTTGACCGAGATCCTTCGCCCGGAGATGCTTCCCGCCCTGGAGGACGTCATGTCCATGCCGCGCTCGAGCCGTCTTCGTCGCGCCGCCTACGCGGGCCGGCTGGTCGCAGCGGCCGCACTCGCGATGTCTCTCGGAGCCGCGCGCGCGGGCGATCCTCCCGCCGACCTCCTCCTCACGGGAGCCCGGGTATGGACCGCGGACGCGAAGCGGCCGTGGGCGGAGGCCGTCGGCATCCGCGGCGACCGCATCGTCTACGTAGGCGACGCCAAGGGTGCTACCGCCTACCGCGGACAGAAGACCGAGGTCCGCGAGCTCGCGGGCCGGCTCGTGCTTCCCGGCTTCAACGACTCCCACGTCCACCTCATGTCGGGGGCGCAGTCGCTCGAGCGGGTGGACCTCATCGAGGAAGGATCCGTCGAGGCCGTGCAGGCGCGCATCAAGGCCTTCGCGGCGGCGAACCCGAACAACCCCTGGGTGCTCGGCCGCGGCTGGCTCTACGGGACGTTCCCCGGAGGGCTCCCCACGCGCGCGCAGCTGGACGCGGTCGTCCCCGACCGCCCGGCCTACATGGACTGCTACGACGGCCACAGCGGATGGGCGAACTCGAAAGCGCTCGCCCTCGCCGGGATCACGAAGGCCACGAAGGATCCCGAGAACGGGGTGATCGTCCGCGACCCCGCGACCGGGGAGCCCACCGGTGCTCTCAAGGAAGCGGCGACCGCGCTCGTGGAATCGAAGATCCCCGTTCCCGACGCGGAGGCCCGCTACGCGCTCCTCCTCCGCGCGCTCCAGCTCCTGAATTCCCAGGGAATCACGTCCGTCCAGGACGCGGGCTCCAGCGATCCCGCCCAGGATGCGCCCCTCTACGCGCGCGCCAAGCAGTACGGGCGTCTCACCGTCCGCCTCACGATCTCGACCCTCATGAAGGAGGGCGACGTGGAGCGGCCGATCGCGCAGGCGCAGGCTCTCCGCGCGGAGAGCGCCGACCAGATCCTCCGGTTCGGAACGATCAAGGGCTTCGTCGACGGCGTGATCGAGGCGAAGACCGCGGCCGTGCTCGAGCCCTATCCGGAGGGCGGCGCCGGGTTGCCGAACTGGCGGCCCGAGGCGCTGCAGGCCGCGGTGGTGGCGGCGGACAAGGCGGGCCTCCAGGTCTACCTCCACGCCATCGGCGACCGCGGCGTGCGCATGGCCCTCGACGCCCACGCGGCCGCGGCGAAGACGAACGGTCCCCGCGACCGCCGTGGCCGCATCGAGCACATCGAGACGGTCTCCGCCGCCGACCAGCCGCGCTTCAAAGCACTCGGCGTGATCGCCGCGATGCAGCCCCTCCACGCCGACCCCAACCAGAACCTCCTCGACGTCTGGGAGAAGAACGCCGGGCCCGACCGCGCGAGCCGCGGCTTCAGCTGGGGCAACTCTCGAGCGGACGGGAGCGCGCCTCGCCTTCGGCAGCGACTGGCCGGTCGTCACCTCCGACGTGCGCCGCGGGCTCTACTGCGCGGTCACGCGCAAGACCCGCGAGGGGACGCCCGCCGGCGGCTGGCATCCCGAGCAGGCGGTCACGCTGGACAGCGCCCTCCGTCACTACACGATCGACGCCGCCTACGCCTCCTTCGAGGAGGGCGTGAAGGGCTCGCTCGTGCCCGGCAAGCTCGCCGACCTCGTGGTCCTCGAGGACGACATCTTCAAGACCCCGCCCGAGACGATCCTGAAGACGCGCGTCGTCCTCACCCTCGCTGGGGGGCAAGGTCGTCTACACGGCGGACTGAGCCGGCCCTCCGGCGCCTCGTCGTTTCCGGGGCATGAGAAGCAAGACCGACGCCGAGCGTCGCCAGCGTCTCCGCGAGGAGCACCCAGCGTCTCGCGGACGGCGGCCGCGGGATCCTCGGCCGTGGGAGCGGGCCGGAAGAAGAGCAGGATGCCCCCGGCGATGAACAGCGTGCAGAAGAGGGCGGCCGCCCACGCCGCGGTCGTCCCTCCCGGCATCCGGTAAGGACGCGGCTGGTCCGGCTCGCTTCCGGCGCAGGACGACGAACGCCGGGAAGACGAGCAGGTAGGAGACGAGGAAGCAGACGCCGGACAGCTTGAAGACCATCCAGAAGACGTTGTCCGCGCGGGACGACAGGAGCGCGTTCCCCAGCAGGAGCGCCGTAGCCACGATCCCCTGGATCACGAAGGCCATGTACGGCGTGTCGAAGCGCGGGTGCAGCCGGCCGAGCGACCGCGGGAGCGGCGCCCTCGGCCGCCGCCGCGGCCGCCACCCGGTTCACGCCCAGGCTCCAGGTCACGACGTTCGCCACGCACGCGTACAGGAAGCCCAGCCCGAGCAGGAGGACGAGGTGCGTCGCCCGCGGACGCCCCACTGCCGGCCCAGCACCTCGAGCGCGTCCCAGGTGCCGGTGACGAGGCTCAGCTCGCTCGAGGGGCACGGCGAGCAGGATGCCCAGGACGCCCAGGGTGTAGACGACGGCGATCACGAGGCCGGAGAGGAGGTCACCCGCGGCACGTCGCGCTGCGGGTCGCTTCATCTCGTCGCCCGCCGCGCTCATGAGCTCGAAGCCCAGCGCGTTGTAGAGGAGCACGGGCAGGAAGGCGAGCGAGTCGCTCCAGCGCGGCACGAGGTCGGACAGCGAGAAGACGTTGGCGGAGGGCCGGCCGGAGGCGAGAGACGCGAGGCCCAGCGCCCCCAGGGCGAGGAAGATCGCGACCTTCACCACCGCCCCCAGGTTGGGCAGCCACTTCGAGACGTCGAGGCGCACGACGCCCACGCCGACGGTGAGCCACGTCAGGAGGATCGCGATCCCGGCCTGGAGCCACGTCGCGCCGGGCCCTCGCGGCGAGCGACTCGGCCCACCCGCCCCTTCAGGAAGATCGTGTGGAACGTGGCCCGCGAACACCATGTAGACGGAGGCGGTCCAGTAGGCGTTGTTGATCCAGTAGAACCACGCGGCGAGGCTCGCCGCGCGCGCGCCCAGGGCCTCGCGCACCCAGACGTAGATGCCGCCCTCCCCCGGCCAGGCGGCGCCCAGCTCCGCGGTCATGAGCCCGTAGGGCACGAAGAAGAAGACCATGGTGATCGCCCACCACGTGAACCAGCTCACGCCCATGCTCGCCGCGGAGGCGAGGGTGTCGATGGTGAGGATCGGCGGAGACGGAGAAGAGCAGGAGGTCGGCGCGCCCGAGGACGCGCGCGAACGCGTGCCCGCCCGCTCTAGAGGCCGCGCCTCCTGCGGAGGTGCTTTCCAATCCGGGGATCAGCCCCGACGGGGCAGGATCTCCTGGACCGCGCGGAAGGCCTGGTCGATGGCGGCGTCGGTGTACGAGTAGGCGGCGGAGTCGGCGTTGGCGATGGCCACGAGGCCGAAGGGCCGGCGCGCGCGCTGGCACGGCGTCTCCCCGTTCTCCAGCCAGAACGGGTCGCAGAGCGAGTTGTACTGGTAGGCGTAGCCGTGGGGCCAGCGGTTCACGGTGATGGCGGCGATGTCGCGCGCGGGGTCGAAGCCGGAGGGGCCGAGGGCCCGGGCGAGCTGGTCGCGGATCTTCCGCTCGAACACCGTCGAAGGGCGTGGCGAGAAGCTCCGTCCGGCCCGCCGCGGTGCTGCTCGCGGGCGGGGAGGCCGGGCTTGCACGGGAGCGCGCATCAGGTGCAGCGACGATCGGGTCCTCGGGCCGGCGGCTCGTCTCGTAGGCGCCGCACGCTCACGGGCAGCGTTCAGGTTGACGTCGGTCCGGTAGCTGCCGGGGCTGTCGATCTCGTGGACGCCCGCCTTCACGAACGCCTTCCAGTCGCGGAGAAGCACGTTCGTGTACACGATCGGCACCTTCACCGCGAACGCGAGGGCCTCCTTCTGCTCCGCGGGCAGGTCCGGGCAGGAGGTGCGGGATGACCGAGTTCCAGCAGGCGAGAACGACGCGGCGACCCCGCACCGTCTCCAGCCGCCCGTCGCGCACGTACGCCACCTCCACCGCGGAGGCCGTGGCGGGTTCGCCGACGTGTCGTACGCGGACGACGGTGCTGTCGAGGCGGAGCCGGACGTCGGAGCCGGTCTCGTCGAGCCGTCCGTAGTCGGCGCGCGCGGTCACGATGTCGTCGGCAGTGCTCCCGGGAATGGCCGCGCGGAATCGAGCCGTCGCACGAGCAGGCGCGCCAGGGTGGCGTTGCCGTCGGGGAAGTGGAAGAAGTACGGCTGGTGCGTCGTAGGGCACCGCGTCGAGGTTCATCCCCGGACCCGGGGTGGGAGTCGAGACCCATCCCCTGGAAGCCGGAGTAGCCCAGACCCCAGGCGTCCTGCGCGGGTACGGCGTCGATGCCGACGCCGTAAGAGACTGTGCGGCCACGGACTGCAGGAACGGCAGCACGTCCTTGTCGCAGCCCGCCACGTTGGTCAGGAAGTCCGCGTAGCTCATGCGGGCGAGCCGGGCCTTCTTCTCCTCCGACGGCGACGCCCGGGCAGGTAGTCGACACTTCCGGTGTACAGGCGCAGGAGGTCGCGCCGCGCAGCCTCGGAGAGCGGGGCCGCGGCGAGGAGGGCGCGCCACGGCGCCTCCGCCGCCGCCTTGGCCAGCGTCCGCTTCGGGGTCTCGAAGGGAACGTCCGGCTCGGACCACCTCACCAGGCGATCGACGCCGAACGTCTCGCGTGTCGAAGAAGTAGCCCTTCGTCAGCCCGCGTGACGGTGTACAGCGGCGGGATCGACAGCCGACTCCCACGTCGAGACGTCCACCCCCAGATCGCGCACGAGGCCTCGGGCGAGAGGCGCTGTAGGGCGCGGGGCTGTCGATCGCGAACGTGCCGCCGTAGCCGATGTACGGTCCGTCCGTTCAGCGAGAACTCGTTGCGCCGCGCGTGGCCGCCGAAGTCGTCGTGGTTGTCGAGGAGGAGGATGCGCGCACTCGGCCCCGTCGCCTCGCGGAAGAAGTGGGCGGCGGACAGCCCGCTGACAGCCCGCCCCCACCACCACGAGGTCGTAGGTCTCGCCGGTGTCCCGGGGCGCCCCCGCGCCAGCCCAGAACGTGCCGTCGCGCAGCGAGTGGGCGACCTCGCACGAGCCGTCGTGGCTGCCCCGCAGCCCGGTGAGCGCAGGGGGATACCGGCGCGTCCGCGGGCGTCTCCGCCGAGCACGTCGAGGGGCGCGAGCGCGAGCCCGGCCGCTCGCCACCGCCACGCCGTTCAGGAAGTCGCGCCGGGAGATCCCCTGATCGAGGCCCAGCTCGCGGTCGCGTCGAGAGGCGGGCAACGACCTAATACCAGCCGATCGGCTGCTCGTTCAGGTTGATGTGGACCTGCTTGACCTGCAGGTACTCCTCGGCGCCCCAGGGCCCGAGCTCGCGGCCGATGCCGCTCATCTTGTAGCCGCCCCAGGGCGCCTCGACGTAGGTGGGCTGCATGTGGTTGACCCACACGATGCCCGCCTGCAGCCGCTTCACCACGCGCAAGCACTTGAAGATGTCGCGGCTCCACACCGCGGCGGCCAGGCCGTAGGGCGTGTCGTTGGCGATCCGCAGCGCCTCCGCCTCGTCGTCGAAGGGGATGACCGACATCACCGGCCCGAAGATCTCCTCGCGCGCGATGCGTGGCCGAGTTGTCCACGTCGTAGAAGATCGTGGGCTCCACGAAGTAGCCCTTCTGAAGCGCGGCGTCCGCGTGGCCGGCCGCCGCCCACCGCGACCTTGGCCTCCTTCTTCCCGATCTCCTGGTAGCGCATCACGCGCTCCATCTGCTCCTTGCGAGACGACGGGTCCCATCTTGGTCTCGCGGTCGATGCCCGGAGCCCGAGCTTGATGCGTCTTGGCCTTCTCGACCATCGCGTCGAGCATCTTCTTGTAGATGGGCCGCTGGACGAGCACGCGGCTGCCCGCCGAGCAGACCTCGCCCTGGTTGATGAAGACGCCGAAGAGCGCGCCGTCCACCGCGGCCTCGAAGTCGGCGTCGGCGAAGAAGATGTTCGGCGACTTGCCGCCCAGCTCCAGGCTGACCTTCTTCAGGGTGTCGGCGGCGGACGCGCATGATGATCTTGCCGACCTCCATGCTGCCGGTGAACGCGATCTTGTCCACGTCGGGGTGGGCGACGATCGGCGGCGCCCGCCGTCTCGCCGAAGCCGGTGACGACGTTGACGACGCCCTTGGGCAGCCCGCACGTCCTCGAAGAAGCGTCGCGAACTCGAGGAGCGTCAGCGGCGTCTGCTCGGCGGGCTTGATCACCATCGTGCAGCCCGCGCAGATGCGCGGGGGCGAGCTTCCAGGCCGCCATGAGCAGCGGGTAGTTCCAGGGGATGATCTGCCCGGCCACGCCCAGCGGCTCGCGCAGGGCCAGCGAGATCGCGTTGTCGGGCACGTTCAGCACCTCGCCGTGGAGCTTGGTGGCGAGGCCGCCGTAGTACTCGAAGCAGGTGGCGACGTCGCTCGAGGTCGAACTCCGACTCCACGATGGGCTTGCCGGAGTTCAGCGTCTCGAGCTCGGCCAGCCGCGGGCAGCTCGTCGCGCATCTTCTCGGCGAGGCGGAAGAGGATGCGCCCGCGCTCCTGGGCGGTGACGTCGCGCCAGCCCCCGTCGAAGGCGCGCCGCGCCGCCTGGACCGCCTGGTCCACGTCGGCGGCGCCGGCGTCGGGCACCTTCGCCATGACCTCGTCCGGTGGCGGGGTTCATGACGTCGAAGGTCTTGCCGCGACTGCGCCGTCCACCCACTCGCCGTCGATCAGCATCCGATAGGTCTGCATCGCGTTCCTCCTGGCCACGTCCTCCGCGCCGCGAAGGTTACTCGAAGCGAGCGGCGCGGGGAAGCCGATTGCGCCCGCACCGGGTGCGAGCGTATCCTCTCGAATTACTCGCATGGGCACCCTCCACCACCCGTACCTCCCTGTCGCCCGGGACGACGTCGCCTAGCACCGGCGCGACGGAGTCGCGCCGGAATGCTTCTGCCCCGTTTCGTCTCGCAGCGTCCCGCGTAGGAGGTTTTTCATGACGACGCACGCCGCAGAGCTCGAGCGCTACCGCGTCCCAGAACAAGAAGAGCCACGAGATGTACGAGCGGGCCGAGAAGGTGCTGCCCCTCGGCGTCTCGAGCAACTTCCGCACCTACGAGCCCTACCCCATCTACATCGAGCGCGCCCAGGGCTCGAAGATGTGGGACGTGGACGGCCGCGAGTACACGGACTTCTCGATGACCTTCGGCGCCCTCATGGTGGGCCACGCGCACCCGGTCATGGTGGAGGCCCTCGCCAAGGCCGCGGGCGAGGGCACGCTCTACGGCATGCCCCACGACCGCGAGCTCCGCGCGGCGGAGCTCATCTGCGAGCGCTTCGGCCTCGAGCAGATGCGCTTCACGAACTCGGGCTCCGAGTCCACGATGCACGCGCTGCGCCTGGCCCGCGCCTACACCGGGCGGGACAAGGTCCTGAAGTTCGAGGGCGCCTACCACGGCGGCCACGACACGGTGCTCGTCTCCGTGAAGCCGCCGCGGCCAAGGTCGGCCACGCCCGGCACCCCAAGCCGCTGCCCGTGGGCCACGGCATCCCCGACGGCTCGGTCGAGAACACGCTGGTCGCGCAGTGGAACGACATCGAGAGCGTGCGCGAGCTCCTGCGAGCGGCACGAGAACGAGGTGGCGGCCGCTCATCCTCGAGCCGGTGATGATGAACGTGGGCGTGATGCGCGCCCCGCGACGGCTTCATCGCAGGAGCTGCGCGCGCTCTGCGACGAGTTCGGCTGCCTGCTCATCTTCGACGAGGTGAAGACGGGCGCGAAGCTGGCCTGGGGCGGGGCCCAGGAGTGGTTCAAGGTCAAGGCCGACATCGTCTGCCTGGCCAAGGCCATCGGCGGCGGCCTGCCCCTGGGCGCGTTCGGGGCGCGCCGCGAGATCATGGACGAGATCGCGCAGCTTCCGCTCCTTCCACGCGGGCACCTACGCGAGCAACCCGCTCGCCACCACCGCCTGCATGACCGCGCTCGAGAAGGTCCTCGTCCCGGAGGCGTCTTCCCGAAGGCGCGAGGCCCTCGGCGACGCCCTCGCGGAGGGCCACAACAAGATCATCAAGAAGTACGGCCTGCCCGTGGTGCGCGGTGAACGTGGGCGTGCAACGGCACCGTGTTCTGGCGCAAGACGCCGCCCACGAACTACCGCGAGTGGCTGGACCAGGACTTCGACGCCTTCTGGCGCTACTGGCACATGAACCTGAACCGCGGCGTCATCCCCCAGGCCCAGTGCTACGACGAGCAGTGGACGGTCTCCGTCGCTCCACACCGAGAAGGACGTGGACCACATGCTCGAGGTGTTCGACGAGATCGCGCGCGAGATGAAATGAAGGGGTGACCGGAATGAAGACAGGATTCTCGTTTCCGACGGCGCTCGCCGCCCTCGGCCTCGTCGCGTGCACGGCCCCCGCCCCCCCCGCGGCCACGGGCGGAGGCCCGCTGCAGAAGCTCGGGACGGGCGAGGGCGCCGTGTCCATCGTCGCCTGGGCCGGCTACATCGAGCGCGGGGCCACGGACAAGAGCTACGACTGGGTCACGGGGTTCGAGAAGGAGACCGGCTGCAAGGTCAGCGTCAAGACCGCCGCCACCTCCGACGAGATGGTGGCCCTCATGAACGAGGGCGGCTTCGACCTCGTGACCGCGTCGGCGGCGACGCCAGCCTGCGGCTCATCAGCGGCGGCCGGGTGCAGGAGGTGAACGTCGGGCTCGTTCCGAGCTGGAGCAAGGTGGACCCGCGGCTGCAGAGCGCTCCCTGGCACACGGTGAACGGCAAGCACTACGGCGTGCCCTACCAGTGGGGCTCCAACGTGCTCCTGTACAACACGAAGGTCTTCAAGGAGCGCGCCGAAGAGCTGGAGCGTCGTCTTCGAGGAGACGAAGCTTCCGCGACGGCAAGTCCAACAAGGGCCGGGTCCAGGCCTTCGACGGGCCCATCTACGTGGCGGACGCCGCCCTCTACCTCAAGCACCACAAGCCGGAGCTCGGCATCCAGGACCCCTACGCGCTCGACCGCAAGCAGTTCGACGCCGCCCTCGGCCTCCTCCGCGAGCAGCGCAAGATCGTGGGCCGCTACTGGCACGACGCCTTCATCCAGGTCGACGACTTCGTCAACGAGGGGGTCGTGGCGTCGCAGCTCCTGGCCCTTCCAGGTGAACCTGCTCCGGGGCAAGAAGGCGCCGGTGGCGAGCGTCATCCCGGAGGAAGGGGCCACGGGCTGGGCGGACACCACGATGCTGCACGTGACCGCGCCGCACCCCAACTGCGCCTACCGCTGGCTCGAGCACTCGCTCTCGCCGCGCACGCAGGGCGACCTCGCGGCGTGGTTCGGCTCCGTGCCCGCCGTCCCCGCGGCCTGCCAAGGGCAACGCGCTCCTCGGCGAGAAGGGCTGCGAGACGAACGGCGCTTCCAACTTCGACCGGATCGCCTTCTGGCGCACGCCGGTCGGCGGCCTGCGGCGAGGGTCGCGAATGCGTCCCCTACCACGAGTGGGTCACGAGCTACATCGCGGTGATCGGCGGCCGCTGACGGGATCGTCTCGCCTCCGGTGAGCGCCGATCCCGCCGTCCGCCTGGCGCACGTCAGCCGCCGCTTCGGCGACGTGGTCGCGCGCTAGACGACGTGAGCCTCGAGATCCGGGACGGCGAGTTCTTCTGCGCTCCTCGGGCCGTCGGGCTCCGGCAAGACCACCTGCCTGCGCCTCGTGGCCGGCTTCGAGCGGCCCGACGCCGGGGACGATCGAGCTGCGCGGGCGTCCCCGCCGTCCGCCTTCCTCCCTACGATCGCGACGTGAACACGGTCTTCCAGGACTACGCGCTCTTCCCCCACATGAGCGTGGGCGAGAACGTCGGCTACGGCCTCACGGTCCGGCGGGTCCCGCGCGAGGAGCGGGAGCGCCGCGTGCGCGAGGCCCTCGACCTCGTGCGCCTGCCCGGCGTCGGCCGACCGCCGGCCGGCCCAGCTCTCGGGCGGCCAGAGGCAGCGCGTCGCGCTGGCCCGCGCCCTCGTCAACCGCCCCCGCGTGCTCCTCCTCGACGAGCCCCTCGGAGCGCTCGACCTGAAGCTGCGCCAGGAGATGCAGATCGAGCTGAAGGCGCTCCAGGAGCCGCTGGGCATCACCTTCGTCCACGTCACCCACGACCAGGAGGAGGCGCTCGCCATGAGCGACCGGCTCGCCGTCTTCCGGAGCGGCCGCGTGGAGCAGGTGGGGACGCCCGCCGAGGTCTACGAAGAGCCCGCCACCGCTTTCGTGGCGGACTTCGTGGGCGTCTCGAACCTCCTCGAGGGCGCCGCTGGCCGGGCTCGCTCGCCGGCTCCGCCCGCCGCCGTTCAGCGTGCGCCCCGAGAAGATCCGCCTCCTCGGCGAGGACGAGGCGTTCTCGGGCCGACGTCTGCTCGACTCACGGGCGTGGTCCGCGACGTCGTCTACCTCGGCATGCACACGCGCTACCGGGTGGAGCTGCGCCGGAGGCGAGCGTCTGGTCGTGGCCGAGCAGAACCGGGCGGGCACCGCCGCCGAGGTACAGGCGGCCCGCGGCCGGCGCGTGCGCGCTGGTCTGGGATCGCGCGGCGAACCGGCCCGTCGGAGGGGGCCCGTGAACGGCGTCCGGCGCATCGACCTCCGCGCCCTGTCGACTGCACTTCACCGGCGGCCGCGCCTGGCCCTTGCCCTCCTCCTCGCCCCCCCGCTCCTCTGGCTGGGCGTCGTCTACCTCGGGCTCGCTCCTCGCCCTGCGTCGTCCAGAGCTTCTTCCACGCTCGACGACTTCACCGGCCTCGTGGTTCGCCGCTTCACGCTCGCCACGTGGCGCGACCTCCTCACCCGCCCGCCAACCTCGACATCGTGCTCCGCACCGTGGTCATGGCCGCGGCGGTGACGGTGGCGGCGGCGATCCTCGCCTTCCCCCTCGCCTACTACATGGCGCGCTACGCCACGCGCCGCGGACGCGCGCTCCTCATGACCCTGGCCGTGCTGATGCCGCTCTGGTCGAGCTACCTGGTGCGCGTCTACTTCTGGAAGCTGATCCTGGCCCGCGAGGGTGTCGTGAGCTGGCGCGGCGGCAGACGCTCGGCCTCGCGGGCGCCCTCGAGGGCGTCCTCGCCCTGCCCGTGGTGGGAGGGCCGTCGCTGTCGATCTCGCCCCTCGGCGCGTTCATCGCCTTCGTCTACGTCTGGCTGCCCGTACATGGTCCTGCCCGTGGCCGCAGCCCTCGAGCGCGTCCCGCGCGTCGCTCCTCGAGGCCTCGGCCGACCTCGGCGCGCGGCCGGCGCAGACGTTCCGGCACGTGACGCTGCCCCTCGCCCTGCCCGGGCGTGGCCGGCGGGCTCGATCTTCACCTTCTCGCTCACCCTCGGCGACTTCGTCGTGCCGGGAGCGCTCGGCAACTCCGAGCCTCGTCCTCGGACAGGCCGTCCTCGCGCTACCAGGGCACCGCGGGCAACGTCCCGCTGGCCGCCGCCTTCACCGTCGATCCCCATGGTGGTGATGGCGTTCTACCTCGCGCGCGGCCCGGCGGCTGGGCGCGTTCGAGGCCCTGTGAGCGCGCGCCCCTTGGCCGCTGAAGCTCGCGGCGGGCGCGGTCGTCGTGTTCCTGCACGCGCCCTTCGCCATCATCCTGCTCTACTGCTTCACCACCGAGGACGCCTCGTTCCGCTTCCCGCCGCCCGGCCTCACGCTGCGACTGGTTCCGCGTGGCCTGGGAGCGCGACGGACGTGTGGGCCGCTCTCGGCCTCTCCCTGCGCGTGGCCGCCGCGGCCACGGGCCTCGCCCTGGTCCTCGGCACGCTCGCCGCCGCCGCCGTGCACCGGGCCCGCTTCTTCGGTCGCGAGACCGTCTCCCTCCTGCTGCATCCTGCCGATCGCGCTGCCCGGGATCGTCACCGGCATCGCGCTGCGCTCGGCCCTCGGCCTCCTCGAGGTGCCGTTCAGCTTCTGGACGATCGTGGTGGGCCACGCCACCTTCTGCGTGGTGGTCGTCTACAACAACGTGCTCGCGCGCCTCCGGCGCACCTCCCGCTCGCTGGTCGAGGCGTCGATGGACCTCGGGGCGTCCGCGCTTCGAGACCTTCCGCTACGTGCGTCCTGCCCCAGCCTGCGCCACCGCCCTCCTCGCCGGAGGGATGCTGGCCTTCGCCCTCTCCTTCGACGAGATCATCGTCACCACGTTCACGGCGGGCCAGCAGGAGACGCTGCCCATCTGGATCTTCAACCAGCTCACGCGGCCGCGGCAGCGGCCGGTCACGAACGTGGTGGCGGTCTTCGTCGTGCTCGTGACCGCGCTGCCCATCCTGCTCGCCCACCGCCTGACCCGCGACGAAGGCCGCTGAGGAGGTCGAAAGATGGCCACGATCCAGCTCAAGACCGAGGTGCCGGGGCCGCGCTCGCGCGAGCTCATGCGCACGCCGCGAGGCCGCGGTGCCGCGCGGACCCGTACCACGCGCACCCCGATCTTCGTCGGGAAGGCCACGGGGCGCTCGCTCGTCGACGTGGACGGCAACCGCTGCCTCGACTTCGCGGGCGGCATCGGCTGCCTGAACGTCGGCCACACGAACGACGCGGTGGTGGAGGCGGCCTCCGCCCAGCTCCGTCGCCTCACCCACGGCTGCTTCCACGTGACGCCCTACGAGAGCTACGTCGGCCCTGGCCGAGCGGCTGAACGCGCTCGCGCCCGGCGACTTCCCGAAGAAGACGCTCTTCGCGAACTCCGGCGCGGAGGCGGTGGAGAACGCGGTGAAGATCGCGCGCGCGGCCACCGGACGGCCGGCCGTGCTCGCCTTCGAGGACGGCTTCCACGGCCGCACCCTCCTGGCGCTGAGCCTCACCTCGAAGGTGCACCCCTACAAGGCCGGCTTCGGTCCGTTCGCGCCCGAGGTCTACCGGGCCCCCTACGGCTACTGCTACCGCTGCTCGTACAACCTCGAGTACCCGGCCTGCGGCTCGCACTGCGTGGACGCGCTCGAGGACGTCTTCAAGCGCTACGTGGAGGCGGACAAGGTCGCGGCGGTGATCGTGGAGCCCGTGCTCGGCGAGGGCGGCTTCGTGGTGCCGCCCCGGCGACTGGCTGCCGCGCCTTCGCGAGCTGACCGACGCGTCACGGCATCCTGCTCATCGCGGACGAGGTGCAGACGGGCTTCGGCCGCACGGGCAAGCTCTTCGCCGTCGAGCACTCGGGCGTCGTCCCCGACATCCTGATCGCCGCCAAGTCGATCGCGGGCGGGCTGCCCGCTCTCCGTCGATCACGGGACGCGCCGAGGTCATGGACGCGCCCGGTGTGGGCGGCCTCGGAGGCACGTTCGGAGGCAACCCGGTGGCGCTCGCCGCGGCCCACGCCGTTCTCGACGAGATGGAGACGGGCGCGCTCTTCGCGCGGGCGGAGGCCATCGGCGGCGCGCGTCGCGGGCGCGGGCCGCCGGCTGGAAGGAGCGCTTTCCGCTCGTCGGCGACGTGCGCGGGCATCGGGGCGATGTGGGCGATCGAGCTCGTGAAGGACCGCGCGACGCGCGCTCCGGCCAAGGAGGCGACGACGGCCTTCACGCGGGAATGCTACGAGCGCGGCCTCGTGACCATCACCGCGGGTACCTACGGCAACGTGATCCGGACGCTCATGCCCCTCGTCATCGGCGACGACGAGCTCGAGGAAGGCCTGGACGTGATCGAGGGAGCACTCGCGGCGGCATGAACGGTCCTCTGTATCCCGCCGCCCGCGCCTTCGCCCCCCGCCTCGAGGAGCACTTCGCGCGGCACGCCGCGAAGAGGTCGCCGGGCTCCAAGGCGCCTCCCCCGCTGCCCGACGCGGCCGCCATCGAAGCCCTGATCAACGCGGGCTTCTGGGCGAGCCTGCAGCGCGAGGAGGGTCACGCCCCCGAGATCTCGCTCGCCTACCTGCCTCCCCAGGAGGCCGTCCGCCCTCTCCTCTTCGCGAAGCCCCTTCCCCTCGGCCCGCGCGCGCTCGTCCGGCTCGCCCCGGCGGTGGAGCGCCCGGGGATCCACCTCGGCGTCTGGCGCGAGGGGGGCGCGCTCCACGTCTGGGGCACCACCCGCGTTCTCCCCACCCTGTGCTTCGTCCTCGAGGTCCTGGGCCCGGGTCTCCTCGTGGTCAAGCACCGCCTTCGCGAGGAATCGGCGAAGTTCCGGAACGTCGCCGTCTTCGAGGGCGAGGAGGTGAAGCTCCTGCGTCAGGATCCGACGGACGCGTCGGACTACCCGGCTCTCTTCAACGCGCTCTTCGGCTCCGAGGCCTCCCCCGAGCAGGACGACGGCGTCGAGGTGCTGCTGCGGCTCGCGGTCTCGATGCGCGCGCACCGACGCGGAGGGACGCTCCTCGTCGTGCCCGCGGGGACCGACGCGTGGCGGCGCTCGATCGTCGAGCCCATCGCCTACGCGGTGGAGCCGGCGTTCACGGAGCTCGCCGACGTCCTCCTCGAGCCGGACGAGGGCCATCTCGGGCTCGCGCGAGTCGTGGAGGCGGTCGCCGGCCTCACCGCGGTGGACGGGGCGACCCTCATCACCGACCGCTACGAGCTGCTCGCGTTCGGCGTGAAGATCACGCAGCCGGAGGGCCGGGGTCGCGTGGAGGGGGTCGTCCTGAGCGAGCCCGTGGAGGGCGGCGAGCCCGCGCTCGTGGCCCCCGTCCAGCTCGGGGGCACCCGACACATCTCCGCCGCCCAGTTCGCCCAGGACCAGCAGGATGCGCTGGCGATGGTGGCGTCCCAGGACGGCCACTTCACGGTATTCGCCTGGTGCGGCGCCGACCAGAGGGTGCACGCGCACCGCGTGGAGGCGCTGCTTCTCTAGTCGCCGTTCCCGAGGACCCCTACCCTTTCAATCCAGCACTCCTACAATCCCGCGGCGACCGGACCCGATCTGTCCTGCGTTAGGCGTAGAGTCGTCCCATGCATCACACACACGCTCTCGCCCAGGTCTCCGACGACGACTTGCTTCGTTCCCTTCAATCCCTTCTTCAGGATTCCCGCACCACAGAGAGGGACCTCGTTTTTCACATCGCTGAAGTCGACGCCCGGCGCCTCTACGCCCGCGAGGCCTGCCCCTCGATGCACGTCTACTGCCTGCAAGTCCTCCACCTCTCAGAAGCGGAGGCATACCTCCGCATCACGGCGGGCCGACTGGCGCGGACCTATCCCGCGATCCTCGCGCTTCTGGCCGACGGACGGCTCCATCTTTCGGCGATCTCCCGGCTCGCGCCCCACCTCACGCCCGAGACCCACGCAGACCTTCTGGGCCGCGCAACACACAAGACCAGGCGGCAGGTCGAAGAGCTAGTGGCCGAGCTGGCGCCCCGGCCCGACGTGCCCGCGCTCGCGCGAAAGCTGCCAGAGAGGGATACATCGAAAGTCGCACTACTACTTGCGGATGCTCACGTCTTTGAAGCCGACGCCCGGCAGCTCTGTCCAGACAGAGTAGCTTCAAGCGTTACTTCAAGTCCGCCCGCTCGGGTCGAGGTCCTGGCTCCCGCCCGGTACAGGGTCCAGTTCACCGCGAGCGCCGCCTTCCGCGACAAGCTCGAGCGCCTTCAGGCGTTGATGCGGACACGGTTCCCGGACGGCGACCTGGCGCGCGTCCTGGAGGAAGCCGTTACGGAGAAGCTCCAGCGCCTCGAAGCACGGCGCTTTGCGAGGACGACGCGGCCTCGGACGGACGACATCCCCAAGGACGCGCCCTCACGCTACCTGCCCGCGGCCCTCCGGCGTGCCGTCAACACTCGTGACGAGAACCGCTGTCGATTCGTGGACGCGCACGGGCGTCGATGTTCCGAGCGCAACCGGCTCGAATACCACCACCGGGTGCCGTTCGGAGCGGGTGGCGAGCGCACACTGGCCAACATCTGCCTGATGTGCCGGGCTCACAACCAGTACCTGGCGAATTGCGATTACGGGAGAGCAACGATGGACCGCCATCGGACGGCGAGCGAAGCGCCGGGACGAGTCACTCGCTCTCGAACGAGTGACCCGACGCCGCCGAGGACGGCTGCTCCGCCCGCCACGCCTTGAAAGCGACGAGCCCCGCCATCAGGACGCCGGTCAGGAGGACGGGCTGGCCGGTGAGAGGAGTCAAGAGCACGCCCAGGATCACGACCGCCGCGATCAGCCGCGCCGCCGCGGACCTCTCGCATCGGGCATGGAGCAGCCACAGGCAGGCCAGGTAGAGCGCGACCGGCCCCGCCACCGTCATGCCCGCGAATACGGGGGACAACGCGGTCTGGCCGGTCGCGTGGTCGATGGAGACGGCGAGGCCGGCCCCTACCGCGGCCGCCGAGGCGAAGACGAAGTAATGTCCGTAGCCCCAGAGGAACGGGGAGCGCAGTGCGCCCAGGACCTCGTGCCCCGGCCGGTCGAAGTAGAGCCACCAGAACGAAAAGACGATCAGGAGGCCGCCCGTCACGACGGGGGCGAGGGCCCGGGCGGGCGCCCCGGCCTCCGTCGCCACGCGCACCGCAAGGGAGGCGGCCAGGATCGACTCGCCGAGCGTGATGATCGTGAAGAGACCGTAGCGCTCGGCGATGTGGTGGGCGTGCCACGTCGTCGGAGACGCGCGCTCCGCCCACGCCGGCACGAGCATCTCGACGACCGCGAGCGTCCAGAAGCCGACGAGTCCAAGCGAGGACGGGGCCCCGAGCAGAAACGCGACCCACGCCAGCTGCACCAGGAAGACCCCGAGCGCGTATCGCCGCGCGCAGCGCCGCCGCGGCGGGTCCCCCCGGGCCGCCCGCAGCCACTGCGTGACGAGGGCGAGGCGCATCACCACGTAGCCGATCACCCCGACCGTCAGATCGCCGTGCTCGAAGCGCGGGATCCCCGCCGCGAAGACGAGGGCCCCCGTGAGCTGCACGAGGACGAGCAGCCGGTAGGCCACGTCGTCGTTGTCGTAGGCGGAGGCGAACCAGGTGAAGTTCACCCAGGCCCACCAGATCCCGAAGAAGACCATCGCGTAAGTGAGGACGCCCGAGCCCACGCGTCCCTCGGACAGCGCGTGGTGCAGCCCGCTCGAGGCCTGCGCCACCGCCACCACGATCACGAGGTCGAAGAGCAGCTCGAGGGGCGTCGAGGCCCTGTGCTCCTCGTGGGGCGACCGAGCGCAGAGCGGAGAAAGCCAGGGGCGGCGGCTCATCGCGCCGGGGTTCCCCGCCCGCAGGCGGCCGCGCGCTCCCGGAGGACTCCCTGCTCCCGAGCGTTCTTCGTGAGAGCGGCCGCGCGTTCGAACTCCCGGGCGGCCTCGTCGAGGCGGCCGAGCTTGGCGAGCAGGTCCCCGCGAACGCTGGGGAGCAGGTAGTAGGACCGCAGCGATGGCTCGGAGAGGAGTCCCTCGACGATCTCGAGCCCGGCGGCCGGACCGTACGCCATTCCCACCGCGACCGCACGGTTCAACTCCGCGACCGGCGACCCTTCGAGCTGGACGAGGGCGGCGTAGAGGACGGCGATCCGCACCCAGTCCGTCTCTTCCGGCGTGCGGGCCCGGGCGTGGCAGGCGGCGATCGCGGCCTGGAGAGCATACGGGCCGGAGGAAGGCCCGAGCTCCTCCGCGCGCTGGAGCGCGGCGAAGCCGCGCCGTATCAGGAGGGGATCCCAGCGGGCGCGGTCCTGGTCGAGCAGCAGGATGGGCTCGCCCGACGGTCCGACGCGCGCCCCCAGGCGCGAGCTCTGGATTTCCAGGAGGGCCACGAGACCGTGCACCTCCGCCTCTCCCGGGAGCAGCTCCGCGAGGATCCGTCCGAGCCGGAGCGCGTCCCCGCAGAGTGCCGGCCGCATCCAGTCCTCGCCGGCGGTCGCCGCGTACCCCTCGTTGAAGACGAGGTACACGACCTCCAGGACGGGAGCCAGGCGGGCGGCAAGGTCCGCCCCCCGTGGCACCTCGAAGGGCACGCGCGCCTCCGCGAGCGTCCGCTTGGCCCGCACGATGCGCTGGGCGATGGTCGGCTCGGGTACCAGAAACGCGCGTGCGATCTCCTCGGTGGTGAGGCCCCCGAGGAGCCGGAGGGTGAGCGCCACCCGCGCCTCCGTGGACAGGACGGGGTGGCAGGCGATGAAGACGAGGCGCAGAAGGTCGTCCCCCACCGGATCGTCCGCGGCGGCTTCGAGGTCGGCGGCGATCCTGGTCTGCCGGGCTTCCGTCTCGCGCCCCACCTCGGAGTACTTGCGCTCGGCGAGCGACCGCCGGCGCAGCGCGTCGATGGCGCGGTTCTTCGCGGTGGCCATCAGCCAGGCCCCGGGGTTGTCCGGTACGCCGGACTCCGGCCAGCGCTCGAGGGCGACGACGAGCGCGTCCTGGGCGAGCTCCTCCGCGAGACCCACGTCGCGGACGATCCGCGCGAGCCCGCCGATGAGGCGGGCCGACTCGATGCGGAATACCGCTTCGATCGCGCGATGGGACTCGGACGCGGTCACCCGCCGATCACACCATCCCCGCCCCGGCCGCGCAAGGCGCCGTTCGGTGAGCCCGCCAGAATGCGCTTATAGTCGCCTCAGCATGGCAGCGAGCGTGCTCCCCCTGGACAACCCCGTCCAGAGCTACGCCTGGGGCTCGAGAGACGCCATCGCCCAATTCCTTGGCCGCCCCAACGAGAGCGGCCGGCCCGAGGCCGAGCTCTGGATCGGGGCCCATCCCAAGGCGCCGTCCCGCGTGTCGGACGGCGGCCCGGGAGGTACGCTCGACGAGCGGATACGCCGCGCGCCCGAGGCCCTTCTCGGCACCGCGGTCGCGCGGGAGTACTCGGGGGAGCTGCCCTTTCTCCTGAAGGTGATCGCGGCCGCCGAGCCTCTCTCCGTTCAGTGCCACCCGAACGCCGCGCAGGCCCGAGAAGGGTTCGCGCGCGAGAACCGCGCGGGCCTCGCCCTCGACGCCTTCGAGCGCAACTATCGAGACCCCCATCACAAGCCGGAGCTCGTGGTCGCGCTCGAGCGCTTCGTCGCCCTCCTCGGCTTCCGGCCTCTCGACGAGATCCGGCGCCTCCTGCTCCCCCTCGGCCTCGCGCCGCTCGCCTCCCCTCTCGAGGCGCTCGGGCGAGCTCCGGGCCCCGACGCCCTGCGCGCCCTCTTCGCCGGCGTGTTGTCCCTGGACGAGGAGGCTCGGACCCGCCTTTCGGCCCAAGCCGCGGCTGCGGCGGCCGCGCGCCGGGAGGAGGATCCGGCCTACGGCTGGACGGTCCGCCTCGCCGAGAAATATCCGCGCGACGCCGGCGTGCTCGCTCCCTTGCTCTTCAACCTCGTCGAGCTCCTCCCCGAGGAGGGCCTCTACCTTCCCGCGGGAGAGCTCCACGCCTACCTCGAAGGCGTGGCGGTGGAGATCATGGCCAACTCGGACAACGTCCTGCGCGGAGGCCTGACCCCCAAGCACGTGGACGTGACCGAGCTCCTCGCCGTGGCGAGCTTCGAGTCCGGGCCACCGGAGCGGCTGCGGCCGGAGCCGGTGAGCCCGACGGAGAGCGTCTACCGCACGCACGCGCGGGAGTTCGAGCTGGGGCTCGTACGCATTGCCCCCGACGCACCGCACGATTCCCCACCCGGACGAGGCGTGGAGCTCCTCCTCGGCTTCGAAGGCCAGGCGACGGTCGTCGCCGAGGGGCGATCCTTTTCCCTCGCCCGCGGACGGTCGATGTTCGTGCCTGCCTCCCTGCCGTCGTACCGCATCGAGGGCGAAGGGCGGGTCTGGCGGGCCGGCGTGCCCTCTCGCGAGAAAGGATGATCACTGCATGACCACGACTCTCTGGCTCCGCATCTCGTCGATCGTGTCTTTCCTCTTCGCCGCCGGGCACGCCATGGGCGGACGGGTGTCGTGGTCTCCCATCGGCGAGACCGACGTCCTCCGGGCGATGCGGGACTTCCGCTTCGACGTGATGGGGACGAGCCGGACCTACCTCGACTTCTTCCTCGGCTTCGGCCACCTGCTGAGCGTGGCCACGCTGCTCCAGGCCGTCCTGCTCTGGCAGCTCGCCTCCCTCGCCCGGAACGACGCGGCGCGCTTCCGCCCCCTGATCGCCGCCTTCGTCGTGGCGTCCTTCGCCGGAGGCGTCCTCACCTGGATGTACATCTTCCCGGTCCCCGTCGCCTTCTCCGCCGTCCTCACCGCCTGCCTCGCGGTGGCGCTGTTCCTCGCCCGGTAGAGGACGCCCAAAGCAGCAATGGCCACTCCGGCCGAGCGGATCGTGCTCGAAGTCGCTGGCCGCGAGGTCCCCGTCACGAACCCGAGCAAGGTCTACTTTCCGGAGGCCGGCATCACCAAGCTCGAGGTCGTGCGCTACTACCTCGCCGTTGCCGAGGGAGCGCTGCGCGGCGCCGGGGGCCGGCCGAACGTGCTCGTCCGCTACGCGAACGGGATCCACGGCGAGTTCTTCTACCAGAAGCGCGCCCCCGAGAAGCGGCCGGAGTGGATCGAGGTCGTCTCCCTGAGCTTTCCGTCCGGCCGCACCGCCGAGGAGGTGGTGCCCCGGGACGCGGCGGCCCTCGCCTGGATGGCGAACCTGGGATGCCTGGAGCTCCACCCGCACCCCGTGCGCGCGGACGACCTCGACCATCCCGACGAGCTGCGTGTCGACCTCGATCCCATGCCCGGCATCGAGTGGCCGCAGATCGTGGCGGTGGCTCGTGAGGTCCGCGACGTGCTCGGCGAGCTCTCGCTCGTAGGGTGGCCCAAGACGTCGGGCTCGCGGGGCATCCACGTCAACGTGCGGATCCACCGCCGCTGGTCGTTCGGCCAGGTCCGCCGCGCCGCCCTCGCCCTCGCCCGCGAGGTGGAGCGCCGCCTTCCCGCTCTCGCCACCAGCAAGTGGTGGAAGGAGGAGCGGCACGGCGTCTTCCTCGACTACAACCAGAACGCCAAGGACCGGACGGTGGCGAGCGCCTACTCCGTGCGTCCGAAACCGGACGGGCGCGTGTCCGCCCCCCTGACGTGGGACGAGCTGTTCGATTCCCGTCCCGAGGATTTCACCCTCCGCACGATGCCCGCGCGTTTCGCCGCTCTCGGCGACCGCCACGCCGGCATCGACGGGGCACCGGGCTCCCTCGCCGCCGTCCTGGAGCTCTCCGCCCGCCACGAAGCCGAAGGGCTCGGCGACGCCCCGTGGCCTCCGCACTACGCCAAGCAGGCGGGGGAGCCTCCGCGCGTCCAGCCCTCGAAGAGGAAGGACGGACCCCGGCCCGCCGGACGGCGCGTGTCCAAGAAGCCGCTTCTCGAGATCGCCCGCGCCGCCAGGAAAGAGGACGCACTGGCCGGGCTCGCGCGCTGGAAGGGACGCCACCCGGAGGCGGCGTCCCACCTCGAGGACGCGGACGTGCTCGTGGACTCCATGCGCGGCCGCTCCTCCACCTGGACACGCGTCCGCGTGAACCTCGAGCACGTGCCGGCGGACCTCCGACCCCCGCAGGAGCCCCTCGATCCCGACTACGACCCCTGGCAAGGCCTGACGTTCCCGCCGGGCGCGAAGCCGACCCTCAAGCGACGGCGCACGTAAAAAGACGTCGACGCTCCTCTCCGACGGGGAACATGCAGTAGGCTCTGGTCGTAGGCCTTACCGACGACCTCAGGGACCCGCTCGTCCCCCAAATCTCCGATCGGAGTCACGATGACCAGCGCCATTTCCGGACCCGCTCCCCGCTCCAAGGCCGGCACGCTCACGACCGCCGCCTGGGCCGCCACGTCCGCGCGAGCTCCCCTCGCTCCGTTCACAATCGAGCGCCGGGCCCCCGGGCCCCGGGACGTGCTCCTCGACATCCTCTTCTGCGGGGTCTGTCACTCCGACATCCATCAGGCCCGCGACGAGTGGGGCGGCTCGACCTTCCCGATGGTCCCCGGACACGAGATCGTGGGCCGCGTCCGCGAGGTGGGATCGAAGGTCACGAAGTTCAAGGTCGGGGACATGGCCGGCGTGGGCTGCGTCGTGGACTCCTGCCGGGAGTGCGCGACCTGCCGGTCGGGTCTGGAGCAGTTCTGCGAAAAGGGCGCCGCCCTCACGTACAACAGCACGGAGATGGACCGCAAGACGCCCACCCAGGGCGGCTATTCGACGCAGATCGTCGTCGCCGACCACTTCGGCCTGAAGATCCCCGCCGGCCTCGATCCCGCGGGCGCCGCGCCGCTGCTGTGCGCGGGGATCACGACCTACTCCCCGCTCCGGCAATGGAAGACGAAGAAGGGCGACCGTGTGGGTGTCGTCGGACTGGGAGGGCTGGGCCACATGGCGGTCAAGCTCGCGGCCGCGATGGGAGCCGAGGTCACCATGCTCAGCACCTCCGCGTCCAAGGAAGCCGACGCCCGCCGGCTCGGCGCTCACGCCTTCGCGCTCACGAAGGAAAAGGACACGTTCAAGAGGCTCGCGGGCCGGTTCGACCTGATCGTGGATACCGTGTCCGCCCCCCACGACCTGAACGACTACCTCGGCCTCCTGCGCACCGCGGGGACGATGGTTCTCGTGGGAGTGCCTACCGAGCCCGCGGCCGTGGCCGCGTTCTCGCTCCTCTGGGGCAACAAGAAGCTCGCGGGGTCGGCGATCGGGGGCATGGCGGAAACCCAGGAGATGCTCGACTACTGCGCGGAGAAGAAGATCGTCTCCGACGTGGAGATCATCACCATCGAGAAGATCAACGAGGCCTACGAGCGCACGATCAAGTCCGACGTGCGCTACCGCTTCGTCATCGACATCGCGAGCCTTTAGCGGGCCTGACGGTCAGCCTCCCGACGTCCGGAAGATCTCCTGGAGCTCCGCGGGAGGGGTGACCTCGAGCTGGTCGTAGCGGCAGTCCGCGGGCCGCTTGTCTTCTCGCCAGCGGAGGAAGACCGCGGCGTGGCGGAAGCGGTCGCCCTGCAAATGGTCGTACTTGACCTCGCAGACGCGCTCGACCCGCAGGGGCTCCCACGACAGGTCCTTGCCCGCGCTCCAGCGGCTCTGCCCTCCGGGCATCCGCTGCGCGCCGTCGCCCATCTCCGCCCAGTGCCGCCAGGGGTGGGAGGCAAGCGCGTCCTTCCGGAGAGGCTCGAGCTCCTTCACGAGGCGGCTGCGCTCCGTCATCTTGAAGGACGAGGTCACGCCCACGTGATGGAGCGCCCCCGCGTCGTCGTAGAGGCCGAGTAGGAGCGAGCCCACGAGCGTCCCCGGGCCTTGCTTGTGCCAGCGGAAGCCCGCGACCACGCAGTCCGCGCTCCGGACATGCTTGACCTTCACCATCACGCGCTTGCCCGGCTGGTAGGTGGTGGTTTCGTGCTTGGCGACGACGCCGTCGAGCCCCGCCCCCTCGAAGCGGTGGAACCACTCCCCGGCCACCGAACGCTCGCGCCGGCAGGGCGTGAGGTAGATGCCTCCCGCGGCGGCCGCGAGCATCTCTTGCAGGATCTGCCGACGCTCGGCCTGCGGCCGCGAGCGCAGGTCACGCTCGCCTTCCGCCAGGAGGTCGAACGCCACGTAGGCGGCGGGCGTCTCCGACGCGAGCTTCTTGACCCGCGACGCTGCAGGGTGCAGGCGCATCTGCAGCAGGTCGAAGTCGAGGCCGCGCTCCCCCACGATCACGATCTCGCCGTCTACCACGCACCGCTCGGGCAGGCTCTTCCGGAAGAACGCCTCGAGCTCGGGAAAGTACCGGTCGAGCGGCTTCAGGTCGCGGCTCTGGATGTAGGTCCGGTCGCCGTCCTTGAAGACGAGCGCGCGGAAGCCGTCCCACTTCGGCTCGAAGAGCCAGCCGTCGCCCTCGGGCAGCGCGGTGGCGAGCTTGGCGAGCATGGGCTCGATCGGCGGCTCGATCGGGAAGCCCTTCCCCGCCATCAGCGTCCCCCCGATCGGCGCGCGGCGATCCGTCCCTCCGCCGACTCCCAGCCCGCGTCGAGCGGATGCCCGGGCTCGTCCACGTCGACGAAGAGCGGCGCGTGATCCGAGGGGATGGGTTTCCCCTTCCGCGCTTCGCGGTCGATCTCCGCCCCCACCGTGCGCTCCGCGAGTGCGGGGGTGGCGAGCAGATGATCGATCCGCATGCCGAAGTTCTTGTGGAAGTTGCCCGCGCGGTAGTCCCACCAGGTGTATCGGCCCCTCTCCACGTGATGGCGGCGGTAGGCGTCCACGAGCCCGAAGCGGAGGATTTTCGCGAAGGCCGCCCGCTCCGGCGGAGAAACGTGGGTCCCGCCGTGGCACGCGCGGGGATCCCAGACGTCGGCGTCCTCCGGGGCGAGGTTGAAGTCTCCCCCGAGGAGGAGCGGGGGCTCCGGCTTTTCCGCCGATTCGAGCCACCGAAAGAGCCGCTCGTACCAGCCGAGCTTGGCCAAATAGAACGGCGACCCCACGACGCGGCCGTTGGGCGCGTAGAGGCTCACGACGCGAATCCCCCCGCACGTCGCCGCGATCACACGCGCTTCGGCCAGAGGCTCGTCGTCGCCCACCCCCGGGGTCTGCGGCGG
The DNA here is from genome assembly GCA_963742595.1 of uncultured Acidobacteriota bacterium. Taxonomy (GTDB): domain Bacteria; phylum Acidobacteriota; class Vicinamibacteria; order Fen-336; family Fen-336; genus CAVPGH01. The sequence continues at coordinate 327,808 of CAVUMT010000005.1, read as the reverse complement.
CCGCAGCGGCTCGCCGAAGTTCGTGACCACTCCCTGGATGCCCCGGCGGCTGGCGATCGCCACCCCGTTCCAGCGCCCCTCCCCGTGGTGCGCGAGCTCGTATCCCAGGTCGCGGAAGGCGGCGACGGGCGCGTCGTCGTCCGCGAGCTTCGTCTCCTGCATCATCAGGACATCGGGGCGCGCGCGTTCGAGCCACCACCGCACCTTGTCGAGGCGCGCCCTGAGCGAGTTGACGTTCCAGGTGGCGATCCGCATCGGGTCAATAGATTACATCGCGCCAATCATGTCGGATGCTGACATGAATGGGAGATAGGCTGGAGGTCGGGGTTGGGGATGAGTCCGGTTCCCCGAGGAGGACCTCAATGAAGATGATCGAGCTCTTTGCCGCCCATATGGAGCGCGAGGCCGCCATCAACCGCCGCGTCCTCGAGCGCGTCCCCGAGGGGAAGGGCGAGTGGAAGCCCCACGAGAAGTCGATGACGCTCGGGTACCTCTCCTTCCTGGTCGCGAGCATGCCGTCGTGGGTGGAGATGGCGATCAAGCTGGACGAGCTGGACCTCAACCCCCCGAAGGGAGGATCCCAGTACAAGCCCCGCTCGGACATGGATCGACGCGAGCTCCGAGCGACGCACGACGAAGCCGTGGGCAAGGCGCTTTCCGCCCTCCGCGGCACGAGCGACGACTTCCTGATGACGCCCTGGAAGCTCCTCATGGCCACGAAGCTCCTCCAGGAGTCGCCCCGGCACGCGGTCATCGAGGACACGTTCACGCACCTGGCCCACCATCGGGGCCAGCTGACGGTGTACATGCGCTTGAACGGCGAGAAGGTGCCTTCGGTCTACGGGCCCACCGCGGACGAGAAGAGCTTCGGGTAGAGCCACATGTCGGAGAGCTGCAAACACCGCTGAGGACACGCATTTCGCCCGGTCGGGACCGTTCAAGCCCGGCTGTGCGAATCATCACAACGCACGACGGGCGCGAAACGGCTACCCTACGAGATAAGTGGGGCTTCTCCTCCTCTGGATCGTCGCCGCGGTAGCGGGCGTTCCCCAGGAGCCCCTGTCCGGGCCGCCTTCGGCCGAGGTCCACGGGAAGGTCGAAATCCAGGGCGCCGACGGGACGCGGAGCCCGGCGGCGGGGGCGGTCGTGTGGCTTCCCACGGTCGACACGTCCCGGTCCGGATCGCCTCCCTCCATGGCCTCCCAGGACAAGCGCTTCGAGCCGCACGTCCTCGCCGTCGCCCGCGGGGCGACCGTGTCGTTCACCAACGTCGACCGCGTGTACCACAACGTCTTCAGCCTGAGCCGCCCGAACGAGTTCGACCTCGGCATCTACAGGAAGGGAGCCTCGCGCTCCAAGCGTTTCGACAGCCCCGGCGTCGTGCGTGTCTACTGCAACATCCATCCGGACATGGCGGGGTTCGTCCTCGTGGTCGACACGAACGCGTTCGCGGTCGTCGAGCCCGACGGGAGCTATCGGATCGCGGGGCTCTCCCCGGGCCGGCACAAGGCGCGGGTCTGGGACGAGCGCGGAGGCGAGCGGGAGCTCGAGGTCGACGTCGCCCCGGGCGGAGGATCGAGGCTCGACGTCGTCCTCGACGCGAGCCAGTGGAAGCCGTTCCGGCACAAGAACAAGCACGGGAAGGACTATCCACCGGTCACGAAAGATGCCGACCGCTACTGAGCGCCGCTAGTGGCGGCCGAGGTACGGGACCCCCCGCCCGACACGACCACGCGCCTGACGCCCGGCCCCCGCGCGGCGAGCAAGCGCACGCGCGACTTCGGCTCGGAGGAGGGACGCCGCGGCCTCGGTCTCGGTCTGCGCTTCTTCATCGGGGTAGCACTTCTCCTCGCCGCGACCCTCGCCGTCGCCGTGACCCTCGCGAGCCGGCAGGCGGGGGAGGTCGCCGAGGCCAAGATCGCGGCGGACCTCAAGGTCGTCCCCCCGATCTTCGCGGGCTACGTCGACAACCAGGCCTCCGTTCGAAAGGGCCAGGTCCGCTCGCTGGCCGAGGAGCCGGGGACGAAGGCCCTCCTCGCGGAGGCGATGGAGCACGAGGCCACGCTCCACGACACCGCGACGAGCTTCGCGTCGGGTCTCGCCGCGGGGGCCGTCTTCCTTCTCGACGAGGAGGGCCGGCTCCTCACCCGCTCCGACCGCCCGCCCGGAGAGGAGGCCGGCCGTGACTTCTCCTCGGTGAGCTGGGTCGCGACCCCCCTCGCCCAGGAGCGCGACGCTTCCTCCTTCATCCTCGACGTGACGCGGACGAAGACGCTCTATCTCGTGGCCGCAGCACCCGTCCACCAGGGCGCAGGCCGCGAGCGGAGGCTCCTCGGCGTGATCGCCGCCACCTTCCCCATGGACGGGGAGCGGGTCCGCGAGCTGGCGGGCATGACGTCCGGCGAAGTTGCGTTCGTCGCCAACCTCGCCGCGCGGAGCGCCCCCGCTCCCTCGTTGGACGTGCTCGTCGCAACGGAGGCGCTTCGCACTCCCGCCTTCCTCGCGGCTCTGGCCGAGGCCAAGGGAACCATGGCGCCTGCGCTCTTCCAGCGGGGCGAGACCGTGGGGCCGGTGGAGCTCGGCGGGAAGGGTAGAAGCCCCTACCTCGCGACGGCGATCCCCATCCGCTCGGGCTCGCGCGAGCCCGTGGCCGCGCTCCTCGTGGCCCGCTCCGAGGAAGTGGAGATGGCCGTCTTCCGGCGGATCCGCAAGAGCCTGCTCACGGTGGCAGGGGCCGCGCTCCTCGTGGCGCTCCCGCTCTCGTTCCTCCTGACGCAGGGCCTCGCCCGGCCGATTCGCGAGCTCGCCCGCGCGGCGGAGCAGATCGGCCGGGGGCACCTGGAGGCGCCGCTGCCCCAGGGCCGCACGGGCGAGGTGGGGGCGCTCGCGAGTGCTTTCGCCTTCATGGTCTCGGAGCTCGAGGCCAAGGCCCAGCTCGAGACCGTTCTCGCCGACCTCCAGCGCCGCCCGGGCGACGTCACGCTCCGCGGCGCCATTCCCGCTCCCTCCCCGGGGGCGGACCCCGCGGGCACCCTCGGCCCCGGAAGCCTTTTTGCCGGGCGCTACGAGGTCCTCTCCGCCCTCGGGCAGGGCGGAATGGGCGCGGTCTTCCGCGTCCGCGACCGCGAGCTCGACGCCGAGGTCGCGCTGAAGCTGCTCACGGCGCCGCTCCCCGGCGCCGATCCCGGCTCGGACGCGCTGCGCCAGGAAATCCGGCTCGCCCGCATGATCACCCACGCGAACGTGGTTCGCGTCCACGACTACGGCGAGTGCTCGGGCTCGCGGTTCCTGACCATGGAATACGTCCCGGGAACCACCCTGCGCGAGCTCCTCGACAGGAAGCGAGCGCTCGACCTCACACCGGCACTGCAGATCGCCAAGCAGATCTGTCGCGGGCTCGTCGCGGTCCACCGGGCGGGCATCGTCCACGGCGACCTCAAGCCCCAGAACGTGATGGTGATGGCGAGCGGCGTCGTGAAGCTCATGGACTTCGGGGTCGCGCGGGCGGGCGTCGCCTCCGACCCCGGGGCCCCCATCGTGGGGACCCCGCTCTACATGAGCCCGGAGCAGGTGCGGGGGGCGGAGATCGACGAGAGGAGCGACCTTTATTCCGCGGGCGTCGTGCTCTTCGAGATCTTCACCGGGCGCACGCCCTTCCGCAGCCACGATGCCGTGGAGGTCATGGGGCTGCACGTCAACGAGCCGCCCCCGAGCCCCCGCTCGGTGCGTCCGGACATCCCGGACACGCTGTCCCAGCTCATCCTCTCCTGCCTCGACAAGGCCAAGCTCCGGCGCCCCGCGAGCGCGGCCGAGCTCGAACGCATGCTCATGCGCGTGCGTCCTTGAAAGAGGAGATGCGATTCCGATGACTCGAGCCCTCGCCGCGTCGCTCTTCCTCCTGGGCCTCGCTCCCTTTGCAGGGGGCCAGGACCCGCCGGCGTCCCCGGCCCCCGCGGAAGACGAGTCCCGGCCCTTCCGTTTCGAAGGTGAGATCAAGCTCGCGCTGCGGGACTCCCGGCTCGTCGAGACCCCGCTCGCGTTCCCCTTCCCCCCGAGCTTCATCCCCGCCGGAGAGACGACGGTGATGCAGCGCACCGTCTCCCCCGGCACGTCGCTCGAGGTCCCGAACCTGACGCTCCGCGCCGAAGGCGACATCAGCTCGGAGGTCGCGGTCAAGGCCGAGGTCCACGTCCTCGACCTCTACAACCGCAACCCCACCTCGTCCGACGACCGGATCTTCCTTCGCGAGGCGTGGATCCGCTTCGGGCGCTTTCACGCCGCGCTGGAGCCGGCGGAAGGGACAACCTTCTTCGCCCTCGCCGGGCTCGCCCCGCGCTTCAGTAAGCAGGTGATCCGCCGGCTCGAGAGCTACGGGCTCCTCGGCACGGCAGTGGGCCGCTTCGAGTGCCCCCAGATCCTGCTCGGGGGCACCGTGGGAAAACACGTCGTCTGGCGCGCCGAAGTGGGAAACGGGAATCCGCTGTTCTTCCGCGACCCCAACGCCCTCGCCGGAGACAACGGGACGCCGGAGACCGTGCCCGGCCGCGTCGATCCCATCTACGAGTCGGGCTTCCCCATCCTCTACGACGCCAAGCCCGCGGACGTGAACGTGACCGGCCGCTTCGAATGGGGCCTGGGGCTCGGGGGCCGGATCGGGAAGGAGACGAAGACGGCGAGCCTCCTCGCCTGGTATTTCGAGCGGCAGATGCAGGACCTGGCGCGCTTGCGAGGTACCTACTACGAGGGCGAGCTCGACCTCCTCGCGGGCACCGGCTTCCCCCTGCCCTTCCGCGGGCGCGACCGGCGCGAGTACGGGGCGAACCTGGAGGCGCGCCTGGGAGAGCTGCGGCTCTACGCGCAGTTCCTCGACCAGAAGATCGCGGAGCTGCCGCGGCGCGGCTTCGAGATCGAAGGGGCCTACCGGGTCTCCCTCGACAGCCTCTTCCTCGTGGGCGAGACGCCGATGATCAACTGGCTCCAGCCCGTCGTCCGCATTTCCTACCTCGACAACCGCTTCGTCACTCCCCGCGAGTACCCCGGCCCGTCGGTGGGCTGGGACTGGACGAAGGTGGACGTGGGACTGCGCGTGGGCCTCCTGCGCAACGTCGACCTCACCGCGGAGTACTCGTTCAACTCCACGCGGACGCTCGAGGGCGAAACGGTGCATCCCAACGAGGCCCTGATCGTCCTCCGGACCGCATTCTGACCCCTCACCGCCCGGCCTGACCGGCGAAGAGCTGGCCGATCCGCGCGGCGTCCATCGGCCGGAAGAAGAGATACCCCTGTCCCATGTCGCAGCCGAGCGACACGAGGGCGTCCCTCTGCTCGGCGGTCTCCACTCCTTCCGCCACCACTTCCATCTCGAGGCTCCGGCCCAGCGCCACGATGGAGCCCACGATCCTCTCGCTCCTTCCGCCCTTCCCCACCATCGCGATGAAGGACCGGTCCACCTTCAGGGTGTTGGCGGGGAAGCGCAGGAGGTAGGCGAGGGACGAGTATCCCGTCCCGAAGTCGTCGATGCTGAGGCCCACCCCCAGGGCGCGCAGCGCCTGCAGCATCTCGATCGCCGCCTCCGCGTTCTCCATGATGACGCTCTCCGTGATCTCGAGCTTCAGGCAGCGCGGGGCGAGGCCCGTCTCCCGAAGGGCGGCGGCCACGTCCGGAACGAGGTCGGGCCTCGTGAACTGCCGGCTCGAAAGGTTCACGGCCACGTCGAGGTCGAGGCCCGTATCCGTGATCCAGCCTTTCACCGCGCGGCAGGACTCCTGGAGCGCCCAGCGGCCGATCTCGGCGATGACGCCGGTCTCCTCCGCCATCTGGATGAACTCGGAGGGAGGCAGGAGGCCGCGCTGGGAGTGCTCCCACCGCACGAGTGCCTCGAGGCCGCGGATCCGTCCCCCCGGCATCTCCACCACCGGCTGGTAGTGCAGGACGAAGGACTTGCGCTCCACCGCGCGGCGGAGCTCGCTCTCGAGGGCGAGGGCCGCCACCGCGCGCGCGTGCATCGAGGTGTCGAAGACCCGGTGGCTGCCCCGGGCCGTGGCCTTCGCCTGGTACATCGCGGTGTCCGCGTCCCGCACGAGGTCGCCCGCCCGCTGGTACTCCCGGGTGCTGATCGCGATCCCGATGCTCGAGGTGATGAAGACCTCGTTGCCCCCGATCTTGAAGGGGGCGGACAGCGCCTGGTGGATCCGCTCGGCGACCCGCACCGCGTCCGCGGGCTCCTCCATGTCCTCGAGAAGGACGATGAACTCGTCCCCTCCGAGGCGCGCCACCGTGTCCCCGGGGCGGACCGCGGTGGTGAGGAGCCGGCTCATCTGGACGAGGAGCTGGTCCCCGAGGACGTGGCCCAGGCTGTCGTTGACGACCTTGAAGCGGTCCACGTCGAGGAAGAGGACGGCCACGAGGCCCGAGCGCCGCCGGGCGCGGGCGATGGCGCCGCTCACCCTGTCCATGAGGAGCGCGCGGTTCGGGAGGCCCGTGAGGTTGTCGTGGAAGGCGTCGTGGATGAGCTGCTGCTCCACGCGCTTGCGCTCGGTGATGTCCGCCCCGATCGAGGCCATGCCCGCGACGGTACCCTGGTAGTCGTGGAGCACAGTGTGGTTCCAGGAGACGAGCCGTCGCTCGTCGAGGCGGGCGACGATCTCGCTCTCCTCGTAGGGAAGGGCGGCCCCCTGCTGGAAGCACTTCGCGTAGGCGCGCCGCTGCTCCTCCTGCGCCTCCGCGGGCACGAACGCCTTGAACCAGTCGCGCCCGATGACCTCGTCCGCGGGCGACCCCACGAGCTCGAGGAAGAAGTCGTTGGCGAACGTGACTTCGCCCCGCTCGTCCCGGATCACCGCGAGAAGCTGGACGTTCTCGAGGATGTCGCGCAGGCGCCTCTCCGCCTCGCGGTGCGCGCTCTCCGCGAGCTTGCGATCGCTGACGTCGAAGCCCACGGCGAGCACGGCGCGCGCGGGCCCCAGGGGGACGGTGACGGAGGTCAGGTCCACCCAGCGCTCGGAGCCGTCCGGGGCCACGAACAGGACCTCCTGGCGGTTCGCCGGCGCCTCCGGGCTGCGCGCCTCGTCCCGCTGGCGCATCCCGTCGCGGAAGTCGGGGTGGACGAGCGCGAAGTAGTCCGCGCCCTGGAGGTCGCGCGCCTCGCGTCCGGCCACGGCGGCCGCTCCGCGATTCGCGAAGAGCAGGCGGCCGTCGCGGTGCAGGAAGACCGCGCCGGGTGACGAGGAGGCGAACGCCTTGAACAGCGCGTCTCCGGGCGCGTCCGGGTCTTCCCGGCGGGGCGAGCGCCCGATGAGCCCGGCGAGAACGCGCCGGAACCTGGATGTGTTCCCGCCACCCGGCATCGCTTCACGCCCCCGGAGGCGGGAGGCGCGCCGGGCGGGGCCCCCGGCGCTCCGCCCCGAGGACGGGAGCGTAGGCGAGCTCGCGTCCCCCCTGCACGCAGCGCAGCATCAGGCCGCCACGGCTCATGTCCCCTCGGCCCACGAAGTCCGAGGGAAAGAGGAGGCGGGCCCCCAGGACCGACGTCAGCACGTCCACGTACTTCGCGGACGCGATGCTTCCGAGGAGGACGACCTCGGACTCTCCCCACGCGGCCGCCCGCTCGCGAAGGTCGCGGAGCAGGGGCCGCCGGTACCGCGGCTCATCGGCGTCGACGTCCACCTCGGCGTAACGCCGGAGGTCGCGGACGCGCAGGGGCGACTCGGGCCCCCGCAGGCCGTCGCACGGGGTGATCACGTGGATGCCCGCGTCGCCGCGGGGCGCCCGCGCGAACGCGCGCGCGTAGGCGAGCTTGCCGCGGAAGTAGAGGCTGCTCACGAACGCGAACACCTCTCCGAGCGGCGCCCCTTCGTCCCCGTGGAGCCTCCGCCCGAGGTCGTGACCGGGGTCCGGCCGCTGCAGGAGGCGGGCGCGCTTCCCCGAGCAGTCGGCGGGCGACAGGAGGAAGACGCGCCCGGGAGCCGGCATCACGCCCGGTGCTCCCGCCGCCATGCGAAGAACGTCTCGCGGGGCCAGAGGTTCGCGATGCGGGCGGGATCGACCCAGCCCCGGGTGGCGTGGAGGACTCCCCACTCCATGCGCCCGAGCTCGCGCGTGTGGTGCGTATCCGTGCTCAGCACGAACGTCACGTCGAGGCCACGCGCGCGGAACAGCACCTCGCTCGACACGTCCAGGCGGCCGAGAGCCGCGTTGATCTCGAGGGCGGTGCCCGTCTCCGCGGCTTTCCGGAGGACCGCGTCCACGTCGACGTCGATGCCGGCGCGCCGGCCGATCCTCCGCCCCGTGAGGTGGGCGATGGCATCTACCGTGGGATCCTCCATCGCGGCGAGGATACGCCGGGTCTGCTCCTCCCGCCCGAGGTCGAAGTGGGAATGCACGCCGGCCACCCGCCATTCCAGCTCTCCCCGGAACTCCGCGTCGTAGTCGACGCTGCCGGCCCGGCCTATGTTCAGCTCCGAGCCGTGGAGCAGCGCCATCCCGGGGTAGCGCCCGCGGAGGGCGTCGATCTCGCGGCGCTGCGCCCGGAGCGCTTCCCGGCTCACCCCGTTCATCGCCAGGTTCTCCGCGTGGTCGGTGAGCGCCAGGTACTCGTAGCCGCGCTCTGCCGCGCCCGCCAGGATCTCCTCGAGCGTGCTCCGGCCGTCCCCCGAGAGCGACGTGTGCACGTGGAGATCGCCCCGGACGTCCTCGAGCCGCACGGCGGGCGGAAGCTCTCCCGCCGACCCCGCCTCGATCTCCCCCCGGTCCTCGCGCATCGGCACCGGGATGAGCGGGAGGTCCAGGGCCGCGTAGATCGCCTCTTCCGTCTCCGAGGCGATCACCTCCCCGGTCTCGGCGTGGCTCAGGCCGTACTCGTTGAGGAGCCAGCCCCGCGCGAGGGCCCGCTGCCGGAGCTTGATGTTGTGGGCCTTCGAGCCGGTGAAATACTGGCTGGCCGCCCCGAATTGCCGCGGCTCGACGACCCGGAGGTCCACCTGGAGCCCCGTCGTGGTCAGGACCGACGTCTTCGTGTCCCCGCTCCCGAGGACCTCGCGCACCGTGGGCATCTTCACGAAGGCCTCGCGCACGAGCGCCGGCTCCTTCGACGAGGCGACGATGTCCACGTCGGCCACGGTCTCCCGCAGCCGCCGGAGGCTGCCGCAGTACAGGGCCCGCTCGACCGCCGGGAGCGCCGAGAGGGCGGCGACGAACTCGCGGGCGATCGGCATCGCCTCCGCGATGGGCCGCCGCTTCTCCTTGCCGGTGGCCCCCATGCGGTCGATCGCGTGGAGGAGGTTCTCCTCCACCTTCGCGCCCAGGCCGCGGATCTCCCGGATCCGCTTGCTTTCCAGGGCGGCCCGGAGGTCGTCCAGGCTCGCGATCCCCAGCTCGCTCCTGAGCCGCAACAGCGTCTTGGGGCCCACCCCGGGGATGCGGACGAGCTCCAGCAGCTCCGGCGGGTACTTCCGCCGCAGTTCCTCGAGCTTCGCGATCATCCCGTCCTCGAAGAACTCGCGGATCTTCTTCGCCGTGCTCGTGCCGATCCCGCCGATCGCGGTGAGCTCCTTCTCCGAAAGGGCTCCGAGGTCGCCCCGGTGCGAGGAGATCGCCTCCACGGCGTTCTCGTAGGCCCGGACCCTGAACGCGTTCGGCGACCCCTCCTCGAGGACGGTGAGCTGCGCGAGCTCGCGGAAGAGAGCCACGAGCGAATCGTATCCGTCGCTCATCTCGCGCAGTCTATCCCCGACCCGCGGCTACAATGCTTCGGGGAGGAGCTCGAAGCCACTTTGCGACTCGAGCCCTCCCTCACACTGGAGGACGCCATGCCGCGATACCTCGTCGAGCGGACTTTCAAGGACGGGCTGCAGATCCCCGTCAACGAATCCGGCGCCGCCGTCTGCCTGGCGGTGGTGGGAAAGAACTCCGAGGACGGAGTGACCTGGATCCACTCCTACGTCAGCGAAGACAAGGCGAAGACCTTCTGCATCTACGACGGCCCGAACCCGGAGGCGATCCGCCGCGTCGCGGAAAAGAACAAGCTGCCCGTCGACCGCATCACCAAGGTGAGCGTGCTCGATCCCTACTTCTATCGCTAGGCTCAGGCCGGGGGGCTCTGGATGTAGCGCACCATGCGGAGCACTGTCCGCCGGGGCAGGAACTGAACGAGCTCCGCGACTACGCGATTGCGGGCGCCCGTGATTACGACCCTCCGGTTCTCCCGCCACCCGCGGTATCCCTGCTCCGCGACGGGCATCGAAGCCATGGGTGCTGCGGCCGAGGCCAGGCGCGTCCTGCCCGTCCCCGCCCGCTCGCGGAAGCGGCTGACCGTCGGGCCGGGGCACAGGCACGAGACCAGGAGTCCCGTCCCCCGCGCCTCCTCCCAGAGCGCCTCCGAGAACGACAGCACGAACGCCTTGGAGGCGTAGTAGACCGCCATCAGCGGACCCGGCTGGAACGCGGCCGTGGAGGCAACGTTCAGAACGCCGCCCCGACCGCGCGCCACCATCCCCTCCCAGACGAGGTGCGTGAGCTCGACCAGAGCGCGGACGTTCAGGTCGATCATCCCCAGCTGGGTCTCGAGCGGGCTCGAGGTCAAAGCGCCCGCGTGTCCGTAACCCGCGTTGTTGACCAGCACGTCCACGGTGATCCCCCGGGCCCGGATCGCGTCCACGAGCTTCCGACCGCCTCCGAAAGCGCCGAGGTCGTTGGCGATCGGCGTCGCGGTGACGCCATGCTGCTTCGCCAGACGGTCGGCGACCTGCTGCAAGGCGTCCGCCGACCGCGCCGTCACTACGACGTCATAGCCGTCGCGGGCGAAGCAGTCGGCGAGATCCACGCCGATCCCCGCGGACGCCCCCGTGATCAGCGCGGTCTGTCCCGCGCCCGGCCTCCCTTGCGGCACGGGCGGATTCTACCAGCGCGCGCCCCTAGGGCCGGCGCGCCTTCTTCGTCCGGGCCTTCGTCCGGAGGAGCTCCCGCTGGGTGGTAACGCCCACCCAGCGCGCGGACGGATCCTTCGATTCCGCGAGCCGCCGGGCCGACGCGAGGTAGGCGGCTTCCAGCGCGGGGCTCCGACTCGCAATCCGGCGCAACGCCCACACCACGGCCTTCTTCACGAAGTTCCGCCCGTCGCGGGCGCCCTTCTCGAGGAGAGGCAGGAAGGCCACGAACGGCGCGTCGGTCGACTTCTTGTCGTGTCCGGCGAGGCAGGCCATCAAGACGAAGCCCGCCCGCTTCACGAACTCGCGGGGAGAGGCCGACCACTCGCGCGCCTTCTCGTAGGCGAAGGGCGTCTTCTCGAAGGAGCTCCAGCAGACGGTGTCGCAGACACCCCAGTTGTCGAAGGCGCTCGCCCACGCGTCCATCTGCCTTCGCGTGATCCTTGCCGGCTCGTCCACCATGGAGGCGAGCAGCCGCGCCTCGTACCATCCGCTCTTCCAGAGGGCGAGCGCGAGGCGGTGGTCCGGGCCCGTCTTCTTCGCGTAGCCCAGGAGCGCCGCCATCGGAACCCCGAACGCCCGGGAGGGCACGATGCCGTAGCGGGCGTACCCTTCCACGTGCCGGCGCGACCCCCGCCGCTCGAGCCACGTCAGCGCGTCCGCGACGTCCGGAGCGGGCTTCAGCGGAGCGACTCCAGCACACGCTCGAGCCGGTCGTAGCTCGCGACCATCCCCTCGTCCATGCGCGACTTGAGGACGCCGTCCCGCGCCTCTCGCGACTCGTAGAGCGTCGTCTGTACGAGCGTCGTCCGCCCCCCCTTCTCGGCGAGCACGAGCGTATTCACTCCCTCCCCCGGGTACCAGGGATCGTCGAACGTCTCCGTGGACACGAGCCTCTCCGGGGCCGCGACCTCGCGGTAGACGCCGCCCAACCCCATGTCCTTTCCGGTCTTCTCCTTCCGCCAGACCCAGCGGTAGGCGCCGCCCACGCGCAGGTCCACCTCGCACACGACGAGCGCCCATCCGTCGGGCCCGAGCAGCCACTTCCTGAGCAGCTCCGGCCGCGTGTGCGCGTCCCACACCAGGCGGCGCGGGGCGTCGAAGGCGCGCGTCATCACGATCTCCCTCTCCCCCTCGGCCGTGATCTGCAACGTCGTCGCGTTCTTCATCTCGGTTCTCCTATCTCCTGCCTCGCCCCCGCGGTCTCGTCCGGCCTTGCAGCTCGTCGAGCAGCCGGTCGAGCTTCCGGTACCGCTTCTCCCAGAACCTCCGATAGCCCTCCAGCCACTTCACGGCCTCCGCGAGCCGCTCCCCCTCCAGGCGGCGCGGCCGCCGCTGGGCGTCGCGGCCCTGCGAGACGAGCCCGGCCTTCTCCAGCACCTTGAGGTGCTTGGAGATCGCGGGCTGGCTCATTGCGAAGGGCTCCGCGAGCTCCGCGACGGACGCCTCCCCCGTGGCGAGCCGGGCCAGGATGGCCCGCCTCGTGGGATCGGCGAGGGCGGCGAAGGTCGCGTCGAGCTCCCCCGGGGTTCCTATATAACCAAACTGTTCCATAACCTACTAGTAATATACATGACGAGCCCCGGCTCGTCAAGGGGCACCGCGGGGATTCCGGCCTACTTCGGAGCGACCGCGTCCACGAGCTCGTAGCGGTCCCGGTGCCGCTCCGGTCCCGACGCACTCGTCCCGTCGAGGTACATCACCTGACGGGTCTTGCCGAACTCGGGCCATTCGGGGACGTCCGGGCCGTTCGGCGATCCCGTCTTGCACGAAATGGGCGAAAGCCCGCGCCATCACCTCCGCCGTGCGTCGATCCGCGGGCTGCCAGTCCGCCTTCTTCGAGTCGAGCGTGTTGAAGGCGTACTCGATGTCCACGGCGTGCGCGGCCCCGAAACGGTTCGAGCCGTTCTCCTCGGGGAGGACGCGGTCGAACCGGTAGCGGAAGACGGGCGCCTGCGCGGTCCGCGAGTGCACCTCGATCCACTTCCAGGTGGAGTACGCGATGAAGAGGTCGCTCGCGAGGTCGGCCGCCGCCTGCTGGACCTCCGCGTCGCTCGCCGCGCGGTAGGCCTGACGCGGCCGCCTTCGCGCGATCGCCGAACTGTTTCTTCAGCTCTTCGGAGAAGCTGGCCGCCGTCGGCTTCTGCGGGTTCATGGCGACGCTCATCCCCAGCTCCGAGGACGTCCACCCGGCGAGCGAGCGGGATCCTCGCCTGCTTCCCCGCGGCGTAGAGGCTTGACACCTTCTCGGGCATGAAGTACCCGTCGACGCCCGGGCTGTAGCGCAGGCCGCCGCCCTTCATCTGCGCCGCGAGAAGCTCGTCCGCGGGCTTCGCGCGAAGCTCGGCCAGGGAGGCCGCGCCCAGCGCCGCCGCGAGCTCGAGACCGTCCTTCTCCTTCTCCGCCACGTTCTTCTCGGGCAGCCCGGGCCTCGGGCTCGGGAAGAACGCTCCGCTCTGTCCGATCGCCTTGTGCACGAGGCCCTTGGTGAGCGGCGAGACCATGTGGGCGCTCACGGACAAGGAGCCCGCGGACTCCCCGTTGATCGTCACGTTGCCGGGATCGCCCCCGAAGGCGGCGACGTTGTCCCTGACCCAGAGGAGTGCCGCCGCCTGGTCGAGCATTCCGTAGTTGCCCGAGCCCTTGTCCACCTCCCTCCCGGGTCAGCTCGGGGTGGGCCAGGAATCCGAAGACGCCCAGCCGGTAGTTGGCTTCCACCACCACGATGCCCTGCTTCGCGAACCACTCCCCGTCGGTGCGAGGCTCCGACGCGGACCCCGCGGCGAATCCACCGCCGTAGATCACGACGAGGACCGGGAGCTTCTCCCTGCCGCTCCGGGCGATCGTCCAGACGTTCAGGTAGAGGCAGTCTTCGCCCATCCGCGCGTCCCGCGTGCGGAGCGGCCCCAAGACGGGCCCCTGCACGCAGCGCGTGCCCCACTCGTCGGCCTTGCGCACGCCGTCCCACGGGACGACGGGCTGCGGAGCCTTCCAGCGAAGGTCGCCCACGGGCGGAGCGGCGAAGGGGACGCCCTTGAAGACACGCACGGACGGATCCGTTCCCTCGGTGCCCTCGACCACTCCCCCGGTGACCTCGACCTGGTCGGCGGCGCGGCCGGGTGCGGACAGAAGGGCGCTTCCCGCCCCGAGAAGAGCCAGCCGAACGACAATCGTGCCCCACCGAGCCATCGGCTCCTCCGTTCGCGACGCCCATTCTCATACCACGTCGCGAGGCACTATCCTCGCACGCACGGAACGAGGGCGGCGGGAGCGGGGTGCCCGGTGAAAGTTCGACTGGCGGCGTTGCTCATACTGGCCTCGTGGACGGCGTGGCCCGTCGGGGCCCGGGGAGACGACGCCCCGGCTGCCTCGCAGCCGGATCCCTACGTGCCCCGGCCACGCGTCGTGGTGATGACCGACATCGCCAACGAGCCGGACGATCAGATGTCGATGGTCCGCTTCCTCCTCTATTCGAACGGCTTCGACGTGGAGGGACTCGTGGCCACCACCTCCACCTGGATGAAGCGGGCCGTCCGGCCGGACGTCGTGCTCCAGGTGCTCGACGCGTACGAGAAGGTCCAGCCGAACCTCCTGAAGCACGCCCCCGGATTCCCCACCGCGGCCGCGCTCAAAGCCGTCGTCGTCTCGGGACAAGCCGCCTACGGAATGGACGCCATCGGTCCCGGCAAGACGACCGCGGGATCCGAGCTCATCCTGCGGGCCGCGAGCCGGGACGACCCGCGGCCGCTCTGGGTCCTCGCCTGGGGCGGAGCCAACACCCTCGCGCAGGCGCTCCTCGACGCGCGGAACGCTCGCAGCACGGCTGAGGTCCGGACCCTCGTCTCGAAGCTGCGCGTCTACGCCATCTCCGACCAGGACGACGCCGGTCCCTGGCTCCGCCGCGAGTTCCCCGACCTGCACTACGTCGCGACACCCTCGACGCAGGACGGCGAGCAGTACTACTTCGCCACCTGGACCGGGATCAGCGGCGACCGCTTCTACCGCAACGCCCCGGGGGCGGACTTCACGACGTTCTCCGACGACTGGGTGAACGCCCACGTGCGGAGCAAGGGCCCGCTGGGCAAGCTCTACCCCTTCCCCTGCTGCATCCGCTGGGGCGGCCGCTATGTCTGGCGCCAGCCCTCCGGCGAGACGCGCCCCTTCTGGACGCAAGGCGGCGACTCCTACCCCGGCCGCGACAGCTCGCGGGACACGGTGGTCGGCGTCGACGGCAAGTCGTACACGTCCGATCCCGCGACGATCTGGCGGTGGCGGACAGCGTTCCAGCACGACTTCGCGGCCCGGATGGACTGGACGATCCGGGACACGCGGGGGGCCAACCACAATCCGAAGGTCATGGTGAACGGCCGGCCGGGCACGGAGCCTCTCCAGCTCGACGCCCGAGTCCGCACACCCGTTGTCCTCGACACGGCCGGTACGGTCGACCCGGACGGGGATGCCCTGACCTTCGCCTGGTTCGTCTATCCGGAGGCGGGCACCGGAATACCCGGCCAGCCCGTGCTCGTCCGACGCCGGCCCGCGGCGGCCTCCTCCGGCGAAGGCGGCATCCCCCCCGCCCCTTCCGGCGGCCCTCCCGAGCTTCCTCCTCGAATCGTGATCGAGGACGCGGGCGGGTCTCGGGCCACCGTCGTGCCCAGGGCGGAGGGCATCGCCCACGTGATCCGCGTCGTGACGGACGGCGGCGCCCCGAGCCTGTCCTCGTATCGGCGCGTCGTCATGAAGATCGGGCCGGGCTCGTAGGTCCGCCCTCAGCGCGGGCCAAGCCGGCAGGGATTCCACGAACTCGCTCGTGACCGGAAGCGGCGGGCCGGCACGAGGCTTGCGTGTCAGTTTGTCGCGAAAGGGGACTGCAATGAGACGATTCCACACCGCACTGCTTGCCGGCCTTGCGCTCGTCCTGGCCGGTTTGCTGGTCATGGCGGGACGTCGCCGAAGTGAGTCGCCTCGAGCGCCCCGCCCACGCTCGAGGAAGCGCACGCCCCGAATGCGCGCCGTCGTCCCCAAGGCTGCCCGCAGGCGCCCACCCACGCGACGGCGTCAGCGTCGGAAGAATCCCTAGGGGGCGCCGCGATCACCTGGCCGAGCGACGAAGCAGCGGTTTCACGTCTACGACCGGCGTGCCGTCGATCGCCTCGATCGGGCCGACCCTCAGCCGAGCGCCGACGATCCTTCGCACCGTGACCACGTGGAGCCCCAGAGGATTGGGCCGGTCGGGAGATCGCGTCGCGAAGACGCCGGCGAGCCGCCGCCTCTTGTCGCTCCGGGGACGGACCCGCAGCACGTCGCGCCGTCCCCGGTGAAGCCAGGTAATGACGACGATCCGGTCGCCCTCGCGTACACCCTGCAGACCCTTGGAGGCCCATGCGTACAGCTCGAGCCAGGCGTCGGGAGCGCCTTCGGACCCCTGCCGGGGCGCCTGGCTCCGAACGGTGAGGTCCGAGCGAACGACTCCGATCGGTCGCAGCCGGTAGCTTTCGTTCATGGCCCCCTCGAGAATACCGGAGGCAGGCTCGCCCCGTCGTAGCATGGCCTCCCATGACCCGCCTTCCCCCCGGCCGCGGACGCGGCTACGCCTACGCGCTCGGCGCCTACTCGATCTGGGGACTGATCCCCGTGTACTTCAAGCTGGTCGCGTCGGCCCCCGCCCTCGAGCTGCTCTCCCACCGCGTCCTCTGGGCGTTCGCGCTGCTCCTGCCCATCGGCTGCCGCCAGGACCGCCTCGTCGAGCTTCGACGGGCGCTCCGCTCGCGCCCGGCGCGCCGGGGGCTCGCCGCGAGCACGGTCCTCATCGCCACGAACTGGCTCATCTACATCTGGGCCGTGTTCGGCGGCCGGATCGTGGAAGCGAGCCTCGGCTACTTCCTGACCCCGCTCGTCAACGTGCTCCTGGGAGTGGTGGTGCTCAAGGAGCGCCTGGAGCGACCGGTCGCGGTCGCCCTCGCGATCGCGGCGGGCGGAGTCCTCTGGCTGACCCTTCTCTCCGGACGGCCCCCCTGGATAGCCGTCGGCCTCGCCCTCAGCTTCGGCTCCTACGGCCTCGTGCGGAAGCTCGTGAAGGACGTGGGTGCTCTCGCCGGCCTCACCGTGGAGACGGCTCTGTTGTGTCCTTTGGCCCTCGCCTACCTCGCGTGGGCGAGGGAGCGCGGCGCCCTCGCTTTCCTCGCGGGATCGCCGTCCCTCGACGTCCTTCTCCTCCTCGCCGGACCCGTGACCGCGATACCCCTGCTGCTGTTCGCGGGCGCCGTGGCTCGGCTCCCCTTGTCGAGCCTGGGCTTGCTCCAATACGTCTCGCCGAGCGTGCAGTTCCTGCTCGCCGTGCTCGTCTACGGCGAGCCGTTCACGGCCGCGCGCGCCGGGGCCTTCGGCCTGATCTGGCTTGCCCTCGTCCTGTTCGCCGCGCACACCCTCCGCCGCGGCGCCGCCGAGCCGGTGATGGAGCCCTGAGCGCCCGCGACGCGGGTCAGCGGATCCGCAGAGCCGGGTCGCCGAGAAGGTGGTAGGTGGCGAGGAGCTCGGGGAAGTAACCGGAGCTCGCGTACTCCTCCTGCGCCGCGAGTATCGCGTCTCCCAGCCTCGCGTGCCGGCCGGACACGATCTCCTCCAGCACCGCCTTGTGGTAGCGATGCGCGGGCTCGTCCAGGCTCATCCCGCTCGGGGAGAAGGCGGCGATTGCTCCCCTCCCGTCCGCCTTCAGGAGCTCTTCGCTCAGGGAGTTCAGCCCGGGGTGGTGGAACAGGCCGTTCAGGCAGTTCATCGTCATGACGAACGGCTGCCGGCTCTGGGCGAGGAGGCTCGGCACGTCCCAGCGGTTGAAGAAGTTCTCCGACGCCCACGTCACCGGTCCGCCGTGCCCCACGTAGCTCAGGAACGACGCCCCCGCGTCGAAGGCCGCGAGGATCCGCGCGCGCGTCGTCCCGCCTGTGCTCGAGTAGTAGATCTTCTCGACGGCCCGCGTCTCTCCCAGGGTCGAGGCCACCTCGTCCGCCTCCGCCTCGAAGTCTCCCGCGGCGTCGGGGTTGTCCGCCACCACGACCGCCCGCCCCGCGAAATCCCCGCCCCCGTCCTCGTAGGCGAGCACCTTGGCGACGAGCCTCTCCGCCTCCTCCACGGTGGCTGCCGACAGCCGGCCGATCGCCACGTCCGGCAGCAGGTCGTCCCCGTTCACGCTCGCATACCCGGGATCCGAAACCGTCCACATGTAGCTCGTCTTCACCGGATAGCCGGACAGCCAGTCCGGCACGCCCGGCCCGAGGTAGGACTTCGGGTCGTAGCTCGCGTCGCCGAGCAGCAGCACGTACCGGACCGACGGCCGCGACCACTTCTGGTAGGCGTACTCGAGAAATTCCTTGATCCCCGCCGGGCCCGCTTCTCCGTGCCCGAACTGATCCTGGATCTCTTCGATCGGCACCGCCAGGCTCGCCAGGCCTTCGCTCCGCCGACGCTCCAGGAGCGGCTCCGCCGCCTCGAGGAACGCCCGAGGAGCCACGAGCAGGTAGTCCGCCTGGTTTGCCGGGTCCTTCAGGGTGCTCAGCTCGGCGAGACGCACGAGCGGCTGCCGGACGATCGACGTCGCAAGGTAGCTTCTCCCCTCCCCCACGGGGAAGCCCCATCCGCCGGACGGCGTGCGTGACGCCCCCTTCAGCCACCGCGGAGTCGCCGTCGTGTCGAGAATCGCGACGTCCGATCCGCCGAGGCCCTCCACCAGGGCCTGACCCGCGCGCGGGAAGCGTCCCGCGAGCGTCCCCCCTGTCGCCACGAGGAGGCGAGGGTACGTCACGCGGAAGCGGTTCAGGAGGACCATCGAGCTCGACGCGCCCGCGTCCCCGACATTCTCGACGTCGACCGTGTTCGCGCCCTCGCTCAGGAGGCCCGGGGGCACGTCGACTTCCAGGGTGCGGGACGTCTTTCCGTCCCAGGTGTCCTCGCCCAGCACCGTCCCGTTGACCCCCACGCGCACGTGATGGTCGACGACCCCGGCGAAATCGCTGCCCCCCTGCACGACCACGGTCAGCCGCGCGGGGCGAGTGGTGGAGAGGTGATCGACCGTGAACGGATAGCTCTTGACCTGCGGAGACATCAGCGCGTCCCACAGCCACAGGTCCGGCGCGTCGAGAAGCGCCACCTGGTAGATGGAGTTCTCCTCGCGGACCAGGGTCGCGTCGTAGTCGCCGACGATCCGCCTCCACCCGTCTGCCGACAGGTCTTCCTCGTCCATCAAGAGACCGGCGGTGCCCGCCTCGAGCTCGTAGACCGCGTCCCCGTACGGATTCAGCGCCGACCCTTCGCTCAGGAAGTAGAGGGACGATCCCGGGCCGAAGACGGTCGCATTCGGCTCGACGTGGAAGGCGACGCTCAGTCCCTGCCGCGACACTCGCAGCTCGGACACCGGCTTGCCCGGGGAGCCGGGAGAGGGGAACACCTCCTCGAAGGCCACGCGATACAGGCCGGGCGCGCTCACCACGAACCGGGCCGGCACGCGACGGCGCGCGTAGCTGAGGTGCTCAACCACTCGCCGCCCGCGTACGCCCCCTCCCGACGTCTCCCCTGCCGCTTTTCCGACGAACTCGAGCCGGACGACCATGCGCCGCGCCAGCACGACGCCGTGGCCGTCCCCGCGAAGCGGGAAGAGAAGGATCTCCGCCTTCTTGACCTCTCCCTGGAAGGACGTCCCCACGAGCCGCGCCGATTCGGAGGGGAAGAGACGGCCGAAGGCCGCACCTTCCGACGCCGCCCTCACCACGGGCAGGATCGATCCGTCCGCCGAGACTTCGATCCCCCGCAGGCCCTCGGCGGTGGGACGCAGCCCCGGGTAGGGGACGACGTCGGACGCGATCACGGACGCCAGCACGACCCTTCGCCCCGCGGCCGCCGGTACGAACGCCCGACGCATCGGCAGCGACGGCTCTCCCGCTTCGCTCGCACTCTCGAACCCGGGTATTCGGAGATGCACCCGGCCTCCCGGGGCCGGAGCCGAGAAGAACCCGCCCGTCAGCAGCTCGAGTGTGACGTGGCGCTCGCTGCGGTCGATCTCCCGAAGCACGACGGCCAGCGGATCGCCGTGAACGGTCTCTTCCGCTTCCGGCCCCGGCTCGATCGAGGAATCGCGAGGGGCGGCCTCGACGGGGCCGTGCCGCGTCGTCATCCCCGTCGTCTCCACGTCCTCAAGCTGGTAGAAGTAGGTCCTCCCGTTCACGAGGCCGGCGTCCCGATACGCATAGCTCCGGCCGGTGGCCGAGGAGCCCAGTCCCGGGATCAGGGACGGGGTGACGCGGCCATAGGGGCCCGCCGCGGCCTCCGCCCGGTAGAGATGGAAGCCGAGGTTCTGCAGCTCGGAGGCGGTCTCCCACGAGAGGTCGACGGCCCGGTCCCGGCCCACCGCGGTGAAGGACTGGAGCGTGACCGCGGTCACGGCGGCGATCACGCGGGCGAACTCCGAAGAGCTGCCGAACGCGGCACAGACAGCGCCGTCGGTACAGGCGGTGGCCGTCGCGGTCACGCGATCGCCGAAGGCGCCCGCGAACATGTGGGTGAAGGCAATCGGCCCTCCACCCGGGTGCGCGACGTTTGTGGATCCGGCCAGGGTCTCGCCTTCGCCGAAGCCGGTGGGATCGGTCCCCGACGGGTTCCTGAAGAACTCGACGCGGTAGGAGCCGGCGGGCGCGTCCACCTGGAAGTGCACGGTCAGGTTGCCGGCGGCCACGTAGATCGCGGTGATGAGGGGGAAGTTCAGGAGCGCGTTGGGTCCGCCGTCGACGTCGAGGGGGTCGTTCGGCGTCACGCCGTCGCCGTTCAAGTCGATGCCGAGGCCCACGTTCGAGTGGATCCCGTTGCCGAGGATCGAGTTGCCGACGCCCGCGCTCGCCGTCAGCAACACCCCGGCGAGGCCGTTGAACGCGACGAGGTTGCCCGCGCCCGCCGCGGTGCCCCCCACGGAGTTGGCCGTGGCCGCGTTGGCGAGGCGGACGCCGGCGCCGGTGTTGGCGACACCAGCCGTGCCCGCGCTGTTCGTCCCGATCCGGTTGCCCCGGACGAGGTTGCCCGAGGCCCCGCCCAGCGCCCCGTCGATGAAGACGCCGTCCCCGGCGTTCCCGGAGATGACGTTGCGGTCGGCCGCCGTAGTGCCCCCCACGCGATTGCCGTTCGTCGCGGTGGCGCTGCCGCCGAGGGAGACGCCCACGGCGTTGCCCGGTCCCGCGGCCGTGCCCGCCACGTTCGTGCCCAGGTAGTTCCCGGCGACGACGTTCGTCGACGAGCCGAGGATCCGGATGCCACTGCCGGTGGCCCGGTTCACGACGAAGCCGCGGATCGTGCTCCCCGAGCTGCCCGCCTGAAGCACCAGGGCATCGCCCCCGCCCGACGTGCCGTCGATTTCGATGACCGGCCCCGCTCCGGGGATGGAGAGAGTCTGGGTGGTGCCGTCGAGGACGACGACGCCGGCGATGGCGGGCAGGGGGGGGCCGACGTGAGCTGGATCCGGTACCAGCTCCTCGCCGTACCCGCTGGGTAGTCGGGGTCGTAGTTCGTGATCACGGGCGAGGAGGGCGACACGACGTCGGCAAAGGGCGTCGCCTGCACGTTGCTGAGGGTGCCCGGGGTCCCGTCGTTCTGGTAGAAGAAATGGCCGGCATCGGTGAGGGGGATGCCGAAGCGGATGGTGTCGGTGCCCGCGGTGGCGTTCGTCGCGATAATCGCCTCTCGGAGCGAGATGCGGCCGTCGGCGCCGGGGTTCGCGATCAGCGTCGACACCGACGCCGTGTTCCCGTTCACGGTGTCCGCGGTCGTGGTCACGATCAGGGTCCCGACCGCCTGCACGACCGCGCTGAACTCGGAGGTCTCCTGGGCGGTGGTGTCGGTGGCGGTGGCGGTGACGAATTCCCCCACGGCCAGGGCCGTGGCCAGGGTGACCGCGATGATCGCGTTGCCGGAGCCGTTCGTCGCCACGTTCGTGAAGCCGAGGTAGCGCTCGCCCTCGCCGTGTCCCGAAGGATCCGCCGTGGCGCTCGCGAAGAACTCGATCCGATACGTTCGGACGGTGGCCAGGCTGTGGTAGGAGCCGGCGAATGTCGCGGAGCCCGCCCCATCGGTCATGGCCGACGTCAACACCGGAAAGTTCTTCAGCTCATTCGCTCCATTGTCGCCATCGACGGCGTCGTTCGCGGTGACGCCGTCCTCGGCGAGGTCGATCCCCAGACCGCCGTTCGAAAAGATCGCATTCCTGTTGATCTCGTTTCCGGGACCGGCCCCCGCGTTCAGCGCGACGCCGATCCCGGTATTGAACGCGATGCGGTTGCCCGCCCCCGCGGCGGTGCCACCGATCCGATTCCCGTCGACCCCCGCCGCGATGTGGACGCCCCGGGAATTGGGCACGGCCGCCGTGCCCGCGGCGTTAGTGCCGATGAAATTCCCCTCCACCGCGTTGTCCGTCGCGACCGTGGCGAAGAGGATTCCGTCACCCCCGTTCCCGGAGATGACGTTGCCGGCACCGGCGACCGTCCCGCCGATCGTGTTGTTGTTGGCGTCGTTCAGGATGGCGACACCCTGGTTCGTGTTTGCCAGGGCCGCGGTGCCGGCGGCGTTGAGGCCGATATAGTTGCCCTGGACGAGGTTACCGGTGGCCCCCGCGGTATTGAGCTGCACGCCGTCGATCGTGTTGCCGGAGATGACGTTGCGGTCGGCGGCGACCGTGCCCCCGATGCGGTTGCCGCTCGACTGCACGTAGACGCCGACGTCGTTGGGGAAAGCCGCCGTCCCCGCCTGGTTGGTGCCCAGGTAGTTGCCCGCGATCACGTTGTTCGGCGAGAAGATGCGGATCGCGATTCCTGGAGAGCTGCGGATCCTGAGCCCGCGGATCGTGCTGCCGTCGCTCCCTGGGTCCAGGTCCAACGCACGCACGCCGCCTCCGCCGGCGGCGTTGATCACGATGATGGGCACTCCCGAAAACGTCGGCTCGGTCGTGCCGTCGATGACCACCGGAGCGGTGATGTCGGGTAGCGCCGAGCCGAGGACGATCGTGTGGGGGGCGGCCCCCGGGATTTGGAACTCGATCGTGTCCATGCCCGGCGTGTTGTTCGCCTCCTGGATCGCGGCGCGCAGCGTGCAGTCGTTCCCGCCGACATCGCAGTCACCGTCCAGTACGGCGTCGGGGGCATCCCCCACGTCGTCCACGGTGAAGATCGCGGCGAGGGCCGGCCCGGCCAGGAGCGTCGAGAGGAGCGCCAGCGCGGCGATCCCCTTGGCCCGGTTTGAGCGTCGGCCGATCCTGGTCACACTGTCATCCTTCAATCCATCGCTGACTGTCCGCAAGCGGCGTGCCCACGCTAAGTCATTCATGGCAAAGAATCGTCCGCCCGACGTCGGACGTCCCGTGGCCGACTTGCAGACAATCGACGCCCTAGCGCTCAAGTGCTACTCGAAGTATGAGGCCAAAAGTGCCTATCGAGTAGGAGTCCTGGCCCGTTTCAGGCCCGGGGGGGCGACGTTCAGGGGGTCAGCACCACGCGGAACCGAGCCTTGCCGCTCATCATCCTGTCGTACGCCTCGGCGGCGCGATCGAGGGGGAAGGTCTCGTTCATCGGCCGCACGCCGTTGCGGGCGGCGAAGGCCAGGGTGTCTTCCGAGTCGGCGGCGGTGCCCGAGGGCCAGCCCAGGACCTTTCGCCGGCCCCCGATGAGCAGGAAGGGCGGGACCTCGATCGAATCGTGGGCGGCGCCGAGGACCACGAACGTCCCGTCGATGGCCAGCCCTCCGAGCGCCGCGCTCATCGCCTTGCCGCTGGTCACGGTGGCCAGGATGACCCGGGCGCCTCCCAGCCTCGCGAGCTCCTTGGCGGGGTCCTGCGCCTCGCTGTCGATGTAGTGGTGCGCGCCGAGCTTCCGGGCCAGCGGCTCCTTGTCCTTCCCGCGGGCGATGGCGACGGTTTCGTGGCCCATGCGCGCGGCGAACTGGACGCCCAGGTGGCCGAGGCCGCCGATGCCCAGGACGGCCACGAGGTCGCCCGGTCGCGCGCCCGAATGGCGCAGGGCGTTGAAGGTCGTGATCCCCGCGCACATCAGGGGGCCGGCGTCGGTCGCGGGGAGGCCTTCGGGAATGCGGGCCAGGGCGACTGCGGGGGCGATCACGTAGTCCGCGTGACCGCCGTCGAAGGTGATCCCGGGGATCTGCGCGGAGACGCGGCACGTCACGAAGTCTCCGCGGCGGCAGGACGCACAGTACCCGCAGTGTCCTCCGTGCCATCCGAGACCCACCCGCGCCCCCGCCGTCAGATCCGCGACGCCAGCGCCCACGGCGTCGACGACCCCCGCCACCTCGTGCCCCGGTACGCGCGGATACCGGATGCCCGGCCAGAGTCCCTCCTTGGTCAGCGAATCGCTGTGGCAGATCCCGGAAGCCTGCACCTTGATCCGAACGGATCCGGGACCGGGCTCCGGGACATCGCGTTCGACGATTTCGATCGGACCCTTCCCCGCCCCGACCTGGGCCGCGCGCATCTTTGCCATGTTTCCCCTTCCGGCGACCGTTCGTCTACGTCGCCTCCGTGGATCGGACGCCTCCGAGGCTCTCCACCCGCAGCGGCTTCCGCAGCACCTTCGAGTTGCGGGCGCTCTTTTCGTACCGCTCGCGCCGGGCCTTCGGGAGATCGTCGGGCGAGCCCTCGACGAACCCCCCCTTCGAGCGGAAGTAGTTGAAGGCCTGCGTGGTGAGGACGAGCAGGGTCTCCAGGCCCTTGTCGCGGGCCCGCTGCTCGACGAAGTGGATCATCGTCCGCCCGATGCCCTGGTTCTCGTGGGAGGGCCGCACGCAGAGGCACGCCAGCTCGCCCTTGCCCTCTTCCGGATATTGGTGAAGGGCGACGCAGGCGATGGGGTTCCTGTCCACTTCGAAGATGTAGAAGTCGTCGAGCTGCTGCTCGATCGTGGCCCGGGAGCGCGGCAGGAGCTCCTCGCTCTCCACGGATGCCTCGATGAGCTGCTGGATGCTGCGCACGTCGCGTTTTCGAGCGGGCCGGATCTGCCGGTAGTCGTTGGCGTAGACGAGGGTTCCGATCCCCTCGTTGGAGAAGACCTCGGCGAGGAGCCCTTCGTGGACGTGGCCGTTGACCACGTGCACGCGGGGCACGCCGGCGCGGCAGGCGAGAACGGCGTGACGGGCCTTCGACGCCTGCTCGGGAGCCACGGTGCCCTTCTGCAGCGCCTCCGCGAGCTCCTCGACGGAGAGCTCGCGGGCCACCTTTCCTCCCAGGAGAAGCCCGTCCGCCGTGGTCAGGAAGACGAGCTTGACCGCGCCCAGCGCCTTGGCGATCTCCACGGCGACCGAGTCGGAGTTGATACGGTAGGTGCGGCCGTCCCCGTCCATGCCGAGGGGCGGACACACGGGCACGATGCCGTTCGACAGCAGCATGCCGAGCAGCTCGACGTCGATGCGCTCGACGCGTCCCGTGAGCTGGTGGTCGACGCCGCGCAGTATGCCCAGGGGATGCGCGATCACGCCGTTCGTGCTCGCGCCCCGAAGGTCGGCGGTGTTGAGCCCCTCGAGGATGCGGTGCGTGAGGCGGTTGGCGGCGGTGAGGGCGAGATCGAGCGTGCGCGCGTCGGTGACGCCCGATCCCTCCAGGTCCGAGGGCGCTCTCGCCGCCTCCTGCCCGGCCAGGGCCTGGATCTGCGCCGCCGCCCCGTGGACGAGCACGGGGCGGATGCTGAGCGACCACAGAACGGCCACGTCCAGGAGGATGTTGCCGAAGTTCTCGTCGTCCACCACGGCCCCGTCCAGCGCGACCACGAACGTCTTCTCGCGGAACTGGGGCACGTAGCGCAGGATGCCGCGGAGGTCGGTGGGCCTCATCTGCGGTCAGTCTGCCCTCGCGCCACGGGGGAAACAAGCCGCCCCCGTCCCCGCGGTCACCTCAGGGCGCCGCCACGTCTGCCGGACCCCGTACCCCGAGCGCGTCCAGCACGCCCACCGTGAGCACGGGCGCGTAGGTGATCAGGAGGACGGCGATCGCCATGACCACCACGAACGGCGCCGTGCTCCGCACCACTTCGGGCAGCGGCTTGCCGAATCGCGAAGAGGCCAGGAAGAGGCACAGGCCGATCGGGGGCACGATGTACCCGAGCTGCAGGTTGGAGAGGAAGACGACGCCCAGGTGGACGGGGTCGATCCCGAACGACGCCCCCAGCGCGGCCACCAGCGGACCGAGGACGACGATCGCGGAGTACTCGTCGAGGAGCGCCCCCGCCAGGACGAGGAGGGCGTTCAGGACGAGAAGGAACATCCCGGGCGAGGCCACGTGCGCGCGCACGTAGTCGACCGCCGCGGAGACGATCTCCGCGTCCACGAGATAGCTCGTGATCCCCATCGCCGCGCTGAGCAGCAGCAGCACCGAGCCGGTGAGGAGGAGCGACTCCAGGAGCGCTCCCGCCAGCTTCCGGAAGTCCGCGAGGTCGCGCGTGAACACCACCTCCACGAGCACGGCGTAGGCGAGGGCACTCGCCGCGGTCTCCACCATGCTCGTACGCCCCGAAGCGAACAGCAGGATGACCATGGGGGGCAGCGCGAGCTCCCACTTGGCGGCGTTGCCCGAGGCGACGAGCTCGCGCCAGACGAAGCGGTGGCGCGGCACGGCGAGCCGGGCGCTGGTCCGGACGGCGTAGACGGCGACGAGCAGCACGGTCAGGAGGCCCGGCAGCACCCCGGCCAGGTAGAGATGGTTGGCGGGAACGTTGTGGTCGCGGGCCCCCGCCACCACGCTGTAGAGGATCACCGGCAAGCTGGGGGGAAACAGGAGGCCGAGACAGCCGGTGGCAGTGACGAGCCCGAGGGAGAAGCGCTCCGGATAGCCCTCCTCGCGCAGCATCGGGTAGATCAGGCCGCCGAGGGCCACCACCGTCAGACCGGACCCTCCCGTGAACGAGGTGAAGAGGGTGCAGACCGCGATCGCGATGAGGGCCAGGCCGCCGGGCATCCAGCCGAGCAGCGCGCGGAAGAAGCGGAGCAGGCGCGACGGGGCCTGGCTCTCCGCGAGCACGTACCCGCACGCGGTGAGGAGCGGGATGGCGGGGAGCGTGGGAGACGATACGAGGCGGTAGATCTCGGCGCTGACGGCGGTGGGCGGCTGCCCCTGCCCGGCGAAGAGGAGGAGCGCGAGGGCGGCGGTGCCCGCGAAGACGGGAGCCCCGAGCAGGAGCGCCCCGATCACCAGGAGGGCGAGGGGCCACGTCGCTGAAGTGGAATAGAGGGGTGCCTGCACCAGCGCGAGGGCAAGGGGGACGGCGAAAAAGGCGCAGAGCGCCCGGCCGCGCCAGGTCCCGGCCGCCAGCCACACGAACCGCGCGGCCATGAGCGCCAGAGCGAGCGGCATGACGGTCTCCGCGACCCACGAGGGAAGCCCGCCGGGCAGCTCTCGCGCCTCCTCGCGCGTCACGCTCACGAGGTCGGTCGCCGCCCAGGCGAGAACGCCGGCCGTGGCCGCGGAGAGCGTACCCGCCAGGAACTCCCCGAACCTCCGCAGGCCGCCCTCTCCGAGGATCTCCGCGGTCGAAAGGGTGAGGTGCCGCTTGGCGCCCGCGGCGTAGAGGCCCGCGAGGAACGTCATCCAGAGCACGAGCAGCCGCATCCACTCCGCGGCGCCCGAGACCAGGTGGCCCCCCGTGGCCCGACCCACGGCCTCGGCGAGCGGCAGCACGGCCGCGGCGGCGAGGACGGCGAGGACGAGCCACCCCTCCGGTCGGATCCCCCCGCGGGGGAC
Source organism: uncultured Acidobacteriota bacterium (assembly GCA_963742595.1). Classification (GTDB taxonomy): domain Bacteria; phylum Acidobacteriota; class Vicinamibacteria; order Fen-336; family Fen-336; genus CAVPGH01. Next base: position 300,124 of record CAVUMT010000005.1, on the reverse strand, counting down.
GGCGGACGACGTCGACGGTGCTTCGCTGCTCAGCTGAGAAGCACGCCGCTGGCTGGATGCGGGGTCATGCCTGGAGACTGGTCATTATCTCAAGCGCCGGCCTCCCCGGCCATCGCCGACGGCGGCCCCGGGCTACTCGAAGCGCAGCAGGCTGTTCGCGTCCCAGTCCGCGACCCAGACGTCGCCGAAGGCCTGACAGGACGCGGGCGGGGAGGCCGACGGCGGCTTCGCCGGTGAGACGCCCCGAGGCGAGGTCGACGCGCAGGACGACCCCGACATAGCCCGGCCGACGCGCGCCCACCCACAGCGCGTCGCCGTCGACGGCCAGGCTCAGCGTCTCGATCGTGTTCTCGAGCGGCAGACGCACGCGGACCGCGTTCGACACCGGATCGACCGCCCACACGTGGTGCGGCCCCGCGCCCCAGACGAGGTCTCGCGCGATCGCCATCGGGATCCCGCCTCCGACGTCGAGCGACGCGACGACGCGCGCGGTTCCGGGATCGATCTTCAGGAGCGCGGTCGTGTCGCTCGAGAGCCAGAGTGCCCGGTCGTCGCCGACGAGCCCGATGTGCACCGCCGGATCGACGATCACCGGCGTCGTGCCCACGACGCGCCCGCGGACCGCATCGATCGCGAGCAGGGCGCCGCGAGGGTCCACGGCCCAGACGCGCCCGCCGGCGCCCGCCACCTCGCAGCACAGGTGCGGGGGCTGCAGGCGTCCGACGACGACGCCCGCCCGCGGATCGACCGTGGTCAGCCGCGAGTCCTCGGGTCGGGTGGTGTAGTGGCCGATCCAGAGCCCTTCCCCGATCGCGGTGACGCTGCCCGCGTTCGGACCGACCTCGACGACGCCGACGGGCGCGTTCGTCCGGGGATCGACCTGCGAAAGGACGCTCGCCTCGAAGTGCGTCACCCACAGCCACCCGCCCGCCTCGGCCACGCCCGACGCGGCCGAGCCGCTGAGCCGGATCGAAGCGGTCGGGCGCAGCAGGGGCGCTGGACTGGGAAGAGTGGGAGGAACCGGCAACCCACCCCCCGACCCGCCGCCGCATCCCTGGACCCCGACGGCGAGCAATAGAAGGAGGTGTCGTCGCATGGCGCGAGGTTCCGGCCCCGGCCGCCCACGCCGCAACCCTTTTCGATGTGACCGCGAAAGCTCCCGCGGTCGAGCGACTTCCCGTGGAGGGTTGCCGCTCAGATACGGGCGCGGACCCTCCGCTGCAGCGCCACGAAGCGCTCCTCGGTCCGCAGGCTGTCGAAGGCGGGGTCGCTCAGGTAGGCGAGGAGGCGCGGGGACCGCTCGTCCGCGGCCCGCTCGAGGTCGCGCATGGCCTGCTCGCGCTCCCCGAGCAGCGCGCGCAACCGCGCGAAGTCGTCCGCCGTGACCCACTGCTCCGACCTCAAGCCCTCGAGGTACCGGATGGAGCCGCGAATGTAGAACTGCATCGCCGGCCCCGGCGGGAGCGCCTCGAAGCGGGCGACGTACGCGGGCGGGGCCTTGGCGAGCGCCATCACCGTGCGCCCCTCGCGCCACGGCGCTCCGATCCTCGCCGCGAAAGTGATGCAGGAGGGCGAGCCAGTGGTGGGGGTCGGGCCGCTCGGGCTCGAGCCCCGCCCAGTCGCGGAAGCGCCGGGCGGCCTCGTCGTAGCGGCGGGCGCGGTAGTGCACCAGGGCCGCGTCACGCACCGTCACGGAACAGCCGGGATGCCGCCGCTCCGCCTCGCCCATGAGCTTCACCGCCTCGTCGTGGCGGCCCGAGGCGGAGAGGAGCGACGCATAGCCCAGACGAGCGCCGATCCTGTCGGGATCGAGACGGAGCGCGCGCTCGTAGGCGGCTTCCGCGGCTCCCCAATCCCAGTCGTAGTTGAGCCGGACCGTCGCGAGGATCTCGAGCGGCGCAACACTCTCCTCGATCCCGAGCGCCGCAAGGGCGGCCTGGCGGGCGGCGGGAAACGCCTCGTCGGCGGGAAGAACGCCGTTCTCGCCCAGCCGCAAGTAGGCGTCCGCGAGGCCGGAGTGGGCGAGAGCGAACCGGGGATCCTGCCGCGCGGCGTCGCTGAAGTGCTCGACGCTTCGCCGCCAGCCCGTGGGACCCTCGTCGAGCAGCCGGATTCCCTCGGCGAAGGCGGCCTGCGCACCGGGTTTCGGGGACCCCGCTTCGACGGAGCCGACCGTCGAGGGTCGTTCCGCTCCGCCGTCCTGGAGCGCGAGCGCGAGCACGGCCAGGGAGGCGAGCCAGGGGAGGGTGCGGCGCGCGGGGACCGGCGCGCGGGCGGGGCGCACGTCGGCCTCGTCCTCCACGGCCGCAACACTCGCGAGGAAGCGATAGCCCCGGCGCGGCACCGTCTCCACGAACCGCGGCGACCGAGCGTCGTCGCCCAGCACGCGCCGGATCCGGTTCAAGCAGTGGTTCAGGCCGCGATCCTGGTCGACGTGAACGCCGTCACCCCACAAGACCGACGAGAGCGCGTCTCGCGACACGACGTGGCCGCCGCGGATCGCCAGCTCCGCGAGCACCGCGAAGGGCTGGGGGGCCAGGGGGATCAAGTAGCCGCGGCGCCGCAGCTCGCGCGCGTCGAGGTCCATGTCGAAGGCGCCGAAGCGCAGCAGCCGGATTCGCCGCGGGGACATCGCCTCACGCTAACCGGCCTGCGCCCGAGCGTCAAGAACTGAGCGGGGCCGTTCCCTCCGCCGTGTGGCTGAGCGGTCAGGCGCGTTGCGAAGCGTCCTGCCACTTCTGGTCAGCGTTGCGGAGGCAGACTACTCCCCCTCCGGGGAGGTGGTCGAGCGAAGTTTGGCGGCCTTGGCGGCCTGGTGGTCCTCAAAACGCCTCGATCTCCCGGCCCCCTGATCCCGTTCCAGTCGGTCACATCGGGAATCCCGAGGACGTCGCGCGCGTCGTCGCGTTTCTGGCCAGTCCGAATTCGGCGTACATCAACGGGGCCATCGTGCGAGTAGACGGTGGAAGTCACACATGGGCGGGGTGACGCTAGTCAGATGCCCGCTGAGCAAGAAACACAGGGAGAGTTTGGAGCGCTCTCACGTGCACACCAGTCGCGGCTTTCAGCTGACTATCCTCCCCAAACAGTTCGAGGACCCGCGCGATTCGCGCCAGATCCTGTCGGCCTCGGCGCCGTTGCTGTCTCCTGACGTTTCCAGCAGCATCACCCGGTCTCAGACGGGTGTCCGCGTGGCCTGAGGAACCAGTCGGATCCCAGTCATCACCATGAGTCCACAGGACCCGCCGCTGCATGCGCCCTGCAAGGCCTCGCATCGTCAGCGCACCGTCTGCCGGTCGCCGAGGACCTGATGCCTTCGAGTCCACACGACTGCTGCCGATCCGAGCAAGAGAATCGCCGGCATCGCGGGCGAGCCTCCGACGATAAAGAGATGGGTCACGATCGCACCGACCATCGTCGCCACGAGTGCCAAGGCGCCGAACACCGCGAACGAGGGCACGAGCAGCGCAATCGCCGAACCGACCTCGATGAGGCCTGTGACGTAGCGGAACCATTGGCCGATGCCGATGGCGTCGAACAACGCGACCGTCGCTGGGACGCCGAGGAGCTTCGAGCCGCCGGCGAGCAGGAACATTGCGGCTAGCGCAAATTGCACTGCCCAGAGCGCGAGGCGTCCGGTGCGACCGCGACGGACTGGCGATGTTTGCGTGAGTGATGGTGCGAACGACATCATGAACCTCCTGTGATAACTAGTCGTCTGAACTCTGCAGGGGTGACGCCGTATCCCCACGCTGCAAGCGGAGGGCTACGAGGTGATGGCCAGTCAGCACTGCCTCGACGCCTTCTGCTCCGAGGGTTCTTTCAAGGCTCTCTTCGATGAGACGATCAACATGCTTCAACCAATATCCGATCGGCCGTCGATCCTGTTCCGACATGGCAAACGCTCTTCGCACGCCTTTGTCAGTGTTCTTCATCACGCTCGACATTAGCGGTCCTTTGAAAGCCCGTGCCCCCCGACCGGCGTTGTGACGATGCGTTCGCCGAAACCGGCGATGAGTGGCCTGCCCCTGGTGATGGCGTCCTTGACGGATGGAAGCGAGAGCGACGCATCGTGGCTTTCCTTGGTGTCCCATACTTCGGTGATCCACACTGCGTCCGCATCGGTGCCGTCCTTGGCGATTATGTAGCTGAGGCACCCGGGCATGGCGGCGGTTCCTTCAAGCAGAATTGCGATGAGCGCGTCTCGCTTGCCCGGAGCGGCTGTCATCTTTCCAATCAATCCGTACATTCTTCCCTCTCGTGCAAGAGCCCACAGGACATCAGCAATGGCCCACACCGTCGCCGTGCCTGCGATGAGAAAGTCGCGCCGCCCTGCTCTGCGTCGCAAGTCGTCGAACACGATCAGCGAGGAACGTCGCGCCCGAGGCTGAGCAGCAATCAAGTAGCGTATTCGGCGCTCCCGCCCGACGATGTTTCTGAAACCGCACCCTCAGTGGATTGTAAGAATCCGACCTGGTTCTGAAGTCCGTACTCGTACCGCAGGACGACCACGCCATTGCCGAAGCGGCGCTGCTCGACCAGCGTCAGGTCCAGCCGCACACCATCGGGAAAGAACCGCTTTCCTCCGCCCACGACCACTGGGCAGACGATCATTTGGAACTCGTCCACAAGTCCCGCCCTTATTGCCTGTGCGGCAAGCTCTGGACCGTCAACACTGATGTCGTGCTCGACGTCGGACTTGAGGCGCCGGATCGCGTCGGGATCGAACACCCGTTCGATTCGCGTCCGCGCGCTGCGGGGCTCCGCGAGAGTCCTCGAGTAGACGATCTTTTCGGCCGCCTGCCATTGCTGTGCCCACTCGAGCACGAATCGCGGCTGGTTTGGGGTCGTAGGCGCGGTCTCCCAGTAGACCATCGTCTCGTACATCCTCCGGCCGTAGAGATAGGTTCCCAGCGATGAAGCGAGCTGGTTGACATAGGAATGCACCTCCTCGTCAGGACGCGCCCCAGCCAAAATGGCCGTGCGCGTCCTCGGTGTGACCGTCCAGCGACGTGAGCATCGAGTAGATCAACTTAGCCATGCATCCTCGTTCGTATGTATCAATGCCGTGCGTGGCGTCCGCCCTCCGAGTCCATCGTGAGCGGAAGCGCGAAAGCCGGAAAGACCTCGGGGGCGAAAGTGACGACCTCGGCAATGATGCCTTCCTCAATTTGCAGGACATCGAGAGCCATCGCACGGTAAGTCGTGTCGCCCGAGTGGAGCACATAAACAGCCACCGCCGGTTGCCGGTTGGCGCGTGTGGTGACGCAGCGCAGATCGCCGAACGCCTCGGAGCCAAAACCGGCGTCCATCCAGAGCTTCAAGATGGCCTCGCGGCCCAGGGTAACCTCCGCCTGCGGTGGCATGCGGGAGACTGCGTCCTCGCGGATCAGCGATTCGAACGCGCTGATGTCGGCCTTTTCGCAAGCTTCGACGTACCTCCGGAGCAGCTCGCGTTCGGCCGCACTGGCGTCCGTCCCGGCTGGCCACTCCGGTCTGCGCGAGGGCAGCTTCGTACGCAGAGTGACACGCGCCCGCTGCAACGCACTGTTTGCCGCGGCGACGCTTACGTCGAGCAGTTCGGCGGTCTCCTTCGCGGACCAACCCAGCACATCACGCAGAATCAGCACAACCCGTTGCTGAGGCGAGAGGAGCTGGATCACGGTCAGGAACGCGATCTCGATCGTTTCCCGCGTGAGGACGACGGTCTCCGGTTCGGAGTTGCGCGGCGCCGGCGGCTCGAGGATGGCATCCGGGATCGGCTGGAGCCAGGTCACTTCGGCGGGCGCCAATGGCGCGCTCGGAGCTTCGGCAGACGACTTCGCGGCGAGTGCCGATCTCCGCGCGTCGTGGCCGATTGCATCGAGACAGGCGTTGGTCGCGACCCGGTACAGCCACGGGCGCACCGGGGCTCCCTCCTTGAGGCTCTCACGGTACTTCCAGGCGCGCAGCAGGGCGTCCTGAACGGCATCTTCGGCGTCCTGGAGCGAGCCGAGCATGCGATAGCAATGGATCAGCAGCTCACGGCGGTGGCGCTCCGCGACCGTATTGAAGGCCGCTTCGTCGCCCGCTCGAACGGCGTCAGCTAGCGCAATCGCTTCGGCCGACTCTTTCATGCTCTGGTCAGCACTCACTTCGAACCTCTCCATTACTGCCCATGGCGGGCATGTGCCTCTGTCTACGAGTAATACCTTCCCGCCCACGGAAAATCATCGCGTTAACCATTCACCGTTCAGGTTGTTTTGCCGTCGCGTGGTGTTTCAACTCCCGGCGTCCGTCGAGGAAAGGCCGCCGGCTGGCGTCGACCCGGCGTTTGATGGATCGACTACAGCAGTTCGGCGTGGTCGACCGGCACGCCCTCCTCACGGGTGGCATCGAAGGCCTAGCGTAAGCGGACAGATCACTTGTCAAGACCGAGCGGACATTTCACTTGTCACCAACAGAACTGAGCGGGGCCAACAGAACTGAGCGGGGCCGCCCCGAGTGCCCCGGGCCCGGGGCTGGAGGTGTGGGACAATCCGCCCGGAAGGCGTGATGTCCGGTCTCGTCAGGATGGCGTTCGTGCTGTGGGCGTGCGGGACCCTGGTCGGCTTGTGCCAGGCTAAGGAGCCACAGACCGAGCACCCGAACACGAAAGACCCCGAACCCGCGGCCGGGGGAAGGCCCGCGAGGTCGGCGGCCGCCTTCAGATCACGGGCGAGACCGTGGAGGTTGTCGCGGACTCCGACGAGCCGCTCACGACCTCCTCCCTCGCCACGAAGACCGACACCCCTCTCCTCGAGACGCCGCGGAGCGTGACGGTCTTCGAGCGCAAGACGCTCGACGAGATCCAGGCGATCAACGTCAGCCAGGCGCACGACTACGCGCCCGCCTTCATCCCACAGGACGAGCGCGGCCCCGCCTTCGCGCGCGGGTTCATTGTGGGCTTCTACGACCTGCGTCGGGACGGGCTGCGCACCTACACGTGGAGCGTACGCGAGCTCGCGGGCGTGGAGCGGATCCAATACCTGCGCGGTCCCGCGGGCGTCCTCTACGGCGACGGCAGCCCGGGCGGCCTCGTGAACCTCGTGCTGAAGAAGCCGCTGCCCGTGCGGCGGCACGAGGTCAGCGTGGGGGGCGGGGAGCTGGGCTTCCTCCGGGTTGCGGCCGACGCGACGGGGCCGCTCGGGAGCGGGCGCGGGATGCGCTACCGCCTGGTCGCGGCGGCGGAAGGGCTCCAGGACGGCTACGAAAACGACGAGTCCCGCGTGAGCGTGCTGCCGATGCTCTCGTTCGACCTCGGCGAGAGCACGACGCTCCACCTCGACGGCGAGTACTACGACCAGAAGGGGCGCGGCTATCGCCACACGGTTCCCGTGACCGCGGGGGACCAGACCGGCGATTTCACCGCGATCCCCTGGGATCTCAACATGGCGTCCCCCGACGACGCCTGGCGCGGCTGGAACGCCTCGGGCGGCCTGCGCCTCGACACGCAACTCTCGCCGCGCTCGTCGCTCCACGTCGCCGGTCGCTACACGAAGGATCGACGGCGACCTCGACGTCCAGGCGCTCGCCGTCCTCCTGCCCGACGGCGAGACCGCGGCGCGCTTCCTGTACCGGGAGAAGAGCGTGTGGGACGAGTACCAGTCCGACACGTTCGCGACGCTCGCGCTCGGGAGCGGCCGCGTGAAGCACCGCTTCGTGCTCGGGGCCGAGGTCGGCCTGAGCACGTTCGACAGCGCGATCGGCACCGCCCCGGCGCCCTCTCTCGACATCTACGACCCGGTCTACGGCCCGCGCCCGCCCGAGCCCGCGCTCCTCCCCTCCGGCGCCGACCTGTGGCGTTTCGGCGTCTATCTCCAGGATCAGCTGAGCGTGGGCCAGCGCTGGTCGCTGGTACCGGCCCTGCGGGTCAGCCGTTTCCGGCAGGAGGACCGCTCTGCAGCGGCGCGGGCGGCGGCGGAAGGACCGGTCTCGACGGAAACGGCGTTCACCCCGTCGCTGGGGGTCGTCTTCCGCCTCCGGCCCGCGCTGTCGCTCTACGCGAGCTACGCCGAAGGGTTCGAGCCGGGCCTTCCGGGCCAGTACCTCGAGGATGGCCGCGCGCTCGAGCCCGTGGATTCCCGCTCGCTGGAGGCGGGAGTGAAGGCGGATCTCCTCGGGCAGCGCCTGCTCGTGAGCCTGGCCGCCTTCTCCATCCGGCAGACGAACGTGCAGGAGGCGACACGCGGGGCTTTTTCCGGCAAATCGGCGAAGGCGAGAGCCGAGGACTCGAGGCCGAGGTCGTGGGCACGCCGACGCGCGGTTTCGCGCTGCGCGCGGGCTACGCGTGGACCCGCACCGAGATCACGCAGGACACGCTCGGCTTCTCCGGCAACGCCCTCCCGAACGCGCCCGAGCACAAGGTCAGCGTCTGGGCCCGTTACGCCTTTCCCGGCACGCCCTCCCGCCTCTCGCTCGCCGCGGGCGTTGTCCACGCCTCGGACCGCTTCAGCACCCGCGCGAACGTCGTGCGCATTCCTTCGTACACGCGTCTCGACGCCAACGTCCTCGTCGATCTCGTCCCCTCGCGCCTCGGCCTCGCCCTCGTCTCCGAGAACCTCACGAATGCCCGGTACGTGACCTCCGGGACGGCGACCGCCTTCTTCGCCGGTCCCCCCCGGCGCCTCGCCGCGACCCTCACCGCGCGGTTCTAGGCTGCGTCGAGCGCGGCACTGCCGCCTCGGCCTTCAGCCTCCTGATCTCGGCCCGGGCATCGTTGCCTTCGAACGGCTCGAAGAGCCGGCGCAGCGCCCGGATCCGTTCTTGGCGACGCTTCCGGGGAACTCCGAGCTCGGCGTCGCGCTGGAGGACGAGGGCGCGGCGCGTGGCCTCCGAGAGCGAACAGCCGTAGCGGCGGGCGAGCTGCCGGGCGGCTTCCCTGGCCTTGTCGTCGAGGACGAGGGTGGTGCGAGACGCCATAACGTGTGCATAGCAGAAGTATGTCTACGCTTCAAGGCAAGCTCACCCCTCCGCGGCCCTCCATCAGTGGTAGTACTTGAGGACGAGACCGAAGGCGTTGACATGCGCGGGCTGCGAGCGCTGGTCGTTCCGCCGCAGGTAGTGGGGCTCGAGGCGCCAGTGGTCGCCGAGGACGATCTCGATGCCGACCTCGTAGCGTTGCTGGTTCCAGGCGTCGTACTGGGTCTCGTAGAGCACCTCGGCGTCCACGAAGGGGGTGGTCACGACTCCCAGGACGGTCGTCTCCCGCTCGGCGGTCAGCCGATAGCGAAACCGGGTCGAGTAGCGTCCGTTCTTGTCACGCAGGTCCACCCGCGCACGGTTCACCAGCCAGACCTTCCCCGGCACCACGAAGCGTCCGGTGAGCTCCACGATCCCGCGGTTCTCGGTGCTCGGACTGGCAACGTCGCCGAAGGTCGAGATGTACTCATAGGCGACCCGCGCCCACAGGTGGCGCTCACGCTCCCACACGGGCTTCTTCAGCCCGTGGTGGAGGATCGGCTTGATCGTGATGTCCAGCCCCGGGCCCGCTTCCACCTCCTGGAAGCTCGACGTGCCGTCGGGCGTCCAGGACGCTGGGGAGTAGACGAGCCGGCCGTACAGGTAGAGGCGGAACCGGCCGTCGAGGTTGAAGAACGCGTTTGCTTCCGGCCAGAGCTCGTCCTGCGTCTGCGCCGAAGCAACGCCGCACAGCACCAGACACGCCGCCGCCCACGCCGCGATCCCGCCGGCGATGGGGGCGAGCCGCGTCACTTCCTGCGAGGGAGCAGGATCACGATCGCGGCGCGGATCTTCCACTTCGGACCGGTATCGGGGCGCGCGGCGAAGACCCCGGCCCCGAACTGGTAGCTCGCCGGGAACGGACCGAAGGACGACAGCTTGGCGAAGAGCAGGTTGATCGGAACCGTCCACTGATCGTCTTCGGCCTTCCAGTTGGCCGTCGTCTCCGACTGGAGGGTGATCGTCCAGAGGCTCTTGGTGTTGTAGGCGAGGAAGGGCTGGACGTTCAGGAGGAACTGGGTCTGATCGTTCGGGCCGACGCCCTCTGACCAGTTGAACTGGAACGGCACGCTCACGAGGTCGGAGATCGGGTTCGCCAGCTTCTTCGCGAGCTCGGCGCCCGAGTGCTCGGCGGCCGCCGGCGGCGCCGCGTGCTCCTGGCCTTCACTCGGGGAGGGCAGCGCCAGGAGCACTCCGACCACCGACGATACCGCGATCTTTAAGCACCTGACCCATGCTCGTCCTCCGCGACCACCTGCTCTGCGATCGCCTGATAGGTCCTGTACTGGATCCTCACGTCGATGCGCCTGGTGGGGATGCTGATGCACCCTTCCCTCAGGCTCCGGTGCGACTACCAGGCGTAGCTGAACCAGGCGCGCGGGCCGTCGAAAGCCACGTCGAACACGCGACGGGTAGCACCTTCGCCCTTGTCGTAGTCGATGTCGAGATGGCGCCAGCCGGCGCCCAGCGCCCAGTGCTTCGACAACAGGAACGCCACGTCGCCCTCCAGGTTCCAGGTGAACTCCGAGCCGAGGCTCGCGACGTCGCCGCGACCGATGAAGGCCGCGCGCGAGCCCAGGCCGGCCCGGAAGCGGACCCCGATCAATCCATCCACCCAGTCGGTCGTCACCTTTCCCGTCTGGAAGACATCGTTCTTGAGCCCGGAGCTCGTTTTGATGTAGCGGGCGCCCGCGATGAGGTCCAGGTGCGACGGGTTTTCGCTGCGCCCGCCGTGGGCCACGCGGTAGAAGCCCAGCCCTTCCGTCAAGAGCAGGCGCACGTCCGCGGTGACGCCGAGCGGCCCCAGCACGGGCACGCTCGTGGCCACCGGCGCTCCCAGTTTGAGGTACATGACGTCCACGGCCCCGCCGAATCGGTTTCTCCGGCCCTCGAAGTGCGCGAGGAGGCCGATGTCGAAGTTGCTGATCACGTCCGAGAAGGGCACGTCCACCGGCACCTCGACGAAGCGCCCCAACGAGAGCGTCCCCTCGAGTCCCGCGAACCACATGTATGGCGCGATCGCGAAGTGCCACTTGTCGTCGTCGACGAGGACCGCCTGGGCGCGCGCGGGCCCCGCGGTCGAGAGCGCCAGGACGCCCGCGGCCGCCAGTTGGGCGAGAGCCTTTCGAATCGCCACGTGCATTCCGACCATGCGGAGGGCTACTTCGCCGCCGTCACGATCGCGCCCGTCGCCGCCCCCAGACCGGCGAGGACCCCGGATAGGATCAAATCCGTGTTCTTCATCGACTCATCCTACCTTCTCTGGTTCTTGAACGTCGTTACCCGGCACGATAGGTGCTGCCGTCCACGGGCGTCTATCCGAAAAGTGCTTCGCCCAAACCTCCCCCTTTCGTGCAGTTCTCGGATAGCGGCCCGGTGCTCCGGATGGTAGGCTCCCGACGCGTCGTGCTCGCGGCAGTCAGGAGCTCCGGGACGGCTCCGAGGAGAAGATCAATGTTGAGTGCTTGGAAGGCCGCTCCGCTGGCCTTGTTGGTCGCGGCGTCCATCGTGCCCGTCCCCGCGACGGCACAAACCACGGGCAGGAAACCGAACATCCTCATCCTCTTCGGGGACGACATCGGCCTGTGGAACATCAGCGCCTACAACCGCGGGATGATGGGATACCGCACGCCCAACATCGACCGAATTGCGAAGGAGGGCGCGATCTTCACCGACGTCTACGCCCAGCAGAGCTGCACGGCGGGGCGGGCAGCGTTCATCACCGGCCAGTCCCCGATCCGCACAGGCCTGCTCAAGGTCGGCCTGCCGGGCGCCCCCGAGGGCCTCTCCGAAAAGGATCCGACGATCGCCAACCTGCTCAAGCCGCAGGGCTACGCCACCGGCCAGTTCGGCAAGAACCACCTCGGCGACCGCAACGAGTTCATCCCGACGCTCCACGGTTTCGACGAGTTCTTCGGGAACTTCTACCATCTGAACGCCGAGGAGGAGCCCGAGAACCCGGATTACCCGAAGGACCCGAAGTTCAAGGCGATGTTCGGCCCGCGAGGCGTGTTCCACTGCTACGCGACGGACACCGTCAGCACCCTCGCCGACGACGGCCGCTTCGGCAGGTGGGGCAAGCAGCGCTGCGAGGACACCGGCCCCCTGACGAAGAAGCGGATGGAGACGATCGACGAGGAAGTGCTCGCCAAGACTGTCAAGTTCATCGACGCGAAGCAGCAGGAGGGCAAGCCCTGGTTCGTCTGGTTCAACACGACCCGCATGCACATCCACACCCATCTCAAACCGGAGTCCCAGGGCAAGACGGGGTTGGGGATCGGCCCGGACGGCATGGTCGAGCATGACGGCCACATCGGCCAGCTCCTGAAGAAGCTCGATGACCTGGGGACCGCCGACAACACGATCGTGATCTGGACGACCGACAACGGTGCCGAGGTCTTCAGCTGGCCCGACGGCGGCACGACCCCGTTCCGTGGCGAGAAGAACTCCAACTGGGAGGGCGGTTATCGCGTGCCGCTGATGGTCCGCTGGCCCGGCGTGATCAAGCCGGGTACCGAGATCAACGAGATCGTCTCCCACGAGGATTGGCTCCCGACGCTGCTGGCCGCCGTGGGCCAGCCCAATGTGAAAGAGGCGGCCACGACGGGCCTCGCCGCGGGCGGCGTGACCTACAAGGTCCACTTCGACGGGTACAACCTGCTGCCGTACTTCAAGGGCGAGACGAAGGAGTGGCCGCGCAAGGAGTTCATGTACTGGACCGACGACGGCGACCCCGCGGGGCTTCGCTTCGAGCAGTGGAAAATGGTCTTTCTCGACCAGCGCAGAGTGGGTTTCACCGTCTGGCAGGATCCCCTGATCGTGCTGCGGTTCCCCAAGCTGTTCAATCTGCGCTCGGATCCGTTCGAGCGCGCCGAGGACACTGCCGGCTACACTGACTTTCGGGTCCAGCATGCGTTTCTGGTGGGTCCAGCCATTGGGTACGCCGCCCGGTGGATCCAGAGCTTCAAGGATTTCCCGCCCCGTCAGAAGCCCGGATCCTTCAACCTCAGCCACGTCATGGAGAAGCTGAGAAAGCCCGCGGAGTAGCGCCGGGTCGGCGCACCGACGCCTCGTGGCGGTGGCGGGGACTTTCCCCGCCGCCGTACCGTCGAGCCGCTGCTAGACTGCGCCACTCGATGTCGCGACGCACTCGCCGAGCCAAGCCCCACGTCTCAATCGTCGCACCCCCTTCAGAGCCCTCCGGGTCCACGATCCGATCAGGCCTGCCACTGGCCGCGCTGCTCCTGGCCTCCGGCGCGACGGCACTCGTGTTCGAAACGCTGTGGGTCAAGCAGCTCGGCCGGGTCGTGGGCGTCGAGGTCCACGCCGTCAGCGTGGCGCTCTGCGCGTTCTTCGCGGGCCTGGCGCTGGGGGGAGCGGCCTTCGGTCGCCTCGCCGACCGCAGCCCGCGGCCGATCAGGCTCTACGGCCGGCTCGAGGCCGGGGCCGCGGTCCTGGGATTCTTGACCACGCTGGCTCTCTCCCACTCCGCGCCGCCTTACGTCGCACTTCAGGACGCCGTCGGCCCGCTCGCCTGGCTACTCCCCTTCTCTCTCGTCGGGCTGCCTGCATTCCTGATGGGCGGGACGCTGCCGGCACTGCTTCGGGCCGTGCGGCCTGGCGATGACACCGTCGCCCAGGCGACGGGTTTTTTCTACGGCGCGAACACCCTCGGGGCGGTCCTGGGCACCCTCGCGACGCCATTCGTTCTCGTGCCCCTCCTTGGCATCACGCTCTCGGCGCTGGTCGTGGCTCTCGTCGGACTTGCCGTAGCCGCGGTCGCCTTCGTCCTCGATCGGCGCGCCGCACCCTCCGGCGACTCCTCCGCCCCGCCTGCGCAACCCCCTTCCGGCGCCCATCTCGCCCTCGCGCTCTACGCCGGCGCGGGCGGTATCGCGCTGGGCTACGAGGTCGTCTGGTCCGAGCTGCTCGTGCCCTTCCTGAGCACGCGCGCGCACGCTTTCGCCGTGATGCTCGCGACGTACCTGGCGGGCCTCGCGATCGGCAGCCTGCTGTTCGCCCGGTGGAGCGGCGGCAAGGGCGAACCCTGGCGAGCGTTCGGGCTCCTCCTCGGCGGCGCCGCCGCGAGCGCCGTGGGCACGGTGTTCGTCCTCGGCGACTGGCTGCCGCAGGCGCAGACGTTCGCGGGCACGTGGGCGATGCGCCTGACGGGCCGGGAGACGATCGAGGTCATGGCTCGCTTCGTCCTGGCGGCGACCGCGGTCCTGTTGCTTCCTACGATGTTCCTGGGCGCCGCCTTTCCCGCCGCGGCCCGGCTCGTGGCCGGCGCCGCCTGCGTCGGCCGCGACGTCGGCAGGATCGCGGCCGTCAACACCGCGGGCGGGATCGCGGGCTCGCTCGTGACGGGCTTCGTCCTCGTCCCGCGACTCGGCCTGGTTCGTTCGATCGGCGTCCTCGCCGTCGCGGGCGCCGTGCTCGCGAGCATCGCGATCCTGAAGGGTGGGCGCGAGGGGCGGCGTGCGCCGGCCCTTGCGATAGCCGTCCTGCTGGTCGTCGCCACGTTCTCTGCGCTCATCCCACGTGACCGGCTGGCCACGCTGTGGGCAGGAAAGCGTGGCGGGCGGCTGCTCTTCTACGAGGAGGATCCCGGCGGCACGGTGGCGGTCCTCGAGCAATCGGCCGGCCGGGGAACCTTCCGACGGCTGTATATCCAGGGGGTCTCGAACTCCGGCGACGCCCCGGCCTCGCTCCGCTACATGCGCCTGCAAGCCCTCCTGCCGCTCCTCGTCCATCGTGGGGAACCTCGAAGCGCACTCGTGGTCGGCTTTGGCACCGGCATCACGGCAGGAGCGCTCCTCGCCGAGCCGGCGCTCGACAGGCGTGTCGTATTCGAGCTGCTGCCCTCTGTCGTGCGCGCCGGGCCGCTCTTCTCGGGCAATCTGGGCGCGGCGACGGACGCCCGCCTCGAGATCCGCATCGGCGACGGGCGGCAGGAGCTGCTGCGCCGGTCGGAGCGCTACGACGTGATCACCCTCGAACCGCCTCCGCCTTCCGCGGCCGGAGTCGCGAATCTCTACTCGCGCGATTTCTACGAGCTCGCCCGGAGCCGGCTGCAGCCCGACGGGCTGATGGCGCAGTGGTGGCCGCTGCCCGCCCAGAACGACGAGGACTCGCGTTCACTCGTCCGCAGCTTTCTCGACGTGTTCCCCCACGCGAGCGCCTGGACCACGGAGCTGCACGAGGTCCTGCTAGTGGGCTCCCTGAGCCCCCTGGAGCTGGAGGGGGCCCGTGTCGAGAAACGCTGGGCGCAACCCGAGGTCAAGGCGGCCCTCGCCGAGGTCGGCGTGGAGTCGGCGGCCGCACTGCTGGCGACCTGGCTCACGGACCGGACGGGCCTCGAACGCTACGCGGGGAACTCGCGTCCCGTGACGGACGACCGCCCGCGGATCGAGCACGCGGCGTGGGTGCGCCGCGGGGAGCTAAGGCGCGTGCTCCCTCGCCTGCTCGAGCTCGCGAGCGATGTGCCCTTACGCCCGGAGGATCCGCTGCGCGCTCCAGTGGAGGCGGAGCGCCGCGAGCTGCTCGGCCTCTACCGCTTCTCCCTCCATCTCATGGCCGGCGACCGGGCCGCGGCGGGAGCCGCGCTACGCGGCGTGCTCGCCCGCGATCCGCGCAACCCCTACTACCTCTGGGTGGCCTACGGAGAACCGTGATTGCAGTTTTCGGATAGCGCGATTGGACGGTGTTTCCGTCCGCTTCCCGGCGCCGTGGCTGTTCTAGTGCGACGCGCCGTTGCGTTCGGTCGTCCCGGCACGCGGGCAGGGTCGAGAGAGACCCCGTCGCAGCGTCGCGCTCGGAGCCTCGCCGAAGTGCCTGCGATGACGTGATGCGAGCGGGTCGAGGCCATTGGACTTTGGTCGCGTACAACCTTGGTCGTATGTCCCGCGCTCAAAAACCGCTTGACAATTAGCCGGATCGAAGTAGCCTGCGACCGGTTTTCTCGTCGACTCCCTCCGGAGAGGCGACTCTCGTCATGCCTGTGGACCGGCCGGGATCGCGCAAGCTGCACCCGCGCCTGCGCACCTTCCGGAACGGCGGCCGGGGCGTCAACGCCATTCGCTCCCTGGGCTCGACCACGGTCGCCTGCTCCACCCCGATCGAGCGGGAGGAAGAGCCGGCGGCCGCCGTCTACGAGCAGGTCGCGCGGCCGTCGATCGAGAACCTGCGGGCCGCGGTCCGACCGACGCGCGTCGGTCCGAAGCGGTCGAAGGGCGTTCGGCTCAAGCTCGACGCGCAGCCCCCCGCCGACGACAGCTTCGTCAACGTCTTCATCGAGTTCTATCCCGAGCGCGCCGGCGTCTCCCCCGAGGAACAGCGGGCGGCCGTCGCGGCCGTCACCCGCGGCATCGCGGAGTGGACGTACGAGGCCGGCCGGGGAGCCGTCGACGGGGGGGTGCTGCCGCGCCGCAACATCGTCTGCGCGACGGTTCCCGTCTCCAAGCTCGACGAGATCGGCGAGAACCCGGCGGTGGCCTTCGTGCACCCGGCGGACCCCCTCAAGCTCGATCTCCCCATCCCCACGTCCGCCACGCGAAAGCCTCCCTCCAAGGCCGTGGGGAACGCGTCGACGCACGGCCGGGGCGACGGCCTGATCATCGGCATGATCGACGTGGGCGGCTTCGACTTCTCACACCCGGACTTTCTCGAGCCGGACGGCACGACTCGGTTCATCGCGATCTGGGACCAGGGAGGAGACTTCCGCCGGCCGCCCGACGGGTTCGACTACGGATCGGAGTTCCGAAAGCCGCAGCTCGACGCCGCCCTCGTGGCCGCGAAGACGCCCGGGTTGCCGCGGCGCCGTCTACATCGAGCGCCAGTCGCAGCGCACCCCGAGCTCCCACGGCACTCACGTGGCCAGCATCGCCGCCGGGAAGTCCGGGGTCTGCCCCCAGGCCGACATCGCGGCGGTGCTCATCGACGTCCCCGCGCCCGAGGATCCCATCGCGCGGCGGCGCGCGACCTTCAGCGACACGAGCCGCATCACCCACGCCGTCGAGTACCTGCTTGCGCATCGCGCGAAAAGGAGAGGAAGCCGATCGCGATCAACATCAGCCTCGGCACGAACGGCGGCGCTCACGACGGATCGAGCGGCGTCTCGCGCTGGCTCGACGCCTACCTCGCCACCCCCGGCCGGGCCGATCTGCGTGGCCGCCGGCAACGCCGGGCAGGAGGCCGCGCAGGAGGAAGGCGACCTGGGCTGGATCATGGGCCGCATCCACACGAGCGGCCAGATCCCGGCCCGCGGCCTCGAGGTCGAGCTCGAGTGGACCGTGGTCGGCAACGGCATCGAGGACGTGTCGGAGAACGAGCTCGAGATCTGGTACGGCGCCCAGGACCGCTTCGTCGTGTCCGTGCAACCCCCGGGGGGCGGACCCTGGATCGAGGTCGGGCCGCGCGAGTACGTGGAGAACCGCCGTCTGGCGAGCGGCACGTACGTCTCGATCTACAACGAGCTCTATCACCCGACCAACGGCGGCGAACTACATCGCGATCTACCTCTCCCCCACCCAGAGCCCGGACCTCCGAGAGTTCCGCGGCATCCAGGCCGGGGTGTGGAAGGTGCGCCTCAAGGGCGACGAGATCCGGGACGGGCGATTCGACGCGTGGATCGAGCGCGACGACCCGGGAGAGGTGGGGCGCGACGCCGGGCGCCGGCTGTTCCGCTTTCCTTCGTTCTTCAGCGAGAAGTCGAACGTCGACTCGCATTCGATCAGCTCGCTGGCCTGCGGTCACCGTGTGATCGCGGTGGCCAACCTCGACGAGCGTGCGCGAGCGCATCCACGCCACGAGCAGCCAGGGGCCCGACGCGCGACCGCCGCTGCAAGCCCGAGATCGCGGCTCCCGGCACCGAGGTCGTGGCGGCCAACGGCTTCGCCGGGCCCGACGAGCCCTGGATGGCCATGACCGGCACGAGCATGGCCTGTCCCTACGTCACCGGAGTGGTCGGGCCTCATGCTCGCCGCGAACCGCGAGCTCACGGCCGCGCAGTGCGTCGGGATCCTGCAGCGGACCGCGCGCCCCCTCGCCGGGGCTTCCTACAAGTGGATCAACGACGCGGGGTGGGGACGCGTCGACGCGCTCGCCGCCGTCGAGGAAGCGCGCGCGATCAACGTGCGCAATCCGAGTGCGCTAGGGATGCGCCATGAAGCTCACATCTTCGAGTCCGACATGGGCGACTGCCTGCTGCTCGAGGCGGCGTCGGGCGAGCTCATGCTCTGCGACGGCGGCATGACGGGCAGCCTGCGGGACCACGTGCGCGCCGAGCTGGCCAAGCTGCGGACGACCAACCGCGAGCTAGCACTCGTCTACGTCTCGCACATCGACAACGACCACATCAGCGGCGTCCTCCAGCTCCTGGAGGACGAGGTCGAGTGGCGGGTGTTCGATCATCATCAGGGAGGAACGAATCCGAATCCCGATCCCATCCGACCGCCCAAGGTGCCCCGCCCGCCGGTGATCAAGGGGATCCTGCACAACGCCTTCCGCGACACGAAGACGAAGAACAACAAGGCCATCGAGAATCTGCTCATCGCGGCGGCGCCCGCCCTCTATGCCACCGCGGTGCCGGAGCTCGTCGGCGCCGCCGACGAGATGCAGGCGATCGCCGCCGGCATTCCGGAAGCGCTCGAGGTCCTCGGCCTCGTGGGGACGGCCGCCCTGGACATCCCCGTGAACAAGCCGCCCGGGGTGGCGGCGGGGGCCAAGCTGCTCTTCGCCGGCCAGCCCGGAGACGCGTTCGCCCTGGGCTCGATGCAGTTCACGCTCGTCGGACCGACCCGGAACGAGCTGACGCGCTTGCGACAGGGCTGGAACACGTGGGTGAGCGACCCCGTCAACCTGGAGCGGATCAAGAAGATCCGCGCGGAGCTCAGGAAGCGCATCGAAGATTTCAGCAACGGCGCCCTCGCCGGCTCGCCCTACGACCTCCGCGGGTGGAACGGGATCCCCGACATCAAGGGAGTCACCGCGCCCAACATCGCCTCGCTCATGTTCATGGTGGAGGAGAACGGCAAGCGGCTGCTCCTCACCGGCGACGCCCAGCAGGACTTCATCCTCGACGGGCTCGACCCGCACCGGCTTTCTGGCCGCCGGATCGGTGCACCTCGACGTGCTGAAGGTCCAGCACCACGGATCGCAGCACAACCTGGACGCGAAGTTCGCCCGCCACGTCTCCGCGGACAACTACGTGTTCTGCGGCAACGGCTCTCACGGCAACCCGGAGACGGAGGTCCTCGACATCGTCTTCCAGTCGCGCGTGGGAAGCGCCGCGGTGCGCACCCTCGCCCCCCAGGCCCAGAACCGCGACTTCCACTTCTGGTTCAGCACCACGTCGCAAGCGGCTCCGGCCGGGCTCGTACGCCGGGAGACGTTCGCACGGATGGAGACCCACGTGGCCGGCCTGCAGGCGAGCTCGGGAGGCCGGCTGCACCTGCACTTCAATCAAGGGGCGTTCACGACGCTCGCGATCTGATCATCTCCGCGGGGCATCGAGAGCGGCCACGCAACGCTTGATTCGCTGCTCGAGCTCATTTGGGCGGTCGGCCTGATCGGGGGTCAACTTCCCCTGGTCGCTCAGCGAGACCCAGATCGCAAGGCTTTGCTCGTACGAGTGCCGGGCCGCCCGCCATTCCATCGCCCGTGACTCCGCTGGCGCGACGCGCGCCCGCTGTGCCTGGGCATCCCCCGCTCCCGCGTGGATCTCCGCCACCAGCGTAGGAGCCTCGCTACGAACGGGCTCGACGGCGACGACGTCCGCCGCCCTTCCGTACGCAGCAAGGGCACCAGCCGTCTGGCCCGTCTTCAGGAGCAGCGCCCCCAGAATGAGGTAGAGCCTGGCGACGCTCACGTCCTCCGCCGAATAGGCAGGATTTTGGGCGCGCGCCTCCGCTCGAATAGCGATGCCCTGTCGCACTGCGTCGATGGCCGCCGCCGTCTCTCCGTGGCCGTTCAGCGCCTCGCCAAGAGCGCCGTAGGTCGCGCTCATGTCGATCCGGATCTGACGGTTCTCCGGGTCGGCTGCGGCCAGCGCCTTCTGGACGGCGAGTGCCCCTCGGCCGGCGGCGACGGCCTCGGCGGGACGCTGCAGGCCCATATGGTCGTTCGCGAGACGCGCCAGGGCGAGCCCATGCGTGCGCTGGAGGTCGGCGCTGTCCGGGTTTTCGCGTGACAGCTCCCCCACCATCCGCTCCGCCTCGCTATGGCTGGCGAACGCGGTGTGATAGTCATGCATGCTCTGCCCGATGTCGCCGATCTTCAGCACGATGGTCGCGACGCCGCGCCGGTACTTGAGGGACTTCGGCGAGGCCGCGGCGAGCGCCGACATGAGGGCGAGCGATCGACGATTGCTGTGCAGCGCGGCCGGAAGGTCCCCGGTCTGGATCTGCAGCTGACCGATCCTGCTCAGCACGCGCGCCGCCCCATAGCGGTCGTCGAGCCGCTTGTCGTCGACGGACGCGAGACGCTCGTGGATGCCCAGGGCGGTCCGGTAACGGTCCAGCGCTTCGGGATATTCCCCCTTCGACCAGAGCATTTCCGCGATCCGTTCGTGGCTGACGGCCAGGACCCGCCGCAACTCCTCATCGTCCGGACGGGCCCCCGACAGCCTCGCGTGGATCTCGAAGGCCTTCTGGTAGCTGCGCAGCGCTCCCGCCGAGTCTCCGAGGTTCGCGAGATAGGGGTTCCCCTGCGCGTCACCAATCTTCAGGTAGGCGCCGGCTAGTTCGCGCTGGAGTGATTCGTCGCCTCCGGCCTCGCCAGCCAGGCTGTCGAGGTACTCCACGGCGTGAGTGACCAGGAGCTTGCGCGCGGGCGTGGCGCCGGGAAGGTCCTTGATCGCGTCGTGCAGATCCCCCACCACGGCGTTGGCCAGCTTTCGCACGTCGTTGAAGCGGCGCTCGGCACGGGCCTTCTGCGCCTCCGCACGGCGGTTCTGCCACAGGGTTGCGGTCAATCCCGCCACCAGCGAACACCCCAGCAGCACACCGGCAGCCACGGCGGCGGGATTCCTGCGCACGAACTTCCCCGTGCGGTAGGCGAGGGTGTGCGGGCGAGCCCGAACCGGCCGGCCTTCGAGGTGCCGGGTCACGTCGTCCGCGAAGGCCTCCACCGAGGCGTATCGCTCGTTCGGAAGCCTTGCGCAGCGCCTTGAGCACGATCGTGTCCAGGTCTCCCGCGAGCTTTCTCCGCAGCGCGGACCGGGCCTTCGGCCGGTCGTCGGCTTGCCGGTCCTGGTGACCGACACGCTGGGGCGCTCGGGGTCCTCGTCGCAGATGGCCGCCAGCACCTCGTGGACGTGGCCCGTCCGGTAAGGGCGTTGTCCGCTCAGCAGCTCGTAAAGGATCACCCCGAGCGAATACACGTCGGTGGCGGTGGTGACGGCCTCGCCTCGAACCTGCTCAGGGCTCGCGTAGTCGGGGGTCAGCATGCGAAACGCGGTCACCGTCGGATTCGCGACGCCCGGCTCGCCGGCCGGACGGACGAGACGAGCGATCCCGAAGTCCAGGAGCTTGGGTATGCCGTCCGCCGTGACCAGGACGTTGCCCGGCTTCAGGTCGCGATGCACCACCAGGCTCCGGTGTGCGTGGTGCACCGCGTCGCACACGCGAAGGAACAGCCGCAGCCTCTCGTCGACCCCCAGACGCCGGCCATGCAGTAAACATCGATGGGCTCGCCCTCCACGTACTCCATCACGAAGTAGGGCAACCCCTCTTCGGTGGTCCCGCCGTCCAGGATGCGCGCGATACCGGGGTGGTCGAGGCTGGCGAGGATCTGGCGCTCCTCCCGGAACCGGCGCTGGCCGACCGCGGTGTCCATCCCGCGCCGGATGACCTTGACCGCCACGACCTGCCGGTACTCGTCGTCGGCGCGCACCGCTCGGTACACGATCCCCATTCCGCCCCGCCCCACGGCTTCGCCCACCTCGTAGGCGCCCAGTCGCGTGCCCGGGGGGAGCGCGCCGTCGCGCGGATCGTCCTCACGGTCGGCGACCGGCCCGGTGCCGCAGCTCCGCCGCGGGCGTCTCCAGGAAGGAGCGCTCGCGCACGTCCTCGTACGCCACCAGGAGCGAGTCCACCTCCGCCCGCAAAGCGTCGTCTCCCGCGCAAACGGCCGCCAGGAATGCGGGGCGCTCGACCTCCGCACGGTCTAGCGCCGCATCGGCGACGTCGCGGACCTGCCGGAAGCGCTCCGGGGTCATCGAGGTCCGGCGTCGGTCGCGCCGCTCTTGAGGCGGCGGTAGAGCCAAGCCCGGGCGTGGCTCCAGTCCCGCTCGACGGTGGCTCGCGAGATCCCGAGCACCGCCGCGGCCTCCTCGGTCGAGAGTCCTCCGAAAAAGCGCATTTCCACGATCCGGGCCTGTCTCGTGTCGAGCGTCGCCAGCTCCGAGAGAGCGTCGTCCACCGCGACGAGATCCAGGTCCCGCGGGGTGCCTTCGACCACCGCCACGTCCAGGGTGAGCCGCACCGTACCGCCGCCGCGCTTGGATGCGCCACGGCGGCGGGCGTGATCCACCAGGATCCGCCGCATCAGCTCCGAGGCCACGGCAAAGAAGTGCGAGCGGTTCTCCAGGTGCACCGGGTGCTGCCCCATCAGCCGAAGGTAGGTCTCGTGGACGAGCGCGGTGGCGGAGAGCGTGTGGCCCGGCCGCTCACTGCGCAGCCGGCGCCCCGCCACCTTGCGGAGGTCCTCGTAGACGATGGGGATCAGCCGATCGAGGGCAGACTGGTCGCCACGCGTCCACGCCTCGAGCAGGCTCGTGACGTCCGTGGCGACGCCCATTCGCCCAGCCTCACGGAGGGACTGCGTCGCCCGACGTCTCCAGCAGCGACGAGGCTCACATCGTATGCCGGCCCGTTCCCGACGACAAGGACCGAACCTTCGCTTCCGATAGCTTCTCGTAGGCATCTAGCTCGATGAGGGGTTTCCCCACCCGATTGCGCGACTAAGAGCAAGGAAATGGGCTCTGCCCTCCAGCGAGTGAGCCCCTAGGTCCGGGAGGAGCCATGAAGCTGCGTCAGAGTGTGCGCCCGCGGGCGCGGGTCGTGTCGGTGCTGCTGGTTGCGGTCCTGGGCTTGTCAGCCGGGGCTGGGCTTGCCGAGCCTGGCGGCCGCCAAGCGGAGGGCATCAAGGTCCACGGTCATTGGACCATCGACGTGCGCAATCCGGACAAGACGCTGGCCTCGCACCATGAAATCGAGAACGAGCTCACCTACAGGGGGGCACAGACCCTCGTCACACTCCTCGCGCGTCGTGGGGTCCTTCCGACGTGGGGAATTGAGCTCCGGGGCGCGCCGCAAACACTCGGGCCCTGCGAGAGTGATCCTTTCGGATTCGGGACCTGCCACATCGTCGAGCCTCAGCATCCGTGGCCTGACGCACCGAACCTCAACCGAAGCTTGATCCTGACTGCTGCTGAAGAGCCACCATTTCTAGGGCAACCAACGGTGACGATCTCCGGATCGACAACGGCACAGAACGATTCCACCATCGGCGCCGTCGTTTCCCTCGTGGTCTACGCCAACGCCAGCGGCGTGCACGGTGGGGGGTTCACACATCGCGTCCTCAACCCGTCAATCCCGATCCGCCAGGGGCAGACCATACAGGTCAAGGTCGTCTTCAACTTCTCTTGATCGAAGCGAGCGAGGAGAAGCCATGAGCGCCTGTATCAGGCCGGGACCCGTAAGCGGTCTGTGGATGGCCGCGCTGACGGCCATCACTCTGTGTTTGGCGGCGACCGCGGGTGCGGCGCTGGGTGGTGAGACGGGACAGATCGCCTTCAGCCGCGGCGGCAACGTCTGGACCGCCGATCCGGACGGAACTGACGAGGTCCAGCTCACGACCAGCCCTGAGGACGACCGATGGCCGCGCTGGTCGCCCGAGGGCAACCGCATCGCGGTTGTCAGGGACGGAGACCTGGCGCTCCTCCGGACCACCGGCGCGGTGCTACGCGTCCTCACATCGCATGGTGACGTCGCCGGCGCACCGAGCTGGTCGCCCGACGGCCGAAGTATTGCCTACGTCCGCGGTAGCGGCGGGATCGCAGTCGTCGAGGCCACCCTTGCCGGCTCAAACGGTACGCGACTGAACCTCGGCCTAGTCAAGTTCCTGGCCTGGAGCCCATCGGGTGACCAGATCGCCTACACCGACGGGGGCGCCGTCTTCACGGTGCAGCCGGACGGGTCGGCCGCCGGGACCGAGATCGTACCGCCCGACCCCGACGGCCGGACGCGCGACGAGCTGGCCTGGGATCCTCAGTCCGGCCAGCTCGTCTTCGCCTCGACGGGCAGCGACGGCACTCGTGTCGAAGGTTCCGGCGTCGCCCTCGACGGCGCGGCCGGGGACGATCGGTCGCCGGCGTGGTCACCCGACGGCCGGCGGATGCTCTTCACGCGCGGCGGCACGGTGCACGCCTATTCGCGAGAAGGGTTCCCCAGCGGCAGCAACGTAGCGTCGCTCGGGCTCGTCGGGGCGACACCGGATGTACAGCCGAGCCTAGTTTCGAGCGCAGCCGCGTACGAGACCAGCTCGGGCGCACCCTCCCCACTCTCTTTCCAGGTTCGGCCGGTCGGGGGACACCCGACGGATGTCGTCTACGTGACGATTCCGGGCGCGGGGTCGGCGGAGGAAGGCGTCGACTACTCGGGCGCCGCCGGTCAGATGTCGACTCCTGGCGCGGACGGCAATCCGGCGTCGATCCCCATCGCCGTGGCCGGTGATGCCGAACCCGAACCGGACGAAGCCCTCTTCGTTGATTTCACCTTCCCCTCCGATCGCGCGGCGTCGCTGAGAGTCCGCGGCACGATCCTGAACGACGACGGCGGACGGAACGGGTTGATCACCTACACGGGCGGCCAGGGCGTGAGCACGCTCGACCCCGACGGCGGTGCCTCGGAGCTGATCGTCCCTTCGGCCGGTGCGGCGGTCTTCTCGCCCAGCGGCGACCGCCTCGCCTACGTCACGGGCCCAAGCCCGTTCCAGGTCGTGGTGGCCGACGCGAACGGCATCCCACTGGTCGCGTTCCCCATCCCCGCACCCATCGATCGCGAGATCGCCTGGTCGGCGGACGGCGTCCGTCTCGCGTGGACCGTGGGAGCAACGCTCTGGGTGGCGGACCGATCGGATCCGGCGAGCGCCACCGCCATAGTGACCGATGCGCTCACGCCCTCGTGGTCGGGCGACCTCGGTCCGGGCCCGCGGCGCCTGGCCTTCGGGCGGGTCAGCACCGGGCGGGTCTGCACCGTCCTGGAAGACGGCTCGGGGCTATCGTGTCCGACCACCGGGTACCAGCCGCATTGGTCGCCCGACAACTCGACGATTGCGTTCCTGCGCGGGAACGTCACCGCGTTCCTGATGAATCCCGACGGCACGAACGAGCGGCTCGCGGCGTCGGCAACGGGAACCGTCGGCGCCGGTGCTCTATTCCGTTGGTCGCCGCGCGACGGGTTCTTTGCGCTCATGACCGGGGACGCCCTCTCCATCCGCCAGGAGGGGGGCCCGGACACGACGCCATCCGGATTGCCGCCGTCCCTCTCGAGCTTCGACTGGTCGCCCGACGGCAACCGCCTCGTCGTCCAGGGCACGAGCCCGGCGTCGCCCGACCCGCACTTGTGGATCGTCGGCCCCGACGCGACGGGGACGCCCTTCGCAACCGCGCGCGAGGTCAGGGGGTCGGCGCTGGACACCGCCTATCGGGAGCCCCGCTGGAGCCTCGTGCCGCCGCGGCCCAGGGTCACCCTGGTCTCGCACGACGGCTTCGAACAGCTCGGGCAGGCGCGCGTGGACGTCCAGCTCGGCGCATCCTCCCCCGAGCCCGTCACGCTGACGTGGGAGACGGTCGACACAGGGACGGCCAGTCCCGGGCTCGACTACGTGCCCGTCAGCGACGGCACCATCGGCCTCCAGCCGGGCGAGACGAGCGCCTCGATCCTCGTCACCTTGCTGAACGACACCATCCACGAGGTCGACTCGGAGTCCTTCGACGTCAGGCTGACGGCGGCCAGCGGTGCTCGCCTGGGCCCCGATCCACAGGTCCAAGTCTTTATTACCGACGACGAGTCGACCGGAGCGCCGACGGCCGCGCACGGCACGGCGTCCACCACCGAGGACACACCGGTCGTCGTCACCCTGGTGGCCACGGATCCCAATGGGGACCCTCTGACCTACTCGGTCGTTCGCGGTCCGACGCACGGCTCGATCTCCCCGGTCACCGGGGACCAGGTCACGTACAGGCCCGCCGCCAACTACTTCGGCCCGGATTCCTTCACTTTCAAGGCCAACGACGGCGGTCAAGACTCGAACGTGGCGACCGTGGCGGTCAACGTTCAGGGCGCCAACGACGCGCCGGTGGCCATGAACGACGTCGTCGCGACCCCGCTCGACACGCCGGTGGACATCGACGTGCTGGCCAACGACAGCGATCCGGACGGCGATTCCGTGACGCTTAGTGCCGTGGCCGCCCCGGCGCACGGCACCGCGACGTACGCGGGCGGCGTCGTGACCTACACCCCGCAGGCGGGATTCGCGAGCGTCGATCACTTCCGCTATGCGATCTCGGATGGCAACGGCCACACGGCCACGGCCGTGGTGAGCGTCTACGTCGATCTCGAGGCACCACCCCCGCCGGTGCTGACCGTCACGCCGACATTCCTCGACTTCGGCCAGGTGCCGCTGAACAAGACGAAGGACCTCGTCTTGACGGTCACCAACGAAACGGCAGCACCGGTCGCGCTTCACCAACACCTCCGGGTCTTTCAGGACGACCCCGACCCCTTCGACGCGTCGGACTTTGGCGGGCTCGGGTGCGGTGCCGTGGGAGCGCGCATCCTGGATCCGGGCGAGTCCTGTACGCACAAGGTGCGATTCTGGTCGGTGCCCGGTGCCGAAGCGGCCAGCCCGGCGACCCTGCTGCTCATCGATGACGACATGTCCGCCACGCTCGCCGTCGTCGCGTTGTTCGGGTCCACGGGACCCCCGGACACCGGGCCGAACGCCCCGCCCCTCCCGGTGGATGACCTCACCGGCGTGTCGCCGGGCCTCACGCAAACGCTCGTCCCCCTGTGGAACGACTCGGACCCCGACCACGACCTGCTCCGCGTCGTCGCCATCTCCGACCCTCCCCACGGCACAGTTGCCGGCGCTGCCGTCTCGTGCGGCACCCTGTTCCCGCTGAATCCGAACGCCGACTGCATCCGGTACGTGCCGGACACCGGATACGTCGGACCCGACGCCATCGTGTATACGGTGTCGGACGGCCGGGGCGGAACCGCCTCGGCCACCTACCACCTCGCCGTCGGAAACGTGGTGCCCAACGTGGCCGCGGTAACGCCGAGCAGCGGGCCGACTTCCGGCGGCCAGGCCGTCCGCATCACCGGATCCAACTTTGTCTACCGCTCGGAGGTGGCCTTCATGTGCGGCGGCGGCGTCCTCCCCTTGAACGTCATGCAGCTCACCGACACCGAGATCCTGGCCACGACGCCTCCGGGGTTCGCCGGCGTCTGCGCCCTCCGCGTGCGCACGCTGTTCTCACTGACCGGCCAGCTCGCGAACGCCTATGTCTATACAGCGGGAGCGAACCACCCCCCCACGGCGACAAACGACGGGCCCTTCTCGCTGGTGCTGGGCATTCCGCTGAACATCGTGGCGCCGGGCGTGCTCGCAAACGACACGGACGCGGACAGCAACCCATTGACCGCGCGGCTCGTGACTCTACCGGCGCATGGGGGCGTGAGCCTGCTCGCGACGGGCGCTTTCGAGTACATCGCAAACCTTTCGTACACCGGGCCCGACTCGTTCACGTACGTGGCCAACGACGGTCAAGCCGACTCGAACGTGGCCACCGTATCGCTGGTGGTCTATCCGCAAGTCGTGGTCGTCCCCGATGTGATCGAGACGATCCACGTGACAGACGACGTCACGGTACAGCCAGCGGTGATGATCGATGTCGCTGAAACGATCGCCGTCAACGACACGGTTACGCTGGCCGTGCCGTCCCTCGAGGTCAGTCCGGCCTCGGGCCTGTTGGGCGGAACCACGACTCTCCGCGCCACCCTTACATCGATCGGGGTACCCGTCCCGGGCAAGGACATCGTCTTCCGGTTGTTCGGAGCCGTCGTCACGACGGCAGCCACCGATGCGGCCGGCGTGGCGACGGCGACGGGCGTGAGCCTCGCCGGGTTCGCGGTCGGGTCCTATCCCGGGGCCGTCCAGGCGAACTTTGCCGGGGACGCGACGCTCGGCGCGGCCAGCGGCTCGGCCGACCTGCTCGTCTCTGGCCATGCCACGAGCGTGAGTCTCGTCTCGTCGCTCAACCCGTCGGTCGCTGGAGAGAGCGTGACACTCACGGCCACGGTCCAGGGCGCGACGGGCGTCCCGCAAGGGGACGTCGAGTTCTCGTATCGGCTGCCGGGCGTCTTGCACCCGTTCGTTCTGGGCACGGTCTCCCTCGACGGTTCGGGCTTGGCAAGCTTCGAGACCGCCGAACTGAGAGTCGGCGCCCTCGTGGTTAGGGCCAGCTACCTGGGCAGTCCGACGTTTGCCCCCGGCTCCGCGGTCCTTCTCCAGACCGTCACGCAGGCGCCGACGATCACGACACTGGCTTCCTCCAGCACGAATGCGTTCACCACCAGGCCGCCTGTCTTCACGGCGACGGTGGGCACGGCCGCGCCGTGGCCCGCGACGGGCACAGTCGAGTTCTCGGCCGACGGTGTCTCGATCGGCCGTGCGCCCGTCTTCGACCGGGGCGGCGTCCAGATCGCGGTGATGGGTGGCGCCACTCTCGGCGTAGGCACGCACACGATCACGGCGCGATACAGCGGCGATACGTCCCATCTCCCCAGCGATACCGGTGGGTTCACGCAGAACGTGGTCCTCGGCGACTACTTGACGTTCGACCTGACCCCCACCCTCACCCTCACAGATCACTCCGAGGCGACGGCCATCAACTCCTCGGATCGCATCGTGGGCGCCATCGTGTCCGCGAGCCTGGTGGGTCCGCCCCGGAGCGCCGGCTTCTTCTACAGCAGCGGCCTCGCTCCGATCCCGAGTCTCGGCGGCCTGCAGACGATTCCTGCTGACATCAACGATGCCGGGCAGGTGGTGGGGTGGTCGGTCACGACCGCCAACGCCCGCCATGCATTTCTGTACCAGAGCGGCCAGACGACCGACCTGGGTACGCTCGACGGCGGCACCAGCCAGGCACTCGCCATCAACAACGCCGGGCAGATCGTGGGCACGTCGGAGACGGCCTCGGGGACCCACGCGTTCCTCTATCAAGCGGGGTCGCTCTCCGACCTGGGCACGCTGGGCGGCCCGGAGAGCCTCGCGTCGGACATCAACGCGTCGGGCTTCGCCGCCGGATTCGCCGACCTCGCTGGCGGCAGTCGACACGCAAGCCTCTACACCGGTCCGTGGGTCGACCTCGGCACGCTTGGAGGGACGACGAGCCGCGCGGTCGCGATCAACGACGCGGGTCAGATTGCGGGCACATCCGACCTGCCGGCCAGCGACGAGGTGCACCCCTTCCTCTGGCAGAACGGCCAACTGACCGATCTCGCCGGTCCGGGCGGTCCTTCCAGCACGGCCTTCGCCCTGAACGACGCCGGTCAGGTCGTGGGCTGGACCCTGGATCCGTTCCCCATCGGATCCGGAACTCCCGAGCCTCGCCACGCATTCCTCTTCTCAGGCGCATTCAGCGACCTCGGGACCCTGTCCGGTGGGAAGAGCCTGGCGTTCGACATCAGCAACGCCGGCCTGCTCGTAGGCGTGTCCGACGGACGAGCGTTCGTCTCGTCGGGCGGTTCGCTTCGCGACCTGGGCACGCTCGGCGGCCCGGGGAGCGCCGCGCGCGCGATCAACGACCGCGGCGTAATCGTCGGGGCTGCCGATACCGCGTCCGGCCTGCGTCACGCCGTCGCCTGGCTGCCCGTCCCGGTCCCGACGCTCGTCGTGCCGACCGCCACGGGCGAGGTCGGCGGCACGACATCCCTCTCCGCCACGCTCACCCTGTTCGGCTTTCCGGCCCCCAATCAGACGATCGCCTTCACTCTGAGCGGTACTGCCGTCGGCTCCGCCACGACCGGCGCCACGGGAACCGCGACGCTGAGTGGAGTGTCACTAGCCGGCCTTGCCGAGGGTCCGCATCCCGGCATCGTGCAGGCAAGCTACGCCGGCTCCAGCATCTTCGTGGCTGGGGCCCAGGCCACCGGGGACGTGACGGTCACACCCGGCCCGGTCGTCATCGAGCCAGTGTTTGGGGGTGTGGTCTCAGCGCCCCGCGTCACCATCAACGATGCGGGGGGCGAACAGATCGACCCGCACGTGGACGGCGATCTCGCGACCTACTCGGACTTCGACGCGAGCAGCGTGCGCTACTACGACTTCGCGACCGGCTCGGACCTTGAGATTCCGAAGGCGATGCCGGGCGACTACGACTATCTGTCAGACGTAAGCAATGGCAGCATCAGCTTCTCGCGATTGTCCGCCAGTGGCACCCAGTCAGCCATCGTATTCGACTCCGCCACCTCGCAGATTGCCGAGATCGTTTGGCCCGGTCCCACGTGGCAAACCGCCATCGGCGGAGACACGCTCGCCTTCGTGGAGGGCATCGGAAACTCGGACATCATCCTGTGGAACCTATCAAGTGACGCACAGGAACATCACACCGCGTCTCCGCTCTTTCTCGACACCTCCCCGAGCGTCTCGCCGGATGGAAACACGGCGGTCTGGGAGCGCTGCTCCCCTAGTTTCGCGGCCTGCGACGTAATCGCCGCCATTCGAACGAACGGCACCTGGCTCCCGCGGGATGTCGCCAATACCAGCGCCAATGAAACGACCCCCGACACGGATGGAACTTGGATCGCGTACGGAGCGGAAGACATTGCAAGCCCGATCAGCTCGGAGATCTACTTCCAACCCGTCACTGGTGGCGCGAAGACCCGCCTCGACCTTCCAGGTCTCCAACGCAACCCGAGCGTCAGCCGGGGGGTCATCTCCTTCGAAAGCAAGTCCAGCGGGTCGGCACCCGCGGACCTCTTCGTGTACGTCATCGCGACCAACACCCTGTACCAGATAACAGATACTGCTCCGCTAGTCGAAGAGTCGCTGAACGACATCAGCGTCCTTCCGAACGGGGACATCCGTGTCGTCTGGTCTGCGAACGACGGCTTTGACGGTCGTGGCAATGTCTACGGTCTGACCTTCACGCCGGGTGTCGCCGCTCCGCCAACAGCCGTCGCCACGGGCTCCGCCGCGCTCTGCGACGGCGCTTCGACTCCCCTATCTGGCTCGGGCGGCGTCTCCTGCTCGTGGGCGCCGGCGAGCGGACTCGATGATGCCGCTTCGTGCACGCCGGTGGCCAGCCCGTCCACGACGACGACTTACACGCTGACCGTCACGGACGCGGCGGGCCTGGCCTCGACCAACGCTCCGACGGTCACCGTCACCGTGAACCCCACTCCGACGGCCGTGGCGGCCGGCGCGGCAACGATCACGGCCGGACAGTCCACACCCCTGTCGGGATCGGGCGGAGACTCGTGCCTGTGGTCCCCGGCGACGGGGCTCGACGATCCGGCGTCCTGCGCGCCCAACGCCGCGCCCACGTCCACGACGACCTACGCGCTCACCGTAACCAGCGCGGCGGGTTGCCCCTCGACGAACACCGCGACCGTGACGGTCACGGTCCTCCAGCCGCAGCGCACGCTTACGGTCACCAAGATCGGCGTCGGGACCGGTATCGTCACGAGCGTACCCGCGGGCATCAACTGCGGTTCCGCGTGTACCGCACCGTTCGATGGCGGGACGGTCGTCAACCTGACCGCCACCCCGAACCCGACCTTCGTCTTCGGCGGCTGGACCGGCGACGCCGACTGCGTCGACGGTGTCGTCACCATGGACGTGGACAAGACGTGCACGGCCGCTTTCAACCGCCGGCCCAACCTCAGGGTCTCCGCGCTCGTCGCGCCCGCCGTGGCTCTGGCCGGCGACACGTTCGCCGTCAACGACACCACCCGCAACGCGAGCACGAACGGCGGCCCCGCCTTCCCCGCGGGAGTCCTGTCGCTCTATCTCTCGACCGACAACGTCCTCGACACGGCGGACCGCGTGTTGGGCGGGCGGGACCTTCCTCCGCTCGGTCCCAATGCGACGGACTCCGGCGCGACTCTGGTCACCATCCCGGTCGGTTCGGTCGGCACGTATTGGATCATTTCCAAGGCGGACGGAACCGACGTGGTCCCGGAAACCAACGAGAACGACAACATCCGGGTCTCCAGGATCCGCGTCGGCGCCGATCTCCGTGTCTCCGCTCTCTCGGGCCTGCCGGCCACGGCGGGACCGGGAGACACGATCACCGCCTCCGATACGACCGTCAACGCCGCGAATGCGGCGGGCGCACCCGCGTCCGCGACGGGCTTCTACCTCTCCGCCGACGCGATCCTTGGCGCGGGCGACACGCTCCTGGGCAGCCGTCCCGTCGGGCCCCTGGCGCCCGGCGGCAGCGAAGCGGCCACCACTCCCCTGACGGTGCCGACCGGCATCACCTCCGGGACGTGGTACGTCATCGCCAAGGCCGACTTCGACGATCGTCTCGCGGAGCTCGACGAGTCGGACAACACTCGCTCGCGGCCGATCCAGATTGGCCCCCCCGACCTATTGGAATCGCTGCTGCAGGCGCCGGCCTCCGCGCTCGCTGGTGCTGGCATCGCCGTAAGGGACATCGCGAGGAACGACGGGGCCGGGAGCGCCGGGCCGACGACGACCAGGCTCTACCTGTCGACCGACGCCACGCTCGGCCCGGGCGACACGCCCCTTGCGAGCCGCAGCGTGCCCGGGCTCGGGCCGGGCGAGAGGAGCGACGTCACCACTACGGTCGTGATCCCTGCGGGAACCGCACCGAGAAGCTACTTCCTGATCGCCGTGGCCGACGCCGACGCGGCGGTCGTGGAGCAGGACGAGGGCAACAACGCGCGGTCCCGCCCGTTCACAGTGAGGTAGCGGCCGGACAGGTGCTCTAGGTGAAGCGATAATGATCGAGGTCGAAGTGGCGGCTGCGCCACCAGACCTCGAGCCCCGAGCGACGGGCGCAGGAACGGCACGTCGCCGTGGCGGTCGAAGTAGGGGCTGTTGGCCGACGAGCAGTGGTCGCCATGGAAAGACGCTGTTCTTCTGCCGCCGCAGCACGTCGCGGAAGAACTCGTCGTGCGGCTCCTGGCGGATCTCGATCGTCTTCGCGTGCCGTCGGCGCGCCTCGGAGAGGCACCGGGTCGCGTGGGTCGTCTGCGCCTCCACCATCGTGAACCACGACGCCCTCGTGGCGCTGTAGGGCCCGAGGACCATGAAGAGGTTCGGGAACGCGGGGACCGTCGCGCCCTCGTAGGCCTGGTAGCGGTTCTCGATCCAGAACCGGCCCAGCTCGCGCCCGCCCCGCCCGTACACCTCGAACGGCGGAACGTTGCCGACCTCGAACCCCTTGAAGCCGGTCGCGAGGACGAGCGCGTCGATCGCCCGCGTCTCTCCGTCCGCGGTCCGAATCCCGGTGCGCGTGATGCGCTCGATGGGCTCGGTGACGAGCTCCACGTTCTTCCGGGTCAGCGCCGGAAAGTAGTCGTTGGAGGCGCAGGGCCGCTTGCAGCCGAACCGATGCCGCGGCGTGAGCTTCTCGCGTAGCTTCGCGTCGGGCACCTGGCGCTCGAGGTGCCTCCGGCAGATCGCCTCGATGCGGCGACCCAGTCCCGGCACCTGGCGGTGACAGATCACCCCCATGACCATGACGAGCTCCGTGAGCACGCTCGTGGCCAGACGCACGCCTCGCCTGCGTCGCCGGCACCGCGTGGAAGAGCGACGTCATCCACGGCGGGATCTCGCGGTCCGGCCTGGGCAGGACCCAGGCCGGCGTCCGCTGAAAGACGTGCAGCGTCCCCACCGCGTCCGCGATCGCGGGCACCACCTGAACCGCCGAGGCTCCGGTGCCGATGACGGCCACCCGCTTGCCGCGCAGGTCGTAGCCGTGATCCCACCGCGCCGTGTGCATCACCTTGCCCTCAAAGTCGTCCAGTCCCTCGATGTGCGGTTTCTTGGGCTGAGTCATCACTCCACACGCAGTGATGAGGTAGCGCGTCGTGAGCCGGCCCCCGGTCGTCTCCACCCGCCACACCTGCGCCGCCTCGTCGAACGTCGCCTTGGTCACCGTCGTGTTGAACCGCATGCGCTCGCGCAGGCCATACGCGTCGGCGCAGCCGTCGGCGTACTCCTTGATCTCGCGGCCCCGCGCGAACACCCGCGACCAGCCCGGGTTCGGGGCGAACGAGAACGAGTAGTTGAACGACGTGATGTCGACCGCGACGCCCGGATAGGTGTTGTCGCGCCACGTCCCGCCCAGGTCGGCCGCCTGCTCGAGAATCGCGAAGTCCTCGAACCCCGCCTCCTTCAGCTTGATCCCCGCGCCCAGCCCCGAAAACCCGGCTCCCACCACGAGGATCTCGTAATCGGCGACACCGGCCCCGTTCGTCCTCGGCAGGGGCGTCATCGGGGGTCGTCAGCGGGCGAGGGGCAAGCGGAACGCCGCCATCTCCTGGCCGTTGCGAACGAGCAGAACGTCGCCGACGAGCGCCGGGTGGTTCCAGGTCTTGCCCTCGAGCGCCGGGAACCGCGCGAGCTCCGGGAACGCGTCGGGGCTCGCTCCGACGAGCGCCAGCTCGCCCTCCTCCGAGAGCACCAGCAGCAGGTCCTGGTCGGGCAGCAGGACGAGCTGGCCGTTGCCGTAGCGTCCGCCCTTCCACTTGCGCTCGCCGTCTCCGAGGTCGATGCACGCGAGGATGCGGCCGTCGAAGCCGAAGGCATGGCCCTCGTGGACGACGAAGTCGTTGAAGTAGGGCTTCAGCCCGGCCGATCGTCCAGCGCTCTTTCGACGGTCCATCCGGCGGGGCCGTGCGCGACCGCGAGGCGGCGGATGCCGCCCTCTCCGCCGGCCGCGATCAGGACGTCGCCGTCCGGGACGAGGGCCGGCTGCACGATGGGGAAGCCCCGCCACGCGTGCTCCCAGAGCGACCTTGCCGTCGGCGGGCGCGACGCTGGTCACGCCGGCTCCGCTCAGCGAGCAGGACCTGCGAGACGCCGTCGATCGTCACGAGGTGCGGCGAGCTGTAGCTCACGCCGCCGGCGGCGCCGAGTCCAGCGCGGCTCGCCGGTGGCGAGGTCGTAGGCGGCGAGCTGCCCGGCTGACGGCCACGATGACGACGTCGTCGCACCACCAGGGGCGAGCTGGCGAAGCCCCAGTCCGGGACCTTGGCGCCCGTGTCCGCCGCCGCGTTGCGCGACCACGCGACCGTGCCGTCGCCGGCGTCGAGCGCGTTCAGGATTCCGGTCGCACCGAACGTGTAGACGCGGCCGTCGGCCGAGGGTCGGCGTCGCGCGCGGGCCGGCGCCCGCGTTCGACTCGAAGAACCGGGCGGCGTCGCCGTGCGTCCACACCGGCGCGCCGGTGGCCGCGTCGTAGCAGGCGACGACCTCGTCGTCGCCGCGCTGCTCCTGCGTATAGACGAGGTTGCCCCGCGCCGCGAAGGACGACCAGCCCGGTCCGATCGGCCGCCGCCACAGCTCGACCGGCGGCGACGCCGCCCAGTCGGTCCCGATCCGCACGCCGCGAACGACGCCGTCGCGCCCCGGTCCGCGAAAGCCGGGCCAGTCGTCGGCCGGCTTCGGTCCTGCCGAAGCGCGCAGGGACGTCGCGCTGGCATCGCGTCGCGAGCCTGGGCCGCGACCCGTTCCTTGGGAGCCTGCCGCAGCCGGCGGCGGCAGAGGGAGCGCGTCGGCTCGCCGCCGGCCCGAGCCAGGAGCCGTTCCTCCGGGCTCTTCGCCCAACGCCATCCGAACGTCGCCGCGTGGTCGCCGCTGATGCCCTCGGTCCGGACGAGCGTCCACGCCCCGCAGGCGAGCAGGATGGCGGCGGCCATCGTCGCGCGCCGAGGCCCGTCGGCGAGGCGGCGAGTCGCGGCCGCGCCGGCGACCAGGGCGAGGCACAGGCCCGGGACCGCGTAGCGCGAAGAGCCACAATGGCCCCATCGACTCGTGCCTGAGCAGCCATGCTCCGCCCAGCCCGCGCGACCATCAGCGACGATGGCGCCGAGGCGCTCGAACCAGCGCGCCCGGCTGAAGAACAGCCACCACAGGACGACCGCCGCGACGGCGCCGAAGGACCACATCATCCCGAGCGAAAAGCCCCTGAACCCGGGGATGACGGCCTTCACGCCGAACCGGGCGAGCAACAGCAGGACGGCGGCGACCACGCCGGGCCACAGCCGGAGCGGCTTCCTCGCAACCGAGGCGCCGACGGATGCTTCTGGATCCATACGATTCATCCCCGTCAGCGGCCCGCGCGGGCCAGCCGGAACGCGGCCATCTCCTCGCCGTTGCGAACCAGCAGGACGTCGCCGGCCAGCGCGGGGTGGTTCCAGGTCTTGCCCTCGATCGCCGGGAACCGCGCGAGCTCCGTGAACTGGTCGGGGGTCGCCTCGACCAGCGCCAGCTCGCCCTCCTCCGACAGCACCAGCAGCAGGTCCTGGTCGGGCAGCAGGACGAGCTGGCCGTGGCCGTAGCGTCCGCCCTTCCACTTGCGCTTGCCGTCGCGCGAGGTCGATGCACGCGAGGATGCGGCCGTCGAAGCCGAAGGCATGGCCCTCGTGGACGACGAAGTCGTTGAAGTAGGGCTTCAGCCCGCTCGACGTCCAGCGCTCCTCGACGGTCCATCCGGCGGGCCCGTGCGCGACGGCGAGGCGGCGGATGCCCGTCCCGCCCATCATGTCGGCGGCGGCGATCAGGATGTCGCCGTCCGCGGTCAGGGCCGGCTGCAGGATGCTGGCGACCGGCTGCCACGCGTGCTCCCAGAGCATGCGTGCCGTCGGCGGCGCGACGCTGGTCGAGCCGGCTCCGCTCGGAGCAGCACGATCTGCGCGACGCCGTCGATCGTCACCAGGTGCGGCGAGCTGTAGCCCCCGCCGCCCTCCGGGCCGAGCCAGCGCGGCTTGCCGGTGGCGGCGTCGTAGGCGGCGAGCCGGCCGGAGGCGGCGACGACGACGACGTCGCCCACCACCAGGGGCGAGCTGGAGAAGCCCCAGGTCGGGATCTCGACGCCCGGTGTCGGCGGCCGCGTTGCGCGACCACGCGACCGCGCCGGTCGCGGCGTCGAGCGCGTTCAGGATGCCCGGTCGCGCCCGAATGTGTAGACGCGGCCGTCGTCGAGGGTCGGCGTCCCGCGCGGACCGGCGCCGGCATTCGACTCCCAGAACCGGGCCGCGTCGCGCGTGTCTCCAGACGGGCTCGCCGGTCGTCAGCTTGTAGCAGGAGACGACCTCGTCGTCGCCGCGCTGCTCCTGGGTGTAGACGAGGTCGCCGTGGACCGCGAACGACGACCAGCCCGGTCCGATCGGCCGGCGCCACAGCTCGACCGGCGGCGACTGCGACCCAGTCGGTCGCGATCCGCACGCCGGGGACGACGCCGTCGCGAGCGGGTCCGCGAAAGCCGGGCCAGTCTGCGCCCGTCGCCGCCGCCGGCAGGAGCCGCGGGCTCGGCGCTGGCCTGGGCCTCCCTCTGCTTCTCGGGCGCCTTCGCTGCAGCGGCCGCGGTTCCGCCGCTCGGGCGTCTCGCCGGGCGCCTTCGCGGCCGGCGGAGCTGCGACCGCCGCCGGCGTGTCGCCGGCCTGGGCGAGGAGCCGCTCCTCGGGAGTCGGCGTCCACCGCCAATGGAGGTCCGACCACCGCCCTCGCCGCTCGATGCCGCCGGTGCGCACGAGCGTCAAGACCCGCGACGCCAGGAGGATGCCGCCGACGAAGCGACGACGCGCCGCCGTCCGTCGGAGAGGCGGCGGCTGGCCACCGCCCACGCCACCAGGGCGAGGCTCAGGACGGGGACGGCGAAGACGTAGTAGAGCATCATCCCCATGCCCGCCGTCGCCAGATCGACACGTGGACGAGGCGCACGGTCGCGAAGACGCCGCCGACCATCAGGACGAGGGCGCCCACCCGCTCGAACCAGGGCGCCCGGCTGAAGAAGAGCCACCACAGGAGGATCACGAGCCCGGCCGCGATCCCGCCCAGCATCCCCACGGGCGGAGGCGCGAAGGTGGCGGCGGCGAGCTTGAAGACCAGCCAGCAACGACCGCGGCGACGCACGCCGGGCCACAGCCGGAGCGGTTTGCGGGGAGTCGGTTCGTCGGACTTCAGGACGGCCATACGTTCCTCCGAGTGAGTGAGAGCATGAACGCCAGATCAGATCGGCTCGCGATAGCGGCGCAGCCGGGCCGCCGCCGCGAGGAATGCCGCGGCGAAGAGCAGGCCGATCCACAGGCCCGGAGCTGCTCAGGAACCGCAGCGGATCGAGCTGCGTCAGCCGGGCGATCAGGCCGTGTCCGCTGCGCGTCGAGCGGCGAAGGCCTCCTGCATGGCGCCCACCAGGCGGTACGCCGCAGCAGGGAGCCGAAGTGACGTGTCCGGAACGTCGATCCTCTCGAGGGCGCCGAGCGCGAGCGGCGGCAGCACCGCCCACAGGAAGGGCGTGCGCCGCGCCCAGCCCGAGACCAGCAGCAGCCAGCGCGTAGAGCGGCGCGTGCCAGAGCGCGTGCACGGCCAGGCCGTAGAGCATCACCAGCGTCATCTGGACGAGCGGCAGCCTGCGTCCACAGCGTCGCCGGCGCTGAGGCCGCTCGCCAGCAGGACGGCGGTGCTCAGCAGCAGCATGAGCGACCTGCGTGGCCAGGACGATCGCGAAGGCGATGCACGGGCAGGACCACGAGCGGGATGGTCGCCTTCGAGAGCACCGTCGTGAGGTCCGAGACCGGCAGCGACTTCCAGAACAGGATGCTGCGATCGCGGCGCTCGCCGTGCAGCGCGTCGAGGCAGTAGAAGGCGCCGACGAGAACGGTCGTGAACATGATCACGATCGCGGCGATGCTGTAGGGCATGGCGAGCGCGAGGCGCTGCTGCGCCGGGTCGAGCGCCGCGACGGCCGCGCATGCGGCGCGGCAGCTCGACCGTGCCGATCAGGAAGCCGAAGCAGCACGACGGCGGCGGCGGCGAGCGGCGCGACGTAGAGCGAGCGGTTCTCCCACAGCTCGCGCCGCACCGACCAGTAGAAGGGCCGGGTCGCGGACAGGGCCGCGGGCGGCGCGACCGGCGCGTCGACGGCGCGACTCGGGCATGGCGCTCGATGCGGTGCTCATCGAGGCCGCTCCCTGCGGCTCGCCGCGCCTTGGTTGCCGATCACGGCCACGAACAGGTCGGCGATGCTGGGCGTGCGCACCTCGCCGAGGGCGGCGAGCTGCTGGCGATCGACGCCGTCGAACAGCAGGATGCTGCGGCCGAACACCTGGCGCTCGTGGATCGGGCTCGAGCGCCCGCGCCGCGGCGAGGTGCTCGGGATGCACCATCACCTCCAGGTAGCGCGCCTCGAACTCCTCCATGCTGCACTCGAGCACGATGCGGCCGCGGTCGATGAACATGAGGTCGGTGAGGACGTGCTGGATCTCTTCGACCTGATGCGTCGTCACGACGATGGTGCGGCTGCGGTCGAAGTAGTCGTTCAGCAGCGAGTCGTAGAACTGCTTGCGGTACAGGATGTCGAGGCCGAGCGTCGGCTCGTCCAGCACCAGCAGGCTGCGCGTCGATGGCCATGACCAGGGCGAGGTGCAGCTGGGTCACCATGCCCTTCGACAGCTCCCGGACCCTGCTCGCGCGCTTGATGGCGGTCTTGGCCAGGAAGCCTTCCGCCTTCGCGCGATCGAACCGCGGATGCACGCCGGCGACGTAGTCGAGCGCCTGCGAGACCCGCATCCAGCGCGGCAGCACGGCGACGTCGGCGATGAAGCAGACGTCGCGCATGAGCGCGGTCGCGCTCCGTCCAGGGGTCGCGGCCGAGCACCTTCAGCTCGCCCTGGTACGGGGTGAGGCCGAGGATCGCGTTGAGCGCCGTCGTCTTGCCGGCGCCGTTGGGGCCGATGAGCCCGAGGATGCGGCCCTCCTCGACGCGCAGGTCGATGCCGTCGAGCGCGACGGTCGTGCCGAAGGCCTTGCGCAGGCCGCGTGCTTCTATGCAGGCCATGGCTTCAGCGCTCCTCCGACGGGCTCCGACGCGGAGCGTCGGCTGCGGCCGCGCCAGCAGCTCCTGCGGCGACAGGCCGAGCCGCTGGATGGTCGCGTAGACCCGGGGCCATTGCTCCGCCAGGAACTTCTGGCGCTCGCCCTGAAGCAGCAGGTCGCGCGCGCCGGCGTTGATGAACATGCCGCGCCCCCGCCTCTTCTCGACGAGCTGCTCGTCGACCAGCTGCTGATAGCCCTTCAGGACCGTGAGCGGATTGACCCGATACTCGGCCGCGACGGTGCGCACCGACGGCAGCGGATCGCCTTCGTTCAGCACGCCGTCGAGGATCATCGCGACGACGCGGTCGCGAAGCTGCCGGTAGATCGGCTGGCTGTCGTTCCACTCGGGATCCATGACGGAGTTCCCGATCGCCCTATGGGAGCGGGACCCACGGCCGCGTGCGTCGAGCGCACGTCCGCCGGTCCTCATCTAGTAGCGGATCGCGTCCCATATGGTGTTATAGTTAACTATAACACTATCGCATTGCAAGCGATTTTTGGGGACATCGGAGTGATATCGTTAAGCCGTTGATTCAATGAAGGGTACGTCGGCGCCTGCAAGGCTAAAGAGAGATCGTGCGTCAGCGTCCTTCGAGCGCCTGCGTGCCTATCTCGCGGCGAGAGCGACGCTCACGCCCGCCGAGCTCGACTTCATCCCCTCCCTCTACTCCCCCCGCCGCCTGGAGAAAGGCGAGATCCTCCAGCGCGCGGGCGAACCCGCGAGGCACATGGTCTTCGTCGCCAAGGGTTGCCTGCGCAGCTACGTCTCGGACGACAAGGGCAAGGTCCACATCGTGCGCTTCGCGCCCGAAGACTGGTGGCTCGCCGACCCCGCCCGGTACGTGAGCGGAGACCCTTCCCGGTTGTTCATCGACGCGACCGAAGCCTCGGACCTGCTCGTGATCGATCTCCCCTCGCACCAGCGCATCCTCGACACCGTCCCCGCGTACGCGGCAGCGTATCGAGTGGGGCTCCAACGCCTCGCGGCGGCCATGGACAAGCGCGTCATCACCTCCCTGACCGCGTCGGCTCACGACCGCTACCTGGACTTCGTCGCCACGTACCCCACCCTCCTGCAGCGCGTTCCCTTGCGGATGCTCGCCTCCTATCTCGGCATGTCTCCCGAGACCCTCAGTCGGATCCGCAAGAAGCTCTCGACTTCTTGACGTAGCTCAAGGCCCCGGACCGGGCTCGCGCCTACCTTAGGGATGGACACGGGCGGGGGACCAGGAGCGAGGGGATGAGCGGACGACTCGGGATACAGCTGGGGCTGGTGGTCGCTCTACCGGCGGCGGCGATCGGCCTGGCCAGAGCCACCCCCTTCGCGAGAGCCACCGAACCCGTCGAGCGAGGGAGGTACCTCGTCTCCGCCATGGGTTGCGGCGGTTGCCACACTCCAAAGACGATGGGCGCGGCCGGGCCGAGGTCCGACGCGTCGCGTTTCCTGTCGGGGCATCCCGAAGGCGCCGACCCTCGGGCCGCCCCCGCAGCTCCAAGGGGGTCGCTGGGTGGCGGTGAGCTCCTGGGACACCACGGCCTGGGCCGGACCCTGGGGAGTGAGCTACTCCGCGAACCTCACGCCGGACGAGAACACTGGCATCGGGAGCTGGTCGGAGGAGACCTTCGTCGGGGCCCTCCGCACCGGCCGCCACATGGGCGTGTCGCGCCCGATCCTGCCGCCGATGCCGTGGGGGGCCTTCAGGAACCTCATCGACGAGGACCTGCGATCCATCTACGCGTACCTGAGGACGGTGCCGCCCGTCAGGAACAGGGTCCCGGAGCCCTTGCCGCCGCCGGCTCTCGCCGAGCGCGGGAGCGGCGGTGGGTAGCCCCCGGCGCTCATCACGCGGACAGCGCGAAATCGACCGCGGCGAGGGCGTGGATGCGGGTCGTGTCGAACGCGGGGAGGGGACACCGGCCCGGCTCGACGAGCAGCGGGATCTCCGTGCAGCCGAGGACGATTCCCTGGGCTCCTCGTGACCCAAGCCCGCGCATGATCGCGAGGAACCCTTCCCTGCTCTTGTCGTGGAAGACGGACTGCACCAGCTCCTCGTGGATCGTCCGATGGATGAACTCGCGCTCGTCCTTCTCCGGCACGAGGACGTCGATGCCCGCGGCATTCAGCCGCTTCGCGTAGAAGTCGCGCTCCATCGTCAGCCGCGTGCCGAGGAGACCGACGGTGCCGATGCCGCTACGCCGGATCTCGCCCGCCGTGGCGTCGATCAGGTGGATCAGGGGAACCGGGACGGCGGCCTGGACGCGCTCGGCGTGCATGTGCATCGTGTTCGCGCACAGCAGGATGCACTCCGCGCCGACGCTCGCGAGCTTCCCCGCCGCGTCGGCGAGGAGCGAGCCGACGCCCTCGAAATCGCCCCTCGCGTGGAGCACGTCGATGTCGCCGAAGTCCACGGAGTAGAGCAGGATCCGCGCCGATGACTGCCCGCCGCGGCGCGCATTCACCTCGCCGTTGATGATGCGGTAGTACTCCATCGTGGAGACCCAGCTCGTCCCGCCGACAAGGCCGATGGTTCGCATGCGACTAAGGTAGCGGCGCGCCGCAGGGGACGCCAGCGCATTGTTCGCATGTCAATGATGAGGGCCGTTCATTGCGCCACCGGGAACCCTCTATCTGCCGGCGCGCGCGGCCAGGTGTGGCGGATAGCGATCGCCTTGCACCTTGATCTGGGCGAGGGCATCCCCGATCTGGCGCTGGTCGTCTTCAGTGAGCTGTAGGACGGCCGCGCCGAGATTCTCCTTCAGCCGGTGCACCTTGGTGGTGCCCGGTATCGGCACGATCCAGGGCTTCTGCGCCAGGAGCCACGCCAGCGCGACCTGCGCCGGCGTCGCCGCCTTGGCCGCCGCGAACGTGACGCCGCTCTCGAACGCCTCCCGGATCAAGGAGATGGCACTCTCTTTCTCCATCGCGGGGCCATAGCCGAAGCTCAGCCCCATGCAGCCGAAGCCGAGCGCCGACACGTCGAGGTCGCTACGCCCCAGCGTGCGCTTTTTCATTTCCCCTCCTCTCCGGCACAGTCGGAACTGCTGCGAGCCATTTTTCTAAGCATAGACGAGCTGATCGATCCACCGGATGCGAGAAACGCTGGCCATGTCTCCTACCTCCCGGTTCCGAACCACCCTCCTGCGCCACCGTGCGTGGCTTTGCTGCGCGCGGAACTGGACGGCCCCCTTCTGGACACGTCCCCCACTCGACGGCCAAATCCCAAGCACTCGGGGGTGAATTGGAAGGACCCGAGTGTCGACCCCGCCCGGCATGCGCCCGTGATGGCGCCCGTACGACCAAGGTCTGATTTCCTTGCCGCGGCCCAGAGGCTAGAGTCCCGCAGACGCTTCGGTCCGATGAGGAGGATGCTCATGACGCACAAGGCTCGCAATACCGGGCTCGCACTCGCAATGGGGACCGTCGCCACGACGGCGAGCGCTGCCCCGATCGCACTGGGTGAGAAGGTCAAGCTCTCCGGCGTCATCGTCTCGCGTGACGGCGAGACCATGACCGTGAAGACGGCCGACGCCAAGGACGTCGTGGTCCTGACCGAGAGCACCGAAGTGACCGCGAGCAAGCACCATTTCGGGTCGATCAAGAAGGGCATGGGGGCCACTGCGCTCGTGCCCGGGCTCAAGGTGGAAGCGGAGGGCTTGGGCGACGAGAAGGGCCGTCTCCTCGCGACCAAGGTCTCCTTCACCGCGGGCGACCTCCAGACGGCGCAGGCGATCCAGGCAGGGCTGAACCCGGTGGAAAAGCAGCTCGGCGCGACGGAGCAGGGGGTCCAGGCGAACAAGCAGCAGATCGGTCAGTTGAGCGCCGAACAGACCGACCTCGCGAAGCGCTTCGGCGACCTCGGCGACTACGACACGAAGGCGGAGGCGACGGTGTATTTCGCCGTCGGCAGCACCACGATCAACGCGGACGGCCGGCGCGACCTCGCGAAGCTCGCGGCGACCGCCAAGGGGCTGAAGGGCTACCTCGTCGAGGTCGAGGGCTTTGCCGACGCCTCGGGGACCGCTTCCGTCAACCAGAAGCTGAGCCAGGAGCGCAGCCAGGCCGTCGTCGACTGGCTGGCCCAGAGCGGAGGGATCCCCTTCCTGCACATGCTCGCGCCCGGAGCGATGAGCACCGCCGAGCCCGCCGCGTCGAACGAGACGGCGCAGGGGCGAGCGGAGAACCGCCGCGTCGTGGCCAAGGTGGTCATCAACAGGGGGATCGCCGAGCCCTAGCCCTCGCGATCTCAGCCCGAGCGCGCGCGACGCGGTCCCCGCCCGCGACGATGACGGAGAGTCCCGGATGGGAATCGGGGCGGCTGGTTCCCGTCCAGAGCCCACGCGACGCCCGTTGCGAGTCGTACCGCGGCCCGGCCGACGGCCGCCTCGACCTTGCCGTTGATCGCCTCAACGCGAACGTCCGCGGCGGCCTGCAACGACGCCTTCATCCGGCATTGATGGTCGATGCCTCCCAGGGGGTTCGGCGGCTTCGCAATCCGCACCGCCACCCTCTGCACACGCCCACCGAACCGGCTCAGGGCGAGGTGCACGCGTCGGACGACCATCGCCCGCACGGCTACGGATTGCCGAGGCTCGGCAC
Organism: uncultured Acidobacteriota bacterium; assembly: GCA_963742595.1. Lineage (GTDB taxonomy): Bacteria > Acidobacteriota > Vicinamibacteria > Fen-336 > Fen-336 > CAVPGH01. The sequence continues at coordinate 255,408 of CAVUMT010000005.1, read as the reverse complement.
CGCTCACGTCGATCCTCAACGCTCTGCCTGTGGCATCGGCTCTACGGGCTCCCCCTCGTCCACCGCAGTGTGGAGCCTCGCGGCGAAGCGGTCCAATACTTCTTCGGGGAGCAATCCATAGGGCCACTTCGATGTATCGTGGGCGCCGTGGAGACGCTCAACCATCACCATCTCTTCCATTTCTGGACGGTCGTTCGCGAGGGTGGCGTGACGCGTGCGAGCGAGAAGCTCCACGTCTCGCAGCCCACGATCAGCGGTCAGCTTCGGGAGCTGGAGGAGGCGCTCGGCGAGAAGCTGCTCGTGCGCTCGGGGCGGACGCGTCGTCCTCACGGACATCGGCCGCACCGTGTACCGCTATGCCGACGAGATCCTCAGCCTCGACCGCGAGTTGCTGGAGGCCGTGAAGGGTCGGCCCGTGCGTCCGGGAAGGCTGGCCGTCGGCGTGACGATGGTGGTCCCGAAGCTGGTCGCCTACCAGATGCTCGAGCCGGCCCTCCGGCTTCTCGAGCCCATCCGGCTGGACTGCGTCGGGGACAGGCTGGAGCGCCTGCTCGCGGAGCTCGCGATCTACTCTCTCGACCTGGTCCTCGCCGACGTTCCGGCGCCGCCCGCAGTCAAGGTGCGAGCCTATAGTCACCTCCTCGGCGAGTGTGGCGTCTCGGTATTTGGAGCGGAACGCTTGGCGGCGGCTCATCGCAGACGGTTCCCGCGTTCCCTGGACGGGGCACCCTTCCTCCTCCCGAGCGAAGACTCGGCGCTACGCCTATCCCTCGAGGAGTGGTTCCGGAAGCACGGGATCCGGCCCCGAGTGGTGGGGACGTTCGAGGACAGCGCTCTGCTCGACGCGTTCGGACAGGCGGGAACCGGACTGTTCGCGATGCCCTCTGCCATCGAGGCCGAGGTGAAGCGGCAGTACAAGGTCCGGTTGGTGGGACGGCTGGACTCGGTACGGCAGCGGTTCTACGCGATCACCGTCGAGAGGAAACTCCGCAATCCCGCCTCGCTCGCCATCTCCGAGCGAGCGCGGGCACTCTTCAGCTAGGAAACTTCTGCGTGCATAGGCCCGGGCCTATGGGTCCCGGGCCAACAACGTATTGGTTTTCTCCCCGCACCTGAGCCCATACTTCTGTCGGCGACGGGCCCTGGCGACGGTCGCATGTCGGCCGCTGTCGGGACGAAGTGGCCATGCCTTTGCCGCCCCTACGGGGCAACCGTTGCCATCCCGACCAACCAGAGCGGCGAGAGGTGCCTCATGGATGACCTCGAAGGAGAGTAGCTATGCGTCGAATCGCGTTTACCACGATGTTGCTGGCGGGGGTTTTCGCCAGTGCCCAAGAAGGCGTCAATCAGACGGAAGCCCTCATCAAGAAGGGCGAGCAGACGGTGAAGGCCGTGACCGAGGCCAGAGGCCAGCTGGAGAAGACCCTCGCGAACTACAACGCGATCGTGGACGGCAAAGCCGCCGATCCCAAGGGCTCGTACAAGGACCTCGGCAAGGCGGTCAAGGACACCGAGGACCGAGTGGCCGACGTGACCAAGCGGAGAGAAGAGATGGACGCCGAAGCCGGGAAGCTCTTCGAGTCCTGGAAAGCGAGCACGGACGCCATCTCCAACCCGGACTTGAAGATGAAGAGCCAGCAGAGGCTCGCAGAGACGGAAGGCCGCTACGGGAAGATCGCCACCGCCGGCAAGGACGCCAGGAGTGAGTACGACGCGTTCCTCGGAGGTCTCAAGGACCAGATCACCTTCATGGGCCACGATCTGAACCCGGCGGCCCTGGCCAGCCTGAAGCCTGACGCGGCGAAGCTCAACGCTCGCGCAACGAAGATGTTCGAGAAGATCGACGGCGCCTCGGCCGCGGCCAATGCCAGCATCGACGGGATGCGGCAGAAGTAGGGCCCACTTGGGCGGCGGGGCGCGAGCCGGATGTCCGGCTCGTGGCCCGTTCGAATGGACAAGCATGAAGGAGATGAAAACATGAAGAAGCAGACACTCGCCGTTGCCGCAGCGTTGGCGTTGATCGGTTCCGTGGCCTTCGCCCAGGACGTCAAGGTGGACTTCGACAAGGACGCCAACTTCACCACGATCAAGACCTTCGCCCTCAAGATCGGGACCTCCTGGGACAACCCGCTCAGCGAGAAGAGGGTCACCGCGGAGATCGAGCAGACGCTCACCGAGAAGGGCTGGACGAACGCCAGCGAAGCCGCTGCCGACGCGATCGTCGTGCTACACGGCGCGACCGACGTGAAGAAGGACCTCAACACCTTCTACAGCGGCGGCTACGGCGGTTACGGTTGGCGCGGCATGGGCGGAATGGGCTCCTCGAGCACCACCGTCTCCGAGTACACCGTGGGCACCCTGGTCGTGGACATCTTCGACGCCAAGTCGAAGCAGCTGCTCTTCCGGGGCACGGCCTCGGACGAGCTCTCCGACAAGACGGAGAAGAACCAGAAGAAGCTCGCGAAGGCCTCGGACAAGATGTTCAAAGACTTCCCCCCCGGCTCGGGCAAGAAGTAGAGGCCTCCGCGGAACGAGCCGACCGAGCCCGACCGACGCGCGCTCGAATCGTCGCGTCGGCCGGCTTCGTTCGTCCCTCACCCTGACGCGGGCGGACTGGCGATACCTGGACCGGCTTCAGCGGGACACCTTCCAGTACTTCTGGAAAGAGGCCCATCCCGCCAACGGCCTGGTGCCGGACAACACGCGAAAGGGAGCGCCTTCCAGCATCGCCGCGGTCGGGCTGGCCTTGGCGTCCTATGCGGTCGGCGTCGACCGCGGGCTCGTCACCCGCCGTCAGGGCGCACGCCGATGCGCCACCACGCTGCGATTCTTCGCGGAAAGCGCTCAAGGACCGGAGCCCGACGCCACCGGCTACCGGGGCTTCTTCTATCATTTCCTCGACCTCGAGACCGGCCGGCGAGCCTGGAAGTGCGAGCTCTCCACGATCGACACGGCCATCGTGCTGGCCGGGGCACTTTCCGCCGCCGCCTATTTCGACGGCTCCGCCCCGGAGGAGCGCGAGATCCGGGAGCGCGCCGAGCAGATCTACAGCCGAGCCGACTGGAACTGGGCCTTGAACGACGGGACCGCGGTGAGCCACGGATGGCGGCCCGAGCGGGGGTTCATCCGCTACCGCTGGCAGGGCTACAACGAAGCGCTGATCCTCTATGTCCTCGGCCTCGGGTCACCCACCCATCCCCTTCCAGAAGCCAGTTATGCGGCCTGGGCCGAGACCTACGTGTGGAAAAAGCTCTACGGGTACGAGTTTCTCTACGGCGCTCCGCTGTTCATGCACCAGCTGTCTCACCTCTGGATCGACTTTCGCGGGATCCAGGACGAGTTCATGCGCGGCCGCGGGATCGACTACTTCGAGAACAGCCGCCGGGCGACCTACGTCCAGCAGCAGTACGGGATCCGCAATCCCCGGCGATTCGTCGGCTACGGCGCCAACTGCTGGGGCATCACCGCCGCGGACGGGCCTGGACCCGCGTGGCGCCGGGTGCGGGGCGTGAAGCGCCGCTTCTACGCCTACAAGGCGCGCGGCGTACCGTATGGCCCCGACGACGGCACGCTCTCTCCGTGGGCGGCCGCCGCTTCCCTGCCCTTTGCGCCCGAGATCGTCCTCCCGACCCTCCGTCACTTCGATCGCGAATTCCCGCAGATGGTCAGCCACTACGGCTTCAAGTGCAGCCTCAATCCGACCTTCCCCGCCCGAAAGACGAACGGATGGATCTCCTCCGGGTACTACGGCATCGACCAGGGACCGGTCGTCCTCATGATCGAGAATCAGCGCTCGGAACTGATGTGGCGGCTCATGCGGCGCTGCCCATTCGTCGAACGGGGGCTGCGTCGCGCCGGCTTCGCGGGAGGATGGCTCGGGGCGGTCCCTGGCTCGACGCTCGGTCAGCGCTTCCGCTCGAGCCAGTAGTCGCGGAAGGCCCTGAGCCTGGGGAGAACCTCTCGGTCCTTCACGCGGCCGGCTGCCTCCTTGCTGCGGATGATGTCGTCCGGGTGGCAGACCGGGAAGCCCTCCACGTCGACCCGGCGCCTCCACGCCTGCTCGAAGCTCTCGATCCCGTCGGGCGCGAACACCAGGTCGAGGTCGAACGGCCCGTTCTTCAGCTGGACGAAGTCCTTGCCCCGCTCGATCTCGGCGACCTGCTCGCCGGTCAGCGCGAAGCCCAGCTCGAAGAGGGCGCGGGCGGTCGCTGCATTGTTCGTTGCCGTCTTCTCGACGAACAGGTCGGCGTCCTGGGTCGTGTCGGGGTAGCCGAGGAGTATCGCCCCCGACTTGCCGATGAAAAGGTAGCGGACGCCGTGGCGCGCGAAGGCGTCGCGGATCTCCTCGGCTTGGGCGTACTCAAACCGCCGGGCCATAGCCGAGCCACGACGGAAGGCTTCGCGCGCACCACTCGCGATACGCCTCGGTGGTGTCGAAAGAGCGGTAGGCGGCGTCGTCCAGGACCGGCTTGTACGTGTGGACGAAGGCGTAGCGGAAGCGAGTCCGCAGGGGGCGCCGGGCTGCCGCGTCGAACTCGGCGCGCCACTCGGCGTGCTGCCCGTCCGCTGTCGCCGTGGTCATGCCGCCATTCTAAACCGCGTATGTGCGCGGAGATAGCCGCGAGCGCTCGCCCTCAAGTGTCCGCCGTCTCGACCTACTGCGTCGGAGACAGCTTTCGCATCACCTCGTCGAGGTTGAAGCTGGCCGGCTTCTGAGCGCGGGTCAAGAGGAGAGTCAGGCGCGTGGCGGTGATAGCACGCCACGAGTCCGGAGGAGTACCATCGGGCCGTGGGTCCCACGAAGGCCGAAGTGCTCGAGATGCTCGACGCCTACGCCCGGCTGCCCAAGGTCGAGGGGCCGGTCACATTGAGCCCCGCGTACGTTCGGGCAGTCGAGCGCTGGGAAGCCCTGCCTGAGAATGTGGCCGGCGCGGACAAGAGCTGGGTGGGCCGTTGCCTGCGCGCCTTCGGAGCGCACATCGCGAAGGCACGAGCCAGGAACTGAGCGTGAGCGCCGAAGGGCTCGTTGCAGCCCTGAATCAAGCCGGCGTTCGGTACGTCGTCATTGGCGTGGCGGGCGCCAACTACTGGGCACGCTCCGGTCATACGGTTTTCACGACCTTGGACTTCGATTTCTTCCTGCCCGCGGATCCAGAGAATGCCTTGAAGGCATGGCAGGCGGCCGAGGTCAGCGGCCTCGACCTTTTCTCGGGGGACGAGCCCCTGGATCGCCCACGCGACGCGTACCTGGCCGAGCGAATCGTCGAGCGCCGCGCGCTCGTCAGGGCCTCCGACGGCCGCGGCTTCGACGCGGACTTCTCTCTGGTCATGGCCGGCTTCGACTTCGAGACCGTCTTCGCCAGGCAGCGGACCTTCTTCGTGGAGGGCGTCGCGATCCGGGTGGCACGCTTGAGCGACATCGTCGCATCGAAGGCGGCGGCCGGGCGCGAGAAGGCCCTCTTCCTGGCCTCCCATGCGGAGGCCCTCCGTGCCCTGATCGACGACGAGATCTAGGGGATTGCAGCCGGACCGTTCCCGCGGTCAGCGACCGCGGGCGAGGACGCCCGCCAGCGCCGTCCCGTAGGCCTTCCCGTCGCCCACGGTCGGGACCAGGTAGCTCCCTTCGCTCAGCTCGTTCCAGGCCTCGATCACGACGAGGGGCGGGGCGGGAGCGGCTTCGGGCCGGACCCGCGGGTTCGATTCGGCCCAGGCGATCGCGTCGCTCACGTGCTCGGCGACCTCCTGAGGGTCGCGCCGAAACCACATGAGGCGGCCGGCCTCGAGGTCGGCCGGGAATATCGGGCGCGGGTCCCAGCCGTCCATGGCCACGGGCAAGAAGGGAAGCGGGCTCTTCTGCTGCACCTGCCTCCAGATCCAACGGCCGGCTTCGGCCAGGGTCGCGAAGGGCCGCTCGCCCGGCGTCACCACGGGCGCTTCCGAGTAGCCATACTGGGTGAGCGCATCATAGCCGTCGCCGGGGACCCAGCTGAAGTCGGGGAAGCGATCGTCGTCGCCGGCCGAGCCCGCCCACACACCGAAGCCCCCGACGATGTAGACGCCCGGCAGCCCGCGCGCGCGCGCCGCCGCCCGGAGCGCCGAAAAGGCGACACGGACGGCCTCGGCCGAGCCGAACGCTTCTCTCATGAAAACGACGTTGTAGACGAAGAATGCCGGCCGGCCGCCGATGCGCAGGTAGTCGGGATCGGAAAGGTAGGGAATCCACTCGGCCATGGCGGTGCTCCAGTCGAACGGCCCGATGCCGAAAGGAGGATGGTTCACGTAGAGGATGGCGTACTGCATGCCGTGGCGGTCGCGGAGCGCGTGGGTGATCTCGAGAGCCGAGTTGAGGTTCTCGTCCGGCGAGAACAGCCTGGCCCTCCAGTACCAGTCGTAGACGAAGAAGCCGATTCCGAACGAGCGCGCCCACACCAGCTGCTGCTCGACGACGCACGGGTCGTTGTCCCGCCAGCCGGTGAGCGGCTGCCGATCCTGGAACGGCCCCGACACGAGCCCATTGAAGTGCGCGTTCGTGAGCGGTCCCGACCAGCCGTCGAAGTAGTAGGCACCGACCCGCGCTCGCGTCTGCGGCGAAGGCGCGGCTGCGTCCGCGATCGTGCAGGTCGCCAATGGGACGTCGGCGCTCGGCGACGGCGATGGACTCGGGCGAGGGTCGGGACCGCAGCTCGCGAGCAGGATGGCCCAGAGGACGAGCGGACCGAGCACCCGCGGTCCACGGACATGGTAAGCCATGCTGATTGGACGGACCTTGCTCGTCGGATTCACGCTCACTGGACGTTCCGGTCGCTCGCTACCGGAGACCTCGGGCCTACTTCGCCTTGACGTCGTAGCAGAGCAGCACGTCCTGGTCGCGGATGTACAGCTTGCCGTTGGCGATGACCGGGTGCGCCCAGGCCGGCTTGTCGCTGCGGTCGGGCTGCTCGAAGCGGCCACGCTCGACGTACTCCTTCGGGTTCGGCTCGATCAGGAGCATGGGGCCGTCCTCGGTGCGGTAGTAGAGCCGGCCATCCGCCAGGGCGACCGAGCCCTTCGGCGCCCGCCGCTCGGCCGCGCGCTCGTCCCAGAGGACCTTGCCGGTCTTGAAGTCGAGGCAGACGAGGAAGCCGCCCGCGTTGCCGCCGTTGGCGCCGTACAGGCGCCGTCGTGGACGATCATGCCGCCGTGGTGGTTCTGCATCTTCGGGGTGAAGTAGACCTCCTCCGCCTTGACGCCGCCGCTCGCATCCTGGCTGAGCTTCACCAGGCCCCCGCCGGTGCCGTAGGCCGAGGCGGCGAACACCGTGCCCTCGTGGTAGATCGGCGTCGAGCAGTTGATGCCGTTGCCGTTGGCGGGCTGGTCGTATCGCCAGAGAAACTTGCCGTCGGATGCCGCGACCCCGACGAGCGCCTTCGCGGTGAGCTGCACGTACTGGCGCTGCCCGTCGAAGTCGATGGCGATGGCCGACGAGTAGGCCGCCCCGGGAGCTGCCGGGCACCTGGCTCTTCCAGATCGTCTTGCCGGTCGCCTTGTCGAGGGCCACGAGCGTCGCGTCCTCGCCGCCGGGGGTGCAGATGACCTTGTCACCATCGACGAGCGGCGACTCGCGGTAGCTCCAGGTCGGGCACGCTCGCGCCGAAGTCCCGCGGTCAGGCTGCGTTGCCAGACGATCTTGCCGTCCTTGACCTGCAGGCACGCTCACGTCGCCGCCCATGCCCAGGACGTAGAGCCGGTCGCCATCGACCGTCGGCGTGCCTCCCGGCCCTTCGTTGGCCTGCGGCCACTGCTCCTGGCTGGAAGGCCGGCCCGAGGCGCGTCACCCACAGCTCCTGCCATCCGTCTCGGACAATCGCCCAGACGACCTCGTCGTCGCCGCGATTGCTCATGCCGAAGATGCGCCCGGCGGCGATCGAGGGAGTGCTGGCGCCGCCGCCCAGTCCCTTGATCTTCCAGGCGAGCGGCGGGCCCTCCTTCGGCCACTCCTGGAGCAGGCCGCGCTCCTTGGAAATCGCGTCTCGGTCGGGGCCCTGCCACTGCGGCCAGTCGTCAGCCGCCGCCGTGGCCCAGCCCGACGCGACGACCGCCGCAAAGGCGGCCAGAGCACTCTTCCGCGCCCGGCTCGACCGTCTCGCTTTCATGTCAGAAACCCTCCGCCCCGCGACCGAGTGTACCGTCTGACGTCATCCCGTGGAGAATGCCGAGCGGAGGCTCGATGAACCTCACCCCCGAGCCGCCTTCGATCGTCTGGATCAGCGTGCTCAGGCTTGCGGCCTCGCCATGTGGTAGACAGGAGGGAGTCGACGAACCGCGAGCTGTCCGCGGCAAAGGCCAGTATCCCCCTCAGACAATGGAAGGAGCCCACCATGGCTGACGAGAAGACCGAAGCAAGATGCCCCTTCAATCCTGCCGCCGTCAGCGGCGCGTCGAACCGTGAGTGGTGGCCGAGCCAGGTGCGGCTGGACATCCTGCGCCAGCATTCCTCTCTGTCCAATCCAATGGGCGAGAGCTTCAATTACGCCAAAGAGTTCAAGAGCCTCGATCTCACCGCCGTGAAGAAGGACCTTCACTCGCTGATGACCGAATCCCAGGACTGGTGGCCGGCGGACTTCGGGCACTACGGGCCGCTCTTCATCCGCATGGCCTGGCACAGCGCCGGCACGTATCGCACCGGTGACGGTCGCGGCGGCGCCGGGGCCGGCCAGCAGCGCTTCGCGCCCCTCAACAGCTGGCCCGACAACGTCAGCCTCGACAAGGCGCGCCGGCTGCTCTGGCCGGTCAAGCAGAAGTACGGCCGGAAGATCTCCTGGGCCGACCTCATGATCCTCGCCGGCAACGTCGCCCTGGAATCGATGGGATTCAAGACGTTCGGCTTTGGCGGCGGGCGTGAGGACGTCTGGGAGCCGCAGGAGGACGTCTACTGGGGCTCCGAGAGCAAGTGGCTGGAAGACAAGCGCTACTCCGGAGACCGGGATCTCGAGAATCCGCTCGCCGCGGTCCAGATGGGCCTGATCTACGTCAACCCGGAAGGCCCGAACGGCAACCCGGATCCGGTCGCGGCGGCCAAGGACATCCGCGAGACCTTCGCACGCATGGCGATGAACGACGAAGAGACGGTGGCGCTCATCGCCGGAGGTCACACGTTCGGCAAGACCCACGGCGCCGGCCCCGCGTCCCACGTGGGTCCCGAGCCGGAAGCGGCGCCCATCGAAGAGCAGGGCCTCGGCTGGAAGAGCAGCTTTGGCACCGGCAAGGGCGGCGACGCCATCACCAGCGGTCTCGAAGTCACCTGGACGACGACGCCGACGAAGTGGAGCAACAACTTCTTCTGGAACCTGTTCGGCTACGAGTGGGAGCTGACGAAGAGCCCGGCGGGAGCGCACCAGTGGACGCCGAAGGGTGGCGCGGCCGCCGGAACGGTGCCCCATGCCCACGACCGGTCGAAGCGCATCGCGCCGGCCATGCTGACCACGGACCTCTCGCTGCGCTTCGACCCGGCCTACGAGAAGATCTCGAGGCGCTTTTTCGAGAATCCGGACGAGTTCGCGAACGCCTTCGCCCGTGCGTGGTTCAAGCTGACGCACCGCGACATGGGCCCTCGCGCCCGTTATCTCGGCCCGGAGGTGCCGTCCGAGGAGCTCCTCTGGCAAGATCCCATCCCCGCGGTCAATCACAAGCTGATCGACGAGAAGGACAGTGCCTCCCTCAAGGGCAAGATCCTGGCTTCAGGGATGTCGGTCTCGCAGCTGGTCTCGACCGCCTGGGCGTCCGCGTCCACCTTCCGCGGCTCCGACAAGAGGGGCGGCGCGAACGGCGCGCGCATCCGCCTCGCGCCCCAGAAGGATTGGCCGGTCAACCAGCCGGCCGAGCTGGCGAAGGCGCTCAAGACGCTGGAGGGCATCCAGGGCGAGTTCAACAAGGCGGCCTCTGGCGGCAAGAAGGTCTCGCTCGCGGACCTGATCGTTCTCGCGGGCTGCGCGGGCGTCGAGCAAGCCGCGAAGAAGGCGGGTGACGACGTGAAGGTCCCCTTCACGCCGGGACGCATGGACGCCTTGCCGGAGCAGACCGATGCGGACTCGTTCGCCGTGCTCGAACCGATCGCGGATGGCTTCCGCAACTACCTGAAGGGCAAGTACACCGTACCCGCGGAGGCTCTGCTGGTCGACAAGGCGCAACTGCTGACGCTGACCGCGCCGGAGATGACGGTGCTCGTGGGCGGGATGCGCGTCCTGAACGCCAACGTCGGAAAGTCCCCACACGGCGTCTTCACCAAGCGGCCGGAAGCGCTGACCAACGACTTCTTCGTGAACCTGCTCGACATGGGCACGGAGTGGAAGGCGGCATCGGACGCCAAGGACGTGTTCGAAGGGCGCGATCGCAAGACGGGTGTTCTGAAGTGGACCGGCACGCGTGTCGATCTCAGCTTCGGGTCCAGCTCCCAGCTCCGGGCCCTGGCCGAGGTCTACGGAAGCTCGGACGCGCGGGCCAAGTTCGTCCGGGACTTCGTGGCGGCGTGGAACAAGGTGATGAACCTCGACCGTTTCGACGTCGCCTAGTCGCCGGTGATTCGGAACCACGCCTAACCCATCGCCAACCCGATCCATCGGTTCGTGATGGTATTGACTCCCGAGAGCGCGTAGCATACCGGCCCAAGAACATCCGATGCAGGTGGGGGCGGCGGTACCCGGTCCTCGCCGTTCGGTCGCAGCCCCCCCGTGGAAGGAGAATTCAATGGGCTTGCGGCGATTCTGGATTGTCGTCGTAGCGTTGTTCGTTCCCACCGGTGCTCTTGCGGGCGACCACAAGGCGGAGATGTGCGTGGCCTTCTCGAAGGCCAACGCCGAAGGCTCCGAGATCAGGATCTACGGCTTTCAAACGGGCGGAGCGTGGACGCCATCCCACGACCACCCTTGGTTTGGCCTTGTCGCCGACGCGGCCGTCCACTTCATTGGAGGCGAAACGGAGGGCCCGGTCGAGCAGGACGTGACACAAGTCACCCTCGCTGGCGGCTTCCGATTGACCCTCCCCGGCCACGATCACCATCCCGTCATGCCCTACGGACAATTCAAGATGGGGGTCGTTGACCGCGTGGGCGGGATACACCCCAGCGACACCGCGTTTGCATTCGTTGCCAGCGCCGGACTCGACTGGACCTGGGGCGGGAGGGGATGGGCTCCCCGCTTTCAAGTCGACTACGTCTGGAAAGCGGGCGATATCAGCGGTTCGTGGCAGTTCTCGATCGGCTTTGTCCGTCGGTTCACCTACGAAAGTGAGAGCCACCCTCTGCCAAGCCCACGTCCGGATCCACCCAAGCCATAGGGGGCGCCTCGCGTGACCGAGCCCGAGCCCGACTCCGAGCCCCCGAAGGCCGGTTTCCGCCTCTCGCCCGGCGACCGCCTCGGCCCGTACGAGATCGTGGGACCGCTGGACGACGGAGGCCAGGGTGAGGTGTACCGCGCGCGGGATCCCCGGCTGCGGCGCGACGTGGCGATCAAGATCGTGCACCGTTCGCTCGCCGCCACGCCCGAGCACGCCACGCGCCTTCTTCGCGAGGCGCGCGCCGCCGGCAGCCTGAACCACCCCAACATCATGGCGGTCCTCGACGTGGGGACCGAGGGCGACGTGCCCTACGTCGTCTCCGAGCTCCTCCAGGGGGAGACTCTGCGAAAGCGGATGTCCCGCTCTCCGCTGCCGTACCGCAAGGCCCTCGACTTCGCCATCCAGATCGCGGAGGCACTGGGGGCGGCCCACGAGAAGGGGATCTGGCACCGCGACGTCAAGCCGAGCAACGCCTTCATCACGACCGACGGCCGCGTCAAGCTCCTCGACTTCGGCCTGGTCAAGCTGAGCGAGCCACTGAGGTCGGTCGACTCCGAGAAGTCCACGGTGGACCTGGACACGAAGCCGGGCGGCGCCCACGGAACCCTCGGCTACATGTCGCCGGAGCAGCTCCTGGGGGATGCGGTGGACCACCGCACCGACCTCTTCGCGCTCGGCGCCGTCCTGTACGAGATGCTCGCGGGCGAGCCCGCCTTCCGACGAGCCACCACCACGGAAACGACCCGCGCGGTCTTGAGCGAGGAGCCGCCCAACCTGCTGGAAGGGAACCCCGCCCTTTCCCCCGCCGCGGTGGGGGTGGTGCAACGCTGTTTGGAGAAGAACCGGGAAGAGCGGTACCAGTCCGCGCGGGACCTGGCCTTCCACCTCCGGCAGCTCCAGGACTCGCCGCGATCGCCCGTCCCCGATCGCGTGCGCCGTCTCGGGCTCGTCCTCGCGGTCCTTGCCGTGGCCGTCCTGGCCGGCGCGGCGGCGGTGCTCCTGGGGATGCTGCGACGACCTCCGCCTTCCTTCGAGCAGCTCACGTTTCGCCGTGGCCGCATCGGTGGCGCGCGCTTCGTCTCCGAGGGAGGCGCGGTCGTCTTCAGCGAGGCGCGCGAGGGTCGGCCCCTGGACGTCTGGTGGATCAGCGGCCCCGACGGCCCCGAGTCGCGTCTGCTCGGCCACAAGGGTTCGGACGTCCTCGCGGTGCGCGGCGCCAAGCTCGCCCTGTCGTTGAATCGCCGGTTCGTCATGGGCGAGCGCTTCGTGGGGACACTGGCGGAGGCGCCGTTCGGGGAAGGCACTCCGCGCGAGCTGGCGGAGGACGTGGAGGACGCGGACTGGGATCTCTCGGGGACGCAGCTCGCGGTCGCCCGCTCGACCGGCGCCGCCGGGGAGAGTCGCCTCGAGTACCCCGTGGGCCGCTCTCTCTTCAAGACCACGGGCTCCATACGCTCACCGCGCTTCTCCCGCGACGGCCGCCGCATCGCCTTCCTGGAGGACCCGACCGGGCGCGGGTCGGGAGGGAAAGTGATGCTCGTCGATCTCGACGGCAGCATCACGCCCCTCACCGACAGCTGGCCCAGCGTCCGCGGCCTCGCCTGGTCGCCGAACGGAAAGGAGATCTGGTTCGCCGCAGGAGCGTCGCGCACGACGCGCGCCCTCCGCGCCGTGGGCCTCGATCGCCGCGAGCGCCTGATCCTCCAGACTCCTTCTTCGTTGACGGTGTGGGACATCGCGCGCAACGGGAGGGTCCTGCTCGCCCGCGACGAGGAACGGACCGCTCTCGTCGGGGTCCCTCCCGGACAGACCGGGGAGCGCGACCTGTCCTGGTTCGACACCTCGGGTCTCTCCGACTTGTCGGAGGACGGACGGATGCTCCTGTTCGATGACCGTTTCGGGGTCTACATCCGCGGGACCGACGGTTCGCCGCCCACTCATCTCGGCCTCAATGCCGGCTTCGGCGACGACTTCTCGCCGGATGGCCGGAAAGTCCTGGCCACCACCCCGTCGGGCAACCAGCTCGTGGTGCTGCCCGCGGGAGTCGGCGGCGACCCCGTCCTGCTGCCCGCCCACGGCATCGCCGCCTACCGGGGTGCCATGTGGTTCCCCGACGGGCGCCGGATCCTCTTCAACGGTATCGAGCAAGGCCGAAGCCTGCGGGCGTACGTCCAGAACCTGCAAGGCGACCCCCCGCGGCCGCTCACGCCCGAGAACGTCTGGGCCCTCTCGATCTCGCCGGACGGGAAGTGGGCGGCGACGGTGGGGCCCGAAGACGGCATCTCGCTCTGGCCGGTCGAGGGCGGCAACCCGCGCCAGGTGCCGTCCTCCCGTCCCGGCGATCGTCCCGCGGCCTGGAGCGCCGATGGACGATCGCTTTGGGTCTTCCACCGGGGCGAGATGCCGTCAGAGGTCTCTCTGCTGGCGGTAGACGGCGGCCATCGCCAGGTGTGGAAAAAGCTCAGCCCGCCCGACTCGAGCGGCGTCTATTCCATCTCGGAGTTCAAGATCACGAAGGACGGCGCGTCCTACTTCTACAGCTACAAGCGCGTGCTCTCGCAGCTCTACACGGCCGACGGGCTGCGGTAGTACGGTGCTCGGGCCCCCGGGCCTCCCCAAAGACCCGATTACAAACCGTCGTCGCTGAAACACTGGGCGAGGATGATCCGGCCAACCTCGGAGTGGTTGGCCGGGGTGCACGTCTCGTTCGACCCCGCGCAACACCAGCAGGCGGCCGGGTCCGCGATGGAGCCGAGACGCGGCAACGGAAACTCCGCGGCGATGCTGGCGCTCGGGCCTCCGCACTTGCCCCCCGCCGCGGGGCCGAGGCGGAGCACGACGTTCGAGCCGGTGCCGTTGACGTAGAGGGGACTCTTCTCCGCACCGGGGAAGCCGATCGCCGTGACCGCGCTGTCCGAGGGACCGGCCTGCCGGTAGATCACCCGCACGCGGGCTTCGGGCTTGAACTTCCCGGCCTCGGCGATCACCCCCGGCGCGAGCTCCCAGCCCAGGCGCTCGCCCGCGTCCGACTTGATGACGATCCCGTTCAGCGTGGGGTCCACCGCCTGGAGAACGCCGCTCGTGCTCGTGCGCACCAGCGGCATGTCGGGCGCCTGGGACTCCACCGGCCCGGGGAGGAGGGCGACCGCCGCCCCCAGGATCACCGCCGCTCCCGTCAGGGCATTCCACCGGATCCAGGACATGGCCGCCTCCTCTCCTAAGCCGCGGTGCCGGCGAGCGCGCGCTCGAGGGAGCCTCGCGTGACGTAGCTCACCCGCTCGTGGTGCTCGAAGCGCAGGCTCGCGGCCGGGACCCGGCCCCGCAGCGACCAATCGTTCACGGGGGCGAGAGGAAGCTCCCACCGCGGATCCACGGGGGCGGCGTCCGGCCGCTGGCGCACGATGTACATGTCCGACCATGCCGTGCGATCGGGCTCGTCATCCCGGGAGAAGAGCAGCACCGCCTGCCCGCGCCGGACGGCGAATGCCAAGGGGGTCTCCCAGCAGCCGTACGTCCTGATCGCCACCCGCCCCGGGCGGGGCAGGGCGATCCCGTCGGCTTCGGCCACCCAGGCGAAGAACGCGAGGCCCAGGGCCGTGCATCCCAGCGGCAGCGCGAGGGGCCACACCGTCGCTCCCAGCGCGAGCAGCGCGAGCCCGCCCGCCGCGAGACCGTGATCGGCCAACCAGAGGCCCATGGTTTCCTCCAGGCGCTCGGCCCACAGCGGCGGGGCCGAGGCGAGCACGTCGAGCAGGGTGCGTCCCCACAGACGCGCAGACGCCGAAAGCACCGCCGCGCCGCCAGGCCGCTCGGCCGCATTCCGAGAAGACGAGGGCCATCTCGCCGCCGAACTCCGCGCGGAAGCCGGCCGGGTAGGCGCGGAGCAGCCCGGCATACACACGACCGGACAGGCGCAGCACGGCCGGGCCGGCCGCCGTCACGAGCGTCCCCAGAGCGGCGAGAGGCGCAGCTGCCGGCGCCCGTGCCGCACGAGGGCCGACAGCCGGTCCAGCTCGGCCGCGAGCACCTGGGAGCCGAAGGCGCTCAGGCGGTAGTAGCGGCGGCGGGCGGCGGCGCCCTCGGGGTCGCGACGCTTCCCGGACTCCTCGATCAGGCGCGCGGAGAGCAGGCGCTTGAGGGCCGCGTAGAGCGTCCCTGGACCGAGCCGCGTGCGCCCGTCGCTGCGCTGCTCCACCGCCTGCATGATCGCGTAACCGTGCGCCTCGCCCCCCACCAGAGCGAGGAGGATCTCGAGCTCGGCGTCGGGCAGCGGCCGCAGCGACTCCGGGGCGTGCTGTCTATCCATCATCGATATATCGACCATCGATATAATAGGGCCCGCCGAACCTCCCGTCAAGAGGATCTGTAGATATTCAGTAGGTAGTTTGATGCTCGGCTCGTGCGCGTCACGCGGGGATCGTCGCTTCGTCCTTGCTCGCGCGCTTCCCGTGCGCCATACTCACGCCGCCAAGGTAGTCACGGCACCCGCCATGGGAGACGACCTCGCGAGGCTCCTCCAGGACGTGAACGCCGGCCAGCCGCAGGCGTTCGAGTCGCTGGTCACGCTGGTGTATGGCGAGTTGCGCAGGATGGCGTACTCGCTCATGCGCGGCCGGATCGTCGGCAGCACGCTGCAGCCGACGGCGCTCGTTCACGAGGCCTACCTTCGCATCCTCCAGGGCGAGACCCGTTGGGACAGCAAGGCGCACTTCTTCGGCGCCGCGGCCCGGGCCATGCGCCAGGTCCTGGTCGCGGAGGCCCGGAGGAAGGGGGCGCGAAAGAGGGCGGGCGGCGCGATCCGGGTGACGTTCGACGATCTGAAGGTGAAGTCTCCCGACCCGGAATTGGACATGCTCGCGTTGGACGAAGCCCTGGTCGCGCTCGCGGCCGTCGACGAGCGTTTCGCGCGCGTGATGGAGCTGCGGTACTTCGGCGGCTGCAGCCTCCCGGAGATCGCGGACCTGACGGGACGCTCGCTGGCGACGGTGAAGCGCGACTGGTCGTACGCGCGGGCCTGGCTGTACGACTACATGAAGGCCTGATGGCGAGCCCGAACCACGCGCGGGAGGAGGAGCTGTTCCACGCCTGTCTGGAGCTGCCCCCCACCGAGCGGCACGCGTACCTGGAGCGGACCTGCGCGGGCGACGCGCGGCTGCAGGAGCGCATCGAGCGGCTGCTGGCGGCACACCAGCGCGCCGCCGTCGACACGCTCCGCCCGCTGCGCTCGCTGTCCCTCGAAGACGCGCCCGATCTCATCGGCCCCTATCGGTTGGCCGAGGTGCTCGGAGAGGGCGGCATGGGTGTCGTCTACGCGGCCGAGCAGCTGGAGCCCGTGCGCCGGCGAGTGGCCCTGAAGATCATCAAGCTCGGCATGGACAGCAAGGAGACGGTGGCCCGCTTCATGACCGAGCGACAGGCGCTGGCCGCCATGGACCATCCCTACGTCGCTCGAGTGTTCGACGCCGGGCAGACGGTCTCGGGTCGCCCCTACTTCGTGATGGAGCGCGTCGACGGGATCCCGCTACTCGAGCACTGTGACCGGAGCCGTCTGCCCGTCGACCGCCGGATCGAGCTCTTCGCGCTCGTCTGCCGGGCGGTCCAGCATGCCCACCAGAAGGGT
This sequence comes from uncultured Acidobacteriota bacterium, assembly GCA_963742595.1. Taxonomy (GTDB): domain Bacteria; phylum Acidobacteriota; class Vicinamibacteria; order Fen-336; family Fen-336; genus CAVPGH01. The sequence continues at coordinate 238,478 of CAVUMT010000005.1, read as the reverse complement.
GTGATCCACCGTGACCTGAAGCCGTCGAATGTCCTGGTCGCCGAGAGCGACGGCGCCGCCCTGCCCAAGATCATCGACTTCGGGATCGCGAAGGCGGTGGGTAAGGACGCCCCCGGACGCGCCACCGAGTTCACGCGCGCCGATCAGGCCCTGGGAACGCCCGCCTACATGAGCCCGGAGCAGGCGGGACGCGCGGGGGACGTCGACACGCGGACGGACGTTTACTCGCTGGGGGTGATCCTGTACGAGCTTCTGACGGGGTGCCTGCCCTCCGATCCCGCGCAGAAGGGGTACGCGGAGTTCCTGGTGGCCCTGGCCCGGGGCGAGGTCGAGGTGCTGCGGCCGAGCGGGCGGGTCGCGAGTAGCGCGTCGGCCGCATCGGAGGTGGCCGCACGAAGAGCGACAACCCCGACTGGACTCCGGCGGCGGCTCCAGGGCGACCTGGACTGGATCGTGATGAAGGCCCTGGAAGTCGACCGGACGCGCCGGTACGACACGGCGATCGCGCTGGCCGAGGACCTCCAGCGCCACCTGGGCGACCAGCCCGTGCTGGCCGGCCCCCCGAGCCGGACCTACCGGCTCAAGAAGCTGATGCGCCGTCACCGCACGCCCATGGTGGCGGCCGCGCTCGCCATCGCGGCCCTGGTGACGGGCGCGGCGCTGGCCGCCACCCAGGCGGTCCGGGCCACCCGGGCGGAGCGCGCCTCGCGCGCGGAGGCCGAGACCGCGCGCCAGGTGTCGGACTTCCTGGTCGAGCTGTTCGAGGTGTCGGACCCCGGGACGGCCAAGGGCAACACCGTCACGGCGCGCGAGCTCCTGGACCGCGGCGCCGGACGGATCCACGGAGAGCTGGAGGCCCAGCCTCTCGTGCGGGCGCGGCTGCAGACCGTGATCGGCGAGATCTACCGGAAGCTCGGTCTCTACGACCAGGCGAAACCGCTGCTCGAGGAGGCCCTGGCGGACCGCGAGCGGCTCCTGGGCGCCCAGGATCCCGAGGTGGTGCGGACGCTCCATTCCATGGGGCTCCTCGACAGCGACCGGGGACAGGACGCCGTCGCGGAAAAGGCCTTCCGCACGGCGCTCGCGCGTCTTTCGTCCGCGCCGAGCCCAGACCCGGTCGAAGAGGCTCGCATCAAATGCGCGCTCGCCAACGTGTTGCGGGAGAACGCCCGCTTGCCCGAAGCGGAGTCTCTCCTGCGCCAGGGCGTCGAAACCCTGACCCGCGAGCTGGGGCCGGCGCATGGGGACGTCGGAGCGGCGTGGGGCGACCTTGGCGGCACCCTCTTCCGCCAGGGGCGCTTCGCAGACGCGGAGAGCGCGCTGCGAACCTCCATCGTCATCACGGAGAAGTCGCTGGGCGCGGATCATCCGGAACTGGCGAAGACCCTGAGCAACCTGGCGAACACGCTGGGTCGTCTGGGCCGCGATGTCGAGGCCGAACCCCTCCTGCTCCGCGCGCTCGCGATCAAGGAGAAGGTGTACGGCGCGGACAGCGCCTCGGTGGCCCTCACCCTCACCAACCTGGCGGGCATGTACGGTCGACAAGGCCGCCAGGCCGATGCGGAGACGACTTTCAAGCGCTCACTGGCCATTCGCGAGCGCGTCTTCGGACCCGACAACCGCCAGACCGCGATCGACCTGAAGAACCTCGGTCTCACCTACCTGCTCCAAGCCAATTACCCGGCGGCGCGCGAGACGCTCGAGCGCACGCTCGCGATCGAGGAGAAGACGATCGGGGCGGACGATCCCACCACGGCCTGGACGGTGGCCACGCTCGGCGAGCTGCACTATCGCCTCGCGGAGTTCGATGCCGCCGAAGTTGCCTTCAAGCGCGCCCTGGCGACGGACGAGAAGACCCTCGGACCGGACCACGTTGATACGGTCCGCTGCCTCCGCGGCCTGGGGAAGGTGGCCCTGAAACGCGGGCGCGCCACCGACGCGGACGCGCTCGTGACGCGAGCGCTGGCCGCCGCCGAGAGGACCAACCCCTCGAACCCGGAAATCCCGTCCACCCTGAACGTGCTGGCCGACGTGCGGCTGCGGCAGGGACGGGTCGAGGAGGCGCGGGAGGCGCTCGAGCGTGCGCGGTCCCTCCAGCAGAAGGTGCTGCGAGCGGGACACCCCGCCCTGGGTGAGACGCTCGTGCGCCTCGGCGGCGTCCTCGCCGTCCAGGGGAAATCGGCCGAGGCCGAGTCGCTCCTGCGCGAGGCCCTCGCGATCGCCGAGAAGGCCCAGGGACCCGATCACCCCGACGTGGCGCGGGCTCTCAACGGACTCGGCACTCTGCTGGCGCGCCGCGAAGCATCGGACGAGGCCGCCTCCTGCCTGAAGCGCGCGCTCGCCATCCGGAGCGCACGGCTGGGACGAGCCCATCCGGACGTCGTCGAGACGGCCCGCGCCTATGCGGCCCTCGGACCCGCGAGCCGCTGACGCGAGGACCCCCCGCCGACCGACTCCCTCCGCCCCGCACGCGAAGACGGCTCGAAGGCCGGCGACCGAGCGACTGAGCCGTTTTGGCCCCGATTTGCCTATGTAGTGTTGTGAGCCGCGTGAAGCGAGGGAATCCGATGCCGACTGGAGGCCACCCATGACGTCCACGGTCGTCGCCGCTGCGAAGCCGGCCCGGCAGTCAGGCCGGGCGCCATACTGGGGATACCACCTCGTTCTCGATTGCCGCGGGAGCGACCTGAACGCCATTCGTGACCGCGGGACGATCGTGGCCTGGGTCAGGGCCCTGGTCGCCCGCATCGATATGCGCGCCCATGGCGATCCCGTCTGCGAGCACTTCGCCACCCACGACCCCGAGGCGGCGGGCTACTCGCTGGTCCAGCTGATCGAGACCAGCTCGATCACCGGCCACTTCGTCGATCGAAACGGCGACGCCTACATCGACGTCTTCAGCTGCAAGGCCTTCGACATCGAGACCGTTCGTGCCGTCGTGCACGAGCACTTCCGGCCGGCCACCATCCGCGTGACCTACCTGACGCGGCAGGCCTGACCATGACCCTGCTCTTCAGTGTGCTCGCGGCGAGCGCCTATACGGTCGGAGGCGTCTTCATGAGGAAGGCGGAGGGCTTCGCGCATGCGCTGCCCAGCGTCATGGTGTTCACCTGCTTCGGCGTCGGAGCCGCGCTGCAGACCCTGGCCATGAAGCGCTCCGAGGTCAGCGTCAACTACGTGCTGGTGTTGGGGCTCGAGGCCGGTCTGGCCGTGCTGCTCGGCGTCGCCTGGCTGGGAGAGGCGTTCTCGCCGCTCAGGCTGGCCGGTCTGGCTCTCATCCTGGCGGGGGTCATTTTTCTCCGGCTGGAGGAGAAGGGAGAAGGCACGGTCGGGTCGGAAGCGGCCCGTGGTGCTCGCCGCCCGTGCCAGAACACGGGCCATGCCCCGTGCCGATAGCCGACGGGTGGTCCCGGGACGTCGATGCGGAGAGGGCGGCCCTCGGGAGCGACCCTTGGTGCCGCATCCCAGGACCGTGGAGCGGCCCCCGAGTGACCGTGCGTGGCGCGAAGCCATCCGACGTGAGTGCCCTGCTCGAGCTGATCAACGGGTACGCCGAGCGCGGCCTGCTCCTTTGGCGGAACGACGCCTCGCTACGGGCCGGTCTGCCCGACTTCGTCGTCGTGGTCGTGGACGGCGCCGACGGGGAGGTCATCGTGGGCTGCGGTGCGCTCGCCCAGCTGTCCGCCGGGCTGGGCGAGATCCGTTCCCTGGCCGTGCGCGCTGACGCCGTCGGCTGCGGGGTGGGCCGCCGGATCGCCCGTCGCCTTCTTCAGGACGCGCGAAATCGCGCTCTCGTCGAGGTCCTGGCCCTCACGCGTCGTCCATCCTTCTTCGAGGCGCTGGGTTTTGTGCCGACGTGGCGCCAGCGGTTCCCGGACAAGGTTCAGACCGACTGTGCTACGTGTCCCCGGCGTCTCTGCTGCGACGAGGTCGCGATGGTCCTCCGGCGCCACCGATAGGTCAGGTCCACCCCCGGGACGGCATCAGCGACGCACGGGATGAGGGGTTCGGCCCCCGTTTTGCGCGTTTGCATGTGACGGAGATCCCCCGTCGCGGGGACGCTCGGGAGGCCCAAATGAAGTGGAGACTTGACGCGCTGAGACGGAATGTCCGCTTGATGGTGGCGCTCGTCCTCGCCGCCGGCCCCGCCTCACTCGCCCCGGTTGCCCAGGCCGCGTTCCAGGGTGCGAACGGGAAGATCGCGATGGTGAGCTTCCGCGACGGCAACAACGAGATCTACGTCACGAACCCCGACGGGACGGAGCCGCTGAACCTGACCAACAATCCGGCGTTGGACATCCTCCCCGCCTGGTCGCCCGACGGGCAGAAGATCGCCTTCACCAGCTACCGCAACGGTTCCGCCGACGTCTACGTGATGAACGCCGACGGGGGCGGACTGCTGAACCTCACTCCCAACACTCCCTGGGACGACTCCTGGCCCGCATGGTCACCCGACGGGCAGAAGATCGCCTTCACGAGCAGCAACATCTCCAACCAGTTCGGCGTCTACGTCATGAACGCCGACGGCACGGGAAGGGTGAACCTCACGAACAACCCGGTGGATGACGGCGATCTCGCCTGGTCGCCGGACGGGCAGAAGATCGCCTTCACCAGCTACCGCAACGGCTCCGCCGACGTCTACGTCATGAACGCCGACGGCACTGGGGTGCCGGTGAATCTCACCAACAACGCGGCGAATGACGCCCAACCCGACTGGTCGCCTGACGGGCAGATGATCACCTTTACGAGCGACCGCGACTTCTACGCAGAGGTCTACGTCATGAACGCGGACGGGTCGGGGCAGTTGAATCTCACCAACAACCTGGCGGAGGACGACTACGGACCCGCCTGGTCGCCCGACGGGCAGAGGATCGCCTTCACCAGGCTCGACGGCGCCACCGGGATCCCGGGGATCTACGCGATGAACGCCGACGGGACGGAGCAGGTGAGTCTCACCAGCCTGTCCGATTTCTCTCCGGACTGGCAGCCGTCGCAGAACCCGGCCCTCTCGATCGACGACGTCACCGTGACCGAGGGCGACACGGGCACCACCACGGCGACGTTCACGGTCAGCCTGAGTGCGCCGAGCGGCCAGACGGTTTCCGTGGACGTCTCCAGCGCCGACGGGACGGCGACCACATTCTACGACTACATGGCACCGACCGGCCCGCTCACCTTCGCCCCTGGCGTGACGACCCAGACGGTCGACGTCGCGGTCGTCGGGGACACCATCGCGGAGGTGAACGAGACGTTCACCATAAACCTGTCCGCTCCGGTCAACGGGACGATCCTGGACTCCCAAGGCGCGGGCACGATCATTGACGACGAACCGGATCCGGAGATGACGATCACCGGCTCCACCGTGATCGAGGGCGACGCTGGCACGACTACGGCGACCTTCGTGGTCCTCGTCACCCCGAGCCAAAGGACGGTAGTCGTCGACTACGCAACGGAGGACCTCGAGGCGATCGCGCCCGGAGACTACCTGGCCGCCAACGGCCGTCTCACCTTCGTACCGGGAGCCGTGAACGTCCAGACGATCTCCGTCACGGTCAACGGGGACTTGCTCGACGAGCTGGACGAGAGGTTCATCGTAAGGCTCCTTCGCCCCGACGACGGGACTCTCCTGGACGAGACCGGGATCTTGATCGTCGACGACGACACGGGCGAGTTCGTCAGCGCGATTGCCGAGTCGCTCCCCTATACCCTGACGACCGACCCGGAGCACGACGGCGCAACGGGCCTCGACTTCATCGAGACGACCGTCCAGACGTGGAACCCGGGCTTCATGTCGATCAGCGAGCGGGCGTGGCGTCAGCCTCCGACTGCGTGGTCGTTCGGGGACGCGTCGGTGGCCATCACCGCACCGCCGGCGCCCACCGGGCCTCCGCTGCGGATCACGTTCGCCTTCCAGACCTGGTTGCTGCCGTTTGGCACGACCCTGGAAACGTTCATGGTATTCCGGAACGGAACGCAGATCCTGAACTGCGTCACTGGTTTCCCCATCTATCCGTGCGTGAGCGCGCGGCGCTACTACCTCGCGAACGTCGAGATCACGGTTTTGACCAGGCAGGCCAGCGAGTGGACGTTCGCAACCGCCATCAAGACGCGTGGCGCCACGAGTGGCCTCGTGGCGCCGTTGTCGGGCGGTCACGCAGAAGTCCTGGTCGCGTCGAACGGCAGTAGCGTCTGGGGAGCGTTCAGTTATCGCAAGGGAAGCGACCGCTTCGTCTCGACCAATGCGATCGCGCTCGCGATCACCGGCCGGACCGCCTGGTTCGCCGGTGTCGGTCGCGACGGCCGGACGTACCTCGCCTACGTCGAGGACAATGGCCAGGGCAGCCACGACGTGTTTCGGCTCTGGATCGAGGGGGACGAGAAGACCGGGGCTGACGGCCGGCTGAAGTCCGGCAATCTAGTGGTGGTCAGGCCTTAGAAGCGGATCTGCATGCATATCGAGGGGCACGCTCACCTTCGACGATGCTAGAACTGCGTGCAGCAGATCGAGGGCGTGGGGCGCCTATAATCCGGGCGCATGCGTCTCATGCCCGGCGCGAAGCTCGGACAGCACGAAGTGCTCGGGCTCCTCGGCGCGGGAGGCATGGGCGAGGTCTACCGCGCGAGAGACCTGCGGCTCGGCCGCGAGGTCGCGATCAAGGTCCTGCCCGCGAACGCCGCCGGGAACCCCGACCGGCTGCGCCGCTTCGAGCAGGAGGCCCGGGCCGCGGGGTCCCTCAACCACCCGAACGTAGTCGCGATCTTCGAAATCGGCCTGAGCGAGGGCGCGCCCTTCGTGGTGTCGGAGCTGCTGGAGGGCGAGACTCTCCACACGCTGCTCGAGGCCGGTCCCGTCCCCCTGCGGAAGGTGGTGGACTACGCCTCCCAGATCTCGAACGGCCTGGCCGCCGCCCACGAAAAGGGGATCGTCCACCGCGACCTGAAGCCCAGCAACGTCTTCGTCACGCGGGAGGGGCTCGTCAAGCTCCTGGACTTCGGCCTGGCCAAGGTGCGGCCCGAGCTGGACACCGACGTGACCCGGACCCAGGGGACCCTCGAAGACAACACCGCCCCCGGCACCGTGCTCGGCAGCGCCGGCTACATGTCGCCGGAGCAGATCCGAGGCCAGCCCGTGGACCAGCGCTCCGACATCTTCTCCCTGGGGGCGATCCTCTACGAGATGCTCTCCGGCAAGCGGGCGTTCCGGGGCGACACGGCGGTCGAGATGATGCACGCGATCCTGAAGGACGACCCGCCCGAGTTCGTGCGCGTGGCGCTTCCCCCGGCCCTGGAGCGGATCGTGCGGCGCTGCCTGGAGAAGCGGCCGGGGGAGCGCTTCCAATCGGCCCGCGACGTGGCCTTCGCGCTGGAGGCCGTCTCCCTCGGCTCCATCACCGTGTCGTCGCCGGCCCTGCCGGTCGCAGCCTCCCGCCGATGGCGCCGGGTCGCGGGAGCTGCGGCCCTCGCGGCGGCGCTCCTCGCCGCCGGCTACCTGGCGGGCTCGCGCGGCCCGACCGCGCATCCCACCTTCACCCAGGTCACGTTCCGCCGGGCCCTGCTCGGCGCCGCGCGGTTCGCCCCGGACGGCCAGACCATCGTATTCAGCGTCCGGGGATCTGGAGCTGGCTTCGAGACGTACTCCGCCCGTCCGGGCAACCCGGAGCCGCGCCCCCTCGGCTTGCCGGACGGGCTGGTGAGTGCCATATCGCCGTCGGGCGAGATCGCCTACCTCTTGCGCCGGGCCTCGGGCCTGATGCTCGCCCGCGCGCCCCTCGCCGGAGGCGAGCCTCGCGAGCTCGCGGAAGACGTGGACGAGGCGGACTGGGCCCCCGACGGCACGCTCGCCGTCACGCGGTCCGTCAAAGGAAACGTGCGTTTGGAGTACCCGATCGGGAAGGTGCTCTACGAGTCGCCCTATGCGCTGCAGAGCCCAAGCGTGTCGCCCAAGGGCGACCTTGTCGCCTTCTACGAGAGCGAGGAGGCGCGGGGGACGGGCTCCGTGGTCGTCGTCGATCGGCAGGGGAAAGCGACGACGTTGGGCCGAGGGTTCCGCAGCGTGCGCGACGCCTTCACCTCGGCCAAGATGCAGGGCTTGCGCTGGGCCCCCTCGGGAGACGAGGTCTGGCTCACCGCGAAGGAACCCGCGGGGTCCACCGCCCTCCACGCCCTGACCCTCTCCGGAGGGCGCCGCGTGGTCGCCCTCATCCCGGGGGCCATGGTCCTGCGCGACGTGGCGCGCGACGGGAGGGTGCTGCTCTCGCGGGACCTGGTCCGGGCGGAGATCCGCGGCCAGGCGCCGGGCGACAAGGAGGAGCGCGATCTCACCTGGCTCGACGGGTCGTGGGTGCTCGACCTCTCGCCTGACGGGCGCACTCTGCTCTTCAGCGAGCAGGGTGAAGGCGGCGGACCCGATCGTGCGATCTACGCGCGCGGCACGGACGGCTCGCCTGCCGTTCGACTGGGCGTGGGGACGGGCTCTGCTCTCTCGCCCGACGGCCGCTGGGCGCTCTCTCTCGATCCTGATCGTCCGGGCGACATCCGGCTCTTGCCCACCGGGCCCGGCGAGGCGCGGGCGGTGCGCGTGGAGGGGCTCGTGGATTGCGGTGCCGTCACCTGGCTCGACGCCGAGCACCTGCTCGTCACCGCGACTGAGCCCGGCCACACCTGGCGAGTCTATGTGCAGGCGATCGCGGGAGGCCCGCCCCGTCCCGTGACTCCCGAGGGCAGCATGTTCGTGTGGTCCTCCAAGCCCGCGTCCCCTGACGGCCGCTCGTTCTTCGCCCTCTCGTACGGCGAGGGCTACCGGATCTACCCGGTGGAAGGCGGTGAGGGGCGCCCCATCGCCGGCCTGGACGAGAGCGCGCGCGAAGTGCCGGTTCGCTGGAGCGATGACGGCCGTGCCATCTTCGTCTGGCGCGCCGGCTACCCGCCGAGCCTCCTCCGGGTCGACCTCGCCACCGGCCGCCGCACTCCCTGGCTCCGGCTGGAGCCTCCCGACATGGTGGGCGTCTCCTGGCTTCCCTGGGCCCTGCCCACTCCCGACGGACGCGCCTACGTCTACAGCTACCGCCGCACGCTTTCCGACCTCTACGTCGTCGAGGGGTTGGAGTAGCGCGGCCGGGCGAGGCGGCCCGCTGACTTACCGCGGCGTCCGCACGCTCGCGATGTTGGAGTACGGTGAGTACCCCCCGTCGTTGTAGGCGCGGACGCGATAGCGATAGGTTCGACCGGAAAGCGCCGTGTAGTCCGAGTAGCTCGGGAAGCCGGGCCACTGGGAGCCCACGCTCGCGAAGTTCCTACAGCGTGCGCCTTCGCACCGCTCGATGGAGAAGCCAGACTCGTTCGACGAATTGTCTTGCCACGTCAGGATGACCAGGGTACCGGACATGGAGGCGGTAAGGCTTGACGGCGCGAGCGGAGGAAGCGGCTTCGCGACGATGGTACCGGTGGCGGTGCCTGAAGCGCCGGCGCTGTCGGTGACCCTCAGGCTCGCGGTGTACGTACCCGGATTCGTGTACACGTGGGTGATCACAGGTCCTGTGCCCACGCCGCCATCGCCGAACGCCCACGACCACGACGTCACCGATCCCGAGGGTGAGGTCGACCCGGAGCCGTCGAAGGTGACGCTCAAGGGTGCCGTGCCGGTCGCGGGATTGAAGGACATAACCGCCGTCACGACACCCGAGACTCGCCAGCACGTGATGAACGCGTCGTAACCTCCCGTCGCGCACACGTCGCCGTTGGGGAGCGCGTCAGCCCAGACCGTCTCCATCCTCGAGAACGCCTCCCAGAGCAAGGTGCCGTCCGGCCCATACCCGGCCGTGACACCCGGGATGAACCCGCCGGGAAGGTTCGGACCGCCGCGACCGCTCACTACGGTGGTGCCGTCGGCCATCACACGCACGGCGCGCGGGATCTCGTCCGTGTTCAATCCGCCATCCCGAACGGCCTCCCAGCGGACCGCTCCGATCGTCTCAAAGGCCACCGTGTACCAGTCCAAGAAGCCACGCGCGGCTTGTCCGGCCACGACCAGGCTCCCGTCGGGCGCAAGGTCGATCCGAAGACCGGCGGCGCCGGTGGCGTCGGCCGGCCTCTTGTCCCTGCGCCACAACCGCGTTCCGGTCGCGCGATCGTACGCGACCACGGTGAGGAAGGCGGCGATTCCGACGTTGCCCTGGCCCGTGACGTACACGCTCGCGCCATCCACGGTTACGTCGCGGGTGGCGACGCCCTCGGCGGCCGTCACCAGCCACCTTCGGGTGCCGGTGTTGGTGTCGTAGAGCGCGGTGATCCAGGTGGCGCCACCCGTGATGCTCCCCGTCAGCGCTACGTCGGCCCCGTCCGGGCTCAGCGCCAGCGAGGTGGCCACATCGTTGGCCAGCGTGCCCGTCGCGACCACCTTCGCCCAGAGCAGGACGCCGGCGGAGTTGTACTTGTGCAACTGGATGTCCTGGCCGTTTCCGACGGAGTTGAACGCCAGATAGGTGTCGCCCGCCGCATCGACGAGCAACCGCGCCACGGCGGGAAAGGTACGGGCCAGGTCCACCCGCCACAGGAGCGTCCCGTCGGATGCGTAGCGCACCAGGGTGATCGCAATCGGATTCCCCCTGGAGGTGACGTTGTGGCCGACCGCGACGAAATCGCCGTTCGGTGCCGCCGCGACCCAGTCTCCCCTGAACGTTCCCGCGCTCGGGCTGACCATGCTCTGCCAGCGCAGAGCTCCATCCGACGTATACGAGGTCACCGTGAGATTGACCGCGCGGGCGGGGCCGGACACGATGGCGACGTTGCCCCAGGCATCGGCGGCCATCCGCTCGGCCTGGCCGGCGCTGTCGAAGCCCGCGGACAGGCCTCCGGCGGTCCATAGCGGGGGAACGATGGTTGCCCCGATGGCGGGGCCGGCTGTGAGGCCGACGAGCATCAGGGTCGCTGCCACAGCAGCCACGGAGCGTCGCCTGAGCATCCCTCCGGACCTGCGATAGAACCTGGCGAGTGAATTTTCCATTCCCTACCTCTCTCTAGCCGTTCCGCCACAAGGTGCTACTGGCGAAACTACGTTTGCGATCCGGGACGAGGCAGGGTGGATGCCTGGAAGAGGACCAGCAATAACTCTGCCAGTATTCTCAGTCATATCCCGAGAATCGACTCGTGAGCGCGATGCTCAGCGCGATCGGGGTGAATCGGGGCTTCGTGGGCCAGGTGATCGACAGTCGATCCTCTCGTCCTGACTAGTACTTGCATCGCAGGCAGCACGGCGTGTCTGCGCCAAGGGATCCGGGATAGTCAAGATGCCGCGGTTGCCTGGGCTGTCAGGTCCGGCAGCTTCGTCCGCTTGCCTGGCGCATCACCCGCGTCCAAGCAAGGTCTCTGCGAAAGTTCTGCGTCGGACCCGGCCCGGAGGGCGATCGCGAGGACGTCCGCTAGGCGCCCAGGCCCAGGCGGCGGCGGATGTCGGCCTGGATCTCGGCCGCGGGCCTCCCGCCGTCCACGGCCACCACCAGCTCCTTCTTGCGGAAGAGCTCGATGATCGGCGTGGTCTTGGCGCGGTAGTTCGCCAGGCGTTCCCGGACCGCTTCGGGGTTGTCGTCCGGGCGCACTACCAGGCGGCCCTTGCAGACGTCGCAGACGTCGGGAACCTCGGGACGGTGGAGGATCAGGTTGTAGTCGAGCCCGCACCTGGCGCACAGCCGACGGCTCAGGATGCGCTCGAAGACGACTGCGTCCGACACCTCGATCAGGATCACGGCATCGACGTCGTAGCGCTCCAGGAAGAACAGGGCCTGCGCCTCGTTTCGTGGAAAGCCGTCCAGGATGAACCCGTAGTTCCAGTCGTGGTGGTCCAGGCGCTCCCGCACAATGTCGTCGACCAGCTCGTCCGGCACCAGCTCGCCGCTGGCCACGATCCGCTTGATGCGAGCGCCGAGCTTGGTGTGGCTCTGGACGTGCCAGCGGAGGATGTCCCCCACGCTGATGTGGACGATCTCGAGGTCCTTGGCGAGCAGCTTTGCCTGGGTGCCCTTGCCGCAGCCCTGAGGGCCCATGACGGCGAACTTGCGCATGGCGCGCCTCCTTGGGGACGGATGTGCCGTCAGTCGGACATCAGGAAGATGAGCGGCCGGACGTCCTCCTCCGGGGTCCACTCCCTGTAGCACAGCAGGATCGTGTAGACGAGGATCAGTTACGGGTCAACACATGGCCGTGGCTGCGAGACGCCCCGCGGGCCGCGCCACGTCGGGCTTCCTCGCGCAACTGCCTTTCTGCTTCGAGCCAGTCCTGCGTCGAGTCACCCGGCTCCTCGCCACGGCCACTGAAGATCTCGTAAGCGCGGCGCTCGATCTCGTCGCGGGACGGGGTGGCAGCCTCTGGCTTCGGTTTCGATTCCGGCTTCTGTCTTTGTGCACTCATCGTCCGTTCCCTCCAGCCCAAGGATACTCACCTTCGGCGTACCGTCGGCGCAAAATGTCACCCGCCGCGACTCCCCCGTGGACGCGCCACGAGAGGCCGTATCGCGCCCTCATGCCTCGCGCGTGCCCTGGCCGCCGACTCCTTAAACCTGTCGGATCACGAGCTCGTCGCGTTCCTCGCGGCCGGAAGCGCTCGCATCCCGGGACGCGCCCAGGCCCCGATCAAGAAGGGCCGCCCTGCCGGAGGAGGACGCCTCGGCCCGAACGACCGCCGCGCATCCCCGCTGCGCCTCAGGCGTTGCCTTGGATCGGGCAGGCTTCGTCGTAGAACCGGTTACCGGACAGGTCCCGTCCACCCAGCACCTCATCACGGTGCCGGCCCATGGCCTCCTCGGCTCGCCGGCCGAGTAGGGTGGCCGTTCCTTCGTTCCAGAACACGACACGGCGGTCGACGGTGATCATCCTGCCCACTTCCTGCCACTGCTTAAGCAATAGCAGTGCCGCCTGCGATCCTCGCAAGCTGCTGGTTCCACACAGGGGAATCGTCTGATCGCCCGACGCGCACGCAGAGTCTTCGGGCGGCAGCGATGAATGCGCGGCCGCCGCCCTCCCCGCCGGGCGGCTTGGCGCTCGCGACCGATCGCCAACTGCCGTTCGATGACGCGCCCAGATGCCGGATCCCTGCCTCGATCGTCTCCGTGGCGCGCGCGCAGATCCTACAGCCCGTCGGCGAGAGTTGCGCCCGCACGAGGGAAGTGGAAAAGCGCTCTCATCGCCGCCCTGTAATGGCAGGCACTTGGAGCCACACGTGTCCGCTCGGTTTGGCACGCCGCTTGTTGCTCGATGGCATGGGAGCTTTCCCGTGACCAGCCCCGACCCCCTCGTGCTCGAGTTCGCCTCTCTGGACCGGCTCCTCGATGGGCTGCGCGAGCGCGGATACGCCGTCATCGGCCCCACGGTCCGGGACGGCGCCGTCGTCCTCGACGACCTGCCGCGAGCGTCCGACCTCCCCATCGGTTGGCGGGATGAGCAGGGGCCCGCCCGCTACCGCCTGCGGAAGGACGCCGGGCCCCGAGCGTTTGCCTGCACCGTTGGTCCGCAGTCCTGGAAAAGGTACTTCCATCCCCCGCGTCTCACGCTGTGGCGTACGGGCCCGAACGGCGACCTCGGGAAGGCAGACGCCCCACCGCCCCGCTACGCGCTCGTCGGAGTGCGGCCGTGCGACCTGGCCGCGATCGCGAAGCTGGACGGCGTGATGGCAGGGGGAGCGGTGACCGACACCGCCTACCTCACCCGCCGCGAAGGGGCCTTCCTGGTAGCGGTCAACTGCACTCGGCCCGGCGGAAGCTGCTTCTGCGCCTGCATGGGGACGGGCCCGCGCGCGACGACCGGCTTCGACATCGCCCTGACCGAGCTCGTCCTCGACGACGCGCACCTTTTCCTCGCGGAGTCGGGATCGGCGCGAGGGCAGGAGTTGCTGGCGGCCATTCCCACCCGGGCGGCCACTGGCGAGGAGGTGCAAGCAGCGGAAGCGGCGGTGGTAGAGGCGGCGGCGCACATGGGCCGCACCCTCGAAACCCGCGGGCTCCCCGAGCGGCTCCGCACCTCCTACGAGGACCCCCGCTGGGAGGAGGTGGCACGGCGCTGCCTCGGCCTGCGCCAACTGCACGCTCGTCTGCCCGACCTGCTTCTGCTGGACGATGGAGGACACCACCGACCTCACGGGTGGCGCGGCGCGGACGCGGCGGTGGGATTCCTGCTTCGGCCTCGAATTCTCCTTCATTCACGGGGGGAGCGTGCGGACGTCGGGGGCCGCCCGTTACCGCCACTGGCTCCTCCACAAGCTCTGCACCTGGCACGACCAGTTCGGCACCTCCGGATGCGTGGGTTGCGGTCGGTGCATCACGTGGTGCCCGGCGGGGATCGACATCACCGAGGAAGCGCGGGCTTTGGGCGCGTCCCGGTCCGAGGGAGGCGAGCCATGACGACCACGGACTTCTCGAATGTGCTCGCGGAGCATCCGTTCTTCGCGGGGATGTTTCCGGAGCACATGTCCGCCCTGGTGGGGTGCGCGGCGAACGTCAAGTTCGAGCCGGGAGAGTTGCTGTTCCGAGAGGGGGACCCGGCCGAGCGGTTCTACGTGATCCGCTACGGTCGCGTCTCGCTGGAGACGCACGCCCCCGGCCGCGACCACCTCGCGATCGAGACCGTGGACGCCGGCGACGTCCTGGGCTGGTCCTGGCTCTTCCCGCCCTATCGGTGCCACTTCGACGCCCGCGCGCGGACGCTCGTGCGAGCCCTCGCCCTGGACGGAGTCTGCCTGCGCGGCAAGTGCGAGCGCGACCCGGCCATGGGCTACGAGCTCATGCGCCGCTTCGCCCAGGTGGTCATCAGCCGCCTGGAGGCGACGCAGCTGCAGCTCCTGGATCTCTATGCCAGCCGCGAGTGAGGTCCGGTCCGAGGTCCGGCGCGTCGATCCCCTGCGGCCGCGACCTTGCACGCGTGCGGCGCTTCGTGCGCGAGACCGCCGACACCTTCACCCTCCTCCTCGATCCCCCGGACGGCCCCTTCGCCTTCGGCCCCGGTCAGTTCAACATGCTCTCCCTTCCCGGGATGGGCGAGGTCCCCATTTCCATCAGCGGCGATCCCGGACGACCCGAGACCGTCGTGCACACCGTCCGGGCCGTGGGCTGCGTGACCCGGGCCCTGCAGCGCCTCGGCCCGGGCTCCACGGTCGGTCTCCGCGGCCCCTACGGGACCCCCTGGCCGATGGAGAGCGCGCTCGGCCACGACCTCGTGATCGTCGCGGGAGGCATCGGGCTCGCCCCGCTGCGGCCGGCCGTCTACCACGCGCTCGCCCACCGCGGCCAATACGGCCGGGTCGTCCTCCTCTACGGCGCCCGCTCCCCCCGCGACATCCTCTTCACGCGGGAGCTGCGCGAGTGGCGCGGGCGGTTCGACGTGGAAGTGGAGGTGACGGTCGACCGGGCCACCGCGGAGTGGCAGGGCGCGGTGGGGGTCGTGACCAAGCTCGTCGACCGGTCGCCCTTCGACCCCGGGAGCGCCGTCGCCTTCCTCTGCGGGCCGGAGATCATGATCCGCTTCGGGGTGATGGCCCTTTCCCGGCGTGGCGTGCCCGATGGGAGCGTGTTCGTGTCCCTGGAGCGCAACATGAAATGCGCGATCGGGCTCTGCGGTCACTGTCAGATGGGACCCTATTTCATCTGCCGGGACGGCCCCGTCTTCGCCTACGACCGCGTGCGTCCGTTCCTCAGGCTCGCGGAGGTGTGAGGTGGCGCCGAAGCCCAAGCTCGCCGTCTTCAAGTTCGCCTCCTGCGACGGCTGTCAGCTCACGCTCCTCGACTGCGAGGATGAGCTCCTGGAGATCGCGGGGCGCGTGGACGTCGCGAACTTCCCGGAAGCCTCCCGGGCGGTGGTGAAGGGTCCCTATGACATTTCCCTGGTGGAGGGCTCCATCACCACTCCCCACGACGCCGAGCGCATCCGCGAGGTCCGAAAGGCGTCGCGCCTGCTCATCACGATCGGCGCCTGCGCCACCGCGGGCGGGATCCAGGCGCTCCGCAACGGAAGGGACATCCGAGAGCTCGTGGCCGCCGTCTACGCGACGCCGGAGTACGTGACGACCCTGGATACCTCCACTCCCATCGCCCAGCACGTGCGCGTGGACATGGAGCTGCGAGGATGCCCCATCTCCAAGGCGCAGCTCGTCGAGGCGCTCTCCGCACTCCTGGCCGGCCGGCGCCCCAACCTCGCCACCGGCAGCGTCTGCGTGGAATGCAAGTCGCGCGGGACCGTGTGCGTGGCCGTCGCCCACGGCACGCCCTGCCTCGGGCCCGTGACCCAGGCCGGCTGCGGCGCCCTCTGCCCCGCCTATCTCCGGGGCTGCTACGGCTGCTTCGGGCCCATGGAGTCACCGAACACCGAGTCCCTCGGCCGCCACTGGAAGTCGCTCGGAGTGGCCGGGCCCGACCTCGTCCGCGCCTTCCAGACGTTCAACGCCCACGCCCCCGCCTTCCGGTCCGCGAGCGAAGCCCATGAGCGCGAGCAAAACTAGGACCCTGACCGTCGAGACCCTCGCCCGCGTGGAGGGCGAGGGGTCTCTCCACGTGAAGCTGCGCGGCGGCCGGGTGGCCGACGTCAAGCTCCGGATCTACGAGCCCCCGCGCTTCTTCGAAGCCCTCCTGCGGGGCCGCCGCGCCGACGAAGCTCCGGACATCACCGCCCGGATCTGCGGGATCTGCCCCGTCGCCTACCAGATGAGCGCGACCCAGGCGATCGAGTACGCCTGGGGCGTGGCGGTGAGTGCCCCCATTCGGGATCTCCGCCGGCTCCTCTACTGCGGGGAGTGGATCGAGAGCCACGCCCTTCACGTCCATATGCTGCACGCTCCGGATTTCCTCGGCTACGAGAGCGGCATCCACATGGCGGCCGACCACCCCGAGGCCGTGCGCCGCGGCCTCCGCCTCAAGAAGGCCGGAAACCATCTCATGACCGTGCTGGGCGGGCGGGAGATCCACCCCGTCAACGTCAAGCTCGGGGGCTTCTACCGTGCCCCCGCCCGGAGCGAGCTCCTCGCCCTGCGCGACGAGCTGCTCTGGGCGCGCGACGCCGCCCTCGAGACGGTGCGGTGGGTCGCCGGCTTCGAGTTCCCGGACTTCGAGCGGGACTACGAATTCGTCGCCCTTCGACACCCGACCGATTACCCGATCTGTGAAGGCCGCCTGGTCTCGAGCAAGGGGCTCGACATCGCGGTCGCCCAGTACGAGGAGCACTTCCTCGAAGAGCACGTGCCGCACTCCAACGCCCTCCATTCCGTCCTGCGCGGGCGCGGGAGCTACCATGTCGGCCCCCTCGCCCGCTACAACCTGAACTTCGATCGGCTCCCGATGCTGGCGCAGCACGCGGCGCGCGATGCCGGGCTCGGGCCCTCCTGCCGGAACCCCTTCCGGAGCATCGTGGTCCGCGCGGTGGAAGCCGTCTTTGCCTGCGAAGAAGCGCTACGCCTCGTGGACGCCTACGACCCTCCCGAGCCCCCGGCGGTCCCCCTCGTCCCGCGGGCGGGCACCGGCTTCGGATGCACGGAAGCGCCGAGGGGGATCCTCTACCACCGCTACGCTCTCGACGACGGGGGCCTCATCCGCGAGGCCAAGATCGTCCCCCCGACCTCACAGAACCAGAAGACGATCGAGGCGGACCTCTGGCGCTTCGTCGCGGACCACCTCGACCTGCCCGACGAGGAGCTGACCCGACGGTGCGAGCAGGCGGTCAGGAACTACGACCCGTGCATCTCCTGCGCGACGCACTTCCTCAAGCTCAGCGTGGAAAGGCAATGACGGGGGGCGACGTGCGGAGCGTGAAGCGGAGACTCGTGATCGGGGTGGGCAACCGCTACCGGGGCGACGATGGCGCCGGCCTCGAGGTGGCTCGCCTCGTCCGCCAATGCCCTCCGCCGGGGGCGCTCGTCCTCGAGCAGCACGGCGGGGCGAGCGACCTCATGGACGCCTGGCGGGGAGCGGATCAGGTGGTCCTGGTGGACGCGGCCGAGGGCGGGGAACCGGGATCCGTGCGCCGCTTCGAGGCCCACCGCGAGCCGCTGCCGTCCTCCCTGCTGCACGGTTCGACGCATTCCTGGGGCGTGGCGGAAGCCGTGGAGACGGCACGGGCGCTCGGGGAGCTCCCTCGTTTCGTGGTCGTCTACGCCATCTTCGGCAAGGATTTCGAAGTGGGCCACCACCGCCTATCGCCGGAAGTCGAGGCCGCGACCGCCCGGGTAGCGGAGACGCTCGTCAACGAGCGGCCGTCCTCGTAGCCTCTGCGCGCATGCCCTCGGCTAGGGCGCCAGGCGATAGCGTAGCCCCCACTCCTGACGCGAGGCGACCTCAGTCGTGCCCTCGACGGTGAGGGCGAGGTCGGTGATCTCGAGCGGCGTTCGGCAGCGGTCCCCCGTGGCCGACAAGTCGAACGCGACCTCGACCATCTGCGCCTCTCCCGCCCGCAGGAGAAGGCTGCCGGTGCGAGCCTGCAGACAGGCCGTCTTGTCGGCGGCGTGCAGGAAGCCCGCGCACCACAGCACGGGTCCGGTTCCCGTTGGCGTCAGACGGAAGGCCATGCGGATGCGACCCGCGCAGCCGGCGGCTCCGCTCCCGCAACCCGCGACCGTCGAGCCGGGAACGGGGTCGGCGGACACGAGCGCAATGCGGGTAGGACCGGTGGACGGGCCGGGCACGGCTCCGGAGGGAGGCGATGAGCTGGGTGGGACGGGGCTGGTAACCAGGTTCCCATCGCAGGCACCGAACAGGCTGGTCGAGAGGACCGCGGCCCGAAGGGCGTTTCGCGGACGCGCCCATCGCCTGAGATCCCTGCCGCCGTCGAGTGACGAGAAGCGCAATGGTCCTGGGAGCCTCAATCACGCGCCAGCGTCGCGGTCAGTCGTCCGTCGCGCTCCGACCAGGAGTAGGAAGCCCGGCCGCCGAATGCCTTCTGCAGCTCGTGGGCGACACGGTGCGCGAGCTTCTGCGACGTGGTGGTCACCTCGACCGCGCCGCCCCGCCGCTGCATCGCCACCAGTCGGCGCAGCGGCTGGGTGTAGCGGGCCCGCGCCTCGACGTTGACCACGCGCCGGCGCACGTCCGCCTCGTGGTCGAGGAACCAGTCCCCACGCAGAAGAACCCGGCCGTAGAACCGGCCTTCACGTACTTGCTGACACGCTGGACACCTCGCCCAATCGGCCTCCTCCAGCAGCGCCCGGAGGCGTCTCCGGCGCGAGCGGCGCCACGTCTTCCGCACGTAGACGGCGCCACAGGCGTCGCACACCGTTGGCTCGCGATATGCCAGCTTGGTCGACACCAGGGGCCTCTTGTCGTTTCGTGCGCCCCGCCGGTCGAGGCCCTGCTCCCGATGTGCGCGCGCGAGCCCCCGTTGCTTCATGCCCTTCCTCCTCGCGCCGGCCCCGGCGTCGCCGAGTCGGCGCGCCGTGTTTCCGCGGACGTCTCTCCAGGCGCGCCCTGACTCGATCATGAATGGCGGCAACTCCATGCAATCCCACCAGTCGTCTGGTCTGGGTTTGCAGTGTCGACATGATGGGCCCACCTTCGCACGGCACAGATAACCATCTTCAACCTCCGTGCCAGCGCTCGTCACGAGCGAATCACCGGAAGTCGTTCGAGGAGCGACGAGGCCGGCCGCACGCACGGTTCCTCTCCCGCACGAGTTGCGCCCGGCGTGGAGGAACCCGAAATGGTGTCGACCGGGCCACGATCGGGCCAAAATGTGCGGTTTCCGTCGAATCGCCCATGGTCCCGCCCATTCACGGCCGGGCCTTCTTGGTATACTCTCCGATGGCCTCTGGAGGACTCATGCCACTGTCCCCGGCCGTTAGGCGTGCGCGGCTCGCGATCGTCGCCGTGATCGCGCTCGGGGCGGACCCGAGCGTCCGGTCGATCGAGGCCGCCCCCGTCGAAGGAACATACGGCGCCGCCAAGGCGTGCGCCTCGTGCCACAAGACGATCTACACCTACTGGTCGGAGTCGGCCCACGCGCAGACGCTCGGCAAGGCGTCCTACCGGGACGCGCTCGCGGGGGCCGTGGGGAGCGCCACCGACAAGGAAGCGGTCCGGCGCGGCTGCGTCTGGTGCCACGCCCCGACCACCCTCGCCACCGGCGATTACGAGTTGAAGCAGGCGCTGACGATGGAGGCGATCACGTGCGACTTCTGCCACACGGTCGCCGACGTCGACCTCGGCAAGCCCGATCACCCCTTCCAGCTCAGGCCGGGGAAGGTCAAGCTCGGGCCCTTCCAGTACCTGAAGTCGCCCTCCCACGAGACCGAGTACTCCCCGCTCCACAAGACGAGCCCGCTCCTCTGCGCAGCCTGCCACGAGCACCGGAACGCCCAGGGGGTGGCGGTGCTCTCGACCTACAGCGAGTGGAAGGACAGCTCCTACCCCGCCCGCGGGATGCTCTGCCAGGAGTGCCACATGCCGCTCGTCCCCGGCGGCACGGTCTCCGAGGGATTGGGAGGAACGCAGCGCACGATCAACCTGCACCGCATGGTGGGCGGCAGCGGCTACGCCCAGATCCGGCGCGGCCTGGAGCTCCGCATCGAGTCGCTGACTCGCACGAGCGCGTCCGCCGACGTGCAGGTGGTCGTGACCAACGCCCGCGTCGGCCACGCCGTGCCGGGCGGGCTGTCGACCAAGGCCATCGTCCTCGCCGTGGGCGTCGACGCCGGCTCCGGCGAGCTCCTCCATCGCCGGGAAAGGGTCTACCGCCGCGACCTCCTCGACGCGGGCGGCAAGGTCCTGGCGAGCGTTTCCGACCTGTTCCTGCGCGCGGCGTCGGTCGGGGAGGACACCCGCCTCAAGCCGCAGGAGTCGCGCTCCGAGCGGTTCACCGTCCCTACCCCGGAAGGATCGAAGGCGATCGTGGTGCGGCTGGAGTATCGGGACACCTCCGACCCGGCGGCAGGGCCGAAGACGACCCTGGTCATGGAAGAGCGGCGGCAGCTGACCGCGCGCTGAGCCCTGATGCCGGTGATCCGTCCACGCCGGGCCGTTTGATCCATTTCCCGGCAAGCGTCGCCGGCCTATCTTTGCGGTCGTGGGGGCCAGAGAATGTCCCTCAAGGACAAGCGGTCCGGGTTCCTGAGCTGGTTGGCCCCTGGGAGCTGGCTCGTCGTGGCGGTCCTGCTAGGCGTCTACGTCGGGACCCCGGCCCTGAAACTCGAGGCCCCCACACTCGCCTGGGTCGTCACCCTCGGCATCGTGGTCTTCGCGCTGACCCACCTCGCGCACCCTCGCCACGGAAGCCTGCCGGCCTCGCGGGCGCGGCACGAGCCCCGCGGCCTGCGGCGCGGTCCCTCGAAGGGCGGCGGACCGAGGCACGCTCCCCCTCCGCCCTGCTGGTACAAGGGCCGGAGCCATTCCGGCGAGCGGCCTCGTTTCGATTGATCCAGAGGAACCTCAGCCGCGCTCGGCCAGCGGAACCACCCTGCGCCGGTCGTGGCCCAGGTACACCTGCCGCGGCCGCGCGATCTTCTGCTCCTTGTCCTCGAGCATCTCCTCCCACTGCGCGAGCCAGCCCGACATGCGCCCGATCGCGAACAGCACCGGGAACATGTCCACGGGAAAGCCCATCGCCTGGTAGATGAGGCCGGAGTAGAAGTCCACGTTCGGGTAGAGCTTGCGCTTCAGGAAGTACTCGTCCTCGAGGGCGATCCGCTCCAGCTCGAGCGCGATGTCGAGCAGCGGGTTGCTGCCCGGTCACCTCGAACACGGCGTCCGCCATCTTCTTGATGATCTTGGCCCGCGGGTCGTAGTTCTTGTAGACGCGGTGGCCGAATCCCATCAGGCGCACCTCGCCCCCGCTCTGCCTTCACCTCGCGGATGAAGGCCGGGACCTTGTCCCGCGAGCCGATCTCCCGCAGCATGCGGAGAACCTGCTCGTTGGCTCCCCCGTGGAGAGGGCCGTAGAGCGCGCCGATGGCGGCGGCGGCCGCGGTGTAGGGGTCGACGCCGGAGGAGCCCACCCCGCGCATGGCGGAGGTGGAGCAGTTCTGCTCGTGGTCGGCGTGCAGGATGAAGAGCACGTCCAGCGCCCGCTCCAGCACCGGGCTCACCCGGTAGGCCCCTCCCACCCGGAACATCATCTGCAGGAAGTTGGCCGGATAGGACAGGTCGTTGTCCGGGTAGGCGTAGGGCAGGCCCATGGAGTGCCGGTAGGCGAAGGCGGCCAGGGTGGGGATCTTCGCTATGAGCCGGTAGACCTGCTTCCGGCGCACCAGCGGGTCGTGGATGTCCTTGGCCTCGGGGTAGAAGGTGGAGAGCGCCCCCACCGTGGAGACGAGCATCCCCATCGGGTGCGCGTCGTAGCGGAAGCCCGTCATGAGGTCCTTGATGTTCTCGTGGACCATCGTGTGGTGAGTCACGTTCCACACCCAGTCCTCGTGCTGGGCCTTCGTGGGCAGCTCCCCCCGGAGGATCAGGTAGGCCACCTCCAGGTAGCTGGCCTGCTCCGCGAGCTCGTCGATGGGATAGCCGCGGTAGCGCAGGATGCCCCGGTCCCCGTCGATGAAGGTGATCCGGCTGCGGCAGGACGCGGTGTTCATGAAGCCCGGGTCGTAGCTCATGATCCCGAAGTCGTCCGCGTCGGTCTTGATCTGGCGCAGGTCCATCGCCTTGACGGTGCCGTGCTCTACGGGCAGCTCGTAGCTTCGACCCGTGCGGTTGTCGGTGACGGTCACCGTCTCGCGCCGGGCTCCCGTGGGCGCACCCACCCGCCCGGAATCAACGGTCAGTTGTGGAGCCATGCCCTGCCTCCCTTCGTCCGTTTCCGCGTCGCTTCGAACACGCTAAGTGCACCAAGCATGCCCGCGCCATGGACCCGATGTTTCAGCCCTTACGGCAGAGGCGCGGATTCCCCCAGCGGCCGCCCGCCGCGTCTCCAGCCACTCCCGCCAGGCCGGCAAGCCCTCCCCCGTGCGGGCAGAGACCGGAAGCAGGGAGGGCCTCGGCATCACCCGGGCAAGGCCGTCCACGAGCGCGGCCACGTCCAGCTGGAGGTGCGGCAGCAGGTCCACCTTGGTCAGGAGCACGAGGTCGGCCTTGCGGAACATGACCGGGTACTTGAGCGGCTTGTCCTCGCCCTCGGTCACGGAGAGCGCCACGACGTTCGCCGCCTGCCCCAGGTCGTAGATGGCCGGACAAACGAGGTTCCCCACGTTCTCGATGAAGAGGTAGTCGAGGTCGCGCCAGGGGAAGTCGTGGAGGGCCCGGTGCACCATCTCGCGCGTCGAGGTGGCAGGCGGAGCCGGTGGTGATGCTGGTGGCGCGGATGCCGGCCGCGCGCAGCCGGTCCGCGTCGCGCTCGGTCTCGAGGTCGCCGGCGATGGCTCCCAGTCGGCGCTCCTTGCCAAAGGCCCGGGCGGTGGCCTCGAGGATCGCGGTCTTGCCGGAGCCGGGAGAGCCCATGAGGTTGAGCGCCAGCACGCCGTGGTCGGAGAAGTGCGATCGGTTGTGGGCCGCGCTCCGGTCGTTGCCGGCCAGGATCCTCTCGTGGACAGGGACGGCGACGATCTCCGGGTCGCCGCATCCGCAAGTGCCGCACATCAGGCCACCTCCATCTCGATCCGGTCCAGGACGATCTCGTCGCCTTCTCGGAGCCGCGCCGGCAAGCGGCAGTCGGGGCAGGTCAGGACCTCGCCCGAAGCCACCGCCCCTCCGCAGCCCGTACACACCCAGCTCACCGTCACCGGCTGGATCTTCAGCTCCGCCCCCGCGCAGATCGTCCCCTCCCGGCACATCTCGTAGGCGCTCGCGAAGAGGTCCCTCTCCACGCCCGCGAGCTCGCCGATGCGCACGCTCAGGCGGTGCACGGCGGTGGCGCCCCGCGCCCTCGCTTCCTGCTCCACGCGCTCCAGGAGGGCCTGGACGAGAGAGAACTCGTGCATCAGCAGATCCTCGGGAGCTGCTCCCCGGAGAGCTTCTCCAGGAGGCGGTGGCTTCCGATCCGCGTCTTGAGAACCACGCGGCCCGGTTCTTCCCCGGTCACCAGGCCGATGCGACGAGCCTGATTGCCGGCAGGGAGAGCCCGCAGCGCCCGGAGCGCCTCCTCCGCTTCCTCGCCCGGCACGATGGCGAGGAAGCGCCCCTCGCAAGCCACGTAGAGTGGATCGAAGCCGAGGAGCTCGCACGCTCCCTGGACCTCGGCGCGCACCGGGACATCCCCTTCCTCGATCCGTATGCCGGCGCGGGAAGCGCCCGCGATCTCGCAGAGGGCGGTGGCCAGGCCGCCGCGCGTGGGATCCCGCAGCACGTGCGTGTCGGGCACCGCGTCCAGGAGCGCGGCGACCAGCAGGTTGACGGGGGCGCTGTCGGAGACGAGAGCGGTCTCGAACTCGATTCCCTCGCGTGCGGCCATGACTGCGATCCCGTGATCGCCCACCGGCCCCGAGACCAAGACGACGTCGCCAGGCCGGGCCCGATCGGGGGCGACCCGAACTCCCGCCCGCGCCCGGCCCACCCCGGACGTATTAATGAAGATGCCGTCGCCCTTGCCCTTGTCCACAACCTTGGTATCGCCGGTCACGAGGGGCGCTCCCACCCGCGAGCAGGCTTCGGCCATGGAAGCCACGATGCGCTCGAGGTCGGCCATGGGCAGCCCCTCCTCGAGCACGAGACCGGCGCTGAAGAAGAGCGGCTTCGCCCCGCACATGGCGAGGTCGTTCGCGGTGCCGTGGATGGCGAGCGACCCGATGTCGCCGCCCGGGAAGAAGACGGGCTTGACCACGAAGGTGTCGGTGGTGAAGGCCAGCTCGAGGCCTTCCACCGGGACCACCGCCCCGTCGCCCCTTGCCGCGAGGTACTCGTTGCGGAAGGCGGGCACGAACAGGCGGTCGATGAGGGCGGACGTCTTCTGCCCGCCTCCGCCGTGGGCCAGCTGGACGATGTCCCCGTGGCCGAGCGGCACGGGGCAGGCCAGCATCGACTCGATCGTGCGCGACATCGCTCACCCCCCTGCGGCCAGGGCCGGGGGGACCTCCGCCCGGCGGTAGTGGAAGTAGGCCGCGCACGCCCCTTCGGAGGAGACCATGGTCGCCCCGAGCGGGTGCTCGGGCGTGCAGCGCCGGCCGAACTCCGGGCACTCGGTGGGCTTGAGCCGGCCTTGCAGCACGAGCCCGGCCCGGCACTCTTCCGGCTCGCGGGCCACCACCCCCGCCACATCGAAGACCTTCTCCGCGTCGAAGGCGGCGTAGCGGGGAGCGAGCGTGTAGCCGCTCTTCGGGATCTCGCCCAGGCCCCGCCAGCTCCGATCCGACACGACGAAGACGTCCTCGATCATGGCGCGGGCCGCGGTGTTTCCTTCCCGGCGGACCGCCCGCGGATACCGGTTCTCGACTCGCGCCTCCCCCGCCTCGAGCTGGCGCACGGTGGCCAGGATGCCGCGCAGGAGATCGAGGGGCTCGAAGCCCGTGACCACGATCGGGATCCGGTATCTCGCTGCGATCGTCTCGTAGTCCGCGTAGCCGGTGACGGTGCAGACGTGACCGGGGGCGAGAAGCCCCTGAAGCGTCGCGTCGGGGCAGGACAGGAGCGCCTCCAGGGCGGGAGGGACGAGCACGTGGGCCACCAGGACCGAGAAATTGGCGAGGCCCAGGGCGGCCGCGCGGTGGACGGCCATCGCGTTGGCGGGGGCGGTGGTCTCGAAGCCGACCGCGAAGAACACGACCCTCCGCTCTGGACGCTGCCGCGCCAGCTTCAGTGCGTCGAGGGGCGAGTACACGACCCGCACGTCGCCGCCGCGCGCCTTCACCGAGAGAAGGTCGTCGCGCGAGCCGGGCACGCGCAGCATGTCGCCGAAGGAGCAGAAGGTGACGTCGGAGCGCGCGGCGATCGCGACCGCGCGGTCGATCATCTCCAGGGGAGTGACGCAGACGGGGCAGCCGGGGCCGTGCAAGAGGCTTACTCCCGGCGGGAGGAGCGCGTCCACGCCGAACTTGAGGATGGAGTGGGTCTGGCCCCCGCAGACCTCCATGAGCGCCCAGGAGCCTCGGGTCGCCTCCCGGAGCTGCCGTACCACCGCCTCCACCGCGGCGCGGTCGCGGTACTCGTCGACGTGGCGCATCTCAGGCCTCCCCGGGCAGCTCGAGCTGCCCCAGCTCGGCGAGGGTCTCGAAGGTCTCGCGCGCTGCTATCTCGTCGATGCGGGAGATCGCGAAGCCCACGTGGACGAGGACGAAGTCCCCCACCTGCGCCTCCGGCACGTAGGCGAGGCAGGCCTGCCGCACGACGCCGCCGAAGTCCACGCGCGCCGTCCGCAGGTCTCCCTCCCCCAGAAGCTCCACCACCCGGCCCGGGACGGCTAGACACATGGCGGCTCCTCCTCGTCCCCTTCCTCGACGCGTCCCACGAAGAGGCTCATGTGGCGGCCCTCACCTGGGCGTCCGCGACGAGCGCCTGGCCCAGGGCGATTCCCCCGTCCCCCGGCGGTACCTCGTGGTGGAGATGGACGGCGAGGGGGGCGAGGGCGTCGCGCGTCTCCTCGGCCAGACGCGCGTTCTGGAAGCAGCCTCCCGTGAGGACGACGGGCAGCCGCCCGACGCGAGCGACCGCGCGCCTGACGAGCTCGGCCGTGGCGTCGGCCAGGGTGGCGTGGAAGCGGCCGGAGATCGTGGAGGCCGGCCGTCGTTCGAGGAGGTCCGCGACCGCGGACCGCACGAGCGGCCGCAGGTCGAGCTGGGCCGGTCGCCCGGGCGCCGCGTCTTCGATCGCGAAGGGATAGCTCCTCCGCTCCCGGGGATCGGCCACGAGGTTCCACTCGAGGGCGACCTGCCCCTCGTAGTGTGAGACGGTGCGTCCGAGGACGATCGCGCCGAGGGCGTCGAAGTAGCGGCCCAAGCCGTGGGCCAGGGGAGCGTTCAGTTCCGCCCTGACCATGCGCCGGACGACGTCCTTCTGGCGGGTGGAAATGCCGGCGAACAGCGGGAGGCGCTCGAGCGGGGGCTCACCCCCGAACGCGTCGTCGAGCAGGGCGAGGGCGATCCTCCAGATCTCGCAAATGGCGGTGTCGGCTCCGGGGAGGCGCAGGGGTCGGAAGGTGGCCACGCGCTCGAACCCTTCGTAGTGCGCGACGAGGATCTCTCCGCCCCACGCGGTCCCGTCGGTCCCGTACCCCGTGCCGTCGTAGGCCACCCCGATCACGGGACCGGCCAGGCCGTGCTCGGCCATTCCACTCGCCACGTGCGCGTGGTGGTGCTGGACGCCGACCTTGATCGCCTCCGGACGCGCCCGGGCGTAGGCCGTCGAGAAGTAGTCGGGGTGCAGGTCGTGCGCGATCACTCGCGGCTCCACGCCCAGGAAGCGCTCGAGCCGCTCGACCGACTCCTCGAACGATCGGCAGCTTTCGAGCGTCTCCAGGTCACCGACGTGGGGGCCGAGCCAGGCCTGCTCGCCCGCGGCCAGGCAGAACGTGTTCTTGAGGTGCGCCCCGCAGGCGAGCACGGGGCGAGCAAAGGGCCGGCCCACGGAGAAAGCGCGGGGAACGTAGCCGCGGGCTCGCCGCAGGACGACCGGCTTCCCGGCGATCACGCGCGCCACCGAATCGTCGCAGCGGTTCTCGATCTCCCGGTCGTGGACGAGAAAGAGGTCCGCGATGCCGCCCAGGCGAGCGAGGGCCTCCCGGTCCTCGTGGACCATGGGCTCGTCCGGGAGGTTGCCCGAGGTCATCACGAGCGGGCGGCCCGCTTCGGAGAGGAGGAGGTGGTGCAGGGGCGTGTAGGGGAGCATGAGTCCGACCAGCGGACTCTCGGGGGCGATCTCCGGGGCGAGCCCGGAGTCGGGACGGCGGTTCAGCAGAACGATGGGCCGCTCGACGGCCGCGAGGAGCCGTCTCTCCTCTTCTCCCATGCAAGCCAGCCGCTCGGCTGCCGTGAGGCCCGCCGCCATCACGGCGAACGGCTTCAGGTCGCGCTTCTTCCTCCCGCGCAGCCGCGCCACCGCGGACGAGCTGGTCGCGTCGCAGGCCAGGTGGAAGCCACCGAGGCCCTTCACGGCGAGGATGCGGCCGTCGCGCAGGGCGGCGCCGGCGGCGGTCAGCGGGTCGACCCCCAGGGCGTCGCCGCCGGGACCGAGCAACCGCAGCTGAGGACCGCAGGCGGGACACGCGTTCGGCTGGGCGTGGAACCGCCGGTTCTCGGGGACCGCGTACTCGCGCGCGCAGGCCGGGCACATCGCGAAAGGAGCCATGGTCGTCTTCGCCCGGTCGTAGGGGACGTCCCGCGCGATCGTGAAGCGCGGTCCGCAGCTCGTGCAGTTGGTGAAGGGATAGCGGTAGCGGCGGTCCGTGGGATCCCGCACCTCGGCCAGACACTCGGGACAGGTGGCGAGGTCGGGGGGGATGGAGACGCGGCGCGCGGCGGCCCCACGGCTCTCGACGATGACGAAATCCTCCGCGGCCTGGGACGGAATCGCGCTCGCCGAGAGGCTGTCGATGCGCGCGGCCGGGGGGCCGCTCACGGCCAGGCGCCGCAGGAAGGCGTCGAGCATGCTCTCCGAACCGAAGGCCTCGATCGTCACGCCGTGGCCGTCGTTGCGCACGCGGCCGGCGACGCCCTCCTCGCGGGCGACGCGGTACACCCATGGCCGAAAGCCGACACCTTGAACGGTTCCCCGGACCTCTATCCGCCGGCCTTCAAGCGCTTTAGGCATGGCTCCGACCACACGTGGCGTCCTCCGTCCAGTAGAGCACGATGCGCGCCACGGCCGGGATGGTCGTATCTCCAGGCATTTCCTGCACTCTCGCGCAGACTTTTCGGATCCTCCGTGCCGTGCACGCCGTTCCTTCCGTTTTCACTCCTTGGCGGCTTGCCGCTCCACCCCAGTGCTAGCCGGGGACGATGATTGACGGTCTCGGTTTCGAGCGTCGTGATCGACGAGGCGGACGAAACCCTCGACGCCCTTCAGGAGGGCCATCCTCTTCCACTTGGTCGCGGCCTGGACCGAGCCACTGGCGAAGAACGCCTACAAGGTCGATCTGGTCCGAGGGCTCGTCGAGGGCGCTCTGCTATCGACGGTGTGATCCGCCGCCGATCATCCGTGCACGAGGCTTCGCACCACGAACACCGCGTTCTGCCGGCGCTCCCGCAGCCGCCTGTAGATTGACACGACCTCGAGGGGACGGCTCTCCAGGATGAGCAAGGTGAACGGAGACACATGAAGCACATTGCGATCGGCGGACTGGACGTATCCCGCATTGGACACGGGGCCATGTCGATGTCCGGCTACTACAACATCGGGGCCGGCAAGCGACGCCGAGTCGATCCGTACCATCCACCGAGCGCTGGACCTGGGCGTGACCCACCTCGACACGGCCGAGATCTACGGCCCATACCTCAACGAAGAGCTGGTCGGACGGGCGATCAAGGACTGGGATCAAAGAGCCCATCGTGAGGCTCACACTTGAGAATGGCCCAAGCTATCAGCGCGTGCTGACAGTCAGCGAGGCTCGCTGGCTAGCGTTTGCGCTGCTCGCCCTGACCGAACGAGCTGCTCAACCAAGCTGACCCAACTCTGGTTGCGTCCGAGACGTGAGCGAAAAGGGGGCACCCGCGTCCGTGACGGAGCATAGACGAGGGCCTTCATCGAGGCTGGGGCCAGCGTCTTTCCGGGGGCGGTCCCGCCCCGCCGTGAGTCGCGGCTCGTCGGTTCGGTTACGGCGCGCGAGACGCGACCTCGGCGCAGCCCGTCGGCCATCACCGACGGGTCCGCAGATGGGGTCCTTGGTTGCGGCCTGCGATTACGTGATGGGCATGTTCCCTCTTTGGTCGTGTCGGATCGTCTCCATCTTGCGATCGCCGTTCAGTCTCAGGAGTCGCCGAACGCGTGCCGCAGTTCATCCTCTGGCCTCGGTTGGCTCGGGGGTTCCCTTCATCGAGCGAACGGCCCGACGTATCAGCTTCGAGCACTCGAGGATCGACACGGGGATCAGGCCCAGCGCAACCGCGAGGGCGCAGTCGGATCCGGAGAGCGGACCGGTGCCGAAAAGGGTCTGCGCAAACGGGATGTGGTGAAGACCCAGTTGGACCACGGCCGAGACGAGGACGACGCCCAGCAGCCGCAGGTTGGTGAACACCCCGACCTCCCAGAAGAGGCGCGTGGCGCTGCGGGCGGCAAAGGCGCGGAACAGCTCCGAGAACACGATCACGGAGAATGCCAGGTTCCTGGCCTGGGCCAGGTCCCGCGACTGGAGCGCCCACGAGAAGACGGAGATCGTGACCGCCGCCTGCAATAGCCCCGTCACAATGATGGTCGTCCACTGCGGCCTTCCGAGCATGGGCTCGTCCGACTTTCGGGGACGCCGGCGCAGCAGGTCGTCCGATATGGGATCTGCGACCAGGGCCAACGCGGGGAGTCCGTCCGTGACCAGGTTGATCCACAGGAGTTGGAGCGGGAGAAGCGGGAGCGGGAGGCCGGCCACGGCAGCCCCGAGCATCATCGTCAGCTCGCCGACGTTGCCGGCCAGCAGATAGACGAGCGTCTTCTGGATGTTGTCGTAGATGCCCCGACCCTCTTGTACCGCGGCGACGATGCTCGCGAAGTTGTCGTCGGTCAGGATCATGTCCGAGGCCTCGCGGGTCACCTCGGTGCCTGTTCGCCCCATCGCGATGCCGATGTCGGCTTCGCGCAGCGCAGGTGCGTCGTTCACGCCGTCTCCCGTCATCGCGACGACGTCGCCGCGCGCCTTCCATTCCCGAACGATGCGGAGCTTGTCCCCTGGGGTGGCCCGGGCATGGATCACCTCCGCGGGATCGTCGGCGGCCGTCAGGATGCCCAGCTCGCGGCCGATCGCCTCCGCCGTCGCCGGGTGGTCTCCCGTGATCATGACCGTCTTGATGCCGGCGGCCCGGGCGAGAGCGACCGCGGCGATGGCCTCCGTGCGAGGCGGATCGGCGATGCCGACAAGCCCGAGCAGCTTCAGGTTCGCATGCCCCGCGCCCTCCCCCACGGCAACCGCCAGGACGCGGAGGCCCTGTCGCCCCATGTCTGCGTGGGTGTCCGCCGCATTCTCGGTGCCGGACATGCAGAGGGGCATGACGACCTCGACGGCACCCTTCAGGTAGAGCTTGCCGTCGCCGCGCCGAATGGACATGCGCTTGGTGTCCGCATCGAACGGCTCGACGACCACCCGCGGGCGCTCGCTCTCGATCGTCTTGCGATCGATGCCGCGCTGCGCGGCTGCCATGAGGATGGCCAGCTCCGTGGGATCTCCCGTCCCGCTCCGCCCGTCCTCGGCGAGCTCCGCATCGCAGCAGGCGGTGGCCGCGAAGAGGAGGGGACGGTGATCCCCCCACAGCTCGCGAACCACCATGACACCGGTCGTGAGGGTGCCCGTCTTGTCCGTGCAGATGACGGTGGCGCAGCCGAGGGTCTCCACCGAGGGCAGCGTGCGGATGAGGACGTGGCGTGAGGCCATGCGCTGGACGCCGAGGGCGAGGGCGATCGTGACCACCGCCGCCAGCCCTTCGGGCACCGCGGCCACGGCCAGGGAGACGGACGACAGAAGCACCTCCATCCACGCCACGCCTCTCACGAAGCCGAGGATGGTCACCAGCGCGACGATGCCGACACAGAGGAAGAGCAGGGTCCGGCCGACCGTTTCCAGCCGCCGCTGGAGCGGTGTCGCTTCCTGCTTCACGGCCGCGAGCAGATGGGCGACCTTGCCCAGCTCCGTGCCCATGCCCGTCGCGATCACCTCGGCGGCGCCCGTCCCGGCGCTAACCGAGGTCCCCATGAAGACGCAGTCTGTGCGTTCCGCCAGGTGAGTATCCGCGGCCACGGCCCCGACGCGCTTCTGGACGGGCGCGCTCTCCCCGGTCAGCGGCGCCTCGTTGATCCGGAGGCGTGAGCCAGACGGAGGCGGGCGTCGGCGGGCACGATGTCACCGGCCTCCAGGACCAGCGCGTCGCCGACCACCACGTCCGTCGCGGGAATCATGACGGACGCCCCGTCGCGCAGCACGCGAGCCCGTGGAGCGGTCATGGATCGCAGCGCCTGCACCGCCCTCTCCGCCCGATACTCCTGGAAGAAGCCGACGAGCGCGTTGAGCACGACGATGGCGCCGATGGCGATGGCGTCAACCACCTCTCCCAGGGCGGCCGAGACGACGCACGCGCCGAGAAGGAGCCAGATCATCGCGCCCTTGAACTGGGACGCGAGGATGGCCCAGGGTGACGTTGCCTTTTCGCGATGGATTTCGTTCGGGCCATGCTCGGCGAGGCGGCGCTTGGCCTCGCCGCTGCTCAGCCCCTCTGGAGGCGCCGAGACGACGGACGCTGTCGTGGTCAAGACGCAGACCCTCCGAACAGCGCGCCGACGGCTGCGGTCGCCGCCATCGCCAGGGCACCCCAGAACGTGACGCGGATCGCGCCCACCGTCACGCCGGCGCCGCCGGCGCGGGCGGCCAACCCGCCCAGCAACGCGAGGAACACCAATGAAGTCCCAGACACGATGGGGAGCAGACGCGATCCCGGGACCATGGCCGTGACCAGGAGAGGCAACACGGCCCCCACGGCGAAACTCCCCGCCGACGCCAACGCAGCCTGAATCGGACGCGCGCTGAGAGCCTCCGAGATACCGAGCTCATCGCGGGCATGGGCGCCGAGCGCGTCATGGGCCATCAACTGCTCGGCGACCTGTTTCGCGAGCTCCGGCTCGAGCCCACGAGACACGTAGATGGCGGCCAGCTCCTTGTGTTCGCCCCGATCGTCTTCCTCCAGCTCCGTGCGCTCGAGCTCGAGTGCCGCCTTTTCGGTGTCCGCCTGCGAGTGGACGGACACGTACTCGCCGGCCGCCATCGACATCGCCCCCGCGACCAGGCCGGCCACCCCTGCGACCAATACGTTGTCGTGAGTCGCCCCGGCAGTTGCGACTCCGATCACCAGACTCGCGGTCGACACAATGCCATCGTTCGCGCCCAGTACGCCGGCGCGCAGCCACCCCACGCGTCCAATGCGGTGTTGCTCCCTGTGGCGTGCGGGCATTCTTGATGCTCCTTTGATCTGGGGACCGCTCTAGGCTGAAAAAGGCCTGACGTGGCCCTGGCGGATTGTATCGTTCCCTCGCAAGCGATCACGGAGGACCTGATGCGAGGAGCGGCGGAGGAACCTGAGGTGATGTTCAGCTACATCACGCCAGCACGGCGAGTTCCACAGAACCCACTGCGCGGCGTCCGGAATCTCGTGGACGGGACATTGGAGAGGAGGACTCTCATCGGGGGAGAAAACGCGCCCATCGGTTGCCTGCCGGGTCGTGGATGTCGGGGGCGAGCTCTTGTGGATCGTCACGGCATGCGACTTCGGGGTCAAGGAAGGCCAGTGCCCCTTCCCGCCCTTCTGTGGACCCGGATTCCCCAGCGGGGGCCACGGATGACGAGTGCCCATCGGGTGCCGGGCCATGCGACGCTCGCCGCGCGAACGGCCAGACAGATCATGACCCTTCGGCCATCACGCTCGAGGAAGGTGCCACGGTCGTGGAGGCGATCGCGAAGATGCTCCACTTCGGCTTCGACCACATTCCCGTGGTCCGGCACGGAGTGCCGGTGGGGATGGTCGCACGGGAGGACCTGCTCCGATTGGCGCTGCGCCTGCTGTCCGGCAGCCCGAATTCGCAGCATCCGTGCGGTTGGTCAGAGACGTCTCCAACACGTATCGCGTCCCAGACCGGCTCCCTCTGAATGGGTGGGGACTGGTCGGGTCGTGGAACGTCGGCCCCGAGAGCGCTTTGCTTGAGGCCGCGGGCGGCCGGATCGCCTTCCGATTCCACAGCCGCGACCTGCACCTCGTCGAGGTCCTCGATCCCGGCGTGCGGGCGTTCGTGTTCACGTTCGGCTAGGACGCCTCGTGCCTGATGCGGGAAACCGAACGGCCTGAAGATGCCGCCAAGCGAGTACTGCCTGCGCGGTACCCCAGCGGTACCCCGAAGTCCCCTTTGAGGAAGCGTCGTTGATTTATTGGTACGCCCGATAGGGCTCGAACCTATAACCTTCGGCTCCGGAGGCCGACGCTCTATCCAGTTGAGCTACGGGCGCGTTCTCGAATCGGTGGCCAGCTTCGCCACCGAATCACGAGTGTAACACGGGCTCGGTGCGCGCCCGGTTGGGCTCGCTACTTGGCCGGCGCCTGGATCGACTTCAGGAATTCGACGATGTCGGCGATCTTCTCTTTGACCTGCTCCTCCGAGTAGCCGTCGTGGGAGCTCCTGAAGGCATCACCCCAGACGGGCATGTCCGGGCCGCCGTGCCCTTTCACGGGCTTGCGGCCGTCGATCATCCGGTGGACTTTTTCGTCCGGGTAGGTGCCGCCGTTGCGCTTGGCGAGGAGCGTGAGGTCGGGCGGACGGACGCGCAGCCCGTCGGCGAGGGGACCATCGCCCTTGGCACCCGCGCCGTGGCAGGCGGCACAGTAGGTCCGGTAGGGACTGCTGCCGAAAACCGGGCTGGGAGCCTTGTCCTGCCCCCACGCCCGCACTCCCCCCTCGGAGATCAGGACGAGGGCGACGACCAGGGCCGGCGAGAGATCATTGCGCATCGTGGCCTCCTTCTCCAGCTCATCCGACGCCTGAATTCAGCCCCGCGCGGGCAGGGGTGTGGTCGCGTGCCCGAGAAGCTGAAGCACCTCCGTGTCGGACACCGGAGGGAAAGCCTCGTAGTAGTCGCTCGCCGCGCGGAAACCCGTCCCGACCCGCAGGCAGACCAGCTCGTCGTCGGCTCTGCACAACAGGCTGCGCAACTCGTACGCCGCGCGCTCGGACGCGCAGGGGACGGCCACGACGACGGCCGTCGCTCCATGGCGCTGGGCGTACGCGACGGCGGCCTGCATGGCGAAGCCGGAGGCGAGCGCGTCGTCGACGAGAACGACCGTGCGTCCGGTCGGGCAATCTCCCAGGCGCGATTGGGGACGAGCGGCGGCCTGTCGCTCCATCTCGCGTGCCGCGACCGCCTTGATGTCGTCGAGGTCGGCATCTCCCAGGCCCAGCGTGACCACCGCGCGGTAGTCGAGGATGGTGTGGCCATCCTCGTCCATCGCTCCGAAGGCGTCCGCCGACCGGGGGGTGACCAGCTCACGGACCTGGACGGCGGCCAGAGGGACGCCGAGGCGTTCGGCTACTGCCGCCGACACCACCATCCCGCCCGGCGAGATGCCCGCCACGATGCAGGACCCCAGGTCCCGCTTGCGAAGCTCGTCGGCCAATTCGACGCCGGCCTGCGCGCGTCCCGCATAGCGCCTCATTCACCGCACCTCGCCTCTCGTCCGCCTGGCGCTTCCTTGGATTGCAAGCGAAATGCCGCACGCTTCCCATCGTGAAGATGCGGCCTTCGCGTGGGAAGGGTGCGTTCGAGCGAAACGTCTGCGGGGGCGGCTGCTGGAGCCGCAAATCCTGCGCATCGGCGCATGTTCTTACGCGACGACCACCCGGTTGCGGCCGTTGCGCTTGGCCTCGTAGAGGGCGGCATCGGCGGCACGAACGAGATCGTTGGACGCCGCCGTCCTGCGCGCCGCGTCGAGCGTGGCGACACCCACGGACACCGTGACGGTCCCCGACGAGGGCGCGCCTCCCGCGGCGGCGAGGGTGCGAATCCTCTCCGCAAGCCGCAAAGCCTCCTCCCGTCCCGTGTTGGGGGCGAGGATCGCGAACTCGTCGCCGCCCCAGCGCGCGCCCACGTCGGTGCCCCGGGAGCTCGTGTGGATCGCCGTGGCCACGCGCACGAGCGCGTCGTCCCCCCGGCGGTGCCCATGCCGGTCGTTGAGCGCCTTGAGGCCGTCGAGGTCGAGCAGGAGCAGGCTCAGCGGCGAGCCGTAGCGCACGGAACGTGCGAACTCCTCTTCCAACCGCTCTTGTAGCGCTCGGCGGTTGCGGAGCCGGGTCAAGGCGTCGCTGGATGAGAGGTCGTAGAGTTGGCTCGCCCGCCGGCCGAGGGCCAGGCCAAAGAGGGAGAAAACGACCACCGTGGATGCTGTGACGTAGCCGTAGGTCCACACGTCCGACGCGATCTCGTTCGAGAGCCACCGAGGAGAGGCCTCGCCCGCCCGCACGGCTCGGAGCACGACGAGGCCCAAGGGCGCCCCCAGGGCGAGAGCAGCCCCAAGGAAGCCATGTCTAATGGCCCGTGGGCCTTTGCCCGGCAGGTTGCCCATCACGGGGTGTCGTCAGAGCCCTTGCCATTCTGGGAGCCGGCGGCGGCTGCCGGAATGAGCCAAATGGTCCACACGGCGGCGCACGGGGGGCGCGAGCCGGCTCCTCGGCCCGCAGGCGAGAGCCTACTTGATCAGCACCCCCGCGTGCATGACCAGGTCCTTCTTGAGGTCGTCCTGGATCGGCTTCTCCCCCAGCCAGATCCCGAAGACCGAGGACGCAAAGGTCTTGTCGTTGAACTGGGACTTGTTGAGGCCCCCCGACTTGGTCTCGAGGCCGACGCCGGGCGTCCAGGCGATGACGGCTTCCTGTCCCGAAACGACCGATGTGAAGGAGTTCACCCAGACGTCGGTCTTGGAGCCCGCGCCCTTCAGGGCGTCGCGGAAGCCGTCGCGGATCTGGTCGTTGCTCAAGTCGCGGAGGAACTTCAGGACGACCTTCTTCTTGAAGTCGCCGTCGATGATCTCGCGGTAGAGATCGCCCGTGCCCGCCTTGCCCTTCAGGGGACCGGCGAGCGCAGAGTCCGCCACGTACAGCCCGATCGCGTAGACCTTCTGCTTGCCCATCATGCGCGAGCGAAGTCCCGCGCCAAGCAAGCTCATGCCGTTCTCCTGGGCTGGGAACTTGGCGCCGGACTTCGGCTCCGTGACGTCCTGCGACCAGGCGGGCGCGGCGAGGATGGACAGGAGGACGACAGCGGCCAGACGGTTCATCGAGCGCTCCTCTCGTGAGGCTCGAATCCTAACATCGGCCTTCGAGGGTCGCTGCTACTCGTACCGAAGGGCGACCAGCGGGTCCACCTTGGTGGCCCGGCGCGCCGGGATGTAGCAGGCCAGGAGAGCCACTGAAACCAGGAGGAGCGGCACGATGGAGAACGTCGGGGGGTCGGTGGCGCTCGTCTGGAAGAGGAGCGACGTGATGAGCCGGGCCAGGGCGAGGGCGGTGACGAGGCCGATGCCTACGCCGCTCACCGCCATGATCGTGCCCGACCGCAAGACCATGCCGAGGATGTCCTCGCGCCGGGCCCCGAGGGCCATCCGCAGGCCGATCTCCTGCGTGCGCTGGGCGACGGCGTACGCCATGACTCCGTAGATGCCGACAGCGGCGAGGACGAGGGCGATCGCGGCAAAGACCGCGATGAGCACGGCGGCGAGACGGCGCGGCGCGTTGCGATCCGCCGCGATCTCGGGAAGCGCTCTCGCCTGGTACACGGGGATCTCGGGGTCCAGCTCTCGCATCGCCTGGCGCAAGGCGGTGGTCAGGCTCCCCGGGTCGCCCGCGGTGCGGAGGATCGCGGTGACGCCGGCGCCCGCGGAGGCCTGCAGGTACGGAAGGTAGATCTCGACGCGCGAGTCTTCGTCGACGCCGTAGTTCTTGACGTGGGCCACGACGCCCACCACCTCCATCCACTTCATTTCGGTGTCGCGACTCGAGTTGAACGACACGCGCTTGCCGAGCGGGCTCTCCGTCGGCCAGTGCGACTTCACGAACGTCTCGTCGACCATGCAGACGAGCGGTGCCTTGTCCCGGTCGCGCTCGTCGAAGACGCGGCCCTCGACGAGCCGCACCCCCATGGCCCGGAAGTAGTCCCCCGCCACGCGCGTGACGTCCGTGGAGGGTCTCTGGCCCGGAGGCGGCTCGGGGCGCCCCTCGATCATGAAGGAGCTCTGCCAGCCCCCGAGAAGCGGAAGCGACACCGCCGCGGCCTCCACTCCCGGGATCGCGCGGAGGCGCTCCACGATCCTCTCGGCGACGGCCGCCTTCTGGGGATGCTCTCCGAAGCGGGCGGGGGAAAGAGGAAGATTCGCGGTGAGGACGCCTTCCATCCGGAAACCCGGGTCGGCCTGGAGGACCTTGAAGAAACTACGCAGCATCAGGCCGGCGCCCACTAGCAGGACGAGGGCCAGCGAGATCTCCGCCACCACCAGCACCTGCCGGGTGCGCCGGTGACCCGATCCCACCGCTCCCCGGCCCCCTTCGCGCAGCGGGTCCTGCATGTGGAGTCCGGAAACCTTCCACGCGGGGGCGAGGCCGAAGGCGATGCCGGTGAGCACGGCGAGCACGACGGTGAATGCGAGAACGCGGGCGTCCATGCCGATCTCGTCCGCCCGGGGAACGTTGGCGGGAAGCGACGCCACGAGCGCCTTGACCCCCCCGTAGGCGAGGAGGAGACCCAGAAGCGCGCCGGCCAGCGAGAGGAGCACGCTCTCCGTCAGGAGCTGCCGGAGGACGCGCTTGCGGGCCGCGCCGAGGGCCATGCGGACGGCGATCTCGCGCTCGCGCTGGGCGGCGCGCGCGAGCAGCAGGTTGGCCACGTTCGCGCACGCGATGAGGAGGACGAAGGCCACGGCGCCGAGCAGAAGGAGAAGGGCCGGCCGCAGGTCGCCCACGTAGGCCTGCTGCAGCGACTCGAGCGTCATGCTCTGCCGCGCGTTCGAGTTGGGATGCTCCTCGGCCAGCCGCTTCGCAATGGAGACGACTTCGGTTCGGGCCTGCTCCTCGGCGATGCCCGGCTTCATCCGGCCGATGACGTAGATCCCCGGGTGATTGCCGCGGCGCTCTTCCCCGCCGATCCGGTCTTCCAGGCGCAGGAGCGGTGTGAAGACGTCGGACAGCTTCAGGTTTCCGTGGAGCGTCCCGGGCATGACGCCGATGACCGTGAATGCCTCGCCGCTCAGGGAGAGCGAGCGCCCGAGGACGCCGGGGTCGCGACCGAAGCGGCGCTCCCAGAAACCTTCGCCCAGCAGGACCACCTTTTCCGCGCCGGGCTTGTCCTCTTCCGCGGTGAACGCCCGGCCCAGGATGGGGTTCTTGCCCAGCGTCCCGAAGACGCCGGAGCTGACCTGGCGGGCCGCCACGCGCTCCGCTTCCCCGCCCTCGCCGGTCAGGATGAAGTTCGTCCCGTTGTGGGCGAACAGCGTGTCGAACACCGTCGTCTGGTCACGCACGTCCTTGAAGTTGGCCACGGAGAAGCTCATGTTCGGGACCTGCTCCGACCATTCGGTCAGGAACACGAGCCGGCCGGCATCCGGGTACGGCATGGGGCGAAGGAGGACGGCGTCGATGACGCTGAAGATCGCGGTGTTGGCGCCTATCCCGAGGCCCAGCGTGAGGACCGCGACGACCAAGAATCCCGGCGACTTCTGGAGGCTTCGGGCCCCGTATTGCACGTCACGCCAGAGTTCCTCCAACCGCCACCTCCCGGGCACACCTTTATATAGGAAGCGCCGTCCCTGAGACGCCCCAGGGGCTCAAGGGGTTGCGGAAAAGGCGTCCAATCCGTTGATTTCAGGCCGGCGTACAGACAAGGAGGCGGGCGCCGTGGCCAGGGACGACGATGGCGAAACGCCCGTCTCGGCGCCCCAGGTCCTCGTCGCTCCAGAAGTCGCGGAGCCGGCTCGGTCGAGGCAGACTGAACTCGATCCGACGCGGTGCCGCTTCCCAGTTCAGGAGGCACATGACGCGACGTCCCGGCAGGTCGACGGAGCCCACTTGCAGGGACTCGTCTTCGAAGCGGGCGGCGACGCCCCCGGGCGGCAGCAGCAGGCGCAGCATCGCCATCCGTTCGGGCGGCAGCTGCGTCAGGTCGTCGCCCGAGAGGATGAGTCCCCCGCTCGCGTAGACGACAGTGGCATGAAAGCGGATCTCGTCCTCCGTGAGATCACCCGTGAGCACGAGAGCGTCCGCGTCGTTCCACCAGAGCCGGCCGTTCTGCCAGTTGCGCATCAGGTTCTGCCGGGCCGTCCCCGCGATACGCGCCCAGGTGCGCTTGATGTCGTTCGAGCTGCGCGATCCGTGGACGAGGCCGAGGGACGCCCACATCGGCTGGTTGCAGCCGAGGATGAAGGCGTCGCCCGCGCCGCGGCGCACGGCCTCCATTCCCCGCCGGTAGGCCTCGACGCGCGTGGCCGCGGGATCGTGGAACGAGCCGCCGTGGATCGCGCCCCAGAAGTTGGCGTCGAGCTTGAAGTACGTGCAGCCCCAGCTCTCGCGCATCGTCCGGAAGACGTGCTCGAGGTGCCGCTGGGCTTCAGGGTGCGTGCCGTCGAGAGCGTACCAGGGCCCGCGCCGCCAGCCTCCGAAGGTCACGCGGTCGGACCGGAGCGGACGGCCGTCTTCTCCCTTCACGAACCAATCGGGGTGATCGCGGAACACCGCCGAGCCCTCCTCGGCCACGAACGGCGCCACCCAGATCGCGGGCTCGAAGCCACGCTCGCGGATCGTTTTCAGGACGTCCTGGACGCCTCCACCGAACGCGGGCCCCGTCTCCAGCCAGTCCCCCATCGCCGGCTGGTAGCCGTCGTCGATCTGCACGTACTTCAGGCCGGGCGCGCTCTTCGCGATCGTGTCCAGGTTGTCGAGGACCTGCCGGGCGGTGACCCGGGGCCCGAAGCAGTACCACGAGCACCAGCCGGCCGGGGGCGCCGAGAAGTGGAGGGGCGGATGGCTCTCGGCCAGCCGCTCGGCGAGTCGGTCCATCTGCTCTTCCCTGTCGCCGCCGGAAAGAATCGTGAACCCCTCGAGCTCCCACGTCGCACCCGGCGCGAGCTCGCGGCCTTCGGCGTCGAGCACGACCTGCAGCGAGTCCGGCCGCACGCGGATCGCGCCGCTGAAGCGCCGGCACGACGTGAACGCGAGCAGGAGGCGCGGGCCGCCCGGCGGCGCGAGGGTGAGGAGAGAGTAGACGACGCGCGCGCCCTCGGGGCTAGGCAGCCTGTAGTGACGGACGTCGGTGTAGTCGCCGAGGTCGGCGGGCGCTCCCAGCGTGCCTCCGGTCTGGCTGAGCATCTGGAAGCCTTCGCCGTAGAGGGCGGTCTCCGGGGGAAGACCGTGCTCGACGTCGAAGAGGACGACCTCGCGGATACGCACCGGACGGGGACCGGCATTGAGCAGGCGAGAACGACAGAGTTCGCCATCCCAGTCACGGACGAGGCGGATATCACTCGCCGCATCTCCCACCGTCACGACCCTCCAGGGAGATGCGGCGAGAGTTGACCGGCTCAGGGGGACCGGCGCAGCCGCGCCGAGCTTGCGCCGACGCGACGGCGACTGGAGGAACCCGAGGGCCAGCCGGCAGGTCAAGACCTGACGACGCGAGAGTACCGGAGCATTGGACGACTGGGTCCGCGGGTCATCACGGAATACTCATATGCGGCCGGGAGCGGCTCGACAAGCGCTCCCGGCCGCTGCGTCTCCCGGCCGTGGCGTCAGAAGCCGAACCGCGCCCCGAACTGGACCTGGCGCGGGCGGCCGTTCATGGTGGTGATGCGGCCGAAGTTCACGTTGTCCACCGCCGTCTGGGGATTGCCGTCGTTGATGATATTGAAGACGTTGAAGGCCTCGACGCGCAGTTGCACCTCGCGTCCGGACCCGAGGGGGACGTTCTTCTGGAGGCCGATGTCCACGTTCCAGTAGCTCGGGGCCCGAAGGCTGTTCCGCTCCGCGGAGCCGAAGTGGTTGACGGGGACCGCGAACGCGGCCGTGTTGAACCACTTGTCGGACGTGGGGTCGGCCAGGCCGGGGTCGCCCACCTGGTCGGCCCGCGCGTAGCCCGTGGAGCCGATGTTCGCGGGATCGCCGCCCACCGTGACCGTCATGGGCTGTCCGGAGCGCGCGATGAGCATCCAGTTGAGCTGCCAATTGCCCAGGATCC
Organism: uncultured Acidobacteriota bacterium; assembly: GCA_963742595.1. Taxonomy (GTDB): domain Bacteria; phylum Acidobacteriota; class Vicinamibacteria; order Fen-336; family Fen-336; genus CAVPGH01. The sequence goes on along the minus strand of CAVUMT010000005.1, from coordinate 196,719 downwards.
AGGAGGAGGCGCCCTCTTGAAGCCAGCGCTTGCCCCTTCCGAACGGCAGCTCCCAGACCGTCGCCCACGTCAGCAGGTGCGGGATGTCGTAGGACGACACGGACCGCGCGTCGTCGATGTCCCAGTAGTTCTGCACTCCGCCCCCGCCGCCGATCCCGTTCTCGACGCCGAACCAGCCGCTGCTCGTGTCGACGCCGTGGGACCAGGTATAGGACAGCATGCTCGCGAGGCCGTCCGCGAAGCGGCGCTGCACCTTGACCTGGAGCGCGTTGTACTTGGCCATGCCGATGTCGTTCGAGTACCGGGCATCCGTGGTGATGTGCGGCCAGGGGCGCATCGCGTCCCTCTCCGCGGCGGTGAGCCGGCGGCCCGTGGCGGGATCCACGGCGGCGACCGGCGGCAGGAAGGCGCGACCGGCGTACTCCATGCGACCGTTGTAGCTGCCCACGTAGGCGAGGCCCACCATCAGGTCGCGCGTGATCTCCCTCTGCGCCTCGACGTGCCACTGGTGCGAGTAGGCGTTCTTGCGGTCCGGGTCGTTGAAAAAGGCGCCGGTGGCGTTCCAGGGCTGCGGGCGGGGCAGCCCGATGGCGAGCGAGGAGAAGGACTCGACCGTCCGCACGGCTCCGCTCGTCGTGTTGATCGTCCCGGTGTCGAAGCCGGAGACCTGGGGCCATCCCCACGTCTCGAACTGGTGCTGGCCGTACTGGCTGCGCGAGACCATCGAGTCCCACATGAGCGCGTAGCCGGTCCGGAGGACCGTCTTCGGGTTGATCTGCCATGCCAGGCCCACGCGCGGACCCCAGTTGTCCGTGATCGGCTTCAGCACGTTGTTGGTGTCCCCGGTTGCGCGTATGAACTGGTTGAACGGGACCTGCGAGATCGGCGTGGGCAGGCAGGGGGGCGGCGTCTGGGCGCACGGGCCGGGCATCTGATCGAGAGAGATGAGCCATTCGCCCGTCGAGAGGTCGGGCCCGCTCTGGAAGGTCCCGTTCTCCCCGAAGGCCCGCGTCACGTAGTCGTAGCGCAGGCCGTAGGTCAGGGTGAGGTTGGGCTTGATCGTCCACTGGTCCTGCACGTAGGCCGAATAGGTGGACGTGCGGAAGTCGATGAACCCCAGGTCGGGAACGAAGCCCCGGATCTGCGAGGGAAGGCCGAGGAGCGCCGAGGCGAGGAAGTCCCCGGTGGTGGTCGTGGCGTTGGGATCGCGCGTCGCCTCGTTCGTGAAGTCGAGCTGGCCGAACTGGTTCTTCTGCAGGCGGGAGATCTGGAGGACCTGGAATCCCGCCTTCAGGTTGTGGTTCCCGCGCAGCCAGGTGAAGTCGCCCGCCGCGTTCCAGTTCGGGTTTCCCCGCGGCCGCGGCCCCTGGACCCCCATCTGGCCGGGGAGAGTCCAGGGAGCGATGTTCGCGACGGGGGCGTTGATGATGTAGCCCTGGAGCTGGTTGATCGAGGGCAGCGCGAGCCCCTGCTGGGGGCCGAGACCCGCGGGGTGCTCGAGCGGCGCGTCCTCGGTGGGCTGGGTGGCGACGCCGCCTCGCACCTCGAGGACCATGCTCGGCGAGAAGGTGTGGAACCAGCCGCCGCCGTAGTTGCGGTTGGTCGAGTCGGGAGTGCGGAAGCCGACGTCCCCCAGCGGTAGATAGCCGTTGATGTACCGCTCCGTCCAGCGGAAGAAGATGTTGTCGCTCGTCGAGAAGTGGTGGTCCACGCGGACCTGGAAGGAGTTGGAGTCGTTCGTCTGCTCGCGGAACTCGATGAAGTTGAAGTTGTTGACGACCGCGCTCCCGCTGAGGTTCGGACGGACCATGTAGGTCCGGAGGAACGACTGCATCGTCGGCGAGATCAGGCTGGCGGGGACCTGGTTGCCCGGGAACGGGTCGCGGATGGTCCGGCCGTTCACCACCCGCGTCGTATAGGGGTTGTAGAGCTGGCGGAAACCGGCGAAGTTCCCACTGAGCCAGTTGTCGTTGGCGGGGACGATGTAACGGAGGTCGGCGAACTCCTTGTAGCGCCAGCCGTCGTAGGACGCGAAGAAGAAGGTCTTGTCCTTGAAGATGGGGCCGCCCACGTTCACCCCGAACTGGCTCTGACGGAACTCGGGAGGGGCCTTGGCCACGCCTCCCACCACGTCCCGGTAGGAGTCCCGGGCGGTGAAGCTGTCGTCCCGGAAGTACCCGAACACCGAGCCGCGGATCCGGTTGCTCCCCGACTTCGACGTCATGTTGACGACGCCGCCGGTGACGCCCCCGAACTCCGCCTTGTCGCTCTGCGACTGGACCTTGAACTCCTGCAGGGCGTCCACGTCGGGCAGCGCCACGTAGCTGCCGGAGCGCACGCTCGTGTTGATGATCCCGTCCACGTAGAAGACCTTCGAGCGGTTCTGCTGCCCCTGGATGGAGGCGTTGGCGAGGAAGCCCCCGGGGATCCCGGAGTTGCCTTCGAAGCTGTTGATCAGCGTCGAGTCCTGACCGTTCTGGGCCGGGCCCTGGGCGGTGGAGACGGGATTCACGCCCGGCGTGAGAAGGAGCAGCTGCGTGAAGTTGCGCCCCTGGAGCGGCACGCCGCGGATCATGCGCTCCTCGACGACGTTCCCGAGCTCCGACGTGGAGGTCTGCAGGAGCTCGGACTGCGCGCTCACTTCCATGGCCTCCGTGACGTCGCCGACCTTCAGGCTGACGTTCCGGGCCACGGTCTCGTTGACGCCCACGGTGAACGCGGAGACCTTGGTCGAGGCGAAGCCGGAGAGCTCTATCGCGAGCTCGTATCTCCCCGGGCGCACGTTCACGAACACGAAGTGGCCCCGGTCGTTGGTCTTGCGCTCGCTCCTGACGTTGGTCTCGACGCTGACGAGGCTGACGGAAGCCCCTCCGACCACGGCCCCCGTGGCGTCCGTGACCGTGCCCGTTACTCCACCCATCGAGCTTTGGGCGCCGGCCGGATCGGGCGCCGCGAGTGCCGCGAGAAGAAACGCCAGACTGCCCAGCCTGCCGAGCGAACGGGCGGGGTTCGGGGAACGCGGCGCCGCGAAACCGGAACTATTCGGGCTCATCGGTTTTCTCCTCCATTGCGCGCTTGGAGACTGAGAGGACCAACCAATCGTGACTATTGCTCTATGTTGTCGGACCAAAATCGGTCCCTATCAACTAACATGGCCCGATCAAGGGTGTCAATACTTTCTTTCTCTCGTTAGGGTAACCTCGTAATATGTTTAATATAAGATGATTAGGCAACGCTGCTCAATGCTAATCCCGCGAGAGCGCCCCCTCGTCCGCAACCACTTGGTTGGACCACATGGGGTATCTGCTCCCCTCAGGCGTTGACTTGTGGCCGACCCTGTTCTACTAAAGTCCCGGCATGAACGGCCCGTCACCAGCGATCGTGGTCGTTGCGGCCTCGCTCGCTTCCCTGGCGGCCACGCCCGCACGGTTCCCTCTCGCCGATACTGAGCGCGAACGAGTCCTCGCGGCGGCTCGCGGCTACCTGTCGGAGCGGCCAGTGACCGTCACGGCGTCGCGCTCCCCGCGCAGCGCCGGATCCCTCCACGACTACTTCTCGGAGGCCGACTACTGGTGGCCGGACCCGAAAGACCCTTCCGGGCCCTACGTCCAGCGCGACGGGCAATCGAATCCGGACAACTTCGACGACCACCGGCAGGCGATGAGGCGGCTCAGCGTCCAGGTCCCCGCCCTGGCCGCGGCCTGGACCCTGACGCGCGACCGCGCGTTCGCCGACGCGGCGGTGCTTCACCTCAAAGCGTGGTTCGTGGACGAAGCGACCCGCATGAGCCCGCACCTGCGGTACGCGCAGGCGATCCGCGGTCGCGTCACGGGCCGCGGCATCGGCATCATCGACACGCTGCACCTGGTGGAAGTGGCGCGCGCCGTCGAAACACTTTCGGACTCTCCCGCCCTCTCCCCGGAGGAGCGCGCGGCGGTCATTCGCTGGTTCACTGAGTACGTGGAATGGATGACGACGCACCCCTACGGTCTCGAGGAAAGGAACGCCCGAAACAACCACGCGACGTGCTGGGTGCTCCAGGTCGCGGCTTTCGCCCGACTGACGGGACGGGTGGCGCTCCTCGACGAGTGCCGCACGCGCTTCAAGACCGTCCTCGTCCCCGACCAGATGGCCCCGGACGGCAGCTTCCCGCAGGAGCTCCGGCGCACGAAGTCCTACGCCTACTCCCTGTTCAATCTCGAGGCCCTCGCGGCTATCGCGCAGCTCCTCGCGACCCCCGCGGACGACCTGTGGCGATTCGAGCTTCCCGACGGGCGCGGCCTGCCCCGGGCGATAGCCTACATGGAGCCCTTCATCCGCGACAAGAAGAAGTGGCCCTTCCCGCCCGACGTGATGTACGACGCGGAATGGCCGATGCGGCAGTCGAGCCTGCTCTTCGCCGGCCTCGCCTACGATCGGGCGGACTATCTGGATCTGTGGCGCACTCTCCCCGCCGATTCCCGCGTCGAGGAAGTCGTGCGCAACTTCTTCGTTCGGCAGCCGCTGCTGTGGGTGCGATGAGCTCCTAGCCGCGATCGGCGGGGCGCACGGGGGCGTCGTCCGACGCCTGGGCGATCTGGGCGAGACGGACGTGCTCGTCCATGGCCGCGCGCGCCGCTTCGGCATCGCGGGCCCGGATGGCCTGGTAGATCTTCCGGTGCATGTCCGCCGTCTCCTTGAGGTTGTGCGCCCGCTCGATCGTGACCCGGCGCTGCTCGAAGAAGAGGGCGGCCACCGCCTCGATGATCGCCCCCAGCATCGGGTTGTTGGCGGCGGCGGAGACGGCGCGATGGAAGCGGAGATCGTAGTCCAGGAACGTGTGCGGCTCGTGGAGAGAGGAGTACATCCCCGTCACCTCGTCCGAGATCGTGGCGATCTGCTCGGGAGTGGCGCGCTCCGCGGCGAGCGCGGCCGTCCCCGCCTCGAGGACGCGCCGCACCTCGAAGAGGCCGGAGAGGGCGAGGCCGTGGAGCGAGGCGATGAGCCGGAGGGGCTCGCTCACGAGCGTGGGCGGTCCCGCGGTGATGAAAGTGCCCGCACCCTGCCGGGTCTGCACGACCCCCATCGCGGAGAGCGATCGCAGCCCCGCACGCACGCTGGTCCGGCTCACGCCGATCTGCTGCGCGAGATCGCGTTCCGCGGCCAGGCGGTCGCCGGGCCGCAGGACTCCCTTCTCGATGAGCCCGCGCACGTGGGCGATCACCCCTTCCGCGGCAATCGAATCGCGGGAGCGCTCGTTCTGCGGCACCGCGTGGCTGGTCATCGGGGCCGGCCGTACTAGATCAGGCTCTGGCCTGTTTTGTCAAGCACCACCAGAATTGAGGTCTTACCACTTAGTGCAATATCAGTTCTGTCCGACCAGACCGACGAGAGGATCGAGGCCGGAATGTTCAGTTAACTTGTTGTCAATAAGTCAGTTCTGGAAACTGATACGGCAATTCTTGACAGCCGCCAACCCCTCGTGCTAAACGTCAGCCACGCTCACAGGTTGGACAAAGGTGACTTCGATGCTGAATTGGTCGGTCCTCTTGCAGGGAGGGGCAATGGTGAATCGACGACTCGCGGGTTTCCTGTCGTTCGCGCTCGTTATCCTTGCCGCCGTGATCGGAGGGCCCGCCCGCGCCCAGGAGCACACCGGAACCCTCACGGGCACGGTGACCGACGAGCAGGGGCAGGCCCTGCCCGGGGCCGCGGTGACGGTGATCAACGAGGCGACGCACCACTCCCGGAACACGACGAGCGACGTCCGGGGCTCCTTCCTCCTCACGGCCCTGCCCCCCGGCAGCTACACCGTCAGGGTCGAGCTCACGAACTTCCGCGCGGAAGAGCGCAAGCGCCGCGTCCTGAGCGCCACGAGCCGGCTCTCGCTGCCTCCGTTCCGGCTGGTGGTGGGCCTGGGCGAGAGCGTCGTGGTGGAGGGGAGCGGCACCGAGGTCGCGACCGAGGACAGTCAGCACACCGGCCTCATCACCTCCACGCAGATCGAGCAGATCCAGGTCAAGGGCCGCGACGTCACCACCCTCATGCGGCTGGTGCCCGGCGTCCGCTACGAGGACACCGTGGAGTCGCTCGGCGAGAGCTTCGGCACACTCGTCCCTCACGTCAGCGGGCAGCGGCGGGACTGGAACACGATCATGGTGGACGGCGTCCTCGGCAACGAGGTGGGACAGACGAACCGGATGGCCCAGCAGATCAACCTCGACGCGGTCGACGAGATCAAGGTGCTGCTCAACACCTACCGGGCGGAGTACGGCCGGGGCGGGGGCGCGCAGATCCAGATCGTGACAAAGAGCGGCGGCGCCCAGTACCACGGGGACGCCTACTACTACGGCCGCAACGAGACGTGGAACGCCAACAACTTCTTCAACAACCTCGCGGGACGCCCGAGGCCCCGCTATCGATTCAACACGTGGGGGGCTCGGATCGGCGGCCCCGTCCCCGGCCTGAACAAGGACGACGAGAAGAAGTTCTTCTTCTTCTACTCCATCGAGGCTCCCCTTACGGAAAGGCCGGGGGCCCTTCGAAGCTACCGGATGCCCACGGACGCGGAGCGTCGCGGCGACTTCTCAGGGACCCGCGACCTCAACGGCAACCTGATCGTCGTTCGCGACCCGCTCACCGGCCTCCCCTTCCCCGGAAACGTCATCCCCTCGAGCCGCATCGATTCCAACGGCCGCGCCCTCCTCGACCTGCTGCCCCTGCCCAACGTGTCGGGGAATCCCGGCTTCAACTTCCAGCGGCAGGAGACCGCCGAAAACCCGAAGGTGAACAACGTCCTTCGCCTGGACTGGAGGCCCTCCGCGCGCGACAGCGTCTACGTCACGTACAAGGACTGGTGGTCCGATCAGCGCGGCAGCGAAGTGACCGCGGGACCGGCCAAGTGGGGCTGGTTCAATACGCACTACCTGAACACGGACAAGGGCGGGAGCCTGAACTACACCAGGATCTTCCACTCCAACCTCATCAACGAGGCGGCGGCGGGAGTGCGCCGGCAGACGGAGCAGTTCCACCCGATCGACGATGCCGACTGGGCCCGCCTTCGGCGGGACGACAACGGCTTCACCCTCGGGCAGCTCTACCCCGTCAATCCCGTCGACGCACTGCCCAAGGTGACGTTCAACGTGCCGCTCGCGGGGGGCGCCGAGCAGGCGAACTTCACGTACGACAACCGCCTGGTGGGAAACGGAGGCACCGGCTGGGTGTACTCGTTCCGCGACAACCTCACGTGGACCAGGGGCGGCCATACCCTGAAGGGCGGCGTCTACGTCGAGCAACTCAAGAACACGGAGGGTCTCGGCGGCGTCGGCGCGGGCCCCTGGGCCGGGCAGTTCAACTTCAGCACCGACAACGCCAACCCGCTGGACACGCGCTACTCGTACTCCAACGCGCTCCTGGGCGTCTTCCGTGATTACACGGAGGTCGATGCGCTACCCGAGGTACAGGCCAAGCGCTTCCTGCTCGAGTGGTATCTGCAGGACACCTGGAAGGCCACACGAAAGCTGACGCTCGACTACGGTTTGCGCTTCCTCTGGTTCAAGCCCTGGAGCACGAGCCTACCGGCGGCGACGTTCAACCCCGACCGTTACGACCCCGCGCGGGCGCCGCGTCTCTACCAGCCTGCCCGCGTCAACAACCAGAACGTCGCGCTCGATCCGGTCACCGGACAGGTGCTCCCCAACGTCTACGTGGGAGCGTTCGTCCCCGGCACCGGCGACCCGACGAACGGGATGGTGAGCAACGAGGATCCCGACTACCCGAGCGGCTTCCGGGACAACCAGGGCGTCCACCTCGAGCCGCGTGCGGGACTCGCCTACGACCTCACGGGCGACGGGAAGACGGCGGTCCACGCGAGCGTCGGCCTCTACCACAACGCGCACATCACGGCTCGCAGCATGGACCAGTCGGCCAACAACCCGCCCGCGGTCTTCACGCCCATCGTCTACTACGGGACGATGAGCACGCTCGCGGGGGCGGGCTCCGCGCTCCGCCCCAGCAGCGTCTTCTCCCTCGAGCGCGACGCCAAGACCCCGAGCAGCTACGCGTGGTCCGCCGGGGTCCAGCGGGACATCGGCTGGGGCACGATCGTCGACCTCACGTACATCGGCAACGTGACCCGTCACCTCGAGCTCGCCCAGAACATCAACGTGGTGCCGGACGGCGCGAAGTTCCTCGACCGGAATCCGCAGAACGCCAACCCCCAGAGCCCGGCCACTCCCAAGGCCGACACCTTCCTCCGTCCCTACCTCGGCTACGAGGACATCACGCTTCGCAGCAACCACGGCACCTCGAACTACAACGCCCTGCAGGTACAGGTCAACCGCCGCTACATCCGGGGCTTCCAGTTCGCCGTCGCCTACACCTACGCTCGGTCGCTGGGTGTGGCCGACGACGACGAGCAGTACGTGAGTGCTTCGCGGCCCCTCCGGGAGTGGAACTACGCGCCCCTCGCCGGAACGCAGACCCACAACCTCGTCCTCAACTACACCTGGGACCTCCCCGACGCGAGCAAGCTCGTCGGCGGCAATCGGGTCGTGAAGCTCCTGCTCGACGACTGGCAGCTCTCCGGCGAGAACGCGTTCGCGAGCGGCGACTGGAGCCCCGTCTTTTTCACGACCACGAACAACTTCGACTTCACCGGGGGCAGCGGGGGCACCGGCGCCGACCCCGGTCCGGGCACGGCCACGGGCGTGCGCGTGGTGAGGCCGGTCGTGGTGGGCAACCCGAAAGGCGGCGGGGACGCCGCCCCCGGCGGGCCGGGATGGGTCGACGCGGCGGCCTTCGCGCGGCCGGCGGGGCGGGACGACGTGGGCGACGCCGCGCGTTACCTCTTCAGAGGACCCGGGATCAACAACTGGAACCTCTCGCTATTCAAGAATGTTCCCATCGGCTCGCGCACGCGCGTGCAGTTCCGCGTCGAAGCCTACAACGTCCTGAACCACACCCAGTTCGGGGGGGCGACCGTGAACTCGGCCACGGGCGGTCAGGGAATCGACAACACGCTCCGCTTCGACGCGAATGGAAACCAGATCAACGCGAACTTCGGGCGGGCCACCGCGGCCCGCAACGCCCGGATCCTCCAGGGGTCGCTGCGCTTCAGCTTCTGACCACCGATATTTCCGGCGCGGGCGGAATTCCTCCTGCTATGATCGGCCTCGCGAAAGGAGGAATCGATGCAAACCTCCCCCACGCGAGCCCTCTCGGTGACGACACTCGTCGGGACCGCCGTCCTGGCGCTGGCGTGCGGGAACGAGGGCGGCTCGCCGACATCCCAATTGCCGACCACATTGGACGTGACGTTCGTGAGCAGCACGCCCGCGGGCGGCGGCGTGCTGGTAGTGGCCCGCACGAACAACCTGCCCGTTTCCCTTGCTGTCACGTTCTCGGTGAGTGTTCCCGAGGGCCAGGGAGGGAGCTACAGCTGGAACACGGCCGTCCAGGCCGACTTCCCGCCGATGTCGCCGGTCGCGACGACCGCGTTCCAAACGGTGCCTCTGGTCCCCGGCGTCCAGACGGTGACCATCACGCAGTTCCACTCGACGAACGCCTACTGCTTGTCCGGACAGGCCGCCCGCGCTTCCTCGACCATCGACGTCGACATCCGGGCGGCCACCGCTCCCCTCACCCAGGGTGGAGCCCAGGTGCTCGGCAAGAAGTTCAACGTGTCGTTCGGCCTGGAGTGTCGTTGAGGATGCCCTCTTCCGCCTTCCGTCCCGCCTCGAGCCGGCGCAGGATGCGGTCCACGTCGTAGACGGCGCCGCTCCAGGGACCTCCGCTCGCCTCCTGGAGCGCGGCCCACAGCCGCGTGTCGTCGGGAAGCGCGGGATCGGGCCGGAGGTCGGGATGGAGGGCCCGACCGGCGAGCGCCGCGTCGGCGGGACGGTGCGAGCCGTCCGCGGCCGCCTCCACGAAGTCGATCGAGCCCTCGAGCCGTCCGGTGTCGATGACGATCCGCACGAGGTCGCCATCCCGCAAACGGCCGATCGGCCCCCCCGCGAGCGCTTCCGGCCCCACGTGCCCGATGCACGGCCCACTGGAAACGCCCGAGAAGCGCGCGTCGGTGACGAGCGCGACCGTGGACGCGAACTCGAGATACTTCAAGGCCGAGGTCACCTGGTAGACCTCCTCCATGCCCGCCCCGAGCGGTCCCCGCCCGACGAGGGCCACCACCTCTCCTGGCTTCAGGCGGTCGTCGCCCCGGCTCTTGATCGCCGCGATCGCCGCCCGCTCGCTCGTGAAGACGCGAGCCGGGCCCGTGAGGCGGTAGACACCGTCGGGGCCGAGCATCGACCGGTCGATGGCCGTGCTCTTCACGATGGCCCCTTGCGGGGCGAGGTTCCCCGAGACGAACGTGACGGTGCTCGTCAGCCCGCGCGCGCGGGCCTCCGCGGGCGCCATGATCACGTCCCCGGGATCGACGCCGTCCATCTCCTGCAGCCGCCGCCGAAGCGCCCGTCGCCGCTCGCTTGTCTCCCACCAGTCCAGGATCTCGCCGAGGGGGGCGCCCGTCGCGGTGAGGGCGCTCAGGTCCAGGAGCCCCAGCGCGCGCAGGTGGAGCATCACCTCCGGCACCCCGCCGGCGAGGAAGACGCGAATCGTGGGGTGAGGGCCGTTGGGCAGCGCGTCCACCAGCCGGGGGACGCGCTTGTTGACGTCCTTCCATTCCGCGAGCGTGGGAGCGGCGAGCCCCGCCGCGTGGCCGATGGCGGGAAGGTGGAGCAGCAGGTTCGTGGAGCCCCCGAACGCCGCGTACACCGCCATCGCATTGCGAAGGGCGGGGCCCGTGACCACGTCCCCGACGGTCCGGCCGAGAGCCATCTGTCGGAGCAGGGCCATGCTGGATCGACGCGCCGCGTCCTGCCAGATCGGCTGGCCGGACGGCGCGAGCGCGCTATGCGGCACCGAGAGCCCGAGCGCCTCCGCCACGACCTGCGACGTGGCCGCGGTGCCGAGGAACTGGCATCCCCCGCCGGGAGACGCGCACGCGCGGCAAGCGATCTCCGCGGCCTGCTCGAGTGTTATCTGCCCGTGGGCGAAGCGAGCGCCCACTGTTTGCGCCTTCCCGGCATCCTCGCCGTCGCTCGCGGGGAGCGTCACGCCGCCGGGGACGAGAACGACGGGGAGCCCTTTCGCTCCCGCGAGGGCCATTGCCATCGCGGGCAGTCCCTTGTCGCAGGTGGCGACGCCCATGACGGCTTTCCGCGTGGGCAGCGAGCGGATGAGACGCCGGAGCACCATCGCCGCGTCGTTCCTGTAGGGCAGGCTGTCCATCATGCCCGTGGTGCCCTGCGTGCGGCCGTCGCAGGGGTCGGTGCAGAACGCGGCGAAGGGGATCGCCTGGCGGCGCCGCAGCTCGTCGGCCGCGGCCTTCACGAGGAGGCCGACCTCCCAGTGTCCCGTGTGATAGCCGAGGGCGGAAGGCGTCCCGTCCGGCTCGCGCAGGCCGCCCTGTGTGCTCAGGATCAGGACCTCCGGCCGGCGCAGCTCGCCGGGCTTCCACCCCATGCCGACGTCCTGCGACCATCCGAAGACGTCGCCGCTCGGACGCTCCAGGAGGTCACGCGGCTCGAGCGGCAGCGCCCCCGGGGGACCGGGCTGGGAAGGGCGGACCTCGAAGAGCGAGGAGTCGCCGGAATCCAGCACGGCCTCGAGCGACGGCGTGTCGCTCACGGGAGCGGGCCGCTCCTCAGTGGGCGGCGGCCCCGAGGAGGTCCGCCGCACCACCCTCGAGGTTCCCGGCGGGATCGAAGGCGAGAGGGCGCGAGTCCCCCACCACGCGCATGTCCTTGCGCGCCGCCACGTCCGCGGCGCACGCCGTCGAGACGAAGAACCGGTCGATCCGCAGCGTGTTGGGGATGCGGACGATGCGCGCCCGCGACCTGTCGTCCACGCGGGCCAGCCGGATCGCCGCCTCCAGGCACTCCCGATCGCTCTCGAAGTGCATGGGCACGCGCACGGTGGATGGCGTGAGCGCGGACAGGCCGTTGGTGAAGGTGGCGTGGGCGTCCATGCCCCGGACGAGCCGGGCGGAGACCACGTCGGCGAGACCCAGCCCGATGGCGTTGCCCTTGCTCTCCGGCGAGAGGCTGCGCGCGTAGATGGCGCCGATCCGGGGGGCGCCTTCCCCGAAGGCCTGTCCGTCCACGCCCCGGCCGATCACGTTCGTGTCCATCCCCGCGCCGCTGATGTTCTTGCCGATCTCGTCCACCACCAGCACGTCGATGTCGGGCACGGGGAGGCCGGGCATCCAGGCGCGCGCCCGGGCGAGGAGCTCGGGCTCGCGCGCCTCGAACTCGCGGGGTCGGAGGACCGCGCAGTGGGCCAGCGAGTGGCGCGGACCTTCGACGAGTGCTATCCCCGCAATGAGGGGCAGCCGCTCGATCTGCCGTCGCGCGACGGCGCGGATGACGTGCTCGTGTCCGAGCGTCGCCGCCGCCTTGTGGCACGCGAAGGCCCCCTCCACTTTGCCGAGGCCGATCGCCGCCATCTTCTGCAGACCGCTGCCGAACGGTCCCATGAAGTCGGTGTGCGGCTTAATCCGGTTCACGAGGATGATTCCCGCGGCAAGAACGGCATCCCGGGCGGCGACCACGCGCAAACCGTCGGGGGTCGGCCCCATGTCCACGACCTCGATCGAGGAGACGATCGGCGCTCCCACCGTCCTCTCGTCGATGCCGAGCGCCCGCAGGATCGCGGCCTGCCCCTCGCCCGTGGCCCCGCCGTGGCTGCCCATCGCAGGCATGACGAAGGGCGCGCCACCCCGCGCGCGCACGAACCGCACGACGGCCGCCACGACCTCCGGGATGCGGTCGATGCCTCGGCTCCCCGCGGCCACGGCGATGCGCTCGCCCTTCCAGCGCACGTCGCCGAGGGCCGCCCCCAGGCCGGCCTCCACCGCGCCGGCGACGTCCTCGAGCGCGACCGGATCCAGGCTCCGCTCCACGAGAAACTGTGAGGGCCAGGCGTCGTCGTTCATCGCGAGGGCATCCCGGGCAGCAATCGATCTCCTTGTAGCACCCGCCCCCGCCGATCGCAACCCGACGTGGCCTCCCCGTGGGGAGGCAGGTCACGGCCGCGGCTTGAACCCCTCGAGCACGGACGCCGGAACCTGCGCGACCGTGATGTGCTTGGGTCCGTTGCCGATGGGGACCCTCACGATTTCGGCGCGATCCGCGATCGAGAGGATCGACAGGTTGTCGCTGCGAGTGTTCGCGACGAGGCAGATCCGGCCGCCTTCGGCGGTCTCCGCCCAGCCGGGCGCATCGCCGACGGGGACCGTGGCGATCAGCGTCAGGTCGGGAGCGCGGACGAGGGCGGCGTAGTCCGAGGCGCGTCCCGCCAGACACAGCGTCGCTCCGTCGTCCGTGAGCGCAAGCCCGTGATGCGGGGCCTCGAAGTCCCAGTCGGCCACCGTCACGCCCGGCTTCACCGGCAGGTCGAGGCGCCGGACGATGCTGCGGGCGGCGAGGTCGTAGGCGATCACCGCATGCTCGTTCGACAGCTGCGCGAAGAGCCCCTTCTCGTCGGGCGTGAAGTGCCAGGGGCGGATGCCGTTGTCGAGCCGCACCCGGTCGAGGATTTTCAGGGTCTCCACGTCGGTAATGGTGAGCTGATACGGATATCCCGGCGTCTCCGTCAGCGGCGGAGCGCCGGCCGGTCGGGGAAGAGCGGCGAGCGGGCCGAGACTCGTGTTGTAGAGCCGGCGGCCGTCCTTCGAGACCTTGACGTCGTGCGGGTAGATGCCCGTCACCAGGTGGCCGGTGATCTCGCCGGTGGCGGTCGCGATCCGGTAGACCCGATTGTCCATGAGCGCCGAGACGAACAGGCTCCGGCCGTCCGGTGTGAGCGTCATGTGATCGGCGCGCCCCGTGTCCAGCTTGCACCGCCACAAGAGCCGGGCGCTGGCCACGTCGAACGCCGCCACGTCGCCGAGATAGCCGCGTGAGACGTAAAGGATGCGCCCGTCGGGCGAGACGTCCGTATCCTGCGCGTAGTTCGTCGCGCCCGGACCTTCGCCCTTCTCACGCGCCGGATTGACGTCGACGGTGCCGACCACGGAGCGCGAAACCACGTCCACCAGCGCGACCGTGCCGGCCTCCGCATTCGCCACGAATGCGATCTCGATCGATGCGGGCGAGACGGCCGCCGGTGCTCCGGCGAGGAAGGGCCCTCCGCTCCCGATCGTGAGGAGCGACACCGCAAGGCCCGCACACGCACGAGTCATGGTGACCTTTCTAGTCTGCACGCAGCATCACCACGGAATCGACGCGCGCCGCTCGTCGTGTGGGCGCGTAGCATGCCAATAGGGACGCACCGAGGAGCATCGCCGACGCCACCACCATCGACGTCGGGTCGAGCGGATGCACCTCGAACAACAGCTCTTGAAGCAAGCGCATGGCGGCGACGGCGGTCACGAGGCCGATCGCGACGCCGAGACCTGCGAGCCGGAGGCCTTCCGCCAGGACGAGGCGACGCACATCCGCGGCGGTCGCTCCCAGCGCCACGCGGATGCCGATCTCGGTGTCGCGCTGGCGCACGTAGGCGCCCATCACCGCATACAGCCCGATCGATGCCAATAGCAGCGCCGTGACGCCGAAAACGCCGATCAGGAACGCATTGAAACGCGGCCGGGCGAGCGGGCCCTCGATCAGCTCCGCAAAAGGCGCCACGCGCATCACTCGAACGGCGGGATCGATGGCGCGCATGCGGTCGCGCGTCACTCCGGCGATCCCATCGATGGAGGAGCTCGATCGCAGCACGATCGCTTCCGAGGCGAACATGAACTGCGCGGCCGGCAGGTACAACGTCGCGCGAGGCTCCTTGAGCTCACGGTACCGTGTCCGTCGAACGACCCCAACGACCGTTCGCCACGCTTGCGTGGAGCTGGCTCCGCCCAGCTTCAGGCGCCTGCCGATGGGATCCTCGCCGGGCCATGTGCGAGCCGCGACGTCCTCGCTGACGATGGCCACGTTCGGCGCGCCCTCGCGATCCGCCCGCGTGAACACCCGGCCGCGCACGAGAGCCACTCCGAACGTGGCGAAGTAGTTGGGGTGGATCGATTCCAGGTTGAGCGACGAGTTCAGGGCGGCGTGCTCCGCGCTTTGGCCCTCCGCGGTGAACTGGGGCGCATCCCAGCCCGCGGTGCCGGCGAAGGGCGGCGTGTTGACGGGCGTCGCTCCGGCGATGCCCGGCGCGGCCTCGAGCTCAGTGACTACCGTGTCGAGGAACTGCAGCCGCCGCTCACGCGCGGCGTACCCCGCCTGGGGCAGCGCCAGCTCCACGAAAAACAGACGATCGGCAGCCAACCCCATGTCCAGGGCCTGAAGGTGGAGCACGCTCCGCGTCAGCAGGCCGGCCGCAGCCACGACGGTCAACGCAAGGGCCACCTGGACCACGACGAGCGCTTGCCGCCCACGCCTCGCCGACGGTCCCATCATGCCCCGTCCGCCGCTGCGCAGTTGTTGAGCCAGGTCCACACGCGTGGAGGAAAACGCCGGCATCACACCGGCCAGCGCCGCGGAGGCGAACGCGATCGCCACCGTGAAGGCGACGACGCCCGCGTCGATCCGCACCGCGTCGGCAAGAGGCAACGCGGGTACCAGCGTGAGAAGGGCGGGGAGGGTCCACCATGCCACGGCCAGCCCGACCGTTCCCGCGCCGAGCGCGAGCACCCCGCCCTCGGCAAGAAGCTGTCGGGCGAGCCGGCCGCGATCGGCACCAAGCGCTGCGCGCACGGCCATCTCCCGTCGTCGCATCTCCCCGCGCATGAGCAATAGATTCGCGACATTCGCGCTCGCGATCAGCAGGACGAACCCGACCGCTCCGAAGAGGACCAGCACGACCGTGCGGATGTCGCCCACCACCACGTCGTCGAAGCGGCGCACGATCGGTGTGAGACCCCGCGGGCTACCGGGGGGCGCGTCGGACTCCAGACGCGGCATGAGCCCGTGCAGCTCGCCGGTCGCCTGCTCGACGGTGGCGCCCGGCCGTAGCCTAGCGACCAGGTCGAGAAGCGGCGCGAACTCGGGGTCCGTCAGGGTCGTCGTCAACGCGGCGACCGTGATCCAGGCCTCGGCGCGGCGCGGGTATTCGAAACCCGCGGGCAGGATGCCGACGATCCTGAAGGGCCGCTCCCGGAGGGTCAGCGTCCGGCCGATGGCGTCGGGCGCGCCGCCATACCGGCGCTGCCACAACCCGTGGCTGATCACGAGCACACCCTCCGCCCCGCTCACATCGTCGCCGCGATCCAGTGTGCGGCCGAGAAGGGCCCGAGTGCCGAGCACCCCGAAGAAGTCTCCCGTGACGGCCACGCCTTGGACGAAGGTCGCGGAGTCACCCTCGACGGCGACGAAGGCCTGCGCCCCGTTGTAGTCGACGCCGGCGACGCCCTCGAGGACGCGGCTCTCGCGGCCAAGCACGTCGATCTCGCGCACGTCGAACGGGTAGTGCGCGAAACCCGACGAGCGCAGCTCCTTCCACGCGACGAGCAGGCGGTTTTGGTCGTGGACGGGCAGGGGTCGCAGCAGGAGCCCCTGGATCAGCGCGAACATGATCGTGGTGCCGGCAATCCCCACCGCCAGCGTGAGCACCGCCGCACCCGTGAAGCCCTTCGCCCGACGCAATCCCCGCCACGCAAGTCGAGTGTCTTCCCGCCACCGGTCGAAGACCATAAGCCCTCAATTCAATGGGATGGCCAGTTCCCCATCATTATCATGGAGGGCAACCACGCTGCAGTTGCCCTCGTACAATCGTTCTGTCGATGACGAGAGTTCTCTGGAGATCGGCGGGGGCGTGCGCGGTTGGGGTGCTCGCGATGGCCCATGCGAGCGCCTGGCAAGTCCAGCCCACGGAGGATCTCGACACACCGGCGGTCGTAGGCAAACTTGGCGCAGGTCTCGATGCGCGGCTCCGGAAGTTCGAAAAAGAGAGCTTCTGGGGTGCGGTGCTCGTCGTTCGCGACAACCGCGTCGTGTTGCTGAAGGGCTACGGTCTCGCAGACCACGAACGCGGTATCCGGAACGTGCCCTCGACGCGCTTCGAAATGAACTCGATGACCAAGCTGTTCACCGGCGCAGCTGTCCTGCAGCTTGCAGCAGCGAGGAAGATCGACGTCAAGGATCCCGTCGAGAAGCACCTCGGGGCGTTCCCGGAGGAGAAGCGATCGGCCACGATCGAACAGCTTGCATCGCACACATCCGGCCTGGTCGTTGCCGGGACCGAGCTCGCGAGCGAGACGCGTGAAGCGTTTCTCGCGGCTGTCAAACGAACGCCGAGGGAGGCCGTCCCGGGAACGCAGTACCGGTACTCGAATGTGGGCTTTTCGGTGCTGGCCGCGCTCATCGAGCGCGTCAGCGGCCTCAGCTACGAAGAGTACCTCGGTCGAAACATCTTTCCGGCTGCCGGAATGCAAACGGCGATCTTTCGTGATGCGGTGCCACGGGACGATCCCCGCTTCGCGCACGGTTACGTCGGATCGCCGTCAGGGCTCCAGCCGGGGCCGCCGAATCCCTACGTCTGGGGTACGCGTGGAGCCGGTGGCGTCTGGTCCACGGTAGGCGACATCTATCGGTTCATCGCCGCCGTGGAGAACGGCCGAATCGTATCCGGCGAGCAGCGGAAGATATTGGCTTGCGCCGCACACGCCCCCGGCCACCGAAGCGTACGGCTGGCACATCAGCGCCGACCAGGCGAAACGCCCGCTCATCTCAAAAGGCGGCGGCTCCGACGATTTTGCGAGCCAGCTGCTCTACTACCCGCAGGAGCGGGTCGTCATCGTGTGGGCCAGCAACAATCTGCAGAAACGGTGGCGGCAAACGCTGAACGCCACGATTCCTGAGATCGTCTTCGGGCGGTGATCGCTCTCCACCACAAAGCAATAAACGAAGCGGGCCGCTTTCGCGGCCCGCTTCGCATCTCGATGAGTTGTACTCGATAAGGGTTGGTAGCGGGGGGAGGATTTGAACCTCCGACCTTTGGGTTATGAGCCCAACGAGCTACCTGGCTGCTCTACCCCGCGTCGGTGATTTCCTAATCTACCGTCCGGCGACGCTTTGTGTCAACCCCCGCCGAAGATGAGCCCACGGTGCGGCGCGAACACCGCCCAGTGGCTGATCATCAGCCATTCAAGACCCCACGAGCGGGCCTCCCTACGAGGTGTCGCCACCGAATATAACAACTCTCCAACTGTTTACAGGACAGCCTCTTGCGGGATCGAAACGTGACGGACGACACCCCGCCATTGAACCTTTGGCCCAAACCTTGCGTCGAATCCAGTGGAGGGTAAGGAACATGGCCACCACGATGTCGGCCTTGAACGCGACCTGCCCGCTCTGCGGCGTGCTGGTACTCTCCGTTAACGGGATCGGTCAGGTGGAGTCCGACGAGGTGCATCCGGTCTCGCTCGGACGCTATCGGAACGCCGGTTACACGCTCTGCGACGGCTGCGGAGTCCTCACCGACCTGCCCACGAATCTCACCCTCAACTAAGCCTCGCCGACGCGGCGGGCGCCCGCCGCGTCGCGCTTGACGCCGTGGCTTCGCCGGGGCACACTCCAGGTCCACGTCGAACGTCGCACGGTTCGGAGCACGGCTCGCGAGCCGGCACCGCAACCGCTCCTGGAGGTAGAAGACATGGTCGACGACACGCCTGTAGGCTCCTCGGGGCCTCTGTCTACACCCCAACCTGCTGCGCCGACGACCCCCCCGACGATCCCCGCGCCCACTGCTCCCAAGCCGAGGCGGAAGGCGCGCAAGCCCGCCAAGAAGAAGGCAAAGAAGAAGGCGAAGAGGGCGAAAAAGGCCAAGAAGTCGAAGAAGAAGGCTCGGAGGGCCGGGGGCAAGAAGGCGAAGCGCGTCAAGAAGGTGAAGCGGGCCAAGAGGGCGAAGAAGTCCGGACGGAAGAAGTCCGCCCGCAAGGCGCGCAAGAAGTAGGGACGGTAGCGCTAAGAGCTGGGCCCGAGCCGGATCGACGTTTCAGGGGGCGCCCCGCGGCGCCCCCTTTTTTATTCCTTCCCCCAGGGAAGGATCGCGGTCTTGAGCCCGTCCCCGCCGTGGGCCAGATGCGCGAGCACCGCGGGCAGCTCGTCGAGGGTCGCCTCGGCGGTGATGAAGTCGTTGGGGTCGACGTGGCCGTCGGCGATGAGGCGGAAGGCCTTGCGAATGCTCTCCGGCGTGTGGTGGAACGTCGACTTGATCGTCAGCTCCTGGTAGTGCAGGCGCTGCGAGTCGATGCCGATGCTCGTGTCCGCCGGACACCCTCCGAAGAGGTTGACGACGCCCCCCTTCCGGACGGTTCGCACCGCCGCTTCGCAGGTCTCGGGCAGACCCACGGCTTCGATGACGACGTCGGGGCCGCGGCCTCCCGGGCTGCGCTCGCGAAGTAGGTCCGCGAGGTCGCCGATCGCGGGGGCGGTGACCGTGGCCTCCGCGCCCAGCTCGCGCGCCTTCTCCAGCCTCTGCGGGTTGCGGCCCGCGGCCACCACGTGGGCGCCCCGCATGCGGGCGAGGGCCACGAACATGAGGCCGATCGGTCCCGTCCCGATGACGGCCACGGACTGGCCGCGCCCGATCCAGCTCTCCTCGACACCCCGCACGACGCAGGCGAGCGGCTCCACCATCGCCGCTTCCCGGAACGCCAGGCCGTCCTCCAGGGGGATGAGGTTGTGCTGGACGAGACGCGCGGGAATCTTGGCAAACTCCGCGTAGGCCCCGTTCCAGAACAGGAGGTCGTCGCACAGGCTCGGCATGTCGTGGCGGCAGAAATGGCACTCGCCGCAGGGCGCGGAGTTGGCGACGACGACCGGGGTGCCCGATGCCACGCTCTCCACTCCGGGCCCCACGCTCTCCACCACTCCCGCCACCTCGTGGCCGAAGACCGCGGGGGGCACGATCATGCGCGCGTGATAGCCCCGGCGGAAGACCTTGACGTCCGTCCCGCACGTGAGCGCGGCCTGCGTGCGGAGGAGGATCTCGCCCGGACCCACCGCCGGCACGTCCATCTTCTCGACGCGGACGTCTTCCCGGCCGTAAAGGATGGCCGCCCTCATCTGCGTGGGCAAAGGATCACCTCGCTCCGCTCGCGTGCGGCTCCAGGACGACCTTGAGGGTGCCCCGCTCCGGCCGGGCGGCGAGCGCGAAGGCGTCGAGCGCCCGGTCGAGGGGGAAGCGGTCCGTGACGAGCTCTCGCACGCGGACCTCGCGAGAGAAGACCAGGCGGGCGGCGAGGTCCTGGACGTCGACGGAAGAGCTGTAGGACGTCAGAATCTCCTTCTCCGAGGCGCACAAGACGCCCAGGTCCACTTCAGCCAACTCTCCGGGGGACGTTGCGGCGAACACCATGATACGCCCGCCCGGTCTCGCGGCGTCAAACGCCTGCCGGAACGCCGACGGCCCCACCGCGGCGAGGATCGCGCAATCGACGCCGCGGCCCTCCGTCAGCCCGCGCACCTCGCGCGGCACGTCGAGAGCGGCGTCGAAGGCGACCGCCGCTCCCAGCTCGCGGCTCATCCGGAGCCGCTCGGGCACGGTGTCGGACGTCAGGACGTCCGCTCCCGCCCAACGTGCGAGCTGGAGGAGCAGGAGGCCGATCGGCCCCTGGCCGACCACGAGCACGGTCTGGCCCTTCTCGATCCCCGCCCGGCGGACGGCCTTCAGGCAGGTGTTGACGGGCTCGACGAACGTCGCCTCCTCGAACGCCACCCCCGCCGGGATGGGGATGACGCCCCGCTCGACGATCCAGGGCAGGGCCTTGACGAACTGTGAGTAGCCGCCCCCCGAGGGCTCGAAGCCCGCGGTGCTGCCGTTCTTCTTGTACGCCTCGCACTGCGCGTAGGTGCGATGGCGGCAGTAGAAGCACGAGCCGCAGGGGACGTGGTGGTGGACCACCACCCGGTCCCCCTCGGCGTAGCGCTCGACGCCCGGACCCACGCCCGCCACCGTCCCCGCGATCTCGTGGCCGAAGACGCGCGGGGCGGCGAGCTTTCCGCTCTCGATCTTCTTGAGGTCGGTGCCGCAGATGCCCGAGGCCAGGACGCGCACGAGGATCTCCCCGCGCTCGGGCACGGGAAGAGGCAGATCCTCGACGCGCAGGTCGCGAGCGCCCCGGTAGACGACGGCTTTCAACGAGCGCCCCCCAACCCGCCGCTAGCCCCCGAAGAGGCCCCTCAGCACGAAGAACACGTTCTCCTTCCGCTCGCGCAGGCGTCGGTAGAAATAGGGCATCCAGTGCGTGCCGAAGGGGACGTAGATGCGGACGTTGTGGCCGGCGGCCACGAGCTCGTCCCAGCGCTGGGGACGCAGCCCGTAGAGCATCTGGAACTCGAACCGGGAGGACGGGATCTTCTGGTCGCGGGCGTAGGCGAGCATGTCCTGTACGAGCTCCTCGTCGTGGGTGGCGATCGCGGGATAGCGGCCGCGGTCGAGGAGGAGCCGCGCGCACGCCTTGAAGCTCTTGCGGATGTCGTCCATGTCCGTCCACGCGATCGTCTCCGACTCCTTGTACGCGCCCTTGCAGAGCCGGACCCGGTCGCCGCGGCGCACCGCTTCCGCCACGTCCTCCGCGGTGCGGCGCAGGTAGGCCTGGAGCACGATCCCCACGTTGTCGAAGCGTTTCCTGAGCTCGTGGAAGATCTCGAGCGTGTCCTGGGTGAGACGCGAGCCCTCCATGTCCAGGCGCACGAACCCCCCCACCGCCTTGGCGGCTTCGAGGATCGAGGCCGCCTGCTCGAGGCAGAAGTCGCGGGAGATGGCCTGTCCCATCGAGGAGAGCTTGATCGAGACGTTACGGTCGACGCCGTCGGGGACGAGCCGCAGCAGCGCGCGCGCCGACTCCGCGGCCCGCCGCGCCGTAGCCTCGTCGAGCACGTCTTCCCCCAGCTCGTCGAAGGTGGCCTTGATGCCCCGGGCGGCGAGCGCGCGTCCCGCCCGGACCGCGTCCTCGGGGGTTTCTCCCGCGACGAATCGGCGGGCCAGGAAAGTAAGCGCTTTCAAGCCCGCACATTCTAGCAGGGGTCTCTAGCTGAGAATGCGGACCGTTTCCGGCTGCCGGGCGACGATCTCGCTGAACACGAAGAAGTCGCGGCGTACGGGAAAGAAGATCTTCTCGAGGACCGTGCGTGCGCCGGCAAGCCGGCGGCGGCGCCGCCGTCGCAATGCCGTCAGTGTCCGGCCGGAGCTCCGTCGCTGGCGTCTCGTCATCGTTCCTCCTCAGCGCTTTTGTAGATTCGCGGACCCGAGCCGGGCCTTGCCGTACTCGGTCTCGTCTTCCTTCGGCTTCTCGCCCTTGACGTACGCCCTGGCCGTCTTGAACAGGTACTTGATCGCGTTCGTCCCGCCCTCGTCCCAGTACTCGCCCTCCTCGACGTCGAACCTCAGGAGGCACAGCGCGGGATCGTCCTTCCCCTCGGGGAACCAGATCTTCCAGTCCTCGGCCCAGAGCCGATCGATGAGGGCCCGGTCCTTGGAGAGATTCACGTGGCCCGTCAGGAAGACGAAGCGCGAGCCATCCTGGAAGATCGCATGCGCCCGTGGGTTCACCAGGATCTCGGTGACCTTCGCGGACTCGAGGTCCGTGGCGAAGTAGAGGACGTCCTGGGAGTCCCCGCGCTGGACGGCCATGGGCCTCGCGCGCAGCCGGCTGCCCGCGTACGTGACGAGCATTGCGGTGTCGATCTTGCGCACGAGCGCCCGCAACCGCTCGCCCGGGTCCACGTCCTGGTCCGGCATTCGTCACCTCCCGGATACCCCCGAGCAACGGCCGTGCCAGCACGCGGGCGAGCCGCGCCCGGACGGTGCTTCGCCGAGGAAAAAGGGTCATTGGCAGGGGGGCGGGGGGACCGGACAGGTGTACAAAACGGTCGACCGGCGGACGATCGCGAGCCGGTCCTTTACGTCACAGGGACCCGGCCGCCTTCTGGAGCTCCTCCGCGATCTCGACGCGGAGCGACGCGGGCTCGACGACGCGCACGTGGGGGAGGAAGCCCTTTACCCAGGCCTTGAGCTCCCAGCCGGGAGCCACCTCCATCCGCAGCACCACGGAGCCGTCGCTCTTCTCTTCCATCTGCTGGCTCTCGTGCCAGACCCGCTCGCGGATGTAGCCGGCCATCTCCGCGGCGAAGACGAGCTCCACAGCCTCCGGTCGCCCGCCCGCGATGCCGAAGGCGCCGCGCGCGTACTCCGTGACGCTGAAGTCCTTGGGGATCTCGAAGCCCGACTCCAGGACCTCGATCTTCTGCACACGCTCGACGGCGAACGTCCGCACCTCCCCGTACTCGTGCGCGCGCGCGTAGAGGTAGAGGCCGCCCCGGTAGTACACGAGCCGGTAGGGGTCGATCGTGTAGTCCTTGGTCTTCTTGCTGTTGAAGGAGAAGTAGTGAATGCGGGTCTGCCGCTGGTGGAGGATGGCGTCGACGAGCCCCGCGATCACGTCCTGCTTCTGCGAGTAGTCCTTGAAGGGGTCGGGGCGCGCGGAGAAGAGGTCCTGGATGCGCGCGAGGTAGGGAAGGCTGCGCGCGGGGAGGGCCTCGCGGATCTTGTCGAAGGCGGACTCGAGGTCGGAGGCGAAGGGCGCGCCCCCCAGGAACGACATCATGTTCTTGCCGAAGTAGAGGGCGGAGAGCTCGGAGAGAGTGAAGCTCTGGGTGAGCCGCTGCTTGTATCCGTCGACGAGCCGCCAGACCTTCCGGCCGTCCACGCGATCGTCGTACAGGGGAAAGCCCGCTTCCTGCAGCGCCTCGATGTCCCGCCGGATCGTCCGCTCCGTGACGCCGTAGTCGTCGGCGAGCTCACCCGCGGTGGTGTAGCGCCCCGCCTCGATCGTCTTCAGGATCTTCCACTGGCGGATGACCTCGGCGTTGCGCAATCCCCCTCCCTCGGGGCCGGATTCTAGCCTATACTCCTCGCGCCCCACTTCCCCGGAGGATTGCCGGATGTCGGACCGTCTTCCCCGGCTCGGCGACGTCATCGACGACTACTGCCCGCGGTGCCGCCTGCTGCTGAACCACGACGTCACCAGCCTGTACGGGGGCGCGGTGGCCAAGGTCACGTGCCGTACCTGCCACAACGCGCACGACTACCGCCACGCCGAGGTCCCGCCCAAGCGCAGCCGCAAGAAGGACGAGAAGAAGAGCCTGATCGACCAGGTCCTCGCGGGCATGCCCCTGCCGCCGGCTCCCCCCCCGCCTCCCGCCGCCCCCCTGAAGAAGCGCGACCTCTGGGCCGAGGTGGAGCGCCTCAAGAAGAAGTAAGTGCGCGCCGTCGACGTCATCCAGCGCAAGCGGGACGGTCTCGAGCTGTCCCCGGTGGAGATCGACTTCCTCGTCCGCGGCTACGCGGACGGGCGCATCCCCGACTACCAGGCGTCCGCCTTCGCCATGGCCGTCTACTTTCGCGGCATGACCGCGGCGGAGACGGTGGCCCTCACCGAGTCGATGATGCGGACGGGCGAAGTCCTCGACTTCCAGGACCTGCCGGGGCCCAAGGCGGACAAGCACTCCACGGGCGGGGTGGGCGACAAGACGAGCCTCATCCTCGCCCCCGTCGTCGCCGCGTGCGGGGTCAACGTGCCCATGATCTCGGGCCGCGGCCTCGGCCACACCGGGGGTACGCTGGACAAGCTCGAGAGCATCCCCGGATTCCGCGTCCG
This sequence comes from uncultured Acidobacteriota bacterium, assembly GCA_963742595.1. Lineage (GTDB taxonomy): Bacteria > Acidobacteriota > Vicinamibacteria > Fen-336 > Fen-336 > CAVPGH01. The sequence continues at coordinate 172,082 of CAVUMT010000005.1, read as the reverse complement.
CCTCTCCCTCGCCGAGTTCCGGAAGGCTCTCGCGGAGACGCACCTCGCCATGATCGGGCAGACCCCCGAGATCGCACCCGCGGACAAGAAGCTCTACGCGCTCCGAGACGTCACGGCCACCGTGGAGAGCCGCCCCCTCATCGCCGCCTCCATCATGAGCAAGAAGTTGGCGGAGGGGATCGACGCCCTCGTCCTCGACGTGAAGACGGGCGACGGGGCCTTCATGAAGTCACTGGAGGACAGCAAGGCGCTCGCGGAGACCATGGTCGAGCTCGGCCGCCGCCTGGGCAAGAAGGTGGCCGCCCTCATCACGGACATGGAGCAGCCGCTCGGATACGCGGTGGGGAACGCGCTCGAGGTCGCGGAGTGCCTGGAGACGCTGAAGGGCCGGGGGCCCAAGGACCTGGAGTCGCTCTCCCTCGAGCTCGCGGCCTGGATGCTCCACCTCGCGGGCACGACCGCGACCCTCGACGCCGCGCGCATCCGCGCGCGCGACGCCCTGCTCTCCGGGTCCGGCCTCCGGAAGTTCCGCGAGGTGGTGGAAAGGCAAGGCGGCGATCCGCGCGTAGTGGACGACCCGGCTCTCCTCCCCCGCGCCCGCGAGGTCGTGCCGGTCCGGGCGGAGAGGGACGGCCGGGTGGTCGCGATCGGCTGCCGGGCGGTGGGGCAGGCGGCCATGCTCCTGGGGGCCGGGCGCGAGACCGTGGACAGCGTCATCGACCCCGCGGTCGGGCTCGTGCTCCACAAGAAGGTCGGCGACCTCGTCATCGCGGGCGAGCCCTACGTCACCCTGCACGTCAACGACCGCGGCCGGCTCGAAGAGGTCCTCCTGCTGCTGAAGGAAGCCATCCGCTTCGGGCCCGAGGCTCCGGCGCGCACCGCCCTCATCCACCACGTGATCGGCTGACGCGAAGCCAGGAGGACGCCTTGAACCTGCTGCTCCTCGCCTCCCCCGCCGCCGACGGCCTCCTCCGGCTCGGAGGCGGCGGCCTCGGATCGAGCCTCGCCGAGAGGGCGATCGGCATCGTGGGCATCGCGGTCCTCATCCTCATCGCCTGGCTCCTGAGCTACGACCGCCGCCGCGTCCCCTGGCGGCTCGTCCTCACCGGGCTCGCCCTCCAGGCCCTCTTCGGCTTCCTCGTCCTCAAGACGTGGCCCGGCCTCCTGTTCTTCGAGCAGGTGGGCAAGATCGCGAACGGCCTCCTGGGCTTCACCGCCAAGGGCTCGAGCTTCGTCTTCGGAAACCTCACGGGGACCGACGTCCCCGTGGGCGTCGCCACCGCCGCCGGCTTCGACTCCACCGCGGGGCTCGTGGCCCGGACGGGGTCGTTCTTCGCATTCAGCGCCCTGCCCGCGATCATCTTCCTGTCGTCGCTCACGGCACTCCTCTACCACCTGGGCGTGATGCAGCGGGTCGTCCAGGGGATCGCCTGGGTCATGCAGCGGACGCTCCGGACCTCGGGGGCGGAGACGCTCTGCGCGAGCGCCAACATCTTCCTGGGGCAGACGGAGGCGCCCCTCCTCATCAAGCCCTTTGTGCCCGGGCTCACCGGCTCGGAGATGGTGACGGTGATGACGGCAGGCTTCGCCACCGCGGCCATCGGCGTCCTCGCCGCCTACACCTTCCTCCTCCAGGACGTGTTCCCGGGGATCAGCGGCCACCTCCTCGCCGCCAGCGTCATGAACGCCATCGCCTCGCTCTACTTCGCCAAGATCCTGCTCCCCGAGACGGAGACGCCCGCGTCCAAGGACTCGCTCACGATCGCCGTGGAGAAGACGGACGCCAACGCCATCGACGCCGCGGCGAGCGGCGCCGCCCTCGGACTACGCCTCGCCCTGAACGTGGGGGGCATGCTCATCGCGTTCATCGCCCTCATCGCGATGCTGAACTTCCTGCTCGGCTGGGCGGGGGCTTTCGTGGGTCTCCCCGATCTCACCATCCAGGGCGTTCTCGGCACGATCCTCCGTCCCCTCGCCTTCGTGATGGGCGTGCCCTGGGCGGATACCGGCTACGTCGGCGGGCTCATCGGGGTGAAGACGACGCTCAACGAGTTCGTAGCCTATGTGCAGCTCGCGGACGACCTCAAGGGTCCGAGCCTCGTCCTCGCCCCCCGCAGCGCGATCGTGCTCGCCTACGCGCTCCTCGGCTTCGCGAACTTCTCGAGCATCGGCATCCAGATCGCGGGCATCGGGGGGATGGCGAACGAGCGGCGGGGCGACCTCGCGCGCTTCGGCCTGCGCGCGATGGTGGCCGGACACCTCGCCGCGTTCGTGAGCGCGTGCCTGGCGGGGATGATGCTGTGAGCCGGCTCCTCGAGCAGCTCGACGAGGCCGTCCGCTTCATCCAGGGGAAGACGCCGCTCCGTCCGGCGCTCGGCCTCGTGCTCGGGTCCGGTCTCGGGGCCTTCGCGAAATCGCTCGAGCGCCCGGTCGTCGTCCCCTACGCCGACATCCCGCACTTCCCCACCGCGACCGCGATCGGCCACAAGGGGGAGCTCGTGGTGGGGCTCGCCCACGGCGTGCCCGTGGCCGTGATGTCCGGGCGCGTCCACTACTACGAGGGCTACGGGGTCGCCGATGTCGTCTTCCCCGTGCGCGTGCTCGGCCGGATGGGCGTGAAGATCCTGGTGATGACCAACGCCGCGGGCAGCGTGAACGTGAACTACAAGCCGGGCGAGCTCATGATCATCGAGGACCACATCAACTACATGGGGGTGAACCCCCTCATCGGCCCCAACGAGGACGGTCTCGGCGAGCGCTTCTTCGACCTCTCCGACGCCTACGACGCGAGGCTCGGCGAGATCGCGGAGAAGGCCTGCCGGGCGGTCGCGGTCACCGTCCGGCGGGGCGTCTACATCGCCTTCGCCGGCCCCTCCTACGAGTCGCCCGCGGAGATCCGCATGTCGCGGACGCTGGGGGCGGACGCGGTGGGGATGTCCACGGTCCCCGAGGTGATCGCGGCCCGGCACATGGGCGTGCGCGTCCTCGCGATCTCGTGCATCACGAACATGGCCGCGGGCGTCCTCAAGAAGAAGCTCGACCACCGCGAGGTCCTGGAGGTCGGCGAGAAGGTCAAGGCGGGCCTGATGGACGTGCTGGGACGGATCCTCACCGAGGCGGCGAAGCAGGTATGAGAAAAAAGATGAAGAGGAAGGCTCGCGCCGGAAAGGGCGGCGAGGCACGCCGGAGGGAGCTCGTCCGGCTCGCCGCGGACGCGCGGCAGAAGGCCGTCGCCCCCTTTTCCCGCTTCAAGGTGGGGGCCGCCCTGCGCACACGGACGGGCGAGATCGTCACCGGCTGCAACATCGAGAACGCGACGTACGGCCTCACCGTGTGCGCGGAGCGAACGGCGATCATGAAAGCCGTCTCCGAGGGCCTTCGGGACTTCGACTCGATCGCGGTGGTGGCGCGATCGCGGCGGCCCACCGCCCCCTGCGGGCCCTGCCGGCAGCTCCTGTGGGAGTTCTGCGGCGACATCTGGGTGCACATGGCGGACGTCAGCGGGCGGAAGGTCATCAGCCACCGGATGAGGGATCTGCTCCCGCTCCCCTTCGACGCCCGGAACCTGTGAAGAGTCGGGACGCGGGGCGCTGGGCCCGCCTCCTCACCGAGCAGCGCAACCCGCGGAGCCGGCGCCTCGATCGCCTGCCCACCGCGCGCGTCGTCTCCCTCCTCCTCGACGAGGACCGGCGCGCCCTCGTCGCCGCGCGCCGCGCGAGCGCCGCCATCGCGCGCGGCGCGCGGCTTCTTGCCGATTCGTTGGACGCGGGGGGCGACGTGGTCTTCCTGGGCGCGGGTACGAGCGGTCGTCTCGGCGTCCTCGAAGCCGCGGAGTGCCCGCCCACCTTCGGAAGCGATCCCCGCCGGATCCGCGCGGTAATGGCCGGCGGCAAGGAGTCGGTCTTCCGCTCGCGCGAGGGCGCGGAGGACCGACTCGACCACGGCCGACACGAGGGCGGGCGCCTGCGAAAAGGCGACGTCCTCGTGGGCATCTCCGCGAGCTCGGTCACGCCCTTCGTCCGTGGAGCCCTTCGGGCCGCCCGGTCGCGACGGGCCCGGACGATCCTCGTGACCTGCGCGCCCGCTCCCGGCCTCCGGGCGCTCGCGGACGTCGTGGTCGCGATCCGGAGCGGGCCCGAGGTGCTGACGGGCTCCACGCGCCTCAAGGCGGGGTCCGCGACCAAGGCCGCGCTCAACGCCCTGACGACTGCGGCGATGGTCCGGCTGGGAAAGGCCTACGAGAACTTCATGGTCGACCTTCGCCCCACCTCGGCGAAGCTCGTCGACCGGAGCCTTCGCATCGTGGCCGCGGCCGCGCGCGTCGACCCGGGCACCGCGGGACGCCTCCTCGCGGAGGCGGGAGGCGAGGTGAAGACGGCGATCGTGATGGGCAGGCGTGGAGTCGATGCCGAGACGGCTCGACGGCGGCTACGGGCGGCTCGCGGTCACGTGAGGCGGGCCATCGCCTGATCCTTCGTTCCAGGCGTTACCTTTCGTACTCGCCCCGGGGCGAGTTGGCTAGCGTTACCGTCCTACCCATTCCGGACAGAGTCGCCGCAATGTATTAGTACATTATCCAGAGGACGACGGGACATCTGTCGGGCGAACAGCCATCCCTTGTGAGCCGGCGGGGGCTGAGACCGGCCAGGGCCGCGCCCTTCAGCTGCCGTAGACGACGATGTCCTTGAGGTTGCGGTAGCGCTCGTTGTAGTCGAGGCCGTAGCCGACGACGAAAAGGTCCTCGATCGTGAACCCCACGTAGTCCACCGGGGTCTCCACGAGCCGGCGCGACGGCTTCGAGAGGAGTGTCGCCACCTTCAGCGTGCGCGGTCCCCGCGCCTTCAGGACCTTCAGGAGGTAGTTGAGGGTGAGGCCGGTGTCGACGATGTCCTCGACTACCAGGAGGTCGCGGCCGTCGAGGCCCTGGTCGAGGTCCTTGATGAGCTTCACCTCGCCCGACGACTTCGTGGCCGCCCCGTAGGAGGACACCGCGATGTAGTCGAGGCTCAGGGGCAGGTCGATCTGGCGCGCGAGGTCGGTCATGAACGTGCACGCCCCCTTCAGCACGCCCACGAGGTGCAGCTCGCGGCCCGTGTAGTCGCGGGCGAGCTCCTGGCCCATCTCCGCGACGCGGGCCTGGATCTGGTCTTGCGAAAGGAGCACCCGCATCACGCGATTGGCATCTCGGGGGCGGCAGTATATCCGCTCGGGTGCGGGCGCTCAACGATCAGCCATTGACTTCCCATGCCCGCCGAAAATACCATCTGGCCACCTAGCGACTCTGCCGATAGACCACCCGTTGCGGTGGACCGTCATCCCAGGCTGAGGCCTGATCAGGAGAAGAGAACGTGAGAAAAGCGCTTGGCTTCCTCGCAGGGCTGGCCGCCGTGTGCCTCCTTGCCCAACCCGCGTTCCCCCAGTCCCAGGCCACCACGGGGGAGGTCCGGGGCACGGTGTCCGACTCCACCGGGGCGGTCCTTCCCGGAGCGACCGTGGTCCTGTCGGATGCCTCGCGCGGCATCTCTCGAACCGTGGTCACGAACAGCAACGGCACCTTCGTCGCCCCCCTCCTGCCTCCCGGCACCTACGAGATGACGGCCACTCTCGCCGGCTTCCAGTCCACCAAGCACAAGGGAATCCAGGTCACGGTGGGATCGCAGGTGAGCGTGAACATGTCGATGGGCGTGAGCGGGCAGACGGACGAGATCACCGTCGAGGGTGGCGCCTCCGCGGTGGAGACGAGCTCGTCCGTCCGCACCTCGACCCTGGACGAGACCGCGATCTCCAGCCTCCCCATCAACGGCCGGCGCTTCCAGGACTTCGTCACCCTCACCCCCACCGTCCAGGTGGATCCCCAGCGCGGCCAGCTCTCGCTCGCCGGCCAGCGCGGCATCAACGCGAACGTGAGCATCGACGGCGCGGACCACAACCAGCCTTTCTTCGGGGGCATCCGCGGCGGGGAACGCTCGAACAACGCGTTCACGGTGCCCCAGGAGGCGATCCAGGAGTTCCAGGTGGTGGCCTCCGGCTACACCGCGGAGTTCGGCCGCTCTTCGGGGGGGATCGTGAATGCGATCACCAAGTCCGGGAGCAACAGCTTCCGCGGCTCCGCCTTCTACCTGAACCGGAACCGCGACTGGGCGGACGACAACGCCTTCGGGCAGGCGGCCGCTCCCACCCAGCAGCAGTTCGGCGGGTCGGTGGGCGGTCCCCTCAAGAAGGACAAGGCCTACTTCTTCGCCGCCTACGAGCAGCAGACGTTCGAGAACACCCGCGAGGTCCTCTTCAGCTCCCTTGCCGGCTTCACCCCCACCGCGACCACCCAGGAGGCCTTCAACTACTACGAGTCGCTCGAAACCCCCTTCATCGCCACGAACGACGCGTGGACGATCCTGGGGCGGATCGACTACCAGCTGGGGCAGAACCACCGCTTGAACTTCCGCTACACGCACAGCGAGAACGAGGCCCTGAACTCGAACGCCACGGGCAACGCCCTCGACCCGAACACGATCAGTGCCCTCTCCAACAACGGGACGGAGAAGGACAACACGAACGTCTTCGTGGGCCAGCTCACGAGCGTGCTGAAGCCGAGCCTCCTGCTCGAAGCGCGCGCGCAGTACGCCCGTGAGCAGCGCCCCCGTCTCGCCAACGACGAGGCCACGAACGTCACGAACGCCATCGGCCGCTACGGGACCGTCAACTTCCTGCCCACGACCCAGCAGGACTGGACCGCGGGCGGAAACGTGAACGTGAGCCTGATCCGCAACCGCCACACGTTCAAGGTCGGCGCGGAGTACCGGCACACGTACGCGGACCAGAACTTCGGCTTCAACCAGTTCGGCACGTTCAACGTCTCGGGACAGACCGCGGCCGTCCTCGAGATCATGGGGGTGGGCGGGCCCACCGCCAACCGCTACGACTCCACCGCCGTGACCTACGATCGCCAGATGGGCAACCTCGTCGCGGCCTTCGCGAGCGACGACGTCGCCGTCTTCGCGCAGGACGCCTGGAAGGTCACGCCCAGCCTCACGCTGAACTACGGGCTCCGATGGGAAGGGAATTTCAACCCGAACCCCGAGGCCAACAACGAGTTCCTGCTCTCACGCGTGCGCAACTTCGTCTCCCCGGTCGACGGACGTACCGTGGATCCCACGCAGATCCCCGACCAGCTCGACCAGTGGGGGCCGCGGCTGGGCTTCGCCTGGGATCCGAAGCAGGACGGGCGGACGGTGGTGCGCGGCTACACCGGCCTCTACTACGCGCGGACGCCCACCCTCGTGTACGCGGGGCCGATGAACAACTACCGGACGCCGGCGGGCGACCTTTCGCTGCGCCTCCCCTTCACCGTTCCCGGCAATCCGAACAACACCGTTTACAAGCAGCTCCTGCTGATCGGCGTCGACCTGAACCGCTTCCCCATCGGCCAGGAGCCCGTCCTCACCCAGGACCAGATGCTCGCCATCGCGAGCGCGCTCGGCCTCACGCCCAACCCCGCGGTGGGCAGCGGACCGATCTCGGTCGACTCGGGCTTCAAGAACCCGCGCGCGTTCCAGCTCGGCTTCGGAGCCCAGCGTGAGGTCACGAGCGGCGTCACGCTCGGCCTCGAGGGCGTCTACGTGAAGACGGAGCGCCTGGAGCGCAACCGCGAGCTGAACATCGCACCCCCCGTCGTGCGGGCCACGGACCCCGCGCAGCGGCCGTTCTTCAACCGGCCGGGGACGCCCCGGCCCATCAGCGACCTCGGCGCGCTGCAGGTGCGCGAGTCCACGGCGGAGTCGAAGTACCAGGCGATGACGGTGAGCGGACGCGTCCAGAAGCGGTGGGGACATATCAACGTCTTCTACGTGCTCAGCAAGTCGGAGTCGGACGACGACAACGAGCGCGACGCGGGCGGCCCCGCGTACCAGAATACGTACAACATGGCGGACGAGTGGGGGCTTGCCCGCCTCGACCGCACCCACCAGTTCAACGGGTGGGCGATCTTCTTCCTCCCCGCCCGGTTCGAGCTCACCACCGGCTTCCGGCTCCTGTCGGGACGGCCGATCACCGCGGCCATCGGGGCCGACGCCAACGCCGACCAGCAGAACTCCACGACCAACTTCGTGGCGCTCGATCGGCCCTTCAGCGCGCCCGGGGTTTCGTTCCCGAGGAACTCCTTCCGGAACACCGCCTTCAAGGAGGTCAACCTGCGCTTGCAGTGGAAGCTGATGATCCGCGGCAGCCAGAGCCTCATCTTCTCCGCCGAGGCCTTCAACGTCTTCAACTGGGACAACATCGAGCTCGCGGGGACCACGGTGCAGAACTACTGCGCGGCTCCCGTCCCGCTCAACTGCGGCTTCGGAGAGCCCACGAACCCCAACTTCCTGTCGCTCGTCGACCAGAACCCGGCGTCCACCCGGCAAGGACAACTCCTCTTGAGCAACAACCCGGGCTCGCCTCGCCAGCTCCAGCTGGGAATCCGGTTCCAGTTCTAGTCCAAGGTCGCAGGCTCCGGGGGACCGCCCGCGTGGGCGGTCCCTCTTTTTTTGCCGCTGCGCCACGGGCACCGCTCCATCACGATGGACGACCGCGGGCAAGGCCGCGAGAAAAAAGGATCTTTTCCCGGCGAGCGCACGTTCTAATAGGGTGATGCCCGTCACGCGGCCGGGGTGCGGATGGCCGCCTCGCGGCGTCCGGTATAATCGCTCGCCCGGGGTACCGGCGTCTCACCCACTACAAACCGGAGGTCATTTCGGAATGCGACGAACGACTCGTGCGCTGGGGATCCTGCTGCTCGGAGCGCTGCTCGCCCTATCTGGAGTCCCCGCGGGGGCCCAGGAGCGGCCCGTCCTCGAGCTGTCCCTGGAGGAGACGGTCAAGAGAGCCCTCGAGGGCAACGCGGACATCCTCGTGGAGAAGTACAACCCGCAGATCGCCGAGCAGAGCGTGCGGGGAGCGCAGGGCTACTACGACCCGCTCCTCTTCGGCACGGTGAACTGGTCGTCCTCGGACCGCGAGGCGACGAACGTCTTCGCGGGTGCGGAGACCGTGGAGACCGACTTCGACGTCTGGAACTTCGGTGTCGACCAGGCCCTCCCCACCGGCGGCTTCTTCCGCTTGTCCTTCGACAACGACAAGACGGTCACGAACAACACGTTCCAGACGCTCAACCCGCTCTTCGGCTCCGACTTCAACATGGCGGTGACCCAGCCCCTCCTCCGGAACTTCAAGATCGACTCCGCGCGGCAGCAGATCCGGGTCGCCAAGAAGAACCGCGAGATCTCCGATCTCCAGTTCAAGCAGACGGTGACGGTGGTGGTGGCCAACGCCAAGCAGCTCTACTACGACCTCATCTTCTCGATCGACAACCTGGAGGCGGCGCGGAAGAACCTCGCCCTCGCGCAGAAGCTCCTGAGCGAGAACGAGATCCGGGTAAAGGTAGGGACGATGGCGCCGCTCGACGTGGTGTCCGCGCAATCGGAGGTGGCGAGCCGCGAGGAGGGCGTGATCGTCGCGGAGAACCAGCTCTTCGAGTCCGAGGACGCGCTCAAGCAGGTGCTCTTCACCCGCAACCCCGACACCTGGGCCACCCGCATCGTGCCCACCGATCGGCCCAGCGCGGAGCCGATACCGGTGGACGTCGAGGCCGCCGTGCGGCGGGCCTTCGACCAGCGCACCGACCTCGTGGGCGCGCGCAAGGCGCTCGAGCGCTCGGACATCAATGTGCAGTTCGCAAAGAACCAGACGCTCCCCCAGGTCGACCTCATCGCGAGTTACGGCGGAACGGGCGTAGGGGGCACGGCGATCCGCCGCGAGCCCCCGGGGTCCGACAACATCGTGGAGACGATCCCCGGCGGATACGGGGACGCGGTGAGCGACGCCTTCGCCTTCGACTTCCCCACCTGGCGCGTGGGTGTCAACTTCAGCTACGCGATCCCGAACCGCTCGGCGAAGGCGGCCTCCGCCCAGGCCCAGCTCGGCCGCGAGCAGGCCCAGGCCTCCTACGAGCGGCTGCTGCTGAACGCCGCGGTCGAGGTCCGGACCGCGGGTCGCTCGGTGGAGACGAACATCAAGCGCGTCGCCTCCACCCGGGCCGCGCGCAGGCTCTCCGCGCAGCGCCTGGACGCGGAGGAGAAGAAGTTCGCGGCGGGGATGTCCACGAACTTCCTCGTCACCCAGGCCCAGCGCGACCTCGCCCTCGCCGAGGTGAACGAGCTTCGCGCGGTGGCGGACTACCGGAAGAGCGCGATCACGTTCGACCGCGTGCAGGAGGCCGGCCTGGGCGGCGCGATCGCCGCCCTGAGCACCGGGGGCGTGACCGCTTCCACGTTCGCGGGCGGCAACGTGCGCAGCAGCTCGCAGACCGGGACCGGGTCGCCGAATCCCTAGCCCTTCACATCGTTTGACTTGGGGTGCCTTCGGGCGCCCCAACACCGTCTCCCGCATCCGGTCTAAGCTTGCGGGAGAAGCATGAAAATGCGACCGCGACAGGTCTGGATGGGGTTGGGATTGGCCGTCGCCGCGGCCGGCCTGTTCCTGGCGTTCCGTGGGCGGGGGAACGACGTCCGCCCTGTCACCGCCGCCATCGACCGCGGTGACATCGCGGACGTCGTTGGAGCCACCGGCGTGCTGCAGGCCGTGACCACGGTGCAGGTGGGGTCGCAGGTGTCGGGGACGATCCAGCAGCTCCTCGCCGACTTCAACTCCACCGTGCGCAAGGGCCAGGTCATCGCGCGCCTCGACCCCGCCCTCTTCAAGGCGCGGGTGGCCCAGGCCGAGGCCAACCTCGTGTCGTCGCGCGCCGACGTGCAGCGCGCGCGGGCGGCCATCGCGGACGCCAAGCAGAAGTACGAGCGCGCGCAGGAGCTCGCCCGGCAGGATCTTTTGCCCGAGGCCGACCTCGAGACCGCGAAGTCGGCCTTCGACGCCGCGAACGCCCAGCTCCAGGCCAACGAGGCGGCGGTGAGCCAGTCGCAGGCCGCGCTCAACCAGGCTCAGGTCGATCTCGGCCACACCGTGATCGCCGCCCCCATCGACGGGGTCGTGCTCGCCCGCAACGTGGACGTGGGCCAGACGGTGGCCGCTTCGCTCCAGGCCCCGGTGCTCTTCGTGATCGCGAACGACCTCGACCTGATGCAGGTCAACGCCTCGATCGACGAGGCGGACATCGGGCGGGTGAAAGCGGGCCAGGAGGTGACGTTCCGCGTGGACGCCTTCCCGGACCAGACGTTCCGGGGACGGCTCGAGCAGGTGCGCCTGCAGCCGGTGGTCGCCCAGAACGTCGTCACGTACAACACGATCGTGGCCGTGGACAACAAGGGCCAGCGGCTCATGCCCGGCATGACGGCGACGGTCTCCGTGATCATCGAGGAGCGCAAGGACGCGCTTCGGCTCCCCGCCGCGGCTCTCCGCTTTCGACCCGAAGGCTTCGAGGCAGGGCGCGCACCCGGTGGGGACCGCGCCCGGTCGGCGGCGGGGGGGAATCGGCCAGAAGGGAATCGCTCGAGCGAAACAGCCCCGGCAGCGGGGACAGTCCCTTCCGGCGGCGCGAGCGCCGCCGGTGTGGAGCGCGCATCGCAAGGGGGGGGCCGCGGGGGTGCTGAGCCCGGCGGCTCCGGACGGTCGGCGCTCGTCTTCGTGCCCGGACCCGACGGGCGTCCCCAGCCGCAACGCGTTCGCCTCGGCGTCTCCGACGGTCGCTTCGTCGAGGTCGTCGAGGGACTGACGGAAGGCCAGTCCGTCATCACCGGCGTCGAGGAGGGCGGCCGGTCGCGAACGCCCGGACCCGCCCCGAGCGGCGCCAACAATCCCTTCCAGCCCCAGCGCGTCACCCCGCGCCCACGGCAATGACCGACCGCCCGCTCATCGACGTCCAGGAGCTGCGCAAGACCTACGCGGTGGGCGACGTCACCGTGCACGCCCTCCGGGGGGTCGACCTCGCGATCGACCGGGGCTCCTTCGTCGCGGTGGTCGGGGCCTCGGGCAGCGGCAAGTCGACCTTCATGAACATCGTCGGGCTCCTCGACCAGCCCACGGCGGGCCGCTACTTCCTCGCCGGGGAAGACGTGTCCGGCTTCGACCGCGATCGCCGCGCCGTCCTCCGCAACCGCACGATCGGCTTCGTGTTCCAGAGCTTCAACCTGCTCCCCCGCACCTCCGCTCTCGAGAACGTGGAGCTTCCCCTCCTCTACAACGGCAAGAACTGGCCGCTCGCGGAGCGCCACCGCCGCGCGCGGACGCTCCTGGAGATGGTCGGCCTCGGGGGCCGCATCGACCACACGCCCAGCCAGCTCTCGGGCGGGCAGCAGCAGCGCGTGGCCATCGCCCGCGCCCTCGTGAACGAGCCCGAGCTCATCCTCGCCGACGAGCCCACGGGGAACCTCGACAGCCGGACGAGCGTCGAGATCATGGAGGTGCTACAGCGCCTCAACCGCGAGCGCGACCTCACCGTGATCGTCATCACCCACGAGCCGGACATCGCGGAGTACGCGCGCCGGGTGGTCGCCTTCCGCGACGGCCGCGTGGTGAAGGACGAGGCGATGGCGAAGCCCCGCGACGCCAAGATTGAGCTCGCGAACCTCCCCCCCCTCGAGGACATCGCGTGATCAACGAGTACCTGAACATCCTGCGGATCGCGGGCAAGGCCCTCGAGCGGAACAAGGTGCGCTCGGCCCTCACCGCCCTCGGGGTGATCATCGGCGTCGCTTCCGTGATCGCCATGATCGCGCTGAGCTCGGGGGCCCGCGCCGCCATCGACGAGCAGGTGCAGAGCACGGGCACGAACGTCGTCTACGTCTCCGCGGGAAGCTGGCAACGGATGGGCAGCGTCCGCGGAGGCATCGGCTCGGTGCAGACCCTGACCCTGGAGGACTCGGACGCCATCCGCGACCAGGTCCCGACGGTGGCGCGGATCACCCCGGTGGTGCGGGGAAGGGCCCAGGTGGTCGCGGGGAACCTGAACTGGAACACCTCGGTGGAGGGCGGCAACGAGGACTACGTGGCGGTCCGCAGCTGGCCGATCACCGACGGGGCGAACTTCACCGCCCGGGACGTGATGGTGGCGGACAAGGTCTGCCTGCTCGGGGCCACCGTGGTCCAGAACCTCTTCGCGGGCGAGGACCCCGTGGGCCAGGTCATCCGGCTGAAGAACCTGCCCTTCCGCGTGGTGGGTGTCCTCGCCCCGAAGGGACAGGGGCAGTGGGGCAACGACCAGGACGACATCATCGTGGCCCCCTACACCACGATCCAGAAGAAGCTCCTGGGCATCACCTGGCTCACGCAGATCATGGTCTCGGCCACGAGAGCCGACAGCGTGGAGGAGACCGCCGTCCAGATCACGCGCCTCCTGCGCCAGCGCCACCGCATCCCCAACCCCGAGGAGGACGACTTCTCGGTGCGCACGGTGGAGGAGATGGCGGCGATGCGGGGACAGCTCGCCCAGACGATGACCGGCCTCCTCATGAGTGTCGCCTCCGTGAGCCTCCTCGTGGGGGGCATCGGGATCATGAACATCATGCTCGTGTCGGTGACGGAGCGGACGCGGGAGATCGGCCTCCGCATGGCGGTGGGAGCGCGCACCCGCGACATCCTTCGCCAGTTCCTCACCGAGGCCATCAGCCTCTCGGTGCTCGGGGGCGTCGCGGGGATCCTGCTCGGGGTGGGCGTGTCGCGGCTCCTCAGCGGGGTGCTCGGCTGGCCCACGCTCGTGACCACCACGGCCATCGCGATCGCCTTCGCGTTCGCGGCGGCGGTGGGGATCTTCTTCGGCTACTACCCCGCGCGGAAGGCCGCCACCCTCGATCCCATCGACGCCCTGCGCTACGAGTGACCCGGGCACTCCGACTCCTCGCCGGTGTCGGCCTTCTCGGGGCCGCTCAAGGCCCCCTGGAATGACGGTTCGACCAGTCTCGCCGGTCGCCCCGTCCGCACGAAAGGAGAGCGCATGGGAAGCAAGGGCCGAAGGGGCTTCATCGGTCTGTTGACGGGGGGGGCGCTCGGAGCCGCGCGGCGGGCCGAGCCCCAGGCGCCGGCCAGGGTCTCGATGGACGAGGCCGGGGAGAGGCGGCAGCGGCTGGGGGCGCTGCTTCGCGAGCTGAACGATACGGCCGGGCTGGGCGTGGCTCCCGACGACATCGCGCGGGCGGAAGCCTACGCGAGTGCAGCCATCCTGGAGACCGAAGCCAGACTCCGGCCGATCCGGCTGGACGACGCCCTCGACCTGCCCGTCGTTTTCCGTGCCCGGAGGCAACCGTGAGGGCCGAAGAGGTCGCCTGGCTCTCGGCCGTGGAGATGGAGAAGCTCTTTCTCTCGCGCGCCCTGTCGCCGGTCGAGGCCGTGGACGCGCACCTCGCGCGGATCGAGCGGCTCGACAAGAGAGTGAACAGCTACATCACGGTGACCGCGGAGAGGGCCCGGGTCCGCGCGAAGGAGGCCGAGGCCCGCTATCTCAAGAACGCGCCGCTGTCCGCTCTCGACGGCGTGCCGTTCGCGCCCAAGGACATCTTCGCGACGAGCGGCATCCCCACGACCCACGGCTCCCGGCTCGGCAAGGACCACGTCCCGAAGGAAACAGCCACGGCCGTGGAGCGCCTCGAGGCGGCAGGCGCGGTGATGCTGGGCAAGCTGAACCTCCTCGAGTTCGCGACGGGCAGCGGGACGGAGTCGGGGTTCGGGCCGGCCCGCAACCCCTGGAACCTCGAGCGTGATCCGGGAGGCTCGTCGAGCGGGAGCGGGGCCGCGCTCGCCGCCGGCCTCACCACGCTGGCCCTCGGCACCGACACCGGAGGCTCCATACGCAACCCCGCCGCCCGCTGCGGCATCGTCGGCTTGAAGCCGACGTACGGGCGCGTGAGCCGGCACGGCGTGACGCCCCTCGCATGGACCCTCGACCACGCCGGGCCCATGGCCCGCGACGTGCGGGACGTGGCGCGCTCGCTGCGCATCCTGGCCGGGCCCGACGACAAGGACCCGTCGAGCGCGCCCGTTCCCGTCCCCGACTACGAAGGAGCCCTCGGTGGCGGCCGTTCCCTCGCCGGCCGCCGTTTCGTGGTCGCGCGCGAGCTCGTCGAGCCCGTCGATCCGGCGGTAGGCACCGTCTTCGCGGCGGCGCTCCGCCATCTCGAATCGCAGGGCGCCCGGCGCGTCGACGGCACGCTGCCCCACGCGCCCGCGGCGAACATCGCCTGCGAGGTCCTGATCGGGGCCGAGGCCGCCGTCTACCACGAGGAGAACCTGCGCCACGAGCAGCGGCGGCAGCTCATGGACCCGGCGGTGCGCCTGTACGCGACGAGCGGCCGCTTCTACATGGCCACCGACTACGTCAAGGCCCAGCGGCTGCGGCTCCAGCTCCAGGCCGATCTCGAGGCGGCGCTCACCCAGGGCGACGTGCTCGTCTGTCCCTGCGATCCGACCCTCACCCCGAAGGTAGGCGAGGCGCCGCGCCTCGAAGGACGCGAGCTGATGTGGTTCCAGTACGGAACGGTCAACCTCGGCAACCTGACGGGCGCTCCCGGGCTGTCGCTGCCCTGCGGGTTCACGCCGGACGGCCTTCCCGTCGGCCTGCTGATATACGGTCGGCCCTTCGACGAGACCGGGGTGCTGTCGTTCGGGTACTCGTACGAGCAGTCCACGGACTGGCACCGACGGCGGCCTCCGATGGGGGCCTGATTGCCACGAGTGACGGCCTCGCCCGCGCCGGCGTAAGATCCCCGGGAACTCCGGGAGGTGGACATGCGTCCCCGAATAGCGCTCCTCGTCCTGCTCGTATTCTGCGCGCACCGATCGCTCGCCCAGGCCCCGTCTCCCGCGGCTGACAAGCCCGTGCGCGTCGCTTACTACTACAAGGTGAAGTGGGGCTTCCAGGAGGAGTTCGAGCGGCTCTTCCTCAAGAACCACCTGCCCGTCCTGCAGGCCCAGGTGGGCGGCCGCCTCCGCTCCGTCAACATGTACAAGCCGATGTTCCACGGCGACGGCCGCGCGGACTGGACCTTCGCGGTGGTGATCGTCTACTCCGGGTGGGCGGCCTTCCAGTCCGTCCCCGGCGTGGAAGAGGAGCTCACGAAAAGGCTCTACCCCGACCAGGACGCCTTCAAGAAGGAGGAGAAGCGGCGCTTCGAGATCCTCGACGCGCACTGGGACGTTCCCCTCTCCGAGGTGGAGGCGCCCAAGACGAGCCGATGACCTCCGCCCTCCTCGCCCTCGTTCTCCTCGCCCCCGCCTCGCCGCCGAAGCGCGAGGCCGTCGTCGTGCGCACGGTGGAGAACATGTACTCCGCCCCCGCCCTGGACGAGGACGTGGTCAGCCAGGCAACGCTCGGCCAGGTGGTGGTGGTCCTCCAGACGAAGGGCGCCTTCCGGCTGATCGAGACGCCCGACCGCTACCGGGGTTGGATCCCTTCGGGGGCCCTCCTGCCCTATCCGAGCGCGGGCGCCCCCCGTTACGCGTCGAAAGGAGGGGTGGTCGAGGTCGTCAACCTCATGGCAAACCTCTATCGCGAGGCGAGCGTGACCTCGGCCCGGCCCAAGATCCAGGCGCCCATGGGGGCGCGGCTCGAGGTGGCGGGTCCCGCGAAGGAGGGGTGGCACCGCGTGCGCCTTCCCGGCGGGGACGCGGCCTACGTACAGGCCGGCGACGTGCGGGTGAGCGACGCCTCCGACAAGAAGGAGCGCGGCTCGGACGCGGATCTCCTGAACACCGCCCGGCGCTTCCTCGGCGTGCCGTATCTCTGGGGCGGGATGACGGTCCGCGGCCTCGACTGCTCCGGCTACGTGAGCCTCGTCTATCGGCTGCACGGCGTCGACCTCCTCCGCGACGCCGATCTGCAGTACGACGACCCCGCCCTCGAGAAGGTGGAGCGCGCCTTTCTCCGCCCGGGCGACCTCGTGTTCTTCGGCAAGAAGAAGGTCACGCACGTCGGGCTCTTCGTGGGGGGCGAGAGCTTCCTCTCCGCCACCACGTACCAGACCCCGATCGTCCAGGAGAGCGGCCTCGACGAGCCCTACTGGACCTCCCTCTACATCGGAGCGCGGCGGCCCCGTTGACGGCCCTCGCGTTTCTTCTTTTCCTCGCGACGGCCGCGGACGCCCTCGTAGTCGGCCTCCTCGACGACCCCGGGAGCCTGGACCCGCACCGCGCCACCGATCTCCTGTCCGCGGCGGTGGTGGTGAACGTCTGCGAGCCCCTCGTGCGCTTCCGCCCCGGGGGCTCGCGGCCCGAGGGCGCGCTCGCCACCACCTGGGCCACGATCGACCGGCGGACCTGGACGTTCACGCTGCGCGAGGGGGTGCGCTTCCACGACGGAACGCCGCTCGACGCGGAGGCGGTGGTGGCGAACCTCGAACGGCTGCGCCGCCTGCGCGCGTTCCCCGGCCGCGCGGAGCGGGCCGGCCCTCACGTCGTGACGATCGCCCTCGAGCGTCCCGACGCCGCGCTCCTCGCCACCCTCTCCCAGCCCTTCTTCGCCCTGCAGAGCCCGAAGCGGCTCACGGACGACCCGCCGGTCCGGGCGGTGGGGACGGGCCCCTTCCGCCTCGCCGCGGTTCGGCCGGGCCAGGTGGATCTCGAAGCGAACCCCGACTACTGGGCGGGCCCTCCGCGGCTGAAGCGCGTCGTCTTCCGACGCTTCCCCGACGAGGACGCGCTCGTCACCGCCCTCCTCGCCGCCGACGTCGACCTCACTTCCGCCGTGGGGCAGGACCGGGTGGGCCGCCTGCGCAGCGATTCGCGCGTCACCTTCGACTCGCGGATCGGCTTGAACGTGGCGTTCCTCTGCCCGAACAACGAGAAGGGGCCCCTGCGCGACCCGCGCGTGCGCCAGGCCCTCGCCCGGGGCATCGACCGCGCGGAGCTCGTGAAACGCACGCTCGACGGGCACGGGGAGCCCGCCCGGAACCCCCTTCCCCCCTCGCTCTGGGGATACGACCGGCGCACCAAGGACCTGGCGCTCGATCCCGCGGCCGCCCGCCGGCTGCTCGCGGAGGCGGGCTACCCGGACGGTTTCGATCTCGAGCTCCTCCTGTCCGACTCTCCGCGTCCCTACCTGCCCTCTCCGCGCTTGGTGGCCCGGGAGATCCGCGAGGACCTCCTCGCGATCGGCGTGAGGATGCGCCTGCGCGAGATCCCCACCTGGTCGGAGTACACCGAACGCGTCACGCGCGGCGACTACGACACGGCGCTTCTCGGCTGGCAGGCGGACACGATGGACCCGAACGACTTCCTGTCCGCGCTCCTCGCCTCCGATTCGATCGGCACCACGAACCGCAGCCGCTACCGCAGCGCGGCCATGGACGCGATCCTGAAGCGGGGGCGGATGGGCAGCGATCCCGACTCGCGGCTCTCCGCGTACCACGAGGCCCAGAGCCTGTTCCAGAAGGACATGCCCTGGATCCCCCTCTACCACGGCTCCGTCGTCACCGTTCACCGCCGCTCCGTCCGCGGCCTCAACCTCGGCCCCACCGGCCTCGTGAGGTACGACAAGGCATGGAAGCTGCCGTGATGCGCCGCTCGGTTGTCCTCGTGCTCCTCGCCGCTCCCGCGCTCTCCGCCGAGCTGCCCCCGAAGGAGGCCGAGCTCTGGGCGAAGCTAAGGGCGCGCCTCGAGGCGGTGGACCGCGGCCTCGACGGGGTGCTCGGCGTCTCGGTACGGGACCGGAAATCGGGGGCCGGCCTCGACATCCGCGCCGACGAGCCCTTCCCCACCGCGTCCACGATCAAGCCCGCGATCCTCCTCGAGCTCTATCACCAGGCGGAAGCGGGACGGATCGATCTCCTCTCGACGACGACTCCCCCTGCGGGGAAGCGCGTCGGGGGCGGGGGCGTGCTACAGGAGCTCGGCGACCGCGTCACGCTCTCGTGGCGTGATCTCGCCGTCCTCATGATGGGCTGGTCGGACAACGAAGCCACGAACCTGCTCATCGACAAGGTGGGTAGAGAAGCGGTGAACCGGCGCCTCGACGGCCTGGACCTGACCCGCACGCGCCTGCGCCGGCGGATGATGGACCTCGAGGCCGCCCGGCGCGGCGACGAGAACGTTTCGACGCCGGCCGAGCTCCGTCGCTTGATGGAATCGGTCGACGAGGCCGCCGGCCTGTCTTCCGCTCGGGCCGCGGACATGAAGGCGGTGGCGTCCGTCCCGAAATGGGGCACGCCGCCCGGGCGCGCCTCCGCCTTCCGCACCCCCCTCCCCGACGGGCTGCGCGTCCTGGACAAGTCGGGCGAGCTCGAGGGCGTCCGCTGCGTGACCGCCGTCGTCGACCTGACCGGCCGCCCCTACTCCGTCGCGATCATGACCGCGTATCTCCGGAGGGACGACGACGGGACCGAAGCCCTGAGCGCCATCTCGGCCGCCCTTTACGAGACCTTCGACCGGCTCGCCCGGTCGAGCGACCTCGGCCGCGTGATCGGCGAGAAGTAGCGGCGGCGGCTCAGGACGTCCGGCGCGTCACCACGATGTTGGTGGCGTCGAACGCTCCCGTGTGGGGAAAACCCTGCCAGATCCGGATCGCCCCGAACTGGAGCGACTGGCTCTGCAGCGGCGATTGGATCGTGTAGTCCTTCACGCCGTTGGCGGTGGCGCCCGCGAGCACGATGTGCGCCGTGGACGCCGTCGCGTTGATGTCCAGTGTGACCTGGACGATGAACGGCTCGCCGCGCGTGAAGGAGCCGAACTTGGTGGCTTCCAAGTCGTCGATGCGGACGGTGTTGTCCGGCATGAAATCGAGGTGCAGGAACGCCGACAAGTTCGACGCCTGGTTGAGGAACGGCTCGAACTGCACGGTGGCCACCCCCGCTCCGGGCGGCATGAACATCGTGGCGGAAAAGGTGTACCTCCCCGCGCCCTTGAACTGGACGAACTTCCCCTGGAGCCCGGCGACCGCCGGCCCGTTCGGCCGGCTGACCTGGACCCACTTCCCCGACGGCGCGACCGGCGCGGCGATCACGATCACGCTCCCGGCGGGGCCGTCGACATGCGCCGTTCCGACGCTCTGCGCCACCGCCGGCGGTTGATTGACCGCGGTGTTGTCGAAGTTCGACCGGAACAGGGTTTCCGAAGCACACGCCGGCAGCATCAGGAGCGCCGCGCACGGTATCAGCCTTCCCGCCAAAGATTCTCTAGGCATGGACAATCCTCGCCAATGGACGTGCGGGAGAGGAGGAGGGAGGCGGCGCTCTCCCGCAGCGTGAGTGTGGCGCGCCCGGAGGGATTCGAACCCCCTACCTTCTGGTTCGAAGCCAGACGCTCTATCCAAATGAGCTACGGGCGCAGGGAGGATGGTATCACTCGTCGAGCCTCACGAGGTCCTCGAACGTCTCGCGGCGGCGCACGAGGCGCGCGCTCCCTCCGTCCACGAGCACTTCCGCGGCGCGGGGGCGCATGTTGTAGTTCGAGGACATGCAGAAGCCGTAGGCTCCGGCGTCGAGGACGGCGAGGAGCTCGCTCTCTTCCACGGGGGGAAGGGCGCGGTCTCGGGCCAGGAAGTCCCCCGTCTCGCACACCGGCCCCACCACGTCCACCGTCTCCTCTCCGGGCCGCGCCGGGGCGACCGGCTCGATGCGGTGGAAGGCCTGGTAGAGCGCGGGGCGGACGAGGTCGTTCATGGCCGCGTCCACGATCAGGAAGCGCTTCCCCCGGTTGTCCTTCCGGTAGAGAACGCGGGTCAGGAGGGCTCCCGCGCGGGCCACGAGCGAGCGGCCGGGCTCCACGAGGAGCAGGAGAGGCAGGCCGGCGAGCGCAGGCAGGACGCGCGCGGCGAGGGCCTCCGGATCCGGAGCGGCGCCGTCACGATAGTCGACGCCCAGGCCGCCCCCGAGGTCGATCGTCTCAAGGGGGAGACCTTCGCCGAGCAGCCGCCGGCTCAGATCCGCCACCTCTCGGGCCGCTTCGGCGAGGGGCTCGAGGTCGGTGATCTGCGAGCCGATGTGGCACTGCAGGCCCGTCACGCGCAGGGAAGGAAGGGACTTGGCCCGTCGAAGGATCTCCGGGGCGAGGGCGATGTCCACGCCGAACTTGTTCTCGCGGAGTCCGGTCGAGATGTAGGGGTGGGAGCGTGGGTCGATGTCGGGATTGACGCGGAGCGAGACCCGCGCCGTCGTCCCCATCCGGGCCGCGATCGCGTCCAGGCGGACGAGCTCGTCTTCGCTTTCCGCGTTGAAGTCGCCGATCCCCTCACGCAGGCCGAGTTCCAGCTCTGCTTCCGATTTTCCCACTCCCGCGAACACGATGCGTCCCGGGGGAAACCCGGCCCGAAGCGCGGCCCTGAGCTCGAAGCCGGAGACGATGTCGACGCCCGCCCCCAGGCCGGACAGCATCCGGAGGAGCGCGGCGTTGCCGTTGGCCTTCATCGCATAGCAGATGCGGTGGGGTACTTCCGCGAAGGCGCGCGCGTAGGACCGATAGGCTTCCGCCACCGCCGCCGCGCTGTAGACGTAGAGCGGCGTCCCGAACCGGCGCGCGGTCTCTTGCAGCGAGAGCCCGTCACACCGGAGCTCTCCCGCTTCTCGAAGAAACCCGGTCATGCCCGCACGGCGGCGGTGCGATCCGCGCGCAGGAGCGCGGCCACCGCTCCCGACAGCCCGAGCACTCCCACGAGGTTCGGGAAGATCTGCAGCCCGTTCATGAGATCGCCCCAAGCCCAGACGAGCTCCACCTTGGACACGGCGCCCACCACGATGAGTCCGCAGTAGACCCAGCGATAGGGCAGGATGACGCGGGGCCCGAAGACGTATTCCAGGAACTGCTCGCCGTAGTAGGCCCAGCCGATGAGCGTCGTGTACCCGAAAAGGAACGCGCAGACCGCGACGATCCATCCCCCTACCACCGGGATCGAGGCGTTGAAGGCGAGCGCCACCGCCGCGGTGCTCGTCTCTCCGGAGCGCCAGGCGCCGGTGAGGAGGATCGTGAGCGCGCTGATCGAGGAGGTCACGAACGACACGATGAAGACCTCCATCACCGCGTTCAGGCCCTGCTGTACGGGCCGGTCGCTTCGCGCCGTGCCGTAGACGACTGCCGCCGTGCCGTAGCCGGCTTCGTTGGCGTAGATTCCGCGGGCGAGGCCGTAGCGGATCGCCGTCATCATCCCCACTCCCGCCGTGCCCCCGAGCGCGCCCTTCAGGGAGAACGCCTCGCGAACGATGAGCGCGAGCACCTCCGGCAGGACCGTGATGTGGGTCAGGATGACGAAGAGCCCCCCCGCGAGGTAGAGGCCCACCTTCGCCGGCGAAAGCTTCTCTGCGGCCCGTCCGATGGACTTGACGCCTCCGATGATCACGAGCCAGGCGAGCACCGCGATCGCGATGCCGGAAAAGAGCGTTGGGATCCCGAACTGCGTCTTCAGCACGAGGGCCATCGAGTTCGGCTGGGTCATGGGCGTCGTGGTGAGGGCGGCGATGCCGGCCACGAGCGCGTAGATCCAGCCGAGGCGCCGCATCTTCATCCCGTCGCGGAGGTAGTGCATCGGCCCCGCGGAGAGGTGCTCGCCGGTGAGGACCCGGTACTTGATCCCGAGCACCGCCTCCGTGAGCTTCACCGCTGTGGCCACGAAGCCATAGGCCCAGATCCAGAAGACGGCCCCTGGCCCGCCCGAGACGACCGCGGTCGCCACCCCCGCAATGTTGCCGGTGCCGATCGTCCCCGCGAGGGCGGTCATGAAGGCCTGGAAGGGCGAGAGCGGCCCCTTCGCTCCCGGCTCCGGAGCGGGCACGACCGTCCGCGCCGCCTCCCGGAATCGCGTCACCTGCACGAAGCGGTAGCGGATCGTCAGGAAGATCCCTGTCCCGAAGAGCAGGCCGAT
This sequence comes from uncultured Acidobacteriota bacterium, assembly GCA_963742595.1. GTDB lineage: Bacteria > Acidobacteriota > Vicinamibacteria > Fen-336 > Fen-336 > CAVPGH01. Next base: position 149,317 of record CAVUMT010000005.1, on the reverse strand, counting down.
CGTCCAGGGGCCGAACACGGCGTCGCTCGCCCAGAAGATCGCTCGGGGGATGAACTCGGGGAGCATGGCGGCCCGGAATCATACCCGACCTGTGAGATCCTCTCGGCATGAAGCGACGCGCCTGGCTCCGGGGATCGGGCGCACTCGCCGCGGCCACGCTCGCTCCCTCAGGCGCCCGATGTGAGGCCTCGAGCCTGCGGACGGAGGTGGTCCGCCTCCGTCTTCGCCACACGTGGACGACCACGATGTCGTCGAGTGAGTATCGCGACACGCTCTACGTCCGGCTCCGCCGCGACGGGACGACGGGCCTCGGCGAGGGCGCTCCCATCGTCCGCTACCAGGAAAGAGCCGAGGACGGGCAGAAGGCGCTCGAGGCCCTCCGCGACTACATCGAGGGAGCGGACCCCTGGGCCCGAGTGCGAGTGCTCGACGAGATCGGCCGCCGGATGCCCGGACAGTACGCGGCCAAGGCCGCCGTGGACATCGCACTGCACGATTGGGCGGGGCAGAGGCTCGGCGCTCCGCTCTACCGCCTGCTCGGTCTCGACCGGAACGACGCTCCCGTCACGACCTTCTCGATCGGCATCGACACGCCGGAGGTGACCCGCCAGAAAGTGCGGGAGGCGGAGGCCTTCCCCGTCCTCAAGATCAAGGTAGGCCTCGACACGGACGAGCCGACGATGGACGCGGTGCGAAGCGTGACGAAGAAGCCCCTGCGGGTGGACGCCAACGAGGGGTGGAAGGACAAGGACCTCGCCCTCCGCCGGATCAAGTGGCTGGAGACGCAGAACGTCGAGCTCATCGAGCAGCCCCTGCCCGCGGCCATGCTCGAGGAGCAGCGTTGGCTGCACTCCCGCGTCTCCATGCCGATCTTCGCGGACGAGTCCTGCCTGCGCCTCACGGACATCCCGAAGATCGCGGACGCCTACGACGGGATCAACGTGAAGGTGGACAAGGCGGGGGGACTCCTCGCCGCCCAGCGGATGATCGACGCCGCGCGGGCCAACGGCCTGAAAGTGATGCTGGGGTGCATGGTCTCGAGCTCGGTGGCGATCACCGCGGCCGCCCACCTCTCGCCGCTCGTGGACTACGCGGACCTGGACGGCAACCTGCTCGTCTCGAACGACCCCTACGCGGGGGTAACGGTTCGGGAGGGCAGGCTCGTCCTCCCCGACGGGCCGGGGCTAGGGCTGACGCCGAGCGCCGCCTGATTCGAGAGTCACCGTCGCAACCGCGGGAGTAATCGCCGCAGGCCTTGGCCTTCGTAGACGCTGATCGTGAGTCCTTCGCGTCCCCCACGCTCGATCGGAATGCCTTCGCGACCCCGAAGGCTGTCGAAGTAGCCTGCATAGCCCACCAGCGGCTCGGGACCCGGCCGCCGCCGGACCACGAGGAGGACGTCCCGGCCGAGGTTGGACGCTGGCTCCGTCAGGATCGCAAAGCCGCGAGCGTCCTCTCCCACGCACCCCACTTCGACCGCGGGCCCCATGGCCAACGCCATCTTTGCGGCGTCTTCCCACCGGGCGGCGGCGATCAACACGCCAGGGCGGGGAAGGCCCGTCGTCCGAAGACGTTGCGCGACGGGAGTCCAGTCCAGAAAGTCAAGAGCGGGGTCACCCTTCGAGAACAGTCGCGGAGCCGCGGACCGAAGCCACCCCGTGCGCGCGTGCGCAGCCAGTCCGAGCACCACCACGCAGAAGGAGACGCAGGAGATCCCAAGCCACCGAGCGACCCATGGCCTGGCTTCGCTCGAGCCTCCCACTACGGCGGCACCGAGCAGGGGCAACAGCATGAAGTAGCCGGGCGCTCCCCAGTGCGGGAGGCCGTGAATGCCTCCGGCCGCCAACAGCGTGAACCCGAGCACCGGGCCGCTCCCCAGACACACGAGGAGCCACCGCCGGGCGTCCCGCGGTCCTGCTCTCAGGGCGGACAGTAGGGCCAGGAGCAGGGGGATCCAGATCCAAGGAAGCGTCCACGCCGCCTGACCGGCCAGGCTGTCGAAGAGGGGCGTCCCTCCCGTCTCCCCGACAGGTACGGCGCGGCCGGCCTGGAAGCGGAAGGACGCCCACTGATGCTGGGCGTTCCAGAGGACCACGGGCAGAAACAGCACGGCTGAACACGCCGTGGCGATCCAAGGCTCGGCCCGCCGGAGCCACGCCGCTCGACGAGACGAGGTCAGAAGGTAGGCGGCTGCGCCCGCAAGGATGAGGACCGCGTGATACTTCGAGAGAAGGGCGAGCCCCGCCCCGACGCCGAAGCCGATCCACCAGGCCCACCGCCCCGGCCCCGCGACGAGGCTGGCTTCGGCCAATGGCGTACGGTCGTCGGCGAGCGTCGCGCGCGCCAGGCAGTACGCCGAAGCCGCGCTGAACAGGAGCAGGGGCCCGTCCGGAAGTGCCCAACCCCCGGCCGACATCGAGAAGAAGAGCGACACGTTCAGCAGGATCGCGGACAAGAGGCCCGCGCGCCGCCCGAACAGGAAGGAACCCAACAGGTAGAGCAGCCAGGTCGTCGCCATGAATGCAAGGATGAAAGGCAGCCGCACCACTAGCGGGCTCTCGCTGTGCATGAGCCTCGTCGCGAGTCCCACCCACCAGAAGGCCATGGGCGGATGATCGAAGTAGCTCAGGCTGAGCCGTCGACCCATCACCGCCGCGTAGGCCTCGTCGACGTTGAGGGGGAGGGCGACCGCGAGGCCCAGTCGTAGCGCCGTGCCCGCGGCGATGACCAGGAGCACCCACGCGGCATCCCTGGAGCGCATCGCCGCCGAGATCGCTGAGCGGCTGTCCGTCGGTCAGCTCCTTCCTTCGAGCCAATCCGCAAGCGCGAGGAGCGACGGCACCCTCTCACAATCCACGTCCGGATAGAGGCCGGCCCGGTCCAGGAGCACCGGCTCGATGCCGGCGGCCCGCGCTCCCCGCACGTCCGCCTCGTAGAGGTCCCCCACGTGGACGGTCGTCCCCGCTTTTGCCTCCATGCGCTTCAGGGCGAGCTCGAAGAAGCGCGGGTCGGGCTTTTCGACGCCCTCCTCCCGCGAGTCCAATACGAGGTCCACGAGCGGGAGGAGACGTATCCGTTCGAAGAGCGATCGCACGGTGCCGTTGGCATTGGAGACGACCGCAAGCCTCAAGGCCATTCCTCTCATCCGGCGTAACGCTTCCGGAACCTCGTCGGGAACGCTCTCCCACAGATTGGCTCGGTCGTGATACTCGCGCACGTCGCGCAGCGCCGCATCCGTCCGCTCGGAGAGCTCGACGCCCGCGTGGCTCAAGACGAGCTCCATGAAGACCCAGCGCTTCCGACCGTCGCTCGATGCGCGAAGGTTTTCCGGCGTGTCGAGAGCGCGACGGGCGAGGGGATCTGCGGCTTCGAGCCTCGCCGCGTCCATGGGCACCCCGTGCGCGGCGAGGTGTGTGGCCACGCGCGTCCAGTTGGGGTTGACGAGCACGCCGCCCGCGTCGAGGAAGAGGGTCTCCGTCCTGGGCATCCCGCAAGGTACCACGTGCTACCATCCTTCCCCGCGTGAAGGACATCGTGACCGCGGAAGACGTGATGCAGGTGCCTCCCGGCGGCGAGGTGCTGGCCTCGGCGGGGGCGATCGTGACCCCGTGGGCTCGCGAGATCGCGGCCACGCGCGGCGTGCGCATCTCCGTGGGCGCCTCCGCCCCCGGCCCCTTCACGGTCGCCGTGGGCGCGGACCACGGCGGCTTCGCGTTGAAGGAGGAGATCAAGGTCCACCTCACGCGGCTCGGCTACCGCTTTCGCGACCTCGGGACCTTCTCGACGGAAGCCGTCGACTATCCGGACGTGGCCCTCGCGGTGGCCCGCGCCGTGCGCGCGGGCGAGGCCCGCCTCGGCATACTCGTGGACGGGGCCGGGCTCGGCTCCGCGATGGCGGCCAACAAGGTGCGGGGGATCCGCGCCGCCCCCTGCACGGAGCCGGACGCGGCGAAGAACGCCCGGGAGCACAACGACGCGAACGTCCTCACCCTGGGGGCGCGCTTCGTGGACGTGCCCCGGATGCGCGCCATCGTGGAGACGTTCCTGACCACGGAGTGCACCGAGGAACGCCACCGCCGCCGAGTCCGCAAGATCGAGGGGATCGAGGAGGGCCAGGGCCGGTGAGCGACCCGCTTCTCGTGGACGTGATCGTGCGGGCGGTGCTCGCCCAGCTCCGCCTCCCCGAGCCCGAGCCTCCCTGCGCCTGCCACTCCGTTCCCGGCGGCTGCTGTCCCGACCGCCTCGGCTCCATGGTCGGCCACGGTGCGGAACGCTTCGGCCTCCAGGCGGGCGCCAGCCTCTACCCACGCGAGATCGCCCGGCTCATCGACCACACGCTGCTCAAGCCGGAGGCCACGCGCGCCCAGATCGAGACGCTCTGCCGCGAGGCGCGCGAGCACGCCTTCGCCACCGTGTGCGTGAACCCCGTGTGGGTCCTTCTCTGCGCGGAGCTGCTCCGGGGCTCCGAGTCGCGCGTCTGCACGGTCGCGGGCTTCCCCCTCGGCGCCTCCCTGCCGGAGGTGAAGGCCCTGGAAGGCGCGCGCGCCGTCGAGGACGGGGCGAGCGAAGTGGACATGGTGATGAACGTGGGGGCGTTGAAGTCGCGCGACTACCGCCTCGTGGAGCGCGACGTGGCGTCGGTGGTCGCGGCCTGCCAGCCGCGCGGGGCGCTCGTGAAGGTCATCATCGAAGCCGCCCTCCTCGACGACGACGAGAAGGTGAAGGCCTGCGTGATCGCGCGGGCCGCGGGCGCCACCTTCGTCAAGACCTCGACGGGCTTCGGTCCGGGCGGCGCCACCGCCGCCGACGTCGCCCTCATGCGCCGGGTCGTCGGCTCGGGGATGGGGGTGAAGGCCGCGGGAGGGGTGCGCGACCTGAAGTCCGCCCGCGAGATGATCGCGGCGGGGGCCGATCGCATCGGAGCGAGCGTGGGCGTGAAGATCGTCCAGGAGAGCCAGGGGGCCCTTCCCGGCGGCGCTATGGGGGGCGGCGGCTACTAGAAGGTCAGGCCCGCCTGGCGAGCCGGCCCATGTACGAGGCCACGACCTTCGCCCCGTCGAGGCCCACCACGCGCGCGTACTCCTGCAGGAAGCCGCGGAGGTAGACGGGGGCGGGCAGGTAGGGCAGGCGGTCCTCCTCGATGTACTCGAGGAAGCGCATCCCGATCTTGCTCTGGGTGGCGATGTCGCGGAGTGCTATCCCCCGCGCCTCGCGAATGCGCTTCAGGTCCGCGCCCGTGATCACGTCGGGAAGCTCGAGCGTGCCCGTTCCCGCCCCCGCGTCTCCGGCCCCTGGCGTTCCCTCCGCGGGGAAGGGCAGGAGGGGGGAATCGGCGGAGACGAGACCGCGGCTCTCGTCGTACTCCCGGCGGCGGGTGGGGTCGGCGAGCACCTGATACGCCTCGCTTATGCGGGCGCGGGTGGCTTCGACCTCCCCCGTCTCCAGGAGCGAATACGTGGCGAGCGCGCCCTCTCCGTACATCTCCAGGCAGAAGCGATACGCGCGCTCCACCTGGTCGCGGGTGGCCTCCGGCGGGAGCCCGAGGACCCGGTAGAGATCGACGCTCTCGGCCACCACCGCCTCCGTCATGCCCAGGGAAGGGACAGGCTCTCCCCCTTGAGGAGGCCCCGCGCGAGCTGCCGCACTTCCTCGGCCGGACGCGAGGTGGGCGCGTCCACCATGAAGAGCTTGCGCCGCCGAACCGCCTGCCACACCGCGTCGTCGTAGTGGAGGAAGCCCGCGTAGCTGGCGCGCACCCCGAGGTGCCGGGCGCACGCGGACACGAGCTGGTGTCCGATCGGGATGTCCGCGTTGTCACGCACCTGGTTCAGGATGAAGCGGGGAGAGAACGCCGCCATCTCCTTCTTGAGGATCTCCACCGCCTCCGGGTCCTCCTTCGCGACGTGGTCCAGGAGGTCCAGCGGAGTGCGGATCCCCATCGGGTTCTTGGGATCGAGGGCCGCGTCGACGACCGCGCGCACGCCCTCGCGGGGCGCCGCCTGGCGCAGCCTCCGGTAGAGCGCGCTCTTGATGAAGCGATACCCGTTCTCGATGGAGGTGGGCTCCGGGACCACGGTGAGCACGGCGATGTCCGAGATCAGGAAGAAGTCGATGATGTTGAAGGACGTCCCCGCCCCGAGATCGAGCAGGATCACGTCCACGTCGAGAGACTTGATGCGGTTGAGCACGCGCACCTTCTGCGCGTACTTGATGTTCGCCGCGCCCAGGAAGTCGGAGGCGCCGCTCACCAGCCGCAGGCCGGGCGTCCCCGTTTCCACCAGCACGTCCTCGATCTTCTCGCACCGGCGCTGGATGAAGTCGCCGAGCGAGCGTTCCGGGGTGGCGAGGCCCATGCACGTGTGCAGGTTGGCTCCCCCCAGATCGGCATCCACCAGGACGACGCGCTTGCCCATCCGCGCGAGCTGCCAGCCCAGGGAGGCCGTGAGCAGGGATTTGCCGATGCCTCCCTTTCCCCCTCCCACCGACCAGATCTGTCGGCGCGTGCGCGGCACGGCGGCGGGCGCCACTCCGGGTACGCTCACGGCCATCAACGGAGCTCTACGCTCCGGACGACACTCTCGAGGAGCGCGCGCGTGTCCGCCGACTTCTTCCAGGCGGGGACGGGGCAGTAGGTGATCACGCAGAGCGACAAGCCGCCCCCCACGATCGTCAGGTTGCGCTGGCGCCATTCCTTGTGCCCGCGCACCGGTACGTCGTAGCGCAGGAAGAACGCGGAGTCGAGCAGGCGGTGCGGGCCCTGCTCCGCGCTCAGGAAGTCGTACTCGTACCTGACCTGCGGATCGATCTGCATCGCCTCCGCCAGCCGCTCGAGCATGCAGTCGGCGTGGATGCCGTCGTACCCGGCTTCGCCCTGGCGGTAGACGAATCGGACCATCAAGTCTTCGCGCTGCGCGTCCACGATCTCGGGACCCTCGCCGCGGCTCTCGACGGTCCAGCCCTCGGGCGTGCGGAACCGGAAGGCGCCGTCGCGGTTCTGGTGCTGAGCGGACAGGGTGGGCGCGACAGCGTCCTTCTGTTTCCCGGCCGAAAGAGCGGCGGGAAGGAGGAGGAGGGAGGCGAAAAGTCCCTTCGTTAGGTCCGTCAATACAGGCCTTTGTGCGAGTTAGGGTACAGCAGGTAAGACGTTACATCAAGGGGCAAGAAACGGTTCAGAAGGAACCCCTAGTATTCGGAGCCGGCGCGCGCCGCGACCTCGGACCGCCGTTCCGCCCTCCCCCGACGCACCGTGATCATCTCGGCGAGGATGCTCACCGCGATCTCCTCCGGGGTCTCGGCGCCGATGTCCAGCCCGACGGGACAGTGGATCTCCGCGACGTCCTCGGCGGAGGCGCCCGCCTCCTCGAGGGCGGCCAACACATGGAACATCTTGGACTTGCTGCCGAGGAGCCCGACGAACCGGAGCCCCCTTCCCAGCACGGAGCGCAGGGCTTCCGTGTCCCCCTTCTGGCCGCGCGTCACCACGACGGCGTAGGCGTTCCGGCCGAGGGACATCGCCGCGGAGGCGGAGACGAAGTCCGCGACCAGGATCCGGTCCGCGTCTGGAAAGCGCTCGGGGGTCGCGAAAAGCGGCCGGTCGTCCGCCACCTCCACGCGGAAGCCGCAGACCTTGGCCATCCGGGCCAGCGGCTGCGCCACGTGTCCGGCGCCGAAGACGCAGAGGGTGGGCCGGCCCTCGAGGGGTTCGATGAGCAGGTGCATGCGGCCGCCACAGCCCCCGCCGTTCCCGCCGTCCATGTCCGGGTGGAGGTCGAAAGCCGTGGCCGTCACCTGTCGCTCCTCGATGGCACGGCGCGCGCACCGGACCACTTCCGCCTCGACGCAACCGCCCCCGATCGTCCCTACGGCCCGGCCGTCGGCGAAGACGACCATCTTGGCCCCCGCCTTGCGCGGAGTCGAGCCCTCGGTGGACACCACGGTGACGAGCGCAGCCGGCTCCCCTGCTTCCTCCGCCTCCAGCGCCGCCTTCAGCACTTCCCTCATCGGGTCCCTGCCGGGGTTAGCGTGCCACCGCCGGCTGCCGAAGACAACGCCCCCGACCGTGAGAGACTCTGCGGCACATGCCCAGGACGACGTCGGTGCTGACCCGGCTGCGACGAATCTGCCTCGTCCTCCCGGACACCGAGGAAACCCTGACCTGGGGCCAGCCCCACTTCCGCGTGACCAACAAGATCTTCTGCGGCTGCGGGGACGAGAAGGGCCGAACCGTCATCGGCTTCAAGCTCGAGCGCGACCACGCCCACGCCATCGTCCAGGACGAGCGCTTCTGGCCCGCGCCGTACGTCGGCCACAAGGGTTGGGTCTCGATGGACGCCGCGGGCATCCGCGACTGGGACGAGGTGAAAGCACTCGTCCTGGAGAGCTACGGGCTCATCGCCCCGAAGAAGACGCTTGCGAAGCTCGCGGGCAGACGCGCGAAGCAGGCAACGGCTACAAGGACGAGGAAGCGAACTCGCCCCGGGGCGAGTCACCTCAAGTAACTTCTCAAGCAACTCCGTCCGGACGGAGTTACCCACCGTGAGGGACTGGCCGTGCTCGCGGAGGGAACCTAGCTACCCCCGCAGGCGGGCGCGAGGATCATCGCCGCCAGGGCAGCCCATCGTGTCATTGGTCATCGCCGCACTCTTCGCTTCTCACGGGACGGGCGTGCCCAGGCTCTCGAGCGCGGCGGTGAGGACGCGCCGGTCCAGGGGCTTGGGGACGCAGGCCCGGAAGAGCGCGGCCTGCTCCCCCAGGTCGTCGCGGTCGGCGAGGACGAAGAGGGGCAGATCCGCCGTCGCCTCCTGGTCCCCCAGCCGCTCCGCCACCTCTTCCGCGGTGAGCCTTGGCAGGATGCGGTCCAAGACCGCGACGGTAGGCGCGAGGCGCGCCGCCGCTTCCACCGCGTCCACGCCGTCCGCGACCTCGTGGATGGCGTACCCCAGCTCCTCCGCCACCCGCCGCACCTCGCGGCGCGTCCCCGGGTCGCGGGCGGCCACGAGCACGAGGGGCGAGCGCATCTGCGCCGCCGCGCCGAAGAGGGGCAGCGAGAGATAGAATGTCGACCCCTTGTCGACCTCGCTCTCCACCCAGAGCTTGCCCCCGTGGGCGCGGGCGATCCGCTCGCAGATGTGCAGCCCGAGGCCGAACCCCTCGATGCCCGTCGCGCGACGGTCGTGAAGGCGCGAAAAGGGACGGAAGAGGCGGTCCATGTCGTGGGCGGCGATGCCGATGCCGCGGTCGGCCACGCTCAGGATCGCGGTCTCCCGCTCCCGGCGAACCCCCACCCGCACCTCGCCGCCCTGCGGCGAGTACTTGACGGCGTTGCTCAGAAGGTTCTCCAGAACCTCGCCCAGCCGCTCCCCGTCCGCCCAGCAGGGCAGCGGGAACTCGGGGAGGTCGAGGACGAGCGGGTGCAGGGTGTCGGCGGCGTAGTGCGAGACCGCGTCCTTGAGGCGCGCCCCGAGGTCGAGGAGGCCGAAGTCGAAGACGAAGTGGCCCGTCTCGAGCCGCGTGGTCTCGAGGGTCTTGTCCATGAGCCCGGCCATCCGGCTCGCCGCCTTCACGATGGCCTGCGCCCTCTCCACCCGCACCTCCATCGGCGCGTCCGCCTTCGCCTCCAGGAGCTCGGCCCACCCCAGGATCGCGGAGAGAGGGGCCCGGAAGTCGTGGGCCACGATGTTCACGAGCTCGCTCTTCATCCGGTCCAGCTCCACGAGCCGCGCGTTCGTGCCCTCGAGGGTCTGGTAGAGCTCGGCGTTCCTGAGGATGATCCCGATGCCGTCGGCGAGCGTCTCGAGCGTGATCACCTGACCCCGGTCGAAGGCCTGGGGCAGGTCGCCCTCCACGTCGAGGATGCCCACCACCTCGTCCCCGGAGAGGATGGGCACGCTGACCCCGCTGCGGGCCTGCGGCATCCAGGGTGAGAACTCGGGCTCCTCCGCCGCATCCCTCACCACGATCGTCCGCTTCTGCTGGAGGACGCGCGCCACGACACCCTGGGAGATCGGAAAATCCGCCCAGCCTTCGGGCCGGGGGTCGCGGCTCACCGCCGCCGCCACCCGGAAGAGGCCGGACTCCGGCTCCGGGATGAGGATCGAGACCACCGGGTAGCGGAACGCCTCGTGGATCCGCCGGACCGCGATCTCGAGGATGCGGTCGCGCTGCAGGTTCCCCGCGATCTCACGCAGGAGCGCGTTGACGAGGGCGAGCTGGTCGCTCCTCTGGCGCTCCGCGGCGAACGCCACGGAGTTGGCCACGGCGATCGAGAGCTGGCCCGCGAAGCGCGTGAGGTACTCGAGGTCCGCGTTCGTGAAAGGGGACGCGCCCGGGACGCGGGTGGCGTTCAGGACCCCGAACACCACGGGGGCGTTGCGCTCGCGGTCGAAGTGCGTGAGAGGCACGCAGAGAATCCGCGACACCGCGTACCCGCGGCGGACGAAGCTCTCGTGCTTCTCCGCGTCGTTGATGAGGACGGGGATGAAGTCGCGGGCCACCCGGCCGGCGATGCCCTCCCCCACCCGGAACGACGGCTTGGGCTCGGGCAGGGGCTCGGGGTCGCGGGCCCACACCGCGAACAGGCGCAGGACCCCCTCCCCCTCCTCCATCCGGAAGACCGACGTGTGGTCGGCCTGGATGAGCCGGCCCGCCTCCTCCGTGGCCTTGAGGAAGAGCGACTGCAGGTCGCGCAGGGCGGAGGTCTCGAGGCCGAGATCGTAGAGGGTCGCCATCTGCCGGGCCATGTGCTCGGTCGCGGCCTCGCTCTCCGCGCGGCGCAGGGCGAGGGCGAGAGGACCGGCGAGGGTGGAGAGCATGTGCGTCTCCTCCTCGTCGAACGCGGCGGCCGGGCGCTTGCGCACCACGAGCACGCCCAGGGCGTGATCGCCCGCCCGCACGGGGACCGCGAGCTCGGAGAACGCCTCCGTGCGCGAGGCCTCGAGGGGCGCGGACAGCCGGAGGGCCCAGCGCAGCGCCTCCGAGTCGGGGGGGGCTTCTCCCGGCCGCGCCCCCGCTTCCGCGTCCATCACCAGCCGGTCTCCCTCGCGGGGAGCGTGGAAGGCCACGCGCTCGTAGCCCAGGTCCTTCTGCATGCGCCGGACGGTGAGCTCGAGGAGGCGCGACCGGCCGGAGACCGCGGTCATGTCCCCCACGAGCGCGGCCAGGCGCTCGAGACGCGTGGCGTGGCGGCGCTCGCGGTCGTAGATCTGGCGGCTGCGCGCGAACGTGGCGACGGGGCCCGCCACCATGGTCAGGAGCTGCACGTCGGCGTCCGTGAAGCCTCCCGGCTTGTCCGCCGCTCCCAGGAGGCCCACGAGGTCGCCTTCCGAGAACATCGGCACGAGCACCACCGCCGTCGCGTCGGCGAGGAGGGCGATCTCCTGGGCGAGGCGCGGGTCCCCCTGCTGGTTGCTCACGTAGGGCCGGCCGGTGCGCGGGTTCCAGAGGCTGCGGTACTCGGGGCGCGCCACGTAGCGGAAGCGGCGCGCGGCCACGTCGTCGAGGCCGTGAACGGGGAGCGCCGCCTCCATGGTCCGCGTCACGGGGTCGTAGAGGGCGATGCCCACGATGGGCGCGCCGATGAGGCCGGCGAGCCGCGACGTGACCATGCGGCTGAACTCCTCGGGCTCCGCGATGAGCGACCAGTCGCGTCCGATCTCCTGGAGGCGGGCGAGGTCGCGCGCCCGCGTCTGCGCCTCCTCACGGCTCTTCGAGATCTCGTCGTGCAGCGACTTGAGGCGGAGGAAGGCCCGCACCTTGAGGATGAGCGACGGGGTGTCGACAGGCTTGTGCAGGAAGTCGTCGGCCCCCGCGTCGTAGCCCCGGCGCACCGCCGCGGGGTCCCCGAACGCCGTCATCATGATCAGGGGGAGGTGGGGGCCGTGGTACTCGCGGATGCGCTCGCAGGCGTCGTAGCCGGACATGCCGGGAAGACGGACGTCGAGGAGGACGAGGTCGAACAGCTCCCGCTGGAGCCGCTCGAGACCCTGCTCCGCGGAATCGGCCCCGCTCGCCTCGTAGCCGTGGTGGCTCAGGAGGTCGATCAAGGTCTTGGCGACCAGGGGATCGTCTTCGATGACCAGGATCTGGGCCATGGGAGGGACCGGACCGATGATGATGAGGCGTCGTGTCGGGAGAGTCAAACTCCCGCGGCCCGGGAGCTAGGGCCGGGCGAGATCCCCTTCGCGAACCACGACCTTGCCGTACCGGCTGTAGAACGACAGCTCCCGCCGATAGCAGCTGCGCTTCTCGAGGTCGAAAGCTACGCACGAGTCGATGGGCCGGCTGTAGATGTGGAGCGAGACGACGGGCTCCTTGCCCTGGACCACGACCTGGTGGATGGTCTGGACCTTGTCCACCGTGTTGACCGGCCCGTCCGGGAAGCATTCCTGCACCTCGCGGCGGTCGAGGTCGAGCTCGGTGGCCCCGGCCAGGCAGTCCATCCCCACCACGTTCTGGTTGTCCGAGGCGTTGCAGCCGAGCCACTTGTAGTTGATCACGGCGAGGGCTCCCTGCTCCACGCTCATCCAGCCGAGCTGGCCGTTGTGGGTGTGGATCACCGTCTTCTGCCCGGGCGACCAGCACACGGCCATGACCTCGAACGTCTCGTCTCTATAGATGAGGTTGCGGGTGTAGGCCGCGGGCTGGAAGTGCACGAAGGGATCGAGAGAGGGCCGGGAGACCGCGGTCTCTCGCAGGAAGTCGAGCACGCGGTCGCGCGTGATGGGAGGGCCGCTCTCGAAGGACTTCAGGTTCAGGACGAAGTCGGCGGCGGAGATGATCTTGCGGCCCATGGGGTGCGAGCCATTCAGTCTGTGCCCCGTCCCCGCGGCAAGTCAAGGGGCTCGTTCGCGGCGTGATGCTTCTTTCTTGTCACGTCCGGGGAAATCCCGTACCCTGATCGCGGGGGTCACTGATCCCTCGGATCGGGGCGCCCGCCCTGTCCGGCTCGGCGCGCCGGAGGAGGCACGCATGGGCGTCGGCGGACCGGAAGCACTCCTCGAGCTCATCCGACAGAAGCAGGACCTCCAGGGCTACCGCGAGCGCCACTGGATCGGCGGCATCTCGGACTACATGGAGATCGTGCTCGCGAATCCGAGGGTGGCCAGGAACGCCTACCAGCGGCTCTACGACATGACCCTCTCCCACGGGGTGACGGAGTACACGCGGCACCACGAGAAGTACCTCCACTACCATCTCTTCGACGACCCCATCGACGGCGGACGCGACGCGGTCTTCGGCCTCGACGCCCCGCTCATGCGCCTCGTGAACAACGTCAAGTCCGCGGCCTTCGGCTACGGCACGGAGAAGCGGATCCTCCTCCTCCACGGCCCCGTGGGGTCCTCGAAGTCCACGATCGCGCGGCTCCTCAAGAAGGGCCTGGAGATCTACTCGACCCAGAAGGAGGGCGCGCTCTACACCTACGGCTGGCGCCTCGACGCCAACACCACCGGCCACGACGGCGTCCAGTGGTGCCCGATGCACGAGGACCCGCTGCACCTCATCCCCCTGGAGGCGCAGGACGCGGTGTACGCGGAGATCAACCGGAAGCTCGCGGCCAAGGACTACCGGATCGTCCCCACGGGGAACCTCTGTCCCTTCTGCCGCAAGAACTACCAGGACCTCATGACGGGCTACGACGGGAACTGGGAAAGGGTCTCGCGCCACGTGGTGGTGAAGCGCCTCATCCTCTCGGAGAAGGACCGGGTGGGCATCGGCACCTTCCAGCCCAAGGACGAGAAGAACCAGGACTCCACGGAGCTCACGGGCGACCTCAACTACCGGAAGATCGCGGAGTACGGGACGGACTCCGACCCCCGCGCCTTCAACTTCGACGGCGAGCTGAACATCGCGAACCGCGGCATCATCGAGTTCATCGAGATCCTGAAGCTCGACGTGGCCTTCCTCTACGACCTCCTCGGGGCCTCCCAGGAGCACAAGATCAAGCCCAAGAAGTTCCCCCAGACGGACATCGACGAGGTGATCGCCGGCCACACGAACGAGCCGGAGTACAGGAAGCTCCAGAACAACGAGCTCATGGAGGCCTTCCGCGACCGCACGGTCAAGATCGACGTCCCCTACAACACGGTCTGGAAGGAGGAGGTCAAGATCTACGCACGCGACTTCAACTCCCGCCAGATCACGGGCAAGCACATCGCCCCCCACACCATCGAGATGTCGGCGATGTGGGCCGTCCTCACCCGGCTCGAGGAGCCCAAGAAGGCGCAGATCACCCTCGTCCAGAAGATGAAGCTCTACGGGGGGAAGACGCTCCCCGGCTTCACCGAGGACAACGTCAAGGAGCTGCGCGAGGAGGCGCCCCGCGAGGGGATGGACGGGATCAGCCCCCGCTACATCCAGGACAAGATCTCGAACGCGCTCGTCCGCGACGACACGGGCTCCTGCGTCAACCCCTTCATGGTCCTGAACGAGCTGGAGGCCGGCCTCAGCCACCACAGCCTCATCACCCGCGAAGAGACTCGCAAGCGCTACCGCGAGCTCCTGACCATGGTGAAGCAGGAGTACGAGGACGTGGTGAAGAACGAGGTCCAGAAGGCGATCAGCGCGGACGAGGAGGCGATCGCCCGCCTGTGCGGCAACTACGTGGACAACATCAAGGCCTACACCTTCCACGAGAAGGTGCGCAACAAGTTCACGGGACAGGAGGACGATCCCGACGAGCGGCTCATGCGCTCGATCGAGGAGAAGATCGACGTCTCGGAGAGCCGCAAGGACGACTTCCGCCGCGAGGTCATGAACTACATCGCGGCCCTCGCCCTCGAGGGCAAGCAGTTCGACTACAAGACGAACGAGCGGCTGCAGAAGGCCCTGGAGCTGAAGCTCTTCGAGGACCAGAAGGACTCGATCAAGCTCACGAGCCTCGTCTCGAGCGTCGTGGACCGGGACACCCAGGAGAAGATCGACATCGTCAAGGGCCGCCTCATCAAGAACTACGGCTACTGCGACATCTGCGCCACCGACATCCTGAACTACGTGGCCTCGATCTTCGCCCGCGGCGACAGCAAGCAGCGTTAGGCGGCGCGCTCTCCGTCGCCATGGCGCCGATGCTCCGGAAGATCGAGCGGGACGTCAAGCGCTTCAAGCAGATCGTCCGCGGGATCATCAAGAAGGAGTTCCGGAAGTACCTCACCGAGGGCGAGCTCATCGGCCGGCAGGGCAAGCACCTCGTCTCCATTCCCCTCCCCCAGATCGAGATCCCCCGCTTCCGCTTCGGAGCGAGGGAAGCGGGCGGGGTGGGCCAGGGCGAGGGTGCGGCCGGGGATCCCCTCGACGGCGCCCCGGGCACCGCCCCCGGCGAGCACATCCTGGAAGCGGAGGTCGATCTCGACGAGCTCGCGGAGATCCTGGGCGAGGAGCTGGAGCTCCCCCGCATCCAGCCCCGGGGCCGGCGGACGATCCCCGTCGAGAAGGCCCGCTACTCGAACGTACGCCGCGTGGGCCCGGAGAGCCTCCGCCACTTCAAGCGGACGTTCCGCGAGGCCCTGAAGCGGCAGATCGCGATGGGCCTCTACGACCCCCAGAGCCCCATGATCATCCCCATCCGCGAGGACCGGCGCTACCGCTCCTGGCACGTGCGGGAGGTCCCGGAGTCGAACGCGGTCATCCTCTTTTGCATGGACGTGAGCGGGAGCATGGGCGACCAGCAGAAGGAGATCGTCCGCATCGCCTCCTTCTGGATCGACACCTGGCTGCGCAGCCAGTACAAGGCCCTCGAGAACGTGTACGTGGTGCACGAAGCCTTCGCCAAGGAGGTGGACCAGCACACCTTCTACCACCTGCGCGAGAGCGGGGGCACGCGGATCTCCACCGCCTACGAGCTCGTGAACCAGATCATGGACGCCCGCTTCCCCCCGAGCACTGGAACGTCTACCTCTTCCACTTCTCCGACGGCGAGAACAGCGACAGCGAGGACACCGAGACCTGCGTGGACCTCCTGAAGACCGAGCTCCTGCGCAAGCTCAACCTCTTCTGCTTCGGCCAGGTCCGTTCCTCCTACGGGGGAGGACGCTTCAAGACGGATCTCGAAGAGGCCTTCCCCGGGGAGCCCCGCATCCTCACGAGCGACATCCGGGACAAGGACGAGATCTACGACGCGATCAAGAAGTTCCTGGGGAAAGGACTCTAGTGGAGGAGGAGGGAGCGCGGGAGACGACGTCGGTCCAGGCGCGAGGCGTCGCCCCAAGCGCGCGACTCGTTAGTGAATGCCGATATCGCCCGCGCCGGGTGCGATCGCGGGCGATCAGGCGGGAGCGCGCGGGGGCGACCCGGGCGCCCAGCCATCGTCGGCTCCCGCGCGGCACGCCCGAGCCCTAGATGGCCGACCTGCCTCCTGACCTCGACCGCTGGCGGCGCGAGATCGAGGGGTACGCCCGCGAGTACGGGCTCGACTTCTACGACGTGGTCTTCGAGCTCCTGGACTACGACCAGCTCAACGAGGTCGCCGCTTTCGGGGGCTTCCCCACCCGCTACCCCCACTGGCGGTTCGGGATGGAATACGAGGAGCTCAGCAAGAGCTACTCCTACGGCCTCTCCAAGATCTACGAGCTCGTGATCAACAACAACCCCGTGTACGCCTACCTCATGAAGGCGAACGCGGAGGTGGAGCAGAAGCTCGTGATGGCCCACGTCTTCGGGCACGCGGACTTCTTCAAGAACAACCTCTGGTTCAGCGAGACCAACCGCCGGATGATCGACGAGATGGCGAACCACGCGACGCGCGTGCGCCACCACATCGACCGCCACGGGATCGAGGCGGTGGAGGACTTCATCGACGCCGCGCTCAGCCTGGAAAACCTCATCGACGCCCACGCCGACTTCATCGAGCGGCGCGAGAAGCGGGAGGCCCCCCGCGGAAGCGTCGACGACGACGACCCTCCGCCCGTGCCCCGTCTCCGAAGCAAGGGGTACATGGACCGCTACATCAACCCTCCCTCGTTCCTCGAGGAGCAGAAGGCCCGCATCCAGGAGAAGGCGCGGCGCAAGAAGCAGGTCCCGGACGAGCCCCAGCGCGACGTCCTCCTCTTCCTCCTCGAGCACGCCCCCCTCGAGAACTGGGAGCGCGACGTGCTCGGGATGATCCGGGACGAGGCCTACTACTTCGCCCCCCAGGGAATGACGAAGATCATGAATGAAGGCTGGGCCAGCCTGTGGCACGCCACGATCATGACCCAGCGCGCGGTGCGCGCCTCCGAGATCATCGACTTCGCCGACCAGAACGCGGGCACCCTCGCCATGAGCCCGGGGCGCCTGAACCCCTACAAGATCGGGATCGAGCTCTTCCGCGAGGTGGAGGACCGCTGGAACAAGGGAAAGTTCGGGCGCGAGTACGACGACTGCGACGACCTCGAGGCCAAGAAGCGGTGGGACCGCAAGCTCGGCCTCGGCCGCCAGAAGATCTTCGAGGTGCGCAAGGTCTACAACGACGTGACCTTCATCGACGCCTTCCTCAACGAGGAGTTCTGCGAGCGGCTCAAGCTCTACGTCTACGGCTACGACTCGCGCGCGGGCCGCCACGTGATCACGAGCCGCGACTGGAGGAAGGTCAAGGAGCGCCTCCTCTTCTCCCTGACGAACATGGGCCAGCCCATCGTGCACGTGACGGAGTCGAACTACTCCAACCGGGGCGAGCTCTACCTCAAGCACCGCTTCGAGGGCGTCCCCCTCGACATCGAGAAGGCCAGGGACACCCTCAAGAACCTCCACCGCCTGTGGCGCCGCCCCGTGCACCTGGAGACGACGGAGGAGGGCAAGGAGAAGCTGCTCTCGTACGACGGCAGCGAGCACAGGTCGACTCGGATCTAAGTCACGCTCGGACGGCGTCGCGAACTCGTCGACGGGAGACGCCCTTTATTCGTTAGGCGCGGACCCATTGTGTCCGGTCTCGCGGCTACAGTCGTCCCATGTCACTCGAACGGCCGCTCGAATCGCTCTCCGACGACGAGCTCCTTGGCGGGCTCGCCTCCATCCTGAGCCAGTCCCGCCGTGCCGAGGCCGAGCTCGTGGCCCACATCGGCGAGGTCGAGGCTCGGCGCCTCTACGCCAGGGAGGCCGCCCCCTCGATGTTCGTCTACTGTACTGACGCCCTCCACCTCTCCGAGGCCGAGGCTTACCTGCGCATCAACGTGGCCCGGGCGGCTCGGAAGCACCCGGCATTGCTTTCGTTGCTCGCGGACGGTCGCCTTCACCTCTCCGGCATCGTCAAGCTGGCGCCTCACCTCACCCCGGAGAATCGGGACCTTCTCCTCGTTCAGGCCGTCCACAAGTCGAAACGCCAGATCGAGGAGCTGCTCGCCGAACTGACGCCTCGCCCCGACATTCCGGGAACCGTTCGGAAGCTGCCGGACCGGCCGATCCGGGCGGATCGGGCGGAGACAACGACGCTCGAACTCGGCCCGGGCGGAGTAGCTGAACTCTGTCCGGACGGAGTTCCGGAGCTGGGTCCGGACCGAGTTGCCGTTGCGCCGGACGCCCCGAACGCCGTTTCACGTCCAATCCCGTCACCCCCGGCCGTCGTCCAGCCGCTCTCTCCTTCACGGTACAAGGTCCAGTTCACGGCCGGGGCCGAGCTGCTCGACAAGCGGGAGCGGCTGCGCGCGCTTCTGCGTCACGAGGTGCCGGACGGCGATCTCGCGGCGATCGTCGAGAACGCGGTCAGTGAGAAGCTGGAGCGCCTGGAGGCCCGACGATTCGCCCGCTCGCGCTCTCCGTGGAAGGAGTCCGTCCGGGCAAGCCGCAATCCTTCATCACGGCACGTTCCGGCCGCGGTGCGACGCGCTGTCCACCGTCGCGACCGGGGCCAGTGCTGCTTCGTCGACGCGAGGCGCCGAAGGTGCCCGGAGCGTTACCGCCTCGAGTACCACCACCGGCATCCGTTCGGGCTCGACGGCAACCACGATCCCGACAACGTTTGCTTGATGTGCCCAGCCCACAACCGGCTGATGGCGGAGCTCGACTACGGGAAGAACGTGATCGCTCGGCACTGGCGAGCTGCGTCCGGACGGAGTTGTCCGGAAACGACTCGCGGTCCGGTCCTCGCCCGACACCCCTCCATGAAAGAATCGGCCCAGTGAAACACCGGAACGCCGTTCTCGTCCTCGCCGCGGTCGTTGGTGCGGTCGCCTTGTACTTCTCCCTCGGCCCTCCGCGGGTGCTTTGGCTGAACGCCGGGCTCACGCTGGCGTACGAGTGGACGAAGGGGGTGTCCGCGCTCGTCGCGGCCGCGGCGGCCGCGGCGATGGCTTTCGCCGCGCCGAAGCGGCCGGCCCGGGTCGTGGCGTTCCTCGCCGCCGCGGCCCTCACCGTCTTCGGCGGTGGGCGCCTCCTCTACCGCGTGGACGCGGTGGCGGAGGCCCTCTCGGTCCGCACGATCCTGGGCACGACCCGGATCCCCTGGAAGGCCGTCACGCGGGTGGACACGACGCCGGGCCACCTCACGGCCGTGGCGGAGGGTGCGGCCATCCGCATCGGGACTGCGAGCCTCAGCGCCGACGAGCGGGCCGCGCTCGAGCGCAGCGTCGCTCGCCGCTTGCGGGAGGCCGACGGCTCCGCCTCGACGGGAAGCGGACCGACGACGGCTAGATGAAGAGGTGCTCGTCCTCGTCCGTCACGCGACGGGGGGGCGGGCGGTGCCGGGTCTCCAGGCCGCGGAGCTTGTTGTAGACCTCGACTCCCCGCCGGATCCCCTTCAGGAAGGCGGTGATGTCCGCGAGGGGCCCGAGGGGCCGGACCACCACGCGACGGATCATGTTCGTGGCGTCCTCGATCTTCTCGATCGTGTCCGCGAGAAGATCGTCGATCCTCCGGGCCTGCAGGGTCACGAGGTCCGTGACCTCGGCGAAGTTCCGGGAGATGCGGGCAAGGTTGTCCATGGCCGGCCGGATCTCGCGGTCGAGCCGGTCCTGCATGGCGTCGAGCCGCTTTGCGATCCGGCGCCCCGCCACCGCGAGGCCGATGAGGAAACCCGCCTGGACGAGCGACGAGAACGCGATCACTCCCAGGAACGCCACGCCCCACGACTCCGTCACACCCGCCTCACTCCCTCTCCGCGCGCCCCCGGGCGGAGGAGATCACATCTTGTCTTTCTCTTCCCGATAGGCCTGGCGGCCCGCTTCCACCGCCGCCGACAGCCGGTCTCTCCGCTTCTCCAGGCTGTCTCGCTGCTTGTCGAGATAGTCGGTAGCGTCGTCCAGGGTCTCGCGGCCCTTGGCCACGGCCCGCTCGCGCAGGCGCCGCCCGCGCTCCGCGCCCTCCTTCAGCTTCTCGTCGAGGAGCTCGCGCGTCTCTTCACCGGAGCGGGGCGCGAAGAGGACGGCGAGGGCCGCCCCCGCGAGGCCCCCGATGATGAAGGAAAGGATGATTCCCGATGCGCCTGCGCCGCGGTCGTCGCTCATGAGGACCTCCCCGATCGTGGAAACGTCCGAACGACAAGCTTAGTTCAGGCGCCGTCGTACCCGCAAGTACTCGCGGACGGCCCCGTCAGAGGCTCCGACCCTCCAGGGGCAGCCGCGCCTCGAGCACGCGCAGCATGAAGCGCGCGAGCACGGCCAGGTAGTCCATCGCCATCTCGAAGTTGTCCTCGAAGACGTCGATGAGGGCCTCGTTGTTCCCCTGCAGCGCCACCACGTCCGTCTCCGTCACCGCGTCGTAGAAGCGGGGCAGGTCCGCGGTGGCCTCCACCGCCCCCACCGCGCTCCCGGCACCGAAGCGGAAGTCGAGACCGCGCCCCTCGGACCTGGCTCGGACCGTCCCCGAGAGCATGAGGTAGATGCCCGGCGCGGGGTCGCCCTCGTGCCAGAGCGTGATCCCGGGGGCGAACCGGACCTGGGTGGTCTGGCGCGAGAGCTCGGCGAGGGCGTTGATGCTGGCCCGCTCGAAGACCGCCATCTTGCGCAGGAAGAAGATGCGCTCCACGAGATCGAGCTCGCGCAGGGGATCCACGGGGAGCTGGAAGATGGGAGCCCCCGCGGTGGGGTCGAGCCGGAGACGGACGATGAGGTCGACGACCTGCCGGGCGATGTCGCGCAGCATGTGAAGGAGCACGGGGAACCGGTCCTCCAGCACCTCGAGGAGCATGTCGGAGTCGAGCTCGAGGGTCAGGCTGTCTTCCTCGGCCAGGACCTGCGCGCCCTCGGGGTCGCGGGCGAAGAGGCCGAGTCCGCCCACGCCCTCCCCGGGGCCCACCCGCGTCACGAAGCGCCCGCGGCGGCGCACCGCGAGCGCGCCTTCCACCACCAGGTAGATCGCGTTCACGGGCCGCCCCTCCTTCAGCAGCACCGCCCCCTTGGAGAAGAAGCGCTCCACCGCGCGGTCGGCGAACGTCGCGAGCTCCCCCGCGGGAAGGCCGGAGAGGGTGGACAGGCTCTTCAGGTAGAGCAGCCGCTCCACCGGGGAGACGAGACGCCGGGCCGCGTCAGGCATGGGCCAGCGCCTCCTCGGGCGGGCTCGAAAGAAGAGCGAGCGTCCTCTCCACGACCCGCGAGAGGAAGAAGCCCGTCTCCTCGGGGCGGAAGCTCAGGAGGCGCGGCTTCAGCTCGACGAGGCCGAGCTCCCCCACGTGGTAGATCGCGATGCAGCGCATGGACTCCCCGGGCTCGTCGAGGATGCGCGAGAGGAGGGTCTCGTAGTCCACGAGACGCGGCGAGTAGAAGGGCGCCGCCCGCTGCAGGCGGTCCCAGTCCTGGGCGTCGTCCACGAGGGCGAGCAGGGGGACGCGCAGGGGCGCTCTGACGAGGTTCTCCAGGAGCTCGCGGCTGCTCGAGCGCACGCGGGCGTCGTTGTTGCGCAGGCCGAAGTAGATCCCCCGGAAGTCCTCGTCGCGGAACTGCAGCGCGAGGAGGCGGAAGATCCTCTCGAGGGCGTGGGTCTCCTTGTCGCGCAGGAGGCGCACGAGAAGCTCGTGGCCGGGTGTCGCCCGCTTCGGGTCGGCGATAGCACCCTCCTCGAGGACCCGACGCCAGTCCACGAGACGGAAGGCCGCTTCCACCGTGGCCTCGGTGGCCCTCCGCAAGAGGTCCGCGTCGAAGAGCACGGCGGGATCGGCGGAGAGGCGGTTCAGGGCCCGGAGCATCTTGAAGCGGACCATGCCGTCCGTCTCCGCGGGAAGGTGGCGCTGCAGGACGTCCGCGGCCTCCTGCGGCGAGAAGAGGGCGATGGTGCGCGGCAGGTGCCGGCGCAGCTCGTGGGGGAGGGCCTGGTCCTCCAGCGCCTCGGCGAGGAAGACGAGCCCCACCTCCCCGTAGGCGAGGAGCGCGTCTCGGGCGGCGCTGCGCACGTCGCGCAGCGCGAGAAGGGGCAGGAGGGCGGGGAGGAACTTCGGGCTCCGCAAGCGACCCATGGCCTGGGCCGCCTGCGCCTGCACGGATTCCTCGGGACCGTCGGACAGGCGCAGGAGCGCGCGCTCGAATGCGGGCGCGGGCTGGGTGGCGATCGCCCGGGCGAGGGCCGCCCGCGCCTCCGGGGAGCCTCCGGCGAGGATGGCGTCGACGCCGCGCCGATCCTCCTCGCTCGCCGACCCGGCGGAGACGAGGCCCACGAGGGCGGTCGCACGCACGAGAGGGCTCGGGTCGTCCGCCACCTCGCGCAGGAGGGTCTCGTCGCGCGAGACCTTCGTCCGCGCGAGGAGGGCGGCGGCCCGGACCTCGGGGTCGACGTGGCCGAGGAGCCGGTCGGCCACGGGGATGAAGTCGGTGCGGCCTTCCCCGGCGAACAGCTCGAGGACGCGCACGACGACCGCGCGCGCGGGATGGTACAGGATGAGCGCGGGGATGAGGCGGACCCGCCCCTCGTCGGCCAGGAGGTCGATCGCCGCACCCACCTCCGCGTCGTCCGCGCTGTTGAGCGCGGTGAACAGGGTCTCGAGCGAGCTGAGGTCGAGGGCGGGGAGGTCGGGCGGGGGCTGCACCGTGCCCTCGCGCAGCGCGACCCGGAAGAGGTCCAGGTAGTGCGATCGAAGGTCGTCCGTCCAGAAGATCCAGACGAGGCTGAGCCCGGCTGCGGCCGCGGCCAGCACCATGTCGCCGCGGTTCAGGAACACCTCGGAAAGGATGAGGAGGGAGGCGAGCGCCTGGCCGCCGCGCTGGCCCACGAGGTCGATGAAGGGCTTGGCCCGGCTCCGCACTCCGTCCGCCATGGGCACGAAGAGCAGCTCCATGCCCGTCCGATGGACGGAGTTGCGGAACGTGCCGTCCGCCCCCTTGAGGAGGAGCGCTGCTCCCAGCCCTCCGCCCAGCGCCACTCCCGCCGCTCCCATGAACACGAGCACGGGCAGGACCCAAAGCGCCTGATGGAGGCCGATCACCCGGAGCAGCCACCCCGAGAGAAAGACCTGGGCGAGGAGAGCGAGCAGGTTCAGGACCGCGTACACGCTGGCGAAGAAAGACCCGAGCTCCGCCGTCGGGATCGTGCGGGCGACCGCGCTCTTGAAGACGTAGTCGCCCAGGGTGAGGGCCACCGTGGATACGAGGACGAGGGCGGCGAGCCCGCGCACGTAGGGCTGGCCGCGGAGGAGGTCCAGCGATTGGCGCCAGGACGCGCCGGTTCGGGAAGCGTGCACGACGGCCTTGCCCCGGAGGAGGAGGGCCGCGAACGCGGTGGCGGCGAGCGTGATCGCCGAGGCGAGGACGAGCGCAGGCGTCGAGAACGTCCCCGCGATCACGCGCCCCACGGTCGCTCCCACCACCGCTCCGAGCAGGCTGCCCGTCCCCACGAGGCCGTAGATTCTCTTGGCCTGGGTCACGGTGTAGAGGTCGCCGAGCACGACGTAGAACTGCAGCACCGCCAGGCTGCCCACGAGGCCCGTCCACACGTAGAGGGCGTAGAGCTCCCAGGGCTTCTGCCACGTGCCGAACTGCCAGAAGAGGAGCGTGACGAACGCGGAGCCCCCGAGGAAGACGCTCAGGTCGTAGCGCCGGGTGCGCTTCCGGTTCGGGGGCACCTGGGAGATGCCCACCGCGAGCACGGCGATCATCAGGTAGACCCAGGGAAGCCGCGCGGCGGGCAGACGGGCGAGGAACAGCGCGTCGCGCGCCGTCTCCAGGAGCGTATGCGCGGCGAGCACGCCGAAGATGGTCAGGAAGGCGGCGGTGGCACCGCGCCTCTCTTCCGGACGGACGCTGATGAGGCCCCGAAGCATCGCTTCGAAGCCACTATAGCGCGGCTTGCGGGCGGGATCGTCCGAAGGACCCCGGGCGGCGGTGGGTTAGAATCACGGCCCCATGCTCTTCGTCGCCGCGCTCTTCTCCGGGAGCGCGGCCCTTCTCTACCAGCTTCTCTGGGCGCGGCAGCTCTCCCTCGTGTTCGGGAACGCCGTGGAGGCCGTGGCCACGGTGGTGGCCACGTTCATGGCCGGCCTGGGCCTGGGGGCGGCGGCCGCGGCCCGGTTCGTTGATCGGCTCCCCGCCGCGGCGCAGCGTCGCGCATATGCCGTTCTCGAGGTGGGCATCGCCGCGTCCGCGGCGGCCGTCCCGTGGGCGAGCGAACGCCTCGTTCCATTGCTCGTTCCTCTGTACCGTCCCGAGGATCCCGGCCTCCTGGCGTTCGCTCGCCTGATGGGCGTAGCCCTCCTCCTGCTCCCTCCCACGGCGCTCATGGGCGCGGCCCTGCCCGTGCTCACGGCGCTCCTCGCCCCCCGGCCCGACGCGCTCGGCCTCGCCGCCGGGCGCCTCTACGCCGTCAACACCGCGGGTGCGCTCGCGGGAAGCCTGGGGGGCTCGCTTCTCCTGATACCCGCGCTCGGTCTCCGCGGCACGATGCTGGTGGGGATGGCGCTCAACGTGGCGGCCGCGGCTCTCGTGATGAGCGCCGCGGCGGCCCCGCCACCGACGTCCGAGCCCTCGCCCCCCCCCGAGAAGCCCGAGCGGAAGGAAAAGCAAAGGAAGCGCGCTCTCGCGGCGGCGGCGACGGCCGCTCCCGAAGAACGCTCCGCGTCGATCGTGCCGCTCGTCGCGACCTTCTTCGCCGGCCTCGCCGCCCTCGGCAACGAGGTGGCCTGGACCCGCGCCCTCGTGCTCCTCATCGGCCCCACCTCGTTCGCCTTCGCGTTCGTCCTCTCCGCCGTCATCGCCGGGGTGGCGCTGGGGAGCGCGCTCGCGTCACGGTTCGCCGCGCGCACGCGCCAGCCAGTGACCGCGCTTTTCCGGCTGCTCGCGGCCACCGCCCTCGCGTCCCTCGCGGTGGTGGCCGCCCTTCCCCGCGCCGTGGTTCCTCTCGCGGGCATCGTTCGCGCCCATGCGGACGAGATGGACCGCCTCCTCTGGACGGAGGCTGGCCTCGTCGTCGCGTTGCTTCTCGTGCCCACGTCCCTGTCCGGAGCCGTCTTCCCCCTCGCCGTGCGCCTCCTCGCCGACGCCTCGGGGGGGACGGGACGGCCCGTGGGGCGGGTGCTCGCGTGGAACACGGCGGGAGGGATCGTGGGCTCGTTGGGCGCGGGGTTCGTCGCGCTGCCTCGGGCGGGAATCGAGGCGTCGCTCTATGCGGGAGCGTTCGTAGCCGCGGGGGCGGCGGCCTTCGTCGTCGCCGCGGAAGAGCGCCGACCCCGTGCCCTCGCCGCCGCCGCCCTCGTCCTCCTGGCACCCCTCGCGGTCCGCGCCCTCGCCGGCCCCTGGGACCGTGAGCTGCTTTCGAGCGGCGCCTACAAGTACGCCGCCTACACGACGGCGGAAGACGTCGAGGCCCAGATGCGGGCGGGAGACCTCGTGTTCTACCGCGAAGGCGCCACGGCCACGGTCTCCGTGAAGAAGCTGGGAGGGACGCTGTCCCTGGCCGTGGACGGCAAGGTGGACGCCACCGACACCGCGGACATGCTGACCCAGAGGCTGCTCGCCCACCTCCCCCTCCTCCTCCTGCCCCAGGCGCGGGAGGTGCTCGTGATCGGCCTGGGAAGCGGCGTCACCGCGGGCGCCGCCCTCGCTCACGCGGAGACGAGGGTGGAGGTGGTCGAGATCTCCCCGGAGGTGGTGGAGGCGGCAGCGCTCTTCCGCCACGCGAACGGCGACGCGCTCGGCCAGCCACGGCTGCGCCTCCTGGTGGCGGACGGCCGCAACCACCTCCGCCTCACGTCGAAGCGGTATGACGCGATCATCTCGGAGCCGTCCAATCCCTGGATGGCTGGGGTCTCGAGCCTCTTCACCCGGGACTTCTTCCGGATGGCGCGCGCACGCCTCGCCCCGGGCGGCCTCTTCTGCCAGTGGGCGCACGTCTACAACCTCTCCCCCGCCGACCTGCGCACCGTGATCGCCTCCTTCACCGACGCCTTCCCCCATGTCGCGCTCTTCCTGCTGAACGAAGGCGACGTGCTCCTGCTGGGCGGGGAGTCGCCCATCGAGGCGCCCTCGCCGAGCGATCTCGCGGCGCGGCTCGCAGTACCCGCGGTCCGCGCCGACCTCGAGCCGCTGGAGCTCCGGGACGCCTACGGCTTCGGCAGCCTCTTCACGATCGGGGGCCCCGGGCTCGCGCAATGGGTGGCGTCGGCGCCGCGCCATACCGACGACCACCCGATCCTCGAGCTCCGCGCCCCGCGCACCCTGCACTCCGACACGAGCCGCGCGAACGCCTTCGCCCTCGCGGAGGCGGCGGGACGGGCCCCCGTTCCACGAAGCTGGGCGGCCCTCGTGGCCGACCCCACGGCCGCCCAGGTCGCCGCCCGTGCCCACATGCTGGAGGGTGCGGAGAGCTTCGGATGGGCGTACCTCGCCTATTCCGACGCGCTCGGCCGCGAGGCGACGCACCTCGCGGCGGCGGAGGGGCTCGTCCGCTGCGCGGTCCAGTCGCACCAGGAGCCGGCCGCGGAGCGGCGGCTTCGCGAGCTCCCGCCGTCTCCGGCGACGCACGTCGCCCTCGCCCTTCTCTTCAACTCCACGGGCCGGGGCCCGGAGGCGCTCGAGGAGGTGCGGCGCGCCCTGGAACAGGATCCCCGGAACCGCCGCGCCCTGCTGCTCGGCGCCGAGATTCAAGAAGGCGCGGGGAACGCCGAGGCGGTGCGCGGTCTCGCCGACGCGGTGCTGCGCTTCCATCCCGGCGACGCGGACGCGGAATCGCTTCTCGCCTCGGCGCGTCTCGCGGAAGGGGCTCTCGACGAGGCCCTCGACATCGCCCGGCGCGTGATCGCACGGGCGCCCCGGCAGCCCCGCGCGCTCCAGGTGGCGGCGATCGCCTCGGCGCGCACCGGCGACCGCGACCGCGCGCGCGCGTACTTCGAGCAGCTCGTCGAGGCCGAGCCCGACGAGAGCAGCCACCGGACGAATCTCGGGATCTTCGAGCTCGAGGGAGGGCGCACGACCGAGGCGGCACGCCTCTTCGAGTCCGCCCTCGATCTCGAGCCGACGAGCGAATCCGCGGCTCGCGGACTCGAGGCGGCGGCAAGCGCCCTCGGCGATTCCGAGCTCGCGAAACGAGCGCGCCGATACGTCCAGTAGGCTGGACAACACATTCTGGACCTCGGATCCGTAAATCCAATTGGTCGTAGATTCGTGGGAAATCCCTGCGGTCCAAGTGTTCAAATGACTGAATTCACAGGACTTGACAGAAGTACAACAGTCTGGTATCTCGATTGCACAACAAAATGACACGGATGTCTTTTGTGTTCAACGATTTGGACTGCCCGACGGTGAAAACAACCACCCCTGTTCGAACCGTGGCGGGCGAGATCCAGGAGGTAGAAAGGTGAGAATGCGCAGCCTCTCGCTTCTCGCGATGGCCGTCTTGTTGCTCCCCGTCGTCGCCCATGCCCAGGGAGGAGCCGGCTCCACCGGCACGATCCAGGGCGAGGTGACGGACACGAGCGGGGCCGTGCTGCCGGGCGTCAACGTCACGGCCACGAGCACCGCGCAGATCGGCACCCGCACCGCCGTGACCAACCCGCAGGGAATCTACCGACTGCCCGGGCTCCCCGCCGGAACCTACAAGGTCACGTTCGACATCCAGGGCTTCGGCAAGGTCGTGCGCGACGACGTCCGCGTGGGCGTCGGCTTCACCGCCACCGCCGACGCGAGCCTCTCCGTGCAGTCGATGCAGGAGTCGGTGACGGTCACCGGCGAGTCCACCACGATCGATACGACACAGAGCCGCGTGCAGACGAACTACGACCAGGCCCAGCTCGACTCGCTGCCCAACGCGCGCGACATGTGGTCACTCCTCGCCACCACCCCCGCCGTGACGCTCAACCGCTTCGACGTGGGGGGCAGCACCGCGGGCACCCAGACGACCTACCTCGCCTACGGCAACGGCGGACAGAACCGGCCCCTGATCGAGGGGATCAACACCACCGAGGGGACCGCCGCGGCCGGGTTCTACTTCGACTACGGCTCGTTCGGCGAAGTGTTCGTGGGGGCCGCCGCCAACACCGCGGAGATGCCGAGCGGGGGCGTGCTCACCCAGTTCATCGGCAAGTCCGGGGGGAACCAGTTCAGCGGCCAGCTCCTCTACGAGTACGAGAACGACGCCATCCAGAGCACGAACATCAGCCAGGAGCAGCTCGACCGAGGCTACGGCAACTACAACCAGAACGTGCTGAACCTCGGTCTGAAGCGCGACGAGGCCAACCGCCTCGCGAGCTACAAGAACTTCAACGCGAGCGTGGGCGGGCCCGTGATCAAGGACAAGCTCTGGTGGTACTTCGGCTTCCTCCGCCAGAAGAACGAGGTGGGCCAGCCCGCCAACGGCAACATCCTGGACGGGACGCTCTTCCCCACCGAGCTCAAGAACTACACGGGCAAGCTCACCTATCAGATGACGCCGCGCGACCGGTTCATCGGCTACCTCCAGTACGGCATCAAGAACCAGCCCTTCCGCGTGGACTCGGTGGTGGCCGGCCCCCAGCACCTGACCAAGGACTCGACGCTCAACCAGAGCTCGCCGTCCTGGGTGGCCAAGTTCGAGTACAACCGGACGTTCGGCGACCGCGGGTTCCTCGAGATGCGCGCCGGGGAGTTCGGCTACAACTTCAGCCTCATCGGGAACTCGAGCGATCCTCGACAGGAGGACCGGGCGACGCTGCAAGTCACGGGGGGCGGACGCGACTGGGAGCTCGACCGGCGGCGCAAGCAGCTCCACGGCGCGTACACGTTCTACCTCGACAACAAGCTCGGGGGGAACCACCAGATGAAGGTGGGCGGAGAGATCCAGCACGAGACGGGCGTGACGTTCTGGAACTCGTACTACGCGGACAACGTGGTCCAGCTCTTCAACAACAACGCGCCCCAGGCGGTACGCCTCGGGCTGCCCGTGGCCTCGCAGAACGGCCTGCGCAACTACGGGCTCTTCGTGAACGACACCTACAGCCTGAAGAAGCTGACCGTCAACCTCGGCGTCCGCTTCGACCGCTACCGGGCGTTCCTGCCCGAGCAGGTGCGGGCGGCGAGCCGCTTCTCGCCGACGGACACCACCTTCCCCGCGAACGACGACGTGCAGTCCTTCAACCACATCGCCCCCCGGCTCGGCCTGACCTACGACATCCGGGGGAACGGAAAGACCGTGATGAAGGCGAGCTACGGCCGCTACTACTTCAACCCCGGCGTGGGCCTCGCGGACGCGATCAGCAACAACCCTTCCACGCAGTTCAGCGAGTACGCGTGGACGGACAGGAACGGCGACCGGCTCTGGCAGGACGGCGAGCAGGGCGCCCTCACCACGCAGAGCGGCGGCGCGTCCACCGTTCAGCTCGACTCCAACCTCAAGAACTCCCTCACCGACGAGTACGCGGCCTGGATCGAGCAGGAGCTGCCCGGCCAGGTGGGCGTGCGCGCCGGCTTCGTCTGGAAGAAGGACAAGGACGGCTACCAGCAGTCCAACGCCAACCGTCCGCTCGACGCCTACAACGTCCCCACCACGGTGACGGACCCCGGACCGGACGGCCGGGCGGCGAGCGGCGACGAGCAGCAGATCGCCGCCTTCAACCTGAACCCCGTGAACCTCGCCCTTCCCACCGTGACTCGAGTCCACAACCCCGAGGGGTTCGAGGCGGACTACAAGTCGGTGGAGTTCGCGGCGACCAAGCGCCTCAGCCGCAAGTGGGGCATGGTCGCCTCCTTCCTGTACACGTGGACGGACGAGTTCTCGAGCCTGTACTTCAGCAACCGCTTCGGCGTCACCCCCGTCCTCGCCCCCAGCCTCTTCGGAGGAGCGTCGAACGGCGGCGTCTTCCCGGTGACCCCGAACGACCGGATCCACAACGAGTTCACGAACTGGAACTTCAAGCTGTCCGGCTCCTACGAGCCGGGATGGGGGCTCCGCTTCACCCCCGTCTACAAGGCCCAGTCGGGAATGCCCTACGGCCGCTTCATCAACGCCACGCTCAACTACGGGGCCCAGGCCATCCTCGTCGAGCCCATCGGCACGCGGCGCCAGGACACGATCTCGATCCTCGACATCCGCGCGGAGAAGAAGATCCGGATCGCGAACCGCGCCTCGTTCACGCTGCTCGTGGACGTCTACAACGCCTTCAACTCGAACGTCGAGACCGACATCCGCTGGAGCACGGGAACGCTGCGCGTCATCGAGACGAACACCACGGTCCCCACCTTCGGGACGCCGCTCAACATCCTGCCCCCGCGCATCGCGCGGTTCTCGGCGCGCTTCGACTGGTAGTCCGTTTCCACCCGCCTCGGGCCCGCGCGAGCGGGCCCGGGTGATTTCACCGGGGGGCCTTCGGGCCCCCCTTTTCGTTATCATTCCTTCCTTGCTCCTTTTCTCTCTCGCGCTGGCCGTGGCCTCCGCGGAAGGCCAGCCCTCCCCCTTCACGGGAGCCCGGACCTGCGCGGAGTGCCACCGCGGGACGAGCGAGCGGTGGCACGACGGCCGCCACAGCAAGATGCTCCAGCCGGCCACGACGAGGACGGTCGTGGGCGACTTCTCGCGCCGTCGTACGGTCCTCCGGGGACAGACCTACGAGTTCGCGGCCCGCGAGGGCGGTTTCTGGATCACGGAGAGCGCCCTCACCGGGCGCGCGCAGACCCACCGCGTGGACTACACGCTCGGCAGCCGGCGCATCCAGCACTACCTCACGCGCCGGGACGACGGCTCGATCGTCGTCCTTCCTCCCTCCTGGAACGTGACCCGGCGCGAGTGGTTCCCGAGCGTCGAGATCGTGCGCCCCGACGAGGCGGACAAGACGCCCGTTCAGGTCTGGAACAAGACCTGCCTCGAGTGCCACGTGAGCGGCCAGACGAAGGGCTTCGACACGAAGCGGCTCGCCTACACGACGCGCTGGCAGGACACGGGCACGAGCTGCGAGCGCTGCCACGGGCCGGGCGCCGCCCACGTCACCCGCGAGCGCGCGCGGTCGAAGGCGGGCGCTGCGACGCAGCCCGCGGCCACGGCCGTCGGGGACGACGTCCTCAGCCCCTACCGCCTCGACGCGGTGAAGAGCACGACGCTCTGCGCGCAGTGCCACACCCTGCGCGACGTGGTCGCCCCCGGGTTCACCGCGGGGGGCGACTACTACGACCACTTCATGCCCATGCTCGAGTACGGCCCGCGGGCCGAGCACGACCCGGCGTGGTGGGCGGACGGGAGGCCCCGGCGCTTCTCCAACGACGCCCTCGGCTTCTGGGAGAGCCAGTGCTTCCTCAAGGGAAAGGCGAGCTGCACCACGTGCCACATCGACCCGCACCTCCCCGACGTGGACCGCGACACGACCCTCGCCACCGGCCAGGGTGCCATCTGCCTGCGCTGCCACCAGGCGATCGGCCGCGACGTTCCCGCCCACACGCGGCATCCGCCGGAGAGCACGGGAAGCTCGTGCGTCGAGTGCCACATGCCCCGGCACGTGCTGAGCATCAAGGCGCGGATCCGCGACCACGCGATCGGCGTGCCCGCGCCGGAGACGACCGCCCGCTTCGGCATCCCCAACGCGTGCAACGACTGCCATGCCGATCGCACCCCGGAGTGGGCGGAGGGCCACCTCGCGAAGTGGTTCCCCGAGAACCGCCGCGGCCGGGTCACGGCGCGGGCCGACGCCTTCACCCTCGCCCGCGAGGGCCGGGCGGAGGCGATCCCGAAGCTCATCGCGCTTGCCGCGTCGGACGCCGAGCCGCCGCTCCTCCGTGCGAACGCCCTCGGCCACCTGGGCCGATTCCAGGACCCGCGTGCATACGATGCGCTCCGCACCGCGGTGCGCGCCGACGAGCCGATCCTGCGCGCGGTCGCGGTGATGAACCTGGAGCCGGCGAAGCTCGGGGACTCGGAGAGGGCGAAGACCGTGGACGCTCTCGTCGCGGCCCTGGGGGATTCCCGGCGCGTCGTACGGGCGGGGGCCGCCCTGAGCCTGGTGCGCAGCGGAGTCACGCGCTTGGCTGGAGACAGTGGCCGCCTCTTCGAGGCGGCCAAGCGGGACTACGTCGAGCGGGCGCGACTTCATCCGGACGACGCGCAGACGCAGCTCGAGCTCGGCCAGTTCCTCCTGCTCGACGCCCAGTACGCCCCTGCCGCGGACGCCTTCGACCTCAGCCGCCGGCTGGACCCCCGCCAGTCTCTCGACTACTTCCTCGCCCTCGTCGACTACGGACGCGGGCGCCTCGACGACGCGCGCCGCCGGCTGGACGCCCTGCCTCCGAACGATCCGCACGCCGCGGCGGCGCAACGGCTCCGCGAGCGTCTCGGCGATCCGCGCGACTGACTCTGGCCTTTTAGACGTTCAACGAAGTGCACGTGATATCCATCCCTCTGGATATTCGAGCGTTTAGGCTCGTTGCTAACGCGTTGTAAATAGGCAAATTGAATAGATTGTTGACTGGGGCACGGCCATTGCCATAGCATCCCCCAACTCGCACGTTCAATAAATCGATCATCCCCGCCGGCCCGGACAATCCCTCCGAGTACGGCAGTGGGGGGAGGTTGGAATGCTCAGGAGCCGAGTCTTCTGGTTGTCGTTGGTGGTGGCGTGCCTGGCGCCGGCGCTCTCGTTCGCGCAGGGCGGCGCCGGGTCGACGGGAGCGATCCAGGGGGAGATCGTCGACGAGAGCGGGGCCGTCCTTCCCGGCGTGGCCGTGACCGCGTCGGGCCCGGCCCTCGTCCGTCCGCAGTCGGCGGTCACGAACGCCCAGGGCATCTACCGCCTGCTCGGGCTGCCCGCCGGGACGTACAAGGTCTCCTACGAGCTCGGCGGCTTCGGCACGCTGGTGCGGGACGGCATCCGCATCGGCATCGGCTTCACCGCCGACGTCAACGTCAAGATGGGGCTCAAGACGATGGAGGAGGCCCTCACCGTGACCGGCGAGTCGCCCACCATCGACTCCACGACCACCCGCGTCCAGACCAACTTCGACGTCAGCCAGCTCGCCTCGCTCCCCAACGCGCGCGACATGTGGTCGCTCCTTTCCGAGGTCCCCGCCATCACCCTGAACCGCTTCGACGTGGGCGGGAGCACGGCGGGGACACAGACGACATATACCGCCTACGGCAACGGCGGCCAGAACCGCCCCCTGATCGAAGGCATGAACACCACCGAGGGCACCTCGGCCGCGGGGTTCTACTTCGACTACGGCTCGTTCCAGGAAGTGATCGTGGGCGCGGCCGGCAACACGGCGGAGATGCCGAGCGGCGGCGTGCTCACGAACTTCATCGGGAAGTCCGGGGGCAACCAGTTCACGGGCGAGCTCTACTACGAGTACGAGAACAGGGACATCCAGAGCACGAACGTCTCGCAGAACCAGCTCGAGCGCGGCTACGCCAACCTCCCCCGCTCGGCGATCGAGCAGCTCGGCCTGAAGCGGGACGAGTTCAACACGCTCCTCGACTACAAGAACCTGAACGCCAGCATCGGCGGACCCATCGTCAAGGACAAGCTCTGGTTCTGGGCGGGCTACCTGCGCCAGCAGAACGTCGTCTACCAGCCGGCCTCGGGGAACATCCTCGACGGGACCGAGTTCCTGACCAAGCTCGAGAACTGGACGGGCAAGCTGACCTACCAGATCACCTCGCGTGACCGGGTCGTCGCCTACCTCCAGTACGGCACCAAGTTCCAGCCCTTCCGCACCGACTCGATCGTCGGCGGTCCGCAGCACCTCACCTCGTCTTCGACGCTGAACCAGGAGTCGCCGTCCTGGGTGGGCAAGGTCGAGTACAACCGGACCTTCGGCGACCGTGGCTTCCTCGAGGTCCGCGCGGGCGAGTTCGGCTACAACTTCATCATGATCGGCAACGGAGACGATCCCCGCCGCGAGGACCAGACGACCTTGCAGGTGACGGGAGGCGGGCGCGACTGGGAGCTGGACCGCCGACGGAAGCAGTTCCACGGCGCCTACACGTTCTACGTCGACAATGCCGTGGGCGGAAACCACCAGCTCAAGGCGGGGGGCGAGTACCAGCACGAGACGGGACGCACGAGGTGGAACTCCTACTACGCCGACAACGTGGTGCAGCTCTTCAACAACAGCGTGGCGGCCTCGGTCCGGCTCGGGCTGCCCGTGGATTCCTGGAACGGCCTCGACAACATCGGGATGTTCGTCAACGACGCCTATACCCGGGAGAAGCTCACGGTGAACCTCGGCCTGCGCTTCGACCGATACCGGGTCTTCCTGCCCGAGCAGGAGCGGCCGGCGAGCCGGTTCTCGCCGCAGCCCGCGACGTTCGCGGCGGTGGACGACGTGAAGAGCTTCAACCACTTCGCCCCCCGGATCGGCGTGGTCTACGACCTGAAGGGCAACGGCAAGACGCTCCTCAAGGCGAACTACGGACGGTACTACTTCAACCCCGGCATCAACCTCGCCGATGCCGTCAACCCCAACACCGGGACGCAGTACACCCAGTACGTCTGGACCGACCGCAACAACGACGGCTTGTGGCAGAACGGCGAGCAGGGCGCCATCCAAACGCAGTTCGGAGGGACGGCCAGCGTCACCCTCGACCCCGACCTCAGGAACTCGTATACCGACGAGCTCTCGGCCTGGCTGGAGCGCGAGTTGGGCGGCCAGGTGGGAGTGCGCGCGGGCTTCGTGTGGAAGATGGACCGCGACGGCTACCAGCAGTCGAACGGGAACCGCCCGATCTCGGCCTACAACGTGCCGATCACGGTGGTCGACCCCGGGCCGGACGGGAATCGGGGGACGAGCGACGACCAGAACGTCAGCATGAACAACTTGAACCCCGTGAACCTGGCGCTACCCGTGGCCAACCTCGTCTCCAACCCGGACGGCTTCGACGCCAACTACAAGAACATCGAGCTGACCGTGAACAAGCGCTACAGCCGGAAGTGGAGCCTGACCGGCTCGTTCCTCTACACCTGGGTCGACGAGTACGGCTCCAGCTACTTCAGCAGCGGCCTTGGCGGCACGGGCAACGCGAGCAACGCCAACCTGTTCAGCAGCTTCGCCGCCCAGGTCGGGTTCCCGGTCACCTCCGCCGACCTCGACACCCGGAACGAGTTCACGGTCTGGAACTTCAAGGCCTACGGCTCGTACGAGCCGGCGTGGGGCCTGCGCTTCACGCCCATCTTCAGGATCCAGCAGGGCTATCCCGCCGGCCGCGTCTTCAACGCCACCGCGACCTCGGGCATCACGGGCGGCCCGGGCACCAACTACGGGACCCAGCCTCTGCACGCCGAGCCCATCACCGCGCTCCGCATGCAGACGGTCAAGCAGCTCGACATGCGCGTGGAGAAGCAGTTCACGCTCTCCGGGCGCCTCAAGCTGGGCGTGCTCTTCGACGTCTACAACATGCTCAACAGCAACGACGAGCTGAACATCCGCTCGACGACCGGCCGGCTCACGATCAACGCGACGGGGGTCAACATTCCGACATTCAACACACCCGTGACCATCCTCCCTCCGCGCATCGTCCGCATCTCCGGTCGCTTGAGCTTCTAGCCGTTGGGGGCGCGCGGGCCCGCTGAAGGCCCGCGCGATCTCGAGAGGGGGCCCTCCGGGGCCCCCTCTTTTTTCAGGCGAGGTCCTTCAGGAGCTCCGCGCGGAGGGCGGGACCGAGGACGGACTCCGCCCGGTAGTTCGGGTGGTCGACCACGAGGCGGGCGGGGCGCTTCGGGTCGGCCAGCGCCTTCCTGCCGGTAGCACTCAGCGGGAAGCGGATGTACTGGACGGCGGCCATCTTCTCTTCCTTGCTGTGGCCGCCCTCGAAGCGGGCGGGGACGCGCATGGCCGTCCACCCGAGCGCAGACCGCGTCCCGCGTCGAGGCCCTGGAAGCGGTTCACCGCTCCGCGCACCTCGTCCTGCGACAGCGTGCACGAGCTCGGGGATCTCGATGAAGAGTGTGGCCGAGAGCTCGCCCTCGTCCGGGAGGAGCGCGTTGTAGGCGTCGATCTCGTCCTGGATCTTGCGCGTCGTCCACGATCCGCTCCGTGCGCACCATCTCCTGGATCTGGAAGAGCACGGTCTCCCGGTTCTCGAAGAGGAAGGTCAGGTTCTCCCCCACGGAGACCCGGCGGTCGCTTCTTGAGCGCGATGACGCGCGGCCGCGGGCCTCCTCGCGCACCTTCTCGTACTCCACGAGGTTCTTGACGTCGCCGAGAGCGACTCTCTCCACGCTCAGCGCTCCTCGGGCAGGCCGTAGGCCTCGCGCAGGAGCGGCGATCGGATGGGCCGGCTTCTCGCCCCGGACCGCCTCGATCTGCAGCGCGGAGAGCGTGCAGTCGGTGGCGTAGGTCTCGCGGCTCCGCCGCCTCCATCTCCGCCACCGCCTTCCGCGCGTACTGCAGGCTGATCGGATAGTACTCCTTCTTCATCGCCCCAGGTCCCGTCCATGGCCGTGCAGCGTCTCGACGACGCTCACCTCGGCGTCCCGGGGATGAGCTGGAGGACGTCGCGCGTCTTGTAGCCCATGTTCTGCGCGCGCAGGTGGCAGGGCATCTGGTAGGCGACGCTTGCCCGGCGCCTTGCCCGGGAAGTCCGTGTCGAGCGTGCCCTCCTGCTTGCGGCCGGCCAGGTACTCGAAGACGTCCCGCGTCGCCGCCGCCACCTTCTCCGCGGCCTCGCCCGGGCACGAGCATCGGGTACTCCTTCTTGAGCACGTAGGAGCAGGTGGGCTGGGGCACGACCACGGTCGCGCCCGCCTCCACGAGGGGAAGCAGCGCCGCGACGTTCGCTGCGGGCGTTCGCGGTGGCGGCCTCGATGTCGCCGCCGTCGAGGTAGGGCATGCCGCAGCAGACCTGCTCCGGGCAGGAGACCGCGCAGCCGTTCTTCTCGAGCACGGAGACGGCGTCGCGCCCCACCTGCGGCTCGTTGTAGTTCACGGAGCAGGAGAAGAAGAGCGCGACCTTGCGGTCCGCCCGCGCACGCGGCCGCCGCCGCGCTCCCGGAACCAGCGCGCGAAGGTCTTGTGGTGGAACTTCGGCAGATTGCGGGTCGCGGTCGATGCCCACCACCGCCTCCAGGAGCGCGCGGTGCGGGCGCGAAGCGCGTTCGCCCAGTTGCGTGAGGGGCGCGGTGGCGCGAGCCGAGGGCGCCCACCGCGTCCACGTTGCCGAGCCAGCGCGTCCTGCCGCGTCACGCCCTTCCGCCCGCGCCCGCGCCGCCTTGGCCCGCAGCATCAGCCGCGGGAAGTCGATGTCCCAGTGGTGGGGCGGCGTGTAGGGGCAGTGGTTGAAGCAGAGCTTGCACTGCCAGCAGAGGTCGACGATCTTGCCGGTAGTCGGCGCTCGTGATCTTCGAGACGTCGCCTTCGTTCTTGTCGACCGCCTCGTCCAGCATGTAGTCGAACGAGGGGCAGAGGCGGTAGCAGCGCCGGCAGCCGTCGCAGAGCTCGGTGACGCGGAGGAGCTCCTTCTCGACGGCCGCGGGGTCGAAGTAGCCGGGATCGCGAGGATCGTAGGGCATGGCGCCTCGAGAGCGGGATCAGTCGACCGTCGCGCCGCGTCGTTCCTACAGCTCCTTCAGGCCCTCGAGGCCCTTGGTGAACCGCCCGGCGTGGCTGCGCTCGGCCTTGGCCAGGGTCTCGAACCACTCGGCGATCTCGGGGAAGCCCTCCTCGCGGGCGGTCTTGGCCATCCCCGGGTACATCTGCGTGTACTCGTAGGTCTCGCCCTCGATCGCGGACTGCAGGTTCTGGCGCGTGCTGCCGAACGGCACGTCGGTGGCGGGATCGCCCACCTCTTCAGGAAGTCCATGTGGCCGAAGGCGTGGCCGGTCTCCGCCTCCGAGGTGTCGCGGAAGAGACCGCCGATCTCGGGGTAGCCCTCGATGTCGGCCGACGCGCGCGAAGTAGAGGTAGCGCCGGTTCGCCTGGCTCTCGCCGGCGAACGCGTGCTTGAGGTTCTCGTGCGTCTTGGTTCCCTTCAGGTTCGCCATGGACTTTCATCTCCTCCTTGTGAGCGCTGTGTCTCCGACTGAGAATTGTTCTCATACTTCGGCCGACCCTGGCAGAGCGGGCAGAGCCCGTGGACCTCGACCTGGTGGCCGAGGACCTGGTAGTTCATCGCGCGGCCGGCCTCTTCCTCGAGCCGGGTGTCGACCGAGAGGGGAAGGTCGTTGACCCGCCCGCAGGCCACGCAGCGGATGTGGTAGTGGCGGCCGGTGTTCCCGTCGAAGCGCGCCGCCTGCCCGCCCGGCGTGGATCTCCCGGATCAGGCCCTCCGCCGCCAGCCGCTTGAGGTTGCGGTACACCGTGCCCAGGCCGATGCGGGGCAGGCTGCGGCGCGCCTGCCGGTGCACCCATTCCGCGGTGGGATGGTCCATCGTG
Source organism: uncultured Acidobacteriota bacterium (assembly GCA_963742595.1). Lineage (GTDB taxonomy): Bacteria > Acidobacteriota > Vicinamibacteria > Fen-336 > Fen-336 > CAVPGH01. The sequence continues at coordinate 110,681 of CAVUMT010000005.1, read as the reverse complement.
GAGCGGACGACGGCGAGGACCACCGTTCGCTGCTTTGAGGAACGACCGGACATAAATGAGAATTATTATCAACAGGCAGGCATTGTCAACAGATCACCTGGGGCATGATCTAATCGACAATCCATGCCCCAGGTGATTGCGTTGATCGACGACCTGATGTTCTTGAGCCGCGTGCGGGAAGCCGCGCGGGGGCTGGACGTCGAGGTCAAGGCCCTCCGGCAGCCGCCCGCGGAAGACGTTCCGGACGCCCGGCTCGTCATCGTCGACCTCGACCGCTTCGGGGACCCCGAGACGCTCAGGCACCTGCGCTCGGCGCTCGGGGCACGGCCCGTCATCGGGTTCCTGAGCCACGTCCACGCCGACCGCGCGCGGCAGGCGCGCGAAGCGGGGTGTACGCGCGTCCTTGCCCGGAGCGCCTTCGTGCAGGAGCTCCCCGCTCTCCTCTCCACCGCCGCCGGCCCAGGCGAGCCCGCGGCTCCATGACGCGCCGGGCGGCCGCCCTTCTCGTCGCTTCCTTCGCCCTGGGCTGTGGACCAGCGCCCTCGCCTCCGCGGGAAGCCCCGCCGCTCGTCCCGGCGTCCCCCGGCGGCCTCCGGCCCCTCACGTCGAGAGACGGCGCCGTCGCCCAGGCTCCGCCCGCCGCGGCTGCTCCCGTGGTCCCCGCCCCGCACGGCTCGGGCGTCGCAGGAACGGTCGCGATCGCCGCGAGCCTCGCCGGCCGGGTCCAGCCCACGGACGTGCTCTACCTGATCGCGCGTAGCACGAGAACCGGCGGTGTGGTGGCGGTGCGCCGCGAGGACGGCGTCCGGTTCCCGTTCGCCTTCACCGTCGACGCCGCCGACGTGATGGTCCAGGGCACTCCCTTCGAAGGACCCTTCGACGTCACGGCACGGCTCTCGAAAACCGGGGACGCGGTCGCGGCCAAGGGAGACCTCGAGGGGAGCGTGGGGGGCGTCGCCGTGGGGGCGACGAGAGTCGCGATCACGCTGGATCGCGTGAGGCAGTGAGTCCGGTGCCCCGCCCGTCGGCGAACGCCCACGCGGACAGGGCGTAGAGCCCTCCCCCCGCGAGGAGCGCCTGATCGAGGCCGAACACGAGGGCGAGTACGAGCGCGAGCACGGAGCCGAGCACCGACGCTCCCCCGTTCACACCCCAGGCCCAGGCCACGGCCGCCGGCCGGAAGAGCGCCAGGCTCCGCACCGCGAGAGGCAGGGGACGGCCCAGCAGGAAGCCCAGGGGGGCGAGGGCCGCGATCGTGACCGCGACGCGCCGGGGGCGGCTCCAGTGGGCGAGGGCGGCGAGCGTCGGGGACAGCACGAGCACCGCGACCACGGCGGCGAGGGCGGCGACGAGCAGGGCGCGACGCAGCCCGGTGGCGAGCGCCGCGTCCTGCACTCGGGCCGTGGAGCGGGCGCCGACGGCCCCGAAGGCGAGGAGCGACAGGAGCACGACGCTCAGCGCGTAGGCAGGAGAGCCGAGGAAGAGGATGCACTTCTGCACGAGGGCCACCTCGACCAGGATGTAGCCCGTCCCCAGGCCGGCGAAGCCCAGGAGGGCCGGAGGTAGCCCCTCGCGCGCGCCCGCCGCCCGCCGCCGCGAGACGGCGAGCGGGGCGAGGATGAACGCCGCGACGAGCAGGGTCGTCAAGACGAGCAGGCCGAAGAGGACGAAGGTTCCCAGGTTCGTCTTGCGCGTCTCGGGGTCGCCCGCGAACACGCCGCCGAGGTGCCGGAGGCGCACGGTATGGAAGAAGAACGGCCGATTGTCGCGGGGGGGGGAGAGGTCGCGCTCGAAGGCCGACCAGACGGCCTCGGGGTCCGCGGCCTCCAGGATGCGGGCGAGGTCGCTCGGAGGCCGCGTCCGGGGCGAGTAGAGCACCGTGAAGCCCAGCCCGGCCGCCAGGCTCTCCGCGGCCTCGACCTCGGCGATCGTGAACGGGCTCTTCTTCAGCAGGAGGGTCGCGGGAGCACGCGAGCTTCCCGCTTCGGGGGCGCCCCGCACCACGATCACCCGACCCGCGACGTCGCCCTGGCCGAGCGCGCGGCCGGCGGCCCGGGCGAGAGAGGCGAGCCGCAGCACCTGGTCCGGCGGCTCCACGTACCAGCGCGTGACGCTCAGGATGCCGTCCGGGGCGAGCCTCCGAAGGAAGTCGGAGAAGGCCTCGACCGTGTAGAGGTTGTTTTCGGTGAGCGAGAACGCGCCGGCCGCGGTGGCGGCCCAGGTGTCGACCATGGTGGCCTGGATCACGTCGTACGACGTCATGTCGCTGCGGAGAAAGCTCCGCGCCTCGTCCATCACGAGCCGCACGCCGGGCCTCTCGTAGAGCCGGCCGGAGTAGGAGAGGAATGGCTCGCTCGACATGACGTCGCCGGCGATCGCGGGGTTCACCTCCACGGCCGTGACCTCGCGCGCCGCGAGGAGCCGCGCGCTCGCCACGTCGAGCCCTCCGCCTGCGCCGATCACGAGCGCCCGCTCCGCCGGCCGGAGGCGGTAGACGAGCGACTCGAAGCGGTCGCGGAGCCAGGGATGGCGGTCCCACTCTCCCGCGTTCTTCACCACGAGGGTTCCCGCGTCCGCGTCGATCATCACGAGGACGGAGGGCTCCTCGAGGCTCCCCCAGACCGTGACCCTCGAGAAGGAGTTCCACTTCGCGAAGATCACGCGGCCGGCCTCGGGCAGACCCTTGGCGTGCCGGACGTCGAGGACTCCGGTGGCGAGGTTCACGCCGAGGAGCCCGCCCGCGGCGAGGCCGGAAAGGCCCAGGCCGACCCGCACCGCGCGAGACGACGGGCCCGACGAGGCGAAGACGACGGCCGCCGCCACCGCGATCACGGAAACGACGAGGACGGTGTTGGGTGCGCCCACCCGGTCGAGCAAGGGGACGAGCAGCATGCAGCCCGCGGCCGCGCCCGCGAGGTCGAAGAGGTAGAGGCGGCTCATCTCCCCCGCCCTCCGCGCCACGGCCAGGCTGATCGCGGCCCCCGCGAAGAGAAAGGGGATCGCGGCCGCCACGTACAGCACGGACAGGCGGCGGAAGAGGACGAGGGGGGGCTCCAGGGGGGAGAAGCGGGACCGGAGCGTCACCACGAGAGCGAGCACCGTCGACGCCGCGAAGGCGAGGGCGAAGAGGGCGAGCCAGCGCCCGGTGCGGCTCGGGTGGAGCCTGTCCCCCGCCACGTGAACGGCGACGCCGCTCGCTCCGGAGCCGAGGAGAGCCAGCGAGATCGCCATGAAGGCGAAGTGGTACGACAGCGTCGCGGAGAAGAGGCGCGTGAGCGTGAGCTGCAGCAGGAGGACGCCCGCGCTCACGAGGGCGACACCCCAGAATATCCGGGGAGCCCCGTGCGTGCCCGTCAGGAGGGACGGCTCCCCTGCCGGCGCGCGTCCACCTCCGCACGCGCGGGCATGCTCGGCTGAGCCCCCGCGCGCGTCACGGAGATCGCGGCCGCGGCGTTCGCGAAGCCGCCCGCCTCGTCCTCGGTCGCCCCTTCGGCGAGGGCGGTGGCGAAGGCGCCGTTCCAGACGTCCCCCGCGGCTGTGGTGTCGACCGCGCTCACCGCGAGCCCGGGCCACAGGCACTCGCCCTCCGCGGAGACGCGGAAAGCACCTTCCGCCCCCAGCTTCGCCACCACGCTCCGCGGTCCCCAGCCGAGCAGCGCCCGCGCGAGGCCCCGCGCCTCGTCCGACCCGAGGCGGCGGCCCGGCTCTCCCACGAGCGACGCGAGCTCCGTCTCGTTGGGCGTCACGTAGTCCACGAGGGGCAGCAGCTTCAGGCACTCCACCCGCGCGGGAGCGGGATCCAGGACGACGATCGCCCCTCCCTCCCGCCCGATCCTCGCGGCCGCTTCCACGGTCGGGAGAGGCACCTCGAGCTGGAGCAGGAGGAGGCCCGCGGAGGCGATCAGGTCCCGCTCGCGCCGCACGTCTTCCGGCGAGAGCAGCCCGTTGGCCCCGGGCACGATCACGATCTGGTTCTGGCCGGAGGCGTCGATCGTGATGAGGGCGACACCCGTGGGCGCGCCCCCGTCCTTCTGCGCCGCCCTCGTGTCCACCCCCGCCCTTTCCAGGCTCGAGAGCAGCAGCCGGCCCCGATCGTCGTCCCCCACGCGTCCCACCATGTGCACGCGCGCGCCCAGTCGGCCCGCCGCGTAGGCCTGATTGGCCCCCTTGCCTCCCGGGTGGACAGCGAACTCCTGGCCTACCGCGGTCTCTCCCGGGCCCGGAAAGCGCACCACGCGGGCCACGAGGTCCGCGTTCAGGCTCCCCACGACGACCACGGGCTTCACGCGGGCCTACGCGCGCCGTCTCGGATCGGGTTCACCGGCCCAGGGGAAGCGCCGCCCCGAGCCGGATCGTGAAGAGGCGCGACGCCGGTCCGGGTGCTATGGGCTCGGCGGGAGCGTCGAACCCGAGGAGCGTTTTCGGGGCGGCGAGGCCGAACCCGTCGTCGGTGCTGACCGAGACCGTGTCCGCGTCCAGGATCGCGAGCCCCTCGATCCGACTCTCCGGACCCGCCACGCGCCCGAGATCGAAGACGAGCGACTTCGACACGGGCACGATCCCCGCGCGCGCGAGGCCGGCGGCGTCCAGGTCGTCGAGCGCCGACCCCGCCGGGGAATCGTAGGCCCCCCCGAGGACGCTCGTGGCCGCGCCCAGGTCGAGCGAGTACAGAAGAGTCCCCGTCGGCGTCTCCTCGACCGCGAGGAGGGTCCCGCTGTTGACGAAGGACAGGGCGGTCATCCGGGCCCCCAACGGGGACCCAGCGTCGGGCGGCGCCTCGGGCAGGTAGACCCATTGGGACACGGTCCGCGCGAGAAGCGTATCGACCTGTAGGATCCGCACGGGACGAGGACTCTCGCCGGAGCGCGGCGGCGAGAGAGGGCCCTCCATCATCGTGTAGAGGAAGCGACCCTCGCCCGTGGCGGCCAGCGACTCCAGGCCCCGGTCGGGTTGTCGGCGCGCGAGGGCGGCGGGGAGGACCTCCGCCACCGCGTAGCCGGCTCCGCGGACGCGTCGGCCTCGGGGCATCCAGCGCTCGAGCACGCGCCCATCGCGGGAGAGGTGGACGAGACTCGGGCCGTACTCCTCGGCGAGCCAGAACGTCCCGTCGGGGACGCGCACGAGGCCTTCGGGATCGAGGCCGTTCGGGTTGAAGGCGAGGGCCGCGCCGTCGGGGCCGAGGGCTGGCGTCTCTCCCTCGTTCGGCAACCCGGAAACGGGACGGCCCTCCGCCGTCACGATGGGGATCTGCTGAAGGACCACCGTCCCGCTCGGGTCCGCGAGGAGCTTTACGAGAGCCGGGTTGTAGTCGGGCACCGCGAGTGTCGTCCCGTGCTCGCCCGTCGCCGCGGGCCCGCGATCCGGCACGGTCCAGAAGACGTTCGCGCCGTCGCGCGGGTCGTGGAAGAGGTCCGAGAAGCCCCCGAGCCGCAGCCCGCGGTCGTCGGCGAGGGTTCCCGGCAGGGCCTGGTTCTGGAACGTGGCGAGCGACACCGTGGGGAAAAACGCGACGAGCGGATGGTCAGAGTCGGGCGACGCGGAGGGCGCTCCCCCGGCACAGCCCAATGAGGCGACCACCATGCACAGAGCGACGACGAGCCCCGCCGACCGCCGCTCTTCCTCTTTCATCCTGTCGCGCCCAAGGTAACCGGCGGCGCGGGATTGTCAAGCCGGCTACCGCAGGCCGCGAAGCACCTGGAACAGAAAGCCGCGCTGGGCGTCGGGGACGAGACCCCCCATGAGCCACAGCCACACGAACGTCCCGTAGAAGAGCGCCATGAACACCATCGCGAGGCGCCGCCAGAGCGGGGGCCGGATCGCCTCCGGGAGGAGCGTCGTGTTCACGCGGAGGATGTGGAGGGGGGCGATCACCATGACGACGCCCGCCATGTTGGCCCCCACCTGAAGGAGGACGAGGGGCTGGGTCAGCGATAGCGCGACGACGCCCCAGAGAACGAGCACGATCAAGATCACGTGGTACAGGAGGCGGACGTCGCCTCCACGCCAGGCTCGCACGCGCGCGCTCGCGCTCCAGAGGATGTCCGTCAGGGAGCGCACGGACCCCTCGAAGATGTCGAGCTGGGTCTTGAAGAGGATCCACACGCTCATGACCGCGACGATCGTGGCGAGGGCGCCCGCGGTCCGGCCGAGCGCGCGCGCCAGCTCCGCCGCCACCGCCACCCCCGCGAGGTCGGTCCCCTTCACGAAGACGGAGCTGTAGAGGAGCGCGGGCAGAGCCATCCCCGCCATCGCTCCCACGAAGAAGATCCCCCACTGCTCGAGCTGGACCACCCGCCACCAGCCCGCCCAGCGGGCGAGGTTCTGCGGATCGGGAGCGAAGACCCGTCCGGTGGAGGCGAGGCCGCCCGGCCCCTCGTGACGCAAGGCGGGAATGAAGCCCACCGTGCTCGACATCCCGTAGCCCTTGTCGCGGGCCCAGTTGGAGAGGGCGATGTTGATGACGCCCCCCGAGCCCGAGTAGGCGACGAACGCTCCGATCAGGAAGAAGTCGGCCCCTTCCGGAAAGAGGCGGAAGGAGCCGGCGGCGCGATCGAAGCCGACGAAGCCGAGAGCGGCGGAGAGCCAGAGGCCGGGCGCCACCCACAGCACACAGAGGATCGTGAGCGTGCCCAGGATCGCCGACACGAGCACCCAGTTGAGGACCTCCAGCGTGCGCTCGATGGATCGGCGGCTCGCCACCACGATCGCCACGCACGCGAGGAAGGTTCCCACTCCCGCCCAGTACACGACGCCCCCGTCCGCCGCGGTGGGGACGCGCCCTTTCGCGAGGAAGAAGATCGCCCCCGCCGCCGCTCCCGCCCAGCCCGGCCACCCCGTCTGCAGGAGGAAGAGGAGCGAGTACACCCCGGCCCAGAACGTCGAGTGCGGCCGTGTGCGCATGAAGCCGGTGAACGCGGGCTCGCCGGTGTAGAGCGTGTAGCGCATGAGCTCGCCGTTGAACACGGTCTGCAGGAACACGGCCACGGTGGTGACCCAGAGGAGGGTGAGCCCGTAGCGCACGATCGCCACCGGCCCGATCAGCCATTCTCCGCTCCCGATGGCCGCGCCGAGGACGATGACCCCGGGGCCGAGCACGGAGAAGAGCGCCGGCCCCCGGATGGACGGGGGCGCAGGCAGGTCGTCCCGCCCCCAGGGAGGAAGACCCGAGCGGGCCTCTCGGGGCCCCCCCGTCACTTCTTGGTGCCGCCGAGGCTCGTGTACGCGATGGCCAGGATCTGGTCTGGCTTGATGAAGCCCTTGCCCCACTTCTCGTCGAATTCCTGCATCGGCTTGGCGGCCTGGACCTCGGCCAAGGTCTTGCCCGCGGCCACCAGCGGCTTCACGCGGTCGCGCAGGGCCGCCATGACGTCGCGGAAGGCCTTGAGGTCCGCCTTCTTCGCCATGGGTCCGTGGCCTGGGATGATCTGGGTCCCGTCCTTCGCCACGGCCAATACCTTGTCCGCCGCCGCGATGATCCCCTCCACCGAGCCCCCGCTGTCGAGGTCGATGAACGGATAGCCGCCGTTGAAGAAGAGGTCGCCCATGTGGATGACGTCCGTCTTCACGAACTGGACGATCGAGTCCCCGTCGGTGTGGGCAGGCGGCACGTGGAAGCAGCGGATCTCCTCCCCGTTGAGGTGGAAGGACACGGACTCGGCGTAGGTCACCACGGGCAGGGCGACCTCGGGCGAGGCCGGTACCTTCATATCGAAGAACGAGAGGAACTGCTCGACGCTCATCCGCTTCCGGACGTTCTCGTGGGCCACGATGAGGGAGCCCGCTCCGCCGAAGTTCTCGTTGCCGCCGGTGTGGTCGAAGTGCCAGTGCGTGTTGACCACGAAGCGGATGGGCTTGTCGCTGATCGCCGCCACCGCCGCCTTGATCTTGGGGGTGAGGGGCGCGTACTGGTCGTCCACGAGGAAGACGCCGTCCTTGCCGGAGGAGACGCCGATGTTCCCGCCCGCACCGAACAGGACGTGCACGCCCTCCGCGAGCTTGGTGGCCGTGACCTCGACCTTCGAGAAGTCCGGCTGCTGGGCGTAGGCTGCCGGCACGGCGAAGGCGACGCAGACGACGGCTAGGCACCGAGGGGCGACGCGCATGTCATTTCCTCCTTGTCGAGCGGGACAGAACGCGCGAGATGATAGCCTGTCACGGGAGGTCCTTCATGCCCCTTACCCTCTCTTCCCCCAGCTTCACCCATGAGGGCGAAATCCCCTCGCGGTTCACCTGCGAGGGTGACGACGTCTCCCCCGCTCTCGCTTGGTCCGGTGCAGGGCCGGGCACGAAGAGCCTGGCCCTGATCGTGGACGACCCCGACGCCCCCGACCCCAAGGCCCCCAAGATGACCTGGGTGCACTGGGTGGTCTACGACCTGCCCCCCACGTCCACCGGCCTGCCCGAGGCGGCGAGAGCACTTCCCGACGGCGCGCGGGACGGGCGCAACGACTGGAAGCGCACCGGGTACGGCGGACCGTGCCCCCCCATCGGTCGGCATCGCTACTTCCACAAGCTCTACGCCCTGGATACGGTCCTCGGTGACCTCGGGACGCCGACGAAGGCCGCGCTCGAGCAGGCGATGAAGGGCCACGTGCTGGAGGAAGCCCAGCTCGTGGGCACATACCAGAAGAAGAGCTGAAAGCGCGGCGCCGGGACGCCCCCGGCGCCCCCTGCCTGTAACCTTACGGCGCCCGGGTGTAATAAGGGTCGTGGCCGCCCCCGCGCCCGACCGGACGGACGCCGAGCTGCTGGAAGCGACGCTGCGGGGCGACGAGAACGCGTTCCTCGAGATCTACCGGCGGCACCGCGAGCGCGTCTACCGCTTCGCATACCGGATGACAGGCTCGCCCGAGACCGCCCACGACGTGACGCACAGCTGCTTCGTGAGCCTGCTCGAGGCCCCGGGCCGCTACGACCGCAGGCAGGCGGCACTCAGCACCTACCTGTGCACGGCCGCCCGCAACCAGAGCCTGCGCCATGCGAGCCGAAGCTGGCGCGAGCGGGCGGACGGTTGCGCCCCGGACCTTCGGCCGAGCGGCTCGCCGGACCCGCTCGAGCTGCTGCTCGAGGACGAGCGGGGCAGGGTCGTGCGCGACGCGCTCGGCCGGCTCGCCCCTCTGCACCGCGAGGTCCTGATCCTCGCCGAGTACGAGGAGCTCGACCTCGCGACGATCGCCGAGATCGTGGGCGCCCCGGTGGGGGCGGTGAAGGTGCGGCTGCACCGCGCTCGACGAAGGCTGCGAAGCGCGCTCGCGGGCTACCTGAAGAGTGGCGTCCTGACGGACGCGGAGTGAGGGTCGGATGAAGGCGAACGACGGGTTCGAGTCGGGAAGCGGCGGGGAGTCGGACGAGCTGCGCGCCCTGCTGCGGCAGTGGAACGTGCCGGGGCCGCCCGAGGAGATCGAGGCGGATCTGCTGCGAGCCTTCCGCAAGCGCCGGTCCGGCTCTCGGCGCATCGTCTGGCTCGCGGTGGCCGCCAGCCTCGTACTGGTGCTCGTGCATCCACCCTGGCCCTCCCGCCGTCCCGTGCCGCCGCGTGTGGCCGAGCGGCCACCGGTCGCGACGCTCCTCGCGCCGCCGGCGCTCGAGCCCGATCCCCTCGCACCGGCGCCCACGCTCGCTCCGCGCGCTCGTGTGCCGCGCCCGTCTGCGCCCGCGCCCGCCGCCGACTACATCGTCGTCGAGCACGGACAGGGCGAGCTCCTGGTCGAGCTTGCGCGCGAATGGAGCCGAATGCGTCAGGCCGCGCCCGGCGTTTCGCTGCCGCGGATCGAAGTGGTGCCCGCGGACGCGCCGGTCCGCCCGATCCTCGAAGCAGAGATGAAAGAGGCAGTGCTTCCGTATCAGCCTCGCTGGGAGACGGTCGGGAGCGAGTGGCCGCTCGTGCAGTGGTCGCACTAGAGAATCTGGAGGCATACGCCATGAAGAGGACTGTCGGGACGTGCGCGTTCACGGTGGCCGCCTGGCTCGCGGCTCTGAGCGGCGGGGTGGCGCAGGACGCAAAGGACAAAGCGCCCGCGGGCGAGGAGGCGGCCGGGCCGCGGCTGCGGGTCCGCTTCCTCGAGACGCGCCAGCGTGGCGACGCGCGCACGACGGTCGAGGCCTGCGCGCTCGCCCTCCACGCGGGGGACGCGCAGGCCTTCGTGTTCGCAGGCGCCCAGGTCACGATGCGTACGACGGACAAGAGCACGCCCACGGTCACGTTCAAGAACGCGGGCGTCCAGGCGCACCTCGGCGCACGGCAGCTCCCCGACGGCCGCTATCGGCTGGACGTCCGCTTCGAAACCGCCGCCCCGCTCACGCCGGGCGCGGGGGAGCCCGCGGCGAGCTCCAGCAACCCGATCCTGAGGGTGACGAGAGGCGAGTCGAAGCTCGTCCTCCGCGACGGCGAGACGGTTCCGTTCGCGACCGCAGTGGACCCGGTCACGGGCGAGGTCGTGCGCGTCGACGTCGCCCTGGATGCGCCGACGGCCGCGAAGCCGGCCGCGACCGGCCCTGCCGACGCGCGGCTGCGGGCGCATTTCGTGGTGAGCCGGCGCCACGGCGACAAGACCCTCGCGAGCCGGCCCTATTCCGTCGTCGTGCAGCCGGGCGAGGAGGACCCGGCCAATGTCTTCAGCGGCGCGATGCTGCCGCTCGAGGTGAGCCACGAGGGGCGGCCGACGGTGATGCTCAAGGACGTCGGCGCCGGCGTGCGCCTGTCCTCCCGGCGCGTCGCGGACGGTCGCTACCGGCTCGACGTCTCCGTGAGCGACGGCACGCTCGCCGCCGCCGCGGGCTCGCCGCGCGTGCGGGCGTTCCAGGCCGAGTCGCGGCTCTACCTGAGCGAGGGCGAGCGCGTGGTGTTCGCGTCGGCCGTCGACCCGCAAACCGGCGACGTCGTGGAGGCCGAGCTCACGCTCGAGGTCGCGCGCTAGCTTGAGAAGGTGGCCGGGGAGGTCCCCGGCCACCAGCACGCCGTGGACCGTTGGCTAGAACAGCACCTTCATGGCGAACTGCAGCTGCCGTGCGGACCCCGAGTCCCCGGTGGGGAGACGGGTGTTCGTGATCACGCCGAAGCTCGTGCTGCCCACGGTGGCCGTGCGCGCGGCCAGGGGGAACCCGAAGTTCGGGTGGTTGAAGACGTTGAACGCCTCGGCGCGGAACTCGACGATGGCGCCTCCCACCCTCGTCTTCTTGATGATCGAGAAGTCGGTGTTGTAGAAGCCGGGTCCGGTGACGGAGTTGCGCGGCAGGTTGCCGAAGTGGTTTCCCCCCGCCGTGGGCAAGGCGTAGGTGGAGCTCGCCGTGCAGGACCCCGCAACCGTGGGATTGCACACGCCCGTCGAGTACCACTGATCCGGCCGTCCGAACACCTCGATGGGCTGCAGGAGATCCGGCCGGATGTTGGCGTTGCCGGTGAAGTTCAGGTTCGTGAGGATGTTGATCGGGTTGCCGGTCTGCCCCTGGGTGATGATGGCGAGCTGCCATCCCTCCTTGAGCTGGTTCCCCTTGAGCGGGATGTCCCAGATCCCGTTCAGCACGAAACGGTGGCGGGCGTCGTAGTCGGAATAGCCGTAGTCCCCGCCGATGTTGAAGCTGTTCTGCACGACCACTCCCTGCGAGTTGAGCGAGTTCGTGTCCTTCGACTTCGACCAGGTGTAGGACCCGTTGAACTGAAGGCCGGCGGAGAAGCGCTGGTTCAGGGTCACCCACACGCCGTTGTAGCGGGAGTAGCCGAGGCTCGTCACCTCGGTGATGTTTCCGAGCGCCGAGTTCGGCAGGATCGGGCTCGAGGCGGACAGGCGCGGGTAGGGCCGCACGCCGTTCGTGAACTGGTTGACGTTTCGGGAGACCCGCAGGTGCTCGCCCTTCGAGCCGAAGTACCCGACCATGAGGCTCATGTTCCGGAAGACCTGGCGCTGGACGTTCACGTTCCAGCTCTGGATCAGGGGGTTCCGGAAGTCGGCGGCCACGCTGTTCGGAGCGAGACCGGAGGCCTGGGCCACGGTGAGCGCGTTGTCGAGACGGATCGACCCCGCCGGACCGGTGAAGCTCAGCGGAGTGACGTTCGGCGGGTTGCCCGCGGTGGGCGTCACCAGGTTCGTCACCGGCTGATCGCTGAGGAGCGCCCAGGCCGCGCGCACCGACGTGCGGCCATCCTTGAAGGGATCCCACAGGATGCCGACGCGGGGCTGGTAGTTGTTGCGGTTCTCGTAGATCTTGTCGCGCGGACCGTTCACTCCCGCCCGATAGAGCGAGACCGTGCCTGGGTCGAAATAGACGAACAAGTCGTTGGCCTCGGTGGGCGACACGATGAGGTCCCAGCGGAAGCCCAGCTCCAGGGTGAGGTTCGTCTTCACCTTGAAGTTGTCCTGGACGAAGAGGCCGAAGGCGGACTGGCTGACCTCGTTGTCGAGGTCGCCCAGGGTCACCGTGAAGGCCGTGCCGCGTCCCGCCTGGAAGTCGGCCAGGCTCGGGTAGGTGAACGTCCCGCCCGTGATCCCGACGTTCGTGTTCTTGAAGCGACGGTACTCCCCCCCGAACTTGAACGAGTGGCGGCCCCGGAGGTAGCTCAGAGTGTCGGAGAGGACCATCGTGCTGTCGATGCGTCCCTGGGGGAAGCCGTTCGGCCCACCGATGTTCAGCCCCACGCCCTGCACCGTGATCTGTGGGAGCACGACGTCGCCTGTGATGCCGTTGTTGATCCCGTAGCTCGAGGGATCGTCCGTCACGATGGGGGCGAAGGTGATGTTGATGCGGTTGAATCCGAACCGGGCCTCGTTCACGACACTCTGTCCGAAGATGTGCGTGTAGTTCAAGGTGCCGATCTGGCGGTTCGAGGTGCGGATGTCGCCGAAGCCGGGCACGGTGTTGCCCTGGAGATTGGGCTCTCCCCGCTCGTCCATCTGGTACGCGTAGTAGGCGTGCAGCCGGTCGTTCACCCCGAACTGGTGGTTGAGGTCCCCCGTCCACTGGTCGATGTCCACGTTGGCGGTGCCGGTGCCGAGGAAGCGCGGGGCTCCGGTGGCGCTCACGGCGTTGGACGTCGGGATCAGGGGAAGGAGGTTGCGGACCACGGGGTCGGTGACCCCCGCGCGCTGCGCGTCGCTCAGCACGCCGCTGTTGAAATCGAGCTGCTGTCGCTGGCGCGTCCCCTCGTAGCTCGCGAAGAAGAACGTCTTGTTCTGGATGATGGGGCCGCCGATGTTGGCCCCGAACTGGTGCCGCTTGAACGGGGACTGCGGCTGGCTCGCGGCGTTGAAGAAGTTCCGGGCGTCGAGGTCCTGGTTCCGATAAAACTCGAAGGCCTCGCCGTGGAAGGAGTTGGTGCCCGAGCGGGTGGCGATGTTGACCACCGCCCCCGAGCTCCGCCCGTACTCCGCGCTCAGCGTCGAGTTGTCGACCTTGAACTCGGAGACCGTGTTGATCGAGGGCTGGAACGTGATCTGGTTCTGCACCTGGTCGTTGAGGTTGATCCCGTTCACCATGAAGTTAACGGTGTCCTCGCGGTTGCCCGCCGTGTTGAACGCGAACGAGCCCTGGCCGCGGAGGGGGGCGGTGAGGAAGCCGGTCTGGCTGGGAGCGACGGAGCCGGGAATGAGGAGCCCCATGTCCACGAAATGCCGGCCGTTGAGCGGGATCTCCTGCACCGTGCGCTGGTCGATGACCTGTCCCACCGACGTGGTGCTGCTCTCGATCGTGGGGGCTTCCGCGACCACGGCCAGCTCTTCAGCGACGCCGCCCACTCCCAGCTTGACGTTCTGGACGGACACCTGCGCCACCTCGAGCCGGATGTCCGTCATCAGCTGCGTCTGGAACTTGTCGAGCTTCGCCTCCAGACGGTAGAGACCGGGCGCGAGGGCGGGCACGTGGTACGTCCCCTCCTTGTCGGAGACGGTGGTCCTCTCTTCCCCCGTCAGCTGGTTACGGACGGTGATGCTCGCCCCCGGAAGAGCGGCACCCTGGGCGTCGGTCACGGTCCCGCGGAGAGTGGCCGTGGACTGAGCCAGGGCGGGCACGGCGGCAACCCAGGTCACCAACAGGCACAACAACGCGGGCGAGTATCGTGTCTTCAACCGCATGAACTCCCTCCTCCATGCCGACATGCTCGAGCGGCGGGGCCGGGCGAGGCGGCCCGCGCGATGGGTTCGGTGGTTGAGAGAAGCCTACGCCCGCGCGCCCGCCTCGGTCAATCGCCGAATGGCGGCGTGCTAGTTTCGGCAGCTCGCCCCGCGGCACGCCTGGAGGGCGGCGATCCGGTGCCTGAAGGGCACGAGGAACTCGGGCTCCACCTGCCGGTGCCGGCTGTCGATCTGGTGGGGATCGGCTTTCATGTCGTACAGCTCCTTCTCGTCCGACTCCAGCTCGGCGTAGAGCCAGTCCGAGGTCCGCAGGGCGAAGGAGGCCCCCTCCCCGAAGTGCTCGACGAGGAAGTCCGTCCTCCAGCTCGCCAGGGAGGGCGGGCCCTCCCGGAGCAGGGGGACGAGCGAACGCCCGTCCACGGATTCGGGAATGGCGAGGCCGGCGAGCTCCGCGATCGTGGGGGCTATATCGATGTTGAGGACGGGGTGGGCGAGGGAGCGGCCCGCGGGCACCCCCGGGCCCCGCACGACCAGGGGCACGCGGATGCTCTCCTCGTAGCTGCTGTTCTTGCGGCCGACCGCGCGGTGCTCGCCCATGAGCAGGCCGTTGTCCGACGTATAGAAGATGAAGGTGCGCTCGAGGCGGCCCGTCGCCTGGAGAGCGAGGATCACCTGCTCCAGCTCCTCCTCGACCGCCCGCATGCTCTTGAGGCGCGACTGTTCGAAGCGGTCGGCCGCGCGGATCTCCGCTTCGGTGAGCGAGGGGATGCCCCGCACCCACGCGGGCTTGTCGCGCACGTCGGACTCGTTGAAGGACGGGCTGCGGTCACACCCCTCCTCTCGGAAATCGGCGGCGTGGCGGTCGGTGTAGAAGGAAGGCGCGTGCGGCGCCTCCGGGGCGAGCACGAGGAAGAGCGGCTCGGGCTGACCCGATTGCCTTTGGATGAACTCCACGGCCCTCTTCGCCTCGAGGTCCGTGCTGTACTCCTCCGGCCTCGCCCCCCGCCGGAGCACCGTTCCCCCGTCGTTGACCCAGTAGTCGTAATAGCGTCGGTCTTCGAAGGCGCTCAGGTGGCCGTACCAGTAGTCCCACCCCGCGGGCACGTAGGTGTCGGGGACGCCGATGGGAAAGCCGTTCATGTACTTCCCCACGAGCGCCGTGCGATACCCCGCCCCTTTGAGCCACGTGGCCACCGTGGAGCTCTCGCGCGCCCGAAAGACGGGGAAGCCTCCCGCGGGCGCGTCGTTGTAGACGACGCCGTGGTTGTGCGGGTACTGGCCGGTGAGGAACGAGGCCCTCGACGGCGAGCAGAGCGACTGCACGACGTACGCGCGCGTGAAGGTCAGGCCGGGTCCTCCCATGAGGCCGGGAAGCCGGGGGAGGAGTGCGGACGTGCGCGCATCGAGATCGTCGGCGAGGACGACCACGATGTTGGGACGGGCCGCCGGAGAAGGCACGGCCGCCGCGGGAGGCGCGGTGGGGGCCGAGCCCCCTCCTCCGCACGCGACCACGGTCCACGCAACGAACGCTCCGGCCAGACGGCCGGCGTTCCTGGTCTTCCTCACTCCGGCCGAACGCGCTCCCCTCGGCCGGCCTCATCGGGGCCGGCCGCCAACGACGCACGGTCAGAACCAACGGAGACGGTTGCACGGAGTCTATCCGCACGCTCCGCGGGCGGCAAGGCCGGCGTCAGGCGAGGCCGCGCGCCGCGTCCTCGTCCAGGAGAAAGAGCGCGCGCCGGGCCCCCCTCGCGGCCAGGGCGACGGGCAGGGCCGACGCGGGATCGCGCAAGGCCTGTCGCACGGGCTCCGCCTTGGATCCGCCAAAGGCGCCGACGATCACGAGGTCCGCGAGCGCGAGGGCGGCGAGCGTCAGCGTGAGACGAGCGGGGGGAGGCTTGGGCGAGTCCTCGATCGGGAGCACCCAGCGCGTCGCCTCCCGAAGCGCCGGCGTGCCCGGGAAAGAGCGAGCAGACGTGGCCGTCCGGACCCATCCCGAGCAGCACGACGTCGAGGCGGGAGGGCTTGCCGAGTGCGCTTCCGCAGCTCGCGCTCGTAGTCGGCGGCCGCTTCCGTGAGGTCGGCCGCCTCGGCGCGCATGCGATGGACACGCGCCGGGGAGACCCCGCGCTTGAGCCAGACGCGTCGGGCGAGGCCGTAGTTCGAGTCGGCGTGGTCCGGGGGCACCGCCCGCTCGTCGCCCCAGAAGAAGTCGACGCGCGGCCCAGTCCACGTCGGCGTCCGCCAGCGCGGGCAGGAAGGACTCGGCCACCGAGCCGCCGGGGAGGGCGAGCGCGAAGCGGCCCGCGCTCCCCGAGGGCCCTCCGGGCGGCCGTCTTCGACGCGCCGCGCGAGGACGTGCGCGAGAAGCGGCCTCCGGCTTGTCAACGATGATCTCCGGTGCCATAGTCGCCTCCCCGCCAGCTGAACGCTAGGACACGCGAGCCCGCCATGGCCACGTCCGACTCTCGACCGCTCTGCATCAACACCATCCGCACGCTGTGCGATGGACGCGGTCCAGCAGGCGAACTCCGGCCATCCCGGCACGCCGATGGCGATGGCGCCCGTCGCCTACGCGCTCTGGCAGCGCCACCTCCGCTTCGACCCCGACGATCCCATCTGGCCGAACCGCGATCGCTTCGTGCTGTCCATGGGCCACGCCTCGATGCTGCTCTACTCGATGCTGCACCTGGCCGGCGTCAAGGCCGTGAACCCGAAGTACGAGACGCTGGGCGCAGCTCTCGGTCACCCTCGACGACATCAAGCGCTTCCGCCAGCTCGACAGCCGGTGCCCGGGCCACCCCGAGTACCGCTGGACGTCGGGCGTCGAGACGACGACCGGGCCGCTCGGGCCAGGGCGTGGCCACGAGCGTCGGGCATGGCCATCGCCTCGAAGTGGATGGCCGCGCACTTCAACCGGCCCGGCTTCCCGATGTTCGGCTTCGACGTCTACGCGCTGGCGGGCGACGGCTGCCTGATGGAGGGCGATCTCGCGGCGAGGCGGCGTCGCTGGCCGGCCACCTGCAGCTCGACAACCTCTGCTGGATCTACGACAACAACCACATCACGATCGAGGGCGAGACCGCGCTCGCCTTCAGCGAGGACGTGGCCACGCGCTTCATCGGCTACGGCTGGAACGTCACGCGCGTGGGCGACGCCAACGACCTCGCGATGCTCGACCGCGCCTTCGAGACCGTCCAAGAAGACCACGGACCGGCCGACGCTGATCATCGTGGACAGCCACATCGGCTACGGCGCGCCCACCAAGCAGGACACCCACGCCGCCCACGGCGAGCCGCTCGGCGAGGAGGAGATCAAGCTCGCCAAGCGGTTCTACGGCTGGCCCGAGGACGCGAAGTTCCTGGTGCCCGACGGCGTGCGCGAGCACTTCGCGCGCGGGCATCGGGCGCGCGCGGGGCGAAGCTGCGCGGCGAGTGGATGGCGCTCTTCGAGGCCTACAAGGCGAAGTACCCCGCAGGAGGCCGACGCGCTCTACCGCATGCAGCACCGGCAGCTTCCCGAGGGCTGGGACAAGGAGCATCCCCGCCTTCCCCGCCGACGCCAAGGGCCTGGCCGGCCGCGACGCCTCGGCGAAGGTGCTGAACGCGGTGGCGCCAGAACATTCCCTGGCTCGATCGGCGGCTCGGCGGACCTCGCGCCCTCCACCAAGACGCGCCTCACCTTCGAGGGCGCGGGCGACTTCGAGGCGGGCAGCTACGGCGGCCGCAACTTCCACTTCGGCATCCGCGAGCACGCGATGGGCGCGGTCCTGAACGGCCTGTCGCTCTCGAAGGTGCGGCCCTACGGCTCGGGCTTCCTGATCTTCAGCGACTACGGCCGGCCCGCCGATCCGCCTCGCCGCGATCATGGAGATCCCGGTCATCTACGTCTTCACCCACGACTCGATCGGCGTGGGCGAGGACGGGCCGACGCATCAGCCGGTCGAGCAGCTCGCTGTCGCTGCGCGCGATCCCGGGCCTCGTCACGATCCGGCCCGCGCGACGCCAACGAGGTGGCCGAGGCCTGGCGCGTGATCCTGGAGCTGCGCCACGAGCCGGCGGCGCTGATCCTGACCCGGCAGGCGCTGCCCACGCTCGACCGCACGAAGTACGCGGCGGCCGTCGGGCCTGGCGAAGGGCGCCTACGTGCTGGCCGACGCGCCGGGCGGCAAGCCCGAGGTCCTGCTCATCGCCACCGGCAGCGAGGTCTCGCTCTGCGTGGCCGCCCACGAGCAGCTCGCGAAGGAAGGCGTCCGAGCCGCGTCGTCAGCATGCCCTCCTGGGAGCTGTTCGACGACCAGCCGCGCGGAGTACCGGGACGCCGTGCTGCCGCCCGTCGGTGACGGCCCGCGTCGCGGTGGAGCAGGCCTCGACCCTCGGCTGGGAGCGCTACGTGGGCTCGCGCCGGGCCACGTCATCGGCATGCAGCACGTTCGGCGCCTCGGCGCCGCTCAAGGAGCTGCAGAAGAAGTTCGGCTTCGAGCCCGAGCGGGTGGTGGCGGCGGCCAAGCGAGCAGCTCGCGCGGGAGGTGCAGGTGATGCGATCGTCGTGGGCGCCGACCACGCCGGCTTCGCCCTCAAGCAGGAGGTCGCGGACGCTCCTGCGCAAGGACGGGCCACGAGGTGCTCGACGTGGGCACCGACTCCACGGAGCCCGTCGACTACCCCGACTTCGCGGAGGCGGTGGGGCGCGCGGTGATCGACGGCCGGGCGGAGCGCGGCGTGCTCGTCTGCGGCAGCGGCGTGGGCGCGTCGGTGGCCGCCAACAAGCTCCCGGGCGTCCGCGCCGCCGTCTGCCACGACGCCTACTCCGCCCACCAGGGCGTCGAGCACGACGACATGAACGTGCTGGTGCTCGGCGGCCGGATCGTCGGGCCCGCGCTGGCCCACGAGCTGGTGCGGGCCTTCGTCGCGCGCGCGCTTCACGGCGAGGAGCGGCACGTGCGCCGGCTCGAGAAGGTCAAGGCGATCGAGAAGCGTACCGCAGGTACAAGCGCAGGCAGCTCGCAGCGTCACGGCGCGAGCACCGAGGCGCGATCCGCCGGACGTGGCGCAGGAGACATCGACGCCGTCGCAGTGGCCAACCCGGTGGCCGCGCTCCAGCAGTACGGCCAGTCGGTCTGGCTCGACTTCATCCGCCGCAGCCTGATCGCGGAGCGGCGAGCTGAAGCGGCTGGTCGACGACGACGCGCCTCGGCGGCGTCACCTCGAACCCCGCCATCTTCGAGAAGGCCATCGACGGCAGCAACGACTACGCGGCCGCCATCGAGGAGATCTCGAAGGACCCGGGCCTCGCCGCCGAAGGAGGTCTACGAGCGCCTCGCCGATCGAGGACATCCAGGACGCGGCCGACGTGCTGCGCGCCGGTCTACGACCGCACGAAGGCGCAGCGACGGCTACGTGAGCCTGGAGGTCTCGCCCGACCTCGCGAACGACACGGAGGGCACGCTCGCCGAGGCGCGCCGCCTCTGGAAGGCGGTGGCCCGGCCCAACGTGATGATCAAGGTGCCGGCCACGCCCGAGGGCGTGCCCGCCATCCGGCACGCTCATCGCCGAGGGCATCAACGTCAACGTCACGCTGCTCTTCGCCCGCGAGGCCTACGAGGCGGTGGCCCAGGCCTACATCGAGGGCCTGGAGGCGCGCGGCGCAAGGCGGCCGGCCGCTCGCCACGTCGCGAGCGTCGCCAGCTTCTTCGTGAGCCGCATCGACACCGCTGGTGGACGCGCTGATCGAGGAGAAGGCTCAAGACGGCGCCGGGCGCCGACAAGGCGCGGCTCGAGGGCCTCCTGCGGCAAGGTGGCGATCGCCAACGCCAAGCTGGCCTACCAGAGCTACAAGCGCGATCTTCTCCGGCGCCGCGCTGGGAGGCGCTCGCGCGCGAAGGGCGCGCAGACGCAGCGCGTGCTCTGGGCCAGCACCGGCACCAAGAACCCGCGCTACCGCGACGTGCTCTACGTCGAGGAGCTGATCGGCCCCGACACCGTGAACACGGTGCCGCCGGAGACGCTCGCCGCCTTCCGCGACCACGGCCGGCCGCGGGCCAGCCTCGAGGAAGATCGTCGACGGGCGCCCGGGCCACCCTCGACGACCTCGAGAAGGCCGGGGATCTCGCTGGAGCAAGGTCACCGACGACCTGCTCGACGACGGGCTCAAGAAGTTCGTCGAGCCGTTCGCGAAGCTCCTGAAGGCGGTGGAGCGGCGCTGCCGCGAGGCCAACAAGGCGCGCATCAACGCGCCAGACCTGTCGCGCTCCCCGAGGCGCTCGACGCCGAGGTCGACGGAGAGGCTCGCAGGCGTGGGACGCGCAGGGCGGCACGCGGCGGCTCTTCGCGGGCGACGCCTCGCTCTGGACGGGCGCGCGACGAGGCGAGCTGGCTCGGCTGGCTCGGGCATCGTGGAGCCGCAGCTCGACGACCTGACGCCCTCGCTGGCACGCTGCGGCGAGGAGGTGAAGCGCGAAGGCTTCACCCACGCGCTGCTCCTCGGCATGGGCGGCTCGAGCCTCTGCCCCGAGGTCTGGAAGGAGACCTTCGGCAGCGATCCCCGGGCTTCCCCGAGCTGTTCGTCCTCGACTCCACCGATCCCGCGCAGGTGCGAGGCCGTCGAAGCGCAAGGTCGACCTCGCGAAGACGCTCTTCATCGTGTCCAGCAAGTCGGGCTCGACGCTCGAGCCCAACATCTTCAAGGCCTACTTCTTCGACCGGGTGAAGCAGGCGCTCGGAGCCGACGAGGCGGGCAGCCGCTTCGTCGCCATCACCGATCCCGGCTCGAACCTCGAGAAGGAAGCGCGAGGCCGACGGCTTCCGCCACGTCTTCCCGGGCGTGAAGAGCGATCGGCGGGCGCTACTCCGCGCTCTCCAACTTCGGCATGGTGCCGGCCGCGGTCATGGGCCTCGACGTGGAGCGCCTGCTCGACGAGGCCGAGCGCATGCTGCCAGGCCTGCGCGCCCGGGCGTGCCCGCGGCGGAGAACCCGGGCCTCGTGCTCGGCACGATCCTCGGGCGTGGCCGCGAACCGGGGCATCGACAAGCTGACGATCGTCGCCTCGCCGGGCATCCACGACCTGGGCGCCTGGCTCGAGCAGCTCATCGCCGAGTCCACCGGCAAGGAGGGCAAGGGCATCATCCCCGTCGACCGCGAGCGCGTCGGCCGCGCCCGCGGTCTACGGCGACGATCGCGCTCTTCGCCTACCTGCGCCTCGACGACGGCGCCCGACGCCGGCGCAGGACGCGGCGGTCGCCGCCCTCGAGGAGGCGGGCCAGCCGGTCGTGCGCATCCGCGTGGCCACCACGTACGACCTGGCCGAGGAGTTCGTCCGCTGGGAGATCGCGACCGCGATCGCGGGCGTCGGTCCTGCGGCATCAACCCCTTCAACCAGCCCGACGTCGAGGCGAGCAAGATCGCGACGCGCGCGCTCACCGCCGAGTACGAGAAGACGGGCAGCCTGCCCGCCGGAGGCGCCGTTCTTCGAGGGCGAGGGCGTGAAGCTCTTCGCCGACGCGCGGAACGCCGAGGCCCTGACGACGGCGGCGGGCGACCGCTCGCTCGCGGCGCTACCTGAAGGCCCACCTCGGCCGCCTCGGCACGGGCGACTACTTC
The DNA here is from genome assembly GCA_963742595.1 of uncultured Acidobacteriota bacterium. Classification (GTDB taxonomy): domain Bacteria; phylum Acidobacteriota; class Vicinamibacteria; order Fen-336; family Fen-336; genus CAVPGH01. The sequence continues at coordinate 89,019 of CAVUMT010000005.1, read as the reverse complement.
GCGCTCCTCGCCTACGTGCCGATGAACGCGGCCCACGAGGAGCGCGCTGCAGGCGATCCGCCACCGCGTGCGCGACGCGAAGCGCGTCGCCACCTGCCTGGGCTTCGGCCCGCGCTTCCTGCACTCCACCGGGCCAGGCCTACAAGGGCGGACCGAACAGCGGCGTGTTCCTGCAGATCACCTGCGACGACGCGAAGGACCTGCCGGTGCCCGGGCAGAAGTACACGTTCGGCGTCGTGAAGGCGGCCCAGGCCCGCGGCGACTTCCAGGTGCTGGCGGAGCGGGAGCGGCGCGCGCTGCGCGTCCACCTCGGCCCGGACGTGGCCGCGGGCCTGCGACGCTCTGGAAGCCGCCGTCGAGCAAGGCGCTCGGCTCGTAGCCGCTAGTTACGATCAAGGATAGGCACCCATGCAATTCGGGATGATCGGTCTCGGGCGGATGGGCGCGAACATGGTGCGGCGGCTGATGCGCGGCGGCCACACGTGCGTCGTCTACGACCGCTCGGCCGGCGGCGGTGGACGGCGCTCGTCGAAGGAAGGCGCCACGGGCGCCGCGTCCCTCGCCGAGTTCGTGAAGAAGCTCGAGAAGCCGCGGCGCGCTCTGCCTCATGGTGCCGGCCGCGTTCGTGGACGCGTCCATCGACGAGCTCGTGCCGCTGCTGGAGAAGGGCGACACCATCATCGACGGCGGCAACTCGCACTACCACGACGACATCGCGCGCGCGAAGCGGCTGCGCCGCGAAGGGCCTCCACTACGTCGACATGGGCACGAGCGGCGGCGTCTGGGGCCTGGAGCGCGGCTACTGCCTGATGATCGGCGGCGAGAAGGACGTGGTGAAGCGCCTCGACCCGATCTTCAAGACGCTCGCGCCCGGGCCGCGGCGACATCCCGCGCACGCCGGGCCGCGAGAAGCTGGGCGGCACCGCCGAGCACGGGCTACCTGCACTGCGGGCCCGCGGGCGCCGGCCACTTCGTGAAGATGGTCCACAACGGCATCGAGTACGGCCTGATGGCCGCCTACGCCGAGGGCCTCAACATCCTGAAGAACGCCAACATCGGCAAGGCGACGCACGAGAAGGACGCCGAGACGACGCCGCTGCGGAACCCCGAGCACTACCAGTACGACTTCAACCTCGCCGACATCACCGAGCTCTGGCGCCGGGGCAGCGTCGTCACCTCCTGGCTGCTCGACCTCACCGCGCAGGCCCTCGCCGCCGATCCCGGCCTCGACGAAGTTCGGCGGCAAGGTCTCCGACTCCGGCGAAGGGCGCTGGACGGTGGCCGGCCGCCAACGACGAGGGCGTGCCCGCGCACGTGCTCACCGCCGCGCTCTTCGAGCGCTTCGCCTCGCGCGGCCAGGACCTCTTCCAGAACAAGGTGCTCTCCGCCATGCGCTTCGGCTTCGGCGGCCACGTGGAGAAGAAGTGAAGGCAGGACGAAGCCGCCGCTCCGACGCGCTCGTCTTCTTCGGGGCCACCGGCGACCTCGCCTACAAGAAGATCTTCCCCGCGCTCCAGGCCATGGCCCGCCGCGGGCACGCTCGACTTCCCGGTGATCGGCGTGGCGCAAGTCGGGCTGGACGCGCGAGCAGTTCCTGGAGCGGGCGCGGGCCAGCGTCACGGAGCACGGGGGCGGGCGTCGACGAGGAGGCCTTCGCCGCGGCTCAGCGACAGCCTCCGCTACGTGGACGGCGACTACAACGACCCCGCGACGTTCGCCAGGCTCAAGACGGAGCTCGCGGGCGCGCAGCGGCCCGCCCACTACCTGGCCATCCCGCCCAGCATGTTCCCGACCGTCGGCGCAGAAGCTGGCGGAAGCGGGCTGCGCGACGAACGCGCGGGTGATCGTGGAGAAGCCCTTCGGCCGCGACCTCGCCTCGGCGCGGAGCCTGAACCAGACCCTGCACCAGTACTTTCCCGAGGAGAACATCTTCCGCATCGACCACTACCTCGGCAAGGAGGCGGTGCAGAACATCCTCTACTTCCGCTTCGCCAACGCCTTCCTCGAGCCGATCTTCAACCGCCACTACGTCGAGAACGTGCAGATCACGATGGCGGAGAGCTTCGGGGTGAAGGGCCGCGGCAAGTTCTACGAGGAGACCGGGCGTCATCCGCGACGTGATCCAGAACCACCTGCTGCAGATCGTGAGCTACCTGGCCATGGAGGCGCCGTCCTCGACCTACGCCGAGGCCATCCGCGACGAGCAGGCCAAGGTGCTGCGCACGGTGCGGCCCCTGAGCGGCGACAACATGGTGCGCGGCCAGTTCCGCGGCTACCGCGACGAGCCGGGGGTGGCCAAGGACTCGTACATGGCGACCTACGCCGCGCTGCGCCTCTACGTCGACTCCTGGCGCTGGGAGGGCGTGCCCTTCTACGTGCGCGCGGGCAAGTGCCTCAAGATGACGGCCACCGAGGTGTTCGTCGAGTTCCGGAACCCGCCGCAGGTCGTCTTCACGGAGCCGACGCCCCCGCATCGGCAACTACGTGCGCTTCCGCCTGAGCCCCCAGGTGGCCATCGCCATCGGGGCGCGGGCCAAGCGCCCGGGGAGGGCATGGCGGGCCGGCCGGTCGAGCTCTCGGTGGCGGACCAGGCCGAGCAGGGCGACGGCGGGCCGCATGGACGACTACGAGCGGCTGCTCGGCGACGCGATGGCGGGCGACGCCACGCTCTTCGCGCGCCAGGACGTGGTGGAGGCGGCCTGGGCGATCGTGGACCCGGTGATCCACGGCCCGAGCCCGATGTTCGAGTACGAGCCGGGGACCTGGGGCCCGCCGCGAGGCCGACCGGCTGGTCGGCCGAGGTGGGAGGTTGGAACACACCGCAATGAAGACGATCCTCGTCATCGACGTCGGCGGCACGAACATCAAGGTCAGCGCCGACGGGCCGGAAGCGAGCCCGCTCAAGATCCCCTCGGGTCGCGAGATGACCGCCGGCGCGGATGGCGGCGGAGGTGAAGAAGGCCACCGACGGGCTGGAAGTACGACGCGGTCTCGATCGGCTATCCCGGGGCCGGTGCGTGAACGGCCGGCCCACCGCGGAGCCCGCGAACCTCGGCGCGGGCTGGGTGCGCTTCGACTACGAGAAGGCCTTCGGCAAGCCGGTGCGGGTCGTGAACGACGCGGCCATGCAGGCGCTCGGGCAGCTACCACGGCGGCCGCATGCTCTTCCTCGGCCTCGGCACCGGCCTCGGCTCCGCCCTCGTGGCGGACGGCGTGCTCGAGCCCCTGGAGCTGGCCCACCTGCCCTACCGGAAGGACAAGACCTACGAGGACTATCGTCGGCGTGCGCGGCCTCAAGCGGCTGGGCCGCAAGAAGTGGACGAAGCACGTGCGCGAGGGTGGTGGACCTGCTCAAGCACGGCCTGCAGGTGCGACTACGTCGTGCTCGGCGGCGGCGAAGCCACGCCGCCTGAAGGACGTCCCGAAGGGCGTGCGCGTGGGCAGCAACTCCAACGCTTTCCGGGGCGGCTTCCGGCTGTGGGAAGATCCGAAGAATCGCTATCGCAGCAAGGTGCTTGGAGGCCGCCCCAAGACGCCCAAGCCCGGGTCCGCGAGCGAGTCGGAGCCCGTCCGCATCGCCGAGTGATGCCCATATGGGACTGATACGCGTCCTCCTCGTACTGAGCGGCGCGCTCCTCTGGGCCTGGATCCTCTTCGGAATCGCCTACTCCCTCTTCGCCCGCCCGCGGGTGCGCCGCTGGCTGGAGCAACCTTCCCGGTACGCGTACTCCAAGCTCGTGGCCTATCGCGTGAAAGGCTTTCTCATCGCCGCCTACCGCAGGATGAGCACCCGCACGGGCCTTTCTCCGGACGTCGATCGAGCGATGCGCTCCGTCCGGCTCGCGGACATGAAGAGCCTCCGCGACGCGCTCCTCGAAGTCGACCGGCTGCCCACGGTGGAGAAGGGAAAGGCCGTGCTCGGCGTGTCCTCGGTCTTCGAGCTGCCGGCGCGGGGAGTCCACCGCATCCCCTCCCCCTACACGCATCCCCTGCAATACCCTCCCTTCTTCCTGCCCGGAGTCCCCGCACAGACGTTCCCCGATCCGCGCCAGTTCGAGTGGGTGAAGCCGCTCGAGGACGCCTACCCGGTGATCAAGGCGGAGCTCCTGAAGGTGCTCCGGGAGGACGCGGCCGGTTTCCAGGCCTACCTGACGGAGGTGAACAGCCGCATCGCGGGCTGGAACACCTTCAACTTCTTCTTCTACGGACGGAAGTTCGAGGAGAACTGCGCGCGCTGCCCGGAGACGACCCGGGTGCTCGAGTCGCTCCCCCGCTTCGAGAAGGACCACGTCATGTTCTCCGCCTTGAACCCGGGCGCTCACATCACCCCCCACACGGGCCCGATGAACGGGATCGTGCGCGGCCACCTCGCCCTCATCGCTCCTCCCGGCTGCTACATCCGCGTGGGCTCCGACCAGCGGACCTGGGAGGAAGGGAAGGTCCTCACCTTCGACGACTCGTTCGAGCACGAGGTCTGGAACCACTCGGCGAGCGTCCGCATCGTGCTCTTCATGAACTTCTGGCACCCCTGCTTCTCGCGCGAGGAGATCCAGGTGCTCGAGCGCTTCCGGCGCGCGTACGAGCTGAGCCCGCTATCCCGTGTCCACGAGGAAAACCAGGCGCAGAAACGGAGCCACGACGTGGCGCTGCCCGGCTAGCCCCGGGCGAAAGAGGGGTCGATGACTGACCGAAGCACTCGAAGGAGATTCCTGACGACGACGGCGGGGGCGGCCCTTCTCCCCACGCTTCCGACGCTCTCCTGGACGACACCCGGGGGCCCGGGCGGCCAGGCCCGTCGGCTGAAGCTGGGGGTCGCCTCCTACTCGCTCCGCAAGTTCACGCTCGACCAGGCGCTCGAGATGTGCCGCGAGATGGACGTCCGCTACATCAACTTCAAGGACGTGCACCTCCCCATGACCGACTCCGCGGAGGCGCTCCTCGCCGCCCGCAAGAAAGTGGAGGCGGCGGGGCTCACGATCATGGGCGGGGGCACGATCACGCTCAAGAACGACCCTGCCCAGGTCCGCAAGGCCTTCCAGTACGCGAAGGACGCCGGCTTTCCCTTGATGGTCGTCGCCCCCGAACCCGAGGCGTTCGACGCCATCGAGGGGATGATCCGGGAGTTCGACATCAAGGTGGCGATCCACAACCACGGGCCGGAGGACAAGTCCTTCCCCGCTCCCCAGGACGCGATGAAGTTCCTGACCGGGCGCGACAAGCGCTTCGGCCTCTGCATGGACGTGGGCCACGCCACGCGCGCGGGCGTCGATCCCGTTAAGACCGTCGACGAATGCCGCGAGCGGCTGCTGGACCTGCACGTCAAGGACCTCAAGGTCAAGACGGAGAGGGACAGCCAGACCGAGGTGGGCAAGGGCGTTCTCGACTTCCCCGGCCTCTTCCGCGCGCTCGAGAAGATCGGCTTCGCAGGGCACGTGGGGCTCGAGTACGAGATCAACGAGACGAGCCCGCTCGTGGGCATGAAGGAATCGTTCTCCTACATGCGCGGGGTGCTGGACGCGATCGAGAGCTGAGTCGCTCGTCGCTCGGTGTTACCTTTCGTACTCGTTCCGGAACGAGTACCAAAGGTAACACTCGGAACGGGCGCTCGCCGGCGCCAGGTGCGGGCGACGAGGGCGTACTGGAATAGGTCGTTTGCACCCATACGTATTCGTCGCGGAGCCCGACGTGGCTCCGTCGCTCCTGGAGGTGCCCGTGCGCCGACGTGCCGCGACGCTGGCCGTCCCCGCCGCCGCCCTGCTGCTGGTTCTGGCGCCTCCCGGGGCGCGCTCCTCCGTCGCCCAGCCGATCGCCCTCCAGGACGTGCCTCCGGAGCTCCGGCCCTGGGTGCCCTGGGTGCTCGACGAGCTGCGCGAGCTCGGCTGCGCGCGCGTCCAGGGCCGGGCGGTCTGCCTGTGGCCGGGCCGCCTGGATCTCGACCTCGGAACGACCGGAGGGACGCTCTCGCTCGACGCCCACGCCGACCGCGCGAGCGAGCTCCGCCTTCCCGGCGGCGCCGACCACTGGCCTCAGGACGTCCGCCTCGGCGGGGCGCCCGCCCCCCTCTTCGATCGCGGAGGCGCCCCTCACGTGCGCGTGGGCGCCGGGCGCCATCGCGTCACGGGACGCTTCTCGTGGTCGCGCATGCCGGAGTCGCTCCCCATTCCCCCCGAGATCGGCCTCGTCGACCTGCGCATCGAGGGCCGCGACATACCCCGTCCGCGCCGCGAGCAGGGCGGCCTCCTCTGGCTCCAGGCCCGAAGCGAAGGCGGGGAGGAGGGGGAGAGCCTGCGGCTTCAGGTCTTCCGCCGCGTCGCCGACGGCATCCCGATGTTCGTGGAGACGCGCCTGCAGCTCGAGGTCGCGGGACGCGCGCGGGAGGTGAGCCTGCCCGCGGCGATCCTCCCCGGGACGCGCCCGGTCGCGGTCGAAGGCGACCTCCCCGCGCGCGTCGACGACGGCACGTTGCGGGTACAGGTCCGCGGGGGGCGCTACGCGGTCACCGTGCGCGCTCGGGTGGAGGGGCAGCCGAAGGCGATCGAGCGGCCCACGGCGGCGGCCGGCGACGAATGGCCGGCGCGCGAGGTCTGGGTGTTCGAGGCGGACGAGCGGCTGCGGCAAGTGGAGATCTCCGGCCCCTCGCCGATCGACCCCTCCCGCACGGAGCTCCCCGGGCCGTGGCAGAGGCTGCCCGCCTTCCTCGTGGAGCCCGGCGCACGGCTCGCGCTGCAGGAGGTGCGACGCGGCGAGGCCGAAGCGCCCCCCGACGCGCTGCAGCTCTCGCGCGAGCTCTGGCTTGACCCCGACGGACGCGCCGCGAGCGTGCGCGACCGTTTCGGAGGAAAGCTCTCGAGCACGACGAGGCTCGACCTCCTCCCCCCGGGGACGCTCGGGCGCGTGAGCGTCGACGGCCAGGACCAGCTCGTCACGGCCAACCCGGAGACGAAGGCGTCCGGCGTCGAGCTGCGGCGCGAGGACCTGGGCCTCGAGGCCGACTCCCGCCTCCGGCTGGGCGGTGCGCTCCCCGCCGTGGGATGGACGACGGGCGTCGAGCAGCTCCAGGCGACGCTGCACCTGCCTCCCGGATGGACGGTGCTCGGCGCGCGAGGGGTCGATCGGCTGCCCGGCGCCTGGACCTCGCGCTGGACGCTTCTCGCCTTCTTCTTCGTCCTCGTCGTCGCCCTTGCCGTTTACCGTCTCGTGGGCCGCGAGGCGGCGCTCGTGGCCCTCCTCACGCTCGTCCTCACCTACGGCGAGACCGGTGCCCCCTTCCTCGTCTGGCTGAGCCTCGTAGCCGCCCTCGCCCTAAGGCGCGTCGCCCCCGCGGGCCGCCTCGCCGCCCTCGCCCGCGTCTGGTTCCTGACGAGCGCGGCGATCTTGATCGTGATCCTCGTGCCGTTCTCCCGAGACCAGCTCCGCCACGCGCTTTTCCCTGCCGTGGCTGATCGTGCTATCACGCGCGGCGAAGCCAACTTTGCCGTCTTCCCCGCCACGGCTCCCGAGGCGGAGGAGCTGACCGTTGAAGGGGGTGTCGCGGGAGGCGTGCCGGGCGGCGTAGTCGGTGGCGTCGTTGGGGACCTGCCCGACCAGGCGCAGAATGCCGCTCCCCAACGCGCTGACGAACTCAAGGCCAAGCTCGACTCGTTGGCCGACAGAGCGGCACGGCCTGCTGCGCCACCGCCGCCCCCCGCCAAATCCCGCGGCTACTCCGTCAACCAGGCCCTCGCACAGGACCCCAAGGCCGTCCTCCAGACAGGGCCTGGAGTGCCGACGTGGTCGTGGATCACGCACACGCTCCAGTGGACCGGCCCGGTGAGCCGCGACCACACAGTGCGGCTTTTCCTGGCCTCGCCGAACGTCAATCGCCTGGTCACCCTCCTGCGCCTCGGCCTCCTCGCCGTGTTCACCGTCGCGCTCCTCACCGGCCGGTGGCCGCGCCTGCCGAGGCGCGGCGTTCCGCGCCCTGTGGCGCCGCTGGTGCTCGGCGCGCTCGTGCTCCTGTCTCCGGCGCGTGAGGCGAGGGCGCAGGACGAGACGGACTCGCCGAGCCCCGCGCTCCTCGAAGAGCTGAAGAAGCGCCTCTCGCGGCCCGCTCCCTGCGAACCCCAGTGCGTGACGACGCCGAGCCTGCGGCTGCGCCTGGGCGACACCCGGCTCGAGGTGGAGGCGGAGGTGCACGCGGCGGCGACCGGGACCTGGACGCTCCCCGGTCCGCTCGGGAGCTGGGCCGCGTCGGACGTGAGTGTCGACGGGGCGCCCGCGGTGGCGCTCGCCCACGTCGGGGACGGCTTCCTCCACCTGCGTCTGGCCGCGGGAGTGCATCGCGTGGTCGCCTCGGGCCCCGTCCCGCCCGGCGACTCGTTCCCGCTGCAGTTCCTGGTCCCTCCCCGCCGCGCGCGCGCCGAGGCTCCGGGCTGGGACGTGAGCGGCCTGCGCGCGGACGGACCGCCCGAGGCCTCGATCCTCCTCACCCGTCGCCTCGCTCCCCGCGCCGGGGCGGCCCAGGGAGAGGGCCGCTACGCCCCGTGGCTCGAGGTGACCCGCACCCTCGGCTTCGGCGTCGCCTGGACCGTGGAGACGCGGGTGCGTCGCGTCACTCCCCGCGGAACGCCGGTGGCCCTGCGGATCCCGCTCCTGCCCGGCGAGGCCCCCACGCGCGCGAACTTCGTGGTGGAGCGCGGCGAAGCCGCGGTGAGCCTCGGCGGCGACGAAATCGAGACCGGCTGGCAATCCACCCTGGAGCCGACGCCGAAGCTGGCGCTCCGGGCCCCCGAAGGACGGCCGTGGTCGGAGGTCTGGCGCTTCCAGTGCAGCGCGATCTGGCCGTGCCGCGTCACCGGGCTTCCTCCGATCGCACGCGTGGCCGACGGTGTCTTCACGCCCGAGTTCCGTCCGTGGCCCGGCGAGAAAGTCGAAGTCGCCTTGAGCCACCCCGAAGGCGTCGAGGGCCAGACGCTCACGCTCGACTCCGTGGCCCTCGAGGCGAGCCCGGGCACACGGCTGGAGCGTGCCCGGCTCGCGCTCTCCGCCCGCAGCAGCCGCGAGCAGCCGCTCGTCCTGCGCCTGCCGAAGGAGGCGGAGCTCCAGCTCGTGAGCCTCGACGGACGGGAGCGTCCCGCGCGCGCGGAAGGCGGCGAGGTGCGCGTGACCGTGCCCGCGGGCGTCCATGCGATCGAGGTGCGATGGCAGCAGCCCCGGGGGATCGGCCTCGCGTACGCGCTGCCGCGGGTCTCGCTCTCCGCTCCCGCCGTCAACCTCGCGCAGCAGGTGACCCTGCCTCCCGACCGCTGGCTCATCGCCGCTCACGGGCCCGCCTGGGGGCCCGCGGTCCTCTTCTGGGCGTACCTGGTATTCGTCGTCGCGGTCTCGGTGCTGCTCGGCCGGGTGCCCGGGAGCCCGCTCCGGACGCGCGACTGGGTGCTGCTGGGCCTGGGCCTGAGCCAGCTCCCCGCCACCGGCGCGCTCCTCGTCGTGGGATTCGTGTTCGCGCTCGTCTGGCGCGCGCGAAAGCCCCTCCGGAACGACGGGGCGTTCGACCTCGTCCAGATCGGCCTCGCCGTGTGGGCGCTCGTGAGCCTGGGCCTCCTCTACACCGCCATTCAGCAGGGCCTGCTCTTCGCCCCCGACATGCAGGTGGCCGGGAACGGGAGCACGGACACGGTGCTTCGGTGGTACACGGACCGCGTGAGCGAACACCTGCCCGCGGCGGGAGTGCTGAGCCTTCCCCTCTGGGTCTATCGCGTGGGCATGCTCGCGTGGGCGCTCTGGCTCGCGGCGGGCCTGGTGCGCGCGGTGGGCTGGGGCTGGCGCGCGTACGGCGAGGGTGGCGTGTGGCGACGGCTCCCCCTACGCCGGCCGGCGGCGACACCGCCCCCGACGCCGCCTCCGGCTCAGTAGGGGCAGGCCCCCGAGCCGTCCTGGCAGATCCCGCCGTTGCAGGAGAAGCCGGACTGGCAGGGACGCGTCGTCCCGTCGCACGCACCTCCGAGGGGAACGCCCGCGGGGACCGTGCCGCAGGGGGCGCCCGCGAGCACGTTCGCGTTGCAGAGGCAGGCCTCGCCGGGCGCGCCGATGAAGCAGTTGCGGGGCGAGCAGCTCGTGCCGCTGGTGGAGCCGCCCTGGCCGAGCTTGTTCACGCCATAGATGGCACCCGCCGCCACCACGTTGGCCGAGAGGATCGCCGCGATGTGGCCCACGCGGTCCCCGGCGGTGACTTTCTTCGGGGCGCCGCCTCCCCCGCCGGCGGCGGCGGGGCTCGAGCTTGGGCTCGCCGCGGGCGTCTCGGTGGCGGCCGTCTCCCGGGGCGGCGCGGCCGCGACGGAAGCCGGGGCCGCCGCGGCCTTCGCCGCGCCCGGCCGCTCGAGCTGCACCTCGCCGGAAAGCCGCACGAGCGGCGTCTTGCCCTGCGCGGAGAAGCCGGCGGCCAGCGCCTCCGGCGCGCCTCCCTCCTTCCACGCGAGGAGGCCGGCGAGGGCCGCCCCTCCCTGGCGGATCGAGAGGTTCCATTCGAGGCTGCCGGAGTCGACGAGCGTCAGGGTGGACTCGGTGGCGCGCCCTTCCGTCACGAGGTACTGCTTGCGCAAGGGCGGACAGCCCGAGCCCGGCGCGGGAGCGAACTCGAAGAGGATCGTCCCCCCGAACGTGTCGCCCGCCCGGGCGAGCTCCATCTTCACGGAGCCGGGCGCGGCCGACCCGTCGTAGACGCAGGCGAGCCCGGGCCAGTCGTTCGTGAGCCGGCCCCAGCCCGACCACGAGCCCGCGACGTCCTGGGCGGACGCGGTGAACGGGGCGGGCAGGAAGAAGAGAAGGAGGAGGGCGCGCCGCGAGACCATCGAACGCGCGGATCGTATCACGCGAGCGTCTTCTTGACCGCGCCGATGCGCGCCTCGTTCTCCGCGAAGGAGAGCGCCGCCGGCTTTCCTTCCGGCGGAAAGAGGTGGCGGCGATAGACCGGGTACGCCTCCGTGCGGAGGTGGGCCAGCATGTGGTGGCCCGTCCGCACGCTTCGCTCGTGCCGGAGCGCCGTGACGTCGACGGGAGCGACCACGATGCGCTCGCCGGGACCCGGAGAGGCCTGGGCGAGGATCCGCCCGTCGTAGTCCACCACCATGCTCCCCCCCGGCCACGAGTAGGGCGGGAAGCGGCGGAGCGCCGCTCCCTGGTTGGCGGCCACCACGTAGGCCACGTTCTCGAGGGCGCGGCAGCGGTTCACCACCGTCCACCAGTCCATGGGCTCGGTCGCGCCCCAGGGGTCCATGTAGGCGGAGACGCGCACGAGAATCTCCGCGCCGTTGGCCGCGAGCTGGCGCATCGCCTCCGGGAAGAGCCAGTCGTAGCAGATCGCGCAGCCGATCTTCCCGATGGGCGTGTCCGCCACGGGGAAGAGCGGCTCTCTGTACTCCGGGAGGTCGTGGGGGCTCGCCTGGATCTCGAAGGGGATCCAGGTGTTGACCTTCCGGTACTTGTAGAGGAGGCCCTCGGGGCCCACGAGCGTCGTCGCGTTGAAGACGACGTCGGGGTACCTCGGGTCGGCCTCGATCATCGATCCCGTCTGGACGTAGATCCCCTCCTGCTTCGCCTTCGCCGCGATGCGGTCCGTGTGCTCGTTGGGGACGGGGACGGCGAGCTTCTCGCGCAGCTCGGCGACGCTCTCGAACACGGGAGCCGAGTGCGCGAACTCGGGGAAGACCACGAGGCGCACGGGCAGGAAGGGTTTCGCACCCAGGAGAGCGTCGTCGATCATCGCGAGCATGCGGTCGGTGTTGGCGCGCATCTCGCCGCGGCCGACGGGGTTCGGCAGGTCGGTCTGGCAGGCGGCGGCCGCGTAGCGGAGGGGTTCCATCTCGGGATTTCAGTGTCTCACGTCGAGCGGCACGGTGACCACCGCGAGGATGCTCGTCTCCCCCGGGTTGTAGCTCGTGGTGCTGCCGTTCGAAATGTGCTCGAGCTCGAACCCGAGCCGGAAGCCGCTGCGGAAGCGCCAGCCGGTCTCGAGCCCCGACCGCAGCTGGAAGACCGAGTGGAGGTTCTTGCCGTCTCCCCGGGCGAAAGCCCCGGGGGCGACGCTCACCCGCAGGGCGAATCCGCGGCGGCCCAGGGGGACGTCGAGGCTGAGCCCCGCGTAGCCGAGCAGGGCGCCGTCGGTCGTGGTCATCGTTCCCACCATCGGGGCGAGACGCCGGCGCCAGAGCCAGCCTGCTCCGCGCCACTGCACGCCGAACTCCGCGGCGCGGTCGTCCGCCTGGAAGGCGTCGAAGTGCCCGAACGAGAACCCGACGACTCCCGGGTCTCCCGCGCGCGCCGGCGCGGGCAGGAGGAAAAGGGCGCCTCCGAGCACACAGGCCAACCGACGACCGCGGGGAGGATTCAAGGACGCGAAGAGGGCCTTCCGAGGATCCGCTCAGCTCGGACGGCGGCCCGCCATGTCCACGGCCACCGCGGCCACGAGGATCGCCGCCCTTGATGATCGGGCTGCCAGAACGCCTCGGTGTTCAGCAGGCTCATGCCGTTGTCGAGCGAGGCCATCACGAGCGCGCCGAGCAGCGCGCCCCACACCGTGCCCTGGCCGCCGAGGAGCGAGGTGCCGCCGATGACGGCGGCCGCGATCGCGTCCAGCTCCATCATCCGGCCCGGCGTCGGACGTGGCGGAGCCCACGCGCGCGGTGAGCACGATGCCGGCCACCGCCGCACAGCAGGCCCATCAGGGTGAAGACGCCGACGATGTGCCGCTCGATGTGGATGCCGGAGTAGAACGCGGCCTCGCGGTTGCCGCCGATCGCGTACAGGTGGCGGCCGAAGGGCGTGTGCTGGCCGACGCCGACGAAGAGCGCCGGCCAGCACGAGCACGAGCAGCACGGGCAGCGGGATGCCCTCGTAGGCGTTCATCACCGCGGTGACGCACGAGGGCGAGGGCGGCGAGGCCGAGCCAGCGCACAGCGCGCGGCGCCGCTCGTCGCGCGAGCGCCGCGCCAGCGAGGACAGGCGGCGACCACGGCCCGGCCAGGACCCAGCCGAGCGTCGGCGGGCACGTAGGCCTGGCCGACGTAGCAGGAACGACCGGCGGCGGGCGAGATGGACACGCCGCCGGTCGACGCCGAGCAGCGCGCCCTGGAAGACCAGCATGCCGCCGAGGGTGACGATGAAGGGCGGGATGCGCAGCCAGGCCACCAGGTTGCCCTGCACGCAGCCCGAGCAGCGCGCCCAGCGACGAGCGCCAGCAGCGAAGGCCGGCCAGCAGCGGCCAGTCGTGGTTCGGTGAAGGCCATGGCCGACGACCGCGCCCAGGAGGCCGGCCAGGGCGCCCACCGAGAGGTCGATCTGGCCGGCCACGATCACCAGCACCATGCCGACGGCGAGGATCGACGGTGACCGCCATCTGGCGGGCCAGCAGCGAGAGGTTGCGCGGCGTCAGGAACGTGCCGTCGGTGAGCGACGGAGAACACGATCCAGATCGACGACGCAGCGCGCCGACCATGGTGAGCGCGCGCCAGGGGATCGCGGCGCTCGAGCGTCGCGCTTCATACCTTCATCGGTGGCCGCGGCCATCACGCCTCCGGCGTCGGCTGCTCGCGCGCGTCCAGCGTCGCGGTCGGCCGTCCCTGGCTCAGCACCAGCACGCGGTGGCTCAGGCCCAGGACCTCCGGCAGGTCGGAGGAGACGAGGACGACGGCCAGGCCCGCGGCCGGCGAGCTCGCGCGATGAGGCTGGTAGATCTCGGCCTTGGCGCCCACGTCGATGCCGCGCGTGGGCTCGTCGAGGAACAGCACGCGCGGCGTCGCGAGCAGCCACTTGCCGAGCACGACCTTCTGCTGGTTGCCGCCCGAGAGCTGGTTGACGAGCGGCGTCGCAGGCCGGGCGGCCTTGATGCGCAGCGCGTCGACCTGCGCCCGCGCCTCGCGCTCGCGCGCTCGCGTGGTCGAGCAGCAGGCGCGCGCGCGAAGCGGCGCAGCGTGGCCAGCGTCAGGTTCTCGCCGCACGGAGGCCTCGAGCACGAGGCCGTAGCGCTTGCGGTCCTCGCTCACCAGGGCGAGGCCGGCGGCGATCGCCTCCGCGGGGGCGGCGAATGGGGCCGTGGCCGGCGCGCCGCCGGCGACGCGCAGCGTGCCCGTGCACCGCGGCTGCGCGCCGGCGCCGAAGAGCGACGCTCACGCAGGGCGGTGCGCCCGGCGCCCATGAGGCCGGCGATGCCGAGCACCTCGCCGCTCGCGCACCTCGAAGCGACACGTCGCTGCACGCACGCAGCGGCCGGGGTTCGCGGGATCCTCGACCGACCAGTCCGTCCACCGCAGAGCACGGCGCCTCGCCGGCGTGCGGCGGGCCGCGGGTAGAGGTCCTTCACCTCGCGGCCGACCATCATCGAGATCACCTTGTCCGTGCGTGAGCTCCGCGGTGCGCGCGCGTGGCCACCGAGCGGCCGTCGCGCAGCACCGTGATGCGGTCGGCGATCTGGAAGACCTCCTCCAGGCGGTGGCTGATGTAGATGGACGACGACGCCGCGCGCGCGCAGCTCGCGCAGGAGCCGCAGCAGGCGCTCGGCGTCGGCCTCGGTCAGGGCCGCCGTGGGCTCGTCGAGGACGAGGATGCGCGCGTCCTTGACCAGCGCCTTGCGCGATCTCCACCATCTGCTGCTGGCCGATGCCCGAGCTCGTGCACGGGCCGCGTCCGGGTCCACGTCGAGGCCGACCAGGGCCAGGGCGCGCCGCGCCTCCTCGCCGCACCGCGTCCCAGCGGATGAGGCCGTGCGCGCACGGGCTCGCGGCCGAGCATGAGGTTCTCGGCCACCGAAGCTCCGGGCACGAGGGCCAGCTCCTGGGCGATGAGGGCGATGCCGTGCTCCTCGGCCTCGCGGAGCTCCGGAAGTGCGACGGGCTGGCCGTCGAGCAGGATCTCGCCGCCGTAGGTGCCCGCCGGGTAGTAGCCGCAGAGGACCTTGATGAGCGTGCTCTTGCCCGCGCCGTTCTCGCCGCAGAGGGCGTGGACCTCGCCGCGGCTGCGAGGTCGAAGGAGACGCCGTCGAGGGCGCGGACGCCCGGGAAGTCCTTGGTGATCGCGCGCAGCTCGAGGCAGCGGCACCGAGGGCCTGCCTTCGGCCACTGCTCCTTCGGAACGTCCTTGTAGACCTCCTCGAGCTTCTGGTAGCCGTCCTTCGACCACGGTCGCGGCGAGGTTGTCCTTGTCCACCGCGATCGGGCTCGAGCAGGATGCTGGGCACGTCCTTCTTGCCGTTGTTGCACGGGCTGCGTGGCGCTCGCCGTCAGCGGCTGCTTCTTGCGCGCAGCCGGCATCGCGATCTCCGCCGCCTTGCGCGGCCAGCGCGTCGATCGGCTTGTAGACGGTCATGGTCTGCGTGCCGGCCACGATGCGCTGGCAGGCGGCGAGGTCGGCGTCCTGGCCCGTGACCAGCACCTTGCCCGCGAGCTTCTGCTCGCCCAGGGCCTGGATGGCGCCGCCCGCGGTGCCGTCGTTGCTGACCACCACCGCGTCCACCTTGTTGTTGTTGCGGGTGAGCGCGTTCTCCATGATCTTCAGCGCCTCCACCGGCTGCCAGTCCTTGGCCCACTGGTCGGCCACGATCTTGATGTCGCCCTTGTCGACGAGGGGCTTCAGGATCTTCATCTGGCCCTTCGCGGACCAGGACGCGCGTTGTTGTCGGTGGGCGCGCCGCCGATGAGCACGTAGTTGCCCTTGGGCGCGTGCTTGCACCGGCGTACTCGGCCTGCAGCTCGCCCACCCGCTACGGCGTCGAAGGAGACGTAGAGGTCGAGGTCGGAGTCGAGGATCAGGCGGTCGTAGGCGATGACCGGCACGCCCGATCTTGTGCGCGGACTCCACGATGGTGGCCGCGGTCTTGCGCGTTGTGCGGCACCACCACCAGCACGTCCACGCCCTGGGTGAGCAGGTTCTCGGCCTGCGAGTTCTGCAGGGCGTCGTCGCTGTTGGCCGCCTGCACGAGCACCTTGGCCCCGAGCTGCCTCGGCTTGCTTCACGAAGAGGTCGCGGTCGCGCTGCCAGCGCTCCTCCTTCAGGGTGTCCATGGAGAAGCCGATGCGGATCGCCTTCTCGCCGCCGGAGGCGGGACCGGGCTCGTCCTTCTTCGTGCAGGCGATGCCGAGCAGAAAGAGCACGACGCCGAGCGACAGGACGACGAAGGTGCTCTTGGATCGCATCGAACCTCCCGGGAACCGCGCGAGACTACCGCCCGGCGCGGCCCCGCGTCAACCATCTCTCCCGCCCCGGCGCGGCCACCCCTCATCGTACGGGGGCGCCGTGGCGGGTTCTTTCAATGCAAGTATAATGACACGTATACTTGTGGGAGGTGCTGTGGCTCAGGTGACCCTCTACCTCGACGAAGACACGGCCGAGAAGGTGAAGAAGGCCGCGCGGCGCGCGGGACTCTCCCGCAGCCGCTGGCTGGCCCGCCTCGTCCAGGAAAAGACCGCGACGGAGTGGCCGGCGGCCGTCAAGGAGCTGGCGGGAGCCTGGGGCGACCTCGAGCCGGCTCGCGGCTTGCGGCACGGAACCGGCCGCGACACCAGACGCTCGCGGTTCTGACCCATGTACGTGCTGGACACGAACAGTGTCGTCTTCTTCTTCAAGGGGGAGGGTCGCGTGGGCGAGCGGCTCCTGGAGACGAAGCCACTCGACGTGGCCCTTCCCGCCATCGTGCTCTACGAGTTGGAGGTGGGCGTGCTGCGGTCGGGGGCTCCCGGGCGAAGGCGACAGCAACTCGACACGCTCCTGGACGCGACCCGGGTCCTGCCCTTCGGCCCCTCCGAAGCGCGGGTCGCGGCACAGATCAGGGCGGACCTGCAGCGCTCGGGCGAGGGCATCGGCCCCCTCGATACGCTGATCGCGGCCACGGCACTCGCCCACCGGGCGACCCTGGTGACGCACAACACCCGCGAGTTCCGCCGCGTGCGGGGCCTCGGTCTCGAAGACTGGTATTGACCGCCTCTCAGCGAGGGCTGGCCTCCGCGCCGGGCCGGCCGCGGCCGTAGATCTCGGTCAGCCGCCGGAGGCGCTTCCGCAGGGCGGGCGTGAGCTGCTCGCGGCGGAAGCGCCACTTCCAGTTCCCCGAGGCGCGCGCGGGCACGTTCATGCGAGCTTCGCTCCCGAGGCCGAGCACGTCCTGCAGCGGAACGATGGCGGTCTCCGCCACCGAGGCGAAGGCGGCCCGGATGAGGTCCCAGTGGATCTCCTCGCCGTCCGTGCCGAGGTAGTCGCGGGCGAAGGCGCGCTCCCGCTCCACCTCGGCGGGCTTGCGCGTCGTGTCCCCCACGCCTCCCTTCCACCAGCCCAGGGCCGTGTCGTTGTCGTGGCTGCCCGTGTACACCGCGAGCCGACGCGCGTAGTTGTGGGGCAGGAACTCGCTCGCGTGGTCCACAGCACCGAACGCGAACTGCAGGATCGCCATCCCCGGCCACCCGAAGCGCTCGCGGAGCGCCTCCACCTCGGGCGTGATCACGCCGAGGTTCTCCGCGACCACGGGAAGGGGGCCGAGCTCCTTCTCGATCGCTTCGAAGAGAGCCGCCCCCGGGCCGGGCACCCATCGTCCGTTCTCCGCCGTCGTCTCGCGGGCGGGCACCTCCCAGTACGCCTCGAACCCGCGGAAGTGATCGAGTCGGACCGAGTCGAAGAGCTGGAGCGCCGAACGAAAGCGCTCCACCCAGAACCGGTAGCCGGTGCGCGCGATCGCGTCCCAGCGGTAAAGAGGATTGCCCCAGAGCTGTCCGGTGGCGCTGAAGTAGTCGGGCGGTACCCCCGCCACGTGCGAAGGCCGTCCGTCCCGCGCGAGGTGGAAGAGCTCGGGGTGCACCCACACGTCGGCGCTGTCGTGGGCGACGAAGATGGGCAGGTCCCCGAGGAGGCGTACTCCCCTCGCGGCGGCCGCGGTGCGCACCGCCGCCCATTGCCGGAAGAAAAGGAACTGGAAGAACTGCTGGCGGCGGACCTCGCCTCCGAGTTCCGTGCGTGCGCGCTCGAGCGCCGGTGCCTCGCGCTCCCGCAGGGACTGCTCCCAGTCGGTCCAGGAAGCGCCCTCGTGCGCCTCCTTCACGGCCATGAAGAGCGCGAAGTCGTCGAGCCACGAGGCCTCCCTCCGGCGGAAGGCCTCGAAATCGTCTCGCCAGGAGGGCGCCCCCGCCCTTTCGAACCTCTCGAAGGCCCGCGCGAGCCGCTTCGGCTTCAGGGCGTGCACCGCTCCGTAGTCGACGTCGCCCTCCCCTCCTTCGGCAACGTCCGCCCTTTCGAGCAGGCCCTCCTCGTGCAGGAGGTCGAGGCTCACGAGGGAAGGATTGCCGGCGAAAGCGGAGAAGCACTGGTAGGGCGAGTCGCCGAAGCCCGTGGGTCCGAGGGGCAGCACCTGCCAGAGGCCCTGCCTGGTCTCTTCCAGGAAGTCGAGGAAGGCGACGGCCTCGGGGCCGAGGTCGCCGATACCCCCCGGCCCGGGCAGGGAGGTCGGGTGGAGGAGGATGCCGCTGCGGCGGGCGCCGGACACGCCCTCCACGGCGCCGCTACTCGACGCGGACGAGGATCGACTGGCTGACGAAGTTTCCCCGGTCGTCCTTGAACTGGGTGTTGACCGTGAGGATCGCCTTCGTGCTGGGCAACGGCAGCTGGTAGGTGATCTCCTGCTGGACGTCCCGGCTCTGGTTGGCGTCGATCCGCTTCGTGCCCACGAAGACGAGGATGTCGGCGGAGTCGTAGTTGTTGAAGCCCACCGTGAGGCCGGAGACGTCGTCGAAGACCGTGCCGTTCACGTACTGGAGCTCGCCCCCGAGCCCGGCGACCTCGGAGATCTTGACCGTGTACCGGAGCGAGTAGAGAGGCGGCGCGGCGGTGATGGGTACGAGCGGGCTCGGCGTGACCGAGAGAACGATCGAGGCCCGCAGGACCCCCTCGGGGACGGTGGGCGAGCCGCTGCTGCAGCCGAGGAGGATCGCGAGTGCTCCGAGCGAGGCGAGGAGGGCGAGCCGTGAAGAAAGGGCCATTCGGGCTGATTCTCCTCTAGGCCTTGGGGGCGGGAGGGGGAAGATCGCGAGCGGGGCATTCGGAGGCGAAGCCCACGCGCCCGTGCGTGCCGTCGCAGAAGGGCTTGTTCGCGGACTGGCCGCACCGGCAGAGCGACACCACGGTGCGTCCGGCGAGCCCGAACGGGCGGCCCTCCTGGTCGACGATCACGATGTCGCCCTCGAGGCGGATCGGACCGTTGTTCCTCACGATGACCTTCACGTCGGACATGGGCGCTCCTTGAACCGTCTCGAAACCCCGATTCTAGCAGGGTGTCGCAGCAAGCGCTAAACTCGCGAGAGGATGGCAGAGGACGCGCAACAGTACGCGGCGGCCCGCGAAGGAGCCGCTCTCGTCGACCTCCCCGAGCGAGGCGTCCTCGAGGCCACGGGCCCGCTGCGCCAGAAGTTCCTCCAGGGCATGCTCACGAACGAGGTGCAGGCCCTCGCCGCGGGCGAAGGCCGGGCCGCCGCCCTCCTCGACGTGAAAGGGCACGTTCAGGCCCTCTTTCGTGTGCTCGTCCTGAAGGACGCCGTGCTCCTGGAGACCCTCGTCGACCGACTCGCCCCGGTCGAGCGCACGCTCGACCACTACAAGGTGGCCGCGCCCGTCCGGTTCAAGGTCGTTCCCACCGCCGTCCTCGGTCTCCTCGGCCCCCTTTCGGAGGACGCCCTCCGCGCGGGAGGAGCCGAGATACCGGCGGCGGCCCCGGAGTCGCACGTCCGCACCTCCCTCCACGGCATCGACGTCCAGGTGGCGCGGGCCTCGGACCTGCCGGTGCGGGGCTTCGCCGTCCATGCCCCGCCCGACGCCGCCCCCGGGCTCCGGGCCGCCCTCGCGGACGCCGGAGCGCTCACCGCGGGCCGCGAGGTTCTCGACGCCTTGAGGGTCGAGGCCCTCCGACCCTGGCTCGGCGAGGACGTCACCGAGGAGAACCTCCTCCACGAGACCGGTCTCGTCGCCGAGTGCTGCTCGTTCCAGAAGGGCTGCTATCTGGGGCAGGAGGTCGTGGCCCGGCTCGACGCGCGCGGGGGCCACGTGAGCCGGGCGCTTCGTGGCCTGCGCCTCGGCGCGCCTGCGACCCGGGGCGCTCCCGTGGTCGCCGCGGGCCGGGAGGTGGGCCGCGTGACCACGGCCGCGCTCTCTCCCCGCTCGGGCCCGATCGCCCTCGCCTACGTCCACCGCTCCCACTTCGCCCCGGGGACCGACGTCCTGGTCGCGGGCAGCACGGCAACCGTCGTCTCGAGCTTCGACGCGGGCCCGTGAAGATCTACACGAAGACGGGAGACAAGGGGCAGACAGGCCTCCTCGGTGGGACGCGCGTCGGCAAGGACCACGGCCGCGTCGCCGCCTACGGCGACGTCGACGAGACGAACGCGCTCCTCGGCGTCGTCCGGGCCCGGGCGGAGGACGCGGCGCTCCGCCGGCTGCTCGGCGGGATCCAGCGCGACCTGTTCGCCCTCGGCGCCCAGCTCGCCGACCCCACCGCGCGCGTGACGGCGAAGAGGGCCAAGGCCGCGATCACCGCCGCCCACGTGGGGCGGCTCGAGCGCGCGATCGACGCGAGGGAGAAGACGCTGCCCGCCCTCGCCGCTTTCATCCTCCCCGGGGGCTCGGAAACGGGGGCCCTGCTCCACCTCGCACGGACCGTCTGCCGCCGGGCCGAACGGTCCGTGGTGGGCCTCTCGCGCAGGGAGCCCGTGGACCCGCGCGTCGTCGTGTACCTGAACCGCCTGTCCGACCTGCTCTTCGTGCTCGCGCGGTCGGAGAACCACCTCCGCGGGGAGCCGGAAGAGCGCTGGTGAGCCTTCGCGCCGCGGTCCGCGAGGCCCTCGACCGTCACGGCCTGCAGGTTCGGCCCGAGGACACGCCGGCCACCCTCCGGGAGCGGCTGAACGACCTCTATCTCGAGGACGTGCGCCGCCTGCGCGGACGGCAGCGCGCGGGGGAGATCGCACTCGTCGATTACGCCGCGCACGCGCGCGTCCTCCAGGAGGCGTACGTCGTGCTGGGACTTCCCCTCCACCTGTGGACGGAGCCCGCCGAATCGCCGGATTAGCCCTCGCCGCGCCTGGTGTTTCGACCCTGATCGGCCCGTTACCGGACGTAACGGGCTCCAGTCCCTTGGGAGGGTGGCGCCGCGGGGCCGCTCAGCGCCTTGTCCAGCGTAGTCCTGGACTTAGGGCGTTCGAACCCGCCCGCGGCACGAGGGGTGCACTGTCTTGTCGCGACGCGGCGTGTGCGAGGAGGTATCCATGACGGCATCGAATGCCGGACAGGGTCACTCGGGTCGGAAGGCGATGGTCTGGATCGAGACCGGCGACGGCTCGATCGCTCGGGGCCGAGCGGAGTCCGTGAGCGGCAGCGGGGCTTGCGTGCGGCTCGACGCGGCCCCGGCCTTCGACTTGGGGGCCGAGGTGAGCCTGCGGATGGCGCTCGACCGCAACGCCCTCGCTCTCGCCCTGCAGGCTCGGGTCCGCTTCCTGCGTAAGGCGGAAGACGCTTTCGAGTGCGGTCTCGAGTGGACCGTGTCCGAGCCGCAGAGGGCCGCGCTCGACGCCTGGCTGTCTTCCGCGGCCTGAGCCGGGGCCCCCCGGGGCAAGCTCAAGCCTGCGGGGCGCTCCCCTCCTCTATGGCGGCGTAGACGCGTCCCGCGACCTCGCGGCTCACGCCCTCGCGCAGGGTGCCGCAGGCGATGCGCGCGACCGGCCCGCTCCTCAGGAAGACCACCACCTCCCACCGCTCGCGCCCCTCGAAATCCTCGGGGGGAACGGGCGGCGGGAGCACTCCCGGCTCGCGGGCGAACTCCCGGAGGATCCCTCCGTTCAGCAGCAGGCGAGCGCCCGCCACGTCGGCCTTGGCGAAGCTCGCACCCTCCCAGGCGAAGACCCGCTCGTCCTCCGTGAAGAGCACGATCGCGCCATCGGCCAGGGGGATCTCGGCCACCACCCGCCGGCCGCGCGCCTCCTCGGCCGCCCTCTCCCGCTCCCGCGCCCGCTTGGCCTCGCGGAGCCCCATCGCGAAACGGAAGACCTGGAAAACGACGGCGAGGAAGACGACGACGGCGAAGACCTGGATCACGACCACGGCGCGCACCTTAGCACGGCCCCCATTGCTAGAATTAGCGGCAATGGCCCTCGAGCGTCGCGCCCTCGTGTTTTCGTTGATCCTCCTGCTCGCCGCCCTTCGACCCGCCTCCGCGCAGGCCCCCGGCGCCGCGACGGCCGGAGGCGTCGGCTGGACGGTTCCCTCGACGTGGGCGCAGGAGCGCGTGAGCTCGATGCGCGTCGCCACCTACAAGGTGCCGGGGTCGACCCCCGACGCCGCCGGCGAGTGCGCGGTCTTCTTCTTCGGCCCGGGCCAGGGAGGCTCGGTGGACGCGAACCTGGAGCGATGGTCCCGCCAGTTCGAGGGCAGCCCGAAGCCGGAGCGCTCGGAGCGGCGAGTGAACGACCTCCCGGTCACTGTCGTCCGGCTGGCGGGAACGTACCTCGCCCCCGGCGGCCCCATGATGCAGTCCCAGGGGAAGCGTCCGGGCTACCGCCTGCTGGGAGCGATCGTGCAGGCTCCCGAAGGTCTCGTCTTCTTCAAGCTCACGGGGCCCGCCGCGACGATCGGCGCCGCGGAGCGCGGATTCGAAGCGCTCGTGTCATCCCTCAGCCGGAACACCGCCCGGAGCTGACGATCACGGAGCGGAAGCGCCCGAAACGCTCAGGGTGAGGGTCGTGAAGTCGCTCTCCCAGGTACCGTCGGGACCCGAGCGCAGCTCCACGCCCGCGAGCATCCACGGACCGGGACGGTCGAGGACGAAGGAGACCCGGCCCTCCGCGTCGGTCCGCTTCAGGGTGCGCTTCCCCGCTGCCCGCACGGCGCTCAGGGCGAACCCCGTCAGGGGCCGACCCTCCTTGAGCACCCTCACCGGCAGCTCTCCCCCAGGGGTCAGGCCGGCGAGGCTCGTCTCGGGAACGATCTCGAGGGCGAGCCCCACGGGCTCGCGCCACGAGTCGTCGGCTACCCCGGAATTGCCGAGGACGAAGACTGCCTTGGCGAGCTTGCGATAGGTCTCTCGCCACCGCTTGGGCTCGGGGCGGAGCGCCCACTCCCGACCCGCGCCGTCCTGCTCTCCGATCTCCGCGAGGTACTCCTCGACCTGGGCGGCCGTCAGCTCCAGCGGCCGAGGGTGAAGCTCGACCCAGGCCACGGCCACGCCCTCTCCCGTGCCGCTCGCGGCGAGCGCCAGCGCCTTCGTGCCCTTGCGGCTCGCGAGGGCCATCTCCCGGCCCGCGACGCGCAGGCCGGCGCGCCGGAGCCGGTCCGGTGCGATCGCGGACTCGAGCCGGGGAAATGCCATGCCGCTCGTCAGGTCGAGCGTGACGGACGGCCTCGCGCCGGGCGCGGGCTTTCGCGGGAGGAGCCAGGTGTCGTGCGCGGCGGCGGACGACGCGAGCCCGAGGAGAGCGAGCGCGGCGAGGGACCGGACGTTCTGCATCCCCCAAGGATATGCGACCTATAATGCCGCCCGCGTGCGCGCTGCGGTGTTCGATTTCGACGGGGTCCTCGTGGACAGCGAGCCTCTGCACTTCCGGGCGATGCGCGACTCCCTCCTGCCCGAGGGGTTCGAGATCACCACCGCCGAGTACTACGCCTCGTACATCGGCTACGACGATTGGGGGGCGCTCCGCCAAGCCTTCGAGGAGCACGGGGTCTCTCCCACTCCCGAGCGGATCGTGGCGGCGGCCCGGCGCAAGAAGGCCTGCTTCGCCGAGGTGATCCGGGACGTGCGCTTCTTTCCCGGGGCCCCCGAGCTCGTGCGGGGCCTTGCGGAGGTGATGCCGCTCGCCATCGCCTCGGGGGCCCTCCACGGCGAGATCGAGGAGATCCTCGCGGCCGGCGGCCTGCGCGACGCCTTTTCCGCGGTCGTGGGAGCGGAGGACGCTCCGCGCACCAAGCCCGATCCCGCCCCCTATCTCGAGGCGGCCCGGCTCCTCCGGGCGCGCGACCCCGGCCTCTCGCCCGCGGACTGCCTCGCCTTCGAGGACTCGGTGGCGGGTGTCGTGTCCGCGCTCGGAGCGGGGATGAAGGTGGTGGCCGTGACCACGAGCTACCCCGCGGACAAGCTGCGCTCCGCGCATCGCGTGGTGGGGTCCCTCGCCGAGCTCGAGCGCGGCTCGCTCAAAGCACTCTTCGCCGCCTGATGACCTCGCGCTTCCTGGACCCCGGGGAGACGAAGAGGCAGTCGGAGTACAAGTACGACTTCGGCCGCAAGAACCTCGCCGGCCGCGTGATCCTCGTGCCCGGGGGAACGGGCGGCCTGGGGGCGGCCGTCGTAGCGCTACTCCTCCAGGACGGTGCTTTGCCCGTCGTGGGCTACCGCCAGAACCGGGGTCGCGCCCTCGCCGTGCAGCAGAAGCTCCAGGACCTCTACGGAGGTCCCGTGCAGATCGTGGAAGGCGACGTCGGCGACGCGGATGTCCGCCGCCGCTACGTAGAGGCCGCGCTCAACGTCAAGGGCGAGATCTACGGCCTCGTCGCCCTCGTGGGCGACCCCGCGCGGGTGAAGCCGGCGGACCTCGACGCGGAGGCCCTCCGGGCGAGCTTCGCGGCCAACTACGAAGCGCCCGTCCTCCTCGCCCGCGCCGTCGCCGAGGAGATGACGCGGAAGGGCACGAAGGGCGCGATCGTCTTCCTGTCGAGCATGCAGGGCGTCCACCCCTTCGAGGGAAGCCTCGCCTATGCCGGCCCCAAGGCCGCGCTCGTCCACGCGGCCAGGATCCTGGCCAAGGAGCACGGCGGCGCGGCGGACATCCGGGTCAACGTGGTGGCGCCCGGCGCCACCACCGCGGGCATGGCCCGCGCCTCGATCGAGGCGGGCAAGTACGACCCCTACGTGGAGCACGGCGCGATTCCCCGCTTCGGCCGTCCCGAGGACGTGGCGCGCGCCGTCCGCTTCCTGCTCGAGCCCGACTCCTACGTTACCGGCCAGATCCTGACCGTGGACGGCGGCCTCACCCTGCGCCGCGACCGGCTCACCTAGGCGCGCGGCCACTTGCCCCGGGGTCGATCCGGTTCAGCGGTCACCGCCGCCACCGTGGGCAATGTACTAGTACATTACCCACGGTCGGGAGGGGGCGACATTCGACCCGCCTAACGAGCGGAAACGAAGCCCGGCCCGCCGTCGTCGAGGCCCTCGACGTCCAGCCAGCGCCGCCGCGGCGCACGCCAGTGGGCGCGAGCCCACGACGCATGGTGGCTCGCCCGGTCCGGCTCGAGGCGAACGGCCTCCCGGTACTCGCGCTCGGCGGTGCCCCAATCCCCCGCTCGGGCCGCCTCGAAGGCGCGGGCGGCGGCTTCGTCACCGACGGGAGCCCGCTCCTCCTCGTCCGGCCCGTACAGGAACACCTCGGCGACGGTAAGAGCCGGCCCCGCCCCCTGGAAGATCAACCGGACTTCCCGCCCCGGCCGGTCGCCGAGGAGGACGACGATCAGCGCCTGCTTCCCCGCCCTCGGTGCGCC
Organism: uncultured Acidobacteriota bacterium; assembly: GCA_963742595.1. Lineage (GTDB taxonomy): Bacteria > Acidobacteriota > Vicinamibacteria > Fen-336 > Fen-336 > CAVPGH01. Next base: position 63,501 of record CAVUMT010000005.1, on the reverse strand, counting down.
GTTGACCCATTGCAGACCCTGTCGGGCGGGCCCGCTCGCCACCACCGCTTCGCCGATCGACGCGATCCAGGGCACGGCCAGGGGAGACCGGTCGAGGTCGACGAGCACGGCGAGCGCGCCCAGACGCCGCGTGCGACCGCAGTTCACCACGAGCCCCGCCCCCTTGGCCAGACCGGCGCTCGCGGTCCACGCAGTCGAGGGATCGCGGTCGAGCACGACGCGGCCCAGCGCCTCTCCTGCGACCGTCTCCACGGCGAGGTCACGATCGGGAACGGGGCGCGACTCGGCAAAGGGCGGCTCGAACGCGCTGAACACGAAGAAGTCCCCCGCCTGCTCCTCGCGGAAGGTCCCGCCCGTGCCCAGAACCTGCTCCCGGAAGCCGGCGGCGCGAGGCATGCCCCGGGAGAGCGCCGGATGCAGCACGTAGGCGGGACGCGGGTCGAGGTCCACCTCGTCGCGGAAACGGAGGGGATCGCCGGGGATGCGCTCGTTCCACGTCTGGCTGGCCATGATCTTCTCCCCGGACTCGAGCGTGAGGCGCGTGGCGAACTGGAGGCTGGCGTAGGCGCTGCGCAGCCCCCGACCCTCGAGCAGCGACAAGGGAGCGGAGACGTCGGGGACCTGCCACACCCGGACCGCGTGCGAGGAATCGCCCCATCGCGACGCGAGGATGCGGTCTCCCAGGCCCCAGGGCACGAGAACGGCCAGCCCGAGCAGGACGCCTGCCGGCCGCCGCCAGGCCCAGGCGCGGGCCAGACCCACGCCCGCCAGGGCGAGCAGCGGAGCGTTGAGCCCGTACAGGTAGCGCAAGTCGTCCGGACCGGTCCGACGCGACAGGGCGAACGCCCCGGCGAGGGCCGCCGCCCATCCCAGGAGCGGCCAGACGCGGCGCGAGGACAGACCGAGGGACACGGCGAGCGCCAGACCGGTACCCAGACAGAGGCGGACGGCGAGAGGCAGCGGCTCGTGCTCCGGACCGTCCACCACGAGCGGGACCTCGAGGCCAACCAGCCGGAAGACGGCGGCGCCCAGGTCCTGGAGCCCGCTCAACCAGAGCCATCGGGGCCTGAGGGCCGTCACGGCGCTCGACGCGGTCTCCACCGTCGTACCGGAAGCCCGGATGAAGCGCGCCACGAGGAGGGGGCTCGCGCCTACGGCGAAGCCGGCGATGAGGGAGAGGCACGACGAAACACGCGGCCGCAGCCCCGCGACGAGCAGGCCCGCGGCAATCCCCGTGAAGGCAGGGATCGCCAGGGAGGAGTTCCAGACGGCAAGGCCGCAGACGACACCCAGGCCGAAGAGGACAGGGGGACGGAGAGGCGGGGCCTCCCGCTCCAGCACCCCGAGCGCGGCCACGAGCGGGAAGCCGGTCACGATGGGCATCAGGAAGTTCGGGGGGGGCCCGGTCGCTGTCATGAGCGCCATGTAGGGCGTTCCCCAGGCCGCGAGAAGGGCCCCCGCGATCCCGGCGGCCGGCCCACCCACTCGCCGGGCGAGCCCCCACACCAGAACGACGAGGAGAATCGCGCACACGAGCTCGTACATCCGAAAGGCGAGGTGGTGCGAGAAGGGAACGAGCAAGGGGGCGAGGAGGTAGGCGTCGAGCGCGCCGTTGTACGGCTGGTTCCACAAGATGGTGGCGAGCTCGCCCCCGAGGATGTGGCGGGCCATGAGCAGGAGGACGGCGTCGTCGTTCGATACGGGCAGGGCGAAGGTCGCGCGGTGCAGGGAGAAGCGTGCGACGAGGAACGCGAGGGCGGACAGGAGCACGACAGCGAGTCCGCGCGCGCCCTTCATTCCGCCACGAGTCTACACGCTCGGCACTCGGCCGCTTGTCATGGGTTGCCGCGGCTGATAGAAGTGGAGGTCCGGAGGTCTAAAAATGTCAGCAACCAAGCTCGTGTGCCTTCTCGTGACGGGTTCCCTGATCCTGGCCTCCAGTGGATCCGCGCGGGCCCAGGAGGAAGCGCCCCTGCCCAGCCTCCCCCTCCGGATGACCGCCTTCGCGGTCAACCTCTCAGGCGTGGGCCGGGCCGGTTCGACGACGCTCGACATCGTGATCGAGAGGTGGTCCCCCGACGAGCTCAAGGACAGGCTCCTCGCGACCCTCGTCGAGCAGGGCGAGGACAAGCTCATGGACATGGTGCAGGACATCAAGCCCCGGGCCGGCTTCATCCGCACGACGCAGAGCCTCGGCTGGGACATCTCGTTCGCCCGCGCCTTCCCCATGGCCAGCGGGGGCTTCCGCCTGGTCTTCGTGACCGACCGCCCCATGGGCTTCTACGAGCTCCGGAACAACACGCGCAGCCGCGACTACGAGTTCATGGTCTGCGAGATCCGCATCCGCAAGGACGGGAAGGGCGAGGGCAAGCTCGCCACGGGCACGAAGATCACCTACGACAAGGACAAGAAGCAGGTGGAGATCGAGAACTACGGCCAGGAGCCGGTGCGCCTGACCTCGGTCACGATCGCCAAGAAGTAGCCCCGATGATGCGGACGACGCTCGTCGTACCTCTCGGACTCTTCGTCGCTTTCGTCGCCTGCCGCCCTTCGCCGGCGGCGGACGCCCCCCGCCCTGCCGCCACCCCTGCCCCCAGCGGAGGAGTGGTCGCGGAGGTGGAGGGGGCGCCCGTAACCGCGGCGGAACTGGACGAGCGTGTCGGAAACCGCCTCGTCCGCCTCCGTCAGGAGGAGTACGAGATCCGGCGACAGGCCCTGGACGAGATCGTCTACGACCGCCTGCTCGAGAGCGAAGCCAAGAAGCGCGGCATCTCCGTCAAGGACCTCGTCCAGGACGAGGTGGACCGGCAGGTCCCCGAGCCCGACGCCAAGACCGTGGAGGCGATCTACACCCAGAACCAGGCCCGCTTCGGCGGCAAGCCCCGCGAGGCGGTGCTCGACGAGATCCGCACCGCCCTCAAGGATCGGGCCCGCCAGCAGCGCCAGGTCGCCTTCGCGCGGAGCCTGCGGGAGAAGGCGGCGGTGAAGATCGCGCTCGAGCCGCCCCGCGCCACCGTTCCCGTGCCCGCGAGCGCGCCCACGCCTCGGCCCCGACGGCGCGCCCGTGACGATCGTGCAGTTCGTCGACTACCAGTGCCCGTACTGCCACCGCGCCCAGTCCACGATCGACCAGATCCTGAGCCGCTACCCGGGCAAGGTCCAGCTCGTCCACCGCGACTTCCCTCTCGACGGCCACGCCCAGGCCATGCCCGCCGCGCGGGCCGCCCGGTGCGCGGGCGAGCAGGGCAAGTTCTGGGACTACCACCGGAGCCTCATGAGCGTGAAAGGGCCGATGGACGACGCGGACCTGAAGTCGCGGGCGGCGGGCCTCAAGCTCGACCCCGCCGCCTTCTCCTCCTGCCTGGCCTCGGACCGCCACGACGCCGCCATCCGCGCCGCCTTCGAGGACGGGCACGCGCGCGGGCGTGAACTCGACCCCGACCTTCTTCGTCAACGGGCGGATGATCGACGGGCGCGCTCGCCCTTCGAGGAGTTCCAGCGAGGTGATCGACGCGGAGCTGCGAACGAAGCCGCTGAACCCCGTTTTTTCGCTGGACTTCCGTGCCGCTACTCGATACACTGATCTTCTGTCGGCGGGGTGTTCCTCCGCAAGCGCCCGAGGAGGTGGCAGGGCAAGTTGCAGACTGAGCTCCGGGCCTGGACGATCAAGGACGCCGTCGAGCTGTACAACGTCAACGGTTGGGGCCGCGACTTCTTCGACATCAACGAGGCGGGCAACGTCGAGGTCACGCCCGGCGGGGACCGGCTCCCAAGATCGACCTCAAGGAGCTGGTCGACGACCTCCGCAGCCGCGGGCTGAACCTGCCCCTCCTCATCCGCTTCTCCGACATCCTCAGGACGCCGCGTCGAGCAGCTCTGCGGCGCCTTCCAGCAGGCGATCGCCGAGAACGACTACAAGGGCAGCTACCGCGGCGTCTACCCGATCAAGGTCAACCAGCAGCGCCACGTGGTCGAGGAGCTGATCGAGTACGGCCGGCCCTTCAACCTCGGCATCGAGGCGGGCTCCAAGCCGGAGCTCCTCGTGGCCCTCGCCCTCCAGGAGAACCCGGAGGCGCTCATCCTCTGCAACGGCTACAAGGACCGCGCCTTCATCGAGACGGCGCTCCTCGCCCAGAAGCTCGGGCGCCGCGTCATCATCACCATGGACCGGGTGGGCGAGCTCGACACGATCCTCGCCGCCTCGCCGCGACCTCGACATCCGGCCCGTGATCGGCGTGCGCGCGCGCCTCGTCCACCAAGGGCGCGGGCAAGTGGGTGGAGTCCACGGGCGACCGCTCGAAGTTCGGCCTCACCACCGCGGAGATGGTGGCGGCGGTGGAGAAGCTCCGCGCGCTCGGGCATGCTCGACTGCCTGCAGCTCCTGCACTTCCACATCGGCTCGCAGATCACGAACATCCGCGCGATCAAGGACGCGCTGCGCGAGGCGAGCCGCATCTTCGTCGAGCTCCACGGCCTGGGCGCGAACATGCGCTACCTGGACTGCGGCGGCGGCCTCGGCGTCGACTACGACGGCAGCCAGACGAACTTCCACTCCTCGGTGAACTACACGCTGCAGGAGTACGCGGCCGACATCGTCAGCCAGATCGCGGAGGCCTGCAACGCCAAGGGCGTGCCCCATCCCGACATCGTCACCGAGTCGGGCCGGGCGCTCGTGGCCCACCACTCGGTGCTCGTCTTCAACGTCCTCGGCACGAACGAGATCCTGGTCGGGCAGATCCCCGACTCGGTGGCCGAGGACGAGCACCCGCGTGATCCAGCAGCTCTACGAGACCTACGAGGGCGATCTCGCGCAAGAACTTCCAGGAGGCCTACCACGACGCGCTCCAGATCAAGGAAGAGGCGATCACCGCCTTCAACCTGGGCTTCCTCGACCTGAAGGCGCGCGCCCGCGTCGAGGAGCTCTTCTGGGCCACCTGCGAGAAGATCCTGAAGATCGTCCGCGACCTGCCCTACGTGCCGGACGAGCTCGAGGGCCTGGAGAAGCAGCTCACCGACACCTACTACTGCAACTTCTCGCTCTTCCAGTCGCTGCCCGACCACTGGGCGGTGCGCCAGCTCTTCCCCACCCTGCCCATCCACCGGCTCAACAAGGCGCCCACGCGGCGGGCGGTGCTGGCCGACCTCACCTGCGACAGCGACGGCAAGATGGACGAGTTCATCGACCTGCGCGACGTGAAGCACTTCCTGGAGCTGCACCCCCTGAACGGCGAGCCGTACTACATCGGCACGCTTCCTGGTCGGCGCCTACCAGGAGATCCTGGGCGACCTCCACAACCTGTTCGGCGACACCGACGCCGTCCACGTCAAGCTCGACGGCGACGACTACCGCGTCGAGCACGTGGTGGAGGGCGACTCCGTGACCGAGGTCCTCTCCTACGTGCAGTACTCGCAAGGAAGACCTCGTCTCGCGCGTGCGGCGGGCGGTGGAGGTGGCGCTGCGCGAGAAGCGGCTCACCATGGCCGAGTCCGGCCGCCTCATGCGCCGCTACGAAGAAGGCCTCGAGGGCTACACGTACCTCACCGTCAACGACTAGAACGTCAACCCCGCGATGACGCGCAGCGACTTGAGCGTGACGGTTCTGTCGATTCCCCGCTCGTCGAAGAAGATCTGGAAGTCCGCTCCCAGCCGGACGGAGACGCTCCCGCCCGCCTTCAGGTCGATGCCGAGGCCGGCCATTCCGCCCCATGCCGTGTCCTCGATGGACCCCAGGTCGCCGTAGGCCGAGGTCCAGTCGTGACGCAAGCCGCCGAGCAAGTGGAAGTAGGGGCGGACCCGGTCGGGACCGCTCGATCGGCCCCCGGGCCGGCCGATCTTCAGACCGACCATGGCGGTGAGCGTCTCGCGCGTGGGCTCTCGCCCGCTGGGCGGGTCGCCCTGGTCCAGGTGATAGCCGAGATCGAGTTCGATCGTCTTCGAGCCCCGGCCGGCGAGGGAAAGATAGAAGCCGAGGGGAGCGCTACCCCCCCCTTCCTCGAGTGACTCCAGGAACGAGTACCCACCGGAAACGCTCACGCCGTCGCCGGCATGCGCGGTTGCCGCGAGCAGCGTGAGCGCTCCACAAGTTCTGAGGGTCCCCTTCATTCCAACCTCCTTCGGCGCCGAGCGGCGGCCTACAGTCTTACCCATTCCGCTCACTGCTTCGAGAACGGGAGGTAGGCACATGGCCCACATCGTTCGAGGGATGGTGTAGCGTCTCGACATGTCGATCGGGTTTCCCCGCGTCGTTGCGGGCGCGTTGCTCCCATTCCTGAGCATCGGCTCACCTGCCTCCGCCGGCGAGGTGGGCCTCCTCGCCGCGGCGAGCCTGACGGAGGTGGTCATGGAGGTCGCCGCCGGTTTCGAGAAGACCACCGGTCACACGGTCGTCTTCAACCTCGGGGGATCGAACGACCTCGCCCGCCAGATCAAGGCGGGCGCGCCCGCCGACGTCTTCTTTTCCGCGGACGCCGCGCAGATGGACGGCCTCGTGGCCGCGGGCCTCGTCCGCGCCCAGGATCGGGTGGACGTTCTCTCGAACGTGCTTGTCGTCGTGGTCCCGGCGGGATCGGCAACGAGCATCCGGTCCGCCTCGGACCTCGCCGCGCTGCGCCGGCTCGCCCTCGCCGACCCCCAGGCCGTCCCCGCCGGCGTGTACGCCCGCCAGTGGCTCGAGTCGGCCGGGCTCTGGGCGAAGGTCGCGGACAAGGTGGTGCCCGCGCTCAACGTTCGCGCCGCCCTTTCCGCGGTCGAGTCCGGGAACGTCGATGCCGGCATCGTCTACAAGACCGACGCCGCCGTCTCCAAGCGCGTCGAGATCGCCTTCTCGGTGCCGCAGGAGGAGGGCCCTCGCATCGTCTACTCGCTCGCCCCCCTCGCGGGCTCGAGGAAGGCGGGTACCGCCGCCCTCATCCGCGCCCTGACGTCGGCCGCCGCGCGTGACGTGTACGTCCGCCACGGCTTCCTCGTACTCGGGGAGAAGTAGAGCCTGCTGACGAGCGAAGAGACGGGCGTCCTCCTCTTCACCCTGAGGGTCGCCCTTCTCAGCACCGCCCTCATCCTGCCCTTCGGAATCGCCCTCGCTCTCGCCCTCGCCCGCTACCGCGGCCCGGGGAAGGGCGCGCTCGAGACCCTCCTGTCGCTGCCGCTCGTCCTGCCCCCCACTGCCGTCGGCCTCCTGCTCCTGGAGCTCCTCGCCCGCCGCGCCCCCCTCGGGGCCTGGCTCGCCGCGCGCGGAGTGGAGGTCGTGTTCACCGGAAAGGCAGTGCTCCTGGCGACCGCGGTGATGTCGTTCCCGCTGCTCGTGCGCTCCGCCCGCACGGCCTTCGAGGAGGTGGATCCCCGGCTCGTGGGGATCGCCCGCACGCTCGGGTGCAGTCCCGTGGCCGCTTTCTTCCGCGTGACGCTGCCTCTGGCCTGGCGCGGCGTCCTCGCCGGGACCGTCCTCGCCTTCTCGCGCGCGCTCGGGGAGTTCGGGGCCACGGTGATGGTGGCGGGCAACATCCCCGGGAAGACCCAGACGCTCGCCCTCGCGATCTTCCACGACAGCCAGATCGGCCGGGACGACCGGGCGCTCGTCCTCGCGGGGGTGACGGTGGTGCTCGCCTTCGCGGCCCTCTGGCTCACGGAGTGGATCACCCGCCGGCGGGCGCGGAGGATCGAGGCGTGATCCAGGCGCGCCTCGAGCTGCCCCTGCCCCGGTTCACCCTCCGCGTGGACCTCGAGCTCGGAGCGGGAGTGACCGCGCTCATGGGCCCTTCGGGCTCCGGCAAGACGTCCCTGCTCGAGGCGATCGCGGGGCTGCGCCGCAAGGCCCGCGGCCGCGTCACGCTCGACGGCGACGTGCTGCTCGACTCGTCGGCGGGCGTCCATCTCCCGCCGGAAGCCCGTCGGGTGGGCTACGTGCCGCAGGACGCGGGCCTTTTTCCCCACCTCACCGCCCGCGGCAACGTCCGCTTCGGGGCGCGCGACGGGGACTCCGCGGTGGAGACCGCGGTCGACACCCTCGAGATCCGATCGCTGCTGGACCGGTATCCGGCGCATCTCTCGGGTGGGGAGAAGCAGCGGGTCGCGCTCGCGCGCGCCCTCGCCACACGGCCGCGGGTCCTCCTCCTCGACGAGCCCCTCGCCTCGCTCGACGTGGCTCTGAAGGAGCGCGTCCTCCCCTACCTCCTGCGGATCCGGGACGAGTGGCGGATCCCCTGCCTCTACGTCACGCACAATGTCGGCGAGGCCCTCGCGATCGCGGAGCGGCTCGTGCTGCTCCGCGACGGCAGCGTGGAGGCGACGGGGCGGCCGATGGATCTCCTCGCGACGCCCGGCGTCGCCCGCGAGTCGGAGGGCGGCCTCGAGAACGTGCTCGCGGGGCGGGTGGCGGGACACGACGAGGCGCGCGGCGTCACCGAAGTCGCCCTCGACTCGGGCCTGCGGATCGCGATCCCCCTCGTCGCCGCCCCTCCGGCCGTGGGGAGCCGTCTCACGCTCGCGGTCCGCGCCGAGGACCTGCTCGTGGCCACCGAGCCCGTGCGCGGGATCTCCGCCCGCAACCTCTATCCCGCAAAGGTGGCGGCGATCGAGCGCACGAGCCTGGACGCGACGCTGCGCTGCGTCCTCGAAGGTGCTATTCCGGAGGTCCAGTGGCTCGCCCGGGTGACCCCCGGGGCCGTGGACGCGCTCGGACTCCGGCCGGGGCTGCCGATCGTCCTGGCCGTCAAGAGCCACTCCGTACGGCGTATCTGATCTAGACTGCGGGTTTCACCGGGGTGAATCGATGAGCGGCTCGAGGTGGATGTTCCTTCTCCTGTGGACGGCGCCCGGTGCTCTGGCGGGGGCCGCCGAGATCAGGGGCGCCGTGACGGACGCCGGCGGGGGGGCTCTACCCGCCGCGAGCGTCGCGCTGGAGAACGTCGCCACGGGAGTGGAGACGGCGGCGGCCACGGACGCGGCCGGCCGCTACTCTTTCTCCGCCGTCCCCGTCGGGATCTACAGGCTCTCCGCCCTCGTCTCCGGTTTCTCGCAGGACGCGCGCACCCTCTCCCTCGCGTCTCCCGAGGAGACGGTCGAGGTGAGCTTCGCCCTGTCCGTGGGGGCGCTGACCGCGGACGTCATGGTCACCGCCACCCGGAGCGCCCGCGACACCCTCGACATCCCGCTGCGGGCGGAGACGATCGGCCAGGCCCAGATCCGGGAGCGGACCGCGACCTCGACCGGCGACGCCATGATCGAGGTCCCGGGCATCACCCCCGTGGGCGACGGCCCCTTCCAGGTGCGCCCGCGGCTGCGCGGGCTCGACTCCACGCGCGTCCTCGTCCTCGTGGACGGGGAGCGGCTGAACAACGCGCGCACCGCCACCGACCGCGCGGGGGTGGAGGTGGGGCTCGCCGAGGTGGATGCCGTGCAGAGTGTCGAGGTGGCGAGCGGCTCGGGGTCCGTCCTCTACGGCACGGACGCGCTCTCCGGCACGATCAACATCATCACGGACCAGCCCCAGCTCGGAGACCGCGTCCGCTTCACGGGTGGCCTCTTCGGGTACTACAGCACGAACGAGAACGGCCGTCGGGGCGCTCTCCGGCTGGGCGTCGCCGGCCCCCGGTTCGCCGTCGGCGTCTCCGGATCGCTCGAGCAGTTCGACGACTACGAGTCCGGCGGCGGCGAAAGCGACGTGCTCGAGGACTCCCAGCCGCTCTTCGGCGGACCGTGCCCGGTGGGCGGCACGACGCGCAACCCCTGCCTGACCCAGGCCGACACTATCGACGACAACTTCGGGTTCAACTTCAACGCGTTCCCCGATCCCTTCAACGCGCCCTTCGTGCGGACGAGCCGCGTCGTCCCCACTTCCGGCTTCGAGGGCGACAACCTGAACGCGCGGGCCCTCTTCGCCATCGACGACAAGCAGAGCGTCCGCTTCAAGTACGTGCGCCGCCACGCGGAGAGCGTGGGCTTCCCGGATTTCCAGCCGCCCCAGTTCTTCCAGGGCATCGTGCTTCCCTTCAGCAACCTCGACAAGGTCTCGGGCCGCTACCAGGTGCGGAACCTCACCTCCTGGTTCTCCGCCCTCACCGCCACCGTCTACTACCAGCACCAGAACCGGAAGCTCCAGAACGTCGACATCCCGGTGCAGTTCCCCGCCCCCACCGCCCAGTCGTTCTTTCCGATCAACGTCTTCCGCCTGCTCATCGACAGCACGACGGAGCAGGACGTGAGCACCTGGGGCCTCGACGTCCAGAACACGTTCCTCCTCTCCCCGCGCAACGTGCTCACCGCGGGCTTCACCGTCTACCGAGACCGGAGCGCGGACGAGCGCACGAGCTCCACGCAGATGAACCTCGTGGGCCAGGTGGTGCTCGGCTCCCGCGGGCCCGCGGCGGTGGTGCTCCCCGCGCTCGTACCCCTCGGACCGCCCTCCGTGACCCAGCCCGTGCGCGTGCCCGACGCCTCGTTCCGCGACGTCGGGATCTTCGCCCAGGACGAGTGGGACCTCTCGCCGCGCCTCAAGCTCGTGGCGGGGATCCGCTACGACAGCTACCACGTGAGGAGCGAGGCGACGCCCGGCTACCAGGTCGCGTCCCTCGTCGCGGGGGCCCAGCCCCCCATCGACCCCGCGACGCTCCCGAGCCTGGACGGGCAGACGGTGGCCCGCGACGCCTTCACCGGGGACGCCGGCCTCGTCTTCAAGGTCGACGACCACGTGAGCCTCACCGCCCGCTACGGGCGCAGCTATCGGCACCCGAACCTGGAGGAGCTCTTCTTCTCCGGGCCCGCGACGATCGGCAACATCGTGCCCAACATCGAGGTGGGACCGGAGAAGGGGACGAACCTCGACTTCGGGGCCAAGGTCCGCACGGGACGGGTGTCCGCCTCCCTCGGCTACTTCAACAACAAGTACGACGGCTTCATCTCCACGGAGATCGTGGCCTCGGGGTGCTGCTCTCTCCCCCCCACGAACCCGAGCAGCACGGTCTCCCAGGCCATCAACTTCTCCGACGTGCGCATCCAGGGCGTCGAGGGCGACGTGCAAGCGCCGTTCACGGTGGGCCGCGCCCTCGTCACCGTCTTCGCGAGCGCGTCCTGGAATCACGGGGAGATCCTCTCGGGCGAGAACCCCCTGACCGGCGTCGACCTCGCGGGCACTCCCCAGGACAACATCACGCCCTTCAAGCTCATGAGCGGAGTCCGGGTGTCCGACCGCAGCGGCCGCCTCTGGTTCGAATACTCGAACCGCCACCAGAACGAGGTCGAGCGGGTCGCGGAAGGCCTCATCGACTCGCGCTTCCTCATCGCCCAGGACGTCTACGGCCTGAACGGCTTCACCCTCCACCGGGTGGGAGCGGGCATCGAGTGGCGGCGCGCGGACCGCTACGGCGTGGGCGTCGTGCTGAACCTCGACAACCTGACAAACGCGTTCTACCGCGAGCAGTTCCAGTTCGCGCCCGCGCGGGGCCGCAGCTTCACGATCGGCCTCCAGCTCCGCAAGCTCTGAGTGACGCCTTTCGCGGCCGGGCTCCTCCTGGCGCTGACCTCGGCCGCGCCCGTGTCCCCCACCGGCGTCACCGACAGGTACTTTCCCTTCCGCCTCGGCGACTCCTGGACCTACGACTGGAACACGGAGGGGCGGGTGCCCCACACCGGGTCGCGCACCCGCAGCTTCGAGGGCGTCGAGTTCGTGGGCGGCGGCCCCGCCTTCAAGCTCGTGAGCGACGACGGGACGTACCACGTGTATTCGTTGCGCGAGGGTGCTCTCTACCTCAACAGCTCCGCCCAGGACGGCCGCGTCCTCTACTACGATCCCCCCGTTCCCCTCTTCGCTCCGGATCTCGCACAAGGAGAGCCCAGGACGACGGTGAATGCCGACACCGGACGCAGCTTCCGCACGACCTTGCTTCCTCGCGAGGACGTGGCGACCCCCCTCGGCGTCTTTCCGGGCTGCCTCAAGGTGCGGCTCGAGATGGACTCTTCGGACTACACGTCCGACTCGTACCACTACTTCGCGGAGAACGTGGGCCTCGTGGCCTACCGGTACGAGCTCGTGAACCGGGCCCGGCGCGCGACGGAGGTCAGGATCGACGCGCGCCTGCGTCTCGCCCGCCTCGGGGGCGTCCCCGTGACCGACATCCGGGACGTGGAGAAGCTGGCGAGGAAGGACACACTCCTCCTGGGGACCCGGGACGACGCCTCGGCGCGGGCGCTCTTGCGGCGGGCGTCGGAGAAGCGCTACACGTGGGACGCGAAGTTCCCGGGGTTCCAGGGGAACTTCGAGTACAGCGAGGCGGGGGGACCGCCCGTAACCGGCCGGTTCGCGGTGGACCGGGCCTTCCGCGTCACGGTGGAGGCTCCCACGGAGGCGGCCCAGGCGGCGGTCCGAAACCAGATCAGCTCCTTCGTGACCTTCCGCCGGCTTCGGGCGTTCGACGAGGAGCACAAGGGCACCACGTTCCAGAAAGGTCGCCCCGGTCCCGACGGCGACGTGCAGGTCGTGGCCGAGGGTGACCCGATGGCCACCCGTTACCTCCTGCACGACGGCGGGATCAGGCAGATGAGCCGCTCCGCGGGCCGCCTCCGCTTCGTGGTCACGAACCGGTCGCTCATCCGGACGGAGGACGACCGGACGATCGCGGTGGCCTACGACCTGACGTACTACTCCAACCAGGACGACGTGGAGGTGTCGGTGGAGACGACCTCCGACTCCTACGAGAAGGTGGGGGCCTACTGGCTCCCCGCCGGCCGCACCGCCACCCGGAAGGAGCGCGGGCGCGAGCCGTGGTCGCTCGAGCTCCGGCTCCGAAACCTCCGCCTGCCGTCGCCTCCGTGAAGTGCCGGGGCTGATCGGGTAAGCTTCGACAGGGGGCGCACCGATCGGACGGCGGTGCGCCCCATTTTTTGCCTATGCTCCGGCGCGAGATCCTCGCTTCCTGGAAGGGCGCGCTCGCGCTCCTCGTCGGACTCGTCACCGCTCCCAGCCTCGGCTACTGGTGGCGCTCCGCCCGCCGGCGCGTCACGGGGGAAGCCGAATGGGCCGACCTCGGTCCGGCCGCCCGCTTCGAGAACGAGGCGTGGGAGGGCCGCACCCTCCACCTCGGCCGCCGCGATCGCTGGCGGAACGTCACCACGGACGAGGCGGTCTACGTGCGGCTACGGGGAGAGACGATCGAGGTCCTGAGCTCGGTGTGCACGCACACCGGGTGTCTCGTCCGTCGGCAGGACGACGGCTTCACCTGTCCCTGCCACCGCAGCCGCTTCGACGCCGAGGGACGAGCCGAGGAGGGGCCCGCTCCCCGCCCCCTCGATCGGCTGGAGACCCGGGTGGAGCGGGGACGATTGCTCGTCCGCTACCAGCGCTTTCGTGCGGGCTCGAGCCGCAAAGAGCCGATCGGTACATGAGGCTGCTCTCCCTCCTCCGCGAGGCGGCCGCCGCCGCGTCCTTCCTCCTCTTGCTCGCGCTCGCCTCCAGCGGCTGGGGGCTCATGGCGTCCTACGTCCCCTCCTCGGCCGAGGCTTTCGACGCCGTTCTCGATGTGCGCCGGCAGGGAGGGCTCGGAGCCTTCCTGCGTTCCCTGCACCACCACGCGTCTTCGGGGCTCGTCGTCGCGGGGGCCCTCTACCTGCTCGCCTCGTTCCTCGAGGGACGGCTGCTCGCGGGGCGCCGGGCCTGGTGGGGAGCCGTCGTCCTCTTCGGCCTCGTGCTCGGCTCGTGCTTCACCGGCTTCCTCCTGCCCATGGACCAGAACGCGTACTGGGGCACGCTCGTCCGCCTCGGGATCGTCGAGACGGCGCCGGTCGTGGGTCCTCACGTCGCGGAGGTGCTCCGGGGCGGCGGCGACGTCAACGCTTCGACGCTCCCGCGGTTCTACGCCCTGCACGTCTCCCTCCTGCCGTTCCTCGCCGTCCTCGTAGCCCTCTTCCTCCTCGGCGAGGTCCGGGCCGCCCTCGCGGACGCCGAGAGACGCCGACGGACGCTCGCCGCGGCCTTCCTCGTGCTCGTCCTGCTCTTCGGGCTCGCCGCCGCCGTCCCGGCGCCTCTCGAGCCGCGCGCCCGCACCGCCGACACCGGGTACGTGCCCCGTCCCGAGTGGTACTTCCTCTGGCTCTTCCAGCTCGGAAAGTACGTCGAGGGCCTGGAGTGGCTGCGCAGCCTAGTAGTGCCCGCGGTCGGGCTCGGCCTCGCCGTGGGCCTTCCCTTCCTCCCCCCGGGGACGCTCCGTCAGCGCGGCGCCGCGGCCGCCGGGCTCGGGCTCTTCGTCGCCGGCCTCACGGGGCTGTCCCGCTACGAAGACCGCTCCCTACTCCCGAAGCCCAGCTACGAGCAGGGCCTGGCCTCGCGCGCGCAGGAGATCTTCACGAGCGAGTGCCGCGACTGCCACGGGGGCGAAGGGAAGGGAGACGGACCCCAGGCCCGCTCGTTCGCGCTCGCCACCCCCGACTTCACCGACCCCGACTTCTGGAAGGACGCCCCGATTGCGAGGCTTCGACAGTCGGTCCGCGAGGGGCGCGGAGACGACATGCCCGCCTTCGGCAAGAAGCTCACGGCCGAGGAGATCGAATCCGTCCTCGCCCTGGTCCAGGAGCGCTTTCGTCCCGCCCCCACCATCGGCACGCCGACAGGAGAAACGCAAGACCCATGAACGGCAAGCTCGCCCTCGTCCTCTTCCTTCCCGGAGCCGTCCTCCTGCTCGCCCCGGGTCTCCTCGCCCAGAAGCCGGCGGCGACGGCTCCGAAGAACCTGCAGGTCCTCCCCAAGGACATCTCGCCGCGGGAGCTTAAGGCCACGATGGAGTCCTTCGCGGATCAGCTCGGCGTGAAGTGCACTTTCTGTCACGTCCTCGACGAGTACGACCGCGACGACAAGCCGCACAAGAAGGACGCGCGGAGGATGATCAAGCTCGTGCAGGACATGCGGGCGAACTCCGCCCGCTACTTCGTGGAGGACCTCCCGCCGGAGCGCATCAACTGCTGGCTCTGTCACCGGGGGAAGGCCGAGATCGAGCCCATGCCTCCGTCGTGAGGGGCGGCCGATGAAGGGCCCCGTCGCCGCGGCCGTCCTGCTTGCGACGGCGCTCCTCGCCGAGGAGCCGTCTCCGGAGCTGCCCGTCCGCCGGATCCCGGGACTGGAGGAGGCGGCCGAGCTCTACTTCTCGCCGGACGGCCAGAGCCTCGTCGGCAACGCCAAGCTCGCGGGCGACCGGGTCCACCACGTCTACACGGTGAGCCTCGACGGCTCGGCGATCCGCCGGATCAACGGGGAGGGCGCCGACGCGTGCTCCTACTACTTTCCCGACGGATCGCACCTCGTTTGGACCTCCACGCGCGACCACCCTGACCTCCCTCAGGGGAGCTTCTCCGACCCCAACGACTACCCGCAGGGGGCGGAGCTCTACGCGTCCCGCCTCGACGGGACGGAGCGGAAGCGCCTGACGACGAACCCGGTGTACGACGCCGAGGTCTCCGTCTCCCCGGACGGCCGGTGGATCCTCTTCACCCGCCAGACGGACGGCAAGCTCGACCTCTGGAGGATGGACGCCGACGGCCGGGGAGAGCGGCAGATCACGCGCACCGAGGAATGGCAGGAAGGCGGAGCCTTCTACCTTCCCGACAGCCGGACGATCCTCTACCGCGCGTGGAAGCGATCCGACCAGGGGCAGCGCGGCATGCCGATGACGATCTTCACGATCCGCGACGACGGCGAGGAGACGCGGGCGGTCACGAGCGATCCCGGCGTGAACTGGTCGCCCCACCCGGCCCCCGACGGCCGGCATTTCGTCTTCGTGAAGATGCTGCCGCCCCACAACTTCGAGATCTTCCTCGGCGACCTGGAGACGAAGACCGAGAAACGGCTCACCTTCTTCGACGGGTTCGACGGTTTCCCCGCGCTCTCCCCGGACGGGCGCACCCTCGCGTTCGCGAGCGGCCGCGACGCGAAGCCGGGCGAGCGCAAGCTCTACACGCACACCATGGACGTCTCGTCGCTGGGCCTGGGCCCGAAACGCTGAGGGAGCGGGCGGCTACTTCTTCTTCGGCTTGGGCAGCTTCTTGATCTGGTCGAGCGAGGCCTTGGCCGCCTTTTCCACGGCGTCGTTCTTGTCCTTGCGCGCGGCCTTGAGCGCCGGCTCCACGTCGCGCGTCCCCAGCCGGCCGAGCGCGTAGGCGGCGGCCCGTCGCACCTGCCACTGGCTGTCCTTGAGGGCGGCGGAGAGCTCCGCCGCCGCGGGCTGGGCCGCGGTCCCGATGTTGCCGAGCGCCTGCGCGGCGTTCTGCCGGACGTCCCGGTCGCCGTCGCGGAGAGCGGCGGTCAGGTCGGGAACCGCGTCCTTGGCCGCGGGCCCGATCTCCCCGAGCGTGCGGGCGACTCCCGCGCGGATAGGCGCCTGATCGCTCTTCAGCGAGAGGAGGAGACCCGGGACCTCGCCGCTCCGGTCTTCCGCCGCGGCCGAGACCGCGGCCAGGAAGACGAGCACCCCCAGACAACGGACCGTTCGCGCCATTCAGCCTCCGTTTCTGGGCGCGAGAGTACGGCGGCGGAAGCGCGGACGCAAGGCGGGGACGCCTACCGCGTGAGGGGGATCACCTACTCTTCCTTCAGCTCCGGGTCCTGGGCCTTGAGCTTCTCCCGTAGGCCGGGAGGCAACGGAACGGAGCGGCCCGCGTCGTAGTCGTAGTGGACGAGCACCTTGCGGGCGTCGGCGAAGACCCGTCCCCCGTCGGGCTCCGCCACGCGGAACTCGAGAACGAAGGACGACCGGCGCATGGAGGCGCACCGCACCCCGACCTCCATCCGATCCCCCCACGAGGCGGGCACGCGGTAGTCGATCTCGGTCCGCGCCAGGATCATGCCGAAGTTCCGGAAGTCCCGGTGGCCCGTGACCTCGATCCACCACAGGATCCGCGCCGTCTCCATGTACGTCAGGTAGACCACGTTGTTGACGTGGCCCACGGCGTCGATGTCGCGAAAGCGGAGATCGACGGGCCGAACGAAGCGGTAGCCCTCCACCGCTCATCGCACCCGCACGCGCGGGTAGAAGCGATGCAGGTAGTCGAGGAGCGCCAGACGCGTCGTCTGGAAGCCCAGCTCGTCCCACGGGATGTCCTCGGGCTTGAACGCGGCCACGGCTTCCGTCTCCTGGCCCGGCTCGGGCCGGCCGTGGAGCACGTGGGCCGCGTACACGATCACGAGCACGTCCTCGCCCGGTACCGAATACGCGTCGAGGATGCCCGTGAGGCCGACCCGCAGGTTGACCTCCTCCTGCGTCTCGCGGATCGCGGCGTCCGGTGCCGTCTCCCCGCGGTCCACGAACCCGCCGGGGAACACCCACTTCCCCTTCTCGGGCGGGTTGGCGCGCTTCGCGAGCACGATGCCCCCGTCGAGCATCGAGATCGTGCAGACCGCCACCTTGGGGTCCAGGTAGGCGACGAAGCCGCAAGCATCGCACCACGCTCGAGGAGGGTTGCCCTCCCGCAGGACCTTCTGCTGGAGCGCGGTCCCGCAGTAGGGGCAGAAGCGATAGTCAGCGGGGGCGTTCGAGGGAGGCATCGGCCGGATTATAGAGGCACCCAGCCCCGCACGGTCTCGTGATGCTCCGCCCAGGCGGACCACGCACGGTTTACACGGCGCTCTCAGAGATCCTCGGGCTTGAGCCCAGTTTTCTTCCCGATGCGTTCAGCATTCGCGGACCGATCTCCTCGCCGTCGTGGAATGCGAAGACGTAGTCCGCCCAGCCTGCCCGAGAGAGAACGCGGTGTGAGCTGGATTGACGCTTTACTGTCCAGCCGATCTTGATCAGGGCAGCCAGCACTCGCTTGGCGCGTGTGCGGGGCCAGGAACTCACGCCGCCGTGAACGAGATGCTCAGCAGCTGTGGGCTCGCCTCGCCGTGTTCAAGGCGGTCAGCAAGAACACGAAGGGCTAGCGCCTGCGCCTTCGCGCGTGCCTCGTCTTGCGACGCCCCATAGGCGAGTACACCGGGCAGTTCGGGGACCTCTGCGATCCACCGGCCGTCCTCTTCCTGCTCGAGTTCGACCTTGAAATTCACGGTAACCCCGTCCGCTGAGATGATTCTACTCTCGGCGACCCGCGGAAACGACCCCGGCGACCGAGGCGCCGCTACTTCCTCTTGAGCTTGACCTCCACGCTGACCCATTGGTCAGGTCGGGGAGGCGCCCCGAGCTTCCAGGCCTCGAGCTTGCCCCGCAAACAGGCCGCGAGATTGGTGCTCGGCCTGACTAGAGCTTCCTCGACCTGACCCGCTGCGCTGACTCGTACGAACACACGGAAGTCCGAGAGGTCAGGCCGTTTGACCTCCCGGGCACAGGCCTGAATGCGCTTCCCCTGGTCTCGACCGAACGCCGTGGCGACCTCGGCCTCGTACTTCTTGCCCTCCGGAGTAGCCGCTGTCGCCTTGGCTGCGCTCTCGGCCGCGGCCACAGGATCCTCCGCGGCCACCTTTCGAGAGCTGCCAGACACCGACACCGCCGCCAGTCCGATGACCAAACAGCGCCTCGCGCTCATTCGTAACTCCCCTTAACCCGGGACGCGTCTGCTTCATCCCCTTGGGCGGCGTCGCGGATTCCCTCGCCCGGCAGCCTTGCCTTGTACTGGCTGGCTCCCATCGACCATGACCACTTATTGGAGCCCCTTCTTCTTGAGCCACGCGGCCTGCTTCCGTTCATTGTCCTGCTCGTGAGCAAGAGCACGTCGGTCGATGCTGGCGTTGCCCGGGTCGTTCTTCGTCACCTCGCCGTAGCGCGGTATCTGCCGATAGTCGAACCCATCCACAATCTTCAGTGCGAGGTCGGCCATCGTGTTCGACATCGACGACAGCGCCGCTGCGCCGATATCGGCTCGGGCGTGACGTGGCGATCCAAGATAGCCCGGCCAGGCTGCGTCCTCCGCTTTCGGAATGAGCTCGCTGATGCTGCCTCCCGTGAAGGGGCGTGCGTCCACGTGACCCGCTGCAACCAGGTCTGGGCGGAGGAAAAGGCTGATGCTGGTCTCGACAAGATCGGCGTGAACGCCGAACCCGTTCTCCGTCCGGTCGGCCTCACTCGCTTTTTGGGCACCGCCCACGTAGCTCACTATGACTGGCATCAGGCCGACAAGGTGGACCATCTGCCCTCCGTAGGTATCAGCAAAATAATCGGCGGCCTGGTCCAGGACACGGCTCTGGTTCGGGGCCAAGTGGAAATGGACCACCAGAACCTTGCGAAACCCTCCTTCACCGAGCTCGGTCGCCAAGTCCATGAAGACTGCCCGTAGGGTCGAAGAGCGCACCGTGTAACTACCATCGAACGCGTACTTCCCTCCGATCTCGTTCGCTGCGCCCACCCCGAGCGGAACCACAGGGAAGACGAGTACCTTCCATCCTGGTCTGGCTACGATCGCCTCCGCGATCGTCTGCGTGACACGCTCGCTCACGTAGCCATCCGCGAACGACGGCAGGTAGGGTCCGTGCTGCTCCAGAATGCCACCTGGCAGCATCACGACCGTCTTCTCCCGGTCGAGCGCACGAATTTCGTCGGTGTTCATCTCCGCCACACGGTAGATTTGGGCGGAGGCGAAGACGACATCCAGCCCGAAAACCATGACGGCGGAAAGGGCAGTCCGCATGAGCGTTCCTCACTCTCTGTCTTCGGCAGAATTGCCGCCGACCCTTGCTCCTGGGCGTTACTCGCCGCGTTCTGCGATCGTCTCAGGGTCCGTGTAACACCCGGTATCCTCAACCGATCGACGCAACACCCACCCGCCGGCACGCGTGCTGTGAGGTTCATCCCACTGACCGCCACGTCGGCGCAACACCGAGAGAGCTGTGTGGGTCGCGCCTTGGCCCTCATCCCCAAAAGATTCCTGTTGGATCTCGGTCGACCTCGGCGAGGATGACCGGCAGATTCCTCGTGGGCTTCACATCGTCGTACTTGTGCCAGCGTCCGTTCCGATCCCGCCAGTAGAGTACCCATTCACCCGTCTTCTGGCGCCGAATTCTGGGCCACGTCACTCTCCGTCCACCCCCCAGGCTTTCGCCAGGCCGCGCGGCGCTCGAAGATGGTGACCGAAGCCCCCCGCGTTTTATGCCGAACTGAGACCTGATCGCGCACGTGGGGAGGGCTCCGCCTCTCCGTGAACTCTCGGACAAGCTGCTCAGCCCGTCGTAGCTCCAGGGAAATGACGGTCATTGCTTCAACGGTCCTCGGCTTCAATGGCACCTATTCCTGCCAGTCGATGGCCTCATAGTAAATGTCGCCCAAGACTCCTGCGTTGCGCCCATGTTCCCGCAGATCTTCCAGAAGTCCGACTCGTAGTCCGCAAGGCTGTTCGGCCGCTTGCGCGCGCCTTGGCCAGGGCAGCGCCTTCCTGCGGGGTTTCAATGACGAAATGCACGACGAAGCGCCAAGTCGGCAGGGTATGGATCTTGTCGGGAGGAAGAGGTAGTTGATCGCCGTCATGCTTGCTCGACCTCCCAGTGTCCGCTACCGCGCTTAACCGGCGGCGCCGGCGCGATGAACTAACTGTGCTTTGTTCGCTTGCGTCGATGTCACTTCTGACATATCATGCCTGACGTGAGCCGACAGGACAAGCCCCTGGCCTGGCTCCACGGAGAGGTGAAGACGCCACCGTTTGGGCAGCCGGCACGCTTGGAGGCTGGGTACCTGCTCCGGGAGCTACAACGAGGCAAGAGCCTGGGGATGCCCCACTCGCGGCCGATGCCGGTGATCGGTCCTCGTTGCCACGAGCTGCGTGTCGTCGACCAGCGGATCACGTGGCGCATCGTCTATAGGGTAGACCCAGACGCCATCGTGATAGCAGAGGTGTTTCGGAAGAAGACCAACCAGACCCCGCCCGCGGTGATCGGGGCCTGTCAAAAGCGGTTGAAGGAATACGACGATGCGACGAAGTAAGAGACAGAAGCTCGAGAGGAAGGGCTGGCGGCTCGGAAGTGCACAGGAATTCCTGGACCTCTCGGAACAGGAAGCGGCATACGTCGAGCTCCGAGTCCGTCTAGCCGACAGTCTGAAGGCTCGACGCCGAAAGCAGAACCTGACGCAAACCGCCTTCGCAAAACGCATTCGCTCGAGTCAATCGCGAGTTGCCAAGATGGAAGGGGGCGATCCGACGGTGTCAATCGATCTGCTGATACGCTCGCTTCTCGCGCTAGGAGCCTCCACCCGCGACCTGGCCAGGGCGATCGGCAGCGCGTCCCCCTCCTAGTGGCGAACACCAAGATCAGCAGCGAGGCTTCATTCTAGCCGTGCCTCGTCTCCTGCATCGTGTCGTTCTGCGGCCTCTACGGCCTCGAGTTCAAGCGACAACCCTCGATCCTCGGCCGTGCTTTACGGCGAGGTACACAACGGAGATCGTGGCTAGAAGGTGTGCGCTTGCCAGCCCGAGTGCCACCCAGTAAAGACAGCCCTTGGTGAGACAAACAAGCCACGGCGGCTTGATTGGCCTGCGGCAGTCGCCGCCGAAGTGGCGATGAGCACGATCGCCAATGCCCGACCCACGTGGATCCTCCTCAGGCCTGTCGAACACTGGATTGAGCTGCGAAGGCCGCGGTTCCGAGACGGCGCGGACTTCTTCAGCCAATCCATTGTTATCCGGCCACTTCTTGAAGAGCCACTCGGAGGCTCCTCAATTCCTTGAGACAGCCATCGCGGACAGCCGAGAGGCCGCGCTTCGTGACGCGGGAAACGGCATCCGTGCGCTTGTCCACGAGACCCAGGAGCACGCGCATGGGTCTTTCGTCCTCGATCTGCCCAAATCCGTACATCCCGCACGCGTCCGCAACGGTAAAACGCTGGGCGGCGACCAGGCCTAGAACGCCGACTGGATTCCGAGGGAGGGCCTCCTGAATCGCCATGGCCAGCGTCGCGCCCGCGTGAGCGTCGGACACGGCGCGCAGTTCAGCTGCCACGCTGAGCCATTCTTGTGTGCCGGTGGCGATATCGTCGAGCATCAGGTCCCACCGCTGGTCGTCGGCGAACAGTGTCGACAAGGCCTGGCGGGCGCCATTGGCTTGAATGAAGCCGCGGACCTCGCCCAAGCGTTTCGCCGATTCTTGGGGAGCCGATGGACCGACCAGGACCAGCAAGATCATGCCCCACACGTCGCACCACCTCGGCCCGGATAGCACCGAGGTAACCTGCGAGCGTCCGTCGCTTGCGCTCCGCTCAGGTGCATCTCGTAGTTCTGCGGCTCATGTCATGGCAGGCCCGCGGCCGCTGGCTACCTGCCGCGAGGTTGCGGAGCACGGACGCCGCGTAGGCCGCGAAGCCCACATCGACGACCAGGCAGAAGACCGCGTACCAGCGCGTGATGTAGCGAGGGCCGAGGAACGCCGAGTGCCCGATATGCCAGGCGTCCCAGAGGCCGTGCGCGCCGATCCCGGCGACGACGAACCAGGGCGAGCGGCGGCCGAGGAGCGCGGCGAGGCCGAAGGCGACGAGCCCGACGATCTCGACCCCGAGCGCCTCCCTGGCGACGCCCGCCCGGATCCAGGCCGCGACGTAGACGACCGGCATGAGGGCGAGGAAGATCGCCCACACGGTCCGCTCGGCCCGGGAGCCTGGGCCGCTCCGGCGGCGCAGGTGGATCACCGTCCAGCAGGTGATCAGGGACCCGGCGGCCCCCCAGTAGTCCGGTGCGGGGAGCCTGTGCACCACACCGGATGCCAGGATGCCCAGCCCGAAGAGTCCGAGCAAGCGGACCCAGGCTGGGTAGCTTTCATTTCGATTCATGCAAGTCTCTTTCGGCGTGCATGGGCGACCAAGTTAATGCGGCGCACCGTGTGGTCCGCAGAACAACAAGGTAGGCTGACCAGCCTATCCCGATTCCTTGGTCAGTCTATCCTCGACCGCCACAAGCCGTGCTGTAGTCGTAGTCCTCTGGAACGCATGACGTAAGACCGACTGGCAACGGGAATGCGTGTCGAGATAGGCAGACATGGCGGCCAGTCTATCCAGGCTGCGGGGTTGATGACGAGGCGCACATTCTCGGGTGCCGGCTCCCATGCGGGTGCCTCCGATTGCCTGGCCGCGAGGCGTCTTGTAACCTCTCCGATTCGGAGGGTCGATGGTCGAGAGGCGGCGGGGGACGATAGGCGGGTGGCGACAGCTTGGGCCGCTGCTTGCGCTGTTTCGGCTCGTTCCGGAGGCCGGGAAGCCCTTCCCCGTCTACAAGGCTGGGCAGTACATCGCCCTTCGGCGAGACGGCTGCCGGCTCACGCGGCGGTCCGTGGATGCCAAGGGGCAGGTGCACTACGTGCCCGACCTCGACGGGCAGGGGCGGCAGAAGCGGGGGCCCGTCACCCATTCGTATTCGATTTCCTCGGCGCCGTTCGAGACGGAGCGCGACGGGTACCTGGAGTTCTACGTGGTGCTGGAGACGGGCGACCGCGAGGTGCTGGGGCGGCTCACGGAGGCGCTCTTCGCCCTCGATCCGCGGGACGGGGCGTCGCTCGACTACGTGGAGCGCATCACGGGCGACTTTACGCTCGACCGGCGGGCCGCCGGCTTCGAGAGCGTGCTCTTCGTGGGCACGGGGACGGGGCTCGCCCCCTTTGCGGCCATGGCGAAGCAGCTCGACCACGAGGCGGCGCAGGGGCGGCCTCCCGCGTACCGCGTGACGTTGCTCCACGCCAACCGAACGGTGCAGGAGCTCGCGTATCACGACGAGCTCGTCGCGATCGAGGCCGCTCGGCGGTTCGACTTCGCCTACGTCGCCTCCGTCAGCCGCCCCTCGGGATCCGACGACGCGCTCGCCGTCGGGCGGGCCAACAACCTGCTGCGCCACGTCTTCGAGCTCCCCCTGAAGGAGGAGGAAGACCTCAAGGAGGCGACGGCGCGCGGCGAGAAGACCGCGCGCTACGAGGAGGCGCTCGCGAAGGCGGTGAAGCCCCGTCTCGCCGCTAGCGGCCCTGCGCGCGAGGCCCTCCGCGCGCGGCTCGATCCCTCGCGCACCGTCGTCCTCACGTGCGGAAACCCCTCCTCCATGTCCGACATCAAGCGGGTGGCCGATCTCGTGGAGATGCGTTTCGAGAAAGAAGACTGGAAGCCCGTGGCACGGACCGATGACACGAACGCCTAGACGCCGAGGGAAAGGCGGAAAAGGGCCGCGGAAGCCCCGGTGTATAATTTCGCCGTTGGAGGCTCAGGTGACGGAGCCCCGCGCTAACCGGCGGCTCAGCGACATTCTCTCCACCGACGACGGCGCTTTCGACCTCGCGGAGGCCGCGCTACTCGTCGCCCACCAGGAGTATCCGGATCTGGACGTCTCCGGCTACCTCTCCCGGCTCGATCTCATGGGAGCCGAGCTGCGCGAACGGCTGCTCGACGAGCCGCGGCCCGAGCGCGCGGTGATGGCCTTGAACCGCTATCTCTTCCACGAGAAGGGCTTCAAGGGCAACACCTCGGAGTACTACGACCCGCGCAACAGCTACCTGAACGACGTGCTGGACCGGCGCACCGGCATTCCCATCACCCTTTCCACCGTCTACATCGAGGTGGCCTCGCGCGCCGGGCTCGAGGTGGAGGGCGTGGGCCTGCCCGGGCACTTCATCGTCCGCGTGCAGACTCCGAAGCGCGGCTTCCTGATCGACCCCTTCCACTGCGGGGCGCTCCTCTCCGAGCAGGAGTGCCAGGACCGCCTGGACCGGATCTTCGGGGGCAAGGTGAAGATGGAAGCGCGCCACCTCGTCGGCTGCGGGCGCAAGGCGATGCTGGAGCGGATGCTCCAGAACCTGAAGGGCATCTACGTCAAGCAGGGGGACTTCGTGCGGGCGCTCCGGGTCGTGGAGCAGCTCCTCGAGGTGGACCCGGACAGCGCCACCGAGATCCGCGACCGCGGCACGATCTACGCCGCCCTCGATTGCTACGCGCTCGCCGCGCGCGACCTCGAGACCTACCTCGAGCGGGCGCCCAAGAGCCCGCGCGCGGGCGAGCTCGCGGCCAAGGTGGCAGCGCTCAAGGAAAAAGCCGCGCGCGTCAACTGATCGCGCGCCCACTGACCCCAGGAGACCAGACCATGAGCAAGATAAGCGCCATCGAGGACCTGCTCGGCGGCGACGCCCGCACCCTCCTCGACCACCGCTGCAAGGGCATCGCCCGCGAGACCCTCCACCTGCCGGGCCCCGACTGGGTGGACCGGATCCATATGGTCTCCGACCGTCCCACGCCGGTGCTGCGCAGCCTCCAGTCCCTGCTCGGCCACGGACGCCTCGCGGGCACGGGCTACATGTCGATCCTCCCCGTGGACCAGGGGATCGAGCACTCCGCGGGCGCGTCCTTCGCCAAGAACCCCGCGTACTTCGACCCGGAAGGCATCGTCCGCCTCGCCGTCGAGGGCGGCTGCAACGCGGTGGCCTCCACCCTGGGGGTGCTGGGAGCGGTGGCGAGGAAGTACGCGCACCGGATCCCCTTCCTCATGAAGTTCAACCACAACGAGTTCCTGACCTACCCCAACAAGTTCGACCAGATCTTCTTCGCGAGCGTGAAGCAGGCCCGCGACATGGGGGCGGTGGCGGTGGGAGCGACCGTCTACTTCGGCTCGCCGGAGTCGGCGCGCCAGATCGTCGAGGTCTCACAGGCCTTCCAGATCGCGCACGAGATGGGTCTGGCCACCGTGCTGTGGTGCTACCTCCGCAATCCCGCGTTCAAGAAGGACAAGGACTACCACGTCTCCGCCGACCTCACGGGCCAGGCCAACCACCTGGGCGTGACGATCGAGGCCGACATCGTCAAGCAGAAGCTCCCGGAGAACACCGGCGGGTACAACGCGCTCAACACCAAGGAGAACCCCTACGGCAAGATCGACAAGCGCGTCTACACCGACCTCTCGAGCGACCACCCGATCGACCTCACGCGCTACCAGGTGGCGAACGGCTTCATGGGACGGGCCGGGCTCATCAACTCCGGCGGCGCCTCCGGCGACAACGACTTCGCGGAAGCGGTGAAGACCGCCGTCATCAACAAGCGCGCGGGAGGGATGGGGCTCATCTCCGGCCGCAAGGCGTTCCAGCGTCCCGTGGCGGACGGCGTGAAGCTCTTGAACCTGATCCAGGACGTCTATCTCTGCTCCGAGGTCACGATCGCCTGACCGCGCGGGCGCGCGCGCTCAGCGCGGACGGAGCTCGAAGGTCCCGACGGGGCTGGCCCCCGACGGGTCGCGAGAGAAGTTCCCCCGAAGCGCCTGCCCGTCCCACTTGCCCGTGTAGTAGCGGATCGTGCCCTTGAACTGCAGGCTCCACTTCGCCATCCCCCGCTGGGGAGTCTCGAGGGTGAGGAAGGGCACGGTCAGCGTGACGTTTCCCTCGTAGGCGACCTTGCCGCCGTCGGAGCGGAACGTCGCGGTGACGTAGCGCGTCTCCCCCGCCTCTTCCTCGCTGCCGAGCCAGACGCCTTCGAGACGCAAGGCCGTGCTCGCGGGGGCGGGCGTGGCCGCCGCGGCTCCCCCTGCCGCCGGAGCGACGGCAACGGCAGCCCCCGCCGGACCGGTGATCGCCGCCGGGACGCGGAGCCCGATGAGCCGCAGCGCCTCGCGCTGGGGCGGACGCAGCGCCGGCAACGACCTCGCGGGCGACCCCGAAGCGTCCGGTCTTCTGCGCGGCCTGGTAGACGTCCAGGAGGACGCGCCCTTCCGGAGCGACCGCCGCCGCGAACTGGGGACGCTCCCCGCGCACGAGGAGGAGCACGAGGTCCTTGGCCACCGCCTCCCACCAGCGGGCGAGACGCGCTTTCGTCACCGGGCCGCCGCGTCCCTTGAGGCCCGTCCAGTCCTCGTCGTAGGCACGCGCGTCCTCGTCCGAGACCTCGAGCACGACCTCGGGCCGGCCTTCGAGGCCGATCACGGGGCTCGTGTCGAGCGCCCGCGCCTCGAAGTTGAGCCCCCGCGTGGCCTTGATCGCGGTCACCGCGTCGTCGAACCGGCGCTGCGCCTCCACCGCACGCTCCGCGGCGGATCGCGTCCCGGAGCCGGCGAGGACGAACGCGGGACCGAGGTCGGTGGCGAGCACGGCGTAGCTGCGCCCGGCCACCGCGTCGAAGGGCTGCGGAACGAGGTGGAGCTCCACGGACTCGGGAAGCGGGGGAACGGTGAGCGTCGCGCGCCCCACGTTGGCGAGGCCGGCGACCCGGACCTCGACGGGGCGGACGGGCTCGCCGGGAGCGAGCGTGGGCACGACCACCTTCAGCTCGCCGTCGGCCGCGGAGACCACGAGGCCGAAGGTCCCCGCGACCAGCACCGCGTTTCGCGTGCGCTCGCGCTGGAAGCCGCGGCCGCTGACGGTGATGACGTCTCCGGGGGCCGCGGTGGCGGGGGCGATGCCGAGAACGAGGGGGATGCTGCCGATGAAGAACGGCAGCTCGTTCGAGGAGGAGGCCCCCATGCTCACGACCGCGGGGGCCGCCGTGCCCGCGCCGCCCGCGATCGGGGGAACGCGGGCGCGGATCGACGTGTCGCGGATCTCGATCACCTCGGCGGGAGAAGCGCCGAAACGCACGGCCGCCCCCATCCCGAAGCCGCTGCCCGCGAGCACCACCTCCTCGCCGGGCATCGCCACGTCCGGCGAGATCCCGTGGATCGTGGGCCCGCCCAGCACCGAGAAGTCGACGGGGTTGGAGGCGCCGCGGCCGGCGCGGACCTGGATCTGGACCTTGGACTCGTCCCCTACGACCGCTACCTCCGGCACCGCCACCTCGAGGCGCGTCGCGGACGCGCTGGCCACGGCCGCCGGAGCGTCTCCGAAGGTCACGGTATTTCCCTTCGGGTCCTCCGCGAAGCCGCTGCCGGTGAGGGTGACGGTCGTCCCGGCTCGGCCGCGCGCGGGCTCGGCCGAGTCGAGCCGCACGGAGCCGCCCAGGAAGCGCATGGCGAGAAAGCCGAGGAGTCCCAGCGCCGCGAGGCCGCCGATGCCGTAGCCCGCGTAGCGGACGAGGGGTGAAGGTCCGCTCGCTTTTCGGGACGCGGGTCTTGCGGAGGGCCGCGCGGTCGCCGGTCGAGCGCCCGCGGGGCGTCGGGCGGGAGCGCCCTCCGTCCGACGTGTCGCCGCCGGCGCGGATGGGGTCGTCGCCGGCTTCGGCGCGGGGGCGGCGGGTCGAGCCACCGGGGCGGGCGTGCTCGGCGGTGCGGCGGCGGGCGCGGCGGGCGCCCCAGGGGCGGGGGCGACGGGAGAGGCCGCGACGGGCGCGGGTGCCACGGGGGCGGGCGCGGCGGGTGGAGCCTGCGCCACCGGCTGTGGCGGAGGGGCCGGCTTGGGCACGCCCACGTCCGTCAGCGGCTTGATCTCGAACGGCGCCTCGTCCACGAACGGCGCGAAGGCCGGCACCGCGGGCTTTTCTCCCTCCTCGAAGAAGAAGTCGTCCACGGGAGCGGGCGGGGGCGGCGCGGCAGGAGAGGGCAAGGGGGGCGGAGGCTTGGGCGCTTGCGGCGCGGCCGCGAAGTCGTCGATGAAGAACGAGTCGTCCTTGGCCGCCGCGGGCGCCGCGGGCGGAGGCACGTCCGCGCCCTCGCCAATGAAAAACGGATCCTCTTCGGCCCCGGCGGGAGCCGTGGGAGCCGCCGCCCTCGCGGGCTCTCGCGGGGGCGGAGACGGGGGCGGTGGCGCCGCCGCGGGGGGAGGAGGTCCCGTCGTCTCCGGCCATTGCGCGTCGAAGCCGGCCACCACGAAGTCCGAGGCGTCGGGCGGTGTGCTCGCGGCCGCGGGAGGGGAAGCCATGGTCTGGAAGGCCTCGGCAGACAGGGCCACGGGCGCCTCCGCGTCGGGCGCGGCTCGCCCGAACCGGCACTGCAGGAGGACGCTTCCCGGCTCCTCGGGGGGACCCAGCCAGACCGTGTCCCCCTCCCGAAGCGGGCGCTCCCCCACCACGCGGTCCATGTTCACGAACACCCCGGACGGGCTGCGCGTGTCGATGACTTTGGCACCCTCCATGTCCACCCAGACCTTGGCGTGCAGGGGGCTCACGCCGGGAAGCTCGATCACGAGCGAGCAGTCGGGGTCCGAACCGATCGTGACCTCGTCCACGCCGGCGAGGTCGACGCGCTTGCCGTGAAGAGGCCCGCCGATTACCGAAAGCGAGGCCAGGCGCGGCGCGCCGTCGGACATTCGAGCGATTCTAGGATCGAGGCCAGGACCGGTCAAGGCGGCATATAATGCCCGCGCGATGACCGAGCGGGACGTCGCCCGAAAAGCGACCTTCACGTACCAGGAAGCGGCCGCCCTCCTCCCCGAGATCCGAGAGCTGACCGAGGAGGCCTACCTGAAGGTGGAGGCGCTCGGCGACGGTGCTTCCGACCGCGTCCAGAGGATCGTCGTGGCCTGGGCCGAGACGATGATCGGGAAGGGCCTGGAGGTCAAGGGACTGTGGCTCGTGGACTTCGACAACGGCTCGGGCTACTACTGCTGGAAGTACCCGGAGACGGGGCTCCTCTTCTACCACTCCTACGAGGACGGCTTCGGCGGACGAGTACGGATCCAGTGAGGTTCTTCCAGCCATGACCCAGCTCGGCCCGCTCTGGCAGTTCCTGTTCATCCTCGTCGTGCCGCTCGTGGCGGTGGCGGGCGCCGTGGTGTCGCTCTACGCCGTGGGCGCGCTCTTCCTCATCCTGGAGAACCCCGGGGCCCTCACGGAGCGGATCGAGTCCGCGTTCCGCCGCCCCCCGAAGCCCCCGAAGGACGCGGGCAAGGACCACTACTACCGGCCCTACTGGGCGCGCTGAGTCCGCGCCTCCACGATCATCCGCATCCCGTAGCGCGGACGGAGCGTGATGAGGGGCTGGGGCTCCACCCGCTGTCCCGGGGCGAGCCGCAGCCGCCACTTCTGGGCGAGGGTCGCGAGGAGCAGCGTCCCCTCCATCCAGGCGAACGGCTCGCCGATGCACTGGCGGGCCCCTCCCCCGAACGGAAAGTAGGCGAACTTGGGGCGGGCCGCGCGGGCTTCGGGAGCGAAGCGCTCCGGGTCGAAGCGCAGGGGGTCCGGATAGAAGCGCGGGTCGCGCTGCGTGAGGAGCGCGCTCACTACGACGAACGCCTGGGCGGGTATGCTTCGGCCGCCGATCTCCACGTCGCGCACCGCCCTCCGGCCGAGCGCCCACGCCGGGGGGTAGAGGCGCATCGACTCCGCAAAGACCTGCTCCGTGTAGCGGAGCGCGGGGAGGTCCTCGGCGGCGGGGGGCCGGCCCCCGAGCGCGCGGTCGAGCTCGGCGTGGAGCTCGTCTTCCGCCCCCGGGTTCTGGGAGAGCAGGTAGAAGGTCCACGTCAGGGCGTTGGCCGTCGTCTCGTGCCCGGCGAGGAAGAGCGTCATCAGCTCGTCGCGGAGCTGGAGGTCGGTCATGCCCGTGCCGTCGCCTTCCTCGTCCGTGGCGAGCAGGAGCATGGAGAGGAGGTCGCCCCGATCGCCTCCGCTCGCCCGGCGCTCCGCGATCACGCGGTAGATCGTGCGATCGAGCCGGGCCCGCGCCCGCTGGAAGCGGATGTTGCTGGGGAGGGGCAGCTTCTGCACGAGCCCCGAGAAGGGCATGTTGAAGCGGTGGAAGAGGGAGATGATCGTGGTCAGCGAGTGGCCGATCTCCGCCGCCTCTCCCGTGACGTCGGCGTCGAAGAGCGTCTTCGCCACCACGGCCATCGTCAGCTCCATCATGTCGTGGGCGACGTCGACCGTCTCTCCCCCCGCCAGCGCTCTCGCGTGCGGGTCGCGTACTCGGTCATGACCCGGCCGTAGGACTGGATCCTCTGCCGGTGAAAGGCGGGCTGGCTGAGCCGGCGCTGCCGCGTGTGGAAGTCGCCTTCGCTCGTGAGGAGTCCCTCGCCCAGGAAGTGCTTGGCCCACTCGAGACCGCGCCCCTTCCGGAACGCGTGCTGGTGCGTCACGAGGACGTCCCGGACGTGGTCGGGGTGGCGGAAGAGGAAGACGGTGCTTCGTCCCACCCGGAAGCGGACGACGTCCCCGTAGTCGGCGGCGGCCCTCTCCAGGAACCCGGCGGGATCGCGGCGGATCGCGAACAGGGAGCCCACGAGGGGAAGTCCCGCGGGTCCGGGCACGTAGGCCGTCGCGGCCACGGCCGATTCAGCCCGCGAGGACGCCGAGCGTGCGGCCGACGGCGGTGAAGGCGCGGACGGCGCGGTCGATGTGCTCCGGCCGGTGGGCGGCGGAGAGCTGCACGCGGATGCGCGACTGCCCCCTCGGCACGACCGGGAAGAAGAAGCCCTTCACGTAGACCCCCTCGTCGAGAAGGGCGCGCGCGAACCGCTGGGCGAGGGGCGCGTCCTCCGGGGCGAAGCGCGAGAACATGATGGGCACGATGGGGTGGACGCCGGGACGGATCTCGAACCCCGCGGCCGTCATGCGCTCGCGGAAGAAGACCGTGTTCTGCTCCAGGCGATCCCTGAGCTCGGTGCTCGTCTCCAGGATCTCGAGGGCGCGCAGGGTGGCTCCCACCACCACGGGGGCCAGCGAGTTCGAGAAGAGGTAGGGGCGGCTCCGCTGCCGCAGGAGCCCGATCGCTTCCTTGCTGCCCGCGGTGCAGCCGCCGAGGGCGCCCCCGAGCGCCTTCCCGAAGGTGGTCGTGATCAAGTCCACGCGTCCGGGGGCGAGGCCGTGGTGCTCCCAGGTGCCCCGGCCCGTCCGTCCCATGAACCCGGTGGCGTGCGAGTCGTCCACGAGCAGAAGGGCCCGGTAGCGGTCGGCGAGCTCCGCGATCGCGGGGAGGGGAGCCACGTCCCCGTCCATGGAGAAGACCCCGTCCGTCACGATCAGCCGGAACCGGCGCTCCTTCGCCTCCTTCAGCTTGGCCTCGAGGTCGGCCATGTCCGCGTGCTCGTAGACGAGGCGCTGGGCCTTGCACAAGCGGACGCCGTCGATGATCGAGGCGTGGTTCAGCTTGTCGGTGAGGATCGCGTCCTCCGCGGAGAGCAGCGGCTCGAACACTCCCCCGTTGGCGTCGAAGCAGGCCGCGTAGAGGATCGCGTCCTCCGCCCCGAGAAAGGCCGCGATCTTCTTCTCGAGCGCTATGTGCAGCTCCTGCGTGCCGCAGATGAAGCGTACGCTCGAGAGGCCGTAGCCCCACTCGTCGAGCGCCGCGTGGGCGGCCTTCAGGAGCTTCGGGGTGGCCGGAGAGGCCGAGATAGTTGTTCGCGCAGAAGTTCAGGACCGTCCGCCCGCCGACCTGGATCTCCGGACCCTGGCCCCCGTGGATGGGCCACTCCTCCTTGAAGAGGCCCTGCCGCTGGATATCCTGGAGCTCGCGGGCCGCGTGCTCGCCGAAGCGGGGGTCCATGGGGTTCAGTCGCCCAGGATGTCGTGGCCGTGGTAGGTCACGAGGTAGCCGATGCAGTCCTCGCCCGGGAGGAACTCCACGCGGTGCGTGGAGCCCGCCCGCATGCGGGCGACGTCGCCCGCCACGTAGGAGCCGTGCTCGTCGCGGCACGCGCCCTGGAGGATGAGCGTCGTCTCGTCCCCGCGGTGGCGGTGGAGGGGATAGCGCGCCCCGGGCGACGCCCAGATGAGCGAGGCGCAGAAGGACCGGGAGGGGTCGAGCTTCACCACCGCGGTGCGCACCCCGGGAGAGGGCTCCTCCCAGACATACGCGGCGGGATCGAGGGGAAGTGCCGGGGCCTCCGCGAGGTCGAGGACGGTCGTCCGGATCTCGGAAGGCAGAGCACCCGCCTCGTAAGTCAGGGGAAGGGCGGCGACCGCGTCGCGCGCCGCCTCTACCGCGGTCCGGCAGCCGGAGCAGCCGGAGGCGAGGTGGCTCTCGAACTCGGCGCGCTCGGCGGCCTCCAGGGCTCCGAGGGCGAAGGCCTCAGCCAGCGGAAGGTGGCGGTCCTCGACCATATCAACGAGGTACGCGCGCGGAGGGGCTCTCGGATGGCAGGTCGAAGACGAGGGGGGGAGGCTCGTCCCGGACGAGGTACTCGAACTCGTCCCGGAACTTCTGGGTGTTGAGCCCCACCGTGGCCGCGAGCTTGGCGAGCTCGTGGGGGTCCTCGAAGTCGTCGCGGCGCAGCCGGATCATGTAGCGGCGCGCGATCGCGTAGCGCGTGGAGTGGACGTCCACCATCCGGATGCGCGCCTTGCCCGTCTGGGGGTCGAGGAGCTGCGCGAACGGGATGGGGACGAAGTGGCCGCCCTGCAGCGAGACCATGGCCGCGTTCCCCCCCGTGAGGAGGAACTTGGTGGCGCAGTAGCCGAGGTCGCGCGTGTACTCCATGTCGAGGGGGATGGGGTCGGCGCAGCGCAGCTCGTAGCCGATGTTCTTGGCCACGACCGTGGTCTTGAGCCCGAGCTGCTTGAGCCGGTCCTGGACCCGGGCCTTCAGGATCTCCCCGATGTTCACCTCCGCGATGCGCACGTTGCCGTGGGCGTCGCGCTCCACGTCGTCGAGGGCGGCGAGGTCCGCGTGGTCCACGGTGAGGACGAGACCCTCCGCGATCACCGCCACCCCGTCGCGCCGGCCGTAGCTCAGACGCTTGACGACCGCGCCCGCGAGCGTGTCCACGAGCGTCTGGAGCTTGACCTGCTGGCCCTCGAACTCCTCGGGGATCATCGTGAGCGTGGCCCCCGCCGCCTTGCCGATGCCGAGGGCGAGGTGTCCCGCCTTCCTCCCCATCGCCACCACGAAGTACCAGCGGGAGGTGGTGCGCGCGTCCACCATGAGGTTCTTGAGGATGTCCACCCCGACGTGGCGCGCGGTCTGGAACCCGAAGGTGTCCACGTAGGCGGGCAGGTCGAGGTCGTTGTCGATCGTCTTGGGCACGTGCGCGACCTGGATCCGGCCGGCCGCCTTCTCCGAGAGCTTCATCGCGGAGAACGCGGTGTCGTCCCCGCCGATGGTCACGAGCTGCGAGACGTTCAGGCGGAGGAGGGAGAGGACCGTGTTCTCGAGGTGCCGGGGGTCCTGCGTGGGGTTCGCGCGCGAGATCCCGATGTGGGAGCCCCCGCGGAAGTGGATCCGGCTCACCTCGTCGATCGTGAGGGGGGTGACGTGATCCACGTTCCCCTGCATGATCCACTCGAAGCCGTCGTGGACGCCCACGACCTCGACGCCCTCGAGCACGCCGCGGATGGTGGCGGCCCCGATGACGCTGTTGATGCCGGGAGCGGGCCCTCCCCCGACGAGTATGGCGAGCTTCTTCTGGTGGGTCACTTCGCTGCTCTCACGACCTCGAAGTATAGCGCCGCGGCGCCCGACCGCGGAGGCGTCCTACTCCCGGAGGAACCCGAGAAGGTCGCGGGCGAAACGCTCCGGCTCCTCCCAGTGCGGCGCATGTCCGGTGGCCGGGTAGACGACGAGCCGCGAGCCGCGGATCCCGGCGAGGAGGGCGTCCTGGTCGGCCCTCGTGATCATCGCGTCCTTCTCTCCCCACACGAGGAGGGTCGGGACCTTGATGTTGCGGAGGTGCTCGGCGGGCCGGAGCGTGGCGAGGCTCTCTCCGAACTCGTGCCAGAGGCGGGCGGGCACCGTACGCAGCTCTCCGATCATCGTCTCGATGAAGGCCGGGGGAAGGGGCCGGAAGGTCGTGCTGAGCTGGAAGTCGCGGGCGAGGCCGGCGTCGATCGGGTCGCGCATCCCGCCGAACAGCGGGCGGAGCTCGGCGAGCACGCCCGGATCGCGGGGGCCGAACGGCGCCGAGCCCACGAGGACGAGCCGCCGGATGCGGCTCGCGGCCGCTCCCGTGGCGGCCTCCTGCGCGGCGAAGCTCCCGAGGGAATGGCCGACAAGGGCAACGTTCTCGAGACCGATTCCGGAGAGGAAGGACGCGATGTCGCCCGCGAAGTCGGCCCGCGTGTAACCGGAGGGCGGCCGGTCGGAGAGGCCGTGGCCGCGCAGCGTGACCGCGTACGTGCGGAAGCTCTTCGGGATCAGGGGGAGCACGAGCTCCCACGAGTGCCAGGAGTCGCCGATGCCGTGGACGAGGACCACGACCGGGCCCTTGGGATCGCCCTGGACGACGTAGTGCAGGACGATACCCGACGCCGGCCTCAGGAGGGACGACGTCAGCGCCTCCGACACGGTCGGAGCGTCCGCCGAAGCGACCGGGAGGGGCGACACGGCGAGAGCCGCGACCATGGAGAGCGCAGAAGCGCGGGCCAGACTCATGGATCCTCCTCTTGGACCGCCGGCATTGTACTGGGACGACTCGGCCCGGAATGGGTAGATCGGTAACTCGGTCCGGACGGAGGACCTGAGAAGAACCCTTCCCGGACGGAGTCGTCAGCGTTCAGCGCCGGCACGGGCTGACGGTCGACTCGCCTTCTCCCTCCGGACGGAGTCGCTTCAAGTAGCGTATGAGCTTTTGACCGACTACGATCAGGCGGGAATGACCACCCGCCGCGAGTTCCTTGCCCTTGCCTCCCAGGCCTCCGGCCTGGTGCTGCTGGGGGCGCTTCCCGCCCGCGGCGACGAGCCCCGCTATCGCGCGCGTGGCAATCCGTTCGCCCTCGGCGTCGCCTCGGGAGATCCGGGCGCCGACGGCTTCGTGCTCTGGACCCGACTCGGCCCCGATCCGCTGCGCGGCGGAGGCATGCCGCGCTCGCGCGTGAGCGTCGACTGGGAGGTGGCGGACGACGAGTCCTTCCGGCGGGTGCGCGCCCGCGGGAAGGCCCTCGCCCTGCCCGAGCTCGCGCACTCCGTCCACGTCGAGGTGGGCGGTCTTCTGCCCTCCCGCGACTACTTCTACCGCTTCAGCGCCGGGGGCGAGCGGAGCCCGGTGGGCCACACCCGCACCGCTCCCGCTCCCGGCGACTCGCGGCCGGTCGCTTTCGGCGTCGCCTCCTGCCAGAGCTACCAGTCCGGCTACTTCACCGCCCTCCGCCATCTCGCGGACGAGGACGTGGACGCCGTCCTGCACCTGGGCGACTACATCTACGAGAGCGGCTCGTGGGGCCGGACCCCGGTGCGCACGCAAGGCAACGAGGTCGCAGACGCTCGACGAGTACCGCGCCCGCTACGCGCTCTACAAGAGCGATCCCGACCTGCAGGCAGGCCCATGCCCGGCACGCCTTCGTCGTGACGTGGGACGACCACGAGGTGGAGAACAACTACGCGGACGACAAGCCCTGGGACGACACGCCCCCGCAAGCAGTTCCTGAAGCGGCGGGCGGCCGCCTACCAGGCCTTCTACGAGCACCTGCCGCTTCGACGCACCTCGATGCCACAGGGGCCGAGCCTCCGCCTGTACCGCCGCCTCCCCTACGGCGCGACCGCGATGCTGCACGTCCTGGACACGCGGCAGTACCGCACCGACCAGCCGTGCGGCGACGGCATCGTGCGGCGCTGTCCCGGCGCCGCCGATCCCGGGGCCACGATGCTGGGGGCGGCGCAGAGGGACTGGTTGCTCGAAGGGCTCGCCCGGTCTCCCGCCCGCTTCGACCTCGTTCTGAACCAGGTGCCCTTCGGCCAGATCGACAACGACGCGGGACCCGACGGGAAGTACGACGTCGACAAGTGGGACGGCTACCTCGCGGAGCGCCGGGCCCTCACCGAGGCTTCGCCCGCCGGAAGACGGGGCCCGTGCTCGTGACCGGCGACATGCACGCGAACGCGGCCGTGGACCTCCTGGCCGACTTCGACGACGAGCGGTCACCGGTGGTGGGGGCGGAGTTCATCGGGACGTCGATCAGCACCGCGGGGGACGGCGACGACCTGCCCGTCGTTCGGGGAGACGGTGCTCCGCGCGAACCCCCACGTCCGCTTCTTCAACGGCCAGCGCGGCTACCTGCGGTGCCGGGTGACGCCGGAGCGCCTCACGACCGACTTCCGCGTCCTCGAGTACGTGAAGCAGCCGGGCTCCCCGGTGCGGACGCGCGCGACGATGGTGGTCGAGGCGGACCGCGCGGGGATCCAGAAGGCCTGAGGCGAAGCATGAAGAGTCCGCTCGCCCGGCTTCGCGCGATCTGCCTTGCCCTGCCCGAGGCGAACGAGAAGACCTCGCACGGGGAGCCCACGTGGTTCGCGGGCAAGGGCAAGGTATTCGCCATGCTCGACGACCACCACCACGGAGCGCGGCACCTCTCGGTCTGGCTGCCCGCGGCCGTCGGCGCTCAAGAGGCCTTGATCGAATCGGATCCGAAGCGCTACTTCCGCCCGCCCTACGTCGGAAGCAGCGGTTGGGTGGGCGTCGTCCTCGACACGCGGCCCGACTGGAGCGTCGTGGCCTGGCTCGTCGAGCAGGCCTATCGGCTGGTCGCGCTCCGGCGGCTCGTGGCGATGCTGCCGCCGCCGGACGACGCTACGGGCGGCACTACATCTCGTAGAGCTCGGGGTCGACGCTAGGGGGAAGGAGACGGCGGCGAAGCCCGGCCAGCCGCTCCTTCGGCTCGCGGGGCTCGGCCCCACCGGCCGCGAACGGATCCTCCTCGAACACGTCCCCCATCTCCGCCTCGACCTTTTCGGGGTCCTCGCCCGATTCCATGCGCTTCAGCGCCTCGTCCATCCCCGTCCCCATGGGGAGCCCCGCGGCCTCGAAGACCTGGCGCATCATGCGGGCGCCCTGGCGCGGATCGTTTTCGTCGATCGACTCCGCGTCCTGGGCGAGGGCGGACATGGCGCGCTCGAGCTTGGCCTCGTCGAAGCCGGGGGGAAGGTCGGGCGCCTCCGGCGTGGCCTTGGGCTCCTCCACCCGGCCTTTCGAGATCGCAAACGACGAGGCACGACGGGTCAGGTCCGCACGGTGGCAACGGGGACAGTCAGGGGTCTTCTTCGTCGCCACCGTGCGGGACAGGAAGTTGAAGACGCGGTGGCAGGGCGCGCAGTAGAACTCGTAGATCGGCATCAGTAGATCTTGAGCCCGAGCACGCGGCGCCAGACGGTCTCGTGGCGCACCTCGTCCACGAGGATGAAGGCGGCGGAGAGCATGTAGTCCTTCGTACGGATCTGGCTCACGAGGGCGGAGTACGCCTTCTGGGCCGCGATCTCGATGCGCAAGGCCTGCCGGAGGAGGTCGTCCCCGCCCCGCAGGGGCCCGAGCTCGTAGCGGGCGAGCGCCTCCGGGGCCCGTCCGCCGCGCTCCTCGGCGATCGCGATCTGGGTGTCGCGGTGGCCGAGGTGGTCGCCCCGGAACTCCACCGCGTAGCGGCGGAGGCCGGGGGGAAAGAGAGAGCGGCGCAGGCCCTCGTCGTAGATCGCGATGGCCTCGTGCTCCAGCGCGATCGCGGCTCGGAGCACCGAGAGGTCCGTCTCCTCGCTTCGGGGGAGCGCACGCACCGTGCCGTCGAGGAGGCCCAGCACCGGCCCCGCGACGCCCGCCGCCCGCGCCATGCGGA
This sequence comes from uncultured Acidobacteriota bacterium, assembly GCA_963742595.1. GTDB lineage: Bacteria > Acidobacteriota > Vicinamibacteria > Fen-336 > Fen-336 > CAVPGH01. The sequence continues at coordinate 25,272 of CAVUMT010000005.1, read as the reverse complement.
TCACGAACTCGCGGCGGCGGAGCTCAGCCACGGCTCTCCTCCGCCTCGATCCAGAGGTCGATCACGGTCAGGTGCCTCGAGAGGTCGACCATGTTCCGGGCGAGGGTGTCCACGGCGATCTCGTCCCCGAGGGCGGCGAGGCCTTCGGCATGGGCGTGCACGAGGGCCTCCTGCGCCGTCCGGAGGTCGGCGAGGGAGAGCAGGTCCCGGGCGTCTGCGCGGGGCGAGCGGGTCGCGGCAATGCCCAGCCGCCTTCGAAGCCGGGCGCGCGTCTCCCGGTGCCGCTCCTGGTCGCGGAGCAGGCTCGTCACGAAGGGCCGGGCCGACGCGAGCGCCTCCGAGAGCGCGCGCAGGCGCTGTGAGACGTCGGCCTCCAGCGTGTCCACCGCGTCGAAGACCTCGAGGGCGCTCGAGTAATCCACGGCCCCTACCAGTGGAAGCCGAGGGCGGCGCTCGCGGCGTGGAGGGCGTGGCTCGTTCCCCCGACTGCCGTGTAGCGGTAGTCCAGGTTCAGCGACAGGCCACGGGAGAGCCTCACTTCGAGACCGAGCCCGCCATGGCCCCCGAGCTCGAGGTTCCCCTGCCCGGTGGGCAGCCCGAGGGCGGCGAGCTCGGGCGCCTGGGCCACGAGCCCGCCGATCAGCGGGTCGTCGAACGGCGAGGTGCCCGTGAACTGGAGGCTCTCGTCGCTCACCGGGTCCTGGGTGCTGATCACCACCACGATGTCGAGCCCGGCGTAGAAATAGGGACGGAGCCGGAGGTGGTCGAGCGACTGGATCGTGTATTTCAAGGCGAAAGGAGAGACCTGCAGGAGGTTCAGGTCCGTCGTCACGTCCCGCCGCACCGGGAAAGGCGCCTGCGGCGGTCCCGCGAGGGCGTCGGCCGCGCTCGCTCCCGAGGCGAGGTTGGCCACGTAGGCGATGGGGTCGGTGATCGTGAAGGGGTCGCTCCGTCCCTGGCTGAAGGCGACCAGGATCTCGTAGGAGACGCGGCCTCCGGGCGCCCGGAAGAGCGGCAGGTCCACGTACCCGCCGAGCTCGAAGCCCTGGCCCACGGAATAGGGGTTCCAGGAGATCGCCCCCAGGAAGCCGACCTGGGCCCCGATGCGCCCCAGGTCGGGGAGGAGCTCGTAGGGCGAGGTCCCCGTGCCGGTCCGGTTCGAGGACGGCGGCGGTGGCCCCGTGGGCTCCTGGGCGACGACACGACTGGCGGGCAGGCCGAGAAGGACGAGGAGAAGGACGAGGTGACGCATCCGTGTCCGAGTGTTCCCCATTCTAGCTGATACGCCGCGGACGGCTCCTGCGGATTGGCCCAATCCGAGGGGCCGTCCGGCGCGTATCCCCGGACGCAAGTGAATTTCGGGGTGGAAACCGCCGCTCCGCGTGGATAAGATGCCGCCCTCCGCTACGATCGCGAGCTCACGCATGTCGGCTTCCCCCTCCGAATCCCTCCTCGTCCGGCTCACCGCCGGTGACCACCACGCGCTGGGCGAGGTGTACGACCGCTACGCGGGCCTGGTGAACGGCCTCGCCCTCCGGATCCTCCGCGACCGCACCGACGCGGAGGACGTGGTGCAGGAGGTCTTCGTCCAGATCTGGCGCCAGGCCGGGCGCTTCGACCCCTCGCGCGGCTCCCCCGAGGCCTGGATCTGCACCATGGCCCGCACCCGGGCCCTCGATCGCCTGCGCCGACGCGCGTCGCGACGCGAGGAGCCGAGCGAGAAGGCACCCGGCGTGTCCGAGCCGCCCCGCACGGAACAGGCCCTCGCGGTGCGCAAGGCGCTCGACAGCCTGAGCCCCGACCAGCGGAGCGCCCTCGAGCTCGCCTACTTCGAGGGCCTCACCCAGACCGAGATCGCGGCCCGCCTCAACGAGCCGCTGGGCACGATCAAGACGCGCATCCGGACGGCGATGATCCGGCTGCGCGACGTGCTCAGACCGGTGGCGTCATGACCGACGAGCGCCTCCTCGATCTGCTCCCCGCCCACGCCCTCGGCGTGCTCGACGGGGAGGACCGCGCGTACGTGACGGCCCGGATCGCCGCCGATGCGGAAGCCCGCCGCCTGCTCGTCGCCTTCGAGGAGGTGGTGGGACGCATCGGGCTCGACATAGCACCGGTACCCCCGCCGGCGGCGCTCCGCGAGAAGGTGCTGCGGGCGATTCCGGCCGCCGCTCCTCTTCCTCAGCCCCGACGGGAGAAGGCGGCACCGTCCAGGGGCGTCCCCTGGTGGCTCGCGACCGCCGCCGTCCTCGTGCTCGGAGCGGGTCTCCTCGTCATGTGGATCCAGAGAAACGAGGCGCGCCGGGAAGCCGCCCTCCTTCAGGCTCGCGTCCTGACCGCGGAGGCCCAGGTCCGCGAGACCTTCGCCGATCTCGAGCGGACGCGTCTCCTGCTCGCGCGCGAGCAGGCGTTCCGCGGCCTCGCGGGCCGTCCGGACAGCCGGTTCGTCAGCCTCGGCGGACTCCCCCCGGCTCCCCGCGCCCGCGGCCGTGTCCTCTTCGATCCCGGCACGCGCGAGGGGTTCCTGCTCGCCTCCGGCCTGGAGCCGGCTCCGGAAGGCAAGGCCTACCAGCTCTGGGTCATCGCCCAGGGAGCGCCCGTCCCCGCCGGCGTCTTCCAGGCCGAGGCGGACGGCCGCGCCGTCTTCCGCCTCCCCGACGTGGCGGAGGTGGCGAGGGTCAAGACCTTCGCGGTCACGGTCGAGCCCGCGGCGGGCGTGGCCGCCCCCACCGGCCCCATGGTCCTCGCCGGCGCCATCTCCTGAGACAAAGCACTTGCCCACGACGACGACGCGCCTCTACCTCATCCGCCACGGGGCGACCCCGCTCACCGCGGAGGACCGCTTCTCGGGGTCGGCCGGGGTGGACCTCTCGGACGAGGGGCGCACCCAGGCACGGGCCCTCGCCGAGCGTCTGCGCGACGAGCCGCTCCGCGCGGTCTACTCGAGCCCCCTCCGCCGCACGCGTGAGACCGCGGAGATCGTGGGCGGCCCCCACGGCCTCGTTCCCGTCGACCGGGACGGTCTGCGCGAGATCACCCACGGGCGGTGGGAGGGCCTCACGCGGCGCGAGGTCGAAGAGCGTTTCGGCGAGGAATACGCGGCCTGGGAAGCCGACCCCTTCACGTTCGCGCCCGAAGGCGGCGAGTCGGGGCTGAGTGTCCTCGCCCGCGCCCTTCCCGTGATCCGCGAAGTCGTCGACGCGCACCGCGGCGAGTGCGTGGCCGTCGTATCCCACAAGGCCACGCTGCGCCTCGTGCTCAGCAGCCTCCTCGGCTTCGACGCACGGGGCTACCGCGACCGCCTCGACCAGGCGCCCGCCTGCCTGAGCATCGTGGACTTCAAGGACCCCGTGCGGGCCCGCCTCATGCTCTTCAACGACGTCTCGCACTACGCGGACATTCCGGGGCGGCCGCGGGCGCGCCTCTCGAAGTGGTGGGACAGCCCGCAGGGCTGATCGGCGCTAAGATCGGAGGTATATGGACCGCCTGGCCCGGGTTCTCGCCCTCCTCAAGGACCCGCGAACGCCCGCCCTGCCGCGAATCGCCGTGGTCCTGGCCGTGCTCTACCTGATCTCGCCCGTGGACCTCATTCCGGGCTCGGTCATGCCCGTGATCGGATGGCTCGACGACCTGACGTTCGTCTGGCTCGCGCTGCGCTGGCTCGTCAAGAGCACGCCCGAAGCCCCGAACGTCCCCGCGCCCCGCATCGGACCCTGACGAGTGGCCGCCGCCTGGGACGCCGTCGTCGTGGGCGCCGGCTCGTTCGGCGCCTGGACCGCGTGGTCGCTCCGCCGGAAAGGCCTTCGCGTCCTCCTCGTCGACCAGTACGGTCCGGGCAACTCCCGCTCGAGCTCGGGCGGGGAGTCGCGGATCATCCGGATGGGCTACGGCGCGGACGAGCTCTACACCCGACTCGCCCACAGCTCGCTCGCCGCCTGGAAGAATCTCTTCGAGGCGGCGAGGGATCCCTTGTTCGTGGAAACCGGCGTCTTGTGGCTCGCCCGCCCCGGAGACGTCTACGCCGTGGAGACGCTCGCCACTCTCGAGCGGATGAAGATTCGCCACGAGCGCCTGTCCCCCCAAGAGCTCCATCACCGCTACCCGCAGATGAGCCTCGAAGGCGACGTCTGGGGGTTCCTCGAGCCCGACGGCGGAGCCCTCCTCGCGCGGCGGGCCGTGGCGGCCGTGGTGCGGGAGGCGGTGCACGCCGCCGTCGAGTACCGGAGCGCGGCCGTCGCTCCGCTCCGAGGCCGCGGTCGGCTCGAGGCGCTGCCCGATATCCCGGAGACGCGCGCCGAGACGTACGTGTTCGCCTGCGGCCCGTGGCTGCCCAAGGTGTTTCCGGATCACCTCCGGGACCGGATCTTCCCCACGCGGCAGGAGGTCTTCTTCTTCGGAACACATCCCGGAGACGCTCGCTTCGCCCCTCCCCGCATGCCCGCGTGGATCGACTTCCCCGACGAGGCCTACGGCCTTCCCGATCTCGAAGGCCGCGGCTTCAAGGTTGCCCCCGACCGCCACGGCGAGCCCTTCGACCCCGACCTCGGAGAGCGCATCGTCTCGGCGGAGAGCGTGGCCCGCGCGCGCGCGTTCCTCGCCCGCCGGTTCCCCGACCTCGCGGAGGCCCCGCTCGTGGAGGCCCGCGTCTGCCAATACGAGAACACGTCGAGCGGGGACTTCCTGATCGACCGGCACCCCGAGTACTCGAACGTCTGGCTGGCGGGCGGGGGCTCCGGGCACGGCTTCAAGCACGGCCCGGCGGTGGGAGAGTACGTGGCCGAGCTTGTGGTGGGCGGAGGCCCCGTCGAGTCCCGCTTCAGCCTCGCCTCGAAGCAGGCGGTGCAGAAGCGCTCGGTGTACTAGGGGCTCACTGTGTGACGCGCCGGTACTCGATGTAGTGCGCGGTCTCGTCGGCGACGGCCTTCCCGCAGTGCCGCTCCACGAAGTAGAAGGCCATGTCCATGCCCGATGCGACGCCCGCGGAGGTGATGACCCCGTCGTCCACAAAGCACTTCTCGCGGTCCACCACGACCCCGGCGTCGAGCGAGGCGAGCAGGTCGAGGGCGCCCCAGTGTGTCGTCGCCTTCTTGCCGCGGAGGAGTCCCGCCTGCGCGAGGAGCAGCGAGCCCGTGCACACCGAGGTGAGCTGGCGGGCGCTCGCCGCCGTCCGCCGGATCCAGCCGAGCGTCTCCTCGTCCTTCAGGAGGGCGCGCGTTCCGAATCCTCCGGGCACGACGAGGAGGTCGATGCGCGGGGCGTCCGCGAACGAGTGCCGCGGCGTGATCACGAGGCCGCCCGTCGCGGTGACGGGGGCGGCGGCGCGAGCCACCGTGAAGACGTCGAAGGGCGCCGTCTCCTCGGAGCGCCGCGACTCCGGCCCGGGTGCCATGCGCGTGCGCGAGAAGACCTCGAACGGTCCCGCGAAGTCGAGCACCTCGACGCCGTCGAAGATCAGGATGCCGACGGTCCATTTTTCCATGCGCAATCCCTCTCGCTCTCGACTCCTGTGGGCCGACTCGGCCCGGAATGGGTAGAAAGGTTACTCGGTCCGGACCGAGTTGCCTTCAACCCCCGGCTCGCGGTCGCGGTCCAACCGACAACGCTAAGATAGGCGCCAAGGAGAGCGAGCGTGTCCACGCGCCGGAAATTCGTCGTGACGAGCGGGGCCGCGGCAGCCGCCGCGGTGACCGGCTGCGGGGGCGGCGGCTCCCCCGCCGGGCCCACGCCCGCTCCGACCCCGGCCCCCACTCCCCCCGCCAACGAGGTCCGCCTCGCCCTCCCTTCCGTGGGCCAGACCGTTCCCGCGAGCGGCATCGTGCTCCGCGACCCGATTCCCCTCGCGGTCACGCGCGTCGCCCCCGGCCAGGTGGTGGCGGTGACCCGAGTGTGCACGCACGAGGGCTGCACGGTGGACCTGCCCCAGCAGTCGCTGGGCACGCTCGATTGCCCCTGCCACGGCTCGCGCTACCTCGTGACGGGCGAGGTCATCAACGGGCCCGCTCCCCGCAACCTCTTCTCCTTCTCCACCCGCATCGAAGGCGGCGAGGTCGTGATCAAGATGAACGGGTGATCCCGGCGGTCACATCCAGGTCGCGCGGCTGTCGTAGTAGACGGGCTTCTTGTCGGGGTAGCGCGCCTTGTAGCGGAGGTAGCGGGCGTGGAGCCGCTCGTAGCGGCGGTCCGAGATCCCGAGCGGACGGTGGGGATAGTCCACGAGCCACTGCTCCACCTTCCAGACGTTCCGGCGGGAGAGCCGCCAGTCGTAGTCCCCGAGCTCGCGCAGGTCCGCACGCGCGTACGCCTTGATCCGTCCGGTGAGGTCCACGTAGGTGTCGAGGTAGCTCCGGGCGAGGGTGCTTAAGGAGGGGAAGACCGGCTTCCGGCCGTGGAGGCCGGGATCGCGCGAGCGCGCCACCGCCCCCCACCGCCCCTCCTGCCGGAACACGAAGATGACGTGGTCCAGGCAGTCCGACGACTCGAGGCTCAGGAAGAGCGGCGGGTACCCGTGCTGCTCGAGGATCGTGGCCGCGGCGAGGGCCGCCTCCAGGCAGTGGGCGCTCCCGTGACGGACGACGCCCCGGAAGGAGCGCAGGGTCTTCCCGTGCCGCTCGTAGTTGTAGGCGAGGTCGTGCAGCCACCGCTGCACGGAGCGGGGAGTGCGGTGGGCGCGGATGACCGCGCGCTCCGCGCGGGTGAAGGCCGAGACGTCGGGGATCGCCAAGCCGGCTAGCGCGCGGCCTGACCGGGCGGCCGCGGGGGCGTGCCCTTCGACTGGATCACGTTCATCGCGAGCGCGATCATCGAGCCCACGTCCGAGAGGTTCGAGGGGATCACGAGGCTGTTTCCCGCACGCGCGAGGTGCCCGAACTGCGTGATGTACTGCTCGGCCACGCGGAGCTGAACCGCCTCGAACCCACCCTCCGTCCGGATCGACTCGGCCACGGAGCGGATCCCGTCGGCGGTGGCCTTGGCCACCGCCTGGATCGCCGAGGCCTGGCCTTCCGCCTCGTTGATCTGCTGCTGCTTGCTGGCCTCCGAGGCCTTGATCACCTGCTGCTTCTGGCCTTCCGCGGAGTTGATGGCGGCGTCACGCTCGCCTTCGCACTGGAGCACGACCGCGCGCTTCTCCCGCTCCGCGCGCATCTGCTTCTCCATGGCCGCCAGGATGTCCTGCGGGGGCGTGATGTTCTTGATCTCGTAGCGGAGGACCTTCACTCCCCACGCTTCCGAGGCCTTGTCCACCTCCGTCACCACCTGGGTGTTCACGTACGTCCGCTCCTCGAACGTGCGGTCGAGGTCGATCTTGCCGATCTCGCTCCGGAGCGTCGTCTGGGCGAGCTGGGTGATCGCGAACGTGTAGTTCGAGATGCCGTAGGAGGCGCGCTCCGGGTCCATCACCTTCAGGTAGAGGATGCCGTCCACCGCCACCTGGACGTTGTCCCTGGTGATGCAGACCTGCTCCGGTATGTCCATGGCCTGCTCTTTCAAGAGGTGCCGGTACCGGATCACGTCCACGAAGGGGACGAGGATGTGGAAGCCGGCGTCGAGCACGCCGGAGAAGCGACCGAGGCGCTCCACCACGTACGCGTTCTGCTGCGGCACCACCACCGCGGTCTTGGCCACTACCCAGAAGACGAAGAGGGCCAGGACCAGGAAGACGAAAAGAGCACCCCTCATCGATTCACCTCACTCGGGACGAAGCCAGAGGCTCAAGCCCTCGATCCGCTCCACCCGACAGCGCTGGCCGCGCGACAGCGTCGTCGCCCCCGTGGTGCGGGCGCTCCAGCTCGAGCCCCGCATCTCCGCCTTCCCCATCCCGCCGGGGACGACGTCCTCGAGCACGATCGCGCTCTCCCCCACCAGGTTGTCCACAGACTTGCTTTGGTCGAGGCTGAAGCGGCGCATGAGGGGACGGCGGAAGAACGCGATTCCCGCCACCGAGAAGACGGTGAAGAGGAGCCACTCCAGCCAGTCGGGGCCGGACCAGCCCAGCGCGGCGAGCACGCCCACGACGAGTGCAGCGATGCCGAAGAAGACGAAGAAGAACCCGCCGGGCGTGACCGTCTCCACCACGAGCAGGCCGAAACCGACCAGCACCCAGAGCCACCAGCCCATTTTCAAAGACCTCGGGAGGCGGGAAGGCTAGCACAACGAGGCCCGGTGTACACTGGTCCGGCAAACCCCAGGACGGAGGCTCACAGCTCGTGGCTACAAGCACCCTTTCGCCTCTCGCCTCCCGCCACATCATGGTGGTGGACGACGAGTCGTCCATCCTGGACATGCTGGAAGCCGCCCTCACGGGCGCGGGGGCTCGCGTCACCACCGCCGTCGACGGCAACACCGCCCTCGTGGCGTGCGTCAACGACCCGCCCGACCTGATCCTGCTCGACGTGAAGATGCCGGGGATGGACGGCTGGGACTTCCTGGAGCGCCTCGCGGGCGCCCCGCGCACCGCCCGCATCCCGGTCGCCTTCGAGACGTGCGTCGAGGACTTCGTGAGCTTCGACAAGGCCCGGCGCGAGGGCGTCGCCGCATTCATCTCCAAGCCCTTCCGCGTGGCCGAGGTCGTCGAGACCTGCCGCCGCATCCTGTCGGGGAGCCGGCCGCTCCAGGGGACACCCACGCCCGACGACGAGTCCCCCTCCGTGCAGATCCGCGATGCCGACGGCAACCTCGTGGCCTTCGGCTTCCTCCTCGACATCGACGATCGGGGCGCCCAGGTCGACGCCTCGTCGCCCCTGCCCCTCGGCCAGAGCATCCAGCTCGAGCTCAAGCAGCCCGATCGCACGGTGGAGGCCGAGGTGCGCTGGGTGACCGCGGTGGGCGGCCGTTACCAGCACGGCCTCGTCCTCCGGCCGCGCGCCGCCGTCTAGTTCAGATCGCGCGGGAAGGAGACCCGGATCGTCTGGGAGAGCCGCATGTTCCCGGTCCGCAGCGTGGCCGTCACGTTCACGCGACCCATCTTTATGGAGGGGTTGTCGAAGACGACGACCGAACTGGGATCGTGTACGTCGACCGACAGGGGGGCAGACGGGAAGACCGACCAGTCGACGGCGGGACATGCGGTGGCGTCCCCTTTGAACGTCGCGACGACGCTCCAGGCCCTGCGCTCGGCGGCAGGCTTCGCCTCGAGCATCACGGCCTTGACATCGCAGAACGTGGGGCGCATCGGGAGGCCGCTCCGGGCGGCGCTCGAGGTCTCGGCGACGGCCGCTTCATCGGCGGCCACGGAGAAAGGGCTCGACGACGGAGACGTCGGCGAGGATCCGCAGGCGATCGCGAACGAGGCGGCGAGGGCGGTCGCGGGAACGAGCCAGGGATTGGACATGGTCATCTCCTTGAATGAATCGGCGGCCCCTTCCCCCTTCACAGCGACCAGCGGCCCCGTTCGATCGCTTCCAGAGCAAACCCTGCGCCAGCGGCCCTGCATTAATTGGAGGGCCTAAATACGGTTCGCCGCGCATCTCTTGCGGCAAGCGGCAAGCGCGGCCCGCAGAGTTTTCCGCGGTACGCTCTGGGTAGGAATCCGGCCCTCGTGGCGAGGGCTCAGTTCCCCGCCGCGTCCCCCCCGGGCATCGCGAAGCGGGCGTCGTCGAGGGGCGGGTTCACCTCGATGCGCTCGAAGGTGAGCTGTTGACGCTCCGTGCCTCCTCGAGGCCCGACCTCGATCGAGTGCGGAAAGAGGAGCCCGGCCACCGGACGGTAGTCCCCGATGAGGGTCACGAACTCCTGGAGCGTGCCCTCCATCATCCGCTTCTCTTCGCTCCGGACGGCGAGGGCGCTCCTCGTGTCCAGGAGGAGCGCGCGCTCGGAGCCGTCGGCGGCGCGCACGAGGAGCCGGTACGCCTCCCGGCCGTCGACCCTCTCGCGGCCCTGCAGCTCGACCTTGTATCCCTTGGCCACGGAGTCGACGAGCGGGGACAGGTCCACGTCGGCCTGCTCCCGGGCGTCCCTCGACTCGTCCTCCGGCATGAGGCGAGGACGGTCGAGGCCGGGGACGGGAAGCAGCGTCCAGCCCTTCTTCCCGTCGAACGCCCGCACGACCCGGCGCCCCTGCACCTCGAACTCCGTGCGCATCCGCAGCGGGCGCTTCAGCTCCACGACGAGAGGTGCCTCGACTTCGCCGAGCTTCATCTTGCCGGTGAAGCGCAGGGACTGCACGGCGCGGATCCTCTCGAGACCGCCGCGCGCCTGGAGGTAGCGGTCGATCACCTGCTCCACGGTCTGCGCGCTCGCGGGAAGCGCCGGCCCCAAGGCCGCGACCGTGGCGAGGATGACACCGACTCTCGGGGGGGAAGCCATGGGCCCACTATATCAGCGCGACTGCACCCGACCCGTCGCGCTCACGTGGCTCAGTTCCGGCGGAGCATCCGTCCCGGCCGCGCACCCGTGTGCGCCCCCGCGTCCACCACGACCACTCCGTTCACGAGCACCCAGGGGATGCCCGACGGATAGCGTTGGGGGTCGTCGAAGGTCGCGAGGTCCTGTACGCGCGCCGCGTCGAAGACCACGACGTCCGCCGCCTTCCCGCGGGCGAGGCGGCCGCGGTCCGGAAGGCCGATCTGGTCCGCGGGCAGGCTCGTCATCTTCCGGACGGCCGTCGGGAGGTCGAACACGCGCCGGTCGCGGCAGTAGTGCGCGAGCACGCGCGGACACGTGCCGTAGGAGCGCGGATGGGGACGGGCCGAGGCCGCGCGGCCGGTGGGAGCGACGCTCATCCCGTCCGATCCCACCATCACGAGGGCGCTCCCCAGGACGAGCTCGACGTTCGCCGCGCTCATCGCGTGACCTACGTAGCTCACGCTCGCCTGCTCCTCCGCGACCAGCCGAAGGAGGGCGTCCGCCGGCTCCATCGTCCACGCGTCCGCCACCGTCGCCATGTCCTTGCCCACGGTCCAGCGGTTCCGCTCGGACCGCACCCGCGAGATCACGATGCGCGTCCAGTCCCCGATGTCGTTCGTGACGGTGTCGCTCATCTCCGCGCGCAGGCGAGGGCGGTCCTTGGGGTCGCCGAGCCGCTTCAGCAGGCGCGGGGTGCCGCCCTCGCGCGCCCACGCGGGCACCAGCGTGTCGAGGCTGGTCGAGAACGCGGTGTAGGGATAGGCGTCGGCGAGAACGGCGATGCCGTCGCGACGCCCTTTTTCGATCAGCTCGAGGGTAACGGGCTGCTTCGGCCAGTTCACCTCCCCGCCGGTCTTCAGGTGCGAGACCTGGACGCGCACGCTCGCGCGGCGGCCCACGTCCACGGCCTCGCGGACCGCCTCCACCACCCGGGACTCCTCGTCGCGGATGTGAGACGAGTAGAGGCCTTCCCGGCGCGCCACCACGCGCGCGAGCTCCACGATCTCGTCCGCGTGGGTGTAGGTCCCGGGGACGTACTCGAGACCCGTGGACAGGCCGAAGGCTCCCTGGTCGAGCCCCGCTTCCAGGGCGCGCACGACCGAGCGCATCTCGTCGGGCCGGAGCGGCCGGTCCACTCTTCCGATCGCGTTCGTACGGAGCGTTCCCTGCCCCACGAGCAGGGCCTGGTTCACCGAGATGCGGGTGCGGTCGACGCGCGCCGCGTAGGAGGCGACGTCGGTCCAGTCCTTGCGCACGCCGTGCTCGTTGGTCTCCGCCTTCGCCGTCCTGGGAAGCGGAGCCGCCGAGGACCCGCAGTTCCCCGTGAGCTCGGTCGTGATTCCCTGGCGCACCCGGCTGTCCGCCGTCGGGTAGGCGAGGATCGAGTGGTCGGAGTGCGTGTGGATGTCGACGAAGCCGGGGGCCACGTGCAGGCCGGACACGTCGATGACGCGGCGGCCCTGCGCGGCCGCGATCTCCCCCACGGCGGCGATCCGATCCCCGGCGATGCCGATGTCCGCGGGGAAGGGCGCTCCCCCCGTGCCGTCGAGGATCGTCCCTCCCTTCAAGACGACGTCGAAGGCGGGGGTGACTTCGGCGCGGAACGTCGTCGCGACCACACCGGCGGCCGCGGCTCCGCCTTGCTCGAGGAAGGCCCGGCGGGACAGGCGAAGGGGGCGAGTCATGCTCGGACGCTTGTAGCACGAGAATCGCCGTTGGCTGGCGAGCGACTGGTCCCGGAATGGGTAGATCGGTTGCTCGGTCCGGACGGAGTCGATCGCATGCTCAGGGCGCTGGGAACGCAGGTGAAGGGCCCCAGCGCGACGAGCACCCCGATCGAACAGACCGGCCGAGACACGTGTTATTCGTTAGGTGTCGGACCCATTGTGTCCGGCCTCGGGCCTACAGTCGTCGCATGGCACTTGAACTCTCATCGCTCTCCGACGACGAGATCCTGCGCGGGCTCGCCGATCTTCTCCGCCAGTCCCGCCGCGTCGAGGCCGACCTCGTCGCCCACATCGCCGAGGTGGAGGTGCGGCGCCTCTACGCCCGCGAGGCTTCGCCCTCGATGTTCGTCTACTGCACCGACGTCCTCCACCTCTCCGAGGCCGAGGCCTATCTGCGGATCACCGTGGCCCGGGCGGCTCGGGAGCACCCGGTGCTGCTGGAGATACTCGCCGACGGTCGTCTCCATCTGACCGGCATCGCCAAGCTGGCGAAGCACCTCACCCGGGAGGACCGGGACGGGCTTCTCTCTCGCGCCGTCCACAAGTCCAAGCGACAGATCGAGGAGATCCTCGCCGAATGGGCGCCCCGGCCGGACGCTCCTGCCCTCCTGCGGAAGCTGCCCATTCGGCCGATTGGGGAGGAGCGGACGGTTCGGGAGGAGCGGCCGATTCAAGATGATCGGAGCGACGTCCCCGTTGTCCAACTCGGTCCGGACGGAGTTCCCGGCACTCCCGCGTCGGACGAGGCATCTCGTCCCGCATTAGTCGCGCCGGCACTCGTGGAGCCACTCTCCCCGGCGCGGTACAAGGTGCAGTTCACGGCTGGAGCCGCGCTCTACGGCAAGCTGGAGCGTCTGCGGGCCCTCCTGCGCCACGAGGTGCCGGACGGCGATCTCGGCCGGATCATCGAGACCGCCGTCACCGAGAAGCTCGAACGGCTGGAGGCCCGGCGATTCGGGCGGACGAAGGCTCCGCGGAAGGCGTCGATGCGACCGGACCCCTCCCCGCGGCACATCCCGGCTGCGGTTCGGCGTGCCGTACACCGGCGCGACGGGGGTCGATGCCGCTTCGTGAACGTGGAAGGCCGCAGATGCCGCGAGCGTCACCGCCTCGAGTACCACCACCGTCATCCGTTCGCACTGGGGGGTGGCTCCGAAATCGAGAACATGTGCCTGATGTGTCCTGCTCACAATCGGCTGATGGCCGAGATCGACTACGGCAGGAAGGCGATGTCTCGGCATGACTCTGCGCGGAGGCGACTCCGTCCGGAATGGGTAGGACGGTAACGTCGAGCGGAGCCCATCTCCGCCCTGTTACAGTGACGGCGTGCGGGTCGAGACCGAGCGGGGCGGCGCCTGGATCACGCTGGAGGATCCGCCTCGAAACGTCCTCACGCTCTCGATCTTGCGCTCGCTCGAGGAGACTCTCGCCTCCCTGGTCGATCGGCGCGACCTCAAGACCGTCGTGTTCCGCTCCGCCATCCCGGGAACGTTCTGCGCGGGCACCGACGTCAAGGACCATACGCGGGAGCGCGCCCCGGCGATGCTCGAGGCGTTTCATGCCGTCCTGCGGCGCCTCGACAGGCTGCCCCAGGTCGCCGTCACCGCCGTCGACGGCCTCTGCCTGGGGGGCGGGTTCGAGCTCGTCCTCGCCTGCGACGTCGTGCTCGCGACACCCCGGGCGACGTTCGGCCTGCCAGAGATTGATCTGGGGTGCTATCCCCCCGCCGCCGCCGTATTCCTGCCCCGTCTCGCAGGCAAGGCGGCGGCGGAGCTTGTCTTCACTGGCCATCCCATACCCGTCCAGGATGCTCTCCGTCTCGGCCTCGTGACGCGGATCGTCGAAGACCTGGCCGCGGAAACAGAGTCGTTTCAAAGCCGTCTCGCCGCCAAGAGCGCCGTCGCCCTCGCCGCCGCCCGCAAGGCGCTGCGCGGGGGAAGCGCGGGCTCGTTTGCGGACGCCCTCGCTCGCTCGGAAGCGATCTACCGCGAGGAGATCCTGCCATCGCAGGATGCGGAAGAGGGCGTGCGGGCGTTCCTCGAGAAGCGCCCGCCCCGTTGGCAGGATCGCTGACGGTGCGCACGCTCGTCCACGACGCGCGGCTCGTGGCTCCGATGGACGACGCCAGGCGGCGTCTCCCCGGGGGCTGGGTGCTCCTCGAGGACGACCGCATCGCCGCCCTGGGCGCGCCCCCCGTGCCGACGGAGGTAAACGCGGACAGACGGATCGACGCGCGGGGCAAGGTCGTGCTCCCCGGCCTCGTCAACACCCACCACCACCTGCCGCAGGTCCTGACCCGCAACGTCCCGCGTGTCCAGGAGGCCCCGCTCTTCACCTGGCTCGTCGAGCTCTACGAAGTCTGGCGGGGCTTCGACGCAAACGCGGTCGACGCGGCGGCGCGGGTGGGGCTCGGAGAGCTGCTCCTCACGGGCTGCACGACCACGACCGACCATCTTTATCTATTCCCCCGCGGCCAGGAGCGGCTCATCGACGTGGAGATCGAAGCGGCCCGCGACCTGGGGATCCGCTTCCACCCCACCCGCGGCTCGATGAGCCGCGGGAAGAGCCACGGCGGCCTGCCTCCCGACGACGTCTGCCAGGACGAGTCGCAGATCCTCGAGGACTCGAGGCGCCTCGTCCGGGAATACCACGACCCGCGGCCGCGAGCCATGACCCGCATCGGCCTCGCGCCGTGCGCGCCGTTCTCGGTGAGCGAAGACCTCATGCGGAAGACCGCGGAGCTCGCCCGCGAGAACGGCCTGCGCCTGCACACGCACCTCGCCGAGACGCTCGACGAGGAGCGCTATTGCCAGGAGGTCTATGGCTGCCGCCCCGTGGAGTTCCTGCGCCGGCTGGGCTGGCTGGGCCGGGACGTCTGGCTCGCCCACTGCGTTCATCTCTCCCCGGAAGAGATCCAGCTCTTCGGCGAGACGGGTACGGGCGTCGCGCACTGCCCTTCGTCGAACTTCCGGCTCGGCTCCGGCATCGCCCCCGTGCGCGCGCTCCTCCAGGCGGGGGCGCCCGTGGGCCTGGGCGTCGACGGCTCCGCGAGCAACGACAGCTCGAACATGCTCGCGGAAGCGCGTCAGGCCCTCCTGGCCCATCGTCTGGGCACGGAACCCGACCGCTGGATCACCGCGGAAGAAGCCTTGTGGATGGCCACGCGCGGCGGGGCCGCCTGTCTCGGCCGCGACGACATCGGGAGCCTGGAGCCGGGCAAGGCGGCGGATCTCGTGCTCGTGGACACCCGCCGGCTCTCCTACGCGGGGGCGGGCAGCGATCCCCTGGCCGCGCTCGTGTTCACGCCCTTCCCGGAGCCGGTGGACACGGTGATCGTCAACGGCCGGGTCCTCGTCGAGGGCGGCCATCTCGTGGGCGTCGACGTCCCCGCGCTCGTGGAGCGGGCGGACGCGATCTCGGCGTCACTGCTCGAAGGCGCCCGGCGCCGCACCGGCACCGACTACACGAAGCGGGCCTCCGGCGGACGGCCCGAAGCCGGTTAAGATTCTCTCGCGTGCTCGCCCGGGGGATCCGCAGCTATCACCGTCCCACACGGCTCGAGGACGCCCTCGGGCTCGCCGCGCAGGGCATGCGCCCGCTCGCCGGGGGCACGCGTCTTCTCGCCTCCCCGGTGGAGGTCCCGAACGTCCTCGACCTCTCGGCCCTCGACCTCTTGAGCCTGCGCGTGGAGGACGAGGACCTCGTGATCGGGGCGATGACGACGCTGCAGGACGTCGTCGACTCCCCCCTCGGCTACGCCGCGACCGCCGGCCTCCTCCCCGCGGCCTGCCGCGCCCAGTCGCCCTCGCGCATGATCCGGGGCGCGGCCACTCTCGGCGGCGAGTCGGTGCACGGCGACCCCGACTCGGAGGTGGTGGCGGCGCTCCTCGCCCTGAACGCGGTGTACGTGGTGGCCCACCCGGAGGAGACGCGCGAGAGCCCCGCCCTCCGCTTCCTCAAGAACCCCACCGAGGACCTTTCCGGGGGCGGGCTCGTCCGCTCGATCGTGATCCCCGGGGCGCCCCACGGCGCGGCCCTCGAGCGCCTGGCCGTTCTCCCCGGCGCCCCCCCGCTGCTCGCCGTGGCCGCCACCGTGACCTTCGCCGGAGAGAACTGCAGCCGGGCGCGCATCGCCCTCACCGGGCTAGAGACCCGGCCCGCGCGCGTGCTGGAGGCGGAGACGCAGGTGGAGCGCACCGCGGGCGACGAGAAGGCGCTGCGGCGCTGCGTGGACCAGGTGGTCCAGCGCGCCCCCTTCCGTTCGGACGCGCAGGCGACTTCGGACTTCCGCCGGCGGGCGGCCCAATCGCTCGTGATGCGAGCGCTCCGGCGCGCGGTGGAGAGGGCGCGCCGCCAGGTCCCCACCGAGGTTCCCCGGCTCCGTCCGCCGCTCTCGCATCGCGCGGCGGGGGCGCTGCCGTATTTCACGTCCGGGCGCGTGGAGATGACGGTCAACGGCCGCCCCCTGCGCGCGGAGATCGAGGCCCGCACGACGCTCGCGGAGCTCCTCCGCCGCGAGGGCTGGCCGGGCGCCAAGACCGGGTGCGGGACCGGCCGCTGCGGAACGTGCACCGTCCTCGTGGACGGGCGCCCCGTGGCCTCCTGCCTGCAGCTCGCCGTGCGCACGCAGGGCCGCAGCGTGCAGACCGTCGAGGGTCTGGCGACATCCGACGCGCTGCATCCCGTGCAGACGGCGTTCCTCGATCAGGGCGCCTCGCCCTGCGGGTACTGCGCTCCCGCCATGCTCCTCTGCGCGAAGGCCCTCCTCGACGCCGTCCCCGACCCCACGGAGGCCGAGGCCCGCGACGCCCTCGGCGGCTGCCTCTGCCCCTGTGCCGGTCACGCCCAGCCCGTGGCCGCCATCCTCGCCGCCGCGCGCGCCCGCCCATGACCGCGAAGCGCCTCACCGGGCAAGGCACGTTCGCGGACGACCATCGGCCGGCGGGGCTCCTGCACGTGGCGGTGGTGAGGTCCCCGCATTCCAATGCCCGCGTCGTTTCCGTGGATTCGTCGGCCGCGCGAGGGCTGCCCGGCGTCGTGCTCGTGATCGCGCCCGACGACGCTCCGAAGGACATCCTCGGCGGCCATCCCCGCTTCCTCGGGGCGCGCGTGGCGGTCGTGGCCGCGGAGGATCCGGAGCTGGCCCTGCGCGCCGCGGAGAGCCTGCGCGTCGAGTACGAGCCGATGGCCGCGCCGCTCACGCCCGCGGAGGCACTCGCCCCCGAGGCCCCGAGCGTGCGCGGCGCGAGCTCCAACCTCGCGGCCGAGGTCCGCCGGGAGGAAGGGGCGGTGGACGGCGCCTTCGGCGAGGCGGAGCGGGTCTTCGAGGGAACGTACGAGGTGGCGCGCGCCCGTCTCGGCCCCCTCGAGCCCCACGTCGCCCACACCTGGCTCGACGAGGACCAGCGCCTGCTCGTCCGGAGCTCGACGGAGGCTCCCCACCGCGTGCGGGTCCGCCTCGCCGAGCGCCTCCGCATTCCCGCCGCCCGCATCCGCGTGGAGACGCGCATGGTCGGCGGCGGATTCGGGGCGAAGTCGGACCTCCGGGGCGAGGACCTGTGCGCCCTCGTCACCCTGCGCACGGGCCGCCCCGCCCGTCTCGCCCTGTCGCGCGCGGAGGAGCTGGCCTTCGCCCCCGCCCTTCCCGCGGAAACCGTTCGGCTGCGCTCGGCGGTACGCGGAGGCGCCGTCACGGCAGTCGAGATCGACCTCGTGCTGGACGCAGGTGTCGCCCCTTTCCCGGAGGAGCGACTGCAGAGCGGCGTCGCCGACGTGCTCGCGGTCTACGGGTTGCGCGACTTCCGATTCCACGGACGCGCGGTGCACACGCACAACCCCCCGTCCGCGGCCGCGGCCGCGGCGGGGCGCGGCCTCTTCTTCGCGCTCGAAAACCACCTCGACGAGATCGCGTCGGCGCTGAGCGTGGATCCCCTGGACTTCCGGCTCGCGCAGCGGAGGCGCGGTGCGGCGGCTCCCACCCCGGATCCGGAGGCGGCGACGCTCGAGGCGGTGCTCGCCGCGGGAGCGCGAGAGATCGCGTGGAGCCGACGCTGGAAGGCGGCCGCGGCCTCCGCGGCGAAGCGACGAGGGCTCGGCCTGGCGGTCGCCCGCCGCGGCGGCGCACCGGGCCCGAGGGCCACGGCCCAGCTCCAGCTCGGAGAGGACGGCTCGTTCAGCCTCCGCCTCGGCCCCTCGGCGAGCGCGGTGGGCGCGGAGACGGTGCTCGCCCAGATCGCCGCGGAAGCCCTCGGCGCCACTCCCGACGAGGTCGTGCTCGCCGGCGACACCGACTTCTCCCCTCCGGAAGCGGAGAGGGGAACACCCGCGCTCGCGACCACGGCCGCCGCGGTGGGGGACGCCGCACGCGAGCTGCGCGCGGCGATCACGAGAGTAGGCGCGCGCCTCCTGGGGGCGCCTGAGACCGGCCTCATCATTCGCCAGAGCACGATCGCCGTCCCGGGGGGCCGCTCCATCCGCTTCGCCGAGGTGGGCTCGGAGAGCCTCCGAACGGGTCCGCCCCTCCTCGCCACCGCGTCGCGCGACCCCGCCGAGCTGCCTCCGGTCACTGCCGCCTTCTTCGTGGAGGTCGAGACCGACGGAGAGACCGGCCAGATGCGCGTGCTGCGGATCGTCGCCGCGATGGGCTGCGGTCCCGTGGCGGAATCCGGGCTCGTGGAAGCACGGGTCCGGGGAGAGACGCTGCGCGCGCTGGGGCACATCCTCGCCGGCACGCTCCCGGATCCCTGCCCAACGGCCATCGACGAACCCGAGGTCGTCGTCCTCTTCCTTCCCTCGGAGGGACCCACCACACCCTTCGGGGCCACCCACACCGCCGAGCTCGCGACCCGGGCGCTCGCCGCCGCCGTGGCCAACGCGGTGGCCCAGGCCGGTCCGCGCCTCCGCGAGCTTCCCTTGACTCCGGTCGCCTTCCTCGATCGTGTGGAGGTTCCGTCCCCGCAATGAGCTTCGACCGCTGGCCCAAGGCCGAGCTCCACCTCCACCTCGAAGGCACCACCTCGCCGGACACCCTCTGGGCGCTCGCCAAGGCAAACCACGTCGCCCTCCCCGTAGGCACGGTCGAGGAGCTGCGCGCCCTCTATACGTTCGAGAGCTTCGACCACTTCATCAAGCTCTGGCTCCTCATGTGCTCGTGCCTCAAGAGCCCCGCGGACTACGAGCGCATGGTCGACGGCTTCGTCGAGGAGTGCCAGCGCCAGCGTATCCGCTACGTGGAGGCGCACTTCACCCCCTACAACCACGAGCTGCTCGGCATCGGCGGGCGCCGAGCCCTCGACGTCGTCACGAAGCGCCTTCAGGCCGCGGAGGCGGCGGGCGGACCGGTCGTCCGCCTCATCACCGACATCCCGAGCGAGGCGGGCGGCAAGGGCGGCCCCTACACCGCCGACCTCCTCGAGCAAGAGGCGAATCCGATCGTGGTAGCGATCGGCCTCGGAGGCCCCGAAAAGGGATTCCCGCGCTCGATCTTCGCCCCCTGGTTCGCCCGCGCCCGCGCCGCCGGCTATGACGCCGTCGCCCACGCGGGAGAGACCGCGGGTGCGGAGCACGTCCGCGAGGCCGTGATCGACCTCGGCGCCCGTCGCGTCCAGCACGGCGTGCGCGCGGTGGAGGACGAATCCGTCCTGCGACTCCTCGCCGAACGACGCATCTGCTGCGACGTCGCCCTCACCAGCAACCAGTGCCTCAAGGTCGTCTCGGACCTGAAGGACCACCCCGTGCGCCGGATGATCGCGGCGGGCGTCCCCGTCACGCTCTCCACCGACGATCCCCCCTTCTTCGGCACCGACCTCAACCGCGAGTACGAGCGCGCACACCGCGAGCTCGGCTTCACACCAGCCGAGGTCTGGGAGCTCAACCTGAACGGCCTTCGCTACGCACTCGCCGAGACCTCGGTCCGCCGGCGACTCTTCCTGGAGTTCGAGGCGGAACGCAGGGCGCTGGGGATCGCGGGCTAAGCAAGATCGGCTTCCCCGCCTCGTGACGCTTCCTCTTGGGCGTCATTTGCTTGACTCAATCTAGAACGTTCTATATAGTCCCGATTATGCCCACCATCTCAACCACTCCGCGCGACTCCCTGCTTCGAGCCACCGAAACCATGCTCCGCGAGGCGGGCATGGCCGGTACCGGCATCAAGGAGGTGGTGAAGCGGAGCGGTGCACCCATCGGCTCGCTCTATCACTACTTCCCTGGCGGCAAGATGCAGCTGGTCACGGAGGCGCTCGAAGTCCATGCCGGTAGGTCCAACGCGCTCATCGCGCGGTTCTTCAGTGGAAAGACGTCCGCGGCCACCGCCGTGCGGCAGCTGTTCGACAGCGCCGCGCAGGGCTTTGACATGGCGGGCGCAGACAAGGGCTGCGCCATCGGCGCAGTATCGTTGGATCTTCAAGCCGGTGACTCCCAAGCCCGGCGGATCTGCGACGCCACGTTCGAGGGTTGGGTTGACCTGATCGCGCCACATCTGCCATTCCCCAACAAGTCCGCGCGGGCGTCCTTCGCCGTCACCATCGTGGCGGCCTTGGAAGGGGCGTTCGTGCTGGCCCGCGCGGCCAGAAGCGGCGCGGCATTTCGCGACGTGGGGAAGTCGCTCGCGACTGCCCTGCGGTTGTCATGACCGCGCGAACGTGGCTCGTCGCGACGCTCATGGCGGGCGGCGCGTTTGCACAGGCACCAGACGCCCCGGTGCAGGAGAGGCAAGAGATGACCTCACTAAGCGGCAAGACCTTGCGCTGGATGTTTGTAGACGGCCCCACGGCCGGCACGACGTTCGAGCACACGCTCAATCCGGACGGTAGCATCGTATGGCGAGCAGTCGACGGCGCATTCAAGGGCGCAAGCCGGCGGGAGAAGCTCCACGGGGCGGTGAAAATCAACGACCAGGCGTGGGCCGTGTCGTACCTGGCCGAGTCGGGCCACACCCTCACGGTTGTACTCAACTTCGCCAACCATCAGGCCACCGGCTTCGCATCCAATGACAAGACGTGGCATCAGCTCAGCGGGACGTTCGACGTGGTGAACTGAGGTCGCCGCCGATACACTTGCATTCAACCTGCTAGCGCAAGGGCCAAGGGGAAGCCAATGGCACTCGTGGTTCTTCTGAGGGGCGTCAACGTCGGCGGTCACAGGACCTTCCGACCTTCTACGCTCGTCGGGCAGCTCAAGCATCTCGACGTCGTCAACATCGGCGCGGCGGGTACTTTTGTGGTCAGGAAACCAGCTAGCCGCGCGGAGGTGCGCGCTGAGTTTGCACGCAGGCTTCCCTTCGATACCCAGATCATGATCTGCCCAGGGCGCGACATCGCGGGCCTGCTGACGCGCGACTTCTTTGCGGATCAGTTGATCCGCCCCGACATGGTCCGCTTCGTGAGTGTTCTGTCCCACTCCCCTCGTTCGACGCCGTCGACGCCCATGATCTTTCCGTCCTCCGGCAAGTGGCTGCTGAGGATTCTCGCAAGGGAGAACCGGTTCGTCGTCGGGGTGTACCGCCGACACATGAAGGTCATCGGCTATCTCGGCAAGTTGGACCGGGTCTTCGGGGTACCGGTCACCACGCGCAACTGGAACACCATCACCGCGATCGCCAAGGTGCTGGACAGTTGAGACGCGTGCGGTGAGGATCACGATCTTTCAGATCAAGCTGGTCCACACCATCATTTTCTGGCTGCTCAGCCTCTGCGTGCTCTACGCCCTGTACAGCGGCATCGCAGATCGCATCACGATCTGGACATGGATTGCCGTGGGGCTGCTGCTCGTCGAGAGCATCGTCTTGGCGATGTGTGGCTGGACGTGTCCCTTGACGATCCTCGCCGAGCGGCAGGGCGCGCTACGGGGCTCCGTGGCGGACATCTATCTTCCGACGTGGCTCGCAGACCGGATCTTCCCAGTCTGTGGCATGCTGTATGGAATCGCGCTCCTCCTGATTGGCATTCGCGTGTTCCGCGGATGAGTCGTGGCTAGAACGCGAACCCCGCGCCGCGGAGGTACTCGAGGAGACGGGGGTCGTCCTGGGAAAGCGCGGGCAGGTACTCCCCCGCCGGCGTGCGCGTCCACCAGGCCCCCTTCGGGTCACCCGGCTTCGTGAACCGGTAGCGGTAGACGCGGGCGCGGATGAAGCGAGGGGCGTGGTCGGAAAAGGGGCCCGGGGCGAGGAGCGCACGGGTCGCCGCGTCGCCTTCGAGGAGCCGCGCCACGAGGTGGACGAGCCAGGGCTCCGTGTCCGCGCCCGGCATCGCGGCAAACCACATCTGCCAATCCAGTCGGTGGTGGTAGGGCGAGATCCAGCAGGGGCGTCTCTGAGGGTCGCCCGGCTTGCACTTGAACTCGTACTTTTGCCACTTCGCGTCCCCTTCGGGGTCCTTCGAGTCGGTGCCTTCGAGGACGATCTCGTAGCGTTCCTTGCCGATCGACCCGAAGGCCCCGTAGGTGTTCACGAGGTCGAGTGGATCGAAGGACGTGTTCATGACCTGGCCTGGAGAGAGCATGTTCAGGACGGGATTGACGCTCAGCAGGACGACCACCACCGTGAGCGCATACGTGGCAAGTGTGCGTGGCTTGGACTCCTCTGTTGCGGAAACGGCTCTGGAGAGACTCGCCCGCCAATTGTCAGGAAGGAGGCGGGCGAGTGACTGATCGTCGAAGCATGCGACCGCCACGGTCAGGGTCAGCCAGTTCAGGAAGGCGAGGTTGCCGCTGAGGATGAGGAGGACCTGGAAGAGCACGGTGAGCGCACCTGCGACGAGCCGCGCACGCCGCGGCCCGAAGTAGAACAAGGGGGCCACGAGCTCCACGAGGTGGTTGAAGAGCACCTCCAGGCGGTGGAACCACGGCGGAAGCTGGTGGAGGTACCACGAGAGCGGGTTTGGGTTGGGTTGAGTCTCGTAGTGCCAGAAGAGGCACGTGAGATCGCGCCAGCAGGGGTCGCCCCGCAGCTTGATGAGCCCCGCCCCGAACATCAGACGGAAGAGCAGCCAGCGCAGGAGGGTGATCACGAGGGGCGAGGGCGGCGGCCCGGCCCCGAAGGGCGAGAGCCGCCAGAGGGGTGCCAGGAAGATGGCGAGGAAGCCCGCCTCGAGAAGCAGGATTTCCCAGCCGTACCCGTAGAAGAGCCCGCCCGCGTGCACGAACGACATGTAGAGCGCCCAGAGACCGGCGAGGAGCGGGACGTTCGCGAAGCCGGCCAGGAGGACGAGGGAGGCGGCAAGTCCGACGAAGCCCGCGATCCGGAAGGCCGCGTCGGAGTCCCCGAGCCAGAAGAGCGTGGGTAGGCGAAGGAAGGCAGCGCCGAGGCCGCGCGAGCCCCGGACCTGTTCCAGGAAATCGTGGGCGGGCAGGAGTCCGTGCGATCCCAGCAGGGGCTCCCACTGGAGGACGACTACGAGGAACGCTACGGCGTAGACGAGCCCGAGCAGTCGAAAGAAAACGAACCGGGTGAGCCAGTGCGTGGACGCGGACAGCGCCGGCGGCTCGTCCATGGGCGAGACGAGCCTAGCACCGGGCCTTCACGCTTCGGGTAGCTCGAGGTGGATGGCTCCCGGGGCAAACTCGATGACGGCCCCGACGTTTTGGGCCGCTTCCTCGAGGGCCTTCCTGAAGATGACCTTCACGTCCGGTCCGTGGTCGATCCGCCTCAGTATGGCCTCGCCCTGTTTGTCGCCGATCGCGAGAGTGAGCTTCAGGCCGCGCCGCTTGAGCAGCATCTTGCGGCCGTCGGGGAGGGTCTGCTTGAAGGGCTTCACGATCTGGTCGGCGTAGTTCACGCCGACGCCGGAGCCGTCCGGCTTCTTTTCGGGCAGGTGGGCGTCGGCCAGGGCTTCGTCGACGGTGATGGTGACTCTCATGAGCGATCCAGGACCTCGCGGAAGCGGCGGATGTGCGCGGGGGTCGAGCCGCAGCAGCCCCCCACGATGCGGGGACCGGTTTCGAGAAGGGCGGGCAGACCTTCGGCCATCTCGTCGGGCGTCTCTTTGTACAGGACCTGCATGTTCTCGAGGACGGGTTGGCCCGCGTTGGGCTGGACAATCACGGGGAGGCCGCAGGAGTCCCGATAGCGGCGCACGACGCTCGCGGCCATGCGCATGTCGACGCCAGTGCCGCAGTTGACGCCGGCCACGTGGCAGCCGTGGGCGGCCATGAACTCGGCCGCCTGCGCGGGGCTGATGCCCATCATCGTTCGCACGTCGTCCTCGTCCGCCATCTTGTCGAAAGCCACCGAGCCGATGACGACCTTCGCACCCGCCTCGTGCGCGGCGGCGATCGCGACCTCCAGCTCCTCGAAGGCCGTCTGCGTTTCTATGATGATGCCGTCGGCCCCCCCGTCGACGAGTGCCTTGGCCTGCTCGCGGAAAGCGCGCTCCACGTCGGCGCGGGCGATCTCGCCGTAGGGCTCCATGAGGCCGCCGAAGGGACCGATGTCGCCGAGGACCCATCCGCGGCCGCCGAGGGCTTGTCGGGCCACGGCCACGGCGGCCTTGTTGATGTCCACCGTCCGCTCGCCGTTGCCGTGGCGGTTCAGCATGATGCGACAGGCCCCGAACGTGTTCGTGAGCAGGACGTCGGAGCCGGCTTCCGCGTAGCGCTTCTGGATGGCGAGGACGCGTTCGGGATGATCGACGTTCCAGGCCTCACCGCATCCGCCCGACTCGAGGCCTGCCTGCTGGAGCTGCGTCCCCATGGCCCCGTCGCCCAGGAGGACGCGGCTCTTCATGGCGTCGAGAAGGGAGGGCCTCGTCATCGGGCCATCGGGGCGGGAGTCCTCGCCGAAAAGGGCGCGCGGCGGAACGCGCAGGGGGAAAGGTCACAGGCCCGGCAGAGGTCTTCGGGAAGGGTGGAAACGGCTCGGCGAGTGACGCCGAGCACGGCGAGGAGCGAGTGCTGCGGGTGGAGCGCCCCCGAAGGCAGGAGATCGAGAGGGCCGAGCCGCACTCCGTCCACGAGAAGTCCCATTACCCGATGCTGGTCGGCGAGATCCCAGTGCCCGCAGCCGGGGGAAAGGTGGGAGAGAACCGTCTCCCCCGAGGACTCCGAGGCGCGGCAGAGCTCGCCGGCGGCCCAGAAGACCAGGCGCTCCGTCACGGCGACTGCGAAGCGGTCGAGGAAGTAGGCCTCGTCGGGCCGGTCGGTGGCCCAGCGCCGGGCCACCTCTTCCGCCACTTCCCGTCCTGCCGTGGCGGCGAGGGCGAACAGTCCATGG
>CAVUMT010000004.1:0-11809 GCA_963742595.1 uncultured Acidobacteriota bacterium | reverse complement strand
CATGGGAAGCGGCCGGATTGTACAACCGGGGCGCTCCGGACGAGCGGGGGAGGCTACGCCCAGGCCTCGACCGGTATCAGCCGCGAATGCGCTCGATGCAGCGCTCCCGGGAAGCTGAACGACGAGCGGCTCTCGCCGTCGAGGCAGTAGGAGCAGAGCAGCGAGATCGGGTGGGCCTCGATCACGGCGTTCCAGAGCTCCTCCAGGCGGATGGCCGCCCGGAGGTTCTGCTTCCAGAGCAGGTCGACCATCTCGCCGTAGACCCGGACCCTGCGGTGGCGACCGCCGGCCTGCGCCCTCCCGAGCGTCTCCCCGACGACGGCGCCAAACGCCGCGCCATCCGGCAGCCCATCCACCATGAACCGGGACAGGAGCGTCGGCGCATCGATCACGCTGAGCTGTCCCCAACGCCTGACCTCGTTCATGTCGAAGCCCGCCCCCTCCAGGCGCTGTGTCACGGCCACCACGTGCGGTGACGTGGCGACCAGGATGACGGCGTCGCCCTCGAAGAGACCGGTTCCCGCGAAGAGGGCCAGCGCATCGATGAGCCCGCGCTGGTCACGGTAGAGGTGGACGGCGTGCTCGCGCGGAAGCGGGTGGCTCAGGCAGCCATGCCAGGGATCCTGGATCCGCGGGGCTTCGATCGGAGATCGCGACGTCATCGAGGCCCCTTTCCGTGCGCCCTGGACACGGGGAGGCTGAAGGAGAACGTCATTCCCCGGTCCGCGTTGCGCTCGGCTCCGAGCACGCCGCCGTGCGCCGACACGATGGCGCGACAGATCGCCAGCCCCAGGCCAAGGCCTTCGCTCTTCGTCGTGAAGAAGGGCTCGAAGAGGCGGCGGAGCTGCTCGTCGGACACGCCCGTGCCCTGGTCGGCCACGGCGACCACCACCCGCTCGTCATGGAGGTCGGTGCGCAGGATGACCCGCCGGCCGCCCACCTCTCGCTCGCCAACCGCGTCGAACGCGTTCACCAGCAGGTTGACGACGACCTGCTGGAGCTGGACGCGGTCCGCGACCACGGTGGGAACTTCAGGGTCGAGATGGACCTCGAGCCAGACGCCCCGCGCCAACAGATCGCCTTTGAGCAGACGCACGACTTCCTCGATCGTGCCGTTGACGTCGACCGTCGCGTGGGCGGGCGTGCCCTTCCTGATGAACGTCCGCAGGCGGTGCAGCACGTCGCCCGCCCGGCGGTTGTCGGTCACGATGTCGGCGAGCATCTCGCGCAGCTCGGCGAGATCCGGTCGCGGGCCGGCCACGAGTCGCAGCGCCGCTTGCGCGTTGGCCATCACCGCGGTCAGCGGCTGGTTGATCTCGTGGGCGAGCGACCCCGCGAGCGCGCCGAGGACGCCCACCCGCCCCACGTGCGCCAGCTCGTCGCGCAGCTCGTGGGCCTCGTCTTCGGCGCGCTTGCGCTCGGTGATGTCGCGGACGACGCTCAACACCTTGTCGCTGTCGCAGCGGACGACGCGCGCCTCGTATTGGCGGAGGCCGTCACGTATGGGCAGCGAGTACTCGAGCGTGCACGGCCCGCCCGTTTCCATGGCCTCGGCGAAGCAGGCGGCGAGGCCGCCCGCCAGAGCCGGCGGGAAGACGTCCCGGATGTTCTTGCCGAGGAACCGCTCGGGAGAGGTCACGAGATCGCCCCGGTCGCGGGCGTGGAACTCCAGGAACACTCCCTCCCGCGTGAGCAGGAACATCAAGTCGGGCAGGGCATTGAGGAGCGCCTCATACCGCGCCCGACTCTGGGAGAGCGCTTCCTCGGTCTGCTTCCGCTCGTCGAGGTCGCTCAGACTCGCCATTTCGCGAGATCCTGCCGCGAGGGCTCGTTTCCGGCGGGAGGGGACGCGCGGTGCCAACCCATCCGTGCGCACCAGTCTAGAGGACGGCCCGGCCGCGCCGCAACCGTTGCGATCGACCCGAGCCGGCCTACTCGCAGCGGTCGCCCTGGCCCATCCCCCGCCGGGAGGGGAGCCCGGCCTGCGTCGTCGCGGGCCGTAGCGCGTCCAGGACGAAATACCGTCCCGCGTCGACGGGCTGGAGGGCTCCCATCCCCTCGAGGGTCTCCCGCACGTCCTCGGGGGTGGTCTCGCCGAGCCGCTCCTTCCAGAGCGCCCGCTCGACGGACGCCTCCGGCCCGGGTGTGAGCAGGTGCGAGAGGTCGGGATAGAGCTCGAAAAGCGCGCTCCAGCATTCCTTGGTGTTCGTGGCGAGCGCCCGGTGGGCGTGGCGCTGGCGTCGTGGGAAATCGCCGAAGGGCGAGGCCTGGCCCGGGGGCACGGCGAGGGGCCGCCCCAGCGTGGGCGTGGCCGTGGCGTAGCCGAGCATGTCCAGCGAGAGATAGAGCCGTCCGCGCAGGAGGTCGCGCATCTCGCGCGCTTCCGCCTGGGCCTCGGGCCGGAACTCGAACCGGCGATCCGCCCATTCCCCGGCTTCGCGGGCCACCGCATGGTGAGCCGCGAGGACGGCGATCGCCGTCGCGGCGACGCGCCGCGGCCAGGGAGCGCCCGCCGGAGCGAGCCAGGCGAGCCCCACCGCCGCCGCGATCCAGGGAAAACCAAGGAAGGCCACCCGGGCCATCATCCATCCACCGAGCACGCTCGCCCCGAGCTGGTAGAGCGGCGTGAAGAGCAGGACGAGCGCCACGGCCGATCCGAAGCGGGACAGCCTCTGCGCCGGAGCGAGACCGGAGGGCGCCGGCACGAGAAGGCCGAGGAGCGCCAGCGCCAGCACCGCCCACGGAACGAGGTCGGGAACGCTTGCCGGCGACAGCATCCGGAAAACGCCCACCTCGACCTGATCCGGTCGCCAGAGGTGAGCCGCGCTCTTGCGGAGGCCGAGCGTCTGGAACGAATAGAGAAGGCAGGGCAAGGCCAGAGCGAGAGCGAGGGCGGCGACGACGGCGAGGTCGCGCGGGCGAAGGGAATCGGGCTCTCCGCGTCGCGCGGCCCAAACCACGAACGCCGCGCCGAGCGCGAGCACGCCGCCGAAAAGATGCGTGTAGAAGGCGAGCGCTATCCAGAGCGCGGCGAGCCTATCCCTCGCGAACCCCCCTGTCTCGGCGCGGGTCGGACGGAGCAGGGTCTCGGTGGCGAGCAGGACGAAGCCCAGGCTGAGGTAGCGACCGAGGACCACCGCTCCCCACGTCTCCGGCAGGGATAGCCAGAAGAGGACGACGGCGGGCCAGCGAAGCGCCTGGGGGAGGAGCCGAGCGGCGAGGCGCCACGCCGCATAGGAAAGGAATGCCGCGGAAACGATCCCGAGGGCGTGCACCAGGACGAGCGCGGAGAGGCCGATGGCTCGGCGGAGCCATCCGAGAAGGAGCCAGACGAGCGAGACGTGGGGGCTCGCGGGCGGCTCGAGGGTGAAGTGGTCGAGGCGGAGGACGTCCTGACCGTCCGCCGCCCGTTCGACGATCAGCAGGTACGTCCAGAGGTCGCTGTCGTAGCCGTCGAAAGCGGGCCTGTAGGCCACGCCGACGACGATGGCGAAGAGGACGAGGGTGGCCAGGCCCCGCAGGGCGCGCGCCGCCCGGGGCGCGCCGGCGAAGGCTCCCGCGAGGTCGAGTCCGATGACGATCCCGACCAGCAGAGAGCCCACGCCGGGCGAAGGAGTGGTCGGCTACGGGATGACGAACCCGTTGAGACAGCCGGTGCGGTTCCCCCCTATTGTCGCGCACACGCTGAATTCACCCACCTCCCGCGCGACGATCACCAGGTTGAAGGGGACCCCCTCCGGCGAGGGGCTCGAGTTGACCGTGGTTCCCTCGCCATAGCGGATGAACCAGACCGCGTCGGTCGCGTGCAGCTCCGGAGGCAGCTTGTTCCCCAGGACGTCGCGCGGGGTCGCGGTGATCGAGCCGCGGCAGCCCACGGCGATGCTGTTGTGCGGGGGCGTGGTGTTCGCGCACTCGGTGTACCGGTAGAAGGAGACGGACACCGAGGCCACCGCCTGGTCCGCGGTGAGCGGGAAGTGCGCGGGCGTGCACGTCTGCAGGAAGGTCACGGGCCCTCGTCGGATCCGGGACTGCGTGGTCACGATGTCGTAGACCTCGGCGTAGTCGTTGTTCTCCTTCACCAGGAAATGATCCTTGTCCGAGTAGTCGCGCTGGGCGCACAGGCCGGCGGCCGTGAGGTTGTCGATGACGCCGTCGTAGAACGCGTCGACGTCGTAGATCAGGTACCCGCCCACCGCCGGGGGGTTCGTGGTGTCGAAGAGACTCGGGTGGTCGCTCACGAGCTTGTCGATCGCGGCGTCCAGTTGGGGCAGGAGGCCGGGCACGTCACCCTGGCAGGTGAAGCGGCCGGTGCCGAGGCCGAGCGGACAGCTCGTCAGCACGGGAGTGGGTGCGGGATTCGGGGTAGGGGTGGCGCTCGCCCCGGGGGTGGGCACCGGCGAGACTGGCGACGAGCCGCCTCCGCAGGCCACGGTGAACACGAGAGTCACGGCGAGGACGGCACGGCGAAATAGAGCGAGACGTCGAATCATCACTTCCCTCCCCGGTGGCGCCGCATGTTCCGACCCGAAATACGGACGGCCTCGGCGCCCCGGCAACGAAGCCCGCACTCGAAGGATCTTCGAGGTGCCGGCAAACCTCGGGATGTTAGCAGCTAGGGAGGGCCCGAACAAGCGCCAGCCCCGCGCAACCTAGCGATATTACCCCGGCAAGGGGGTAGTTTGTCGTCTTTTTACAGTAAAAAAGAGGGTTTGTCGGCTTCCGGCTACTAGATCACATTGCCGTTCAGGCAGCCCGTCACGCCCGCCACGGTCGCGCAGACGCTGAACTCGCCCTTTTCCCGGCCCACGAGGACGAGGTTGAACGGGACCCCGTCCGCGGAGGGGCCGGAGGCGATGATCGTCCCTTCCCCCGCCTGCGTGAACCAGGTGATGTTCGAGCCGTGGACCTCCGGCGGCAGCTTGTTGCCGAGGCTGTCCCGCGGCGTCGCGGTGATCGTGCCCCGGCAGCCGACGGGGAGCGAGTCGTGGGGCACCGGAAAGACCGTGCCCGCGGGGCAATCGGCGTAGCGGAAGAAGGAAACGGACACCCGGGCCACCGACGAGTTGTCCCCGCTCAGGGGGAAGTTCGCGGGCGTGCACGTGACGGCGTACATCTCGGGGCCGCGCAGGATGCGGGTCTGGCGTCCCACGACCTGGTACGCCTCGTTGTATGAGTTGTCCTCCTTGATGGCGATGCGGTCCCGGTCGAGGTAGTCGCGCTGCGCGCACAGGCCCGTGGCCTGGAGGTTCGCGACGATCCCCTCGTAGTACGCCTCGACGTCGTGGATCCGGTAGCGATGGTCGCCGCCGGGGTCGTCCTCGAGGTTGAAGAGCTGCGGACGGTCCTCGACGAGCTTGTCGATCGCCGCGATCAGGCGGGGCTGGAGGCCGGGGACGTCGCCCTGGCAGGTGTAGCGAGGACTGCCCTGCCCGAGCGTGCAGCCCTGGATGGGCGTGGGCGTCGGTGCGGGCAGGGGCGGGCTCGTGATCGGAGGAGTCATCGTCGTCGGGGGGTTCGAGCTTCCGCACGACAGCACGAAAATCAGGGAAAAGGCCACCGAAGCGGGTCGGCGGAGGAGGGGATGACGGCTGTTCATCAATAAACCTCGAGGCTCCAACCGGCGGCCGGGGCCGGCCGGCAGGGTGCCCGTTCAAGTACTGAGTGACAATATGTCGTAGGCCAGACGGCGCCTACCCAAACCTATAGATGTTATCAGAGACACGCCCAAGATTCCAACGTCTATTCGCACTCTCCCGATTACGCCTTGGCCGGGGCAGCGAGCCGGGTTAGCGTTTGGCCATGGACGCTCCCGAGGTGCGTGGGCTGCTCGACTTTTCCGGCCGGGTCGTGATCGTCACCGGCGCCGGCAGCGGGCTCGGCCAGGGCATCGCCCTGCGCTTTGGCGAGGCGGGCGCTCGCGTGGTGGTCCACTACCGGAAGGCCGCCGAGGGGGCGAGGGCCGTCGTCGACCGCATAGGGCGCGACCGCGCGGCGGCGGTGGAGGCCGACGTGACCCGGCCGGAGGAGGCGGAGTCGCTCGTGGCGGCAGCCGTCCGCACGTTCGGCCGCCTGGATGCCCTCGTGAACAACGCCGGGGTCTACCCCCTGGCCGGCGTTCTCGAGATGGCGCCCGCCGAGTGGAACGAGGTGGTAGCCACGAACCTGACGAGCGTCTTCCTCTGCACCCAGGCCGCGGCCCGGCAGCTCGTGCGGCAGGGCGGCGGAGGGGCGGTCGTCAACGTCACGTCGATCGAGGCCCGGAGCGCTCTGCCCAGCCACAGCCACTACGCGGCCACGAAGGCCGCGGCCGACGCGTACACCCGGGCCGCCGCCCAGGAGCTGGGCCCCCACGGCATCCGCGTCAACGCCGTGGCGCCCGGCCTCATCTGGCGGGAGGGGATCGAGCAGATGTGGCCGGAGGGCGTCGCGCGCTGGCTGTCCGCGGCCCCGCTCCGCCGCCTCGGACGCCCCGAGGACGTGGCGGACGCCTGCCTCTTCCTCGCCTCCCCGGCCGCGCGGTGGATCACGGGCGCGACGCTCACCGTGGATGGAGGCGTCTCCGTCTCTCCTCTCTTCTGACGCCAGGGGTCTGCCTATAATGAACGGATGCCTTTGAGCCGGCCGAAGGGCAGGGTCTTGGCGCTCGCCCTCCTCGGGGCCGCCTCCCTCTGGCGGTGCGGCGGAAGCGGAGCCTCGACTCCGAATCCCGTCCCCAGTCCCTCGGCGACACCCACGCCGGCCACGGGCCCTCCCAACGTCGTGATCGTGCTCGCGGACGACCTGGGGTACGGCGACCTGTCGTCCTACGGCAACGCCGCGATCAAGACACCCAACCTCGACCAGCTCGCCGCCGAGGGGATCCGGTTCACGAGCTTCTACGTGCCCGTCCCGCTCTGCGCGCCTTCTCGGGCCGGGCTCATGACGGGGCGCTGGCCGTACCGCGCCGGCATCCCCTGGAACCCCCCGGAACGGCTCAACGACGGCGAGATCACGATCGCGGACGCGCTCCGCTCCCGCGGGTACGCAACGGGCATGGTCGGCAAGTGGCATCTCGGCTGGGTGGCCGCCGACATGCCGACCCACTACGGATTCGATTCCTACTACGGCATCCCCGCGGGGGAGGACGAGGGCGACTTCGTGCGCGGCGACCAGCCCACGTCCGACGGGGCGTCCCCGGAGATGCTGGCTCGACGCTATACCGACGAAGCCATCGCGTTCATCCGACGCGCGCCCCGTGACCGGCCCTTCTTCCTCTACCTCGCGCACCGCTCGCCCCACCTGCCCAACTACATAGCCCCTCCGTTCCAGGCAAAGTCCGCGGGCGGCCTCTACGGCGACGTCATCGAGGAGCTCGACTGGACGATGGGCGAGCTCATGAAAGCGCTCCGGGACGTCGGCGCCGACCGCAATACGCTCGTCCTCTTCGCGAGCGACAACGGCCCCGAGATCCCCCCGCGCGGACCGGGATCGGCGGGGCCGCTGACCGGAGCCAAGGGCTCGTGCCAGGAAGGCGGCATCCGCGTCCCGGGCATCCTCCGGTGGCCGGCGCGGGTCGCGGGCGGGCGTGTCGTCTCCGATCCCGTCTCCACGATGGACGTCTTCCCGACGCTCGTGACCCTGGCGGGAGGGACGCTTCCCGCCGGCCGCAAGTACGACGGGATGGACATCAGCCGGCTCCTGACCGGCGAGGTCTCGCGGCTCAGCGGCCCCGGGATCGACGGCGGGCGGGAGATCGTGTTCTGGTACCAGCGCAACCCGGCGGCCATCCGCTCCGGGCGCTACAAGTACCTCCGCGGCGGCTTCTGGAACCCGGCGGCGGCGCTCTACGACGTGGAGGCGGATCCGGCCGAGGCGAACGACCTGCGCCGGACGAGGCCGGAGCTCGCGGAGCAGCTCGAGAGGCGGATCGGAGAGCTGCTCGACGCGGGTTGATCGACGGCTCTACTGCCCACAGCGTCCCCCGGTCTTGTCGTTGACCAGGCACCCCGCACACCGGGCTCCCGTGGCGGGCCAGACGTCGGAGGCGCAGGCCAGGATCTCGCCTCTCCCCCGCAAGATGGCGAGAAACTGGTTGTCCGCGTGGTTCGTGCAGCCGGGATCCGTTGCGCTCCCCGGCTCGACGCAGGGCTCGCCGCCCTTGGACCATGTCGGTCCGTACCGGCCCGTGTCCGACGCCTTCCCCACCACGAGGATGTCGCAGGCCACGCGCTGCGGATGGCCTTCGGGTCTCGTGTCGCAAAAGCGCGCTCCCGGGTCGAACCCGACCTTCCCGCAGTAGCTCTCCGCAGTTCCGCGGCCGACGTTTTCGACGATGGGGCGCGAGTCGATGAGCTTGCGGAACCCGTTGTCGAGCTGCACGCCGAGCTTCATTCCGTAGAGCGGCGCGGGCTCGGGCTGGCCGCACTGCCTCTTGAGCTCCGCCAGCGGATCGGGGGTGGGCGTGGGAGAGGGCGTGGGCGTCGGGGCCGGGACGGGTGAGCGCGTCGGAGTAGGGTTCGGGTCCGTGCTCGAGTCCGTACCGCACGCCTGGAGGACTCCTATCGCGGCCACGATCATCAAACCACGCTGGAACGTTGTCGGAGAAAAGTGCTGGATCACTTCAGACCTCATTATTCAAGGCCACTTAGAGCCGACTCTTATGACGCGACTTGAGCATACGACCGCAAGATGCCGTCTTGCAAATGGTTTCTTCCAGAGAGGTCATCACTGCTCAACAGTTGGTCAGTACTGGTTAACGCATTCAAAATCAATTACTTGCGGATAGAGCCCGTGCCGCTCTACTCTTGGCCGTGCGCCGGAGCTACACCAGTACCAGGATACTCCTCTCGACGTTGATCCTATTCATCCTTGCGGGCGCATCCGAAGTGCTCTGCCGCCGCATCGAACGACCGGTGAACCCGGGGTGGCCCGAACGCTCGAACCTCGCGCGTCACGATACTCCGGGCTGGCCGCCGACGGACGCGTTCACCCGCGACGGCATACTCGATCGAGCCCGCACCGAGACGAAACCCGAGGGCACGCATCGCATCCTTTGCCTCGGTGACGGAGTGACGTCCGGGTCCGGACTCCTCGCCGGCCAGTCGTATCCCAGCCTACTCCAGGGCATCCTGGACGACCGTGGACCCGGGGTCGAGGTGATCACGGTCGCGGAGGAGACCCTGGGCCACGCAACAGGAGAGGACAGGCTACGAGGCCGTCGCCCGGCGGTATTCGCCCGACCTCGTGCTTCTCGGGATAAGCCTGGACGACCTTCAGCACCCTCAGGACGGCCAGGCGCGAACGCCCGGCTGGCTTTCCGGGCTCTATCAGCACTCGGCACTCGTCCGGCGCACCGTGGACGGCAATCGCGAGGCCCCACTTGTTGGAGCGCGATACGACTCTCTGTTCTCGGAGATACGAAGGCTCCGAGCGGGAGTGGAAGACGACGGTGCGCACCTTGCCCTGGTCCTCTTCCCCTCTTCGGAACAGGTGAGTCGCCCGCCGACCGAGGCCGCGCCGCAGCGGACGATCCAAGCCTTCTGCGCGCGCGACGGGCTCCGCTGCCTCGATCCCCTGCCCCAGCTCAAAGCTCTCGGCGATGCCGCCTTCAGCCCTGCCCATCCGCTCTACTTGAGCGCGGAAGGGAGCGCCCGGGCCGCGGGCGCCATCGCCTCGTCCGACGTGATTCCCGCCGCGTGGACTTCGTCGGCGACCATCGCGCGGGCGATGCGCCGCTCGCCGCCGCTCGAGCCCAGACACGAGGACGCTCGTCGACTCGCGATCGCCCTCTCCGCGACCGACCCCACCCTTCGGCGACAGGCGGCCTGGGCCCTCGGCCGGATCGGATCCGAAGCGCGGGACTCCTGGCCTTCGCTCGCCGTCCGACTCGACGATCCCGAGGAGGCGGTGCGACTGGAGGCGGTGCGAGCCCTCGGGCGCCTGCACTCCACGGAGGCACGGGCCGTTCTCTTCAGGGCCGCAGCCGACCGCAGCGACGCCGTGCGCTGGGCCGCAGTGGACGCGCTCGCGACCATTGGGGTCGATGCCTCGGACTCCACGACGCTCGTGGAGCTACTCGGCGCACCCGATCCCTATCTCCGCGCCTTCGGGGCATGGGGGCTTGGCGAAGGCGGGAAGCAGGCGGCCTGGACGATTCCCTCGCTCACCCGCCGCCTCGAGGACGTCGACCCCGACGTACGCGCCGTTGCCGCGACCGCGATAGGTCGCATGGGGTCGGCGGCGCACGCGGCCCTCGCCGCGCTCTACGCCGCTCTCGGCGACGCGAGCGAAGACGTGCGCCAGGCGGCCGGGGTGGCGGTGGTCCGGGTCACCACCGCCGAGCATCAATGAGAAATGTGCCGGCTCACCACCAGGCGAGGGTGCTCGGCTACTGGGCGCAGCGGCCTCCGCCGTCGTAGAGCGTGCAGCCCCCGCAACGGGCGCCCGTGGCTGGCCACGTCTCTGAAGCGCAGGCCAGGAGATTGCCCGGCCCCCTCGAGATCACGAGGAACTGGTTCTCCGCGTGGTTCGTGCAGCCGGGGGCCGTCTCGCTGCCCGCGTTCACGCACGGCGTGCCGTCCTTGGACCAGCTCGGGCCGTACCGTCCGGTTTCGGGGGCCTTCCCCACGACGAGGATGTCGCAGGCTTCGCGCTGGGGATGCCCCTCGTGCCGCGTGTCGCAGTAGGCCGCGCGGACGTCGAATCCCACCTTGCCGCAATAGCTGTCTGCGGTGCCCCTCCCGACGTTCTCGACGATGGGTCGGGAGTCGACGAGCTTGCGGAAGCCGTTGTCGAGCTGAACCGCCACCTTCATGCCGTAGAGCGGCGGGGGCATGGGCTCTCCGCACTGCGCCTTCAGGGCGGCCAGGGGGTCGGGAGTCGGCGTGGGGAGCGGAGTCGGTCCGGGCAGTGGGGTGGCGGACGGGGTCGGGTTGGGAGTGGTCGGGTTCGGGCCACACGCGGTGGAGAAGAGTGAGGCCGCGACGATGGCGACTGACGCAACGAAAGCAGGTCTCACGGCGATCAGCATTCTCAAGTCCTAGTCCTCAGTGTTTCTCGCACAACGACAAAACCCACGCAGTATGGGGCACACTCGCACTCTCTGCAAGTCGTTGAGTCGAATGGTGTTAAGTCTAAATGAACGACTGTTCAGTCGGAGGGGGAACTCAGGTGCGGACGGTGACGAAGAGTAGGCGGGCGGTCGTCCGTCCTGGATTCTCCCAGAGGCGCAGCTCGCCGGGCAGGAAGCAGACAGCGTCTCCGGTCCTCAGGACCTGAGAATCGGGCCCGAGAGTCAGCTGGACCGGGCCCTTGAGCACGTAGGCATAGTCCTCGGCGCCGTCATGCCCATAGGGGTGCTTACCCGTGCGCCCGCCCTTCTCCAGGTGGATCACCACCACCTCGAGGCGGCGGCCGGATCCTGCGGACTCGAGATCGGCGTTCGACCATTGACTGGCGAAGCGGGCGCGGTCCTTGGCACGTATGATCACCCCGCTGGCTCCTTCGCCCGCCTGCGTGAAGAACTCGCCGAGGGTCACGCCGAGCGCCGACGCGATCTTCTGCATGGACCCGATGGACGGCGAAACGAGGCCGTTCTCCAGCTGCGAGATGAAGCTCGCGGAAAAGCCCGTCCGCGCTCCGAGGGCGCGCGCCGAGAGTCCGGCGCGCTGACGGAGCTGTCGGACGTGCTGTCCGATGACCTTCTGCTTGAGCTGCATCGAGCACAGGATTGTATGTCAGGGCCGTCCGTTCGCCGCTCCCTTCGGTTGAGTTCCCGCACCGACCGTGTAGGCTCGGACCCAGGCAAGTACCGAAAATGGAAGAAGGTCGG
>CAVUMT010000003.1:0-14838 GCA_963742595.1 uncultured Acidobacteriota bacterium | reverse complement strand
GCATCGGAAACGGATGGCCGTGGAGGCGGCGATAAAGGACCTTGAGGCAGCGCTCAAGGACCGGCAGGCGGCGCTCCAGGACCTCGAACGGCAGCTCGCGCGCCTCATCGCGTCCCACGAAGCGGAGCGGAACGCCCTGTTCGCGTCGACGTCCTGGAGGGTCTCGGCGCCCGTCCGCTTCGGGGGCCGACTCCTTCGGCGTCTTCGTGGAGAGCACGACGCCGGAGACCCCCCCGTCACGAGCCGCTCCGAGCCTTCATGATGAATACCGGTCCGTTGTGGGCGGTGGCCCGATCCACGGCCCGGGCCGTGCTGCCCGCTTCGGCGCGTCAATGGATCACGAGGCACACGCTCTCTCGTGCTGCTCCCGCCGGCGGTACGGCCGTGGCCAACGACCTCTACGGGGCGCTCTACGAGGCCCACGCCCGCGCCGTGCCCGGTGACGACGCGGTCGGGGCCGGAGACTTCGATCGGATCGGCCGTATCGAGCTGGGCGTGCTCCTCATGGAAGGCCTCTCCGAGGGCAGCACGCTCGTGGATCTCGGCTGCGGCACGGGGAGACTGGCCGTGCACGCGGTGCCCTGCCTTTCGCGCGGGCACTACATCGGGATCGACATCTCGCCGACCATGCTCGAGCGGGCTCGGAGCCGGCTGGCCGCGGTCGTGCCCCGACCCCTCGGCCGCGTGTCCTGGCTCCATCAAAGGACGCAGACGTTCGCGCTTCCGGACGCGAGCGCCGACCTCGTCTGCGCCTTCTCGGTCTTCACTCACATGGAGCCCGAAGACTGCTATCTGTACCTCCGCGATGCGCGGCGCATCACGCGCCCCGAGGGCCGCCTCGTCCTTTCCTGTCTGACCATGGACCTGCCTGCGGCCCGGGAGATCTTCCTCGCCTCGGCTTCCGTGCCCTTCGAGGCGCGGTGGAGGGGGGTGCGGAGCTTCACCACCTCTGCGGCGATGATGGACGCGATCGCCGAGCTCGCGGGGTGGAAGCCTGTGCGATGGTATCGTGGGGACGAGGCCAACATTCGGTTGCCCCGGTCGGACGATACGGCGGCGCTGGGCCAATCGACGCTCGTCCTCGCCAGGCAGTGACGGGGGTGGCCTCGCCCAGGGCGCGCGCGGACGACGGGGCGGGGTCCGCGGGGTTGGAGCCACGTCGCGGCGGGCTGCTCCTCTGGCTGCATCGTGCGAGACGCCTGATCCGTGCCGTACGCGAGCTCGCTTTCCGGTCCGGAAGCCGGTACACGCACCTCCACGCCCTGCTCCCCCAGGAGGGGCGGGCCCCGTCCAACGCCAGCGAATCCGTGCGTTGGGCGGACGCCGTCGTCGGCGGTCGGCGGAGGACATCGCTCGTGATGTCGACGGGGACGTCGGTGACCTACCGCCTGCGGGTAGAGCCCGGGGCGGTTTTCCGCGCTTTCGTGGCCGCCGATCCCGCGGGGGGGCCGGCCGCCTCGACGCCCCTGTGGTGCCGAGCGGTGGCGCGCACTCTCGCCGGAGGAGCCCAGACGCAGGCGGTCCACGCCATTCGCCCGTGGCGGGCTTCGGCCCCGGCCTGGGAGGAGATTCGGCTGGGGCTGCGTCACGTGGCGGCGGAAGAGGTCTGTCTGGAGCTCGCGGTCGAGGGTGCGCAGCCGGGGGAACTAGGGACGGCCCGGGCCGTCTGGGGCGACCCCGCGCTCTTCGTCCGCGACGCCTCCCGCGGGAGCGCCTGGCCGCGGGCGTTGAAGCGGTTGGCCGCGGCATTGACCGGCGGTGACGTCACGAAAGAGCTCCAGCGGATCGTCGACCTCGCCGAACAGCTCTCTTTGGAACCGCGATTCCGAGGCTCTCCGGCAGAGGACTCGGACCGCCTGCACGCCCGGGTGCGCGAACTCCCGCACCGGCCCTTGATCACTCTCCTCGTGGCCGGCCACGGCCCCGACGACGCCCTGGCCCGTTCCCTGTGGTCGTTGGGCGCGCAGTTCTACGGCGATTGGGAGGCGTGGATCTACGCTTCGGGCGCCCTCCCCACCCCGGTCCTCCCCGCCGACCCGAGGGTGAAGGTTTCTCCGCGTACCGGCAACGGCCCGGCCGACGCCTTGAACGGCGCGTTGGCCGCGTGCTCGGGAGAGTTCCTGGCCCTGCTGAACCCGGGGGATGAGCTGTCGACGGACGCGCTCCTCCGGATGGTCGAAGAGCTGGGCACGGAGCCCGTCCCCGACGTTCTCTACACCGACGAGGCGCCACCGGACGGGCTCGGCGAGGAGACGGAAGTCCGGAAGCCGGATTGGTCGCCCGAGCTGCTCCTCTCCTATCCCTACGTCGGACGGCTCTGCCTCCTCCGGCGGGACCTCGTCGAGAGACTGGGGGGTTGGCGCGATGAGACGCTGGCGGCCGAGGAGTACGACCTCGTGCTGCGGGCCACCGCGGCGGGGGCACGGATTCGCCACGTGCGCCGCTTGCTGTATCGGCGCGCCCCGCGGAAGGAGGGGGCCGACCGCTTCTCGGGGAAGGCCGCGCTCGCCGCCCGGCGCGCGGCGCTCGAGGCGCATCTGGGCGCGG
This sequence comes from uncultured Acidobacteriota bacterium, assembly GCA_963742595.1. GTDB lineage: Bacteria > Acidobacteriota > Vicinamibacteria > Fen-336 > Fen-336 > CAVPGH01. Next base: position 12,291 of record CAVUMT010000003.1, on the reverse strand, counting down.
CGGGCCTGTGGGGGGAGGTCACGTCGGCGCCGCCCCCCGTTCACTTGCGGGTGCGCTGCGCGCTGCCCGACCGTCCCCTCGTCTCGATCCTCGTTCCCACCCGCGATCGTCTCCCCCTCCTGCGCCAATGCCTGGACAGCGTGGAGCGGCGGACCGACTACGCGCCCTACGAGATCGTGATCGTGGACAACGAGAGTACCGATCCCGCCACCCTCGAGTTCCTCTCGCGGTCTCCCCACCGCGTCCTCCCCTTCCCCGGTCCCTTCAACTTCGCCGCCATCAACAACGCGGCGGCTCGCGCCGCTCGCGGCGAGTACCTGGTCTTCCTCAACAACGACACGGAAGTTCGCTCCCCGGAGTGGCTTTCCGCGATGCTCGAGTGGGCGCGGCAGCCCGCCGTCGGCTGCGTGGGCGCCAAGCTGCTCCTCCCCGACGGCCGCCTCCAGCACGTGGGAGTCGTGCTGCGAAGGGGAGCTCCCGAGCACCTGTTCCACCACCAGCGGCCCGGGCGAGGGAACCGGTGGACGGACACCGAGCTCGTGCGGAACTACGCCTCGGTCACCGCCGCCTGCATGATGATCAAGCGGAGCGTGTTCGAGGAGGCCGGGGGGTTCGACGAGTCGTTTCCCGTCAACTACAACGACGTGGACCTGTGCCTGAGGCTGCTGCGGCGGGGCTTCCGCCACGTCTACACGCCGTTCGCGGTGCTCTTGCATCACGAGTCCGCGAGCCGCTCCCCCGGGGCGACCGACTCGGAGTACCGTCATCTGACCGCGCGGCACGGCCAGTGGCTCTCGAACGACCCCTACTGGCCACCTCTCGCCTCCTCCCGCGTGGAGGCCGACGCTTGAGGTGACGTCAGCCTGGATGGTCTCCAACCCGAGAGGCGAGCCCGGCGTACTGCGGCGGATCGGCCGTTGGCTGGTCGACGCGCTCGCCCCCCCCGGTTCGCGGAGGCGCCGCGCCCTTCACCGGTACGTGGAAGCCCGCCGACGTCGGGAGACCTCACCGGGGTCCACGGGGCCGGACCCCCGGGTCCTCCTGCGCGCGCTCTTGAGCGATCCACGATCCACCCTCGCCTTCCCGGTGGCGGAGCGCCCCGAGGTCTCGATCGTCGTGATCACCTACAACAAGGTGGAGCACAGCTACCACTGCCTGGTGAGCCTCCTCGCCCACGCCGACGCCCCCTACGAGCTGGTCCTCGTGGACAACGCCTCCCGCGACGAGACGGGGGAGCTGCTGGGTCGCCTGCGGAACGCCACCGTGCTTCGCAACGAGACGAACCTCGGCTTCGGGAAGGCATGCAATCAGGCTGCCGCCCGGGCGCGGGGGGACTACCTGCTCTTCCTCAACAACGACGCCGAGCTCGCGCCGCACAGCCTCTCCGCCTTGCTGGACGTGGTTCGCGGCGATCCTCGAATCGGCGCCGCCGGGGGAAGGCTCGTCTGGCCGGACGGGCGCCTGCAGGAGGCGGGGGGGATCCTGTGGCGCGACGGGTCGGCGGAGGCCTACGGTCGGGGATCGGACCCCTTCGCCCCGGACTTCTCCTACCGTCGGGACGTGGACTTCTGCTCCGGCGCCCTCCTCCTCGTCCGCCGCGAGCTGTTCGAAGCGCTCGGAGGCTTCGACGAGCGGTTCGCCCCCGCCTATTACGAAGACGCCGACCTGTGCATGAGCGTGCGGGCGCGCGGCTATCGCGTCGTCTACGAGCCCCGGGCCACCGTCCGGCATCACGAGTACGGGAGCAGCTCGATCCGTGAGGCCACCGAGCTCATACGGCGCAATCACGCGCGCTTCGCGGAAAAATGGAAGGATGAGCTTCCGCATCAGCTCCCGCCCTCACGCGCGAATCACCTGCGGGCTCGCGAGCGGGTCGCGCGGCCCCGACTCCTCGTGGTCGACGATCGGGTGCCCACGAGCGACGTGGGGTCGGGTTATCCGCGCGCCCATGCGCTCCTTCGCCTCCTCCGGCGGCACGAGTACCCGGTCACACTCTTCCCGAGCCACGACGCCACGCCCTACCAGCCCTGGCTCGCCGACTTCCAGCGCGCGGGAGTCGAGGTGATATGCGATGGCCGGCCGTTCACCCGGTTCGCCTCGGAGCGGGCGGGGCACTACGACCTGGTGATCGTGAGCCGGCCCCACAACTTCCGCGTCGTACGAGAAGCGGTCCGGCAGTCGTTCCCACGCGCGGTCGTGATCTACGACGCAGAGGCGCTGTTCTTCGTGCGGGAGGCGCTGAAGGCGGCGATCGGGGTGGACGCTTCGCCTCCTGCCGACGTCTCACGCCAGCAACAGGAGGAGTTGGACCTACTGCGCTCTGCCCATCACGTCCTCGTCGTCTCCGAACGCGACAAGCTTTTCGTCGAGCGGGCGGCTCCGGACCTCCTGGGCCGCGTCTCGGTGTGGGGACATCCCGTGGAGTGCCGGCCCACGCCCCGGCCCTTCGGGGAGAGGCGGCACCTGCTCTTCGTGGGCAGCTTCTTCGCGGCGCGGTCGCCGAACGAGGACGCGCTGTCCTTCTTCGTGAGCGAGGTGCTTCCGATCATCCACCGGCAGATCGACTGCCGTCTCCAGGTCGTCGGATACAACGCGCCGGCCGCGGTGGGGCGGCTCGCCTCCGCGAGCGTGGAGGTCGTGGGGCGCGTCGACGACCTCACGCCCTTCTACGACACGAGCCGCGTCTTCGTGGCCCCGCATCGGCTGTCCGCGGGGATCCCCCTCAAGCTGTGCGAATCGATGGCGAGAGGGATCCCGGCGGTGGTGTCGAGCCTGACCGCGTCCCAGCTGGGGGTCGAGGACGGTCGAGAGGTCCTGGTCGGCGGCACCGCCTCGGAATTGGCCGACCGGGTGGTCGAGCTCTACTCCAACGAGGTCCTCTGGAACAGGCTGCGCACGAACGCGCTCGAGTTCGTGCGGCGCCACCACGACCCCGACACCCTCGGCCGCGAGCTCGACGCGATCCTCTCGAGGACGCTCGCCGCGGGGTCGATCCGCTCCTGAGACGCCGGGGAATCCCCGAGGATTCCCGGGGCAGCCCGCGACACGCAATCGATCGCTCCGGTACACTGTGTCCATGACCGTCGATCCTCGCGACCCAGGGTTCGCCGCCCGCGTGCGCGCTCTCGATCCCTGGTGGTTTGCGTTCGAGGTCGAGGGCCACACCTTCGGCGGACGCGTGCCGCGGGACACGGAAAAGGTCGACTTGTTCTTCGACTGGGCGCAACGCCTGGGAAAGGTGGAGACGATACTGGAGCTGGGGTCCCACGAGGGCAGCCACTCCCTGCAATTGGCCATTCGTACGGGGGTGAGGCGCGTGGTCGCGCTCGAAGGGCGAGAGGACAACGTGCGCCGGGCCCGACTCGTGGCCGAGGCTTTTCCCGGGACGAACGTGGAGTTCCGACACTGCAACCTCGAGCAGTTCGAGCCCGCCGAGTTCGCCGGCTTCGACGCGGTCTTCTGCTCCGGCCTCCTCTACCATCTGCCCGAGCCCTGGACGCTCGTCCAGAAGGTCGCGGGAATCTGTCGGTTCCTTTTCCTGGACACGCACTACGCGGCGACGGAGGAGACGCTCGTCGGGGGCCACGGCGGCCGGTGGTACAAGGAGGGCTCCGACGGTTTGAGCGGGCTGTCCTCGCGCTCCTTCTGGCTGACCCTCAAGGACCTCGTCCTGCTCCTGATGGAGAACGGCTTTCTCGTCCGCTACCTCCGCGACATGGGCGGCGACCACGGAAGCCGCGCCTGGCTCTTCGCGGAGCAGGTGGGCGCCGCGCAGGTGGCTTGCCGCCGCGCCCCCTAGGGGACTCCATCCCGAGCGGCCGCCCCGCGGGGTCCGGTTCCGCTTCCGTGATCGTGGCCAATTGGAACTCCGGAGACCTGCTCGCGAGATGCCTCGACACCCTCCGCGGGCAGACGCTGCCCCCCGAGCGGATCATCGTCGTGGACAACGCGAGCACCGACCACTCCCTGGAAGCGGCACGGCGCGGGGACGACGTTCTCGTGCTGGCCCTCGAGCGCAATCGCGGCTTCGCCGCCGCCAACAACGAGGGCTTGCGGGCGGTGACCACGGGCGAGTGGATCGCGCTCCTCAATCCCGACGCCTTTCCCTCCCCCTCCTGGCTGGAACGGCTGCTGCACGCCGCGCGCGCGAACCCCGGCTTCTCCTTCTTCGCGAGCTCTCAGCTCTCCGCCGCTTCCCCGGACCGCGTGGACGGCACCGGCGACCTGTACACGGTCGCGGGACTCGCGTGGCGGCGCGACCACCAGCGGCTCCTCGCGAGAGCGACGAGGGAGGCCGGCGAGGTCTTCGCCCCTTGCGCGGCGGCGGCCCTCTATCGGCGTGACGCCCTCCGCGAGGTGGGCGGCTTCGATGACGGTTTCTTCTGCTACTTCGAGGACGTGGACCTGGCGTTCCGGCTTCGACTGGCCGGGCACCGTTGCCTCTTCGTCCCGGACGCGGTCGTGCACCACGTCGGCTCGGCCATCACGGGCCGGACGAGCGATTTCTCCGTCTACCACGGCCACCGCAACCTCGTGTGGACGTGGTGCAAGAACATGCCGGCCGCGCTCGTGGCCCTCTACTGGCCACTGCACCTCGTCCTCAACCTCGTGGACCTCGCCTGGTTCACGGCCCGCGGTCAGGGGCGGGTGATTTGGCGCGCGAAATGGGACGCCCTGCGCGGCTTGCCGCGCGTCCTTGGGCAGCGAAAGGCGGTCCAGGCCACGCGCCGGGTGGGGGCCTGGGAGCTGCGGCGAGCGATGACCCGAGGCCTTGCCGCCTACGCTTCGCATCACCGGTCGTGGGCCGGATAGTCTCCGTCGTCATCGTCAACTTCAACGCCGGAGACGATCTCCACGCCTCCGTGGAATCGGCGCTCGCCTCCACGGTGGAGACGCAGGTGATCGTGGTCGACAACGGCTCCGCCGATGGAAGCCTGGCCCGCCTCGCCGAGCGGATCCCCGCGGGCGCCCGCGTGCAGATCCTCCGTAACGAGGCCAACCTCGGCTTTGCGCGAGCCTCGAACCAGGGGCTGGCCCAGGCCCGCGGCGAGCACGTGCTGCTTCTCAACCCCGACTGCGTCGTCGCCCCCGAGACGCTGGCCGCGGTCCGCCAGGCGCTCGACGAGAGGCCGGAGGCGGGGATGGCGGGCTGCCTCATCCGCAACCCCGACGGCTCCGAGCAGCCCGGATGCCGGCGGCTCCTCCCCACGCCGGGCCGGGCGTTCGTTCGGGCGTTCGGGCTGACCGGATTCTCCTTGGGGAGAAAACACCTGTCGGACTTCGTGCTGGCCGGCCGGCCCCTGCCCGACGGACCCACCAAGGTGGAGGCGATCTCCGGGGCGTTCATGATGGTGCGGAAGGACGCGCTCGCCCGCGTCGGCCTCCTGGACGAAGGCTACTTCCTCCACTGCGAGGACCTCGACTGGTGCCAGCGGTTCCGGCAGTCGGGCCTCGAGGTCCTCTTCGTGCCCGGCGCCAGTGCCGTCCACGCCAAGGGCCGCTCCAGCCGCGACCGGCCGGTGCGCGTGCTCTGGCACATGCACCGGGGGATGGTGCGCTTCTACCGCAAGTTCTTCCGGGACCGGTACCCGTTGCCCTTCATGTGGCTCGTGTTCCTCGGGGTATGGCTGCGGTTCGCCCTCCTCGCCTCGTGGACGCTCGTCCGCGGTGTCTTCCACCGTGCCCCCTGAACCGCGGGCTCTCGTCACCGGGGCCACCAGCCTCGTCGGGGAATACCTGTTGACTCGGCTCGTCGAACGAGGCGTCGGGGTTCACGCGGTGAGCCGATCCCGGGGGGCACCCCTGCCGGGAGTCACCTGGGAGCGGCGCGACATCACTCAGGGCCTCGGCGCCCCCGGGGGCCCGGCGCGCTATCTCTTCCACATCGCACCGCTCTGGCTGCTGCCGGGGATCATGGGCGAGCTCGAGGCGTGGGGGGTGGAGCGGTTGATCGCCTTTGGCTCGACCAGCCGATTCACGAAGGCGGCGTCGGGGAGCGCCCGGGAGCGCGAGGTCGCAGAGCGGCTCGCGACCGCGGAGGAGTCGCTGGCTGCGCGGGCGCGCGAGTGCGGCATTTCCTGGACGCTCTTCCGGCCGACGCTGATCTACGCGCAGGGAAGAGACGCAAACGTGTCCACTATCGGCCGCTTCGTGCACAGGTTCGGGCTCTTCCCCATCGCGGGCCGCGGCACGGGCCGCCGGCAACCGGTCCACGCCGAGGACCTGGCCATCGCTTGCCTGCTGGCCATGGACAATCCCCGTACCTTCTGCCGCGCCTACGATCTCGTCGGGGGGACGACGCTGACTTATCGGGAGATGGTGGAGGCGATATTCCGGGGCTTGGGGCGCCGGCCTCGCCTGGTCCACGTGCCGCCGCCCGTGCTCCGGGTCGCGCTGGCCGCGGTGTCACGCCTTCCGGGCATGCGTCACCTCGCGCCGGATATAGCCGACCGGATGGATCAGGACCTGGTGTTCGACGCCACCGCCGCCGTCCGGGACTTCGGATACTCGCCACGGCCGTTCCGATTCCCGCCATGACGCCGCGCGAAACACGGACTGCGGAGATGCTCCCCACGCGCTCGCTGCTCCGGTCATCCCTGGGCAAAGCAATAGGCTACGGTCCCCGGAAGCCCTCAGATCGAAGACGCAGTAGACCCCCCGGACAGACGGAAGGGCCGTCCGATCCCATTCGGAGAAAAGAACGAGCGGAAGCGGCAACCACGCCGGCCTGATGGCAGCCTCGGACCTTCTCGGCCTCGCACCACTCACGTTGCCGTCTGAGTTGGCACTGGTGCTCGTCGTCGGAGGGATGGCGGTGGGCATCGTCGGCACCCTGGTCAGCCTGCGGCGGGTTCGCGTCTAAGAGGAATTGGGCACCCTCGAACCGCCGCGAGTTCGCCGGAGTGCCCCATGTCGCATCGGACACCGTGGTGAATGCGACGCGGTGGTCACCGTCCGCGCACGACGGGGGTAACGGCAAGACGGATCGAGTCTGGATCGTCGCGAAGAAGCCCCGTGTAGGGTGAGAAGCGAACACCGCGTACGTTCAGGCTGTTGAGTCTAGGAGCGAATCTCGCGGGACGGCGCACTCATCCGTCGTTGGCAACCGCACTACCCCAAGCGTCATGCCGGCCAGCAGTGCGCCGGCGTTCTAGTTGCACATCCCAGTTCGGCAGAGCCTGGCGGTGCCCCGACCGTTGTACGGCGCCCAGTACGTGTTCGTTAGATTGGCCACCATCTTGAAGTGCAAATAGCCGGCGGCGCCGCGGTAGTACGCGGTCTGAGTGGCCGCCCAAAGAGCCTCCAGGCTGAAGACCTCCGCGGCGGTGGGAGTAGTGAGGATGGTGAGGTTCCCGGGGTCCGCGATTTTGATGATGGGGGTGGATTCGTTCGGCATGACGTACTGGAATTCCAGATCCGTCCAGCTGTTCAGCGTGAAGGCGGGGAAGAGCTCGTACACATTCGCGGCCGAATAGCCCTGGCCCTGGTTCATGACGAAGCCAAACTTGTTCTGCCGGTGTTGTGTGAAGTCGTAGATGGTCCCGTTTCCGCGCCTGAGGCTGTAAGTCAGGGTCGCTGCACCGCTTGGGTCGTCGGATCGTATCATGCGGATGTTTGCGTAGCGTGCCGGGCAGACGTAGGCCTTCCAGTCGGGCTTGTCGACGCAGCCGGGAATGAAGTTGATGGGATGGTTGGGCACGATCGAGTGTCCGGCGGATCCGGTCAGACTGCCGTCAACGTCCAGGATCGCTGCCGCCCACTCCCCGCCATCAGCGTTTTGCTCGATGGGGTGGTTCGTCATCAGGAACGCCTTGCGATACGGGAAGGGAGGATCGAACGTGATATCGCTCGCCATGTTCGAGGTCGCCTGCCCGGTCCCTCCAAACAAGGGGAACGGAGAGACGACGATCTCCGAACCGTCGGGCAGGGTCCAGGGCTGCCCGTCGAAGTTCGCAAAGTGCACGTTTTCCAGGGCCCAGGGGCCATCGTAGAGTCCCACTCCCCAGATGCGCCGCGTAATGTTGTAGTTGAGCCCCGGTGTCGTGAAGACCGGCTGGAGCGGCGCCGCCAATCCCGCCGAAAGCGGAGACCGTACCAAGGGCGCCCCGCTCGGAGTCTGGGTCCACATAGTGCTGGGTGATGCGGTCAACAAGGGATTGCCGCCGGTGCCCACGTTCGGAGGATTGATGTTCTGCGCATAGGCGTAGATGGATTTCGGAAGGACCTTGATCGGCGCCGCCGAGAACGCAAATCCGTGGTTGGCGCTGCCACCACACGCGCTCGCCACCTCAGCCCCGCGAGGCAAGTTTGCAACCGCCGTGCCGATCACCCCCTGTGGCAGTGCGTAGCCCGTACTCGCTCGGAACTCGATCTCGAGTGGTTGGGAGAAATCGTCGGGGTCGCACGCCCAGCCGGTGATCTGGCTCCCCACGTACTCCAGGGTTCCCCGCGGAAAGGAGTTGTCGGGCAGGGATGGGACGAGCGACGACGGAGCGACCTCCAAGGCGTCGAAGTTCGCGCTTTTAGCTACGACCAGCGAGTCCTTTAGCTTCTGCTGGAAGGAGAAGGTGATGGCGCGGAGGTTGTCGCCGAAGACGCTGTCGACGATCTCCATCTTGTCGCCTCTGGCCCAGAATCCGGTCCCCGCCGTCTTGAAGATCGTCAGGCCGCGGAACACGGGCATCGTCCCGCTGGCCGGCGCATAGTGGCTAGCGCCGATGTTCAGGTCGTCTCCATTGTTCGGGTTGGGTGGCGTCAACACGCCGGGGAGAGGACCGCCGTCGATCGTGACGCCCGTCAATGACGAATGCGCGACGTTGCGCTCGAACCTGAGGAGGTCGGTTTGGTTGGGAGGAAGAGGGCTCGCCCCCACCACAACGCTCTTGAGCGAGAACCAATACCCGGCGCCCATCGAGCCAGCGGCCGCATTGTCCACAAATTCGTTGGCGGGGTTGGCGATCCAGAAGGTCGCCGGGGGGTCGAACGCCAGCGGCCGGGTCGTCTGGTTGTCTGAGAAGAGTAGCTGTCGCCCCGGAGGGGGACGCTTGCTGTACAGGCCCAGATTGTGGATGAACCGATTCCCAGTCTCGTTGCCGTCCTCGATGAAGTAGCCGTGGCCGTAGTGGTCGTAGCAGACATTGTTCTGCACGCGGAGCCGATTCGTTCCGTGCACGGTGACGCAACGCTGGAACGACCGGTGGATGCTGGAGTTCAGGAGGTACTCCCCCTGGGCGTCGCCCTTGAGGTGCCAATGGATCGGGTACCGCCCCATTTGACTGAGCTGGCCCATGTGGTAGAGCTCGATGCCGTCGAGGTAGGCCTTCCCGCCGTGCACCATCACGTGTCCACCGGTGAAGCTTTCGGAGGAGTTGGTTCCCTTGATGACGATGTTCCGGCACGGCTATAATCCGCCGCGCACACCTATGCACGCGAAGGCAGCGACTCGCTCTCCTCTGACTGAGCCGGACAGAGCGGCGCGGCGTCTCACTGCCGCCTTCTTCGCTGCGACCTTTTTCCTGCTGTTCGCTTTTTCGCCTGGTCAGATCGCAACGATGGGCTACACGTTCGAGATCCTCGAGGCGGGCCGACGGCTGCTCGATCGCATCGAGGCGCTCCTCACGGGTATGCCCGGCGTACCAGACGCGATCACCCTTCCGCGGCACGGATTCGGCGAGTTGGCCGCTGCCTTGCCCTTCCTCGCGGTAGCGCGCGTCACATTCGGTCCTTCGGTCGAGTGGGCGGACCGCCTGCTGTCCGTGCAGCCTGTTCTATCGACGGCACTCATCTGTACCATCTTGTTCGCCTGGACGCGTCGCTTGACGGGTTCGCCGGCATGGGGCACGGCGCTCGGCCTTCTGGCCGGCTTCTCGACGACACTCTGGCCCTATGCGTATATCGGTCTCGAGACCACGCAGTCCCTGTTCCTGCTTCTCGCCGCATTTCTTGCTCTTGGGGACGACGGGCCGCCGACATGGACCCGCAGTCTGCTCTTCACGGCCTGTGGCGCGGTGGCCGTCTCGATCAAGGCCGGAAGCGTCTTCCTCTTCCCCGCGCTCGCATGGCTCGCGTTGTGCCTCTTCCGGCGCGAGACCGGACCCGCCTCCGCGCGTCATTCGCGAATCAAGCTGAAGGTCTTCGTTTCGGCCTGCATCGTGATGGGGGCGTGGGCCTTGAACACTTGGACACGCATGCTGTTTTGGAATCAGATCTTCAAGGAATACTGGTTCGTGGCGGGCCCGATGGACTTTGCCCTACAGGTCTGGTCGGCCCTGCTTTCCGTCAACAAGGGCTTCTTCGTCTTCTGCCCCATGCTCCTACCTGCCCTCTTTCGTCTCGAAGTGGCCTTCTCGAGGCACGTGCGGCTGGTCACCTTCGCCGTCCTGGTCCTTGCTGGCCAGGTGGTCGGCACCTGCTTGATGACCTCTTGGACCGACGAGACGTGGGGACCGCGCTACCTCCATTCGTCGATCGCGCCCCTCGTTCTCTGTCTGGCCGTGGTCAAGGCCGGGCGACCGTTTCGTAGTCCGTACTGAGCTGCCGCTCCTGGGCTTGGGCACGATCGGCGCACTGATCGCCCTGCTCGGCTCCCTCTTCTGGTATCACCTCCTCTTTCAGGCGGCCACTCCGGCGCTGGTGTCGACCCTGGAGAACTACCAGTACGACTTCGACTTCAACCACATCCGATTCAACGCTCGGCTGGCCTGCCTGTGGCTCGACAAGGACGGCTCCTTGAGGATCTGTGGCCGCCCCCCCAGAAGATCTGGTACCCGAAGACCACACCCCCGCGGTTTCGGCCCCGGCGGCAGGTCAGTCTGTCCCCGTTGGCGATCCCTCAGCCGGCGCTCCTGCGACCGGGAAGCTCTCTGTCGCGGAGCGTCTGGCTGGCTGCCCTCGTCTTTGGTACCGCCGGCTTGGGCTGGCTCATCTGGCTCGTGCGGCGTGCCGAGCAGCCTCGACTCGACCTGGCGCACCGCGACCGGGGCGCTTTGTTCCACGGGGGATGAGCGTCTCCCTACGGCGATGGCAAGGCCGCCTCGAGAATCGTCGGGATCCTACGGCAGCGATGCTTCGAGGGGCATCATTGATGCCCGGCTACCGCTGATGGCGGGATACATCACTTCCAGGCATGGACGATCAACCGATAGTGGTGAATGTCGTGCTTGGTTGGCATGAATTTATCGTACAGAGACTGTTTCAGGGCCTTCCAAGAACCCGGCTTACTCGGTGAAACGGGGTCTCCAGCCCCGCGAGTGACACCGTGTCCTAGTATTGGCGGACCCGAGATTGTTTCCACACGCTTGAAGCCGGCGGCTCGGCACATCCCCAAGAGTGCCTTTTCATTGGGTGCCCACCAGTTACTGGCATCGGCATTCAGTTCATCGGATTCGTAGAACTGACACACAGCGTAATGCTCAAGGCCCGGCAACACTACCGCTTCTGTTTCGATTATCGCCACTTCTTTGGTTATGGCCGCCAATCTTCTTACGGCTTCGAGAGGGTTCTCGAGGTGATAGAGGACTCCCAAGAACAAAACGACATCAAATACTCCAAGCTCTTTGAGATCGACTGACATGAAGTCTGCAAATACGCTGTCCACGTTGCTGCCCAAGGCTCGCCTGGCAAGATCGAACCTGCGCTTACCTAGTAGCTCTTCTCGGCTCGAACGCCATATCGTGTTCCGCGGGTCATTGAACGGATGAGGTGTAATACCCTGTTCCCTGCATTTGTTTTCATATTCAGGATTACACCCAATCTCAACCTCCCATGCGAGGCAATCGAGGGCGAGCACTCTTTTGGCGCCACGGCGCTCGGCTTCAAAGGAGTAGTATCCGTCGATGGCGCCAACGTCTAGGACGGTCTTCCCTCGCAGATCGGGCAGGTGGAGAGTCTGGGTCTCTCTAGCCAGGTGCTTGGGGGTCTTTACACCGTTTGTGAAAACCCCCTGACCTAATGCGATGGAGTGGAACCAGTAGCCCAATGACTCTTGCATGTCCTGCAGCTGGTCCTTTGAAAATGTCTCCGGATGAGGATTCATGAACAGGTCTTTCTATACAGAGAATGGACGCTAGACGATAGGTGTTTTCATCCCCGGCGAAGGCCTCAACCCAAGCCTCCCGACTCCTCGACATCGCCCTGCCAAGGTTGCCGGAGACACTACTTCCTTTGCGAGGAGAGCGTCAAGATCCCGTCATTGTAGCGCCGCCCTACTCGAAGTACCCGTTCACGTCGAGGATCGCGTGGGCAGTCCCGCTGGCCTGACTGCACCTGATCGCCAGCTCCGCGGTGGCGCTG
>CAVUMT010000002.1:0-13758 GCA_963742595.1 uncultured Acidobacteriota bacterium | reverse complement strand
TCCGGGCTCACGACGAGGCTCTCCCACTTGATGCCGTAGCGTGCCGGCCCGAGCGGCACATCGCGGCCGCCACGACGACCGCGCTCGCGGCCCGAGGCCCCAGCCGCCTCAAGCCGACCACGCACGCCTCCAACCCTGCCGGGGGTCAAGCAGCTCTGGGGAACAGTGGTGCTCAGGCGCTGGGCGACTTCGCGCACTGGCTGGGCACCTGACGGGCCGGTGCGAGGGCCCGCGATCGCGGTCCCCGTTGTCTGGCCGGCACTTGAGTCGACGCGCGCCTCGCACGGCGGTAGGCAGGCGTCCTGCTTCTGCGGAGTCGCAAATGCGTGTCACTCTCCTCGCCCGCCCCTCGCGTCTCTGGCTCATCGTCACCCTGACCGCGTGGGCCGCGTCTGGCGCCGCGTGTCGCACGATCCTCGTGCCTTCGGTGCACCCGCCCTCGAGTCTTCCCGTGGCCGAGTCGCGCGTGCCGATGCTGAAGGTCCACATGCGCTCGGGAGAGCTGTTCACGCTCACGTCGTGGCGGGTGGACGAGGAGGGCCGCCAGCTGGAAGGAACCGGCGAACGGTATTCGGTCCACCGCCGGCTCGAGGGCAAGGGCAGCTATACGATCGCGGTCGCGGACGTGGCGCTCTTCGAGACCAACCGGCCGGACAAGGTCGGGGGGGCAGCACCGCCGTCCTCGCCGTCATGTCCACGATCCTCGGAGCGGTAACCCTCGCTTGTGTGATCGACCCGAAATCCTGCTTCGGCTCTTGTCCGACCTTCTACGTGGAAGGCGGCAGCCGGGACCGGCCGGTCGCCGAAGGCTTCTCGGCCTCGATCGCCCGGGCCCTCGAGGCCCGGGACGTCGACGCCCTCTTCGACACGTCGCCGGGCCGCCGGCTCGTGCTGGCCATGCGCAACGAGGCGCTCGAGACGCACGCGGTGCGGGCCGTGCACCTGCTCGTCGCCGACCGTCCCTCCGACGGCCGCGTGCTCGCGGGCGTGGACGGTCGGTTCTACCCCGCGGCGGGCTTCCAGGAGGCGACCGCCTGCGGGGCCGACGAAGGCGACTGTCTTCCGGCCCTCGTCGCGATCGGAGGCACCGAGCGGTTCTCGGCCGCCGACTCCCTCGACCTCGCAACCCGCGAAACCGTCGAGATCACATTCCCCCCCGTGAGGGGACGGCTGGGCCTGGCGGTGGCCGGTCGCAACACTCTCCTCTCGACGCACCTCTTCTATCAGACCCTGGCCTACTTCGGATCGCGGGCCGGGAGCTTCCTCGCGAGCGTGGAGCGCGGGGGGCCCGCGGTCGCGGAGCGGGCCATGGGCATGGCACGCCTTCTCGGCGGGATCGATGCGGAGGTCTCCGAGGACGGAGGCCCGTGGCGTCGCGATCGGCAGCTTCGACGAGGCGGGGCCGATCGCGGGCGACGTCAAGGTCATTCCCTTCGAGGCGGCGGGCGGTCCTCTCCGGGTCCGGCTGCGCCAGGCCAAGGGCCACTGGAGGCTCGACTACGCGGCCGTCGCTCGCCTGGGTGCCCCCGTCACGCCGCGTCGTCTCGAGCCCGTCTCGGTCGAGAGCGGCGGGCGACCGGACCCGCGGGCCCTCGCCTTGCTGCGACGCGGGGATCGACACCTGATCACCGTTCCGGGAGACGAGTACCGCATCGCCTTCGACCTCCCGGAGGCCCCCCACGGCCTCGAGCTGTTCCTCGAGAGCGAGGGCTACTACTACGAGTGGATGCGAGACGAGTGGCTGGCGGAGGAGGACGAAGAGATGGCGACGCTCGTCGTGGCCGACCCCGCGGAAGCGCTCCGGCGGATGGCGGGCTCCTTCAAGGGGCGCGAAGGCGACATGGAACGGGCTTTCTGGGCGAGCCGCTTCCAGAGATGAGGCACACCATGGTAGCAAGAGCGGTTCGTCTCGCCGTGGTCCTCGGCCTGGCGCTGGTCCCGGCGTGTGCCAGCGCACCGAAGACGGTGCCCGTGGTGGGGCGGTCGGTGAGCATCCAGACCGACGGCGAGGGGCCAAAGGTGAATGGCGAGCTCCTCGCGGTGGCCAGCGATCGCCTGTGGGTGCGAACCAAGGAAGGCGTGCGCGATGTGCCCCTGCCCGCCGTCCGCAGGATCGACGTGAAGCGCCACGGCTTCGGAGCCCGCAAGGCGCTCACGTGGGCCGTCGTGGGCGCTGTCGTCACGGGCGGCGCGCTCGCCGGGGCCTGCGCATCGGTCGAGGGCGACGCAAATTGCGGCATCGGCCTCGTCGCCGCCGGCATCTGGCTGGTCACGGGCGCCCTGGTGGCGCCCTCCGCGGAGCGGTCGAGCTACTTTCAGGTCGCACGGCCCGTCCCCGAGGAGCTGCGGCCGTATGCCCGGCTTCCCCAGGGATTGCCCGAGGGGCTGAACCCAGCGTCGCTCGGCGTGCCGCCGAATCCCCGAGCCCCGGCCCCGGAACCACGGCCGTCTCCGTCCCCTTCGTCGGTTCAACCGAAGTCGCCGCAGCCGTGACCTGAAACGCGGCTATAGTCGGCGGTCATGGCGGGGGCGACCGACGCCCGCACTCCCCCGGAGGAGCTCCTCGAATCGCTGGGCCGGCTCTGTCCCGAGGTGGGGGCGGAGAAGGCCCGGCTCTTCCTGTCGGGCCTCGATCCCGGGTACTGGGATCGTGAGAGCCCGGAGGACATGGCTGCGCACCTCCGCCTCGCGGAGTCGCTGTCCCCGCTGCGGCCCGCGCGGGTCCGGGTGACCTCGTGCCCGGATGGGCTCTTCGACGTCGCGATCACCGCCTACGACTATTTCGGGGAGTTCGCGATGCTCTGTGGGCTCCTTGCCGTGAACGGCCTCGAGATCATCGCCGGGCACGTTCATACCATCCCGCCCCAGAAGGCGTCTCCGGATCGCCGGCGCGGCGCGCGTCCCGTCGCCGACTCGCGGAGGATTCTCGACGTGTTCCGCGTGCGGCCGCGTCGCTCGCCCCCCGACGCCCCGACGCTCGAGCGGGAGCTCGTCGAGCTCTACGGCCTCGTGGCCGAGGGACGCACCGCGGACGCCCGCGAGCGTCTCACCCTCCGCCTGGTGGAGACGCTCGAGCGGATGGGCGCGCCTCCCTCCCCCGAGCCCGTGGACATCGCATTCGACAACGAGTCGTCGCCCTCGTGGACGCTCCTCGACGTCCAGGGGCGGGACGCCCCGGGCTTCCTCTACGCCTTCGCCAACGCCCTCGCCACTCGGGGCCTCTACGTGCACCGCGTGAGCATCGAGAGCCGAGGCACGGACGTGCACGACCGCTTCGCGGTCACCGACCGCGACGGCCGCAAGATCGAGGGCGCCGCCGACCAGCAGGCGCTGCGCGTGGCCGTCGTGCTCATCCACCAGTTCACGCTCTTCCTCGCCTCCGCTCCCGACCCCGCCCGGGCCCTGCGCTCCTTCGACCAGCTCCTCGACCGCGTCCTCGCCGGGGGTGCGGGCGACGAGGCCCTCGGCCTCCTCCGAAGCCCGGAGGGGCTGCGACAGCTCGCACGGCTCCTCGGGAGCAGCGCTTTCCTGTGGGAGGACTTCCTGCGCGCCCAGTTCGAGCAGCTCCGTCCCGTCCTCGACGAGTGGAGCTCGAGGCCCGTCCCCGACCGCGCCGCCCTGAAGGCCGCGCTCCGCGCGCGCCTCTTCGGTGCGGCGACCCACGAGGAGAGGCGCCGGCGGCTCAACGAATACAAGGATGAGGAGATGCTCCTCTTCGACATGAAGCATCTCCTCGATCCCGCGGTGACGATCGCGGATTTCGAGCGGGCCCTCACCGACCTCGCGGACGTGGTGATCGAGGAGGCGCTCGAGATCGCGCGCGCCCGGCTCGTGGAGGAGCACGGCCGCCCATTGACCGAAGCGGGGGCAGACTGCGGCGTGGCATTCTTCGGCCTCGGCAAGTACGGCGGCGGCGAGATGGGCTACGCGTCCGACATCGAGCTTCTCGCCGCCTACGCGGGCCCGGGGCGAACGGAAACGACCCGCCTCGAGACCGGGCGCTTCTTCGAGGCCCTCGTTCAGGAGCTCGCCCGCCTGATCGAGGCGCGCCAGGACGGCATCTTCCACGTGGACCTCCGTCTGCGGCCCCACGGAGGAAAGGGCGCGCTCGCGAGTCCCCTGGACGCCCTCCGCGACTACTATCGCGCCGGGGGGGGGGCGGCGCCCTTCGAGCGCCAGGCCCTGATCAAGCTTCGCTACGTGACGGGCGACGAAACCCTGGGCCAGGACGTGGAGCGGCTTCGCGACGCGTTCGTCTGGAGCGGTGAGCCCTGGGATCGCGAGGACGCCCTCCACCTCCGGGACCGCCAGGTCCGCGAGCTCGTCTCCCCCGGCCGCTTCAACGTCAAGCTGAGCCGCGGGGCGATGGTCGAGGTCGAGTACGCGGTGCAGTACCTGCAGATCCGGCACGGCCGGGAGCACCCCGAGCTGCGCACGCCCCAGACGCTTCGAGCCCTTTCCGCGCTGCGCGCCCTCGGCCTCGTGACGGCTCTCGAGCACGACGAGCTTCGCGACGCCTACCTCTTCTGGCGGCGTCTCGCGGACGCCCTCCGCATGGTCCGGGGGAACGCGCGCGACCTCCTGCTGCCCGCCGACGACACCGAAGAGCTCCGCTCTCTCGCCCGGCGTCTCGGCTATCCCGGACCCGACCGCCAGGAAGCCGCGCGCGCCCTCGCCGCGGACGTCGCGCGGCACCGGGAGCGCGTGGCTTCCTTCTTCGAAGGTCGATTTCGATCCTGAGGACGGCCAGAGCCCAAGGCCGGCCAACCTCTTGAGCTATCCTGCGGACCGTGCCCAACCTGGCTCCGGGCAATATCACGCGCCTGCTCGACGCGTGGAGTCGCGGCGACGAGGACGCACGCGATGAGCTGATGCCTATCGTTTACGGTCAGCTCCGCCAGCGGGCCGCGGCGTTCTGCGCCGCGAGCCGCCCGGCCGAACCTTGCGGCCCACCGATCTGGTGCACGAGACGTACCTGCGCCTGTACGAGCAGAACGCCGGATGGAAGAACCGCGAGCAGTTCTTCGGAGTGGCGGCGCGCCTGATGCGCCGCATCCTCGTCGACCGCGCCCGGGCCCGCCGGGCCGCGAAACGCGGCGCCGGCTTTCGCGTGACCCTGACCGAAGACGTTGCGGCGGCCGCCCCCGCCGCCGCCGCCGACCTGATCGAGGTGGACCGGGCGCTCGATGAGCTGGCCGCGCTCGACGAGCGACAGGGGCGCCTGGTCGAGCTTCGCTTCTTCGGCGGCCTCACCTCGGATGAAGCCGCCCCGACGCTCGGCATCTCGCTCGCCACGGCGAACCGGGAGTGGGCACACGCCAAAGCCTGGCTGTTGCTGCGGCTCAGCCGCGGCGGCCCGAGCGTCCCCGTCCGCACATGATGTAGCCTGTTTCCATCACTCCCGAGCGAGAGGCTGAGGTGGCCGCTCCGGGCTGGCAGCGGGCGAAGGACGTGTTCCAGGCGGCGCTGACGCGCGCGCCCGAGGCGCGCTCGGCGTTCCTGGACGAAGCCTGCGGCGGCGACCGCGAGCTGCGGCGCGAGGTCGAGTCGCTCCTGGCCTCCCACGACGAGGCCGGCGGGTTCCTGTCCCGCCCGGCGCGCCTCGACACCGACGCCGGGCGTAGCCGGCGAGCGAGCCCGCCACCGAGTTGCAGCGCATCGGGCCCTACCGCATCCTCGACACGATCGCGCAGGGCGGGATGGGCACGGTCTACCGGGCCGTGCGCGACGACGACGCGTTCCAGAAGACGGTCGCGCTCAAGCTCGTCCGCGGCGGACGCGGGTCGGAGTACCTCGAGCGTCGCTTCCGCCAGGAGCGGCAGATCCTGGCGCGCCTCCAGCACCCCAACATCGCCACGGTCCTGGACGGCGGGACGACGGAGGACGGCCAGCCCTACCTCGTGATGGAGCACGTCGAGGGGCAGCCCGATCACGGAGTTCTGCGAGGCGCAGGGCCTCGGGACCCGCGAGCGGCTGGACCTGTTCCGGACGGTGTGCGGCGCCGTCCACTACGCCCACCAGAACCTGGTGATCCACCGCGACCTCAAGCCCGCGAACATCCTCGTCGACGGCGCAGGGCGTGCCGAAGCTGCTCGACTTCGGCATCGCCAAGCTGCTCGCCTCCGGCGTCGATCCCGACGAGGCGCCCACCGCGACGATGCTTCCGATGATGACGCCCGAGTACGCGAGCCCCGAGCAGGTCAAGGGCGCAGGCGGTCACCACGGCCAGCGACGTCTACTCGCTGGGCGTCGCTGCTCTACGAGCTGCTCACCGGCCAGCGACCGTACGCCGTCCGCACCGACGCCCTTCCGGACATCGTGCGCGCGGTGTGCGAGACGGAGCCGCCGCTGCCCAGCGTGGTCGCGCAGAGAGCGACCGTACGCGGTGCGACCGCGTCACGGTGGCGCGGGCGCTCGGACCTGCGTGGCGACCTGGACACTATCGTCCTGAAGGCGCTGCGCAAGGACGCCTGCGCGCCGCTACGCCATCGGTGGAGGAGCTGTCCAGCGACCTCCGCCGGCATCTCGACGGCCTGCCTGTGCGGGCGCGTCCCGACACGCTCGCGCTACCGCGCCTCGAAGTTCGCAGCCCGGCATACGGTCGGGCCTGGCGGCGGTGACTCTGGTGTTCGTGAGCCTGGTGGGCGCCGTGGTGGCCACCACGCGGCAGGCACGCATCGCCGAGCGGCGCTTCCAGGAAACCCGCCGTCTCGCCAACGCGCTCGTCTACGACACCGACGACCTGCTCCAGGCCGTTCCCGGGGCCACCAAAGCGCGGGCCCTGATCGTCAAGCGGGGCCTCGACTACCTCGACAGCCTGGTTGCGGAGGCCCAAGATGATCCGGCGCTGCTCCTCGAGCTCTCCACGGCCTACGTCAAGCTGGGAGACGTCCAGGGCATGCCCGAGTTCATGAACATCGGCGACACGAAGGGTGCGCTCGAAAGCTTCAGGAAGGCCCTGGCCCTCCGTAAGCGCCTGGCGGCCCTGACGCCCGAGGACCCGAAGGTGGAGCAATACGTCGGAGGCGTCCTCAACCGCATCGGCAGGGTGCTGCGCGTCACCGGCGACCTCAGCGGCGCCCTCGAACACCACCGCGAGGCCCTGCGCCTCGCGCGCAGCGCGGCGGAGGCGCTGGGCGACACCGCGTCCCGCCGCCGGATCGTCGTGGCCGAGTGCGACCTGTGCACGGCGTTCCTGGTCCTCGGCGACCCGGCCGAGGCGCTCCGCGCCGCCCGGGAAGGGCGGACGGTTGCCGCGGAGATCCTGGCGGAGAGCCCGACCGCGGACTCGCGCAACGTCTATGCCGCGCCGCTGGAGTGTGAAGGGGACGCCCTCGCGGCCCAGGGGGATGCGGAGGGTGCTCTCGCCCGCTTCCGCGAAGGGTTGACGATCGCCCAGGACCTGGCCGCCAGCGATCCCGCCCACGACGCCGGCCAGCCCTTGCTCGACGTGGCCAACCAGCAGATCAAGAGCGGTCAGCAGCTCCTGGTGCTGGGGAGGTTCGATGGCGCACGGAAAGAACTCGACGCGGCGACGCAGACGGCCGAGGCGCTTGTGGCGCGGGATCCCCACGACATCGAAGGGCGGAGGGCCCTGGCGGAAGCACGGAAGGGCTCCGCGGACCTCCTGATGCGTACGGATCCGAAGAGGGCTCTGGCCGAGTACGAGAAGTCGCTGGCGAGCCTGCGGCAGGTCGTGGAGACGGACCCTTCCAACCTGCGCTTGCAGGACAAGCTGGGCAACGTCCTTCTGCACAAGAGCCGAGCCGAGCGGGCGGTGGGCCTCGCCGCCGCCGCCGCGAAAAGCCTCGATCAAGCCGAGGCCATCGCCCGGACCCTCAGGGAAAAGGGCGCCGCCATCGACGGGCACCAGACCCTGTTCGCGCGGGTGCGATTCCAGCAGGGTGTGACGCATCCCAGACCGAAAGCCGAGGGCTGCCCGATGCTGCGGGACGCCGCCGCAGTGTGGGAGCGCCTCGCCCGCGGCCGCTCACTGACGCGTGCGGAAGCGTCGGAGCAGGCTGCCGCCACGACGGCTGCCGAAGGGTGCGCTGGCTGAGGGTGAGACGTTTCGCCGGCGGTTGACGCGTCATGGGTAGCGCATCTCCCTCCCGATGCCAGGAGGTCCCATGAGGCGAATCGGACTCGTCGTGTTGGCTCTCGCTCTTGCTGCCATTCCCGCGCTCCGCGCGGACACCCTCAACGTTGGGGGGGATGCCCAGACCAGCTCCGCACAGCCGAACACGAAGTTCGGGCTGTTTCCCATCATGACCGTCCGCAGCACGTCGAGCGGAGCAAACCTCACCAGCTACGCCAAGTTCGACCTTTCGGCGCTACCGGATAACCCGACCGTCGACAAAACCGTCCTTCGCCTGTGGGTGAACGTGGTCACGACACCCGGAACGATCGAGGTGCTGCCGATCCTCGAGCCCTGGCAGGAGAGCACGATCACCGCCAACTCGAGCCCGGCTCTGGGCTCGCCAGTCACTTCCTTCGCCGTTGCGAGCGCCGACAGCCTGCATTTCATCGACGTGGACATCACGCCACTCGTGCAGGACTGGACCAGCGGTTACCTCGCGAATAACGGGCTGGCGCTGCGCGGCGCGAGCCCAGGGTCCGTCAACGCCATCTTCGACACCAAGGAAAGCATCCTGTTCAGCCAGGCGCCGGAGCTGGAAGTCGCGCTGGCGGGAACGGGCGCACCCGGACCCGAAGGACCTCCGGGGCCGCAGGGGATTCAAGGGAATCAAGGAGAACCCGGACCGCAAGGAATGCAGGGGCCGAAAGGGGATCCCGGAACCCAGGGGATCCAGGGAGAGCGGGGGCCGCAGGGCTTCCAGGGGCTTCCCGGGCCGCGAGGAGAAACAGGCCCTCAGGGACCTCAAGGCCTTCAAGGTCCGCAGGGCGAGGCGGGACCTCCGGGATCCGGCGGCCTCCCACCAGGTGCGCTCCTCATGGGCCCTCCCGGAGATGCGACGCTGATCGCTGCCGGGTTCAGCGATACCGGAATCGTCGGTTCGGAATCATGGGTCGAAACGAGGACAGCGGGCGCGCCGCAGAGACGCGAGGATCACACCGCGATCTGGACGGGATCTCGCATGCTCGTCTGGGGCGGCTCTGTTCTCGCTCCGTTTCCTTTCACGAAGACTGGGGGCCAGTACGATCCCGTCTCAGACTCGTGGACGGCAATCACGACCATGGGTGCGCCGGACGCGCGCTATCGTCACACCGCGGTCTGGACGGGATCTCGCATGCTCGTCTGGGGCGGCGAGGGCGGTTCTGGAGCGACCAGACTCAACACCGGGAGCCAGTACGATCCTGCCACGGATTCGTGGAGCGCCATGACCACGACGGGCGCGCCATCCGCTCGCTCCAATCACACCGCGATCTGGACAGGATCGCGTATGCTGGTCTGGGGCGGCGACAGTGGCGTCGTGGAAAACACCGGTGCCCTGTACGATCCAGGCACGGACTCGTGGACAGCTATTGCGACCACAGGAGCGCCGGCCGCACGCTCTCGTCACACGTCGATCTGGACGGGATCGCGCATGCTCGTCTGGGCCGGCTCGAGCGGAGGCGCCGTACTCAACACCGGGGGCGAGTAAGATCCCGCCTCAGACTCGTGGACGGCCATCACGACCGCGGGTGCACCGGCCGCACGCTCTGATCACACCGCGATCTGGACGGGATCTCGCATGCTGGTCTGGGGCGGCAAGACCCCAAGCGCACTCAACACCGGAGGTCAGTACGATCCCGCCTCAGATTCGTGGACTGGCATTACGGCCGCGGGTGCGCCGGCCGCACGCTTTGGTCACACTGCGGTCTGGACGGGATTGCGGATGTTCGTCTGGGGGGGGTTTGCACTCTCCGTCTTCAACACCGGGGGCCAGTACGATCCCGCCACGGATTCATGGAGCGCCATGACCACACTCGGCGCACCGTCCGCTCGCTTTCGTCACGCCGCGATGTGGACGGGATCACGCATTCTCATCTGGGGCGGTGATGATGGATTGAACGCGATTGCGGGGACAGGCGGTCGTTACCTGCGACTCCATCTCTTCGCGAAGAACTGAAGGACCCTTGAGCCATCCCGCGGATCGTGCCCAACCAATACCGACGTGTCTGCCTTCGACGGTCGGTTTCGAAGCTAGCTCTTCGCGGCGCGGGCCCAGAGGTTCAGGCCGAGCTCGAAGCGTCCCGTCTCCACCGCGTCGGGAGAAAACCCCGATCGCTCGAGAAGCTCCCGGACCTTCCGGGCGTCGTAGGTGTCCTGGTGGTCCTCGTGCTGCTCCCGGCTCGTGATGCCGAGCCGCGACGACAGGTGCAGCACGGCGTCCCCTTGCCGAGACGGCAGGGTCAGGACCGCCACTCCCCCCCGCGGAGGACGCGCCGCACCTCGCGCAGCGCGGCGATCGCGGCAGGCGCGGGCAGGTGCTCGACTACCGCGAGCAGCGTCACCGCGTCGAAGAACGCGTCGGGCCAGGGCAACCCCTGCTCCACGACGTCGTGCTGGAGGACGACGACGTCCGCAGGCAGCTCGGCGCTCGGCGGCCGCCGATCGATCCCGTACTTCTCGCGAAAGCGCGTCCGGGCGAGGAAGGCCGGCCAGGTCCCGCAGCCCACGTCGAGGATCCGGCCACCGCGGCGCGATTCGGGGATCAACCGATCGGCGCGCCGGTAACGCAGACGCGCGAGGAGAGGCGACAGGAGTCCGGGGCCGGCGACGGCCCCTTCGATGCCGGTCACGAGGCCGCGTTTCCAGGGTCGGCCGGCGAGCAAGCCGACCCCGATACCATCGAAAGGTAGTAGGGCTTCTCCTGGACGACGAGCGCCGTCGGATAGAGAATTCCCTCCGGCGACTCGCGCTCGACGAATCGAAGCTCCTTCGCGGGTCGGCCGTCCTTCGGAGGCTCCGGACCGAGCCAGAACGCATGGTCGAGCCCGAGCTCCCGACAGTACCTCCGCAGGAGGTCGCGCGCGGGGACGCCGTTCGCGGAGACCACGCGGATCACGGGATGGCGCCCCAGGCTCCCGAGCGGGATCGCGACGGTGGGATGGGCGAACGGTCCACCGTGGACGAAGAGCACGCGCTCGGGAGGCAGGCTCCGGGAGAGCTCCAGCAGGAAGCGGAACGGACTGTGCGCGCTCCCGCGTTCACGCAGCAGCGCCACGTCGTACCGCAGGTTGAACACCAGACCCGCGACGACGGCGATCGCGGCGAGCGCGGGGGTGGGCTGCAGCCGACGGGGGAGGACGGCCAAGAGGAGCATCACCGACGGCACCAGGACGGGAAGGAAATAGCGGGAGGCGTAGTAGTTGAAGGGCACGTCGCCCCGCAGGAACGTGTAGATGCCGAGCGAGAGGAGCACCGCGACGAGCAGGAACGCACGAAAGCGCGCGGCGACGAGGAAGCGGCCGCGGCGAACGGCGAGAAAGACCACGATGGGGAGGCCGACGAGCGCGGTGGCCATGACGATGCTCACGATGTTGAGGTGGACGAGGGAGGAGAAGCCGCCGTTCGCGTACTCCGATCTCCGGGCCCACGCCCCCACGTTCGTGGGGGAGTGGAGGAAAAGGTCCGTCCAGCCCAGGCGGTAGCCGCTCCAGGCCGTACCGACCGCCATGAGCACCAGGGAAGCGACGGTGGCTTCGGGAAGCCCGCCCCGAAGGCCGGCTCTCCTTGCGCCCGGGGGCGGCCCGCGGCGAAGGGAGGCGAGCGAGACGACGAGGCCCAGGAGGTAGAAGCCGCCGACCACCGCCAGTCCCGTGCGCATCGGATCGGGCACGGGCAGGAACGCAAACGCATAGGAGTACACGTACATCATGTAGTGCGGGCTCGAGGCGAAGCTCACGGGGAGGAGGACGAGCAGCGAGCCGAAGGAGAGCGCGCAGAAGGCGAGGCGCCACCGATCGCCGGATCGCGCGGCGTCGAGCGCGACCACGAGGAGGAGCGGAGTGTAGAGAAAGATCGAGGAGTGGCTGAGCGCGAGCAGCACGACTCCCGCCGAGCCGAGGACGGGTCCCCGCCAGGACCGATCCCCCGCAAAACGGAGCACGAACAGGAACGCGAACAAGAGCAGGAGCTCCGACGTCGGATACCGCGAGAAGAAGAGAAGGAGGGGCGAGCTCGCGAGCAGGAGGGCCGCGGCAAGCGGGGGCCCGATCCCTCGCGCGTGCTCCTGGGCCACGAGGGCGAAGAGCCCGATCGACAGGCCGTAGAGCCAGGGCTGTACTCCGAACAGCAGGGGCAGACCGAAATGCCCGGCCCACAACGCCAGGGTCATCGGCCACCCGGGCAGGAACTGGAAGGAGAAACGGCTCCGGTCGGCCGCGGAGACGTAGGTGCCGGGGAGATAGGCGCCCACTCGAGGGTCGGCCGCGGCTTCGGAGGATTGCCGCAAGTTGTCCCGGTCGAAGATCGCGAGCAGCTCGCCCCGCAGGCGGTCGCGGATCGGAAGCCTGGCCGTGAGCCCGCCCTCGAGCAGGTGGTGGACGGCGCGGGTCGAGTAGACGCCGGCATCGCCGACCATCCTCATCGGCTCGAGGTTCGGCCACGCGAGCGGCAGGAAGAGGAGGACGAGGGCGGCCGTTCCCGCTTCGACCGGTGTCGCGAGACGTCGCGCGACGGCCGGCGCCGATCGCGGTCGACGCGCGAGGAGGACGCCCACGCCCGCTACCGGGAGCGCGGACGCGAGGGCGGCGGCGGGGACGGGGCGAAACGCCCCGACCGACACGAGGCCCACGGCGACTATCGTGGACGCCACGAGATGGGTGGCCGTCGCTTCGACGAGCCGCCGGAGCCACGACGCGCCTTCGCCCCCGAGCAGCCGCGACCACGCGACGACACCCAGGATGCTGAGAATGAGGGGGAGGACCGCCATCGGAGAGGACGGATTCTATATGGAGGCGGGTGCCATGGCCTCGCGGCGCCGCGTGCTAGGATTCCGGTCCTTCCTCGGAGCCCATGAAGCTCGTCATCCAGATACCCTGCCGCGACGAAGAGCAGTCCCTCCCCGCGACCCTGGCCGACCTCCCGCGCGCCGTCCCGGGGTTCGCCGACGTCGAGTGGCTGCTCGTGGACGACGGCAGCGTCGATCGCAGCGTGGAGGTCGCCCGCGCGGCCGGCGTCGACGAGGTGGTGCAGCTGCCGGGACCGAAGGGGCTCGCCGCCGCCTTCCTCGCCGGCCTGGAGGCGTCGCTCCGGCGGGGGGCGGACGTGGTGGTGAACACGGACGCGGACAACCAGTACTGCGCGGCCGACGTGCCGCGGCTCGTGCAGCCGATCCTGGAAGGCCGCGCGGACATGGTCGTGGGCGAGCGGCCGATCGGGGAGATGGGGTCCTCTCTCGCGAAGCGGCTCCTGCAGCGGCTCGGGAGCGCGGTGGTGCGCCGGGTCTCCGGAGCCGCGGTGCCCGACGCCACCAGCGGCTTCCGGGCCATGACCCGCGAGGCGGCGCTGCGCGTCAACGTCTTCTCGAGCTTCAGCTACACGATCGAGACCATCGTCCAGCTCGGCCTGCAGCGGTCGCGCGTCGTCTCCGTTCCCGTCCGCGTCAACGCCGTGACGCGGCCGTCGCGCCTCTTCCGCCGCAAGCGGGACTTCGTGATGCGGCAGGGGTGGACCCTCCTGCAGATCTACGCCCTCTACCGGCCCCTCGAGCTCCTCGCCACGCTGGGAGCGGTCTTGATCGGCCTGGGGCTCGTCCCGGGCGTCCGCTTCCTCGTCCTCTTCGCGCTCGGTCACGGCCAGGGGCACGT
>CAVUMT010000001.1:2340000-4731796 GCA_963742595.1 uncultured Acidobacteriota bacterium | reverse complement strand
CTTCTCGTATTGGAGCTCGAGGACCTCGCAAGTGAGGGCAAGTCCCGGGGACCCACGTCCTGAACCGGCGGCCGCGGGGTCGCAGCCGCCTCGACTACATAGCCGCCGACCCGGGACCCTAACCAGGACACTTGCGACGCCAAAACGCTATCCACCGCAATCCGTCAACCTCGCGTGACGGCGGTCCTCCTTCCAACCCTCGTCCCGGCTAGCAGTTTCCCCCTCCCCGAACACCTGGCTCCCCGGGCGATACCTTGCGAACCACGCAAGGCCATTGCGGTTATCCTTGCAAGATACTAAGTGTTGGGCGGGCATTCGTGAGAGGGACCGGACATGGCAGACGTGCCATTCGAGTTAAAGCTGGTTCTCTCGAAGCGCCTTCCACCAGGCACCGTCGCGATCGAGGCTGGGCGGTACAGATTGGCTCCGGTACCTACCGCATCGGCTGACGCTGAGGCCGTTCTCTCCTTCTCTAACTCGTACGAGGCCCCCGTGGGTGGGGGCAGCCACCCGGAGGAAGAGGCTACGATCGTCGCCCGATGCCTGTCACTGTCGATCGATGCTCGAGTACGAAAAGCTGGCATCCGTATCAATCACATCGACATTCCGGACTCACCGGATCGACATCGTACGCTCTACCCGCAGTTCTACGGCAGATGCGACCCGACAGCCTTCCCGACGCACTTGCGAGTTCTAGCAGCACTGCCGGATGACCTCGCTCGGCAAGTGTCACGTGCTGCCGCCACCTATTCGTTCGCGCTTGAGTTCGTCCCGGGCGATCCCACTTTTGCTTTCTTCCTGCTCGTGGTCGCCATCGAGTGCCTGTCCAGCCAAGATGCAGTAATCCCGTACGCCGAGCTCGAACCGGACGGCAAGAAATGCGAGCGCTTCTGCCGCTTCGTCAAGGGAATGCTCGTGGAAGCCGTCAAGGGTCCGGATGAGCGTAACGACGAGCTGATCACTCAGCTGCTGAAGACGGTCTACTATGCCCACAGGTCGGGGTTTGTTCACGGTGGCCGGGAGGTATCTGCCGCCGCTCTCTTGGCTGACAAGGCCGGATCCAGTTACCTCAAGCACCTTGTCGACGGCAAGGAGACACGAACGCCCGGTCTCGCATGGTTCGCGCGCGTAGTACGTGGATCGCTGCTCGGTTACCTTGAGAGAGTGCCGGACGCGACACTGGCGCCTGATGACACCCGGCTCTCTCGCTTGGCTTTCGAGAAGGCGGGATTGCAGCTGAAAATGAAGCGGGACATGGCTGCGGGACAGGTCATCACTCTCGATGACGTTGAGTTTAGGTGAAAGGGGCGAGCCGCCCAACAAGCGCATGAAGCTGAAGCGCGAGCTAGACTTGGAGGAAGGTACCCTGACGTACCTTTCTTACTGAGTCGCGCTTCGCAGCTTATGCACGGTGTTCGACCGCTATCAGGAGAGCGTGACATGACGGCGCGGCGCTATCCGCGAGATCGGCGAGCGGAGCCTCCGAGCAAGCGTCGGCCCGCAGCAGCGCTTCCTGAGCGGCGAATCATCCGTGATCGTCTGTTCGGCGAGATCCCTCTTGTTCGTGAGAGTGCGGCCGGCCCCGACGGGAAGGTCCACGAATGGTGGCGGCATGATCCGGACTACACCCCACCTCTGCCACGCGGAGCTGTCCGTGGCAACGTGCGGAATCAGGCCTACTGCCCCGCCTCTCACGTTCCGAAGTATTTCTACCTCGACGAGGACCGCTTCTGTGTCCAGTGCGGGCAGTCGTTCAGGTTCCGGGCGGCGGAGCAGAAGTATTGGTACGAGTCCCTGAAGTTCCACTTCAGTTCTGTTCCTGTGCGTTGCCTTGCTTGCCGACGACTGCGACGCTCCGAGCACGCTCTCCGTGAGCAAATCGCTAGAGCAAGAGCTCACGTGAGGGATGCTGCCTCTGACCCAGCTGCTCACTTGGCTTTGGCTCGGGCACTCGTTGAGTATCACGAGCGTACCAACTCTGGCGATCTGGACGCTGCCATCTCAGCCGCACGCAGAGCTGCAGTTCTTTGGCCGGGCGCCGCAGAGCCATGCTATTGGGAAGGCGTGGCTCAGGCTCGAGCCAAGAGGCCGGCGAAGGCTCGCGCGTCTCTGGAGTCGTTTCTAACTCATCCTGCCCTTCGCGATGGAGGCCTTAAGCAGAAGGCAATGGCCTGTATGCTGGACTTGTGACTAGATCACCGCGCGGTCGAACGAGGAGATGAACCTGTCGAGCGCGCGGGTGAGACGGTTCGCGCTCGCAGGTGATCCCCGGTGTTCGACGTCATCACGGGATGGGTGAGGAGACAGAAGGGGCTTCGTAAATGGCAACTGTGGCGATCGGCGACATCCATGGGAACTGCCGTGCCTTGAACGATCTCCTTTCGAAGGTGCAGTGCGAGCTTCAGGCTGAGGATACGGTCGTCTTTTTGGGCGACTACATCGATCGTGGACCGGACACCAAGGGCTGCATAGACCGCATCCTTGAGTTTCGAGCCACAGTGTCGGCTACTGTTGTGACCCTCCTTGGCAACCATGAGGATTGGCTGCTCCGGACGCTAGCTGATCCAACACGCCACTCCTGGGTGCTTGGTATGGAGGCGTTCGACACCATAGCCAGCTACTCACGGCAGGCGGCCGTAGAGCTGCGCTCGGCCTTGGAAGCCGCCGGACCTCGTTTGCTCACCGAGCGGGTGACCTTGCCATACGACCTGTTCTTCAGCACACTGCCCAAGAGCCACCTAGACTTCTTTCGGACGCTTCAGCTGTATCTGCGCAGCCCGGACGCTCTTTGTGTTCACGGTGGCCTGGATCCGAGCGTCCTTGATCTTCAGCAGCAGACGCGGGATGCATTCCTCTGGGGTTCCGACGACTTCCCGCAGAACTACCTCGGCCAGGATCTCGTCGTCTACGGTCATTGGGGCGATACCCAAATCAACTCCGAGGGTTGGCCTGTACCACGCATCGGCGCCCACACCATCGGTATCGACAGCATCGCTCACGGGGTTCTCACAGCCATCCGCTTGCCCGGGCGCATCGTGTTGCAGAGCTCTCGCTACAGGTGCGAGACGTGACGTCGAACAAGGGGATGGACCTGACGAGGTCCGCGCCGGCACCGAAACCGCGGCCCTCGCAGGTTTTCCCAGGGTGTTGGGCGGACTCAGGTGCAGGAAAGAGGACTTATGACCAAGTGCAACCGGCTGCTTTCAATTGGCCTGATTTCTGTAACGCGCTTACTACTCGGGTGTATCGCTTTTCTACTCTCGGCAGTACTCGCTCCCGCTGCGTTCGGGCAGGTCTATCACGTCGAGAGAATGAATACGGAGCAGATCCGCGCACTCGATCGGCAGCGGACGGTAGTGATCCTGCTTGGCGGCATCCTCGAGCAGCATGGTCCCTACCTGCCATCCTTTACTGACGGCTATCGAAACGAACGCCTGAGCCAGGATCTCGCGGAAGCGATCGTCGGACGGCCCGGATGGAGCGTGCTTGTTTTTCCTTTGATCCCACTTGGGGTGGGGGGAGCGAACGAGATTGGCGGGAAGTACTCGTTCAGCGGTACATACGCCGTCCGTATGACGACGTTGCGCGCAGTGCTGATGGATCTGGCCACCGAGTTGGGCGAGCAGAGATTCAAATGGATCTTCGTCGTGCATTCTCACGGAGCACCGAACCATCACCTCGCACTCAACCAAGCCGGCGACTATTTTCACGACACGTACGGCGGCCACATGGTTAGCTTGTTCGGTCTCATTAGGCCTGACCTCTTGAAAATGTCTCAAGACCTGATGAGTGACGAGGAACGGAGGGCGGATGA
Organism: uncultured Acidobacteriota bacterium; assembly: GCA_963742595.1. Classification (GTDB taxonomy): domain Bacteria; phylum Acidobacteriota; class Vicinamibacteria; order Fen-336; family Fen-336; genus CAVPGH01. The sequence goes on along the minus strand of CAVUMT010000001.1, from coordinate 4,727,982 downwards.
GACCGCGATTGATCACGGTGCCATGCGGGAGACCAGCGAAATCCTCTTCCTGCGCCCTGAGCTTGTGAATCCAGGCTTTCGGAGCGCGACACCCTATCGGACGCGCGATCCGAAGCATGCAGTAGATGTCGCGAGCGCTGAAAACTGGCCCGGTTATTTCGGGTCTCCTAGCGCGGCGAGCGCCGCATACGGGGCAAAGTATTGGCAACACTTCTCCTTATGGGCCGTCAATCTGGCGCTCAAAATTCTTGACGGCTTTGATTACTCGCAGATCGCGCGCGTCGCAGAGACTCCCGTCAGCAAGGCCGCACTCGAGAACGAGCGCCGCCAACAGCAAAAGCAGACGGAATGGCTGAAAGCTAAGGGGCATGAGAGATAACGCCTCGCTCTGGGTGGGGCCGCCCAACCACCGGTTCCAGCGGACGGCGCTACGCGCCGCCGTTGAACCGGGGCGTTATCCCGACCGGAGAACAATCCATGGATGCTCAAGCCAAACACTATGCAGATAAGCTGGAGTTTGAGATCGACTCGTGGGACCTGAACGTCGCCCGTGAGGCGGGCGAGCAAGTCATCGTGATCGATGCTCGCTCACCGGAGGCGTACGCCCGCGGGCATATCCCGGGCGCGGTGAATATCCCTTACCGGAAGATGTCGGCCGAAACGACCGGCCACCTCGACAGAAGCGCTCTTGTCGTCACGTATTGCGACGGAATTGGCTGCAACGCGTCCACAAAGGGAGCGCTGAATATGGCGCGCCTTGGGTTTAGGGTGAAGGAGCTTATCGGCGGGCTGGACTGGTGGAAGCGCGACGGACACTCGGTCCATGCGGGGCAGACGTCCGAGCGTGCCGTGTCGTGCGGGTGCGCCTAGCTACCCAGGCATGGTCTCGCAGGACTTCGACAACATGAAGGAATTCTCATCCGTGCCGGTGAATCTCCATCTCGGGCTCGTCCTCAGCGAACAGGGGGCGGGCGCAGCTGTCGTGACCATGGCTCCCGGTGAGCATTGGACACAGGAAACGGGGGTCATCCACGGTGGCCTGCTGGCCACTCTAGCCGACACGGCGGCCGTCTACGCGCTGCGCCCCGGGTTGCCTTCCGGCCACATCATGACGAGCATCGAGTTCAAACTGAACTTCCTTAGCCCGGCGAGGGTCGACAAGGGGACGCTCGTCGCGCGGGCGCGGGTCGTGCGCCAGGGGCGCCGCGTCGGCGTCTGCGACGTCGAAGTGGAGCAGGCGGCCTTCGTCGTCGCCAAGGGACTTTTCACGTATCTATTCCTGGAAGCGAAGGCGTAGCGAGGTCTTGGGCGGACGATCCGGGATGACAGCGCGCGATCCCCTGAACGTCAGTCTCCACCCCTCGAAAGGAACATCGCGATGTCGAAGGTCGTCGCAATCATGTCCATGTCGCTCGACGGCTACGTCGCCGACCGCAACGATGGCGTGGCCGAAGTGTTCGACTGGTACTTCACCTCGGGGGACGTCGAATTCCACACCGGAGGGTCGGACCCCATGACGTTCAAGATGTCCGGGCCGAGCGCCGAGCACCTCCGCGGTCTCACGTCCGGACTCGGTGCCATGCTCACCGGTCGACGCACTTTCGACGTCGCCCATGGCTGGGACGGAAATCACGCTTGGGGACCAGCATTCGTACTTACCCACCACATCCCCGCCGGATGGCCGCGACCCGACTCGACTGTCCACTTCGTGACCGACGGCATCGAAAGCGCCGTGAAGCAAGCCAAAGCCGCCGCCGCCGGGAAGTCCGTCGGGGTCCACGGCGCTGACACCATCCAGCAGTTGCTGAATGCTGGCCTCCTCGACGAACTCCACGTCGACATCGTGGCGCTTCTTCTTGGCTCCGGAGTTCGACTCTTCGACCACCTCGCCGGCACGCCAGCCGTCCTTGGCAACCCGACGGTGATCACGGGCGTCGGCGTTACACACCTGCGCTACCCAGTACGCTAGGAAGGTTCGGAGGCACGTTGAACGATGAGTGACGAAGTGGCAGCACCGCGTGGGACGAACCAACTGGTCCGATCCAATCAAGTTGAGTGGCGGCCCCTCGGGGAGCCCGGAGCCAATGGCGTACACGTGAAGGTACTCCGATTCGACCCTGCGACCGGGCGAGCGCCCACCATTCTGCTCCGCTTCGAGCCTGGCGCAACGTATCCTCCCCACAACCATCCGGGGGGCGAGAGATCTTCGTGCTTGAGGGTGAGGTTCACCTTGGGAGGGACCACCTGCGAGCGGGTGACTACCTATACACGGCACGAGATAACAAGCACGGTGTCAGGTCCGAGGCGGGATGCGTCCTCCTTGTGGTCGTGCCTGAGGAGGTCGAGATTCTCACGCGCGCCGATAAGGCACAGACGATAGATGTGAACAGCCGGGCGCGTTGACCGCCGAAACGGTATGCCCCGCTCAACCATCGACGTGAACTGTGAGAGACTCTGGGTTGTCGCCGAGCGGGCGCGAGCACGCGGATCGCTCTCGCGTGACGACGTCGCGTTCGTACGCGATACGCTGCCGGCCGCGCTCGAGTCCTTTCCTCGGATCAAGCTGCCGAAGACGATCCGCCACCCGGGTGGGTTCACCGTCTCGGGCGCGCCCGTCGGCACGTTTTTCAGAAGCGCGCTCCTGATCGCGGGGCAGAAGGCCCTTGGACGCCGGTACGGCAACCACTCGTTCTTTGAGAGCGTGGAGCGCGACCTCGCCCTGGCCGTCATGCGCTCGCACTTCCATCACGAGTACCCGAAAGGGACCCACTGCTGCGTGCGGTGCACCCTCGCCGTGTATCCGGTTCTCGAGGCGGGAGCGATTCGATATTTTGACTGCGCCCCGCTGTCGGAGCAGGTCAGGCGGATCGTTCGCGAGCGTCAGTGGCGATTCGCCCGACCGGTGAATGCCGCTATGGTGCACTGGTCGGTCGGAGACGCCCAGTGTTCGACGGACGTCAGAGGAACACACCGAACGCAGGCGGTCGCTCGATGAATCGCTGGTACTTCTGGGTGCTCGCGCCGATCATGCTCGTGACGGCCCTCGGCCTCCCACTCATCACTGAACCGCCAACATGGGAGGGCACGGTCATGCTCTACGTGTTCTGCGGAGCGCTAGTGTTCGCCACGCTGGGCCTGGCGAGTCCAGGTCGGTTCCAGTGGGCTTTGCGCGCCGTCGCGGGAGTGATCCTCCTCGGGTATCTGGCCTACGCTACGAGCGAGGCCCGTGCCTGGCGGAATGGCAAACCCTTCGGTCTCGGGGCACCGCGGTCAGGCCCGAGTCTCCGTAATGCATTGTCGGGCTTGGTTGTCTTCGGCATACCTTCTCTGTACTTTCTGCTGCGGGGGCGGTCAGGGACCAATGTCGACGCCATCCTCGGGGTTGAGCCGGGGCAAGACGCTCCTGTGGAGGACCAGCGAGCCGTCGGGCAAGCGGATGGAGCTGACCAACGGCGGATGTGAGGGGGACCCCCAACACGACCCCCACACGGCGACCAACGTAGCCTAAACGCAAGGAGGCGCGATGAGCCCCACGACGGTGCTCCTGGCCGGAGCTGGTGTCCTATTCTTCCTGATCGCGGGACTGATCTACTCCGTCGGCCTTCAACGAAGGGCCATGGGCACGCAGGATTCGGCTGTATCGATGGTTGACCTGAGCATTGCCCTGCAGCGCGAGTCTCTACAGCTCCAGAGAGATGCGCTGGCCCTCACCCAGGAGTCGCTCGTGCTGAAGAAGGAGACCAACCGCCTTCTGGGTCTGCTTGCGAAGGAGTAGCGTGAGTGCACGATGAAGGTGCTGACCATTGACGAATCGGCGTCGTGGCTCGCTCCCCGAGGGCTGTCTCTCGAACGTGCCGATCACTGGGGTGCCGATCACCAGCTGCCAATCCCAGATTCGTACAAGAGGCTGTGGTTCGGTACACCACAGCGGCCGGCGGACCAGGTCAGTCTGGCGTATCTCTTGGCAGGGTGGTTCGGATGCCGCTCAGCGTTCCTCCTCGTCAACGTAGCAGCCCTGTTCAAGCCGCATGAGCTCGACGCCTTCCTCTCCCTTCGCCGCTACTACGGCGACTCGCGCTGGGTTGATGGAGTGCCCGGAGGCGCAACGCCTGGTCACCTTTTTGCCGACGGCCAGGCCGAAGACCAGCGCAACGTGCAGGAGTTCCTGCTCACGATGATGGCCTTTACGTTCCAAGGGCATTTCGTCCAGGATGATGGGGCCGTCATCCTCTGGGTTGCGGACGGCATCGTCGACTTGGCGGCGCGGGATCCAGCCCAACTGCTCAGGCCGCAAGAGATAGTTCAGCTGCTTGACTTAGAGGTCCACGGGGGCGCAGAGAAGTTCCAGGCGTAGGATGGAGATCAACGCACGCCACAGAAAAAGGAAAGCAACGAATGGACAGTCTGACGAACCCGCGAATCGGGCTGCGCAACAAAGTGGATGCACCTGGCAGGTCCGCCGGTTGAGGACAACGGTGTTTAGGCGCTCACTGGCGGGGTGACAGGGATGCAGCACGAGGCTTCGGCGGGCCGTCCACCTACGAGGTGACCCTGACGAAGCCAGCGCAAGCGCCGGAGCTTCGCCGCTGATCTCGGGGCGTTCTGCGGACAAGCGGGCCGAGCGGGTGATGAATGACCCTTGGTTAGCCTTCGCAATCGTTGTGGCCTTTACGGTTCTGATCGGGGTGTTGAACCTGTTCCTCGGGCTCTGGTCCGACCGCGTGACCGAGTGCTTTCGCATCAGGCGGCGCTCAGGTCGGAGCTTACCTTGGAGCGACAGGACTGGTACGTGATGATCCGTAGTGGTCACGCTGATCTGAGATTCAGCTTTGTGTGATGGCTCGGAATGAGGATCCCTGTGATCGCATTCGCGTTGCTGATCAGCGGAATCGCGCTTGCTGTGGCGGTATTCGCCGGGCGCGGGTCGAGGAACTGGGGCCGTCACTTGATCGTGGCCGTGATCCTGGCGCTGGTGTCGCTGCCGCTTGGCGTGTTTATCACTCTCGTCTTGCTGCCGTTTTGGAGATGGCTCGAGGCGTCCTATGCCATCGAGTCGGTGGGTCACTCAGGGCCCGCTGGATGGTGCTACCTAGTGAGCATTCTCGTGTGCCTGCTGGCCCTATCGTCTTCATACCTAGTGAGTGTGGTTCGCGGAGGCAGTGCTGCGAAGAGATGAACGATGCAGCGCCCTCAGCCTAGGACGATGCTGGATGACCTACTGGCGAGCTACGAGTGGTTCGACCATCCGGACGGGCCGAAGTTCGTGGAGACCCATCGTGACCAGTACCGCACCTCCGGGCACTGGTTGTTCCTGCCCGGCAGCTTCTCGGCGTTCCACAAGGTCATGAACAGCGAAGAGCTGTGGTTGATTCACGCGGGCCGACTACACGTCCATATCATCGAGCCGGGAGGTGCACACTCGACGTTGCGCCTCGGATTGGACCTGGCTGCCGGCGAGCGACCCGTTGGCGTAGTGCCTGCCGGCCATTGGCAGGCGGCGGAGCTCCCTGATGGCGTGCCGTTTGCGTTCGGGACGAACGTGTGTGCACCGCCGTTCACGCTCGAGGAGTTCAAGATTGCCACCAGGAGCGACCTGTCACGAGCGTATCCTGCGCTCAGGGATCTGATTCAGAGGCTGACAAGGTAGGTTCGAGGAACTAGGTCGTTTCCCCGGCTCGAAGCCGCTTCTCGGGAGCCTGGAGCCTCACCGTAAGGTCCACGGCCCGCCCGTCGCGCTGGACGGTGACCGTCACGTCCCGGCCTTCCTCCGTCTTCCTCACCTGATCGCGCAGGTCCGCGGCGTCCTCGATCGACTGGCCGTCGAACTGGACGATCACGTCGCCGGCCTTGAGCCCGCCCTTGCCCGCGGGGCCGTCCGCGTCGACGGACGTCACGAGCACGCCTTTCTCGACCTTGAAGTACTGCGCGAGCTGATCCGTCAGCTCCTGGTACTCGATGCCGAGCCGGCGGGGCCCTCCCTCGCGGAAGAGGAAGGACCGGCCCTTGCCGTCGAAGCGGAACATGTCGGCAACCGGGGGGATCGGGGGGACGGCAGGCACGGGCGGCACGGGCGGCATTCCTTCGAAATGAGGGATCTCGATGTCGAAATCGCCGAAGACGCCAACGCGCGAGCGGTCGCGGCCCTCGGCCAGGGTCGCGGAGAGCTTCTGCAGGGCGCCGTTGCGGTTGACCTCGATCGCGACCGTGCGGCCTCCGGGCGTCTCCCGGACGAAGCGGGCGAGCTGGGCCGCGCTCAGCACCGTCTCGCCCTCGTAACGGACGATCACGTCGCCTTCCTGTAGACCGGCCTTCTCCGCAGGGGTATCCGTGGAGACCGACTTCACGATCGCGCCGCGCTCGGCGGCGAGCTTCAGGCGGGAGACGTCTTCCTTGTCCACGTCTTCGAGCCGTATCCCGAGCTTCCCGCTCCCCGCCCGGATCACCTCCACGCGCCGGTCGAGCTTCTTGATCTTCTCCTCGTCGTGCGCCCCCACCGTCGCGCTCGTCGCGAACCCCGCCACGATCAAGGCCATGGCTCCCAGAGCCGCCGCCGTCCAACGTGACATGTCGCCTCCTCTTTCTAGGCCTTTAGACGCGCCCCCGCGGGCCAAAGTCGGCCGCGCGGACGCGGCTTGGGGGGGCTAGTGGACGGTGCCTCCGCCGCCACGCGACCGCTCGAGGAGGAGGAAGTCCAGGATCTCCAGGAGGCGGGAGTAGCGGGCGGCGGTCGAATCGCAGTCGAGGAGGGACTGCTTCTCGATGGGGGCCAGATCAAGGCTCTGGGAGAGCGCGTTCACGAACAGGTCGGGAGGCAGCTCCGCCTGGAGGACGAGGAACATCGGGCCGTCGGCAGGAGCGGCCGATCGCCGCCAGCACGGCGCCGCGCGTCGACTCGAGCTCCGCGGCGTCGCCCGGAGGGTCGGCGAGAGCCTCCACGGAGGCGAGCCGGTAGGGCTCGCCCCCGTCGCTCCTCGACGATCCGGAAGCGCGTCGTGCCCGCGCAGCACGATGTTGTAGCGCCCGTCCGCCAGCGATCTCGGAGCTGCTCGATCCGTCCCCGCGCACCCGACGGGATAGACCGGCGGGCGCCCGTCGTAGTCCGCCTCCCAGCCCGGCCGCAGCAGCGTCATGCCGATCGTCGCGGTGGCCGGCCAGCGCGTCCGCGACCATCTTGCGGTAGCGCGGCTCGAAGATGTGCAGGGGCAGCGGCATGCTGCGGAAAGAGCACGACGTCCGGCAGCGGGAACAGCGGGATGACGGCGGGAGAGCGCACGACGGGTCGCGGGCCCCGGCAGGGCGGCCGGGTCGCGCCTAGCGGCCGATGATCTGGACGGCCAGGTCGCGGTTGCGGGGCCCGTCGAGCTCGGCGGCGATGATGGCCTGGAACTGTCCGAGCACCAGCTTGCCCTTGCGTCACCGGGAAGGAGAGCGCGTGGCCGAGCAGGCGTGGCCTGCAGGTGCGAGTGCGCGTTCTGGCGGTCGCAGTCCGAGAAGCTGGGGGTCGTTGTGCCGCCAGCCGTCCTTCGGGCTCACGACCTTGTTGAGCATGGCCTTGACGTCGTGCAGCAGCGCCGACTGCCACTCGTTCACGAAGAGCGCGACGGTCGTGTGCAGCGACGAGAGCAGGACCATGCCCTCCTTGATGTCGTGGCGCTTGCAGCGATGTCCGCGACGCGTCTCGGTGAGGTTGTAGAGCTCGAGGCGCTTGTCCGTGACGAGACGGAGCGTCTCGGTGATCACGCGCACGGTCTCCAGGCCGTCCTCGCGGTGGCGGCCACGGCGCGGTTCGAAGCTTTCATTCGCTGGCTCTCGTGAAGGCGCTCGAGGTCGACGAGGGGCGGCGCCGGACGCCCTCCTCGCCGGGAGGAGGCCGGAAGATCCGGCCGCCCCGCGGACTGCTCAGTGCTGGTGGCCGTGCCGTGTCGTGCCGTCGCCGCCCGCCGCCCTCGCCGCCGGCCTGGAACGAGTGGCCGCAGCCGCAGGTGGAGGTCGCGTTCGGGTTCTTGATCGCGAAGCCGCCGCCCATCAGGTCTTCCTTGTAGTCGACCTCGGCGCCCTCGAGGTAGCGCAGGCTCATCGGGTCGACGATGACCTTGATGCCGTCCTTCTCGAAGACCTGGTCGCCGTCGGCCGCCTCGTCGAGGACCATCCCGTAGCTGAGAAGCCCGGAGCAGCCGCCGCCCTGCACGTAGATGCGCAGACCGCCCTGGGGGATGTTCTCCTTCTCCTGCTCCAGGATGCCCTTGACCTTCTGCGGCCGCGTTAGCGGTCAGGTTGATCATTTCAGACTCCTCCGCGTCGTCCGACTGAACAGCTGATTCTACCGCATTCTGGACTCTTCGGTGAAGCTTCGAGCCCGACCGGCCCGTTACGGCAAGGCCCTACTATAATTACGGTTTGTCACGGAGGGAATCCCTGGCAGAGACGGCGCGCTGCTGCGCCGCGACGGCGCCGAGCTCGTGCGCCTCGCGCTGGCCTCGGGCCTGCGCGGCCGGGGCGGCGGCTGGTTCCCCGCCGCCCGCAAGTGGCGGGCGGTGCGGGTCGGAGGGCGGCGATCCGGTCGTGGTCGCCAACGGCGCCGAGGGCGAGCCCGGCTCGGTCAAGGACCGCTTCGTGATGACCACGCGCCCGGCGGACGTGCTGCGCGGCCTGCGCCTGGCCGCGCCGCGGCCGTGGGGGCGCGCGAGGCGATCGTCTTCCTGAAGGCGTCGTTCGACGCGCCTGCCGCGGCCCTGGAGGCGGCGCTTCGCGGACGTGCCTGCGGACGGCCTCGTCGGTCTCGATCCGTCGCGGCGACGACAGCTACATCGCGGGCGAGGAGACGGCCGCTGCTGGAGGCCCTCGAGGGCCGGCGCGCCTGGCCGCGCCCCAAGCCGCCGCTGCCCGCGGCGGTGGGCTTCCACGGCCGGCCGACGCTCGTGCAGAACGTCGAGACGCTGTCGCGCGTGCCGGCGGCGCTCGCGATCCCGACGCAGTTCCGGCGCGACGGAGACGACGCTCGTCTCGCTCTGGGGGCACGTGCGCCGGCCGGGCGTCTACGAGGTGCCGCTGGGCACGCCGCTGCGGCGCGTCGTCGAGGAGCAGGGCGGCGGCGCCACCGACGGGCATCGGCATGATCTTCCCCGCCGGTCCGTCGGCAGCGCCGCTGACCGCCGCGACCAGGCCGACGACGCCGCTCGATCCCGACGCGCTGCGCGCCGCCGGATCCGCGCCTCGGCACCGCCTCCATGCTCGTCGATCGGCGCGCGACGCCTGTCCGCTCGCCGTCGGCGCGTCGCTCGCCGGCTTCTTCGAGCGCGAGGCGTGCGGCCAGTGCCCGCCCTGCACGGTGGGCACGGCGAGCCTCGCCCGCATCCTGCGCGCCGTGGAGGCGGGCGAGGCGCGGGCGCGCGACCTGCAGCGACTCTGGCGGAGGTCGGCCGGCTTCATGGCCGACCACGGCTACTGCGCGCACTCCCGCACGGCGGCGGCGGCCGTGCGCGGTCTGCTTGCGCCGCGTTCCGCGGCGAGGTCGCCGGCCACCTCGCGGCGCGGGCGCTGCCCCCGTCCCGCGGCGCGTCGACGGGACCCGTTCGCGCCCGGCTCGCCCGAGCGCGCCGCGATCGAGGCCGCTCGCGTGACCACGCGTCTTCTTCCTGTTCCTCCTGCACTTCGCCGTCGGGCTGCTGGCCACGCTGCCCTTCGTGCCCGAGCGCGCCGGGCGACCGCTTCTTCAAGTTCTGCTCGGCCGCGGCCGCGTTCATGACGCACCGCCGGCCTCTGGCTCTCCTATCGCCGTTACGGGTTCGCGGGCGGCGCCGGCGCTCCCGGGGGAGACGCCTACCCGTGGGTCGTCGCTCTCGTCCTGCTGTCGCTGCGCTCGTCGTCCTCTACAACCGCGCCTGGCACTTCGGCTGGAGCGCCGCGCGCTTCGCCGCTCTCCTCGGGCGCGCTCGCCGTCGCGGCCTCGCGGCGACTGCTGGCACCGCCGACGAGCGCCCGCTCGTGGCGGCCGCCGACCTGACGCTCGGCGCTGCTGCTGGGCGCGGCGGCCGCGGCCATGATCCTCGGCCACTACTACCTGGTCGTGCTCGACCTGCCCGATCGCCGCGCTGCGCCGCCTCACCGTGCTGCTCGTGGTCGCCGCTCGTCCTGCGCGCGCTCGTGGTGGGCCTCGTGCTCGTGGGTCCCGTGCACGCGGGCTACGAGGAAGCCCGCCGCGTGGCCGCCGGCCTCTGGAGCCCGGACGGCGTGTTCGTGTGGATGCGGCTCCTGTTCGGCCTCGCGGGGCCGCTCTCGCTCATCTGGTTCATCTGGAAGACGGTCGAGATCCGCTCCACGCAGTCCGCGACCGGCATCCTCTACGTCCAGCTCTTCCTGGTGCTCGCGGGCGAGCTGCTCGCCAAGTACCTGCGCGTGGCCGCGGGGTTCCCCCTGTGAAGGCGTCCGCGCCCGAGATCGCGTTCGCCTGTCCGCGGTGCGGAGCGGAGACGACCGCCGGCCTCGACGGCCGCGGCTCGTGCCCGTCTGCGGAGCGGCGACGACGCTCGCCGTGTCGCCGGCGGTGCGCGAGGGGCGCGCCGTCGACCGCTGCCCGGCCTGCGCCGGCGAGCAGCTCTACGTCCAGCGCGACTTCAACCAGAAGGTGGGCCTCGCGATCGTGGTGGTGGGAGCGCTCTTCGCCCCGTTCACGCCCTTCTACGCGAGCCTTTGGATCGCCGCCGCGGTCGACGCCGTCCTCTATCTCGCTGCTGCCCGAGATCACCATCTGCTACCGCTGCCACGCCCACTTCCGCGGCTTCGCCCGCAACCCCCGGCACGAGGCCTTCGACCTGCACATCGCCGAGCAGTACGGAACGAAGGGCTGACCGGCCCTAGGGCTTCTTGCGGACCGTCTCGCGCACAGTCGCGAAGAAGCTGGCGATCTTGGGAGACAAGCCGCCCCCCGGCTTGAGTGAGCCGTCGTGCTCGAGCGCAGCCTGGAAGCGCTCCTTGGCCAGGGCCTGCCGGTTCAGCTCGAGGTAGGCGCAGCCGAGGTAGAACTCCGCGCGCGCCTGCTCCTTCCCCTTCCCTCCTTGCGCCAGCCGCCGCACCACCGGCTCCAGCGTGAGCACCGCTTCCCGGAAGTCACCGCCGGCGAGCTGACGGAGTCCGCGTTGGTAGTAGGGGTCGTCGTGGGGACCGCCGTCGAGGGGAAGGGCGTAGGGCGGCACGCGGCTGCGGCTCCGGAGGACACCTTCCCAGGAAAGGTCGACGTCCAGGCGTGCGGTCTCACCGGCCTCGATCGAGACCCTCCGCACGAGCGGCCAATAGTCGGGATGCGACAGCGTCACGACGTGAACGCCCGGGTCGAGCGGGACGTCCTGGAGCGGAGCCTTGCCGCTGCCGCGGCCCTCGATCTCCACGTCCGCGCCGGGACGTACGTCGACGTCGAGCCCGCCCGTGGGAGCGGGCGTCGGAGTCGGAGTGGCCGTGGGCGAGGGGCTCGGGGTGGGTCGTTCTCGAGGGCGCACGGTCGGGCTTGGCGAAACGACCGGCTCCGGCGCGACGACGGCCGTCGGGGGAGGGGTGTCGGGGGACGGCGAAGCCGACAGCTCCGACGCCACCGGCGAGGGAGTTGTGGCCGGAGGGGCTGCTGGAGAAGGGATCGGCACGACGTTGGCCTCGGCGAGGGTCGGCGGCGGGGGCGCCGGAGAGGTCTGCGGCCGACGCGTCAGGAAGAGCATCAGCCCCGCCAGGCCCAGGAGACCGACGGCCCCGAGCGCCCATCCGCGCGAATACTTTCCACCTACGCCGGCGCTCAGTCCGGCCGGAGGGCGCGGCGGCGGCAGCCTGGGCAAGTCGACGACCGTGGGCCGGACGATGGGAGGGGGTGTCGCGGGAATCGGCGAGGACACGATCGGAGGAACGGCCGGCGTCACCCTCACGCCTCCCGTGCCGGCGGGGCCGGGGCCCTTCGTCCGGGGAAGGGGCGGCTTCGACAAGCCGGTCGGCGTCATCGCTTGCGGTGTGTGCGGCACCTCCGGGAGCGCCTCGCGCCGCGAAACCCGGAGGGCCTCCAGCAGGTCACGCGCCGAGGCGTACCGATCCCTCGGGTCCTTGGCGAGTGCCTTCCGCAGCACGGGCACGAGGCTCGCGGGCAGGCGACCCGCGGCCTCGCCGTAGAGCGGAGGCGGATCGTTGACCTGGCGCAGGAGGGTATCGAGCGGGCTCTTGCCCTGGAAGGGCACGACCCCCGTGAACATCTCGAAGATCACGACCCCGAGCGCGTAGATGTCGCTCCTCTCGTCGAGGTCGTCGCCACGGACCTGCTCCGGGCTCATGTACTCGGGCGTGCCCACCACGCGATGCACCGCGGTCACGGACATCGTCCCCGCCGGCGTGAGGAGCTTGGCGATCCCGAAGTCGAGGAGGCGCACGATGCCGCGACCGTCCTGCATGATGTTCGGCGTCTTCAGGTCGCGGTGAAGGACCCCCGCGTCGTGGATGGCGGAGAGCCCCTTCGCCACCTGGATCGCCACCTCGAAGGCCTCCTGGGGGGGAAGCGGGCCCTTCTCGCGGATCACCCGGTGGAGGTCGATCCCGTCCACGAGCTCCATCGCCACGAACCGGTACGCCCCCTGCTCTCCGTACTCGTGGATCGCGCACACGTTCCGGTGCCGGACCTTGCGCGCGAGCTTGATCTCCGAGCGGAAGCGCTTGCTGAGCTCGCTGGAGCGCGCCGCGTCGAGGTGGAGCACCTTGATCGCCACCACCTCGTCGAGCATCCGGTCGTGGGCGCGGTAGACGCGGCCGAGCCCCCCCGCCCCCAGCAGGGACTGGATCTGGTAGCGCTCCGCGAGCACCGTCCCCACCGGTACCGCGAGGCTGCGCCCGCAGTCGGGACAGCTCTCCGCGGTCTCGGTCGTCAGCGTGCCGCAGTCCGGGCAGCTCATGGGTCGGGGCAGACCGTCCGCGGCTCTCCTCTCGGTTTCGAGCAGGAAAAGGGCACTGGGACGGATCGAGTTACTGTACCAACGCGCAGGCTCGGTCGGCAACGAGCCGACGTCAGTGGGGCAGCTTGACGAGCCTTTCGATCTCGGCGAGGACGCGCGCCAGCTCCTGCGCATGCGCACCCGCGCCGCGGATCTCGTAGACCCCGAGAAGAGAGCGGTAGTACCAGAGCGTCTCGTCCCGGCTGGCCGTGAAGCGGTCGAAGACGCGCTCCCCCACCCTCCGGTAGTCGGCGAGGACAGAGCGGAGGTTGTGGAGCTTGTCCGCGCAGGAGACGCGGAGCGCTTCCGGGGAGGCTTCGTGGAGGCGGGCGATGTAGTCCTCCTTGCGTTTCCGCCAGGGAGGCTTCGGCGACTCGTCCGTGTCCGTGCACTCCGCGACGATCCCGGCTACGTGGCTGCCGAAACGGCGGCGGATCTCCTCGAGGACCGGCTTGCCCCCCTGGTCCTCGACCGCGTCGTGGAGGAGGGCGGCGATCGCCTCGTCCTCGTCCCCCCCGTCCTCTAGGACGAGAGCACACACGGCGAGGAGGTGCGAAAGATAGGGAATCGAGGTTCCTTTTCGGGGCTGCCGGGCGTGGAGAATGCTCGCGTAGTCCAGGGCCTGGCGAAAGCGAGGCGTCACGAGGAGGGTCTCTTCGGACATCGCTGGGCTCGGCGGAGATTGCCGCTAGTATGGCATGGCAAATGGAGAAGGATCGCATCGCGAGCAGGAGGGAGGTCGCGTTCCTGGTCGGGGGCACGCTCCTTTCCTATCCGCTCGGGCTCGTGCTGGGATCCGCATGGCTCCTGCCTCTTCTCAACACGCTGCCCGCCTACGTGTTCATGGTCCGACGGCTGCGTGAGGGCCGCCGGGGCGCCGCAGTGAGAGCCGTCCTTCTGTGGGCGGCCGTACTCGCAGTGGCCGGGACCGTCACTTTCGCGGTCTGGCCCACTCCGGTGGACGATCGCGTCCTCAACGGTCCCGCCTATCGCGACGAGATGGTCCAGTGGATCCACACGGGCGAAGGACGCGAGGGGAGCCCCCGCCAGTTCCTGCCCCAGCACCTCGGCCACCTCGCCGCGTTCGTGGCGCTGAGCATCGCCACCGCGAGTGCTTTGTCCATCCTGCTGGGCGCCGTCCTCATGAACTTCATGTCCTTCTACGTGGCCTCCCTCTTCCGGGCGGGGGTCCCCCCCCTCGCCGTCGTCCTGCTCGGGTGGCAGCCGTGGGCGGTCTGCCGCGTGGCGGCGTTCTGCACGCTGGGCGCGGTGCTCGCCGAGCCGCTGCTCTCCCGGGTCTTTCCGTATCCCCGATCGGGTCCGGTCCGGCCCTTCCTGGGGGCCGCGGCGGCGGGGATCCTGGCCGACTGGATCCTGAAGGCCCTGCTCGCCCCGACGTGGAGCAACTGGCTCCGGCCCCTCCTCGAATGACCTCGTCCGGCACCCCCGGGTGCTAGGATCCCCCTCCGTGAAGGGCGAACGAGAGACGACGATCCTCGAGACCGCGGGCGTTCCCTCGCCCATCGGGACGATCCGGGTCTTCGCGCTCGAGGGGGCTCTCGTGGCCCTCGCGGTCGGCGATGACGACGACTGGGCCGCCCGCGCCCTCGCGCGCCGGTTCGGGACGTATGAGCTCCGCGAGACGATGGACCCGGCGGGAGCGGCGACGGCGCTGCGGCGCTACTTCACTGGTGACGTGGGCGCCATCGACGCGTTGTCCGTCGATCCCGCGGGCACCCCGTTCCAGCGGCGCGTCTGGGCCGCTCTGCGCAAGATCCCCGTGGGCACCACGATCGCGTACTCGGCCCTCGCCCAGAAGCTGGGCGTGCCTCTCGCCGTGCGAGCGGTCGCCGCCGCGAACGGCAGGAATCCCATCGGCATCGTGATCCCCTGCCACCGCGTCATCGGCGCCGACGGGAGCCTGGTGGGCTACGGAGGGGGGCTGCCCCGCAAGCGCTGGCTCCTCGGGCACGAGGGTGCCCTTCCCCTCGGCCGCCGCAAGAGCGCGCGGCAGCTGCCGCTATTGGCGAGGCCGGTGGTCAAGCTGTGAAGGGGAAGCGTTCCAGAACGGGTACTCGCCCCGGGGCGAGTTACTTCAAGTAGTTTCTCAACAGACTCCGTCCGGACGGAGTCGTCGGCCTCCTGAGTCTTGGAAACGCATGCGTGCCCGTCGACATCCCCAACCGGTTCCAGCGGTCATGCCGTGGCCCTGGGTAATGTACTAGTACATTACCCAGGATCAGCAGGGCTGACGTTCGACCCCGGGATCGGGCCAGACCTCCAAGCGGGTAGGTGACCTAGCTCACCACGATCCGGTACGTCCGGCACTGGAAGCCGTGGAGCGGCCGGTCGTCCGCGCCCATGTCCGTGACGCAGACGTGGGCGGTGTGAGCCCCCGTCAGATAGGGATTGGAATCGCGCCGGCAGTTGGCCCCGCTCGTCCCCTCCACCTCGTTCCGCCCGTCCCCGTCGAAGTCCATGGTGAAGAGCAGACGGTCGCCGTCGGGGTCCGCGGAGGGGCACATGTTGAAGCGCACCACGAGCGGCGACGTCCCCGTGATCTGGTCCCCGGGGACCGCGTCCGGCGTCGTTCGGAAGACGGCGGTGGGCGGCGTGTTCACGATGGGGACGGTGGGCAGCGTCGTGGTCATCACCGTCACCGTGGCGGCGCAGCGCGCGGTCTGACCGGAAGCGCTGACCGTGAACGCGGCCGTGAAGAGCCCCGCGCTCGCGTAGCGGTGCACGACGTCGGGGTTCGTCCCGGTGCTGCCGTCCCCGTAGTCCACGCTGACTTGCGGGGTTCCCGTGGCTCCCGCCACCGCGAGGTTGAAGCTCACGGAGAGGGGCGCCGGCCCCGAGGACGGGTTGGCGGTGCACGTGGCGCTGAGCGTGGGGGCGGTCGTCGTCTCCTCGCAGGCGGCGAGGACGAGAGCGATGCCGACGACGACCACGCGTCGCATGTCGATCGTGCCCATCTCCATGATACGCCGGCGCCCGCCGCACGGCCTCCCACCGTAGAATGCGCGGATGAACTGGGAGAGAGAGCTCACCGTGTGCCGGGAGGCGGCCCGCCGCGCCGGGGCGATCGCGCTACGCCACGCGGAGCGCGGCGTTTCCGCGGAGGCGAAGGCGGACCGCTCGCCCGTCACCGTCGCCGACCGCGAGTGCGAGGCGGCGATCGTGAGCGCGCTCCGGGAGGCCTTCCCGCGGGACGGGATCCTCGGCGAGGAAGGTGCGCGCGAGGAAGCGGCGAGCGGACGTCGATGGATCGTGGACCCCATCGACGGCACGCGCGATTTCCTGCGCGGGTTGCCCGGCTGGTCGAACCTCGTCGCTCTCGAAGCGGAGGGCGAGCCGGTGGTGGGTGTCTGCAACCTCCCGGCGGCCGGCGAGCTCTACTGGGCGGTGCGCGGCGAGGGGGCCTGGGTCGAGGAGGCGGGTGGAAAGACCCGGCGGATCCACGTCTCGCGCGTGACCCGGAAGGACGAAGCCGTCCTGTGCCTGACCGCGTTCAACCACCTCGGGAAGCATCCTTTCGCCGCCCGGAGCCTCGACTTCCTCTCCGGGTTCTGGGCGGTGCGGAGCTTCAGCGGGTGCCAGGACGCGATCCACGTCGCCTCGGGCCGGGCGGAGGGCTGGATCGAGCTCGCGGCCGCGAGCTGGGACATCGCCCCCCTCAAGGTGATCGCGGAGGAGGCGGGGGCGCGGTTCTTCAACTTCGACGGCGGGAGCAGCATCCACGGCGGGAACTGCGTCATCTGCGTGCCCGCGCTGGAGGCGGAGATCCGCGCCTTCCTCGAGGGCTCTCAGCCTTCCGCGGGGGCGCAGCGCACGGGCAGCGGGTCGTCGTAGTCGAAGTTGTCCGCCAGGGGGTGATCGATTCCCGAGCCCTTCTCGAAGCAGCCGGAGTCGCGGACCTTCCCTCCCGCGTCGAGCGTCCAGTAGAACGCGGCAGACGCGGTGAGGCGCAGGTACACGAAGTGATAGATCGTGAGCGCCTTCGCGAACCTCGAGTCGGGCCGATCCACGGCGTAAAGGGGCGCGCCGCCACCACCCGCGACGAAATAACGGATCCCCCGCTTCTTGGGGTCAGCCACGGGCAGCCCCCCCCCGTCCAGCGGGTGGCTCCGGGCGTAGATATGGTTGTGCGCGGTCATGACGAGGTCCGGCGGCTCGAGGTCCTCGAGGGCCTCGGACAGCTGCTTCTGGAGCAGCGGCTCGTCCCCGTGCCCGCCGATGCACTTTCCGAAGATCTTGCAGGCGCACGAGCGCGGCGTGTAGGGAGGGTGGTGCATGGCGAGGATCTTCCAGATGCGGTGCTTCTCGCCGGGAGCGGGCAGCCACTGCGCCATGGCGTTCCGCATCCAGAGGAGCTGGAGCTCGTCGGTGCGCGGCGCCTTGCCTGGACCCTCCAGCATTCCGCCGTCCACGCGGAGCGTGTTCGAGTCGAGCACGACCACGTCCACGAGGGGCCGTGTGGACACTTCCGGAGGGGCCGTCGGGCTGCCCCCCTTCGTGAGCCGGGGGAGGGGCCAGAGGATGCTGTAGTACCGCTGTCTCTCGCTCGCGGGGGGGTCGCCCTTCTCCACGGAGCCGAACCCGAACTGCGCGTGGGCGAGGGCGGTGTGCGCGTTGCAGGTCTCGCGCTTGCCGACGTCCTCGTAGGCGGTGGCGTCTCCGGGCAGGCAGTTCGCCTTGCGTCCCGCGATCGCCTCCGCGGCCAGCTCCCCCGCCGTCTCCGCCTTGCTGTCCGCCTCCGCCTTCGCGGACGCGGCCTCCTCGTCCATCCCCTGGCGCATGTACCGCGCCTTGCGGTCCGCCACCAGCGAGGCGCGGAGGTCCTGCAGGCAGCTCTCCCAGCGCTCGTACTCCTCCACCGCCCGGCAGCCCTTGATGTCGTGGTTGCCGAGCGCCACGTGGGCCTTGCAGTCGCGGATGAGCGGATCGTAGACGTCGTCGAAACGCGTCTTGTAGAGCGAGGCGGAGCCCTGCCAGTAGATGTTGTCGCCCAGGAAGAAAACCATGTCCGGGGCGAGCCGCAGGCCCTCGATCTTTGCGGCGATGGCCTCCTGGCCGTGGGTCCCCCACCCGGAGAACCCTGGGCCGTAGCCCGAGTCCCCGAGGAAGACGAGACGGACCTCGCCGTCCTGGGCGCGCTCCGGCGGGCAGCCCCGGGTCACCGGAAGGGGGTCTTTCGATCTCTTCGGCTCGGGGGGAGCGGACGCCCCCGAGAGAGGGAAAGCGGCGAGGAGCAGGACGAGCAGACGGGCCCGGGGAAGCGTCACGCGTCAGAACCTGAACACGATGCCGAAGAACATGTCCGGACCGTGGACGACGTTCCTGGCGTCGATGTCGAATCGAATGGCATGTCCGAAATACTCCGCGAAGAGGGAGCCGCCCATGGTGGCGACGGTCTCCCAGCCGTCTCCCTCGAACGCTTGTGCGAGGGCGTCGTCCGTCCCTCCGTACCGCAGAGTCCCCGGGGACCGGTAATGAACACCGCCTCGGAGCTTCACGACTCCGCAGCCGCACCAGAGGGGTGCCGAGAACTCGAAGCCCAGACGTGGCTCCACGGCGTCGGGCAGGCTCCAGCCCTCGGCGACGTCCCCGGTGTTGCGGCGCAAGGTCTCGATGACCTCGCGGTACCGGACGAGATCGCCCTGGAGGCCGATGGTCCAGCGGTCCGACTGGCGCCAAGCCAGCCCCGCGGACAGCAGGGAAGGCCGGCGGACGTCCACCGGAACGGGAGGAACGCCCGGGGGTGGAGCGGCCGGGATCGACCAGTCGAACCCGGGCTGGTAGGAGACTCCGAGCCGGAGCGCGGGAAGGGGGCGCCGCGAGGTGTCGATCAGGTCCACCAGGAGCCCCACCGTGAATCGGACGTGGCTGTCCTGTCCGCTCACGGCGGCCCCTTCCGAGTCGGCACTCGAGTGGAGCGAGAGCCGGCTCCAGGCGACGCCCGCTCCCAGGGCCAGGCGCCGGAAGGGCCGCACTCCCGCCGCCACTCCACCTTCGAGCACCGAGCCCTCGAGCGAAGGAGCCCCTTCGCCGGTGCGCGTGACGTAGCCGGCGAAACGGACCGAGCGGTAACCGGTCGACAGGGAGCCCCAGCGGTCTCCGGAGCTCAAACCCGCCTCGGAGAGGGGGATGAGGGTCAGGCCGGCGGGGTTGACGTACGCGGCCTTCGTATCGTCAGCGAGTCCGACGAACGCCCCTCCCATGCCCGCGGGACGCGAGCCGACGCTCGCGGGGGCGAAGCTCCACCCCGCGAACGTGGGGTCGGGGGTCTGGCCGGCGACGGGGGACGCGAGCACCGCGAGCAGCGTCGCCGTCGTCGGCATGGCACGACCAGCGAGCATCGAGCCTCTTGGAAGTCCAGCGACACTATCGTCGGGCCCGAGGCCTGTCAACAAGTCGCTGCGAGCGTGGTGCCTAGAACGTGAACCCCGCCTGGAAGTACACCCGGAGGATCCCCTCGCTCCGTGCGAACGCAATGCTCGCCGTGTTCTCCGGCTTCGCTACCGAGAGCCAGAGCCCGCCTCCGACGGCGCTATGCCAGACCTGCGAGGACTCGTCGTCGACGAAGACGCGCCCCACGTCGGTGAGCCCGAAGACGCCCAGCTGGAAAGGCAGCGCCCCCCCGAGACGGAGGAGCCGCAGCCGGAGCTCGGCGTTGCCGTAAAGGGAGGCGTCGCCGGCATAGCGCTGGCGGCGCAGCCCCCGCAGGGAGTCCGTGCCCCCGATCGTCGCCGCCTCGTGGAAGGGATAGACGCCCCACACCCTGGCCCCTCCGGCCCGGAACGCGAAGACGGGCTCCAGCGGAAGGGGGACGGGTATGTACGAGGTCGCGACCGCGTGGACCGTGCCGAAGGCCTCGGTCGTGCTCCAGATCGGCGGGTAGAAGCTCCCCTCCGCGGCGATCATGTAGCCGGCCGAGGGGGCGCTGCGGCGGTTGCGACGGTCCAGCTCGAGGGCCAGCCGCACCCCCGCCTGGCCGAATCCGTCCGAGCCGTAGGGCCTGTCCTGCGCGACGAGCGTCGTTCCCGAGAGACGGGTGTCCGCGTACTTCACCACCGGGCCCACCAGCACGTCGATGGGAGCCAGCTCCAGCCGGTACGATGGCGCCAGCAAGTACTGGGTCTGCAGGACGTCGTAGAAGGCGTCGCCCCCGGTGTCGTCCGTCTCGTTGCCGAAGCCGTAGAAGTGGATGAGGTCCAGGGCCGAGACCTTGGCCGTCATCTCGAAGCGGGTCCGGTTGTCCGTGCGCAGCGACTCGTAGTCGTAGCGCACTCCTCCGGTCTGGAGCTCCGTGGAGTAGCCCGCGCGCAGCCGGTGCTCCGCGGCGAAGGGGTGCTTGCGGAAGCCGTACTCCGTCCGCGTGAGCTGACCGCCGAGGATGACGCCGTAGTCCGCTCCCGCGCGGACCCAGGGCAGGAAGTGAGTCTCCCCGCCCCAGTCCCGCTCGGGATTCCCCGTGGGGTCGAGGGGCGCCGTGTAGGGGCGGGTGCTCTCCTTGGTCCCGGGACCCCGCACCACCTCGTTCTGCCCGATCGAGTCGTAGAAGCGCGTATGGCCGCTCGCCGAGTCGTCGAGGGTGTCGTTCCCCTCGCCCCCCACGACCCGCACCGTCACGCGGGAGCCTCCGTCGCCCTCGGAGATGGCGCGGTCAGCGCCCCCCCCCAGGAAGACACGGACTTCGCGCGTCGTGGACGGCTCGTAGCGCCGGCGGAAGTACGTGCCGCCGGAAGCCGCGAGTGCGATCTCGACCGCCCCGTCGCGCTGGCGCAGGACCTGGAGCGTGTCCGCCTCGTCGGTGCCGTGCACTTCGGCTTCTCGGGCAAGGAGCTCGTAGAAGCGGCGCGCCGCGTCGGGCAGGCGCTCCCGCCGGGCCTTGAGCCGGGCCGCCAGCGTAGGGCCCCCGAGCGCGTAGTACGGGGCGGGGAGCCGACGAGCCGCGTCGTCGATGACCGCATCCGTCAGGCCCTCCCGCACGTCCCGAGCCGCCTCGGTCCATGCCGGCCAATCGAGCTCGGCGAGGTGGCGCCGGTCGATGAAACGGGCCTGCCACGTGAGTCCAACGATGCCGGGATAGCGATCCTCGAAGTCCACGAGCTTGGGCACGTTCCCCCGGATGAGATCGAGGACGAGCCCATCGAACCTGACGAAGGCGAGGTCGCGATCCTTGGGCACGGGCACCCAGAGGCCGCTCCGGACATCCTTCGCCCAGTCCCATTGGTCCTTGTGCCGGTCGTAGTCGCCGATGACGAGGTCGAGGAGGCGCGCCCTCAGGAAGGCCCGGGCGTCCACGCGCTCGCGGGCGTCTGCGTCCAGGACCTTGTGAAGCTCCTCGGTGTCCACGAGCCGCGTGAAGTCCGCGAAGCCGGGGGTCACCGGGGCCTTGACGGAGGGATCCTCCTCGAGCGTGCCAAGCATCCCCTTGAACTCGCGCTGGAAATCGCCGAGACGGGGGGAATCGGGGAGCACCACGAGTCGACGGTCCACGTGAAGGATGCCCAGCGCGTCGGTGAGCCGGTCCACGACCGGGGCGTTTCCGGGGAGCGAAGCGCTGATCTGGTCCTGGGCAACGTCGTCCACGAAGGTGTCCTGCAGCGCCTTGGGCAGCACCCCCGTGGGGTCCTTGTCGACGGACCGGAATTTCCACTCCCGCCCGTCCGTCCCGTCGAGGGTTAGGCTCTTCGTCTGCTTGCCTCCCCCCTTCTTGCGGGCGGTGAGGCCGCCGGAGAACCGCTCGAGGTCGAGCACTTCCACGTCGATCGGCGTCGCCCAGAGGGCGCGGTAGCCCGACCCGAGCAGGAACCGGTGAAGCGACCCCGCGCGGTACTGGGGTCCGGCGGTCACACGTTCCGTCGCGGGGGCTGGGACACCGGCTTCCCGTTCTCCGCCCCCCGCGGCGCCGAGCCCCACCACCCCGAGCAAGACGATGCCCAGCATCACGCGGCCTTCTCTTCCTTGCCCGCGCCGGTCTTGGCCCAGTCCGCGGCGAAGACGTCGGCGATCTGCTTCACCACCCGAGGGTGCTTGACGATCAGGCCGATCTCCCGCCGAGATTCGAGCTCGAGACGGCGCAGAGTCTGGCTTCCCACGAAAGCGGCCCGCCCGTCGCGCACGATCGCCCGCAGGTGCATGCGCCTGCCCGGAAACTTCTCGGCATGGAGGCCGTCGTGCCCCTTCTCGAGCCGGCCGATGATCCGCACGACCACTCCCGCCTTCACCCGCTCCTGCAGGACGCGGATCATGGCGTTGTCGGTGACGTTCCCGTAGATGAAGAGCTCGCGCTTCGCCTTGCGGAGGAAGGCGGTGATCCGCGCCCGCGCGTTCACCGGGCTCACGATGAGGGCCGGAGAATCCCCCTTGTAGTCCTTCCGATCGAAGTCCGCGTCGAAAACCTTCTGCGCCTCCTCGACGAGGGCCCGCTTCCTCGTGGCGATCCCGAGGCTGCGGCAGCGTCCGATGTCATTGCGCGTGAGGTTGTAGGCGAGGACGAAGAGCTTCTTCCCGTCCACGATCATCACTTTCCCGTGGTAGCGGACGAGGTCGTCCGCGCTGCGGGACACCGTGGCCCCCATCTCGAGGAGCCGCAGCTCGAGCTTGCGGAGCGTCTTGTCGTCGCCGCGGTTGGTGTGGGCGATGAGGGTACGGACCTCGACCCCGCGCTTGACCGCGTCCGCGAGCGCTCTCTCGATCTCCTTCTTGTCGAGGCGGAAGATGTGGATGTCGATCCGCTTCTTCGCCTTCCGGATGGCGGTGAGGATGGGGCCGATGCCGTCGTCGGGTTGAACGAGGAGCTCCACGGTCAGACCTTGTCCTTGCTCGGCTTCCGGTCCGACCACTCCACGCCCATCTGGTCGCGGCCGTCGAGGGCGAGGATCGAGCTCGTGAGACGGTCCGTCCTCTTGGTGAGCGGCAGCTCGACCGAGTAGTTGAGGTCCTCCTTGGACGAGGTGCGCAGCTCGTACTTCACCTTGTTGCGGCGGAGGAGCTCTTCGAGGCGGTCCTGCAGCTTCTCCGGGTCCTTCGCCTTCACCTTGAGCAGGAAGTCCTTGCGGCCCTCGGGCTCCAGGGACTCGAGCGCCCAGACCACCGCGAGAATGACCAGGGTGGACATCGCGGCCACCGCGTAGATGCCGACGCCGGAGGCGAGCCCGAGGGCGAGGCAGGCCAGCATCACGCCCGCGTCCTTGGGGTCGTCCACCTTGGCCCGGTACCGCACGAGGCTCGCCGCCCCCACGATCCCGAACGCACGGGCGAGGCTCGCGCCCACCACGATCATGACGAGCGCCCCCACCAGGGAGAGGATGATCTGCGTCTGGATGACGGTCGGTTGGCGCCGAGGGGTGCCCTGGCGGCGCGGGCGGAACGCGAGCGCCGACCCGAGCACGCCCGCCACCACGAGGCCGAAGAACGCGTCCCGCATCGTCTCCATCAGGGTGGCCGGTCTCGCGTCCGGCGGATGGGCCTCGGCGAGAGGTATCGTCGCGGGGGCCATCGACGGTTGCGGCGCGGCCTCGATCCGGAGAACGCTCCCGAAGACGAGGACGACCGCCAGCGCGAGCGCCAGGCGCACTCCCCCTCGAACGTCCCGTTTCCTCGCCTTCAACTGCCCCCTCCTCGAAAAATGACGACCCAACCGCTCCCTTCCCGTCAAGGAGTGGGACACGGCGGCCGATCCGCGATCTGACGCACCTTCTCCTGGAACACGCGCGCCCAGTTGCCCACGTCTCGGCTCGCCGGGCTCGCCGCTTCGTAGTCGGCGAATCGCGCGCCCTCGAAGAGGTCGCGGATCCCGCCATCGGGGATCCGGCCCAACCGCTCGAGAAGGAAGCGCCGCCCCGACTCCGAGATCGAGGCCTCGCCGAACGTCGCCCCGTGGAACGAAGGGGACTCGATCTCGACGCGACAGGACGCCGCGTCCTTCCAGACCGGCACCTCGCTCCACCCTTCGAGGTCGAGCTTCCGCTCCGCCTTCGTCCGCCCCCCCACGCGACCGAAGGTCCCCCCCAGGTCGTGCACGTAGGCGAAGGGACGGCTGCATCGGCCATCCGCCTCGATGCCGCCGGGCAGGCAGACGAGCCTCTGGTTGTCCTTGCGGTTGTCCCAGTTGTTCAGCACCGCGTTGAGCAGCCGCAGCGCGTCCCGCTCGGCTCGGATGCGCCCCGCGGGAGGGGTCGAGGCGTCGAGCTCGTCCCAGCCCCAGCCCTCGTCCTCCTTCTCCTCGATCGTCTCGCCCTCGAGGCGCCGCTCGACGGCGACGGGAGAGAAGTCGACGTACCGCGAGTAGTCGAGCTTGACCTTCACGTCGCCTTCGGGCGTCGTCTCCCCGAACTCCGCGGCGCAGCGGCGCCGGAAGTCCGGGAACGGGCTCGCGAGGCAGCGGATGAGCGCGTCGGGATCCTCGGGACAGCCGAAGCAGCGGAGATTGTCGATCATGTAGACGCGGTCGGAGCCGGCGCCGATGGCCGCGAGCAAGCGACTCGCCGCCACCTCGGTGTGGATCTCGGGGTTCTGGCCGTACTTGACCTTCAGGACCTCGCCTCCGGAGAACACGCACTTGAACTTCGGCGTGCTGCCGGAGCTCTCGTCGAGCTGGAACTTGCAGACGAGCGGGTCCTCGGCGGCGAACGAGCCGCGCCCCTTGGGATTCCGCAGGAGGTCGATCTCGGCGAGGGGCGGCGGGGTGCGCCAGAGTAGCGCCCGGGAAAGCGCCTCCCGCCGCATCTCCCCCGCCTTCTCCTTCGGCATCTGGAGCGGCGAGGGGCTCCCCTTGCTCGCCTCGAAACCGGAGGCGGGCAGTACCGACGGGAAGGGCGGGACCTCGTTCTGTGCGGCGCCGGCGACGAGCGCGCTCGATAGGGCGACCGCGAGGAGCCTCAAGTCAGCGACGAGCGACCGGAACAGGCCGATCCAGACGAAGCGTCAGGACCGTGCCCGCCGGCAGCTCTACCTCGTCTCCCTTGGTCCCCACCACCGCTCCGCCCCCACCCACGAGCACGCCGATGAGTGCGCCCTTCCCGCCATCGAGCACGGCGCCGAGGATGCCACCCAGCACCGCCCCCAGGCCGACCTTGCTCTTGTCGACGCTGTCTTCCTTCAGGCTCACTACGCGCGAGCGGATGGGAACCGACTGGCCTGCCCTCGTCTCCAGGGAATCGAAGGAGAGCTCCAGCCGGCCGCCGTGCGCGGGCCGCCGCGCCGCCTCCACCGCCTGGACGATGCCGGTCACGCTCGCGCCTGCGGGAACGGCCACCGTTCCCCCGACGCGGACGGGCTCGGCGACACTCGCCTCGATCCGGTCCTCGGGTCGCGCGGTCTTCGAGGAGATCGTCCGGTCCAGGCGGACCGCGATCTCGGTCCCGTCCGGGATCTCGATCTCACCCCCGGCGCGGGACCGGGGAGTGACGCCCTGCGAACCATCGATGTCACGGCGGAGGTCGATCGTGGCCTGGCGCACCGCGTCCACTTCGGACTTGGACACGCCGAGGGCCTCCCGGTCCTCTCGGGACTGCGTGGCCACGTCCTTCAGGCGGTTGAGGTCGTCGCGGATCGCGTCGGCCCTCCGCCGAAACTCGCGCGCGCGGGGATCGGCATCGCGGACCTCCGCCAGGCTGTCGTCCAGCCGCTCCACCTCGGCTTGAAGCTGGCGGAGGTCCGACCCCGTGGCCGCAGTCGACTGCGCGGCCGCGGGGACGGCCAGCCACACCGAGAGGAGGAGGTAGCAGAACGGAACGAATCTCTTCATGGTTCTTTCTCTTTCCGTGGCCCAGAAGACGGGCGGGCAACGATTGACTCGTCGCCCGGCAGGCAATAGAGCAAGACCGCGGCCAGCCTCGTTCTTCCGCCAAACCCCTGTCCGCCATGGGACTGCGCGCTCGCTCCCGCGGGCGGCCCGGGCGTCTTTGTAGATCCTTCCAAGAACCCGCCCGCGCCTCGACGCCCCTGCCGCGATCCGCTACGCTTCGGTGAGCCAGGGATGAGCACGCTCGTGCGCGTGGGGCGCCGCCTCCGATCCGTGGGGAAGAGCTGGGGTCAGCTCTCGCGGGACGACGCCCGCGTCCTCCTCGCCATGCTCTCGGTGGTGTTCTGCGTCTGGGCTTTCGTCGTCGTGGCCGACGCGGTGAAGGACAAGCGCACCCAGGACGTGGACGAGCGCCTGCTGCGCCTTCTCCGCGATCCCGTGCACCTCTCCACCCCGCGAGGCCCGCAGTGGGTTCTGAGCGCGATGCGGGACATCACCTCGCTCGGAAGCGCACCCGTGCTCGCCCTCTTCGTGCTCGCGGTGGCGGGCTCGCTCGTGGTACGCCGCCAGCTGCACGCGCTCGCCCTCCTGATCGTCGCCACGATCGGGGGCGAGGGGCTGAACCTGCTGCTCAAGGATTACTTCGACCGGCCACGCCCCGATGTCGCGCTGCACCTGGCGAACGTGAGCTCGCCGAGCTTCCCGAGCGGCCACGCCATGGAGTCCGCCGTCATCTACTTCACGCTCGCCGCCCTCCTTGCCCGTCTCGTGGAGCCCCGCCGCCTGAAGCTGTACTTCCTCGGTCTCGCCGCGCTCTTCAGCTTCCTCGTGGGGCTGAGCCGCGTGTACCTGGGCGTGCACTATCCGAGCGACGTCCTCGCCGGCTGGACCGCGGGCCTCGCCTGGGCCCTCCTCTGCTGGACCGTGGCCAGCTACCTGCAGCGCCGGGGCGCGGTGGAGCCCGCGAAGTAGCCTCCTCCTCTGAACGATGCCCGAGCTGCCCGACCTGCTCTACGTCGTCTCCCGGCTGCGCGAGAGCCTCGTGGGCCGACACGTGAGCGCGGAGCGCGTCAAGGAGCCGGTCGTCCTCCGCTTCACCGTACGGGGCAACCTCTCGCTGCTCCTCGGGCGCGCGCTCATGGACGTGTTCCGGAAGTCGCACCTCGTCGTCTTTCGTTTCGAGGGTCTCGACCTCGCGGTGAACCCGATGCTCGCCGGCCGCTTCCGGCTCGCCGCTCCCGGCGACAAGGACGAGGGCTCCCTCGCCTTCGCGCTCTCCCTCGGAGACGTGGAGCTCCGCTACCTCGACGACAAGAGCATGGGCAAGGCCTACCTCATCGCCAGCGACGACTGGCGCGCCATCCCCGGCCTCCAGACCGGGGGGGTCGACATCCTCTCCTCCGAGTTCAGCCGCGAGCGCTTCTGCAGCCTGCTCAAGCACCGCCGCGACCAGGTGCGGGTCTTCCTGCTCGACAAGAAGGCGCTGGACAGCCTCGGCAACGCCTACGCGGACGAGGTCCTCTTCGAATCGGGGATCCACCCCAAGACGTTCTGCCGTCGGCTCTCCCACGAGGACGGGGTGCGGTTGCACGACGCGATCGTCAGGGTGATGAAAGAGGCCGTCGACGAGGTCGCGCGCCGGGGGGAGCCCATCGATGTGAAGGTGCGGGACTTCCTGAAGGTCCGCCTCAAGGACGTCTGTCCCCGCTGCGGCTCGAAGATCCGCACCGCGGGCGTGAAAGGGATGGACGCGTACTTCTGTCCGCGGTGCCAGCCCGCTACGCGCTCCGGGCTCGTGGACTGGACGCGCACCGGGAAGTGAGGCCATAATCGCGGGTTCCTTACCGGGAGAGTGGATGAGCAAGGAAGACCTGATCGAGCTGCAGGGTGTCGTGACCGAAGTGCTGGCCGGCGGCAACTACAAGGTGAAGTGCGGCGGAGAACCACGAAGTGCTGGCCCGGCTCAACGGCAAGATGCGCCAGTTCCGGATCCGCGTGATCCAGGGCGACCGCGTGACCGTCGGCGTCTCCCCCTACGACCTGAAGCGCGGCCTCATCACCTACCGCGCCAAGTACCCGCTAGATCCGCCTCGCTTCCGCGCCCTCCTCTTCGACCTCGACCACGCCCTCCTCGACTTCGACCGCGCCGCCCGGATCTCCTCTATAATCGCCCGACGTCCGTGGACTCCCTGGTCTCCGTTCCCCGCGCCGCCGTCGCCTCCCTGGTCTTCCTGCGGAGCGAGATCCCCGCGCGCCACCCTTCGGCCGCCATCCTGGGCGAGGAGCGCATGGGCGCGGGCGTCGCGGTCGGCCGCAGACCGTCGTGCTCACCGCGCACTACCTGGTGCTGGGCGCGGCCGAAGTGCCGAGGTCAGCGGGCGCGGACGGCCGGCCGCGCAGCGTGCGCCGCGTCGCGGTCGACCACGAGACCGGCCTGGCCCTGCTCGCGCTCGACGGGCCCGCCGCTGCGGCCCGGCGCACTCTGGCGTCGGACGAGCGGTGCGACCCGGGCCTGCCCGTCTTCCTCCTCACCTGCACGGGCGAGCAGGAGCGCAAGGGCGCCACGGGCCACGTCTCGACGGTCGGGCCGTTCGAGGCGTTCTGGGAGTACATGCTGGACCGCGCGATCATGACCACCGCCATCAACCCCGGCCTGGCGGGCGGCCCCGCTGTTCGACCCGACGGCGCCGCGTCATCGGCATCGTCTCGCTCGGCCTGGCCGCGGTGGGCCGCTACAGCCTGGCCATCCCGGTCGACCTTTACCGTCGCCCGGCGAGCGGCGCTCGAGAGCGAGGCCGAGCGCGACCCGCGCCGCGCCGCGCCTGGATCGGCTTCTACCCGCAGGGCCACGACGGCGGCGTGGTGCTCACCGGCGTCGTGCCCGGGCGGTCCGGCCGACAAGGCGGGCCTCGAGCGCGGCGACCTCATCCTCTCCGTGGACGGCGGAGCCGGTCTCCTCGCTGCGCGAGCTCTACCGCGCCATCTGGCGGAAGGGCCCGGGCGAGTCGCTCGGCCTCGCAGGTCCTGCGCGATTCCGCGATCCGCGTGGTCGAGGTCGTGGCGGGCGACCGCTACGACGTTCTACAAGTAGACGGATGGCGATCCTCAAGGTCGCCCGCATCGGACATCCCGTCGTGCGCCAGCGCCGCGCGGCCGGTCACGCCGGAGGAGCTCCGCTCTGCCGGCGCATCCAGCGGCTGATCGACGACATGAGTCGAGACCATGCACGAGTACGACGGCGTGGGCCTGGCCGCGCCCCAGGTGCACGTGGGCCTGCGCCTCGCCGTGATCGAGGTGCCCGCGTCCGACGAGCGCGTCGAAGGCGGCGTGCCGCTCACCGTCCTCGTCAACCCGCGGGTCACGCCGCTCGGCGAGGCGACGGTCGACGGCTGGGAGGGCTGCCTCTCGATCCCCGACCTGCGCGGGCGTCGTCCCGCGCTTCGACGCGCGTGCGGCTCGAGGCGCTCGACCGCGAGGGCCGGCCCTACGACGCTCGAGGCCGAGGGCTTCCTCGCGCGCGTGATCCAGCACGAGTGCGACCACCTGGACGGCGGCGTCTACCTCGACCGCATGCGCGGACTGCGCACGCTGAGCTTCCTCAAGGAGTTCGAGGACCACGTGGCCCCTGCCCGGGAGACGACGAATGATCGTGCACCGGCCCCCCGGTCGTCACGCTGCGCAGACGCTCCGCCCGGCCCTACGACGGGGCCATCGCCGCCGCCCGCACCTGCTACTCGCCCCGGGTCGTCGACCCCGACGAGGTGACCGCC
This sequence comes from uncultured Acidobacteriota bacterium, assembly GCA_963742595.1. Taxonomy (GTDB): domain Bacteria; phylum Acidobacteriota; class Vicinamibacteria; order Fen-336; family Fen-336; genus CAVPGH01. The sequence goes on along the minus strand of CAVUMT010000001.1, from coordinate 4,698,505 downwards.
GGCCCAGCGCGAGTCCATCGGCCCCCTGACCTTCGAGGCCGGCCACCACACGGTCTACCAGCACGCGCACTTCGAGTTCGGCCTCGAGAACGTGAGCCGGCAGTTCGTCTGGTCGTTCCTGCACTCCCACCCCTTCTACAACTCCGAGCAGTCGAGCCAGCGGTTCGTGCGCCTCGACGAGGTCGCGCGCCTACGTGCCCGCCGGGCTCTCGCGCCGACGCCGCGCGCCGTCTACGAGGCGGCGGTGCCGAGGCCGCCTGGGAGTCCTACCGGCAGCTCAACGAGCTCCTCAAGGAGGACACCCGGCGCATCATGTCGGAGCTGCGCCACCTCTCCCCGAACGCCTCCGAGAAGCGGCGCAAGCAGGTGGCGCGCGAGGCGGAGAAGAAGGCCATCGAGACCGCGCGCTACGTGATCCCCGTCGGGCGCCTTCACCTCCATGGTGCACACCGTCTCCGGCATCGTGCTCCACCGCCTGTACCGGATGATGCGCACGGGCGACACGCCCGCGGGAGAACGTGGCGATGGTCTCCGCGATGGTGGAGCGGGTGCGGGAGCTCGACCCCGCCTTCTTCGAGCGCGTGGGCGAGGGCCCGCTCGAGGGAGACGACGTCGTGGAGCCCCGCTGCCGCCCGACGCGGACGCGGACGGCGACGCGGAGGCCGCGCGCCTCGACGCGCCTGCTGGGATCGCGGACGTCGCTGCTCGTGGACTACACGCGCGCGGGGCGAGGAGACGACGGCGGACGCCGTGCGCGCGGTGCTCGGGGCGACGCCGGACGACGCTCGCCGACGACGAGGCGCTCGAGCGGGCGCTGAACCCCTCGCAGAACCGCTACCGGCTCGAGACCCTGCAGCTCTCCGTCCACTCCCCGCTCGCGCGGGCGCTGCACCACTCGACCTACACCTTCCTGAAGAAGCTCTCCCACACCGCGGACAGCCAGGACCAGCGCCACCGGATGGTGCCCGCGTCACGCCCGCTCATGACCCTCACCGACACCGCGCGGCCCGACTACGTCACGCCGCCGCTCGTCGCCGGCGAACCCGCAGGCGCGGGAGGTCTACGCGGAGGCGATGGACGCGCGCCTGGACGGCCAAGAACCGCCTGCTGCGAGATGGACGTGCCCCTCGAGGCCGCCCTCTACCTGCTGCCCAACGCCAAGGCGCTGCGCTTCCACGAGAGCGGGTAGCCTCCTGTACCTCGCCCACAAGTGGGTCATGCGCACCTGCTTCAACGCCCAGGAGGAGATCTACCGCGCCTCCATGGACGAGCTGGAGCAGGTGCGCGCGGTGCACCCCCGCCTGGCCCGCCACATGGGCCCGCCCTGCGTCCTCCGCGCCGGCCGCATCACCCCCACCTGCACGGAGGGCGAGCACTTCTGCGGCGTGCCCGTGTGGCGGAGCTTCCCGGACGTGGTGCGGCCGATCTAGGGCGGGGTCGCGACGGTCCGATGTGTCTTGTCTTAATTCGTTAGGTGCGGACCCATTGCGTCCGATCCCCCCGCTACCATTCGTCGCATGGCACTGCAACGATCGCTTCGATCACCCTCCGACGATGAGCTCCTTCGCGCGCTCGCCGACGTTCTCTCCCGGTCCCGCCGCGACGAGGCCGACCTCGTCGCCCACATCGGCGAGGTCGAGACCCGGCGACTCTATGCCCGCGAGGCCGCTCCTTCCATGTTCGTATACTGCACGAGCGTCCTTCACCTCTCTGAGCCCGAGGCCTACCTGCGCATCAACGTGGCGAGGGCCGCGCGCGAGCACCCCGTCTTGCTGGATATGCTCGCGAACGGCCGGCTCCATCTCTCCGGCATCGTCAAGCTCGTCCCGCATCTGACGGCCGAGAACCGGGACTCGCTGCTTGCCCGGGCCGTCCATAAGTCCAAGCGCCAGATCGAGGAGCTCCTCGCCGAGCTCTCCCCCCGACCCGACGTGCCCGCCGTGATCCGGAAGCTGCCCGACCGGCCGGTTGCAGAGGCGCCACGGGAGGTGTCGACGATCGAACTCCGTCCGGACGGAGTTCCCCTCTCAGCCCCAACCGACGCGACGCCGCGAGCCGCGCCCCCTGTCCTCGTCGAGCCGCTCTCGCCGGCCCGGTTCAAGGTTCAGTTCACGGCGGGAGCCGATCTATGCGAGAAGCTGGAGCGCCTTCGGGCCCTCCTCCGCCACGAAGTGCCGGGCGGCGACCTCGCCCAGATCATCGACCGGGCCGTCACCCGCGAGCTGGAGCGGCGGGAGGCTCGAAGATTTGCGCTCACGAGTTCACCGCGGGAGCCTCGACGGTCCGTTCGGCCCCTCTCGTCCCGGTACCTCCCCGCCACGGTTCGACGGGTCGTGTGGACGCGAGACGGAGGCCGGTGCGCCTTCGTCGACCCGCAGGGCCGAAGGTGCTCCGAACATCACCGGCTCGAATACCACCACCGGCACCCCTTCGGTCTCGGCGGCGGCTCCGAGGTCGACAACCTCTGCCTGATGTGCCCGGCCCACAACCGGTACCTCGCCGAGCTCGACTACGGAAGGAAGGTCATGAGCCGCTACGAACCTCGCGGCGGGTGACTCTTCTTGGGTTCTCCGTCCGGACGGAGCTCATCGAGGCTACGACGGCCGGGCGGGTGCGGGCGCGGCCTAACGACCCCGAAGGAACTCGCGCAGGAGCCGGTTCACCTCCGCCGGCTTCTCCATCTGGGGAAGGTGATCGGCCCCCGCGATCACTTCCATGCGGGCCCCGGAGACGGCCTTCGCGGTGGCCTTGCCGATCGTGTCCACGAGAGGGATGTCCCGCTCCCCCAGGATGAAGAGCGTCGGAGCCTTGATCTCCGCGAGCCGTGTCGACGCCGCGGGCTCGAGCGGCTCGTCCGGCCAGTGCTCCATCAAGAAGATCGCCTGGTTGTCCAGGACCATCGATCGGAGGAGATCACGGGACGCGGGGTCCTGGCTCGCGACCGCCACCATCGGGTTCTCGAGCCAGAGCTCCGCCGCCGCCTTCGTCCCCTGCTTCCGGGCGGTCTCGAAGACCTTGTTCGTCTCCGCCACTGCTTCCGGGGGAATGGGGAAGCCGCTGGCCCCGGAGGCGACGACGACGAGCCGGCTCACGCGCCCGGGATGCACCAGCGTGAAGTCGATGGCGACCGTGCCCCCCATCGAGTTGCCCACGAGGTGGGCGGTCCTGGCGCCAAGATGGTCGAGGAGTCGGAGGAGGTCGGCCACCGCCGAATACGGCTTCGCCGGTGTCGAGGAGCGGCCGAACCCGCGGTGATCGTAGCGCACCACGCGGAAGTCCCGGGAGAGCGGCTCCCACTGCGCGTTCCACATGCGGTGGTCCCCGAAACCGCCGTGGACGAGGACCACTGTGGGCCCCCGGCCGCGCGTCTCGTAGAAGAGGTGACCACCGTCGACGGCCAGCGTCTCTCCCCGCGATACGACAGGCATGCCGAGAACGAAGGCTAAGGTCGCGGCGCGGGCGGCAGGGCCCGCGACAGCACGAGATGGGCGAGAGGATAGACGACGGCGGCCAGGAAGCCCGTCACCGCCAGGACCTGGACGACCGGCCCGCCCCAGCTCCTTCCGAAGAGAGGGTCCGTGTAGGCCCCGTTCAGGTTCATCGCCGCGGGAAACAAGCGGCCGAGGGCGACCCCGACGACGGCGATCAGGCATTGGAGCGCGTACCCCCGCCGATCATAGCCGACTCGCCGCAGCGCCCAGAAGAGCGTGACGGGCAGGACCACGTGATAGAGGGACAAGAGGCGCGCAAACCACGGGTACCGCGGGTCCCACATGTACTCCGTTCCCCCGATGGCGTGGACGCCGAACAGGAACCAGGACAACACGTCGAGCCCCCAGGCCGTGCCCACGAGCAGGATGCCCACGGCCTGGCTCGAGAGAAGGAGAGCGCTTCCCGTCCAGAGACCGAGGACCACGAGGATGACGGAGAGATTGCACAGGAAGAGGAAGTTGGCGGCCCCGTATACCCAGGTGTAGGTGACGAGGTAGACGGCGAGGCAGGCGAGAGCCACCCAGCGCGCGCGCGGAAACGTGGGCCTCGCGTCGGGCAAGCCTACCGCGGCGACGCCGGTCATCCGTGTGCCGGCCCCAGAGCCTCGACCTCCCGGGCGGCGCGGAGCCCGCTCCGCACCGCGCCCTCGATCGTCGCGGGGAGGCCGGTGTTCGTCCAGTCGCCGGCGAGGTAGAGCCCGCGCACGGGCGTGACCGGCCCCGGTCGCAGCGTCTCCGCCTCGGGGTCGGAAGCGAAAGTCGCCGCGGGCTCCCGCATGACGAGCGAGCGGGTGACGGTGGCGCCCGCCATCGCGGGAAACAACCGGCGCAGGGCTCCCTCCGCCGACGCCACGAGCTCCGCGTTCGGCCGCGCGGCGCTCCGCACCGCCGCGCTCACGATGAAGGCCAGGTGCTGGGGCGGTCCCCCGCGCCCGTAGAGCCGGCCCTTGTCGAAGACCCACTCCACCTCGGCGTCGCGGAGGCCGACCATCGCCCGGTCCACGACCACGCGGTCCAGCCAGAGCTCGATGGAGACGATGGGCGAAGGCCGAAGGCGCGCGGCGGCCGCGAACGGTGTCGCCTCGCGCAGGGAATCGGGCAGGAGATCGGCCAACGCCTGCCAGGGCACCGCGAGGATCACCGCGTCCGCCCCGATCGTCTCCTTCGCGGAGGGGCGACCGGCCCGGATCTCCTCGCGGGTCTCCGCCCGCTGTACGCAGTGCACGCCCGACACGCGGTCTCCCTCCACCGCCACCGCCTCCGCGAGGGCGCGGCGGCGCAGCCGTCCGCCCCGGCTTTCGAAGTATCGCGCGAGCCGCTCCGCAAGCTCGCCCCAGCCCCGCCGCAGGAACACGAGACGCGAGGCGCTGTGGCCGGTGAGGAAGGCTTCCCGATAGACGCGATGGAAGAGGACGGCGGCCGCCCGCTCGGGAGACTCGTTGAGGATGGCGAGGGCGAGCGGGTCCCACAGCAGCCGCCGCGCCTCCGCACCCTGCCCCGTGCGCGCGAAGTACTCGGCCAGGGTCAGACCCACCGGAAGCCGGCCGAAGCGAACGGCGAGGCCGAACCGCAGCGCTTGGAGACGCACGCTCCAGGGAATGCGAAGGGACAGCAGGCCTCCGAGCAGGTGCAGGGGCGCCGCGAGCGGCGGACAGTCGAGGGTTGCGAGGCCCTGCTCGTCCATCCAGTCGATCCGGAGGTTCTCCTGCTCGAGGAGCAGGTCCTGCGCCCCCGCCCGCCGCACCAGATCGAGGGTGTCCGCGTAGGCGCCCACCATGAGGTGGGTTCCGTTGTCGACGTCCTCGCCGCTCGACGCATCGCGATAGGAGGTGGCGCGACCCCCGAGCACGCCCCGCCTCTCCAGGAGCGTAACGTCGTGCCGTCGCTCCTGGAGCGCAATCCCCGCCGCGAGTCCCGCCCAGCCCCCCCCGACCACGGTGACTCTCACGCGCCGGTGTAGACGCGCACGAGAGTTCGGAGAGCCAATCCCGCCTTCCTCGGCCGAGACAATGCCACCCGCGGTCCGCCGAGCGGATAGCCGCGCCTAACGATCTCGTCGAGGATGCCGCGATAGACCGCACCCATGATCTCGGCGGCGAGCATCGAGCGCCGGTCCTCCGCGGGCAGGAGACGGCGTGCGCTTCTCGTAGTGCTCGCGGGTGCGATCGGCTTGGAAGGCGAGAAGGGCACGGGTCGAAGGCCGCGACGGAAGAGGACCCCGGGACGAGGCCAGGATCTCTTCCTCTCGGACCCCGAAGCGGCCGAGGTCCTCGAGTGGGATGTAGATGCGATCGCGGGCCGCATCCACCCCGACGTCCCGAAGGATGTTCGTGAGCTGCAGGGCCAGGCCGAGCGCTTTCGCGTACTCCCGGGTGCGGGGGCTCGAGTACCCGAAGATCTCGATGCTCGCGAGGCCCACCGCGGACGCGACGCGCGCGCAATAGGCCTGGAGCTCGGCGAAGTCGGCGTATCGCCGCTTAACGAGGTCCATCCGGCAGCCCGCCACGATGTCCTGGAGCGCCGAGCGCGGGATCGGGAAGCGGGCCAGGGCACGGGCGAGGTCCTGGCCCAGCTCGGTGGCGGGTCGGCCCGCGTACGCGCGGTCCACCTCCTCCTCCCATCGGGCGAGGCCCGCTTCTCCTTCGCCGGCCTCCTCGTCCACGCAATCGTCGACCTTCCGGCAGAACGAGTAGAGGGCGTAGATCGCGCGCCGCTTCTCCGCGGGGAGCAGCAGGAACGCGTAGTAGAAGTTCGTGCCGCTCGCCCGGGTGAGGCGTGCGGAGGCGCTCACGCCGCCCACCGCCAGGCGCGCCAGGCCAGCGAGAGCTTGGCCACCGTCCCGTGACGCGGGCGGCGGCGGAAGACGTCGTACCCCACGGCCTCGATGCGGTCGAGTATGGAGACGCCCCCGAGCCAGGTCAGGCGCATCTCGAAGCGCAGGTCGCGCCCCACCCGGTCGCAGAGGGGCCGGCCCCGTTCGAAGAAACCCCTCGTGCGCGACACGAGCTCGGCCATGAGGGCCCGGAAGCCGTCCGTCACCCTTCCCGCGTTCAGGTCCCACTCCCCCACCGAGAACCGTTCCCGCAGCTCCCTCGGGATGTAGACCCGATCCTTGCGAAGGTCCACCGCCACGTCCTGCCAGTGGTTCGCGAGCTGGAGCCCGGTGCAGATCGCGTCGGAGAGAGGGGCGAGGTCGGGAGCGTCCCGATAGCCGAAGACGAGGAGCACGAGCCGCCCCACGGGGTCCGCGGAGCGGCGGCAGTAGTCGAGGAGCTCCTCCCACGTCTCGTAACGGCTCTTCACCGTGTCCTGGCGGAAGGCGGACAGGAGGTCCAGCAGCAGGGCCTTGGGCACGTCCAGACGGCGCACCGTCTCCCCGAGGGCGACGAAGATCGGGTCCTCCGCCCGTCCTTCATAAGCGGCGTGGAGGCGGGCCTCCCACTGGTCGAGCTTCTCCCGCCGCATCCCCTCGTACATCGGCTCGTCCGCGAAGTCGTCGGCGGCGCGGGCAAACGCGTAGAGCGCGTGCACGTAGGGCCGCTTGTCCCGGGGCACGAAGAGGCCCACCGGGAAGTTCTCGTAGTGCTCCCGGACACGGGACTCGCAGAAGGCGAACGCTTCCTCGACCGTCAACTCACCAGGCTCTTCCGCAGGGCGGCGTGGGCGAAGGGGATGACCACTTCCGCCACGAGCATCCCGTCCTTCCTTATGGTGGCGACGCCCGCCGCCACCGCCGCCCGCACCGCCCCCACTTCGCCCGTGAGCACGACGAGCCCCTTCGCCCCCGGCTGGTTGCGCGCCTCGATCAGGTTGACGTTCGCCGCTTTCACCGCGGCATCCGCGGCATAGATCGCGGAGGCGACTTCCTTCGTCTCGATCATCCCCACCGCCTCCACCGATTCCACCGGGACCCTGCCCTTGATCGCGGCGGGGAGCTGGGGGTGGACGTTCTGGATCACGAAATGGTCGAGGACCGTCGCTCCTGCGGTCTCGAGACCGGCCTGCATGGAGCTCTCCACGTCCGCGAGCAGGCCCTCGATCATCACCAGGAACTTCCCCCGGGGGACGCCGAGGGTCATGAGCAGCTCGACCGCTGCCTTCTTGAGCATGGCGTCGGCGGCCTCCACACCCTTCGCGAGCGAGCTCGTCTCCAGGAAGCCGATGCTTCTCATCGCCCCTCCAAGCGCTTCTGCGCGGCGTTGTCGAAGGCCACGCGCTCCACGGGCTCGAGCGCGACCTCCACCACGGCCTGGATCTTCCCCGACCCCAGCCGCACGGGCACGGCCAAGGCGATCCCGCGATGCCCGAACTCCCCCTCGAGCCTCGCCCACGCCGGGAGGACGGGGCCCGGAGGACCGAGGAGGGCCGCGAGAAGTCGATCCGCGGCGGCGGCGAGCGCCACCGGACCGAGGGTGCGGCGCCGCACCGCGTCGAGCGCGCGACGGAGCGGGGTGGGAAGACCGGACTCCAGGGGCAGACCGGAAAGGGTGACACCGCGGCCGGGGACGACGACGTGCTCCGGCGGCAGCCCCAGGACTGCGAGGCCCAGGTCGGCGGCGATAGCACCCATCTCTCGCGCGAGAGAGCGACGGAGCGCTCCCGTCCACGCGACGGGCGCGCTGCCCAGGACGCGCTCGCGCGGCAAGCCGGCACCGACGGCCGCGTCCACGAGCGACGGACCGTGGTCGCCGGCCACCAGGAAGGGCCCGCGGCCGAGGCGTGGAACGAGGCCCGCCACCCAGGCGGCGGCGTCGCGCGACGAGCGGCCCTCGAGCTCCGGCGGATCCGCCGACACCACCACGTCGCACCCCTCGGGAAGCGCCGCCGCTCCGGTGACCTCTGTGTCGTAGCCCTCCACCGGCCCCGACTGCATCAGGTCCAGAGCCTTCCCCCTGGCCTTCCCCTCGCTCGCGTCCACGAGCACGACCTGCCGCGCCCCCTCGCGCTCGGCGAGCCGGCGGGCGAGGGTGGCGCCGAGCTCTCCCGCTCCGAGGATCGCGACTCTCATCTGGCCCGGGGCGGATTCTACTCCGCCGCTTCCACCTTTGCCGTCCGTGGTTGGAATCCAGTCTGGATAAGATCCGGCAAACGAGTTCGGTGCCATCAGGCTAGATTGGAGGTGGGCCGAACGCAAAGGAGAGGTCATGAGCAACAAGAGAGTCTGGTTTATCACTGGAGCCGGCCGTGGCATGGGCCTCGACTTCGCCAAGGCCGCCCAGGCGGCCGGCCACGCGGTCGTGGCCTCGGGCCGGGACAGGGACCGTGTGTCCGATGCCATGGGACCGTCGAACGACCTTCTGGCCGTGAAGCTGGACGTCACCAGCCGCGCCGATGCCGAGGCCGCGGTGCGGGCGGCTGTCGATCGGTTCGGTCGCATCGACGTGCTGGCGAACAATGCGGCCAGTTTTTACGCGGGGTACTTCGAGGAGCTGACGCCGGAGCAGATGGACCGGCAGTTGGCGGCGAGCCTCATTGGGCCCATGAACGTCACGCGCGCCGTCCTGCCCGTGATGCGCAAGCAGCGCTCGGGGCACATCATCTCGATCTCCTCGTCAGCGGGCCTCTCGGGCTTCGAGTTCGGTACGGCCTACGCCGCGTCGAAGTTCGGACTCGAGGGCTGGATGGAGTCACTGCAGGCTGAGGTCGGGCCGTTCGGCATCCATACGACCATCGTCAACCCGGGGTTCTTCCGCACGGAGCTCCTCACGGAGCAGTCGACGAACTACGCCGAGCCGTCCATCGCGGACTACGACGAGCGCCGAGCGAAGCAGCTCGAGTTCTGGAAATCGCAGAATGGTCAGCAGTCCGGCGACCCGGCGAAGCTCGCGCGAGCGCTCCTCGCCATTGCGAGCCAGGAGCCGCCGCCGCGCCGCTTTATCGCCGGCGCCGATGCCATTGGCACCGCGGAGCAGAGGGTCGCCGATCTGAAGGCGCAGATCGACGCCCACCGGGACCTCTCGACGTCCCTCGCTTTCGACCCAGAGCCCGCCTGACGTGCGCCGAGTCGATGGCCATGAACACGCGAGTCTAAATGTCGCTTTGGTACATCCGGAAATCCACTGGAATACCGGGAACGTGGGCCGCACCTGCCTCGCCGCGGGCGCGCAGCTCCACCTCGTGGAGCCGCTCGGGTTCTCGCTGGACGACCGGGAGGTCCGGCGCGCCGGCCTCGACTACTGGCCGCGGGTGAAGCCGCGGATCTGGAAGAGCTGGGCGGAGATCGAGAGCGCCCTCCCGGACCTCGGCGAGCCCTTCCTCGCCAGCCCGGATGCGGGGCCGCTCTTCTGGGACGTCCGCTATCCGGCCCGAACGACGCTCGTGTTCGGGCGCGAGAGCGTGGGGCTCTCTCCGGACCTTCGCGAGCGCTTCCGCGACCGCCTCGTCCGCGTGCCCATGGCGGATCCCGAGCTGCGCTCCCTCAACCTGTCGACGTGCGTGGCCGTCGTCCTCTACGAGGTCAGGCGACAGCGGAGGGCCTGAGCGGGGCGCGGGGGCGCATGCGCGTCGCCGTCCGGAAACCGTAGATCGCGAGCGCCACCACCACGAGGCCCACCATGACGGTCGGTCCGGAACGCCACGTCCCCAGCCGTGTGGTGAGGGGAAGGACGGTGAGGAGGCTCGAGACGTACAGGGCCGCGATCGCCGCGAAGAGTCCGAGACGCAGCAGGAGCACCGTATAGGTCCCCATCAGGACCAGGCTCATGCCGATCCGGAGCGCGGGGCCTGTCTCCCACCCTATCGAGGCCTGGAACGCCGCCAACACCGCGGCCAGGACGACCCCCGCCACCACATCGTGCTGGAGAAGCAGCCGCAGGGCCAGGAAGAGAAGGAGGGCCCCGAGCCCGAGAATGAGGCCGTCCACCTGCGAGCCGATCAGGAACGCCACGAGGCGGCGGGGCGCGAGGAGCACGTCGAGCTCGGCGGGCAGTGGATCGCCGGGAGCGAAGCCGAGCGCGCCCACCAGGTGGTGGGCCGCGGGAAACAAGAGCGCGCAGCCCGCGCCCCACGTGGCCCCGATCAGGAGGTCACGGCCCACGATGGGGTGGCTCACGTCGCCGGACAGGATCCGCGTCCAGGAGATGAGCGTCTGGGGGCGCAGCCGCCGGACGTACGGCTCGAGGGCCAAGTAGAAGAGCCAGAGCGTCGCGGCCAGGAAGAGCGCGAACCCCGTCCCCCGCACCAGGATCGTCCACTCGCCCGCGAGGTCGGCGACGTGGTCGGCGTTCAGGCCGCCCCAGCCGATCATGACCACCGCGAAGACATATGACGCGATGCGAAAGGCCCCGCGCCGGTCCCCTCGGCCCAGGACGAGGTTGCGGCGCGCGAGGACCGCGCCCGTGACCAGGAGCGTGACGAGGAGGCCGATCCCGAGAACGATCCCCCAGAGCTGCCGCCGCGAGAAGTCGCGGGGCTGCATGCGCTCCGGTCGCGTCCAGGGACCGACGACGTAAAACGCGGCGGGCCGGCCGCGGTAGGCTGCGGCTTCGACCCGGACGGTGGTCTGGGCTTGCTCGGGATAGACGCCCTCCCAGGCCGCGCGCGCGTCCGCGTAGAACGGGGGCGTCCAGCGGGGGGGCACGGGCCGGAGCGAGGACGCGAGGAGGCCCGTCTCGGCGAGGAGGAGCGCCCAGTCGGGCGCGGCGGCCGGTCCTTCCTCGGTCTCGACCTGGGGCGGAATGAAGTAGAAGGACACGAGCCGCCCGCGCATGTCCAGGCGAGCGCCCGCGTTGCCCGAGAGGAGGCCGATGGGCGGGTTGTTCCAGAAGACGCGCCCCGTGATGCTCGTGGAGACGAGCGGGTGCACGCTCTGGCGATAGTAGAACCGGATGACCGGAGGATCCCCGGTGGCGAGGCTCTCCCAACGCCGCGGCGAGGCGTCGCGCGCCCGCAGGTAACGAAGGTACGTCTCGTCCCAGTCGAAGCCGAGGGCGGTGTCCGCCGGCTCCTCGCCCCCCGTGAGCCGCTTGACGAGCTCGCGCGCGCGGTCCTCGAGGACGGCGGGGGCCTTCTCGACGGGGACTCGATTGAAGAGCTGGAGCGGACCCACGAGGACGGGAGCGAGGACCACCCCGGCGAGGACGACGGCAAGGCACGCGCCGGCGACCGTTCGCGACAGCCCTTCCGACTCCCCCGCCGCAGCCACCATCTCCGGCGACGGGGTGATGCCGGCCGCGAGGGCGGCGGCCAGCGGGTCGCCTCCCGGAAGGAGAGCCGCCACCCCCAGCCCGGAGGCCGGCCGGGCCGCGGGGTCCTTCGCGATGCAGCGAAGGATGGTACCCTCAACTGCCGGATCCAGACTGGGGACCAGGCTCGAAGGGTCGGGAGGCCTTTCGTCTCGATGCTTTCTCAGCATGTCGGCGAACGTCTTGCCCTCGAAGGCCTTCCTCCCGGTGAACAGCTCGAAGAGCACGAGTCCCAGCGAGTAGACGTCGCTCCTCGCGCTGACCTCCCGCCCCGTGAGCTGCTCCGGGGACATGTAGGCGGGAGTGCCCGAGCGCACGTCGTCGCCGCGTATCGAGTCCTCGAGCCCGGCCAGCCCGAAATCGGTGATCCGGACCTTGCCCTGCCCGTCCAGCATCACGTTCTCGGGCTTCAGGTCGCGGTGGAGCACTCCCTTGTCGTGGGCGGCTCCGAGGCCGACGGAGAGCTGGCGCGCGATGTCCAGCGCCTTGTCGCTCCCCAGCCGGCCGATGCGTCTCATCAGGCTCGCGAGGTTCTCGCCGTCCACGTACTCCATGGAGAGGAAGTGGCGCCCGTCGGCGCTTCCGATGTCGAAGACGCGGCACACCGCGGGGTGCGTGACCTGGCGCGCGATGCGCACTTCGCTGAAGAACCGCTCGAGGCGCTCCTCGTCTCCCTCCACCGCGGAGGGAAGGAACTTGAGCGCGACGGGCTGCCCCAGCGTGAGATCGTCCGCCCGGTACACCTCTCCCATTCCCCCTTTGCCGAGCAGGCCCACGAGGCGGTACCGTCCCCCGAGCACGGTGCCGGGGACGAACTGCCCCTCGGCGGACGACGTCGAAACGCCCGCGGCGCTCGTGGAGGAGCGGGACGAGGGCGGGGGGCTGGGGCGGGGAGCCGTCCCCGTCGGCGTCTCGTCGACGCTCTTTCCGCACGAAGGACAGAAGCGATGGGTTTCCGCGAGCGCCTGCGTACACGACGGGCACCGGAGCATCGGATTGCCGGTAGGGTACTTCAGGTCGCCGGCCCCGGGCTCGGGCAAGGTGCTATACCCTTGCCCTCGAGCCCGACCGGACCGATGAGTTGAACCGAAGCGTGCCCGACACCCCCCCCTCTCCGCTGCCCTCCGGTCGGCGTTCTCGTCCCTCGTGGCGCCTCGAGAGCGCCTCCGCCGACGGACAGGTGCGCGTGGTGCCCCTTCATCCCCTGCCCTTCCGGATCGGACGCCGTCCCGGGCTCGAGCTCGTACTCGCTCCCGAGTCGATCTCCAAGGTCCACGCCGAGATCTACGAGGACGGCGGCCTCCTCCGCATCCGTGATCTCCAGAGCACCAACGGGACCTTCGTCAACGGGGAGGCGGTGGAGGACGGACCGATCCGCGAGGGCGACGTCCTGCTCCTCGGCGACCTCGAGTTCCGCGTGGGCGCCCCCTCCGTGGCGCCGGCCGAGAACGCCGAGCCGGCGACCACGGTCTCGCTGGGCCGCCGACCGAAGGGGGGACGGTCGATCCCGGGCTCCCGCGAGTTCCAGGAGATGCTGCGGGTGGGAGGCGTCACCATCGCCTTTCAGCCCATCGTGCGGATGCCGGGAGGCGCGCCCGCCGCCTACGAGGCGCTCGGGCGCGGCGCCCACCCCGGCCTGCCCGTGAGCCCGCTCGATCTGTTCCGACTCGCGGAGAGCCTGGGAGCGGAGGCGGAGCTGAGCCGCCTCTTCCGCAAGAAGGCCGTGGAGCTCGTGCGCAGCCGCGCGGACTTCCCTACTCTCTTCCTCAACACGCATCCCACGGAGCTCTCGGTGCCGGGCCTCCTGGAGTCGCTGGAGGAGCTGCGCGACCTCGCTCCGCACCAGGACCTCGCCCTGGAGATCCACGAGAGCGTGCTCACGCGTCCCTCCGCCCTCGCCGAGCTCCGGACGCTGCTCTCCGAGAGCAACATCGGGCTCGCCTACGACGACTTCGGGGCGGGCCAGGCCCGCCTCCTCGAGCTCGCGGAGGCCCCGCCGCACTACCTGAAGTTCGACCGCCGCTTCGTGGCCGGCATCGACCAGCCCGAGCTCCGGAACCGCCGGCAGCTCCTGACCTCGCTCGTCGCGGTGGCCAAGGACCTCCGGGTCAAGGCGATCGCGGAAGGGATCGAGACCGCGCCGGAAGCCGCGACGTGCGAGGAGATCGGCTTCAACCTCGCGCAGGGCTACCATTTCGGACGGCCCGCGCCCGTCGAGACGATCGTGGGCTAGGAAGTCATGGACACGAGGACGACCGAAGGCGCGTTCACCGGACGGCTGGACAACATAGCACTCCCCGAGGTGCTGAACTTCCTCGCGGTGACCGCGAAATCCGGCCGCCTGGGCCTCACCCGGCGCGATGGGCAGGGGCTCATCCTGATGCGGCGGGGCCGGATCATCTACGCGGCCTCCAGCTCGGTGCGCACCACCTTCGGCAACATCCTGGTGAGCCGGGGCGTCATCGACGAGAGGACGCTCCTCGAGGCCCTGGAGCGCCAGCACTTCGCGCCGGAGGAGAAGCGGCTGGGCCACGTGCTGGTGGAGATGGGCCGGGTGAGCCCGGAGGACGTGGAAGAGGCGGTGCGGCACCAGATCGGGCTCGTCCTCACCGAGCTCTGCCAGTGGACGGCCGGCTTCTTCAAGTTCGACGCGGTGGACATACCGGAGAAGGGCGAGATCGAGGTGGACGCCCAGGACTTCGTGGCCACCGAGGGCCTCAGCACCGACCGCCTCCTCCTCGAGGTGGCCACCCAGCTCGACGAGAGCAACCGCGCGGCCACACCCGCGGAAGGCGCCTCCGGCCAGGAGGGGGCCGCCCCCGCGGCCACGGGGACCCCCGCCCCCAGCATCCCCCTCGAGGGTCTCGTGAACGACATCCAGACGCCCGTCCTGCGCGGCGAGATCACGGGGATGCTGATGCGGCTGGGAGCGCGCGTCCTCGGCCGGGGGATCCTCCTCGCGGTCCGGGGCGAGGAGCTGGTCGCGATGGGCCACTTCGGCTTCGAGGGGAAGGACGCGGCGGGCCCGCCCCATGACGTCCGGGTCTCCCTCGGGGAGCCGTCGCTCCTCTCCGAGGTCCTCCAGCGCAAGGAGACGTACCGCGGGCCGCTGCCGCCGGGGGAGGCCAACGCGCGCTTCCTGGCGACGCTCGGCCCCGACGCCCCGGGGACGGTGGTCGTGGTTCCCATGATCGTGTCGGGCAACGTCGCCACGATCTTCTACGGGGACGACCTGCCCGCGCGGCGACCCGTGGGCGAGGTGAGGCCTCTCGAGATGCTGATGACGGAAGCCGGGCTCGAGATGGAGCGCCAGGCCCTCGAGGGCCGGATCAAGAGCTTCGAGCGCAACCAGCGCCGGCAGGAGTTCCTGCGCGCCCTCCAGATGGGGCAGGAGAATCCCCCCGCACCCCCGGGAGGCACCCCGGTCACGGGACGCGGACGGCAGCGTTAGGCTACTTCAGCCCGAACTCGGTCGCGCGGAGGGTCTTGATCCGATCCCGGAGCGACGCCGCCTTCTCGAACTCCAGGGCCTTCGCCGCTTCGCGCATCTGCTTCTCGAGGACCTTGATCTCCCGCTCCAGCTCCTCGAGCGAGCGGTAGCGCTCTTCCGGCGACTCCGCGACCTCCGGGATGGGCGCGTAGTCGTGCTCGTAGACGGAGGAGAGGAGCTCCCCGATGTTCTTGCGCACGCTCTCGGGGGTGATGTCGTGCTCGCGGTTGTAGGCTTCCTGGAGGGCGCGTCGGCGGTTCGTCTCGCCGAGCGCCACCTTCATGGAGGCCGTCTCCTGGTCGGCGTAGAGGATCGCCATCCCCTCCACGTGGCGGGCGGCCCGGCCCACCGTCTGGATGAGCGAGCCGGCGGAGCGCAGGAACCCCTCCTTGTCCGCGTCGAGGATGGCCACGAGGGAAACCTCGGGAAGGTCCAGCCCCTCCCGGAGGAGGTTGATGCCCACGAGCACGTCGAACTCGCCCTTGCGGAGGTCGCGGAGGATCCGCACGCGCTCCAGCGTCTCGATGTCGGAGTGCAGGTAGCGCACGCGCACCCCGAGGTCGTGGTAATACTCGGTCAGGTCCTCGGCCATCCGCTTCGTGAGGGTGGTGACGAGCACGCGCTCCCTGCGCTCCGCGCGGATGCGGATCTCGGCGAGGAGGTCGTCCACCTGGCCCTTGACCGGACGGACGTCCACGCGCGGGTCCATGAGGCCGGTGGGCCGGATGACCTGCTCCACCACGACGCCCCCCGCCTTCCCCAGCTCGTAGGGCCCCGGAGTCGCGGAGATGTAGAGCGCCTGGCCGAGCCGGCCCTCGAACTCTTCGAAGTTCAGCGGACGGTTGTCGAGTGCTGAGGGCATGCGGAACCCGTACTCCACGAGCGTCGACTTCCTCTGGCGGTCGCCGTGGTACATCCCGCGGACCTGGGGTACGGACTGGTGGCTCTCGTCGATCACCATGAGCGCGTCCTTGGGCAGGTAATCGAGGAGCGTCGGGGGCGGCTCGCCGGGGGCGCGCCCGGACAGGTGGCGCGAGTAGTTCTCGATGCCGTGGCAGTGGCCGGTCTCCCGCAGCATCTCCAGGTCGAACATCGTCCGCTGGTAGAGGCGCTGGGCCTCGAGGAGCTTGCCCTGGGTCTCGAGCCTCGCCTTCTCCACGACGAGCTCTTCCTCGATCGTGCGGATGGCGTCGGTGAGCCGCGGACGCGGCGTCACGTAGTGGCTGGAGGGGTAGATCGCGACCTGGGCGAGGCGGCCCATGGTCTTCCCGGTCAAGGGATCGAAGGAGCTGATCTGCTCGACCTCGTCCCCGAAGAGCTCGACGCGGATGCCGTGCTCCTCGTAGGCGGGCACGATCTCCACCACGTCCCCCCGCACCCGGAACGTCCCGCGCTTCAGCTCGTAGTCGTTGCGGTCGTAGCGCGCCTCCACGAGCTTGGAAAGGAGGTCCCGCCGGTCCAGCGTCTCGCCCTGACGGACGAAGAGAAGCATCCCGTAGTACGCCTCGGGCGATCCGAGGCCGTAGATGCAGGACACGGAGGCCACGATGATCACGTCGCGCCGCTCGAAGAGGCTGCGCGTCGCGGAAAGGCGCATCCGGTCGATCTCGTCGTTGATCGTGGCTTCCTTCTCGATGTAGGTGTCCGACTGGGGGACGTAGGCCTCCGGCTGGTAGTAGTCGTAGTAGGAGACGAAGTACTCAACGGCGTTCTGGGGGAAGAAGCCCTTGAACTCCTGGTAGAGCTGCGCGGCCAGGGTCTTGTTGTGGGCGAGGACGAGGGTGGGCCGGTTCACGCGGGCGAGGACGGAGGCCACGGTGAAGGTCTTGCCGCTGCCCGTGACCCCGAGAAGGACCTGGTGCTTGTCCCCCCGCAGGAGCCCCGCCGTCAGCTCGTCGATGGCCCGCGGCTGGTCCCCCCGGGGCTCGAAGTCGCTCGTCAGCCGGAACTGGCTGTCCGCGGGGGCGGGGGCGAGCCGGGGCTCTTCCGGTCGCGTCCTCATCCCCGCATCATACCCCGCACGCCGGGCCCTCCCTGGACCGCTCGCGGGGGTTTGACTTCGCCGTTTTCCCTCCCTATCCTCATCCATCCAAACGCGCACGCCGCTTTTTCGGAGGTGCTGGAAATGCGTAAAGCTCGTCTCGCCGTCGGCTTCCTCTTCATCTCGTCGTTCGCCGCCGCCGTCCCCGCCCGGGCCCAGAGCACGGGCGGCCTCGCCAGCCTGCTCCTGAACTTCTTCTCGCCGAGCCAGCCGGTCGTCCTCGCCGCCAACCCGAACCCCGCCCTGAGCCACTCCGCGCACTTCACGTCGCAGCTCGGGGCCCAGGCCACTCTCCAGATCGATCAACAGCGGGATCGCCGCCCAGATCTCGACGTTCCCGCTCGGATCCTCGTCGGCCGGCTTCACCTACACCTTCGACGAGAGCCTCGGCACGTACAACCGCACCACGCAGTCCTTCGGGCCGATCTTCACGGAGCGGCCCCTCACCGCGGGCAAGGGCAAGTTCACCTTCGGGGTGAACTACCAGAACGCGACGTGGGACAGCCTGGACGGAAAGGACCTCGAGGGGGACGACATGAACCTCTTCCTCACCCACCAGGACACGAACAGCGACGGGGACCACCTCGCCCTTTGGTTCGAGGGCGACATCATCCGCGCCGACCTCAAGATCGCGCTGGAGACGAAGACCACCGTCGTGTACGCGAACTACGGGATTTCCGAGCGGTTCGACCTGAGCGTGGCGGTGCCCTTCGTGGACGTCTCAATGGACGCCCGGATCGAGACCTCGATCGAGCGGCTGGCCACGCAGCCGGACCTGAACGCGGGCACCACCATCCACATCTTCAGCGACGGCCAGAGCACCCACACCTACCCGCAGAGCGGGAGTGCCAACGGCATCGGCGACATCCTGCTCCGGGGCAAGTACAACTTCCTCCGGAAGCCCGGAGGCAGCCTCGCCGCGTTCGTCGACGTCCGCCTCCCCACCGGCAAGGAGGAGGACCTCCTGGGCTCCGGGGCCACGCAGGCCAAGCTCGCCCTCGTGGCCGGCGGGTCTCCCGGCCGCTTCTCCCCGCGGGCGAGCCTCGGCTACACCTTCTCGAGCGGGGGGAGCGACTTCACGGGCGACCTCCCGAACGAGTTCTACTACACCGCCGGGTTCGACGTCGTGCCCCACAAGCGCGTCACGTTCACCGCGGACTTCATCGGCCGCACGCTGCTCGACGCGCAGAAGCTGGTGGACGAGGAAACCACCTTCAACTTCCGCTTCCGGCCTCCCTCCACCACCACCATGACCGTGACCCGGACGCAGCTCGCGACCGCGACCGGAAACGTGAACCTGATGCTCGGATCCGCGGGCCTCAAGATCAACCCGGTGGGGAACCTGTTGTTCGTGGCCAACGTGCTCTTCAAGATCGGCAGCAACGGGCTGCAAGACGACATTACGCCGGTCTTCGGGCTCGACTACACCTTCTAGACGGACCGCCGAAGAGTATCGTCTCGCCGGCTACTGGCCGGTCGACTGGATCGTCCACGCCCCGTCGCGCAGGGCGAGGCGGAAGGTCCGCTGCATCGCGGGCATGGCCTTGCCGTTCACGGTGTCCTGCCGCGACACCCGCACGTTGGCGGTGGAGCCTTCGACCTGGAGTGAGTCGACCGTCAAACTGACCCTCTGGGACTGGATCGCCTTGAAGGATTCCCGGAGCCGCTTCTCCTCGTCGGGAGAGATCCCGGGCCGAACGCTCTTGTAGAGCGTCAGGTCCTTCGTCTCGATCGCGCGACCGAAGTCCGCGATCACCCTCCGGATCGCCGGCTCGGCGGGGACTCCGAGCGTCGCCGACGCGGGAGCGGGCAGAGACGGAGCGACGAGCGGCGGGGCCGCGGGGGGCAGCTGCGCGACGTACGCCGGGGCTGTGGGAGGAGGAATCGCGGGAGCGTGGGTGGGCGCGGCGGTCGCGCGCGCCGCCGCCGCCTGCTGGGCTGCGGCCTGGGCCGCCGCCGCGGCCGCGGCGGCCGCCGCGACCTCCGTTGCTCGTCGTGCCCGGTCGAAACCGTCGCCCGCCTCCATGAACTTCTGGGTGGCCTGGGCGAACTGCTCCTTGTTCGACGAGGTCCTGGGCCTCGCGGGTCGCGCGGTCCGCCGCGCGGAAGAGGTCCTGCCCCCCCGCCCGGGCCTTCTCCGCATCCTGACGCGATCGGCTCGCGGCGCGGCCCGCCTCCTCGGCCTGGCGGCGGAACTGCGTGTTGAGGGCCGCGGTGAGCTGGTTCGCGACGGGATGCCGGGGATCGATGGCAAGGACACGGCCGAGGGCGCGCGTCGCGCTTTCCGTGTCGCCTCGTTCGAAGGCGCTCGTCGCTTCCTTCGCAAACTTGTCGAGGTCGGCGAGAGTCTGCCGGGCCCGGTCGAGGAGCTGGCGGGCGTCCGCGTTGTCGGGGGCGAGGCTCAGGCCGCGCTCCGCCTGCGTGGCCGCCTCCGCGTAGTCCTTGTTGTCGAGGTAGGTGCGCGCGAGCTCCACCTGGCTCGCCACGAGCTGCTCGCGGAGAATCCCCTCCTGCTCCTTCGCCAGCTCGACGCTGGAACCGGGGGTCGTCGCGGGCGGCCGCACGCGGATCCAGACGACGAGCCCCAGGCCGACGACGACGGCGAGAGACACGACACCCACGAGCACCCCGCGCCAGGCGGACCGCGGGGGGTAGCAGCGTGGGCTCGGGGCGGGCCGTGCGCGGCTGGCTCCGATCGATGCTCGTCGACGAGAGGTCGAGGGCGGTGGCTCCCGCCACCATGGGACCCTCGATGGAGGTGAGGGAGGCCCCCGAGGAATCGAGCTCGGCGATCGTCGGGGAGTCGCGTCCCACGATCGTGGCCTCGGAGTCGAGGCCGGGCTGGAGCAGCTCCGCCGCCGCCTTCCCCGCCGCGATCGCCCGCCGCGCCGCACGCACCGCGTCGCGCATCTGGCCGGCGGCGGAATAGCGCCTCTCCGGATCCTTGGCGAGGGCGCGGTCGACGATGGGCAGGAGGAGGGGCGGGAGGTCCGGCACCCAGCTCCGCAAGGGCTGCGGGTCGTGCTCCAGGACCTCGTAGAGGATGGAGTGCACCGACTCCGAATCGAAGGGCTTGTGGCCGGAGAGCAGCTCGTAGAAGACGGCTCCCACCGAGAAGAGGTCGGAGCGCTCGTCCACCTTCTCGCCGCGCACCTGCTCCGGCGACATGTAGTTGGGCGTGCCCATCACCGTGCCCGTGCGCGTCATCTCCGACACGCCCAGGCGGGCGAGGCCGAAGTCGAGGATCTTGACCGCGAGGTTCGGCAGGACGCGGATGTTGGCGGGCTTGAGGTCGCGGTGGATGACGCCCTTGCTCGTGGGCGTAGGCGAGCCCCTCGCAGATCTGCTCCATGACGAGCAGCTTGTCCTCCAGGCGGTTCAACCCCTGGCGGACGATCATCTCCTTGAGGTCCCGTCCGTCGAGGAGCTCCATCACCAGGATAGATCTGGCCCTGGTGCTCGGCGAACTCGAAGACGGTGACGATGTTGGGGTGGTTGAGCTGGGCCGCGGACTCCGCCTCGCGCCGGAAGCGCTTGCGGAACTGCTCGTCGGCGAGGAGCGTGGGAGATATCGTCTTGAGCGCGACGAAGCGCTTCAGGACCAGGTCCTGGGCCTTGAAGACCTCCCCCATGGCCCCCTGGCCCAGCTTCCCGACGATCTTGTACTTGCCGATCTGTTCGAGGTCCATCCCGAGTCCCGGAGCCCCGCTATCCGAACCGAATTCGGGCCAACCGCCCGATGGTAGCACGCGCGGACGGCGCGCGACATCGAAGACCCCGACGGGGGGCCGTCAGCGGGCGCGACGGAAGCGCTCCCGGGCCCTCATGAAATCGCGGGCGGCGCGGGCGTAGGCCCCCGCCTTGTAGCTCGTCTCCGCCTCGCGGGCGAGCTTCGTCCCGTCGGCGAAGGCCTCGGCTCGCGACGCCTGGGCCGCGGCGCGCTGGGCTTCGGCCATGAGCCTCCGCGCCTCGTCCGCGCGGGGCCGGAAGCCCGCGTCGAGCGCGGCCGGGATCTCGTCGGTGGCGGGGTGGTCGGGGGCCATCTCGAAGAGCTCCCAGTAGGCATTCGCCCTCTGGGCGTCGTCCGCCCCGGACTTCACCCCCGCCACCGCGGCGGCGATCTTTTCCTGGGTCTCCTTGGCCGCCGCGCGCACCCTCTTGGCCTCGGGGTTGTCGGGATCGAACTTGAGCGCCCTCTCCGCCTCGCAGCGCAGCGTCGGCGTAGTCCCCCGCATCGAGCTTGTTGCGGGCGTTCCGAGCCTCCGAGGCCGCGAGCTCCTTGGCGAGCGTGCTGATCTGTCCGCTGGTCGGAGGGGCCGACGGCGAAGCGGTGGGCGACGTGCCGCGGAGGATGGCGACGCCGATGGCGACGACGACGAGCAGCGCGCCCCCCCCGATCCAGAGTAGCGGCCCCGGGCCCGCGGGCTTCGCGGGGATGGGCACATGGCGCGAGCGCGAGCCCGACGAGGGACGATCGGGTCGCCGGGACGTAGAGGGGGGCGACGGTGACGGCGCGTCTGCCGTCACCGAGCTCCCCACCCGCTCCATGGGCTGTGTCACGGCGGAGCGCGGCGCTCCAGAGCCCGCGGCGGAGGGAAGGGGCTTCTGGATCCCGGGCAGCGGCTCGTCTCCGCGTCCGCTCGCGATCGCCTCGCGGGCGCCATCGAGAACGGCGCGGAACTCGCTCGCGTCCTGGAACCGGTCGGCCGGCTTCTTGGCCAAGGCCTTCTCGAGCACCTGGACGACGACACTCGGGAGGCCGGGGACCGCTTCGGCGGCGGAAGGCGGCTCCGCTTGCATGACCTTGTACAGGACCGAGTGAAGGGACTCCGCGTCGAACGGCTTCTTTCCCGTCAGGATCTCGTAGAACACGCAGCCCATCGCGAACACGTCGGACCGCGCATCCACGTGCTCGCCCCGCACCTGCTCGGGGGACATGTAGTGCGGGGTGCCCATGACGAGGCCGGTGCGGGTCATGTCGGACCCGCTCAGTCGCGCGAGCCCGAAGTCCATGATCTTGAGCTTGCCGTTGGCCAGCACGTGCAGGTTCGCGGGCTTCAGGTCGCGGTGGAAGATCCCGTGGGAGTGGGCGAAGGCGAGGCCCTCGCAGATCTGGTACATGACGTCCAGCTTCTGGTCGAGGGTCGCGAGGCGCCCCTCGGCGAGGGCCTGCTTCAGGTCCACGCCTTCGAGGAGCTCCATGGCGATGTAGAGCTTGTCCTGCTCCTCGCCGAAGTCGTAGACGGTGATGATGTTGGGGTGGTTCAGCAGGGCCGCGGACTCGGCCTCGCGCCGGAACCGCTTGCGGAGCGTCTCGTCCTTGCTGACCTCGGCCGCGATCGTCTTTACGGCGACGAAACGGCCCAGCGTCTCGTCCTTGCCCTTGTAGACGTGGCTCGTCGCCCCTTGGCCGATCTTCGAGATGATCTTGTACTTGCCGATCTTGTCCAAGGGTCGTGGACGCGAAAACGGATGATAACACACCCAGAACGAAGGAGATCCGCCCTCGACGACGGCTCAGCGGCGGCTCGACAACCGCGGCGGCTGGAGCATGAGCTCCTCGATGACCCGAGCCACCTCCCCCGGGGGCATCCGCTCGACGAGATGGCGGTGACGGCCGGCGGGGAAGGCCAGCCACTCGTTGTAGCCCTGGCCCACGCGGGCATGCATGAGGTTCAGGCCGGGGCCCGACTCCTTCCAGTAGTCGCGCCCTCCCCGAACCGCGTAGAGCACCGCCGTCTGATCCCAGCTCTCCCGGTCCTGGAGGCCGTTGAACAGACGGTAGGCGGCCTTCACCGGGCTTTCCTCCGGCAGCGCCGAGAGGCGCGCGCCCGTCTTGATGGCGGCCCCGATCTCGAAGCCGCTGAACACCACGGGGGTGGGCCAGTCGTTGATCGCGCGCACGGAGGCGATCGTGTCGTACCCGACGTTGTACTCGCTGCCTCCGTCCGGAAAGAGCCCGTCGGGGAACTTCCCTCCCATGCACACCCAGAGCCGCACCTTGCGCCGGACGAGGTCCTCCCCCCCCAGCGGGCTCGTGTCGTCGGCCACGGAGTCCAGCAGGTTCCGAAGGTTGCTGAGGAAGCCCAGGCTCACGACGACGACACTGCCGTCCGGCTGGCCGGCGAGCGCGCGCCGGTAGAGGGCGACCGCGTCCTGGGCGTCCTTGGCCGAGCGCAGGCCCACCGGGAAGCGCTTCGCGAGCTCTTCCGTGTACTTGGAGTCCACCTCCCCGCCGATGTCCTTGGGGTATCCCGCAACCTGGGCGCGCACGGAGCCGATGGGGACGTCGCGGCGGCCGTACCAGGTGTTGAGCGCGCTCAAGGCTCCGACGCTGTGCCGGTTGCGGGAGGAAACCATGGCGGCGAGGATCTCCGCCTCCCCCCGGTCGGCCAGCGCGTGCAGCACGGCGAGAGCCCCGACGTCGTCCACGTCCGAGGCGAGGTCCGTGTCCACGATGACGCGGGTGGGCCCCTGCGCGAGGGCGGGAGGGACCGAGAGGAGCGCTCCGGCGACCAGGAGGGAGAAGCGGGCTCGGCGCATCGGGTGAGCGGGATGATAAAGACCGGACCCGCGGGCCGTCAATCCCGGTCTCGCGCGGGTCCTGCTAGAATGGCGCTTTGGACGCTGCGGCCGGAGGTGCGATGGCGGACGACAGGACGGCGACGGTCATTGATGCGCAGGCGGACGTGGACGGCAAGCTCAAGGGGAAGGACGCCCAGATCGTCGGGCGCTTCCGGGGCGAGCTGGAGCTGAGCGGCCGCCTGGTTCTCGGGGAGGGGGCGCGCGTGGACGCCAAGGTCCAGGCGGACGCCGTGGAGATCGCCGGGGAGTTCAAGGGCGAGATCAAGGCGCGGACGGTGACCCTCGCGGAGAAGGCCCGGGTCCAGGGGAACGTCGACGCGCAGGTGCTGATCGTCCGCGAGGGCGCGCAGCTCGACGGCGCGATCGCCACCGGCAAGGCCAAGGCTACCTCTCCGTCCCCCACGGTGCCTCCCGCCCCTTGATCCTCCGCGAGCTGGCCCGGCAGCTGGGCTGCGCCGTTCGCGGCGACGGCTCGGTCGAGGTCACTCGCGTGGCCGGCATCGAGGAAGCGGGCCCCGGCGACCTGACGTTCGTCGCCCGGCCGAGGTTCGCGTCCCGGCTGGCCCATACCCGGGCGGCGGCGGTGATCGTCCCCCCCACGATCGAGACGACGCTCCCCAGCCTCCTCTCCGACAACCCCTACGTGTCCTTCGCGCACGCGGTGGCGGTGCTTCACCCCGAGGTGCCGCCCGCTCCCGGCGTCCATCCGAGCGCCCAGGTGGACCCGACCGCCGTGCTCGGGGAAGGCGTCCACGTGGGCGCGCTCGCCGTCGTCGGCCCGCGCGTCCGGATCGGAGTCCGCACCGTCCTCCACCCGCACGCGGTCGTCTATGCGGACGCGTCGATCGGGGCGGACTGCCTGCTGCACGCGGGAGCACAGGTGCGGGAGCGCTGCCGCCTCGGGGACCGGGTGATCCTCCAGAACGGAGCGGTAGTCGGGGCCGACGGCTTCGGCTTCGCCCGCGACGAGAACGGCCGGTACCAGAAGATCCCCCAGGTGGGCATCGTGGTGATCGAGGACGACGTGGAGATCGGCGCCCTGTCCGCGGTGGACCGCGCCTCGCTCCACGAGACCCGCATCGGGCGCGGCGTCAAGATCGACAACCTCGTACAGGTCGGACACTCGGTCACGATCGGCGAGAACACGGTGATCGCGGGCCAGGTGGGGATCGCCGGCAGCACGAAGATCGGCAAGGGGGTGACCCTCGCCGGCCAGGTGGGAGTGGGCGGGCACATCACGGTCGGAGACGGGGTGATCGCCACCGGCAAGGCCGGCCTCCCCGCCGACGTCGAGGCGGGAATGATCGTCTCCGGGAACCCCCCCATGGAGAACCGCGCGTGGCTCAAGGCCTCCGCGCTCTTCGCGCGGCTCCCCGAGCTCGCGCGCCGCCTGCGCGAGCTGGAGCGGCGGCTCAACGCCAGGGAATGGCGTAGTAGCCGGCGCGGTGACGAACCTTGAGCTCCTTCCCCTTCGCTTCCACGCGCAGCTTGCGGTAGCGGCGGTCGGGCTCCGCCTTGTCGGAGACGAAGCCCAGCACGTACTGGCTCTGGAGCTCGTCGAGGATTTTGGAGTAGACGCTCGAGAGCTCCTTCGAAGCGGTCGGGGAGAAGACCGACCCCCCGCTGGAGTCCGCGAGCTGGCTCAGGAAGGCCTTCGCGGAGAGGAAGCGATTGTTGCCGATACCGAACGCTCCTCCCGCGAAGGAGATCGGGTAGATGGTCACCCCGCTGCTCCGGACGAGGTTGATGACGTCCATGAGCCCGATAGCACTCGTGGAGTCCTCGCCGTCCGTGAAGACGAGCAGGACCTTCCGCCCGCTCGCGGCGGAGACCCTCGAGATGTAGACGCTGATCGCGTCGTAGAGCGCGGTGTTGCCCTTCCCCTTGTTCTCCAGGATCCGCTCGAACAGACCTTGCTGGTTCTCGCTGCTGTACCGCGACATGCGGATGTCCTGGTCGAAGAAGATGAGCAGGAGGTCTCGGGCGCGCGGGATCGACTCCAGGAACCGGATCGCCGACTCCTGGGAGAGCTTGATCTGCTCCCGCATGCTCTCGCTCGTGTCCAGGAGCATTCCCAGGTTCAGGGCGAGCGCCTCCTCCTCCCCCGGCTGGGCCGCGGGGGCGAAGAGGGTCACCTTCTGCGGGCGCCCGTCCTCGTAGAGCGACGAAGTCGTCGGCGGCGAGGTCGGCGACGAGCTCGCCCTTCTCGTCGCGGACCGTGGCCGTGACGTACACCACGTTCACGTCCACGGCGAAGACCGGAGGGTCCTGATGGGCCCGCCCCGGGGAGCCGGTGCCCATCAGCAGAAGCGCGGCGATCACGGTCCGCGGCATGGGGAGGACTCGCAGTCTAGTGCAACGCCTCGATCACGCGCACCGCGAGCTCCACTTTGTTGAACGGGGGCATGATGTAGACGCCCTGGGCCACGTCGCGGGCGGCGAGGGTCGCTTCCCGCGCGATCGCCACCCCCTCCGACTGCGCACCCTCTCCGGAGCCGGCCTTGCGCATCCGCTCGCGGATCGTCGTCGGGGATGCTCATCCCCGGGACTTCGTTGTGCAGGAACTCGGCGTTCCGGTGCGAGTAGAGGGGCAGGATCCCCACGAGCACGGGCACCCTGACGTGCGGAAATCATCTTCAGGAAGGTCTCGAGCGTCCGCGGATCGTACACGGGCTGGGTCATGATGTACTCGGCGCCCGCCTCCACCTTCTGCTCCAGCCGGCGCACTTCCTTCTCCATGTCCGGCTTGCTCGGGTCGGCCCCGCACCCGATGTGGATGCCGAGCGCGGGCCCGATCAGGTTGCCCGCGAGGTCGCAGCCGTGGTTCAGGTGGTCCATGATGCGGATGAGACCGATCGAGTCCACGTCGTAGACCGCGGTGGCGTCCGGGTAGTCGCCGAGCTTCGGGGGGTCGCCGGTGATGGCGAGGATGTTCCGGAGGCCCAGCGAATAGGCGCCCAGAAGGTCCGACTGGATGCCGAGGAGGTTCCGATCCCGGCACGTATAGTGAAGGATCGTCTCGATCTCCACCTTCCCCTGGAGGAGGACGCAGAGCGACTGCGCGCTCATGCGCGCGGAGGCGCGCGGACCGTCCGCCACGTTGATCGCGTCGACCTCGTTCTCCTTGCAGTACTGGGCGCGCTCCAGGATGACTCCGGGATCCGCGCCCTTGGGAGGATCCAGCTCCACGGAGACCACGAACGTCCGGCCGAGCTTCCGGGCGAGCGCGCTCTTCGCCTCGCGGGGAATCGGAGTGGGGGCTTCCTTCACGCGTGTCGGAGGCAGCACCGTCACCGTTTCCCGGGAGGGCCGGACCATGCGCACGGAGCGGACGAGGTTCTTGATGTGGGCGGGGGTGGTGCCACAGCACCCTCCCACGAAGGAGACCCCCGCGCCCAGGAACCGCCGGGCGTAGGACGCCATGTACTCGGGGGTGCAGAGGTACACGTAGCGGCCTTCCACGAGCGACGGAGCGCCCGCGTTGGGCATGGCCATGAGCTTCGCGGACTTCGCGGCCGCCGCCATCCGCTCCACGGTCTGCAGCATGGCCTGCGGGCCCTGGCTGCAGTTGGCCCCGATCACGGGGACGCCCAGGCCTTCGAGCACCTCCACCACCGCCTCGGGAGTGTCGCCGTAGAACGTCGTCCCTTCTTCGTTGAACGTGAGGCTGACGGCCACGGGGAGGTGCGGGGCCACTCCCCGCACCGCTTCCAGCGCCGCGCGCGCCTGGTCGAGGGAGGGGAGCGTCTCCACGAGGAAGAGATCCACTCCCCCCTCGTGAAGCCCCTCCGCCTGCTCGCGATAGGCGGCCACCGCGTCCGTGAACGAGATGTTGCCGAGAGGAGCGAGCGGCTTGCCCACCGGGCCGATGGATCCCGCCGACGAGGCCGCGTCCCTGCGCCGCCTCGCGGGCGAGCCGCGCCCCCTCGCGGTTGATCTTCCGCACCTGCGCTTCCAGGCCGTGGGGACCCAGCTTGTAGCGGTGGGCGCCGAACGTGTTCGTCTCCACGACGTCCGCGCCGGCGTCCAGGTACTCTTCGTGGACCGCGCGCACGAGCCTCGGGTTCGAGAGGTTCAGCTCGTCGAAGCACCGGTTCAGGAAGACGCCCCGGGCGTAGAGCATCGTCCCCATGGCGCCGTCGCCCACCACGACACCCTCGTCGAGCCTCTCGAGGAAGGGCTTCACGCCGGCCGCGGGGGACGGAGCGCGCATGAACGACCAGTCTAACGCCGGACGGAAGGGGGCGCCAGCTTCCTGCTCGACGTCAGTGCGGCTCGTTCCGACTCAGTTGGCGTACTTGACCGAGCATCCGTAGGGCGCGCTGGAAGCGACGGCCACGGTCTTGCCGGCCATGGCCAGCTCGAGGGCGGCGGACACGTAGTTCTTCGCCCCCGCGACGTCCCCCTGGTCCGTGGACGGCTTGTCGTCGATCGCCCCGTTGTAGACGAGCTTGCCCTGGGGATCGATCACGTACATGTGCGGCGTCGTCCTGGCCCCGTAGAGCCGCCCCAGGGCGCCCTTGGGGTCGAGGAGCACGGCACTCGGCGACGCTCCCCGCTCCTGCGTGAGGGCGTTGGCCCGCGGTCCGTCCACGAAGCCCTGCTGGCCCGGCGCCGAGGACACGACGGAGAGCCAGGCGACACCCTTCCCGGTGAAGAGCTTCTGCAGCTTCTGCATGTTGCCGCTCCCGTAGTGCTTCTTCACGAAGGGACACTCGTTGTTCGTCCACTCCAGCACGACCCACCTGCCCTTGAAGTCGGCGAGCGACTCCGGCTTGCCGTTGGAGTCGTTGGCCGTGAAGGCGGGAGCGGCGTCGCCCACCACCGCCTGGGAGGCCGCGAGGGCACCGGCGCTCACGAGCACGCCCGCGGCCAGGAACAGGATCTTCTTGCGCATCGGCTCTCCTCCTCGACTAGGGATGTCCGGCCGGCCCCGACTCCCGCGCTCCGGAGAGCGCGTCGAGGACGATGCCGGGCGTGATGACTTCGGGAAGCACGATCGGCGTGGACCCGCTCCCCGCGCCGTAGAAGACGTACAAGGGCACGCCCTGGCGGCCATGGGCGGCGAGGGCCTCGGTGATGCGCGGATCGTGGCGCGTCCAGTCCGCCTTCAGGACCACGACCCGCTCTTCGCGCAGCCGGGCCTGCACCTCGGGATTGCGCAGCGCGAGCCGCTCGTTCACCTGGCAGGTGAGGCACCAATCGGCGGTGAAGTCCACGAAGACGGAGCGGCCGGCCGCCCGGTGCTCGGCCAGCCGCTCCTCGGACCACGACTCCCAGTCCCCGCCGTCGGTGGCGCGAGCGGTGGCGCCGGCCTGGAGGAGCCCCGCGAGGACGCCGAGTGCCATGAGGCCGACCGCGGCCGCACCCGCCACGACGCGCCGGCGCGCGCTCGGCGAGGACGACGCCCGCCCGTAGATCCACGCCCCCAGGCCGATGGCCACGAGGGCGGCGAGGAGAGCGGCCATTCCGTCGACACCCACCTGCCGGCCGAAGAGCCAAACGAGCGCGGCCACCGTGGCCATGAGGAAGAAGCCCATGAGCTGCTTGAACGACTCCATCCACGCCCCGGGCCGGGGCACGAAGCGCAGCCAGCCCGGGTGGAGGGAGAGGGCCAGGTAGGGCGCGGCCATGCCGAGGGCGAGCGACGTGAAGACGAGGAGGGAGACACTCGTGGGCTGGCTCAGGCCGAAGCCGAGGGCTGCGCCCATGAACGGGGCGGTGCAGGGGGTGGCCACGACCGTGGCGAGCGCCCCGCCTCCGAACGAGGCCAGAAGCCCGGTGCGCCGCAAGTTCAGGTTGCCGGCGGCGACGAGCGACGTCCCCACCTCGAACACGCCGAAGAGGTTGAGCCCGAGCAGGAAAAAGAGTGCGGCAAGGAAGACGACGAAGGTCGGAGACTGGAGCTGGAAGCCCCAGCCCACCTGCTCCCCCGCGGCGCGCAGCGACAGGAGGATCGCGGCGAGCGTCCAGAAGGAGACGAGAACACCCACCGTGAAGGCGACGCCGTGCCGCCAGGGCCGTCCCTCCTCGCCGGCGTGCCGCACGAAGCCGAGCACCTTCAGCGAGAGCACGGGGAGGACGCAAGGCATGAGGTTCAGGACGAGCCCGCCGACGAACGCCAGGGCGAGGGCCAGGGGAAGTCCCGGGCTCGACGGCGGACCGTCGCCCCGCGCGGGAGCCGCCGCCGCGGGGGCCCCGCGCCACGAGCGGCACGTCGACCTCGAGGGCGACCATCGTTGCTCCCGACCTCGACCACGAGGACGCCGCGGAGCCGCTTCAGCTCCTTGGGTCCGTTGGGATCGCGAGTCAGGCGTCAGGACGTTGACGCTTGCGCGCCGAGCGACTGAGCCCTGCGGCAGCCGAGTACTCGAGGATCTGCGGCTCCGAGGAAAAGAAATACGCCTCGCGCGCGCGTGCCCCGGCGGAATCGAAGGAGAGGGCCACGGCGCGCGAGCGCTCGTGTCGGCCTGGACCCTCCAATCCGGCGCGGCGACGGGCAGGAGGGCGCGTGTCTCCGCGAAGCTCCGGGCGACGTCACTGGGCCGCGGCGCCTCCGCCCGCACCGGCAGGACGAGCGAGAGCTCTGCCTTTCCGGGAATGCACGACTCCCGGCACTCCAGCCAGTCCACGCGGCCCGCGAGCTCGATCGTAGATCCGGGCGGGAGCGAAGCGTCGACGGCGATCTCGACGGGGAGCAGGACCTCGCGCTCGTAGCCGTAGCTGACGAGGGGAGGCGCCGCCAGGCGCTGGGGACGGGGCCACTGGAGCGGACCCGCCGAGAGCCCGGCCGGGAGCCGCCACGACACGCGCGTGGGTAGACCGGAGTCGGCGGGATTCTTCCAGTAGGTGTGCCACCCGTCTTCCATTTGCAGCCGGATTGCGACGTGAAGCGGCTGCCCGGGCTGGATCGACTCCGTCTCCGCGACGAGCGAGGCCTGAACGTGGCGGCGGGCCGCGTGGGCGGACGGGACGAGAATCGCCAACAGGATCGCGACCGCGGAGAGTCGTGCCGCCCGCATCTCGACATTCTACGGAAACGCCTGGAGCGGAGACGTTTAGCCCGGTGAAGACACGCAAAAAGATGTCCGGGCGCCCGGAAAACGGGCGCTACTCGGTGGCCGCGAGGTACTGGATGTCGTTCAGGATCCCCGCGGCCGTGACCTCGGCCCCCGCGCCGGGACCGGTGATGACGAGGGGCTCCGTGCGGTAGCGACGCGTGGTGAAGGACAGGAGGTTGCGCGTGCCCCGGAGTGCGCCGATGCGCGGATTCGGAAGGGACGGCGAGCAAACGCGCATCCACTCCGGTGGGCGTCGCCGTCACCACGTAGCGGAGCACGCGACCGTTCGCCGCCGCCCGCGCCACGCGCTCGCTCCAGGGCCGGTCCAAATCGGAGAGGCGAGTCAGGAAACGCGCGAGGGGGAGGCGGCGCAACGCCGGCGGCGTCAGGTCCTCGGCGGCGGGCAGCCGGGCCGACGTAGCCGAGGAGGCGGGCGAGGATCAGCCCCTTGCGGGCGGCGTCGCGCCCCGAGAGGTCGTCGCGCGGATCGGGCTCCGCGTAGCCGCTTCGCCATGGCCTCGCGCACCGCCTCGGAGAAAGGACGTCCTTCCGAGACCGCCGACAGCACGTAGCCGAGCGTGCCGCTCACGCAACCCTCGATGCGCAGCACGCGGTCGCCGCTCTCCACGAGCTTCAGGTGCGTGTCGATCACGGGGAGCCCCGCGCCCACCGTGGCCTCGTAGCGGAGGCGCCGGCCCGCGGCCCGCGCGGCGTCGAGCAGGCGGGTGTAGCGTCGCGGCGAGCTCCGGCGAGCGGCTTCTTGTTGGCGAGCACGAGGTCGAAGCCCTGGCCGAGCGCGAGGTGGAGCAGGTCGCCCGTCTCCTCCGCGGTGACGTCCACGAGGACGGGGCGGGAAACGGCGTGGCTGGCCACGAAGGCGAGCGCCTCCGCGGCCGTGGCCTTCCGTCCTCCGAGGTCCGCGAGCATCCGGCCTTCGTCCTTCCCCTGGGCCAGGCGCATCAGCCGGCGACGCGCGAGAGGCCCCGGGGATCGAACACGAAGCCCGTGCGGTCGAGGGTGGCGACGACCCTCGTGCGCTCCGAGCCGTCGGGTGCCCCCGATCTGGTCGGCGAGGGCGCGTCCCACGCGGCCGAAGCCGAGGAGCACCACGTCGCGTGCGCGGGGCCTCCGGCGTGCGACCCCCACCGATCTTCGAGAGCTGGAAAGCGCCGTGCACGCGACGGGCCGCCTCCGCGGCCTGCTCGCCTTCCACGACGAACGAGATGTTCAGCTCGGACGAGCCCTGGGCGATCGCGATCACGTTCACGCCCCCCGCGGCGAGCGCGGAGAAGACGCGCGAGGCGATGCCCGGCGTCCCCGCCATCCCGCTCCCCACCACCGCCATCACCGCGACCCCGCCCCTCGAGGAGATGCCGTCGATGAGGCCCGTCGCGAGCTCCTCCTTGAAGGCTCGCTCCAGGGCCTTCACGGCGCGCCGGGCCTCCCCTTCCGGCAGCGTGAAGCCGATCGAGCTCTCGGACGAGGCCTGGAAGATCGTGGAGACGGACAGGCCTTCGGCGTGGACGGCGGAAAAGGTGCGGGCGGCGATGCCGGGCACCCCCATCATCCCCTTCCCCGCCACGGTGACGAGGGACTGGCCCTTCATGGTGGCCAGGGCCTTCACGGGGTAGCTCTTCGAGCGTCCGCCGCGCCGACACCTCGGTGCCGGGACGCTCGGGGTCGACGAACGAGCGGACGTGCAGCGTGATGCGGCTGCCGTCGAGCGGGATGAGGGCGCGCGGGTGGAGCACCTTCGCCCCGAAGTACGCGACCTCGGCCGCCTCGCGGTGGTGGAGCTGGGGGACGAGACGCGCGTCGGGCACCGCGCTGCGGATCGGCGGTGAGGATGCCCGCCACGTCCTTCCACAGGACGACGCGGTCCGCGCCCAGCACGCGGGCGAGGAGTGTGGCCGTCAGGTCGGTGCCTCCGCGGCCCGAGCGTCGTGACGCTGCCGTCCGGGCCCCTCCCGAGGAAGCCGGGGACCACGGGGACCGTCCCCCTCGCGACGAGCGGCAGCAGGAGGCGCCGGGCCTGGCGTCGGGTGACGACGAGGTCGGGCGCCGCCTGGCCGTGATGGCCGTCCGTGGCGACGATCTCCGCCGCGTCGACTCGCCTCGCGCGGCGGCCCGCCGCCTCGAGGGCGGCGGCGAGGAGCGCGCTCGCGGCCCGCTCGCCGCGGGCAACCAGGGTGTCGCTCGCCCGCGGGGACAGCTCGGCGAGGGCGGCCACCGCGTGCACGACCTCGCGGTACTCGCGCGCCTGGTGGTCGAGGAGGGTCAGGATCTTCCGCCGCGCGGCCCCCGCGGGCACGAGGTCCATGCGCGAGGTCGCGGTGCCGGCGCAGGAACGTCGCGGCGACCTGGCCTCCGGCCTCCGTGTCCCCCGCTGCCGCGCGGCGGGCCCCGTCGAGCAGCTGGTCCGTGACCCCGGCGAGCGCCGAGGGGACGACCACGAGCGGACCCTTGTGCTTGCGGACGAGGCCTGACGCAATGGCGAACGGCGGCCGCGTCGGCCAGCGAAGCCCCGCCGAACTTCCAGACCTGCGAGAAGCGGTCTTGCCACGGAACCCGAGAGGATAGAGTGCCGCGAGCGACCGGTCAAACGAAGCGAGGCTCAGGCTCGGCGGTGGAAGCTCGCGAAGTGCAGGCGCACCTCGCCGTCGTCTCCCTCGAGCACGACCCGGATCAGCCGGGAGGGCGGGGCGTCACGACACACCGCGTAGAGCTCCTCCAGCGAGCCCACGCGACGCTCGGCGTCGGCGGAGCCCTCTCCCTCCGGGGCGCTCCGCGTCACCACGGCCAGTACCTTGGGGCGGTGCTGCCGGCTCATAGCCCGAGGATACTCCCCTCCATGTTCACCACGCGCGAGCGCACCTTTTCCTCGATCAGCTTGCGGACGGCGCCGTACTCGTCGGGAGGGACGGGAAGGCGGAAAGAGCCCTTGCCCCCCCGGGGCAGCAGTATCAGGACGATGTCCGGGTCCTCCCGGAAGGCCATCCGCGCGATGCGTCCCCAGGGGAGGAAGCCGGCGTCCGCCCAGACCCCGTCCTCGTAGAAGCCCAGCCGGATACGGCCGGCGAGGGGCACCATGAGCACGAAGTAGAGGGCCATGAGGCCGAGGCTGAGCACGTGATGGAGGGGACGGGCCATGTAGCCGTTCAAGACCGTGATGGCGGTGCTCACGAGGCCCAGGGCGAACAGGAACGACCCCCCCCGGGGTGCGGGCACGGGCCAGGTCAGGAGCGCGGTGGGGAGGAGCCGCCGGAAGCGCAGGTACCCGAGAAGGCCGCGCAGCAGGAGGACGCCGAAGTACACGCCGAGAGCGGCGAAGACGAAACCGAGCAGGGTCTCGTTGGACAGGCGTCC
Organism: uncultured Acidobacteriota bacterium; assembly: GCA_963742595.1. Lineage (GTDB taxonomy): Bacteria > Acidobacteriota > Vicinamibacteria > Fen-336 > Fen-336 > CAVPGH01. Next base: position 4,664,288 of record CAVUMT010000001.1, on the reverse strand, counting down.
TCTAGAGCTCGACCGGCTGCGTCCGGACGTCGCGCGGCCGGGGCTCTTCGCGGCGCGGCAGGGGCAGAGCCCCCACCACCGGCTCCACGAACTGCCGATAGGCGTCGCGGTATCCCTGCTCGAGGAGGTCGGCGGTCGTCTGCACGACCTCGGTGGCGGGATCGCGGGCCCCGTCGAGCTCGGCGGGCCCTACCGAGCGCCGCTCCGGCCTCACGAGCCACAGGGGCAGCTCGCGGAAGAGCCGCCCGCTCGACGGGTCCTCCCAGGCCCGTCCCCCGTCGTCCGTTCGATGACCGAGGGTGTCCACTATGCGGTTGATGCGCTCCGTCTCCTCCACTTCCGTCATGAGACCCTGCGCCTCCAGCGTCGTCAGGAGCGACGTCGAGACGGGCGCGAGGGCCGCGGCGGCGCGGGCTGGGCCGCGGCACGAGGGGAGCGGCCGAGACCACGATCACCTGCTCCGCGCCCGCGGCGAGCGCGTCCGCGATTCCCGCCCCCGCCACGAGGGTGGCGTCGGTCAGGCGGTGGGTCTCTCCCGAGAAGATGCCGCCCTTGGGGAAGGAGACGCGGCGAACGGGCCCCGCCACCGGCGGGAGGAGCCCGGCGGCGACCGCGTCGAAGAGGAGCGCGTCGTAGCCGGCGTCACGGAGGTCCACGGCGACGGGGCGGCCGTCGCGGTAGGAGTCGCGCGCGCGCGCGGACAGGAAGCCGCCCCGGTGCTCGTCCGCGAGGACGACGAAGGGCAGAATTCCCGCCGCGTCGAGATCGGCGGTGCGCACGACGAGCTCGCGAAATCCGGGCTGGCCCACGTTCTCCGTGAGCAGGGCCACGAAGCGCCGGCCCAGCTCCGCCTCGGACGGCGGCGCGTCGTTGAGCGCGGCCCCCCGCACGATCTCCCACAGGCCGCGGCGCAGGCGCGCCTCGCCGGGCGTCGCGTCGAGGAAGGACTCGAAGGACTCGGCGAAGCGGCGCCGCTCGCGCGAGAACACGAGGCCGAGCGCGTCGCCGCCACGAGGGCGAGGGCGAAGATCGGCACGGCGAGGGCCGCGAGGTAGGGGCCGGAGAGCGACTCCGGGGCCACCGCCACGAAGCCGAGCATCCCGGAAGCGAGGCCGGGCCAGGCCCGATCCGCGATCAGCACGAGGGGAAAGAGGAGCCCGCCGAGGAGTCCGGCGGCCACGGGAAGGAGGAAGACCCCGAACGAGCAGGCGAGCAGTCCGAGGGAGAGGACGAGGAAGGGTCGCAGCCGGTAGAGGGACCGCCACTCGATGTCCTGCCAGAATCCCGCCTTGCCGTAGAGACGGGTCCCCCCGTCCACGGCGGCGTAGGCGGCGGCGAGCGCACCCGTGCCCGATCCCACCACGAGGTCGATCTTGACGCCGCTCTCGTCGAACGCGCGAAGCACGCCCGCGTGGTACGCCCCCGACGTCCCGCTCCCGGTGAAGACGACGGCGGTGCGACGCTTCGGCGAATACTCCCTCACGCGCCTCCTCGTGAGCTCCCGGCGACGGCCAAGGGTATCAACAATCGGGCGACGACAGTCGCCCGATCCTCCCCATCGCGGAGGGCGACGTACGTACCCCGACCGCGGGGAGATTCCAACCAGCCCAGCAGCCAGGGCCAGTCCGACGGCGCCCCTTCCCCGACATCCCATCTTAGCCGGGCGGCCGTCCCCTCCACGTCGCTTTCGTCGACCGCCACCGCCATACCCTCGAGGACGTGTCCGCCCGCGACCGGAAAGAGCACGGTCCGGTCGCGAGTCTTGTCGACCACGACCCCGCACGCGCCGACGGCGGCGGTCGCCCAGGGAGGCATCCACTCGAAGGCGGCGACGCCTTTCCCCCCGAGGCGCCTTGCGGTTTCCGCCGCGAGCTGCCGATAGTCCGCTTCGCTCGTCCTCGAAAGACAGGGCGCGACGCAGCTCCGCACCTGGGCGAAGAGGCAGCCGAGGCCGAGGGGAAGGGCGGGATCCGGCTCGAACGTGTAGTCGCAGGGGCGCAAGGGCACGGTCTTGTGCAGGGCGTCGCGCGACCGCTCCGCCGCCCTCTGGTCCCGGAACGGACCGAAGAGAGCGTTCGGCGCGCCCTCGAGGCGCCGCACGCTCACCCGCGGGAAACGCTCGGCCGGATCGAGGTGGAGGAACGCGGGGGCCTTCAGGTCCCGCCGCTTTTCGAGCGGCACGTGACGGGCCATGAGGCGCTCGTAGACGAGCTTCTGCTGGAAGGGAGACGCCGTGGACGCGTAGGCGACTCCCGTGGCGACGGACCGCAGGTTCGTGGGAGGCCGCTTCCCTTTCGCGGGAGGGCGACCCGCGCCGAGATGGGAGGCCGTCCAGCGGCGCAGGTTGGCCGGCACGCCCGACGAGGAGGTTCTTGCCCTCCGGGCCGAGGATCTGCGCCACCCCCGGCGACGAGGGAAGGGCGGCGAGAGGCTCTCTGAGGTCCGAGGCGGCGTCCAGGACGATGTGTCGGAAGTCGGGGCGGAGGGTGAAGGGAGGGCTTCCCAACCCCGGCTCAGGCCCCGGCGGGCGGGTTCTTCGGCCGTGATCGTGCATCGTCACGAGCCTGATGATCTCGTACTCCCTCGTCCCGGACGGGACCTTCACCTCGACCGTGTCGCCCTCCTCGTGGTTCAGGAGGCACTTCCCGATCGGCGACGACGGTGAGATCCGGCCGATCGTGGGATCGGCCTCCTCGGGAGTGACGATCTCGAAGACGATCTCTTCCCCGGTGTCGGTGTGGCGCACGTGCACCATGGAGCCGAGCCCCACCTTTCCCTTGCGGGATCTTGTCGAGGTTGACGAGGGAGAGCGCGGCCACGCGGCGGTGAAGCTGGCCGATGCGCGCCTGCAGGAAGCTCTGGCGCTCCTTGGCCGCCTTGTACTCCGCGTTCTCCCGCAGGTCGCCGTGCTCCCGGGCCTTCAGGATCTCCTTGGGGAGTTGCACCTTCAGCTCGTAGTCGAGCGTCTTGATCTCCTCCTCGAGCCTCTTCTTGATCTCCAGCATTTGCGCCTACGCCCTCGGAATCACGGATATTATCATGGCCTCCCGCGCATGGATGCCCCGTCCGAGCCGATCCGCAGCCGCACGAATGCCCGGTATCGGCGTTTCCGTCAGCTCAAGGAGTTCGGAAACGCCGATCTGTGTCTCCTCGAGGGTCCGAAGCTCGTCCAGGAGGCGCTTGCCGCGGGGGTCTCCGTCGTCGAGGTCGCCGTCTCTTCCCGAGCCGAGTCCCTGGACCGCCTGGTGCCCACGCTTCGGAGCCTCTCCGACAGCGGCGTCCCCGTCCTGCGGATGGACGCCTCGCTTTTGGCCTCGCTTTCCGAGTCGGAGACGAGCCAGGGTCTCGTCGCTCTGGCGCGTCGGCCGGAGTTCGAGGAGGAGCGGATCTTCCAGGGAATCCCGCTCGTGGTGGTCGCGGTGGCCTTCCAGGATCCCGGCAATCTCGGCGGCCTCCTGCGCACCGCGGAAGCCGCGGGCGCCTCGGGGGCCTACGTTACCGAGGGCAGCGTCGATCCGCTCTCGTGGAAGGCGCTTCGCGGATCGATGGGAAGTGCCTTCCGCCTTCCTCACCGTCGCGGGCTGACCGTGGCCGAAGCGATCGCGCGCCTCCGGGAGCGCGGCGTCGCGATCGTGGGGACCGCGGCTTCAGGCGGCACGCCCTACGTCGACGCGGATTGGCGACGACCGGTGGCGCTCCTGCTGGGCAACGAGGGGGCGGGCCTCTCGGAGGCGCTCTTGCGGCAGGCCGACTCGGTCGTCTCGATCCCGCTCGTGGGCCCGGTGGAGAGCCTCAACGTCGGCGTGGCCGCGGGCCTGCTGCTTTTCGAAGCCGCACGCCAGCGTCGCTAGGTATGCGCGCGAAAGACGACGCTTCGGGCTCGCTCTTTCCGGAGGCGGAGCCCACGAGGACCCGGGAGACGAAGGGGTTTTCCGACGCGCCCCTCGCCGACCGCATCCGCCCCCGCACGCTCGACGAGCTCCTCGGCCAGGACGAGGCGCTGGGGCCGGGCAAGCCCCTGCGCCGGGCCATCGAGCAGGACCAGCTCCGCTCGCTCATCCTCTGGGGACCGCCCGGCTCGGGCAAGACCACCCTGGCCCACGTCCTCCGCGGCATGACCCGCGCGCACTTCGAGTCGATGAGCGCGGTGCTTGTCCGGGGTGAAGGAGCGTGCGGGAGGTGCTGAAGGCGGCCGAGGAACGGCGCCGGCGCGAGGGCCGCCGCACCATCGTCTTCATCGACGAGATCCATCGCTTCAACAAGTCCCAGCAGGACGCCCTCCTCGCCCACGTGGAGTCGGGTGACATCGTCCTCATCGGCGCCACCACCGAGAACCCCTCGTTCGAGGTGAACTCCGCCCTCCTCTCGCGCTCCCGGGTCGTGGTGCTGAAGCCGCTCGCCGAGGAGCACGTCCTCGCCGATACTGCACCGCGCCCTCGTCGACGCCGAGCGCGGTCTCGGCCGCGCTCCGACCCGCGGTCGACGAGGGCGCCCTTGCCTTCCTCGCTCGGGCGAGCGACGGCGACGCGCGCACCGCCCTGAACGTCCTCGAGCTGGCCGTGACCACCGCGCCGGCTGCTCCCGACGGGGCTCGCCCCATCGATCAGGACGCCATGCAGCAGGCCTTCGCCCGCAAGGCGCTCCTCTACGACCGCGCCGGCGAGGAGCACTTCAACCTGATCAGCGCGCTCCACAAGTCGATGCGCAACTCCGACGCGGACGCGGGCCTCTACTGGCTGGCCCGCATGCTGGAAGGCGGCGAGGATCCTCTCTACATCGCCCGCCGTCTCGTCCGCTTCGCCTCCGAGGACGTGGGCCTCGCGGATCCCCAGGCCCTCGTCGCTGGGCATGGCCGCGCAGCAGGCCGTCCACTTCATCGGCCTTCCCGAAGGAGCGCTCGCTCTCGCCGAGCTCGTCGTCTACCTCGCGGCCGCCCCCAAGAGCAACGCCGTCTACCGCGCGTACGGGGAGGCGGTGCAGGACGCGCTGCAGACGCGGGCGGAGCCGGTGCCCCTCTGGATCCGCAACGCGCCGACCGGCCTCATGAAGGGCCTCGGCTACGGCCAGGGCTATCGCCTACGCCCACGACGAGGCGGAGGGAGTGTCGCAGATGGACTGCCTTCCGGAGGCGCTCCGGGAACGGCGCTACTACCGGCCCACGGACCGCGGAGAGGAAGCGGGGCTGAAGGAGCGTCTCGAAGCCGCTCGCCGGGTGCGGGAAGGGAAAAAGGCGACCGGAGGCTAGGCGGTCTCCCCGCTCGCGGCGCGGGCGGGGACGACGAACGTGGAGAGCTCGGCGGGACGGCCCAGAAGGTAGCCCTGGCCGAAGTCGATGCCGAGGTCCACGCAGGCCTGGCGCTCGCTCTTCCCGCTCGATGCCCTCCGCGATGATCTTGGCCTCCATCTTGTCCGCGAAGGCCTTGAGGGCGCGCGCCATCTCCCGCCTGATGTAGCTCTGGTCGATGTCGCGCACGAGCTGCATGTCGAACTTCAGGTAGCGCGGGTTCAGGTGGGCGATCTTCTCGAGCCCGGAGTAGCCGGCCCCGATGTCGTCCACCGCGATCGAGAAGCCCATCTGCGTGAAGTTCTGCAGCGCCTCCACGAACAGGGTGTAGTTCTCGATCGCGTACTTCTCGCTGATCTCGAGGACGATGCGGTCGGGGCGAGAGCCCGAGCCCCTCCAGGAGGCGGATGAGGGCGTTCCCCTGGAAGTCGGGGTCGTACATCGACGACGGGAAGACGTTCACGAACAACTTGACGGGCGGCGGCAGCTCCTTGGCCGTCTGGAACGCCTTGCGGCGGCAGTGGCGATCGAGCTCGAACACGAGGTCGCACTTCTTGGCGGCGTCGAAGAGGTGAAGGGGGCTCTGGAGGGCGCCCGTGGGCCCGCGGGACAGGGCCTCGTACCCGAGAATCCCCTGCTGCTGCAGATAGACCAGGGGCTGGAAGACGGTGAAGATCTGGTCCGCGAGCAGGATCTCCTGGAGCCGGCAGCGGTCCTGGAAGGCGATCTGCATCTTCTGAATGCGCATGCACTCCCAGGCCTCCTCCACCAGGCGGGTCACCAGGCGCTCGGGCATGATCAGCGGGTTGAAGAAGACGAGCGAGAACCCGACCGTGACCTGGCGCTGGCCCCGCACGCGGAGGTAGGGCGACGTCAGGCGAGCGAGCTTGCGGTTCAGGTGCTCCTCGACGCGAGTGGCCGCCGCCTGCAGGTCGGAGATCCGGGTGCGCCCTTCGCGGTCGGGCCTGCGGGACGAGAGGAAGACGAGGAACGCGTCGCCCCCGCGGTCGTTCAGGGCGAGGAGGTCGGTGTTCCGGACCTCGATCCCCCGCAGCTCGGCGACGAGCTCGGTGGCCATCGAGAGGACCTTCTCGAACGCCTTCGAGCCGTAGTCGTGCTCGACCTGGGCGATGTCGGAAGCGTCGATGAGCAGGAGCCCCAGGCTGCCTTGCGAGCGCAGGACCTCTGTCAGCTCGTGGAGCTTCTCGCGGTAGGGCGGGGTCTGGGAGTACATCCGATCGGGCTAGCCCCCCCCGGCCCGCGGGGTTGCGTTGAAGCCGGTGGGCGACGGGACGCCAGGGGGGAGGACCACGAAGCCTATCTCTCTATGATTATAACGTTTGAACCGCCCCCGCGCCGCTGCTAGCATCGGGGCAATGACAACGACAACCGGACGATCCTTCTGCATATTCCTGATAGTCCTGGCGTTCGGCGGCTGCAAGACGCGGCTCCTGGGGCCCTCCAAGGACGCTCTACAGGCCCTCCTCCAGCAGGAGGCCCAGTCCTTGAAGACGGACGGCGAGAAGATCAACCCCGAGCTCGGAGTCAAATCGGTCTGGACGATCGAGTCCGTCGAGGTGAAGGAGCAGCCGGACAACGCGGACCAGCCCTGGGTGGGCTCGATCAAGTTCAAGATCGAGAGCCGCATCCGCGAGGTCGACGGCAGCGAGGTCTCGCAGCAGTTCGAGAAGCGCTTCGAGTACGTCTACAGCGACACCCTGAAGCGCTGGATCATCCAGTACACGCCGCCTACGCAGTAGGCTCGACGGCCCGCGAGACGCCTCCGAAGAGCGGTCAGTCCCCGAACGATTCGACGGGGGGGCATGTGCAGACGAGGTTGCGGTCGCCGTAGGTGTTGTCGATCCGCGCCACGAACGGCCAGAACTTCCCCTCCCGGACCCACGGCGCGGGGAAAGCCCCCTCTTCCCGGGTGTAGGGCCGGTTCCACTCGGAGGACGTGACGGCGGCGGCGGTATGGGGGGCGTGGCGGAGCGCGCTCTTCTCGAGCGGGATCCGGCCCTCCTCGATCGCCCGGATCTCCCCGCGAATGGCGATGAGCGCGTCGCAGAATCGGTCGAGCTCGGCCTTGGGCTCGCTCTCCGTGGGCTCGACCATGAGCGTTCCCGCCACCGGGAAAGACATCGTGGGGGCGTGGAAGCCGTAGTCCATCAGCCGCTTCGCGATGTCGTCCACTTCGATCCCGGCGGATTTCTTCAGGGGGCGCACGTCCAGGATGAACTCGTGGGCGGCCCGGCCGTGACGGCCGGCGAAGAGCACGTCGTAGTACGCGCCGAGCCGCTTCATCATGTAGTTCGCGTTCAGGATCGCGACCTGCGTGGCCTTCTTGAGGCCGTCGGCGCCCATGAGTGCGATATAGGCCCAGGAGATCGGGAGAATGCTGGCGCTCCCCCAGGGGGCGGCGGAGACCGGTCCGCCTCCCGCAAGCCCCGTCACGGGGTGTCCGGGGAGGAAGGGCGAAAGATGCGCCGCCACCGCGATCGGCCCCATCCCGGGGCCCCCTCCTCCGTGGGGTATGCAGAAGGTCTTGTGCAGGTTCAGGTGACAGACGTCCGCCCCGATGCGTGCCGGGCTCGTGAGGCCCACCTGCGCGTTGAGGTTCGCCCCGTCCATGTACACCTGGCCGCCGCGCTCGTGGACGATCGCGCAGATCTGCGGCACCGCCTCCTCGAAGACGCCGTGGGTCGACGGGTACGTGATCATGAGCGCGCCCAGCGCGTCCTTGTGCTCGTCCGCCCGCCTCACGAGGTCGGCGAGGTCCACGTTGCCGCGGTCGTCGCAGACGACGGGCACCACGCGGAAGCCCGCGGTCACGGCGCTCGCGGGGTTCGTGCCGTGGGCGGAGACGGGGATGAGGCAGACGTTCCTGTGCCCCTCGCGGCGGCTCTCGTGGAAGGCACGGATGGCGAGGAGGCCCGCGTACTCGCCTTGCGCCCCCGAGTTGGGCTGGAGCGAGACCGCCGCGAATCCCGTGATCTCCGCGAGCCAGGCCTCGAGCTCGGTGAACAGCTCCCGGTAGCCCGCTCCCTGCTCGGCGGGGGCGAAGGGGTGCATCTCCGCGAACTCCGGCCAGGTCACGGGGACCATCTCGGTGGTCGCGTTGAGCTTCATGGTGCACGAGCCCAGCGGGATCATCGAGTGCGCGAGCGACAGGTCGCGGCCCTGCAAGCGGTGCAGGTACCGGAGCATCTCGTGCTCCGAGTGGTGCGTGTTGAAGACGGCGTGCGTCAGGAATCCGCTCGTGCGCGCGTGCGGACGCGGGAGATCGGCCGGAGGCTCCGCGGCCAGCTCCTCGGCCCGGAAGGGCAGGGGACGGTCCGAGAAGGACTCGAGGATCGCCTCCACGTCCGCCGTGGTCGCGGTCTCGTCGAGCGAGACGCCCACCGAGCCGTCGGCGTAGGGCCGCAGGTTGAGCCGGCGGTCGCGCGCCCGCTGGAGGACGCGTCCCTCGTCCCGCGCCCGATCGAGCCGGACGCGCAGCGTGTCGAAGAACGCGTGGTCGCCCACGTCCAGGCCGAGACGGCGCAGGCCGCGGGCGAGGAGGCCGGTGAGGCCGTGCACGCGTCGCGCGATCGCCCGGAGCCCGTCCGGACCGTGATAGACCGCGTACATTCCCGCCATCACCGCGAGGAGGACCTGGGCGGTGCAGATGTTGCTCGTGGCCTTGTCGCGCCGGATGTGCTGCTCGCGGGTCTGCAGGGACAGACGATAGGCGGGCCGGCCCTCCGCATCCTTCGAGACGCCCACGATGCGCCCCGGCATCTGGCGCTTGTGCTCTTCGCGGGTGGCGAGGAACGCGGCATGGGGGCCGCCGAAGCCCATGGGCACTCCGAATCGCTGGCTGGACCCCACGGCGACGTCGACCCCGAACTCCCCGGGCGCCCGCAGGAGGGTCAGGGCGAGGAGGTCCGTGGCCACGGCCACCATCACCCCCGTCGCGTGCGCCCGCTCCACGAGCGGCGCCTGGTCCACGACTCGTCCGTCCGTGCCCGGATACTGCAGCAGGATGCCGAAGAGGTTTCCGCCGGCGAAATCCGCCGCGGAGGCGGGCCCCACTTCCACGGTGATCCCGAGCGGCGCCGCCCGCGTCCTCACCACCTCGATCGTCTGGGGGTGGCAGTCGTCGGCCACGAAGAAGGTGCTTCGCTCCCCGCGGGCGAGGGCGTGGCACATGTGCATCGCTTCCGCGGCCGCGGTGGCTTCGTCCAGGAGCGACGCGTTGGCCAGGGGCAGGGCGGTGAGGTCCGCGACCATCGTCTGGAAGTTGAGGAGCGCTTCCAGCCGGCCCTGCGCGATCTCCGCCTGGTAAGGGGTGTATTGCGTGTACCACCCCGGGTTCTCCAGGACGTTCCGCTGGACGACGCCGGGAACCCGGCAGCCGTGGTAGCCCATCCCGATGAAGGAGCGGAAGACCTGGTTGCGCGACGCGCGGACGCGAAGGGCCGCGAGCACGTCGCGCTCGCCGCGGGCCGCGGGGAGGGCGAGGGGCTTGTCCAGGCGGATGGCTTCCGGCACCGTCTCGCTCACCAGGGCGTCCAGCGAGGCGAGACCCAAGAGCCCGAGCATCTCCGCGATCTCGGGGTCGCTCGGACCGATGTGCCGGGCCGGGAACGCATCCGTGGGCTCGAAGAGGCTTCCGCGGGCGCCGCCAGGGACGCTCCGAATGGGTGTGGTTGTCGCGGGCTCGGGCAAGTCGGGACCTGAAACCGATTCTACTTCGATTCGCTCTCCACGAACGCCTGATAGCCCTTGGCGTCCATGAGGGCCCCCGCCGCTTTCGGATCGGAGAGGCGGACGACGATCATCCAGGCCGCTCCCTGCGGATCCGTGTTCACGAGCTCCGGCTTCTTGACGAGCTCCGCGTTCACCTCGAGCACCTCCCCCGCCACCGGCGAGAAGAGCTCGGAGACCGCCTTCACGGACTCCACGGTGCCGAAGACCTCGCCCGCCTCGAGCGCGCGTCCGACGGCGGGCAGCTCCAGGAACACCACGTCCCCGAGCTGCTCCTGCGCGTACTGGGTGATGCCCACCCGTCCGCGGTCGCCCTCGACGCGGATCCACTCGTGGTCCTTGCTGTAGCGAAGATCATCGGGATACATGGAATCCTCCGGGGCTATTTCTGCCGCTTGTAGAATGGCGTGGGGACGACGCGGGCGGGAACGCGCTGGCCTCGGATCTCCACGTCGAACTCCGTCCCCAGAGCACTCCGGGCCGCGGGCAGGTAGACGAGGCCGATGTTCTTCTTGAGGTAGGGCGCGTAGCTTCCCGAGGTCACGCGGCCCACCTCGGCTCCCCCCAGATGGACGGGGTAGCCGTGACGGGCGATCCCCCTGCCCACCATCTCGAAGCCCACCAGCTTGCGCGGCGCCCCGCCCTTCTTCTGCGCCTCGAGGACGCTGCGGCCGCTGAACTCGCCTTTGTCGACGGCGACGATCCAGCCGAGTCCCGCTTCGACGAGTGTCGTCGTCTCGTCGATGTCGTTCCCGTAGAGGCACATCCTGGCCTCGAGCCGGAGCGTGTCGCGGGCGCCGAGTCCCGCGGGGACGAGCCCGGCTTCCCGGCCCGCCTCCAGGAGGTGCAGCCAGAGCGCCTCCGCCCGGTCGGGGGCCCCGAACAACTCGAACCCGTCCTCTCCGGTGTACCCGGTGCGGGCCACCATGACGGGGGCGCCCGCCACCTCGCCTTCCGCAAAGTGGTAGGGTGCGATCCGAGCCAGGTCGATGCCGGTGAGCGGCTGCAGGATGGCTTGCGCGGACGGCCCCTGGAGCGCCAGGAGGGCGAACTCGTCGCTCTTGTCCTGGAGCGTGCAGTCGGTGGGAGCCTGCGACTGCAGCCACTGCCAGTCCCTCTGCTGGTTGCCCGCGTTCACCACCACGAGGAAGCGCTCGGGGGAGCGACGGTAGACGATCACGTCGTCCACCGGTGCCCCGTTGGGCAGGGGCAGCGCCGAGTACTGGGCCTGGCCGTCCGCGAGCCGGGCGACGTCGTTGGAAGTGACGCGCTGGAGGAAGGCGAGGGCGCCCGGCCCCTCCACCTCGAACTCCCCCATGTGCGAGACGTCGAACAGACCCGCGGCCGTGCGCACGGCGAGGTGCTCGCCGATCAGCCCGTTGTACTCGACGGGCATCTCCCAGCCGCCGAACGCCACCATCTTCGCCCCGCTCGCCCGATGAACGGCGTGCAGTGGTGTCTTGCGCAGCTCGGTCATGCCGGTCGGCGAAGCTACCACAGGGTGGGCGCGGAGGGCAACGATCGCAGCGCTTTGGGAAGAAAGGAGTTAGGATACACTTACACAAGGGCAGGAGGGGTCTCCGGGGCTTCCATGGTGGTCATGGAGTCGTACCTCGTCAGCTGCTGGAACTGCCTCGGCGAGTTCGACGCCCTGAGCGCGGTCTGGTGCTCGGACGACCCCAAGAATCCCACCAAGCTCTGCCCGTTCTGCTTTCGTTGCTTCTGCGACGCAAGCCCCGTCTACAAGCAGGAGTTCTGGAACCACGCCCCTCCTCGCCTCGTGGACGAGCTCCAGACCCTGGCGCGCAGCAAGGACCGGCTGGGCGACATCTTGATCCGGATGAAGAAGATAACGACGCCCCAGCTCCTGGAGCTGCTGGTCGAGCAGAAAAAGTCCGGGCGGAAGCTCGGCGAGATCCTCATCGAGAGAGGTCTCGTCCGCTCCGAAGACATCGTTTCCGCCCTCAGCACGCAGGGCGTGAGCTCCCTCATGGACACCCAGGGCGCCGCCTACGCGGCGAGCCCGTTCTGGGAGCAGAGCACACCCGAGGCCATCATCGACTACGTCCTGCACCTCGCGGCGCGCAAGGGCGCCTCCGACGTCAACCTCGAGCCCAAGGAGGACGAGATCGCGGTCCGCTTCCGGATCGACGGCTCGTACTTCCGGGTCGATCCCATCCCCAAGCGGTTCGAGGGCGGCCTCACGCAGAAGCTGTTCGAGAAGTTCAACCTCGATCCCTCGCGGAGCGACAAGCTCCAGACGAGCCGCAGCGTGAGCCGGATGGGGGACGCGGACTACGACATCGTCGTCCAGACCCTCCCCAGCCCCTACGGGGTGAGCGCCACCGTCAAGCTCGTGAACCGAGGCTCGTTCATCAAGGACTTCACGACGCTGGGCATGGAGCTCGAGGACCGCGTGCGTTTCGTGGAGGAGCTGCGCGGGACCTTCGGGCTCGTCCTCGTCACTTCCCCCGCCTTCAGCGGGGCCAACACCACCTCCTACTCCGTCATGAACTTCCTTCTCCAGGGCCAGCGCGACGTCCTCTCCCTGGAGGCGCCGATCCAGTGGCGCATGGAGGGAGCGCGCCAGGTCGAGGTGGAGACGGGGCCCGCCGGTTCGAAGATGGAGGAAACGCTCCGCTCGGTGATGGCGGTCCGCCCGGACGTGCTGATGCTCTCCGCACTCCCGGATCGCGGGACCGCGCAGCTCGCCACCCAGTTCGCCTCCAGCCTTCTCGTGGTGGCCACCCAGACGGCGCAGTCCGCGGCCCAGGGGCTCACCGGTCTCTACGAGCTCTCGGTCGCTCCCCACCTGCTCGCGGGCTCCCTCGCGGTGGTCACCTGCCAGCGCCTTGTGCGCACGATCTGCCGCATCTGCCGCATCCCCGCCGATTCGCCCGCGCCGCAGACGCTGGCCAACCACGGCATCAGCGCCGAGGAGGCGCGCGGCATGCAGTTCTTCAAGGGCAAGGGCTGCCCCACGTGCAACACCGTGGGCTACCGCGGCCGGCGCGCGGTCTTCGAGGTGCTCCCCGGAATCGCGGAGGTCCGGTCGGCGGTCCAGAACGGCCAGTCCGCCCTGGAGATCGAGACGATCGCCCGCGGCGCGGGCATGCGCTCCATCCGCGAGCGCTGCCTCGCCCTCGTCCGCGAGGGCACGACCACGTTCGACGAGTTCGCGCGGCTGCGGCTCTAGGACCGGAAGCCGCTACTCCTTCGCCCGCTCCACCACCTCGATCATCCGCGCGACCACATCGTCGAGACCGAGGCCGGTGGTGTCGAGGAGCACGGCCTCGGGGGCCCGCGTGAGCGGCGAGTCTGCGCGGTTCGAGTCGTTCCAGTCGCGCTCGCGCACTTCCCGCTCCACCGCGGCGAGGTCTGCGTCCTGACCGGCCGCCCGAAGCTCCTCGTGGCGCCGACGCGCGCGCACCGCGGGGTCCGCGTCCACGTAGATCTTGACCTCCGCGTCGGGAAAGACGGCGGTCGCGATGTCGCGGCCGTCCAGAACGACACCGCCGGGCTCGCCCATCTCCCGTTGCCGCGCCACCATCTCGCGGCGCACTCCGGGGTGCACGGACACCCGCGAGGCCGCCGCGCTGACCTCCTGGGACCGGATGGCTGTCGTCACGTCCTCTCCGTCGAGAAGCACGTGCCCCTCGCGCAGCTCGATTCGCGATTGCTGCGCGAGGGGCACGAGCGTCGCTCTCGGAATCCAGGCGCGTTCCTGCCCGCAGCGCCTTCAAGGCGATCGCCCGGTACATCGCCCCGGTGTCGATGTACACGTAGCCGAGCCGGGAGGCGAGGGCCCGCCCGGCGGAGGACTTGCCCGCGCCGGAGGGGCCGTCGAGGGCGACGACGAGGCCGCGGCGTGTCACCGAGAGCGGGGGTGCTTGGGCCGCGACGGCCGTCCGTGAGGGCCCGCGGGGCGCGAACGCCCGGGGCGGCCGGGCGCGCGACCGCGCGACGACCGGGCGCGCGCGTCCTTGCGTCGGACCGAGGCCGCGCAGGAAGCCCTGAACCTCCGAGGGCAGGAGCTGTCGGAACTGGCCCGGGTCGAGCCCGCGGGTAGTGACCGGACCGAGGGCCACGCGGCGCAGCTTCGCGACGGGGTGGCCCACCGCCTCCAGCAGACGCTTCACCTCGTGCTTTCGTCCCTCGTGCAGCGTGACCTCGAGCCAGGCGTTGCGGTCCGCCTCGATGACCCGGATCCGGTCCACGGTCATGCGGTCGCCGTCCACGACGACTCCGGCGCGGAGACGCGCGAGCGTCCTCGCGTCGGGCACGCCGTGCACCTTCGCCTCGTAGACGCGAGGGACCTCGTAACGGGGGTGGGACACGCGCTCCGCGAAGTCGCCGTCGTTGGTGAGCAGGAGCAGGCCCTCCGTGGTCACGTCGAGACGGCCCACCGGGAAGAGGCCGGCCACGCGCGGGACGAGGTCCATCACGGTGGTGCGCCCTTCCGGGTCGTGGCGCGTGGTGACCGCCCCCTTGGGCTTGTTCAGCACCAGGTAGACCGGCCGCTCGGGCGCGCGCACGCGAACCCCGTCCACGCGTACGTCGTCGCGCGCGAGGTCGGCCTTGCTGCCCATCTCCCGGACGGTCTCGCCGTTCACGGTGACGCGGCCCTCCGCCATGACCTTCTCCGCGCCGCGCCGCGAGGCGATGCCCGCGCGCGAGAGGATCTTCTGGAGTCGCTCCTCCACCCTAGCTTCCCTCTTCCTCGCCCGCCCGGTCGTCGACCGCGTCGGGGGCGGGCTCCTCCCCCGCCTCCGAGAGCGGGATCTCGACCGGCCGCGGGGCCTCGATCGCGCGCTTCAGGCCCGCGACGTCGACCTCCTCGCCCAGCACCTCGGCGAACTCCTCGATCTGGGGCAGCTCTTCCAGGTCCTTGAGCCCGAAGTGGAGCAGGAACTGGCGCGTGGTCCCGTAGAGAATCGGGCGCCCCACGACTTCCTTGCGCCCGAGGATCCGGATGAGCCGCTTCTCCAGGAGTGTCTTCAGGACCCCGCCCGACTTCACGCCCCGGAGCTCGATGATCTCGGGGAGCGTCACTGGCTGCTTGTAGGCGATGACGGCCAGCGTCTCCAGGGCCTGGATGGACAGCCGCGTCGGCACCTTCGGGTCGAGGAGCTCCCGGACCCAGTCGTGGTACTCGGGACGCGTCGTGATCTGCCATCCCCCCGCGACCTCGACGAGGTGGAGCCCGCGCTCGTCGCGACCGTAGTCCGCCTTCAGCTCCTCGAGCGCCCGCTCCCAGTCCTCCCGGGGCACTCCCCCCAGCACCTGGCCGATCTCCCTCGGCGTGATCGGCTGAGGGGAGGCGAAGATGAGCGCCTCCAGCACGGCCCGGATCTCCCGCGGGGAGGACGGCATCCGTGCCTCCGTTGCTTCCGCTGCGGACGGCTCCGTGGCCGGTTCCGCCTTCTCGTCGCTCTCTGCCATTCCCTTCCTTCGAACCTCCAGCCTACGACGCCTCGGGCCGACCCTCTTCCGGGCCCACCGGGCGGAAGACGCGGATCGAGCCGAACAGGAGGCGCTGGTAGACCTTCACCTGCTTCAGCCGGATCAGCTCCAGCAGGGCGAGAAACGTCACGATCATGCCCGCCTTCGTCTCCTGGGCGGCGAACAGCTCCAGGAACTCGAGCGACTGCCCGACCCCGATCAGGGTCAGGAGCTCCTCCATCCGCGACTCGACGCTCTGCCCCTCCGCCTCCACCTCGTGGGCGAGGAGGGTCTTGCGACGCTCGAGCAGCTCCCTGAAGGCGGCGATGAGGTCGAAGAGGCCGGCTTCGAGCATCTCCTCTCCGGCGTCGTCGAAGCGCGGCACCACGGTGTCCGGGCCGCGTCCACTGCGCGGCCCGGATCTGGGCCTGCTGGTGGAGGACGCCCGCGGCCTCCTTGTAGCGCTGGAACTCGAGCAGGCGCTGCACGAGCTCCGCCCGCGGGTCGATCGACTCCTCGTCCCCCTCGGCCTCGGTGGGAGAGAGGGGAACGAGCATCTTCGACTTGATGTGGATGAGGGTCGCCGCCATCACCATGAACTCCCCGGCCACGTCGAGGTTCAGCTCCTTCATCAGGTCCAGGTACTCCATGTACTGGCGGGTGATGGGAGCGATGGGGATGTCGTGGATGTCGATCTTCTCGCGCCGGATGAGGTAGAGCAGGAGGTCGAGCGGCCCTTCGAAGAGGGCGAGCTGGATGCGCGGCGCATCGTCGGGAAGGGAGGATTCGACGCCCTCGGGAACCGCCACCCGCTCGCGGGTCTCGGGTGCGGGGACGGGGACCGCGGGCGCGGACACCAGGGCGTCCTCGTCGTCCTCCGGCTCGCCCTCGGCCTCGTCTCGTCGCTCACGCGATCTTCATGGCGGCCCGGACCTCGGCCATGGTGGCCTGCGCGACGGCGCGGGCGCGCTTCGCCCCTTCGCGCAGCACGTCGCGCACGGTGTCGGGCCGCGACGCGTACTCGGGACGGCGGGCGTGGATCTCCCGCGAGCCGCTCCAGGACGTGCTCCGTGAGCCGGCCCTTGCAGTCGAGGCAGCCGATGCCCGCGGTGCGGCAGCCCGCGGCCGCCCACTCCTGCGAGGCCGGAGGAGAGAACGCCTTGTGGAGGTCGAAGACCGGGCAGATATCGGGGTTGCCAGGGTCGGTTCGACGCTTGCGCGCGGGGTCGGTGACCATCGGCTTGAGCTTCTGCCTCACCGTCTCCGGGTCGTCCTTCAGGTAGATCGCGTTCCCGTACGACTTCGACATCTTGCGTCCGTCCGTGCCGGGGATGCGCTTGGCCTCCGTGAGCAGGGTCTTGGGCTCCGGGAACACCTTGCCGTAGAGGTGGTTGAACCGCCTCACGATCTCGCGGCAGAGCTCCACGTGGGCCGCCTGGTCCTCCCCCACCGGCACCGCGTCCGCCTTATAGATGACGATATCGGCGGTCTGCAGGACCGGGTACCCCAGGAAGCCGTAGGTCGAGAGGTCCTTGTCCGAGATCTGCTGCTGCTGCTCCTTGTACGTGGGCACGCGCTCCAGCCAGGACACGGGCGTGATCATGGACATCAGCAGGTGCAGCTCCGCGTGCTCCGGGACCTGGCTCTGCACGAAGAGCACGGAGCGCGCGGGATCGAGCCCCGCGGCCAGCCAGTCGATGGCGACCTCGAGGATGTTCTCGCGGATCCCCGACGTGTCCGCGTAGTCCGTGGTCAGGGAGTGCCAGTCGACGATCGTGAAGAAGCAGTCGTACGTGTCCTGCAGGCGCACCCAGTTGTCGAGCGCGCCCATCAGGTTGCCGAGGTGGAGCGGCCCCGTGGGCCGCATGCCAGAGAGGATGCGAGGGCGGGTCACAAAGAACCCCGAATGTTAGCACGCTCCCCCGCTCACGCCGCGAGCGACACCGGCTTCCCCGACAGGGCGGCGTCGTAGATGGCCTTGATGATCCTCATGTCCCGCAATCCCTCCTCCCCGGGCGTGAGCGATTCCTTCCCCGCCAGGACGCAGCCGGAGAAGTGGTCCATCTCCGCCCCGAAGTGGTCGACGACCGGCTGCGGCCGCTCCTCGAGGACGCCGTTGCGGCTCACCCGCATCCGCAGGCCGGTGTAGTTGAGCGCGGGCTCGAGCTCCGCCCAGCCGCCGGGCTTGGACACGCGCCATCGGTTGAGCCCGGCCCCGTAGCTGGACGCGCAGCTCGCGAGGATGCCGCTCGGGAAGCGAAGCTGGAAGGTCACGTTCTCCTCCACCTCCAGGAAGCGCGGGTCGCCGGGCGTCGTGTGCGTCATCGCCTCCACCGCGACCGGCTCCTCCCCCGACAGGTACCGCGCGGCCTGGAGCGCGTAGATCCCGATGTCCATGAGCGATCCCCCGCCCGCCATCTTCTTCTTGAGCCGCCACTGCCCGGGGTCGCCGATGGAGAAGCCCGCCTCCGCCGTGATGATCCGCGTGGGGCCCATCTCCGCGGTGTCCCGTGCGATCTGGACGAGCTTCTGGTTGAAGGGCTCGTAGCGCAGCCGGTAGCCGATCATGAGCTTGCGGCTCGCGGCCCGGGCCGCGGCGATCATCTGCTCGCACTCCTCCGGCGTATTCGCCATCGGCTTCTCGCAGAGCACGTGCTTGCCCGCCTTCAGGGCGCGGATCGTGTACTCCGGGTGCATGCTGTTGGGCAGCACGACGTAGACGACGTCGATCGCGGGGTTCCGCGCCATGTCGTCGTAGGTCTCGTAGGAGTAGAGGCCCTTCGGTTCCACTCCGTAGACCTGCGCGAGGTGACGGGCCTTCTCCGGCCGGCCGCTCACGAGTGCCACCACCCGCGACTGGCGGCACCGGACGATAGCGGGGAGGATCTGGTTCACGGCGAGGCGGCCCAGGCCGACGATCGCAAAGCCGAGCTTCTTCCCGGGGAGATCGGGCAGGGGAAAGTCGGGGACCTGGGGCCAGGCGGGCCTCGAAAGGAAGGGGGAGGCGAGCAACGCACTGGAGGCGGAAGCGAGGAAGGCTCGGCGGGAGGCGAGAACGGACTTGGGGTCGGCCATGGGGGAACCTCCGTGTGCTGGAAATCGCGGCCAA
Source organism: uncultured Acidobacteriota bacterium (assembly GCA_963742595.1). GTDB lineage: Bacteria > Acidobacteriota > Vicinamibacteria > Fen-336 > Fen-336 > CAVPGH01. Next base: position 4,645,704 of record CAVUMT010000001.1, on the reverse strand, counting down.
AAACTAACCGGTCCCGACCGGATGGTGCAAGCGAGGACGGCCGCTCCGTCGGGACCGGTTAGTGGCGTTCGAAATGCGCGCGCACGCGGGCGGCCGTGGCCTTGCCCACCGCCGCCGACAGTTCCGCCTCGCTCGCCGACCGCACGCCCCGAACGGACCCGAAGCGGGAGAGGAGCTTGCGGCGGGTCGCCGGGCCCACTCCCGCGATCTCGTCCAGCTCGGAGTGCAGCGTCCGCTTCGATCGCGTCTGCCGATGGAAGCCGATCGCGAACCGGTGCGCCTCGTCCCGCACGCGCTGGACGAGCTGGAGAACGGGCGACGCGCGCGGGAGGGCGATCGGCTCCTCGCGCCCGCGCAGGAAGATGAGCTCCTCCCTCTTGGCGAGGCTGGCCACCGGCTGGTCGCCGATCCCCAGCTCGTCGAGGGCGGCCGCGGCGGCCCCGAGCTGGCCCTTTCCGCCGTCGATGAGCACGAGGTCGGGCAGCTCCTTGCCCTCTTCGAGCAGACGCGCTTGTAGCGCCGCCCCACCACCTCGCGCATGGAGGCGAAGTCGTCGGGCGCTCCCGAGACGCCCCGGATCCGGAACTTCCGGTAGTCCGACTTCCTGGGGAACGCGTCCTCGAACACCACCATGGACGCCACGATGTCGGACCCCTGGATGTTCGAGATGTCGAAGCACTCGATCCGGCGGGGCTCCACCTCCAGGTCGAGCAGGTCGCGAAGCGCCCGCAGGATCTCCTGGGACTGGCGGCGGGGGTGCTTCCACTCGAGATCGAAGGCGAGGCGGGCGTTGCGGACCACGAGGTCGAGGAGCCGGAACTTCTCGCCGCGCTGCGGGACGCGGATCTGGACCTGGGTGCCGCGTCGTCGCGCCCAGCCACGCCTCGAGCAGCTCGCGGTCGGGAATCTCCCCGGGCACGAGGACCTCCCGCGGCACGTAGCGGCCGGCGGCCGCGTAGTACTGCTGGACGGCCGCGGAGAGCACGCGCTCGGGCTCGGCCAGCTTGTCGAGCAGGTAGCCCTCGCGCGCCACCACCTTGCCGTCGCGCACGGAGAACACCTGGACGGCCGCCCGCTCGCCCTCCACGCACGCGGCGAAGAGGTCGCGCTCCTCGAGGTCGGTGGTCGTGATCTTCTGGGGCGTCTCCAGCCGTTCGCAGGGCCCGCACCTGGTCGCGGAGCGAGGCCGCCTCCTCGAACCGGTCTTCCCTCGAGGCTTCCTGCATCTCCACCCGCAGGCGCTTCACCACCTCCTCCGTCCGCCCTTCCAGGAAGAGCCGGGCGTCCTCGCAGGACTGCCGGTAGTGGTCGAGGGCGCAGACCTCGGCCACGCAGGGGGCGAGGCAGCGCTTGATCTGGTACTGGAGGCACGGACGGGGACGCCGGCCGTTGAGCGTCTCCTTGCAGGAGCGGATGCCGAAGAGCTTGCGCACGAGCCCCGCCGTCTTCCGGCCCAGGCTCGCCGGGATGTAGGGGCCGCCGTAGGCGTTGCCGTCCTCCGCCGGCCGCCGTACCACGTAGAGGCGCGGGATAGTCCTCGGCGAGGGTCAGCTTCAGGTAAGGATGGTTCTTGTCGTCGCGGAGCCGGATGTTGTAGAGGCGGCTGGTGGCGCTTGATGAGGTTGTTCTCGAGGGCGAGGGCCTCCATCTCCGTGTCCGTCACCACGAGGTCGAGGTCGGCGATGTCCTCCACCATCCGCGACTTCTGGATCTCGACGGGCGCGCGGGCGGCCTGGAAGTAGGAGCGGACGCGGTCGCGCAGCACGCGGGCTTTCCCCACGTACACGACCTCCCCCGCCGCGTTCTTGAAGAGGTAGACGCCGGGGCGCAGGGGAAGCGTCTCCAGCTTCTCCTGGAGAGCCACGGCTCCATTATCGCCGTCAGGGCAACTCGTTCCATTCCATGACCTTTGCCGTATGATAGGGCTCACGGAGAGCCCGTCGGAGGTACGGACTGCCTTCGGAGGGGCGCGCACCGGAGGATTCCCCTGAAAGGGAGGTTGCCCTTGCGGAAGACAGTCCTGGCCCTTGCTCTCGTTGCCCTCCTGCCGGCCTGCAACGACGACGAAACGACGGACTCGAACGGCACGACCACGGCGTCGGAGCCGGAAGCAACGATCGCCCAGGTCACGGTCACCGCGAACCCCACTCTCGTCCCCGCGGTGGCCACGGGGGATGCGACCTTCCCCTGGGCGATCTCGTGGCAGACCGCGGTGCGCGAGACCGGGGGCATCGCCGCTACCGTCACCACGATCGACGTCTATCTCGTGGACCTCGTGCTCACCTACTCCGGCGCGGACCTCGTCGCCTCCTCCACGAACGGCTCCGTCAACCTCGCCGCGCGGGGAACCCTGACCTTCAACGGGGGCTTCCTTTACTCGCTGCCCGACGGCGGGCGCTTCGCGGTCGTGAGCATCGTGGTCTGGCTGCGCGACGCGCGGGGCAACGTCATCTCGCAGGTCGCCCAGCTCCGGATCGTCTAGGCTCCCGTCACCGTTGGCCGCGTCCCCCCGCGAGGCGAGACGGCTCCGTCTCGCCCCCGATGCCCGGCTTCTCGTCCTCACCGGAGCAGGGGTCTCCGCGGAGAGCGGCATCCCCACCTTCCGGGACGCGGGAGGCCTCTGGGAGAACCACCCCGTGGAGAAGGTGGCCTCGCCGGAGGGCTTCGAAGAGGACCCGGAGCTCGTCTGGCGCTTCTACTCGGAGAGGCGGTCGCGCGCGCGGGAGTGCGCGCCCAACCCGGGCCACCGCGCCCTCGCCGATGTGGAGGCCCGCCTCGGAGAGCGCTTCCTCCTCGTCACGCAGAACGTGGACGGCCTCCACGCCCGCGCGGGGAGCCGGCACCTCGTGGAGATCCATGGGAACCTCTTCCAGACGAAGTGCTCGACGTGCGGGCGCGCGCCGTTCGAGGACGAGACGGTGTACGCGGGGCGGTTGCCCGTCTGCGAGATCTGCGAGAGGGCGGGCCGGCGGAGCCTGCTGCGCCCCAACATCGTCTGGTTCGGCGAGATGCTCGATCCCCGGCATCTCGCGCGGATCGAGACCTTCCTGCACGAGGGAAAGGCCGGCCCGCTCGTCTATCTGGCGGTGGGAACCTCCGGCCTCGTCTATCCCGCCGCCGGCCTCGTCTCCGCGGCGCGGGCCCACGGCGCCCGGACCTGGCTCGTGAACGCCGACGCTCCCGACAACGTGCAGGCTTTCGACGAGTTCGTCCAGGGCCCGAGCGGGCGCCTCCTCCCCGAGCTGCTCGCCGACTGAGAGGAGGAGAGATGGACGCTCCGGACACCCGGTCGCTTCCTGCCAACGCGTACAAGGCGCTCGCCCCCGGAGACGCCTATCGGCCGGTCGTCCCTCCCGGCGCGCGACTGCCCGAGGCCACTCCCCGCTCCGTCATCTGGGGCGTCCTCCTGTGCGTCGTCTTCACCGTGGCCTCCGCCTACTCGGGGCTCAAGGTCGGCCAGGTCATGGAGGCGGCGATCCCCATCTCCATACTCGCCATCGGCCTCGCCCGCACCTACGCGCGCCGCTCCAGCATCCTCGAGAACGTGATCATCACGGGGATCGGCGGAGTCTCCGGCTCGGTGGTGGCGGGGGCGATCTTCACGCTGCCCGCCCTCTACATCCTCAAGCTCGACCCCCACCCGGTGCAGACGACGTTCATCTGCGTGGCCGGGGGCTGCCTGGGCGTGCTCTTCCTGATCCCGCTGCGGCGCTACTTCGTGCGCGAGATGCACGGCCAGCTGCCCTACCCCGAGGCCACCGCCATCACCGAGGTGCTCGTGACGGGCGAGAAGGGCGGCTCCCAGGCCAAGCTCCTCCTCCAGGCCACGGGCCTCGCCGGCGTCTACGACTTCCTGGTCACGACCTTCCACGTGTGGGCGGAGTTCCTGGATTTCGCCTTCCTCGCCCCGGTACGCGCGCTCGCGGACCGGGTGCGCGTGGTGGCGAGCTTCGACGCGGTCGCGTTCATCCTCGGCCTCGGCTACGTGATGGGCCTGCGCGCCTCGCTGCTGCTCTGCGCGGGCGGCTTCACCGCCAACTTCGTCCTCGTCCCCCTCATCTGGATGGTGGGGCGGAACGCCCCCGACCTCGTCGTCTACCCGGGCACGCTCCCCATCGCGGAGATGACGGCCAACCAGATCTTCCGGGGCTACGTGCGCTTCGTCGGGGTAGGGGCCATCGCCACCGCGGGCATCTTCGGGATCATCAAGTCGCTCCGGGTGGTCGCGGGCTCCTTCTCGATCGCCGCGCGCGCGTTCCGTCATGGCGAGGCCGCGGGCGAGGAGCGCACGGACCGCGACATCCCCGTGACCTGGATCCTCGGGGGAGTCCTCGTGTCCGCCCTCTCCGCGGGCGTCTTCTTCGCGAGCCTCGGGACCTCCGTGGCCGTGGTGCTCGTGGGGCTCCTGCTGACGCTCGCCTTCTCCTTCTTCTTCACGTCCGTGGCCGCAAACGCGATCGCCACCACGTCGCGCAATCCGGTCTCCGGGATGACCATGCTGACGATCATCGTGTCCTCGGTGGTGCTCCTCCGCTTCGGGCTCTCCGGGACCACGGGGATGTTCTTCGTGATGGCGATCGCGGGGATGGTCTGCACGGCCCTTTCGGTCTCCGGGCAGACGGTCACCGACCTCAAGACGGGCTACTGGCTGGGCTCCACCCCCGCGGCACAGGAGAAGGTGAAGTTCCTGGGGGTGGTGCTCTCTGCGATCTTCGCCGCGCTCACGATCGTCCTCCTCGCCCAGGCGTTCCAGTTCGGGGAAGCGGTTCCGGGCGACACGCGGGTGGTCCTGCCGTCGCCCCAGGCCGCGATCATGAAATCGCTCGTGGAGGGCTTCATGAGCCAGAAGCCGATCGCCTACATCCTCTTCGGCGCGGGGGCGGTGCTCGCCCTCGTCATGGAGATGCTGAGCGTGCCCGCTCTCATCTTCGCCCTCGGCATGTACCTTCCCCTGGAGCTGAACACGCCCGCCCTCGTCGGCGGCTTCCTCGTCCATTTCCTGAACAAGAAGGCGGAGTCAGAAGGGCGCCCCTCCATCCGCGAACGCGGCATCGTGATCGCCTCAGGTCTCATGGCGGGAGGCGCCCTCGGGGGCGTCTTCGGAGCCGCGCTCCGGCTCGTCCCCGGCTACACCGAGGACTGGATCAAGACGCCGTTCTACGACAACGCCCCCGTGTCGCAGACCGTTTCCGCCCTGCTGTTCGTCGGCCTCTGCCTGTACATCTGGTGGGGTTCGACCCGGCCCGTGCGGGAGGGAGACTAGCCACTCAGTGGCCGTCTGCTGCCTCGACGGGCGGCGCTGCTCGCGCGCGCAGCCAGGCCACTGTACGCGCCGCTCGATTGCGGAGAAACCATAGCGGGTGATCGAGGCCGTTTCGACCCACCACTCGGCGCATGAACGTGACGGCGGGAGCGGGCGTCTTCGGACCGACGTCAAGGCTCCTCCGACCCTCCTCCGGCGCAATGATCATGCTGATGTAGTGGAGCCGCGGGTCGCCCTTTCGGGGACGGGCGTGAAGCTCCAGGAAGGTCACGCCAAAGCCGGCCGCCTCCACGGTTCGGCGCAGGGTACGAGCGGTGAAGGAGTAGAGATGGCCCGGCTCGAACGAGGTGTGGGCCAACAGGTTGGGGACCTCGACGTAGATGCGACCCGTGGGTTTCAGCAACGCCCGCCGGAGTCTCGTGAGATAGGCCACCGGATCCGGCAGGTGTTCGAGGACGTGCGACAAAGAGATCAGGTCGAAGCGCGGCTCTGGTTCACGCTCCAGCAGCGCATCCAGGCTGACGTACACCGTCAGACCTTCGCGGCGAAGGAAGTCGCGATAGGCGGCCCCGGGCTCGATGCCTACCGCGCGGGCCCCCAGCCGCTCCTCCACCAGGCGCATGAGCCGGCCCCCTCCGCATCCCACCTCGAGAAAGTCCTGAATGGATTCTGCGCCTTGGCGAAACATGGCGAGCTGCCCTTCGGCCCGCCGCTCTTCGAACCTGAGCTTGTCCAGCGTCGGCTCTTCCGTCCCTTGCTGCGCGGTCCTGTAGCCACGCTCGTAGAACGCGGCGAGCTCCTCCGGCGTGCGACGTGGGGACATGAAGACGAGGCCGCACCCGCGGCAGATCCAGTTCTGGATCCGCTCCCCGTGGGATTCCCGCGAATCGAACCGGGCCCTCCTCGTCGACGCGCACAATGGACAACGAGCTAGCTCCTCGATGGAGTTCATCTCTCGCGTGCTCTCACGGCCTCGGAGGCGGCCGGGCGTTTGAGCAGAAGGTCCTCGAGGAGCGTCCAGTCCGCCGGCTCGTCGAGCTCCGCGGCATGAGTCGAGTCCATCTCGTAGACTCCGATCCTGCCTCCCAGACGGCACTCGGACTTTTCCAGGATGTCCCTCCGGGTGATGTAGAAGGCCCCGTTCTCCATGAAGACACCCTCGAAGTCCTGCCGGCGTGGTCGACGACCGGGATCGTAGTTGAGAGGCCTCCCGTCCGAAGTCCAGAAGAACCGCCTGATCCTGACCGCCGTCAGGAGGGAATCCCAGCCGTTGGCGATCAGCCGCTCGAAGCCTTCCTGGAGATCCGCGGCGCGGGTGAGAGGCGAGGTGGCCTGGATGGTGAACAGGTAGTCGAAGGGGACGCAGCCGGCAAAATGCAACATCGCCGACTCCGTGCTGGACGTGTCCCGGGCGAGCTCGGAAGGCCTTTCCACGATACCTATCCGCGCATCGATGCCCTTGACCGTGTCCGCGATCTCCGGGGAGTCGGTGGAGACGAAGACCCTGTCGATGCACGGGACTCGGAGGGCCTCCTCCAGCACCCAGGCGCACATCGGCTTGCCCGCGAGCTCCTTGACGTTCTTGAAGGGAATGCTCTTCGACCCTCCCCGCAGGGGGACGAGGCCGACGACGCGGGGCTCAGCCATCGCCACCTCGGCTCCCGCGCCTGCGGTCGATCAGAACCATCTCTCCAGCCGGTCCAGGGCGACCCAGAATCCTTCTCCTTCGTTCTTGTGGCCCTGCCAGATCTCCGGGATGAAGGAGGCCCGCGGGCAGAAGCGGTCCAACTCCTCGGCGAGCATCTTGAAGTCCACCTCCCCGTCCCCGATCTGCAGGCCCTCGCTGTCCACCCCGCGGGCGTCCACCACGTGCAGGTGCGCGGCATGGGGGGCCAGGGCCCGAACGAAATCCTGGAAGGAGAGCCGATGGTGGTTGCAGGCGAGCTTGCTGTGGGAGATATCCAGGCAGAGGCGGTAGTTGTATTTTCGGCAGAAGGCCAGTGTGTCCTCGGGGGTGACGAAGAGGTTCAAGTAGAGCTGTCCGCCGAAATACCAGGGGAAGGGGGGAAGGGTCTGGGGAATGATCTCCACCCCCTCCGTATCCACTCTTCCCAGACTGTCGGCGATCAGCTCGTACATGGCGGGCCGCGCGGTTTCGGGAACGTGGCCCTCCTTGCTGAATCCGCCGACGCTGGCCACGATCAGCGTCCTCCGGGCCGGTCGGAAGTAGGGTTTGAGGGCGCGGGTGATGTCGACCACGCGCTGGAGCTCAGCGATCGATCGCCGGCGGTAGGCCGGATCGGCCGCGGCCAGGTTCAGAAGGTGGTCGCCGGAGAAGAGATCGGGGCTGTGGACCACGAAATCCAGATCGTGGCGCCGATCGAAGAAATCCTCGACGTTCAGCTCCATGTCCTTGTAGCTCAGGTGGAATTCGAGGAAATCCGGGTTGGACTTCGCCATCAGGGAGCGATAGTCGTGGAAGCGGACGGGCACGCCCCATGGTCTCCGAAAGCGGTAGCTCCGGCCTTCCACGGCGTAGTCCTTCAAATCGCTGGCGAAGAAGAAATCCCCGGCCTTGAGCGCGCGAACGGCCTTCTTGCCCACGAGCTCCTTCAGTCGGTTGGGCTGCAGACCCTTGCCGGGGCTGCGCGCCTCGATCATGTCCTCTCCGATCACCTCTCCCTTCACCAGGTCCCGATTGATGACCAGGCTCTTCGCCAGGCTCTCCCGGTTCATGAGCTCTCCCTGGGAAGGGCTCCTTTCCGAGTGGCTCCCGAGCGACTCCTCCACCTCGCGGATGCGCTTGACCATCTCCTTGAACTCGTCGGGAAGCAAGCTCACCTTGTGGTCGTTGCCCTCCATGTCACGGTCGAGGGTGAAATGCTTTTCCACGACCGTGGCTCCCTTGGCGACTGCGGCAAGGACGACGGCATGGCCGCGCTCGTGCCCGGAATAGCCCACGGGACAATCGCCGATCTCCCTGAGGCGCTCCAGGTAGTTGAGGTGAACGTCCTTGAAGGGGGCGGGGTACGTGGAGTTGCAGTGCAGGAGGACGTAGGGGCTCCCGTGCCTCTTGAAGATCTGAACCGCCTCCAGGATCTCGTTCTCCCGGGACATGCCCGTCGAACAAATGATGGGCTTGCCGGTGCTGGCCATGGCCGTCAGCAGCTGATGATTCGTTAGGTCCGCGGAAGCCACCTTGAACCCTTCGATTCCGTAGTCCTCGAGCTCCCGCAAGCTGGCGAGGTCCCAGGGCGTGCACAACGGGAGGATTCCCCGCTCTTTGCAGTAGTCGAAGAGCCGAAACATCTCCTGGGAGCTCAATTGAAAGCGGGAAAGGAGATCCAACGTGTATTGAGACCCCACGTCCTCCCTGGCATCGTTCGAGTCGCCGCCATTCCGGTAGAGGCTTTGCAGGTGCCGCATCTGGAACTTGGCGCAATCGGCCTCGGCGTCGATCGCGGCATCCACGAGCTTCCGGGCCAGATCGAAGCTGCCGTTGTGATTGATGCCGATCTCCGCGACCACGAAAGTCCTGGAGTCCTGGCTGATCTCGAAGCGGCCCAGACGGATGGGCTGAGGTCGGGCGGAGGCCACCGCCACCAGATGATGGTGCTTGTCGACCAGGGGAATGAACAGGATGCGCTCGGAGAACAAGCCGCGGATCTTGGTATGGTCTTCGTCTACGGGAACGTAGGAGACGCTCCGATTGGCGATGTTCGAGACCGGCTTTCGGAGGTCGATGGAGTCTTGGGCGATCAGCCAGCGCCGGAAGTCCCCATCGGTGACGGATCCCTCCAAGACCCCCGAGGAGGAGACGGTGAAGACGATCCTCTTCTTGTTCTCGCCGATCTTCCGCAGGGCGTTGACGATGGTGTCCTCGGAGAAGACGATGTAGGAGGCGAAGTTCTTTTCGATTTGCACAGGGCCCGTTCGATTACCGTTGGTGCACGCAGCGACGTCTGCACGCGACGTGCCAGTGCCCGCGGAAGCGCCTCGGCCCTCCGCATTCCCCGAGTCGTGAGCTTCGAGTCGATCAACCCGGCCGACCCCGACGCTCCGCGGAACGCCGGGTGTCTCGTGTGAGACGGGTCACAATGAGGTGAAGGAAGTGCACTAGATGTAGTTTCTTCCCTTCGCGCGGTGCACATCCTGCTCACGGAGTGTCCACATCGGCCTCGCGCGCGGCGTTCGGCGCGCGTCGATCACCGTGCGGGCGTGACGTTGCCGCGCGCCTCGCCGCATTTCTCCGCGGTCTCTCGATCCGCGCGTGATGGCACAGCCCTTGCGAAAGGGGACGTGGCGGCTCTCCATCGGGCCGCGGCGGCGTCCGCTTCGGACGTCCTAAGAGGCGTGATGCCTGAGACCCTCCCTCGGAACGAGCTAGTCCCCTATCAATCCCTTCACCTCAGGGACTACTGGCATGTCGTCGTCCGCCGCCGCTGGCTCGCGTTCTTCGTGTTCACCGTGGTGCTGCTGGGGGCGGCCGTGCGGCTCGCGCTCACCCGGCCCGTCTACCAGTCCACGGCGCAGGTCCTGATCGAGCGAGACGCCCCGAACGTCCTCGACTTCGAGAAGAACGCGCGGGCCGCCGACGTCTGGGACAGCTTCTACCAGACCCAGTACCGCCTCCTCCAGAGCCGGCTGCTCGCCCGCCGCGTGGTGGAGAAGCTCAACCTCGAGGACGATCCGGAGTTCGGAGGTCCCCGGCCGGAGGGAGAGCGCGTGGCCCCGGACGCCGCTCCGGGAACGTCGCTCGTCCTCGAGCGCGTGATCGACCAGTTCCTCGACCGCCTGCGCGTTCAGCCCGTGAAGAACAGCCAGCTCGTGGCCGTCAGCTTCCAGGCGGAGCGGCCCCTCCTCGCCGCGGACGCGGTGAACGCCGTCGTCGACGCCTACATCCAACAGACCCTCGAGTTCCGTTATCGCGTCTCCGCGGCGGCGGGAGTGTGGCTCGTCAACGAGACGCAGGAGCAGTCGAAGAAGGTGGAGTCGGCGGCCCTCGCCCTCCAGAAGTTTCAGGAGCAGGAAGGCCTCGCCAACGTGGAGGAGCGCCGGGAGCTCGTCGAGCAGAAGCTCAAGGACCTGGGGGGCTCGCTCAACGCGGCCAAGACGCGCCGGCTCGAGAAGGAGGCTACCTACCAGGCGATGAGCGGGGGCAACGTCGAGGAGCTGCCCGACGTCCTCAGGAATCCCCTCATCCAGACCCTCCGCACGGAGCTCGCGACGCTCGAGCGCCAGGGCGCGGTGCTGGAGGCCAAGGGCTACCTGCAGGAGCACCCGGAGGTGGTGAGGCTGCGCAGCCAGATCGAGGGCACGCGCCAGAAGATAGCACTCGAGGCCCGGCGCATCGTCCGCGCCGCCCAGAACGAATATCAGGTCGCGCTCTCGCAGGAAGGGGGCGTGGCGGCGGCGCTGGAATCGGCGAAGGCCGAAGCCCAGGACCTCTCCCGGCGGAGCGTCACGTACGACGCGTTGAAACGCGACCTGGAGGCGAGCAAGACGCTCTCCGACAACATCCTCACGCGCCAGAAGCAGACGGACGTGGCCCGGGACCTCCAGTCCTCCAACGTCCACGTGATCGATCCCGCGATCGTCCCCCGCTCTCCCCTCCGTCCCCAGCCTCTTCGGGACCTCGCGCTCGCGTTCGTGTTCGGGCTGGGGTGCGCCGTCGCCGCCGCATTCTTCCGGGACTACCTCGACACCTCGGTGGGCCGGCCGAGCGACGTCCGGCTGCTGGGGCTGCCCCTTCTCGGGGTCATTCCCGAGACCCACTCGCGGCAGACGCCCGCCCTCATCGGGGAACTCGGACGCGAGCCTTTCGCCGAGGGCTACCGCGTGCTCCGCACCGCCCTGCACCCCGTCACGCGTGTGGAGAGCGGACACATCCTGCTCGTGACGTCGGCGCTCCCCGGCGAGGGGAAGACCCTCACCTCCCTGAACCTCGCCTTGAGCCTCGCCCAGACCGAGGAGCGCGTGCTGCTCGTGGACGCCGATCTCCGGCGGCCCTCGCTGCACACGCTCCTTCCCACGCGGCGCGTCCCCGGCCTCTCCGACGTTCTCACGGGAAGCGCCGACCCGCTCCAGGCGGTACAGCGCGTCCCGGGGACGCGGCTCAACCTCCTCGCGTGCGGGGCGCCCGCACCCATGAGCACCACGGACCTCCTGGCCAGCGGGGCGCTCCGAGAGCTCTTCGACACCTTGCGGAGGGCCTACGACCGCATCGTCGTGGACACGCCCCCGGCGGGGACGATCGCGGACGCCCTCGTCCTCGCCCCTCTCGCGGACGGCGTCCTCGTGGTCGCGCGGTCGGAGAAGGTCGGTCGTAGCGCCGTCCTCCACGTGCTCGACCGCATCTCCAACGCCGGCGGCAACGTCGTGGGCGTCGTCCTGAACCGCGCGCGCCCCGACCGCCACCGCTACGACTACGGACCGCCCGCCACCGTCCAGCCCTTCCGACGGCCGGCCCCCCGATCGATTCCCCCGCCGCCCGTATCCAATCGCTCATCCAGCTTCCGGAGGTCGTCATGATGCGAGTCCTCCGCGTACTGCCGCTTCTCCTGCTCTTCCCCGCCTGCGAGGAGCTTCCCGCCTCTCCCGACGTGCCGAACGAGCCGCCGCGTCCCAGCTTCTTCTTCACGCCGGTGGCTCCGATCTACAGCGGCCAGACGACGGTCGCCTTCAACGCCCAGGGATCGCGGGACCTCGACGGGCAGATCGTCTCCTACGACTGGAACTTCGGGGACGGCACGACCCGGACGACGGACGAGCAGCTCCCTCACCCACGTCTTCACGGACACGTCCGCCCGCTGCCTGAACGTCACCTACGGAGTGGCCCTCGTGGCCGTGGACGAGAAGGGTGGGCGGGGCATCGTCTCCCAGAGCGTCACCGTCACCGAGCTGCCCACCCCCACTTCCCCGGAATGCGGGCGCTGAGGGCGGCGGCCGCGGCGCTCCTCCTGGGAGCCCTCTCCTTCCCCGTCTCCTCGGGGGCGGCGGAGAACCGTCGCAACCTGCCGCGGCACAAGCTCGGCCCCCTCTACGTCAAGCCGCGGCTGCGGCTCGCGAGCGGGATCGACACGAACGTCTTCCAGTCGTTCGACGACCCCACTCGGGACGCGGTGACGATCGTGAGCCCGCGCGTGGACGGGATGCTCCCGGTGGGGCGGCGGCTCTGGATCACGGGATCCGGCGCGGCCGACCTGTTCTACTACCGGCGGCAGGACGACGAGCGGTCCCTCGACTTCCAGGGCGAGGGGAGAGCCGAGCTGCACGCTCGGGCCGTCACGCTCTTCGGGGGAGGCGGGCGGCGGGCAGTTCACGCAGCGCTTCTCGATCGACGTGGACGACCGGATCAAGCGCCAGGAGAAGCGCGGCTACGCGGGCCTCACCTGGCAGGTCACGCGGAAGCTCTCGGCGACCGTCCAGGGGATGGCCGAGGTCTACACGTTCGCTCCCGGGGAGTTCCGGCTGGGCGGGGACATCAAGCAGGCCCTCGACCGCAACACGCTCAGCGGAACCGCCCAGCTGCGCTTCGCCCTCACGAACCGCACCACGCTCCTCGTCTCCGCGGAGGCCATCGAGGACCAGTTCTTCAGCCAGCCTCCGAGCTTCCCCCGCGAGCGCGAATCGCGGCCGCTACCTCGGCGGGCTTCGAGTTCTCGGGCCGCGGCCTCCTCACCGGCCGGCTGCTCGCGGGAAGGCGCGTGTTCCCGGGGACGCTCGCCGACGGCACGCCTCCCTACGAGGGTCCCGTGGTCTCCGCCGACGTGGCGCTGCCCCGTGGGCCGCCGCGCGCGCCTCCGCGTCCTCGCGCGAGCGCGACGTCGTCTATGCGTCGAGCCTCGTGGAGGTCCAGACGCTCCGCTACCGGAACGCCTTCATCTACGAGCGGGTGCTCGGGGAAGCCATCTTCGACCTCCCCTTCGCCCTCGTCGGCGTGGCCTCCGGCGGCTTCGAGTAGGCGGAGTACCTGCTCCCGCTACCCCTACCCGGACGCTTTCCACCTCGCGATGCGCGTCGACCACCGCTACACGGGCGGGCTCCAGCCTGCTACCGGCTCTTCGGCGAGACGCCTGCGCATCGGAGGCCACGTGCTGTGGGCGCGTCGCGTGAGCAACCTCCCCATCTTGTCCTACGAAGGGCGTTCGCTACGGCCTCATCGCGGAGATCCGTCCGTGAGCTGGCGGTCTTCTCGAAGCGCCGGCGGGTCTTCGTGCTCGCCCTCGACGTCGTCCTGTTCGTCGTGGCGTACGCGGCGTGCGCTACTTCGTGCGCGTCGACCTCCATCCCTACCCCGCGGCGTGGGAGCACTTCGTCCGGACCGTCCTGACCGTGGTGGTGTCGATCAAGGCGCTCGTGTTCGTCCTCGCCGGCACCTACCGCGGGCTGACGCGCTACGCGACGGTTCCCGACCTCCTGGTCATCGTGCGCAACGGCACGCTCGCGAGCCTGGCCGTCTTCGCCCTGGTCCGTCCTCCCCGGGCACCGCCCCTACTCCCGAGGCGTCCTCGTCATCGACTGGATGCTCACGATCGGCCTGGTCGCGACGTCGCGCCTCGCCTGGCGCGTCCTGCGGGAGGGCCTCATCGGCCGCTCCCGCGCTCGCCCGCGCGCCGCTGAAGCGCGTCCTCATCGTGGGGGCGGGCCGGGCGGGGCGTCGCCCTGGCCAAGGACCTGTTGATGAGCCGCCGCCACGAGGTGGAGGTGGTGGGCTTCGTGGACGACGACCCGGACAAGCAGAAGGCGACCCTCCTGGGCCGGCCCATCCTCGGCACGACCAAGGACCTCGCCGGAGATCCCCCGCCGGCGGCCGATCGACCAGGTGATCGTGGCCATCCCGTCCGCGCCTCCCCGCGTGCTGCGGCGGATCGCCGAGCTCGCCCGCGGGGTGCGCGACGTCCGCGTGATGCCGCCCGCTCGAGGCCCTCCTGCGCGGCAAGGCCGCCATCGTCCACGCCGTGCCCATGCCCGAGGAGACGTTCCTGAGCCGCGACACCGTGGACCTGGCCGCCGTCGAGCTGCAGCGCTTCTTCGACGGCAAGACCGTCCTCGTCACGGGCGCGGGGGGCAGCATCGGCAGCGAGCTCGCGGCGCCAGCTCGCGCCAGGGCGACCTCGGCCGCGTCCGCCGGCTGCTGCTGCTCGACTCCGCGGAGACGCCGCTCTACGACGTCCACCGCCAGGTGCGGGCCATCCCTCGGCGATCGGGCGGTGGCCGTGCTCGCGTCCGTCCGCGATCGCCCCCGCATGGCCGAGGTGCTGGAGAGCGGAGCGGCCCGACGTGATCCTGCACGCCGCCGCCCTCAAGCACGTGCCCCTGTGCGAGGAGCAACCCGCTCGAGGCGATCGCCACCAACACCTGCGGCGACCTGCGCGCCTCGCCGACCTCGCGCTCGCAGCACGGGCGTCGCCAACTTCACCCTCGTGTCCACCGACAAGGCGGTGGCTCCCTCGTGCGTGATGGGCGCCACCAAGCGGGCGGCCGAGACCTACGTGCAGTCGCTCGCCGCGCGGCTCGCGCCACGCGCTTCGCCGCCGTGCGCTTCGGCAACGTGCTCGGGCTCGAACGGGAGCGTGCTGCCCCTCTTCCACGAGCAGATCGCCCGGGGCGGACCGGTCACCGTGACCGACCCGCGGGCCACGCGCTTCTTCATGACCATCCCCGAGGCCTGCGGCCTCATCCTCCAGGCCACCCGCATCGGCCGAGGGCGGCGAGGTCTACATCCTCGACATGGGCGAGCCGGTGCGCGTCCTGGACCTCGCCCACAACCTCATCCGCCTCTACGGCTACGAGCCGGGCAAGGACATCGAGGTCGAGATCATCGGCCTGCGGCCCGGAGAGAAGCTGCACGAGAGCCTGCGTCGACGAGGCCGAGGAAGCGCCGAGCCCGTGCAGCACGCGAAGCTGCTGCGCATCCGCGGCCGGCTCCCCGCGCCCACAGCGCTGCCGCGAGCTGATGGCCGCGCTCGAGACGAGCCTGCGCGCGCGCGACGAGGAGGAGGCGCTGCGCCTGCTCGACGCGCTCGTCCCCACGTTCCATCGTCTGGAGCCCGTCCCGCGACGGATGCGGCCGGTGGCCGCGGGGGGAGGCCTGTCCCGATGAGCGTGCGCAAGACGCTGGTGGAGGCATGGTGAAGGTGATCCATCGCCTGCGCCGCGCGGCGGTGGGGGTCGCCCAGTGGATGCGCGGACGGGCGATCACGGAGACGGCGCTCCCCCGCCTCGCCCTCACGAGCTGGACCTCGTCGCTCGCGCCGAGCGAGGTGCGGCGGTCGGTCATGCTCACGGCCTTCCGCAACCGCACCTGGATCGAGTGGGCGGTGTACGCGGCCTGCCAGCTCCGCCGGCGCGGTGTGGCCACGACCCTCGTCTACTCGTCGTCGGAGATCAAGCGGATCTACCCGCTCGTGCGGGTGGCCGGGGTCGACCAGCTCGGCTTCTGGGCGGGAGTGGAGACGATTCCGGACATCCGCCTCGTCGACCTCGACCACTGGCGCCCGCGCCCCGGACGAGCCGAGGCCTACGCGCGACTTCGCGCGGGAGTTCGCGCCCACCGTCGCCGCCTACGACCTGCACGTCGAGGAGAACGAGGAGGGCCCCCGGGCCCCCGCCTATCGGCGGGCGGTGCGCGCGGTCGGAGGAGATGCTCGCGGACACCGCGTGCGGCCATCGAGCGCATCCTCCGCGTGAACCCCGTGTCGCGGCTCGTCTGCTACAGCGGCCTCATCGGGCGCAGTCCCGCCGCCTGCGAGGCGGCCCGTCGGGCGGGAGTCGAGGTCCTCACCGTCGAAGGGCTGGGCCTGGCGGCCGGGTCACATGATCTGCAACCTGAACGCGCCCGCCCTCGAGTACAACCTCGAGGGCTGGCTGCGTGCCGCTCGGAGACTGGGACGCGGCGCGCGAGCAGCGCGACGCGAGCGCTCCTTCGCTTCCAGGAAGGGCGCGCTCGCGGACGACGAGGCGCCGCCCGAGCGCTGCACCGCGTGCAGCGCACGCCGAGCGCCCGCGCCGCTGCCCCCGGCGGTGGCGCGCCTTCCGCGAGCGTCCGGGCGCCGTCGTTCCTGCTCGCCACGAACGTGGTGGGCGACAGCTCGACCCTGCGCCGGCCCTCCCTCTTCCGAACCAGCGGGACTGGCTGCGGCAGACGATCGACTTCTTCCGGGCCCGTCCCGAGTGGAACCTCATCGTGCGCGCGCATCCCGACGAGGCCTTCCTCCGAACCGCAAGGTGGTCGTGCGCATGGGCGAGGTCGCGCGGCGAGCTCGCGGGGGACGCTCCGAACGTCCTCGTGATCGGCGGGCGACGAGGACGTGAGCAGCTACGCCCTCATGCCCGGCCTCGCGGGCGGGCTCGTCTGGATCAGCTCGATCGGCGTCGACATGGTGGCGCGGGGCATCCCCGTGATGGCTGCGGCCCGGCCCAAGTACCACGAGCTCGGCCTCGTGGACGAGCCCGCGCTCCATCGCCGGCTACTTCGACGCGGTCACCCGCCTGGCCTACGGCGGCGGTGCCCCCGACGACGAAAGCAGGCCCGCGCCCGCGAGTACCTCGACCTCGTGTTCTCCGAGTTCTCGTTCGACGCCTTCAGCCCCTCGTATCGGGCGAGGGACCTCTTCCTCGAGGGTCCGGCAGGCCCGCCCGGACGCGGACGTGTTCTACGCGATCGTGGCCGGCGACCTGCCGCCGGAGACCCCGCCGCGCCGCGAGGCGCGAGTGGCCTGAGCCTGGAACCGTCGAGGGATTCTCGCCGCCATGAGCTCGTCCGCGCCCACCTCCCCCGCCCGATGGCCGAGCTGGCTGCCTTCGGTGGCCCAGGCCTCGGCGCTCCTGCGCACGCAGGCCCAGGAGCAGCGCACGGCGGTCCTCTTCACGGTGTCCGTGATCGTCTTGAACCTCGCATCGCTCCTCGGCAACGCGCTCGCGTTCCGCTGGGTGGACCCCGCCTCCATGGGCGTCTGGCACACGCTCCTGCTCGCTCAGCTCCTACCTGGCCATCGTGCGCCTCGGGCTCATCAACGGCATGGGCCGGGAGCTCCCGTTCGCCCTGGGGCGCGGGGACGTGGCGCGCGGCCGCCGCACTCGCGGCCACGACGCTCGCCTTCAACAACGCGGGCGCTGCCCTCGTGGGCGCGCTCTTCGTGCTGCTCCTCGCCCTTCTTCTGGACGGAGGGAATGGCGTGGCGGCTCGCCATCCCCGCGATCGCGCTCCTCAGCGTGAACATGTTCTACCTGGCCTACCTCCAGGCGACGTTCCGCTCGGACTCCGACTTCGAGCGGCTCGCCCGCGTGCACTGGGTGCAGGCGGGGATGCTCGCCCTCCTCCCCCTGCTCGTCAGCGCCTTCGGCTTCGTCGGCCTCTGCGTCCACGCCGTCCTGCAGGCCGTGGTCGTCACCGCCTACGCGCACGCGGTGCGGCCGCTGCCGGTGCGGCCGCGCTTCGAGCCCGCCCTCGCCCGCCAGCTCGTCGCCACCGGCTTTCCGCTCTTCCTCGCCACCTACCTGCAGACCGCGGCCGTCGGGCTTCGACCGCGTGATCCTGCTGCAGCCGGGGCACCGTCGAGACCGTCGGCTACTACGCGCCCGCGCTCGCCGTCCTCTCCGCGATGGCGATCGTGCCGGGAGCCGTCGCCACCTACGTCTATCCGCGGATGAGCTACGCGCTCGGGCAGGGCAAGGCGGCGGCGGGCCTGCGGGGCATGGCGCTCGCGGGCCGCGCCTCGTCTCGCTCGCCGCCGGCCTTCCGGTGGCGGTCGGCGGGCTGGCTCGCCGCCCCGCCGGTCATCGAGCGGTTCTTCCCGCAGTACGTGGCGTCCATTCCCGCCGTGCGCTGGTCGCTCGTCGCCGGCCTCCTGTGGAGCGTCTCCCCCGCCGCCGGCGTGCTGGGCAGCCTGAAGGCGTGGCGAAGCCTCGCCGTCTACGTCGCCGTCCTGGTGGTCGCGCGGTGGTTCGTCCCCTGGATCCTCTCGGGCATCTACGAGCCCCTCGAGGGCGTCGCGCGCGGCAACGTGCTCGCCGCCGGCGCTCGCGGGTGCTCTCTCCCTCGCCCTCGTGTGGCGGAGCCACGCGAGAACGGGGGCGAGGCGTGAGGGTCCTGCGCCGCCTTCTCGCCGCGCTGCACATGGGGCGGCTCTTCGCTCGCGGTCGCCTTCTGGACCGCGGTCGCCCGGGTCCGACTCTGGGCGCACGGAGCGGCGGTGGGACGAGGCCTGCGGGTGCGGGGGCCGCTCCGGCTGCACTGCCACCACACGGGCTCCATCCGCATCGGCGACCACTGCCGCATCCAGTCGGGCTTCGCGGGCAACCCGGTGGGGGGCGGCGCGCGCATGGCGCTCTGGGTGGGGCCGGGAGCGCGCCTGACGCTCGGCGACCGCGTGGGCCTGAGCAACTCCACGATCGTCTGCCTGCAGTCGGTCACGATCGACGACGACGTGTTCCTGGGCGGAGACAGCCGGATCTACGACACCGACTTCCACTCCGTCGACGCCGACGAGCGGGGCCGGCCGGGGAACCCGGGAACGCGAACGCCCCCGTGGTCGTGCGCGCCGCGCGCCTTCGTGGGCGGCCATTCGATCCTGCTCAAGGGCGTGACCGTCGGCGAGGAGGCGGTGGTGGGCGCGGGCTCGGTCGTGCGGTCCAACGTCCCGGACCGGCAGATCTGGGCGGGCAACCCCGCGGTCTTCGTGCGCGACCTGCGCGCGGGCGAGCGCTCCCCGCTCGACCGCCTGGAGCCGGCCGGCCGGCGGCACGCGGAGGCCGTGTGACGACGGCGGCCACCTGGACGGGACCGGTCGCCCCGCGCGTCCGATCACGCGGTGGCCGCGTTCGGCCGGGCGTGTCCTGAAGCTCTTCCTCGCCGCTCAGTTCCTGAGCCTGACCCGGCTCTTCTTCGTGCACGCACCTCGGGGACGGCGTCACCGCCCGCGGCCTCCCAGGCGGGACTGCTCTCCGTGGCCCTCCTCATCCCCGCCGTTCTCGTCTACGGCGTTGCGCTCGGGCAGCGTCTTCGGCACTCTCGTCCCCGCGGCCCAGCACTGGGTGGTCGCGGTCACGGCCATCGCCGCTCCTGCTGTTCGCCTACGGGTGGCTGGGCAAGGGCTACTCCGTCAACGCCTGCGTCCACGACCTCGGCGCCTACCTCGTCATCGTGGCCTGCGACGATCCTCGGCTCGCATGCCCGCGGTCTGGCAGGACACGAACCGGTTCCTGCTCGCTCCTCTTCGCGGTCGCCCTCGTCATCAACGCGATCGGCATGACGGAGATCACGACCGTGGTCTCGGAGTCCTACGCGGACGACCGCGCGGGCATCGACGATCCGTCGCGCTACCGGACGCAGGGGGCGCTCGCCTTCTGGCCGCTCCTCCTCCTGACCGCGCGGCTCCGGCGGCCAGGCGCGGCCCTCATCGTCTTCGCCGGCGTCTTCTTCGTGCTCGCCCAGCAGATCCTCTTCCAGAAGCGGGCGCCCACGGTCCGCGTCGCTCCTCTTCCTCGTCGTGTTCCTGGTCGTGCTCCCCCGGCTCGCCCGCCGCGGCGCGCGAGCCCTCCTCACGCTCCGCGAGCGGTGGATACGCGTGGGCCTCGTCTTCACCTTTGCCGCCGCGGTGGTGGTCTGCCTCACGCTCGCCCCCTGGCTCTTCCGCGGCCAGGCCCAAGGCCTCGTCCACCGGATGAGCGGCGAGTCCTACAGCGGCGGGGCCGCGGGGATGCTCACCTGGGAGAACGAGCGCTTCTTCGAGGTCGCGATGTTCTTCCGCACGCTGGAGCCGCAGGAGTACGTCTTCGGTCGCGGCTTCGGCGGCTACTTCGCTCCCGACACCGAAGGCTGGGGAGTCTGGCTCGACGACGTGAACGAGTTCGGGCCGGCGGCAGCTCCACGTGGGCGCGCCTCATGCCCTTCTTCAAGGGCGGCCTCGTCCTCACGATCGCCTACTACACCGGCCTCTTCCTGGTCGCTCTTCCGCGGGCGGACGGCGCACTGCACGAGCCCCTCGCCGCCGCCGCCTTCTTCGTCGTGCTCCTCCACGCGCTCTTCCTGCTCCAGGAGGGCTGCTTCATCATGTCCATGTCCCTCGACCTCGTCATGGTCGGCCTCTGCATGGGACACCTCCTGTCCCGCGAGCGCACCCTCGACGGGCTCCGGCGCTGCGCGCCCTCTCCCGCCTACGCGAGGGCCCGCGCATGAACGTGGTCATCGTCGGGACCCTTCTGGTTTCCCCACGGCGCGGCCTCCGCGGCGCGGGTCCGCAACCTCGCCCTCGGCCTCCGCGAGTGCGGCGCGCGCGTTCACGTGATCAGCATGGCTCCCCCCCCGGCGACGAAGGGCGCCCGCGGTCCGGAGAGCGTCTCCGCTCCCGGGGTGTCCTACGAGTACGTCGCTCCCACCGTGGCCGCGGTCGCGGGCTGGCGGGACGCGGAGCAGAGCGTGCCCCGCCTGCGGGAGCGCTTCGTCGACAAGGTGCGCTGGTTCGCCGGGCTCTACGGGGCGACGCCCGCGGCGCGGCGTCGCCTCCGCGAGCGCATCGACCGGGAGGAGTGCGACCTCGTCCTCGCCTACGACCGGAGCGCCCTGCGAATGACGCCCCTCGCCCGCCTGTGCCGCGCTCGCGGGGTCACCTCCGTGCTCGACGTGGTGGAGATGAGCGAGCACCTCGGGGCCCGGCGCTCGAGCCCGCTCTACTGGGACGTCGGTGGTGGGGACGCGCACGCACGCCCCGCCTCTTCGACGGCCTGACCGTGATCACGGCCGGCCTCGAGGCGCTCTACCGCGCGCAGGGCTGCGCCCGCACGCTCGTCATCCCGGCCCTCGAGGAGTGGCCGCGCGGCCGTCCCCCCCGCCCCCACCGGCCATCCCGACTTCCGCCTCACCTACGTGGGCGCGCTCGCAGCCCCGCGACGAGCCCGAGCTCCTGATCGAGGCCATGCGCCTGCTCGCGCGGGACCGCCTGCCCCTCGTGCTCGACGTGGTCGGCCACTACGAGGGCACGGAGCCGGGCCGCCGCTTCCTTCGACTGTGCGCGGACGACCCGGACCTGCGGCGCATCGTGCGGTTCCACGGCACCCTCGGCGACGCGGCTCTGCGGCGAGCGCCTCGCCGCGCTCCGACGGGCTCGTCCTCACGCGACGCGACGCCCGGACCGAGGAGCTCTCCTTCCCCACCCGCCTCGTGGAGTACCTGCGCTTCGGGCGTCCCGTCTTCGTCTCGGACGTGGGAGACGTCCGCCGCTACCTGCGCGACGGCGAAGACGCGGTGCTCCTGCACCCGAGCGATCCCCGGCGGGTCGCGGACGCCATGGCGGGCCTCGCCCTCCGCGCGGATCGCGGGGCGGACATCGGGCGCCGCGGCCGGGAGGCGGGGGCCCGCGCCTTCGACCGCAAGGCGCACGCCGGGCGCCTGCTCGAGTTCGCGGCCGGCCTGCGCGCGGGGGCGCCGTCGTGACGGCACCGCTGCGGGTCGACTTCGCCTTCGCCTCCTACGGGATCGGAGGCGCGGAGCGCTCGATGCTCCGGCTGATGGCCCACGCCCACCCCGGGACGTTCGAGTGCCGGGTGATCGCCCCCGGCCCGCCGAACCCGGCGCTCGAGAACGCGGTGCGCGCCCTCGGCGTGCCCTACCACGCGCTGTCGGCCGGGGACGCCTTCGGATGGCGGCGCCTCCTGCGCGACGACCGCCCGGACGTCCTCTACGTGTTCGGGCGCTTCCGCACCGTGCCCTGGGCGGCTCTCGCCCGGAGCGCGGGGGTGCGCTGCGTCGTCGCCGCCGAGCGCTCCGCGGCGAACCGGAGGAGCGACCGCTGGGCGAGCAGGCTCGACCGGCGGCTCGTCACGGCCTACGTGGCCAACTCGGAGCACGCCGCCCGGAATCTCCGGTCGATCGTGGGGGAAGACGGGCCTCCCGTGCACGTGGTCGTGAACGGCATCGAGGACCGGCACCTCTCGGTCCGCGACCTCGCCGCGGACGAGACGCCCTCGCTCCTCTGCGTGGGCAACATCACTCCCAACAAGGGCCAGGGGGTCCTCCTGGAAGCGGTGCGGCTCCTCCGCTCGCGCTACCCCACCCTGCGCGCCACGCTCGTGGGCCGCGACTTCACGGGGGGACGGTTCTTCCGCGAGGCGGAGGCACGCGGCCTCGGAGACACGTACCGCGCGTGCGGCTTCGTGGACGACGTCCGCCCCTACCTCGCGCGGGCCACGGTCGCCGTCCTCCCCACCCTGCGACGCGAGGGCATGCCCACGTCGCTCCTCGAGGCGATGGGGGCGGGCGTTCCCGTCGTGGCCTCGCGCGTGGGGGGCGTCTCCGAGATCGTGGAAGACGGGCGGACGGGCCTCCTCGTCCCTCCGGGCGACGCCCAAGCGCTCGCGCGGACGATCGGGCTCCTGCTCGACGACGCCGCGCTCCGGCGCGCTCTCGCCCGAAGCGCACGGCGGTACGTCCTCGAGCGCCACGGCATGGCGGCGATGGTCGACGGGCATCGCGCCGCCTTCGAGAGCGCCCTCGCGCGCGCCGAGGGCAGGACCGCGGTCGAAGCACCCGCGCCCGCCGTCGTCGCCCACGTCACGACCGCCGCCACGTCCCTGCGGTACCTCCTCCTGAGCCAGCTCACCACGATTCGGGACGAGGGCTACGCGGTGGTGGGCGTGTCCGCGCCGGGGACCGACGCGGCGGTGGTGGAGGCGAGCGGGATCGCGCCACGAGGCGGTGCCCATGACCCGGCGCCTCACCCCCTTCGCGGACGCGCGTGTCGCTCTTCCGCCTCTACCGGCTGATGCGGCGCCGCCGGTTCACGATCGTGCACGCCCACACTCCCAAGCCCGGTCTCCTCGCCCAGGTCGCGGCCCGTCTCGCGGGAGTCCCCGTGGTCGTGAACACCATCCACGGCTTCTACTTCCACGACCGGATGTCGAGGCGCCGGAGGCGCTTCTACGTGGCGATCGAGAAGATCGCAGCGCGCTGCTCGGACCTCATCCTGTCCCAGAACGAGGAAGACGTGGAGACGGCGGTGCGCGAGGGCATCGCTCCGCGCAGTCGGATCCGCGTCCTCGGCAACGGCATCGACCTCGGCCGCTTCGATCCCGCGCGAGTGGGGACGGACGCCGCCGCCGCACCCGCGAGGCCCTCGGGCTCCCCGAGGACGCACCCCTCGTCGGATTCGTGGGCCGGCTCGTCGCGGAGAAGGGGGTGCCCGAGCTCCTCGAAGCCGCCCGCCTCGTGGTGGAACGCTTCCCCGAATCGCGCTTCCTCCTCGTGGGAGGCCTGGACGCCGAGAAGGCGGACGGAGTCACGCCCGACCTCGCGCGCGATCGGGGCCTCGGCGGGGCGTGCGTCTTCACCGGTGTCCGGCAGGACATGCCGGAGCTCTACGCGGCCATGGACGTCTTCGTGCTGCCCTCGCACCGGGAAGGCTTCCCGCGGGCCCCCATGGAAGCGTCGGCGATGAAGGTGCCGTGCGTGGTGACCGACGTCCGGGGCTGCCGGCAGGCGGTATCGCCGGGAAGGAACGGTCTCCTCGTCCCCGTGGGCGACGTCCGCGCGATCGCGGACGCGATCGTTCGCCTGCTGGCGGATCGGGACCTCGCCCGCCGGCTCGGCGAGGAGGGGCGGCGGCGCGCCCTCCTCGAGTTCGACGAGCGGCGGGTGGCGGCCCTGGTCCTGTCGGAGTACGAGCGTCTCCTGGTGGAGAAGGGGCTCGGTGCGCGAATCCCCTCGGCTCACGCCGAGACCGGGGCCCGAGCCTATCGGCGGGCCGTCAGCGAGTGACCCGATGAGCAACGCAAACGGAAACGACCAGCCGCGTATCTACCTCTCTCCTCCCCACCTGGGCCGGCACGAGCTCCGCCTCGTCGAGGACGCCTTCGCCAGCAACTGGATAGCCCCACTCGGCCCGCACGTGGACGCTTTCGAGCGCGAGTTCGCGATCACCACCGGAGGCGGTCGCGCGGCCGCGCTCTCCTCGGGGACGGCCGCCCTCCACCTGGCCCTCCTCCGGCTGAAGGTCCGGCCGGGCGACGAGGTTCTGTGCTCCACGCTGACCTTCGTGGCGAGCGCGAACCCGATCGTCTACCAGGGGGGGCGGGTCGTCTTCGTGGACTCGGATCCCGCGACCTGGAACATGGACCCCGTGCTCCTCGCCACGGAGCTCGACCGCTGCGCCCGCCGCGGACGCCTGCCCCGGGCGGTGGTGCTCGTCCACCTCTACGGCCAGAGCGCGGACCTCGACCCGATCGTCGCCGCCTGCGAACGGCACGGCGTGCCCCTCGTCGAGGACGCCGCGGAGGCCCTCGGGGCCAGCTACCGCGGCCGCTCTCCGGGGACCTTCGGGCGCTTCGGCGCGTTCTCGTTCAACGGGAACAAGATCATCACGACGTCGGGCGGGGGCATGCTCGTCTCCCAAAGCACCTCCGAGATCGAGAAGCGTGCGCTTCCTGGCCAGCCAGGCCCGGGATCCCGCACCGCACTACCAGCACTCGACCATCGGCTTCAACTACCGCATGAGCAACGTCCTTGCCGCGATCGGGCGCGGCCAGCTCCGGCTCCTGCCGGAGCGGGTGACGGCCCGGCGGCGGAACTTCTCCTTCTACAAGGAGGCGCTCCAGGGCGTGCCCGGCATCTCCTTCATGCCCGAGGCCCCCTACGGCCGCGCCTCGCGCTGGCTCAGCGTGATCCAGGTGGACCCCGCGGAGTTCGGCGCCACCGCGGAAGAGATTCGACTGCACCTGCAGGGGGCGCGCATCGAGTCGCGCCCGGTCTGGAAGCCCATGCACGTCCAGCCGGTCTTCGCCGAATGCCGGCGCGTGGGAGGCGCCGTGGCGGAGCATCTCTTCCACCACGGCCTGTGCCTGCCCAGCGGGACAGCACTCACGGAGACCGAGCGCCTGGAGGTCGTGGAGACGCTCCTCGCGACGCCGCGAGCGCGGCGAACCTGGCTTGCCGGCGCCGGGGAGCGGAGGACGGCGGCCGGGAGCCGCCCCGCCCTCATGTGATGGGAGGTGCCATGCAGACGGCTCGAATCGTCGGAGCGGGCGCGCTGCTCTGCTTCTCGGCTTCGAATTCCCCTTCCGCCCCCGAGGCGGCGGCTCCCCCCGGCGGGACCGTCGTGTCCGTCAAGGACTACGGGGCCAAGGGCGACGGAAAGACCGCGGACACGGACGCCATCCAGCGCGCGGTCAACGCGGTGAAGCCGGGAGGGACGGTCCACTTCCCGGCGGGCACGTACAAGATCGAGACGAACAAGGGAATCACGCTGAAGAACGACATCCGGCTCGACATGCAGAGCGCGACCCTCGTGGGGCCCAACGTCGCGGGCGCCAAGTGCCGGATCTTCACGATCGCAGGCAAGCGAAACATCACGATCTCCGGAGGCACGCTCATCGGGAGCACCGCGGGCACGCCCGAGTGGGGGGTGGGCATCCTCGCGAGCGACGCCCAGGACCTCCTGATCGCAGAACGTGTGGTTCCGCGACTTCTACCTCGACGGAATCCTCCTCACCGGCAACGCGGGCTGCCAGCGGGTGACGGTGCGCCACTGCGTCGCCGTGAACAACCGGAGGACGGGGATCGCCGTCATACATGCGAGCGACGTGACCGTGGAAGACAGCACCTTCAACGGAACGTCCGGACAGCCTCCGCAGGCGGGCCTCAACGCCGAGCCCCACCCCGGCGAGGACGTCCGCAAGCTCCGCATCCGGCGGTGCTGGTTTCGCGGCAACAAGGGAAACGGGATCTACATCCACAAGGCCCTCGGAAGATCCATCAGCGACGTCTCCGTCGAGAACTCGGTGATCGAGGACAACGACTACGGGATCGTGGTCTGCGAGGCCTCGTCGGTGTACCTGGCGGGGAACCGCATCCTGCGGCACACCGCCGAGAATCGGGCGGGCATCGCGCTCGGGAGCGGTCACGCAGGGCAAGGTGCTCGCGAACTTCATCGACGGCAACTTCCGCGGGGTCTTGAGCGCGGCGAGCGTGGGGCATCGACATCCGCAGCAACGTGATCTTTGGAACCGGGCCCGCCATAGCACCCCACGGGGGAGACGGGCGGGACGGGGTGCTCTGCCTCGGGGGGACGACGGCCGTCGCGAACGCCTGCATCGTGGCCGACAACACGATCCGCCGCCCCCCGGGCTCCGGCATCGTGACCAACCTCGTCACCGGAACGCAGCTGCTCAACAACGCCATCGAGGACCCGGGACAGCGGGCCATCCTCATGAGGGCGACGGCGAGCAGCCAGGCCCGGGGGAACCGCATCAGCGGGGCGGGCGCAGGAGGCTCCCCCCGGTCGCTACGACGCGATCGAGCTGGAGCAGTCGTCGAGCCACAACCTCATCGTCGGGAACACGATCCGGCGCAGCCCGGGCATGCGCAACGTCATCAGCGTGGCCACCGGCTGCGTGGGCAACACCGTGGCGCCGAACACGGTCGTGAACTGAGACGGAGGACGGAGGGGACTTGGAAGGCGAGAAGACCCTACGGCCCGGGAGGCGAGTCGCCGTGCTCGGTGTGAGCGACACCGCGTTCGGCGTGCTCGTCCAGGGCCTCCACGGGCGGGCCGCGGTCGACGTGATCGACTTCGTGGACTCTCCCTGGTCGAGGCTCCAGTGCCTCGAGGTGCGCCGGCTGTACGGCCGTCGGTTCGCGTTGGGGGGAGTGGGCGACGGGGTGAGCGCCTTCGTGTCCCGACTCGCGGAGCATTGCCGAAGCCACGACTACGACCTCGTGATCCCCGTCAACGACACCGGGGTGGAGCTCGCCAAGCGCGCTCGGGCCGCGAACGCGTCCCTGCCCGCGGCGCTGCCCCCCGACGACGTGGCGCGGTTCGCGCACAACAAGCTCCTCCTCCTCGAAGCGGCGGCCCGGGCGGGCCTCGGCGTGCCCCGCTACGAGCTCGTGGCCTCCCGGATCCAGCTCGAGGACGGCCCGCTCCACGCACTTCCCGCCTTCTTCAAGCCCATCCACACCGCGGTCGTCCGCGAGGACCGCCTGCTGAAGTTCGCCGCCCGCAAGGTGGCCACGCGCGAGCGGCTCGTCGACCTGGGGCGAGAGGTCCTTCCCAACGTGCCCGCGCTCCTGCAGGAGGTCTGTCCCGGCTACGGGGTCGGATACACCTTCCTCGCCCACGAGGGAGTGCCGCTCGTCGAGGTGTTCCACCGGCGGCTGCACGAGCCCACGGGAGGGGAAGGCGGCAGCACCTACCGCATGACGGTGCCCCCATTCCCGGACGACGTGCGGGCCGCCTGCCGGCGCCTCCTCTCGAGCATCCGATGGTCGGGGGTGGGGATGCTGGAGCTGCGCTACGACCCCGCCACCGACGCCTACGCGGTCATGGAGCTGAACGGCCGCGTCTGGGGATCGCTCGCCCTCCACGTGGCCGCGGGCTGCGACTATCCGCGATACCTGCTCGAGTACCACCTCGAGGGGCGGCGCGTCTTCCCCGACCGCACCCGCGTGCCGTTCCGGGTACGGAACGTCCAGCGCGACGTGGCCTGGGTGTGCCGGCGCGCCTTCGCCCCCGGGGCCTCTCCGGCTCGCCGGATCGCGCTCCTTGCGAGCTGGGGCTCCGAGTGGCGGCATCTCCTCCTCGGCCGCGAATCGCTCGATTTCTTGGGCGCGCGGTTCCTCGACGTCTTCGTCCTTCATCTCCTCACCCCGTTCGTGGAGCGCGCCCTCCGGCTCCGGGACAAGGCCGGGCAGTGGGGACGGGCGGCGCTCTTCCGGCTTCGGAAGGGGGCGCTCCGGCGGCGCCTCCTTCGCAACCTCGGGGGCCGGCCGACGGCGCGTCTCCTCTTCGCCTGTCACGGCAACATCAACCGCAGCGCGTTCGCGGCGGCCTACGCGAGGATGGTCGAGCCGGGCGTCGACTGGGAGTCCGCGGGCCTCCACCCGCTGCCCCACCGCCGTCCCCCCCTGGCCGCGGAGAGGGTGGCGCGCGAGCACGGGGTGGACGTGCGGGAACACCAGTCCCGCGTGTTGACCGCCCCCCTCGCGGGAGAGGCGGACGGAATCCTCGTGTTCGACGGCCGCGACGCCCAGGAGGTCCGGCGCGCCGTTCCCGAGGTGAGTTCCCCGATCGTCCCCCTCGCCGCCTTCGATCCCGGCGGGGGGAGCGCCCTGGTGGGCGATCCGGGAGGGGCATCGGAGGAGACGTACCGTCGTGTCTTCGCGCAGATCCGCCGGAGCGTGGACGGGCTCCGCTCCGACCTGCGGGGTGTCGCGGTGGCCACCGGGAGGGCGCGCTACGTCATCCGCATCGACGACTGCCATCCGCGGATGCACCGGGAGAACTTCGAGCGGGTGCGCCGCCTCTTCGCTCGCTTCGGGGTTCGCGCCCTCGCGGGCGTCATCCCCGACTGCCGCCACGGCGCCCTCGTTCGCGGCGAGGCGAACGGCGGCTTCTGGCGCGACATGCGGGAGCTGAGCCGCGACGGCTGGACGCTGGCGCTCCACGGCTGCACGCACGAGCCTCTCACCGCGGACGGAGGCCTGCTGCGGACGAACCGCAGCAGCGAGTTCGCCGGCCTTACCTACGAGCGGCAGCGGGAGCGGCTGGCCCGGGGCCGCGCGATCCTCGAGGCGCACGCGCTCGAGACCACGGTCTTCATGGCGCCCTGGCACTCCTTCGACTGGAACACCGTGCGCGCCCTCCGGGCCCTCGGCTTCGACGCCTTGACGGACGGGAACGGCGTCGCGCCGTACGAGAGGGGAGGCCTCGTGTGGGTGCCCCAGCAGCTCGGGACTCCCCGGTCCGTTCCCTTCGGCGTGTGGACGTTCGCCCTGCACACGGACGGCATGACGGAAGGGCACTTCCGCACGCTCGAGACGTTCGTGCGGCGAAGCGCCGCGCAGATAGTTCCTTTCGAGGAAGCGAGGGCGCTCCGGGTGGCGGGCCCGGAGCGGGTGGCGGGCGCGGCGGCCACGGGGCTCCTGCGTCTCTACCGGAAGGCGCGCGTCGGGCGCGCGGCCGCGGTGGCCTAGGCGGGCGCCCCTCATGCTCTTCACGGTCTTCACTCCGGTCTTCAACCGCCGCGACACGATCGGCCGCGTCTGGGACTCGCTGCGGGCCCAGACCTGCCGCGACTTCGAGTGGGTGGTGGTGGACGACGGGTCCACCGACGGGGTGGGCGATCGTCTCCGCGCCTACGCTGCGGAAGCGGACTTTCCCGTGCAGCTCTTCCACCAGGAGAACGGTGGCAAGCACCTCGCCTGGAACCGTGGAGTGGCCGCGGCCCGCGGCGAGCTGTTCGTGCCCGCCGACTCCGACGACGCGTTCGTTCCGGAAGCGCTCGAGCGCTTCCGCGGCTACTGGCTCTCGATCCCGGACCAGGACAGGCCGGGCTTCTCCGGGGTCAACGTCCTCTGCCGCGATCCCGAGACGGGCGGGATCGTGGGCACCCCGTTTCCCGAGAGCCCGATGGTCAGCCAGAACCTCGAGCTCGCCTACCGGCATCGCGTCCGCGGGGAGAAGTGGGGGTGCCTGCGCACGAGCGTGCTGCGCGAGACGCCCTTCCCCGTCACGGAAGCGCTGCGGGGGCACTGCGTCCCGGAGTCGTACGTCTGGTTCACCCTCGCCCGGCGCTACCGCGCGCTGTGCGTCAACGACGCCCTCCGGCTCTACTATCGCGACGCGCCGAACTCCCTCACGACGCAGCGAACCGCGGGAGGCCGCCTCCGTCGTCTCACGCACGACCTGCCCGCCCGGTATTTCTACAACCGCTGGCACCTTCGGGCCAACCTCGACTACCTGAGGGGCGATTGGAAGGCCCTGTTCAAGACGGTCGTGGCCGCAGTAGCGAGCGGGCTCCTCGCCGGCCCCCGCGTCCGGAAGGCGCTCGGCGCCTTCCCCGCCCCCCCCCAGCCGTCCGCATCCCGCTCGGAAAGAAAGGAGATGAGGTCATGCTGACGATCGGCGTCCTCCTCGTGGCGATGCAGCAGGCGGCTCCCCTGCCCACTCCCGCGCCCGTGGGCCTCCCCGATCCGAGGGGGATCACCGTGCCCGGAAGGGATTACCGCATCGGCGCAGGAGACATCCTGCGCGTCATCGTCTACGGGCACGACGACCTCAGCCAGACGGTGGTCGTCCAGCCCAACGGCCGCTTCGCCTATCCGCTCATCGGCAGCGTGCAGGCCGCGGAGGCGACGCCCGCCGAGCTCGAGGCGAAGATCAAGGGAACGCTCGCCAAGGGGTTGATCCGCGATCCCCAGGTCACCGTGGTCGTCCAGGAGTACCGGAGCCAGATCGTCTACGTGGTGGGGGAGATCGCGCGTCCGGGAGCCTACGCCCTCTCCGGGGCGACGGGGGTCGTGGAGATCCTGTCGCGCGCGGGACCTCTCTCGGCGAACGCGGGGAGCGAGGTCGTGGTGGTGCGGCCCGCGACCGCCGTCTCGGGCCCGGTGCTTCCCCCCGACGTCTCGCCGGCCGGCTCGGGGAACGGAGCGGGCGCTCCGAAGGCGGACGTGCTCCGCGTCAACCTCCGAGAGGTCCAGGCGGGACGGCTCGACCGGAACCTCGCGCTGCGGGCCAACGACACGGTCTTCGTGCCCGAGGCCACCCGAATCTTCGTCACGGGCGAGGTCCGCAACCCCGGGGCCTTCCCCTACCGCTCCGACCTCACCATCCGCCAGGCGGTGGGCCTCGCCGGCGGCTTCACCGAGGATGCGTCCACGGGCAGCGCCCGCCTCGTGCGCGAGACGAACGGCACCGCCCGGACGATCAAGGTCAAGCTCGAGGACCGCCTGCTCCCCGGCGACACGATCGTGGTCAAGGCCAAGCTCTTCTGAGCTCCGCGATGCCTGCGCGTTTCTACCCGCGGTACGGGAAGCGGTGCCTCGACGCGGCTCTCTCCGTCGCCGCGCTCGTCGTCCTCTCGCCTCTCCTCGCCCTGCTCGCGCTCCTCGTCCGCCTCAAGTGGGGCTCTCCCGTTCTCTTCCGGCAGCTCCGCCCCGGTCTCGCGGGCCGGCCTTTCGTGCTCGTCAAGTTCCGCACCATGACCGACGAGCGCGACGCCCACGGGCGGACGCTGCCCGATGCGGAGCGGCTCTCGCCCTTCGGCCGCTTCCTCCGCCGGTCGGGGCTCGACGAGCTCCCCGAGCTCTGGAACGTGCTCAAGGGAGAAATGAGCCTCGTGGGCCCGCGCCCGATGCTGCTCGAGTACCGGGACCGCTACACGGAGGACCAGGCGCGACGCCACGAGGCGCGGCCGGGGATCACGGGACTCGCGCAGATCCGGGGGCGCAACGCGATTCCGTTCAGCGAGAGGCTCCGCTACGACCTCCAGTACGTCGAGGGCGTGACCTTCGCCGCGGACTGCCGGATCCTCGTCTCCACCGTCCACCTGCTCGTCCTCGCCCGGCTCTTCGACGGGGCGGGCCAGCACGTCTCCCGCGTCGACGACCTCGGCTGGAACGCGGAGAGCGGGGTCGTCCTCTCGGGGCGGGGCGGGGACCCGGGAAGGCGCGGGTGAGCGCGCTGCCCGCCGCCCTCAAGCGGGCGGTGAAGTCGCGGGGCCTTCTCTACGCGCACGCGGCGGCTCTCCGCTCGCGCCGGCCCGTCGCGAACCTGCTGAGCGTGCGTCGCAACCTCCTGTTCGCGCGCGTGATCACGCGCACGCTCGTGGCCTACGACCGCCTCCTGAACACCTACGAGCTCGCGCGGCGCGTGGAGAGGGACGGCGTGTCCGGCGCCTACGTCGAGTGCGGCGTGTGGAGGGGGGGGGCGGCCGCCCTTCTCGCGCTGCTCGCGCGGCGCGAGGGCAAGGGTCGGCGCACCCACCTCTTCGACAGCTTCCAGGGGCTCCCTTCCCCCACGGTCCACGACGGCGCGCTCGAGGGGCCCGGCCCGAAGGGCGTCGGCGAGCGGACGGACCTCGAGCCTGTCGGTCTCTACGTCGCCACCCGCGAGGACGTCTCGCAGTTCCTGTTCGAGGCCCTGCGGCTCGACCCCGGCCGTGTGCTCCTCCACGAGGGCTGGTTCCAGCACACGCTGCCCGCCCTCCGCGACGCGGTGAAGCCCATCGCGCTGCTTCGCATCGATGCGGACTGGTACGAGTCCGTGAAGGCGTGCCTCGAGGGCCTCTACGACAACGTGGCCGAAGGGGGCTACGTCATCCTCGACGACTACGGGTCGTATCCCGGCTGCCGACGCGCGTTCGAGGAGTTCCGGGCGGAGAAAGGCCTGCGTGAGGCCCTCCACCGGATCGACGCCCACGGCGTGTGGTTCCGGAAGCCCGGTCCCGCGAGCGCTTCCCCAGCGGGAGAGGTGCCGGCGTGACCGGGGAGAGCGTCCTCGTCCCCAGCGGCGGCAAGTCCGTCGGGCTCGTACTGCAGTTGAAGGAGGCCCTCCGCACCGTGGGGCCCCTGCGCTCGGGACGCGTCCTCGTGGCGGACCGCGCCGCCGTGACGCCGGCCGGGTCCTTCGCCGAGGGCGCCTTTCGCGTGCCCGAGGTGGCACACGACGAGTACGTCGACGCCCTCCTCCGCATCTGCGGGGAGGAGGGTGTGCGCGTCCTCCTCCCCGTGATCGACGTCGACCTCGATCGGCTCGCCCCCCACGGCGGTGCCTTCAGAGCACTCGGCACCACCCTCGTCTCGCCGCCCCCCCACCTCAAGGAGACGTGCCTGGACAAGCGACGCTTCGAGGCGTTGTGCCTCCGGTGCGGGCTGCCCCACCCCCGGAGCTACGGAATTGGCGCGCTCGCAGATGCTCCGTTCCCGCTCTTCGCCAAGAGGCGACGCGGCTTCGGCTCCATCGGCTCCGGGATCTGCCGCACGCCGGACGACGCCCGCATAGCACTCGACCGGGATCCCGACCTCGTCTTCCAGGAGCTGATCCAGGCGCCCGAGATGAGCGTCGACGCGTTCGTGTCGAGGGACGGGCGCTGCCTCGTGCGCGTGCCCCGCGTCCGGGACAGGGTCGTGGGCGGGGAGGTCCAGCAATCGCATACGGTGCGGTCCTCGAGAATCGCCGCCCTCGCGGACCGTACGATCGAGGCGCTCGTCCGGATCGGCCTCACGGGACCTCTCAACATCCAGCTCTTCGCGAGCCCGGAGCCCGTCCTCATCGAGGTGAACACGAGGCTCGGCTCGGGATGCGTCCTTTCCAACGCGGCCACCGGAGGACGATTCCTCGCGACGGTCCTCCAGGACGCCTGCGGCGGCGTGTGCGAGGGCGACCCCGACGACTACGTCGCCGGCCTCTGGCTCCAGCGGTACTGGGGCGACGTCGTGCACGACGGCGTGCGGGCGCTCTCGAGCCACCCCTGCGCGCTCGCCGCCGAGCCAAGCCCGACGGCCGCCCCCGTGGGAAGCCGATGAGGGCCAAGGCCGTCCTTTTCGACGTGGACGACACGCTCTACGTGGAGGAGGATTTCGTCCGGAGCGGGTTCACGGAGGTGGCCCGGCACCTGGCGGCGCGCGAGGTGGGCGATGCGGAATCGATCCTCCGCGAGCTCGAGGCCATACATCGCGGGGAGGGCCGCGAGCAAGTCCTGGACAAGCTCGTGCGGAGACGCGGCCTTCCCGAAGAGAGCGTGCCCGGCCTCGTCCGGCTCTTCCGGAACCATTCCCCGCGGATCCACCTGCTCCCCGACGTCCCCCCCCTTCTCGCGCGACTGCGCGCGCGGGGCTTCCGGCTCGGCTGCATCACGGACGGCTGGCCCGGCGTGCAGCGGCGCAAGGTGGAGGCGCTCGGACTCGCGGCGCTCGTGGACACGGTCGTCTACACCGGTGACTACGGCCCGAGCCGATGGAAGCCCGCCCCCTTCCCCTTCGAGGCCTGCTGCGCCCGCCTCGGGGTGAGGACGAGAGAGTCCGTCTGCGTGGGAGACAACCCGGAGCGCGACGTCCGAGGGGCGAGAGGGGCCGGGATCGTGAGCGTGCGGATTCGGCACGACCGGGGCTATTTCCGCGACCGGCCCTCCGAGGGAGACCCGCCCGACTTCGAGATCGGTGGGATCGGCGAGCTCGAGAGAATACTCGCGGCGCTCGCGAGGGCTCACCCCGCCCCGCGGGAGACGCCGAGCGAGTTCCAATGACCGCGCTCCAGGCCGTGCGGCGGTGGTTCGAGACTCCCCCGCGGTTCCTCCACTCGCGGGGCGCGCTCCGGCGCCCGGGAGCCCGCGTGCTCGACGTGGGGTGCGGCAACCACAGCCCCGCTCTCACCAAGCGATACTTCCCACGCTGCGTCTACCACGGGATCGACAGCAGCCGCTGGAACCGGGACGCCGCGGACGACGCGGCGATGGACCGCTTCTTCGACCTCGATCTCGAGCGCCCGGACGAGCTGGACGCGGTCGAGGACGGGGCCTACGACGCGGTCTTCTGCAGCCACGTCCTGGAGCACGTCCGCGAGCCGTACGAAGTGGCGGGAAAGCTCGCCTCGAAGCTCGCCGGAGACGCCCTCCTCTACGTCGAGGTCCCCTCGGGCCGCAGCCTGAAGCTGCCGCGCGCCCGGGACGGCTGGTTCGGGATCCGGGGCGTCTTGAACTTCTACGACGACGAGACGCACCGGACGATGGTGGACCTGCCGCGGCTACGCGCGACTCTCGAGGAACGGGGCTGCCACGTGTCGCCTCCGCGCTACCGGCGCCTCTGGCGCCGCTGCCTGCTCCTCCCCGCCTACGTCCTCGCCGGCCTCGCATGGCGGGGGTACGTCCCCGCATCCGTGGTGTGGGACGTCACGGGGTTCGCGCAGTACGTGATCGCGCGGCGCCGCACCTGACGGAGAGGGAGATGGACTCCACACGCTGGGAGCACGGCTCGGACTTCCCGCTCTCGCGGGAGACGGGCGTGCTGGACGCTCCCTGGACGGCGAGGCCGGCGACGTTCTGGGGAACCGGCCGGGACGCGCTGCGTGCGCTCCTCCGCTTCGGGCGCGACGAGAAGCGCTGGAAGCGCGTGCTCGTTCCGACCTTCTTCTGCGAAGAGGTGGTGGGGGCGCTCGCCTGTGAGCTCAAGGTCGCGCGCTACGGAGACGCGCCGGATCGACCACTCCCCGCCCGGGTGGACGAAGAGCGGGGGGACGTGCTCGTGGTCGTGAACACCTTCGGCGGACGCGATCCCTCCCCCGTGGAGACGGGCGCGATCGTGGTCGAGGACCACACCCACGATCCCCTGTCCCCCTGGGCGTTCGCGACGTCGGCCGACTACGCCGTCGCCTCCCTTCGAAAGACGCTGCCCCTGCCCGACGGCGGGGTGCTCTGGTCGCCGAAAGGCGCCCCCCTGCCCCCGGAGTCCCCCCCCACCTTGGCGCACCGGCGGGCGGCGGGAGACCGTCTCCTCGCCATGGCCCTGAAGCGCGCCTACCTGGAGGGCGGGCCCGTGGAGAAGGACGCCTTCCGGGATAGGGCGGTGGCGGGCGAGCGTGCGATCGGGCGCGGGGAAATCTCGGGGATGACGGGAGCGTCACGAGCGCGCCTCCCGACGCTGCCGGGCGCGAAGTGGCGCGAGCGGCGGGCCCGGAACCTCGGCGTCTTTCGCGCGGCCCTGGGCCCGCTCGCGGGCGTGCGCCTCCTCGACGCGCCGTTCGCGGCCACCCTCGTGTTCGACGACCCTGCTCGCCGCGAGCACGTCCGGAGCGCCCTCCTCGCGGCCTCCGTCTACCCGGCGGTGCTGTGGCCCCTGGAGGCGGGAAGGGACGCCGCTCTCCCCCGGGAGCACGTGCTCTTCTCGCGACGCGTGCTCTCCCTCCACTGCGATTACCGCTACGACGACCACGACATGGAGCGCGTGGCGCGGGCGGTGCGCGCCGCCCTCGCTTCGGCCCCTCGTCGGGTCAGCGCCGGTAGAGGGGGAAAAAGCCTCCGCAATCCGCCGGATCCGCCTCGGGGTCGTGGGCGGCGACGAGAGTCGCGTAGGCGTCGTGGTCCGTCACCACGCGGAGCGTCCGGAAGCAGTGGTGGTCTGTCGCGAATCCCGCCTTGAAGGCGAAGAGGCTGTCCTCCGCTCCCCCCACGCCCCCCCCGAGGTGCAGTCGCCGGACGCCGCGCTCCTGCGCCCACTCGCGCACGAAATGGAGCATGAGCTTCGTGGGCCCCTCGCGCCTATGGCGCTCGCTCGTGGCGGAGAGGTGGTACTGGACGAAGGGTCCCGTCTCTACGAAGAGCCCTCCCGCTGCGAGTTCGCCCTCGATCTCCACCAGGCAGAGACGGATTCGCGGTCCCAGGGCCGCCCGCAGGTCCCGGAAGTGGTCGTCCGTGAACGAGTAGTACTCGGAGGCGCCCACGCGCGCCATCGTCTCGCGGTAGAGCTCGGCGAACGCGTCGAATCGCTCGAAGCCGTCGTCGAAGAACGCTCGATGCCCGCTGCGCATGGCCTTCTGGATCTGGCCGCGGTGCATGGAGGACGTGCCGCGCCAGAGCTCCTCGGGGGAGCGGGTGAGATCGACCGAGACGGTGGGGCCGTGGTCCACCAGCGTTCCGAGGTCGGCGGGGAGCGCGGGACCGATCAGCGGGTGGCCGCGCACGAAGAGGGCGACGACCCCTTCGCCGGCGAGCCGACGCACGGCGAGGTTCATGGCTTCCCGCGCGAAAGAGTCGTCGCCCTCCGCCACGAGAGGTCCGGGGTATCCGTAGGGGGACGTGGCGTCCCGCGCACCCTCCCGCACCGGTCGAAGGACGAGGGGGAGCAGGAGACGGCTTTCCCCGTCCTCCACCAGGACGGCGCAGGCTTCCCCCCCTTCCGTCGTCGCGGAGAGCCGCGCATAGGCGGGAAGATGGTAGAAATCGTGCTCCGTATCGTGCAGGAACGCCCCCCACTCCGGGGCGTCCGACGACAACACCTCGGTCCTCATGTCCGCTTCACTTGGGGGAAAAGGGCCCTCCGGCACGCCGCCAGGACTCGACGCCCCCGTAGAGAGGGTGCACGTCGCTCCAGCCCCTCGCGATCAAGAAGTCGGCGACGCGCGCCGCCGACTCCTCGTGCGGGCAGGTGCAGTAGGTGATGACGCCACGGTTCCGGGGGATGAGGGGGAGGGTCTCCTCCTCGTCACGGATCTCCGGAGACATGCGAACGGCTCCCCGCAGCTTCTCGTAGGACTCCTGCCACTCCGCCTCGCTCCGTGCGTCCAAGAAGACGAGCGGCTCGCCGCGCTCCATTCGGGCGAGTACCTCGTCGGCCGTAACGCGCGTGGCTTCCAGTCTCCCGGGAGCCGTGCTTTCCGCGACGATCGTCGAATCTGCCATTGTTCGTCTCCTCCCCCCGGCTTACCTGCAAGGATCGGGCCCCCGTTCCCGCCCGGAGGCACTTTGTAGAGTGTGCGCATCTCGACCTCACGCCGTCCCACGAACACGCGTTCCGCGGCCCCATATCGACAACGTCCTGCCGTGGCACGAGCCTTGCTCGACTGTCAAGCAACGGGAGGCGAACATGCTCTGGACGATTGCCGTGATCCTCGGTGTCATGTGGTTGCTCGGGATGATCAGCTCGTACACCTTCGGAGGCTTCTTGCACCTGCTGCTCGTGCTGGCCATCGCGGTCGTGCTGATCAACATCATCCAGGGTCGCCGCCCGATTTGAGCCGCTGCCGCTTCGGGGGCGTCCCAGGAACTTTTTCGCAGGAGGACTACTGATGAAGAACAAACTCACGGGGCTCGGACTCGCCGCGGCCATCGCGCTCTTCGGAGCGACGACCATGGCCGTGGCGGATACGAGCGACGGCTGGATCACCACCAAGGCCAAGATCACGCTCCTCACCACCGACGGTGTGAGCGGGACCAAGGTCAACGTGGACACGGTGGACGGCAAGGTCACGCTGCACGGCAAGGTGCCCACCGCGGGCGAGAAGGCGAAGGCGGAGACCGCGGTGCGCGGGCTCGACGGCGTGAAGGACGTCAAGAACCTCCTCCAGGTCGTTCCCGAGGAGCGTAAGGACGCCGTGAACGCCACGGACGACACCATCAAGAAGGGCATCGAGGGCGTGATCAACGCGGACAAGGGGCTGGAGAGCGTAAAGGTCGCGTCGGTGAACCAGGGAGTCGTGCTCCTGTCCGGCAAGACCGCGACCCTCGAGGCCACGCTGCGCGCCATCGAGAAGAGCGCGGCCGTCCCCGGCGTGCGGCGCGTCTCCAGCGAGATCGAAACCGCAGAGAAGTAGGCTCCACGTGAACAGCGACACCCTCAAGGGACAGTGGAAGCAGCTCCGGGGCCTCGTCAAGAAGCACTGGGGCCGGCTCAGCGACGACGACATCACGCAGATCCGCGGCGACCGCGAGATCCTCCTGGGCAAGATCCAGGAGCTCTACGGGCGCAGCCGCGAGCAGGCGGAGATGGACTACGATCGCTGGCTGGACGAAGCCGGCCTCCGTGCGGCCTCGCGCTGACCTTCCTCGCGTCTCGGTAACCTCACGACCCGCGTCCCGCCCCCCGGCGGGGCGCGGGTCTTCGCCCGTGGCCGCCCCCCCGAATCCCGGGGACTTCCTGGCGGGGGGCGGAGAGATGGGCACCCTCGTGCGGTCGCTCGACTGGTCCGCTACTTCCCTGGGCTCGGTCCCCGGCTGGCCCCAGAGCCTGCGGTCGGCGGTCAGCATCCTGCTCCCCTCGAAGGCCCAGATCGTCCTCTTCTGGGGGCCGGAGTTCATCACCGTCTACAACGACGCCTACCGGCCGGTGTTCGGGGGGAAGCACCCCTGGGCGCTCGGCCAGCCGGGGCGGGAGTGCTGGCGAGAGGTCTGGGACATGCTCGGGCCGCTGCTCGAAGGGGTCGTCCGCACCGGCGAGGCGTTCTGGGCGCGTGACCTCCTCTTCAACGTCGAACGCCACGGCTATCCCGAGGAGACGTACTTCGACGTGTCCTACGACCCCGTGCGCGACGAGAGCGGGGCCGTAGGCGGCGTCTTCTGCATCGTCAGCGAGACCACCGGCCGCGTTCTCGGAGAGCGGCGCCTGCGGGCGCTCCACGAGCTGGCCGCGCGTCCCGCCGAGGCGCGAAGCGTCACCGAAGCGTGCCGGCTCTTCGCGGAGACGCTGGAGGGCCACCCGCTCGACGTTCCCTTCGCGCTGCTCTACCTCCTGGACAACGAGGAGGGGTCCGCACCCCGTCTCGCCGCCGCCGCCGGGGTGCCCGAAGGACACCCCTTGCGTGCGGCCGCCGACCGCCCCGAAGGCTGGCCGATCCTCGAGGTGGTCCGCGACCGGCA
The DNA here is from genome assembly GCA_963742595.1 of uncultured Acidobacteriota bacterium. Classification (GTDB taxonomy): domain Bacteria; phylum Acidobacteriota; class Vicinamibacteria; order Fen-336; family Fen-336; genus CAVPGH01. The sequence continues at coordinate 4,606,322 of CAVUMT010000001.1, read as the reverse complement.
GGTCCTACAGATCGACGATCTCCGCCGCCGATTCCCCTCGCCCGCCCTCGGGCCGTGGCCCGAAGCGCCGACATCCGCCCTCCTCGTCCCCATTTTCGACCGAGGCCAGGCGCGCGCGGTTGGCGTGGTCGTCCTCGGCGTCAGCGCCCGTCGCGCGCTCGACGACGGCTATCGCGCGTGGCTCGAGATGCTCGCCCACCAGATCTCCTTCTCGATCGCGAACGCCCAGGCCTCGGAGGACGATCGGCGCCGGGCGGAGTCCCTCGCCGAGCTCGATCGCGCCAAGACCGCGTTCTTCTCCAACGTGAGCCACGAGTTCCGCACCCCGCTCGCCCTGATGCTCGGACCGCTGGAGGACGCTCTCGCCGCCCCTCCGGGTGAGCTCGCGCCCGAGCATCGCCTTCGGCTGGAGACGGCGTACCGGAACAGCCTCCGGTTGCTCAAGCTCGTGAACACGCTCCTCGACTTCTCGCGGATCGAGGCGGGCCGCGTTCACGCCCTCTACGAGCCGACCGATCTCGGGGCGCTCACCGGAGAGCTCGCCAGCAGCTTCCGGTCCGCCTGCGAGCGCGCGGGGCTCCGCCTCGTGGTCGAATGCGCATCGCTGCCCGAGCCGGTCTACGTGGACCGCGACATGTGGGAGAAGATCGTCCTGAACCTGCTCTCGAACGCCTTCAAGTTCACGTTCGAGGGCCAGATCGTGGTCGGGCTTCGCTCGGCGGGACCCCGCGCGGAGCTGTTCGTCCGCGACACCGGCACCGGCATCGCCGCGGAAGAGGTGCCCCATCTCTTCGAGCGCTTCCGGCAGGTCCGGGGGGCCCGCGCGCGCTCGCACGAAGGCACGGGGATCGGCCTCGCCCTCGTGAGCGAGGTCGTCGCCCTTCACGGGGGAACGGTGAGCGTGGAAAGCGCGCCGGACCGCGGCTCGACGTTCACGGTGAGCATCCCCCTGGGACGCGCGCACCTCCCCGTGGACCGCATCCGCGCCCCGAGCCCTCCCGCGCCGGCGCGGGACGCGGCCGCGCCCTACCTCGAGGAAGCCCTCCGGTGGCTTCCCGACGATACGCGGGACCCCGGAGCGGGAGCGGCCGTGTCGGAGGCGGGCCACATCCTCCTCGCGGACGACAACGCGGACATGCGCGAGTACGTGGCGCGCCTGCTCGGAAAGCACTGGACGGTGACCGCGGTGGCCGACGGAGAGGCCGCCCTCGAGGCGGTGGCAAAGCACCGCCCCGACCTCGTGCTCGCGGACATCATGATGCCGCGCCTCGACGGGTTCGGCCTGCTCCGAGCCCTGCGCGCCCGGCCCGACACGGAGAGCCTTCCCGTCATCCTGCTGTCGGCGCGCGCCGGCGAGGAATCGCGGGTGGAGGGGCTCTCCGTGGGCGCCGACGACTACCTCGTCAAGCCGTTTGCCGCGCGGGAGCTCATCGCCCGCGTGCGGTCGCACCTCGAGCGCGGCCGGGCGCAGCAGCAGGTCATGGGCCGCGAGCGCACGGCGCGGGCGCAGGCGGAGCACGCGAGCCGGGCCAAGGACGAGTTCCTGGCGACACTCTCCCACGAGCTGCGCACGCCCCTCAACGCGATCCTGGGGTGGTCGGTGATGCTGCGCGAGACCCCTCGCGACCCCGTCCTCCTGGGCAAGGGCCTGGAGATCATCGAGCGCAACACGCGCGTGCAGTCCCGGCTCATCGAGGACCTCCTCGACCTCTCGCGCATCGTCTCGGGGCAGATGCGGCTCGACGTGAGGCCCGTCGACCTCGTGGGCGTCGTGGGCGCCGCGCTCGACTCCGTCCGGTTGGGGGCGGAAGCCAAGGGCATCCAGCTCCAGGCCGTCCTGGACGCCAGCGCGGGTCCCGTCGCGGGCGATCCCGACCGGCTCCAGCAGGTGATGTGGAACCTCCTCTCGAACGCCGTCAAGTTCACTCCCGCGAAGGGGCGTATCCAGGTGCGCCTGGAGCGGATCCACTCGCTCGTGGCCGTGGTCGTGAGCGACACGGGGTGCGGAATCCCCGCCGACGTCCTCCCCCACGTGTTCGACCGGTTCTGGCAGGGGGACGGCTCGAGCAGCCGCCGCCACGGCGGCCTCGGCCTGGGACTCGCCCTCGTGAAGCACCTCGTCGAGCTGCACGGCGGGACCGTGAGGGTGGAGAGCCCGGGTCCCGGCGGAGGGGCCACGTTCGACCTCGAGCTGCCGCGGATGGCCGCGCCCGTGGAGCCGGCGGAGCTCGTCACCGTGGTGGCGAGCGTCGCGGAAAGGACGGGGATGTGAACGGCGCGACTCGACGCAGCGCGCCGCTGCGCCGAGCCGCGCCCCGTGATCACCGGATGTAGAGGGCGAGTCCCAGGCCGAAGTAGTGCGGGCTGTTGTCGTTCAGGCCCACCCCGAACTCGGAGACGAAGTCCAGGTCCTCGCTGATCTTGTACTCGATGCCCGGAACGAGATAGACGCGAGTGAACCCGGAGTCGCTCACCCCGTCGAGCCACTCGAAGGAGACGCTGGTGCCTCCGTAGAGCTCCAGGCGATCGGTGATGTGCTTCGTGAGCTGCCCGGCGACGTCGAAGGCCGTGGAGTCGATGCCGCCGTCCACGAGCGCCTTGTGCCCGCCCGCGCTCACGGAGAAGTCGACGTCGCCCTTCAGGAGCCACAGCTCGGCGTCTCCGCCGAGCAACGTGACGCCGTTGAAGAACGCGCTCTTCGCCTCGACGTCGAAGCTGTCGGTGATCCCGTAGCCGACGCGCCCGGCGCCGCCCCAGCGATCTGGAGCCCCGTTCTTGCCGAAGAGCCCGGTCGGGAAGGCGGATATCTTGAAGTTGCCCTTGTTGATCGTCTCGGACGAGTTCGTGAGGAAGTTCTGGGCGCGCGCCGGCACGGTCCATAGCCCGAAAGAGAGCAGCACGAATACGAGAGCCGATGGTCTCGCCATAAGTACCTCCGCAGGCGAGAGGGGCAAGGGGTGGGCCATCGACGCTCGTATCCGTGCCACTCCGGGACGTCATTGATTCCGAAGCAGTTGCCACGGAGGCTTGCCAACCGGCAGTACCCGGACAACGCAACGGCGGCGGGGTCTTTTGTACATCCCCGCCCTGAATGAGTGCCGGCTAGGGGGTAGTCGTCTGGTCCCGCTGGCCGGAGAGCCAGCCCGCGAGCTCGGCTTCCGCCTCGATCCGCGTGCGGCCGTAGTACTCCTGGATCTTCCCGATGAGGACGTCCTGCTCGCCCTTGATCTGGGCGACGTCGTCGTCCGTGAGCCGGCCCCACTGCTGGCGGATGCGGCCCTTGAGCTGGTTCCACTGACCCTTCATCACGTTTTCGATCATTGGCTACCTCCTGACGGATGGCTCCGGATGGAGCTGCAAGCGTCGTGCCCCGAGCCGGGAGGCGCGGGCTCGTTAGGCGCATGGACTTCCTGGGGCGTCTTGTAGAAAGGGCGCCGGGGGGGCCCGCGAAGGGGCAAGAGCGTGCCACTTAGTGCCTCTCGCACCTGGCATTCGATTTGCCTCTACTCCTTCGTCCGGAGGAGGAACCCGTGAAGAAGATCGCTCTAGTCTTCGCTGTTTTCGCGATGCTGGCCGGCGCGTCCGTCCTTTCCGCCCAGAGCCCGCAGTCGCTCACGATGACGAACGCCGAGGTCGTGTCCGTCGATCCCAGCCAGCGGATCATGGTCATCCGCAACACGGCGGGGAAGGACCAGACCGTCGAGCTCGACGACCAGCTCGCGGGCTTCAGCGGCATCAGTGCCGGCGACAAGGTGGTCCTGAGCCTCCGCAAGGGACCCGGCCGCGACCGTGTCATGACCATCACCAAGGGGGGAGCCACGGCTCCGGCCACGGAGACGCGGGTCGTCACTCCCGCGACCGGCACGACCGTCGTCACTGCCCCCGCGGGAGCCGTCGCGGACACCACCACGATCGTCGTGCCGGCGCAGGCGAGCCTCAACGCCTACTCCGACCGCGTGGCCATCCTCGCCCAGCAGGCGGGCGAGGTGGACCGGCTCTGGGGCGAGTTTCGCTCCGTCTGCAACGTCACCGTGGACGCCCACTTCGACTCCCGGGAGTGGGTGAGCCTCTGGGACAAGCAGGCACGGGTCGATCTCTCGAGCGGCTCCTGCCGCAACCTGTACAACCAGATCCTCACCGCCGGAGAGACGGTGAGCGCGGGCATGGCCGCGGCCCAGGAGTCGGCCAAGAAGGCCGGCCTCGTGCTCGGCGATCTCCGCCAGGTGAACCAGCGCTACTCGATGGGCTGGGAAGGCTGGGGCCGTACGCCGCCCGAGAGGCTGGAGCAGCCCTAGGGCTCGGCCGTCGGACCCCGGTGACCCGAACCGGCTTCCGACGGGGTATGCTGCGGGGCAGTTGACCGAGATAGCGCCGTGCTGTCGCTGAAGAGCCTCTGGGACGCGGCGCCGTGGAAGCGCCGGAAACGTACCGGCGAAGCCCTGGCACACCTGGCCGCCATCGTGGAGTCCTCCGACGACGCCATCCTCTCCAAGGACCTGCGGGGCGTGGTCCAGTCGTGCAACGCCGCCGCCGAGCGCATATTCGGCTACCCGGCCTCCGAGCTCGTGGGCCGGCCCATCACCATCCTCATCCCCCCGGAGAGGCTTTCGGAAGAGGTGGAGATCCTGGGGCGCCTCGTTCGCGGAGAGCGCATCGAGCACTTCGAGACGGTCCGCGTCGCCAAGGACGGCCGCCTCGTCGACGTGTCGCTGACGATCTCACCGATTCGCGACGCGTCCGGCCGGGTCACCGGCGCTTCCAAGGTGGCGCGGGACATCACGGACCGCAAGCGCGCGGATGCCGCGCTGCGGCGGGCGCAACAGGTCGCCCGGTTCCTGGCCAACGCGAGCGTCGTCCTCACCGATCTCTCGGACTCCCGGAGCATCCTCCTGAAGGCGGGGAGCCTGTCCGTGCCCTTTTTCGCGGACTGGTGCGCGGTGGACGTGCTCCGCGAGGACGGCGGCCTCGACCGGCTGGTGGTGACCCATCACGAGCCCAGGAAGGCCGACCTCGCCCACGAGATCGCCGGCCGCTGGCTCCCCCTGCCGAGCGACGCGATGGGTCCGGGGTGGGTGGTCCACACCGGACGGCCGGAGATCGTCGAGGACATACGGGACGGCGACGTGCTCTCCTGGGTCCGCGACCGGGAGCACGGCCGGATCCTCGCCGAGCTGGGCTTCGCCTCGTACATCAGCGTGCCAGTGAAATGGCTGAAGCAGCCGCGGGCGGCGCTCACCTTTGCGATCGGCGGTCCGGGGCGCCGCTACGATTCCGGGGACCTCCGCGTGGCGGAGGACCTCGCCCACCGCACGGGAGTCGCCGTCGAGAACGCGGTGCTCTACCGATCGGCCCTCGAGGCCGACCGCCGAAAGGACGACTTCCTGGCCATCCTCTCCCACGAGCTCCGGACGCCCCTCAACGCGATCGTGGGATGGAGCCAGATCCTCCGCGAGGGCCCCACCGAGCCGGACATCCTCAAGAAGGCGCTGGACACGATTCACAGAAACGCGCAGGTCCAGACCCAGCTCATCTCGGACCTCCTCGACATCTCGCGCATATCCACCGGCAAGATGCGGCTCGACGTGCGCGCCGTCGACCTCAAGGCGGTGATCGATGCCGCGATCGACGCGCTACGGCCGGCCGCCGCGGCCAGGAGCGTACAGATCGACACCGTCCTGGACGAGGAGGCGGGGCCGCTCTCCGGCGACCCCGGTCGCCTTCAGCAGGTCGTCGGGAACCTCGTGGCCAACGCCATCAAGTTCGTGCTCCCCGGGGGGCGCGTCCGGGTGCGCACCGAAGCGGCGGGCGACCGCGTCCGACTCTCCGTGGAAGACGACGGTCCCGGCGTGGATCCGGCGTTCCTGCCCTACGCGTTCGAGCCCTTCCGGCAGGCGGAAGCGGGATTGCATCGCCGCTACCAGGGGCTGGGCCTGGGCCTCGCCATCGTGCGCCAGCTCGTCGAGCTCCATGGCGGGACGGTGTGGGCCGCCAACGGAACGGGGGGCATCGGGGCGATCTTCACCGTGGAGCTGCCGCGACGGAGCACGGCCCGCGCGGTGACCGTGACCGAACGGGCGGTGCAGCCCCTGCACGTGGAGCAGCCGATGTGGCTGGAGACGGCACCTTCGCTCCAGGGGGTGCGGGTCCTCGTCGTGGACGATCAGGAGGACGCACGCGACCTGCTCCAGGCGGTGCTGAAGCGCTGCGGGGCCGAGGTGGTGGTGGCGGCCTCCGCCTCCGAGGCCCTGGCGATCCTGCCCGTCGAGAAACCCCACGTGATGCTCTCCGACGTGGAGATGCCGAACGAGAGCGGCTACGACCTGCTTCGACGCCTTCGGGCGCTCCCCCCGGAGAGGGGCGGGGAGACTCCCGCGGTGGCGCTCACCGCCTACGCCACCGCCGACGATCGGGTGAAGGTGCTTCGCGCCGGGTTCCAGATGCACGTCTCCAAGCCCGTGCAGCCCGCCGAGCTCGCCACGGTCCTCGCGACCCTCGCCCGCAAGGGCGGGTGACCGGCTTCCTCAGGCGCCGCCGGCTTCGACGGGAATGAAGTGAGCGTGCGGGGCGCGCAATGCGGGCGGGAACACGCGTTCTCCCCGTCCCCCGCCGTCCAGGCAATAGGAGCAGAACAGCGAGATGGAATGCTCCTCGATGGCGTCGTTCCAGAGCTCCTCGAGCCGGGCCGCCGCGGGAAGGTTGTCCGACCAGAGGAGGTCGACCATCTCGCCGTAGACACGAACGACACGGAATCGACCCGAGGCCCTCTTGCTGGCGACGAGATCTTGCATCGCCGCCTTGAAGCGCCCTTCGTCGGGCATTCCCGCGACCATGAACCGGGACAGGACCTCCTCGGCGTCGGGCATCGAGAGCTGCCCCCATCGCACCAGGGTCGCGACGTCGAACCCGTCGTCGTCGAGCCGCTGGGCGACCGCTTCCGCGTGCCGACGCGTCGTGACGAGGACGGCCGCTTCGTTCCGGCCGAACGCCGCGCCCGCGTACAGGGAGACCGCCTCGACGAGGACGCGATCGTCGCGATACACCTGCACGAAGTGCTCGCGCGACACCGGCTCGACGAGCAGGTCACGCCAAGGATCGCGTATCGCCATCGCACCCCTCCACCCAGGAACTCGCGAACTCGTTAGACCGTCCATGATCTCTTGTTCTCGACTCACGCATTGGAAACGGATTCGTTCGCCGGCGCGATGCGCAGATCGCGCCGGCACATCCGCACGATCGCCAGGAAGAAGGAGACGATGAGGGGCCCTGCGGCAAGGCCGACCGGCCCGAAGGCGGCGAGCCCCCCTACGAGCGCGAAAAAGATGACGGCGCCGTGGATCTCCATCCGCCCCTTCATGAGAAGGGGCTTGACGAGGTTGTCGGCGAGGCCCACCCCCAGAACGCTCCAGAGGCCGAGTGCCATGGCGAAGCCGGGCCCCAGCTGGCCGAAGAGGTAGAGGATCACCGCGAGTGCTACGCCCACGCTCGCCGCCCCCAGGACGGGAATGAAGGCCACGATGAACGTGGCGAGGGCGAAGAGGAGCGGCTGGGGCACGCCCACCACGAGGAATCCGGCGAGGGCGACGACCGACTGGACGCCCGCGGTGGCGAAGGACGAGAAGAGGACGGCCTCCGAGACGTTCCGGAAGTCGGAGAGCAGCTCGAGCGTCCGGGTCTTGCCGATGGGCGCGACCTCGGCGATCCAGTCCACGAGCTTCGGCCCGTCCACGAGGAGGAAATAGAGGGCCACCAGCATGAGGCCGATCTCCAGGACCGCCCTGGACGTGGCCATGACCACCCCGCCCATCGCCGCCGCCGCCTGCGTGGGGGCGGTCGCCTCGATCGGCTCGCCGTTCTGCGGGAGGTACTTCAGGATCTCGCGGCCCAGCCCCTGGAGAGCCGGGGGCAGGTCTTCGAGGAGCGCAGGGACGCCGCCGTGCTGAAGGGTCTCCCGCACGTGCGTCACCACGGCCATGGCCTCCCGGCCGAGGATCACGACCAGGAGGGCCACCGGGAGCACGATGAGCAGGGCGACGGCGACGGTCATGAGCCCCGCGGCCAAGGCCCGGCGCCCCCCCAGCCGCACCGCCAGCGTGTCCACCCACGTGTTGAAGGATCCGGCGAGCACGGCGGCGAAGAGGAAGGCGCTCGCGAACGGGTACACGATCGCGGCGAGGAGCACCACGGAGAGGAGAGAGAGTCCGACGAGAACGGTGCGGCCGAGCCGCGTCCTCACGTTCGCCCACCGGAGGCGAGGACGCCGCGTGCGCGCACGTGCGCGACCTCCGCACCGAAGAGCAGGATCTGGGCGGAGTAGTAGACCCACACCAGCAGGACCACGAGGGAGCCCGCCGCGCCGAACGCCGACGTCACCGTGCTGTGGCCGAGGTAGGCGCCGATCCCCCACTTCCCCACGCTGAAGAGGATCCCCGCGACCAGCGCGCCCCAGAGCACGTCGCGCCAGGGGATCCGGGCGTCGGGCACGAAGCGGTAGATGAGGGCGAAGAGCGCCACTACGGACACCAGGAGCAGGAAGCCGATGGCCAGCACCATCGTGAACGCCGCGAGCCGATCGGTGACGAGGCTCTTCCACCTGAAGGCGCGCGAGGGGACGTCCCAGATGCGGTTGAGACCCGCCCGAAGCTGGCCGAAGACGCCGGTGGCGCCCAGGAGCAGGGTGAGGACCCCGATCAAGCCTGCGAGGATCCCCGTCCGGGGCTGCCGCGCGCTCGCGATCATCGCCTCGATGGCCTCGCCGCCCTCCCTCCCCACGAGGCCCGCGAGCTGGCCCACGATCCGCCCCTCGGCGGCCTCCGCTCCGAAGACGAGGCCCGCGGCGGCGATCGCGATCACGAGAAGGGGGGCCAGGGAGAAGGCGGTGTAGTACGCGAGCGCGGCCGCGAGCTGGGGAACGTCGTCCTCGAGCCACGCCTCCGCCGCGTCCCGCAGCAGGCGTCCCGCGCCCCTGGGCGAAGCCTCCACCACCTTCAGCGTCCGCTCGGCCTGGCCTCGGCGGCCGCGGTCGTATGCGCGGTGCGATGGGGGCACCGCTCGCTCTCCGGCAGCTCCCCCGACGGCGTCCGGTAGAGCGCCGCGCTCTGCGCCTTCCAGGAGTCGCGGACGGCGCTTTCGGGCCGCCGCGACGCGATGTCGATCGCGGCCCGGGACCACATCGCGCGCGGAGTCACCTGCAGGGCCTGGGTGCGCAGACTCACCGCCACCGCCTGGCCCTCGATGCGGGCGGTGTGCTCGAAGGCGCCGGGAAAGCTGAACCCGCGGAACATCACCCCGGGGAGCTTCACCCGGAAGCCCCTGGCCGCGAGCTCCTTCAGCCGCTCCACGACTTTTGCCGGGTCCATGAGCATGCCGCAACGCCCGAAGGAGTCCTGCGTCTCGAGCGCCTCCGTCACCACCGCCCACGAGCTCTCGGGGAGGTCGACCTTGACGCGAATGGTGTCGTCCGTGATCGCGGGCTCCACCCGCACGGAGTCGGGGCCCGCGGAGAGCCGAAACGTCCCGCCGATCGTGTGCTCCTGGGGCAGCGTCCGGCCTTCCAGCTCGCGCACGAGGTCGAAGTCGCGACACACGAGGTTGGCGACGGACGCGGAGTCCCAGGAGAAATGCAGGGAGAGGCGACCGCGGGCCTCCTGGGCCACGACGGGAACGCGCAGATCGACCTCGTCGGGGCCGACCACCCGAAGACGCGGCGTCTTCGCGCGCAGCTCCACGCTCAGCTTCGCGATGAAGATCGCGACCTTCCACTCGCCCACCTTGATCCGGCCGAGGAAGGTGTCGTGGTCGATCTGGCCGTCCGCCTTCGCGTCGAGCTCGCCGAGGTCGACGGTCATCCGGTCGAAGTAGACGCGGGCGACTTCGCGCAGCACGTCCTGCACCACGGGGGACCGTACCGCGAGGATGAGCCCTTCGGACCTTCCCGCGAGCGCCTCCTGGACGACGGAGTCCTCCGCCACGCGCGCGTCGAGCTGCTCGTGCAGGCGCTCGTGGTCGGCGCGGAGCCCGGCGAGGCGCCCCGGATCGGGGGGCACGGCGCGGTGGCACGCCGCTCCGACCAGGAGCGCGACGAGGAGAGGGACCGCTCGGTTCACGGGGTACTCCCCTTCTCCCCGGACCCGCCCACCTGGGCGGCCACACCCACCCAAAGACGCTCCGCGAAGACGCGCACCCCCGTCACCCGCGCCGCCACCGGCACCACGGCCGACGCCACCCGGAACCGCCGCGTGCGCACCGCGGGGAGGACGATCTCGTCCTCGACGCGCACGGGCACGTCGATCTCGGAGAGGAGCGCGTTCAGGCCGTCGCGGCCGAGAGACTCGATGAGGTCGCGGACCGACTCGTCGAGACCCGCGACGTTCGCTTCGAGGGCGTCCACCGCCAGGATCCTCACCTGGCATCGCAGGAGGCCGGACTCCTCGAGACCCAGCACCTCGAGGCCGCCGAGCACCTCCACCTCCGCGGAAACGGGGCGGTCGATCAGCTCCGCGCGCCCCACGAGCCGCACGAGGGCGAAGCCGTCCGTGAACTCCGTGGTCGCCGAAGAGACGCGGATCCGATAGCGGTCGAGGATCGTCTTGTCGAAGGGAGTCGTGGCGCGTACGAGGTCCCGCACTACGTCCTGATGGACGACCACGAGGATCTGGTCGAAGTCGAGGACCGATCCCCCGTTCGCGTGCGCCAGGAGCTTCTTCAGACCCTCCACCCGCCGCGTGAGGAGCGCCTCCTCCGCGGAGACGAGCGGGGCCTGGCGGCCCGGCATCCAGGCGCACGAGCCGGCCAGAACGGAGAGCAGGAGTGGGCCCGCCCTCCCGTATGAAGGCATGTCCGTAGAGCCTGCAAGACCCGCGCCCGCGCTGCCGCGCGCTGAGCAGCGCTGGCGCGCGTCTTGCTGCTTTCTCGAGCGGGGCCTGACGTTTCAGGCTCGAAACGAACTAAGGAGATTTTCCATGGGAATCCTATTGCGCATCCTCCTGCTCGCCGCCCTCGTCGTGGGCGTCTTCTGGTTCCTTCGCGACGGCAACCCGGAGCGCGGGGTGCGCGACATCCGGGCCGACGTGGGCTCCGCGGTGAAGGACGCGAAGGAAGCCATAGCGAACCTCGACATCGGCGAGATCACCGAAGAGCTCAGGCGCACGGGCCGGGTGGTCCGCCGAAAGGTGACGAAGGCCGCGAAGACGGTGGCGGAAGCCACGGAGGACGGACGGACCTCGGCGGCGATCAAGGCGAAGCTCGCCCTCGACCCCGATCTTTCCGCGCTCGAGATCAGCGTGGACACCACGGACGGGGTGGTGACTCTCGCCGGCCGCGTCAGCTCGGCGGAGAACGTCGCCAAGGCCATTCGGCTCGCCCTCGAGGAAGACAACGTCCACGAGGTCATCTCGACGCTGCAGGTACGTTCCCCGTCCTCCGCCGCGGGCTAGGGGCGGTCTCGGCGCCCGTCGCGGCTCCGCACCTCCGCCTCGCGACGGGCGAGGGACCGCCGCCGTTCCTCGGCCCACCGCTCCGCGGTGGCCGCGGCCGCGTGCTCCATCTCGTCGTGAGCGCTCCGGGCGGTGGCCTTGAAGATCTTCACGCGATAGTCCCCGTCCGCCTCGGGCAACCTCGGATTGAATGCGACGTGCATGGGAGCTCCTCTCGAGCGCGGTGTCGGGCGTCAGGCCTTCTGGACGGAGCTCTCGACGGGGACGAGGGCCTGCAGGGCGGGCCCGTTGAGCACCGACCCGTCGGGGGCGAAGCGCGAGCCGTGGCACGGGCAGTCCCAGCTCTTCTCCGCCGGGTTCCAGTGGACGATGCACCCCTGGTGCGTGCACTGGGCGGAGACCTCGTGCGCGAGGCCCCGCTCGTCACGGAAGACCGCGACCTTGGACAGCCCGCGGCGGATCACCGCCCCCTCGCCGAGCGGGATCTCCGCGGCATCCGACACCTCGCCGGCGGTCGCGAGCTCGCCGTAGCGGGCGGCGGCGCCGAGGCCGTCCTTCAGGTAGCGGCCCGCGGCTTTCAGGCTCAGGCGCGAGGGGTCGTAGAGCTCGCTCCACTCCGAGCCGCCCTTGACGATGAGGTCGGCGAGCAGGCGGCCGGCGAGGGTGCCGTACGTCATCCCGTTTCCGCTGAAGCCGGTCGCCAGGTAGACGTTCGACGCGCCGCTGCTCCGCCCGATGAAGGCCAGCCCGTCCGCCGGCTCGAGGATCTGGCCCGACCAGCGGAACCTCGTCTCGAGGAGCCGCGGGATGCGGTCACGCGCCCAGCTCTCGAGCTTCGCGTAGCGCTCGTCCGCCGCCTCGTCCCGTCCCGTCTTGTGGTCTTCGCCGCCCACGAGCAGCACGTCGTCCGTCCCCGCAGTGCCTTCCACCGTGCGCAGGTAGTGGTAGGCGTCGCCCGTCTCCCAGTAGAGACCGGGTGGCATGGAGCCGCGGGCGACCCGGACCCCGATCACGTAGCTCCGGTAGGCCGCCTGCTTCAGGTGCACGCCCGGGCCCTGGTGGACCGGGCTGTGCGTCGCGATCACGAGCGCTTTCGCGCGCACCACCTGGCCCCGGTCGGTCCGCACGAGGGCTTCCCTCTCGTCGCCCCCGATCTCCGAGACCTGCGCGCGCACGATCGAGCCTCCGCGGCTGCGGACGGCGCGGGCGAGGCCCGCCAGGTACCGCAGGGGCAGGAGCTGCGCCTGGTCGGGGAAGCGGAGGGCCGGTCCCGTCTCGAACGGAAGCGGGGCGGCGGCGAGGAGCTCGGCGGGGAGGCCCACGACGCGGCACGCCTCGAGCTCGTCCTCGAGCTCGAGCGCGGCCTCCGGCGAGGGACCTCCGAACAAGTAGCCGTCGACGCGCAGGAAGCCGCAGTCGAGCGACTCCGCCTGCACGACGGACTCGACGACCCGGAGGGCGGCGGCCTGCGAGGCCGCGGCCAGACGCGCGTTCGCGTCGCCGTGCACGCGCCGGAGCTGCGAGTAGCGGAGGTCCAGCACCCTCGTCAGGTGCGCGGTGGTGCGTCCGGTCTCCCCGGCCCCGATGCCGTCCTGTTCGAGCACGATCGTGGACCGGCCCAGGAGCGCCAGGAGGTAGGCGGCGGTGAGGCCGGTGACGCCCGCCCCCACCACGCAGACATCCGCGCGCACGTCCCCCGACAATACGGGGAGCGCGGGCCGCTCCGCGGACCAGATCGGATCCGTGCTGTCCATCCTGCGCGCCATCTGACTCGTGGGAAATCTTGCAGGATCGATGCCGGCCCTGGGGACGGCATGGTTGGGACACGCCCCGGGCATACGTCTTGCCAAAGACCTTCCGGGGCGCACGAGGAGGAGAGTCATGAAAGGTGCTTTGTCAGCCAGTCTCCTGGCCGCGGTCCTTCTGGGAGGAGCCGGCATCTGGGCCGACCAGCCGGACAAGCCCGGGATGACGGTGGACCTCGTGGACGCGGAAAAGAACGGCGCGCGCGGTGCGGCTACCGTCGTCGTGAAAGTCTCGGGCGTGACCTTGACGGATCCCGCGGCCGCGAACGAGCTGCCGAAGGCGGGCCAGGCCCACCTGCACTACCAGATCGACGGCGGACCCGTCGTGGCGACGACGTCTCCCAAGCTCAGCTACCACGGCCTGACCGCGGGGGAGCACAAGATCGTGGTGATGCTCGCCGCAAACGACCACGCTCCGCTTGGCCCTCAGCAGACCCTCACCGTCCGCGTCACCAAGACCGCCAGCAACTGAGGGGGTCCCTTTTGTAGATTCCGACCCCCCAGGAGGCAGAGTGGTCGCCGGGAGAGCCGGGATCGCGCGTGGCCTCGAACGTGCGCTGTACGGGCTCGGCGCTCTCGCCCTCGGTTCCTGGGCGTGGGAAGCCGCAGGGGCGCGGGCACATCAGCGGGTGCTGGAGCGACGATTCGAATCGCTCGCGACGCTCCCGGAGCGGCGAGGGGGCCTCGTCGGACGGCTGGAGGTCCCCCGCCTCGGCCTCGTCGCCATGGTGGAAGAAGGCGTCGACCAGCGCACGCTGCGTCGCGCCGCCGGACACCTGCCCGGAACCGCGCTCCCCGGCGAGGCCGGCAACGTGGTGGTGGCGGCTCATCGCGACACGTTCTTCCGGCCCCTGAAGGACGTTCGCCCGGGGGACGCGCTGCGCTTCGCGACCCCGGACGGCGAGTTCGCGTACGTCGTGGTCTCGATCGACGTGGTGGAGCCGTCGCGAACGGACGTCCTCGCGGCGAGCCATGGCCACGAGGCGACGCTCATCACCTGCTACCCCTTCTCGTACGTCGGCCCGGCCCCCCAGCGCCTCGTGGTCCGGGCCCTCCTCGAGCCCTAACGGAAGATGTCGAAGGACCCGAGCAGCCACCAGAGCAACAGGAAGACGAGAATGGTGCTGAAGCAGCCGCCTCCGAGCTTCTTGGCACCCCAGCCGGCGGCGACTCCCCGCAGTATCTTGCTCATCGTGAGGCCTTCCTTTTCATGCTCCAGAGGGGAGGCGGCGCTGTCACAGATCAGCAAGGGTCGTGCCGGGATCGCTGGATCGGCTCTTGCAAGAGCACGATCATCGAAAGAGGAGGAACCCATGATGAGGCGTCACCTCGCCGGTCTCGCCGCGCTCGTTCTCCTGGGCGCCAGCCCCGCCGGTGCGGACACCCTGCTCACCGGCTTCGGCGGCGTCGCGTTCAGCGGGTCCACCGACAAGTCGCATGGGACGTACGGCGGCGCCCTCGGCTTCCTGGGCGGCGTCGTCGGCTTCGAGCTCGAGTTTGCGACCACCCCGGACTTCTTCGGAGAGGGCGAAGGCGTCTTCAGCGACAACAACGTGTTGACGGGGATGGGCAGCCTTCTCGTCGTCTTCCCTCCGGGCCCCGTGCGGGTCTACGGCGCCGCGGGAGCCGGTATCCTGAAGACGCGTCTCGCCGACCCGAACGGCCTCCTCGACATCGACAACAACGATTTCGGGATCAACGTGGGCGGCGGCCTCCTCGTCTTTTTCGGCGATCATTTCGGGCTCCGCGGGGACATCCGGTATTTCCGCGACCTCCAGGACGACGAACCAGACGGGGACTTCGACATCGACTTCGGCACCGTGAGCTACTGGCGAGCGGTGGGCGGGATCACGCTGAAGTTCTGAGCGGCGGAAGCGGGTATCCTGAGAGGCATGCCGGGCAAGAGGCGCGGCCGGGGCTCTCCCTCCGTCCCCGCGGCCGTCGCCGAGCGGCCGCGGGCCCGTGACCCCCGGGACGAGCTCCTCTCGGCGCTCTCGCACGATCTTCGATCCCCCCTGGGGTCGCTCCTCGTGTGGCTGGAGCTCCTGCGCGGGCAGGAGCTCGACCCCGGGACGGCCCGCGTGGCGGCCCGGATCGAGACGGGCGTCAAAGACTTGCGCGACCTGGTCCTGCGCTTCCTGGACATGGCGCTGATCCTCTCCGGCGGATTGGGTCTCGAGGTCGACGACGTCGACCCCAGGGCCGTGGTCGAAGCGGCCATCGGAACCCATCGGGCGCGCGCGGAGGTGAAAGGGGTGCGCGTCGTGGCGGCATTCGACCCGTCGCTGGCCCTCCTGCGCGCGGACCACCGCTGCCTGGCTCGCGGGCTCGAGTCCCTGATCGCGCACGCCGTGCAGGCGACGCCCGAGGGAGGTTCGGTGGACGTGCACGTGGAGGGTACGGAGGACCGGATCCGCTTCCGTGTGCGCGCCGACGGACGCGGCCTGCCCCCGGAGGTCCTACCGCTGTTCCGCGACCTAGCGGCGGGGGTCGCTCCGGAGGGCGGAGGGCTCGACCTCGCCATCGCCCTCGGCGTGGCCCGGCTGCACGGCGGAGCGGTCCACGCGGCCAGCGAAGGCGAGGGACGCGGCTCCCTTGTCGTCCTCGACCTGCCGCTCCGCCCTTCCCCGCCGCTCTCCCGCGGATCGCGCTGAAGCACCGTCCCGTCCCTCGTCGGCGCCCTTCTTGGGGGACGTCTCGGGGGCGTGCGCGTCGGCTACCGACGGCGGACAGACCTGCACGGTCCAGTGGTGGATCCCCAGGCGGTTGGCGAAGGGGGCCATGCGCGATTCGCCGATGAACACGTCGAGCGAGTCGCGGCGCAGCGCCGAGCCGGTGTCGCTCGCGTGCACCCAGCCGCCCAGGTCCTGGACGTAGATCCAGCGCCCGAGGAGCGCCCGATCCCCGACGGCCACGGTGCGGAACGGGATGGGCTGGTTCCCTCGCTTGGTGAGGCAGTGCCGAAACCCTTCCGCGCAGGTGTAGAACGAGACACGCATCGTCCGGGAGGGGCAGTCCGGCCGGGCCCGAGCGGGAACGGCGAGGGTGAGCGCCAGGACGAGCGCACTCGTTGCGGCAAGACTTCCCAACGCTCGGCCGGCCGTCGACATCGCGACCTCCGTCGCCCTGGCCTCTGCAATTGCGGCGCCAGGCGCGCGACGAGTCGGCTCGATCAGGACTCCTCGACGACCGGAGGGTGCCCCTTGTCCGCCGCGCGGTACTCCGTGAGGCGGTTGTAGAGCGTCTTCAGGCTGATGCCCAGCACCTCCGCGGCCTTCTTCTTGTCTCCGGAGTAGCCTTCGAGCGTCGCGAGGATGAGGCGGCGCTGGGCCTCCGCCACCGCCATCCCCACGCTGATGGAGAGCGTGCTCGGGGGACGCGGCGAAGCACCTCCGCCAAGCGGGAGGCAGGCGGGCTCGATCTCGTCCTCGGCGAGGATGTACGCGCGATGGATCACGTTCTTCAGCTCGCGCACGTTGCCCGGCCAGCGCTGCTCGCGCAGCCGCTGGAGCGCGGCGGGGGTGAACCGCTTCTGCCGGCCCTCCTGACGGTTCAGGAGGGCGAGGAAATGCTCCGCGAGAAGCTCGAGGTCCTCTTCCCTTTCGCGAAGCGGGGGGAGGTGGATGGGAAACACGTTGAGCCGGTAGAGGAGGTCCTCGCGGAGCTTGCCCTTGGCCACCGCGGCCTCGGGCTCGCGGTTGCTCGCCGCCAAGACGCGGACGTCCACGTTTATGGGGTCGTTCCCCCCGATGCGGTTCAGGGAGCCGTTCTCGAGCACGCGCAGGAGCTTGACCTGCAGCTCGATGGGCATCTCCGTGACCTCGTCGAGGAAGATCGTCCCCCGGTTGGCGCGCTCGAAGTACCCGCGGTGGACGCGGTCCGCGCCGGTGAAGCTGCCGCGCTCGTGCCCGAACATCTCGCTCTCGATGAGCGTGGGGGACACCGCCCCGCAGTTGAGGGGCAGGAAGGGCTCCCGATGCCGCCGGCTCTGCTCGTGGACGGTCTGGGCCACGAGCTCTTTCCCCGTTCCCGTCTCCCCGGTGATGAGGATGGTGGCCTCGGTCTTCGCCACGCGGGAGATCAGGTCGTAGACCTTCTGCATCGCGGTCGAAGCCCCGATGAGCGGACCGAACCGGCCCAGCTCGCGAAGCTCGCCCCGCAGGCTCCCGATCTCCTCCTTGAGCTCGCGGGTGCGCGTCACGTTGGCGAGCACCATCTTCACCCGCGCGAAGTCGACGGGCTTCGTCAGATAGTCGCCCGCCCCGCGACGCA
The DNA here is from genome assembly GCA_963742595.1 of uncultured Acidobacteriota bacterium. Classification (GTDB taxonomy): domain Bacteria; phylum Acidobacteriota; class Vicinamibacteria; order Fen-336; family Fen-336; genus CAVPGH01. The sequence continues at coordinate 4,588,813 of CAVUMT010000001.1, read as the reverse complement.
GGGCCTCCACCGCGGTCTCGACACTCGCGTGGCCGGTGATCAGGATCACGTCCGGCGAGCCCGCCTCCGGCTCCTGGAGCAGATCGAGGCCGCTCCCGTCGGGAAGCTGGAGGTCGATGAGAAGGACGTCCGGCGCGCGACGCGCGATCTCCGCCTTGGCTTCCCGGACCCCGCGAGCGGTCGCCGTGGAAAACCCTTCGCGCGCGACCAGCTCGGCAAAACCCTCGACGAAGTTCGCATCGTCGTCGACGATCAACGCATGCAACATCGGCGACCTCCCCTGTCGGCGACCCCGGGAAACTCGACTCGCTTCCCCGGAGCGGGTCCCTTCGGGAAGTTTGTAGAGTATACACGCCGGGTCGACGGCTTCGGACGCGCTCTTCTCTTCATCCTGTCGCACGGCTCACCCCTCTATCGCTAGCGTCGGGGTCTCTCATGCATGGCACATGCCTTGCTCCACGCGACCCGCGAGGCCGCCGCGTATGCGGTGGGGCCTCTCGGAGAAAGGACCGACCATGCTCTGGACGATCTTCGTGCTGCTCGTCGTGATGTGGCTCCTCGGGATGGTGAGCTCGTACACCCTCGGCGGCTTCCTGCACCTTCTCCTGGTGCTCGCGGTGGCAGTCGTGCTCATCCGCGTCATCCAGGGACGGAGGCCCGTATGAAGGCCGTGGCCCCCACGACTCGTCGCCGCGGGCCGTACGCGACGCTGTCCTCCCTGCGGGAGGCGGGCGTTCGCGAGCTTCGGGAGTCGCTGCGTACCCTCCGCGACGGGGTCGGCGATCTCCAGGAGGTCCACGACATCGAGGAGAGAGGCGTCCGTGAAACGGAGCAGGGCCTCGACCTCGCGGTGATCCAGATGAAAGCCGAAACCTGCCGCGACATCGAAGGCGCCCTCCGCCGGATGCAGGCGGGGGTGTTCGGGCGCTGCGCGAGCTGCGGAACCGACATTCCCGCGGTCCGCCTCCAGGCCGTGCCCTTCGCGATCCGTTGCCGCGACTGCCAGGCCCAGGCCGAACTATCAGGCTCCGGCCTCCTGCCGGCCGCCTGACGCGGCCCGGGGAAAGGACGGAGCGGCGGCTTTGGCAAAGTGCGAAGTGTGCGGCAACCTCTACGACAAGACCTTCACGGTGACCATGACGGACGGGAGCGTCCACGTGTTCGACGCCTTCGAGTGCGCCATTCACGCCCTCGCTCCCCGTTGCCGCCACTGCGAGTGCGTCATCATCGGCCACGGCATGGAGAGCGACAACCAGTTCTACTGCTGTGCCCACTGCGCGTCGAAGGAAGGGGTCCGGGGGCTCGACGATCGCCTCTAGGCCCCTCCCCACGCGGGGCACAGAGGGAAGGGCCGCGCCGTCGATTCTACAATTCCGCCCGGGCCGGGCCTTTCGAGGCCCCAGGCCGGCAGGTTACACGTGGCACTGGAGTTGCACTTCCGTCAGGAGGACCCATGCCCAAAGCCCGCACCGCGCTTCTCTCCACGCTCTTGCCGCTCGCCCTCCAGGCGGTCGCGTTCCCCCAGGAAGGAAATCCTTCCCAGACCCCTCTGCAGACCGTCTCCGGACAGGTGATGGTGGCCCACGGCGACTCGCTCGTGATCGCGACGGAGACCGGAGAGGAGCGCGCCTTCGTGATGGACGCGAGCGTGAGCGTCCCCGCCGAAGCCTCCCCCGGCCGCCGGGTCGTGGTGACGTACCGCAGCCCCGGGGGCGCCCGCGCTTTCGCGGTGGGAGTTCGACTGGACGAAGACGACATGCCGACCGCCGAGCAGCTTCCTCGTGCTGCGAGCCACGGGCCCGTGGTGGCGCTCCTCGGCCTCGCGGCCCTTGCCGGAAGTGCTCTCGTCCGCGCCGCTTCGGGCCGGTGGACTGGCAGGTGAGCGCACAGATCGCGATCCGGTTGCCCGCGCGAGCATTTCCCTGGGAGAAGGAGGAAGGCAATGGCCACCTACGTACTGCCTGAGCTCGACTATGACTTCGGGGCGCTGGAGCCCCACATCTCCGGACGCCTCATGGAGCTTCACCACGGCAAGCATCACAAGGCCTACGTGGAGAAAGCCAACCAGACGCTGGAGAAGCTGGCGGAAGCCCGCGAGAAGGAAGACTACTCCGGGCTTTCCGGCCTCGAGAAAGCGCTGGCCTTCAATCTCTCGGGACACGTGCTGCACTCCATCTTCTGGAAGAACCTGACCCCGCAGGGCGGCGACGCCCCCAGCGGAGAGCTCGCGCGCGCCATCGTCCGGGACTTCGGCAGCTTCGAATCCTTCAAGCAGGAGCTCATGGAGGTCGCGGGCAACATCATGGGATCGGGATGGGCCGCCCTCGTGTGGGAGCCCCTCGCGGGCCGGCTGCTCACCTGCCAGATCTACGACCATCAGTCGAACCTCAGCCAGGGGGGCATCGCCCTCATGGTGATCGACGCCTGGGAGCACGCGTACTACCTCCAGTACGAGAACCAGAAGCAGGAATTCTTCAAGGCGGTGTGGAGCCTCTGGAACTGGGACGACGTCGACGCGCGGTTCGACGCCGCGCGCCGGGTCGACCTCCGGGTCCCCGAATCGGCGCCCCGGCGCCGCTAGGCATGGCGCTTGTCCCTGGGGTCGACGGTGAGCGACGCGCTGGCGACGCGGTCGCCCCCGGTCGCGGGTGAGCGGATGGGTCACGGAGATCTGCCCGCCTCCACGATGCGACGGCGCATCAAGCCCGTCGGCGTCCTGCTCGCCGTCGCGTCGGTGGCGGCCGCCCTCGGGATCTGGCTCGCCCTCGCTCCGGGGCTCGGGGATCGGGGCATGTTCCTGCTCTTCATCTTCGCGACCGTGGTCAGCGCCCTCTACGGGGGGTTCTGGCCGGGGATGCTCGCCCTCGGACTGAGCGTCGGGCTCGGCGCCTCCTATCTCCTGGAGACGGTCGACCGTCCCCCCGAGACCCTCTACCTGGGCCTCTTCGTCGTGGTGGGGGCCGGACTCGTGGCGGTGAGCCGCAAGTTCGAAGGAGCGCGCAAGCGGCTGGAGCGCGAGCTCCTGGAGCGCAGCCGCGTGGAGGGCGAGCTGCGCGAGGCGGCGCGCAGCCGCGAGGTCGCCCTGCGGGCCATGGCGGAGAGCGAGTCCCGGTTCGAGACCATGGCGGACCGCGCCCCCGTGATGGTGTGGATGACGGGGGCGGACGGGCTCGGCGAGTGGTTCAACCGGCCCTGGCTCTCCTTCACCGCCCGCGGGCTCGAGGAGGAGCTCGGGAGCGGCTGGAGGAGGGGCGTCCATGCCGACGACCGCGAGCGCTGCCTCGCCACCTACGAGGCGGCGTTCGCGCAACGCGAGCCCTTCGAGATGGAGTACCGCCTCCGCCGAGGGGACGGCGAGTATCGTTGGCTCGTGGAGCGCGGCGTGCCCCGCTTCGCCCCCGACGGCTCGTTCCTCGGCTACGTGGGAAGCTGCCTGGACATCACGGACCGCCGCGAGGTCGAGCGGAGACACACCTTCCTCGCCGCGGCGAGCGAACGGCTCGCGTCCTCCCTCGACTACGAGGGCACGCTCACCGACATCGCCCGCATCGCCATACCCGACTTCGCGGACGCCGCCATCGCCCAGCTCACCGCCCCCGGCGAGGACCCACAGATCGAGGTGGCCCACGCCGAGGCCGACCAGGAAAAGGCGCTCCGCGAGATGGAGAGCCGCTATCCGTCGTGGAGCTCGGGGGCGGACGCTACGGCTCCCGGCGAGAGCCTGCTCGTGACCGACGTCACGGAGGCCACCCTCGCCGCCCGGGCCCAGGACCCGGCGCACCTGCGGATGCTCCAGAACCTGCGCATCCGATCGCTCGTCTCGCTGCCCCTCCTGGCGCGGAACCGCAGGCTGGGCAGCCTCACCCTCCTCACGACACTCCGCTCCGGCCGTCGCTACACGACCGAGGACATCGCGTTCTGGGAAGACCTCGCCGACCGGGCCGCCCTCGCTCTCGACAACTCGCGGCTCTTCCGGGAGGCTCACCGCGCCTCCCAGCAGGCCCGGGAGGCGAACCGGCTCAAGGACGACTTCCTGGCGACGCTCTCCCACGAGCTGCGCACGCCCCTCGCCGCGATCGTGAGCTGGACGCGCCTGCTCGGCGAGGGGACGCTCACCCCGTCCGAGGTCCAGAAGGGCATCGAGGTCATCGACCGCAACGCGCGCCTGCAGAGCCGGCTCATCTCGGACATCCTCGACATCTCACGCATCGTCTCCGGCAAGATGCGGCTCGAGGTGCAGGCGGTGGACCCCGCGCCGGTCGTGGAGTCCGTCCTCGACACCCTGGGACCTGCCATCCAGGCGAAGTCGATCCGGGTGGAGCCGGTCCTCGACCCCGCGGCGGGCCCGCTGTCCGCGGACCCGGGCCGGCTCCACCAGGTGGTGTGGAACCTGCTCTCGAACGCGATCAAGTTCACGCCCCCCGAGGGACGCATTCACGTCCGGCTCGAGCGCGTCGACTCCTACGTCGAGTTCACCGTGGAGGACAGCGGGCCCGGCATCGAGCCTTCCTTCCTCCCCCACGTCTTCGACCGCTTCCGCCAGGCGGACGCCTCGAGCACGCGCCGCCAGGGCGGGCTCGGCCTCGGTCTCGCCATCGTGCGGCATCTCGTGGAGCTCCACGGCGGAACCGTGTCCGCGAACAACCTCCCCGGCCGGAGCGGCGCCCAGTTCAGCGTGCGGCTTCCGCGCCGCGTGACCGTCACCGGCCATGCCCCGTCCGCGGACCGGGACCCTCACGCCGCGGAGAGCCGGACGCTACCCCCCGAGCCCTCGCTCGCCGGCATCCGCGTCCTCATCGTGGACGACGACGAGGACGGACGTCAGGCCTTAGCGCTCGCTCTCACCTCGCGCGGAGCCGACGTCTCCGCGGCTCCCTCGGCCGCGGAGGGGCTCCGCCAGCTCGTGACGCGGCGCCCGCACGTGGTGCTCGCGGACATCGGGATGCCGGGCGAGGACGGGTACTCCCTCATGCGGAAGATCCGCAGGCTTCCCCCCGAGGAGGGGGGCAGGACCCCGGTGGTCGCCCTCACCGCCTACGCGAGCGCCGCCGACCGCATGCGGTGCTTCCAGGCGGGCTTCCATCTCCACATCCCCAAGCCGGTGGAGCTCGGAGAGCTCGTGAGCGCCGTGTCGAGGCTGGGAGAGCTCGCAAGCGGCTGAGCGAGCCGTCGGTCCGATCGGCGGTCTTCAGTGACCGGTGGGATCGGTCACCCGCTCGAGGGTCTCGCCCCCCAGGTTGTCGTCGCCCGTCTGCTGGACGATGTCGGCGAGGGACACGATCCCGACGAGCCGCCGGTCGTCGTCGATCACGAGCAGGCGCCGGAGCTGCGTCTCCTGCATCAGGCGGGCCGCTTCCTCCACGTCGTCGCTCTCGAAGCAGCACACGAGATCCGGAGTCATCACGTCGCGCACCCGCGTGGATCGGGGATCCCGTCCCTCCGCCACCGCGCGCACCGCGATGTCGCGATCCGTGAGCATCCCGAACACGCGCTCGTTCTCGCAAACGGGCAGGGGCCCGATGTCTTCCTGCTTCATGAGCCGGGCCGCCTCCGCCAGCGAAGCCTCCGGACCGACCATGATGACATCAGGGGTCATGACGTCGTGGACTTTCATATCGCGCCTCCGTGTGCCTTGCGAGTTCTTGAGGACCGATCGCCCGGCCGCGCCGGGACATCGCCATCCCCTGGACCGAAGCAAGCGGCGTGCCACTCTCCCGGTGGGCCTGGTCCGGCTCTTGCCACACTTCCCATCGGCCGTCGTCCGGCAGGAGGTAAGAGAGATGAACCTTCGGAACTTCGCGCTCGCGATCGGGGTAGCTCTGCTCGTGGTGGGCTTCGCGGGCTTCGCGTGGCCCCATCTGCTGGGCATGCATCTCACGTCGACGCACAACGGAATCCACATCGTGTCGGGGCTCCTGGCGTTCTATTTCGGCTCGGCCCGCGGAGCCGTAGGCGCGCGCTCCTTCCTGCTCGCGTTCGGCTTCGTCTACGCGCTTCTGGGCGTGCTGGGCCTCCTGGCCCCCGGACTCGTGGCCACGGTCCTCGGGCACGACGGACCGCTGAGCGCCCAGGGCCTGATGCCGGACAACCTGGTTCACATCGCCCTCGGGGCCGCCGCCGCCGTCGTCGCTCTCGTGGGCTCCGCGGCGAGGGACTTGCCGCTCGCCGGGCTCGGTGGCCAGGCACGATAGCCCTGCCGGGCGGGTTTGCAGACTCCACAATCTGCCGGCCAGGAGACGACCCAGGCGAGCCGGGACGCGCTCGCCTATTGGGCGACGGGCCTTCTCGTCTAGACCAGCCGGCCGAGGGGCCCGAGGTCGAGGTTCAGCTCCTCGGGGCGGAGGCCGAAGCGCTCTCCGAGCTCGTGCACCGTCTCCTCGAGCTTCATGAGGGCCCGCCCCATCGCCTCGATCTCCTCGGGCGAGAGCGATTCGCCCTCCATGCGCCTGATGGCCTGGCGCTCGAGGAGCTGGCGGAGGAACTCGACGAGGGAGAGCACGAGGCGCACCACGGAGCGCTGCACGTCGTCGGGGTCGGCGTTCCACCGCGGCGGTCCCGTCGCTTCGCCCAGCTTCCTGAGCTCGCCCCGCAGCCGCTCGAGCTCCTCCTCCGGAACGGCCGCGACGTCCCGCCGCCGCGTCACGCGAGCCCTTCCGGGGCGTACGCATAGGGAGCCCAGGGGCCGCTCACCGTGGCGCGGAAGGGTGCGAGGAGAGCGGTCGCGCCCGCGACGGCGGCCCGATAGTCTCCGGATCGGCCCCGCTCCACGAGGTGGTAGACGCTCGCGACGAGCGAAGCCGCGGCTTCCGGAGCGCCCGCGGGGCACCGCTCGATGCGCTCGGCGCGCACGAGACCGGAGAGGGCGGCCTTCAGGGGCTCGATCTCCGGAGCGGCGCGGCGCCGGCGCGCGTCGTCCCGCTTCCCTTCGAGGTATCGAGTGCCGGATCTCGAGTCGGGGTCCGCCGCGGGGACGGGGGGACGCGGGTCTTCGGGGAGCCGGGGCCCGTAGAGACGAAGGTTCATCTGCTCGCACCCCGCGGTGAGCGCGAGCGCCTCCAGCAGGCGTTCCCGGTGAGGGGAGAGGCGGTCGCCCAGCGTGGCCTCGTCGGCGATCCAGCCGAACCGCGCGGGAAGGGCGGCCTCGACCTGGTCGGCCAGGAAGCGGACCACCCGATCGTGGGCGGCGAGCGCTTCCGGGGAGACGGGCAGATCGCCCGGATCCACTTCCGCGGCCACCACGAGGGGCCCGCACTCGAGAAGTCGCACCTCTCCCCCCGAGGGGCCCGCGGGCAGCATTCTCGGCCGCGCCCGCAACACCGCGCAGATCCGCAGCCGGCTCACTTCGGCGCTCTCCTCACGAGGCTCTCCACCGCGCAGAGCACCGCGGAGAGGCGAAGGTAGACGAGGTCGACTCCGGCGAGGCCGAGCACGACGTCGCCCGTGACCACGACGCCTTTCGTGAGCGCGTTGTCGACGAGGTCGAGGAGCGAGGTCTCGCCCTCGGCGTCCCGCCGCAACGGGTTCACGATCCCCCCTCCGCGAAGTTGTAGGGCGGCCAGGGGCCGGTGAGGGTCACGCGATACCCGCGGGCCAGGAGCGCCTTCGCTTCCCGGCGGAGGGCGCCTTCGAACGTCCGACGGTCCGCGCGGGGGACGAGGAAGGCCGCGTCCAGCCAGAGGCCCCGCGCGCCCTCGGGGAGCGGGCGCCGTCGGCTGTCGTCGGCGTATCGAGTCAGCGCGCGGAAGAGCCCGTTTGCTTCCGCGGCCGCCGCGCCGCGGCGCCCGTGGCCATCCCGCTCCGACTTCTTGGCGAGGAGGAACTCCGTGCCGCTACGACGCTTCGGAGCACCTCCGGCAGCCGGAAGCACCTTTCCTTCGCCGCTCAGCCGGACTCCCCACTCCTGCCGCCCCTCGACCCGGTCGAGCCGGCGCTCCAGTCGGGCTCGGCGCGCCCGCACGTGGCGCACCGCGCGCTCGTCCGAGGCGAAGAGGGTGAAGAGCTTCATCGGCAGGAGGGCTCCCGCCCCCCCGAAGTGCTCCACGACCTTCTCGTGCGCGAGGGCGCATGCGGAGACCCAGGACACGTCCTTGAGCCCCTTCTCGATCGCCTCTTCGCCGTAGAGCGCCGCCGGCGCGTCCGCCGCGATCAGCCACAGCCCGCGCTCCACGGGCAGCACGCGCGGAGGCCCCGCGTCGGGGAGCCCGGGGGGGGCATCCGCCGTCGCGGGGGCCCGCGTCCGTCGGATCAGGGCGAACAGATAGGTGGCACTTTCCTTCACGACGGCGACGTCCTCCATGACTTCGACCAACGGACGAGGGCGGCCGGCCCGCGAGGCGGGGGCGCCGCAGCGGGGGCCAGGATCATGGTACAACGCCGGCCGCGGAGGACGCGGGTCGTCCGCCGCAGGGCCGATATTTCCCGCTGCTCCCGAGCGGCGTCGCGCCGGCACCGCCCGCACCCGCGCGGGGTGAGACCGTCCACGACGAGGGCGCCCACGGCCACGCGCAGCTGCGCGAGCGCTTTGAGGAGCCGCGCGGTCTCGAGCCGCGGCAGCGCCGCCGCCCTCGTGACCACGACGACGCGCGTGCGGACGGGATCCCGGATGAGGTGCTCGAGCTCGCGAAGCCCGCGCGACAGCTCGAGCACCGGAGGCGCCAGATCCTCCAGGGGCAGGACCTCCCGGTACTCCCGCAGGAGCTCGAGGAGGGCTCGGGTCCAGCGACCCGCGAGCTCGGGCAGGGCGAGGAGGCGGAGCGCATGGCCGGTGGGGGCGGAATCGACGATCACGAGGTCGTTCGTCGTCGCCCCGGAAGCGCTCTCCGCCAGCGCGCGCGCCACCGCGGCGAGCGCCATGAGCTCGTCGAGCCCGGGCGGCGCGAGGTCGAGCAGGCGCTCCATCACCGCCCGGTCGAACGCGGGCTCGATGCCAACGCCCGACGACGCGCCGAGGAGACGGTCCACCACGCGGCGGTGCGATTCCCGGAAGGCGGCGAGAGTCCTCGGGGCGTCGAGCTCGCGCGCCCGGAGAGCCCCCGGCAGACCGGGCGCGCGCGTCTCGTCGTCGCTCAGCCGGACGCCGAGCACGTCCCCGAGCGAATGCGCGGGATCCACGGAGAGCAGCAGGATGCGGCGCCCGGGCTCCCGCTTCGCGAGGACGAGGGCGACGGCGGCGGCGGCGGTTGTCTTCCCAACGCCGCCCTTCCCTCCAAAGAGAACGAGCCGGCGATCGGAGGGAAAGACCCGCGACAACCAGTCCTCGGATACTCTGTCGGGAGATACGGCATCCGAGGACTGGTACTTGACCACGCGCCGTTCCGGCCCCCGTCTTGTGTTCCTCCGTTGTTTCCAGAGCCGTCGCAGCTCTCGCCTGCCCCGCGGCTCCCGATCCTGCCGCTCAATGAAGCTCAGAGCTGCGCCGGAGATTCTGGCCCTGAGCTTTGTGATGACTTCCGCCTCCGATCGGCGGCGTCCACTGCAAAGAGTGCAGGAGCCGATCGGAGGCGGGGTGAGCTGATTCACGACGACCCGCGCGACCCGCCCCCCGAACCCTCGGATCTCCCGGAGGCCGTCCTCCGTCTCCGCGAGGGCGAGCGGCTCCGCCACCAGGACCCAGGTGAATGACGTACGGGCGACGTCGCGCAGGAGGGCGGCGAGGCGGCGCGCGCTCCCCGCAATCTCGTCGATCAGCGCGTCGATGGCATCGGCGCGGTAGCGGCCGCCGAGGCGGCGGGCGAGGAAGCGGTGCTTGGCCTGCATCGCCTCCAGGAGCGAGGCGATCCGGAAGAGCGGGTCGGGCGATTTCAGCAGGCGGAGCGCATGTCCCGTGGGCGCCGTGTCCACGACCACCTCGTCGTACTCGTCCGCCTCCGAGAGCCGCTCGAGCTCCAGGAGCCCGACGAGCTCGTCCACGCCGGGAAAGGACAGGTCGAGGAGCCGCCCCGCCTCTTCCCGGTCGAGGAAGGTGCCTCGCTCGGCGGCCGAGACGAGGCGATCCCGCCGGGGACGGAGCCAGTGCCTGAGCGCGCGGTCCGCGTCGAGCTCCACCGCCCGGAGGCGACGTCCCAGGGGCCTGGACGATCCGCGGAGGCGAACGCCGAGGGCGTCCCCGAGCGAATGGGCGGGGTCCAGGGAGACGACGAGGGTGCGACGGCCAGCGTCCGCGGCCGCCACCGCCGCCGCCGCCGCACAGGTCGTCTTGCCGACACCTCCCTTGCCCGCGAAGAACGCGAAGCGCGGCCCCGAGGGGGGCCTTCGGTCAGCGGCGCTTCTTCCGGGGTGGCGGCTCGTGCTCCTCGCCCGTGAACGCGGTCTCGATCCCCGCAACCCGCAGGCCCTCCGCCGGCCCCTCCCGCTCCTCGCGCACCTCGCGCAGCCGCCGGAGGATCGCCGCTTCCTCTTCCCCGAACTCCTTCTCTCCCACCTCGCCGAGCTCGAGGCGCATCTGCAGCGCGAGAAGCTCCTCCCGCAGAAGGCGCTCTTCGTCCCGCTCCGCGTCCACCGCTTCCAGGACCTTGCCGAGGACGAAGCGGAGCCCGCCCACGAAGAGGCTGTCGATGAGGATCACTCCGCGTCCTGCGCGCGCTCGAGCTTCAGCCGGACGTTCACGAAGTTGTAGGGTGGCCAGGGGCCCGTGTACTTGAACGTGAGCTTCTCGTGGGCCCCGATCTCCTTGACCTTGGCGTCGAACGCGGGCTCCCGGTCGCGGGCCACGAGAAAGGCCGCGTTCAGGATCATGCGGTCCCCGATCGGCTTGTTGGCCCGGGAGGCCACGGACACCGGCCGGAGCTGCTCGAAGATCTCGCTCACGTAACGCTCCGAGCGAGTCTCGAGGGCGGCTTCCACCGCCCGCCCGTACTGCATGCGGGCGAAGTAGGTGGAGCCGCGCTGGCCCGAGATCTCGTCCTTGAGGCGGCGTACGTCCTCGTCCTCCGCCTCGATCTCGCGGACGACCGCGTCCCGGTCCCAGAGCACCTTGAGTCCGAACTCCACCTTGTCCTTCATCTTCACGAGCACGTCCCCGAACGCGTCGTAGGCCGCGCGCAGGAGCTCCACGATGTCCTCGCGGGTCTTGAACACGGTGCCGAAGGACATGGGGATGACGGTGTATTCGCGCATCACCGCCTCGTTGACGCGCTCGTGGGCGAGCACGTTCTCGCGGGTGGCGTCGAAGACCTCGACGGGGGTGTCGGACACCACCGCGGCGAGCCCCTTGTAGTGGACGGAGTGGACCTCCGCGGGCTCCGTGCCGATGCCCAGGGGGCCGAACCGCAGGGGTGCGGCGCTCTCGACCACGCAGTAGACGTACTTGCCGCGCGCGGGGGCGGCGCCGACCGCGACGGCCTTCCGGGGACCGCCGTCCATCCGAGGCGCGAGAGTGGCCCCGGCCGAGGGCCGGGAGGGCGCCGTCGCTGTTCGGGAGGAGGGCGCTCGTCGGGCCGGCCGACTCCGTCGCGCGGACTTCTTCGCCTTCGGTTTCGCCGCTCTAGCCACGTCTCCTCCCCGTCCTGAGGTCCGTGCCCAGATTATCCAGGATCTTGCGGATCGCCGCTTCGAGCACGTTCGGCTCGCACGGCTTGGTGATGAACGCGTCGCAGCCCGCGGCCCGTGCGCTTTCCGACTGCCCCTCCAGGGCGTGTCCGGTGAGCGCGATCACCGGGATACTCCGGGTCCTCGGGTCGTTCTTCAGCGTGCGCGTGGCCTGCCACCCGTCCAGCCCGGGCAGGGAAAGGTCCATGACGATGAGATCGGGCCGGGTCTTGAAGGCCTGGTCCAGCGCCTGGTGGCCGTCCTCCGCCTCCTCCACGCGATAGCCCCGGTAGCGGAGGTAGAGGGCGTAGGCCTCCCGGTTGTCCGGGTAGTCGTCCACGAGCAACACGAGGGGCTTCGAAGAATCGCCGTCCCGCCGCGCGCGCTTCGCCATCGCTATCGCCGCTTCCGCTTCTGCGAGAGCACGAGGGTGAAGATGGAGCCCTCGCCGGGCGTGCTCCTCACGGCGATCTCCCCGCCGAGTATCCGCGCGAGGCGCCGCGAGATCGTGAGGCCGAGCCCCGCCCCTCCGTGCGTGCGGGCGAGGGAGCTGTCCACCTGGCGGAAATCCTCGAAGATCCGATCCCGGTCCTCCTCCGCGATCCCGATGCCGGTGTCCTCCACGGAGATGGAGAACCGTCCCGTGCGCGCGTTTGAGGCCGCTCCCACCACCACCGATCCGCGAGGGGTGAACTTGATGGCGTTCGTGACGAGGTTCAGCACGATCTGCTTGACCTTGGGGCGGTCGCTCCGGACGCGGGGGAGGCGTCCCAGGCGGCTCTTGACCTCGAGCCCCGAGCGCGCGCTCAGGGGCTGGACCTCCGCGAGCACCTCGCGGACGAGCTCTCCGGGGTGGAAGGAGCTCACGTGCAGCGGCATCTTCCCCGCCTCGATCCGCGAGATGTCGAGGATGTCGTTGATGATGCTGATGAGGTGGCGGGTGTTCGAGGCGACGCGCTCGAGGCCGCTCCGCTGCTTCGGCTCGAGCTTCCCGAGCACCCCCTCGAGAAGCATGCTCGTGTAGGCGGTGATGGCGTTGAGCGGGGTGCGGATCTCGTGGGACATGTTGGCGAGGAACTGGCTCTTGAGGGAGGAGGCCTCCTCGAGGGCGAGGCGCTGCCGGTTGAGCTGCTCGTTCTGCATGACGAGCTCGACCGTAGCCTCGCGTACGCGGTTTTCGAGCTGTTCCTTGGCCTCCTTGAGCTGCTCGTAGAGCCGGGCCTTCTCCAGGTCCTCCCGGCGGTCGTGGAGGATCGTGACGACGCCCAGGATCTCACCGTGCTCGGAATGGACCTTGCCCGCGTCGGCCTCCACCGGGAAGGGTTGCCCGGTCTCCGGCTCCACGAGGCCGACCTCCCCGCGGTGGCGGGCCGCCGCCTCCGTGATGAAGAGGTTCGATATGAACGAGGAGAAGTAGGCGTCGTTGGCTCGGAAGCGCGCCTGCTGCTCGGAGGAGGCGCCCTCGCCCGCGGTGAAGAGCCGGTCCGCCGGGGGGTTCATCATCACGATGGCCCCCGCGGGGTTGGTGACGAGGATGGGATCGCCCACCGAGTCCAGGATGAGGTCGAGGCGGTCCCTCTCCGCCCGCGCTTCCGCCTCCGCTCCCCGCAGCCGGCGCAGGTTTTCCTCGATCTGCTCCGTGGCCTGGCGAAGGTCGCTCACGTTCCGGAGGATGGACGCGATGCCGGTGCCCGTGCGGGGATCGCTCACCACCGTGTTGATGAGCTCGAACAGGAGGTCGGACCCTTCCTCGGGGTCCACGAGCAGGAGCTCCCGACGCGACGTGGCCCCCTCCTGGAACGCGGTGCGGGCGAGGGCGGAGGAGAAGAACATGTTGTTGAGGGCCACCGCCCGCCGGCGACCTTCGCTCTCTCCGTCCCGCGCGGCGAGGAGCCTCTCCGCCCGTGCGTTGGCCACGAGCAGCCGTCCCTCGGTGTCGGTGAGGATCACGGGGTCGGACACCGCGTCGAGGAGCAGCCGCTCGCGCCGGTACTCCATCTCCTTCTCCCCGAGCTCCCGCTTGTGGAGCAGGCGCACCACGCGGTGGCCGAGGAGGTCGGCCATCCAGAGCACGTCGCGCAGGCTCTCTTCGGTGACGGGAGCGAAGAGGAGAAGCCCGATCGGCACGTCCTCCTGCTGGAGGAGACCGTAGAGCGGAACCGCCGCGAAGTGCTTGAAGGCGGCGAAGAGGGGATCCGGCCTCTTCGCCCCGTCGAACACGCGGGGCCGGCGATTGAAGAGGACGCTCGTGAGAGGGTGCGTCCGGTCGTCGAGCTCGAGGACGAGCGGCCCGTCGCGGTCGGCCACCCCCATGCAGGCGGTGGTGAGCAGCCGGTTGGATCGAGCCTCCACGACCATGCATCGGGCCGCGGAGACGCCGCTGTTCTCCCGGATCCACTCCAGAGAGCGCTCGACGAGCTGCGACACCTCGTCGCAGGCGAGCAGGAACTCCGCGAGGGTGAGCCGCGACTCGAGTGTGGAGGCAGTGGCCGAGTGCGGAAGGGCGGTCGTCGTCGAGGTGAGTGACTCCGACCGCGGCACGTCCGGCCTACCGAGCGGCCGCCTTGCGCGCCGCCCGGGCCACCTTCGGGCGCTTGGCCGCCGCGAGCTGGGCACGGAGGGAGGCGTTCTCGGCGAGCATCGCCTCCTGGCGCGCCGCCTCCACCGCCGGCTTGGAGACCGGGGCCACCTGGCCCACCGCCTCCGAGTACTTCAGGTATGTGTCGATGGAGGCCACCACTATCCGGGCTTCCACCGTGATGAGGTCGATGCCCACGAGAGACACCCGGACCCACGCGTCGATCACGATGCCCTTGTCGAGCACTCGATCGAGCACGTCGACGAGGCTGGTCCCGCCTTGAGTCCTCTCAACCGGCATCCTTACGCTCCTCTCCTGTCAGCTCCACGGATGCGGCGCCTCCGAAGGGCCTTGGCGCGGGGAGGCGCCGTGGACGAACCGGTGAGCGCGTCGATCTGGCGCTCGAGCTGGCGGACCTGCCGGCGAAGTGCTTCGTTCTCGGCGGAGACCCGCTGCTTGCCGGGGGCGAGGTGGTGATCGTACTTCCACCAGTCGAGACCGATCTCCTGTGCCTTGTCGAGCGAGCACACGATGAGGCGCACGCGTATGGTGAGGAGCTCGACCTCGGCGAGCGAGATCTTGACGTCCCCCGCGATGACGAGTCCCTTGTCGAGGACGCGGTCGAGCACGTCCACGAGGCCCGTGCTCCGGGAGCGCTCGAGCGGAGAGAAGCGATCGAACGGCGCGTCGGACCTCATGCGATCGAGACGACGAGCCGGATCGGCGAGAGGCAGGGGGCGCGACCGCCTTCGAAGCCCATCGACATGTTGACCCTCGGCGCTGACATCGAGGTGCGACCGGCGCGAGATTGTGGACGAGCGCTGAATATACCCTACACCGCCGCGGAATTCTCACTTGCTCACGGTGTCCACGGCGAACGCGGCCTAGGTGAGCTTCTCGACGGCAGCGGGCTGCGGCTTCGACGCTCTTCGAGCCATCACCGAGCCGGCCTCCGCGATTTCGCGCCCCGTCTCGAGCGTCCGCTCGGCGAGGTCCCGGGTCGTGCTCACCGTTCGCGCCACCACCTGCCGACCGCGCTGAATGCCCTCCCGGGCGTAGCGCTCGCCCTCCCGGATGCGGGCGGCCACCATCTGTCGCGTCTCGCGCCCCGCGCGGGGCGCCAGAAGGAGGGCGAGCGAGGCGCCGGCCAGCCCTCCGAGAACGAAGAAAACGAGATCATTGCCATTTTCACGCATGAGTTCAGCCTTTCTTAGTGGGGTCGAGCGTGTCGACACGTCCGTGAGGAATTAGTTCGCCATTGCAGAGTCCTACGGTAGTGCGAAGAGGGAGTGCAAGCGACGGACCACCCCTAGACGGAAAATCGCGCCCCGTTTTTCGAGGGCCCGAAGGCCAGGCACGTGAAGTTTCTACATTGTTCCCCTCGGGCGACGCGGCAAGTGCCAGAACCTCCAGGGGGAAGAGGGACAACCATGGCACAACGGTTGCTCAGCTTAGGGCACCCCTCCATGTTGCCCTCCGCCCTCCGCCTGCGCCGTCGCCGAGGGGCGGAGCCTCCTCCCGAGCCGGCCCCCGAGCTCCTGAACGTCGAGAAGCTCGAGGAGTTGGCGCGGACGCTCGCCGCGCGGCTGACCGCGCGCACGCGGCGGGGACGGGCCGGGCACCTCCGCCGGCTGCGCGAGATCGGTCGCCGGCTCCGGCGCGCCTACGAGGTGGTCGCGGGGGACGTGCACGAGGGACGGACCGTCGCCCCCGCCGCGGAATGGCTGCTCGACAACTTCCATCTCGTGGAGGCCGAGGTGCCGCGGGTGGCCCACGACCTGCCCTCCGCCTACTACCGCGAGCTCCCGAAGCTCGTTTCCCGCGAGCACGAGAGACGGTCGCGCATCGAGGCGATGGCCCAGGAGCTCCTCCGCCACAGCGACGCCCGCCTCGACGCGGACCGGATGGCCCGGTTCCTCGCCGCCTACCAGACGGTGAGCCCGCTGACCCTCGGGGAGCTCTGGGCCTGGCCGAGCGCCCTCAAGCTCGCGCTCCTCGAGAGCCTGCGCCGGACCGCGGACGGCATCGTGGAGGCGCGTACGAACCGGCTTGCCGCCGATCGATACCTCTCGCCCCTCGAAGAGGGGCGAGAGCTTCCCCCCTCCCGGAGTCCCTCCCCGGCTCGTTCGTCGTCCCCCTCGTGCAACGTCTCCGCGAGTTCGGCGCCCGGGTCTCGTCCCTCAGGGCCACCCTCGAAGACCGTCTCCGTGCCCAAGGCCTCTCCGTGGAGACCGTGATCCTCGCGGAGGCGCAGCGCCAGGCCACGGAGCAGGTCGCGATGGCCAACGTGTTCGCGAGCCTTCGTCTCTCCTCGAACCTCGACTGGCCCACCCTCGTCGAGCGTGTCAGCCTCGTGGAGCAGGTGCTGCAGCGCGATCCCGCGGGAGTCTACGGACGGATGGACTTTCCGAGCCGCGACCTCTACCGCCGCATGGTCGAGGATCTCGCGGACGCCACGGGCGAAGCCCAGGTCGCGGTGGCGCTGCGCTGCGTGGAGAGCGCCCGCCAGGCCACGGAGCGGGCGAGCCGCGACGAGCGCGCCCAGCACGTCGGATACCACCTGATAGGCGGCGGTCGGCGGGCCTTCGAGCGCGAGGTCGCTCACCGGCCGGGTCCGGTGCGGCTCCTGCGCAGGTTCCTCTTCCGCAACGCCACCGCCCTCTACCTGGGCGGGCTCGGTCTCCTGACCGCGTTCGGTGTGTCCATAGCCCTCTTCTACGCGCGACGCGCGGGGGCCGCCGACCCCTGGCTCCCCTGGGTCGGGCTCCTGGCCTTCCTCCCCGCGACCGAGATCGCGGTGCAGGCCCTCCAGCGGGTCCTCGCGTGGGCGGTGCCCCCCTGGCGCATCGCCCGGCTGAACCCGGAGGCGGGCATCCCCGAGAGCGCGCGCACGATGGTCGTCGTCCCCACCCTCGTGGCCAGCGTCGAGGGCGTGCGCGAGCTCCTCGATCACCTCGAGGTGCAGGCCCTCGGGAACCTCGAGCCTTTCCTCCACTTCGCGCTGCTCACCGACCTGCCCGACGCGGACGCCGAGGTCCTGCCCGAGGACGCCGCGCTCGTCGCCGCCGCCCGCGAGGGGATCCACGCGCTCAACCGGCGCCACGGTCAGGGACGCCCGGACCGGTTCTACCTCTTCCACCGCGGCCGGCGCTACAACGCGAAGGAAGGGCGCTGGATGGGCTGGGAGCGGAAGCGGGGGAAGATCGAGGAGTTCAACCGGCTCCTGCGCGGCGCCACCGACACGAGCTACGTGCTCACCGTGGGCGACCTCTCCGTGCTCCCCCACGTGCGCTACTGCCTGACGCTCGACAGCGACACACGGCTCCCCCGCGGAGCGCCCCAGGCTCTCGTGGGCATCCTCGCGCACCCCCTGAACCGCGCGCGCTACGACCCCTCGAAGGGACGCGTCACCGAGGGGTACGGCATCCTCCAGCCGCGCGTGAGCGTGACGCTCCTGAGCGCGGCGGGCTCGCTCTTCGCCCGCCTCTACGCCGGACACACCGGGGTGGATCCCTACACGACCGCGGTGTCCGACGTCTACCAGGACCTGTTCGGCGAGGGCATCTTCACGGGCAAGGGACTCTACGACGTCGACGCGTTCATGGCCGCCCTCGAGGGACGGGTGCCCGAGAACGCGCTCCTTTCGCACGACCTCTTCGAAGGCCTGCACGCGCGTACCGCGCTCGTCACGGACGTGGAGGTGGTGGACGACTACCCGGCGAGCGTCCTCGCCCACGCCCGGCGGCAGCACCGCTGGGTACGCGGAGACTGGCAGATCCTCCTCTGGCTCTTCTCCTGGGTGCCCACGAGCCGCGGGCTGCGCCGCAACCGGCTCCCCCTCATCGCGCGCTTCAAGATCCTCGACAACCTCCGGCGGAGCCTGCTCGCGCCGTCGCTCCTCGCGTTCCTCGCCGCGGCCTGGACGGTGCTCCCCGGGCGACCCGCCGTGTGGACCGGAGCCGTCGTCGCGGTGCTCGCCCTTCCCGCCCTGTGGGAGTCCCTCCGCGTCCTGCGCGGACCGCAAGCGCGCCCACGGCGCTGGGGGCCCTTCCTGCGCGAGACCGCGGAGGACCTGCAGACGGCCCTCGCCCGCTGGATGCTCGACGTCCTGCTGCTCGCCTACCGGTCCTGGGAGATGGTCCACGCCATCGGCCTCACGCTCGTCCGGCTCTTCATCACCCAACGGCGGCTCCTGGAGTGGGAAACCGCAGCCGCGGCTTCCGCCCGCGCTGCGGGGCTGATGATCGAGAAGGGGACGCGGCTCTTCGTGCTGGAGATGGCGGCGAGCCCCCTGACGGCGCTCGCCCTCCTGGCCGCGATCGCGCTCGCGCGCCCGGAAGCGCTCCCCATGGCCCTCCCCATCCTCGCGCTCTGGGTGGCCGCACCCTTCGTGGCCTACCGCTTGAGCCAGCCCGTGGACCCGGAGGGGGCGGCCCTGTCCACGCGCGAGAAGAGCGGCCTGCGCCGCACCGCCCTCAAGACCTGGCGATACTTCGACACCTTCGTGGGGCCCGAGGACAACTGGCTGCCTCCCGACAACTACCAGGAGCAGCCCGGCCCCTTCCTCGCCCATCGCACCTCCCCCACGAACATCGGCCTCGCCCTGCTGTCCTTCCTCGCCGCCCACGACCTCGGCTACCTGAGCACCGCGGAGCTCGTGCGGCGCCTCGAGCGCTCGATGGACAGCGTCGAGAGCCTGGAGAGGTTCCGCGGCCACCTCCTCAACTGGTACGACACCCGCACGAAGATCCCCCTCCGGCCGCGCTACGTCTCCACCGTGGACAGCGGGAACCTCGGGGGAAGCCTCCTCGCCCTCGCCGCGGGGCTCCGCGACCTCGCGGGGGGCAAGGTCCCCGCCACCCGCGCGCTCTCCGGCATCCAGGACATGGCCGCCCTCCTCGGGGAGACGCTCGCGGGGATGCTCGCGGCCCGGCCCGACCTCAAGGACGCGGCCGTCCCGATGGGGGAGGCCCTCGCGGGCGTGAGGCGGCGTCTCGCGGGCGGGGATGCGTTCGCGAGTGCTTCCGAGTCCGCGCGCGCCCTCCGCCACGGCCTGGAGGTGCTGCCTTCGCTTCCCCGCGAGGCCGGCGACGTGCGCTACTGGGCGGGCCGGCTCGCGGGGGCGCTCGAGGACGCGTGTCGGCCCGAGGTCTCCACGGACCTCGCGCGCCGTCTCCGCTCGCTGGCCCGCCGCGCCCACGTCCTCGCGGAGGGCATGGACTTCCGATTCCTCTACGACCGCCAGCGGAAGATCTTCGCGATCGGCTATCGCCTCGAAGACGTGGAGGGGCCGGGCCGCCTCGACACGTCCTACTACGATCTCCTCGCCTCGGAGGCCCGGCTCGCGAGCTTCCTCGCCGTGGCCAAGGGGGACGTCCCCGTCGCCCACTGGTTCGTGCTGGGGCGGCCGCTCACGAGCATCGAGGGCGTGCCCACGCTCCTCTCCTGGAGCGCCACCCTCTTCGAGTACGTCATGCCCCTCCTGCTCATGCGCACCTACCCGGGGACGCTCCTCGACCGGAGCTGCCGCATGGCCGTGCGCCGCCAGCAGCGCTACGCGGAGGGCCTGGGCGTGCCGTGGGGCATCTCGGAGTCCGGCTTCAGCCTCGTGGACCGCCACGGGAACTACCAGTACAAGGCTTTCGGCGTTCCCGGCCTCGGCCTGAAGCGCGGTCTCGCCGACGACCTCGTGGTCGCCCCCTACGCCACTGCTCTCGCGAGCCTCGTCGACCCCGAGCCCGCGGCCGCCAACCTCGACGCTCTGCGCGCGCTCGGCCTGGACGGCACCTACGGCTTCTACGAGGCGGTCGATTTCCGGCCCGGTAACGCCGCGGAAGAGGCGGTCGCAGGAGCGCGCGAGCCGCGCATCGTGAAGGCCTGGCTCGCCCACCACCAGGGCATGACCCTCGTCGCCCTCGCGAACGTTCTTTGCGACAACGTCATGGTCGAGCGATTCCATTCCGACCCTCGGGTGCAGGCCACGGAGCTGCTCCTGCAGGAGCGCGTTCCCCGCGACGTCCCCCTCACCGAGCCTCGGCCCGCGGAATCGACGCGCGTCCTCGCCCCCGTCCTCGCACTGCCCACGCGGCGCTTCCGCTCTCCCCACAGCCTCTTCCCCCACGCGCATGTCCTGTCCAACGGCACCTACACCGTCATCGTCACGAACGCGGGAGGGGGGGCGAGCCTCTGCCGCGGGCGCGTGGTGACGCGTCTCCGGCTCGACTCGACGCTCGATCCCGCGAGCCAGGCCCTCTACCTGCGCGACGTGCGGACGGGCGCCGTGTGGTCGGCCACGTACCAGCCCACGGCCGTGGAGCCGGACGAGTACCTCGCGAGCTTCCTACCCGAGAAAGCCGTCTTCCGGCGGCGTGACGACGACCTCGAGACCCAGCTCGAGATCGCGGTGTCGCCCGAGGACGACGTGGAGGTGCGGCGGCTGCTGCTCCGCAACCGGGGCGACCGCCTGCGCGAGATCGAGATCACGAGCTACGCGGAGATCGTGCTCGGCGCCGCGACCGACGACCTCGCCCACCCCGCGTTCGGCAAGTTGTTCGTGGAGTCGACCTACCTGCCGGAGTGCGCGGGCCTCGTCTTCCGGCGGCGTCCCCGCGCCGCCGACGAGCCCTCGCAGAGCGCGATCCACGTCCTGAGTGTCGAGGGCGGGATGCGGGGCCCGGTCGAGTGGGAGACCGACCGCCAGCGATTCCTCGGCCGGGGCCGGGACGCCCGGAGCCCCCTCGCCCTCGAAGGGCGGCCCCTTTCCGGGGCCACGGGCACGGTGCTCGATCCCGTGGCCAGCCTGCGCTACCGCGTGCGCCTCCCCCCCGGGGCCTTCGTGCGCCTGTCCTTCGCCACCGGCTACGCGGACAACCCGGAGCTGGCGCGCACCCTCGCCCAGAAGTACCACGACCCGAGCGCGGCGGCACGCGCCCTCGCCCTCGCCCTCACCCAGGCCCAGGTTTCGCGCCACCACCTCGGGATCACGAGCGACGAGGCCCAGCTCTTCGAGCGCCTCGCCTCGCGCGTGCTCTACGCGGACGCCTCGCTCCGGGCCGATCCCGCCCTGCGCGCGCGCAACACGCTGGGCCAGGCCGGGCTCTGGCCGCACGGCATCTCCGGCGACTTTCCCATCCTGCTCCTGCGGGTCGTGGAGGAGAACGACCTCCCGCTCGTGCGCCAGGTCCTGCAGGCGCAGCAGTATTGGCGGCTCAAGGGGCTCCTCGCCGACGTGGTGATCCTGAACGAGCACCCCGTGAGCTACCTCGACGAGATGCACGAGGCGCTCGTGTCCCTGCTCGCGAGCGGGCCCTGGAGCGCCCTTCCCCACAAGCCGGGGGGCGTGCATCTCCTCCGCGCGGACAACCTGACCGAGCCCGACCGCATCCTCCTCGCCGCGGCCGCGGCCGCCGTGCTCTCCGGCGAGCGCGGCGAGCTGACGAACCAGCTCGACCGCCCCTATCCCGAGCCGCGGTGGCCGGGGCCGCTGAAGCTCCAGCCGGAAGCGCTGCTCGCGGGAGACGAGGAGACGTCCGAGGAACCCGTTCCCATCCCTCCCCTCGACCTGCCCAGCGGCCTCGGCGGCTTCGCGGAGGGCGGCCGCGAGTACGTGGTCGTTCTCGAGGGGGACGCGGAGACCCCGCTGCCGTGGACGAACGTCATCGCCAACGCGGAGTTCGGCACGCTCGTGACCGCGTCCGGGTCCTCCTTCACCTGGGCGGGAAACAGCCGCGAGAACCGGCTCACCCCCTTCGCGAACGATCCCGTGGGCGATCCCACGGCGGAAGCGATCTTCGTCCGCGACGACGACGACGGCCGGGCCTGGGGGCTGCATCCCTCGGCGGAGCGCCGGACGAGGGAAAGCGGGCGGTTCGTCGTCCGGCACGCTCCAGGGGTGACGCGGTTTCTCCGCGAGCGCCACGGCCTGCGGCAGGAGCTGGCCGTCTTCGTGACCCGGGACGCTCCGGTCAAGCTCTCCCTCGTGACGCTCGAGAACCGGTCGGCGCGGCCCCGGCGACTGTCCGTGTTCTCCTACCTGGAATGGGCGCTCTCGCCGCCGCGGCAGGGCGACCACCTCCACGTGGTCACGGAGCGCGACGACGCGACGGGTGCCATATTCGCGAGGAACCCCTTCAACCCCGATTTCGGCGGGCGCCTCGCCTTCGCCGCGTCGAGCGTGCGGGCGGAGTCCGCGACCGGGGATCGCCTCGAGTTCCTCGGGCGCAACGGCAGCCTGCGCACCCCGGAAGCCCTCGGGAGGACGGCTCTGGGCGGGCGCTTCGGAGCGGGTTTCGATCCCTGCGCCGCCTTTCAGGTCCAGGTGACGCTCGCTCCCGGCGAGGTCCGCGAGATCGCGTTCCTGCTCGGGCAGGGGGAGGACAAAGCACAGGCCCGGGAGCTCGTCTCGCGGTTCGCCTCGGCGCCCGCGGGGCGAGAGGCCCTTTCCGCGGTGACCTCCTTCTGGGACGAGCTCCTCGGCTCCGTCGAGGTCCGTACCCCCGACGACTCGTTCGACGTCATGATGAACCGCTGGCTCCTCTACCAAACGCTCGCCTGCCGGTTCTGGGCGCGCTGCGGCTACTACCAGCCGGGAGGGGCGTTTGGCTTCCGAGACCAGCTCCAGGACGCCCTCGCCCTCTCGATCGTCCGGCCCGACATCCTGCGCGAGCAGCTCCTCCGCGCGGCGAGCCGCCAGTTCCTGGAGGGGGACGTGCAGCACTGGTGGCACCCTCCGAGCGGTCGCGGCACGCGCACCCGCTGCTCCGACGACCTGCTGTGGCTCCCCTACGCCGCGGCGCACTACGTGGAGACGACGGGAGAGGAGGCCGTGTGGGACGAGCGGGCCCCGCTTCTCGCGGCTCCCGTGCTCGCCCCCGGCGAGGCGGAGGCCTACATCCAGCCCGAGGTCTCGCCGGAGAAGGCGAGCCTCTTCGAGCACTGCGTGCGCGCCCTCGACCGCGGGACGACCGCGGGCCCGCGCGGCCTGCCCCTCATCGGCAGCGGCGACTGGAACGACGGCTACAACCGGGTGGGCCGCGAGGGGCGCGGGGAGAGCGTGTGGCTGGGCTTCTTCCTGAGCCACCTGCTGCGGACGTTCTCTCCCCTTTGCGAGGCACGCGGCGACTCCGTCCGCGCCGGCCGCTACCGCGCGGAGGCGGACCGGCTCGCGGACATGCTGGAGCAGGCCTGGGACGGCGAGTGGTACCGGCGCGCCTACTTCGACGACGGCTCGCCGCTCGGCTCCGCGCAGAACGAGGAATGCCGGATCGATTCCCTCGCCCAGTCGTGGGCCGTCCTCTCCGGCGTCTCTCCGCGAAAGCGCGCGGAGCGGGCGCTCGACGCGGTGAGGACGCACCTCGTGCGGCGGTCGCAGCACCTCCTGCTGCTCCTCACCCCCCCCTTCGACCGGGCGCCTCTCGACCCCGGCTACATCCGCGGCTACCCGCCGGGGATACGGGAGAACGGCGGGCAGTACACCCACGCCGCGCTGTGGGTGGTGATGGCCATGGCCCGTCTGGGCCACGGCGACGAGGCGATGGAGCTCTTCCACATGCTCAACCCCGTCAACCACACGCGCGACCCGGTGGAGACCGAGCGCTACGCGGTGGAGCCCTACGCGGTGGCCGCCGACATCTACGACGACCCCGCGCACGTGGGCCGCGGGGGCTGGACGTGGTACACGGGCTCGGCGGGCTGGATGTACCAGGTGGGCCTGCGCGAGCTGTTGGGCGTCGTCCGCCGCGGCGAGGTCTACTCCGTGAACCCGTGCATTCCCGCTTCCTGGCCGGGGTTCTCGCTCCGCTGGCGCGCCAACGGCGGCCGGAACGAGGTCGTGGTGGAGAACCCGCAGCGAGTGCTCGCGGGAGTCGCGTCCGCGGAGCTGAACGGCCGGCCCGTGGACCCGACGCGCATCCCCCTCGCCTCCGCCGGGGAACTGCATCGCGTAAGGATCGTGCTCGGAAGGGCGCCCGCCTCGGGGGGAGGGAGCGCGAAGGACGAGAGGAGCGTGCCCACGCCCCTCCCCGCGTCCTGACGCCTTCTACACTCTGCCATCCTTCGTCCCGTGGAAACGTGCCCTGGCGCGGGTTTGCACTGGTCCCATCCTTGCACTGACCTCGGCAAATGCGCTCGGACCTCGAGACTCACCCCTGGCAATGGCTGGCTCTCGGGTCCGTCGCCGTGCCGTTGGCGGCGGGGGCCCACGCGATGGCCTGGGCCGCGACCCGGCGGGAACGGGCGTCCAAGCTCTGGAGCCGGCGGCGCGGCCTGCGCCTCCTGGCGGTCCTCGCGGCGCTCCCCGCTCTCGCCCTGCTCACTCTCGTGCACCACGCCTACTTCGACGAGCGGGGGCTGCCCGACCTCCGGGGCCTCCTCCAGTTCGAGCCTCCCACCACCGGCCGCGTCTACGACGCGAACGGCGGCGTCGTCCTGGAGATGGCGACGGAGTACCGCCACCTCGTCACGTACGAGGAGATCCCTCCCGTCGTGCGGCAGGCGATCCTCGCCGCGGAGGACAAGAACTACTTCGCGCACGAGGGCGTCGACTACTCGGCCTGGCCGCGGGTGGCCTGGAAGGCGCTGCGCCAGACCGTCCGGGAGGGCTTCTCCCCCATCGCCGAGGCGTCCGACGGCATGCTGCGGATGCCGCAAGGGGGCTCGACGATCACGCAGCAGCTCGTGCGCTCGTACTTCCTGCGCGACCTCACCGCGCGCGAGGGCGGGTCGGAGCTCGTGTCGGAGGGTTGGCTGACGCGCGCGGCCGCGGGCGTCCTCGGGGCGTCGGCCACGAACAAGCTCCTGCGGAAGCTCGAGGAGATCCGGATCTCGCTCTGGCTGGAGCGCGAGATGGAGCGCGTCTACGGCTCGCGGAGGGCGGCCAAGGAGCAGATCCTCGCCCGCTACGCGAGCTTCATCTACCTCGGCCACGGCCGCTACGGCTTCGCCGCCGCCTCCGACTACTACTTTGGTCGGCCGCTCGAATCCCTCGGCCTCGAGGACGCGGACAAGGCGGCCTGCCTGGCGGGGATCGCCAAGTCGCCGCGGGCCTACGCTCCGACACCCTCGGGCCGGGATCACGCGCGACGCCGCCGCAACCAGGTTCTGGCGCTCATGGCCGCGCGCGGCTACCTCCCCCGCGACCTCGCTCGGCGACTCGCGGAGACGGCGCTTCGCGTGGTGCCTCCCCGGCCGCTCGCAACCGACGCGCCGGCGGCCGTGGAGCAGGCCCTGCGCGAGCTGCGCCGCGACGGGCGATGGGGTGTCGAGGCGCTCGCCGCCGGGCGGATCTTCCTGCACTCCACCCTGGACAGCCGGATCCAGGCCGCGGCCAACGACGCCCTCGAGGAGGGCCTGCGCCGCTACGAAGGGCGCCATCCCGAAACCGGCGCTTTCATCCAGGGCGCGGCGGTGGTGCTCCGCAACTCCGACGCGGCCGTTCTCGCCCTCGTGGGAGGACGTAAACGGTATCGCGGCCTCGACAACTCGTGGGCCGACCTCAACCGCGCCGTGGAGACGCGCCGCCAGCCCGGGTCCACGATCAAGCCCCTCCTCTACCTCGCCGCCTTTCGCAACGGATCGGCGCTCGACGGCCTCGTGCCCGACGAGCCCATCGCCGTTCCCGCAGGGCACCTCCGGGTCAAGTGGGTGTCGAACTACGACGGCGTCTTCCAGGGCCCGATCGCGCTGCGCGAGGCCCTCGCCCAGTCCCGCAACGCCCCCGCGATGTGGCTCGCCCGGGAGATCGGCGGCGTCGAGCCCGTCCTTCGAACGGCCCGGGACCTCGGCCTCGCATCGCCCCTGCGACCCGACCTGAGCACGATTCTCGGGGCATCCGAGCTGAGCCTTCTCGACCTCGCGAACATGTTCCGCGCGATCGCGTCCGGGCTGCGCGCGGAGCCGTACATCCTGGCCCGCATCACGGACCACCGCGGAGGGATCCGCTACGAGCCGGCGCGCCGCGCCCTGCCGCTGCCCGTGGACGCGGAAGCGCTCCTCCAGGTCCAGGAGGGACTGCGGGGGACCGTGCGGCTACCCCGGGGCACCGCCCACTCCCTCGAAGCCTCCGGCTTTCCCGTCCCCGTGCTGGGGAAGACCGGCACCACGAACAGCTTCCGCGACGCCCTGTTCGTGGGCTCGACCTATGGCGAACAGGGCCTCACCACCGGTGTTTGGATCGGCTTCGACGACAACCGCAGCCTGGGCCCCGGAGAGACGGGCGCCAAGAACGCCCTCCCCGTCTTCGCGGAGATCATGAGGCAGGTGTACGAGCGGCAGCGGCTCGCGGTCGCTCCGGCGATCCCGGAGGCGATCGAGCGGGGAATCGACACCTACCTCGCCCGCGTACCGGTCCTTCCGTCCGCTCCCCTGCCGGCGGCGGCTGTGGCCGCGGTGCCGGTCGCGTTCAGCCTGCCTGCCCCGCCGGGCTCCGGCGAAGAGAAGTGAGGTCCGGAGCCCTCAGCTCAGCCACTCGTTGAGGCGTGCTTCCAGGGGAAGCGCGCGCTCGGGCTCGGGCGTCGGGCGGCGGGAAGACACGGCGGCTCGCGCGACCGGCGCGCACGTGCAGCCGCGGGAGGCGGCGCAGTCCGCGCAGCAGTAGGGCAGCCCATCCTTGATGAAGAGGGTCTCGTCCGGCGTCAGAGGGCGCTTGCAACCACGGCAGCCACGTTCCATCTGTATCCTCCTTCGACTTCTCGGTGAGGTCGCGGGCTAGGCGAGAGCGGGGCGACGACCGCCCGCGGCCAGAAGCTTGACGAGCAGGACGCCCGCCACGAAGCCTCCGACGTGGGCGAGGTAGGCGACCCCTCCCGTTTCCCGCGTGTCGGTGATCGACCCGATCCCCGACAGGAGCTGGATGACGATCCAGACGCCGAGCATCATGACGGCGGGCACGCTGGTGACGCCGCCGCGGGTGAGCACCTGCACCTGGTTCCGGGGGAAGAGCACGAGGTAGCCTCCCAGGACGCCGCTGATCGCGCCCGACGCCCCCACGGTAGGGACCGTGGACCCGCTGTTGAAGGCCACGTGGGCCAGGGCCGCAGCCACGCCACAGGCCAGATAAAAGAAGATGTACCGGCCGGGACCCAGGCGCCGCTCCACGTTGTCGCCGAAAGTCCACAGATAGAGCATGTTGCCGCCCAGGTGCGCCCATCCGCCGTGCAGGAACATCGAGGTGAAGAGGGTCGACCAGAAGGGCAGCGGGATCGACGGAGCGAGGTCGCGACCCAGGGAGTACTCACGGGGGACAACCCCCCAGGCTTGCACGAACGACTGGAGGGCTCCCTCCGAGGGCAGGCTCAGCTCGAGGACGAACGCGAGGACGTTCAGGACCACGAGGCCGAGGGTGACGGGGGCAATCCCGCGACTACCCTCGTCGCCGACGGGAATCATGGAGCCTTAGTCCTCGCCGTCGTCCGCATCCGCGTCCGCGGAGGCGTCGGGAAAGAAGGCGTCGAGCCCTTCGCCGGGCTCCCATACCGGGGCGCCCGGACAATACGAGCCGGGGTGCTCGCCCCGGTCGGGATCGAACTGCAAGCCCCCGACTCCGTCGACGAGCGCCTTCATCGCCAATCCGCCTTGACCTTGACGCGGGCCACGACGGGAGACTTGTCGGAGGACGGCGACGTCCTCTGTACGCCCCATTGGGCCATGGCCTGGCCGCGACGGAAGAGCGCCTTCTCGCGGGGATCGAAGCGGTCCGAGGTCGCCGCGCTGTCCTCGTCCCACACGAGCTCTTCCCCGTCGGGGAGCTGTCGGCTTCGGGTCACGAGCATGTGGAGCCTCCTTCAGGGGTCGGGCCAACAGCGAGGCCCGCAACCCCTAGAGCAAGCGGCGGGCCACTCCCATTTCCAAGAAAACAGGGTTCTTGGCGGTAAGAACGCGCCCATTCGTTCACAGACGTCAGCGCTTTGTAGATTCGGTCCCTGGGCTCCGCACGGGGTGCAACTGGCAGGGGCGGTGCCGCGAGCTGGACCGCTGGCATCGCCCTTGCTCCTCGGTCGCCGGGAGGTTCCCGTGAGCGCACGACCCAAGACGACGTCCCGTACCCGTTCCCGTCCCGCGCCGGCCACGGAGGGGCTGAGCCCGCTCGACACGGACCGCGCGGCGTCTCTTGCCGACGAGGGCGGAGCTTCGGCGGCGGCCACGGAGACCCAGGAGCGCGACCACTCCGAGGGGGCAGACAAGATCCGGGAGAACGTGGAGTCGGTGGAGGCCAAGGCGGGACGCAAGCGCGAGCGCGCTCTGTAGCCGCTACGCCCGCGGGGCCCCCTGATAGAGCCCCTCGCGCGTCCAGGGCACGTCGTGCTCGCGGCCGCGCGAGAAGACCACCTGGAAGAGCTGCACCCAGCCCGCCGCGAAGGCCGCCTCCGAGCCGGCGAGGTAGAGGCGCCAGGAACGCACGAAGCGCTCGCCGCACATCGACTCGATCGCGGGAGCGGCACCCTCGAACCGCTCGCGCCAGTGCGCGAGCGTGCGGACGTAGTGCCGCCGCAGGTTTTCCACGTCGAGCACCGAGAAGTCGAAGGGCTCGAGCACTCCGCGGAGCGCCTCGCCGAGTGTCGGAGGGTAGGCTCCCGGGAAGATCCGGCGCCGGGCCCAGGAGCTCCGGGGCTCCGGGCGGTTGCCTCCGATGAAGTGGAGGAGGCCCCGGCCGTGCCGCGGATCGAGACGGTCGTGGATGACCCTCCCGAGCTCTTCGAAGCTCTCGTGGCCGATGTGCTCCAGCATCCCCAGCGAGACGAACGCGTCGTGCGTCCCCTCGAGGTTGCGGAAATCGTCTTCCACGTAGCGGACGCGGTCGGCGAAACCCTCCCTCTCCGCCCGCGCCTGCGCGTATCGGACCTGCTCGCGCGAGACGTTGCAGGCCACCACCTGCGCCCCGTACTCGAGGGCCATGTGACGGGCGAGCGCGCCCCAGCCGCAGCCCGCCTCGAGAACACGATCGCCACCGCGGAGCTGCAGCTTGCGGCACACGTAGTCGAGCTTGGCGCGCTGCGCCTGGTCGAGAGTCAGGCCGGGCGACTCGAAGTAGGCGCTGGTGTCGACCATCTCGTCGTCGAGCCAGAGCCGGTAGAAGTCATGGCCCGCGCCGCGCCGCGGGAGCGGCCGGGGTGGACCGTGGGGCCATCGCTCGAAGATCGACTCGAGCCCCCGCACCAGGCTTCCCCGGACCTCCACCTCGCCCGCGCTGTAGGCGTCTGCGAAGAAACGCGACGGGTCGACGGCGAGACGCAGCAGGGCGCCCGGGCTGCGCACGGACACGGTCGCGCAGGGCGCTTCCGCGGAGACCGCGTACGACGCGCCGTTCCAGAGCTCGAGGCGGAGGGGCACCTCGCCGAGCCGCGTCCGCAGCCGCTCCACCAAAGAGGGCACGAGGCGTTCCGCGACTGACGGCCACTGCCATTCGGAGCGCGAGTTGCTCCCGGCGCACATTTGCTTGACGCACTCCGCGGGAATGCGATGCGTAGCCATGGGTCTGTCCGCTCTCCGCGCCCCACCCTTTCTCGGATCGAAGGTGCAAGGGCTGTGCCACGGGAAGAGCGCGTGACAGGCCCGCGCGTTCAGGCCGGCCCGGTCGTCTTGTACGTCTGACGAATGGTCGGTACGAGATACTCGTCGAAAGCCCGCGCCTCGTCGTAGCGCGGCGAAAATCCCCAGTCGCTCCGCGCCGCCGAGTCGTCCACGTCCGCCGGCCACGAGTCCACGATCTGCTGCCTCTTCTCGTGGGGCTGGAAGGTGATCGAGGCGCTCGGGAACGCGGCGAGGACCCGCGCGCGCACCTCGTCGGCCCGGGGGCTGAAGGCCCTCACGTTGTAGACCGTGCGCGACAGTCGCTCGCGGGGAGCCTGGGCGAGCTTCAGGAGGGCGTCGACCCCGTCGGGCATCGCCATGAAGGGGATCCGCGTGTCCGGCCGAACGAAGCACGCGTAGGGCTCGCCCTCCGCCGCCGCGTGCAGCATCTCGGGGGCGTAGTCCGAAGTCCCGCCGGAAGGCACGGTGACCGCGGAGATGAGCCCCGGGAAGCGGACGCTGCGGAAGTCCAACCGCCCGGCGTGCGTCTCCGCGGCGAGCTGCTTGTAGTGGAACGAATAGTAGCGCCCGAGGTGCTCGCAGTAGAGCTTGTTGCAGCCGTACATCGTCGTGGGCTTGTTGAAGTCGTCCTCGCGCACCCGGCCGGCGCGGGCCTTCGTCTCCAGGTCGGGGAGCCCGTAGGCGGCGATGGAGCTCGGGTACATGAAGACGACGGGCCGCCCGTGCGACTCCCCCTCCTTCTGCGCGAAATCGAGCATCCGCAGCGTGCCCTCCACGTTGACCTGGTGGGCGGTGGTGGGGGTGAACTCCCCGCGGGTGGAGAGGAGGGCGGCGAGGTGGAACACGAGGTCCACCTCGAACTCCGCGAGGATGCGCTCCAGCAGGTTCACGTCGAGGATCGATCCCTGGTACTGGTGCTGCACCAGGCGCGTCACGTCGCCCTCGAGGGCGCGGAGGTCGAGGGTGATGATGGCGCGGTCGCCGATTTGGGCGAGCCGCTCGATCAGCCCGTGGCCGATCTCACCGCTCGCTCCGGTGATGAGCACGACGGGCTTGCGGAGCACCGATCCTCCTGGGGACGGCCCTAGTCTTGACCGGAGGGTGGGCGGGAGGCAAGGTTAGGCCATGACCTTCGACGAGCGATCCGAGGCGGCCCGCCGCCGCGTGCTGAGCGGGCTCCCCTTCTGGGCCTGGCAGTGGAGGACCCTCCCCCTCGCCGCGTTCGCAGGGATGCGGGTGCGCTCGCTCGACGAGGAGTCCTGCACCGTCGCGCTGCCGGGAGGCTGGCGCACGCAGAACCCCTTCCGCTCGACCTACTTCGCCGCCCAGGCCATGGCCGCGGAGATGTCTACGGGGGCCCCGGCGATGATCCTGCTCGCGGGGGCTCCCGCTTCCCTGGCCATGCTCGTGACCGGCTTCCGCGCCGCCTATAAGAAGAAGATAGCGGGGGAATCGCTCTACACGTTTTCCGACGTGGCCGCGATGCGCGCCGTGATCGAGCAGGCGTCGGCCGGGGACGAGCCCCGCCTCTTCGTGGCTCGGACCGCGGGGCGCGACGCGGCGGGGGACGTGTGCTCGGAGTTCGAGGTCCACTGGTCGTTCAAGCGCCGCGCCCGGAAGTGACGGCCGTCGGCTTCGCGGTGGCGGGCGGAAGGAGCCTTCGCATGGGCCGCGACAAGGCGCTCCTCCCCTGGGGAGACACGGACCTGTTGGGGCATACTCTCCGCCGTCTCCGCACGGCGTGCGCGGAGACGGCGGTGCTGGGCTCGTCGCGCTTCGCGGATCGCGGGGTCCCCGTTCATCCAGACATCGTCTCGAATGCAGGACCGCTCGGAGGAATAATGACGGGCCTAACGCTCCTCGAGCAGGGCCCGGGCCTCTTCCTGGCGGTGGACCTTCCCCTCGTGCCTGTTTCCCTGCTCGGCCACCTGCTGGCCCTGCTCGAGGGACATGACGCGGTCGTCCCCGTCTCCTCCGCCGGCCCCGAGCCTCTCTGCGCCGTCTACTCGCGTGCGTGCGCGAAGCCCATCCGCGCCCGCATCGACGGCGGGGAACGCAAGATGACGTGCTTCTGGCCGGACGTCCGGGTCCGCGAGGTCGCGTCCGCGGAGCTCTCGTCCTTCGGGGATCCGGAAACGCTGTTCCTGAACGCGAACGCGCCGGACGAATACGAGCGAGCCCTGGGGCTCAGGGAACGCTGACCGGAACCTCGACCTCCGCCGTCCCCCGGCGGCACCAGCCCTCGCGCGACGAGCAGTAGAAGTACACGACGGTGCCCTTCACGGTCTGCCCGCCGCGCGGAGCGGTGGGGGCTATGGCCACCGGGAACTTCACGGGCTTGCCGAGGTCGAGGTACCGGGGATTGTCGGGATCCCACTCCGCGGCCTTGTCGGGAGGGGGCGCCTGCTTGTCCACGAGGACGGCCTGGGAGACGTCCAGCTTCAGCCGGGGGGCGGGCTCCTCGTTGACGTGCACGTCGGGGTCGAGAGGAGAGAAGTGAACGGCCACGTGCGCGAGACCGCCCGACTTCCGGGGGGCCTCGAAGCTCGCCACCAGGTCGAAATGCCGTGGGGCCGCGCCGAGGGCCGCGAGGAGCAGGAGAAGGCCGACGCTCATGCCTCGATGCTACCAGACTCGGCCGTCCGGGAGCCCGTCCGTTAACAGTTATGATGGAGGGATGATCTTGGAGTGGCAAGAGCGCCTGTCGGAGTGGGTTCAGAGGTCCGTGAAGGCGGCCTTCGACCAGCCCCTGGACGCGGTCGCCTTCCAGTACCCGCCGCGAGTGGAGATGGGCGACCTGGCCCTCACCGCGCCCTTCGACCTCGCCAAGAGCCTGCGCCGCAAGCCGCGGGAGATCGCGGAGCGTCTGGCGGAGGAGCTCCGAGGCGCCCCCGCGGTGCGCAAGGCGGAGGTGGCGGGAGCGGGCTACGTCAACCTCTTCCTCGACCGCGCCCCCTTTTCGCGCGAGCTCTTCCGGTCGCTCCGCGACAAGCGGCCCGCCCCCCGGGTGCCCGGCCACGTGATCGTCGAGCACACGAGCATCAACCCCAACAAGGCGGCCCACATCGGCCACCTCCGGAACTCCACTCTCGGCGACACGTTCGTGCGCATCCTCAAGGAACGAGGAAGGGAGGTGGGCGTCCAGAACTACATCGACGACACGGGCGTGCAGGTGGCGGACGTGATCGTGGGCTTCCTCCACATCGAGAAGAAGACGCCCGCGGAGGTCGCGACGATCCCCGGCAGGTTCGACTACTACTGCTGGGACCTCTACGCCCGCGTGGGCGATTTCTACGCCGCGGATCCGAAGAGGAAGGCGCTGCAGGCGGAGACGCTGCACGCCATGGAGACGGGGAACAACGAGACCGCGCGGCTCGCGGCGGAGGTGGCGGCGCGCATCGTGGACTGCCACCTCGCGACCATGCAGCGCCTGGGGATCCGCTACGACCTCCTCGCCCACGAGAGCGACGTGCTGCGGCTGCACTTCTGGGAGCGCGCGTTCGAGCGGCTCAAGGAAGCGGGGGCGATCCGCCTGGAGACCGAGGGCAAGAACGCGGGCTGCTGGGTCCTCTCGATGGAGGGCGGCGAGGGCACGGACGAGGACAAGATCATCGTGCGCTCGAACGGCACCGTGACCTACACGGGCAAGGACATCGCGTACCAGCTCTGGAAGCTCGGGCGCCTCGACCGCGACTTCCTGTACAAGCGGCACCGGACGTACCCCGACGGACACGTCCTCTGGACCACGACGAGCGAGGCCGGCGAGCGAGGCGCTCCCGCTTTTGGCCACGCCCGTGCCGTCTACAACGTGATCGACGTGGGCCAGTCCTATCCCCAGCGCGTGGTCCGCGCGGGCGTCGCCGCCCTCGGCCACGCGAAGGAAGCGGAGGAGAGCCACCACCTGGCCTACGAGAAGGTGGTGCTCTCCCCCGCCACCGCGCGCGCCCTCGGGTACGACGTCGCGGAGGAGGCGTCGGCGGTGAAGGTCTCCGGGCGCAAGGGCCTCGGAGTGAAGGCGGACGACCTCGTGGACGCCCTCGTCGCCAAGGCCCGGGCGGAGGTGGACGCGCGCGACGCCGAGCGCGAGCCCGCCGCCCGCGAAGCGACGGCCACCGCCGTGGCCACGGGGGCCCTGCGCTACTTCCTCCTGAAGTTCGGACGCACGCGCATCATCACGTTCGACATGGAGGAGGCGCTCGCCTTCGTGGGCGAGACGGGCCCCTACATCCAGAACGCCGTCGTCCGCGCCCGCAACATCTTCGCCAAGCTGGAGGCGGAGCGACACCCCGTGGCCGAGCTCCTGGCCCGCGGGGAGACCCTGGACCTCGGCCCTCTCCTCGAAGGCGAAGAGGGCGACGAGGTGTGGTCGCTGCTCCTGCTCATGAGCCGGAGCGACGAGGTGGCCGAGCAGTCGATCCGAGCCGAGGACGTGGCCCTGCTCGCCAAGCACGTCTTCTCGGTGGCCCAGGCGTTCCACTCCTACTACCAGAAGCCGAAGTACTCCGTCCTCTACGCGCAGACGGACGACCAGCGCGTCTTCCGGACGCTCCTCGTGAGCGCCTTCGTCCGCCAGATGGAGGGCCTGCTCGACCTGCTGGGGATCCCGGTGCCCGAGCGGATGTGACGCGTCCGCCCGTCGGAATCACGATCGGCTACGACGACCGGCGGGCGGGCATGCACGCCTTGAGACAGGACTACGTCCGGTCGGTGGAGGACGGCGGAGGGCTGCCCCTCGTCATCGCTCCCGGCCGGCCCGAGGACGCCCCCGCCTTCCTGGACCAGGTGGCCGGGCTCGTCCTGTCGGGCGGGTCGGACGTCGATCCCGCGCTTTTCAAAGAGGCACCCCATCCCAGGCTGGGCCGCGTCGTCCGGGAACGCGACGATTTCGAGCTGGCGCTCGTGCGTGAAGCCCTGAGGCGGGACCTCCCCATCCTCGCTATCTGTCGGGGCCATCAGGTGTTAAACGTTGCCACCGGGGGAACCCTGATCCAGGACATCCCGTCTGAAGTCAGAGGGGGGGTGGAGCACGACCCCCGGCGGGAGCGCTGGGAAAGGGCGCACCCGGTCGACATCGTCGAGGGGACGCGGCTCCGCGAGATCCTCGGCCGGGGGACGGTTCAGGTGAACAGCTTCCACCACCAGGCGATCCAGCGTCTCGGGGACGGGCTCGTCGTCTCCGCCCGCTCCGGCGACCAGCTCGTCGAGGGCGTCGAGATGCCGGGCCGGCGGTTCGTGGTGGGCGTGCAGTGGCACCCCGAGTCGTTCTGGAGCCAGGCCGACGGCTTCCAGCCGCTCTTCCGCGCGCTGGGCGCGGCGGCACGCGCGCGATGAGCGCGTCGCTCGCCCTCGCCGTCCTCCTCCTCGGCGGCACTCCCCCCGCGATCAAGTGGGAGCGCAACTTCGACGAAGCGCTCAAGAAGGCCAAGGCCACCCAGAAGCCGATCTTCGTGGACTTCTGGGCGGAATGGTGTTTCTGGTGCCACCGCCTGGACAAGACGACCTACGCGGACCCCGCGGTCGTGGCCCGATCCGAGGAGTTCGTAGCGGTCAAGGTCAACACGGAGGCGGGCAAGACCGAAGAGCTCGTCGCTCTTCGCTACGACGTGCAGAACCTCCCTACCATCGCCTTCCTCTCCCCGGGCGGCCGCCTCGTTCTGCGTCTCAACGGGTTCCAGGGACCGGGACAGTTTCCGCGCACGATGGACCAGGCCCGCGAAACCGCCCGGCGCGTGGGGGCGATGGAGGCCGCCATCGAGCGCAACCCGCGCGACGCGGCGGCGCTCCTCGACCTCGGCGTCCACCTCTACGAGCAAGAGCTCTACGAGGAGAGCCGCGACTTCCTGCGCCAGGCCGTCAAGTACGGGGCTTCGGAGCCGCCCGCCCACCGGCGCAAGGCACGGATGCTCCTGGCGATCATCCAGAACTTCGACCGGAAGTTCGGCGAGGCGGAAGCCCTCCTGAAGGAGGCGCTCGCCATCCGCCCTCCGGGGCACGACGAGCCCAAGCTCCTCTTCGTGCTGGGCCGCACCTACGCGTCGTGGGGCAAGGTCGCGGACTCGCAGCGCACCATGCAGACGATCGTCCGCCTCTACCCCCAGGACCCGCTCGCCCAGAAAGCCCGCGAGACGATCGTCGCCCTCGAGCGGCGGTAGCCTTGACATTCTAGGTATCGGACGCTACATTGCCTAGAGATTCTAGGCAAGGAGGGCTCCCGTGCCCGAAACGACGCTCCTTCACGGCACGCTCGACGCGCTCGTCCTCAAGACCCTGTCGGGAGGGCCGCGCCACGGGTACGGCATCGCCCGCCATCTGGAAGAGGCGACCGCGGGAGCGGTGACGATCGAGGAGGGCTCGCTCTACCCCGCCCTCTACCGCCTGGAGAGACGGCGGCTGCTCGAGGCGACGTGGGGGCCCAGCGAGACGGGGCGCCGCGCCAAGCTCTACCGCCTCACCCGGGAAGGGCGGACCCAGCTCGCCCGGGAGACGAAAGCGTGGGCCGAGTTCTCCGCCGCGGTCTCGCGCGTGCTCCTGCCCGCCTGAGGCCCGGGACCGCGATGGCCTTCGAACGACTCGCGCGCCTCCTCCGCCCTTCCGTCGAGCGCGAGGTGGACGACGAGCTCGAGTTCCACCTTGATATGCGCACGCGCGAGCTCGTGGAGGCGGGAATGGATCCCGCGGCGGCGCGGCGGGCCGCCGAGCGGCGTTTTTCGGACCTCGAGCGCACGCGCCGCGAGTGCCGGAAGATCGCGCGCCAGCGCGACTCGGGGGAACGTCGGCGCGAGTGGTGGGGAGAGCTCCGGCAGGACGTCGCCTTCGCCCTGCGGCAGACGAGCCGCACGCCGGGATTCACCGCGATAGCGGTGCTCACGCTGGCCCTCGGTATCGGGGCCACCACCGCGATCTACAGCGTCCTTCGCGCGGTCGTCCTCCAGCCGCTGCCCTTTCCCGAACCGGAGCGTCTCCACGGCGTCGCGACCACGTGGCGCGGATCGCGGGGCGGGACCTCCGCGGGGAACTACCTGTACATCCGGGAACGGCAGAAGTCGTACTCGGCGCTCGCCGCGGTCGACTACTCGCCGTTCAATCTCTCCGACGGCGACGTGCCCGAGCGGCTGCTCGGCGCGGCGGTGACCCACGACTACCTTCCGCTCCTCGGGCTTCCTCCCGCGCGGGGCCGCCTCTTCGCCGCCGAGGAGGACGCGCCCGGCAACGACCGCGTGGTCGTGCTCAGCCACCGCCTCTTCACGCGCCGGTTCGGCTCGGACCCGTCGGTGATCGGACGGCAGATCCGGCTGTCGGGCGTCGCCCGCGAGGTGATCGGCGTGATGCCGGAAGCCCTCGACTTCGTCTCTTCGGGCGAGCAGCTCTGGGTGCCCATCGCCTTTACCCCCGAGCGGCGCGCGATGCACGACGAGCACTACCTGAGCCTCTTCGGACGGCTCCGGCCCGGCGTCACGACCGCGCAGGCCCGCGCCGACCTGGACGCGATCGTCCGCGACCTCGTGCGTGACCACCCGCTCGAGAACCCCGATCGGGGGGCCGCCGCCTCTCCCCTCCTCGACGACGTGGTGGGCGATTACCGGCAGCGGCTGACCGTGCTGCTGGGCGCGGTGGCCCTCGTCCTCCTCATCGCCTGCGCCAACGTGGCCAACCTCCTGCTCGGGCGCGGGGCGTCCCGCGAGCGGGAGCTCGCGGTGCGGGCGGCCCTCGGAGCCGGCCGCGGCCGCCTCGTGCGCCAGCTCCTCACGGAGAGCGTCCTCCTCGGCGGCCTCGGAGCACTCGCCGGAGCCGCCCTCGCGGAGATCGGCCGCCGCGTGCTCGTGGCCACCGCCCCCGCCGGAGTGCCTCGACTGGAGGCGGCGCGCGTCGACGCCGGCGTCCTCGCGTTCGCGGTGGTCGCCGGACTTCTCTCGAGCGTCCTCTTCGGCCTCGCCCCCGCGCTCCACGCGTCGCAGGTGGACCTGAAGCCGGGCCTCGGCGAAGGCGGGCGCACGGTCACGCGCGGCGGCGGCCGCGACCGCTTGCGCCGCGCTGCTCGTCGCCGCGGAAGTCGCGCTCGCGATCACGCTGCTCGTGGGCGCCGGCCTGCTCGTGAGGACGGGCGTCAACCTCGCGCGCGCCCCCCTGGGCTTCGAGGCGGAGGGCCTGCTCACGGCGCGGGTGGGGTTCCCGGAGGAGGGATACGCGGGGCACGAGCGGATCGCCCGCGCCTTCGAGGCCGTCCTCGAGAACCTCCGCTCGCGGCCCTCGGTGCAGGCGGCCTTCGTCTCCAAGCTGCCCCTCACCCCGGGAGCCGGCACGAACGGCCTGATCCCCGAAGGCCACCCGGTCGATCCGCAGAATCCGCTCAAGAGCGCCATCCAGACGGACCTCCAGATGGTGAGCCCCGGGTACTTCGAGACGATGAGGATTCCCCTGCGGGCGGGACGCTATCTCGGTGCTTCGGACCGGCGCGGGGCGCCGAAGGTCATGGTCATCAACGAGGAGCTGGCACGCCTCGCGTTCCCGGGCCAGAGTGCGCTGGGCCGTCGCATCTCCTGCTGCGAGCCGGGCGAGGGCGGCCCCGGGACTCCGGACTGGAAGGAAGTCGTGGGGGTCGTGGCGAACGTGAGCCGTTCGTCGCCGGGCGGTCCGCCGCCACCGCAGTTCTATCTTCCTTACGACCAGGTCCCCGCGGAGGCGTGGGAGTGGATCTCCCGGTCGATGGGCCTGGTCGTCCGTGGCGGAGGGTCTCCGGAATCGCTCACCCCTCTCCTCCGCGACGCGGTGCGCGCCGTGGACGGCACGGTCCCGGTCTACGACGTGCAGACGATGGTCGAGCGCCGCCACGCCCGGACGGGCGACGAGCGCTTCGGGGCGACACTCCTGAGTGCGCTCGGGCTCGTGGGGCTCGCTCTCGCCGCCGTGGGGATCTACGGCGTCGTCGCCTTCTTCGTCAGCCAGCGCACGCGCGAGATCGCCGTGCGGCTCGCCCTCGGGGCACGGCCCGGCGACGTCGTGGGCCTCGTCATGCGCCAGGGGCTGCGTCCAGTGCTCGCCGGCCTCCTGGCGGGCACGGCGGGAGCTCTCGCCGCCGGCCGGGCGCTCCAGGCGATCCTCTTCGGCGTGAGTCCGCTCGACGCCGTCACTCTCGTCGCCGTCGGCCTCGTCCTCCTCTTCTTCGCTAGCCTCGCGTGCCTCCTTCCCGCCCGTCGCGCCTCCCGGGTGGACCCAGCCCGGACGCTCGCGGAAGCCTAGGGCTCGGAGGCGCCCCTTCAGGGGATCACGTTGGGCGCGCCCTGCTTCGTCCCCGTCCACGCCACCGTGTAGCGACACGGAGAGCCGGGGGCGGGCGGGCGCGAGTCGACGGTCACGGTCGCGTTCAGGCCGGTGACCGCGAAGCGCCCCTGGAGGGTCACGGTGAGCGCCGTGCCCGCGTCGTTCAGCGCCAGCGGGTCGGTGGTGAAGCTCCCGTCCACCGCGACGGCGCCATTGAAGGTGTTCGCGCCGTGGACGAGCGAGAAGCGGTTGGCGCCGGGAGTGTGCGTGACGGAGGTGGGCTGGGGCGCCACGGTGACGGCTCCGCAGGTGTTGGTCGCGAGGGCCACCGCGACGGTGTAGGCACCCCCGACGGAGAGGACCGGAGAGGGAGCGGGGGGCGTCCCGGACGAACCGCCTCCGCACGCACCCAGCAGGAAGATCGGCGGCAGGGCGGCCGCGAAGGAAGCCAGGGCGAGGATGGTCGGTCGTCTGGAGATCATGCCGCGAAGGTCGCCCCGGGCGTCGCTCGGCGCAAGGCAGTTAGAAGTCAGTCGGGATAGCCGTGCCCGTCCGGCACTTGACGGCGCCCGTGAGACAATCGTCGCGCATGGAGGGTTTCCGGTTCGGCCGCTTCGAGCTCGACATGGAGGCGCAGGAGCTGCGCCGGTCGGGCCTCCGGGTGAAGCTGCAGGCCCGGCCCTTCCGCATCCTGGCCCTGCTCGTTTCGCGCGCGGGCACGGTGGTGACCCGCGCGGAGATCCGCGAGCACGTCTGGGGCGCCGACACCTGGGTCGATTTCGACCACAACGTCAGCTTCTGCGTCCACCAGATCCGCCTGGCCCTGAACGACCGGGCCTCGACCCCGGTGTACGTCGAGACCGTGCCTCGGCGCGGGTATCGATTCCTGGGAAGTGTTGCGCCACGACTGCCCGCTCCTCCGGCCGAGGCGACGCCTGCCCCGCTGCTGCGCCGGGACCGCGCCCGGGCCGCGGCCGCGGCGGCCGTCCTCGCCCTTCTCACCCTGGGGATGGCCGTCGCCCGGGAGCGGGCAGACATCCCCTCCGCCCGCCCGCCCTCGCCCGCGGAGCAAGCCTTCCTCCGCGGCGCGTATCTCCGCCAGTCCGGTCCCGCCCGTCTCGCCGCGGCGCGCGAAGCGCTGGAAACAGCGGTGCGGCTCGATCGCGGTCACAAGGACGCCCGCGTCGCCCTCGCCGAGGTCTACGTCGAGATCGCCGACCTCGGACTTCAGCCGTCGCGCGAGACGCTCGCCCTCGCGGAGCGGCAAGCCCGGCTCGTCCTCGACGACGACCCGTCGCGCGCGCGCGCCCACGTGGTGCTCGGC
The DNA here is from genome assembly GCA_963742595.1 of uncultured Acidobacteriota bacterium. Classification (GTDB taxonomy): domain Bacteria; phylum Acidobacteriota; class Vicinamibacteria; order Fen-336; family Fen-336; genus CAVPGH01. The sequence continues at coordinate 4,548,602 of CAVUMT010000001.1, read as the reverse complement.
ACCGCGCGTCTCGCCGGAGCGTGGGACTGGGAAGGTGCCCGAGAGAGCCTCGTGCGAGCCCTCGACCTCGACCCACGGCTCGTCGCCGCTCATACCGCGTGGGCCGCCTATCTCTCGGCACGCGGCGACCAGGAAGGGGCGGTGGGGGCGATCCGCAGGGCCGAAGCCCTCGATCCGGTGTGTCCGACCCTGCGCGGGGACGCGGGCTGGTACCTCTACTGCGCGCGGCGGTTCTCCGACGCGGCGAGCGAGTGGCAGAAGGCGGTGGCGATCGAGCCGGGCGAGGCGGGGGTTCACGAGCGGCTCGTCCGCGCGTACCGCCACGCCGCGAGGATGACGGAGGCGGAGGAGGCGGCGCGCCGAACGATGCGCCTCGCGGGCGTGACCCCGGAGATCGGTCGTGTGGATCTCGCCCTCTTCACGCGGGGAACCGCGCGCTGGCTCGAGACGTCGGCCGCCCCGGGCCCCGACGCGCTCGAGCGGCGGGCCGCTCTCTACGCGAGCGTGGGCGAGCGCGAGCGCGCGCTCAAAGCACTGGAGGCGGCGTGCGACGAGCGGTCCCGGTTCCTGCTCCGCCACCTCGGCGCCGACCCCGATTTCGACGCGCTCGCGGGCGAGCCCCGCTACCGGGCGCTCCTGAAGCGGGTCGGCCTCGTCGGCTGAGCGCCGGCCGCGGCGCTCCGCCTCGTCAGGACCGAGGCAGGAACTCCGCGAGCAGCCGCAGCACCTCCTGCGGCCTTTCCTCCTGGGGAAGGTGCCCGCAGCCGTCGAGGACCACCTTGCGCGCTCCCGGGATCGCGGCCACGAAGAGGTCGGCTTGGTCCACGGGCACCCAGCGGTCGTTGCGGCCCCATATCACGAGCGCGGGCGCGCGCACGGCCGTGACCTGCTCGCGGAACGCCAAACCCTGGCGCGCCCGCGCGAGCAATATCGATCTCATCGACCCCATCGCCCCCGGCCGTACCAGTGGCGCCAGATACTCGTCGAACCGTTCTCGCGTTATCAAAGCCGGATCGTGGAACACCTGCCTCAGCCCGAGTCGCAGAACCCGCCCGCGGATCGGCGCCCGTTCCAGAGCCCTCCCCACGGCCCCCCCCATCATCCGCAGGATCCACGGCCGGTCCTCCTCCGACAGGTTGAACCCCGCGGAGTCGAGGAGCACGAGTGCCTCGACGCGCTCCGGCCGCGCGGCGGCGATGCCGACGGCGGTGGCTCCCCCGAGGCTGTTGCCCACCACCGAGGCCTGCTCCAGGCCCAGCCGGTCCATGAGGCCGATCACGACATCGGGGAACTCCGCGGCGTCGAGCTGCGGGGGCTGATCGGACTGGCCGAAGCCGGGGAGGTCGAGCGCCACCACGTCGTGGTCGCGGGCGAGGGCGGGCAGGACGTCCTTCCACGTGTAGATGGAGGACGCGAAGCCGTGCAGCAGGACCACGGCGGGACCGGAGCCCGCACGCACGTAACGGATCCGATGACCGCGGATCGTCTCGTAGCGGGGCTCGAGGCCGGCCGCCTGCAGCCAGCCCCCGGTCGGGCCGGGAGCCGTCTCGGGAAGGACGAGGAGGAGGGCGAGGGCCAGGCCCGCCGCGCCGAAAAGCGCTACGAGCGCTCGCTTCAAGCGTCGCCGAGAAGCCGCTGCAGCTCGGGCAGGGCGACGCGCAGCGCCTCGTCCCCCGCCTCGAAGAAGCCGGGGATCTTCCGCGGCCGCATCCACCCCGACTCGCCCATGGAGGGAGCGATGACGAGATCGGCGCCCTGCAGCTCTCCCCGCGAGCGCCCGCGGAGGAGGGTGACGCCCGCACGCAGGGCGAGGGCCACGAACGAGTCCGCGGCGGGCCAGCGCGTTCCGCTGTTGCAGTCGACCGCCACCACGGCCCCCGCCTCCCCCGCCATCTCGCGGGCGAGCCGGGTGGGGATGACGGTGGAGATGCCGCCGTCGTAGAGACGCCGGCCGTCCAGAACCATGGGGGGGAAGACGCCGGGGAAGCTGCAGGAGGCGCGGACCGCCTCCCGCACGTCGCCCTCCCGGAGGACCACCCGCTCGCCCGTGTCCACGTCCGTGGCCACCACGAGCACGGGGACGCGCAGGCCGGCAAAGGTGGGAACGGGCAGGAACTCGTCGATCATCATCCCGAGCCGCGTCCCCGAGAGGAGCCCGCCCCCCCAGCCCCGCACCCACGTCCAGGGGTGCAGCCGCGACGCCTGCTCGACCAGGTTCTCCAGGTTCGCCCCTCCCGCCCAGGCCGCGGCCACGAGCGCCCCTCCGCTCACCCCCGCGATCCCGGAGACGGACACCCCCTCGCGGTCGAGGGCGCGGAGCACCCCGGCGTGGGACGCGGCGTGTCCGCCGCCTCCCGACAGCGCGAGAAAGAGCGGCTTCACGCGCGGGCCTGGGCCGCGGCGTGGATCTCCTGCAGGCTCAGGAGCTCGAGCGGGCGCTCGCGCATCGCGCGGATCGCCTGCACGGTGGCCGCGGTGGCGGTGAGGGTCGTGACCACGAGCACGCCGTGCAGGGTCGCGCTCTTGCGGATGTCCCCGTCGTCGTAGAAGGACTCGCGGCCGAGCGGGGTGTTGAAGACGATCGCGATCTCCCCGTCCTTGATGAAGTCCACGATGTTGGGGCGGCCCTCGTTCACCTTGTAGACGAACTCGCACTTCACTCCGTGCGCGCTCAGATACTGCTGGGTCCCGCCGCTCGCGAGGATCCGGAACCCCATGTCGGCGAGCGCCTTCGCGTGGGGGAGCACCCCCGGCTTGTCGAAGTGGTTGACACTCACGAACACCGTGCCCGAGGTGGGGATGCGGTAGCCCGCGGCGAGCTGGGACTTGGCGAAGGCCATGCCGAAGTCTTCGGAGATGCCCATGACCTCGCCCGTGCTCTTCATCTCCGGCCCGAGGAGGATGTCCGCCCCCGGGAACTTCAGGAAGGGGAAGACGGACTCCTTCACGAAGATGCGCGAGACCTCGAGGTCCCTCGTGATTCCCTGCTCGGCGAGGGTCTTGCCCGCCATGATCTTGGCCGCGACCTTGGCGAGGGGCACTCCGGTGGCCTTGCTCACGAAGGGTGTCGTCCGCGAGGCCCGCGGGTTCACCTCCAGCACGTAGACCACGTCGTCCTTGATCGCGTACTGGACGTTCATGAGGCCGCGCACGCCGAGGGCGAGGCCGAGCTCGCGCGTGTAGCGCCGGATCGTCTCCAGGTGGGGAGGCGTTATCTTGTACGTGGGGAGGACCATCGCGGAGTCGCCGCTGTGGATCCCCGCCTGCTCGATGTGCTGGAGGATCCCCCCGATCACCACCCGCTCCCCGTCGCCCAGCGCGTCCACGTCCACCTCGTACGCGTCCTCCAGGAAGCGGTCCACGAGGATGGGGTGCTCGGGCGACGCCTTCACCGCCTCCCGCACGTATCCTTCGAGCGTCGACGCGTCGTACACGATGGCCATGGCCCGGCCCCCCAGGACGTAGCTGGGCCGCACGAGCACGGGGTAGCCGATGCGCGATGCCACCGCCTTCGCCTCCTCGAGCGAGGAGGCGGTGCCGCTCTCCGGCTGGCGGATGCCCAGCTCGTCGAGGAGCGCGCTGAACCGCTTCCGATCCTCGGCGAGGTCGACGGCGTCCGGGCTCGTGCCCAGGATCTTCACGCCCGCCTTCGCGAGGGGCAGGGCGAGGCGAAGCGGAGTCTGGCCGCCGAACTGGATGACGACGCCTTCCGGCTTCTCGAGCTCCAGCACGTTCATCACGTCCTCGAACGCGAGGGGCTCGAAGTAGAGCCGGTCCGAGGTGTCGTAGTCGGTGGAGACCGTCTCCGGGTTGCAGTTGATCATGATGGTCTCGTACCCCTCCTCCTTGAACGCGAAGGAGGCGTGGCAGCAGCAGTAGTCGAACTCGATCCCCTGCCCGATGCGGTTGGGACCGCTGCCCAGGATCACGACCTTCTTGCGGTCCGTGGGGTCCGCCTCGCACTCGCGCTCGTACGTCGAGTACAGGTACGGGGTGTGCGACTCGAACTCCGCGGCGCAGGTGTCGACCCGCTTGTAGACGGGGAGGATGCCCGCGGCCTTCCTCCGGCTCCGCACTTCGCCCTCGGTCGTCCTGGCGAGCTGCCCCAGCCGAGCGTCGGAGAAGCCCATGCGCTTCGCCTCGCGGAAGAGCGCGGGATCGTCGAGCACCCCGGGCCCCAGCTTCTTCTCCAGGTCCACGATCTGCTGGAGCTGGTCCAGGAACCAGGGATCGATGCCCGTCATGCGGTAGATCTCGCCGTGGGACCAGCCGAGGTCCAGGGCGCGCTTTACATAGAAGATACGGTCGGGGTCGGGGGCGAGGAGCTTCTGCTTGATCCGGCGGTCGTCCAGGTCCGCCCGGGCGAACCCGGAGATGCCGGTCTCCAGCCCCCGCAAGCCCTTGTGGAGGGCTTCCTTGAAGGTGCGGCCGATGGCCATGACCTCGCCCACCGACTTCATCTGGGTCCCCAGGCTCGGGCTCGCGTCCGGGAACTTCTCGAAGGCCCAGCGCGGGATCTTCACCACCACGTAGTCGAGGACGGGCTCGAAGCAGGCGGGGGTGACGCGCGTGATGTCGTTCTGGATCTCGTCCAGCCGGTAGCCGATGGCGAGGAGAGCCGCGATCTTGGCGATCGGGAAGCCGGTGGCCTTGCTCGCGAGGGCGGACGACCGCGACACGCGAGGGTTCATCTCGATCACGACCATGCGGCCCGTCTTGGGGTCCACCGCGAACTGGATGTTGGACCCCCCCGTCTCCACGCCCACCTCGCGGATGATCAGCCGCGAGGCGTTCCGCATCGCCTGGTACTCGCGGTCGGTCAGGGTCTGGGCGGGGGCGACGGTGACGGAGTCGCCCGTGTGGATGCCCATGGGGTCGAAGTTCTCGATCGAGCAGATCACCACGAAGTTGTCCGCGCAGTCCCGCATGACCTCGAGCTCGTACTCCTTCCACCCGAGCACGGACTCCTCGATCAGGATCTCGTGCACCGGCGAGAGGTCGAGGCCCCGCGAGACGATGTCCTCGAACTCTTCGAGGTTGTAGACGATTCCTCCCCCCGTGCCCCCGAGGGTGAAGGAGGGGCGGATCACGGCGGGCAGGCCGGTCAAGTCCAGGAGGGCGCGGGCTTCGTCCAGGCTCGTCGCGACCCCGCTCTTGGGGACCTCGAGGCCGATCCGGCCCATCGCCTCCTTGAAGAGCTTGCGGTCCTCCCCCACTTCCACCGCCCGGCGGCTGGCCCCGATGAGGCGCACCCCCAGGCGGTCGAGGATGCCCTGCTTGCTCAGCGCCACCGCGAGGTTCAGGGCCGTCTGCCCCCCCACGGTGGGCAGGATCGCGTCCGGGCGCTCGCGCTCGAGGATGCCCGCCACCGCCTCCACGGTGAGCGGCTCCACGTAGGTGCGGTCCGCGTACTCGGGGTCGGTCATGATCGTCGCCGGGTTCGAGTTCACGAGGGAAACCCGGATGCCTTCGCGGCGGAGGACCTTGATGGCCTGGGTGCCCGAGTAGTCGAACTCGCAGGCCTGGCCGATGACGATGGGTCCGGAGCCTATGACGAGGATGGATCGAAGCGAGGGGTCTTTCATGTGGGCCAGCCGGTCATTTTACTTGAGTCGCCTCCCCGGCAACTCCGTCCGGACCGAGTTACGAATCTACCCGTTCCAGAAGAGTCGGACGCCGTGGTGAGTGACGGAAGTATGATCCCGCGATGCGCGGGGTCTGGCTGTTCCTGGGGATGCTGCTGCTCACGGGGAGCGTCGTTCCCACGCGCACGGCCGCAGCGGCCGAGAAGCCTCCCCCCAACGTCGTCGTCATCCTGGCCGACGACCTCGGCTACGGCGACCTGGGCTCCTACGGCCACCACATCCTCAAGACCCCCTCCCTCGACCGGCTCGCGAGCGAGGGCCTCCGGCTCACCTCCTACTACGCCCCGTCCCCTCTCTGCTCCCCCTCCCGGGCCTCGCTCCTCACCGGCCGAATCCACTTCCGGACCGGCATCGAGAGCTGGATCCCTCCGGACCAGGACGTGCAGCTGGGTCCCCGCGAGCTGACAGTCGCGACGCTCCTGAAACGCGCGGGCTACGAGACGTTCATGGCCGGGAAGTGGCACCTGAACGGCGGCCTCGACGTGGCCAAGCACACCCAGCCGCGGGACCACGGCTTCGACGAATGGCTCGCCCTCCACGCCTGGGCCATCCCCCACCACGAGAACCCCACGAACTTCTTCCGGAACGGGAAGCCCGTGGGCGAGATCCGTGGCTTCTCCGCCCAGATCGTCGTGGACGAGGCGCTCGGGTGGCTGGAGCGGCGCCCGGGAAAGGGGCCCTTCTTCATCTATATGCCGTTCCCCGAGCCCCACGGTACGATCGCGAGCCCTCCCTTCTTCAACGCGCTCTACTCGTCGTTCACCACGGGCCAGCCGGACCCCATGGCCAACAACGACCGGGTCCCCGACAACCTCGCGGCACGGGGCCCCGGGGAGTACTACGCGAACGTGACGCACCTCGACTTCCAGGTCGGGCGATTCCTCGAGGGACTCGAACGGCGGGGGCTCCGCGACACGACGCTCGTCGTCTTCACGAGTGACAACGGCCCCGTGACCACCGACTGGCGGCACTGGTGGGAGGTCAACCTCTACGGCGACACCGGCGGGTTCCGCGGGAGGAAGGCCGACCTCTACGAGGGCGGCGTCCGTGTCCCCGCGATCGTGCGGTGGCCGGGCCACGTGCCCGCGGGTCGCGTGTCGGACGCACCCGTCTCCGGCCTCGACCTCCTGCCCACGCTCGCGGCCATCGCGGGCTTGCCCGTGCCCACCGACCGCCCGATCGACGGCGAGGACGTCGCTCCCCTCCTGCGGGGAGAGACATTCGGGCGCCGACGACCGCTCTACTGGGAGTTCGACGACGATCAGGGCTTCCACTACGCCCTCCGCGACGGGAACTGGAAGCTCCTCGCCGACCGCGCGCTCGCCAAGCTCCGTCTCTACGACCTCGCGGCCGACCGCTTCGAGGTGACGGACCTCGCCGAGTCGAAAAACGACGTGGTGGAAGCACTCCTCCGGAAGGTCCGCGACCTCCACGCGAGCGTCGAGAGCGACCCCTTGCGCCCTCGACGGACCCGGTAGAATCGAGGTCAACATGCCCATCCCCAGAAGCTCCCGGCCTTCCATCGTCCCCATCCTGCTCGTGGTCCTCGTGGTCACGGTGCTGCCGGCGGCAATCCGGTTCTACACGGATTGGCTCTGGTTCCAGGAGGTCGGATTCGAGCGGGTTCTCCTCCGCTCGCTGGTGGCGCGGGCGGTTCTTGGGGGCGTGGCTTTCGTCGTCGCCTTCGGCGTCCTCTTCCTGAACCTTCGGACGGCACTCCGCACCCTCCGGCCGCGCGACCTCGTGGTGGAGACCCCCGACGGACCGCGCATCGTCTCCATCGACCCCCTGCGCATCCGCCCGATCGTGTACCTGGTGGCGGCCGGGGTGGCGCTCCTCGTCGCCCTCTTCGCCTCGTCCCAGTGGGAGACCTGGCTCTTCTTCCGAAACGCCGTCCCCTTCGGGGTCAAGGACCCGATTCTCGGCCGCGACGTGTCCTTCTACGTCTTCACGCTGCCGTTCCTGCGGCTCGTCCAGCGGCTCCTGCTCGCCACCGCCGTGGCCGCCGGCGTGGGGTCCGTCGTGGGGCACGTGGCGTCCGGGGGCCTGAGCCTCGGAGGTCCCCGCGGCTTCTCGCTCGCCCGGAGCGGGGTGCGCCACGTCTCGCTGCTCGCGGCCGCCCTCCTCCTCGTCCTCGCATTCGGGGCCTGGCTCGAGATCCCGGAAGAGTTGAACGCACCGTCCGGCATCGTCCCCGGCGCCTCCTACGTGGACGTCCACGCCCGGATGCCCGCGCTCCGCCTGCTCGTGGTCGCGGCGTGCGCGGGGGCGCTCCTCGCCGCCTACCAGGCGGCGTCCAAGCACTTCTGGCCTCTCGCCTCGGCCGTCGCCCTCTACGCCTTGGCTTCGATCGGGGGGGCGGTGTACGCCAACGTCGTCCAGCGCTTCGTGGTGGGGCCGGACGAGCAGGTGCGGGAGGCTCCCTACATCGCGCACAACATCGCGGCCACCCGCGCCGCGTTCGCCCTCGACGGCGTGCAGGAGAAGCAGCTCTCCGGCGAGGCCACCCTCACCCGCGAGTTGCTCGACGCGAACGCCGCCACCCTCGACAACGTGCCCCTCTGGAACGACCAGCCGCTCCTCGACACCTTCGGCCAGCTCCAGGAAATCCGCACCTACTACGACTTCGTCTCGGTGGACAACGACCGCTACACCATCGACGGCAAGTATCGCCAGATCATGCTCTCGGCCCGCGAGCTCAACTCCGAGAACCTCCCCAGCCGCACCTGGATCAACGAGCACCTCACCTTCACGCACGGATACGGGCTCACGCTGGGGCCGGTCAACGAGGTCACGCCCGAGGGCCTTCCCGTCCTCTTCGTCAAGGACCTCCCTCCCGTCTCGGGGAAGGACCTGAAGATCACGCAGCCCGCCCTCTACTACGGCGAGCTGTCGAACGAGCACGTGTTCGTGAGGACGGGAACCGAGGAGTTCGACTACCCGCGGGGGGACGACAACGTCTTCGCCCGCTACGAGGGCAAGGGGGGCGTGCCCCTCGGCGGCTTCTTCCGCCGGCTCCTCTTCGCCCTCCGCTTCCGCTCCACGGACACCTTTTTCTCCCCGAGCCTCACCGCGGAGAGTCGCGTGATGATGCACCGCCGCATCGCGGACCGGGTGCGGAAGATCGCACCCTTCCTGACATACGACCCCGACCCCTACCTCGCGATCTCGGAGGGACGCCTCGTCTGGATCCAGGACGCCTACACGGTGACGAGCGGCTATCCCTACTCTACGCCGGCGGCCCGGGGGCTGAACTACATCCGCAACGCGGCCAAGGTCACGATCGACGCCTACCACGGGACGACGACCTTCCACCTGCTCGACGCGAAGGACCCCATCGCGGCCACGATGGCCCGGACCTTCCCGGAGCTCTTCCGGCCGCTCGAGGAGATGCCCGCGGACCTCCGGAGCCGCCTCCGCTACCCCCAGGGGATCTTCGCGATCCAGGCCGCGGTCTTCTCCACGTACCACATGACGAGCCCCGCGGTCTTCTACAACAAGGAAGACCAGTGGGAGGTCCCGGCCCTGGAGACGGGGAGCCGGACGGAGCGCATGGAGCCCTACTACACGATCATGAAGCTGCCGGGGGAGAAGGGCCCCGAGTACATCCAGATGCTGCCCTACACCCCGAGGCAGAAGGACAACCTCGCGGCGTGGATGGTCGCCCGCAGCGACGGCGAGCATTACGGGAAGCTCGCGGTCTTCCAGTTCCCGAAGCAGACGGTGATCTTCGGCCCCCGCCAGGTGGCGGCGCGCATCAGCCAGGACCAGGCCATCGCCCCCCAGATCACGCTCTGGAACCAGCAGGGCTCCGAGGTCATCCAGGGGAATCTCCTCGTGATCCCGATCGAGGAGGCGCTCCTCTACATCCGCCCGCTCTACCTGCGGGCGGCGGGAGGGCGCATCCCCGAGCTGAAGCGCGTCATCGTCGCCTACCGCAACCAGATCGTGATGGAGGAGACGCTCGACCGCGCGCTCGACCGGCTGTTCGCGCCTTCGTCCGGACCCGCCCGGGCTGCCTCCGCGTCACCCGCCCCCCAGACCGAGGCGCCGACACCGGGGACCGCCGACCTCGCCGCGCAGGCGCGCGAGCACTACAAGCGCGCGATCCAGGCGCAGCGGGAAGGCGACTGGGCGCGCTACGGCGAGGAAATCAAGCGTCTCGGCGAGCTGCTGGAGAAGATGGCGGGAGCCGGGGGCACGCGCTAGCGTGAGACGGCAAGCCCTCCGCGACTCGGTCCAGACCGGGCAGGACGGTAACAACGAAGCGTCTCTCGAGCGACCCCCATCCGGACGGGAGTCGCTCGAGAAACGGACGGACTACGGCTTCTTCTCTTCCTTCTTCACCGCCATCGCCTTGGCCGACGCCGGCTTGGGGCTCCAGAAATCCGCGTCGAGGGCGGCCAACTGCGGATCGGGCCGGCTGAGCCTCCGGTTGACCGAATAGAGAACGCTCATCCCCGAGCCCTCGGCGAAGATCTGCTCCGCCAATGCGGCGCGCGCCCGCACGACGGTGTCGCCGCCGATCGCGTCGTCGATCCCCTTGTTGCGCGCTTCCGCCCCCTTCCGGAAATCGTCGATCTCGGAGAGCGAGCGGTTCAGGAAGGTCGTGATGAACGTGCCGGGAGGGGTGCCGCTCAGACCCTGGAAGACGGCGATGTGGTCGTCGACGTTCGCCTTCTCGCGCGCGCGGTTGAGCTGCTTCACGTAGTCCGCGTAGTCCGCGGTGCGGCCGGGCCGGAGCCGCGAGATGTTGATCGTGAAGTACCGGGCCTTGGCCACCGAGTCCATCTTCAGCGGGCGGTAGCTCAGGTCGGCGCGGTAGGTAGCGATCACGGTGGTCTGTTTGGCGTGGAGGGGGCCGCTCGTGCGGTCGAGGTTGTCGAGCTCGGCCTGCCAGGCGGCGTTACTCGCCACCGAGGCCTCCATCTTCTGGTCCGCGTCCTCGAGCGCGGCCAGGGAGGGGAAGGCCTCGAGGTAGACGACCTGGTTGGTGTCACCCGACACCGGCGCCAGCCCCAGCCGGTAGTTCGGGGCCTTCGCACGCTCCCAGAGGGCGAGGTAGGAGGCCACCGACCTCTCGTGAATGCCCATGCTGCCGGGCTTGATCTCCTCGTACGTGATGCGGAGTACTGCGGGGGGGCCCGGCAGCGCCTCCTGGGCGACGGCCGGCGAGGACAGGAACAGAGCGGCGCCGAGCGGCGCCGCCCATACGTAACGGTTCATTGACTCTCCTTTTTCCAGGCGAATCCGAGAGAGCCGGAGCCCTCAGGGACGGGATGTTGTGGGGTACCGAGTGGCGGGAACGCTACGCCCGGGTCGGGCTCGAGTCAAGCGGCAGCTCCGACTTCACCCCGTCGCGCCGCACTCCCATGAGTCGTACGAAGTCGCCGAAAAGGTAGTGGCTGTCGTGGGGACCGGGGCTCGCTTCCGGGTGGTACTGCACCGAGATCACGGGCAGGTCGCGGTGGCGGAAGCCCTCGACCGTGCCGTCGTTGAGGTTGACGTGGGTCTGCACGAACTCCGGCTTCTCGAAGAGCCCCGGATCCACCGCGAAGCCGTGGTTCTGCGAGGTGATCTCGACCTGGCCCGTGGCCAGGTTCTTCACGGGGTGGTTCGCCCCGCGGTGTCCGAACTTCAGCTTGAACGTCTTCCCCCCGCAGGCGAGGCCGAGGATCTGGTGGCCCAGGCAGATCCCGAACACCGGCACCTTCTCCATGAGGGCCTTGGTGGCCTCGATCGCGTAGGTACAGGGCTCGGGGTCGCCGGGACCGTTCGACAGGAAGATCCCGTCCGGACGGAGGGCCATCGCCTCCGAGGCGCTCGTGGTCGCGGGGACCACGGTGACGTCGCAGCCGGCGAGGGCCAGGCTCCGCAGGATGTTCCGCTTCATCCCGAAGTCGTAGGCGACCACGCGGAAGGGATGCGCGCCCGGACGGGGGGACCCGTAGGGCCAGGGCTCCGCGCACGTCACCTCCCGCGCGAGGTCGAGCCCGATCATGGAGCGCGATCCGCGCGCCCGCTCCACGAGCCCTTTCGCGTCGGCGGAGAGTGTCGAGATGATGCCCCGCTTGGCTCCGTGGGTGCGCAGGTGGCGCGTGAGGCAGCGGGTGTCGATCTCGCTGATGCCCACCACCCCGTTCTCGTCCAGGTAGCGGTGCAGCTCGCCGGAGGCGCGCCAGGACGAGGCGACGGTGGAGGCCTCGCGCACGATGAAGCCGGCCACCTGGGGCCGCGCCGACTCCACGTCCTCGCGGTTCACGCCGTAGTTGCCGATGTGGGGGTAGGTCATGGTCACGATCTGGCCCGCGTAGGAGGGATCCGTCAGCACCTCCTGGTAGCCGCAGAGGGCGGTGTTGAAGACCACCTCCCCCGTCGCTTCCCCCTGGCGCCCGAAGGAGCGCCCCTCGAAGACCGTCCCGTCCTCGAGGGCGAGCGTCGCTTTCACCAACTCCGTGACCTCCGTCAATGGATGGATCCGAGCTTGGAGAGCGGCCAGAACCGGTAGACCGCCCGCCCGTAGACGTACTTCTCCGGCACCTCGCCCCAGCTCCGGCTGTCGTTGCTGCTGTTGCGGTGGTCGCCCGAGGACGAAGTAGTAGCCCTTCGCCACCTTGGTGGGGGCGAGGTTGTCGTCGTCGCGGAAGCGGGGGGCGAGGTAGTCTTCGCGCACCGCCTGTCCGTTCACGTAGAGCTGGCCCGCGCGGATCTCCACCGTGTCGTCGGGGACTCCCACCACGCGCTTGATGAAGGACACGGAGGGGTCCCGGGGGTACCAGAACACCACCACGTCCCCCCGCTCGATCGCGTGGATGCGGTAGATGAACTTGTTCACGATGATGCGCTCCCCGTCCTCGAGGAGAGGGAGCATGCTCGTGCCCTGCACGCGGAAGGCCTGGGCCACGAAGGTGATCAGGAAGAAGCAGAAGAGGATCGCCACCGCGAGGTCGTGGACGAGCTCCCAGGCCGCGCGCCACACGCGCACGCGGGCGCGCTCGTGCGGCGGAGAGAGTCCCGCCTCCGCCGCGGGGAGGGCGACACCCTCCCCCACCGGATCGAGGCCCCGAGGATCCAGGCTCAAGAGGAGCGGCCCCTGACGACACGGGTGCCCGCGATGCGGTCGTGCAGGCCGCTTCCCGTGAATGCGATCATGAGGAAGCCCACGCCCAGGCTCGCCACGGAGAGCAGGTACCCGAGGAATCGGACCCCGGCCCGCCCCAGGCCGATGGGCCGGCGGCCGTCCTCGGACTCCACCGTGAGCTCGAAGAAGCGCTGGCCGGGAGTCGCCCCGCGCATTCCCCACCCGTAGACGTAGTACGCGACACCGAGGACACAAGCCAGCGGGAGGAGCGTCAGCGACACCACGATCGGCAGGAGCGCCTCCGTCGGCGCGCCGGGGAGCGCGCGGCCGGACCAGTAGTAGAAGACGGGAGCGAGCACGAGCGCCTGCGCGGCGCCCAGCACCAGGGCGTCCGCGATCCCGGCGAGGAGACGCACGCCAAAGGGAGCCGGAGGATGGACGACCGCTTGCGCGTGCGCTCGCGGGGAGGCTCCGGAGACCTCGCCCGATCGCACCGCGCGCAGCCGGTCTCCCGAGCGGGCCCGATCGGCGGAGCCCGCGGGAGCGGACGCGCGCGCGGGCTCGGAGAGGACGGGAACCGGTAAAGCGGGAAGCGCCGGAGCGGCCAGGGCAGCCGCAGCCCCGGGCCTTCCTTCGATCGGCTTCTCCAGGCGAGGCGCCGGCGTCGGCGGCCCGGTCGCCGGCTCGTCGGACTCGAGCGGGGGCAGCGACGCGGCGGCGGCCGGGGCGGGGGGCACCGCGGCCGGAGAGTCGACCGACGGAGCGGAGACCTCGCCGTCCTGCCGGTCGGAGCCGAGAGCACTCCTCTCGTCGCGCGGGATCGCGGCGCCGCAGGCGTTGCAGAAGCGCGCGGGAAGCGTCACCGCCGTCCCGCACGAAGCGCAGATGATCTTGGGGGGCCCGCTCGCGGAGGCGATCTTCTCTCCGCACTCGCGGCAGAAGAGGTCCCCCTTGCGGTACTCCGCGTGGCACGCCGGGCACTGCATCTTCGGGGAGGAGGGATGCGGCACCACCTTGGCCCCGGGCTCCGCGAGGTCGTCGCGGAAGAGGAGCCGGGCGGTGCCGATGGCCACGAGGTCGCCGTCGCGGAGGAGCTTCTCGCTGATGCGGTCGCCGTTCACCACCGAGCCGTTCGAGGAGTTGCAGTCGCGCAGGAAGAACTGGCTCCCCCGCCACTCCACCACCGCGTGGCGGCGCGAGACCATGGCGTCGGGCAACACGAGGTCGTTCGAGGGATCACGGCCGATGGCGAGGAGGGTGCTCCGCGTGAGCGCTATCTCCCTCCGATTGGACGCGGTCGGATTGACGATCAGCTTCGCCATGCCGCTACTCGGCCCGGAAGGTCTGACGGAAGGTCATCCGGACCCTCACGCTCGTCCCCTTCCTCGTCGCCGGCGCGTATCTCCACTTGCGGACCGCGGCGAGGACCGTCTCGTCGAGCACCTTGCCCGCCGACTCCACGACCTGCGCGTCCGTGACCTCGCCGCTCTCGCTCACCACGTAGCTCACGGACACGGACACGGACGCCCCGGACTTGAGGCGGGGGGCGCTCTCCGGGTAGGACACGTTCGGCCCCGCCGTCTTGCGGGCGACCGTGTCGACCTCCGCCGGCGTGTTCGCGTACATGCGGGCGGTGTCGACCACATCCACGGGCGGCGGCGGCGGCGTGGCCCTCGCCTGCGCCCGCAGCGAGGCGTCGAGCCGCGAGCGCTCGCCCACCTGGACGAGAACCGTGCCCGACCACGGCTCGTAGCCCTCGCGAGAGACCTCGACCTGGTGCGAGCCGGGCTTCAGGCGCAGCCCCACCAGGGGTGTCATCCCCACCTTCGCCCCGTCCACGCTGACGGCGGCCCCGAACGGTGTCGACACGATGTCGGCGACCCCGGTGGTGGGCGCTGCCTTCACGAGGGCGATCTTCAGCTCGGCTCGAGACGCGTCCTCGGTGAGGTCCACGCGCTGGGTCTTCGGCTCGTAGCCCTTCAGCTCGACCTTGATCTCGTAGCTCCCCAGCGGGACGTCGGCGAGGTCGAGGGGCGACGACCCCTGGGTCTCCCCGTTGACCATCACCGCCGCCCCCCGCGGGTCCGTCTCCACGTGGAGAGAGCCGCTCACCGCGATCGGGGCCATGCTCGCGGGGGGGAGGGTCGCGGGGGCCGCCGTGGGGGGCGGCTCGACCTTCGCCTTGTCCTCCCCTCCCCGGCGCGAGAGCACGATCCCCACCACGACGAGGGCGACGACGAAGAGGGCGCCCGCGCCCGCGAGGAGGATCCCGGGAGAGATCCCCCGCCGACGTCCGGGCGCGGACACGGGCCGCGTCGGCTCGGGATCGGCCAGGGCCAGCTTCGGAAGCTCCACGGTCTGCGGAGGGGCGGGGGCCGACCGCGGCACGGCGGGCCGAGCCTCCGTCACCGGCGCTTTCATCGTCGGCGTGTCTTGACGGACCGCGGGTGCGCGGACGACGGCGCCCGGTCCCATGATCACGGTGGGCTCGTCTCCCGGGACGGGCGCGCGCGGCGCCTTCATGACGATCGTGGCGTCGCCGCCGTCGGCGGGCGGACGTGTCGCCTTGAGCGCCACCGTGGACGGCGATTCCTCGGCCGCGGCCGACTTCGCCCGGTCGCGGCCCGGCAGGGGCGGCGACTTGAAGACGACCGTGGCGGACTCGCCGACGGCCTCCAGGCCGGGCAGAGCCGCGAGCATCACCGTGGCGTCATCGGCCGAAGGAGCCTTCATCACGACCGTCGTCGAATCGTCGGCCGCGGCGGCGAGGGGGGAAGCGGTCGGGGCGGGCGGGTTCTCGAACCGGGGGACCGCCATCTGCGGAATTGTCGCCGTCTCCTCCAGCGCCGACGCCGGCGCGGCCCCGAAGACGAGCGTCTCGTCGAGCGACCCGAACCAGGAGCCGAGGCAGTACTCCAGGTCGTGGACGAAATCGGCCGCGGTCTGGTAACGCTCGTCCGGCTTCTTGGCCAGGACCTTGCCGAACACCTCGTGCCACTTCTGGGGCACGAGGCCGTCCATCTCCAGATTCGCGGGCTCGATGGGGTCGACGTGCACGAGCTTGTAGAGGATGGACGTGACGTTGTTCCCCGGGAACGGCTGCTCTCCGGAGAGCATCTCGAACGCGCATACCCCGAGCGAGAAGATGTCGGTGCGGCCGTCCAGCTTGTCCCCCATGGCCTGCTCGGGAGACATGTAGGACGGCGTCCCGAGCAGCGTGCCCGACTGCGTCATCTCCGCGTCCACCGCCTTGGCGATGCCGAAGTCCATCACCTTGATCCGGTCCCCGTCGGACAGCATCAGGTTCGCGGGCTTGATGTCGCGGTGGATGATTCCCTTGCTGTGCGCGTAGTCGAGCGCGGCGGCCACCTGGCTCACGAGGGCGATGACCCTCTCCGGCTTGAAGCGGTGGCCCTTCTCGATGAGCGAGCCGACCGTCTCCCCCTCCACGAACTCCATCGCCAGGAACGGCGTGCCCCCCTCCTCGGCCATGTCGAAGAGCGTGACGATGTTGGGGTGGGAGAGGGTGCCCGAGATCCGGGCCTCCTGGTAGAAGCGCTCGATGAAGGACCGGTACTGCGGGCTCTGCCGCGGAATGTCGAGGCGGATCGTCTTGATCGCGAGCGTGCGCTTGATGACGGGGTCGGAAGCGCGATAGACGGCCCCCATCGCCCCGAACCCCACGATCTCCAGGACCTGGTAGCGCCCGATGGAGGCGGGCATCGGGTCGGTCAGGTGGCTCTTCTCGTCCATTCCCGTGGCTCTTGTTCCCCTGTCCTCGAGTCGAGAAACCGTCACCTGAGCGGCCCCGCGCGCCACAAACGCACGAAATCCCTCAACTTGGCAATGTAGCATCCCGGTGAAAACGTGTCAACGCTTTCGGCGCTCAAGTCTCTGTTCAAGAACAGCTTGCAGCGATTTACGCTGGAACATCCTCCCGGTTCCGGCGTATGGTGTTCTAGTGTTCCCTGTCCCGAGGACCCGGTGACCCGCGCGCCAGGTCCGCAGAACCGTCGCGCATGACGGAGCGGCCTCGTCGCGTCTTCGAGTACGGTGCGTTCCAGCAGCCCACGAGCCCCCTCTTCCGCGACTACCTCCTGGGCGCCCCCGCGGTCGCCCCCTTCTACGACGGCGGCGCCTGGGACCTCGCGGCTCTCCGGCACTCGGCGGAAGCCACGCGCCGGCATGCCCGGCCCCGCGAAAAGGTCGCGGAAGCGCTCGTGCGCCAGCAACAGTCGCGGGGGGCATCGGCGGCGGCGGAGCGCGCGGCTCTCCTGCGGCAGGGGGAGACCGTCGCCGTCGTCACCGGCCAGCAGCCCGGGCTCTTCGGGGGACCGCTCTACGTCCTCTACAAGGCCCTCGCGGCCCTGAAGACGGCCCGGCTCCTCGAGGCGCAGGGCCGGGCGGCGGTCGCCGTCTTCTGGGTCGCCGCCGACGACCACGACTTCGCGGAGGTGCGGTCGGCTAGCGTCATCGACGACGGGGGCCAGATCCGGACGCTGCGCTACGCGCCCCGCCACGAGCCGGCGGGCCAGCCCGCCTCCAAGATCGGCCTCGACGAGACGATCGCCGCGCTCGTCGCGGAGCTGGGCCAGGCGCTCCCCGCGAGCCCCTTCCGGGACGAGATCGTGGCGCGGGTGGGAGAGTGCTACCGGCCCGGGGAGAGCCTCTCCGGCGCTTTCGCACGCCTGCTCTCCTCGCTCCTTCCCGCGCTCGTCGTGCTCGATCCTTCCGACCCCGCCTTGAAGGCGCTCTCCGTCCCTCCCCTCGCCCGCGAGATCCGCGAGGGCTCGCCCACGTCGCGGCTCGCCATGGAGGCGGGAAAGGCCCTGCTCGCCGCCGGCTACCACCAGCAGGTGCCGGTGCGCCCGGGATTCCTGAACCTCTTCGTGTACCTCGAGGGCGAGAGGCGTGCGTTAGGCGCCCAGAACGGCCAGGTCGAGGTGCGGGGGGTGGGGCGCAAGATGCCGGTGGAGGAGGCGGTGCGTCTCCTCGAGACGGAGCCGGAGCGCTGGAGCCCGGGCGTGCTCCTGCGGCCGCTCACCCAGGACACGCTCCTCCCCACCGCGGGCTACGTGGGAGGTCCGGCGGAGATCGCCTACCACGCGCAGATCGGCCCTTCCTACGCGCATTTCGGGATCCCCCGCCCGGTGCTCCTCCCCCGCCCCAGCCTCACCCTCGTGGAGCCCGCGCAGGCGCGGGCCCTCGAGGCGGAACAGCTCAAGCTCACGGACCTCGAGGCCGATCCCGAGGGGATCCTCTCGCAGTGGGCTCGCGAGGCCTACCCCGACGTGGAATCGGCGTTCGCGCGCACCCGCGAGGCCATCGAGCGGGAGATGGGCGCCGTGGAGACGACCCTCGCCGCCCTCGACCCCACGCTGCGCGCCGCCGCAGACGCGGCGCGGGGGCGTACCCTTCACCAGGTGGAGACGCTTCACGAGAAATCGATCCGCGCGCTGAAGAAGCGCGACCAGACGCGCGCGGAGCGCCTGCGTCGCACGCGGGACGCCCTCTTCCCGGGCGGCTCGTTCCAGGAGCGCGGGCTCGGCTTCGTGGGAATCCTCGCCCGACACGGCCTCGGGCTCATCCCGCAGATCGAGGAGGCCATGGACCCCTTCGCCCGCGGCCACCAGGTGATCCAGCTATGAGGCTCGCCATTACGTGCTATCCCACGGTGGGAGGCTCGGGGGCGGTGGCGGTCGAGCTCGGCAAGCAGCTCGCGCGACGCGGCCACGAGGTGCACTTCGTGGCCTATCGCCTCCCCTTCCGCCTCGCCGACTTCCACCCCAACATCTGCTTCCACGAGGTGGACGTCTCGAGCTATCCCCTCTTCGAGTACCCGCCCACCGACCTCGCCCTCGCGGTGAAGATGGCGGAGGTCGCGCGCGACCACCGTCTCGAGCTCTTCCACGTCCACTACGCGATCCCCCACGCGATCGCGGGATTCCTCGCCCAGCAGATGCTCGGGGAGGGCGCGCCCCGCATGGTCACGACACTGCACGGCACGGACATCACGATCGTGGGCCAGGACCGCTCCTTCTTCGAGATCACGCGCTTCGGCATCGAGCGCTCCGACGGGGTGACCGCGGTCTCGGAGTTCCTCGCCCGCATGACCTATGACGAGTTCCAGGTGAAGAAGAGGATCGAGGTCATCCCGAACTTCGTGGACCTCGATATGTATCCGGAGGGGCCTCCCGACCGGTCCGCCTTTGCCGCCCCCGGGCAGAAGGTCCTGCTCCACGTCTCGAACTTCCGGCCGGTGAAGCGCGTGCTCGACGTGATGCGGATCTTCGAGCGGGTATCCCGCGAGGTCGACGCCGTCCTCCTCATGGTCGGAGAGGGCCCGGAGCGCTCGTCCGCCCAGGCCCTCGGCCGGCGGCTGAACCTCCAGGACCGCGTCCGCTTCCTGGGGGCGCGCCAGGGGATCGAGGAGATCACGGCCATGGCCGACGTCGTCCTCCTTCCCTCCGAGCTGGAGAGCTTCGGCCTCTCGGCGCTCGAGGCGATGGCGGCGGGGGTCCCCGTGGTCGGCTCGGACGCGGGCGGCCTCCCCGAGGTGGTGAAGCACACGGAGAGCGGCTTCCTCCTGCCCGTGGGCGACGTGGAGGGAATGGCCGCCCGCACGCTCGAGATCCTGAAGGACGACGAGCGCCGGCGGGAGATGGGCAAGGCGGGCCGGCGGCGCGCGAAATCGCTCTTCGGGGCCGACCGGGTGGTCTCGAAGTACGAGTCGGTCTACGAGCGAGTGCTCGCGTGAGCGATTTCGACGTCGCCGCGTTCTTCGCCCACCCCGACGACGCGGAGCTCGTGGCGGGAGGAACCCTCGCCCTCGAGGCGGGCCGGGGCCGCCGAATAGCGCTCGTGGACTTGACGCGCGGGGAGAGCGGCAGCCGCGGGACCCCGGAGACGCGGGCGGCCGAGGCGACGGAGGCGGCGCGCCTTCTCGGAGTGAGCCACCGCGAGTCGCTGGGGCTGCCGGACGGCGGCCTCTCCGACACGCCCGAGCAGAGGAGCGCGGTCGTCGCCGCCATGCGCCGGCTCCGGCCCCGCGTGGTGATCCTCCCGCACTCCGAGCAGCGCCATCCCGACCACTCCGCGGCGGGCCGGATCGTCTACGCGGCCTCCTTCCTCGCCGGCCTGCGCAACCACCGGCCCGACCTCGGCCCCGCCTTCCGCCCGCGAAAGCTCCTCTACGCGCTCGCCACCGGCGAGACGATGGACGGGGCGCCGAGCTTCGTCGTGGACATCACGTCCACCTGGGAGAAGAAGCTCGCGGCCGTCCTCGCCTTCCAGAGCCAGTTCACGCCGGGATCGGGCGAATCGGTCTCGATGCCCTTCGACCGCTTCCGCGAGAACGTCGAGCTCTCCGCCCGCCGCCACGGCCAGCGCATCGGAGTTCGCTACGGCGAGGGCTTCGTCACCCGCGAGCCCGTCGCCGTCTCGGACCTCCTCTCCCTCGAGAATCCTTCTTTCTGAGCCGCCGGCAATCGCGGACCAGTCCCGCCCTCGCTTCGAGCCGGAGACCGACGAGCTGTACTTCGACGTCCTGAAGGACCCGGGCGAACGAACGAGCCGGCTCGACGCGAACCCCCAGCGGATGCGCCTCGACGCCGAGACCCGCGAGCGGCTGAAGGCACTGGGCTACCTGGGTCCTGGCTAGGCGGGCGCGCGGTTCGCAGCGTGGTATTCTTCGCGCCGACCGGACACGCCGTCCGGTGCCTCGGGACCCATCCTCATGACCTCGCGTGACCGGCGACTGCGCAGCCCTGCCCGCGCGCTGCTGGTGATCGAGCAGCCCGTGCTCGCCGACGTCGCGAAGCTCGCGCTCAGTCACGGCCACTACAGCATCCGCGTGGTCCGGACGATCGAGGAGGCCGCCGGCGCGCTCGCCGCGTGGCGGCCTCACCTCGCCATCCTCGACATGGACATCGCCGGAAACGCGATCTTGGAGCGGCTGCGCCCCGCGCCGAAGGGGCGCCGCATCCCCGTCATCGCCCTCACGCGACGGGGCGACCTCAAAGCCAAGCTGGCGGCGTTCGAGCGAGGAGTGGACGACATCCTGACCGTACCCTTCTCTCCCGAGGAGCTCGTCGCGCGGACTCTGGCGGTCATGCGCCGGAGCTACAGCGGGGCCGTGGAATTCACGCCGGTGCTACTGCTCGGCGATCTGGAGATCGACCTCCTGAACCGCCGTGTCCGAGCCGGGCGAACGGTCCTGCACCTCACCCCGCTCGAGCAGAGTCTCCTCTACCTGCTGGCCGCGAACGCCGGCCGTCTGCTCACTCGCGACGAGATCCTCGATCACCTCTGGGGCGCCGACTACGTGGCGGAGAGCAACGTGGTCGACCGTCATGTCCGCAACCTGCGTACCAAGCTCAAGGATCATTCGCGTCGGCCGAGGTACATCGCCACGGTTCCCGGCCGCGGCTATCGCTTCGTACCGCCGGCCGCGGCGCACGACGAACGCCTCGCCCCCACGACCGTGCCAGATGACGAAACTTCATGACATCGCCTCGGTGTCCCCTGATACTGGCTCGCTCACACGTTACGTCACTCGTCGTGGCCGGAACACGCGCGGTCGGTGATTTCCGTCGATCGTCGAAAGTGACGAAAGGACCTTGCAATGAAGGTGACCCCATTTCCACGGATCTCCAGCATGATGCCCGTCGGCGTGCTTGCCCTGGCGGGAGCCTGCGTTCTGGGCCTCGGACCAGCGGTGCACGCAGACGAGCGCGAAGGCTCCCAAGGCGCCAAGTTCGAAGGTACTTGGATCAATGACGTCCAGATCGTGGCGTGCGCGACGACACCGCCCATCGTTTTTGCAGCCTTCCAGAGCATGACGACCCACATGCCCGGCGGCACCCTGATCGAAGGCGGCAGCCCTTCCGGTGCGCCTCCGGGGGTCACGCGGAGCGAAGGCCACGGCATATGGCAGCGCAAGGGCGCTCACACCTTTCTCGAGATGTTCCGCTTCCACGGGTTTGACGATCTTGGCCATCTCGTCAGCATTACGGAAGTGACGAGCCGAACGAGACTCGTACACGGAGACAATCCCGAGACCCCCGTCGTCGAGCCCTATTATCTCAGGGGGACCGGTACCAACAGGATCACGAACCTGAACCCTGCCGATGGCACCGTCATCAACGTGACCGAAGGGTGCAACAAATCGACGTCGGCGCCCTTCCTGTTCCCAGACTAGCCCGGAACGTCGGGAAGCGATGCGCCCCTGACCTCCACTGACCTGGCCCGGCGGCCACCGGTGCTAGGTCGCAAGGATGGACGCGTCCTTCCGCAGCCAGTTCACGCCGGGGTCGGGCGAATCGGTCTCGATGCCCTTCGACCGCTTCCGCGAGAACGTCGAGCTCTCCGCCCGCCGGCACGGCCAGCGCATCGGCGTCCGCTACGGCGAGGGCTTCGTCACCCGCGAGCCCGTCGCCGCTTCGGACCTGCTCTCGCTCGAGAACCCATCCTTTTAGGCAGGCGGCAGTCTCTGACGAGCCCTCTCAGCACGCGGAGGGCTTTTCCGGCTCCCTCCGCGTGCACGAGGATGTGGTCCCTGCTGAAAGCGCACTGAGGCACGACGGACACGGCGGCTTCCGCGAGCCGCGCCGTGGCCGGAGAGAGATATCCCACAACGTCGTGTTCCAGTGCCAGATCGAGCGTGATCACGCGGAAGGGACCGGCCTCGGCTCGGGCACGGCGTCGGAGCCCGCTCCGTTTCCAGAGCCGTTCCGCGATCGTCAGCGAGACCTCGTCGCGTTCCCGGACGAGAGCGGCGAACGGCCTCGGGTTGGCCGCCAGGAGGCGGGCCGCGTCCGCGGCATATCGGGGGTGCAGGCTCACCAGCCAGTACGGTTGCGGCCAGAGGTGGAACTTCGTGCGGGCCCAGAGCCCGCGCGCCCGCTCGTTCCGCGGCATGTCGTTCATGGGACAAAACCTAGCCCGCACGAAGTTCCACCGCAAGATCCGTATCGCGGGGGAGCGCCCCCCCGCCCCATCATTCAGGCATGATGATAGCGAGCGACGTGAATTCCGAGACCCTCTCCCGCCCCGAAGACGAACGCTGGCAGGCGGTCCTCGACCGCGACCGGCGCCAGGACGGGCGGTTCGTCCTCGCCGTACGGACCACCGGCATCTACTGCCGGCCGTCGTGCCCGGCCCGCCGGCCGCGCCGCGAGAACGTCGCCTTCTTCGACGCGCCCGCGGCCGCGCGCTCGGCCGGGTTCCGGGCCTGCCTCCGGTGCCACCCCGACGAGGCGAGGGACCCGCGCCCGGCCTGGGTGGGCCGCGTGTGCCGCCACATTGAAGAAGGAGTGGCGGAGGGCGTGCGGCCGACGCTCGCGCGCCTCAGCCGGGTCGCGGGCGTCGGCCCGCACCACCTGCAGCGGACGTTCAAGGCGATGGTGGGCCTCAGCCCCCGGCAGTACGCGGAGGCGGTCCGCCGCGATCGCTTCCGGAAGGAGCTGAAGGACGGGCGACCCGTGGCCGACGCCGCCTACGAGGCGGGCTACGGCTCGAGCGCGCGCGCCTACGCCGGCGCGTCCCTCGGCATGACGCCCGGCGCCTACCGCCGCGGCGCCCGGGGTCTCCACCTCGGATACTCGCTCGTCGACACGTCGCTCGGCCGGCTGCTCGTGGCGGCCACCGACAAGGGCGTCTCGATGGTGGCCCTCGGCGACGACGACCGCCCGCTCGTGGCTTCGCTCCGCGAGGAGTTCCCCGAGGCCCGCCTCGAGAGGGACGACGATCGCTTCCGGTCGTGGGTCGCCCAGGTGCTCGCCCGGATCGAGGATCCGTCGACCCGCGTGGACCTGCCTCTCGACCTCCGGGCCACCGCGTTCCAGCGCCGCGTGTGGGAGGAGCTGCGGGCGATTCCCAGCGGAGAGACGCGCAGCTACTCTGAGGTGGCGCGCGCGCTCGGCCGTCCGCGGGCGGCCCGCGCCGTGGCCCGCGCCTGCGCGACGAACCCCGCGGCCATCGTCATCCCCTGCCACCGCGTGGTCGGGGCGGACGGGCGAACCGGGGGCTACCGCTGGGGACGAGAGCGCAAGCGCGTGCTGCTCATGCGGGAGGCGGCTTCGGGACGGCGCTGACACGCCACTCCGTCCGGACGGAGACGTCACGCCAACTCCGTCCGGACGGAGTTGGTTTAGCATCGCGTGCATGCTGTCCCTTCTCCTCGCTCTGCTCTCCGCCGCACCCGCCGCCGACACCGCCGTCCGCGAAGTCACGATCCTCTACACGAACGACTTCCACAGCGCCTTCGACCCCATCCCCGCCTACTGGCTCCCCGGATCGCCGCGGCTGGGAGGCGCCGCCCACCTCGCGACGCTCGTGGACCGTATCCGCGCGCGCGAGAAGCCCGTCTTCCTCTTCGACACCGGCGACATGTTCACGGGGATGCTCTCGAACCTCACGCGCGGCGAGGCGCTCATGGAGATGATGCGGGCCATGCGCTACGACGCCATGGCCATCGGGAACCACGAGTTCGACTACGGGGCCGACAATTTCCTCCGGCAGATGAACGGCGTCCCCTTTCCGATCCTCGGGGCCAATATCTTCTACAAGGGCACCGACCACCCGTACTCGCGGCCCTACGTGATCCTCGAGAAGGAGGGCGTGCGCCTGGGCGTCATCGGGATCATCGGCGAGGACGCGCGCAGCGTGGCACTCCCCTCCGGCATCACGCACCTCGACTTCCGCGACCCGGTGCCCATCGTGCGCGCGCTCGTCGCCGACCTGCGCGACCGGGTAGACGTGGTGGTGGTCCTGGCCCACCAGGGCAAGACCGGCCCCATGCAGACCGACGCCGAGGCGCGCCCCGAGGTGCAGCGCGATTTCGACGAGGACGTGCGGCTGTGCGGGGAGGTCCCGGGCATCGACGTCTTCGTGGGCGGGCACGCACACCGCGGCATCGAGCCCCTCTTCGTCCATCCCGTGACCGGGACTCGCATAGTCCAGACCTACGGCTACGGGACGCGGCTCGGATACCTCAAGCTGCGTCTCCAGGGTCACCGGGTCCTGGGACACGAGGGCGAGTTGCTCAAGGTGTGGACGGACGAGAGCCCACCCGATCCCGGAATCGCGCGGATGATCGAGGCGTATCGCAAACAGTACGAGAAGCAGATCGGCCAGGTGGTGGGCCGGTCGCGCGTACGCCTCGTCCGCGACTACCGGGCGGAGTCGAGCCTGGGCGACTTCGTCGCCGACGTGATGCGGGAGGCGACGGGGGCGGCGGCCGCGGTGCACAACGCGGGGGGTCTGCGCGCGGACATCCCCGAGGGCGAGGTGACGAACGGCCATGTGCTCGACGCCCTGCCGTTCCTCAACACGGTGGTGGAGGTCGATCTCACGGGCGCGCAGCTCCGCGAGGTCCTGGAGCAGGGCCTCACGCTCGAGCGCGGGCTCGTCCAGACCTCCGGCCTCCGCGGCGCCTACGACCTGTCGCGGCCGGGGGGACGACGCCTCGTCTCGATCGAGATCGAGGGCCGTCCTCTCGAGGACGCGCGCGTCTACCGCGTCGCCACCAACAGCTTCGTGGCCCAGGGCGGCGACCTCTACGCCACGTTCCTGAAGACCCCGCCCCGGGACACCGGTAGGTCCGTCGCGGACGCCGTAATGGACGCCTTCCGGAAGGCCGGCGAGGTCGCCCTCCCCCGCGGGGGACGCTTCGTT
Organism: uncultured Acidobacteriota bacterium; assembly: GCA_963742595.1. GTDB lineage: Bacteria > Acidobacteriota > Vicinamibacteria > Fen-336 > Fen-336 > CAVPGH01. The sequence goes on along the minus strand of CAVUMT010000001.1, from coordinate 4,523,201 downwards.
CCGGTGGCCCGCCCGACGCCCTGAGCCCGCCTAACGCGCGATCGGACAGCGCAGGAGAGCGGCGGCGAGCTGGGCGAGGGCGTCCCGGGCCTCGGGGGGGAGGGTGACCCCTTCCTGCTCGAGGCGGAGGGCCTTGTCGTGCCACTCACGCGCCCTCCCGCAGGCGCCGGGTCGGGCGCGGGCGCCCGCGGCCTGAAGCACTTCGAGCTGGCCCAGGTTCGCGTAGAGCGACACGAACCCCGCCCGGACGTCGGCATTCGCGGGGTCGCCGCTCGCTATGCGCTCGCGCAGCTCGAGGGCACGCCGGAGCGCGGCCTCCGCCTCGGGAAGCCGGTCCGCCCGCAGGAGCGCCGCTCCCACGTTCTCGAGGTCCGCGCTCACGTCCAGCCGCGCCTGCGCGCTCTCGGGATCGGCGGTCACCGCGGTCTCGTCGAGGGAGAGGGCGCGGCGGAAGGCCTCGAGCGCGTTCGCGGCGTCGCCCCGGGCGAGGAGGACGCGGCCGATCTTGTCGTGGCTGACCGAGAGGTCGCGCCGCAGCTCGGCGTCCCGCCGGTCGGAGGCGACGAGGGATTCGCGCAGGGCGAGGGCGACGCGGTACTCGCGGAGGGCGTCCCCCAGCTCCCCGAGGGCGAGGAGGGCGTCGCCGACCTTGTCGTGGCAGACCGCGAGCTCGCGCCGGGCGCGCGCGCTCCGGGGATCGCGCGCCGCAATCTGCTCGGAGGTGGCGAGTGCTGCGCGGTAGCGCTCGAGCGCCTCTCGATGGTCGCCCGCCCCCGACAGCCGGTCCCCCATCTTCACCCGGCCGATGAACAGCTCGCGGAGGACGGGCCCTTCGCCGGGCTGGCGGGCGGCGACGCTTTCCTGGAGGGCGAGGGCGCGGCTCTGTGTCTCGAGCGCGCCCTCCTTGTCCCCGACCGCGGCCCGCATGTCGGCGATGCGCTGGAGGCTCGTGGCGCGGTCGCGGCTTTCTCCGGGGGCGCCGGGGGGCTCGCGGAGGGCGAGGGCGCGCTCGTAGCTGTCGAGGGCGGCCTTGGAATTGCCGAGCACCCGCTCGGTGTCACCCACCCGGTCGAGAGCGGTGGCGAGCTCGCGCTGCGCGTCCTCACCGGGACGCTGGGCGAGGATCTCCTCGCGCAGCTCCACCGCCTTGCGGTAGCTCAGGGCCGCCCCCGCCCGGTCCCCGAGGTTCGAGAAGCCGGGCCGGCCCTGCACGTCTCCCACCTTCAGGTAGGCCTCGGCGAGCTCGGCCTGGAGCGAGAGGTCGCCCTTCGCCTCGTGAGCGAGGCCGTCCAGGTACTCGAGTCCCCGCGTCACGAGGCGCGCCCGCGCCCGCGTGGCCCCCGGGAGGTCCTGGATCTCGTCGTGGATCTCGAAGAGGAAGGACCGGGCGAGGCGCCTCACGTCGTCGAAGCGCCGCTCCGCGCGCGCCTTCTGGGCCTGGGCGAGACGCGCCTGGCGGGCGGTGGCCACCATCCCCAGCAGGAGGCTCAGGACCACGAGCACGGTGGAGGCGACGCCCACGCGATGGCGGGTCACGAACTTTCCCGCTCGATAGGCGAGCGTGTCCTTGCGCGCGAGGACGGGCATCCCCTCGAGGTGCCGCCGCAGATCCTCCGAGAGATGCTCCACGGACACGTAGCGTCGGGAAGGCTCCTTGCGCAGGGCCATGAGCACGATGGTGTCGAGGTCGCCCCGCAGCTCGCGGCGGCGCTGCTCGCCGAGCCTCCGGTCCGCCTCCGGCTCCCGGACCGGCTCGGCCCCCGCCTCCCCGGGAGGCACGCGCACCGTGGGGAGAGCGAGCTCGCTCGGGGGCGCGGGCTCCCGCTCGCACACCACCCGGACGATCTCGTGGGGAAGGACGCTCGCGAACTCGTAGGGGCGGCGGCCCGTGAGGATCTCGTAGAGCACGACCCCCAGCGCGTACACGTCGGATGCCGTGGTGATCGTCTCTCCGCGGATCTGCTCCGGGCTCGCGTAGTGGGGCGTGAGAGCCCAGCCGCTCGTGAGGGTCTGGGTGGTCGCCGGCCGGGGGCTCAGGACCTTGGCGATGCCGAAGTCGAGGAGCTTCGGAACGCCGTCCGCGGTGACGAGGATGTTGCTGGGCTTGAGGTCGCGGTGCACGACCAGGTTCTGGTGGGCGAACTGCACGGCGGAGCATACGGTGCGGAAGAGGCGCACGCGGTCCGCGGTGGAGAGACGGCGGCGCTCGCAGTGCTCGTCGATGGGCTCGCCCTCCACGTACTCCATCACCACGTAGGGCGCGCCTTCCGCCGTCGCCCCCCCGTCGAGGAGCCGCGCGATGTTCGGGTGGTCGAGGTGGGCGAGGATCTGCCGCTCCTGGCGGAAGAGCCGCAGCACCTGTTCGGAGTCCTGGCCGCGGCCCACGAGCTTCAGCGCCACCTGCTTCTCGAACTGCTCGTCCGCCCGCTCCGCCAGGTAGACGGTGCCCATCCCTCCCCGTCCGATCACGCGGACGACGCGGTAGGGCCCGACCCGCGTGCCTTCGGGAAGATCGGTCGTGGTGGGCTCGAGGTCCGAGGAGGTGAGGGCCAGTCGGTCCTCCACCTCGCGGCGCAGCGCGGTGTCTCCCCCGCAAGCCGTCTCGAGGAACGCGCCGAGGTCGGAGGGGGGACGCTGGCGAGCCTCGCGCAGGAGCGTTTCGACGCGCGCCTCCTTGTCCGCCTCCATTTCCTCCCTCTACCCGCTCTACCGCGCGACCGGCCGGTCCGGGACGGCCGCCGTGACCAGGAGACCCGCCGCGAAAACCGTCAAAGCACCCACCACGTTGTACCAGAGGAACGCCACGCTCGTGTACCGGGAGACCAGGAAGACCGTGACCATCCCCGCGAGGAGCCCGTAGAAGGCCCCGCGGGCGGAGGCCCGCGGGGTGAGGATGGCGAGCCCGAACACCCCCAGGATCGACCCGTAGAAGTACGACCCGAAACGGTTCACCACCTCGATGGCGGAACCCAGCCGGCCCGCCTGCAGGGCCACCACGCACGCGAAAACGCCCCAGGCCGCGGTGAAGAGCCGGGACACCGCGAGGTAGTGGGCGTCGCTCGCGCTCGGCTTCACGAACCGCTGGTAGAAATCCACCATGCTCGCGGTGGCGAGCGAGTTGAACTCTCCGGAGAGGGTCGACATCGCGGCCGCGAAGATGACCGCGATGACGAGCCCGGCAAGGCCCCCGGGGAGGTAGCGCACCACGTAGGACGGGAAGATGTAGTTGGTGTCGTTGTAGGGCTTGCCGTCGAGGCTCTGGACCTTCCGGCCCGCCTCGGCATGAGCGGCCGACATCCGCGCGTTCGCATCAAGATAGGCGCTCCGCGCGGAGACACTCCGCGTAGCGGCGTATTCGGACGCCGCGGCCTTGCGATCGCGATGGGCGGCTTCGAAACGGCCGCGAAGCGACGAAAGCTCAGCCGCGGGCAGCGAAGACTCAAATCTTCGAGCCTCCACCGCGTTCCACAGAAGCGGTGGAGGCTCGAAGTGGTAGAACACGAACACCAGCACTCCCGTGAGCAGGATGAGGAACTGCATCGGGACCTTGAGGAAGGCGTTGAAGAGGAGGGCGAGGCGGCTCTCCGTCAGGGTCTTCCCCGAGAGGTAGCGCTGCACCTGGCTCTGGTCCGTGCCGAAGTAGGCCATGGCGAGGAACGTGCCCCCGATTACGCCGGTCCACACGGTGTAGGGGTGCCTGGGATCCGTCGAAAAGTCCATCACCTCGAGGTGGCTCGTCAGCTGGGCGAGGGCGAGCGAGTCGCGGAGGGAGACGCTCGCGGGAAGCTGGACGATCGCGACGGCCACGCACACGAAGATACCGAACCAGATGATGGCCATCTGCACCACGTCCGTCCAGATCACCGACTTGTTCCCGCCGTAGACGACGTAGAGGATCGTGGTTCCGCCCATCAGGAGGATGGTGGCGTTCTCGCTCCAGCCCAGGATCACGGAGAGCACGAGGGAGGGCGCGTAGAGTGTCACCCCCATCGCGAGACCCCGGGAGACCAGGAAGAGGAGGCTCGTGAGCGTGCGCGTGCGCGCGTCGAAGCGCTTCTCCAGGTACTGGTAGGCGGTGAAGACCCCCGACCGGTAGAAGAAGGGGACGAGGGTGAGGCAGAGGGCCACCATCGCGAAGGGGAGGCCGAAGTAGACGACGAGGAAGCTCATCCCGTGGGTGTAGGCCTGTCCCGTCGTGCCCACGAAGGTGATGGCGCTGATCTGGGTGGCCATCACGGAGAGGCCGGCGGCCCACCACTTCATCTCGCGCCCGGCGAGGAAGAAATCGTCGATCTTCTGGTTGCCCCGGCCCATCCAGAGGCCGAAACCGACGATCGCGACGAGGTAGACCCCCAGGACCGCCCAGTCGAGGGCGGTCAATACCGCCACCGCGAGAAGACGTAGACGAGGGCCATGACGAGGAGGGCGTTCAGGATTACGGCCCCGTAGAGGCGCTTCCACGTGCCGAGGACGGGAGGCCCCTCGTCGTCGGCGGGACGATCGTCGGCACGAAACTCGGGCACGGGCCTCTCCGGGCCGCGGATCATGACACAAAGCCGGCTTGACAGCCTCGCGCACCGACCCGAAAATCGTATCGTGATCACCGGGTTCAACACCGATGTCAAGTATCGAGGCCTCGTCTATCACGTCCAGACCGAGGACAAGGGTGACGCCAATCCCCTCATCGAGACCCTGATCTACAAAGGCGGCGAGATCCTCGCTTCCCGCCGCCTCCCCTACGCCGACCTCATCGATAGCCGCGACGAGACCGCCATCTCGAAGCTGATGGAGGACCAGCACAAGGGGATGATCCTGGAGATCAAGCGCGGCAAGTTCGACCCCGCGGGCGACAAGACGGTGATGGAGGACCTGTCGCTCGACGAGATCGTGCTCGCCTACCTCGCGAGCCGCGCCGCCGCCGCCCCCGCCAAGTAGCGCTCTACTTGCAGAGCGACCGCGACGAGCCCGGCCTCGATGCCCTGAGGCAGAAGCTCGACGAGGAGGAGCGCGCCTACGCGGAGGTGCTGGCCGCGGTAGATCGCCTCGCCGCGTTCCCGCCGCCTCGGGAGTCCTCGCCGGAAATCGCCTCACGTCTCGCCCGCGTGAACGAGACCTACGCCCTGCCCGCGGAACCGCCCCCCGGGGGCGTCTTCGGAGTGCTCCGCTCCCGGGCGTGGGCGGCGGTCCAGCCCGCGCTCGCGCGGCAGACGGAGTGGAACGCGGCCGTCGTGCAGGTGCTGAACGCCTCGCTGGGCGAGAACGCGCGGCTCCTCGCGAGCCTGCGCGAGTTCTCCGCGGCGCTCGTCCGCTACCTGCAGCGCGTGCAGCCGCTCGTGGACGCGCGCGACCGGATGGCCTCCGCCCTCGCCACCACGCGCAGCGAGCTCGTCCTCGAGGCCTTCGACCGGAGGCTCGAGTCGCTGGGCCGCCGGTTCACGGGGCTCCTCGCCCTCCGCGACCGGCTCGAAACCGTCTCCGAGGAGGTCCGCGCGCTCCGAGGGACGCTCGCCGCCGCCGCCCCGCCCCCCGCCGTGGCCGCCGCCGCCACGCGAGCGGTGGACGATGCGGCCTACACCGCGTTCGAGAACCGCTACCGGGGGAGCCGCGAGGAGATCCGCGAGCGCATGCGCGGCTACGTCGCCCTCTTCGAAGGCCTCGCCCCGGTGGTCGATCTCGGCTGCGGGCGCGGGGAGTTTCTCGAGCTCCTGAAGGAGAGAGGTGTCGTCGCGCGGGGGGTCGAAGGCAACGCGAACGTGGTGCGGGAGTGCCGGGAGAAAGGGCTCGACGTCGTGGCCGGCGATCTCGTGGAGTTCCTGCGCTCGCAGAAGGCGGGCTCGATCGGCGGCGTCTTCGCCGCCCACGTGGCCGAGCACCTGCCGCCCCCCGTGCTCACCGCCGCGATCCAGGAGGCGCACCGCGTGCTGCGCGCCGGCGGACTGCTCTTGCTCGAGACACCGAACCCGCGCTCCGTCGTGGGCTTCCTGGAGGTGTTCAACCGCGACATCACGCACGTGACGCCCCTTCACCCGGACACCCTGTCCTTCCTCGCCGCCGCCGCGGGGTTCACGGACGTCCGCGTGGAGATGCGTACGCCGGTGGAAGCCTCCGCGCAGCTTCAGGTCGTCCCCGGAGAGGGGTTGCCCGAGCGGACGGCCGCCGTCCTCAACGAGAACGTGGATCGGCTGAACGCGCTGCTCTACGGGCCCCTCGAGTACGCGCTCTACGCCCGGCGCTGACGTGCGCCTGGCGTTCCTGAGCCCGCTCCCTCCTGCCCCCACCGGGATCGCCGACTACAGCGCGGACGTGCTCGCCCTCCTCGCGGGACGGCACGAGGTCGACGCGTTCCACGTACAGTCCGGGGTGGAGGGCCTGCCGCGGGAGGTGACCGCGCGGCCGGCGGCCGAATTCCCTGCCCGTCACCGCGAGCGCCCCTACGACGTCGCCGTCTACCAGATGGGAAACGGCCCCGACCACGCCTTCCTCTACGAGCCCCTCTTGCGGGTGCCCGGACTCCTCGTCCTCCACGACCTCGTCCTGCACCACTCGCGGGCCCGGCACTTCCTCGCCTCGCCCGAAGCCCGTGCCTACGCGGCCGACCCCTCGAGCGCCGCCCTGCGCGACGCGGCTCGCCCCTCGCTCGAGGCCTACCGCGACGAGGTCGCCTACTCGTATCCGTCCGCGGGAAGCCGCCTCGCGGAGGCGCACCTCGCGACGACCGGCGCTCTCCTGCCCTACGCCTTCCCGCTCTTCCGGATCCCCGTCGAGGCTTCACGCGCCGTGGCCGTGCACAACGACTACATGGCGCACGCGATCCGCGAGGAGCTGCCGGCGGCTACGGTCGTGAGAATTCCGATGATGGCGGAGCCGGTGCCGGTGGCCGCAGACGTCGTCTCCGCACTCAGGGCGAAGTTGGGCATCCGCCCCGACGACTTCGTGGTCGCGTGTCTCGGCCTGCTCACCCGGGAGAAGCAGATCGACACGGTGGCGCGCGCCGTCGCGCGCGCGGCTTCGTCCCTCCCCGGGGTACGCCTCCTCCTCGTCGGCCCCGTGCCCGACCGCGTGCGCCTGGAGAGTCACCTCGCCCGTCTCGGCGTCGCCGAACGGACCGTCGTCACCGGCAGGGTTCCCCTCGAGGAGTTGGCCGCGCACATCGAAGCGGTGGACCTCGCGGTCCACCTGCGCTACCCCACCGCCCGCGAGACCTCCGCCGCGCTCCTGCGCGTGCTCGCGCAGGGACGGCCGGTCGTGATGTCCGACCACGAGCACCTGGCCGACGTCCCCGAGGAGGCGGTCGTGCGCGCCGATCTCGTGGACGAGGAGGGGGACGTCACCCGAGCGATCCTCCGCCTGTCGGGGAACGCCCCGGCCCGCCGGGCCCTGGGAGCGGCCGCCCGCGAGTTCGCGAGGCGCGAGCACTCCCCCGACCGGACGCTCGCCGCCTACGAGGACGCGCTCGAAAAGGCGCGCGTGGTCGCGCCCCCCGCGCACGGTCCCTGGCCGGCTCACCTGCGCTAGAGCCGAACTCGGTCCGGACCGAGCTGCAACTCCGTCCGGACGGAGTTGCTTCAAGCGTTACCTCAGGTCTCGTGAGCAACGGAACCGAAGAACTTCCGGCGGTGTCAGATCCGTTATGAGAGCGCCGGAGGCGCTCGGGGAGGTCACGATGGTGGCCCGGCTCCCTGTCGGTCTTTCCACGTCGGCTTTCGTGCACGCCGCCGGCGTCACATTGCTGATCCTGATTCCGGTGCTCGGACGCGCGCCGCTTCCCGAGCCGTCGACGGGGAAGACCGTGCTCATAGCACCTCCCGTCGTCCCCGAGGCGCGGCGATCGGTGCCGGCCCCGATGCGCCCACGCGCCGGCGGTCCGTGGCGAGCGTCGGACATCGCCGTTCCCATCGCCCATGTCGTCCCCGTGGCTGCGCCCGCCGAGGAGCTGCCGATCGAAGACACGGTCGACGCGCCCGGCGGCTGCCTGATCTGCCCCTCGGATGTCATCGGCGTACCGGACGGAGGAGAGGGCGAGGGCCCGGTCGGCGACGGATCGCCGGACGTCGAGGGGACTGGCGGCGGCGGCGGGCCCCTCCGCGTCGGCTCCGGGGTCGACATGCCCCGCAAGCTCGAGCACGTGGCTCCACGCTACCCCGAGCTCGCCCAGCGGGCGGGCCTCCAGGGCACGGTCGAGCTCGAGTGCGTGATCGATCCCGCGGGTGCCGTCTCCGAGATCCGCGTCCTGCGCGGTCCGACGCTCTTGCGCGAGGCGGCAATCGAGGCGGTCCGGAGGTGGCGCTACAAGCCGACGCGGCTCAACGGAGTACCCGTGCCGATCATCATGACCGTCACGGTCCACTTCAGCCTGCGGAGGGAGAGCTAGGCGCTCCTGGCGCTCTCCGGGGCGGGTCCGAGCGCCTTGCGCAGCCGGGTGTGGATGTCCATGGGGATCGAGGTGAACTCGAGACCGATACCGTAGCGCTTGGCCTGTCCCGACGCACCGAGCGTGCACGCGGCGACCCGCGCCTCGATGTCGCCCTTGTGGTCGCCGATGACGAGACGGAAGCTCAGGATCGATTGGCACTCGAGCGGCACGGGGGATTCGATCATCATCCCGAAAGGGCTGATGTTGACGAGGCGCGCCCCCACGACCGACACGGCCACTGCGAGCTCGACGGGCGTGCGGACCGCGCGGCGGCGCTCGAGCCCGGTCGGCCCGATGCCCGCGCTCTCGGTCACGGCAGCTCGAGCACCACGCGGAACCCGTAGTCGGCGTAGCGGAAGCCGGGGGGCAGGCTGCTCCGCGCGGAGGGAGACGACCAGCGGACGCGGTGGCGCCACGAGCCTCCGCGGCTCGCGCGTCTTCCGTCCTCCGGTCCGGGAAGGGGCTCCACGGGATCGGGAACCACGATCGAGGCGTCGGGCCGGTACCAGTCCAGGCACCACTCGTGGACGATCGTGCCCATGTCGAACAAGCCGAATCCGTTCGGGATTCCGCGGCCCACCGTCCAGGGACCCGTGAGCGGCCCCTCGGGAATCTCCCCGACGGGGACCGCTTCCCCCCAGGCGGTGGGGGCCGACTCGAGCCCGCCCCGCGCCGCGCGCTCCCACTCCATCTCGGTGGGAAGCCGCCAGTGGCCGCTCGCCGTGCGGCTCAGCCACTCGCAGTAGGCCATGGCCTCGAACCAGGTGACGCCCACCACGGGCTGCTCGGGTGAGAAGAAGGCGGGATCGCTCCACCACGGAGGCGACGCGACGCGGCCCGTGGCGAGGTAGCGCGCGTACTGCAGGTTCGTGATCGGCGTTCGCGCCATGCGGAACGAGCGCACCACGGCTTCCCGGACCGGCCTCTCGTCCGGACGAGCGGCGTCGGAGCCCATCAGGAATCGACCGGCGGGCACCATCACCGTCTGCGGGGCGGCCGACGGCCTCCGAGCGACGAACGGAATGGGACCCGTCGCCATTCTGATTACTCCTGCAACGTTAAACGGTACCACACTTCCCACCCTCCCCTACCTCGGAGATGGCGGAATGCTGTGGCAATGGCTAGTTAGCAGTGATAGTATCACAAACTACTGGAAGGATTGACTGGCTAATTTTTCCAGCAGGGGAAACATGAGAGGTGCGCTCGCCGCGATCCTGACCGCGCTCACCGCCGTGACTCTCGCGGCCGTGAAGCCGGCGGTGGTCACTCCCGACGAGAAATCCGCCGCGGCCGTGATACGCGCCGCGGGGCTCCGGGCCGACGTCGGCTTCCTGGCCGGCGACCTCCTCGAGGGAAGGGGCCCGGCCACGCGGGGTGATGCGCTCGGACGCGCCTACGTCCGCGCCCGCATGGAAGGGATGGGCCTCGAGCCCGGAGCGCCCGGCGGCGGCTGGGAGCAGGAAGTCGAGCTCGTGGGCATCACCGCCTCCTGTCCTTCCGCGGTGAAGGTCTCCCGCGGCGGCGAGAGCGTCGACCTCCGCTACTCGGACGACTACATCGCCTTCACGAACACCCCGGAGCCGCAAGTCCGCGTGGACGCGGCGGAGATCGTGTTCGTGGGCTACGGGATCACCGCCCCCGAGTTCGAGTGGGACGACTACAAGGGCGCGGACCTGAAGGGCAAGGTCCTGCTCGTGATGAACAACGACCCCGAGGACGATCCCCGGATGTTCGCGGGCAAGACCCGCCTCTACTACGGGCGCTGGGACTACAAATACGAGATGGCGGCTCGCCAGGGGGCGGTGGGCGCCATCATGATCCACACCGCCCCGTCCGCGGGGTACAAGTGGCAGGTCGTGCAGACGTCGTGGACGGGCGAGCAGTTCAGCCTCCCCGCCGACGGCCGGCCGTCGCTGCCCGTGAAGGCGTGGGCCACCGAGGACGCGAGCCGCCGCGTCGCGCGGCTCGGGGGCCAGGACCTGGACGCGCTGCGCGCGTCCGCCCAGAAGCGGGACTTCCGCCCCGTTCCTCTGGGCGTGACCATCAGCCTCGCCCTGAAGAACGACGTGCAGCGGCGCCCGAGCGCCAACGTGATCGGCCGGATTCCCGGCAGCGACGCCGCCCTCGCATCCCAGGCGGTGCTCTACACGGCCCATCACGACCACCTCGGGACGAGGACGGGTGCCCGCCCGAGCGAGGACGCGATCTACAACGGCGCGCTCGACAACGCCTCGGGCGTCGCCACCCTCCTCGCGGTCGCGCAGGCGATGAAGGCCCTTCCCCAGGCGCCCCGGCGAACCCTCCTTTTCGCGGCGGTGGCGGCGGAGGAATCGGGGCTGCTCGGGTCGGAGTACCTGGCGCGCAATCCTCCCGTTCCCGCGGGCCGCCTCGCCGCCAACATCAACATCGACGGGATGAACATCTGGGGCCGCACGCGGGACGTAGTGGCGATCGGCCTCGGAAAGTCCACCCTGGACGACTGGATCCGCGCCCTCGCCGCCGCGCAGAGCCGCTCCGTCGTCCCCGACCAGTTCCCGGACCGGGGCTCCTTCTATCGCTCCGACCAGCTGAACCTCGCCCGGATCGGAGTGCCCGCGGCCTACCTCAAGTACGGCACCGACGTCGTGGGCAAGCCCGCGGGGTGGGGCCGGGAGAGGCAGGAGGCGTTCGAGGCCACGGACTACCATCAGCCCTCGGACGAGCTCGGCGACTGGGAATTCTCGGGGGCCGTGGAGGACGCCCAGCTCCTGTTCTGGCTGGGGGTCAAGGTGGCGAACGCGTCGTCGATGCCGACCTGGCGGGCGGGCGACGAGTTCGAGGCCGCGCGCAAGAAGGCCCTGGCCTCGCTCGTCCAGTAGCCGGCCCCCCGACCAACCGATTGAAGCCCGAGCCGTTTCGTGGTGACATCTGTGCCCCGATGCGCGCGCTCTGGCTGGAACAGCAGTCGCTGCGCCTGCGGGACGACGTCCCGCTTCCCGTCCCGCCCCCCGGCGAGGCCCTCGTGCGGGTGCTCCTCGCGGGGGTCTGCAACACGGACCTGGAGATGGTGAAGGGCTACTACCCCTTCACGGGCGTGCCCGGGCACGAGTTCGTGGGGCGCGTGGAGCGGGCGCCGGACCGGCCCGAGCTCGCCGGACGCCGCGTGGTGGGCGAGATCAACGCCTCGTGCGGCGCCTGCGCGGCCTGTCGCGCCGGCCGGCGCACGCATTGCGAGAAGCGGACCGTCCTGGGGATCCTGGGACGGAACGGCGTGCTTCGCCGAGTACCTCGCGCTGCCCGCGGCGAACCTGCATCCCGTGCCCGACGCCCTTTCCGACGAAGCGGCGGTGTTCGCCGAGCCCACCGCGGCCGCGCTGGAAGTGCTGCAGCAGGTACCGATCGGCCCGCGGCGACCGGGTGGTCGTCGTCGGCAGCCGGCAAGCTCGGCATCCTGGTGGCGCAAGCGCTCGCAAGCACCGGCTGCGATCTCGTCGCGGTGGGTCGCAGCCGGGCGCTCTCTGGCCGTTCTTGCCTCGTTCGGAATCAAGGCCGCCCTCGCCGCGGACGTCCCCGATCGTTCCGCGGACGTTGTCGTCGAGTGCACTGGCAATCCCGAAGGCCTTGCCCTCGCCCGAAAGGCCGTCCGGCCCCGCGGAACGATCGTGCTGAAGAGCACCTACCACGGGCGAGTCCACCCTGAACATGTCCTCGATCGTCGTGGACGAGATAACGCTCGTGGGCTCGCGCTGCGGTCCGTTCGCCCCGGCGCTCGAAGCCCTGGCCACGGGGGCGGTCCAGACGTGCTCCGCTCGTGGAAGCCCGCTACCCGCTCTCGCAGGGCCTCGCCGCGTTCGAGCACGCGGCGAGGCCGGGCACGCTCAAGGTGCTCGTGGAATGCTGAACTCGGAGGTTCGATGACCCGTCGCGCGCTCGCCCTCTTCGTGCTCTTCGCCGTCCCCGCTGCCGCCGCCCCGCGTCGCCCCTTCGCGATCCCCGACCTCTACCGCCTGAAGGGCGTGGACGAGCCGGCGCTCGCCCCCGACGGGCGCTCCGTCGTCTACAAGGTGACGAGCTCCGACCTCAAGGCGGTCAAGCGCTGGTCGAACCTCTGGCGCGTGCGCCCGGACGGAACCGAGGCCCAGGCCCTGACCTACGAGGAGAAGACGGACTCCTCTCCCGCCTTCTCCGCGGACGGGAAGGTCCTCGCTTTCCTCTCCACGCGCTCGGGCGATAGCCAAGTCTGGACCATGAGCACCGCGGGGGGCGAGCCGCAGAAGAGGACGGATTTTCCCGGCGGCATCGCGTCCTTCCTGCTCTCGGCCGACGCCCGGAGGATCGTGTTCGCCGCCGACGTCTGGCCGGAGTGCGGAGCGGACGCGGCCTGCAACAAGAAGAAGGACGAGGCGCGGGACAAGTCGAAGCTGAAGGCCCGGCTCGCCGACCGCCTGCTCTACCGGCACTGGAACGAGTGGCGCGACGCCAAGCGCGCGCACGTCCTTCTCCTCGACACCGCGGACGGCAGCCTGAAGGACCTGACCCCGGGCGACTTCGAGTCCCCCGTCTTCTCCGTGGGCGGCCCCCGCGGCTACGACGTTTCGCCGGACGGCAAGGAGCTCGTCTTCAGCTCGAACCGCGAGACGGACGAGGCCTCGAGCACGAACGCCGACCTGTGGACCGTGGCCGTGGACGCGACCCCCGACGCGTCGAAGGCGCCGCGCGCGTCTGACCGGGTCGAACCCGGCGTGGGACGGCTCGCCCCTCTATTCGCCGGACGGCCGCGCAATCGCGTACCGGACGCAGAAGGTCGCGGGCTGGGAGTCGGACCGCGCGCGCATCGCGATCGTCGACCGCGCGTCGGGGGCGACGCGGATCCTCACGGACGCCTTCGACAACACGATCAACGACCTCGCCTGGAGCGCCGACTCCCGGAAGCTCTACTTCACCGCCGACGTGAAGGGCCGGACGCCGCTCCACGAGGTGGACGTGGCGAGCGGCGCTCTCCGCGTGCTGACCGACGTGGGGCAGCTCGACGGCTTCCAGGTGGCCCCCGACGGCACGTGGGCCGTCGTCGCGCGCCGCCGCGTGGGCGCGCCGAGCGAGCTGTGGCGGATCGACTTCGCGGCCTCCGCCGCGAAGAAGGAGCGCCGTCTCACCACGCACAACGCGGCGGTGGAGGCGGAGGTGGACATCCGGCCCGCCGAGGAGATGACGGTCGCGGGAGCGGGCGGCAAGGCGGTGCAGGTCTTCGTCGTGAAGCCGTCGGGCTTCGATCCCGCGAAGAAGTATCCGGTGATCCTGAACGTCCACGGCGGCCCGCAGAGCCAGTGGGCGGACGCGTTCCGCGGGGACTGGCAGGTCTATCCGGACTACCTGGTCGTCTTCCCGAATCCGCACGGCTCCACCGGCTTCGGCGAGGCCTATACGGCCGCCATCTCCGGCGACTGGGACGGCAAGGTGATGCAGGACATCGAGAAGGTCACGGACGCAGTGGCGGCGCTCCCCTACGTGGACAAGGACCGGATCGGGCTCATGGGCTGGAGCTGGGGAGGCTACGCGGTCATGTGGCTGCAGGGCCACTCCACGCGCTACAAGGCCATGGCCTCCATGATGGGCGTCTACGACCTGCGCTCGATGGTGAGCTCGACGGAGGAGCTGTGGTTCCCCACCTGGGACCTGAAAGGCCTCCCGTGGGAGCGCCCGGAGGTCTACCGCCGCGCTTCGCCCTCCGACCACGTCGAGGAGTTCAAGACGCCCTGCCTCGTGATCACGGGCGAGAAGGACTATCGCGTCCCCTACACGCAGTCGCTCATGTTCTTCACCGACCTCCAGAAGCGCGGGGTGCCGTCACGCCTCCTCGTCTTCGAGAACGCGGGGCACTGGCCGGCCTGGTACGAGATGGCGCTCTACTACGCCGCGCACCTCGACTGGTTCCACAAGTACCTGGGAGGATCGCCGTCGCCCTGGGACCCGAAGGAGCTGGCGCGGGGAGCGTCCTACTAGCCCACGACGAACGTGGGGACGCTGCCCCCGCCCGCGCTCACGTTGATGACCGAGCTGCGGGAGGCGCGGGTGACCGCCCCCGCGTCCTCGCCGACCACGTAGAAGGGATTCGTATTGACCTTCAGGGGAGCGAATCGGAGCGCGCCTCCCTCGAACGTCGGGAACGGCTCTTCCGGGATGACGACCCGCTCCTGGACGACCCACGGCTTGCCCAGGGCGGCCTGCACCGCGCCTTCCCATTCACCCGGTGTCGTCTCGTTGCCGACGTACACGGACTTGCCGCCGTACGCGTGGGCCGGCTTGAGGACGAGGCTCTGACGTTCCGCCAGCACGAACGGGACGAGATCGACAATGCGGCCGTCCTTCCGTGTCCGCCGCTCCTCGAGCTTGCGAGTCCAGGGGACGAGGCGGAGGACGAACGCCGCCTCCTCGGCGCTCATCAACGAAGAAGACGCCTCGTCGGTGAGGAGGGCGAAGAACGCCTTGTCCTCCGAGAGGCGGCAGCGGAAGGAGTTGACGAAGGGACAGAGGGAGTCGCGGTAGGCTTGGAGAAAGGCTTGGACGTCGTTCGCGCGCTCGACCAGCTCTGAGAGGACCGCGCGACGGTAAACGACATCGACCGGCTCTTCGGGGGTCCACAAACGGCCTTCGCGGACTTCCATCGCGCGCGGGTCCACGAGCACGCATCGCGACCCGCGCGCGGACAGAGCCTCCCTCAGGATCTCCTGGTCGGCGCGCGTCTTCACGTCGGCCCAGTCCACGATCGCCACCAGGGGAGTGCCCGATCCACCGCGCGCCCTCCAGGGGGCGAGGACGGCGCGCACGAGGGCCTCCTCGGACGAGCGGTACTGGACGCGCACCTTCTTCCGAAAGGCCCGGAAGACCGGCAGCTCCTCGAAGATCCCCGCCATGCGGTCGCCGTACCCGAAGCCGGCGGGGGCGTCGCTGTTGATCTCGATGAAGCGCGGGCCCTCGTCGGTGAAGAACGCGTCGAGGCGCGAGAGGGCGACGTCCGGGGGACCGGGATCGAGCACGACCCAGGGCACCTCGGCCTCGGGCGTGCCCAGGAAGGCGCACAGGCGCCGCGCGTCCCCGTCGAAGGCGTCGCGGGCCACGCGCACGGCGAGGTCGAGAAGCCGGTGGCCCGCGGCGCAGAGGACGTCCCAGTCCGCGCGCGCCACGAGCTGCGGGCGCAGGAGGCTCGGCATGGGCTGGCCGTCGAAGGTCACCCCTTCGCGGACGAAGGCCTCGCGCAGCCAGTCCCATTGCGCGCGCGCTGCCCCGGGATCGGCCTCCAAGAGCCGGTGGTACTCGTCGATGGCCTGGGCCGTAGTCACGCGCTTTTCCCCCGAGCGTTACCTGTCGTGCTCTGTCCGGAGCAGCTCGCCAACTCCGTCCGGAATGGGTAGAAGCGTAGCGCTCGCGGAACGACCCGACTCCTGCCTAACGCGTTTCCTTCCAGACGACGCGCCCTCCCACGATCGTGGCGGCCGGCCAGCCCTTGAGCGTCCAGCCGCCAAAGGGGGTGTTCCGTCCCTTGCTCGCGAAGCGCCCGGGCTCCACCGTGCGCACCTTGCGAAGGTCGAGGAGCGTGACGTCGGCGAGGGCGCCGGGCGCGAGCGTCCCTCCCGGCAGCCCCAGGATCCGCGCGGGATTCGCGGAAAGGAGCGCCACCATCCGTGTCAGGTCCAGGACCTTGCGCCCCACCAGGCGGTCGAGGCAGAGCGCGACCGCCGTCTCCAGTCCCACGATGCCGAAGGCGGCCTCGTCGTACTCCACCTTCTTGTCGTCCACGGTGTGGGGGGCGTGGTCGGTGGCGATGCAGTCGATAGTGCCGTCCTGCAGGCCCTCGATGACGGCCCGGCGGTCCGCCTCCGCGCGGAGCGGCGGGTTCATCTTGGTGGCGGTGTCGTACTCGCTGTCCCTCACCGCCTGGTCGGTGAGCAGCAGGTGGTGGGGCGTCGCCTCCGCGGTCACCCGGATGCCGCGCGCCTTGCCGCGGCGTACCGCGTCCACCGAGCCCGCCGCGGAGAGGTGGGCGATGTGCAGCCGTCCGCCGGTGAGCGCGGCGAGCTCGATGTCGCGCTCCACCACGATCGCCTCCGCGGTCGCGGGGTAGCCGCGGAGGCCGAGCAGGGTGGCCACCGGCCCCTCGTTCATCGCGAATTTCTCGGTGAGGGAGGGCTCCTCGCAGTGGTCGATGACGGGCAGGTCGAAGGCCCGTGCGTACTCGAGGGCCCGGCGCATGACGCTCGCGCGGGCCACCGGCCGGCCGTCGTCGGAGACGGCGACGCAGCCCGCTTCCTTCATGTCCCCGTACTCCGCGAGCTCCTCGCCCCGCGAGCCCTTGGTAATGGCCCCGATCGGGTAGACGCGCACGACGCCCTCCGCCCGCGCCTTGTCCAGGATCGCGCGCGTGATGCCGGCGTGGTCGTTCACGGGCTCCGTGTTGGGCATGGCGCACACGGCGGCGTAGCCGCCCGCGGCCGCGGCCCGCGTGCCCGTGGCGATCGTCTCCTTGTCCTCCCGTCCCGGCTCGCGGAGGTGCGTGTGCAGGTCGATGAAGCCCGGGCAGACCACGAGGCCCTTCGCGTCCAGGACCTCCGCCCCCTTCGCGGTGAGGCGGGCCTTCACCTCCCGCACCTTCCCGTCCTCCAGGAGCACATCGAAGACGCCGTCGCGCTTCGACGCGGGGTCCACCACCCTCCCGCCCTTCAGCAGCAGCCGGCTCACGACGCGGCTTCCTCCTTTCCGCCCAGCAGCAGGTAGAGCACGGCCATGCGGATGGCCACGCCGTTCGTGACCTGGTCGAGGATCACGGAGTAGGGCCCGTCCGCGACCTCGCTCGCGATCTCCACCCCGCGGTTCATGGGCCCGGGGTGGAGGATGAGGACGTCTTTCCGGGCGCGTTTCACGCGCTCCTCCGTGAGCCCGAAGTGCCGGTGGTACTCGCGCGTCGTCGGGAAGTAGCTGCCGCTCATCCGCTCGAGCTGGACGCGAAGCATCATGATTGCGTCCGCCCCCTCCACCGCTTCGTCGATGCGGTGGGTCACGGGGGCGAGCGCCTCGATGCCCGGGGGGATGAGGGTGGGCGGGCCGCAGAGCACGACCGACGCCCCCATCTTGGACAGGAGCCACAGGTTCGAGCGGGCGACCCGGCTATGCAGGATGTCGCCCACGATCGCCACCCGCAGCCCCTTGAGACGGCCCTTGCGCTGGCGCAGCGTCAGGGCGTCGAGGAGCGCCTGCGTGGGGTGCTCGTGCGCGCCGTCTCCCGCGTTCACCACCGCGAAGCGGCAGTGCCGGGCCAGGAAGTGCGGAGCCCCCGAGGACGCGTGCCGGATCACGATCATGTCCGGGTTCATGGCCTCGAGGTTCTTCGCGGTGTCGAGCAGCGTCTCCCCCTTCTGGGCGCTGGAGGTGGCGGTGGCGATCGAGAGGCTGTCCGCGGAGAGCACGCGCTCCGCGACCTCGAACGACGAGCGGGTCCGCGTGCTCGCCTCGTAGAAGAGGTTGATCACGGTCTTGCCCCGGAGCGTGGGGACCTTCTTGATGGGCCGGTCCAGGATCTCCCTGAGGGCGTCCGCCGTGTCGAGGACGGCTTGGATGTGGGACGGCTCGAGGGGCTCGATGCCGAGCAGGTGGCGGTGGGGGAAGACGCTCACCGCTTGCCCTTCCTCTTCGCCCTCGCCGGCCGCGCCGCACCCTCCGCACCGGGCCTCTCGAGGAGAACGACACCGTCCCTCCCGTCCTCTTCCGAAACGAGCACCTGCACGACCTCGCTCCGGGCGGTGGTGAGGGTCTTGCCCGCGTAGTCGGCGCGGATGGGCAGCTCGCGGTGTCCACGGTCCACCACCACCGCGAGCTCGATGCGCGCGGGCCGGCCGAAGTCGATGAGCTGGTCGAGGGCGGCGCGCACGGTTCGACCCGTGAACAGCACGTCGTCCACCAGCACCACCACCCGCCCGTCGATCGAGAACGGGATGTCCGTCCCCTTCGCCACCGGCTGCGCTGCGATCGTCGTGAAGTCGTCCCGGTAGAGGGTGATGTCGAGGGCGCCCACCGCGGGCTCCGTTCCCGTGGCCTCGCGGAGCTCGCGGGCGAGGCGGCGGGCGAGGGGCACGCCGCGGCTCCGGACCCCCACGAGCGCGACCGCCTTCAGGTCCGCGTGCCTCTCCACGATCTCGTGGGCGATCCGCGCGAGCGTCCGCCCCATGCGCGCGGCGTCCATCAGCTCGACCTTCGGCCGGAGCGCGGGGCCTCCCATCAGAGCACCACCTGGCCCCCGTCGGGCACGGGCCGCTCGGGGATGAGAAGGGCGTGCTCGCCCCTCCCGTTGTCGGCGGTGAGAACCACCACCTCGCAGACGAGGCCGGCGACCGGGCGCGGCGGAAGGTTGACCACCGCCGCCACCTGGAGGCCGACGAGGTCCGGAGGGTCGTAGAGGTCGGTCAGCTCGGCCGCGGCGAGCCGGGTGCCGAGCTCTCCGAACGAGATGCGAAGAGCAAGGGCGGGACGCTGCGCGCCCTTCAGGGGCTCGGCGGCGACGATGGTGCCGATGCGAACGTCGAGGCCAAGGAACGCTTCGAGGCTGGCCAAGTCCGGCGATCCTACCCCGACGCCCGAAGGGGAACAAATCCGGTTGACATCCGCGGCCCGTCGAATCAAGGTCACGGGATTCACGGGAGGAAAAACTCATGTCCAGACTCGCAAGACCGGCCGTCCTGGCCGGTGTCCTGGCCCTCGCCGGCTGCGCCCCGCCGGCGCCGCCGCCGCCCACACCGACGCCCGACACCCGCGCCGCCGACGAGGCGGCGATCCGCGCGGCGGTGAAGGAGTGGTCCGCGGCCGCGCAGGCCAAGGACGCGGACAAGTTCGGCTCGTTCTACGCCGAGGACGCGGCGCTCCTGCTCGAGAACGCTCCCGACATCAACGGGAAGGCCGCGCTCCGCGAGGCGATCGGCGGGATGATGCAGGATCCAAACTTCGCGCTGTCGTTCGAGGCGGACAAGGTCGTCGTGGCGCGCTCGGGAGACCTCGCGTACGAGACCGGCAGCTACTCGATGACGCTCAGCGACGCGAAGAAGAAACCGTCGACGCAGACGGGACACTACGTGGTCGTCTGGCAGAGGGAGGCCGACGGCTCGTGGAAGGTGGCGCGGGACGTTCCGGTGTCGGATCCCCCCGCGGCCAAGTAGCGTCCCGGTTCAGTCCGGGGCCCAGAGCTTCACCGTCGGCAGGCCGAGCCGGCCGGCCGCCACGTGCAGCCCGAACAGGAGCACGAAGAGCGCGGCGGGTGCTTCGGGGTACCGGTCGACCCGCTCGGCGAGCCGGCGCACCCATGACCATCGGTGGACCGCGACGAGGGCCCCCGCGGCCCCCAGGGCGTAGTACGCGGGAAAGACGTAGCGGTCGGCCCGGCGGTCGGAGAGGCTGAAGAGGACGAGGTAGAGCGCGGCCACGCCGAGCGCGAATCGGAGTCCGCCGCGGGCCAAAGGCTCCGTCTCCGCCTTGCGCGAGAGCGCGGCCGCGAGCAGGGCGACGGTGAAGGGGAAGGGAAACCACAAGAGCCGGCCGAGATACCAGACGAGGTTGTAGGCCTTCTGTCCCAGGAGCGCCGTGGAGTGCGGGGCCGCGGCGAGGCCGAGCTGGCGCGTCAGGTAGTCCGAGAGAAACGGCTGGCCGGTCGCGTCGCGATAAAGCGTCTCGTAGGTCAGGGCGGCGAGACCCATGGCGACGACACCCCCCGTGAGCGCCCACCACGCGCGCGCGTTCCCGCCGGCGTCGTCGCGTCGCGTAAGGAGCCAGAGGGCAGAGAGGGCGGGCCCGAGGAGCCCGAGGACGCCCTTGACGAGCACGAGGGCGACCAGCGCGATCGCGACGAGCGTCCCCCAGGCCACGTTCTTTCGCGCCCGCTCCGTGCCGAGCACGGCGAGCGCGAGAAAGAGCAGCACCGCCTGCTCCTGGTTCGCGCGGACGCGGAAGGTGAAGGCGATGGGCAGGAGCTGGAGCATCCAGGCGAGGGCGCGGCCCTCGGCGGAGGGCACGACCGTGGACGCGAGAGCGGCGAGGGTGAGGAGGCTCAGGACCTGGTAGCCCGCGTTGACCGCGTAGGCGGCCTGGCCCGCCGGATATCCCGATCGGGCGAGGAGGGCGGGCGGCCAGAAGGCCCCCGCCGGGTGCTCGCGGTAGAGGCCCTCCATGTACCAGCGCGGCGGCCACTCCGGCGCGATCCATCGGTCGAGGGGCTCTTCGGACAGCCGGCTCGCGAGCTGGGCGTAGAGCACGGAGTCCGCGTCCCGCGAGGCGAAGTCGACGGCGGGAAGCGCCATCCAGACGATCGTGAGGGCGGCCCCCCAGGCCAGGACCGCGCGGGTCAATCCCCCTCCTCGCCGACGATCGCGCGCACGGCGGCGTCGCGGTCGGCGAAGCTCGCGAGAAGGGCGTGGGGTCCGACCGCGCGCAGGGCGTCCGGGGTGGTCCGCCCCGTGGCCACCGCCACCGCGCGCACCCCGAGATGCCGTCCGCAGAGCACGTCGTGGATCGAATCGCCCACGATCACGACCTCGCGTCCCGAGAACTCGGCCCCGGTCGCTTCGCGCGCGCGCGACACCGCCACCTCCGGGAGGCGGCTCCGGTCCTCGTGGTCCGAGCCGAAAGCCCCGAACGGGAAGTATTGGTTGACGCGGAGCGGCTGCAGCTTGAGGCGCGCGTTGGGCTCGATGTTCCCGGTGAGCAGGCCGAGCGTCACCCGGCGATCCGTCGCGAGCGCCTCGAGGAGGTCGGAAACGCCGGGCTTCGCCTGGACGTGCTCGGGCCGCAGCCACTCGTGAAGGAGCACCCGGTAGCGCTCGATCAGCGCGCCGAGCCGCCCGTCGATCTCCGCGTCGGAGAATCCCGCCCCCCGCATGAGCTCGCGCACGATCTGCTTGTCCGTCTTCCCCGAGTAGTCGTAGCGCTCGGCGTCCCCCACCGTGCCGAACACCTCCCGGAGCGCCGCTTCGAAGGCACGCGCGGAGACGCCCCCCGCGGAGAGGAGCGTGCCGTCGATGTCGAAGAGGACGAGCCGCCTCAGGGTCCCTCCTCGAGCAGGGGCGGCAGGTCCTCGAGGGGCGCCTCCGCCCCCAGGGGAGAGATGGCGAGGCTCTCGTAGCTGGGGATGAACGTGACGGCGTGACGGCGCGCGAAGTCGGCCGAGACGATCTCCGTGAGGACGCGCCCTTCCATGTCCCGCGCCACGGGAAGCCCGAAGAGGTAGAGGATGGTGGGGGCGATGTCGAGCACGGACGCGCCCTCGAGGTGCACCTCCGGCTGGATGCCGTCTCCCACTGCCAGCAGGTAGCCATCCGGCGCGCCCGCGTGCGTCCCGCTGGCTTCTCCCCCGCCGAGGAGGCCGCCGAGGAGCCGCCGCCCGAGCGAGACGGGCTCCATTCCAAAGCCCGAGACCACCAGGAGGACCTCGCCCGGCCGGAGCCCCTGGGCGAGCTCGCCCACCCACTGCCCGACGAGCGCCTGGTAGCGGTCGAGCGCGCGGCCGAAACGCCGGACGTCCGCGGGGCGCACGTCGCCGAAGCGGTCGGGATGGGCGTAGCGGAAGAAGGCGTGGCCGGCCACGTCCAGGCCGTTCACGTGCGTGGCGAAGAACGCGGGGTCGTAGACCGAGCGGAGGAGCGCGCCCGCACGGTGGTAGGTGAGGTCCGGGGCGAGCGCCTCGTCCACGAGCGGACGCCGCCAGGCACCGTCGCGCGCGGGATCGTCCACGAATTCCTGGAGGAGAGAGGGGTCGACCTCGGGGGGGCGGACCGTGCGAGCCAGCACTTCCTTCCAGAGGTCGGGAGGAAAGAGCGTCGTGGCCGCCCGCGTGGGGTCGTCGCGGAGCAGATGGAAGTAAGGCGACAGCATGAAGCCCTGGACCCGCTCCGTGGGATGCGTCCCCCAGAGGCGCACCATCCCGGTGGGTATGCCGAAGGCGTTGAGGGCGTCCCAGAGGGCCCGCCGCCGCCGCGAGGCCGACGTGACGGGGCGCCGGGAGACGAGCCCCGTGCGCTCGAGGAGGCCGACGAGCGCTCCCTTGGGCAGGAGCTCGAAGGAGCGCGGCGAGGCGAGGATCCGATAGGTCGAGAAGCTCTTGATGCCGTGATCGCGGGGCAGGCACCCCGTCACGATCGACGTCCAGATCGGAGGGCCCTCGGTGGGCCGGAGCGTGGCGAGGGGGCCGGCCGCGCCCCGCCGGGCCAGGCGTCCGAAAGCGGCGAGAGGCCCGCGCGCGATCCCCTCCTCCACCTGGGCGGGGCCGAGGCCGTCCACTCCCACGAGGATCACGCGACGCACCGGGCGCACGGTATCCGTGGCGACGGGGACGGGAGCGCTCGGCTCCTGCGGAGCCGGGCGCAGCGCGAGGGGAAGGGCGAGTGTCGCGGCGGGGGCGATGACGGCGAGGGCCGCGGCGATCGCCCGCGGGCGATGCGGGAAGACGAGGGCGTCCACCGCCACCCCCACCATCGTGACCACGGCGGCCGTGATCGCGAGGCACGAGGCGAAGAGCCCGCGCAGCGCGGGGACGGGGATCGAATGACGATAGCTCAGCAGGTTGTACCAGAAGAGGACGGCGGTGCCGAGCACGGCGAGGAAGCTCAGCGAGAACGCCCACGGAAAGCCCTCGACCATCGGCCCGAACGCGCGCGGCCACCACCGGAAAGCGTTGCCGAGGAGGGCGAGGAACGAGAACACGGCCCCGAGCGCCAGCGCGTACGGCAGGAAGAGCCCCACCAGGAGGGGTATCGCGTCCGCGGTGGGAGTGCTCTCGGGATTCAGGTACAAGACGAGGACGACGAGGTTGGCGGCGAAGAGCGCGCCGGCCAGGGCGGCGCTCGCCGGCATCCTTCCGCGCATTCGCACGGAGCCTACCAGGGATCACGCGCCGGCGGTTATCATGGGCGGATGCCCGCCAACCGGCCGGCGCCCCTGGTGCGGCGCGAGCCGCTCGAGGGTGCTTACGTCCTTCTCACCTTCCGACATCCCGAGGTCGCGGGCGAAGCGCGGGCCGGCCAGTTCGTGATGATCAAGGCCGGCACGGTCGCGGAGCTACCTCTCCGTCGACCCTTCTCGATCATGACCGTCGACGCGCGGGAAGAGACGTTCACGCTCTTCCTCAAGCAGGTGGGCCCGGGCACCCGCGCGCTCGCCGCGCTCTCGGTCGGTGACGTCGCGTCCTGCCTGGGACCGCTGGGCCGGCCCTTCGCGCCGCCCACCGCGGACGCGGAGGCCCTTCTCGTGGCCGGAGGCTACGGCGTCGCTCCCTTCCGGCTCTTCGGGGAGGAGATCCTGCGCGCGGGACGGCGCGGGCGCCTCTTCTACGGAGGCCGGTCCGTGGCCGACCTCCAGCTCCGCGACCGCTTCCAGGACCTCCCCCTGACCGTGGTCCTCGCCACCGAGGACGGAAGCGCCGGAGTGCGCGGGAGAGTCACCGTTCCCCTCGAGGCGCACCTGGACTCGCGGCCTGGCCCCGTGCGTCTCCACGCCTGCGGGCCGGACGCGATGATGTACGCGGTGGCGCGGGTCGCGGAAGCCCGCGATCTCCCCGCGCAGGTGAGCCTCGATCCCTGGATGGGCTGCGGCATCGGCACTTGCCTCGGCTGCGTCGTCCCCGTCCAGCGGCCGGAGGAGACGCGGGCGAAGCTCCGCTGCGCCTGCACGGAGGGCCCCGTCTTCGACGCGGCTACGGTCGTGTGGCCGGGCGAGCGCGAGTCACGGGCGCGCCGCGCCGCCGCGGTGGCGGGGACCTCGTGAACCTCGCGGTGGAGGTGGCCGGCCTCCGCTTCAAGAACCCCTTCATCGCCGCCTCCGGCACCTTCGGCTACGGCGTCGAGTACGAGAACATCCTCGACCTCTCTCTCCTCGGCGGCCTCGTCTCCAAGGGGCTCTTCCTGGAGCCGCGCGACGGCTGCCCCACCCCGCGCCTCGCGGAGACGCCTTCGGGATTGCTCAACGCCATCGGCCTCCAGGGCGTGGGCGTCCGGAACTTCGTCAAGGACATTCTCCCGCGCCTAAAGCGCTTCGACACCGTCGTGCTCGTCAACGTCTGCGGCGACACGGTGGAGGAGTACGCCGAGGTCGCGCGGATACTCGACGGGGCGCCGGGAGTGGGCGGGCTGGAGATCAACATCTCGTGTCCCAACGTCGAAAAGGGCGGGATGGCGTTCGGCGGCGATCCCAGGATGACGCACAAGGTGGTGGCCGCGGTGCGCAAGGCGACGCGTCTGCCCGTGATTCCCAAGCTCTCCCCCAACGTGGCGGACATCGCGGTCTTCGCGCGCGCCTCCGCGGAGGCGGGGGCGGACGCGCTCTCCTGCATCAACACGCTCCTGGGGATGGCGATCGACGTGGAAACGCGCCGGCCCCGGCTTGCGTTCGGCACGGGCGGGCTCTCCGGCCCCGCGATCCGCCCCATCGCGGTACGCATGGCGTGGCAGGCGGCGCGGGCGGTGACGATCCCGGTGATCGGCATCGGCGGGATCACCTGCGCGCGGGACGCCCTCGAGTTCCTGATCGCAGGGTGCCGCGCCGTCCAGATCGGCACCGCCAACTTCGTGGACCCGGGGCTCTACGAGCGGCTCGTGGCCGAGCTCCGGACCTACCTGGATCGGCACGGGCTCGACGACGTGAACCGGGTGGTGGGCACGCTCGAGTTCCCGGTGCGGGGCCCCCTGGAAAAGGAGGGCGAGTGAAGGCACGCGAGCGGCTGATCGTGGCCCTGGACGTCCCCCAGGAGGCGCTGGCGATGGTGCTGGTGGACGGCCTCGCCGGCGAGGTCGGCATGTTCAAGGTGGGGAGCCAGCTCTTCACCGCCGCGGGCCCCGACGTGGTGCGCGGCATCGTGGCGAGGGGCGAGCGCGTCTTCCTCGACCTCAAGTTCCACGACATCCCCAACACGGTGGCGGGGGCGGTGGCGAGCGCGGCCCAGCTCGGGGTCTCGCTGCTCACCGTGCACGGCCTCGGGGGCAAGGCGATGCTCGAGGCGGCGGCGGGGGCGATCCCCGCCCTGGGAACCCGCCTCCTCGCCATCACCGTCCTCACGAGCCACGACGCGAGAAGCCTGGACGAGGTCGGCGTGGGCCGGCCTCTCGACGACGAAGTTCGCGAGCTCGCCCTCCTCGCCCGCTCCGCGGGGATCGACGGGGTCGTGGCCTCGCCCCACGAGGTCCCGCTCCTGCGCGAGGCCTGCGGCAAGGACCTCCTGATCGTCACCCCGGGGATCCGCCCCGCGGGGGCGCGCGCCGGAGACCAGGCGCGGGCGGCGACTCCCGCGGCCGCCCTCGCCGCGGGCGCCGACTATCTGGTCGTGGGACGGCCCATCACGGAGGCGAACGATCCCGCGGCCGCGGCGCGCGCGATCGTCAAGGAGATGGAGGGACGGGCGTGACCGCTTGACCCGCCCGGGGGGCGGATGGTACCGTAAAGTTGAAAATGGATTTCATTTTCAACTTCCGGGGCGCCCGCTCCGGGAGAATCGCCGCGGTGGGAGTAGCGCTGGCGCTCGCCGGCTGCGGCTCCGCGGCCCCGAGAGCCGCCCTCCCCCAGGGGGTGGACGGCGGCGACGCCCAGAGGCTCGTCGCCCTCGTGGACTACATCGGGGGCGACTACGGGGGCGCCGTCCAGGGGGGCGAGGTCGTCAGCCGGTTCGAGTACGAGGAGCAGCTCCGCTTCGCCGCGGATGCGCTGAGCATCGCGCGGAACCTGCTGGGGCAGGCGGCCTCCCCGAGCGACGACCCCCTGCTCGCCAGCCTGGGCGAGCTCGAGTCCCTCGTTCAGCAAAAGGCAGACGCCGACGTGGTCGGCCGGGCCTGCCGGGCCGCCCGCGAGGAGGCCGTGGCGCGCTTCCGCTTGCGGACCATGCCCTCGGAGAGGCCCTCGCTCGCGCGGGCGCAGGCGCTTTACGCGGAGTCCTGCGCCGCCTGCCACGGCGACACGGGCGACGGCGACACCGAGCGAGCGCGCACGCTCGATCCACGACCCGCCCGCTTCAAGGACCCGGAGCGCCTGGCCCAGCTCAGCCCGTACCGCATCTACAACGCCCTGACCTTCGGCGTCCCCGGGACGGGCATGGCGTCCTTCGACGCCCTCTCCCCCGCCGATCGCTGGAGCCTGGCCTTTTTCGTCTTCCGCCTCGGACACGAGGGCAGCCCGGTGGGCCCGCCCGCGGCGATGACCCTCGCGGACATGGCCGCCCGCACGGACGCCGAGATCCTCGACGCTCTCCGGGGGGACGGCAAGGCGGACCCGAGGCCCGCCCTTAGCTACATCCGCCGCGAGGCCGCGTTCGCGGAGCCTCCCGCGGGAGTGGGGATCGACCGGACGCGTACGCTGGTGCGCCGCGCACTCTCCGCCTACGAGGCGGGCCGCCGCGAGGAGGCGGACCGTCTCGTCCTCGACGCGTACCTGCAGGGATTCGAGCCGCTCGAGCCCCGGCTGCGGGGGCGCGACGCCGAGGGGACGCTCGCGGTGGAGACGGGCTTCCACGCCCTCCGCGCCGCCATGAGCCGGGGCGACGTGCCGGGGGACGTTCGGGTCCACGGCCACGTGCTGGACGTCCGCCTCCTCGAGGTGGGCGAGGGAGGACGCCGCTCGCTGCCTTTCGCGGCGTCGCTCCTCATCTTCCTGCGCGAAGGCATCGAGGCCGCGCTTCTGGTGGCCGCGCTCCTCGCCGGGCTTCGGCGGCTGGGCCGGACGGACGCCGCGCGCTACGTCCACGCGGGCTGGCTGCTCGCGATTCCGGCGGGACTCGCCACCTGGTGGGTCATGGAGCGGCTCATCGCCCTGGGAGCGGAGCAGCGGGAGCTGATGGAGGCCGTGGTCGGTCTCGTCGCGGCGGCGGTGCTCTTCTCCGTGAGCTTCTGGATGATCTCGAAGGCGGAGTCGCGCCACTGGATCGGCTACCTTCAGGGCCAGCTCCGGGAGAACCTGTCGCGGGGCCGTCTCGTGACACTCTCCGGTCTCGCTTTCCTCGCCGTCTACCGCGAGGCGGCGGAGACGGTGCTCTTCACGCAGGCGCTCCTCCTCGACGCGGCGGGCCAGAGGGCCCAGGTGTTCTGGGGAGCCCTCGCCGGCCTCGTGCTTGCCGCGGGGGCGGCCTGGCTCCTGAACCGCACCGTCAGGCGTCTCCCCCTCGGCCCCTTCTTCGCGGTCTCGAGCGCCCTCCTGTGCGCCCTCGCCATCTCGTTCGCCGGCTCCGGCATCTACGAGCTCGTGGCCGCCGGCTACCTGCGCCCGCGGCCCGTCCCCTTTCCGGAGATCCCCTGGCTGGGGATCCACCCCGACCTCACCGGCCTCACCGTGCAGCTCCTGATCGTGCTCGTCATCGCGGGGGCGGGCCTCGCCACCCTGTGGAGACGGCCGGTCGCGAACGGCCGCGTCCCTTCCTGAGCGAGCCCCCCCTCCTCGTGCTCCTGGGGAAGCCAGGCTGCGGCCTCTGCGCCGAGATGCGGGAGGTCGTGGAGCGCGCGCTCCCCGCGCTGGGCGCGCGGCTCGTGGAGCGCGACATCACGCAGGACCCGGAGCTGGAGCGCCGCTACGTCTTCGAGATCCCGGTGCTCCTCTACGAGGGCAAGGAGGTCGCGCGCCACCGCATCGGCCCGGAGGAGCTCCTCACGCGGCTCCGCGCGGCGGGATTCAAGTGATCAGGCCGGCGGAGCTCGACTCGGACGAGCCCCACGGCCCCTGGTCCTGCCGAGGCCGCGACGTGTGGGATGTCCTGTCCGCCGCCGAGGCGGGCGACGCTCCGGCCCTCCGTCGGCTGCTGGAGCGTGAGCCCAACCTGTATCGGGCCGAGTACTGGTATACGCCCCCCCTCCATTTCGCGGTGCGCGAGGGGCACCTCGAGGCGGTCCGCGTCCTCCTCGACGCGGGCGCCGACCCCGGCCACATCGGGCACAGCGGGGACACGCTCGTCACGATCGCCCGCGACCGCGGTCACGAGCCGGTGGCTCGGCTCCTCGAGCAGACGCCTTCCCGGTCGTCCGCGCCGCCCGAGCCGATCGACGCCGTCCTCTGGAAGGACCACGACCTCCAGGCCGCTCGCCGCATCGTCGGCGCGGGAGCCCCGATCGACCTCACGATCGCCGCCGCACTCGGCGATCTCGCGCGGGTGACCGCACTCCTCGACGGGGACCCGCGCCGCATCGGCGGGAGCCGGCCCTCCGGGCGGCGTCCGCTGTCCGCCGCCGCCGAGTTTGGCCACGAGGCGATAGTCGTCCTGCTCCTCGACCGGGGGGCCGACCCGAACGCCCCCGAAGGTGCCGAGGCGCCGCGTGGCCGCGCCCTGCACGCCGTGGCGCGCGCCGGCAACCGGGCGTTGGTGGAGCGGCTCCTCGACCGCGGCGCCGACCCCAACGCCACGATCGACTCCGCGGGCAGCGCGACCTATGCGGCGCGGACACCGGAGCTGCGGGCCCTGCTCCTGGCCCGAGGGGGCCGGCTCGATCCGTACGACCTCGTCTTTCTGGACGAGGACGACGAGGCCGTCCGACGCGTGGCCGCGAATCTCGAGTCCGCCGACGCCGGTTGCGGCGGAGTGCTCGCGGCCGCCTGCACGCTCGGCAAGCGCGACCTCGTGGTCCGCCTGCTGGACGCGGGCGCTCGCGTGCCGCCGGTCCTCACCGCGTGCCGCTCGTACCTCCTGAGCGATCCGATCACCCTGCGCCTCCTCCTCGCGAGCGGCATGGATCCCGACCTGCCCAACTGGCTTCGCGCCACGCCCCTCCACGACCTGTGCGGGCGCGACAACCGCGGCCGCCCGAGCCCCCACCGCGAGCACTGCGCGGCGATCCTGCTCGATGCCGGAGCAACGCTCACGGCGCGGGACGAGGACTACCGCTCGACCCCGCTCGCGTGGGCCGCGCGCAACGGCCTGCCGGACATGGTCGCGATGCTTCTCGCCCGCGGCGCCTCCGGCCGTCTCCCCGACGACGCCCCGTGGGCGACACCCCTGGCCTGGGCCACCCGGCGTGGCCACGCCGCAATTGCCGAGAGCCTCCGAACGGCGGGCGCGACGACGTAGCGTGATCGTCGTCCCGAGTGTTACCTTTCGTACTCGTTCCGGAACGAGTTGGGGCTGGGAAGGAAGGGTTCAATGCACCGCACGTCTCGACGCGTGGCCATGGTGGGAGTCCTTGCGTCGTTCGTGTTCGGCCACGCGGGCGCCCAATCGGTCCCCGCGGTGTCCGTCAGCCCGCAGGCACCCCTTCAGGCCGCGAAGCTGACCGCCTCTCCGGCCGGGCCGAACGACGAGCTCGGCTTCTCGGTGGCGGTGAGCGGAGATACCGTGATCGTGGGGGCTCCGTTCGAAGAGGCCGGGGCCGACCAGGCCGCCGGCGCCGTCTACGTCTTCGTGAAGGGCGCCTCCGGCTGGGCATCGATGACGCAGACGGCGAAGCTGACCGTCTCCGACCGCGCCGCGTTCGACTTCTTCGGCCACGCGGTGGCGGTGAGCGGGGATACCGTGGTCGTGGGGGCACTCGACGACGACCACGGAGGCGGCCAGAACCGGGGAGCGGCATACGTCTTCGTGAAGCCGGCCGGGGGATGGGTGGACGCGACGGAGACCGCGAAGCTCACCGCCTCGGACGGCGCGGACTTCGACGAGTTCGGAAGCGCTGTGTCGGTCGACGGCGACACGGTCGTCGTGGGCGCGCGCTACAGCGACACCGTGGCCCCCGGACACCAGGGTGCGGCCTACGTATTCGTGAAGCCGGCCGGAGGGTGGGCGACGGACACGCAGACCGCGAAGCTCACCGCCTCCGACGGCATGCAAGGCGACCTCCTCGGGGGCGCGTCCGTCGCGGTACGGGGTGATGTCGTCGTGGCGGGCGCGTCCGGCAAGGACCTCGGCTCCGCCAGCGAAGGCGCCGCCTACGTTTTCGTCAAGCCCGGAGGGGGCTGGGTGAACTCGACGCAGACGGCGAAGCTGCTCCCCCTCGTCCCGAACGGTTTCGCGGAGTTCGGCAAGTCGGTGGCTTTGAGCGGCGACTCCATCGCGGTCGGGGCCTGGGGCACGATGGTGGGCGGCGTTCAGAGCCAGGGCGCGGCCTACGTGTTCGTCAGGCCGGGGGGCGGCTGGGCAGACATGACGGAGACGGGGAGGCTCACCGCCTCCGACGGCGCGTCCACGGATTTCCTGGGCGCCTCCGTGGGGATGAGCGGGGACACCGTCGTCGTCGGCGCCAGCCAGGACGACGTGGGGCCCGCCTCCAGCCAGGGCTCCGCCTACGTGTTCGTCAAGCCGGGACCGGGCTGGACCAACATGACGGAGACGCAGAAGATCGTGGCCACCGACGGTGCGCCCGGCGACGAGTTTGGTTATGCGGTCGCGATCGACGGGGGCACCGTCGTCGCGGGCTCGCACTTCTCCTCCAGCACCAACGACGGCGCCGCCTACGTCTTCGCGGAGCCCGGCCCCCCTCCCCTCGCCACGAGCTTCCACACGCTGACCCCCTGTCGCCTGATCGACACTCGGGGCCCGTCGACCCCCCTGGGAGGACCCGCGCTCGTCGCGGGCGCGGATCGCAGCTTTACCGTGATCGGGGCGTGCGGCGTCCCCGCGTCCGCGACGGCCCTGTCCGTGAACATCGTGGCCACCGGATCGACGACCGCGGGCAATCTCCGCCTGCACCCAGCGGGGTCGGCGGTTCCCGGCGTGTCCTCGATCAACTACGCAGCGGGACAGACGCGCTCGAACAACGCGATCGTGCCCCTGAGCGCCGCGGGAGGACTTGCCGCGTTCGTGGGTCAGGCCTCGGGCTCGGTGCACTTCATCCTGGACGTCAACGGCTATTTCCAGCCGTAGCCTACTTGTCGAACCTCTCGAGCGCGAGTCGGGCCAGGGTGAGCGCAGTGGCCGCGTCGCCGGCCGTCGTCTCGAGCGAGTAGCGGCCCTTCCGGAGGGCGCGCAGCTTGTGCCGGCCGTCGCCGGCATCGAGGAAGCGCACCGCCTCGTCGCCAAGATCCGGCACGGGCACGAGCTTGCTCTCCGTGACCTTGTTCAGCTCCGCGTACTCCTTGGCCGTGTAGAGCCAAAGCACGAGCCCTTCCGTCGTCCCCGCCGGCTTGCCCGGAGGGAGGAGAAGGTAGACGCACCGGCTGAGCTTCGAGTCCTTGAAGATGATGGGCCGCTCCGACTTGAGCGGCTTCCCGAGGGCCTTGGCGACGTCGGCGCCGGGCACGCGCTCGCAGACGTTGACCGAGGACGGGTCCGTCACGACGAGGGGCGCCGCCGCGACCGTCGAGGCGAAGAGCACGGGAACGGCGACGAGCGTGCGTATGCGCATACCGACCTCCGGGCGCGATGATAACCGCGAAGGGTCAGCGGCTCTGGAGCCGCTGCGCCCACGGCGTGAGGGGCAGCTCCCGACTCAACCGTAGACGGTCGGCGGCGGCCCCCAGCGTATCGCCCAACGCCTCCTTGGCCTCGGCCCCGGAGAAGAGGGCCTGGGCGAGGTAGGGGCTGGTCGGGGCGGTCTCCACCACCTCCTGGAAGGCGTACGCGGCCTCGCGCGGATGCCCGGCGCGGAGCAGGGCCTCGCCCCGGAGGCACAGCAGCTCCGCCCTCAGGGACGACGAGGCCTCGAGGTCGAGCGCATGGCGCGCGTATTCGGCCGCGTCCTCGTAACGGTCCTCGCCGAGCGCCTTCGAGGCGCGCTCGTAGAGCGTCTGGCGAAGCGTGGGATCGGCCTTGGCAGTGGGGAGAAACCGCGCCACGACGAGCAGGACGACGATGAGGCCCGGGATCACGCCGCCCCACTTGACGGGACTCTTGTCCGGCACGATGACGGGCACGGGCGCCGCGGGAACGGAAGGGACTCTCCGACGCACGAGGAACGCCACGCCGAGAAGAAGCGTGAAGCCGGTGATGCCGAGACCGAGAATGTCCGAGCCGTCGCGCCCCGCGTAGACGAGGCGCGACTTCGGCTCCCTGGGAATGACGAGCATCAGGGAAGGCGAGACGAGCCAGGGCCCGTCCGCCCCCACCGCCCGCCAGCGCGGGTGATACGAGACCTTGACGAGCAGCGGATGGCCGGGGCGGTTCGTCGTGATCTCGATCTCCTCGTCCTTCACGAGCGAGCGCACCTCGACACCGCCGGGCAGGGGCACGAGCGGCGGGGGTCCCCACTCGTCGGTCTCCACCGTACGGAAGTGCTCATCGTTCGTGAACACGAGAAAGGCCTCGTGCAGCGGCTTGCTCTTGAACCAGCGGTAGGCCTTGTCCGCCCACTTCCGGGGCGACGAGCGGACGGGCTCGTAGCGCAGGGGAACGACGTAGCCGCCGCCGTCGCCGGCGAGATGGAACACCTTGTAGGGGGGGATGCGGCCGACGAGCGCCGCGTCCTTCCGGCCCTCCAGGAACGACGACAGGCGCTCGCTCACCGCCACCACGTCGCCCACCGCGAAGAGGGGCAGTCGCGTCAGGGCGCTCTCCGGGTCGAAGCGCGAGTAGGTCCTCTTCTTGAAGGGGTTGGGCGAGCTCGCGAAGAGCTCCGACGCCAGGTAGTAGACGGGGTGCGTGCTCACGCTCGCCTGGTTGTAGACCCCTTCGAGCGTCGAGCGACCCGAGAAGAGGGGAAGGGTCTCGTACATTCGAATCGATCCCGCCTTCTCGTGGATCGCCCCGTACTCCACGGCCACCCGCGAGTCCGCGACGTCGCCGCGGAGCGAGTCCGCCATCTCGCGGAAGGCCGGCCAGAGCTCCTTGCCCTCGAGCCCGGTGTAGTTCCAGTCGAACCAGAAGCGGACGACGCGCGAGCGGCCGTCGCCGTACGCCACGGCGAGGAGCAGGAGCCCGAGCGCGGCCACGGCGCGGAGGCGGAGCTGCGCCGCCACCAAGAGGCCGATGGCCGCCCCCCCCAGGAGGACGAGCGCGAGCTGGGCGAAGGGCACGAAGCGCACGTCGATCACTCCCACCGCCGGGCCGGCGACGGCGAGGGCCGCCCCCATCACCGCCGCGTGCAGGAGGAAGAGGAGACGGCGGTCGGCGCCGCCGGTGCGGCGTCCGACGACGAACGTTCCCATGATCCCCAGCACGGCCGCGGCGAAGAGCGGCCAGAGGAGCGACGGAACGTAGTCGAGGCGCTTCGGGTCGATCCAGGGGTCGTCGTACGGCGTCGTCCAGCCCCAGCCGGACAAGAGGGGCAGCAGCATGAAGGCGGCGAACCCGAAGGCGAGCGACCCCACGGCGACGAGCCACGCGAGCGTGCGCAGGGGCTTGCGCGAATCGTAGAGGAAGAACGTCGCGCTGAGCCCGGCCCAGAGCACCGCGTAGCCATGCGCGAGGGCGGTGACACCCAGGAGGGCCGCGGGGCCCCAGGGCGAACGTCCGTCCGCGTAGCTTCTGTAGGCGAAGCCCAGGAAGAGCACGGCGAGGGCGATCCCGTACCCGTAGGAGAACTCGCCGGTCATCGTGCTCGCGATCGTCCCCCCCCAGATCGGGTTCTCCTCCTGCATGAGGAACACGAAGGACGCCCCCGCTCCCAGGAGGGGGGCGGGAAAGCGGAAGCGCATCAGCCGGAACGACACATAGGTAAGGAGCGGGAGCAGGAAGGTGGGAAGCGCCGTCCCCAGCTTGAAGGCCACGGGCATCCCGGCGAAGGGGACGAGCCCCGAGAACACGAGGAACGGCAGGGGGAAGTAGTAGAGGAGAAGCGGGTGGCCCAGATAGGCGCCGGGGTACCAGCCGTGGAGCCGCAGCTTCGGCAGCAGGTGCTCGTGGAACCAGACCGCGGTCGGGTAGTGGCAGGGCGTGTCCCCGCCCGCGGTGATCGTGGGGAGGAAGAGGAGGGCGGGCCGGAAGTAGTCGAGCAGCGCGAGGGCCAGGAGGAGGAGACCGAGCGCGTCGGCGAGCCGCTCGTGCCCTGGTGAACGCGCCATGCGCGGGAGAGTCTAGCAAAGCGGAACGCGTCCTTTTCCGGACGACCCCGATGAGCTAGGATCCTGCTCCCCGGCGAGGCGGGGAGGCATGAAGCATCCGCCGCGCATACTCATCGTGGACGACGACCCGGAAATCGGGCGGATGCTCTCGCGCTCCCTCGCCCGGCACGGCTTCGAGGTGGACGCGCTCACGAGCGCAGCGGAGGCGCTGGGCAAGGCGGAGACGGCACCCTACGACGCGGCCGTGCTCGACCTCGTCATGCCGGGCATGGACGGCGCGGATCTCGCGCAGGAGCTGCGCCGCCGCACTCCGGGCCTGCCCATCGGCCTCCTCACCGGATACACGCACTCCCCGCTCATCCCCAGCGACGCGCCGTCCGGCACGCGGGTGTTCACGAAGCCGGTGATCATCCAGGAGCTCGTGGACTTCCTGAAGGCGGAGATCGCCTGAAGTCCTGCCTACTTCTTCTTGTCCAGCTCTTTGAAGCGCTCGACCCCCTCGCTGGGGTTGAAGTCCTCGAGCTCGAAGACCTGACGGACCTCGATCTCGGCGTCCTTTCCTTCCCCGGAGGGGTTGGGAAAGCGCCGCGTCCACTCGAGCGCCTCCTCCCTCGATTTCACCTGAATGAGCGTGTACCCCGCGATCAGCTCCTTCGTCTCCGTGAAAGGCCCGTCGATCACCTTGCGCTTACCGCCCGCGTACTGGATCCGCCAGCCCTTGGAGCTGGCCTGCAGCCCGTTGGCGTCGAGGAGGATCCCCGCCTTCGCGAGCTGCTCGTGGTAGTCGGCCATTGCCGCCACGAGCTTGTCCTCGGGGAGCATGCCTGCTTCCGAGTCGCGGTTGGCCCGAACGATGATCATGAATCGCATGTCCCTGTCTCCTGGTCTCAGTGCCCCTTCATTGGACACGACGCTCCCGGTGCCGAGAGATCGACACTCCCCTCACGTCCGGGGAAGAAACCCTGGATGTCTTTCTAGATTATTGATTTACGCGGGCGCGACGGAGGTCAGGCCTGCGACTCTCCGCGAACCACGTTCACACCGCGTTCGGCCAACTCCTTCTGGCCCTGGAGGATAGCGCACCAGTCCTTGTGCTCTTCCACCGGCATGCCGCACTCGACGCAGATCCGGACCCTCTTGCGGGGCTCGGCGGTGCGCCCCAGAAGCTTGTCGAACAAGGACATGGAGGCCTCCCAACCGTTCTGCTCCACTAGGACGCTTTCCGGAGTCCGGAGGTTGCGGAAAATCGACCAGGCGGCGACAGGCAGGACCCGCTCCATCCGGTAGACTCCACCGACCACCGACCTTCATGCCGCCCGAACCGCCAGATCCCGCCTCCTCCGCCGCCGAGGGCTCGGCACGGAGCCCCTCCGAATCCCGCGCAGCCACGTTCGGCGAGGTCTTGCGCGCGGCGACCCCCGTCGTTTGGGTGACTCCGGCGATCGTGGTAGCGAACATCGTCGTATACGTGGCGATGGTGGCAACGGGCGTCTCGCCGCTCGACCCCACCGTGGAGGACCTCTTCAGGTGGGGAGCCAGCTTCGGACCCGCGACTGCATACGACCACCAGTGGTGGAGGCTCCTCACCTCCGCGTTCGTCCACGTGGGCGCGGTGCATCTCGGCCTCAACATGTACGTGTTCTCCCAGTCGGGGCCGCTCGTCGAGCGTCTCTACGGAAACGTCGCCTTCCTGTCGGTCTACGTGCTGGCGGCCCTCGGTGGCTCCCTCGTGGCCACCCTCTGGTCGCCCCTCGCCGTCTCCGCGGGGGCGTCGGGCGCCGTCTTCGGCGTGTACGGAGCGCTCTTCGCGTTCACCCGAAAGGAGGCGCACGGCCTGCCCGCGGAGGTCGCGGCCGGCCTTCGCAAGGGTGTCCTGTCCTTCGTCGTCCTGAACGTCCTCTTCGGCTTGACGGTCGCGAACATCAGCAATTCCGCCCACCTGGGCGGCCTGGCCACGGGTTTTGCGGCGGGCTGGCTCCTCGCCCGTCCGTTGCACGCGCCTCCGGTCGCGCTGCGCCGACGCTACGTGCCTCTCGCGGCCCTGCTCGCGGCGTTGGTGGCCCTGGGCGGCGCCGCCTACTATCGGGTCGCCCGTCTCCCCGGCCTTCGGGAGAGTCGGAGCCCCTCACGCGAGGAGGCAGTCATGAGGAGGCAGTCATGAAGACAACAAACGCAGTGGTCGGCCTTTCCCTGGTGCTGGGGATGGCGTGCACGGCTCCCGCCCCCAGGCCGGAAGCCTCGAAACCGGCGGCGACGTCCGGTCTCGACGAAGTCCTGCGCACGGCGGTGGAGAAAAACCGCGTCCCCGGAGTCGTGGCCACGGTCGCCACCCCGGACGCCGTCGCCTACCGCGCCGCGTTCGGGATGAGCCCGGACGCCATCGTGGCGATCGCCTCCATGACCAAGCCGATCACCTCGGTGGCCGTCATGCAGCTCGTCGACGCCGGGAAAGTAAAGCTCGACGAGCCCGCGTCCATCTACGTGCCCGAGCTCGCCGCGCTGAAGGTCCTCGACAACGGCAAGCTGCGCCCGCCGAAGTCTGCCCCGACCGTGCGGCAGCTCCTCTCGCACACCAGCGGCTTCGCCTACGAGTTCTCGAACCGCGAGCTGGCCGACTACTCGGCGAAGGCCAAGTTGCCCAGCCTGTTCCTGGGCGGCGACGGCTTCATGAAGGCGCCCCTCATGTTCGACCCCGGCGCCCGGTGGGAGTACGGGATCAACACGGACTGGCTGGGACGGCTCGTCGAGAAGGTGAGCGGCCAGACGCTCGAGGCCTACATGCGGCAGGCCATCTTCGACCCCCTGGGGATGAGCGACACCTATTTCAACGTGCCGCCCGACAAGCAGGCACGCATGGTGGCCGCCTTCCACCGCGCCGAGGACGGCTCGTTTGCCTCGTCGCCTCCGCAACCCGTGAAGCCCGTCGAGTTCTTCAGCGGCGGGGGCGGGCTTTACTCCACCGCGGACGACTACATCAAGTTCGTCCGGGCGATCCTGGGGGGCGGACAGCTCGGCCAGGTCCGCATCCTCTCGTCCCCGTCGCTCGACCAGATGGCGCAGAACCAGATCGGCGACCTCTCGCTTCGGCCGCTGGTCAGCCTGATGCCCCAGCTCCTGAACGACAAGGCCGTGTTGCCCGGCCGGCCGGACAAGTTCGGCCTGGGATTCGCCATGAACACGGCGGCGATCGAGAAGGGCCGGGGTGCCAACACGCTTTCGTGGGGGGGGATCTTCAACACGTTCTTCTGGGTCGACCGCGAGAAGAAGGTGGCGGCCGTCCTCATCGTGCAGATGCTGCCGTTCCTCGAAGACGGACCGGCGGAAGTCGTGAACGACTTCGACCGAGCTGTCTACGCCTGGCGCGACTCCGTCACGAGCGACTGATCCGCTCCGCTCCGCCCGCCAGCGGGGGCACCCGCGCGTCGTTCCGGGTCATTTCCATCACCCAGTTCGTTTCCCACGTCTTCCCGCCGTCCTGCGAGAAGGCCTGCTCCCAGCGCACTGCGGGCGTCGTCACGCCCGACCAGGTAAACCGGACCCGGATGGGCCGCCCCTCGAAGGTGTCCGCCCCCTCGAACACCCCGACGTCCCCCTTGAACGAGCCCACGACGGGAGGATCCAGCGTCCCCCGGCGGCTGTCCGCCCAGTAGATCGACCAGAGGCCGGTGGTCTTGTCGAAGAAGCGGAAGGACATCCCGGTGAAGCCCCCGTCGAAGGCGGTGCGATAGACGTCTTCGTTCCCGACCCCGCCCAGCAGGGGCCGGGCCTCGACCGTGGCCTCGAACTCGTCCCAGGTCGTCGAACCCTTGAGCCGCTCCCGCAGCCGCCGGTTGTGCACCCTCCAGGAGCCCATCCAGAAGTCGAAGTCGCCCATGCCTTCTCTTGTCTGCATGTCCGCCGCCTCCGCCCCCAGCGCGAGCGCCCGATCAGCTCCTTCTCGCCCGTGCTCTCCGAGGCTATTCGCTAATTAGGACTGTTTACGCCCTAATTCGATCTAGACTGGGGAGCGATGTCCCGGCCCACCGCGCGCCTGCTCGCCGCGCTCGAGCTCCTCCAGACCCACGGTCGGATGAGCGGCTCCGAGCTCTCCCGGCGCCTGCAGGTGGATCCCCGGACCGTCCGGCGCTACATCGTGACGCTCGAGGAGCTAGGGATCCCGATTACGACGGAGCGGGGATGCGACGGCCACTACACGCTCGTCTCCGGATTCAAGCTCCCCCCGATGATGTTCACGGACGACGAGGCGCTGGCCCTCGCCGTCGGCCTCCAGGCGGCGCGTGGAATCGGCCTCGCCGAAGCCCAGGTCGCGGTGACCGGAGCCCTCGCCAAGCTCGAGCGCGTGATGCCTCCGGGCCTGAAGCGCCGGGTGCGCGCGATTGGAGAGACCGTGGCGATCGGACGCACGCGCACCACCGCTCCGGGCGACAACCGCGCGCTCGGCGCCTTGAGCGAGGCCGCCCAGACCGAGACGCGCGTTCGCCTGCGCTACCGGTCGCGCCCGGGCGAGGAGACCGAGCGCGCGTTCGACGCGTACGGCCTCGCCTACCACGGAGGCTGCTGGTACGCGCTCGGCTGGTGCCACCTCCGCCGCGGCCTCCGATCGTTCCGGCTCGACCGCATCCAATCCGTCCGGCCGGTCGAGGAGCGCTTCACGAGGCCCGATGGATTCGACGCCCTTGCCCACCTCGTCCATTCCGTGGCGACGCTTCCCCGCGCGTTCACCGTCGAGGTCCTCCTGAAGACCGACCTCGAGACGGCGCGTCGCGAGCTGTTCCCCGCAGTGGGCGTGCTGGAGTGGGAAGGGAGAGGTGTCGTCCTGCGCGGCGAGGTGGACAGCCTGCCCTGGTTCGCCCACGAGCTGGCCCGCCTGCCCTTCGACTTCGAGATCCGCAAGCCCCGGGCCCTGCGCCGCGCGGTTCGGATCATGGCCCGCCGGCTCCTCGCCCGGACCGCTCACTAGGGACCCGGCCCTTGCTTTCCGCGGCTCCCCCGTGGCACAACCTGGACTCATGAAGCCCGCATTCCGGCGTCTCCTGCTGTCGTGCGTCTCCCTGGCCGCGCTCGGCGCGGCCGGCCCCCGGGCGGTTGCGGCCACCTGTGACGCCGACGGGTTGCAGGCGAGCGGCGCCGTCTATCGGATCTGCATGCCGCCCGCCGGCCTTTGGAACGGCGACCTGGTCATCTGGGCCCACGGCTACGTGGCGTTCAACCGGCCCGTCGCGATTCCCGAAGATCAGCTCGTGCTTCCGGACGGCACGTCGCTCCCCGACGTCGTCACCGCCCTCGGCTACGCGTTCGCCACCACGAGCTACAGCGTGAACGGCACGGCGGTGCGGCAGGGGCTCGCGGACGTGGTCGACCTCGTGAGCGTGTTCGAGAACGCGAAGGGCGCAGCCGACCAGGTGTACGTGGTCGGGGCGTCGGAGGGGGGGCTCATCACCACCCTCGCCACCGAGCAGCGACCGGACCTCTTCGCGGGAGGGCTCGCCACCTGCGGGCCCATCGGGAGCTTCCAGGGACAGATCGGGTACTACGGGGACTTCCGCGTGGTGTTCGACTACTTCTTCCCGCACCTCATCCCCGGGCGGGTCACCCGCATTCCCCCCGCGCTCATCGCCAACTGGGACGCCTACTATTCCCAGGTCGTCCGCCCCACGATCTTCGCTCCCGCCAACATCCGGAAGACGCTGGAGCTCATGGCGGTCGCGCGCGTCCCCACGGACCCGAATCCCGCGAACTTCTGGGCGAGCGCGGAGCGGTCGCTC
Organism: uncultured Acidobacteriota bacterium; assembly: GCA_963742595.1. Lineage (GTDB taxonomy): Bacteria > Acidobacteriota > Vicinamibacteria > Fen-336 > Fen-336 > CAVPGH01. The sequence continues at coordinate 4,483,130 of CAVUMT010000001.1, read as the reverse complement.
CGTGACGCCCTCTGGTACAACGTTTTCGGAACCAACGACGCCATCGCGAAGCTGGGCGGCCAGCCGTTCGAAAACCGGTTCACGGTCTACTTCGGGTCGAGCAACGACCTGCTCCTCAACCTATTCGTGAAGAGGCTCGCCGCGAGCCCCGCGGCCGTCGCGGAGATGAGCGCCTACTACGACACGACGGGCGCCCTCTCCCGGCCCCTCGTCACCCTCCACACCCGCTACGACCAGCAGGTGCCGATCTGGCACGAGTCGCTCTACGCGCTCAAGGTCTTTGCGTCCGGCTCGCTGGACCTGCTCCTCCCCATCACGATCGAGCGGTACGGCCACTGCAACTTCAACGGGGCGGAGGCCCTGGTGAGCTTCATCCTCCTGGTGCTCAAGTCGGAGGGGGTCTTCATCGAAAACGCGGAGCGGGTCCTCCCTCCCTCGTCGCGTCCGGAGTACCGCCGGCTCGCCCGGAAGCAGGGGCTCCCCCTCTCGCGCAACTGAGAGCCTCTCGCGTCATGGACAGCTTCGCCCAGGACCTCCGCTACGGATGGCGCGCGCTCCGCGGGCGGCCCGGATTCGCCACGGTCGCCGTCGTCACCCTGGCCCTGGGGATCGCGGTCAACACGACGATGTTCAGCGTGGTGAGCGGCGTGCTGCTCGCCGAGCTCCCCTATCGCGACCCCGAGCGGCTGGCCCTCATCCGCGTCATGAGCGACGGGCAGACCTCCCTGCCCTCCGTGTCGCCGCCCGAGATCGAGGACCTGCGCGAGCGGGCCGGGGTCTTCGAGGACGTCGCGTCCGTGCGCGACAACACGGGAACGCTCACCGGCGTGGGCGAGCCGGTCCAGCTCCAGATCGGCGGCATCCGCTGGAACTTCCTCCACCTCCTGGGCGTCGAGCCCCTGCATCGGCCGCGCCTTCACCGCGGAGGACGGCTTCGCCAACGCCGCGCCCGTGCTGCTGCTCGGCCACGGCCTCTGGCAGGAGCGCTTCGGCGGCGACCCCGGGATCGTGGGACGCTCGATCGTCCTCGACGGCCAGTCCACCCAGGTGGTGGGCGTGCTGCCCCGCGAACCTCGAGCTGCTGCTGCCCCGCGAGGCCGGCCTCCCGAAGCGGCTCGACGCCTGGCGGCCGTTCACGTTCGACTTCCACACCCTGCCCCGCTTCCGCTGGATGCGCGCCCTCGTGCGCCTGCGCTCCCGGCGTGAGCCTGCGAGCAGGCGCAGCAGGCGCACCGACCGGCTCGTGCAGCAGCTCATCTCCGAGTTCCCGGCCTACAAGCAGCAGCCGTTCCGCCTCCTGGTGCGCCCGCTGCACGCCGACCTCGTGAGCTCCGTGCGCCGGACGGTGCTCGTGCTGTTCGGGGCGGTCGGGTTCGTGCTGCTGATCGCCTGCGGCAACGTCGCGAACCTCCTGCTGGCCCGGGCCGCGGAGCGCGAGCACGAGCTCGGAGCGCGGGCCGCTCTCGGGCGCGAGCCGGGCTCGTCTCGTCCGCCAGCTCCTGACCGAGGGGCTGCTCCTCGCGGGGGCGCGGCGCCGCGCTCGGCGTCCTCCTCGCGGAGGGGCTCGTCGCGATCCTCGTGCGCCTGGCTCCGGCCGACATCCCGCGCATCGACGCGGTGGACCTCGACGGGCGCGTCCTCCTCTTCACGCTCGGACGCCTCGCTCCTCACCGTCCTCGTCTTCGCCCTCGTGCCCGCCCTGCAGTCGTCCCGCGTCGACCTTCACGACGCGATCAAGAGCGGGACGCGCCTCGCGGGCGGACGAGCGCCGCGCGCGCGCCTCGCCGGATCCTCGTCGCGGGCGAGATAGCGCTCTCGCTCGTGCTGCTCGTGGGCGCGGGCCTGATGATCCGCAGCTTCGCGGCGCTCCAGGCCGCCCGGCCCGGCTTCGAGGCCGCCGAGCTCGTGACCTTCCAGCTCGCGCTGCCCCAGCTGCGCTACCCCAACCCGCCCGACCACGTCCGCTTCTTCGAGGACCTGAACGGCGCGCATGCGAAACGCAGCCGGGCATCCAGGGCTTCAGCGCCAGCTTCCCGCTGCCCATGAGCGGCCGCTTCTGGACGAACGAGTACGCGTTCGATCGCGCGCACCGAGGAGAACTGGGGCGCCGTGGAATCGGACAACCACGTGGTGCTTCCGGGGTACTTCCGCGCGCTCGGAGCGCGCCTCCTCAAGGGGCGCGAGCTCACCTGGGCCGACGTGAAGGAGGGCCGGAAGGTGGTCGTGATCGACGAGCTCCTCGCGCAGAAGGCCTTTCCGGGCGAGGATCCGATCGGGCGGCACCTCAAGGTGCGCAGCGCGGCCCAGGAGCGCGACGACGCCCTGATCGTGGGTGTCGTCGAGCACGTCCGCCAGGACCACCCGGGGCGCGACGGCCGCGAGCAGACCTACGCCACGCTGGGGCTCTGGCCGTTCAACTCGTTCTACTTCGTCGTGCGCTCGCCCCTGCCCCCCGCGCGGGTGGCCGAGATCGTCCGGGGCGAGGTGCGCAAGATCGATCCCGAGCTGGCGCTCTACGACGTGCGCACCCTGCGCGGCTACATGGCCCAGGTCACGGCGGGACAGCGCTTCGCGATGCAGCTCCTGGGCGTCTTCGCGGCCCTCGCCGCCGCCCTCGCCGCCATCGGCCTCTACGGCACGATCGCGTACACGGTGAGCCAGCGAAACCGCGAGTTCGGGATCCGCATGGCCCTCGGGGCGGGCCCCCGCGATCTCCTCCGGCTCGTCGTGCGCCAGGGCCTGAGCCTGGCAGCCCTGGGCATCAGCACTCGGCGTCGCCGCCTCCCTCGCGCTGAGCCGCGTGCTCTCGTCCCTCCTCCACGGCGTGAGTGCTTCCGATCCCCCGACCTACGCCGCGATCGTCCTGGGCGTAGCCGCCCTGGCCCTGCTCGCGAGCTACGTGCCGGCGCTGCGCGCCGCCCGGCTGCACCCCGCCCGCGTCCTCCGTTCGGAATAGGCGAGCCGATGCCACCGTCCGCTGTGCTCGTCGGGTCGGCGGCTCTCCTGATCGCCCTCGCCCCGGAGTTTCCCCACCAGGACCCCGCACGCTGGGTGGGCACCCCCGTTCGCCTCCAGGACCTCCGGGGTAAGGTCGTCCTCCTCGACGTCTGGACCTTCGGCTGAATCAACTGCGTCCGCACCGTTCCCTGGGTCAGGGACGCCTTTGCCCGTTACGCCGACAAGGGCTTCGCCGCCGTGGGCGTCCACACGCCGGAGTTCGAGCACGAGCGCCGCCGGGACGCAGTCGTGGACCACGTGCGCGAGCATCGGATCCCCTTCCCCCACCTCCTCGACAACGACTACCGCTACTGGAAGGCCCTCGGCAACCAGTACTGGCCGACGCTCTACCTGCTCGACCGCTGCGGCCGGATCCGCGAGCGCACGATCGGCGAGGTGCACCGTGGCGAGGAGAGTGGCCGCCGCCTCGATGCGATCGTGAAGGCCCTGCTCGCGGAGGACGTGGGAGACTGCGGCACGAAGCCACGGGGTGAACGATGAGCGAAAAGGGACTGGACTGGTCCGGGGTCTCGGGCCGAATCGGACAGGAGCTCTTCGTCAGCGACTGGCTGCCCCTCGACCAGGACCGCATCGACCGCTTCGCCGACGCCACCGACGATCGCCAGTGGATCCACGTCGACCTCGAGCGCGCGAAGCGGGAGAGCCCGCTCCGCACCACCGTGGCCCACGGCTTCTTGAGCCTTTCCCTGCTCGCGCGCTTCGGATACGCGGCCGGCCTCGTGCCCCCCGAAGGCAGCACCCTCCTCAACTACGGCCTGAACCGCGTGCGCTTCGTGGCTCCCGTCCGGGCGGGTGCGCGCATTCGCGACCGGATCGTGCTTCTCGACGTGGCACGGAAGGAGCCGGGGCGCACGCTCGTCACGACGCGCCACACCGTGGAGATCGAAGGAGAGGAAAAGCCGGCGCTCGTCGCGGAGAGCCTCGTCATGCTCGTCTCCAAGTCGCTGGACGCGTTTCATGTTCCGCCGCGCGAGGCCTCCTAGAATGACCAGCCATGAAGCGAAGCGCGCTCGCGTGCGTTCTCCTGCTCGCCCCCTCCGTCGTCGCCGCCTCCGACGTCCCTTCGTCATCGCGTGATCCCGGCTGGCCGCGCTGGCGCGGCGCCGCGTTCGACGGCACCGCGACCACGGGCCGCCGCGTCTTCGCGCGCGACTTCTCGCTGACCGTTCGCTGGAAGCGCCCGCTGGGCGGCGGCTACTCCGGGATCGCGGTGCAGGACGGCCACGCGGTCACGATGTTCACGGACGGGACGACCGACTACCTCGTCTCCTTCTCCTCCGACACCGGCCGCGAGGAATGGCGACGGCCGCTGGGACCGGCGTTCCCCGCCCGCGACGGCTCGACGGGCGGCCCCGTCTCGACCCCGGCCATCGACGACGGCGTCGTGTACGCGCTGGGGCCGCGGGGGGACCTCCTGGCCGTGGGCGCACGCGACGGCGCGCCCCTTTGGAAGCGGCAGCTCGTGAGCGAGCTCGGGGCCGCCGAGCCGCACTGGGGTTTCACCACGTCGCCCCTCGTCACGGATCGCTTCGTGATCGTCCTGACCGGAGGCGCTCCCGACAAGGCGATCACCGCCCTGGACAGGAAGACGGGAGCGACCGCGTGGCGCACGGGATCGGACGACGCGAGCTACCAGTCGCCCCTCCTCGCGGAGGGCCGCCTCATCGCGGGCGGCGACAAGCGCCTCGTGGCTCTCGATCCCCGGGACGGCCGCGAGCTGTGGAGCCACGAGCACGGGGGCAATGGCTTCTACGCCCGGATCCTGAACCCCGTGGTCACGGCCCCCGGCGAGCTCTTCCTCACGTATCGGAACGACGAATCCGTCCTGCTGCGGGTGGCCACTCGTCCCGATGTCGCGTGGACGACCAAGGAGCTGAAGCTCAACTACGCGACCCCGATCGCCTGGAACGGCCTGGTCTTCGGCTACTCCGGCCGCTTCCTGTCCTGCGTCGACGCCAGGACGGGCGCGCTCAAGTGGCGGTCGCGGGCCCCCGGCGACGGCTTCCCCATCGTGGTGGACGACCACCTGGTGGTGCTCACGAAGGAAGGCACGCTCGCGGTCGCGCCCGCGAGCGCCGAAGGCTACGCCGAGAAGGCGGCGCTCTCCCTGTTCTCGCGCCTCGCCTGGACGCCGCCGTCCTTCGCGGAGGGGCGGATCTTCGCCCGCGACTCCTACGGAGAGATCGCCGCCGTGGACGTGGTGCCTGCCAAGGCGCCCCTCTCGGCCCCCGCCGCGAGCGCGACCGAGGCGAGCTCCGGCCTCACCCGCCGCGTGAACGACTGGCTCGAGGGTCGAGCCTCGTCCCCGATCGTCGAGGACGATCGGTTCGTCACCATCTTCTATCGGGGACCCGAGACGGACGTGGCCCTCCGAGGCGACTGGCTCGAGACGAACGCGGAGGTAGCCCTGCGGCGCGTGCCGGGTACCGACGTGCAGTACGCCTCGCTCGAGCTCGCCCCGGACGCGCGGATCGCCTACCAGCTCGCCAAGAGCGACGGGACGCCGCTCGCCGACCCCGCGAACCCCGCCGCCGGCGAGTCGCTGAGCTACGCGGGCCCGGTGTCGCTGCTCTACATGCCCAAGGCGGAGAGGCCCGCCGCGATCGCCGCGACGGACCTGCGCGGCCGGATCGAAGACCTCGAGATCGAGGCGGACGCCGCGCAGTCCGCCCACCTCAAGTGGGGCGGCGGAAAGCGAAAGGTGCGCGTCTACCTGCCGCCCGGATACGACGCCGCTTCCGAGCGGCGGTATCCGACGCTCTACGTCCTCTACGGCGACGAGATGATGGAAGGGGCCCGGCTCGCCGCCCGTCTCGACCGCGAGATCGGGTCGTCGCTCCGGCCGCTCGTGGCCGTGTTCATCCCCTCGACGAGCCCCTACGAGTACGCGCGCACGTTCCAGGACGCGCACCGCACCTGGCTCGCGGAGCGTGTCGTCCCCGCGATCGACGGCCGCTTCCGGACCTCACCGGAGGCGAAGGCGCGCGCGCTCTTCGGCGTGGACGAGGCGGGGTTCGCCGCGGTGGACACCCCCCTGCGGCTCCCCAAGGTGTTCGGAAACGCCGTCGCGCAATCGGTCTTCCCGGTCGGCCAGGGGGCGGAAGAGCTTCTCGCCCTCGTGGACGGCGCGCCGAAAGCGGACGTCCGCTTCTACCTCGACTGGGGGCGCTACGACCCGCACCGCAAGAGCGACCTTCTCGACGTTCCCGCATTCACCCGCACGCTCGCCGAGAGGCTGCGCGCCCGCGGGTACGCGGTGGAGAGCCGGGAGTGGCCCGACGGCTCGGCCCTGGCGTTCTGGGGCGCGCGCGCGATGCCGGGCTTGCGCACCTTCTTCGGCCCCGGGGACGACAGCCGCTAGACTTTCGCCTCTTCCAGCACGTCGTGGACGCTCTCCGCGAGGGCGGCCACGCTGAAGGGCTTCGTGAGCAGCCGGGTGCCGCGGATCGTCCCGTGCTGGGCGAGGACCTCCTCCGCGTAGCCGGACATGAAGAGAACACTCATCTCCGGCCGTTGCGGCCGCAGCCGCGCGGCGAGCTCGGGGCCGCTCATCCCGGGCATGACCACGTCGGCGAGAAGGAGCCGCACCGGCTCCGGGTGGGCGGCGGAAACGGAGAGGGCCTCGTTGCCGCAGGACGCGGTGAGCACGCGGTAGCCGTTCGACTCCAGGACCTCGCGCGCCACCTCGCGCAGCGAATCCTCGTCCTCCACCACCAGGATCGTCTGGCCTCCCGACGTGGACGCGGCGGGGGCAACGGTCTTCACCGGCTCCGGCTCCGCCTCCACCGTGGGCAAGTAGACGGCGAACGTGCTCCCCTTCCCCGGCTCGCTCTTGACGTCGATGTAGCCGCCGCTCTGCTTCACGATCCCGTAGACGGTGGCGAGGCCGAGGCCGGTCCCCCGTCCCGTCTCCTTCGTGGTGAAGAACGGCTCGAAGATGTGGGTGAGCGTCTTCGCGTCGATGCCCGTCCCCGTGTCGCGCACGGAGAGCCGCACGTAGCGGCCCGCGGGGGCGGGGAAGGGCCCGGGACAGCCGCCCGCGGCCCATTCCACGTTCGCGGTCTCGATGAAGATCCGGCCTCCCTGGGGCATCGAGTCGCGGGCGTTGGCGACGAGGTTCATGAGGACCTGGTCGATCTGCCCCGCGTCCGCCCGCACGCAGGCGAGGCCGGGCGCCTTCTGGAACTCGATGTCGAGGTCCTCGCCGGCGAGGCGGCGCAGGAGCGGCTCCGAGTCCGCGAGCAGCGAGTCGAGCCGGAGCACGCGCGGCTCCATCATCTGCCGCCGGCCGAACGCGAGGAGCTGGCGGGTGAGGGCGGCCGCGCGCTGCGAGGCCTTCATCATCTGGTCGAGCTTCTCGCGCCCCGGATCCCGCGGGCCCACGTGCCTCTTCAGCAGCTCTCCGTAGCCCTGGATCACGCCGAGCAGGTTGTTGAAGTCGTGGGCCACTCCCCCGGCGAGCCGGCCTACCGCCTCCATCTTCTCCGCCTGGTGCAGCCGGACCTCCAGGGTCCGCCGCTCCGTGATGTCGTGGGCGATGGCCACGAGGCCGAGGTGCTCCCCCGCCTCGTCGCGGATGGGGGAAGTGCGCAGCGAAACCGGGAGCTCCGTCCCGTCCTTCCGCCGCGTCATCACCTCCCCGACCCATCCGCCCCGCCTCGTGTCCGCCTTCACCCTCTCGCGCAGGCCGGCGGGATTCCCGCGAGACCCCACGAGGTCGGCGGGCTGCCCGAGGACCTCCTCCTCCGTGTAGCCGTAGGCCTGCAGGAACGCGCGGTTCACGAAGCTGAAGCGACCGTCGACGTCCGTGATCGCGATCATCTCCCCGCTGCTCTGCACGGCGTTCCCGAGCAACCGGTCCTCCACCTGGGCGAGCGCGTCGTTGAACCCCTCGGCGAGCATCGACAGGGGATCGCGAAACGCCGACGGCGCCTGCAGGGCGCGCACCCTTCGCCCCGACAGCTCCTCCGCCACCTGCGCCAGGAGGTGACCCCGCCGCGCCAGCCGCGCCTCGAAGGGCCACGCGATGAAGAAGGCCCCGAGCGCGCCCCCGAGTGCTATGAGCACGAACGAGCCGGGTGGGTGACCTGTGGGAACCAGGAAGCCGACGAGAAGCAGGGTCAGCCCGGTGCTCAGGGCGGACAGCCAGGAAAGTGGACGGGTCGAGAAGACGAGCCGAAGGAGCGACAGATCGCCGGTCATGGCGACCCAACTGTCGGGAACTCGGACACCTAGCATGCGATCAGGCCCTCTCCCCGCCCATTCGCAACAGCGCCTTGTTCAACGACTTACTGAATATAACCCAGAAGCTCTTCATCCTCAGGCTCTCGCTCCGGGGATCAAATGAGCAACAAGTGGGCCAAGAGCGTACACCCCATTCGCCCGCCGTCACACTGGTAATTCCTCGGCATCTCAAGGTATATGACGGGCTTTCACCCCGGCGAGATCCAGGTTCAGAGACGTCTCGGAGTGCGCGAGGATGCCGAGCGCGTGCGGGGGATCGTCGCCTCGGAGATCCCGCCCGCCGCTCGGACCTTCCTGAGGAACCAGCGGATGGCGGTGGCGGCTTCCCTGGACGGGCAGGGCCGGCCCTGGGCCTCGCCCCTGACGGGCCCCGCCGGCTTCCTGGAGGTCGCCGACGATGACCGGCTGCAGATCGCCGCGAGGCCGATTCCCGGGGATCCACTGGCCGGGAACCTGCGGCAGCGCCCGACGCTGGGCCTCCTGGTGTTCGACCCGCGCACGCGCCGGCGCCTCCGTGTGAACGGCCAGGGGCGGCCGTCGCCCGACGGCCTCGTCCTGCTCGCGGACGAGGTCTACGGCAACTGCCCCAAGTACATCCAGGAGCGCCGCCTGGTCGCGGAGAGCGCGCGACGGGCGAGCCCCGCGCGACGCGCGTCGGCTCTCGACGAGCGGTCGCGCGTCCTCGTCGCACGCGCCGACACGCTCTTCATCGCGACCTGGCATCCCGAGGGTGGCGCCGACGCTTCCCACCGCGGCGGCCGACCCGGGTTCGTCCGCGTGCGCGACGACCGGACGCTCGAGTTCGACGACTATCCCGGCAACAACATGTTCAACACCCTCGGCAACCTCATGGGACACCCGCGGGCCGGGCTGCTCTTCGTGGACTTCGAGGGCGGCGACCTCGTGCAGATCACGGGCACCGCGCAGGTCCTCTGGGAGCCGGAAACGGCGGTCCGCGTCGCGATCGAGGAGGTCCGCACGACACGCGCCGGCTTCCCGCTGCGGTACGAGCGGGTGGAGACCAGCTAAGCTCGGGCAGGATGCCGGTCCCCGCCGCGGAAGAGGACGACGAATCGCTCGCGGTCCGCGCCGCGGCGGGGGACGAGAGCGCCTTCGAGCAGCTCGTCTCCCGGTATCGGTCCCGGGTGTACCGGCTGGCGTGCCGGCTCGTCTCCGAGGCCGAGGCGAAGGACGTGCTCCAGGAGACCTTCCTCGCCGTCTACCGTGGGCTGCCCGCGTTTCGGAGGGACTCCCGATTCTCCACGTGGCTCTACCGGATCGCGACCAACGCCGCCCTCATGCAGCGGCGAGCGCGGGCCCGGCGCCCCACGGAGTCGCTCGAAGCGTTCCTCCCCCGCTTCGACGCCGACGGCATTCACGCGGCCGAGCCGGCCGACCTCCTCGCCGCGAGCCGGGCCGACGAGCTCCTCGACCGGAAGGTCCTCGCGGAGAAGGCACGGCGCGGCCTCGAGCGCCTGCCCGACATCTACCGCGACGCCTTCGTCCTGCGCGACCTCGAGGAGATGAGAACCGCGGACGTCGCGGACGTGCTGGGGATCGACGCCGCCGCGGTGCGGCAGCGCGTTCACCGGGCGCGCCTCATGCTGCGCGGGTACCTGGGAGATCTCGTGGGGGGAAAGCGATGAAAGGGCCCGTCGTGTGCAAGGACGGTGTTGCGATGCTGATGGAATACCTCGAAGGGACGCTCTCTCCCCCGACCACGAGGCGATCGAGGCCCACGTGTCGGCCTGCCCCCGTTGCCTCGCGTTCGTCGAGAGCTATCGAGAGACCCCCCGCATCCTGCGGGCGGCCACGGCCGCCTCCTTGCCCGAGGACCTGGCGGAGTCGCTGCGCCATTACCTCGCTTCCCGCCGGTAGGGGGATACGATAGGGCCCGTATCGGAGGCAGCGATGCGGCACGCCATCGAAGGCCTGGTCGATCGGTTCGAGAAGGGAACCCTCTCCCGGCGAGAGCTCGTCTCCGGGCTGCTCGCGCTGGGCGCGTGGCCTGGGGCGACGGCCGCTTCCCCCGAGCGGGCGCCGATCGAGGTCGGCGGCATCGACCATCTCGCTCTCCGCGTGAGCGACCTCGAGCGCTCCGCCCGCTTCTACGCGGAGCACCTCGGGGCCACCGAGCGTAGCCGGTCCTCGGGCTCCGTCTTCATGGACGTGGGCGCCCAGTGGATCGCCCTCTTCGGTCCCGGGGCGGCGAGCACGGGCTTCCCGCCCACGCCCCCCGGAGTCGACCACATCAGCTTCCGGCCGACCGCCGTTCGGAGCTTCGAGGATCGTACGAAGGCGCTTCGCGACCACGACCTCGACCCCCAGAGCCCGCCGGGCTCCGGCCGCGTCTACTTCAAGGACCCCGACGGCATCATCCTGCAGCTGAGCTGAGCGTGCGCGTCCTCGCCGCGCTCCTCGCCCTCCTCGTTCCCGGTCCGGCGCCGGGCGATCCCTTGCCCGAGCGCTCGGAGCGCGTGGTGGACTACCGCATCGAGGTACGCCTCGACGCCCTGAGCAAGCAGCTCAAGGGTACCGAGCGACTCACGTGGCGGAACCCCTCCACCGAGCCGGTGGGCGACCTCTGGTTCCATCTCTACCTGAACGCCTTCAAGAACACGGAGAGCACGTTCTTTCGCGAGTCGAGGGGGCGGCTTCGCGACGACCTGGCGCGCGAGGAGGGGTGGGGATGGATCGACGTCACCTCGATGCGCCTGGCGGACGGGACGGACCTGCTCCCCCACCGCACGCTCGAGCACCCCGACGACGACAACGTCCGGGACGAGACGGTGACGCGCGTCGCCCTGCCCCGACCCGTCCCCCCGGGCGGCAGCGTGAGCCTCGATATCGCCTTCACCGCCCAGCTCCCGAAGGTTTATGCGAGGACCGGCTACGTCCGCGACTATTACCTCGCGGGCCAGTGGTTCCCCAAGCTCGGGGTGTACGAGCCGGCGGGAGTTCGGGGACGGACAGAAGGAGGGTGGAACTGCCACCAGTTCCACGCCCACTCGGAGTTCTACGCGGACTACGGGGCCTACCGGGTGGAGATCACCGTGCCCCGGCACTTCGCGGTGGGGGCCACGGGCCGGCGCATCGAGCGGCGCGAGAACGCCGACCAGACGACCACGTACACCCACGAGCAGGCGGACATCCACGACTTCGCCTGGACCGCCGACCCCGGCTTCGTGGAGGTGAAGCGGAGGTTCTCCGCCAGCGAGGACGTCACTCCCGGGGAGTACGCGGAAACCGCGCGGCTCCTCGGCCGGACCCTGGACGAGGTCCGGCTCACCGACGTGGAGATGACGTTCCTGCTTCAGCCCCAGCACCTCCCCCAGCTCGAGCGGCTCGTCGTTGCGGCCAAGCTGGCCCTGAAGCACTTTGGCCTCGCCTACGGCCGCTACCCCTATCCCACCCTCACGATCGTGGATCCCGCGAGAGGCGGGATGGGCTCCGCGGGCATGGAGTACCCGACCTTCATCACCGGGGGCACGTCCTTCCTCCTCAACCGCTGGCCTCTCGACCGCGTGCACCTCAACGAAGAGGTCATCGTCCACGAGCTCGGGCACCAGTTCTGGTACGGGCTCGTGGGCAGCAACGAGTTCGAGGAGGCCTGGCTGGACGAGGGGCTCACCTCCTATTCCTCGGGCCAGGCCATGGATCTGGGGTACGGGAAGGAGACCTCGATCGCCGAGCTGTTCGGCCTCCACCTCGGAAGTCTCGAGCTGGCCCGCATGGGGAACGGACCCCAGCGCCTCTTCGACGCGATCCGCCGGCCGGCCTGGCGGTACTCTTCCTTCGGCAACTACGGCTTCAACTCCTACGCCCGCCCGGATCTCGTCCTGCAGACGCTCGAGAGGCGGCTGGGCCGCGCGACCATGGCCCGGGTGATGCGCACCTACTCGGAGCGGTGGCGCTTTCGCCACCCGGGGAGCGAGGACTTCTACGCGGTGGCCCAGGAAGTGTCGGGCCAGGATCTGCGGACGTTCTTCACGACGCTCGTCGAGCAGACGGGCCTCGTCGACTACGAGGTCTCGTCGGTCAAGTCCGCGAAGGCGAGCGAGCCGCGCGGCGTCATCGAGCGCCAGGGCAAGCGCGAGACCGTGCTCGAGGACGCCGCGGAGAAGCAGGAGAAGGCGGCCGACGAGAAGAAGACACGGCTCTACGAGAGCACCGTCATGGTCCGCCGGCGGGGCGAGGTCGTGCTCCCCGTGGACGTGGAGCTCGTGTTCGAGGGCGTGCCCCCCGAGCGCCGGACCTGGGACGGTCGAGAGCGCTGGATCCGCTACGAGTTCTCCCGCAAGGAGCGCCTCCTCTCGGCCCGGGTGGACCCCGACGGAAAGCTGCCCCTGGACGTGAGCGCGCTCAACAACGCGCGTCGCGTCGACGGCGACTCGCGCGCCGCCGTGCACTGGGGAGCCCGGTGGATGTTCTGGGTCCAGCACGGCCTCGCCTTCCTGGGCCTGTAGCGTGACGCTCGCCCTTCTGCGGACCGGCATTCGAGAGGCGGTGCTTCAGCCACGGCTCGCCGTCACGCTCTGGCTCGTGAACCTCGTTCTTGCCGGAGCCGCGGCGCTTCCCGCCTTCGTCGTGCTGGGAAGCGCGCTCGGCCCCTCGCCCGAGGGCGACCGGCTCCTCGAAGGCTTCTCCATGGGCCTCGTCGCCGAGATGCTGCGCGACGACGGGCGGCTGCGCGCACTTCCGGTGTTCGCCGCCGCGGCGGGCCTCCTCGCCCTTCTCGCCAATGCCTTCACCACGGGGGGCGCTCTCGACGTCCTGACCACGGACGATTCGCGGCGCTTCCTGCACCGCTTCGGCCGCGGCGCCGGACACTTCGCCGGGCGTTTCGTCCGGGTGGGTTTCGTCGCGGGAGCCGTGGTGCTCGTGGCCGGGGGGCTGGCGCTCGCGGCCACGAAGGCGCTCTCGAAATCCCTCGAGGACGCCCCGTGGCCGCCGACGGACGTCGCGATCGCCCTCCTCCGGGTGGTGCTTCTCGCCGGGATCGTGGTGGGGGCGCTCGTCGCCCTCGATCTCGCCCGGATCCGCGTCGTGCGAGAGGACAGCCAAAGCACCCTTCGGCTCTACTGGTCCAGCCTGCGCCTCGTGGCTCGCCACCCCATGGCGACGCTCGGCCTCTGGGGCGGCAACACCCTCGTCCTGCTCCTCGTGGCCGCCGCCTATCTCGCCCTTCGAAACGTCTTTCCCGCGGCCACCTGGGCCGGCATCGTCTTCATGGTCGCGGCCCAGCAGCTCGTCATGCTCGCCCGAGCCGGTCTGCGCATAGCGCTCTTCGCCGGCGAGATGGCGCTCCTCGACCGCCTGTCTCCCCGTCCCCCAGCCATCGAAGTGGAGGCTCCGCATGAGTAGCGTCCTTGCGACGACGACGATCGCCGCCCTGCTCGGGGCGGGTCTCCAGGAGCCTGCGCCGCCTTCCCGCGCCGATTCGTGCAGGCGTCTCGGTCGGCTCGCGGTGCCGCAAACGAAGGTCGCCTTCGCGGGAATCGTCTCCGGTGACTTCACGCCGCCCGCGGATCAGTCCCCCTGGCTCGGGGGCGATCCCTCCCTCTACAAGACGGTGCCCCGTTTCTGCCGCGTGGCCCTGCTCGCCACGCCGAGCGCGGACTCCGCCGTCCTGATCGAGGTGTGGATGCCCGCGGAGGGCTGGAACGGTAAGTTCCGGGGCCAGGGAAACGGAGGGTTCGCCGGCGAGATCAATTTCCGCGCGATGGCCTCGGCGGTGCGCCAGGGGTACGCCACGGCCGGCACGAACACGGGGCACTCCGGAAAGGTCACCGACGCGAGCTGGGCCCTCGGGCATCCCGAGAAGGTGACCGACTTCGGCTACCGCGCGATCCACGTGATGACCGAGCTCGCGAAGTCGACGATCCGGGCGTTCTACGGCCGGGAGGCGCGGCGCTCGTATTTCGCGAGCTGCTCGAACGGGGGGCGGCAGGCCTTGATGGAGGTCCAGCGTTTTCCCGCCGACTACGACGGCGTCGTCGCGGGCGCGCCCGCCAACAACTGGACGCGCCTGCTCTCGAAGGTCCTCGCGGATTCGCAAGCGACCACCGTCGATCCCGCGAGCTACATCCCCCCGAGCAAGCTCCCGGCGATCGCGAAGGCGGTCGACGCCGCCTGCGACGCCAAGGACGGGGTGACGGACGGCGTCATCGGGGATCCGCCCGCATGCCGCTTCGACCCGGCGATCCTGTCGTGCCGGGAAGGTGACTCGGAGGCCTGCCTGACCGCGCCCCAGGTGGCCGCCCTGCGCGCTCTCTACGAGGGCCCGCGCGACGCGGAAGGGCTGCGGATCTTCCCCGGACACGTGCCCGGCGCGGAGACGGGCGACGGGGGGTGGGGGCTTTGGATCACGGGTCCGGCTCCAGGGAAGAGCCTCTCGTTCGCCTTCCAGTCCGGCTACTTCTCCAACATCGTCTACGAGAGGGCCGATTGGGACTACCGGACGGCGAGCGTCCCGCAGGCGCTCACGGCGGCCCGCGAGAAGACGGCCCACGCCCTCGACGCGACGGACCCGGACCTCTCGGCGTTCAAGGCGCGAGGCGGCAAGCTCGTCCTCTACCACGGCTGGAACGATGCCGCGATCTCGGCCTGGAACACGATCGACTACTACGACAGCGTGGTGAGCCGTCTGGGGCGACAGGAGACGGAGGCGTTCGTACGTCTCTACATGATCCCGGGAATGAAGCACTGCGACGGCGGGGCGGGGCCGAGCTCCTTCGGCCAGGACGGGGCCGGCCCCCGGGACGACCCGCGCCGGAACGTCCTCCTCGCCCTCGAGAGATGGGTGGAGGCGGGCACCCCCCCGTCGGGGCTCCTCGCCACGCAGTATCGAGACGGCGACCCGGCCCGAGGGGCGCAGGCCACGCGGCCGCTCTGTCCCCATCCGCAGGTCGCGAAGTACACGGGCCAGGGCGATCCCACCGACGCGGCAAGCTTCACGTGCGCGCCGTGAGCGAGATCCGGGTCGAGGAGTGGCGGCCCGACCGACCCGGCGCCCCCGCCGTCGAACGCGACATCGACATGCTGGGCGAGGTCTTGCACGCCGTCGTCCACGGTGGCGCCGGCGTGAGCTTCTTCGTCCCGTTCTCGCGCGAGGAAGCGCGCGCGTTCTGGCGCGAGAGCGTGCTGCCCGGGGTGCTCTCAAGCACCCGGCGCGTGGTCGTGGCTCGCCGGGACGCCCGGATCGTGGGCACGGTCCAGCTCGACCTCGGGACGCCTCCCAACCAGCGACATCGCGCGGAGGTCGCGAAGATGCTCGTGCATCCGAGCGCCCGCCGCCGGGGGGTGGCCCGGGCGCTCATGACCGAGCTCGAGGCGGTCGCCCGGTCGGAGGGGCGGACGCTCCTCACCCTCGACACCGTGACGGGCAGCAGCGCCGAGCTCCTCTACCGGTCTCTCGGCTATGTCACCGTGGGCGTCATCCCCGGGTACGCCCGGGGGGCCCTCACGCCGGACCTCGAGTCCGCGACCATCCTTTATAAGGAGCTCCCCCCCCTCCGAGGAAAATCCTAGAAAAATCCGAGCCCCGTCTGGCGGTTTCCACCTGCGCTTGCCGTATAGAGCAGAGAGCGAAGGAGAAACCAGGAATGAGCGGCAGGATTCAGCAGCACAACGAGCGGCCGGCGGCGGTCTGGAGCTCGGGCGGCAAGGACTACGACCGGATCAGCTATGGGATCGCGGACTCCATCGAGCACTGCGTCCTGCGCCTCGACCCCCGTCCGGGCGAGCGGATCCTCGACCTTTCGACCGGCACCGGCTGGACCTCGCGCGTCGTCAGCCGGCGCGGCGCCTCGGTGACCGGGGTCGACATCGCAGGGGACCTCCTCGCGGCCGCCCGGGCCAAGGCCGAGGCGGAAGGGCTGAAGATCGACTACCGGCTCGGCGACGCCGAGAGCCTCCCCTTCGAGAACGGCGCCTTCGACGCCGTGGTGTCCACGTGCGGCGTCATGTTCGCCACCCGTCAGGAGGCCGCCGCCGACGAGCTCGCTCGCGTCTGCCGAAAGGGCGGCCGGATCGTCCTCACCACCTGGACGCCCGAGAGCAACGTGGCCCGGATGTTCCGGGTGATGAAGGCCTTCATGCCTCCCCCGCCCACTCCGGCCCCCCGCTCCCCTTTCGAATGGGGCCATCCCGAGCGGGTGCGGGTGCTGCTCGGGAGCCTGTTCGAGCTCCGGTTCGAGAAAAGCGTCTCCTACTACCGCGAGCCGAGCGCCGAAGCCGCCTGGGACACCTTCTCCACGGGCTACGGGCCCACCCGGGCGCTCGCCGGGAGCCTGGAACCAGAGCGGCGAGAAACCCTTCGCAAGGACTTCGTCGCCTTCCACGCGGGCTTCTCGACGGAGCTCGGCACGTGCGTTCCCCGCGAGTACCTGCTGACGGTGGGTGTGCGCGCCTGAGCCGTCCTTGACCGGCGCGCACAGGCACCATAGGCTCCAGTCCATTGATCGGAGGAGCCCGTTGATCGTGCCTGGCGACAGCTTCGGGCACTTCGAGATCGTCGACACCCTCGGCGAAGGCGGCATGGGCGTCGTGTACCGGGCCCGCGACACCAGGCTCGGGCGCGCCGTGGCGATCAAGGTGCTGCGCCCCGAGGTCTCGACGGACCCCGACCGGACCCGGCGGTTCCTGCAGGAAGCGAAGGCCGCCTCGACGCTGAACCACCCGTGCATCGTCACGGTCCACGACATCGGGCAAGACGGCGATCGCGGCGCGTGGATCGCGATGGAATGCCTCGAGGGCGAAAGCCTGCGGCAGCGGTTGGCCCGCGGGCGGCTCGCGGTGACGGAGGTGCTCCGCATCGCGGTGGAGATCGCCCGCGGCCTCGCCGCCGCCCACGCCGCCGGGATCGTCCACCGCGACGTCAAGCCCGCGAACGTGATGGTCACGACCTCCGGGATCGTGAAGGTGCTCGACTTCGGGCTGGCCAAGCTCGCCCACCTCGAGACCGCCGCCGACTCGCGGAGGCCGACCGTGAGCGTCTCTCCGCCGACCGTGGCCGGCGTGCTCCTCGGCACCCCCGCCTACATGTCTCCCGAGCAGGCGGGAGGGCTCCCCGCGGACGCCCGGTCCGACGTCTACTCCTTCGGAGCCCTGCTCTACGAGATGCTCGCCGGCCGGAGGCCCTTCGAGGACGTGAGCGACGTCTCCCTGCTCACCGCCATCCTGCGCGATCCGCCCGAGCCCCTGCGGCGCTTCCGGCCCGACGTCGATGAGCACCTCGAGGCCCTGGTGAGCCGTTGCCTCGAGAAGGACCGCGACGCCCGCTACCCGACGGCGGCCGCCCTCCTTCCTGATCTCGAAGCCTGCCTGGCGCGGCAAACGGGGTCGTCGGCGAAGCCTCGCGCATCGACGGCGCTGCGGGCCGCCGCGATCGCCCTTCTCGTCGCCGCCGTGGCCTTCGGCGCCTGGGCCTGGCGGCGCGACCTCCGCGAGCGCACGGCGCGCCGCGAGGCCATACCCGAGATCCAGCGCCTCGTCGACACCGACGACTTCGTAGAGGCCTTCCGCCTGGCGGAGACCGTACGCCCCGTCCTCAAGGGCGACCCGACGTACGACAGGCTGTGGCGGGACATCACCACCGCCCCGGTGACCATCCGTACCGAGCCCGAGGGCGCCAGGGTCTCCGCGAAGCCCTATTCTGGCGCCGAGGCCGAGTGGCGCGCGCTCGGCCAGACGCCGCTGGGGGGCGTCGAGCTGCCGAGGAGCTACTACCGGTTTAGATTCGAGAAGGCCGGTTTCGCCCCGGTGGACGTCGCGTTCCCCGCCATGACCCTGAACCGGCTACCCCCCTTCAAGCTCGTGCCCAAGGACGAGGCGCCGGCGGGGATGGTGCTCGTCCCCGGTGGGCCCTTCGCGTTCCGCAACGCCCCCGCGATGGACCTTCCGGACTTCTGGCTCGACCGCTACGAGGTCACGAACCGCGAGTTTGCCGAGTTCGTGAAGGCGGGCGGCTATTCGCGCCGCGAGCTCTGGCAGCAGCCTTTCGTCCACCGAGGGCGCACGCTGAAATTCGAGGACGCGATGGCCCTCTTCCGCGACCGGACCGGCCGTCCCGGCCCCGCCACCTGGGAGCTCGGCGCCTTTCCCGAGGGCCGCGGCGACTTCCCGGTGTCGGGCGTGAGCTGGTACGAGGCCGCGGCCTACGCCGAGTTCAGGTCGAAGAGCCTGCCCACCCTGCACCACTGGTATCGGGCGGCCGATCTCTCGCGCTTCTCGGACATTCTCGCCTACAGCAACTTCGGCGCGGAGGGCCCGAGGGCGGTGGGTCAGCAGCCGAGCCTGACGAGCTACGGGAACTACGACATGGCGGGCAACGTCCGCGAGTGGGTGTGGAACGAAGAGCTCGGCCGGCGCTACACCCTCGGCGGGGCGTGGAGCGATCCGACGTACCTGTACACCGGGCCCGACGCGCTCGATCCGATGGACCGGAGCCCGATCCTGGGTGTGCGATGCGCCCGCTACCCGACCCAGCCTCCGGAGACCACCTTCCGCCCGCTGCCCTACCCCGTGCGCGACCTCTCGAAGGCGCACCCGGTGGACGAAGGCACCTACGCGATCTACCGCAGGTTCTTCGACTACGACCCCGTCGACCTCGCCCCCAAGGTGGATGCGGTGGACGACAGCTCCGAGCATTGGCGCGCGGAGAGGGTCAGCTATACCGCGGCCTACGGCGGCGAGCGCATCCCCGCGTGGCTCTTCCTCCCCAAGAACGCGGCTCCGCCGTTCCAGGCCGTCGTCTACTTTCCGCCGGGGAGCGCCGTCGCCCTCCCGTCGATCGACCGCGTGGGATCCCGCGACTTCGGCTTCCTCGTGAGGAGCGGGCGAGCGGTGATCCTGCCCGCCTATCATCAGACGTACGAGCGCCGGAAGCAGCGCCCGGGCGGTCCCAGCTACGCCCGGGAGGTGATCACACGGCGCGCCCAGGACGTCCGTCGCACCCTCGACTTCCTGGCGTCACGCCCGGACATCGACGCCTCCCATCTCGCCTTCTACGGCCTCAGCATGGGCGCCGACATCGGCGCGATCGTTGCCGCCGTCGAGGACCGGGTGCGCACGCTCGTCCTCGTGGCCGGGGGCCTCATCGACGGGGTCCCTCCGGAGGTCGACGGCATCAACTTCGCCCCGCGCGTGCACGTCCCCGTGCTGATGATCAACGGCCGGTACGACTTCGCATCGCCCCTGGAGACGAGCCAGCAGCCCCTCTTCCGGCTGCTCGGCACGGCGGAGAAGGACAAGAAGCACGTCCTCTTCGACAGCGGTCACGTCCCGCCCTGGCCCGACGTGGTACGCGAGAGCCTGGACTGGCTGGACATCCGGCTCGGCCCCGTGGCGCGGCAGCCCCTCGCGAGGTGATCACGCTCACGGGAGCGGGACGCTCACGCTTCGTCTGACTAAGCACGGAACCCGACAGCTCTCGGAAGCCTCACGCAGGGGAGGATCACATGCGCGTTCGATCCGGGCACGCCTTGGCGTTTTCGATCACGACGGTGCTCGCGGGCCTCGGAGGGCCTCTATCCGCGAGCCAGATCGCCTACGACGACTTCAAGCGGAGCTTCCCGATCTACGCCAACAGCGGCTTGGGCTTCAACGGGGCGTGGACGCAGGGGGGGTTCAACGTGTTCGCTTCGGGCTACGAGCACACTGATGCGTCCCTCTGTTTCGGCAGCCTCGAGGCCGGCGGGACCAGTGTCTCCGCCGGCGCCTTCCCCGCAATCAACGGCGCCTTGCGCAACCTGGCCCAGCAGCTCGGGCAGGACGGCACCACGGTCTACGTTAGCTTCCTGGTGCAGGCGCGGGAGCCGTTCGGCGGCGGCATCTTCAGCGGCTTCTTCGGCCTGACCCTGAACGGCAGCCTCGGGAACGACCTCTTCATCGGCAAGTCCGGCGGCGGAGCGCTCGCGGAGTGGGTCCTCGAGACGCGCGGGGGCGGAGGGCAGGTCTCGTCCGGCGCCCCGATCGTCGTGGGGAAGACGGCGTTCCTCGTTTTGAAGGCGGAGTTCCTGGCGGCCAACGACGTCTTCACGTTGTATGTCGACCCCCCTCCCGGTGGCGTAGAGTCGGGGAGCGGCACCGAGAAGGCGGACCTGAACCTCGGCCTCGTTCCCCGGATCGGCATCTACTCGAGCGGGCCGTTCGTCATCGACGAGATCAAGATCGGCACGACGTACGCCGACGTGGTGAAGGGCGTTCGAAGCCAGCGCTGCGGCGACTAGGCGTCACGCCCCCACGGCGACGGCGGTCCACCGTGGGGGCGGCGCGGTCACTTCTGTTCGACGACTACTCGACCTGCCCCCGGAGCTCACCGCCCGGGAACCGGGTGCTGTGGACGTTCGCGTATCCGGAACCCTTGCGAAGCGCCTCGACGAACTTCTCGAACTCGCCGGGTGCGACGCCCTGGCCCGGAGGCGCGGGCGGCGCCGGGCTGGCCGGGGTCTGGATGATGTTCGCCGCCGTCAGCGTTCCCTCTACCGTGCCCCCGGGCGCCGTGGGGCACGCCGGCGCCAGGCCGGTGGGATCGGTGAGGGTCCCGGAGCAGAGCCAGACCATGATCCCGCCGTTCGTGTGCTTCTGCCCGAGGTGGATGTGAGCCTGGGTGACGCTGGCTCCCTCGGTGATGCCCGAATACGTCAGCCTGTACGACAGCTCGTCCCCCGCGTTGTTGAGGCGAGCCCGGAAGCTCCCCCTCGCGGCGCTCGAGATCGACGGTACCTCGTTGAAGCTGACGAGATTCGCCGAGAAGTTCCTGCCTCCGCCATGTCGAGACTCCTGCGCGTTGACGACCGGCGACGACGGCACCGTCGCCAGGCCGGCGAGGACCGTCCCCGTTACGAGAATCGAGAGTCCTGTGTGTCGCATGCGTTTCTCCAGTCAAGCGTCCCTCGGGTGGCGGTGGCGATGCCCCGACGAGACGTGCGTTAAGCGAAACTCCGACGTGTTCGTATTCCATTGCAATCGGAGTGCCGCCCTCCCGGACGCGACTGCCCGTCGAATTGCGCGTTCGGGGAGGCCGCAGTTACACAGCACGCGTAACGCGGTTACTGTTTTGGTAAGGTCCGGGAACGGTTGCGCGCCTTTACAATCCACGGCCTCACTAGCTCATGCACTAAATGAAGTCACTCCGTCCGGACCGAGTAACCGATCTACCCATTCCAGGGACTCCCCCGGGGTCCTGACTCTGAGCCTGGAGGTCGCCATGCAGATGACGAGGGCGTTGCCGTGCTTCGCACTGGCGTTTGCCGGCCTCGCGTCCGTTGCCGGGGGGCAGGACCTGCCCGCCCGCTGGGACGAGCTCACGGCCGCCGACTGGCCGAAAGCCATGGAGCGCGCCGCCGCGACCTGCATCCTCCCCATCGGCATCCTCGAGAAGCACGGGCCCCACGCCCCCATGGGCTCGGACCTCATCCACGTCCGCGAGTGGGCGGCCCGCGCGGCCAGGCGG
Organism: uncultured Acidobacteriota bacterium; assembly: GCA_963742595.1. GTDB lineage: Bacteria > Acidobacteriota > Vicinamibacteria > Fen-336 > Fen-336 > CAVPGH01. The sequence continues at coordinate 4,461,412 of CAVUMT010000001.1, read as the reverse complement.
GAGTACGCGGTCGTCTTCCCCGACTACTTCTACGGGCAGATCTACGAGGCCCGCCACCAGCCGGGGACGTTCGCGCTGCCCTCCCGGCTCGTCCTGGAGCTGCTGCAGGCGACCACCGACGAGGTCGGCCGCAACGGCTTCAAGAAGATCGTCATCGTGAACGGCCACGGGGGAAACCCGAACCTCCTGCGCTACTTCGTCCAGTCCCAGCTCGCCTCCAGGCGCGACTACGTCGTCTACCTCTTCGACCCCGCTCCCGACCCGGCGGTGGACGACCAGGTCAGGAAGCTTCGCAAGTCGGACCCCGCGGGCGACTCGCACGCAGGCGAGCGAGAGACCTCGACGCTCCTCTACCTCCGCCCGGACCTCGTGCAGATGGGCAAGGCCACCCAGGAGTCGGGCGCCAACCAGAAGCGGCTCTCCCTGCCCGACCTCTACGCCGCCATCTGGTGGTACGCCGGCTACCCCAACCACTACGCGGGCGAGGGCGACAAGGCCACGGCGGAGCTGGGACGCGTCTTGACCGAAGCCCGGATCGACGCCCTCGTGCGCGCCCTGAAGGCGGTCAAGACCGACACCTCCGCCCCCGCGCTCCAGAAGGAGTTCTTCGACCGGGTGAAGGAGTAGCCCGAAACGTACCCGCGCCACGAGCGGTCGGCGCTGTAAGACAATGGGGCGTGCCCGAGAGCGGCTCCTCCGTGGAGCACGACCGGCTCGTCCGGCAGCTCGACATCCTGCGGGAGGTCATCGAATCCATCGGGGCCGAGCTGGACCTGCGCTCGCTCCTCACCCGGATCGTCCGACTGGCCTGTGAGCTGCTCGAGACAGAGGACGGCGCGATCGGCCTCTACGACGAGGCCCGGGACGTCATCCGCACCGAGGCGATCTTCCGGATGCCGGAAGAGGAGCTGGGGTCGGAGATGCCACCCGGCATCGGCCTCGCTGGGCAGGTGCTGCTCGCCCGCTCGCCCGTCGTCCTCGAGCGCTACGGGATGGTCCCCCACCCGATGCGCACGGAGCTCCTGGAGAACGCGGTGGTGGGGGTGCCCCTGTTCTGGGGGGACCGGCTCGTCGGCGTGTTCGGCCTCGGGGCCCGTCCGCCGCGGCGCTTCGGCCCTGCCGACGTCGAGACTCTCGTCCTCTTCGGCCACCACGCCGCGATCGCCATCGAGAACGCCCGGCGCCACGAGCGCGAGGCCTGGCGCGGAGAGCGCCTGCGCACCCTCGCTCGCATCGGCAGCATCATCACCGCCGGCCTCGAGCCCCGGGAGCTGCTCCAGCGCACCGCGGACGCCATCCACGAGCGGCTCGGCTACCCGAACGTCGCCATCCCCCTTCTCGATGCCCAGGATCCCGGGACGCTCGTCATCGACGTCCTTGGCGGGCATTACCGTGATCACGTCCAGCCGGGAGTCCGGCTGCCCGTGACCAGCGGCATCATGGGGGCCGCCGTGCGCGAGCGACGTACGCAGCTCGTCAACGACGTGGCCGCCGACCCCCGCTACATCCCCACGCCGAGCGCGCTCGGGATCCGTGCCGAGCTCGCGGTGCCGATCGTGCTCGGCGAGGAGACGCTCGGGGTGCTGAACGTGGAGAGCGGGAGCCCGTTCGACGAGGAAGACGCCACCGCCCTCGGTGTCGTCGCCGACCACCTGGCGGTGGCGCTCGGCAACGCCCGTCTCTTCGGGCAGGCCCAGCAGCTCGCGGCTCTCGAGGAGAGGCAGCGTCTCGCCCGCGATCTCCACGACTCCGTCGTGCAGCTCCTCTTCAGCGCCACCCTCGTCGCCCAGTCCGTGGGGCGCGCCTTCCGACGCGACGCCAGGGAGGGCGAGAGCCACGTCCACCGCCTGCTCGAGCTGACCCGGGCCGCGCTCCTGGAGATGCGCTCCCTCGTCACCGGGCTGCGGCCCACCGAGCCCCTTCCCGAGCTGGCCTCGGCGGAGTCGGCGCTTCGCGGGCTGCAGCGGCTCCGCCAGGAAGGGCTGCCCGCGGCGCTTCGTGCCTACGCGGACGAGATCCGCCCGGACGCGCTCCTCGTGGAGCTCGAGGCGAACGGCTACGCCCCCCAGCCGCTCCCCCGCGAGGAGGTGCTCTACCGGATCGGCCAGGAGGCCCTCAACAACGTGGCCAAGCACGCGCGCGCCCGCCACGTGCGCCTCGTCCTTCGGTCGGGGGAGGACGGCATGCGCCTGGACGTGGCCGACGACGGCGTGGGCTTCGACCCCGGTGCTTTGGCACGCTCCTGGTCGAGCGCGGGAGGAGGGCTCGGCCTCGCGAGCATGCGCGAGCGGGCGGAGGCGCTCCACGGCCGGCTGCGGGTGGCCTGCCGTCCGGAGGGCGGCACGCTGGTCGAGGTCCATCTGCCACCGGAGCCTCGGGCATGACGGGCCGTCGCGTCCGCATCCTCATAGTGGACGACCACCCGATCGTCCGCGAGGGCCTCCGGACCCTGCTCCGGGAAGAAGAGGACATCGAGGTGGTGGGAGAGGCGGCCGAGGGCATCGCCGCTCTCGGTCTCGTCCTGACGTTGCGGCCGGACGTGGTGCTGCTGGATCTGGTGATGCCGGGACTCGCGGGCGAGGAGCTCATCCGCAGGATCAAGGACTCGGCGAAGGGGGTCGAGGTCCTCGTGCTCACGAGCTTCGCCGAGGAAGGACAGGTCCAGCGCGCGGTGGCCGCGGGGGCGGTGGGGTACGTGCTGAAGGACGTCCTCAAGGACGACCTCCTCCAGGCGATCCGCAACGCGCGCGACGGCAAGCCCTGGCTCCACCCGGAGGCGCAGCGGCAGCTCATGAAGAGCGCGGGCGCCCCGCCCGCGTCCACCGCCCTCGACACCCTCACTCCCCGCGAGCGCGCGGTGCTGGAGCAGGTGGGGCGCGGCCGCTCGAACCGCGAGATCGCCTCCCGCCTGGGGATCTCGGAGGGAACGGTCAAGGGCTACGTGAGCGGCGCGCTCGCCAAGCTCGGTCTCGCCGACCGCACGCAGGCCGCTCTCTACGCGGTCCGCCACGGGCTCGTCCCGCCCGACGCTCCGCCGGACGAGTGACCGCGACCCAACCGTAGAGGGAGGCCCTCCCCCTCTTTGGGGGGAGGCGAGCCCCGCGTGCGTGGGCTCCCACGCAAAACCTCGTGCGCCGCAGGCGTAAGCGGAAACTTCCCGGCTCCGTTGCCGTAGTGGTTCGCGTTCGCACGATTCGGGCGAGCAGGAGGCTTTCAAGCGATGACGTCAACCTCGTATTCAATCCGTGGGACCTCGATCGCGGTCGCGCTCTTCGGCGCGGCCCTCGTGGGAGGGTGCTACTCGTCGAATGACGAGTCCCTCTATTCACGCCAGGTCGTGAGCGGCTCGGGCGACATCACCGGAGCCGTCGCCCAGTTCCGTACTCTTCTCGGCGACCCCTTGAACGGTGTGACGCCGGGATCCCAGCCCGCCGGGCGCCGGGAGATCAACTGGGACGCCGTGCCCGCGAACCTCACCGACAACGATGCTTTCCCGGGCGACTTCTTCAACACCCGCTCGCCGCGGGGGGCCGTGTTCACCACGCTGGGCCCGGCCTTCCGGATCAGCAGCAAGAACCTGGCCGAGGTGGACCCGAGCTACGCCGGCCAGTTCAACTTCTTCAGCCCCGTGAAGACGTTTGCGATCACGGGCAGCACTGTCATGACCACCGATTTCCAGGTGCCGGGGGCGACGACCCCCGCCGTCGTGCGCGGCTTCGGGGTCGTGTTCGCGGACGTGGACCGGCAGGGCTCGGCGACCCTCGAGTTCTTCGGACCGAGCGGCAGCCTGGGCCAGTTCGAGGCCCCCGTGCGGTCGGGGGACAGCGCGCTCTCCTTCCTCGGCGTCGTCTTCCAGGATGAGGTGGTCACGAGCGTCCGCATCGTCTCCGGTCGCGCTCCTCTCGGCGCGGGCGTGAGGGATCTGAGCGACGGCGGCGCCCAGGATCTCGTGGTCATGGACGACTTCTTCTACTCCGAGCCGCACCCTCGGCAGTAGGCAGGGACCTCATGCGATCCCGAAGCACGACGGACCGGCTGACGGCCGTGCTCCTGGGTGTCCCGGCGCAGGCGGGGGCGGGAGCGCACGCTCCCGCCCTTCGCTCGTTCCCGCGGCGGCTTCGCAAGCTCGTGGCCCCCGACACCGGAGCGAGCGGCGAGCGACTGGTCGCTCGCGTCCGGCTCGGGCTGGCGCTCCTCCTGGTCGTGCCCGCCCTCGTCCCTCGTCCCGATGCCGTCGCACACCGGGTGGCCCTTCTCTTCGTCCTCGCCACTCTCTCGCTCGCCGGGCTTCTCTACTGGCTGGCCGGTCGCGCCCACCGTCCGTGGCTCGGGTACCTGAGCAGCGGGCTCGACGTGACCCTCGTGAGCGCCGCCTCCCTTACCGCGGCCCGGCTGGGGCTCGGGGGCGGACGCGACTGGCCGGCCCTCTACACCCTCGCGATCGCCTTCGCCGGCCTGCGCGACGAGTGGCGGCTCGCCGTGCTCACCGGCCTCTTCGCGATGGGCCAGCACGCCTGGCTCGCGAGCCTGGTGGGCGAGCCGGGCGAGGCCTGGGTGTCCCACCAGCTCGTGCTCGCCGCGGGCACCGTGATCAGCGCGGCCATCGTCCTTCACTCCTCGCGCCTCCGACGGCTCGCGAACACGGACCGCCTGACCGGCCTTGCCAACCGGGGCGCGTTCGACGAAAGGCTGCGCGCGGAATGGGGCCGGGCGCGCCGCTATGGCCGGCCCCTGAGCCTCGCCCTCCTCGACGTCGACCATTTCAAGCGCTTCAACGACGTCCACGGTCACGCCACGGGGGACGCCGCCCTCCGAATGGTGGCGAACGAGCTCCGCGATTCGTTTCGGACGAGCGACCTCGTGGCGCGTTACGGAGGCGAGGAGTTCGCCATCCTGCTCCCGGAGACTCCCGCGGACGCCGCCTTCGAGAAGATCCAGGAAGCCTGTTCGCGCCTGGCCGCCACCCGCATGCTCATCGGTCGCACGAAGACCGGGCGGCTGACGGTCAGCGCGGGGGTGGCGGCGTGGCCCGCCGACGACCACGACCTCGACCGGTGGGTCGCGCGGGCGGACGAGCGGCTCTACGCCGCCAAGGCGGGGGGACGCAACCGCGTGGTCGGGCGCCCGGAAGGGGGCACGGCCAGCCGCACCGCCGGTACGACGGAGGGAGACGATGACGACGGCCATACTTCGTGAGGGACGGCCGCGAGCCGCGGTCAGCCTCCGCCTGGAGACGCCCGCCTATGCCGCTCTTTCCCCCAGGACGCCCCTCACGCGGGTCTTCATCTACAGGCGGGAGCCCGGTCCCCACGACATCCTGATCGAGATCCTGTACTGCGGGGTCTGCCACACCGACATCCACCAGGCCCGCGACGAATGGGGCGGCTCCAAATTCCCGATGGTGCCGGGCCACGAGGTCGTCGGGCGCGTGCGGGAGGTGGGCTCGCAGGTGACCAGGTTCAGGGTGGGCGACATGGCCGGGGTCGGGCACCTCGTCGACTCCTGCCGTACCTGCGACCCCTGCCTCGACGGCTTCGAGTCGTTCTGCGAGCAGGGTTTCGCCCCCACCTGCAACGGCGCCGAGATGGACGGGAAGACGCCGACCTACGGCGGGTACTCCTCACGGATCGTCGTCGCCGAGGCTTTCGCGCTGAAGGTGCCGGCCGGCCTCGACGCCGCCGGCGCGGCGCCGCTCCTGTGCGCCGGCATCACCACCTATTCGCCGCTCCGGCAATGGGACTGCTTCGAGGGCGACCGCGTGGCCGTGATGGGCCTGGGCGGCCTCGGCCACATGGCGGTCAAGCTGGCCGCCTCCATGGGCGCGGAGGTCACGGTGTTCAGCACCTCGCGCTCCAAGCGGGCCGATGCGCAGAGGCTGGGTGCCCAGGAGTTCGAGCTTACGAAGGACAAGACCACCTTCCCGAAATTGGCGGGGCGCTTCCATCTCGTGATCGACACCGTAGCCGCCCCCCACGACTACAACTCCTACCTCGCCATGCTGCGCCCACGGGGCACGATGGTCGCGGTCGGCATCCCCCGCGCGCCGGCGTCGGTGGATCCCTATTCGCTCGTCCTGGGCAACAAGCGTCTGGCCGGCTCCATGTTCGGCGGCATCTCCGAGACGCAAGAGATGCTCGACTACTGCGCCAACCGCGGAATCGTGTCGGACGTCGAGATCATCCCCGTCCAGAAGATCAACGAAGCCCACGAGCGCGTGCGGAAGGGCGACGTCCGCTACAGATTCGTGATCGATCTTGCGAGCCTCCAGGCCTGATTCCCGTAGTTTTCACAAGGAGAGTGTCATGAAAAGCGTGAACGCAATTTCGTTACGGGCTGCCTTCGTTCTGCTCATCGCAATGGGCAGCCCGAACATCTTTGGCCAATCCGTCCCGGGAGTTCGCGACGAAAAAGACGCGATCCTGCGGGCGCGCCGACAGCAGACGATCCAACAGATCCAGAGCGACAAGTCCGGCTATGCCGCCGCCATCGTCGCGCGTTGGGAAGGCGCCGCCCGGGATTCGGGACGTTGGGACAAGGACTACTCGGCGGACCTGCTCCGGTCGCTGACGAACCTGGACCCGGAGAACCTGCTCGCCGCCGGCGAGGCGTCGACGCATGAAGCGATGCTGACGGTACTGGCCACCGGCCGGACGGAGCCCGTGCCCAACTCCCTGGGCCAGAATTTCCAGGACCTCGTCTACACCCCGGTGACTCCGTGCCGCATCGTCGACACCCGGACGACCGCCGCGGGAGCGCTCGCCGGTGGAGATGTTCGTCTTTTCGAGGTGGACGCCGCCGACTTGTCCGACCAGGGGGGGAGCGCCACCGGTTGCGGCATCCCCCTGGGCGTGGCGCAAGCGGTCGAGATGACGATCGTCGCGGTCCAGCCCGCGGCCCGGGGATTCCTCACCGCCTGGGGCCTGGGGGATCAGCCCAAGACGAGCGTCCTCAACTATTCCGCGAACGACGTGATCGCCGACACCGCGATCATCCCCGTCGTGCCGGGAGGCGGCCCCGACTTCGCCCTGTTCAGCCTGGCCACGACGAACGTGGTCGTGGACGTGCTCGGCTTTTTCGCGGCGTCGAGCGCGACCCGGCTCGACTGCCAGACCGTGCAGTCGGAGGTGGTGGCGGTGCCGGTCAACCTGTTGACGAACGTCGACGCCATCTGCGGCCCGGGCCGAACGGCGGTGGGCGGCGGATACGATGTGTCGGAAGCCACGATCGCTTTTCCCGGCCTCTTCGTGACGACGTCCCCCCTGGCCAACGGCTGGCGCACCCTGGTCGAGAATCACACTGGCGATCTCCGGAGCATCCAGACGTTCGCGAGGTGCTGCCGCGTACCGGGACGATGATCGGCTTCAGTTGCGCCACGTCTGCGTCCCTTCGGGCAACACCGTCGCCTGGTCCCTGTTCACGCCGCAGGCCACGCTGTTCGACGACGACGATCAGCAGATCATCACGCACTTCTTCAGCCCCAACCCCATCGAAGCCTCTGGGGCCAGGGCGTCCAGTCCTCCCTGGACCCGCTGTTCGTAGCGCCGGGTGCCATTGCCTGGCTCCTCATCAACGTGAAGGACACGGGAGCCCAGGCGGGCCCGACCGGCGGCCGCACACTCACGAGGACCACCTTCATCCATCGCCTGAACACGGTCGGAGGAGTGGCGCCCGCGACGGGCTGCTCCGTGCTCGCCAACGTCGGCAATCGCCAATTCGTGCCCTATACGGCCGACTACTTCTTCTACGAGAAGGTCCATCACGGTCACGACAACGACTGACGCCGCCCGATAGTTACGACCGCACGTCGGGGACGGGTGCCGCCGCCCGTCCCCGACGCTCGTGGGTCGAGGCTGCTAGGATGATCTCGTGGCGCGTCGCAAGGTATCGACCCTCGTCCTCTGGCTGTGGCCGCTCGTCGCGTGCGGGTCAACGGACTCGCCGGACGCTCCGAAGGGGGCGATACCCACTCCCCCTGTGCTCGTCTGGAGCGACGAGTTCGACGGCGCTTCGGGGAGCGGCGTCGATCGCAGCCGGTGGACGTTCGACATCGGGGGCGGGGGCTGGGGGAACCAGGAGCTCGAGACGTACACCGATCGGACGGTCAACGCTTCGCTCGACGGAAGCGGCAACCTGGTGATCGTCGCGAGCCGCGAGACCCTCACCGGACCGGACGGCATCGAGCGGCTCTACACCTCGGCGCGGCTGAAGACCCAGGGCATCTTCGCCCACGCCTACGGCCGCTTCGAGGGGCGCCTGCAAATCCCGTACGGCCAGGGGATCTGGCCCGCGTTCTGGATGCTCGGAACCGACATCTCGACCGTGGGCTGGCCGGCCTGCGGCGAGATCGACGTCATGGAGAACATCGGCCGCGAGCCCTCGACGGTGCACGGGAGCCTGCACGCGCCGCGGACGGGCGTCTCCGGCCCCGGCAGCACCACGGGGTCGTTCGCGCTCCCCGCGGGCCAGCGCTTCGCCGACGACTTCCACGTGTTCGCGGTCGAGTGGGAGCCGAGCCAGGTCCGCTTCTACGTCGACGGGAACCTGTACCAGACGCGCGGTCCGGCCGATCTCCCCGCGGGCACGCGCTGGGTCTTCGACCACCCGTTCTTCGTCATCCTGAACGTCGCGGTGGGCGGCACGTGGCCCGGCTCCCCGGACGCCACCACGACGTTCCCGCAGCGGATGCGGGTCGACTACGTCCGCGTCTACTCGCGCTAGACCGGTGCCTCAGACGTCCAGGGCCTTCAGGAAGGCAACGGCGTCCTTGGTCATGTCCATGCTCTGCTCGACGTAGTAGTTCTTGACCCCGCCCGTCCTCGCCGCCTCGAAGGTCTTCTTCCAGTCGATGCTGCCCTTCCCCACTGCCACGACGGTCTTCGTCTCGGGGTTCCAGTCCTGCAGGTGCATGGAGTAGAAGCGGCCGGGATACTTCGTGAAGTAGTCGGCGGCGACGAAGCCGTCCCGGATCGTCGACATCTGGAACTGGAACTTCACGAGCTTCGGATCGAGCAGCTCGAGCAGGATGTCGTAGGTCCGCTTGCCGTCGACGGTCGAGACCTCGAAGCCCTCGTTGTGGAGGCCCTGCTCGAGACCCGCGACCGCGGACGTCGCGGCGATCCGGTTGTACTCGTCGGCGGCCCGCTTCACGTCGTCCATCGTCGGCGCCTTCGGCCCGCCGAGGGTGGCGGTGATCACCTGCGTGATGCCCATCTCCTGCGCCCAGGCGATGCAGGCGGGCTGGCTCTCCCGGAGCTCCTTCATGGTGAAGTGCGAGCTCACGCACCCGAGGCCGGCGTCGCCCAGGATGCGCCGGAACTCGGCCGGCTTGGGGAGGAACGCGAAGTCCGAATAGCCGATGGGCGAGCACAGCTCGACGTGCCGGACGCCGAGGGAAGAGAGCTGCTTCAGCACGCCGGGGAGGTCCTCTTTCAAGGCCGCCCGATGGGGCCAGGTCTGGCTCCCGATCGGCAGTCCCAGGGGACTGGCCGCGCCCTCGGCTCCGCCCAGAAGACCCGCCACCGCTACGCCCGACGCCGCGACGAACTCGCGCCTCGAAAGGACCATTCGCCTCTCCTCACTCGCCGCAATGGCAGTCGTCCGAATCGGCAAAGGGCCGCTCCCAGCCCTTCCGGTACTCTTCCCGCCGCACGAGCTTCGTCGCCGCCTCGGAATTCGTGAACGCCATCTTCGAGGAATCCCAGAGCAGGCGCTTGTAGGGCACGCGGAGCGCGATGCTCGCGAGCGTCACGGCCTCCGCCAGGGGCTCCACCTGCTCGAAGGCGCCACGGGACTTCCCGCCGCTCTTGAGGGCGTTGATCCACTCGTCCTCGGGGGTGGTCGTGTCGACGTCCCGGGCCACCACGGACCCCTCGAAGGCACTCTGACGGCTCCGCGGGATGAGCCGCGGCTTGTTCCCCCGGAAGTCGCAGAGCATCTTTCCCTTCTCGCCCACGAGAAGCATGCCCTCGTCGGCCAGGTCCTCGCCGTCGTCGTACAGCTCCTCGGGCGTCTGGGGCTTCATGCCGCCGTCGTACCAGAACGTATCGACCGACGGCCGGCTCGCACTAGCGGGATGGCGCCACCGCACGGTGCTCGCCTTCGGAAAGCCCACGAGCGAGACGACACCACCGTCGCTGACGTGCTTCGCGTCCACGAAGGCCTCGTTGTTCGGCCGCGCCTCGACGAACTCCGGCACCCCGAGCTCCAGGATCCGGTAGGGCTGCCAGAGGCTGTAGAAGCCCATGTCGCCGAGGCAGCCCGTGCCGTAGGCGTACCACCCGCGGTAGACCGCGTGCGTGTAGTTCGGGTGATAGGGCCGGTCCGGCTCCGGCCCCTGCCACAGCCCCCAGTTGAAGCCGGTGGGCACCGGCGGCCCGGACTTGTAGTACTCCTGCCACCCCTGCGGCCAGAACGGCCGGTTCGTCCAGTTGTGCACCTCGCGGACGGGGCCGATCACCCCCGCCTTGATCCAGGCCGCGAGCGTGTGCCGGTCGGGGTTGTTGCTGTAGGCCAGGAGGTGCGTGACCCGCGAGCTCTCGCGCGCCGCCTCCACCGTCCGCCTGAGCTCGTACTGCACGCTCGCGACCGGCTTGTGGGCGATCACGGCCCTGCCCTTCCGGAGGGCGGCGACGTTGATCCCCGCGTGCTGGTGGTCCGGCGTGATGTTCACGATGCCCTGGATGTCGGTCTCCTTCTCGAGCATCTCCCGGTAGTCCTCGTACGCGCGGATCCCCGACGGCCGGCCCATCTTCTTGTAGTACGTCTCCATGATCTGCCGGGCGACCTCCCGGCCCGCCCGGATGCCCGTATCCCCCTCGCCCCAGCGCGGCTCCTCGAGGAAGCGCCGGATCCGGTCGCGGTTGCCCCCCTCGCCCCAGTCGACGTAGTCCTGGCTGTCCCGGTTCGGATCCACGACCGCGACGAACTGGAGGTCCGTCCGTCCCACGAACCCGGTGTTCACCTGGCGCTGTCCCTGCGTCCCGCACCCCACCTGGGCCAGCACGATCATGTCGCTCGGTGCGACGAAGCCGGCGCCGCCCAGCACGCGGCGCGGCACGACCGTGAGCGCCGAGGTGGCGGCAAGCCCTCCCAGGAACCGGCGGCGGCCCGTCTTCTTCATGTCTGACCTCATCGGGCGGCGGTGCACGTCTGCGGATGTTTACCATGTTACGGTGCCGCGGAGGGACAGCCATGAGCGACCGGATTCGCCTCATCGACGCGCTGCGCGGGCTCGCTCTCGCGGGGATCGCGATCGCTCATTTCTCCGAGCAGTACCTCGGCTTCGCGCCGCCTCCGGAGCACCAGCTCTACGCCATCCACGGGACGGCGGACGGGATCCTGGAGGCGCTGTCCTGGATCTTCATCCGCGGCAAGGGATTCGGCATCTTCTCCTTCATGTTCGGCCTGAGCTTCGTGCTTCAGATGCAGCGCGCCGACGAGCGTCGGCCCGGCGCCGACTTCCGGCCCCGCTTCGTGTGGCGGCTCGTGATCCTCTTCGCCATCGGCTGGGTGCACGGCCTCGTTTACAGCGGCGACATCCTCACCGTGTACGCGGCGCTCGGAATTCCCCTGCTCCTGTTCTACCGGGTCCCCGACCGGTGGCTGATCGTCCTCGCCATCCTGCTTCTCGTGGGAACGCCGCGGATCGCCCAGCGGCTCGTCCAGGGCCCCGCGACCCCCGCCCAGCTCCAGGCCCTGCAGAGCCGGATGAACGCGGAGGCCGAGGAGCACTGGCAGGCGCTCGCGGCGGGAGACGTGCCCGCGATCGCCGGGCTCCACGCGACAACGGGCTTCCGGGGCAAGTGGGAGTTCCAGTTCGGGCCGATGGGGCGCGGCTACCAGACGTTCGGGCTCTTCCTTCTCGGCCTCTGGGCCGGGCGGCGGCGAGTCTTCGAGAACGTCGAGACGCACCGGCGGCAATTCGTGTGGCTCTGGCGCTGGACCGGAGCCCTCTCGCTGCTCATCCCCCTCATCGCCGGGGCTCTGTTTGCGATCAGCCGCGCCGCGTCCCCCTCAGAGCCGCAGCCGCCGCCCGCCGGCACGATGCCCGACTTCACGAGCTGGCCGTTCGTCGCCGGCCTCTGCGCCTTCGACGCCTGGAACAACGCCATGACCCTTTTCTACGTCGCGTCGTTCGCCCTGCTCTTCCCGCGCGAGCGCTGGCGGCCCCGCCTCCTCCGCTTCGCCCCCGCCGGCCAGATGGCCTTGAGCGTCTACGTGGGACAGACCGTGGTCGGCACCTTCCTGTTCTTCGGCTTCGGCCTCGGTCTCCTGGGCCGCTTCGGGAACAGCGTGACCATCCCGATGGGTCTCGCCCTGTTCGCGGCGCAGGTCTGGGCGGCCCGGGCGTGGCTCGCCCGCTTCCGCTTCGGACCGCTCGAGTGGGCCTGGCGGTCGCTCACCTGGCAGCGCCGCGAGCCGATCTTCAAGATTCCCTGAGCAGCAAATGTGCTACGATGTGTACACATGAAGAGCCGTAAGCCGGTGGGCGTGCGCGGGATCCGCCAGAATCTAAGCCTCTACCTCCGGCGCGTCGAGTCCGGCGAGACGGTGGAGATCACCACTCGCGGGCGACTGGTGGCCCGGCTCACGCCGGCCGACACGGGAGCGACGCCGCTCGAGCGCCTGGCCGCGACAGGCCGCGCCACGCTGCCCGACGGCGACCTCCTCGACCTCGGCCCGCCCCCCAAAGCACGCCCCTCCCGACGCCTGAGCCGGGCCCTTCGAGAGCAGCGTGCCGAGCGCCTCCGGTAGGACGGGCCTCCTCTATCTCGATTCGTCGGCCCTCGTGAAGCTGGTCGTCGCCGAGCCGGAGACGCCCGCCCTGCTGGCGTTCCTGGCGGGGTGGCCGCATCGGGTCTCGAGCGCTCTCGCCCGCGTCGAGGTGCTGCGGGCCGTGAAGCGGGCGAAGGCCGGCCCCGCGGTACGGCGCCGGGCCCTGCGCGTGCTGGCCCACGTGGCCCAGGTGCGGATCGACGAGCTCGTACTCGCCGGGGCAGCGCGCATTGCGCCAGACGAGCTGCGTACGCTGGACGCGATTCACCTCGCGACGGCCCAGTCGGTCGATGACGTCGCGGGTATCGTGACCTACGACGTGCGGCTGCGCCGTGCCGCTTCGCCGCGCTTCAAGATCTGGTCGCCGGCCTAGCGGCTCTCAGAACTCGACGGTGATCCCGATCGAGGGGAGGATCGGGAAGAGAGTGTCGCTGTCCAGGAACACGCGGCCCGTGACCAGGTTGATGCCGTCGAGACCGTTGTAGCGGGTGTGCGTGCGGTTCAGCAGGTTGATGACCTCCGCGTAGAGCGTCAGCTTCCATCGGGCGAAGATGAAGGCCCGGTTGGCGCGGAAGTCCCAGCGGGCGTAGTCCTCCGGCCGGAAGAGGTTGCGGTCGGAAGCGAGGAAAACGGCCCCTCGCGTACCGAACTGATAGAACCCCGGGACGGGAAACCCGCTCCCATAGCGGAACTTGGTGCTCAGGTTCCAGGTGTGACCGAGACGGTAGGTTCCGAAAACGGTCAGGGTGTGCCGCTGGTCGAAGTCGCTGTCGAAATCGAGCACCCCCTCCTCGTCGTGCAGCCGAGCGTGACCGAAGCTGTAGGCCACCCAGCCGGAAAGGCCGTTGGCGCTGCGGCGCTGCACGAGCAGCTCGATCCCCCGGGAGTGGCCCGAGAGGGCGTTCCGCAGCGGCGCGTTCGGACGCGGGGGGACGACGCGGTCCCCCTCGAGCCTCCACTCCGAACCAGGGGCGAACAGAAGCCCCGCTTGCTCCTGGTCGTACGCCTCCAGGCGCACCCGCGTGCTTCTTCCGAGAGCATGCTCGACGGCGAGCACGTACTGTCTTGACTCTTCGGCCCGAAGGTCCGGATTCCCCTGACGCCCGTAGAGGCTCTCGAAGCTCGGAAACTGGGAGTAGTCCCCGACGGCCCCGAGGACCTTGGTTCGCGAGGTGACCGCCCACGTCAGCGAGGCGCGCGGCTCCACCCGCGTCTCGCGGGTCTCGAGGAAACGCTCCACGCGTCCGCCCAGCGTGAGCGTGAGGCGCTCGCCGAATCCCGTCCAGCTGTCCTGCACGTAGGCGCCCGCCTGGGCACTGCTGCACGTCGTAGCTCTCGGTCACCCGGTAGGACTCGATCGCACGATCGAAGTCTCGAGACACCGCGTCCTCCGAGAGACTCCGGAGAAGGAGGCCGAACTGCAGGCGGTGGTTTCCCAGGGCGCGGGTGGCGTCCGAGCGCAGGCCCCACTGGAAGGAGTCGGACTCGAAACGCTTCGTGCCGTCGAGACTACGGTTCAGTCCCCCCTTCCCGCGAGAAGAACGCCACGTTCTCCCACCACGACCTCGACGACGGAAAGAGCCGCCACCGCAGTGTCGCCAGGTCCGTCTCGGCGTCGGCGGTGATCAGGTCGGGGGGGGCCGGGTTGGGCTCGGTGCTCCTCCACCGTGAGTGGCCGTGCAGGAGACCCAGGGAGAGGGTCTGGGTGGCGCTGATGCTGCGCGTCAGCTTGCCGGTCACGTCGTAGTAGCCCAGGGCGATGTCGCTGTTCTCGTCGATCCGTTTCAGTACGTAGTCCAGATAGCTCTTGCGCGCCGAGAGGAGCCACGAGGTCTTCCTTGCCCCTCCGATGGGACCTTCGAGTGTCGCCTGGAGGCCGCTCGTCCCGAGGCTCGCTCGGCCAGAGAATCCTTCGTAGCTCCCGTCGCGCGTCCTCAGGCTGAGTACCGACCCGATGCGATCACCATACCGGGCCGGAGCCCCGCCGTTCACGAGGGAGACCGAGTCCACGACGTCGCCGTTGACGACGGTCAAGGAAAAGCTGCCGTTGATGTCGTCTCGGATCGTGTGAAAGGGCGACTTCATCAGGACACCGTCCACGTAGAACCCGACGCTCGTGAAGCCCGAGCCCCGCGTCGCGAACGTGGCGCCGAAGTCATCGCCGGTCGTGATCCCCGGCAGGGACTGCACCGAGCGCAAGGGGTCGTCGGTGAGGACGCTCGCAAGGTTCCTGAGCTCTGTGCCCCCGAGCTGCTGCTCGCTCGGCGCCGCCGGATCCGAGGACTCGAAGGGCGCCGCGATCACCGCCACCGCTTCCGACCGCTTGATGGCGTCCTGGCCCAGGCGGATCTCCAGCTCGCCCGTGTCGGGACCGGCCAGAACCGTCCTCCGCGCGAGGCCGTATCCGACTGTGGTCACCGCGATCTCGATGTCACCCGGCGGGAGGCCCGCGAAGCTGAAGCGACCGCTCGCATCGGTGACCGCTTCGACCTTGCGGTCACGGATCGAGACGAGCGCCTTCGCGATGGGCTCCCCGGTTTGCGCGTCCACCACCTGCCCCCGCAAGGTGACGAGCAGCGGGGCTTCCTCCGCGGCGATGGGAGCGCAGGCGAAGACCGCAAGGGCCAGGGGAAGAGCCAGCTTCATGAGAGCGCCTCTGCTATGGGAAGACCGAAGGGTAAGGGAGCAAGACGCCTGCCAGGCCGCTCGTGGCTGGGGGGGCGGAGAAGCCCCGCCCAACGCCCTTTCACTGCCCTCCGCTCCGAACACCCTTGCCCTCGCAGAGGGACACTCAAGTCGGTGGACTTCAGGCGCTTGATGCGGTGGACTATTCGGCGCGCAGAGCGATCGAGGGGGTCGACCCGCGTGGCCCGCCGCGCGGGAACGAGCGTGGCCACGAGCGACACGACCGCCACGAGCGCGATCACCGACGCGCGAACGTGAGGGGATCGCGGGCGCTGACGCCGAACAGGATGTTCGCCGATGGCGTCGCGGCCCAGGGTGGCGAGGGCGAAGGCCAGGCCGAGGCCCGACCAGCACCCCCAGCGAGCACCTGCCGCGAGCCCTGCCGCAGCACCATGCCGCAGGATGCGGCGCCGGTCGGCGCCGAGGGCCATGCGCACGCCGAACTCCTGCGTCCGCTGGCTCACCGCGAACGACGTGACGCCGTAGATGCCGACGGAGGCCAGCACCACCGCCACCACGCCGAAGATCGAGAACATCGTGGCCACGATGCGGTTCGGGGCCACGAAGCCGTCGAGGTTCTTCTTGCGGGGTGTCCACGAAGTAGAGCGGCAGGTTCGCGTCCACCTTGCTGCACCTGGCGGCGGAGCGCGGTCGCCAGCGTGTCCGCGCGCTGGCCGCCGCGCGGCTTCACGATCACGGTGGCGAACTGGCTCGACGAACGGCTCGGGCTGCAGCGGGGCCGGTGGGGTTCGAGTAGAACGGGACGTAGAAGCCGGTGTCGTCCACGTTCGGGTTGTTGAAGGGGCCGAGCATGCGGATCGTGCTGACCACGCCGACGATCGTCCGCCAGGGGCCCGGCTGCGCGGTGTTGCCGTCGACGGTGCGGAAGCGGCGCCCGAGCGGGCTCTCGGTGCCGAAGTGCTTCCTCGCGAAGGCGGCGTTGACCACGGCCACCGGCAGCTTCGTGTCCAGGTCGTCGTCGGTGAAGGTGCGGCCCTCGAGGATCCTCTGGCCGATGACCTCGAAGAAGCCGCCGGTCACCTGCTCGAAGTTCGCGTTCGGCCGGTCGCGCTTCTCCTTGTACTCCTTGCCCTCGATCTCGATCGGGCCGCTGCCCGAGAAGACCATGCGGAAGCGGCTGGTGAGGGCGACCGCGCCGAACTCGGGATGCTCGCGCGAGCTCCCGCACCAGGCGGTCGTAGAAGAGCCGGCGGGCCTCGGGCGTCGGGTAGTCGCCGTCCATCAGGCCCATGCGGGCGGACATGATGCCGCCGGTGTCGTAGCCGTAGTCGATCGCCTGCTGGTTGAGGATCGAGCGCACCTGCAGCAGCGACCCGATGAGCAGGATGCAGGTCACCCCGATCTGGAACACGACCAGCCCCCGGCTCACGAGGCCGATGCGCTGGCTCGTGTTGCCGCGCCCGCCCTCCTTCAAGGCATCGACGACGTTCGCGCGCGACGACATCCAGGCGGGCAGCAGGCCGGACACGACCGCGGCGACGAGCGTGGCGCCCACGGTGAAGGCGAGCACCGGGGCGTCGATGTCGAAGGTGATCCACGAGGGCGGCGGGTTGTCGAGGTTGCGGAAGGTCGCGGTGAGCCAGCCCACGGCCGAGCGCAGGCGAGACCGATCCCCAGCGACGGCGCCGATGCCGGCCACGAGCAGGCTCTCGGTGAGCATCTGCCGGATGAGGCGCGCTGCGGGTGGCGCCGAGCGAGGAGCGGATCGGCCAGCTCCCGCGCCCGCAGCGTGGCCCGCGCGAACTGCATGTTCATCACGTTGACGCAGGCGATCAGCAGCACGCCCACGCAGAAGCCCAGCATGGTGCAGCAGCGTGCCGCGCAGCGGCAGCGGCGTGAAGGTCTTGATGAGGGGCTCGACCTGGGCGACGTTGAACGCCTTGTTGGTGTCCGGGTAGGCCTCGGCGAAGCGCTTGGCGAAGCCCGCGAACTCGGCGTTGGCCTGGTCGAGGCTGACGCCCGGGCTTGAGCGCGCCGAGGACGGCCGGGTTGATGTTGCGCGGGTCGCGCGCGCGGCCGCACCGGGAACTCGCTGTAGAGCGGGATCCACAGCTCCTCGTTGGTCGGGAAGGCGAAGCCCTGGGGCATGACGCCGATGATCGTGGCCGGCGTGCCGTTGATCCGGACGCCCTTGCCCACGATGTCGGCGGCGCCCGCCGAAGTCCCGCTGCCAGATGCCGTGGCCGATGAGCGCGACCTTCTCGGCGCCCGGCTGGTTGTCCGCGGCGGTGAAGTCGCGGCCCAGGACCGGGCTCGACGCCGAGGGCGCGGCAGGAAGTCCTCGGTGACGTAGGCGCCGGTGTAGCGCCGGGGCGTGCCGTCGACCGTGACGTTCACGGTCGACCCGTTCAGGTAGGCCGCCAGGTGCTCGAAGGAGCGTCTGGGCCGGCCGGAGCTCCTCGAAGTCCATCGACGAGACCTGGCCGTTCGCGCCGAAGAAGGTGGTGCTCGTCGGGTCGATGAAGTTGACGCTCATCAGCCGGTCGGCGTTCGGGAACGAGAAGCCGCGCAGCATGACGCCGTTCACCACGCTGAACATCGTGGTGACGCCGCCGATGCCGAGGGCCAGGACGATGATGGCCAGGGCGCAGAACGACCTTCTCCTTGACGCAGCACGCGGAGCCCGATCCGGAGATCGCTCAGAAAGCTGTCCGCCAGCATTGCTTGAAGCCCTATACGATGAAGACTGCCCATAAGTTTACTCCTGCCGAAAAGGCGCCGGAGTCGATTAGAATCCCGCTGCTCCCCAATGCCCCTCGCCCCCGGCACCCGGCTGGGACCCTACGAGATCCTTGCCCCCCTCGGCGCGGGCGGGATGGGCGAGGTCTATCGCGCGCGCGACACCCGGCTCAAGCGGGAAGTCGCCGTCAAGGTGCTCCCCGAGAGCTACTCCCAGGACCCGGAGCGGCTGCGCCGGTTCGAGCAGGAAGCGCTCGCCGCTTCAGCCCTGAACCATCCCAACATCCTGACGATCCACGACTTCGGATCGGAGAACGGGGCGCCCTACGTCGTCTCCGAGCTGCTCGAAGGCCAGACGCTCCGCGAGGCCCTCTCGAAGGCCCCTTTCCCCGAGAAAAAGGCCGTCGACTACGGCGTCCAGATCGCGAACGGCATGGCCGCCGCCCACGAGAAGGGGATCGTCCACCGCGACCTCAAGCCCGACAACGTCTTCGTCACGAAGGAGGGCCCGGTCAAGATCCTCGACTTCGGCCTGGCCAAGCTCACGCACCCGGAAAGGAAAACCGAGCCGCCCATTGAAGCCCCCACCTTCACGGCGGTCACCGACCCGGGCGTCATCATGGGCACGGTCGGCTACATGTCGCCCGAGCAGGTGAAGGGCCAACCCGCCGACCCACGGTCCGACGTCTTCTCCTTCGGTGCCGTCCTCTACGAGATGCTCGCCGGCAAGCGCGCGTTCTCGCGCCCCTCGAGCGCCGAGACGATGAGCGCCATCCTGCGCGACGAGCCGCCCCCGCTCTCGCCGGAGACCGTCCCGACACCGCTCGCGAACGTGGTGAGCCGCTGCCTGGAGAAAGCACCGGCGAGCCGATTCCAGTCGGCCAGGGATCTCGCCTTCGCCCTCAAGGAAAGCTCGGGCATCCACAGCACGGTGAAGATCACACAGCCGAAGCCGGCGATGAACAAGGCGCTACCGGCGGCAATAGCCTTGCTCGCAATCGCAATAGCCGTCATCGGATTCAACCGGAAAGGAATCCGCGAGCGTCTGACCCCAAGCGCAACCATCCGCGTCAACTCCCTCGCCGTCCTCCCGCTGCAGAACCTCTCCGGCGACAAGGAGCAAGACTACTTCGCCGACGCCATGACGGAGGCCCTGACCTCCAGCCTCGCCCAGATCCGCTCCCTGAAGGTGATCTCGCGCTTCTCGGCGATGCAGTACAAGGAATCGAAGAAGCCCCTCAAGGAGATCGCAAGAGAGCTCGGCGTCGACGCCGTCGTGGAAGGCACGACCACTCGCGAGGGCGACCGCGTCCGCATCACGGCCCAGCTCATCCAGGGCGAGACCGACCTCAACCTCTGGTCGAAGAGCTACGAAAGGGAGCTGGGCGACGTCCTGACCCTGCAGGACGAAATCGCGAGAACCATCGCGACCCAGATCGAGGCGGAGCTGACCCAGGACGAGAAGAGCCGCCTCGCCAGGAAGCGCCCCATCGCCCCCAAGGCCTACGAGGCCTATC
This sequence comes from uncultured Acidobacteriota bacterium, assembly GCA_963742595.1. Lineage (GTDB taxonomy): Bacteria > Acidobacteriota > Vicinamibacteria > Fen-336 > Fen-336 > CAVPGH01. The sequence continues at coordinate 4,441,736 of CAVUMT010000001.1, read as the reverse complement.
TACGCGGACGATTCTTCATGGACGAGGGCGGCGAAAAGGGCATGCAAAGCGCCCTCGACCAATTCAACAAGGCCCTGGAGATCCAGAGCGACTACGCCGCCCCCTACGCCGGCATCTCCACCTGCTACGCCCTCATGCCGTTCTTCACGTCGCAGTCCCCCGTCGACGCCTTCCCCAAAGCCAGAACGGCCGCGGAAAAGTCCGTCGAGCTCGACGACACCCTCCCCGAAGCCCACGCCGCCCTCGCCTACATCCGCGCCTACTACGAATGGGACTGGCAAGCCGCCGAAAAGGAATTCCGCAAAGCCCTCGACCTCAGACCCAACTTCGCCGACGCCCACTTCTCCTACAGCCGCTTCCTCGCCGCCGCCGGACGAATGAACGAAGCCATCGCCGAGATCAAGAAGGCCGAGGAGCTCGACCCCCGCGAGCTGGAGCTCAAGGCCAACACGGCCATCCTCGCCTACTTCGAGGGCAGGAACGACGACGCCTTGAAAGCCCTCCAAGAGCTCACGAAGACCGACCCCGAGCTCGCCATAGCCCACTGGGGCATCGGCCTTTCGTACGAGCAGAAGGGCATGGCAAAGGAAGCCCTCGCCTCCATCCAGGAAGCCATGAAGCTCTCCAAGAGCCGCCGCTTCTCCTCATCCATGGCCCACGCCCAGGCCCGCTTCGGCCAGCCCGCCCAGGCCCGCCAGATCCTGACGAAGTTCAAGGAGGACGCCCGAAAGGCCTACGTCCCCTCCTACTACTTCGCGTTAGTCCACACCGCCCTAGGCGAAAAGGACAGTGCCTTCGAGTGGCTCGAGCGCTCCTACCAAGAGCGCTCCACCCTCCTCGCGTACCTGAGAATCGACCCCCGCCTGGCCCCGCTGCGCGCCGACCCACGCTTTTCGGACCTCGTTAGGCGGATGGGATTTCCGTCGTAGTACCTGCCCGCCAGCATTCGGTCACTCTTCGCACCAGCTTTCCTGGTTCACAACGGTTCTGTACCGGCCCTTTCGACGCTCGCCTCGCCCCCTGCGCTCCGACCCGTGGTACTCGGACCTCTGAAAGTCACGGCTCGACTTCCACCTCGAGTACGATCCCGTCGCGCGTCTGGCCTTTGGCGACGACGAACTCGTTCGGAAAATCCCGCACCTTCACTCGAGTCGTGAAGGACACATCCGATGGCGTTTCCGAATAGGGGCCCACACTCGACCCTCTGTTGAAGCCCACCCGGATTGGTTCGACAAACAGCTTGTACTTGCCGGGAGGTACCGGGATCAGGAAACGTCCCGTGCCGCCCCTCAGGTAGTCGGAAACGCACGAGTACCGGCGTCCCTGTGGATCCGCCTGGTCGATGGCCACGACGTTGGCGCCCAACAGCGGTTGTCCGCCGTTCTTGCGCCGAACGACTCCGCGTAGCCGGGCGAATTGGCTTCCGAACTCGGCAACGGACTTGCGATACATCCACGAGACCCAGGCCACGTCGTCGCCGTGAAGGGGGCGGGCCGGAGGCTCGGGAAGATCTTCGGAGTCGACAGACGTCGGGAACATGATCGGGACTCCCGAGTCGTTGGTCGGGTCCATGTCGTGAGACAGGCCGGACTGGATCTGGCTGTGGTCCATCCCCACGGCGTGGCCGAACTCGTGCACCAGGGTCGGCTGGAACTGCGCCCGCGAGTGGGCCAGCTTGCCGTTCATGAGGCTCACGAAGCGGCCGATGCGGTTCTCCGTCTGGATGGGCGCGGCGAAGCCGAGTATGAAGTTGCTGTTACCGACGCCGAGGAGGTTGTCGACGATCCTTCCCTCCTGATCGAAGACGATCCAGTTGCCCGAGTCGTCGTCGTTCTCGAGGTTCAGGTACTGAGCCTTGCTCGTGACGTCGACGGGGAGCAGCGTCGGGGTCGCGAAGCGCAGTCGAACGCCGGGCACGGCCTCCCAGACTGCGAACGCGTCAGTCACCATCGCCCGCGCCATCGCGGCGTCGATTCCGGAGTCGCCTCCGCCGTTGGGCGGACGCAGAGGACCCTGGTCGATGCGGTACGGGATCGGCGCACTCGTCTTCCACGTCAGGGGACCCGTGGGGGAGAACACCAGGGGCCCCCCGGCCCGCGCCGATGCCCCACAGGCCATCGAGAGACACAAGAGAATGGGCAGTCGCTTCATGTCATACCTCCGAGCGCGATCTCAGGACTCAGGGCTGCGGGTTCTCGTGCGCGAGTTGGCGCGTGCGGGCCGCCAGCAGGTCCAGCGGGACCGGCTTGCCGGTGGTTCCGACGGCGGTGGTCTCGGTCCAGCTCTGGAGCAATAGGCGGAATTCCCCGCGGCGCACCTCGGGGACTTCCTGCACCAGCGCTTCCGCCTGAGCGCTCATGATCTGAGGGTCCAGGAGGTTCTGGTTCCCCTTGAGGTTGATGACCGATTTCCCGTCCGGCGTGAAACGGAAATGACCGCTATCGATGCCCACGGGCTGGGTCAGACCGTCCTCGGTATCCGGCGCGACATACCAAAGGAGCTTCTGTCCCTTCGTGACCGGCCGGCTAGCTTCCGCCAGCAGGCGCAGCACGAGCGTTTGCCCCGGAGCGAGACGCCCGGTCTTGTCGAGGAGTATCTCCTCGAGGATGAAGTTCACCTTCAGGAGTTCGACGGGCTTGTCGACATCCTTGAGCTTCTCGCGGGTGACTACGGCTTCGGCAACCGTGCCAACGAAGGCGCGGTCCGCCGTCGCTACGAGCTGTTTCGCGGAGGCGGCGATCGTCTTGACACGAATCGATGGGCGAGGTCCCTGGGAGTTGCCTTGGGCCCCGACCAGGGGAGACGCGACCAGGACCAGGATTCCCATTCCCATCTTCCACCACCAGGTGTGAGCTCTCATCTGTGGCTCCTTCGCGTCAAACGTAGACGGCCTGCGATCTGCCTTTTCCCTGCCCTAACGGAGCATTCTTGGTCGAAAAATATTCATTGCGGGGGCCGTCTAGTAGGATGAAAATACGTTTGCTCGGACCCGGAAAGACAGGAAACGTCCAGGAAAACACCAGGTTTTCCAAGCGCAGAACGTGGAGATTCGCCTCGGCGGCTGCACGATCGACTGTGACCGGCGGCTCGTGGTGCGCGGCGGCCAACCCGTCCACGTCTCTCCCAAGGCCTTCGAGCTACTGGAGATCCTGGTCGAGGCAAGGCCCCGGGTTCTGCCCAAGACCGAGCTGCTCCACCGCCTCTGGCCGGACACCTTCGTCGTCGAAGCCAACCTGTCGAACCTGGTGGCAGAAGTCCGGGCCGCCCTTGGAGATTCACCCCGCGAGCCCCGATGGGTCAGAACCGTTCATGGATTCGGCTACGGGTTTGACGGCGGATCCTCGGACGACTCCGCGACGGTCACTGCCGGCGAGGCGGCGGACACCTGCTGGCTCCTTCATGCCGGCGGTCGCGTCGAGCTCGGCGAAGGCACCCACCTGATTGGTCGGCACAAGCGATCCGTGGTTCCGATCGACTGCCGGTCGGTTTCTCGCAAACACGCTCGAATCACGATCTCGGGTGGCCAGGCCGTCGTCCACGACCTGGGGAGCCGCAACGGCACCTTCGTTGCCGGCACGGCGGTCCGGGAGTCGTCGCCGCTGCGTGACGGGGATGCCATCAAGGTCGGGTCCGTCGTCCTCGAATTCCGCCGTACGGATTTCAGGGACGCCACGGACGAGATACCGGTGCCCTGAATCGGGTGGCATCGTCGTCGAGAAAACTGGCAATTCCCTGGATTTCTCCTGCTCTTTCGTGACGCCGAGGGTGCACCCTTTCAGCCAGGCATGGGAGGGAATATGGTTGGCGTCTCGAAGGCTCTTCGACCGTTTGGCCTCGTGCTCTTGTTGCCGATCTCGGCGCTTGGCCAGCAGGTCGACACGACGAGCTCGTTGGCCAGCGGTCCGGTCGAGGTAGGCAAGGTCCCCGACCTCGAAGCGATCGAAAAAGACTATCGGACAGGCAACCTCGCCGGCGCCCGAAAGCGCGCGATCGCGCTCCTCAAGGAGGCGGAGAAACAGACCCAGAGCCAGACCAAAGCCTACGATTTCACCTCAAACATCATCGTCGTGGTCTGGGCCGGAAAGGACGGCGTCGGACCGGTCGTCCTTCGGCGGCTCACGATCCCCGAGCCCTCCAGCCATCCCTATTCGCTCGACCTGCCCGGCTTGCGCTCCGACACCCCTCCACTGCTCTACGAAGTCCTCCTGGCGCCGGACTCCCGGGCCCGGCTCGTCAGCCAGTACACGTTCACACGAGAAGAGAACCCGATCGTCGCGCAGGTCCCCACCGTCGCCGAGAAGCTGCTGGGGCCCATCTTTACGCTGCTCGCTACGGTCGGCGGCCCCGTCCCCCCGACCAGGGTGTTGGCCGAGCCGGTGGCAGAGCCGCCGATCTACGCCACGTCGAGCCAGGTCGTCGTTCCGTTCATCCGCGCGTCGGTCAAGGTCAAGAGCGTCGCCCAGGTTCCGGTGACCATCGAGGAATGGAGCAAGGAAGTCGATCACCTTGCGGAGGTTCTACGGTTCGATGCCGTTCCTCGCTCGCCCTGGGGCAAGGAATACGCACTTCGCCTGTCGACTGCGGCGAAGGACGTGGCCGCCGACCCCGTGTGTCACAGCGATGGCGCCAACCCGGACGCGTGCCTCCGTTTGTTTGGAGACCGGTTCGAACGCGCATACCGTGATTGCGTCGCCGCCTGCGTGCCCGGGAAGGCCCCGGGGACCGAAGACCTTGCGGCGCTCGATGCTGTCGACGGGAAGTTCCGGGATTTCGTCGCGGCGGGAGGACCCGTGCGCATCGAGAGGGCCCTCGAGATCAAGAACCGGCCGCTCACCCACCTGTCGCTGGGCGTCGGGACCGCGGTCGTCGCCAGCGGCTCCGTCAACAGGGATCGGGCCAAGGTCAACGACGATGGGAACCTGGTTGCCGACCCCCTCCCCCGCCTTCTCACCATGCTCCTTCTGAACTGGAGCCCCAAAGGCTACGACACCGAAGCGCCGTCGCCGCAGAGGGCGGAGCGATGGCGATTCTTCGCCGCCGGGATGCTCACGCCGGACCCCGGCTTAGCCGTCGGCGGATCGATGCTGGTCGTCCGCGGCCTCGCGATAACAGGGGGCTACGGCGTCCTGTTCACGCGGGGGCTCACCGCGGACGACGAGCTGGGAAAGCCACCGAAGGACCCCGCAGACCCGCTCGATTTCGCCCGAGCCAAGGTCTGGTTCGTCGGCGTCAGCTACAACTTCAAGTAAGCCTCAAATCCTGGCGTTTTCCTGGACCTTCCCTGGGCTTTCCGGGAGCGGAGGCTGCATTCTCTCGACCACAAGGAACTGTCCGTCATGAGCGCTCCTCAAGAGATGAGACCGCGATCGGCCGCACGAACGTTGGCCGTCTGCCTGCTTGCCATCGCGTCAATGTCTGCGTCGTGCATGAAGGGATCCTCATCTCCGCCTTCACCCCCGTCGCCCACGCCTACATCGTTGCCATCCACCACCACTGCCCCGCCCGACCCTTCGTCTGCCGTTGCACCGCCGCAGATTCACTGGAACGCGTGGGCGGAGGCCGCGCCGGGGGGAAGTCTGCAGCCCGCGTATCCCCTGAACCCCAACACGCCATACACGCTCAACGTGCACCTCACCCTCCACCGGTACTACAGCGAGCAGGGTCCGATCACTTACCGCGAGGTCCACGAGCGCCTCCGCCAGGACCTCATGAAGTGGGTCGACGAGACCACCTCGAAGGAGGAGAAAATCACCGCGGTTCTCCTGATCGATTCCGCGCGCTTCAAGGGACCGGCCTTGTCAGAGCAGACGTTCGCCGTGGACCTCGAAAAGCTGAGCCAGGCACGGCGGTCCGGGATTCCCCCCGCGCAGGGAAGTCTCGAGGAACGAGCCGCCGTCTCCGCTCTCGGGAAGGTCCGCTTCGACATTGAGACCAGCGCCCGCGAGGGCCTCGCCACGGTCTCGGTTTCCTTCTGGGTCCGCGGCCGCCCGCTGGACGAGTTGACGATTCCGCTGTGCGTGACCGCTGGCCACGTGCCCCCCGAGTGCATGGACCAGCGCGCGATCGGCTCCGGGCTCGGAGGTGTCGACAGCCTGCGCGTCGCGACGCAGAGCCTCGAGGAGCCCGATCTCAGCCTGGTCGTGCTGGATCGCCCGGAGGGCGCGGTGGGCGTCATGAAGGGGGCCAAGCCGGGCGATCCATTCCTCAAATGGCCCATCCAGAGGTCCGCCAGCGACCTTAGCAAGTTCCTGGCGACGACGCTGAGCAAGCCGATCGCCGGCGCCACGTCCGAGGACCAGCTTCGCAGGATTGGCCAGGACGTCACCAATACGCTCTTCCCAAACGTCTCGCCCGAGGCGATGACCGCGAAAGCGCGGCTCGAAGCGGTGGCCGAGCGCGCCTACAAGAGCAATCCGGGGCGCTACTCGGTCTTCATGCGGATCGTGCGCGACGGTCCAGAGCCTCTGATCTTCCCCCTGGGCCTCGTGTACCTGAAGGGCAACTTCATCGGGCGCTATCTCCGCGTCGAGTCTCCCCTCAACGTGCAGACCTACGCCGATCCCAAAAAGTGCGTCGCACGCTGGGTGACGGTGGCGCCCCCCGCCGCGGTCCCCGGCACGCCCCCCCCCGCCGACGAGGCGCTCGAGGAGGCGAGGACGCGCGCCAAGGCGGGGCTGGACACGCTGAGCCGAACGAGCGGCTACCGGAGCTTCAAGACGCTGCGCGAGTTCGGGGATTGGCTCCGCGACGGCACGCCGGAGACGTCGCTGTCGCTCCTGACCCTCAGCCACCACGGCGACAACATGCTGAGCTTCGCCGCCGCCGACACGGCCAACGTCGTCACGTCGGCGGCGGTCGCCAAGCACTTCGGCCAGCCGTCGATCGCCATCCTGGCCGGCTGCAGCACGGCCGGCGCGGGTGCGTCGCGCTTCATCGCCGAGCTCAGCCTGCGCGGGGTCAATGCCGTGGTCGTCACGACATCGAGCGTGCCCGCCGGGCTCGCCGGCGATCTGCTCGCGTGCCTGGCCGAAGACGTCGAGAGCCACCCGAAAGAGCAACTGTGGGACCTCTACTTCCACGCGCAGGAGTGCGCGGCGGAGAAGAGGACGTCCGCCACGTCAGGGGCCTGGGGGGCCGAGACGCTGCGGTTTGCCCTCATCGGCGACGGTGGCGTCCGTCTGTGCGCCAGCGCCGCCCATCCTTAGGAGCAAGTGAGAAGGGAGCAAGAGAAGCCATGCGAATCAGAGCGGCCGTCTGTCTCGTACTAGTGTTCGGCACATGGGGCATCTTGGGCCACGTCCAAGCTGACCCTCCGACTCCGCAGGCCTATGCGGTCACCGTGTTCGAGGCCTATCCGGACGCCATTCTGGCCCGCATCGAGGCGCGCGACCGACTACTGGCCCGCCTCCCCCCGGAAACCGGACGAGACACGCTCGAGTTCGTCGTGACGGAGCTCAAGCGCTGGCAGCCGGGCTCGACCCTCACCGTAGCCTTCAGGGGAGGCTCGAACGGCCTTCGCGATCAGATTGCGAGCGCGGCCGCTCCGTGGGCGCAGGCCGCCAACATCACCTTCAGCTTCAAGACCGCTTCGAATGCCTGGCGCGAATGGACCCCCGCAGACGGCGACTACAAAGGCGACATCCGGATCTCATTCGATCAGCAGGGCTACTGGTCCCTGGTCGGCACGGACAGCCGGCAATCCGCGATCATCGGACCGGGCGAGGCATCGATGAACTTCGGCGGCTTCGCCATCAGCCAGCCCAACGGCTGGGAGGGCACCGTGCTCCACGAGTTCGGTCATGCCCTCGGATTCCAGCACGAGCACCAGCACCCGACCGAGGGTTGCGACAACGACTTCCGGTGGGACGACGAGCCCGGATACGAGCCGACCACGAGCGGTCCCGGAGGCTCCTTCATTTCCGACAGCGCGGGGCGCAGGCCTGGCATCTACACCGTCCTCGGCGGACCCCCCAACGGCTGGCCGCGAATGAAGGTGGACCACAACCTTCGCCAACTGACCGACGTTCACGCCTACCAGGTCGGTCCGTTCGACCGCACTTCAATCATGAAATACTCGTTCCCGGACTGGATGTTCAAGGCGGGCGTCGCGAGCTCCTGCTTCAGCGCAGGCAGGAACGTCGTCCTCTCTACGATGGACATCCAGGGAGCCGAGCGCGCCTACCCCCGCGCCGAGGCCGCCCGCCTGGCCCTCTCCGCCGAACGTGACCGCCAGGTCCGGAAGCTGTTGGGCACGCCGGGCGTCACGCCCGAGATGAAGAAGCAGCTTCCCGGACGACTGATGCTGAACAACTAGCGGATGGGGTTCCCGTCCTAGCGTTTCAGCTCCGCCGCCCAGTTCAGGACGACGACCACCGGCGTGGGCCCCGACTCCTGCACGGGCTGCGGGAAGAGGAAGCGCTGGCCGTCCGCCGCGACGACGTAGCTCTTGCCCATCCCCACATAGAGGTTGACGGCCGTCTTGAAGAGGGCCCGGGGAGGCCCCGCATTGAACTCGCCCGGACCGAGCACGGTGTCCACGGCCATGAGCGACCGATCGGCCGCGAGGTAGAAGAGCTCCTTTCCATCGGCGCGCCAGCGGGGCTGAACGCCGCCGGCGACGCTGACCTGCCAGCGCGCTCCGGTGGCCGGAAACGGCTCGACCTCGATCTGCTCGGGCCCGGGCACGGACGTGTAGGCGATCCAGCGGCCGTCCGGCGAGAAGGTCGCGTGGACCCCCCTCCGCTCCCCGTCGGACGAGATCTTCAGGTCCGGCACCGATCCGATCCGGATGGTTGCGGGACCCGACGCAGGGGGAGTCATGTACCCACCGCTCGATGTAGGCGATGTCGAGTCTGTCCCCCTGGACGTCCAGGATGCCGGCGACGTCGGCAAGCTGCTTCTCCGAGCCTCCGCTTCGGTGCGACCACTCGAGTTTCGACAACACGGTGTCCTCGGGGCTCGCGAAAGCGACCCGGAGACCCCCGAGGTCAGCCGATTGCCGGCGCCCGAGCTCCTCGAACGAGAACGGACGGTCCTTCCGGACGATGAGGTCGATCTTGACCGCGGTCCGGTCCTCTATGACGTTGAAGAGGTGACGACGGCTAAGCGCGTCGCGCGCTCTCTCCGCGTCCACGTAGAAGCCGGAGCTCGCGAGGGCCTCGACCAGGGGCTCGAGCGTCGACGGGGTGGGATCGATCACGACGTCGATGTCGTGCGTGGCCCGGGGACGACCATGGTGGCTGCTGGCCACCGAGCCCGTGATCATGTAGGGAATCTGCAGCCCCTCGAGCCGGCGGACGAGGACGCCGAGGGCCTCTTCCTCCGGCGTCAAGGCCGGACGAGCTCCCGGCCGGGCCAGGCCTCGCGCGTCAGCTCGTCGCCCAGCCAGAGGCGGCGGAGCGCCCAGCGGACCTCCTCGTCACTGTAGTCGGGATGCCGGGAGCGGATGCCGGCCTCGGCCGCGTGGCGTGCGAGCTCGTTGAGGCGAAAGCTCACCGCCACCCGATCCCCGCCGCTCATGCGGCGGTAGGCCTCGGTCTGCCTTTCGTGGGCGGCCTCGTCGGTGTCACGAGGCCACCCCGCGTCCGTAATCCACCGCGGATTCATCGCCCGGAGCTTAACACCGGCCCGAACCACGCCAGTTCCCACCGTTCCGAGTCGTCGCCAGTCGCGGTGGTGCGCGCGTGCCTGCAGGTCGACACCCTAGAAGACTTGCCAGCTCCGCGGCAGGCTCTCCGGAACGCTTACGGTCTCGACCACGCTGTTCCCCATCGTGTCGGACACCCGGACGGTGACGAGGAAGGCGAGCCTCGGCGGCGGGATGCGACTGGGACCGGACCGAGGCACCGGCCAGACCCACGTGATGTCCTTCACCACGCTCTCGTTCGGCCCCAGGATCACCTCGGTTTCGAGCGATCCGCTGGCCTGGCCCGGCAGCGGTTCCCGGCTCGCTGCATCGACGACAAGGACGCGGATGCCCCCCTGGCCGCCCACCTCGTTCGTGGATACCGACACGGTGAATCTCGCGCCCAGGTCCTCGCGCGAGCAGGGGAACATCGCAAAGACGCCCGCACAGGTCTGCAAGAACACCGGAATCGGATCGGGAGAGACGGAGACTCGGAGATCCGCCCTCGAGGGCGCGCACGCCGAGGCAAGCGCCAGCGTCAACAAGGAGAGTCCGACCCGTCCCGCAGCGCGTAGGCAGCTCATGCTCGAGACCATCCGATTGCATGAGGCGTGCCCGGTCAGAGCACCCGACACCCAACGACTTACCCGGAACGCATGTTTGGAATTCGAACGATAGTCAGGGAACCGAACGAGGACGTCAGGCGGGAGACAGGATGTAGATCGCCCGGCTGGCGACCATCTCCCTCGTCTTCTTCCCGTAGGCGACCATATGGGGCGCCGCCCCATGCGCCTCGAGCGCGGCCAGGCTCTCCCACTTCTCGATCACCACGAAGGTGTCCGGTCCGCACGGAGCCTGCGCCGCCAGCGTGGTTTCGGCGTCCACCACCGGAACGTACTCGAGGCAGCCATTCTCGGCGCGGACGTCGGGGACGATGGCGCGGAAGTGCTCCAGCACCTCCGCCCGCCGGCCCGGCTTGGCAGTGATGATGGCGACCACGTGGATCATGAGTGCCCTCGCAGGATGAACAAGCGCCTCACTTCACCGGGGTAGTCACGTACAGGTCGCTCATCCGACGACGATTGAAGCTGTAGGCGTAGGACTCTCCATCGGGCGTCACCAGGATGCGGTACTGGCCTTGGATGCCGCTGGGAGCCGAGCGGCCGAGCCCCTTCCAGAGCCGCGCGCGCCCGCTGGCGACGTCCACGCGCTCGATGCGCGGCGGCGTCTCCTCGTAGCGCGCGACCCAGAGGTCGCGCCCGTCCGCGCTCCAGCAGAGCGGCACATCGCTTTCACCAAGGCCGGGAATGGTGGCCGCGTCACCGCCGGCGAGGGGGTAGAGAGCGGGCAGACCGTCCGGACCGAGTGCGACGACTCGCCGACCGTCCGGGGAGACCGGCCGGCCGATCCTCGGCAGCCCGACGTCGTCCGTCGTCACCGCCCTCGGCGCCCCCCCATCGGCGTCCTGCAGGTAGACGCGCTCCACGTCCTGGCCGTCGTATCCCGAGAACACGACGCGTTGGCCGCTGGGGTCCCAGACCGCCCGCGAATAGCGCACGACGGGCCCCGGCTCGAGAGTGCGCGTCTCGCCAGCTCCCGTGGGGACGACGATGAGCTGCTCGGGTCTGGCGTGCACCAGCACCGCCAGCACGTGGCGCCCGTCCGGTGAGAGGGCCTGGCCGTCGCCTTCGCCGAGCCAGACCGGAGCCGAGCCGTCGGTCTTCTGAAGGTAGAAAGCGAAGTTCGGACCTCCCCCCTCGCCCGTGTCCGTTCCGAGGATCTGCGCGCCGTCGTCGGAAAGATCGGACAAAGACGACATGTCCGCCGCGGGAAGCTCTGCTTCCTGGGTGGCCCCGCGGCCCCGGGCTCGGGTCTCTGTCCCGCCGAAGGCCTGGTCGCCGAGGAGCTCGCCGCGCCGCGACACGTCCTGGAGGTTGAACGTTCCCGCCAGCTCGTAGAGCAGGCGCTCTCGACCCGCGAGCGAAACGGCCCAGATCTGATGCGGCCCTCCGCTCGCCCGGGTCGCGCAGAACCAGACCTCGCGGGCGTCGGGGGACCAGCTCGTGCCGCCCAGGGCGGTGAACCCGGAGGCCAAAGCCCGCCTCTGTCCGTCGGTGCCGACGACCAGGACCTGGCCGCGCTGATCGCGAGGCACCGGATGCTCGACGAACGCCAACCGGTCTCCGCGTGGGGAGACGCGCAAGTCGGACAGCCAAGTCGGAGGTTCGGGCTCGTACAGGACCTTTCCGATGGGATACTCCAGCCGATACCTTTCGCCCACGACGTGAATCACCGCGAGGTCCTTCCCATCCGGCGACCAGTCGGCGTCTATTACCCCTTCGAGGACCTCGCGCGGCGTTCCCCCTGCCATTGGCGCGCGCGCCAGAGTCCCCTCGAACGTCACCCAGCTGCTCTCCCGGGGTCGCACGAGAAACGCCAGCTCTTCGCGCGACGAAACGGCGAGGAGGATGGCGTCCGTCAGCCCCAGTGGCCGCGATCCCCGTGTGGCCGCTCGAGTGGAGAACACCTCGGGCGGGCTCTTGCCCCAGCGGGCGCTGTAGAGGATCGTCTCGCCGTCCGGCGCGAACACCGCCGAGTCCACGGTGCCGATGCGGAAGGTCAGCTTCTGGAAGGTCGGCGGAGTCCATTCGGGCAAGAAGTGGCGACCGAGCCACCAGCCGAGGCCGGCCACCGCCAGAAGAAGCGCACCGCGCAGGGCGACCGCCGCCAGTCGGCCCTTGGCGGGTGAAGGAATCGCAGGCGCCTCGGGGGTCGACCCCGTCGTGGCGGCTTCGACGGCGAAGGCCAGATCGCGAGCGGTCCGGAAGCGGTCGTCGGGGCTCTTCTCGAGGCAGCGACGCACGACGCGGAGGAGCCCGGGCGGAATGGCGGCGGCGCTGGCGGTCGACTCGGTCGGGTCTTCGCGGAGGATAGCACTCAGCGTGTCGGCGCCGGTGGTGCCCCTGAACGCCCTTCGCCCCGTCAGCATCTCGAACAGCACGGCCCCGAAGGAAAAGAGATCCGAGCGCTCGTCCGCGGGCAGGCCGCGCACCTGCTCGGGCGACATGTAGCCCACCGTACCCAGCATCGTGCCCGGGCTCGTGCCGGTGCGAGAGAGGGTCTCGCTGTCGGTGCCGGCCCTTTCCTCGCCCGCGCGTCCGAGCTTGGCGATTCCGAAGTCGAGGATCTTGACGAGTCCGTCTTTCGTCAGGAACAGGTTCTCGGGCTTGAGGTCGCGGTGCACGATGCCCTTCTCGTGCGCCGCCGCCAGCCCGCGCGCGATCTGGACGCCGCATTCGACCGACTTGCGCGTGCCCAGCGCGCTGGTCGCCAGGCGCTCGCGAAGCGTCTCGCCCTGCAAGAGCTCCGTGACGATGTAGGGCGAGCCGTCGATAGCGCCCGTGTCGTAGACGGCGACGATGTTGGGGTGGTTCAGGGCGCCCGCGGCTTTGGCCTCCTGCTCGAAGCGGCGCAGGCGGTCCACGTCCTGGGCGAGGTCGGCGTGCACGACCTTGAGCGCGACCTCGCGCGAGAGCCGTTCGTCGCGCGCGCGGTAGACCTGGCCCATACCGCCCTCGCCGAGTAGGCCCAGGACCTCGTAGGGGCCGATGCGAGTGCCCCGGGCGAGGCTCGGCGCGCCGCTCATGCCCCCGTTCCGCTCTCGGTCGTGCTGTTGCCGGCCGACGAGCGGAACACCAGCACCGCCGGGCCGATGCAGATCTCGTCTCCATCCGTGAGCTCGGCGGCCGCCGTCACGCGCAGGCCGCGGAGGAACGTGCCGTTCTTGCTGCCGAGGTCCTCGAGCACCGCCCTTGGCCCTTCCACCACTATCCGCGCGTGGTGGCGCGACACGCGCGCGAGGTCGATGACGATGCGGGCGTCCACGCCGCGGCCGAGCAGGTTTTCGCCCTCGACGAGCGGGAGCTGGCGCTCGGCCCAGACCAGGCGGCAGGGGGCGGGCCGGCCCTCGGCCGCCTCGGCAACCACCTCCCCGGCAAAGGCATAGCCGAAGCGGTGGATCGTCCGGAGCAGGCGGGGAGACTTCGCGTCGTCGGCAAGGGCGGACCGGACTTCCGCGGCCAGACGGGCGAGGCTCGAATCCGCGACGAAGCTGTCCATCCAAAGGCGCTCGTGGATCTCCTGCTTGGGAAGGGCCCGCGGTCGTTCCTGGAGCAGCAACTCCAGGAATTGGAACGCCTTGGGCGACAGGGGCTGCGGGACGCCGCCCCGACGCAGCTCCCGCGAGTCGCCGTCGAACACGCACTGACCGAAGCGCATGCGCAGGGCCGACCCCCCGGCTCGAAATCAGGGTTTCCGAAGAATTCGCGAATGACTTGGACGGCTGCCGGTGGGATTATGCACCTACTCCACCGGCCACAGGCAACTACGCAGACCGATCTCGGGTCGTTCCGGCGCGGCGGATCGAAGAACGGAGGGTGCGATGAAGAACCTGATACGGGCGGCGGGTTTCGCGGCGGCTGCCCTGGCGATGAGCGGGGACGCCCTCGCCTGCGGCGACAAGCTCGTCATCGTGGGTCGCGGTATGCGGCCCAAGCGCGTCAAGGGCAGCGTCCCCGCATCGATCCTGGTCTACGCGGATCCGAGGGGTCCCATGCCGGCCGCCCTCGAGGAGGGAAACCTCCGCAAGGACCTCGAGAAGGCCGGGCACCGCGTACGGAGGGTGACGTCCCGCGAGGAGCTCGACAAGGCCCTCGACACCGGCAGCTACGACCTCCTCTTCACGGACCTGGCGTCCGCGCCGTCCCTGGAGACGGAAGCGAACGCGGCGTCTTCGAAGCCCACCGTCCTGCCCACGCTCTTCAATCCCTCCGACGCGGACATGGCCGCCGCGACGAAGGAGTATCACTGCGTCGTGAAGGCGCCCGGAAGCCAGAAGGACTACCTTGCCGTGGTGAATGAGGCCATGGCGCTTCGCGCGAAGCAGCCGCCAGCCGAGAAGAAGCAGTAGCGGGACGGAGGCCACCATGCGCGTTTCCAGGTCGAACGTTCTCGAGACGCTGATCGTCGTGGGGCTCATGGTTTCGACGGCCGCAACGGCCTCGGCGCAAGCCTGGCTGCCACCCAAGGGGGAGGCCGCCTTCAGCCTGGGCTGGGGCCACTCGTGGGCCGACCACCACATCGACTACGCCGGAGCCAACCTCGCCCCGGGCGACATGGACTGGCACAACGCGGTGTCGGACCTCGGCTACGGGATCACCGACCGCGTCGCCGTGCGCGTCAACATTCCGTTCGCGACGTCTCGGTACGTCGGCGATCGTCCCCACATCCCCCGGCCCGGCCGGCCACCGATCGATGACGGAGCGTGGCACTCCGCATTCACGGACTTCCGAGCCGAGGTACGCTTCAAGGCCACATCGGGCTCTCTGGCCCTGACCCCGGTCATGGCGCTCGTGGCCCCCAGCCACTGGTACGAGTCGCATGGCCACGCCGCATCGGGCAAGAACTCCGTCGAAGCACAATTTGGAATCAACGCGGGCCGCCTCCTCGATCCACTTCTACCGAACGGCTACCTGCAGGCGCGCTATGTGTTTGCGGTGCCCGAGAAGTACCAGGGTATCCGGCCCACTCGGAGCAACGTGACCTTCGACCTGGGCTACTTCGTCACGGGGTCCCTCACGGTGAGTGTCATGGGAGCCTGGTCGAAGACGCACGCGGGCTGGCGCGCCGTGATCGACTTCCCTCCCCCCACGAACGGGGGCTTCTGGTATCACGACCGCCTCCAGAAGACCGACTACTTCCGCCTCGGCGGCGGCGCGAGCTACGCGCTCACCGGCTCGATCGACGTCGGTCTGAACTACTACACGACCCTGTGGGCCCGCAACGACGTCAACATGTCCGGAGTCGCGCTGAGCATGACGTACGGCTTCTCGCCCGCCCAGGTCATCAAGAGGCACAAGGGCCCGGCCCAGTGATCCGGCGTGGCCGACCCCTGAGGGCCCTCGCGGCCTGCCTGCTCGTGGCCGTCCCGGCGGCAGCCCTGGCGGGACCTCCCGTGGACATCGGGGAGCCGCTCCCGGCCTTCGAAGGAACCGCGATCTCGGGCGAGCCGTTCTCGCTCGAGGCCGCGACGCGCGAGCACAAGGTCGTGGTCGTCCTCTTCACGTCGACGGTGTGCCCGTACGCCAACTACTTCGCCGCCCACGTACGCGAGCTGTCCGAGGACTACGCGTCGCGGGGCGTGGCTTTCGTGGCTGTGAACAGCAACAACTGGGAGTCGCGAGAGGAGATCGTCGATCACGCGCGCGCGCGCGGATTCACCTTCCCGATCATCAAGGACGAGGGCCACGTCATCGCCGACCGGCTCGGTGCCCAACGCACGCCGGAGGCCTTCCTGGTGGACGGGACTGGGCGGTTGCGCTACCGCGGCTGGGTGAAGTCGAAGCAGGAGTCGCCCGACCTGCAGCGGGCCCTCGACGCCGTGCTCGACGGACGTCCGGTGCGCCGGCCGTCCACGAAGGCGTTCGGCTGCGCCGTCGACCGCTACTGAATCGGAAGCTTAACCCAGCCCGCACGGAGGAGCGGGCTCCTTGACGCTCCTGCCCGACCGCAAGTACTGTGCGTGCACTCGATATCCGTGGAGTCCCCACCCATTGTGCTCGGCAGGTCTGTCCCAGACCCCGTCGGTACGCAACGAGGAAACTAGTCCCGTGCGGCTCATCGGCGTTGCGCTGATTGCCCTGCTCGCCACGTCTCGGATCGGTTACCCCCAGGACGTTCCCCTCGTTGCGGGGCGGGACGTCGAACGGCCAGTGAGGACCCACTACACCCCACCCGATCAGTCGGTTGCACAATCCATGAGGATCATGGGATTGATCCTCTTCGAGCTCACGCTGGACCGGGAAGGCAACCCTGCGGACGTAAAGATCCTGCGGGGCATTCCTCTTCTGGATCCGTCGTTGATCACAGCGGCTCTCCGGTGGCGCTACGCTCCGACGATCGTCGACGGCGAGCCAAGGCGCGTTCGAATCGTCGAAGGCTACGAGTTCCTTTTCGAGGGCGTTCCTTCCTACGACTATGCCAACCTTGCGAAGAATCCCCGAGCATCGACCGATCTCCGTCTCTATGCGATCTGGCAACTGCAGCAGCTGCCTCCGAAGAAGCTGAAGGGGAAGGCGAAGACGCTCCAGAAACTAGAGGCGGACGACGACCCGCTCGTGGCCAGGGCCGCCACGGCGGCACTAGCCGCTCTACAGTCTGCGCAATGAACGGCCCCCAGGCCCTCCTCCGTGCCGGCATCGCGGCAGGGATGACGCTGGTGGAGGTCCATCGCGCCGACGTGGCCGGGCAGGCCGGCCGAGAGCCCGTCGTCCGGCTCGTCCGGTCCCTTTCAGGCACACGCGGCACGGTACAAGGGAGTCGCTACGTCATCGAGAACCCCCGGACCGTCTTCTCGGCGACCGACGATCGCCAGGTCGTCGTGCTCTTCGAGTGGGAAGCCCCGCCGGGCCTTCACCGGTGCGAAGGCCGCTGGAAGGATCCCTCTGGAAAGGTGGTGCTCACGGCGCCCCTCGACTACCAGAGTGCCTCGCGGCGCTTCTCTCTCTATTGGACGCTGGCCCTGCCGGAAACGGCGGCCACGGGACTGTGGGCCCTGGAAGCATCTGTGGACGGCGCACTAGCCGGGACGCACACCTTCGAGATCCGGAGCTCCACGGTGCCGACGGCGCCGGGACGAGCCCTCCTCCCTCCCGCGGAGATGTACAAGCGGGCGATGTCCGCAGTGGCCACCCTCGAGCGCATCGGCCCTGCGGGAGAGGTCCTCGGCCATGGCCCCGCGGTGGCCCTCGACGCCGACACTCTCGTCGCGGCCTTTTCTTCGATCGATGGAGCCTCCAGCCTCAGGCTACGCACGACGCAAGGCACCACGGCGGAGTCCAGGGAAATCGGCGAATGGAATCGACGCGAAGGGTGGGCCGTCGTGAAGCTCCCTGCGCACGGACTGTCGGCGCCACCTCGGCGCATGTCAATGGGCATTGAAAACCGTACCACCCTGGTCAGGTAATTCCGTACCACTCTGAGGGTGGCGGGGTGGGTTTTGGGATTCGGGGTGGCTGACCCCGGCAAACGACGCACCAGGATGCCCCAGGATCGACGCTGCGAGGCCGGGACGACCTTGTGGTCGTCGGGTTTTCCTGTCTGGCGCGGTCCTGAGGCAATGGCTTTCATCTCAGCCCTGACCTCCTTGGGTAGCGGCCGGTCCCTCGAGTACGGCCGGTGACAGCGGCGCCTGCAGAGCCACGTTGAGCTTGTCGCGCAGACGGAAGGACTGGCCGCGGATGGAGATCACCTGGGAGTGGTGGAGCAGGCGGTCGAGGATGGCGGCGGCGATGACCTCGTCCCCGAGGATCTCATTCCACTCCGTGAAGGACTTGTTGGAGGTGAGGATCAGGCTGCTCCGCTCGTAGCGAGCGGACACAAGCTGGAAGAGGTAGTTGGCCTCCTTGCGCGAGAGTGGTAGGTAGCCGACCTCGTCGACAAGCAGCAGAGCGGACTTGTGCGTGTAGGTCCGCATCTTCTGCTTGAGCTTGCCCGCGGCGTCCGCCGCGGAGAGGTTCTTGATGAGGTCGTCGAGGGTAGTGAAGTAGACGGAGACTGGCCCGCTCGCCGTGGGCACTTCGTACCAGGCGCTCGACAGCACCGAGGACGGAACCTGGGTCATCAGCGAAACAGGAATCGTGGGGCAGGAGGCGTCGCCGGGCGGTCGGCCCCGCCTCAACTCGATCTTCGCCGCCGGATCACCGGTCTTCGACGGCTACGGGGATCTAGCCGGCATCGTGGCCTCACCAAGCGCCGACGAGGGGCTCGGCCCCGTTGCCATGTGGAGGATTGCTGCGCTCCATGGCGCGGCGTACGTGCCCCGAGGCATGGCGGTGGTACCCGCCGACCGCTTGCCTACGGCGCCGACGGCACGCGTCAGCCTCGCCGAGCTCGCCGCCAGTGGCCAGTTCCTGCGCCCCCTGTCCCCGGAGCAACGGCACGTCATCAGCGGCGTCTTCGCCGGCCGGGTTCAGCGAGGCGGCGCCGTACCGATGCCTTATGACCAGGGGTTCGTCTTCTCGCGACGGAACGGACACGTGTCGGTCTTCATCCAGTGGAACCCCCAGGCGAAGAAGGACGGCTTCTGCCGGTTCGACCTCTACGACGCCGACCTCAAGCTGCTCCTGAAAGGTGACCCGAACAAGGTCAAGCTGCGCCCGGGCGAGCTCTTCTTCTCGACCTGGACGGTGGGAATTGGCCCACTTTCCGCAGGCGTGTACCGCGTCGACATGTTGCTCGACGATGCGCCAATTTGGCGCGGCTACTTGCGGATCACCGACTGATTTAGTCCCTTCGGCAAGGTCCAGCGCACGAGCGCTTGACCCGGACACCGTCCTCGCAAGCGCCCCGGTGCGCCGCTGTCACTATCCCGGCGCCTTCTCCTCCGGCACGACCAGCCAGAGAACGACGTAGGCCAGCGCCCCCGGAAAGATTGGCAGGACAGCCCCCACCACGAACAGGACCCGCACGAGGAACGGGCTCCACCCGACCCGCTCGGCGATCCCGCCGCACACGCCAGCGACGATGCGGTGCCGGCGTGACCGTCGGAGCGGGGGGTTCATTGGCTCACAACTCGGATTGAAGGCTACGCCAAAGTGCGACACGGGGGGTTTGTCGCACCCCGGCGTCGCCCTAAACCCCTGCTCTTCCCGTCTCTTGCCTGCGTAGCCGGGTCCGGAAGGACCCGGCCGCGAGAAGGAGTGGGACATGAGCCACAAGAAGAAGAAGATGACGTTCCTCGGCGCCGCCGCCGCCCTCCTGGTCCTCCCCGTGAGCCTCGTCGCGTCGAAGCGCCAGGAGCCGACGGCGGAACCCAGCCCCGTGGAGCGCGGGCGCTACCTGGTCAGCACCATCGGCTGCGGCGACTGCCACACCCCCAAGAAGATGACGCCGAACGGGTGAGAGTTCGACGAGAGCCGGCTGCTCTCGGGCCACCCACAGGACTCTGCCCTCCCGACACCTCCCGCCGGCAAGGGGCCCTGGATCGCCACCGCGAGCTGGGACCTCACCGCCTGGTCGGGCCCCTGGGGCATCAGCTACGCCTTCAACCTCCCCCGACGAGAACACAGGCCTCGGGAGCTGGCACGAGGAGACGTTCGTCCAGGCGATCCGCACCGGCCGCCACATGGGCGCCGCGCGCCCGATCCTGCCTCCCATGCCCTGGCAGATCTACCGGAACCTCACCGACGAGGACTTGAAAGCCGTCTACGCCTACCTGCGGTCGATCCCACCGTCCTCCTGACCGCGAGTGCTCCGCTCGGCCCCGACGATAGGAATCGAGCACCACCACGAACCGCCAGGGTGGTTGATGTCCCGCTCAGGGTCAAGTAGCGCCCTCCGTGAAGCGGTCGTCGTTGGACGTTACGAAGAGCCCTACTTCCGTTCCTGGGGCCCACTGGGGGCGCTCGTACTACACAAACTCCTCAAGGACTCTGGTGGTGGCATCCGTTACGCTTAGGCGTCTCGCGGTAATCGCTTCCCTAACCTTCTCGAGGATGAAGCTCCCCTTCTTGATCTCGCGACATGAGCCGAGGAGTTCGCGGAGAGTCTCCTCGCTGCGGCCACACCGGACGAACTGCTCGACGGGCCAGTTGCGGTCTACAAAGCTGGCTATCAGGCCCCGGCGGACTCGTTCGCACTTGTCCCAATTTTTCCACCACACCAAGGTGGGAACGTGTTCCTCGATCCACAACCAAGCACGATAGGGCACCTCGTCTGATCTGAGTGCTTTGTGCACATCCTCGAAAGACCGCACCGCGAGTTCATCAGAACCGGACCCGGCGTTGGCGAGCCCTAGCGCGAGCTCAAAGGCCCTGAATGAGGTAGCCGCTGCCTTCGGGAGCGATACCTCCGAGGGGCGACAAGGTCTCAACCACAGGCCAGCGCCCCGCGCCTTGACTTCAGCATCCCTTGGATCGAGTAGGTCCGCGATGAGCGCAACAGAGGATTCTCGCGCCGACGCAGACGCCTCAAGCCATTCAAGCAGCACCGTGGTCTGATCTCTCAATGCTCGTCGCCACCCGTCGAGCAAGTCTCCAGGGGAGGACAGATCAGACATATCGAACCACGATAAAACTGTCTGCGCAGCGTTGGCCCCAAAGGCGAGCACTGCCTCGATTGCGACGGCGTCGGATCCAGCCTCCAACATCGCTACGACCAGTCCACGTTGCAGATCCCGCGACAAGCCCGTCCCGGCGACGGCTGCGAACAGCTCCCGCTGTGCGTCTGGGCGGCCCTGCCAAGCCTCGGGAGATTGGGTGAACATCGGATTCCGGCGAGCCAATGTCACTCCAAGGCTCGGCTCTCGCTTCGATATTTGGAGTGCGTCCCAAAGGGGCATCACTTCAACGAGCGCGGACAGGAGAGGGTCGCTGAGTGGAGAGCCACCGTCGCTCCGCATGAGATCCTGAGTAAGGGCAATGGTGCCTTCCGGGTCGCGCCTCCACGCCTTGAGAGCAATCTCATTCCATTCGATATCGTCGGGGTCGATGGCCTGCGCCCACTGGGGGCTAGCAAGACTTCGCAGGGCTTCGACAACGTTGGCATCTGGGTACAGCCCATCCAGAAGAAACGCACCCTTCGAAAAGAGAGCACGTTTCAGAGCCCTTCCCTCCGAGGGCCCGGGGTGCTGCTCAGAGATTGTCTTGAGCAACTCGATCAGCGATGGCTGTGTGTCGGCTGTTGCAAACCAGAGCTGTGCAAGACTAGCAAACAGTTCTCGATGGTCCACCACGCCATGGGCGTTCCTCCAGAGGAACTCTCTGAACGCTGATCCGGCTGAGTCGCTTAGATCTGACACGGCGATCGAGAGCCAAGGAGCGTGAGCAGCGTCGAGGTCCGCGGGCTCCACTATTGACGCTTCGCGTAGTCGTCTTGCCTCTCTCAGTGCAGTTGGGGGAATCACCTGAAGGTCAAGAGGGGTTCCAGAAAGAGAGCGAGGCGAGATAGCGCCAGTGCAGAAGCTGAAGGTCGCGCGCAAGGCGGGCCACTGCTGATCCCAGATCGACAGTACGAGGTCTTGGCCCAGTTCGGCAGCAGGGGCAGCAAGAGAACGGGCATGCTGGGTCCCGCGTATAGGCAAGCAAGAACAGCCGCAGCAACTCTGATGTCCGGGCAAAGGGCAGCCTTCCTAGGTACGGCGGGTACCTGAAGCGGTGAGCGATAGCTTTCCCTTCGAACGGCCTCAATATGGGGGCGCTTGAACCACCCGAGCAGAACCGACGGGTTGGGGAGCACCCCAAGCTCGGCGACGTCCACTAGCAGGGTGTGTGTCCAAACACACCCGGGCCTCTCGAATTCGGGGGCGTACCACGTTTTTGCAAATGCATAAAGAGTTGTGCCTGGAATCGGATAGCCAGTCAGGTACTCTTGAAAGCCCTGGACGATGCTCCGGCCAGACATGTCGCTGAGCTCATCGAGTGTGTGTCGAGCCGCGCGTGGCAACTCCTTGGAAGCAGCTAGAAGCCGGTGCCCGTCCGAGTATCCGTGTAGGGCCTGATCGACGCGAACCGTTGGCTCTTTCACAAACCAGCGACTCCTGGAACGAGCCCAAAGAGCCATTGCAAGGGTGCGGTAATGTCGTGACTGGTCTCCTCACCGTGAATGACTAGGATCCTGTCGGAGGAGCGCAGCTGCTTACGGAGGTCGGCGGCGTTCCTCAGATCATCACCCTGAGCACTCACGCCATAGACCTCGAAAGGCAGTAAGTCAGAATTGGCGATGAGGAACTGATGAAGCATCGGAAGTCGTTTGCCCAACCACGCCTCGGGTGACGTATGTTCGAGCCGCTGGACGACATCCCAGGCTGAGATCAGAACGCACAGCCGAAATGGACTGGCGTGCGGCCTTGCGTGCTGGATGAACTGAATCAGTTCGATCAACTGCACCTGTGTGGGGGCGTAGGACGGCTCTGGGGGCAGGGTGTGTACGACGGCTTCGGCGTGACTAGGGGCAGCGACCTCTGGCCCGTTGGCGTCGCTCGGGAGCAAGGGCTTCATGAGTCTCTCAGCATCCAGAATGAGGGGTGCCTCGCTAACTCTCGCCGGGTGGACAAAGAGTAGTGCACCGGTCGCTTGGCAAACGAGAGTCTCGTAGGCCACAGGCCATACTCGCTCGTTCCACTGGCGCTGGAACGACTCACCATCGATGTCAGGAAAGTGAAGGCTGCTAAGATGACCGGTCGCGGGGTGCCTCAGCGTCATAGACACCATGCACTCGCCCGCAACTCGCGTCCGCGCTAGCTCGTTGCAGTCGGCCCAGAGACTTCGAATCTCATTCAGGTGGTGCTGATCTCCCTCAAGACGTTCGAGCCGCAATGCAGAAGGGACCTCTCCAGAGTTGACCACTTCCCATAACGCGGCGAGAAACGTCGTCTTACCCGTCTGTGGTAGCCCGACAACCAGTACGCTCCTTTCAATTGGCAGACCCATCAGGCGATCCGGACTCTAGGAGAAGGTGGTATCCAACGGTAGCGGTCAAACTCCGTGCTTCCTGAGCCGAGCCGCTGAGTCGGCATGGAGACGCCTAGACGCCGCCTCGACTCGACCCACTCAGCAAAGAGGTCGGTCAGTCCGTAACCGAGCTGAAGAGTGGCTCTTGTTGGGTGAGCGGCAACACGCGCAAGACGCAGCGAGGCGACACGTGAACTGAAATGGCTTCGCACCTCAGCCTCGGTATGCTCGACGAATGAAACGATTTCGTCTCGATCTTTACTCGATTCAACAAGATCCCATTTTGTAAATAGGACATCCACTCCCGCATCGACACTGATGACGCCAGTGTCAAGACAATTCCGCAGAAGGGTTAGCGGTTCCTGTCTTGCGCGCCGCCTGGTACTAGGATCAGCGAGCTTCTTACCGTCCACAAGAAGCACTAGGTGGTCCGCTCGACGAAGCACCGGAAGCTGTCTGCACGCCTCGCTTGAGTCCTTCGCCTCTCGAAAGTCCTCTCCGGAGAAGTCACAGACTAGAAGATCGGAACTGCGATCGTGAGAGCCGGTTCGTCGCACTCTGATGTGAAGCATTTCGGAGACCGTCGTTCGTTCTGTTGTAGGCGTAGACCTCTGTGAAGCAGTGCGGACGAAATAGCTTCTCTCCTCGAAGCCAACAAGCGTTCGGGAGCCGGCGAACTCATACCCTGCAAGCGGACCCTTTTGGAAGAGTAGGTACAACGTCGCTAGAAGTGTGGTCTTGCCACTCCCTGCCGTACCCGCGAACAGCACAACGCTTGTAAGCATCTCACGTGTGATGAGCGTGGCCTCCGTGAGATTGAGGCCCTTCCCGTGGGGGAGGTCGACTAAAGCTGGCCCTGCCGGACTAGACGTATCCGCGCTAGCAGACGCCGTTGAAGAAATACTCGCCGCTTGAGTTGCGGCCTCGTCAGGCATCGGGTTGGGTCTCCAATCCAGCCATTACCTTGGCGAGAAGCACCTCCCGATAGGTCTGAACAGCCAGGTCGATCGGCCGCAGTTTCTCTGAAGCACGGACTCGAGCCACCTTGTGGAAGGCAGACTGCCAGCCTTTGCTGTCAAGCGACTTCCCCGCGGCCAGATGCACGGGGCACAGGTGCTCGGTGCCAGGAAAAGCAGTCTTCAGGAATGCAGCGCGCCAATCGGCTGAACATGCATCCACAGCTGCAGCGAGCGTGATGCGCTCCTCGGGCTGCGAAGCGGTCTGATGGAGGACATTGTCGAGAAACGCCTCGATGGCGAAGGGGCCGGGGTGGAATCCGGACGAGATCGGCAAGTTCCTTGCCGGCTATGAGACAAGTCGATGGGTGCTTCAGAGTTGAAAAAGGGACCCTCAAGTCGCGACTCTGTCCACCGAAGATCCACCAGAGAATGTCGGACTCCTCTCTAAAGAGCTCCTGTCGTTTCTGTGCGCTCCCTGCCCACTCAACCACGTCTCGGAGAGCTTTTTCCGCGTCCTTAAACAGTGCCGTCAAAGGAGCGGCTAGGTTTGGAAGCGCTGTTTGGCAACCCGACGTGACAGCCGCAAGGTGAGAGGTGAAATCCGGCGTGTCCAGATGGTCTGTCGTATCAGTCCTCAGCTCGGAAGAGGCCCCGCTAAGGAAGGAGCGAGCGGAGTCGAGAATCGCGGGAATGATTGGCTCCCTCAGCCCGCAATAACTGCCGCAGACAAGGCTGAACGCCGCAGAGAGATCCCAACCAGGGCTGAACTCAAAGAGCTTCAGCAGCGTGGCACCGGCCAGCACTCGAAGTTCGGCATCGTTCCGCTGCATGGGGAATGTGTCGTCTATCTGCTTAAACGTTGTGCGAAAGCGGTCGACAAACTCGGGTACGAAAGGCATGCCGAAAAAGACCCTGGCCAAGCTGGTCACATCATCCCGGGCGGCGTCTGACGCAAACTCCTCGACGCCACGCCATCGCTTCTGCAGTTCCTCAGACTTTGGCTCAATTGAGATGGTTCGGTACCAGTCGGCAAACCCTTCGTTCACTTCTCACTCCGTTGCTGAGTTATCGGCCCATGTAGGGATTCGTCTGTTCACGATTCCCCCGGTATTCGTGGACGTCTAGCCACAGCTTTTCCAGGCAGCGACCCTTGGCGGCCCGGTCGAAGATCCTCTCGAAGAGCTCAGCATCAACAAGCCCTTCATCCTCGTTCCGGTATAGACCAAGCGCTTGAGCGATCGCGATTCGACTTACATGTGGCAGCTCAAGAAAGCGGTAGGTAAGACTCCGGGCCGCACTTGCCTTGTCCATGGGCGTCACCGTAACTGATGTGGTGGGCGAGACGACGCATGTGGGTGGTAGTTGCGAGCCCTGCGAGGCCAACGTGATTGATGGCGATACGACGGGAACGCTCCAGTCGTCGAGGGGGAGGGTGTGAGATGAGTACTCATCCCCGCCAGATTCCGTACGATCCGGCAGAAAGGCCGTCTTGTCCTCGCTCCAAGAGCGCGAATAGACCTTAGCTTCGAGGAAGCGGCCCGCCTTGTTCCTGTACGTGTGAAGGGAGATCCAGTTGTAGCGCGGCAGCCAGTTCGCTTCCTTTCGGTCTGGGTGTACGGCACCGGCCCCAAGACGTAGAGAGTTGTTGATCTTGTCAATCCGCTGGAAATGCTTGTGGCCGAATAGCTGAATCTTGACGCGGTTGTTGAGGCTGTTCGTGACCTTGTCGTAATCCCTGAACCATTCGGGGGGATGGTGGCAAAGTGAGAGATAGGTAACCCCGGGTTCCTCGGACGGACGTGCCTGAACAGTGCCAGCGACGAGGCGCCGGGGCTGGGAGTCGTCGCGCGCGTTTGACACCAACACTGAGTTGATTCCGTGTAGTCGAAGACGGGAACCATCATTCAACTCAAGATCATGTTGCCAAGAGAGAGGATTTGCGTGGCTGCCGCAACGGAAGAAAGAGGCGAACTCGTTGTAGGGTTGCAGTGGCTTGAACAGCAATGGACCTGCATGCTCGTCCCTGAGGTACCGTGCGATAAGAGAATCAATGTCCTCTGACTTGGGGTCGCGAAGCCTTTCCTGGACATCCTGGAGGAGGGCACTGCTATTCGCGATGGAGCGATCCACATCATGGTTTCCGGGGACGCACCAAACACTCTCTTCGGGACATCCGGCTAATGTGGACAACTGCTTGAGCCAGGCTCGAGCAGCGGCGTACTCCTCAGGACGGGCCGCAAATGCGATGTCGCCCGTGACGAGTAGTCCGGTGACCGAGGAGAACACCCCCCTGACCCGTTCGACATCCTTCTCGAGCTGGTTTCGCAGATCTCTGTCGAGATCGTAGTGGTCATCGACCCTCTTGTTGAAATGGATGTCGGACAGGTGAATGAATACTAACCCGTCACTCATGGCAGTAAGCTCAAGCATTCTCCTTGCCGAATTGGCCAATTATTATGGTCTCGACTATCGGATAGCCGCGTCCAATCAAGGATGCACGCCTGTTCCCGGGCTACATTCGTGCTCCGAAGCACACTTGCGCGAGCCTGGGTCCAATCACGCCCTCGCCCAGGACATGACCCTGATCGTAGCCTGCCGCAGCGGCTGGATAGGTTGATTGGGCTCTCCACGCAATCGCGCACGTCGGCGTTCTTGGGGCTCTGCGTTTACTAGTTTACACAGCCTGCTAGCCGATTGGGCTGGTTTCGCATCGCTCTGAGCGCGATTGGCCTCGACACAGCTTGATGTATAGCCTAGTCCTACGCCTCTGGAAGCCCTCGAGAAGCCGCCGGGATCGTAGGTCGTCTTCAGGTGCCAGTAGGCGTAGTCCACGTTCCGCAGCTTCCTCGGCGGCTGCGTAGTTGCGAACTCGATGCTCGTAGTGCATGGCGAGCTCCCGGAGGGCTGCGATCTCGCCCGCGTCCGCCGCCTCTTCCCAGAGAGCGATCGCAGCCGGCCAGTCCCGCGCGCGCTTGGCGCGCCAGGCTAGACGCAGGAGCGTCGGGCCTCGCAGGGGCCCTGAGTCCAAGGCCAGCGTCCGTCGGTATTCCTCCTGGCACCGGTCGTAGAGTCGCGCCCGCTCCAGCACCCGGGCGAGGCTGAAAACGTCGCGGGGGTCCTCAGCACGCCCTTCATCGACCCACTGGCAAGCAAGCACGGCTAGAGCGGCGAGGGAGAGGATGTCTTGGCGGTTGTGGTCGAAGACGCGTGCGAGGGCACGGGCGTCGCGGCGGCGGACCCAGTCGAAGTAGATGCCCGGGATCTGCTCGCCGGGGATGTCGCCGTGCCGGCGCAGGCCAAGAAGCGCCACCTCCAATGACTGCAGGCGGCAGGACTCCAGGCGCAGCTTCCAGAGGCGTCTGGCGGGGTGCAGGAGGTCGAGGTGAGGTATTCCTGCTAGCGGGAACCGGCCACGGTTCAGACGGAAGCGCGCGTCCAACAGCGGGATGTCGAACATCTTGCCGTTGAACGTCACCATGTAACGGAAGGGCTTGAGCTCCTCCGCCAGCGCTTCGAGTAGCGCGCCTTCCTCGTGGTAGTCCCGCATGAAGTACTGCCGGACCACGAAGCGACTTCCCTGCACGTAGCCAACGCCGATGAGGAAGGCAGCTGTGCCGGCTCCACCGGCGAGGCCTGTCGTTTCCGTGTCGAGGAAAACCGCTTCCTTGAGGTCGAACCCCTCGAGCTCCGGCTCCCCCGAAAGGATCGGAATGGTCTTGGGATCGAGAAGGGCCAGACGAGACAGCGGCACGTCGCCGTGCCGGATCTCGAGATGGACCGCCGTTTCGGAGAGAAAGAACTCGCCCCGCTCGTTCTCGATCCGCATCCCCTGAACGAGCTCTTCCAGGGGCGTGGCGCCGAGCGAAAAACGCCGCTCCCGCCGAACGGCCGCATCGACCAGGCCCTGGAGTCGGGCTTTGAGGGAGGGGATCGACTCGCCTTCGAGGTGCTCGAAGGAGGAGGGACGTCTACGGGGCGGCGGAGACGTTGGAGACGTTCGTGGAGGGAGCCGCCGCTGGCCATCTTTATATAAGGATTTCCTGGCCGTCGCGGGCGATGTTGAAGCCCTGGCTTTGGAGGAGCTTGCGGGTGGAGGGGTTCCACAGGAGCTGGTTCGTGTGGTTCATGTGGATGAAGAAGACGCGGGCGTCCCTGAGGTCCGGGGGGAGGAGGGCGATCGTCTCCCCCACCAGGGGGTGCGGGACGTCGGCCATGTTCTTTCCGGGGAGCTCGGTCGCGTCGTTGAAGGTGCCGTCCAGGAGAGCGACGTCGACGCGGTCGAGCAGCTCGGGGAGGGGCTTCGAGGCGCGCTCCCACTTGTCGACGTCCGGGATGTACAAGAGGACGCGGTGCGGGCCGCGGATGCGGAAGCCGACCGTGTCGCTCAGCTCGTCGCGGTGAGGGACCGGGACGGCGGTGACGCGCAGCTTTGGGGTGAGGGCGAACTCCTGGCCCGGCTCGATCGTCTTGAGGTCGATGTTGCCGAGCTTGACGAGCTGGCTCCAGGGGCCGTTGTCGCGGAGGAAGGCGGACATCTTCGGCGTCGCGTAGACGGGGATGCCCTGGGCGCCCAGGGCTTCCCTTCCGAGGTACATCAAACCGGCATAGTGCCCGACGTGGGCGTGGGTCAAAAGAATGCCGTCGAGCTGGGGACGCTTCCAAGGCCCGGTACCCAAAAGCGTCTCCAGCTGCGACGGCATGTCCGGCGTCGCGTCGACCAGGAACCGCTTGTCGTTTTCGTCGTCTATGAGGCCCAGTGAGGCCACGCGCACTCGGAACTTCGGATCTGCTTTCGCCTTGAGGCAGACATCCTTGTTGCAGCCGATGTGGGGTACGCCCCCGTCCTGGGCGATTCCCAGGACGAGGGCGCGGACGCCGCTCGTCGCGGCTTCCGTATGGCTGCCCGAACAGAAGAGGCTCGCCGCCGTGAAGCAGAGGATGAACAGCAACACCACGTCCCTCAGCCGGGGCGCCCTCACGAGTCGGCTCGTCATCACGGCCATGCTCACGCTCCGGGTCCCTGGATGGCCTCGAGAATGGCCAGAGCCACCTCCTTCCCACGCCCTCCCACCTCGCCCGCGGGACCCACGCAGGACGGACAGCCGTCCTGGCAGGCGCAAGCGGCGATGAGCGCGCGGCTTTCACGGATGAGCCGATCGTGCAGGCGATGGAGGGGTTCGCTCAGCCCGATCCCGCCCGGGTAGTTGTCGTACACGAAGATGTTGGGCTCGTAGTCTTCCGAGGGCGGCGGGTCCTGGTGGCCGCCCCTGCCGATGCGCCTGAGGCCCCGCTCCACGCGGGCCTCGCCCTGGCCGTTGTCGCCCACCGCGACGCCCAGGTCGTGGCGGTCGCACATCAGGAAGAGCGCGGCGAGCTGGCCCAGCGTGTAGGAGAGCGCCACGACACCGTCGCGGCGCTCTTCCAGCGAGTAAGGAAGCGCCTGCATCAGCTCGCGCGGCACCGTGAGCCAGTACGAGGTGGTGTGCATCTCGTTCTCGGGCATCGTGAGCTCGCCCGCGCCCACGTTCTCGTTCGTCCAGAACTTGATCTTCTTGAAGCCCACGACCTGCGAGGTGACGTGGACCTCGCCGTGGCAGCGGCGGGCGTTCTCCTTGGCTCTTCCGCGAAGCGGTCGAGGATCTTGACCTTCGTGTAGACGATCGCGTCCGTGTAGTAGTCGACGTCGGCCTCGCGGACGTGGACGCGGCGCTCCTTGTGATCGTAGTTCTCGACGTAGAACGTGCGGCCCTCGAGGATGTAGATCGCCTTCTCGTGGACCATCGAGGGGGCGCTGTCGTAGTCGACCTCCGCGATGATCCGGGGCTCTTTCGTGATGTCCTGGACGACGAAGTTGTCCGAGGAGACGCTCCTGAGGCTGACCGCGTCGGCGGGATAGCTCTCGCTCGTCCAATGCCAGCGGCCGCCGGAGCGGTGCAGGAGCTTCTCGTCCTCCAGGAACGTCAGGATCTGCGTCAGGTCTTCCTCGCCGAAGCGCTCGTCGTCCGTGAAGGGCAGCTCGAAGGCTGCGCACTTGATGTGGTTGACGAGGATCTGCAGGTTGTCGGCGTTGATGCGGCCGTGCTCGACCGGCGCGTCGAAGAAGTAGTCGGGGTGCTTGGCGATGAACTGGTTCAGGGGCGTCGAGTTGGCTACGAGCACGGCGACGGACGTGCCCTGCCGTCGCCCCGCCCGTCCCGCCTGCTGCCAGGCCGAGGCGACGCTGCCCGGATAGCCGAGCATCACCGCCACGTCCAGGCTGCCGATGTCGATCCCGAGCTCGAGCGCGTTCGTGGAGACGACTCCCAGCACCGAGCCCTCGCGCAGCCCCCGCTCGATCTCGCGTCTCTTGAGGGGCAGGTAGCCGCCTCGGTACCCGCGGATGACGCCGTCGCTGCCCGGTCGTGTCTCCAGCGATTCCTTGAGGTACGTGACGAGCACCTCCGTGGCCAGCCTCGACGGCGCGAAGACGATCGTCTGCAGGCCCTTCTTCAGGAAGGAGAGGGCCACGTCGCGCGCGCTGCCCAGGGCCGACTTGCGGATGCCGAGCTGGCGATTGACGACCGGCGGGTTGTAGATCGCGAAGTACTTCTCGCCCTTGGGGGCACCGCTCTCGTCGATGAGCGTCATCTCCTTGCCCGTCACGGCCTCGGCCAGCTCCTTGGGGTTGCCGATCGTGGCCGACGAGCAGAGGAACTGTGGGTCGGACCCGTAGAAGCGGCAGAGCCGGTGCAGGCGCCGGAAGATGTTGGCCACGTGCGAGCCGTAGACGCCGCGGTGGCTGTGCAGCTCGTCCACGATCACGTAGCGCAGGTTCTCGAAGAGCTTCACCCACTTCGTGTGGTGGGGCAGGATCCCCTTGTGCAGCATGTCGGGGTTCGTGACCACCACGTGGGCGCGGGCCCTTATGGACTTGCGCGCGTCCTGCGGGGTGTCGCCGTCGTAGGTGAAGGTGGCGATGTCGGCGCCCAGCGTCTCGATCGTCTGGTGCAGCTCCGCCAGCTGGTCCTGGGCGAGGGCCTTCGTCGGGAAGAGGTAGAGGGCCCTCGTGTCCGAGTCCTTCAGGATCCGGTCGAGGACGGGCAGGTTGTAGCAGAGGGTCTTGCCCGAGGCGGTGGGGGTGACGACCGTGATGTTCTTGCCGTCCTGGACGGCGTCGAAGGCCTGGCGCTGGTGGGTGTACAGGCCCTCGTAGCCCTTCCTCTTGAGGACCTCGATGAGCTGGAGGTCCAGGCCGGGGGGGAATTCGGCCATGCGAGCGGGCTGGGCCGGGAAGTGCCTTAGGGCGGCCAGAACGGGCTCCGCCCCCAGGGTTTTCTGGATTTCCAGGCCTTTCAGGACCGACAGGAGGTTGGTTTCTGTGTCCTCACGCCTCAGGACGAGCGACTGGCCCAGGCTGCCCACGCTGGCCGCCATTTTCGGGCAAGGGGGGGTCAGGGGAGGTCCGGGCTAAAGGCCAAAGCCTGGAGTATCTTCGGAAGGAAGGGAGGTCAACGATGTGCTGCCCGATACGGAGGACCGCCTTGTGGGCCGCGGTGCTTCTTCTCGTTGCGACCGGGGGGCCGACTCCCTCGCGCGCCCAGGATCCGCCCCCGCCCAAGTGCTGCTTCAGCAATCCCGGCTATTCGGGGACGTGCGAAGTCCGACCGGCCAAGGACGAGACGTGCGGCCAGGTCCTCGACTACCTGAACAACCCGATGGCGCAGGGCAAGAGCTATTGCGACAACACGCAGATCCGCGGCGGCTGGGAGTCGATCGCCTGTCCGTAGAAGAGGACTGAGCCCGAGGCTACTCCGTCCGATCATCCAGAGGGCAGGACTTGAGAGATGGAGCCTCGTCCTTGCCTGGCTCGCATTCCACGAGCTTCACCTCTTGGCTGGACGCCCCGCCGTGCCCAACCCACCAATCCTGCAGTTGCCGCCGGCGTTTGCAATTGAGCCGCTCCCTCACACCGTCGGCAGGGGGCGCTGCGGCGGGGCTCTGGTAGAAGCTGCTAGCGAGGCGTTCGAGCTCGGCCGTCGTCAAGCGCCAGCTCAACGCCACGTCCTGGTCCGCATCGTCTTCGCCACGGCCGACGAGTGCGGAAAGCAACTTCGCACCCCGGCTCTGGTGCAGGGGACCGGCGTCCGGCTCGAAGAC
Organism: uncultured Acidobacteriota bacterium; assembly: GCA_963742595.1. GTDB lineage: Bacteria > Acidobacteriota > Vicinamibacteria > Fen-336 > Fen-336 > CAVPGH01. Next base: position 4,409,508 of record CAVUMT010000001.1, on the reverse strand, counting down.
GAAGGTACGGAAGAAATCCGGTCGGTCCGCCCGGTTGAAGAAGGCCCCCACCACGCGGAGCAGCTGATCGTTGCGGAAGGCCTGGCCGGAAGACCACCCGCTGTGCAACGCCTGCGCCGGACCGATGAGTTCCGCCGCACCCCGTTGCCACCACTTGGGCTGCGCGAGGCTCGGGGCTTCCTTGGCCCGCAGGGACCGAGAGTCCGGTATCTGCAGCAGCGCGACACCGGAGACATTGGCTTCGATCCACTCCCGGTGGAGCCAGAGCCAGGTGGTGGCGAGGTCGACTCCGTGCTCGTCGTAGAAGCCGGCGTCCAGGACGTGCCGGGCGGGAACCGTCGGCAGCTCGACGGGCGGAGACACGTAGGGGAAGGCGGCATTCATGTGGATGGCGGAGCTGAGCCGGAGCTTGGACGCGTCCGGGAACATGCGGAAGAACTCGACGGCCTGAAGTACGGAAATGGGCGTGGGCGTGGGGAGGGGGATACGAGTCAGCTTCTCGAGCGACAGATTGCTGATCAGCAGTCGACGACCGTCTTCGATGATCATCGGGGACACTACGAGCGACGGACGCCAACCCTCGTCCTCGCCACTCTTCAGATCGACGAACGCCGTGCTGAGGACGCCGTCGTACGTGTGCGGAGGACGAGCCCGTCCGCTCCAGGGACGCGTGTTGGCCTGCCAGGCGAGCTCCAGGGCGTGGCCGCGGTGACTCTTTGGAAACAGCGCAGGGGGTGAGAACAGGTCCCCAAAGACGAGCTGGCGCACGAGAAGGCCAAGACCATCGCGGCCCGTCCATTGGACGAGGCAGTCGCGGTTCAGTTCTTTCTCGAGGTAATGATGACCTTCTGGCTCCTCCCGCAGGGACGCCACGTAGAATCCGGCCCCCAGCATGCCGCCGGAGGCTCCCGTGATCAGGCGAACGTGGTCCGGAAACTTCGGGATGTCGTCCTCGAGCTGGCGGAGAACGGTCATCGTCCAGACGCCGGCGCGGATTCCGCCGCCATCCGCAGCGACGACGAAGAGAGGCCGCTTGCCGCCCCGGCTCAACCACTTGTCGAGCACGGCCCTCGAATCAAGAAGGTCGGGCTTCTGGGTCTGGCCGTACTCGTGCTCGAGCAGCACTCGCTCGTCGTAGTCGAGGTCCGGCAGCTGGTGACCCCCCAGCGAACTGATGGCCACGAGGGCCACCACGGAGAGGAACACCAGGCCGAAGCTCTGTCCGGCGAAATGAAACCTGACGAAGCCGTAGGTCGCAGCGACGGTACCGAGGATGAGACAGATCGCAAGGGCAGCCGAGGCATCCCAATCCAGGACGTAGTAGATCGCCCACAGGATGAAGAAGAGGCCGAGCCGAACGAAGAAGTAATAGAACGCCGATTTGTGGAGGTCGCGCTGCGCTCGGCTCGGGATCGCTCCGACCTGGTTCTGGAGCGCCTGGGGGGCTCCACGGAGAGCGACTTCCGGGTCGCTGGGAGTCCCGAACAGCCACTCCCTGACGCGGATCGCCGTGAACGGGAGCGTGACCAGGACCAACAAGGCGGCGACGGGGAGGGGCCACACGGCAATGTCTTCGGGAGCGCTGAAGGCACCCAGCGCCACGAGAACCCAAAGGACGCCCGACGTCCGGAGGAGGTAGCGAAGCAGATCCGCGTCGTTTGTGGCCAAGGGAATTGCGTTCCCCTTCCAGCTCCATGGCGGCAGACCGAAGAACGACACCCTCCAGCCTTGCTGCATGGCCGGGTCGGAATCGAGGAGAAAGCCGGCGAAGCCCAGGTCGAGCAGGAGGAGGCCGACTCCGACACCCGCCCACAGCTGCATCCACAGGCCCTCGTGCCAGAAGAGGTCGGGGATGCCAAATGGCCGAGCCAACACCGACCACGCGATCAAGACGATCGCGACGGCCTCCAGGATCAGGACGGGATACGAGAAGAACCATTGCCAGAGGGGGAGCTGCCACCGGTAGGGCCTCTCCGACCACGAGAAGAGGACGTACAGGACGCACAGCATCAGGATCAGGAACTTCGCCACGGCCGCCCAGAAGGCTGCGCCGGCCACGGTCGGGACCACGGACTGCCAATGGTCCAGGCTGTGGAGCAGGAGCCCGTTCTCCACGACATCGAGCGACGCGGCGAGGAAGAGGGCCCACGCAAGAGACAGTCCGACGGTCCTCCACCACCCCGGATGAATCGGACCCTGCAGCAACACGTCGAGACGGGGGCGACGGACTTCGATCAGGATGAGGCCCGCCAGGAACAGCGCGTAGCAAGGGATGAAGAGGAAATCCAGCCACACCGACCACGTCGCCCACTGCCTTCCGTGCTCACCCCAGGCAGTCAGGATCTGCTGGGCCGTTCCCGAGGTGTGCGCCAGCTCGAAATCGACGATCGTGTACCGCGTGAGGTGGGAGTCCAGCCAGAGCAGCGCCGACATCAGGATGATGGCGAGGAGTCCCGCGATCACCGTGCTGCGCCGTTCGAGCCGCATGATTCGCCTCCGCTAGGACATTCCTCTCACTTCGAAGTCAGGGGAGTTCCGGAACGGATCTGCTGCCACCTTCCAAGGCGGGTGGCTCGAACAGGAGCTGGGTCGGTCGCTTGAAGCCCGTCGCCTTCCCGAGCGTTCGGAGGGTCGCGCCCTCCAGGCAGTACACGACCTGCTTGCCGATGGCGGCGGCGAAGCGATCGTCCGGGGAGAACACGTAGTTGCCTCCGTCGGGCAGCTCACTGACCTGCTGATGGGTCTTCGTGTCGAGGAGGTGGAGCGTGTCCGCCCCGGTGGTGACCGCCACCAGGGCGCCCCCGGGGAGCAGCTCCATCCGGTTTGCCGATCCGCCGACTCCGATTTTCGTGACCGCGAGCCGGGTTTCCGTGTCGACGACCGTCACGTCGTTGGTTTGCGTGTTCAAGACGTAGACGTGCTTCTCGTCGCTTGAAAGGACGAGCGCGGTGTTGGCGGGCGCCACGCCGTAGACGGTGTAGAAGCCGCCGCCCGGGCCGGCCTGGGCCGCGGACATCGAAGCCGCCGAGAGCACCGCGGCGCCCAGGAACTTGCCGAACTTGACGCTGCCTCGGCCCGTGCCGAGCTCGGCCAGGAGCTGGTGCTTCTCGAGGTCCAGGATGCCGAGCTTGCTCGACTCGGCATAGAGCACGTACCCGCGCTTCCCGTCGGTGGAGACGGTCAGCTCCTTCGCGCGGCCGGTGAGCGGGCTCCTCCCGCCCGGCTTGGGGGCGGCGTCGCCGAGCTTGCTGAGCGCGGGCAGGTCGATGACGGAGAGCGCCTCCTCGCTGGCCACGTACAGGCGTTCCCGGTCCGGGGAGACCCGGAGGAAGAGCGGGTCCTCCCCCACGCCGATCCGCGTCGCAACCTCGGCCCCGCGGATGACCCAGAGGATGCCCGGAACGTCGTCCTTCTTTTCCAGCGAGGGCTCGCCGTCGGAGAGGACGAAGACCTGGTTTCCCTCGTCGTCCATCACGAGGCCGCGGGGAGCCCGGCCCACGTTGAGGCTCGTCTCGTGGGCCCGGTGCTCGAGGGAGACGACCTGGACGCGTCCGTTGACGTTCTTCTCGGGCTTCTTGTCGGGCTTTCCGAACTCGAGGAGGTAGAGCCAGCGTCCGTCGGCGGAGCGCGTGGGCGGGCCGGGATCCCCTTCGAGAGCGATCGTCGCCTCGACGGTGAGTGTCGCGAGGTCCACGAAGCGCAGCTCGGCCGGCGCCGCGGGCAGCCCCTTGGGGGTCTCGCGGCCCGAGTAGACCACGGCCTTCGTCCCGTCACCGACGGCGATCAGACTGTCGATCGGCCGCGCGACCTCGAGGCGGCGGGTCACCTCGCCCGTCTGGAGGTCGAGGCTCACCAGCTCGCGCGCGAGCGCCTCCTCGGGTTTCTGGGAGCGGTAACCGAGGCAGCCCAGGACGACGTGTCGGCCTTCGGCGTCGAAGACCCAGCGCCCCACGGACCAGCACAATTCGGTCCGAGCAACGACGTCGAGGGTGCGGGCATCGAGTACCGTGGCCCACGACTTCCGGGTGGGGCGGAACCCGGATCGGGTGTCCTTCCCGGGGCCCCGATCGACAGCGACGATGCGGGACGCGTCGGGGGAGATGACCAGGCTCTCGGGCAGGCCTTGGAGCACCACCCGCCCCCGCACGCTCCCGTCGGCGAGGCCGAGGGCGGTGACCGAGAGTGCTTCGGAGTCGAGGACGAAAACGCGCGGCGACGCGGTCTCGTCTCCCCCGGCCCCCCCGGGGCCGAGGGCCAGGACGCAGAGAAGCCCGACCCTGGGCATTGTCATGACTAGCCTCCCGGCCGGGCGTCGTCACCGAGCCGTTACCTGCGAGTGGGTCCTTGAGATTGAGCAACGTTTCGTACACCCGCCACCGCGCGCATGTCAAGACAACTCGGTCCGGACCGAGTCACCTTTCTACCCATTCCGGACGGAGTACGATCGGCGGTATGCGCGCCCTCTTGTCCCTCGCCGCCCTCGCCACCGCCCTTCTCCAGGCGACGCCTCCCCCGACTCCGACACCCCCCCCGGTTCCGCCGGCCCGCACCGCGACCTTCGCCGAGGACGTCGCCTTTCTCGAAAAGCACGGGCGCCTGCACGTCCTCGCGACGCCCGGGGGAGCGAGGGTCGCGACGTCGGCCCAGTACCAGGGCCGGGTGATGACGAGTGCCGTCGAGCTGCACGGCCGGAGCCTCGGCTGGATCAACCGGCCGTTCATCGAGGCGGGCCGCACCGGCACCGCCTTCGACAACTACGGCGGCGAGGACCGGCTCTGGCTGGGCCCCGAAGGCGGGTCGTACGCGCTCTTCTTCGCGCCGGGCAAGGCGTTCACGTTCGCGAACTGGCGCACGCCGGCCGCGCTCCAGGAGGGAGCGTGGGAGTCGCGGGAGGCGGGACCCGACCGGATCGTCTTCTCGCGCTCGATGGTCCTGACCAACTACGCGGGACGGCGCTTCACGATCGACGTGGAGCGGAAGGTGCGGCTCCTGCTCGACGTGGCGGTGGCCGCCCGGCTCGGGGTGGACCTCGAGGCCGCGCGCACCGCGGGGACGAAGTGGGTGGCGTTCGAGACCCTGAACCGCATCACGAACCGCGGCCCCGAGGCCTGGACGCACGAGAAGGGGCTCGTGTCCATCTGGATCCTCGCGATGTACGCGCCGTCGAAGGACGCCCACGTGGTGGTGCCCATCGACGGGGCGGCCTCCGGTCCCGTCGTGAACGACGCCTACTTCGGCAAGGTCCCCCCGGCGCGCCTGTCCGTGCGGCGCGAGGAGGGCCACGTGCTGTTCAAGGCGGACGGAGAGCTGCGGAGCAAGATCGGCGTGGGCCCCGACCGGGCCCGGAACGTGCTCGGCAGCTACAGCGCTTCCGCCCGGCTGCTCACGATCGTGAGCTACGACAAGCCGCGCACCGCGCAGGACTACGTCAACAGCATGTGGGACAAGCAGGCGGAGCCCTTCGCCGGCGACGTCGTCAACAGCTACAACGACGGTCCGGTGGGGCCGGGCCAGCCGTCGCTCGGGGGCTTCTACGAGCTCGAGACGAGCTCCCCCGCCGCCGCCCTCGCCCCCGGAGAGTCGATCGTCCACGCGCACCGCACGTTCCACTTCGTCGGGGAGCGCGACTTTCTCGACACGATCGCGCAGAAGGCCCTCGGGGTCACGGCCTCGCGGATCGCCGAGGGAATCCAGTAGAGAGTCGCGCTACAATCGCGGTCCTCCGGCTCGCCCGCGAGGCGAGAGCGGAGGAGAGCGCGATGGACGAACGGCCCCGTGGCGAGCCATCCGCGAAGCCGCCCGAGAACCGGCTCAGGGTGAGACAGGCCGGATGGTCGCGCTCCTCGAGCTCGATCGCTCGAGCCCGACGCAGGCGCGTCTGGGCGCTGGCCGCGGCGGGAGCCGCGCTGGCGGCCGGGGTGGTCCTCTGGCTCCGGCCGACCGAAGTGTCCTGGCGCGATTCCATCGCCGACGCGCGAGTCCAGGTCGTCACGGACGAGGACGCGGTGGAGCAGGCGGCCGCGGTGTCACGCGACGGCCGCTTCGTGGCGTTTCTCTCGGACCGGGACGGGAAGACGGACGTCTGGGTGACCGAGGTCGGTGCGGGGCGGCCCCGGAACCTGACCCGCGGAAGCGCCCCGGAGCTCGTCGATCCCTCGGTCCGCACGCTGGGCTTCTCGCCCGACGGGTCTCTCGTCACGTACTGGGTTCGCAGGCCGGACGGCTCGAAGGCCGGCGCCATCGACATCTGGGCGGTGCCCACGGGGGGCGGAGAGCCGAGGCCGTACGTCGAAGGCGCAGCCGAGCTCGCCTGGACCGCGCCGGCCGGGCTCGACGCGCACTTCCCGGCCTGGGCCCCCGACCGGGCGTACGTATACTTCGTCCAGGGCTCCCTCCCCGACGGAATGGACGTCTGGCGCATCCGCCCCGAAGGCGGACCCGCCGAGCGAATCACGTCAGAGAACGCGCGCGTGAGCCACCCGGTGCTGCTGGACCGCCGGACGCTCCTGTACCTCGCCACCGATCCCGACGGCTCCGGGCCGTGGCTTTACACCATGGATGTCGAGCGCCGCAGTGCGCGCCGGCTGACCGCCGGCCTCGATCGTTTCACGTCGCTGTCCGGCAGCGCCGACGGCCGCCGGCTCGTGGTGACGGTCGCGCGTCCCCGGAGGACGCTCTGGCGGCTGCCGATCGGCGGCTCGCCCGTCCGAACGACCGCGCCGGCTCCCATCACCCTGACCACCGGCAACGGGTTCGCCCCGCGATTCGGTCCGGGCTACCTCCTGTTCGGCTCCGCGACGGGCACGAGCGAGAGCCTCTGGAAGCTCGCGAGCGGGTCGGCCACGGAGCTGTGGAAGGGCGAGGGAGCGCGGATCATCGGGGGGCCGGCGATCGCCTCCGACGGGCGCGTCGCGTTCTCGCTGCGGCAACAGGGGCAGGTGCTCCTGTACGTGATGCGGGCCGACGGCACGGATGCGCAGATCGTCGCCGATCGGCTCGCCCTGCGCGGGGCTCCCGCGTGGGCGCCGGATGGTCGGTCGATCACCACCGGGGCGGACGATCAGGGCACCCCCCGCCTCTTCCGCGTGCCGCTCGACGGCACCTCCCCGTCTCCGTTCGTCCCGGAATACTCGGTCGATCCCGTGTGGGCGCCCGACGGCCGCTTCGTCGTCTACTCCGGGCCCGACGTCGGGGCCACGTTCGCGTTGAAGGCCGCGACGACCGAGGCCGCGGAGCATCCGCTGCCCGCGCTGATTCTGCCCCGGGGGGCTCGGCGCGTGGCGTTCCTGCCCGGACGACGCTCGCTCGTGCACCTGCGGGGGGAGATCCAGCACAAGGACCTCTGGCTGATCGACCTGGACACGGGGGCCGAGCGGCGGCTCACTCGCCTCCCGGACGACTTCGACGTCGCCGACTTCGACGTCTCCCCGGACGGCCGCGAAGTCGTGCTGGAGCGGCGGCAGGAGCAGTCGGACATCCTCGTGATGGACCTGCCCCGCCCGTGACCCTGAACCCATGAACCGGAGGTCCTCCATGCGTCTCGTCCTCGTGCCCGCGCTCGCACTCCTTCCCGCCGTCGTGCTCGCGGCCCCCCCGCGTCCTTCGACCTACTCCATCGTGGCCGCGGATCCCGCGGCGGGCGAGCTGGGGGTCGCGGTGGCCAGCCGCTTCTTCGCCGTGGGGAGCGTCGTGCCCTTCGCGCGCGCGGGAGTGGGCGCCGTGGCCACTCAGGCCAACGTGAACACGACCTACGGCGAGCGCGGGCTCGAGCTGCTCCGGGAGGGGCTCACGCCGGAGGAGGTCGTCTCCGTGCTCACGCGCGCGGACGCGGGGCGCGAGGCCCGGCAGTTCGGCGTGGTCGCGGCCGACGGCCGCTCGGCGACCTACAGCGGCCCGGGCTGCAACGCGTGGGCGGGCGGACGACGGGGGCCCAGCTACGCGGTCCAGGGCAACATCCTGACCGGCGAGCCCGTGGCCGCCGCGATGGAGGGTGCGTTCCTGGCGAGCGCCGGCCAGCGCCTCGCCCTCCGTCTCGTCGCCGCGCTACGCGCGGGCGAGGACGCGGGGGGCGACTCGCGGGGGAAGCAGTCGGCCGCGCTCCTCGTCGTGCGCGCGAAGGGCGGCTTCAACGGATTCACCGACCGCGCGATCGACGTGCGGGTGGACGACAGCCCCGACCCCGTGACCGAGCTGCGGCGCCTCGCCGACCTCGCGGTGGTGAACGACTCCTGGAATCAGGGCTGGACCGCGTTCACCGAGAAACGCCACGCGGACGCCCTGCGCCTGCAGGAGGAGACGGTGCGGCTCGCCGAGCACCAGGGCATCTTCCCCGAGGTGCTCTACGACCTCGCGGTGATCCAGGTCGCGAACGGCAAGGCGGAGGAGGCCCTCGTCACGCTGCGCCGTGCCGTCGCGCTGAACTCCAAGCTCGCCCACCAGGCGCGGGTGGACAAGGACCTGGACCCGATCCGCGCCCGCGTGGACGCCGTGCTGCCCCCGCAACGCTGACCCGCGTTACCTTTCTACCCATTCCGGACGGAGTCAGCGCGACGGCGTCGCCTTCGGCGTGGGCGTCGGCTTCGGCGTCGGCTTGGCCTTCGGCAGCACCACGGGCGGGGGCGACGGCGGCATCGGCGCCGTGGCCGCGGGCGTCGGCGTGGGTCCGGCTTCCGGCTTCGGCGAGACCGGCGCGGGCTCCACCGGCTTCGATCCGGGCGAAGGCAGCAGGGGCGAGGCGGGCGCCGCGGCCTCCGGGAACGGCGGGTGCTTGATGATGCCGGAGTCGATCGTCTGGCCGGTGCGGCTGATGGCCTGGAAGTAGAACTCCTCGCCGGAGATCTCGCCGAGCATGAAGCTGTAGTCGGTGTCGAAGCCGACCTCGGTCAAGCTGGTTCCGCGGTCGATGTCGCCCTTGCGCAGCGAGCCGCTGGCGCCGACCACGAAGTGGTAGATGCCCTGCTGCTCCTTGATGCGCTCGTAGAAATGGTCGTGGCCCGCGAGGACGACGTTCACGCCGTTGGCCACGAAGATCGGCTCGAGAGCCGCGCGCAGGTCCGTGGTCGAGCCGTGCTTCCGGCCCGAGGAATAGAGCGGATGATGGAAGAACGCGATCTTCCACTCCGACTTCGACTTCTTGAGCTCCGCCTCCACCCAGTCGAGCTGCTCCTTGTCCATGTAGTTGCTGTCCAGCGCGAAGAAGCGCACGCCGACGGCGCCGCCCCCTATGCGGAAGGTGTAGAAGCGCTGGCCGCCCATGTTCCAGTCCTTGTAGTTCGCCTGGGTGGGGTTGTCGTGGTTGCCGAGCGACGCGTAGAACTTCACCTTGGCCGCGAGGAGCGCCGCGTAGGGGGCCTCGAACCGCGAGCGGAAGGCGTCGGGGTTGCTCGAGCCCCCGTAGAGGTTGTCGCCCAGCATCAGCACGGTGTCGAAGGGGAACTTCTCGTGGAAGGCCTTCATCTGCTTGCCTACGTCGAACTGGGCGGTGCTGGCGGTCCCCGTGTCGCCCATGACGGCGAAGCGGATCGAGTCCTTCTTGAGAGGGAGCCGAAGCTCCTGGGCCTGGAGGCCTGGCGACGCGGCGAGGAGGACGAGTGCTATGAAGCGTTTCATGGCGCTCACCTGGGGATCGACCGGTCAGGGACGACGTCCATGATGTAGTCGAGGATCACGTTGGCCTGCGTGTCGCGAAGGATGAGAGCGCGGCCGACGAACCGGTACCGGACCTCTTCGGGCAAGGGCGGCAGCTTCAGCAGGAGCGAGGGGGGCACCGACGAGAACGGCGCGCCGTCGGGATAGATCGCGTTCACCGCCACGGTCACGGCCTGCCGCGTCTCCCGGGTGGGATCCCGGGGCGACGGGTTGCCCTCCACCCTGGGGTTCCCCGACTGCAGCTCCTTCATCAATGCCGGGCCGTCGGGGCCCGTGAACTCGCGCTGGAGCGTCCGACGGATGGCCGCCTCGACGTGACTTTTGAAGATGTTTCCCTGTTTTTCCCCTTTCCGGTAGGCCACGATCGCCTGGGTCAGGGCCCGCTGGCGCGCGGAGAGCTCCTCGGCGCTCGCCTGGGTACTCACCGGGGGGATCTTGGTCAGGACCTTCTTCCGAAGCTCGACGTACTCGCCGACCTCCTCCTGGAACTTCCGGAGGGTTGCGCCGTCCATCTCCACCGTCTGGGGGGGAACGAGAGTCGGCTCGGGGTTTCGCGAGCAGCCGGCCAGCATCACGAGCAGCACGAGGCCCGAACGCAGGAAACGCTCTCGCATCATGGGCTTCACCTCGAGCCGGAAGGGGTGCCTGGGCAAGCGACACCCTGCGAGGTGTTAAGCAAAAGTCGGGCCGACCGACGAGCCGGAGTCGTGCCAAACTACGAACGGGGCCGCGTATGGAGATGGACCCTCTCGAACACGGCCGTGCGTGCTACGAACGTCGCGCGTGGGATGACGCCTACCAGGCTCTGCTGGGCATGGATCAGGCGACGGCCCTCCAGCCGGACGATCTCGAACGGTTGGCGACCGCGGCCTGCCTCACCGGCCGCGACCTGGAGTTTCAGCGACTTCTCGAACGCCTGCATCGCGCTCATGCCGAGGCGGACGACGGAGGGCGCGCCGCGCGATGTGCGTTCTGGCTGGCGCTTTTCTCGCTGCTCCGGGGAGAGACCGGTCCGGCCAATGCATGGATTGCGCGCGGGCAGCGGCTCGTCCTCGACCGTGACTGCGTCGAGCGGGGCTATCTGATGATCGCGGTCGCCGAGCAGCAACTGCGCCAGGGCCAGGTAGAGGCGGCGCACGCGACCGCGAGCCAGGCCGCCTTTGTCGCCGAGTCGTTCCACGACGCGGACCTCACCGCGGCCGCGCGCCACGCGCAAGGGCGCGCGCTCATCGACCAGGGCGACGTCGTGACGGGCCTGAAGCGCCTGGATGAGACGATGCTCGCCGTCGTCGCGGACGAGCTCTCGCCCATCATGACCGGGCTCATGTACTGCAGCGTGATCGACACCTGCCGACAGGTCTATGCCCTCGGCCGCGCTCGCGAATGGACGTCCGCGTTTTCACGTGTCTGTGAAGAACAGCCGGACATGAGCGCGTTCACCGGCACCTGCCTCGTGCATCGATCCGAGATCCTGCAGTTGCAGGGGGCGTGGCCGGACGCGCTGACCGAAGCCTGCCGCGCCTGCGAGCGTGCCGAGCGCGCGGAGCGAAAGCCGCCCGGCGCGGCCTTCTATCAACAGGCCGAGATCCACCGCCTCCGCGGCGAGTTTGCGAAGGCGGAGGACGCCTATCATTCCGCGAGCGAGCGGGGATGCGAACCGCAGCCGGGACTGGCGCTCCTCCGACTGGCGCAGGGGCGCACGGACGCCGCGTGCGCCGCGATCCGCCGGGTGACGAGCGCGACCAGCGATCGGCTGCGACGCGCCAGGCTCCTGCCGGCCTACCTCGAGATCGTGCTCGCAATCGGAGATCTCGAGGAGGCCCGGCGCGCCCGCGACGAGCTGCAGGAGCTGGCCCGGGCATTCGACACCGACGCGCTTCGAGCGGTGGTGTCGCAGGCCGACGGTGCCATCGCCCTTGCCGAGGGCGACGCACAAGCGGCGCTCTACCCCCTTCGAAGCGCGTTCGAGCACTGGCAGCGCCTCGAGGCCCCGTACGAGGCGGCGCGCGCGCGCGTACTTATCGGGCAGGCCTGTCGCGCGCTAGGCGACATCGAGGCGGCGGGGCTCGAGCACAAGGCGGCGCGGTCCGAGTTCGAACGACTCGGAGCGCGGCCGGAGCTGGCCCGCCTCGATGCTCCGAATGCGCCTCGGCCGTCCGCTCCCGGACATCCATTGACGGCGCGCGAGCTCCAGGTGCTCCGCCTGGTTGCGAACGGTCGTACCAACAAGGAGATTGCCGACGAGTTGTGCCTGAGCGAGAGAACGATCGACCGCCACGTCAGCAACATCCTGGGCAAGCTCGACGTGCCGTCGCGCACGGCCGCCACCGCCTACGCCTACGATCACCAGCTCTTCTGACCGGTCCCCACTGGCGGAAACTACCCATTCTCGGGTCCCCCACAGATTGGGTGGTTCCCCCGAAGCGCCCGCGACCGGCTTCGTCGCACATTTGAGCGATGAGAGCCATATACGACGCAATCATCGTCGGCGCGCGATGCGCCGGTGCTCCGACGGCAATGCTCTTGGCCCGCAAGGGCTACCGTGTGCTGCTGGTCGACAAGTCCACGTTTCCGAGCGACACCCTCTCCACGCACATCCTCTGGCCGCATGGCGCCGAGATCATGCATCGCTGGGGCTTGCTGGATCGGCTGGCGGCGACCGGCTGCCCGCCGATCGCCCTCGACTTGATCTTCGATGTCGGCCCGTTCGCGCTCCGAGGCGCGGTGATCGACACGAACGCGGGACGCGGCGGGTTCTGCCCTCGGCGCACCGTGTTGGACAAGCTGCTCGTGGATGCGGCCGTGGAGGCCGGAGCGGAGCTCCGCGAAGCGTTCACCGTCGAGTCCCTCGTTTGGGAAGGCGATCGAGTCGCCGGCGTCAAGGGGCATGGTCGAACAGGCGGCACCGTCGAGGAGCGGGCACGGGTCGTGATCGGGGCCGACGGCACGCACTCGCTGGTCGCCAAGGCCGTGCGAGCGCCCGAGTACGACACGAAGCCGCCGCTCACCACCAACTACTACAGCTATTACAGCGGATTCGCGGCCGACGATCTCGAGGAGTACGTCCGAGACTACCAGGCCGTGGGGGGCTTCCCGACGCACGACGGCCTGACGCTCATCGCCGTGCTGTGGCCCAGCCGCAGATTCGAGGAGGTACGCGCCGATATCGAGGGACACGTTTGGAAGGTGCTCGAGTCCACTCCCAGCGTCGCGGACCGGCTGCGGGGCGCACGACGGGAAACGCAGTGGTACGGGACGGCCGGAGTGCGCAATTACTTCCGGCGGCCGTACGGCCCGGGCTGGGCGCTCGTCGGCGACGCGGGATACGACAAGGATCCCATCACGGCGCAAGGGATCAGCGACGCCTTCATCGATGCGGGAGCGTTGACCGCGGCGCTTCACGACGGTTGGTCAGCGCGGCGGCCGCTTGATGACGCGCTCGCCGATCTTCAGTCGAGCCGCGATCGGCGCGCCAAGCCGCTCTTCGACTTCACGTGTCAGCTGGCGACGCTGGAGCCGCCGCCGCCCCACATGCAGCAGCTCTTTGCCGCGTTGCGCGGCAACCAGGAGGCCACGAACCAGTTCTACTCGGCGATCACCGGGTCGAGCCCCCTGCCTGCGTTCATGGATCCGGAGAACATCGACCGGATCATGGCGAGTGCCGGAGCTCGACGGTGAGGGGTGTCGTGGCCGACCGAGCCCTGGACGCGTGGGGGACGCGTCCAGGGCCTCCCGTCATCAGCGTCCCGCTAGAACGTGCAGTGCCCCGGGTCCGGAGCGTCGATCCGGCGCGTCGCCCCTGCCGGAATGAGCTGAACCGTGATGGTGCGTGCCTCGACGGTGCCTTCGTTCCGGAGGTTGTGCACGTGGTCGCCGCCGGGATCGACGAACCCCATCCCCTGGGTGTAGATGCGGGGCTTGCAGTCGTCGTCGTCCCCCTCGTACGCCGTCACCGTCCCCGCGGTGACGGTGATCAGGCTGTGGCCGGGGTGCGTGTGCCAGCCGCTGGTTCCTCCCGGCTGCCAGACGTTGCTCTGCACGTAGAGGTCGGACCGTTCCCTTCGTCTTCTGGAACGACAGCCAGACGTTCCTGTGGTGCCTCGACTCCGCCGCGTTCGGCACGACGAGGTGGTTGAAGACGTTGATGTCGCCAAAGCTGCCCTGGGCGAGCGTCGTGCTCGTGAAGCCGGCCGCCGGTGTCGCCTGGACGCTTCCGCCGTGAAGGGTTGCGACCACGACCGCGGCGCCGAGCACCAGCAGCCACGTGAGCTTTCGTCGCATGTGAGCCTCCTTTCTCGTTCGCGTCGCTGGATCGGGACGCTGCGCACACGTTCGGAAGCCGGGGGTCGGCCGTCAAGCCGCAACGCGCTGAACGGCCTGCGGTTCCTCGACTTGCCGTCGAATGCCGTCCTTTGCCGTGGCCCGTCGACGACGGTAGAATGCCGGTCCTCCCGACTCGCCCCGAGCGCGAGCCATCAGGAGAGCGCGATGGGCGAACGGGACCCTGGCGTACCGCCATCCGCGAGACCGCCCGAAGACCGGCTGGATTCGTGGAAGGAAATCGCGACCTACCTCAACCGTGACGTCACGACGGTCCAGCGCTGGGAGCGCCGCGAGGGGATGCCCGTCCATCGCCACCAGCACGACAGGATGGGCTCGGTCTACGCCTTCCGGGCGGACCTGGACGCCTGGGCCCGCAGCCGGAATCCTCGAGCGGAGCAGGAAGCGCCCGCCCGACGACCGCTCGTTCTGGCCTTGGCCGCCGCCGGAGCCGCTCTCGCGATCGGCGTCGCCGTGTGGCTTGAGCGGACCGAGTTCTTCTGGCGGAGCCCCATCGCGGACGCGCGATTCCAGGTCGTCACGGACCAGGACGGGGTGGAGCAGGCGGCCGCGGTGTCACGCGACGGCCGCTTCGTGGCCTTCCTGTCCGACCGCGACGGGAGGACGGACGTCTGGGTGACGCAGGCGGGCACCGGACAATTCCACAATCTGACCCGCGGGAGCGCGCCGGAGCTCGTCAACCCCGCGGTCCGCACCCTCGGGTTCTCGCCCGACGGCTCCCTCGTCGCCTTCTGGGCCCGCAAGCCGGACGGCTCGAACGCCGGAGACATCGGTATCTGGGCGGTGCCTGCTCTGGGGGGACAGCCGAAGGCGTACCTCGAGGGTGTTGCCGAGTTCGACTGGTCGCACGACGGCTCCCGGCTCGCGTACCACACACCGGGACCCGGAGACCCGATGTTCGTGACGGACGGCAAGCGCCGATCCGACGATCGTCCTTTCTTCACGGCGCCCGCCGGGCTCCACGCCCACTTTCCGCTGTGGGCGCCCGACGACGCGTTCCTCTACTTCGTCCAGGGCTCGCTCCCGGACGGATTGGACGTGTGGCGCATCCGGCCCGCCGGGGGACTCGCGGAGCGGATCACGGCGCAGAACGCGCGCGTCACCCATCCGGTCCTCCTCGATCGCCGGACGCTCCTGTACCTCGCTACCGCACCCGACGGCTCGGGGCCGTGGCTTCACGCCGTGGACGTCGAGCGCCGCATTCCCCACCGGCTGACGTCGGGCCTCGATCGCTTCACGTCGCTCGCGGCGAGCGCCGACGGCCGGCGCCTGGTGGTCACGGTCGCGCGACCGAAGAGAACGCTCTGGCGGCTGCCCCTCGCCGATTCCCTCGCCGAGCCGTCGGCGGCCACTCGAATCTCCCTGACGGGCACCGGGTTCTCCCCGCGGCAGGGTCCCGACTATCTCCTGTACGTTTCCGTTACCGGGACGGGCGAGAGTCTCTGGAAGCTCGCCGGCGGAGAGGCCACGGAGCTGTGGAGCGGGCCGGAAGCGCGAATCTTCGGCGGGCCGGCGATCGCCCCGGACGGACGGCGTGTCGCGTTCTCGATCCGGCAACAGGGGAAGGCGCTCCTGTACGTCATGCAGGCCGACGGCACGAACGCGAGGATCGTCGCGGATACGCTCGAGCTGCGGGGCTCCCCCGCATGGGCTCCGGACGGCCGATCGATCACAACGGCGGCGGAGGATCAGGGCGTCCCCCGCCTCTTCCGGGTCCCGGTGGACGGCGGCGGTCCGACTCCCTTCGTCCGGGAGTACTCGGTCGATCCCGCGTGGGCGCCGGACGGCCGCTTCGTCGTCTACTCGGGACCCGACATCGGCACCACGTTCTCCGTGAAGGCCGCGACCACGGAGGGCGGGGAGCACCCTCTTCCCGCCCTGACGCTGACTCGCGGGGCTCGACACGTGGCCTTCCTTCCCGGACGACGCTCCCTCGTCCACCTGCGGGGAGAGATCCAGCACAAGGATCTCTGGCTCATCGACCTCGAGACGGGGGCCGAGCGGCCGCTGACCCGCTTCGCTCCCGATTTCGACGTCGTCGACTTCGACGTCTCCCCGGACGGCGGTGAAGTGGTCCTCGAACGGGTGCAGGAGCAGTCGGACGTCCTCCTGCTGGACCTGGGTCCTCCCACCTAGTCATGGGGCCCTTCCTGAGCCTCCACTCGATACGCGTCTTCGTGCGCGACGTCGACCGGAGCCTCCGCTTCTACGTCGACCAGCTCGGCTTCCGGCCCGTCATCGACACGCGGCTGCAGTCCGGAGACCGCTGGGTCGCGGTGTCGCCCCCCGACGGCACCGCCATCCTCTCCCTCGTCGCCCCCCGACGGGGTCGACCGAGCACAAGCTCATCGGCCGATCCACCCACGTCGTGCTCATCACCTCCGACGTGGCGGGCCGCTTCCAGGAATGGTCGCGGAAGGGCGTGCGCTTCTCGAGCACTCCGCGCCTGCGCCGGATCAAGTACGAGAAGCGGATCGGCGGCGACGTCTTGGGGAGGCGTCTTCGCCCGCTTCCTCGACGTGGACGGGAACGCCTTCTCGCTCGTGAGCTTCGACGAGGTCACGCACGCCGTCGAGGCGGAGCGCCGCGCCGCCGCCGACCGGCTCGAGGCGGAGCGCCGCGCGGCCCAGGAGCTCGCGATCGCCCGCGAGGTGCAGACCCGGCTCTTCCCCCAGTCGCTCCCGTCCTTACGGTCGCTCGACTACGCGGGCGCCTGCCTCCCCGCGCGCGCGGTGGGCGGCGACTACTACGACTTCCTGAGCCTGGGCCCCGATCGCCTGGGCCTCGTGATCGGCGACGTGATGGGGAAGGGGATCGCCGCCGCCCTGCTGATGGCGAACCTCCAGGCGAACCTCCGGAGCCAGGTCGCGTTCGCGCTCGACGAGCCGCGGCTCCTGCTGCAGCACGTGAACGCGCTCTTCTGCGAGAACTCTCCGGAGAGCTCCTTCGCCAGCCTCTTCTTCGCCGACTACCACGACGTGTCGGGCACCGTGCGCTACGTGAACTGCGGCCACCTCTGCGCGCTCGTGCTGCGGCGGGACGGGACGCTGGACCAGCTCGAGTCGACATCGACGGTCCTCGGGCTCTTCCCGGACTGGGAGTGCGGTGTCGGCGAGTGCCGCCTCGAGCGGGACGACCTTCTCGCCCTCTACACCGACGGGGTCACGGAGGCCTTCGACGGCGCGGGCGAGGAATACGGCGAGGACCGGCTCGTGGAGGCCCTCCGCCGGCTCCGCGGCCGCCCCTCGAAGGCCCTCCTCGGGGCGCTCGTGGACGAGGTGCGCGCCTTCAGCCCCCACGAGCAGCACGACGACCTCACGCTCATCGTGGCCCGGCGCCGCCTGGACGCGGGGACGGGGCGCGAGTAAGGTTCTACCCATACCGATGATCGACAAGGCGATCGCGCACTATCGCGCGACGGCCCGCCTGGGGGCAGGCGGGATGGGCGAGGTGTACCGCGCCACCGACTCGCGGCTCGGGCGCGAGGTGGCGCTCAAGGTCCTGCGCAACGACCTCGCCCAGGACGTCGACGGGCGGGCGCGCTTCGAGCGCGAGGCCCGTCTGTTGGCCGGCCTCCAGCACTCGAACATCGCGGTCGTGCACGGGTTCGAGGAGGCGGACGGCGTGCGCGCCCTGGTGATGGAGCTCGTCGAGGGTCCGACCCTCGCCGACCGCGTCGCCCAGGGCCCCCTTTCCGTCGAGGAGACGCTGCCCATCGCGCGCCAGGTGGCGGAGGCGCTCGAGTACGCGCACGAGCGCGGCATCGTGCATCGCGACCTGAAGCCCGCCAACGTGAAGGTCACGCCGGACGGGGTGGTGAAGGTCCTGGACTTCGGCCTCGCCAAGGCGATCGAGCGGGACCAGGCTCCCCGGGACACCGGCGCCTCCCCCACCCTGACCGCGGCGAGTACCGCGGCGGGGATGATCCTCGGCACCGCGGCCTACATGAGCCCGGAGCAGGCGCGGGGGAAGAGTGTCGATCGCCGCACCGACGTCTGGGCCTACGGGTGCCTCGTCTACGAGCTCCTCTCCGGTCGCCGCGCGTTCGCGGGGGACACCGTGACGGACACGCTCGCCACCATCCTTCACGTGGAGCCGGACTGGACGGCACTCCCCACGAAGACGCCCCCGGCCCTGCGCCAGCTCCTGAAGCGCTGCGTGGAGAAGGACCAGCGGCGGCGGCTCCAGGCCATCGGCGAGGCGCGGCTCCTGCTCGAGGAGCTGGCCCAGACCTCGGCGACGGGACGGCTCGCCGCGGTGACGGAGGAAGTGCCCGCGGCCGGGGCGGCCGGCGGCGACCGGCGGCGCCTCGCCTGGGTGGCGGGCGCCCTCGTCGCCGGGCTCGCGCTCGGCGCGCTCGGGGCGGGGCTCCTGCGGCGCGCTCCCGAGACGCCGGTGAGCTGGCTCTCTCTCGATCTCGCCCCCGCGGAGCATCTCGCGGACGGCCGCCCGCGCTTCCAGGCCTTCGCCCTCTCCCCCGATGGCCGCCGGATTGCGTTCGCGGGAGAGCGTGACGGGAAGTCCGATCTCTACCTGCGCGCGCTCGACCACGCGGAGGCGAGGGTCGTCCCGGGGACGAGCGGAGCGGCGAGCCCCTTCTTCTCGCCCGACGGTCGCTGGCTGGGGTTCCTCGCCGACGACGCCCTCAAGAAGGTGGCGGTCGAAGGCGGTCCCGTCACCACGATCGCCGCGCTCGCGAAGGGCGACCAGCGCGGAAGTGCCCAAGTGCCGCCCGGCCGCGACGTCTACGGGGTGTCGTGGGGAGAAGGCGACCGGATCCTCATCGGCCGCTTCGCCGACGGGATCTGGGAGGTGAGCGCGTCGGGAGGCACACCTGTCCGGCTCACGAAGATCGAGGGCAAGGCCGACACCTTCGCCCATCGCCTGCCCCAGGTCCTCCCGGGTCGGCGCGGCATTCTCTTCACGCGGGCCCGCAACCAGAACGGCGAGTCCGACGTGGCCGTCCTCGCGGAGTCCGGAGAAGAGCGCGTGCTCGTCGAGTCGGCGTCGGACGGGCGGTTCGTGTCGCCCGATCGCCTCGTGTTCGTGCGCGAGGGCGTTCTCCACACCGCTCCGTTCGATTTGTCCCGGCTCGCGCTCACGGGATCGGCCGTGCCCATCCTCGAAGGGGTCCTGCACTCGACGGGAAGCGGCTCTCCGGCGCGGAACAGCGGGGCGGCGCAGTACGCGGTCTCCCCCGTGGGGACGCTGGTGTTCGCTCGGGGCGGAGCCCAGCCGCTGGCGCGGACGCGGCCGGTGTGGCTCGATCGCCGGGGCAAGGCGGAGGCCCTTCAGGTGCCCGAGGGGTACTACGCGCGGCCCCGGCTCTCTCCCGACGGGAGCCGCCTCGCCGTGACGCACACCGCGGAAGGCCGGCGCGAGGCCACGCGTATCTGGGTGCTCGACCTCGCGCGCGGCGCGTTCAGCCCCGTCCCCGGCGAGGGATTCTCGAGCCCGGTCTGGACGGCGGATGGGCAGCGGCTCGTCTTTCGCGGCACGAAGCCTCCCGGGTTGTACGGGGCGCCCGCGGACGGGACGGGAGAGCCGGAGCTGCTGCGCGAGGCCGCGGGCGGCGTGCAGATGGGCTCCGTCACCCCCGACGGCGCGCTCCTCGCCTACGTGGACCGCGCGACGGGAACGGGCCTCGACATCTGGCTCCTCCCGCTCGCCGGCGACCGAACGCCGCGGCCCTGGCTCAAGACGTCGGCGTCCGAGAACCATCCGGAGCTGTCGCCGGACGGGCGGTGGATCGCCTATACCTCGAACGTCTCGGACCGCAACGAGGTCTACGTCCAGCCCTTCCCCGGCCCCGAAGGCGGACGGCACCAGGTCTCCCTGGGCGGAGGGCAGTCGCCCCTCTGGTCGCGCGACGGGAGGGAGCTCTTCTTCATGACCGATGCGCGGCCGCGGCAGCTCATGGGTGTCGACGTCCGCACGGCACCCGCCTTCACCGTCGGCGCCCCGCGCCAGCTCGTGGCCCGCGACCTCGCGATGCCGGGAGGATCGTCGAGCTACGACGCGTCGCCGGACGGCCGCCGCTTCCTCGTGCTCGAGGAGGTCGAAGCTCCAGACCGGACCGTGGCCGAGCTGCAGGTCGTGCTGAACGGGCTGAGGCTGCTCAGTCCCGAGGGCGAGCCGTCGCGCTGACCCTCGTCAGGACGAACGCGATCCCCGAAAAGGCGAGCGCCTCGAACACCGCAGTCCACTCGTTCCTCACCTGGGCGGCGTCGGGCGCCTGGAGGGCCCTCGGGATGTGGAGGAGCAGCACCCAGAGGAAGATCATGAGGCCCGACAACGCGGCGGCGAGGCGGGTCGTTCGGGGGACCATGAGGCCGGCTCCGCCGGCGATGAGTGCTATGGCGGAGAAGTAGGTCCAGAACGCCTGCCCGGGCGGGATCCACGCGGGCACCAGCGTCTTCACGAACTGCGCGAAGAGGAAGTGCTGGATGCCCGAGGAGATCATGAAGCCGCCCAGGGTCACGCGGCCGGCCCAGGTGAACCCGGGATTCGGCTTGACGAGCGCGGCCACCGTCAGCGCGCCGCCGACGAGGACCAGGCCCTTCCAGAGGTTCGTCCAGGCCCCGCCGTAGATCGCGTCGGCGAGAGCGGCGGGGATGCTCCTGAGGAAGGCCCAGACGAAGACGAGCCCGGCGGCGACGAACGCCGCCTCGCGCGCCTTCTTGTCGAGGGCGATGGCGGCGCCGATCGCCACGAAGAGAACACCCGTTCCCCAGGCCCAGACGAGCTGCCCCGGGACGCCGGCCGGCCACGCGGGGGCGCGGCCGGGGACGAAATCACCGAACAGGAACTGCAGGATGCCGAAGGCCGCGAGGCTCAGTGCGAAGAAGTGCCGCCCGACGCGCGGGAGCGTGTCCATAGGCGGTCGTTATAGCACCGTGCAACTCGCCCCGGGGCGAGTTGGGGGGCTAGATTCCCGCGTACCAGGAATAGCCGGCGGACGGCGAGCCCGAGCCCAGGCCGTCGCCGATGTCCTTGGCACTGTCCGTCACCGTCATCCGGGAAAGGAACTTGAGGCTCTTGTACCCGAGCTGGCGCGCCACCTTGAGGCGGAGCGGCGCGCCGTGATCGAGGGGCAGCTCGCCGCCGTTCATCCCGTAGGCGAGCAGGGTCTGGGGATGGAGCGCGTCGTCCATGTCGATGCTGTCCCACCACTTGTCGAACGTGAAGAAGAAGACCCACCGGGCCTCGGGACGGATGCCCACGTGCTCCAGCACGCTCGAAAGGGGCACGCCCGTCCACTGCGCGATGAAGGACCAGCCTTCCTCGCAGGCCTGGTGCGTGATGTGGCTGCGGGACGGGAGGCCCTTGATCTCCGCGAGGGACAGGGCACCCGGGCGGGCAACCATCCCGTCGATCGTGAGCTTCCAGTCGGCGAAGCCTCCGGCCCGCAGCGACTGATACGGCTCCGTCGTCGGCGCCGTTCCGTTCACCGGCGGCACCTTCGAGATCTGGCTCTCGTCGAACTCGCGCGCCATCGACGGGAGCTTGGTGAGCAGCCGCTGGCCCGCGTACGTGAGGGTCTCGCTCAGGCCGTAGATCCCCCGGTGGTTAGGGGGAATGAGCCCGCATCGATCCGCGACGCGGACGCCCGCGCCCAACGCCCCGACGCCGGCCGCGGCGCCCAGGCCGGCCTTGATCATCTCTCGTCGGGAGACCCTTCGGCTCATGACGGCTCCTTCGTCGCGGGGCCGCGCCCCGTGATCATGGCCCGCATGCGGCTCTTGAACCCCGTCTGCCATACGAGCGCGACGTGGACTATCGCGAAGAGGACGAGCGCCAGGGCCACGAAGAAGTGGACCGTGCGCGCGCTCTGCTGACCGCCGAATGCCGTCACCACGAAGGGAAAGACCGAGGTCACCGCCGGCGACATCGCGAGCCCCGTCCAGACGACGAGGGGAAACAGCACGAAGACGACGCCCGAGTAGCTGATCCGCTGCAGGACGTTGTACGTCGCGAGCTCTGCAGCACTCGAGCGCTCGAAGCGCAGGTGCTTGCCGATCACGCCCCGGATCGCCGCGAGCGTGAGCGCCCCGCGGGCGGGCAGGAGGTTCCGAGTGAAGTGACGCGCGGCCAGGCCCCTCGTGACGTACACGAGACCGGTGAAGACGCTCACCCACGCGGCGAGGAAGTGCAGGTACCGGCCGGGGCCCCGGATCGGAACATCGAGCACGAACGGGAGCGGCAGGTCGATCAGGGACGGCGTCTCGAGCGACCCCGTCTCGCCCCAGTAGAGCCGGGGATGGGCCAGCAGGATGGCGATGCCGCTCAGCACGAGCACGACAACACTCAGCGCGCTCAACCAGTGGGTCACGCGAACCCAAGCGGCGTGCCGGGGAGCGACACGAGCCACGGTGTCGTGTGCGACGAGGCCTGGCGCAGCCATCGACTGGGCCATGTCCAGCGCACATTAGCACGGGAGATCGACGTCGGACGCTCGTCTAGGGCCGAGCCGGCTCCTTGCCCCCCGCCCGGCGTCCCAGCACCGTCCACAGGTCCTCGACATTGCCGTCGACGTCGCCGAAGACGCGCTCGTAGCCGGAATAGGCCGGCAGGGTCACGGCGCGCTTTGCCTGCTCCAGGGTGAGGCCGGAGCGGCGCGCCGCCGAGACCCCTTGCAGGAGGTCGCCGAGGTAGCGGGCCTGCTCCGCCAACAGCTCACGGCCGCCGACGGTTCCGTGGCCGGGGATCACCCGGTCCACCGAGTCGCCGAGCTCTCCGAGACGGGCCAGGGCCTGGATCCACCCGGCGACGTCGACGCCGCCGTCCGTGTCGATGACGGGCACCACACGGTTGAACACGAGGTCGCCCGTGACCAGGACCCGGTCTTCCACGAAGAGGACAGCGAGGTCGCCGTCGGTGTGCCCGGGACCGAGGTGGAGCAGTCGGATCGTCTTGCCCCCGATCGCCAGGGTGGCGTCGCTTTCGATCAGGAGGTCCGGAGGGCGCGGCGCGAAACCCGCGTAGCGGGCAAGCCGCTTCTGCCAGAGGGCGATCTCGCCGGAGAGCGCAGCGCCGCTCTCCCCCGTGACGCCGCCCTCCTTGAGCCGCGCCAGCCGTGTCTCCAGCTCGCCCGGCGCGCGCGCCATCTGGGCGACGAGGTCCGCGTTCCCCGGCGCCCGCGCCGCGTTGCGGACGTGGGCGACGATCGTCGCCTCCGGAAAGGTCTGGTTTCCGAAGTGGTGGTCCGGGTGGTAGTGGGTATTGACGAGCCACTTTACCGTCTGGCCGGGATGCCGATCGCCGATCACCCGGCGCGCTTCCCGGGCGTGCAGCGGCGAGATCAACGAATCGACCGCCACCAGGCCGGCCGACGTCCGCAGCACGGCCATATTCGCCCCGAGACCGGTGACGATCGACACGTCGGGACTGACCGTGCCCGCCGTGACCTCTCCCTGGGCCCGCGCGGGAAGCGCCGGGCCGAGGAGCGCGCCGGCCAGTATCGCCGCCGCAATTCTCATCAGGGCATGCTAGTCGCAGCCCCGCGTTTAGAACAGATCAATCGGCTCACGTCGATGATGAGAATCCCTAATGAACGGCAATGAGGGGGTCAGGGTCAGCTCCGGCGATGACCGCGGCCGATGCAGCCGGCGACCGCGGCGGCGAGAGTGTTACCTTTCGTACTCGTTCCGGAACGAGTCACCTCAAGTAGAGTAAGCAACTCCGTCCGGACCGAGTTGCTCGAGTCCGAGCGGCTGTTCGTGCGCTAGACTTCCCGTTCGAAACCACTGGGGAGACCTCGAATGAAGCTGTCGGACCTCGCGCTGCTCTTGGCCATCGGCGTGCCCGCGTGGAGCCTGGCCGCCGACGACTACGTGCTCGGACCCGACTCGCAGGTGAAGCCGGGCGTGCCCAAGGGTGCTGTCGAGGGGCCGATCCTCTTCAAGAGCAAGATCTACGACAACACCGTACGACAGTACTGGATCTACGTACCGGCCGCTTACGACGCGCAGCGGCCGCACCCGGTGATGGTCTTCCAGGACGGCCACGCTTACGTGAAGGCGGACGGCGACTACCGCGTGCCCGTCGTGTTCGACAACCTGATCCACGAAGGTGCTTTGCCGGCCACGATCGGGGTCTTCGTGAACCCGGGGAACCTCGGGGAGGAGCTTCCCCAGAACCCCTGGCGCTCGACGAACCGCAGCGCGGAGTACGACTCGCTCACGGAGCGCTACGCGACCTTCCTCATTGAAGAGCTGCTGCCCGAGGTGGGCAAGCGGTTCAACGTCACGAAGGACCCGGAGGCGCGGGCGATCTCCGGCGCGAGCTCGGGTGGGATCTGCTCGTTCACGGTGGCCTGGGAGCGGCCCGACGCCTTCCGAAGGGTCCTGAGCCACATCGGCAGCTACACGAACATCCGCGGCGGGCACGTCTATCCGTCGCTCATTCGTTCGAGTGCCCGGAGGCCCATCCGCGTCTTCCTCCAGGACGGCTCGAACGACCTGGACAATCAGTTCGGCAACTGGTGGCTCGCCAACCAGGAGATGGCCGCGGCCCTGAAGTTCCGCGGCTACGACTACCGCTTCGAGGGTGGAGACGGCGGCCACACGCACAAGCACGGGGGCGCGATCCTCCCGGAGTCGCTGCGCTGGCTGTGGCGCGGCTACGCGCCGAGCGCGCCCGGGAAGGCGGAAGACTGAAGCCCTTGCCCGCACCCGAGGCCAGCGCGGCGTTTCTCGCGGGACGCGCCGCGCTCGCGGTCGTCCTGATGATCGTCTTCTACGGCCTCGCCCTCGTCGTGATCGCGCTGCTCGTGGGCGTGCTCTACCTCGAGATGCGCTTCCGGAAGTTCAACTTCCAGATCACGATCTCCGCGGTCGTGGGCGCCTTCCTCATCCTGAAGTCGATCGTGCCTCGCCCGGACCGCTTCGTGGCGCCCGGTCCGCTCCTCGCTCCCGCGCAGCAGCCGCGGCTCTTCGCGGAGCTTCGCGAGGTGGCCGCCGCCACCGGCCAGGAAATGCCGGCGGAGGTCTACCTCATCCTGGACGTGAACGCGTGGGTGAGCCAGCGGGGCGGCTTCATGGGCCTCGGGAGCCGGCGCGTCATGGGCCTGGGGCTGCCGCTCCTCCAGGCCCTCGACCTGCGCCAACTCCGGGGCGTGATCGCGCACGAGTTCGGCCACTACCATGGGGGCGACGTGCGCATCGGTCCCTGGATCTATCAGACGCGGGCGGCGCTCGTGCGCACGCTCCAGGACCTGAGCCGGCACTCGGGCGTGCTGACGATACCGTTCGAGTGGTACGCCAATCTCTTCTTCCGCGTGACCCACGCGGTGTCGCGCCACCAGGAGCTGCTCGCCGACGCTCTCGCCGCGCGCGTCGCCGGCGGTCCCGCGGCCATGGGCAGCGGGCTGCGGGCCACGCACGCGGCGGCCCTCGTGTTCCCGATGTACCTTCATGCGGACGTCGATCCGGTGGTGACCGCCGGCTATCTGCCGCCGCTCGCCGGAGGCTTCGCGCAGGTCCTGGAGCGGCCCTCCATCTCCCGCCATCTCGACGAGGCCGTCGCGCAGGAGTACAAGGAGGGCAAGCAGGATCCCTACGACACGCATCCCCCGCTGCGCGAGAGGCTCGCCGCGCTCGGGACCGAGCCGTCGGGGCCGGCGATTCCGGCGGGAGAGCGCGCGGTCGCGCTCCTCGAGGAATTGCCCCGTCTCGAGCGCGATCTCGCCGTTGGATGGGCGAGCAGGTCCCCTGCCGGTCCCGACACCTCGATGCTGAAGCTCGGTTCGCCGCGGGCCGACTCCCTCACCATCCTTTCGTGGGATGAGGTGGGCACGCGGATCGCCCTGCCCGCCTGGAAGGACTTCGCGAAGCCATTCGCGAGCCGCCTCGCGGGCGTCACCCCGGCCGGGCTTCTCACGCTCGACTGGGCCGTGCTCGGCGTGAGGCTGAATCCCGGCGCCGAGGTGGCGGAAACCTTCCAGGCCGCCAACACCGTCGTCGGCGTCGCGGTCGGTCTTGCCCTCGTCCGCCGAGGCTACACGGTCGATTCCCGGCCGGGGCTCGGTCAGGCTCTCGTTCGCGGCGACGAGCGGGTGGAGGTGTTCGGCCTACGCGAGCGGCTCTCCGGGTCGCTGCAGGAGGTCGAAGCGTGGCGGGCGTTTTGTGAGCGCTCGGGCATCGCGGGGGACGACCTGGGCGCCGTCGTGGGAGGAGACTAGCCATGCCCTCGACCGATCCGGGCGCGCTCGTCACATCCGCCCTCGCCCGCCTGGGCGTCGTCCACACCGTGATGCCCTGCGACCCCGCGGCCGCGGACACCGCGGTCTTCTGCGAGCGCTACGGCATCGCCCCCGAGGACTCCGCCAACACGATCCTCGTCGCGATCAAGCGCGAGCCCCGCCGCTACGTGGCCTGCGTGGTGCTCGCCACCACCCGTCTGGACGTGAACCACAAGCTGCGCGAGGTGCTCGGGGAGAAGCGACTCTCCTTCGCGGACGCGGAGGAGACGGTCGCGGTCACGGGCATGCTCGTGGGGGGCGTCGCGCCCTTCGGGCTGCCCGAGAGCATCACCGTGTACGTCGACGCCGCCGTGATGGAGCGGCCGGAGATCATCCTGGGCGGGGGCGGGCGCGATTCGAAGCTGCGGCTCGCGCCGGGCGAGCTCCGCAAGCAGCCCGGGCTCCAGGTGGTGACGGGGCTCGCCCACAAGCGCTGAACCTGGAGGAACCATGTCGACGCTGTTCATCCTCTTGATGCTCGCCGCGCCCGCGGAGGAGGGTACGCTCCGCCTCGCCGACGGGGTGGAGATGGCATACGTGGACAAGGGCAAGGGCACGCCCGCGCTCGTCTTCGTCCACTGCGGGAACTGCCGGAAGGAGATCTGGCGCGAGACGCTCGACGCCTTCGCGCGAGAGAACCGCGTGGTGGCCATGGACCTTCCCGGCTACGGCCGGTCGTCCGCGGCGAAGCGCGAGACCTCGTCGATCGCCGGGCTCGGCGCGGACGTGGCCGCGCTCGTGGAACACCTGAAGCTCGACAAGGTCATTCTGGTCGGCAACTCCCTGGGGGGACCGGTTTCCCTCGAGGCGGCCCGCCGCCTCGGACCCAAACGGGTCCTCGGCGTGGTAGCGGTGGACACGCTCCACAACGTGGAGACGGTGTGGCCGGAGGAGGGCTGGCGGCGCGTGCTCGAGGCCTACAAGGCGGACTTCGTGAAGATGTGCGACCAGCTCATGCTGGGCCTCCTCCCCAAGGACGCCTCCGAGGCCACGCGGTCGCGGGTGGACGCGGAGACCTGCGGCAACGAGCCGAAGGCGGCGATCGCGATCCACGAGGACTTCCGCTCGTACTCGACGGCGCAGGCCCTCCGCGAGGCGGGTGTGCCCGTCTGGGCCATCAACTCGAACCAGCGGCCGACCGCGGTGGACGTGAACCGCAAGTACTCGCCCACGTTCCAGGTGATCCTGATGGACGGGGTGGGCCACTACCCCCAGGTGGAGCAGCCCGCCGAGTTCCAGGCGCACCTCCTGTTCGTGGTGCGCGCGCTCCAGCAGGGCCCCCGATGAGCGACCGGGTCAACCTCGCGGAGAAGCTCGCCGCCTTTGGCGAGCACTGGAGCCCCAGGATCGTCGCGCACCTCAACGACTACGACGTCCAGGTGGTGAAGCTCAAGGGCGAGTTCGTCTGGCACAAGCACGACGACACCGACGACTTCTTCCTCGTCCTCAAGGGACGGATGACCGTCCAGCTTCGCGACCGCGACGTCCACCTGCGGGAGGGCGAGCTGTTCGTGGTGCCGCGGGGGGTCGAGCATTGCCCGAAGGCGGACGAGGAAGCCCACGTCCTCCTCATCGAGCCCAAGGGCACGCCCAACACGGGGGACGCGGGCGGCCCGCTCACGGCCAAGAAAACCGAGATCTAGGAGATCCATCGCATGCGCCTGACAACCGTGCTCGTCGCCGCCTCCTTTGGCCTCGGGAGCGCCGAGGCCGCGCCGCCCTTCAGCTTCGTGGCTCTCGGGGACACCACGTACTCGATCCCCGCGGACAACCCCCTCTACGAGCGCCTCATCGGGGCGATCAACGCGGCCTCCCCCGCTTTCTCGATCCACGTGGGCGACACCAAGGGCTACGGCGACTGCGGGCGCGCGTTCCAGGAGAGCCAGCGGGCGTTCTTCGACAGCTTCAAGGGCCCGCTCTTCTACGCGCCGGGGAACAACGAGTGGGCGGACTGCTGGAAGGCGAACCGCGGCAACGCCGATCCCACCGAGATCCTGAAGCTCATGCGCGACGTGTTCTACAAGCAGCCGACGAGCCTGGGTGGCTCGCGCCTTCCTCTCGTCCGCCAGGCCGACGCGGACCGCGAGTTCGCGGAGTTCGCCGAAAACCTGCGCTGGACCTTCGGGGACGCGACGTTCGCCACCCTGAACCTCGCCGGCACCTACAACAACCAGGAGCTCAGGGTCCCCAAGTACTGGCAGGAGTTCGTCCGGCGCGAGCAGGCCAACCTCGCCTGGGTCAAGGCCACGTTCGCGGCCGCCCGTTCCGCGGGGCACCGCGCGGTCGTCCTTGCCTTCCACTCCAACCCGTTCGACGAGAAGCTGCGCTACGACGGAGGCCCGCACGAGCCGGTGCTGCGCGCGATCATCGCCGAGGCCGACGCCTTCTCCGGCCAGGTGCTGGTCGTCCACGGCCACTACCACGAGTTCACCGTGGACCGGCCGGTGAGCGACCTGGACCTCGACAAGCCGGCGGTCAAGCACCCCAACCTCACGCGGCTCCAGGTCTACGGCTGGCCGGACATGAAGGCGGTCCGCGTCACGGTGGACACCGAGAAGCCGTGGGTGTTTGGCTTCGAGCCGCTCTACGCGGCGGAGGGGTCGGTCTCGACTAGCCCGGGGCGGTGAGCGGCGAGCGACTCGGTCCAGAACGGGTAGATCGGTAGCTCCGTCCGGACAGAGTTGCTTCAAGGACTACTTGAAGTAACTCGCCCCGGGGCGAGTTGGGACGGCTCTGAAACGGACAACGAGAAACAGCAACGGGCCTGGGAAGCGTTCCGCCCGGACTGAGCGAACGTCGGACATCGCTCAGTCCGGGCGGTGTCAACGAGGCGCAAACCGCGACGGTCCGGCCGCGAAGTGCTTCTCGTACCAGGCGACGCTCCGGTCCATGAGGTCCACGAGGTGCTGGCGGCTCGCGCAGGCCGTGGCCCTCGCGCGGATAGCGGACGAGGACGGCCTCGACGCCGACGTCGCGGAGCGCGA
The DNA here is from genome assembly GCA_963742595.1 of uncultured Acidobacteriota bacterium. GTDB lineage: Bacteria > Acidobacteriota > Vicinamibacteria > Fen-336 > Fen-336 > CAVPGH01. Next base: position 4,380,294 of record CAVUMT010000001.1, on the reverse strand, counting down.
CGTAGAACTGCTCCGACTCCGCGATGGGCACGTCGTTGTCGTTCTCGCCGTGGATGAGCATGGTCGGCGTCTTCACCTTGGCCACGTGCTTCAGCGCGGACCGCTCCCAGAGGACGTCCATGAGGTTGCCCTGGTGCGGGCCGCGCGCCCCACTCCATCTGCTCGTACTGGTTGTAGTACGTCATGTAGTTGTAGCTGAGGTTGTTCACGATCGGGGCCAACGGAATGGCCGCCTTGAAGATCGGCGTCTGCGTGACGAGCCAGCAGCTGAGCTGGCCCCCGTAGCTCCCGCCCTCGACGCCCATCCGGTCGCGGTCGATCCAGGGATTCCGGCGGAGGGCCGCGGAGACGCCGTACAGGACGTCCTGCGCTTCGTGGCCGTTCTGGTCGCCGAAAACGGCGTCGGCGAACTTCTGGCCGTAGCCGGTGGAGCCGCGGAAGTTGACCTGCAGCGTCGCATAGCCCCGGCCCGCGTAGAACTGCGACTTGAAGTTGAACGCCGGGCCCTGCGCCCCGTGCGGGCCGCCGTGGATGATCACGATGAGCGGGTGCTTCGCCTTCCGCATTCAGGCCGAGCGGCTTCGTGAGGAAGGCCTCGACGTCCCACTTGAAGTCCGCGCTCACGAACGTGAAGGGCTCGACGGGGGCGATCTCGACTCCGTTCAGGACGGCGCTGTTCAGATCCGTGAGGCGGCGGGCGGGAGAGGCCGCCTCGCGGCAGATAGAGCTGCGCGAGGTCGCGCTCGCTCGTGAAGGTGTAGGCGAGAGCCCCGCGCGGGCCGAGCGCGAACGAGGTCGACCCGTCCCCGTCTCGGCGACGATCGCTTCCGCAGCCCCTCCCGCCGCGGGGCTGCGGTAGACCGTCACGAGGCCGCGCTCCTGGACGGTGAAGTAGACGGACGACCCGTCCGGGGACCAGACGGCGTCGCCCTGGCGGTTGTCCACGGAGGCGCCCAGCTCGCGGCGCCCGCTCCCGTCCGCGGCCATCGTCCAGACGTGCGTGTCCTCCATGGTCGTCTCGAGATCGGTGAGGCCCCGCCGCGTCCCCAGGAAGAGGAGGGTCCGGCCGTCCGGCGACAAGCGCGGCTTGTACTCGGCGGTCTCCGTGGCGGTGATTCGCCGCAGGCGGCCGTCGGCCACGCGCACCGCGAAGAGGTCCGGGTTGTAGAAGAGGTCGGGGTCCGGCTCGCGGTTCGAGACGCAGACGATCTCGGCGCCGTCGGGCGACCAGTCGATCGAGTGCTCCTCGAAGTCGCCCGTGGTCAGGGCGCGGGGCGCTCCCCGTCCCGGTCCACCAGGAAGATGTGCCGGCGGCGCGTGTCGTGGAATCGCGTGTTTCCTTCCGCGAAATCCGGCTTGTAGATGTAGCGCGTGATCACGATGGGATCGCCCGTCATCGCCGCCGTCTCCGGGCCGGGCACGGCCGAGACGTAGGCGATTCGCTTCGAGTCGGGCGACCACGCGACGGACTCGCCCTCGTGCGTCAAGGGAGAGTTCGTGCCCTGGACCTCGGCGAGGAACCGCGGAGCGCCGCCGTCCGCGCTCGTGACGTGGAGCCCGTCCTTCCCGTCGATCTTGCCCGTGAATGCGATCCATCGCCCGTCGGGCGAGAACCGGGCCCCGCCCCCGGTGTCGCTTTCCCCCCCGACCCGGACGGACTTGCCGTCGGCAACCGTGAGCACGAAGAGCTGCTTCTGGGGGCGTCCGGGGCGGTCGCTGCGCTCCACGGCGTAGGCGAGGCGGACGCCGTCGGGGGCCATTGCCACATCGCCGGCCGACCGCATCCGAAGCACGTCCGTGCTCGCCAGTCCCCGCGGAAACGCCGGGGGGACCGCGACGAGCAGGGCGAGGGCGAAACCGGGGCAAAGCGCAGGCCGCATCAAGATCCTCCTGGAGAGCCGGTCGCGCCTATCTTCTCTATTGTTCTCGACCGGCGCCAACTCCGTCCGGAATGGGTAGAACGGTAACGAGAGCGCCCTTCCGCGGCGCTCTCTTGTGACGGTCCCGAAACTGTCACACCGGGGCAGACACCCCGGGCGGCCCGGCCCACACTGCCTGCCAGCCGTCACCCGGGAGGGTGGGATGACGCACACAGGGCGGGCGGTCGCAGTGGGCGTGATCATGCTGGTCGGGGCGGCCGGGCCGGCCCGGGCCGAGCGCTTCACGGGCATGAAGTACAGGGGCGGAGTCCCCGGGGCCACGCACAAGGCGACGGGAACGGTGGTGCTGAGCGGCTCCGAGCTTCACTTCGAGGACGGGAAGGGCCGCATCGTATTCACCCTGCCCCTCGCCACCGCGCAGGCGTGGATCGGAGCCGAGAAGAAGACGACCGCTGGCTCCATCCTGCGCTCGACTGCCCTGCTCATGGTGACGATGCCCCTGAGCGCCTACGCGGATCCGACGACCGTCTGCACCCGGGACACCGTCCCGGTACTCATGCTCCAGGTCGGCGCGGACGGGCAGGGCGCGACCGTGCGGTGGCGCGGTCCGAAAGAGCAGCTACAGGCGGTGGCGGATGCGATCAACCGTGCCGTGCGGGAGTCCGCTCCACCATCGCCGCCGCCCGCGAGCCAAGAGGACGGCGACTTCTAGGAGCGACTTCGGGCGGCGCGTTCCGCGAGTTGCTTGATCTTCCGCGCGGCCGTCTCCGCGAAGTCCCGCGCTGCGTCGTGGAAGTCTTCGCCGTGGGGCAGCTCCGCGAAGTCCCCGATCTCGATGCCGAGCCTCGTGCCCCCCGCCGCGACTTCGAGGAAATATGAGTAGCCGACGCCGTAGGCCGAGGGGGGAAGCGACCATGTCGAGCCGTAAAGCGCCAGCCGCAGACGCTCGTGCGGCTCGAAGGCGACGACGGTGAGCCTCGTAAAGCCGCCGTCCACGCGGTGCCAGACGAGTGCCGTGCCCAGGGCGAGCCGGTCGCCGTCCCATTCGTCGGGGAGGTCGTCCCATTCCGCGATCGAAGGCAACGTGGTCAGGACGTCCCACACGGTCGCGGGGGCCGCGCCGATCGTCACCGCCGTCCGGGCGACGAGCGGCCGGATGAGCGTCGTCACGCGCACAAGCTCGCCGGCCGGCGAAACGGGCTCGGAGAGGGATCGAGGTCGCCCGGGAGGAGCGAGGGGTCGAGGGCGGTCGGGGCATGCCTCGCGAGGTCGGACAAGAGGCGCCAGGCCCGGTCCTGGTTGCCGTGGTCCCGGACCTCGAGCGACAGCCTCCCCGGACGCCCGCCGCTCTCGAAGTACTCCCCGTTCACGCCGGCGACGTCGGGAGACTCGGCGAGGAGCACGGACGTATGCGAAGCACTCTCGGGAGACGCCCAGGGCCGCACGATGCGCCCGATCGACCAGGGGAGAGACCGCGCGCCCCTCGTCCACGCGAGGCCCGGGTTCGCGGCGTTGACCGCGATGGCGCGGCCTTCCGGCCGGCGGGAGAAGGCGAGCGTCCAGAGGACGGCGAGCCGCTTGGCGCGGGCGAAGGCATCCCGCCCGTCGCGTGAACGCCAGCCCCCCATCGGATCCCCGCGCCATCGGTCGTGGCCTCCGCAGACGACGTTCACGACCCGGCTTCGGCCCGCGGCGTGGAGAAGCGGCAGCAGGGCCTCGGTGAGCGCGAAAGGACCAACGGCATTCAACGAGAGCGCGGGGTCGTAGCCGTCGGCGGTGGGCCGCCGGCCGGGGTCTCCCCCCACGTTGTTGACGAGAACGTCGAGACGATGAAAGCGCTCGCGCACGCGGCGCGCGAGCCGCTGGTTGCCGCCGACCGTCTCGTGGTCGGCGTCAAGGAACACCACCTCCGAGCGCCCGGCGACGCGGCGCAGCGCGTCGAGCGCGGCGAGTCCGTGGCCCGCGTCGCGGCCCGTGACGATGACGCGAGCGCCGCGCGCCGCGAGCCCTCGAGCGGTGAAGAACCCGATGCCCGACGTGCCGCCCGTGACGAGAACGGTCTGGCCCTTCATGGCCGAGCCTTCCTGGGTCTCCCCCCTACCTTCTACGTCGCTTGGAGTGCTCCTATTTCGACAGCGCCTACGAGCAAAGTACGCGCGATACATGTCAGGGGACGTCATCATTCACGGACGCCTCGGAAATTCCTGCCTTCTCGTATACTTGAAGGTTCACGCCGTTGAACACGGCCCTTTGTGTGGGAGATTCCTCGATGAGCACCGCCGGTCCGCCGTCGTCGAGCCTCAGGCCGTCGAGCCGGCTCGGCCCCTACGAGATCACGGTGCCCCTGGGCGCGGGGGGGATGGGCGAGGTCTACCGGGCCCGCGACACCCGCCTGGATCGCGACGTGGCGGTGAAGCTCCTGCCGCCCCGGCTGGCCTCCGACGCCCAGTTCCGAGCGCGGTTCGACCGGGAGGCCAAGAGCATCTCGTCCCTGAACCACCCGCACATCTGCACGCTCCACGACGTGGGAAGCGCCGAGGTGGACGGTCGCGAGCTGCACTACCTGGTGCTGGAGCTGATCGAGGGCGAGTCGCTCTCCAAGAGGCTCGAGAAGGGACGGCTGCCCCTGGACGAAGTCCTCCGGATCGGTTCGCAGATCGCCTCCGCCCTCGACGGGGCGCACCGCCGCGGGATCGTGCACCGCGACCTGAAGCCCGGCAACGTGATGGTCACGCGGGCGGGGGCCAAGCTGCTCGACTTCGGCCTTGCGCGCCAGGACGAAGGACACGGCGTGGTGCCGTCGTTCGCGTCCCTGGACGGGTACGACCCGGCCTCCCGAGACACGCTCACCGAGCAGGGCACGATCCTGGGGACGTTCCAGTACATGGCCCCGGAGCAGCTCGAGGGCCGGACCGCGGACGCCCGCACCGACATCTTCGCCCTCGGGGCCGTGCTCTACGAGATGGCGACCGGGCGCAAGGCCTTCGAGGGGAAGAACCGGACGAGCCTCATCGCGGCCATCGTCTCGCAGCACCCGCCGGCGATCTCGAGCCTGCAGGCGATGAGCCCGCCCGCGCTCGACCACGTGGTGCGCAAGTGCCTGGAGAAGGATCCGGAGGACCGCTGGCAGAGCGCCCGCGACGTGATGGCGGAGCTGCAGTGGATCGCGGGGGGAGGGTCCCGCGCGGGACTGCCCGTGATCCTGTCCACCCGCCGCCGCGTCCGCGAGGGAGCGGCCTGGACGTTCGCCGTCCTCGCCACCCTCGCGGCCGTCGGGCTCGGCGTCGCCTGGATGCGCCGCGCCCCGGAGCGCCCGGCCCTCATGCGCTTCCAGATCCCGAACCCGCCGGGGGTCACGGAGGTGGGACCCCCGATCATCTCGCCCGACGGCCGGACGCTCGCCTTCGACGCCGTCGAGGCGAGCGGCCAGCGGGCCCTTTGGATCCGGCCGCTCGACGCCCTGGAGTCGCGGCGCCTGCCCGGCACGGAAGGGGCGATCCGGCCCATCTGGTCGCCGGACAGCCGGACGATCGCCTTCTTCGGGAACGGCAAGCTCCGGCGGCTGCCCGTCTCCGGCGGTCCCATGCAGACGATCGCGGAGGTTCCGATCGGAGCCGACGGAAGCTGGGGGCCCAGCGGTGTCATCCTCTTCGACGGCCGCACGACCGATCCCGTGATGAGGGTGGACGCGACGGGAGGGGTTCCGAGACCCGAGGTGACGCCGGATCCTTCGATCGGCGCCATCGGCGCGGGATACCCGGCGTTCCTTCCCGGAGGGCGCGACTTCCTCTTCTACTCCCTCTCGGACAAGCCGGAGAACAACGCCCTCATGGTCCGGGCCCTCGACGGCACGGAGAGCCGCCTCGTCATGAAGACGCCCTCGCAGGTGATCTTCGCTCCGCCGGGGTACCTCCTGTTCGTCCGCGAGCGCGCGCTCGTGGCGCAAAGGTTCGACCCCGCCACCCACCAGCTCAAGGGCGAGCCGATCCCGGTCGGCGAGGGCCTCGACCTCGACTTCGTCGGCCTCGCGTCCGTCTCCGCGTCCACGAACGGAGTGCTCGCCTACAGGACGGGCCAGCCCACGCAGCGGCGGCTCGTCTTCCGGGACCGGAGCGGCAAGGAAACACCCGCCATGGAAGAGGAGGCGGAATACCTCAACACGTGGCTCTCTCCCGACGGCCGCCGCCTCGTCTACGACCTCACGGAGACGGGCGACGTCGGCGACATCTGGATCCGCGACATGGAGCGGGGCACCCGTACCCGGTTCACCTACGCGAAGGAGAGGGAGTTCGCCCCCATCGGCTCGCCCGACGGACGGCGCATCGTCTACACCGTGCAGGGCAAGATCTGGGACCTCTTCGTCAAGGACGCGGCCGGTGGAGGGGAGGCCGAGCCGCTCCTCGCCACCGACCAGGACAAGTACGCGACGGACTGGACGAAGGACGGCACCATCGTCTTCCAGAGCCGCACCGAGGAGACCGTGTGGGACATCTGGGCCCTGCCCGAAAACGGCGCGGGCAAGCCCTTCCCGCTCCGCGTCACGCAGTTCGCCGAGGGGAGCGCGTCCGTCTCTCCCGACGGCCGCTTCCTCGCCTACCAGTCGAACGAGACGGGCCGCCAGGAGATCTACGTCCAGGAGTTCCCGAAAGCGAAGAGCAAGTGGCAGGTCTCGGCCGCGGGCGGCCGCGATCCTTTCTGGCGGGGGGACGGCCGGGAGATCTTCTACCGCTCGCCTACCGGCGACCTCATGGCCGTCCCGATCGGCAAGGGGCCCTCGTTCGAGGCGGGCACCCCGCAGGCCCTCTTCCGGGGCCGCTTCGTGTCCTCGAACGCGCGCACGGCCTATAGGCCGACGCCCGACGGCAAGCGGTTCCTCATGCTCGCCCCTCCGACGGACGAAGCGCTCAAGCCGGCCACGATCGTCCTGAACTGGACGTCCGGCCTGAAGTAGGCCTCGAGCCCGACCGCGGTCAAGGCTCGAGCGGCCCCTCGGAGGCCCTACGGGGAACGTCGGTCGGGAAGCCCCTCGACTTCCAGCCGTTGAGCGCGCAGTACGTCGCGGTCGTGTATCCGTTCTTCTCGAAGAGCTCCGCGGCCCGGGAGCTCCGGCCCCCGCCGTTTCAGGTGAAGACGAGCTGGACGTCCCGGGGGATGTCGTTCATTCGCGCTTCGAGCTCTTCTACGGGCAGGTGGAGGGCGCCGGGGACAGAACCGTTCCCGACGTCGCCCTCGCCGCGGAGGTCGATCACGAGCACCTTGGCCCCCGCGTCCAGCCCCGCCTTCAGTGCGTCCGCCGGCGTCTCTTTGGCCCTCGCCGACTTCATGTCTGGACCTCGCCGCCGTGATCGCTTGCCGCGATGGGTCGGCGCCGGGGATTGTAGCCGAGCCGCCCCTCCTTGACCGGGAGACGGCACGGGACCTACTCTTGAGGCGACCCGGTTCAGAAAGGACTGCTGCCCTGGCTACGCTCCCTCGCCTCCTGGCGACCGCGATGGCGGTGTGGATGCCCGCCGCCGCGGTCTCCGAAGACACGGCCCCGCACTGGCCACAGTTCCACGGACCGGGCGGAGCCGGATCGGCTGAAGGCAAGGTCTCAGCACCTGTCGAGTTCGGTCAGGACAGGGGCCTCGTCTGGAAGACGGCCGTGCCCGGGGGACACTCCTCGCCGGTCGTCTGGGGCGAACGGATCTTCCTGACCAGCTACGACGCCGGCGCGAAGCGGCTCGAGACCCTCTGCCTCGATCGCGCGAACGGACGCATTCTGTGGCGCCGGCCGGTGCCCGTGGAGACGATCGAGCCCGTCCACGCGATCAACAGCCCTGCCGCCTCCACGCCGGTGACCGACGGTCGATCGGTCTTCGTCTACTTCGGGTCGTACGGACTCGTGGCCTACGACTTCGAAGGCCGGGAGCGTTGGAGCCGGCCGCTGCCCATGGTCAAGACGCGCAACAACCAGGGCAGCGGCACGTCCCCCATCCTTGCCGGCGACCGCCTGCTCCTCGACGTGCACCTCGAGAAGGAGTCCTACCTCTGGGCGGTTCGCACGGAGAACGGGGAGACCGCCTGGAAAGCGCCGAAGCCGGAGTTCGCCGGGGGGTGGTCCACCCCGGTCGTGTGGAGGGAAGGAGGGGAGACCCTCGTCGGAGTGCTGAACCCCGGCCGCTTCACCGCCTACGGTCTCCGCGACGGCGACGAACGGTGGTGGATCGGTGACCTTCCGTGGCAGACCTGCTCCACCCCGGTGCTGGGCGACGGGATCCTCTTCCTGAGCGCGACCGGAACGCAGGGGGAAGGAGACAACGTCACCCTCCCCCCGACTTTCGACGAGATGCTCGCCCGTTACGACCAGGACAAGAACGGCCGCGTCGAGACCGGCGAGATCCCGGAGACGCTTCTCGTCACGAATCGGGGAGCGAGCAAGGGAGCGGGAGACATGACGGTGAGGCGGCTCCTCCGGTTCTTCGCGCCGGGAGGGACGCCGCCCCCGAGCTACGATCGCGAGCAATGGGACGCCGTGCTCAAGGGGGCCACCGCGTTCGCGCAAGGGCCCATGATGCAGAGCGGCGTCTTCGCCGTCCGCGTGGGAGGTAAGGGCGACGTGGCGCGATCGCACGTGGCGTGGACGGAATCGCGCGGAGTGCCCGAGGTGCCCTCTCCCCTGCTCTACCGGGACCGCCTCTACCTCGTGAAGAACGGCGGGATCGTCCTCGCCCGGGAGGCCGGGACCGGAAAGCTCGCCTTCCAGGGGCGGCTGGGAGCGCCGGGCGGGTACTACGCCTCTCCTGTCGCCGCCGAGGGGCGCATCTACGCGGCGTCCGACGAGGGAACGGTCGTGGTCTTCGAGGCGGGCGACGCTCTCCGGGTCCTTTCCCGAAACGAGCTCTCCGAGCCGATCTTCGCGACCCCCGCCATCGTGGAGGGCACGCTCTACGTGCGCACGCTCTCGCACCTCTATGCGTTCGGGCCCGCGAACAGATCCCCGGCACGGTAATCCAAGGAGGCCAGCATGTTCGGCAAGTCTTTGTCCGAGTACGTCGCCTTCCAGAAGCCCATCCTGATCCTGATCGTGGTCGTTTTCCTGCTGCGCCTTGGGCTTTCGATGGCGGGAGTGCCCGTCTCGGGTGCCCGGTTCGTGAGCGTGACGGGAGTGTTGCTGCTTGGCGCCCTCTACTACGGCTGGGCGGTGGGCCAGAGAGGGTTCGGCTCGTTCAAGCAGCTCTGGGCCCTGAACCTCATCCAAGGCGTCTTCTCGCAGACGCTCGTGGCCCTCGCGATCGTGCTCGCAAGCCTCATGGCCCGGGACAACATCTACACCATCCCGGAGTTCTACCCGCCGTCAGCCGGCAACGACCCCACGGGCCTGCCCCCCGACGGGAAGAACTTCGGTCACGCCATCGCCCACATCGTCGTGGGGGCGACGATCTATCCGCTCGTGGGCTGGCTCTTGAGCTCGCTCGTGCACTTCTTCACCCGAAAGGCGAGCCGGCCGGCCTCGGCCTAGGGAGCCTCGCAGGGCTTCGTGACCGCGCGCCGCGGGCGGCTGGTTTCGCTCGTCCGCGCCCACCTCGGGACCGACGAGGACGAGGAGACGACGCGGCTCGTCCGCGAGCTGCGCCGCGCCCGCCGTCGGGGGTACCTAACGGCGAGGGAACTCGAGGCCGTTTGCCGCTGGAAGTCGCCGCGGGCGATCTGGCACGTTCGGAGCAACGCGCCGGCGGCAGTCAGGGCGGCCACGAGCGTCGCCCTGGGGACGCGCGACGAGGAAGGGCGCGTCCGCGCTCTCCTGGTCCTGAACGGCGTGTCGGTGCCGATGGCGTCGTCGGTGCTCATGCTGCTCGACCCGAGACGCTATGGGGCGATCGACATCAGGGTCTGGCAGCTCCTCGAGCGGAGCGGGCACGTCTCCGGGAACCGGGCCGGCGTCGGCCTCCGGGTCCCCCAGTGGCTACAGTTCCTCGCCGTCGTCCGGGAGCTCGCCGACGCCCTCGGGGTCACGGCTCGGGACGCGGAAAGGGCGCTCTTCGACATCCACCGGCGCCGTCAGCAGGGGACGCTCTATGGGCGGCGCTGGAGGGCGCGTCGGAAGCAGGCGGTGGCCCCCCGAATGTCGCGGCGACCGTCGGCGGCGAGCTCCAAGTAGTGGTAGGCGTAGCCGTTGTCCGGCACCTGGGCCACGAGCCGCTCGAGGGTCGTCACGGCCTCGGACAGCTCCCCCAGCTTCAGGCAGCAGAGGCCGCGCAGGAAGCGCGCCGCGGCAGCCTCACGGACCTTGGGGGACAGCCGATCGAGGAGTCGTAGCGCCTCCTCGAAGCACCCCTCGTCCAGGAGCCACCGGATCCCCTCCAGGGCGGGTAGCGACTCGGTCGTGGGTATCGTCATATCCCGCCTCCTTCATCTCTTGCGGGGACCTACGGAGCCGGGTCTTCCCCGTTCGTGGCTTGGGTCACAATCTTTGACAAGGACTGGAAGGAAGTTCCCCGCTAGCGAGCGACGGGAAGCGCTTCGATCTGGGGCAGGAGGACGTTCTTCACGTAGCTCCAGTGGGGCACCGCTACGAGGGCGCCCTCGGCGTAGGCGAGGGCCAGCGGCCGGTTCCTAAGAGCGCTGTGCGTGTGCAGGTAGGCGAGGTTCATGAGGTTCTCGGGGCCGCCCCACGAGGGGACCCAGTCGGGCTCGCCCGCGCTCCGGGAGAGGGCCTCCCGGCGCGCCGCCTCGAGGGCGCGTCGGTGCGTGGCCGCCGCCTTCGCGGCGTCGCCCCCGGTCGGCGGGGGCGCGCCGTACTGCACGCCGCCGAGGATCCAGAGCACCCGCGGGTTCTCGGGGCCCTGCTCGACCATCTCGCGGAAGATCGGGACGAACTCGTCGAGAAGCGCCTGCCGCCAGACGCCGTTCGATTCGAGCTGGGCGAGGTAGAGCAGGTTCGACCCGCTGCCCGCGAGGCCGACCTTGGCCTCCACCCAGCCCGGCTTCTCCTTCAAGGCCCGCTTGAAAGCAGCGACCGCCGCCTCGAGGTCGGCGCGCTGCTCGGGAGCGGGGGCGTTCACGTTGAAGCCGTTGATCGCGCGGCGCCAGAGGGCGAACCCGATCCAGTATTCCCGGAAGGCCGCGAGCTCGGACGCCTTGATCTCCGCGAGGGCGGCGGCGAGCCGCCGCAGCTCGTCGCGATCGCCCGCGTAGTCCGCGCGCTGAATCGCGGCGACGCGCTCCCCCAGGACCTGGGCGTCGGGCGCGGCGACGAGCGCTACCGCGGACGAGAGGACGGCGATCGTGATCATCCCTGGCTTCCCGGGGACCAGCGTAGGAAGACAGGCCGTCCGGTCATCGCCCCTTTCGGTGAACGGGCCGCTTCGGTCGGCGAGCCGTCAGCGGGCCTGGCGTCGGACGAGACGCCGGAGCGTCCGCGAGCGGCTGCGGCTCCCCGTCACCACCTGGCCGCTCGCGAGGTGCACGTCCACGCGCCGGTCCGGACGCGTGGAGAGCGCGCGCACGAAGTCCAGGTTCACGATGTGGCACCGGTGGACGCGGGCGAAGCGCTCGGGGTCGAGCCGAAGCTCGAGGTGGCCGAGTGGGATGTGCACGAGGTGCTGTCGTCCCTCGCAGTGCAGGGCGACGTAGTCGTCCTGGGCCTCGAGATGCTCCACCGCACTCGCGGGGACGAAGAGCATCCGGCCCCGGTCGCGGACGAAGAAGCGCTCGAGGTTCCCGGCGCGCGGCCGCGTCGTCCGTGGACCTCGCCGGAGGGCCTCCCGCGCGCGCTCCACGGCCAGCCGGAAGCGGGCCCGGCCGAAGGGCTTGAGCAGGTAGTCGAGGGCGTGCAGCTCGAACGCTTCCACCGCGTAGCGGTCGTAGGCGGTGGTGAAGACGACCGCGGGGCGCGGCCCGAGTCGGGCGGCCAGGCTCGTCCCGAGGGTGCCGGGAAGCTGCACGTCGAGGAAGACGAGGTCGGGGTCCTTCTCCGCGATGCCGCGGGCGGCGGCGGCGGCGTCCGCGGCCTCCCCCACGCAGTCGAGCCACGAGACCTCGCCGATCAGGTCGCGCAGGCGCAGGCGCGCGAGGGGCTCGTCGTCCACCACGAGGACGCGGAGCTTCAAGGGACGCTCCGGCCCTCGGAAGCGGGAGCGGCGCACGGGATCTCGACCCGGGCGGCGAAGCCCGATCCGGGGAAGGTCGTCAGCGTGAGGCGGGCGGAGCCGCCGTAACCGGCGGCGAGGCGCTCGCGCAGCGACCGCAGGCCGTGCCCGCTCGACGCGTCGAGGACGTGGGAGGTGCAACCGGGTCCGTCGTCCTCCACGACGAGGACGAGGCGATCGCCTTCGACGCGCGCGGCGATGCGGACGCGGCCTCCCTCGGGCACGGGGGCGACGCCGTGGCGTATCGCGTTCTCCACGAGAGGCTGGAGGGTGAAGGGAGGGACGAGTGCTTCGCCGGCGTCCCGGTCGCACGCTTCCTCCACGCGCAGGCGGTCTCCGAGGCGCAGACGCTCCAGCTCCACGTAGTCGCGGACGAACTCCCACTCCCGCTTCAGGGAGACGTGATCCCCCGCCTCGTCGAGCGAGTAGCGGAGGAGCCCGCCCAGGCGCTCGAGGGCCTCCTCCGCGCCGTCGGGGCTGCGCCGCACGAGGGCGGCGAGAGAGTGCAGGGCGTTGAAGAGGAAGTGAGGGTTGATCTGGGCACGAAGCGCCGCGAGCTGGGCCCGCGTCGCCGCCGCCTCCGCCCGGACGACGTTGAGCCGCTCCTCGCGCGCCCTCCGCTCCGAGCGCAGCGTATAGGACACCGCCGCCACGAAGCCGTAGAGGCACGCGTCCATCAGCAGCTCGAACGGGAGATAGCCCCAGGTCTGGGCGAAGCCCGTGGAGAGCGGCTTGCTCTCGTAGAGGGCGTACGCGACGACGTTCATCGCGACGATCGTCCCGCCGAAGGCGAGGGCCGCCGCGAGGTGCGCGGCCACGAACCACGCCCGGCCCCGCTCCCGCCAGGGCAGGACTCCGCACAGCCGATGGACGGCGAGGCCGAGGGCCGCCCCGGAGGCGAAGCGCGTGAAGCCCCAGAGCACGGTGCGGTCCAGGGAGGTCCCGCTGTAGACGCCGATGAAGGACCACAGGACGCCGTAGAGCGCCCACGCGCCGAGGTAGGCGGCAACCCTCATGCGGCCCTACTCGAAGTACCCGCTCACGTCCAGGATGAAGTGCGTGGTCGTCCCCGAGGCCTGGGCGCAGAACACGGCCATCTGTCCCAGGGCGCTCAAAGGCACGATCGCGTTGTTCGCCCTCGTCTGGCCCGGGGAGTAGTTGACGGAGGAGACGAGGGGAGTCAGGGTCGCCTCCGAGTGGAGCCGCAGGTTGCCTCCCGACGTCGGTCCGGTCACGGTTGCGTTCACCGCGACGGCTTTCGCGCTGGCGGGGACGGTGCACGCGCCCGCGATCGTGAAGACGCGTTGGGTGCCGGCGGCGAGGGCGGGACCGCCCAGCGGACCCGAGGGAAGGCGGGTGTCGACGACCCGGCACGGGGGCAGCGTGTAGTAACGGAGCGCGGGCGAAGGGGGCGGGGTCTTCTGGATCGTGAAGCTGTCGCGGGTCGCCCCCGCCGCGTCGAGGAAGGTCGCGTCCAGGCGGGGGCCCTGCACGTCGAGGACGAGCGACCCCAGGACGTCGAGCGACAGGTACATCGCGGGATGGTTGAGCGGCCCCCCGCTCGTCTGTCCCGAGCTGCCCGCCGCGGAGTAGACGGCACCCGCGCGGGGCACGCGGGGCGGCTTCTCGTAGGCACCGTCGCCGGCCGGACGCCCGTCCCCGGGATCGAGCACCATGCCCGCGACGAGCGTGCTGGAATGGCCGTAGTGGCCGTCGAGGAGGAAGGAGCGCTCGTAGGAATGGCTGTGGCCGGCGAGCACGAGGTCGACGCCTCCCTCTTCCAGTATGGGAAGCGCGTTCTGCCGCATCTCCACGAGCTCGATCTCGGTGTCCGAGTCGTGGGAACCCTTGCTGTAGGGCGGATGGTGCCAGTAGGCGACGATCCAGTCCTGGGTCGTGGCGAGAAGGTCCTGGGCCAGCCAGGTGAGCATGGCGCCCCCCGCCGAGCGATCGGAGTCGAAGGAGTCCAGCACGATGAAGTGGATATTGCCGTGGTCGAAGGAGTAGTAGGCCTCCGTGCCCGAGGGCAGCCCGCCCGCCTCCGCGGCGCGCGGGAGGCTGAAGATGTCGTAGTAGGGGCCGGTCTGCGTGCCCGAATCGGCGGTGTGGCCGTCGTGATTGCCGAGTGTCGGCCAGAGCACGGACTTGCGCAGCATCTGCGGATACATGTCGAAGACAGCGCCCTGGTACTCGGCGTCCGTTCCGTCCAGGTACGCGTTGTCACCGAGCATGAGCCACAGGTCGGTGTGTCGGGTCCCGGTGAAGGAGAAGTAGGCGTCGCGCACGGCCTGTGCATTGCCGTCGGCCGTGCCCGAGTCGCCGAGAACCCAGATGCGCGTGGGCTTGGGGGTTCCCGGAAAAGGGGCGGTGAGGAAGAAGTGGTTCGCGTCGTTCCCGGCCAGGGTCTCGGCGGTCGTCCCCACGGAGTAGTAGTAGGTCGTCCCGGGGGAGAGACTCGGGACGCGGACGGTGTGGTTCGTTGTCGAAGCCGGGTCGTCGACGAGAGCGGTCAGGCTTCCCGGGGACGGACCGTAGCGGACCCGGCTGTTGGTCGCCACGTCCGTTCGCCAGCGGACGACGACGCTCGTCGGCGTGCCCATCTGCAGGTAGGGACCGCGCGTCACGGACGCCGCCTCCGCAGTGGGTACCGCGAGGATCGCGGCGAGGAGGCCGGCGAGCGTGAAGAGAGCAGGTCGCTCGCAGCGCTTCATGGCTCGGCCTCCGCCGACGGGGGGCGGCGGAGCCGCGAGAGCGCGGAACGGACCTCGCTTTCGAGCCGCGCCGCCGCCGCGCTCAGGCCGCGCTCCGCGGAGCGCGAGGCGAGGTCGGCGAGGGCTTTTTCATAGGCGATTCGCGCCTCTCCCGGCCTGAGCGCCTCCTCCAGGATCTGCCCCCGGCGGACCCACCACGAGCCGGACCGCGACGATCGCGCCGCGGCGTCATCCACCCGGGCGAGTGCTGAATCGTAGCGACCGCCGGCCAGCTCCAGGTCGATGGCGTAGAGCTCCAGGGCGGGAACGGGACCCCGGCGGGCCAGGCCCTCGTCGAGGACGCGAAGAGCCTCCTCCCTCGTGGCCGCTCCCTCCGCGGCGAGGGCTCGGGCGCGCTCCAGGTACAGCTCGGGAGGCGCTGCGCTCGCCTCCTCTTCGGCCGCGATGGCTCGGGCATAGTCCTCCGCCGCGGCCCGGTTCTGACCCAGCGCCCGACAGGCGCGCGCGCGGACCACGCGCGCCGCCGCGTGCTGGGGGTGGGAGACGAGGAAGCGGTCGAGCTCCGCCTTGGCTTCCTCGTGACGGCCGGCGTCCAGCAGCGTACGGCCGCGAGCGAGGGTCAATCCCTCGACCGCGGGGTCGAGCCGCTCCGCCCGGTCGTAGTCCGCGAGCGCCTTCTCCCAGTCGCCGTGGTGGCCGTGAAGTCTGCCCCGCTTCAAGTAGAGCGTGGCGTCGCCGGGATCGGTCGCGATCCGCCGAGTCAGGCTCTCGATCTGCTCGTGGAGCGGGCCGTGGGCGGCGGCGGGAGGGGGTGCGACGGCGAGGCCGAAGACGAGAGCGGCCAGCGCGGCCGCCCGGAGCCCTCCGCGATCGGATCTACCGCTCACCGCTCGTCGGGGCTCGCCGCGGGGGCGGGATCCAGGCCGTTCAAGGTCCGGACCACCCGGAAGAGGTCGCCCGTGCGGTAGAAGTCCACCGCCACCACGTTCGGAAGGTGGGCTCGCTCCTGCTGGCACTGGCGAGCCCGCCCGAGGAGGAAGTCGTAGGCGTTCACGATGGCCGCGTTCGTCGGCTTGGGCATCGGCGTCGTTTCGATCCAGTGGTTGATCTGGAAGAGAGAGCCCGCGGTGCCCCCGCGGTTGGCCGCGCACGAGAACTCCGAGGGCTGGTGGAACGAGTAGGGCGTCTCCTGGATCGACTGCGAAGGCGGGGTGCATCCACTCGACGCCCGGGTGGCCGGATTCCAGGAAGACGATCACGCGCTGGCGCGACTCCGCGAGCTCGCGCAGCGTGGGCCACGGCGGCCCCAGCGGCCCGCGGTAGACGAGGTCCGAAAGACCGCTCTCCGCGAAGGCGGCCGCCATGTCCTCGGGCGGCTCGTAGTCCTCGAGCACGAACACCACGACCTCGCCGGGGTTCGCGACCAGGAACTCGCGCACCGAGCGCAGCCAGGGCACGAGGGGCAGCGCCCCCAGCTCGCAGAAGCCGTGGCAGAGGTAGAGGCCGCGCGGTCCCTCGGGAGGCCCGGTGAGCCGCGAGCGGATCCGATCGGCGGCGAGGAGGCCTTCCTTCCCCACCGCCTTCTGCATCTTCGCGAGCATCGCGGGGTCGTCGCGGACGTCGGTGCGGACGCGCCCGGCGACCGGGACCCCGGCGTGCACGTCCACGAGGAGCGTCCGCACGCCGTCCTCGAGCTGTCCGCGACGCCCCGCTCCTGCTGCGGGAACATCCAGTCCGGCGCGTCCACCGAGGACATCGCGTTGTGGGCGCCGGGAAGGACAACGGCGTCGAGGGTGCGGTCGCAGAGCCGTTCGTCCCCGTTGCAGCCCGTGCTCACCCTGGCGATGCCGACTTCCGGCGGCTGCCCCACCCAGGCGACCGCGGCGGCGAGCACGAGGGCGAGGCCGAGCACCGCGGCCACCCGCTTCCGCTCGCGGCGACCGAACGACGCCGTCGCCGGCCGCTCTTCCTCGGGCACCTGCCGAACCACCAGGCGGAAGAGCTCCTGCAGGCCGAGGAAAGCCACGACCGCCCCCGCGACGAGCCCGAGCATCGCCACCGCGGCGGCCGGTCGAAGCATCATCAGTATCCCGCCCGCCATGAGGACCGCGCCTCGCAGGAAGCGTCCCCACGCGGACGCGGGCGGACGTCGGAGCCAGGCCCCGAGCCGCTCGACCGTCTCGGGAAGCCAGGCCCGTCCCACGAGCGACTGGGCGGCGGCGGCGAACACGAGCCCCACTCCGGCGAGGCCGAGGGCCAGGTGACGGAGGCCGATGGAGAACGCCTCGAAGAGGCCGGCCGCGGCGTGCTGCGCAAGCGGGTCCTTGGGAAGCGAGCTCACGAGAGAGCGCGCGGCGGGGATGACGAGGGCCAGGAAGAGCCCGGCGAGCGCCAGGTCGATCGCGGCGCTTCGCAGGGCTTCCGCGCGGCGCGGAGCGAGCACGATACCGAGGACGAGAAGTGCAATACCCCCGAGGGCGAGGGCCCGCGCCGTCCAGGCGAGGTGGCGGCCGGATTGCCACAGATCGAGGATGAAGCGCGTGGCCGGGCTCTCTCCCAGCGAGGCGATCACGGTGGGTAGGCGATCGGGTATCCGGGCGGCGATGGCCGGGCTCGCGTTGGCGAGGGCCCCGCGCAGGATCACGTCCACGTCGGGAACGGACAGGAGGAGGTTCTGCCCCCCCTTGGAGAAAGCGGTGGCGTGCGCGCTGCGGGCGGTCGTGCGCACGATCGCGCGGAACGCGTCGGAGGACACGACGCCGGACGCGGTGGCGACGAGGATCGGTCGCACGGCCACGAGGTCGGGCTTCTTGCGTATCGCCTCATCCGCGATCTCCTGCCCCACGTAGGCGGACACCCGCGGGTCGCTCAGGCTGCTCGCGAGCCGATCCGCGAAGGCGTCGCTCTCGAAGAGGCCCCGGCGGACCTGCCCGAGGGTGGCGCCTACGACGAGGGCGATGACGCCCAGGACGGTCAGGACTTGCGAGGCCGTGCCGCGCAGGGTGCGCTCGGACGAATTCTCTGACATTGCCTATGCCCTTCTCCCTCGCGGCCGCGCCGGGAGGTACTGCGACGGCCAGGGATGGTCAGCATACCCGTAGCGCGCGGCCGCGTCGCAGCGTGACGTACGGATCGACGAGGTGCGGGCGGGCCATGACGCACAGGTCGGCGCGGCCCGCGGCGAGGATCGTGTTGGCCTGGTCGGCGTCCTGGATGTTCCCCACGGTCATCGTCGGGATGCCCGCCTCGTGCCGGATCTCCTCGCTGAACGGCACCTGGTACATGCGGCCGTAGACGGGCCGCTGGTCGGGGACGGTCTAGCCCGCCGGAGACGTCGATCGCGTCGCAGCCCTCGCTCCTTGAAGATCCGGCCGAGGGCGACGCGGTCCGCGCCGGAGAGGCCGCCCTCCTTCCAGTCCGTTCGCCGAGATCCGGACCGAGACCGGCTTCTCTGCGGGCCACGCCGCGCGCACCGCGCTCGAACACCTCGAGCGGGATAGCGCAGGCGGTTCTCGATCGGCCCGCCGTACTCGTCCCGGCGCTCGTTCGTGAGCGGAGAGATGAAGGTCGCGAGCAGGTAGCCGTGGGCCATGTGCAGCTCGATCACGTCGAAGCCGGCCTCGTCGGCCATGCGCGCCGCGCGCACGAACTCCTCGCGCACGCGGTCCATGTCCGCGCGGGTCCATCGCCCGCGGGACCGGCCAGCCCTCGGCGAAGGGAATCGCGGACGGAGCGACGAGCTCCCACCCGCCTTCGCCAAGCGGAGCGTCGCCCTCCCAGGGACGGCTGCACGAGCCCTTGCGCCCCGCGTGGGCGAGCTGGAGGCCGATCCGGGCGCGTCGTCTGTCCGTGCACGAAGTCCACGATCCGCCTCCACGCGGCGACGTGCTCCGGCTTGTACATCCCCGCGCAGCCGGGCGTGATGCGGCCGTCCGCGCGAGACGTGGGTCGCCTCCGCGAACACGAGCCCCGCGCCGCCGACCGCGCGGCTGCCGAGGTGCACCAGGTGCCAGTCGGTGGGCGTGCCGTCCTCGCAGGAGTACTGGCACATCGGCGACACCACGATGCGGTTGGCGCAGCCGAAGGCCGCGCAGGCGGTAGCGGCTGGAAGCAGCGGCGGCGGCGTCGAGTTGGCTCATCGGGCCGCGTGCGTCGCTGCGGTCGCGCCGCGAACCGGCGCGTCACGCGACTCCACCAGCGCGGGATCGCGCCGGGCGCAGGTTGTCGTAGGTGATGCGCTTGCTGCGCGTCAGCAGGCTGAAGGTGAACGGTCAGCGGGATCGAGCTTCGCGGTAGCGCGCGGAGTTCTCGAACCACTCGAGGCTCGTCTGGGCCGCCGTCTGCAGCCGCCCGACCTCGGGCTTGCGCGCGTCCTCGTAGGCCGCGAGCACGTCGCCGAGCGCGTCGCCCGGGGTCGCGCGCGGAGGCGCGCCGGCGAGCGCGATGGCGTCCTCCATCGCCAGCTTCGTCCCGGAGCCGATCGAGAAGTGCGCGGTGTGGGCGGCGTCGCCGATGAGCACCACGTTCCCGTGGTGCCAGCGTCTCGTTGCGCACCGTGGGGAAGCTCCGCCAGATGGAGCGGTTCGTCAGCAGGCGGTGGCCTCGGAGCTCGTCGGCGAAGAGCCGCTCGAGGTAGGCGACGGTCGCCGCCTCGTCGGCCGTGTCGAGGCCGGCGCGCCTTCCAGACCTCCTCGCGGCACTCGACGATGAAGGTGCGAGGTCTGCTCGTCGAACGGGTAGGCGTGGACCTGGAAGAGCCCGTGCTCGCTCTCCTTGAAGATGAAGGTGAAGGCGTCGTAGCGGCAGGTCGGTGCCCAGCCAGGCGAACTGGCAGCGACCCCAGTCGAGGCTGGGCTGGAAGTGGGCGGCGAGGCCGTCGCGCAGTACGGCTGTTCGCGCCGTCCGCGGCGAGCACGAGGTCGGCGTCGCGCCAGCGGCTCGAGGTCGTCGACCTCCGTCTCGAAGACGAGCCGCACGCCGAGCGCGGCCGCGCGCTCCTGGAGGATGCTCAGGAACGCGCGCCGGCGCGACCCCGCAGAAGCCGTGGCCGGTGGAGCGCGATGCGCTCGCCGCCGGAAGAAGACGTCGATGTCGGTCCAGTACGCGAAGCGCTTCAGGATCGCCGCGTGGCTCTCGGGCGTCGGCTTCCTCGAAGTTCGCGAGCGTCTCGTCCGAGAAGACGACGCCCCAGCCGAAGGTGTCGTCGGGCCGGTTGCGCTCGACGACGGTGATCGTCGTGCCGGGGATCGAGCTTCTTCATGAGGATGGCGAAGTAGAGCCCGGCCGGACCGCCGCCGATGCCGACGATCTTCAAGCCCCGGGACCCTGCCGGAGCTTGTAGCGCTGGAGCTTCCCCGTCTCCGTGCGCGGGAGCTCGGGGACGAACTCCACTGCCCGCGGGTACTTGTAGGGGGCGATCTCCTTCTTCACGAACTCTTGCAGCTCGCGCGCGAGGCCTTCGCCCGCACCCTCGGCCTCGCGCAGCACCACGAAGGCCTTCACGATCGTCCCGCGCTCCGGGTCGGACGCCGCCACCACCGCGCACTCGCGGACGCGCGGGTGGTCGAGGAGCGCGGCTTCCACCTCGGGCCCCGCGATGTTGTAGCCCGCGGAGATGATCATGTCGTCGGCCCGCGCTTGATACCAGAAGTACCCGTCGGCGTCCATCCTGTAGACGTCGCCCGGGTAGTTCCAGCCGTCGCGCACGTACGCACGCTGCCGCTCCGCGTCGTCCAGGTAGCGGCAACCCGTGAAGCCGCGCACCGCGATCTGGCCCAGCTCTCCGGGAGGGACCGTCCGCCCCTCGCCGTCCGCCACCCGCACCTCGTAGCCGGGGATCGCCCGACCCGTGGCCCCGGGCCGGATGGCGTCTCCCGCCGCGGCCACGAACATGTGGAGCAGCTCCGTGGATCCGATGCCGTCGATGACGCGAAGACCGGTGGCTTTCCGGAAGGCTTCGAACGTCGCCGCGGGCAGCGTCTCCCCCGCGGACACGCACTTCCGGAGGCTCCCGATGTCGAAGCCCGGGGCGGCCTCGGAGAGGCTCCGGTACATCGCGGGAGAGGAGAAGAGCGTCGTGCAACGTTGCTCGGCCACGGTGCGCAGCAGAACCTCGGGGGTCGCCCGCTCCGTGGGAAAGGCGGTGCACGCGCCGTAACGCAGGGGGAAGCACAGGAGGCCCCCGAGCCCGTAGACAAAGGCGAGAGGCGGCGTGCCCGTGTACACGTCGTCCATGCGCGCGCCGAAAACATGGCGGGGAAAGGCGTCGCAGATCGCGAGGACGTCGCGGTGGAAGTGGACGCAGCCCTTCGGCCTACCCGTCGTCCCCGACGTGAAGGCGATGAGGGCCGGGTCGTCGGCCGCGGTGTCCACCGCTGGGAACGGGGCGCCCGACTTGGCCTTCAGCAAGCGGTCGAGGTCCGCGTCCGGCCGGGAGCCCTCACCGTCGGCGGTGAAGAGGGCAACGTGGCGCAAGGCGGACGTGGCGGACCGGGCCTGGGAAAGGGCATCGAGCGTATCCACCGAGCAGAGGGCATGGCTCACCTGCGCGCGCTCGACGATCACAGACAGTTCCCGCGCGCGCAGGAGGGGCATGGTGGCCACCGCGATCCCGCCCGCCTTGAGGACCGCGAGCCACGCCGCCGCCATCATCGGGGTGTTCGGGGAGCGCAGGAGCACGCGCTGCCCGGGCCGGAGGCCCATGTCCTCGACGAGGACGCGGGCCAGGCGGTCCACCTTCTCCTGGAGGTCGCGGTACGACCAGGCGAGGCCGCCGTAGCGGACGGCGATCCGGCTCCCCCATCCCCGGGCGACGGCGGCGTCGAGAAGGGCCGTGGCCGCGTTCAGCCGGGCGGGGTAGAACTCGAGCTCCGGCAGGTTCGGACAGCCCATCTCCGGCCAGAGCTCGCGCGGGGGAAGACGATCCCGCGCGAAGGTGTCCACGTGCGCGGTGGGCGCGCCTCCCGCCAGGGGCATGCCGGTACAATACTGCCGCGTCTGGGGGAAAGGAACCGCTCGACCGATGACCGAATCCCGCCGTACCCAGGACTCGATCCGCGCCATCCTCACCGAGATCGGCGAGGATCCGGAGCGCGAAGGACTCCTGAAAACCCCCGAGAGAGTGGACAAGGCCCTCCGCTTCCTTACCAAAGGCTATCGGGAAGACCCCCAGGCCCTCCTCAACAACGCGCTCTTCACCGTCAGCTACGACGAGATGGTGATCATCCGGGACATCGACGTGTTCAGCCTCTGCGAGCACCACCTGCTGCCCTTCTACGGCCGGGCCCACGTGGCCTACCTGCCCAACGGGAAGGTGGTGGGCCTCTCCAAGATCCCCCGCCTCGTGGACATGTACGCCCGCCGCCTCCAGGTGCAGGAGCGCCTCACCGTGCAGATCGCGGAGGCGATCGAGGACACGGTCAAGCCCCGCGGCGTGGGCGTCGTCATCGAGGCGATGCACTTCTGCATGATGATGCGGGGGGTGGAGAAGCAGAACTCGGTGGCCGTCACCTCCTGCATGAAGGGCGTCTTCCGCGAGCAGCTCATGACCCGCGACGAGTTCCTGACCCTCATCAAGACGCGACGGGAGGCGTTCTAGACAGGCTACGAAGCGGGCGAGGGCGTAGGGGTCTGGAATTCCTTCCAGCGGGCGATCTTCTCGACGAGCTCGTCGCGCGTCACCCTCACGAACTCGGTGAACTCCACGCCCACCACGACCCGGAGGGTGACGGGATCGGGGGGGCCCAGGCGGGCCACGCGGCCGCGGATGTAGGCGTTCTCCGGCATGTCGCCGAGCTTCGAGAGGACGAGGCGGGCCTCCGCGGCGAGAGGGACCTTCCGGCCGGTCTCGAAGGAGACGCCTCCCGCGGACACGTCGCGCGACTCGAGGGAGACCGTCTTGCGCAGGACGCCGCCGTCGAGCGACACGTAGAGTGGCAGCACGAGGGCGTGCCGGGGGAACCGGCGCTGCTCCGTCACTCGGGTTTCGGCCGCGCGACGAGGGTCATGTCTGAAGGTTCGAGCTAGGGCGATGGTAGCCGACGGAAGCCGCGACTTCCAATGCCATCCGTCAATCGAGCGGCCGCGAGTACCGTTTGATCGGTTCCGGTATACTCCGGCCCCACGCGGCGAGCCGCGGTCTTTAAGTTCTTGACACCGCGCGGCGCGAGTCCCTAGACTCTCCGCGACTCAAGACTCGAACTCTTCTCATATTCCCTGTCTGGAGGTCCAATGACCGTTCGCGTCGTCCGCCGCGTCGCGGCCCTCGCCCTCGTATCCGGCTGCGCCCTCGCCCACATGTCGGGAGCCGTGCGCGCGACTGGTTCGACGCCGCCCCCCCCGTCTCCCCCTCTCCAGCCCTCGGAGAAGGTCTACGCGACGTCGGCGAACAACAAGATCCTGGAGATCGACTTCTTCGCGGGGACGACGACCACGATCGTGTCGGACCCCGGCTCCAAGTTCCAGGGCCTCGCCGTTCTCGGCAACTTCCACATCGCGGCCGCCGACCAGAACCAGGGCGGCAAGGTGAAGCTCTTCAACCTGAGCGGCGCGGGCCTGACCCTCACCACCGCGATCAACTTCCCGTCCGGGGTGACTGCGGACTCCGACCAGAACATCTTCGTGACGAACAGCACCTCCGGCGGCGGATACAACGCCCACACGAGCACGAATTCCGGCGGGGGCGGGGGCGGAAGCGCCAACGACGAGGTGTGGAGGCTCGTGCGGAACTACGCGACTTGCCTCGAGGGTTCGGATCCCCTCGCGTGCCCGAACGGCGGCTACACGGCGGCTCAGAAGATCGACGGGCCGGTCGAGGTGGACGGCGTCGCCACCAAGACCCTCGCGGATGCGAAAGCCGAGGGAGGACGCCTCTGGGTCCTCGTCGAGAAGCCCGCTCTCCTCCTGCGCTACGACGATCCGGCGACGTGCGCCTCGCCCTGCCCGAAGACGGTCGCGATCGACAAGGACAACTTCGACGGCCTCACCCCCACGGGTCTCGCCTTGACCGGAGAGTTCGTCCTCGTGACCACCGAAGAGGGGAAGGTCCTCCGCTTCAGCCTCGCCGCCGCCGCAGACGACGACCCCTTCAACGACGAGCGCCTCTCCGACTTCGTTTCGAATCTCGGCGGCAAGGGGGAGCGGATCGCGGTCGGTCTCCGAAACGCCCTGCCCCAGGCGTTCGTGACCGTGCATCCCAAGACGGTCAAGCAGTACGCGATCGAGGGCGGCGTGGGGACCCTCCTCGCGAAGGTCACGAAGCTCAACTCGCCGGTGGGAGTGGGGCTCGGCTCCGCCTCGGCCTCAGTGACCGGCGTGGGCTCGCCGGAAGTGAGCCTGCAGAGCGTTGAGGCCCACTTCGAGAACGTCGGTACCGCCGGCCTGAGCGACGCCTCGTGCTTCTCGTTCAAGGACGTGCGGGAGTCGGAGCCCGTGAACGCCGGCGTCGCCCTGAACAAGCCACTGAAGACCGAGCTCGTGCTCACGGACCCCCGGCTGCCCGCGAACATCACCGGGCTCGGCTTCCCCAACAAGATCCCCCGCTACCTCCGCGCCTTCCGGAAGCCGGGCGAGACCGAGGGGACCTTCCGCATGTGCATCGCCAAGACCACCGCGGGCTTCACCGGGCTCATCCAGGTGCACGGCGACAAGGAGCTGCAGTGGCTGGGCTTCGACCCTTCGTGCAGCGCGAGCGACAAGACGATGCGGCCGCGCTTCTTCCTGTCCGAGGAGCCGCCGATCCCGGCCCTGCTCGAGGGGCGTGTCTTCATCAACCACTCCTCGCTCTGCGGCTCCGACGGGGCCGACGCCTGGAACATGAACTCGCTCTACCTGACGGGAGCCCGCGACACGCGCAAGGCGGACAACACCCACGTCGACGTGGACGACGCCGAGCTCGCCACCGGCGAGTGCAAGGACGACGCGGGAGTCGTGGACTGCCAGCTCAATCGACTCCGCAAGCTCGTGCACTCGTCCTCCTGCATCCCCAGCGCCGACCGCAGCACCTTCCTGCACAAGCTCGACAAGGCCATCGACAGCTTCGACGACAAGTGCTACTGCGACGCCCTCGAGTGGCTGGAGAGGTTCGAGGCGAGGGTCGAAGAGGCCCCCGCGAGCGCCTTCCCGGCGGCCTGCCCGGCCCGGCTCCGCGCCGAGATCCGGGGCCGCACGAAGGCGGCGCATTTCGGGATCGAGACCGATCTCTGCCATTGAAGATGTCGACGTGACCCGAGGGGGCGGCTCCGGCCGCCCCCTTTTCGTCTTTGCAGGGGCCGAAGTTGACGGTGCCCGAGGCTGCGCCTAGGATCCCGGTGCCCCTATGAATTGCACGAAGTGCGGTGAGCCGAACCCCGCCGAGCGCGTGGAGTGCACGCAGTGCGGCGAGCCCCTCCTGGACGCCCTCGACAGGACGTCGGCGGGGCCGACCGCGGTGTCCGCCCCCACCCGGGCGACGCCCGGGGCGGGCTCCCCCGCCCTCCAGCCCACGAAAATCGCTCCCCGGGCGCTCGACGACCTCCCCCACGACTTCGAGATCACGGGGTCGGTCTTCGGCTCGGTGACGCCGGCACGAAGCGGCGCCATGAGCGCGACGGGCGAGCGCACCCTCGCCGGCGTGTTCGCCGGACGCTACGAGATCCTCGCCATCGTCGGAGAAGGGGGCATGGGGCGGGTCTACAAGGCCCGCGACCGCGAGCTGGACAAGGTGATCGCGCTCAAGACGATCCTGGGCGGGGGCGACTCGGAGTCCGTACAGCGCTTCAAGCACGAGCTCGTGCTCGCCCGCAAGGTCACCCACAAGAACGTCGTCCGCATCTTCGACCTCGGGGAGGCGGAGGGGATCAAGTTCTTCACGATGGAGTTCATCGAGGGCGACAGCCTGAAGCCCCTCATCCGCAAGCGCGGAAAGATCCCCGTCCCCGATGCGGTCGAGCTTTCGCGGCAGGTGCTCGGCGCCCTCCAGGAAGCGCACGCCCAGGGAGTCATCCACCGCGACCTCAAGCCCCAGAACATCATGGTGGATGCGGCGGGGGCCGCCCACCTCATGGACTTCGGTATCGCCCGCTCCGCGGATACCACGGGCATGACGGCCACGGGCGCCGTGGTGGGCACCCCCGACTACATGTCTCCCGAGCAGGTCAAGGGGGTGAAGGCGGGGCCGCCGTCCGACATCTTCTCCTTCGGCGTGATCCTCTACGAGATGCTGACCGGAGACGTGCCGTACCACGCCGATACCCCGATGTCGAAGATCGTGATGCGGCTGACCACGAAGCCCCGCTCCCCCCGCGAGCTCAGCAGGGAGATCCCCAAGTACCTCGAGGCCCTCGTCCTGAAGTGCATGGAGGTGGACCCCGAGCTGCGCTACAAGGACGTGGGCGCGGTCCTCGCCGATCTCGACCGCCACCACGTGGACCGCTCGCTCACCATGCGCGTCACCCGTGCGGTCGTGCGGCGGCGGGGTGCCATCGTGTTCGCGGCGGCGGCGGCGGTGGTGGCCCTCGGGGCCTGGTGGTGGACGAGCCGAAGGCCCGCGGCGCCTCCCGTCGGGCCGGTCCACACCCTCGCCATCGTGCCTTTCACCAACGCCACCGGCTCCTCGGAGTACGAGTGGCTGCGCACCGGCCTCCCCGAGATGCTGGTGACCGACCTCTCGCAGTCGCTCTACGTCCGGCCCGTGCCCGGGGAGCGCGTGTCCCGCGTCCTCCAGGAGGCGGGAGTGGCCCAGCAGTCGCGGTTCGACGAGGCGGCGCTCGAGTCCGTCTCCCGGCTGAGCCCCGCGCAGTCCGTGCTCTCCGGGCAGTTCGTGGAGTCGGGAGGCAAGCTGCGCCTCGACCTCATGCTGCGGCGCGCGGGCACGGGAGTGCCCGTCCCCCTCAAGGTGGAGGCCGCGTCCGGCGACGTCTTCGCGGTCGTGGACGAGATCACGCATCAGGTGAAGGAGCACCTCGAGCTCAGCCGCTCCGCGATCCGCAACGACCCCGACCGGCCCCTCGCCGAGGTCTCGACGGCGTCGCTCGAGGCTCGTCGGGCCTATCAGGCGGGCCTCGCCGAGCAGCGGCGGGGTGCTAACAAGGCCGCCCTGCCCCTCCTGAAGGAAGCCACGGCCAAGGACGCCAACTTCGCGATGGCCTACGCGAAGCTCGCCGAGGCCTATCTGGGCACCGGCGACCGCGAGGAGGCCCGCGCCGCGAGCGAGCGGGCCCAGGCGCTCTCCGACACGGCCCCCCTTCCCCTCGCCGAGCGGTACCAGATCCACGCGAGCGCGGCGCGGGTGCGGGAGGACCACGAGACCGCGGCGAAGAGCTACGCCGAGCTCGCCAAGCTCTATCCGGACGATCCGGACATCCAGTTCCAGCTCGGCTCGGCGCTGGAGGCGAAGGGCAGGATCCCCGAAGCAGTGAAGGCCTACGAGAAGGCGGTCGCCCTCTCCCCCGAGTACGGGGCGGCCCTCGTGGCCCTGGGACGCACGCAGGTGATGTCCGGCCAGGCGGAGAAGGCGATCCGCTCCCTGGAGGACGCGCTCCAGACGAAGACGTTCAAGGACAACGTCGAGGGGAAGGGCCAGATCGAGGTGATCCTCGGCACCGCCTACCGCGAGCTCGCGCAGTTCGACAAGTCGATCGAGCATTTCACCCTCTGTCTCGACTACCGCAAGCAGGCCGGCAACAAGCGGGGCGAAGCCCAGGCCCTCTCCAACCTCGGCACGGTGTACCGGCGCCAGGGCCAGATGGAGAAGGCCCTCGACGCGCAAAAGAAGGCGCTCGTCCTCTACAAGGAGATCGGCGACAAGCGGGGCGAGTCCACGAACCTCGTGGCCCTCGCCCAGATCCACATCCGCGCCGGGAACCTGGACAAGGCCCTCGCCGCGTTCCGCGAGTCGATGCAGATCGAGACGGAGCGGCAGGACGCGGTCGCCCTCGCCAACCGCCTCGACCACATCGCCGAGATCTACCGCCAGAAGGGCCAGTACGACGACGCGATCGTCTACCTGGAGCAGGCCAAGAGCCACCTCGCCCAGTCCGACGAGAAGCGGGAGAAGGCGTTCAACTACAACTACATCGGCCTCGTCCGGAAGGCCCAGGGCCTGTACGAGCCGGCGGTGGAGGCGTTTCTCGCCGCCCTCCCCCTCTTCCAGGCCGTGAGCCACGACGAGGGGGTCGCGATCTGCCAGCGGCAGCTCGCCCTCATCTACTCGAGCCAGGGGCGCTACGGCGACGCCTTCAACGGGCTGCGCCAGAGCCTGGCCCTCTACGAGAAGATCAAGGCCCACGACGTCGCGGACGTCCGGAGCGACCTCGGCCGCCTCCTCGTCACCGTCGGACAGCCGGAGGAGGCGGAGAAGGAGCTCGACGCCGCCGAAGCGTCGGGAGGGCACGGGGGCGGGCACGGACACCACGCCACTCCCCCGGACGTGCTCTTCGCGCGGGCCGAGATCCTGGAGCTTCGAGGGCGCCTCCCGGACGCGGCCAAGGCCTACGAAGACGCGAACGTGAAAGCCAACCTGAGCGGCCAGAAGGAAGTGGCCGTGCTCTCGCGCATCGAGCTGGGCCGGCTCTACCTGGACCAGGGCAAGCTCGAGAACGCGGAGCGCCTCCTCCTCCGCACGCGGCAGGAAGCCGCGCAGGCGCGCCTGCGGCCGCTGGAGTCGCAGGCGCTGGCCGGCCTCGCGGAAGTCCACCTGGCCCGGGGCGACGCGCAGGCCGCGCGCAAGGCGGCCCTCGAAGCCGTCTCGATCGCCGAGACGTTCTCGGGACGGCCGACGATCTATCGCGCGAGCGCGACGCTGGGGGCGGCTCTAGAGCGCCTGAAGCGCGCACCCGAGGCCGGGGACGCCTACGCGAAGGCGGCGGCCACCCTCGAATGGATCCGGGGCAGCCTCCTCCCCGAGCACGCGGCCTCGTTCGTCGCGCGCGCGGACGTGCAGGCGTTCATGCGCCGGACGGTGGCGGTGTTGGAGGCGTCAGGAAGGACCGCGGACGCCGCTCCGCTCAAGAAGTGGTTGAGCGCGTCCGCTCCCGCCGGATCCTAGCGGTACTCTCGGGGCTCAGCCCCCGAGCGCGCTCTCCACGGCGACGAGCAGGTCGTTCCGCTTCTCGAGCAGCGGCCGGATACGCCCCCACTCGGCGCGCAGGTCCTCGATCGTGTCGATGTCCCGAAGCGGGTCGAGGTGGTGCACGGACAGGCCGAGGGCGCCCGCCCGGTCCGCCGTCGCCGCGAGCACTCCCGGCGTGCTCCAGGGGATCCCCTCGAAGAGGGCGGGGGAGTGGCGGCGGAGGGCCATGAGGTAGTACCCGCCGTCGTGCGCGGGTCCGAGGACCACGTCGTGGCTGTCGAGCGCCGCGAACGCCTCGAGCACCCGCGCGCGGTCCACACCGGGGACGTCCGTGCCCACGATCGCGGCCCGGCTCGCGCCCCCCGCGAAAGCGGCGGCGAACGCGGCCACCATGCGCGCCCCGAGATCGGGGCCGAGCTGCGGGAGGAGCCGCTCCCCGGGAAGCCAGCTCTCGACTTCTTCGCCGGCTTCCTCCGGCGCGAAGAAGAAGAGCCGGCGGTACTCCTGCTCGAGAGGGCGGGTGCCCGCGATCTCCTCCTCGGCGAGGACGCGATAGAGCGCGGCCGCGTTCTCGGGCCCGAGGGCCGGGATGAGCCGGGTCTTGGCCGCCCCCGGCTGCGGATGCTTGACGAAGACGAGGAGGACGTCGTGCTCCGCCACGGCGCGCAGTGTACCCGAGTCGGGCGACTCCGTCCGGACGGAGTCGGTTGAGAAACTACTTGAGGCAACTCGCCCCGGGGCGAGTACCGAGGTAACACTCTGACCGGCGCTTTCAACACATGGGGATAGAGCTATAACAAACAGCCTATCAATTACTTACGGACAGGCTGGAACCCGCCAGGCTCCGGATTCGCTATTCCCTCAGGTAGCCCCAGGCGTGCAGGCGGTCGCTGTCCTCTTCGAACCAGCGGTCGCCGATGTCTTCGCGGTAGTACATGTTGGGGATCATCACGTTCTTGACCCGGTTGTAGGCCTGGCGCTGCGCCTGCTTCATCGTGGGTCCGAGCCCGCACACGATGAGCACGACTCCCGAGGTCCCCGTGACCAGCCACTCGTCGTCCGCGAACTTGACGTCCTCGATGTGGAAACCCTCCCGGCTCGGGGTCTTGAACAGGATGACCGCGTCCTTCGAGCTGCTCTCGAAGGTCTGCTTGTCCCGGAAGGGGAAAGGGGGGACCACGATCCGCACCCCGATCTGGAAGCCCGTGCGCGTGCGGAGGCGGTTGATCGTCCCCTCGGCGAGCTTGTAGAGCACCTCTCCGATGGGCGTGAGGAGTCCCTCCTGCTGGATGCTGATCGTGGGGTAGCCGAAGCGGGCGGTGAACTCGAGGGGGTAGATCCCGTTGCTGTTCACGATGCAGTTGATGTCGATGTGCCCGACGTACTTCTCCTCGGCGAGACGCGGCTCCATCTTCTTCAAGGTGGCGTTGAAGATCTTGTTGGGCTCGCTCCAGAACATGGAGGTACCCATCTCCCCGGTGGAGGGGCCGATGTCCCCGGGGAAGAGCTTCTTGTGCTCGAAGTTCACGCAGATGGGAGAGACGAACTCCTTGCCGTTGAAGAACGCCCCCGTCGCCACCTCCACTCCCATGATCCGCCGCTGGAGCTGGAACTCCTTGATCTTCTTCGACCACGCGCGCTTGTAGTCCCCCAGGACCTGGATGACGTCGCGCCCGTCCTCCTCCTCGCCCACGAAGAGGAGGCGCTTGTAGTTCTGGGCCTCCCCGCTGGGCTTGATCACGTAGCGGTTGGGGTTGGCCTTCACGTAGGCCATCGCGTCGTCGAAAGAGGTGAAGTTCTCCTGGGGGATGATCGCGACCCCCGCGTTCTTCAGCTCCTGCTGTCCGAAGGCGCGGTCGTCCTCGAGCCGGTCCGAGTAGATCGAGCCTCCCACCACGAGCTTGCCCTTCCGGCGCAGCTCCTCCGCCATCGCCCCCATGCCGAGGACGTCGTCGAAGACGACGACGTCCGCCCAGTCGACTTCCTTCTTCCAGTCCTCGGCCTTGGGCACGAAGCCGTCGGCGATCTCCTTCTCTTCCGGGTCCTTGATCCAGAACTTGGCGGGGTGGCCTTCCTTCACCACCTCCCAGGCGATGTCCGCGATGAGGCCGTCGTAGGAGACGAAGAGAAATTTCATGGACGAGAGGACTCCCGCGGGCGGGAAGCCCGGAGGAGGGTGCCGGGCACCCTCCTCCGTTCGCTACCGACCGGCCGGCTTCAGGCTATCAGAAGTCCGGTTGCGGGACTGTTACGGCTGGCAGCGATAGACGGTGACGTCGTCCACGTACCACCCGAACGCGCCCGCGCATCCGTCGCTTCCGAAGCTCAAGCGGAGCCGGATGCTGTCGCCCGCGTTCGCGAGGCCGGTCAAGTTGGCGTGGGAACGGCCCCACGTTCCGCCCACCGACCCGCCGTCCGAGCCGGTGAAGGCGGCCCGCCCGGCGAGCGGATTGGTGTTGCCAGCCCCCTCGAGCGTCGCGTTGTAGGCGTTGTACGTGAAGTTGGCGGCCGGGACCTGCGTCCACGGTCCCCGGTTCACGCTCACCTCGAGGATGCCGCCGTCGAAGCCGGGCTCCGTGGCCACCCAGTGGTCGAAGGTGACCAGGAAGGGTGCCGTCCCCGTCAGACGGAACGCCGGGCTCTGGGCCCGGAGGACACCCGACTCGTCACTGCCGGGAGCGCAGCCGCCGATGTCGGGGTCCGGCGCGAAGAGCGCGTAGCCGGCCCGGCCGTCGGGGAGGCCGGTCACCCGCTCCCAGGAGCGGGGCGTGAAGTCGGCGGGCACCACGGGCACTTCCGACGTGGCCCAGCCGCGGCGGCGGCGAGTGGCCGTCGGCTCGAACGTGTCCAGGAAGACGTTCACCTGCGTCTGACCGACCGGGCACCGGTCGGGCGGGCTCTGGGCGAGCAGCGGCTGGAAGTTGCAGAACGTCGGCACCGTGCGCAGCTCGACCGCGGCGATGGCTGCCGTCACCTGGTCGCAGTCGTCCTGGTCGATCACCTCGCCGGACGGCGCTCCGGTGGTGAGGCTCGGGAGGTCGTCGCCGATGAGGTCGGTGCAGGAGGTCTCGAGAGCGTCGGCGTGGTCCGGGAAATCGGTGTCCGAGACCTGGTACTGATCCATCGCCCGGAAGTAGATGTGCGCGGCCTTGGTGAGTCCGATGCCCAGCACCGTGTGGAGGTTGTACGTGCCGCCGTCCACGAGCAGGGCGAAACCATGGTTGGGAACACCAGAGTTCGTGTGCACTCCCCCGCCGTCCCCGGTGGCGCACACGTAGAACGCGGTGTCGCCAACCCGTCCGGGGTTGGTGTAGCACGTGGGATTCCACATGTCGCGGATCGCACCGCCGAAGCCGGGGTCGTCCTCGCTCGCCAGCCAGCGGACGCTGTCGTCCGTGGAGCCGCCGGCGGTGCGCAGCGTGGCGTTCACGGTTCCGGAAGCCAGCTCGGCCTTGATCGAGTTTCCGACCGACTGCTGCACGCCCAGCGAGGAGATCGTGACCGCGGGGGCCGCGCCGCCCATCCCGGGCAGACCGGTGGCCGCGTTGTTGGCCACGATCACGCCGATCGCGCCGGCGGCCTGGGCGTTCGTGACCTTGATCACGAACGTGCACGTTCCGCGATCGACGAGCGCGATCTTGCCGGCAACGGCCCCGGCGTTGGTGAGAGGGCTGCAGGCGTCGGTCGTGGACGGCCCCCCCGCGTCGGCGGGGTCGAGGCCGACGACGACATCCCCGGTGATTCCGGTCGCGTCGAGAACCGGGCCGAACTGGGCGGTCTGGGCCACATAGTTTCCCGCGATCGAGCCCGGGCTGTTGATCGCGAGCTGGCCGAGCGGGGACGAGAAGGCCGAGCAGGTGCCGGCCGTGCGCGCGCCCCCGGGCGTGTCCGTCCCGCGCCCGTTGATGAGGTCCACCACCTCACCCCAGATGTCGGAGTAGGACTCGTTGAGGGCGCCCGGCTGCCAGGCATAGATGAGGTTGTGGGTGAACTGGGTGTAGGCGTGGCCCCACTCATGGGCCACGGTGTCGTCCCCGGTCACTCCGGGGCAATACGACGTGAACGTCCCGTTCCACGACGCGTTCGGGCAGGCGTTGCCGCGGTCGAAGATCCCGTCCATCACCGCCCCCGCGCCGTCGATGGAGTCGCGTCCGAACGCCTCGTTGAAGAGATCGTAGGATTCCTGGCTACCCAGGATCACGTTGTCCGCCTCGCCGTTGCACGGGGGGAGCCCTCCTCCCTGTACGCACGTTCCCGTGCTGGGGAACGGGTCGTCCTCCAGCCAGAAGGGGGTGTTCGGATACGTCGGGGGCACCGCGGCGGGGTTGTTCTGTCCGTCGTACACGCGCCGGTCCAGCGCGTCGTGGATCCCGGTGTACTGGTCCACCCACTTGCCGTTCCGCGCGTCCACGTAGACGAACTCGCGGACGTCGCCGCCGTTCCCGACCTCGACCTCCCACGCGAGCCGGTTCGGGCCCGCGACGCCCTTCACGAGCCCCTCGCGGAAGACGAGGAGGCGCGTGGACCGCGCGGTGACCCCCACGGCCTGGGGCTTGTCCGCCGCGACCTTGGCCAGGGCCACTGCCGCGGCCTCCTGCGCGGTCCTCGAAGGACCGACCTCGAGGCTCAGCTCGGGGATGAACGTCCCGTTCACCGCGTAGAGGCGGCCGCTCTCGTCGGTGTGGACCTTGAGCATGCCCGCGAAGACGGGCACGCCGCGGTAGAGCTGCGCGTAGACGGTGTGGCGGTGGCCGAGCCGGTCCGTCTTCTGGCTGACCTGCCGCAGCTCCCCGCCGAAGTCCCGGATGCCGAAGATGCTTCCGTAGCGCCGGAAGAACTCGGCCTCCTCGGCCGTCCCCTGCCTCTTTCGCGCCTCGCCACCGCCCGGGGCCAGGCGAACGAAGCGGGCGGCGCCCGTGGCGGGATGGAGGCTGACGCGTGCCCGACCGCCGGACTCGCGCATCAAGCGATCGATGCCGGCCTCGTCCAGGGCCCTCGCCTGCGCCAGAGCCACCGTCGACGCGGCGGCCGCGAACGCGGCCACGACCAGCCCCGCGACGAAACGCCCGATTCCTCTCCGCATCTTCTTGTCTCCCGGTCTTGGCGGCCTCGCGGCCAGACTAACGATGCACGTCACGAAGCTCGCTCTGGGTGGGCCGGGGTGGAGGCTAGTCCAGGGGCCGACCGGAGTCAACCTCTTGAAGGGTCACGGCCTGAGGGCGCCGCCTCGTGAGCCCCAGCACGAGCATGCAGGGGACGTACTCGAGGGCGCGAACGTCCCACCCTACGTACCAGGGCTCGCCCGACCGCCACGCAGGGTAGACGAGGTATGAGAGCGCGACGGTGCCCGTGAAGAGGAGGGCCGCCGCTTCGTCCCTCACCGCGAGGAGGGGGAGGAACCAGAGCGCGTACCAGGGGAACACGCTCGGGGCGAGAAGGAGCATCGCCGCCACCACCGCCGTGGCCGCCCCCACCGGCTCCGCGCGTCGACCCGCGAGGGTGAGGGCCACCGCGAGCACGAGGACGACACCCAGCCGCACCGCGGCGGCGTGCCCGAAGAGCGCGGCGAGCGGGGCCATGGCGGTCTCGTTGAAGCGCCAGAACGCGGCGTACTTCGAGAGGCTCAGGAAGAGCGCGCGCCCCCCGGAGCGATAGGGCCAGACGAGGAGCGCGGCCGTCGCGGCAGCGACGACGACGTGGGCCGGGCGATAGCGGCGGGCCCACGCCGCGGCCACGAGCCCGGGGACGAGCTTCGCCTGGAATCCGAGGGCGGCGGCGACGGCGGAGAGGAGAGGGCGCCCGGACTCCAGGGCGGCGAGGGAGCCCGCGAGGAAGAAGAGGCCGAGGGCCTCGTTGTGACCGCTGCCCGCGACCTCCACGAGGGCGAGCGGGCTCCAGGCGAGGACGAGGAGCCGTCCCGGAGGGAGTCCACGGCGCCGCAGGATCGTCGCGAGCGGCCAGAGGGCCAGCATCTCCACCGCGGCGAGAAATCCCTTCATCGCGGTGACGGAGTCGGCGACGCCCACCACGGCGCGCGCCGCGAGCTGCCAGAGCGGCGGATAGACCGCAGGGTAGTCGCGGTGGTTCATTCCCCGCCACACCTCGTCGCGCATCGGCTCCCACCGCGGCGCGTCCGGCCGGTCCGCCCACGCGTAGGGATTCCCCCCCCGAAGCTGCACGCGGCCCTCCCAGACGGAGCGGTAGACGTCGTCGCTCAGCAGGGGCGGGGCGGCAACCAACGTCGCACGCCACGCACCGGCCACGAGGAGCGCGAGGGCGAGTCCGCCCGTCGAGAGAACCGTGCAGCGCCCGAGCGCGACGAGATAGGCCACGAAGGCCACACCGAACCACGCGAGGAACGATCCGCACCCGCGTCGTCTGGTCCCCCTGAACCGCCCAGACCAGCACGCAGACCGTGATGACGCCGCCCGAGAGCGCCACGGCCGCACGGTCGAGGGTGCCCTCCTTCATTCCGGGACGGCGCGCCTACTTGGCGGCCGTGTCGAGCGAGTGGCGGGCGATCGTCCCGAGGATCTTGGCTCCCGCGCGGACGCTCCCGAGGAGCGTGCCGCTCACCTTGCTGCGCCCCACGCGCGGGCGATAGTCCACCGGGACCTCGCACACGCGGAGCCCCCGCCGCGCCGCCTTCACCTGCATCTCCACCGTCCAACCGAAGTTCCGGTCGCGCATGTCGAGGCGGCGCAGGGCCTCCGCCGTCACCGCGCGGAAGGGGCCGAGGTCGGTCGCCCGCGTGCCGATCAGCCGGTTCATGAGGGCCACGCAGAGACGGGTCCCGAGCACGGCGTGAAGGGGATGCGATCCCCGTCGGCGGCGGCCGAGCGCGCGCGACCCGATCACGAGATCGGCCTCCCCCGCGAGGATGGGGGCGAGGACGTCGGGGAGCTGGCTCGGGTGGTCGCTGTAGTCGCCGTCGAGGAAGGCGAGGACGTCCGCGTCACGGACGGCCGCGATTCCGGCCAGACAAGCCTGCCCGTAGCCGCGCCGGGGCTCCGAGACCACCCGTGCCCCCGCGGCGCGCGCGACGTCGGCGGTGCGGTCGCGGGAGCCGTTGTCCACCACGACCACCTCCGCCACCCCCGGGGGGATCTCTGCGAGCACGAGGCCGATCGCTTCCTCCTCGTCGAGGGCGGGGATGATGACGGCGACGGCGATGCGCGGCGGCACGACAGCGAGTCTACTCCCGGGGGGTCGGCCATCGCGCGTGCTAGACTTTTCCGCATGAAACGCGCGCTCGCCCTCCTCCTCGCCGCAGCGCCCGTGGCGGCCCAGGAACCGGCGGACAACCAGTACTTCCAGCGTTCCGACAAGAAATTCAGCTTCGAGATCAAGGGCGACGCCCTCGCGCGCGCCGAGTGGACGGAGGACATCTTCGTCACCGCCACGCAGTTCCGGGACGAGGACCGCCAGCGGCTCCAGCTCCGGCCGCGGGTGGAGGTGGGCCTCGGCCCCTTCCTCCTCGGCCTGGGCGGCGAGTTCAACTACAGCAGCGACGAGAACACGGAAGCGCCGGGGTCGGCCGTCCTCATCCGCGACAACTATGCCTCGAGGGACGCCCGCGTCGACCTCGCCTTCGCCGACATCCAGCCCGTGTCCTGGCTCCGTCTCCAGGGAGGGCGCTTCTTCATGCCCCTCGCCTTCACGGAGATGCTCTGGGACAGGGACATCCGGGCGCAGGGGGCGGCCCTCACCCTCGGGGTGAAGGACCGCGGCAGCCTGAAGAGCCTCGGCGTCACCGGGCTCTGGAGCCGGGGGAGCCACGTCTTCGACGACGCGGACACGACGCTCGTGAGCGTGGGAGTGGACGCGGAATTCGCCGTCTCGGAGACGGCGCGTCTCGAGCTCCTCGCCGCCTATCTCGACTTCTCGGACATCCGGTCGATGGCGCCCAACATCCGCCGCCAGAACACCCGGGTGGCCGGCCAGTTCGTCTTCGACTACCAGGTCGTGGACGCGGTGGTGCGGCTCCGCTTCACCGGCCGCATTCCCGCCCAGCTCGTGGGCGACTTCTGCTGGAACACCGAGGTGGAGACCGACCGACAGGGGATCTGGGCCGCGGCATCGCTGGGCTCGCTCAGCCGGACGCGGGTGCGCGCGGAGTACACCTACGCCGACGTGGACAAGGACGCGACGCTCGCCGCGTATCCCACCGACGACTTCTTCTGGCAGACGGGGTGGGCGGGCCACCGCCTGGACCTCGGGGTGAGGCTCGTGGACAAGCTCTCCCTGCATGGCGTGGGGCAGCTCGAGCGCTTCAAGGACAGCCCGCGCCCCGAGGAGCGCGACCACTGGAACAAGCGGATCCGGGCGGAGCTCCGGTACAACCGCTGAGCTAGCGCGCGTCCGCTCCGGGCGCGCTCGCCGCCTTGCGCGGCGCGTGCAAGGCGTCCAGCGTCTCGTAGGGGATCCGCGCGTTCACGAGCACGCGATTCTGCTCCGTGGCCACCGTGATCGCGGAGGCGAGGGCCTTCAGCTCCGGCTTCTGACCCGCCTGCAGAGCGGCGAGGGCCACGAAACCCCGCACGACGTCGGCGAGGTTCGTCGCTCCCGCGGCGTCCGCGGCTTCCCCGGTCACGGAGACGGAGACGAGCGGGTCGAGATCGCCGGTCACGATGAGGCTGCGCAGCGCGGGCAGCGTCACCTGCGCGTCCCCGGCGGGGCCGGTGACGCCCTTGGGCAGGTTCGCGAGGAGGCTCTGGTCACCCACCATCCAGAACGCGGCGCCCGGCCGCACCCTCTCCAGTAGGGCGGTCAGCTCCGTGTTGCCCCGCAGCCCGCCGGTGCCGCGGGCGCGGTTGGCGAGCGCGGCCTCGACACCGTTCCGCGGCGCCGATCAGGAGCGAGCTGTCGTCGAGGAAGGCGAGTGATTTCGCGCCCTTGTCGCCTTCCTTGAAGAGGTACACCGTCGTACCCTCCACGTCCTTCCAGGTGACCTGGCCCTTCTTCTCGGTCTCGATGGTCCGGCTCAGCTTCTGGCGGTCGAACTGGCCCAGGACGAGGGCGAGGGGCGAGCCCGTGGGGCCGGCCGTGCGGCCCGCGATCACGATCTGGTCGAGGTCGCGGTCGGGCCGGAGACCCGTCCTCTCCTCGAGGTCGCGCATCGCGTCCGGCCGCATCTCCGGGGTGAGGCGCGCGTAGAAGGGGCTCGCCACGAAGCGCTTCACGTCGAAGCCGATCACGAACCGGGAGTCCTGGGGAAGCACGAGGGCGGCGGCGGGGAGCGGCCCCACGGCCGCGCGGGCGGGGTCGAGGTAGAGGGCGGAGAGGCCGGCTCCCACCCCCAGCGCGACCACGAGCATGGAAATGAAGACGACGAGACGGCTTCGGCTCATGAAAGGCCTCCTGGGGCCAAGTGTAGCGTCCTACTGCTCCATAACGTACTCGCGGCCCGAGAAGATCCAGAAAGCGAGGCCCAGGAAGAGAGCGCTCGCCGCCGTCAGGACGAGCAGGCTCTGGTCCCAGGGCAGGACGGTCTGGGTGAAGAAGGCGGAGAACCCCTCTTCGGGCGGACGGTGGCGGATGAGCGAGCGCACCCACGCGCTCAGGGTGAACCGCGGCAGATAGCCGGGAAGGTAGGCAAGGAGCTCCCACACGAACAGGAAGAGGAGACCCGGGAATCATGGGACGGCGCAGGAGCACGCCCAGGAGGGTGAAGAAGGCCCCGTAGACGACGAGGGTCAGGGCCATCGCCCCCAGGTCGCGAAGGAGGTCGGGCACGGCCGCCCCCACGCCGGAGAATCCGTTCGCGGTCACGAGCAGGAAGAAGGTGACGACGGTGGCGGGCAAGGCGAGGGTGAGCGTCGTGGCCGCATAGGCCGCGAACTTGCCGAGGAGGATCGCGGGGCGGGTCACCGGCCGCGTCAGAAGGTACGTCAGCGTCTTGCCCTCGACCTCGTCGGCGACGAGGGACGTGGCGTAGAAGAGCGCGGCGAGGGGCAGGACGTTCTGGACGTAGTAGACGGCCACGATGATCCCGTAGAGGTCGAAGCCGGAGAGGCGGGCGGGCATCCGGGCGGCGAGGAACGCGCGGTAGAGGATGGCGAAAACGACGGGCAGGCCGAGGAAGGCGGCCATGAGGAGGCTCCGGCGGCTCCAGATCATGCCCTCGAGCGCGAGATCGAAGATCGCCCGCGCGGCGCTCGCCACGGGCAGGGGGCGGCTCGCGTCCCTCACCGCGCCACCAGGTACTTGAAGACCGACTCCAGGTCCTCGTCCGGGCGAGAACATCTCCGTCACCCCCGCCTCCATCGCAATCTCGGGCAGCGCGCGGTAGAAGTCGTCGGGCTTCGCGGTCTGCACGGTGAGCCACTCCCCGTCCGCGCCGAAGGCGAGCGAGAGGAGGTGGGGAGCGCCCACCACGGCCGCGGCGAGGCGCCGAGGGTTCTTCGCCCGGATCGAGACGGTGTGCGGGTGCTCGTCCATCAAGTCGCGGATCTCGCGCACGTCGCCCTCGGCGAGGATCCGGCCGTTGTGGATGAGGAGCACGCGCCGCGTCATCGCCTCGACCTCGTGGAGGATGTGGCTGGAGACGAGGACGGTCTTCCCCTCCCGGCCCAGGCGCTTCACGAGGTCGATCACTCGGCGGCGGTTCACGGGGTCCATGCCGCTCACGGGCTCGTCGAGGAGCAGCACCTCGGGGTCGTGGGCGAGGGCCTGGGCGAGCTTCACCCGCTGGCGCATCCCCTTGCTGTAGCCCCCGACCTTCCGGTCCTTGGCCTCGAGGAGCGCCACTTCCCCGAGGGCGCGCTCCGCGCGCTCCCGGCACTCCTTGTCGTCGTACCCGGTGAGGCGCAGGAGCGCCATCAGGAACTGGAGGCCGGTGAGGTGCTCCCAGAAGGCGTCGGTCTCCGGGCAGAGGCCGACCCGGTGGAAGACCTCGGGAGATCCCCACGCGGGCTTGCCGAGCAGCTTCACCTCGCCCTGGCTGGGGGCGAGCTGGCCCGCCGCGAGCTTGAGGAACGTCGACTTCCCCGCTCCGTTCGGCCCGAGGAGGCCGGTCACGCCCGGAGGCACCTGGACGGTCACGTCGTTGAGTGCGATCACCGGACCGTACCAGCG
This sequence comes from uncultured Acidobacteriota bacterium, assembly GCA_963742595.1. Classification (GTDB taxonomy): domain Bacteria; phylum Acidobacteriota; class Vicinamibacteria; order Fen-336; family Fen-336; genus CAVPGH01. The sequence continues at coordinate 4,340,450 of CAVUMT010000001.1, read as the reverse complement.
CGAGGCGCGGACGAGCTCGATCGGCGTCACGTGACGATCTCCACCGCGCGCACGCGGGCGCGCAGCACGAGCAGGCAGGCCCCCGCCACCACGGCCAGGGCGAGCGCGGGCCAGACGACGGGCAGGGTCGTCGCACGCTCCGCGATGCCGAAGAGCGCGTTCCCCACGGCCCGGAGGTTGTTCTGGAAGGACAGCACCTCGGCCTCGCGCCGGTCGGCGATCTGGGTGAGGACGCCCCGCGCGATCTCGACGCCGACCCAGAGGCCCACGAAGCCGAGGCCGGCCACGCGGGCGCTCCGCGAGAGCGCGGAGATCGCGAGGACGAGGAGGCCCACCACGAGTGCCATGAGCAGCGCCTGCAGGACGATCGAGGGAAGGATCCAGGCGAGGCTCCATTTCGCGAACTGGTCCGGCACCAGGCCGAGGGCCACCAGGTAGAGAGCGATGCCGGGGAGCAGGGTGACGGACAGGTTGAGCGCGAGGAGGACGCCGAGCTTGCCGAGCACGTAGTCCCGACGGGTCAGGGGGCGGGAGAGGTAGACGAGGATCGCGCCCGTGCGCAGGTCGTTGGCCACGAGGCCGGCGCCTCCGAAGATCGAGAGGAAGATGACGAACCACACCTGTTGGTTCAGGAACTCCCCGAACATCCGCCCGTCCACCGGCAGCACGCGGCCGAAATCGGGGAAGCGCGTGCCGGCGTAGAGCTGGGCCACCCGCACGACGAAGGGGATGAAGCTCACGAGGAGCAGGACGACGAAGGCGCGCTTGGCGAGGATCATCCGCAGGGCCTCGCGCGTGATCGGCCAGAAACGGACCTGGCGGAGAGGGCTTCGCGCCTCGTAGCGGCGGTAGGACTGCTCGTAGATCGGCATCAGCCCTGCACCGTGTGCCCGAGCGCGCGCAGGAAGACGTCCTCGAGAGTCTCCGCTCCCGGCCGGAGATGCCGCACCTGCACGCCGTTCTCCTGCGCGGTCAGGAATACGAGCTCCGGCCCGTGGCCGTCGGGAAGGAAGACGCGATAGCCGTCCTCCGCCTCGCGCCAGTCGCCGCCCTTGTCCTTGAAGTCGGTGAGGAACGCGGCGGCATCGCCCTTGAAGCGCACGTCGAAGGCCGGGCGCTTGGCCCCGGTCAGCTCCCGGATCGCGCCCGCCGCCGCGACCTGGCCCTGGTTCATCACCATCGACGCTCTCGCAGACGCGCTCCACGTCGTGGAGGAGGTGCGAGCAGAGCACGAGGCTCATCTGCCGACGCTCGGCCACGTCGGCGATGAGGGAGAGCATCTCCTCGCGGCCCTGGGGATCGAGGCCGTTCGTGGGCTCGTCGAGGAGCAGGAGGTCGGGATCGTGCACGAGCGCCTGGGCCAGCTTGGCCCTCTGTTTCATGCCCGTGGAGTACGTCTCCAGGTTGCGGTAGCGCGCCTCGCCGAGGCCGACGTAGTAGAGGACCTCGTGGCTGCGGCTGATCGCCTCGGCGCGGGGCAGCCCGGAGAGCTCGCCCGCGAACGCCACGAACTGCGAGGCGGTCATGCCCGCCATGTGACAGTCCTGCTCCGGCATGTAGCCGATCCGCCGGCGCACCTCGAGGGGCTGCTTCACGGGATCGAGCCCGAACGCGGTCATGCGGCCGCGGTCGGGGCTCAGGAAGCCCAGGAGCGTCTTGAGAAGGGTGGTCTTGCCGGCTCCGTTCGGTCCGAGGAGGCCGGTGGGACCGGCGGGGAAGGCGCCCGAGACTCCGCCCAGGGCCTGGACGAGGCCATAGGACACGGCCAGGTCCTGGAACTCGACGAGCGGAGATCCCACCTCAGTCATGTAACGAGCGGCTCCTTCTCGGGGTTCCCTATTCTCGGGGGCGGGCGTCGCTTTCGCCAAAACGCAGCAGGACCTCGCCCTCGACGGTCAGGGTCTGCGCGGAGAAATACTCGACGCGGCCCTGCGCATCGTGGAGGACGTGGCGCTCGCCGACCGGGACGGCCACGAGCGCGCCCAAGGGGCGCGCGAGGAGAGGGTCCGAGCCCAGGGGGCGCACGACTCCGCGCCCCCCCAGGACCGCTCGGATCGCGTCGACGGGCGTCGGGGATCGCACGAGGAGCCGCGTCTTCCCCGCCCTCAGCACCGCCTGGTGGTCCTGGACCGTCACCGGGCCGTCGAGGAACACGGTGGCGTCCCGGCCGAGCGCGATCGACTCGTGGAAGCGCGGAGCGGTTTCCGCCGACGGCCATCGCTCCAGGAAGAGGCCCGCGGAGAGCACTGCGAGGACGATGGCAGCGAGCGTCCGGTCTGGAGATCCCGTCCACCGCTCGCGGGCGACGCCTTGGGCCCACCACGCCGTGATCGCAGTCGCGGCGAGGAGCCAGACGAGCACGCGGGCCCAGAGGCCGGGAGCGGCGTCGCTCCACTGCCGCAGGTGGAGGTTCGGAAGGTACTGGTTGCCGTCGGCGAAGGTGCTCTGGGCGAGGAGCACCGCCGAGTCGTTGGCCGCGTGTGGGTCCTCCCAGAGCGCCACGGCGAAGACGGCCGTCCACGCCGCGAGCACGAGAGCGAGAGCCAGCGCCCCCCGCCCCGTGCGAATCCGCGAGAGCGCGAGGGCGACGAAGACGACCGCGAGCGGGGCGAGCGGCATGAAATACCGGCCCAGGTTCGACACCGCTCCCGCCCAGTTGTCCGCGGAGGCCACGGTCAGGTAGTACACGAGGGCCGCGGGCAGCACGATCGCGAATCGCCGGACGCCGCCTGTGAGCTTCCCCGCGCCGGCGAGAAGCAAGATCGGCACGAACGGGAGGATGCCGTAGCGCGCATCGAAGAGGAGACCCAGGAGACCCTGGCCCACGCGGGCCGAGCTCACGCCCGCGGGTCCCCAGGCGAGGAAAAGCGCGTCGGGTCGGATGCTCCCCGTGATCGCGAAGTTGTAGAGGGCGGTCAGGAAGAGAGTGGTGGCCTGAGGCATGAGGAGCGCACGCCACGCGGCGCGTGAGGCGCTCCGATGAAGAAACGCCGTGGTCAAGACCAGCACCAGCCAGACCGGCAAGAACTTCTGATGGAGCCAGGGCAGCATCGCAAGCAGCAGCCCCACTCGCCACGCCTCGCCGGTCGTCCAGTCCCTGACGAACACCAGCCGATGGAACACGACTGCCAGGACGAGCGCCCCCGGCATCTCCGGGTAGAACTGGTAGCCGTAGAAAAGGAAGGGCGGGACGACGGCGAAGCCGAAGGCTACGGCCGCGGCGAGCCCGGGCCGGCCCGTGGCGTCACGGGCGAGGGCGAAGACCGCAGCCACGAGCGCGGCCGCGAGCAGGTTCCAGAGGAGCACGGAGACCGCCAGGCGCCCGGGCGTACCCCGCGCGCGATTGACCGTCCGGTCCACGCGCAGCGTGGGCGCGAGCAGCAGCGAGGGCCCCGGGGCGAGCACGTAATAGACTCCGCCTTCCTTGCCGCGGATCGTCTGTCGGGTGATCCGCTCGGCCTGGATGGCGTCCTTCCCCAGAGCCGCCGGACCTCCGAGGAGCGCCCGAAACATCCGTCCGGACTCGCCGACGACACCCCCGATCACCCCTCTCACGTTCGCCCACCACGGTCGAGGCGACAGCTCCTCCATCGGAGCGCTCACGCCTTCCGCGTCGAGGGTTCCTTCGTGGCCGATCGCCACCGCCATGCGGAGGTACTTGGGCTCGTTGCCGGGATGCCCTTCCCACCGGCGCGCCCACTCGGGCGTGAGGAAGGCGTACACGACGAAGCTCGCGAAGAGCACGGCTCCGGGGCGCGGGGCGGGAAAGCGGATCGGCGGGACGAAGCCCGCCACGAGGACCGCGAGCGCCACCGCGTCCTGCCCCAGGCTCCAGTCCTGGGTGAGAGCGACGGGCAGGGTGAAGGCGTAGGGGAAGGCGGGACGAAGCGCCACCGACACGAGGGCCAGCACGGTGAGCGCCGGCCGGAGGCAGAGCGGCAGGAAGCCTCGCGACGCGACGCCGAGGGCCGCGCCGAGGCCACGACCGTCTTCCTTCGCGCGGAGGAGGCCGGCCACCACCCAGACGAGCACGCCCCCCGCGGTCCAGAGGACGACGGACCCGACCACCCCCCCCGGGTCGCCGGCGAGCACGCGCCCCACCTCTTGTGGAACGGACGCGGGAACGAGGGTCGAGCGCAGGACGAGGCCGAGAGCCGCGTCCACCTCGCGAGCCAGGCCGTGCAGGGCGAACGGCAGGAGCGCGCGGAAGAAGACCCGGAGCGAGGGCACGCGTGATTCTGCGTTGGATGCGCTCCCCCGTCCAGACCGAGGGGCTTCTCTACAGACCCCAGCTGTGGTGCGGCGCCTCGCTCTTCAGGTACGCGGACAGCCAGCCCACCACGCGCTCCGCGGCACGGAGCCGCTCGTGGGCGTCGCCCCCTGCCAGCGGCCAGAGGCCCCGGGGGGCGGCGAGGCTCGAGAGGGCGAGGCCGGGATCGCCGTCGAACACGAGGTCCGCCTGTTCCATCGCGACCCGGCAGGCGCATTCCACCGCGAGGTGGATCGCCGTGTCCACGAGCTCGGCGGATCGGCCCTCCTGGACGAGGAGGCGCGCGATCCCCAGGGCGTTTCGGCCGCGCTCCCACACCCGGTTCCGGTCGGCCGCCGTCACCGACGACACGGGAAGCGAGCTCAAGGGCGGCGCGCCCCTAGCTGCAGCCGCTCGTGCTGCCGCAGTTGGCGCATCGGTAGCACGCGCCGTTCCGCACCATGATGCTCCCGCAGTAGTGGCAGGGCGGGGCGTCGCTCTGGGGGCGGAAGGAGCCGGCGACCGAGGCGCCCGCCGTGGGCACGGGCAGGCCGGTGAGCGGCTTGAGCGAGGTCTCGCTCGGCTGGACGCCCGCCGCCTCCTGGTGCTCCACGGAGAGGAACTTCGAGGCGAGGTACCGGAAGATGTAGTCGGTGATGCTCTTCGCGTAGGGGATCTCGGCGTTCTTGGTGAACCCCGCGGGCTCGTAGCGCACGTGCGAGAACTTCTCGACGAGGGCCTCGAGCGGCACCCCGTACTGGAGGGCCATCGAGATCGAGGTCGCGAAGGCGTCCATGATCCCGGAGATCGTGGAGCCTTCCTTGGCCATGACCAGGAAGATCTCGCCCGGCTTCCCGTCCTCGTACATCCCCACCGTGATGTAGCCCTCGTGGCCGGCGATCGAGAACTTGTGGGTGATGGCGTGCCGCTCGTCGGGCAGCTTGCGGCGCGCGGGCCGCGCCCCTTCTCCCACCGCCGCCATCGCGGTGGTCGCCATCGCGTCCGCCCGGGACGTGGAGAGCGGCTGGCTCCGCTTGCAGCCGTCGCGGTAGACCGCCACCGCCTTCAGGCCCAGCCTCCACGACTCGAGGTAGGCGGTCGCGATGTCGTCGGGCGTGGCGTCGGTGGGCATGTTGACGGTCTTGGAGATGGCCCCGGACAGGAAAGGCTGGACCGCGGACATCATCTTGATGTGGCCCATGTAGTGGATGGACCGCTTGCCGTTCGCGGGGGGGAAGGCGCAGTCGAAGGTCGCGAGGTGCTCGTCCTTGAGGTGCGGCGCCCCCTCGATCATCTCCTTCTCGTCGACGTACTTGACGATGTCCTCGATCTGCCCCGCGTTGTAGCCGAGCCTGCGCAGCACGCCGGGGACGGACTGGTTGACGATCTTCATCACTCCCCCGCCCACGAGCTTCTTGTACTTGACGAGGGCGATGTCGGGCTCGATGCCCGTGGTGTCGCAGTCCATCATGAAGCCGATGGTGCCGGTGGGAGCGAGCACGGTGACCTGGCTGTTGCGGTAGCCGTGCTGGGCCCCCAGCGTGTAGGCCTCGTCCCACACCGCGTGGGCGGAGTGGAGGAGGTCCTTGGGCACGTAGGTGGCGTCGATCATGTGCGCGTGCTGACGGTGCTTGTCGATCACGCGCATCATGGGCTCCGCGTTCCTCGCGTAGCCCGCGAAGGGACCCATGGCCGAGGAGACCCGCGCGCTCTGCGCGTAGGCCTCGCCGTGCATGATCGAGGTCACCGCCGCCGCGAAGGCGCGGCCGCCGTCGCTGTCGTAGGGCAGGCCGCGGTCCATGAGGAGCACGCCGAGGTTCGCGTAGCCGAGCCCGAGGGGGCGGTAGTCGTGGCTGTTGCGGTCGATGGCTGGTGTCGGATAGCTCGCGTTGTCGACGAGGATCTCCTGGGCGGTGATGAGCGTGCGGCACGCGGCCCGGAAGGCCTCCGCTTCGAACTCGCCGTCCGCCCGCACGAACTTCATGAGGTTCAGCGAGGCGAGGTTGCACGCGGTGTCGTCGAGGAACATGTACTCGCTGCAGGGGTTCGAGGCGTTGATGCGGTCGGTGTTCGCGCAGGTGTGCCAGTCGTTGATCGTGGTGTCGAACTGCATCCCGGGATCGCCGCACTGCCAGGCCGCGTCCGCCATCTTCTTCATGAGGTCGCGGGCCTTGAAGGTCTCCGCCACCTGGCCCCCGAGCACGTTCCGGGTCTGCCAGTCCTTGTCCTCCACCACCGCGCGCATGAAGTCGTCGGTCACGCGCACGGAGTGGTTGGCGTTCTGGAAGAAGACGGAGTCGTAGGCCCCGCCCTTGACGTTGAAGGCGCCTTCGTAGCCGGCCTCGATGAGGGCCCAGGCCTTGCGCTCCTCGTCCGCCTTGCTCGTGATGAACTCGTCGATGTCCGGGTGGTCCGCGTTCAGGATCACCATCTTCGCGGCGCGGCGGGTCTTGCCCCCGCTCTTGATGACGCCCGCGAAGGCGTCGTACCCGCGCATGAACGAGACGGGGCCGGAAGCGGTGCCGCCGCCCGCGAGGGGCTCCTTCGAGGAGCGGATCGACGACAGGTTCGAGCCCGTGCCCGACCCGAACTTGAAGAGCATCCCCTCCGTCTTGGCGAGGCCGAGGATCGACTCCATCGTGTCGTTGACGGAGTTGATGAAGCAGGCGGAGGCCTGGGGGTGCTTCTCGATGCCCACGTTGAACCAGACGGGGCTGTTGAACGCGGCTTTCTGCTGGACCAGGAGGTGCGTGAGCTCGTCGGAGAAGCTCTGGAGGTCCTCGCCGGTGGCGAAGTAGCCCTGGGCGTCCGCCCAATCGTGGATCGTGTCGACCACGCGGGAGATGAGGCCCTTGACGGTACGCTCGCGATCGGGAGAGCCGAGCTGCCCGCGGAAGTATTTCGAGGCGACGATGTTGGTGGCGGTCTGGCTCCACGTGACGGGAACCTCGATCGCGTGCTGCTCGAAGACCGGCTGCCCCCTCTCGTCGTTGATGACGGCGGAGCGGAGCTCCCAGCTCAGCTCGTCGTAGGGGTGCCGTCCCGCCTTCGTGAAGTACCGCCGGAAACTGAGCCCTGTCCGCTTTTCCGCTGGGGTCTGGCGGGCCTCAGCTCTGGGGTTCTCCACGGGGTGGGTCGACATGCGTGCTCCTCGCTTCCTGACATCTTTGTCGCTCTCGGGTGACGCCTCTCCGGTGGCCAGAAGCCCCTTGGCTCCGGCTCCGCGGCTCCTTCGCGCTACTGTTTTTGCCTAACGGGCGAACGCGATTATCGGCAAGCCCTCGGGGCCTGTCAAGAAGAAAACACAAGATGTTGGGCCCACGGTCCTACCATTACACAACATACTGCCGTGGAAGGGCTTAGACAATCGCCGAAATGGGGATTTCGAGGCGCGACGGGCACTTTTGTCGCGATTTCTTCGAACTTTCGTCACACGTGGGGACGAACAGGATTGGTTTAGTTGTTCAGTGGATGCGTCCAACTCACGCCATTATGATTGATGTAATTACAATTAACTAGCTATCAATATTACGTTTTATTCATGTTTTGGCTGGGGTTGCTCCACCCAATAGACCTCGGTCTTGAAGGGCCGAAAGCCGCGCCGGACATAGTTCGGGAGGGCGGCCGGGTCGTCGAGCGTGCAGGTGTGCAGCCAGACGCGCGTCGGCGCTTCGCTCCAGGCCGTCTCGGCGGCGACCGTGAGCAGGTGCTTGCCGAGGCTCCGGCCGAGGAACTCCGGGAGAAGGCCGAAGTACGCGATCTCGCAGGACCCGTCGAGTGCCGCTCCAGCTCGAAATATCCCGCTGGCGATCCCTCGACGTACAGGACGTGTATCGACACGCGGGAATCGGCGAGGCGCGCGCGCACCTGCTCCTCGGTCCACGGGAGCCGGTCGGTCCAGTGGTAGTTCCGGCCCACCTCCGCGTAGAGGTAGCGGAAGAAGGAAGGGGGGCAGTGCCGCGCCCGCTCGATGCGCGCACCCGGCGCCTCCGTCTTCGAGGGCACGAGCTCCGCGGAGCTCGTCATCTCCAGGAACGTTCGCGTCACCTCGGTGCGGCCGGCGCTCACTCCCCCACTTCCGTCCTCGCGTCGAGGCCGCTCAGCACCTGGCTCTCCCGCGTCCGCTCCGCGAGGTCCGCCGCACCCGGGAGAGCGGAGAGCCGCTCGCCCACCCAACGCTCCGCGGCCCGCGCGCTCCGCTCGCCGCGCCCCGCCGCGATCCCCCAGGCCCCCTGCTCGACGAGGGGCACCGCGGCCGCGAGAGCGGCCGTTCGCAGCGCGAAGCGACGCGCCGAGGCCTCCAGGAGCTCGGGCCTCCCCGGCGCGGCTCGGGCCCACCAGGCTTCGATCTCGTCCAGGGACGAGACGAGACGGGCCACCGTCGACGCGAGGGGCGACGACGCGAGGGCGGCGAGCCTTCGCCGGGCGAGACCCATCCACGACGAGAGCGCATCCTCGCGGGCGACCGCCCGGAGCACGTCCAGACTCAAAACGTTCGTCGTCCCCTCCCAGATCGGCAGGACCTGGGCGTCACGCAGGAAAACGGGCAAGCCGGTGTCCTCCACGTAGCCCGCGCCTCCGAAGCCCTCGAGCGCTTCCGAAGCGACGAGGACGGCCTGCTTCGCCGTCATCAGCTTGGCGAGCGGCGTGAGCAGCCGGAGCGCCGCCCTCTCCTCGGCGCTCGCCTCCCCCGCCTCCTGCCGGCCGAGGAGACGCGCGCACTCCAGCGTCAGGGCGATAGCACCTTCGTACTCCACGTGGAGCTGGGCGAGCGTCTCGCGGTGGAGCGGCTTCGCCGCGAGCGACTCTCCGAAAGCCACGCGCCGCCCCGCGTAGTCCCGCAGGAGCTGGAGGAGGCGCGCCATCGTCCCGCACGCGTTGACCGCGTTGTGCAGGCGCGTGACGTTCAAGAGGGGCGTGATCTTCCGGACGCCTCCGCCGAGGTCGCCGACGGGCGTGGCGGGAGCGCCTTCGAGCGTCAGCTCGGCAGTGGGCAGGGCGCGCGTCCCGAGCTTGTCCTTGAGCCGCTCGATGCGGATTCCCTGCAGCCGGCCCCCGGCATCCCGCAGCTCCACGTAGAAGAGCGAGAGGCCCGCCGAGCCGGGGCCCGCGCCTTCCGGACGGGCGAGCGTGAGCGCCATCTCGCTCGTCACCGCGGAGGTGAACCACTTCGCCCCGTGGAGCCGGAAACGGCCCTGCTCGTCGCGGCGCGCCTCGGTCTCCGTCCCTCCCACGTCGCTCCCCCCCGAGCGCTCGGTCATCCACTGGCCGCTCGTCCACGCGCGCTCGGGATCCCGCGAGGTGAGCCTCGGCACGGCCTGGGCGGCGAGACCCTGGTCGTGCTCGAGGAGCGTGCGCGCCGCCCCGTCCGTCATCGCGAGGTGGCAGGTGTAGACGGCCGAGCTGGGCGCGTAGAGGGCGAGGAGGGCGAACTGGTGGAGGCGCGCGTGTTCACCCAGCCGTCCCTCGTACGGGATCGCCGCGAGCCCCCAGCGGGCGGCGGCGCGAGCGAGCTCGCGCCAGGCCGGGGAGACAAGGACGTCGTCCACGCGCCGTCCCCACGCGTCGCAGGGGACGTGTCGCGGCGGCTGTGCCTCCGCCTCGCGAGCGAGCGCCGCGAGCGGGCCCGCGGCCTCCTCCCCGAGCGCGCGCCACTCCGGGCGAAGTGCCTGCGAGATTTCGTTCGGCAGGAGCCGTTCCAGCGTCTCGGCGAGGACGCGGTCGGCGTCGAACGTGTTTGTCAGACACGGGGGGTCCTGGAGGAAGCCGGGAGCTCCGGACGTCGCTGCCGGAGGAGTACGGGCGACGCTCATCGTTCGAGTTTAGTCCAGCGGAGCGTCCCTCGGGCACATCAGGGAAGGGCTTCGAGGAGACCGGGCCGCGCCGGAAGACGCGGATCCACGCGCAAGAAGCGGGCCGCCCGCGGCGCGAATCGGACGACGCCGCGGCCGGCCCGCGGGTCCCGATAGAGGGACAAGACGGCGTCCGGGAGCGACGCCTCCGCGGAGACTTCTTCCCACTCGCGTCCGTTCGTGGAGACCCGGACGACGGGACGGCTCACCCATTCCGCGTCGGCGATCTCGAATGTCAGGCCCGAGACCGATCGCTCGCGGCCCAGGTCCGCGAGCATCCCTGCGGCGTCCCAACGCGTAGCGACGGGGTCGCCCCTTTCGACCGCCCGCGCGACCTCGCCCGGCGGCACCTCGTAGACGAGCCGCCCGTCCTCGTCCGCGGCGAGGGTCGCATCGATCGGCCGCTCCGCGACGACGTGGGTCACCCCCACCGCGCGCAGGAAGCGCCAGCCCTCCTCGCCGAGCGGCTCCCGGGCCAGGAGCTCCATGGCACGGTCGTACGGGCGGGGCATGAAGCCGGAGTCGCCGTTGAGCAGCGGGCGGAAATGCACGATGCCGTCGAGCATGACCCGCGTGTCGTCCCTCCCGAGGGGTAGGACGGCCACCGCTCCGGGCCGGCCGGCGAGCCAGCGCGCGTAGGCGGGGGGACCCGCGTAGGGGCCGAGCCGGAGGGGGACGTTCGTGCTCTCGAGCATCACGAGGGCGAGCGCGCCCAGGGAGAGGAACCAGCGCCGGCCCGCGAGGCAGAGCCCGGCGAGCACCGTGAGGGCGAGCCAGGGCACGACGGCGAACCGGCCGAGCGCGCGCACGCCGCGCAGGAAGATGAGGTTCTCGTGGAGGAACCGGTAGACGCCGGTCGCGGGGCCCAGCGAGAGAACGACGGCGACCACGGACGCCGCGACGGCCACGGCCCGGAAACGCCTGGGCGCGCGGGCGAGGCCCGCGAGGCCGAGGGCGAGGAGGGCGAGGCCGGGAAATAGGGCGTCGCGGAACTCGTCCGGATCGACGTGGCGCTCGCTCACCGGTCCCCAGAGCCGGGTCCCGCTCGCCGCGTAGGAGGCGAGGCTCGTGGCGTAGATCGAGACGGTCTCGAGAGTGAACTCGACGCCCTGGAAGCCGCGCATGCGCAGGTACGGGCGCACGGCGGGCAGCAGCAGCGCGCCCGCGAGGAGGAAACCCGCGGCGAGGCGCAGCAGGTCGCGCGGGCGCAGCCCGCCGAAGAGCCCCACCGCTACCGCCACCGCGACCGTGGTGGCCGTCACCGCCCCGAGGTAGACCGAGGCGAGCCCCTGCAGCGCGACCGCGAGGCCCAGGAGCAGGGCGCGGCGCAGGGTCCGCCGCGCCCAGAAGCGGTCGAGGGCGAGGAGGGCGAACGGAAGCAGGAGCGTCGCCTCGGCATGGAGGTGCGCGAGCCTCGTCCACCGGTAGGCGCCCGCGGCGAAGCAAGCACCCCCCACCCACGCGGCGAGACGGTCCCCGCTCGCGCGCCGCACGAGGAGCTGCGCCCCCAGGCCGGAGACGACGAGGCAAAGGACGAGCACGAGGTTGTAGGCGAGGACGGGCTCGCCCGCGAGGAGGAAAGGCGCCCCCGCGACCGCGAGCAGCAGCAGGTTCTCGGAGTACGCGAGCGCGTCGGGCAGGGGATGGAAGATCGGCGCCTGGAAGAGTCGCCCGGGCTCGTGCACGAGCGCGTGCACGTCCCAGGCGAGGATCCACGCGTTGAGCCGCCCGTCGGGACGGTCGATGGGGCCGGCGCCCGCGAGGTCGCGCACGAGCGGCCAGCTCATGACCGCGAGCAGCACGACGTAGGCGGCCACGGAGGCGAGGGTCTCCCCCGCCGTGACGGGGCGGGGGGCGGGCAGGGGGTTCGGCCGATCCCAGGGCACGGCGAGGACGAGCGTCGCGGCGAGCGCGGCCATGAGGAACGCCAGGATGTCGGTGAGGATCCAGTGCCACTCGGGCCCTGCGGGCCCGAGGGCTCGGGGAGGGATCACCTCGCGTCGCCCGTCGGGCCGCGTCCACTCGAGGCGCAGACGGGGGCCCGGGCCGCGCCACTCGAGCCGGACCTCGAGCGCCTGCGGCCCCCGCCCGAGGAGCACGTCTCCGCTCGCGCGCACGGGGTCGGCGTCGGCGACGAGGACGCGGCGGCCGGCGATACGCACCTCGACGCGGCCGCGGCCGAGGACCTCGATCCGGTAGGTCCCGGTCTCGGGCACCTGGAGCGGCCCTTCCCATCGGACCGTGAGACGCCGCACGCCGGGGAGCTCCCGCAAGTCGCGGCCGAGGAGGTCGATCGGTCCGGGCGCCAATCGGCCGAGCGGACCTTCCGGCCCCTCGACGAGGGCGGGAAGGCCGGCGGGCGGACGCAGCCGCGCGACCACGAAAAGCGAGAGGGTCGCGGCGGCGAGAGCGGCGCCGATCGCGCGCCACGGCCGCGGCCGCCGCTCGCGTCCGGTGAGCCCGGCTCCGAGGGCGAGGAGCACCGCGGGGAGCGCCAGGGGAAGCGCGCGCACGTCGACCGGGGGCTCCGCGTACACGGGCCCCCACCGCGCGACGGCGAGTACGATCAGGAACACCGCGACGGCGAAGCCGCGGCGGCAGAGGCCGGAGAGGAGGCTGACCACCGTCGCGGATTCTAGCCGGGGCGGGGCCTCAGTTCTTCTTGAAGATCTTCTTCAGGAGGCCGCCCGCGCCGGGATCGGGACCCTCGAGATCCTTGAGGGCCGCCCGCGCGTGGTGGTTCTCCGCGTCGAGCTCGAGCACCTTGCGGAACGTCGCGACGGCGCGGCTCGTGAGGCTTCCCGCCACGTAGATGTCGCCCAGGGCGAGCCAGGCCTCCGTGGAGCGGGGATGGTCCTTCGCGATCTGCTGCAGCGAACGCTCCGCGTCCTTCGCCCACTTCGGGTTCTTGGCCTTCGCTCGGGCGAGGAGAACGCTCGCCTTGAGCTTGTCGTGCTCGTCGAGGTTCGGGAATGCGGCTTCCGCGTACTGGATCGCCTCCCAGAACTGGCCGGCCTTGAGCTTCGTCTCCGCACTACGCAGGCTCTCGGTCGCGAGCCAGGCGGCGTGGGCGACTTCGGTCTGCGACTCGGTCTCCCCCGCCAGGCCCACGAGGCCCGGGATCCGGTGGGCAGTGTGGGGCAGGCTTTCCGCGTAGCGCGCCCGCGAGTCCTTCGTGCGGAGCTTCTCGAACGCTTCCCCCAGCCGAAGGAAAACGGCGCGGCGCATGTCCGTCACGTCCGCGAGCCCGGGGTCGATCCGCGTGTCGGGGTGGAAGGACTTCGCGAGCCGGAAGTAGGCCTCCTTCACCTCGACGTCGTTGGCGGTGCGCGGAATGCCCAGCACCTCGAAGTGGTCGCGGTTCAGTGCCTCGTAGGTGTCCACGATGAGGCGCCGGCTCTCCTCGAGGGAGCGGCTCGTCGTCTCCACGCGCAGCCGCTCCTTCTCGAGGTCGCGTCCCGCTCCGCTCGTGTCCGTGGGGTGCGGCGGCCGGGCCGCCAGCGGTCTCGGGATCGGGGAGGAGGAAGGCGGCGGCTCGGAGAGGGCAGGCGCTGCCGGACTGGGAATTCTCACCGTGGGCTCGGCAGGAGGCGCCGGCATGCGGATCGTTTGCGAGACGCGGGCCACGGGGGCGCGGTACTCCACCACCCCGGTGCAGAGCAGGCTGAACAGGCTCCGCTCCACGTTCTCCGCGGGGAGGGGGATGAGCTTGAAGACGTCGCGCGCGGACGTGGTGCCGTCGATCTGCGACGCCAGGAAGCCGTCGGCGGGGGTGAACGCGATGTTCGTGAGTCCGCGGAAGGCCGCCTCGTCCTTGAGCAGCACCCGGTCGAGGTCTCCGAGCACGTTTCGCACGACCGCGGGGTCGGCCACGCGCCGGGCCGCTTCGAGGACGAGCTCGACGGTCGAGAGGTTGGACGCGGCGGCGTCCGTGACCGGCTCGCCGGGGGGCGACTCCTCGAAGAAGGCGGTGCCCCCTCCCCGTCCCGCGCACTCGAACAGGATCTCGCGGGCGTGGAGGCCCACGCCCTCGTCGAGGATGGCGCGGTCGAGGAACGCGTTCTCGAGGAGCACGGGGCCGAGACGCCGCCTCTTGCCGAGCACGATCGGCTTGGCGCGGTCCAGGACGTCCTGGGTGAGCTTGCCGTAGCGCACGAGCACGTCTCCGAGGCGCTCCCCGTCGACGTCGCTCATGGCGTGCCGCACCTGCCCGTCCACGAAGCGCAGCGAGCGGTGCGACTTGCCGTGGCTGAACCGCAGGTGGCCCGTCTGCTTCCGGGAGTAGATGTCCCGCATCATCTTGAAGACGGGGCCGGGGTCGGCGGGGGGCGGGGGCGGCTCGGGAGAGTAGGGGGAGGTCGTGAAGTCCAGGCTCAGGACGATCGGCTCTTCGCCGTCCTCCCCCCGGCGAGCCTCGTCGGTGAGCCCGGGGATCGACGGGAGCGCGATCGTGTCCTGGCTGGGGGCCTCCTCCCTTGCCGCGGCGGCCGTGGACGACGCCGCCTCCGGGAGGACCCGCGCGTAGGCCTCCAGGGCCTCCGCGAACGCGTCGGCCGTCTGGTAGCGCTCCGTGACCTCCTTGACGAGGGCCCGGCGGAGAATGGGATCGAGCGCCTCGTACTCGGGCCCCTCCGGCAGCTCGATCTTCGGCTCCTCGTGCGCGATCTTGTAGAGGATGGAGACGAGGCTCTCGCCGTGGAAGGGCCGGCGGCCCGAGACGAGCTCGAGGAGCATCGCCCCCACGCTGAAGAGGTCGCTTCGCTCGTCCACGCTGCCGCCGCTGACCTGCTCGGGCGACATGTAGTCGGGCGTGCCCACCGCGACGCCCACGCTCGTTTCCGAGGACTTCGTGAACGCGATCCCGAAGTCCATGATCTTGACGTTGCCGTCCCGGGTGAGGAACACGTTGGCGGGCTTGATGTCGCGATGGACGATGCCCGCGCGGTGTGCGCGACTCAGCCCCTCCAGGACCTGCAGCACGATCTCGATCTTCCGGCCGAGGGAGAGGGGCGAGCCCTGTCGGAGCGAATGCTGGAGGTCCTCGCCGTCGAGAAGCTCCATCGCGATGTAGGGGGAGCCGTCGGTGTGGTACCCGAGGTCGAAAACGGTGACCACGTGGGGGTGGACCATCCGCGCCACCGCCCGCGCCTCGCGCTCGAAGCGGAACTTTCCTTCGGGGTCCTCCGCGACCTTGGGGAGCATGACCTTGAGCGCGACGTCGCGCTCGAGGAAGGGATCGTGGGCCTTGTAGACGACGCCCATGTTCCCCTGGCCGAGCCGGTCGACGATCTCGTACTTGCCGAGTCGCTCGGGCTGGCCCTGCGGAGGGCTCTGTCCCGTCGGCGGCACGCCCGGATCGCTCAACCGTTGCCTCTCACATGCCTCGCTCGAAAACGGCTACAAATGGAACATCCACCCCTGGTTGCGGGGGAGACCCATTCTGCTCGCTGGCCCCTGTCAGAGCAACGCGCATGCCCGACCGCTGGAAGATTTTCGAGGAGTATCGGCTTTTTTCCGGACAAAAGCGGCCGGCTCCGCGTCCGCTGGCCAGACACCGCCACTGAGCAGGATCCCATAAGGGTATGGCGCCGCGCAGTGCCCGTGATCACGCGCCACGGAAACACGTGGGCGGCTAGAACCTGACCTCCTTAACCTTTCCCTTCTCGAACACGACCGACAGGTCGGGGTACGTCCATCGCGTCTTCTCGCCGAAGACGAGCTCGTCACGAGGGCTGCCCAGGATCGCGCGAACGTCCGCGGGCGTCATGCCCGGCCGGATCTCGGTGCGGTGGGTGCTCCCCGGCGCCGCGAGCGCCGCCGGTGCCATGAGCGCGGCCGCGCCCACGGGGGGCGCCACGGGCGCGGGCGCCGCCGGAGCGGAAGCGGCGGCCTTGGCCACCACCATCGCCCGCCGGCGCTCCGCACCCAGGGGCTTCGGTCCTTCGGGGTAGTTGAAGGCGATCTCCTTCTCCAGCTTCGCCGCGCGCGCCGAGCTCTGGGAGTGGTCGCTGAAGAAGAAGTTGGCGACCTTCCCCTGCTCGCCGTAGCGCTTGGCGAAGCGGTTCCAGAGGCGCGGGCCCTTGGTGATGTCGTAGCCCGCCTCGTAGGAGTAGCGGAGGCCCACGCGGTCTGCCTGGTCCTCGAGACTCCGGCCGTACCCGTTCGTCCAGGCCATCGCCCCGAACACGGAGACGAGGCTGACGACCGCGCGCTGCGTGTCGTCGTCGATCGTCTGCGCGCTCGCCGCCACCCCGAGGGCCGCGATCTGGATCCACATCTGCTTCTTGAACTGCCGCCGCGTGTGCTCGTGGCTCGCGTGCACGAGCTCGTGCCCGAGGATGATCGAGATCTCGTCGTCGTCCATGTCGTTCAGGAGCCCGCTGAAGACGTAGATGGAGTAGTTGCCCATCGCAAACGCGTTCCACTCCGCGTTCTCGATCACGTAGACGCGCACGTCCTCGGGGTCGATGTAGGGAGGGAGCAGCGTGTCCACGATCGCGCGCACGCGCTCCACCTGGGGGCCCGAATCGTAGAGGCGGCCGATGCTCGAGCCCCGAGGTCCGTCCCCTTCGTAGAAGCTCCCCGCCGCGCGGTATCTCTGCTCGGCGGCGTCCGTGGAGGACTTGACCTCGCCCTCGAAGAGCGCCCCTCCGTTCGGCTTGGCCTCCACCTCGCGCGCTACCAGGGACCCGTCGCTGCCTCGGGTGCCCTTGGCCTTGACCTCGTAACCGAGCGGGACGGAGGCGAAGTCCCGGGCCTCCCCACTCCCCTTGAACTTGGCTCCTTTGGCGGGGCAGACCTTCTGGCCGTCCACGAGCAGGCAGCCGTCCACCCGCCATTCCGCGTAGCCGTCCGCCTTCTCCTCCGTCACTTTGGTCTCGGCGGCCGCCGCCGTGGCTCCGGCCCACAGGACAGCCAGCAAGACCAACGACTTACGTCGTTCCATGCCACCTCCCTGGTGCACGTTACGGACGCCGGAGGGTCGGGTTCCCTGATTTCAGGATATCCGTTCGGGACGGCGACGCAAGGCTATTCGGAGCCGACCTTTTTCAGGGCTTCCTGGGCCTGGCGGGCGACGAGGATCTCGGAGTCTCGGGAGGCGGCTGTGAGCGCCCTCACGGCGGACCGGGCGGGAGGCCCGATGTTGCCGAGCGCCCGCGCCGACTCCATCCGGACGAACTTGTCCTTGTCGCCGAGGGCGGCGGTGAGGGCGGGCACGGCCTCCCGCGCCCCCGGGCCGATGCGGGCCAGCGCCTTGGCGGCTTCGCGCCGGAACGCGACCTGCGAGTGGCCGAGTCCATCGGCGAGCGCCGAAACGGCGGGCTCCGCCGCCGGGCCGAAGCGTCCGAGAGCCTTCGCGGCCTCGCCGCGCACGAGCTCGTCGTCGTCGCGAAGGAGCGCGGCCACGGCAGGCACCGCGGTCGCGGCGGGCGCTCCGATCTTGCCCAGGGCCTCCGCCGCCCGCCAGCGAACGTCCGCGGAGCGGTCGCGGAGAGCGCCGGTGAGCGCGGACACGGCGGGCTCCGCCTCCTGCCCGAGGTTCCCGAGCGCCTCCGCCGACCGCCATCGCGTCGCGACGTCCGGCGCGGCGAGCGACTGGACGAGGCCCTGGACCAGGGGAGACACGGACGGCGGGGGCGGCTCCGCGGTCGGGACCGGCCGGACGGTCGCGGGAGGCAGAGTCACGAGCGGCGCGGCTTCCGGAGAGTGGCCGGGGGCACTCGCCGACGGCAACGGGGTGGCGATCGGCGTGCCCGGCGGCGGTTCCGCGGGCTCGGCGACCTGGGTCGCGCTCGGCGTCTCGAGAGGGGCGGGTGCAACGGGCGGCGGTGCAGCGGTCGGCCCGTCGATCGGCACCGGAGAGGGCGCATCGTCCCGTCCCAGCCAGAGAAGGCCCGCGACCGCGGCGACCACACCGAGGACGACGGCGAGGCCGAAGCGCAACAGGAGCACGACGCAACCGCGAATCCGGGACGAGCGAACCGGTGCCGGGACGACCCGAGTCGGATCCGTCAACGCCCTCTGGTCGCCGGAGGGCAGCTCCACGGTGGGGGGGTTGACGAAGGTGTGCGATGGGGTGGACGGGGATCGAAGCCCGGCTTCGAGTGCCGCGACGAAGGCGCCGGCGGTGTACCAACGGTCCTCGGGCTGCTTCGCCAGGGCCTTGAGCAGCGCGCTCGCCAGCGGATCCGGCACGAGCTCCGGGGCGGGGAGCGGGACCGGCTCCTGCACGTGCATCATCATGATCGCGACGGGCGTGTCCGCACTGAAGGGAACGCGGCCCGTGAACATCTGGTAGGCCACGATGCCCAGGGAGTAGATGTCGGCCCGATTGTCGACGGCCTTGGCCGTGGCCTGCTCCGGGGCCATGTACTGGGGCG
The DNA here is from genome assembly GCA_963742595.1 of uncultured Acidobacteriota bacterium. Lineage (GTDB taxonomy): Bacteria > Acidobacteriota > Vicinamibacteria > Fen-336 > Fen-336 > CAVPGH01. The sequence goes on along the minus strand of CAVUMT010000001.1, from coordinate 4,321,968 downwards.
TGCCCGTGATCATCCCGGTGGCGGTGAGGCCGCTCGGGCTCTCGAGCATCTTGACGACACCGAAGTCCGCGAGATAGACGCGGCCCGCTTCGTCGAGCAGGACGTTCTGGGGCTTGACGTCGCGGTGGACGACCTTCTTCGCGTGCGCGTAGTCGAGCGCGTCCGCCACCCCGCGCAGGATCTCGATGGAGCGCGAGCGGGGGGGCCGCTCCTTCTTGAGGAGGTCGGACAAGGCACCCCCCTGGACGTAGCGCATGGCCATCCAGGGAATCCCTTCCTCCTGGTCGACGTCGTAGGCGTAGATCGGGATGATGTTCGGGTGCTCCAGGCTCGCCACCGCGCGCGCCTCGATCTTGAAGCGGCCGATGAAGTCCGGATCGTGAAGGAACTCGCGGGGCAGGACCTTGAGGGCGACGTTGCGGTCGAGGGCGGGATCGTGGGCGAGGTAGACCGAAGCCATGCCCCCGCGGCCGATCTGTTTCTTGATGACGTAGGGCCCGGCTTTGGACCCGGGCTCGAGGGCCATCGCCGCTTCAGGCCCGCTTGCGCGGCGGGTCGAAGAACGGGAGCCGGGCGACGGTCACTCCCGCGTGGCGGCGCTGGTGATCGACGGTGAGCTCCATCTGCAGCTTCGTGCCCTCGCGCGCCGAGTCGGAGGCGACGGTGGCGAGTGCTATGAGCTTCTTCAGCGTGGGCGACCACGTGCTGCTCGTGGCCTTCCCCACCTGCACGCCGTCGCGGTAGACGGGAACGGACACCCGCGAGGCCGTGGCGGGCAGCTGGGGGGCGAGCCCCGCATCGCCGAAGAGCCGCTCCACGTCGTTCCAGTCCACGTCCAGGCCCACGAGCTGGCGGGCGGAGCCCGCCTTCGCATCGCGGCGGAGCGCGGCCTGCCCGATGTAGGGCTGCTTGTCGAGGCTCACGAGCCGGCCCAGCCCGATCTCGTAGGGCGAGTACTTCTGCGAGGGGATGAGCGCCTTCTTCGCCCCCACGTAGTCCACGTCCGCGAGGATGAGGCCCGCTTCGATGCGGGCCACGTCGAGGGCGAGCATCCCCGTGGGTGTTATGTCGTAGGGGCGGCCCGCGGCCACGAGCGCGTCCCAGAGCGCCTCCGCCCGGTCGGCGTCCACCCAGACCTCGTAGCCCAGGTCCCCCGTGTAGCCGGTGCGCGAGATGTCCACGGGGATCCCCGCGATCTTCGAGCGCATCACCCGGAAGTACTTCAGCCCGGCCACGTCTCCGTCCGCGCAGGAGGCGAGGATGGCGCGGCTCGTGGGCCCCTGGAGGGCAAGGGCGGCCGTCTTGTCCGTGATGTCCTCGACGGTGACCGAGAGGCCGAACGAGTTCTCGCGGATCCAGCGCAGGCTTGGCTCCGCCGCCGTCCAGCGCAGCAAGTCCTCGGACAGCCGGGAGACGGTCCCGTCGTCGATGACCTTGCCGTCCCCGTCGCACCAGTGGGTGTACGCGACCTGGCCCACCGCCATCTTCCGGGCGTCGCGGGTGGTGACGCGATCCACGAGCCGGACCGCGTCACCACCCGTCACGCGATACTTGAAGAGGGGAGAGACGTCGATGAGGGCGGCCGCGTTGCGGATGGCGTTGTACTCGCGCTCGTGGTGGACCTCGTAGGCGCTGACCGCGAAGTACCCCGCCCACTCGCGCCAGCTCATGCTCTCGCAGAGAGCTGCGGTCCGGGAGTGGAAGGGGGTTCCGAGGGGCATGGGCGGCGGAATCATAGCCCACTCGACTCGACGGGCTGAAGCGGTGACGATCCGCTCGGATGGAGCAGCCACTTCAAATTCCCAGGCGCCTTTTCGCCACCGGTAACTTCTTTCCAAAGAGGTAACGGACGTACTTGCGGAATGGGCGGAAACCCGCCCATTCACTGGGACCTCCGAGTGCCGTGGGCGGCATGCCCCTTGCCAATGTAAGGGGCTGGATGGCCCCGGGGGCGAAGCGAGTCGCGATGGGTGGTGGCTCGACGGCGAGCCTGTCTCCGGGGTCATCTCGTTTTTTCGGACTCGTCGCTCCTGCCGCGGTGATGGCCTTGCTCATCGGGTCCTGCGGCGGCGGTGGCTCGTCGGGAGGAGGTCCGACCACGCCCCCTTCGGCCTCCACCCCCCCGCCGTCCGGCAACAACCCGACGGTGACCATCACCGCGGCCGGAGCCGTGAGCCCGAAGAACATCGACGTACCCGTCGGAGGCCGCGTCACCTTCTCGAACCAGGATCGCCTTCCACCACCAGGGTACCCTCACGGTGCGTTAGGGCCGTTTTCTGTGATATGAGACATCTGTAACGAACACGTTGAAGGAGGAGGAGCCCATGCGAAGCCCGCTCGGAAGGATCGTTCTCTGCTTGGCCGTGGGGGCCCTGGGGCTGGCCTGCAGCCAGGCCACCGACGACGTCCAGGTCCTTCAGTCGGACCTGAGCGGCAACAACGAGGTGCCCGTACGCTCCACGGCCGCGAGTGGGACGGCAGGCTTCACGATCGACGGCGACACCGTCCACTTCAGCGTGGTCGTGGCGAACTTCACGTCCATCACGCAGGGGCACATCCACTCCGGAGCCGCCGGGGTGAACGGGCCGGTTCGCGTCTTCCTGTTCGACACCCGCAACGGGGGGACGACCTTCAACCCCACCGGGGTCGTGAACGGCGTCCTCGCCGAGGGCAGCTTCACCGCCGCCGACGTGACGGGCGTGAGCTTCGACCAGCTCTTGAGCGAGATGCGGGCGGGCACCGCCTATGCGAACTTCCACACCACGGTGTATCCGGGCGGGGAGATTCGCGGGCAGACGCGCCTGCTCAACTAAGCCCGGACCGGACCGCGGGGAAGTCGCAGCGTGAAGGTCGAGCCCTTTCCGGGCTCGCTTTCGACCCCTATCGTGCCGCCCATCATCTCGGCGAAGGCGCGGCTGATGGCGAGGCCCAGGCCCGTTCCCCCGTAGCGCCGCGACGTGACGGGCTCCGCCTGCGTGAAGGGCTGGAAGAGGCGGGTCTGCTGCTCGGGCGTGAGGCCGATGCCCGTGTCCGTGACCCGAAAGACGAGGACGTCCGCGTCCGGGCTGCCGTCGCGCGCGACCACGAGCGCGACGCGGCCCTGGTCCGTGAACTTGGCGGCGTTGCCGAGCAGGTTGAAGAGGATCTGCCGGAGGCGCGTCACGTCCGCGCGCACGGCTCCCAGATCGCCGTCGACGCTCACCTCCAGCGAGTTGCCGTTCTTACGGATGAGGGGGGCGATGGTGCTCGCCACGTCGTTCACGAGAGCGCCCACGTCGGCCGTCTCGTACACGAGCTCCATCTTGCCCGCCTCGATCTTCGCGAGGTCCAGCATGTCGTTGATGAGGGCGAGGAGGTGCCGCCCCGCGCCGTATATCTTCTGGAGGTCGGGGACGAAATCGGTGTGCCCGCGCCTCTCCGCCTCCTCGAGCAGCATCTCGCTGTAGCCGATGATCGCGTTCAGGGGAGTGCGCAGCTCGTGGCTCATGTGGGCGAGGAGCGAGGTGCGAGCCGCCTCCGCGGCGGCCACGTCCGCCCGCGGCCGCGGCCGCGGGCCGTATTTCCACAAGAGGACGGCGAGGAGCGACGCCGCCGCTACGGCAAGGACGATCCAGGGCGTCACGGACCTCGATGGTAGGGCGGCGGGGCGAGACGAGCAAGCCATCCGCTACGCTTCATCCTCCAGGCCGCCTTCGCCCGCCGACCTTTCTGGCGAATTCGCGCAGCGCCTTGTCCTGTCGTCGCACCTCTCGCGCCTGGACGCCCACGCGCGGATCGCGGAGGAGGGCGATCAGGCGTCGCCCGACGTCCTTGCGGCTCTCGGTGGCCAGGGCCAGCGCGCGCTCCTCCCAGTCGGGGTGGAGCTTCGCGAGGATCGCGACGTCGTAGAGGTCCTTGGCGGAGCCGCCCCGGAGCTTGAGGCGGACGAGCGTGTCCGGATCGACGATCCGCAGCTTCGCCCCCCGCACCGTCAGCGCAACCGCTCGCTCGGGGTCGAAGGGAACGAGCGGAGGGAGGATGTCGAAGGGCACCCCGTCCGCCTTTCGCGGGCCCACTCCGATCACTCCCTTCAGGCAGTCGAACTCGCCTTCGCGAGGGTCGCCCCGCGAGAGCCTGGCGACGACACCCCGCTCCCGCAGCCGCCTTCGCGCCTCGGCGAGGGGCATCTTTGCCATGACGTCGACGTCGCGCGTCGCCCGGACGTATCCGTGCGCATTGACGGCGAGCCCGCCCACGATGGCGCAGCGGCCTTCCCCGAGGATGCGGAGCAGCGCGGCCGCCGCCTTCGTGAACTTCCCGGCGGCCATGTCCGGCTCAGCGTCTTCCCGCGGCGCGCACCGCCGCGCCCGATTCCGACAGATCGTCGGCCTCGGCCATCCGCGCCGCCATCCGCAGGCGCTCGCGCTTCGAGAGGCGGGGATCGAGAGACCTCGCGACGAGCGCCTGGAGGACTGAGCACTCCCGTTCCGCGATCCGCTCCCCCGCCGGAGTGAGGCGGTAGTAGATTCGAGTCCGGCCGCCTCGCCGCTCTCTCGGAGCCAAGCGGACCGACGCGACGAGTCTCCGGCCTTCGAGCTCCTTGAGGACGGGGTAGACCCGCGCCTCCGCCAGCTCGATTCCCGCCTGTCCCAGACGTCGGATGAGCTCCAGGCCGTAGCCCGGCCGGTTCCGCAGCACCTGCAGGAGCGCGCTCCGCGTCGTCAGCACGGCCGCCATTTCGCTATTTTACTCTGTATCGGAGGTAAATATCAGGCCCGCGCGGAACGCTCCCAGTCGTCGATTCGGAGGCCGGGAACCCGTCCGAACTCGCGCGTGTTCGCGGTCACGAGGACGAGGTCGAGGGCCCGAGCGGTGGCCGCAATCAGCAGATCGTTGGGCCCGATGGGTCGGCCCGAGCGTTCGAGGTCGAGCCGGATGAGGCCGGCCTCGTCCGCGCACCGGTCGTCGAAGAGCACGGTCACGAGAGGCGTGAAAAAGCGATGCAGAAGGCGAAGGTTGTCGTCGACGCGGGCGCTTTTCCTCGCCCCGTAGAGCAGCTCCGCCTTCACGACCGAGCAGAGGCGAACGGCGGCGGGGCTCGTGGCCTGCAGGCGGCCGGCCACGGCTGGAGACGAGCCGTTCAAGATCCGAATGCAGACGTTCGTGTCGAGCAGGAACACGCCCGATCACAGCCTCTCGCGGCGCTCGAAGCGACCCGGTCGGGGACGGCGGAGCGGCTTCCCCGTCCAGCCTCCGACCACGTCGTCGAAGAACCCCGCCGGCCATCCGGAGTCCACCTCGCGGCGCACGAGGTCGGCGAGGTAGCCCGACACCGTCATCCTCCGGGCGCGGGCGCGTTGACGGACGAGGCTCGCCACCTCGTCGGCGACGTACAGGTGGAGCTGGGGCATCGGTCTACTCCTCCTATGCACATATAGCAGGATAGTTTCTTTTCCGTCAATCGCGACCCCGGTCCATACTGAGGCTGCGGGAGGGGAGATCTGGAGAGGATCGGGGCCGCGCTTCGAGGCTCGTTCGAGGAAGGCTACGGTCGGGCCGATCTTCAGAGCGACCTCCTCGCGGGGACGGTGGTGGGGATCGTCGCTCGCCCTTCCCCTGTCCATGGCGCTCGCCATCGCGTCCGGCGTTCCCCCGCAGCACGGGCTCTACACCGCGATCGTCGCCGGCTTCGTCATCGCCCTCCTCGGGGGCTCGCGCGTCCAGGTGTCGGGACCGACCGCCGCGTTCGTGGTCATCCTCGCGCCGATCACCTCGCGTTTCGGCCTCGGAGGGCTGCTCCTCGCGGGGGCGATGGCGGGAGCGCTGCTCGTCATCATGGGCGCTTACCCGGATGGGCCAGCTCATCGAGTTCGTGCCCTACCCCGTGACGACCGGCTTCACCGCCGGCATCGCGGTCGTGATCGGCACGCTGCAGCTCAAGGACCTGCTCGGCCTGACCACGGGTCCGCTGCCCGACCACTTCCTGGAGAGAGTGGGAGCTCTCGCCCGCGCGCTCCCCACCGTGGACGATCCGCCGATCTCGCCATCGGCTTGCTGACCCTGGCCGTGCTCCTCCTCTGGCCGCGGGCGTTGGAAGCGCGTGCCGGCGCCTCTCGTGGCCCTCGGCGGCGGGGGCCGTCGCCGCCTACGCGCTCGCGCGCGCCTGGCCGGGCTTCGAGGTCGCGACGATCCTGAGCCGCTTCACGTACGACGCGGGCGGCGTCACGCTCCCGGGCATCCCGCGTCAGCCTCCCCTGCCCCTGCTGCCCTGGCACCTTCCGGGCCCGGACGGCGAGCCGCTGACGTTATCGTTCGGGCTCCTCTACGATCTCGTCCCCTCCGCGTTCGCGATCGCGATGCTGGGCGCGATCGAGTCCCTGCTGTCCGCGGTGGTGGCGGACGGGATGACCGGCCACCGCCACGATCCGGACGCCGAGCTCGTGGCCCAGGGGATCGGCAACCTGCGTCGCCCCCGCGTTCGGCGGCATCGCCGCCACCGGCGCCCTCGCGCGCACCGCCACGAACGTACGCGCGGGCGCCCGCTCGCCCCTCGCCGCCGCGTTCCACGCGCTCGTCGTGCTCGCGGCCGTCGTCCTGTTCGCTCCCCTGCTCGGCTACCTGCCCATGGCGTCGCTCGCCGCGCTCCTGCTCCTCGTGGCCTGGAACATGAGCGAGTCCCACCACTTCGTGCGCCTCGTGAGAGTGGCGCCGCGCAGCGACGTGGTGGTGCTTCTCGCCTGCTTCCTCCTGACCGTCGTCTTCGACATGACGGTCGCGGTCACGGCGGGGATCGTCATGGCCGCCCTCCTCTTCATGCGCCGCATGGCCGAGGTGTCGGGGGTGACGCTCGTGAGCAGCGGTCAGCACCCCGCCCTCGCCGCCCCGCTTCCCCGCGGCGTCGTCGTCTACGATCTCGCGGGACCGCTCTTCTTCGGGGCCGCGCAGAAGGCCATGAGCGCGCTCCGCACGCGTGGAGCGGCGCAAGGTCCAGGTGGTGGTGCTCGACATGGAGGACGTACCCGCCCTCGACGCCACCGGTCTCGTGGCCCTGGAGTCGCTCGTGGCGCGACTTGAACGGGGCCGCGATCAAGGTGGTCCTCGTCGGCGTCCAGCCCCAGCCCCTCGCGCACCTTCGTCCGCGCGGGCTGGAAGGACCGCAAGGGCCGGCTCCGCATCTTCCAGTCGGTGGAGCCGGGCCTGGAAGTCGCCCGGCGGACGGTGGAGGAGGCGGAGAGGGGTGCTTTGGCGCCGGAGGCCGGCGGTTAGGATCCGGGGGCGCCGGGCAGGTGGCGCTTCGGGAACTTCGCGACCACGGTGTAGAGCGGGTCCACCATGTTGGCCACGCGGACCACAGCGACCTGGGAGACGAGCTGGTAGGCGTCGGCCTTGGCGAAGCCGTGCTCCGCCACCAGCCACTCGATGAGCTCGACGAAGGCGATGCGCAGGGCGTCGCTCAGGGGCCGGGCACTTCCCGCCACCATGATGTGGTCCGCGTCCTCGAGGCGGGGCCAGGCGATCGTCTTCTTCTTGCGCAGGCCGAAGCGGAAGGCCACGTCGGCGCTCGTCTCCAGTCCGGAGCCGCACACCTCGGCGTCCCCCTGCAGGGCGTGGACGTCGCCGAAGTAGAAGAGCGCGCCGGGGTGGAAGACGGGCAGGTACACTGTCGTGCCCTCGCGCACGTCGGAGGCGTCCAGGTTCCCGCCGAAGCGCCCGGGCCAGAGGCCGTCGAACGCCTCGTCGCCCTCGGGCGCCGTGGCCACCCGGCCGATCATCGGCCGGAGCTCCACCGTCACCGACTTCGAAGCACTCCCGGGCAGGTCCACCGTACCCGTCATGCGCTGCCTGTCCAGGCGCCAGACGTAGCGGCCGCGAGGAAAGATCTCGTTCAGGAACGCCGTGCCGGAATCGGGGACGAGCGCGCCGAAACGGCCGCCTTGCGTCGAGACCGCCGTGTCGCGGTTCGGCCTCACCTTCAGGATCTCCACGACCAGGGTGTCCCCGGGCTCCGCCCCTTCGATCGCCACCGGTCCCACCTCCCCCGGCCACTTGCCGCCCGCCTTCTCGTACCACTCGCCCCAGAGCGACTCGCTCTCCAGCACGTCGCCGGGCTTGACCGTGAGCACCGGAGGACGGACGGCGAACGTGGAGTGGCCCGCGGTGGGCTTGAGCCGGTGCGTCTCCGCCCCGACAGAAGCCGACGCGAGAGCGGCGACGACGACGAGGACACACCGATCGGTCATGGCCGACCTCCCGAAGAGAGGTTCACTTGGAGGAGCCCGGCTTCGCGTCGGGCGGGATGCGGAAGTGCCCGTCTGCGAAGACGGGGTTGATCTCGATCTTCTCCACGGTGATGCTCTGGCGTTCCGGACGGCCCCTGGCCCCGCTCCGGATGAGGTGCGGGAAGAGGATCCCTCCCACGTCCCGATAGTCCTCGAGCCGGCTCTCCGCCTCCACCGTCACACCGCGGATGGTGCGCTTCGACACCGTCTGGATCTCGAGGAAGGTCATGGCGTCGAGGTAGACATCCCGCACCGTGCCGTTCTTCAGCGTGAGCCGGAGCTTCCAGGCCTCGGCTTCGTCCACCGTGTCCTTGCCCACGAGCTCGAGGGAGTGGCCCTTCTCCTTGTAGTCGACGAGCGGCCCGTCGATGTCGGCCTGCTCCAAAGCCTGCGACGTCTCTTCCGGGGACATGCGGACCGGGATGCTCTGGCCGCGAAAGGGGGCGATCTGCCAGCCCGTCGTGCCGTCGTAGGCCTGGACCCCGGTCATGCCCTGGAAGGTGATCTCCATCCGGATCCTGTCCGGGCGCTTCAGCTCCAGACGGATCGGGGCTTCCACTGCGGGCGCGCCGGGGCTCAGCCGACCGGTCATGCGGATCGACTCCACGGTGCGGAGCCGCTCCCGCCCTCCGCGGGCGGCGAGGCTCCTGGCGACGAGCTCGTCGACGGTGGGTGGGGGCGCCGGCGAGGCGGCGGCGACGGCCGACGCCGCGACGACGGCGTGAAGAACGATCAACACCCGTCCCGCCTCTTTCCTACCTCGCGCGGAGCCGTCCCACGTCGAGGAGGAGGCCGAGCAGGATCAGTCCACCCAGCGTGATGGCCGTGCCCGTGCCCCCCTGCCCGAGGGGAATGCCCAGCGTGGGCATGCGAAGCAGGATGATCAGTGCCATCGCGAGTGTCGCGAGCAGGATCGTCCACCACGCGCGCGTGTCGCCGCGGCGGTAGGGACCGAGCACCGTGCCCAGGAAGAGAACCGCGAAGGCGGCGCCGAAGGCCGCGGACGTCCCGCGGATGCCGCGGAGCGCGATGAGGATCGCCTCCCGGCCCGCGGCCACCTCCGCCACCGGCATCCCCCCGATCGGGTAGTCGCCGCGGTATCCGAGATAGGCGGAGATGAAGCTGACGAGGAGCGACAGGCCCCCGATGATCGAAAGCAGCACCCAGCTCGCCGTACGCAGCTTGGAGTTCATGCCGACGATCTTACCGCACCCTCACCAGACCCGGCAGATCTCCTCGCGCACCATGGGCGAGCCCGCCTTGCAGGCGAAGGCCTCCTTGAACTCCGGCATGTTCACGACGACGCCGTTGACCCGCCACCGGAGAGGCGAATGCGGATCGGTCTGGGCCTGCAGGCGCTCCGCCTCCTCGCGCCCCGAGCCGCAAGCCCACTGCGCAAAGCCCACGAAGAACCGCTGGTCGGGACTGAGGCCGTCCGCCGGCTTCAGGTCCTGGGCGCGCGTGGCCTCCTTCCAGGCGTAGTAGGCGAGGATCGTGCCCCCGAGGTCGGCCACGTCCTCGCCGAGGGTGAGGCGGCTGTTGATCTTCACGTCCCCCACCACGGTGTACTGCGCGTACTGGTCGGCGATGCACGTCGACCGCTTCTCGAACTCTTTCGCGTCCTCCTCCGTCCACCAGTCCACGAGGTTGCCCCGGGCGTCGAACTTGCGGCCCTGGTCGTCGAAGCCGTGAGTGAGCTCGTGGCCGATGGTGGAGCCGGTATCGCCGTAGCTCGGACCGATGTCGAGCTTCAGGTCGAGGAGGGGCGGGAGGAGGATGCCCGCGGGAAAGTTCATGTCGTTCAGGCCCGCGTTGTAGTACGCGTTCACGGTGGGCGGGGTCATGCTCCACTCGCCGCGGTCCACGGGCCGGCCGATCTTCGCGAGCTGTCGGCGGCTCTCGAACGCCGCGGCGCGCCGGACGTTGCCCACGAGGTCCGAGCGTTCGACCTTCAGCGGCCCGTAGTCGCGCCAGCGGTCCGGGTAGCCGACCTTGTTGCGCATCGTCCCGAGCTTCTCCAGGGCCTTTGCCTTCGTGGCCGCGCCCATCCAGGGCAGCTCGCGCAGGCGGCGCTCCATCGCACCCTCCACCTGGACCACCATGTCGACCGTCGCCTGCTTCGTCTCGGGAGGGAAGACGCGCTCCACGAAGACGCGGCCGAGCGCCTCCCCGAGGTCGCGGTCCACGTAGGAGACGCATCGCTTCCAGCGCGGCCGCATCTCCTTGACCCCGGACAGCACGCCCCGGAAGAAGTCGAAGTCGGCCTTGACGACGGCCTTCGACAGGTAGGGGGCGCGCGCGTTCACGAGGTGCCACCGCAGATAGGTCTTCCACTCGGAAAGGGAAAGCGCCTTCAAGGCTCCCTCCACCGCCTTCAGGAACGCAGGCTCGGTGACGGCGACGTCCGCCACGCCCGGGAGGCCCACGGCCTCGAGGTAGTCGTCCCAGCGGAAGCTCGGCACGAGCGCCTGGAGCCCTTGCCGCGACATCGGGTGGTAGGTCTTCTCGGGGTCGCGCCTGTCCACGCGGGTCAGCGAGTCGCGGGCCAGGGCCGTCTCGATCTCCACGACCGTCGCCTCGTTCGCGGCCGCCCGCGCGGGGGGGTCGCCCAGGAGGCCGAACATCGTGCGCACGTGCGCGCGGTACTTCTCGCGGATCTCCTTCGAGCGGTCGTCGCCCTGGAGGTAGTAGTCGCGGTCGGGCAGGCCGAGCCCGCCGGCGCTGACGTAGAGGATGACCCGGCTCGAATCCTTCCGGTCCTGGTCGGACCCCGATCCGAACAGCATCTCCCCGGAGTCCAGCGTGAGGTGCAGCCCCCCGAGGACGCGGCCGAGGTCCGCGACCGACTTCATGCCGTCGATTCTCTGCAGGTCCTCCCGAAGCGGCGCCGTCCCCGCGCGCTCCGCCGTCTCCTCGTCCATGCAGGCGGCGAAGTAGTCGCCGATCTTCTGCTCTCCCGCCGATCGCGACGCGCCCCCGGCCGCGGCCTCCCGCAGCAAGCCCCAGAGGAAGCGCTGGTTCTCGTCGTAGAGCTTCCGGTAGACGTTCCACTGGGACTGGTCGGGCGGGATCGGGTTGTTGCGGAGCCATCCCCCGCACGAGTACGCGAAGAAGTCCGCGCAGGGATCAAGGGACCGGTCCATCGACGAGACGTCCAGGCTCGGAGAGTAGGGCAGCGAGGCGAGCGGGACGTCGTCGGCGCGGGCGAGCGTCGAGGCGAGGGCGATCGCGAGGACGGTGCTCTTCGGGGTCATGGCGCGCACGGTACCAGAAGCTCCTCGGCCGCGCGATCCAGGGATTTGGTGAGGGGCGGCGTTTGTCGCTCCGCCAACCGTGGTCCATACTCGCGTCGCGGGAATCGCGGTGCGATTCGACACTACCAACTGGAGCGTCATCGTCGAGGCGACGACCGGGGACTCCGGCGCCGCGAAAGAAGCACTCGCCGCCCTCTGCGAGAGCTACTGGCCCCCCATCTACGCCTTCATCCGGGGGAAGGGCCACTCCCCCGCGGATGCCGAGGACCTGACCCAGGCGTATTTCGCCCGCTTCCTCGAGAAGCGCTACCTCGAAGACTTCCGGCCGGAGGTGGGACGATTCCGGACGTTCCTCCGCGCGTCCGTCGGCCACTTCCTCGCGAACGAGTGGGACCGCGAGCGCGCGCAGAAGCGCGGGGGCGGCAAGACGCTCCTGTCCCTGGACGTGGAGGAGGCGGAGGAGCGCTGGCGGCGCGAGCCCGTGGACCGCCTCACCCCCGAGGCGATCTTCGAGCGTCAATGGGCCGCGGCCATGCTCGCCCGATGCCTCGCCCGGCTGCGCGAAGAGCACGACGACTCCGACCGCCGCGGGCGATTCGACAAGCTGAAGCCGTTCCTGGTGGCGGGAGGACCGGACGCCGGGTACGCGGACCTGGCCCGCGAGCTGGGGACGAGCGACACCGCGGCCCGGGTGGCCGTCCACCGGCTGCGGAAGCGCTTCTCCGCCGTGCTCCGGGAGGAGGTCGCGCGTACCGTGGCGAGCCCCGGGGACGTGGACGCGGAGATCCGGTGGCTGCTCACGACCGTCCGGGCCGCGGGATGAGCGCGCAGAGCTGCAACGACTGCGGGACGGTCCTCACGGGGAGCGGGACCGTCGAGGGTCTGTGCTCGGGCTGCCTGCTCCTGACCGGGCTGCGGGATCCCGGGCCCGAGCCCGCGGAGAGTGTCCAGACGAAGACCCGTGGCCGGGAGGAGACCCCGGGGCGGGGCGAGCTGTCGCGCCCCCGCACCCTCGAGCCCCTCGGCGCGGGCATCGCCACTCCCCAGTGGACGATGCCCGCGGACCTTCTCCGCCAGGCCGCGCGTCGCCTCGCCGTCGCCGCCTTTGGTCTCGCCCTCGCCTTCGCGGCCGTCATCATCGTGAACAACCTCGTCGGTGCCGCGGGGTGGTTCGAGCACTCGCACCTCGCGATCTTGAACGTGGTGGCGGGAATCTGCGTCGTCATCTCCGCGGCCATGGCCTGGATGGCGCGCACGAGTGTTTTCTCGCCTTCTCGCCTCCTCGCCACCGCCCTCGGATACGAGCTCGTGATCGCGGTCGGGATCTCGCTCATCGATCACCTCGAGCCGCTCGCCCAGGAGCAGCCGCTCCAGACGATCTCCTGGCTCTGTCTCGTGATCGCGATCTTCCCGCTCGTGGTGCCCGCCCCGCCACGGTGGGCGCTCGCCGCCTCCCTCGCCTGCGCCACCACCTGGCCCCTCGCGTATCTCGCCGGCCTCGTGGCGGGCAACCCTCCCGCCCCCGCCCGCGTGGTGATCATCGACTCCCTCGAGGCCTACGTCGCCGCCGGCGTCGCCCTCTTCACGACCCACGTGATCCGGCGGCTGCAGGAGCTGGGCTGCTACGAGCTCGTGGAGAGGCTGGACAAGGGCGGGATGGGCGAGATCTGGCGGGCCCGCCACCGCATGCTCGCCCGACCGGTCGCGATCAAGCTCATCCGGGCCGACCTCCTCGGCGCGCGAACGCCCGGGGGCGCGGCCGCGCTCATCGGCCGCTTCCAGCGCGAGGCGGAGGCCACGGCCGCGCTGCACTCCGCGCATACCGTCGCCCTCCACGACTTCGGGGTCACGCCGGAGGGCGTCTTCTACTACGCGATGGAGCTGCTCGACGGCCTCGACCTCGACTCCCTGGTGCGCCGCTTCGGCCCCGTGCCGCCGGAGAGGGCCATCCATTTCCTCACCCAGGCCTGCGAGTCGCTCGCGGAGGCGCACGCCCAGGGCCTCATCCACCGGGACGTGAAGCCCGCGAACATAGTGGCCAGCCACTGGGGCCACAAGTGGGACTTCGTGAAGGTCCTGGACTTCGGTCTCGTGAAGGCGTCCTGGAACCTCGGAGACGACGAGCGCCTCACCACGGAAGGCGTCATCACGGGGACTCCCGCGTTCCTGGCCCCGGAGATAGCACTCGGGAAACGGGACGTCGACTCCCGCGTGGACATCTACGGTCTCGGGTGCGTGGCCTACTGGCTGCTCACCGGGCAGCGTGTCTTCGAAGGCGCGACCCCGATGGAGGTCGTCCTTCACCACGTCAAGACCCCTCCCGTGCCCCCGTCCCAGCGCGTGACCACACCCATCCCCCCGTCGCTCGAGGGCCTCGTGCTCTCCTGCCTCGCCAAGGAGCCGGAAGCGCGCCCGCCGACCGCGGAGTGGCTGGCCGACGAGCTCGTGCAGTGCCAGACCGCGCGGCCCTGGACGCCGTCCCGGGCGCGACAGTGGTGGGAGGAGAACGCGGCCGCGCTGAACAGCCGTGAATCCGCCTCGACGCTAACGCAGACGCTCCAGCCCTGACGCCACCGTCGACTTCGACGCCCTCGATCGCGAAGGACCGAAGTGGTACGAGAAGGACAGCCACGGAATCGGGAAGCCCTCGTCGATCAAGTCCGGGATGAAGACGAAGCCCGCGTCCACGGATATCCGGTCGGAGAGGAACCGGAGGGCGAGACCGAAAGCCTGCTCGGAAATCGGCTTGTCGAGGAAAAGCCAGTTCTCCGTCACGAGCGAGAGTCGTCGCGCGACGCGCGCCGAGCCCCCCACCATCACGATCGGCTCGGAGCGCCAGTCGGTGGTGGCGCCCAGGAACTGTCCGCGGGGGCCGTAGTGGTACTCCTCTTCACGGAACGAGGCGACCGCTACTCCGAGGGTGAGCGAGAGATCCGGGCGGCCGAGCGTCGCGACACCGTACGCGACGGCGGCGGCGAAGTCGTCATCCTCGCCGGGGGCCGCGACGTAGAGCCCGCCGAGGGAGAAGGCCGCCTTCTCTGACTTCCTGAATCCCCCCTGAAGCGACCCGTAGAAGGCCTGCTCGTCCAGGCCCAGGCCGGGAATCGTCGAGAACCCGCCCCCGACGCCCACGTTCTTCGTCAGTCCGTAGCCGAAGCCCGGGAAGAGCACGTAGTGGTTCGACACGTACCCGTCGCCCCGTCCGAGCGGCCGCCCGGTGGGAGAGAACATGAGCCGCGTGTCGTTGGGATCGCTCGGCAGCGGGGAGCTGCCGTTCTCCGCGCGCGTCCCGTGCTCGACGCTCGCGATCTCGTCCCGGACGAGCCGCAGCTCGAGCCCGGAGGCGGTCTCGAACATGATCGCGGTCTCGTCCTCCGCGACGATCGTCCCCACGAGCCGGCTGCCATCCTTCAAGACCACGACGACCCGGCTTTCGACGTCCGGTGCCGGCTCGTCCGCCGCCAAGGGGCTTGCCCCCAGCAGGACCGCCGCAAGAAACCACGTGAACACGCTTCGCGTTCCCATAGCACCCCCCCTTGCGTTACCGCCTGTAGGGGGATGAAGCGACGGAGCCTCGGGCGTTACCGACTGCCCGTTACCTTGCGGCGCGCGGACCACAGGATCGCCCTGCGATCCGGTACGAGGTCCGGAACGGCCTCCCAGGGGAGCGCGTACCCCGAAGACCTCGTGGGATGGGCCAGGAGCTGGGCCAGCCGCGACTCGTACACGAAGAGACCGGCCGGCCGAAGCACGCGCGCCACTTCTTTGAGGGCGGCCTCGGGCCGGGCGACGTGGTAGCAGGTCCCGAAGTCGAAAACGGTGTCGAACGAGGCGTCGTCGAACGGCAGGGCGCGGACGTCGCCGCGGTGGAGCCGGGCCACCGGGCACTCTCGGAGCGCGACTTCCGCCTTCGCGAGCAGGCCTTCGTCTACGTCGATGCCAGTGAGCAGGGCGGGCTTCAGGAGGCGGGCCAGCGCCCCGAGCCCGATGCCGCGGCCGCAGCCCACCTCCAGGATCTTCCCTCCGGGAGCGAGCCGGAGAAGCCGAACGAGCAGCGGGACTTCCGCGGATGACTGGAGGGCATTCCGCCACTCGAGGTCCGGGAAGGGGCTATAGGCCTCGACGAGGCGGGTACGGCTCGCCATGGAGGGAGGTGAAGCAGCCTCGCGGAAGTGTTACATCGCGAAGAGGGGACCGTTCACGCGCACGACGTCTCCGGGGGCGGCCCGGGGTCGAACACGCCCGTCCGCGAGGAGAAGCACGACGGTGGACCCGAGGTTGAAGGTGCCGAGCTCGGCGCCGCGCGGGAGCCGGGTCTCCGACGACGGCCGAGAGGTACCCGAGGGCGCGCCCGTGTTCGTGACGAGGGGGGCGAAGGCGAGCGTCATGCGCCCCACGTTGGCCGCCCCCACCATCACGAGGGCGACGGAGCCGAACGTCTCGCTTTCGAGGAAGACGGCCACCCGCTCGTTGCGGGCGAAGAGGCGATCGACCGTGCGGACGGACATCGCGTTGACCGGGTAGAGACGGCCGGGAAGGTAGGTCCAGGAGCGCACTCGCGCGTCGAGAGGCGCGTGCACGCGGTGGTACATGCCGGGGCTCAGGTAGAGCGTCGCCTGCACGCCGCCCCGGAAGCGCCGGCCCTCCTCCGGCGAGCCCAGCAGGTCGTCGAGCGCGTACGTCCGGCCCTTCACCTGCTCGAGCCGTCCGTCGGCGGGAACCGGTCCGATCGACGTGAGGAGCGAGTCCGCCGGCGAGACGATCACGGCGCCGTCCGCGGGCAACGGCCGTACGCCCTCCTTGAGGCGGCGCGTGAAGAAGGCGTTGAAGGTCCGGTGCGCGACGAGAGGCTCCGCCGCTTCCGACAGGTCGACGCCGTAGAACCGCGAATAGGCGCGCAGGAGCGGCTGCAGGATCGCCGCCGGGGCCTCGAGATCGGCGAGCCGACCCGCGACGCGGCTCAGGTTCGGCGAGGAAACCGCCCCCGCCGCCATCCGGTCCAGGACGTCGCGCAGGCTCACGTCCGGCGGGGTCTTGCCCTCACTGCGCCGCGATCTGCTCGAGCTGGGCGAGGTGGTTGAGGTCGTGGCCGGCCAGCATCTTCACGATGATCTCGACGGACTCCATGCCCCGCTCCGGGTGCATCATGGGACGGGCGAGGTCGGCCGGGGTGAGCGTCTTGATGAGCGCGACGTTCCAGGGGCGCAGGGCGCAGAAGGACCGCGCCGCCGCTTCCCCGTCGACCTTGCCGTAGCGCTCCGCCCACTTGTCCTGGTCGAAGGGCTGCGCCACGTGGTCCTTCTCGGCGAGGGCCTGGCGAAGGCGGAAGCCCACGCCGATCTCCGCGTCCGCGAGGTGGGCGAGGATCTGCGCCGCCGTCCACTTCCCGGGGGCGTAGGAGCGCGACATCCCTTTCGGGCCGATCCGCTTCACGAGCGCCTCCACGCGCGTGCCCGTCGCCTCCAGGCTCTCCACCGGGTTGCGCTCGCCGATGAGACCCAGGATCCTCTCGCGGTACGAACTCATGAACGTCCTCCTTGCCCCGGTAGTGCATTCTACCCGCCCTCGTGACACGTGCTATCAATGAAGATAGCGGAGGCCCGATGAGCAAACCCTACCCGCCGGTCGACTACGGGGAATACCTGAAGCTGGACACGCTCCTCGGAGGTCAGGCCCCCCGCAGCGCGGAGCTCGGGCGGCCCGCCCACGACGAGATGCTGTTCATCGTGGTCCACCAGGTCTACGAGCTCTGGTTCAAGCAGATCCTGCACGAGCTGGACTCGATGCTCGAGCTCTTCCGTCAGGACTCCGTGGACGAGCGCGTCATCGGGGTGGCGGTGTCCCGCCTGCAGCGCGTGGTGGAGATCGAGAAGATCCTCATCGACCAGCTCCACGTGCTGGAGACGATGACGCCGCTCGACTTCCTCGACTTCCGGGACATGCTCGTCCCCGCCTCCGGCTTCCAGAGCGTCCAGTTCCGTCTCATCGAGAACAAGCTCGGCCTCCGGGGGGCGGACAGGGCGGCGATGGAGAAGACGCCGGACGGAGGGAAGCGCCTGCCCGCGCAGCGCGAGGCCTTGCGCGCCTCCGAGACGGGACCCTCGCTCTTCGCCCTCGTGGAAAAGTGGCTGGAGCGCACGCCCTTCCTCGACCTGCCCGGCTACGCCTTCTGGAAGAGCTACGGCGAGGCCGTGCACGCGATGCTCCAGGACGATCGGCGGACGATCCAGGGCAACGCCACGCTCGCCGACGCGGAGAAGGAAGGACAGCTCGCCCAGCTCGCGCAGACCGAGGCCGCGTTCGAGGCCGTCCTCGACGAGGCGGCTCACGCCCGCCTCGTCTCCGAAGGCCGTCGGCGCTTCTCCCACCGCGCCACCCGCGCGGCCCTCTTCATCCACCTCTACCGCGACCAGCCGATCCTCCACCTGCCCTTCCGCTTCCTCACGCTCCTCGTGGACGTGGACGAGCTCCTCGCGAACTGGCGCTACCGGCACGCGCTCATGGTCCACCGGATGATCGGCACGAAGATCGGCACCGGCGGCTCGTCGGGCCATCGGTACCTGCTGGCCACGGTGGAGCGCAACAAGGTGTTCGGCGACCTCTACGACCTCTCGACCTTCCTGATCTCGCGCTCCGCCCTGCCCGCGCTGCCCCCGGACCTGGAGCGCCGGCTCGGCTTCTACTTCCCGCGCGAGTGATGCGCTCCTACAAGGAGCACTACCGGCGCTTTCTCGACGCGAATCCCGGCCGCCTCCATTTCGCGGCCCACAGCCACCACCTGTGGCCGGACGTCACCCGCGACGCCGTCCTCGAGTGCTGGGACGACGCGGCCCGCCTCGTGGACGGCAAGTGGGACCGGATACTGGGCGAGGTCGTGCCGCGGGCGCAGGGCCACGTGGCCCGGACCCTCGACCTCTCGCGGCCCGAGCAGATCGCCTTCGCCCCCAACACCCACGAGCTGGTGGTTCGGCTCCTCTCCTGCCTTGCCGAGCGGTCGCCCCTCCGCATACTCACCACCGACTCGGAGTTCATGAGCTTCGCGCGACAGGCGGCGCGGCTCGAGGAGCTCGGGCCGGTGACGCTCACGCGGGTCCCCACCGAGCCGTTCGACACGTTCGAGGAGCGGTTCCGCGACGGCGGCGGCCGACGAGAACTGGGACCTCGTATACGTCAGTCAAGTGTTCTACAACTCGGGCTTCGCGGTCGCCGACCTGCCGGCGCTCGTGAACGCGGTGCCCAACCGCGAAGCCCTCGTGGTGGTCGACGGCTACCACGGCTTCCTCGCCGTCCCCACGTCGCTGCGCGCGATCGAGGACCGCGCGTTCTACCTGGCGGGCGGCTACAAGTACGCGATGAGCGGCGAGGGCGCCTGCTTCCTGCACGTGCCCGCGGGCTCGCGGCTCCGGCCGGTGGACACGGGCTGGTACGCGACGTTCGGCCGGCTCGCCCAGGCCCCGGCGGGCGGCGTCGAGTACTCCGACGACGGCTACCGTTTCTGGGGGGCGACGTTTGATGCGACGTCCCTCTACCGATTCAACTCCGTCATGGAGTGGTTGAATCGGTTGAGCGTTGGAGTCCCGGAGATACGGGGACACGTGTTGGAGCTTCAAGACCGATTCTTGACCGGCTTGGGAACGAACGGACTGGCGGGGCTCTGTCGAGAATCGCTGCTGACGCCGAGCGACGGCAAACGAGGCGGGAACTTCCTCACGTTCCGACTCGCCCAGGCCGAATCGCTCGACAGACGCCTGGGCGAAGTCGGTGTGGTGACCGACCATCGCGGCGACCGCCTCCGCTTCGGCTTCGGTCTCTACCAGGATCCCGAGGACGTGGACGAGCTGCTTCGCCGCTTGGCGCGGCTCTGACGCTGCTAGACTGAATCCATGTGGAAGCGTGACTTCCCGCCCATCGAGGGTCCGCCTCCCTACGAGCCCGATCCCGTGATCGAGGCCTACAAGAAGGACGTGGATCGGACGCTGATCCGAGAGAGACTCCTGCGTACCGTCGAGCAGCGCCTGAGCGACCTCATGGCGATGCAGAGGTTCGTCTCGAGGTGGCGAGGGTCGGCCTGGCGCGCCGAGGCGAAGCCCCACCCCGTCGATCGCGTAGTGACCGGACGATGATCGACATCGAAGCGGCTCTCCGCACGCTTCGACACGGCGACGTCGAGTTCATCGTGGTGGGGGGCGTCGCGGCGACCGCGC
Organism: uncultured Acidobacteriota bacterium; assembly: GCA_963742595.1. Lineage (GTDB taxonomy): Bacteria > Acidobacteriota > Vicinamibacteria > Fen-336 > Fen-336 > CAVPGH01. The sequence goes on along the minus strand of CAVUMT010000001.1, from coordinate 4,302,252 downwards.
TCGGATCTTCACGCGCGACGTACGACCTCGACGTCGTCTACTCGCGAAACCCGGCAAACCTCGAGAGGATCGTACGTACGCTCGCACCGCTCTCGCCGTACCTCCGCGGCGCCCCTCCAGGCCTGCCCTTCCGGTGGGACGTCGAAACCGTGCGGAAGGGGCTGAATTTCACGCTCACCACGTCGCTCGGAGACCTCGACGTGCTGGGCGAGATCGCAGGGGGCGGGGGGTATGACGCCCTTCTCCCGCACACGGTAAGAGCCCAGGCGTATGGAGTGGAATGCCTTTCCCTTGGTCTGGACAAGCTGATCCAGGTGAAGCGAGCCGCGGGCCGGCCGAAGGACCTGGAAGCGATCGCCGAGCTCGAGGCGATCCGCGAAGAGAGGAAGAAGCTCGGGCTCTAGTTCGAGTCGACTCCGTCCGGACGGAGTCGTTACCCTCGGCGCAGCTTTCCCCGATCCACCTTTCCGAGGTGCGTCCGAGGCAGGGAGTCCACGAACACGACCTCGCGCGGGTACTTGTAGGCCTCGAGGCGGTCGCGCACCCAGGCCTTGAGCTCGTCGTCGAGGCCGGCCGTCGTCTCGCGGGCCACGACGTACGCGCGCGGCTTCACGAGGCCGTTCGCATCCGCCACCCCGACCACCGCGCACTCCTTGACCGACGGCGTGCTGCAGCAGGCAGCCCTCGACCTCCTGGGGCGCGACCCACCGCCCCGAGACCTTGAGCATCTCGTCGACGCGGCCGCAGTGCGTGAAGTAGCCGTCGGCGTCGCGCACGACGAGGTCGCCGGTCACGTACCACTCTCCGCGGAAGCCCGCCGCCGTCTTGTCCATCTGCTGCCAGTAGCCGATGGCGCGGGAGCGGCCCCTCACCCAGAGGAGGCCCGTCTCCCCCGCCGGCAGCTCGGCTCCTTCGTCGTCCGCCACCTTCACGTCGAAACCGGCGACGGGCTTGCCGAGCGTCCCCGGCTTCACGTCGCCCACGCGGTTCGTGAGGAAGATGTGCCACATCTCGGCGGTTCCCAGCCCGTCGAGAAGCTCCACCCCGAACGTCTCCTTCCAGCGCCGGTACAGCTCGGGGGGCAGGGCCTCCCCCGCCGACGTGGCGAAGCGGAGGCACGACAGGTCCTGCTGCGCCGCCCCGGGGTGCGAGACCATCTGGTTCACGACCGTGGGGACGTTGATGAGGACGGTCGGACGGTGGCGCCGGATCTTCTCGAAGAGGACCTCGGGCGTCGGGTGCTCGGGGAAGAGCACGGACGTCCCTCCCACCGAGAACGGAAAGAAGAGGTTCGAGCCGGTGGCGTAGCCGAAGAAGAGCTTGGGCACGGAGAGCGTGACGTCCGTCTCCGCGTAGCCGAGAGTGGCCTTCGCGTAGAGCTCCGTCGTGTTCGCGAACGAGAGGTGCGTCTGCACCACCGCCTTCGGCCGTCCCGTCGTACCCCCGGAGAAGAGCCAGATCGCCGCGTCGTCGCGGTGCGTGGGCGACGTTGTCGAGCGTGTCCGGAGCGGACGCCGCCTCCTTCTCGTAGGAGGCGTGGCCGGCCGCCGGCTCGCCCACCACGAGCAGCCGCTTCAGCCAGCGCGCGTCCCGGGCCGCCGCCGCGAACGCCTCGAGCGTTTCTCCGGCCACCACCGCCACACGCGCGCGCGTGTACTCGAAGAAGTAGGCCACGTCGTCGGCCTTGAGCTGCGGGTTCACCATCACGACCACCGCCCCGATCTTGAGCGTGCCGAAGAGCGCCCCCACGAACTCGGGGCCGTCCGGCAGGGCCACGATCACGCGCTGCTCCGGCTCCACGCCCAGCCGCCGCAGGACGTGGCCGAAGCGGTGGGCCAGGGCCTGGACCTCGCGATACGTCGACCGGCGCTCCCCGCACACGAGGGCCGTGCGGTCGCCCCGTCCCTCGCGAACGCGCGCGTCGAGCAGGTAGTCGGCGAGGTTGAACGACTCGGGAGGATCGAAGGACATGGGCTAGTCCGTCTTCGGCCGGGAGAAACGATAACCCACGACGAGCGCGGCCAGCCAGGGAAGGGCGGCGTAGAGCGTCGAGCGCAGGCCGGGCGCCCACCAGGTGGAGACGAGGATCGCCAGGATCAGGGCTCCCCCGACGACGGAGGCGGCGGGGCCCAACGGGCTCCGGAAAGGCAAGGCGGGCGCGCCCGGCTTGTCCCATTCGCGCCGGAAGAGGACGTGGACGACGAAGATGAGGAACCAGACGAGGAGCGCTCCGAAGAGGGCGACTCCCAGGAACCAGGCATAGGCGGAGTCCGGCCAGAGCCAACGGACGACGACGGCGACGGCGAGTCCGGCGCTCGAGAGAAGGAGGGCGTTTCGCGGCGTGCCCCGCGCGTCGACGCTCCCCAGAGCCGCGGGGACGTAGCCGCCCCGGGCCAGGGAGAAGAGCGTGCGGGACACGAGGTAGAAGTTGGCGTTTGCCGACGAGAGGGCGGCGGTGAGCACGACGAAGTTCATGACCGCCGCCGCGCCCGGGATGCCGCTCTGCCGCAGGACGGTCACGAAGGGACTCTCCCCGACCCCGAGCTCTCGCCACGGCATGAGGGCGACGAGGACGGCGGTGGTGGCGAGGTAGATCGCGGTGAGCCCGAAGACCATCCGAAGGAGCGCGCGCGGGATCGTGCGCTCGGGGTCCTCCGCCTCCCCGGACGCGACCGCCACCACCTCGACGCCGATGAAGGCGTAGATGACGAAGCAGCAGGCGAGCCAGACACCGGAGAGGCCGAAGGGCAGGAGGTCGCCTTGGAGGTGGAGTGCACCGATCGCGGGAGCGCCGGCGAGCCCGAAGATCGCGGCGAGGCCGAGCACGACGAAGACGACCACCGCCACCACCTTGACCATCACGAACCAGTACTGGAACTCCGCGAAGGACCGGACGGGACCGGTGTTCAGGTAGAGCAGGGCGAGCGAGAAGCCCACCACCCAGAGGACGCCGGGGACGGTCGGGAACCAGTACTGCATGTAGATGGACACGGCCACGAGGTGGCCGCCGGTGGCCACGACCTCCATGATCCAGTACGTGACGCGGACCGCGTACCCGGCGAAGGGCGAGAGGTACATGCCGGCGTAGACCCCGAACGATCCGGCGGTCGGGTGAGCGGCGCACATCTCGGCGAGGGCGAGGGCCAGGAGGACCGCCACTCCCCCGACGAGCAGGTAGGAGAGCAGCACGCCCGGACCGGCCACGCCCACGGAAAGCCCGCTGCCCAGGAAAAGCCCGGTGCCGATCGCCCCGCCGATCGCGAGCATGGCCTGGTGCCGCGTGGCGAGCTGTCGAGAAAGTCCCTGCTCGCGCAGGAGGCCGGGATGGGCGCGAGGGTCGGCCACTCGCGCGCCCTACGTGACGACCGACGTGAAAGGCACGCTCGTGTCGTAGTCGCGGGTGCGCACGATCCGCGCGATCTCGTCGAGCAGGCGGTCCAGCTCCTCGAGCGTGTTGTAGAAGTGGGGCGAGACGCGGATGCCGGCGCCCACGCGGTAGTCGATCAGGAAATCGCGGGACTTCAGGGCGCGGGCCACGAATGGCGCCTCGGGAACGTCTACCGCCACCGTGCCCGCGAGGCGCTCGGGATCCCGCGAAGCCGAAGTCGCGAAACCGAGGGCGTCCGCCCGGGCGAGGACGTGGGCGGTCATCCTCTTCGACTTCTCGCGTATGCGGGCCACGCCGACCTCGCGGACGATGTCGAGGCCGGCCATCGCCGCGTAGTACGCGGGGATGCCGGGCGTCCCGTTGTTCATCCGCATCGCGTCATCGCGAGGGACGGCGGGCCCGGGATCGAAGGCGAACGGGGTCCGGTGGCTCACCCAGCCCGTGAGGCGCGGACGCGCGGCCCGCAACCGGTCCGGCCGCGTGTACAGGAAGGCGTTGCCCGGGCCGCCGCAGAGCCACTTGAGGCAGCCCCCGACCGCGAAGTCGACGCCGAGGGCGGTGACGTCGACGGGAAGGATCCCCGCGGACTGGTACGTGTCGAGAAGGACGAACGCTCCAACCTCGACGGCCCGCTTCACCACCGCCGCCACGTCCATCACGTAGGAGGTCCGGAAGAGCACGTGCGAGAGCGCCACCACGAGCGTCGTCTCGTCGATCGCGGAGAGCAGCCGCTCCGTGGAGACCGAGAGGTCCGGCTCTCCCGGGACGAGCCCGAGCTCGAGCCCGCTCCCCTCCTGCGCCCGGTAGAGGTAGATCAGCGAGGGAAAGTCCATCTCCGGGCAGACGATCCGACGGCGCTTCCCTTGCGGCTCGAGGCAGGAGAGCGCGATCGCGGACGCGGTCGTCACGTTCTCGTGCATGCTCACGGTGCCGGGAGGGGCGCCGATCGATCTCCCCGACGCGGTCGCCCACCCGGCCCGGGAGCTCCCACCACGTCTCTTCCCAGGCCCGGATGCCGCGGGTGGCCCAGATCTCCGCGTACTCGGCGAGCCCTCGAGCCGCCCCTCGGGGCATCGCCCCGAGGGAGTTGCTGATCAGGTAGACCGTCTTCTCGAGGATCGGAAACTCCGAGCGCCAGCGCGTGAGATCGTCCATCCCACTCGGGCCGCAGGCCCGCCTCCGGGGCGACATTGTTCCACGTTCGCCGGCCGATCGGAGCGGGCTCGTCCCTGCGGCACGGAGCTACGCGCGCCGGCGCCCCACCGTCAGCCAGTACCCCACCACGCCGAACGTGGCCGCCGACAGCATGAGGAACAGCGCGAGCACCGCCAGGCGCACGAGCGCGTAGTCGACGAGTTCGCGGAGGCCGGCGATCGCGGAGTCGACGCCCCGGCTCTTGATCGCGTCCACCTCTACGAGCGTCTCGATCCGCTCCTGGCGGAGGGTCTCCACGAGGGCGAGCCGCTCCTCGTGGACGGCGGCAAGGGTCGCCACGCGCTCGCCCGTCACGTATTCGAGGGTCTCGAGGCGTTGGGTGTTTATTCCCTGGAGCACCGCGCGCCGCTCCGCCGCCAGCATCCGCCGGACGGGGGAATCCTCGGCCCCCCAGTCTCCGGGAACCTCGCCGAGCAGCTCGTTCGCGGTGCGGGCGGTCGTTCCGAGCGCATCGAGGTCCCCGATCACGCTCGCGACGACGGGCTCGTGCTCCATGTCCGCGACCAGCAACTCCGCCTGCCAGCGCGCCTGCTTGGGCAGCTGAGCGGCGTACGTGTTCAGGCGCTGCGACAGGTTCTCGAGCGATTCCGCCACCGCTCCCACGGCCACGAAGGCATCGCGGACCGATCGCCGCTCGGCGAAGTGCGCGGCGATCGACGGGCGCGACGTGAGGTTGCGCTCGACCGGGTTCTGCCGGGCCCAGGCTTCCACGTCGCCGCGAGCTTTGGCGTACGCCTCGGGGCCGGTCGTGACGTCCTTGGCGATCGCGTCGACGTCGGCGAGCACGTCACGGGCGAGCGCGCCCACCAGCGGCTGTTGCGCTCCGAAGGCCTTCCGCCCCTCGCCATCGGCGAACTGCATCAACTGAAAGGCGAAGGCCCAGACGTCCACCAGCGCCTCGAGGGGATCGGTACGATAGGCCGCCGAGTAGAGGGCGGGGATGGCTTCTATCTTCGCGGTGAGGGCGCGCCGGCGGACGACGGGGTCGCGCGCTTCTGCGCGGATCCTGTCCGCGGTCTCCTCGACCCGTCCGGCGAGACGCTCGGCCAGGTCGTCCACGCGGGCGCGCAGCACCACGGCGGTCACGCTCGCGCTCAGGCCACCCGTCTTCTCCATGACGTCCGTCTGGCGGCGGGTCGCCTTGGGGGCGCAGGCCAGGGAGGCCAGCGACAGGGCGAAAAGAACGGCGGCGACCGCGAATGGGCGTGCGCGCATACCGATGTCTTGCATCGACAGCTCCTTGCGTGCGTCGGGTAGAGACTCTCACAGGTGACCACCTTCTCGCCCCCCCTTCCGGACCTCGGCTGTCCGGGTCCGGGTGTTTACTGGCGGTGCTAGACTGCGCAGTTCTCTGGAGGTCCGATTGGCCAAGTCGTCCGCTCTCAAGAAGACCGCGGCCAAGCCCGGCCGCAAGGGCGCCCGTCCCCAGCTCGCTTTGTTTGAGGAGGAGCCCTCGCGGCCAGCCTCCAAGCCGGCCGCGAGATCTCTCAAGGCCGTTCCCGTGGTCGTTTCCAAGCCGTCCAAGCCCGTTCCCGCCAAGGAACTCCCTCCCCCCGAGCCATCCCCCGCCCCTCCCAAGGAAGCCCGCCGCGCGACCGCCGAGTCCCTCGCCCAGAAGCAACGCGAGATCTCGGTCTCGGAGTTCTTCGTCAAGAACCGCCACCTCCTGGGCTTCGACAACCCGTCGAAGGCCCTGCTGACGACGATCAAGGAAGCCGTCGACAACTCGCTCGACGCGTGCGAGGAGGCGGGGATCCTGCCCGAGCTGCACGTCGAGGTGCACGACCTGGGCCTCGAGGCCCGCAAGCAGGACGCGGAGCTCACCAAGGGCGAAGGCCGTTTCCTCGTGGTCGTGCAGGACAGCGGCCCGGGGATCGTGAAGGCCCAGGTCCCGAAGATCTTCGGCAAGCTGCTCTACGGATCGAAGTTCCACCGGCTGAAGCAGGCCCGCGGCCAGCAGGGGATCGGGATCTCCGCGGCCGCGATGTACGGCCAGCTCACGACGGGCAAGCCGATCCGCGTGACGAGCCGCGTGGGCAAGGGCAAGGTCGCCCACGTCTTCGACATCCAGATCGACACTCGCAAGAACGAGCCGGTCGTCACCCACGACGAGACGCTCTCCTCGTGGCACCAGGACCACGGCACCCGGGTGGAGCTCGAGATCGTGGCGAACTGGCAGCAGGGCCAGCGCTTCGTGAACCGCTACATCGAGCACACCGCCCTCGCGAACCCGCACGCCATGATCCACTACACGCGGCCGGTGGCCGCGGGCCAGCGCGAGGGGGCGACCAAGCCGGGGAACGAGACGCTCCGCTTCCCTCGGGCCACCACCGAGCTGCCCAAGGAGGCGCTCGAGATCAAGCCCCACCCCCACGGCGTCGAGCTCGGGGCCCTCATGCTCATGGCGACCGAGTCGAAGAGCCACGACGTCCGCGGCTTCCTGCAGACCGCGTTCAGCCGGGTCTCCGCGCACTCCGCGAGCGACATCCTCGCCCGGACGTCGTGGGGCAAGAAGCCGGTGAAGCCGCGCGTCCTCGGCGCGAACCGCGCGATGGCCGACGAGCTGCACAAGGCCATCGGCGAGACGAAGCTGATGAGCCCGCCCACCAACTGCTTGAGCCCGATCGGCGACGAGCTCATGCGCAAGGGCCTCGTGAGCTTCCTGAACGTGATCGAGAGCGAGGGGGAGGGGGGCGACGAGAATGCCCAGCTCGACCTCGACTCCGCGGGCATGAAGCCGTCCAAGAAGGCGGCGAAGGCGGACGCGAAGGCCAAGGCGGCGGCGGCGCCGAACCCGGAGCTCCCTTCGATCCCCGACGGCCCGGCCGAGGAAGGTGTCGAGAAGATCAAAGGCCACAACTACTTCATCGCAACCGTCACGCGATCGCCGAAGGTCTACCGGGGCAACCCGTTCCAGGTGGAGGTCGGTCTCGCCTACGGCGGAAGCTGGCCCGTCGACAAGTCGATCGAGCTGTTCCGCTTCGCCAACCGGGTTCCCCTCCTCTTCCAGCGCGGCGCCTGCGGCATCACGGATGCCATCGTGCGCACGGACTGGCGGAACTACCAGCTCAGCCAGCCCAAGGGCTCGCTCCCGGTGGGACCGATGGCCCTCCTCGTCCACATCGCCTCGGTCTGGGTTCCCTTCACGAGCGAGTCCAAGGAGGCGGTCGCCCACTACCCGGACATCCTCAAGGAGATCCAGCTCGCCGCCCAGGAATGCGGCCGGAAGCTCGCCACCTTCATCCGGAAGAGGAAGGCGGCGGACTACCAGGCCCAGCGCCGCAGCATCTTCGAGCTCTACATCGAGGAGGTGGCGGCCGCGATCGGGAAGATCACGGGCAAGAAGCCGGCCCCCATCAAGAGGGAGTTCCTTCAGGTGGCGCACAAGGTGACGGCAGCGGAGCTGAAGGAAGAGGCGAAGGCGATGGAGCTCGAGGTGCGCGAGGCGAAGAAGAAGGCGAAGGCGCGCGCCGAGGAAGAGGACTAGCGCCCGTGGGCGCTCAGAGGGCCTTGCTTTCCTCGCCCAGGCTCATCATCGCGGTGCGGATCCCCAGGGGCCGACCCTGGGCGTCCTGGAGGCGGCGGTCGACGAGGAGCATGACCACCCCGGTGCCGTCCGCTCTCCGGAAGGTCCGTACGAAGGGCTTGATGTCCTTCTCTCCCGAGAGCTTCTTCTGGACCGATTGGCGCGAGACCTCCTGCATCACCACGAACTCCCAGACGTGGTGGCCCACGATCTGCCACGCTTCGAATCCGAGCACCTTCGGCTCCTCGGCGTTCACGCGCTGGATCACGCCCTCGTTGTCGAACTCGTGGACGGCCACGTTCGGCGGGGGGTCCGCGAACGCCTTTTCGTATTGGCTCGGGCCTTGCTGAGCGGCCGCCGTCAGCTTGTCCTGATAGGCCTGCAGCACGTCCACCATCTGTTCCTGCGACAGCTTGCTCATCGCGCGTTGCCGAGACCGTACGCTGTCGCCGAAGAGCCGTCAACACCCGGCGCGTCCGCAGGGCGGACCGTCGACAGCGATTGAGGAGAGCCTTGTCCCGACGAACGACCGACGCGATCTCCAAGAAGACGGCGGCCAAGATCGAGAGGCTGGCCGAGGGCGTCCTGAAGACGGTCGCCCACGGCAAGAATCCCTTCCTCGACATCCCCGTTCGGTCGCTCGCCAACGTGAGCTGGAGCGACAAGAAGCGGCTCATCGAGATGGGGAGCCAGAAGCAGAAGCGCTACTTCTTCAACGTCTCCATGGCCAAGAAGTTCATGCAGACGTTCCTGGTGAGCGAGGCCTGCAAGGAGCTCATCGACTCCGGCAAGACCACGAGCATCCGCGATCTCTACTACGTCACCAAGCACTCGATCGGCGACACCAAGCAGAACACGTTCGAGGAGCAGGACGAGTCGGACCCCATCATCGAGGACGTCGAGGTGACGCTGGACGCCCTGCGCGAAGAGCTGCACCTCTTTGCCGCCCGCAAGGGCTCGATGGTCGGGCCCATCACCATCACCGACACCGGGGACACGATCGACCTGCGCCGGATGGGCTCCGGCGGCTGGGCGGTGCCGTCGATCGTCGAGCAGAACGTCATCACGTTCCGGAAGCACGAGGCCAAGTACATCCTGCTCATCGAGAAGGACGCGGTGTGGACGCGGTTCAACGAGGACAAGTACTGGAAACGCAACCACTGCATCATCGTCCAGGGGGGAGGACAGCCGCCGCGGGGGGTTCGTCGCCTCGTGCAGCGACTGCATAGCGAGCTGAAGCTCCCCGTCTACGTCCTCGTCGACAACGACCCCTGGGGCTTCTACATCTACAGCGTCATGAAGCAGGGCTCGATCAACCTCGCCTACGAGTCCATGCGCATGGCCGTGCCCGACGCGCGCTTCGTCGGCCTCTCGTCCTTCGACAAGGGCCAGTACCAGCTCCCGAACAACGTCGCGATCAAGATGGACGACGGCGACAACAACCGGGCCAAGCAGATGCTCGCGTACCCCTGGTTCAAGAAGGCGCACTGGCAGCGCGAGATCCAGGAGATGGTGAAGAGCGGGGTCAAGTTCGAGCTCGAGGCGCTGTCGCGGCGCGGCATCAGCTTCATCACGGAGGAGTACCTGCCGAAGAAGCTGAAGGACCGGGACTGGCTGGAGTAGGGCGCCTCCCCTCCTTCGCGGGTGGTATAAGCTCGGTCCGGAGCCCTACTTTCTGAAGCCTCCGGAGTTGCGATCGAGCGCCGATCGCCTGCACGGACTCGATGCGGTCCGCGCGTTAGCGATGCTGATGGGCGTCGTCTTCCACGCCGGCCTCGCGTTCCTTCCCGGGCTCCCTCCAGGGGGCTGGGCGATCATCGACCGCTCGTCGAGCCGGGCGCTCGGGGTGCTCCTGTTCGCCTCGCACACCTTCCGCATGTCGCTCTTTTTCTTCGTGGCGGGCTTCTTCGCGCGAATGGCGTTCCATCGCAAGGGCCTGCGTGGCTTCGCGGCGGATCGCGCCCGGCGGATCCTCGTCCCGATGGTGGTGGGCTGGTTCTTCGTCTTCCCGGCGCTCCGGGAGCTTTGGGTCCGTGGGATGAAGAAGACCGCCGTGGACAGCCTGCCGGCGTCCCCGGTGGTGGCTCTTCCCCCGCCGCCGGGTGCTTTCCCGATGACTCACCTGTGGTTCCTCTATTACCTTCTCGTGCTGTACGTCGTCGTGCTGGCGTGCCGCGCCGCCATCGTGGCCTGCGACCCGAACGAGTCGGTACGCCGGGCGGTCGACCGGGTGGTACGCGGCGCGGTGGCAACCGGGGCCGCCGCGCTCCTCCTCGCCCTTCCGTCGAGCGTTTTCCTCTACTTCGCCAAGGAGCTCGCGTGGTTCGGTATCCCCACGCCGGACCGATCGATCGTCCCCGAATGGCCGTCCGTCGTCGTCTGCGGCACCGCGCTCGCAGCGGGCTGGTTGTCGGCGCGACAGGTCCACCTTCTCCCCGTCTGGGTTCGCCAGTGGCCCCTCCATCTCACGGGCGCGCTCATCGCAACCTCCGTTTGCCTGACCATCGCCGGCGTCTCGGCGAAACCCTCGCCGGCGCCGCCCGGGCTCGAGAACGTCGTGTACGTCGTGTGCTACGGCCTCGCGACCTGGTGCTGGAGCTTCGCGGTGATCGGCCTCGGGATGAAGTACCTGACCGCGGCCAACCCGATCGTCCGCTACCTCGCCGACGCCTCCTACTGGATCTACCTGGCCCACCTCCCGATCGTCGTGGCCCTCCAGGTGAAGATGGGCTTTTGGCCGTGGCCCTGGAGCGTCAAGTTCCCCGTGATCCTGGCGGCGAGCCTCGCGGTGCTCCTGGTGAGCTATCACCTGCTCGTGCGGTCGACGTTCATCGGCCAGACGCTGAATGGTCGTCGACACCCGCGAACCGGCCGGCAGGCCCTTCGCCGGCTGCTCGCTATGGGATCCTCGACCTAGACTCATCGCCGGCCGGAACGTTGCCATTTCGTCAAGCCAGCGCACCAAAAGGACACAGTGCTTCGTATGGTTCTGTAGGAGGGAAGCGCGTTTCCGACCTTTCTGCTGAGTCGTAGTTGCGGCACGATTTTTGCTGGATTTCACGGCCAGGAGGGTGAACGTCACATGTCCAACGGGCGCAGCAACGTCACGTACGTCGGCATTGGGCTGCTGGGAGCAGCGGTCGGGATCGTGGCCGGTCTTCTGGTCGCTCCCGCTCCGGGCCGCGAGACGCGGCGCCGGCTCACGCGCCGCATCGGCGAGGAGAGAGAAGCCCTGCTCCGGAAGGGTCAGCTGGCCGTGGAGGGCGTGACCGACTACCTGCAGGAGACCGGACGCCGCGTGACGCGCGTCGTCAACGGCTGAGCCCAGGGCCGCTCGCCGGCCCGTGCCACCCGCGGGTGGCCGCTATGTGATACACTCCCTGGGATTTCGGCCAGGGAGTGCGCCGCTCTTGCCCCAAGCGATGGCTGCTGTCTCCCGCCTCGACCTTTCCGAAGTTCGAGCACCCCAGAAGTCTCTACCCTAGGAGCCATAGAGCCGCGATGTCCGGCAAGAAGCACAAGAAAGACAAGAAGGACAAGAAGAAGGACAAGAAGACGGCGGCCCACGAGAAGGCCAGGCCAGCAGTCAAGGAAAAGCCCAAGGCCGCGGTGCCCGCCGTGGCACCCGGTAAGGCGCTTGTGGCCAAGCCGGGCGTGATGCCGGGCAAAGGGGTTGCGGCGCCCAAGGCGGGGGCGCTTCCCGTCAAGGCGGGAGCCGGCAAGCCTGGCGTCCTCGGGAAGCCGGGCGTCACCGGGAAGCCAGGTATCCCCGGCAAGCCGGGCGTCCCCGGACCCGCGGGGGCCGGAGGCAAGCCCCCCGGTCGGGCGAAGAAGGGAGGGCGCAAGAGCTCGCTCTCCCTCCGGCGCGGACCCGATGGCGAGCTCCTGGCCCCGGGGGACCTGCTCCTCCCCGGCGGCGCCCAGGGCGTCGACGAGGTCCTCTACTTCTTCCGGGGCTGCTCGGCTTCCGAGCATCCCATCGGCGAGGACGCGGTCACCGAGATCCTGACGAAGCGCGGCACTCCCGACGCCACCCACGAGCGCTCCGAGCTCCTGAAGGCGCTCGAGAGCATGCGGCGGCGGTTCGACGGGGGCATCGAGCCCCTGCTTCCCGTCCGCAGCGCGATCCGCCGCAACTTCCAGGGTGTCGTGGAGCGGGCGAAGCACCGCCGTCGCGAGATCGGCGCGTTCCTCCGCGGCCTGGACATGGGGCGCACGGAAACGTCGCACATGGACTCCCACGGCGAGGCGAGCCTGCAGAGCCTGATGGAGTGGGCGGCCCGCCTGGAGAACCTCGCCGACGCCGACGAGCCCGACCGCGCGGATTACAACCAATTCCACCGCGGCCTCGACCAGCTGGAGAACACGACCGAGGCCTTGATCGTGGACGTGGAGCAGACCCTTCGCCGCGTGCGCGATCGCTCGCGCAACAGCTAGCCGGCGCATGAGCGCCCCGCCGACTCCGGAGAGGGAGGATCCCGCCGGCGCGGCTCCCCCGCCGGCGGAGGCGCCGAAGGCCACCGTCCCCTTCCTCGTCCTCCAGTTCTTCCTGTTCCCCCTCGGCATCGTGGCCGTGTGCGTGACCGTGTTCGTGGTCTTCGGCCTGATCGCCGGAGAGTCGCGGGGCGCGCGCGACTACCTCGCGGAGATCCGGTCCGGCAGCGCGAACCGCCGCTGGCAGGCGGCCTTCGAGCTTTCCAAGGTCCTGCAGGCGGGCAAGGACAAGTCCCTCGAGGACCCCAAGTTCGCGGCGGAGGCGCTCACCCTCTTCCGCGAGTCCTCGCGGGACGACCCGCGCGTGCGGCGCTATCTCGCCCTGGCCCTGGGGCGGCTGGGCAGCGCGGAGGCGGTGCCCGACCTGCTCGCCGCCGTCCGCCCGACGGGGGGGGACGAGCAGGCCGGCGATCCCGACACCCGGATCTACGCGATCTGGGCTCTGGGGGCGATCGGGGATGCCCGGGCGGTGCCGGAGCTCGTCTCGCTCACCGGGGACGTCGACCCCGGGATCCGCAAGGCGGCGGTGCACGCCCTCGGCGGGTACCCGGGCGATGAGGCGGCGTCCGCCCTCCGGCAGGCGCTCGCGGATTCCACGGAGGACGTGCGCTGGAACGCCGCCCTCGCCCTCGCCCGTCGCGGCGACGACGCCGCAGGGCCCGTCCTCCTGGGAATGCTGGACCGCGCGCACCTCGAGGCGGTGACGGACCTGAGCGCGGAGCAGCGCGAGGAGGCGGTCCTGCAGGCGGTCGCGGCGGCGGCGGGGATCCCCGGGCCCGAGGTGCGCGCGGCCCTCGAGCGGCTGCGCGACGGCGATCCGAACCTGAAGGTCCGCGAGGCCGCCCGCCGCTCACTCGAGGCGACGCGTTAGGCCGCCTCCAAGGCCTGGCTTGACATCGATCGAGCGCTACGTAGAATTTGGGCACCTTCAGTGCCTTCCCGCTTTCCTCTCAATCACATCCAGCCCAGGCGAGGCCTTCATGTCGGAAGCCAATAACGTCTCGAGTCCGGCAGGAGCGGCCCCACCCCCGGCGGCGACGCCACCCGCGGCCGCCCCCGCGGCTCCGGCGCCCGCCGCGGCCGCCCCCAAGGACGAAGAGGGGGGTCTCTCGCGCCGCCTGTTCATGTGGTCGCTCCCCGTGGGCTGGGTCGCCTTCGCGGCGGCCAGCGCCTCCGGCCTGATCGCGACCGCGCGCTCGCTCTTCCCCAACGTCCTCTTCGAGCCGCCCCAGGCCTTCAAGGCCGGCTTCCCCGCCGAGTACAACGTGGGTGAGGTGGACGTGCGCTGGAAGGACGCGTTCGGGGTGTGGATCGTGCGCACCACCGACGGCTTCTACGCGCTCATCGCGGTGTGCACGCACCTCGGCTGCTCGCCCAACTGGCTGCCCGCCGAGAACAAGTTCAAGTGCCCCTGCCACGGCAGCGGCTTCTACATGAGCGGCGTCAACTTCGAGGGCCCGGCTCCCCGGCCCCTGGAGCGGGCGCGTGTCGTGCTCGCCGACGACGGCCAGATCCTGGTGGACAAGTCCGTGAAGTTCCAGCAGGAGAAGGGCGAGTGGACGAACCCCGAAGCATTCCTCAAGGCATAGAGGTCCATGGCCACCAAACCCCCGGAGCCGTTCCTCACCCGCACCTGGGACTACATCACCGACACGCAGATCTGGCGGTCGATCTTCCGCCACGGGATGCCCAGCAACAGCAGGAACCGCGCGCTCGCGGTGATGACCAACGTGTTCCTGCACCTCCACCCCGTGAAGATCCGCAAGAGCGGGGTGCGGCTGAAGTTCACGTGGTGCATGGGCGGGCTGACCTTCTTCCTCTTCCTGGTGGAGACCTTCACGGGCCTCCTCCTGATGTTCTACTACCGGCCCACGGTCGCCTTCGCCTACATGGACATCATCGACCTCGCGGAGCAGGTGCCCCTCGGGATCATGCGCGAGCTGCATCGCTGGGGCGCCCACGCCATGGTCATCACGGTGTGGCTGCACATGCTCCGGGTCTTCATGACCGGCTCCTACAAGCCGCCCCGCGAGTTCAACTGGAACGTGGGCGTGATCCTGCTCGTGCTCACCCTGCTCCTCTCCTTCACCGGCTACCTCCTGCCCTGGGACCAGCTCGCGATCTGGGCGATCACGGTCGGTTCCAACATGGCGCGGGCGACGCCGCTCCTTGGACACGAAGGGCCAGGGGCCCAGCTGCTCGTATTGGGGGACGTGAAGATGGTGCACGCGGGGTCCGACGCGCGCTTTGCGCTGCTCGGCGGACGGTTCGTGGGCGAGGGCGCGCTCCTGCGCTTCTACGTCCTGCACTGCGTAGGCATACCCCTCATCGCGGGGATCCTGATGGCCGTCCACTTCTGGCGGGTGCGGAAGGACGGCGGGATCTCCGGCCCCTTGTGAGCCGGGGGTAAGAAATGGGTCTCGTCGAAGCGGTCAAGAGCTTCATCAACTTCCTCACCGACCCTCCGATCTTCATCACGCTCGCGAGCGTCGTCTTCTTCCTGTCCCTTCGGTACAAGGGGTTCTGGAAGCCGAAGGTGGCGCTCGTGGTCGGCGTCCTGGGGGCGGTCTTCCTCGCCGTCTCCATGCTCGACCCCGACTTCGCGCTCATCGTGAAGAAGCCGGACAACATCCCGATCGTGGCCATGCTCTTCCTCGTCGGCTTCTTCCTGTGGCTCTCGATGCACCAGGCGATAGAGAACGACGAGCGCATCGCCAAGGGCCTGCCCCCGGGGGAGGCGAGCGAGGGGGAGAACGAGAAGACGTGGGTGTGGCCGGACCTCGTCTACACCGAGATGCTCTGCATGGTCATCGGGAGCATCGTGCTCGTGGCCTGGGGCCTCGCCTTCCAAGCCCCCATCGAGGAGCCCGCGAACCCCGCGCGCACCCCGAACCCCAGCAAGGCTCCCTGGTACTTCCTCGGCCTCCAGGAGATGCTCGTCTACTACGACCCCTGGCTCGCCGGCGTCGTCTTCCCGAGCCTCATCATCGTGGGGCTCATGGCCATCCCCTACATCGACCTGAACCCGAAGGGGAACGGCTACTACACGTTCAAGGAGCGCAAGGTCGAGATCAGCATCTTCCTCTTCGGCTTCCTCATCATGTGGGTGCTCCTCGTCATCCTCGGCACCTTCCTCCGCGGCCCGAACTGGAACTTCTTCGGCCCCTACGAGTACTGGGATCTCCACAAGCTCGAAGCGCTGGTCAACGTGAACCTGTCCGAGTACTTCTGGGTGAAGATGCTCAACACCGGCCTCCCCGCGAACATGTTCGTGCGCGAGCTGCCCGGGCATCCTCCTCGTGCTCTTCTACCTCCTGGTGCTTCCCGGGCTCCTCACCCGGACGCTCCTCAAGAAGTACTTCGTGAAGCTCGGGCCCTGGCGCTACTCCGTCTTCGTCATGCTGCTCCTGGGGATGGTCGCGCTCCCCATCAAGATGATCCTCCGCTGGACCGTCGACCTGAAGTACATCGTGGCCCTGCCGGAAATCTTCTTCAACATCTAGCGGGGAAGCGACCATGGCCAAGATAGAACCCGGCCGCGACCCCCAGATGGTCGCGCGCACCCACAAGCTCAACGTGGTCTTCGCCCTTTCCTCGATCACGCTCTTCCTCGCGCTCTCGTGGATGATCTGGGCGGACTACAACCGCGAGTGGAAGAAGTACCAGCTCCAGTTCAACAAGCTCGAGGTCACCCTCACCCAGAAGCAGATCGAGGAAGCCCTGGGCAAGGTGGACGCGGGCAAGCGCGAGGGGCTCGTGGCCGCGATCGCCCGCGGTCGAGAGGAAGAGCGGGCGCGCTTCGCCGACATCAAGAAGGCGGAGGCGGAGCTCGCCAAGCTGAACGCCCGCTGGTACGCGGTGGACCAGAACTTCCGCTTCACCAAGGCGCGCATCGACGTGGTCCGCTTCCAGTACGAGGAAGCGCTCCACAAGAAGTCCTCCGCCGCGGACGGGCTCCTGAAGAGCCTCCGCAAGATGGAGGACCAGTGGCGCGCCTACCGGCTGGACCTCGAGAAGGTGATCGCGGAGCGCGATGCCGCCCAGGCCCGGCTGAACGAGCTCGAGGCCACGCGCCTCGCGGCCCAGAAGGAGCAGCAGGAGCTCTTCACCCAGAAGGACCGGCTGGAGGAGAAGCTACGCAAGATCCAGCCCGGCTTCGTCTCGTTCGCCCGTAACCTGCCCATCCTCGACCTCGCCAACCCCTCCCTGAAGGTCAACCAGGTCATCACCGCCAACCTCCAGGACGACGTGATCTTCAGCAGCACGCCGAAGGTCGACCGCTGCACCACCTGCCACCTCGGCATCGACAAGAAGGGCTACGAGGCGGCGCCCCAGCCCTTCACCACGCACCCGGACTTCGAGCTCTACCTCCAGGGCCCCCACCCGGTGGACAAGGTCGGCTGCACCGTCTGCCACCAGGGGCGCGGGCGAGCCACGGGATTCGTGAGCGCCGTCCACACGCCGTCGACGAAGGATCAGGAGAAGGCCTGGGGCAAGTACTCGAAGACGCACGAGTACGAGCGGTGGCATTACTGGGACCTCCCCATGACGGCCAAGGGCACGACGGAGTCGCAGTGCCTCAAGTGCCACCAGGGCGTCGTGGAGGTGCCGAAGGCGGAGCGCCTGAACGCGGGTGTCCTCCTCGTCGAGCGGTTCGGCTGCTACGGCTGTCACAAGATCAAGGGCTGGGAGAGCCTCCGCAAGCCCGCCCCCGACCTCAAGGAGATCGCGAGCAAGACGAGCGAGGACTGGATCTACCGCTGGGTCAAGGAGCCGAAGGCCTTCCGGGCCACTCGCATGCCCCAGGTCTGGGACGTGCGCATCAACGAGACGGCGGAGCAGAAGGCCCGCAACGACGCGGAAGCAAACGCGGCCGTCGCCTACGTCATGGCCAAGTCGGGCAAGAAAGAATACCCGGCTCCGCCCGCGGGGGATCTCGTTTCCGGCCGCAGGCTCTTCGAGTCCGTGGGTTGCCTGGGCTGTCACCGGGTGGGAGACGACAGGCGCGGGGAAACCGGCATCGCTCGCCCCGCCAACTTCCGCCATCACGGTCCCCGCCTCGAGGGTACGGGGAGCAAGGTCAACGCGGGCTGGCTCTACGCCTGGGTTCGCAACCCCAGGGGCTATTGGCACGACACGCGGATGCCCAACCTGCGGCTCACCGAGAAGGAGGCGGGCGACGTCACCGCCTATCTCATGAGCCTGAAGAACGAGGAATTCGCGGCCCGGCCGCGGCCTGCCCTGGACAAGGCGGTCCGCGACGACATCATCCTCAACCAGTACCTGGAGGGGCAGTACTCGGTGGCGGAGGCCAAGCGCCAGCTCGAGATCATGCCCGACGAGAAGCGCACGCTCTTCCTCGGGGAGAAGACGATCGGTCGCTACGGCTGCTTCGGCTGCCACAACATCCCCGGGTTCGAGAAGACCTCCCCCATCGGCGTCGAGCTGACGGAAGAGGGGTCGAAGCTCGTGGAGCGGCTCGACTTCGGCTACGAGCACGGCAAGATCCCCCACACCCTGCCCGCCTGGTTGCACCGGAAGCTCATTGAGCCCCGCGTCTTCGACGTGGACAAGGAGAAGCGCCCGGAAGAGCTCCTGCGCATGCCCAAGTTCCACTTCGCGTCCGAGGACGCGGACGCGATCGTGACCGCGGTCATGTCCCTCACCAAGGAGCAGGTGCCCCTCGCCGCCCAGAGGCAGCTCTCCGCCGACGAACGGATCGTGGAGAAGGGGCGCCGGCTCGTGCGCCAGTGGAACTGCCAGGCCTGCCACCAGATCGGCGAGAAGGGCGGGGCGATCCGCGCGGTGGTGGAAGACCAGCTCGAGAGCTCCGGGGGGGACGTGATCCAGGCCCAGGCCCTCTCCCCCCCGATGCTCTACAACGCGAAGTCGAAGATGGGCGAAGGGGCGCGCGTCCACACGGACTGGCTGCACGATTTCCTCGACGACCCCTCGAACGAGATCCGCCCCTGGCTCTCGCTGCGCATGCCCACCTTCCAGTTCACGGAGGAGGAGCTGAACGCAGTCACCCAGTACTTCGCCGCGCAAGACCGCGTCCCCTATCCCTACGAGCCGAAGCCGGTCGTCCAGCCCGCGATGGTGGCGGTGGGGCAGGATCTCTTCAACAAGTGGCAGTGCGTGAAGTGCCACGTGGTGGCGGGGAAGCTCCCCAACCAGGACCCCGCCAACATGGCCCCGGACCTCGCGAACGTGCCCCGGCGCCTGCGCGCGGACTGGCTCCCCCACTGGCTCGCCGACCCCCTGCGCATCCAGCCGGGGACGCGCATGCCCGCCAACTTCCCCGCGGACCCGTCGGAGAACGCCTACCCGGAGATCCTGGGCGGGGACCAGAAGAAGCAGATCGAGGCGGTCCGCGCCTACCTGCTCACCCTGGGCAAGGGAGGGGCCTCTTCCACGCGCTCGGCGGGCATGGATTGACGGTCGGCGACGGCCCGAACGCCCGCTACCAGTACACGCTGGTCGTCGGCCCGGACACCGAGGATCGCGCGTGGGTCGAGGGCGTCCTGATGCGTGGCGGGCTCGAGGTGGCGGCGGCCACCGAGGTCGAGCTCGGAGGCATGCCCGACATCGTCCCTCCCCGCCTCGTGGTCCTCGACGACTGCGGCAGCCTCCCCGAGCGCATGGCGAGCTTCCGCAGCGTGCGCGGGCACGCCGCCCTCGTGGGGGTGCCGGTGGTCGTCCTCGCCTACGACGCCGACATCGACAGCTTCTCGGAGGCCATCACCAAGGGCGCGGCCGCCTACCTCGTCAAGCCCGCGAGCGCCGAGGAGCTCGTGGGCGTCGCCCACAAGCTCTCCGGCTGGCTCGGGTCGAACGACCGCACGGAGAAGCGGCGCCGGCTGAGGCGCCCCCTGCTGATGAAGGTGGACGTCGACCTCCGCAGCCGCGACATCCGCGTCCCCGGCCAGATCGTGGACGTGGGAGCGGCCGGTTGCCGCATCGAGCTCCACGAGCCGGTCGAGAAGGGCGACCACGTGCGGGTGGTCCTGCACGGGGTGGAGGACACCACTCACCTCACTCTGGGAGCCGAGGTGCGCTGGCACCGGACGACTCCCGACGGCCTCACCGTCGCCGGCCTGCGCTTCACCGGCACGACCGCGCTCCTCGCGAGCAAGGTCCTGGGCTTCGTCTCCACCAGCCAGACGTAGTCAGCGGTCGTGGAGGCCGAGGCTACTCGACGAGGCCCTGGATGGCGTCCACCACGAGCAGCGTCCCCACCGCGAGCTTCACGAGATCGCCGTCCACGACGGCATAGCGATAGCCGGCAGGGGCGGGGCCGATCCTCACCGTGAGCTCCGGCGGCACCTCATGGACGACGATCGTGGGAGGCAACGGATGGCCGACCGTGTACCGCTTCTTTGCCTGTCCGGGAGGGAGGCAGCCGTTGTTCTTCTTGGCGAGGCCCGGGGGACACTTGCCACGTCCGTTCTTCTCCACGAAGTAGACCTGCACGGAATCCCGGTCGTGAGTGGAGAACGTCACCACCACGTCGTCGTCCTTCTTACCCTTCTTCTTGCCGGCCTCTGCGGGAACGGGCAGCACTACCGCCAACGCGATCAGGACGACGATCCAATTCGACATGGGAGCCTCTCTTGGAGATAGCGTAGCCTAGCCCTCGTGTAGGACGGTAGATCGATCCCTGTCACCGGCCGCCGGAGGAGCCGGGAGTGCCCCGTACCGCCACCCGGTTCCCGGCCTGGCGCGCCTCGCGATGGTCGTTGCCCTCGAGTCGGACCACCAGGCACATCTCCATGAGGCGCGAGCGCAGGCGCAGCCCTACGCGGTCCACGAAGAACTCCTTGCGCTGGTGGAAGTCGGCCTTCTTGACCGTTTCCATGTCGGCATCATGGTAGTTCGTGGTGATGATCGTCGGCCGCTTCGCGAGGTAGCGGCTGTTCAGGATGTAGAAGAGCGTGTCGTTCATCCAGTCCGTCATCTTCCAGGCCCCGAGGTCGTCGAGGAGCAGCACGTCCATCTCCACCACCGGCTCCAGGACCTGGAGCTCGCTCGTCTTCGTCTCGGGGTCGTAGGAGTTCTTGATCTCGCGGATGAGCTCGTGGAAATCCCAGAACCGCCCGCGCACGCCCTTGCCCGTGACGAGCTCCCGCAGCACCGCCACCGCGAGGTGGGTCTTGCCCACGCCGTTGCTGCCGCTGAGCAGCAGACCCAGCCCCTCGTCCTCCCCGAGGTGCGGGTAGCCCGCGCAGTAGTTCATCGCCTTTTCCAGGCCGGCGGAGAGCGAGGAATTGCCGGGCTCGAAGGTGGCGAGGGAGCAGTGCTCGTAGCGCGGAGGGATCCGCGTGGCGGCGAGGAAGGCGTCGCCGGAAGGGCGCCGGCAAGCGCAGGGGGTCGCGAACCCTCGACCCTCGCGCTCGGCGATGACGAAGCCGGTTCCGCCGCACTGCGGGCAGTGGCGATCCATGGCTCGATTGTGGCTCAGTTCAGGTAGCCGCGCAGCCCCTGGGCTTCCCGGCTCCGCCGCAGCTTCTCCTTGGCCTTGCTCTCGATCTGGCGGATGCGCTCCCGGGATAGCCCCAGGGCTTCCCCGATCTCCTGCAGCGTGCGCGGCTCCTCCCCGTCGAGGCCGAAGCGCATGCGGATGACCTCGCGCTCCTTTTCCTCGAGGTCGGACACCATCGCCTGGATCCGCTGCTCGAACGAGGAGCGCATCATCTCGAGCTCGACGGAGGGGATCGTGTCCTGCTCGAGCGTGTCCCCGAGCTCCATGGTTCCCTCCTCCCCCACCGCCGCGGAAAGCGACACGTCGTCTCCCGCGGCGAGGAGGAGTGTCTCCACCTGCTCGGGAGTGAGCTCCGTCTTCTTGGCCACCTCCTCCGTGGTGGGCGGCCGCTCGAGCTCCCGGGCCAGCCGGTCGCGCGCGCTCGCCACCTTGGAGACCTGGCCGGAGAGCTTCTGGGGCAGGCGGAAGACGCGCGCGTGCTCGGACAGGGCGTGGAAGATCGCCTGCCTCACCCACCACACCGCGTAGGAGATGAACTTCACGCCCCGCTCGGGGTCGAAACGCTTCGCCGCCTCCATGAGCCCGAGAGTGCCCTCGTGGATGAGGTCGAGGTAGCTCATCCCGAGCCCTCGGTAGCGCTTGGAGTAGGCCACGACGAAGCGCAGGTTGCACTCGATGAGGTGCTTCAGCGCCTCCGGGTCCCCCCGCTGGATGCGCCGCCCCAGGTCCTTCTCCTCGTCCGCGGGCAGGGGCTTGAACTTGGCGATCTCGCGGATGTACGCGTTGAGGCTGTCCCCCGTGGCCTCGCGGGACCGCTTGCGTCCGTTCTCGTCGTCGGGGGAGGCGTCCTTCCGGGGTTTCTTGGTCGACGCCATGGGGCCGCCTGGGAAGTCCGGATTATAAGACGCTAAGGAGCGTCGAACGTTCCCTTGTGGCTTCCTCCGGACGCGCCCGCCCCCACCGGAGCGGCGTCCGCGACCGAAGGGGCGGCCTTGGTGGTGGGAGGCAGCCGCACGAGAGCCTGCTGCAGCCTCTCCTGCCAACCCTCCTGGTTCGTGCGCACGAGCTCCTGGCGAACCCACGACACGAACGCCGCCACCTCGCCCTGGACCTGCTCCATCTTGCGACGCATGTTGAGGACGATCTCGACCCCCGCGAGGTTGACCCCCAGGTCGCGGGTGAGGTTCAGGACCACCTCGAGCTGCCGGAGGTCGTCCTCCGAGTAGAGCCGGGTGTTGCCCTCCGTCCGCGAGGGCTTCAAGAGGCCTTCGCGCTCGTAGAGCCGCAGCGTCTGGGGGTGGATCCCGTAGTTCTTGGACACGACGCTGATCATGTAGTACTTGCCCGCGGCCGGCGAGGGACGGCCCGTGCCCTCGGCCCGCGGACGGCGGCCCCGCGCCATGCTCAGCCCTCCTCCGGCGCGGGGGACGCGCGCCGCACGTCCTGGGGCTGGATCTCCGCCAGCTCGCGCAGCAGGGCGCGTCCGCGGTCGTCGGTCACGGCGGGAATCACCACCTGGGCCTCCACGAAGAGATCGCCCCGCCCCGCCTCACCCAGCCGGGGCATGCCGCGCTTGCGCAGGCGGAAGCGCTGGCCGTTCTGCGTCCCCGCGGGGACCTCGATGGTCACGGGCCCTTCGGGGGTCCTCACCTCCACGTGGGCGCCCAGCGCGGCCTCCGTCATGCTGACCGGGACGCGGCCGAAGAGGTCCTCCCCCTCGCGGCGGAAATCGGGATGCGCCTCGACCTGCACGGCGAGCACGAAGTCTCCGGGGGAGGCGCTGCGGCGGCCCGCGTTCCCGCAGCCGGGAAGCCGTACGAAGGACCCGTCGCCCACGCCCGGGGGGATCTGGACGTCGAGCCATTCGCTGCCGATCGTCCGTCCCTCCCCCGAGCACCGCGCGCAGGAGCGGCGCTCTAGGCGTCCGCTGCCGTCGCAGTCCGCGCACGGCCGCGAGAAGATCATGTGTCCTCGGCTCCCGCGGACCTGGCCGGTGCCCTGGCATCGCGGGCAGGGCACGGGACCGTAGGGCACCTCGCCCGCCCCCCCGCAGCCCTCGCAAGGCTCGAAGCGCACGAGGTGGACGCGGCGGTGCGTCCCCTTCAGGCTCTCCTCGAAGGAGAGGCGCGTCGCCTGCTCGAGGTCTTCACCCTGGAGGGCCGCGGGGGAGGACGCGGTCGACGGCGGCGCCTCGAAGATGTCGTGGAAGCCCACCGACTCCACCCGCAACTGCGCGGAGAAGTCGAAGCCCTCGAAGCCGCCCTGGAGGGCGGGAGCCGCGGTTTTCGGGCCGGGATCGCCGCGATCGTACGCCCCCCGGCTCTGGGGGTCGGAGAGCGTCTCGAAGGCGTGCTCCACCTCGCGGAACCGCTCCGCGGCCACGGGGTCGCCGGGGTTCAGGTCGGGGTGGAGGGCGCGGGCGCGCTTCTGGAAGGCGCGACGGATGTCCGTCGTGCTCGCGTTCTTCCGCACGCCCAGGAGCTCGTAGAGGTCCATGACCTATTTCTTGTCGACGACCTCCGCGTCGATGACGTCGCCGCCGTCCTTCTTGTCCCCGGAGGGAGCGCCTTCGCCTCCCCCCGCCCCTTCCGAGGGGGGGGCCTGCGTCTTCTGGTAGAGGGTCTCCGCGAGCTTGTGCGAAGCCTTCGTGAGGTCCTGCACCGCGCGCTCGATCCGCTCCTTGCCGCCTTCCTCCACCGCCTTGCGCGCGTCCGCGAGCGCCTCTTCCACGGCCTTCGCCTCCGCCTCCGGCACCTTGTCCTTGTTCTCCTGGAGCGTCTTGTCGGTGGTGTAGATGAGCGTGTCCGCGCGGTTCCGGGCCTCCGTCTCGTCGCGCCGCTTCAGGTCCTCGTCCGAGTGGGACTGGGCTTCCTTCACCATGCGCTCGACCTCGTCCTTCGCGAGGCCGGAGCTCGCGGTGATCGTGATCGCCTGCGACTTCCCGGTGGCCCGGTCCTTGGCGGACACGTTGACGATGCCGTTGGCGTCGATGTCGAACGTCACCTCGATCTGGGGAACGCCGCGGGGGGCGGGAGGGATGCCCACGAGCTGGAACTTGCCGAGCGTCCGATTGTCCGCGGCCATCGGCCGCTCGCCCTGCAGGACGTGGATCTCCACCGACGTCTGGCTGTCCGCCGCGGTCGAAAAGACCTCGCTCTTCTTCGTGGGGATGGTGGTGTTGCGCTCGATGAGGTTCGTCTTGACGCCGCCCAGGGTCTCGATGCCCAGGGAAAGCGGCGTGACGTCGAGGAGGAGCAGGTCCTTGACCTCGCCGGAGAGGACACCCGCCTGGATGGCCGCCCCCACCGCCACCACCTCGTCGGGGTTCACGCCCTTGTGGGGGTCCTTGCCGAAGTAGTCCTTGACGAGCTGCTGGACCTTCGGGATCCGCGTGGAGCCGCCCACGAGCACGACCTCGTCGATGTCCTTGGGCTCGACGCCCGCGTCCTTGAGGCACTGGCGCACGGGGCCCATCGTCTTGTCGAGGAGGTCGCCCACGAGCTGCTCGAGCCGGGCCCGCGACAGCTTGAGGGCCAGGTGCTTCGGCCCGCTCGCATCCGCGGTCACGAAGGGCAGGTTGATCTCGCTCTCGAGTGTGGTGGAGAGCTCGCACTTCGCCTTCTCCGCCGCCTCCTTGAGGCGCTGGAGGGCCATCTTGTCCTTCGAGAGGTCGATCCCCTGGTCCTTCTTGAACTCCGCCACGATCCAGTCGATCACCCGCTGGTCGAGGTTGTCCCCCCCCAGGTGGGTGTCGCCGTTCGTCGCCTTCACCTCCACGACGCCCTCGCCCACCTCGAGCACCGAGATGTCGAACGTACCCCCTCCGAAGTCGTAGACCGCGATCGTCTCGTCCTTCTTCTTGTCGAGGCCGTAGGCGAGCGCGGCCGCCGTGGGCTCGTTCACGATGCGCAGGACCTCGAGCCCCGCGATCTTGCCCGCGTCCTTGGTCGCCTGCCGCTGAGAGTCGTTGAAGTACGCGGGGACCGTGATCACCGCCTTCGTGACCTTCTCTCCGAGGTGCTGCTCGGCGGCGTCCTTCATCTTCTGGAGGATCATCGCGGAGATCTCGGGGGGCGAGTACATCTTGCCCTCCACGGAGATCCGCACGTCGCCGTTCGTCGCCTCCACCACCTTGTAGGGGACCATCTTCTGCTCTTCGTTGACCTCGCCGTACTTCCGGCCCATGAAGCGCTTGATGGAGAAGACGGTGTTCTCGGGATTCGTGACGGCCTGGCGCTTGGCCACCTGGCCCACGAGCCTCTCCCCGCCCTTCGCGAACGCCACCACCGAAGGGGTCGTCCGCGCTCCTTCGGGGTTCGGGATGACGACGGGGTCCTCCCCCTCCATGACGGCCACGACCGAGTTGGTCGTCCCGAGGTCGATTCCGATGATCTTGCTCACGGCGGGCTCCTCCTCACTACGGGGACCCGTCAAGGGTCGACCATGAGCGTGCCTTTGTCAACTCGCTCATGGTGGACTCTTTCGTATGGCACTACAGAACAATGACTTAAGAATTCGATCGTCACCTGCGTCTCCAGGGCTCAGGTGTGGCATCATGGCGGTCGTGGCTCGCGGAAGCACATCGACTTTCGAGATCGATGCTGCCGGTCTCCGTCTCCTCGGGCAGGCCGCCGGCATGGGGGAGGCATCCGCCCACCTCCCCCCGGGCTCCTACACGAGCCTGCGGACGTACGGTGGCCGGCG
Organism: uncultured Acidobacteriota bacterium; assembly: GCA_963742595.1. Classification (GTDB taxonomy): domain Bacteria; phylum Acidobacteriota; class Vicinamibacteria; order Fen-336; family Fen-336; genus CAVPGH01. The sequence continues at coordinate 4,276,443 of CAVUMT010000001.1, read as the reverse complement.
TGTGCTCCGCCTCGCCCAGCACGTGCGCCGGCTCCAGGAGTCGCTCCCCGACGGACCGGTTCCGCTCGCCTCCGCGGTCGTGCGCCGCGGCCTTTCCGGCGCCCTCGATGCCACCGCCTTTCGCGAATCGCGGATCCGCCTGACGTACGCCCCTCCTCGCCTCTTCGTCTCCATCGAACCCTTCGAGCCGCTCCCCCCCGCCCTCTACGAGCAGGGCATTGCCGCTCAGACGCTGGACGTCCGCCGCGAGGATCCCCACCGCAAGGACACGCACTTCATCGCCACCGCGGACCGCGCCTACCGGGAGCTGCCCCCCGGGATACACGAAGGCCTCCTCGTCGCCGAGGACGGCTCCCTCCTCGAGGGCCTCACCAGCAACTTCTTCGCGGTGCTCGGGGGAAGGCTCCGCACGGAGGAGGCGCTCGCCCTCCTCGGCGTGACGCGGTCCCTCGTCCTCGAGATCGCGCGCGATCTCCTGCCTCTCGACACGACCGCGATCCGCCGGGACGAGCTGCCCGCGGCGAGCGAGGCCTTCGTCACGAGCGTGTCGCGCGAGATCCTGCCCGTGGTGCGGATCGACGGGGAGACGATCGGCGACGGACGGCCCGGGGAGAAGACGCGCGCGCTCCGCGAGGGCTTCCGGGCCCTCGTGGAGCGCGAGGCGGAGCCGGTCTAGGCCTCCCCCTAGAAGTTCAGCTTCAGCGCGAGCTGGATCTGCCGAGGGGGGAGGGCCTGCTCGTAGTGCCCGTAGAGGAGCAGCGGGCTCGCCGGGAATGCCCCGGTGCCGAAGATGTTGTTGATCTCGCGGAAGTTCGTCCGGTCGAAGAGGTTGAAGGCCTCCGCGATCAGGTCGAAGGACGCCGTGCTGCCGAGCTTGAACCTCTTGCTGAGCCGCAGGTCCACGATGAATGTGCTCGTCCATCGTCTCGCTGTTGCGGCCGACGCTCGAGGCCTGGCTCGCGGGATTGCGTCCGCGCACGGTCGGGACGGGAAAGCCCCGCCGTCGCCGTCGCCGTTCAGGTCCGCGCCCGCGAGCGGCGTGTAGGGCCGGCCGGAGGCGGCGGTGACGATCGTGGAGAGCTGGAAGTCCCAGCGGGAAGCGGTAGAGGCCGGAGAGCACGAAGCGGTGACGCTGGTCGTGGGTGGCCGGGCCCTTCTCGAGCTCGGGGTCGAAGCCGAGGGGCACGCCGATGCGGTCCGCGGGATTCCGGCCCCGCCCGTTGTCCTGGGGGATGAAGGCGCTCTGGAAGTCCGTGGAGTTGTCCTCGGCCTTCGAGAGCGTGTACGACGACGAGGAACTGGTAGTTGTGGCTGAAGCGCTTGCTCAGCGAGACGGTGAGGCCCGGTACCAGGTCTCCCCGAACGACGTGTACTGCAGGACGGAGGCGGAGGTGCCCGGCGACGCCGTCCACGTCGTTGGGCCGGCGGCCCGCGCCGAGCGCGGGGATCACGGGGTTGTAGTCGATCGTGCCGAGCTGGTCCTTGCCGCGCACGCAGATGAAGTTGGCGGTCACCGCGAAGTCGCTGGCCGAGGGCCTGGTCGAAGCCGACCGCCGCCTGCTGCGCGCAGGGCGTCTCGAGGCCGGGGTCGATCGGGATCACCAGGCTCGGGTAGGGCGTCGTGGGCTCGGGGAGCCGGTGGCCGGGCGCACGCCAGGGAGCGATGCTGGCGGGGAAGCGCAGGACGCAGCGTCCGCACGCCGTCGGCGTCGCCGTTGATGCCGTTGGTGATGCCCGAGAGCCCGGCGATCTGGTTGTCGAAGAAGATCCCGTAGGCCGCGTGGAGGCGACGTGCGGCCGTTGCCGCTCGGGATCGAAGGCCACGGCCAGGCGCGGCGCGAAGTTGTTGCTGTCCTGCGGGAACGTGTAGGTGAAGCGCGCTGCCGCCCACGTCGGAGACCGTGTAGTCGATGTCGTCGGCCAGAACTGCTTCTGGTAGCGGATGCCCGGGCTTGAGGGTCAGCTTGCGGCGTCACCCGCCACTCGTCCTGCACGAACAGCGAGAGGTCCTTGTAGCCGTAGGGCGCGCCGACGCGTCGCCGTAGCCCTGCACGTAGGCGGCGGGCAGACCGAGAGCGAGGGCCTGGAGCGCGCTGATGGGCGCGGGAAGCCCGAGGCCGGGAACCGCGGGCAGGGGCTGGAAGATGTAGCGCCCGCCGAAGTGCAGGGGCAGGCGCCGTGTTCTGCGGTGTTGATGTAGTTGAAGTCGATGCCCGCCTTCACGGAGTGGTTGCCCGCCGAAGAAGCTCACGGTGTCCATGACCTGGATGCGCGTCGTTCGTGCCGCGGCTGGGGCGTGAAGCGCTGCCGCCCCACGCTGGCCACGCCCGTCACCTCGAGCGTCGGTCCGCCCTCGTCGTTCGCTGTCGCAGGGCCCGCCGCAGTTGGGGTCGAGGGAGTTGATCTTCTGGTCCTCGCTGCGCCAACTGCACGCGCGCCTCGTTCACCCAGCGCGAGGAGAGGATGTCGGTCTGGGAGGCGGAGAGCGACCAGTCCTTGCGGAGCTGCACCGCGCCCCGGCTGCGGGCCACGATGCCGCCGAAGGGCTCGATGTTCTCGTTCGTGGTGTCCGAGTAGTTGGCCGCGGAAGACGAGGGTGTGGTTGGGGCTCCACTGGTGGTCGATCTTGCCCAGGACCTCGCGTGGTCTTGAAGTCGTAGGGCACGTTGCCCCAGTCTGCACCGGGAAGCCGGCCGCGCTCAGGACGGTCGGCCGCCGCCGGGTCGATGTTGACGAAGTTGTTGGCGTTGATGTCCAGCCGCTCGAAGGAGAGGAAGAAGAACGTCTGGTCCTTGCGGATGGGGCCGCCGAGGGTGGCGCCCGCACTGGTTCTGGCTGAAGGGCGCCTTCTCGCGGTCGACGGGGTCGCCGAAGACGTCGTACTTCTCGAAGTGGTCCTTCGCGTTCAGGCTCTCGTCGCGGAAGTAGAAGAAGGCGTTGCCGTGGAGCTCGTTGGTGCCGCTCTTGGTCACGATGTTGACGACCCCGCCCGAGGCCTTGCCGAACTCCGCGGAGTAGGAGTTGGTGAGCACCTGGAACTCGCGGATGGCCTCCTGGCTGAAGGTGGCGCGCACCGCGCCCACGATCGGGTCGTTGTTGTCGAGCCCGTCCACCATGATGTTGTTGGAGCGCGCGCGCTGGCCGGTGAAGGAGAGGCCGGAGGTGGCGGACGCGCCCTGCTGGGGCGTGCGGTCGGTGGTCACGCCCGGGCGTGATGATCGGAGAAGCTGATGAAGTTGCGCCCGTTGATGGGCAGGTTCTCGATCTGCTGCTGGCCCACCACCGAGGACACCGCGTGTCGGTCGCGTCCACCACGGGCGATTCGCCGACGATCGTGAGCTCCTCCTGGGCCCCCGCGATCTTCAGCGTGAAGTCGAGATCGACCGTCTGGCCGAGCTGGAGGGTCACCGCGTCGCGCGTCTGGTTGGCGAAGCCCTGGACTCCCGCCGTGACCTTGTAGGTTCCGGGAGGCAGGGCGGGGATCTTGTACTCGCCCTGCGCGTCGCTCGTGGCGGTGCGCGTCAGGTTGGTGTCCCGGTTCACCACGGTGACGGTGGCCCCGGGGAGCACGGCCTTCGACTCGTCCGTCACGCGGCCCACGATGTCCGCCCCGGTGAGACGGGACTGGGCCCGGACCGGGGAGACGGCGGCGAGGGCGACGACGAAACCGGCGGCGAGGCATCGGAAGGCGGCTCGCGACATGGAGAAAACCTCCGCGAAAATGGGGACCGGTGGCCGCCGATCGTAGAAGACGTTGAGCCAGATCATACGCGGGACCCGCGAGGCGTCAAGTGTGGCGCGCGGCTCGGAAGGGACCGGGAGTGGGGTCGCGCCCCGTCCGCAGCCACTCGGCGATCCAGCGCCCGATCCCGAACGCGATGCCGCAAGGCTCGGCGCTGCACGCGAGGACGAGACGCTCGTTGTCGCGCGCGGGGCCCACGACGGGACACCCGTCCGCCGTGGCGATCGCGGCCGCCTCGCGCCGGACCGAGGGCTCGTGCAGGGTGAGCCGCGTCCGCAGCTCCTCGACGTCGAGATCGCGATGGGCCTCGAGCCGAACGACACCCTCCCCCGACTGCCAGCGAAATCGGCCGTCCGCCCCGCGGGCGAGGGGCGGCAGCTCGAGCCCGTCCGCCACGGCCGCCTCCATCACGTTTACGGTCCGCGTCAGTCGAGCACCTCCGGCCGCGGGCAGGGACGCCGCATCAGTGATGACGACGCGCCCCGCCTTCACCCGGCCGCGATCCCCACCGATCTCGACGAGGCTTCCGTCCATTGCGACCTCTCGCACCGCGACTCCCACGTCTGCGACTATGGCCCCCCGCTCCTCCGCCGCGCCTCGGAGCGCCTCCGCGAGCCGGCCCGCGTCCACCAGGGCGTCGTCCGCCGCCCAATAACCCCCGGCAAAGCCGAAGAGCGGGAGGCGCGTCTCCAGCATGTAGTGGTCCAGAAACTCGCCCGCGAACCCGTCCTCCCGGAGGACGTCCTCGGAGTCCGCGAGGAGCACCGCGCCTTCCCGCTCCAGGGCGAGGAGGAAAGCACCTGGTCGCCCGTACCCGCAGTCGTGGGGAAGGCCGGCGAGGAAGGACCGCAGGCGTTCGTGGCTTTCCCGGTAGTGCCTCCAGATCGCGAGCGCCGCGTCGTGCCCGAGGTCTCGCGCTACCTGCGCGTAGGGCATCGCGGGGCCCGACGCGACGTGGCCCGTCTCTGGAAGCGGGAGCGCCGCAGGGACGAGGATCGGACGACGGCCCCCCCGCGCCAGCTCCCAGGCCACCGCCCCCGCCATCACGCCGCTCCCGACGACGGCGACCTCCGCCTCCGCCGCCATCCGCCTCAGGCCTTCGGGAGGGCGCCGCGGATCACGGCATCGAGCGGCGTCAGGGGTCGGCCCACGAGCGCGGCGAGGGGGCCCGGCTCCGCGATCTCGTCGCACAGCAGGCAATCCAGGGCGTCCGGCGTCATCCCGTGGAAGCCGCCGGCGCGCGCGCGGCGGTCCGCCTCCTCGAGGGAAACGCTCCGCACGCGGAACGTTCCCGCCTTCCCCGCCGCCTCCCCCAGCCGCTGCAGGAAGCGGTCGAAGCGTAGGGGCTCGGGGCCGACGAGGTCGAAGACCCGGGGCCGGGGCGGTGCCGACCCCTCGATCGACGCGAGGACGGCGGCCACGGCGTCGCCCACGGCGACGGGCTGGAGGCGATACGAGCCGTCCCCCGGCTGCTCGACCTCGCCGCCCGCCATTTCCTTGACGAGCCGAGGGACGAACGGATCGCCCGGCCCGAACACGTAAGACGGGCGGAACACCACGGTCTCGAGACCCGAGCGGAAGAGCGAAACCTCCGCGGCGAGCTTGGACAGGAAGTAGGGGTTGGTGCATCGCGGGGCCTGCCCGAAGCGGGCGACACCCAGCCCCGAGAAGACGACGACTCGTGGCACTCCCGCGCGGGCGGCCGCGGCCGCGACCTCCTCCGTCCCGCGGACGTTGACCGACTCGTAGGTCTCGCCACGCCCTTGGGAGCCAATCATGGCCAGGTGAACTATGGCGAGGCAGCCGGCAAGATGTGGAGCCAGAAGGTCGGCTTGGAGGGAGGCGGCTTCCGCGGGATGGCCACCACCCTCGCCAACGACCCGGGCTGCCGCAACGGAGCGCACGATTCCGACGACATGCCAACCCTCAGCGGCAGCCCGGGTGACGACATGCCGCCCCACGAAGCCCCCGGCACCGACGACGGCCAGGCGACGGTCCACGACCTAACGCTGCGTCCGCCCCGGCCCGTAGAGGGCGCGTCCCGGCAGCGACCCCGTGGGCTGCCCGTCCCGCAGCACGGGCACTCCGTTCACGAGCACGTGCTTCACCCCCACGGAGTACTGGTGAGGCGCCTCGAACGTGGCGCGGTCGGCGATCGTGGCGGGGTCGAAAACGACCACGTCGGCGAAAAACCCTTCCTTCAGCCGGCCTCGCCGGTCGAGCCCGAGGTTCGTGGCGGGCAACGAGGTGAGTCGGCGGATGGCCTCGGTGAGCGTGATGACCTTCTCGTCGCGCACGTAGCGGCCGAGAAGCCGCGCGAAGTTGCCGTAGGCACGGGGGTGCGGCATCGACTTGAGGAAGACGCCCTCGGGGGCCATCGACTCCGCGTCGGAGCCGAACGAGACCCAGGGAAGCCGGATCTGCTTGCGGACGTTGTCCTCCGTCATCTGGAAGAAGACGGTCCCCACCCGCGAGCGGTCCTCGGCCACGAGGTCCAGCACCGTCTCCGTCCAGTCCTTGCCCCGCAGGGCCGCGACCTCGGCCAGCGTCTTTCCCGTGAGCGGCTTCAGCGCGTCGTTGCGGAAGGCCACGACCATGATGCGCTCCGGGGAGCCGGAAAGGATGCAGAGGCTCTCCCAGCCCTTCGGATCCTTCATCTCCGCCACGATGCGCGCGCGCGTGGCGGGGTCGGCGAGCCGCGGGTAGAGCGCGTCGTAGCCGCCCGCCCGCGCCCAGGGGGGAATGCAGGCGTCGAAGCCGCTCGCCCCCGCGATGTACGTGTACATGTCCGCGGTGACGGCGAGGCCTTGCCTCCGCGCCGCTTCCACCTTGGCGATCACCGCGTCCATCTTCGGCCAGTTCGCCTGGCCCGCCGCCTTGAGGTGGTATATCTCCGCGGGGATCTTCGCTTCTCTGGCGATGCGCACGAGCTCGTCCACCGACTCGAGCAGGCGGTCGCCCTCGCTCCGGATGTGCGAGATGTACTTGCCCTTGTACCGGGCGGCGACCTTGCAGAGCTCGACGAGCTCCTCCGTGGTCGCGTACATCGCGGGGGCATAGATGAGCGACGAGCCGATGCCGAGTGCGCCCGCCGCCATCTCCTTGCGCACCACCTCGCGCATCTCCTCCAGCTGCGCGGGGGTGGGCTGGACGTCGTCGAGCCCCAGAACGTACGTCCGAACCGTGGCCGCCCCGAGGTAGGAGGCCACGTTCTGGGCGACACCCTTCGTCTCGAGAAAGGCGAGGTATTCCGCGAGCGTCGTCCATTCGATCTCGTAGCGGATGTCGCCCTGCTCGTCCTTCATCGCCTTCTTCATGGCGTCATTGAGCGGACCCATCGAGTTGCCTTCGCCCATGATCTGCGTGGTCACGCCCTCCCGGACCTCGCCCTGGGAGCGGCCGTCCACGATGAGCGATTCGGTGGACCACGAGAGCATGTTGATGAAGCCCGGGCTCACGGCCATCCCGCCGACGTCGAGCACGGTCTTCGCGGCCGCCGGGCCGAGGTCTCCGAGGGCCGCGATGCGGTCGCCGCGGATCCCGACGTCGATCCGCCGGGGGGGAGCGCCGGTGCCGTCGTACACGAGCCCGCCCTTCACGATCACGTCGAAGGGCGCGGCGGCGAGGAGAGCGACGAGGGAGAGCAGGAGCATCGGGCGCCATGCTAGCACGCGGGTCGCGGCCGATCGGCACTAGAATCGACGGAAGAGGAGCGCCATGACCACGGACGCCGACTGGCAGTCCCGCTGCGAAGAGCACGAGCGGGAGATCTCCCGCTTCCTCCGGTACGCGGAGGGCCTCGACGACGCGTCGTGGACGCGGAAACCCGCGCCGGGCAAGTGGAGCCCGGGGCAGATCGCGGAGCACCTCTTCCTGAGCTACACCGCGATGCGTCGGGAGCTCGCCGGAGGGACGGGTCTGCGGCTCCGGAGCCGCTTCTGGCGCCGTCTCCTCATCCGCTGGCGGTTCCTGCCCATGATCCTGAAGGAGCGCCGCCTCCCGCCCGGGGCGCCCGCCGTGCGCGAGATCCGGCCTGCGGAGGATCCGCGGCCGCGGACGGTGGTGACGGGAGACCTCCGCGAGCAGGCGACGCTCTTCGAGCAGGAGCTCGGGCGCGCCCGCGGGTCCGGGGGCGGCCGCCTCACGCACCCCTTCTTCGGCCGGCTGTCCCCGGCGGAGGCGCTTCGATTCGTGGCCGTCCACGCCGCCCACCATCGCCGCCAGCTGCCGGGAGCGGCGGGAGACGACGCTCCCGCCTGAGGCCGGCCGTTACCCCCCGAACGCGTCGCGCCAGATCCGCAGCACCAGCGCGGAGACCGGCCGGGGAATGGGCCGATCGATCCGCTCGACAGGGGGCACCGGGCGCCCGTGGTCGTCGAGCCGGATCCGAATCGCCCAAAGGCCCCGCTCGGGCTCGGACGGAACGCCGAAGCGCAGGTCGTCGATCTCCACGAAGGGGCCGCTCGACGCCGAGGTGAGCGTGGCCGACGTCTGGCCGAAGGTGAACCACTCGAAGAGCCGCCCCTCGCTCGTGCCTCGGGCCGCGTCCACGAGGGGACCGCGCGCGGGCCGGAACGTCTGCCATTCGATGCGTCGCGGGCGCCAGAGGCTCAGCCAGCCCACGCGCACCTCCTCGCCGTCGCGCGCGACGACGCGGTGCAGGTAGAGCTGGAGCGGCGTGTGATAGGCGTCGACCCGCTCCGCCGGCACTCCGTCGTCCGCGAGCTGCTCGCGGGCTCGTGATTCGGCCTCGCGGCTGAGACGGAGGCCGTAGGCGAGATACGAGACGGCGAGCACGAAGGCGAGGCCCGCGGAGGTGCCTGCCCTCCGCGATCCCACGCCCCCCGCGAGCCCCAGGAGGAGCGCGAGAACGAAGAGCAGCGTGAAGAGGGGATCCACGATGGCGATCGCCTCGATCGCGAACCGGCGGTTCCAGAAGGGGGCGAAGAGCACGGTCCCGTAGCTCGTGCACGCATCGAGAAGCGGGTGCGTGAGCAGCGTGAGCACGAAGAGCCAGCGCCAGTGCGCGAGCGGTTCCGCCCGCTCGGGGTCGCTCCGCCGACGGGCGCGCCAGGCCAGCGTCCCCAGGATCGTCCCCACGAGGGGAGGCACCCAGAGCGCGTGCGTGGGTCCGCGGTGGTAGAGCCACTCCCCCATCGGCCCCGTGGCGTTCAGCACGACGTCCACGTCCGGCAGCATCGCCCCGAAAGCGCCCCACGCGAGCGCGCGCCTCCCGAGCGACCGGCCGAAGAGGGCCTGACCGAGGGCGGCACCGAGCAAGCCGTGGGTGGGCGGATCCAATCAGGCGCTCCCGTCCCGCCGGAACGGCAATTCGAGCACGGAGAACAGTGCGAAGGCGAGCCCGGCCGCCACCACGACGTAGACGGGCCAGGGACCGAACGCGTCGAGCAGCGTCGGGTTCGAGGGCTTTTGACACAGGAACAAGAAGTTCGTGCCGAAGAGGGCGTTCACGGCGCCTACCCCCACGGCGTAGGCGGCGGTCAGGAGGAAGACACGCCGGGCGCCTCCGGCGCGCGGGCGGAGCGAGAAGCCGAAGACGAGCACGATCGCCGACATCACGACCAGCCCGTGCAGCCCGAAGAAGACGAGGAACTCCCGGTGCGGGAAGCCGCGGCCCACGTCCGGCGTCAGCATCGCCAGCATCGTACCGGCCCCGGTCCAGAACCACAGGACCTCGGCCACGCCGCGTGACCGCGTGGCCAGGGAATAGACCGACAGGAGGAGCGCGAGGTCGCACAGGTGGAGGGGGACGACGAGCTCGAGGCTCAGCCATCCCCCGCGAATGGCCTCGAGCAGCACGAAGCCGATCAGGAGGACGATCGCCCCCGCGAGCCCCAGGCGCACGGCGAGCGCCCCCCCGCTTTCGTGCCGCCCGCGCACGAAGCGGGCGAGAAGGACCCCCGCCGCGATCGGAAGCGCGATCGCCGCGAGGTGAGGGAGACCGAAGGTGACGAGCTTCATCGGCCCTCCTCGGTGGGATGTCCGGGATTCTACCTGGACTTCCCGGTTGACCCGGCGGCGCCCGCAGGCGTAGGGTCGTGCCCAGCGTGCCCAGGACACGGAAGAAGGAGCGGTCGAAGCCCCTGGCCGGCGACGCCAACATCCTGGCCGAGACCGTGGCCGACGCCGTGATCACCATCGACGCCGGGAGCCGGATCCTTTTCGTGAACCCGAGCGCCTCGCGCCTGTTCGGCTATTCCGCTTCGGAGATGCTGGGGCAGAGCCTCACCCTGCTGATGCCGGAGGCCTTGCGGGAACGCCATCAGTCGTCCCTCGCCCGCTACGTGGCCACCGGCCGAAAGCACCTCGATTGGCAGGCGGTGGAGCTCGTGGCGCGCCACCGGAGCGGGCGCGAGATACCGGTGGAGATCTCCTTCGGGGAATCCAGGGACAAGGCAAAGCCCACCTTCACGGGCGTGGTCAGGGACATCACGGAACGCAAGCGTGCGGAGGCCGTCCGGTCCGCCCTCCTCCTGGTGGCCGAGAGGGCCCAGGCGGCCACCGATATGCCCGAGCTCTACGCGGGCATCAGCGAAGTCCTCCGCGGGGTCATGGGCGCAAAGAGCTTCCGCGTGGTGGTACGCGACGCGAGCTCGGAGGCGCTCCACGTCGGCTACCTGGCCGGAGAGGCGACGATCCCGCCGCGCTCTCCGCAGCTCGGGGAGGAATGGACGGCGGAGGTCGTGAGGACGGGCGAACCCTTCCTCGCCCCGGAATCGCAGGGGGTTCCTGCGGGAAGCTGGCTGGGCGTGCCCTTGAAGGCCGGCGAGAAGGTCCTGGGCGCGCTCGTGGTTCGGGCTCGGCCCGAGACCGCGGGATACGGTCAGCGGGAGACGGAGATGCTGACGTTCGTGGCGCGCCAGGTCGTGGCCGCCCTCGAGCGCAACCGGGCCCAGGAAGAGCTGCAGCGCGCGGTCGCCGTGCTGCGCTCGACCCTGGATTCGACCGCGGACGGGATCCTGGTCGTCGACCACGAGGGGCGCGTCGTCTCCTTCAACGAGCGGTTCGCGACGCTCTGGCGAATCCCCACGCCCATGCTGACCATGGGAGACGACGCCGCCCTCCTGGCCCACGCCCTCGACCAGCTCAAGGACCCCGGGCAGTTCCTGAGCAAGGTTCAGGAGCTCTACTCCCAGCCGGAGGCGGAGGCTTTCGACGTGCTGGAGTTCAAGGACGGCCGGATCTTCGAGCGCTACTCGATGCCGCACCGCCTCGGCCGGGAGGCGAAGGGGCGCGTCTGGAGCTTCCGGGACGTGACGAGGTCCCGGGACCTCGAGCGCCAGCTACGCCGGTCGGACAAGCTTGAGGCCGTCCGCCGGCTCGCCGGGGGCGTCGCCCAGGACTTCAACAACCTGCTCACGGTCGTCACCAGCCGGAGCGCGCTCGCGCGGACGAACCTGGACCCCGAGGCGCCCCTGTGGCGGCACCTCGACGAGATCCTGACCGCGGCGGAGCGCGCGACCGCCCTCACTCAGCAGCTCCTGGCCTTCAGCCGCGGGCAGTCGCTCATCGCGCCACCCGAGAGGCCGCGGACCGTCCCCGCGTCGAGCGGGCCGCCGCCCCGGGGCTCGGAAACGGTGCTCCTCGTGGAGCACCACGAGGCCGTCCGCCTGGTCGAGCGCGAGATCCTGGAGACCCAGGGCTACGACGTGCTCGAGGCAGGCCAGGGAGCGGAGGCGCTGCGGATACAAGACCAATGCGGGCGCCCCGTCCATCTGATGGTGACCGACGTGGTCATGCCCGACATGAGCGGCCCCGAGCTGAGCCGCCGGCTCGCCCGGACGTCGCCCGCGACGAGAGTGCTCTTCGTGTCGGGTCTGGCCGACCACGACGTCGCTCCCGACGGCGTCCTCGCGCGGGACGCCCCCTTCCTCCTGAAGCCGTTCTCCCCCGACGCCTTCGCGCGGAAGGTCCGCGAAGCTCTGGCCGCTCCCGCGCCCAGCTTCTAGCCCTTCCTTCTCCTCGGCGCGCGCGTGGCGCCCGGGAGACCCGCCAGCCACCGGCGGATGTTGCCGATGTGGTGGCGGTCGTGCATGCACTTGCCCGAGACGACGATCGCGACGTTGCCGCGCATCCTCTCCGCGGGGTTGCCGCTGGGGGCCGCGGGGAGCGTGGCCGGCCGCACGATCCGGTCGGGAGCAAGGGCGAGAACGACGTCCTCTAGCGCCCGCGTCTCTTCCTCGAACTGGTCGAGCACCTGCTCGAGGGTCAAGGTTCGCCTCCTCTCCACCTCCACCTGGTTCCACTCGCTGGGCCCGATGACGGAGAGGGCGAAGGGGATCGAGTAGTCGAACTCGCGGCCCGCGGCGACGGTCTCCACCTCGCGGCGAAACTCCCCCGCCCAGGACGCGAGGTGGGCGAGAAGGTCCTGGAGCGTCCAGGAGGCGCTCACGAACCGGCGCGCGTGGCGCCGCAGCGGCGCTTCCCGGAGCTCGCGCCAGAGGAGCAGGACCTCCTCGAGCTCCGCGAAGAGGCCGGCCCCGCTCTTCGGGAAGGGCGGGCCGCCCGCGAACGGCGGCGCCGGGTCGCGCGCGATCCTCCGCCATTCGAGGAGGAGCTCCCGGAGGACGGCGGACTCACGCATGGCGAGCCCTCCGTGGGGCCGCCTTCGGCCCGAGCCGGGCCCGCAACCGGCCCAGGCCGCGGCGGAAGCGGTGGTCCACGACGCTCTCGGTGACGCCTGTGGCGCGGGCGATCTCGCGGGCGGGGACGCCTGCGAGCTTGGCGAGGAGCACGTCCAGCTCCTCGTGGGAGAGCAGACGGCGGGCCAGCTCCAGGCAGCGGCCGGCCTCCGCCTCGCGCCAGGGCGCGTCCGCCGCGGTTCGCGGCCCCGTGGCCTCGTCCAGCTTCGCGGCGGAGAGCGCCTTCCTCCGATGGCCGATCACCGCGAACCTGCAGGTGCGGTAGAGGAAGCTGAGCACGGGTTTGGCGTCCTCGGCGTCCATCTCCGGCCGGTGCTCCCACCTCCGAAAGCGCTGGTAGAAGATCGTCCACACGTCCTGCACCACGTCGTCGGCTTCGGGCCCCCGCACGCGCAAGCCCACGAACGCCCGCACCGCGGACGCGTAGAGGGCGTGTATCCGTTCGAAGGCCTGGTCGGCCGACACCTCTCCCCGGACGCGAGCGCGCAGGATGGCCGGCTCGGGCGAGGGGGGCCTCGTTCCTCCCATCGATCTCCGGAGAGTCAATGCCGCGGGACGAAGATTCTCGCCGGAAAAATGCGAACGGCGGTCAGCCCTTGCTCACCGCGCGGCCGGCGTCGCCGAAGGGCTCGTCCCGCTCGCGCACGGCCTGCCGGTGTCCCACCTCGCCCATGCGCCGCGCGAACGCGTGGCCTTCCGGAGTGTGGCGGGCGATGCCGTCGAAGAGCGTCCCCAGGGCCTGGGCGGCGGGCAGGCCCTGGGCGAGGAGAGCCTGGTTGACGAGCAGCTTCGACATGACGAGCTGGCTCACGGGCACGCGCGCGATCCGCTCGACGAGCGCTTCGGTCCGCGCGTCGAGGTCCGCCCGCGGCGGCGCCTCGCTGGCGAGGCCCCAGGCCACCGCCTCCGCCCCCGTCAGGCTGTCCCCGGTGAAGAGGAGGCGCTTGGCCTTCTCCGGACCGAGGCGGTAGGCCCAGAGCGCGGTGGTGGGGACGCCCCACACCCGGGCCGGCGGGTACCCGATCTTCGCCGTGTCTTCGACGATCAGGAGGTCGGAGCAGAGGGCGATGTCCGTGCCGCCGGCCAGGCAGTAGCCATGGACCTTGCACACCACCGGCTTCTCGCCGTGGAAGAGGCTCATGAAGCCGCGGGCGCTGCGGCTCATCATCTGGTAGTCGACCACGGGGTCCCACGGACGGGAGGGGTCGTGGTTGGCCTGGATCACCGAGGGATCGAGCGGCGACCCCTCGGGCCGCGCTCCTGAAGGCGCCGCCCCCCCGCCGCCCGCGAAGTCCTCGAGATCGTACCCCCCGCAGAAGCCCTCGCCGTTTCCGGAGAGGAGGAGCACGTGCACCGCGGGGTCGAGGTTCGCGCGCTCCACGCACTCCGCGAGCTCCCGGGGCATGGCGAGCGTGATGCCGTTGGCGCGGTGGGGACGGTTCAGGGTGATGCGGGCGATGCGGCCGGTGACCGCGTAGGTGAGCGTCTCGAGAGTCGGCATGGCGCCTTCCTCCGGACCTCGCATCTTACCGGGGGGAGGCCCCGGAGTGCGGACGGAGAGGGGGCGGCGATAATATGAAGATAGCCTTCCGATGAGACCCCCGACTGCGAGGCCCCTCCCCCCGCTCGTCCTGGGGGTGTTCCTCGCCCTGGGGGTCAGCCCGGCGGGAGCCCAGCAGGGCCTCGATCCGCGAAAGGCCTTGACCCAGTACGGTCTCGACTCCTGGACCACCGACGACGACCTGCCGCAGAACTCGGTCACCGCGATGGTGCAGACCCGGGACGGCTACCTTTGGCTCGGCACCTACGGCGGGCTCGCCCGCTTCGACGGCGTGCGCTTCGTGGTCTACGACTCCGGCAACACGGGGGCGCTGCACAACAACGGCATCCAGGCCCTCTGCGAGCGCCGGGACGGGTCGCTCTGGATCGGAACGAACGGGGGCGGGCTCACCCGCTACCACGACGCGGACTTCACGAGCTACGGGACCCTCGACGGGCTGCCCAGCGACATCGTGCGCGTCCTCTACGAGGACCGGAAGGGCACTCTCTGGATCGGGACGAACGACGGCCTCGCCGCGTTCCGCGACGGCCGGTTCACGACCTACGGCACGAAGGACGGGCTGAGCAACGGTGTCGTGCGCGCGCTCGCGGAGGACGAGGACGGCGCCCTGTGGATCGGCACCAACGGCGGCGGTCTGGATCGATTGGAGGACGGGCGCTTCACCCACCTCACGGTCAAGGACGGCCTCCCCTCCGACTTCGTCTTCGCCCTTCTCCAGGGCGGGGACGGGTCGCTCTGGATCGGCACCAACGGCGGCGGCCTCGCCCGCCGCCGGGGCGGCTCGATCGAGACCTTCACCACCCGCGACGGGCTCGCCGGCAACATCATCTGGTCGCTGAGCGAGGACGCGCTGGGCACGATCTGGATCGGCACGTACGGGGGCGGAGTCGGTCGCTTCCGGGACGGGCGGTTCTCGAAGCTCAACAACCGCGACGGCCTCAGCAACGATTTCGTGCGGGCCCTCCTTCCCGACCGCGAGGGGAGCCTCTGGATCGGCACCTACAGCGGCGGCCTCTCCCGACTGCGGGACGGCAAGTTCACGACCTTCTCCAGCCGCGAGGGACTCTCCCACGACTTCGCCCGGGCCGTGTTCGAGGACAGCAAGGGGAACCTGTGGGTGGGCACGACGGGGGGCGGCGCCTGCCGCATGAAGGGCGACGCCTTCCGATGCTTCGGGCCGGCCGACGGCTTCGTGGGCGACCGCGAGGGCCACGCCTCCGACGTCCGCGCCTTCCACGAGGACGACTCGGGCGCGCTCTGGATCGGCACCGGCGGCGCCGGTCTCTTCCGCTACGCCGACGGGCAGTTCCGCCGCTACTCGACGCGCGACGGGCTCCCCCACGACAACGTGAACTCGCTTTCTCCCGACGGCCGGGGCGGGCTCTGGATCGGGACGTACGGGGGCGGGCTCGCCCACTTCGCGGGAGGGAAGTGGACGGTGGAGCGTGTAGCGGCCGACCGGGCGGGGAACTTCGTCCTCACGACGCTCGTGGACCGTCGAGGCGCCGTGTGGGCGGGGACGGACGGGGGCGGGCTCGCCCGCCTGCAGGACGGGGCGCTCACCTCCTTCCGCCGCACGGACGGCCTCGCGAGCGACATCGTCTTCACGCTCCACGAGGACGCGCTGGGCACGCTCTGGATCGGCACCTCGGGCGGGCTCTCCTGCTACCGCGACGGCCGATTCCGCAGCTTCACCCCGCGCGAGGGGCTCTTGGACGAGGTCGTGTTCCGCATACTCGAGGACGCGGAGGGCCACTTCTGGCTCAGCGGCAACAAGGGCGTGTCCCGGATAGCCCGGCAGGAGCTGGAAGCCCTCGCCCGCGGCGAGATCCGCGCGGTGGCGCCCACCGGCTACGGGACCGCGGACGGGATGAAGAGCAACGAGTGCAGCGGCATGGCCAATCCCGCGGGCTGGAAGGGCCGCGACGGCCGGCTCTGGTTCCCCACCACCCGCGGCATCGTGGTCATCGACCCCAGCACGATCGCCCCGAGCCCCGTGGCTCCCCTCGTGAAGATCGAGCGGGTGGTGGTGGACGGGGATCCTCTCCTGTCGCTCGACGTCCCTCCGGGCAAGCGGCGCTGGGACTTCGAGTACACGGCCCCCAGCTTCCTCGCTCCCCGGCGCGTGCGCTTCAAGTACCGGCTCGAGCCGTACGACGCGGACTGGGTGGAGGCGGGCACCCAGCGTACGGCGCACTACACGCGCCTCCCTCCCGGCACCTATACGTTCCGGGTTCTCGCGAGCAACCCCGACGGGGTGTGGAACGAAAAGGGAGACTCCCTCACCGTCACGCTCCGTCCGTTCTTCTGGCAGACCGGGTGGTTCCTGGGCCTCGCCGTCCTCGGCCTCGGCGTCGCAGGCGCCCTCGCCTACAACGTCCGCGTGAGCAGCCTGCGCGCGCACCGCCGCGAGCTGGAAGCGCAGGTGGAGGAGCGCACGCGCGACCTCGTGGCGGAGACCGCGCGCTCGGAAGCGGCGCGCGCGGAGGCGGAGCGGGCGCGGGCGGAGGCCGAGCAGCAGAAGGAGATCGCGGAGGAAGCGGACCGCTTCAAGAGCGAGATCCTCGGCATCGCCGCCCACGACCTGAAAACGCCCCTGCAGACCATCATCGGCTACGGCGACCTCATGACCGAGCAGCCCGGCTCCGCGGGCGAGTACGCGGGCTACACGGGGCAGGCGGCGCGCCGCATGGTCGACATCATCAACCGCCTGCTCGAGAGCGACGCGGTGGAGCGCGGGCAGCTTCCCGTCACCCCGGCCACGGTGGACGTGGGACGCCTCGCCCTCGCGATGGCGGGCACGCTCCAGCCGCAGGCGGACGCGAAGTTCCAGCGCATCCGCACCACGGTGGAGGAGGGCTGCCTGGTGCAGGGGGACGAGGCGTGGCTCCGGCAGGTGCTGGAGAACCTCCTGGGGAACGCGATCAAGTACTCGCCCCAGAAGCGCACGGTCTACCTGAGCGTGCACCGCGCGGGGACCAAGGTCCAGATCGAGGTGCACGACGAGGGGCCGGGGCTCACGGAAGCCGACAAGGGCAAGCTCTTCGGGAAGTTCCAGCGCCTTTCCGCGCGCCCCACCGGGGGCGAGTCCTCCACCGGCCTCGGTCTTTCGATCGTGAAGCAGCTCGTGGATCTGCACTCCGGCCGAGTGTGGGCGGAGAGCGACGGGCCCGGCGCCGGCTCACGGTTCTTCGTGGAGCTTCCCGCGAAGTAGCGTGGGGCTAGCGAGCGCCGCCGAAGAGGCCCGTCACTTCGTAGATCTCGGAGAGCCGCCGCGTGTACCAGTAGGCCCAGGCCCGCGCGTCCGGCGTTCCCACGACGCCGCCCACGATGAGGCCCACCGGATCCGCGGGGCGGATGGCACCCCAGTCGCGCCGCTCGTTCGTCTCGGGGGCGATCTCGAAAAGAGAGACCGGGGGGCGTCGGACGAGACGGGCGTAGATGCGGCCGTTGGCTCCCCACCAGCCCTCCTCCAGGCCCTGGAGGGCGGGGAGCGGGCGGGGCGATCCCCCGTCGAGCGGCTGCAGGCACGGATCGGGACACCGGCTCACCACGAAACGGCCGTCCGGGGAGACGACTCCCGTCGGCAGCGTGGCCGGGAAGTCGGCCACGATGCGGCGGGCCTCGGTGCCATCGATGCGCTGCTCGAAGAGCCCGAGCTTGCCTCCCTTCTCCTCGGCGGCGAAGAGCACGCTCTCGCCGTGGGGAAGGAACCGACCCCAGCGGTGGGCGGTGAGCCGTGGGTCGTGGAGCGTGCGCTGCTCGCCGGGCCCCGTCGGCAGCAGGAGGAGGCGGTCGGGGTGGCGCGCGGGCATCACGAGGGCCCACCGGCCGTCTGGCGAAAGGTCGAGAGCGCGGCCCTCGCCCAGCCGTATCGCTCCTTCCCCGTCCGTGCCACGGAGGTAGACGCCGTAGGAGGCGCCTCCGGCTTCCGCGGTCTCCGTGAAGAGCATCCGCCGGCCGTCCCTCGAGAGGGCCACCACCGCGGAGCCGTCGAACCACGAGAGGTCGCGCTCGGGCTCTCCGGCGCGAACGAAGGCGGTCCCCGTGCGGAAATTCGAGCGATCGACGAGGACCCGGCCGTCGGTCGAGATGTCCTGGAGCACGAGCCGCCCCGTCGCGGGCACCACCGTGCGCACCCGCCCTCCCGGCCCTGCGGCGTAGAGCCCCAGGTCCGCCCCCTCGCGGGTGGCCGTGAACCAGACCTCGTCGCCGCGGGGCGACCAGGCCAGACCCTGGAGGCTTCCCCAGTCGCCGCCCCACACGAACCGCCCGCCCTCGCGGTCGTAAACGACGAGCTTGCCCGCGTCGTCGTTGATCAGGGGGTGCTCGGTGATCGCCACCCGCGTCCCGTCCGGCGAGATGCGAATGGAGCGGACTCGCGCCACCTTGGCGAGGACCCGCTCCATCGGGTACTCGAGCTGGAGCACGGCCCCCACCTGCCGCACGACCGCGAAGTCCTTCCCGTTCCAGTCGCCCACGAGCACGTCGTGGGCCACCACCTTGGCCCCCCCCGTGGGCGGCCGGCGCACGAGCTCGCGCGTGCCTCCGGGGCCGAGTCGGAAGTACGCGACCTCGCCGTCGGGGGCGACACCCACGAGCTCGCGCACCCGCTCCTCCTCGTCGGCCGTCTCGTCCGCGAGGACGGGGGGGCGCGCGCGGCGCAGCGTCGTCCGGTCCGCCATCCCCCAGGCCGCGACGTAGACGATCTCGCCCCCCATGCCGAAGCGGGCGGAGGTCACGAGCCCGCGCTGGAAGGTGACCCGCTTCCACACCGGCGACTCCGGCGTGCGGAGGAGCGCGAAGTAGACGGCGGCCGCCACCGCGAGCACGGTGACCGCTCCGTGCAGCCAGGGCAGCAGCGTGCGCACTTCGAGCCCCGACGGGCGACGCGCCTCCGAGACGGCGGGCGTCTCCTCGGCATCGCCCTCCACGAGGCGGAGGCTGGGGCGGGCGGCCGCGGGGTCGGCGGCGAGCACCTCGACCGGACCCAGCCACCGGTAGCCGCGGCGCGGCACCGTCTCCAGGAAGCGTGGGACGTCCGCGTCGTCGTTGAGGAGGGCCCGGATCTGGTAGATGCAGGAGTTCAGCCCCTGGTCGAAGTCCACCACCGTCCCGTCCGACCAGAGGCGCTCCTTGATCTCCTCGCGCGTCACCACGTCGCCGGGCCGGCGCACCAGCATCTCCAGGATGCGAAAGGGCTGCGGGGGAAGGTGCGCGGGGCGGCCGCCCTTCAGCACCTCGCCGCTCGCGAAGTCCATCTCGAAGGGACCGAAGCGAACGCGCCGGAGGTCGGCCGGGTGGGCGACGGCGCTCGTTTCCATCCGACGCATTGTGACTCCCCGCGACCCCGCCGCCAAGGGCCGGAAGCGTGATTCAATCCCGGACGCGGATCGTGCGGATCGTCCGCCCCGTGCTCGTGGCCGCGGTTCTGCTCCTGGTGCTCCCGGTGCTGTTCGAGAAGAGCCTCATCTATCAACCGTCGCGCGAGCACGACGCCTCCGCGCGCGCCCTGGGGCTCGCGCACGAGAGCGTCGCCCTCACCGCCGAGGACGGCGTGCGGCTCGATGCGCTCTTCCTCCCCGCGAAGGCCTCGCGGGTCACGGTGCTCTTCAGCCACGGGAACGCGGGCAACCTCAGCCATCGGCTGGACCGCGTGATCTTCCTCCAGGCCCGCCTGGCGGCCGACGTGCTCCTCTTCGACTACCGGGGGTACGGCAGGAGCGAAGGAAGCCCGGACGAGGAAGGTACCTACCGCGACGGAAGAGCCGCCTACCGCTGGCTCACCGAGGTGCGCAAGATCCCCGCGGGCCGCGTCGTCCTGTTCGGCGAGTCGTTGGGCTCGGCGGTCGCCGTCGACCTCGCGGTCTCCCTCCCGTGCCGGGCCCTCGTGCTCGAGGCTCCGTTCACGTCGGTGCCGGACATGGCCCGGGTCCTCCTGCCCTTCTTCCCCCGCTCGTTCGTGCGCACGCAGTACGACAACCTCGCCAAGGTCAGGAACCTGCGCGTGCCCCTTCTCGTCCTCCACGGCGAGCGCGACGAGGTGGTGCCGTTCGCGCAGGGCCGCCGCGTGTTCGAGGCGGCGCCCGCGCCCAAGCGCTTCTACGCCATCCCCGGCGCGGGGCACAACGATACATATCTAGTCGGCGGCGACGCGTATTGGAGCGCGGTCGCGGAGTTCCTCGATGGAGCGTCGCCGCCGACTCGTTGAGCCAGCCCTCAGAGCCGGTCCCTCGGTCACGGCGTCTGCGGTGCGCGAGGCCCCCGGAACTCGTCGTCGCCCATGTCGCGCGCGAAGGCCAGGAGATCCGGCTCGCGCGGGCCGCGCCACCGCATGTCGTCGAGGGCTTCCGGGAGCGGGGCGGCGTCCGTCCGCAGCGTGGCCAGCTTCTTGTAGAGCGCGACCTCCGTGCGGTGGGCGCGGAGCGACTCCGCGAGGGCGTCCGCTCCCCGGAGTGCGACTCCCCAACGCGCGGCGTCGTCCGGGATGTCCTCTATCCTGCGGAAGCGGGCGAGGAGAGCGGAAGCGGACTTGGCCCCGAAGCGGGGCACCCCCGGTATCCCGTCGGCGGTGTCTCCCACGAGGGCGAGCCAGTCCGGGATGGACGACGGAGGCACGCCGAACTTGGCCACCACCCCCTCCTCGTCCATCACCAGCCGGCGGCGGCGATCGAGGCACACGACGCGGCGACCGGTCACGCACTGGGCGAGGTCCTTGTCGGGGGTGCAGATGACGACCTGGTCCACGCGGGGATCGGCCGCGAACCGGGCGGCGGCGGTGGCGAGGGCGTCGTCCGCCTCGAACTCCACCATGGGCCAGACCGCGAGGCCGAGGGCCCGCGACGCTTCCTCGGCGAGCGGGAACTGGGCCCAGAGGTCCTCCGGGATGCCCTCGCCCGTCTTGTAGCCGGCGAAAAGCTCGTTCCGGAACGACTCGATCACGTGGTCGAAGGCGATCCCCACGTGGCTCACGTTGTCGTCGGACACGAGCGCGGCGAGCGACCGCAGGAGGCCCCGGATGCCTCCCACCTCGCGCCCCGCCGGGCTGCGCGCGGGGGGAGCCCCGTAGTAGCAGCGGAAGAGCTCGTACGTGCCGTCGACGAGGTGGACGTTCAGCGCGTCAGCTTCCTGTACTTGATCCGATGCGGCTGGTCCGCGTCGGCGCCCAGCCGGCGTTTCCGGTCCGCCTCGTAGTCCTGGTAGTTGCCCTCGAACCAGACGACCTCGCTGTCCCCCTCGAACGCGAGCATGTGGGTGGCGATGCGGTCGAGGAACCACCGGTCGTGGCTGATCACGACCGCGCAGCCCGCGAAGCCGAGGAGCGCCTCCTCGAGCGCGCGCAGCGTGTCCACGTCGAGGTCGTTCGTGGGCTCGTCGAGGAGCAGCAGGTTGCCGCCGCTCTTGAGGAGCGTCGCGAGGTGCAGGCGGTTCCGCTCGCCCCCCGAGAGGTCCTTCACCTTCTTCTGCTGGTCGGGGCCACGGAAGCCGAACGACGCGGAGTAGGCGCGCGAGTTCATCTCGCGCTTCCCCACCATCACGAAGTCCTTGCCCCCGTCCGAGATCTCCTCCCAGACCGTGCGGTCGCCGATGAGGGAGTCGCGGCTCTGGTCCACGTAGGAGAGGCGACACGGTGTCCCCGATCTTGAGCTGGCCCGCGTCGGGCTTCTCCTGGCCCAGGATCATCCGGAAGAGCGTCGTCTTTCCCGCTCCGTTCGGACCGATGACGCCGACGATGCCGCCGCGAGGAAGGATGAAGTCCACGTCGTCCATGAGCAGGTTGTCGCCGTAGCCCTTGCGCAGGTCCTTGGCCTCGATCACGAGGTCGCCCAGGCGCGGTCCGGGCGGGATCGTGATCTCCCCCTGCTTGTCCCGCTTCTCCGCGGCCTGCTGCTCCGCGAGCAGGTCCTCGTAGTGCGCGAGTCGGGCCTTGCCCTTGGCCTGACGGGCGCGAGGAGCCATGCGCACCCACTCCAGCTCGCGCTCCAGGGTCTTCTGGCGCGCCGACTCCTCCTTCTCCTCCTGGGCCAGGCGGTTCTTCTTCTGGTCGAGCCAGGACGAGTAGTTGCCCTCCCAGGGGATGCCCGCCCCGCGGTCCAGCTCGAGGATCCAGCCCGCCACGTTGTCCAGGAAGTAGCGGTCGTGGGTGATCGCGACGACGTTGCCCTTGAACTCCTTCAGGAACCGCTCGAGCCAGGCCACCGACTCCGCGTCCAGGTGGTTCGTGGGCTCGTCGAGGAGAAGCATGTCCGCGGGCTGCAACAGGAGCCGGCAGAGGGCGACGCGGCGCCGCTCGCCGCCGGAGAGCGAGTCGACCCTCGCGTCCGGGGGAGGCAGGCGCAGCGCGTCCATCGCCACCTCGACGTGCCGGTCCAGCTCCCACAGGTTCTGGGCGTCGATCTGGTCCTGAAGACGGCCCAGCTCGTCCGCGTTTTCTTCCGACCAGTCGGCCGAGAGGTCCTCGTAGCGCTTGACGATCGCCCGCTGGTCGGCGACGGCCTCGTCCACCACCTCCAGGACGGTCTTGCCCGGGGTGAGCTGGGGCTCCTGAGGCAGGTAGCCGATGCGCGTCCCCGCGGCGGCGAAGGCCTCGCCCCCGAAGTCCTTGTCGAGGCCGGCCATGATCCGGAGGAGCGTGCTCTTGCCCGCGCCGTTCGCGCCGAGGATGCCGATCTTGGCGTCGGGATAGAAGGAGAGCCAGATCCCCTTGAGGATCTCCTTGCCCTGGGGCGTGACCTTGCGCAGGTCCTTCATGGTGAAGATGAATTGAGGAGGCATAAGCGATCATTGTCGCACGGAAGCGCTCGCGGTCCACGCCGGATTCTGGGGCTGAGCTACGGGCGTGCCGTCGCTTCGCCGGGCGAGTCCAACGCGACGTCCGCCCCCAGCCAGATCATGTGCTCCGTGATGGCGAGGTGGCCGACCTTCACCGCCACCGTGAGGGCCTCACCGCGGACGTTCAGGGTTTCGGCGATGCCCACCGGCACCGCCATCGCCTTGATCTTCTCCGTGGGGAGGCGGACGTTGAAGCCCTTTTCGATGAGGCCGTTGAGCACCGACGGGATGTTCACCTTGTCGAGCACGTATCCGCAGACACCTTCCTTGTCGTCCAGGATCTTCTGGACCGCGGCCCAGGACTCCGGCGAGGGAACGACCTTCAGGTTGACCTTGACGGTCGGGAACCTCGGAGCGGCGAGGATCTGCCGCTCGGTGGCGGTGAGGAAAAGGCCGCCGGACACCGGGTAGGTGTCGGGCTTCACGGTGCCCGACACCTTCTGGCTGATCTCCATGTCCCCGCACACCGCACCGCTGATGTTCTTGCCGTCCCACTTGAAGTTGATGGTTGCGTCGCCCTTCCCGCTGGCCACGCGGACGGGCAGGGCCACGCTCACGCGATTGCCGCCGAACTTGACCTCGGGCTTCCCCGTTTTGAGGTTCCCCGTCACCTCGTCGATCGCCACGTCAAGGACGTACTCCCCGATCGGGATCACCTTCTTGATGATCCCCGCCTTGTGGACCTTCAGGTTCGTGAGCGTCAGCGTGACCGAGTCCACGAAACCGGCGAGGACCCGCGTGATGAGGGTGCGCGCCAGCGTGGTGGGCACGCCCACACGCACCGCGTTGTCCGGAAGCCCGGGAAGCCGGGGGTCCTTGGTGATGAGGTCGCCCAGGCGGGCCTTCAGATCGTCCCGCTCGCGCTCGAGGGACTGGATGTCCGCCTTCAACTGCTCCGGAGTCGCCGCCTCGTCTCGACGGCAGGCTTGCGCCCCCACCACGGCCAGTGCGCTCAGGAGCAGGCCGACGCGCTGGGCTCTCATGAGGAGCGGTCGACCAGCTCACCGGGGACGACGCGGATCGCGATCCAGAGAACACCCTGGCCCGCGAGCACGTCGGCGACGCTCACGGCCAGGGGCATCGAGGCGGCGTCCAGGCGCACCGGCCCGTCTTTGACCGCGGGCAGCTCGATCGACTGCTCGATCTTCACCGGGATCTGGATCACGGGAAGGCGACCCTTCAGCTCCATGCGGACCCGGCGCGCGAGCTCGTCCACCGTGCCCCCGCTGAGAAACCGCTCGAGGCCGGCCATCTTGAGGAGATCCACGTGTTTCACAGCCAGCTCGGCCCGAAGCGTCCCCGTGCTCGCCTCGATCTCGATCGACTCGAGCGCCCCGATCGCCGACACCTCGCCAACGAGGTCGGGATGCTCCTTGTGGACGATGGTTCCGGCGAGGCTCACGGTCGGGCTGCCGCGGAACGCGGCGGTCCCGGACTTGAGCTCGATCCGGTAGCTCTCGAGCTCGACGGTAAACGGGAGCTGGGCGTCCACGAAATCCTTGACCACCCCCTCCGCGATCGACACGAGCAACGCATCCTCCGGAAACAGGGGCTCGCCGCGATCCAGCTTGGCCACGGACTCCCGCAGCCCCTTCACCTCGCCCTCGAGCAGGACCTTCTTGGCGTGGAGCTCACCCCCGCCCTTGTCCGCGGCGCAGCCGACGACGGTCGCGGCGAGGACGCCGAGGACGGCCGCGACTCCAGGGCTCACCATCTCAGATCACCTTTCGCACCCAGCGCCCGACGCGCCGCTGCCACTGCTTATAGGGCGGGAGCAGGTGATCGAGCTCTTCCTGGCTCTCGATGAAGGTCGTCGATCCGGTGAGGATCCACATGTCCGCGACGGCCCACATCGCCCACGCCCCCGCGGTCACCTGCAGGACTTCGCCGTCCGTCATCATTCCGCGCGCGTCCTTGTTCAGCGACCCCACCGTCATGTAGAGGATGGCCTTCTCGCGCACCGGCGTGGGGAGGTCGCGGATCACGTCCAGGTAGGGGCGGAAGATCGCCCCGAGGTCGATCCGCGCCTGCGCGAGATCCTCCGGCTCGAACACGATCCCCTGCCTGGCGATGAACCGCGTCTGGTTGACGATCACGTCCTGGGTTCGCGTGTCGCGCAAGATCGCCGCGAGCGCGTCGCCCGTGACGAAGAGCTGCGTCTTCCGGTGCAGCTTGGGCGAGCGGGCGCGCGCGTCCTCGGGCAGCCGGTCGTCCGCGGGCACTGTAACCGGCGGCGGCGAGCACTTCCTCGGCTCTACCGACCCTCGCGTAGAAGTCCTCGGGGAACGGGAAGTCCTCCTTCAGGAACGGGTACCGCTCGAAGGTGCGGTGCATCTCTCCGAGCTGCGCCTCGAGGTCGTCGACGCCACCCGCGCGGGTGTAGAGCCCCACCCGCAACCGTCCGCCGCGCTCCGCGATCTCGGGGCGGAGAATCTGCCGGGCCTCGATGAAGCGGCTCCAGATCTCGCGCGTCCGCGAGAGCTGGGGAAAGCCCGCGGAGGGCGCGTTCGCCGCGGCAGGGGCGATCACGTACACGTGGCAGCCGCGCAGCGCGGCTCCCAGCAGCTGCGCCGCCCACAGCTCGTGGGTCCAGATCGAGTCGGGCACGACGATCAGGCTGCCCGGCGGCATCAGCGTGTAGAGCACGGCGGAGACGATGCTCGCGTCCTTCTGCGCGAAGCCGCGGTCGTTGTGCACCTCCATCGCCGTCCCCGTCCAGCCGCGGGCTTCGAGCTCCCTGACCTTCGCGTCGTAGTCGGGGGGCCTGGGCAGCGGGCGCAGCGGGAAGGGAATCTGGTCGTCGCGGAAGCCGTTCGCCTTCAGGTAACGTCGGGTGGCGTCCTTCACGCTGAGCGCGGCCGGACCGGACAGCCGGACCGCCCGGTCCTCCCAGGTGGCGGAGGCGTATTGCTCGCCCACGCCGACGCCGCCGTAGATCGCCGCGCCCTTGCCGGGGTCGAGCTCGGTCACGTCGAAAAAGATGATCTTGCGGTGGTCCCGCACGATGGTGTCGGGGGCTATGGGCAGGTAGTCGATCAGGCGGTTCGTGCGGTAGGAGAAGTCCGCCGGGTTCATCACGCTCAGGTGCACGGACACGTACTTGCGCAGCCAGCCCTCTCCGCGCCGGGAGGCTTCCTCTTGCAGCCGCTTCGAGCCCGCGACCGCCTCGCGCAGCTCGGCGAGTGCCTGCTCCACTCCGGCCTGCATCGTCCGGTTCTGCTCGACGTCCTGCCGGGGCAGCCTCGGCCGGGCCCGCAGCGGGTCCTGCAGGACGTCGGTGTACACGCGTCCCTTGTTTCCCTCCCAGTAGTTGAGGTCCACCAGGATCATGTAGACGGGCAGCCTGCCGGTGGCGTCGAACAGACGCACGCGCTCGGTGAGGGCCTTCAGGTAGCCTTCGACGGTGATGTAGTAGCTGATCGTGTCGGCGTCGCCTCCGTGGTCCACTCCGTCGTAGTCGTGGAGCCAGAGGACGTGGTAGTCCTGGGCCGCCCGGATGCTGCGGTGCAGCGTGAGCTGCCACTGCTGCCCGTTCCAGTAGAAGGCGAGGTTGCCGCCGACGAGGGGCGTACCCTGTGAACGGGAGAGGATGGCGTCTAGCTCGCCCTGGGTGTCGTACTGCTCGGGCGTCAGCGCGAGCTGGAGCGGGATCCACATGACGCGCGAATCCGAGAGGATCTTCTCGAGCCCCAGCTGCCGGAGCTCCTCGATGGCCCGAACGTAGTCCTCGAAGACCGGGCGCGCTGCGGCGGCGCCCTCTCCGGACGTCCCCGATGCGGCGAGCCTCGACGCAAAGCGCTCCCGCGCCTTCGCGGCGAGGCCCCACAACTCCTCGGGCTTCTTGTACTGGCCGAAGAGCCGGTTGTACGGGAGGATGACCTCGTCGAGTACGACCTCGCGGGCCACCGCCGCGAGGGCCTCGCCCCTCGTTCTCGCGTCCGCGGGTGCTATCCCCGCCGCGAGCCCGAACGCAAGGGCGAGCTGATCGTGGAGTATCTGGAGCTCGTTCTCCATGCGCACGCCCCGCGGGCGCAGGGCGTCCGTCCGGTCGATCCAGCTCTTGAAGTCCCGCATCTCGGCGCGTGAGGTCTCGAGGGATTTTTGGCGGTCGGACCTGTGGTCGCGCCAGAACATGGCGTTCAAAACCGTGGCGTGCCGCGCCGCAGTTCTCACCTCGCTCATCGCCGCCGCCACCGGCGGGGCAAGCGAAGGTGCCGCCGGCTTCTTCGCCCGCGGCAGCGGGGTGTCCGTTTGCCGAGGCCGCGTCTTTCCCATGTGCGGCTCGAGCGGGACCTGCAGGCCGAAGTTCCACGAGTTCCCGCGCCCGGGAAGCCAATCCACCCGAAGGTGCGTGCCCCGGCCGAAGATTCCGCCCCGCCGGAGCGGCAGCGTGAGCGACAGGATGAACGACGTGTCGTCGCGCTGAAAGTCGTAGTCGACGCCGGCCTTCAGGAAGAGCGAGCGCAGCTCGACGAGCGCACGGACGCCGCCGTCGACACCCGAGACTCCCGAATAGCCGCCGACGTAACCCTCGCCGCTCACACCCATGCCGACGATGGACGGCATGAGGTCTTTGTACACACCGAAGAACGCTCCGCCTCCGCTCTTCTTGTCGTCCTCGGTGCTGTCGAGACCGTAGTACCCGCCCATGAAAGGCTTGAAGACGGGCGGCTTGCCGAGCGCGTGGACGGGAACGAGGGGGTCGGGAGCAGCAGCGGGCTGGGCGTCCGCCGGCCAGGGCGAAGCGAGCAATAGCATCGGGCAAAGGATGAACGGCCACCGCATCGCTTGTCCCATCAGGGCCCCCCGTGTACCAAAAGCTGCTCTCCGGGGCTCAAGGGTACTCCCGGAACACGTCTCCGACCGCCTTGAGCCGTTTTGCGAGGGGATTCCCTATGTAGGTCAAGGAGGAGAACCATGACTCAACGCGACTTGAGGCGGACGGACAGGGTCTTTGCGCTGGCCCTCGCGGCCACGATCCTCGCGGCGCCGGCAGCGTCGGCGTCGGGCAGGCACCAGTACGAAGTTTGGGCGGTAGACCAGTCGAACTCGCCGGGGAGGGCCTTCGGCGGGACGCTCTACATCTGGGATGGACACGACCTCGAGAACCGGCACCGGGCGCCGAACGCGCTCCCCGAGCGGATCGACCTGGGTGCCGAGGCCGCGGCGTTGTGCCTGGGCCGGACCGGTGCGAATCCGGTGCGCCCCCACATGATCGCCGTGAACGCCTCCCAGACCCACGCCATCATCTCGTTCGTCGCGTCCGGACACATCCTGTTCCTCGACGCCGACACGCGCCGGCCGGTCGAGTGCCTGCGCTCGTCGATCGGATCGACCGGCGCCCGGCAGGTCCACTTCGCCATTCCCGCGTCCGACGAGACCTACGTCGCGGTGGCGAACCAGAACGGCAAGCTTTTCGAGCGGATCAACACCGACTACGCCACGAACACGTTTGTGCTCGACGTCGCGGCCGGGATCGACCTCGCCACCTGCACGACGCCGAACGGCCTGCCTTGCCAGGACCCTTCACTACGGCCGGACAACGCACCGATCTGCCCGATCATCGACGCCACGAGCCGCTACTCCTTCGTGACGCTCCGGGGCGGTGGCCTGTTCGTCGTCGACAGCAAGGCCACGCCGATGCAGATCGTGGCGGAGTACGACAACGCGACGGTGCACGGCAACGGCTGCCTCGGCGCCGAGGTGCCCGGCAAGATGTACATCGATTCCGGTGGCGGCACGGCCGCGAACCTGTTCCAGGCGGACCTCTATGCGTTCCCGGTCGCGGAGTTCTCGCCGGCGAATCCCCCGAACGTCCCGGCACCGACCGTCGTCTTCAGCGACAACTCGGACGAAGCCGACGCCCACGGCGCGACCTTGACCAAGCACCAGCGGTACCTGTGGGTCGCGGACCGTGGGCGCAACTTCCTGTGGGTGGTCGACACCCAGACGGACGAGATCGTCAACACGATCCCCCTCGAGGGATCCGTCTCGAGCGACCCGACCCCCGACTTGATGGCTCTCTCTCCGAACGGCAGCCACGTCTTCGTGTCTCTACGAGGCCCGAACCCGCTCACTGCGGATCCGCACGTGAGCACGGGAAGCACTCCCGGCGTCGGCATCCTCAAGGTGCGCCAAGGGGGACGGAGCGCCACCTTCGAGGCCGTCGCACCGGTCAGCAACGTCGATCCCCTGGGGATCGAGCGCGCGGACGTGCACGCCCTGACGTTGCGCACCCTTGCGTGCGAGTGAGCGGGGTCACGCCGCTTCGTCCGTCCTGGCCTATACTTCGGGTTGAAGGCGGGCCGATGGGCCCGCCTGCTCCTGCCCTGAACCCGGCTGGGCCACCACGGGAAGGCAAGAGCCACGGGGCCACGATCCCACCACGCGGGGCAGCCGAGCCGCCAGACAAAGCGAGGCCGGGAGGGCTGTCGCCCTCCGGCACTGGAGCCTTTCATGAGACCTCGTTTGCGCCGTTCGTCTCTATCGATGGTGTGGGCATCGGGTGTGCTGGCCGCAGTCACCCTGGGGTGCGGCGAAGGCACCTCCACGACCTCCTCCGGCCCCGCCCGCGCGGGCCGGGGAGCGACGCTCGTGGGCACCCTGGAGACCGGGACGACCGCGTCGGAGGTGCGTGCGCTCTCCGCGTCGGGCCGGAGCGGAATCCGAGTGTCGGTCATGGGGATGTCGATCAGCACCACCACTGACGAGTCCGGGCGCTTCGACCTCACCGGCCTCCCTTCCGGGCGCGTGGAGCTCCGGATCGAAGGCTCCTTCTCCAGCCTCAGCGTGGGCCAGCGCGTCGAGGTCGAGGGACGACTCCTGGCCGGAGGCGCCGTCCTCGCCGAGAGAATCGAGGTGGAGGACTGACCTCGGGGGAGGATCGGGGGCCCGGGTTCCTGGAACCCTGCCCCTCGGCCGAGCGTAAGAGGGTTAAGGACAAACTGGAGGGAACCTACGTGGAAGCTCTGGTCTTTCTGGTTGTGGTCGCGGGCGTCTTCCTGGTGCTGGGCATGGTAGCCTTGAAGGTCCTGCTCGCACTGGTCTTATTGCCGTTCAAGCTGATCGGCGGGCTCTTCAAGGTGGTCTTCGGCCTGGTCGGCGCCGTCTTGGGCGTCCTGTTCTCGGGGGTTGCGATCGTGGGCGTGCTCCTGGCCGTCGTCTTCGGCCTGGTGCTCCTACCGCTCCTTCCCTTCCTCGTCCTGGGCGGTCTCTTCTGGTTGGCCTTGCGGGCGGGTCGCCCGCGCGCCGTCACCCGCGTCGCCTGATCAGCGCGCCGCCACCCGGCTCCGCGCCCGGCGCAGCTCGGGCAGCTCCGGGTCGGCCTTCGCCCAGAGCTTCTCCGCCTCCGCGAACGCGGCGCGCGCTTCCGTCGGGTTCCCTCGATGCTCCGCGACCAGGGCGACGAGGAAGTGGGCTCCTGCGTAGTTCTTGTCGTGGTCCAGCATCTGCCGGGCCGTGAACTCCACGAGATCCCATTCCCCCGCCTGCCGCGCGGAGTAGGCGATCGACTCGAGAACGAATAGAGCCTGCATCCAGGCGTCGGGGCCGGGGACGGCGCGAACGCGCCCCTGGACTTCCTTCAGGAGAGCTCGGCCGTCCTCCGCCCGTCCGGTGCGAAGGTAGACCTCGCCCCGGAGGCTATCCACGTAGGGCGCGACGTCGCGGACTCAGGGCGCGCGGCCCCGGAGGCATCGACGCCGCCTCCTTCTCCGCGAGCGCGAGCTCCTTCTGCGCCTCCTCCACGCGGCCGCGAGCGAGCTGGACCTGCCCGAGAACGACGTGTCCGGCGACCCGCGTGGCCCCCCACCTGGCGCCGATGAAGTCCCTCGCGGTCGTCTCCGCCTCGTCCACGCGCCCGCGGGCGAGGAGGAAGCCCGGCCACTCCTTCTTCTGGTACTCCATGTACTCGAGGGGGGCGTTCAGCGAATAGGCGGTACGCATCAGCCGCTCCGCTTCCTTCATCTGCCCCTGGTGCTGGTAGGAGGTGGAGAGCAGGTCGAGGTTGTGCTTGTGGTGCCAGTCGAGGTCGGCGGGGATCTTCTCCGCCGCGTAGTAGGCGTTCTCCAGCTCGTCCGCTTTCAGGAATTCCGCGATCGCATCCTGCGTGCGGCCAACCCTACGCAGGTCGTGGGCCCACATGTGGTGGGCGTGGGGAATGGCGGGAGCGGCCTTGACGTAGACCTCGCCGTGCTTCAGGGCCTCCGACACCGCCCCCACCGTCTCGAACGAGTGGATGAGGTAGTGGTGGGCTCCGAAATGCCCGGGAGACACGGCGAGCGCCCGCTCGTAGAAGGCCACGGAGGCAGCCCCGCCGCGCTGGCCGCGACCGGCGGCGCTCGGCTCTTCCGCGTTGCCCCGGAGCATCCAAAGCTCGACGTCGCCCATGTCCTGGGCGAGCGCCGTATCCAGCGCCTTCTTGTAGGCGATGTGCTTCGCGGGATCGCCGAGAGCGTCGAGCGCGTCGAGGTGGGTCGCCCGAAGCGCGATGCGCCGCTTTTCGCGAGGGGTCACGGGTCCGGAAAGGGCCTGCGCCTTCGCGAGGGCCGCCCGCGCCGCGGGAGCATCGTCGAGGCCGGTGAAGACCCGGCTCAGGCCGATCC
This sequence comes from uncultured Acidobacteriota bacterium, assembly GCA_963742595.1. GTDB lineage: Bacteria > Acidobacteriota > Vicinamibacteria > Fen-336 > Fen-336 > CAVPGH01. Next base: position 4,245,042 of record CAVUMT010000001.1, on the reverse strand, counting down.
AGGCCATGGCGAGCCCCGGATCCTTCCGGAGCGCCGCATTGAACGAGCGCGCGGCCTCGATCCAGACATAGGAATGAAGATAGGCGATCCCCTGGTCGTAGAAGGCCTGGGCGTCCGGGGAGGCGGTGGTCACCGTCTCGTGGGCGACCCCGATCCCCGGACGAAGGGGAAGCGGGCGCTCCAGCACCTCGCGAGGCACCCAGCCGATCGACCCCGCGCAGGCGGCGTGAGGATCTTCCTGGGCCGAGACGACGGCTGCCGGGGTTATGAGAAACAGGCCAAAGAGAAGGATAAGGATCACGAGACCCGCCTTTCCGCTCGCACCGTACGCCTGGAAGCCCAGACTGGTCAAGCAAATACGGTGCGAGCGGGAGAAATTGCAGAACTGTGACATTGCGCCGAAGCGCGTCCTGCTACCGTCTGCCTTGCGCCGCCGAGACCGGCAGCGAGGAGGAGAAGGCATCTTGACCATGACCTGGAACGGTCGCCGATTCGACTGGGTGAACGTCACGTACTTCACCGTCATCCACGCGTTCGCGTTGCTCGCCCCCTGGACCTTCACCTGGACGGGCCTCGGAGCCTTCGCCCTCCTCTGGTGGCTCTCCGGGTCCATCGGCATCGGCGTGACGTTCCATCGCCTCCTCACCCACCGCGGCTATCGCACGAACAAGCTCTTCGAGTACTTCGGGACGATCTGCGGGATGCTCGCGAGCGAGGGCGGCGCCATCTCCTGGGTGGCGATGCACCGGATCCACCACGCGCAGTCCGACAAGCCGGGCAAGGACCTGCACACTCCCAAGGACGGCTTCTGGTGGAGCCACATGGGCTGGATCCTCTGCGACGTCGGGCTCGATCGCCGGGCGATGGAGGCGCGCTACGCGCCGGAGCTCGTGGCCGATCCGCTCCACCGCGTCATGAACAAGTGGCACGTCGTCCCCAACGTCCTCGTCGGCTTCGCCCTCTTCGCCTGGGGCGGCTGGCCCCTCGTGATCTGGGGCGTCTTCCTCCGCATCGTCTTCGGCCTGCACTGCACGTGGCTCGTCAACTCCGCCACGCACACGTGGGGCTACCGCACGTGGGAGACGAACGAGGACTCGCGCAACCTCTGGTGGGTCGGCCTCCTCGCCTTCGGCGAGGGCTGGCACAACAACCACCACGCCTTCCAGCGCTCCGCCCGCCACGGCCTCGCCTGGTGGGAGTTCGACGCGAACTGGGTGTTCATCCGGACGATGTCCGCGCTCGGCGTCTTCCGGGAGATCCAGCTCCTGCCGAAGAACGCGGAGCGCTTTCGGATCGGCACCGGCGTCATGGTCCCGACCGAGTCCGCGGTCGAAGCCGCCGTCTAGTCCGGACCGCGACCGTGCGTCGCGTCCTGTTCGTCTGTTCCGGAAACATCTGTCGCTCCCCACTGGGAGAAGCCATCTTCCGCCACCTCGCCGAGGAGGCGGGCGTCGGCGACCGTTTCGAGGTCGACTCCGCGGGCACGCACGGCTGGCACGAGGGCGAGCCCGCGGACCCTCGAGCCCGCAAGGTGGGTCAGAAGCGCGGCGTGAAGGTGACCTCCCTCGCCCGTCCCGTCGAGTCGGGCGATTTCGAGCGCTTCGACCTGATCGTGGCCATGGACCGGGGCCACTTGCGTGAGCTGCGCTCCCGCTGCCCGGCGTCCTTGCGGGATCGGATCCGCTTGATGCGCGAGTTCGACCATCCCAAGGGCGGCGACCTCGACGTTCCCGACCCCTACTACTCGGGCGAGAAGGCCTTCGAGCAGGTCTACGATCTCCTCCTGACCTGCTGTCGTCGCCTTCTCTCCGAGCTCACGAAGTGAGCTCGGAGTTCCTGGAGCCCGCCCTTCGGCGATCGCTGGGGACTCCCGACCTCCGTGTGACTGGCGTCCACGCCGTGGGCGGAGGCTGCATTCACCACGCGGTCCGCGTGGCCACGTCGCGGGGCGACTTCTTCGTCAAGTGGAGCGACGACTTGCGCCCCCGAAATCTTCCTGCGCGAAGCGGACGGGCTCCGCGCGCTACGCGCCGCGGGCTCGGGACTCGCGATACCGGAGGTGCTCGCCGCATCCGCGCCGGAGGAGGGCCGGCCGGCGTTCATCGTCATGGAGTATCTCGCCCCCGCCACCAGTCGCGCGGACGACGAGGCGGCCCTCGCACGCGGCCTCGCCGCCATTCACCGGTGCACCTCGCCGGCGTTCGGCTTCCCCGCCACGACGTATTGCGGTCCGACTGCCCAGGACAACGCGCCGCTCGATTCCTGGGTCGACTTCTACGCGGAGCGGCGGCTCCGGCCTCTCGTGCTCCGCCTCGAAGCGGAGCGAGGCCTCCGAGAGGCGGAGCGGCAGATCCTCGAGCGCGTCGTCGATCGTCTTCCCTCGCTCCTTCCTGGGGATTCGCCCCCCTCGCTCATCCACGGAGACCTCTGGTCGGGCAACGTCCTCTCCACCGCGGCCGGCCCCGGCCTCGTCGACCCGGCGTGCGCGTACGCCGACCGGGAGATGGAGTTCGGGATCACGACGCTCTTCGGGGGCTTCTCGTCGCGGTTCTTCGACGCCTACGAGGAGGCGTTTTCGCTCCCCTCCGGATGGCGCGAGCGGAATCCCCTCTACCAGCTCTACCACCTGCTGAACCACTACCTGATCTTCGGCGGACACTACGGCGAGGAAGCCCTGGCGATCGCCCGGCGGTACTGTTGAGAACCCACGACATCGTCCTGGAATGGGTAGATCGGTTACCCGGACGGAGTCCCAAGAGCTTGACCACCCCGCCTGGGCGTTTTAGCCTTCGAACCGTGAGCCTCCGGACCGGCGCCCCCTTCGCCGCCCTCGTCGTCCTCCTGCCGGCCGCTTCCTCTGCCCGAGCGGCGGCCGCATTCGAAACCACGGTCAAGCCCGTCCTCACCCGCACCTGCTACCAGTGCCACAACGAGTTCGTGAAGAACGCGGACCTGAACCTCGCCGCCCACGCCAGTGCGGCGGCGGTCGTGGCCAATCCCGGCACCTGGGAGAAGGTCGTCGAGAAGATGCGCACGCGCGTGATGCCCCCGCCCGGGTTCCCCGCCGTGAGCGACGCGGAGAGGAAGTCGGTCGTCGAGTGGATCGAGACCGCGCTGGCCCGCGCGGACGCCCTCGCGCCTGCGAACCCCGGCCGCGTGACCGCCCGCCGGCTGAACCGCGCCGAGTACGACAACAGCGTGCGCGACCTCCTGGGGGTCGACCTCCGGGCCGCCGACGATTTCCCGCAGGACGACACGGGCTACGGCTTCGACAACAACGGAGACGTCCTGTCCCTCTCCCCCGCTCTCCTGGAGAAGTACCTCCTCGCCGCGGAGCGGATCTCCCGCGCCGCCCTCTTCGGCCCCGATCCCCCGAAGCCCGGCCTCGTCCGGCTCACCCCCCTCCGGGCCAAGATCGAGCCGAGCACCACCCCTCTCGCCGACTACGACACGACGGGCCTGAGCCTGCCCAACTCGCTCCACGCCCTCCACCGCTTCCCCGTCGAGGCGGACTACGTGGTGCGGGTGGTGGCGGGCGGCGAGCGGCCGGCCGCGTCGGAGCCCATCGAGATCGGCCTCTACCTCGACGACCGGGAAGTCGGTGTCCAGTCGCTCGACCCCGAGGGGATGGGCTCGTTCAGCATCGACCGCCAGGACTACACGGGCAAGACGCGCGAATTTCGCGTGCGCGTCCCCGCCGGCGACCATCGCGTGGCCGCGACCATCGTCCGCCTCTACGAGGGACTGCCCGCGGAGTGCGGTGGGCCGAACCCGTCGAAGCGTCCGACGCCTCCGCCCCGAGTGTTCAAGCCGAGGCCCAACCTCACCCCCGAAGCGCTCGAGGAGGCCAGGAAGGCCTTCGAAGAGCGGCAGAAGGAGAAGGCCCCGGTGAACGAGGCGCGGGTGATCCGCGTGGACGTGCTCGGACCCTACGATGCCGCGCGCGGCCCGTCCGCGCGGAGCCTCCAGAAGATCTACGCCTGCGGCCACCTCGACGGGACCCACGGCGACGCGTGCAGCCGAAGAGTGCTCACGCACGTCGTCCGGCGCGCCTACCGCCGTCCCCCCACGGCCGCCGACGTGGACGGCGCTCGTCTCCCTCGTCGACGCGGCCCAGAAGCGCGGCGAGTCGTTCGAGCAGGGGCTCCGCCTCGCCCTCCAGGCCGTGCTCGTGTCGCCCGATTTCCTCTACCGGATCGAGAGGGGCCGGGTGGCGAGGGACGGCCTCCCGGGACGCGTCCTCACCGACCACGAGCTGGCCTCGCGTCTTTCGTACTTCCTGTGGGCGAGCGCGCCCGACGACGAGCTCCTGGACCTCGCCGACCGCGGGGGCTTGCGCGGGCCGCGGACGCTCGAGGCGCAGGTCCGCCGGATGCTCGCCGACCCGAAGGCGGGAGCGCTCGTCGAGGGCTTCGCCGGGCAGTGGCTGCAGTTCCGCGCCCTCGAGTCGGTCGCACCCGACAAGGACCGCTTCCCCGACTTCGAGAACAACCTGCGCCTCGCCATGCGCCGGGAGAGCGAGCTGTTCTTCGACGGCCTCATGCGGGAGGACAAGAGCCTCCTCGACCTCATCGACGGCCGCTACACCTACGTCAACGAGCGGCTGGCCCGCCACTACGGGATCACCGGGGTCAAGGGACCCGAGTTCCGGCGCGTGGACCTCGCGGGCACGGAGCGGGGCGGCGTGCTCACGCACGCGAGCGTCCTCACCGTGTCCTCGTACGCGACGCGCACGTCGCCCGTCCTCCGCGGTAAGTGGATCCTCGAGAACGTGCTGAGCGCACCTCCCCCCGATCCTCCGGCGGGCACGCCCCGGCTGGACGAGGCCAAGGTGGGGGCCGACGCCTCCCTGCGCAAGCAGCTGGAGGCCCACCGCACCCTCCCGAGCTGCGCCGCCTGCCACGAGAAGATGGACCCCCTCGGCTTCTCGCTCGAGAACTTCGACGCGGTCGGCGCCTGGAGAAAGGAAGACGGCAAGTGGCCGATCGACGCTTCCGGCGTCCTCCCCGACGGAAGCACCTTCGCGGGACCGGACGGGCTCAAGATGGTCCTGCGCGCGGACCGGCAGGCCTTCGCGGAGTGCGTGACCGAGAAGATGCTGACCTACGCCCTGGGACGGGGGCTCGAGCGCTACGACAAGCGGACGGTCCAGACGATCGCCGCGAGCCTGGAGAAGAGCGACTACCGGTTCGGGGCGCTCGTGCTCGAGATCGTGAGGAGCCTGCCCTTCCAGAGGCGGCGCGCGGAGGTGAGGTCGTGAGCTTCGTCACTCGAAAGCACCTGTCCCGCCGGACCGTGCTCCGCGGTCTGGGAGCGAGCGTCGCCCTGCCGATGCTCGACGCCATGAGGCCGGCCTTCGCCGCCTCCGAGACGCCGTCACCCTTCCGCCTCGCCTTCACCTACGTGCCCAACGGGGTCACCCCCGCGGACTGGACGCCGGTGGGCCTGGGCCGGAACTTCGAGCTGTCGCGCATCCTGAAGCCGCTCGAGCCCTACCGCGACCGCCTCCTGGTGCTCTCCGGCCTCGCCCACAAGAACGGAAACGCCCTCGGCGACGGGCCGGGCGACCACGCGCGGGCGGGGGCGTCGTTCCTGACCGGCGTGCACCCTCACAAGACCGCGGGAGCCGACATCAAGAACGGCGTGTCCGTGGACCAGATCGCGGCCCGGGCCGTCGGAGAGGGTACGCGCCTCCTCTCCCTCGAGCTGGGCTGCGAGGAGTCGCGGACCGTCGGCAATTGCGACTCCGGGTACAGCTGCGCCTACACGAACAGCATCTCCTGGCGCTCCGACACCACTCCGAACCCGCCGGAGACGAACCCGCGCATGGCCTTCGAGCGTCTGTTCGGGGCCGACGAGGTGACGCTCGACGCGGAAGCCCGGGCCCGCCGCACCGCCGACCGCCGCAGCGTCCTCGACTTCGTGGCCGAGCGCTCGCGCGGGCTCGCCGCCTCTCTCGGACCCTCCGACCGCCGCAAGCTCGACGAGTACATGACGGGGGTGCGGGAGATCGAGCGACAGATCGAGCGCGCGGAGAAGGACGCCCGCGAGGTGCCGCCCCCCTTCGAGAAGCCGGCGGGCATCCCCGCGGAGTTCGCGGACTACGTGAAGCTCATGTTCGACCTCCAGGTGGCGGCGCTCCAGGCCGACCTCACGCGCGTCGTGACCTTCATGATGGGCCGGGAGGGCAGCCTCCAGAGCTACCCGGAGATCGGGGTGCCCGACTCCCACCACCCTCTCACCCATCACCGCGGACAGGCGGACCTCGTGGAGCGGGTCACGAAGATCAACGTCTTCCACGTCGAGCTGTTCGCGCAGCTCGTGGGGAAGCTCGCGTCGATCAAGGACGGCGACGCCACGCTCCTCGACCGGGTGGCGATCGTCTACGGAAGCGGCCTCGCGGACGGGGACCGCCACACGCACGAAGACCTCCCCGTCGTGGTCGTGGGCGGCGGCATAGGCGACGGCCGCCACCTCGCCTGCCCCGCCGAGACCCCGATGACGAACCTGTTTCTCACCCTCCTCGAGCGAATGGGCGTCGGACAGGAGATGCTCGGGGACAGCACGGGTCGGCTCTCCCTCGCGTAGCGGCTAGAGTCGTTCCAGCCGGATCCGTCGGGCCGGCAGCTGCCGCACGTGCTCCGCGAAGTTCTCGTTGTAGAGCGCGCCCGGGCGCCGGTCCTGCAGGTGGCGCAGGGCGTCCTCTCCGCGCATGCCGAGATAGGTGAGGGCCGTCGCGATCACCAGGTTCGAGCGGTTGAAGCCCATGCGACAGTGCACGAGCACGCGGTGCTCCCCCTCCACGAGGTCCGCCACCATTCGCCCCAGGGCCTCCAGCTTCTTGAGGTCCGGAAGCTCCTCGTCGCGGATCGGGTAGTAGATGTAGAGCACCTTGCCCGGACCCTCGGGGATGCCGGGGTCGACGTCCCCGTCCATATCCACGATGGTGTCGATGCGGCGCCCGCGCACCACCTCCCAGTCGTCGATCTCCCCGGAGACGAAGAGCGTCTCCTCGAGGTTGATGGCCACGAGCTCCATGTCTAACGCCTCCTCGTCCGCGGCGACCGCCCCGTCCCCACCCACCCCCTCCAGACGAACACGAGGAAGAGGGCGAGCGCGAGGAGGGCCATCCCCCCGAGCACCGCGAAGTAGCCGAAGCGGTGCCGCAGCTCCGGCATGTTCTCGAAGTTCATCCCGTAGATGCCCGTGACCACGGTCAGGGGCAGCAGGATCGCCGAGGTCACGGTGAGCACCCGCGCGATCTCGTTTGTGCGCGTGGCCGCCGCCGCCTGCATGCGGGCGAGGATCCCGTCGAGAAGGTCGCGCGAGGAGTCGACGGCGGCGCGGAGGTTCTCCGAGTTGCGCAGCATCTCGTGAAAGTAGAGCCGGGCCTCGTCGCTGATGAAGGGGCTCCGCTTGGTGGAGAGCAGCGTGAGCACGATCTGCAGGCTCGCGGTGAGCTTCTTGAAGGACAGGATGTTCCTCTCCGCCACCGCGATCTCCTCGCGCAGCCGCTCCTCCTGGGCGCCGTGATCTCCCCGGCTCAGCTCGTCCAGGAAGTTGTCGTTCGCGAGGTTCAGGTGGGCGAAGTCGTAGAGGCAGCGCTGCAGGAAGAGGAAGGCGATGAAGCCGGGGGTGCGCCCGGCGAGGCGGAAGCTCTCGACGCACGTCGCCTTGACGTACTCCACCGCGTCGAGGGGGTGCCGGTGGTAGGTGATCACGAAGTCCGCGCCCAGGACGAGGATGAGACGCACCGTCCGCACTTCGCTGGGGCCATGCGAGGTGTCGAGGTGCCGCTCCGGGTCCTCGATCTCGTAGAGGTAGAAGGCCAGGCAGTCCGGCTGCTCGACGATACGGGGGAGGATCTCGGGGGCGTCGAAGTGGCTGGTGAGCACGAGGTCGATGTCCCAGCGGCGGAGCACCTCGTTGAGGGCGTTGATGTCGGCGGCCTGGAGGTCGATCCACGAGAACACCCGCGGGTCGAGACGCTCGCGGTCGAGGTCGTCCTGCCCGAAGGGCCGGACGGATTGGCTTTCGCGATCGAAGCTGACGCCGTGGAGCACGTTGGTGGGCGAAGTCTGCCATCGCCCTCCCCGGGAATGCAACAGAGCCTAGAATCCCGGGATGTCCCCGGAAGACAAGCAGGCCCTCCTCGACGGCCTCGGCGGGCACGCCCCCGCGGACGAGGAGGAGGCCCGCGACCTCGCGCAGATCCGCGACTTCGTCCGCCGGCACGGCAACCCTTTCGACCGGGGTATCGCGGAAGGGCACCTCACGGGCAGCGCGATCGTCGTTTCCGCGACCGGCGAGGGCACGCTCCTCCTCCACCACCGGAAGCTCGACCGCTGGCTGCAGCCGGGCGGCCACGCCGACCCCGGGGAGACGACGGGGGAAGCGGTGGCCCTGCGCGAGGCGCTCGAGGAGACCGGCCTCGTGGGTCTCGTCCTCCATCCTCGCGCCCCCCGCCCCCTGGACGTCGACGTACACGACATCCCCGCCCGGGGCGCCGAGCCCGCCCACCTGCACCTGGACCTGCGGTACCTCGTGCTCGCCCCCGCGGGGGCGACACCCTCTCCCGCCCTCGCGGAGATGCGGGACCTGCGCTTCTTCCGCTGGGAGGAGACGTCGGGCCTCGGGCTCGACGTCGGCCTCCGGCGCGCGCTCGCCAAGGCGCGCGCGATCCCGGCGGGGTGAGCGCTTCCTCACGGCGGGCAGGTTCGTGTTACGGTCGCCGGTGCGAACCGGACTGGAGGAGTCAGAGATGTACCGAGTCCTTCTCATCGCCCAGGGGGCGGAAGTCGCGGAGTGGACGAAGGGCGCGGCCATGGCCGACTGCACCTTCGAATCCGCCGCCGGATCCGCGGACGCCCTCCGCCGCCTGCGCCGCCGCTCCTACGACGCCGTGATCACGAGCCCGTGCACGACCGTCGAGGAGGATCTCGCCCTCCTCGAGGAGATGCGCCACGTACGGCCGGGCGTTAAGACGATCGTCCTCTCTCCCCGCACCACTCCGGAGGAGGTGATCGCGGCCCTTCGGGCTCACGTCTTCGCGCTCTTCAGCGCCCCCTTCGACGCCGCCGAGATCGCGACCATGGTGAGGCGCGCCGTGGAGGACACGGGGGGCGCCGGCGGCATCGAGGTCGTTTCCGCGCACCGCGGCTGGGTCTCCGTGCGGCTGGACTGCCGGCTGATGACGGCGGATCGCCTCGTGCAGTTCCTGGACGCCCTCCCCAGCGAGCTCGCGGAGACGGAGAAGGACGACCTCCTCCTCGCCTTCCGAGAGATCCTGCTCAACGCCATGGAGCACGGCGCGGGCTTCGACCCCGAGAAGCTCGTCGAGGTGGCGGCGGTGCGCACGGAGCGCGCGATCGTCTTCTACGTGCGCGATCCCGGGCCCGGCTTCCGGCCGGCGGAGACGGCGCACGCGGCCATCGCCAACCCGCCGGACGACCCCCTCGCCCACGCGCAGGTGCGCGCGGCGGAGGGAATGCGGCCGGGGGGCTTCGGCATCCTGCTCGCGAAAAAGATCGTCGACGAGATGATGTACAGCGAGGTGGGCAACGAGGTGCTCCTGATCAAGCACACGCGCTGAAACGGCTCAACGACCGACGAGAACGACCGTCGAACGGGGGCCTACGGGGTAGGTTTTCTGGACGGGCAAAACGGGCTCGGCCCCCGGTTCCGCGGCGTCCTCGGGGGCCTCACGACAAGTATCCACAAACCGCCGCCAGCTCTTGCCCGGAGGGAGCCGGGGCAGCTCGAACGCGTGGCCTTCCCAGTGCGCGTTGGTCGCCACGTAGATGTCGTCGTCGCCGTCGCGCGCGAGCAGGTGCATGGCCAGGCTGCGCGAGGCCTCGCCGAAGTCGATCTTGCCGAGCTTCCACCCGTGCCAGGCCACCGCCGGACCCCGCGGGTCGTCCTCGAAGAACGTGCGCCGCCGTAGCGAGGGATGCGCCTTGCGGAAGCGCAGCAGGCAGGACACGAAGCGGAAGAGGTCCCGCTCGCGCTCGCGGAGCCTCCAGTCCACCCAGCCCGTCTCGTTGTCGTGGCAATAGGCGTTGTTGTTGCCGCCCTGGGTTCGGAAGAGCTCGTCCCCTCCCAGGATCATGGGCACGCCCTGCGACACGAAGAGGAGCGTCATGAAGTTCCGGACCTGACGCGCGCCGGAGGGCCTGAACCTCCGAGCTCTTCGACTCCCCCTCCTCGCCGCAGTTCCAGGAGAGGTTCTCCCCGTGGCCGTCCCGGTTCTTCTCGCCGTTCTCGAGGTTGTGCTTCTCGTTGTAGCTCACGAGGTCGCGCAGGGTGAAGCCGTCGTGGCAGGTCACGAAGTTCATGCTGTGCCAGGGCGCCCGCCCGGAGCCGCGGTAGAGGTCGGAGCTCCCGGCGAGGCGCGTGGCGAGGTAGGGCACCATTCCCGAATCCCCCTTCACGAACCGACGCAGCTCGTCGCGGAACTTCCCGTTCCATTCCGCCCAGCGTCCCCAGCTCGGGAAGCTCCCCACCTGGTAGAGCCCGGCGGCGTCCCACGCCTCCGCGATGAGCTTCGTGTCCGCCATGACGGGGTCGGCGGCGATCGTCTCCAGCAGCGGCGGGTTGGGCAGCACCTCCCCGTCGCGGCCCCGCCCGAGGATGGAGGCGAGGTCGAACCGGAAGCCGTCCACGTGCATCTCCGTCACCCAGTAGCGGAGCGCGGTGAGGATCATGAAGCGCACCACCGGGTGGTTGCAGTTGAGCGTGTTCCCGCAGCCGGAGTAGTTGAGGTAGCGGCCGGTCTTCGGGTCGAGGAGGTAGTAGGTCGCGTTGTCCAGGCCGCGGAAGGAGGACGTGGCCCCGCGCTCGTCGCCCTCCGCCGCTGTGGTTGAAGACCATGTCCAGGATGACCTCGATCCCAGCGTGGTGGAAGGCCTTCACCATCTGCTTGAACTCGCGGACGGCCGCGCTCGGTCCCCGCGCCGCCGCGTAGGACGCCTTGGGCGCGAAGAACGAAACGGGCTGGTAGCCCCACAAGTTGCAGGAGCCGCTCGCCGGTCACGGGGTTCCGGGGAAGGCTTTCGCATTCCTCGAACTCCGTGACGGGCATGAGCTCGACCGCCGTCACCCCCAGCTCCTTCAGGTAGGGGATCTTCTCGACGAGCCCGAGGTACGTGCCGGGGTGGGCGACGCCCGAGCTCGGGTGGCGGGTGAAGCCGCGCACCTGCAGCTCGTAGATCACGGAATCGGAGAGGGGGATGCGCAGGGGATGCTCGATCCCCCAGTCGAACTCCTCGTCCACCACGCGTGAGCGCAGGCGCTCGAGCCGTCCGTGGCGGCCGGATCCCTTGCCCCATCCCTCGAGCCCGGCCACGCTCTTGCCGTAGGGATCGATCACGACCTTCGACGGGTCGTAGCGGTGGAGGTGCGGCTCCGGGTTGGGCGTGCGCTCCATCCGGTAGCCGTACTCGATCCCGGGATCGAGTCCCTTCACGAAGACGTGCCAGACGTCGCCCGTGCGGTTGTACTCGGGGTCGAGAGGCAGCTCGAGCACGGAATCGACCTCCCCGGGAAGGGAGACGACGAGCCTCACGCCGGTGGCGTGCTTCGAAAAGACCGAGAAGTTGACACCGCCGCGCCGCGCGGTGGCGCCGTAGGGCAGTGGATGTCCGCGTCCCACCGCGAAGTCGGGCCCCAGGATGCGGAGCAGCCGCTGGTGGGCCCGTTCGCGCTCGCTGGGCACGGAGAAGGATAGCCCGAAAGTGCTATCCTCCCCGCCCATGAAGGGCATCGTGCTCGCCGGAGGCTCGGGGTCGCGGCTGTGGCCGGTGACGCTGGCGGTGAGCAAGCAGCTCGTCCCCGTCTACGACAAGCCGATGATCTACTACCCGCTGTCGACCCTCATGCTCGCGGGGATCCGCGACGTCCTCGTCATCACGACCCCGCACGAGCAGGACGGGTTCCGGCGGCTGCTCGGCGACGGATCGCAGTTCGGGATCCACCTGTCCTGGGCCGTCCAGCCCCGGCCGGAGGGGCTCGCCCAGGCCTTCCTCATCGGCCGCGACTTCGTGGGCGGCGACGGTGTCGCCCTCGCCCTCGGCGACAACATCTTCTACGGCGACAGCCTGCCCGCGCTGCTCACCCAGGCCGCGGGGCGAAAGACGGGGGCCACCGTCTTCGCCTACCGCGTGCGCGATCCACAGCGCTACGGCGTCGTGCAGTTCGACAAGACCGGTCGCGCGATCGGCCTCGAGGAGAAGCCCAGGAAGCCGCGCTCGCCGTTCGCGGTCACCGGCCTCTACTTCTACGACAACCGCGTGCTCGGGATCGCCGCGGGCCTGAAGCCGTCCCCGCGGGGAGAGCTGGAGATCACGGACGTGAACCTCGCCTACCTGAAGACGAACGAGCTGCACGTCGAGATCATGGGACGGGGCATGGCCTGGCTGGACACGGGCACCCACGAGTCGTTGCTCCAGGCTTCGACGTTCATCCAGGCCATCGAGCAGCGGCAGGACCTGAAGGTCGCGTGCCTGGAAGAGGTGGCGTTCCGCATGGGCTACATCAAGGCGGAAGACGTCCGCCGCCTCGCGCTCCCCATGGAGAAGAACGAGTACGGCCAGTACCTCCTGCGCCTGCTGGAGGACTCCTGAGGGGGACGTGCCGGAAGTAGAGGTGATAGGCGCAGTCCGGTCCCACGAGCCGGCGCGCCTCTTCGAGCGGTAGACGGGCCCTACCGAGGAGGATGAGCCGCCGGTAGAGAGCCAGGATCCGCTGCGCTTCCAGATTGCCCGCCACCGAGGCATCATCGCCGCGGCCGTCCGCGTCGGCAACTCGCGGCTTCGCCTCGCGGAGGTGGTATCTTCGCCGGGTGCACTACGTCGATCGTGGGCAACGGCGTCTGCGGCATCGAGGCCGCCCTCGCCCTGCGCGGCCGCGACGCCGAGGCCCGCATCACGCTCGTCTCCGACGAGCACGACCACTTCTTCTCCCGCCCCGCCCTCATGTACGTCTTCGCGGGCCAGACCACCCTGCGGGACACCGAGCCCTACGACCGGGAGCTCTACGAGCGGCATGCGCTTCGAGCGGGTCCGCGAAGCGGGTCGCCTCCGTCGATCCCGCCGGGCAAGCGCTCGTGCTCGAGGACGGCGCGCGCCTCGGCTACGACCGGCTGCTCCTGGCCGTGGGCTCGCGCGGCCGCCCCGCCCCCTGGCCCGGCGCGGAAGGTCCCGGCGTCCACTACTTCGTCACGCTGCGCGACCTCGAGGCCCTCGACCGCGGACGCGAGCCGGGCCGGCGGGCCGTCGTCATCGGCGGCGGCCTCATCGGCGTCGAGGTGGCGGAGATCCTGCACGCCCGCGGCCTCCACGTGACCTTCGTCGATCCGCGAGAACTGGTACTTCCCCCTCGCCCTCGACCGCCAACGAGGCCGCGCTCGTCACCGAGCACATGCGCGGCACGGGCATCGACGTGCGCCTCGGCGTCGAACGTCGAGGAGATCGCTCGCGGCGAGGGGGGCGCGTCCGCGCGCGGTCCGCCTCGAGACGGGCGACGAGGTCCCGTGCGACCTCGTGGTCTCCGCGATCGGCGTCGTCCCCAACACCGACTTCCTCGACGGCTCGGGCATCGCCCTCTCCAAGGGCGGCGCCATCGAGGTGGACGACGGCTCTGCGGGCCACCGCTGCCCGACGTCTGGGCGGCGGGCGACTGCGCCAACGTCACCTGGGCCGACGGCTCGCGCCGGCCCGAGCAGCTCTGGTACACCGCCCGCGACCAGGGCCGCGTCGCCGCGCGCTCGATGCTCGGCGACGACGTCGCCTACCGTCGCGGCACCTGGTACAACTCCGCGAAGTTCTTCGACCTCGAGTGGACGACGGCGGGCTGGGTGCCCGTGCTCCTCAACTGGGACAACACGCCGCTCGATCCCGGTCCCGACGTGCGGATGCTGGTTCCAGCGCGTGCCCGGGCAGTTCGTCTCGCCAGCGCATCGTCTGCAAGGGCGACCGCGTCGTGGGCTTCAACATGCTCGGCTCCCGCTGGGACCACGAGCCGCTCCTCCAGTGGATCGACGAGCGGCGGTCGCCTCGACTGGGTGCTCGCCCACCTGCACGAGGCGCAGTTCGACGAGGAGTTCACGCCGCGGTTCCGCGTCCTTGCCAGCCCGCGGCGGAACCGGGGAGGTCGTTGACCATGCAAGCAGGCCTCCTCGAACACCTACCGAGCATCCCGGTCTCAGAGCCGGCAGGCCGTGGCGTGGGTCGTTTCCGTTGCTGCTCGTGGCCTTCTACGTCCTCCTCTACTTCGGCGGCAACCCTCCCCGCGGCCTCGGCGATCCATATCGACGTCTTCGAGACGCTCGCCCGCGGAGCGGGACTCGACAACAAGTGGACGCTCTACGGAATCCTCTACACGCTGGCCATGGTCGCGGGCGGCGTGCTTCTTCCTGAGGCGCCACGGCAACAGCCGCTACCAGCGGATCCGCACGCTCGTGGTCGTCTTCGTGCAGGTCGTCCTCGCCTTCGCCCTGCCCGTCGTCCTGAAGGTCTTCGGGAACCACGAGTACTACTTCTCGTACTTCTGGCCGCTCAAGATCGAGTACTTCTACCCGTCGCGTCATCCTGCAGCAGCCGTTCCTGATCGTGGCCTGGAGCTTCCTGGGCTCCCTCGTGGCCTTCCCGATCCTCGGCCTACTTCCTCGGCAAGCGCTTCTACTGCTCGTGGATCTGCGGCTGCGGCGGGCTCGCCAACACGGTCGGCGAGCCCTGGCGCCACCTCTCCGACAAGTCGGCGAGGGCCTGGAGGTTCGAGCAGGTCTCGATCCACTCGGTGCTCGTCCTCGCGGTCGTCACCACGATCGTCGTGGGGTCAACTGGGCGATCGGCAAGCAGCATCCCGCACTTCGCCGCGCTTCGCCTTCCAGGTCCAGCAGTGGTACGGCTTCTGCGATCGGCGCCATGTTCTCGGGCGTGCTCGGCGTCGGCCTCTACCCCTTGATGGGCACGCGCGTCTGGTGCCGCTTCGGCTGCCCCATGGCCGCGATCCTGGGCCTCATCCAGAAGTTCGGGCGCTTCCGCATCACGGTCAAGAAGGACATGTGCATCTCCTGCGGCAACTGCTCGACCTATTGCGAGATGGGCATCGACGTCCGCGCAGTACGCCATGGCCAACCAGGACGTGAAGCGCGCCGCCTGCGTCGGCTGCGGCATGTGCGCCCACGTCTGCCCGCGCGGGGTGCTCAAGCTCGAGAACAAGCCCGTCCGCTTCGAAGGCGGGCCAGCCGATCCGGGTCTACGCGGTCGACCTGTAGCAGCCATCGGCTCGAGTCCGCCAAACAAGACCCCCGGGGGGGCCGCTCCCGTGGGACAGATGGCAGGACGCTTCGCAACGCGCCGACCGCTCGGCCAACACGGCGGAGCAAAATGTTAAGGGCAAAGCCCTCTGCATTACCCTCAGCGACCCCTGCTAAAGTACTCCGAACGCCGCGTCCCCGTCAGAGCTGCGGGAGGAACTGGCTATCGGTGGTCCAATGGCGCGAGGATTCGTCGCGAGTGTAGCTTTCCGCTAGCCTTGTCAATAAGGACTTCCTCTGCGTCGTTCCGCTCCTTCCGCGCCGCGTGCATGACGTGAACGCCGCGCTTGGAAAATTCGCACCATGGACCACAGCAAGAAGCGGCTGATCGAGTCCGTATTCGCCGGCGGCGGCGAGATGGGCGCGCGAATGCGCGCTGTCGACTGGTCAACGACTGCGCTGGGCCCCGTCGAGCAGTGGCCGCAATCGCTGCGAGCCTGCGTACGCATCGTGCTCGGCTCCGGGATTCCGATGCTCATTTCCTGGGGCCCGGACTACACGATGCTCTACAACGATGCCTACGGGGTTGTGGTCGGAACGAAGCATCCGGGGGCGTTGGGTCGTAGTTGCCGCGAGGTGCTCGCCGAGGCCTGGGATTTCATCGGACCGCTGTTCGACACGGTCTTTACACAGGGCCAGCCCATCAGCACCCTGACCCACCAGCTATTCACGTTCCACCGCAACAACTACCTCGAGGAGTGCTACTTCGCGTTTTCGTACAGCCCGATTCCGGATGACGACGGCCATGTCGGGGGCGTGTTGACCAACGCTTTGGACATGACGGAACGCGTCATCGAGGATCGCCGCCGGCAGGTACTCCGTGATCTGGCGTCGCGAACGGCCGAAGCACGCAATGAGGACGAAGTTTGGCGCGTCAGCGCGGACACCCTCGGCGAAAATCGCTCTAGCGCTCCGTTCGCATTTCTGTACGAGTATCGGCCAGGCGAACAGAAGGCTTGCCTAGCGAGCGTCAGCGCGGACACGGACGGCACTCTGCATCCGGCAGTTGTCGACTGCAACAGGGAGAGCCCCTGGCGATTCCAGGCGGCACTGGCGGAGGATTGTCTCGTCGTGGGGCTCGGCGAGCAGCGCCTCGGGGCTTTCCATCCCCGGCTGGCCGTCCCCTCCGCGGGAAGCGACGGTCCTGCCAATCCGGTTGCGCGAGCGCAGCGAGGCGGCCGGGTTCCTGGTGCTGGGACTCCATCCGGGGCGCGCGTTCGAAGACACCTACCGGACGTTCGTCCGCCGGATCGCCGAACAGATCGCAATCGGATTGGCCAGCGCTCGCGCGTACGAGCGGGAGCGCCAGCGCGCGGAGGCGCTGGCCGAGATCGATCGCGCCAAGACCGCGTTCTTCAGCAACGTCAGCCACGAGTTCCGTACGCCTCTCGCCCTGATGCTCGGTCCCCTCGAGGAAGTCCTGCCGGAAGCGCGCGAGCGGCTCAGTCCCGAACGGTCACGAGCAGTTGGTCACCGTTCGCCGCAACGCGTTCAGACTGCTCAAGCTCGTCAATACGCTCCTGGATTTCTCGCGTATCGAGGCGGGTCGCGTACAGGCACGTCTACGAGCCAACGGACCTCTCCCGCGTCACCTCGGAAGTCGCGAGCGTCTTTCGTTCCGCGATGGAGAACGCCGGCTTGCGATTCTCGGTGGAATGCCAGCCCATCGCCGAACCGGTGTACGTGGACCGCGACATGTGGGAGAAGGTCGTATCGAATCTTCTCTCCAACGCGTTCAAGTTCACGTTCCAGGGCGCTGTGACCGTCACGCTGAGCCCCGCAGACGGCGCCGTGGAGCTCCAGGTCCGTGACACCGGCGTCGGAATTCCCGAAGACCAGCGCACGCGGGTATTCGAGCGCTTTCACCGGATCGAGGGCACTCACGCCCGGACGTACGAAGGCACGGGCATCGGACTGGCGCTCGTTCAAGAGCTGATCAAGCTGCACGGCGGTCAAGTGCGGGTGGAGAGCGCGGTCGGTCAAGGCAGCACGTTCATCGTGACGATTCCGCGGGGAACGGCGCATCTGCCGGCGGAACGTATCCAGGCCGCGCGATCGGTCGCATCGACGGGTACAGGAGCGGACGCGTATGCCGAGGAGGCTCAGCGGTGGCTTCCGGACGACTGGAGGGCGGCCGATGTCCGGATGCTTCCCAATCTCGCGGCGCGCGCACCTTCGCCGCCAGCAGAGCCGGCGGCGAAACGCGAATTGATCGTCGTGGCCGACGACAACGCGGACATGCGCCAATACCTCAGGCACCTGCTCGGCGGCCGATATGAGGTGCACGCGGTCGCGGATGGCGGCCAGGCGCTGGACGCCGCGCGACTCCTGCGGCCCAGCCTGGTTCTGGCCGACGTCATGATGCCGCAGCTGGATGGATTCGGCCTTCTGCGGGCCATTCGCGACGACGCGGTTCTCGCCAGCGTGCCCGTCATTTTGGTTTCCGCACGCGCCGGCGAAGAGTCGCGCGTCGAAGGACTGCAGGCCGGCGCCGACGACTACCTCGTAAAGCCGTTTACGGCGCGGGAGCTGATGGCGCGGGTCGAGGCGCACCTGAAACTCGCCGGTCTCCGCCGCGAGACTGCGGAGCGCGAAGAGCGGCTCCGTATGGAGGCGGAGCTCGAGCGCCAGAGGCTGCACGCAAGCCAGGAACTGCTGGTCGAGACCAGCCGCCTCTATCGTGAGCTTCAGGAACGCGAAGCGGAGATCCGTCAGCTGAAGGATCGACTCTATCGCGAAACCCTGGCCCTTCGGGACGAGGTGGATCGCACCTCGATGTTCGAGGAGATCATCGGCTCTTCCGAGGCGCTGAAGGGCGTGCTCTCGCGGATTGCCAAAGTCGCTCCCACCGACTCCACCGTCTTCATCGCGGGAGAGACCGGCACGGGCAAGGAGCTGATCGCCCGGGCCGTCCACAAGCGCTCGCGGAGGTCCGGATGTGCCTTCGTCAGCGTGAATTGTGCCGCGCTTGCGCCCACGCTGATCTCCTCCGAACTGTTCGGCCATGAGCGGGGCGCGTTCACGGGGGCCACACAAAGGCGGCTTGGACGTTTCGAGCTCGCGGATGGAGGCACGATCTTCCTGGATGAAGTGGGCGAATTGCTGCCTGAGACTCAAGTCGCGCTGTTGCGGGTCCTGCAAGAACGAGAATTCGAGCGAGTCGGAGGCACGCAGCCGATCCCTATCGACGTACGCGTCATCGCGGCGACGAATCGTGATCTCGGGGCGGCGACCGCCAACGGAACCTTCCGACAGGACCTGTTCTATCGGCTCAATGTCTTTCCCATCGAGGTACCGCCCCTTCGGGAACGCAGGGACGACATCTTGATGCTCGTCGAATACTTCGTGCAGCGCTACGCCACCCGGGCGGGCAAGAGCATCCATTCCATCGACAGGAAGACGCTGGACTTGTTGCAGGCCTACGACTGGCCAGGCAACATCCGTGAGCTGCAGAACGTGATCGAGCGGTCCGTGATCCTGAGCTCCAGTGAAGTGTTTGCCGTCGACAAGTCGTGGCTACCAGCGGAATCGATTCGACAACGCCCTCCGGTCCGGGCGGAGGCCCCGTCTCAAGGCCAGCCGCGGAGCGAGCGGGAGGTCATCGAAGCGGCGCTCGCCGAGTGCCGAGGGCGTGTCGCCGGCCCGTCAGGGGCGGCGGCGAAGCTCGGGGTTCCACCATCCACGCTTGACCATCGCATCAAGGCGTTGAGGATCAGCAAGGCACAGTTCAAGTTCCGCTGAAGGCCGCCGCATCACCAGAATCACCAGATCCTCCAGATTCGCCAATCTCACCAGCTCGCGGTGGGCTGGACACCAGGCTTCTGCTCCATTTCTAGCGAGCTGCGCGGGTGGCGTCCGCCTTGCAGGGCATGTGTCGGCCGACAGCGACGATGACCTGCAGAATCGACCGACACGCCACTGAACAGGGTGTCGTCCTGCGCATCAGCGGGCGGATTGCCGGCAAGGACCTGGAAGTCCTTCGCACCGCGCTCGAGGAAAGCACCGTCGTCGCGGTCGAACTCACCGAGGTCGAAATGGTCGACCGTGATGCCGTGACATTTCTGGCACGCACCGAAGCGAATGGCATCGAACTCAGACACTGTCCTGCCTACATCCGCGAATGGGTCAGGAGAGAGGGAGACCGGAGCTAGCGGAGCAGTACTGGCAGGACCCGCGGTCTCGACAGGCAGTCGCTGACCGCCGCTAAGGAGGCAGTCATGACAAAGCTCGCAGACGTGGTTGAGGCAACGGCGATCCGCACGTTCACCGTGCCGACGGTGGCGGAGGCGGAGGTCGTCGAACTCCGCCGGCGCATCGAGGCGACGCGGTTCCCGGAGCGGGAGACCGTCACGGACGCGTCCCAGGGCGTGCAGCTCGCGACGATGCAGAAGCTCGCGCGCTACTGGGCCACGCAGTACGACTGGCGCAAATGCGAGGCGCGACTCCAGTCGCTACCCCACTACATCACCGAAATCGACGGGCTGGACATCCACTTCGTCCACGTGCGCTCGAAGCACAAGGGCGCCCTGCCGATGATCGTCACCCACGGCTGGCCCGGCTCGATCGTCGAGCAGCTCAAGATCATCGAGCCCCTGACGAACCCCACGGCCCACGGCGGGAGCGCGTCGGACGCCTTCGACGTCGTGGTCCCATCCATACCGGGCTACGCGTACTCGGGCAAGCCGACCGCGACCGGCTGGGGCCCCGACCGCATCGCCCGTGCCTGGGCCGAGCTGATGAAGCGCCTCGGCTACGAGCGGTACGTCGCGCAGGGCGGCGACTGGGGCGCGGTCGTCGTCGACCTGATGGGCGTGCAAGCTCCGAAAGGATTGCTCGGCATCCACACCAACATGGCCGGCGTCTTTCCCGCCGACATTGACGGGGCTGCCTTTTCAGGGGCGCCCGCGCCATCGGGTCTCTCAGACGATGAGAAGATCGCCTACGAACGCTTGCAGTTCGTCTATCAAAAGGGCATCGCCTACGGGTTCCAGATGGGACTGCGGCCGCAGACACTCTACGGAATCGCGGACTCACCCGTCGGCTTGGCCGCCTACTTCCTCGATCACGACGCGCGCAGCTATGAGCTCATCGCGCGCGTCTTTGACGGTCAGTCAGAGGGCCTCACGCGCGACGACATCCTCGACAACATCACTATCACCTGGTTTACGAACACGGCGCTTTCCGGCGCCCGTCTCTATTGGGAGTATTGGGGGAAAGGGTATTTCAACGCCAAGGGCGTCACCATCCCGGTCGCCGTCAGCGTCTTCCCTGACGAGCTCTATCCAGCCCCGCGGAGCTGGGCGGAGCGGGCGTATCCCAAGCTGATCCACTACAACAAGCTCCCCAAGGGCGGCCACTTCGCGGCCTGGGAGCAGCCCGAGCTCTTCTGCTCCGACGTTCGCACGGGCGTCCGGTCGCTTCGCTAGTTCAAGCGGGAAGGCGGCGGGCGCCGAATGCTCGCCGTCTTCCCTCACCGCCGTGAAACGCGGGGTCTACGCAGTCGACTTATGAAGGGTCCCCGACGCCGTCAGTGGAACGTGATGCCGACCCCGAAGTCCCAGACGTTCTGGCTCCAGCCGCCGAAGGCGCTCACGCCATCGATGTCGATGTCTCCGGGCTTGCCGTAATAGAAGTTGAGGACCGGAGTGATCGAGGTGTTTTCGCCCAACCGCCAGTCGTAGCCAAGGCCGGCGATCATCCCCCAGCCCGTCTTGCTGACGTTCACCGTGCCCGCTCCACCCAGGAAGACGTCCGTGCGCATGTAGGACAGGCCCAACCCGCCTTTCACGAAGAAGCCGGACGTCGGCATCGGGTAGAACGTGACCGTGCCCGCGACGCTGCCCAGCGTCAGCGTGACATCCTCCTCGCTCTTGACCCAGGCGTTCGATTCGACGCCGAGCAGCACCCGGTGGTTGAGGGTGCCCCCGAGCTTCAGGAATCCCGTAATCGAGCCCTCGCGGTCGTCGTCGGAAAAATCGTCGAACGACACGGAGGCCGTGCCGTAGCCGAGGCCGAATCCGATCCAGAACCCCTCGCGCTGCGGGGAATCCGAGTCGGTCGTGGGCGGCGTCTGGGGAACGGGGGGCGGGCTCTGACGCGGAGGAGAGTAGGCCGCTCTCGGAGCGGGGGTCGGCGCGAACGGCGGCGGGGCCGGCGCCGGGATTGTCGGCTCGGGAGGCGTCACCGGTGCGGCGACCGGGGCGGGTCGCGGCGGCATAGGCGGGGGCGCTTCCGGCTGCGAAGCCGCGAGCGTGGCGCCGGGGATGACCCGCACGAGGCTCGAGTGGACGTAGCCCACGCGGCCCGACGGAGCCATCCTGACGTGGTACCAGCTCCCGGTCCGCTCGATCAGCTCGAATCGCTCACCGCGATAGAGCGTGACGATCACCGGGCCGCTGGTGCTCGGCCGCTCCCGCACGTTGACCTGCCAGCCCGTCACCACGACCACGTCCGCGCGGGCCCCGGCCGAGGCCCCGAGAGCGAGAACCGCCGCCACCACCACAGGCCGCCACATTGAATCTCTCCCCGCGGGCCCGGGTGAGGGTGCGGACCCACTGTTTGTATGAGCGGACACTAGCAGGCGGCACCTTGGCGGGCAAGGGAAGACCCTCTAGGCGGGCGTGATGTTCGCGTTCACCCGGAAGAGGTTCTGCGGGTCGTACTGCGCCTTGATGCGCCGGAGCCGGGCCATGTTGGCGCCGTAGGCCGTATCGGCCGCAGCCACCGCTGCCTCGTCCGCCTGTCCGGTGAAGTTCGTGTAGGTCGTTCCCGTGGACCAGGGCGCGATCTG
The DNA here is from genome assembly GCA_963742595.1 of uncultured Acidobacteriota bacterium. Classification (GTDB taxonomy): domain Bacteria; phylum Acidobacteriota; class Vicinamibacteria; order Fen-336; family Fen-336; genus CAVPGH01. Next base: position 4,222,936 of record CAVUMT010000001.1, on the reverse strand, counting down.
CCGAAAGCTCTCGCGGATCCAGGCGACGTTCGCCTCGCTGTGAGCGGGGTCCTCCCAGTTGCCGTCGATCGACGACATCCAGGGCGCCTTGCGCTCGGCATAGGCCGTATCGTTCGGCCCGACCTCGTTGATCGCACCTCCCATCTGGAAAGTCACGACGAGGGTGAGAGGCGAGGGGCGCTTGGTAGCCCGGTCCGCAATCACGACGAGCGCTTCGTCGGGGAGCGCCCGGAGGTTCTGGGCCTTCCAATAGCTCTGATACTTCCCCATCGGGAACAACGGATCGAACGCCGTCTGCACCGCCTTGAACGGCATCGGTTGGGAGATGTCGGCGAGCGGCTTTCCGAGCTCGCGGAGCGGCTGCAGCACCTTCATCCCCTCCTCCGGCGCCCCTACGTACACGGCGGCGATCACGAGGCAAGCCTGGTCGTGGACGGGCGGCGGCAGACTCGGGCCCGAAGGCAGCGTGAGCGCCACCGCATTCGACGTCACCTCGTCGGATGTCTTCGAGCAGTAGTCGCGCCAGCCCGGCAGAACCGTGGCCGCCTGGGCCATCGGGTAGAACACGCCGGCAAACGCCACGATCGGTCCCAGGGGATGGACGCGAAACTCGAACGAGGTGACGACGCCGAAGTTCCCACCGCCGCCTCGAAGCGCCCAGAAGAGGTCCGGCTCCGACGCCTGTGATGCCGTGCGCACGGACCCGTCGGCGCACACGACCTGCGCCTTGAGCAGGCTGTCGATGGTGAGGCCATACTTCCGACGCACCCAGCCTTCGCCGCCGCCGAGCGTCAGGCCTCCGACGCCAGTCTCCGACACGACGCCGCCCGGAACCACCATCCCGAAGGGCTGCGTCTCCCGATCGACGTCGCCCCACGAGGCTCCACCCTGGACGCGCGCGACGCGGGCCACCGGATCGTAGTCGACGGCGCGCATCCGGGTGAGGTCGATCACGACACCGCCGTCGCAGCTCGAGTGACCGGCGACCGAGTGACCACCCCCGCGCACCGCGACCAGGAGCCCGTGCTGGCAAGCGAACTTCACGGCGTCCACGACGTCAGCCGTCCCGCGGCAGCGAACGATCAGCGCCGGCCGACGCCGATGCATCGCGTTGTATATGGGATGGTCCGAGTAGCCCGGCTCTTCCGGCCGGAGCACGTTGCCCCGGATCGTCGTGCGGAGATCCTCGATCGCTCCGGCGTCGACTTCCACCCGGCCCCCGTCCAGCGTCGCGATGGTCGTCGCCACTCTGTCCTCCTGAGGGAATGAACGCCGCAGTATCGATTTGGGGGGGAGTCTACGCCACCGTGGGAGAGAAGCGAAGGAGAGTCAGGAGGAATCTGATAGACTCTCCCGCGTCTCTGTGAATGCTGATTGAAGCCGGGAGGTGGCCATGCCGCGGTACGTCATCGAACGGGAAGTCCCGAACGCCGGCAGCCTGACCGCGGAGGAGCTGCGCGACGTCTCGCTGCGCTCGCTGGGAGTCCTGAACGAGCTCGGTCCCAAGATCCAGTGGATCCACAGCTATGTCACCGACAACAAGGTCTACTGCATCTACGTCGCCCCGGACGAGGAGATGATCCGGAGGCACGCCGAGCTGGCCGGCGTTCCGGCCAACCGGATCTCACGAGTGCGTCAGCTCCTCGACCCCAGCAACTACGCCCCCGCCTGACGTTACTCCCCGGCGCCCGCCTGGACCGCCCGGTCGAAGGACAGCCGGGCGCCGCGTCGCCAGGCCGCCGCGGCCGTCTCGGCGTCGAGCTCCGCTCGCGCCCGCACGACGGCGCCCTCGAGCGCGTCCGTCAGCTCCTCCGGGGTGCGGCTGCCTGTTGATCTCCGCAGCGCGCCGGCAGCCGCGGCCAGGATCAGAGCGCGCTCGGGCCGGCCCTGCCTCTCGGCCGTGACGGCGAGCGCCTCGATCGCCCGGGCCGCGGGTCGCCGATGCCCGAGCGCCGCCCAGGTATCCAGGGCCTGCCGGTAGAGCTCGCCGGCTCGATCGAGCGAACCCTCCGTTCGCGCCACGTCGCCCAGATCGCCGAGCGCGCTCGCCACCCCCCCGGGGTCGTCGAGCTCCCGAAAGGCCGCCAGTGCTCGCTCGTAAAGCGCAGTCGCTGCCGCCGCGTCCCCCAGCCGGAGTGCGATGTCTCCCTCGTGGCTGACCTCCCAGGCGGCCCCCAGCCGGTCGCCCGCCCGCTCGAAAATGCTGCCTGCTTCGCGGTGGAGCTGCCGGGCGCGATCCAGCTCGCCATCTAGACGGAGCAGCGAGGCGTAGTTTGCGAGCGTGCGGGCGTAACCCGCACTGTCCCCCAGCTCGCGCCACAGCTCGAGGCAGCTCTCGCAGCACGCCCTGGCCTCGTCGGTCCGCCCGAGGTCGGTGAGGGTGATCGCCAGGACGTTGAGCGACGTCACCTGCCCCCTGCGGTCGTCGAGCCCGCGGTACGTGCCTTCGGACTCCCGAAAGAGGCCGAGGGCCCTCTCGAGATCCCTTTGATGCATGGCGAGGGACCCGGCGAACCACAGCGCCTTGGCCCTGGACGCAGTGGGCGCCTGGGCGGTCGGCAGCGCCAGCATCTGGTCGAGGCGCCGCCGTCCCTCCGCGATGTCCTCTCCGCGCTCCCAGGAGCGGTACAAGCCCTGGACGATCTGCAACCCCCATTCGGCGTTGTCCTGGGCGAGAAGCCAATCCAGCGCGGCTCGGAAGTTGTCGCGCTCCTGCGTGAGCCGTCCTTTCCACTCCGTCGCCGTGCGATCGCGCTCCGTGACCTCCGCGTCCTGGGCCAGCACCATGAAGTAGGCCGCGTGCGCCTGGCGGACTCCCGCCGCGTCCGCGCTCGCTGCGAGCTTCTCGAGGGCGTACTCGCGCACCGTCTCGAGCAGAGAGAAGCGGGGCTCCCCCGTCGTGTCCGCGGAGCGGACCAGCAGGCTCTTGTCCACGAGCGAGCCGACGATGCCCACCACCTCACGCTCGAGCCGGCCGAAGGGGTCCACGACCGCTTCCGCCGCCTCGAGCGTGAAGCCGCCAGCAAACACCGCCAGGCGCTCGAAACCGACCTGCTCCACCGGTTCGAGCAGCTCGTGGCTCCAGTCGATCGCCTGGCGCAGGGTGCGCTGTCGATCGGGCAGGTCGCGCGGACCGCCGGTCAGCAGCTTGAGCCGGCTCTCGAGGCGATCGAGCATGGCCACGGGCGTGAGGGCGCGCACCCGCACCGCGGCCAGCTCGAGCGCGAGCGGCAGGCCGTCCAGCCGCGCGCACAGCTCGCTCACCGCGCCGGCGTTCTGTGGGGTCAGGGCAAAGCTCGGGTCCGCCGCCCGCGCCCGGTCCACGAAGAGCGCCACCGCGGGGAACTGCTCGAGCTCTTCGACCGGCGTCGGCTGGTCGAAGGGCGGCACCGCCAGAGGCCGCAGCGGAAAATCGTGCTCTGCCTGAAGGCGCAGCACCTCGCGGCTCGTGACCAGCACGCGCAGCTCGGGACAGCCAGCGAGCAGCTTGCCGACCACTTGAGCCGCGTCGATCACCTGCTCGAAGTTGTCCAGGACCAGGAGAATGCGGCCGGCCTCCGCGACGAGCTCGACGAACAAGTCCTTCAGCTCCCGGTCGCTTCCCGCCTCTGTTCCCCCGACCGCTCGGGCGATCGTGGGCGCGACCAGCTCGGGGTCCGCGAGGGCGGCCAGGGAGACGAAGAGCACCCCTCCCGGGAACGAGGGCTCGAGTTGTCGGGCTGCCTCGGTGACGAGTCGGGTCTTGCCGCAGCCGCCCGGTCCGCTCACCGTCAGCAGCCGGACCCGGGCCTCGCGGATGAGGTTCTGGATCTGGCTCAGCTCGTCCTCGCGACCGATGAGAGGGTTTGGAGGCGTCGGGAGGGCCGCGATCGGCCGGCGCGGTCGCGGCAGGGAGCCAACCGACAGGGTCGCGAGCGCCTCGTGAAGCGCCCAGGTGGACGGGTAGCGGTCCGCCGGGTCTTTCGCCAGGCAGCGCTCCACGAGACGGAGGAAGGCGGGCGGCAGGTCGGGGCGCCGGCCGGCGAGAGGCTCGGGCTCGTAGCGCAGCGTGGCCTGGAGCGTCTCGGCGGCGCTCGAACGGCGAAAGCACGGCCGGCCGGTGGCCAGCTCGTAGAGAATGGCGCCAAGGGCGAACTGGTCGGCGCGATGGTCAACCGGCCGGCCTTGCAGTGCTTCGGGGGCGATGTAGCCCACGGTGCCGACCAGCCCGGCGCCGAGAGTCGGCAGGCTCTGCCCGTCCAATCCCACCGGCTGGAACTGGGCGACGCCGAAGTCGAGGATCTTGGCCACCCCCTTGGGGGTGAGAACGACGTTCTCCGGCTTGAGGTCGCGGTGGACGACGCCGCGCTCGTGAGCGGCCGCCAGGGCGGCGGCCAGCTGGCTTCCCACACGCACGATGCGCTCGACCGGAAACGGCTCGTCCGTCTGGCTCCGCAGGCTGTCTCCGTCCACGAGCTCCATCACGATGTAGGGAAAAGCCTCCTGCTCGCCGATGTCGTGCACGGTCACGATGTTCGGGTGGTTCAGGGCGGAGGCGGCGCGCGCCTCCTGCTCGAAGCGCCGCAGCGCTTCCGGCTCGTCGCGGATCCGGCGTGAGATGACCTTGATCGCCACCTCGCGCCGGAGACGAGGGTCGAAGGCACGGTAGACCTCGCCCATGCCGCCCGCCCCGAGATGATCGCGGATCTCGTAGCGGCCCAGCATCGCCCCGGGCGTGAAGCGGGGAGGAGACGGCGCCCCCGGGCGCGTTTCCCCGGTCAGGGTCCTTTCGGTCACGTCCCCATCTCCGGGGTCCGGAAGCCTCACCGGGCGCTCCGCGTTCATGGCGTCTCCTCGCCTTCCCGGGGCTTCGTCCCTCGAAGGAGCGGAGCCGAATGACGGACTGTCGGGGGACCGGACCTAATTATAGGTTCGTCGGCGGCGGGAGCGCTGCGGCCATCGATGTCCCCACTAGCGGGCGCAGCGCCGGCGGTTGACCGCGCTCCGTCTCTCCTGGAACACGTAGTTCGAGCCATCGCTGGAGACGTCAAAGACTTGCAGCGGGAGAAGTTACAGCGAAGGTCGAGGTTGTTCATCCTCCCCATCGGGCCGTTGGGACAACCGTCGAGACGGGGGGGAGAGATCCGGCACCTCCTGTCAGGGCCGGTTCCCCTGTTCGGTTCGGCCGCCCGCGACGTTGGACAGGATGAAGCCGAGGAATCAACCCGGAGAAGGGACATGGGAGAGGGGTCGACCAGCCTGGCCGTCCATTCGAGGGAGCCCTTCCAGCGAGCGCAGGATTGGGCTGGAGCAAGCTTGTCCAGCGTGAGGGGACCCCGCCTGGAAGCGGAGACCGTGGACGGACCTTTCCCCACCCCTCGGTCATCCTCGGTCCAACCGACCGGGCCCTCGTTTTCGACCGCGCCCATCGACAGCCTGGTGGGGCGAACGCTCTCTCGCTACCGGGTGCTTTCGGAGATCGGTCGCGGCGGGATGGGCATCGTCTACCGCGCTTTCGACGTGATCCTCGAACGCGAGCTGGCCCTCAAGGTCCTTCGGTCCGACCACCTCTCGGACCCGAGATGGCGCCGTCGATTCCTCCAGGAGGCGCGGACGGTGGCCGCTCTCGAGTGTCCCCACGTCTGCGTGATCCACGAGGTGGGTGAAGCCGACGGCCGGCCCTTCATCGCCATGGAACTCATTCGGGGCGTGCCTCTTGTCGACATCCTGCGGAACTTTCGCCACGCGGCAGACCATCGCGACCCCTCACCGCTGCCAACATGCCGAGCACTCGAGCTGGCAACGGAGATCGCACGGGGTCTGGCGCTGGTGCATGGCCGGGGGATCGTTCACCTCGACATCAAGCCGTCGAACATCATGGTCACGGACTCCGGGCACGCCAGGCTCATCGACTTCGGTCTGGCGGTTCTCCTCGAGCCCCAGCCGTCCAGCGACAGCGGGGAAAAGACGCCCCCCTGCAGCGTTGCGCTGAGTCAGCCCGGCGGGACGCCGTCCTACATGTCGCCCGAGCAGATGTGCGGGCTTGCCGTGGATCGGCGCAGCGACATCTTTGCCTTCGGCGTGCTCCTCCACGAGATGCTCACCGGAGCGAACCCGTTCCGGCGTGAAACATACTGCGAGACGCAGGACGCCATCCTCAACGACCCCGTGCCCTCACTCAATCTCATCGACGCAGCCTGCGGCGCAGCCGGCATGCGGCGCGTGCTCGACCGCTGCCTGGCCAAGGTTCCGCGAGATCGCTACCAGGACATGGGCGAGCTGCTCGCGGACCTGGACAAAGTGAGACTGAAGGCAAACACCGCAACGTCGTCGCGGTGGGCCGCACGCTTGGTGCCTCTCAAGCTGCTCCGTGTCGGCCTCGTGGGGCTGGCGGGCGTGTTGGCCGCCGTCTCCCAAGCGGACTGACCCGGCGCGAACCCGGAAAGCGCTTGACAATTACCCGGTTGGGAGTAGCTTTTCGCCACGAACCCTAGCCGCCTTCGTTCTCGACCTGCGCCGTACCACCCCGGTGAGGGAATCGAGCGGCCTTCGCGGGAGGTTCCGACGCGGTCGTCCGAGCCGCGAGCCGCATAGACGAGCCCGCGACGGCACGTGCGCAGTCGCGAGACTGGATCCTGGCAAGACGAGAGAGCAGACATGGGCACGCCCGAGGGGCAGTTGCTGGCGTTGGCCGCGCGGGTCTCTGATGGAGCTTCGGACGAGACCTCGGTGGATTCGACCCCGGACTGGGGCGCCGTGAAGGCCGCGGTTGGAGAGGGTCAGGAGGGCACGCTTCACGCGCTCAAGGAGATTGCCCGCGTCGCGGACGCCTACCGGGCACTCGTTCGCTCGGACGATCCCGTGCTCCCGTCGGCGAAGAAAACGCACCTCGGCGGATGGGGGCATTTCGAGCTCATCGAAAAGCTGGGTGAAGGCACGGCCGCCGAGGTCTTCAAGGCTCACGACACCCGACTCGATCATGTCGTGGCCTTGAAGCTCTTCAAGCGCACGCAGCTGACCGAGGTGGAGAAGCACGCGGTTCTGGAGGAGGGCCGCCGTCACGCGCGAGTCAAACACGCCAACATCGCGACCATACACGACGCGGACGAACACAACGGTCGCATCGGCATATCGATGGAGCACATCGACGGATCGACGCTCCACGACGTGGTGGCGCAGCAGGGCCCTCACGGCTCAGGGGAGGCCGCCAACATCGGAGTCGAGCTCTGCCGCGCAATGGCGGCCATCCATGGCCAGGGCCTCGTCCACGGCGACATCAAGGCCCAGAACGTCATGCGCGAGAAGGGCGGCCGAATTGTCCTGATGGATTTCAGCACGAGCCAGCCGCTCGAAGGGTCCCCCGCGACGGGTCGAGCCCACATCGAGGGAACCCCGATCTACATGGCGCCCGAGCTCTTCGAGGGAGCCGCCCACTCACCGGAAAGCGACATCTACGCGCTGGGCGTTCTGCTCTTCTACCTCGCCACGGGCGACTACCCCGTGAAGGCCCGAAGCCTCGGGGAGCTGCGGAGCGCAATCCGCAGGGACGAGCGGCGGCTTCTCGACGACCTGCGGCCGGATTTGCCTGCGGGTCTGTCCCACGTCATCCACAAGGCGATCGCCCGGGACCCCGCCGCCCGCTTCCGGAGCGCCGGGGAACTCCAGCACGCGCTGCGCCGCGTCGACATGTCGACGAACGGCCAGCACGAGGTCGATGAGCCCACCCGGGAGGCGAGAGCTCGCCCGGAAGACGATGTTTCGACTCTGGTGCGCTTGGTGCGTTTCGCCGTCAATGCCGCCGCCGGCATCGCTTTCCTGGCGTTTCTAGGCTATGCGAACGAGTTCAACTACAACGTCGTGCTCCACGTTCCGGAGCGCTTCACGGACTATTCACCCCTCTTGGCGGTTGTCAGGGGTCTTCGGTCGCTGTCCGGACTGGTCGTTCTCGGCACGATCGAGATCGTGCCGATAGCCCTCGTTTTCGCCGTTCTCTCCGTCGTCGTCGGCCGGCGCGACGGCCGGACACGACGCCCGGACCAGATCGCCGCCGACTGGGTCCGAAGGTGCGATTTCGACAGGGTCGCCACGGGCTACGCCGTTCTGGCGGTCCTGGCGGTCACCGCGGCCTTCTTCGCGTATCGCCCTCTTTTCTCGCTGTTCGTCGAACTTGCCGAGGCAGACGCCAACACGCGTGTGGACGTCTCGCTGCTGAGCGAGGGTTCGAAGAACTACAAGTTGAACTTCGACCTGACGTTCACGCAGCTGACCCTGCTGCTGATAGCCGGATGGGTTTGCGTGTTCAAGCTGTGGAAGCCCGCCAGGATCACCTCCATCACGGCCTCGATGAGGTCGCTGAGCGCGTTCGTCATCTTCTTGAGTGTCGTCCTGCTGACGGGGCCTTGGCGCTTGCTCTACAAAAGCGGCGAAACAAGGGCCATCGAGATAAACAACGGAACGAGGGGGTGTATCGCTGCCGAAAGCGGCGACGAGGTGTACGTTTGGTCCAAGGGACCGACGCAACCTTTCGTGATTCGCCGAGGTGATCCTCGCATCCGTAAAATCGGAGAGGTTCCCGCCAACATCTTCGACTGCGAAGGCTGACGGTCCCGCGACAAAGATGCCAGAGAGGCTCAATGCGACAGAGAAACTGGATCCCAGCCGTTCTCGTCGTTACACTCCTGCTGCCCGCCCGCGACGCTGGCGCGTTCTGGGAGTACATCCGTGAGCTCAGCGGTCCGGGAGGATTCGTCGGACTGAGCCTCCTCTTACCGTTCTCTCTTTCTCACCCCCCCACACTCACCCGAACATTGAACAACGAGAACCTCGAGAACCTGAGGCGGCTCGGTGTCGATGCCGAATTCCTGACAAGCACTGCGGAGGAGTACTTTGCCAACCGTGGGCATCAGCGGCTGCTGGAGAAGGAATTCGGAGTGTACCTGCCCGACCGCCAGCATTGTCCCGAAGCCTCTGAGGACGCGAGAAGACTCCCGGCTTGTCTTTTCCTCAAAGCGACGCAAATCGACCCGACTTACCCTTCAAGGCTCGTTGAGCTTCTTGCGCCTTTCCCGGCCCAGGAGGAGAAGTTCAAGTCGACACCGTCACCCGACGAGTGGACGAAGGTCGCCGCGGACCGCCTGGAAGTTCTCGACGGCATGCTGTTGGAGATCCAGACGCGGGAGCTCAGGAAGCGCCTTCGACACTACGATGCCGACATGGGCGGGCTCTTCGGCGGTTTCCGACGGATTCCCGCGATTCTCGACACGAACTCCGAGGGTCGCGTCACGAATCGGATCAACAACTGGTTCATTACGCCGTCGCTTGGCGCTGCGTACGCTCTTCACAACAACATTCCCTATGCGGATGGGTTGCCCGGAGGGGACGTCCTTTGGCTTTCGGCGTACCTGGCCTTGGAAAAGCGCTTCTTGGCGCTCGGCGACGGAAAAGCCAACCTATTCTTTCAGGTTGGCCCGGCAGTTCACTATTTCACGGGCCTTCAGTTCGAAGACTTCTGGAAGGGGTCGGTGAGGGGGCGTTTGGGGGTTCAGTTCAGAATGTTCTACCTCGGGGGGCAGCTGGACTACTTCTTGACACCGATCAAGAACGAACAGTTCGGAGCCCTCCCCGATCCAGATCCGGAGCGCTGGAGCGGTGGCTTCTTCGTCGGCATCAGTCTGAACCGTACGCGGCGCTAACTACGGACTGGCCGCTCCTTCATCACCTCGGCGAGGCGGACGAGAGCTCGGCTGACCGCCATCCGCGCGGCGTCCGGGCTCGGCTTTTCGAGCAGCTCCGCGATCCGGCTATAGTCCAGGCCCAGCTCGATCCTCGCGATGGCGGCCTCCCGATCCGCCGGCTTGAGCTCGGCCAGTGCCGCCTCGAAGCGGTCGAGCGTCTCCTTTCCGATCAGCTCCTCGACCGGTGATGGACCGTGGGCGAGCAGCCCGCCCGCCGTTTCCGTCGCGGGCGGATGTCGCCCGACTCTCCTGATCTCGTCGCGCACGCGATTCATGACGCCCTGGCGCAGGTAGCTCAGGAAGGCGCCCGTGCGCACGTACTCGAAATCGTCCAGCCGATGAAGCGTCCGGAGGAACGTGTCCTGGACCAGGTCGTCGGTGTCGGTAAGGTCTCGTGCCCAGCGGGGAAGACGGCCTCTGGCCCACCTTTGGAGCGGGGGAAGGTACCGCTGGTAGAGAATCTCGATCGCGCGGTTGTTCCCCGACTTCGCGTCGTCGAGGAGCTTGAGAGTCGACAGGACGTCGAGATTCTCGGGCTGATTCTCCATGGACTGTCCTCGGAACCTCGCGGGTAAGCCTAACGCTTATTCTCATCGCCTTCAACGGATTGGGAGGCGTCGAGTCGTCCAAGGTGCTGGGGCGTCCGGCTCAAGCAACGGCTGTGGTCCGCGCCGCCCAGGGTGAAGAGATCGCAGCAGAGGAGCGTGCGCGTCGTCTACGGCCCGCCCGACTCCGTCCGGAATGGGTAGGAAGGTAACGACGAGCAAGCCTACCCTGCTGGACCCAGTCCCTCGCTGGACGTCGGCATGAGAGTCAGCGGAACCCTTCGATCAGTCGGCGATGCGCCGAACGCCTTGCGGTGCACGGCCTGAGTACACCGCGCGACGAAGCAGTGATAGGGTTTCGCGTGGGCCGGAGCCTGTCGGCCCGGACTGCGGGCGAGGAGCCAAGGAGGCCATGTCAGAGGAACGGTTGGAAAGGATCCGCGCCATCGTGGCGTCCGTCTACAAGATACCCCTGGAAACGGTGTCGCTCGACAAGGCCCTGAACGAGATCGGCAAGGATTCCCTGGACGCCTTCAGCCTCGTCTTCGCCCTCGAGGACGAGTTCCACGTGAGCCTTCCCGACGACTGCATGGACCCGACGCGCAGCCTGCGTGAGCTGGCGGCGCGCGTCGAGAGCCTGCTCGCGGGGGCGCCGCCCCCCGCGGCGTCGCCCGGCGATTCCTGAGACCTTCTCCGATGCGACGCGTCGTGGTGACCGGAATCGGCGTGGTTTCCGCGATCGGCCAGACGACCGCCGAGTTCTGGGAGTCGCTGTCCCGCGGGACCTCCGGGATCGCGCCCCTCACGATCGCCGACCCCGGCCGGTTCCGCTTCAAGCAGGCGGCCGAGGTCCGCGGCTACGACCCCCTCCAGCATTTCGACGAGAAGCGCGCCGATCTCCTCGACCGTTTTGCGCAGTTCGCCGTCGTCGCGGCCCGCGGCGCCGTGGCCGACGCCGCCGTGGCCTGGACGCCGCGGCTCCGCGAGCGCACCGCGGTGGTGACGGGCTCGTGCACCGGCGGCCAGTTGTCGGAAGACGCGGGATACTTCCACCTCTACCACGAGCGGCGCCCGAGCGTGCACCCGCTGACCATCCCCCGCACCATGGCCAACGCGGGCGCCAGCCACGTCACCGTGGAGTTCGGGATCACCGGGCCCAGCTTCACCCTCTCCACGGCCTGCGCCTCGGCCACGCACGCGCTCGGCCAGGCGTTCTGGCTCGTGCGCTCCGGCACCGTGGACATGGCGCTCGCGGGGGGCAGCGAGGCGCCCTTCAGCGTGGGAAACATGAAGGCCTGGGACGCCTTGCGGGTGGTGTCCGCCGACACGTGCCGGCCCTTCTCGCGGAACCGCAGCGGCATGATCCTGGGCGAGGGGGCCGCCATGCTCGTGCTCGAGCCGCACGACGCGGCGCGCGCGCGCGGGGCACGGATCTGGGGCGAGGTCCTGGGCTTCGGAATGTCCTCCGACGCCGGCCACATCACCCAGCCTTCCGCGGACGGCGCGGCGCGGGCGATGCGGCTGGCGATCGAGGACGCTCAGCTCAAGCCGGAGGCGATCGGCTACGTCAATGCCCACGGCACCGCGACCGCGGTCAACGACGTCACCGAGACCCAGGCCATCCGCGCCGTCTTCGAGGGCCGAGCGGACGCGCTGCCGGTCAGCTCCACGAAGGCCATGCACGGCCACGCGCTCGGCGCGGCGGGCGCCCTCGAGGCCGCGGCCACGCTGCTCGCGCTGCATCACGGCCTGCTGCCGCCGACCGTCAACTACGAAGAGCCCGACCCGAACTGCGCGCTCGACGTCATCCCCAACCAGGCGCGCCCGGCTTCGGTCCAGTACGCGCTCTCCAACTCCTTCGCGTTCGGCGGCATGAACGCGGTGCTGGCGCTCGGGGCCCCTCGCTGAGCTGAAGCCCGCCCGCCCCGTGAGAGCATCGTGCGGGGCAAAGGAGGTTCAAGGCCATGAAGTGGGTCCTGTGTACGGCGCTCGCGGCGTTCGCGTCCTCCGCCGCTGCCGCCGAGACGAACGTAGAGCTCCGGGAGCAGGTGCGGGGGGCCGAGATCGCATTCGCGAAGACGATGGCCGACCGCGATTTCGCCGCCTTCGCCGGCTTCGTCGCCGAGGACTCGGTGTTCTTCGGGCGCACCGAAGCGTTCCGAGGCAAGGCCGCGGTGGTGGCGAGCTGGAAGCCTCTCTTCGAGGGACCGCAGGCACCGTTCTCGTGGGGGCCCGACACCGTGGAGGTGCTGGACTCGGGCGAGCTCGCGCTCAGCTCCGGCCCCGTGCTCGATCGCTCGGGCAAGCGCTTCGGGACCTTCCAGTCGATCTGGAGGCGCGAGAAGGACGGCCGCTGGCGCGTGATCTTCGACAAGGGCGCCGACTACTGCCCGCCGCCGTCACCCGGACAGAAGTAGCCCGGCCCGGAGGGCGCGCACGTGGGAGGGGCCCGTGCGGCAACAGCCGCCGAGGAGGCGGGCTCCCGCCCGGCGCCAGGCCTTTCCGCGCTCGCCCCAATCGGCCGCGTCGGAGTCGCCCCGCCAGGTACGGGTGCCCGGGTCGTAGCGCTCGCCGGAGTTGGGATAGGCGACGAGCGGCTTGTCCGTCGCCCCGGCGGCCTCGTGCAGGAGCGCCTCCACGTGCTCGGGAGAGGTGCAATTCACTCCCACCGCGACCACCTGCGGGTGGGGGCCCACCTCGCGGACGATCTCCGCGAAGCGCGTGCCGTCGCAAAGGCGTTCGCCGTCGCGACAGCTGAAGCTCATCCACGCTCGGACCGAGGGCCGGGCGCCGAGCAGCGAGAGGAGGGCCCGCGCCTCCACGGCCGAGGGAATGGTCTCGCAGGCCACGAGGTCGGCCTCGGTGTCGGCGAGGAGCAGGAACCGCTCCCGATGGAAATCGAGGAGACCGTCCTCGTCGAGGTCGTACCGGCCGGTGTACTCCGCTCCGTTGGCGAGGTAGGCGCCGTAGGGTCCGACGCTCGCGGCCACGAGAGGACGGCTTCGTCCCGCCCGGTTCGCGGGATCGGACCAGAAGGCCTCGCGGGCCTCCAGGCCCAGGAGCACGCTCCGCCGCAGCATCGCCGCCGCCTCCGCCTCTCTTAGCCCCGCCCGTCGGAAGCCGGGCACGCTCGCCTGGTAGCTCGCCGCGGTGATGCAGTCGGCCCCCGCGTCGAGATAGGCGCGGTGCACCGCATCAATGGCCTGGGGCGCCTCCTTCAAGACTCGCGCCGACCAGAGGGGATGATCGAGGTCGAAGCCGGCCTTCTCGAGCTCCGTGGCGAGGCCGCCGTCGAGCACGAGCACGCCCCCGTGCGCGAGGAAGGAAGCGAGGGGATCGGGAGCGACGCTCATCCTGGAGAGTGCGAGATCAGGGACCGCCCGTCGAGGCGAGGTGCTCGGCGACCTGCTCCGCCACCAGCTCGCTTCCCCGGATCGTGAAGTGCTCGTGGTCGTAGAAGTAGTCGGTGTCCTTGGGCACCCGAGAGGCGAGGTCGACGACGTCGAGCCCACGAGAACGGGCGAACTCCAGGATCACCTGATTGAAGCTGTCCATCGCACGGGCCAGGTCTTCCGATCGATAGGTCCGCCCCGACAGTCCGTGCGGGCGGACCCAGGTCGTCGCTTCCAGCTCCGGGGGCATGGGGTCCTGCCAGAGCGTGGGCTGCGTCACGAGGACGAGCCGGATGCCGCGCCGGGCGCAGACGTCCGCGATGCGCGCGAGGTTGTCGCGAAGAACGGCGAGCGGGGGCTCGAGGGGCGGGATCGGCAAGTCCTTGCGGGCGGCGTGACGCCGGCGCCGCCGCTCGGCGTAGACCATTCCGAGGGGGTCTTCTTCCCCGAGCTGGATCGTGGATCGCAGCCGGTGTACGAGGGCGAGCGCCGTCCGGTAGCTCAGGAACTGCTTGAAAAGGGGGACCGTGGGGTTCAGGGGTCCACCGCTGTCGAAGACCTGCGAAGCGACCACGGTGCGGAGCACCTCCGGCGAGTAGGTGAGGGCGTGATGAAGGTCGTTCACCCCCAGGAGGACCACGATGCAGTCGACGGCGGCCGCCTCGGGCAGCCTCTCGATGAGCTCGACGTGGTGGTAGGAGTCGAGGCCCGCCTTGCCCACGTTGCCTACCCAGTACCGACGGCCGCCGGCTACCTCGGAGAGCCGTTTCCCGAGGACGGCGGGCCAGGCCGCCTCGTCGTCCAGGTAGGTGCAGATGGTGGTGCTTCCCCCCACGCACAGGATCTTGTAGGCGCCGCCGTCCCACGGCGCCGCTCGGATGCCCTCGCGATTGGTGGTAAACCGGGCGGGTCGGGCTGTGCCGGGCATCACCGCGGGATCGGGATTGAACGCGCGGGTCTGGTTGGGGGCATACACGTAAGGGCGTACCAGCGATCGGGCGGCGAACTCGAAGCCCAGCAAGGTCAGGCCGACGCTCCAACCCAGGAGCGCAACGCGCTCGAGGGCGGCCGGGCGTCGGCGAAATGCGAAGATCGCGACGATGCCTCCGAGGGTGGCCACGATGACCGCGATGTCGACCCCGGGCGTGGGAGGGGACGCGAGACCCCGGGCGAGCGCCAGCTCTCCGAGGGCCGCTCGCTGGAAGACGAGGGGGCGCAGGGCGTCCATCAAGAGGGCGGCGACGGGCACGAGAGCGGCCGCGACCAGCCACCACGGCGCCGCCCGCCCCTCCCCATGGTTGACGGGCACCGACCCTGTCACTGTTCCTCCTATTTCCCTCGAAGGGCCGCGACCGTCCCGTCCACGCCCTGTGGCGGCTGGTCGTCGGCGAAGCGGTCGTCGTCCTGCAGGTCCGTCCGAAGCCGGGCGAGGGTCGCCTTGAGCTCCACGGTCACTCCCGCCTGGCTCGGCTGACCGTAGAGGTTGCGCAGCTCGTTCGGGTCGGACCGCAGGTCGAAGAGCTCCCACTGCTCCTTCTTCCAGAAGTGGATGAGCTTGTGGGTGGCCGTCCGCACGCCGTAGTGGGCGCGCGTGTTGTGGTGGCCGGGGTCGTGGTAGTAGCGGTAGTAGACGGCGGTCCGCCAGCTCGCCGGCGTCTCGCCGCGGAGGAGGGGCAGGAGGCTCTGGCCCTGCATCGACGGAGGTACTCTCACCCCCGCCGCCTCCAGGAACGTGGGGGCGAAGTCGACGTTGAGGGAGAGCGCTTCCGTCTGCGATGCGGGACGAACGACCGCGGGCCAGCGCACGAGGAGCGGCATCCGCAAGCTCTCCTCGTACATGAAGCGCTTGTCGAAGAGGCCGTGGTCGCCCAGGAAGAAGCCCTGGTCCGAGGTGTAGACGACGATCGTGTCCTGCTCGAGGCCGCTCTCCCTCAGGAAGTCCAGCAGGCGTCCCACGTTGTCGTCCATCGACTGTACGCAGGCCAGGTAGTCCTGCATGTAGCGCTGGTACTTCCAGCGCACGAGGTCCTTGCCCGCGAGCTCCGGTGGCGGATCGCGCTTGAGGTCGCGAGGGGTGAGGTCGTGAGCCACCCGCTGCTCGTTCTCGTGAAGAGCGTCCGTCCGGGTCGCGTAGTCGTCCCACAGCGTTTCCGGCTCGGGGATCGTCCGGTCGGCGAACTTGCGGCGGTTCGTCTCGTCCGGCGTCCACTCCCGGTGGGGCGCCTTGTGGTGGCACATGAGGAAGAAGGGCCGGTCCTGCGGCCTCTTGCGGATGAAGTCGATCGCGAGGTCCGTGATCACGTCGGTCGCGTATCGTCCGCGGTAGGTCGTCTCGCCGGTCGCCGTGTAGAGCAGGGGGTCCCGGTAGTCGCCCTGGCCGGGCAGGATCTCCCAGGAGTCGAAGCCCGTGGGATCGCTACCCAGATGCCACTTGCCGACCATGCCGGTGTGGTAGCCGGAAGCCTGGAGCAGCTTCGCCACCGTCGGCTGCGAGCCGTCGAAGCGGTTGAAGACGGGAACCCCGTTCTTGTGCGAGTAGGCGCCGGTCAGCATCGTCGCCCGGCTCGGCGTGCAGATGGAGTTCGTGACGAAGGCGTTGCGGAAGAGCATCCCCTCCCGGGCGAGACGATCGAGGTTCGGCGTCGCGTTGACCCGCGAGCCGTAGGCCGAGATCGCGTGGGCGGCGTGGTCGTCCGACATGATGAAGACGACGTTCGGGGGCGGCGCGGCGGAGGCGACCCCCCCGGCGCCGGGGAGGGCGAGGACGATCAGGAGGGGGAAGGGCCTCAGGGGAATCGGAACCCCAGCGACTGGGCGAGCCCGCGGCATTGGAATCCGATCTGGCTCTCGCTGAGGCTGGCGTTGCCGACCCAGACGACACTGCCTCGGAACTCCTGCCCGTTCGGAGTCTCCACCAGCAGCTTGGCCCCCACGTCCATCCGGCTGCTCAGGAGCACGCACCCGCCGTGCTTGCTCAGGGTGACGATCTGTGTCGTCTCTTCGAGCTCGCCTCCGTCCAACCCCAGGACCCTCACGCGGACGGGCACCGCGACGGTGACCCGCGAGCTCTTGCGGAGGTGGATCTGGCCCCGCAGCGCGGGCCGACTGAGGACGTGGTCCACGAACCCCGCGATCCTGTCCCGGTCGCCCGGATCCAGGTTCAGGAAGCGGATGCCCATGCCGATGCCTTCCTGGATGTAGTTCACCGCGGCCTCGACCACGATGGGGCCCGCCTCGGGGACGAGGGTGACGCGGACGGTGATCAGCTCGCGGGCGGTGAAGGGCGGGCTCGGGTGGTCGATGAACATGCCGCCCACGCCGATGTCCGCGGCCTGGCTGCGCGCGCTCCCCTCGGCTCCCTCGCAGACGATCTCCTGGAAGAGGCTGACCCGAGGGCTCCGCCGGAGCTCGAGATCGAGGAGAACGGCCATCGACCCGATGCTAGCACGTCGGTCGGTGATCAGGGCTCGACCAGCACCTTCAAGCCCTCCCTCCGGGCGGCCGCCGCGAACGCTTCCGTGCCCCGGTCGAGCGAAAAGCGGTGCGTGATCGCGGAGCCGAGGTCCATCCGCCCGCTCTCCACGAGGCGGATCGCACGCGGGTAGGCATGCTTCATGCGCCGGACGAGGACGAGCGTCAGACCCTTCCTCCGTGCGGTGGCGGCCACGAAGGAGGTGCGCACCTCGGCGGGGATGCCGGCGAGCACGACGCGCGCGCCCGGACGAACCGCCTCCACGGCCGCGTCCACGGCCGCGTTTTCCCCCGCCACTTCGATGGCGACGTCGAGCCCTCGCCCCCCGGCCGCGTCCCGGATGGCCTTCGCCTCCCGTCCCCCCTCGGCCAGGAAGACGAGCGCGCCCAGCCGGCGCGCGGCCTCCAGGCGGTGGGGACGGTCGCCGACGTCGGTCGCCACCACCTGCCCCGCGCCGGAGAGCCGCGCCACCTGCACGACGAGGAGACCGATCGGGCCGCAGCCGAAAACTCCCACCCGGTCGCCGTGACGGACGTGCGCCAGGTCCACGGCATGGAGGGCGACCCCCAGCGGCTCGAGGAGGGCGCCGTCGGCCTCGGTGAGAGCGTCGGGCAGGGGGACGAGACTGCGCTCCGGCCAGGCCATCCATTCACGAAGGCCTCCGTCGGTCTCCCCGTGACCTGCGAACCGGATCCGCTCGCACAGATTCGGGTGTCCCTCGAGGCAGAGCGGGCACGCCTGGCAGGAGACGGCGGGATCGACGGCCACGCGCCGGCCGTCCTCCGTCACTCCCGCGAGCTCGTGGCCCAGGACGAGAGGCCGGGTGAGGGCGGTCTCGCCGATCGCCCCGTCGCCGAACCAGTGGAGGTCCGAGCCGCAGAGGCCGACGGCTCGCACTCGTACGAGCGTCTCCCCCGCTCGGGGCTCCGGCCGCTCCTCCTCGTGCAGCCGCAGGTCTCCCTTCCCGTGCAGCCGCAGGACGCGCACTAGCGCTGTCCGTAGTACGAGGTCTTCCCGTGCTTGCGGAGGTAGTGACGGTCCACGAGGAACGCGTCGGGGCGGGGAACGCCGGGCGCGAGGAGACGGATCCTCGCCTCCATGCGGGCCAGGTACTCGAGAATGCGGGCGTGCTCGACCGCTTCGAGGGCGTCCTTGCCCCAGGTGAACGGGCCGTGATTCGCCACGAGCACCGCGGGAACCTCCTCCGGGGAGATCCCACCGGTGGTGAAGCACTCCACGATGACGAGACCCGTGTTGCGCTCGTACTCGCCGTCGACCTCGTCGCGCGTGAGGGGACGGGTCACGGGCACGTCCCCGCGGAAGTGGTCGGCGTGGGTCGTCCCCATGCAGCGGACCGGGAGCCGCGCCTGGGCGAAGGAGGCCGCGACCTCGGAGTGCGTGTGCACGATCCCCCCGCAGCCGAACGCGCGGTAGACCTCGAGATGCGTGGGAGTGTCGGAGGAGGGACGGAGCGAGCTGTCCACCACCTGCCCCGTCTCGAGGGACACGGGGACCATGTGCTCGGGCGTCTGCTCGTCGTAGGGAACGCCGCTGGGCTTGATGACGAAGAGGCCGGCCTTGCGGTCGACCTCGGAGACGTTGCCGAAGGTCCCCACCACGAGGCCGCTCTCCGCGAGCTCCTTGTTCGCGCGGAAAACCCGCTCTCGCAACTCCCCGGCGACCCGCCCCATCGTCCTTCCTCCTAGTGCGCTCGACGGTCTCGCACCGCGAGCAGCCTCTTCATGAGCGTCGCGAGGTCGCCCTTCGCCCCGGGGACGCCCCCGAGCGTGTCGTGCATCTCGCGGTACATCCCGTAGAGCTCGTCGTAGACGGCCTTCGCCGCGGGATCGGGAGTGAAGCGCTTGTCCTTCAGGGACGTCATCCGGGACTGCGCCTCCTCGAAGCTCGGGTAGACGCCCGCCGCCACCGCCGCCGAGATGGCGGACCCGAGCGCGGGGGTCTGAGGGGAGCCGGCCACGAGCATCGGGTGGCCCAGCACGTCGGCGTAGATCTGCATGAAGAGGTCGTTCTTCTCGGCGATCCCGCCGCAGCAGACCACCCGGTCGACGGGGACTCCGTACTCCTGCAGCCGCTCCACGATGGCCCGCGCCCCGTAGGCGGTCGCCTCGATGAGGGCCCGGTAGATCTCGGCCCGCGTCGTGTGGAGGGTCTGGCCCACGATGAGGCCGGTGAGGCGGGGATCGACGAGGATCGTCCGGTTTCCGTTGTTCCAGTCGAGGGCGAGGAGCCCGGACTCCCCCGCCCGCAGGCGAGCCGCGTCCTTCGACAGCTGCGCGTGCAGGGCTTCGTTCCCCAGGCAGACCACGTCGACCCACCAATGGAGGATGTCCCCCACCGCGGACTGCCCGGCCTCGATGCCGTAGTAGCCGGGCATGATCGATCCGTTCACGATCCCGCAGATCCCGGGAACGTCCTTCATCGGCTCGCGCGCGGAAGCGATCGCACAGTCGCACGTGGAGGTCCCGATGATCTTCACGAGCGTCCCCGTCTTCACCCCCGCTCCGACCGCGCCGTAGTGGGCGTCGAAGCCTCCCATGGCCACCGGGATTCCCTCGGGCAGGCCCAGCTCCTTCGCCCAGGCTCCGGCGAGACGGCCCGCGGGACGGTCGGGGGCGTAGGCCTTCTCGAAGAGGCGGTCGCGCAAGGACGCCAGCTTCGGATCGAGACGGGAGAGGAACTCCTTGGCGGGCAGCCCCCCCCAGACGTCGGAGTACAGCGCCTTGTGGCCCGCGGCGCAGATGCAGCGCTGGATCGCGCTCGGGCTCGCGATCCCGGCGAGCACGGCGGGCACGAAGTCGGCGAGCTCGACCCAGCTCGCCGCCGCGTCGAAGACGTCGGGGGCGACCTTGAGGCAGCGCCAGACCTTCGACCAGAACCACTCCGAGGAGTAGACGCCGCCGATGGGGGCGAGGTACTGCGGGGCGTGCCGGCGGGCCGTCTCCGTGATCGCGGCGGCTTCCGCGGCGCCCGTGTGATCCTTCCAGAGCCACGCCTGCGCCGCGAGGTGATCCTTCCACTTCGGGTCGAGGGCCAGGGGCTGATTCCTGGCGTCGACCGGGATCGGCGTAGAGCCGGTGGTGTCCACCCCGATCCCCACGACGCGCGCCGGGTCGAAGCCCTTCTCGCGCGCGGCTTCCGCGAGCGCGCCCTTCACCGAGGCGCCGAGGCCGGAGACGTAGTCGGAGGGGCTCTGCCGCGCGAGGTGCGGATCCTTGGGATCGAGCAGGACCCCCTGCTCCCCCGAGGGATAGTCGACGACGTGCGTCCCCACGGAGCGGCCGTTCTCGCAATCGACGACGACCGCACGAACGGAGCTCGTCCCGTAGTCGAGACCGATGGCGTATCCGGGTTTCATGGCTCAGAGGCCCTTCGCGAAGAGGTAGTAGGCCTCGTTCCACCGGAGCTCCTTCTGCAGCTCGCGGAGGCGGGTCTCGCGGTCGATGAGGACGAACTCGACGTCGGCCATCTCCGCGAAGTCCCGGAGGTGCTCGGGCGTCACGGCCCGGCTGAAGGCCGTGTGGTGGGAGCTGCCCGCGTGGATCCACGCCGCCGCCGCGGTCTTGAGGTCGGGCTCGGGGACCCAGAGGGCCCGGGCCACGGGGAGCCGGGGAAGCGGAGCGTCCGGGACCACCACGTCGATGGCGTTGACGACGAGCCGGAAGCGGTTGCCGAGGTCGATGACCGCCGCGTTCAGGCCGGGGCCGGGAGCGGCGGTGAACACGAGCCGCGCGGGGTCGGCCTTGCCGCCGATGCTCAGGGGGTGCACCTCGAGGGTGGGCCGGCCCTGGGCG
Organism: uncultured Acidobacteriota bacterium; assembly: GCA_963742595.1. Taxonomy (GTDB): domain Bacteria; phylum Acidobacteriota; class Vicinamibacteria; order Fen-336; family Fen-336; genus CAVPGH01. The sequence continues at coordinate 4,202,002 of CAVUMT010000001.1, read as the reverse complement.
ATCGTGGGACACACCTCCAGCATGTGCGCGCCGAGCACCTTCCCGCCCTTCGGGTCGAGGTGGTACGTGTAGTCCTCCATGAAGGAGGTGCCGCCCGGGAGACCGGTCGCCATCACCTTCACGGCCCGCACGAGGGCCGCGGTCTTCCAGTCGCCTTCCGCCCCGAAGCCGTACCCTTCGGCCATCAGCCGCTGCACCGCCAGCCCCGGGAGCTGCTCGAGACCGCGGAGGTCCTCGAACGTGTCGGTGAAGGCCGAGAAGCCGCCCTCCCCGAGGAACGCGCGCAACCCGAGCTCGATCCGGGCCTGCCCGCGCACCGCCCCCATCTGGTCCTTCGAGACCTTGACCTCGTAGCTCTCGGAGTACTCCTTCACCAGGCGGTCCGCGTCCGCGTCCGCCGTCTCCGCGATCCGGGCCGCGAGGTCGCCGATCCCGTAGCCGTTCACCGAGTACCCGAGCTGCTTCTGGGCGGAGACCTTGTCTCCCTCCGTGACCGCGACCTCCCGCATGTTGTCGCCGAAGCGGGCGAGCTTCATGCGCCGGCTGTCCGCCCACGCGCAGGCCGCGCGCATCCAGACGGCGAGCTTGTCCTGGACGTCCTCCTCCTGCCAGTGGCCGACCACGACCTTCCGGTTCTGCCGCAGCCTCGTGCAGATGTGCCCGAACTCGCGGTCGCCGTGGGCGGCCTGGTTCAGGTTCATGAAGTCCATGTCGATCGTGCCCCACGGCAGGTCGCGGTTGAACTGCGTGTGGAGGTGGGCGTAGGGCTTGCGGAGCGCGTCGAGGCCGGCGATCCACATCTTGGCGGGCGAGAAGGTGTGCATCCAGAGGACGAGACCGACGCAGGCCCGTGACGAGTTCGCCTCGGTGAGCAGACCCAGCACCTCTTCCGGCGTCTTGACCACGGGCTTGAAGACCACCCGGCAGGGGATGCGCGGCGATCGGTCGAGGGCCTCCGCGATCGTCCGCGAGTTGTCCGCGACCTTCTTCAGGGTCTCCGGCCCGTAGAGATGCTGGCTGCCGGTGACGACCCAGACTTCCGACTCCTTGAGGGGAGCAAGCACGTTCAACCTCCGGCCAGAGAGGATACACCCACGCGCAAAGGGGTCCCGATCGTGGTAGTAGAGAAAGCGCATGACGCTTCACAGGACGGCGCTCGCGCTCTGTCTCGGGGTCGTCGGTCTCTCCTTCGTGCCCGCGGCTCGCCCCTCGACCCCGAGCGCGGACCCGCGCGCCGAAGAAGCGCGCCCGCGCCACGTTCGCGGGCGGCTGCTTCTGGTGCATGGAGGCGCCCTTCGACAAGATCCCGGGGGTCGTCTCCACGACCTCGGGCTTCGCCGGCGGGCCCGAAGCGAACCCCACCTACGAGAGGGTCGCGGCGGGAAAGACGGGACACGCCGAGGTCGTCCAGGTCGTCTTCGATCCGGGGAAGATCGCGTACGAGCGGCTGCTCGAGGTCTTCTGGAAGAACATCGACCCCTTCGACGGGGGCGGGCAGTTCTGCGACCGCGGGCGTCAGTACCGATCGGCGATCTTCTACGAAGGCGACGACCAGCAGCAGGCCGCTCTCGCCTCCCGCGAGAGCCTTGCGCGCTCCGGCACGCTTCCCGGGCCCATCATGACCGAGATCGCACCCCTGACGGCCTTCTATCCGGCCGAGGAGTATCACCAGGACTTCTACATCCGCAACGTCCAGAAGTACTGGTCCTATCGCACGGGCTGCGGTCGCGACCAAAGGCTCCGGCAATTGTGGGGCGACGCCAAACATTGAACGATCGGAGCGCGGCCATGCTCAGCCGTCGAGATTTCCTCGCCGCAACCGCCGGCGGCCTTGGTGTCGCCGCTCTCCGCCCCCGGCCCGCGCACGCCGCGGACCGGGCGGAGATCAAGAGCCCGGTCAACGGACCGATCGGCCTCCAACTCTGGAGCCTGCGGGAGTATCTGCCCAAGGACCTCGCGGGCCCGCTCGCCAGAGTTCGGGCCCTGGGCTTCCGTGAGGTCGAAGGCGCCGGGCTCTGGAAGCGCACCGCCCCCGAGCTGCGCGCGGCCCTCGATGCCGCCGGTCTCGTCTGCAGCTCGACGCACGTGGGCTTCGAGCGCCTGCGCGACGACGCTCCGGGGGCCTTCGCGGAAGCGAAGGCCATGGGCGCGAGCGCGGTCGTGTGTCCGTGGATCCCCCACGAAAAGGCCTTCACGCGCAACGACGCCCTGCGGGCCGCCGCCGCCTTCAACGGATTCGGAAAGGCGGCCCGAGACGCTGGTCTGCGCTTCGGCTATCACTGCCACGGCTACGAGTTCGTTCCGGCGACCGAGGGCACCCTCTTCGACACGCTGGCCGTGAACTCGGACGCGCAGCTCGTCGCCTTCCAGATCGACGTCTTCCACGCCTACCGGGGCGGTGCCGATCCCGTGCGTCTCATCGAGACGCACGGCCGCCGGGTGACGTCGCTCCACCTCAAGGACCTGAAGAAGGGCGTCCCCGTCGAAGCGGGCAACGCCGATACGACGCCGGACGTGGACGTGCCCGTGGGGACCGGACAGATCGACTATCCGGCCGTCCTCCGAGCCGCGGTCAAGGCGGGCACGTCCATGTACTACCTTGAGGACGAGAGCGCGGATCCCTGGGGACACATCCCCCAGAGCATCGCCTACCTGGAGAAGGTGAAGCTCTGAGCATGCCTCGCGAAACACAAACCCTTTTCGCACGCCGCCATTTCCTGCTCTCTCTCGCGGCCAGCCCCGCGGTGGCCGCGCTCCTCCCTGCGCCCCCGGCCCAGGAGCCCTCGTCGTCGCCCGCTGGCCTGCTCGAGGCGCTCGGTGAGAAACCCATCACCTCGCCGAAGGACGCGGTCAACGTCTTCGACTTCGACGCGGTGGCCCGACACAACCTTCCTCCGGCCCACTACGGCTACCTGGCCACTGGAGTCGACGACGACCGCACCCTGCGCGCCAACCGTCTGGGCTTCGAGCGAATCCAGATCCGCGCGCGCCACCTCGTGGACGTGGCGCGGGTCGACACGCGGACCGACCTGTTCGGCCGCACCTACGAGAGCCCCTTCTTCCTCTGTCCGGCCGCGAGCCAGAAAGCCTTCCATCCGGAAGGGGAGATGGCGGTGGCCCGCGCCGCGCGGGCGGAGAGGCACCTCCTGATGCTCTCCACCGATGCGACCACCAGCGTGGAGGACGTCGTCTCCGCCCGCGGCGAGCCCGTCTTCTACCAGCTCTATCCCAGCCCGGACTGGAGCATCACCCAGCGCCTGGTCAAGCGCGCGCAAGCGGCCGGCTGCCCCGCGCTCGTGCTTACGGTGGACCTGCCGCTCGGGACCAATCGCGACACGGGACGGCGCTTCGCCCGCCTCGATCCCCGTCCGTGCGCCTCCTGCCACGAGGACAGCTTCGCCGGATTCGTCCGCCGAAAGCCCATGTTCACGGGAATCGACCTCTCCCGCGCCGACTCCGAGATCGCTCCCGGCATGACCTGGGACTTCGTGAGGCGACTCCGCGACCTGACTTCGATGAAGCTCGTCCTCAAGGGCATCGTCACGCGGGAGGACGCGGCCCTTGCCGTCGAGCGGGGGGCGGATGCCGTCTACGTCTCCAACCATGGCGGGCGCTCGGAGGAGAGCGGGCGCGCCGCGATCGACTGCCTGCCCGAGGTCGTGGACGCCGTCGCGGGCAGGGTCCCGGTGCTGGTGGACAGCGGTTTCCGAAGGGGCACCGACGTCTTCAAGGCGCTGGCCCTGGGAGCGCGCGCGGTGGGGATCGGCCGGCCCTATCTTTGGGGGCTCGCGGCCTTCGGCCAGGACGGTGTGGAGGCCGTGCTCCGGCTCCTCAAAGCCGAGCTGGTCACGGTGATGCAGACCTGCGGCACACCTTCGCTCCGGCACATCGGCCGCGGCTCGATCACGCCTGGCGGCTGATCGTCACCGCACCTTCCACTCCTGGATGCCCGCCGACCACTCCTTCGGCAGGACCACCTCGAGACGCAGGCCGCTCGTGGTCACCGGCGTGAACGAGACCTTGTTGTAGCGGTCCTTCTCGACGCCGTAGGGGCTCGGAGCCTCCACGGGCTTCCACTCTTCCCCGTCCTTATAGAGGACGCGCCAGGACACGGGCAACCGGCACTCGCCGCTGCCCGTGTCGTCGAGCCAGTAGACCTCGACCTCCGAGACCCGGCTCGGCTTGTCGAACGCGTAGGCGACCCACTCCGTGGTGCCCTTCTCCGGCCACCAGTGGAAGAAGCCGCTCAAAGCCGTCCCGCGAGCTTCGGGGCTCGCTCTGGTCGTTGACGGCCGAAGGGGTGTGTCCTGCCTGCGAGGAGGTCACGGTCGCCCGGGAGGCCAGGGTCGGCAGGGGCTGCGGTCGCGCGCTCGCCTCGCGGTTGGGGAACCAGACGAGCATCTCTCCCGGTCCCCGGTTCGCCCAGGCGTAGTAGGGAATGGCCGTGAAGGGCTGCTCCTGCCGGGTGATCTTCCCCTCCGCCACCCTGCGCGAGGGCGACGGCCCGACCGGTGACGACCTGCACGCCGTTCAGGAGGTCGGGCCGGAAGGCGGTGGAGAGCTTCGCGTCGTCGGCCAGGAGAAGATTGCGCACCTTGCCTCCGGGGTTGTCCGGCCACTCGGCGGCGTACACGAGGGGACCACGCTGCAGGGCCACTCTCCCCTCGTCGGCCTCCACCGACGCACTCGCGGCGACGCGACGGATGGGCATCGGGAGGTCCATCTCGACGACGTCGCCCGCCTTCCATTGACGATCGAGCTTCGCGAAGCCCTTTTCGAGGGTCACGGGTACCGGCTGGCCGTTGACCCGAAGCGTCGCCTTCTCGTTGGACACGTCCGCGTAGCGGTAGAGGTCGCTCGGCACCGCCTCGCCACGGGCCCATCCGGGGACCCGCACGAGCACCGAGAAGCGGCGCGCGGTGGCCGGACTCACCGTGATGCGGACCGCCCCGTCCCAGGGGTAACGCGTTTCCTGGACGAGCTTCACCGGGCCTCCGGCCATCTTCACGTCGGCCGTGCTCGCCACGAAGAGGTTCACGTAGAGGTGGTCGCCCTGCTGCGCGTACATGTATCCGGGGACCGAGGCGAGGAAGCGGGTCATGTTGCCGGGACAGCAGGCGACGCCGAACCACGCGCTACGCTGATGCTGGCCCGCCGACTCCAGGGGGTTCGGGTAGAAGAACGACTTGCCGTCGAGAGAGACGCCGGAGAGGAGCCCGTTGTAGAGCGTCCGCTCCAGGACGTCGACGTACTTCGCGTCGGCGTGCAGCAGGAAGAGGCGGTGGTTCCAGTAGTCGTTGCCGATGGCGGCGCACGTCTCGTTGTAGGCGCTCAGGTTGGGAAGGTCGTAGTCCATGCCGAACGCTTCTCCGGAGCTGGTGGAGCCGATGCCGCCGGTGAGATAGAGCTTGCGGCCGACCACGTTCTGCCAGATGCGGTCCATGGCGTCCACGTAGTCCTTCTCTCCGGTGAGGGCGGCGACGTCGGCCATGCCCGAGTACATGTAGGTCGCGCGCACGGCGTGGCCCACCGCCTCGCTCTGCTCCACCACCTTCTGCTGGGACTGGTTGTACTTGCGGCCCGCCCCTTCGTCCGCTCCGGGGCCGCGCTCGTCGAGCAGGAACTTCGCGAGCGAGAGATAGCGGATGTCGCCCGTCACCCGGTAGAGCTTGACGAGACCCATCTCGGTGATCTGGTGCCCGGGCCAGATCGACTGCTTCCCCGGCCCGAACGTCCGATCCAGCAGGTCCGCCGTCCGGAGGGCGACGTCGAGGAGCGTCCGCTTCCCCGTGGCCTGGTAGTGAGCCACCGCCGCCTCGTAGAGGTGGCCGAGGTTGTAGAGCTCGTGGCTGTCCACCTTCTCCCGGGTCCAGCGCTCGCTCCCCGCCCAGCGGTGCGGGCTCTCGGGGTTGATGGTCCGCGTCGTGTAGAGGTATCCGTCCTTCTCCTGGGCGGCGGCGATCTTCGCGATGAGGCCGTCGAGATAGGCCTCGAGCTTCGGGTCCGGCTTGACGCTGAGCGTGTAGGCCGCGCCCTCGATCACCTTGTAGACGTCGGTGTCGTCGAAGGGATACCCGGGAGGCGACTTATCCTCGATCGTCTGGCCCCTGAGCACGGCCGCCGCGCGCTCGAAGTGGTAGACCCGTTTCGACTCCTCGCACATCTCGAAGGCGAAGGGGATCGTCACCGTCCGGTTGACCTCGATCCGCGGAAGCCAGAACGCGTCCTTGAATTGCACCGCGGTGAAGGGCACCGGCTGCACCGGGTAGTCGCGGGGCGTCTTGGCCGCGGCCGGCTGGCCTCCCGCTCGAGCGGGAGCCGCGGAAAGGACCGCGGCACCGACAACGAGCGTCATCGTGATTCGGCGCACCTCGTGCCTCATGGGTAGTCCCTCCGGACGCTGGGGGACCGTATAGGGCTCTCGCTCCGAGGTCAAGGTTTTTCCGATACCATGACCGCTGCTTCGCTCGGGAGAAAAAAGCTGCGTCGATCCATCCGCGGCCTGGCCCTCGCTCCGTTCCTCGTCGTCGCCGCCCCTCCGTCGTCCGGCCAGCAGCCACCCGGAGCCGTTTTCCGGAGCGAGGTCCACTTCGTCGAAGTGGACGCGTTCGTCGCCGACGGGCGGGGCGAAGCCGTCCGAGGTCTAAGGCGCGAGGACTTCCAGGTCTTCGAGGAAGGCGTTCGCCAGGAGATCACCGCGTTCGCCGAAGTCGAGGTTCCCGTCGAGCGCGCGGGGGCGACGCGGAGCGAAGGAGCGCCGCGCGACGTCGCCACGAACCAGGAAGGCGTCCGGGGCCGCATCTACGCGATCGTCCTCGACGAGCTCCACACCGACGCGCGACGCGCGGGAGTGGTGCGGGGGCTCGCCCGTCAGTTCATCGAGCGGCACATGGCGGCCAACGACGTGGCCGCCGTCGTCTTCACCGGCGGCCGGAGCGATGCCGCGCAGGGGTTCACGGGCAGCCGGCCCCTGCTGCTCGAGGCGGTGGGCCGCTTCGAGGGACGCAAGACCCGATCGGCCACCCTCGAGCGTTTGAGAGAGATCGAGCGGCAAAGGGACCTCCTGGCCGCGGAGCCGGGTCGGACCCCGGGGCGCCTCGCCCGGAAGTCATCGCCCCCCGGCCGGGCATCGAGCGGGATCCCTCGGACCTCCAGCGGGCCCACGACGCCCGGGCGTCGATGGAGACCCTCGAGGCCGTGGCCCGCGGCTTCGGCGACGTCGAGGGGCGGCGGAAGGCCATCCTTTTCTTCAGCGAAGGCATCGACTACGACACGCTCGACGTGATGGGGACCGCCCAACGAAACGCATCGGAGGTCCGGGCCAGCGTGAGAACGGCCATCGAGACGGCCATGCGCCACAGCGTGGCCGTCTACACCGTCGATCCGCGCGGATCCGTCGTTCCGGGGGGCGTCGAGGACATCGAGATGGCGGCGCCCGCGGTGGGCGCGGCCTTCGGCATCGACTCGCAATCGCTCGCCCGGGAAGTGCGGCTCTCGCAGAGCAGCCTTCGGACGCTCGCCGAGCAGACGGGCGGGATCGCCGCCGTGGACACGAACGACTTCGCCGCCGCCTACGACCGCGTCGTTCGCGCGAGCAGCCGGTACTACCTGCTGGGCTACCACCCCGTGGAATTCCGCCGCGACGGAGCCTTCCGTCGCATCGAGGTCCGAGTGGACCGTCCGGACTCCGCCGTCGTCGCGCGCGAGGGATACGTGCGACCGCCCGCGAAGCCCCGAGAGGAGAAGATGGTCGAGACGGCGGCGGCCGCGGAGACGTCACCCGCGCTGCGGGCCCTGCTCGACAGCCCCTGGCCGCAGCCCGGGCTCACGATCGGCGTCACCGCGGCGGCGTTCCGGGGCGACGGCGGGGACGCCACCGTGGCCGTGACCATCGAGCTGCCGGGCCGGGGGCTGACCTTCCGGCCCGAGGGCGACGTCGCGGTGAACGAGATCGAGGTGTCTCTGGTCGCGGTCGACACGAAGGGCCGGGTGCAGGCGGGCGATCGGCTCCTCGCCCAGCCACGGCTGGGCGCCGATAGCCAGGAGCGCGTGCAGCGCACGGGCCTGCGCTTCGTGCGGAAGCTCGCCCTGCCCCCGGGGCGCTACCAGATCCGCGTCGCCGCTCGCGAGGCGGAGGAGGGGCGGAAGGGCTCGGTGTCCTACGACCTCGAGGTCCCTGATTTCCGCGCGCAGGCGGTGGCGATGAGCGGCGTCCTCGTCACGTCGCGCGAGGCCGCGCGCGCGCTCACACCGTCGGTCGACGAGGCCTTGAAGCCGATGCTCCCGACGCCGCCCACCACGACGCGCCGCTTCGAGACCGGGGACGTGATCACCGCCTACGCCGAGGTGTACGACCCGCTCGAGCCCGCCCGCGATGTGGTCATCGCCACGCGGGTGGCGAGCGTCGACGGACGCGAGGTCTTCCGGTCCACCCGACTTCGGGCGTCGTCGGAGCGGGCGCAGGGGGAGAGCGGACTCGTACAGCGGGTGGACATCCCGCTCGCGGACGTCGGCCCGGGGCGGTACGTCCTCCAGATCCAGGCGCGGCCGACGCTCGGCGAGGACACCGCGTCGCGCGAGATCTCGTTCGAGGTCGTCCGACCCGCCGGTCCCGCGTCCGCCGAAGGGACGGCGGCGCCCCCTCCCGTTCTGCCTCAACGACCGGGCGTTCTCCGGCCCTCCTCGCGGATCGACCGTCTCGAGGCCTGGCTCGGCGCGGTGGAGCGGCACGTGCCGGGGACGGCCGACGTGCCGGCCTTCATGGTGCGATCCTGGACGCCCGCGGACCTGCAGGAGCTGGCCGCGGATATCGCCATGGTCGCCGCCCTCGATCGGCGATCCCGGCTACTCGGTGATGTGGGTCGTCGATCCCGAGCGCCGCGGCCGGCCCCAACGAGCGCCCTACGGCGCGGACGACGAGCTACGGCTCCGGGGCCTCGCGCAGGAGGCGGCGTCGCGATGCGCGGAGAGGCCGTGTGCGAGGAACCGCCTCTTGAAGCGCGGCGCGATCCTGCACACCGACGCGGCGATCCGCGTGGGGCCGTCCCCGGTGCGGTCGCGGGGAAGCGGCGACGCGCTTCCGGAACGATGGGCGATTCCCTTCAGCGACGGCCAAGCGCTCAGCCGGGAAGAGGCGCCCGGACACTGGGAGCTCGCGCAGGCGCTGCTCGACAACGTCACGCCGGGACCGGAGCGGGACGAGACCGTGCGTCTGTGGTACCTGGCGAACTCCGCGTACGCGCAGTACCACCAGCAGCACACCCGCATGGAGGAGCGGGGCGTCCAGCTCTTCCCCTCGGACGCCGACATGCTGCTCCTCGCCGGCAGCCTCCACGAGGCGTTCGCGTCGCCGCGGATCCAGAGCCTCGTGCGCTCGATCCGCCTGCCCGACCGCGTCTCGCACGGGGTCGGCCCCGATCGATCCGAGCTTCGCGAGGCCGAGAAGCTCCTCCGGCGCGCCCTCGCGGCGCAGCCAGGGCTCACGGAGGCACGCATCCGCCTGGGCCGCGTTCTCTATCTGCAAGGCCGGCACGAGCCGGCCGCGCGCGAGCTGCAGCAGGCCTCTTCGGCGCTCTTGTCGGCCGGGCCCCAGGCGGCCGACGACGGCCTCCTGCTCTACTACGCGGAGATGTTCCTCGGGGCGGCGCGGGAAGCGCTCGGGAGCTACGGCCCGGCGAAGGTCGCGTACGCTCGGGCCGCGGCGCTCTATCCCGGCGCCCCCTCGCCGCGCATCGCCCAGAGCCAGCTCGCGCTGCGCGCCAACGATCGAGCGGCCGCGCTCGCCGCGATGCGACTCGCGGTGCGACCCCCCGCGGGGCAGGAGGATCCCGACGATCCCTGGTGGCGGTACCACCGCGTCCAGGGTCGCCGCGGGGACGCCTGGTTCAAAGCACTCTACGGATCGCTGGGGGCCGCCCCGTGACCCGCGCGGGCGCCGCCGCAGTGCTCGTCCTTTCCGGCGCCGCGGCCACGGGGGCACAGACTCCGACGTTCTCGACCGGCGTCGAAGCGGTACGAGTGGACGTTCTCGTGACCGAGGGCGACCGCCCGCTGCGGGGGCTGGCCTCCTCCGACTTCGAGGTCCGCGACAACGGCGTCCTGCAGGACGTCTCGGTGGTCGGCTCCGAGAAGCTGCCGCTCAACGTCATCCTGGCGCTCGACGCGAGCGCGAGCGTCTCGGGCCCGCCGCTCGACCACCTGCGGACCGCCGGCCGGGCGTTGCTCGACCGCCTGCAGCCCGAGGATCGGGCGGCCCTCGTCACGTTCTCCCACGACGTCACCCTCCGGCAGGCCCTCACGCGCGAGGTGGACCGCGTCGGCCGCGAGCTTGCGCGGATCGAGCCCCGTGGGGAGACGGCGGTGATCGACGCGAGCTACGCGGCGGTGATGCTCGGGGAGGCGGATGTCGGCCGCGACCTCGTGGTCGTGTTCAGCGACGGCGTCGACACCGCGAGCTGGCTGCCCGGCGAGCGGGTCCTCGACGCCGCGCGCCGGTCGGACGTCGTCGTCTACGGCGTGTCGCTGCGCGGCGCGGACCGGCCGGACTTCCTGCGCGAGCTCAGCCGGCTCACCGGCGGGTCGCTCTTCGAAGTCGATTCGACGCGGGACCTGAGCGCGGCTTTCGTCCGGCTCCTCGACGAGTTCCGCCAGCGGTACATCCTCAACTACTCGCCCCGCGGCGTGTCGTCCGAAGGATGGCACGAGCTCAAGGTCTCGGTGAAGAGCCGCCGGGCCGCGGTGACAGCCCGGGCCGGTTACGCCGCCCGTCAGTAGCCCTCGGCGGCGCGCTAGCGAGCGATCCGCATCACGATGACGGAGACGGAACGCGGAGGCAGAGACACTTCGAAGCGGCCGCCGGCTCGCAGGGTCTCCTGCCGAGGGCGAATCGCGTCCGGCGTCGCGAAGCTGTTGTAGCGGTCCAGGCTGTCCGCCGAGATCACGTGCCACTCCGCCTCCGCCGCGACCGCGACGCCGCGGAGCTCGATCCGGGTGGCGACGGCGCGGGTCGGCTCCGTATTGACGACCTTGAGGATCAGCGACGAGCCGCCCTTGGACCGGCTGGCCACCGCGTCGAGAGCGGGCACGCGTGTCCCCTCGCGGCTGGTGTCGAACGTCGGTCCCTCCACGGTCGTCTTCAGGCGGTCCTGCCCCAGGTGCCGGTTGTAGAGGAGGTTCAGGTAGTAGGTCGGCGTGACGAAGGCGCCGTGGCGGCCGGCCTGGATGATGCCGCCCGGCCATCCGTTAACCAGGTCGGATTCGGCGGTCATGGCGACGAGAGGGCTCGTGCGCTCGAAGACGTTCATGAGCCGCGCCCCGTAGAGCGCGGCCTCAAGCGAATGCTGTCGGGTCTCGGGCAGGTCCAGGCCCCATTCGTTGATGTGGAGCCGGATCGTGCGGCCCGGCGCTTCCTCGCGGATCACCTTCTCGACTTCCTTGTAGAGCCGCTCGTAGTGCAGGGGCCGCGCCATCAGGTTTCTCGCGTCCCCGGCCATCTCCTTCCGCCCGTAGTAGTGATGGATCGCGAGGTAGTCGATGGACGCCCCGGCGGCACGGAGCACCGTGCGGTTCCAGCCCATGTCGTTGTCGCCCACCGCGATGAACTGGAGGCTCGAGTCCACGGCGCGCATGGCCCGGTGGTACCGGACGTAGTTGCGCCGCGTAGGTCGCGGCATCTGTGTGCCCGCGCACCCAGTCGCCCCAGATCTCGTTGCCGAGCTCCCAGTACTTGACGCCGTACGGCTCCGGATGCCCGTTGGCCGCGCGCATGGCCCCGTAGCGCGAGGTCGCGGGGCCGTTGCAGTACTCGACCCAGGCCGCCGCCTCTTCCGCGGTCGCGCCCCTCCCTTCGACGTTCACCGTGATCGACGGCTCCGCTCCCACCCGTCGGCAGAAGGCAATGAACTCGTCGGTGCCGATGTCGCCGGGCTCGGGCTCGTTCTTCCAGGAGAGGTTGGTCCAGATGGGGCGGCGGTCGCGGGGACCGATGCCCCACGTCCAGTGGTAGTCCTGCGCGACGTTGCCGCCGGGCCAGCGGAGGAACGCGGGCCGCAGCGGCGCCACGAGCGCCTCGACGTCGGCCCGGACTCCGCCCACGGCATCCCCGGGAAGGAGGGACGCCTGGTCGACCCAGACACGGCCACGGCCCTCGAAGAGGATGGCGAGTCGAGCGAAAGGATCCGCCCGTTCCGGCCGGAGCACGAACCGGTGTTGGGTCCAATCTCCCGCGATCCCGCGGATCTCCGTTTCGGCGTACGTCGGACCGCCGGACCGGTCTTCCTCCAAGCGCCACGACGATGCGCCCCTCAAAGCCGGTCGTCTTCAACCACAAATAGCCCTGGTAGGCGATCCCCGCTCGCACCGGGATCCGCGGCTGATAGAACCCGTGGCGCTCGACGATGCCATCGGTCAAATCGACGCGAAGCGCGTGCTGGACCGGTTTCTCGTCAAAGAAGTCGAGCGTCACGGGATAGGCGACGTCGGCGTCCCAGCCGAAGCTCAGGCCGTAGTCGTCGTTGCGGTCGTCGGGGTAGCGCTCCCAGTGGCGCGAGAGGCCGATGCTGTTCGCCGCCTCCTCGAACCCTCGGTTGCGCAGGAGCTCGGCGGACAACCCGCCCTTGACGCCCTCGTACATGAACTCGACGAACTGCCCGTAGAGCCGGGGGTCGATCCGGCCTTCGACCTTCGCCGCGTCGACGACGATGCGGGCCTCGTCCGGCTGGGCGACCGCACACGGGACGACGCCGGCGAGGACGAGGCAGAGCCCCGCGGCCCGCATCAGGGGTTCGGACGGGCGGAGAACGTGTAGACCGTGCGAGAACGATATTCCGCGCCGGGCTTCAGGATCGTCGAGGGGAAATCGGGCTTGTTCGGCGAATCGGGGTAGTGCTGCGTCTCGAGGCAGAAGCCGGCCCGGCGGCGGTACACGTGCCCGCCCTTCCCCGTTATGGTCCCGTCCAGGAAGTTGCCCGAGTAGAACTGGATCCCCGGCTCGGTGGTGGAGACCTCCATCACGCGCCCGCTCGTGGGCTCGTAGACGATCGCGGCGAGCTGCGCCGAGTCGCCCTCGGCCCGGTCGAGCACGAAGTTGTGGTCGTAGCCCAGGCCGAAGCGGATCTGCTCGTCGTCGGCCTCGATGCGCTCGCCGATCGCGTGCGACGTCGTGAAGTCGAACGGCGTCCCCGCCACCTTGCGGAGCTCGCCGGTGGGGATGAGCGTCTTGTCCACCGGGGTGAACCGGCTGGCCTGCAGGGTGAGCTCGTGGCCCAGGATGTCGCCGGCGCCGTCGCCCGCGAGGTTGAAGTACGCGTGCTGGGTCAGGTTCAGGGGCGTCGCCTTGTCGGTGACGGCGCGATAGTCGAACGCGAGGTCGTTGCCGTCTCCCAACGCATAGGTGACGGTGGAGTCGAGCTTGCCCGGATAACCTTCCTCGCCGTCCGCGCTCGTGTAGGTGAAGACGACGCCGACGGTCGCTCCCTTCTGGAAGGGCTCGGCTTTCCAGACGACCTTGTCGAAGCCCTTGAGGCCGCCGTGGAGCGCGTTCGGCGCGTTGTTGACGGCGAGCTTGTACTCCTTGCCGTCGAGCTTGAACCGTCCGCGCGCGATGCGGTTGCCGTAGCGGCCGATGATGGAGCCGAAGTAGGGGGAAGACTTGAGGTATCCGTCGAGCGCGTCGTAGCCCAGCGTGACGTCGCCGAGCGTGCCCGCGCGGTCGGGGACGCGCAACGAGAGGATGATCCCTCCGTAGGTGATCGCCCGCACCTCCATCCCGCCGGCGTTCGTGAGCGTGTAGAGGTCCACGGCGACGCCGTCTGCGGTCGCGCCAAAGCTCTCCTTCTTGACGCCCGCCTTGGACGCCGGCGCCGACGGCGAGGGCGCCGGCGGCGGCGGCTGCGTACAGGCGGCTAGAAAAACGAGAAGCAAAGCACCCCACGAAAGCTGTCGGATTCGGATCGAGTCGTTCCTCATGGTCCCTGTCCTCCCCTGTCGTGTCACTCGTTTCGAACGAAGACCACCGTGGGATCGACCGGATAGCGCCCGAAGCGCGCGCCGTAGAGGGCGAGGCCTCCGGGCAACGCCGGGTCCACCTCCAGACGGATCTCCAGCGTCCCGGACGCGGCCGCCCGCTCCAGCGCCGCGCGCGGGACCTCGACCTCGAGCAGGTAGCCGTAGGAGCCCGCTTCGCGCAGCTTCCGGTCCTTGAGCTGCGCGTGCCAGGACAGGATCCCGCGGTGATCCGCGGGGTCGTCCGGCAGCTCGTGACGTCCGGCGAGCACGCCGTTGACGCGGACGGTCACCGCGCTCGGAAAGCGCACGGTATCCGTCATCGGATAGGCGTTGGGGTTCCGGCTCGGGTCGAGCGTCCCCAGGCCCCGCATGTAGTCGCCCTGCATCTCCGCGGCGTCGTCGCGGTCCTTGCCGTTGAGCTGCTTGGCCGACGCTTCGACCAGGAACGCGGCGGCGGCCACGTCGGAGAGCTTCAGTCCGGCGGGCCAGGGCACGCGGTACTCGAAGTGCCCGGATCCGGCCCCGTTCACCTTCAGCCCGTCGAGCACGTTCCACTGCTTGAGCGACCACCGCGCGCTCGAGAAGGCCTTGGGATCGATGCGCGCCACGCGCGCGCGTCGCCCGTCGGCGAGCGTCACCTCGTCCGGGCGCGCGCCCTCGACCACGAAGGTGGTGAAGTTGCGGTGCAGGACGACGCCCGCCCGATCGGTCAGCTCGACGGACGAGGACGGCCACCCCCGGCTCCTTCGGCATCGGCACCGACAGCGGCGCGAGCGCCTCGGACATCCAGGGACGATAGGGCACGGTCCGGCGCGCGCAGCGGCGTCGTCTGCTTTCGGCCCAGCGTGTCCCACGCCTGGAGGCGCGCCCTGCAGGACGAGCGCGTCGCCGCCGACCTTGCGGCCGGTCAGGAAGGACGCCCAGAGCGGCACCTCCACCGTCTCCCCCGCCTTCACCGAGCGGCTCAGGTCGGCGGGCGTGCCCACGGCCACGTAGAACGGGCGCGTGCAGGTCGCGGAGCGTCATGCCCTCGGCGAGGTCCTCCAGGCCCGTGAACTTCTCGCCGCGGTCGAAGCGCCAGTAGCCGTTCCACTCGTTGATGACGTCGTGGTGCTCGGTGTAGAGCCAGCCCGCGACCTTCGGGATGGCGGCGGAACGCGTTGACGGCGCGGTGATAGTCCCAGCTCCAGTCCACGTCGCCGGTCGAGCCCTCGTAGCCCCACACGTTGCCGAACTCGCTGTTGATGTTGGGCTGGCGGTCCTGCTTGTAGCCGGCTTCGAAGTTCCAGGTCGAGCCGGGATAGGTGCCCTTGCTCGACCTTGTCGAGCTCCTCGTCCCAGGCCCAGCCGGGCAGGTAGGCATGCCACGAGTTGAGGTCGGTCTCGGTGTGGCCGCGCCCGCAGCAGACCGAGTTGTCCTCGACGAGGCGGGTCGCGTCGAGCGACTTCGCCAGGCGGTAGACCGAGGCCACCCACTTCTGCGTTTCCGGCTGGTAGACCTTCTTCGGCTCCTTCTCGCCCGGCTCCTTGGGGACGTTCGTGTAGAGGCCCCAGGTCTCGTTGAAGGGAATCCAGGAGAAGATCGACGGATGGTTGTAGTCGCGCCGGATCATCCCGCGCAGCGTCTGATCGATCTCCTGCCGCATCTCGGGGTCGGGCTCGCCCCACGAGTTGGGCACGTCGGCCATGATGAGCACCCCGAGCCGGTCGGCCCAGTAGAGCTTGCGCGGCAGCTCCACCTTGACGTGCTCGCGCAGCCCGTTCAGGCCGATCTGCCGGGCGCGCAGCACCTCGTCCCGGACGAACTCGTCGCTCGGGAAGGTGTAGAAGCCGTCGGGGTGATAGGCCTGGTCGAGCGTCAGCTGGAGGTACACGGGCTCGCCGTTGAGCGCCACGTAGCGATGGTCGGTGCCGGGCAGGTTCACGACCGAGATCTTGCGCATGCCGAAGTAGGTGTTGACGACGTCGCCCGGCTCCGTCCCCGCCCCCAGACGGGCCTCGACCTCGTAGAGGAACGGGTCCTCGAGCGACCAGAGGCGGGGATCGGGAATCGCCACGTCGAACTTCGCGCCGGTCTCGCCCTTGGCAATCCGGCGCTCCACCGCGGCGACGCCCCCCGTCTTGAACGCCAGGCGAAGCGTCAGCTCCTGGGTCGCCGCCTCGAGCAGCGTGGCCTCCACCGTGGCCTTCTTCGCGTCGATGTCGGGCGTGAAATGCAGAGTGGCGAGCGCCGAAGCGCCGCGCGCCTCGAGGTAGGGCGTCTGCCAGATGCCGCGCGCGTTGCCGTAGCCCTGCTTGCCTTCGAGCTTGAACGCGCGGTCCACGTCGTCCACGCGGAGGGTCAGGCGCTGCTTCGTGCCCGGACGCGCGTGCGGCGTCAGCTCGAACTCGAACGGCGTGTAGCCGCCCTTGTGCTCGCCGAGCTTCTGCCCGTCGAGCCAGGCGGTGGTGTGCCAGTCGGAGGCGCCCACGACCAGGAACACGCGCTGCTTCTGCCAGCTCGAGGGGATCTCGATCGTGCGGGCGTACCAGCCGATCGGCGCCTCGTCCTTCAGACCCGAGAGCGCGGATCCCCAGGGGAACGGCACCGTGATGGCGAGCGGGAAGGCCGCCTCGCCTTTCTGCCAGACCTGGGCCAGCCCTTCGTCGGCCTTGTCGAAGCGGAACTGCCACGTGCCGTTCAGGTTGACCCACGCCGGGCGCTCGAAGTCCGGGCGCGGGTGCTCCGGCAGCGGGATGTCCTGGGCGCGAGCGCCCCCCGCGAGCAGAACGATTGCCGCGAGAGCCGCCGGCAAGGTCGGAACGTGCTTCATGCCGCGTCCGCTTTGGCCATGCATGTTCGATGACTCCGTCTATACCAGATACGCCAAGGATGCCGATGGTATGGCCGTCGCCCTCCCTCGGCAAATGGCGATGCGACTCGGTCCGGACCGAGTCGATTGAGCCGCTCAGGACGAGGACCCGACACCGCGGGGCCTCCCGGGCAATATTGGATTAGGACACTTTCCGCCCTAATTTAAAAACGGCTCGTCGACATCAACTCCCAGGCCGGTCCTGTCCGGCCCGTGCCCCCGGGCGAGTACCGTGGCGCGATTCCGCGGCGTCATGCCTGTTTCACCCGCCAATAGACGGCGAAGCGCTGCCCGAAGATGCGGTTGAGCGGAATGAGCGTGAGCGGACGCGGCTGGTGCGTGATGTGGAAGGCGAGCCCGCCGTCGGCGGCCGCTCTCGTCCAGTCGCCCGGGCTTCCGGCCACGACCTCGACGTCGCGCCGGTCGAGCGTGGGGTCGCCCACCGGCCGGATCCAGTCTGCGGGATCGGCCGATGGCGCGACCAGCTCGGGAGCCGGGATGGGCTGGCCGCGCATTCCCTCTCCGCGCCGCGCGTTCACGGGGTCGCTGTACATCATCTCGTACGTGAGCCCCTCGTTGCCGAGCGCGCCCGCCAGCACGAGCGGCCCGTACATGAAGGCCTGCACGGTCGGGTCGTCGGGCATCGCGTGCACGTGCAGGCTCATGGGCAGGCTCACTTCCAGGCGGTCGCCGTTCTTCCAGGTCCGCTCGACGGCCCAGTAGCTCGCCGGCTTCGCCGAGGCTTCCTGCGTCTCGCCGTTGATCCTCACCGTGATCCCGCGCGTGGCCCAGTAGGGAACGCGGATGCGCAGGCTCAGCTCCACCGGCTTCTCGCACTGGAACTCGAGGTGGATCTTGTCGTCGTCCGGGAATCGCGTCTCCTGGCGAACGACCAGGCCCTTCTCGGGCCACTGGAGCCGCGCCGGAACGAACAGGTTGACGTACAGGCTGCGATCGTCGTGGAAGAAGATGCTGTCGGCCAGCTTGGCGAAGCTCTCCACCCCGGTGCCCGTGCAGCACCAGAAGGAGTCGAAGGGCAGGCTGAACAGCTTCCAGTAGCCGGATTCGAGCGGCACGTAGAACGTGGTCATCGCGTCGGCCGGGTTCATGGTGCCGATGATCCCGTTGAGGAAGGCACGCTCGTAGAAGTCCGCGTAGCGGGCCTCGGGATTCCAGGCGAAGACGTGCCGGGTGAGCTTGAGCATGTTGTAGGTGCAGCAGCACTCCTGGGTGGTGGAGCTCAGCTCCCGGGCCAGGATCCCGGGCTCGGTGCGCCAGCGCTGGCCGTTGCTGGTGCCGCCCGTGCAGTACGAGCGGTGCAGGGCGACCTGCTGCCAGAAGAACTCCACCAGGCGGCGATAGCGCTCCTCGCCGGTCAGCTCGTAGCGGCGGGCCGCGCCCACCACCTTGGCGAGCTGGGTGTTGGCGTGCTCGCCCTTCAGCTCGTCGCGTCCCTCGGCGAGGGGATCGAAGATGCGGGCCTGATCGAAGCGATGCGCCAGCTCGGCGTGCTCCCGGTTGCCCGTCAGCGCGTAGAGGTCGTAGAGGAGCTCGTTCATGCCTCCGAATTCGACCTGGAGGATGCGGGCCATCTCGTCGTCGCTGAGTCCGTCGGTCCACTTCCGGGTCCAGGCGACCATGCCCAGGAGGATGTCCAGGGCCTGATCGTCGCCACAGTGCTGGTGCATGTCGAGCATGCCGGCCATGATCTTGTGCAGTGTGTAGAAGGGCGCCCAGACCGGCAGCCGCTCCTTCAGCCGCTGCATGAACTCGGGGGGGAAGGCCGACAGCCAGCCGGCTCCGTTGGCCCTCTGGCACTTTCCCAGCTCCGCTACGATGGCGGTGGCCTTCGCCTTCAGCAGCTCGTCGCCGGTGCTGCTGTAGGTCAGGCCGCACGCGGTCAGGTAATGGCCCGTGAAATGACCGCGCAGCTCGATGTCGGGCCGTTCCCACCCGCCGAGCTGCCGGGCCGTCGACGGCAGTCCTGCGGTCAGCCGGAAGGTATGGAGCAGGCGGTCGGCATCGAGCGTGTGCAGGTACACGCGGTTGCGATCCTGAAGCGTGTAACACGTTCCGCTCAGCAGGCGGACCTGCTTCAGGGGAAACGGGCGAGCCTTGAGGGGCTCCGCCGATTGTTTCGGTCGCGGTTCGAGACGGGGAGCAGCCAGCGAGCCGGCGGCCAGCGGCGAGGCGGCGAGCAGGGTTCCGAACTGTCTCCGACTGATTCGCTTTTTCGCGTCCATCGCAGGTGCTCCGCTACCGTCCCGACCCGGCAGGGATGCCGATGGTAGTGGCTCCCGCGATCCTCTGCAAAAACTGATTCGAAGAGGGTCTTCGGCCTATGACGGAAAGTTCATGCGGCGCAGGAGGTCCTGGAAGCGCGGGTCCGAGCGCAGGGGATCGACGTCCGGACTGACCTTCAGGAAGCACACCCCCAGATCGCGCACTTCGTAGGCTTTCTCCAGCCATTCGAAGGCCTGATCTTTTTCACCCAGCCCCGCGTGAATGATTGCGACTCCATACGTCCCGACCGTCTCGACATCCGATCGCTGCTTCAGCTGTCGAATGCACTCCCGAGCTTCTCGCACACGGCCCGCTCGAGCATAGGTATTTCCCAGGTGAGCCAGTGCAGCGGCAGCGCGGGGGTCCTGTTTCAGGAGTCCTCGGAACTCGGCAATGGCTTCTTCATACATCCCTTTCTCCCGGTAGACCCACCCGAACAAGTAGTGAATGCCCGGATTGGAGCCGAACTCCAATGCCTCCCTTGCGGCCCTGAGCGCCTGGTCGAACTGGCGGGCAAAGTAGTACGCCCGGCCGATGCCGAGGCGGCGCCTAGGCTCCAGGGGGTCGAGCTCCACGGCCCGCTTCGCATGCGCGATCGCCTCTTCGAACCGCCCCATGATAGTGAGATGAAAGAAGTACAAGCCGTGGGCATCCGCGGAATTTGGATCGAGCTCGAGCGCCCGCTTGTAGCCACGTTCCGCCCCGGCCCAATCCCAATCGAGCCTGCCTTGGACTTGGGCGAGATCAAAGTGCGCTTCGGGGAGCGATTCATCGATCTGAAGCGCCGTCATCGCGGCCGTCCTGGCTCTTGAAAGGGCGTCCCTGTTGGAGAGCTGATGAATAGTGCCAAGCTCGATGTATGAGTTGGCCAGCGCAGCATATGCCGGCGCATACGTGGGGTCCTTTTCGATCGACTGCTGAGCGTACTCAACGGCTCTCTTTAGCCCCTCCGGTGTCCGGGTGCTGTAGTGATAGCGGCTCAGGAGATACAGCCGATACGCCTCGCTGTTCTCGGTGTGGCGCGTGGTTAGACTCGTCTCGTCCCTGGCGGCCACCTTCCGCCGCAGTTTTCGCGAGATGTCGCGGGCGATATCCTCCTGTAGGGCGGAGATGTCGGCCATCCTGGTGTTGTATCGGTCACCCCAGAGCTGCGTCCCCTGGGCGACATCGACGAGCTCGGCTCCGATGACCAGGGTGTCGCCCCGCTGGGAGACCCGTCCGGTCAGTACCGCCCCTACCTTGAGATCGCGCCCCACCTGTCGTGGGTCGACCTCTTTGCCTCTGAAGCGAAAGCTCGTGCTGCGCGCGATGACCTTGAGATCGGGGAGTCGCGAGAGCGCGTTGAGGAGGGCGTCGGCCACGCCGTCGCTCAGGTACTCGCGGTCCGGGTCGCCGCCGACGTTCTCGAAGGGCAGAACCGCCACCGAGTCGATCGCGCCGACCACGGCCGGTGCCGGGGATCGGACGAGGCCCCGGTAGAGGCCAACTGCCACCAGCACCATCGTGGCCGTCGCCAGGAGAGCCTTCTTGTAGCGCTTCGTCACACTGACCGCGCGAGCGACGCCCGAGCGACGACCTTCCTCGTCCGACGGTGCCGACACCCCGGACGAGACCGCCTCGAGCGCGAGGGCGAGATCGTGGGCCGAGTGGAAGCGGTCCCCGGCCCGTTTCTCCAGACAACGGCGCACGAGGCCCGCGAGCCCCGGCGAGATCCCCCGGCCCGTCCGGGACACCTCGGGCGGGTCCTCCTTCAGGATCGCGTTCATCGTCTCGACCGCGCTGTCGCGTCGAAACGCGCGCACTCCCGTGAGCATCTCGTACAGCACCGCCCCGAAAGAGAAGATGTCCGAGCGGTGATCCACCGTCTCGCCCCGTACCTGCTCGGGCGACATGAAGCCCACCGTCCCCAGCACCACGCCCGATTCCGTGGCCCTGCCCTGGTCTCCTTCGCGGACGAGCGGCGTCGGGCGCGTCAGCTTGGCGAGGCCGAAGTCGAGGATCTTGATCCGGCCGTCGTTCGTGACGAAGACGTTGTCGGGCTTGAGGTCGCGGTGGACGATCCCCTTGTCGTGAGCGGCGGCAAGGCCGTGGGCGATCTCCAGCGCGTAGTCGAGGGCCTTGCGGACGGGAAGCGCTCCGCCCTCGAGGCGGGCCCGCAGGGTCTGGCCTTCGAGCAGCTCCGAGACGACGTAGGGTGTACCGTCGTGCGTGCCGACATCGTGGACGGCGAGGACGTTCGGGTGGTTCAGGGCACCGGCGGCGCGCGCCTCCTGCTCGAAGCGGAGGAGATGCTTGGGATCGGCGACCTCCTCGGGGAGAACCTTGATTGCGACTTCGCGCTCCAGGCGGGGGTCACGGGCGCGGTAGACCTCACCCATCGCCCCCGAGGCGAGCAGCCCCACGATCTCGTACGGGCCGAGTCGAGAGCCGGTCTCGAGCGCCATCGATGCACTCCCGCGGTGCGGGCTTTCTCCTTGAGGAGGACCGACTTGCCGGTTGGTGGGGACTAGTATAGTCGCCAGTGGGACCCGCGCCGTCGTGGCCAGTCGCGGGCCGTCGAACCCCGCTCGCCCGCCAGCGAGCCGCCGCTCTACGACGGAAAATTCATTCGGCGCAGGAGGTCCTGGAAGCGGGGGTCCGAGCGCAGGGGGTCGAGTGGCGGATCGACTTTCAGGAAGATCATCCCCAGCTCGCGCGCTTCGTAGGCTTTCTCCAGCCATTCGAAGGCCTGATCTTTTTCACCCAGCCCCGCGTGAATGATTGCGATTCCATACGCCCCGACCGTCTCGACATCCGATCGCCTCAGCTGTCGGTAGAGATCAAGGCACTCCCGAGCTTCTCGCACACGGCCCGCTCGGGCATAGGTATTTCCCAGGTGAGCCAGTGCAGCGGCAGAGCGGGGGTCCTGTTTCAGGAGCTTTCGGAACTCGGCAATGGCTTCTTCATACATCCCTTTCTCCCGGTAGACCCACCCGAACAGGTAGCTGCCATTGCCCAGATTGGAGTTGAACTCCAATGCCTCCATTTCGGCCCTGAGCGCCTGGTCGTACTGGCGGGCACCGAAGTACGCGAGGCCGATGCCCTGGCGGCGCCCCAGCCCACGCGGGGGCGCCAGGGGGTCGAGCTCCACGGCCCGCTTCGCATGCGCCAGACTCTCTTCAGATCGCCCCATGTGATTGAGATGAAAGCTGTACTCGCCATGGGCAGACGCGGAATTTGGATCGAGCTCGAGCGCCCGCTTGAACCCACGTTCCGCCCCGGCCCAATCCCAATAGAGCCTGCTTTGGACTTGGGCGAGATCAAAGTGCGCTTCGGGGAGCGATTCATCGATCTCCAGCGCCGTCATCGCGGCCGTCCTGGCTCTTGAAAGGGCGTCCCTGTTGGAGAGCTGAAAAATAGTGCCAAGCGTGATGTATGAGCTGGCCAGCGCAGTGTATGCCGGCGCATACGTGGGGTCCTTTTCGATCGACTGCTGAGCGTACTCAACGGCTCTCTTTAGCCCCTCCGGTGTCGTCCAGGTGATGTAGTGATAGCGGCTCAGGAGATACAGCCGATACGCCTCGCTGTTCTCGGTGTGGCGCGTGGTTAGCCTCGTCTCGTCCCTGGGGGCCACCTTCCCCCGCAGTTTTCGCGAGATGTCGCGGGCGATATCCTGCTGTAGGGCGGAGATGTCGGCCATCCTGGTGTTGTATCGATCACCCCAGAGTTGCGTCCCCTGGGCGACGTCGACGAGCTCGGCTCCGATGAGCCACGGTGTCACCTCGCTGGGTGACCCGTCCGGTCAGTACCGCCCCTACCTTGAGATCGCGCCCCACCTGTCGTGGGTCGACATCTTTGCCCCGGAAGCGAAAGCTCGTGCTGCGCGCGATGACCTTGAGATCTGGGAGTCGCGAGAGCGCGTTGAGGAGGGCGTCGGCCACGCCGTCGCTCAGATATTCGAGATTCGGCGTCGCCACCCACGTTCTCGAAGGGCAGCACGGCCATCGAGTCGATCGCGTCGACCACGACGGGTGCCGGAGAACGGACGAGGCCCCGGTAAACGCCGACCGCCACCAGCACCATCGCGGCGAGCGCCGCCAGGGAGGCTTTCCTGTGGCGCTTCATCAGACGGACCGCGCGAGTGACCCCCGAGCTGCGGTCCTCGTCATCCGACGGTCCCGAGACCCCGGACGAGACCGCCTCGAGCGCGAGCGCGAGATCGTGGGCCGAGTGGAAGCGGTCCCCGGCGCGCTTCTCCAGACACCGGCGAACGATGCGCGTGAACCCAGGCGAGATCCCTCGGCCCGTCGCGGATAGCTCGGGCGGGTCCTCCTTCAGGATCGCGTTCATCGTCTCGACCGCGCTGTCGCGCCGGAACGCGCGCACGCCCGAGAGCATCTCGTAGAGCACCGCACCGAAGGAGAAGATGTCCGAGCGGTGGTCCACCGCCTCGCCCGCGGACCTGCTCGGGCGACATGAAGCCCACTGTCCCCAGCACCACGCCCGATTCCGTGGCCGGGGTGGCAGTGCGCCCGTCTTCTCCTTGAACGAGCGGCGCCGGACGCGTCAGCTTGGCGAGGCCGAAGTCGAGGATCTTGATCCGGTCGTCGTTCGTGACGAAGACGTTGTCGGGCTTGAGGTCGCGGTGGACGATCCCCTTGTCGTGAGCGGCGGCAAGGCCGCGGGCGATCTCGAGCGCGTGGTCGAGGGCCTTGCGGACGGGAAGCGCTCCACCCTGCAGTCGGACCCTCAGGGTATGGCCTTCGAGCAGCTCCGAGACGACGTAGGGAGCGCCGTCGTGCGTGCCGACATCGTGGACGGCGAGGACGTTCGGGTGGTTCAGGGCGCCGGCGGCGCGCGCCTCCTGCTCGAAGCGGCGGAGATGCCGGGGATCGGCGACCTCCTCGGGGAGGACCTTGATCGCGACGTCGCGCTCCAGGCGAGGGTCACGGGCGCGGTAGACCTCGCCCATGCCCCCCGAGGCGAGCAGCTCCACGACCTCGTACGGGCCGAGTCGAGAGCCGGACTCAAGCGCCATCGATACACTCCCGCGCTGCGGGCCCTGAAGGAGAGGACCGACGGGCTGGGTTTGTTGAGGTCAGTATAGCTGGGAACTCCGAGCGGCCACGCCGGCTTCAGTAGTCGAAGCGCAATCCGAACTGGATCGATCGGGCCTGGTTGCACTGGGTGTTGACCGTACCGAACGCGGGGGAGCTGAAGTTCGTGTCTGGAGGACAGAAGGTCGTCCGGTTGAAGATGTTCCCGAACAGGGCCTCGAAGCGCATCTTCAGGTCGGTCGTCAGTGAGAAGGTCTTCGCTATGGCGATGTCCTCGTTGTAGACCTTGAAGCCGCGCACCGTCCCGTCGGCCCTCGGCGCGTTGCCGAACGCGAGGGGACCTGGGTCCTGCCAGGCGCTTCTGTCCAGGTACCCTTCGGTGTTCGGGTCGAAGCTGCCGCTCGCCGCCCCTTCGCTTCCGCCGACGCGGTTGGGCCGCTTCTCCGTGTTGAAGAGAAGGCCTGCCATGTCGTTGGCCATGACGATGCGGAGAGGCCGGCCGCTCTCGTAGCGCAGGATTCCGCTGAGGCTCCAGCCGCCGAGGAGGGCCTTCCTTGCCCCCGTCCAGCTCCGGGAGCGCCCCGGTGCTATGTCCCAGGTGAAGCCCGCGAGGAGCACGTGCGGCGTGTCGTCCAGGCTGAGCCCGTAGTCGGCGGTGTCCCAGTGGATCGGATCCTGGACCCCCCCGTTGATCGCCTCGCCGCCCAGGCCGCTCTCCGCACCGTTGTTGTTCAGCCGGGAGTACGTGTAGCCGACGCGGTACTGGAGCCCCTTCGAGTACTGCTGCTCGAGGACGACCGCGATCGCGTGGTACTGGCTGCGGCCGAGGGGAAGACCCCGCCATTCGATGCTCTGGTACTGGGGATACTTCCGGAGCGCCTGGGCCACGGTTCCGTTGAAGCCCGGGTAGGGAGGCAGGATCCCGGCGGCCTGGGCGGGGGCGAGTCGATGGGCGAGTTCAGGAGCGCAGCGCCCAGCGACAGAACGCGGGGATCGTTCATGTTGTAGTCGAGCCCCGCGCGCTGGGCATTGTGATTCAGACGGCTCCCGTGATTCCCGATGTAGGAGACGTCGAGGATCATGTTGCGGGTGAGTCGGCGCTGGAGGGTCAGGGACCAGTTCTGGAAGCGCGGCAGCGTCTCGCCGTCGGGTGCCACCGCGATCACGCTGGCGCCGTTGGCGATCGTGGGATCGATGAACGGCGGCTGCTTGATGACCGAGGTCGGGAACCCGGCGTCGAGGGAAAAGGCCGGATAGAGTCCGTTGGTCAGGCTCAGGGCGACTGGATTCGAGGAGAACCCGATGTTCGGCTCGCCGACGAACTGGCTGAAGGACACCCCGGCGTAGTACATCCCGTACCCGCCGCGGACCACCGTCTTGTCGCCGAGGCGATAGGAGAACCCGACCCGCGGTCCCCAGGCGTCCCACTTCGGGTCCTCGAACGTACGCGTTCCCGCACGACCCGGACCGCTGCCCGCGAAGATCACGGCCCCGGGGATGTTGCCGGCGCCCGGGTTGGGTGTCGTCGGATCGAACGTCGAGTACTCGTCGTTCTGCTCGGTGCGGGCGGTCTGGTAGTCCAGGCGCAGCCCGGCGGTGACTGTGAGCTTCGGGTTGACCTTGAGCTCCACGTTGACCCACGGCGACAGGTAGCTCTCGTACCAGGTGGGCTGGGCGTAGATGGACTGAAAGGCGAAGTGGACCTGCCCGAGCAGGAAGGAGGCGAAGGGATCACCGGTCTGGCTGAGGTTGTTGCCGGCGGCGTCGTAGCCGCCGGTCTCGAGCCGGTTGAAGTCGAAGTTGCCGGCCGCTCCAAAGGCGCCAACGCCCCTGTGCCGGAAGGTGTGGTGCCGGTACTCGAAGCCCACCTTGATGGTGCTCCTGCCCCTGACCCACGCCAGGTCCGTGGAGAACTGCCAGCGATCGTTCTTCTCGAATCCGAAGGACGGCCACGAGAGGCCGAGCGTGTTGTAGGGGATGTTGCCGTTGAAGTTGATCTGCGGCGGCCCCGCGTCCCCGAGGACCAGGCCGCTCTGCTGCTGCGAGCCCCACATCCTCTCGGGCCAGTTCGCCCCCGCGGAGAGGCTGGCGCTGTCCATGTACCAGCGGTCCCAGGCCACGGTGGAGTGGCTCATCAGGTTGTTGTTGATGATCCAGTCCCACTGGGTGTGGGCGTGCGCGGTGTAGATGTGCTGCGTGAAGCCCTGACCGATGTATTCCGTATTCGAAGCGGAGTCGCTCAGGGGGTCGTTCGGGACGGTGCAGCCCTGGTTCCCGCCGCAGCCCCGGATCGCGGGGCGGTCGTTGTAGTAGCCGCTGAACGTCGCCTTGAACCTGGGCGAGAAGGAGTGGTCCAGGCGGAGGAGGAGGTTCCGCGCGTCGAGGGCCCAGGTCTGGCCGGTCGTCGCTGCATTGCCGGCCACGTTGCTCGACAGCCCCGGACGGTCGGGATGGACCATGAGCGAGGAGTACCGCGAGGCCACCGTGCTGAGGAGGGGATCGTCAGGCGGGATGACGTTGCCGGGATAAGCGTCGCGCACGGGAACGCCGTTGACAAGGCGCGTGGTGGCGGGGTCGAAGATCTGGCCCTCGAAGAGGGGCCGCCCGAGCGCGTCGACCCCGATCTGCGTGCCGGTCAGGAGCGCGCCGAAGTCGCCCGCCCTGAAGGCGTCGATCGGCGTCGTGTTGCCGAAGCCCTGGAGGGTGCCGGAGCGGAACCGAGTCCAGTCGGCGTTGACGAAGAAGAACGTCTTGTTCTTGATGATGGGCCCGCCCAGAGTCGCCCCCCAGCTCTTGTTGTCGAGCGGACTCTTGGGCGCCGCAAAGAAGCCCTTGGCGTTGAGCGCGTCGCTCGCCAGATAGCCGTAGGCGCCTCCCCGCAGGCGGTTCGCGCCCGACTTGGAGGTGTACTCGATGAAGCCGCCGCTCGTATGACCGTACTGGGCGGAGTAGGTCGTGCTGACGACCCTGACCTCCTGGATGGCCTCCACGGGGGGAGCGCTCTCCTGGCTCTCCTGGTGCCCGAAGGCGGGGCCGAAGGCGGCGCCGTCGAAGAAGTTCTCGGTGGCCCTGATCTGGCCCCCGTTGATGCGGGAGGCGAACTGGCTTCCCCGGAGAGTCGGGTCGCCGTTCGGGCTCATGGGAAGGTACCCGGGCTGCATCTGGAGCACCGACTCGGCCAGGCGGACGTCGCCGGCGGTGACGATCGGGAGGTCGTGGTAGTACTTCTCGTCGACCCTGTGGCTGACGTCGGGCCGGGTGACGTCGAGAGGCTCGCCGCCGGTGACTTCCACCGACTCCGTTATGTCGCCGATCTCGAGCACGACGTCGTGGCGGAGTACGTCTCCGGCGCGGAGTGCGATCCCGGTGACCACGGACTTCTTGAAGCCGCGGAGGCCGACCGTGACGGAATAGCGGCCGAGGATTAGCGGAGCACTGGTGTAGGCGCCGGCATGATTAGTTGCGAGGACGCTTTCGATGCCGGTCGCTTCGTTCCGGACGTCGACGGTAGCGCCGGGCAGCGCCGCCCTCTGGGCGTCGGTGACGACGCCACCGATCGTCCCGCGGTCCGAGCGCTGGGCCAGAAGGGACTGGCTCGATCCCAGGCTCAGGCACAGGATCATCAGCGCCCGAGTCTTGGCGCGAGACAGGCCGAGCGGGTATCTGCGCTTGACCGACATCAGTTGAGTTGGACCGCTTTGCGTTTATAGCACGGAGCCAGGGCGGCGAGACCCTGGGAATCAGCGGATGTCCGAAGCATAGCGGCTTAGGAACCTGCGCCGTCGAGGCGGCGATCGGCTATGGCTATCGAACCCGCCCCATCGCCGTTTGCAATGGCCGGTCCCCGGCCAGCTCCCTGAGCACGACGGCTTCCACGGATTCGGCGTGCGCTTCGGTCGCGGCGAGCACGGCCAGGCTGTCCGGGAGCCGCTGCGCGACCACCAGGTGCGGGCGCTCGACTCCTGGCTCGCTGCCGGACAGGAACGCGTCTATCGCGCGCTGGGCGGCTACGACCCGGGCGAGGCGCTCGGGGTTGTCGAGGACGTACTCCGCATGAGCCAGCTCGTGAGCGAGCACCTCCGCGTATCTCTCGACGTCGGTGAGGCCTTCGAAGCGGACGAAGGTAAGGATCGCGTCCGGAGCCGGACGAACCCTGGCGCGTTCGATGTTGTCGGGGCAGAGCCGGATGACCGCGACGTGGGTGAGACCCGCCGGGTCGACGCGTTCGACGTGGAAGATCCCGACGTGTCCCGTCGGAATCCTGGACCGGGAGACCATCTCGACGTGAAGGGCGTGCGTGGAGGTTCGGGCCCATTCCCACAGCCGTCGCAGCGTGGGCGAGCGCGGCTCTCCGGAGAGGCCGGGAGCCGCGACGACTTGCTCGATGGCGCGCCAGGTGCGGACGTTCCCCTCTGATAGACGATCCAGGAGGAAGCCCGTTTCTCCGGCGCGGGCGGGATCGGAGGCGCCGGCGACCCCGGTCGTGACGATGACGCAGAGGACCCTGGCGACACACGTCCTGATCGACATCGGCGGCTCCCTTTCGCGAGCCGCCTGGCCAGGCGCCCGACCCTTGCTTCACAGAGGATCGGCCCCTACCATTGGGAAGTCCTCAAGACCTTCTCAGGATTGCGTCGCCCTCGCTCGCGGCCGAGGCCTATGTCGCTGTGTTTCGGGGATTTCGAGCTCGACCAGGAGCGTCGGCAGCTTCTTCGATCGGGCCGGCCTGTCCCGCTGGAGCCGAAGGCCTACGAGTTGCTGAGCCTGCTCGTCGAGCGGCGGCCCCGGGTGCTCTCCCGAGCCCAGATCCGCGACGTCGTCTGGCCCGGCGTCTTCATCTCCGAGTCGACGCTGAACCAGTCCGTGAACAGCATCCGCCAGGCGCTCGACGACGACGCGCGACGGCCGCGCTTCATCCGCACGGCCCACGGGTTCGGCTACGCCTTCTGCGGGGAGGCGCGCGTCACGGCGGACGAGCCGCCTCGAGACGTGTCCGGCGCGCCGCCCCGTCTCGTCTGGGGCGATCGAGTGCTCCCCCTGACGGCCGGCGAGAACCTGATCGGGCGGGACAAGGCGGCGGCGGTCTGCCTCGACGCCGCGAGCGTCTCGCGACACCATGCCCGGATCCTGGTCGAGGGGCCGCGCGCGACGCTCGAGGATCTGGGGAGCAAGAACGGCACGCGTCTCAACGGTGAGCGGGTGCGGGGCTCGCGGGAATTGCGGGACGGGGATGTGGTCCGTCTCGGCGACGTGCAGCTGCTCTTCCGCAGCCTCCCGTTCGACGGATCGACGGCGACGAAGCGCGGGCCCGTCGGAGGCCGTTGAGCACGCCGTCCGCCGTCGATCTCCGCCGGGCGCGGCGGCGCACGATCGCCGATGTGATCGCACCACGGCTGCGCGTGCTCTTCTGTGGGATCAATCCGGGCGTGTACTCGGCGGCCATCGGCCACCACTTCGGCCGGCCCGGGAACCGGTTCTGGAAGGCGCTCTACGCGGCGGGCTTCACGCCTCGGCTCCTCTCGCCGTACGAGGACGGCGCGCTCCTCGAGCACGGCCTCGGGATCACGAACCTCGTCCCGAGAACGACCGCGGGCGCCGACGAGCTCAGCCGCGATGAGATCGTGCGAGGCGCGCGCACCATGATCGCCAAGGCCCGGCGGTACCGCCCGCAAGTCGTCGCCGTGCTGGGCATCGGTGCTTATCGCCTCGGCTTCGATCGCCGCCGACGCCGCCGTGGGCCGGCAGGACGAGGGCATCGGCGGCTGCGCGGCCTGGGTGCTGCCCAACCCGAGCGGTCTGAACGCGCACTACGGCCTCGAGGACCTCGCGCAGCACTTCCGGACCCTGCGCCACGCGGTGCGACTGCAACCTGGACGCTTTGGCCCCTCCGCGCACGCTCACGTTGACAGCCGCTCCACGGCTGGGATAGATAGCGCTCTCTCGAAGAGGTGCAGATCATGCCGACACATCGCTGGTCGCTTTGCCTGACCGCCGCCGCCGTTCTCGCCCTGGGGCCCTCGCGGCTCGGCGCCCAGACGACGCAGGCGCGCATCCGGCTCGATCCCGATCGCGTGATCGCTGAGGTGCATCCCTACGTCTTCGGCAACTTCGTCGAGCACCTCGGGCGGTGCGTCTACGGCGGGGTATTCGAGGAGAAGAGCCCGCTCGCGGACGCGGACGGCTTCCGCAAGGACGTCATGGAAGGGACGCGCGGGCTCGGGGTGACGCTCCTCCGCTGGCCCGGCGGCAACTTCGCGTCCGGCTACAACTGGAAGGACGGTATCGGCCCGCGCGACCAGCGGCCGGCGCGGCGCGACAACGCGTGGGGTGCTTTGGAGAGCAACCGCTTCGGGACGGACGACTTCCTGACCTACTGCGAGAAGCTCAAGGTCGAGCCCTACCTCTGCATCAACGCCGGCCTCGGCACCGTGGAGGAAGCCCGCCAATGGGTCGAGTACACGAACGAGTCCGCGAACACCTACTGGGCGCAGCAGCGGCGGAAGAACGGCCGGGACAAGCCGTGGAACGTCAAGATCTGGGGCCTCGGCAACGAGATCGACGGCCCCTGGCAGCTCGGCCACAAGAACGCCGAGGACTACGCCAAGTTCGCCCTGGAGGCGGCCAAGGCCATGCGCCGCGCCGACGAGTCGATCCAGCTCATCGCTTCGGGCTCGTCGAACTTCGGGCCGGGCTCCGACTGGGTGGGCTGGAACCGCGTGGTGCTCGAGCGGCTCCGGAACGAGATCGACTACATCTCGCTCCACACCTACGTGGGCAACCGGACGAACAACTTCGAGGAGTTCCTCGCGTTCGGGCAGGACGTCGACGACCGCATCGAGGTGGTGAAGGGGCAGATCCGGGCGGTCCGGGTGGGCAACCCCACGGCGCGGCCCATCCACATCGCCTTCGACGAGTGGAACGTCTGGTACCGCACCCTCGTGCCCGGCAGCACCGAGTACGAGATCGCGAAGACCGGCCTCGAGGAGAAGTACAACTTCGAGGACGCGCTCGGCATGGGAGTCTTCCTGAACGCGTTCTTCCGGCACGCCGACGTCGTCAAGATGGCGAACCTCGCCCAGCTCGTGAACGTGATCGCCCCCATGTTCACGAATCCGGAAGGCATGTACCTCCAGACGATCTACTTCCCGATCGCGGAGTACGCGAAGCAGAAGGGCAACCTGTCGCTCGACGTGCGCGTGGACTCGCCGCAGTACAAGCCGGACCGCAGGCGCGAGCTCGGCTACCTGGACGTCTCCGCCACCTTCGACCCCAAGACGAAGCAGGTCTCCCTGAACGTCCTGAACCGGAGCGAGAAGACCGACATCACGGCCCGCATCGACAACGTGGCGGGCGCGCCCAAGGGAGCGGTGAGCGTCTGGGAGCTGAACAACCCCGACCTCAAGGCCACCCACACGTTCGGCAAGGACACCCTCGTGCGGCCGGTGACGCGCAGCGCGACCGTCAAGGCCAGCGGGAACGCGTTCGACTACACGTTCCCCAAGCACTCGCTGACGATACTGAAGTGGTAGCCGCCCGCTAGCGCAGCCACAGCGAGTAGAGCGTCACGCTGAGCGGCCCCACCTCGGCCGCTCCCTGGACTCCTTCCACCTCTTCGGTGGTGATGTCCACGCCGCGCGGGGCGCCGGGCCGGTTGTGGGCCCACTTGTCCTTGCCAGTGATGACCCACTTCTGGCCGGAGCCGTCGAGCGTCCGCCCCGCGACCTTCAACCGCAGTCGACGGGCCTCGCCGGTGGGATTGACCACGGCGACGGTGAGGGCGCGGCCGTCGGCGCTGAGCGCGGCGGCGACGTCCAAGCGGCCGCAGGTCGCCCGCGACCTCGACCGGGGTGACGCCGAAGCGCGCGCGATAGAGCTGCTGGACGAGACCCGTCGGCTCCATCTCCGCCGCGGTCGGCGTCGTCTTGATCGCGCCGATCACGTTCACGGTCTGCGCGTAGTTCGCCATGAAGAAGATGTCGCTGTTGCGGAACATCTCGTGCAGGGCGGCGGCGGCCCCGAGCCCGTCCTGCAGGAAGTATCGGGTGCCGAGCTCGCCGTACTCGTTCGGACCGTACCAGTAGTTCCACTCGTCGAGGGCGATGCGGATGTCCTTGCCCTTGAGCGACGGCAGGGCCTTCCGGTAGGCGCGATGGGCGTCGGCGATCTGCCGGATCGCCACCACCGCCTGCTCGACGTGGGCGGGCACGTCCGGCTTGCTCTGCCAGTACGTGTGCTCGCTCAGCAGCTCCATGTGGGCGACCGACTGCGTGAGCATCTCCTTCGTCCAATCGCCGACGGCGCCGACCGCAATGGGCACGATCTTCGGATCGACGGCGCGCATGGCGTCGACCACCCGGTTGTGCTTCTTGACGTACTCCGACAGCGGCATGTGGCCGAGCTGCCAGTCGCCGTACATCTCGTTGCCGATGCCCCACCATTTCACGCCGTAGGGCTTCGCATGGCCGTTGTCGGCGCGCCTCTTGCCCATCGGAGTGGTGGCGGCGCCGTTCAGGTACTGCACCTCCTCGGCGGCCGACTCGATGCCGCCGAGGCCGGTGTTGACCGCGATGTAGGGCTCGGTGCCGAGCTCGCGGACGAGCACCATGAACTCGTCGATCCCCACGTCGTTCGACTCGATGCCCTTCCAGGCCGGGTTCTTGCGGGGCGGGCGACGATCGCGATCGCCGATGCCGTCCTTCCAGTCGTAGCCGCTCACGAAGTTTCCGCCCGGCCAGCGGTAGACCGGGGAGTCGAGCTCGCGGAGCCGCGCGAGCGTGTCCACTCGCCAGCCCTGGATGTTGTCGGCCGGCATCAGGGACACCGCTCCGATCCGGAAGGCCCCCTTGCCGTAGCCCACGATCTCGAGGCGTCCGTTGTCCGTGGACCCCTGGGCGGTGAAGGTGAGGGTGGTGGTCGCGTACTCCGGCGTCAGCGTCTTCACGGCGATGCTCTCGCGGTCCGACGCCCCCATTCCCCACGTCAGCGCGACGTGGACGGGGCCGCGCTTCGTTCGCGCCGGCGAGCACGACGCGGGCCACGTAGCGACGCCCCGCGACGAGCCCGAGCCGCTCCTGGACGAGCCCGTTGCCGTGCTGGCGTCGCGGCGACGACCGGCGTGTGCTCGCCGGTGAACGGCCGCTCGCGGCTCATGGTCACGGCCTTCTTGTCGCCGACGATCATCCACGGCGACCGCACGAGCAGCTCGTAGGGATAGCCGTCGCCTTCCCACGAGATCGGCCTCGGGAACTGCATCTCCCACGCCGGGGCCTGGCCGTCGACCGGGTAGTAGAACTTCCGGTCCTCCAGCATCTCCGCCCAGAGACCGCCGTAGATGCACCGTCCGAGATGCTCGATGAACTGGCCGTAGACGTACTTCGAGATCGGAGCACGCGTCTTCGCGAGGTCTATGGACACCTCGACGTCGGCGGGCGACGAGCGGGCGATCGGTCCGGCCAGGACAGCCATCGCGGTCACGAACGGGACGAGTCGCATGCAGTACCTCCGTTGGGGTGGGTGGGCTGGCGCCGTCAAAGATCATATGGTAGGACTATTCGAACTTTCCACGGGAGGACGCCATGGGATCGCACGGAACGAAGCGCTACGGGTCGAGCGTGGCCAGGCTCTCCCTGGTCCTGACCGCGGCCCTCGCCGTCCCCGCATGGGCACAGGTCCAGTCGGGACGCATCGTGGGGACCGTCCGGGACGCGCAGCAGGCGACCGTGCCGAAGGCCACGGTCACGGTGACCGCGGAGGCCACCGGCCAGACGCAGATCGTGACGACGAACGATCGCGGCGACTACGTGGTGACACCGGTCAACCCCAGCGTCTACCGGGTGACGGTGGCGATGCAGGGGTTCCAGACCGCGGTCGTGAACACGGTCACGGTCCCCGTCGGCCAATCCGTGCGCGTGGACGTGGAGCTGAAGGTCGGCGTCTTGACGGAGACCACCGAGGCGACCGCCTCGGTTCCCCTCCTCGATACGGAGTCGGGCTCCCTCGGCCACCAGGTGACGAACACCCAGATCGTCGACCTGCCCCTGAACGGCCGCAGCTTCTACGAGCTGGCCCGCCTGACTCCGGGGGCCGCCGGCCTGCCGGGCGGCGCCAGCGTCGTGCCTATCCGCGCGAACTTCATCAACGGCACCGCGATCAGCGGAGTGCGAGGCAGCCAGCTCACGTTCCAGATCGATGGCGTCGACGTGACCGATCACCACCAGGGGGGCTCCTACATCCAGACCTCCGTCGACGCCCTCCAGGAATTCAAGGTCCAGCAGAGCGCCTACTCCGCGGAGTTCAGCCAGGCGGGGGGCATGCTGAACGCGGCCACCAAGTCGGGAGGCAGCCAGTTCCACGGCGGGGCGTTCGAGTTCTACAGGAACGACGTCCTCGACGCCAAGGACTACTTCGTGAAGGAGAAGCAGGAGCTCAACCGGCACCAGTTCGGCGGGACGCTGGGGGGCCCGCTCGTGAGCGGCAAGACGTTCTTCTTCGTGAGCTACGAAGGGACTCGCGAGACCCGCGCGCTCCCCGTCAACTTGACGGTCGGAACGGCGGCCATGAAGCGGGGCGACTTCAGCGCCATCCGGAACCGGATTCACGATCCGCTCACCGGCCAGCCCTTCCCCGGAAATATCATTCCCACGAACCGCCTGTCGCCCCAGGCGCTCTACTTCAACCAGTTCATCCCCGATCCCAACACGAGCTCCGGCACGTTCGCCTGGTCCGCGGACCGCGAGCTGAGCGCCGACCAGTTCACGCTCCGCATCGACCAGACCTTGACGGACAAGCACAAGATGTTCGTCCGCTACAGCTTCCACGACAACCGCATGGACGATCCCAGCTCGAACCTCGGGGCCCCCTACCTCGCCTACCCGGAGATCGGCAGCGCGCATCTTCATACCCGCGGCCAGAACCTGGTGGCGGCTCTCACGAGCACGCTCAGCCCGACGATGCTGAACGAGTTCCGGTTCAGCTACCTGCCGCAGGTCGTCGACCTCGAGCCGTTCGGGCTGGGGACGAACTACCTGCAGGAGGCCCGCATCATCGGCTTCGAGGAAACCGGGCGGCCGGGCGTCGTGGGCTCCTTCCCCGATTTCACGTGGAGCGGCTACAGCAACATGAGCGGGTCGGCCTTCGACCAGCGTCCCAAGACCCAGGACCTGAAGGTGCTGGAGTTCACGGACAACCTGACGCTCATCCGGGGCCGGCACATCCTCAAGGGCGGCTTCAAGATCCGCCGCTGGATGCCGCACTTCACCGACAGCAAGCAGTACCAGGGCGTCTGGGCCTTCAACGGCTTCGCGACCCAGAACCCGGCGGCCCCCGGAGGCACCGGCGACGCGTTCGCCGATTTCATGCTCGGCATGCCGCGACAAGTCACCCGATCGTTCCCGGCCGACGTCTTCGGCGGACAGGCGACCTACTGGCACTTCTACGCCCAGGACGACATCAAGGTGAACG
This sequence comes from uncultured Acidobacteriota bacterium, assembly GCA_963742595.1. Taxonomy (GTDB): domain Bacteria; phylum Acidobacteriota; class Vicinamibacteria; order Fen-336; family Fen-336; genus CAVPGH01. The sequence goes on along the minus strand of CAVUMT010000001.1, from coordinate 4,166,367 downwards.
CCAGGCTCAGCCTGAACGTCGGCCTGCGCTACGAGCTTTCACCCTGGGCCTCCGGGTATCGCGGCCAGGTGGGCACCTTCGACCCCACCTCTTCGCGGCCGATCATCGTCGCGAGCGACACCGACCAGATCGACCTCGCGGCGCAGTTCGCGGGCCCCTCCGCCTACGCGCTCTTCCAGAACTACATCCAGACGAGCAGCCAGGCGGGCCTGCCCCTTTCCATCACGGGCACCGACCTCACGCAGTTCGGTCCTCGCCTCGGCTTCGCATGGACCCTGACGGACAGCACGGTCGTGCGCGGCGGGTACGGCATCTTCTTCGAGCAGGAGAACACCGACGGGCGCGTCAACAACAACATGGTCCCGTTCCGGCTCGACGAGACCGGCATCAACGACCTCAACCAGAAGCGCACCATGGCCAATTTCTTCAACAGCCAGCCCCTCACCACGTCGGCCGCGCCCACGATCGGCGGGACGCCGACGGAGATGAAGATGGGACGCAACCATCACTTCAACCTCGGGGCGCAGCAGCAGATCAGCCGCAGCACGGTCCTCGAGGTCAACTACGTCGGGAACATCGGACAGCACCTGAACGGCGTGAGCAACATCAACATTCCCGCGCCGGCCGCGGGAGGCGTGCAGGCGCGCCGGCCCTTCCCGCAGTTCGGCAACATCATGTACTTCGACACGAACATGTCGAACACCTACCACTCGCTCCAGGTCTCGCTCGCCCGGCGGGCCTCCAAGGGCCTCTGGTACATGGCCTCCTACACCTGGTCCAAGAGCATCACGACCCAGAACGTCGCCGCGGTCGGCGGCAACACGGGGCGCGAGAAGGCCATCTCCCCCTTCGACATCCCCCACAACTTCGCGGTGAGCGCAGGCTGGGAGCTGCCGGTCGGCCGGGGCAAGCGTTTCCTCGGCGACGCGGGCGGCGTGACGGAAGCCCTCCTCGGCGGATGGCAGATGCAGGCCATCCTGATCCTGCGCACGGGACGGCCGTTCACTCCCACGATCGGGGCGGACCGGGCGAACACCGGCGTAGGGGGGCAGCGGCCGAACCGGCTGGGCTCGGGAGGGGCCCTGGACAACCCGACGCCCGAGAGATGGTTCGACACCGCCGCGTTCGTGGTCCCCGCCCAGTTCACGTACGGCGACTCGGGGGGCTTCATCCTCCGCGAGGGCTCGTTCCGGAACGTCGACTTCTCGGTGTTCAAGCGTTTCGGCAGCCACTTCGAGCTCCGCCTGGAATGCTTCAACCTCACGAACACGCCGAGCTTCAACGCGCCCGCCACCGCGGTCGACACGGCGACGGCGGGGCGCGTCACCAGCACCCTCAGCATCCCGCGGCAGTTCCAGTTCGGTGTGAAGTTCAACTTCTGAGGCGACGCTCCACGGAGGCCATCTCATGAACGCTCGCCGGATCCTTGTCGTCTGCCTGCCGGTCGCCGTCTTCTTCGGCCTGACGCCGAGCGCCCACCCGGCGCCCGGCGAGCCGTTTCCGGTCTCGATAAAGGTCGATGCCGGCACGAGCCGCGGAGACCTGAAGCCGATCTACCGGTTCTTCGGTGCGGACGAGCCGAACTACGCGTACATGAAGGACGGCCGGAAGCTGCTCGCGGCGCTGGGCAAGCTGGGGACGCCGCAGGTGTACTTCCGTACCCACAACCTCCTCAACACCGGGGATTCGACTCCCGCCCTCAAGTGGGGCAGCACGAACATCTACACCGAGGACGCCCAGGGGAAGCCGGTCTACGACTGGACGACCGTCGACCGCATCTTCGACGCCTACCTGCAGCGCGGGCTCAAGCCCTACGCGCAGATCGGGTTCATGCCCCAGGCGCTCTCGATCAAGCCGGAGCCGTACCAGCACGAGTGGCGCCCGGGACTGCCCTACGACAACGTCTACACCGGCTGGGCCTATCCTCCGAAGGACTACGGCAAGTGGGCCGAGCTCGTCCACCAGTGGGTGAAGCACTGCGTCCTGAAGTACGGCCGCGCCGAAGTGGAGAAGTGGTACTGGGAGGTCTGGAACGAGCCCAACATCGGCTACTGGAAGGGAACGCCCGAGGAGTTCCGGAAGCTCCACGACTACGCAGTGGACGCCGTGCGACGCGCCCTGCCCAACGCGCGCGTGGGAGGACCCGACACGGCCGGGGGCGGCGGCGACTTCCTGCGCGATTTCCTGGAGCACTGCCTGCGCGGGACGAACCACGCTACCGGCGCCACGGGCACGCCCACGGACTTCCTCGCCTTCCACGCCAAGGGGGCGCCGAGGTACGTGGACAACCACGTGCAGATGGGGATCGCCCGCCACCTCCAGACGATCGACGGGGCCATGGCCATCATCGCGTCCTTCCCCGAGTTCAAGAAGACGCCCATCGTCATCGGCGAATCCGATCCCGAGGGCTGTGCGGCCTGCCAGGGGCCGCAGCTCGGCTACCGCAACGGGACGATGTACTCGAGCTACACCGCCGCCAGCTTCGCCCGCAAGCACGACCTCGCGGAGAAGCACGGCGTCAACCTCGAGGGCGCGCTGACCTGGGCCTTCGAGTTCGAGGACCAGCCCTACTTCGCCGGCTTCCGCGCCATGGCCAGCAACGGGGTCGACCTGGCCGTCCTCAACGTCTTCCGGATGTACGGCAAGATGGGAGGACGTCGCCTCGCGGTCCGGAGCACGGGCGAGGTCTCGCTGGATGCCATCGTGAAGGACGGAGTACGCGGCACGCCCGACGTCGCGGCCCTCGCCAGCCTCGAGGGGAAGAAGCTGAGCGTAATGCTCTGGCACTACCACGACGACGACGTGCCCGGCCCCGACGCCGCCGTGGAGTTGGCATTGGGTGGTCTCCCGCTCCCGACCGGCGAGGCGCGCCTCGCCCACTATCGCATCGACGAGGGCCACAGCAACCCCTACGGGGCCTGGAAGCGCATGGGCTCGCCGATCGCGCCCAACGCGGACCAGTACAAGGAGCTCCTCGCCGCGAGCGAGCTTTTCCGCCTGGAGGCGCCGGCCTCTCTGCGCGTCGAGAAGGGACAGGCGACGCTCGGGTTCGCGCTGCCCCGCCAGGCGGTCTCCCTCGTCGTGCTCGAATGGTGAGGCGGCAGCGCTCTAGATGATCCGCTGGCAGATCGCATTCCTGGTCGCGATGGCGATCGCGATCAGCTACCTGGACCGGCAGGCGCTGCCCGTGGCCATCAAGGCCATCGCCCTCGACATCCCCGTCACCAACGAGCAGTTCTCGCAATTGCAGTCGGCCTTCCTCCTCGCCTACGCCGTCATGTACGTGGGAGGCGGCAAGCTCATGGACGTCCTGGGCACGCGCCGGGGCTTCACGATCATCATGCTGTTCTGGTCGCTCGCCTGCGCGAGCCACGGCCTCGCCGTGAGCGTGGGGACGCTCGCCTTGAGCCGGGCCCTCCTCGGCGCGGGCGAGGGAGGCGGCTTCCCCGCCGCGACGCGCGCGGTCGCGGAGTGGTTCCCCGTTCACGAGCGCTCCACCGCGATGGGGATCATCAACGCGGGCACCGCCGTGGGGATGGTCGTGGCCCCGCCCCTCATCGCGCTGGTGCTGGGCACGAGCGATTGGCGCTGGGTGTTCTACCTTACGGGCGCTCTCGGCCTGGCCTGGACGCTCTGGTGGCACCGCGAGTACTTTCCGCCGGACCGCCACCCGAGGCTCGGCGACGCCGAGCGGAAGGAGATCCAGTCCGCCCTCGCGGCGGGAGCGGGGTCGGAGGCGGGGCTGCCTTGGCTTCAGCTCCTGCGCTTCCGCCAGACCTGGGGCGTCGTCATCGCGAAGTTCCTGAGCGACGCCGCCTGGTACTTCTACCTCTTCTGGCTTCCGAAGTACCTCTACGACGCGCGCGGCTTCGACATAAAGGCGGTCGGGACATTCGCCTGGATCCCTCCCCTCGCCGCGGGCATCGGCTGCCTGTGCGGCGGCTGGCTCTCCAGCCGGCTTCTCCAGCGTCAGGTCCCGCTGGACCGCGCGCGCAAGATCGCCCTGGGGCTGAGCGCCGTCGTCATGCCGGTCGTCCTCTTCGTGCCGAGCGTCCCCGTGGCGTGGGCGATCGCACTCTTCAGCGTCGCCTACTTCGGCCAGCAGTCCTGGTCGACCCTCGTGATGGTCCTGCCCGCCGACATCTTCCCGCGCGCGTCCGTGGGTGCCGTCGCGGGCCTCGTCGGCTTCGGCGGCGCCATGGGCGGCGTCGTCTTCGGCCAGGTCGTGGGCTACCTCCTCGACCACGGCTTCGGCTACGGCCTCGTGTTCGCGCTCGCGGGGTCGTTCCACGTCGTGGCGTTCGCCGTGATCTGCCTCGCCATACCTCGCATCGCCCCGCTGGCTCTCGCTTCCAAGGCGGCCGCGTGAAGATCAAAGAGATCCGCACCCGTGTCGTGGAGTGGCGCGGCAAGACGGTGCCGCTGCCTCCGCACTTCTGCACCAACCCCATGGACCTGCTCGCGCTGCCCGAAGCCTCGATGCGGACCTTCACGTTCCACGGCTGGCTCGTGGTGGAGGTCATGAGCGACGACGGCCTCGTCGGCGTGGGCAACGCCGCCCTCGCCCCTCGTGTGACGAAGCAGGTGATCGACCTCTACCTGAAGCCCCTCCTGCTGGGAGCCGACCCCTGGGACGTGGAGTTCCTCTGGCAGCAAATGTACAGGAAGACGCTGGCGTTCGGCCGCAAGGGGATCGGCATGGTGGCGATCAGTGCTTTGGACATAGCCCTCTGGGACCTCCTCGGAAAGTCGGCACGGCAGCCCGTCTACCGTCTCCTCGGGGGCCGCACGAAACCGCGGATCCCCGTGTACGCGAGCCGCCTCTACAGCACGCCGCTCGAGGAGCTGGCCGCGGAAGCGCGGCGCTACAAACAGGACGGCTACAAGGCGATGAAGCTCCGCTTCGGCTGGGGACCCGTGGACGGCGCCGAGGGGATGCAGCGGAACGTGGACCTGGTGCGCACGGTCCGCGAGGCGGTGGGCGACGGGATTGACGTGATGGCCGACGCCTACATGGGCTGGACGCTCGACTACGCGAAGCGGATGCTGCCGCGGCTCGAGCCCTTCCACCTGCGCTGGCTGGAGGAGCCGGTCGTACCCGACGAGGTGCGCGGCTACGCGGAGCTGAAGGCCTACGGGCGCGTGCCCATCGCGGGCGGGGAGCACGAGTTCACCCTGCACGGCTTCCGCGACCTCCTGGAGTCGCGGGCCGTGGACGTCGTCCAGTTCGACACCAACCGCGTCGGCGGCTTGACCCAGGCCCGCAAGATCGCGGCGCTCGCGGAGGCGCACGGGGTGCCGGTCGTCCCCCACGCGGGTCAGATGCACAACTACCACGTGGTCATGGCCAGCCTGAACTCGCCGATGGCGGAGTACTTCCCCATCGTCGACGTCGAGGTGGGGAACGAGCTCTTCTGGTATGTCTTCGAGGGCGAGCCCAAGGCGCGGGACGGCTTCGTGGACCTGGACGAAAGTGTCCCGGGCCTCGGCCTCACCGTGAACGAGCGCGCGCTCGCGAGCTTCGACGTCCTGGAGTGAAGCCCTGACCCGACTCGTCCAGATCCGGAACGGCGCCGAGCGCCGGGTGGCCCTGGTGGAAGAGCCCCATCTGCGCTTCCTGTCGGAGACCGCCTCGGTCTACGACCTCGCCCAGGCCGCCCTCTCCGACGGGAAGACGCTCACGTCGCTCGTGGCGAGGCGCGTCACCGGCGACGGCGTCGACTACGAGGCCGTCTACCGGGGCGAGTCGAAGTGGCGGCTCCTCCCGCCGATCGATCACCCCGCGGAGCCGACGCGCTGCCTGGTCTCGGGCACGGGGCTCACTCACCTCGGGAGCGCTCGCGACCGCCAGGCGATGCACACGAGCGCTCCCGAGGAGCTGACGGACAGCATGCGGATGTTCCGCTGGGGCCTGGAGGGAGGCCGACCCCAGCCCGGCCGCATCGGCACGGCCCCCGAATGGTTCTACAAGGGTCCGGGCACGATCCTGCGCGCGCACGGCGAGCCGCTGCGGGTGCCTTCCTACGCCGAGGACGGCGGCGAGGAGGCCGAGGTCGTCGGAATCTACGTGGTCGACGCGGAGGGCCGACCGCGCCGCCTGGGGATGGCGGCGGGAAACGAGTTCTCCGACCACCGCTTCGAGCGGAGGAACTACCTGAACCTCGCCGGCTCCAAGCTCCGCACCTGCGCCCTCGGCCCCGAGCTCGTCCTGGATCCCGCTTTCGACTCGGTACCGGGAAGGGTGGCTCTCGAGCGCGCCGGACGTGAGGTCTGGTCGAAGGAGATCCGTACGGGCGAGGCCGAGATGTGCCACAGCCTGCGGAACGTCGAGCATCATCATTTCAAGTTCGAGGCCCACCGCCGTCCCGGCGACGTGCACGTGCACTTCTTCGGGGCCTACGCCCTGAGCTTCGGAGACGGCGTCGAGCTGGCCGACGGCGACGTGGTCGAGATCCGTTTCGAAGGCTTCGGGCGCCCGCTCCGCAACCCCGTGAGCGTGTCGCGCGAGGCCGACTCGCTGGTGACCGTTCAACCCCTCAGCTGAAGGCAACCATGCCCCAAACACGTGTCGCTCTCATCGGCCTGGGCCTCATGGGCTCGGGCATGGCCCGGCGCCTGCTCGGCGCGGGCTTCCCCCTCGCCGTGTACAACCGCAACCGCGAGCGGTCCGCGCCGCTGGCGGCGGAGGGCGCCCAGGTGGCCGCGACGCCCCGCGAGGCCGCGGCCCGGGCCGACGTCGTCCTGAGCATGGTGGCGGACGACGCCGCCTCCCGCGGGGTCTGGCTCGGCGACGACGGGGCCCTCGCGGGCGCCGCCCGGGGCAGCGTGCTCGTCGAGTCCAGCACGCTCTCGGTCGGCTGGATCGAGGAGCTCTTCCGGGAGGCCGCCGCCCGCGGATGCGAGCTGCTCGACGCGCCCGTGACCGGAAGCAAGCCTCACGCGGCGTCGGGCGAGCTTCTCTTCCTGGTCGGCGGCTCCGCCGCGGCTCTCGAGAAGGCGCGGCCCGCCCTCGCGGCCATGAGCCGCGCCATCCTCCACGTGGGGACCTCGGGCCGGGGCGCCCTCCTCAAGCTCGTCAACAACTTCATGTGCGGCGTCCAGGCCGCCTCCCTCGCCGAGGCCCTCGCTCTCATCGAAAGGAGCGGGCTCGACAGGGGCAAGTCCCTCGAGCTCCTGACCTCGGGCGCGCCGGGCAGCCCGCTCGTCAGGACCCTCGCCGGCCGCATGACCGCGCAGGACTACGCGCCGAACTTCCTGCTTCGGCTCATGGCCAAGGACCTGACGTACGCGCTCGGAGAGGGGCGACGGCACGGGATGTCGCTCTCGACCGTGGCCTCGGCCCTGGAGGTCGTGAACCAGGCCGTAGCCGCCGGCCACGGCGAAGAGGACTTCTCGGCCCTCGTGGAGCCGCTGCGCCAACGGGCGCGGTGAGAGCAGGAGCGACTCGCATGACGACTCGCCGACGCAGCTTCGTCAAGTCCGCCGCCGCGGCGGGGATCGCCGCGTTCGCGGGCCTGCGCCCGCTGCAGGCCGCCGACGCCCTGATCGAGGTCGATCCCACGCGGCCGGGGCCAGAGATCAACCCCCACGTCTACGGCCATTTCATCGAGCACCTCGGCGGTGTGATCTACGACGGCATCTGGGTGGGACGCGATTCGAAGATCCCGAGCGTCGGCGGCATCCGCAAGCAGTTCGTGGACGACATGAAGCGGATCGGCGCGCCGAACCTTCGCTGGCCTGGGGGCTGCTTCGCCGACGGGTACCACTGGCGCGACGGAATCGGCGCGGCCACGGGGCGCCCGCGCACCTACAACTACTGGGAGAACCGCATGCCCGGCGGGTTGCACGCGGTGGAGACGAACGCGTTCGGCATCCACGAGTTCATGCGCCTCTGCCGGCTCGTGGGCGCGCGAGCCGTATCTCGCGGCGAACGTCGGCTCGGGCAGCCCGCAGGAGTTCCACGACTGGGTGTCGTACTGCAACGCTCCGCGGGGAACGCTCTCCCTCGCGGAGGAGCGCGGCCGGAACGGCGACGCGGAGCCCTTCGACGTGAAGTACTGGGGAGTCGGCAACGAGTCGTGGGGCTGCGGCGGGAACATGTCCGGCGGTGAGTACGCCACCGAGTACCGCAAGTACATCGCGCAGGTCCCGGTCTACGTGCGCCCGTACTTCGTGGCCACGGGGCCGCGCGGACACTCCGCCGACGGCGACGTCGGCTGGACCGACGGCTTCTTCGGGGGGCTGCAGAACGTGCGCGGGCTGGGTGTCCGGGTGGACGGCTTCGCCCTCCACTACTACACGGACTTCCGACAGACCGCCGAAAACGGCGCTATGTTCGACGAGAAGGGCTGGTACGCCGTCCTGCACAAGGGCGCCCACATCGAGAAGGTGATCGAAGACCACTGGGCCATCATGGGCAAGTACGATCCGCAGCACCGCACGCGCTTCGTCATCGACGAGTGGGGCAACTGGTACAAGGGCGGCACCGAGCTCGGTCCCGAGTACATCCTGAGCCAGGCGATCACGCTGCGCGACGCTCTCCACACGGCGATGACCTTCGACGTCTTCAACCGCCACGCGGAGAAGATCGAGATGGCCAACGTCGCGCAGACGATCAACTGCCTCCACTCGCTCTTCGCCGCGGTGGGGGACAAGTACGCGCGCACCCCCGCCTACTACGCGTTCGAGATGTACCGCCCCCACATGGGCGGGCGGCTCGTGCCCCTCAAGATCGACCTTCCGGAGCTGACGGTTCCGCTCCTCGAGGGCACGGCCCGGATCCCCCGCCTTTCCGGCTCGGCCTCGGTTCGCGACAAGAGCCTGACCGTCACGCTCACGAACCCGTCGCTGCAGGAAGGCCTCCTCACACGGATCCGGTTGTCGGGGGGCGCGCGCCTCCGCGAGGTCCGCGCTACGGTCCTGACCCACGCGGACATGCGCGCGACCAACACGTTCGAGAAGCCCAACGAGGTCGCCCTGGCGGCATTGGCGGCGCCGGTGTCGGGGGACGTCCTGACCCTGACGATCCCGAAGCAGTCGGTCGTCGCGGCCACGCTTCATTTCGTGTAACGCTGCCTCATCGAAGCGCAAGCATCTCTTTTGCACATTGATGCTCGCTTGCCTGATATGATGCCCCGAGGATGAGAACGACACTCACGTTGGAAGACGATGCGGTGGCGTTGGCGAGGAAGCTGGCGCGGCGGAAGCGGATGACTCTCGGGCAGGCGGTGTCCGAGCTCGTCCGTCGGGGGGCCCATCGTCCGATCCCGACCACCGAGCGGCACGGCCTGACCGTGATCCGGCTGCAGGATCAGACGACGCCGGTCACCAGGGCTTCGGTAGACGAGCTACTCGACGACTTGCCGTGAGCACGGCCCTCCTGGACGTGAACGTCCTCATCGCGTTGCTCTGGCCCGCGCACGAGCATCACGAAGCCGCGCACCGCTGGTTCGCGGGCCGAGGGAGAGAGGGCTGGGCGACCTGCCCGCTGACCGAGATGGCGTTCGTACGAATCGTTTCGAACCCTGCGTTCTCCACCGACGCCCTCGCACCCACCGAGGCCCTGAGCTTGCTCGCGCGCAACCTGACCCACCCTGCGCACTCGTTCTGGCCCGACGACGTGGGGCTCATCGAAGCCATCGGATCGTCCGCACCGCGACTCCAGGGTCATCGCCAGCTGACGGACGCCTACCTCCTCGGTCTCGCCTCGCGCCGCCGCGGGGAGCTCGCCTCCTTCGACGCCGGCTTGCGCGGGCTCGCTGGGGATGACCGAGCATCCGTCCTGCACCTCGTGCCCACTGCGGGTCGGCGCCCCGCCCGCTGAACAGGCTCGATCCGATCCTCGTCGACCGCCTACTTCAGCCGGCCCACCCGGGGCCAGCCCTCCTCCCAGACCATGCTGGAGATCTGGAGGGTGGGTCGGCCCGTGGTGCCGTCGTAGGCGTGGAATACGAGGAAGTCGGCCTCCGCTTCGAGGAGCACGGCCGGGTGCCCAGGGCCCCGCCACGCCTCGGCGCCTTCGAGGAGCAGGGTCCCGCCGCCTTCCGTCATCGGCGTGCCGTCCCTGTCCCGATAGGGGCCGGTGATCTCTCGCGCGCGTCCCACCACGACCTTGTAGGTGCTGTCCTTCCCCCGGCAGCACATGTCGAACGACACGAACAGGTAGAAGTAGCCGTCCTTCTGAACGATGAACGGCGCCTCGATCGAGGGCGGCTTCAGCGGACGGCGGCTCGCCAGCGAGTGAAGCGTCTTGTCGCTCGCCGACAGCTTCCCCGTCTCCGGATCCACGGCGCGCATCTTGATGCCGCCCCAGAAGCTGCCCCAGGCGAGCCACGGACGCCCCTTCCCGTCCACGGCCAGGTTCGCGTCGATGGCGTTCCAGTCGTCGTCCGGGGTCGATTCGACGACCTTGCCTTCGTCTACCCACCGGTAGTCGGGGCTCTTCGGGTCGAGCGTTCGGTTCGTGGCCAGCCCGATCACGGACCGGTTCTTGCCGAACGTGGATACCGAGTAGTAGAGCCGGAAGCGGCCGCCGGAGTACGAGATGTCGGGGGCCCAGATTCCGCGCGCTCCCGGGACCTCCTCGAGCGCCCAATCCGGAACGCGGTCGAAGACGTTCCCGCAGAGCGCCCACTCCCGCAGGTCCGGGGAGCAGAACATGGGGACGAGCTTTTCGGCGAAACGGTTGGAGGCGAACAGGTAGTACGTGGCGCCCTCGCGGATGATCGCGGGATCGTGCACCGGGCTTATGTCGCCCTCGAGCGTCAGGACCTCGGGCGCCGCCGCGAGGGCTGCGCTCAGCAGGGGCCAGAGGAGCACGGGGGTCGGGCGAGGAAAGGAGCCTAGGACGTGGCGAGGTGGACGACGCTGTACGAGCGGGGGGGCAGCTTGAACGTCATGGTCGACGAGGGACGGGGGATCTCGAGAGGGCGGGGGGCCACCAGGGTGGGCCGTTCGAACGTGTTGGCCGCCTTCAGGTCCGTGCCGGTCAGCGTCTCGCTTGCGAGCACGCGCGTGGGGGCGAGGTCGCGGCAGTCGAGGGCGAGCTCCCGCTCCGACTGCAGGTCCCGGTTCAGCAGAAGCAGGCAGAGCTGCCCGTTCTGCGGGTTCAAGGTGGCGGCCACGTCGACGTACGGAACCTTGTCGTCGCGGGCGAAGTCCGGCCGGAGCCCCTCCGCCTTGATGGGATACGTCTCCGACTCCACGTGAAGATCGAGCACCCGGCCGTGCGCGTACTTGAGCGCCCACGCGTACGGGTAGTAGATGCTCTGGCGCAGGACGGACGTCTCGTTGGTCATCAGGGGGGCGATCACGTTGACGATCTGGGCCAGGCAGCCCACCCGCACGCGCTCCGACTGTCGCAGGAGCGAGTTCAGGAATCCTCCCACGAGCAGCGCGTCCTCGAGGTTGTAGACCTCCTCGAGAAGCGGCGGCGCGAACTTGCGCTGGCCGTTGGCGAACCGGCCGCCCCGCGCGCGGTACCAGACGTTCCACTCGTCGAACGACAGCCACAGCCGCTTGGGGGATCGCCGCAGGCCCTGGACGTAGTCGCAGACGGCGGCGATCTCCTGGATCTGCCGCTCCATGTCCAGGTTCATGGCGAGGTAGCGCGCGCTGTCGTTTCCGGTGAGGGCCGGGGTGTTGCCGTAATAGTTGTGCAGCGAGATGCCGTCCACCTGGTCGTAGCACTCCTCCAGGACCTCGCGGTCCCAGACGAGGTACGTGGGCAGGATCGTGTTGCTCGAGCCGCACGCGATGAGCTGCGTCGTGGGGTCGAGGACCCGGATCTGCCGCGCGGAGTCGCGGGCCTTGCGGCCGTACTCGCGAGCCGTCATGGTCCCCATCTGCCAGGGGCCGTCCATCTCGTTGCCGAGGCACCAGTACCGGACGTTGTGGGGCGCCTCGTAGCCGTGCTCCCGGCGCAAGTCGCTCCACTGCGTGCCCTTGTCCACGTTGCAGTACTCGACGTAGGCCACCGCCTGCTCGGGGGTGCCCGTCCCCAGGTTGAAGCCGAGCAGCGGCTCCGTGCCCACGAGACGGCACCAGTCGATGAACTCGTTGGTGCCGAACTGGTTCGTCTCGAGCGAGTTCCAGGCCCTTTCCAGGACCGTGGGGCGCTTGTTCTTGGGGCCGACACCGTTCTGCCAGTTGTAGCCCGAGACGAAGTTGCCCCCGGGGTATCGCATGATGGGGACGCTCATCCCCTTCACCTCGGCGAGGACGTCCTTGCGGAAGCCGGCGGCGTCCGCCAGCTTGGACTCCGGCTCGTAGACGCCGGTGTAGATCGCTCGACCGAGGTGCTCCAGGAAGGCCCCGAGCAACCGGCGGTCCATATCCGAGCGGTAACGCGTGCGCTGGAGGACGGCGCGGGCGGGACCCCGGGTCTCCGCGTAGCCGAATCCGGGGAGCCAGGAAGCCGCGGCGAGGGCGGCGCCGGAGCGGCCCAAGCCGGCCACGAATTCACGACGGTTAACGTGCTGGCCCATACTTTTGAAAATCCAGGCTCCGGAAAACTGGATTAGTACTATCATATGTGCCGTTCGATGTCGCCTCTCCGACAGACCAGCCATGGCTACCCGCGAGGCGGGCTTCACGGTCAGATCGTCCACGCGATCGGGCGCCAGATACTGACCGGGAAGATCCGTCCGGGCGACCTCCTGCCCGCCCAGGCGGGCTTGCCCGCGAGTCGCACGGTGCTCCGCGAAGCCATCAAGGTTCTGGCCGCAAAGGGACTGGTCGAGTCGCGGCCGCGGACCGGGACCCGCGTGCGACCCCGCCACGCCTGGCACCTGCTCGACCCGGACGTGATGGCGTGGCAGCAGGACGGAAGTCCGAGCGTGGAGTTCCTGCAAAAGCTGACCGAGGTGCGCCTGATCGTCGAGCCGGCAGCCGCGGAAAGGGCCGCCCAGCGCGCCACCAGCGTGGATTTGCAGACGATCGAGGAGGCCTATAGGGACATGGAGGCCTCGCTCGACGGCGGCGCCGACTACGAGGCCTTCGATCGGGCGGACCGGCGCTTCCACCAGGCGATCGTGCGGGCCTGCGGCAACGACCTCCTGGAGCGCATGAGCCACGTGGTGGTCTCGGCGCTGCTCGTGAGCTTCCATACCACGAGCCGCCTTCCCGGCCGGGCGAAAGCGTCGCTCCCCGGGCATCGGGCCATCCTGGAGGCCATCCGCGACCGCCAGGCGCAGGTCGCCGGCCAGGCCATGCGCCGCCTCGTGGCAAAGACCGCTCGCGAGATCGATCGGCTGGCGAAGCGAACGCGCCGCTAGGCCCGGCCCCCCTGGGGCCACCTCGTAATAATTCGTATGACTATACGTAGAATCCTCTTGACAGTGCCTGCGGGCTATCTAAAATCGACTCGACTCGCTGAGACTCTGTCTTTGGTTCCCGGGAGGTTTGGCATGACGAGGTCGCGAGGACTGGCCGGTGCCGTATCCATGGCCTTCTGCTTGAGTATCTTGTCGAGCAGCCCGCTCCTGGCCCAGCGGTCGGACAGGGCCGTCATCAGCGGCGTCGTCATCGACCCCCAGGGGGCCGCTCTTCCCGCCGCAACCATCACCATCCGGAACGAAGCGACCGGCGTCGAGAACGTCCTCACGACCAACAGCGCCGGCGCCTATACGACCGGGCAGCTGGTCCTGGGCCCCTACTCCGTGACGGTCAATCTCACCGGTTTCAAGAAGGCCACCACCTCGGGACTCGTGCTCCGAGCCGCAGACGTGGTCCGCCACGACGTCGTGCTCCAGATCGGCGAGATGGCCGAGTCCGTCGAAGTCGTCGGCGGGGACGCGCTCGACAGCACCCGACCCGACGTCCAACACAGCGTGAACGAGAAGTACTACAAGGACCTCCCGATCGTCACGGCCGCCGACGTCCGGCTGGCCGAGTCGGTGCTCCTGATGCAGCCCGGCTACCTGCCGATGACGCCGAATGGCGACCCGATGTTCCGGGGGAGCCAGTTCAACTCCCGCATCAACGGCGGCCAGGCGAGGGCCACCGAGAACTTCTTCGACGGAGGGGCTTTCGGCTACGCCTCGGGGCACCAGGGGAGCCAGGAGAGCGCCCCCCCCGTGGAAGCCATCTCGGAGGTCACGGTCGTCACCACGACCTATTCGGCCCAATACGGCCACACGAGCGGCGGCTTCATCGAGTACACGTCCAAGTCGGGGACCAACAGGCTGCACGCCAGTGCCTACGGCAACCTGGCCCAGGACTCCCTCAACACCCAGGGCTTCTTCAAGCTGCCCAAGACCCCGCTGGACAACAAGAACTGGGGCGCCACGCTCGGCGGACCCATCATCAAGAACAAGACGTTCTTCTTCGTCAACGCCGACTGGACCAAGTTCCGTTCCGGCACCCTCGAGGGCTTCGGCAACACCACTCCAATCGATGCGTTCAAGGCCGGCAACTTCAGCGCGCTCCTGACGGGCCAGCAGGTCGGCACCGACGCGCTCGGGCGGCCCATCTTCGGCGGCCAGATCTTCAATCCCAACACGACGAGAATGGTCAACGGCGTTCCCGTGCGGGACCCGTATCCTGGCAACGTCATCCCCTCGGGCGATCCCCTGCGCAGCGTGGTGGCCTCGCGGTACGCGGCCCTCATGGCGCGCCCGGACCGGCCCGGCCTGTCGAACAACGTGGCCGGCAACCCGGCGGGCGATCAGACGTGGGAGCTGGACTCGCGCAACCTCTTCCTCCGCCTGGACCACAGCTTCTCGCCGAAGTTCAAGGCGATGTTCAGCGGCTACTACAACAACCGTCCTTCGGTCCGTAACTGCGGCGGGGCCCAGGGCTGTTCCGTCGAGAACGACCCCCTCAGCGATTCGGCTTCGAACACGGACTACATCGGCGAGGGCTTCACCCAGCGCATCTACACGACGCACGCCCACACCCAGTGGGACTGGATCATCAACAACAACCTGATGAGCCACTCCACCCTGGCCTGGGACCGCTGGTACATGGGAGGCGCCAGCCTCTCCGCGGGTGCCAACTGGCCCGAGAGGCTCTGGGGCTCGCAGCAGCAGAGCGGCCTCGTCCTCGGCGACGCGGGCCCGCCGCAGATCAACTTCGCCGGCAACATCCCCTACAACACCCTCGGCCTCTCCTGGCCGAGCTTCGGATACGAGAAGAACGACCGCTGGCAGTTCTCCACGGACCTGGCGTGGGTCCGGGGCCGGAGCACCGTCAAGGTGGGCCTCGAGTACCGGGCGCACAAGTTCCCGCACAAGGGCTGGGCCGTCGGCGGCGCCGCCGGCAACTTCAACTTCAATCGGCTCGGTACCGGCGGCTACGACGCTGCAGGCAACAACCTCAGCCAGACCGGCGATCCCTTCGCGTCGTTCCTCCTGGGGCAGGTGCACTCGTCCGACCAGAATATCTATGCCCAGCCGACCTGGTACGAGAGCTACCTGTCGCCGTGGATCAACGCCGAGTTCAAGGTCAACAGCAAGCTGACGCTGACCGCCGGGCTGCGCCTGGATTACCAGAGCGCGCGCACCGAGCAGAACGACGAGTACTCCACGTTCGATCCGAACACCCCCAACCCCGGCGCTGGCGGCCGGCCGGGCGCCGTGATCTTCGCGGGCGACGGCGCCGGCCGCACGGGATCGCGGACGTTCGAAAACCCGAGCTGGGACGCCTGGGGACCGCGGGCCGGGTTCTCCTATCGCCTCAACGAAAAGACGACACTCCGCGGGGGGTACGGGATGTACTACGCCGGGGTCGCCTTCTCCCAATTCACCGGCGACCCGAACCTCGGATTCGCGTCGAACCCTTCGGCGCCGAACCAGACCAACGGCCTGTTGCCCCGCTTCCATCTCGACGCCGGATTCCCGCAGAACGTCATAAGGCAACCGCCGTTCATCGACCCCACGATCGCCAACGGCGGAGGCGTGCCCGCCGTGTCGCCGGACGGGTTGACCCTCCCGCGGTTCCAGAACTGGTCGGTGACCGCGCAGCGCCGGTTGACCAAGAACATGATGCTCGACCTCTCGTACATCGGGAACCGGGGAACGCGCCTGGATCATCACGCGCAGCGTGCGGGCCTCGACTACAACATGAACGATCCCGCGGTCCTGGCATTGGGCTCCGCGCTCTTGCAATCGCCCGCCAATTCGGCCGCGGCCCAGGCGGCCGGGATCCGCTTGCCCTACGCGGGCTTCACCGGAAACGTGGCGCAGGCGCTCAGGAAGTACCCCCAGTACCAGAACATCGAATGGCGCGGTCTCCCGCTGGGCAAGAGCCAGTACCACGCGGTCGAGGTCGTCCTCGAGCAGCAGTTCTCGAAGGGGCTCCAGTACCGCATCGGCTACACGTATTCCCAACTGAAGAACAACGGCGCGGAGAGCGGGATGGGCAACGAGGGGATCAACGGAGAGGTCCAGGATCCCGTCAACTGGCCTACGGCCGACTACGGTCTCAGCGTGGACGACTGTCCGCACGTGTTCCTGGTCGGCTTCTCGTGGGACATCGCCCAGGGCGGCTCCCAGAGCTGGTCCGGAGCGAAGAAGGCGGTCCTCGGCGGCTGGAACCTCAGCGGAATCCTGCGGTACGAAAGCGGTCGACCGCTGCGGATCGACATGGCCAACGACATGGGTGGCTTGCTCTTCAACACGGAGAAGCGCCCGAACCGCACTGGAGCCGATGGGGTGGCCGCGAGCGGGGACTTCGACCCGCTCACCGACAACTACTTCAACAGGGCTGGTTGGACGGACCCGGGGCCGCTCACCTTCGGCAACGCGCCGCGCGCCGACGGATCGGTGCGTGGATTCAAGGTGTACAACGAAGACGTGACCATCTCCAAGACCTTCCACGTGAGCGACGTGCAGGTGCGTTTCGCGGCTTCCGTCGGCAACATCCTCAACCGGACGACGTTCTGCGCCCCGAATCAGAACTTCAGCGCCACCGCGTTCGGCACGGTCAACACGCAGTGCAACCAGGCACGATCAGTTCAGTTCGGCTTGCGACTCGACTACTGATAGTGGTAGTCGTGTCGGAGTGGGGACCCTAGCGAACGATGTCCATCCCTCCCGGGAGATCCGCAGATCTCCCGGGAGAACGCGGGTCCTGCTCCTGTGTGGCGTCCTGGCGCCCGCCGGCGCCATCGGTGCCCAGGCGCAAGGGGCCCTCCAACGCGCGGCCGTCCTCGTCCAGGAAGGGCGGCTCCAGGAAGCCGACCAGCAGGCCCAGCTGGCCCTTGCCGATCCCGACGACTCGAGCCGCCGCCTGCTCGGTGCTGGGCGCCATTCGGTTGCAGCAGCACCGGCTCCAGGAGGGCGCCGAGCTGCTCCAGGAAGCCATCCGGTTGGAGCCGCGCCTCGTCGGGGCCCATCTGAACCTAGCGCAGGCCTACACCCTCCAAGGCAAGGACGATCTCGCCCTTCCCCTCTTCCGGCGCGTCCTGGAGCTGGACCCGTCGAACGCCGGGGCCCGGATGGCTCTCGCCCGCTCCGAGACGGAGAAGGGAAACTACAAGCACTCGCTGGAGCTGGCGAAGCCGGCCCTCGCGGCGTTCAAGCAGTCTCCGGAGGGCCTGCTCATACTCGCCACGGACTACTTGAAGACCGGAAATCGACGCTCCGCCGCAGCGCTCGCCGAGGACGCGAAGCGCCTCGAGGACGTCCCGTCCGACTGGTCCGTTGCCTTTGCACAGCTACTGGTCAAGAACGACCTCGTCGCGGAGGGCATCGACGTTCTCGAGCATGCCCGCAAGGTCGACCCCACGTCCTACGAGCTGGTCTTCGCTCTGGGCGGCGCCTACCTCGTGAAGGGTGATCTCGCACGGGCCCTCGAAGCCTACGACCTGGCCCTGGGCCAGAAGCCGACCTCGGTGACGGCGCTACGGCAGGCGGCCGCGGCGGCCGAGAAGCAGGAAGAGCTGGAGCGCTCCCTGTCGTACTGGATGCGCGCCAAGAAGCTCGCGGCCGACGACCCGGAGATCCTCCTGGGGTTCGGCCGGGTCTGTCTCAAGATGGATCTCCTGGACGACGCCGAGCCCGCGTTGACTGCGGCCGCCGGCCTGAAGCCGGGCGATCCCGCCTATCAGTACACCCTGGCCGTCGCGAAGGTGGGCAAGCGTCAGTACGAGGCCGCCCAGGGTCTGCTCGAGCCGCTCGTCGCGAAGAAGCCGGACGATGCGCCGCTCCAGTACGCGCTGGGGTCCGTGCTCTACATGCAAGGGCACCTGGACGAAGCCGCCGCGCGGCTCCGGGAGAGCCTCCGGCTGGACGCCGACCAGCTGGCGTCCCCCTACTACCTGGCACTCGTCGCCCGGGACCAGGGTCGCGATGCCGAGGCGGTCCAACGGCTGGAGGAGCTGCTCCGACGCTATCCGGACCACGCCTCGTCGTGCGAAGCTCTGGGCGGATTGCTGATGAACGGCGGGCGCTACCCCGAGGCGGAGCGGCTTCTTCGAAGGGCGGTCGAGCTGAACCCGAAGTCGGTCAAGGCCAACTACCAGCTCGGCCTGCTCCTCGCGCGCACGGGCCGGAGGGAGGAGGCGGACAAGCAGCTCGAGATGGCGAAGTCGCTTCGCGAGGAAGACGACGCCACGTCGCGGCTGCAGCTTCGCCTGCTCGATCCCGACGGATGAAGGATCGGCGAATCCGCGCCGGACGCTCCATCGCCCTCGTTCTCGCCCTGGGGGTGACGGCGACCGCCCAGGAGCCAAAGACCGGCGGAGCTCCCTCCGTCAGCCAGCTCGAGGCGGCCGTCAAGCGGGACCCGGGCAATCCCGGCGCCCACATCGCACTGGGCCTGGCGTACTGGGGCCGGAACGAGTACCCCCGCGCCCTCCTCGCGTTTCGGCGCGCGGTCGAGGTCGGGCCGCGATCCGCCGAGGCGCACAACTGGCTCGGTGTCGCTCTCTCGGAGAAGTCGGACCTCCCCGGCGCCGTCGCCGAGTTCCGGAAGGCCGTCGAGCTCGACCCGAAGTACGGACGGGCCTACACCAACCTGGGCTCCGCGCTGGCCACGAGCGGCGACTATGCCGAGGCGGTCGCGGTGTTCGAGAAGGCCCTCCTCCTGGAGCCGAACAACCTGGGCGCTCATTTGAACCTGGGCCTGGCCCTCCGAGGAAAAGGGGATCTGGAGGCGGCCCTGCCGCACCTGCGGAAGGTCGTCGAGGGCGATCCCACGAACGCCATGTTTCGCTACGAGCTCGGCCAGACGCTGCGCCAGAACGGCGACCTTACGGGCGCCATCGCCGCGTTCGAGCGTGCGATCGAGCTCGACCCCGAAAAGCGCGAAGCCTACTACGCGCTCGGCGTCGCCCTCCGGCAGCAGGCCGCGTTGGCCCGACGACCAGTTCCGTCTGCGGCGGGCGCGCCCGATGCGAAGAGCCCGGCCGAGGACGCCTATCAGCGCGCCGTCGCCGCCGCCGAGCGCGGCGAGATGGCGAGCGCGCGCACCGAGCTGACGGAGGCCCTCCGCCTGGACGAGAGCCACGCGGACGCGCACCGCGTCCTGGGCTTCGTGCTCGGCCAGCAGGGAGACCTGGCCCAGGCCCTCTCCCACCTGGAACGCGCGACCGCCCTCCGACCCGAGTCCCCCGAGGCCCACTACAGCCTCGGCGTCGCGCTGTGGTACAGCGGACGCCGTGACAAGGCCCTCGCCGAGGTCAGGCAGAGCGTCGTTCTCGATCCCGCCGCCGGGGACGCCCACGCGTTTCTCGGCGCCGCGCTGCGCGAGACGGGCGACCTCGCGGGCGCCCGGGCGAGCCTGCAGCGCGCGATCGCGGTGCTCCCGCCTACCGCCGCCGTCTACGTCGACCTGGGCATCACGTACCTGCGGACGGGCGACCTCGACAAGGCGCTGGGACAGCTCGAAGCCGGGCTGAACCTTCCCCCGCCCTGGGTTCCCGTGCCGGACTGGAAGTCCGCGACCTCCGCGCTCCGCCCGGCGCTCGCCGCGAGCCCGGGCCGCGCCGAGGCCCACAACGTGCTGGGCCTCCTGCTCGGTCGCCAGGGCGCAAGCGGCAGCGAGGTGACGGCCGCGTTCCGCGAAGCCATCCGGCTTCGACCCGACTTCGCGCAAGCCCACAACAACCTCGGTCTGGTGCTGGTACAGTCCGGCGACGACGCGGGGGGGATCGCCGCGTTCCGCGAGGCCGTGCGGCTCGCCAAGGACTATGCGGACGCGCACGCCAATCTCGGCGCGGCCCTCGTCCCCACGGACGCCGAGGAGGCGGTTGGTGAGCTCGAGAAGGCCGTCGCCCTGGCGCCGAGCTCCGTGAAGGCCCGGTTCAACCTCGCGGCCGCCTACGGGGCCAACCCCAGCCGGGGCCCGGCCAGGGAGATCGAGCAGCTCGAGAAGGTGATCGAGCTCGATCCCACGTTCGCCCGGGCCCACACCGCGCTCGGCAAGGCGTACCTGCGGGAGGGCAAGGTCGCGGAGGCGATTCGTGAGCTCCAGGAGGCGACGCGCCTTTCGCCCGAGAGCGGGGAGGCGCGCTATCAGCTCGGCCTGGCGCTCGCCCGGGCCGGCCGCAAGGAGGAAGCCACGTCCGAGCTGCAGAAAGGCCGCGACCTCGTGAGCGCCGACGACCGCGACAAGCTCGCGACCCTGGACCTCCTGGAGGGGCGGGCGGCGCTGGCGAAGGGCGACCTCGAGGGGGCGGTGACGAGGCTGCGCCACGCGGTCCAGCTGCGGCCGGATTTCGCGGAAGCGCAGAGCCTGCTCGGGACGGTCTTGGAGAAGAAGGGGGACGGTGCGGCGGCATCCGCGGCCTACGAGAAGGCATTGGAACTGACCCCGGGCGACTCCTCCGCGCGACAGGGCTTGGAGAGGCTGGAGAAAGCCTCCAACTCCGCGACCCCCGGCGACGACCCCGCGCGGGTCGCGGAGTTGGAGGGGTATATCCGCGAGGCGCGGTTCGCCGAGGTCGAGCCTCTCCTCGCCGCCTACGTAGCGCAGGAGCGCCCGCGCTCCTCCTGGGGGTGGTATGCGCTCGGCTACAGCCTCTTCGCCCAGCAGAAGCTCGGCGAAGCCATCCAGGCCCTCGCCAGGTCGCTCCAGCTCGACGTCAGGAACGCCGAAGCCCACAAGATCCTCGGCCGCACGCTGATGATCATCGGGACGATTCGACGCCGCCCAGCGCGAGTTCGAGGAAGGGATCCGCCTCAAGCCCGACTCCGCGGAGATGCACTACAACCTCGGCAAGCTCTTCTCCGTCCAGGACAACTGGGAGGCGGCGCGGAAGGCGCTCGAGGTCGCGGTCCGCATCGACTCCGCGTACGTCGAGGCGCTGGACGCCCTCGGGTTCGCGCTCGAGGCCCTGGGCGACGACGCGGGGGCCGTCGCGAAGTACGAGCAGGCGATAGCACTCGACAAGGAGCGGCAGGGCCGCTTCGCGGGCGCTCACGTGAGCCTGAGCGCCCACTACAACCGCAAGGGCGATCCGGAGAAAGCGCTCGAATACGCGCGTCAGGCGCTCGAGATCGATCCCAAGTCCGACGCCGCGTGGTTCCAGCAGGCGAAGGCGCAGGAGCACCAGGGGCGGCTCGTCGAGGCGGTGAACTCGCTCCAGAAGGCCATAGCCCTCAACCCCCGAGCCTCCACCCACTATTACGTCCTGGCGGGTCTCTACCGCCGGCTCGGCAAGGCGGACGAGAGCCGCAAGGCCCTCGAATCCTTCAAGCGCCTGGACCGCGAGGCGAACGAGCTCGAGAAGATGCGGCGCGAGCACCGGAAGAACGCGGCGGCGCCGAGCGGCGGAGCGTGAGGAGCGGCGAGCCCGGCGCCCGTCGCGGCTTCCTGCGGACGATGGGAGGGGCCCTGGGCACGGCTCTCCTGCCGCGGCGGGGAGGTGCAGGGCCGCTCGCCCCCGAGACCTCGCGTCCCGTGGTCTTCACGGACGTCACCGCGGCCGCCGGCCTCCTGCACGCCACGAACGTCTCCGGCAGCCCGGACGACAAGCAGTTCCTGCTCGAGGAGATGGGGGGCGGCGCCGCCTTCTTCGACTACGACCACGACGGCTGGCTCGACATCTTTCTCGTGAACGGGACGAGCCTGGACCCCAAGGTCCGCGACCGCCGGCCCCGCAGCTACCTCTTCCACAACAACCGCGACGGCACGTTCACCGACGTCACGGAGAAAGCGGGCCTCACCCATTCCGGGTGGGGGCAGGGCTGCTGCGTCGGCGACTACGACAACGACGGCTTCGACGACCTCTTCGTCACCTACTGGGGGAAGAGCGTCCTCTACCACAACAACGGCGACGGCACGTTCTCCGACGTCTCAGACAAGGCGGGGGTCGCGGGCGCACTGGGCCGCTGGGGCGCCGGCTGCTGCTTCCTCGACTACGATCGCGACGGCCACCTCGATCTCTTCGTGGCCAGCTACGTGAACTTCGACCCCGCGACCGCTCCGCGCCCCGGCCAGTCGGCCTACTGTCTCTACAACGACATCCCCGTCCCCTGCGGGCCGCTCGGATACGCCGGCGGAACGAACGTCCTCTACCGCAACAACGGCGACGGCACGTTCGCCGACGTGTCGGAGGCCTCGGGGATCGCGCGTCCGCGCGGGCCCTCCTCCATGGTCTTCGTGGGCAGCAACTGGCAGCCCACCGGCTCCTACGGCATGGGAGCGGCGGCCGCGGATTTCGACAACGACGGCTGGCCCGACATCTACGTGGCGTGCGACACCGCTCCGAGCCTCCTCTATCGCAACAACAAGGACGGGACCTTCCGGGAGGTCGGGGTTCCCGCCGGATGCGCCCTCGACGCGGAAGGTGCCGCCCTCGCGGGAATGGGAGTCGGCGTCGCCGACTACGACGGCGACGGCTGGCTGGACATCGTCCGGACGAACTTCTCCGAGCAGTTGACGACGCTCTACCGCAACTACGGCGGCGCCTTCGAGGAAGTGAGCCTGCGGGCGGGCCTCGGAGTGAACCGGAAGTACCTCGGCTTCGGGGTCGACTTCTTCGACTTCGACAACGACGGCTGGTCCGACATCCTGCTCGCGAACGGCCACGTGTATTCGCAGATCGCGAACAAGAAGCTCCACCTCAAGTACCGGGAGCCGAAGGTGCTCTACCGCAACCTGGGGAACGGTCGCTTCGAGGACGTCTCCGCCCGGGCGGGGCCGGCGATCCTCGCCGAGAACCTCGGCCGGGGCTGCGCCTTCGGGGACTTCGACAACGACGGGGACGTGGACGTGCTCGTGAACAACCTGGACGGTCCTCCCTCCCTGCTGCGCAACGACGGGGGCGGCGGCAACCGCTCGATCCTCATCAAGTGCGTGGGCACGAAATCGAACCGGTCGGCGATCGGCACCCGAGTGAAGGTGAGCCAGGGAGAGCATCGCCAGATACGCGAGGTCATGAGCGGCTCGAGCTACTACTCGCAGAGCGACCTGCGGCTCCACTTCGGCCTGGGCCAGGCGGCGGCGGCGGACTCCGTCGAGGTGGCGTGGCCGTCCGGCGCTGAAGGAGACGCTTCCGCGATCTGCCCGCGAACTACCTCTTCGTGATCCACGAGGCGAAAGGGATCGTGGAGAGGCGGCGGCTCGGGGAGGGCCGATCGTGAGCTCGCGACACCTCGCAGGCTGGGCCCTGCCTTGCGCGTCCCTTCTCGTGCTCGCCGCCGCGCCCTCCCCGCGCGACGTACGGTTCACGGACGTCACGCGGGAGCTTGGAATCGACTTCGAGCACGCGAGCTCCGCCACGTCGAACAAGTACCTGCTGGAGACCATGGGCGGAGGCGTCGCCCTCCTCGACTACGACGACGACGGAAGGCTCGACGTGTTCTTCACGAACGGGGCGAAGATCGACGATCCGATGCCTCCCGGAAAGGCCCCCGACAAGTCGGACCGGAGGTTCTGGAATCGCCTCTATCACCAGAAGGAGGACGGCACTTTCGAAGACGTGACAGAGCGAGCGGCTCTGAGCGGCGGCGCCCAGAACCGATACGGGATGGGCGCCGCCGTGGGGGACTACGACAACGACGGGCGGGCCGACCTCTACGTGACCGGCTACGGCGGCAACACGCTCTATCGCAACGAGGGCGACGGGACGTTCCGCGACGTCACGGCGAGGGCCGGCGTCGCCGCCTCCGGGTGGAGCGCGAGCGCCGGGTTCTTCGACGCGGACAACGACGGGAGGCTCGACCTCTTCGTCACGCGGTACGTGGAGTGGACGTTCGAGAAGAACGGCTACTGCGGAGAGAAGAAGCCCGGCTACCGCGCCTACTGCCATCCCGACAACTACGAGGCGACCACGAGCCTCCTCTTCCGCAACAACGGCGACGGAACGTTCACCGACGCCTCCGCCAAGGCGGGCATCGCCGGGATCCGGGGCAAGGCGCTGGGCGTCGCGTTCGCCGACTACGACAACGACGGCTACGTGGACGTCTACGTGGCGAACGATTCGGTGCAATCGCACCTGTACCACAACGACGGGAACGGTACTTTCTCGGAGGTGGGCCTGCTCGTGGGGGTGGGCTACAACGAGGACGGCAAGACCTTCGCGGGGATGGGGGTGGACTTCGCGGACTACGACAACGACGGCCGTCCCGACGTCGTGGTCACGGACCTCTCCAACGAGCGCTATCGCCTCTTCCACCAGGGCACGGACGGCAGCTTCCAGGACGCCACCAACAGCTCCGGCGTGGGCGCCGCCACCCTGGCCTTCGCCGGATGGAGCACGGGCTTCTTCGACTACGACAGCGACGGCTGGAAGGACATCTTCGTCGCCCAGGGACACGTGATGGACACGATCGAGAAGACCGCCCCCAACCTCCGGTACCTGCAGCCCCCGCTGCTGCTCCGGAACGAGTCCGGGCGTTTCCTGAGGGTCACCCCGGGCGACGTCTTCCTCCGGGAGTGGGCGGGTCGCGGCGCCGCCTTCGGCGACCTCGACAACGACGGCGACGTCGACGTCGTGGTGAGCAACGTCGGGCAGCCCGCCTTCGTGCTCCGGAACGACGGCGCGAGCGCCAGGACCTGGCTCGGGATCCGAACCGTGGGGACGCGGTCGAACAAGGACGGCATCGGGTGCCGGGTGAAGGTGGTGTCCGCGTCGGGAGCCACCCAGTACTGGACGGTCAGTCCGACCGTGGGCTATCTCTCCGCGAGCGACAAGCAGCTGCGGGTCGGCCTCGGCGGGGCCCCCGCGGCCACCCTCGTCGAGATCCGATGGCCTTCGGGAGTCGTCCAGAAGCTGGAGAACGTGCCCGCCGGACGGACGCTCGTGGCCACGGAGCCCGGGCGATGATCACCCGCCGCCGGATGCTCGGCCTCCTCGCGTGCGGCGCTCCCTCGGCCTTCGCCCAGGGGATCTCCTCGCGGGGGGTGAGGCCCCAGCCGCGCGGCAAGCCCTCCGGCCGCCCCTTCCTGGCGCGCTTCACCGACGTCGCCGCGGAGGCGGGGCTCACCTCCCCGATCGTCTACGGCGGCGTCGACACGAAGAGCTACATCATCGAGGTCGTCGGATGCGGGGTGGCGTTCTTCGACTACGACAACGACGGCTGGCTCGACCTGCTCGTGCTGAACGGCACGCGGCTCGAGGGCGCGCCCCCCGGCACGTCGAATCGGCTCTACCGGAACAACCGCGACGGCACGTTCACGGACGTGACGGAGAAGGCCGGGCTCGTCCGCACGGGATGGGCGTCGGCGGTCACCGTGGGCGACTACGACAACGACGGGCACGACGACCTCTTCATCACCTACTACGGCCAGAACGTGCTCTACCGCAACAACGGCGACGGCACCTTCACGGACGTGACGGAGAAGGCCGGCCTGCGCCAGAGCGCCGTGCGCTACGGCTCCGGCTGCACCTGGGTGGACTACGACCGGGACGGGCGCCTCGACCTCTTCGTGGCCAACTACCTCGACACGACGCTGGAGAGGCTGCCCAAGCCGGGCGAGAACGCCGACTGCCGCTGGAAGGGCGTGCCCGTCAACTGCGGCCCGCGCGGGCTTCCCCCCGGGTCCGTCCAGCTCTTCCACAACAACGGAGACGGGACGTTCACCGAGGTGAGCCGTCAGGCCGGCGTCGCCGCCGCGTCCGGGTCCTATCCCATGACCGCGGTGGCCGCGGACTACGACAACGACGGCTGGCCGGACATCTACGTGGCGTGCGACTCGACGCCGAGCTGGCTCTTCCGCAACCAGCACGACGGTACGTTCCGCCAGGAGGGTCTCGAGCGCGGTGTCGCCCTGAGCGAGGACGGGGTGGAGCAGGCGGGCATGGGCATCGCGGTCGGCGACTTCGACCTCGACGGCAACCTCGACCTGCTCAAGACGCATTTCTCCGACGACACGAACGTCCTCTATCGCAACGACGGCAAGGGCTACTTCAACGACGTCACCATCCGCGCGGGCCTCGGTGTCGAGACGCGGTACGTGGGATGGGGAGCGGGGATGGTCGACCTCGACAACGACGGCTTCCCCGACCTCTTCCTCGCGACGGGAAGCGTCTACCCCGAGGTGGAGAGCAAGCTCCCCGCCTACCCCTATAGGACGCCCCGGCTCGTCTTCCGCAACCTCGGCGACGGGCGGTTCGAGGAGCTCATCGACGAAGCGGGCCCCGGCGTGGCCGCGCCGCACCCGAGCCGGGGCTGCGCCTTCGGGGACTTCGACAACGACGGCGACGTGGACGTCCTCGTGATGAACATGAACGAGCCGCCGTCGCTCCTCCGGAACGACGTCACGGGAAAGGGCCACTGGCTGAAGGTCCTGCTCGAGGGGGTCCAGTCGAACCGGAGCGCGATCGGCGCGCGCGTGGTCGCCCGCTACGGGGGCCGCGCCCAGGCCCAGGAAGTGATGGCCCAGTCGAGCTTCTACTCCGCCAACGACCGGCGCCTGCACTTCGGCCTGGGCGACTCGACGACGGCGGACCTCGCGATCCGGTGGCCGAACGGCGCCGCCGAGACGATACCCGGCGTCGCGGCCGACCAGCTCGTCGTCGTCCGCGAAGGGGCGGGAATCGTCCGGAAGGGCTTCCCCGCGGGCGCGCCTAGAAAAGGAACGACAGGAAAACCTGGAAGCCGCTGTACGTGACTTCGCCTCCCAGCTCGGCGGCGAAGGCGGCCCGATCGTAGCGGTACTGGTTGTACTTGTACTGCGCGCCCAGGCCCACGTGCCGCGTGAAATAGTAGTCGGCTCCGACGCGCCAGTCCGTGACCGAGGCCTCGGCGTTCTCCGGGTTGACCTTGATATAGAGGTAGTCGGCACGCAGCGCCAGGCGTTTCGCCGGCCAGGCCGTGGCGTAGCCCCCGACCGCCCCGGTGATGCTGCCGGTCGAGGCGCTCCGATCCAGGGTGCGCGTCTCCACCACGCCCCCCGGACCCGTAACGCTGCCCGTGGCCTCGATGCCCGCCTCCAGCCAGAGGTAGCCGATGCCGATCGTGGGACCGATCTCGAAGCGGTCGTTCCGGAAGACGGCAAATCGGTAGTAGCCGCCGAGGATGTCGCTGCCGGTGGTCGAGGACGCCGAAAGTCCCGCGTTGAAGGTCTCGCCTCCCCACACGAAGTCGCGGTCGAGCGTGTGGTCGGCCCGCTCTCGGCTGAGCGAGGTGTAGCTCAGCTTGAGCTGGTGGCGCCGACCCACGCCGCCAGGTGGCGTCCACCCAGTAAGGTGTCGGCTTCCCCGGGGACACCGAGGTCCTGCTCGAAGTCGACCTCGTTGCTGCCTCCCGGGCCGCCCAGTCGGAGGACGGTGGTGGCGTCGATCCGAAAATAGCCGGTGTCGATCTGGAAGCGGTCGGGCAGGTCGCTCCAGGTCCCGGACGACGATTGTGCGAACGCGGATGAAGCCTGAAGAACCGCGACCAGGATACAGGACGAGAACGTTCTCATTGCGCAAGACCTCCGCTCGGTGAGCTCCCCCGCTCGACCTCCCTACATTAACCGAATCCGCGTACGGTCCGCAGCGTGCCCGCCGCCGGGCCCGACCCGGCGCGCCTGACTGTAGAATGCCGGGCCATGGCCCGCCCGGACGCGGTGGTGGTCGGGGGGGGCCACAACGGCCTCACCGCCGCCGCCTATCTCGCGCGAGGGGGCCTCCGCGTGCTCGTCCTCGAGCGCCGCGACGTCCTCGGCGGCTGCTGCGTCACCGAGGAGATCGCCCCCGGGTGCCGGGCCTCCACGACCTCCTACATCGCGAGCATGCTTCGGCCGGAGGTCATCCGAGACCTCCGCCTCAAGGCGCACGGCCTCCGCATGGTGCCCTGCGACCCGGCGCTCCAGGTGCCGTTTCCCGACGGCGACGTCGTCGCCTGGTGGGCGGACATGGACAGGACCGTCGCCGAGCTGCGCCGGCAGTCTCCGCGCGACGCGCAGACCTTCGCCCGCATCGACGCACGCCTGAAGAAGCTCGCGCGCTACCTGCAGCCCTTCTTCCTGGAGCCTCCGCCCGACGTCCACGCCACGGGGCTCGCCGGGCCTCGTGGAGGCCCTGCGCGTGGGCAAGCGCTTCCGCGGGATCTCCGGCGACGAGATCGCGGAGATGGCGTCCTTCCTGACGGGCAGCCTGCAGGATTTCCTCGACCGTCACTACGAGTCCGAGAAGGTGAAGACGCTGGTGCTCGCCAACAACGTCTACGGCAAGCACGGCGGCCCCCGCCAGCCGGGCACGGCCCTGGGCCTGCTCTTTCACCTGCTCTCCGGGGGGGATCACGAAGCGCAGGGGTTCTACGGCCACGTGATGGGAGGGATGGGCGCGATCACGCAGGCGATGGCCGCCGCCTGCCGCGAGCTCGGCGTCGAGCTCCGGACGGGGGCGCCGGTCGTCCGGATCGACGTGCGGGACGGCGAGGCGAGAGGGGTTGTCCTGGAGGACGGAACGGAGATCAAAGCCCGTGTCGTGCTGTCGAACGCGGACCCCAAGCGCACGTTCCTGGGCCTCTGCGAGGCCCAGGCGCTGCCCGAGGAGTTCCGGGCGAGGATCCGCGGGATCAAGATGGACGGGCCGTGCGCCAAGGTGAACCTCGTCCTGTCCGAGGAGCCGCGCGTCAACGGGATGCCCGCGGACGCCACCCCCGCCCGGCGCGCGCTCTTCACCCTCGTCCCGTCGCTCGAGTTCGCGGAGCGATGCTACGACGCGGCCAAGCTCGGCGAGATCCCGGACGAGCTCTGGGTCGACTGCGTCGTGGCCTCGAACGTCGACCCGGACCTCTGCCCGCCCGGCCGCCACGTCATGACCTGCTTCGTCCAGTACGTGCCCTACAAGCTCCGCGAGGGGACCTGGGACGAGAAGCGCGAGCTCCTCGGCGATCGCGTGGTCCGCAAGATCGGCGAGTATGCTCCGAACGTCCCGGGAGCGGTCGTGGCGCGGCAGGTCTTGACGCCGCTCGACCTCGAGAGGATCTACGGTCTGACGGAGGGGAACATCTTCCACGGCGACCTGAGCCTCGACCAGCTCTTCTTCATGAGGCCGGTGGCCGGGCTGGGCGCGCTATCGCACGCCGGTGCCCGGCCTCTACTTGTGCGGCGCGGGCGCGCATCCCGGCGGAGGCGTCACGGGGGCGCCCGGCTACAACGCGGCGCGGCAGGTGCTGCGGGATCTACGGGGAGGATCGTGATGGCGAGGAAGGGAATCCTGGAACGGCTGGCCGAGGGCCCGGTGCTCGGCGACGGCGGCTACCTGCTCGAGCTGGAGAAGCGGGGCTGGGTCCGGGCCGGACCGTTCACGCCCGAGGTCGCCCTCGAGCGGCCGCAGGCCCTGGAAGAGCTGCACACGGAGTTCCGCGAAGCGGGGTCCGAGGTGCTCCAGGCCCTCACGTTCTACGCGAGCCGCGACAAGCTCGCCACGGTCGGCCTCGAGAACCGTCTCGCCGACCTGAACCGGGCCGCGGTCCGGATCGCCCGCAAGGTGGCGGGAGACCGCTGCCTCGTGGCCGGCAACATCAGCCTCACGTGGATGTACGAAGACGGCAGCCCTTCGGCCCGCGACAAGGTTCGAGCCACCTTCGACGAGCAGCTCGCGGTGCAGGTCGAGGAAGGGCATCGACCTCGTGATCGGCGAGACGTTCTCGTGGCTGGGGGAGGCGCTCCTCGCCGTGGAGTGCGCGAAGAAGACGGGGCTCCCCACGATGGTCACGATCTCCTTCGAGAAGGAGCCGCGGACGTCCGACGGCAAGACCGCGGCCGAGGCGGCGCGCGCCCTCGTGGACGCGGGCGCGGACGTCGTGGGCGTCAACTGCCTGCGCAGCCCCGAGCTGATGCTTCCCTTCCTGGAGGAGATGCGGGGGGCGGTTGGTGCGTACCTCGCGTGCCAGCCCGTGGCCTATCGCACTCCCCGGGAGTCCCCCGACTTCACGAGCCTGCCGCAGTTCCCGCTCGAGCTCGACTCCCTCCAGCTCAACCGCCGGGAGATGGCGGAGTATGCGCGTCGCGCGCGGGACATCGGGGTGAACTTCATCGGCGCGTGCTGCGGCGCCGTGGCCACGCACGTGCGCGAGATGGCCCGCGTCCTCGGCAAGCTCCCGACCGATGAGCGGGTCTGGAAGAAAGGCGGGCCGAAGCCGATGTCGGCCTACGAGTACTACGGACACCAGGACTAGCGGCGGGCCCGCGCGCGGCCGAGGGCGTAGACGAGAACCCCGCCGCCCATCACGAGGAGGGTCGTTCCCAGCACCTTGGCGACGGCGAGCGGCTTGTCCGGCTCCGATTCGGGCGGGATGAGGCTCAGCACGATCGCGCCGAGAGTGGTCACGAGACCCACGAGGGCGAAGACCTGGACGACGGCGGCCCCCCCCGGCAGGCGCAGCGTCCCCGCTCCCGCGGGCGCCCGGGCCAGACGCATCGCCGCCGCGAAGAGCAGGACGAACGGAACGAAGGTCACGATCACGGTGAGGCTGACCAGCACCTGATAGGCGCCGCGCACCGTGGTTCCCGCCTGGCCCATCAGCACGAAGAGCACCGTGATCCCGGCCTGGGTCAGGAGGGCGACGTAGGGCGAGCCCCACCGGGGATGGAGCCGTCCGAAGCGCTCGGGCAGGAAGCGATCGATGCCGGCCACGAAGGGAATCCGCGCCACCGCCTCGAACCAGGCCCCGACGCTGCCCAGGCAGGTGATGGTGACGAGGGCCGCGGCGAGCGGGGTGATGCCGCTCCAGCCCAGGCGCGCCTCGGCCGCCTGCACCGCCTGCAGGACGCCCTGCAGCCCGCTGATCTCGCCCGGGGGAAGTGCCACGAGGATGCTCGCCGTCCCCAGGACGTAGATGAGCGCGATCATCGGTGCGGCCAGGAGGAGCCCCCGGGGAACGGTGCGCCGTGCGTCACGGATCTCGCCCCCCATGAAGGACGCGGCCTCGGGGCCGGTCCAGGCGAACGCGATCGTGGACAGGAAGAGGAGGTTCGCGATTCCGAGGCGGGGGACGAGGCTCTCGTGGGTGAAGGCCGTCGCCGACCCGCCGGTCAGCGAGGGCCGCGAGCCCGAGGCCGATCAGGATCAGGGTGGCCAGCCACCGCGTGATACCTCCCACGTTGTTGAGCCACTTCCCCACCCCGAGGCCGAGGATGTTGAGGCCGGCCCCCAGGGCGAGTCCGAGGATGGACGCGCGCGATGAAGTAGGCGCGGCTCGACTGCAGGTGAGCGAGCCGGTCGCCGAAGACGAAGAGCGCGTTGCTCGCCGTGAAATAGAGCAGCCCCGGAAAATACGGAAGGTTGCTGCACCAGTACATCCACCCCGCGAGGAATCCCGCGGGGTGCCCGAAGGCGCGCCGCACCCAGACGTAGAGGCCGCCCTCGTCGGGGAAGCGCGCCGAGAGATGCAGCACGCACCACGAGAGGGGCAGGAACATCGTGAGCGCGCCCAGCAGCCACAGGGAGAGCGAGCTCGGCCCCGCGACCGCTGCGAACGCCACCCATTGGAGGTTCGTGCCCGTGGTCACGAAGAACAGCACGACGTCGCGCAACCCCATCGCCGTCGGGAGGGGGGCTGCTTCCGATGTCGCTTCGGGGCCTCGGGGTCCGGGTTCCAGGGAGCCTCGGGTGGTCGCGGGGTTCTACTGGCCCCGAAGGAGGCGCTCCTGGAACACGTACAGGGCCAGGTACTCGTTGACGAACTTCCCGTCGGGGTCGTGTCGGCGGCAGAGATCGCGGAAGTCGCCGAGGCGGTCGTACCGGGCGGCGAGCTGGGCCGGGGTCCGTCGTGTGCATCTTCCCCCAGTGCGGACGCGGCTCGAAGCGATCGAGGGCCGCCTCGACCACGGGCATGGCCGCGGCCACGTCCTCGTCGTTGTCCGTCCAGGTGAAGTGGAAGGCCACGGTGTCGCGCCCTTCGGCCGTGCTCATCCAGAGGGAGTCCGGCGAGACCGTCCGGATCTCGGAGATCTGCAGCGCCCGAGCGATCTGCCCGCCGATCCCGTAGAGGGCCTGAGGTCGCGGCCGCGGCGTCCTGACGACGCAGGAAGTACTCGCTGTGGCGCTCCCGGCCGCGGGAAGACGGGGGAAAGTCGGGACGGAAGTGCGGCAGCCTTTCCCACGCCGGGCCGGGCACTCCCCTTTGCGCCGTGCAGGCCCGGGGGTCCATCGCCACGATCGGGTGCAGATCGCGCGGGGCCGGCGTGGCTCCGAACCATTGCCGCCCGGGGTTCCAGTCGCCGTCCGAAGCCAGCCGCTTCACCCAGACCTCGGAGACCTTGTCGTCGCGCCACGTGGTGAAGGCGGAGACGCTGTAGCCCGCCTTCGCGATTTCTTCGAAGTGGGCGGTGTACTGCCCGCGGGGCATGTCCTCCCAGACCCACTGGCGGACCTCGAAGGCGGGCGCCACGCGCAGGGTCACCCGCGTCACCACTCCGACCGCGCCCAGGCCGACCACGGCGCCGCGGAACTCGTCGCGATTCGCGGCTTCGGACAGCACGACCACCTCGCCGCGGCCGTTCACGAGCTCGAGGGCGACGACCTGGGTCGCCAGGTTCCCGGTGCCGCTGCCGTGGGTGGCCGTGGAGCAGGCCCCCACCACCGCGACGTGGGGCAGGGAAGCCAGGTTGGCGACGGCGAAGCCCTGGCGCAGCAGCTCGGGACAGAGCTGCGCGTACTTGACGCCCGCCCCCACGTCCACCGTGCCCGCGGTACGGTCGACCGGCGACACGGAGTCGAACCGCTCGAGCGAGAGCATCGCCCCCCGCGTGTCCGCGATCGTGCTGAAGGAGTGACGTCCGCCGAGCGCCTTGACCTTCTCGCTCTCGCGAACGATGCGCTGGACCTCCGCCACCGTCGCCGGTCGGTGGAGCCGGGTTCCGCCGTACGTGACGTTTCCGGCCCAGTTCGTCCCGACCTCGCGGGAGGGTCGGGGCTCCTCGGCGTGCGCCGCCGACGTCCTCCGAGCGCCGGCCCAGAGGCCGCCCAGGTCGGCGGTCGCGGACCGGAGCCACTCACGGCGCGATCGGGGGCCGCCTCGCCCGAGCCTCATGCGGGCGCCATTCTATCCTCACGACCTGCGGGGTTGATTCTACAAACCTCACAAACTTCCGTGCTGTGCCCTTGCCGGATTGCCGCCTACGCTGGCGAGGGGATTGCATTGAACCGCGTGGGAGGTGGCGCATGAGTGCATTCTTTCCTTCTCGGCGATGGGGTGCGGGGGTGCTGGCCACGACGCTTCTCGTCCCCGCGTGCGCGACACACAAGAATTCCCAGGCGAGCACCCCGCCGGCCACGGCTCGCGACCGGGCCGTGACCCATGACAAGACCCTGAAGGGCGCCGGCATCGGCGCGGCCGCGGGCGCAACGGGCGCCCTCCTCGTCGGAAAGAGGGCGGCCGACCAGATCCTCGTCGGGGCCGCCATCGGCGCGGTGGCGGGTGCCGGAGTCGGCGCCTACCTCGACGCGCAGGAGCAGAAGCTCGCCCGCATCCCCGGGACCACCGTCGAGCGAACGGACGCGGAGACGCTCCTCGTCCGCTTCGACTCCGACGTGCTGTTCCCGGTGAACTCGGCTCGGCCCACTCCGGAGAGCCTGGTCACCCTGGGCGAGGTGGGCGACGTGCTCGTCCGCTATCCGAAGACGGCGGTGGTGGTGCAGGGCCATACGGATGCCACCGGATCCGCCGAGCACAACCTCGAGCTCTCGGAGAGGAGGGCCTTCGCGGTCAAGGATCTTCTCACCGACCGCGGCGTCGACCGTGAGCGGGTGGCCGCCATCGGCAACGGCGAGCTCTATCCCGTCGCGAGCAACGGGTTCGAGGACGGACGACGTCGGAACCGGCGGGTGACCATCCTGCTCAAGAGCCGGGCGGCGTAGGACGGCGGACGACCCCGCTACTTCGCGAGGGGCGCGGCCAGCCCGCGCCGCGTCAGGAACGGCTGGATCGGCGGGTCGCCCCCCGTGAAGTTCCGGAAGAGGGTCATCGCGTCGTCGCTGCCCCCGCGGGAGAGGAGCGTCGCGCGGAAGCGGTCCCCGTTCTCGCGCGTGAGGCCGCCGTGGGCCTTCATCCACTCGACACTCGCCGCGTCGAGCACCTCGCTCCAGAAGTAGGAGTAGTACCCCGCCGAGTAGGCTCCCGCGAAGATGTGCGAGTAGTAGGTGCTGCGGTAGCGTGGGGGAACCGGCGGCGAAGTCGACGCCGTTGTCCGCGAGCGCCTTCGCCTCGAAGGCGAGCACCCCGTCGGCGCCCGGCAGCTCTTCGGCGCGCCGCTGGTGCCAGGCCTGGTCGATCACGTTGGCGGCCACGATCTCGGTCGTGGAGAAGCCCTGGTTGAACTTCTCGGCGGCCGCCACCTTGTCGAGCAGCTCCTGGGGAATCGGGGCCGCCCGTCTGGTAGTGCTTCGCGTAGTTGCGCAGGACCTCGGGCCAGTGCGCCCACATCTCGTTGACCTGCGACGGGTACTCGACGAAGTCCCGCGGCACGCTCGTGCCCGCGAACCGCGGGTACCGGACGTTCGAGAACATCCCGTGGAGCGCGTGCCCGAACTCGTGGAACATCGTCCGCACCTCGTCGTGGGTGAGGAGCGTCGGGTCCCCCTTCGGGGGCGGCGGCACGTTCAGGTGGTTCGCGATCACGGGCTTCGTCCCGAGGAGTGTCGACTGGGGCACGTAGGCGTTGGCCCATGCCCCCCCGTTCTTGTTGGGCCGCGCGTAGAAGTCGGCGACGAAGAGGGCGAGCGGCGCCCCGTCGCGGTCGAAGACGTCGAACACGCGGACGCTCGGCTCGTAGACGGGCAGGTCCTTCCGCTCCTTGAAGGTCAGCCCGTAGAGGCGGCCCGCCGCGTAGAAGACGCCGTCGGTAAGGACGCGGTTCAGCTCGTAGTACGGACGGAGCTGCGACTCGTCGTAGGCGTATTGCGCCTTGCGCACCTTCTCCGCGTAGAGGGCCCAGTCCCAGGACGCGAGCTCGAAGCCGCCTCCGTCCTCGTTCACCATCTTCTGGATCAGGGCGGCCTCGCTCCGCGCGTTCGCCAGCGCGGGAGGCCCGATCTGGGCGAGCAGCTTGTTGACGACGGCAACACTGCCCGCGGTCTGCTCGTCGAGCTGGAACGCGGCGTGGTTCGGGTAGCCGAGGAGCGCCGCCCGCTCCGCTCGCCGCTTGGCGATGAGGGCGGCGGTCTCGCGGTTGTCGAGCTCGCCGCCCCGGCTCCCGCGCGCGAGCGAGGCCTTCATCACCCTCTCCCGCACCGCCCGGTTCTCGAGGGAAGCGAGCGGGGGCTGACCCGTGGTGTTTTGGAGACGGAGGAGGAATTTCCCTTCGCTGCCCGCGGCCTTCGCCGCGTCGGCGGCGGCGGCGATCTGCGCCTCGCTCAGGCCGGCGAGCTCGGCCCGGGTGTCGATGAGCACGGCGGAAGCCGCGACCTCCTTGAGGACGTTCTGGCTGAAGGCGGCCCCCAGGGTGGCGAGCTCTGCGTTCCACGCCTTCAGCTTCTCCTTGTCGGCTTCCGAGAGCCGGGCTCCCGCCCGCACGAAGTCCTTGTGATAGCGCCAGAGCAGCCGCTTCGACTCGGGGTCGAGAGACAGCTCGTCGCGCTTCTCGTAGAGCGCCGCCACGCGCGCGAACAGCGCGGGGTCGAGCGCGATCGCGTCCGCGTGCGCGGCGAGCCGGGGCGCCAGCTCGCGCTGGAGCTTCTGCATCTCCGGGTTCGTGTTGGCCCCGGTCAACGCGAAGAACACGCGGTTCACCCGCGCGAGAAGCTGTCCCGACCTCTCCATCGCCACCACGGTGTTCTCGAAGGTGGGCCTCTCCGGGCTCCCGGCGATGGCCGCGACCTCCCGGCGGTGATCCGCCATGCCCTGCTCGAACGCGGGCGCGAAGTGCTCGGTCTTGATCGCGTCGAAGCGGGGGTATCGGAAGGGCAGGGGACTCTCGGTCAGGAGCGGGTTCTCGTCGGTCATGGGCTTGTCCGGGGAAAGGGGGTCCGCCGCCGCCAGGGCGGCGCCCAGGCACAGGATGGAAGGCAGCACGAGTCTCATGGCCGAAGATTATCGCAGGAGGGCGGACTTGCCCTAAGCTGGTTGGTGAAGATGCCGAGCCCGACGAGCCTTTCCCTGAATTCGGACGAGCCGAGAGAGCCGGCGAGAGGCGGGCGCGGGGGCCTCGCTGCCCTCGTGGTGCTTCTCGTGCTGGCGCTCGCCGGTCTGGGATTCGTCCAGTACCGGACCCTCCAGCAGCTGGCGGTTGCCGAACGACAGGTCGCCGAGCTGTCCGCGAGGTCGGCGGAGGCCGCCGCTCTCGCGCAGCAGGCCGCGGATCGCGCGGCCGCCTCCGAGGCCGCCTCGAAAGCCGCCGCGGAAGGACGACAGGCCGCGGAAGCCCAGACCGCCAACGCGCGGGTGCAGGCCGACTCCGCGCGAGCAGGAGGCCGCGAGCGCCCGCGAGAAAGCGGCGCGCGCGGAGGAGGAAGCGGAGGCCATCCGCAAGCGCGCGGAGGCCGAGATCGGACGCCTGGAGGCGGCCCTCGGCCAGATCGCGGAGACCCGCCGCACCGCCCTCGGCCTCACGATGAACCTCGGAAGCGACCACCTGAAGTTCGAGTTCGACAAGGCCGACCTCCGCCCGGAGGACCGGGAGCTCCTGAGCCGCATCGCGGGGATCCTCATGACGGCGCACGACTACACGATCTCCGTGAACGGGCACACCGACGACGTCGGCTCGGACGCGTACAACCAGAAGCTCTCGGAGCGCCGCGCCCAGGCGGTTCGGGACTACCTCGTCAAGGTCGGAGTCTCCGAGGACATCCTCTCCGTCCAGGGACACGGGAAGGCGCTTCCCCTGGCGAAGGGCACCTCCGACGCGGTCCGGGCCAAGAACCGCCGCGTGGAGCTCGGCATCGTCAACATGCAGATCCGCTACGGGCGGTGACCGAGCGACTCCGTCCGGACGGAGTCACTCGGCGGCCGCTCCCTGACGCCGGATCTGCAGGCGCAGCGGGAACGTGGCCTCGGCGACCGTCTCGCTCGGCGACGGCGGGATCAGCAGGCCGTTGTTCCGCATGTGCAGCATCGCCCGGATGCCGGTGACGTCGCAGGGGAGCCGGGAGACGCGGAAGCCGGTCACCGAATAAGAGGTCGTCCACCCGGACGGCAGGAACTGCCAGGTGGGAGCGTCGGGGTCGTTCTGTCCGCAATAGTCCATCCGTCCCTCGCCGGTGACGAGGTAGACGCTCAGCTGTGCCCAGGGCACCTCGTGAGCCGACGTGACGGAAACGTCCACCGAGATCAAGCCGGAGCCCCGCGGTATCACCACTCCGCCGGGCACGATGTAGGGCAGACCCGCCGGCACGACCACCGTGCTGGGCGCGGACGGCGTTGTGCGAGTGATGACGACTCGGCTCTCGAGTGGATCAGGAGCGCTCGACGAGCTGCCGCAGGCACCCGTGAGCAGCCCCGCCACAAGGATAAGGATGACGAGAATTGGAAGGCGCATACGCTGCCCTTGTGCACAAACGATGCCAAGACAGAAGACGCTTGGCTACGCTGGCGTGCAACGTACCCGTGTCTCGGCTTCGGTTCGAATCTCGAACTCCGCGTTCGAATAACGAATGCGGGCCGACGACCGACCGTTTGCTCCCTACGGACCGCTCAGTTCGGCGTGTACCAGATGGGCGAAGTGTAGGCCCGCTCCGTGACCGTCATCCGCGTGCCGGGCAGCGCCTTCTCCCCGAAACGCTTCACGTCGTAGGCGGTCCACCGCGGCGTCGGGATCTCGATCACGCGGACGTAGTAGAACGCGCGCTGGCTGGGATCGAATCCGGGGTCCTTCCAGACCGCGACGAGCTCCGGGGCGCCGATTGTGTTGGTCCAGGTGGCGTTCGCGACGTCCACGGTGCTGCCCACCGGGGGCAGCTTGCCCGTTTTGGCGTCGGGCTTCCGGTCGCCCGACCACGCGACGTCGAAGACCTTCTCCTGGAGATCGCCCTTGGCGTCGAGCCACCCCTTGACCACCTGGATCCGGTCGAGGTTGGCGCCGATCGGGTCTTTGAGCGCGGCCACGAGGAAGGTCGGGGCCCTGCCGGCGGGGGCCCCGAGCAGATCGCCGCCCATGGGAATGCCCTTCGCGTAGCCGATGCGCGCCGGCATCCGGTCCTGCGCGTCCTTGGCCGCGAAATCCCATCCGCCGAAGAAGCGCACGGCCAGGCGCGTCCCGGTCGTCGAGTAGGTCTCCTTGCGCTCCATCGCGTCCCAGAGCGACGCCCGCGTGTTTTCGGTGGCCCAGACCGCCGTGTAACCCGAGGCGCCCACTTCCCAGTCCATGATCTTCACGCCGGTCTGAGGGTTGTCGATGAAGGCGGCCTTCAGCCGCTCCGGGCTGGGCTCCTGCGGGGTCGTCTTGCCGAAGAAGTTGTCCTCCTCCATGGCAGAGAGCCCCGTGTGCGCGTCGCTGCCGCTCGCGAGGCCGAACTTGTAGGGGTTCACCCCGAGCTGCTGCTCCAGCTTCAGGCCGTTCTTGTAGGCGGAGCGGGCGTACTCGTATTCGAGCATCTCCTTCTTCTTGGGAACGCTGCCGTCGAGGTTGCCCTTGTCCCAGATCTCGAAGTCCGCGAGCTCGTCGTTGGGCGAGAGGTAGGGGTGGCTCTCCCCGGTGCCCTTCGTCTGCGTGGCTTCGTAGAGCCGCTCCCACCGGGCGCGCGTCTCCGCGTACTCCTTGTCGATCTTCTTGCCAAAGGCCTCGACGGTCGGGAACATCAGACCGTTGCTCAGGTTGCCGTTGTGCGGGATGGCGAGCACGCTGCCTCCCGTCTTCGTCTGGTAGTTGTCCATCCATTTCCAGAGGTTGACGGGGTTGTCGCTGCCGAAGGGCGGGTAGACCGTGAAGGGCTCGACCTGGCTGGCCCGGTCGCCGTTGTCCCGGAAGATCACGTTGCGGTGAAGGTTGTTGCCGCCGGTGTTCGACGTCCACTCATAGCCGATGAACGCGGTGAAGCGGCCCGGCTCGTTGTAATGCTCCGCGGCGGCGATCGTCTCCTGCCACGCCCCCTTGTAGGCGCGGGTGCCCGGGAAGTACATGAGGTCCTTCGGGAACGTCCCGTGCGAGAAGGCGACGATGATCTCGATCGCGGCCTGCGCGCCCTTGCCGGATTGGATCATCTCGTACCACTTGCGCCCCATGGGGTCGGCGAGGAGCTCGGGCTTGCCGGCGAAGAGGTCGGGGAAGAAGCCCATGTTGTCGGAATGGTCGGCCACGACCAGCCAGTCGAGAGGGCGCGACAGCTTCACGGGCTGTCCTGAGGACGCGGTGATCTCCTCGCCGCGAGCGAGCCGATAGGCCCCGCGCGGATCGATCCGCGCCCCGAAGGCGCCCGCGTCCATCGAGAAGGACGTGTGCAGGTGCGTGTCTCCGAAATACGGGCGCGTCGGATAGTTGCGCCCGACATACGGCGAGTAGCTCGGCTTCGCCGGGAAGGCTCGCTCAGCCGCCG
Source organism: uncultured Acidobacteriota bacterium (assembly GCA_963742595.1). Lineage (GTDB taxonomy): Bacteria > Acidobacteriota > Vicinamibacteria > Fen-336 > Fen-336 > CAVPGH01. The sequence continues at coordinate 4,126,574 of CAVUMT010000001.1, read as the reverse complement.
CCTTTTCGGCTGTTCCCGCCGCCGCCGGCGGACCCTGCTGGCCGGTCGCCGGCACCACCATGACGACGCCGAGTGCGAAGCCCAGGACGGGTCCGCTCGTAACTGCCCTCATTCCCTACCTCCCCTTGTTCGGCGCCCGAGGGGTTCCCGTAGCGTCGGCGAATGCTACTCCAAAGCCGCCGTCAGGGCGCGCTACTCGATGACGAACGCCGCCTGCCGCGACGTCATCTGCCGGGAGTTCTGGTCGGTGACCAGGATTCGCACCTCGTAGTCGCCCGGGGGGAAGGGATCGAGCTTGATGCTCCTCGTGTGCTCGACATCGGGAGCGTTGCGGTCGTCCGGAGCGATCTCCTGCGGAGCGGACGCGGCGAGGAAGACGCCCCGCCGCCAGATCTCCGCCTGGGCCACGAGGCTCGTGGCTCCCGACTCGTCCTTTCGGGAGTTGTAGGCGTAGAGCTGAACGTAGAGCTTCTCACCGCGCATGTATCGGCGCGACGCCTGGCTCGAGCGCAGGGAAGGTGCTTCCCCCGGGCTCGCCGAATCGCCGGGAGGGCTCTCCGCGTCCTTCAGCAGGAAGAGGTTGCTGAGGGTCAGCCGGCCTTCCGCGAGGTCGGGCACCTGTACCCACTGGGACGCCCCGCCCTCCTTGCCCGTTGCTTCCTCCCGGACCGCGAGCCGCACCTGGTAGCGGCCGGGCTTCACGGACGCGAGCTTGCGGTACTGGAGCCCGTCCTTCAGGGCCTGGGCGTAGCTCGCGTCGGTCAGGTCCATCGCCGTCCGCTCCGCCTCGAGGACCGCGACCATGGCGCCGCTCTCGTCGAAGACCGCGGCCGCCGTCTCCACGGTGCCCACACGATGCTGGTTCTCGCGCGAGAACGTGACCGCGTTCAGGTCCAGCTGGCTGGTCACCACCACCTGCGGCCCCACGCCGTCCATGTTCACGAAGTCCGCGGAGAGGCGCACCGGGAGGGCGGTCGGAAGCTCCGGAGAGGCCAGGACCCTCCTCATCTCCGCGTCCATTCGCGAGGGAGCCGGGCGTGCCGACACGGGCGCCCCCGCGGGACCGGCCGCCCGCGCGAGCCGGCGGTCGTCCGGCGCGAAATAGCCCTTGCGGGCGCGGATGCGGACGTCGCGCACGCCGGGCAGGCGGACCTCGATCTTGTGGAAGGCGCCGTCCCGCTTCGTGTTCGTGGGCTCGTAGGCCACGGCGTAGTACGTCTCCGTGTCCTTGAGGATGCGGCGCAGGCCGGACGCGAAGTCGTTCCCCCCCTGCACCAGGAAGCCCCCGGTGTCCGCGACGAGCGCGCTCATCGCGTCGCGAGTGGCGTGCTCGCCTTCCCTCTCGAGGTTGTCCCGGATGTTGAACCCGGTCGTCATCGGCATCCGGCTCGAGGCGCTCCGCCCGGCGCTCGTGGCCACGAGCCCCCGGGTGTCGAGCGCGTAGAGAACGACCCCCGCGCGCGTACCCGCGTCCGTGATGCGGCGGATGTCGAAGGCGGCGGTCCCGTCCGTGGTGAGCCCGGCGAGGAAGCCGTCGGAGAAGAGGACGACCACCTTGCGTCCGGGGAGGCCGGAGAGGGACCGCACCACGCGGTTGAGGGACTCCAGGGTCATCCGTGCGCTGTTGACGGACTCCACGTAGACCATCTTCGCCCGCGATCGCGCTTCGGCCTCGGCGTCGCCGGAGAGCCGGTTGTTCTGGATCTCTTCCACCGCGATCCGGAGCGCCTCCGGATCGCCCCGCTCGATCTTCTCGGCCTGGTATTCGGTGATGTACGGAACGTCGGTCCACGGAAGGGCGCGATTCTGCACGGAGAGGCCCCCGATCGCCTTTCGAAGCGCGAAGCGATCGTCGGTGAAGTCGTGGTAGTGGTTGCCGGTGGTGGTGGTGAGGGCGATGAGGTCTTCCGTCCCGGTTTCCCGCTCGAGATGGCGGTCGAGCATCTTCTTCATGCGGAGCAGGCTGCCCGGCTCGACGTGCACGTCGTCCACCGCGAGCACCACGCGACGGGGAGAGGCTCCGCGCTCGGGACCCGCCTCTTCGGCCTCGGACGCGGTGGAGGCGCTCGTCGTCGTGGTCGTGGTGGGGGGATCCGCGACGATCGCGTCGAATTGCGCGATCGGCTGCGGCTGGCCGTCCTCGAGCACGACGAAGTCCCGCTCCGTGAGTCCGGCCCTCGGCTTGCCGCCCTTGTCGGTCACCACGACGTCGATGCGAACGAGCTCCGTCGACACCGGGATGACGAGGTCGGGGATACGCGGAGGCGTTTCCTGGGCTCCCGCGGGCCCCAGAGCCAGGCGGGCGGTACACAGCAGGACGACCGACGCGCGCGCGACCATGGCTCTAGTCGGGGCTCAGGTATCGGTACATCACGCGGACGAGCCGATAGGCCGCGGGCATCGTTTCCGACGTCCACGCCACCGAGTGGGGAGTGGGCCGCGTGATCGTAGAGAAGGCCTCCGCGATCTCGGGGATGAGGGTCTGCTTGAAGCGCATCCGGACCGTGATGGGGCCCGTGCGTTGCGCGGGAACCCGTGCCGAAGCGGCCACCGCTTCCCGGGCGGTCTTCTCGATCTCGGCCCGGGCCGCCGCGAGGGGTGCGAGCTCGACCGCCCGCGCGTTCAGCGCCTTCTTGACCACGACGCCCCGAGCCGTCGCCGCCACGGCGCGCACCTCCGCCACCGCCGCGTCGTCACCCGTCACCATCACCACGGGCACTCCGAACCACCCCGCGAGGAGCGTGTTGAGGCCGCCCTCCCCCACCGAGCGGCCGGAGATCTCGACGTCCGCCACGACGCCGCTTCCCGTGTGGGCGAAGAGGCCGGCGGGAGACTCCGCTTTCGCGTGATAGCCGACGAAGATCACGGCATCGAAGGTCTCGTCGAGGCCCTGCATCATCCCGAAGGGCTTGAAGCTGTGGCTGATGAGACGGGCACGCGGATCCAGATCCTCCGGCAGCAGGTTCCTCTGGCCCCCGTGGGAATCATTGACGAGGACATCCGTGGCCCCTGCGGCGAACGCCCCCCGAACGGCGGCGTTCGCGTCCTCGGCCATGAGCTTGCGCGATCGGCCGTACTCGGCTCCGCCGGGGGCCAGCTGGTCGTCCCCCGAGATGCCGCTGATCCCCTCCATGTCGACGGAGACGTACACCTTCTTCGCGGCCTGAGAGGGAGCGGGAGGCAGGGCGGCCACGAGAAGGACCGCGCTCACGGCAAGGGCAGAGGACCTCATGAACCCGAACGATACCCTGTCCGAGCCGGATCTGTCCCTGCCGGAAGATTCTATGAAGGCCGCGCCACCGGATCGGCCTCCTCCAACGTCTGCACGTCGACGACGAAGAACCCCGCGTCGGGCGACCGCTCGCGCAGGAGAGGCGGGGCGAGTTGTAGACGGGGCTCCCCCACCACGGTGGTGGCGATCGGGGCATAGTGAAGAACCGCCAACTTGCGCCGGGTACGGAGGGATGCGAGGGCACGCTCGCGCTTGAGGGACGTCTTCGTCGCCTCCTCGACGAACAGCTTCATCGGCGACTCGGTCCGGACCGAGTACGAAAGGTAACACTCGGACCCCGCCGGGCCCACGGTTGGCTAGGATGGGGATCATGCTGATCGAACCCTCCCCTCCCGCCGAGCCCTTCCACCCCGCCGTCGCCGCCTGGTTCCAGTCCCGTCTCGGCGAGCCCACGCCGCCGCAGCGGCAAGGCTGGCCCCTCGTCAGGGCCGGGGAGAACGTCCTCATCGCCGCCCCCACGGGCTCGGGCAAGACGCTGGCCGGTTTCCTCTCCGCGATCGACAGCCTCTTCCGCCAGGGGCCGGGCCTCGCCGACGAGACGCAGGTCGTCTACGTGTCTCCGCTCCGCGCCCTCTCGAACGACGTCCAGAAGAACCTCGAGGGCCCGCTCGCGGAGATCCGCGCCGGCGATCCGACCCTGCCGGAGCTGCGCGTTCTCGTGCGCACGGGAGACACGAGGGCCTCGGAGCGCGCGGCCATGACGCGGCGCCCCCCACACATTCTCGTGACCACTCCCGAGTCGCTCTACCTGCTCCTCACGTCCGCGGGTGGCCGGTCGATGCTCGCCACCACCCGGACCGTCATCGTGGACGAGATCCACGCCCTCGTCCGGGACAAGCGGGGCGCGCACCTGGCGCTGTCCTTGGAGCGCCTGGAGAGCCTGACGGGCCGGCCCCTCCAGCGCCTGGGGCTCTCCGCCACCCAGAAGCCGCTGGAAGACGTCGGGGCGTTCCTCGCGGGAGAGGGGAGGGCCTGCCGGCTCGTGGACGCGGGCACCTTCCGCGAGCTCGACCTCCGGGTCGAGGTGCCGCCGTCGCCCCTGTCCACGGTGTGCTCGCACGAGCAGTGGGACGAGATCTACGCGCGGCTCGCCGGGCTCGTGGGGGAGCACCGCACGACGCTCGTCTTCGTGAACACGCGGAAGATGGCGGAGCGGATCGCCGCCCAGCTCACGCGGATCCTCGGCGAGGAGGCGGTGACCAGCCACCACGGCAGCCTCTCGAAGGAGCGCCGCCTCGACGCGGAGAGGCGCCTCAAGGCGGGATCGCTGCGCGCCCTCGTGGCCACGGCGTCGCTGGAGCTGGGCATCGACATCGGCGAGGTGGACCTCGTCGTTCAGGTGGGGGCGACCCGCTCGATCGCCACGCTGCTGCAGCGCGTCGGCCGCTCGGGCCACGCCCTGGGACGCATCCCGAAGGGCCGCCTCTTCCCGCTCACCCTCGACGAGCTCGCGGAAGCGGCGGCGCTCCTGCGCTGCGTTCGGACGTCCCTCCTCGATCGCACCGCCACCTCCCCGCGCCCCCTCGACATCCTGGCCCAGCAGGTGGTGGCCGAATGCGTGGCCCGGGGGTGGGAAGAGGACGCTCTCTTCGCGATGCTCAAGCGGGCCTGGCCCTACCGCGACCTCGCCCGGCAGGAGTTCGACGAGGTCGTCCGCCTCCACGCGGATAACGGCCGGCGCGCGCTGCTCCACCGCGACGGCGTGGGAGGGCGGCTGCGCGCCACGCGAAGGGCACGCCTCACCGCCCTCATGTCCGGGGGGGCCATCCCCGACACCGCCGACTACCAGGTGCGGGTGGAGCCCGAGGGCACGCTCGTAGGCACCGTCAACGAGGACTGGGCCATCGAGAGCAACGGCGGCGACGTCTTCCAGCTGGGAAACGCGTCGTGGCGCATCCTGCGCGTCGAGCCGGGGACGGTGCGGGTGGCCGACGCCAAGGGCCAGCCTCCGAGCATCCCTTTCTGGCTCGGGGAAGGGCCGGGCCGCACGCGCGAGCTGTCCTCCGCCATCGCCTCTCTCCGCGAGTCGTGCGCGGACGCGGCGGAGCGGGCGCGCGGCGACGCGGGAGCCGAGCCCCTGGCCGCCGCCGTGAGCCGGCTGCGCGACGAGTGCGGGGACGCCCTGGGCGAGCCGGCGGCGCTGCAGCTCGCGGAGTACGTCCTCGCCGGCGCGCGCTCCCTGGGCTGCGTGCCCACGCAGCGGCGGGTGGTGCTCGAGCGCTTCTTCGACGAGGCCGGAGGCACGCAGCTCGTCGTGCACGCGCCCTTCGGCTCGCGGATCAACCGGGCCTGGGGCCTCGCCCTCCGCAAGCGCTTCTGCGTGGGCTTCGGCTTCGAGCTCCAGGCCGCGGCCAACGACGAAGCCATCGTCCTGAGCCTGGGGCCGCAGCACAGCTTCCCCCTCGAGGAGGTCTTCGAGTACCTGCACCCCCTGACCGCGCGCGACGTGCTCGTGCAGGCCCTCCTCGCCGCGCCCATGTTCGCGACGCGCTGGCGCTGGAATGCCCAGCGCTCGCTCCTCCTCGACCGCGCGCGCAACGGGAGGAAGGTGCCGGCCGCGCTTCTCCGCATGCGGGCGGAGGACCTGCTCGTCCAGGCCTTCCCCCAGGCCCTCGCCTGCCCGGAGACGCTCCCCGGCGGCCCCCTGCCCGTCCCCGACGATCACCCCATCGTGCGCCAGACCGTGGAGGACTGCCTCACCGAGGCGATGGACGTCCAGGGCTTCCTCGAGGTCCTTCGCGGCTTCCGCGACGGCTCGATCGAGCGGCGGGCCCTCGACACGCCGGAGCCTTCGGCCTTCGCGCGGGGGATCCTCTCCAGCCAGCCCTACACCTTCCTCGACGACGCCCCGCTCGAGGAGCGGCGCACGCGGGCGGTGGCGAACCGGCGGATCCTCGATCCCCGTACCGCGGACGAGCTCGGAGCCCTCGACGGCGACGCGGTGGCGCGCGTGCGCGACGAGGCGTGGCCGCGCGCCGAGAACGCCGAGGAGGTCCACGAGGCCCTGGGCTGGATGGGCTACGTCACCGCGGACGAGGCCGGTCCCTGGCGCGAGTGGCTGGACGAGCTGTCCGCCGCCGGACGCATCGTCCGCGAAGGCGACCGCTTCTTCGCCGTGGAAGCGACCCGCGACCTGAAGGCGGTGCTTCGCGGCCGTCTCGAAGCGCTCGGGCCCGTGTTCGTGGAGAAGGGCTCGTCCGACGAATCGCTGCTCCTGCAGCTCGAAGGGGAAGGGGCGGTGATGCGCGCGCGTATCGAGGGCCGCGACGCCTGGTGCGACCGGCGACTCCTCGCGCGCATCCAGCGCTACACCCTCGACCGGCTGCGCCGCGAGATCGAGCCGGTCACCGCCGCCCAGTTCCTGCGCTTCCTCACCTGCTGGCAGCACGTGGACCACGAGCACCGCGTGGACGGGCCCGCGGGCGTCGTCGAGGTGGTGGACCAGCTCGCGGGGTTCGAGGTGCCCGCCGCGGCCTGGGAGGCGAGCGTCCTTCCCTCCCGTGTGCGGGGCTACCGGCCGGAGTGGCTCGACCAGCTGACGATGAGCGGCGAGATCGCGTGGGGCCGCCTCTGGGGCGCCGCGCACTCGCCGGTGCGACGGACCCCGGTGGCCCTCGTGCCTCGCGTCGATCTCGAGACCTGGACGACCCTCGCCGCGGGGACCGAGCGGCCGGCGCCCGGGGCCACGGCCGCGGAGGTGCTCGCCCTTCTGCGCGCGCGCGGGGCCGTATTCGTCCAGGAGATCGCGCGGGCCTCGCGGCTCCCGCTTGCCAGCGTCGAGGAGGGTCTGGGCGCCCTCGTGGCCCAGGGACGGCTCACCTGCGACTCCTTCGGCGGCCTCCGCTGGCTGCTGCTTCCATCCTGGCGTCGCCGGAGCGCCGGCGTGTCGAGCGGCCGCTGGAGCCTTCTCGGGGCGATGGACGAGCCGCTTCCCGACGGCGCTCCATCAGGCGGCGCGGCGAACCACGCCCACGCCGAGTTCGTCGCCCGCCGCCTTCTGCGCCGGACGGGGGTCGTCTTCCGACGCACGACGCTCCGCGAGCGCATCCCGGTGCCGTGGCGCGACGTGGCTCGCGCCTGCCGCACCCTCGAGGCCCGGGGCGAGGTGCGGGGTGGGCGCTTCGTGGCCGGCTTCGACGGCGAGCAGTACGCGCTGCCCGAGGCGGTCACGCTAGCTGCGGACCCTACGCCGAAAGCCCGACCGTCCCCTGGGCGCGGGGCCGCTCCTCGTCGCCGCCTCCGATCCCCTGAACTTCAGGGGCATCCTGACTCCCGACGAGCGCGTGGCGGCAAGCGCCGACCTCGACGTGCGCGTCGGATAGCTCCTCTTCCGGAACGCCCGAATCGCCGCCATCGACTAGTACAATGGCGCGGCCGGGGCTCCCCTCCTTCGGGCGACATCGCGGGGCCGGCGGCGGAAACCGACCTTCGTCTGCGAAAGGAGCGGGCCTCGTGCTCAATCGATCGAACCGTCGTGCCTCCGTCCTCGCCTTCACTCTTCTCGTCGTGCTCCCCCTGGCGGATACGCACCTTGCCGCGCAGGAGCTGGGCGAGGAAGCACTTCGCCAGATCGCCGCCATCGCCGCGGACAAGCAAACTCGCACCCTGGCCGAGAGCAAGCTCAACACGGCGCTCCTTTTTGCCTACCGGCAGAGCCGCGGGGAAGCGATGGTCTCGGGCATTCCCAGGCTCCCGCGAGTGGCGGCCCGCGCCAACGTGCAGCTGGGGATGGTGGTGGTGGACGTGAGGGCCGATGTGACCGAAGATCTGCTCCAGGCCGTCGCCGACCTCGGCGGGTCGGTCCTTGCGGCCTCCCCGGAGCATCGGGCCCTGGGAGCGCGCGTCCCCGTCGGCCGCCTCCTCACCCTCGCGGAGCGGCCCGAGGTCCGGTTCATCCGTCCCCAGGAGGGCTACATCGTCCACACCGGGTCCGCGACGTCGCAGGGAGACACCGCGCACGCCGTTGCTTCGACGCGCACGAGCCTGGGCATCAACGGATCGGGTGTCAAGGTGGGGGTCATCTCCGACGGCGTCGCCAGCCTCGCCGCGCGGCAGGCCACGGGCGACCTGCCGCCGGTGGTCACCGTGCTTCCGGGTCAGGCGGGATCGGGGGACGAGGGCACGGCCATGCTCGAGATCGTCTACGACCTGGCCCCGGGCGCCCAGCTCTTCTTCGCCACCGCGCTCGGCCCCCCCGGGCTCGGCCAGCAGACTTTCGCCAACAACATCCTGACGCTGCGCAACACCTACGGATGCGACATCATCGTCGACGACGTCACCTACTTCGCGGAAGGCGCCTTCCAGGACGGGATCGTGCAAGCGGCGGTGAACACCGTGACCGCGGGGGGAGCGCTCTTCTTCAGCTCCGCCGGGAACTCCGGCAACATGAACGATGGCACGTCCGGCACCTGGGAAGGCGACTTCGTGGACAGCGGTACCACTCATCCGTCGGTCCCCGCTCCGAACGTCATCCACAGCTTCAACGGGCTGACCGGTGGCGCCGCGCTCAACAACAACGCCCTCACGCAGAGCACCCCGAACTTCATCACGCTCAAGTGGTCGGACCCGCTTCTCGGCTCCGCCAACGACTACGACATGGCGCTCTTCGACGCGGCCTTCGTGAACATCGTGGACCTCTCCATCGAAGTGCAGGACGGCACCCAGGATCCCTACGAGGAGATGGGTGTGGGCTTCACTGGCGAGCGTGTCCTGATCGCGCGGTTTGCCGGGGCGACGCGGGCCTTGCGCCTCGACACCAACCGCGGGCGGCTGAACGTCTCCACCGCGGGGGCGACCATCGGCCACAACGCGGGAGCGAGCACCATCACGGTGGCGGCCACCGACGTGCGGCCGGTGGGGGGCGCGCCCTTCACCGCGCCCAAGCCGGTCGAGACCTACAGCTCGGACGGACCCCGGCGGATGTTCTTCAACCCGAACGGGACCGCGATCACTCCCGGCAACGTGCTCTTCGGGACGGGAGGCGGCCTGACGCTCCAGAAGCCGGACATCACCGCCGCGGACTGCGGGATCACCACCACTCCCGGCTTTACGACCTTCTGCGGCACGTCCGCCGCGGCTCCCCACGCGGCGGCCATCGCCGCCGTGCTCAAGTCCATCGCCACCCACCCGTCGGGGGGACAGGTCCAGACCGCGATGTACGCGACGGCCATCGACATCGAGGCAGCGGGCGTCGATCGGGACGCGGGCAGGGGCATCGTGATGGCCAACTTCGCGGCCACCGCCCTCACCACCGTCCCCGACGCCAACTTCTTCACCGTGGCCCCCTGCCGGCTCGTGGACACGCGAAACCCGACGGGACCTTTCGGAGGACCGGCCCTCACCTGCGGCCTCGACCGCGTTTTCACGCTGGCGGGGTCGTGCGCCATTCCCGGCGCGAACGTGAAGGCGGTCTCCATCAACGCCACCGTCGCCTCCCCGACGGGCCCCGGCAACCTGCGCCTGTCCGCCGCGGGGGCTCCCGTGCCGGCCGTGTCCGCGCTCAACTGGTCGACGGGTCAAACGCGCGCGAACAACGGCATCGTTCCCCTGAACGCCTCCGGGCAGATGGCCGCCCGCTGCGCGACCACCGGATCGACGCACTTCATCCTCGACGTGAACGGGTACTTCCAGTAGCCGCCGGACCGACGGTCTAGTCTTCCCGGGCGGCGGGGCAAACCGGCGGGTTCTCCTGCGCGATCCCGCCGAGGAGGACCTTGTAGTCCTCGGCCCGGACGTAGCCCTCCTGCAGCCAGCAGTTGGTGCAGGAGTTCACGACGTAGTGGGACGGCGGACCCGCCGGGCGCCCCGAGCACCCGACACCGGGCATGCCGCGGCCGAAGCTGCCGCGGAACGTGTTGGGCAGGAAGTCCTCGTAGCACCGCGCGGGCCCGCACGTCCGCGCGGAACCCACGCGCAGCCCCTCGACGGTGACGCCATCCGCGAGCGTGACCGCGAGACCGTAGTTGATGCGCCCGTCCCCGGCGTCGATGCGGTTGGAGACGACGACGGAATCGGCGAACGTGGGCCGCGCCCTCGACTCGCAGCTCCAGGCCCAGCGGCCGAAGGCGATTCCCACGTCGAAGGCTCCCCCGGGATCCGCGCGCACGGTGTTCCCGACGACGAGCGTCTCGTCGTGGTTCGCCACCCAGGCTCCGTTCGCCTTCTCGAACTCGTCGACGGCGGCGATCCCCGCGAAGGCCTTGCTGCGGCCGGAGACGATCTCGTTGCCTTCGATCTCGACCCCGCCCACGAACGCGACGATGCCGACGTCGGTCGGATTCCGTACGGTGTTGTCGCGGACGGAGCCCGAGCACGCCATGGAGACGGCGTCCGTCCAGTAGCACTGGCGAGCTTGTGTGAGGGCGTCGGGGTCGCAGAGGTTCCAACCGAGGTCGGCGAAGGTGTTGTTGTAGACCTCGACCCTCCGGCACGCGGGCCGGCCCGCGTCGTCGAGGGGCCCCTCTCCGAGGTGCAGGGCGGTCCACCCCGCGACGTTCCGAACGACGTTGTCGTGGAAGCTCGTTCCCGACGCGCCCGCGCTCCAGCCCAGCTCCACGAGGGCGGGCCGGCCGAAGCGCCGGCGCCAGCCGTCGTAAGGCGGCATCCGGGGAGTGCACGTGGGGTCGAGGCCGCCGTCGAGCTCGAGGTGGTCGATCGTCACGCGAAAGCCGCCGGCGTCGAAGATCTGCATCTGGTGCTTGGGATGGCGCACGCAGTCCTTGGGGTAGCGGGCGGGGAGGCTCCGCGACCTCGTTCCCGTGGTGTCCCTCTCCGGCCAGACGGGGTCGTCGCACCGCGTCGGCGGGTGCTCGTCGTGGCCCCGAAACGGGGGGAGACGGACCTTCGGAGAGGCGCCGTCGCCGGCCGATGTCCACGTCTGGCCGTGCGCGTGGGCCCGGATCACCCCGTCGTTGACCGTGGCCACCACCTGGCCGCCCCGGAGTTCGTATACGGGCGCACTGAGCGGGTAGCTCTCTCCCCTCTGCAGGACGACTTGAAGCCCCCGTCTTTCCCCGTCCACCGCGTACTCGAAGGCGGTCTGCAGGTTGATGACGTTGCAGAGCTCGGCGTTCGTGGGGTGGGTCGAGGGGGCGACGAACTGCTCGACGCCCGGCCGGTAGCTCCGGCACTCGCATCCGTCGTACCGGGGGGAAGCGTGGCAGCGGCGGTAGGTCTCCGCGGCTTCGGCGCTCACGTCGAAGAAACCCGCCACGAACGCCAGGACCCACCAGCCACGCACCGCTCCGTCGATGGTAACCGGGCTTCGGCCGCGAGCCAAGCTCCTCGTGGCGTGGCAGGGAGGTTGCACTCTCGGCGATCGTGCAGTTACGCGTCGCCACCTACAACGTCCACAAGTGCCGGGGGCTGGACGGCCGAGTGCGCCCCTCCCGGATCGCCCGCGTCCTCCGGGAGATCGGAGCGGACGTGGTGGCGCTCCAGGAAGTGGTGAGCGTGCCCGGACGCGACCCCGAGCACGACCAGGCGCGCTTCCTCGCGGACGAGCTGGGGCTGGAGATGCAGCTCGGGTCCGTGCGACCCCTGCGGGGCGGCGACTACGGCAACGCCCTGCTGAGCGCCTTCCCCCTGGGATCGGGCTGCCGCCACGATCTGAGCGTCGCGGGGCGGGAAGCACGCGGCTGCCTGCAGTCGGACGTGCGGCTCCGCGACGGAACGCTCCTGCACGTCTTCAACGTCCACCTCGGCACCTCGCTCCGCGAGCGGCGAGACCAGGGACGGCGGCTCCTGGACGCCGTACAGACGGCCGGTCACGAGCACACGGGTCCGCGAGTGGTGCTCGGCGACTTCAACGACTGGACGGCGGGCCTCGCCGAGCCCCTCCAGGCCGCGAGCTTCCGGGGCGTCGACCTTCGCGCCCACCTCAAGCGCCGCCGGACCTACCCGGGCCTGCTCCCCTTCCTGCACCTCGACCACATCTACTACGACGAGGGGCTGGCGCTCCGGGGGCTCGGACTGCCCCGAAGCACGACCGCCCTCGTCGCCTCGGACCACCTGCCGCTCGTCGCCGACTTCGAGGTTCGCACGACCCCCGGGAGCTGAGCGGAATCACCCGGGGCATGCCGCTTGCACCGCTAGCGCCCGACTCGGAAATCCGAGCCGAAAACCTGTTCGATGGGCCTGGATCAGCCGTTCGGGTCGGCCGTGCCAGTGTCGAGTTCTGCAACATGTACAAATGAAGGTTCACTTCGAGCCGTACCTCTACCTGGCCGGGCTGACCCACAAGTCCGCCCTCATCGCCTGGGGTGGGTTCTACTTCAAGGTCGCCCGTGAGGCCGCGGACTGGAAGCTCGTCGACGACGCGGACCTCGACAACGTGCACCCTCCACGCCGGTCCTCGATCGGCTCCAAGTCGGACCCCTACGGACCGGCTCGCGTCGAGGTGTTCGACGAAACGGGGGCGCTCGCCATGTCCGGCGAGACGCGCACCGCCAACCATCTCTGGCTCGCCGGCCTGGAGCCCGACCGGGAGTACACGTACCGGGTCTTCGTCAACGGGCACGAGTGGGCGGGAGGCCCACGACGGGACTGGCGCGCGGGCGGCGGATCCGACGAGCAGGGTCTCGTGGAGTCGGGGAGAGCCTACGAGAACCGCTTTCGCACCCACCCCCGGCCGGACGAGGACGCGCCGCTCGCCTTCGCGGCCCTCGGCGACTTCGGCACCGGCGTGCGGCGCGTCTCCACCGCGAGCCGCCGCCAGCGCGAACTCGCGCAGGCGCTCGAGGAAGCGGTGAACCGGGAGGGAATCCGCCTCGTCCTCACCACCGGCGACAACATCTACGCGGGGCGCTCCCTGCTGGGAATCCCCGTGGGGGCGACGGGGGACGAGGACGACGACTGGTTCTTCACCTTCTTCCAGCCCTACCGCTACGTGGTGAACCGCGTGCCTTTCTATCCCTGCATCGGGAACCACGACGGCAACGAGACCGAGATCAACGACGACCGCGATCAGATCATGGACAACTTCTATCTCGCGGAGCGGCTGCTCGGCGAGGAAGCGGCGGGCCGCGCCTCCATCGGACCCGGGCTCTTCTACCGCTTCGGCTTCGGCTCCGGGATCGAGTTCGTCTGCATCGACTCCTCGCGCCGCTTCCTGCTCTTCGGCGAGCGCTTCTTCCGGCACGTCAACCATGTGCCGTTCCTGGCCTCCGCCTTTCCCGAGCGGCGGGCGGCGGACGAGCCGCCGCGCTGGCGCATCCCCTTCGCGCACCACCCTCCGTACTGCGCGGGGCCGATGTACGGGAACTCCCACTCCAGCATCGAGCACCTGGTTCCCCTCTACCGGCGCTCGGGGGTGCGGATGGTACTGAGCGGGCACGAGCACAACTTCCAGCACTCGGAGGTGGACGGCATCCACTACTTCGTGACGGGGGGCGGAGGGAAGGTGCGCTCGGGCGTGCCCCGAGGCTATGCGGAGGCGATGACGACGGGCTGGAGCGCCCGCGTGCACTTCCTGCTCGTCAGGATCCAGGGCACACGCGCGGAGGTCTCACCGATCGGCGAGGACGGACGTCCGCTCCCGGTCGTCGGCAGGAACGGCGAGCCCCTTCCTGGGACCGCCGTCATCGAGCTCGCCCCGTGATGTCAGGCCTGGACGAAGACCTCGAATCCTCCGTAGGCCATACGCCGCATGTCGAAGGGCATCGGCCCCTTCATGCCCGTGAGCCGCTTGTCCTTCATGACCTTCGCGTTGACGCGGTCGCGATGGGCCCGCGACCGGTACACGATGTAGGCGAAGATCACGGTCTCCCCAGCTTTGCAGCGGGCGAGGCGCGTGAAGGGATAGGCCCCCTTCGGGTGAAGGTCCTCGCCCACGCACTCGCGGTATTCGAGGGCGCCGTGGTCGCGCCACACTCTGGACGCAAAACGTGCGATGCGGCGATAGGCCGCGACGTTCCTCTTCCGGATCGGCATCACGAAGCCGTCGACATAGCGAGCCATTGGCACCTCCGCGCGCACCCCCGAAGACATACGATCCGCGGTCCCCGCTCGTTCCCGGGCTCATGACCGCCGAAGCCTCGTCGTCGACTCCTCCCCCGGATTCCCACGGAATCATCCTGAACGTCGACCACGACGCCGCCACGCGCTACGCACGCCACCTCCTGCTTCAGAACGTGGGCTACGTGGTGCACGACGCTCGTTCGGGGCTCCAGGCGCTGGAGCTCCTGCCGACGGTGCGTCCCCACCTCGTGATCCTCGACGTGGGGCTCCCCGACGTGGATGGCTACGAGGTCTGTCGGCGCATCAAGGCCGACCCCACGACCGCGAGCATCGCGGTGCTCCAGGTCTCCGCCTCGTTCGTGAAGAACTCGGACCGCACGCGCGCCCTCCAGGGGGGCGCGGACAACTTCATCGTGGAGCCCGTGGAGCCGGAGGTCCTCGTCGCCACCGTGAACGCCATGATGCGGGTGCGCCACGCGGAAGAGGCGGCGCATCGCCTGGCCGAGGAATGGCTGGCCACGGTAGAGGCGCTCGACGAGGGAGTCGCGCTCCTGGACGGGAAGGGGCACGTCCTCCGCTGCAACGCAGCATTCGGACGGCTGCTCGGGCGGGAGGCGGACGCGCCGCCCGGGGAGTGCCCGGTCGTGGGCGACCGCTGGCTGCGGATCCTCGAGTCCCTCGCGGAGTCCAACCCCGACGTGATCGCAATGTCGAGCCGCGAGAAGCGCTTCCCCCTGCGCGTGGGCAATCGCGTCATCCAGGTGTACGTGACCGCAGTCCCCGACGGGCCCGGGTTGGCGGGCGGAAACGTCGTCGTGCTCACCGACGTTTCCGAACACATGCGCGCCCTCAAGGCGGCGGAGGAGGCGAACCGGTTGAAGGACGACTTCCTCGCCATCCTGTCGCACGAGCTGCGGACGCCCCTGAACGCCATCGTGGGCTGGACCTATCTCCTCGAGCACGGGGGGCTGGACGAGGCCGCGGTGGCCAAGGCGGTGGACACGATCGGCCGCAACGCCAACCTCCAGAACCGTCTCATCTCCGACATCCTGGACGTCTCGCGCGTGATCGCGGGCAAGCTCCGGCTCGACGTGGGGCCGGTGGACCTCGTACGAGCCGTGGAGTCGGCCATCGAATCCGTGCGGCCGGAGGCGGTGGCGAGGACAGTGGCTTTGGAGCCGCGGCTCAGCTCCCTCCCCGACCCCTTCTGGGGGGACGCGAACCGCATCCAGCAGATCGTGGCCAACCTCGTGTCGAACGCCGTCAAGTTCACGCCTTCGAAAGGCCTCGTCGCGGTGCGGCTGGAGGCCAGGGCAGACGAGGTCGTCGTCGAGGTGCAGGACGACGGTCCCGGCATCGCTCCCGAGTTCCTGCCCTTCGTCTTCGACCGCTTCCGCCAGGCCGATTCCTCGAGCACGCGTCCGAGCGGCGGTCTGGGTCTGGGCCTCGCGATCGCGCGGAGCCTGGTGGAGCTGCACGGGGGCAGCGTGACCGTCGTCAACCGCACCCCCGGTCCGGGGGCGTGCTTCACGGTGCGCCTCCCCCTTCGCGGCCTCGCCCCCGTGCCGTCCCTGGGCAAGAGCGCGGTGAAGGAGCTCCCCCGAGGGGACCCTCCCTTCGACGAGGGGTCGCTCCGGGGCGTGCGCGTCCTGTTCGTGGAAGACGAGGAGGACGCGCGCGACCTCGTCGCTACCGTCTTACGCCGGGCGGGCGCCGACGTGCTCACCGCCGTTTCCGTGGCGGAGGCGCTCGCGCTTTGCGATCGCGAGCGTCCGGAGGTCCTGCTCTCGGACCTGGAAATGCCGGGGGAGGACGGCTACTCGCTCATTCGGAAGCTGCGTTCCTCGCCCGAGCCGCGCCTGTCCGCCATGCCCGCGGCGGCTCTCACGGCCTATGCGGGCTACGAGGACGCGAAGCGGGCCCGCGAGGCGGGCTTCGATGTCCACCTTCCGAAGCCCGTCCAGGCCCGCGAGCTCGTCGCCGTCCTGGCCGCCCTCGCTTCCGTGAAACCTCGTCTGCCGCCCGCCGGCAATTCGTAGAGAGGCCGTCAGGATCAGGCCGCCGAGCTTCAGGACCCTCGCGGGCCGGACGCGCCGCTCGGCGGGTAGAATGGCGGCCATGTCCAGAACCCGCCGCTCCTTTCTCAAGGACTCCCTCGTCGGACTCGCGGGCGCGGCCGCGGGCCCGGCCGCCCTCGCCCGCGGCCAGGAGACGGAGGCGCCCAAGCCGCCGCCGGGAATGCCCCCCGCATTCGGGACCGGTCCCACCGTGGGTCCCGAGGTCAGCCCCGGGACGTTCGCCGAGGCCGAGAAGCTCGTGCAGGTTCCGCTCACTCCGGCCGAGCGCGCGCAGGCCGCGGGAAACTGGCGCGTCTCGCTGGCGCCCCTCTACGAACGGCGCACGGGGCCGCGCAAGGTCGCGCTCGACCCCGCTCTCGCCCCGGCGAGCCTCTGGAATCCCGCGATACCCGGCGTCACGATCCAGCCCGCCTCGCGCCGGTTCGTGCGTACCGAGGCGGCGCCGGGTCCCGTGCCCGCGCGCGACGAGGACATCGCGTTCGCGCGGCTGCCCGCCCTCTCGCGCTGGATCCAGTCGCGCGCCCTCACCTCCGAGCGGCTGACCCGCATCTACCTCGAGCGGCTCGAGCGCTTCCAGCCGAAGATCAACTGCACGATCACGCTCACGCGCGACCTCGCCCTCGAGCAGGCCCGGCGCGCGGACGCGGAGATCGCGGCCGGCCGCTATCGCGGTCCGCTCCACGGCGTCCCCTGGGGAGCCAAGGACCTCGTGGACACCGCGGGCATCCCCACCACGTACGGGGCCGAGCCGTTCCGGACGCGCGTGCCGGACAAGGACGCGGCGGTCGTGGACCGGCTGCACAAGGCGGGCGCGGTGCTCGTGGCGAAGCTGAGCCTGGGAGCGCTCGCCCTCAACGACATCTGGTTCGGCGGGCGAGACGAAGAACCCCTGGCTGCTCGAGGAGGGCTCCTCCGGGAGCAGCGCCGGTCCCGGCGCGGCCACCGCCGCCGCGTGCGTGGCCTTCTCGCTCGCGAGCGAGACGGGGGGCAGCATCATCGCTCCCGCCATGCGCTGCGGCGTCACCGGCCTGCGTCCCACCTTCGGCCGGGTGCCGCGCACCGGGGCCATGACGCTCTGCTGGTCGCTGGACAAGCTCGGACCCATGACCCGCGGGCGTCGAGGACTCGCTCCTCGTCCTCGACGCGCTCTCCGGCCCCGATCCCGGCGACGTCGTCGAGCGTCCCCTGCTCGCTGGACTTCGATGCCACGGCGGGGGTGAAGGGCCTGCGCGTCGGCTACTTCCCGAAGTGGATGGCCGAGTCCCCCGCCACCGACGTCGATCGCGCCGCCCTCGAGACCGTGCGCCGGCTGGGGATGGTGCCCGTCGAGGTCCGGCTCCCCGACTGGCCGTACGGCTCGCTGAACGTGATCCTCTTCGCGGAGGCGGCGGCGGCGTTCGAAGAGCTGACGCTCAGCCGCGGCATCGACTCCCTGAAGATGCAGGTGCCGGACGCCTGGCCGAACATCTTCCGCCAGTCGCGCTTCCTCTCCGCGGTGGACTTCGTGCAGGCCGACCGCCTGCGCCGCCGTGTCGCGGGAGAAATGGCCCGCCTCTTCGAGCGAAGTCGACCTCCTGCTCGTCCCCTCGCTCCGCGACGAGATGCTCACGATCTCCAACCAGACCGGCCATCCCTCGCTCACCTTGCGCGCCGGCTTCGTGGAGGTGGGCCAGGCGCGCAGCGACTGGGCTCCCGACCCCGCACGGCCGCTGCCGAAGCTCTCGCCACCGCGCCGCGTGCCCCACGGGATCACCCTCATCGGCCGCCTGTTCGAAGAGGGCACCCTCGGCCGCGTGGGCCTGGCCCTCGAGAAGGCCTTCGGAGTCACGGACGAACGCCCTCCGGGGTTCTGACGGTCCCCTGGTCGTCGGAAAACTCGAGGCCCCGGTCGGTATATGACAGAAGATGTCATGAACTCGTGAGACAGTCTCCGCGTTGGAGAAGCGCGCGAGAGCGGGGTCGAAGCCGGGCCGGAGCGAGGCCGCGCTCGGCTTCCGGTCGCACTCCGGCTGGGCCGTGCTCGTCGCCGTCGCCGGACCACCCGCGGCCCCCGCGATCGTCCTGAGGCGGCGCGTCCCGCTCTCGCGCCGCACGCCGCGGCAGCCCTTCCACGCCGCGGAAGGACGGCCCTTCCCCGCGGCGGCGGATCTCGTCCGCCGCGCCACCGCAGAAGCGCGATCGCTCGCGGACAAAGCGGTGGAGGACGCCGTTTCGGAGCTGCGGACGGCGGGGCACGACGCGGTGGCGAGCGGCGTCCTGCTCGCGGCGGGACGGCCCCTTCCCGACCTGCGCGGCATCCTCGCCTCCCACGCCCTCATCCACGCCGCGGAGGGAGAGCTCTTCCGCGACGTCCTCCGGCAGGCTGCAGAGAATCACGGGCTCCGTGTCGTGGGGGTCAAGGAACGCGAGCTGGAGCAGGAGGCCGAGCAGTCGCTCGGGCACCCGCTCCCGGAGCTGCAGCGTCGGATCGCCGAGTGGGGGAAGGTCGTGGGGTCGCCCTGGACGCAGGACGAGAAGCGGGCCGCCCTCGCGGCATGGCTCGCCCTCGACGACTCCCTCGAGGGAGCACGCACGAAACCGCGACGCGCCCCGAAGTGAACTAGACTTCGTCGTCGGCTCCCGAGGCTGGAGGACCCATGACGCTCCTGACCCCGTTTCAGCTCACGCCGCTCGGGCTCTTCCACACGATCCTGAGCCTCGTGAACGTGGCGGCGGCCACCTTCGCGCTCTACCGGGACAGGGGGATTTCCCCCCGCTCCAGCGCTGGCCGGTTCTACCTCTGGACGCTCTGGATCACGACGCTCACCGGCTTCCCGATACTCCGGAAAGGCATCGCGACCCCGCCCTTCATCCTCGGCGTCGTGATCGTGGTCGCTCTCGTGACGGCGGCTCTCGCCGGGAAGACGCGACTCTTCGGTCGCGCGTCCGTCTACGTGGAGGCGCTCCTCTACTCCTTCACCGTCTTCCTGATCACGATCCCGACGGTCACGGAAACGCTGACGCGCGTTCCCCCGAGCGCGCCCTGGGTCGTGAGCCCCGAAGCGCCGATCTTCCCACCGCTCTACGGCGCGTTCTTCCTGCTGTACCTGATCGGGGCGACGTGGCAGGTCCGTGCCCTGCGCGCAGCCGCCCCGGCGGCGGGGGCCCCCGCGATCGCGTAGTCGGATCCGCACCGTCGTCGACGGGCACGCACCCGCCTGTCTTGCGCTGTGACTGGACCGGCTGGTGCTGGTGTTCGCCCTATTGAGGGGGTCCGCTCCCGCCGCCAAGCGTTACCTTTCGTGCTCGTTCCGGAACGAGTACGAAGGGTGACCCCGCCCATCGCGTCAGGACAGGACGCAACGGTTGCGACCGGTCCGCTTCGCCTCGTACAAGCGGGCGTCGGCTCGCGCGAGAAGCGCGGGCTGGTCCTCCTCGGGCAGGCTCGACGTGCCGCCAATGCTGATGGTGACGCTCATCGCTTGCTCCTTCCAGCGGAACGTCTGCGCCTGCACTTTCGTTCGGATGCGCTCGCAGAACCGCGCCGCATCGTCCATGTTGGTTTCCGGCAGCACCACCGCGAATTCC
Source organism: uncultured Acidobacteriota bacterium (assembly GCA_963742595.1). Lineage (GTDB taxonomy): Bacteria > Acidobacteriota > Vicinamibacteria > Fen-336 > Fen-336 > CAVPGH01. The sequence goes on along the minus strand of CAVUMT010000001.1, from coordinate 4,106,681 downwards.
TCTCCGCCGTAGCGTGCGAGCAGCTCGTCGCCCCGCACTTCCGACCGCACGGCCGCGACCACGCCCCGCAGGACGTAGTCGCCGGCGAGGTGACCGTTCTTGTCGTTCACCTCCTTGAAGTGGTCGATGTCCAGCATCACGAGAGCCAACGGCCTCGCATGGCGCTTGGCGCGGAGCAGCTCGCGTTCCAGGAACTCGGCGAAGGCCCGTTGGGTGGCCGCCCCCGTGAGCCCGTCGGTGATCATGAGACGGTAGATCTCCTCGTGATACAGCGCCTCGACGTTGCCCCCTTCGATGAACTTGAGGATGGAGCCGCCGAACCTGATCTGGTCGCCGTTCCGCAGCGGATGGGGGCCGTCGATCTGCACGTCGTTGACGAGGGTTCCGTTCATGCTCCCCAGGTCCTCCACCCACGCCCCGTCGTCCTTTTCGAACATGCGGGCGTGCCGACGCGAGACGGTCGTGAGGTCGACGGAGATGTCGTTGTCGGGGTCGCGCCCGATCACGAACTCGCGCGAGCCGAACTCGTACCGCCGTCCGACGGAGCCACCGTAGATCTGCAGCACGCAGGCCGGAGCCCGGATGGGCGCGATCTGCGGAACCCCCGGCTCTGTCTTCTGTCCGGTGCTCGACTCTTGGCTCATCGCAAGCCCGAGTGCACGGCGCTAGTTCTTTCCGTGACTTCGAAGGGAGCAAGCAGCGTGCCACGCCGTAGTTCGCGGGATGGGGTACGCTGGCCACCTGTACGGGGGCGTCGGGCTCAACCGCGGGTGGCACTTTGTGCAAAAGTACTGGCCGACGAGACGGCCCGGCGCGCGGGCGGCGAGTCCAGGGGCTCGGTGTCAGCGCTCGGTGGGGTGCACCCCCGAGGGGGTGTGCGCTTCGTGCAGGTGCAGATCCTCCGCGATGACCGGCTTCTCGACCTTGAACGAAAAGTACGAGGCCAGCAGAATGACGGTGACGAACGCCCCGATGAAGTACAGCCAGAGGTAGCGGGTCACGCCCGCGATGGGAGCCAGGGCCTCGTCGAGGTCCTGCTCCACCGCCACCACCCACTTCACGTTGGGGATCTGGTCCACAGGGGTGAAACCCACGAGGCGGGCGGGCTCGATCCAGACCTCCTTGCCGTCCTCGCCCTTCCTCGTGACCTGCGGGATCGTCCAGTAGCCGCGGCGCTGACTCCGCTTTCCGAAGAGCGCCTCTCCCTGCTCGCCCAGGGGGAAGCCCTTGAGCGCGCCCTGGAGCGAGGGGAAGCCGGGGAATATCTGGCGAAGGATGTGCTCGCTCTCGTCCGAGGCCAGCACGAGGCCGTCCGTGGAGCGCAGGAGGACGGCGTGTCCGGTGCGGCCGACGCGGATCGGGGCCAGCACGCCGTAGAGGGCGCTCGCATCCACGAGCCCCCTCACGCCTCCCCGCCACCTTCTCTCAGCGTCGCGGATCGGGTAGGCGACCTCGAGCACCACTGCCTGCGATCCCGCCAGGCGGTGCATGTCCCCCACGAATACCCGCTCGCCGACCTCGTCGTCCGCCAGGGCCTTGAACCAGGCGGTTTCGCCCTGCTGGAGGTGCCCGGCCCGGCCCGTGGACGCCACCAGCTCGCCGGTCGGCCCCACGATCTGCACGAGCCTGAAGGCCGGCTGTACTCCGACTACCTCCCGCAGGCGTGCCGCGACCGGCGATTCCAGAAGAGTGGAAACGGCCCGCGGATCACCGCCGGAGGCCCAGGCCTGCTCGAGGCGACGAGCGTCGTCCGGCTTTCGCGTAGAGCCCGGTGGGAAGACGGCGCTCCGGATGAGGGGGTCCAGCGACACCATCCGAAGGTCGACGATCTGCTCACCGAGGTAGCGCTCGAGGGCGAGCTTCGTCTCGACGGCGCGCTGTTCGAGGCCCAGGCCCACGGACTCGCGCAGCTGTCCCTTGGCCATGTGCACGATGACGTAGGCGCCGAACGCCATGAAGGGGATGGCGGTCAGGAAGACGACCGCCAGGATGCGGGTGTCGAGCTCGTATCTCGTCTTGGCCATGGCCCCCTCCGACATCGGGTGAGCCTCTCAGGGATCTCACCTCGGTATGTTGATTCCCTCCCTCAGCGGGCTCTGGCTTGCGCGGCGGCGCCTCGCGGGCTGCAGCCTGACCGCGTGCGTCTGCCCGGTGAAGTTGTTGAATGCGTCGCCGACGATCTGCCCGGCATCGTTGATGTCGTTCGCAGCCAGGAGGACCCAGCCCAGCAACGGATCGATCAGCGTATTGAGGTCCCGGAGCCCGGCGGCGTCGGTGTAGAGGAGGGCACGCCTCTGCGTGCGCGCGCGGGTGCCAACCACCTGGCCTTGTGCGTTGATTCCCAGTCCCACGTTGTGCTCGCCCGTACCCCCTTGATCCTGGAGACCACTTCCGTCCGTGAAGCGGATGAGCCGCTCGCTGTTGCCCGAGGCCGACGTCGAGCTGCCGGTCGCGCGACCCGAGGCGTTGATGGCCCAACCGAAGCTGTGCGCGAACCCGGGAAGCGCCCCCAGGTCCTGGACGACGTAGCGGGTCTGGGCCATGGCCGGCCGGACCGCCAGGAGAGCAAGCCCCAGCACGCTGGCCAGATAAGAGATGCGGATGGGTCCCAACCTGATCTTCTCGTGCATGAGCAGAAACCTCGGTGACCCCAATACTTGCATGGGCGATGCCGAAGGCGAAGGACCTGGTCGCCCCGAACCCTCCACCCCCAATGTGTGTCAAGAGAGAGCGCCGACGGTGATAGGCTGCGGCGGGTCGGTGGGCCGCCTGACCGTCCACCGGGGAGGAGAGACATGGGCAGTTTCCGGTCGGAAGCCGGTCGCGCGCTCGTCGTCCTGTTGGCGTTCTGTGCCGCCGCCTCGGTGCGTGAAGCGGCCGCCCAGGCCCCCGCGAGTGCTACGCCCCCGCAGAAAAGCGTGCGCGGGAAGCTCGAGAGCGTCGACAAGTCGCAGAATCGGATCTTCATCAAGGCGGACGACGGCCAGCGCCTCGCCTGGCGATTCGACGTCCCCGTCATCGAGGAGGCCTCCCGCTACAAGCCCGGCGACCCCGTCATCGTCATCTACCGCCAGCTCCTCCGGAACGAGAAGGCCGTCACCGCCCTCGCCTTCCCCGGTACCGCCGGCTCCCCCATCTACCTGAACTTCACGGGCGCGCGCGTCCTCGTCCGGAGCGCGCCCATGGTGGACGGCGCCTGCGGCAAGAGCAACGCCGGCCCCACGAACGACGTCACCATTCCGAGCGGCGGCCTCACCGAGGTCCTGGACGCCTGCTGGTGCTGTGCGCCGGATGGCGCGAGCTGCACGCCCGGGACCAAGTCGGGCCTGGGCAAAGCGATCCTCGTGCAGTGCTACGAGTAGAACGACCTCGGGCCGAGGACTAAGGGACGCTCGTCCGTATCATCTCCAGTAGATCACGGGCGCGATCGGTCTGGATGTAGTCGAACCCCAGCTCCAGCGCGCGTCTCAGGTTCTCCGGCGTGTCCGCGGGCCCCAGGACGTTCACGAGCGTGGGCAGGCCCCGCTTGCGGGTCTCCGTCAACGCCTGCGGAGTCCAGTTCGCCCAGTCGCTGGAGACGGAGGCGGTGGGCAGCTCGCGACGAAGCGTCTCGAGAAAGCCGGGGGCCTGCGCCCAGTCTCCGAGGTCGATCAAGAGACGCGACGACGGGCTCTCGGCGAGGATCTGCCGAACGGCCCCGTACGAATAAGGACGGTAGAACACGAAGGAGCGCGCCTGGAGCGCCTCCACCGGCCGGACCACGGGAAGCGGATCATGCTCCTTGAGGTCCAGGTAGAGCTGGATCCGGCCGCGGGCGAGCTCCACGGCCTCCTTGAACGTGGGGATGCGCGTGCCGCGGAACTCCGGCTTGAACCAGGCCCCCGCGTCGAGCTCCCGAAGCTCGGCGAGCGTTTTCGCGGCCACGAGGCCGTGGCCGTTCGTCGTGCGCTCGAGCGAAGCATCGTGGAGAAGGACGACCTCCCCGTCCGAGGTGTAGCGGAGGTCGATCTCGGCCATGGCGCAGCCGAGGTCGATGGCTTTCTTGATGGCGGGTAGCGTGTTCTCGGGCGCCTCGGCCACCACGCCCCGGTGAGCGATCACCCCCGGACGCCGCGGCGCTTCCGCCGCCGGGGCCGGCGCCGAGGAGACCGGAAGTGCCATGAAGAGCCACGCCGCGACGCGGAGTCGTTCCATGTCGCGGCGTAGCTTACAACGGGACGTCCGGCCTCACCTCGTGATCGCGACCCGCGGCCCGCTCGTGAGGGCCTCCGCCCGATCCACGAGCCCGAGGAACTCCGCCCGGTAGCCCTCCGCGTCCTCCCCGCCCGCCTCCGCGACGAGGCGGCGCACCGTCTCCCAGCTCGCGCTCCCCTTGTGCTCCGAGTCGCGCAGCAGCATGCCGAACGCGGCCACGGCGGAGGCGAAGCGGAGGGAGGCCGACGCCTTCTGCGATGGCTCGCCTCTCTTGACGGCCACGCTCTGCAGGCGGCTCCGCTCCCCGTCCGGCTCCTTGTAACGGAGCTTCACCGTGAGGAGCTCGCCGCTCCCGGCCGCCGCAGAGGCCCGCCCCGCGTCCTGGTACTTCAGGGGGTCCACTCCCGGCACGGATGCCGCCACGCCCGCGGGTACTATCTCGTAGAGCGCGGTCACGGAGTGCCCGGCCCCGATCTCCCCCGCGTCCTTGCGGTCGTCCGAGAAGTCCTCGGCGCGCAGGACCCGGTTCTCGTAGCCGAGGAGCCGGTAGGCCGAGACCTGCCGGGGGTTGAACTCCACCTGGATCTTCACGTCCTTGGCGATCGTGAAGAGCGTGGCCCCTGCCTCGCTCACGAGCACCTTGCGCGCCTCCGCGAGCGAGTCGATGTACGAGTAGTTCCCGTTGCCGCTGTCCGCGAGCTTCTCCATCGTCGAGTCCTTCAGGTTGCCTTCCCCGAAACCGAGCACGGAGAGGAAGACGCCGGTCTTCCGCTTCTCCTCGATGAGGCGCACGAGGTCGCCCTCGCTCGTGATGCCGACGTTGAAGTCGCCGTCGGTGGCGAGGATCACGCGGTTCACGCCGCCTTGCAGGAAACTCTCCGCCGCCACCTTGTAAGCGAGCTGGATGCCCTCGCCCCCCGCGGTGGAGCCTCCCGCCTGGAGCCTCCCCAGCGCGGCCCGGATCTCCGCCTTCCTGTCGCCCGGGGTAGCGGGAAGGACGAGGCCGGACGTGCCCGCGTACACGGCGATCGCGACCTTGTCCTCGGGGCGGAGCTGGTCCACGAGCAGGCCCATCCCCTCCTTGAGGAGCGGCAGCTTCCGCGGGTCGTTCATCGAGCCCGACACGTCGATCAGGAAGACGAGGTTGCGGGGTGGCACGTCGCGGTCCGGAACCTGCCGGCCCTGGAGACCGACGAGGGCGAGGAAGTGGTCCTTCTTCCAGGGACACGCCGCGACTTCGGTCGTGATCGAAAAGGGCGCCTCCCCTTCCGGGTCCGGATAGTCGTACCGGAAATAGTTCACAAGCTCCTCGATTCGCACCGCGTCCTTCGGAGGCCGCTGTCCGTCGCTCAGGAAGCGGCGGACGTTCGCGTAGGAAGCGGTATCCACGTCCACGGAGAACGTGGAGAGCGGGTTCGCGGCCACGGTCAGGAAGGCGTTGTCGCGGATGTGGTCGTAGGCCTCGGTGTTGAACGCGGGGGCGTCGTAAGCCTCCTCGCGCGCCGGCGATTGGAGCTTGAGCGAACGCAACGGGTACGGGCCGTCCGGCAGCCCGCCCACCACGCCTCCCACGACGCCGCCGGGCACGCCGACGCTTGCCGCCTCCAGCTCAAGGGCGGCTTCCGGTTCGGTCGTCGCGGACTTGGGAGAGGCCCGAAGCGGCGCGGCCGTCGGAGGTACGAGCGCCTCCAGCTGCGCGAGCCTGCGAGCCGGCTCGGGGTAAGAGGCCATCCGGGCCCTCATGAGGGAAGGCACCGCGAGGGCGGCGACGAAGCCCACGCCAGCGAGAACCGTCAGCAAGGCAGGCCCCGACAACGGCAGTCTGGTCTTCATTGATTGCTCCCGTTTCCGCCGTGCCCGGAGGAGGCAGGCTCGACTGTGGTTACGGCGTGCGCCGCCCGCTTATTCCGTTCGCTTGGACACCCCTGAAGACGAAGGGTTCCAGAAAGTGTCAGGCCACCTTCCAGTCGCGCTCCCACCGGTGATCGCGGAGCGCGACGAGCGTCGCCTCCGGCAGCGGAGGAGCGGCACCGGCCCGCAGGTTGGCCTCCACGTGCCCCGGCTTCCGCATCCCCGGGATCGTGGTGGAGACCGCCGGGTTGTGGAGGATGAACCGCAGGGCGAGGTCGGGAAGCGACGAGCCCTCGGGCAGAAGCGCGCGCAGCCGATCCACGCGGGAGACGGTCTCCGGCAGCCGCTCCGGGCGGAAGTAGAGGTTGCGCCAGTCCCCTTCCGGCCAGCGATCGTTCACCGTCAGGGTCCCGGTGAGACTCCCCTCGTCGAAGGGGACGCGCGCGATCACCGCCACGTTCCGCTCGCGGCAGACGGGAAATAGCTCGTCCTCCGGGGCCTGGTCGAAGACGTTGTAGACGACCTGGACCGCGTCCACGAGGCCGGTGCGGAGGGCCGCGATCACGTTCGTGGGCTCCCAGCGGTTGACGCTGATGCCGAAGCCCTCGACGAGCCCTTCCTTTTTCAGGTACTCCGCGGCCCGCCGCCAGCCCTCGTCCTCCACCCAGGCATCGCTCCAGACGTGGAGCTGCTGCAGGTGGATCCGCTCGAGCCCCAGGTGCGCCAGGCTGTTTCGCGTCATCTCGACCACGTAGTCGAAGGGGTACACGTCGCCGGGCGGCGTGTCCGCCTTGCCCGGCCAGCGGCGGTTCTTCGGCGGCACCTTCGTGGCGACGTAGAGGGCCCGCCCGGAATGCCGGCGGACAGCCTCCCCGAGGAGGCGCTCGCTTCGCCCCTCGCCGTACGCGAAGGCGGTGTCGAAGAAGTTGCATCCGCCTTCGATCGCCCGGTCGAGGGCGAGGAGCGATTCCTTGTCGTCCGACCCCGTCCAGCCCCCCATGCCCCACATGCCGTAGCCGATCTCCGAGACCGGCCAGCCCAGACGCCCGAACGCACGCTGCCGCATGGTGTTCCTTCCTATTTGCGCAGGACCCGCCGCATATTATCCCGGCGTCAGGGCGAGGTCGGGCCCGCCCCTTCCGGCGAGGCGCAGCGGAGCGGCCGCCGGCCTTCGTACACGAGGCGCGGCCGACTCGGGTCGAAGACGTCCAGGGGGCGGAGGCGGCCCTTGCGCGTGCGCAGGACACCCGCCATCTCGTCGCGGATCGACGAGTCGTCGTCGAGCGCGATCGCCTCCGGCGAGAGTCGCGCGAGCGTCCCCGTCGCGAGAAACTCGTTGGTGGCCACGAGGACCCGCTCGTCCTCCGCGAAGCGAGTCTTCACGACGAGCACGCCCGCCTCGCACCGGGCGCGGGCGGGGGTTCCCGCGACGGACAGGATTCCCCCGGAGCCCCCGAGGCTCTCCGCGATCGCCTGGGAGAGCTGGGCACCCGTCATCGTCACGACGGCCACGCGGTTGTCGAAGGGCTGGGCGTCGTAGAGCGCGCCGTAGGTCAGGTCACCGGCGGGGAGATCCGCGCGCAGTCCCCCGCCGTTGACGAGGGCCACCTGGGCCTGCGGGCGGGCCTTCAGGAGGAGATCGGCAAAGAGGTTGCCTTCCGCGCATTCGGCGTCGTACGTTGCGACGAACGCGGCCTGGAGCACCGGCCCCAGCCGCTCCTCCCTCCGTCGGCGCGCGCGCTCCACGTCGGGAGCGAAAAGCGCCGCGATCGCCGCGTCCGCGACCACCGGCGCCCCCTCGTAGCTCCCGGGTACGATCTCCTGCGGCGCCCTCGGCTGCGCCGACGTCACCCGACCGCGGGTGACGTCGAACATGAGGTCGATCCGCGAGAAGGCTCGGCCTCCCGTGAACGCCTCGCCGATTGCGATGCCGTTCACGCGGTGGGCCATTCCTTCGTGACGATGCCCGGCCACGATCGCGTCCACGAGACCCGCGGGGAGCGCCTGGGCCACCGCCGAGATCTCCTGCCCGGGCGCGCAGCTCGTGAGGTCATCGGGGTCCGTGAACCCGCGGCAGTCACCGCCCGCATGGGCGGTCACCACCACCACCTGCGCCCCCTCCTGCCGGAGCTCCCTCGCCCTCGCCGCGATCGTCTCCGCGAGAGGCGCCATCGCCAGCGAGGCGACGTTAGCCGCCATCGTCGTCCGCAGCGTGTGCTCCGTGGAGACGCCCACGATCCCGATCCTCACCCCCGCCCTCTCGACGATCGCCGTGGGCCGGACGTTCGGCCACGCGACGGGCTTGCCCGTCGCGGCGTCGAGGATGTTCGCGGCGAGGAACGGGAAACGGGCCTCGGCCGCGCGGGCCTTGAGGGCGCCGAACGGGTCGTCCGCGGGCGAGCGCGGGACGGACGCCTCTCCCGCCGGGCCGTAGTCGAAGTCGTGATTTCCCACCGCCACGGCGTCGTAGCCGAGCGCGTTGTAGGCGCGCACGACGGGAGCGCCTTCCGCGAGATTGGACTCGAGCGTCCCCTGGAACATGTCTCCCGCGTCCACGAGCAGCACCGCTCCCCCGTTGGCGGCCCGAGCGCGCCTCACGTTGGCGAGGTAACCGGCGAACAGAGCCAGTCCCCCCTTGCCGTTGCGCGGCGCGACGCCTCCGTGAAGGTCGTTCGTGCCCACCACGGTGATCGTGATCGTCTTTCCCGTCTCCGCGCCCGCGGCGAGCACGCTGGCGAGGAGCAGGACGGGGGCGGCGAGCATCGCGCGGGGTCTCCTATTTCATGAAGCCGCTCGCCCCCGAGCCTTCCCGGGCGAGCGCGTCGTTCAGCGGATCGTCGAGGGCCAGTACGTCGCGGGCGGTCGCGGAGAGCGCGCGCTGGGTCTCCACGCGCAGCAGCTCCTTCTGGTACTGCTGCTGCGGCTTGTCGCGGCGGCAGTAGAAGGCGTGCAGGGCGAGGCGCGCGCGGTCGGTGCGGTTGGCCGTTCCCCCGTGCCACAGGTGGGCGTTCATGACCACGAGGTCGCCCGCCATACCCGTGACCAGCACCTCGTCGGGGTGCGGCCGGCGCGGGTCGTCGAGCGCCTCCTGCGGCCGTCGTCCGAATCGATGAGAGCCGGGAACGACGCGGAGCGCCCCATTGTCCGGTGTGAAGGCGTCGAGCATCCAGACCGTGTTGCAGACCCAGAACCCGCGCTCGTCGGGGAGTGCTCCCGCGTCCACGTGCAGCGGCTGCGCCTCCTCGCTCCGGGGGTTCGCGGAGCGCGCGTTCAAGCTGCTCAGCTTGAGGGACGACCCGAGCACGTGGCCGACGTACTCGAGGACCCGCGGCTCCACCACGCAGTCCACGAAGACCTCGCCCTTGTCCGCGAGGTTGGCGAGCCTCCGCGCACCCGGCTCCAGCTTGAACTCGCCGCCCGCGTGGTCGCCTTCCTCGGCGAACAGTGCCTCGATCCGATCGACCAGCTTCTGCCGGCGCGCGGGGACGATGAACCCGGGAAGGCGGACGAAGCCCCGCTCGTCCAGCTCGCGGCGGTGGTCGTCCGAGATCCCCATGACGTACTAGCGGTCGGGCGTGATCAGGAGGACGGGATCGATCGTCGGGCCGCCCGAGAGCTCGACCCAATAGTCGATGTCCGCCTCCAGGGGGAAGGCGACGCTCTTGCGAAGCGCTTCGCACCCCGCCTGCATCGCGAACCGGCTCGACTTCACGACCCCGGCGGGACCGACGAGCTCGATCCACAGGCGCTGGCTCGCCGAGAGGCGGTAACCACCCGGCCGGGGGACGCGGAGCTTCAGGACTCCGGCGAAGCTGTCGGGCGCGGGCTCGCGACGCGGGGCGATCTGGAGCTTCACCTGCCGGGACGGCAGCAGCGTGAGGTCCAGGCGTTGCTCGAGGGGCGCGAGGCGGGCCTGGGGGTCGGCGGCGGCGAGTGCCGTGAGCGCGATCGGCTGCGCACGCAGCAACTCGAACTCCCGGGTCATGTCCCAGGAGAACTGCGCACAGTCGCCCTGCGGGTGATCGTGCTGCGCGGCGGCGGTGGCTATCGACGTCAGGAGGAGAAGGAAGGAGGCACTCGTCCGCACCAACGCATCCTAGCACCGGCAACTCGGTCCGGACCGAGAAGGGTGGGCCCGCTCCGGATCCGAACCTTCTCCCCATCCGAAGCGTCTCAACCGCAAGACGAGTCCGCCGGAGGTGCGTCGATGCTCGAAAGGCTCTGGTACAACGTAAGGCACGCCCTTCGGGGCCTGCGCCGAGACCGCGCGTTCACGGCCGTGGCCCTCCTGTCGATCGCCCTGGGGGTGGGAGCCAACTCGGCGATCTTCTCTCTCGTGGACCAGGCCCTCTTCCGCCGGCTGCCCGTCCGCGAGCCGGACGAGCTCGTCCTCCTGAACTGGAAGGGCACCTTCGTCGGCCCCGGCTGGGGAAGCGCCAACCTGCTCCCCCATCCGATGTTCCGACAGATCGCCGCCGAGAACACGGTCTTCGACGGCGTGTTCGCCCGTCACCCGGCCACGGTTCACCTCGCGCTCGAGGGATCGGCGGAGCCGGTGCAGGCGGATATCGTGTCGGGCAGCGTACTTCCAGGTGCTCGGCGTCCGGTCCGCGCTCGGGCGGGTCCTCGACGAGTCGGACGACGTCACGCCCCAGGGACACCCGGTGGTCGTGCTGTCGTACGACTTCTGGCAGAACCGGATGGGCGGGCGGACGGACGTCGTCGGCCGGCACCGTGCGCGTCAACAGCTACCCGATGACGATCGTGGGGGTGGCGGCGCAGGGGTTCCGCGGCATCGACTTCGGCGAAGTCACGTCGCTCTTCGTCCCCCTGATGATGAAGAAGCAGGCGACGCCGGAGTTCGACTGGCTCGACGACAGGCGGGGCCGCTTCCTCCACGTGTTCGGCCGCCTGAAGCCGGGCGTGACCCGGGAGGCCGCGACCGCCGCCCTCCAGCCGTGGTTCAAGGCGATGCTCGTGGCGGACACGCAGGACCCGAGCTGGCCCGTGGTGAAGGAGGAGGAGCGCACGAAGTTCCTGGCCGCCTCGCTCGAGCTCCTGTCCGCGGCAGCGGGCCGGTCCGACCTCCGACGGCGCCTCGAGCAGCCCCTCTTCGTCCTCCTCGCGGCCACTGGCCTCGTCCTCCTGCTCGCGTGCCTGAACGTCGCGAACCTCTCCCTGGCCCGGGCCTACGCCCGCCGCAGCGAGACCGCGCTCCGCCTCGCCGTCGGGGCCTCGCGCGGGAGCATCGTCCGGGAGCTGCTGGTGCAGAGCGCGATCCTGGCGTTCCTGGGCGCACTGGCCGGGATGGTGATGGCCCCGGCCGTGACGTCCGGCCTCATCTCCTTCCTCCCCGAAGCCGTGGACCTGAGCCCGTCCGTCAACCCGCGCGTCTTCTCGTTCGCCCTCCTCGTGGCCCTCGGGACCGGCCTTCTCTTCGGCCTCGTTCCCGCCCTGCACGCGAGCCGCACGCCCCCCGGCTTCAGCCTCAAGGAGAGCTCGCGGACGCTCGCGGGCGGTCTCGGCCTCCGGAAGGCGCTCGTCGTGGGCCAGATCGGCCTCGCCCTCGTGCTCCTCGTGGGGGCCGGGCTCTTCGTGCGCACGCTTTCCAACCTCCGTTCCCGAGGTCCCGGCTTCGCGACCACCAACCTTCTCGCCTTCTTCGTCGATCCTCCCCGCAGCGGGTACGACGGGCCGCAGTCGCGGGCGCTCCTGCGGCGGCTCGTGGACTCCCTGCGGGAGCTGCCCGAGGTCGAGAGCGCCGCCCTCTCCGCCTCCGATCTGCTGGGCCCCGGGAGCTGGAACACGCCCCTCACCGTGGATGCCGACCGGCGCTTCGTGGCCGAAGACGAGGTTCACTTGAACGCCGTGGACCCGCGCTTCTTCGAGACGCTGGGGGTGCGCGTCGTGGAGGGCCGGAACTTCGACGATCGGGACGCGCACGAAGACCCCAAGCGCGGCTTCCGCTCCGCGATCGTGAACGAGCGGTTCGCCCGCCGCTACTTCCCCGACCGGAGCCCGCTCGGCGCGCGGATTGCGTTCGGCGCCGCCCCCAACGTCGAGACGACGATCGAGATCGTCGGGGTCGTCCCGACCTTCAGCCGCCGGGCGCGGGGCCTGCGCGACCCGGAGGAGCAGGCCTTCTTCCCGTTCTTCGAGGGGACGATCGGCGCCTCGATGCTCTACGTGCGGACGCGGGTCCCCTCGGCCGCGGCCTTCGCCTCGATGCGAGCGGCGGTGCGCAGGATCGACCCCGCGCTGCCGATCGCGGAGCTGCGCACGCTGGACGACCAGCTCGACCGCGCGCTCCAGAACGAGAGGCTGCTCGCCGTCCTCGCCACCGCTTTCGCGGGCCTCGCCATCCTGCTCGCGGTCGTCGGCCTCTACGGCGTCACGTCGTTCGTGGTCACGCGCCGCACCCGCGAGATCGGTATCCGCATGGCGCTCGGGGCGACGCGCGGAGCCGCCCTCTGGCTCGTCGTCCGCGACACCGCCGCCATGGTGATCGCCGGCGTCGCCATGGCCGTTCCCGTGGTCTGGGGCCTGGGCCGCCTGGTCGAGAACCAGCTCTTCGGCGTGGGCGCCACCGACGCGGCCACGATCGCCGCCGCCGCCGCCCTCATCGCCGTCGCCGCGATCGCCGCCACCGCCCTCCCCGCCCGCCGCGCGACCACCCTGAACCCGGTGGAGGCGCTCCGGTACGAGTAGCCGCCGTTCGTAATATCCTCTGTCTCCGTGAACCGCCGCGGCTTCCTCGCCGCATTGCCGCTTCCCGTCCTCGCGCATGCCCTCGAGGCGCCGAGGGTGGAGACGGTTCTCGGTCCCTCTCCCGCCTCCGACCTCGGCCTCACCCTGGTGCACGAGCACGTACTCGTGGACTTCGTGGGCGCCGACCGTGTCCGACGCGACCGTTACAGCGCTGAAGACGTCTTCCGCACGGCGCGGCCGTTCCTGGAGGAAGCAAGGAAGGCCGGTGTCCGAACGCTAGTGGACTGCACCCCCGCGTTCCTCGGCCGGGATCCGCTCCTCCTGCGGCGTCTCTCCGACGCCACCGGCGTCCGCATCCTGACCAACACCGGCTACTACGGAGCGGCGAACGACAAGTACGTGCCCGCCCATGCCTGGCGGGAGGATGCCGACGCACTCGCCGCCCGGTGGATCGCCGAGTTTCGGGACGGCATCGAGGGCACCGGCGTGCGGCCGGGCTTCATGAAGATCGGGGTGGACGCGGGACCCCTCTCCGAGATCGATCGGAAGCTCATCGTGGCGGCCGCACGCGCGCACCGCGCCACCGGCCTCACCATAGCGGTCCACACGGGCGACGGCGAAGCCGCCCGCGGGATCGTCAAAGTGCTGGGCGAGGAGCGCGTCGCTCCCTCGGCCTACGTCTGGGTCCACGCCCACAACGAGCAGGACCGCCGGATCCAGGTGGAGCTGGCGGCCGCAGGAGTATGGATCGAGCTCGACGGAGTCGGCCCACGTTCGCTCGCGGCCCACGCCGACGCGGTCGCGGACCTGGTCCGACGCGGCCACCTCGCGCAGCTCCTCGTCTCGCAGGACGCGGGCTGGTACCACGTGGGTGAGCTCGGAGGGGGCAGCTACAACGGCTATGCCTTCCTGCTCGAGAAGCTCGTCCCTGCCCTTCGTGAGCGTGGTCTCACGGCCACCCAGGTCGAGACCCTGCTCGTCACGAACCCGGCGCGCGCCTTCGCGATCGGGGTGCGGAGCGGGTAGGGTGAAGGCGAAGGCAGGACTCTGGGCGAGCATCCTCGTCGCGAGCGTAGTCGTCGCGGTCCTCGCGCGCCCCGGGGTGCACCTCGCCCGGGCGATGCTGCGTGATTGCTCCGACCGGCGGGGACCGCCCGCAGGCACGATCGACGACGCAAGTGGCCTGAGCCAGACCTCCGTTAAAGAGGTGTGGAGCGTCCCCGCCGACAAGGAAGCCGCGGAGCGCCAGCTCGCCAGCCTAGTAAGGCGGGCACGCGCGGAGGGGACATCCATCTCGATCGCGGGGGCTCGACACAGCATGGGCGGGCACGCGATTCGGAAGGACGGGGTCGTCCTCGACATGCGGCCTCTACGGTCGATGCGCTTGGACGAGTCGCGGAGCCTCCTCTGGGTCCAGGCGGGCGCGCATTGGTCGGAGATCGTCCCCTTCCTCAACACCAAAGGGCGCTCGGTGGCCATCATGCAGTCGAACAACTCTTTCACCGTCGGAGGTTCGCTGAGCGTCAACTGCCACGGATGGCAGACCGACCGACCGCCCATCGCCTCGACGGTCGAGAGCTTTCGACTGCTGGCTGCCGATGGATCGATCGTCCGCTGCAGCCGAACCGAGAATGCCGAGCTCTTCTCGCTCGTGCTGGGTGGATATGGACTCTTCGGGGTGATCCTCGACGCCGAGCTGCACGTCGTACCCAACGAGCAATACCGCGCGGAGCGGCTCGTAATGCCCGTCTCGCGCCTTGCCTTGGCCTTCGAGGAACGGGTGCGGCGAGGCACCACTGTCGGGATGGCCTACGGGCGGCTCTCCGTCGCCCCCGAGAGCCTGCTGCGGGAAGCCATCCTCACTGTCCTCCAGAGGGTGCCGTCGACGGCGGGACGACCCTCGGCCGTCGAGTTTCCGGAGGTCGAGGGCCTCACGCGGGCAATGTTCCGGGGCCAAGCGGGTAGCGACTACGGCAAGACCCTCCGGTGGGCCGCGGAGAAGCGGTTGGGCGGAGCGCTCGCGTCGGGCGTCTACCGAAACCAGCTCTTGACGACAGCCGGTGGGGGTGTTCGAGAACCGCTCCGCGGACTCCACGGACGTGCTCCACGAGTACTTCGTGCCGCCTCACAACCTCGAGGTCTTCGTCGAGCAGATCCGGCCCGTGATCCTGGAGGAGCGGGGCGATCTGCTGAACGTAACGGTGAGGGACGTGCGTCGCGACGACGACACGTTCCTTCGCTACGCCGACTCGGACCTCCTCGCCCTGGTCATGCTCTTCCACCATCCGCGCACGGCGGAGGGCGACGCCCGCATGCAGTCCCTGACGCGGAGGCTCATCGATGCGGCCCTCCGTTGCGGGGGCCGCTACTACCTTCCTTACCGGCTGCACGCGACCGACGAGCAGTTCCGCGCCGCCTACCCTCAGGCCGACCGCTTCTTCGAGCTCAAGCGGCGCTACGATCCGGACGAAGTCTTCCAGAACACCGTTCTACCTCCGCTACGCGCCGTAGCGACAGTCAAAGAACTCCGTCCGGACCGAGTTACCTTTCTACCCGTTCCGGAACGAGTTCAGCACCGCGGGGGTATGATCGCCGGCCATGCTCCTCGCGCTCCTCGTGAGCCTGACGTCCCAGCTCACGCCACCGTCGGTGGCACCGGCGTACAGCGGTAGGCAGAGTCAGCTCCGCGTGGCCGTCCCCCGGATCGAGGCCACGGCTACGATCGACGGAACCCTGGACGAGCCGGCGTGGGCCGCGGCCGCGCGCCTCACGGACTTCTCCCTCTACTCGCCGGTGGACGGCGCGGCCGCGGAGGAAGCCACCGAGGTGCTCGTGTGGTACTCGCCGAGCGCGATCCATTTCGGGATCCGGGCCCAGGCGCCCTCGGGAACGGTGCGCGCGACGCTCGCGAACCGCGACAAGATCGAGGCCGACGACTCCATCCAGATCTTCCTGAGCACGTACAACGACGGCCGGCAAGCCTTCGTCTTCGAGGTGAACCCGCTCGGGGTCCAGGCCGACGGCACGCTCGTGGAGGGCGCCCGCACCGCCGGCGCCGCTTTCGGGACGCTCCAGACCGGGCGCGGGGAGACCGACCTCAGCGCCGACTACGTCTTCGACTCGAAGGGAAAGCTCACCGACGAAGGCTACACGGTGGAGGTGAGGATCCCTTTCAAGAGCCTGCGCTATCAGTCGGCGCCCTCGCAGGACTGGGGGCTGAGCGTGATCCGGCTGGTGCAGAGCCGCGGGCACGAGCACAGCTGGACGCCGGCCCGGCGCAACAGCAATTCCTTCCTCGCCCAGTCGGGCACGCTCTCCGGCCTCAACGGCCTGCGCCCCGGCCTCGTGCTCGACCTCAACCCGGTGGTCACGGCCAGGATGGACGGCGCGCCGGCGGCGGAGCGACCATTGGACCTACGACGCGGACAGTCCCGAGGTCGGCGGAAACGTGCGCTGGGGCGTGACCCCGAACCTCACGCTGAACGGGACGGTGAACCCCGATTTCTCGCAGGTGGAGGCCGACGCCGGCCAGTTCACCTTCGATCCCCGCTCCGCCGTCTTCTTTCCCGAGAAGCGCCCGTTCTTCCTGGACGGGATCGAGCAGTTCACGACGCCGAACCGGCTCATCTACACACGTCGGATCGTGGCTCCGATCTTCGCGGCCAAGCTCACGGGCAAGGTCTCCGAGACGGGGATCGCGTTCCTCTCCTCGCTGGACAAGGTCGCGACGTCGGCGACCGGGGAGAACCGCCCCTTCTTCAACCTGCTCCGCGTCCAGCACGATCTGGGCGGGCAGTCGAAGCTGGGGGTCGTGTACACGGACAAGATCGAAGGCGGTTATTCCAACCGCGTGGCGGGCCTCGACGCCCGCATCGCCTTCGCCGACCTCTACACGGTGGAGCTGCAGGCCGCGGCGAGCCGCACACGCGCGCTGGAGAGGACGGCCACGGGCCCCCTCTGGGAAGCCACCTTCGATCGCAACGGGCGCCGGTTCGGCCTGCGCTACGACCTGATCGGCATCGACGAGGACTTTCGGGCGGATGCTGGCTTCGTCGCCCGCCCCGCCATCGCCCGTGCCAATCTCGACCATCGGCTAAGCTGGTTCGGGAAGAAGGGCTCGATCTTCGAGCGCTTCAACACCGACGTCGTGCTCAACGGGGTCTGGCGCTACCGCGACTTCGTGTCCGGGGGCCAGGCCCTGGAGCGGAAGCTGCACCTCAACAACAGCGCGGACCTCCGCGGGGGCTGGAAGGCGGGAGCGTCCGTGCTCATCGAGGAGTTCCGCTACGACGAGGATCTCTACGCCGACTACGCGCTCCTGAAGACGACCCCCGCGGGAGCGGAGATCCTGCCCTTCGTGGGCACGCCCGCCATCGAGAACCTCGACTGGGTCCTGAGCCTCGACACCCCGCAGTTCCGGACGTTCTCCGGGTCCCTCTTCTTCCTCTGGGGCCGCGACGAGAACTTCTTCGAGTGGTCGCCCGCGGACATCGTCTACGCCACCCTCAGCCTGGACTGGCGGCCCACGGAGCAATTCCGGGCGAGCGCGGGCTACCAGCTCCAGCAGTTCAAGCGGCGAAGCGACGGGACTACGGTGGGGCGGCGCCAGATCCCCCGCCTCAAGATCGAGTACCAGCTCACCCGCTCGATCTCCTTTCGGGTGGTGGGCGAGTACGACACGAGCCTCCAGGACGACCTCAGGGACGACACCCGCACCGAGCTGCCCATCGTCATCAAGGACTCCGCCGGCGTCTATCGGCGGGCCCTCGGCTTTGAGACGAGCCGGCTGCAGGTGGACTGGCTCTTCTCCTACCAGCCGAACCCGGGGACCGTCGTCTTCGCCGGCTACGGCAGCACCCACGAAGAGCCGGAACGCGCACGCTTCGGAGGGCTCCGGCGCGCCGCGGACGGTTTCTTCGTGAAGATCAGCTACCTGTTCCGGCTCTGAGCCCTACTGGACGATGAAGCGCGAGTTGCGGTAGCGCTCGTCGCGCGGATCGCGGATGAGGCCGTCGGCCAGCGCGTCGCGGACCTCGCGAATCCCCGACTCCACGTCCCGGCTCGGGACGAACCCGAGGGCGGCGCGGACCTTGGCGAAGGACACGCGGATGTCCCGCATGTCCCCCCCGAACGTGAGGTCGCGCAGCTCCACTTCCGTTCCCGGGACGTGCCGCCGCACCATCTCCACGATCTCGTCCTTCGTGTGGTTCTGGGCGTCGCCCCCCACGTTGAAGACCTGGCCGCGGACGACCTGTTCGTCAGCCTCCACCGCCACGGCGATGGCCGTGCACACGTCGCGGACGTGCACGAAGGAGCGGGCGTAGCCGCGCTGGTAGAGGACGAGCCGGCGCTGGGTGAGCGCCTCCAGCACGAACTGGTTGACGATGAGGTCGAAGCGCGTGCGCGGGGACACGCCGAAGAGTGTCGCGAAGCGCAGCAACACGGGAGCGCAGCGCGACGCCGGCGCCTTCTCGAGGAGAAACCGCTCCGCCGCGATCTTCGTCTCCGCGTAGAGCGACTGGGGCTGGAGCGGAGACTCCTCCGTCATCGGCTGCCCGTCCGGGGAGAGGCCGTAGTTGCTGTAGGTGGAGGCGAAGACGAACCGTCCCGCGCCCGTCCTTTCCGCGGCCCCGAACACGCGCTCCACCGCTTCCGTGTTGTAGCGCCAGGCCACGTCCTTCCCCACCGCCTGGCAGGCGGGGAAGCCCACGATGGCCGCGAGGTGGACGACCGCGTCGTAGTGGGCGGGCTCGAGGCGGCCCACTCGCAGGCCGTCGGAACCGAAGCCGAAGGTGGTGGGCTCCGTGACGTCGCCCGGCGTGAACCGGAATCGCGGATGGTGGTGGTAGGCGAGAAGCGATTCGCCGCCGAAGAGGAGCTTGTCCACCACCGTGACGCGGTCGCCCTGCTCGAGGAGGACGCCCGTGAGCATCGACCCGATGTAGCCGGCCCCTCCGGTGATCAAGACGTGTCCCATCGCCAGGCTCCAAGCCCAGACTACCCGAGAACCGAATACGATCGAAAGAGCCATGGCGAGACGCGCGGCGTTCACGATTACGGGCGCGATCCTGCTGGCGGGGACGGCGGCCGTGGTTCGGGCCGCGCAGCCGGAGATCGTCACCGTCGGAGGCGGCGCGATCGAGGTCTCGATCGGTGACGCGGAGCCGAGCGTGCCGCGGCCCGCGCTCCTCGCCTGGGTCGAGCGTTGCGCTCGCGCCGTCTCATCCTACTTCGGCCGCTTCCCCGTGGACCGCGTGCGGCTCAACGTCGTCACGGGCCACCCGGGACGGATCGGCCGCGGGATGACGTGGGGCGGTCGCCGCCCCGTCATCCGCGTCTTCGTGGGCCGCGACACGAAGGAAGCCGACTTCGAGCGGGACTGGCTGCTCACGCACGAGATGACCCACCTCGCCTTCCCCGACATGGCGGAGGAGCAACACTGGATCGAGGAGGGGCTCGCCACGTACGTGGAGCCCGTGGCCCGGGCGCGCACCGGCTGGATCGAGCCCTCCGAGGTCTGGGGCGGCCTCGCCGAGGGCCTCCCGAAGGGCCTTTCCCGTCAGGGCGGCCGCGGGCTCGACGGCACGCAGTCCTGGGGCCGAACGTACTGGGGCGGGGCCCTCTTCTGGTTCCTCGCGGAGCTTCAGATCCGCGAGAAGACGGGCAACCGCAAGGGGTTGCCCGTCGCTCTCCGCGGCCTACTGAAAGCGGGTGGCAGCATCCGCGAGCACTGGCCGATCGAGAGCGCCCTCGCCGCCGCGGACGAGGCGACGGGCACCCGCGTCCTGCGCGACCTCTACGCGATGATGGGGCCGTCGGCCATGGACATGGACCTCGACGCGATCTGGAATCGGCTGGGCATCCAGATGACCCGCGGAACGGTGACTTTCGACGACGAGGCGCCGCTCGCTCGAGTCCGCCGGACGATCACGAAGCCCTCCGAATAGGCTAGGATCCCGCTCCGTCCCCTAGGAGGCTCCATGCCCTTCGGCTGTCCTCGCCTGCGCGTTGGCCTCGTCCTCGCCGCCTTCCTCTCCACCGCCGCCACGAGCGCCGCGGAGAAGCGCCTGATCACGGAGACCGACCTCTTCCGCTTCGTCTGGGTCGCAGACCCCCAGATCTCGCCCGACGGGAAGCAGGTGGCCTTCGTGCGGGTGACGGTGAACAAGAAGAAGGAGGGCTACGACACCGCGATCTGGATCGTGCCCACCGACGGCAGCGAGGCCCCGCGCGCCTTCACGAACGGCATGGACACGAACCCCCGCTGGGCGCCGGACGGGTCGCGGCTCGCCTTCAACCGCGCCCTCGAGAAGGATGGCAAGCCCCAGCCCGCGCAACTGTGGGTGCTCTCGCGCCGAGGCGGCGAGGCCCGACAGCTCACCGACCTGCCGAAGAGCGTCGGGGCCGCCGCCTGGTCGCCCGACGGCAAGACGATCGCCTTCACGAGCAGCACGACGGACAAGGACCTCGCCAGGAAGGACGCCAAGCCGGAGCCCGGGAAGGACGAAGACCGCGAGAGCGACGTCCGCGTGATCACCCGGGCCACGTATCGCCTGAACGGGCCGGGCTACCTCGACCCCACTCGGCCGTCGAAGGTCTGGACGATCGATTCCGCCGCCGACTCGAGCCAAGAGCCGAAGCGGCTGACGACGGGCGGCTTCTCCGAAGACGGCCTCTCGTGGTCGCCGGACGGACAACGCATCTTCTTCGTGTCCAACCGGGTCAAGGAACCGTACTACGCGGAGCCCGACTCCGACGTGTTCTCCGTGCCCGTGGCGGGCGGCGAGGCCGAGAAGGCGGCCGACGTCGCGGGGACGATCGGCGACTACGCGCTCTCTCCCGACGGTAAGCGCATCGCGATCGTCTCGCCCTTGACCGGCAAGCCCACTCGCTCCTACGACCAGCCCGATCTGCTGGTGGCCAACGTGGGACCGTCCTCCGTCGCCACGAACCTCACCGCGGCCTACGACTACGACGTGGACGGGGGCGCCACCGGCGACCAGCGCGCTCCTCGCGGCTCACACCCGTCGTCACCCGTCTGGGCGGGCACGTCTCTGGTGGTCAAGACGTGCGAGAAGGGAAGGGTGGGTCTGCAGCGGCTCGACCTCGCCTCGAAAAAGGTCGAGCCGCTGACCAGGGGCGACGAGGAGGTGATGTCGTACACCGCGACCTCGGACGCCAGGACGTTCGCAATGGTCGTCTCCAACCCGACGACGCTCGGCGACCTCTACGTCCTGGACGCGGCGACCGGCCAGAGGAAGCAGCTCTCGCGCTTCAACGACCCGCTCTTTGCGGAGCTGGAGCTCACCGCCCCCGAGGACCTCTGGTACACGAGCTTCGACGGCAGGAAGATCAACGCCTTCGTCCAGAAGCCGCCGAAGTTCGACGCCTCGCAGAAGTACCCGCTCATCCTGAACATCCACGGCGGCCCCCACGCGGCCTACGGGTTCACGTTCTTCCACGAGGTGCAGTGGATGGCGGCCAAGGGCTACCTCGTCCTCTACCCGAACCCGCGCGGCAGCAGCGCCTACGGCCAGGACTTCGGCAACATCATCCAGTACCGCTACCCGGGCGACGACTACAAGGACCTCATGGCGGGCGTCGACGAGCTCATCAAGCGCGGCCTCGTCGACTCCAAGCGCCTGGGCGTGACCGGAGGCAGCGGCGGCGGCGTCCTCACCAACTGGACCATCACCCAGACCGACCGTTTCCAGGCCGCCGTCTCCCAGCGCTCGATCTCCGACTGGGCGGGCTGGTGGTACACCGCGGACTTCACGCTTTTCACTCCCCGATGGTTCCGCGGCGCCCCCTTCGAGCAATCCGCCGACTTCGCCGCCCGCTCCGCCATCACTCAGGTCGGCAAGGTCAAGACGCCCCTCATGCTCATCGAGGGCGAGGTCGACTGGCGCACCCCGGCCAGTGGCGGCGGCGAGCAGATGTTCCGTGCCCTGAAATATCTCAAGAAGCCCACCGTGATGGTCCGCTTCCCCGACGAGAGCCACGAGCTTTCGCGTTCGGGCCGGCCCTGGCACCGCATCGAGCGACTGCAGCACATCGTGGGATGGTTCGACAAATACCTGCTCGGGAAGGGCGGGGAGACGTACGAGGTCCCCTAGGGGAACGCATTCGCGCTCGAAGGAGGTCGACGTGCCCGCGAGAACGACGACGCTGGTGATCCTCGCCCTGATGGTCGCGGCCGGAGGAGGAGCACAGGAAGTGCCGCCTCCCATCATCGACATGCATCTCCATGCGCTCGCCGCGGATGCGAACGGTCCACCCCCCACGGCGGCCTGCGCCCCCCTCGCCGAGATTCCCGTGGCCAGCACGGGAGAGAGCTGGGCGAGCGGTTTCATGGCCTGGCTCAAGAGTCCGACCTGCGCGAACCCGATCTGGGGACCCACGACGGATCAAGAGGTCATGGAGCATACGCTCGCGATCCTCAGGCGGCGGAACATCTTCGGCGTCACGAGCGGCCACGCCGCGCGGCTCGAGCGTTGGAAGCAGGCGGGCGGCGACCGGATCATTCCGGCCCTCGGGTTCGGGTTCGCGCAGAGCCGAGTGCCGACACCCCAGGAGGTTCGGCGAGCCCTCACCGAAAAAGGCTACGCCGTGTTTTCGGAAGTCACCATCCAGTACCAGGGAGTGTCGCCGAGCGACGAGAAGTTCGAGCCCTACCTCGCGGTGGTCGAGGACCTCGACATTCCCGTCGGAATCCACGTCGGCACCGGCCCGCCCGGCGCCGTCTATCTGCCCGGCATGGGGAGCTACCGAGCGCGCCTGCACAGCCCGCTCGTGATCGAAGAGGCCCTCGTCCGCCATCCGAAGCTTCGCGTCTATCTCATGCATGCGGGCTGGCCGATGCTCGACGACCTCCTCGCCGTCCTCTGGGCCCATCCCCAAGTCCACGTCGACCTCGGAGCCATCAGCTACGTGCTTCCGCGGCAGGAGTTCTACCGATATCTCCAACGGATCGTCGAGGCCGGCTTCGGCAAGCGCGTGATGTTCGGCTCCGATCAGATGAACTGGCCCGCCGCCATCGAGGTGGCTCTCGAAGCGATCGACACCGCGCCCTTCCTGACGGCGGAGCAGAAGCGCGACGTGCTTTTCAACAATGCGGCGAGGTTTCTGCGGTTGCCGCCCGAACGGGTCGCGGCGATGCGCCAGAAGAGAGAGGACTGACCGCACGGCCGTTCAAGAAGATGAATCGCGTGTGTCGTTGCCGCGAAGCAACGACGTATCATCCACCCTCTTGATCTCCTCCGCGTTGGATCGCCGAACCGCCATTCAAGCGGTTCTTTGTGCCGTGTGGCTGGCGCTGGCCGCGAGCTGCTCGGCGGATTCCAGCCCCGTCTCCGTCACACGCTCACCCGATCCCGGACCGGGCAGCCTGGGGCCGGCTCCGGCCGGCGAACGTGTGCTCTTCGTCGGGAACAGCCTCACCTACGGCAACGACCTGCCGCTGCTGGTCGAGGCGATCTCGCAGACCGGCGGACGGCCGCTCAGCGTGGACAGCGTGACCTACGGCGGGGTGTCGCTCGAGGACCATTGGGGCCTGAAGACACAGGATCGCATCGCCGCCGGGGGATGGCGTTACGTCGTCTTGCAGCAGGGTCCTTCGGCCCTGCTGGAGAGCCGCGTGAACCTTCGGGAGTGGACGGCGAGGTTCGACACGGTGATCAAGCAGGCGGGGGCGCGAACGGCGATGTACATGGTGTGGCCCGAGAGCTATCGGCGCGAGGTCTTTCCCGACGTGAGCGCTTCCTACCGGCTCGCCGCGCAGGACGTCGGGGGCATCCTCCTGCCGGTTGGCGATGCCTGGCAGGCGGCGTGGCGCCGCAACGCAGCGCTTCCTCTCTACGGCTCGGACGGGTTCCATCCCACGCTCACCGCTTCCTACCTGGCGGCGCTCACGATCTACGCCGGGCTCACGGGCGGCTCGCCCATCGGGCTGCCGACACGGCTGCGCCTTCGCAGCGGCGAGAACGTGGAGATCGACGCCCGGTTCGGTCCCGCGTTACAAGCCGCCGCGGAAGAGGTGGTCGCGAGGCAGTAGCACCTGTTACCTTTCGTACTCGTTCCGGAACGAGTACGAAAGGTAACACCTACTCCTTCCGGTTCCAGAGAATCGCCGTGGAGAGCGCGAAGACCGCGACGCCTCCGAGATTCCAGCCCGCGGCGTCCACGATCGCGCCCGCGCGTTGCGGGAGGTAGGCGCCCAGCAGAAACACGACGACGATGTAGAGCGCAGGCAGGACGGCGCCGGCCCATCGCGGGTAGAGAGTCCTGCCGGACAGGGCGAGGCCGAATACGGTCGCGTAGGCGAGAGCGGCGACGACCCCGGCCACACGGAAGATCGGCACCGCGAACGCGGTGTAGGCGACCAGCGTCTCGGGGCCCGGCCCGGACGAGACGACGCCCGAGGCCTGCTCGGCTCGGAGGATGGATCGCATGAATGCGAACGAGCCGTGCCAGACGGTAAGAAGAGCGACGCTGTAGGCGGTGGCTCCAAAAACGAGGCGGGAGGCCCATTCGCCCGCGGGGCGAACGGCGAGCGAAAGGTGCCAGGCGCTGGTGAAGGTGTGAAGCGGAAGGGCCAGGACGCCGAGGAGGTAGCCCACCTCCACCTGTGCGGCCGGCAGGCTCGGCGCCGCCTCCCAGAATCGGTGCGGCAGGTCGAAGTCCAGGCGGGTCGTGAGCAGGAGGTCGGAGACCGCCACTACAAAGAAGACGCCGGTGGCGAGGAAGCCGCTTAGGCGCAGGCTACGGTTTCGAAAGGGCACTGAGCTGCTGGATGGCGTTCTGGTTGCCCGGGTTCTTCTCCAGGGACCTTGCGTAGCTCCGGATCGCGTCGTCCTTCTGCCCGGCCTTGGCGTAGGCCTCGCCCAGGCTGTCGTAGACGTTCGCGCTTTCCGGGAACGCCTCGACGTTGAGCTTGAAGACCTCGATCGCGTCGGCCGTGCGGTTCCGGTTCAGCAGCTCGTAGCCCAGGCCGTTGAGCTGGGGCTCGGTCAGGTCGAAATGCTCGTCTTTGCTCGCCTTGAGCTCGCGATAGCGGGCGACCGCGGCGGGAACACCCTTCTTGTCGATGGTCTCCATCAGGAGAAGGGCCACCGACTCCTTCACCGGAGGCGGGGTGCGGCCGTAGAGGATGTCCGCGATGCCGGAGAAGATGCCCTCGAGGTTCGTGCCTCCGGTGTTGTTCAGGAGCACCACCAGGTGGCGCTCGCTCCGGGATGCGTGAGATCCGCGTGTTGAAGCCGTTGATGCCGCCACCGTGCCAGACGATCCGGCGCTCCGCCTTGGCGGGGCCGATCGGCAGCTTGTCGATCTGCCAGCCGTAGGCGTAATTCTCGAGGCCCGGCGTGAACATGAGCGCCTGAGCCGATTGCGGGAGGACCTTGTCTCCGTAGAGGGCCTGGTCCCACAGATAGAGGTCCTCGACCGTGGAGAAGAGGGCGCCCGCCGAGAATGGCAGCGACATGTCGAGGTAGTTGGCGTTACGCACGCCGGAGAGCGTGCGCTCGTAACCATGCGCCCGCTTTTCGATCACGGGGTCCCCGAGGTCGTACCCCGAGCTGCGCATCCCGAGCGGGTCGAAGATCCGCTCCTTCATGACCTCGGCGTAGGCCTTCGCCGTGACCTGCTCGATGATCGCGCCGAGCAGGAAATACGCCGAGTTGTTGTACTCGGACTTCGATCCCGGCTCGAACTCCAGGTCGCCGCTGCAATACTTCAGGACGAAGTCCTTGACCCCGTAGGGATCCCGGCTCACGTCCTTGAAGAAGCCGGGAAGCCCCGTGTAGCTGGGGATGCCCGACGTGTGGTTGAGCAGCTGGTGGATCGTGACCTTGGCGCCCGTGTCCTTGCGGTAGTAGGGCAGGGCGTCGGCGAGGGTGGTGTCGAGCTTCAGCTTGCCGTCCCCGACGAGCTGCAGCACGACCGTCGCGGTGAACTGCTTCGTGATCGAGGCGAGGCGGAACTTCGTGTCGGTCGCGTTCGGGATCTTCCACTCGAAGTCCGCGAGGCCGAAGCCCTTCTTGAAGATCACCTTCCCGTTCTCGGCGACGAGGGCCGAGCCGTTGAACGAGCCGACCTCCTGGTACCGCTTCAGGAGGGCGTCGATGGCGGCCGGCTTGTCGTCGGCGAGGAGGCGGACGGCGGAGAGGACGAGCGCCGCGACCGCCGCGCCGGACGGCTTCAACGGCGGCCCCTCGTCGCGACGAGGTAGGCGGCGAAGAGCAACACCATTACCGAGTCGACCACCACGGCGACTCCGGCCTGATGACCCAGGTATCTCCCGCCGTGGGCGAGCACGAGCCCTATGAAGACGAGCTTGCCGAGTCCGGTGAAGACCAGGGCCAGCGGGCGGCTCGGCGGGTGAAAGGCCGCGTAGATCAGCATCCCGCCGCCCAGGGCGATGACCGCGCCCCAGTTTCGCACGACGATCTCCGCGGCGGCGCCCTCGAGGGGCTCGCCGAAGAACGTGCGCATCGCCGCGTGCGGTGCGAACGCCGTCTGGATCATCGTGCACGTCAGAATGCCCGAAACGAGCATGATCCACTTCATGTTCGCGACGAGCCAGGCCATGTCAGCGCGCGGGCGGGCGGGCGTTGAGGAGCACCTCCACCTCCTCGAGCTTCCAGGGCACCTTCGCGGACATGCGGACGAGGCCCGTCTCCGTCAGCAGGAAAGAGTCCTCGATGCGCACGCCGATGTCCTTGTACTTCGCGACCCCGGGACGGACCTTGTCGGCGAAAGCCTTGTTCTCCGCCGTCTTGTCCAGATTCTCGAGAGAGCTCTCCCGGATGTAGATGCCCGGCTCGATGACGAAGGCCATGCCCGGCTCCAGCGGCCGGCGGTAGTCCCCCACGTCGTGGACGTCCATGCCGATCCAGTGGCAGACGCCATGCGTCGCCCACGTGCGGAACTGGTCCCCCTTGGCGTCCGTGATGAGGCCGATCCGCAGCAGTCCCTCCTTGATCGTTTCCGCCACTGCCTTCTCCACGTCGTTCGTGGTGTTGCCCACGACCGCCGCCTTCGCTCCGGCGTCCTGAGCGGCGAGGGCGATCTTGTAGATCTCGCGCTGCTCGGGGTTGAAGGTACCGTTCACGGGATAGGTCCGCGTGATGTCGCCGGTCAGCCCCTGGTAGCTGCCGGCGGCGTCCAGCAGGAGCAGATCGCCGTCCTTCATCTGCCGCGACGACTTGCCGTAGTGGAGGACCGTCGCGTTGGGCCCGCTCGCCACGATCGAGGGATAGCCGGGGTTCATGGCCCCGTTCGCGAGGTAGACCTGCTCGAGCGCGGCTTCCACCTCGTACTCCCAGCGCCCGGGACGCGCCACCTTCATGGCCGCGACGTGGGCCTCCGCCGAGATCTCGACGCTGCGCGCCAGGACCTTGCGCTCGTAGGCCGTCTTCACCTGGCGCAGCCCGGAGACGAGACCGGTCACGTCGCGGATCTCCACCCCCGAGCTTCTCTCGCGGACGGCGCGCGCGAACTCGAGAACGGGCGTGAGCGGCTCGTCCGGGCCGGGGCGGCGTCCGTAGACGAGGGCGAGCCTGGCCTTGCCGCTCTTCAGGGCGTCGAAGAACGCGTCGTACTCCTCGTTGCGGGTGCCCGACCGGCGGGGATACGCGGAGCCGTTCAGGATCTGGCCGATGAAGGCGCTCCACTGCGAGGCGAGGTACACCGTGTCGATGCCGCTCGCGGCCTTCGCCTCGTCGGTGGTGAAGAGGTGCCCCTGCCAGTGCTCGCGCCGGGGGTCGGGATCGTGGACGAAGAGGAACTCCTTCTTCGTCTTGTTGCCGGGCATGAGAACGAGCGTCGTGTCCTCCTGATCGGACCCGGTGAGGTAGAGCATGTCGCTGTCCTGGCGGTACTCGTAGTCCACGTCCAGCGAGTAGACGCGGGTGGGCGAGCTGAAGAGCACGAAGATCGTCTCCGGGTCGAGCTTCTCGATCAGGCGCGCGCGGCGGACCTTGAGGTCGTCCTGTAGCTCCCCCCCTCGCCCGGCGGCGGGGATCAAGGCCAGGGCGGCAAGCAGGCACGAGGTAGCGACTCGGAACACGTTCACCTCCGTGGAAAAGCGATCGAACGCTATCCCGCCGCCGGGCGATGGTCAACCCTCCGGGTCGCGGACGTTGACGGGAGACCACGGTTCCCTGAAACTTCGCTAATGAGGCCTCGCAAGAAGTCGGTCGCTGCCCTTGCCGTTCTCGCGGTAGCCATCCCCGCGCGTGCCCTGGATCGCGGCCCCTCGGAGTGGCCGGGCTTTCGAGGCCCCGGCGCACGCGGCGTCGCGGAAGGCTCGCCCGCTCCCGCGAAATGGAGCGTCCCCAGGGGCGAGAACGTGCTCTGGTCGACGCCCGTGGCTGGTCTCGCCCACGCCTCCCCCGTCGTGTGGGGCGACAGCGTCTTCGTCGCCACCGCCGTGCGCGACGGCGGCGAGGCCTCGCTCAAGGTCGGCCTCTACGGCGACATCGGGGCCGCGGACGACGAAGGGGCGCAGCGCTACCTGCTCCTCCGCCTGGACAAGGGCACGGGCAAGGTCGTTTGGGAGCGCACGGTGTACGAAGGCAAGCCGAGGCAGAAGCGCCACACCAAGGCCACCCACGCCAACTCCACTCCCGCCACCGACGGCAAGCGGGTCGTCGCGCTCTTCGGCTCCGAGGGCCTCCACTGCTACGACTTCGACGGAAAGCTCGTCTGGAAGAAGGACCTGGGCGTCCTCCAGGCGGCTTTCTTCAAGGTGCCGGAGGCGCAGTGGGGCTTCGGTAGCTCGCCCGTGATCGACGACGGCGTCGTGTACGTCCAGGCCGATGTCCTCCCCGCGGGGTTCCTCGCCGCCTTCTCCCTCGCCGACGGCCGCGAGCTGTGGCGCACGCTCCGCGAGGACGTCCCCACGTGGAGCACGCCCACCGTCCACGACCTGGGGGCGCGGAAGATCGTTCTCGTAAACGGCTGGAAGCACGCCGGGGCGTACGACGCGAAGACGGGCAAGGAGATCTGGAAGCTCAGGGGCCAGGGCGACATCCCGGTGCCCACGCCGTTCGTCGTGGACGGCCTCGTGTTCCTCAGCCAGGCCCACGGGCCAGGCTCCCCCGTCTATGTCGTCAAGGCCGACGCCACCGGCGACGTGACGCTCGCCGGAGACGCCCGATCCAACGACAGCGTCGTCTGGAGCCTCGATCGCGGTGGCTCCTACATCCCGACCCCGA
This sequence comes from uncultured Acidobacteriota bacterium, assembly GCA_963742595.1. Classification (GTDB taxonomy): domain Bacteria; phylum Acidobacteriota; class Vicinamibacteria; order Fen-336; family Fen-336; genus CAVPGH01. Next base: position 4,077,711 of record CAVUMT010000001.1, on the reverse strand, counting down.
TCGTGTACGACCGCGTCCTCTACGTCGGGCGCGACAACGGAGTGCTGACGGCGTATCGCGCCCGGACCGGCGAGCAGCTCTACCAGCAGCGCCTGGGCGGGGGCACGGGCGGCTTCAGCGCCTCGCTCGTGGCCGCGGACGGCAAGGTCTACGTGACGAGCGAGGACGGCGACGTCTACGTGCTCAAGGCCGGCGAGACCTACGAGCTCCTCGCCACGAACAGCCTGGGCGAGGTGGCGATGGCGACCCCCGCGATAGCGGACGGGACGATCTTCTTCCGGACCCGCTCCCGGCTCGTGGCGATCAGGGACAAGACCACCCCTCCCGCGCGTTAGGCGCCGACTTCGACCTACTCCTGTCGCAGCGCGGTCGCGGGGTGGATCCGCGTGGCCCGCCACGCGGGGACGAGGCAGGCGACCACCCCCACCACGGTGAGGACCGCGCACACGGACGCGATCACCGCAGGGTCCATCGGCTTCACGTCGTAGAGCAGGCTCCGGATCGACTGGCCGAGGGCGACCGCCCCCAGAAGGCCCACCGCGAGGCCCGCCCCGATGATGCCCAGGCTCTCGCGGGCCACGAGGCCGAAGATTCCCCGCTGCGTGCTGCCGAGGGCCATGCGGATGCCGATCTCCTGCCGGCGCTGCGAGACGAGGTAGGCGAGGACGCCGTAGAGCCCGACCCCCGCGAGGACGAGGGCGAGCACGCCGAAGGCGAGGGCGAGCGTGACCGGCGAGCGGCGCGAGACGAGCGAGTCGTCGAGGCGCTCTCCCATCGTGTGCACGTCGTCGAGGGGCAGCTCGGTATCCAGCTCGCGGACCACGGTCCGGAGCGAGGCCACGAGGGTGTTGGGATCGGCCACCGCGCGGAGGGCGAGGGTGAAGTTGGACTCCGGCGATTGCGCGTAGGGGAAGTAGTAGGCGCCCACGCGCTCGTCCGGATCCACGAGGGCGCGCTGCTTCACGCTGCCCACGACTCCCACCACGGTGAACCAGCGCGCGTCCTTGTCCGGGTTGACGAGGCCCTCGTTGCTTCCCGGCTGCCACATCCGCCGGCCGAGGGGGCTGCCGTTCGGCCAGAAGCGCTTGGCGAGGCGCTCGTCCACGATGATCACGGAGGCGCCGCCCGCGCGGTCCTGGTCCTCGAAGACCCGGCCTTCCTTGAGCGGGATCCCCATCGCCTCGAAGTACCCGGGAGTGGCCACGACGCTGTGGGGCGAGATGAGGGATTCCCCCGGCTGCATCGCGTAGTCCTCAGCGAGAATCACGCTGTCGCTCTGGGAGTCGCCGAGGGGGATCGAGTCGGTCGCTCCCGCGGCCACGACGCCGGGGAGCGCCCGCACCCGCTCGAGCATCCTCTCCAGGAACGCGCGCCGGTCGGCTTCCTCGGGATAGCGGGCCTTGGGAAGGGTCAGGGACGCCGTGAGCACCTGGGTGGTGGCGAAGCCGGGTTTCACCGCGAGCACGTGCCGGAAGCTCGCGAAGAGCAGGCCCGCCCCCATCAGGAGGACGAGCGCGAACGAGACCTGCGCGGCCACGAGGCCCTTCCTCCAGAGGCGCGCGGCCCGTCCCGCGCTTCCCGTGCGGCCCTCGCCGTGGAAGACGGCGCTCGCATCCGTGCGGAGGGCGTGGGCGAGAGGGATGACGCCGACGGCGAGGCCGACGAGAAGGGAGACCACGATCACGAAGACGACGGCCTGGCCGCCGAGGGAGATCTCGCTCGCCCTCGGGAGCTGGTCGAGGCCCAGGGTACCGATGGCCTTCAGGGCCCAGTAGCCGAGGACGAGGCCGAGCGCGGCGGCGCTCGTGCTGAGGAGCAGGCTCTCCACCACGAGCTGGCGCGCCATCTGCCAGGGGCCCGCCCCCAGGGCGAGCCGGGTCGCCACCTCGCGGAGGCGCACCGCCGCCCGCGCGAGGGAGAGGTTGGCCACGTTCAGGGCTCCGATCAGCAGGACGAAGGCGACGCCTCCCCACAGGAGGAGGAGCGTCCCCCGGATCTCACGCACCACCTCGTCGCGCAGCCGAACCACCTTCGTGTTGAAGCCGGCGTTGATGATGATGTCCTTCAGGGCGGGCACGAGCTCGAGGTTCCTCGCGTTCAGCGCGTCCACCTGGGACTGCGCCTGCTCGCGCGTGGCCCCCGGCTTCAGCCGGCCGATCATCTCGTAGCTGTTGCTGTGGTGCGTCGTCTTCTGCTCCGCGGTGAAGGCGAGCGGCTGCCAGAGTCGGACGTCGGGATCGAGGAAGACGAATCCCTTCGGCATGACTCCTACGACCGTGTAGGGATCGCCGGAGAGCCGGACGTCCCGGCCCACGATCGCGGGATCGCCGCCGAGCTTCTGCCAGAGGGCGTCGCTCAGGATGACCTTGCGCTCCTGGCCGAGCTCGCCTTCCTCTTCGGTGAAGTTCCTGCCGATGGCCGGAGTCTGCCGGAGCAGGCGGAAGAATGATGGCGTGACGCGGAGCGAGCGCTCCGTCTCCACCGATCCCGCCTCCCCCACCGCCGCCCCGCGGGTCTGGTAGAGGGCCTGCTCCTCGAAGACGGTCACTTCCCGGAGCCGGTCGTAATAGTCGCCGGCGGCGGTAACCGCCCGCTCGACGCCCGCCTTGGGGTAGCTGTTGTATAGAAGAAGGATGCGGTCCGACTCGAGAACGGGCAGGGGCTGCAGCAGGATCGCGTTGACCACGGTGTAGACCGCGGCGTTGGCCCCGATGCAGAGGGCCAGGGTGGCGAGGGCAGTCGCGGTAAAGCCCTTGTCCTTAAGGAGCTGGCGGGCCCCGAAGCGGAGGTCTCGAAAGAGGAATTCCATTGGGCAGTCCTTTCCCGGCCGTCGTATCTCTAGAACGGGCGGCCTCTGGGCCGGGTTCCGAAAAGAGCCCGGGTCCCCGGGGGCGAGTCGACGGCATAGAATGCCACCCCCAAGGAGCCAAAAGATGAAAGCTAGCATCGGCCTGTTTCTGGGAGTCCTTGCCGCGACCGCTTCCGCGCAGACGACCCACAAGCACTACGAGCAGTCGGAGGCGGCGACGAAGCCGGCCCCCGGCGGAGAGATGGCGCCGCGTCTCCAGAACCTGGGCACGCACACGTTCAAGGTCAGGACGAAGTCGAAGCAGGCCCAGGCCTTCATGAACCAGGGCCTGAACCTCGCCTACGGCTTCAACCACGCGGAGGCGGGGCGGGCCTTCAAGGAGGCGGCCCGCCTCGATCCGAGCCTGGCGATGGCGTACTGGGGACAGGCCTACGTCCTCGGTCCCAACATCAACGCCCCCATGACGCCTGAGGACGAGCCCAAGGCCCTCGAGGCGGCGAAGAAGGCCGCCTCCCTGAAGGGGAAGGCCTCGGCCCGCGAGCAGGCGTACATCGACGCGATCGGCAAGCGCTACACGGGCGACCCGAAAGACCGGGTGGCGGCCGACCGCGCCTACGCGGACGCGATGCGCGAGGTCGTGAAGAAGTTCCCCGACGACCTGGACGCGGCCACGATCTACGCGGAGTCGCTCATGGACACGCGGCCCTGGAACTACTGGCTGCCGCGACGGCCAGCCCTACGCGGAGACGCCGGAGATCGTGGGGAGCCTCGAGAAGGTGCTCGCGCGCAACCCGAATCATCCCGGGGCGAACCACCTCTACATCCACGCCATGGAGGCGAACACGCCGGAGAAGGCGGAGCCCGCGGCGGACCGGCTCCTCAAGCTGATGCCGGGGGCGGGCCACATGGTGCACATGCCCTCGCACATCTACCAGCGCGTGGGCCGCTACGCGGACGCCGCCGCCTCCAACCAGGCCGCGGTCACCGCCGACGAGGACTACATCACGCAGTGCCGGGCCCAGGGCCTCTACCCGATGGCCTACTACCCGCACAACATCCACTTCCTCTGGTTCGCCGCCACCGCGGACGGGCGCGGCCAGCTCGCGATCGACTCCGCGCGCAAGACCGCGTCCAAGGTGAGCGACGAGATGCTCGAGCAGCTCCCGCTCCTGGGCAATTTCCGGATCGTGCCCTACTACGCGCTCACCCGCTTCGGCCGCTGGGACGAGATGCTCAAGGAGCCGCGCCCCCGCCGACAAGTTCCTCTTCGTGAAGGGCGTCTGGCACTACGCGCGCGGCCTCGCCTTCCTGGGCAAGGACCAGGTGGACGACGCGGAGCAAGGAGCTCGCGGAGCTGCGCCGCATCGCCGCCGACAAGAGCCTCGACTACCCGATGTTCTCGCCCAACACCGCGGCCACGATCCTGTCGCGATCGCCCCCGAGGTGCTCGGCAGGCGAGATCGCGGCCCGCCGCAAGGACTACGACAAGGCGATCGCCCACCTCGACCGCGCGGTGCGCCTGGAGTCGGCCTCGTCTACACGGAGCCGTCGGAGTGGCACTACCCGCCGCGGCTCTCGCTCGGGCGCGGTCCTCCTCGCCGCGGGCCGGCCGAAGGAGGCGGAGACCGTCTACTGGGACGACCTCCGCCAGCAACCGGAGAACGGCTGGGCGCTCTTCGGTCTCGTCCAGGCGCTGCGGGCGCAGGGACGGAACGACGAGGCGGCGGCGGCCCAGGCCCGGTTCGACAAGGCGTGGACGCGGGCGGACGCGAAGCTCACCGCCTCGCGTTTCTGAGGCCGGCCATGAAGCGCTTTCAGCTGTTGGCCGTGGTCCTGGTGTCCTCGCTCGTCCTGGCCGCTCCGCGCGTTCCCCAGGACGACAAGAAGGGCGCTGGCCGCGCGCGCCTCTCGATCTACCGCGTCGCTCCCGGCCGGCAGCTCGACTTCCTGAAGTGGCTGGCCCTCCAGGACGAGGCGGCGAAGGAAGCGGGGGTCGCGACCGTACAGCTCTACGCGCACCTCGACGGCGACAGCTGGGACTACGTGGGGATCTGGCCAGTGACGACGCCCGAGCAGGACAAGAAGCTAGACGAGGTCCTCGCGCGGAAGGGCGTCAAGACGGGCTTCCCCGGCGCGCTCGAGTTCCGCGAGTACCTGTCCTGGCACACGGACACCTACGCGATGGGCCCCACGAGTGCGTCGGACCTGGTGGCGCAGGCGGTGAAATAGCGCGCTTCGACCGGGTCAGGGCTCGGCTCCGGGTGCGAGCTGGTTGTGGACGTTCAGGGCGGCCACGCGCCACCGGCCGCCCTTCTTGACGACCACGAACGTGTCGATCTCCCCGTGGGGGGGAATCCGCGTCCCGTCCTCGAGCACGACCTCGTCCCAGTCGCTCTGCGCCTGCACCACGGCCACTTCTTCCGTGAGCATCCGGACCCGGTCGATCTTCTTCTCCGGACCGGGGCGTCCCTTGTAGATGTCCTGGAACGTCACTTTCCAAAGCCGCTCGTTGAACTCCGGGCCCTCCGAGGGGATCCAGTGGCCGAAGCGGTCCACGATCTCGAAGTCTTCCGTCTCCAGGGCGGCGAGGCCCCGCGCGTCCAGACCGCGATAGGCCTTGTTCCATTGCGCGATCAGGTCGCGGACCTCGGCGTCGCCGGCGGGGCGCGCGGCGCCCGACGGGATCTTCGCCGTCGCCACCGCGAGCACGAAGGCCATCCAAAATCTCAAGGCTTCCCTCCCAATGCCCCAACCCTGTATTGACGAAGTTTCACTTGCGTCGGTTCCGTCGCGGGCGGATGCTCGTGTCGATGCGACCGTGGCGGGTGGCGGTGGTCGTGGCCGCGCTGGGAGCCGCGTGCGCGACCCCGCGCCCCGCCGCCACTCCCGCGATCACGCCGGCGCCCCCGCCGGGCTCTCCCTCGCCGACGGCCCCCGCCTCGACCGGTCCCGACGCGGTCTTCGACGGCTCGATCAAGCCCATCATGGTCTCGAGCTGCATGCCCTGCCATTTCCCCGGGGGAAAGATGTACGCGAGCATGCCCTTCGACGATCCAAAGACCGTCGCGTCGCACTCCGAGGGAATCCTCCGGCGGATCAAAGCCCCGGAGAAGCGCGAGCCGCTCGAGGCGTGGCTGCGGAGCGTCGCCTCACGTTAGGCGAACAACTCCGTCCGGACGGAGAGGGCGAGTCGACCGTCAGCCCGTGCGGGACCGTGGGCAATGTATTAGTACATTGCCCACAGTGTCGGCGCTGACGACTCCGTCCGGGAAGAGTTCCTTGAGAAACTACTTGAAGTGACTCGCCCCGGGGCGAGTACCGAAGTGACACCGAGGCCAAGCAGCGACCGCCTGATTCGGTCCCCTGAAACGACCAATTTCTTCTCAGGTCCTCCGTCCGGACGGAGTAGCTTGAGAACCTACTTGGAGTGACTCATTCCGCCGCGCGAAACGCCCGCGCGTCGTACTTCACGAAGCGCGGCAGGAGAAGGCCGCAAACGAGCACACCCACGACGCACAGGACCCCCCCGGACACGACGGAGGTCTGGACGCTGAACGCCGCGGCCACCGCTCCCGCCTCGACGTGCCCCAGCAGGGGCCCGCTCATGTAGCTGACCATCTCGATCCCCGCGAGGCGGCCCCGCAAGGAGTCCGGGATCGTCTGGTTCCACATCGTCTGGCGGAAGATGGCGCTCACGGCATCCGCGCCCCCGGCGAGCGCCAGGAAGAGCAGCGAGGCCCGGAGTCCCTTCGAGAAGCCGAACCCTACGATGGCGAGGCCCCACACGGTCGCCGCGAGCATGACCGCGAGGCCGTGGCGGTGGACGCGCGGCGTCCAGCGAGAGGTGAGGCTGGCGAGGAGGGCCCCCGCGGCGGGGGCGGCATAGAGCGCGCCGAGGACCTTCGGGCCCCCCAGGCTCTCGGAGAGGGCCGGGAAAAGGGCGAGGGGCATTCCGAAGATCATGGCCACGAAGTCCACGATGTAGGTCCCGATCAGCTCCTGCCGGCTCCGCGCGTAGCGGAATCCTTCCGCGATCCCCTTCAGGCTCGGACGATCGGCACCTTCGGGCGGCGGAACCGTCCGGACCGCCACGAAGCAAAGAAGGGAGACGAGGTAGGTCAGGCCGTCGACACCGAAGGCGGCAACGGGCCCGAACGCTCCGAGGAGGAGACCGCCGATCGCGGGGCCCGCGATCATGCCCACGCTGCCGCGCAGAGAAGACAGCGCCGCCGCCGCGGGTATCTCGTCGTGCGGCACGAGGCGCGGGGTGAGCGCGTCGAGCGACGGCCGCTGCAGGCCGTTGAGCGCGGACATGAGGGCGGCGGCCACGTAGAGGGCGGCCACCGACGGCCGCGCGAGGGCGGCGTTGATCATGAGCAGGCCGCAGCCGCCGAGGAGGCCGAGCTCGGTGAGGATCACCATCCGGCGGCGGTCGACGGAATCGGCGAGGGCGCCGCCCACGAAGGCGGTGACGAGCAGGGGGAGGAGCTCCGCGAGGCCGAGCAGGCCCACGGCGAGGCTGGAGTGCGTGAGCCGGTACATCTGCCAGGGGAGCGCGACGTAGGTGATCATGCTTCCGAGGAAGGAGATGAATTGCGCCGCGTAGAGGAAGCGGTAGTCGCGGTGGCGCAGCGGCCGGAAGTCCACGGGTCAGCTCGCCCGTGGCGTCAACGGGAGGAGGCGGCGGCGGGGGCTCCGAAGCAGTAGAGCGTGCTCCGGGTTCGGAGGTAGATGCGACCGTCGGCGAGCGCGGGGGTGGCCGTGACCTCCTCGTCGAAGTCGCCGGAGGAGAGCGCCTCTTGCTCGGCTCCCGCGCGCAGCACGGAGACGATTCCGGTCCGGCTGACGAAGTACACCTTGCCGTCTCCCGCCACGGGCGAGGCGTAGTACTGGTCCACGGCGTCGCGCAGCCGCCCCTGCTTCAAGACCTTGCCCGTGACGGGATCCAGTGTGGTGAGGATCCCCCCGTCGTTGATCATGTAGAGCACGCCCCGATAGAGGACGGGCGTCGGGAGCTGCGGCACCGCCCGGTGGTACTTCCAGACGAGGCCGCTCCGCCCCACGTCGCCCTTGCCTCGCAGCCGGAACGCGAGCAGCCCGTTCTCCGCGGCCATCATCGTCTGGTTGGACTTCCACTCCCCCTCGGAGACGAAGCCGTCCTTGTCGAGGTCGATGAAATCGAAGTACCGGCGCGTGATCTCGTCCGCCTCCTCCCTCGTGACCTTGCCGTCCTTGTCCGCGTCGCGGGCGGCGCGCCAGTCGGCGAAGGGGGGCAGCTGGGGGTTCTTCCCCGGCTCGTTCAGGGGGCTGCTGTAGCCCACCACGAAGACCGCGTCGTCGGAGAGCACCGCCCCCGACTTCATCTCGGAGGGGAGGCCGCTCGCCCACCAGCGGATGGCGCCCGTCTTCGCGTCGTAGACGTCGAGGCGCAGCGAGCCGGGGGCGATGATCTCCGTGGGCTCGCCCGGGTGGACGATGGGTGTCGAGTGCCCCGAGTAGGCCTCGGGCCGGGGCGTGCGCCAGCGCTCGCGGCCCGTCTCCGCGTCGAAGGCGGCGGCGAACGAGCCGTGCGACTGGTCGCAGACGACGACCACGAGGTCGTCCACGAGGATCGGGGACCCTCCCATGCCGTACACGTTGTCGAAGGGGCCGAGCGGCGTCCGCCAACGTTCCTTGCCCGCGTGGTCATAGGCCACGAGGCCGTAGTCGCCGAAGAAGACGACGATCTGCTTCGCGTCCGCGGCGGGGCTCGCGGAGGCGGGACCGTTGCGGCGATCGAGCGTCTCCTTGCGCGGGCGCGGCGCCTCGACCCGCCACAGCTCGCGCCCGTCCGACCGGCGCAGGCACAGCGTCAGGAGCGTGTCGCCTTCGGCCGCGGTCAGGAAGATGCGGTCGCCCAGGAGGACGGGGGACGAGTGACCGGGGGGCAGCGCGACTTTCCAGACGACGTTCTTTCCCGGACCGATCTCGCCGGGCAGCCCTCCCAAATCCGCGACTCCGGAGCCGTTCGGCCCCCGGAAGCGGGGCCAGTCCGTGGCCATGAGAACGGGAGCGGCCAGGGAGCCGAGCGCGAGCGACGAAAGGAAGACGGCCACGGGTCTCATGACCGCCGATTGTACGCGCGGGCGCCGCTCTCGCTAGCGCCCCTTCCAGAGCGGCGCCCGCTTGGACAGGAAGGCGTCGATGCCCTCGCCCGCGTCCTTCGACGTCATGTCGCGGGCCATCACTTCCGCCGCGTGCTCGTAGGCGGCCTCGACGTCCATCTCCGCCTGCTCGTAGAAGAGCTTCTTGCCGCTCGCGATGGCGGCGGGGCTCTTCGAGGCCAGGGCCGCGACGAGGCCCTCCACTTCCGCGTCGAGGCGACCCTCGGGAACCACGCGGTTCACCAGACCGCGCCTCTCCGCGGTGCGGGCGTCGATGAAGTCGCCGGTGAAGAGCATCTCCAGCGCGTGCTTGCGGGAGACCTGCCGGGAGAGGGCGACCCCGGGGGTCGAGCAGAAGAGGCCCACGTTGATCCCGGAGACCGCGAAGGTCGCGCTCTCCGAAGCCACCACGAGGTCGCACATGGCCACGAGCTGGCAGCCCGCAGCGGTGGCGAGGCCGTGCACACGGGCAATCACGGGCACGGGCAGCCGCCGCAGGGTGAGCATCATCCGGCTGCACTGCCGGAAGAGCGCCTTCCACGCGTCGCGGTCGCCGAGGGCGCGCATCTCCTTTAGGTCGTGGCCCGCGCAGAAAGCCGATCCCGCGCCCGCGATCACGACGGCCCGCACCGCGGGATCCCTCGCCACCGCGTCGAGGTGCTCCTGCAGCGACTCGATGACGGCCCGGGACAGCGCGTTCAGCTGGCGGGGACGGTCCAGGACGAGCCAGGCGGCGGCCCCGCGATCCTCGCGCCGCACCGCGCCCACGGCTACTCGATCGCCGATGCGGAGCGGACGCGCTCGCGCAGCAGGAACTTCTGGATCTTGCCCGTCGAGGTGCGGGGGAGGGGCCCGAACACCACGGCGCGCGGGGCCTTGAAATGGGCGAGCCCCGCCCGGCAGTGCTCGATGATCTCGCTCTCCGTGGCCGCGGCCTCGGCCTTCAGCTCCACGAACGCGCAGGGCGTCTCCCCCCACTTGGGGTCGGGCTTGGCCACCACCGCACACGCAAGGACCGCGGGGTGCCGGTAGATCACGTCTTCGACCTCCAGGGACGAGACGTTCTCTCCCCCGGAGATGATCACGTCCTTCGAGCGGTCCTTGATCTTGACGTAGCCGTCCGGATGCATGACCGCGAGGTCGCCGCTGTGGAACCACCCCCCCGCAAAGGCCTCCACGGTCGCCTTCGCGTTCTTGAGGTAGCCGCGCATGGTGATGTTGCCGCGGAACATGACCTCCCCGATCGTCTCCCCGTCCCAGGGGACGGGCTTCATGGTCTCGGGATCGAGGACGGTCATGCCTTCTTCGAGAGGATAGCGGACGCCCTGACGGCCGTTCCGCTCGGCCCGCCCCTTCGCGTCGAGAGCGTTCCACGAGTCGTGCTTGGCGCAAATGGAGGCGGGGCCGTATGTCTCGGTCAGCCCGTAGACGTGCGTGAGGTCGAAGCCGATCTTTTCCATACCCTCGATCATGGCCTGGGGGGGGGCGGCTCCCGCCACGAGCGCGTGCACCTTTTGCGTGATCCCCTCACGCTCCGCCTCCGGGGCGTTGGCGAGAGCCATGTGCACGATGGGCGCCGCGCAGTAGTGCGTCACCCGGTGCTCGCGGATGAGGCGGAGCACGGCGGCCGGGTCGACCTTGCGCAGGCAGATGCTCGTGCCCACGTTTGCGGCGATCGTCCAGGGGAAGCACCAGCCGTTGGCGTGGAACATCGGCACCGTCCAAAGGTAGACGGCGTGCGGGGGCATCCCCCACACGAGCATGTTGCCGATGCCGTTCAGGTACGCCCCGCGGTGGTGGTAGACGACGCCTTTCGGGTTCCCGGTCGTCCCGGAGGTGTAGTTGAGCGAGATCGCCTGCCACTCGTCGTCCGGAGCCCGAACGTCGTACTCCGGATCGCCGGCCGCGAGGAGCGCGTCGTAGTCCGTCTCCCCGAGACGCCGCCCGGCGCCTCCGTACTCCGGGTCGTCCACGTCCACGACGATCGGCTTCCGCTCCACGAGGGCGAGGGCCCTCTCCACCGTCCCCGAGAATTCGCGGTCCGTGAGGAGCACCTTGGCCTCGCCGTGCTGCAGCATGAAGGCGATGGCCTCGGCGTCGAGCCGCGTGTTGAGCGTGTTGAGGACGCCGCCGGTCATGGGCACGCCGAAGTGCGCCTCGAACATCTCCGGCGTGTTCGAGAGCACAGCGGCCACGGTGTCGCCCTTCCCCACGCCGAGAGAAGCCAGACCGGAAGCGAGCCGGCGGCAGCGCGCCTCGGTCTCCCCCCAGGCGAAGCGCCGCGCGCCGTGCACGATCGAGGGGCGGCGGGGGAAGGTGTACGCGGCCCACGCGAGGAACGTGAGGGGAGTCAGGGGGGCGTAGTTGGCGGCGTTCTTGTCGAGCGCCACCTCGTACGGGTTCATGACGGGGGGAATCCTACACCCGGGCGGCCACCGCTTCGGCGAGCCGCTCCACGTCCGCCCGGTCGTTGTAGACCTGCGCGCACACCCGGATCCACACCCGCCCGTAGCCGGCGTGGGTGTGCACCTCGATCTCGTCCTCGAAGAGGAGCGCGTCGCGCAACCGCGTGGCGTCCTCGCGCGTCGACCCGAAGCGCTCCGGCGCGGGCACCGTGACCATGGAGGGGACGTGTGCCTCGGGCACCCCGAACGTGGTGCCCCAGCGGTCGGTGAGGAGCCGGGCCGCGTCCCAGGCGAGGGCGTGGTTGTAGGCGCGCACCGCGTCCATTCCCAGCTCCTTGAGGAACGCGATCCCCGCGGGGGCGGCCAGCCATGGCGACGGGTCGCGCGTCCCCATCCAGTCGAACTCCGCGTGGAAGCCCTCGTCGAGGCCCCAGGATACGACGGGCGCGTGCAGGCCGTCCTGCCGATCCGGAGCGGCCCAGAGGATGCCGCAGCTCCGCGGCGCGTGCGCCCACTTGTGGAGGTTGGCCGAGTACCAGTCGACGCCCAGCGACGGGATGTCGAGGGGGATCTGGCCGGGGGCATGGGCGCCGTCCACGAGCACCTTGACTCCGCGCGCGCGGCAGCGCGCCGCGAGCTCCGCCACGGGCAGGACGATCCCCGTCGCGGACACGATGTGGTCGAAGACCGCCACCCGCGTGCAGGAGGTGAAGGCGCCGGAGAACGCGTCGAGGAGGGCGCCGGGATCGAACGCGGGATAGGGGACGGTCACCGTCCGCACCTGCGCCCCCTTCTCTCGGGCCGCGAACGCGGCCACCTTGGCGATCGCGCCGTAGGCCTGGTCCACGATCAGGATCTCATCGGCGCGCTCGAGAGGCAGCGAGCGCAGGACCGCGTTGATCCCCGCCGTTGCGTTGTCCGTGAAGACGAGGTCCTTCCCGTGCGCCCCCAGGAAGGCGGCCACGGCGTCCGCGGCGGCCTGGAGCTTCAGGGCCCCCGGCTCTGCTCCCCCCGCGACTCCCCGAAGTCCCGCGAGCTCCCGGATCAGGAACCGCGCGGGCTGCCGCTCGATCGCGTCACGGATCGCCTGCTGCGCGGCGAGGACCTTGCGGGGAGGGCAGCCCACGGTCCCGTGGTTGAGGTAGACGATCCCCGGATCGAGAACCCAGTGCTCGAGCATCCAGCGGCCGAAGGAAGCCATGCTCCTAGCGGCCGATCGCCTTCAGGATCGCCTCCACCGTGCGCTCCGCGCGGAAGTCCACGGCGCGCCGGCCGAAGGCCACCGCGTTTTCCACGGGCAGGAGCGAGACCCCGTTGATCGAGGCCTTGCCCTTGGCCGCGCGCTCCTCGATCCGCACGCTCTTCGGATCCACGGTCATCATCATCGTGCTGATCCCGTAGTCGTCGTGGATCCCCTCGTCCACCTCGCGGATTCCCTGCTCCAGGACCCACTTCGAGAGGGCGGGGTAGTCGTAATACTCGGGGATGAAATGCACGCGCGTCTTTCCGCCCGCCCACCGCGCGTCCAGCTCCGCCGCGACCTCCTTCAAGCCCGCCTGGTTGCCCCCGCTGTCCCCGATGAGGACGACGTTCCGGAAGCCGTGGGCGCGGAGCGAGGACACGACGTCCGTGAGGAGCGCCTTGTAGGTCGGGGCGGACAGGGAGATCGTCCCCGGGTACCGCATCATCCCGCTCGGGGGGTCGATGTCGCCCTCGGGCACGAACGCGATGATGGGGGCCACGAGGGCGTCGCCGAGACGGCGGGCGATCCTCTCGGTGGTGGCGCGCAGGATCACGTCGTGCTTCCCGGTCACGAGGTAGGGCCCGTTCATCTCCACGCCCCCCGTGGCCACGATCGCCGTCGTCTTTCCCGCCCGCATCGCGTCACGCACCTCGAGCCAGGTCAGGTCTTCGATGAAGACGCTGTCCACGGCCGCGATGGGGCGGACCGTCTCGGGGTCGGGGTTGGCGGCGGCCAGCGGAGGAGCCGGGGCGGACGGGGGCCGGCTTTGATTGGGCGAGAACGGCCATCGGAATCGAACAGAAGAGAACGAGCCAGAGAGGTGGACGCATAGAACTCCTTCCGGTCGGCGCTTGGATGGTAACGTGAAACCTGCGCGCCGACCGGTGCTACCGCTGAAACGCGTAGGAGACCTTCACGAAGAACTGGCGCTCGACCTTTGCCCAGTCTTCCGTCTCCAGGAGCTCGCGGTCGTCGCCGTACCCCACGAAGAAGACCGTCTGCCAGTTGAGCTTGTAGGCGAAGAGGAGCGAGCCCCCGAAGTTGGCGCTCCTCGCCTCCACGGGCTCCAGGTAGAGCGAAGGATCGCGGGTGGTGTTCACGTACTGGGCGATGGCGCGGAAGTAGCTCCGGGCGCTGAAGTTGTAGGTGGCGCGCAGGCGGTCCACCTTGGCGGTGAACAACCGGGGACGCGACGTGGTGTCGGGAAGGTCCACGTTCAGATAGCGCCTGCCGACGTTGAAGCTCAGCTCGAGGTGGTTCGTGGGGCGCAGGATGAGGCCGAGCACGAGGTTCGCCCCGCGTCCCGTGCGCACGTTGTCGAAGTCGACCTCACTCCCCACCGAGCCCTCGGCCGAGATCTCGGAAAGGACGAGCGACGGCCGGGCGTTGATCACGTAGACGAGCTGCGAGCGCGGGAGCGTGACCGTGCCGTCGCCCGCCCTCACTCGGCTCCAGGACCAGCGGATCCGCGCGAAGCTGTTCCCGATGGCGTCGAGACCGAAGCCGGGCGAATACTCGCGGTTCAGGAGGTCGCCTCCGCGGTCGGCGGAGTGGTCGAAGATGAAGTAGGACCGCACGCGCCGGACGGGACCGCTAGAAGGTCGCGCGGTCCATCCCGCCTCCGCGTACTCCTGCCTGAACCCCACCTGGGGGACGAAGCCGTTGTCGGCGCGGAAGCCGTCGCCGAAGTCCTTGTACTGCACGAACCAGTCCGCGTGCGTTCGGTTGTGACTCCACCACACGTCGGCGCCGTGCCCCTTTAGGGTGCGGCCGTCCCACTCGGTCGCGAGGTCGGGACGATCGGGAGTGCGGCTCCAGCTCGCGAGGTATTGCCCGGTCACGGTATCGCCGTCGCCGTGCCGCCACTGGAAGTCGGGCCCGAAGACGCGGTTGTAGGCCGGCCCGTCGAGCTCGCGATCGGAGACGAGCAGGCTCACGAAGCTCTTCCCGAAATCGCGCCGAAGCCGTCCGATGCCGACGACGGAGTGGAAGTCCTGGTCCGCGAGCTCCGACTCGTTCGGCCCAGGGATGATCACGGATCCTCCGCCCCGGTCGTCGGCGGCGAGCGCCGTGTAGGACCAGCCCCCCGCCTTCCCCGTGCCCCGGAGACCGAAGCGCGGCGAGGTCACGGTGCGCGTGTACACCGCCTGCATCGGCGTCCGGAGCAGCTCGACGCCCTCCAGGAAGAAGGGCCGCTTTTCCGGGAAGAAGAGGGCGAAGCGCTCGTTGGCCCCGATCTGCGCCACGTCGGACTCGATCTGCGAGAAGTCCGGGTTGATCGTGGCGTCCACGGCGACGCTGGCATGCGGCGTCCACTTCACGTCGATCCCGAGATCGCCGTCGAGCCCGCCGTTCTGGAGGGGCGTGCCCAGCTCGCCCGCCGGCTCGTCGCGCCGGCTTCCGCTCGCGTAGGGGGCGAGGACGAGGTGCCCGCCCGACGGAAGGTCGCGCAGGCCGGGGAGCTCGTTCTCGAAGCAGATGAAGCAGCTTCCTCCGCGGGGGAGCCGCGTGGAGAACATCTGGTAGCGGAACTCGCGAGGATAGTTCCGGTAGAGCATGATCCCCCACGTCTGCACGTCGCGCTTCGCGTAGCGCAGCGACGAGAAGGGGATGCGGATCTCGAGGATCCAGCCCTCGTCCGTGACCTTGCCCTTGGACTCCCAGAAGAAATCCGGCGCGCTGTCCTCGTTGCCCGAGGCGTCGTCCTGCACCGCGTCGTACTGGATTCCCCGCGGGTTGGCGAGGAAGAGGATGCCCGTGCGCCGGTCGTGGCGGGTGTCGAGGATGACGCCCGCGTAGTCGGTGGAGGGCGGGACGTTGTCGCGGTCGCCCACGGGGGCCCGGATCGCCCGGGGATTCGGGTCCTCGAGCCGGAACCCCGCGTAGAAGCTCTTGTCGTCGTAGGCGAGGTAGC
Source organism: uncultured Acidobacteriota bacterium (assembly GCA_963742595.1). Lineage (GTDB taxonomy): Bacteria > Acidobacteriota > Vicinamibacteria > Fen-336 > Fen-336 > CAVPGH01. The sequence goes on along the minus strand of CAVUMT010000001.1, from coordinate 4,062,197 downwards.
CGACGCTCTTGACCTTGGGGACGACGTTGTCCCCGGGGTTCGTCTCGTACCAGGTGTCGACGGCGGGAACGTCCTTCCACCCCTCGTCGCCGAGGTCGCCGTCCACGACGATGGGGGCCGTGGTGCGGACTGCGGACAGGGGAATCGCCGCCTCCTCGGCGCTCGCGCTCAATCCAATGAACAGGAGGGCGCCGGAGGCCCCGCGCGCGAGTGATTTCATGCGGCTGCTTGCGGGGTGAGACGTCGGGCGACAAATGGAGGTTGCGTCAAAATCTGTCAACGACTAAGATCCCGACAATTTCCCAGGGGCCCAGAAGAATGCCGCCCACCACCCGCCTGACCGCCGCCTTCTCTCGGAGTGGATCGGCTCGGTCTCGCGTCGCGACGGCCATCGCGTCGCCCTGTACCGAAAGGAGCTTTTCCATGCGCAGGATCCTCGCCTTCGCCGTCCTCATCTCCGCCCTCGGCCCTCCGCTCCTCGCCCAGCGCACGACCGGGGGCATCTCCGGAACCGTCAAGGACGCCAGCGGCTCGGTCCTGCCCGGCGTGAGCGTGGCGGTGAGCGGTCCGAACGTGGTGGGCGACCAGACGACCACCACCAACGAGCACGGCTTCTACCGCGTCCTGAACCTCCCCCCGGGCGAGTACCAGGTCGTGTTCAACATGACCGGCTTCAAGACCGTGACCCATCGCGGCATCCGCGTGGGACTGGGCTCCAACCTCGAGCAGAACGCGAGCCTCGAGATCAGCCAGCTCCAGGAGTCGGTAGACGTGACCGCGGAAGCGAGCGTCGTGGACACGACCTCGAGCGAGGTCGGCTCGAACTTCGACCGCGAGTTCGTCGAGAACGCGCCCCTGCGTCGCTTCAGCTTCTTCGACCTCGTGGCCGCCGCCCCCGGCGCGATGCAGGGCGGGGACGGCAGCGCGCGCACGATGATGTACGGCTCCGGCTACGACGAGAACGCGTTCCAGGTGGACGGCGTCGACATCACGGACAACTACTTCAACGAGGCGCTCGCCGAGCCCAACACCGACGCGATCGAAGAAGTCGAGATCCTGGCGCTGGGGGCACCCGCCGAGTACGGGAACATGACGGGAGCGGTCTACAACATCGTGACCCGCCAGGGCACGAACGCCTTCCACGGCGACCTCAGCTTCTTCTACCAGTCCGACGGTCTCACCTCGGACAACACGACGAACCTCACGAACCCCGACGGGGCGTTCACCGACGCCTGCTCGGACGACCTGCGCTGTCCCTGGACCCGCGACAGCTACCGGGACTTCTCCGCCCAGATCGGGGGGCCCATCATCAAGGACAAGCTCTGGTTCTTCGGCTCCTACGGGTACCAGAGGGACTCCTACTGGGACATCGGCGTCGACCCGAACGGACCGGAGAGCGCCTTCACGCTCAAGCAGAACCCCACCGATCGCTACCTCGGGCAAGCTCTCCTGGCAGATCAGCTCGGGCCACAAGCTGGTGGGGACGTTCCACTACGACAAGCACCGGGAGGACAACGGGCTGGACATCGGCTCGACGCCCAGCACCGCCTGGTCGCGCCGGACGAAGACGCCGACGCCGGGCCTCGCGTACACCGGCGTGCTCTCCAGACAAGACCGTCCTCGACGTCCGCTTCTCGGGGTTCTACGGCAACGTCACCGGCTTCCCCACCGACCCCAGCGAAGCGCCGAGCCAGCCCCGGTTCTACGACCTCGACACGGGCATCATCTCCGGCGGGCACTACTACTGGTACGAGCTCGAGCCCCGGCGCACCACGGCCACCGCCAAGGTCTCCCACCTCGCCGACAACTTCCTGGGCGCGAGCCACGACTTCAAGTTCGGCGTGCAGTACAGCCAGGCGGCAGGCGCAAGGGCATCTACGGCTACAACGACTTCGTCTACACCTACAACGTGACCAACCCCAGCTACGCCTTCGGGTACGACCGGACGCCCTTCAGCTACACGGGCGACAGCCGGACGGTCGGCGTCTTCATCGACGACACCATCAAGGTGAACGACCGCCTCTCCCTCAACCTCGGCGTGCGCTACGACTAGAACAAGGCCTACGCCGCCGCCCAGAACGAGGTCGACGACACGGGAACCCCACGGGCGTGACGCTTCCCGCAGGAGGACTACTACACCTGGAACACGATCGTCGCCCCGCCTCGGCTTCAACTGGAAGCTGACGGGGGACGGCAAGACGGTCCTCAAGGGCCACTGGGGCCGCTACCACCGGGCGGTGGCCACCGGCGAGTACGCCAACGTGATCTCGCCCACCGTCAAGCCCACCTTCTCGGGCCTCTTCGACCCCGCGACCGGGCAGTTCTACGACCTGTCGTTCTTCGAGGGCACGAGCAACCTCGGCGTCGACCCCGACTACAAGTCGCCCCGCATGGACCAGTTCGCCCTGAGCCTCGAGCGCGAGCTCGGCGAGGGGCCTGGGCGTCCATGCCAGCTACACCTACAAGCGCGGCCGCGAGTACGCCGGCTGGGCAGGACATCGCCGGCCAGTACATCCAGGTGCCGTTCACCGACAACCTGGGCGACGACCCCTCCGGGCAGACGTTCAACGTCTTCCAGCTCGTGAGCGACCCCGGGGAGCGCGCGTTCCGGATCACGAACCCGACCGGGCGTGGAGAGCGACGTCCACGCCGCCAGCCTTGACCTTCCTGAAGCGGATGACCGGCAAGTGGTCGCTCAACGCCTCCGTGACCTACCTGACGCGCGAACGGCCGCGTGCAGGAGAGCCGCTCCGGCGTGACCCTTCAGCAGAGGAGCGGCCTGCAGTTCCGCGACTTCGGCAAGAACCCCAACGACTTCGTCAACACCGACGGGCCGCTCGTCCTGGACGTCCCGTGGAACTTCAAGGTCCAGGTCTTCTACAAGCTCCCCGCCGGCTTCATGGTCTCGGGCGAACTTCTCGCACCGTGACGGCGCCCTACAAGGTCCGGCGCGCCACCCTCAACGAGGCGACGATCGGCGTCCCCGAGGGCCGACTCACCCTCCTCCAGCAGCGCGGCGACCCTGGGCCGCATCCCCAGCGTGACGTTCCTGGACATGCGGCTGCAGAAGGACTTCAAGCTCGGCAAGAACGTGAAGCTCTCGGTCTTCGCCGACGCCCTGAACCTCCTGAACGAGGACGCCTACGAGAGCGTGCAGAGCTCGACCGTGACGTCCTCGGTCTTCCTCTACCCGTTCGACCCGGTGGACCCGCGGCGGCTGATGCTGGGCGCGAAGTTCAGGTTCTAGACGCCTCGACGTTTCGCGAAGCCGTGGTCCGGATCCCGGGCCACGGCCGCTTCATTTCGCGACGCGCTCGAGCTCGGCCAGCCTCTGCCCGGCGGGGGCGAAGCGCGGGTTCGAGCGCGAGGGCTTTCTCGAAGAAGCGCGCGCGCCTCGGCGCCGCGCCCCTGTCGAACCAGGACGAGGCCGAGGTTGTAGGCGTGGCGGTGGTTCTTCGGCGTCGAGCCGGAACGCCTCGCGGAAGGCCTGCTCGGCCTCCGCCAGCTCGCCCGTTCCCGCCGAGGGTCATGCCCAGGGAGTTCCAGTAGGAGGCGTTCGTCGGCTCGAGCTCCACGGCCTCGCGCTGGTGCCGGATCGCCTCGTCGATCTCGCCCAGCGTCGCGGAGGAGCTCGCCGAGCTGCGCGCGGACGCGGGCGTTCGTCGGGGCCAGCGGCAGGGCGGCTCTCGTAGGCGCGTCGCGCCTCCGGCTTGCGGCCGAGGTCCCGCAGGAGCCGGGCCTCGTCGAGGCGCAGGCGGGCATCGCTCGGCAGGGCCGCCTGTCCCTCGCGCAGCGCCCGAGCGCGCCTTCGACGTCGCCGGACGCGGCGAGGCTCTCGGCCAGGCCCTCCCAGGCCGCGACGTGCGCGGGCAGGCGCCGCGCCGCCTCCTCGAAGTGCGGCGCGGCCTCCGCGCCGCCGGCCCAGCGCGAACAGGCCGCGGGCCAGGTAGAAGTGGATCTCGAAGCTCGAGATGCCGCGGCTCAGCACCGCCTGGAAGCGGTCGACGCTCCGCGGCGTAGTCCTTGTCGTGGAACCGCAGCAGGCCCTCGCGGATGAGCTCGTTGGCGAAGCGGAAGTCCTCCACCTTGTCCTTGGGGTCGGCGCCCGGGCGTCCTCGTCTCCGCGGGAGCGGCGCCGCCCACGTAGCCGAGGGCACCCAGCTTCTCCAGAAGCTCCGGAGGCACCGAGGCGGCGCCTGCCGCCTTGCGTTCGCCGCCCGGCGCTCCTCGTCGAGGACGCGGCCGAGGGCGGCGCGCATCGCCTCCGCGCGCGACGGCCTGGGTGGCGAGCGAGGTTCGTGTCGTCTCGCCGGGATCGTCGGCCAGGTCGTAGAGCTCCGGCCGCGGGGCCTGGATGTACTTCCATCGGCCTTCGCGCAGCGACGCGCAGGTCGCTCCAGCCGAAGTGCAGCAGGGGCACGAGCGACTCGGCGTAGGTCACCGGCTCCGGCGCCGCCGCTTCGCCGCGGAGGGCGGTCGGCAAGGCTCGCGCCGGCGAGCGGCGCTCCCTTCGGGGCGGCGACGCCGAGCAGCTCGAGAACGGTCGGGAACACATCCACGAGCCGCACCGTCGAGGCGAGCCGCCGTCCCGGGCTTGACGCCGGGACCGCGGACGAGGAAGGGGACGCGCAGCGTCGTCTGGTAGGTGAAGAAGCCGTGCAGCGTCTCGCCGTGCTCGCCCAGGCCCTTCGCCGTGGTCGGAAGTCACGACGAGGAGCGTCTCGTCGCGCAGACCGAGGCGGCCGAGAGCGTCGTCGAGACGGCCCACCAGCTCGTCGCGTCCAGGCCACCTCGCCGTCGTAGGGACGGTCGGCGTAGCGCGTGGCGTAGGGCTCGGGCGGCTCGTAGGGATCGTGCGGGTCGTAGAGGTGCAGCCAGAGGAAGACCCGCGACGCGGGCGCTTTCGCCGCGCAGGCTCGTCCAGCCAGGCGATGGCCTCGCCGGTCGTGACGTCGCCCTTCTTCTGCACCGTGTTCAGGAACTGCGCCTCCGCGCTGCCCGCCCTCGAACGCGGCGGAGTAGGTGTCGAAGCCGCGGCTCAAGCCCCGACGACGCTTCGAGGACCACCGAAGACACGAAGGCCGCGCTCGTGAAGCCCGCCTCCTTGAGGATCTCGGCGAGGAGCGGCGTGTCCGGCGACGACGGCGGGCGAGACGTTGTCGCGGATGCCGGTCTGCGGCGGGCAGCCGGCCGGTGAAGAGCGTCACGTGCGAGGGCCGCGTCAGGGGGACGTGGGCGGTGGCCTCGCGCGGCCATCGCCCCCTCGCGGGCGATGCGGTCGAGCCGGGGCGTCTCCACCGGGCGTTGCCGTAGATCCCGAGCCGGTCGGCGCGCAGGGTGTCGATCGTCACGAGGACGAGATGGCGGGCGGGTGCGGCGCGGGCCGACGGCAGCCGGGGAAGGCAAGCGAGGGCGGCGAGAGAGAGGAGGGGCGACCGCTCGCCGCCGGAGGTGCCTGCGAATCATCCGCCGCGCTGCAGCTTCCGGGCCGCCGCGACCTCGCGCTTCGGCCTCGGCGGTCCGTCCCTGGCGGTTGTAGACGTCGGCGAGGACGAAGTGCCCGAGGGGGGCGATGCGCGCGTCGGGCTTGTGCGCGAGGCCCTTTCGGGCCCACTGCTCGGCGCCCGCGAGGTCGCCCGCGTCGAGCAGAGCCTTGGCCAGGTAGAGCTGGCCGGTGCCGAAGTCGGGCTGGATCTCCACCGCCTTCCGGAAGCAGCGCCACGGCCTCCTCGCGCCGGCCCGACTTCTGCAGCAGCTTCGCGAGGTTGAAGGCGGCGCGGTAGGCCTTCTCGTTCCGCGCGAGCTCCGCCTCGTAGGCGGCGATCGCCTCCGTCGATCCGGCCCTTCTCCTCGTAGACGAGGCCGAGGTTGTAGCGGGCGGTCTGGAGCTTCGGCTTCTTCTCGAGGGCCTGCTTGCAGCGCCTGCTCCGCCTCGTCGTACTGCTTCGCCTCGATCTGGCTCTCGCCCAGCTTCAGCAGGAAGCGGTGCTCGTCCACCTTGCGGCGCGAGCGCGTCCTGGATGACCGCCTCCGCCTTCTCGGGCTCGCCCTTGCCGCATCTCGAGGTCGGCGAGCTGCCAGAGCACCTTGCCGTTCCGGGGATCGAGCTCGCGCGCCCGCTCGAACCCGACCCGGGCCTCGTCGAGCCGGCCCTCGTCCTTGTAGGCGAGGGCGAGGCTGAAGAGCGCGCCCTGGTGCTCGGCGTCGCGGGCGAGCGCCTGCCGGTAGGCGGCGATCGCCTCGTCGGGCCGCTTGGCCTTCTTCAGGAAGTTGCCGAGGAGCATGTAGCCCTCGACGATCTCGGGGTCGGCGGCGAGCGCCTCGCTGCACCTTCGCGATGGCGTCGTCGAGGCGCCCTTCGGCGGACGCGCCTGCCCGCCTGCTTCAGCAGGTTGTAGAGGCCGATCTTGTCCTTGGGGTCGCCGCGCGGCCGCTCCTCGAGGTTGCCGGCGGCTCACGCTGCCGCCCACGTAGCCGAGGGCGGCCAGCCGCTCCTCGGTCTCCGCGTCCACGGTCTGCGGGCCCTTCGGCGGCGCGTGCGCTCGTCGTGCGGCTCGAGGTCGCTCGAGGGCGCGGGTCGAGGGTGGCGAGCCGTGCCGCGTCGGCGCTCGAGAGGTCCTGCGCTCTCGCGGGGGTCGGCTGCGAGGTCGTAGAGCTCGGGCCGGGGCGCGCGGATGTACTTGAAGCGCCCGTCCTGGACCGACGCAGCTCGCTCCAGCCGTAGTGGTAGCGCGGGATACCAGCTCTCGGAGTGGGCGACCAGGCCGAGCCTGCTCGCCGCGGGCGAGGGGCAGGAGGCTCACGCCCTGCACGGCCTTCGGGCCGGGCACTCCGAGCAGCTCGAGCGCGGTGGGCATCACGTCCACGATCCGCACCTGGTCCGGCGACCTCGCGCGCGGCGACGCCCGGGCCGGCCACGATCAGGGGGATGTGGACGGCCGCCTCGTAGATGAAGAAGCCGTGGGTCTGCTCTCCGTGCTCGCCCAGCATCTCGCCGTGGTCGCCCACCACCACGACCAGCGGTCTCGCCGAGGCGTCCGTCGCGGCTCGAGGGCGTCGAGGAGCCGTCCCACCTGGGCGTCGGTGGTAGGCGATCTCCGCGTCGTAGGCGCCGGCAGGGTCGACGGGAAGCGCGAGCGGAAGGGCTCCGGGGGCCTCGTAGGGAGTGTGCGGATCGTAGAGATGCACCCAGGCGAAGAAGGGCTGCTCGCGCTCCGTGCCCAGCCACTCGAGGGCCTGGTCCACGACCTCCGCGCCCGGCCGCTGGATGGCGTCCATGCTCGGCGCCGTCGCCGAACTTCTCGAGGTCGAACTCGTCGAAGAAGCGCTCGAAGCCCTGGGCGATGCCCCAGCGCCGGTCGAGCACGAACGCGCCGACGAAGCCGCCCGTGCGGAAGCCCTTCGTCGCGCAGGACCTCGGCCAGCGTCACCTGGTCGTCGCCGAGGTAGAAGCCGCCGTTGTCGCGCACGCCGTGCCAGGCCGGGAACGTCCCGGTGAGAAGCGACGAGTGCGCGGGCAGCGTGAGGGGGACGACGGTCGTGGCCTGCGTCGAAGCGCAGCCCGGAGCGGGCGAGAGCGTCGAGCGCGCGGCGTCTGCGCCGCGCGCGTAGCCGTAGCTGCCGAGGCGGTCGGCGCGCAGGGTGTCGATCGAGACGAGGAGCAGGTTGCGCGCGGGGCGGGCGGGCAGGAGCTTCCCGAGCCAGCGCGGACGCGCGAAGCCCAGCCAGGCGGCGACGCCGGCCACGACCACCACGGGGACGGCGAGGCGCCGCATCACGCCATTATCGTTCTCCGTCACCTCAGTCCAAATCCGATCACGACCCTAACGTGCGCGACGCCGCGGCGGAGGCGCCGTGCTCGCGAGAGCGGGCCACGAGGCGAGCAGCGTCTCCGCGTCCGACACCGAGAGCCGGCGCGCTTCCTTCGTGACGTCGGCCGGGACCCAAGCGGGGAACGCCTTCCGCCGGGAGCGGTGCGCTCCGGTCGCCGTGTGCTCCTCCCAGATCTTCGCGAGCTGCGCTTTCCGGAACCGTCCGGAGAGCCTCACGAGCGCCGGCCAGAGCCGGCGGTGGACGTACGTGACTTTCCCTTCTACGAGCTTGCAGACGAGCACGTCGGGGCTCTCGCTCACCGCGTCCGCCGCCCGGAAGATCTCTTTCCCCCGCGGGTGTCCCCACCAGCTCCCGCGGATGGGACCTCCCGCCACCGCCTCCGCGAGGCTCGGCACGGGACCGCGGGCGGCCTGGAGGACGACGCCGTGGCGCTCGACGAAGGCGAGGGCCTGCCGAGGGCTCATCCGCCTGCTCTTCCTTTCCGCGGTCGGGCCGAATCATGACTCGTCCGCGCCTAAAAATCCCAAACGCGGTATCCTCGCGCGGGTCATGAAGCGGCCCGTCCTCCTCGCCCTGCTCTCGCTCGTGCCCTCCGCGGTGGAGGCGTCCATCAAGACCGACGTCGTCGTCATCGTGAACGGCGACCGCGTGACGTGCGAGATCAAGCAGCTGGAGCGCGGCCAGCTCCTGATCAAGACGGACGACATGGGCACGCTCTACGTCGAGTGGACCAAGGTCATGCGCCTCACCACCCCGATCCCGCAGGAGGTGATGCTCGCGTCCGGAGAGAAGCACAACGGCCCGCTGGGGCCCTCCTCGCGCGACGGCCACATCCTGGTCCAGACGGCGGCGGGGCCGGTGGAGCTGGACGTCCGGCAGGTGGTCTCCCTCTGGCCCGTGCGCAGCCGGTTCTGGAAGCGAATCGACGGCTCGCTGAGCCTCGGCGCCAGCTACACGCAGTCGAACAGCCTGCTCCAGATCACGCCCTCCTTCCGGGCCACCTACACCACGCGCTCCTACTGGCTGAGCCTCGACACGGGCGCGACCCTCACCCGGCAGGAGGGGGAGGACGACTCGGACCGGGCCAACACCACCGTGAGCTACATGCGGCTGCTCGAGCAGCATTGGGCGGCGTTCGGCCAGCTCAGCGGACAGCGGAACACGGAGCTCGGGGTGGACTGGCGGACCGATCTCGCGGGCGGCGCGGGACGCATTCTCGTGTCCTCGACCCGTAGCCTGCTCTTCCTGGGAGGAGGCCTCGCGGCCACGAAAGAGCACCCGCGGGACGCGGAGTCCACGACCAGCCTCGAGGGTCTCGTCACGGCCCAGTGGCAGGTCTACACCTACGACTTTCCGAAGACCAACGTGCAGTTCTCGTTCATGCTCTATCCGAGCCTCACCGAGGGCGGGCGCGTGCGCGGCGACGTCCAGCTGTCACTCAAGCGCGAGGTGTGGCACGACTTCACTATCGGCCTGACGTCCTACGACAGCTTCGACAACCGCCCGGCCACCGAAGGGGCGGCGACGAACGACTGGGGGGCGACGCTCTCCATCGGCTGGACCTTCTGAACTCGCGCTTCGTCACCCGCCGGCCCGGATCGGGTACCATTTCCGTGGAGTCCGCGAAGAGACATGCGCGGAGTGGACGCGGTGGAGGCCATCGGCCCCTCGGTCGAGTCGAGACCGAGGCCGCGCGAGCTCGCGGGCGCGGCGGAGCTCGAGGCCTCGCCCTTCGGCAACCTGGCCCTTGCGGCGCTGGTGGTCGCGATCGCGTACTACGTCGCCGCGACCGTAGGCATGAGCCTGCGCCGGTCACCGATAGCGCCCTCCTTCCTCTGGCCGCCCAACGCGCTCCTCACCGCCGTGCTCCTCGTCGCACCCTTCCGCCGCGGATGGCTGCTCCTGCTCGCGGCGCTTCCCGCACACCTACTCGTCCAGGCGCAGGCGGGACGACCGCTCGGCCTCGCCCTCGCTTTGTTCGTCACCAACTGCAGCGAAGCGGGCATCGCCTTCGTGCTCCTGCGGCGGTGGGGTGCTTTGCCCCTCCGATTCGACACGCTGCGGGGCACCACCGCGTTCATCGGAGGAGCCGTGCTCGCGGCACCTCTCCTCTCCTCGTTCGCGGACGCGGCCGTGCGCACGGCTCTGCAAGGCGAGCCCTACTGGCTCGTCTGGCGCAACCGGTTGCACGGAAACGTGGTCGCCCAGATGGCGCTCGTGCCCGCGATCGTGACGGGGGCGACCTACGGCTGGGCGGGTCTGCGGCGCGTCACCCCCGCCCGCTGGCTGGAGACAGGGGCGCTCGCGACCGGGCTTCTCGTCGTGGCCTACTTCGTTCTGCTCGTGGAGCATCCCACGATCGCCGCTCCCGTGTTCCCCACCACGGGGCGCATCTTCTTCCTGCCCTTCCTCCTCTGGGCGGCCGTGCGCTTCGGCCCCGCCGGAGTCAGCCTGTCGCTCCTCGTGGGCGCTTTCATTGCGCTCTGGGGGGCCGCGCGCGGGACCGCCCCTTTCGCGACCATGCCCGCGGCGGAGGGCGTCGTCGCCCTCCAGACCCTCGTGATCGTGGTGGGCATACCCCTCCTCGGCGTGGCCGCCCTCATCCAGGAGCGCCGGTCGGCCGCCCGCGACCTCGAAGGTCGCCTGCGCTTCGAGGCGCTCCTGTCCCGGGTCAGCGGGGGCTTCGTGCACGTGTCCAGCGACGAGACGGGCCAGTCGTTCGAGACCTCGCTGCAGCGGGTCGCCGAGTACGCGGGGGCGGAGCGCGCCGTCCTCTTCCGTCTCGGGAAGCAGGATCTCGAGGTGGCCTATTCGTGGTGCGTTCCCGGTCAGTCGCCCGCGACCCGGTCGTTCCCGCGGGACGAATGGCCGTGGCACCTCGAGCGTCTCCTGCGCGAGGAGGTCGTCGCCTACAGCCGCCCCGGCGAGCTGCCGGACGCGGCGGCTTCGGAACGCGCTCGGCTGGAGGCCCTGGGAATCGTCTCCGCCCTCTTCCTTCCCGTGACCGCGGGGGGCTCCGTCGTGGGCGGGCTCTCGCTCGGCAACCGGGACGTGGCCAGGGAATGGCCTCCCGAGCTGGTTCGGCAGATGCGCATCGTCGCCGAGGTGCTCGCGAGCGCGCTCGTCCGGAAGGAGACCGAGGACGCCTTGCGCGCCAGCGAGCTCATCAAGTCGGCGATCCTCTCCTCCCTGAACAGCGGGGTGGCCGTGCTCGATCGCGGCGGGCGCATCATCGCGGTCAACGACCAATGGGGGCGGCTCGGGGGCCCGGGCCGGCCGGGGGGGGACGACCGGATCGGGGTGGGCTCGAACTACATCGGAGTCTGTCGCCAGGCGGCGGCGGAGGGAGACACCGAGGCGGGCGCGGCCCTGAGAGGAATCGAGAGCGTGCTCGAGGGCTCGGCGGAGACCTTCGCGGTCGAGTATGCCTGCGGCACTCCCTCCGGAGAACGCTGGTTCTTCATGCAGGTGCTCCCCCTGCGCCGGCCCGACGGGGGCGCGGTCGTCTCCCACACGGACGTCACGGAAAGGCGGCACGCGGAGGCGGAGGCGGAGCGCAGCCGGCAGGAGCTCGCCCACTTTTTGCGCGTCTCCACCATGGGGGTCATGGCCACGTCGCTCGCCCACGAGCTGAATCAGCCCCTCGCCGCGATCATGGCCAACGTCCAGGCCGCGGCCCGGCTCCTGGAGTCGGAGGCGCGGCCGGAGCTGCGAGAGGTGCGCTCCATCCTCGCGGACGTGGTGGAGGAGGACAAGCGGGCGGGCGAGGTGATTCGTCGCCTGCGAGAGCTCTTGAAGAAGGGAGAGCCGGAGCGCGTCCCCCTGAACCTCAACGCGCTCGTGCGCGAGGTGGCGCGGCTCGTCAACAGCGACGCCCTCATCCGGCGGATTGCCGTCCGCCTGGAGCTCGACCCCGCGACCCCCATCGTGCGCGCGGACCGCGTGCAGATCCAGCAGGTGGTGCTGAACTTCGTGCTGAACGCCCTCGAAGCGACGGCGGACTGCTCGGCGGACCACCGCTGGGTGCTGGTGCGGACGCACCGGGGACAGAGCGAGGTGCAGCTCGCGGTGGACGACGAGGGCGTGGGGCTCGGCAACGCCGCGAGTCGGGTCTTCGAGCCCTTCTACACGACAAAACCCGCGGGCATGGGCATGGGCCTCTCGATCGCGCGGTCCATCATCATGGCCCACGGCGGCACGATCTCCGCCACCAACAAGCCGGTGCGGGGAGCCACCTTCAGCTTCACCCTGCCCTTGGCCGCGGACAAATGAAGTAGACTCCCGTCCTTCCGGAGCTTCGAGGAGCCTCCCGCCGCCGATGAAGAGAACCGCCCCCGTGACTTCGATGCTGATCACCGCCGTCCTGGCCCTCGCCTGCGGGAAGGAGCCCGTCGCACCTCCGGCGTCCGGCGCCGCCGCGAGCCCCGCCGCGACCGCCTCCCCCGATGCCGACGAGGCGCCCCCCGAGCCCGCGCCCGAGGCCACTCCCCTGCCCGTCCTCCCCGGCTTCTTCGGCGAGAAGTGGACCGGGGATCTGGACGGCATGGAGAAACGCCGTCTCGTGCGCGTGCTCGTCCCCAACAGCCCGCTCTTCTACTTCGTGGACAAGGGGCGCGAGGCGGGGATCTTCTACGAGATGGTCCAGGAGCTCGACGACAGCGTCAACAAGGATGGAGGGAAGAAGAACGTCGTACGGGTGCACTTCCTGCTCCTGCCGACGGCCCACGACCGCCTGCTCCCCGCCCTGCGGGAGGGGCGCGGGGACATCGTGGCCGCGAACATGACGGTGACGCCCGAACGCGCCAAGGAAGTGGACTTCACCATTCCCCTCGCGGAAGGTGTCGAGGAGCTCGTGGTCACGGGACCGGACTCGCCCGCTCTGACGAGCCTCGCGGACCTCTCGGGGCGGGAGGTGCACGTCCGGCTCTCCAGCAGCTACGCGACGCACCTCAAGGAGCTGAACGCGCGGTTCAAGAAGGAAGGGCGCGCTCCCGTCACGATCGTGCCCGTGGACGAGAACCTCGAAACCGAGGACATCCTGGAGATGGTGGGGAACGGACTCTTTCCCGCCACGGTCGCCGACCGCTACCTCGCCCGCTTCTGGTCGCAGGTCTTCACGGGCCTCCGCGTGGAGCCGCAGGTGGCGCTCCACGAGGGGGGGGCGATCGCGTGGGCAATACGAAAGGACAGCCCGAAGCTCCGCGCCAGGCTCGACGCGTTCCTGAAGACTCACAGGGTGGGCACTCGCGATGGCAACGTGCTCGTCAACAAGTACCTGAAATCCACCCAGTGGGTGAAGAACGCGCGCAGCAAGGAGGACATCGCCCGCTTCCACGCCGTCGCCGAACACTTCAAGAAGTACTCGAAGCAGTACGACTTCGACTGGCTTCTCATGACCGCGCAGGGCTACCAGGAATCGCAGCTCGACCAGAGCCGGAAGAGCCGCGTGGGCGCGATCGGCGTCATGCAGGTCCTTCCCTCCACGGCGAGGGACAGGAACGTGAACATTCCGGACATCACGAAAGAAGAGAACAACATCCACGCCGGCATCAAGTACATGCGGTTCATCGTCGACCAGTACTTCGAAGGGCAGCCCATCGACCGGCAGAACCGGGTGCTCTTCGGCTTCGCTTCCTACAACGCGGGACCGGCCCGGGTGGCACGCTTGCGGACGAAAGCCAAGGCCCAGGGCCTGGATCCGAACAAGTGGTTCAACAACGTGGAGCTCGTGGCCGCCCGCGAGATCGGGCGGGAGACGGTGCAGTACGTGAGCAACATCTTCAAGTACTACGTGGCCTACAAATTCGAGCTCGCGCGACGTGAGTCGAGGGACGCCGGCAAGGCCGCGGCCCGCTCGTCGAGCTGAAGCCCGGGGGCGTGTGACTCGACCCTTCCGGAGCGCGTTCGCCGTGGGCGCCCTCCTCGCTCTCGCGGGGTGCCGCCCTCCGGAGCCCCCCGAAGCCGCGGAGCGGCGAACCCGCAAGACCGTCCTCGAGGGTCAGCTGATCGAGCTCGGAAAGCTCATGGACAAGGCTCGCCGGGGCGAGCTGGTGACGGAAGGACAGATCGCGATCGGCGTCTCCGAGAACCTGGTCGCGCGGCTCCTCACCGCGTCCCTTCCTCCGAACCGCGTCATGGTGGGCCGGATCCACGTCGTCCTCGAGAAGGTCGAGCCCTACTTTCGTGGCGGCCTCGCCGTCATCCGCCTTCGCGCTCGGGTGAGCAGCGCAGACTTTCCGAACGCGCAGGTAGGCCTCGACATCGTGAGCGGCCTCACGAACATCCGCCTGGAGAAGGGTCGCCTTCTCGCCCGCGTCTCCATCCACCACTTCAGGGTGCTGGGCTCGTTCGTGGGGGACGCGGGCAAGACCGTCATCGAGGACGCGATGCGTCTTCACCAATCGGCGGTGGAGAACCTCATCCCGCCGCTGGAGATCCCCGTTCTCCTCGAGGAAGCCGTGGACTTCGGGGGGATCAAGGAGGGCCCGGTCCTGGTGGGCGCGGGTCGGCTTCCCCTGGAGCTCGCACTCTCGCACGTCTTCCCCGTCAACGAGCGCCTGTGGCTGCTCATCCGCGCGGACGCGGGGGCCTGGCAGCCGCGACCCGAAGCCGACAAGGAGACCCCGTGAAGCGCCTCGTCAAGCGCGTCGTCCTCTGGATCTTCATCCTGGGCCTCCTCGGCGGATCCGCGGCCGCGCTCTATCCCCACTTGCTCCCGCCCCCCCCCGCGGCCCCGCCCCCCGGAGAGGTCGAGCGCCTCCTCGCCCTGCGCGAGGGGATGGAAGACCACCTCAAGAACCTGGTGGCGGAGTCCGGGGAGAAGGGGCTCGCGCGCGCGCCGCGCGGCGACATCATGATCGGCGTGTCCACCGCGCTCACCCAGGGCATCGCCGAGAAGGTCACGACCGGCCTCTTCGGGCAGACCACGATCCACCTGCGGAACATCAAGGTGCACAAGGAGGGCGAGGTAAAGGCGAAGCTCCTCTTCTCCAAGCGCAAGGTGGGCGAGTTCGTGCTCGACGCGAACATCCTGGACGCGCGCGCGCTCGTCCGCCCCGACGAGCCCACGCTCACCTTCCACGAGAAGCGCATCGGAATCAGCCTGCCCTTCGAGCTCGCGAGCGGCGGGGGCAAGGTCGAGCTGCACTTCTACTGGGACAGCAAGGGGCTGGCGGCGAACGCCGTCTGCGGGGACCTCGACATCACCAGGCAGGTGACGGGCACGGTCGTCCCCGGGCGGTACACGGTCCAGGGCGCTTTCGGCGTGGCCGTGGACGGGCCGGCGCTCCTCCTGACCCCGGACTTCCCCGAGCTCGCGGTCCGTCTGTTCGTGGAGCCCACGGACGAGGCCTGGAAGGTCGTCGACGAGGCGATGGCCGACCAGCGGGCGGGCTGCCGCAAGGCTCTCGAGAAAATAGACATCAAGAAGATACTCGCCAAGATCCTCGGCAAGGGCTTCAACATCAAGATCCCTCCCAAGGTCCTCCGGGCCGTGCGGCTCCCCGCGGGCCTGCAGCAGTCCCTGAGCGTGCAGGGCGTGAAGCTCAACCTGGCGGTCAAGACCACGGACCTCGTGGTGGCCGAGGAACGGCTCTGGTACGGTGCGGACGTCTCCACCGAGACCGGGGCCGCTGACGGCCCGGCTCCGGTGGCGGGATCAAGCGCCGGGCGTTAGACTGCGCGGCGAAGGAGGTCCTCCATACCCCTAGCCTCCGCCCTCGCCCCTGCGCTCGCGCTCCTGCTCCAGGCTCCTTCCGCCAAGGCCGTCGAGGCCGCGAACGAGCAATTCCTCGCCCTGGAGACGCGCGTCTCCGAAGCCATCAAGTCGAAGAACACGGCCGCTCTCGACGAGCTCCTGGCCAAGGACTTCGCGTTCAGCGTGTCCCTGGAGGAAAGGGCCCCCGCGGTGATGAGCCGCGACGAGTTCCTGAAGGCCTCCGCCCACTACACGCTCACCGGGTTCGCGCTCCAGCACCTCGCCGCGCGCGTGTTCGGCAACACCGCAGTGGTGCGACTCCAGCCCTACCGGCAGGCGACGGCGGGCACCACCGTCGACCGCAGCGGCGAGTTCGCCGTCGTCGACGTCTGGACGAAGGACGGAGACGCCTGGAAGCTCAGCGCGCGCTACACGGCCCGCCCCGACGTCGTCAAGCGCTGACGAGGCGTCGCCACTAGATCCGGCAGGCGTTCATGTCGCCGCTCTGGATCCCCTTGTGGAGCCACTGCGTCCGCTGCTCCGACGAGCCGTGGGTGAAGGACTCGGGCTGCACGTAGCCCTGGCCCAGGCTCTGGAGGCGGTCGTCCCCGATGGCCGCGGCGGCGCGCAGACCCTCCTCGACGTCTCCCGGCTCGAGGAGGTTCTTGTCCTTGCTCGCGTGGTACGCCCACACCCCGGCCAGGCAATCGGCCTGCAGCTCCAGCGCCACGGAGTAGCGGTTGGCTTCCTGCTGCGAGCGCGCGGAGCGCTGGGCCTGCGTTACCTGGTCGGAGATCCCGAGCAGGGTCTGCACGTGGTGGCCGACCTCGTGGGCGATCACGTAGGCCTGGGCGAAGTCCCCCGGGGCCTGGAACCGCCGCGCGAGCTCGTCGAAGAAGGAAAGGTCGATGTAGACCTTCTGGTCCGCGGGGCAATAGAAGGGGCCGGTCGCGGAGGACGACATCCCGCAGGCCGAGGGCACCGATTGCGTGAAGAGCACGAGCTTGGGCGGCTGGTACGAGCGCCCGGCGGCGGAGAAGACCTTGGTCCAGGTGTCCTCGGTGCTGGCGAGCACCACGGAGGCGAACCGGCCGAGGCTGTCCGCGGGCGGCCCGCCCGCGGGGGGCGCGGGCGCCGTCTGGTCCGTGACCTGCTGGACGAGGCCCACGAGCTGCAGAATCTGGGCGGGGTCCTGGCCCGTGAGCGCGGCGATCACGAGCGCGATGACGACGCCCCCGCACCCGAGACCCGCGCCCCTTCCGAACCGGGATCCCCGGACGTCCTCGACGTTCCCGCTCTCGCGCTGCCCCTCGATGCGCATGGCCCGTCTCCTTCCGGCCGCGCCGCACGCGGCCCTCGGCTCCCGGGACTCTACCATGCGACTCTCGACGGGGAGCCCCGAAGCGCCGGGGCCGACTTATACTCGCGGTCTCCGGGGACGAACGAGGGAGGCCGACATGCTCAAGGGATTTCGCGACTTCATCACGCGCGGCAACGTCGTCGACCTCGCGGTGGGCGTGATCATCGGGGCCGCCTTCAGCGGGATCGTGGACTCGCTCGTGAAGGACATCGTCACGCCGATCCTCGGCCTCCTGGGAGGGCAGCCCGACTTCTCGGCGTTCAAGGCGGGCCCCGTCGGCTTGGGCAACTTCGTGAACGCGGTGCTGAGCTTCCTGATCAAGGCGGCCGGTCTCTTTTTCCTGATCATTCTTCCGTTCAGCAAGGTCGCCGCCCGGATGGCCGCGGCGCCTCCTCCGCCCGCCCCCCCCACGCCCACGGAGACGCTCCTCCGCGAGATCCGGGACCTTCTCGCGAAGCGGCCGGCGTAACCCGGGAGTGAAGCCCCGCGGTCTTCGCGTCGTGGCCGCCCTCGTCCTCGCCTGGTCGTGCTCCGTCGATCCGGCTCCTCCGCCCTCGCCTCCGCCCGCTCCCACGCCCTCTCCCTCGCCGCGCGTCAACGACTCGGCGGCTCCGAATCCCGCGCCGAAGGGCATGGCGTGGATCCCCGGGGGAACGTTCTGGATGGGAGGCCCTTCGCCCTCCGAGGAGGCGCGCCGCCACAAGCACGAGCATCCCGACGACCCCGTCTGCAGCGGCCTCGTCGAGGGCTTTCCCGACGCCCAGCCCGTGCATTTCGTGGAGGTCGACGGGTTCTGGATGGACGAGACCGAGGTCACGAACGCCGCAGTTCACGCGCTTCGTGAAGGAGACGGGTTACGTCACGCTCGCCGAGCGCGCGCCCACGGAGGCGCAATACCCGGGAGCCCGCCCCGAGATGCTGGTCGCGGGATCGGTGGTCTTCAGCCCGCCGAAGGACCCGGTGCCCCTCGACGATCACCTGCGGTGGTGGAGCTACGTGAAGGGCGCCGACTGGCGGCACCCGGGGGGGCCGAAGTCGAGCCTCGCCGGGCGGGACGACTACCCCGTCGTGCACGTCGCCTGGGACGACGCCACGGCCTACGCGACGTGGGCGGGCAAGCGGCTGCCCACGGAGGCGGAATGGGAGTTCGCGGCGCGCGGGGCCCTCGACCGCAAGCCCTTCGCCTGGGGCGACGAGATGCGGCCCGCGGGCCGCTGGATGGCCAACACGTGGCAGGGCCGGTTCCCCGTCTCGAACTCCTCCGAGGACGGGCACCGCGGCCTCGCCCGCGTCGGCTCCTACGCCGCGAACGGGTACGGCCTCTTCGACGTCGCCGGCAACGTCTGGGAGTGGTGCGCGGACTGGTACGCGTACGACTACTACGCGACCCTCGCCGCCCAGCCCGTCCCCGTACGCAACCCGAAAGGGCCGGAGACCTTCAACGACCCTTCGCAGCCCGGCATTCCCACCCGAGTGCAGCGCGGGGGCTCCATGCTCTGCAGCGACCAGTACTGCGCGCGCTACATGGTGGGCACCCGCGGCAAGGGAGCCGCCGATACCGGCAACAACCACGTCGGCTTCCGCTGCGTGCGCGACGCCAAGGGCTGAAGTGTCTTGAGCACGCTCGCGGTCGTGCTCATGGGAGTCTCCGGGTCCGGGAAGACCACCGTGGGCCGCGTCCTCGCCCGTCGCCTCGCCTGCGCCTTCCTCGACGCGGACGACTTCCACTCCCCCGCGAGCGTCGAGAAGATGCGCCGGGGCGAGCCCCTCTCCGACGCGGACCGAGTGCCCTGGCTCGACGCTCTCGCCGCCGCCCTCCGCGGACACCTCGAAGGCGGCGAGAGCGTGGTTCTGGCCTGCTCGGCCCTCAAGGCTTCCTATCGCGACGTCCTGCGCATCGACGACCGCGTCCGCTTCGCGTTCCTCCAGGCCGACGCGCCTCTCCTCGAGAAGCGTCTGGCCGGGCGGTCCGGCCACTACTTCGCCCCGGGCCTCCTCCAGAGCCAGCTCGAAACGCTCGAGCCCCCGGAGGACGCCCTCGTGCTCGACGCGTCGCGCACGCCCGACGAGCTGGCGCGGGACGTCGAGAACGCCGTCGTCCGGGGATCCTAGAACGCGAATGAAACCCCGAGGGTGACGCCGATCCCGAGGTCCGGGTCGCCCCGGCCCACGTAGCTGATCGCGTTCACCTCGAGGTAGGGGGCCACTCCGTTCGGGAACACGTGGGTGAGGCCGAGACCGGGGGCGAGGGCGAAGTTCGTCTCGGGGTCGACGGGCACGATGAAGCGCGCGGCGAGGTAGGCGTGGGGATCGAACGCCCACACGAGGCCGGGCATGAGCGAGAAGGACGCGTAGTCCCCCCGGATCCACGTGGGCCCGATGTCCAGCTCGAAGGCCAGGGTCTTGGTGAAGTAGCGGCCGTAGCCGACGCTCAACGTGAGGTCGTGCTGAAAGCCGTCCCAGGATCCCTCGTGGGGATGGTAGGCCACGGTGGAGGAGCCGAGGACGGTGACGAAGTTGGGAGGGGGGCCCTCCTCAGCGTGCGCGTGGAGAGACAGGGCCAGGAGCCCCAGCAGGGGCCAGAGAGGGAGAGTGGCTCGACGGCGCCCTGAAACGAAGGACTCGATCAGCACTCGGGGAGGTTCACGCTGAAGTCGAGCGGCGTCTCCAGCACGTTCACCGCGAGCCCGCCGCGGGCCGTCTCCTTGTACTTGTCCTTCATGTCCCGCGCCCGTGTCGCGCATCGTCTTGATCACCTTGTCGAGGGAAACGAAGTGCTCGCCGTCGCCGCGCAGCGCCATGCGCGAGGCGTTGATCGCCTTGATCGACGCCATCGCGTTCCGCTCGATGCAGGGCACCTGCACGAGACCGCCGATGGGATCGCACGTGAGGCCGAGGTTGTGCTCCATGGCGATCTCGGCCGCGTTCTCCGCCTGCGCGGGGCTGCCGCCCATGCACCTCGCGCGAGCGCCCCCGCCGCCATGGAGCACGCCGAGCCCACCTCGCCCTGGCAGCCCACCTCGGCCCCGCTGATCGAGGCGTTCTCCTTGTAGAGGACGCCGATGGCCCCCGCGGTGAGCAGGAAGCGCACGACCCCCTCGTCGCTCGCGCCGGGCACGAAGCGGTCGTAGTAGTGGAGCACGGCGGGGATGATCCCGGCCGCGCCGTTGGTGGGCGCGGTGACCACGCGCCCGCCCGCGGCGTTCTCCTCGTTGACGGCGAGCGCGTAGAGGTTCACCCAGTCCAGGGCCGTGAGGGGATCCCGCAGCCCGGCCTCCGGCTTCTCGAGGAGCCGCCGGTAGAGGTCGGGGGCGCGTCGCTTGACCTTGAGCCCGCCGGGAAGTATCCCCTCCGTCGAGCACCCGCGCACGACGCAGTCCTGCATGACGTCCCAGATGCGGAGGAGGCCGCGCTTCGGTCTCCTCCTCGGGGCGCCAGGCCTCCTCGTTCGCGAGCATCACCTGGCTGATGCGCAGGCCATGTGGCGCGGCACGCCTCGAGCAGCTCCACCGCCGTGTGGAAGGGATGCGCGAGGGTGCGCCGGTCCTCCACCGACCGGGCTCTCGCCCGCGGCCGCGGTCTCGTCCACCACGAACCCGCCGCCCACCGAGTAGTAGACGCGCGCGCGGAGGTCATGGCCCGAGGCGTCCGCTGGCCGTGAAGCGCATGCCGTTCGGGTGGAAGGGCAGGCGCTCGCGCTGGAACACGAGGTGCGTCCGGACCGAAGGCGACTTCGGGGCCGCCGGCGAGGGTGAGGCGTCCCTCCCGCCGCACGCGGGTCACGATCCCGTCGATCGCGGCCACGTCGACGCCCTCCGGCGTCTCCCCCATGAGGCCCAGGATCACGGCCTTGTCGCTGCCGTGGCCGCGGCCGGTGGCCCCGAGGCTGCCGAAGAGCTCGGCCCGCGACCGCCGCCGTCCGCTCGAGCAAGCCCGGACTGGCCCAGGTCGAGGGCGAAGGCGCGCGCGGCGCGCATCGGCCCCACGGTGTGCGAGCTGCTGGGACCGATGCCGATCTTGAACAGGTCGAGGACGCTGATCGCCATCTCCTGCGATGGTACTCCAGGCCCGGACCGCACACCGCGGCTTGACCCCTCTGCTAGACTCCCTCCGGCCGACTCCCCGTCGGCCGCTCCGAAGGAGCGCGAGGAGAGCGACATGTACGACCAGATCAAGGAAGCGGCGGAAGCGGCCCTCCAGAAGGCCAGGGAGACCGCGGTGGAGGTGAAGGACGTGGTGGGCGGGGCGATGGAATCCGCCGCCGAGTCGGGGCGCAGGCAGGCGGCGGCGGCGACGAAGGCCACCGCGCGGGCGGCCTCGTCCACGGGCAAGGCGGTGCGCCGCGCCGTCCGGAAGACGCGAAAGGCGGCGGGCCGGGCCGCCAAGCGTGCGGGAAAGGCCGGGGCGAAGGCGGCGAAGTCGGCCCGGAAGACCGCGCGCAAGGTCGCGAGCCGAGCGCGGGCGCTTGCAGGCACGCGCCGCCGGAAGGTCCGCAAGTCCAAGGCCAAGGTGCGCCGAAAGGTCAAGAAGACGGCCGCTCGCCGCCGTCACCGGTAACGCGGGTCAGTCGGGTCAGTCGAGGGGGGTGACGGTACCCGACCGGCCGTCCACCCGGACGGGCCGCCCCTCTCGAAGCCGCGTGGTGGCCCCCGCGACGCCGAAGACCGCGGGGATTCCGAGCTCCCGCGCCACCACGGCCGCGTGGCAGAGCGTGCCCCCCACCTCCATGACCACGGCGGAAGCTCGCGGAAAGAGCGGCGTCCACCCGGGATCGGCGAGCGTCATCACGATCACGTCACCGTCGCGCATCGCGCGAGGATCGGGATCGCGCAGGATCCGCACGGGCCCCGTGGCGGCCCCCGCGGAGACGCCTTCGCCCCGGAGCGACCCGTCGGGAGCGTCCGCCGACTCTTCCTCGAGCACGGGCACCCCGTCCGACCGCAGGAAATGCGGAGCGTTGAGCGTGCGGAAGAAGTCGTGCCGTCGACGGCGGGCCTCGACCATCGCCCTGAGGTTGGGAGCGGGCGCCGCTCCCCGGGCGAGCGCCCCCGCCTCACCCCACTCCAGGAAGAAGACGTCGTCGGCCGCGGAAACCGTTCCCCGCGCCGCGAGCCGCCTTCCCAGCTCGAGCGCGGCCGCGCGGATCCGCTCGAACGCGACCATCGCATGGTGCTTGGGGGCCTCGCGGAGCGGCATGTAGCGCTCCACCAGGCGGGCGAGCCCGCGCAGGATCGGCCTTCGCCAGGGAGCGGCCTCCCCGAGGGCGGTGCGGAGGGCGCGCCGTCGCTCCTCGGCCTGCCGGGCGAGACGGTCGGTCGCCCTCTCCCCCGCCGGAGACTCGAGGGACGCGCGCACCAGCTCCAGGATCGGGCCCGGGATCCTCGCGCCACCGCGTCGCCGTGAGGTCGAACTCGCGCGGGCAGCGCTGGCCGTTGTCGTCCAGGAAGGCAGAGGAGCCGCGCCCGCCAGCCCGGGATCCTCGACGAAGGCCGGGCCCAGCGGCCGCGCCGCCGCCACGAGCGCGTCGATGCCGAGGGAGATCTCCGTTGTGGGGTTCCCGGAGAGACCCGAGAAGAGCCGGGCCCGCGCTTCCGGGTGACGTCGGAACGCACGATCGGCGAGTGATATGACGACGAAGGCCGCACCGAGCGCGTTCTGGGCGTTCCGCAACCCCTCCATCTCCGGCGCCTCGAGCAGGCGGAGCTCCTCGACGAGGGCCTCGTCCGCGAGCCCGGCAAGGGGGGGACGCCGGCGCACCGCGGCCGCCCCCGCTCGAAGGTCCTCGAGCGCGCGCTCCGGCCGGAGAGCCCGCAGCCCGCGAGTCGAGAGCAGGAGGTTCCTCCCGAGGCCGCGGAGAATCGCGCGCCGCGCCCCTTCGACCCTTCGCCTCCGCAGTACGCCCTGGCGCCTGAGGCGCTCCGTGATCCGCGCGGCCTGGGCGTCGATGTGGCGCAGCGCCCCGTGGCGGAAGAAGCCGCCCATCCAGGAGGCCAAGAGGCCGTTCATGTTCCAGTAGAGCCGTCCCTGGACGAGGTCGATGGGCATCAGCCGCGAGAAGATCGTGGATGTCGGCGGGACGCCGATGATCGGGCTCGAGGGCGGAGGGCAGGATCGACTCGCGCCACACGCCCCAGGCCAGCGGGGTGAAGGGATCGGGCATCGTCTCCCGCACGTTCCAGTTCGCCCACACCGTGACCGGCCCGTCGTCGACACCCTCCGCGAACCGTTCGACACTGACGGACGCGATCGGGGCGAGGGCGGTGATGGGCCGGGCCTGCAGCCAGAAGAGCCGCCCGCTCCCGTCTATGGCCCACTCCAGGTCCAGGGGCTGGCCCCAGCTCTCGGCGAGGGCCCACGCCCCTTTGGCCAGCGACAGGACCTCGTTCTCGTCGAGGCCCGCGGAGGGTCCCGAGCGCTGAGCCTCCAGCGTGCCGAGGCCGGTGCGGTAGACCCGCCACCGCTCGGGCTCGGCGCGTCCCGACACGAGGGCTTCCCCCGCGCCCGCCACCGCTTCCACCAGCAGGCCCCCGTCGCGCCCGGCAGGGTCGACGGTGAAGCACACGCCGGCGACGCGGGACGCGACCTGCTGCTGCACGACGAGGCCCACGGGACGCGGAGCCCCCGCGTACGCGCGAACGCGCTCCCCCGCTCCCGAGGCCACGCAGCGGGCGGCGGCCTGAAGAGCCTCGGGGAGGGTCCGCACGTCGAGCACGGTCTCGTAGAGCCCCGCGAACGAGCGCTCGCGCGAGTCCTCGCCCGGCGCCGAGGAGCGGACCGCAACCGGGCCCCGCTCGAGGAGAAGGGCGGCGCGCGCGCCGAACTCCCGAAGCACCTCTTCCGGCCACTCCGACGGAGGGAGGCTCGTGGCCTCCACCGCGAATCCGGAAGGGACGAGGGCGCCCGCGGCGAGGAGGCGGGCGAGGCCGACCGCTTTCCCTCCCACCGTGGGCTCCAGCGACGGCTCGATCTCCGCGAGGTCGAAGAATCGCACGGACGGGGGAACGGCGACGAGCCTAGCCCTTCCCGAGGAAGGCGACGGTCTCGCGCCGGCTCGAGCGGGGGGCTGAAGAGATATCCCTGGAACGCGGCGCAGCCCCGCGACTCCAGGAAGGCACGCTGGCCCTCGGTCTCGACGCCCTCCGCCACCACCTCGAGGCCCAGGCTCCCCGCGAGGGCGAGGATCGCCTGGACGATCGACACGCTCTCGGGGTCGGCGGGGAGCCCCTTGCACGAACGTGCGGTCGATCTTCACGCCGTGGAAGCCGAAGCGGGCGAGGTAGCTGAGCGACGAGTAGCCGGTGCCGAAGTCGTCGAGGATGAGACGCACCCCCAGGCTGCGCAGCCGGCCCAGCCTGTCCTGCACGTCGGCCACGTCGCTCATCACCACCGCCTCCGTCACCTCGAACTCGAGGCGGGAGGGGCTGAGCCCGCTGTCCACGAGCGCCCGGTGCACGTCGTCCACCACGTCCGGCTGCAGGAACTGCTTGGCGGAGAAGTTCACGGCCACCCGCGCGTCGGGATCGGGCAGCGACCGGGCGAAGCGGCAGGCCGTGCGCAGCACCCAGGAGCCGATGGGGCAGGATGAGCCCGCCCTCCTCCGCGCCCTGGATGAACTCCGCGGGGGCGATGAGGCCCTTCTCCGGGTGCCGCCAGCGGATGAGGGCCTCCAGGCTGGGACGGGCGCCCCGATGGAAGACCGGCTGGTAGTGCAGCTCGAACTCGCCGCGCTCGAGGCGCGCGCCGCAGGCTTCCCTGCAGGGCCATGCGCTCCCGCGCGCGCTCGCTCATGGCCGCGGTGAAGAAGCGGTAGGTGCTCTTGCCTTCCTGCTTGGCCCGGTACATCGCGAGGTCGGCGTGACGCAGGAGGACGTCCCCGTCCGTGCC
The DNA here is from genome assembly GCA_963742595.1 of uncultured Acidobacteriota bacterium. Classification (GTDB taxonomy): domain Bacteria; phylum Acidobacteriota; class Vicinamibacteria; order Fen-336; family Fen-336; genus CAVPGH01. The sequence continues at coordinate 4,037,424 of CAVUMT010000001.1, read as the reverse complement.
GTCCTCGGGGTGGACGCTCAGGCCGATGCTGGCGCTCATGGGCACGTCGCGCTCGTTCAGGTGGAAGGAGCGGGAAAGGGCGTCGAGCACGCCCTGGGCCACGAAGGAAGCGTCGTCCGGGCGCGCGAGGTCCTGCACGAGGATCGTGAACTCGTCTCCCCCGATGCGCGCCACCACGTCCGTGCGTCTCGTGCAGCCGCGCAGGCGCTCCGCGACCATGCGCAGCATGAGGTCGCCCGCGGCGTGGCCGAGGGTGTCGTTGACGGCCTTGAACCCGTCGAGGTCGACGAAGACGAGGGCGAGCCGCGACTTGCGGCGCTCCGCCCGGAAGACGGCCGTGCTCAGGGTCTCCAGGAAGAACGCGCGGTTGGGAAGGCCGGTGAGGCTGTCGTAGCGGGCGAGGCGTTTCAGGTCCTCCTCCGCCCGGTGCAGGTCGGCGAGGCGCTGGTCGAGGTCCTCGTTCACGCGGCGCAGGGCCTCCTCCGCCGCCTTCTGCGCGGTCACGTCCGCGAGGATTCCGTTCCAGACGGTGGATCCGTCGGGGCCGCGCGCGGGGACCGCCTGCCCGCGGATCCACTTCTTCCGGCCTTCCTGCGTCTGGATCTCGAAGGAGTGGTCCCAGGGAACGAGCCCGGCCGCGGAGGCGGCGACCGACGCGCGCAGGGGGGCCACGTGCTCGGGAGTCACGAGGTGCCACGCGACGTGGGGATCGCGGAGCCGCTCCTCCGTGACGCCCAGGAGGTCGAGGGCGCCCCGGCTCATGAACGGAAAGCCCTCGCGGCCGTCCGCCTCCAGACGGTACTGGTAGACCGCCCCCGGGATCGCGTCGGCGATGCGCGAGATCCGCGACTCGCTCTCGCGCAGCGCCTCCTCCACGCGCTGCCGCTCGAGGAAGAGGCCGATCTGGCCCGAGAGCTCGACGAGCGTCAGGATCGTGCTCTCGTCGAGCGCGCGCGGTCCGCGGCACCCGAGCTCCAGCACGCCCGCGCCCCGCGCCCCCACGCGGATGGGCACGGCCACCGTGGTCCCTCCCCGCGCTCCCGCCTCCACCCACGCGGGCTCCCCGCTCGCGAGGGCGCGCCCGGGAATCCCCTCGTCCGCGGGAATCACGTCGCCCCCCGTGAGAAATGGCAGTTGGCCGCCCGCGGCGGCCCAGGTCGCGACACGCCGGAGCGAGCGCCCCTCGAGGAGGCGGAGGGTACCTTCGTCGAAGAGCATTCCCCCCACGATCACCGCGAGCAGGCGCGGCGCCGCCTCTCCGAGCGTCGACATCTCGACGAGGGCGCGCGCGGTCTCGTGACGAGCCGCGGCCAGCCGCTCGGCATGCTTCTCCTGGGTGAGGTCCCGCAGGAAGCCGCTCAGGAGGACCTTGCCCTTGACCCAGGCGGGGAAGACCGCCACCTCCACGGGGAAGACCGAGCCGTCCGCCCGCATGGCCACCGTCTCCCGGCGCCGTCCGAGGTCGCCGGCGTCGCCCGTCTCCACGAACTCCTCGAGACGCCGGCGCGCCTCGGCGCGGTGGGGGCCCGGCACGATCTTCTCGAAGAGGTCCCTCCCGAAGAGCTCGGCCCGCGTGTAGCCGAACACGCGCCGCGCGGCGGCGTTGAACTCCAGCACCCGGCCCTCGTGGTCGATGGTGATGATGCCGTCGAGGGCCGAGTCGAGGATCATGGCCTTGCGCAGCTCGCTGGCGCGGAGCTCCTCTTCCCAGCCCTTCGCCTCTTCCAGCGAGCGGAGGCGCAGCCCGAGGAGCTCGCCCGCTCCGGGCCGGACCGCCTCCGCCTCCACGAAAGCGGCGATCCTCTCCTGGGCTTTCCCCTGGTAGACGAGGAACTCGACGCCGCTTTGGAAGCGGCCCGCTGCGCTCTCCGCCTGCCGCACCACCTGCCCCACCACCTGCAGCTCGCCGGGGTCGTCGGGGAGCGAGAACGTGAGGCCGACCTTCGTCCCCAGCTCGAGGGGGCAGGCGCTCTCCAGGAGCGCTCCCCGCGCCCCGATGTTCAGCACCGCCCCCTCCAGCTCCTCGGCCTCGCTCACGAAGCGCGACCAGTCGCGCAGCCGCACGCAGATGCGCTGGGCGCGGCGCGGGGGCACGCACAGGAGCTCTTCCAGGCGGCGGTCCCAGACGAACTCGTCCACCGGGACCGGCACCACCGCGTTCGCTCCCGCGCTCAGGAGCCGGTCTTCGATGGCACTCTCGAGCGACCGGCCCAGCACCACCACCGCGCTGGGGCGCGTCCGAGAGTCCCCTCGCAGCAGGCGGACGAGTGCGAGGGTGCCGTCGAGGTCACGGCCGTCCAAAACCACGAGGTTCGGAGTGTTGCGGGCGGCGGTGGACAGGGCCTCCGCGGGATCCCGGACGGCGATGCGCTCGATGTCGGGGCGCCACAGCACGGTCCGCCCGAGCTCGGATGCGAGATCGTCGGGGGAGACGATGAGGACCCTCAGCACCGCTGCGCAGTGTAGGGCAAAAGGCTCGGAACGCGGAACGCGAGGCGGCTACGAAGTCGCTTCTCGCGGTGGCGCGGGGGACGGCAACCGAAGACGGCGCCCGCCGCGAGCACGACGCTCGGCATGAACGGGAATCGGCATGAAACCCTCGCGTCGCGCTCCGTGGGGGGAGCCCGGCGAACGCCGTCTTCGGTCGTTCATTGAGACGGCCCGTCGCCGCCGGCGGTCGTAAAGAGAATGTAAAGCGCCCGGCCGGAACGGTTGGTCAGCCGACGAACTTGTAGCCGAGGCCGCGCACGGTGACGATCAGCGCCGGGCGGCGGGCATCGTTCTCCAGCTTGCGGCGCAGCCAGGCCACGTGCACGTCCACGGTTCGCGTCGTAGGCATCGCGTCTCTTCCCCACACCTCGTCGAGCAGCTCGTTCCGCCCGAGAGGAGTCCCGGGGTGCTGGATGAGGTACCGGAGGAGCTTGAATTCCTTGGCGGAGAGCGCGACGACGCGGCCCTCGCGCCTCACCTCCGCCCCCCGAAGGTCGACTTCCACGACCCCGAAGCGGTGCACGCGCCCGACGGGCGACGAGCCCGGGCGGAGGCGGGCCTCGATCCGGGCCAGGAGCTCCGACATCGCGAATGGCTTGGTCAGGTAGTCGTCGGCCCCGAGGCGGAGACCCGCCACACGGTCCTGGACCTGCCCCCTCGCCGTCAGTATCAGGACGGGAACACGGATGCCCCGGCGCCGGAGCTCGCGGCACACGTCGAACCCGCTCCGGCGAGGCAGCATCACGTCGAGTAGGACGACGTCGAACGCCTCCCGGCCGGCGCGAAGGAGGCCTTCTTCGCCGTCCCTTGCGGTCGAGACCGAGTAGCCGTCGCGCTCGAGGCGATCGGTCAGGGTGAGGCAGAGCCCGGGATCGTCCTCAACGAGAAGGATCCGGGGTCCCATGGCTCGGCTCGGCGGCGGCTTCGAGGGACTGCACCCCCGTCGCGGCGGGCAGGACGATCGTGAAGGCGGCTCCGCGGCCGGGCGGGCTCTCCACCTCTACGCGTCCGCCCGCAGCCCCGACGATGCGGTCCACGAGGCTGAGGCCGAGGCCGCTCCCCCGGATCTGGCGGTCGCGCGCCCGGCGGCCCCGGAAGAAGGGCTCGAAGAGGTGCGACACCTCCTCCGGCGGGATGCCCGGCCCGCGGTCCTCCACTCGGATCCTCACCTCGTCGTGGCCGTCGCGCCGACCCCGCGCGGCCCGCACCGTCACCGTCCCCCCGTCGCCCCCATGCTTGACGGCGTTCTCGACGAGATTCCGCACCGCGCGGCGGAGGGCGGCGCGATCCGCCCGCACGAGCGGGAGTTCGCCCTCGGCCGTCGTCTCGAACACGTGCGCTCCCGGTCGCCTCGTGAAGTCGCGCATGCACTCTTCGAGGAGCTCCTTTACCGGGACTTCCTCCGCGCGGAGGGTGCTCTGGCCCGAGTAGGTGCCCGCGAGGTCGATGACCTGCTCGACCATGTCCGCGAGGCGGCGCCCTTCGTCACGCACTACGCGTCCGTACTCGCGGACCCTCGGCGGCTCGGTCACGACGCCGTCCGCGAGGTTTTCCGCGGCGGAGCTGATGACGGCGAGGGGCGTCCGGAGCTCGTGCGACACCCCGGCCACGAACTCCAGCTGGCGGTCGGCGAGTCGTCGCGCCCGCTGCGCGGTGACGAGGACGAGCACCGCGCTCGCGGCGAGGAGCGAGAGGATACCCGCGCTCACCGCGAGGTTGCGCCCGCGGGCCTGGGCCACGATCTCCGCCAGCGATCCCTCGCGACGCAGGGCCACGAGCTCCCACCGACCGCCGTCTCCGCGCGCCTCGCCCCCGCGACGCCTCCAGAACCGACGCAGGTCGCTGCGGTCAGCGGCCCCCCCGCGCGGAACGGGGAGCGCCTGCAGGTCCTCGTCGCTCGCCTCGTCGAATCGGAGATCGAGGAGAGAGACGCGCGCATCGCCCGCGTCCGCTCCGCTCGGCCGCGGGTCGGGGCCGCTCCGGAAGACGACCGCCTTCGGGTCCTCCCGCCGGCGTATCACCACGATGTATTCCGAGCTTTCCGCCGGCCCGAAGTGGCGGGCCACGAGGGAGGGCAGCAACCGGCCCACCAGGTAGTCGCGGTCCAGCCGGACGATGGTGAAGCCGGCGAGGCGCACGTGACCGCGCGCCCGGGCACCGACCGGAGCTGCCTCCTCCTCGAAGGAGGCGATTGGAAGGAAGAGGGCGAACCGTGCCTCGTCCAGGGGGGCCCAGGGCCCGGCGCCCCGGGCCGACCGAAAGGACCCGGCGTCGGGCGACCCTCGGACGCGTTCCCGGAGCGGCTCCAGTTCGGCCGGCCACTCCGCTTCGACGAAGGATTCCGTCTCCGGATCGAACCGCCGGGGGCGAGCGCGGCCCACCTCCACCACGAACACGTCCTTCACGAGAGTCGGGTGGACGGTCCCGTTCCTCCAGCGCACGTGTCGCGCCGCATAGGCCGGACTTCCCGGCGCGGCGAGCGATGCCGGGTCCACCTGGAGCAGGAGGAACGCGCGCGTCAGCTCACGGTCCAGCTCGCGGGCGACGGGCTCGGCCCGCGCCCGGGCCGCCCCGCGCAGGCGTGCCTCCTCCGCCTCGCTCACCTGGCCGAGCCAGCGGTGCTGGAGCGAGCCCAGGAGAATCAGCAGCAGCGAGAGCGAGATCGCGCCGATGAGAACGGGCAGGGACGGGCGAGGCCGCGCGACGGACATCCGCGGCGAGTCTAGCACCCGGCCTGCAGGGCGGTCGGAGCCTCGCCGTGATTTTGCATTGCCTTAACAGATCGCCCCCGATCGGAGGTCTCGCGCGTCCACGCGCGAGGACAATTTGGAGCCCGTGCGACGTTCGCGGGCAGGCCCGCGGCGGTCCCTCCGACGCGCGGTTGTAAAGACCCTGAAAGGGAAAGCGGGCGCCCCTCCCCTTCTCCACGGGCAGGAAGCGCCTTGGCACGGTCGTTGCTCGATCCCGGGGCGTCCCGCGCCTGGGTGGGGAGCGCCTCGAACGGCGGGGCCGAAAGGACTATCAAGTGACCGCACGCATCCTGTTTGTGGACGACGATCCCGGTCTCCGCCTCGCCCTCAGCGACCGCTTCGAGAGCGAGGGCTACTCCACCGCGACCGCTTCCGACGGAGACGAAGGCCTTGCCCGCGCCGCGGAAGAGGCCTTCGACGTGGTCATCCTCGACGTCATGCTGCCGGGCAAGGGCGGCTTCGACGTCTGTCGAGAGCTGCGCCGCCGCGGTGTGGCGACGCCCGTCGTCCTGCTGTCGGCGCGCGCGCAGGTCGGGGACCGCGTGAAAGGGCTCAAGCTCGGGGCGGACGACTACGTGGTCAAGCCCTTCGAGATCGCCGAGCTCCTCGCGAGGGTGGAGGCCCGCATGCGCAACCGGCCGTCCGACGAAGCCGCGACGGGCTCCCCGGTGCGCTTCGGGAACGTCGAGGTCGACCTGCAGAGCGACGAGGTGCGGGTGGACGGGCGGGCGATGACCCTCGCGGCCAAGGAGCTCCGCCTGCTGCGTTACCTCGTCGAACGCCCGGGGGCCACCGTCTCTCGCGAGGAGCTCCTTCGCGAGGTGTGGGGCTACTCGGCGACGCCCCTGACGCGCACCGTGGACGTGCACGTGGCCTGGCTGCGCCGCAAGCTCGAGCCCAACCCGCGCCACCCTCGCTTCATCCTCACCGTGCACGGCCTCGGCTACAAGTTCGTGGGGGAGCGGAACCGCCCTCGGGCTCAGGGCGCGACCTTGACCCCGAGCGACCTCGAGTAGGTCAGGTCGTCGTCGTCGATGAAGGCCAGGGTGACGGTGACGAGCGCTTCCCGGCCCTTGTTGGGCAGGTCGTAGAAGACCTCGAACCCCACCGACGCGCTCCCCCGTGCGTTGATGTGGTTGCCGCTCGCCGACGAGTTGAACTGGTAGTACTCGATGGCGCCGCCGGAAGGCGTGATGACGATCCCACCCGAGGCCTGCTTGACCGCCGCGTTCACCGCGGTGATGTCGACCGCCTTGCCCCCGGTCTCCTGCACGTTCACGCTGAACGTCGTTCGCCAGGGGTAGGCCACGACTTGGTCGGGGTGGGTGTCGTCGCCCTTGATCGTGTAGGTGACGCCGCTCGACGCCGTCGGGATCGCGGGATCGGGGACGACGGTGAGGGTTACCTCCAGCGAGCTGGGCTCGGTGGGCGCGTCGCAGGCACCGAGGCCCAGGGAGAGGGAGGCGGTCAGCACGAGGGCGGCTACGGGGATCCTTCGCATCGCGTGTTTCGCTCCTTTGGTCGGATAGTGTCGTCGTAGGGTCAGAAGGTCGTACCCACCGCGAACTTGAACGCGGTCTTCGGCTGGAAGTAGTCGCGGTTGGCGTTGTAGGCGTAGATGAGCCGGAAGGGGACGTTGAGCACGGGCATCACGAACCGCAACTCCGCCCCCGTGGACGTGCGGAGGGTCTTCCAGTAGAAGCCCTGGCCTTCCGCGTAGGCCTCGCCGGCGTCGAAGAACAAGAGGAAACGGACGGGACCGAACAGGTCGAAGTAGTACTCGGCGTTGAAGAGCGCATACTTGTTCCCGCCGACGGCGGTGTTCGTCGCGGGGTCCTGGGGCGACACCGTTCGCGCGTTGTACCCGCGGATCTGCGTCTCCCCGCCCAGGAAGTAGCGCTGGTAGTACGGGATCTCGCGCGTCTCTCCGAACGGCCGCGTGTAGGCGACCTCGCCCCGCAGGCCGATCGCCATCTTCCTGCCGAAGGGACGGTAGTAGACGCTCTCGAGCGTGGGCCGGTAGTAGTTGACGGACCCCCCGAGCGGGCCTCCCGTGTACTGGAAGCTCGCGGTGATCCGCGTGCCGCTCCGGGGCAGGAAGGGGTTGTCCACCGTGTTGCGCACCCAGGAGGGCGTGATCCGGCTCTCGTAGCGCCGACCCAGGCTGCCCTGGAGAAGCTCGGGGTCGATGGCAGGGGCGCCAATCGAACCGTCGCCCGTGGTCGAAGCATCGCGGAGTCTCTCGAGCGCCTGCTCGTCCACGCCGTAGAGGTCGACGATCTGGTACGAGTAGCTCGCGAAGGCGCGGGAGAAGCGGCTCACCGGGAAGCCGGAGGTGACGGCGAGGCCCTGGTTCTGCTCGGAGTACCCGATCACGTTCTCGTAGGAGAGGTAGGTGAGCCGCCGCAGGTAGACCTCGAAGCCCAGCGTGAGCGGACGGTCGAGGAAGTAGGGCTCGGTGATCGCGAGCTGGTAGTTCTTCGTACGCCCCCCGGCCTGGGCGGCGAGACTCACCGTCTCTCCCGCCCCCAGGAAGTTCGTGGTAGAGAAGGACGCGTTGACGAAGGCGCCTTCGAGCCCGCTCACTCCGCCCCCGAACGTGAACTGGTTGCGGTTCTGCTCCTCCACCTTGAGCGTGATGTCGAGCTTGTCGTCCCCTCGCGGGCTCGGCTGGAGGTCGGGCGCACCCTCCATGGGCTTGAAGTAGCCGAGCTGGTTGATCCGCCGGATCGTGGCCTTGAGGGCCTCCGTGCTGAAAACGTCACCCTCGTTCAGGTAGATCTCGCGGCGGACCACTTTGTCTCGCGTCGTGTCGTTGCCCGTGATCGTGATCTGGCCGACGTAGTACCGCTTGTCCTCGTCCATGGCGAGGGTGACGTCCACCATCTTCCTCGCGGGGTCGGGGGTTCGCTTGGGACCGCCCGTCCACTGGAAGTAGCCGATCGACCCGTAGGCGTCGCGCAGCTTGTCGAAGCCCTTCTTGAGCTTCGACTCGTCGTAGACGTCCCCCGTCCTCGTCTTGAAGAGCGGCCGGACGAATTCCTCCTTGAGCACGGTGAGGCCCTCGAACTTCACCTCCCCCACGCGGTACTGCACCCCCTCGGTCACGGGGACCGTCAACGTGATCCACTTCACGGGCTTCTTCCGGAAGAGGCCCGACTTGCCGTCGGTGTAGCTCACGCGGGGCGCCCCGATCCGTGCCGTCACGTAGCCGTGGTCCAGGTAGAAGTCCTCGAGCCGCTTCTGGTCCCCCACGTCCGGCGGCTCTCCGAGCCACCGCGATTCCGTGTAGCTCGACTTCCCGCCCAGCCAGCTCAGGTTCCAGAGGCCCGACGCCTTGATCTTCTTCATCCGTCCCGCGAGCGTGCCGTCGGAGAAGACGTCGTTTCCGTCGAACACGATCTCCTTGACCTTCGCCCGGGGCCCGTCGTCGATCGTGAAGGACAGCTGCTCCGCCGCCCCCCCGATCGGCTTCGCCTCGTGCTTCACCGTCGCGAAAGGACGCCCCCGGGCGTCGAGCATCTCCCGCACGATCGCCTCGACCTTGCGCGCCCGCCCGAGGTCGTAGAAGGTGTCGATCCGGATCTGCGCATCGCGCTTCTTGAGCTCGTCCTCGATGCTCGAGCTCGTGAGCTCCTTGCTCCCGCGGTAGTCGACGATCTGGATGCGCTTGCGCTCCGAGACCCCGAAGATCGCGATCTTCCCCTGTTGTCCGTCCACCACCTCGAGGGTCAGGTCGTCCAGGAAACCCGTGTCCCACAGCCGCCGGAAGTCCGCCTTGAGCCGCGCCTCGTCGTAGCGGTCTCCCGGCTTCGTGGAGACGTAGTAGAGGAGCGTCTCCGTCTGCACGTATTGGTTCCCGCGGATCTCCACCTTCTCGACGAGCAGCGGTGATTCGTCCTCGTCCGCGTGGAGGGACGCCCCGATGGCCGAGAGGAGGACGCCAAGGGGTGCGGCAAGGGCGAGCGTCGAGCGCACCTTCCACATGGCCGCCCATCGTGGCAGCAGGCGGCGGGCGAATGGTTAGGGGGAGGTCAAGAGATCGTTAAGCCGGCAAAGAGTTCAACCCTGGGCGGCCCCCCCTGTCCAATTCCCTGAGGGGTAGAGGAGAGCCAATGAAGAAAGCGTTCGGAGTCATGATGCTGGGCCTGAGCTTGGCGGCGGGCGGAGTCGGACGCGCCGCGGAGGCCGACAAGGGCGGGGAGCGGGCGGCGAGGCGTGCCGAATGGCTCGCCACCGAGCTCGGCCTGACCGAGGCGCAGCGGACGAGCTGGCAGGCGATGCGGGAGCAGCACGACGCCGAGATGCAGCCGCTACGGGAGGAGGGCCGGACCCTCCACGAGAAGCTGCACGCGGCCATGAAGGCCGAGAACCCCGATCCCCAGACCGTGGGGGAAGCGACGATCGCGCTGAAGCAGCACCGGCAGGCCGTGGAGGCCGCCCGGAAGGCCTACCACGAGAAGCTCGCCACGCAGCTCACGCCCGAGCAGAAGGCGAAGTTCGACACCCTGGCCGAGCGTCATCGCGGCCGGGGTCCCGGCGGGCGCGGTCGGGGTCCGGGCCGCGGCCCCGCTCCCGAGGTCGAGCCCCCGGCCAGCCCGAAGAGCTAGAGCTTCAGCTCGATCCGGAGAATGTGGCCTTCCGTCTTCCCCGTGTTCTCGACGGTGTGGACGATGGCCTCGCTCCACGCGAACGTTCCCGCCTTGCGCTGACGCGTCTCCGGCGCGCCTCCGTCCACCGTCACCCTCGCGTCCCAGTCCGTGAAGTAGACGCTCAGGCCGTGGGGGTGGCGGTGGCGCGGCTCCACGCTGCCGGGGGGAAGGCGGACGTCGAGCACGCGCACGAACGCGTTCTCGAGGGCGACCTGGTGCGTGTCGCCCGCGACCCTCACGGGATCGAGGGGATCGTTCTGGGACTGGCCGAGAGCGAGGCGCGCGACGGCGAGGGCACAGGCGCCGAGCGCAGTGGCGATCGCGTATCTCCTCATGCTTCCTCCATTGCGGGAACGGTCGCGGGTGCTTGGGGCAGCCTGACGTCGAACTCCCGGTGCAGGAGCCACAGGTTGAGGACGAGCTGGACGGCCACGCTGCCCACCGCGAGGTACCAGATGTGCCGCATCTCGAACCCGGGATGCCGCGAGACGAGCGTCGCGGGAACGACGAAAAGGAGGAGACGGAACGTCGAGATGACCAGCGGGGGGAGGCTGTTCCCCATCCCCTGGAAGACGCTCGAGCTCACGAACACGAGGCCGCTCGCCACGAAGTTCCAGCTGATGATGCGCAGGTACTCCCCCCCGAACGCCACCACCGCGGGATCCCCGTTGAAGAAGCGAACGAGGGCGTCGGGCGAGACGTGGCAGACGACCGTGAACACCGCCATGATCGCGACACTCATCCGCGCCGCCGCGTGGAAGCTCTCGCGCACGCGGGCTCCGAGCCCGGCTCCGAAGTTCTGTCCCACCACCGGGGCCGTGGCGTAGGCGATCGCGACCGTGGGCAGGAAGAGCGACTGCATGACGCGGGCCCCGATTCCGAAGCCCGCCTGGGCCGCCGCCCCGAAGGGCCGGATGATCCCGTAGATGAAGACGAGATGCACGGTGATGAGCACGAACTCGCCCCCCGCGGGGGCTCCCACGGCGAGGATGCGACCCCAGAGGGGAGGATCGGGCCTCCACTGCGCGGTGTGCAACCGCAGCGGGCTCGCCGGCCGCTTGAAGTAGAGAGCCACCGCCACTCCTCCGAAGGCGATCGCCACGCACGAGGCGACCGCCGCCCCCGCGACGCCGAGAGGACGGCCGGAGCCCAAGCCGAAGATGAGGACCGGAGCGAGGACGATGTTGATCACGACGGTCGCGATCTGGATGGCGGTCGGGACCTTCATGTCCCCGAGCCCCCGGAGCGCCGCCGAGAGCGCCACCAGCGGGAACTGGAGGGCCATCGCGGGAACGTACCAGTCCAGGTAGGCGACGCCGAGGCGGGCCGTGGCTTCGTCGGCGGCGAGCCAGCGGCAGTAGACCTGCCGCAGCGCGTACGCGACGACGCCGAAGGCGACCCCCACGAGGGACGACAGGACGAGCGACTGGTTCAGGACGCGCTCCGCCTCCTTTACGTCCTTCCTGCCGATGGCCCGGGAGAGGACCGACGTGGTGCCCACCCCCAGCGATTGCGTGAGGGCGAGCACGAGCATGGTCAGGTTGCCCGCGAGGCCCACGCCCGCGATCGCCTCCTTGCCCAGGCGTCCCACGAAGTAGAGGTCGGCGAGGAAGTAGAGGGTCTGGAAGAGTGTCGTGAGCGCGATGAACGCGGAGAGACTGCGGATGTGGCCGCCGATCGGCCCTTTCGTGAGGTCGTTCACCGCCAGCTCACCACTCCCGCCCGGACGAGGAGGCTCAGGTACTCCGCCACCTCCGCCACGGGAACGCTCTCGTAGCGGCCGGTGAGCACGTCGCGGATCTCCGCGACCGACCTCCGCCCGTCCACGAAGTTGAGGCACTCGTAGGCGAGGACCTCTCCGTTCCCTCGGGAGGCGAGGGCCGTCGGCGGCGTGTCTCCCAGCACCGCGGCGAGGTGGTCGTAGTAGTAGACGCTCAGCGGTCCCCGCACTCCGGGGTCGCGGACGGGGACGCGCGAGTCCGCGCTCGTTCGCGCCGGGCTTGCCGGGACGGCCGGCGCGAGCGACGCTTCCGCCCGTCGCAACGCGGCGCCGCCGTTCGGCCAAAGCGCGGCCACGGAACGCAACGAGGCCGCCCCCGTGACCGCCGCTTCCCGCACGGCGAGGGCTCCGTCCGCGGGATCTCCGGCGAGGGAGGCGCGCTCGCGAGCGTCTGCCATCCGCCTCTCGGCGTCTCCCCGGGCCATGAAGAGGAGCCTCCCCGCCTCCGCGTCGGGAAGCGCGGCGATCGTCCAGGCGATGCCCGCTCCCAGGTAGGCGACGCGCCCCAGCTTGGTCGCGTCCAGGTTCTCCGGCAGGTCCTTGTTCGTGTGGATCGTCGCGTCGGGCCAGTCGTGGAAGTAGACCATGGGCACCCCGAACGTCGCTTCCTGGAAGACCTCGTGGTCGCTGCCCATCTCGAACGCGCGCAGGTCGCCCAGGAAGGCCTCCCGGGATCCGGGCGCCCACACGAGCCCGGCCCGCGGGTCACCTCCCCTCTCCGCGTGCTGCGCGGACGCCGCCACCACGTCGTCGAACCAGGCCCGGGCCACCGTGTTGATCGCGTGGGGCCGCGACTCCGCGGAGCGCGAGAGGTGGAACGTCCCTCGCGTGGTGGCGAGGAGCCCGCCCACCATGTCCATGTGGATGCCCGCCACGAGGGCCTTGGCCCGCTCCGGGTTGCGGACGAGCCAGGCCTGCGCGCCCGCGATCTCGGGAAGCCACAGGAAGCGGATCGTCCGCCGGGGCGAGGGGAGGGCGCCGCGGGCGACGGCGGCCCGCAGCGCGCGGCCCACCTCGAGGATGGCGGCACTTCCCGACGCGTTGTCGTTGGCCCCCGCCGACTGGTGACAGAGGTGCGCCGTGAGGACGACCTCCCCCGCCGCGGGGTCGGTGCCGGGAAGCAAAGCACTCACCACGTCGTAGGTCGCGGGACCCATGCGCGCCTTGACGCGGGCGCGCAGGACGATCGTCTCGCCGCCCTGGAGCCGCGCGCGCAGGTCCTCGGCCTGGCGCTTCGAGAGCATGAAGGCGAAGCGATTCTCCGTCTCGTACGGCGACAGGTGCCCCCAGCGCACGAGGTCGCGGTCGTCGCCGGAGAAGGCCGTCGTCTGGTTCGGGAAGTCGGACAGGAAGCCCACGGCCCCCCGCTCCCGGCAGGCGAGACGATGCACGTCGGGGAGGGCGCCGCTCGCGAGCACGATGCCGCCCCTTCACGTCCTTGCCCGCGTAGTCCTCCGCGCGCGTGCCCGCTCCCACGTCCACGAGCTCCGCGGCCACGTCGGCGTCCTGGCTGTAGTCCGCGAGGGCGACGGGCAGGTCGGGGAACCGGGAGAGCACGCGGGTGCGCGGACGCACCTCCTCCAGGCTCGCCTCCTCGGCCGTCCAGCCGAGATAGCTCCGGAAGTGAGCGTAGCTCGTCCGTCCGTCGGCGGGGAGCCGCTCGATCGTCGCGTCCTTTAGACCCGCCGCCTCCGCGCGGGACCGCACGTACTCCGCGGCCGCCGCGAAGCCGGGCGAGCCGTGGACCCGGTGGAAGCGGCCGAGGGCGCGCACCGTGTCGAGGGTCGAGACGCCGTCCACCTCCGCGGCGAGGGCGAGCGGCACCTCGTCGGGCCAGAAGGGAATGCGACGCTCGTCCGCGAGGACAACGGAACACGCCGCCCACGCGGCGAGGGCGGCGAGGGTCGTGCGCCACCCAGCTCGGCGCATGCGCCGGCCTACTTGCCGACGATGGAGACGAGCTCGACCTCGAACCGCAGCGTGGTGTTCGGCGGGATCCGGCCCTGGCCCGCGCTGCCGTAGGCGAGAGCGGGAGGAATGATCAGCCGGCGCCTTCCGCCGACCTTCATCCCCACGAGGCCCTGGTCCCAGCCGGCGATGACCGCGCCCGTGCCCAGCCGGAACGAGTAAGCGCCGCTGTCGAACACCGTCCCGTTCAGGAAGGTGCCGACGTAGTTGACGTTCAGGGTGTCGCCCGCGACCGCGGTCGCCCCCGTGCCGACCGTAAGGTCTTCGATCTGGAGGGCGGTGACGCCGCCGCTGTTGTCGGGGGCGTCGTCCGAGCCGTAGCCGCCGCCGCAGGCCGAGAATCCGATGAGAGCCAGGATCGCCAGGAAACGCTTCAAGAAGCCTCCTCCGAGGTTTGGCCAAAAGGACATTCTACAACGGGCGCCTCAGGGCCCGCTCGTTTGCAGGCTCACCGCCTTCCACGTTCCCCCGTCGTCCACGAAGGTGACCGTGTCCGAGGCGCTTCGGACCACCGCCGCGTCCCCATACACAGAGATCGTCGCGTCGCCCGTGGCGCGCTTCGCGTCCGCCGCGTGCGTCCTTACGAACCCTTCGACCACGAGCGGCTCCAGGCTCTTCGCGTCGCCCGCGGCGAGAGCGCGTACGAGCGCGGCGTGAGCCGCCGCCACCTGGCGCTTCGCCTCCTCCGCGGGCCGAGGGACCTTCGTGGCCTGCCAGGCCACCACCTTCCAGGTCCCGTCCCGCTTCAGGAAGGTCCCCGTGTTGAGGTAGCTCGCGACCTCGGTCCGGCCCGCTCGCTCCGTGGTCCCCGTCAACCGGAAATCCACGACCGCGGTGTCGCCGAACTGCCGCACGCGTACGTCTTCAGCGCCGTAGGTGGTCGTGGGGTCGCCGGGCTTGGGGGCGGGAGCGCTACGCACGCCCTCGAGGACTTCCTTCTTGCCCACGCGCCGAAGCCCGGACGAGCCCGTGTACACGAGGTCGTCGCTCCAGAAGCGGTCGTGGGCCGCGGCGTCGTTGCGCGAGGCCCCGGCGAGGAACTCGCGCAGGAGCCTCGTCAGCTCGGCCGCATCCGGCGCGGCGGGCGGCGGTTGCGCCCGCAGGGGAACGGCGGTCAGAAGCACCGCGGCAGCGAACAGGGCTCTCGTCATGGCCTTGTCTCCTCGAAAGGAATCGGGTCTCTAGTAGCGTCCCGCCGCGCGCTCCTTGGCGGGCAGGATCTCCAGGCACGTCGTCCACCAGCCGGTCCGTATCGTCTCGACGAACTCGGGGGGCAGCTCCTCCGCTTCCATCTCGCGGGCCAGCCGCTCGTGGTCGTACGTCACCGGCACGAAGTCGTGCCGCAGGACGCCGTCCTCGCTCTCCACGATGGCGAACCACACGTTCGTCCGTCCGTCGTTGGCGGGCCGGCCGAGCGCCCCGCAGTTCAAGACGCCGCGTCCCGGCTCCAGGAAGCGGCTCCAGTGCAGGCCGGTGTGCGTGCACGCCACGACGTCCGCTTCGTAGTCCTGCAGGAGCTTCCGCAGGAACGGGACCGGCGTCGTGCTCTTCCACAGGAACTCGTTGATCTTCCGCGGCGAGCCGTGGCACAGGAGCATCCGCCGGCCGCCCACCCGCAAGCGCACGTGGCCGGGAAGCGTCCCCATCCACCGCTTGTGCTCGGCCGACGTGTTCTCGCGGGTGTAGTCGTAGGAGATCTGCGCGAAGTGGTTGTCGCGGGGATCGGTGTAGCCGCAGTGGCAATCCGCAGCGCCGCTCGACAGCGACTCCTCGTAGTTGCCCTGGATGGCGGGGATGCCCTCCTCGCGCAGGAGCTCGACCGTGCGGTCGGGGTGCGGGCCGAAAGCGCCGAAGTCGCCGAGGGCGAAGATCGCGTCCACTCTCCGTCCGCCGCGCGCTCGCGAATGGCCTCGCGCAGCGCGAGGTAGTTCGAGTAGATCGCCGCCGAGGAGGGCCACGTCGCCGTAGTCGCCGAGCTCGACCGCGCGCGGGCGGACGGGCGCCGAGGCGATCTTCAGGTCCGGCACGAGAGCCCCTGCACGTGGCAGGTGTAGCAGGCGGAGTGCTGGAGCGCGAACGGACGCAGCGCTCGCGCCAGAGTGTCGCCGAGGCGAGCGGTCTCGCGCGTCGAGCAGGATCGGGCAGACGTAGACGCCGCGCGAGGTGACCATCCTCCCGGACGCGCAGGCGAGCACCTCCGTCTCGGCGCGGGTCAAGGTTTCGCCCCGCAGGCTCTCCGCGGCTTCATACGGTCGCGTGCGCCGGGCTTCGGCGCCGAGACGGAGCAGCGGCATGACCTTGAGCCGCGGCTGCTTCAGCCCGAGGTCCTCATCAGGAACGACAGGAGGCGCGTCCGGCCCTCCGCCGTCTCCGCACCGGCGCAGGCTTCGGTCACGGTCACGACCGGGTTGAGGCCGGCCGCGGCCAGATTGCGCAGATGCCTCGAGGATCCGCTCGAACGGTCCCCGCTCCGCGGACCGGATCGTTGGTCGCCGCGTCCCAGCCGTCGAGGGAGACGCGGAGGTCCAGGCTGTACTGCGAGGCGTCGGAGAGCGCGCGGAGCCGGGCCGCCGTCTCTTCTTGATCAGCACGCCGTTGGTGAGCACCGTGACGGGGCCGAGGGCGAGGGCCGCTTCCAGGATCTCGAGGATCTCGCGGTTGAGGAAGGGCTCGCCGCCCGTGAAGTAGTACTCCTTCACGCCCAGGGCCTCCGCCTCGGCGAGATGGGCGCGCACCGTCGCGAGGCTCATCATCTCGTAGCGGTGGTTCGTGGGCGAGGAGGAGATGAAGCAGTGCGTGCACTGGAGATTGCAGAGTGTCCCCGCCACCTGGAGCCACAGCGTGTCGAGAGCGAAGAGCGGCGCGGAAGGGAAGGCGCTCATCGACGAGCGCGCGACGACGGTCGAGCACGGACTCGAGCTGGGCGTGTCCCGTCTGCAGCAGGAACGTGGGAAGCCGGCCGTAGCTCTTCGCGCCCACGAGGTGGAAGCCCGGCTCCCCCGACAGCAGGTCCTCGCTCGCGTCACGCGCGGCGGCGTCAGGCAGTCGGTCACGCTGGCGAGCGCGCGATGCAGCCGATGCGGCTCCCTCGCTCACCGGAGAGATCTCGAGCGCCAGCTCGGACAGGAACGAGAGGTCGGGCCGGTAGCCGGTGAGGCCCACCACCGCGTCGAACCGTCCTCGTCGATCGCCGCTCAGGGTCGACCGCGAGGTGACCGTTCCGGGCTCGATCGCCTCGACGCTCGCCCGCCGCTCCACCGTCAGGAACCCGGGCGGATCCGCCGCGAGGTCGTTGGCGTGGGCCATGACGCGCGCCGCTCGGGGAGCGGATCGTCCGCCACCTCGACGCAGGGCCGGCGATTGCGGGCGCGCGTGGCCCACGTGACCCGGGGCGCCGGGGACAGCCGTTCGAAGCAGGCCGAGGGCGTTCGCCGCCGAGTGGCCGTGTCCGACGAGCAGCACGTCGCGGCCGGCGAGGCTCGGGAAGGCGCTCCTCGAGCGTCCCCAGGTGGCGCACGAGGCGGGACGACGACCGCCCGCTCGCCGCGGGCGGGCACTCCTCCCGCCCCCGACGTGCCGCCGGGGTGTCGTAGACGCCGGAGGCGTCGAGCACGGCCTCCGCCTCGATCGCGTACTCGCCCTCGGGGCCCTCGACCAGCAGCCGGAAGGGCCGCTCCGCGCGGAGCGGATGGTCCGGCCAGCTCGCGCCGCGTCATCCGAGCGCGCCCCACCGCCACCACGCGGTGCCCGGTGCGGACGCGGCCGCGCGAGCGGTGCGTCTCGCCGCCAGCGGCTCGAGCACGCGCTCCGCCATCTCGACCCCGGTGAGCAGCCGTCCTCGGGAGGGAGGGCGGAGCCCAGGAGTCGCTTGACGCGGGGCGAGACGTTCATCCCGAACGGGCTGAAGAAGCGCGTGCCTCCCCAGCGACGGAGCGACTCCCCGACTCGGCCCTTCTCGAGCACCGTGACCTCGAAGCCGCGCTCCCCGGCCCGAGCGCGGCCTCCAGGCCCATCGGCCCCGCTCCGATGACGACGAGACGGCTCATCCCTTCCGCGACCATCGTGTTGCAGGCCTGGACCCAGTGCGCGATCACGCCGCCGCCGCGGATGACGGCGGCCACGTTCACCGCCTCCGCCATCTCCTCCGGGGAATGCCCGGCGTCGGTGCAGGCGGACGCGTAGGAGTCGATGCAGTAGGGCTCCTGGATCGCGTAGGCCACGGCGAGGGCGATGAGCTTCTTCGTCTTCTCGTCGAGCGCGCCCTTCTCCATCGTCGCGCCGTACCACTTCATGAAGAGGTCGAAGAGCTTCGGGTTGGTCTTGGCCATCTCGCCGAAGCGGGCGAGGTCCTCCGACACGTAGTAGCTGGGCATGGATCCTCCGACAAATGGATGACGGCCCGACGGAGCGAGACGCCCCGCGGGCGCGGGCGATCGAGAGCCGGCCGAATCAGGTCGTGGCGGGGGGGCCGCGAGGGGCGCGCCGCACGAGTCCGGGGCGCGTCGGGACCCGTTCGTCATCGGGAGGCGCGGCCGCGGCGCCGTCGGCCTGGATCTGTCGCAAGGCCGCCCCGAGCGCCGGATCCGCGACCGCCGCCCGCACCAGGCGGGGGAGGTCGGACGCGCAGTCGAGGTCGCCGAGGGCGGGCAGGAGGGGGACCGTCCCCGCCCGGGCCAGGAGGTCGTGCAGCACGAAGCCGGTCTGCCAGCGCACACCCGAGAGGACGTGCTCCGAGGGTCCGCGGCAGCCGAGGAGGTAGACGCCCCCGTCCGGCGAAGGGCCGAGGACGACCGGCCGGTCGCGGAGGAGGTCGAAGGCCCTTCGGAGCTGCGGAAGGCCAAGACCGGGGACGTCCCCGGGGACGACCACGATCGTCTCGTAGCCGAGGGCGCGCGCGTCCCCGAAGGCGTTCCGGAGGCGCTCCCCGAAGTCGTCCCCGCGCTGCCGGAGGGGCCCCGAGTCGCCGCCGACGGCCAGGAGGTCGACACCGGGGAGGGCGGAGACCGCCGCGGCGAGACGGCGTCCCGCGAGGCGGAAGAGCGGCTCCGCCGAGCGCAGGCCCTTCACCCGCGCCTCGGCCCGGGGAGGCCGCGCGAACACGAGCACGCACCGCCGCGAGGCAGGCATCGGGGCGGCACGCTAGTTCAGGCGTCCGGTGAAGTCAACGACATCAGTTTTTACGTTCGTCCGCGCGAAGCCGGCGCTACAATGAAGATGTCGATGACGACGACGCAGCTCACGCCCGGAACGACGGTATCCCACTACCGGATCATCGATACCCTCGGGCGGGGCGGCCAGGCGACGGCGTTCAAGGCGGAGGACACGCGCCTCAATCGGACGGTCGTCATCAAGGCCCTGCGGCCGGAGCTCGCCGCAAGCGAGACGGCGCGCCGGCGGTTCGAGCGCGAGGCGTGCCTCTGCTCGGTCCTCGACAACCCCCATATCCAGGCCGTCTACGACGTGGGCGAAACGGACGGGCTCTATTACATCGTGCTCCAGTATGTGGAGGGTCCGACCCTCAAGCAGTTCATGGGGGGCCGGCCGCTCGAGCCGCTCTCCGCGCTCACCATCGGCATCCAGCTCGCGGACGCCCTCGCCATCGCCCACGCGGGGGGGATCGCGCACCGCGACCTGAAGCCCGCGAACGTCATCGTGACCCCGGGGGGCCAGGCCAAGATCCTGGACTTCGGTCTCGCCAAGATGGTGGTCGGGGACCCCATCGAGGAAGGATCGCCCCCCCGGTCCCCCACCGACGACCCCCTCACGGAGGTGGGCGTCCCCTACGGCTCGATGGGGTACGGCTCGCCCGAGCAGGCGCGCGGCGAGAACGCCGACCACCGGACCGACGTCTTCAGCCTCGGCGTCCTCCTCTACGAGATGGTCACGGGGCTGCCGCCCTTCCGCGGCAAGCACGCGGTCGAGGTCCTGAACGCGGTGATCAACAGCTCGCCCCGACCGATCCGCGACCTGAACCCGAAGGCGCCCGCCGGCCTCCAGCCCATACTCGACCGCGCCCTCGCCAAGGACCCTCGCGACCGCTACCAGACGATGGCGGCGCTCCGCGACGAGCTCAAGGCCCTGATGCGGCGCCTTTCCCGCGAGACGGGCCTGCCCGCCAACGAGGGCACGGGCTCCTACCTTCCCCTGCAGCGCGCGCGCGCGTCCTGGTTGCTCACGGGCACCCTCGGGCGGGTGCTCGGGCGCCTGCGCGTGCCCGCGCGGGAGGCCCGCTCCGGACCCCTGAGCGGCCGCGCTCCCTCCCGTCCCTCCACCTGGGGGAGCGAAGACAAGACCACCCTCGCCGTCCTTCCCTTCAAGAACCTCACGGGCGACCCCCACGCGAGCTTCTACGAGTTCTCGCTCGCGGACGGGGTGATCACCGAGCTCGCGCACCTGAAGTCGCTCGTGGTCCGCCCCTCGGCCTACATCGCCCCCTACGTGGGCCTGAACGCCGACCCCCGCCAGGTGGGGGAGGATCTCGCGAGCTCTCTCGTCCTTTCCGGCGGGTTCATCAAGGGCGCGGACCGGATGCGCATCACGGCCCAGCTCCTCGCCTCGGACACGGGAGAGATCATCTGGAGCGAGAAGATCGACGTGCCCGACCGCGACCTGCTGACCGTCCAGGACGCGATCGCGGAGCGCCTGATCGCGGGGCTGAAGCTGCGCCTCACCGAGGAGGAGCGGCGCCAGATCGACCGGCCGATGACCCGGAGCGCGGAAGCCTACGAGTTCTACCTGCGGGGGCGCGACGTCCTCTTCCGGTACATCCTCCACACGCACGACGAGGCGGAGCTCGAGGAAGCGATCCGCATGATGCACGAGGCCATCGGCCTCGACCCCGAGTTCGCGCGCGCCCACGCGACACTCGGCCGGTGCTACGTCCTCCACGCCCAGGGCTGGGGGGGCCGGGAGAACTACTCGCTCGCCGAGCGCTCGCTCAAGCGCGCCCTCGAGCTCGACCCCACGATCGTCAACGCCCACCTCCAGATGGTGTACGTGGACCTGCACCACGGGGACAAGGAGCACGCGCGCGCCACCATCGAGCGTCTCCTCCGCGAGGTGCCCGACGACCCTTCCGTGCTCTTCGTGGCGGGAATGCTCTTCCGCCTGGACGGCCTCTACGGCAAGGCCCTGGAGATGTACGAGCGCCTGCTCACCCTCAACCCCCGCGACGTCTCGATCGTGAGCTTCAACAAGGCGCGCATCTACACGCACGAGGGGCGGTTCGACGAGGCCATCTCCGAGCTCCAGAAGGGCCGGGCCGCGGAGCCCGAGCACCCCCTGATCAAGACCTTCCTCGCGGTGGCCCTCTTCAACCGCGGCGACGTGGACGAGGCCCAGCAACTGATCGAGGAAGTGATCCGCCAGAACCCGCACTTCGACGGCGTGCAGCCCCTCCTCGCCTGGTGCTACTCCGCGCGCGGCGATCACGAGCGGGCCCGCCGCCTCATCACGGAGCGCGTCAAGGAAGTGGCCACCGCCGACCACGACATCGCCTTCTGGGTGGCGTCGTTCTACGCCATGGAGGGGATGAAGGAGGAGGCGCTGGAGTGGGTGCGCCTCGCGGTGTGGATCGGCAACGAGAACTATCCGCTCTTCGAGAAGAGCCGCAAGCTCGACAGCCTGCGCGGCGACCCGCGGTTCGTCGAGCTCATGGGCGACCTGAAGCGCCGTTGGGAAGACCGGCGCGAGGCGCCCCGCGAGGTCGCGCCCTAGCATCGCTCGCGTGGAAGTGACGCTTTTCGTGCTCATTCCGCGTGACGTCCCCCACCGTGCGCCTCCGCACCGCCGCCGGTAGCGGGTGATTCCCCTCACTGGAGGGACGGACCCGCGCCCTCTAGATTCGGGATCAATCGGGCGGTCGCCCGAGACGACCTCCTGCTCAGAGCAAACCCGGGGGAACTCGGGGGCGCAGAGCCACGGGACCCCGGCCTTCCCGGGGGTTAGCCGAGCCGCCAGGAGCCAACACTGGCCCGGCGGCTTCCCGCCCATGACGGCGAGAGCTGCGGGCCTCTTTGGTAAGGAGGCCTTTCCATGCACGCCTTTTCCCGTTCGTTCGTTTCCTCGCTCGCCACCGTCGCCGCCCTGTGGGCCGCCGGCTGCGGGTCGGGGGGCTCGTCGCTCATCAGCACCCGAGACCACGGCGCCGAGCGCCGGCTCCGCCGTGATCCAGGGAACCGTGTCCGGCGGCGGAGTGGCGGCGAGCTCCGTCGTCGCCTCGTCGTCCGGCGCGGCCGTCCTGCGCGTCAGCGTCGTCGGCACGTCCCTCTCGGCGGACACGGACTCCGACGGGCAGTTCGTCCTCGCCGGCGTGGGCACGGGCCCGGCTACGCTGCGCTTCGAGGGCGCGGGCGTCGACGCCCGGCTCCCGGTGTCCGGCCTCGTGAGCGGCCAGATCCTGACCGTCCACGTGCACGTCGCCGGATCGACCGCGCAGCACGTCTCCCCGCCCGCCAGCAAGCCGACGCAGGACATGAAGTTCTCCGGCAGGATCGAGTCGGTGGGGCCGAGCCGCATCGTGGTCTCGGGGCGAGCGGTGGAGGACCACGGCAACTCCAAGTGCTCGCGGGGCGACGAGCGGATCGCGTTCGGAGACCTGCGGGTGGGCGAGAAGGTCACGGTCTGGGGCACGCTCCAGCCGAGCGGCGCCGTCTACGCCTACGAGGTCGCCGCGGAGGGTCCGAGCAAGCCGAAGGACCCGAAGGGCCAATCGGTCAGCTTTAGGGGCCGGGTGGACTCGGTCTCGCCCCTTCGTGTGGCCGGCACGAGCGTCCGCACCGACGGGGGGACTCGCTTCAAGTGGTCGGACGCCACTCCGCTCGACCCCTCCCAGATCGTCGTCGGCGACCAGGCCTACGTGGAGGGCACGAAGCTGAGCGACGGCAGCGTCCAGGCCTCCAAGGTGATGGTCGACTGCCGCTGAGGAACGCACCGGTCGAACGCTGATCGAACGCCCGGGGGCATCGAGCCCCCGGGCCCCTTCGTTTCCTTCGCGTGTGATCGCGGTCACGGGCTGCCGCGGCTCACCTTCGACGCCCGCGGTCTCGGGAGACGCTGACCTTCTCGTGCCTCTCCGCCTGCGGCTTGCCACCGTCGCCCTCGCCGCCCTCGCCGCCGCGTGCAGCGAGGGCCAGATCGCGACGGAGCTGCCCACCGCGACGACCGGGGGCGCGGTCCTCCTGGGGACGGTCGTCAACGCCGGCCCCGCCGCCAGCGCTTCCGCATCGGCAAGCGCGGGGATCACGGTACACGTGGAAGGGACGTCCAGCGTCACCGCCACGGACACGGCCGGCAAGTTCGTACTGAGTGGCCTTCCCGAGGGCGCGGTGACGCTGCGCCTCAAGGGCTCCGACTGCAACGCCGCGGTCGAGGTGCGCGGCCTCGTGAACGGCCGAACCGTCACGATCCAGGTGCGCATCGCGGGATCGCAGGCGACCCTCCAGGGCTGAGAGGGCGTCCCGCCTTGCAGGCGGGGGACGATGGGTGCGACGATGGCCGGATGTCCCGTGCCGCGATGTCCGCCCTGGCGCTCTCCGTCCTCCTGGGAGCCGGCTGCAAGACCGCCCAGAACTACCTCGATCCCGCCGGCCCCGTGTATCGGGGAAGGACGGGCGTCGTCTCCCCCGGCGATCCGGACATCCGGATCGTGACCTTCAACATCGCCTACGCGCTGCAGGTGGATCGGGCCGCCGACGCCCTCGCGCACCACCCCGCGCTGCGAGACGCGGACATCGTCACCCTGCAGGAGATGGACGCGCCGGGAGTCGAGACGATCGCCCGCGCCCTCAAGATGAACTACGTCTACTACCCCGTCTCCCTGAACCCGAAGTACGGGCGGGACTTCGGGAACGCCGTCCTGTCGCCCTGGCCCATCGAGGAGAGCCGCAAGCTCCCGCTCCCGCACACGAGCCACCTCCTGAAGCAGGCGCGGGCCGCGGTGGCGGCGCGCGTCCGCGTCGCGGGCAGGGTCTTCCAGGTCTACTGCGTCCACCTCGGCGCGCCCATCGGCACGAGCCCGGGGGGTCGCCGGGATCAGGCGGCCGTGGTCATCGCCGACGCGCGGACGGTGACGGACCCCGTGATCGTGGCCGGTGACTTCAACAGCCACGGAATCGGCGACCGCTTCCTCGCCGCGGGCTACGCGTGGCCGACGCGCGACGTGGGGAACAGCGTTCGCGGGTTCTCCTTCGACCACGTCTTCGTGCGCGGGCTCACGACGACGAGTGCCGTGGCCGGCGTCGCGCGCGAGGTCAAGGACGCGAGCGACCACCGGCCGGTGTGGGTCGAGCTCGCCGCATTGGACGCTCCGGCCAGCGCCGGCCCGTCGGCCCCCTAGGCTTCCGGCCGCTCCCCGGCGGCCGCGACGGCCGCGAAGAACCGGCCCAGCTTCTCCTCGTCGAGCCGACCCTCGGTGCGCACGCCCGAGCAGACGTCGAGCGCGAAGGGCCCGACCGCGTCGATCGCCTCCGCGAGGTTCTCCGCCCCGAGACCCCCCGCGAGGAAGACGGGGACGCCGACCGCCTCGCGGATCCGCCGGCTGACCGCCCAGTCGTGACGCCGCCCCGTGCCCCCGAGCTCCTTCACGGCCAGAGCCTGGTTGCCGGAATCGAGGAGGATCGCGTCGACCTCCTCTTCCACGCGGCGCGCCTCTTCCACGGACTCCTCGCCCGTCACGTGCACGACCTGGACGATACCCACGCCGGGAAGGGCGTCCCGGAGCTCGCGGTAGCTGCCCTGCGACCAGGCGGTCGCAGATCTGCAGGGTGCTCGGACGCAGGCGGCGCTGCTGCTCGACGATGGAGTCGACGTCCTGGCGGCTCGTGAGCAGGAACGACGCGACGCCAGGGGGCACGGCGCGCGCGATCTCGGCGATCGCCTCTTCGGCGATGACGCCGGGCCCGCTCGGCATGGCGGAGACGAGGCCGAGGGCGGAGGCTCCGTAGCGGACGGCGAGCGCGGCCTCCTCGCGGTCGCGGATGCAGCACACCTTGACGCGCGGTCGGCGCGTGGGACCCATGGCCAGGCGATCTTAGTTCATCGGGAATGCGCGGGCGCCGCTTGACCAACTCCCCCCGAGGGGGAGTAGTGTCTGAGGCTTGGAGGTCGGTCGTGTCCGACGAGCGCGGGGCGCCATTCGACGACGACGACGAGCCCGCCGCGGACAGGCTCGCGACGACACCCTTCGACAGCATCGAGGGCGCCCGCGAGTACGTCGGGCTGCTGGCGGCGGCCATCGCGGAGGCCGAGGCCTCCATCCAGGAGGACATCGCCCTCGCCCGCGAAGAAGCGGCCTCGCGGCGCGCGGATGCCCTTCGGGTCGTGGCTTTCAAGCTGCAGAAGCTGCAGGCCCACATCACGAGCAGCCGGCGGCTCCTGAACGACTTGCGATCGCTGCGGCGCCTGCTGCTCGCGGAGCGGCGCAAGTGACCCGCCGTCGACGCGTGGGCTCCTGCGTCGAGGTTGGTCCAGTCCAGACGGGGACACTTGCGGAGCCCACCGCAAGCCACCAAGATACGGCGATCCCGTGATGGAAGATCGATTCGCGATTTTCCGGGAGGGGACCGCGGCGGCGCTGCTGCGCGGCCCCGCAACGACCTCTCCCGAGCTGCGCGAGGCGGTGGCGCTCGGCGCGCCGCCGCCCGAGCTGGCCGCTCTCGTCGAGAAGATCCGGCGCAACGCTTACAAGGTGACCGACTCCGACCTCGACGTGCTGCGGGCGCGCTACACGGAGGACCAGCTCTTCGAGATCGTCGTGGCCGCGGCGTTCGGCGCGGCGCAGGAGCGGCTGGCGGCGGGGCGGCGGGCCCTGGACGAGGCATGAGGTTTGCCCGCGTCGAACGGGGGGACGGGCTCGGGTCGCGGCTGCTCTACGCCCTCGTTCGCGTGCTTTCCGGCCATCGCGCCCCCGACGTCGTGCGGACGCTCCGCTATCGGCAGCACCTCTTCGGTGCACCGCATTCGGCGCACACGCAGGCCGTGATGCGCGGCCCCTCCGAGTGGTCGGTCGGGCAGCGCGAGCTGTTCGCGGCGTTCGTCTCGCGGCTGAACCAGTGCCTCTTCTGAACGAACGCCCACGCCGCGGTCGCGGCGAGAGCACTCGAGAGCGATGAGCTCACTCGGCAGGTCCTGGACGACTACACGACTGCGCCCATCGACGAAAGGTTGCGAGCGACCCTCGGCCTCCTGAAGAGAATGACGCTGGACCACGCACGCGTCGGCGCCGAAGACGTGCGCACAGTACTCGGGCTCGGAGTGTCGAAGCAGGCGGTGGCGGATGCGATGGAGGTGGCGTTCCTGTTCAACGTCTACGACCGCCTGGCGGACACGATGGGGTGGGACGTCCCGCCTCCCGCCGGCGGCTACTACGAGGTGGCGGCCCGGCGGCTACTGAAGCACGGCTACCTCTGAACCCCTAGTCGAGCCGGACGTACTCGTATTCGAAGGGCAGGCCCTTGATCCCGCGCGCGGGCCGGGCCAGCCAGTTCGCGATCTTCCCCGGCTCGCGCACCGCTTTCTGCACCGACGTGACGAGCGCCTTGTCCGCGGGGGTGGGGAGCCACTCGCCCTTGCGGCGATCCCAGTCCTCCCGGGAGAGCAGACGGCCCTCGGGGTCGAAGAGGAGGTTCGCGTAGAGCCCGATGTGGCGGTAGAAGCGCTTGCTCGGCAGGGCGAGCCGCTCCGAGAGACCGGCCTCCGCGAGCCGCTTGTTCCAGCGGTCGACCCCGCGCTGGCAGTCCTCGACGTAGGCGTCGCGCAGGACCTCGTTCATGGCGTTGCGCAGCGGCACGTCCTCCTCGACGACCGCGCCGTCCTTCGGGACGGTCATCTTGTAGTACTGGTCGAGAGCGAGGTGGTCCGGATAGCTCTCCTCCTTGTAGCGGCCCTTGAGGCCGGCGGCGAAGAAGGACGCGGCGTTCGAGGAGATCTCGCCGCCGAAGAGGTCGAGCGAGAGGGCGAACCAGAGGTTCAGGTACTTCTGGATCACGTCGAGCGGGATCCCGCCCTGGGCCCGGGCGTCGCCGTTCGGGTCCTGCTTCATGAGCTCCGCCGTGCGCTGGACGATGCGCTCGACCCCGGTCTCGCCCACGAACATGTGGTGCGCTTCCTCGGTGAGCATGAAGCGGGTGGTGCGCGCGAGCGGATCGAAGCCGCTCTCCGCGAGGGCGAGCAGCTGGTACTTGCCGTCGCGGTCCGTGAACATCGTGAACATGAAGAAGTCGAGCCAGTTCTCGATGGGCTCGTTGAACGCGCCGAGGATGCGCGGGCTTGTCGGAGTTCCCGCTGCGCCGCTGGAGCAGCTCCTCCGCCTCCTCGCGTCCGTCGCGGCCGAAGTGGCTGTGCAGCAGGTAGACCATCGCCCAGAGGTGGCGGCCCTCCTCCACGTTCACCTGGAAGAGGTTCCGGAGGTCGTAGAGGCTGGGCGCGGTGTGGCCGAGCAGGCGCTGCTGCTCGACGCTCGCGGGCTCCGTGTCGCCCTGGGTGACGATGAGCCGGCGCAGCGTGTTCCGGTGCTCGCCCGGGCACCTCGCTGCCACGCGGGCTGGCCCAGGTTGTCGCCGAAGCCGATCTTGCGGTCGGGCTCGGCGTCGGCGAGGAAGATGCCCCAGCGGTAGTCGGGCATCTTCACGTAGTCGAAGTGCGCCCAGCCCTCGGCGTCGACGCTCGATCGCGGTGCGGAGCCAGACGTCCTTCGTCCTGGAAGTCCCTCCGGGCCCATCTCCTTCCACCAGTCGAGGTAGTTGGGCTGCCACTGCTCGAGCGCGCGCTGCAGGCGCTTGTCCTGCGCGAGGTCGACGTTGTTCGGGATCTTCGCGTTCAGGTCGACGGTGGACATTTCGGCTGACCTCTCCTACGTGCGCGTCCAGCTGAATCGCGGACGCTCCGGCTTGCCGTAGAGGGTGAGCGCGCCGCGCTCCCCCACCGCGTTCGGGCGCTGGAAGATCCAGTTCTGCCAGGCGGAGAGCCGCCCGAAGATCTTGGTCTCCATCGTCTCCGGGCCCGCGAAGCGAAGGTTCGCCTCCATCCCCGTGAGCGCGTCGGGCGAGAGGCTCGCCCGCTCCTCGATGGCGAGCCGGACCTCGTCCTCCCAGTCGATCTCGTCGGGGGCGAAGGTCACGAGCCCGGCGGCGAGGGCGGCCTCCGCGTCCAGGGGCTCGCCGTCCGCCTCGCCGCTCGCCTTCTCCGGCTCGCCCAGGAAGCGCGTGGCGAGGCGCGTGAGGCCGTTCGACATGGGCAGCGGGCCGCGGTTCATCGCGGAGAGCGCGACCATCGGGCCCTCCGTCCGTCGCGAGCATGTAGGACGCGGTCCGCGGCGAGCGCGAGCTCGAAGAGCGATCCCGCGAAGCACGACCCTTGGTCGATCACCGCGAAGAAGCTGCGTGCCGTGAGGTCGAGGCGCTTGAGGACGCGCTTCATGTGCTGGCGGACCTCGTTCACGAACCAGTCGTCCTTGCCTTCGTCGAGGGCGGCGTCCACGGCGAGGACGCGGACGGCGTCGCCCTCGCGTCGGAGGACGACGACGCCGATCTCCGGCCGGTTGAAGCGCAGGTCGAGGAGCGACGTCGTCCAGCTCGCGGAAGGCGCGCAGGGCCCACAGCTCCGCTGCCCCGCTCGCGCATCGCCGCGGCCGTCGCTGGGCTCGTCCGCCTTCGGGGCCGCGCACGCGTGAGCCCGCGCCACGCGCTGCGCGGCGTCGATCCTGAGCGTGACACGTAGCGGTGCTCGACGCCCTCGTCGGAGTACCGTCCTCCGAGCGGAGCGAGCGTCGACGCCCGGTCCCGTCTTCTCGGGCGAGCGCTCGGCCAGCGCCTCGCGCCTTCTCGGGGACGCGAGCCGCGAACCGCGAGAGCGGAACCGTCTCGTCCACGAGCCGCCACTGCACCGCGCGCTTGCCCTTCACGCCCTCGCCGAGGCTCGAGAAGACGTCGGCGAGGTCGCGGCGCACCTTGCGCTTGTCCGCGACGCGCGTGAGGCCGCCCGTGCCCGGGCAGCACGCCCAGCAGCGAGACCTCGGGGAGGCTCACCGCCGAGCGCGCGTCGTCCACGAGCAGGATCTCGTCGCAGGCGAGGGCGAGCTCGTAGCCGCCGCCCGCGCACGCGCCGTTCACCGCGGCGAGGGACTTGAGCCCGGAGTGTCGCGGACGCGTCCTCGAGGGAGAGCCGCGTCTCGTTCGTGTACTTGCAGAAGTTGACCTTGAAGGCGTGCGTGGAGGTGCCCGAGCATGTAGATGTTGGCGCCCGAGCAGAAGATCCGGTCCTTGCCGCTGCGTCACGACCACCGCCCGCACCTCGGGGTGCTCGAAGCGCAGGCGCTGGACGGCGTCCGCGAGCTCGATGTCGACCCCGAGGTCGTAGCTGTTGAGCTTCAGCGGGATAGCCCGGACGGAGGGGCCGATCCTCCTGGACGTCCATGACGAGGCGCGCCACCGGGGGCTCGATCTCGAGCCTCCAGTGGACGTAGCGCGTCGGGGTGGGTCTCGAAGCGGACGGGAGCCGGTTGCGGCGGCGGTCGTGTTCCATGAAACCCCAGGCTATCCGAGGTCTCCAGGACGGTGTCAAGCACTATAGTGCTTGATCCTCATGGCTGTACTGCACTATAGTGCTGACGATGGCGACCGACCGACTCCTGGCCGACCTGGGCCGCCGGGTGCGCGCGCGCGCGGACGGGCGCGAGCTCTCCCTGCGGGAGCTGGCCGCGCAGTCCGGCCTCTCCGAGCGCTTCCTCGTCGCAGGTGGAGAGCGGGCCGCGGCAACATCTCGGTGCGGCGAGCTCGGCCAGCCTCGCGCGCGCCCTCGGCACGACCGCCCGCCGCGCTCCTCGCCGGACCGGGGACGAGTCGCGCTGCCCCTCGCACCATCGCGCTCCTCGGCCTCCGCGGCGCGGGCAAGACCACGATCGGGCGGCGCCTCGCCCGGCGGCTCCGCGTGCCGTTCGTCGAGCTGGACCGGCGCATCGAGGAGGCGGCGGGCCTCCCCCTCGCCGAGATCTTCCGCCTTGCACGGCGAGGCCTACTACCGCCGCCTGGAGCGGAGCACGCTCGAGCACATCCTCGGCGAGGACGGCCCGCTCGTCCTCGCCACCGGGCGGCGGCATCGTCACTCGCCCGGAGACGCTACGCCGCTCCTCCGGCAGCGTGCGCTGACCGTCTGGCTGCGCGCCCGGCCCGAGGACCACTGGAACCGCGTCGTCCAGCAGGGCGACCGCCGGCCAATGGAGGCCCGGCCGCAGGCGATGGCGGAGCTGCGACGGCTACTGGCCGCCCGCGAGCCGCTCTACGCGCAGGCCGCCTACACCGTGGACACGTCAAGGCTCGGGGTGGCGGGGACGTTGAAGGCGGTGGAGCAAGTCGCGAAGCGTTAGGCGGGTCGCCGGGACATCATTCAGCTCGTGTGGAAATGCTGTGGAAACTCGTTCCGGAACGAGTACGAAACGTAACACTCTCGGTCCGAAGCCCTACCTCCTCCCGTCCTGCCCGCCCGACAGCTCGTCGCGGTGGACGACGCCGCCCTTCATCACGAACCGCACCCGCTCCACGAGGGTGATGTCCGACACTGGATCGCCCGGCACCGCCACGATGTCGGCCCACTTCCCCGCCTCCACCGTACCCACGCGGTCGTCCCAGCCGAGGATCTCGGCGTTGACCCGGGTTGCGGAGACGATCGCGGACATCGGGGTCTCCCCGAGGCGCACGCGCACCACGAGCTCGTGGGCGTTGCGCCCGTGGGGGATGACTCCGGAGTCCGTGGAGAGGCCGATGGGGAGCCCGGCGGCGAGGGCCCGCCGGAAGGCCGCCTCCGCGATCCCCTGGACCTTGCGGTCGCGCTCCAGCTCCGAAGGCGGGATGTGGCGGCCCGCTCCCTCCGCCTCGAAGTCGGCCATGGGGCAGAGTGTCGGGACGAAGTACGTGGCGGCGCCCTTCCGCATCGAGTCCTTCAGCAAGGCGATCGCCTCGTCGTCGAGATACGACCCGTGGTCGATCGTGCGGACCCCGGCGCGGATCGCCGCCTTGATCCCGGAAGCACCGTGCGCGTGGGCCGCGGTCGGGCGCCCCCACCGTGTCGCCTCCCCCACGGCGGCCCGGATCTCCGCCTCCGAGTATTGCTGGCGGGCGGGCTCGATGCCGACGGAGAGCACGGCTCCCGTCGCCAGGAGCTTCACGAAATCGGCGCCGTTCTTGAAGTTCGTGCGGACGGCCTTGACGATCTCGTCCGGGCCGTCCGCGAGGTTGCGCACGATGGGGACGTCCACGTAGATCGAGAACTGCCGCGCGTCTCCCGCGCCTCCCGTCGAGGAGACGTAGTTCCCCGCGACCTGGAGCCGCGGGCCGGGCACGGCGCCATCGTCGATGGCCTTGCGCAGGTCCACGTCCACGTAGGGCCACGTCGGGCCCATGTCGCGACAGGTGGTGAATCCGGCCATCAGGGTGTCGCGGGCGTTCTTGACGCCCCAGATCGCGGCGTGGCCGGGGGTGGTCGAGACGAGGAGCTGCTCCCAGTGCCCGCCGAAGCGGTCCGTCAGGTGCGTATGGAGGTCGATCAAGCCGGGGAGGAGCGTCGCGCTCCCGAGATCGATGACGCGCGCCCCCGAGGGGACGGTGAGCTGCCGGCCCACCTCGGCGATCGTCTCGCCTTCGATGCGAACCATGGCGGGGGCGAGCGGAGGGCCGCCGCGGCCGTCGACCAGACGGGACGCTCGGAGGACGACCGTCTCCGCGCCCGCGACTCCGGAGGCGGACACCAGGCCGGCGAGAAGGACGGCCCCGCGACGCTTCATGAGTGCTCTCCTCGAGTCGAGCGGACGATGGTCAGGAGGTCGGACAGGATGGCGTACGCGGTCTGGTCGACGGTCCCCCCGCGCTCCACGACGGCGATCTCTCCGGCGAGATCCGTGGTCAGCACGAGAGCGGAGTCTCCACCGACGCCGGCGAGAGGGTCCCCGAGGGGGATCCTCTCCGGACGCACCCCGAGCCGGGCCCGTCGTCCCACGCGCGTGCCCCGGACCACCAGGCGCACTCGCCCGCCGTGAAGCACCGCGCGACGGACGTCGCTCCGCGTGAGGCGTCCGATGCCCGTTCGACGCACCCGCCGGGGGGCCACGCGGATTCCCCACAACGCGTGGGCGAGCGCGCAGCCCTTGACGGCCGCGTCCCAGCCGTCGACGTCCAGCCTCGGATCCGCCTCCGCGATGCCGAGCCTCTGCGCCTCGCGCAGGGCTTCCTCCGCGGACAGCCCGTCCTCCATCCTCGAGAGGACGAGGCTCGTGGTGCCGTTGAGCGTCCCCCGGAACGACAGCACCTTCACCCCGGGCAGGCAGCGCTCCACCAGGTTGAAGACGGGGGCGCCGTCAAGCACCGAGCCTTCGTGCAGGAACAAGCGGCTCTTGCGTCGGGCCAGCGCACGAAGGCTCGGAAGGGCGTATGCCACTGGTCCTTTGTTGGCGGTGATTACATGCACGCCCCGTTTCAGTGCCATCCTGACGTGAGTCGTCGCCGGCTCCCCGCGCCGCGGATCCAGCGTCGTCAGCTCGACCAGCACGTCGGCGGGTACGGTCTCGATGAAACGGCGGGTCGACGCGCAAGGGCGGCCACGGTGGAACGCGGCGAGAGAGCGACCGGCTCGGACCTCGCGAAGGACGGACCGAACGTCGAGACCGCGCGAGTCGATGGCGATCCCGTGCGTGCGAGTGGCAAGGCCGGTCACCTTCAGGGCGACGCCCTCCTGTCGGAGGGCGTCGTGATACGAACCCCGCAACTTCGAGACGAACGCTCGGCCGACGTTTCCAAATCCGACGAGGGCGATGCGGACGCTCCGCGTTCTTCTACGCATCGCCCTCGTCGGTGCGTCAGCCTCTCGCGGGAGCGAGCGCGCGCAGCCCCGCGAGAAAGGCGTCCATCTCGCCGGGGAGCCCGATGGAGATGCGAAGGAAGGTGGGAAGGGCCGCGAACCGGCGCCCCACTCGTATCCCCCGCGACCGGAAACCCTCGATGAGCGGAGAGACGTCCTCTCCCATCTCGATCATCACGAAGTTGGCCTCGGAGGGGATGAAGCGTCGGCCGTCCTTCCGGAGCTCCTCGACGAGCCGCCGCTTCGTGTCGTTCATCAGCGCGCGCTGCTGCTCCGCGTGCGCGGGCTCCTCGAGCGAGGCGAGGGCCGCGGCGAGCACGGAGGCGTTGCCGTTGCTCCACACCGCCTGGGCGCGGAGCGCCTCCGCCTTCTCCTTCGAGGCCACGGCGTAGCCCAGCCGCATCCCCGCGAGGCCGTAGATCTTCGAGAACGTGCGCACGATCACGAGGTTCGGACGGACCGCGAGCCACTCGAGAGCGCTCCGGTAGGTCGGGTCTTCCACGAAGTGGTAGTAGGCCTCGTCCACGAGGACGACCGTCTCCGCGGGGACGCGCTTCAGGAAGGCCTCGAGCACGGCACCGCCCACCACCGTGCCCGTGGGGTTGTTGGGGTTGCAGACGTAGACGAGTCCCACTCCGCCGTCGCAGGCCCGCGCCATGGCGTCCAGGTCGTGGCGGTAGCCGGAATCGAGAGGGACCTTGACCGCTTCCGACCGGCACACCTTTCCGAACTGGAGCACGGCCTCGAACGTCGGCTCGGCCGCGACGATCCGCTTGTCCGGCCCCAGGAACGCGGAGGCCGCCATCTTCAGCACCTCGGTCGAGCCGCACCCCAGCACGACCTGCTCGACCGCCACCCCATGGAGGCGCGCGAGGGCCGCGCGCACCTCATCCTCGCCCGCGTCCGGGTAGCGGGCGGCGGCGGAAGGGGAGGGGGCGAGTGCTTTCATGGCGAGCGCGGACGGACCGTAGGGGTTCTCGTTGGAGTCGAGGCCGATGTAGGGAGCCGGGGGGGCCAAGGCCGTCGGGGGCGCCCCGAGGACGGCGCCATTCGCGCCGGGGCGGGCGAGAGCGACGAAGCCGGCGCCGAGGCTCGACGCGAAGGCTCGACGGGACAGCGGAGCGCGCATGGGTTCTCCCTTTTTCGGAGCGGCCGGACGGACGGAGTGTAGGTCCGGCGATGGCAACGCGCAACGCGCGGCTAGGACGTGCGCGAAGCCACCTTGAGAGGCACCGTGCGCAGGCCGATCGCCGCCGCGACGTCGCGCTCGGGGCGGAGCAGGCTCTGGAGCGTCAGCTGACCGAGCACCTGGTCGACCGCATCCTGGACGTAGCGCAGGACGGGCCGGATCGAGCAGTCGGCGTTGTTCAGGCAGCGCTCCTCGACGCCGGAGTGGCGGTCGCAGAAGGTGCGCGTCGAAGAGCCGGCCCCCGAGCGCGCCCAGGGCGTCGCCCACGGGGATCTGGGCGGGAGCGTCCTGAGGCTGTAGCCCCCCGCCTTCCCCCGTGTGCTTCGGACGAGCCCGGCCCGGCGGAGGATGCGCATGATCTTCGCGACGTTGGGGGCGGAGATGCCCTCCCGCTGGCTCATCTCCGCGATGGTGAGGCTCCCCCCATCGCCTTGCCGGGCGATCTGCAGGAGACAGCGCAGGCCGTACTCTTCCTGAGACGACAGCTTCATCGCGGTGCCCCGTTCACATCAGCCCCAGCTGCAGCCGCGCCGCGTCCGACATCATCGACTGGTTCCAGGCCGGCTCCAGCACCACCTGGACGTCCGCCTCCTTCACGCCGGGGAGGGCGAGCAGCTTCTGCTCGACGTCCCGCTTCAGGTAGTCCCCCATGCCGCAGCCCGGAGCGGTGAGCGTGAAGTGCACGGTGACTTTCTCCCCCTCCGCGACGGGGGCGACCTCGCACTTGTAGACGAGCCCGAGGTCCACGATGTTGACGGGGATCTCCGGGTCGAAGCAGGTCTTGAGCTGGTCCCAGGCCCGGTCCTGCGAGGTTCTTCCCCGCGAGGTCGGCCTCGGTGGGCGCCGCCACCACCGCTTCCCCGATGGCGTCGCGCGTCCTTGCCCTCGATCCGCACCATGTAGCCGCGGTCCGTCATGGCGGTGTAGGAGCCCGCCGAGGGCCTGGGTCACGTAGACGGTGGTGCCCGCGGTGAGCGTGAGCTTGTCGCCGTAGGGGATGGCGGCGACCTCCACGTCGCGGGCGAGTGTCCGGGCTTCCCTGTCCACCATGGCTACTCCGTCGAGGCTTCGCCCCCGCCCTGGAGCGCCGCCTTCAGCGTGTGCCAGGGCAGGGAGGCGCACTTCACGCGCACCGGGAACTCGGAGACGCCGGAGAAGGCGGCGAGCTTGCCGAGCTCCGGGGCCGCGTTCTCCGCGGCGCGGGTGGGGTCGCTCGTGATCAGGCTGTGGAAGCGCTCGAAGAGCGCCTCCACCTCGGTCCGGCTCTTCCCCTTGAGCGACTCCGTCATCATCGAGGCGGACGCGGTGGAGATCGAGCAGCCCGCGCCCTTGAAGCTCACGTCGCTGCACGACCCCGTCCTCCAGCCGGACGAACACGGTGGCCTTGTCGCCGCAGAGCGGGTTGAAGCCCTGGGCCTGGCCCGTGGCCTCGGGCATCTCCCGGAAGTTCCGCGGCTTCTTCGAGTGGTCGAGGATCGTCTCCTGGTAGAGCTCGCGGAGATCCGACTTCATCGGAACATCTCCTGGACCCGGCGGATCCCCGCGACGAGAGCGTCGAGCTCCCCGCGCGTGTTGAAGCAGGCGAGGGAGGCGCGGGCGGTGGCGGGCAGGCCGTAGCGATCCATCACCGGCTGCGCGCAGTGGTGCCCGGTGCGCACCGCGATCCCCTCGTAGTCGAGGACGGTGCCGATGTCGTGGGGGTGGATCCCGTCGAGCACGAAGGAGAGGACGCCCGCCTTCTCCTTCGCGGTGCCCACGAGGCGCAGCCCCGGAATCTCGGAGAGGAGCTTCGTCCCGTACACGAGCAGCTCGTGCTCGTGGTTCGCCGATGGCCTCGACACCGAGGCCGGTCACGTAGTCGAGGGCGGCCCCGAGCCCGATCGTGCCCGCGATGTTCGGGGTGCCCGCTTCGAACTTGTGGGGAAGGACGTTGTAGGTCGTCTTCTCGAACGTCACGGACGCGATCATGTCGCCCCCGCCCTGCCAGGGAGGCATCGCCTCGA
This sequence comes from uncultured Acidobacteriota bacterium, assembly GCA_963742595.1. Taxonomy (GTDB): domain Bacteria; phylum Acidobacteriota; class Vicinamibacteria; order Fen-336; family Fen-336; genus CAVPGH01. The sequence goes on along the minus strand of CAVUMT010000001.1, from coordinate 4,001,749 downwards.
GGAGCGCGGCCTTGCCGTGCAGCACGCCGATCCCCGAGGGCCCGTAGACCTTGTGCCCCGAGAACGCGTAGAAGTCGCGTGTCGAGGGCCACCACGTCCAGGGGCACGTGGGGGGCTCCCTGCGCCCCGTCGATCATCACCACCGCACCCTGGGCGTGGGCGAGGGCCGGTCATCTCCTGGATGGGGTTGATGGTGCCGAGGGCGTTCGAAACGTGGGCGAGCGAAACGATCTTCGTGCGTGGGGAGAGCAGCCGCTCGTAGGCCTCGAGGTCGATCGCCCCGTCGTCGTCGATGGGAGCCACCTTCAGGAGAGCGCCCTTCTCCTCGCAGAGCATCTGCCAGGGCACGATGTTCGAGTGGTGCTCGAGGGCGGAGATGAGGACCTCGTCGCCCGCGCCCACGTTCTTCCGGCCCCAGGTCTGGGCCACGAGGTTGATCGCCTCGGTCGTGCTCCGCACGAAGAGGATCTCGCGGCTCTCCCGGGCGTTCAGGAAGCGCTGGGCGGTCGTCCGCGCCTTCTCGTAGGCGTCGGTGGAGAGGACGGAGAGCTGGTGCACGCCGCGGTGGATGTTCGAGTAGTAGCGCTCGTAGAGTGTTTTCTCCGCCTCGATCACCGCCCGGGGCTTCTGGGCGCTCGCCGCGTTGTCGAGGTAGACGAGCGGGCGTCCGTGCACGGTCGTCTCCAGGATCGGGAAATCACGGCGCACCGCCTCCACGTCGTAGCCGGACCGGGCCCCCACCGCTCGCTCGGCGCTCACGCCACCGCCTCCTCCGGTCGCCCGGGCAGGAGCGCCGCGAGCTCCGCCTCCACCGCCCGCCGCACCGCCTCCACCCCCACGCGCCCCACGATGTCGCTCGCGAAGGCGTGGACGAGCAGGCTGCGCGCCGCCGCCTCGGAGATCCCCCGCGAGCGCAGGTAGAAGAGGGCGGCCTCGTCGAGTTGCCCGGTGGTGGAGCCGTGCTTGCACTTGACGTCGTCCGCGAAGATCTCGAGCCGCGGCGTGCTGTGCACGAGCGCACCCCGCGAAAGAAGAATGTTCTTGTTGGACTGGGCGGCGTCGGTCTTCTGCGCGTCCTTGCGCACCACGATCGTTCCGTCGAAGACGCCGCGCCCTCCGCCGTCCACGATCCCCTTGTAGAGCTCGCGGCTCGAGCAGCGGGGGCTCGCGTGGTCGATGAGGGTGTGGGTGTCCGCGTGCCGCCGGCCGTCCACCACGAAGAGCCCGTCGAGGGAGCATTCGCCGCCTTCGCCGCCGAATCGCACGTCGATGTCGGTCCGGGACAGCGCCCCTCCCAGGGATACCGAGTGGTTGGCAAAGCGCGCTCCGCGGTCCAGGGTCGCCGTCACGGAATGCACGTGGTAGGCCGAACGGCTCTCTGTCTGGAGCAAGTAGTGCTGCACGAACGCGCCCTCTCCCACCGAGATCTCGGTCACGGCATTCGTGAAGTAGGTCTCGTCCGCGGGGCCGGCGTAGTACTCGACGATCCTCGATTCGCTTCGCGGGCCCGCCGCCACGAGGACACGTGGATAGGAGACGACGGGCGTGTCCTCGTGGCGGGACATGAGGAACGCGATCTGGATCGGGTCCGGGGCCACGACCTTCTCCGCGAGGAAGACGACCGCTCCGTCCTCGAGGAAGGCGGTGTTCAGGTCGGCGAAGGGCTTTCCCGGGCCCGACACGCGTCCGAGGAGCGGCTCCAGCCGCCGCGGCTCGCGGGCGAGCGTGTGCCGGAGGCTCGCGACCTCGACTCCCGCAGGAAGCGAGGCGAGCGACGAGCGCTCCGCCGAGAAGCGGCCGTCGACGAACACCGCCTGGGGCCCCGGGAAGCCCGCGAGGGGAGCCGCCCCCTCGAGCCGAGCGTCCGCTTCCGCGGCCCGGAACGCGGTGCGGGCGAGGGGGCCCACGTTCGTGTGCCTCCAGGCCTCGTCACGCGTGGTGGGAAAGCCGCTCTCGGCGAACCGGGCCATGGCCCCCGTGCGCAGGACGGCCAGCCAGGGGGCGTCGTTCGAACCCCGCCCCCGGGCGAACCGGTCGAAGCTCGCCCGCAGGACGTCCTTGGGATCGGCCGCACGCGCGGTCGTGCCGAGGCTCATTTCACGCTCGCGGGAGCCGGCTCCTTCTCGAGCCAGGCGTAGCCCTTCTCGTCGAGCGCGAGCGCCATCTCCTTGCCGCCGGAGCGGACGATCCGCCCCTCCACGAGCACGTGCACGAAGTCCGGGACGATGTAGTTCAGCAGGCGCTGGTAGTGGGTGATGACCAGCATCGCCCGCTCCGGGCCGCGCAGGCGGTTCACGCCGGAGGCGACGATGCGGAGGGCGTCGATGTCGAGGCCGGAGTCGGTCTCGTCGAGGATGGCGAGCGCGGGCTCGAGCACCGCCATCTGGAAGATCTCGTTCCTCTTCTTCTCCCCGCCGGAGAAGCCCTCGTTCACCGGCCGCTTCACGAGCGCCTCGTCGATCTCCACGACGCGGGCCTTCTCCTTGACGAGGGTCAGGAAGTCCATCGCGTCGAGCTCGGGTTGGCCGCGGTGCTTGCGGATCGCGTTGGTCGCCGCCTTCAGGAAGTAGACGTTGCTGACCCCGGGGATCTCCACCGGGTACTGGAAGGCCAGGAATACGCCTTCCCGCGCGCGCTCCTCCGGGGACATCGCGAGGAGGTCGCGTCCCCGGTAGAGGACCGACCCCTCGGTGACCGTGTACCCCGGACGTCCCGCGAGGACGTGGGCGAGCGTGCTCTTTCCGGACCCGTTCGGTCCCATGATCGCGTGGACCTCACCCGCCCCCACCTCGAGGTCGAGGCCGCGCAGGATGTCCTTGTCGCCCGCCTTCGCGTGGAGATTCCGGATTTCGAGCATGGGGTGGGTCACTTTCGTCGTGCTTCGGGGGTGGTGCGCCCGCTTTCGACACCTCAGTCTACTAAACCGTACGAAATAGTCAATGTTCGGAACTCGGCTTGGAAGATGCGGTTAGGGGGCTGCCAGCCCGGGGACGCGCGTCACCCTCTACGACCCGCGAATGGCCTTTTCGTAAAGGGCCTGGAGGCGAAGCCGCTGCATGGGGGGGAGCTGCTGGACCGCGGATTTCATGAGCTGTCCCATCTCCTTGTCCTCCCCGGGCGTCGTCGACTCGCGGTTCCGCACGCGGTCCACGTAGGCGGCGAGGCGGCCGCGATCCTTCCAGGGAAGCGCCGCATAGGTGGCGGTCGTGATCTGGGAGAGGTCCTGCGTTTCGCTCTTCGAGAGGCTCGGGATCGCCCGCGACAGCGCGTCCAGGGAGCGCCGGAACGCCTGGTCCGACTCCAGCACCTTGGCCTCGCTCTGGGCCATGAGCATCTCCGCGGCGGGCGCGGTGAGCTGGGGGACGTCGCGGGTCACCGCCTGCACCGCGGACTGGAGGCGCGCCGCGAAGACACCCTGGGTGCGGACGCCCTCCGCGAGCCGGTCGAGCATCTGGGGCCGGGCCGCTCCCTCCGCGGGGGCCCAGGCGGCGAGGGCGAAGTACACCCAGCCGTCGCGCCACACGACGCTCGTGTCCTGCTGGGGCACGCCCCCGTCGTCCCAGGTGGCCACGGTCTTGCGGGCGGTGAGCTGGCCGATCGTCACGTCCGACCTTTCCTGCTCCTTGAGCGACGGGGTCGTCTTCGAGCGCGCGCTCATGAAGCGGCTCAGGTACTGGTCGAGGCTTGCGATCTTCTGGGGGGAGCTCTCGGACTGGAGGAAGGCGAAGCCGGAGAGCCGAGGCTGCGCGAACACCGCCCGCGCCTCGGGAGGGACCTTCACGAACGGGTTGCCCTTCTTGAGGAGGATCCAGCCCGAAGGCGGGTCGAGCGTGACGCCGAGCGTCGGGTCCTCGAAGCGCGTCTCCGCGGCGGCCCAGGAGCGGACCTCGCGCTGCGCCGTCGTCTCGGGAGAGAAGCCGAAGTGGAAGGCACCGTAGGCGCCCGCGAGGATGGGTACGAGGACCACGATCATCTTCGCCCAGGACAGCCAGGAGCCGAGGAAGACGATGAACCCGGTGAGCATCAGCCACACGGATCCGATCGCGAAAAGGGCCGCTCCCCGGACCCCCTGCGCGAAGAGGATGCCCGTCACCGGGAACAGGGCCACCGCGGCGAGCACGGCGAGGACGCGCACGAGCTTCCGGCCGAAGTCCCAGCCCGGCAGCAGGACGAGCGAGCAGACGAGCAGCCCGAGGGCGATCTCCGTCCAGGGGGCGCCGTCGAGGTCGGCCGGCGCGTTCTCCGGGCGGAAGGCCAGGAATCCCACGGCGGCCGCCACGATCAAGAAGATCGCGCCCGCGACGCGCACGCGCAGCTTGTCGGGATCGTCGAGGATCGAGCCCCCCTCGTACTCCTCGTCTTCCGGCTCCTCCCTCTCCACCACCGGGGCGCGGCTCGCCTTCCTTCCCCTGGACTTCCCGATGGTGATGGGGGCCTGGGAGACCAGCCCCTGGAGCTCCGGGATCTCGCCGAGCGTCGACCACCGCTTGGAGCCGGGCGGGAGAACGGGGCTGTCGCCGTCGATCAGCCCCTGGGCGAGCCAGGTCCGGAGGGCGGCGAGGTCCAAGGGTCCGATCTCGCTCCCGTCTCCGATCCGCACCTTGTAACCGGACATGCGTCGTGTCCTCCCGGTTGTAGGCCCTGGTCACGAGGCGCTCGCCCGGTCCCTGGATCCCGGACGCGCCGACGCGCTGCGCGCGGAGGCGAGAGTATAGACCGGACGGCGAGCGGGGTCGACACGACCCTGGAGGAGCCGTCGAACTAAGATGCCGCGGTGCTCGCCGCCATCGCGGCCCTGTTGCGGAGCAACCCCGCCTTTCGCCGGCTCTGGGCCGCCCAGGTGGTCAGCCTCACCGGCGACTGGTTCACCGTGATCGCCCTGTCCGTACTCGTGGCCGGGGACAGCGGCGGCTCGGGACTGGCCGTGAGCGGCATCGCCCTCGCCCAGATGGTGCCCTGGGTGCTCGTGGGTCCCTGGAGCGGCGTCCTCGCCGATCGCTTCGACCGCAAGCGCCTGCTCGTCCTGAGCGACCTCGCGCGGGTGGGCGTCGTCCTCCTGCTCATTCCCGCGGCGCAGGCGCACCGCCCCCCGGTCGTCCTCGCCCTCGCCCTCGTCCACTTCGCGCTCGCGTCCGTCTTCGAGACCGCGCGCTCGGCGCTCGTGCCCCGCCTCGTGGAGCCGCACCAGCTCGTGACCGCGACCACGCTGTCGAGCGTGACCTGGTCCGTGATGCTCGCGGCGGGCGGCCTCCTCGGGGGGGCGGTGCTGAGCCGCGTCGGCTTGCCAACCGCCTTCGTCATCGACGCCCTGACCTTCCTGGCCTCCGCCGGCCTCATCGTCGCGATCCGCTCTCCGCCGCGGGTCGCTCCTGAAGCCGCTCGGGAGCCCCGCCCGGCTTTTCGCCAGGGCGTCGCGTGGGCCTTCGAGCATCCGGAGATCGGGGCGGTGGCGCTCGTCAAGGTCGCCAACGGCGTGGCCGCCGTCGAGATCTTCATCGTGCTCTTTGCCACGCGGGTCTTCGCGGTCGGCGAGGGGGGCGCCTTCTCGGTCGGGTTCCTGTGCGCCGCCTTCGGCCTGGGCTCGATCGCGGGGCCCCTCATCCTCGACCGCTTGAACGACGGATCCGTGCGCCGGATGCGGCGGCTCATCGTAGTGAGCTCGGCCCTCCTGTCGGTGGCGCTCTTCGCGCTTTGGGCGGCGGGCAGCCTGCTCGCGGCGGGAGCGGCCCTCTTCCTGCGCGGGATGGGCGGCTCCGCCAACTGGACGTTCAGCACGATCATCCTGCAGAAGGGCGTTCCCGACCGGCTGCTCGGCCGTCTCTCCGCCCTCGACCTCGTGAACGCCAACCTCGCGGGAATGCTGTTCTCGATCGCGTGGGGGCTCACCGTGGACGCGGCGGGGCTGCGTCCCGCGGTGTTCGCGGCGGCTCTTGCCACCCTGCTTCCGTTGGTCCTGTGGGCGGCGAGCCTTCCCTGGCTGGAGCGGCGGGAGGCGGCGCGCTAGCCGACGCTGCCCTCCAGGCTGACCCCGAGGAGCTTCTGGGCCTCGACGGCGAACTCCATCGGCAGCTCCTTGAAGACCTCCTTGCAGAAGCCGTTGACGATCATGTTGACCGCGTCCTCGCCGCCGATGCCTCGAGACTGGAAATAGAAGAGCTGGTCCTCGCCGATCTTGGAGGTGGTGGCCTCGTGCTCCATCCGGGCGGTGGAGTTCTGCACGTCGATGTAGGGGAAGGTGTGGGCCCCGCACTTGTCGCCGATGAGCAGGGAGTCGCACTGCGAGTAGTTGCGCGCGGACTCCGCCCCCTTCCCGATGCGCACGAGCCCCCGGTAGGTGTTCTGGCCCCGGCCCGCGGAGATTCCCTTCGAGACGATGGTGCTCTTCGTGTTCTTCCCGATGTGGATCATCTTGGTCCCGGTGTCCGCCTGCTGCCGGTTGTTCGTGACCGCCACCGAGTAGAACTCGCCCACGGAGTCGTCGCCCTGGAGGATGCAGGAGGGGTACTTCCAGGTGATGGCGGAGCCCGTCTCCACCTGGGTCCAGGAGATGCGCGAGCGCGCGCCCGCGCACTTCCCGCGCTTGGTCACGAAGTTGTAGATGCCGCCCTTGCCTTCCTTGTCCCCGGGGTACCAGTTCTGCACCGTCGAGTACTTGATCTGGGCACCCTCGAGGGCCACGAGCTCGACCACGGCCGCGTGGAGCTGGTTCTCGTCGCGGATGGGAGCGGTGCAGCCCTCGAGGTAGCTCACGTAGGCCCCCTCGTCGGCGACGAGGAGCGTACGCTCGAACTGCCCGGTGTTCGCGGCGTTGATCCGGAAGTACGTCGAAAGCTCCATCGGACAGCGCACGCCCTTGGGGACGTAGCAGAAGGAGCCGTCGGAGAACACCGCGGAGTTGAGTGTCGCGAAGAAGTTGTCCGTGTAGGGGACGACGGTGCCGAGGTATTTCTCGACGAGCTCGGGGTGCTCCCGCACCGCCTCCGAGAACGAGCAGAAGATGACCCCCACGTCCGCGAGCTTGTCCCGGAAGGTGGTGGCCACGGAGACGCTGTCGAAGACCGCGTCCACCGCCACCCCCGCCAGCTTCTCGCGCTCGCGGAGCGGGATGCCGAGCTTCTCGTAGGTCTCGAGGAGCTTGGGGTCCACCTCGTCCAGGCTCTTCGGGCCGTCCTTCTTCTGCTTGGGAGACGAGTAGTAGATGATCGACTGGTAGTCGATGGGAGGGTAGTGGACGTTCGGCCAGGTCGGCTCCTTCATCGTGAGCCAGTGTCGATAGGCCTTGAGCCGCCACTGGAGGAGGAACTCCGGCTCACCCTTCTTCGCCGAGATGAGACGGACGACGTCCTCGCTCAGGCCGGGAGCGATGGCGTCGGCCTCGATGTCGGTGACGAAGCCGGCTTTGTACTCGGTGTTCGTGATCTCGTCGACGATCCGCGATTCGCTGGTCATGGTCCTTCCCGACTCTCCCGACCTCGACCTTAGTTAATCTTTACGAAAAAATCAAGTATTAGGCTCCCCCGTCTGGCGCGACGGGAACTTGTTCGATCGTCGCTGCTTTTGCTACTCTTCAGGGCGAGCCCTGATACCAATGGCCCAGGACGTTCCCACCGTCCGGTGCGTCTACTGCCGCGTCGACGTCGCGGTTCCGAGCAGCTACGCCCACGGGGACCACATCAAGTGCGGGGCTTGCGGAACGAAGCACAAGGTGGTCCGGGGCGACCGCCTGCGGCTCGTCCTCGCGGACATAGCACCGCTCAAGGACTCGCTGACCCAGAACGAGCACCTGGTTCATCGTCTGGAGTCAGAGCTCGCCCACGCCCGTGCGAGCCTGGGGATCGGGGCGAACGGCATCGGCATCGGTGTCGCGTACCTGCTCTACCAGCTGGGGTTCAAGAGCGCCCCCCTGAGCGGCGAGCTGATCGGCAGCGCCGCGGTCGTCGCCCTCATCACCGCCCTCCTGCTCGAGGTGGCGAACTTCCTCTTCCTGGCCAAGCGTCAGCAGATGACGCGCATCTCCGCCGAGCTCGACGAAGCGGAGGAGGAGGGCGCGCGCCTGCGCCAGCTCATCCGGGAGTCGACCCGAATCTAGCCGGCCTGGCCCGTCTCCACGAGCGTGACCATCGTCCGGTAGATGGCGTATGAGCTGCGGGGGACGTCCCGCATGAGGTCGTTGAGGGAGACCCCCTTCTTGAGGCGCGACCACACCGCGGCCGCGAGCTCCACGGTCTCCGCCTCTTCCCATTGGAGCTGCCCCGACTTCTGGTGGAACATGCGGTCGGGATCCGGCAGCTTCTCCTTGAGCCCGGGCAGCTCGTCCTGGAGCCGCACCGACTCCATGAGGAGCGAGATCGCGGGCATGGAGATGTCCGTCTGGACCTCCTCCTCCTGGACCTGGCGGCCCGCGAAGGCGAACTCGCCCTCGAGCGCGCTCTGGAAGAGCTGGAAGACCGCGTCGTCCCCGGCGAGCTGCTTGTAGCGGGCGCGGGCGACGTTCCCCTTGAAGAAGAAGATCTCCGCGATCTTGTGCTTGCCGCCTTCCTGGGTGACCACGAGGGTGCCCGTCTGGTGCGCGCCGATCAGCGTCTGGATCACGGTGGCGAGGTCGAAGAATTTGAGGTTGCCCTGGAGCTGCTTGCCCCCCGCCCGGGGCACTTTCAGGGTGGTGGCCTCCAGGCGCCGGGCGAGGACGATACAGAGGTTGCGCGAGAGGAGGGGCAGCGTCTCCATGAGGTCCATGAAGACCGACTTGTCCACGGCGAAGAGCTCCGCCGACTCCGGCGAACGGACGGTGGCGCTGCGCGGGGAGCCGGTCAGGAGCGCGAGCTCTCCCAGGACCTCGCCCTTTCCCAGGTAGGCGACGGGCACCGCCTCGGTGCCGTCCACCGGGGCGGACAGGATCTCGAGAACTCCGCTCTTGACGATGTAGAGCCGGTCGCCCTCTTCCCCCTGGCCGAACACCACGTCCCCGGGACCGAACTCGACCACCAGCCCCTGGGCGAGGACGGCCTGAAGCACCTCTTCCGGCTGGTTTTCGAACAAGTCGGAGTTACGCAGAAAGCCGGCGTCGATGGGCGATGCCATGCGGACGACCGATTATACCCCCCCGGTTCCCTGTGCTAACATTGCCCGCATAGCGACCGAGGCAGGATGTCGATCCTGCGCGCTTTCGCACAGGATAAAGCGTTGAATCGAGAGCTCTTGTCGCAATACGACCGGGGGATGACCTAAGGCGGTGACGGTCCGCGTGTCCACCCTCCCCTTCCGTCAACCGCCGTCGCCTCCGCGGAGCTTTCGAAAGCCATGAGCACGACCCTGCTGCCGGTTTCCCCGGCGGACGTCCATTCGATCCTCGGCCGTCACCTCCTCGCCGACGGCTTCGACCTCGTTTTCGACTTCGAGAGGAGCCACGGCTCGTGGTTCCACGACGCGCGCCGGGGACGCGACTACCTGGACTTCTGCACGTTCTTCGGCTCGAACCCCCTCGGATACAACCACGCGAAGATGAAGGAGCCGGAATTCCTGCGCACGCTCCAGCGGGTCGCGCAGCTGAAGCCCTCGCTGCTCGGACGTCTACAGCGTGGAGTACGCGCAGTTCGTGGAGACGTTCGCCCGGCACGCCATCCCCTCCTCTCTCCCGCACGCCTTCTTCGTAGAGGGAGGGGCCCTCGCCGTCGAGAACGCGCTCAAGGTCGCGTTCGACTGGAAGGTGCGCCGCAACAAGGCGAAGGGAATCCCCGGTGAGAAGGGGACGCAGGTCCTCCACTTCCGCGAGGCCTTCCACGGCCGCAGCGGCTACACGCTCTCCCTCACCAACACCGATCCCCGCAAGACCGACTACTTCCCCAAGTTCCCCTGGCCCCGCGTCGACAACCCCAAGCTCCGCTTCCCGGTGACCCCGGAGGTGGAGCGGGACGTGATCGCCGCGGAGCAGCGGTCGCTCGAGCAGATCGAGAAGGCCTTCGTCGACCACCCCGACGACATCGCGGCGATCATCATCGAGCCCATCCAGGCCGAGGGAGGGGACAACCACTTCCGCCCCGAGTTCCTGCGCGCTCTCCAGGCGGCGGCGCGGAAGTACGACTGCTTCTTCATCGTCGACGAGGTGCAGACGGGCATCGGGCTCACCGGCCGGATGTGGGCCCACGAGCACTTCGGCCTGCAGCCCGGACGCCCTCGCCTTCGGCAAGAAGACGCAGGTGCTGCGGGTGCCTCGTGGGACCGAAGGTGGACGAGGAGCCCGAGAACGTCTTCAAGGTTCCTTCGCGCATCAACTCCACCTGGGGCGGCGGGCTCACGGACATGGTGCGCTGCGCGCGCTTCCTCGAGATCATCGCGGAGGACCGCCTGGTGGAGAACGCGCGCATGGTGGGCGAGCACCTCCGGCGCGGGCTCGAGTCGCTGGAGCGCGAGCTCTCGCCCGCTCGTCACGAACGCCCGGGGCAAGGGGCTCATGATCGCCCTCGATCTTCCCACCCCGGAGATTCGCAAGAAGGCCCACGAGCGCATCATCGAAAACGGGCTCCTGCTCCTGATGAGCGGAGTGCGGTCGCTTCGCTTCCGCCCCGCCCTCAACCTGACCGAGGCGGACGCGGACCGGGGCCTGGAGATCGTGCGCAAGAGCCTGAAGGAGCTATAGACATGATCGACCGCGAGGCGACCGTTCGGATCTACAGCGAGATCCTGGCCAATACCCTGGGGGCGAAGGTGGCCAAGGGTCGTCTCGTGCGGGTGGCCCCCGACGGGTTCTTCGAGGTCCTGCTCGAGGCCTCGGGGAAGAACTACACCACCCTGCTCCCCATCCAGTCCACCGTGATCATGGCGGTGGAGGCGGAGGAGGAGACGGTGGCGACCATCGAGGTCGAGCGTTAGGCGAGAAGCCCGGGGGACGCCGGGCGCAACGACGGACCGAACCACGAGGAAGAAGATGGCTCGTCCCCTGAAGGTCGTGCTCGTCGGGCTGGGACCCATCGGGCAGGGAATCGCGAAGCTCGTCCTCGGCACGGAAGGGCTCCAGGTCGTGGGGGCCACCGATCCCTCGCCCCAGCACGCGGGCAAGGACCTGGGAGTGGTGCTCGGGCTTCCCCGGAAGCTGCGGATCAAGGTCGCGGGCGATCCCGCGCGCTTCGTGCGCAAGTCGAGGGCCGACCTCGCCATCCTCTGCACCGGCTCCTCCCTGAAGGACGTGAAGCCGCAGATCGCCGCCCTCGTGCAGCGCGGCATGAACGTGGTGACGCACCTGCGAGGAGCTGAGCCTTCCCCACCCCCCGCGAACCAGTCGCACTTCCGGGAGCTGGACCGCCTCGCGCAGCGGAAGAAGGTCATCGTGCTGGGCACCGGTGTCAACCCCGGCTACGCGATGGATACCCTCGCGCTCGTGCTCACCGCCCCCTGCGCCAGGGTCAAGCGAATCGCCGTCACCCGGGTGGTGGACGCGGGGTCACGACGGCTCCCTCTGCAGCGCAAGGTGGGGGCGGGGCTCAACCTCAGCCAGTTCCGCCGGGCGCGTGACCGAGAACTCCGTCCGCCACGTGGGCCTCGCCGAGTCCGTCTACATGATCGCGCACGGACTGGGCTGGAAGCTCGACCGCGTGGACGAGACCATGGAGCCCGCGATCGCCCCCCGCGACCTCGACACCGAGTACCTGCGGTTCCCGGCGGGAGCGGCGGCGGGGATCAAGCAGTCCGCCCGGGGCTACCGGGACGGCGAGCTCGCGATCAGCCTCGACCTCCAGATGTACGTGGGGGCGGAATCCCCGCGCGACCACGTGCTCGTGGACGGCGATCCCCCCATCGACGTCACGATCGTCGGGGGGGGTGGCGGGGGACATCGCGACCGCCGCCATCGCCGTGAACGCCATCCCCAAGGTGATGGCCGCGCGGCCGGGTGTCGTCACGATGAAGGACCTGTCGCTCGTCCACCGCTTCAACCTCCAGGAGCTGAAGGACCGACCCGCGCGCAAGAAGTAGCGCCTCGCGAGGGCGGGAGCCGTCCCGTCCCCGGGAGAACTGGCGCTATACTCCCGAAATCATCGCGAGATGCAGGGAACCATAGAGGAGGGTGTTCTCCCCGGTCTCCTTCGGGAGATCTACGTCGGCCGCAAGAGCGGGACCCTCCAGTTCCTGCGCGGCGGCGACCGCTACAGCGTCCGCTTCGCGCGCGGGACGATCATCAACGTCCAGACCAACGTGACGGAGGGACGGCTCGGGGAGCTCCTGCAGAAGCGCGGGCTCGTCTCCGCCCACGACCTCGCGCGGGCCACCGAGTTCGTCGTGCGGCAGAAGATGCGCCTCGGGCAGGCTCTCATCCAGCTCGGGGCGCTCGACGAGGGACCAGCTCGAGAACGCGATCGCCCTCCACGTGCACGACAGCCTCGCCCGCGTGTTCTCCTGGAACGAGGGCACCTACGAGTTCGTGGAGGAGGAGGTCCCCGAGGCGGAGTCGGAGCTCACGCTCAGGTTCTCCACCGGCGAGCTCATCCTGGAAGCGGTGCGCGCGACGACCGATCCCGACGTGGTGCGCTACGCCCTCGGCGACATAGACCGCGTCCTCCTCCAGTCGCGCGACCCGCTCCTCCGCTTCCAGAAGATCACGCTCTCCCCCGCGGACGGCTTCGTGCTGTCGCGGGTGGACGACACGACGACGGCGCGGGAAGTCATCCAGCTCATCCCCCTGCCCGCGGACGAGACGCAGCAGCAGCCTCTTCGGGCTGCTGTGCACGGGGATCGTCGAGTACGGGGAGAAGAAGATCCGTGCGGGCGCGCCCCCGCCGCGGCCCGCCCCCTCGCCGGCCGTTCCGCCTCCATCGCCCGCTCCGCCCCCTCCGCCCCCCTCGTCGCCTGCTCCTTCGGCCGAGCCGCCCGTCGCCACCGCGGCATCCTTGCCGGCCCCCACCACTCCCGCGGCGGACGTCGGAGCGAGCCGGCGGGCCGAGATCCTCGAAGCCTTCGATACCATGAAGCAGAAAAATTTCTTCGAGCTCATGGGCATCGAGCGCACGGCCACGGAAACCCAGGTGAAGGAGGCATACTTCCGGCTCGCCAAGCGGTTCCATCCCGACGTGCACCACGGCGAGTCGCTGGGAGACCTGCGCGACCAGCTCGAGGCGCTGTTCATCCGGCTCGGCGACGCCTACGAGACGCTCAAGAACTCGAGGACCCGGGAGGCTTACGAATCGCGCCTTCCCCGCGACACGGGGGGCAGGGTGCTGCCCGGTCCTCCCGAGCCCGAGCCCCCGGCGGCCCCTCCCGACCCCGAGGCGCTCGCCAAGCAGGCGGAGGACGACATCCGCCGCGCGGAAAAGCTCATCGAGAAGGAGAAGTACTGGGACGCGATCCAGCTCCTCGATCCCGCGCTCCCCCACGCGAGGAACCCCAAGCTCGTCGCCCGCGGCCACATCGCGATGGCCAAGGCGAAGGTCAAGAACCCGAAGTGGGTGAAGGATGCGGAAAGGACCCTGCAGGAGCTCCTCCGCATCGACCCCAAGCACGTGGAGGCCCACTTCATGCTGGGCATGATCTACAAGGCGGGCGGCCTCAAGGCCCGCTCGGAGTCGATGCTTCGGAAGGTCCTCGAGCTCCAGCCCGATCACGAGAGTGCCATCTCGGAAATGGCTTCGCTCGCCGTGGAGTCCCCGAGCCCCGAGAAGGGGACGACCGGCGGCGGCCTCATCAAGAAGCTGTTCAGGAAGGGCAATTGAGGAAAAGCCTCGCGCGGGTGGGCCTGCTCCTCGTCGCCGCGTCCGCGGGCGCGGACACCGTCGTCCTGCGCGACGGCGACCAGATCACGGGCAAGATCGTGGCCCGGGGCACGCGTCGGATCCGGGTGCAGACGCCCTACGGCCTCCTCGTCATCCCCGTCGAAAAGGTGGACCGCATCAAGAAGGAAGACGGCACGGAGGAGCAGCTGCGCGCGCCCGTGCAGGCCCCGACCGTCCCCGCCGCTCCGGCCCCCTCGCCGCTCCGTCTCGTCCTCGACCTCGGCGGCAACACGTTCTGGCAGGCGTGGGACCCCAAGACGCCTCCCGCGGATCCTTCGCTCCAGTTCGTCATCCGCCTGGACGACAAGACGGTGGCCGCGTACGTGGACACGACGCTCGACCCCGGCGACCTGCCCAAGGCGGTGGTCAACTCCTTCGCTTTCGATCCGGAGGCGCTCAAGCTCCTCCCCGTGCCCGGCGTCCTCCTCGCTCCCCCGGAAGTGCGCGAGGGTCGCGTCCGCCTCGCCCTCGAGCTGCCCCGGGGTTGGCTGGGGACACGGCGGATCCGGGTGAGCTACCAGTCCAACGAGGGGACCGCCCTCGAGCCGCATTGGCGCGACCTCACGGGCGGGGAGGCGGTGGTGGAGGTGCGCGCGATCCGCGCGAACGCGGTGTCGGCGGAGCAGGCCCGCGGCTTCATGGAGTTCAAGGGCAAGCAGATGAAGAACGTGGAGAGCTTCCAGGTGACGCTCCACGGCGAGTGACTCCGCCTCCTTGACACCCGGAGACGACCGGACCTAGGCTCGAACCATGGACGCCTCGTCGCTCCCGGCGCACCTCTACACGGTCGGGCTCGCGATCGCCCTCGCGGCCTGCGCGGGCTTCCGGGCCTGGCTCCCCCTCCTCCTCGCGGGCAGCGTGGCCCGGCTGGGATTCCTCGACCTCGGCCCCGCCTTCCAGTTCCTCGCTTCCGACAAGGCCCTCCTCATCTTCGCGGCGGCCACCGTTCTCGAGCTCGTGGGGGACAAGATCCCCGCGGTGGACCACGCGCTCGACGTGATCGGGACCCCGCTGCGCCCGGCCGTGGGAGCGCTCCTCGCCGCCTCCGTGCTCGGCTTCGTTCCCGACCCCTTGACCGCGATCGTGCTGGGGGTGGCCATAGGCGCGCCCGCCGCGCTCGTACCCCACGCGGCGAAGTCTGCGCTCCGGGCCGCCTCCACCGTCCTCACGGGCGGCCTCGCCAACCCGATCCTGAGCGTGCTCGAAGACGTGATCACGGTCGCCCTATTCGCCCTCGCCCTCCTAGTCCCCCTGCTCGTCGTGCTCCTCGTCGTGCTCGCGGGAGGCTGGGCCGCGCGCCGCCTCGCCGCGACTCCGGCCCCGGTCGAGCCCGCGTGAGATCGCGCGGTAAGCACCTCCTCGCCCTGGGGGCGATGACCTTGGGCCTGCGCGCGTCCGCGCAGACGGTCGCTCCCTCCCCCTCTCCCTCCCAGACGCCCGCTCCCACCCCCCCGCCCCTCACCCTCGAGGTGGCGGTGGACGTCGTCTCCGTCACCGCGGTCGTCTTCGACAAGTCCGGGCGCTTCGTGAATGGACTGGGGCCCAAGGACGTCCAGCTCTCCGAGGACGGGGTCCCCCAGGAGGTCTCGTATTTCCGGGAGGCCGCGGGGCCGGGAGAGGAGCGCATTCCCCTCTCCGTGGTGCTCGTCCTCGACACGAGCGGCAGCATGAACCGCAACCTCCGCTTCCTGCAGGAAGCGGTGTTGACCTTCGTCTACAAGCTCGAGGAGGTCGACAGCGCCCTCGTGGTCAGCTTCAACGAGAGCGTCAAGGCGAGCGTCGAGTTCACGAGCGACTCGGACCGCCTGGAGCGTTTCGTGGACGGGCTGCAGGCGTGGGGAGGCACGAGCCTCTACGACGCGCTCCACTACAGCCTGGGCCGGATCAAGGACGAGCCGGGGCGCAAGGCCATCGTGGTCTTCAGCGACGGCGCCGACACCACGAGCTCGCTTCGGGACCAGGACGTGGTGGACTACGCGCGCGCGGTCGAGGCCACCGTCTATTCCATCGGCTTCCAGGGGGGCGGCTCGGGGGTGTTTGGAGGAAGCGCCAAGGGCTTCCTCAAGAAGGTCGCGGACGAGACGGGCGGGGACTACTTCTTCCCGGACAAGGTCGGCGACCTCGCCAAGGTCTTCCAGGCGATCTCCAACGAGCTCAAGAACCACTACCTCCTCGCCTACTCGCCCAAGCGCGCGCCCGACGGCGGCTACCGCCAGATCTCGCTCAAGATCCCGAGCCGCCCCGACGTGCAGGTGCGGGTTCGCAAGGGCTACTTCGCCGTGAAGAAGCGGCCGCCCGCGCGGAAGCGGACCGACTAGTACAATCATGTCGGCGACTGACATATATAAGGCCTAACCTCGAACCTGGAGGGCGGGCCGGATCGCCGCGCCCTGGAGGTTCCCACGTGAGGGCCGACCGGCTGCTGTCGACGCTTCTCCTCCTGCAGGCGCACGGACGTCTCACGGGCCGGGAGCTCGCGAAGCGGCTCGAGGTGTCGCTGCGCACCGTTCACCGCGACATGGAGGCGCTCGGCGCCGCCGGCGTGCCCGTGTTCGCCCTGCGCGGATCGCACGGGGGGTGGCAGCTCGAGGAGGGATGGCGCACGCGCGTGCCCGGGCTCGACGAGGCGGAGCTGCGGGCGCTCCTCATGGCGCAGCCGCGCGTCCTCGGCGATCCGCGGCTCGCCCGCGCCGCGGAGCGCGCGCTCGACAAGCTCATGGCCGCGCTCCCCACCTCGATGCGCGAGCAGGCGGCCTCGATCCGCCAGCGCCTGCACGTGGACACCACCGGCTGGAGGGGCGCGCCGGAGAGCTTGACCATGCTCCCCATCGTCCAGGACGCGGTGGCCCGCGACCGTAAGCTCGCGATCCGGTATCGCGCTCCCGGCCAGGAGGGCGTCGCGCGCACGCTCGACCCTCTCGGCCTCGTGGCCAAGGGAGGCGCCTGGTACCTCGTGGCCCGGACGCCCGACGGCTTCCGGACGTATCGCGTCTCGAGGATCGAGGACGCACGGCTCCTCGACCGGCCGGCCGAGCGCCCGGCGGACTTCGACCTCGCCGCCTACTGGAAATCGTCCACGGAGGAGCTGCGGAACCGCCCGCGCTACGAGGCCACGTTCCGGCTCGAGCCGCGGGCGGCGGAGCAGATCCGCGCGTGGCAGAACACGTCGCCGGTCGAGGGGACGGAGGATGCCGGGGGATGGGTCACCCTGCGCGTCCAGTTCGAGGACGAAGAGCAGGCGCGGTTCTTCGCCATGGGCCTCAGCCCCCGGGTCGAGGTCGTCGCCCCCGAAATCCTCCGCCAGCGCGTGGCCGCGGATCTCGCCGCGGCGGCGGAACGGGCGGCCCGGACGAGGTGCTAGACTTGTCCCTTCGCGCGAGTCCAATCTGCCATGCCCGAGATCGCCATCCAGACCGCGGACGGGGCCAAGGAGCGTTTCCCGCTCGTCAAGAACCGGGTGACGATCGGCCGCTCGCGGGAGAGCGACATCTTCCTCCCCGATCAATGGCTCTCCCGCCACCACGCGGAGATCCTCCAGAAGGGCGGACGGATACTACGTCCTCGACCTCGCAGAGCAAGAACGGCACCCTCCTCAACGGCCAGCCCGTCAAGGACGAGCGGCGGCTCCGCGACGGGCGACGTGATCACCCTGGGCGAGCACAGCCTGACCTTCTGCGCCGAGGAGGGCGAGGACCCGGGAGGAGGAGCCGGAGGGGACGCGCGTCTTCTCCGTCCGCGAGCTCTGCGACATCAACACGAAGCCCGCCATCGACCCCGCGGAGCTCGCAGCGACAGAACCGTGTGCTCTCCATCCTGAGCAAGGCGGCGAGCGAGCTCGTGGTGCACCGGCCGCTGAACGAGCTGTTCGACCTCGTCCTCGACCTCCTCTTCGAGGCGGTGCCCGCGGAGCGGGGGGCGATCCTCGCTCCTCGAGGGCGATCCCCCGCGCCCTGCAGGTCAAGGCCTCGCGCAGCCGGCGCGGGCGGATCCATCGCCCAGGTGAGCCGCTCCATCGCCCGCCGGGTGCTGGAGGACCGCGTCTCCCTCCTCCTGCCCAACATCATGGAAGACGCGCGCTTCCGCGCCGAGCAGAGCATCCTCGCCTCGGGGATCCGCTCCGCGATGTGCGCCCCCCTCTGGTTCAGCCCCGGAGGGAGCGGCAAGGACATGGTGATCGGCCTCGTCTACCTCGACACGCTGCAGCACGCCCACTCCTTCGGGGAGGAGGACCTCCGGATCCTCACCGCGCTCGCCAACGTGGCCGCGGCCAAGATCGAGAACGTGCGGCTGCTCGAGGAGAGCCTCGAGAAGCGGCGCATGGAAGAGGACATGAAGATGGCGGCGGAGATCCAGGTGGGGCCTCCTGCCGCGGGAGGCGCCCAAGGTCGAGGGCTACGGGCTCGTGGGCTCGAACCACCCCTGCCGCACGGTGGGGGGCGACTACTACGACTTCGCCGTCGAGGGCCGGCGCCTCCTCCTCGCCCTGGGCGACGTGTCCGGGAAGGGCACGGGGGCCGCTCTCCTCATGACCGTCCTGCGGGCGGCGGTGCGCGGACACTGGACGGAGCCCAAGATCGCGGAGGCGGTCAACCGGATCAACCGCACGGTGTGCCAGAACGTCCCCGACCAACAAGTACGTGACCTTCTTCATGGCCGCCCTCGACGCGGAGACGGGCGTGCTCTCCTACGTGAACGCGGGCCACAACCCACCCCTCCTCATCCGCTCCGACGGCAACGTCGAGAAGCTGCAGGACGGGGGGATGGTGCTCGGCATCTTCGAGTCCGTGCCCTATGCGGACGGCCTCGTGGAGCTGCGCCGCGGCGACACCCTCCTCGTCTTCTCGGACGGGGTGACCGAGACCTGGAACCCCGAGGGCGACGAGTTCGGGGAGCAGGGGCTCATGCGAGCTCGCCATCCGCGGGCGCGGGCTGGACGCGGCGAGCCTGCAGGACGAGATCCTCCGCGAGCTCGACCGTTTCGCGGAGGGCGCCAAGGCCACCGACGACCGGACCCTGATCGTCCTGAAGCGGTACTGACGACGCCCAGGCTTGACCGCCGGCCGTAGTCGCGGTCTACTCAGCGGCGTGACGCGCAAGACGGCTCGTTTGCCGGTATCCGCCGTCTCCCTCCTGCAGCGGGAGGTCAACCAGCTCTTCGAGCGGCTGTCGCTGCTCGACCGCACCGACCGTCCCGCGCAGGGGGAATGGAGCCCGAGCGTCGACGTCTACGAGAGCCGGGGACGCCTCGTGGTGATCGCGGAAGTGCCGGGTCTCACCCCGGACTCGCTGAAGATCGTCTGCCGCGAGCGCGAGCTCGTGATCAGCGGAGAGCGGCGGGCGCGCAAGCCGGGAGCGGGGCAGAACTTCCTCTGCCTGGAGCGCCAGAGCGGGCGCTTCGAGCGGACGATCGCCCTCGACGGCGCCGTCGACCTGCGCGAGTCGACGGCCCGCTTCCAGGGAGGCGTCCTCATCGTCACCCTCCCCCGCCTCAAGGAGCGCCGAGGGCGCGAGACCGTGATCCCCATCGAGTGGGAGCAGGAAGGATGACCGAAGAGAACAAGAAGGAAGAGGAGACCCCGAAGATCCCCGAGGTCCTGCCCGTCCTGCCCCTCCGGGACATCGTGATCTTCCCGTTCATGATCGTCCCTCTCTACGTCAGCCGCGACCGCTCCATCAAGGCGGTGGACCACGCGCTCGGCGAGAACCGAATGATCCTGCTCGCCGCCCAGAAGAAGCAGGAGGAGGAAGACCCCGGCCCCGACGACATCTACCCGGTGGGCACCGTGGCCCTCATCATGAGGATGCTGAAGCTGCCGGACGGGCGCATCCGCGTCCTCGTCCAGGGCATCGGCCGCGCCCGCATCCTCTCCTACGAGGAGGGGCTCCCCCACCTCCAGGCCAGGATCGAGTCGATCACCGAGCCCGAGGTGAAGGAGAAGGGATCGCTCGAGCTCGAGGCCCTCATGCGCAACGTGAAGGCCGCCCTCGAGAAGTCAACGAACCTCGGCAAGCCCATCTCCGCCGAGGTGATCGTGATCGCCACGAACATGGACGAGCCGGGGCGGCTCGCCGACCTCACCGCCGTCGAACCTCGACCTCAAGGTCGAGGGGGCCCAGGAGATCCTGGAGGCGGTAGAGCCGGTGGAGCGCCTGCGGCGGGTGCACGAGCTCATGGCCAAGGAGCTCGAGGTCCTGACCATGCAGCAGGAGATCTCCTCCCAGGCCAAGGGGGAGATGGACCGCTCGCAGCGCGAGTTCTTCCTGCGCCAGCAGATGAAGGCGATCCAGAGCGAGCTCGGGGAAGGCAACGAGCTCGGCGGAGGAGATCGCGGGTCTCCGCGACAAGGCGGGGAAGGCGAAGATGCCGAAGCCGGTGCTGGAGGAGGTGGAGCGCCAGCTCAAGAAGCTCGAGCGCATGCACCCCGACTCCGCGGAGACGGCGACGCTCCGCAACTGGCTCGACTGGATGGTGACGCTCCCCTGGGGCAAGGCCACGAAGGACAACCTGGACCTCAAGGAAGCGCAGAAGATCCTCGACGAGGACCACTACGGCCTGGAGAAGGTCAAGGAGCGCATCGTCGAGTACCTGGCCGTCCGCAAGCTCAAGGACAAGATGAAGGGCCCGCTCCTCTGCTTCGTGGGCCCCCCGGGCGTGGGCAAGACGAGCCTCGGCCGCTCGATCGCCCGCGCCCTCGGGCGCAAGTTCGTCCGGCTGTCGCTGGGCGGGCGTCAAGGACGAGGCGGAGATCCGCGGCCACCGCCGCACCTACGTGGGCTCCATGCCCGGCCGCATCATCCAGGGAATCCACCAGGCGGGGGCCAACAACCCCGTGTTCATGATGGACGAGGTGGACAAGATCGGCGCCGACTTCCGGGGCGACCCCTCGTCCGCGCTTCTCGAGGTGCTCGACCCCGAGCAGAACAACAGCTTCCGCGACCACTACCTGGGCGTGCCCTTCGACCTCTCGAACGTGATGTTCATCTGCACCGCGAACCTCACCGACACGATCCAGCCCGCTTTCCTGGACCGCATGGAGGTGCTCCGCCTCTCCGGCTACACCGAGGACGAGAAGCTGGAGATCGCCAAGCGGCACATCGTGCCCAAGCAGCTCGAGGAGCACGGCCTCACGGCCGACCATCTCGTCTTCACCGACCGCGCCCTCCGCTCGATGATCAACAGCTACACGCGCGAGGCCGGCCTCCGGAACCTGGAGCGCGAGGTCGCGGCCATCGCCCGCAAGGTCGCGCGCAAGGTCGCGGAAGGGGACGCGGGTGCCGTGCGCGTCACCCCCTCCTCCGTCCACCGCTACCTGGGCGCCCCCAAGATCCTGCCCGAGGAGCGCCTCAAGAAGGACGAGGTGGGGATCGCCACCGGCCTCGCCTGGACCGCCACCGGCGGCGACGTGCTCTTCGTGGAGGCCACCGCGATGCGCGGGCAAGGGACGGCTCACCCTCACCGGCCAGCTCGGCGAGGTGATGAAGGAGTCGGCCCAGGCCGCGCTCTCCTTCGCGCGCAGCCGCGCGCGGATCTACGGGATCCGCGAGGACTTCTTCGCGACCCACGACCTGCACGTGCACGTCCCCGAGGGGGCCATCCCCAAGGACGGCCCCTCCGCGGGGATCACCATGGCCACGTCCATGATCTCGATCTTCACGGGCCGGCCGGTGCGCCGCTCGGTGGCCATGACCGGCGAGATCACGCTGCGGGGCAACGTCCTGCCCATCGGCGGCCTCAAGGAGAAGATCCTGGCCGCGCGACGCGCCGGCATCGAGACGATCGTCGTGCCCGAAGCTCAACCAGAAGGAGCTGGACGAGGTGCCCGCGCGTGCTCAAGCGGTCCATGCAGTTCCACCTCGTCGACGAGGTGGACGAGGTGCTGAAGATCGCCCTCATCCCTCCCCTCGAGCCGCGGCCGGTGACGGGGCCGGGGCCCAAGGCCCCCCCCAAGCCGTTCCCCGCGCGGCCCCGGAGCAAGCCGGTCACGGTCTAGTCGGTCTCGACGAAAAAACACCCCTCGTGTCGATCCCGTGGGGGCCCGTTCGTCGTCCTATTCAGAAGGGGCGGTCCGGTCGGGAGCCCGGGGGCGAGAGGAGACGACCCGATGCGAGTGATGGTGATCGTCAAAGCCGACAGGAACAGCGAAACGGGCCAGATGCCCGACGAGAAGCTCCTCGCGGCCATGGGGAACTACAACGAGGAGCTGGTGAAGGCGGGCGTGATGCTGGCCGGGGAAGGGCTCCACCCGAGCTCGAAGGGCAAGCGGGTCCTCTTCTCCGGAAAGGAGAGGAAGGTCCTGGACGGGCCCTTCACGGAGACGAAGGAGCTCATCGCGGGATTCTGGCTGTGGAAGGTCGCATCGATGGACGAGGCGGTGGAATGGGTCAAGCGCTGCCCTAACCCCACCGGCGAGGAATCGGCGATCGAGATCCGGCCCGTGTTCGAAAACGAGGACTTCGGCGCGGAGTTCACTCCGGAGCTTCGGGCCCAGGAGGACCGCCTGCGGGCGCAGATCGCGGCCAAGAAATAGCGGGACCCGGGGGCTCGACCGAGGAGGTGGAAATGTTCGGCAAACCGCTCGCGCAATACGTGGCCTTCCAGAAGGTCTTCCTGATCCTGATCGTGGGCGTCGGCGTGGCCCGCCTTGCCTGGTCGCTCTCCGGAGCTGCCGACTCCACGGCCCGCTGGCTCTCCATGAACGTCGTGCTCTGGGCGGCGACGCTCTACTACGGGGTGGCGGTCCACACCCGGGGGCTTGGGAGCTACAAGCAGCTCCTGCCGCTGGTCCTGATCCAGGTAGTGGTGTTCCAGGCGATCGCGGCGCTCGGGATCGTCCTCGCGATTGCCGGGCGTCCCAACATCTTCGCGGCGCCCGAGTACAGCTTCGGGGCGAGCCAGGGCGCGCACCTCCTCGCCCACCTCACCATCGGGATCGTGGTTCCCACGCTGCTCCTTTGGGGGGTCGCGTCGCTGGTGATGCTGATGGCGAAGAGGATCGTGCGCCGCCCCGTTCCCGTCTGAAGGGGTCCCAGCTGTTCAGCTTCGGACACCACTGTCCGAACGCGCGCACCGGCTCGTGCCTCGTGCCGCCGGGAAATGGCTGAAACCCCTGTCCCATCCACAGCCTCGAACCGACGATTCTCGGTGGCCCCGCCTTTGCACCAGCCGCCGGGCAAAGGAGTCTCCATGGACCAGCTCGGGCAGGACCTCCGCCTGGCCTTCCGGCAGCTCCGGAAGCAGCGCGCGTTCGCCGCGGTGGTGGTGGTGACGCTGGGTCTCGCGGTGGGCGTGAACGCCGTCGTCTTCAGCTTCCTCAACTTCTTCCTGCTGCGGCCGCTCCCCATCCCCGACGCCGCGCGCGTGGTGATGATCTTCGCCACCCACCCGGAGCGGAGCCACGAGCGGATGGGCGTGGCCTGGGCCGACTTCGCGGACTGGCGCGAGGAGAGCGCGACCCTCGACGATCTCGCCGCCTTCACCCGCCGCACCCACAACCTCGCGGGAGCGGGGGAGCCCCTGCGCGTGCAGGGACTGGCCGCGACGGCGAGCCTCTTCAAGGCCTGGGGACTCTCGACCCTCCGCGGCCGCGCGCTTCAAGCCGCGGACGACCAGCCCGGTGCTCCGCGCGTCGCCCTCCTCAGTCACGGGTTCTGGGCCCGTCACTTCGGCTCGGACCCCGCCGTCGTGGGCCGCACCCTGCGCCTGGACGGCGAGCCGCACGAGGTCGCGGGGGTCCTCAAGCCCGACATCGAGATCGGAAACTTCAGCGAGATCGACGTGTGGACGCCGCTTGGCCCCTCAGCGGACCCCTCCGACCGGGAGACGCGCACGCTCCGCGTGACCGGGCGTTTGAAGCCGGGGGCCGAGGTCGCCGACGCGGCGGCGGAGATCCGCGCCCGCGCGGAGAGGCTGCAGCGCGACCACCCGGCCACCAATTCCGGCTGGAGTGCTACGGTGATGCCGTTCCGGCAGGCGATGACGAGCGCGGGCTCGTGGGTCGCCTTGACCCTGCTCGCGGTGGCGGTGGTCCTCGTGCTCGCCGTGGCCTGCGCGAACGTGGCCAACCTCATGCTCGCACGGGGCGCGGCCCGACAGCGGGAGACCGCGGTGCGCGCCGCCCTGGGTGCGAGCCGGAGTCGTCTCCTGCGCCAGCTCTTCACCGAGGGCCTGGTCCTCGCCCTCGCGGGAGGCGCCCTCGGCCTCCTCCTCGCCGCCTGGGGCCTCGATCTCATCCGCTCCGTGACGTTCGAGCCCTTCTTCGAGCTCGTGGTCGTCGACCGGCGGGTCCTCGCCTTCTCCGTCGTCCTCTCCCTCCTGAGCCCGGTCGTCTTCAGCCTCCTTCCCGCGCTCCTCGCCACGCGGCTCGACCTCGTGACGTTCCTGAAAGACGCGGGCGGAGGGGCGGCGGGCGCGTCCCGGGGACGGGCACGGATGCGCGGCCTCCTCGTCTCCGGCCAGCTCGCGCTCGCCGTCGCCCTCCTCCTCATGGCCGGGCTCGCGGTGCGCGCGGCGATGGCGATGCGCCAGCTCGACCTCGGCTTCGCGCACGAGGACCTGCTCACGCTCAAGACGGACCTGCCGAAGGGCCGCTACGCGGGCGACGACGCGGTGCGCGCGTTCCAGGACGAGCTCCAGGGGGCGCTCGCCGCCCTCCCGCACGTCTCCAGCGTGGCCGCCGCGACCGCGCGTCCGGTCATCGAGTCGCTCCGGACGGAGGTCCTGAGCCTGGAGGGGGCCGAGCCCCCGCGCGAGGAGGCCCGCCCCTGGGCGGCCCGCGAGGTGGTGAGCGCCGGCTACTTCCGGACGCTGGGGATCCCGATCGTCGCGGGACGGGCCTTCTCGGACGGCGACGGCACGGGGGCCGAGCCCGCTGGCGCTCGTCAACCAGGCGTTCGTCCATCGCTACTGCGCCGGCCGGGAGCCTCTCGGCACGCGCATCCGCCTGGGAGGCGAGACCGCGTCCTGGCGCACGATCGTCGGGGTGGCCGCGAACGTCGTCAACGACGAGCCGGGCGAGCCCACGCTCCCCCAGGTCTACCTGCCGCTCGCCCAGGAGCCCGCCCGGACGCTCACGTTCTTCATGCGCACGGAGGATCCGGGGCCGGTGGCGGCGGCGGCGCGCCGCGCGGTGGCGCGCCTGGACCCCGAGCAGCCGCTCTACGAGATGAAGACGATGGAGCGCGCGTTCTTCGAGGTCCTCGCGAGCAATCGGGTGATCACCGGGCTCTTTGCCGTCTTCGCGGTGGTCGCCCTCGCGCTCGCCGCGGTGGGCCTCTACGGCCTCGTGTCCTATGGAGTGAGCCAGCGCACGCGCGAAATCGGCGTCCGCCTCGCGATCGGGGCGCGCGGACGCGACATCATGGGGCTCGTGATGCGCGACGGGCTCCGGCTCGTGGTCACGGGACTGGTGGCCGGTCTCGCCCTCGGCCTCGCGCTGACGCGGGCGATGGCGAGCGTCCTCCTCGGCGTGAGCCCCCAGGACCCCCTGACGTTCAGCGTCGTCCCCGTCGCTCTCGCGCTCGTGGCCCTCGTGGCCACGTTCGTTCCCGCCCGCCGCGCGTCGAGGCTCGACCCGGTCCGGGTGCTCCGCTCGGAATAGGCATCTACCCATTCCAGGACGTGTCGCGCCGAGGGCCGCGAAGGCGAGGTGATAGCATCCTCGCCCGGCGAGATCGAATGAATGGGTGAGCAGGGCGGTCCCGAGCGCGTCATCCGGAGCGTGGCCCCCGTGCGCATCTGCGACAACGGGGGGTGGACGGACACCTGGTTCGCGCGCCACGGCAAGGTCTTCAACATCGCGGTCGCGCCGCTCGTGGAGGTCGAGGTTCGCTCTCGCGGCGGCCGGCGGCCCGGTTCTGAGCGCGTGCGGCTTCACGCCGTCGACTTCGGCGACGAATACGCCGTCGACCCCGAGGGGCCCGGGGAGGGCCGCCACCCGATTCTGGAAGCGGCCATCCGCCGCGCCGCGATCCCCCCGGACGTCGCCCTCGACATCCGGCTCCACTGCGACGCACCTCCCGGGGCCTCGATGGGGACGTCGGCGGCGGTGGCGGTCGCCCTCGTGGGCGCGCTCGACGCCCTCAGCCCGGGACGGCTGACGCCCCTGCAGGCGGCGGAGGCGGCGCACTCCGTCGAGGTCGAGATGCTGAAACGGCAGAGCGGCGTCCAGGACCAGCTCTGCTCCGCCCACGGCGGAGTCAGCTTCATCGACATGCACGAGTATCCGCGGGCGCGCGTCGAGCATCTCCCCGTCGCCCACGTCGTGTGGCACGAGCTCCAGCGCCGGCTCGCGGTCGTCTACCTGGGTCGCTCGCACGACTCGTCGGCGGTGCACGAGAAGGTGATCCGGGAGCTCCAGGACGCGGGCCCGGACGATCCGCGGCTCGCCGACCTCCGACAGGCGGCGGTGGACTCGCGCACGGCGGTCCTCGCCGGCGATCTCGACGCCCTGGGTCGCGCCATGGACGCCAACACCGCGGCGCAGGCCCGCCTGCACCCCGACCTCGTGGGGCAGGACGCGCAACGCGTGATCGATCGCGCCCGAGCGCATGGGGCGGTGGGGGTGAAGGTCAACGGGGCGGGGGGAGAAGGCGGTTCGCTGACGCTGCTGGGGAGCGCAAGGGCCGAGGATCGGCGGTCGATGATGGAGGCCGTCCTCGGGGAAAGCTCGCTCTTCCAGCACCTGCCCGTGTATCTGAGCCCACACGGCCTGGTGGTGACCGAGACGGACGCCTAGCGACCGAATGCCCTTCCTCTTCGGACGGCACTGGTCCTCCCGCGAGCTGCGCGAGCGCGCCGGGTATCTCGCGCAGCTCGCGGGAGTCCGGCTCATGACCCTCCACGAGGGCCACGGCTCGGGCCTGCGCGTCGCCGACGTCTGGACGGGAAGCGGGCTGCGATTCCAGGTCCTCCTCGACCGCGCGCTCGACGTGGGCGCGGCGGAGCACGCGGGGCGTGCCCTCGCGTGGATCCACCCGAACCTCGGCGGGCCCGAACGGTACGACCCCGAGGGTTACGGGTGGCTGAAGACCTTCGGAGGCGGACTCGTCACGACCTGCGGCCTCACCCACTTCGGCCAGCCCGAGGAAGGACACGGCCTGCACGGCCGCATCTCCCACGTCCGCGCGGAGGCGGTGCGCGTGGTCCAGGAGTGGCGCGGGGACGACTACGTGCTGGAGATCTCGGGCGAGGCGGTCGAGAGGACGGGCCCCGGCGAGGGCCTTCGGCTCGAGCGGCGGATCACGACGCGGCTGGGGGCGGACAGCCTGCTCATCGAGGACTGCGTGCGGAACGAAGGCTCGACGCCGGCCCCCCACATGATGCTCTACCACTGCAACCTCGGGTTTCCGGTGGTGAGCCCCGAGTCGGAGCTCGTGGGAGACACGGGCAAGGTCCGCCCGCGCGACGACACGGCGGCCGCCGGCCTCGCCGGTCACCGCCGCTTCGAGGCCCCGCGTCCCGATGCCCCCGGGGAGGTCTTCTTCCACGATCCCCCGCCCGATCCGGACGGCCGCGTGCGCGTCGGAATCGCCAACCGCGCGAGCGGCTTCGGAGCCTTCCTCTCCTGGCGCGCGGCGGAGCTTCCCTGCCTCACGCAGTGGAAGCGGCTCGCCACCGCCGACTACGTCTGCGCCCTCGAGCCGGGCACGAACTGGGAGGCGCCCCGGCGCGTTCTCGAAGCCGAAGGCCGCCTGCGCCGGCTCGGCCCCGGCGAGGAGGTCCGGTACGACCTCGAGATCGGGGCGTCGTCAGCGCTTCGATGAAAGAGCACCCTTGATCAGTGCTCAATGGCTTCTCAGGAACTTGAAGTTCGCGCGGTGCTCGGTGCCGTCGTCCAGCTTGACCACGATCTGACGGCAGGTCCCGGCCCACCGGTGGTCGGTCCGCCACAGGTAGATGTACTGATCGAGGATGCGCACGTAGAACAGGTGACCCACAGGCGGCACCGGTCCCTTCCACGGGCTCGGTGGACCCACAGGCGATCTCCCCTACCCTTGGATATCCGGCGGGGAAAATCCCGAGACCCCTGTTACCACCCAGGCTGAAACGAAGGGTAACGATCCATCCCGCGGCCACGCGGTTCAGGGCCGGAAAGTTGGCCACGGGCGGGAAGAAACCTCGGAAGTCGTACGTTGCACCGCCCACGACCGAGTACGTGCAGGAGGCGCTGCGGGTGTGGCCGACGTTGTCGAGGGCCGCCGGCGCGATAGCGGTCTTCTGGCCGGCGCTGCTGGTGTCGAGGGGCACGCTCCCTGAAGCGGGAGTGCCCAGCCCTGACTCGGCGTCGCCGGCCGTCCAGGCGGCGCTGGCCGCGGCGCCCACCGGGACCGGAGCCGACGGGCATGTGATCGCGAGCGACGGCGACGTCGCGTCCACCTGCACCGCGAGCCCGGCCGAGGCCGACTCGTTGCCCGCGAGGTCCTTCACGGTGCCTTCCACCGTGGTCGAGCCGCTGGTCACGACCGTGGCCGGCGCGGGGAGGGATGCCAGATCGATGCCGCTGCCCGCGCTCCCGTCTCCCAGGATCGGATCCGGGCCCGAGCTGAAGCTGAGGCTCACGGAGTCCCGGTACCACCCGCCATTCCCGGGGAAGTCGGGCGGCCGGTCCGCGGTCACGGACGGCGGGGCCGGCGCCGTCCTGTCGACCTTGATCGGCGCGGAGGCCGCCGAGTAGTCGCTCTCGAATGTCCCGTCCGATGCCTTCACCCGGTAGAGCCACGTCCCTTCCTGTTCCGGCAAGGGGTCGGCAAACGTATGGGTGTTCGACGCCAGGGCGTTCACGGCGTCGCTGAAATCGGCATCGTCGCTGTCTCGGTGCCGGAGGAAGTACAGGATGGGATCGCCCTGCGTGTCGGTCGACGACGTCCAGGACAGGCTGAAGACGCCCCGATTCGGATTGGGACCCGCGGACAGCGCCGGCACGCCAGGCACGGTCGGGGCCTCCCCCTCGGAGACTCCGAAGTTCCAGGTACTGGCCGTGGATGTCAGGATCTCGAGCCTGACGTCGCCCGCTATCAGCGACCGACTGGCGACGCAGGGATCGGGCGCGGCCGTCCCCGGAGCGCCAGAGCACGCCGGGACCTGGGTTCCGTTGCGGAACACCTGGATCACGTTCTGGGGTTGAAAGGTGCCCGGCGGGAGGATCGAGGCGTCGAGCTGGAAGACGATCCGGAGAGGGGCCGCGGCCGAGGCTGTCGGGGCGGTGATCACGACCTGCCAGCCGAGGAGCTGGAAGCCGGCCGGCGGCGGGAAGGAGGCCGGCATCTCGGCGATGGTCAGGATGCCCGCGTTGGGGCTCGTCACGGTGGTCTCGATCGGGTCGGCCAGCGTCGCGCCATCCCCCTCGGCGTCCGTCGTGCGAGTGCTGCCCGCTGCGACAACGTCGCTCACGCTCTCGTCGGTGTCGGGATCGCAGACGTCCCCGATGCCGTCCCCGTCGGCGTCCCCCTGGCCGGGGTTCATCGCCTCAATACAGTTGTCGGTGGCATCCGGCACGCCGTCGCCATCGGTATCGGGGACGCCCAGGCTGAGATAACGGGCGAGGGCCGGCGAGCCCTCGTTGCACTCTCCGGTAGAAGTATTGGAGGTCACCCCGCCGGCGATGATCTTGCCATCGGCCTGGAGCGCGACGGCATTGGCCCGGTCGCTGCCGCAAGCGACGCCCCCCAGATCGAATGCCGTCCTCACCCGCCCGTTCGTGCCGAAGCTCGAATCCAGCGCGCCGTCCATCTCGTAGCGCGCGAGGGCAAAGGCGGGATTGAAGATGTTTTGGTCATCTCCCTGGGCAGACCCCACCGCAAGGATGCGCCCGTCCGCCTGCACGGCGAGGGCTCGCACCACGTCGTCGCCCGATTCGAAGTCGGTGGTCACATGGCCGCCCGTGCCAAAGCCCAGGTCCGGGCTGCCGTCCGCGTTGTGCCGCCTTACGCGGAAATCGGAGTAACCCAGGGAGTTAGGGACCGATCCCCCGACGAGGATCTTCCCGTCCGCTTGGATGGCAACATCGTTCAGGGTGTGGTCGCTGAGGACCACCACGCCGCCGCTGCCAAAGCTTGGGTCGCGCGAGCCGTCGGGCATGTAACGCCCGAGGTGATATGACGTGAGGCCAAACCATAACGCGACGGCCTTGCCGTCGGTTTGGAGAGCGAACGCCCTGGCCGCCGCACCATTGGTGCCGACTCTGTCGACGACGACCCTTCCGTTGCTCCCGAAGCTCGGGTCCGGGCTTCCGTCGGGAAGATAGCGTGCCAGAACCACCGCGCTGTCGCCGCCGGGAGGGATGTTGAAGGCCGTCCCCCCCACGAGGATCCTGCCGTCAGGCAGCAGAGCGAGACTCGCGGGGGAGTCGCCACCTCCCACCCCCCAGTCATCGATGACCTCGCCTCCGCTGCCGAACGTCGGATCCAGGCTGCCGTCGGCGTTGTGGCGCCTGAGCGCCATGTCCACAAGGAAACCGACGCCGACGCTTCCGGCCGTCACGATCCTTCCGTCCGGCTGGAGGGCGACCAACCCGAACCCCGAAGCGGTACCGCCATCACCAAAGCCCAGATCCCGGCTGCCATCCACGTTGTAGCGAACGAGCTGGACTCCTCGTCGTCCCGCGATGAGTATCTTGCCGTCGGGCTGAATGGCAATACTGTCCGTCCCAACACCCTCATTGTTCTCGCCGATGACCTTCCCTCCGATGCCGAAGGTCGGGTCGAGGTCCCCGTCGGCGGCGGCCAGGGGTTGGGCCACGATCAAACAGGACAGCAGCGCCATGCCAGGAGCCACGCCACGCACGAAGAGGGCAGAGCGCCGGAGGTGGCAGCGAATCGCCGACGACGGACTAAGCCGCATTGACGTACTCCTTTTCGCGCTACGAGGCTGCGCAAGAGGGGTGCTTCACCGGTTGGACAATGCGCGTGGAGATCTGTTCCAGCCTTGACGCAGCCGTGCTTCCGCCGGATGCTTCGCGCGGGAGGGTCATGCAAACACGACAGGGGCAGCGCGAGCGCGTTCTCGCCCTCGTCGCGTCGCAGGTGCACGTCCGCTTCGCACTGGACGCATCGACCTTCACGGAGCGGCTGGTCGAGCTGGCCCTTGCCGCGTCTGCCGATCGGACGCCCGACGAGCACGTCCGCAGGCTCAGCCTGGACGACCTCTATCTCGCCAGCGCGTGCGCCCAGGGCGAGGAGAGGGCCTGGGAAGAGTGCCTGGCCCGCCACGGCGACTTCGTCCGGGGTTTCGCGCGCCGGTTCCTCCGGGAGCCTGCCGCGAGCGACGTCGCCGACCAGGTGGTCGCCGACCTGTGGGAGCGGAAGAAGATGGCGCGCTACGAAGGGCGGAGCACGCTCCGGACGTGGCTCGGCGCCATCGTCGCCCACGCGGCCCTCAACGCGGTCAAGGCCGATCGCCGGTGGCTGCCGCTGGAGGGCGAAGGACCCGGTCCGCGGCGGCAGGAACGCTCGGGAAGCTCGCCGGATGTGGTCGCCACCGAAGACCGATCGCTCTTCGAAGGCCTGGTACGCGAGGCGATGGAGGGCCTGTCCGCGGAGGACAAGCTGCTCATCCTCCTCCATTACGAGCAAGACCTCACCCTCGACGAGATGGTGATCGCCGTGGGCGGTTCGAAGGCCGGCCTCAGCCGCAGGTTGAAGCGGGCGCGTGAGCAGTTGCGCGTCTCCATCGATTCCCTGGCCCGGAGCCGAACCGGGGTCTCGGCGGAGACGCTGCGCTCCGGCATGGACCTGCGCCGCCTCCAACTGGATCTCGGGACCATTCTGGGGGCGCGCGACGGCGGAACGGAAGCACGATGAGACCGTCTAAGACACGGGATGAACCGGAGGCGACCTTGAGCAGTCCCCACGACCCGGGCCTTCTGGCGGCATCCCTGGAGGGCCGATTGGACCCCCGGGAGCGAGAGGTCCTGAACGCGCACCTGGTCGGATGCGCCGAGTGTCGCGAGGCCCTGGCCCTCCTCGCCCGCGCAGCCCAGAACGGCCTGATCCCGCGGCCGATGCCTGTAGTACGGCCCGGCTTCGCATTGCACCGCTGGCTACCGCTCGCGGCAGCGGCAGCCCTGGTCTTCGCGGTGGCCACGGTCACCCGGTTGAACTGGGTTGGCACTCCCGAAGAAGAAACCCGGCCGTCCCCCACGCCACCAGGCGCTTCGATCTCCCCTCCGCCCCCGCCGAGCGAGATGGCGCCGTCACCGGCGAGCTCACCGGGGGCCGCAATGCCGCGCGTCGACCCGCTCGACCCGGGACTCCTGGTCACGCGGGGGGCAGGCCGGCGGGTCGCCGGCAAGACGTTTCGCCTCGCGGCCGGCGAGTGGACCGATGTCAGCTTCGACGCGGCGGCCGGCCTGCCGATCACGGAGGTGAACGGTCCCGACCAGCGGTCCGCCCTTCTCTCCCGCCTCCCGGCCCTCGCCCCTTACGCCGCCCTGGGCGAACGCGTCCTGGTCGTCCTGGACGGGACGGTCTACCGCTTCAGGCCCTGATCGCCGCGGGTACTCGTACCACCGCGGAACAGAACGCCTCCTCCGCTGTCAAAGCGCTGAAGCACGAGCTGCCGAAACAGAGGCGCGCATTCGAAGGAGGTCGACATGTCCCTGAACGGAAAGCACGCGCTGGTCACCGGCAGCTCCCGTGGCATTGGTAGAGGAATCGCCCTGAGACTGGCGGCGAGCGGCGTCAAGGTGGCGATCCACTACTACCAAAACGAGGCGGCCGCCGTCGACACGCTTGCTCGGGTGCGTAAGCTTGGCGTGGACGGCTTCGTGGTCCAGGCCGATGTATCGCGCCCAGAACAGATCACCCAAATGTTCCGCAAGGTCAAGGGTGAGTTCGGCACCCTCGACATCTTCGTCAGCAACGCGCGGCCGGAGGCCGCCGCGTTCTTCTACCCGCCGATGGACATCACCCTCGAACAGTGGGATGCGTCGTTCGATTCGCAGGCGAAGGCATTCCTCGTCGGGGTTCGGGAAGCGGTTTCCCTCATGGGCGAAGGAGGGAGGATCCTCGCCATCACCTACGCAGAAGGGAGCCGTACCGGCGGACTGCAACCCTGGGTCGGCATGGGTTCAGCCAAGGCGGCGCTGGAGTCTCTCGTTCGCTACTTCGCGGTGACCCTCGCCAGACGCGGCATCACGGTGAATGCGATCAGCCCTGGATGGACCGAGGACAGCGTATTGAACACGCTGCCGCAGCCCGCGCAAGATCTCATCAGGAATTGGCACGCGCGCGGGTGGACTCCCATGGGACGCCTGGGAACGCCTGAGGATGTCGGCAACGTTGCCACCCTCTTTTGTTCAGCGCAGGCCGGCTGGATCACAGGGCAAGTCATCTACGCGGATGGTGGCGCGTCGTTGATGAATCCAGAGGTCCCGTCCGAAATTCAGCTGGGGTAGCGGCGGCCACTCGCTTCACCTCAGCGCGCTTCGCCGACGAGCAGAAAGGCGCTCCACAGTGCCGGATGAGGATAGCGGCGGAGGGTCCGGAGCTGCGCATCGCGCAGGGCAAGTGCCTTGCTCCGTCCGGACCGCAGGCCGGCGTAGAAGCCATCCATGAGGTGAAGCGTGGCGAGGTCGCTCACGTCCCACTGGCTCACGACCACGGAGGGCGTTCCCGCGTAGAGAAGGGCACGCGACAGGCCGAGGATGCCGTCACCCGAGAGCTTGCCCAGCCCGGTCGAACATCCGCTCAGGACCACGAGGTCGGCCCGGAGGTCGAGGCCGAAGGCCTCGCGCACCCGAAGCCAGCCGTCTTCGCCGTCACCCTCGGTGAGAACCAGCGCGGATTCGAGCGGATGGCCGTCGTCGATCAGGCCGTGCACCGCGAAGTGCAGGATGGTCTGCCCAGGTCCCAATCGCTTCACGCTGGCCTCGGTGGCCGCCGCACCCGCCAGGATCGTCCGCCGGTCGACGGGAATTCCCCGTCCCACTCGCTGGACCTCCGCGCGCGCGCCGGGCAATGCGCCCAACCCCGAGTCCTTGGGAGGACGGGCATCGGCCAGGGCGAGGAGCCGGGGCGCCTCGGGAGAGATCGCCCGCCGCTTCTTCTCGGCCGTGTACTGCAAGACGCCCAGCGACGGCGCCGAGGCGAGGGTGTGGGTCTGCACCAGGTATCGGCCGCGCTCGTCGACGAGGGCGGCGAACGGCAACAGGAAGAGCGCGTCGTGCGGGATCACGTAGACCAGCGCATGTGGGTCCGACGGGAGGTGGCGAGCCACGGGGGCGAGCGTGACTCTGTAGAGGTCCGCCAGGTCGCGCCGGACGGCTCCCGGATTTCTGAGACCCTCGAGATCGAGGCCGCCCAGCTTGACATGCAGGCTCCGCACCTTCTCCCGGAGCGCGTCGCGGCCGATGTCCACGGTGGCGCTGGCGATCTCGCCCGTGGGTCGCACGACCCACACGAAGAGCCGCTTCTCCGTGACCAGGTACTCGACCACCGTGGCGTCCAACCGTTTCGCGGTCTCCACGATCTGGCTGGAGGTGAGGGGTTCCACGGCGACGAGGCTGGCCAGCTCGGGTTGCTCCTCGCGAAGCGTACGCAACCTGCCGGTCAGCTCGGCTTCGTGGCGGCTCGCGTCCGGACCAGCTCCGCGACCAGGACTTCGGCGGCGGTTTGCGCGTTCTCCTGGGCGCGCAGCCGGGCCTCGCCATCACGAATCGCGGCGAGTGACGCGGCCTCGGAGGGCCGGAGCGCGACCTGCCGGGCCGCCAGCAGGTCGATGAAGGCCCGGCCCCGCGCGGCCTCGGCTGCCTCCAGCGATGCCGCCGCGTCCCCCCTCTCGGCGAGCAGGTCGACGAGCTCGTGGGACACCGCGTGCCGCGCGTCGAGGTAGCCGATCTTGCCGGTGTCCGTGAGGAGCCGCCCGCGCAGGCCGTCGATCACGCCCAGGCTGGCACGTAGCGAGGCCACGGCCTCATCCGATCGGCCGCTGGCTCGCGCAGCCCGGGCCAGAACGAAGCGGGCCTGCCAGTCGGTCTCGGGCGCCCGGCTCTCCGACCCGACGGTCAGGACTTGCTCCGCGAGGAGGCGCGCCTCGACGGGCCGACCCTCCTGCAGGTCAAGGCGCGCCAGCGCAAGGCGAGTCCCCTGCTCACCTCCGAGTGCTCCTATCTCCTTGTAGAGATCCAGTGCCTGCAGATAGTGTGTCCGGCCCTCCTTCAGGTCTCCGAGCGCGACCTCGCTCTCCGCGATGCCGTGAAGCGCGTCGGCCTCGAAGTGTCGAAGACCCAGCTCGCGGGCGATCTGGAGCTCCTGGCGAGAATAGCCAAGGGCGCGCCGAGGGTCATCGAGCCGGTTCCATGCCTCCGCGAGGTTGCCGAGAAGGATGACGGCGCCGCGCCGCTCATTGATCTCCCGAGAGAGGACCAGACCCTCCTGGTACTGCTCGATGGCCCTCTCGTATTGCCCGAGGAGGAGATAGACGTTGCCGATGTTGTTGAGCGTGCGCGGTTCGCCGAGCTTGTCGCCGGTCCTTTTGCTCCATTCGCGAGAGCGCGCGTAGGACGCCAACGCGTCCTCGTAGCGGCCCAGGTTCTTGTAGGTGATGGCGACCTCGTTGAGCAGCAGGTAGAACGCCGAGTCACCCGCTTCTTCGAGCGCCGGCCAGGCTTCCTCATAGGCCTCGAGCGCGCGCGGGTGGTCACCCATCATGTCGAGGGCGGCCCCGATGCCGATCAAGGCGCGGGCAGCCCCCTGGCGATCGCCCAAGTCCCGGAAGATCGCCCACCGCCTGCTCGCTGCAGCGGAGGGACTGGGCATAGGCCCCCGTCACCTCGTGAAGCCGGCCCATGTGGCGAAGGATCTGGGCCTGGAGGGGCCGGTTCGCCAGGGCACCGCTCATCGCGAGGGCGCGCTCCCACAATGGGAGAGCCGTCCCGTAGTCGCCGCCGAAGTAATAGGCCCGGGCCGTCTGATGGATGGTCTCGGCCAGCAGGGCCTCGTCCTTCCCCGCCTCGGCCGCAGGCAGGAGCGCCTGGAGGATCTTCAGCGCCTCCGCGTGCGCACGGCGGTCGAGGAGGCTCGTGGCCTCCCCCAGCCGCTCCGCGATCCCGTCGGGCGGCTTGGGCTTCAGCCGCGGCGGTCTGCCGCGGGGCCGGCTCTGTCCCGCCGGCGTTCCACGCCAGGACGGCGAGTAGCAGCATCAGCGTGCGGCCCATGGCTCCTCTTCCTGCTCGTCATGGCTGCAATTCGATACGTCCCGTGCCTTAGACAACGCCATCGCGTTCCCGTTTCACTTCACCGCCTAGGCCGCGGCTCGATCCTCGTCAGAGGGGGAGACGCAACTTCTCCAGAAGGGCCTTGTAGCGCGGGTCGGATTCGAGGCTCTCGAGCAGCTCGTCCCCCTTGATGTCTGCGAGTCCGCCGTCGCGCTGCGCGTAGGCGCGCTCGAGCCATTCGAACGCCTCGTCCACCTCGCCCCGAAAGGCGTAGACCTCGGCGATCTGGAAGGTATCGGCCTCGTGCTTCTCCCGCAGCTCGGCGAGGGCCGCGTCCGCCTCCTTCCTCCGCCCCAAGGCGTGATACGCGAGAGCCATTCCCTGGAGGCGCCAGAACGGGTCCTTCTCCTGCTCCATCTCCCGGAGGGCCGCCTCCGGCATCGACCGCGCGAGGAAGATCCGGCCGGTCACGAGGTGGAGAGTGGGGAAGTCCGGGCCGAGGTCGCGCGCCCGGCGCAGGGCCGCTTCCGCCTCGTCCAGCCGGCGGAGGGCCAGGGAATGGAGGGCGCTGTTGACGTGCGTACGCACGCTCAGGGGATCGAGCTCGACCGAGCGCCGATCCAGGGCGAGCGCTTCCTCGAAGCGGCCCAGGGGCGAGGCCATCATTGCCGCCCCCCGGACGACCGTGGCATTTCCGGGCTCGAGCTCGAGGGCCCGCTTGAACGCGGCATGCGCGCCCGGCCAGTCCCAGTCGTAGGTCCTCCGGATCCAGCCGAGGATCGCGTGCGCATCCGCCAGGCTCGGATCCAGGGCGAGCGCCTTCTCCACATCCCGGCGGGCGAGCCGGTAGCCCTCGTCCACGGGGATGAAGACGCTGTCCGCCTGGCGCGTGCGGGTCCCGGCCAGACCCAACCATGCGGGCGCATAGCCGGCATCGAGCTTGAGCGCCCGCTCGAAGTAGGCGATCGACATCTCCATGTCCTGCTTCGTGCGGCGCTGCTGGAAGAAGTTGCCCTGGAGATAGAGGTTGTAGACCTCGACGTTTCCGCCGCGAGAGGGCAGGGGCCGCAAGTCCTTCCCCAGCAGCTCGACCTCGAGCGCGGCGGATACGGAGCGCGCGATGTCGTCCTGCACCGCGAAGATGTCGGTGAGCTCGCGCTCGTAGGTCTCCGACCAGAGACGGAACCCGTCCGCCACCTTCACGAGCTGCGCGGTGATCCGCACGTGGTTGCCGGCCTTGCGCACGCTTCCCTCGAGCAGCGTGGCGACGTTGAGCTTCCGCCCGATGACCTTGGGGTCCTCGTTCTTGCCCTTGAATTGGAAGGCCGAGGTGCGAGCCGTGACCCGCAGTTTCGGGATCTTGGAAAGCCTGTTCAGCAGCTCCTCGGAGAGACCGTCGGCCAGGTACTCCTGGTCCTTGCCCGGGCTCATGTCCGCGAAGGGCAGGATTGCGATCGACGAGGTGCCTGCGGCACCGGGGTCGCCGAAGCCGGCTTCCGGACGCCGTCCCAGCCAGGCGCCCGCTCCCACGGCGAGCACGAGCCCGAGCGTCCCCAGGCCCAGCCAGAATGCGCGGCGAGACCGGGGACCAGGAGCGGCCGCGGTCTTCCCTCCCGCCGTCGTGTCCCGCTGCAATCGCTGAAGGTCCGCGCGCACGTCCGAAGCGCCCTGGTAGCGCAGGCCGCGGTCTTTTTCCATCGCCTTGGCGATGATCCGCGCCAGCTCCCCGGGCACCTCCAAGTTGAGAAGTGCGGGCGCCACCGGCTCCCGGGTGAAGATCGCCTCGAAGACTTCCCCCGTGCTCTCCCCCGAGAAGGGCCGCACACCCGTCGTCATCTCGTACAGCACCGTCCCGAACGAATAGAGATCCGTCCGCGCGTCCAGCTCCTTCCCGCGCGCCTGCTCGGGAGACATGTACGCCACCGTCCCCACTACCGTCCCCTCACGCGACAAGGTCGCGGGCTGGCTCATCGTTATCGCGTCCGCGTCCGTGGTCGCTCGCTTCGTCGTCCGCTTGGCGAGCCCGAAGTCGAGGAGCTTCGCCTGGCCCCTCTCGGTCACGAATATGTTCGCGGGCTTGATGTCGCGATGCACGATCCCCTTGGCGTGCGCCGCCTCCAGCGCGTCGGCGATCTGCGCCCCCAGCTCCAGGACCCGCTCCGTCGGCATCGGCCTGCCGCCGATCAGGTACTTCAGGGTCTGGCCCTCCAGGAGCTCCATCACGATGAAGGAGTGTCCCTTGTCCTCGCCGATTTCGTGGATCACGCAGATGTGTGGATGGTTGAGCGCGGAGGCGGCGCGCGCTTCGCGCTCGAAGCGCTCCCGCGCCAGCGGGTCGTTTCCCGTCTCGTCGGGCAGGAGCTTGAGGGCCACCCGGCGCCCCAGGCGCGCGTCCTCGGCCTCGTACACGACCCCCATCCCGCCGCCCCCGAGCCGGCTCAGGATCCGGTAGTGGGAAAGGGTCTCGCCGATCATCGCCGGTCTCGCATGGTCAGCGGCCCCGGCGCCGCTTTCCCACCGGCGCCTTCGGAGGGGTCTCCGGCTGCACCGCGTGCAGGAGCCGGGCGGTCTCGTCCCGTGCCGTCTTCAGCTCGCTCGTCAGGACCCTCTTCTCCGCTTCCAGCGCGGGGAGGTCGGTGTCGAGGCGCGTCCGGAGATCCTCCGCCTCGCGCCGCGAAGCGGACAGCTCCTCACGGAGGGCCGCCGCCCGGGTGTGTGCGTCCTCCGTCTCCGCGCGTGCGCGCTTCGTCTCCCCTCGCGCCTCCGCGAGCTCCGCCTCCGCTCTCGCGACGCGAGGGCGGGCCTCCTCGGCCGCGACGCGCCAGCGCTCGGATTCTCCCCGCAAGCGCTCGGCCTCGTCCCGTGCCTCTCCTTGTGCGTGGCGCTCCTCCCGCCGCAACGCCTCCACCTCGACGGCGAGGGCCTGGCGCTCCCCGTCCGCCCGCCCGAGCTTTTCGTCGGCCTCGGCCTGTCGCCGCTGCGCGTCCGCCTCCGTGGCCTCGCGCTTGCCCGTCTCCTCGGAGAGACGACGCTGAAGGTCCGCCGCCTTCGCTTCCGCCCGCTCCTCGCCTTCCCGCGCGGAGGCCGCCCCCGCCACGGCGGCGGCGAGGGACCGCGCGGTTTCGCGCAGCTCCGCGCGCGTGGACTCCCACCCCGCGTTGGCCGCCGCGCGCTGCCCCTCGCGCTCCCGCACCCGGGCTTCCGCGCGCTCCAGGCGGACTCTGAGCTCGTCGGGGGTGGCGTTCGCCCTCTCCAGGTCTTCCTGCTGCGCCTCGACCTTCTGGGCGAGGCCGGTCAGGAGTACGGCCTGCCGCAACGCGATCCCCGCCATCCCGCGGACGGGCCAGAGGTGGTGCATCGACGCCCCGACGAACGCCCAGCCGTAGCGCCGGGCCACCGCGAGCGCCCCCCCACCCTGGAAGGGCAGCACGAGCAGCGATCGCATCCCCTGGGCCACGAGGGCCTGGTGTGTCTCCGGGAACGCCTTCGCGTCGTCCTGGTCGTCGAAGCGCAGGGGCGCGTGCAGGGCGCCGATGTGCCGGACGACGTCCGCGCCCAGCAGGTCCCCCTCGTGGTCGTCGAGGCGCCAGCGGAGGAAGCGCTCCCCCGAGACGAGGACGGCCTCGCCCGCGTCGAAGGGGGCGATCTCCGCGAGCACGGTGCGAAGGGCCCGGACCAGCCCCTGCGCTCCGTCCCCGGCCGCGGAGTCCGCGAGGACCAGGAGCTTCTCCGCGAGGTCCATGGGCGGCGGATTGTAACCCGCTCCCCCCGCCGATTTGACCTGCGTGCGGCGCGAACGCTAGGCTGGCATCTTGGTCCAACTAATTTCATGAACATCCTGGTGATCGGCGACGTCGTCGGCAACCCCGGCCGCACCATACTCGCGAAGGCCCTTCCCCTCGTCTTCCGCAAGCACGAGATCGACTACTGCATCGCCAACGTGGAGAACGCCGCGGGCGGCTTCGGCGTCACGAAGGAGGTCTGCGACGAGTTCCTGGACGCGGGCGTCGACTGCCTCACCTCGGGCAACCACATCTGGGACAAGAAGGAGATCATCGGGGTCATCGACCTCATCCCCCAGCTCCTGCGCCCCCTCAACTACCCCGAGGGGCAGCCGGGGCGCGGCTCCCACGTCGGCAAGGCGAAGCGCTCGGGGGTGCCCGTGGCCACGCTCAACCTTGAGCTGCCGCGTCTTCATGAACGGAGCGCTCGACGATCCCTTCAAGCTGGGCCTCGCGGAGGTGGAGCGGCTCCGCCGGGAGGCCAAGGTCGTGATCGTGGACATCCACGGCGAGGCCTCGTCCGAGAAGACGGCGATGGGCCACTGGCTGGACGGCAAGGTCTCCGCGGTCGTGGGCACCCACACCCACGTCCCCACCTGCGACCACCGCATCCTCCCCAAGGGAACCGCGTACTGCACCGACCTGGGCATGACCGGTCCCTACGACTCCGTGATCGGCGTCGAGAAGGACGCCGATCCTGCGGCGGTTCCTGACCGGGATGCCCACGCCGCTTCGAGACGGCCAAGGGCGATCCGCGCTTCGCGGCCGCGGTGGTGGACGTGGATCCCGAGACCGGCCGGGCCCGCGGAATCGAGCGCATGCTGCTCACCGAGGACGACCTGAAGACCTTGTAGAGACGGGGCTATACTTCTGGCACTTGTGCCCAGGCCCCCGCGTCCCGGCCCAAGGAGAGCCTCCCCGAGCTCGGCGCGGCGCTCCTCGACGCATTCCCGATCGGCCTCTACCTGGTGGATCGCGAGCTGCGCGTCGTGGCCTGGAACAGCCTGCGCGAGAAGGGGCCGCTCGGGCTGCCCCGCGGAAAGGTGCTGGGCAAGCCGCTCAAGAAGCTGCTGCCTCCCGCCGGGCTTCCGCGTGACACGGTCGATCTTCGACGAAGGTCTTCCGCACCGGGAAGAATGCACGAGGAGACGACGGAGGCCCACGGCGGGCTCTTCCACGTGCGCCGCCTTCCCGTGCGCCGGGGGCGGCAGGTGACCCACGTGCTCTCCTGGTTCGAGGACATCACCGAGCAGCGCGCCCTCGAGATGCGGCTCATCGCCACCGACCGGCTCGCCTTCCTGGGCCAGCTCGTGGCCGGCGTCGCCCACGAGGTCTCGAACCCGCTGGCCGGCATCGCGGGCTGCGCGGAGGCGCTCGCCTCCCTCGCCGCTGAACGCCCGGGCGGGAAGGACAGCGCGAAGCCCGCCGCTTCCGCGACCTGATCCGCGAGGAGGTGCAGCGCTGCGAGCGCATCGTGCGCTTCCTCCTCGACTCGCGCGCGGCCCGATCCCGCGGCCGCACGCGCCGACCTCGACGGCCACGGTGGGCACGGCGCTGCGGCTCCTCGAGCGCCATCCCGCCTTCACCCGCATCCGGGTGAAGTCCGCGCATCCCCGAGGCCCTGCCCGCCGCCCGCATCGACGCCGACTCGCTGAAGCAGGTGGTGATGGCCCTGGCCATGAACGCGGCGCGGGCCATGCCCGCGGGCGGGACGCTCACGCTTCCAGGCCGCGCAGCGGGGCCGATCGCTGATCCTCGACGTCATCGACACCGGCCCCGGCGTGCCCGGAGGCCCGCGCCCGCATCTTCGAGCCCTACTTCACGACGACCCCGAGCGGGGCACCGGGCCTCGGCCTGGCCGTCGCCCGCAGCCTCGTGCGCAGCCGCGGCGGCGACCTCGTCTACC
Source organism: uncultured Acidobacteriota bacterium (assembly GCA_963742595.1). Lineage (GTDB taxonomy): Bacteria > Acidobacteriota > Vicinamibacteria > Fen-336 > Fen-336 > CAVPGH01. The sequence goes on along the minus strand of CAVUMT010000001.1, from coordinate 3,960,153 downwards.
GTGCCGCGCCGGCAGGGCTCGTGCTTCCGCGTCGTCATCCTGAAGGCGGCGAGGACGCGCGGCATGAGCGACGGCCTACCGCGTGCTGGTGGCGGAGGACGAGGCCACCTTCGGCCTCACCGTGGCCCGCTTCCTCGAGAAGCGCGGGCCACGAGGTGAAGGTCTGCCCCACCGGCAAGGCCGCGTTCAAGGCCCTGGCCGCCCAGGAGTGGGACGTCCTGCTCCTCGACCTGAAGCTGCCCGACGCCGACGGGCGTCGACATCCTGGCCCAGGTCCGCAAGGACCACCCCGAGCTGCAGACCATCATCGTCACCGGCTTCGCCAACGTGCAGTCCGCGATCGAGACGCATGCGCCTGGGTGCCTTCGACTACCTGACCAAGCCCCCGAACTTCGAGGAGCTCGGGATGCGGGTGGAGAAGGCGGGAGAGAAGACGCTCCTCGAGCGCGAGAACCGCCGGCTGCGCTTCCAGGTGCAGCGGGGGATGGCCTCCGACATCCTCACCCGCTCCACCGCCCTCCAGAAGGTGCTGCGCACGCTCGAGATGGTGGCGGCCGCCGCGCACGCCCGTCCTCATCGAGGGCGAGAGCGGCGTGGGCAAGGAGCTGCTGGCCCAGCACCTGCACCGCGTCTCGCCGCGGGCGGGCAAGGCCTTCGTGGACCTGAACTGCGCGGCCGTGCCCGCGACGCTGCTGGAGAGCGAGCTCTTCGGCCACGAGCGCGGCGCCTTCACGGGCGCGGGCAACGAGAAGCCGGGGCTCGTGGAGGTGGCGGACGGCGGCACGCTCTTCCTCGACGAGGTCGGGGAGATGGCGCCGGAGATCCAGTCGAAGTTCCTGCGCGTGCTCGACAGCGGCACGTTCTACCGCGTGGGGGCCACCCGCAAGCGGCGCGCCGACTTCCGCCTGGTCGGCGGCCACCAACCGCGACCTGAAGGACGAGGTGGCGGCGGGGCCGCTTCCGCAAGGACCTCTTCTACCGGATCCACGGCGTGAAGGTGGTGATCCCGCCCCTGCGCGAGCGGCCGGAGGACATCCCCCTCCTCGTCGAGCACTTCTCGCGGCGGCCTCGCCAACCAGAAGCGCTTCTCCGCCGGCCGCCCTCGCAGGCGCTCACCGCGCACGACTGGCCGGGCAACGTGCGCGAGCTGCACTTCGCGGTGGAGCGAGCGGGCCTCCTCGTCGGAGGGCGAGAGCATCGACGTCGCCGACCTCCCGCCGGAGATCCTCGAGCGCGCGGGCCGGGCCCCCGTGCCGCGGCCCGCTCCCGCCCCCGCAGCCACGGGAAGCGGCGCAGCGGGAATGGGGGACGACGACCTGCTCGACGACGGCGATGGCCCCGATCCCTCGCGTGTGCGCGCGGCCCTCGAGCAGGCGAAGTGGCGCCGCGAGAAGGCGGCGGAGATCCTCGGCGTCTCGCCGCGGACGCTCTACCGCTGGATCAAGAAGATGGGGCTCTAGGAGCCGGTGTACTCGACCACGAAGAGACCGCTGTTGATGTCGCTGACCACGATGAGGTTCGATCCGGGGAAGATGTAGGCGCCCCAAGCACCCGCGAAGCCCGTGGATGCGCCGGTGTAGGTGTCGTAGTAGCCCATCACGCGCGGGCGCTCCGGATCGCGCACGTCCAGCATGTGGACCCCCTCGGTATAGTGGGACACCACCAGCCGATCCCCGTCGATCATCACGTTGTGGGGAATCGTGCCGGGGGCGGCGATGTACTGCGAGACCTTGACGGGGGGCGTCGACAGCAGACTCCACCCCTCCAGGGGCGCCCCGGGCCGCTCGTCCGTCGTGAACAGGTAGCGGCCGTCGCGGGTGAGCCATGTGTTGTGGGTGAAGGTGGCTCCCGTGTTGAAGCGGCCGACCTCCTGGATCCGATCGGGCCGGGCCACGTCGAGGATGCCGACGAAGCCGTCCCGGATGGCGGCGGCATACAGCCGGTCTCCGCGCCCGTAGGAGTCGTGGATGTAGAAGTTCGTGAAGCGGCCCACCTCGGTCGGGTTCGTGGGGTCGGCCGCGAGGTCCAGGACGTGCATGCCCGACTGCGTCCCGTGGGCGTAGAGGAGCCCGCGTTGCTCGTCGATCCAGAGCGAGTGGGCGGAAGCGAACGTCTCGTTCCAGGTCCGCACTTTCAGGGGGCGGTCCGGATCGCGGAGGTCCACGATGTCGAGGCCGGTCTGGGCCTCCGTCGTGACGTAGGCGAACTCGCGATACGTCCTCACCTCGCGCCACGCGCTCGAGCCTCCCGTGATGTTCCCCGTGAGGCGTGGGGCGCTTGGGTTCGCGACGTCCACCACCGAGAGCCCGGCGGACGTGCCCATGAGCGCGAGCCGCCGCCCCGCGGGCGAGGTGTAGCCCCAGCACCCCGCTCCTGCCGTCGCCGCGAGTGCTTGAAGGCTCAACAGTGCGCGCCGCGTCATGTTGAGACTGCCCGCGGCCGGTGTCGGCGTGGGGCCGGGAGTGGAGAGGGGGGCGGCGGAGGGCGACGAGGAAGCGCCGCCGCACGCGGCGAGGGCGAGGGCGAGGGCCGCGCCGAGAGGGCGTAAGGATGGAGCCATGATCCGGGTCTCCGAGCTAGAAGGTCCGCGCCAGGCCGACCACAAGGCTGAGCCGGGGCGTGATCTGCGTCTCGTTCACGTAGCGGTAGATGGGCACGGGCAGGAAAGAGTACAGCGAGATCCGACTGGGGAGGGTGGCCACGAGTCCGGGGATCGCGTAGACGACCGTGCCCCCGGTGGAGTCGACGCCTTCTCCGCGGTACTCGCTCCGGCCGCGGTGGGTCCACTTGATCTGGAACGAGGGGCGGAGGCGCGAAGCGACGGGAGCGGCCACGGCAAAGCTCGCGATCGCGTCGTTGCCGTAGCGGTAGTGGAGGTCGTTGGTGGTGTTGGCCTGGTAGGAGAAGGCCCCGACGAGGTCGAGGCCACGGGTGTTCAGCCGGCGGGCGCCCTGTACGCTCAGCAGCGCGTCCACGGATCCGCTGCCCGGCTGCAACATCGGATCCAGCACGCCGACGTCGAATAGCGCGGCCGGGCTGACGAGCCGGTAGTCTCCGGTAGGCAACTCGACGCCCACGCCGCCCACCAGGCTGAGGCTCGCGGAGGCGACGAAGGCATGACGGACGCCCACCAGGAGATCGCTCATGCCCCAGGTCTCGTAGTTTTCCGTCAGCGCGGGGGGATGGCCGACGTCGTAGGAACGGTTCGTCACCACCGCCGCGGAAGCGAGCGCAGTCATGCGAGCGGTGATGCCGTAGCCCACGTCGACTTGAAGGAAGCGCGAGACCCCCCCGATGTCCTGGTGAAAGCCCGGGCGCACGACGCCGTTCTCGAAATCCACCTTGGGGCGGGTCACGCGAGTCGCGGTCTCGGAGCCGCTCGTGAGCTGCGAGTCGTCGGTGGCGCGAAACGACAAGTCGAGCCGCCAGACCTTGGCGGGCAGGAGTCCGCTCGCGCTGCGGGTCACGAGCAGGCATCCCGTGGAATCGCAGGTCCCGCCTGTCCCGGGCGCCCCCACGACGATCAGGAATGCGAGCACGCCGCGAGCACGCCGGCGAGCCAACGATCCTCTCCGCCCTCAGCTCGGGGGCGCCGCCGAGCGCGAGCCGGCGGGGATGAGCGCGGACAGGCAGCGCTCCTCCGACTCGGGACCGGGGACGAGACGACCGCCGTTGGCCTGGAGCAGCTGGTCCGCCGTCGCGAGGTCTTCCTTGCGGTGGGCCCGCCGGCGCGCGCCCGCGTCGGGGCCGATGTCGTCTTCCGTGATCGACTCCCGGGGAAACAGGATGTCCACGCGGATGAAGGGCTCGGGGCGCACCCCGCGCTCCCCCATCGCCTTGGCCTCGGCGAGGCGCACGCGCAGGTGCGAGGGGCCTCCCGCGCGATGGGCGGCGTTGCCGAGGAGGCGTCCGAGCGCTTCCACCACCTGCTCGCGGTCGACCAGGACCTCGGGCAGGCCGGCGGGAGCTTCCAGGGGGACGCTCGCGAGGTCGGGAGCGATCGAGTGCATGGCGAGCTGCACGAGCTCGCCCGGGCGGCAGTAGCGCAGGGCGAGGTGCGGACGGCGGCGCGCGGCCGCGGAGTCGGGGGCCGCGGCCTCGGGCGCCGCGGCTCCGTCCTCCTGCAGGTCGACGCCCACGGGCATCCCTCCCGTCTCGCGGGGCGTCCGCCGCCCCTCCGCGAAGGCGGCCGCTTCCGCTTCCGCCGCCGCCGATTCCCGGCTCATCCTTTCCGACGCCTCGCGCTCCAGCGTCTCCGCGAGGTCCCTGAAGAGGAGCACGTAGCCGATCTCGTTCCGGAGCTCGAGAGGCACGGTCATGATCGACATCCCGACGTAGAGGCGCGCGCCTCCCGGGGAGATCACGGGGAAGTCCAGCCGCCTTTCCCCCCGATCGGATCCCATCGCCAGGGCCTCGCGCAGCTCGTCGTTGTTACCGAAGAGCTCGACCACCGAGCGGCCCACGCAGTCGGAGAGCGAGATCCCCAGGGTGTGGAGGGCGGCCCGGTTCGCGAAGGACACGAGCCCCTGGGCGTCGGTGGTGACGAGACCGGCGATGAGCCCGTTCAGGATCGTCTCCGTGAAGCGCCGGCGGTCCTCCACCGCGCGGAGCGAGCCCTCGAGCTCGCGCGTGCGCTCCGCGGCGAACTGCTCGAGGTCGGCGGCGGCGAGCTTGCCCGACTTCACGCGCGCCGTCACGTCGGTCTGCACGGCCACGTAATGGGTGACCCGGCCGGAGGGGTCGTGGAGAGGGGTGGCCGCGAGGTCGTTCGAGGAACGTCGTGCCGTCCTTCCGGTAGTTCTTGAGGAGCACGCGCGCGGGACGCCCGGAGGAGAAGGCGTCGCGCAGCTCGGTCTGGGCGGCCACGTCCGTCTCCGGCCCGCGCAGGAGACGGAGGTTCTTCCCCACGATCTCGTCCGCCTTGTAGCCGGTCATGTCCAGGAAGGCGCGGTTCGCGTGGGTGACGGGATACTCGGAGGAGCAGGCGTCGAGGATGGTGACACCCGCCCCCGCCCCGAGGAGTGCTCTCTCCATGAGCCGCAGCCGGTTCTCCGTCTGCTTGCGGCGCAGGAGCTGCTCCACGCGCTGGCGGATGAGCGCGGGGTTCAGGGGCTTGGGCAGGATCTCGTCCGCCCCCTCCATGTAGGCGAGCTCCACCGTCCGCTCCGAGCTCAGGCCCATGATCGCGATGAGGGGCGGGTTGATGCGCTCGAGGGCGCGGATGCGCGCGCACACCGAGATGCCGTCGAGCACGGCGAGGAAGGCGTCGAGGAGCACGAGGTCGAGCTCGAGGCGCCGGGCGAGGGCGAGGGCCTCCACCCCGTCCGCGGCCTCCACCACGTCCACCGCCCGCACGTGCAGGGCCTTCCGGAGGAGGGCCCGCGTGCCGGTGTCGCTGGTGGCGACGAGGAGGGCGGAAGGCGCGCTCATGATTGCGGCTCGGCCGTCGGCAGGTCTAGACTGGTCGGTATGCCGGCTGGCGGATTCTCGCGGGGGCTCCTCGCTCTCGACCTCAAGACCAAGCTGCTCCTCATGATGACTGTCGCTGCTGGTGCTGTCCGGCACGAGCCTGTTCTTCCTGCACCTCTTGAGCGAACGCAGCCTATTCTCGCAGATTCGGGACTACACGGACGAACTGTCCACCGCCATCGAGGTCGCCCAGGAGCAGCCGGTGGGCGAAGGAGACCCCAAGGTCGTCCTCAACGCCTACGCGGACAAGCTCCGCGCAGCTCGGGGTGAAGGACGTCACGATCGCCGACGCGGCGGACGAGGTCCAGGCCTCGACGAACCCCAAGATCGTCGGTAAGCGACTGGTGCGAAAGAAGAAGCCGGGGCGCGGAGTTCGTGATCAGGGGCGTGCTGGGCGATCCGCCCTCGGCCACCGGCCAGACCAGCTCCACCCTCACCATCCCCATCGTGGTGGGCGACCGCCGCGTGGGCACGCTGCTCATCACCCGCACCCTCGACGACTTCTCGGCCCTCTCCCACGAGGCGTTCCTGAGCCGCCTCATCGCGACCCTCGGCGTCTTCGCCGTGGGGATCCTGCTGTCGCTCTACCTCGTCGTGGTCCCTCAGCCGGCCGCTCCAGGAGCTCACGGACGCCGCCCGCAAGGTGGCCGCGGGCGACCTCTCGGTGCAGGTGCAAGCTCGACGGCGGCGACGAGATCGCCAGCCTCTCGCGCACCTTCAACGAGATGGTGGAGCGGCTGCGCGAGAACCGCCGGCTCGAGGAGCGGCTGCACTTCGCGGAGCGCTCCACCGCCCTCGGGCCGGCTGGCCTCCGCGGTGGCCCACGAGATCCGCAACCCGCTGAACTTCATCAACCTCTCGATCGACCACGTGCGCCAGCGCATGGCCCCCGAGGAGAGCGCGCGCCGGGACGACTTCGACCGCATCCTCGCAGACGATGAAGGGCGAGATCAGCCGGCTCAACCGGCTGGTCGGCGACTTCCTCTCCTTCGGCAAGCCGATGCGGCTCGACCCGCGCCTCTGCGCCGTGGACGAGGTCGCTGCGCGAGGTCGCCTCGCTCGTGGACCACAAGGCCCAGGACCAGGGCATCGCGCTCGACCGTGGACGCGGAGCCGGACCTGCCCCGGGTGGTGGTCGACCCCGAGCTGCTCAAGACCTGCTTCCTGAACCTGATGATCAACGCCGTCGACGCCATGCCCGAGGGCGGCCTGCTCTCCGTCTCCATCCGTCGCGGCGACGAACGGCGGCCCGCCCGAGCTCTGCATCGAGGTCACGGACACGGGCAAGGGCATGAGCGACGGAGGAGGTCCGCACCGCCTTCGAGCCCTACTTCTCGACCAAGGACACCGGGCTCGGCCTCGGCCTCGCCCTCACCCACAAGATCGTGGCCGACCACGGCGGCAGCGATCGCGCTCGAGAGCGCGCCCGGCCGGGGCACCACCGCCCGCATCACGCTTCCCCTCGAGCCGCACGCTCCGCGCAAGCGGACGGCGAGCCCGGCGGAGGTGGTGCGGCGCATGAAGCCGCGAATCCTCGTCGTCGACGACGAGCCCCACCAGCGCGACATCCTCCAGATGATCCTGGAGGCCGAGGGCTACGAGCGTCACGGCGGCGGGCAACGCCCGCCAGGCCCTGCGAGGCGGCGCGCGACGGCGCCTTCGACGTGGTGCTCACCGACCTCAAGATGCCCGACCAGAGCGGCATCGAGCTGCTGAGCGAGCTCCTGCGGATCCAGCCCGGGCCTCTGCGTGATCCTCATGACCGCCCACGGCTCGATCGACAGCGCGGTGGAAGCGATGCGCAAGGGGGCCTTCGACTACCTGACGAAGCCGCTGGAGCGCGACGAGCTGCTGCTCGTGCTGCAGCCGGGCCATGGAGCGCAGCCGGCTCGTCCGCGAGAACCGGATGCTGCAGGAGCAGCTCCGCGACCGCTTCCGCCTCGACAACATCGTGGGCGCCCACGGCTCCATGCAGGACGTCTTCCGCATCGTGCACAAGGTGGCGGCCTCCACCTCCACCGTGCTCATCTACGGCGAGAGCGGGACGGGCAAGGAGCTCGTGGCGCGCGCCCTCCACCACCAGAGCGACCGGCGCGACCGGCCGTTCTACGCGGTCAACGTGGCCGCGCTCCCCGAGAGCATCCTGGAGGCCGAGCTCTTCGGCCACGAGAAGGGCGCGTTCACGGGCGCGGAGTCGCGCAAGGTCGGCCTCTTCGAGCAGGCCTCGGGCTCGACGCTCTTCCTGGACGAGGTGGGCGACCTCAAGCGCGACCTCCAGGTGAAGCTCCTGCGCACGCTCCAGGAGCGCGAGATCCTGCGCGTGGGGGGCACCGAGCGCATCAAGGTGGACGTGCGCATCATCGCCGCCACCAACCAGGACCTCGAGCGGGCGGTGCGCGAGGGACGCTTCCGCGAGGACCTCTACTACCGCCTCAACGTCATCCCGATCGTGCTTCCGCCGCTGCGCGAGCGGCGCACCGACATCCCGCTGCTCGTCGAGCACTTCGTGAAGAAGTACGCGGGCGGACGCCCAGCGCACGCATCGGCGACCGAGGCCCTGAAGGCCCTCGTCGACTACGACTGGCCGGGCAACGTCCGCGAGCTGGAATCGGTCATCGAGCGGGCGCTCCTCCTCGCCGAGGGCGAGGAGATCCTGCCCGTGGACCTGCCCGCGGCGGTCCGGGCGGGTCTGTCGCCTGCCCCGGGGCCCGCTGTCGCCTGGACATCCCCGAGTCCGGCATCGACCTCGAAGCGGTGGAGCGCTCGCTCGTGCTCCGAAGGCCCTCGAGAAGGCCGAAGGCAACGTCTCGCGCGCGGCGCGCCTGCTCGGGCTCACCCGCCGCACGCTGCAGTACCGCCTGGAGAAGATCCAGGAAGAGCAGGCGATGGATACGGCAGGGCCTCAAGTCAAGGAGCAGTAGTCGCTCGGACTATCCCTCATCAAGGCTTTGGCATCGGACTAGAGCCTCCTCGAGGCGATCCCACCACTATCACCTGGACCGGACGCGAGGTGGTCTCCCCACTGTCGTTGTCGAGGGCGATCGCGGTAAGTGCATAGGCCCCCGCCTCCGGTCGCCACGTTGTTTACGTAGGGTGGCCTGTCCACCTGCCCGTGGCCGCTGCCGTTCACCTCAAAGTGAACACTGCTGATACTCCCTTCCCGGTCGCTAGCAGAGGCTTGTATCTCGATCACGTCACCCTCGCGAAAGCGAGCACCATTTCGGGGCGCAATGATCCTGACTTGAGGCTGGTACTTGTTGTCTCCGGGGTCGCAGGGGTCACCGAAGCCATCGCGGTCGCTGTCCCGTTGATCCGGATTGGGCACCGCGGGACAGTTGTCGTAGGCATTCGCAATCCCTTCATTGTCGGCGTCGATCTTCCTGCCCATCTCTTCGAGTTCTTCCACCGTCTGCTCGCGACTCGGGTCGAAGGGTTCCCGAGAGAGGGTCGGCGATGGACGAGCGGATGGCGCGGGCGCTGCCACGGAAGGAGCAGGGATGGAGAGCGCCTGAGCAGGTTCTGACTTGTTTGAACGGCAAGAAAGCGAGAAAGCGACTGCCAACCCGACGATCCCCCACCAAGGCATGCTCCAGCGCAATCGACTTGCTAACGCGCTTCCTGCAATCGGACCGGGACCTTGAGCGTCTTGCCGTCGCGCCAGACCCCCAGCGTGACGGTGTCGCCCCCCTTGTAGTTCGACAGCCGCGCCAGGAGCTCGTTGCTCGTCCCCACCGCCTTGCCGTCGATCTCCTGGATGATGTCGCCGGGCACGATCCTTCGTCCCTGCTCGGTCGTCTCGCGAAGGCCCGCGGCGGCCGCGCCCGAGCCCGCGGTGACGGCCCGCACGAGGACGCCGGTGACGCCGAGCCGCCGGGTGACGACCGCGCTCAGGCGCTCGTCCATCTCCACCCCGAGACGCGGCCGCAGAACGCGGCCATGGGACACGAGCTGGGGGACGATGCGGTTGACCGTGTCCACCGGCACCGCGAAGCCGATGCCCGCACTCGCCCCGGATGGGCTGTAGATCGCGGTGTTCACGCCGACGAGCCGCCCCGCGCTGTCGAGGAGCGGGCCTCCCGAGTTCCCGGGGTTGATGGCGGCGTCCGTCTGGATCGCATCGTCGATGGGCGTGCCTTCGGAGGCTCTGGATCGTCCGCCCGAGGGCGCTGACGATCCCGGTGGTGAGGGTGTGGTCGAGGCCGAAGGGGTTGCCGATCGCGATAGACCTTCTGGCCGACCTGGAGATCCCTGCTCGTGCCGATCTTGAGGGGGACGAACTTCTCGCTCCCCTGCCGGATGCGCAGCACCGCGAGGTCGTGCTCGGGAGCCGCCCCCACGAGCGAGGCCTCGTACTCCTGATCGCCCAAGGTCACCTGGGCGGACGCCGCGTCCTGCACCACGTGGTAGTTCGTGACCACGTGGCCGCGGTCGTCCCAGAGGAAGGCGGAGCCCGTGCCCTGGGGCACCTCGAACACGTTGCGGGTCCAGAAGTCCATGCGCTGCACCCGTGTCGTCACGAAGGCGACGGAGACGGAGGCGCGCTGGAAGAGCGCGATCGTCTTGGCCTCGTCGTCGTCGAGATCCGGACGGAGGGCGGCGGCCCGCGGCTCGGCGGGGGCCGCGGATGCGCTCGTGGCGCCGCCCGGGGACAGCGCCCGCTGCAGGCCCACGGAGACGAAGACCCCGAGCACGACTCCCAGGAGGAGACTCAGGAGAAAGAACACGCGCGACCGCGAGGGGCTCATGGCCGGAATCATAGCTCGCCCCTCGGGCTAGAATGAGCGCGTTTACGATGACGGAGCAGAAGGGAATCGACTTCGGAGCGGCGTCGCCGAAGCTGCCGCGGCGGCGCGCGTGGAGCGTCCGCGAGCTCACGGACCGGCTCCAGGGCGTGCTCGAGACGGAGTTCGCCGACGTGTGGGTGGAGGGCGAGATCTCCAACCTGAAGCTCGCGGGCTCCGGCCACTGGTACTTCTCGCTCAAGGACGAGAAAGCACAGATCCGTGCGGTGGTGTGGAAGACGGACGCGAGGCTCATCCGCTTCAAGCCCCAGGACGGCATGAAGGTGGTGGCGCGGGGGGCCGTCCGCGTCTATCCGCCGCGGGGCGAGTACCAGATCTCCGTCCAGGTCCTGGAGCCCCTGGGGAAGGGGTCGCTCCAGCAGGCGTTCGAGGAGCTCAAGGAGAAGCTCGGCAAGGAAGGCCTCTTCGAGCCGTCGCGCAAGCGCCCGCTGCCCATGCTTCCCCGCCGCATCGGAGTGGTGACCTCGCCCACGGGGGCCGTGTTCAAGGACGTCCTGCGCGTCCTCTCCTCGCGCTACGCGAACCTGGACGTGCTCCTCTACCCGGCGCGCGTGCAGGGGCAGGAGGCGGCGAGCGAGGTCGCGGACGGCATCCGGGCCCTGAACCGGATCGGGGGCTTGGACGTCCTCATCGTGGCCCGGGGCGGGGGAAGCCTCGAGGACCTGTGGGCCTTCAACGACGAGATGGTGGCCCGCACCCTCGCCGCGTCGAAGATCCCCACGATCTCCGCGGTGGGGCACGAGACGGACTACACGATCGCGGACTTCGTGGCCGACCTGCGCGCCCCCACGCCCTCCGCGGCGGCGGAGCGCGTCGTCCAGGCGAAGACGCAGCTCCGCGCGCAGGTCGACACCCTGCAGCGGCACGCGGACGCCGCCGTCCGCCTGCGCCTCACGAGCACCCGCGCCCGTGTGGACGCCGTCACCTCGCACCGCGTGTTCACCGCGGAGCGCGGGCGGATCCGCAACCACGCCCAGCGCGTGGACGACCTCGGACGGCGCTCGGAGAGGGGACTCCTTCGAGTGCTGGAAAGGGCCCGGGAGGGATACCGGAGGCGGCGAGAACGGCTCGACGCCTTCCGGTGGGATCGACAAGTCGCGGAGCGACGCGAGCGGCTACAGAGGCATAGGGAACGGCTTGACTCGGCTCTCGTCACTCGCATCGCAGTCGCTCGGTCAGATCTCGGACGGCTCGCGGGGAAGGTAGACAGCCTCTCCCCGCTCGCCGTCCTCGGGCGGGGCTACGCGCTCGTCTGGGACGCCTCCGGCCGCCGCCTCGTGCGGGCCGCGAGCGAGGTCGCGGTGGGGGATGCCGTCCGTGTCCGCCTGCACGAGGGGACGCTCGCCGCCACCGTCACCGGGAAGGAGCCTTCGTGACCGCCACGACACCGACCTTCGAGCAGGCCCTTCAGCAGCTCGAGCAGATCGTCCAGAAGCTGGAGAAGGGCGAGCTCGCCCTCGAGGAGTCGCTGAAGCTCTACGAGGAAGGCGTCCGTCTTTCCCGCCTCTGCCACGGCAAGCTCGAGGAGGCCGAGGGCAGGATCGAGATGCTGATCAAGGACGCGCGCGGCGACGTCATGCTCGACGCCCAGGGGAAGCCGCGGACGAAGCCGATGCCCCGTCCCGACGATGACGACGCCTCGTCCTGAGGTGATCACGGACGCGGAGACGCTCCGCGCGCGGGTCGAGAACGCCCTCCAGGAATCCCTCCCCGGCGAGACGGCGTGGCCGGCCACCATCCACCGCGCCGTCCGCTACAGCCTTTTCGCGGGAGGCAAGCGCATCCGCCCCCTCCTCGTAATCGCCGCCGGAGAGACCGTGGGGGGCGTCCTCGACGAGCTCCTGCCTCTCGCCTGCGCCGTGGAGATGATCCACACGTACAGCCTCGTGCACGACGACCTTCCCGCCATGGACGACGACGACCTCCGGCGGGGCAAGCCGACCTCGCACAAGGTCTTCGGCGAGGCGATCGCCATCCTCGCCGGGGACGCGCTCTTGACCCGCGCTTTCCACCTCATGGCCGAGGTGCCGCCCTCGTGGGACGACGCGCGGGTGCGACGGAGGCTCCGCGCCGCCGCCCTCCTCGGCGAAGCCTGCGGCACCACCGCCCTCATCGGCGGCCAGGTGATGGACCTCGAGTCCGAGGGCCGGAGAATCGACGCGGCCGCGCTGGAGCGCCTGCACCGGGCGAAGACGGGCGCCCTGCTCTCCGCCTGCGTGCGCGGAGGGGCGATCCTCGGGGGCGCGGGCGAGGAGGATCTCGCCCATCTCGGCCGCTACGCCTCCGCCCTCGGCCTCGCCTTCCAGGTGGTGGACGACGTGCTCGACGCGACGGAGGGGGCGGAGCGGCTGGGGAAGACCGCGGGCAAGGACGCGGCCGCGAGCAAGGCCACCTACGTGAGCGTCCACGGTCTCGACCGCGCCCGTTCCATCGCCGCCGAGCTTCGCGCGGAGGCCCTGGCCGCCCTCGCGCCGTTCGGCGAGAGGGCCGCGCGTCTCGCCGACCTCGCCCGCCTCATCGTGGACCGCCGCTCGTGAGCGCGGGGCCGTGACCCGCCTCGACGTCTGGCTCGCGGAAAACGGCCTCGCGGAGTCGCGCGAGAAGGCGCAGGCGCTCGTGATGGCCGGGCGCGTCCGCGTGGACGGCGCCCCCGCGAGCAAGCCGGGAACGCGCGTCCACGCGTCCGCAACCGTCGAGGTCGCGCCCGGTCCGGCCCACGTGGGGCGCGGAGCCCTGAAGCTCGCGGGGGCCCTCGACGCGTTCTCCGTCGACCCCGCGGGCCGGGTGGCGGTGGATGTGGGCGCCTCCACCGGGGGATTCACGGAGACGCTCCTCGAGCGGGGAGCCGCGCGCGTCTACGCGGTGGACGTGGGGCGGGGACAGATCCACGAGAAGCTCCGCGCCGATCCCCGCGTGGTCGTCCGCGAGCGCACCAACGCGCGCGCCATCGGCTCCGCGGACGTTCCCGAGCGCTGCGCGCTCGCGGTGATGGACGTGTCCTTCATCTCCGTGAACAGGATCCTGCCCGCGCTCCCTGGTATCCTCACGCCGGATGCGGACGTGGTGGTCCTCGTGAAGCCGCAGTTCGAGGTGGGGCGGCGGGAGGTCGGGCGAGGGGGGCTCGTGAAGGACCCCGCGCTGCACCTCCGTGTCCTGCGCGAGGTGGCCGCGGAGGCGCGCGCCCTCGGCTACGCCGTGCGCGCCGCGGTGGCCTCTCCGATGACCGGGGCCGAAGGAAACCGCGAGTTCTTCCTCCATCTCGTGGTGGGAGGCGTGCCCGCCTCGCCGGAGGAGGTGGACCGCATGGTGACGCGGGCGGTGGCGGGATGAAGACGATCGGGATCCTCGCCCGGCCCAACCTCCTGGAGGCCGGTCCCGCCATCCGCGAGCTCGTGGCCTGGCTCAAGGCCCGGGGGCTCACGCCCTGCCTCGACGACGCCACCGCCGCGCTCGGAGGCGACGAGGCACGCGAGGCCTGCCGGGTGGGCACCGGCCGCGACGTCGCGGCGGGAGTGGACGCGCTCGTGGTCCTGGGCGGCGACGGCACGCTCCTCGCCGCGAGCCGCCTCCTCGACCGCTCCGTCCCCGTGCTCGGCGTGAACTTCGGGAGCCTGGGCTTCCTCACCGAGATCACGCCGCCCGAGCTGCTTCCAACGCTCGAGGGCGTCCTCGCCGGCCGCCACGAGCAGGAGGCGCGCCGTCTCCTCCACGCGGTGGCCCGGCGCCGCGGCCACCCGGACGCCTCCGGCGAGGTCCTGAACGACGTGGTCCTCACCAAGGCCGGACCCTCCCGCATCATCGAGCTGGAGGTCACCGTGGACGGCCTCTTCGTCTCCGAGTTCCGCGCGGACGGCCTGATCGTGTCGTCTCCCACGGGCTCCACCGCCTACAACCTGGCCGCGGGCGGGCCCATCCTGCACCCCACGCTCCCCGCGATCGTCCTCACTCCCATCTGCCCGCACATGCTCTCCCACCGGCCTCTCGTGGTGGGCGACGGCGCCACCATCGAGGTGCGCCTCAAGGCCGCCCGCGACGTCGACGTGTACGCCGCCTTCGACGGCCAGCAGAGCTACGCCCTTGCCGACGGCGACACGGTCACCGTCACCGCGAGCGCGCACCGGCTCCACCTCGTGAAGGCGCCGGGCCGCGACTACTACGAGGTCCTGCGGACGAAGCTCAAGTGGGGGGAGAAAACCGTCACGCGCCGCAACTAGAGGCGCCGGCCCGAACTCCATCGACTCGCCCCGGGGCGAGTCGAGCGCCCGCGTTACCGTCCTACCCATTCCGGACCGAGTTGCGAGATGCTCCGGACCATTCACAGTCGTCCTCGACGTGGACGGAAGGTCCGCCGGGTACGCCCTCCTCGTCTCTTTCTGGTCGAACGAGCTCGGGGGTGAGATCTGCGACGTGGACGAGGTCTTCGTGGCTCCGGGGGATCGGAATCGCGGGTGGGGCAAAGCACTCTTCGAAGCGATCGAGAGGGGCAGGCTCTGGCCCTCCCCGATCGTCGGGATCGCCCTCGGCACGACGCCGGGCAATGCCGCGGCGCGACGGCTCTACGAGCGGCTGGGCTTCGAGCCGATCGGGGTGACGATGGTGAAACGCCTCACGGGAGCCGGATGACGTCCTCCGGCTCGTTCGGGGCGACGAGGGACACCCTTGTGATTTCGACCGAGCCCGGTGCGGAGAGGGCGACGCGGACGTCGGGCCCGCCGGACTCCGGGAAGTAGTAGGGCTTGCGCAAGCGGAACGGGCCGTTCACGGGGTGGACGGTCCACCGCGGCTCCGTCCAGAACGTGCGCTCGCCCATCACGATCGTGCCCCGGCCCCGGCCCGCCACGCGCAGCTCGAAGCGGCGCGCGCGCGCTCCCCCGGACACGCGGAAGAAGAGCCCGTCCCCCGCGGACTCCAGCTGCAGGTGTGTCCCCTCGACGCGCGCCCCCCCTTCCAGAAAAACGCCCCCGAGCACCGGCTCGGAGCCCGCGACGGCGATCGCCCCGTCGCCGAACTGCACGATCGAGCCCTGGGGCGCACCCGGAACGACCGGGTACGTGTTCACCACCCAGCGGCCGTCGCGCCGCGAGGGGGCGGAGAGACGCACGACGCGCTCCCGCAGCGCGAGAGCGACCGGGCTCCGCGCGGGATCCCAGAGCGCCGCTTCCGGGATCCGGTCGGTCGCGGTGCGGAAGAGCCGGTCCCAGCGCTGGCCGTAGGTGAAAGCACCCGCCGCCTGCACGGCGACGGAAGCGATCACGAGCAGGAAGCCCGGGAGACGAAGCCCGGCCAGACCGTCGGGCAGGAAGAAGAGGAGGGCGGGCCAGGCGGAAGTGAGGAGAAGCGTGCCCCAGGTGCGACCCGCCTCGACGTCGCCCGCGAGTGCGAGAAGGACGGTCTGGGCGAGGAAGCCGGAGAGGAGCGTGACGGCGAGCGACCTCCGGGGCGCGCGAAGCGCGCGCACGGCGCCGAAGCCGGCGACGACGGCCACCGGGGAGAAGGCGAGAACGCCTCGCGCGGGTGAGAAGAGGAAGGCGAGGGGGGAGGCTTCGGGGCCGGCTTGTCCGAGGGCGCCCACGTCCATCGAGAGGGCGCCCCCGGTGACCAGCGCCACCACGCCGCCCGCGGCGAGGTGCGCGACGATCCAGAGCACTCGACGCGGCCACCGCACGAGGATCGCGACGAGGACCGCGAGCGCGAAGGCCGCCGCCGGGGGGTCGAGGGCGGCGGCCACGGGCAGACAGAAGGCCGCGCGCTCCGACCACGTCTCGTCGTCCTCGGCGCGCACGAGGGCGTAGACCGCGGCGGCCACCGCCACTCCCGCGGCGAGCGCTATCGACCACGACTGGCTCGAAGCCCAGACCGACGTGCCGAAGACGAGGACGAGAGCGGCGGTGGCCGCGTCGTTCGCGGGATGGAAACGACCCGCCGCCGCGAAGACGAGCCCCGCGGCCGCGGCGGCGAGCAGGGACGAAAAGGCCTTCCCCACGAGGGCGGCTCCCACGTCCGGTCCCTCGGGCACCGGCCGGCCGTTCAGCCACAGGAGCACGACCACGGCCGCCCCGATCGCGACGGCGGGACCCGCGGGCGGCCCGTGCCATCCCGAGAACGTCTCTCCGCGTCCGTCGGTGGTGCGGACCCCCAACGCTCAGGACCCCGAGGATCGGCTGCGCCGACGCTGGTAGCGATCGACGGCCCGGTTGTGCTGGGCGAGCGTCTCGCTGAACTGGTGCGTCCCGTCGTTGCGGCTCACGAAGTAGAGGTCCTTGACGTCGAGGGGGTCGATCACCCCGAGGAGGGCGCCGCGTCCCGGGTTCGAGATGGGGCCGGGAGGGACGCCGGGATAGCGGTACGTGTTGTAGGGCGAGTCGATCTCGAGGTCGGCGCGCCGGATGTTGCCGTCCCACCGTCCCGCGCGGCGGAGGGCGTAGATGACGGTGGGATCCGTCTGGAGGAGCATGCCCTTGCGCAGCCGGTTCAGGAATACCGCGGCGATCCGCGGACGCTCTTCCGCGCGCGCCGTCTCGCGCTCCACGAGGGAGGCGAGGATGACCACCTGGCGCAGGGTCATCTTCTTCTCCGCGATCCGGACGAGCTCGGGAGCGACCACGTCGCGAAACCGCTGCACCATGCGCGACACGAGCACGCCCACGGGGTCCGCCGACCGGGGGATGTCGTAGGTGTCGGGAAATAGGTAGCCCTCGAGGTCGCTCGCCTCGGGGTCGAGGTCCTGGATGAGGGCCACGTTGCGCGCGGCCGCGAGGAACGCGTCCGCGGAGAGCCCGCGCGCGGCCAGGATCTCGGATGCTTCCACCGCGTTCAGTCCCTCGGGAAACGTGACCTCGTTGCGGACGACCTCCCCCCGGGCGAGCACGTCCACGATCTGCTCGAGGGACAGGGGGCCCTCGAGCGAGTACTCCCCCGCCTTCAAGCCGCTCCCCACCCCCCGGACGAAAACGAGGACCCGGAAGATCAATGGATGACGGACGAGCCCGAGGCCGGCGAGCTGCCGCCCGATCGTCTCCGCGCTCGCGCCGGGAAGGACGACGAGCGGCTGGGGAGGGGCGTCGACGGAACGCACCGATGTGCGCGTCTCCACGATCCAGTAGAGGCGCAGGCTCAGGACGAGGGCCACCAGCAGGACGACCACCCGCACGGCCCGGCCGATGACGGCCCACCGCTCGCTCAACCCGGGGGCTCCGAGGGGGCGAGGCGCCGGCGGTCGAGGAATCCCTGGAGGATGAGCACGGCCGCCACCTTGTCCACCGACTCCTTGCGGTCGCGGCGCCTCACTCCGCCCTCGATCAGGGTCCGGGTGGCCTCCGCGGTGCTGAAGCGCTCGTCCCACTCGCGTACGGGGATGCGCAGCGACCGGCGGAGGTCCTCGGCGAAGGCCTGAACCTTCTCCGCCTGCGGACCCACGGTCCCGTCCAGACGCCGGGGCAGGCCCACCACGACCTCCGCGACCTCGTGCGCGCGCACGAGCGCCCCCACCGCCTTCACGTCCTTGCGCGGGCCCACGCGGGTGAGCGTGGGAAGCCCCCCGGCGATCGTCGCGGTGTCGTCGGAGAGCGCCACGCCGATCCGCACGTCGCCCACGTCGAGGCCGAGGAAGCGCACGGGGGACGAGTATAATGCCGGCCTCTTGAAGTACCGGATCCTCCACGAGCTGGGCGCCGGCGGGATGGGGACCGTGTTCAAGGGCCTGCTCGTCGGCCAGGGCGGCTTCCAGCGGCCGCTCGTGATCAAGCAGGTCAAGAACCCCGCCCCCGACCAGCTCCGGATGTTCGTGGAGGAGGCGCGGCGCTACGCGCTCCTCGACCACGAGAACATCGGGCGGATCTTCGACTTCGAGGAGGTGCGGGGCGAGCCCTGCATCATCCTGGAGTACATCGACGGGTGGACCGTCAGCGATCTCCTCGAGCGCCACCGCCAGGAGAGCCAGCCCCCGGACGTCGAGCTCTCCGTCTTCATCGCGAGCCGGGTCTGCCGAGCGCTCCAGTACGTGTTCGAGCGGGCGGCCATCGTCCACCGCGACATCAGCCCGAGCAACATCATGATGACGAGCGAGGGCACGGTGAAGCTCATCGACTTCGGCATCGCCACCCGCAGCGGCACTCGGGACAGCGCGCTCACGGGCAAGCCCGCGTACATGGCCCCGGAGATGGTGGTCGAGCTCCGGGCCGACCACCGCAGCGACCTCTTCAGCCTGGGGACGGTGCTCTTCGAGATGCTCACGCTCGAGCGGCTCTTCCGCGGCAAGGACGCCGCCGAGGTGCTGGAGGGTGTGGTGAGCGGCCATATCCCCCGCGTGCGCGACCGAAACCCCGCCGTCCCCAAGGAGGTCGCGGCCATCCTCGAGCAGTCCCTCGTGCGCGATCCCGCCCGGCGCTTCCCCTCCGCGGCCGCCATGGGGGAAGCGTGCGAGCACTTCCTCTACGACAAGGGGTACGGACCCACGAACCTCACCCTCAAGCGCCACCTCGGAGCACTCTTCCCCACCGACAAGGTCGAGCTCGCGGAGGCCGAGGAGCGCTTTCCCGCCGTGCAATCGACGCTCATCCCGATCGGCGACCTGACGCCGCCGCGCCCGACGGGTCGCGGCGACGGGGTGACGCGCGTGGCCCCCCCGGGCTCCGGCTACACGCGGGTGGTGACGGAGCGGCCCTCCCTCGGCGGGCGAACGGCGAGGCGGCGGGCCCCTGCCGCGAAGAACGTCCCCACCACGCACAAGCTGCCCGCCACCGCCAAGCTGCCCACGACCCGCCGGATTCCCCAGACGGTCAGGACGCGCGCCAAGACGCGCGGAGGCAAGCGCCGCCTCCGCCGATGACGTTCAGTGCGCGGGGCCGAGGAGCACCGCGTTCATGAACAGGAGCTGCGTGGCCTCGGCGTAGGCGCGGAAGTTCGGCTCCTCCGCGAAGGCGATCACGTGGCCGTCCCCCAGCGGCTGGTGGACGAGGTACGCCTTCCGCGCGAGCTGCTCCTGCGACTCCGGCCAGGCGACACCGCTCGCCACCAGGCGGTCGCGCGCCGCGTAGACGCCCACGTTGCGGCCCTTGTCCAGCTTGATGGGCGTGAAGACCCGCTGGCCGTCCACCATCGCCTGGATCTCGCCGTCCGTCCCCGCGGAGAGCCAGTGCTCCGGATCGAGGACGACGCGCAGGAGGGCCCCGGGCACGAGCTCCGGCCGCTCCTTCTCGGGCTGGATCGCCTTCTCGAGGTCGAACGGCTCCTTGACGTCGGAGGGCCGGGCGTCCTTCTTGGCCTCCTTGTCCTTGTCCTTGTCCGACGGCTCCGTCTCGGGCTGCCCGTTCCGCAGCTCCGTGCGCGTGTCCAGGAGCCCCACCTTCTCGCGCGCGGCCCAGCGCGACGACTCGGCCATGGTCACGAGCGTGCCCCCCGCGCGGATCCAGTCCTTCAGCCGTCGCAGCGCCTCCTCGTTGAGCGAGCCCTCGTAGTTCCCGGAGGGGACGACGATCACGTCGAACCGCCGGAGGTCGACCCGTCGCAGCGAGCCCACGCGGACCGCGGTCACCGCCTGCCCGTACCGCCGCTCGAGGACGTAGCGGGTCCATCCCGCGGAGAGGCTCAGGGTAGGGGCGTCCCAGAGCAGCAGCACCCGCGGCGACTGGAGAGGACTCACCTGGTTGCTCCCGAGGGAGATCCCCTCGTCCACCCAGCCGGTGTCCGCGGCCACCACCTCGGCCCCGTGGCGAGCGGCGAGTGCGGCCAACCGGTCGCGGAGATCGGACCCGTTGTCGGAGACGCGCACGATCGCGGTGCCCGCGGGGTACGCGCGGCCCGCGAGCGTGAATGCGCGGTCCGCGGTGCGGATGCGCAAACCGGAGGACAGGCCTTCGGCCACGGCGGCGGCCGCCCCCATGCCCCACGGCATGAGGTAGGCGACCTTCGCCGCGGGGACGGCCGGCGCGGCGGAGGACGCCCCCGGCACGAGCGGCGTCGCGCGCGCGGCGAGCGGGCGGTCGGCGGCGACCGCCTCCACGTCGTAGAAGAGGGGCAGGCTCCAGGCGGTGACGTCGTAGATCTGGTCGGGCAGGCGCTGCTTGCGCCGCCGGTCCTGCTCCTTCACGAACGCGTCGTCCATCGGCGCCTGCGGCTCGAGGAGGTTCCGCGCGAGGCGGCCTGCGGGCTGGGCCATCGAGACCAGGTAGGACCCCGCGGGCAGCTTCCGCGTCCCCACCGTGACCGCCTCGTCGGCGCGGCGGACCTCGATCCCCTGCGCGACGAGCGTCCGGGCCAGCCGCTCCCCCCGCGCGGGATCCGAGCCGGCCACGAGCACGTACTCGCGCGCCCCCGGACCCGCGGCGTCGCCGCGGCGGAAGTCCGCGAAGTCGCGCAGGAGCTTCTCGCGGTTCCTCGCCGCGGTGACCGCGGTCTCCAGCGCGGCCGTGAAGTGCCGCGCGACGCCGTCCTTGAAGGTGAGCACGGTGTCGTCGCGCCGGCGGAAGGCGAGCCCGCGCGCCGAGGCCATCTCGAACGTCTCGCCGATCGCCCCCTGGGCCATCGGCCAGGACGCGCCGTAGCCCGGGTAGAACGAGTCGAACACCTCGCGGATGAAGTACGAGAAGCCGCGGGCGTCGAAGCGCGCGGCGTTGGCGCGCCCGAAGACGGAGAGCCACTCCGTCTGCCGGCTCGTTCGCCAGGGGTTCGCGGGGTCGGCGGGAGGCGGGAAGTAGTAGGTCGAGTCGCCGCCCATCTCGTGCAGGTCCACCGCCACCTGGGGAAGCCATTCGAGATACAGGCGCACGCGGCCCGCGCTCTCCGGCTGGGTCAGCGCGAACCAGTCGCGGTTCAGGTCGAAGAGGTAGTGGTTGGAGCGCCCCCCCGGCCACGGCTCGTCGTGCTCGGCGGAGGCGGGCTCCGCGTCGGGCACGGCCGCCCGTCCCAGTCGGTTCTGGAGGAGGAACCGCGCCCGGCCGTCGGGGTTCTGCATGGGGTCGATGAGGACGATCGTCTCGCGCCGGACGAGGTCCACGTCCGGATCGCCCTCGGCGGCGAGCAGGTGGTACGCCTCGTAGAGAGCCGCGTCCCCCGAGGAGATCTCGTTCCCGTGGATGCCGTGCGTCAGGTAGACGACGACGGGCAGCTCCTTCACGAGCCGATCCACGTCCGCGGCCGACAGCGACCGCGGGTCGCCGAGCCGCCGAAGGTCGGCCTTCGTCGCGTCCAGCCGCGACATCCGCTCGGCCGAGCCCACGGCGAGGGCGTGAAGCGGTCGGCCCTCCCAGCTCGTCGCGTACTGGACGAGGCGCGTGCGGTCGGGAGCGGCAGCGGCGAGCGCCTTCAAGTAGGCGAGGATCTGATCGGGCGAGGTGATCTCGTCGCCGGACTCGTGGCCCACCACGGCCTTCAGCGTGGGAATCGATGCGTCGTATCGCGCGCCCGGGGCAAGCTCGGGAGGGGCGGCGAGAAAGAGGGCCAGCAGGGTCGAGAGCGGCATGGTTCCTTTCAGGAGCGGAAGTAGGGAAGGCCGAGCACGACGGAGGCCAGGATCGCGGCGAGGGACAGGACGAGGCAGAGGATGGCGACGACCACGTGGTCGGGGCGCTCGGGACGGAGCGGATCCATCCACTTGGCGAGCGCGTAGCCCCCGCCGAGGCCGCCGATGTGGGCCCAGTTGTCGACGCCGGGAAGGATGAATCCAAAGATGAGCATCCCTACGGCCATCCCCTTCACCTGCTCCGTCACGTGGCGGCTGCCGCTGCGGCGGCCATAGAGGAGGAGGGCCCCCAGGAGGGCGAAGAGCGGGGCGGACGCCCCCACGGTAAAGCCGGCGCCCCGGAAGGGTCCCGGCAGGACGGCGAGCTGGCCCGCGAGGGTGCTGGCCAGGAAACCCAAAGCACCGCCCAATACATAGATGATGATCGTGCGCCCGGCCCCGAAGAGCTCCACGGTGGCCGGCGCGAGGTTCCGGATCCACATCATGTTGAAGAAGATGTGCAGGATCCCGCCGTGCAGCCAGGAAGCCGAGAGGACCGTCCACCAGCGGCCGAAGCGGAACACCGGAACGGATCCGCTCGCGCCGAACAGGAAGAGGCTCTCGATGCTCGGCCCCCCCATCGAGAAGATGCCGTCCATCTGGATCCCGCTCGGGTTGGAGACGAGGGTGGCCAGGTAGACGGCGCCGCAGCCCCAGAGCACCAGGGGCACGAAGCCGAGGTCGCGGCCGAGACCGCGGAGCGCCGAGGCGAAGCCCCACATCCCCGGGTTGCGGCGGCCGCAGCCCAGGCACTCGGCGTCGTTGACGCCCACGAGCTGGCCGCACGACGGGCAGAGGGTGGAACCGGTGCGGGCGCCCATGTCGATACCGAATTGTAGTCGCCAGGGTAGGATCGTGCCCGACCTCGGGAGGCTCTCCATGACTCGACCCCTGATCGCCGCGCTCGTCCTCGGGCTCGCCTCTCCCACCCGCGCCGCCTCCGCGGAGAACTCCCCCGGGGCCCGGCTGAAGACCCTTCTCGACGAGCACTGGGAGTTCCAGCTCCGCGAGAACCCGCTCTTCGCGACCCGCGTCGGAGACAGGCGCTACGACGACCGCCTGCCCTTCGGTGGCTCCCGGCGACTTCGAGCGCCGGGCCGCGTTCGCGGGTGCGATCCTGGGTCGCCTCGCGGCGATCGACCGCGCGTCGCTCGATCCCGCCGAGCGCGTCAACTACGACATGTTCGCGCGGATCCTCGACGACGACATAAGCCGAGCTGGAGCTTCCGGACCTGGCGCATGCCCCTGAACGCGGAGGGCAGCTTCCACAGCGGCTTCGCCCGGCTGCCCGTCGTCGATGCCCCTCGCCACCACCCGCGACTACGAGAACTACCTCGCCCGGCTGCGCGCCTTCCCCGCCTACGGCCGGCAGCAGATGGAGAACATGCGCGAGGGCTTGCGCACCGGCTTCGTCCAGCCGCGCGTCATCCTCGAGGGGCTTCGAGGGCACGATCACGACCCACGTCGTGGACGACGCCGGAGGGTAGCGTCTTCTGGAAGCCGTTCGCCGCCTTCCCCGACGGCGTGCCGGAGGCCGACCGCGAGCGCCTGCGCGAGGAGGGGCGTGCCACCATCGAGCGCGGAGTCGTCCCCGCCTATCGCGCCCTGCTCGAGTTCATGACCAGGGAGTACCTCCCGAAGGCCCGGCCCACCATCGGGGCCTCGGACGCTGCCCCAGGGGCGCGAGTACTACGCCTACCGCGTCCGCCACTTCACGACGCTCGACGTCACGCCCGACGAGGTGCACGAGGATGGGCCTCGAGGAGGTGGCGCGCATCCGGGCGGAGATGGACGGCGGTGCTCGAAGCAGCTGAAGTGGGAGAAGGGCTTCCCCGAGTTCCTGGAGTTCCTGCGCACGGACCCGCGCTTCTACCCGAAGACCGCCGAGGAGCTGCTGAAGGAAGCCTCGTACATCGCGAAGCGCATGGACGGCCGGCTGCCCTCGCTCTTCAAGACGCTGCCCGCGCCAGCCCTACGGCGTCGAGCCCGTGCCCGCGGACATCGCCCCCAAGTACACGGCGGGCCGCTACAACGGAGCGCCCATCGACGGGACGCGCGCGCGGCAGTACTGGGTCAACACCTACGCGCTCGAGACGCGCACGCTCTACACGCTGGAGGCGCTCACCCTGCACGAGGCCGTCCCCGGCCACCACCTGCAGACCGCGCTCGCAGCAGGAGCTGACAGGGCCTCCCCGCCTTCCGCCGCTACGACTACGTCGAACGCGTTCGGCGAGGGCTGGGGGCTCTACTCGGAGTGCCTGGGCCTGGAGGCCGGCTTCTACCAGGACCCCTACAGCAACTTCGGCCGCCTCACCTACGAGATGTGGCGGGCCTGCCGGCTGGTCGTGGACACCGGCATGCACGCGAAGGGCTGGACGCGCGACCAGGCGCTCGACGTACCTCGCCGACAACACGGCGCTCTCGCGTGCACGAGGTCACGACCGAGATCGACCGCTACATCGGCTGGCCGGGCCAGGCCCTCGCCTACAAGATGGGCGAGCTGAAGATCCGCGAGCTGCGGCAGCGCGCCGAGCAGGCCCTCGGCCCGCGCTTCGACGTGCGCGAGTTCCACGACGCGGTGCTCCGCAACGGCTCGGTGCCGCTCGTCGTGCTCGAGAGCCAGATCGACGAGTACCTGGCCGCGGCGAAGCAGGGGGAGCCGCGCAGTCAGTAGCCTCGGCCTCGACGGGATGGAGTGCCGGCGTTACCGTCCTACCCATTCCAGACAGAGTTGCGACATCTAGTCGGCGACCCGCCCACCGCCAGCAGGCGGAGGTTGTCCGGGTTCGTGATGACCGGGGCGAGGAACGCGGCGACGTACGCGAACGCCGCCAGCCAGCCCATGGCGGCTCCGAGCCCCCAGATCCACGCGGCAGTCGGACGTCGACAGGTCTCGGGCGTCCACCAGCGCGCGGCCACCGGGACGAGGGCGACGAGGACCGCGCAGTGGAAGAGGGCCGCGGCGAGCCAGAACCGTTCCGGAGTCACGCGAGCACCGCGCGTGCAGGCTCCATGCCGTCGTCGATCGGCCGCGAATGCGCCGGCGAGACGACATCGGGCCGTGGCCCGGCGGCCCCACCCGCGTGGCCGGTTGAAGACACGGTAGTCGCTCCCAGGATCGCTTCCAGGACGGGAAGCGCCCGGGAGACGTTCCGGGCCCGTATGACGAAGTCCCAGAGAGGCTCGAACTTCTTCCAGCCCGCGGCATAGGCGAAGTGGCGTAGGCCGTCGCGCCACGAAGGCTTGGTCGCGGCCCCGCGAAGGATCGAGCCCCAGCGATAGAAGTCCCGATAGGCCCGCCAGTATCCGGCCTCGAGCTCCTCGGCCGCTCATCCCGCGCGTCTCGAAGACGACGTGCCGCGTGTCGTAGAGGTCCCAGTCGCGGTGCAGGATGCGGCCGGCCTTCTCCATGCGTTCGTAGAGCGCGGTGCCTGGATACGGCGTGAGGATGTGGAAGGTCGCGGTCTCGATCCCCTGCTCGATGGCCCAGCCCACGGTCCGGTCGAAGACGCGACGCGTCGTCCTCGTCCATCCCGAAGACGAAGCTGCCGTTCACCATCACCCCCAGGCCGTGCAGGCGCCGAACCGCCTCGGCGTAGTCGCGGTGGAGGTTCTGCACCTTGCCCTGGGCGCGGAGGCTCGCGGGGTTCAGGGTCTCGAAGCCGACGAAGAGGCTGCGCAGGCCGGACGCCACCGCCTTCTCGAGGAGCGCCGGCTTCAGGACCGAGCTGCACCGTTCCCGCCGCCTGCCAGACGCGCTTCATCCCCCGCATCCCCTCGAAGAGGGCGGCGGCGAAGCGCACGTCGCCGAAGAGGTGATCGTCCAGGAAGTAGAGGTGACGGCCGGGAAGGCGCTCGATCTCCGCGAGGGCGTCGTCCACGCGCTGCGTGTAGAAGCCCTTGCCTCCGTCGAAGAAGGCCTCCTTGTAGCAGAAGTCGCAGATGTGCGGGCAGCCGCGCGAGACCACGATCGAGTTCGGCACGAGATAGAGATGGCGCTTGATGAGGTCGCGGCGGATCGGCGGCAGGCCGGCGAGCGTCCGCACGGGCGAGCGGTAGACGGGCGCGGACGTCCCGCGCGGAGGTCGGCGAGGAACTGCGGCCAGATGTCCTCGCCGGGGCCGAGGAAGATGCTGTCGGCGTGACGCGCCGCCTCTTCGGGGAGCGAGGTCACGTGCAGACCGCCGAGCGCCACGTAGGCGCCCTTCCGGCGATAGTGGTCGGCGAGGCGATAGGCCCGCTGCGCGGAGGTGATGTAGACCTGGATCACCACGAGGTCGGGCTCGTCGTCGAGCGCGAGCCGCTCGACGTGCTCGTCCTGGAGCGAGACCTCGTCCCCTTCGCCCAGGTATCCGGCGAGTGTCGCGAGGCCGAGCGGGCGGGAAGAGCGAGTACTTGATCGGCCGGAAGAACGGGCTGACCGCCTCCGTGAGAGCGGGCAGGATCATCTTGACCTTCACGGACGGCCGTCCTCGGGGACGCCCTGCACCTGCACGCAGACCGACCGCTTCCGCGGCCCGTCCAGCTCCACCAGAAAGACGCTCTGCCACTCGCCGAGGTCGATCCGCCCGCCGATCACGCTCAGGCAGACGGAGACGCCGAGGAGGAGTGTCCGCGCGTGCGCCTGGCCGTTGGGGCGCTCGTCGGGAGGCGGGGCCACGCGGGCCGCGAGATCGTTGTGGCGGTAGCGGGCGCCCCCGGGCGCCCAGCGCTCGAGGAGATCCTGGAAGTCCTCGAGGAGGAGCGGCTCGTTCTCGTTCACGATCACGGCGGCGGTGGTGTGCCGGCTCTGCACCAGCACGATCCCGTCCGCGACGCCGGAGCGCCGGACGCGCTCGGCCACGAGCGCCGTCAGGTCGACGAACTGGACCCGGGCCTCCGTCCGGAGGTCGACCACGTCACGGCAGACGCGAACCGACGCCGACTCCTGCATGCTGACGAAAAGGCTGGCCGCCACCCTGTCCCCCGTTCCCGCGCCGAGCGCGTAGTCGGGAACCTCGGCGGAAGCACTGAGCGAGACCTGACGGGATGGTGAGGGTCCGGTGAGCGGGTCAGGACGATGGCGGCGGACGGCGCGTGAGGCCCAGCGCGAGGCCCGCCCCGAACAGGAGACCTTCGCCCCCGCTGATGACCACGCGGGTGACGAGGCCAGGCTCGCTCTCGCCGAGAAGGCGCGACAGGGGCTGGACGCCGACCTGCGATCCGGGGAAGGCGCGGGCCACGAAATCGAGGCTCATCGCCCCGAGGTAGCTGCCGGTCGCACCGAGGATGGCGGCGGCGGCGGCGCACGCGAGACCCGTGGCGAGCACGACGCGGGCGCGGGCCCAGCCGCGCGGCGCGGCCATGCCCCCCTCGGCGCGCGGGGTCGAAAGAGCGTACCCGAGGCCTGCTGCCCCTCCCAGCACGAGCCCTTCGAATCCGCCCGCGGTCGGCGAAAGGTCGCGGCCGAAGAGGCTCTGGATCGTCCACAGTGCGAGGAGGTGCGCTCCCGCTCCCACCACCCCGCCCCCGAGCGCTCCTCCCGCGACGAGGGCGGGCCCGCGCCGCGAGCGGAAGAGCACCTCCGCGGCAGCGAGTCCCGCCCCCACTCCCGAGGCTCCCAGTCCGCCCACGACCAGCCCCACGAGGCCGAGCGCCGCCGGCACACCCGGCGAGGCGTGGGAGCCGGGGCCGAAGCAGAGGACGAGCCCCCCCGCGATTCCCGCGAGGAGCCCGGTGAGCGCCCCTCCCGCCGCGGCTCCCACCCAGCGCCCGCTCGCGACGCGCACCGCCCGCCGGAAGCGCAGCCACACCAGCCAGACGAGCGTCGCCGGAAGGTCCCGACCCGCGAGCGGCACGGGTCGAGCCCCCGCCACGTCCCAGCGCGTGTCGCGGAGAAGGGCGCGCGCGCGCGCGCGGCCGGGGTGGTGATCGAGTCGCGCCAGCGCTTCATCGGTGCCCAGTGCGTGAAGCGTCTCCGCCGCCTCACGCCTGCTCCTCTCCGTCCAGCGGACCGGTGGCGGTCAGGCGCTCGAGAGCGGCGGCCATGGGATCGCCGTCGCGCGGGGGCGAGGGCGCGGCGGAGGGCGGCTCGCCTGCGTCGACGCGATCGTCCGCCGATTCCCCGTCGGGCTGCTCGAGCACGTCGGGGAAGACGAATCGATAGCCGTGTCGCGACACGGTGCGGATGAAGACAGGCTCGCGGGGATCGTCGCCGAGGGCCCGCCGCAGCGTGCGCACGGCCTGGCTCAGGGCGCCGTCGCTGACCACCACGTCGCTCCAGACCGCGTCCAGGATCTCGCGCCGCGTCACGGCCTCCGGCCTCCGCTCGACGAGGAGGACCAGGAGATCGAAGTAGCGCGGGATGAGCGGGACCTCGCGGCGGCTCCGCAGCAGAAGCCGGCGCGCCGGCGACAGAGCGAACTCCGAGAACACGAAGCGCGGCCGGGGTGCCCTGCTCACGGCCCCCACGATAAGGCCAAGCGCCTCCGGCGGGTTAGTATCCGCCTCGTGTCCGGCTCCCCTGCCGTCACCGCCCCCGCCGCCACCCGACGCGTTCTCGGCCTCGACTGGCCCGCCCACGTGACCGTGGCCGAGCGCCGCTCGCTCGTCGCGGGCGGCCTCGGCTGGATGCTCGACGCGATGGACGTGATGCTGTACTCGCTCGTCCTCGCGCACCTCATGGCCGACCTCGGGATGGACAAGAGGACGGGCGGCCTGCTCAACTCGCTCACCCTCCTCGCCTCGGCCATCGGCGGACTTCTCTTCGGGTTCCTCGCCGACCGCGTCGGCCGCACCCGCGCCCTCATGCTCTCGATCCTCGTCTACTCCGCGGCGAGCGGCGCCTGCGGGCTCTCGGACACCGTCGTGCAGCTCGCGATCTTCCGCTTCCTGCTCGGCCTGGGGATGGGCGGGGAGTGGACGACGGGGGCCGCGCTCATCGCCGAGACCTGGCGGCCCGCGCACCGGGGCAAGGCGCTGGGCCTCATGCAGTCGAGCTGGGCGATCGGCGAGATCGTCGCCGCCGCCGTGGTGGGCGTCGTGCTCCCCCGCTTCGGATGGCGGGCCGTCTTCTTCGTGGGGATCCTCCCCGCGCTTCTCGTCTTCTGGATCCGCCGGGACGTGCCGGAGTCCGCGGTCTGGCTGGAGAAAGGGGGCCGAAGGGAGGGAGCGCTCCGGGTGCTCCTCCGCCCCGACATCCGCAGGAACGGCCTCCTCGCCACCGCCATGAACGCCCTCGGCATGTTCGGCTACTGGGGGCTCTTCACGTGGATCCCCGCCTATCTCGCCCTGCCCGTGTCCCAGGGCGGACGCGGTCTGGGCCTTTTCGCCACCACCACCTGGCTGATCGTGATGGGCGTCGGCAAGTGGTTCGGCTACGTCCTCTTCGGGTTCGCCGCGGACGCGTTCGGCCGCCGGCGGAGCTATGTCACGTACCTGCTCGTCGCGGCCGCGCTCGTCCCGCTCTACGGCCTGGCCACGAGCCCGGCCTGGCTGCTCGTGCTCGGGCCCTTCGTCGCCTTCTTCGGCACCGGCTTCTTCTCG
Source organism: uncultured Acidobacteriota bacterium (assembly GCA_963742595.1). Lineage (GTDB taxonomy): Bacteria > Acidobacteriota > Vicinamibacteria > Fen-336 > Fen-336 > CAVPGH01. The sequence continues at coordinate 3,930,861 of CAVUMT010000001.1, read as the reverse complement.
GGCTTCAGCGCGCTCACCGCCGAGCTCTTCCCCACCGAGGTGCGGGCCACGGCGATGGGCGTGAGCTACAACATCGGCCGCGGGTTGAGCGCCGCCGCTCCGTTCGTGGTGGGCGCGCTCGCAAACACCTACGGCCTGGGCTCCGCGTTCTTCCTGCAGGCCGGGGCGTTCTTCGCGGCCGCCCTGCTCGCGATGGCGCTGCCGGAGACCAGGGGGAAGGTGTTGGAGTAGCTCTACCCGTTTGGACGACGTTACCGTCCTACCCATTCCGGCCGGAGTTGAGTCTTCCGTGTCGATCCCGAGTGCCAGGACATGGCCTTCCTTCCATAATCGACCTCGGCCATCCGCTGGTTGTGGGCCCGGCACATCAGGCAGATGTTGTCGATCCCGTGGCCGCCCCCAAACCCGAACGAATGCCGGTGGTGGTACTCGAGGCGGTGCCGTTCGGGACATCTTCGCCCCTGGCCGTCCACGAAGCGGCAACGGCCTCCGTCCCGCTGGTGCACGGCACATCGAACCGTCGCCGGGATGTGCCGCGACGAGGGATCGGTCCGCACCGGCTCCTTGCGCGGTGCGCGCGTACGGCCGAATCTCCGGGCTTCCAGCCGCTCGAGCTTTTCGCTGACCGCCTTCTCGATGATTTGGGCGAGATCTCCGTCCGGTACTTCATGGCGCAAGAGAGCCCGAAGCCGCTCGAGCTTGGTAAAGCTCGGCTCCCGCGGTGAACTGCACCTTGTAGCGTGCCGGGGAGAGGGGTTGGACGACCACGGTACCGGCGGGGACGGTCGGCGGAACCGCGTCCGGACGATCTGGAGACATCGAGCCCGGAACTCCGTCCGGAAGGAGATGGACCGAGGAGACCTCGGCTCGATCCGGAGGGGTCGCCCGGTGGGGCAGCTTCCGCAGGACGGCAGGAACGTCGGGCCGCGGAGCCCACTCCGCGAGGAGCTCCTCGATCTGGCGCTTGGACTTGTGGACGGCGCGAGCGAGGAGCACATCCCGGTTCTCCCGCGTGAGCAGCGATGCCAGCTTCGCGATGCCGCTCAGATGGAGTCGGCCGTCCGCGAGCATCTCGAGGAGGACAGGATGCTGCCGAGCCGCCCGGGCCACGGTGGTCCGCAGGTAGGCTTCGGCCTCCGAGAGATGGAGGACATCCGTGCAGTAGACGAACATGGAAGGGAAGGCCTCGCGGGCGTAGAGCCGTCGAGCCTCCACCTCGCCGATGTGGGCGACGAGGTCGGCGTCGACACGGCGGGACTGACCGAGGGCAAGGGAAAGCCCGCGAAGGAGCGCGTCGTCGGAGAGTGATTCGAGCGGCCGTTCGAGTGACATGCGACGACTGTAGACCCGAGGCCGGACGCAATGGGTCCGCGCCTAACGAATAATCAGACGACTCTCCGGAGTCTCGCGATCTGTTCGGACCCCGGCACACTTTCCGTCCTTCGTTTCGAGCCAAGACAGCTGCCCTAGGATGGATCAAAGGCGGAGGTGTGTCTTTCGGCGCTCCACGTTACCGTCCCACCCATTCCGGGCGGAGTTCGACATGTCGGGACGGCCCCTCGGTCCAGTCGGAGCAGCCGTGGCTTTACCGGCTCCAACGGGGCCTCGGCTAGAATCGGCCGATGCTCACAAGCTTCGCGCGTCGCTCCGTCGCTTTCGCAGTCGGCCTCGTCCTCGTGATTCCGCTGGTACGGTGTTCGAAGGCGACCGACGGCAAGCCCCTGCGACGCGCGAAGCAGCGTGTCTTCGTCATCGGCTTCGACGGCATGGACCCCACGCTCGCCCGGAAGTGGATGGACGAAGGGAAGCTGCCGAACCTCAAGACGCTGTCGGAGGAAGGGACTTTCCGCACCCTGAACACCACGCAGCCCTCGGAATCCCCGACGGCCTGGGCGAGCTTCGCCACCGGTGTGAACCCGGGCAAGCACAGCATCTACGACTTCCTGCGGCGCGACTTCGACACGTACCTCCCGGACTTCAACATGATCCGGCGCGAGCCCCCCGAGTTCCTGTGGGGCTTCTTCCCGAAGAAGCGCCCCCGGATCATCTCCACGCGCGGGGGGACGTCGTTCTGGGTGCACGCGGCGAACGACGGCATACGGTCCGTCGTGCTGACCGTGCCCGTGACCTTTCCCCCCGAGGATCTCCACCACGGACAGATGCTGGGCGGGCTCCCCCTCCCCGACATCCGCGGCACGCTCGGGACGTTCTACTACTGGGCCAGCGACCTCTCGTCCTTCGAGGAAGGGAACACGGAGTTCGGGGGATTCCTGAAGCGGCTGCTCCCCGAGGACGGCACGGCGATGACCGTGCTGAAGGGACCCGAGAACCCGATCCTCAAGCAGGAAGAGGCGGAGCTCAAGAAGCGGAAAGCCGCGGGCGGTCTCACGGACAAGGAAACCGCGCGGCTCGACGCGCTCGCCACGGGCAAGGACATCAACCTCCCGATGACCGTGCGCTGGAAGGAAGGATCGGGCGAGGCCGAGATCGAGATCCAGGGACAGAAGGTCAAGCTGAAGAAGGGCGACTGGAGCCCCTGGGTGCCCCTGACCTTCAAGATCAATGCGCTCATCCGCGTGCACGGGATCACGCAGTTCCTCCTGCAGGACGCCGACCGCGAGCTCAGGATCTACGCCTCCCCCGTGAACATGGACCCGCGGAATCCCCCGATCCCGATCTCCAAGCCCGACGGCTTCTCCGCGGAGCTCGCCCAGGCCCTCGGTCTCTACCGCACGCTCGGCTGGGCGGAGTCCGGCGACAAGCCGCTCAACGAGGGCCGCCTCACCGAGGCGGAGTTCCTCTACGACTCCGACAAGGCGATGGACGACCGCGAGCGCATCATCTTCGAGCGGCTGAAGAAGGACGACTGGGACCTCTTCGTGGCCGCCATCGAGACGACGGACAGGGTCTCGCACATGATGTGGCGCCTCATCGACCCCAAGCACCCGATGTACGACAAGGACCTCGCCGACAAGTACGGCGACGCGATCGAGAAGGTCTACCGGCGGGCCGACGACCTCGTGGGCCGGCTGCGCGCCAAGGTGCCGAAGGACGCCGTCTTCATGGTGATGTCCGACCACGGCTTCCACTCCTTCCGCCGCGAGGTGAACCTCAACACCTGGCTCGTCCAGAACGGGTACATGGCCTTCCACGGCCAGAGCCAGGAGAAGACGCTCCAGGATCTGTTCGGCCGCGGCAAGTTCTGGGAGGGCGTCGACTGGTCGAAGACCCGGGCCTACGCGGTGGGCCTCGGCCAGATCTACTTCAACCTCAAGGGACGCGAGTCGAAGGGCGTCGTGTCCTCGGGGGCCGAGTACAAGGCGCTCCAGGACGAGATCGCGACGAAGCTCGTGGAGCTCGTGGACCCGGACTCGAAGGAGAAGATCTTCCGCGCGATCTACCGGCGCGACGACATCTACAAGGGCGAGTACATCAAGGACGCCCCCGACCTCCAGGTCGGCTTCAACGACGGCTACCGCGTGGGCTGGCAGGACACGCTGGGGACGATCCGGCGCGCGGTGGTCGAGAACAACAATCGGAAGTGGAGCGGCGACCATTGCGCCACCGCCACCGAGATCAGCGGCGGCGTCTTCTTCTCGAACCGCAGGATCGCCACGGACGAGCCGCACATCATGGACCTCGGTCCCACGATCCTGAAGCTCCTCGAGGTGCCGATGCCCGCGGACCTGGACGGCAAGCCGGTCATGTGACCAGGCCATGATGATCGCGCCTCTCCTGTTGCTCCTCCTGCACGCGCCGCCGGCTCCCTCTCCCGACCCCTCACCGACCGCACGTTCGGACGATCGGCTGCGGCGCGTGCAGGAGCGGAAGCAGGCCCTGGAGCGCGAGCTCGTGCGGCTGCGCAGCCAGGAGAAGAGCCTGCTCGGGGAGGTGGAGGAGCTCGACGTGCTGGTGCGCCTCCGGACCGCGGAGCTCCGCGAGAGCCAGCTCGAGCTGCAGCGCAACCAGGCGCAGCTCGAGGCCACGGCGAAGCGCGTCAAGGAGCTGGACGAGAGTGTTGCGGCGAGCGCGCCCCCTGCTCGCGGCCCACGCCCGCGCCCTCTACAAGCTGGGCGAGCTGAGCTACCTGCGCCTGCTCCTCTCCGTGGACCGGCCCTCCGACTTCTTCCGCGGCTACCGCTTCGTGAGCGCGCTCGCCCGCCGCGACAACGAGCGGATGGCCGGCTTCCGGGCCGACCTCCAGTCGCTCACGGACACGCGGGCGGACCTCGTGCGCCGGACGCGCGAAGCCACGGCGCTGCGAGCGCAGCTCGAGGGGGCGCGGCGCGAGCTGGACGACCGAGCGGCAGAAGAAGACCGAGCTCCTGACCTCGATCGTCGAGAGGAAGGAGACGCACGCCGCCTACGTGGAGGAGCTGGAGCGAGGCGGAGGGCCAGCTCCGCCGCCTCCTCGAGGGCTTCGGCGGAGGGGAGGTGGCGGTGCCGGTGTCCGCGTTCCGTGGCCCGCTGCCCTGGCCCACGGACGGGAAGCGTCCGCTCGGGCTTCGGCCGCCACAAGCACCCGCGCTTCGACACCTACACGGTTCAGAACGGTATCGAGATCGAGTCCGCCGCTGGACAGCCCGGTCCGCGCCGTCTACGAGGGGACGATCGTCTTCGCGGACCACTTCCGCGGCTACGGCCTGATGGTGGTGCTCGACCACGGAGGCGAAGCACCACTCCCTGTACGCCCACCTCGGGCGAGGCCGGCGTGGAGGTCGGCCAGAAGGTCGCCGCGGGCGACGTGCTGGGCACGGTGGGGGCCACGAGCGTCGAGGGGCCGGGCCTCTACTTCGAGATGCGCTTCCAGGGCCGGCCCGAGGATCCCGCTGGACTGGCTCAGGAAATAGGACCGTCCCCGGGCTGCTATACTGCCTCCATGAGTCCGCGCAGTCGTCTTCTCGTCGCCCTCGCTCTCCACCGCCCTCATCGGCTACGTCGCCCTCGGCTCGCTCCTCGGCCGCGTGCTCGGCGACACGAGCTACGGCCAGCTCGCCATCTTCAACGAGGTCGTGCGCCTCGTGCTCGAGGCCTACGTGGAGCCCGTGAACCTCGACCGCGCGATGGCGGGAGCGCGCCTGGGCCTCGACGACGCGCTCGACGGCGACAGCGCCTACCTCGACCCCGAGGAGTTCCGGCTCTACCAGCAGCCGCCGCGCGAGGACGGACGCGGACATCGGCGCGGTGCTCACCCGGCGCTTCGCGCTTCCTGATGGTGGTGGCCGCGCGCGCGGGCTCCCCCGCGGAGAAGGCCGGCCTGCGCACGGGAGACATCCTGAAGAGCATCGACGGCCGGCACTCGCGCGCCTCTGGGCGCTCCACGCGGCCAGCGGCTGCTGCGCGGCGCCCCGGGCTCGGTGGTGAAGCTCGGGCATCCTGCGCGCGGGCCAGGATCCCTTCGACGTCTCGGTGGTGCGCGAGCGCATCGTCCCCGGCTCCCCCAGCGGCCGGGTGCTGCGAGGACGGCGACCGGCTACCTGAAGATCCCCGAGTTCACCCCGAAGGTGGCCGACGAGGTGCGCGGCGAGGTGGAGACGCTGAAGCGCGGCGGGGCGCGTGCGCCTCGTGCTCGACCTGCGCGACGCCGCGCTTCGGCGCCGCCCGCGGAGGGCGTGAAGGTGGCCGAGCTGTTCGTGAAGGGCGGGGTGGTGGCCAAGCTCGCGGGCGTCCAAGGTCGCGGAGCAGGTCTTGAGCGCCGATCCCGCGCGCTCCGTCTGGGACGGCCCGCTGGCGGTGCTCGTGGACACCGGGACGCGCGGGAGCGGCGGAGATCGTGGCCGCGGCCCTCCTCGACGCCGGCCGGGCGCTCGCTCGTCGGCGAGCGCACGTTCGGCCGCGCGGGCGATCCAGAAGGCGGTGCCCGCTCCCCGAGGGCGGGCTCGTCCTCACGGTGGCCCGCTACTCCTCGCCCAAGGGAACGCCGATCCACGGCCGGGCGTCGAGCCGATCGGTCCCCGTGGCCAATCGCGCCGACGAGACCGGCGGAGGGCGAGGCTCCCGGCGATCCCATCCTCGACAAGGCGCTCGAGGTGCTGCGCACGGGCGCCCGCCGCAAGAAGGCGGCCTAGCCACCAGACCCCGGAGCTCCTTGCCCGCGGGAGAACTTCGGGAACGCGGCGCGCGGCGATGCGAATGGGCGCGCCCGTGCGCGGGTCGCGCCCGTCGCGGGCCCGGCGACGGCCCACGGCAGAAGGCTGCCAAAGCCCACGAGTCGTGACCTTCTCGCCCCTCGTGAGCGTCTTCCCGACGTTGCTCGAGCGAAGGCGTCGAGGGCGCCGGCTCGCGTCCGCCTTGGTGAGCCCCGCGTCCCGGGCGACGCGGACGATCAGTTCCGCTTTGTTCATCAGCCCCGCTCCGGCGCTCTAAGGCTTCACCTCGAAAGGCACCTCGACCGTGCGCTCCTTGTTCGCCACCTTGTCGCTGACCTTGCGGACCTGGACGACGTACTTCCCCGGCTCGTACTTGGCCAGGGGGAGCGGACCGACGAGGTTCCCCCCCACGGGGCTGTCGAAGGGCTGCGGCTCCGCCTTCGCCACCGGCGCCTTTCCGTCCTTCAGCACCGACAGGAATACGGAGCCCGAGGCCTTGCCCGTGACCGGATCCACCTGGGCGTCGTAGAACTGGTAGAAGATCGAGGGCGTGTCGCTCTTCTTGAGGACCTGGCCGAAGTAGGGCAGAAGCCGGGCCGTGGGCAGCTCGAAGGCCGCGTACGGGTGCTCGGGGTCCGTCTTCGACCCTGCCGGAATGTCCTCGACGTTCTGGAGGATGAGGACGGTGGCGGTGACCTCGCCCTGGCTGAAGCTCGGCACCTCCACCGCGACGGTGGTCAGCGAGCCCTTGCCGTTCTTTTCGTCGAGGGCCCCCGCCTCCAGGCTGTACTTCCCGGGCTTGAGCTGCATCCGGTAGGAGGCGACGAAGGAGCCGTCCGCGGCTACGTCCGCGGTGGCCGGCTGCTCCGCGAACGCGGACACGTTGCCCTCCTCGTTCTTCGCCTGCGCCGCCACCACCACCTTCACGGTCTTCTTGCCTCCCGCGTCCGTCACGGTGAGGCCGCTCGCATCGCCCTGGACGAGACCGAGAAGGGCCGTCCCTCCGTCCTGGACCTTGATGAAGGTGGCATGCGCCGCGAGCGGGAAGTCCTGGCGCGGCGTCTTCAGCAGCGCCTGCGCCGGGTGAAGGCTTGGGCAGCTGGTCCGCGAGCTTGACGAGGTGCCTGTCCGGCCCGATTCTGTAGTCGATGTTGGGTTGCGCGATCTTGCGTTTCCGCGAGCCGGTTCAGCTGCTCGTTGTAGCCCGCCGGGGCAGGTGCAGTCCGCGTCGAACGTCGATCTCGGCCTTGCCGCCCGTGAAGGTCTGGCCGCCGGGGCGGTCGCTGTAGGTCCAGGTCTCGGCGGTCCGCGCGCGCCGGGAGTGTCGGCGCCCGACGCCTTCTTGCACCTCGTCGGGCTTGCCGAGCAGCAGGATGAGCGCGTCCGCAGTCCGTCTCCGCGCCCGGCCGACCGGGGACCTTGGATCTGGGTGTCGGCCTCGGTTACGCAGCGCGTCTGGTACTGCTGCCTGGTACTCGTTCTCGGGCGTCTCGAGGTTCGGGTCGCGGCGGGCCCAGAAGATCTTCTGGAACTCCGCGCGGTCCGCCTTGTCCTTGAGGTCCTTGAACGTCTTCTCCTCGTCGGGGAGCATGATGGGCCGGACCGTCGTCCAGCCACTTCTTGTCGTCCTTGTCGAGCTTCTGGGCGCGCGCCGACGCGGGCGCGCCGATGGCCAGGGCCAGGATGAGGGCGACCTTCGACGGCGTGCAACAGGACATGCTCGTGGCTCCTTGTCCGAAGAGGCGCGATTCTATGGCCGTCCGCCGCCCGAGGTACAAGGCCCGATCGGCTCCCTGTCGTGCTAGTCGTGCACATGGAATGCTGGGACGAGCGTCGCGGCGCGTCCTGCGCCCTCGCTCCTCGTCCTGGCCGCCGTCCCTGCCGCGCCGCGGCGGGCCCCCGCGCGAACGCGCGCTCGCCGGACGCCGCGTGCTTCCGAGCGTCATCGTGCCTCCCGACGCCTCCGAGCGGGACCTGCTCGTCGGCGAAGCGTGTCGGCGCGCGCTCGGGACCACCGCGGGAGCGGTGGTGGCGATGGATCCCCTGCACCGGGCGCGTGATCGCCCTGGTCAATCCGAAGAACGCGCTGTTCCGCGCCTACCAGCCCTGCTCGGTCTTCAAGATCGTGGTGGCGATCGCCGGGCTGTCCGAGGGCGTCATCACTCCCGACGACCGTCTACAACTGCCAGAAGGGCTGCTGCGATGTGGCCGGGCCACGGGCCGATCGACCTGCGACGCGCCCTCGCCGTCTCCTGCAACCCCTACTTCGAGTGGGTGGGCGAGCAGCTCGGCTACGAGAAGATCCAGCAGCTACGCGCAGCTCCTCGGCCTGGGCGAGCCCTCGGGCATCAACCTCACGGGAGAGACCGCAGGGCGCGTGCCCGCGTTCGTGCGCCCGGAGTACGTGGGCCATCTCTCGAGCCACGCCGCGGGCATCGAGACCTCGGCCGTCCAGCTCGCGGTGCTCGTCTCCGCCACGGTCAACGGCGGCGTCGTCTACCAGCCGCAGGTGGACGCGTCCGCGGGTTTCGTTCCCCGGGAGCGCTGGCGCCTCCCCGAGGGGACACGGCTCGACGGGGCTGGCCGAGGGCTTCCTGTCCGCGGTCAACGAGGGCAGCGCCACCGGGCGCCTTCGATCCCGACGTGATGGTGGCGGGCAAGACCGGCACCTGCTCCAGCCTCGGATGGTTCGCCTCCTACGCGCCCGCCGACCGGCCGTCGATCGTCCTCGTGGTGTTCCTGCGCCACGGCAGCGGGCCACCAGGCTTCGGGAGTGGCGGGACGGATCTACCAGGAAGTGTTCCGCCCCGCTCCGAGCGCCCTCGCCGCCGCCGGCGGCAACTGACCCTCGCCCGGCAATCCGTCCGGCCGCGCCGAGCGTAGGACCGAAGAGGGATTGACGTGACACGACGCGCCGTGGCTTCGACACTGCGCCGATACCATGCCGAGTGGCAGGCGGCCCTCGCCCGGCGCGATTACGCGAAAACGCGCGCGATCCTGGGCGAAGCGATGGCCGCCGTTTCCGCACAGTCGAGCGCGCGGCTCGATGCCGAGACGCGCGCCCTGCACGAGCTTCTCGCCCTCGAGCGGCGGCTGCAGGGCATGGCGGACGGCGACGCGCCGCCTCGACTCCCCGCCGTGAAGCACGCCTTCGCGGCCGCGCCGACCCGGCGGTTCAGCGGTCCCTGGCAGCGCGCCCTCGCCGCCTCCGATTACGTCGGCGCCGCCCGGGTCCTGCGACGTTGCCTCGCCATCCTCTCTCGACGGATGGCCGACGAGACCCGCTCGCAGCAGGCGCTCATCGCCCGGCTGCAGCGGCTCCAGCGCACGCCGCTCCAGTTCCGCGCCGCCCCCGCGCGCTGCGCGCTCTGCGGGGGCGACCGGGAGTCGGGCGTCGACTCCGGCCGGCTATTCGTCTGCGCGGAATGCGTCCGGAAGGCGGCCGAGATCCTGGCCGACGCGGGGCGAGACCGGGAGGAACGACCGTCCTAGCGCCGGAGCCTCGCTCAGGGCCGGGCGAGCTCGATCGTGATCATCCGCGAGGATCCGGGCTTGAGCTGCACGTCCCGCTCCTCGGTGCGGAAGCCCGGCCGGACGACCTCGACGCGGTGCGAGCCGGGTGCCAGGATGAGCTCGCCGAGCTCGCCCGCCGAGCCCTGGAACTGTCCGTCCAGGTAGACGGACGCGTCCGAGGGACGCACGTCCAGGCGCAGCCGGCTCGCGTCCGGGCGGTTGGGCTCGTCGCCTCCGCGCGGCGCCGGAGCGGGGAGCCGGTCGAACTCGTCGTTGACGTCGTTGTCGTCGTCGTCGCGATAGCCGGGTCGCTCGTTCGGCTCGTCGCCCGCGCCGCGGCCCCCCGTCAGGTCTTCGTACGTCTCGGCACCCGTGCCCTTCGCCAGGTCGTGCTCGATCTTCAGCGTCTGCCCCGGCGAGACGTAGACGAGCATCTTGTGCGTCCGGTAGCCCTCGAGCTTGAGCGCGAGCTCGTGGCGGCCGGGAGCGAGGTAGAGGCGCTGGAACATCCCGTCGAAGTCGTCGGCCACTCCCGCGTAGTAGCCGTCCACGTAGACCTTCGTCTTCTCCGGATCCACGAGCAGGCGCACGGCCGCTCCGTCGCCGCCCGTCCGGTAGGAGTAGTCCGCCCCGCCGTAGCCGCCGCCGTAGCCGCCGCCGTAGTACCCGTAAGGCCCCCAGCCGTAGTTCGAGTAGTACGCCCCGTAGTAGTAGGACGGCCAGTACGGGTAGTACCAGCCGGGGTAGTAGCCCGGGTAGTAGCCGGGAGAGTAGCCGTAGCCAGGGTAGGACCCCGTGCCGGTGCCCGCCCGGGGGTGTCGCCTCTCGGCGATCGTCCGGTCGCCGGAGCCGGACGGAGCGCTTCCCTGCGACGCGCCGGACCCTCCGCCCGAATGGGACCGGGCGCTTCCGGAACCGCCCGAAGGGTGACGCGAGCCGCCCGAGGGGGGCGAGCCGCCGCCGCCTCGTTGACGCGCGTTGTCGGCGAACGCCGGGGCGACCAGGAAACCTGCCGCGAGGGCCACCACCGCAAACCGGACGCTCATCGCTCCCTCCCTGCTTCCGAGGTACAAGCTGCCATGGAACGGAGCAAGAGACGTGCCCGGTCCGGCAGGTCGGCCTCGGCTTTCAAGAGACCTATTTACCTCATCTTAGCCTTTGCCCTGTCCGGCGGCACTGTCCCTCCGCGAGGACAGCCAGTGGCCGGCTCCGGACTATACTGAGGTCTCTTGCGCGACCAGACTCGCCTGCTCCTCTCCTGTGGTGAGCCGTCGGGCGACCTGTACGGCGGCGAGCTCCTTCGGCATCTCCGCGTCCTCGACCCCGGCCTGACGGTGATGGGCCTGGGCGGCGATCACGTCCAATCGCAGGGGGCCCACCTCGTCGCCCACGTGCGGGAGCTGGCCGTCGTCGGCCTGCTCGAGGTCGTACGACACCTGCGCCGCCTCCGGGGCATCTTCGACCGCCTTCTCGCCGAGGTGGATCGGCAGCCGCCCGACCTCGCGGTGCTCGTCGACTATCCCGACTTCAACCTGAGGCTGGCTCGGCAGCTGAAGAAGCGCGGCATCCCCGTCGTCTACTACATCTCTCCCCAGATCTGGGCGTGGCGCCGCGGCCGGATCCGCGGGATACGCGAGACGGTGGCGCGGATGCTCGTGATCTTCCCGTTCGAGGAAAAGCTCTACCGGGACGAGGGCGTGCCCGTCACGTTCGTCGGGCACCCGCTCGTGGACCTCGTGAAGCCCGCGCCCGACCGCGGGGCGCTCCTCGAGAGCCTCGGCCTCCGGCCGCAGGCCAAGGTCGTCTCGCTTCTCCCCGGGAGCCGACCCCAGGAAGTGGCCCACAACATCCCCCCGCTCGTGGGAGCGGCGGCGGAGATGCACCGCCGGCGGCCGGACCTGCGCTTCCTGCTGGCGGTGGCTCCCGCATTGGAGCGGACCGCGGTGCGCGCGCCGTTCGGCACCCTGCCGGTCACCGCGGTCCAGGGGCAGACGCTCGCCGCGCTGGAAGCGGCTCAAGTGGCGGTGGTCGCCTCGGGGACCGCGACCGTGGAGGCCGCGCTCCTCGGCACGCCGATGGTGGTGGTCTACCGGGTGTCGCCGGTGACCTACGCCTTGGGCCGGCCCTTCGTCCGGGTTCCCCACTACGCGATGGTGAACCTGATCGCGGAGCGTCGGATCGTTCCCGAGCTCATCCAGGCCGATTTCACCCCCGATCGCGTCGCAACCGAGGCCCTGGGGCTGCTGGAGGACCCGAGTCGGCTCGATCCGATGCGCGAGGCGCTCCTGACGGTCCGGAAGAGGCTGGGGGAGCCAGGCGCCTCGGCCCGGGCCGCCGCCGCCGTAATGGGGGAATTATTGGGGGGCCATAACAAAAAAGCTTGACATAAAGAGGGTTTGAGTGTGAGATTCTAATGTACTTTCTAGCAAGAGGTCTCACGCATGAAAAGGTCCCTCCTCGGCTTCCTTTCGGCAACGGCTTTTCTCGCCGGGTGCCACACGATCACGGAGGAGCCACCCACAGCCCCCACCCGTACGGGCACCCTCACCATCCCGATCCCCTTCTTCCCCGTGGCGGGATCGACGCCGGCTCCGTCGCCCCGCCCCAGCGCCACTCCGTCGCCCGGGGCGACGCCGACTCCGCTGCCCCCCGCCCCAGCCCCGACGCCCGCTCCCACTCCTCCTCCCGGAGGGTCGGGCGGGTGCGGCGCTCCGCTGCCGGGGCCGATCGGACGGGTCGACGCCAAGGTCCACATTCGCGGACCGAACCAGTACACGCTGGACTCGACGCCTCTCGTGGGGCCCGACGCGGACTATTGCCGGATAGTCGGGTTCACGGACGGACGGCGCTTCTGCCCGGTGCGCCCCGAGGGACACCCCGAGCGTTTCGCGTGCGAGCAGATGATCGCGGGCAGGGCCGCCGATACCGGCCGGTTCGGGCCGACGTGGAAACGCGACGGCGCTTTCTGCGACGGGTTGATCAACTGCGCGAATCACCCGGACAACCAGTACCTCCTCTGGGCCTACAAGAGCGGGCTGTACACCGCCTGCTTCCAGGGGATCTACTGCGGAGAAGTGGTGGTGGAGCGGTAGGGGCCAGGCGCATTTCGGGTTGACAGCCCCACCGCCCCGTGTGACCCTCGTCGTCATGCGCGCACTGGGAACCCCCCTCCCGCGCTCGCTTTTTCTCGCGGCCGGCCTCCTTGCGCTCCTGGGGTGCTCCGAGACGGTCAACGAGGATCCTCCGACCGCCCCCGGCCCTCCCGCCGGCGGCGGTCCACTGACCCCGATCAACCCGATACCGGCGGCGCCTGCTCCCCAGCCGACGGTGCGGCCGAGCCCCACCCCCACCCCGGACGATCCCCCGCCCGGAGGAGGCGGGGGGAGCCCTCCGTCCGGCTCCTGCAGCGCTCCCACGCCGCCGCCGCTCGGGAGGATCCAGGTCGGGCTGCTGATCGTCGGCGCGGGGCGGCTCATCCTGGACTCGACGCCCCTCGTGGGGCCCAACGCCGCCTTTTGCCGCGAGATCGGCTTCACCGACGGCCGCCAGTTCTGTCCGGTGCGGCCGGAGGGGCATCCCGATCGATTCGCCTGCGAGGCCGGCATCATCGGAACGGCCGGGGACACGGGGCGCATCGGACCGACCTGGAGCGCGAACAACCATCCCTGCACCGCTGGCGACGGGAACCTGCCCTACTGCAACAACCACCCCGGCAACCAGTTCCTCGTCTTCGCCGTGGGCGCCGGGACGTTCCGGGCGTGCGGGCCGAACGGCGTGTGCGGCTCGTACACCGCCCAATAGCTCGCTCGCGTTCCCCAGTTGACGTACTCTTACGGCGCCGAGCCTGCTCTGGCAGGAGTCGGGATACGGAGGGCCGGTGGCGCGAGCGGCGTGGGGCCGGGGCGGAATCGCCGCGATCGTCGCGTCGGTCGTCGGCTGCGGCTCCCCCGCCCCGACCCGGCCGGTACCCCAGCCCCTGGCGCTCGCTCCCACTCCCCAACCGTCCGCCACTCCTTCTCCCGAAGAGTCGGAGCGCCCGCCGGCCCGGCCCCCGGACATCGACCCCTCGGCGTGCGCGAGCCCCAAGCCGCCGCCGCTCGCGCGCGTGGATGTAGGAATCCACATCGTCGGCGCGTCGCGACTCATCCTGGACTCGACGCCGATCGTCGGACCCGACCCGGACTACTGCGAGGCCATCGGCTTCACGGACCGCCGCCGGTTCTGCCCGCCGCGGCCCGAAGGACATCCCGAGCGGACCATGTGCGACGCGGTCCTCGTGGGGAGGGCGGCGGACACGAACCGCTACGGCCCGACCTGGACCGCGAACCTGAGGCCCTGCGTGGAAGGGGCCATCCGGCCGCCCTTCTGCGGGAACCACCCCGAGAACCAGTTCCTCGTCTTCGCCTACGGACCGGGTCTCTACGAAGCGTGCAGCCAGTCGGGCGTCTGCGGCGGCGTCCGCGTGCAATGAGCGCTTTGGCTCGAAGCCCGACAAACCCATTGCTGACAACGCGGTGGTGGCTTGCTAGAATCGCCGGGTTGCGGAGACGTCGGCTCCGGAGGTCCTGATGGCCAAGAGGATCCTGGTCGTGGACGACGACGAGAACATCCTGAGCCTCGAGCGCACGATCCTCGAGCAGAAGGGGTTCGACGTGACGGCCGCGGGCGGCGGGGCCGGAGGCCCTGAAGCTCCTGGCCGAGCACGCCTTCGACCTCGTCCTGCTCGACGTGATGATGCCGGAGGTCGACGGCTTCACCGTCTGCCGGAAGATCAAGGAAGACCCGCGCCTCAAGGACGTGCCCGTCATCTTCCTCACCGCCAAGGGCGGGGGCGAGGCGCTCGCCGAGGGCTTCGAGTCGGGGGCCGTCATGTACATCAACAAGCCCTTCACGGCGAACAAGCTCCTGACCATCGTCAACACGATGCTGGAGTCGCGCGCCACCAGCTAGGCGGCGCCGGCTACAGCTCTTCGAAGTGCGTGAGCCGCTTGAACAGCCGGAAGCGCTCGTCGATCTCCGGCCGGGTCAGGCGTGAGCAGGCGGTCGAGGCTGAAGGCCTCCACGCAGAACGAGGCGAGCGTGCTGCCCATGATCACGGCGCGGCGCAGGGCCTCGTCGTCCGAGGCTCGCGCGGCGCCGCCAGGTAGCCCAGGAAGCCGCCGGCGAAGGTGTCGCCCGCGCCGGTGGGGTCGAAGACGTCCTCGAGCGGATAGGCGGGGGCCGCGAAGGTGCCCGCGCTCCGAGAACATCAGCGACCCCGTGCTCGCCCTTCTTGACCACGAGCGTCGACGGCCCCATGGCCCGGATCGCCCGCGCCGCCTTCACGATGTTCCACTCGCCCGACAGCTCGCGCGCCTCGGCGTCGTTGATCAGGAGGACGTCCACCCGCGCGAGCGTCTTCTTGCAGCTCCTCGGGCTTGCCGCGAGATCCAGAAGTTCATGGTGTCGCAGGCCACGAGCCGCGGCTTCTCCACCTGCGTCGAGCACGTCGCGCTGGAGCACGGGGTCGATGTTGCCGAGGAACACGTGCTCCGAGGCCCGGTAGCGTCGCGGGGATCTTGGGCTTGAAGAACTCGAACACGTTCAGGTCGGTGCAGATGGTCTCGCGCGAGTTCAGGTCGTAGGAGTACTTGCCCTGCCAGTGGAAGGTCTGCGCCGTCCATGCGCTCGAGGCCCTCGAGGTCGATGGGCCGGCCCGCGGAAGGCGGCGAGCTCCTTCTCGCCGAAGTCGCTCGCCCACCACCCCCACCAGGTTCACGGGGGCGAAGAAGGACGCGGCCACCGAGAAGAAGGAGGCGCTGCCGCCCAGCACCTGCTCCGCCGTGCCGAAGGGCGTCTCCACGGTGTCGAACGCGACGCTGCCGACGACGAGGATGGACATCGCTCACCTGCATGTACTTCCCGATGATGGGCGCGAGGTCGCGCTTGACCTGCGTCCGGCACCAGCGTCGGCGGGCGTCATGAGCGCGTTCCGCAGCGCGCTGCGCGCACTCGCAGCTCGCGCGGCGTGCCCGGCATGCGGCGCACCGCCGCCCGCAGCACGGCCTGGGCCGTGGCCGCGTTCTGCGCCGAGGTTCGCCGATGACCTGCTCCGACGGTCACGCGCGTCGTGGTCGGGGTGCCAGCAGTCGTAGTCGGTGACCATGGCCAGCGTCGCGTAGCAGATCTCCGCCTCGCGGGCGAGCTTCGCCTCCTGCAGGTTGGTCATGCCGATGACGTCCATGCCCCACGAGCGGTAGAGCTCCGACTCGGCGCGGGTGGAGAACTGCGGGCCCTCGATGCAGACGTAGGTGCCGCCCACGTGGATGGTGGCGCCCGGCCTCCGCGCAGGCCTCGGCCAGCACGCGCGCGAGAGGTCGGCGCAGAAGGGATGGGCGAAGGCCACGTGGGCCACGAGGCCGCGGCCGAAGAACGTGGACTTCCGCTGCGTGCGTGCGGTCCACGAACTGGTCGGGGATCACCATGTGCAGGGGCGCGTACTTCTCCTTGAGCGAGCCCACCGCGGAGACGGAGAGGATCCGCTCCACGCCCAGCGCCTTCAGGGCGAAGATGTTGGCCCGGAAGTTGCAGCTCGCGCGGGCAGGAGGCGGTGGCCGCGGCGCGTGGCGGGGCAGGAAGGCGACGCGCCGGCCTTCGAGCGTGCCCACGCATGAAGCGGTCGGAGGGCGGGCCGAAGGGCGTCTCGACCGCCACCTCGCGCGACCTCCGGAAGCCCTCCATCTCGTAGAGGCCGCTGCCCCCGATGATGCCGACGTCCGCCCGCTCTCCGCTCATGCCCCGCCGTTCGCGTTGGACGACCCGCCTGATCGTAGCCGATCTTTTCCGAGTTGACAGACCGAGCTTGCGCACGGGCGTACCATGTCCTCGCGGAAGCCGTCCGATGAACGTCCTGCTGCTGTCGATGCCGGACTCCTTCGAGCACATGTCCTCGGTGGCCATCCGCATGCCCAACGGCGCGCTCTCCTCCCTGGCCGGCAACGTCGATCCCCACCACCGGGTGGCGGTCGCGGACCTCATCCTGGCCCAGGGGCGGTGCGCGAGACGGTGGACGCGGCTCGTCCGCGAGCGCCAGCCCGACGTGGTCGGCCTCTCCGTCATGACCTTCCAGCGCCGCACCGCCCGGCGGATCGTCGCGATCGTGCGCGGCGCTGCGGCCCGAAGCCCGGATCGTGGTCGGCGGCTACGACCCGAGCCTCGCGCCCGAGGCCTGGACGGACGGCACCGCCGACTTCGTCGTGCGGGGCGAGGGGGAGATCGACGTTCCGCGAGCTGCTGCGCGCGCTGGAGAACGGGACGGGCTCTCGAAGACATCCCGGGCTGGCCTATCGCGACGGGCAGGAATACCGCACGAACACGCCCGACCGGTCACACGGACTCGAGAACGGTCAGATCCGGCCGCCCCAGCGCGCCGCGCGCGTCCTCTCGCGGCTACACCCTCCTGGGCCGGCCGGTGGACGTGATCGAGACCTCGCGCGGCTGCACCTTCGACTGCAGCTTCTGCTCGATCATCGAGATGCGCGGCCGCAACTTCCACACCTTCGCCTTCGACCGCGTGCTCGACGACATCCGCGACGCGCGCGACCACGGGGCGCGCGCCATCTTCATGGTGGACGACAACATCACGCTCAACGTCGACGCGCTTCGAGGCCCTGTGCCGGGCGATCGTGGAGGCGGGTCTCCACCACGTCGAGTACATGGTCCAGGGCATGACCTCGGCCATCGCGAACTCCGGCGGAGACGCTCGCCCCGCTCATGCGCGAGGCCGGCTTCCGCTACGTCTTCCTGGGGATCGAGAACGTCCTCGAGGAGGACCTCGGCTTCCTGAAGGCGAGCGCCAAGAACGCGCAAGCGCGAGCACGGCCGCCGCACCGGCAACGCCACCATCGACGCCATCGAGGCTCTGCACCGCAACGGCATGTACGTGGTGGGCGGCCTCATCGTCGGCAACCCCGGACGACACCCGCGAGTCGATCGAGGCGAACCTCGACTTCGCCCGCCGCTACGTGGACTGGCCGTACATCCAGCACCCGACGCCCTACCCGCGCACGCCCATGACCCGCGACCTGCGCGACCGGGGCCTCATCGTGAACGAGCGCGTCGAGGAGTACGACGGCACCACCGCGGTGGTGCGCAGCGAGCACCTGTCCGCGGACGAGATCGAGTTCCTGCGCTGGCGGCGCGGAGCGCTGGATGAAGGTCCGCCACTTCCCCGCCGCCCTCGCTCAGCAGACCCGGCTTCGTCCTGCGCCACGGCCGCGCCATGCTCGCCCACACCTTCCGCGGCAGCACCTGGCGCTCCTGGCTGGGCCTGGAGCCCGAGCGCACGGCGTTCGACCGCTATCGCGCCATCCGGCGGGTGGAGCGCGACTCGGTCGTCTAGGGCGCACCGGTGTGTCGTCCAGACCGCAATCCGTTCCGGACCTCCCCCGTCCGCCCTCCCGACTAGGCTTGGCCGATGGGCAATCCGCTCGGCGGCACTCCGCC
This sequence comes from uncultured Acidobacteriota bacterium, assembly GCA_963742595.1. GTDB lineage: Bacteria > Acidobacteriota > Vicinamibacteria > Fen-336 > Fen-336 > CAVPGH01. Next base: position 3,912,775 of record CAVUMT010000001.1, on the reverse strand, counting down.
CTGGCCGGCGACGTCCCCGCCTCGCGCCCGCGGAGGGCGCGTGACGACGAGCGTCGCGCCTCCCCCCGATTTCCGCCCGCCCGACCCGCGTACCGACTTCACCGGCCCGGCGCGCATCGTGGTCACCGGACAGGTTCGACGGCGCTCCAACGGCGGTCCGCCCAAGCCGCTGATCGACCGCACGCGCGATCTGCTTCGGACGCGTCACTACAGCCGCCGAACGGAGAAGGCGTATCTCGGCTGGATCCAGCGCTATTGCGCGTTCCACCGGGGCCGCGACACGGAGTCCCTGGGCGCAGACGACGTCGGCGCCTACCTGACGCGCCTCGCCGTACACGCCGAGTGTGAGCGCCGGCACGCAGAACCAGGCCTTCAGCGCGCTGCTGTTCCTCTACCGCGAAGTCCTGGGACGCGAGCTCGAGGGGCTGGACAAGGTGGTGCGCGCCAAGAGGCCGGAGCGGCTGCCCCAGACCCTCACGCGGCAGGAGGTGGCGCTCATCCTGAGCCACTTGAACGGTGCGTTCGGCCTGATGGCGTCGCTGATGTACGGCGCGGGCCTCCGCGTCCTCGAGTGCGCCCAGCTCCGGATCAAGGACGTCGACTTCGCTCGGGGAGAGCTCACCGTCCGCTCCGGCAAGGGCGACAAGGACCGGGTCACGATGCTGCCCGGATCGCCTGGCCCCTCCACTGCGCGCCCACATCGACCGTGTCCGCACCCGCTACGACAACGATCGGCGGGCCGGTGTGGGCACCGTGCGGCTTCCCCACGCCCTCGCCGAAAAATACCCGAACGCCTCGTCGCGAGTGGCCCTGGCAGTGGGTCTTCCCGGCCAGCCGGCTGTACGTCGATCCAAAGACGGGCGAGCGGCTCCGCCACCACCTGCACGAATCCGCCATTCAGCGAGCCTTCAAGAACGCAGTGCGCTCCGCCAACATCTCAAAGCCCGCGACCTGCCACAGCCTCCGCCATTCGTTCGCCACGCACCTGCTGGAGAGCGGCTACGACATCCGCACCATCCAGGAGCTCCTGGGCCACAGCGACGTCTCCACCACCATGATCTACACCCACGTCCTCAACCGCGGCGGTCGCGGCGTCCGCAGCCCCCTCGACTCCATCGCCGCCGACCCGACCCCCTGACCAAGCCTTCGCGTGGCCAAAACGTTATCCGACGCAAGCTATCACCCTCGTGAAACCACCCGCCCCCCGCAACCTCCTTCCCGGGCGTTACTTCCCCCTCCTCGGAACTGGATCCTCGGCGTTACCTTGCAAACCACGCAAGGCCAAAGGCGTTATCCTTGCAAGATACTAAGTGTTCTGCGGACGTTGCTAAGCGGGCGATGACACCGACAGATTGGAGGGCACGCTGATCATGGTCGGGTTCGAGGTGCACCTGAACGGGAAACGGCTCTACACCGCTGGCGTCGGCGAGACGGGCGTGTTGACCGCTTGGGCTTGACCCGTTGTGGTAGACAGTCTCTCTATGCCGCCGGTTGATCGCCAACAGAGTAACGCCGTTCCATCTCGGCAGGGCTCGCGTATCCCAGGGACGAGTGTCTGCGCTTCTTGTTGTAGAACACCTCGATGTAGTCGAAGAGCTGGTGCTTGGCATCACCTGGGGTATCGAACCGCTCGCCGAGCTCGAACTTGAGCGTCGAGAACCAGCTCTCCATGGCCGCGTTGTCGTAACAGTCCCCACGGCGGCTCATGCTGCAGGTGATTCCACGAGCGGCCAGTGTCCGACGGTAGTCTTCGCTGGCGTACGTACTGCCCTGATCGGAATGATGAAGCAGCCCGGCGTGCGGATCCCGGCGCTGCAGATGCTTGGTCCAGGGCTCGAAGGGTGAGATGGCGATCGTTCACAGCGCTGATCGCCCAGCCAGCGTATGAGCCTGGAGTAGAGGTCGAGGACGGCGGCCAGGTATAGCTTGCCGCTTCCCGCGAGCAACTCCGTGGTGTCACCGACCCACCGCTGGTTCGGCGATGTGGCGTCGAACCGGCGGGCGAGCAGGTTCGGAGCAATCGGCTGATCGTGCTCGCTCATCGTGGTGCTCTTGTACCGGCGACGGACACGAGCCTTGAGGCGCCCCTGGCGCAGAGTCTCGCGATCCGCTTCCGGCCCACGTGCTCTCCCTGAAAGGCCAGCTCGGCATGCACGCGGGGGCTGCCGTAGCTTCGGCGACTGCCCTTCGTGAGCCGCCTGGACCAGAACCGCGAGCCTCCGATCCTCGCGCGCCCACCGCGACTCCGGGCGCTCCTGCCAGGCATAGAAGCCAGCCCGAGACACCGAGAGAAAAGCGCACATCCTCGAATCGGATACGCCGCCCTCTCCGCAAGGCCATGAACGCACCACGTAAAGCCAGAGAGCGAGGGAGCCGTCCAACGAGCGGATGCAGCTGGCAAAGCGCAGTCTCCTTGGAAGAAGGTCCGCGGATCGGCTTTTTTAACTGAGTCGCGCTTTGCAGCTGATCCGCGGTTGACGGCCTAACGGATCGCTGTGGGAAACGGACGCGGTGAGTAGGTGGAGATCGTCGTTCGAATCCGGCGTGTCACGTCGCGTGCAGTGGTAGCAAGGGATGCGCCGCCCCCACGGCAATCGAGAGGACTCCGCGAGCGAAGAGTGAGCTGGGCAGTGGAGTCTTCCCGCGAGAGCGCAGACCTTCGCGGCACTCGTCGGGGATCTGGCATCATGAGGTTGCTGGGCAATGAAGGGAGCTATGGCGTCCCGAGGGGCGTCACATCCCTTGCAGGCAGCCGCGCGGCTCCACGCTCCTCGGGAAGCGAGTGGCCTTGCGTGAAGCGGGATCTACGCTTGGAGAGTTCGAAGAGCCATGGAACGCACCACGTAAAGCCAGAGAGCGAGGGAGCCGTCAGGCCCGTCTTGCCCTTGGATTGGTCCGCCCTCGCATGGGAGACCCACGTCGCCACGGAATTGGCACTCAGGTCCAGGTCGCGAGCAACCTGGGCGATCGTCGTGCCTTCGTCCAGCACCAGGCCCACCGCCCCGGCCTTGAACTCCTCCGTGAACGCCCGTCGAAGACGCTTGCTCCTTCCCTCTTGCTCCTTCATGCTCGACATCGTAATCCACCTTTCATCGGGTGTCTACGAAATCGGGTCAAGCCCACTGGCGCTTCATGAAGGTCTACGTGCGTACAAGCGATGCCTGGCGCGTCGTGGCGTACCACACGTCAGAGACCGGTCCTTAGTGCGGTCGAATCACGGTGCGGCCCAACAAGTGGATGAAGCAGACGAAGCCGGCGCAAGCGATGGAGCTTCGCAGCTTATCCCCGGTGTTGGACCGACCTTTCGAGATTGGACGCAGGCAACGTGACTGCTAGAGTGCCGTTGAGTCTGTGGGACCAGCCGCGGTGGGAGGTACTGGGTGTCACTAATGCCCAGCGGTTCTTCGAGAACGTGGGTTCAGTTGCGATCGGCGGAAGCACTCTGTTTCTGGAGGGGACTTCCCAATCCCAGTCGGTGCGGCAGTCGCTCGAGCAGCTTCGAGTGCCGGGCCCGTACCTCCCAGCTCCGCAGACCATGTGGCCACGCTCCGAGCAGTGGCGCCTCCCCTTCACTTCTGCGGTCCTTGAAGAACTCGGCAGACTCGCTGCAGCAAATGCAGAACCCGAATTGGCCGATCACCTCTTCATCTATGGAGGTGATGCGCCTCTGGTGGAGTGGCCTGACGCGTTCGCGGCTGACGCCCCCATCCACATTATCGGAACGGTGGCAGAGGAACTCGCGAGAGAACTGGCGCGCCGGTTCGGTGGCTCAGTGAGGTGGATCGACGGGGCGGTCCAACAAGGGGATGAAGCAGACGAGCGTTGAGCATATTGGACGCTCGCAGCTTATCCCCAGTGTTCGGCGGACCGTTGGAGAGCGACGCGTGACGACCGCGCAGCCCGTGTTGAGCCGACGAATGCGACTGGTCGGGTGGCTCTGTGCGTTCGGGATTGCTCTCGTCCTCTTTGATCTCCTGCTACTCCTCCCTAGACTGCCGGGCCAATGGTGGCAGCCGGAGCAGCCACTGCGTATCGACGCTAACGGTGGTGCGCAGTTCGACCTTCGTATCATGAACGTCGATTTCGGTTTGGCGTGGCTGGGCAGCTGGGGTTATCTCGCAGCGTTCGTGTGGATTCCAGTCGCCCTGGTGAAGGTCTTCCGCGCACGCCAGAACGGAGTGACCACAAGCCCAACCGAGCGGATCATTCTGGTTCTCCTCGTCGTGCTCTTGTGCGCGATATCAGCGTTGGTGCACCTGACGCCACTCCGGTATCCCGACTACAACATCCCCTTGCTGTGATACATCTCGGGGGTGGGGCGAGGCCGCCGAACAAGGAGTTGAAGCTGACGAAGCCTGGTAGACTTCGGAGCTTCGCAGCTTAACTCCAGTGTTCGACGGATGCTCGGACATGGATCAAGGAGCGAGCAACTGGTGGCGTGGGTGTCTGAGCGAGTGACTGCACTCGCCAACGGCCTCGTAGCGGTTCACGTAGCGTTCTGGCTGGCCCTCGTCGTCAGCACCCCTCGCCTGCCTGCCGAGTACTTTGTGACACCCGACTCGTGGGAGGTTCACACCGCCACGGGGGTCGAGTTCCATCTGCGTTCCGGTACGCGTTCGATGCTCGTCCTGGCCGAGCGCGGCTTCGGAGGCCACTACTGGGAGGACGGCCCCCTCAAGGTGGCGGCGATCTTGGTGAACCTCCCAGGCGCGCTTTTCGCTGCTCTGACCTCCGCGGCCTTCGAAGGCCGGCTGGGGCTACGGGCTGCGAGTTGGGTCGCCACTGGAGTATTCGTCGTCGTGAGCTGCGCTCAGTGGTGGGCGATCGGGTGGGCCGGCGCGGCATACCTGAACCGTCGCAAGCGACGTGTCGCTGCGCCCGCGAGCGAGCACCCTTGAAGGCACCGTCGAACAATGCGTTGCAGCTGACGAGCGGCGCGGCGAGAATGGACGCCGCTCGCAGCTGAACGCAGTGTTATCCGGACATCTGAAGAGCGCGGCTGGAGACGAGCATGAGCACGCCGGACCTAATCAAGCACGTTGCAGGCAACTTCGGCCGAATTTACCTGGGGGGCATTCCCTGCCTCCTGAACGATGATGGCGCCTTTCTCTCGTTCATCTGTTCCCTCACGGCTATCGAGGCGCTCGGTGGCTTTCTCAAGCCGAACGAAGGAAATGGTGCGCGCTTCAGGGGATTCCTGAAGGACTACTTCGCCGATCCGTACCCGAGCCACGCCGATCCTCTGTGGAAGCTCCGCAACGCAGCCGTTCATGGGTTCTCACCCGGTCCCTACAAGCTCACTCACCACAACAGCCAAGTCCATCTCACGACGGATGGCGGTCTCACAGTCCTGAACGCAGAGGACTTCTACGCGGCCCTGGTTACCGCATCCAAGCGTTACTTCGATGCTCTCCTCAAGGACGCGGCTCTCCAGGCTGCCTTCGAGGAGCGGTCCAAGGATCCCGATACTGGTGTTCTCGTGGTTGCGCCCGCTTCAGGGAAGCCCTGAGCCTTGCGCGGGAAGGAGCAGCCGGATAACAAATGGATGCAGCTGGCGAGCGGCGCGGCGAGAATGGACGCCGCTCGCAGCTGATCCATGTGTTGGGCGTGCAATAGAGGGTCCATGCAGACGGAAAACGATCTTGCCTTCGCCTCCCCGCCGCGCTGGCTTGCGAGGGGCGTGCTCTGTGCCCTCCTTGCGAGCACGATCGCGTCGCCCGTGAACGCCGTGGCGAGCAAAGCGGTGCCGCTGGAGGAGTGCGAGCCGGCGCTTGAAGCGCTTATCAAGACTCTCGAATCGAAAGGGCAGCTGTCTGACCCGAGACACGTTTACGCCGGTCCCCCCCTCGGACCCGACTACTCGAAATGTCGCATCTCCTCCAGTGGGTCGTCGTGGCCGCGGTACGCGGTGTATCGGTCGGGTGACAACGTCACGGTAGTCATCGAGAAGCGCTCTCGCGACAAAGAGGCTCCGGTGCTTTACGGGCCATTTGCGTCTGCGTACCGCAAGTGAGGGCGTGCCTGCCTCGCTCCGCCGGCAGCGGGCAAGCCGAGGTGGCCCGGGCAGGTCAGCCAAATCACCAGACGCCCAACAATGAGATGGAGCTGACGAGGTCCGCGACGGCGAGGCGGCGCGGCCCTCGCAGCTCATCTCAGTGTTCGCCGCCTTGTCGAGGAGCGCTGGAGGCACGCTGGCCATGTGGCGAATGATCGCCGCGGCTGATATCACCCTAGGGGAGCCTCCCGCAGAGGTCGTCGCGAGGTTGAGGAAGGCGACGGATGTCCGGCAGGTTCCGCCAAGTCATCGATGGTCGCCACGCGGCCTGTTCCTCGCGAGCGTCGCAGCCGAAGGCGACAAGTTCGACATCCTCTACTTAGTCCTCCGAAGCCGCTTCCGTGCCCAAGGCGTCGTCAAGCCAGCCGAAAGTATGGCGAGCATGGTGAGGGTTGAGCTCACCGAGGATCCCTGGGGCAACCTCGTCTCGGCTGTGTGCGTGTTGGCTGGCATCAGCCTTCTCGGCCTCGCCTGGCATGCGAACGAAGCCAGGTTCCTGGGTGGCTGGCTCGTGTTCATGGCAGCTGTCGGATTCGCGCACCAGTACACCGCAAGGTCGCGTGCGCGTTCGATGATTCAAGCGCTATCGGCATTCTGGGGAGTAGAGTCTGAGCCCAGTGGTGTGGCTCGGCGGAAGGGCGGCGGCGTCGAACAAGGGGATGAAGCAGACGAGCGTTGAGCATATTGGACGCTCGCAGCTTATCCCCGGTGTTCGACGGACCGAGTGAAGCGGAGATGATGACCTGCCGAGCTGACAACTCAGTCTCCGGGGCGCGATGACCGGAGTTGGGCACAGCGATTCTACAGTTGACGACGGCGTCCTCCCGTCATGGCTCGTGCGATCAGGATGGGTAGTCGTTGGTCTGGGCGTGCTAGGAGGCCTGGCCGCGCCGGCTCTCAACGTCCATACATCTCCGAGTCCAGCTACTCTGCTTCTCGTGGGGCTGGGAATGGCGCTTTGGGCGTCACCTGTGTACCTACTGGTCTCCGTGGTGTGCATCGTTCGAGGGCGGAGAGCGGGCGTTGGACTTGCCAACTCAGAGATGGTGCTGACGGCATGTTTCGCCGTTGGCGTGAGCGTCCTGGTCGTTTTGGGTGTCGTGACCGGATGAGAACGGTGGTTGAGAGGCGACGCCTCCAAGTGAAGGGCCGTCGAACAATGGATTGAAGCTGACGAAGCGCGGTGGCTAGATTGGACGCGCTTCGCAGCTTAATCCAGTGTTGGGCGGGCATTTGACGATGCAGCAACATAAGGCGACGACCGACCGGTCAGGCCGGCAGATCACGGTGGGCACAAGAGTGCGTGTACTTGAGATTCCGGTGTCGCTAATCGCAAAGCTGCCGGTTGATGAGCGGCCGGACATCGAGTCCATGCTCGGGGCAGTCTTTGAGGTGTATGAGATCGACGAGTTCGGCTCTGCCTGGGTCGAGAGGGTCTGGGATGAAAGCGACGGATCCCGCAGCCACAGCATTGGCCTTGCCCCACATGAGATGGAGGTCGCATGAACTCGTCGCGCCGCGAGCGGCCGGTAGGAACATTGGGCCCTTCGTGAGCGGGCGGACATGCTGAGGGGCACGAAGCCACACTGGCCGCCTCCGAACCAACTTGTCTGAGATTGACTGAATCATGAACGTACGGTGGGTTGTCAGCGCCGTCTACGGCTATTCAGGTCTCCACATACTCTGCTGGTGGGTCTTCGTGACCAGCAATCAGAGCGAGTCCTGGTTCTCCGCGTTCGAAGCAGTCTTCTCGTGGCTCTTCCTACCGTTGAACGTCGTTGCGGGCGGACTCTGTTGGCTCCTCTGGGGGAGCCTCAACATCTTCGAGGCGAGATACATTGTTGGTCCCGTGGTCGACGCAGCAGTGGCATCCCTGATCGCCGCATCCCTGTTCGTGGGGCTAGTCTTATGGCTCGGCCGCGTGAGGCGTGCGCGTCGCACGGGCGATGCGTCAGCGTTACGATGAGGTGGAATCACGGTGCCGCCCAACAAAGGATTGGAGCAGACGAAGTCCGCGCCGGCGAGGAACCGCGGCCTTTGCAGCTCAATCCAGTGTTGGACGGCCTAACGGATCGTGTGGGAAACGGACGCGGTGAGTAGGTGGAGATCGTCGTTCGAATCCGGCGTGTCACGTCGCGTGCAGTGGTAGCAAGGGATGCGCCGCCCCCACGGCAATCGAGAGGACTCCGCGAGCGAAGAGTGAGCTGGGCAGTGGAGTCTCCCGCGAGAGCGCAGACCTTCGCGGCACTCGTCGGGGATCTGGCATCATGAGGTTGCTGGGCAATGAAGGGAGCTATGGCGTCCCGAGGGGCGTCACATCCCTTGCAGGGCGAGCACGCGCCGCGCCACGCCTCCTTGGGAAGCGAGTGGCCTTACGTGAAGCGGGATCTACGCTTGGAGAGTTCGAAGAGCCATGGAACGCACCACGTAAAGCCAGAGATCGAGGGAGCCGTCCAACGAGCGGATGCAGCTGGCAAAGCGCGAGCTAGACTTGGAGGAAGGGTTCCGCGGATCGGCTTCCTTAACTGAGTCGCGCTTTGCAGCTGATCCTTGGTGTTCGCCCGACATTGAGGGAGCGACGAGATAGCATTCTGGCTATAATCTGGCCAGATGCCGTTCGAGATCGTCTTGGCCCCTCAGGCTGTCAGGGGTCTGAAGGCCCTGAGAGCTGACTTCCAGACGGGAGTCCGGGATGCCATCGAGCTGCACCTGCGCCACGAGCCGACCAAGCTCAGCAAGAGTCGTATCAAGCGCTTGCGTGGACTGAATCGGCCGCAGTATCGGCTCAGGGTGAATGAGGTTAGGGTGTTCTATGACGTCACGGAAACGACGGTTGAAGTCCTCGCCATCATCCCGAAGGAGCAGGCGGAGGGCTGGCTCGCGCAAGAGGCTACCCCAACCCCGCCGGGTCGCCTTGGCGGAGGTGAAGGACGACCTCTCGCGGTACCTAAAGCTCGCAGCCGACCGGGAGATTCTGATCACCCGCCACGGAAGACCAGCCGGCGTGTTGATCGGTTTCGAAAGCGAGGATGACTGGTTCGAGTACAGGCTTGAGAATCATCCGGAGTTTTTACGCCAGATCGAGCAGGCACGGACTGCAATCAGAGCCGGCCTCGGGACCCGACTGGAGGATGTTCCGAAGTAGGTGAGCGAGCGGGCGAACGAGCGGATGGAGCTGACGAACGTCGCCCGAGCCAAGACGGAGGCGCCGTTCGCAGCTCATCCGCAGTGTTCTGCGGACGGATAAGGTCGAACGGGAAGCAGACGCGTGGAGGTGCGAGGAGTGCGGTCGCAGCGTCGTGGGCTTGGGCGGAGGAATTCCAGTCCGACGTTGAGGTCCGTTGCTCTGCGACGTCTGCTGCTAACGGCGTCGTGCAAGTGACGGTCGCCAGCGTTCCCTCCGCGAAGCATGGCGCAAGCGTTACTGCTACGGGGTGAGAGGGCGTGAAGTACAAGACGGCGCTCCGGCAATCTCAGGCGTCGGTCAAGTTCCTGAGCGTGGTAATCGTGGGACTACTCGGCCTCGCCTACAAGTACCCAGGCAAGGCGACGCTGATTCCCCTCATGCTCGTCACCTGCTACTGCCTGATGGACGCATACAACATCTATCGGATCAAGCGTCATGCTGCACGCGATCCTAGCTATCTCAACCAGAAGCTGCAGCAGAGTTGTTCCCGGATTCGCGTGTCGCGCCTCGGGGGATCGACGGGGCGGCCCAACAAGAGATGAACCTGGCGAAGCCAGCGCAAGCGAAGGAGCTTCACAGGTTATCCTCAGTGTTCGGCTGACCTGAGCTAACGATGGGCGCTGCGCTCTACATCGTTCTGAACACCGACGCTCCCGGCTTTGACACTTACGTCGACGGTCATGATCTTTCGCGCGCCGACGAAGAACTTGGGAAGCTTGCGGAGAAGCTGGGGGTTGCTTCGCTGATGTCCTTCTTCAGCATGAATCCCGCGGACGCTTTGGCCGAAGCTGAGCAGTTCAACACAGGTCTCACAGCCGAGACCGTTCCCGAAGAAGAATGGTTTGCGCCTGCCGAAGGGTTGGCTACCGTTCGAGCTCTGATCGCGTACCTCGACGATCATCCCGGAGCCATCCCCGAGAGCAGGGGCGTGACGTTGGAACTGGTCGGCTTTCAGCATCTCCTGGAAGAGGCAGAGAATCGTGGCCTGCGCTGGCACCTTGCTGTTGACATTGAGTCCTCTGAAGTCCTGCAGCGGCAGCCGAACAAGCGGATGCAGCTGACGAAGCGCGGTGTTCCTTTCGTAGGCGCGCCTTCGCGCGCCGGCGTCATTGAGTCGTGCTTCGCAGCCGATCCTTGGAGTTCGACGGACCGTGAGGAGAGAGACGAGGAGTGAAGCTCCCGCAGGCTGAGGCGGTCCAGATCGACGCCCACAAGATTCGCGCCTACCTCCTGTCCCCAACCCATCCTGTTGGGCGATTCAAGGCCAGGGTCTTCGCCGCTGTAGGCTTTGACGATGCGAAGGCGGACGACTTTATTGCCGAAGTTCGGCGCATCGCGGTGGTGGGAGACGTTGCCGAGGTGGAGGACTTCGACTATGGGCGGAAGTACACTGTTCGTGGCGATCTGACTGGACCCACAGGAAGCCTAGCGGTGGTGACGGTGTGGGTCCAGGAACCAGGGCGCGCTGATGTCAGGCTCGTCACCGTTCGCCCGAGGTAAGCATGAAGTTTGCGCTGCTGGATACTGTGGTACTAAACCGAGATCTCCCTGAGCATGGTTTGCGTGCGGGTGATCTCGGTGCCGTCGTTGAGCTCCACGGATCAGATGCTCTCGAGGTGGAGTTTGTTCGCGCGTCTGGTCACACCAAGGCCTTGCTTACGTTGCCGGCGGCCGACCTGCGCTCGGTAGCCGCGAACGACATCCTGGCTGTTCGAGCCTCATAGAAGAGCGAGGCCGTAGAACAACAAGATGCGGCTGACGGCGCCGGCAGGACTTGAGCGCCACAGCTGATCTGGTGTTGGGCCGACGTTAGGGAGGGGGCGATGATCCGAGCGCTTCGCGGCCTTCTGGACTGGTTCACCAGAGGCTACGACCCGGGGACCTCGGCCAGGGCCTTGGCGGCCTCGCGGCTGAAGGCAAGGGCAGATGAGCTCGGGTGGCTCCTTCCTCCTTCCACTACAAGGGACCCGGCTGCATGGGACCAATACTGGAGCGAGCAGGTGGCCCACGGACTTGCCCCGCCATTGTTCGACATGTTCTGCGACGATACCGAACTAGTTGAATTCATGAACCGTCATGTCATGACGCGGGTTTTCTGTGCTGGTTGCGGGATGTCGCAGGAGCCTCGGGTCCTTGCCGAAGCAGGCCTTCAAGTGGTTGCCCTCGACATATCTCCCGTCGCCCTGAGGCTGGCACAGACCTGGGATCCTCGGCCCGGAGAATCCGAGCGGATGCTCAACCCAAGTCTCCGACGACCCGGCGGTACCTTGGAGTACGTGGTCGGCAGCATTGTGGACCCGTCCCTCTGTAGGGGTCCGTTTGACCTCATCATTGAGCGTCGCACCCTTCAGGTATTCGCTCCAGACGAGCGGCAAGCCGCCCTCGACGCGCTGGCGATCAGATTGGAGGATGGAGGAACTCTTCTGAGTCACTGCCATGACGGAGCGTGGAGGCCTCCGGCAAAGCCATTCCATGCTATGGAGGCGCTCATTCAGAACTCCGACTGGGCTATCTTGACAGGGCCATCAGTGGCGAAGCCCAAGACCCGGTCGGCTTTGCTCGTCAGGTCTACCGGCTAGCGGAGTGAAGGCGCGGCCCAACAAGGGGTATCTGGACCTGACAAGCCACGGTTGCGGGCCCGGCTGGCCGGGGGAGGCTTGCAGCTCAACCCCGGTGTTGGGCGGACTGGGCTTGACCCGATTTCGTAGACACCCGATGAAAGGTGGATACGATGTCGAGCATGAAGGAGCAAGAGGGTAGGAGCAAGCGTCTGCGGCGGGCGTTCACGGAGGAGTTCAAGGCCGGGGCGGTGCGCCTGGTGCTGGACGAAGGCAAGACGATCGCCCAGGTTGCTCGCGACCTGGACCTGAGTGCCAATTCCGTGGCGACGTGGGTCTCCCATGCGAGCGCGGACCGATCCAAGGGCAAGACGGGCCTGACCACCGAGGAGCGTGCGGAGCTCGCGCGGCTGCGCAAGGAGAACCGCGAGCTGCGGATGGAGCGCGACATCCTAAAAAAAGCCGCGGCCTTCTTCGCGAAGGAGAACGCGTGAGGTTCGCGTTCATCGATGCGGAGAAGGCGGCGTATCCGATTTCGAGGATGTGCGCTGTGCTCTCGGTGTCTCGGGCTGGCTTCTACGCCTGGCAGGAGCGCCCGGAGTCGCGGTGGGCGCGCGAGGATCGGAGGCTCGACGGTTCTGGTCCAGGCGGCTCACGAGCGCAGTCGCCGAACCTACGGCAGCCCGCGCGTCCACGCCGAGCTGGCCTCAGGGAGAGCACGTGGGCCGCAAGCGGATCGCGCGACTCATGCGCCAGGGGCGCCTCAAGGCTCGTGTCCGTCGCCGGTACCAGTGCACCACGATGAGCGAGCACGATCAGCCGGTCGCTCCGAACCTGCTCGCCCGCCGGTTCGACGCCACATCGCCGAACCAGCGGTGGGTCGGTGACACCACGGAGTTGCTCGCGGGAAGCGGCAGCTCTACCTCGCCGCCGTCCTCGACCTGTACTCGCGGCTCATCGTCGGCTGGGCGATCAGCGCTGTCAACGATCGCCATCTCACCCTTCGAGCCCTGGACCAGGCGCTGCAGCGCCGCGGATCCGCACGCCGGGCTGCTTCATCACTCCGACCAGGGCAGTACGTACGCCAGCGAGGACTACCGTCGGACACTCGGCCGCTCGTGGAATCACCTGCAGCATGAGCCGCCGTGGCAACTGCTACGACAACGCTGCCATGGAGAGCTGGTTCTCGACGCTCAAGTTCGAGCTCGGCGAGCGGTTCGATACCCCAGGTGATGCCAAGGACCAGCTGTTCGACTACATCGAGGTGTTCTACAACCAGCAGCGCCGACACTCGTCCCTCGGATACGCGAGCCCTGCCGAGATGGAACGGCGTTACTCTGTTGGCGATCAACCGGCGGCATAGAGAGACTGTCTACCAAAACGGGTCAAGCCCAGACGCTTCGGTGGAAGACCGAGGCGGAGTTCCCGAGGATGATAGACAACCCATGGGCGACGCGTGCTGGAGAGATCGGGCATGAACAAGGTTCTGACCGTCACCGCGGTGCTGGAAGCCGCTACTGGTCTTGGGCTATTGGCACAACCCTCCCTCGTGTCGTCTCTGATACTGGGTTCATTACTCGATTCGGTCGCTGCGCTCGTCGTCGCGCGTGTCGCAGGGGTGGCGCTGCTGGCTTTGGGAGTTACATGCTGGCTGGCGCGGCATGACGAAGGCACTCGCGCGGTGCGGGGCCTTGTAGGCGCGATGGCGCTCTACAACGCCGGGGTCCTTACGATTCTTGTCCATGCGGCTCTCGTCTGGGGAGTGTCCGGGATCGCCCTCTGGCCCATCGTCGTTGGTCACGCTGTCATGGGCTTCTGGTGCATCATCAGCCTGAAGGCAAGGCATCCTTAAAGGGAGTCGCGTGAGCCGCCCAACAAGCGGATGCACCTGACAAAGTGCGTGGCTTACCTGGAGGAAGAGTACCCAGACGCACCTTTCTTCATTGAGTCGCGGCTTCGCAGGTGATCCGCAGTGTTCGGCCGACTGAGGTGAGATGCCACCTTCACGAACACGGCTCGCCATGGCGGCGGCGGCGAAGGCTGCCAGCGACCGAGGCCTCAAGAGCGCCGGCTTTCGTCGACAGGGGCTTCACCTCCATCGTCTTCATCAAGGTGTGATCCACGGCGTCCACTTTCAGTCGAGTCAGTGGGGTACTGCGACATCCGGTTCGTTTACGGTCAACCTCGGGGTGACATCGCCCTGGCTCTACACCTTGTGGACCTCGAGGCCGATACCTTCGAACCCGGCAACGGCTCTCTACCCCGTCTGTCAGCGGATCGGCGCTCTCATGCCGTCGCGGTGCGATCACTGGTGGAAGGTAGACGCCAACATTGACTTGGCCGCGGTCTCAGGGGAAGTCGCGGACGCCGTCATAGCATATGGCGTGCCCTTCCTCGACAGGTTCGTGAACAGCGATGCACTGCTGAGTGGCCTGCGGGAGAGCGGAGGCCTTCCGGGCTTGATACCGAGCCAAGCGCCCCTTGTCCACGCGATGCTCGCTGTTGAGAAGGGCCTCTTGTCAGAGGCTCGGGAACAGATCCAGCGTGCACTGGGAGGCGCGGGTAGCTCACCTTTTCGCGGTACCGTGGAACTCGTCGCAAAGCGCCTCGGTCTGAGCACCGATTCATGAAGGGCTGAGCCGATGACTCAAGACGCCTTCGATCATTGGCTCGGCATCCTTCGTGAGGCTTGTCCAGACCATCCTCTCCTCGCCGACCTGGGCCGCACCTTTTTCCCCCGCCTTCCGGGAATTGGAGCGCGGCTGAAGAGCTGGTTGACACGACGAGGGCTAGCATGAGCGTGGAGGCCGACGAACGATGCGATGCGGCGGACGAGGCACGGCTCGAGATGAAGGGTGAAGCGATGGTCCGGCTGTCTCACGGTCAACTCCGTGGGCCGAGTTGCACTGGTACGACAGCCTAGCGACGACATCGAACATGCCAATCAAGATCGGTGAAGTAGAGGCGCTCTTCCGGTACCCGGTGAAGTCCATGAGAGGCGAGCCGCTCGAGGTCGCCGACCTGGGCTGGCACGGTCTTGACGGCGACCGGCGCCTGGCATTCCGTCGGACTGGCGATCGCGGCGGTTTCCCCTGGCTGACCGCCAGCACGCTTCCGGAGCTGATTCTCTTTGCTCCACTGCGGCGGGGGCCCGCCGTCGATGGATACCTCCCCACGCACGTTCGCACACCGGAGGGAGAGGAGCTGGCTCTGTTCGGCCAGGAACTGGCGACGGAGGTCGGTCGCCGCCATGGTTCGCCGGTCGAAATGATGCATCTCAACCGCGGCATCTTCGACGAAGCGAGCGTCTCCGTGATTGCCTCCTCCACGGTCGGCGAGGTCGCGAGGCTCGCGGCCCAGCCTCCGGACGTCCGAAGATTCCGACCGAACATCCTGGTGGCATCGCGTCGATCAGTGCCCTTCGAGGAGGACGAATGGGTGGGGGGCGTCCTCTCGTTCGGAGAAACCAACGAGGGCGCGGCCATAGCCATCACCAATCGCGACGAGCGCTGCTCGATGGTGAACTTCGATCCTGACTCGGCACGCCTCGCCGCCGAAATGTTGAAGGCGATCGTTCGAGTGAGGGACAACAAGGCTGGGGTCTACGGCACCGTCACTCGACGCGGGCGCCTCGCGGTAGGGCAGCCCATATTCTTCAGCGAGGGGAGGAGAAGTTGACCATGCTGACGTGGTTCCTGGCCTGGGTGTTCGGGCGCAATTTGATCCAGCGCATCCACGCCAGATGGTTCCGGCTGGCGCCTCTCATCGCGCTGTCACTCCTCGATTGATGGGCGTTCGGCGAATGCCTCTCTCGCACACGCTTCGGCTAGCGGTCGTGGTCTCCGCCCTGGTCGTCACGATGGAGGCGGCGCAGGGACAGCCGCCGACCCCGGCCGCACCGACTCGCACGCAGGTGGTGCTCCTGGGGACCGGCACCCCCCCTGCCGATCCCGACCGCTCGGGACCCGCGACCGCCGTCGTCGTCGACGGCACGCCGTACCTCGTGGATTTCGGCGCGGGAGTCGTGCGGCGCGCGAAAGCGGCGGCGGTCGACCGGGGAATCCCCGCGCTGGAGCCCGTCAACCTGCGGGTCGTCTTCGCGACGCATCTCCATTCCGACCACACGGTCGGGTATCCGGACCTCATTCTCACGCCGTGGGTGCTCGGACGCCGCGTCCCTCTGGAGGTCTACGGGCCAGCCGGGATCACGGGGATGACCGAGCATGTCCTCGAGGCCTACAAGGCCGACTTCGAGACGCGGACGAAGGACCGCGGCCTCTTCACGGTGGGAGCGTTCCCCGAAGGCCACCAGGTGAACGCGCACGAGATCCGCGCCGGGGTGGTCTACAAGGACGCCAACGTCACCGTCACGGCGTTCGCGACCAAGCACGCCATGGAGAGCTACGGCTACCGGTTCGACACACCCGACCGCAGCATCGTGATATCGGGCGACACCAACCCCACGCAGGCGACGATCGACGCCTGCCGGGGCTGCGACGTGCTGGTTCACGAAGTGCTGACGCACGAATGGCTGGCCAGGCGCCCGGACTTTCGCGCCTATGCGGCGCAGTTCCACACGACGACATCGCAGCTCGTCGAGCTCGCCACGCAGGCCAGGCCGCGGCTGCTGGTGCTCTCTCACGCGTCCTTGTCGCTGCGACCCTCCGTCGACTCTGAGCGGTCGACGCCCGCGACTTTGCTCGCCGAGATGTCGCGCTATCCGGGCCACGTCGTCGTGGGCCGCGATCTGGAAGTCTACTGAGACGGAAAGGGCGTCATGGATAGGACTGGCTTTCGGATCGCTGTCGTCGTCTTTAGCTTCTTGGCCGCTGCGTCCGCGGCGGTCGGCCAGGACTCGCCAGCCGTCGAGAGGGCTGGCGACCGCGAACAGATCACGGCACTCGTCCAGCGGTGGGAAGAAGCGTGGAACAGCCACGACATGCGAGCGTTCGCGCGCTTGTTCCACGAAGACGCCACCTGGATCCTGTGGACGGGTGCCGTCTGGACGGGAAGGGCGGCGATCGAGGACGGTCACGCTGCCGTGCACAAGACGGTCTTCCGCAACAGCATTCAACGGGAGCGTCTCGAAGAGCTGACCTTCGTCGGTCCCGATGCCGCCGTCGTGAGGTTCTACAGCACGCTGTCCGGAGACGAGCGGTCTCCGGACAAGGTGGTTCGAAGTCGCAAGTTCCTGGTCGTGACACGGCGCGAGGGCTCGTGGAAGGTCGGCTGGGGACAGAATACGCGCCTGGCCGATTCGCGCCTGACTGAAGCAGCGAGTTCCTGGCCCGCCAGAACCGATCGTGGACTCGCCCTTGCGTTAGGCGTTACCATGGCCCTCCATGGACCTTCTCGACGCCATCGGAAACACCTCGATCGTCAGGCTGCGCAAGGTCGTACCCTCCGGCAGCGCCGACGTGCTCGTGAAGCTCGAGTGGGAGAACCCCACGGGCAGCGTCAAGGACCGAATGGCCCAGGCCGTGATCGCGCGTGCGGAGCAGGACGGACGGCTGAAGCCCGGGGACACCGTGGTCGAGTACACGGGAGGCAGCACCGGGGCTTCGCTCGCGCTCGTCTGCGCGGCCAAGGGCTACCGTCTCCAGATCGTCAGCTCGGACGCCTTCAGCAAGGAGAAGCTCGACCACATGGCCGCGCTCGGCGCGGAGCTGACCCTCGTCCCGAGCGAGGGAGGGCTCACGACCAAGAAGCTGATCCTGGACATGATCGAGACGGCCCGCGAGCTGAGCCTGCGGCCGCGCACCTACTGGACCGACCAGCTCAACAACCAGGACAGCATCGCCGGCTACCACGCGCTGGGCGAGGAGATCTGGACCCAGACGAAGGGACAGGTCGACGCCTTCGTGCATTCCGTGGGCACGGCCGCCTCTTCGCGAGGAGTCGCGACCGTCCTGAAGCGCCACAAGCCCGGCGTCCGGATCGTGGTCGTGGAGCCCGCGGAATCCTCCGTGCTCCTCGGCGGTCAACCGGGCCCCCACAAGATCGAAGGCGTCGGCATCGGCTACACCCCCCCGCTCTGGGAGCCGGCCCTCGTGGACGAGATCCTGCCCGTCCGGACGGACGAGGCGAAGGAGATGGCGCGCCGCATCGCGCGCGAGGAGGGGCTCTTCGCGGGGACGTCGTCGGGCGCGAACGTCGTGGCCGCGATCCGGGTCGCCGAGCGTCTGGGGCCGGGGGCCAAGGTGGTCACGCTCATGGCCGACTCCGGGCTCAAGTACGTGAGCACCGACGTGTATCGGAGGAGATGAGCAAGGAGGCCGACGATGAGAACGTTGCTCGTGATGGCGATGGCGGCAGCCGCCGGAGGAACGGCCGCGTTCGCCCAGCAATGGTCGCCCCCCACCCCCACGAACCTGCAAGTCCTTCCGAAGGACACGAGCCCGCGGACCGTGGTGGCGACGATGAAGGGATTCGTGCAGGGCCTGGGCGTCCGCTGCCAGTCCTGCCACGTGTTCAAGGGCTCGAACCCGGACGATCTCGCCGCGTTCGACTTCGCCAGCGACGAGAAGGAGAACAAGAAGACGGCCCGGTTGATGCTGCGGATGGTGATGCACGACAACGAGATGCTCAAGGACGTGGGCGAGCCCGCCGCCGCGGGAGAGATGAAGGTGACCTGCTACACCTGCCACCGCGGGGACAAGCACCCGTTGACGAAGCGGCCCGAGCCCGCGCCCAAGCCCTGACTCAGGCGGAGGCGACCACCCGGTTGCGTCCCTGGCGCTTGGCCTCGTAGAGGGCCTGGTCGGCCGCGGCCACGAGTGTCGCGGGGTCGCCGCGCTCCGTCGGCGTGAGCGTCGCCACTCCCCCGCTGATCGTCACGACCCCCGAGGCGGGAGAGGTCGCCGTGGGGAACGCGCAGCGCCTGCACGTTGGCCCGCAGCCGCTCCGCGACCACCGCCGCCTCGTCGGCCCCCACCCCCGAGAGGAGTGCCGCGAACTCCTCGCCGCCGTAGCGGGCCACGAGGTCGCCGGCGCGGCCGAGCGCTCCCGCGAGGGCGGCCGCCACCTGGCGCAGGCACTCGTCCCCCCGCAGGTGGCCGTAGGTGTCGTTGAAGGCCTTGAACGCGTCGATGTCCAGGAGCACGAGAGACAGCGGCGCCCCCGTGCGGCAGCCGCGCCGCCACTCCGCGTCGAGCGACCTCGTCGAAGCGCCGGCGGTTGGCGACCCCCGTCAGGCCGTCGAGCTGGGAGAGGCGCTCGAGCGTGCGGTTCGCCTCCTCGAGCTGGCGCGTGCGCTCCTCCACCAGGCGCACGAGCAGCTCCTCCCGGCGGTGGAGCTGGCGCACGCGCAGGCGATAGCCGAAGACGCCCGTCGCCCCCACGACGACCGCCGCTCAGGGCGAAGAACCATCCCGTGCGCCAGAAGTGCGGATGGAGCCGGAAGGCCACCGAGACCCCGCTCTCGTTCCACACCCCGTCCTCGTTGGCGGCCGTGACCACGAAGCGGTAGCGCCCGGGAGGGATGCGCGTGTAGTAGGCCACGCGCCGCGTTCCCGCCTCCACCCAGTCGCGGTCCAGGCCCTCGAGCTGGTAGCGGAAGCGCACGCGCTCGGGGACGGAGAGGCTGGGCGCCGTGTAGTGGAACTCGAAGTTCTCGCGGTCGGGAGGAAAGTCGAGGCTCTCCGCGAGGGCGACCGGCTCGCCGTCGGCCCGCACCTGCTCGAGCACGATCGGGGGCGGGATGCGGTTGGCGTGCATCCGCTCGGGGTCGACCATGACCACGCCCCTCGATGGTCGGGAAGAAGAGACGCCCGTCCGCCATCTTCCAGCCCGGAGGCTGGTTGGCGCCGTTGCACTCCTGGTTGCGCATGCCGTCGAGCTGGCCGTAGACGACGGGCTGCAGCGAGCGGCGCGCGCCGCGCGCCACCTCGTCGAGCTCCTGCTTGCTCACGCGGAAGACGCCCTTGTTGCAGCTCATCCAGAGGTGGCCCCGCCCGTCCTCGAGGACCTGGAAGATCGCGTCGTCGAAGAGGCCCTCCGCGGTGGTCCAGCGGTCGATCTTGCCGTCGCGCAGCCGGTTCAGTCCCCCGCCGAACGTCCCCACCCAGAGCGCGCCGTCCGCGTCCTCGTGCACGACGTTCACGATGTCGGAGGACAGCCCTTCCTTGGTGGTCACCGAGGTGAAGACGCCGCCCGAGTAGCGCACGAGGCCGCGGCCGTTGGTGGCGATCCACACGTCGCCCCGCCGGTCCTGGTGGATGTAGTGCGCGACCTCGCGCTGCAGGCTCTGCGCCCCCCACGGGGACGATGCGCCCGCGGACCATCCAGGCGAGCCCCGCGTCGCGCATGCCGATCCAGAGCCGGCCGTCGCGGTCGGGCAGGAGCGCGGTCACGGAATCGGAGGGCAGGCCGTCGCGGGTGGACCACCGCGTCCACCGACCGTCCTTGCAGGCGGTTCAAGCCGCCCCCGCGCGTGCCCACCCAGATCGCACCCTCCGCGTCCTGGGCCAGCGACTGGATGGAGTTGCTCGACAGCCCGTCGCGGGTGGTGAAGTTCGTGAAGCGGCCGTCGCGGAAGCGGCTGAGCCCGCCGTTGCTCGTGCCCACCCAGAGGTTCCCCTCGCGGTCCCCCATCACCGGCCACACGATGTCCCCGGCCAGGCCTTCGCGCGTCGTCCAGGTCACGAACTTCCCGTCCGCGAGCCGGTTCAGTCCCCCGTCCTGCGTGCCCACCCAGAGGTTGCCCTCGCGGTCCTCGAGGACCCGCAGCACCATGTTGTTCGAGAGCCCCTCCCGGGTGGTGAAGATCTCGAACCGGTCGTCCCGCAGGCGCGCGAGCCCGCCGTTCTCCGTCCCCACCCAGAGGCTGCCGTGGCGGTCGCGGTGGATGTCCGTGACCGAGCGCCCGGGCAGGCCGTCGCGGCCGGTGAACGCGCGCACCGAGCCGGGAGAAACGCGCACGAGCGCGTCCCTCCGTCCCACCCACAAAGTGCCGTCGTCGTCCTCCCAGAGGGCACCGATGCCGCCCGTCCCGGGAAGGGAGAGCGGCTCCCCGATCTTGCCGTCCCGGACGCGCCAGCACGCCGCCGTCGCGCGCCCCCGCCCACACCGTTCCGTCCTTCCCCGCGGCCAGGGACTGCACGTACTTCCCCGCGAGCCCGGCGGCCACGAATCCCCCCTCCTGCGCGCGGGCGAGGCCGCGGTCCGTGCCCACCCACAGCACGCCCGACGCGTCCTCCGCGAGCGCCGCCACTCGGTCGTTGGGCAGGCCGTCCGCCTTGCGCCACGTGGTGAACTCGCCGTGCCGCATGCGGGTGAGGCCCCCGCCTTCCGTGCCGATCCAGAGGTCGCCCTTGCGGTCCTCGGAGAGCGAGATGACGCGGTTGGCCGGAGGGCCTTCGTGTTCGTCTTGTCGAAGACGACGAAACGCACGCCGTCGAAGCGGACGAGCCCTTCCTGGGTGCCCAGCCAGAGATAGCCGTCGCGGGTCTGGACGATCGCCTCCACGGAGCTCTGGGGCAGGCCGTCGCCCGTGCTCCAGGTCTGGAGGCGGTACTGGGTGATGGCGCGGCCGGGATCGAGAGCGTGCGCGGCGCACGGGACGAGAAGAAGCGTCGCCGCGACCAGGACCGCCTTCACACCGTGGAGGCCTCTTCCTTGAGCTCGAGCAGCACGCCCCCCGCCGCCCTGGGGTGGACGAAGGCGACGCGGCACCCACCCGCGCCCACCCGCGGCGTCTCGTCGATGAGAGCGCACGCCCCGCGCCTTCGAGCTCGGCGAGCGCCGCCTCGATGTCGTCCACGAGCGACGCACACGTGGTGGAGGCCGGAGCGCTTCTCCAGGAACTTCGCGATGACGGAGGTGGGGTCGGTGGGCTCCAGCAGCTCGAGGTGCGACTCGCCCACGGGCAGGAAGGCCGTCTTCACCTTCTCGGTGGGCACGTCGTGCGTCGGCCTCCACCTCGAAGCCGAGGGCCTCGAAGGCCCGGACGCGCCTCCTCCATGTCCGGGCACCGCGATGCCCAGGTGGTCGATCTTCAGGATCTTCATGCTCGAGCCCCATCTCTACGCAGGACGCGCGTCCGCGGCGCGTGAAGGGATCGAGCTCGCGCCGGGCCAGGCGGTCGACCGTGGCCTCGAGCTCGTCCGCGGTCGAGGACGCTTCGACCAGGCGTGCTGGCCAGAAGCCGCGCGCGCACGGTGTCCTCGAACTGCTGGCGCAGGTGCGCGCGGCGCTTCTCGAGCGAGGAGGCCCGAGGCCTCGGCCTTCGTCCGGAAGGCCTCGATCGCGCGCGAGGAGCTCCGCGACTCCCTGGTCCTCGGAGGCCACCGTCTTGACGATCGCGGGCACGTGGCCGTCGTGGGCGGCGAGCGAGAGCATCGACTCGATCTCCGCCACCACCCGGTCGACGCCCTCGCGGTCGGCCTTGTTCACCACGAACACGTCGGCGATCTCCATGATCCCGGCCTTCAGGGCCTGGACCTCGTCGCCCGAGGCCGGGCACGAGCACCACGACGCTCACGTCGGCGGTGCCCACGATCTCCACCTCGTCCTGCCCCACCCCCACGGTCTCCACGAGGACCACGTCCTTCCCGGACGCGGCGAGCACGGTGACGACGTGGCCGGTGGCGGCGGCGAGCCCGCCCAGATGGCCGCGCGTGGCCATCGAGCGGATGAAGACCCCGGGGTCGAGGGCGTGGGCCTGCATGCGGATGCGGTCGCCGAGGATCGCGCCCCCGCTGTAGGGCGACGTGGGATCGACGGCCACGATCCCCACGGTCTTCCCCTGCTTGCGCGCAGGTGCGCGGTCAGGCGGTCGACGAGCGTCGACTTGCCCGCCCCCGGCGGCCCCGTCACCCCGACGACGAGGGCCCGGCCGGCGTGGGGGAAGAGCGCGGCCAGCAGCCGCGGGCGCCTCGGGCCGACCGTCCTCCACCAGGCTGATGGCCCGCGCCACCGCGCGCACGTCGCCGCGCAGGACCGCGGCGGTGAGGTCCGGTGACGACGTCACTGAACCTCGAACGGGTCGACGCAGGCGACACCGGTTTCCGACACGTCCACGAGATTCCGCGTGGCCAATGTCAGGCCACGAATCTTGGCGGTGGCCGCGAGCAACCCGTCCACTACGGGCAACGGACGGGGAGAGGCCAGTCGTCCCCATTCCTCCGCAATCTCCCGATCCACCGGGAGTATTCGATCCGCGTGGGTGGAGACAATGGCGGCGAGCCAGCGGTCGATCACACGCGCCGAAGCCGGATCGCGGCGCCTTAGCCTCTCGATTCCCAGACGGATCTCGCCAATGACGAGAACGCTGAGATACACGTCGTCCTCGCCGAGCGTCGAATACCAGCTCGCGACCGCAGGATGGCAGCGTCGCCCCTTGCGGAGCTCGGACAGAACGTTCGTGTCGAGAAGGTAGCTCAAAGCTTGACCCGTCGCCCGCGGTCACGGGGACGCACGAAGTCATCGTCGCGGCCCACGGCCGGCATCTCAAGGAGCATCTGCTTCAGGGTCTTCGCGGAGCGCGGCCGGCGGAGGGTGGCCCTGAGGATCTCCCGATGCTCGGCTTCGGTCGAGCGCCCGTTGCGCGCCGCCCGGCGCTTCAGGGCGCGCACGGTCTCCTCGTCGAGGTTCCGGACGATGAGCTGGGCCACGCGACACCTCCTTGATAGCAATGCTATCACGGGATGAGTCGCCCCCCGCCTACCGCACCATCCCCCTGCAGCCCCAGGAGCTCGCGGGCGATGACGAGCCGCTGGACCTCGCTCGTGCCCTCGCCGATCGTGCCCGAGCTTGGCGTCGCGGAGGTAGCGCTCGACCTTGTACTCCTTGAGGTAGCCGTAGCCGCCGTGGATCTGGATCGCGTCGAGGGCGACCTCCACCGCGGCCTCCCCGGCGAAGAGCTTGGCCATGGAGGACTCGGTGGTGTGCTCCTTGCCCGCGTCGCGCAGCGCGGCCGCGCGCCAGGTGAGCAGGCGCGCCGCCTGCGACCTGGGTGGCCATGTCCGCGATCTTGAACTGGACGGCCTGGAAGTCGGCGATGGCGTGGCCGAACTGCTTGCGCTCCGAGCGCGTAGCTTCATCGACGCCTCGAGGCTGGCCTGGGCGATGCCGAGCGAGAAGGCGGCGATGCCGATGCGGCCGCGGTCGAGGATGCGCAGCGTGTCCACGAAGCCGTAGCCCTCCGGCCCAGGAGGTTGTCCGCGGGGACGCGGCAGTCCTCGAACACCAGCTCCGAGGTGTCGGAGCAGCGCACGCCGAGCTTGTCCTCCTTCTTGCCCGAGCGGAAGCCCTTCGTCCCGCGCTCCACCACGAACGCGGAGATGCCCTTCTTGCCCTTGCTCCGGTCGGTCACCGCCATCACCACCGCGGTGTCCGCGACGCGGCCGTTCGTGATGAACGTCTTCGAGCCGTTCAGCACCCAGCGAGTCGCCGTCCCGCACGGCGGTCGTGCGCGTCCCTCCGGCGTCGGAGCCCGCGCTGTTCTCGGTGAGGCCCCAGCAGCCCACCTTCTCGCCCTTCGCGAGAGGGCGTCAGGTACTTCTTCTTCTGCTCCTCGCTGCCCGCGAGGAAGATGTGGCCCGAGCAGAGGCTGTGGTGGGCGGCCAGGGAGAGGGCGACCCCCGCGTCCACGCGGGACAGCTCCTCCATCACGATGGCCCAGTCGAGCGTCGACAGCCCGGACCCCGCCGTACTCCGCGGGCCAGGCGACGCCCATGAGCCCCAGCTCCGCCGAGCTTGCGCGAAGACCTCGCGCGGGAACTCCTGCTTCTCGTCCCACTCCCGCGAGTGGGGCCCGATCTCCGCCTCCGCGAAATCGCGGACGGTCTTCCTGCAGGAGCTTCTGCTCCTCGTTCAGCTCGAAGTCCAATGGAGCCCTCCGGCGATCGCGCGCTTCGGCCATGGTAGACAAAGGCCCGGAGGGCGGCAACCGCAACCTTGACCGCCGCCGGGGCCTCGCCTAACCTCGCGCCCTCGATGAAGCGCAGATGGCTTCTTGCCGGTCTCGGAGTCCTCGTCGGCGCCGGCGTCGGCTTCCTCTGGTGGGGGCTGCCGTCGCGGAGCGAGGTAAGCAGCCTCGTGTCGACGAACCCCGGGACCACCGCGCTCATGCGCCAGCGCGAGGCGGAGGCGCGCGCCCGCAACCGGAAGGCCCGCGTGGACCAGACGTGGGTGGGCCTCGAGCGCGTCTCGCGCCACCTGATCCAGGCGGTCATCGCCTCCGAGGACCAGAAGTTCTTCGGCCACGAGGGCGTCGACTGGCAGGCCGTCCAGGAGTCGCTCGAGAAGAACGTGGAGAAGGGCCGGGCCCTCCGCGGGGGCAGCACGATCACGCAGCAGCTCGCCAAGAACCTCTACTTCGGCACGCAGAAGACGCTCGCCCGGAAGCTCCGCGAGCTCGTGGTCACGCGCTGGATGGAGGAGGACCTCACCAAGCGGCGCATCCTGACCCTCTACCTGAACGTGATCGAGTGGGGCGACGGCGTCTACGGCGCGGAAGCGGCCTCGCGCCGCTACTTCGGGAAGCCCGCCTCCGACCTCACCGTCGAGGAGGCGGCGGCCCTCGCCGCCATGATCCCGAGCCCGCGCCGGATGAACCCGGAGCGCGACCCCGCCCGCAACGCCCGCGCGGCGAGCGAGTGCTCTGGCTGATGGCCAGCGCCGGCTACATCGAGCGCGACGTGGCGGGCCTGGGCAGCGAGCCGCCGCCTGTGGTCGTGGTGGAGGAGGACGCGGAGCTTCCGACGATGGAGGCCCCGGCCCCCGCCCCCACGGCCGAGGGTCCGACGGAAGTTCCTTCGGAAGCTCCGGCGGAAGTCCCGCCGGCAGAGTCTCCAAGCCCGTCACCCCCTCCTGTGACCGTCGACACGAGCCCGCCACCGGGCGAGGCGTAGTATTCGAATCGTGGCGAAGAAGGTTCCGGTCGTCCGTGACTACATGACATCGGATCCGGTGACCCTCGAGCCCGAGGACACCCTGAACCACGTCCTCGAGCTGATGCGGCGGCTGGGCGTGCGCCACATCCCGGTCGTCCTCGCCGGCGAGCTCGTGGGCCTCGTCGCGGAAGGCGACGTGAAGCGGGCCGAGCCCTCGACCCTCTCCGACACCCAGGACCACTTCAACCAGGTCATGGAAACGACTCCCATCTCCCGGATCATGATCCACGAGCCCCTGACCGTCAGCGCCGACACCCCGCTCCTGAAGGCGGCGGAGACGCTCTACTCGACCAAGTACGGCTCGCTCCCCGTGGTCGAGGACGGAGTGTGCATCGGGATCCTCACCGACAACGACCTCCTACACGCGCTCGTCGACCTGCTCCGCGAGGATTGATCCGGCCTCGCCCCTCTCTCCCGACCGGGCGAGGAAGACACCCGCGAGGATCACCGCCGCCCCCAGGAGCCGCAGGGGCCCGAAGCGCTCGCCGAGCAGCACCCAGGCGAAGACGCCGCTCATCACGATCTCGACGTACATGTAGAGCGAGGCATGGTCGAGGCCCTTCCGCGCCACCGCCCAGTTCCAGATCCAGAAGCCCAGGTAGAGGGGAAGAATCGTCGAGACGACGAGTGCCGTCCAGACGAGAGGGCCGAGCCCCCACCAGTCCACGGCCAGGAGCGCGGGCCCGGACCAGACGACGAGCGGCACCGTCCCCGCGATCATGCTGACGGCCATCGCCGTACGTCCGGGATAGCGCGTGAACACGGGAGCGCTGACGAGGCCGTAGAGGGCGAAGACGAAGGCCCCCGTGAGGTTCAAGAGGTCGCCCAGCCCGAAGAGGAGCTGCATCCGCCCCCTCGCGGGGTCGAGGAAGAAGACCGCCGCCCCCGCGAGTGCCAAGCCGACGCCGGCCCACTGCCGGGGGGAGACGCGCGAGCGGCCGCGGAGGCTCAGGAGGCCGAGGGCGAAGAGCGGCTCCATCCCGGCGAGGAGGTTGGTGGCGAAGGCGGTGCTGCGGTGGAGGCCCTCGAGGAACAGGACCTGATAGAGGGTCACGCCGAGGAAGCCGGAGGCGAGGAAACGCGGAAGGTCGGCCCGGGCCACCGTCCAGGGGCCTCGACACGCGGCGACCACCGCAACCGCCACCGCACACACAATGAGGTAGCGGCTCCCCGAGAGAGCGGCGGGCGGGAGCACGCGCAGGAGCAGCTTCAGGACGATCACGTTGAGCGCCCAGAAGACGCACATCGCCAGCAATGCGGCTTCGATCGCGGCGTCCCCCGACAGGGGCCCGCGAGAGACGCGAGGCATGGAGCCCGCGAGGATAACCCGCGGAGGCTGCGGCCTTACAATCCTCCGGGTGCCCGAGCGCGAGGAGGCCGACGTCGAGACATCGTCCGACGCGTACGCGCGGCGCTTCGCCGGACCCGTGGGCCGCTTCTTCCTCGACGTCCAGGCCCGCACGACCCTCGATCTCCTGCGTCCCTTCCCCGGGGCCACCGTCCTCGACGTCGGGGGAGGCCACGGGCAGCTCGCCGCCCCTCTCGTCGACGCGGGCCACGCCCTGACCATCCTCGGCAGCCGCGACGCCTGCGGCGAGCGCGTGCGGTCGCTGGTCGCCCGAGGGTCTGCGTCCTTCCGCGCGGGCGACCTCCTCGAAGCTCCCTGGCCCGACCGCGCATTCGACGTCGTGGTGTGCTTCCGCCTGCTTCCGCACGTCTCCCGCTGGCCGGCTCTCGTGTCGGAGCTGGGCCGACTCGCCCGGCGAGCCGTGGTCGTGGACTACCCCACGCGCAGGAGCGTCAACGCCGTTTCCGGGCTGTTCTTCGGCATGAAGAGGGGTGTCGAGGGCGACACCCGGCCCTTCACCGTCTTCCGCGACGCCGAGATCGAGGGGGCGTTCGCGGACGCCGGCTTCGCGGTTACCGCACGGCGGCCGCAGTTCCTGCTCCCCATGGCCCTGCACCGGGCCGCAGGGATCGCGGCTGCTTCACGAGCGATCGAAGTCGGGCTGCGGGCGACGGGCCTGACGAGCGCCCTCGGCTCCCCCGTCATCCTGCGGCTGGAGCGCCGTGGCTGATCGCGATTGGGCCTTGCGGCTCTTCGACAAGTCCGTCCTGAAGCAGCGGAAGCTCGCGGAGCTCGTCGCAGCACTCGGCCCCACCGATGGCCTCCGCTGCCTGGACCTCGGCTCGGACAACGGCGTCGTGAGCCTGCTCCTCCGGCGCCGGGGGGGCGCCTGGGCCTCGGGAGACCTCACGGAGGAGGCCGTGGGCTCGATCCGCGACCTCGTGGAGACGGACGTGCACCTCGTGGCGGAGGGCCGCCTCCCCTTCGCCGACGGGACCTTCGACCGCGTGGCGGTCGTGGACATGATGGAGCACGTGGTGGACGAGGGTGCTTTCGCGCGCGAGCTCGCCCGCGTCACGAAGCCCGAAGGCCGCCTCGTCGTGAACACACCGCACTTCAAGCCGACCCTCCTCCGGCGGCTCCGCCTCGCCATCGGCCAGACCGACGAGAAGCACGGCCACCTCCGTCCCGGCTACACGCCGGAGCGCCTGCGCGAGCTTCTGCCCGGGTTCGCGCCGGAAGGCCACCGCACGTACTCCCGGTTCTTCTCCGAGCTCGTGGACACCGCGATCAACTGGGGAGTGGAGCGCCTCGGCAAGAAGGGCTCGGCCAAGGGGATGGTGGTCACTGGCGCCGACGTGGCCCGCCACGAAAAGATGTTCCGCGCCTACTCCGCCATCTATCCGTTCGTTTGGGCGGTCTGCCGCCTGGACGCGCTCGTCCCCGCCTCGGGCTACATGCTGATCGCTACGTTCCGCCGCCGCGGGGTCACATCGGTTCCCTGAGCCGGCGGGAGGTCCGGATTTTGGCGCCGACACCACTCCGTCCTCCGCACGTCCTGCGCTTATAGGGAAGAGAGGCCCGTGGGTGGCTGCCGGGCGCGGGGAGGCTTGCCATGAAGCGACTCACACTGTGTGCGTTAGTGGCCTTTGGCTCAGGCCTCGGCAGCGTGTCCGGGGTCTGGGCCGATACGTTGCACGTTGCGGCCGATGCCCAGACCACCTCCTCCCCTCCCAATCTCAAGCTCGGGCTGCTGCCCGCCATGGCGGTGCGCCAGGGCTCCAGCGGGCCCGTCCACAACAGCTATGCCCGTTTCGACCTCTCGGCCCTGCCCGACAACCCGACGGTGCAGAGAGCCATCCTGCGCCTGTGGGTCCTGACAGTGCTCGCACCAGGCACGATCGAGGTGGTGCCGGTCCTGGCCCCCTGGCAGGAAGGCAGCATTACGGCCGGCAACAGCCCGGCGTTGGGCTCACCTGTCGCCTCTTTCTCGGTGGCGAGCGGCGACACGCTGCACTTCATAGCCGTAGACGTGACCGGCCTGGTGCAGGACTGGTCCCGTGGCTTCCTGGAGAATCACGGCTTGGCTCTGCGTGGGTCGGGCGCGGTCAATGTCGTCATCGACACCAAGGAAAGCCTCCTGACCAGCCACGCTCCCGAGCTGGAGGCGGTGTTGGCGGACGTGGGCCCTCCGGGTCCGGAAGGGCCGCAGGGTGAGCAGGGTCCGCCTGGAGTGAAAGGCGAAAAGGGTGACAAGGGAGATCCGGGCGTCCCCGGGGCGCCTTTCGCGTGCACCGAAGGCGACTTCGTCGGCTGCTACACTGGCCCGCCGGCAACGCGTGGTGTCGCCGCATGCCACAGCGGCGAACGCGTGTGTCAGAGAGGCGTGTTTGGCCCTTGCTTGGGGCAGATCCTGCCCGGAACCGAGACCTGCAACGACATCGACGACGATTGCGACGGCACTGTCGATGAAGGCTGCGACCTGCCTCCGTCGATCGGCTGCCTGGATGCTCTGGTCCTGGACATGGGCGGAGACGGCTTCGACCTCTCCGGCTCGGTGACGACTACGCTTCTCTCGGTCCACCCCGAGACCATGCGCTGGACGGTGGCCGGAAGCGACGACTGGTTTCTGGCGGTGGACGCTTCGGCCCTGCAGCTACTCGGCTGGAGGATTCTTGACTCGGACGGCCGAGCTCTTGATGGAATTCAGCTGCTGGCGGAGGGCCGCAGGGTGCAGCGTCCAGGCGACTCCCCGAGAGTGGCTGCGAGCGCGCTCGAGATGCTCGGATTCCTGGATGTCAACCGTGACGGTGTCATCAGCCCGTCTGACTCGACGTCAACGTCGCTCGTACTCTTCGGCGACACCGACGGTGACGGCATCATCGACGCCACCGATCACCTGGCCAGCCTCACGAACTCGGTGTCTTCGATCTCTCTCAGCCACGGGACCTTCGTGGCCGCCGACGGCCAACAGCGTCACTACGTGGAGCCGGGGTGCGCGCCCTGACGTTCTGGACCACTCCATCGACATGGCGGGGACGTCAGGACTTCGCGGCGCCGACGAGAGCGACCAGCCAGTCCACGAAGGGCGCCTGGTCGGGGTGCAGCAGCTCGCGCGCCTCGCGCCACGGTCACGAACTCCGCGCGGTCCACCTCCCAGGAGGCGCAGCGCGGCGGCGCGCCCTCCGGCGCGGGCCCCGCGAAGCCGTGGATGCGCTTGCGGCTCGCGGACGAGCTCCACGCTGCCCGAGGCCCACGAGCTCCCCCGCCTTCACCCCCGTCTCCTCGACGGTCTCGCGGCGGGCCGCGGCTTCGTGGGCTCTCCCCGGAATCGAGCTTCCCCTTGGGGATGCTCCAGGGGCGCGTGCGGTTGTAGCCGCCGGAGGGGTGCACGATCAGGACCTCGAGGCCGCGCCGTCCCGGTAAACGGTAGAGGAGCGTCCCCGCCGACTCCTTCAACGCCCCGCCTTGCGCGCCAGCTTGTCCTCGTACATCCGCTTGTCGGCGAGTCGGATGAGCGACCTCCTTGGTCGCGGCCTCCGTGGGATAGGTGGCGACGCCGAGCGAGACGCCGAGGCGGGCGTTGATGCCCTCCTCCTGGAGGAACGTGTGCCCCTCGATGAGCGCGCCGCAGCTTCTCGGCCAGGGACACGGGCCGAGGCGCGGTCGGTCTGGGGCAGGATCACCACGAACTCGTCGCCGCCGTAGCGCGCGGGATAGTCGGTCTCGCGCACCGCGGCCCGGATGAGGAAGCCGACCTCGCGCAGGGTGCGGCTCCCCCGCAGGTGGCCGTACTGGTCGTTGATGGGCTTGAAGCGGTCGAGGTCGACGAACACGAGCGAGAGCACCGACTTGTAGCGGTCCACGAGCTTCAGCTCGCGGTCGAGGATCTGGTGGAAGTAGCGGAAGTTGTAGAGGGGCGTCACCTCGTCGGTGATGCTCAGCTCGCGGGTCTTCTGGAAGAGGCGCACGTTCTCGAAGGCGAGGGCCACCGAGTCGGCCAGGGGCTGGAGGCGGGCCAGGGTCGCGTCGTCGTAGGCCGCGCTCTGCTGCGACGCCGAGGGCGAGCACGCCGATGCTCCGCCCGCGCGACGTTCAGGGGCAGGAGCACGTAGGAGCGGATGCCCGTCCTCGAGCAGCCGCATGTCCTCGATGAAGCGGTGGTTGTGGACGAGGTCGCGCTGCAGGAAGGGCTTGTTGTTGAGGACCACGGAGCCGGGGCCGCTCCCCACCACCGGGATGCACGTTGCCGAGGCCCCAGGAGGCGTCCTCGGGGTAGGCCGACGATCTCGATGTAGTCGCCCGAGTCGTTCACGAAGCCGCAGGCCAGGCGGTCGAAGGCCTGGAGGGCGCCGCAGCTCCCGGGCGAACGGCGGGGACCACGGTCTTGAGGTCGAGGCCCGAGGTGAGGGTGGCGGTGATCCGGTTCAGGACCTCGACGCGGCTGCGAGGAGGCGCGCAGCTCCGCGTAGAGGCGCACGTTCTCGAGGCCGTTGCCGATCTGCTTGCCGAGGGCCTCGAGCAGCTCGAGGTCGGCGGGCGGCGCTCGCCCGCGTCGTCGAAGCACGATCAGCACCCCGAGCTCGCGCTGCCGGGTCCCGCAGCGGGGTCGCGGCCAGCCAGCCCCCGTCGGGCAGCTCCCTGGCCGTCGGCCGTCCGGCGCTCGAGCGCCTGCCGCGCGAGCTCGACGGGCGGGATCGTAGCCACCGTCCGGGAATCGGAACTCGCGCCGCCGATGCGCAGCTCGCCGTCGTCGCCGAGCACGAAGGTGAGCGCCGCTCGTGAAGGCCGAGGGCGACCACCACGTGCTCGAGGGTGGAGCGCAGGAGGCCCTCCTCCTCGCGCTCCACCGTGAGGTCGTCCACCAGGGACATGAGGGCCCGGAGCGAACGGTCCTGCGCCTTGGCGTCGACGGCGGCGCCCGTCCTCTTCGGTCGCTCTGACGGCATGCGTCATTCTAGCAGGGGGTCCGCGTACGTCCGGGCCAGCGAGGCGCGCTCGGCGCGCCGGCGCGGGTCGTCCCAGCCCAGAAGAGCGACGGCGGCGGCCTCCACCGCCCGGAGGTCCTCCTCCGAGGGCGCCCCGGTGGTGCCGAGGTCGAGGCGGCGCCGGACGAGGTCCGCCAGGGTGACGGCCATCTCGTCGTCGATCGCCCGGCGGGTGCGCTCGGCCAACGATCCCTCGAGAGGCCGCGCGTGGACGAGCGGCGTCGTCGCGGTGCGGCACGCGACCTCGGGTTTCCTGAGCTTCCGGAGGCACAGGTCGACCGACCTCTCCGCCACCGCGCGGGCCGTCGTGTACTTCGCGCCCAGCACCGTGACGAGGCCAAAGAACCCGTCCTCTCTCTCGTGATCGAGGAGGTCGGCTCCCCGGCGGAGGCCCTCCGCCCCTCCCTCCCCGGGCACGAGCCCTTCGTGGACGAGAGCCAGGTCGCGCGGCTCGAGGCCGGCCCAGGGGAAGGCCGCCCGGACCTCTTCGAGGAATTCGCGGACGGCGCGGGAGCGGCTGCCTTCCCCCTCGTCTTCGTAGTGGGTCCCGACGAGCGTGCGTCCGTTCCAGGGAACGAAGAACAGGTAGCGTCCGCGGCTCCGGGCCCCCACCGCCACGGTCGTCGCCGGAGGCCGGGCGAACACGAGGTTCCGGGCGCGCAGGAAGGGCACCGGGCGGCGCGCGATGCCCGCACCTGCGAGGAGCGCGCCGCTGCCGGGCCCGGCGGCGAGAAGCACGAGAGGGGCGTCGCACCGACACCTCG
Source organism: uncultured Acidobacteriota bacterium (assembly GCA_963742595.1). Lineage (GTDB taxonomy): Bacteria > Acidobacteriota > Vicinamibacteria > Fen-336 > Fen-336 > CAVPGH01. The sequence continues at coordinate 3,879,980 of CAVUMT010000001.1, read as the reverse complement.
TGGCCCGTCAGGGCGTCCCGCACCACAGCGCCCACGACGAGCGTGCCGTCGAGCCGGAGGCCGACGGCCTCCGCGTGGTTCGCCACGAGTGCCCCCGCGTCCGCGGCGGCCCGGACGAACCCGAGAGTGAGCCGCTCGCTGCTCGTCACCTGCGCGTCGTGCCAGAAAGCACCTCCCGTCAGGTCGTCCCCAGGCAGGCCAGGGACGAGAAGGAGCGCCTCCGCCCGCGACAGCACGCGGCCCCGTGGGATCCGCTGCTCTTCCGCGAGCCCCTCGTTCCGATCGGCGCTCAGCAGGTCGTTCAGGGCCAGGCCCGCGCCCAGGACGGCGCGGCTCTCCTTCCCGAGGCCCCGCGTGGGCACGAGGAATCCCAAAGGCCGGACGAGCGCCGGAGCGATGCGAAGGAGCGCCCGCCTCTCGCGCACGGACTCGCGCAGGCTCGAGAGGTGTCCGTGCGGCAGGTGCCGGAGCCCGCCGTGGATCGTCTTGAGGCTGTTCCAGGACACGCCGGCCCCGAAGTCGTCGCGCTCCACGAGGGCGACGCGGAGGCCGCGCTGCGCCGCGTCCCAGGCCGCGGCCGCGCCGTAGATGCCGCCCCCGATCACGAGGAGGTCGTGCTCGCGCGCGGCGAGGGCCGCGAGGTCGCGCTTCATGGGACGAGCGACGATAGCATCCCGCCCGTCAGGGCCGTGAAGCGCGCCCGGCCTCCCGGAAGAGTCGCAACGCGGGAGCGTTCGTGTCCACCTGGAGGCGGGCCCCGAACGGGAACGGATGCACGGTGCGCGAGCCGTCGATCCACAGGAGGCCTTCCGGCATCTTGGAGGAGACGGTGAGGCCGGAGGACGGTCCCACGAAGCCGCTCGCCAGGCGGTAGCGCCGGCCGGGCTCCCGCAGCAGCTCGCGCACGCGATACTGCAGGCGCCGGGAGCCGAGTGGCATCACCCGCCCGCCCGCGGAGCGGATCCCCGCGGTGGATCCCGCGGCCGTGCTGATCCAGAGGCCGGAGCTCCGGTGCTCTTCCGTGCGCGTGCCCACCGTGAGCCGGTAACGCGTGGTGGCGGCGGGGACGGGATGGGCCACCAGCACGTCGTTGAGAGCGGGCTCGGGCAGGAGGCGCCCGTCGAGGCGGAGCGCGAGCCGGGTCAGCTCTCGGGGCCGGATCCGGCCCTCCAGCACCGCCCCGAGTGTCGACTCGAACGAGTCGCAGTGCGCCCCGCAGAAGTGGCCAATGCTGTCGCCGGGCGCGGAGTTCACGCCGAGGACCGCCCCCGACGTCACGTGGTGGGCGGCGGCGAGGAGCGTTCCGTCGCCTCCGATCGTGACGACGAGGTCGGCGCGGCCAAGGAGCCGACGCGCTCGCGGCGTGATCGGGTGGCCCGGGACCTCCTTCCAGCCGAGCGCGCGCGCGTGGAGCGCCCGCCGGACCGCCGCCACCGTGCGCCGGTGCTCGCGGTGTGCCCCGGCAAGGCGGTGCGCCGTGGGGTCGCCGCGGCGCGCCATCCGGGCCGCCGAGCCTCCTCGAGCGAGGACCGTCTGCTTGAGGACGAGGACGATCCGGGGCACGGAGCGAAGGATACGGCGGATCAGGCCGGGCGGCCGACCCGGAGGACGACCATCGTCGCGTCGTCCGCCGCGTCCACGTCTCCGCGGTGCTCCCGGATCGCCTGGTCGACCCGGGCGAGGAGGGCGGAAACGTCGCGCTGGCGCTGGTCGAGGAGAAGGCCCTCCAGGCGGTCCGTGCCGAACGGCTCTTCCGCCTCGTTCTCGGCCTCGACGAGCCCGTCGGTGAACAGGAAGAGCGAGTCGCCGTCCTTCATCGTCAGGCAGCTCTGCTCGAAGCCGCCGCCGGGGAGAAGGCCGATCGGCCGTCCCGTCGACTCCAGCCGCTCCAGCCCCCCCTCCGCCCGGAGCAGGAACTGGGTGTTGTGTCCGGCGTTGACGTACCGAAGACGGCCGCTCGACTCGAGGACCGCGATGAACAGGGTGAGGTAGGCGGCGTCGGGCGTCTTGCGCTCCAGCTCGCGGTCCAGCGCGTCGGCGAGCCGCGCCAGGTCCCGCTCCAGGGGCAGCCGGGCGCGCAGCGTCGCCTGGAGGTTCGCCATGAGGAGGGCCGCGGGCACTCCCTTGCCCGACACGTCGCCCACGAGGATGGCCGCCTCCTCCTCGGAGAGCGAGAAGTAGTTGAAGAAGTCCCCGCCCACCTCGCGGGCGGGGATGGAGACGCCGCTCACCTCCGCGAACGGGAGGACGAGCGGCCCGCGAGGAAGCAGCTCCTCCTGGATGCGGCGGCTGATCTCCAGCTCCTTGTGGAGACGCTCCTGGAGGATGCGCCGTTCCTGGTTGCCGCGAAGGTCGCGGGCCATGCGGTTGAAGGTCTCGGCGAGGCGGCCGAACTCCGCTCCGCCGGGGACGGGCACGCGCACGTCGAGGTCGCCCCCGGCGAGCCGCTCCGCACCCTCGGTCAGCGAGCGGAGGTGGCGGGTCATGCGCCCGGAGACGGGAATGATCCCGAGGAGGGCCAGCCCCACCAGGCCCAGGCCCACCGCGAGGTTCCGGACGGCGGCACGCCGCGTCTCCCGGAGCCCCTCCCCCACGGGCCGCGCCACTCCCACGGTCAGACCGGCGGGATCCGGCTTCAGCACCACCACCCAGTTCGCGCCGTCCGGATCGGCGGGCACGTCGGAAGGCCGGGGAACGACGCCGAAGCCCTGGAGCCTCTTCACGTCCCCGGGATCGGGCGTGAAGACCTGCTTGCTCGCGTCGAACGCGAAGGGGATGGCGCCTTGCTTCCTTTCCGTCGCGGAGAGGATAGTGAGCAGGAGCTGCCGCATCTCGGCCTGCTCCGCGGCGAGGAGCGCTTCCTCCCGCGCCTTCTCGAACGCGCTGCCCGGCGTCTCCGCACGGCGCTCGCGCATCCGCTTCAGCCGGTCGGAGAGCTCCTGCAGGACCTCCTCCGTGCGGTCGCCCATCTCCTGCGCCATCTCCTGCACTTCCTCGTGCACGGCCACGCGAAAGGCGCGCTCCGAGGAAACGTAGGACCAGACCGTGATCCCGAGCAGGGGAACGACGGCGAGCAGCAGGAAGGCGAGGGCGAGCTGGGTGCGGAGCCTCACCGTCACTCCCCCAGCACGTGGACCACCACCTCGCGCCGGTGCGCGCCCGTCCGGTGCTCCCAGAGGTAGAGGCCCTGCCACGTACCGAGCACGAGGTCGCCCGCCCGCACCGGGATCTGCTCCGAGGTCTTGAGCAGCGCCGCCTTCACGTGGGCGGGCATGTCGTCGTCGCCCTCCGCCACGTGCGTGAAGAGTGAATCGCCATCGGGCACGAGACGGCTCAGGAAGGCCTCCAGGTCGCGGCGCACCGCCGGGTCCGCGTTCTCCTGGATCACCAGGCTCGCCGAGGTGTGGCGCAGGAAGACGGTGCACAGGCCCTCGGCCACCCCCGCGGCGCGCACCGCCGCACGTACGGGCTTCGTGATCTCGGTGAGGCCGCGCCGGGTGGACACGGTGACGCTCTCGGTCCGCTGCCGCATCGACCCGTCGAGCCTACCACGCGGCTCGGGCCGGCCTCGCCGTCCGGCGCCCGCCCGCCCGCTCTCCCCTATGACGCACGAATCGCGGCAGAGGTTGGCTCCCCTGCTAGCATCCCGATAGTGAGGGCCTACTACGATCGCCGGGCTCCGGAGTTCGACGACTGGTACACGGGCGGCGGCCTGTTCTCCTCGCGCGAGCGGCGGGGCTGGGACGAGGAGCTCTCGTCGCTCGTGCGCCTCGTGGCCGGGCTGTCTCCGGCCCGCACGCTCGACCTGGGGTGCGGCACGGGGTACCTGACGCGTCATCTTCGCGGGTCCGTCGTCGCCTGCGATCAGAGCGCGGCGATGCTGGCGCGGGCGCGGGAGCAGGCGCCCGCGGCTCTCCTGGTGCGCGGGGACGCCCTCGCCCTTCCCTTCGGCGATGCCGCCTTCGAGCGCGTTTTCGCCGCGCACCTCTACGGGCACGTCCTTCCCGACGAGCGGCCCGGCTTCCTCGACGAGGCCCGCGCCGTGGCGGGGGAGATCGTGGTCGTGGACGCGGGCCCGCGGGGGGGAGCGCCGCGGGACGAGTGGCAGGAGCGCTCGCTCGCCGATGGCTCGCAGCACCGGGTCTACAAGCGGTTCTTCACCGGAGCCAGCCTGGCCGCCGAGCTTCTCGGGGGTCACGTGCTGCACGACGGCCATTGGTTCGTGGCCGTGGTGGCGGCGGGGGGCAGCGGGCTCCACGCTCGTGCGCCGCAGCAGGGGTTCGGTGACTGAGCGTGAGTTGTCGGCTTTCGTACCGGGAGACCGCTGAGCTCGTGGGGGCTTGAACTCCGTCCGGAATGGGTAGGACGGTAACGTCGGACACGGACCGCCTCGCTACTCATTCCGAGACTCAGCCGCCGTGGGCGGCGGATTGTGAGAAATCAAGATTCGTGTGTCGAAGGCCATCCAATCGTTTCTGATTCGTTAGGCGCGGACCCATTGTGTCCGGTCTCGGGTCTACAGTCGTGGCATGTCACTCGAACAGCCGCTCGAATCGCTCTCCGACGATGCGCTCCTTCGCGGGCTCGCCGATATCCTCGGCCAATCCCGTCGCGCCGAGGCCGACCTGGTCGCGCACATCGGCGAGGTAGAGGCCCGCCGGCTCTACGCCCGCGAGGCCTTCCCTTCAATGTTCGTCTACTGCACGCATGCCCTCCATCTCTCGGAGGCCGAGGCCTACCTGCGGACCACCGTGGCCCGGGCAGCTCGGCAGCATTCCGTCCTCCTCGAGATGCTCGCGGACGGTCGACTCCATTTGAGCGGCATCGCGAAGCTGGCGCCGCTGCTCACGCCGGAGAACCGGGATGTGCTCCTCGCCCGCGCCGTCCACAAGTCCAAACGCCAGATCGAGGAGCTCATCGCCGAGTGGGCTCCCCGACCCGACGTTCCCGACAGGATGCGAAAGCTGCCGCAGCGGCTGATCACTCCGGGTCGAGCGGAGCCCCGGAGCGTCGGACTCGTTCTGGACGGAGCTCCCGGCTCGGCAGCTGCAGATCGTTCCGACGCGATTCCCATGACGGTCCCCGCGAGCACTGTCGTCGTCCAGCCCCTCTCACCGGCCCGTTACAAGGTGCAGTTCACTGCCGGAGCCGAGCTCTATGGCAAGCTCGAACGTCTTCGGGCTCTCCTGCGCCATGAGGTACCGGACGGGGATCTTGCCCGGATCATCGAACAGGCCGTGAGCGAAAAGCTGGAGCGGCTGGAGGCGCGGCGATTCGGCCGGACGCGCGCACCCAGGAAGGTGCCGGTACGAGGTGAACCTTCGTCACGGCACATCCCGGCGGCGGTTCGACGTGCCGTGCACCAGCGGGACGGAGGGCGTTGCCGCTTCGTGGACGCGTACGGTCGAAGATGTCCCGAACGTCACCGCCTCGAGTACCACCACCGGCATCCGTTCGGAATCGGGGGCGGCCCCGAGATCGACAACATCAGCCTTTTGTGCCGTGCCCACAACCAGCGGATGGCCGAGGTCGACTACGGAAGGAAGGCGATGTCCTGGGACTGGGGTTCGACCCGGAAGACTCGAAATCCGTCCGGAATGGGTAGGACGGTAACGTAGGGGAACGACGAACAGAAGGCGTCTAGGGGACGAGAGGCAGGACGAGCCGCGAAGACGGTCCGCCGTGAACCGTGATCGTGGCCTTTCGCATCGCCGCCGACGTGGCCTCGGGCTCCCCCGTCTGCAGGTTGCGCGAGAAGCCGGGGAAGAAGCTGCCGCAGAGGACGACACGCAGGCGGTGGCCCTTGCGGAAGAGGTTGCCGGTGGCGAGCGTGTCGAAGCGCAGCGCGTAGCGTGTCCCGGGCGTGAGGAGCTTCCGCTCAGGCCCCCCGTCCCGGTAGCTGGCCCGGCGCACGTCGAGGCCGGGGCTCATGAGGTTCCAGGACGTTCCGTCCGGGGCCACGTCGAACAGCTTGAGCCACAGGTCGACGTCCGGCGCGTCCGTCGAGATCTCCACGGAGGCGTCGATCATCCCGACCACGCGACGGTCCTCGGCGAAAGGCTCCGTCTCGAAGACGGCCACGTCCGGACGCAGCGCGAGCGCGCGATAGTCGTGCCCCCCCGGTGTGTCGGTGAAGACGTCCACCACGGGATCGGCCGGGTCGGACACGAACGAGACCGAAGACGGCGAAGGCGGAGGCTCGCCCACGAGACGGCTCCGCTCGCGCGCGACGGGATCGAGATACAGGGTGAACGGACGGGTCCCCGGGAGCGGCCACTCCGAAGCCTCGCGCCAGACGTCCTCGCCCATCACGAAGGCACGCACGCGGGGCTCCCGATCGACGCCGTTCGCCGTGCCGCGGACGTGGAAGTCCAGGAAGCGTAGGACGAGCTCGTCGTAGTCGACGCCCGCGGCCGCGCCGAAGACGCGGTCGCCGGATCGCACCCGTCGATTGGAGTCGTTGACCGTGGCGCTGCCGTGGATCCAGGGGCCGAGCACGATCTGCGTCCGGGGATCGGTGTCCGCCCGCCGCGCCGCGAGAAGACCCGTGAAGTTGGTGAGGGCGCCCTCGGGCCCGTAGGCCTCGTCGTACCACCCCGAGAAGTTGAGGACCGCCGCCTTCACGCGATCGTAGCGGCCCCGCAGGTCGGCGAAGGACCAGCGGGGATCGCCGGGAGGTGTCGTCATCCAGACGAAGTAATAGGGCGCGGCATCGCGAAGCTCGTGGAGGTCGGCGAGGGGCAGTCGCCGGCGCAGGCCGTCCCGGACGGACGGCCACGCCTTCTCCGCCTCCTCGTCCGTTCGCGGCCCGGGAAGGTCGCGCCGCCGGCGGGTGTCGGGGGCGATGCTGTTCCAGATCCAGCCGATCCACGAGAGATCGAAGACCCCGCCGGAGTTGAAGAAGTTGTCGGGCCGGGAGAACGTCATCGCCGGGACCATGGCGAGGAGGTGGGGCGGAGACTCGACGGCGGCCAGCCACTGGACCGCCCCCGGATAGGACAGGCCGAACGTGCCCACCCGGCCGTTCGACCACGGCTGCGCCGCCGCCCACTCGATCGTGTCGTAGCCGTCGCGGCTCTCGTGGCGGTAGGGGTCGAACTCGCCCGCGGAAGCGTAGCGGCCGCGCACGTCCTGGACCACCACCGCGTAGCCGCGGGCCACTGCGCGGCGCACCGTTGTGTAGTCCTCGGGAGCGCCCTTCTTGTCGTAGGGCGTCCGGTAGACGAGCACGGGGAAGGGACCGGAGCCCGAAGGCCGCCAGACATCCGCCCGCAGGACGACCCCGTCCCTCATCGGTACCGGAACGTCCCGCTCGACCGCGGGTTCCGGGGCGGCGAGGAGAACGATGAGGACGGCCGCGATCAAGCGCCGCCCAGGACGGATTGCAGCTCCGCCGCCGCCCGCTCGCACTCCGCGCGCGAGACGTCGTGGTGGGTGGTGAGACGGAGCGTCGTGAGGTCGAGGGCGAGGATGAGCACTCCCCGGGCCCGCAGGGCGGCCGCCACGTCCGAGGCCCGGCGGCCCTCGATCTGCGCGATCACGATGTTCGACTGTCCGGGGGCCACGCGCACGCCGCGGCAGCGGCCGAGGGCCTCCCCGAGGAGGCGGGCGTTCGCGTGGTCCTCGGCGAGCCGGTCCACCATCGAGTCCAGGGCCACGAGGGCGGGGGCCGCGATCACGCCGGCCTGCCGCATGCCCCCGCCGAGCTGCTGCCGGACCCGTCGCGCCCTTTCGTAGAGCGACGTGGGCATGAGGAGGAGCGCCCCCACCGGGCAGCAAAGGCCCTTCGAGAAGTCCACCATCAGCGTGTCCGCGCCCGCGGCGAGGTCGCGGGGAGCCACCCCGAGGGCCACCGACGCGTTCCAGAGCCGCGCCCCGTCGATGTGGACCTTCCATCCCGCCTCGCGGGCCGCGGCGATGGCGAGCCGGGTCTCCTCCACGGTGTAGACGGTGCCTCCCGCGAAGTTGTGCGTGTTCTCGAGCACCACGAGACCCACGACGGGGCGCACGATCAAGGGCGGCTTGTTCGCGCGGCGGATGTGGTCGGGCGTGACCTTGCCGTCGGGGGCGGAGACGGTGGTGGGCATGCAGCCGGAGAGGACGGCCATCCCTCCCATCTCGTTCTGCACGACGTGGCTCCGCTCCTCCGCGAGCACGAGCTGCCCGGGCTCGGTGAGGAGGCGGATCGCGATCTCGTTGGCCATCGTCCCCGACGGGACGAAGAGCGCCTTGTCGAAGCCGAGCCGGCGCGACGCCTCCTCCTGCAGCCGGTTGACCGTGGGATCCTCGCCGTAGAGGTCGTCCCCCACCTCCGCCTCCGCCATCGCCTTGCGCATGGCGGGAGTGGGGCGGGTGACGGTGTCGGAGCGCAGATCGATGGTGCTCACGGTGCGCAGAGCATCCGTCCCGCGCCGGTGCGTGTCAACGCGCACGCAGACGGACGAGCTCGGCCTCCGCGGCCGCGAAGCCGAAGGCGGGCCACGCGCGTCCCTCGACCACGCGCGTGTACGCGGCCCGCGCCCGGTCCTTCTCTCCGGCCAGGAGGTACCAGGTCCCCACCGCGTAGCCGTAGGTGGCGAGGCCGACGTCGTCGCCGCCCGTGCGGAGGAGGTCATCGGGCTGGAGCTCGCCCCGGTACATCCGGAGCCGGTTCCGATAAAGCTGGTTCTCCTGGATGTTCAAGGCCGCGAGGTCGGCGGGGAGGAGCTTCTGCGCCTCCTCGTCCTTGCCGAGCCGCCGCAGCGTGAGGTAGAGCCAGTCGGTGACCGCCACCACGCGGTCGTCGTTGCCCCGGGCGACGCGCAGGCACTCGCGGTACGCGGGCAGCGCGCGCGCGAAATCTCCGCGGAGGTAGTGGGCGAGGCCGAGGTGGTAGTAGATGCTGTACTGCAGCGTGCTCGAGGCGCCGGCGAGGGGACCCGCCGGGGGATCGCCGTCCGGCTGGTCGGGCTTTCCTCGCGTCAGGTCCGCCGCCCGCGTGAGGTCGGCCACCGCCTTGTCGTAGTCGCGGAGCGTGATGTACCGGTGGCCGCGGAAGCGGAGGAGGCGCGGGTCGAGCGGGTAGCGGGCGAGCCCGCGCGTGTAGACCTCGGTCGCCTCGCGATAGCGTCCGAGCGCGGACAGCCGCCGGCCCAGTCGCACGATCGTGTCCACGTCGTCCGGCGTCTTCAGGAAAGCGGCTTCCGCCGCCTCCAGGTCCTTCTGGAGGCGCGCCCGCGCGTCCGGGGCGGGATCCTGGGCGAGAAGCGGTATGCCGAGCTTCGAGACGGCCTCCGCGCGCGTCCCCGCCGGCGTCGTCCCCGGCTTCAGGTACGTGTCGTACCAGGCGAGGTAGCGCACGAGCCGGTCCTTCAGGAAGCTCGGCCGGCGCAGGCCGTGCCACTCCCCCGGATAGATGACGAGCTCGGTCGGCACCTTCCCCACCCGTCGTACCGCCTGGTACATCTGCTCCGTGTTGAGGAGCGGGACGTTCATGTCCTTGTCGCCGCAGAGGAAGAGCGTCGCCGCGTTGATCTTCTCCACGTCGAAGAAGGGGCCGGACAGCGACGACCAGACCTCGCGGCTCTTCCAGGGCAGGCCCAGCTCGACCTCGTAGTGGTACTGGTAGTGGTCGGTGCCGTAGCCGGCGAGGATGTTGGAGATCGAGGAGCCGGAGACCGCCGCCTTGAAGCGGTCGCTCTTGCTGATCACGTAGTTCGTGAGCATCCCCCCGTAGCTCCAGCCGCCCACGCCCAGCCGCTCCGGGTCCGCGACGCCCTGGGTCACCGCGTGCTGGAGCGCGGCCATCACGTCCTCGTGGTCCTTGTTCCCCCAGTCCGCCCAGATGGCGCGGCTGAAGGCGGTGCCGTAGCCGGTGGAGCCGCGGGGATTGGCGGCCACCACCGCGTAGCCCGCGGCGGCGAGGATCTGCCACTCGAGCTCGAAGCCCGTGGAGTACTGCGAGGCGGGGCCGCCGTGGATGCGGAGCACCGTGGGGAGCTTCTTCCCCGACGTGTGGTCCGGGGGGAACGTGAGAAAGCCGTCGATCGGCGTGCCGTCCCGGCTCTGCGTGCGGAAGCGCTCGACGCGGGCGAGCCGCCGCCCCTGGAGGAAGGCGTCGTTGACGCGCGTGACGCGCGCGAGGTCGCCGCCGGAGACGGACGAGATCTCCGCAAGCTGCGCGGACGACGACTCGAGGACGACGATCGCCCCTCCCCTCGCCGCGTCGTAGGCCTCCACCTCGCGCTCTCCCCCCACGACGCGCTCCGTGGGTCCCCCGTCCACGGAGACGCGGGCGAGGTGCACGTTGCCCCCGTCCTCCAGCCGGAAGAGGACGGAGCGGCCGTCCGGAGAGAAGGACGGATTGAGGACGTTGCGGTCGAGTGCCTGCGTCAGGGGATGGGGGAGGCCGCCCTCCGCGGACACCATCGCCACGTGGCTGGCCCCGTACCAGAGGTCGGCAGGGTCTCCGCCCTGCACGTAGGCGATCCACTTCCCATCGGGGCTCCAGGCGGGGCTCGTGTCGCGGGCGGGCGCGCCCGTGACCGCGCGCGGCACCTCGCCGGGACGGCTCCGCACCACGAAGACGTCGGAGTCGACCGTGCGGTCGGCGTCGGGAAGCGTCCGGTTGCTCACGAACGCGATCCACTCGCCGTCCGGCGACCACGCGGGCGACGAGTCGTCGAAGGGGCCGGACGTGAGGGCGAAGCTCGTCTTCTTCTCCACGTCGAAGACGTTCACGTGCGTACGCCGGTCCGCGAGGTAGCCCTCGGTGTCCCGCATGAACTGCAGCCTTCGCGTCACGATCGGCCGGGGCGACTTCTCGCTGTCGCCCTTCGCCTCCGCGGCGTCCGGCTCCGGGTCGCTCACGAGCAGGGCGAGCCTCCGCCCGTCGGGCGACCACGCGAGGTCGGAGACGCCCCCGAGGAGGCTCGTGAGCTTCGTGGGCTCTCCCCCCGCGCGAGGAAGGAGGAACACCTGCCTGGGGCCGCTCCCCTTCGCGTCGCGCGGCGCGGCGAGATAGGCGATCCACCGGCCATCGGGGCTGAAGCGCGGCTTCGTGACCGACTTCGGGCCCGCGGTGAGACGCGCCGCCTCGCCCCCCGAGATCGGAGCGAGCCAGACGTCCGTCTGCTGCCGATCCTCCTCCGCGTCCAGCGAGGTCACCGTGAATGCGACCGACTGTCCGTCGGGAGAGAGCCGGGGATCGGCGACCGTCTTCAGGGAGTAGATGTCGTCGACGGTCAGAAGGCGCGGCTCGTCGGCGGCGTGGAGCGATGTGGCCCCCGGCACGAGGACGACGGACAAGAGGACGATACGAGTGAGGCAGGAGGAATCCATGGGTTACCTCGAAAGGATTGCTGCGGGTACTGGATGTTACCTTTCGTACTCGTTCCGGAACGAGTACGAAAAGTAACACTCGCGTGACCCGACGGGGCGCGATTCTACAAGCACCTCTCGCTCATCTGGAAGTGTCTGTCTTCCGGAGGCGAGTTCCCATCCTGGCGCCCGCGGGCCTGGGATAGGATGGCGCGCTCCCAGGAGGTCCCTCGAAAAATGCGTCTCCACCTGCTGATCCTCGCCGCCGGCCTCGCCGCTTCCGCGGCGGAAGCTCAAACACCCGCCGCCGCCCCTCCCCCCGAGGTCACGGTCCTGCGGGCCAGGCACCTGTTTGACGGCAAGGGCGACTCCACCTCGGCGAACGCGGTCGTGGTGGTGGAGGGAGGGACGATCAAAGCGGTAGGCACCGGGCTCGCGGTTCCTTCGGGAGCCAAGGTCATCGAGCTGGGAGACGCGACGCTCCTCCCCGGGTTCATCGACGCCCACGTGCACATCACCGGCGAGTCCGGGGAGAACTGGTACAAGGACGCGGTCGACGACCTGCGGAGAAACCTCCCCGAGGAGGCGATCCGCTCCACGGAATACGCGCGCAAGACCCTGATGACGGGTTTCACCACCGTGCGCAGCCTCGGCGCGCGCGAGTTCGTGGACGTGGGCCTCAGGAACGCGATCAACGCGGGCGTCGTGCCGGGTCCTCGCCTGGTCGTCTCCGCGAACGCCCTGGGAGCGCGGGGCGGGCACTGCGACCTCGGGGGCTTCCCCTACATGCTCTTCGGGAAGGAGTCGGGGATCGCGGAAGGGATCGCGAGCGGGCCCGACGGCTTCCGCGACGCCGTCCGCTTCCAGCTCAAGTACGGGGCGGACGTGATCAAGGTGTGCGCCACCGGAGGCGTCCTGTCCCTGGGCGACGCCGTGGACACTCCCCAGCTCACGCAAGCCGAGATGGACGCGCTCGTGGAGGAGACCCACCGGCTGGGCCATCGCGCCGCCGCCCACGCCCACGGCGCGGCCGGAGCCAAGGTCGCGATCCGCGCAGGAATCGACTCCATCGAGCACGGCTCCTTCCTCGACGAGGAAGCGATCCAGCTCATGAAGGAGCGGGGCACGTTCCTCGTCCCCACGGCGATGGCCGTGGAGTTCACGGCCCGCCGGCCCCGGGGCTACCCGCCGGAGATCGCGGCCAAGGCCAAGGCCGCGGGCGACGCCCACGCGACCGCGCTCAAGGCGGCGATCAAGGCGGGAGTGAAGATCGCCCTCGGGACCGACTCCGGCGTGAGCCCCCACGGCATGAACGCCCAGGAGTTCGGCCTCCTGGTGGCCCACGGCATGACGCCCGCGGCCGCCCTCCGGACGGGCACCGCCTCGGGCTCGCAGCTCCTCGGCCTCGACAAGACGGTCGGGACGATCGAGGCGGGCAAGCAGGCCGACCTCGTGGCCGTGCCCGGGGACGTCCTCGCCGACGTCAAGGCCACGGAGCGGGTGCGGTTCGTGATGAAGGGCGGGAAGGTCTACAAGAACGACACCCCGTCGCGTTAGGCGAGGGCGGTCACCCCTTCGCCTTCGCCGCGCGCTCGCGGTCCCAGAAGACGAGGTCGGTGGAGACGACCTTGGCCCCGAGCTGGCGCAGCATCGTCACGACCTGGCCGCGGTGGTACGTGGAGTGGTTCGCCACGTGCTGCACGAGCTGCCACAAGGGTTCCTCGAAGGGCTTTCCCGCCAGGTTCTTGTAGGCGATCCTCTGGCGCGGGGCGGAGTCCTTCAGGTTCCGGAACCAGGAATCGCGGTGGCGCTCCACCGCCTTCCAGCGGTCGGAGAGGGCGACGACGTCCCGGAACTCCCCCTCGTCGATGAACTTCACCGGAGAGACGCCCTTCCAGCGCTCGAGCCAGATCCACTCCGCGCCGAGCATGTGGCAGAGGGTCCCCCGCACGCCCCCGTGGCTCGAGCCCAGGTCCTTCTTGAAATCCTCGACGGTGAGCGTGGCCGCGAGGCGGACGACCTTGTGGTTGGCCCACTTCGTGTAGTCGAGCAGGCGGCCGAGGTCTTCCTTGTTCATGTCTGGGTCTCCGGGGCGCCGTCATTCTAGTCCGGCCCGGCCCCGGTGCTAATATCGCCGGTCATGGCTACGGCGTCCGCGTCGTCCCGGGACGTGGTCGCGCGCTACGAGCCGGTCATCGGCCTCGAGGTGCACTGCCAGCTCCTCACGCAGACCAAGATCTTCTGCGCCTGCCGCAACCGCTTCGGCGACGCGCCCAACACGAACGTCTGCCCGGTCTGCCTCGGGCTGCCCGGCGCCCTGCCCGTGCTCGCCGCGGCAGGCGGTGACGCTCGCCATGCGCGCCGCCCTCGCCACGGACTGCACGGTGCACGAGACGTCGATCTTCGCCCGCAAGAACTACTTCTACCCCGACCTCCCCAAGGGCTACCAGATCTCGCAGTACGAGCGGCCGCTGGCCACCGACGGCCACGTGGAGATCCCCGCCGGACGAGCGGCTTCCGACGCGTGCGCCTCGCACCGCATCCACATGGAAGAGGACGCGGGCAAGCTCCTCCACGAGGGCTTCCCCTGGTCGGCGGAGAAGAGCGGGGTCGACTTCAACCGCAGCGGCGTCCCCCTCATCGAGATCGTCTCCGCAGCCCGACATGCGCAGCGCCGGAGGAGGCCTACGACTACCTGACCGCGCTCAAGGCCGTCCTCCTCTACGCGCGAGGTCTCCGACTGCAACATGGAGGAGGGCTCGCTGCGCTGCGACGCCAACGTCTCGCGTGCGCCCGCGCGGGCACCGAGGCCTTCGGGCACGCGGGCCGAGATCAAGAACCTCAACTCGTTCCGCAACGTGGCCCGCGCCATCGACCACGAGATCGCGCGGCAGGTCGGCGGTCGTCGAGTCCGGGGGGCAGGTCGTCCAGGAGACGCGCCTCTGGAACGCCGACCGCGGCGAGACCGCGTCCATGCGCTCCAAGGAAGAGGCGCACGACTACCGCTACTTCCCCGAGCCCGACCTGCCGCCCCTCGTCGTCGACCGCGGCCTGGATCGAGGAGGTGCGGGCGGCGCTGCCCGAGCTGCCCGCGGACAAGCGCCGCCGCTTCGTCGCCGAGTACGGCCTCCCCGACTACGACGCGGGCGTGCTCACGCTGTCCCGCGAGGTGGCCGACTACTTCGAGGCGGTGGCGCGGGAGAGCGGCAACGCCAAGGCCGCCTCCAACTGGGTGATGACCGAGGTGCTGCGCAAGCTCAAGGAGGACGACGCGGCCGCTCGCCGCCTGCCCGGTGCCGCCCGCCGCGCCTGGCCGAGCTCATCCGGCTCATCGACGCGGGCACGATCAGCGGCAAGATCGCCAAGGACGTGTTCGAGAAGATGTGGGCGACGCGGCGAGGGCGCCGAGGCGCGATCGTGGAGCGCGAGGGCCTCGCCCAGGTCTCGGACGAGGGCGCCGATCGAGGCCGCGGTCGCCGAGGTGATCGCCGCGAGCCCCGAGCAGGTCGCGACGTACCGCAAGGGCAAGACCGAGCACGCTCGGCTGGTTCGTGGGGCAGGTCATGAAGGAGACGGGGGGCAAGGCGAACCCGCAGGTCGTGAACGCGCTCCTCAAGAAGGCCCTCGACCAGGCCTGAGCGACCGACCGCCCTTCCGGGCGGTGGTAATGTGGGTCGGGGGCCGTCCCGACTCGGGTCAATAGCTTCGAACCGAAGGAGAACGTGAAAATGAAGCTGCGTCTCGCATCCCTCGCCGCGGCGCTCGCGGTCGCCGGCCTCGTCTCCGCCGCCGACCACCCGCGCGGCACCGCCACCGCCAGCGTCGGCGGCAAGAAGGTCTCGATCGACTACGGCCGTCCCGCGCTCAAGGGCCGGAGCATCGACGAGCTGCTCGAAGCAGCTCCCCGCGGACCGCATGTGGCGCGCGGGCGAGAACCAGGTCACCACCCTCACCACCGAGGGCGACATCATGGTCGGCGGCAAGAAGGTCCCGGCCGGCAAGTACTCGCTCTACGTCCACGCCCCCGCGAGCGGCGACTGGTCGCTCGCCATCAACTCCGACCAGGGCATCCCCCTGGGCAAGATCTGCGGCGAGGCTCCGGACAACATGAAGAACGAGCCCTGGCCCCGCCTCGACGGCTACGAGAAGAACATCGCCAAGCCGAGGTCGCACGGGCTCCCATGAAGAGCGGCAAGACCGGCGCTCGCCGTCGACAGCTTCACGATCGACCTCAAGCCCGCGGGCGACGGCGCCACGCTCGATCCTGGCCTGGGGCGACCGGACGCTGGTCGGTCGACGTGACGCCGGGGAAGTAAACGTCATCGGTCCGGGCCGGGTGATTGGCCGTTGGCCCTTCGACCCGGTCCGGACCGATCTCTGACCGTTCCTGCCGAACCGTTCCTGCCCGTTCGTTAGGCAGGACCCCTCCGCGTTACCTTCCTACCCATTCCGGACGGAGTCACTTCAAGAATCACTTGAACTGACTCGCCCCGGGGCGAGTCGCTCACGCCGCCCCGCGCGCCGGCTCGTAGCCGAGTTCCCGCTGCCGCCCCGCCCACCATGCGTCGAGCCGCGGCGCCAGCCACATTGCCAGGGGCGCCAGCAGCCATCCCGCGAGAAGGTCCACCGCGTAGTGGTGGCGCAGGTAGATCGTCGACACCCAGAGCCCCACGCACGAAGGGCAGGAGCGTCCAGAACCACGACCGCAGGTAGCGCCAGGCGTAGACGAGCGACACAAGCGAGACCGCCGAGTGCAGCGACGGGAAGGCGGCCCGGCTGTCCACGGGCAGGAGGGACGAAGGCCTGCGCGGACAGGTTCGAGAAGAAGTGCGGATAGCCGTAGAGGTTCTTCTTGAACTCGGGGGCGAGCACGAGGCGCGGCGGCGCCGCGGGGAAGATCACGTAGAGCGCGTAGCCCGAGGAAGAAGCAGACGAGCACGCCCATGGTCGCGGCCCGGAACTCCGTCCACCGGCGCTTGGCGAGCAGGAGGAGTGCCGTGGACGGGGCGATCCAGAAGAAGTTCAGGTAGAAGAACTGCATCACCTCCGTGCGGCCGGGGGTGATGAAGCGCTCCGCCCACACGCAGGGCTCCACGCCGAAGATCATCCGGTCGAGGGCGATGAGGAAGTGGTGGACGTCGTGCGGGTTCACGAAGCCGATCGTGTCGTGGAGGTTCGTGTAGATGAGGATGCAGACGAGGAAGGGCAGGATGTCGCGCAGCGTCTGCACCACCGGCGACCGCGGCCGGATGCCACAGGGCGAGGGCGAGCACCGCGAGCGCGAGGACGGCGACGGCCAGCCGGAGGAGCCCGCCCGGGTGCCGCGCCCCGAGCACCCCCGCCTCCCGCGCGTAGACGTTCGCGGCCACCGTGAGGTAGGTCGTGGGCAGGAGGAAGGCGAGGGCCACGACTTCTTCCAGGCGGAGACGGAAAACGAAACGAGCGCGAGACGAAGGGGGCGGTGCGCTCAAAGCACCAGAGTTTCCCGGTGCTCGCCGAACACCTCGCGCAGACGGCCCGCGATCTCCCCCACCGTGGCCCAGGCCAGGACGGCGTCGATGATCGCGGGCATCAGGTTCCCGCCGGAGCGGGCGCGCGTCCTCGAGGGCGCCGAGCGCGGCCTTCCAGGGCGCGGGATCGCGGCGAGCGCGCAGCGCGCGCAGCGCGCTCGACCTGCGCGCGCTCGAGGGCGGGGTCGATGCGCAGGATGTCGGCGGGCGGCTCCGCCCCCTCGTCCTGCGAAGCGGTTCACGCCCACGATCACCCGCTCGCCCGCCTCCACCTCGCGCTGGAAGCGGTAGGCCGACTCCTGGATCTCGCGCTGGATCTCCCCGCGCTCGATGGCGCGGAGCGCGCCTCCCCGCGTCTCGATGCGCGTCCAGGAGACGCGCCGCCTCGCGCTCCAGCGCGATCGGTCGCCGCCTCCACCGCGTAGGACCCGCCCAGCGGGTCCACCGTGTCCGCGACACCCGACTCGTGGGCGATCACCTGCTGGGTGCGCAGGGCGAGCCGCGCCGCGGCCTCGGTGGGCAGGGCGAGGGCCTCGTCCTTGCCGTTCGTGTGCAGGCTCTGGCAGCCGCCGAGCACCGCGGCCAGCGCCTGCAGCGCCACCCGCACCACGTTGTTGTCGGGCTGCTGCGCGGTGAGCGTCACCCCGCCCGTCTGCACGTGGAAGCGGAGCTGCTGGGCCTTGGGGTTCGTCGACGCCGAAGCGCTCCTTCATGAGACGCGCCCACAGCCGCCGCGCCGCCCGGAACTTCGCGACCTCCTCGATGAAGTCGGAATGGCAGGCGAAGAAGAAGCTGACAGGCGCTCCCCGAAGCGGTCGGGATCGAGCCCCGCCGCCTGTGCCGCGCGCACGTACTCGAGGGCGTGGGCGAAGGTGAACGCGATCTCCTGGGGCGCCGTCGCCCCCGCCTCGCGGATGTGGTAGCCGGAGATCGAGATGGGGTTCCAGCGTGGGCACGCCTCCGTCGCAGTAGGCGATGAGGTCGGTGACGAGACGGAGCGACGGCCCGGGAGGATAGATGTAGGTCCCGCGCGCCACGTACTCCTTGAGGATGTCGTTCTGCACGGTCCCGGAGAGCGCCGCCTCCGGGATGCCGCGACGCCGCGCCACCGCGACGTAGAGGGCGAGCAGGATGGCCGCGGTGGCGTTGATCGTCATCGACGTGGAGATGCGTTCGAGGGGGAGGCCGTCGAGCAGCGTCTCCATGTCCTCCAGGCTGTCGATGGCGACCCCGACCCGGCCCACCTCGCCCGACCGCGTGGGGATCGTCGGAGTCGTAGCCGATCTGCGTGGGCAGATCGAACGCCACGGAAAGGCCGGTGGTGCCGTGCTCGAGCAGGTACCGGTAGCGGCGGTTCGACTCCGCCGCCGTCCCGAAGCCGGCGTACTGGCGCATCGTCCACAGTCGGCCGCGGTAGCCGGTGGCGTGGAGGCCGCGGGTGAACGGAAACCGGCCCGGCTCGCCGATGAGCCGACGAGTCGGGAAGGTGTGCGGGACCGTACAGGGGCTCGCGCGGGAGATCGGAGGCGGTACGGAACGTGCGTGAGGCCACTTCCGCCGCGCGCACCTCGGGCGGCTTGCCCATGACCGCGATCACGTTAACACGTGTACGCGGGCCTTCGACGTTGCCGCTTGACAGCGACGAACCGCCTGTCCTGCATAATTTTTTCGGGACAACCGATGGCAGAGCAGGCGACGGGCGAAGACGTCAAGCGGATGGTGCAGGAGATCGGGATCCACCCTGCAGCGGACGCTCTCCGAGTCGCCGCAGATCGCGCACTGCCTGAACCGCATCCGGGCCGACGGCTACGAGGTCTCGCTCGTGCTCGAGGCCACGATCGGCTTCAGCCGCACGGGAACCCGCGAGAGCGCGGAGGCGCCCACCTTCGACGTCCGCGTCGAGCGCACGGAGCCCGCGCCGCTCAAGATGACCCCGCTCGACAAGAAGTTCCTGCGCTCGCTCAAGATCACCGTCGAGGAAGAGGCGAGTAGCCCCTTCCGTCACCCGCGCGGGTTGATCGCCGCGCGCCCCGCGAACCGCGCCATCGGCCCGAGCTCCTCCTCGATGCGCAGGAGCTGGTTGTACTTCGCCACGCGGTCGGTGCGCGAGGCGGAGCCCGTCTTGATCTGCCCGCAGTTCGGTGGCCACCGCGAGGTCGGCGATGGTCGCGTCCTCGGTCTCGCCGCTGCGGTGGCTCATCATGCAGGTGTAGCCGGCGCGGCCGGCCAGGGCCACGCAGTCGAGGGTCTCGGTGAGGGTGCCGATCTGGTTGACCTTGACCAGCACCGAGTTGCGCGATGCCCTTCGGCGATCCCCTCGGCCAGGATCTTCGGGTTGGTGACGAAGAGGTCGTCGCCCACGAGCTGGACCTTCGCGCCGAGCGCCTTGCGTGAGCTCGCGTCCAGCCCGTCCCAGTCCTTCTCGCCGAGCGCCGTCCTCGATGGAGACGAGGGGATAGGCCTTCACCCACTTCTCGTACATCGCGACCATCTGGTCCGACGTCTTCGACCGCGCCCCCCGACTTCTTGAAGACGTACTTCTTGCCGTCGTGGAACTCGCTCGCGGCCACGTCGAGGGCGAGCGAGATCTGCGCGCCCGCCTTGTAGCCGGCGGCGCCGATCGCGTCCAGGATCGTCTCCAGGGCCTCCTCGTTCGACTTGAGGTCGGGGGCGAAGCCGCCCTCGTCGCCCACCGCGGTGGCGAGGCCCTTCTTCTTCAGGATGCCCTTCAGGTGGTGGAAGACCTCGACGCCCATGCGCAGCGCCTCCGCGAAGCGACGCGAACGCCGTGGGGCACGATCATGAACTCCTGGGGGTCGAGCTTGTTGTCGGCGTGGGCGCCGCCGTTCATGATGTTCATGAAGGGCACGGGCAGCGTGCGCGCGTTGGCGCCGCCCACGTAGCGGTAGAGGGGCAGCCCGCGTGGCCTCGGCCGCCGCCTTGGCCACCGCCAGCGACACCGCGAGGATCGCGTTGGCGCCCAGCCGCTTCTTGTTGTCGCGTGCCGTCGAGCTCGATCATGAGCTGGTCGACGAGGGCCTGGTCGAGCGCGTCCTCGCCGATGAGCTCGCCGGCAGATCGCGTCGTTGACCGCGGCCACCGCCTTCCGCACGCCCTTGCCGAGGTAGCGCTTCTTGTCGCCGTCGCGCAGCTCCACCGCCTCGCGCTCGCCGGTGGAGGCGCCGGAGGGGACGGCGGCGCGGCCGAGCGCGCCGCCCTCGAGCACCACCTCCACCTCGACGGTGGGGTTGCCGCGGCTGTCGAGGATCTCGCGGGCGAAGACGGAGTCGATGTTCGTCATCTACGCTCCCTCCGGGGCTGTTCGTGGAACTGCGGGGTCGACGAGGCACTCCTCGCCGGCGGTCACGACCACCACGCCGCCGTCCGACACGGTGTGGCGCCGCCGGTCCTCCGCGGGGTCGTAGCCGATGATCGCGCCCCCGCGGCACCTCGACGTCGCGGTCGACGATGGCGCGGCGGATGCGGCGCGTGGCGGTGGACGGTGCACGTTGGGCATGCAGGATCGAGTCCTGCGATGTCGCAGAACGAGTGCACGCGCACGTCCGGGCACAGGATCGAGCGCCGGACCTCGCTGCCCGAGACGATGCAGCCCATGGAGACGATGGAGTCGGTGGCCCTGCCCGTGCCGGCCGTCCTCGCGAGAAGACGAACTTGGCGGGCGGGAACTGCGGCTGGTACGTGCGCAGCGGCCAGTCCGGGTCGTAGAGGTTGAAGACGGGGTCGACCTGGATGAGGTCCATCGAGCGCCTCGTAGTAGGCGTCGAGCGTGCCCACGTCGCGCCAGTACTTCGACTCCTTCTTGTTCTCGTCCCAGAAGAGGTAGGCGTAGACGCGCTCGCCCGGCTGCACGAGCTGGGGGATGATGTCCTTGCCGAAGTCGTGGCTCGTGTCCTCCTCCGCGTCGCGCTGCAGCTCGCGCACCAGCAGCGTCGAAGTCGAAGATGTAGATGCCCATCGAGCCCGAGGCAGAAGCCGGGGTTCCAGGGAGTGGGCGGCCGCGGTCTCCGGCTTCTCCTGGAAGCCCATGACGCGGCTGTCCTCGTCCACCTCGAGGACGCCGAAGCGGCGCGCCTCGGCGACCGGCACCTCGATGGCGGCCACCGTGAGCGCGGCCCCGCGCGCGATGTGGACGTCGAGCATCTTGCCGTAGTCCATCTTGTAGATGTGGTCGCCGGACAGGACGATCACCCAGCGCGGGCGTCTCGCGCTCGATGCGAGTAGAGGTTCTGGTAGACGGCGTCCGCGGTGCCGAGATACCAGTTCTCGCCCACCCGCTTCTGCGGCGGCAGCACCTCCACGAACTCGCCGAGCTCGCGTGTTCACCACGCTCCAGCCCATGCGCACGTGCCGGTTCAGGCTCTGGGCCTTGTACTGGGTGGCGATGAAGATCTTGCGCAGGCCGGAGTTGATGCAGTTGGAGAGCGTGAAGTCGATGATCCGGTACGGGCCGCCGAAGGAGACCGCGGGCTTGGCCCGGTCGCGCGTCAGCGGGATAGAGCCGCTCCCCCGCCCCGCCGGCCAGCAGCACGGCCACCACGTCGCGCAGAGGAGGACGTTCATGCGAGCGCCCGGCCTCTTAGAGCCGGGTGCGCAAGGATCACGCGGGCGGGAGAGCCGTCGGCGCCCGACGATGCGCAGGGGCAGGCAGGTCATGTCGTACTCTCCCGGCTCCACCTCCGAGAGGTCGAGACCCTCGACGATCACGACTCCCGCCTCCAGCAGCGCGTGGTGCGCGGGATAGTCGGCGGTGCCGAACTTCTCGACCGACAGGTAGTCGATGCCCACGAGCTTGATCCCGACCTGGGCGAGGTAGCTCGCCGCGTCCGCCGTCAGGTAGACGTAGTCCTCCTGGAACTCGCGGCCTGCCGGAGCTGCCCCGACATGCGCGTCTTGAGGAGCACGCGCAGGTCGTCGCGCAGGTCGAGCGCCTCGAGGTCGGCGCGCTCGACCCGCTCGCGGGCCATGCAGCTCGACCACGCGGCCTTGCCGATCAGGATCTCCAGCGGGAGCTCGTCGACGGTCGCCCCGTCGGCCAGGAAGTGGTACGGGGCGTCCACGTGGGTGCCCGTGTGGGTCCCCAGGGTGAGCCGGGCGACGTTGTAGGGGTCGCCGTCCGCGATCCTGTGGGTGAACTCGATCTCGAAGGGGGGGTCGCCCGGGAAGCGTCGGCAGGTCCGGCGAGAGCGGGACGGTCACGTCGTTGATCTTGGCCATGGGCCGGCGAGGCCGACACTTATAGCACACGGCCGGCATGCGGCACGGTTGACACGGCGTCCACGCATCCGCCTGATAGCGTGCAGATTGTTGAAGGGCGAGTCCCATTTCGTGGAGGCCCAGGATTGACGATCGCCCACCGGTCCCGGGGGGCCGCAATCTACGGCCGCCATGCTGCTCGCGCGTGAGCCGCGCACGCTGGGGAACGGGACGGAGGGCTCATGGGCTGGGTCGAGAACAGCCGTGGCGCTCCCCGTGGCGGGGGCCGTCATCTCCCTCTTCGGCAAGGGCATCCGCGGGGGCAGCCTGGTCACGCTCGTCCGACAGCGCCGGCCACTTCTCCCTGCCCGCGCTGCCCGCCGGCTCCTACACCGTGCGCGCGCTGGGCACGGGCCACCAGCCCGCGCGCCGCCAGGAGGATCACGGTCCTGCCCGACCAGGACTCCGTCTTCACCGTCAGCCTGACCCCGATCGGCGAGGCCGCCGCCGCGCGTCGCCGCCCGACCGCCAGGCAGCGGCTCCGGAATCGGAGACGCTCTCCGTGCGGGAGTGGCGAGTGGCTCCTCCGTCACAAGCGCCGCTCCGTGCTCGAGTCCGGTGAGGACGCGGTAGTCGTGGAGCTGCCGCCGTCCGCCGCCGTGGCCCTCGCCGCCCGTGGCGCTGGGTCCCGGAGCTCGCGGGATCCGTCGAGCTCGTGACCAGTCCTTCGACCCTCGGGCTGGACGTGGACACGGTCGGGTCGGACAGCCCGAACGCCAGCCAGGGGGCCGTACGTCTCCAGGGACGCCTCGCCGACTCCGGACGCTGGAGCCTGGGCGGCCTCGTGACCGAGAGCGAGAACACGGACGTGGCGCATGGCGCGCGGAGTTCGTGCTCGAGCCGGGCGGCGGGCACGAGATCCAGACCGGCGCCGGCTACGGGACGCGCTACCTCCGCAGCCCGACGTCGGCAAGCGCCGACGCGCTCGACGAGCGCAGCGTGGGCGCGGTGTTCGTCGCAGGACCGCTTCGCGCTGGCGCCGGAACGCCTCACGGCACCGTGGGCGGCCCGCTACTCCTACATCGGCTTCCTCGACGATCGCAACCACCTGGACACGACGCTCGGCGATCGAGTACCGCGAGGGTCAGACGCCGGCGATCCGCGCCGACGTGTCGTCGCGAACGCTGGCTCCCGGGCGGCGACCTGCTCACCCTGTCGACGCTCGCGACCGCGCCCGTGACCTGCCTACGCCCGACCTGCAGGAGGGGCTGCGGCCCGAGCGCACCTGGCGCTACGAGCTGGCGTCCGCCGACGCGCGGTCGGCCCCGCCACGGTCGGGCGCGCACGTCTTCTACGAGGACGCTGCCGACCAGCTCGTCAACGTCTTCGACGAGGCCGCGGCCCGAAGCCTGCGCATCCTGAACGGCGGCAGCATCGACGCGCGGGGAGTGGGCCTCACGGTGGGCGCGGCACCTCGGCGAGCTGGTCAACGGCTCGCTCACCTACACCTACGGCCGCACGACGCGGGACGGCGGCCTCGGGGGCGCCGCGGCCGTGGCGAGCGGCTTCGACCTCCTCGGGTACGAAGAGGCCGACTTCCACGATCTCGTCGCGCGCGTGGAGACCATCATCGACTGGACCGACACGCGGGTCTCGCGCCTTCTACCGATTCAACAGCCTGAACCCGGAGGGGGACGGCCGGGGCGGGCATTCCGCTTGCAGCAACACCCGCTTCGACGTGCAGCTCGGCCAGGGCCTGCCGTTCCTGCAGACGCTGACGCGGGCGGACTGGGAGGTGCTCGTGGCGTTTCGCAACCTCTTCTACGAGGCGGCCGAGGGTGCGACCCTCGACGAGCTCGTCGTTTTGCATCCGCCGAAGCGGGTGATGGGAGGAATCTCCGTCCGCTTCTGAGGGGGGCGGAGGAGGATTGCCGCGGGTCGTGCACAGCGAAGAGGCGGGCGAGGCTCACAAGCCTCGCTTTTTTTGGCTCGGAGAAGTGATCCATTTTCGTGGTTTATGTCTTCAAGTGTCCGGATCCGTTCGCGGGATCGAGTTTCCAAGTCCATTTTTTTGAGCGTCTTGGCCGAGCGGCTGGTAACTCCAAGGTAGGCATGTAGCTTGCTAACTCCTTTGACGGCGCACCAAGCAAAAGCCATGGCCCTGATCGCCCGACGGCGAATCAAGAATCTCGTAGTGCTTGCGGCCGGGCTGACCCTGGCCGCCCTTGGCGTCTACAACATCGTCCTGAAGGCCACCTGGACGCTCCTGGACGACGGCGTGTTCTGGCGCCTCAGCCCGACGGGAGTGGTCGCGGGACGCGTGGCCGCGGGAGGCCCGGGGGACCGAGCGGGCGTGCGTATCGGGCGACGTCCTCCTCGCGATCGACGGGGACGAGGTCCTTTCCCCCGAGCAGGTGGAGGCGTCCTTGCGCCACCGGCAGGCGGGCGAGCGCGTCCAGTACGCGCTCCTGCGCGAGTCGGAGCGCCGCTCGCTCGTGGTGACGATCGAGCCGCTGTCCCAGGGCAACGTCACGCTCTTCTACTACCTCTCCCTCGTCGGCTTCTTCAGCCTCGTGGTGGGCACGATCGTGATGCTGCGGCGCCCGCCCGATCGCGCCGCGCTCCACTTCTACGCGATCTGCGTCCTCTTCTTCCTGATGTACTCGACCTCGTACACGGGACAGCTCAACGTGGCCGACTGGACGCTCTTCTGGGCCGACCACCTCGCGATCCTCTTCCTGCCCGTGGTCTTCCTGCACTTCTGCCTGTCGTTCCCGGAGCGCCGCCTCGCCGGTCGCCGCGGCCTGGGTGGTGCCCGCGCTCTACCTGCCCGCCCTGGCCCTCGCGGGGGCGGCGGTAGCGAGCCAGGTGCTTCTTCACCACCGGCCGGGAGACGAGCGCCCTCTGGGCGATCACCGAGGCCATCGACCGCGGCGAAGCCGCTCTACTTCGCCGCTCTCTTCGCCGCTCTCCTTCGTCGTCCTCCTCGACTCCTACCGCCGCACGCGGCAGCCTCACCGCGCGCCGGCAGATGAAGTGGCTGGTGTGGGGCACGGGCGCGGGCGTCCTGCCCTTCCTCGCTCTTCTACGCGATGCCCTTCGCGCTGGGCCGCGAGCCGCGACTGGCCATGGAGCTCGCCGGGTACATCCCGCTCGCCCTCATCCCGCTGTCCCTGGCCTACGCGGTGGTCAAGCACCGTCTGATGGACGTCGAGCTCATCTTCCGCCGCACGCTCGTCTACACGCTGGCGGTGGCGGCGATCCTCGGCATCGTGCCTGCTCACGGTGGGCCTCGCCAACGTCCTCCTCGCGGGGGACGAGGAGCCCCACACCACGATCATCGCGCTCCTCTCGACCCTCGTCGTGATCCTGCTCTTCACGCCCGTGAAGAGCCGGATCCAGGAGGGGATCGAGCGGCTCTTCTACCGCGAGCGCTACAGCTCGCGCCGGGCCCTCGCTGCGGCTCTCCCAGGACCTGAACGCGCGACCTCGCCGACCTGCGCCCGGATGACGGATCGCCTGCTCGAAGGTGTGAACGCGGCGCTCGGGCTCGACGCGGGAGCGGTGTTCCTGCCGCGACCCCGACGGATCGCTGTCCGTGTTCCGCTCCATGGGCTGCGGAGAGGGCGACGCGAGCGTGCGTCTGCCCGCGCGCGGACCGCTGCTCCTGCCGCCTGCTCGCAGGGGGCGCCGGTGCACGCGGAGGCGACACCCGAGGACTTCCCGGAAGCGGGCTCCCTGCCCCTCGCCCACTACTTCCCCTGCCGCGTGAACGGCGAGGTGATCGCGGTCCTCGGGGTGGGCCGCAAGGAGGGGCTCGAGCCGCTCAACAGCGAGGAGGTGGACATCCTCCAGACGCTGGCCGCCCAGGCGGCCACCGCGATCATGAACGGCCGGCTCTACCAGAGCCTGCGCGAGAAGGCGGAGGAGCTGCAGGGGCTCACCGAGTACAACGAGAACATCCTGGAGAGCATGGACTCCGGGATCGTGGTCGTGGACCTCGAGGGCCAGATCGTCCGCTGGAACCGGGCCATCGAGTCGTTCTTCGGCCGGAAGCGCGAAGAGGTCCTGGGACGCGCCCTCGACGACATCCTCTCCGCGACCTTCCTCGAGGCGCTCCGGGGCAGCCTCGTCCTCGGCGACGACGACGAGATCGCGCACATCTACAAGCTCCACCTGCCCACCCCGGACGGGCGCAGCCTCATCGTGAACGTGTCGGTCGCCCCCTTCCAGGTGGGCACGGGGGAGCGCTGCGGCACCGTCCTCATCCTCGACGACATCACGGCGCGCGTCCGCCTGGAGGAGCAGCTCCAGCACTCGGAGAAGATGGCGAGCATCGGCCTCCTGGCCGCGGGCGTCGCCCACGAGGTGAACACCCCGCTCGCCGGCATCTCCTCCTACACCCAGCTCCTGAAGGGCCAGCTCGACGACAAGGACCCCAAGCTCCCGCTGCTGGAAAAGATCGAAAAGCAGAGCTTCCGCGCCGCGAAGATCGTCAACAACCTGCTGAACTTCTCCCGCTCGGCAGCGGCGTCGAGCTCGAACCCCTCGACGTGAACAAGGCGCTCCTCGACGTGCTGTCGCTGGTTGAGCACCAGCTCGAGGGCTCGAAGATCAGGGTGCGCAAGGGAGCTCACGGCGCCGCTCCCGGTGGTGCGGGGCAACGAGAACCGCATCCAGCAGGTCTTCTTCAACCTGATCCTGAACGCGCGCGACGCGATGCCCCGCGGGGGCTGGCTGACTCTCTGCACGCACGCGGACGACGGACACGGTGGTGGTGGAGGTGAAGGACACCGGCCACGGCATCAAGCGCGAGGACATCAAGAAGATCTACGACCCCTTCTTCACCACCAAGGGCATCGGTCGGGGCACCGGGCTGGGGCTCTGCGTGTCCTACGGGATCGTTCAGGAGCACGGGGGCGCCATCTTCGTGGACAGCGCTCCCGGCAAGGGCACCACGTTCCAGGTGGCCCTGCCCGCGCACGTCCTGACCGAAGCCGCCCAGAGGTGAGATGAGCCAGGAAACGATCCTCGTCGTCGACGACGAGGAGGTCATGCGGGACGTGCTGCAGCGCCTGCTCGCGGAAGCAGGCTACGCCGTCTCCGTGGCGGAGGCGGGGCCCCAGGGCCTCGCCCTCGCGCGGAAGGGGGGGTTCGACGCGGCGATCGTGGACGTGATGCTCCCGGAGATGGGGGGCATCGAGGTCCTCGAGGAGCTGAAGCGGATGGACCCCGACTTCGTGGTCCTGATGATCACCGCCTTCGCTTCCGTGGAGACGGCGATCACCGCGATGAAGAAGGGCGCTTTCGACTACGTGGCCAAGCCCTTCAAGCACGAGGAGCTGCTGCACATCCTCCGGAACGGCCTCAACCAGCGCCGGCTCCAGGACGAGAACCGCGCCCTCCGGACGGCACTCAAGGACCAGGGACGGTTCATGGAGATCGTGGGCAAGAGCCAGCGCATGCTCCAGGTCTTCCAGCTCGTCTCCCAGGCCGCGCCCTCGCGCTCCACCATCCTCGTGGTGGGCGAGAGCGGAACCGGCAAGGAGCTCGTGGCCAAGGCCGTGCATGCGAACTCCCCGCGCAAGGACCGGCCGTTCATCGTGGTCAACTCCGGGAGCCTCCCCCACGACCTCCTGGAGAGCAACCTCTTCGGACACGTCAGGGGTGCTTTCACGGGCGCCGTCTACTCCAAGAAGGGCCTCTTCGAGCTCGCGGACAAGGGCACGCTCTTCTTCGACGAGATCGGCAACATCCCCCTCGAGACGCAGGCCAAGCTCCTGCGCGTCATGCAGGAGCGCGAGTTCATGCGCCTGGGCGGCGTCGACACCATCAAGGTGGACGTGCGCGTGGTCGCCGCCACCAACATCGACCTGAAGCGCGCCGTAGAGGAGGGTCGTTTCCGCGAGGACCTCTACTACCGGCTGAACGTCATCGCCATCCAGCTGCCTCCCCTGCGCCACCGCAAGGAGGACATCCCCGCCCTCGTCACCCACTTCGTGGAGAAGTACTCGAAGGAGAACGTGAAGCCCGTGGAGGGCGTGACCCCCGAGGTCATGCAGGCCCTCATGGACTACGACTGGCCGGGCAACGTGCGCGAGCTGGAGAACGTCATCGAGCGCGGCGTCGTGCTCACCGTCAACGGCCAGATCGGCCGCGAGCTCATACCCGACCACGTCAAGAGCACGCCGAGCTTCCACATCCCGCAGGTCGCGGTTCCTCCGGAGGGCATCAGCCTGCGCGAGGTCATCTCGGGCTTCGAGCGCCGGCTCATCGAGTCGACGCTCGAGTCGACGGGGGGGGTGCAGAAGGACGCGGCCCGCCTCCTCGGCCTCAAACCCACGACCCTCAACGAGATGATCAAGCGCCACAGCATCGTCCTCCCCCGCGAAAGAGAGCGCCGCGCGCTCAAGGAAGTCGAGTCCGCGGCGAAGACGACGCCCGCCTGATCGCGGCCGAGGCGCACACCCTCCGCGGATTTCGGTCGTTCTTGACATCGCCGGGCGACCCTGATAGCCTCATCCGGCTAATTGGCAGTATCTACGGGGTTTAGCGCGGGCGAGCCCAAGGCACCGTAGGAGCCCTCGGAATTTCATGGCCTTTCAGGGGTCGCTCACAGAACTCCATCTCCCCGACATCATCCAGCTCGTCAGCGTCAGCGGGAAGACCGGCGTGTTCCACCTGACGGACGGCGTGCTCAAGGGCCAGATCTATCTCAACGACGGAAAGATCGTCCACGCCCAGCTCGAGGACGCGGCGGGCGAAGAGGCGGTGTACGCGCTCGCCATCTGGCGCACGGGCGAGTTCCGGTTCGATCCCGGCATCGCCACCGAGATCCGCACGATCACCAAGAGCAACACGAACCTCCTCATGGAGGCGGCGCGCCGCCTCGACGAGTGGCGCGTGCTCTCGAAGAAAATTCCCTCCGTCGACCTCATCCCCGAGTTCGTGGTCCAGGAGAACCGGGAGGGCCAGATCAACCTCAACACGAGCGAGTGGCTCATCCTCTCCAAGATCGACGGCCAGCGCAGCGTGCGCGCCATCGCCGCCGCCGCCTCCCTCTCCGTGTTCGACGCGGCCAAGATGCTCTACGGGCTCATCGCCACGAGCCTCATCCGGCTCCGCGAGCCCGCGGCCGGGCCCTCGCGCCCCGTGACCCGGACCGGCCCCGCCCCCACCGCGATCGTGGGCACCCCCGCACGCGGCGTACCCACGCCCTCGCCCCAGTCGGTCGCCCTCATCGCCAAGCTCACCCGCATCCGGGACGAGTGCACGGGCCTCCTGGGGCCGGTGGGGGAGACCGTCGTGAACAAGCACTACCAGAAGGCGCGCACCGAGCTCGAGCGGGGCTCGGGGGTGGAGGCGATCGAGGACGCGGTGAACCAGATCGCGCGCGCCGCCTCCATCCTCAAGGGGCCATCGGTATCCGACACCATCCTGGAGCAGCTCAAGGGATTGCGTTAGCGCGGATGCGTCGCGGGCTGGGCGTGCTCCTCCTCGCGGTCGCGGCCTCGCCGGCGTCGGGTGCTACCAAGACCGTGCTCGTGGCGGGGGAAGGCCTCCGCGAGCCCTTCGGCGTCGACTTCGACTCCGCCGGCAACACCTACGTCGTGGAGATGGCGGGTGCACGGGTCAGCGTCGTCGACCGCGTGGGGAAGGTCCGGGTGCTCGCGGGGACCGGGGAGAAGGGCTTCTACGGAGACGGCGGCCCCGCCTCGCGCGCGCTCTTCAACGGCCCTCACCACCTGCTGATGGGGCCGGACGGGGGGCTCTACGTGGCGGACACGTGGAACCACGCCGTCCGGCGGATCGACCTCGGCACCTTGCTCGTCTCGCGGGCGGCCGGGCTGGGCGAGCCGGGCTTCTTCGGGGACGGAGGCTCCGCCCTCGAAGCGCGCTTCGGCCACGTCTTCAACATCGCCTTCCGCGGCAACGTCCTCTATGCCTGCGACCTCGACAACCGTCGCGTCCGGGCGATCGATCTCAGGACGCGAGTCGTGACGACGGTGGCGGGCAACGGCCAGCGGGGAGTGCCGAAGGACGGGGAGCCGGCGCTCGCCCAGCCCCTCGTGGACCCTCGCGCCATCGCCTTCGACTCGAAGGGCAGCCTCTACATCGCCGAGCGGGGGGGCCACGCTCTGCGCGTCGTGGACCCGGACGGGATGATCCGCACCGTCGCGGGCACGGGAGAGGCCGGACACTCGGGAGACGACGGGCCGGCCGCCTCCTCCCGGCTCAACGGCCCGAAACACCTCTTCGTCGAGAAGGACGACTCGGTGCTCGTCACGGACACGGAGAACCACGTGATCCGGCGGTACTCCCCCCGCGACGGGACGATCTGCCGCGTGGCGGGCACGGGGGAGGCGGGGTCCGCCGGCCTCGGGGGGCCGCCGCTCCGCTGCCAGCTCAACCGGCCGCACGGCGCGCAGGTCCATCCGGTCACGGGCGACCTCTACATCTCGGACAGCGAGAACCACCGCGTCATCCGCGTCCTGAGGTAGCTCATCGATGAGCCTGGCCTCTCGCGCCGCGCGCCTGTCGCTCGCCGGCATCCTCCTGCTGGCCGCCGCGGGCCTCGCGGGTCGCGGGGCGTCCTCGGCGGCGGCCGGCCGACGGCCCCGGCTGGTCCTCGCGACCCTGGACGGGGCGGCGGCGCGCGTCGTGGCCGACGCCGTGGCCCGCGGCCTCATGCCCTCGCTCGCCGCGCTCCGGGCCGAGGGAGCGACCGCCCGCGGCTCCGTCACTTCCCTGCCCGCAAAGACCGCGGCCGGGCACGCGACACTCTTCACCGGCGCCTGGCCGGACGTGAGCGGCGTGACCGGCAACGCGGTCCTCCTGCCGAGCGCGTCGCTCCTCGATCCCGTCTCCGGGTATCGCAGCGAGCCGCTGCGCGCGGAGCCGCTGTGGGTCACCGCCGCCCGCCAGGGGCTGCGCGCGACCATGCTGTCGGCGACCCAGGACTACCCCTACGATCCCTACGAGGCGAGCGGCCGCTTCGGCGGACCGCACGGCGACCGCCTCGTCTTCCTGACCGGCTACAAGGAAGCCTGGGTGGAGGACGTGGTGTATCGGGCGGCGGACGTCGTCCGTCGCGAGCCCACGGGATGGAGGGCGTCTCCGCCGGGGGCTCTCGAGATCGAGCTGCGGGCGGGCGAGACGACCGTCCACGGGCTCCTCCTCGACGACCCCGACGACCCCGCCCGCGGGTTCGACACGCTTCTGCTGTCGCCCGACAAGGACGCGGCCACGGCCGCTCGCCTCAAGCCGGCGCCGCCGGGCACGACCGACGCCTACGCGGCGGTTCCCATCCGGCTCCGGAGCTACGAATTTCCCGTCTTCTTCCGTCTGTTCGCGCTCTCGGGTGACGGCTCGGATCTCGTCCTCTACCGGGCGCGCAGCGGGGCGTTCCTGTCGAATCGGGATCCCCTCGCCCTCGCGGTCACGCGGGCCACGGGGGGGTTCGTCGGGAACGGCGCCGGCCACCCCTACGAGGACGGCGAGCTCGGCCCGACCCTCGCCGACGGAGGGGACGGGCTCGCTGAGCGGCGCTATCTCGACACGGTGCGGCTCGTGGAGCGTCAGTTCGAGAGGCTGCTCGAGTTCGGAGCCACGCGCACCGACTGGGACGTCCTCATCGGCTACCTCCCCTACCCCGACGAGATCCTCCACCGCTGGTGGGGCTACCTGGATCCCTCGCTCCCCGGCCACGACCCCGTGCTCGCGGCCCGGCTCCGCCCCTTCCTCGACGAGGGGCTGCGGATCGCCGACGCGTACGTGGCGGCGCTCCGCCGGCACGCCGGACGGGACGCCGTCCTCGCGATCGGCGCCGACCACGGGATGACGAGCGTACGCACGAGGGTCCGGTTGAACGCCGCGCTCCGGGAGGCCGGCCTCCTCGCCGTCGACCCCACGGGCCGCATCGACCTCGCGCGCACGAAAGCCTACTACCTCGAGCCGGGGGGCTACTTCCTCTTCAACGGCATCGGCCGTCCCGCGGGCTCGGTGCCCGAGGACGAGACGGGCGCCCTTCGCGCCCGGATCGAGGCGATGCTGCGCGGCCTGCGCGACCCGCGGTCGGGTCGATCTCTCGTGGAGGACGTGTTCTCGCCCGGGACCCTGGAGGGCACGGGAGGGACGCACGGCGGCGACGTCTACCTGAGGCTCATCCCTCACGCCCTCCCCACGGGCGACGCGAGCGGGGACGTCGTCTACGAGGGCTCTCCCCGAGGGGAGCACATCCTCGCCCCCGACCGCGACGACATGCACGCCTCGTTCGCCGTCGCCGGTCCCGGCGTGGCCGCGGGAGTCGACCTCGGGATCGTCCGCCAGGTGGATCTAGCGCCCACGCTCGCCGCCCTCCTCGGTCTCGCTCCGCCCGCCCAGTCTCGAGGTGTCGTCCTCGAGCGGGCCCTCGACCGCGGCCGGGGCTCTCCTCGGAAGACGCATCCGGCGGCCATGGACTAGCCGCGAAAGGAGGACGTGCCCATG
The DNA here is from genome assembly GCA_963742595.1 of uncultured Acidobacteriota bacterium. Classification (GTDB taxonomy): domain Bacteria; phylum Acidobacteriota; class Vicinamibacteria; order Fen-336; family Fen-336; genus CAVPGH01. Next base: position 3,847,470 of record CAVUMT010000001.1, on the reverse strand, counting down.
CTCGTGACTTCCTCTCGTTCCCGCCGCTTCCGCCTGCGGATGGCCGTGACGGGCGCTCTCGTCGCCATAGCACCCGTGAGCTTTGGGCAGGACCCGGGGACCGCGGATCGGTCGACCACCCTCGTCGCGACCCAGGGTCCTCGCGGCGGAGAGTGGAAGCGCGCCTTCAGCCCCTTCCGCGACGACACCGACACGCGCTGGCCGGCCACCGCGGGCGTCTACGAGCCGCTCCTCGTCTACAGCCGCGCCACCCGAACCTACCTGCCCTGGCTCGCGACGGCGTACCAGTGGGGCGCCGGCAACCTCACGCTCCGCTTCACAGTCCGTCCCGGGGTCTTGTGGTCCGACGGCCAACCGTTCTCCGGGCACGACGTGGCCTTCACCTTCGACCTGATGCGCCGCGTCCCCGCCCTCGACCGCGCTGGCGTCTGGGGCTTCCTCTCCGACGTCAAGAGCGCCGACGGCGCGAGCGTCGAGTTCACCTTCAAGCGTGCCTACACTCCCGGGCTCCTCGCGATCGGCACCCAGCCGATCGTCGCCGGGCACAAGTGGAAGGACGTGGCCCAGCCCGCGGGCTTCGACGACCCGAACCCGGTGGGGACGGGACCGTTCACGGAGGTGCGCCGCTTCGAGCCCAACGCCTACGAGCTGGGACGCAACCCGAAGTACTGGCAGAAGGACAGGCCGTACATCTCGGCGGTGCGCGTGCCGCTCTTCCGCACCAACGACGAGATCCTGCGGGCGCTGGAGGAGGGAGACCTCGACTGGGCGTCGCTCTTCGTCGAGGACGTGGAGAAGCGCTGGGTAGCGAAGGACCCGGCGCGCCGCCTCTACTGGTACCCGGACTTCGGGCAGACCGCCCTCCTCCACGTCAACACCCGGAAGAAGCCCTTCGACGACCCCGCGGTGCGCAAGGCCGTGAGCATGGCCCTCGACCGGCCGCGGATCATGCGCGAAGCCATGCAGGGCTACGCGCCCCCCGCCGACGCCACGGGGCTGGCGGCGTCCCAGAGCCAGTGGAAGGACCCCGCGGCCACGCGGGCCGGGGACTGGACACGGCGCGACGTGGCCCAGGCCAACGCCCTCCTCGACGCGGCCGGGCTCGCACGGGGCGAGGGGGGGACCCGCACGGTGCCCGGGGGAGGGCCGATGCGGTACGACCTGAACGTCGTGGAGGGCTGGTCGGACTGGGGCGTGGCCGCCGGCATCATCCGCCAGAACCTCGCCGAGGTCGGCATCGACGTCTCCGTGAAGGCCTTGGCCTACGACGCGTGGATCGGAGCGCTCGAGCGCGGACGCTTCGACATGGGCCTGTGGTTCGGCGAGCGCGGGCCCACGCCGTACGAGTTCTACCGCAGCCAGATGGACTCGGCGCTCGTGAAGCCGATCGGCGAAAAGGCCGTGTCCAACTTCCACCGGTTCGCCAGCGAGGAGGCGACGCGGTCGCTCCGTCGTTTCGAGGCCAGCGCCGACACCGCGGAGCAGGAGCGGCTGGCCCGCGAGCTCGAGAAGGCCTACGTCGACGCCGCCCCCAGCCTGCCGCTCTTCGCGAGCCCGCTCTGGGGTGTCTTCAACACGACGCGGATCGTCGGCTTCCCGAGCCGCTTCAGCCCCTACGCGGGCTCGTCGCCGGGCCTCCACTCGGACAACCTGCAGGTGCTCGTCGCCGTGAAGCCGCGCTGACTGCTGTCGCCGCGCCGCGGCTCAGGTCGAACTCCGTCCGGAATGGGTAGGATGGTAACGTCGAACACGGGCTGCCTCGTCACTTCATCCCGACACGCCGCCTTCGGCGGTTGAGCGCGAGAAACTTCTGGCAAGACGCGCGAGGCGAAGGCGGCCGCACGATCGTCGCTGATTCGTTAGGCGCGGACCCATTGTGTCCGGCCTCGGGTCTACAGTCGTGGCATGTCACTCGAACGGCCGCTCGAATCGCTCTCCGACGACGAGCTCCTTCGCGGGCTCTCGCTTGCCCTCGGTCAGTCCCGCCGTGTCGAGGCCGACCTCGTCGCTCACATCGGCGAGGTGGAGGCTCGACGGCTCTACGCCCGGGAGGCCTTCCCCTCCATGTTCGTCTACTGCACGGATGTCCTCCATCTCTCGGAGGCCGAAGCCTACCTGCGGACCACCGTGGCCCGGGCGGCTCGGCAGCATCCTGTCCTCCTCGAGATGCTCGCGGACGGTCGCCTCCACTTGAGCGGCATCGCGAAGCTGGCCCCGCACCTCACCCGGGAGAACCGGGACGTGCTCCTCTCTCGCGCCGTCCACAAGTCCAAGCGCCAGATCGAGGAGCTCCTCGCGGAGTGGGCTCCGCGGCCCGACGTTCCTCCCGTCCTGCGGAAGCTGCCCCACCGGCCAATCCCTTCTGATCGAGCCGAGGTCTCCTCGGTCGATCTCTGTCTGGACGGAGATCCGGGCGCGATGTCTCCAGATCGTCCGGACGCTGTTCCGCGGACCGACCCCGCCGGTACCGTGGTCGTCCAGCCCCTCTCCCCGACACGCTACAAGGTGCAGTTCACCGCCGGAGCCGACCTGTACGGCAAGCTCGAACGGCTTCGGGCTCTCTTGCGCCATGAAGTACCGGACGGGGATCTCGCCCGGATCATCGAGAAGGCCGTCAGCGAAAAGCTCGAGCGGCTGGAAGCCCGGAGATTCGGCCGGACGCGCGCACCCAGGAAGGAGCCGGAACGGACCGATCCCTCGTCGCGGCACATCCCGGCGGCGGTTCGACGTGCCGTGCACCAGCGGGACGGAGGGCGTTGCCGCTTCGTGGACGCGCAGGGGCGAAGATGTCCCGAGCGTCACCGCCTCGAGTACCACCACCGGCATCCGTTCGGACTCGGGGGCGGCCCCGAGATCGACAACATCAGCCTCCTGTGCCGGGCCCACAACCAGCGCATGGCCGAGATCGACTACGGAACGAAGTCGGCAGCCCGGCGCCCGGGATCGACACGGGAAGCTCGAACTCCGTCCGGAATGGGTAGGACCGTAACGTTCCCGCGAGCGGGCACAAGCACAGGCGGGTGACTCCCTTCCCACCGACTCGCCTGAGAAGCGATTGCAGTCACCCGCTCCGGAAGCGTTCCAACAGCAATGCGTCCGTGACTAGGTCTCGACGGCGGCCAGCGCGTTCCAGAGGTCGACGGTCGACAACTCGCCCTCGGCGCGGACGCGCCCGTCGCGATCGAGCAGGACGATGAAGGGGCTGCCCGTCTGCCGAACCGCCTCCGAGATGCCACCGTCTTCGAGGAGCAGCTCGAGGGGAAGGCCGGCCTTCGAGACCGCGTCTTCCCCTCGGAAGTAGTGGGGGTACTCTGGCGAGCGCTCCGCCTCCATCGTCACGACGTGCAGGCCCTTCAGGAAGGGCGTGAACCATCGGCCGAAGTTCAAGTAGCGCTGCATGAAGTCGTTGTAGGGCCCGTTTCCCCGGTAGGTGGCGAGCAGGCACACGGCGAAGAGCTCTCCTACCCCGAGGGAAGTCAGCGCGTCGCCGAGGGAGACCTCTCCCTCCCCATTGAGCCGGGGCAGGCGGTAGTCGATGGGAAACGCGCGATCGAGCCAGAGCGGCTCGACGAGAGCGGGCCGCATCCCCGAGTGCTTCTGAACGGCGTCGGCAAGGCGCGCGCAGCGGTCGTGCTCGAAGGCGGTGTGCAGGAGGGCGATCCCGCGCTCCTTCTGCCCGCCCTGCAGCAGGGCGAGGGCCTGGTAGTAGTAGCCGATGCCGTGGAAGTTCATCGTCCAGTGCGAGGAGAACCGGTCCTGGTACAGGTTCACGAGGGCGATCCCTTCGTTGCGCTGTCCGGTCTCGTAGAGGGCGGCCCCCAGGAACATCAGGGCGGGCGTGTCGCGCTCCTTGCCGTAGGCGGCGAGCGTCTCCGTGGCGAGCTTCTGGAGGGCGGGCCAGTCCCGCGCTTCCCAGAGAGCCTCGAGCTCGGTGGGGCTGCTCTTCCGCGGGTCGTAGCGCTCCTTGATGGCGTCCGGGGTGTGCTGCAGGGTGACGCCGGGCTCGATGCCGGTCGCGTGGATCTCGATCTGCTCGTGACGGGAGCGCGAGTAGAAGACCCACCGGTGCGCGTCACCGCGATAGAACCAGGTCTGGGGGACGAGCACGGCCGCGGGCTCGTCGTCGAGGGAAACGAGGAAGTCCTTCACGGCCACTCCCGCCTCCCCCGCGAGCGAGCGAGGGGCGAGCTCGGTCACGATCATGCACTCGGCCGGCCTGGGCATCCGCACGTTCGGGGTGCGCTGCAGGTCTCGCATCTGCGCGCGGATGAAGGCGTCCAGGGTCCCCACGGGTGGACCTATGATGACAAAATCCCGAGGGCAATGAGACCGGTCCGTGAGCTCGTCGGCCGGTCCCTGGCCGCGCTCGGCCTGTTCGCCCTCGGTGCGTGCGGGGCCCAGGGGCCGCTGGCACCCGGAGACGCCCCGGTCGCGGGCGACGTTCCCACTCTCCGCTACGAGAGCGCGAATTTCCGCCTGCACGGCGGGCGCGCGCCGGACGCGCTCCTGCGCGAGATCGCGGACCGCCTGGAGGCCGAGCTCCCGCGCGTGGCCGCCGACCTCGGGGTGAGCGGCATCCGGCCGGTCACGGTGAAGGTGTGGCAGGACGAGGCCGCGTGGGGGGCCGAGGTCCAGCGCTACTTCGGCCGGCGGATCGAGACCGCGGGCTACGTCACGGGGCCGGACGAGCTGCGCGTGCTCGCGGTCCCGCAGGTGGCGAGGAACGCCGTCCACGAGCTCTGTCACTCCCTGAGCCTGTACGTGAACCCGACCTTCGCGAACAACCCCCGTTGGCTATGGGAGAGCGTCGCCCTCTACGAGAACCGCGAGCTCGTGGACCCACGCACGATCTCGTACCTGGTCCAGGGGCGGCCGCCGACCCTCGCCCAGCTCGACGTGGACGTCACCGCCGGCCGCCAGGTCTACGAGGTGGGCTACCTGCTGGGCGAGTTCGTGGTGGCCCGCGGAGGAGCGGGAGCACTTCGCGAGCTCATCCGCACGAACGGGAGCACCTCGGCGGTGCTCGGGTTGTCCGCGTCCCAGTTCGAGTCCGCCTGGTACGCCTGGGTGCGCGAGCGCTACCTCGCCTGAGAAGTCGCCCGTCCGACGAGGCTCTCGAGCCTCGCCTCCACGTCGGCGTGCAGTGAGGGCGGGGCCCCGAACCACGAGGCCGCGGCCCTGCCCTCCCCGTCGAAGAGCAGGAGGGTCGGCACCGACGTCACGTCGCCGAACGACCGGACCAGGTCGGGGTTGCCCATCGTCCAGCGGATCGGCAGTGGTGTCTGCTCGCGGAGTCGCCGCACGTCCGCCTCCTCCGACTCGATGGCCACCGCAATGACCACCAGCTTGTCTCCGTGGCGGCGCCGCAGCTCTCCCAGCCAGGCGAGCGTGGGCCGGCAGGGCGGACACCAGGTCGCCCAGAACTCGACGAGCACCGCACGCCCCCGCAAGTCCTCGCGGGCGACGGGCTGGCCGTCGAGGTCGGCGAGGGTGAAGGAGGGAAGCGCGGTGACACCGCCCGCGTCCGGCGAAGCGGCCCCCGCAAGCACCTCCTCCTTTTGCCCGGCGAGCACGAGGCGGAGCATCCGCGAGAGGTCCGAGCGAAAGAGCTCGTGGCTCTTCGAGCTCTTGAACGGCGTGTAGCGCCCGTCGCCGCTCCCCTCGCCCTTGCCGTAGAACCCGAAGTCCTTGGGCTTGGCCACGAGCACGTCGTCCACGAAGATCGCCGGGTAGCGCGTCACCCCGAAGCGCCGGGCGATCTCGGAATCGCCGTAGTTCTCGACCACGAAGCGGGCCCGACCCCCGAACTCCTGGACGACGCTCTGTGCCAGCAGACCTGCCGGGTCGGAGAGGTTTCAGGTGAAGGGCCAGCGGACGAGCGTGACCGTCACCTCCGCGGGCGGACGCGACGCGGTCGACCGCGGAGGCTCGAGCGCCGCGAAGTAGCGCGGCATCACGTCCTGGAGGACGGCGGCGGCGGCGGCTCCGGGACGAGGCGTCGTGGTCCCCGGCGGGGCGCCCTTGGCCCCGGCGAGATCCTCCGCCGCCGACTCGAGGAAGATCCGTCCCAGGCTCTGATCGCCTTTCGCCGAAGCGAGGCGCCCTTCCATCTCCCGGAGGCTCTTGCCGAGCGCCGCCGGGTCCACCGCCGGCGACGAGCGCAGAAGACGGGTGCGCTGCGCGGCCTGCAGATACCGCAGGAGCGCGCCGTACCGCAGGCCCGCCGCGTCCAGCCGGCGCGCGTCGTTGAGCGTGGAGCTCGCCGCGATGAACTCGGGATGGCGTTCGATGGACACGGGCGGACGGTAGGTTCCGAGCAGCTCGCCCTCGAGGGCGTCGAGCTCCGGAGCCAGGCTGCGCAGGGAGGGAGGCGCGCCCTTCGGGGCAACGGAGAGCGTCCGGCTCATCCTGACGAAGTCGCGCGCGGCTTGCGCCGAGCCGAGATAGAAAAGGCCGGCGTCCGGCGTCGTGCTCCGGCCGTACTCCAGGCTCGACTCGTAGAACGGGCGGACCTGGGCGAGCGCCGTCTCTCCCACGGCCCTCGCGGCGGCGGGCTGCCACGTCCTCGAGGGGGCCTCGGCGGGGGCCGCCGCGAGATCGTCCTTCAGAACCTCGCCCATGCGCACCCACTCTCTTTCGAAAGCAGCACGTCCTTGCGCTGCTCGGCGGTTCGCTCCTCCAGATACGCGGAGGCCCCGAGGTTCACGCTCACGGAGGGGAGGCGACTGAGGGCGAGCCCTCTCCGCCCTTCCCCGAGCGCCGCGCGGATCCTCGCGAGGGCCGGCTCGGTGCTCTTCTTGACGTCCTGCCAGATCTCGGCGCTCGAGCGGTTGGTCTCGAGGAAGTTCGAAAGCCGCGCGACCTCGGCGGCCAAGGGGTCACTCACCTCGCCCGCGCGGTCCGTCGTCCCCGCGGACGCGAGGGCCGCAAGGGCGAGGAGGGTGGCGATCCAAAACGATTCTTGGCGCGGTGACATGCGGGTCGAGCATGACATGGAATGCTCGCGGAGACGGAGGGCGCGTTCAGGGGCTTGGAGTCGAGGTCCTCGCCGCTTCGATGAGCTGGCGGTAGCGTGAGAGCACCACGGGCCACTGGAAGTTCTCACGTACATAAGCGCGCCCGTTCGCGCCAAGAGCACCGCCGAGCTCACGCTCGGCGGTGAGCAGGTCGAGCGCTTCCGCGAACTCGTCGGCGTCCTCGTACCAGAGGCCCGCGTTCGAGCGGCGGCAGTGGTCCAGGAGCACCGCGGAGCGCGCGCTCGCGAGCACGGGCGTGCCCAGGGCGAGCGCCTCCAGCAGGACGATGGAGAGGCTCTCGTAGGGGCTCGGGCAGACGACGGCCCGCGCCCCCGCCATCGCCGCGAACTTCTCGTCCTCGGACAGGTAGCCGAGGTAGCGCACGCCGGGAGCGCGCGGCTCGGGCATGGCGAGCTTGCCGATGAGCAGGAGGTCGAGGCGCTCCCGGCCCGGTCGCGCCGATAGCGGTCGTAGAAGCGCGAGCATCTCCGCGCAGCCCTTGCCCGCGTCGATGCGGCCCGCGTAGAGGACGTAGGGCGCGTCGAGGTCGTGGCGGATGCGGAAGCCCTCGACGTCGGGCTCGGCCGGGGTCTCGACGCCGATGCCGGCGACGAGGGCGGGACGCCCGGCGAGGTCGAAGCGCGACCGCACGAGCGCCTCCTCCGGCCGGGTCAGGAAGGCGAAGGCCCGCGGGCGCGCGAACGACGCGCGCGTACATCCGGAAGCGCAGCGGCGGCTCGTCGTGGGTGGTGGGCACGAGGATCGCGCGCTCGGGGGCCGCCTCCAGGCCGGCGACCGTCGGGTAGTAGAGATAGGTGAAGAAGAAGCACGGCCGCGAAGTCGGTCCTTCTCGGCGCGCAGGGCCTCCACCAGCCGCGGCACGTAGGGCCCCTGGCGCCGCAGCCAGAGCCGCTCGTCCTCGTCCGTGTGGGGCCGGCCGTAGAGCGGCTCGGCGAAGCGCGTTGAAGCTCGCGAGGTCGCGCTCCTCCTCGACGCGGGAACCGCCGCACCTCGACTCCCCCTTCGATCGCCGTCCCCGCCGGGCAGCTCGTTGCGCCACGTCACGTAGTCGAGGGCGCAGGTGGTGAAGACGGTGACGCGGTAATCGGCCGCGAGCCGCTCGGCCACCGCGCGGCGCGAGCGACTCCGAGCCCCCCGTGATCTCGCGGCCGTAGCGCTGCACGACCACCGCGATGTCCGGACGAGGAGCGCTCACAGGGACTCGAGGTAGCCGCGCAGGGCCTTTTCCACCGCCGCGGGAGCGAAGGCGGCGAGGCGCCGATCCTGCCCCGCGAGCACCGCGCTCCGCAGCTCCGCGTCCGTGGCCAGGAGCTGCGCCATCTCCGCCACCTCCGCGAGGTCGCTTCGCGCGTGAACTGCACTCCCGCCCCGCCCAGCGTGTCGGGCACCGCGGCCGCGGACGATAGGCGAGCACGGGGACGCGCATGAGCATCGACTCCACGAGGGGCACCCCGAAGCCCTCGTGCTCGCTCATGGAGACGAAGACGTGGGCGGCGGCGTAGCAGGCCAGGAGGTCGTCGTGGTCCACGTGGCCGGTGAAGACCACCTCCCAGGGCGTGAAGCCGTCCTCGTAGACGAAGGCCTGCAGCGCGTCGAAGTAGCACCGCCGCGCCGCGGCAGCTTCCCCACGAGCAGCAGGCGCACGTCGGGCGAGATGAAGCGCTTCCAGTAGGAGGCGAGGCGGATCGAGGTCGTCGTGGCGCTTGTTGGGGGCGACGCGGCCCACGAAGAGGAGGTTCGTGCGGCCGTCGTCGAGCATCCGCCGCAGCACCGGGTTCGGGGCCTCGCGGTAGCGGCGGAAGTCGAGGTAGATGGGCAGCACCCCCGTGCGCGCGGAAGCCCAGCGCCTCGAGCTCCTGGCGGTTCAACTCGCTGTCGGCGAGGCCCGAGGTCCACGTGGGCCGCGAGCGACCGCGAGCTCGCTCGCGCCCGAGGGCGCAGATCCGGACCATCTCCTCGTCCCAGCCCGCGAAGAACTCGGGGGGCGTGATGTTGTGGTGGAGGAGAACGCGCCGGCCGCGGTGCTCGCGAAGTGCGGCGGTGAGAGGCGAGGGCAGCGCGTAGTGGAGGATGACGACGTCGTCCTTCGTGCCGCTCCGGCTGCCACTCGGAAAAGGGCCGGCCGTCGCCCACGAGGTCGGCGTCGAGCTCGAGCGCGTAGACGTCGGCCTCGTGACCCCACGACCGGAAGGCGTCGCGCATGAGCCGCGCGGAGTCGCCGATGGCGTCGCCGCGGTGGAGCGCGGGCACCCACTGGTCGATCGCTCACACGGCGCCGCGCGCGCGCCGGCGAGCGTGTGCGTCGTCTTCAGCACCGGCGCGCAGACCGGTCCAGCGAAGCAGCGCGCCGAAGTCGGTGCCCCGCACCTCGCGCATGGCCCGGTCCTGCGTCGCCAGCACGCTGCTCGCGCAAGGCCGAGTCCGTGAGGACCCGATGCACGAGCTCCGCCACCACCTCGGGCGCGCTTCTCGCGCAGCAGCACGCCCCCGCCGTGCAGCGTCTCCCGCACCGCGCCCGCGTCGTAGGCGACGCACGGGCACGCCGAAGTGCATGGCCTCCTGCAGCGGCACGCAGAAGCCCTCGTGCTCGGAGAGGCACAGGAAGAGGTCGGACACCTGGTAGTAGGCGACGAGCTCGTCGTCGTCCACCTGCCCCGTGAACACGACGTCGTCGAGCCGCAGGTCGTCGCACCATCTCCAGGAGGCGGTCGAAGTAGCGCTCGTGGCCGCGGTAGTCGCCCACCAGGAGGAGCCGGCTCGCGCGGGTCGCAGGTAGCGCTGGTAGACGGCGAAGACGCGGATCAGGTCGTCGATCTTCTTGTTGGGGATGATGCGGCCCACGAACAGCAGGTTGCGTGCGGCCGTCGCCGTAGAGCCGCTCGCACGACCGGCGAGCGCGGCCGCGTCGTACGTCGCGAGGTCGAGGACGATGGGCAGCACGCCGGTCCGCGCGAAGCCCGCCGCCTCCAGCTCGCGGCGGTTGAACTCGCTGTCCCCGAGCGCCGAGCTCGGTGCGGGGGGCGAAGGCCTCGAGCTCGCGCCGGCCGTGGTAGCAGAGGCCCGCCAGGTGCGGATGGAAGCCCAGGAAGAAGTGGGCGGGCGTGATGTTGTGGTAGATCGACGACCAGCCGGTCCGGGGCGTGGTAGATGAGGCGGCCCGGCCGCGCTGCCGATCGAGAAGTGGAAGAGGCACACCGTCTCGGGCGACGAGACCTCGCGCGTACTCCCAGAGGGGCCGGGCCAGGTGGGCCATGCGCGGGTGCACCTTCTCCGCGAAGATGTCGGACTCGAAGCCGGCCGCGCGCAGGTGCTTCTGGATGGCGAGCGCCTCGTTGCCGATGGCGTCGCCGTAGCGAGAGCGCGGCCAGGAGCTGGTGGACGTGCCGGCGTCATGCGGCGGCGCCGCGCCGCTCGGCCGCGGCACGCCGCGGCCCGAGGCAGGTCGAGGTACTTCCGCTCGATCACGTCCCAGGCGTAGTGGCGCCTCGAAGTAGGCGCCGGCCGTTCCGCCCCAGGCGCGCCGCGGAGCGTCGGCGTCCCGCTCGAGCAGCGCCAGCGCCTCGCGGAACTCGTCGTAGCGTCGCGTAGTAGAGCCCGGCGTTGCGACGCGCTGGCACTGGCCGCGCAGGACCTCGCACTGCGCGTTCGCGAGGACGGGCCGCTCCGCCCAGAAGGCCTCGAGGGTCGACCATGGACAGGCTCTCGAGCCGCGACGGCATGACGAAGGCGCGTCGACGCGGCGAGAGCGTCCCACTTCTCCTGGTCGGGCAGGAAGCCGAGGGGCACGATCGCCGGGTCGTCGGGGATGTCGCAGCACGGCCTTGCCGATCAGCACGAGCGTCAGAGCCGAGCCGGTCTCGCGCGCGGTAGCGCAGGAAGTACTCGAAGAGCTCCGGGCAACCCTTGTTGAGGTCGATGCGACCGACGTAGAGGACGAACGGGCCCGTCGAGCCCGTGGCGGCGCCGGAACGCCGCGGGGTCGAGGCGCTGCCGGCAGCTCGCGAGCCCACGCCCACCACGTCGCCCGGCAGCGCGCCGTTGCCGGACGACGCCGCCGGATCATCGCCCGCTCCTCGACGCTGTTGTAGACGATGGCGCGCGGCGCTGCGGAAGAGCGGCGGGAAGATCGGGAGGTGATAGACGCCGTCGTCCTCGGCCGTGGGCACGAGCAGCGGCCGGTCGGCGCACGGCGCGCAGGCCGTGCCACGGTCGGTCCAGTAGCGGTAGGAGAAGAAGATGAACGAAGTCGTAGTCGCTCCGCCGCTCGCGCGCAGGTGCTCGACGAGCGCGCGGCGAGCAGGGCCCTTGCTCGTCGAGCCACGTCGAGGGCCTCGGCCTGGGAAGCCCCGGACGCACGTCGCCACGTCGACCTGTCCCGGCTCCACGCGCGCCGCCTCTCCGAAGACGACGCGCGGTCAGCCGCGCGAAGCGCTCCGTCGTCGCGGGGCGCGTCGACGGGGAAGCGGTCGCACGCGGACGCCGTTCAGGATCTCCTCGCCCTCGGGATAGTGGTTGGCCCAGGTGACGTAGTCGCGCGGCGCAGGTCGTGAGCACCTCGACCTGGGCGTGGCGCGCCAGGTGCTCGGCGACCAGGCGGCAGTGGTACTCGGCCCCCCCGGCGATCTCCAGCCCGTAGCGCTGGACCACGAAGGCCAGGCGCATGGTCAGGTCGGTCGTCGGCTTCGCCGGCGGGCGTCGTCGTCCGCGATAGACGACCATCGACTCGAGCGTCTTCTCGCGGCGGGCCAGCAGCTCCAGCCGGCCCTGGAGCTGGAGGTTGCGGTTCTTCAGGTCCTGGACCTCGAGGTTCAGGCGGGTCAGCTCGAGGGCGAGGTTGTGGAGGAGGTGGACGTAGTAGCTTGTTGAGGTCGGACTGCCGCGAGAGGGCGAGATCATCGGGTTCGGGTTCCAGAAGAGCTTCTGGACCGGCCGCAGCACGCCGGCGCACGCGCTCGAGCAGCCCGGCCCACGAGCCCGCGGCTGCTGCGGTAGATCGTCTCCGGGTCGAACGAGGAAGTTCCAGCGCCCGGGCTGGGCGCGGAAGTCCGTGATGAGGTCGGGGTTGAAGTCGTGGGCGTCGAGGACGGCGTCGAGCCGGTGCTCCGCGATCTCCCGGATCTCCTCGTCGGTGTAGAGGCCCTTGCTTCTTCTCCTCGATGCGCTTGCGGATGCCCGCGCATGATCTCCTCGACGTCGACGTCGTCCGCCTTGATCTCGAAGCTCATGGGCAGGCTCAGTGCCCCGCGCGGCATGGGCGCGCCCGGCGCGGTGTAGACGATGGCGACGATCGCGACGGCCCAGAGCGCGACGTCGAGCAGCAGCGGCCGGTCGGTGAGGAGGATGTCCGTGGGGCTGCCCCCCTGCTCCTTGCGATGCACGAGGTAAAGATAGCGGAAGATGCCGTAGAGCACGAAGGGGATGGTCCAGGACAGCCGGTCCGTCCGGTACTTCTCCACCGTCTCCGGGGCCAGGGTGTAGAAGGCGTAGGCCATCGAGGCAGGACGCGGTGACCACCGAGATCATCTGGTCGAGCAGGTAGGGGCTGTACTCGGCGAGGATGCGCCGGTGGCCGGTGGCCGCCGTCCGCGAGCGACGACGAGCTCGTGCCGGCGCTTCGCGAGGGCCAGGAAGAGGGCGAGCAGGAAGGTGCAGACGAGCAGCCAGTCGCTGATCGTGCACGCGCGATGGCCACCGCCCCCGCCACCGCGCGCAGCACGAAGCCCAGGCTGATCGCGATGCACGTCCAGGATCACCACGTCCTTCAGCCGGAAGGAGTAGGCGAGGTTCAGGAGCGAGGTAGGCGGCGGCGCAGGCGAGGAAGGCCGGCCCGAGGAGCGGCGGACGCGCCGAGGCACGACGAGCGCCGAGCACCGCCGCGAGCGCCGCGGCCGCCCGCGCGCGACGAGCGCGCCGCTCGCCACGGGCCGCAGGCGCTTCCGCGGGTGCAGGCGGTCGCGCTCGAGGTCGGCGACGTCGTTGACGAGGTAGACGGCGCCCGAGAGGCCGCAGAAGACGACGAAGGCGAGCGAGCGCCCGCAGGAACGGCGTCGGGCTCGAAGAGGTGCTTGGAGAGGGCGAGGGCGGCGAAGACCAGGAGGTTCTTCGTCCACTGGTGGGGCCGGAGCGAGACGAAGGCCGCGCGGAGGAGGTCATCGTGCGGCGACGGCGGGCGGACCGGAGGGCGCCGCGCCGGCCGGCCCGGACGAGCAGGCTAGAAGCTCTTGACGGCCTCGTCCTCGGAGTCGTAGGTCTCGAAGACGGTCAGCAGCTTCGTGATGGCCAGCAGATCCTGGATCTTCTTCGTGAGGTTCAGGAGCTTGAGCTTGCCGCCCTTGCGGCTCACGGTCGTGTAGCAGCGCACGATCTCGCCGAGGCCGGCCGAATCGACGTAGGGCACGTCGGCGAGGTTCAGGAGGATCTTGGTCTTGCCGCCGTCGACGAGCTTCGGTGACCGCGTCGCGGAGGGCGTCGTCGCCCTTCGCCGATCAGGATCTTCCCGTGAAGATCCAGGATGATCACGTCTCCGACCTGGCGCTCGACGATCTTCATGGCGGCGTTTCTCCTTGCGGATGGAGCGTTTACGAAGAGGCCGAAACGCTACCACAGCGCCTCCTTGACTGTCAACGGTTTGAGGGGCCTCCGCCCCTTCCGCCTGTGGTAGCGTTTGGCCCCGGTCACGACCGATGGAGCTCCGCGAGAACATCCACCGACAGGCCGCCCAGGCGGCCCGCCACATCGTCCTGCCCGAGGGGACGGAGCCGCGTACCCAGGAGGCGGCGGCGCGGATCGTGCGGCAGGGGCTGGCCCGGATCACGCTGCTCGGGAAGCCGGAGGAGATCGCGGGACAGGGCGCGGCGAAGCGGCCTTGACCTGTCTGGAGTAGGCGTGGAGCAGGTCCCCGCCGAGGGACGGGATCTGCGACGCGGCTCTGCGCGATCTACCGCGAGCGCATGCGCGCTCGCGGTGTCACCGAGGACGAGGCCCGCGAGCACCTCGCGCGACCCGCTGCTCTGGGCCGCGCTGCGGGTCGCGTCGGGGCGCTACGACGGGTTCGTGGCCGGCGCCGAGTCCACCACGGCCCAGACGCTGCGCGCCGCCCTCCGCGGCATCGGGACGCGCGCCGGGCGTCCAGCGCGTGTCGTCGTTCATGCTGATGGTGACCGCGCGACACCGAGATGGGGGACGAGGGCGTCCTCGTCTTCGCCGACTGCGGCGTGAACCCCGATCCCACGGCCCGCGAGCTGGCGGAGATCGCGGTCCTCACCGCCGAGAGCGCCGCGGCGTTCCTGACCGACGCCGCCGCGGGTGGCCCTTCTCTCGTTCTCGACCCGGGGCAGCGCCGACCATCCCCGCTCGCGAAAGGTCGCGGAGGCGGCGCGCATCGTGCGCGCCCGCGCCCCCGACCTCGCTGGCGGACGGCGAGCTGCAGCTCGACGCGGCCCTGGTGCCCGCGGTCGCCGCGAAGCAAGGCGCCCGGCAGCCCCGTCGGCGGGCGGGCCAACGTGCTCGTCTTCCCCGACCTCGACTCCGGCAACATCGGCTACAAGCTCGTGGAGCGGCTCGCGGGCGCGCGCGCGATCGGCCCGATCCTCCAGGGCCTGCGCGCGGCCCGCCAACGACCTGTCGCGCGGGTGCTCCGTGGACGACATCGTGGACGTGGTCGCCGTGACCGCGCGTCCAGGCGGCCGGGCAGTCCACGGGACGCGAGGTCGGTAAAGGTCGACGCCGTCCGCCGAGCTCGGGCGGCGTCAAGAACGATCGGCGAGGGCCGCGGTCAGGTGCGCTTCAGAGGCTGACCGACTTGCGCTGCTGGAAGCACTCCTTGCAGTAGACCGGGCGTCCCTGCGTGGGCTTGAAGGGGACGGTCGTCTCCTTGCCGCACTGGGAGCAGGTGGCCGTCGTCTCCACCCGCTCGCGCGGCGGGCTGGCCCATGCGCGCGTTGCGCTTGCCCTTGCAGTCCTTGCAGCGCTTCGGCTCGTTCTTGAAGTTCTTGTCGGCGTAGAAGAGCTGCTCGCCCGCGGTCCAGATGAACGTCTGGTGGCACTCGACGCACACCAGAGTCTTGTCTCGGTACTCCATGGCCTCTCCTCGAGGGTCAGGCCAGCCCCGGTGGACGGCCCGGAGGACTCGCGTTTACTCGCTCTCGCGGCGGATCTTCTTGCGGTTCCTCTTGCGGGCCAGCGCCTGCTTGGCCCGGCGCTTGTCGCCGGGCTTCAGGTAGAAGCTGTGCTTCTTGATGTCCTTGATGATGTCTTCCTGCTGGACCTTCCGCTTGAAGCGACGGAGGGCGTTCTCGATCGATTCGCCCTCCTGGACCTTGATCTCGGCCAAAACGTGAACACCCCCTGACCCGTATGGAATCGAAAGCAGAAGAATGGCCTTCGTTCCTGAAAGAAGCCCTTGCCTAACGCAGTACGCTTTTGCCATCTGATGCTAGGACCTGCGACCGCGAGTGTCAAGCCGTAGTTACGAATTGCAGTTAACCCGCATGTCTACAACTAGTTCCAAGGGCACGGCTCTTCGTCGTGGCCACCCCCCTCGGCAACCTGGAGGACGTTTCGGCGCGTGCGCTCGAGGTCCTGCGGCAGGTCTCGCTCGTGGCCTGCGAGGACACCCGCCGAACGGCGCATCTCCTGGGTGCTCATGGAATTGAAACCCCACGACCTCGTTCTTCGAGCACAACGAGCGCTGGAAGGGCGAGCGCATCCTGGCCCTGCTGCGCGACGGGACGGACGTGGCCCTCGTCTCGGACGCCGGGACGCCCGGCGTCTCCGATCCCGGCTTCCGGCTGGTGCGCGAGGCGCGCGCGGAGGGACTCCCCGTCGTACCGGTACCGGGCCCGAGCGCGGCCGTCGCCGCCCTGTCGGTCTCGGGCCTGCCCACCGATCGCTTCCTCTTCGTGGGCTTCCTGCCCGCGAAGGCCTCGGCGCGCCGTCGCGACCTCGAAGCACTCGCTCGCGTCGAGGCGACCCTCGTCATCTACGAGTCCCCCGTGCGGATCCTCGCCGCCCTCGCCGACCTCGCCGCGGCCTGGGGCGACCGCGAGGCCTTCCTCGCCCGCGAGATGACGAAGGTGCACGAGGAATACCTTCGCGGCCGCCTCCTCGGGATCCGCCAGATCCTCGCCGATCGCCCGTCGATCAAGGGCGAGATCGTCGTCGTCGTCGCCGGAGCCGCGCCCGAGGCGGAGGCCTCGAAGGAATCGCTCGAGGCGCTCTACGCCCGCCTCGTTTCCGAGGGCAAGACCCGCCGCGAGGCGGTCAAGGAGGCGGCTCGCCGGCTCGGCCTCCCCGCCCGCGAGGTCTACAAGATGGTGCAAGATGCGGAAGCCCAACGAGAGTGATCGGTCGACAAGCCCGTCAGAAAATCAGTAGGCTAACGGGATAGGGATCGTGAGAATCAGCGGATCAAAGGCCGTCGAGAGTCTGCGTCGCCAGCGCTTTCTCGAGCAGGTCAATGCCACGTTCGCCACCCTCCGCGAGAACCGCCGCGCCTGGCGGGCGCTCGAGCGCGAGCGCCGTGCGTGGGACGCCACGCTCCTCGATGGCTTGACGGTGACCGAGGACAGTCGCGCTACCGGATCGGAAAAGACCGGTGCGGGAAGAGCTCCTGCGGGTCGACCTTCCGCGACAGGCGGAAGAGGACGGGCTTCAGCAGGTCGCGGCGCTCGTAGGTGACGCCCAGCTCCGTCAGGCGCCGGCCCAGCCGCTCCGCCGCGTACGTGTTCACGGGGATGAGGGCGGCCTCCGGGGCGCGTTCCACCGCCTCGCGGTAGGAGAAGAAGTACTCCGTCGTCGTGGGACCCAGCTTGGCCGTGCACACGACCTTCTCGGCGGACAGGAAGTTGATGCGCGTGGCGAGGTGGAAGTCCGTGTAGCAGAAGCGCACGCCTTCCTCCTCGAGCCCGGCCACGAGCTCGCGCCAGCGCGCGTCCGAGGCGATCGTGCCCGGCAGGTGGGCGAGCGAGGCGAGGGCGCCGAAGACGACGAGGCCGACGAACAGGAAGCGCGAGCGGCTCTCGCCGAGGAGCTCGGCGAGGAAGATCGGCAGGGGCGCCATGAGGAAGAGCAGGTATCGCGGGTTGCTCGGGACGTGGGGCAGGAAGAGCACCGCCATCGCGAGGTTCACGGCGAGGAAGACGAGGAGCACCGCATGGGGGCGCGACGACGCGGCCTTGCGGGCCGCGAGGGCGATGCTCGACAGGGCGAGGAGACCGGCGAAGCTCGCGACGACGAGCACGATCCGGTCGAGAACGGGCGGATAGCCGGTGTCGTATCCCAGCAGGACGGGCCAGTAGTCCGTCACCAGGGCGGCCATGCGCGCGATGACGCCGAGCGACACCGTGCCGTCGCCTTCCACGGGGCCGCCGGGCACGAGGTACTGGAACGAGCCCCATTGGTTCCCCGCGTTCCAGAGGAGGCCGGGCACGTAGCCCAGCAGCCATCCGACGCCCAGCGCGATCGCCGACGTCCACGCCCGGAGGCGGCCGTAGACGACGATCACGAGGCCGACGGCCGCGAGATGGATGACGGCCAGGATGTGGCACCAGAACCCGAGGCCGAGGAGCAGGCCCGCGGCGAGGGCGAGCGTCGGCCGGCCGTGCTCTTCCATAGCCCACCTCACGGCGAACCACAGAGCCCATGTCCCGAGGGCGAGGACCTCGACGTAGTTGCCGTCGTTGCTCAGGCTGTAGCGGGTGAGGAAGGCCGGACCGAACGCGGCGTAGAGCGCCGCGAAGAGAGCAGTGCGCGGCCCGCTCGCGAGGAGGGCGAGCCGGTAGAGTCCCGGCGACGAAGATCAGGAAGAAGACGACCGAGGCGAGCGCGAACGCGCGCGCCGGGTCCATGACGAAGTCGAGGACCGCCGCGAGATGCGACTTCAGGCTCCCGCTGTAGGGCACGTGGGGGACGAAGACGAGCCGCTCCACGCCGTTCTTGATGTGCAGCGCAACGATGCCGGAGAGGGCGCCGTCGGGGGTGACGGCCGAGGCCGCGCCGCGCGCGACGAAGGGGAGGCGGAAGAGGAACGCGAGCGCGAGGGCTAGGAGGAGCGGCTCTGGAGAACGGAGAGGGGGGCCGGAGAGGACTGGCCAACGAGACTGGGTCCAGAGAACAGCAAAAACGACGGCGGGAATGGCCAGGGATGCGGCCGGCACTGCCAGGATCCACGCCGGCCGCATGGGCGTGTCAAACCAACGAACGCACGTCAGGGTCCAGAAGAGCACGCATGCCGACCCCATGAGTAGCGAGCGCGGTGGGGTCGGCATGCGTGGGATGAGGCTAGCATAGCTACATGTTCCGCCCGGCCTTCTCCCTGTTCGTGCGAGCGCTCCTCGCCGGCGATTTTGCCGCGGTGCGGGCGCGGATCCAGAAGCACCTGGGCGAGCGCGGGCGCCGAACCCTCGACGTCGCGTGCGGGCCCGGGCTGTTCGCCGACCTCTTCGCGGGCGAGGACTACGTGGGTCTGGACGCGGACCTGCGGAGCGTGGCGTGGGCGCGGCGGGCGCGCCCGGGGGCCTTCCTCGTCGCGACCCCGCGGAGGCTCGACCTCCCCGACGGCCGTTTCGACCAGGCCCTCGCTTTCGGCGTCCTCGAGACGCTGGCGGACAGCGACGTCCCGGGCCTTCTTCGCGAGCTGCGGCGGCTCACGGGTCCCGCCGGACGCGCCCTTTTCGTCACCGAGCTGCCGTCTCCCGGCATCCTCGCTCCGCTCCTGCCCGGCCCGCGTCCGAAGAGGTCGCCGGAGGACGTGCGCCGCCTCCTCGGAGCGCCCGTCGAGGTTTTCGCGAGCGGCAGACGGTGCTACGGCGCAGCACTCGCGCGGTGGGGATGATGCGAGCGTGCGCCGCGCGAGGTTGACGACTGCGCGAAGCCATGTCACTGTTTCCGGCTAGATTGAACCCAGAGCGCTCCTCCCCCCAGCGCATGAAAATCCTGGTCGTCGGAAACGGCGGTCGGGAGCATGCCCTCATCTGGAAGATCCGCCAGAGTCCGCTCGTCGAGGAGGTCTACTGCGCCCCCGGCAACGCGGGGATCGCGGAGCTCGCGGACTGCGTCCCCATCGACACCTCCAACATCGTGGAGGTCGCGGACTTCGCGCAGACGATCAAGGCGGACCTCACGGTGGTGGGGCCCGAGCTGCCGATGGTGCTGGGGATCGCCGAGGAGTTCGTGCGCCGCGGCCTCGCCATCTTCTGCCCCACTCGGGCCGCCGCCGAGATCGAGGGCTCGAAGGTCTTCGCCCGCGAGTTCATGGCCCGCCACAACATCCCCTCGCCGCGCTACGAGGTCTGCCAGACGCTCGAGGAGGCCCAGTCCTTCGTGAGCCGGAAGCCCTTCGGCTTCCCGTTCGTGGTGAAGGCGGACGGGCTCGCCTCGGGCAAGGGCAGCGTCGTGGTGGACGACGCCGCCGAGGCCAAGACGGTGGTCGGCCAGATGATGTCGGACAAGAAGTTCGGGAGCGCGGGGGCCAAGCTCGTCATGGAGGAGTTCCTGCCCGGGGAGGAGGTCTCGTTCCTCGTCTTCTCCGACGGGGCCAAGGTCGTCCCCATGGTCTCGGTGCAGGACCACAAGCGCGCCCTCGATGGCGACAAGGGGCCGAACACGGGAGGCATGGGCACCGTCTCCCCCGCGACGAACCTCTCGCTGGACGTGCACAAGCACGTCATGCAGGACATCATCCTCCCCACGATCAAGGGCCTCGCCGCCGAGGGCCGGCGCTACCAGGGCGTGCTGTTCGCCGGGCTCATGATGACGGACTCCGGGCCCAAGGTCCTGGAGTTCAACGCCCGGTTCGGAGACCCCGAGACCCAGGTGATCATGCCGCGCATGCGGTCCGACCTCGTCCCCATCCTCGACCAGGTGGCCGCGGGAAACCTCAAGGAGACCAAGATCGACTGGGCGAAGGAAGCGGCGGTGTGCATCGTGGTCGCGGCCAAGGGCTATCCCGACGCCCCGGAGACGGGCAAGACGATCAAGGGACTCGATGCGCTCGCCCGCGAGAAGGACGTGGTCGTCTACCACGCGGCCACGGCCAGGCGCGAGGGCGAGGTCACGACCGTTGGAGGGCGAGTGCTCGGGGTGACGGCGCTCTCCGCGAACCTCGACGGCGCCGTGGCCCGCGCCTACGAGTCGGTGGCCAAGATCTCCTTCGACGGGATGTTCTACAGGAAGGACATCGGACAGCGGGCGCTCGCCCGCCTGCACGCCCCGCGCTAGCGCGCGCTCAGAACACCGCGACCTGGTAGCGCAGGACGTCCACCGCCGACCCCACGGGCCGGGCGGACCGGGGCTCGAGCGCCATCCCGTCCATGTCCACGATCCCCGGGAGGAGGAGCAGCTCCACGACGCGCCCGGGCCGCAGCACGTCGCCCGGATCGACGACGAGGGCGCGGTGGCCGCCGTCGTACGTGAGGCGGACGGCCGTGAAGTCGCGGTCCCCCGGCTGGGGACGGCCCGCGTAGCGGAACACGACGCGGTCCTGGAAGCTCTCCTCGTTCATGTCCTTGTTGAACTGCACCTGGAAGCGGATGGCCCGCGGGACCTCGCGCTCGCCGTCGAGGGGCAGGGCGAAGACCACGACCGGCGGGACCTTGGGCCTCTCGGGGGGCGGAGGCGTGGGTGACGCCTGCGCCACCACCGCGTCCCTGGGTGCCGTTCCGAGAGCGACACTCGCGGCCTGGATGTAGACGACCGATCCCACCGAAGCCACACGGCCCACCACGTCCATCCACTTGCCGGTGTCGCGCTTGAGCGACGGGTCGAGCGAGAACCCCGCGCCCTTCGGCTTCCTGCCGGTGACCCACACCGAGTAGACGTCGTCCTTGAGGACCCAGTCCGCGCCTTTGCGGCGGCTCTTGGTGGGCAGGTCGCCGAAGAGGTTCTCGCCGCGGAACTGGCCGGCCACCCGCACGAACTTGCCCTCGTACTTGCCGGGGCGAGTCACGAGATCCTCGAGGCGCACCACGGTCGCGGCCTTCTCCGCCGCCTTGTCCGCCTTCTCGTCCGGGGGGCCGATGTAGGCCCAGAAGAGGATGGCGTACGGGGTGCTCCGATCCTGGCTGGTGTCGGTGCTGGCCTGGCTGCGCTGACGGAACACGCCCGTGATCTCGAACTCCTTGCCGAATCCCTTCTTGGCCTCGTCCTCGAAGTGGTAGGCGATGTCGTTGATCGGCGCGATGGGAAGGGCGCCCCCGAAAGTGTCGCGGAGGCGGTAGCTCCTGTTCAGGTCCATCCCCATCTCGAGCTGGCCGTGCGTGCGGACCGCGCGGTCGATGTAGGACTCGGGGCTGTTCAGGAGGTCGGACAGGGGGACGTCGACCGGCTCGCCGAACTGCATCTCGTACTGGTTCTGGGCGGTCGCGGTCGCGGCCACGAGGACCAGGACGAGGCAGAGCCCCTTCATGCTTCGAGTATAGGTCCGGGCCGCGGGTAGGGGTCAAGACCCCCGGCGTTGACGCGCCCGGACACGTGGGTCAATATCCGCGCACCCGAACCCCGAAGAACCCGCACCACCCACGGGGCAAGCGAGCGGAGGAGCGATGGCCCACGAGAAGGCGTCTCCGTCGGCTCACGAATCGTTCAAGCCCTACGTCCCCGACTCGCACCGTGATCCCGGAGTTCACGCTGCGCGCGGTGCTCCTGGGCATGCTCTTCGGGATCATCTTCGGGGCGGTGACCGTCTACGTCGGGCCTGCGCGCCGGCCTCACCGTGTCCGCCTCGATCCCGATCGCGGTGCTCTCGATCAGCCTGCTGCGCGCCCTGGGCAAGGCCACGATCCTCGAGAACAACATCGTCCAGACCACGGGCTCCGCCGGGGAGTCGGTGGCGGCGGGCGTCATCTTCACCCTGCCCGCGCTCGATCTTCCTGGGCTTCCCGCTCGAGTACTCGCGCATCTTCCTCCTGGCCATGATCGGCGGCTGGCCTGGGCGTGCTCTTCATGATCCCGCTGCGCCGGCAGCTCATCGTGAAGGAGCACGGCAACCTCCTCTACCCCGAGGGCACGGCCTGCGCGGACGTGCTCGTCGCGGGCGAGAAGGGCGGCTCCTTCGCGAGCCGCGTCTTCTACGGGCTCGGCCTCGGCGGCGTCTACACGCTCTTCCAGAACAGCAACGCCGTGGCCGCGGTCAACGCGAGACGCCGACCTACAACCCCGCCTGGCTGCCCGGGGCCTCGCTGCGCGCCGCCATCACCTCCGAGTACCTCGGGCGTCGGCTACATCATCGGGCCCCGCGATCGCGGGCGTGATCTTCGCCGGCGGCGTCTTCTCGTGGCTCGTGATGATGCCGGCCATCAAGTTCTTCGGCAGCCTGGTGCCGACGCCGATCTACCCGAGCACGATCCCCATCGCGCAGATGACCTCGGACCAGCTCTGGCACTACTACATCCGCTACATCGGCGCGGGCGCGGTGGCCGCGGCCGGCCTCATCACGCTCGTCAAGACCCTGCCCACGATCGTGGCCGCGCTCAAGGCCGGCGCCGCCGACCTCGGCAAGAAGGGCGGAGACGCGGTCGCCACGGCGGGACGCACGGCGCGCGACCTGCCCATGACCGTCGTCCTCGCGGGCTCCGGCGTCATCGTGCTCATGCTGTGGAGCCTGCTCACCTTCAAGCCCGTGCCCGGCGCGCCCAGCCGGCGTCTTCGCACAACCTGATGGCGTCGATCCTGGTCGTCATCTTCGGCTTCCTGTTCGTGACCGTGTCGTCGCGCATCTGCGGCCTCATCGGCACCTCCGTCGAACCCGATCTCGGGCATGACCATCGCGACGCTCATGGCCACCTGCGCGCTCTTCCTCGCCGCGGGCTGGACGGCAGCCGGCCTACGGCGCGCTCGCCCTGACGCATCGGCGGCATCGTCTGCATCGCCGCCGCCAACGCGGGCGACACGTCGCAGGACCTGAAGACGGGCTTCCTGGTGGGCGCGACGCCGTCCGCCCAGCAGATCGGGCTCTTCCTCGGGCGTGCTTCGCCTCGTCCTTCGTCATCGGCCTCACGCTGATCGCGATGAACAAGGGGCTCGAGAAGTTCGAGCCGGTCGAGCTCGACGCTCGAGCGCGAACGCGCTGCCCGAGGGTGTCGTGGTCGAGGGCACCAAGGAGCACGACGGGCAAGACCTACACGCTGCTCAACGTCGATCGGCTCGCGCACCGTCGCCGGAGGGCAAGTACCTGGCCGAACCCGGCGACCGGGCCAGGTCGAGCTGCAGTGGATCCAGGGCATCGGCAGCCAGGACGCGCCCGCGCCGCAGGCGCGCCTCATGTCGGTCGTGATCAACGGCATCCTCACCCGCAAGCTGCCGTGGGGCCTCGTGCTGCTCGGCGTGTTCCTGGTGATCGCGGTCGAGCTGCTCGGCATCCGCTCGCTGAGCTTCGCGGTGGGCTCGTACCTCTCGATCGGCACCACCGCCGCCATCTTCTGCGGCGGCCTCGTGAGATGGCTGGCCGAGCGCGGGATGAAGCAGACCGAGGAGGGCGAGGCGAGCCCGGGCGCGCTCTACGCGAGCGGCCTGATCGCCGCGGGCGGCATCGTCGGCCTGCTCGCGATCGGCGTCAAGCTGCTGGAGAGGCAGGGCTGGATCCCGCCGAGGACGCCATCAAGTTCGGGCCAGGCTCTGCCGGCCGTCGCGCGGCAGCGACGCTCGCTCGGCATGCTCGCCTTCGCGGCGCCTCGCCTACTCGCTCTACTACTTCGCCCGCAAGCCGCTCGAGGCCGAGAAGTAGCCCAAAAAAAACCCCGGAGGGCTTGTCCACCCTCCGGGGCCGGTAAGCTGTTGGGATTCGCCAGGTTCGGACGGCCTAGCGGCCCCCTCGTCGGGACCCTACGTTTCTGCGCGGTCTAGGGGAGGCATCCAGTTGAACAACTCCAGTTGACTACGCTCGGCACGAACCTAAGCGTCAGCCACCTCGCGGGGTTTGTGGCAACTGTCCACTGGACCACCTCCTTTCTCGCGTGAGGGCGAGTGTACGAAGTCGCTGAAGCGCACTGTCAAGGGAAAAGCTACAAGCCCTCGCGGTCCTTGGAGAAAATGGCACCAAGGGTGGTGAGTACGCTGGTCGTGATCCGCGGCACTTGACACCCCCAGGACCGCATGTTAGCGTCGCGATGGCTGGACGTTCTCCCAAACGTTGGATTATGAGACACTTCCGGCGCAACCGCGATCCGGCGAAGGGGATCGCGTCGAATGAGTGTGCGTAAGACACGATGAAGCTCAAGGTCCTCGGCTGCTTACGGCGGCAACATCCCCGGGCACGGGATGACGTCGTTCCTCGTCAACGACACGCTCGCCCTCGACGCGGGCTGGGTGTCGGGCGCCCTCTCGCTCAAGGAGCAGGTCAAGGTCAAGGACATCCTCATCTCGCACTCGCACCTCGACCACACCTGCACGCTGCCGTTCCTCATCGACAACAACTTCAGCGCGCCCGGCTTCTCGCTGCGCATCTACGCGATCCCCGAAGTCATCGCGTCGATGAAGAACCACCTGTTCAACAACCTCACCTGGCCCGACTTCACCAGCCTGCCCAACGACCTCACGCCGGTCCTGAAGCTCGTCGAGGTCGAGCCGGAGGAGCCGTTCGAGATCAACGGCCTCACGCATCCGCGCCGTCCACGTCTCGCACATCGTCCCCACCACCGGCTTCATCCTCGAGGACAAGCGAGGGCGCCATCGCCTTCTCGAGCGACACGGGCCCACCGAGCGCTTCTGGGAGATCGTCAACACGCGTGAAGCGCCTGCAGGCCGTCATCACCGAGACGTCGTTCCCCAACGAGCTGCAGGACCTCGCCGACGTCTCCGGCCACCTCACGCCCCAGAACTTGAGCGACGAGCTCCGCAAGCTGAAGACGCCGGTCCCCGTCTTCTTCTACGGGGCGAAGCCCAAGCACCTGGAGACGATCACGAAGCAGGTGCGGGCCCTGAAGCGCAAGGACCTCAAGATCTTCACCCAGGGCAAGACGTACCGGTTCTAGGTAGACAATACCTGCGTCCGCTGAAATTCCCCGACCGCTACCGCCTGACCCGTGCTCGAACAGGCGCGGGCACGCTCTCGCTGCTGGAAGCTACCGAGGACTGGCGGGGCGCCCTGGAAAGGCACAAGGCGCTTCAGGCTGCTCTGGACGAGGACCCGAAAGCTGCCCTGGCCGGTAGCCGCTGACGCCCCGCAGCTACGCGTTCCTCGTGGTCGACGAGGAGCGGCCCGCACCACTTGATCAGGATGGGTCCGTCGCATCCCGGAGGCCAGCCCCCTCCCGATCTCGTCGCCTTGCCCGTCGGTCAGCACGAGTCTAAAGCCCAACCTGCCGACCAACTGACCGAGGTCCGGGCCGGTAGGACCAGACTCTCCAGAGGTCGGTGATAGTCTACGAACTCGACATGCCGCAGCCGAAGGCAGAGATCAACCCGAAGATGCTGCGTTGGGTACGCAAGTCGATCGGCTACTCCCTTCGGGAGGTCGCGAAGAAACTCCGTCGCCCCGAGGAGGAGTTGCGGCTTTGGGAGAACGGTGACTCTCAGCCATCCATCCCTCAGGCACGACGACTCGCGGACCTTTATCGTCGCACCCTTGCATGGTTCTACTTAAGCGAGCCACCCGAGGAGGCAGCCCTCCCGCCGGACTATCGAACCACACGTGCGGGCGAGGCACGTCCTCACTTAACGCCCGCCATCCAATGGCGCATTCGACAGTTGCATTCGCTTCGTGAAGCTGCCCTGGATCTTTCCGAAGATGACCCATCAGCGTTCCCACCGTTTCCAGTCAGGGCATCGCCCGATCGCACACCCGATGCGGTGGCCGCCAGCCTTCGGAAGGAACTGGGCGTCAGCATCGAAACGCAACTAGGCTGGGCGTCTCCTACCGCGGCCCTACGGAAGTGGCGTCATGCGATCGAGTACCGTCTTCACTGCTTGGTCTTTCTTCTCGATCGGCTGAAAGCCGATGATCTAGACGGCCTTTCGCTTGCGTTCGATCGCGCTCCAGTGATTGCGCTCAACGCCAACAGTGAATTGAGTGACGGACGCAAGGTGTTCACGCTCATGCACGAACTGGCGCACATCGCCATGCGCTCGCAGGGAGTGTGCAATCTGTCGGATCGCGCCAGCAATACCGAAACCGTCTGCAACCAAACGGCGGCGGCACTTCTCATGCCCGCCGGTTCGTTCGCTAGCCGCGCCGCCAGACCTGCCCCAGCCTCCTCAACACGATTGGAAGCGTGGTCGGAGGGTCGACTCCTTGCGTTGGCGAACGCTTTTGGTGTCAGCCGTCAGGCAGTGTATGTCCGGCTCGTGACTCTCAACCTTGCGAAACGCACCGACTACGAAGCATGGATCGCCGATCGGGACAGAGATCGCACAACTACAGACCTAGGTAAGGCCAAGGAACGCGAAAGCAAGCCCTCCTTTTACAACATCTATCTGCATCGGATGAGTTCACCTTATCTGCGTCAGGTCTTTGCTTCGTATCACGACGACCGCATTACCCTCCGGGACTTGAGCGACTACCTAGGAGTCAAGCCGAATACAGCACTTGCTCTCGACGAGCGCTTTCGCAAGCGTTCCCGCCATACCTCTTGACTGAATGAGCTACTGCGTTGACTCCTCGGTGTGGATAGACGCAGTACGAGACTACAACCCAGCATCGAAACTCTTCGACGACTTCTGGACGTTCGTTGAAAAAAAGGTCAACAGCGGCCTAGTCATCGCTCCCGATGAGGTGCATGTTGAACTGAAGCTAAAGACGATTCCGGATTCTCTTGAGTTCGGGAAGCTCATGATTCGCTGTCAAGCGAAACTCTTCTTCAAGCCTGCGTCAACGCCAGGCTTGCAGTCACGATTTAGTAAGATGGTGAAGAAGTATCCCGAGTTGACCACGAAGGGAAAGCCTTTCGCCAAGTCAGACGGAGATGCATGGGTTGTTGCTCTCGCCCTAATTGAAGGGGCGACCGTTGTTACTCACGAAGCCCCCCGCCCCTCTGCCCCGAAGCGTCGCACGATTCCGGATGTCTGTGACGCTGAGGGCGTGGAGTGGATCAGGCTACCCACTCTTCTGAATCGCCTTCAGGGTCTGAAGTAGCTTGCGTTCTTTGCGCAGTTCGGCCAGCGTGGACGGAATCCAACATGGCAATTCACGGATCTGCTGACTATCCTCACTGGACGTACTGCCTTGCGTTCGACACGGACCTTCTAACACTCGCTCGATACGTGGAGTTTACCGAAGCGAACTTCGGGACATTCTCTATCGAGATCGCTCGAATTCTCCTCGCTAGCGCTTCCGAAGTGGATGTGGTCTGCAAGCGTCTCTGCACGCAGATTGACGCCAATTCGACGGCTGGCAACATACATCAGTGCCGAGACCAGATCCGGGCAGCGTTCCCCGGCATTGTCAACTTCGAAGTGCGAATACCGCGCTTCAATCTGGAACTCCACCCCTGGTCCGAGTGGAGCAAGCCCGACGGCGTGCCCTTTTGGTGGACGGCCTACAACAAGGTAAAGCATGAGCGTCACGACCACTTTGCTGGCGCCAACCTCAAGAACGCACTAAATGCGGTCGCCGGGCTCTTCGTAGTGGTGCTCTACTTGTACAGAAACGAGGCGCTCCAAGCAATCCTGACGCCTGCTCCACAGGTCCTCTACTACGTACACAGCGCCGTTTCTCCGGGCGGTGGCTCATACGGGATTCAGCACCCCTTGGCGTAGCCTTGGGGACGCCATGAGCATTCCATCAGATCCAGCGCACTTACTCGACAAGACCGACTTTCGGAAGCTCGTCGCCGAGTACAGGCAGGAGACCGACAGAGGAGCCGCCTTGCTCGCCTGCGCGTACGCTGAGGAAGAACTGGAAACCGCGATTCGCAAGTGTCTCGTGAAGGACTCGCCTCTCTACCTCGGCCCCTTGAAGCGCAAGCTTCAACTGGCAGAAGCACTCGGACTGTTGCCGCAGCAGGCCATCGATGATCTGCGCATCGTCAGCGACGTGCGAGACGCTTTCGCGCACCGTTCGGGAGTGAAGAGTTTTGATGATTCGCAGATCACCAAGTTCTGCGAACGTACGTTCATCGCGGACCACTATCGGGAGTCCCGCAGGCAACAGGTTGATCTGCCCGGCATGCCGCAGACTCCCCGCGATCTCTACTTCGCTGTGATTACGTTTGCGGTTCAGACTGTCCGCCACTACTCGCAGACACGGAAGGCTCCCGTGCAGCCTGTCCTCAAGCCGTTTGTTCTGCGCACCCGAAGCAAGCCGTAACCGGCGCTCCTGCGCTCCCAGTTCCGAACTTGCCGCGTCCTCTGCAAAGGGGGTAGAACTGCAAACTGCTCGTTGAAGCGATCGTGATTCCCACGTCGCCAGGGTCGACCTACTTCTGCGAGGGGACTTTGGGGCTCTTGCGTTCTGCTGGCCTAGACCCGCACTCGCCGCAGGCTGACCAGGCTGCCGACAATACCCACCGCCATCCCCCCGACAACGAGCACCAGCGCCAGCTCGGACGGTAGCGTGAGCGGGGCGCGGCCGAGGAGGTCTGAGGCCGCCATCAAGTCGTTTCTCAGGAATCGCAACGCGGACCACAGGAGCAGGACGGCGAGGAGGCCGCCTAGGCCGCCCTGGATCATGCCCTCCGCCACGAACGGACCCTTCACGTAGGCCTGGGTGGCGCCCACCAGGCGCATGATGTCGAGCTCGTCTTCGCGGGCGTAGACGGTCAGGCGGATGACGTTCGAGATGGTGAAGATGCCGGCGAGGACGAGGATGCCGCCGAGGAAGGCGCCGGCGCCGCGGACGAGGCGGACGGCGGTGGCGAGGCGGTCGATCCAGAGGAGGTCGTACTGGGCTTCGCGGACGCCTGGGGCTTTCTCGAAGGTGGAGACGAAGCGCTCCACTTCCGCTGGGGATTGGTGGCCGGCCTTGAGAGTGACCTCGAGGGAGGCCGGGAAGGGGTTTTCGCCCAGGTCCTCGGGCAGGGAGCGCATGTCGCGGAAGAGGGCGCGGAAGCGGTCGAGGGCCTCGCCTCGGCTCACGAGCTCCTGGCTCTCCACCGCGGGGTCGTCTTTCAGGCGGTTTTGCAGGCTCTCCCGGACGCGGTCCTCGATGCCGTCCTCGAGGAAGAAGACGACCTGGACCTTCTGGGTCCAGCGCGTGACGACGTCGTTCAGGCTGTTGGCGACGGCCAGGAAGGCGCCCAGCACGAACAGGCTCACCGCGATCGTGCCCACGGAGAGGGCGTTCATGAGGCGGCTTCGCCAGAGGCTGGTGAGGGCTTCCTGGAAGAAGTAGCCGATCGCCCTGAGGAACGCCATGGACGGGCGGATTATAATCCGGCGCCATGTCGGTGCTGGTCGGGATCGCGGGGGGGACGGGGTCGGGCAAGACGTCCTTTGCCCAGAAGATCCTCGACCGGATCGGGCCCGACCACTGCCTGATCGTCGCCCAGGACGCCTACTACAAAGACGGCAGCGCGCTCGACGCCGCGGCCCAGGCCGCCATCAACTACGACCACCCCGACGCCTTCGACACGTCGCTACTGGTCGAAGACCTGCGCGACCTGAAGGCCGGGCGGCCCGTGCCCTTCCTCACCTACGACCACGCGTCCTACGCCCGCAAGGTCCTGCCCGATCCCATCACCCCGCGACCCGTGGTCATCCTCGAGGGGATCCTCGTCCTCGTCGAGGAGCCGCTGCGGCGGCTCATGGACATCAAGCTGTTCATCGACACCGACGCCGACGTGCGGATCCTGCGGCGGCTGCAGCGCGACCTGAAGGAGCGCGGCCGGTCGTTCGAGTCCGTGCAGCGGCAGTACCTCACCTCCGTCCGCCCCATGCACCTGGAGTTCGTGGAGCCCTCGAAGCGCTACGCGGATCTCATCGTGCCCGAGGGGGCGGAAAACGAAGTCGCGCTGGAGGCCGTGGTGGCCCGCATCCACGTCATGCTGCGGGCGGAGGCGGACCCCGACCGCCGAGAGCGCCGCGCGCTCTAGCCGGCTTCCTCAGCCGGCGACGACGCGGCCTCGCTCCAGCGTGATGACCCTCTTGCCCATCCGCTGGATCATCTCCCGGTCGTGGGTGGCCACGAGCACGGTGGTGCCGCGGGCGTTCACTTCCTGGAAGAGGGTCATGATCTCCTGCGCCATGTCGGGGTCCAGGTTGCCCGTGGGCTCGTCGGCGAGGAGCAGCATCGGCTCGTTGATGAGGGCGCGGGCGATGGCCACGCGCTGCTGCTCTCCGCCCGAGAGCTGCAGGGGGTAGACGTGCATCTTGTGGTGGAGCCCGACGGACTTGAGGGCGGCGAAGGCGCGGCGCTTCTGCTCGCGCGAGGGGACGGCGAGGATCCGCAGCACGAAGGCGACGTTCTCCAGGATCGTCTTCCGCTTGAGGAGCTTGAAGTCCTGGAAGACGACGCCGATGCTGCGCCGGAGCTCGGGGATCTGCCGCTCGGGGATGGCGGTGATGTTGCGGCCGCCCACGAGGATCTGGCCCTGCGAGGGCAGCTCCTCGCGGAAGACGAGCTTCAGGAAGGTCGTCTTGCCCGCCCCCGAGGGGCCGGTGAGGAAGCAGAACTCGCCCTTCTTGATGTGGAGCGTGATATCGGAGAGGGCCGTGCTCTCGCGATCGTATTGCTTGTAGACGTGGAAGGCCTGGATCATCGCGGGCGCGGCGGCGATTATAGTCGGGTCGCGCCATGACCCCATCCGCCGACGGCCTCTTCCGCCCCCATTCCTGGCTCGCGGGCGGACACCGGCAGACCCTCCTCGGCTACTGGCACCGGCGGCTCCTGCGGTGGCCCCTGGCCACGGAAGACCTGGTGGTGGAGGCGGGCGACGACGTGCGGATCCTCGCCCGCGTGAGCTGGCAGCCGGGGCCGCGCGAGGAGCGGCCGGCCCTCGTCCTGCTGCACGGCCTGGGCGGGTCCGACCAGTCTCCCTACCTGCTGTCGACCGGTGCCTTCGCCTACTCGCGGGGCTGGCACGTCGTGCGCATGAACATGCGGGGGGCGGGCGACGGGGAGGCGCTCTGCGCGCGCCTCTACAACGCGGGCCTCGACTCGGACCTCCTGGCCGTCGTGGAGGCTCTGGCGCGAGATGTCCCGCGGATCGCGATTGCGGGGTTTTCCCTGGGGGCGAACGTCACGCTGCTGCTTCTCGGGCGGCTGCGGGACAGACTACCCGCGGCCCTCCGGGCCGCGGGTGGCGTCTCTCCCCCGCTCGACCTCGCCGCCTGCGCTGCCGCCCTCGAGCGCTGGGACAACCGGCCCTACCAGCACTACTTCATGATGCAAGCTGCGGGAGGGCTACCGCAGCCGGCAGCGGCGGCGGCCCGACCTCTTCCCCGCCGGCCGCGAGCGGGGGCTGCGCACGGTGCGTGAATACGACGACGCCATCACCGCTCCCCACGGCGGCTTCGGGGGAGCGGACGAGTACTACGCGAAATCCAGCGCCGGGCCCTGGCTCGCCTCGATCGACCGTCCCGCGCTCGTCGTGGCCGCGGAGGACGATCCGATGATCCCGGGCGCCTCCGTCTCGCGCTGGCCCCTCTCCGCGTCGGTGAGGCGGGAGATGGTCGGGACGGGAGGACACGTCGGGTTCGTCGCGGCGTCCGTCGCTCCGGGTCGGTTCTGGGCTGCGGGTCGGGTACTCGACTTCCTGGAAGAGGCCGTCGATGAGCGTCACGTTCCTACCCGTACTGAAACGAGTCACCTCAAGTAGTTTCTCAAGGGACTCCGTCCGGACGGAGTTACCGATCTACCCATTCCAGGCTAGTTGCTTCAAGAACCGGCTCGAGTTACTGGGTGAGCAGGGGACGCAGCATCTTCCACACCGTACCTGCGACGACCTTCTGCCCCTCCGCGTTCGGGTGGACGCCGTCCGCCAGGTTCAATGCGGAAACGCCCGCCACACCCTCGAGCAGGAAAGGGACGAGAGCAGCGCCGTTCTTCTTCGCGAGCTCCGGGTAGAGAGCGCGGAACTGCCGCCGGTAGCTCTCGCCGTAGTTCGGAAGCGCCTCCATCCCGACGAGCACGAGCTTGGGCGGAGGCGACTGCGCGCGAACGCGGTCGAGGACGGCCTGGATGTTCTGCCGCGTGGTCGCCGGGTCCTGCCCGCGGAGACCGTCGTTGGCCCCCGTCTCGAGCACGAGCACCGCCACCGGCTGCTGGAGAAGCCAGTCGAGGCGACGAAGCGCCCCCGCCGAGGTCTCGCCGCTCACCCCCGCGTTCACGACGCGGTACTGAAGCCCGGCTTCGTCGATCCGGGCCTGGATCAAGGCCGGGAAGGCGTCGTCGGGGTCGAGACCATAGCCCGCGGTCAGGCTGTCGCCCAGGAAGAGGACTACGGGACGAGAATCGACGGCGGCGGCGATCGGCGGCGAGGCCGCGCCCTCCGGAGAGCGAGCGGGCTCGGGGGGCGCTGCCCCTCCGGCAGGCAACAACCGCCAGCACCGCGAGGACGAGCGCCTTTCTCGCTATGATGCGTGAGGGGGCGCAGAGACCCGGGAGCCTCATGTCCATCCTCCGCTGCGAGTCGCTCGGCAAGACGTTCCTTTCGGGCGGCCGCGAGATCACCGTTCTCAGGAATATCACGTTCGAGCTGGAGGCGGGCGGGTTCCTCGCGGTGGTGGGGCCCTCGGGGAGCGGCAAGAGCACGCTCCTGGGCCTCCTTGCCGGCCTCGACCGGCCGGCGGGGGGGCGGGTCCTTCTCGACGGCGTCGACCTCGGGACGCTCAGCGAGGACGAGCGGGCGGCGCTGCGACGGGACAGGGTGGGATTCGTCTTCCAGTCCTTCCACCTCATCCCCACGCTGACTGCCCGCGAGAACATCCAGGTGCCGATGGAGCTCCGCGGCGAGGACGGCCGCGGTCGGGCGGAAGAGCTACTGGCGCGTGTGGGCCTCCAGGACCGCGGGCACCACTACCCGGCGCAGCTCTCGGGGGGCGAGCAGCAGCGGGTGGCCCTCGCGCGAGCCTTCTGCCACCGACCGAAGATCCTCTTCGCGGACGAGCCAACGGGGAACCTCGACGCCGCGAACGGCGCCAACGTCATCGCACTCATGTCGGAGCTGAACCGCGAGCTGGGCACGACGCTCGTGCTCGTCACCCACGACTACGACCTCGCCCAGCGCGCGCACCGCATCCTCCGGCTCGCCGACGGCGCCGTCGTCTCCGACAGCCTCCGCCCGACAGCCGCGACCGCCGACCCGGTCAGCCTGAGCCGATCGTGAGCGGCGCCCGCTTCGTCCTGGCCATGGCCTGGCGGGAGAGCCGGGCCTCGCGGCGCCGGCTCTTCCTGCTCGTGCTCGCGGTGGCGGTGGGGGTGAGCGCCCTCGTGGCCATCAACTCCTTCACCGACAACCTGCACGCCTCGGTCCGCGAGCAGGCGCAGGCGCTCCTCGGCGCCGACCTGTCGCTGGCGAGCGGCCAGAAGTTCTCGGCGAAGACGGAAGAGCTGCTGAAGGAACTGGAGCGCGCGGCGCGCGAGGCGGGAGGCGGGCGTGCCGTGGAGATGGCCCGGACGACCGGCTTCGGGGCCATGGCCTTCTTTCCCCGCACCGCGGGCACCCGGCTCGTTCAGGTGACCGCGGTGGAGCCGGGATACCCGTACTACGGCCGGATCGAGACGACGCCCGCGGGCGAGTGGGAGCGTCTCGCAAGAGACGGGGGGCGCCCTCGTCGATCCCTCGCTCCTCGCCGTCCTCGGTGCGGAGACGGGCGACACGCTCGCCCTGGGAGAGGCCCGACTCCCCGTGCGCGGGACGGTCGTCAACGTGCCGGGCGACGTGGGCGTGCGCGCCGCGTTCGGGCCGCGCGTGTTCATTCCCGCCGCCCGTCTGGCGGAAACGGAGCTGCTCCTTCGGGGGTCGCGGGCACGCTACGAGGTCCTGTTCAAGCTCCCCGCGGGAGTCTCCGCCCAGCGCCTCGCCGACCGCTTCCGTCCGCGCTTCCAGGCGGAGCGCGCGTCCCTGCGCACGGTGGCGGAAGACCAGGACCGGCTGAACCAGACGCTCTCCCGCCTCGCGAACTACCTCGGGCTCGTGGCCCTCATCGCCCTTCTCCTCGGCGGCCTCGGCGTCGCGAGCGCCATCCACGTCTTCATCAAGAGGAAGCTCGAGTCGGTGGCGGTGCTGCGCTGCCTGGGAGCGAGCGCCCGCACCGTCTTCGCGGTCTACCTCGCGCAGGCGGCGGCAGTGGGCCTGCTGGGAAGTCTCCTCGGCGCCGCCGCCGGTGTCGTCGTGCAGCTCGTGCTCCCGCGGCTCCTCCGCGACCTTCTGCCCGTGGACGTCGTCTACGCTCCCTCGCCCGCCGCGATCGCGGGAGGCGTCGCCCTCGGCCTCTGGGTGGCGCTCGTCTTCGCGCTCCTCCCCCTCCTCGCCCTGCGGCGGGTCTCCCCGCTCCAGGCCCTGCGACGGCCCTACGAGGAGGAGGCCCGGTCTCCGCGCGACGCGGCGCAGATCCTCGCGGTCGTAGCGCTCGTGGCGAGTGTCGTCTCGCTCGCGATCCTCCAGGCGGGAGCGGTGAAGACCGGTCTCGCCTTCTCGGGGGGGATCGGGGTGGCGATCCTCGCCCTCTGGCTCGCCGCCTTCGCCCTCACGCGGGGCCTCCGCCGCTTCTTCCCCACCCGCCTGCCGTACCTGTGGCGGCAGGGCCTCGCCAACCTCTACCGTCCGGCCAACCAGACCCTGCTCGTCGTCCTCGCCCTCGGCTTCGGGGCGTTCCTGCTCGGCACGCTCCTCCTCGTGCAGCAGAACCTCCTGCGCGACCTGCGCGTGGACGCGTACGCCGAGCGCCCCAACCTCGCCCTCTTCGACATCCAGGGCGACCAGCGGCCGGCGGTGGAGCAGGCGCTCCGCGACGAGGGGCTTCCCGTGCGGCCGTTCGTCCCCGTCGTGCCCATGCGGATCCAGTCGGTGAAGGGCGCGACGGCGTCGCAGCTCCTCGCGGGCACCGTCTCGGAGGAGAAGGCGCGCGGAAAGTGGGCGCTCCGGCGCGAGTACCGCAGCAGCTACCGCGACACGCCGACGGCCTCCGAAAAGCTCGAGGCCGGGGCCTGGTGGCGCCCGGGGGAATGGAAGGGACGCGCGGACGGACGCGTGCCCGTGGCGCTCGACACGGGGGTGGCCCGCGAGCTGGGGGTGAGCGTCGGCGACGAGATCGTCTGGGACGTCCAGGGCCTCGCGGTTCCCTCGCAGGTCGCCGTACTGCGCGACATCGACTGGGCGCGCTTCGAGCCCAACTTCTTCGTCGTCTTCCCCGAGGGCCCGCTCGACGCGGCGCCGCAGACCTACGTGGCCCTGACGCGTCTCGACGATCCCGTGCGGCGGGGCCTGCTCCAGCGCCGGCTCGTGGAGGCGCACCCCAACGTGTCGACGCTGGACCTCGCCCAGGTGTCCCGCGCCCTCGAGACGATCGTGGACCGGGTGGCCCTCGCCATCCGATTCATGGCCCTCTTCAGCCTGGGGGCTGGGGTGGTGGTGCTCGTGGGCGCAGTGGCGGCCAGCCGCTCGCAGCGCGTGCGCGAGGGCGCGCTCCTGCGGACGATCGGGGCGAGCCGCCGCCAGCTCCTCCGGATCCTGTTCGCGGAGTACGCGAGCCTGGGCCTCATCGCCTCGGCCACCGCCCTCGTCCTCGCCGCGGGCGCCTCCTACGGCCTCGTTCGCCTCACGTTCGACACCTCGTTCAGCCTGCCGGTGGGGGCGCTCGCCGCCCTCGGGGCCCTCGTCGTCCTGCTGACCGTCGTCGTCGGCCTCTTCGGGAGCACCGAGGTCTTCCGGCGCGCTCCCCTCGAGGTCCTGCGGGCGGAGTGAAATCTCCCTCCCTCGCCCCCCTCGTCTTCGCCTCCGGCGCGGCCGGGCTCGTGTACGAGTCGCTCTGGCTGCGCTCGTTCGGCCTCGTCTTCGGCAACACGACGGATGCGATCGCGGTCGTGCTCGCCACCTTCATGGGCGGCCTCGCCCTCGGCGCCGCCCTCTGCACCCGCGCACGCGTCGCTTCTCCGCTGCGCACCTACGCGCTCGTGGAAATGGGGATCGCGGCGACCGCGGTAGTCACGCTTCCGCTGCTGGGGGCGCTGCCAAGTCTCTACGCAGGAGCGGAGCTCCTCCGTAGCCTTGAAGGCCCCGCGGACTTGGCGGCTCGAGTCCTGGCGGTTGGGGTCATTCTCCTTCCCGCGACTGTCCTCCTCGGAGCCACCGTCCCCCTCGCCGTAGAGGTCCTTGCCCGCCGCGGAGACAACGCTCACCAGAGCCTCGGTCGCCTCTATCGCGTCCACACCCTGGGAGGTGGTCTCGGGGTCGCCGTCGGTCCGTTCGTCCTCCTCCCGCTCCTGGGCGTCACGGGGACGTTCGTAGCCGCGGCCTTCGCGAACCTGTTGATCGGCGCCTTCGCGTGGCGCGCGAGCCAGGAGGAAGAGGACAATCCCGCCCCCGCCGCGAGCGTCGTCGATGCAGGGCCGACGACTCCCACCCTCCCGCTCTTCGCCGGCCTCGCCGCCGCCTCCGGCGCCTTCACGTTCGCGGTCGAGGTGATCTGGACGCGCTCGCTCGCCCTCGTCATCGGGTCGTCGGTGTACGCGTTCGCGTCCATGCTTCTCGCCGTGCTCCTCGGCATCGCCGCGGGGGCCGCCGTCTACGAGCGCGTACGGACGCGGATCGGACGGCCCCTCGTCGTCCTCGGTCTCCTTTTCCTCGGCGTGGGCATCGCCACGATCGCGTCCGTGGTGGTGATCGGGCGGCTTCCCCTGGCCTTCCTCTTCGTGATGAAGCAAATCCCCGTCAGCTTCGCCGCGTACTCGGTGGCCGGGCTCGGCCTCGCCCTCGCCGCCCTGCTGCCCGTCACCGTGCTTCTCGGAGTCACCTTCCCGCTCCTCCTGCATCTGACGGAGGGCACCGCCGTGCGGAGCACCGGACGGCTCTACGCCTGGAACACCGCGGGCGCCGTTTTGGGCGCCCTCGTCGCGGACCTCGTCCTCGTGACCGCGACAGGCCTCGAAGGGTCGTCGCTCGTGCTCGCGGGTCTGGCCTTTGCCGCGGGTGGCGCCGCGCTCGTGAGCTCGCAGAAGCGAAGGCTCGCCGTGAGCGCGGCGGTTGCGGTCGCCGTGCTCGGCGCCGCCATAGCACTCGCGCCCCGCTTCCGTCCCTGGGACCGCGGGCTCATGACCGCGGGCGTCTACCAGTACGGCATCGACTGGAAGGACCGGCCCGGCTTCCGCCTCCAGGACTTCCTTCGGGAGCGCCGCCTTCTCTTCTACGAGGAGGGACGGGAGGCGGTGGTGGCGGCGTCGGAAGGCGAGGGATCGGGCCGTCGCTTCCTCTCCGTGAACGGCAAGACGGATGCGGGCAGCGGAGCCGAGGACGTGTTGACCCAGAAGTTCATCGCGCACGTGCCCCTCCTGATGCACGAGGCGCCGCGGACGGCCCTCGTCGTGGGCTGGGGTGCGGGGACGACGGCGGCGGCGGCGGCGCTCTATCCCCTGGAGCGCCTCGATTGCGTGGAGATCGAGCCCGCGACGTGGCGGGCAGCGCCGCTGTTCGAAGCATTGTCCGGACGCGTCCGCGAGGACCCGCGGTTCCGCATTTTCTTCCGGGACGCCCGCACCCACCTCCTGCGCGCGCGCGACCGGTACGACGTGATCGCGTCCGAGCCCTCGCACCCCTGGATCACCGGCGTCGCGAACCTCTTCACCCGCGAGTTCTACGAGATCGCCCTCGCCCGGCTCGCCCCGGGCGGCGTCTTCGCCCAGTGGTTCTATTACTACCGCCTCGACACCACGGACGTGAAGGTCGAGCTCCACACCTTCGCCTCCGTGTTCCCGCACGCCTCGCTCTGGCTCGTGCCCCCGGTCTCCAAGGAGGGCGGCCCCGTCCTCGCCGCAGACGTCCTGCTCGTGGGCAGCCGCGAGCCGCAGTCCCTGGGCGCGCGACGTCTCGCGGAAGCGTTCCGCGGCGCTCCCGGAGAGGACCTTCGGGGAACGGGCGTGCTCGTGGACGAAGCCTCGCTCGTCGCGGCGTGGACGATGGGCGACGAGGCGCTCCGCCGCTACGCAACGGATCCGGCGTTCCCTCGCGGCACGCCGCAGAACACGGACGGCTACCCGGTGATCGAGCTCGGCGCGCCGCGGCGCAACGTGATGGCCACGGCCGAGGTAGTGGCGCGGGCCCGCGCCCAGTACGAGTCCCTCGTGGCGGCGGCGACCCCGCCCCCGCTCGCGGGCTTCGACGGCCCGGAGTCCGGCCCCTTCTGGCAGGCCCTCGGCAAGCGGTATGCGGACACGGGCCAGCCCGCGCGTTCCGTTCCCGTCCTCGAGCGCGCGGTGGCCGCGGACGCCTCGCTCGCCGACGCGCAGGAGCTCCTGGGCCATTTCTACCTGGACCGCCGCGACTATCCGGCGGCGGAGCGCGCGCACCGCGAGTACCTCCGAGTCCGGCCCGCCCGCGTCGACGCCTGGCTTCGCTTTGCCGCCGTCCTCGCCCGGCAGTCGAAGTGGAAGGAGGCGCGGGAAGCGATCGAGAGGGCCCGGAAGCTCGATCCCGCGGCGCCGGTGGACCCGAAGCTCCTCGCCTACCTGGAGCGGCAGGGCTAGGATCGGCCATGAACGTTCTCGTCCTGAACACAGGGAGCTCGTCGCTCAAGTTCCAGGTCGTCGAGACCGACCTCGACGCGATCGAGAAGGACGCCGACCGCCAGGCGGCGCGCGGCGTCGTGGAGCGGATCGGCAGCGAGGCGCTGGTCACGCTGCGGGTCGAGGGCCGCCCCGCGCTGCGGCGGGCCGCTCCCCTCCGCGACCACCGCGCCGCCCTCGACCATCTGCTGCGGTGGCTCGTGTCCCCCGAGGCGGCGATTCCCGGTTTGGGCGCGCTCGCCGACATCCACGCCGTGGGCCACCGCATCGTTCACGGCGGGGAGAAGCTCACGCGCTCGACGCTCATCGACGACGCGGTGGTGGATCAGATCGAGGACTGCATCGACCTCGCTCCCCTCCACAACCCGGCCAACCTGAAGGGAGTCTACGCGGCGCGCGAGCTCCTGGGCCCGGGGGTGCCCCAGGTGGCGGTCTTCGACACGTCGTTCCATTCCACGATACCCGAGGTCGCTTACCTCTACGGGATCCCCTATCCGCTCTACGTGCGGCACCGGATCCGCCGCTACGGCTTCCACGGCACGTCGCACCGCTACGTCGCCTACCGCTACCGCGCGCTCACCGGGAAGACGCCGGAGGAGACGCACATCGTGACCCTCCATCTCGGCAACGGCTGCTCGGCGTGCGCGATCCGCGCGGGGGCGTCGGTGAACACCTCGATGGGGATGACGCCGCTCGAGGGCCTGGTGATGGGCACGCGTTCGGGCGACCTCGACCCCTCGGTGCTGGAGTTCCTGCACCACAAGGAGGGGCTCTCCTTCGCGGAGATCGACACGCTGCTCAACAAACAGTCCGGCCTGCTGGGGATCTCGGGGCTCACCAACGACATGCGCGAGCTGCTCGAGGAGGAGCGCCTCCACGCGGATCGCCGGGCCCGGCTCGCCATCGAGCTCTTCTGCCACCGCGTCCGGCACTACATCGGCGCCTACCTCGCCCAGATGAACGGCGCGGACGCGATCGTGTTCACCGGCGGCATCGGCGAGAACTCCGCGGAGATCCGCGCGCGCATCGCCTCCTCCCTCGGCTTCCTCGGGATCGCGATCGACCCCGCGAGGAACGCCGCCGCTGTGGGAGGGCAGGAGGGGGACGTGTCCGCGGAGGGCGCGCGCGTTCGTACGTTCGTCATCCCCACCAACGAGGAGCTGCTGATCGCGCGCGACACGGTGCGCTGCGTCAGGAACGCGCCGCGCCGCTGGTAGCTAGACCTCGACTTTGCGGGTCGCCTTGTTCCACCGCACCGGCTTCCCCGACCGGTAGGACAGGTTGCACATGTGGCCGACGAGCGCGGCGTGGTGCCCGAACCGCGCATCCTCGATCGGCTTGGCCCCCGTGCGGATGGACTCGACGAAGGTCCGCACGTGCGCCCGCGTGGCGTCCTCGTCGTTCGGCGACTTGTACTCGACCGGCTCCGCCACGGTCGGACCGTCCACCGGGGAGAGGGCGTCGTTCAGGCCCATGAGCTCCTTGAACCGGGCGGTGGTGGCCTTCGGCCAGGAGTGGACCGAGTAGCCGAAGTTCTCCGTCCGCGGCTCGTAGTAGTGCTTGAAGGAGCCGCCGGAGTACTCGAGCGTGCCTTCGCTCCCGTAGACGGTGAGGAAGGGCCCGGGGTGGCCGTTGCTGGCGGTGCTCGAGAGGCGGAGGACGAATCCCTCCGGGTACTTCACCATCGAGGTCATCTGGTCGGGCACCTCGCGGTAGTTCTTCCAGTGGTAGACGTCGCCGAAGCTGAAGACGCTCTCCGGCTCCTGCACCCCCATGAGGTAGTGCGTGGCGGTGACGAGGTGCACGAAGAGGTCGGTGGGGAGGCCGCCCGAGTAGTCCCAGAAGAGCCGCCACTGGAAGAAGCGCCGCAGGTCGAACTCGCGAGAAGGAGCGGGGCCGAGGAAGCCCTTCCAGTCGACCGTTGCCGGCGAGGCGTCGGGGGGGATCGGGTAGTACCAGGCGCCCGTCGCGGTATTGCGGTGGAACCTGCCCTCGACGAGGGTGACCTGGCCGAGCTGCCCGCTCCTGATGAGCTGCGCGGCCTTCGCGGCGCAGCCGTGACTCGTGTACTGGCTGCCCACCTGAACCACCTTGCCGCTCTTCGCCGCGGCCGCGATGAAGGCCTCGCCTTCCTCCCACTTGTGGGTCATCGGCTTCTCGACGTAGACGTGCTTGCCCGCGGCCAGCGCGTCCTCCGTCATCTTCAGATGCCAGTGATCCGGAGTGGCGATCACCACCGCGTCGATATCCGCGCGGGCGAGGATCTCCCGGTAGTCACCGGTCACCGCCGGCGCCGGAGAGAAGAGCTCCTGCGCGCGGTCGAGGTGCCCCTTGTAGCAGTCCGCGGCGACCTTGACCTCGACCCCGGAGATGCCGGAGGCGGCCTCCATCAGCAGGGTGCCGCGAATCCCCGCGCCGAGGAACCCGAGGCGCACCGGCTTCATCGACACGGCGGCCGAGTCGTTGACCTGCGCGCTCCCTTTCCGAGCGCCGCCCGCCACGGCCGCCGCCGCGCCCAGCAGGGTCGACTTCTCGAGGAACTCCCGCCGATTGATCGATTCGTGGGGGGGCATGGTGGCCTCCTGCGGTCCCCGATTCCGGGGCCCGCCGCGGAGGCATGCTACGCACCGCGGCAAGAAACCGTCAAGGAGCCAAATGACCTACTCTCAGCGAAGCGTGCGAACGGTGACGAACGCCTCGGCGGCGGACATCCCGACCTGCGAGCCCCGCCACACCGCGAGGGCGCGGATCGCCTCCAGCGATCGCGCGTCCGGCAGCGGCCGCATCTGCGTCTTGTAGCAGGCGAGGGCGCGGAGCTTGACCTCGAGGGTGTCCGAGATATCGACGAAGCGCGAGGGCAGGAAGCCCGGCTCCACGTAGGGCACGTTCCAGTGCGTCTCGGACTGGACCTCGTAGCAGTAGATTTCGCGGATCCCGCGGCCCATGGCGGAAGACGAGCGCCAGGCCACGGAAAGGGAATGGAAGACCTCGCGGTGGTCCTTGTGGAGGTCGAACGGGAAGGGGACGTAGAGCACGTCGGGCTTTACCCGCTCCACGATGCCGGCGGTGACCCGGTTGAGCTTCCACGCGGGCTCGTCGGCCACGAGAGCGGCCGGCACCTCCTCGAAGAGGAGGTCCTTCACCGCGAGGACGCGGCAGGCCTCGCGCGCTTCCGCGCGCACCACCTCCCAGACGCTCTTCGGCCAGAGCGGGTGCGGACCGTCGTCCCCGTGGCCGGTCACCACGGCCACCGTGACCGCATCCCCCTCGTGCGCGTGGCGGGCGATCGTCCCCCCCAGGCCGATCGTCTCGTCGTCGGCGTGGGGGGCGACGACGAGGACGCGGTGGGCGGCGCTAGCGGAGGACATCTTCCGGCGGGGTGGCGAGGGGCGCCTCGGGCTTCTCGATCAGGAACGACCCGATGGCAAGGGCGTCGATGCCGGTGCTCCAGAACGTGCGCAAGGCGTCGCGCGGCGAGCACACGATGGCCTCGCCCTTGACGTTGAAGGACGTGTTGAGGAGCACGGGCACCCCCGTCCGCTTCGCGAAGGCCTCGAGCAGCCGGTGATAGCGGGGGTTCGACTCGGGATCCACCGTCTGCGGCCGCATCGTCCCGTCCACGTGCACGACCGCGGGGACCTTCTCCCGCGCTTCCGGCGTCGCCTCGAACGCCAGGATCATGAAGGGCGCCCTCGTCGCCTTCTCGAGAAAGCGCGGGGCCGCGGCCTCGGTGAGGCTGGGACAGAAGGGGCGCCAGTACTCGCGGAACTTGATCGCCGCGTTGACCCGGTCGCGGGCGTCGACGCGGCGGGGGTCGGCGAGGATCGACCGGCCGCCGAGGGCCCGCGGCCCGCCTTCGAGCCGGCCCTGGAACCAGCCGACGACCTTCCCCGACGCGAGCAGCTCGGCGGTGTCGTCGGCCACGTCCGCGCAGCGCCGGTAGGCGAGGCCGCAGCTCTGGATCTGCTGCTCGATGTCGTCGTCCGTCCACGACGGCCCGAGATAGAGGTGCCGCAGCGGCGCCGGCCGGCGGCCCGTCTTCGCGACCCACAGCCCGATCGCGGCGCCGATCGCAAGGCCGGAGTCGTTGGGGATCGGGAACGCGGCGACGCCCTCGAAGAGCCCCGAGCGATGGATCCGGCTGTTCATCTTGACGTTCAGGCCGACGCCGCCCCCGATGCACAGGTTCCGCAGCCCGGTCTTCCGGCGAAAGTGCTCGAGGAGGCGCAGGACCGTCTCCTCGAGGAGGCGCTGGGTCTCGAAGGCGACGTCCTCGTGGAAGGGCTCGATCGGACGCGGGCCCTGGCGGGGGGGCCGGCCGACGAGCTCGACGAGCGCGTCCGTGAAGCGGTCGGAGTACGTGTGCGTCCCGTGGTGGATGAAGCGCGGGTCCACCTCGTAGTCCCAGCCCTCCCGGCCGACGCGCACCACCTTCGCGAGCTTCTCGCGAACGTCCTCGCTCTCCCGCCCGTAGGCGGCGAG
Source organism: uncultured Acidobacteriota bacterium (assembly GCA_963742595.1). Classification (GTDB taxonomy): domain Bacteria; phylum Acidobacteriota; class Vicinamibacteria; order Fen-336; family Fen-336; genus CAVPGH01. Next base: position 3,804,363 of record CAVUMT010000001.1, on the reverse strand, counting down.
CCCCATCACCTTGTACTCGCCGTCGTACGCGTCGAAGCCGAGGTACTCCGTCATCGCGGCGTAGAACCACCCGAGGGAGTGCGGGATCTCGATGCGATGGATCGGGTCGAGCCGGGGACCACGGCCGTGCCAGAGCGCCGTGCACTCGCTGTCTCCCGACCCGTCGAGGGTGAGCACGAGCGCTTCCTCGAACGGCGAGAGGTAGAACGCGGCGGCCGCGTGGGTTTCGTGGTGGGGATAGAAGACGAGCTCCGGCACGTCCTCGCGGGGGACGCCGAACGACCGCACGAGCTGGGCCTCGAGCACGCCACGCAGCGCCGCGGGCGTGAAGAAGCCGAGGTTGCGCTGCTGCCAGCTCCGAGTCCCCGCGTCAGGCGGGTGCTGCTCGTTGACCGACTCGTAGAACCGGGCCATGTCCCCGCCGCCGTAGCGGGGGGCGTCCCACCCGTAGATGGCGTAGTCGATATCGCGGAGCTTCACTCCCGCGAGGTCGAGGCAGGCCTTGATCGAGCGGATGGGGAAGACACCGGGCGCGTGCTTGAAGCGGAGGAGCCGCTCTTCCTCCGCGTAGGCCACCAGCTGACCGTCCACCACGAGGGCAGCCGCGGGGTCGATCCCGTGGAAATAGCTCAGGATCCGCAAGGTAGACCGTCTTGGGTGCAGCAGCTATCGTGCCAGCGCCGCTACGGGAAACGCTGCGCAGAGGGTGGGAGGACCTGACGCCAAACGATTCAGGGGAGCGTTGCTTGTAGAAAATGCCGCGCGTCCAAGGTGCACTTTACTTCAAGCAACTCCGTCCGGACCGAGTAACCGATCTACCCATTCCAGGACTGGGTCAGGGCGTCTGGATCTTCACCTTCATCTCGATCCGCTTCGTCGCCCGGTCCCCCGCCACCGGCTCCATCGAGATCTTGTCCACGACCTCCATCCCCTCGGTGACTTCCCCGAAGATCGTGTACTGGCCCTGAAGCGGAGGCTGCTCGCGGATGCAGACGAAAAACTGGACCCCCCCGCTGTCGGGGCTGGACGGCCGGCGTGCCGCCGACACCACGCCCCGGACGAACGGACGGTCCGAGAACTCGGCCTTCAGCAGCCCGAGCCCCCCGGTTCCGTAGGTCGCGGTCTTCGCGGGGTCCTTCGAGAGAGGGTCGCCGCCCTGGATGATGCCGCCCGCGATGAGCCGGTGGAAGGTGGTGCCGTCGTAGCCGCCGGACTTCGCCGTCTTGACGAAGGTCTGGACGTGCTGGGGAGCCACCGAGGGAAGGAGGAGGATCGTGAAGGAGCCGAGCTCGGTCTCCACCACGGCGGAGGTACCTTCCGCGACTGGCGGATAGGACGCCCGCGCGGGCGACTTGGGCCTCGCGGGCGGCGCCGGCTTGGCCGCCTGGAACGCGACGGCGGCGCTCGAGAGCGCCAGGAAAGTCACGACCGCCGACAGCAAAGAACGCTTACTCATCCCATTCCCCCTCTTCCAGCAATCTCTCGCGCTGCTCGATGCGCTTTTCCACCTCGGCCCGATCCCCCAGGGACGACGCCCCCACGCCCTCCACCGCGCACGACGCGGCGCAGGACGCGAACACGGCGGCCTCGCTCGGATCGGACGACTCGTGGTAGCGGGCGAGGAACGCGGCCGCAAACACGTCGCCCGCGCCGGTGGGATCCACCTCGGGACGGGGGTAGGCCGGGATCTCCTCCGAGCCGTGGCGGGCGAGGAGCGTCACCCCCTGCCAGCCCCGCGTGAGGGCCACGATCGGCACCTGCTCCAAAAACTCCTTCGCCCGCGCGGCACCCCCGGGGAGGTCGTGCTGCGACAGGAAGAGGACGTGCACGCCCGCGAGGTCGCGCGCGGGCTTCGTCCATTCCTGCGGCGATACGTTGCCCATGGCGTCCACCGCGCGCAGCCACCCCTGGGCGACCGCCCCCACGCAGCCCGCTTCGAACGCGGCGACCGGGAACTCGCGGAGCTCTCCCGCCACCGGTCCGAGCAGCAAGGCGTCCGGGTTGCGCCACTCCTCGGGCAGCGGGGTGAGCGAAACGTCCTCCGCGCGCGCCATGAGCACCTGGCGGCGCACGCCCCCCGACCCGTAGTCGTTGCGGAAGCGCGTGGTGGCCGCGCAGAACGTGCGGAAGACGGGCACCCCGGGAAGGTCGCGGGCCGCGTCGAACTCGGGGCCGGCCGCGGTGAGGATCGCGACCTCCCAGCCCAGCTTCCGGACGGTATGAGCGGCGAACGTGACCGTGCCGCCCAGCACGTCGCCCTCCGGCCGACGGTCCCAGGTGACGTGGCCGACCGCGAGCAGTCGCGGCACCGTCGCGTCCTAGGCCCGGGCCTTCTCGAACAGCCGGAGCTGCGACTCGTCGGGCTGCGACACCGCCACGGGGTAGCGCCCGGAGAAGCACGCGGTGCAGTGTCGCCGCCCCTCCGCGTCCCCCACCGCCCGCAAGAGACCTTCCTGCGACAGGTAGGCGAGGCTGTCCGCCTCCACGTGCTGCCGGATCTCCTCCAGCGAGTGATTGCTGGCGATGAGCTCGCTCTTGAGCGGGGTGTCGATCCCGTAGTAGCAGGGGCCGGTGGTGGGCGGGCTGCTGATGCGCATGTGGACCTCGCGCGCGCCCGCGTCCCGGACCATCCGGACGATCTTGCGCGAGGTGGTGCCCCGCACGATCGAGTCGTCGACGAGCACGACCCGCTGCCCGTCGAGGACGCTCGCCACCGGGTTCAGCTTGATCTTCACGCCGAAGGACCGGATGGACTGGCGGGGCTCGATGAACGTCCGGCCCACGTAGTGGTTCCGGATGAGCCCCCACTGGAACGGAACCCCGCTCTCCTGGGAGTAGCCGAGGGCGGCGCCCATGCCGCTGTCCGGGACGGGCACCACGATGTCCGCGGGGGCCGGGGCCTCGCGGGCGAGCTGGCGGCCGAGGGCGAGGCGCGACTCCAGGACGTTCCGGCCGAAGACGAGACTGTCCGGACGGGCGAAGTAGACGTGCTCGAAGATGCACTGGCTGGGCGGCTCCGGGGGGAACGGCCGGAAGGACCGGATGCCCGTCCGCTCCACGATCACGAGCTCGCCCGGCTCCACGTCGCGCACGTACTTCGCGCCGATGAGGTCGAGCGCGCACGTCTCGGAGCAGACGATGGGGGCGCCGTGGAGCTGGCCGATCACGAGGGGCCGGAAGCCCCAGGGGTCGCGCGCGGCCACGAGCGCGTCGTTCGTCAGGAAGAGGACGGAGAAGGCCCCCATGACCTTGGTGAGGCTGGCCGCGATCGCGTCCTCCAGCCGCTCGCGGTGGCTGCGCGCGTAGAGGTGGAGGATGACCTCGGTGTCGGACGTGCCCTGGAAGATGGACCCCGCGGCCTCCAGCTCGTGGCGGAGGATGGTCGCGTTCACCAGGTTCCCGTTGTGGCCCAGCGCGATGGGCCCGCGGTGGCACTCGATCAGGATGGGCTGGGCGTTCGTGGCCACGGTGTCGCCCGCCGTCGAGTAGCGGACGTGGCCCATCGCGCGGTCGCCTTCGAGCGAAGCCAGCCGCCCCTCCGTGAACACGTCGTTGACGAGGCCCATCCCCTTCTCGCACCGGAGACGCTCGCCGTCGCTGCAGACGATCCCCGCCGACTCCTGGCCGCGGTGCTGCTGGGCGTAGAGGCCGAGATAGGTGAGGTGCGCGGCCTCGGGGTGGCCGAAGATCCCGAAGAGGCCGCAGCGGTCGTGGAAGCGATCGTCGTCGACGGGGACCGGGCCGGGCATCAGCGGTCGCGGCCTTCGGGTCTCATCGGGCCGATGTTAGCCCAGATCGCGGCCCGCCGAGCATCCGCTCCAGGCTCATCCAGGCCTCGTGCAGCCGGGCGACAGGAAGGCTCACGAACTCGCGGCTTCCCGAGAGAACGGCGAGCCGATCGCCCTCGACGACGCCGAGGCGGTGGCAGGGCACGCCGCGTCGATGCGCGGCCGCGCGGAGGTGCGCCTCCTCGCGAGTGCTGACGATCATGCGGGACGGAGACTCGGAGAAGAGGAGCACGTCGGGGCGCAGGGTGCCGGGCAGGTCGAACCGACCCCCGAGGCCGGGCTCCTCCCCCCGGAACCCGCACTCCGCGAGCGCCACGGCCACTCCGCCGTCCGAGCAGTCGTGGGCGGAGCGCAACCACCCCGCAGCCGCGGCCTCCAGGACAAGGGCCTGGAGCCGTTTCTCGGCCGCGAGATCCAAGCGGGGCGGCGCGCCGGCGGCGATTCCGTGCACCACCTGGACGAGGGCGCCGCCTCCGAGGTCGTCGTGCGTGTCGCCGAGGAGATAGACGGCGTCGCCCTCCTCCTTGAACCACGAGGTGAGGACGGAGTCCGCGTCCTCCAGGATCCCCACGACGCCCAGAATCGGCGTGGGGTAGATGGCCCGGCCTTCGGTCTCGTTGTAAAGGCTGACGTTCCCCCCGGTGATCGGGACGTCGAGAGCGAGGCACGCCTCCCGAATTCCCGCGATCGCGCGGACGAGCTGGCCCATGACCTCGGGCCGCTCCGGGTTGCCGAAGTTCAGGCAGTTCGTGGCGCCGATCGGGGTGGCGCCCGCGGCCACCACGTTCCGGCAAGCCTCGGCCACCGCCAGGCGCGCGCCCGCGAAGGGATCGAGCCAGCAGTAGCGGCCGTTGCCGTCCGTCTTGAGGGCGAGGGCCTTCTTCGTCCCCTTGATCCGCACGACGGCCGCGTCGGAGCCCGGCCCGACCATCGTGTTCGTCCGGACCGTGCTGTCGTACTGCCGGTACACCCAGCGCTTGCAGGCGAGGGAAGGCGAGGCCAGGAGACGCAGCAGGACGTCCGCGAGGTCGGCGGGCGGCGGCAGCGCGAGCACGTCCTCCTTCGCCGCCGGGTTCTCCGGATCCACCCACGGCCGGTCGTAGAGCGGAGCGTCGTCCGTGAGGGCCTCGTTCGGCACGTCGGCCTCGAGCCGGCCTCCGTCCAGGATCCGCAGCCGCCGATCCGCGGTCACCGTGCCGATGGCCTCCGCGTGGAGGTCCCACTTCTCGAAGACGCGGACGACCTCCGGCTCGCGGCCCTTCTCGGCCACGAGCAGCATGCGCTCCTGGGACTCGGAGAGCATGACCTCGTAGGCGTTCATGCCCGTCTCGCGCTTGGGCACGCGGGCCACGTCGATCTCGATCCCCGTGCCCGCCCGCGCCCCCATCTCCGACGTCGAGCAGGTGAGGCCGGCCGCCCCCATGTCCTGGATCCCCACCACCGCGCCCGTCTTAAGGGCCTCGAGGCAGGCCTCGAGCAGGACCTTTTCCATGAACGGATCGCCCACCTGGACGGTGGGGCGACGCTCCTCGCTGCCCTCCCCGAACTCCGCGGAAGCCATCGTCGCACCGTGGATGCCGTCGCGGCCGGTCTTGGCCCCCACGTAGAAGACGGTGTTGCCGACGCCTTCCGCGCGCCCGAGGAAGATGTCCTTCTTCTTGACGAGGCCCAGGCAGAAGGCGTTGACGAGGGGGTTCTCGCGGTAGCACGTCGTCGAAGACGACTTCCCCGCCGACGGTCGGACACCCGAACGAGTTGCCGTAGCCCCCGATCCCCGCCACCACGCCGTCCAGGATCCGCCGGCTCTTCGGATCCGAGGGCGGACCGAAGCGCAGCGAGTTGAGGATCGCGATCGGCCGCGCTCCCATGGTGAAGATGTCCCGGAGGATCCCTCCGACGCCGGTGGCCGCGCCCTGGTAGGGCTCGATGAACGACGGGTGGTTGTGCGACTCGATCTTGAAGACGGCGCAGAGCCCGTCGCCGATGTCCACCACCCCCGCGTTCTCCCCCGGGCCCTGGACGACGCGCGGACCCGTGGTGGGCAGCGTCTTCAGGTGGCGCTTGCTGCTCTTGTACGAGCAGTGCTCCGACCACATCACGGAGAAGAGGCCCAGCTCGGTCCGGTTGGGCTCCCGGCCGAGGGCACGCACGATGCGGTCGTACTCGTCGGCGGTGAGGTTGTGCTGGGAGAGGACTTCCGCCGAGACCTTCATCGACCTCCGCCTTGACCGCTTCCGGGAAACGCCATTCTACCGTGGTCGGGTCCCCCCCCAGGTCCGGCAGACCTGCGCTAGGATGGAAAAAAGGCCTCGATGAACCTCATCCACCTGGCCATCCCCGTCTTCTTCCTGCTGATCGCGGTGGAGCTCGTGGCCGCCCGCCTTTTGGAGAAGGACGTCTACCGGCTGTCCGACTCGGTGAGCGATCTCTCGTGCGGGATCTTCGACCAGATCGTGGGCGTCTTCCTGAAGACGGCCCTCTTCGCCGGCTACGTGGCGGTGTACGACCACCTCCGGATCTTCTCCCTGCCGAACGAGTCGGTCGCGGCCTGGGTCGTCTGCTTCCTGGGTGTCGACCTCTTCTACTACTGCTCGCATCGCTTCAGCCACGAGGTGAACGCGGGCTGGGCCACCCACATCGTTCACCACCAGAGCGAGGAGCTGAACCTCGCGGTGGCCCTCCGCCAGAGCGCCTTCGGCCAGATGTACACCTGGATCTTCTACCTGCCCCTCGCCCTTCTCGGCTTCCCGCCCCTGATGTTCCTGACCCTGAACGCGGCGAACACGCTCTACCAGTTCTGGGTGCACACCCGGCTCGTGGGGAAGCTGGGGCCGATCGAGTGGGTGTTCAACACGCCCTCCCACCACCGCGTGCACCACGCGCGCAACCCCCAGTACATCGACAAGAACCACGCGGGAACGCTGATCGTCTGGGACCGGCTCTTCGGCACGTTCGCGGAGGAGAAGGAGGAGTGCGTCTACGGCATCACGACCCCACTGGAGAGCTGGAACCCCCTCTGGGCCAACTTTCACTATTGGGTGGAGCTCGCCGCGAAGGCGCGGCGGACGCGAACGCTGGGGGACGCTCTCCGGATCTTCGCGAAAGAGCCCGGGTGGCAGCCCGAGGATCTGGGAGGTTTCATTCCCGCACCCGCCGTAGACGTGGCGACGTATCGAAAGTACGACACTCGCCCCCCGCGGGCGGTCCTCCTCTACGTGTTCGTCCAGTTCGTGGCGCTGAACCTGGCCGCGGTGTTGTTTTTCTTTGAGAGCGATCGTTTGTCGGCCCCGGTCAGGGCCGCCGCGGCCCTCGGTCTCGTCGTCACGCTCGCCAGCCTGGGCGGGCTCCTGGACCGCAGGAGCTGGGCCGCTCGTCTCGAGACCGCCCGCTTGCTCCTGGCGACGGCGGCGGCGCCTCTCCTCTGGAGCTGGGCCGCCGCTCTCGCCGGCGCGTTCGCCGCCGCCACCGCGCTGAGCCTCGTCTGGTTCGTCCTGTTCACTCGAAGCACGGAATGCGGCGCGGTACGCTCCGCGTCGTCTTCGTGACGGAAAAATAGTGACCAGCGGTCTTGACGACCCGTGCTAGCATCGCCACACAATCGTCGCCGCGGAAAATCGAGGGAGTGGATGGTCACTGTTTGCGCGTGGTGCCAGCGGTTCTTGGGAAGCAAGGAGCCGTTCACGGACCCCTCCCTCACGCACGGGATCTGCAAGACGTGCGCGCTCCGCCACCAGATCGGCGGCTCCTCGCCCACCCTCGTCGTCAGCCGCGACAGAGCCGACGCCCTGCCGTTCCTGACGGGCCTGCTGAACGGCATGCCGGAGATCCGTGTCGTCGTGGACCGGCGCCAGGGCGAGCGGCGACGCTCGCCCCTCGCGGATCGGGTGCGCGAAGAGACGGCCGAGGCCGCCGAGCGCCGGCGCGCGAACGAGCGTCGCCAGCGGGCCGAGCTCGTCTTCGTCTAGAGACCGAGTCGGCTAGGCCGTCTGCAGCGCCCGCGCGAGCGCTTCGAACACGACCCGCCCGTCCGCGCACCCGAGCTCCCGCTCCGCCGCCCGCTCCGGGTGCGGCATGAGGCCGATCACGTTCCTCTGGCGGTTGCACACGCCGGCGACGGCGCGGGCGCTCCCGTTCGGGTTGGCCGCGTCCTCGAGCTGCCCGTCCCGCCGCGTGTAGCGGAAGACGACCTGGCCTTCGCCCTCCAGGCGGTCGAGCTCGTCGTCGGGGAGGTAGAAATTCCCCTCGCCGTGGGAGATGGGCATGGTGAGCACCGTCCCCTTGGAGATGCCCGCGGTGGCGATCGTGTCGTCCCTCTCCACGCGCACGTGCACGGGCTGGGACAGGAACTTCACGGAGCGGTTGCGCAGCATCGCCCCCGGCAGGAGGCCCGCCTCCTGGAGGATCTGGAAGCCGTTGCAGATCCCGAGCACCGCCCCCCCGCGCCGGGCGAACTCCACGACCGCGGGCATCACCGGACTGAAGCGGGCGATGGCGCCGGTACGGAGGTAGTCGCCGTGGGCGAAGCCGCCGGGGAGGACGATCACGTCGAGGCCGGACAGGTCGCTGTCCTTGTGCCAGACGAAGCGCGCCTCCTGGCCGCACACGTGCTTGGCCACGTGGTACGCGTCGTGGTCGGAATTCGAGCCCGGGAAGACGACCACCCCCACCTTCATCCATCCACCTCCACCCGGAAGCTCTCGATCACCGGATTCGCGAGCACCTTGCGCGCGATGTCCTCGGCGGTCTCGCGCGCCTTGTCCTTGCTGAGGCCCGCGAGGGACAGCTCGAAGAACTTGCCCTGCCGGACGCCGCTGACCCCCTGGTAGCCGAGGCTGCCGAGGGCGTCCTCGATCGTGCGTCCCTGGGGATCGAACACCGATTCCTTGAGCGTGACGTAGACCCGTGCCTTCACCGACGCCTCCTCATGATCTCTCCGCGGGGGCGGACCCGGGCCGCGGGCGCTCCAGTCAGCACGCGCTGCACCGGGACCGCGATCTCGATCCCGGCCTCGCCGAAGCCCCGCACGACGCCCTCCAGCACCTCGCTCACCGCCAGCCCCTGCTCGAGGTAGTCCCGCACCCAGAAAGACACGCGCAGGGTGACGCCGAAGTCCGCGAGGCGGGTGACGGTCACCACCGGCTCGCGGCTCTTGTCCACGTAAGCGGAGGCGCGGGCCGCGTCCACGAGCACTCTCTTCGCCGTCTGCAGGTCGGAGCCGTGGGCGATCCCCACTTCCGCCCGTGTCGTGAGGCTGCGGGTGGGGCGCGTCAGGTTCGTGACCTTCTCCTTCGTGAGGACCGCGTTGGGAACGACGAGGATCGCCTCGTCCGGGGTGTGGATGCGCGTGGCCCGGATGCCGATCTCCACCACGTCCCCCGTCTCCCCGCTCGCGAGCTGGATGCGGTCGCCGATCAGGAAGGGCCGGTCCAGCATGAGCGCGAAGCCCGCGAACATGTTGGCGAGCGTGTCCTGGGCGGCGAGCCCCACCGCGAGGGAGCCCACGCCCAGCGACACCACGAGGGAGTTCACGTCCACGTCGAAGCTGCGGAGGAGGGCGATCAGCCCGAACATCCCGAACACCACCGCGCCTACCTTCGACAACAGGGGCTCGAAGTCCTTGGCCCACGCCTTGGCGGTGCCGTCCTTCTCGTACCCGGTCCACGCGAGGCCGAGATTCCAGGCGCGCATGAGGGTCAGGGTCGTGACCACGATCCAGAGCGCGACCACGGCGTGGAGGATCCGGCTCTCCCAGATCTCGGGCACGGGCAGCACCGTCGCCGCCGCCATCGCCCCGAAGAGGAAGACGCTCCGGGTCATCGACCTCTTGAGCGCGGCGACGAGGCGGTCGTCCTGGCCGGTGAGCGTGCGGCGGGCGGCGCGCCGGAGGATGCGCCCGAGCAGCCAGGAGAAGACGAAGGCCACGACCCAGGACGCGGCGAGGAGGAGGGCGGCCTCAATCACGCGACTCTCCGAACACCCGCCGGAAGATCGCGTCCACGTGCCCGAGATACCGCTCGAGGCGGAAGACCTCCGCGACCTCGTCGTCCTTCAGCACCCGCCGCACCTCGGGATCCGCGGAGACGCGCTGCCGGAAGTCGCCTTCGGTCTTCCAGGCCTCCATGGCGTGGCCCTGCACCACGCGGTAGGCGTCCTCCCGCCGCATGCCGCGGGCGGTGAGCTCGAGGAGGAGCGGGCCGGAGAAGACGAGGCCCTTCGTGGACTCGAGGTTGCGGCGCATGCGGGCCTCGTCCACCGTCATCCCCTTCACGATGTCGGTGAAGCGCTTGAGCATGTGGTCGAGGGCGAGGAAGCTGTCGGGGACGATCACGCGCTCGACCGAGGAGTGGCTGATGTCGCGCTCGTGCCAGAGGGCGATGTTCTCCAGGGAGGCGAGCGCGTGGCCACGGAGGAGGCGGGCGAGACCCGCGACCTGCTCGGAGCCCACGGGGTTCCTCTTGTGGGGCATCGCCGACGAGCCCTTCTGGCCCACCCCGAACGGCTCCTCCACCTCGCGCACCTCGGTCTTCTGGAGGGCGCGGATCTCCGTCGCGAACTTCTCGAGGCTCGCCCCCAGGAGGGCGAGGGTGGTCAGAACCTCGGCGTGGCGGTCGCGCTGCAGGATCTGCGACGACACGGGGGCGGCGGCGAGGCCGAGGCGGGCGCACACCGCCTCCTCGACCTCCGGGGGGAGGTGCGAGAACGTCCCCACCGCTCCCGACAGCTTGCCCACCGAGATCGCGGACCGCGCCCGCCCGAGCCGGTGGTTCTGGCGCTCCAGCTCCGCGTGCCAGAGCGCCATCTTGACCCCGAACGTCATGGGCTCCGCGTGCACGCCGTGCGTACGTCCGATCATGGCCGCGTGCTTGTGGCGGAACGCGCGCTCCCGCACCGCGGCCATGAGAGCGAGCAGGTCCTCCGCGATGAGCTCGCAGGCGTCGCGCATGAGCAGGCTGAGCGCCGTGTCCACGACGTCGGAGGAGGTGAGCCCGTAGTGCAGCCACCGGCCCTCCGGCCCGATCGACTCCGCGACGTTCGAGACGAAGGCGATCACGTCGTGCTGGACTTCCTTCTCGATCGCCTCGATCCGGGCCACGTCGAAGCGCGCGTTCTTTTTGATGGCGGCGAGGGCTTCCGCGGGCACGACCCCGCGCTCGGCCAGGACCTCCGTGGCCGCGATCTCCACGCGCAGCCAGGTCGCGAACCGGTTCTCGTCGGACCACAGGCGCGCCATCTCGGGGCGCGAGTAGCGCGGGATCATCTGGAGCGAGGGCCCCCGCGAGGAGGGGAGGGCGCCGACTTCACGCGGCGAGGGTAACACGAGTCGCGGCGCGACCCGAGTACCAGCGCACGACCAGCCCCGCGGCCATGATCGCGAAGAACCAGCCCATCTGCTCGTAGGACCGCGTGACGAGGAGCCACACGCAGAACAGGATCGCCCCTCCCGCCACCACGGGGCCCCCGCGTAGCCGGAAGCCCGGGGCCTCCCCCGCCCGCCGCTTCCGGAGGACGGGGAGGGCCGCGCACACGAGGACGTAGATGCCGAGGCGGGTGACCACGGACAGGTTCGCGGCGTGCTCGAACGTGCCCAGGAGGGCGAGGGCGAGCCCGGCGAGCGAGGTCACCACCACCGCCACGTGGGGCGTGCGAAAGCGGGGATGGATGCGGGCAAGAGACGCGGGAAGCTCGTGCCTCCCCGCCATGGCGAAGGAGATTCGCGGAACCGAGAGGGCGAAGCTGTTGAGCCAGCCGTAGCCGGAGATCATCGCCGCCGCGATCCCCAGCAAGGCTCCCCACGGCCCGAGGAGCACGGCGAGTGCCCCGGCCACGGGCGTCGTCGTATCCTTCGCCTGGGGGAGGACACCCACCACCACGAGCTGGATCAGGCAGTAGACGAGCGTAACGATCACCATGCTGGTGACGAGGGCGAAGCCGTGGTCCTTGCGCGGATCGCGCGTCTCCGAGGCGGCGACGATCCCGGACTCGAACCCGCCGTAGGCGAAGATGACGAAGAGGATGGCATCCGTCCAGCGCGGGGCCTCCACGACCTGGGAGGCCAGGACCTCCTCGCGGATCTGGGGAAGGCCGAGAAGGATGAGGGCCACGAGGGGCAGGAGCTTGGCGATCGTGAGCGCATTGACCGCCCACACCGCCTGACGGACGCCCCAGACGTTCAGGACCGTGACGAGGCCGAACACCACCGTCATGACGAGCGCCCGTCCCGTCGTCGTCGCCGCCCACGGAGAGACCTGTCCCAGGTAGCTCACGAAGACGTTCAGGATGGCCGCCGCGGACAGGAGGCGGGTCCACACGTGCAGCCATCCCACCTGGAAGCCCACGTGCGCTCCGAAGGCCTCGCGGGTGTAGAGATAGGGCCCGCCCGACTCGTCGTACCGGCTCCCCACCTCGGCGAAGCAGAGCACGACGAGGAAGATGCCGAGGGCGGCGAAGACGAAGGCGAGCGGGCTCCAGGGCCCGAGCCGCTCGGCCGCGCCCGACGGGATGCCGAAGACTCCCGCGCCGATGACGCCGTTGACGACGATCGCGGTGAGGTCCCAGCGGCCGATGGCGCGGACGAGGCGAGGGGCGTCCGCGGGGGCGGGCCGGGCTTCCATGCGCGGGGATCATACGCGAGGCCCCGGCGCTGCCGAAGGGCCTTGGAGCGCCGCTCGGACCCGGCGAAGATATCCTCGGCATGGAGTCCTACCGAAGGGGGCGCGGCGCCGACGGACGGGAGCACGTGCTCGTCTCCCTTCGAGGCCCCGCCCTCCTGAACCATCCGATGTACAACCGCTCCACCGCCTTCACCCCCGACGAGCGTAGGCGCTTCGGGCTGGAGGGCCTCCTCCCCGCCGCGGTCACCACCATCGACGAGCAGGTACGGCGCGCCTACGGAAACATCGTGCGCAAGTCGGACGCGCTCGAGCGCTACATCGGCCTCTCCGCCATCCAGGACCGGAACGAGATCCTCTTCTACCGCGTGCTCCTCGACCACATCGAGGAGTTCCTCCCCATCGTCTACACCCCCACCGTGGGGCGCGCCTGCCAGGAGTACAGCCGCATCTTCCGGCGGGCCCGCGGCCTCTGGATCAACCCCGACCAGCAGGGCCGCGTGGACGAGGTGCTCGGCAACGCTGCCTTCGACGACGTCCGCCTCGTGGTGGTCACGGACAACGAGCGCATCCTCGGCCTTGGCGACCAGGGGGCGGGGGGCATGGGGATCCCCGTGGGCAAGCTCGCGCTCTACGTCGCGGTCGCGGGCATCCACCCGACAGAGACGCTGCCCGTGAGCCTGGACGTGGGCACGGACAACCCCGACCTCCTCGCCGATCCCCTCTACGTGGGGTGGCGGCATCCGCGGCTTCGTGGCGAGCGGTACGAGGCCGTGGTCGACGAGTTCGTGCGGGCGGTCCATCGCCGCTTCCCCCGCGCCGTCCTCCAGTGGGAGGACTTCAAGCAGTGGAACGCCTTCAAGCTGCTCGACCGCTACCGGAGCGTGCTCCCTTCGTTCAACGACGACATCGAGGGCACCGCGGCCACGGCCCTCGCGGGGGTCCTGGCGGGAGGGCGGGCCACGGCGACGCCGCTCGCCGAGCAGCGGATCGTGCTCGTGGGTGCGGGCGCCGCGGGAATGGGCATCGCGCGACTCCTACGCGCGGCCTTCCTGCGCGCCGGGCTCCACGGGGAAGCGCTCCTGCGGGCCCTCGCCCTCGTGGACGTGGACGGCCTCGTGGTCGACTCCGACGTGGAGTACCGCCGCGGGCTCTCGTGGCCCTCCGCCCTCGCGGAGGCCGCGGGCCTCCCCGCGGGGCGACGCGACCTTCTTTCCGTGGTCCGCGCGGTGCGCCCCACCGCCCTCGTTGGCGCGTCGGGCGCCCCCGGCGTCTTCACGGAGGCGGTGGTTCGCGAGGTGGCCCGCCACGTCGCGCGGCCTCTCGTCTTCCCCCTGTCGAACCCCACCAGCAAGGCGGAGGCCGTGCCCTCCGACGTGCTCGCCTGGACCGAAGGGCAGGCACTCGTGGCCACGGGCAGCCCCTTCGGCTCCGTCGAGTACGGGGGCCGCACGGTCCGCGTGGGCCAGGGCAACAACGTCTTCGTGTTTCCGGGCGTGGGACTGGGCTCGCTCGTCTCCGAGGCGCGCGAGATCACGGACGGGATGTTCGCGGCGGCGGCGGAGACCCTCGCCGCCGAGGTGGCCGACGCCGACCTCCAGGCGGGCGCGCTCTATCCGCCCATCGCCGCGCTCCGCCGGGTCACGGCGCGCGTGGCGGAGGCGGTGGTCCGGGAAGCCAGGGACCGCGGCCTGGGACGGCCGTTCAGCGACGCGGAGATCCCGGCGAGTGTCGCCGCGTTCATGTGGGATCCCGTCTATCCCGTCCTGGACGAGAGCCCGCGGTGATTCTCGACAACCTTCGGCTGCTCGTCTCGCTGTACGTGCGGCCGGCCCGAACGATGGGGCGGATCCTCGACGAGGGCAGCCTCCTCTTCGGGGCAGTCGCGGTGCTCGTCGTGGGCCTGGTTCTGAGCCTGGCCCTCTTCCTGCCGATGTGGGCGATGCTGGAGACGCAGCTGGAGGATCTGAACGCGGACGAGTCGCCGTCCCCTTCCCCGGGACCGTCCGCGCATCCGAGCTACGCTTCCATGATCATGCGGGCGTTCTTCGGGTCGATGATCAGCGGGGTCTTCTTTTCGCTCGCCGCGCTCGCCCTCCTCTACGTCCCGGGCTGCGTCCTCGCCGCCACCTTGCTCGCGCCCGTCGGCAGCTTCGGAGTGGCGTTTCGGCGCGACTACGGGGGCTTGCTCGCGTGCGCGCTCTTCTCCTGGACGGCCGCTCAGCTGCCCTTCGGCGTGGTCAGCCTGGGAATCCCGGGAGTCTGGTCGCCCCTCCGGCTCCTGCTCGCGCTGCTGGGGTTCTTCGTGTTCGCCTTCTTCATGGTGCTCGCCGTGCGGGCGGTCTTCGGAGTGGGGACCGGGGTGGCGGCGGGAGTCACGTTTCTGGGCGCCTTCGGCCTGCTCCTGGCCCCCCTGGGTCCCTTCCTCGCCTCGCCCTTCCTCCTGTACATCGCCTGGCAGTACTTCCACGGCGACATCTCGGACGTGTCTTCCTTCTTCGCGCGCCGCCAGAGCTTCAAGCGGCACCTGCAGGCGGCCACGCTGAACCCCCGCGACGCGGAGGCGCACTACCAGCTCGGCCTCCTCCACCAGAAGCGCCGCGAGACCGACGAGGCGAAGGCGCGCTTCCAGAAAGCGGTCGAGATCGACCCCCGCGAGATCGACGCGCACTACCAGCTCGGCCGCCTCGCGCGCGAGGAAGGCCGACACGAGGACGCGATCCGCCACTTCGAAGAGGTCGTGAGCCGGGACGAGGCTCACGCGCGGCACGAGATCTGGCGCGAGATCGGCGCCACCTACGTGGCGTCCACGTCCTGGCCGAACGCCCGGTGGGCCCTCGAGAAGTACGTGGGCAAGCGGCCTCACGACCCCGAGGGGCTCTTGCTCGTGGGCCAGGTGTTCTCCGCGCTGGGGGAGAAGGCCCTCGCCGAGGACGCCTTCCGGCGCTGCATCGAGTCTGTGGACACCATGCCCGCCTTCCGGCGCGGCGAGGTCGCGCGCTTCAGGAAAGAGGCGAAGAAGTGGAGGCCGGAGTGAGGCGTCGACGGCTTGGCGTTCTGGTGATCCCGCTCGCTCTCGCGGCGGTCCGTGCTTCCACCCAGGTCGACCCCGGCTTCGAGCCCGTGCCCGCGGCGAACCTCTCGGAGGGGACATTGAGCGTCCCCGAGGAGAACTTCACGATGCACGCTCCCGGCCCGCAGTGGGAGTGGCTGCGCGACTCGCCGAGGGAGGACACCGCCGACCGGAAGTACCTCTGCCGCAACCTCAGGACCGGCGAGCGATTCCTGCTGACGGTGGTCCGGCGGACCGACGGCAACGCGGAAAAGTACGCCGCGGACTGGCTGGACAGGATCAAAGCATCGCAGGAACCCCAGGGGCGCGAGCTCGTGGGGCCGCGCTCCGACCCCTCGGACGTTCCCGCCGCCGGCTCCTATCGCCTGTCCACGATGATCACGGGCCGCGGCGCGACGATCTACTTCATGGGCTACGTCCTCGGGGCCGGACAGATCTACGCGTTCCAGCACTACTCGGACACGGCCACGGAATCGCCCGCCTTCAGCGCGTTCGCGCGCTCGTTCGCGCTGCGGGACCCTGCCGCCTCCGCCGCGTGGAGCCTCTTCGGGAGGGTGGGCGTCGCCGCGGTCGCGACGGCTCTCGCCGTCCTGCTGCTCGGCGCGTGGATCTTCGGTCGGGGGTCGAAGGGGAAACGGGCGAGCCGCTAGTCGAACAGCCGGAGCTGGCCCTTGCGTGTCGGCTCCGCCCCGGACCGGCCGACGGGAATCCAGTCCGTCCCTTCCGGCTCGCAGAGCTCGAGACGCACCTCGGAGCGGCCGCGGCGCCGGAGCGCCTCCTCCGCGGTCATGCGGACGAGCTCGGGATGGTTGCACTTCTGGGAGACGTGGGCGAGCACTACGGTCGTCGTCGTCTCCCCGAGGCCGTCTGCGAGGTAACGACCCACGTCGCCGTTCGAGAGGTGGCCCTTCGGCCCCAGGATCCGCTCCTTGAGCGACCAGGGATAGGGCCCGTCGCGCAGCATCCCCGGGTCGTAGTTCGACTCCACGAGGACCGCGTCGCACCGGCGGAAGGCCTTCACGAGCGCGGCGTCGATGTGGCCGAGGTCGGTGGCGTGTCCGAGCGCGTGGCCGTTGCACGCGACCACGAAGGCGATCGGGCTCGCGGCGTCGTGCGGGACGGGGATCGCGGTGACCGTGAGGGCTCCCACCTTCCGGGTCTCGCCCGGTTGGAGCGCGTCGTAGCCCGCGAGGTCCTCCGCCCCGAAGCCCGCGGCGGCGTAGGTTCCGCGCGAGCCGCTGAGCCTCACCCCCCACTTGGCCGAGAACGCGGTGGCACCCCGCGCGTGATCGCCGTGCTCGTGGGAGACGAAGATCGCGGCGAGCGACGCGGGATCCACCCGCGCGGACTCGAGACGCTCCGCGAGGGAGCGCGGCCCGAGCCCGGCGTCGATCAGGATGCGAGTCCCGCCGCCTTCCACCAGGGTCGCGTTGCCGGTGCTCCCCGACCCCAGCACGCGGAAGCGCAGGCTCACGCCACGTAGTTGAACACGAAGCGCGAGCGCGGACAAGCATCGAATCGAGGACTACCGCGCGCGCCGCCAGCTCCACTCCTCGCCCACGAGCTTGCCTCCCTGCATCCCCTCCACGCGGGCGTGGAGCGCCCCGTCGTCCGTCACCCAGTAGAGGATGCGCTGGGGGAAGTCGTGCTTGAGGTTCTCGAACACGACCTTTTTCGACGCGCTCT
Organism: uncultured Acidobacteriota bacterium; assembly: GCA_963742595.1. GTDB lineage: Bacteria > Acidobacteriota > Vicinamibacteria > Fen-336 > Fen-336 > CAVPGH01. Next base: position 3,787,207 of record CAVUMT010000001.1, on the reverse strand, counting down.
CCTTGAGATGGAACGGAGTGGCGGCCCTGCCGCGGGGCTGCGCCTGGTAGACGAGCCCGTCCGCCCCCGACTCGATGCGCAGGAACTCGAACGACGCGAGCTTGCCGTCCTTCACGTCGCGGTGGAGCCCGAGCATCGTTCCCCCCTTGGGTGCGGTCCAGACCTCCTCCATCTCCAGGCCGGACGCGTCCTTCCCCTCCCACGAGCCGGCGAGCCATGCGAGCGACGCGAGATCCGCGGAGCCCGCGCCCGAAAGGGGCGAGCCGGCGAGCCCCACGACGACGGCGAGAGACGGAGCGAAACACTTCATTGTCACCTCCTGAGCGGCGAGTCTAGACCCGGGCCCGTCCAGGGGATTGGAAAAATGCGACGGTCAGCCGAAGAAGCGGTCGAGCCGCGCGGGAGAGGTGAACTGCCGCCCGAGCTCGCCCTCGGCGGCCCGGAAAAGCGTAGGCACCACACCCACGTACTCGCGGAAGTCGCGGAGGAGGTGGGCCTGGTCGTAGTAGCCGCAATCGAAAGCGACGTCCAACGCAGGCTCGCTCGGCAAGCGCCGCAGGACCTCCTGGAAGCGGACCACCCGAGCAAGGGACTTGGGCGAGATGCCGACCGCGTCACGGAACCGCCGTTCGACCTGCCGAATGCTGACGCCCATCCGACGCGCGAGGGGATCGATTCGCATCTGCCCCCTCGCGCGGAGGATGAGCTGAACACACCCCTCGATCGCCGCATCGACGCGCGGCGGACGAAGGCGATCGAGGAGGAATCGTTCGGCTTCCCTCGCCCGCTCCGTGTCCGTTCCGGCCTCCCAGAGCATTTCCTCCAGCCGCACCGCCCCGCCGTTCCAGACGTCCGCGAGCGGCGTCGTCTCGTCCGTCAGCTCGTGGATCGGAATATGCGTGAACGCCGCGAGGCCGAAAGGGCGAAATCGAATGCCCATCGTGCCAACCCGCCCTTTCGGCCTGACTTGAAGCGGCCGGGTGAGCGTTCCCACGAGAAAGGCTCTGGGCTGGGGGGTGCCGATGCCCCTATCGTCCACGCGTTCGAACGGATCGCCCGCGTGGACGATGACTTCCGGACAGCCGTCCGGGACGATGCGCTCGGGAGGGGCGTCCGCCGGAGGGGAGTCGGCGTCGGCGAACCAGAAGCACTCCAGGAACCGGTCGAGCGGCGGTCGCGGGCGTACCTCCCGGTAGCGCAACGGCGCGGGGCTTACAGGCGGAGCTGGGTCGCCCGCGGACGCCAGCCCTTGAGGTTGCCGAGGACGCTCGCGGTGAGGGGGCCGGCCATGATCTCGGAGGCCACGCGCTGCACGTCGTCCGCACTCACTCCTTCGATGCCCGCGGTGATCTCGTCGAGGCCGAATTGCCGGCCGAAGTAGATCTCCTGCCGCGCGAGGTGGCTCATACGCGCGCCCGTGTTCTCGAGGGAGAGCATCAGGCTCCCCTTGAGGTGGTCCTTGGCCCGCCGCAGCTCGTCCGCGGGCAGGGCGTCGCCCTTGAGGCGCTTCATCTCCTCGAGAGTGAGCCGCAGGACCTCGTCGATGGAGTCGAGGCTCGTCCCCGCGTAGACGCTCAGGATCCCCGCGTCGGAATAGGCGGTGACGCCCGAGGAGATCGAGTAGACGAGCCCGCGCTTCTCCCGCACGTTCTGGAAGAGCCGCGAGGACATGCTCCCCCCGAGCACGGTGTTCAGGATGTAGCTGCCGTAGCGGTCGCGGTGGGCCTGGGGGTAGGCGCGGCTGCCCAGGCAGAGGTGGACCTGCTCGAGCTCCTTCTTGGCCCGGGTGACGATGCGGGAGGCGGACCGCGTGGGCGCATGCCCGTTGCCGGGGGTCTTGCCGCTGCCGAGGGCCCCGAAGTGCCGGCGCACGAGCTCGGCGGCGCTCTGGTGCTCGAGGTTTCCTGCCGCCGCGATCACGATGTTGCCGGGGTGGTAGACGCGCTTGAAGAAGGCGGAGAGGTCGCCCCGCCGGAAGTCGCCGACACTCTTCTTCGTCCCCAGGATGGGGCGGCCCAGGGGATGGTCTGGCCAGAAGGCCGCGGTGAAGAGCTCCATCACGAGGTCGTCGGGAGTGTCCTCCACCATGTTGATCTCTTCGTAGATGACCTTCTTCTCCTTGGCCATCTCGACGGGATCGAACAGCGGGTTCAAGACGATGTCGCCCAGGATCTCCACGGCGAGGGGGAGATGCTCGTCCAGCACCTTGAGGTGGAAGGCGGCGAACTCCTTGGCGGTGAAGGCGTCCATGAATCCGCCGATCGAGTCCATCTCCGCGGCGATCGTCTCCGCGGAACGGTTCTTCGTCCCCTTGAAGACCATGTGCTCGATGAAGTGGGCGATGCCGGACTGGGCGGAGGTCTCGTGCCGGCTCCCCCGCTTGAGCCACACGCCGATGGCCACGCTGCGTACGTGGGGCATGCTCTCGGTCAGCAGGGTGAGGCCGTTCTCCAGGACTTCCTTGACGATCATGGCGAACGCACAAGGTACCACAGGCCAAGAAGGCCCACGAGGCGAAGCACCTGCTAGACTGCGCCGGGAGCGCATGCGCGAGGAGGATTACCGCCGCTACGTGCTGATCAACCTCCCCCACGCGCGGACGATCGCGCAGCGCGTCGGGCGGACCCTCGAGGTGCTCGGTGCGTTCGGGGAGTCGGGAAACGGAGGGGCGGTGGGCCTCCACGCCGCGTTCGAGGGTCTCGAAGGGACGCTTCGGGACTTCGACGAGGACCCTCCCGCGGAAGAGGCGGTGGTCGCGGCCGACCGGGTGGCGGAGCGGGCGAGAGCGCTCGTCGATGCGATCCTCGCCACGCCCTGCCGGAGCGACCGGCTCGGACAGCACGTGCGCAACCTGTTCGAGTGCCTGGGGCTCGCCGAGGAGGGCGCCCAGCTTTCGTTGAAGTGCGGCGAGCGGCCGGACTCGCCGATGCGCTGATGGGCCGGGGGCGTCTCGCCCTCCTCGCCCTCGCCTTCCTATTCCTTCTCGCCGTCGTCTTCGACGTCCCGTCGCAGATACGCGGCCCCGCCCCCTACCCGCCGGAATGGCAATGGTCCCTCCGCGAGGGTCCGACGAGCGGCCGTTGGGCCAGCCCCGTCCTCGCCGCCGCCGCGCTCCTCGGCCTTCTCGCGCTCTCGGGCTCGGCATGGGCCCGGGCCCGGCCGCGCCGCTCCGCCTCCGCGATTCTCGCCGCCGCCATCCTCTTCGGGTTCGCGTTCTCCGTGGCCCTACTCGGGCTCGAGCCTGCCGGCTCGTTCGCGACGCTCGCCGCGCGGACGATGTCCCCGTCCTGGTCCTCGTACTACACCGTCGCCGTCTCCCCCGAGGCCGCGGATCCTCTCGACTTCCTGGACCGACACGCCGAGCTCCTGCGCCGGCTGCCCAAGCACGCGGCGACTCATCCCCCGGGCCCGGTGCTCTACTACCGGGGGCTCGTCGCGCTCTTCGAGCGATCCCCCGCCCTGACTCGGACCTTCATGGCACTTCAGGGCCACGACGACGGCCAGGAGCCCCGGCCCCCCAACACGCGCGCCTCGAAGGCGGCGGCGCTCTTCGGCTCCCTGCTCCTCACGCTCCTGGGGATCGCCGCGGCGTGGCCGGTCGCTTCGATCGCCCGTCGGCTCTCGGGCGACGAGCTCTCGGGAGCGCGCGTCGGCGTGCTCTGGGCGCTCGTGCCCGGGCCGGTCCTGTTCGTCCCGCAGTTCGACCAGGCGCTCGCCTTGCCCATCGCGAGCGCGACGGCACTCGTGCTCACGGCCGTCCACGAAGCGCGCCCTTCGATCCGGCTCGCGCTCGCGATCGCTGCGGGCTTACTTGGCGGGCTGGCCCTCTTCGTCTCCTACGGCTCTCTCGCCTTCCTCGCTGTCGCCGGGGTCGTGGTGCTCCGAGTCGGGCGTTTCTCCAGGACCGTCCTGACCGTCGGCCTCGTCGCCGCCAGCGTCGCGATCGGCTTCATCGGGGCCACGGCACTCCTGGGCCACGCCCCGATCGACGCGGCAACGATGGCGCTCGCCGTCCACCGCGAGACCTACACGCGGGCCCGAAGCTACCTGCTCTGGCTGCCCTTCAACGTGCTCGACCTCTCGATCTTCCTGGGGCCGCCCACCGTCCTGCTGTTCGTCCGCGAGATCGGTCGCTCGGCCCTCGCGCGGGGGCTGGCCGTCTCGCTCGCCTTGCTCCTCGTGTCCGGGGCCACTCGAGGCGAGGTCGGCAGGCTCTGGATCCCGCTAATGCCGCTGCTGCTCGCGGCCGCGGTTGCGCGTCCCCCCGGGCCGGACGGACTAGCGGCTCCGTCGCCACGCGACGCGCTCTGGCTGGGAAGTCTTCTCGTCGTCCTCGACACGGTCCTGCGCGTCCGTTGGCAGCTCTAGGCGTTACGGTGTTACCCATTCCGGACGGAGTAGTCCACCGCCGTTGCGCGGCGGCGAGCAGAAAGGAGGGAGAGTGTGGTCGGTCCCTAGCTCATGTACTACTTGAAGCAACTCGGTCCGGACCGAGTAACCAATCTACCCACTTCAGGACCAGTCGCACGATGAGGCCCCCCCCAGTTCCCGAGCCTCTTCCAATCCCCCAACGTTTCCACGTTGCGCGCGTCACGGAACGAGCTTGCGCACCACCGGCTCCAGATCCTCCGCGGCCATCCGCTGCGCGAGCTCGTTCGGGTGGCGGTCCACGGGGTGCACCCAGAACGACTCGCTAGCCCGTCCCTGGAAGAGCGCGAGGAGATCGTGGTGCGGGATCCCCTCCCGCAGGCAGAAGTGCCTGATCTCGTCGTGAACGGGCGTGAACGGGTAGCCCTTCTCGAGCCCCACGAAGAGCGGCCACGGCGCCACGAGCAGGCGCGCGCCGCGCTCCCGCAGCCGTCGGTTCATCTCCCGCAGGTAGCCGAACGTCCGGTCGCGGCCCTCGCGGTTCGGCTCGCCCCACATGTCGAGGTACCACCGCGTGGTCTCGCGTCCCACGCGCCAGCCCTCCACCCGGTCGGCCACGAAGGCGAAGAGCCGCGAGCGCCCGGGGCTCGGCCGCTCGCCGGAGTCGTCGATCTGGCGGCCGCGATCGAGGATCCAGTCGTTCACGTAGGTCTGTCGGGCGTGGAAGGCCTCGGACTGGTCGGCGTCGTTCAGCGTCAGGGCGTAGACCACGAGGTCGGGCTCGTACTCGAGGAGCGCCTCGAAGGCCTCGTAGAGCGCGGGGAAATCCGTGCCGCGGCGGCCGCAGTTGCGGACCTCCCACTGCCCGGGCTGCGCGTCGTTCAGCCGCCTCTCGAGGACCTTCACCGCGGTGTCGCCCACCTTGACCCCTTGCCCTTCGGTGAACGAGTCCCCCAGCACCATGACGCGGCGGACGCCCTTCGGCCTGGGGCCGAGCGGCTCGTCCCGGAAGCGCAGCGCGTTGTAACGAGACTCCACGGCCCAAGGCGCACGCTGCGACACGGTGTCGAAGCGGAGAGGCGCGACACTCAGGTAGCGCTCGCGGCTCTCGGGCAGGCGCAGGTCGATGTCGAAGTAGCCGCGGGGGTTCGTGGGGTAGCAGTCCAGGAGCAGCGTCCAGCGGGCGTTGGCCATCCGGCCCGTCATCAGGAAGCGCTCGGGGGTGACGCCCAGGAGGCGGAGTGCCGCCTCTCCCACGAGCAGAAAGGCGATTATCGAACCGAGCGAGAGGGCGAGGCCGAAGACGACCTCCCGACCGCGCCCCGCCATCAGGGCTCGGGCCACGAGAAGTCCGCCCTATATATAAAGATCGAGTACCCCGCGCGCCCCACGGGCCTTCGCGAGCGGAATCGCTCCATGAGCGGCCGGTCGGCCTCGTCCAGGTAGACCCCTTGCAGGTTGGTGGCGCTCACCGCCACCACGTCCCCCGGCCGGACTTCCCGCGTCACGCGCGACGGACGGGGCGACATGTAGCCCGGCAGGTAGTCCGCGTCGATGCCGTAGTAGCCGGGATCGGCGCTGCCGAAATAGGAGAGCTTGATCCGCTCGATGCCGCGCGCGTCCATCCAGGCCTTGAGGGCAGGGAGGTCCTGCCCCCAGTCCAGGTTCGAATCGACGAGGTACCGGTAGCCCCGCGCCGGGCCGCCGGCGATCTCGTTGAAGTAGGCGAGGTAGTGCGGGTGCAGGCGCAGCGTTCCCACCGCGTACCACGCGCAGAGGGCTCCGAGGACCAGCGCCCCCGCCTTGGCGCGCGCCGGGCGCAGCGCGAGAAGCGCCACCGCCCGGCCGGCGGCCAGGAACAGGAAGGGGTAGAGGGGCAGCAGGTGGCGGTGGCCGATCTGCAGCCGGCTCGTGACGGCCACGACGCCGTACACGATCACGGGAATCCAGAGGAAGGCCGCGGTGCGCGCGGGAGCTCGAGGAGCCACGAGAGCGGCGGCCACGAGGAGGACGAGCAGCGGGATCGGCGTCTTCAGGAGGAAGGTGGCCAGGAAGTAGTGCGGGAATCCCGTGGGCGAGAGCCGCCCCATCAGGAACGTCGAGCGGCCCTGTGCATTGTCGAGGACGAAGACGAGACCGCGAACGTAGGCCTCGGGAAGGAGTCGCGTCTTTCCGACCGCGGCCGCGATCTGTCCCCCCCGCGATGTCGGAGGCGCGAGGGCCGCGAGCGCCTTCGACTCCGCCGCGGGGTCGGGGGACATGCGGCTCGAGAAGCCGTAGGTGGCCCAGAGGAACAGGAGGGCCACGAGGGACATTGCGAGCAGGACGAGCAGGACTTGCACGACACGGGCTCGACGACCTTCGACGGGCGCTCCGCGATGGTCGAGAACGGCTTTGGAGGAAAGAACGACGACCACGGACAGCGCGACGAGGATGGGCAGGAGAACCAGTGCCGAGAACTTCGTGGCTAGCGCGCCTCCAACAGCAAGGCCGGCAAGGATGACGCGGACTGGTGAAATCCTCGCCGTGGCGCGCTCGTACAGCGCCACGGCGAGGAGCGTGAACAGCGCCACGCCGAGGTCCGTAGTGACGAGCTGGCCGTGGGCGAGGACGTCGGGGGAAAGGACGCACAGGAAGAAGCCGAGGGCGGCCGCCGGCGTGCCGAAATGCCTTCGCCCCCACGCGAACACGGTGAGGCCGAGCGCGGCTCCCAGCATCACCACGGGGAGCCGGCCGCGGAAGAGCAGGGTCCTCGCGTCGTTCCAGCGGTAGAGGAAGCGGCGCCCCAGCTCCCACTGCCGCGCCTCCGCCCACGCGAGGTCGTCCGTCTTGAAGATGGGAGCGAGGGGGAGGAGGGGCGCCGCCGCGAGGAGCTTCACGAGCGGGGGCTGCTCGGGGTTCAAGCGGTGGTCGCCCAGGGCGAGATAGGTGTAGCCCGAGGGCAGGTGAGTGCCCTCGTCGAACGTCGCGGACTGCGATCGCATCGACGTGACCGCGAGGGAGACGTAGAGCGCGGTGCCCGCGGCCACGAAGGCGAGGGCGCCCCGGGAGAGGCCCGGAGTGCTTACGCTCACCGGCGGGCCGCGCCCGGGGTTACGCGGACGCGCGCGGGGCGGGCGTGTTCCGTTTCGGGGGCGGCCGCGGGGAGCACGTCCTCGAGCCCCTTGCGGAGCGTCTGGGCGGCGATGCGGTGAGCGATCTCGTTGGGGTGCTCGTCGTTCGCGCCGTCCACCACCAGCAGGTCGGAGCGGAGCCCCCGGTAGAAGGGCAGGAGATCGACGACCTTCGCTCCCCCCTCCGCGGCCGCCTGCGCCACCCGGGCGTGGACGTCCGCGAACGGATAGCTGGCGTCGAGCGGGCCGCCGAACAGCGGGAACACGATCACCACGAAGGGGACGCCGCGCTCCCGGCAGGCCCCGCCCATCGCACGCAGGGCCTTCTGCGCCGCCACCCAGCCCGGATAGGACGGCTCGTACATCGAGCGGAAGCCCTCGACGCGCCGGCGGTTCTCGGTGGTGGCCCAGAGCCGGGTGCGGACCACGCGGACAAGCGCCGAGCGGTCCAGCAGGGGGCGGGAGGGCGGAGGGGTGCGGTCGGCCAGCCAGTCTTCGGCGCGACGCGCTTCCGCCGCGCTCTCGTCTTCGCTGTCGTTCAGGACGTAGCCGAGGATCACGACGTCGGGGGCGTAGGCCAACCCCTCGGACGCGAGCTGGGCCGCCTGCCCCACCGTGTTCATTCCCGGCACCGCGAGGTTCACGACCTCCCAGGGCTCGCCCCCGCGGTCGTTCAGCCACCGCTGGAGGCGCTGGCCGTACCCGTCGTCGAACAGGACGCTCGCGCCCCAGGTGAACGAGTCGCCGAGGAGGACCACGCGGCGCGTGCCCGGCGGCTTCTCTCGCGCGCGCTCGCGGTCCCGGTAGCCTTCGTGGTTGATCGGCCGGCGCTCGCGTCCGTCGGTGTCCACGGGCGCGTAGCCGAGCGGCTTCGGGGTGGCGAGGCCCAGCACGCGCACCGTGACCTCGCCCGCGACGAGGGCGAGCACGAGACCGAGAACGAGGAGCAGGATCTCCCCGCGGCGGGCCGCCAATGGCACGGCTTCGAATGATACGCGAGGTCGCGGAGCGCGCCCCGATCGGCTCCGGGGCCCGTGCTATGCTGACCCCGGTCTCGATGAGCCACTGCACCGAGCCGCGACGCTTCGTGGCGCTTCGCGGGCGTCCGCTTCTCCGTTCGATGCTGCTCAGCCTCGCCTTCTCCTCCGGCCACGCGGCGTGGGCGCAGCTCCCTCCCGTCAATCCGCAGGACGAGATCGCCCTCGCAGGCGGCCAGACTCTCACGCTGGGCTCGGGGGCTCGCGCCTTCGGTATGGGAGGGGCCTTCCTGTCACGGGCGGACGACGCCACGGCCGCCGCCTGGAATCCGGCGGGGCTCAGCTATCTGCGCTTGCCCGAGTTCTCCTTTGTCGGGAACTACAATGTCTTCGACACGAGGTTCGGCAACGACACCGACGATCTGCGGGGCGGGGCGATTGACTTCGCTTCCTTCGCATGGCCAGTTCATATCAAAGGCGCGTCGGGCTCCATACAGGTCAACTACCAGAGGGCCGTGTCCTGGGATGGCGATCGCACGCAGGAGCAGGGGCATCCCCTGGGCACTCGTGTCATCACGAGCGACCAGAGCGGCGGCTTCGATCTCATCGCCTTCGGAGTGGGCATGAAGCTGACGAGCACCTTGCGCGTCGGAGCTACGCTCAACCGTTGGTTCAACGGGTACACGGTGCAGCAGGAAAAGATCATCCCCGGGGTCCCACGGGCGCGGCGGGAGCTCACCCAGGAGTTCGACCTCCAGGGCTGGAACTCCAACTTGGGCCTCATCTACTCGCCAGTGGAGGAGGTCAACATCGCGGCCGTCTTCAAGACGGCTTTTACCGGCAACGTCGACCTCGGGAAGGAAAGGACGGACTTCTACCTTACGTCGAGCGGAACTATCGACCGCATCACGACGAACGCGCATCGGAGCGACGACGTCCGCGTCGATTTCCCATGGTCGCTCGGCTTTGGCATGTCCTGGCGTCCTCGAAGCGCGCTCACCCTCTCCGCCGACTACACGAAGACCAACTGGTCCGAGAGCCGGATCCACAATTACTTCACGCTCGACCCCACGCAGCCGGACCTGGACCCTCCGCCGGCCATCGTGTACCCGGACTTGCTCTATCCCTACGTCACCCTCGAATCCCAGAACGACACCGAGGAGATTCGCGCGGGTGTCGAGTACGTGTGGATCCATAGTGGGCTCAAGGTTCCCGTCCGTGCGGGCTATTTCAATTCCAAGCGGATCATCACTCTGCTCACGGTCCGGGGTCCCCCACGCTTCAACGGAGTCAGCGTGGGAACCGGGATCCTCCTCGGACGGGTACTTTTGGACGTCGCCTACCTCTACGAGTGGGGTGATGTACTGGGAGATAGCGTCGAGGGTTCCTCCGAAGCGACGACAGCCACGTCGCCCGAATTCCGCAACACGGTGAAGAACCAGCGCTTCTTCGCGTCCTTCATCTATCGCTTCGGCGCGCCCTGACGGGCGCGCGGGTCCCTGCCGTAACATGAGCGGCATGGATCCGGAGCGGCCGCCCCTTGCTTCCGTGGAGGCGGTCCGTGAAGAGCTGAAGCGGCTGGGCTATCTCGAGAGCGGCCTCGACCGCTTCGTCCTCGCGGGGGCGAAGAGCGCCTCGCCTCTCCGCGCCTCGCTGGGTGTCGCCGCGCGCGTGGGAATCCTCGGCGGCCCCCTGTTCGGCGTCGTCGCGACGCTCGCCGCCGTGGGCTTCGACCGCCGCCTGCTCGGAGAGCCCCGCGACCTCGCCGTGCTCGCGGGCTACCTGACCGTCCTCTTCGCCGTCGCCACCGCTGTCGCCGCCGGCGTGGGCGGGGTCGTCGCCGCGTGGGCGGGCCGGCGTCTCGGCCACCGCCCCGGACCCACGCTCGCGCGCAACGTCGGGCTCGGGGTCGCCCTCCTGGGCCTCGGCTACGTAGCACTCTGGTGGCGCTCCCACCTCGCGGGCGCGAGCCTGGCCGCCCATGCAACGGCGCTTCTCCTCGGACTCGGAGTCGCCTTCGTGCTCGGCCGCTTCGGGTGGCAGTCGGCGGTGGCCGTCCTCGCCGCGGGAGGCGTGGGCGACCGCCTTCCTCCGGCCAGCCTCTCCCGGAGGAACGTCGTCCCCCTCCTCGCCACCGCCGCCGTCCTCGTGGGCAGCGGTGTCGCCGCCGCCACCTGGCTCCGCCCCGAAGCGGCGGCGGAGGCCCCGGACTTCGCGGTGGTCCCCACCGGCCTGCGCGTCCGCGTGATCGGGATCGACGGGCTGGAGCGGCGCATGACGGACCAGATGTGCGAGCGCGGCGACATGCCCCACCTGCAGGCCCTGCTGCGAACCGCGGCCCACGGACGCCTGAAAGCGGAGCCCGAGCGCGTTCCCGCGATCGTGTGGACGACGATCGCCACCGGGAGAGGCCCGGAGGTCCACGGCATCCGGTCGTCGGGGGCTCGGCGCATTCCCGGCCTCCTCACCCCGTTGAGCCTGGAGGACGACGACAGCCCCTTCGCCGCCGCCCTGAGCCAGGCCACCGACCTCCTGCGCCTCGCCCACCGCGAGCCGCCCACGGCCGTGCTCCGTGGAGCCAAGACGTTCTGGAACGTCGCCTCGGAGAAGGGCCTCCGCGTGGGCGTCGTGAACTGGTGGGCCACTTGGCCGGCGGACGCGGTCAACGGGTACCTGGTCACGGACCGCGCGCTCTTCAAGCTGGAGAAAGGGGGGCCGCCGGATCGCGAGGTCTTCCCGTCGGGCGACTTCGAGCGTCTCCGCCCGCTCTTGCCCGAAAAGGGCGCCGACCGCGCGCAGGCCCTGGACCGATTTCACGTGGCGGCGGCGATGCTCCTCCGCGCGCCGACTCCACCCGACGTGGAAGCGGTGTACCTGCCCGGGCTCGACATCTTCACGATGCAGCGGCTCTCCGACACGAGCGGGGCCGACCTCGCGACGCTCGACGCGCGCCTCATGGCCGTCCGGGACGAGTACCGGCTGGTGGACGGGCTGCTCGGCGAGCTCGTGGCCGGATCGCGGCCGGAGGACGTGCTCGTGCTCGTGGGCGATCCCGGACGCTTCGCCCGAGGCTCCGGCGACGAGCCTTCAGGCCTCGTCGCCCTCGCGGGGAGCGCCGTCCAGGGCGGCGACCTCGGGCTCGTCTCCTCCCGAGACATCGCCCCCACCGTGCTCCACCTCGTGGGTCTTCCCGCGAGCGCGGAGCTGGACGGGCGCGTCCTGGAAGCCGCCCTCACCCCCTCGTTCCAGTCCGCGCATCCGGTGCGCCGCGTCGCGAGCTACGGCCGCCGCCCGCCCGCGCGGGCCGCGGGAAGTGCTTTCGATCAGGACGTGCTCGAAGAGCTGCGGAGCCTGGGCTACATCAAGTAGCGTCCTCCCCTCCGGAGCTCGTGTCCGCCGCCCGCGGGTAGACGCGGACGGAGCGCCAGGTGCGCAGCCGCACCTCGCCGGGGGCAAAGCCTCGCGGCTTGCTCACGTCGCTCGCCCGGCACACGTGCACCTCCACCTTGCCGCGGGCGCCCCGCGCCTTCGAGTGCCAGGCCGCGAGCTCCGCCGCGCGCACGACCACCGCCGCCGGCAGCTCGTCGAGCTTCTCCGGGTTGCGGACGATCACGTGGCTGCCCGCGGGTCCCGCCACGTGCAGCCACAGGTCGTGGGGCTCCGCCACCCGGAAGGTCAGGTCGTCGTTCTCCGCGTCCCCCCGGCCGACGAGCACCTCGAAGCCCTCCACCGTGACGGTGCGGTAGGTCCGCCCGCGGCTGCCCATTCCGCCTCCCGTCGCGCATGCTACAGTCCCCTCTTCCTTCGTCTCAAGGTGCGTGCCAGATGAGCGAGTTCGATCTTCCCCCCGAGGAGGTGCGCCGGATCGGGCGGCTCGCCGCGGACGCGGTCGCCGACCACCGCGCGGGGCTCGAGGCGCGTCCCGTGTTCGGCAAGGTAGGACCCGCGTCGCTCCTCTTCGACGAGCCGTTGCCCGAGGAGGGGCAGCCCTTCGACGAGCTGCTGCGCTTCGTGAGCGAGAACGTGCTCGTCCGGCCTTTCGGCAACTCGCACCCCCGCTTCTTCGCCTTCATCAACGCCACGGCCGACCCGGTGGCCACCGTGGCCGACTACCTGGCGTCCGCGATGAACCCCAACTGCTGGGGCGGGGACCATGCCGCCATCCACGTGGAGCGCCAGGTCGTCCGCTGGCTCGCCGCGGGCCTGGGTCTGCCGGACACCACGGAGGGAATCCTCACCTCGGGCGGCTCCATGGCGAACTTCACGGCCCTCGCCGCGGCCCGGCGGGCGATGGCGCCCGCGGTGCGCGAGGAGGGGATGGCCGGCTCTAAGCGCCTCGTGGTCTACGCCACCGACCAGGTCCACAACTGCGTGGACAAGGCCGTGGACCTTCTCGGGCTGGGGACGCGCCAGCTCCGGAAGGTCGCCACCGACGGCGCCTTCCGGATGCGCGTTCCCGCGCTGCGCGACGCCGTGGCCGCGGACCGCTCGGCCGGCTTCACGCCCGCGATCGTCGTGGGGAACGCGGGGACGGTGAACACGGGGTCTATCGACCCGCTCGAGGAGATCGCCGACTTCTGTGCGCGGGAGTCGCTCTGGTTCCACGCGGACGGGGCGTATGGCGCGATGGCCGTTCTCGCCCCCGCCCTCCGTCCTATGTTCGCCGGACTCGAGCGGGCCCATTCCGTCGCCGCCGATCCCCACAAGTGGCTCTACGTCCCCTACGAGGCGGGCGCCGCCCTCGTGCGCGAGGGGGGGCGGCTCTCCGACGCTTTCCGGCGTCCGGCCGAGTACCTCGTCCAGGATTCCGAGAGCCCGGTCAACGGGCCGGTCCTCTTCAACGAGCGCGGCCCCGAGCTGAGCCGCGGCTTCAAGGCCCTGAAGGTCTGGATGGGCTTGAAACGCCACGGCCGGAGGGCCTACGCGCGCCAGATCGAGCGCGACGTCGCCCTCGCACGCTTCCTGGCGGAGGAGGTGCGCCGCCGCGACGACTTCGAGCTCCTCGTCGAGCCCGTCCTCTCGATCGTCAACTTCCGCTACCGGCCGAAGAGCCCCGCCCTCGACGACGCGGCCCTCGACGCCCTGAACCGCCGGATCGTGAACCGTCTCGTGGGGGGCGGCGGCTTCTTCCTCGCCCCCACCGTCCTTCGAGGTCGCGTGTCCCTGCGCGTCTGCATCGTCAACTTTCGCACCGCCGAAGACGACCTTCGCTCCCTCCTCGACGAATCGGAACGGGCGGGCCGCGCGCTGCTAGAATAGGCGCTTCGGCGCACCGAGGAGGAGAAGAGCCATGGCGATCCAGGCGGGCGACACGTTCCCCGAAGCGACCCTGATGCAGATGACGGAGAAGGGGCCCGCCCCGCTCTCCACGAAGGAGCTGTTCGCCGGAAAGAAGGTCGTCCTCTTCGGCGTCCCGGGGGCGTTCACCCCCACCTGCTCCAACCAGCACCTGCCCGGGTACGTCAAGGACGCCGACGCCATCAAGGCCAAAGGCGTCGACCTCATCGCCTGCGTTTCCGTGAACGACCCGTTCGTCATGGACGCCTGGGGCAAGGCCAAGGGAGCCACCGGGAAGGTCATGATGCTCGCCGACGGCAACGGGGAGCTCGCCCGGAAGCTCGGCCTGGAGATGGACGGATCCAAGTTCGGCCTCGGCCAGCGCAACAAGCGCTTTTCCATGATCCTCGAGAACGGCATCGTCAGGGAGCTGAACGTCGAGGCCCCCGGCGAGTTCAAGGTCTCGAGCGCGGAAGCCACGGCCTGTCATCTGTAGGGCCTGATGCCGGCTCGGACCGGCTCCAGGAATCAAGTGGCCGGCGTCGTTACCGAGCGACTCCCGGACTCCACATGTCGTGCCATCGCTTCTCGACCGTAGTCGATCTCCGCCAAGTAACGGTTGTGCGCCGGACACATCAGGCAGATGTTATCCGGACGATGGTCACCGCCATGCCCAAACGGATGGCGGTGGTGGTACTCGAGCCGATGCCGCTCCGAGCAGCGTCGACCTCGGGCGTCGACGAACCGACAGCGACCCCCGTCGCGCTTCCACACCGCCCGCCGCACAGCCGCCGGGGCCTGTCGCGATGACCTCGAGGTATCGGCCTCCGAGACAGACGTCCGCGGCGCGCGCGTTTGGGCAAAGCGTCTCGCTTCCAGCCGTTCCAGTTTCTCGGTGACTGCCCGCTCAATGACCGCCGCCAGGTCCCCGTCCGGTACTTCAGGACGCATCAGGGCACGAAGCCGCTCCAGCTTGTCGCGCAGCTCTCCGCTCGCAGTGAACTCGACCTTGTACCGCGCGGGCGCCAGGGGCTGAACTGACGCTCGGGAAGGTGCAGCGAAAGCTAAAGGAACACTTGAAGCAACTCCGTCCAGACGGAGTTCTCTCGCCCCGGCCGTGCTTGCCTCCCCCATGCCCGCGGTGAGCGCCGCGCGCACGGGTACCTTCCGCACGATCGCAGACACATCCGGACGGGGTGACACCTCCGCCACGAGCTCCTCGATCTGGCGCTTGGTCTTGTGTGCCGCCCGGCCCAGGAGCACCTCGGCGTTCTCGCGCGTGAGGTGCGGTGCGAGCTTGGCGATTCCGCTCAGGTGCAGCCGACCGTCGGCTAGCATGGTGACGACCACGGGATGCTCGTGCGCCACACGAGCCGCCGCGATCCGCAGGTAGGCCTCGGCCTCGGCCAGGTGAAGCACCTCGATGCAGTAGGCATACATCGACGGCGATCCTTCGCGGGCATAGAGACGACGGCGGTCCACCTCGCCGATGTGGGCGACCAGCTCCGACTCGGCTCGGCGCGATCGGGAGAGGAGGTCGGCGAGGCGGCGGATCAGGTCATCGTCGGACAGGGACGAGAGCGGCCGTTCGATTTCCATGGACTGACTCTACGCCCGGGTCCGGACAGCCCAGGTCCTTCCGAAAAAGATACCTAACGCACGTCCTCCCACACGACGCCCAGCCTTGCAAACAACCCCGCGTACATCGTGATGCCGTCCCAGAGATTCTGCAGGCGGATGTTCTCGTTGGCCGCGTGCTGGTTGTTGTCGTGGTTCGCGATCGGGATCCCCACGATCGGCGCGCCGGAACGTCTCCGCGAACAGATGCATGGGCACGCTGCCGCCCAGGGTCGGCAACGAAACCACGGGGCCGCCCGCCGCCTCCGAGGCCACGCGCACGACCGCGCGCGAGAACGGAAGATCCATGTCCGTCCGCGCCGGGGGGTAGCCCATGTCCCAGTCGAGCTTCACGAGCCGGGCCGTGGAGCGTCGGACGTCGGCGGTCGGCGTCTCGTGCGGTGATCGTGTAGCCCAGCGCGAACGAAGGTGCGACTCGACCCGCGCGCGCACCTTCTCGGGCGTCTGGTCGGGCACGAGGCGGAAGTCGATGGAGGCGGTGGCCTCGGTGGGAATCGCGTTTGCCGCCCGAGCGCCCACGCCGCCCGACCGCGATCCCGCGGACATTCAAGGCGGGCAGCATGATGCGCTCCACGAGACGCGCGCCCCCCGCCTCGGTCGCGCCCAGGCCGAACTCCGCCCGCAAGGCAGCGTCGACGTCCGGCGCGGACAGCGAGCGCACCCTTCTCCGCCTCCGTCAACGGCCGCACGTCGTCGTAGAAGCCGGCGACCTTGATGCGGCCGTCGGCGTCGCGCAACCCGGCCACCAGCTCTGCGCAGGGCCACCGCGGGATTGGGCGCCCAGTTGCCGTAGTGGCCGCTGTGCAGGGCGCGCAGCGGGCCGTAGACGGTCAGCTCCAGACCGGTCACGCCGCGCGCGCCGAAGAAGACCTGCATGCGGCGCGTCTGGTGGACGGGCCCGTCGCAGAGCAGCCACGCGTCCGCCTGCAGGAGCTCGCGGTTCCGCGCGAGCACCGCCGCCAGGTGCGACGAGCCCGCCTCCTCCTCGCCTTCGAAGAAGAACTTGAGGTTGACCGAGGGACGGCACGCCGGCGGCCTTCAGGGCGTCGAGCGCGGCCAGGAAGCCCACGATCGGCGCCTTGTCGTCGCTGGTGGAGCGGGCGTAGAGCCGCCACTCGCCCGCTGCAACGGCGATGAGTCGAGGGGCAGGTCGCGGCCCCCCTCGTGCAGCGCCTTGTCGCGCAGCACCGGCGTCCAGGGCGGCGATGGCCCACTTCGCCGGGTCCACGGGCTGGCCGTCGTAGTGCGCGTAGAAGAGCACGGTGCGCCGCGCCCCCGGGGCGAGGCAGCTCGCCGTAAACCGGGTCGGCCCGCCCTCTCCGTCGAGAAGCCGCGCCGCCACGCCGCGGCGCTCCAGCATCCCCACGATGTGCTCCGCGTTGCGGCGGATCCCCGGGGTGTCGGAGGCCAGGTTCGGCAGCGCGAGGAGGTCGACGAACTCCCGGAAGATCGCCGCCTGGTTTGCCCGGACGTGGGCCTCGACCTTCGCCCGCCAGTCACCCGAGCGGGGCTCCGGGGGGGCGCCGGCGAGCGTCGCCAAAACGACGAGAGATAACATGAAGCCTCCTGGGCGGCCCGATTATCCCCGACACCACGGACTTCCCGAAAGGCGTAGACTGGACTCGATTTAACCGGCTCCCTGCCTTCAAACCCTGGGCCCTCCACGAGCATCTCAGTGGGTAGCAAGGAGGGCCGCAACGGACGCGGAGGCCGGCATCATCAGCGTGGAAGGGGCGAGCGCCATCGAGGTCCGAAGCGACGAGGACCGGCGGAGCGAGGAAAAGCGCCTCGTACGCCTGGCGCAGGCCGGGGATCTGTCCGCCTTCGAGCGGCTCTACAGGGAGAACGAACGCAAAGTGTACGCACTGTGCATGAGAATGGCATCGGACGCAGCCCTCGCCGAGGAGCTCACCCAGGACGTGTTCGTGCGGGCCTGGCAGAAGCTCGGCTCCTTCCGCGGGGAGAGCGCCTTCTCGTCCTGGCTCTACCCCCTCACCGTGAACGTCGCGCTCTCCGAGCGGCGGTCGCGGCGCCGCCGGACGTCGCGCGTCTTCGCCACCGACGACCTCGAGCCGTTCGAGAAGCCGGAGAAGCCGCCGTCGCGGGAGGCGGGGTTCGACCTGGAGAAGGCGATGGCGACGCTCCCCCCGGGAGCGCGCGCCGTCTTCGTCCTGCACGACGTGGAAGGCTACAAGCACGAGGAGATCGCGAAGATGCTGGGGATGGCGACGGGCACGTCGAAGGCCCAGCTCCACCGCGCGCGTCGTCTCCTGCGAGAGGTGCTCGAGTCATGACCTGCCGAGAAGTCGACCGCTACCTCGACGACTACGTGGACGGCACGCTCGCGGAGGGCGAGTTCCAGGAAGTGGAGCTGCACCTCGCGTCCTGCGAGGAATGCCGGAAGGCGGAGCGCGGCCTGCGCCGGATCCTCGCGGAGGCGGCCGCCCTCCCCCGCCAGGCGTCGCCGGAGCGCGACCTCTGGCCGGGCATCGCGGAGCGCCTCCAGCCCCCCGCGCGCGCGAGCTGGACCCTCCTGGCCGCGGCGGCCGCGGTCGTCCTCGCCCTCGCGGGCGCCTTCTTCCTCCGGGACGGCTCGGCGCCCCTCGCGGGCCCCCGGACCGTTCCCGTGGCCGTGACCTCGGAGTCTCCCGCCCTCGCGGAGGCGGAGAGCGACTACGTGCGCGCGTCCGAAGCACTCCTCGCCGCGCTCCACGAGCGGCGGGAGTCCTTCTCGCCGGAGACGATCGCGAGCGTCGAGAAGAACCTCGAGGTCATCGACCGCGCCCTCGCCGAGGTGCGCGAGGCCCTCCGGCGCGACCCCGAGAACCCCGAGCTGACCCGGATGCTCGCCGCCACCCACCGCCGGAAGGTGGACGTGCTGCGGCGGGTCGTGAAGCTGACGACGACTCTCTAGAGAGCCAAGGAAGGAACACCCATGCGACGCGAGCTTCTCTTCGTGACGGCGACGGCGGCGCTGACCTCGACCGTGCTGACCCCGTCCGCCGCCCGGGCCCAGACCCGGGTCGAGCAGAGCCGTCCCGCCTCCGCCGACGGCACCGTCGACATCGAGAACATGAGCGGGTCGGTGAAGGTGGTGGGCTGGGACAAGAACGAGGTCCTGGTGAGGGGCACCCTCGGCCGGCGGGCGGAGGGGCTGGATTTCTCGGGCACGTCCGCCCGCACCCACATCGAGGTGGAGACGCACGGCTCTCCGCACGGTATCCGCTCCGACCTCGAGATCTCCGTGCCCGCGGGCAGCCGGGTGAAGGTGGAGGGCTTCGACGCCACCATCACCGTCACCGGCGTCACCGGCTCCGTTTACGCGGAGACCGTGAACGGCAGCATCACCCAGTCGGGGGCGGCCAAGGAGGTGGAGCTCCAGAGCGTCAACGGCTCCATCGAGGTCGCGAAGGCGGGGGGCCGCATCCGCGCGGAGTCCGTGAACGGCGCGGTCACGGTGCGCGAGGTGAGCGGAGAAGTCGAAGCCTCGACCGTGAACGGCGAGCTGACCGTCACCGGCAGCACCTTCGAGCGCGCGCACCTCGAGGCGGTCTCCGGAAGCATCCGCTTCGAGGGCGACCTCGGCAAGCGGGCGATCCTCGAAGCGGAGACGGTGAGCGGCAGCGTGGAGCTCGTCCTCCCCGGCTCCGTGGGCGCCGACTTCGAGATCTCGACGTTCAGCGGGGACATCACAAACGAGCTGGGCCCCGCCGCCCCCAAGAAGGGCCGTCACTCGCCCGAGAAGGAGCTGAGCTTCACGGTGGGCTCGGGGGGGGCGAAGGTCACCGTCCAGACACTGAGCGGGGGCATCCACCTCCGCAAGCGCCCCTAGGGCCGACAAGGAGAAAGAGACATGAATCACAGGATCGCGATCGCCGTCGTCGCCGCCGCCGCCTTCTCCCTCCCCGCCGCCGCCGAGGACTTCAGCTGGAGAGGCGCCATCCCCCGCGGGGGCGTCGTCGAGATCAAGGGGGTCAACGGGAGCATCGAGGCCACCGCCGGCTCCGGCAACGAGGCCGAGGTGACCGCGGTCAAGCGGGCGCGCCGCAGCGACCCCGACGAGGTGGAGATCAAGGTGGTCGAGCACTCGGGAGGTGTCACGATCTGCGCCGTCTACCCGAGCCGCGGAGGGCGGGCCAACGAGTGCCAGGCCGGCGAGGGCGGGAGCATGAGCGTGCACAACAACGACACGAACGTCGAGTTCACCGTCAAGGTCCCCGCGGGCGCTCGATTCGTGGGCCGCACCGTGAACGGGGGGATCGAGGCCACGGGCCTGCCCGGAGACGCGGAGGCCTACACCGTGAACGGCGGGGTGCGCCTCGAGGCGGCGGGTATCGCCCGCGGAGAGACCGTGAACGGGGCGATCCGGGCCAGCCTCGGCCGTGCGGACTGGGCGGGCGAGCTGAAGCTCTCCACCGTGAACGGAGGGATCCGCCTGGACCTTCCGGAAGGCACGAACGCGACGGTGAAGGCGGAGACCGTGAACGGAAGCATCTCCACCGACTTCCCCCTCACCGTGACCGGCCGCGTCAACCGGCGGCACCTCATTGGCCAGATCGGCAGTGGCGGCCGCGAGCTGGAGCTCGAGACGGTCAACGGCAGCATCGACATCAAGAAGAAGATCTAGCCACTCCCAGCAGCATGTCCCCTCCCGCCTCACGGAAGGCGGAGAGGGCGAGGGCTCGTCCCTCCTCGGCCCGGGCCACGAGAGAGCCGAAGGCAGGCTCACCCCGCACCGGGTCGAGGAGAGGATCACGGCGCAGGGCGGGGGCCACGAAGTATCCCGTCCCCACCGCGCGCTCCAGGACCTCGAGCGCGCGGGCCGGACGTCCGAGCTGGGCGAGGCCCGAGGCGATCATGTAGAAGGCCTCGGGATCGCGGTGGAGGGCGACGCACTCCTCGAAGGAGTCGGCCGCCTCCTCGCGCCGGCCGTCCACCCACGCCCGCAGGCTCTCCGCGACCTTCCCGAACACCGCGGGGAGCGGGCTCTCGAAGCTGAGGGCGCGCGCGTCGGCCATCCGGTCCTGGGCCACCAGCGCGAAGATCTTGGGCTCCACGTCGATCACGGAGTCGCCCTCGCGCAGGAGTCGGTCGAAGTCCCCGTGGAGGTAGAGGGTGAAGGCGAGGCTCGTGGGCACGTGGGGGTCGAGCCGCCGCGCCTCCTCGTGCGCGGCGACCGAGGCCTCGAAGAGCCCGGCGTAGCGGCAAGCGTGGACGAGGCCCGCGAAGAGCTCGGCGTCGTTCCGGTCCTCCCGGGCCCGGCCGAGGAGGCGGCTCATCGCCTCGCGCACGCGCCCGCTCTCCGCCTCGAAGTGCGCGTACAGCTTGTGCGCGATCGAGAGGTCAGGGGCGAGCTCGAGGGCCCGGAGGAACGCCTCCTCGGCCCGGCGGCCGTTCCCGTCCGCGTCCTCGATGTACTTCCCGACGAGCCGATGCGCGCGGCCGAGCCGCGCCCAGGCGGGGGCGTACCGCGGGTCCTCGGCCAGGCAGCGCTCGTAGAGGTCGCGCGCCGCCTTCATCTGGGAGTAGTCGCGGCTCCTCTCGTTCGCCCGCAGGAAGAGCTCGTAGGCGTGCGCGCTCTCCGGCGCCTCGCTCTTCCGCGGCGCCTCGCGTCCCCCGAGGGGGAGGGCGAGCGAGGCCACGATGCGGCGGGCGAGCTCGTCCTGCAGGCGGAACACGTCCCCCACCGCGGTCTGGACGACGTGGGACGCCACGAGCGTCCCCGCGGGAGCCTCCACGAGCTGGGCCGTGGCTCTCACCTCGCCCCCCGCGCGCAACAGCGTTCCCAGCATCACGAGGTCCACGTCCACCTCGGCCGCGATCGACTTGAGGTCGGGCGACTCCCCGGTGAAGCGCGCCGCGGCCGCGCTCGAGCGCACCACGAGAGGCTTGAGACCGGCGAGCGACGTGGAGATCGCGTCGGCGAGGCCCGGACCGAGGAACTCCATGTCGGAATCGGGCCGCAGGAGCCGGAAGGGCAGCACCACGAGGCGCGTCAGGGGCCGGGCCGACACCTGGGCCTCGCCGGTGGCCGCCTGCGGGATGGCCGCGAGCTCGCGGCCCATCGCTTCGGCGCTCGCCGGACGGCTCCTCGGGTCCTTGGCGAGGGCGCGGCGGATGACGCGGTCGGCCGCGATCACCCCCGACGACCCAGTGAGGGCGGGGGGGTGCTCGTGAAGCGTCGCGTAGAGGATCTCCACGACGGTCTCCCCCAGGAACGCGGGGCGCCCCGCCAGCATCTCGAAGAGCACGGCGCCCACCGCGAAGAGGTCGGTCCGGAAGTCGACCCCGCGCCCCTGCACCTGCTCGGGGGACATGTAGCGCGGCGTGCCCACCACGGCCCCCGGCTGCGTGAGGTCGCTCGGGAGCTCCCCCGGGGACGTGAGGGTCCCGAAGGGGACGGACGAGCGGGCGAGGCCGAAGTCGAGGAGCTTCACCCCGTGGGGAGTGAGGAACACGTTCGAAGGCTTGAGGTCGCGGTGGACGAGGCCGTGGGCGTGAAGGGCCTGGAGCGCGGACAGGATGCCGAGCCCGACGGGCAGCGCGTCGCCGAGGAGCATCGCCCCGCGCAGCAGGCGCTCCTGCAGGGACTCCCCCGCCAGGAGCTCCATGGCGATGAAGAGCCCGCCCTCGTGCTCGCCGATCTCGTACACGTGGCAGACGTGGGGATGGTTGAGGCCGGCGGCCGCGCGCGCCTCGCGCAGGAAGCGCTTCGCGCTCTGGTCGTCGGGCCCTCCCTTGATCGTCTTGATCGCGACCGCCCGCTCCAGCCGGTCGTCGCGCGCCTCGAAGACGACCCCCATTCCTCCCTGGCCGATCTGGCGCACGACGCGATAGGGCCCGATGCGGTCGGGCAGGTCGCTCGCGACGGAGGGGCGAACGGTGGGACCCCCGGTAGCGGTGCCCACGCTGTCGGTCCGCGCGCCCCGCAGGCGGTCGCGGAGCGCGCGCAAGAGCGAGCCCGCGGAGCGGCGATCCGAGGACGCCCCCCCCATGGGCGAGCGTCAGCCTCCCTGGCGCGCGAAGCCGTCCAGGGGCCAGCCCGCCACGCGGGAGAGCATCCCGTCGTCGGTGAGGTCGAGCTGCATCGGGGTCACGGAGATGCGGCGCTGGCGCAGAACCACGTTGCAGTCGCTCCCCGGGATGTCCTCGTGCTGGTACTCGTTGCCGCCAATCCAGTAGTACTTGCGGCCGCGGGGATCGACCTTCTCCACCACGTCGGACCCGTAGGAGTGCTTGCCCAGACGCGTGACCGCGTAGCCCTCGGGCTCTCCTCCCGGCACGTTCACGTTCAGGAGCATCCCGGGGAGGAGGTCGCGTTCGCGGAGGGCGGCCGTCACGAGGGCGCGCGCGAACTTCGCGGCGGGGCCGAACGTGAAATTCTGGCGCGTGGCGAGGCTGAAGGCGATGGCGGGCACGCCGAGGATCGACGCCTCCATCGCCGCCGCCACCGTTCCCGAGTACGTCACGTCGTCCGCGAGGTTCGGCCCGTGGTTGATCCCGGAAACCGCGAGGGTGGGCCGGCGGTCGCGGAGGATGTGGTTGATCCCGATCCACGAGCAGTCGGTGGGCGTGCCGTCCACCGCGTACCAGCGCGGCCGCACCTCGTGCAGCCGGATGGGGCGGTGGATGGAGATGGCGTGGGAGGAGGCGCTCTGCTCGCTGAGCGGTGCCACCACCCACACCTCGCCGAGGCCCTCCATGGCCTCCGCCAGGGCCTGGATGCCCGCGGACATGTAGCCGTCGTCGTTGGAAACGAGGATCCGCGGCGTCTCGCTCATCGCGGAGTGATTCTACGCCGAGTGCCGGCTCTGCTACCCTCTGCCGCATGAAGAAGCTCGACCGCGTCCCCCCGAAGACCGATCTCCTCCGCCGCATGGACGCCTGGTGGCGGGCCGCCAACTACCTTTCGGTGGGCCAGATCTACCTGCTCGACAACCCGCTCCTCCGGAAGCCCCTCCTCCTCGACCACGTCAAGCCGCGGCTCCTCGGACACTGGGGGACGACCCCCGGGCTCAACTTCGTCTACGTGCACCTGAACCGCGTGATCAAGGACCAGGACCTCGACATGATCTACATCGCGGGGCCCGGGCACGGCGGCCCCGGCCTCGTGGCGAACACCTACCTCGAAGGGTCGTACAGCGAGGTGTATCCCGACATGTCGACGGACGAGGACGGGATGCGGCGGCTCTTCAAACAGTTCTCGTTCCCGGGCGGCATTCCGAGCCACGTCGCCCCGGAGACCCCGGGCTCCATCCACGAGGGGGGCGAGCTCGGCTACGCGCTCTCCCACGCCTACGGCGCCGCGTTCGACAACCCCGACCTCGTCGTGGCCTGCGTGGTGGGAGACGGGGAGGCGGAGACGGGTCCCCTCGCCGCGAGCTGGCACTCCAACAAGTTCCTGAATCCCGCGCGGGACGGCGCGGTCCTCCCCATCCTCCACCTGAACGGCTGGAAGATCGCGGGTCCCACCGTGCTCGCGAGGATCCCCCGCGACGAGCAGGAGGCGCTCTTCCGCGGTTACGGCTACGAGCCGCACTTCGTGGAGGGCGACGACCCGAGTGTCATGCACCCGCTCATGGCCGCGACCCTCGACACGGTGGTCGCGGACATCCGGGACATCCAGAAGGACGCGCGCGCGAACGGATTCAAGAAGCGGCGGCGCTGGCCGATGATCGTCCTTCGCACGCCCAAGGGCTGGACGGGGCCGCGCGAGGTGGACGGAAAGACCACCGAGGGCACGTTCCGGTCGCACCAGGTGCCGATGGGCGAGATGCAGTCACACCCCGCGCACGTGAAGCTCCTGGAGAAGTGGATGAAGGGCTACCGCCCGGAAGAACTCTTCGACGCCCAGGGGCGCTTTCTCGCCGAGCTCCAGGACCTCTCCCCGCGGGGGACCCGCCGCATGGGGGCCAATCCCCACGCGAACGGCGGGCTCCTGCTGCGCGATCTCCGGCTCCCCGATTTCCGGAAGTACGCGGTGAAGGTGGCGAAGCCGGGGGCGCTCGACGCGGAGGCCACGCGCGTGCAGGGCCAGTACCTGCGCGACGTGATGAGGATGAACGCGGAGGCCCGCAACTTCCGGATCTTCGGTCCGGACGAGACCGCCTCCAACCGATGGGGGGCCGTCTTCGAGGCGAGCGACCGGTGCTCCACGGGCGAGATCTCCCCCCACGACGACCACGTCTCCCCCGACGGGCGGGTCATGGAGGTACTGAGCGAGCACCTCTGTCAGGGCTGGCTGGAGGGATACCTTTTGACCGGGCGCCACGGCTTCTTCTCCTGCTACGAGGCGTTCATCCACATCGTGGATTCGATGTTCAACCAGCACGCGAAGTGGCTGAAGTCCACCGCGCGCATCCCCTGGCGCCGCCCCGTGGCCTCGCTGAACTACCTGCTCACCTCTCACGTCTGGCGGCAGGACCACAACGGCTTCAGCCACCAGGACCCCGGCTTCCTCGATCACGTGGCGAACAAGAAGTCCGAGGTCATCCGGATCTACCTTCCTCCCGACGCGAACACCCTGCTCTCGGTAACCGACCACTGCCTGAGGAGCCGCCACTACGTGAACGTCGTGGTGGCGGGCAAGCAGCCCGCGCCGCAATGGCTGGACATGGATGCCGCGGTCAAGCATTGCACGGCGGGGATCGGGATCTGGGAATGGGCCTCGAGCGACCGCGGGGGCGAGCCGGACGTGGTCCTCGCCTGCGCGGGCGACGTCCCGACACTCGAGACGCTGGCCGCGGTGGACCTCCTCCGCCGATTCTTCCCGGACCTGAAGGTACGGGTGGTCAACGTGGTGGACCTCATGACGCTGCAGCCCGCGTCCGAGCATCCCCACGGGCTCCCGGACCGCGACTTCGAGGTCCTGTTCACCCCGGACAAGCCGGTGGTCTTCGCCTTCCACGGCTACCCGTCCCTCGTCCACCAGCTCACGTACCGCCGCCGCAACCACGAGAACCTGCACGTGCGCGGCTACAAGGAGGAGGGAACGACCACCACCCCGTTCGACATGGTCGTGCTCAACGACCTCGACCGCTTCCACCTCGTGGGCGACGTGATCGACCGCGTGCCCGCCCTCGGGGCGCGGGCGGCCTACGTCAAGCAGGCCCTGCGGGACAAGCTCATCGAGCACCGCGAGCACATCTGCGAGAAGGGCGAGGACCTCCCCGAGATCCGCGAGTGGAAGTGGCGGGCGGGAAAGGAGCGATAGAGAGGCTACTCGGTCCGGACGGAGTTCGACCTCGCCGCCCGCCGCCTCTCCGTCGTCGCCGCCTGGAGCAGCGCCCAGGGGATCCGGGAGAGCGGCAGGACCTGATCCACCGCCCCGCGGAGGATCGCCTCCTTGGGCATGCCGAATACCACGCACGAGGCTTCGTCCTGGGCGAGGGTAGCGGCCCCCGCCGCCTTCATCTCGAGGAGGCCGGCGGTGCCGTCGTCACCCATCCCCGTGAGGATCACGCCCACGCCGTTCGGCCCCGCCGCCTGCGCCGTCGAGCGGAAGAGCACGTCGACACTGGGTCGATGACGCGAGACGAGGGGACCGTCGCGGAGCTCGGCCACGTACTGGGCGCCCTCGCGCCGCACGAGCAGGTGGCGGTTGCCGGGGGCCACGAGGGCCCGCCCGCGGACGACGCGGTCCCCCGCCTCCGCCTCCTTCACCTCGATGCGGCAGACCCGGTCGAGGCGCTCCGCGAACGCGCGGGTGAAGACCTCGGGCATGTGCTGGACGATCACGAGGGGCGGGGCGTCCGGGGGCAGGGGCTCGAGGAGGGCGCGGAGCGCTTCCGTCCCGCCGGTGGACGCGCCCACCGCCACGATCGCGTCGCCACCCTGGGCGCTGCGCAGGGCGGGGCCGGCGGGGAGGACGACGTCCGCGCTCCATCGGGGAGAGGCCGTTCGCACGTGAGGGGACCGCGGCCCCAGGCGGGCCTGGGCGGCCGCGCGCACGGCGTCGATCAGCATCATCGCGGACTCGTGAAGGAAGCTTCGGACGGCCAGCCGCGGCTTGGCCACCACCGCGACCGCTCCCTCGTCGAGCGCGCGCACGGCGGCCTCGGCCCCTCGCGTGGCGAGGGTGGACAGCACGACCACGGGGCGGGGGTCGTCCTTCATGATCCGCCGGAGGAAGGTCAGGCCGTCCATCCGAGGCATCTCGAGGTCGAGCAGGATCACGTCCGGCCGCGAGACGCGCATCTTGTCCATCGCGATGAGGGGATCGGCGGCCGTCGTCACCACCATGTCCGGCTCCTGCGAGAGGAGCGCGGTCATGACCTGGCGCACCACCGCGGAGTCGTCCACGACGAGCACGCCGAGCCGTCCGCCCGCTCCCGGCACCCGCCCTCCTAGACCCGCGCCCGCGCGCGCCCGCCCTCGAGCGGACGGGCGTGCGTGTAGACCATGGGTCCCACGGCCCGCGCCGTGTCGACGACGCCGGCGAGGCTCTCGGCGTGGCCGAGGAAGAGGCAGCCTCCGGGGGCGAGCTGGGCGAAGAGGCGCTGCAGGACACGGCGCTTCTCCTCCTTGCCGAAGTAGATGAGGACGTTCCGGCAGAAGATGAGATCGAAGGGCCCCGGGAGCGGCGGCTTCGCGTTGAGGTTGACGTGCTCGAAGCGCACGAGCGAGCGCAGATCGGGGCCCGCCTTCAGCTTGCCTTCCTGGGTGCGGCGCCCCCTGAGCATGAACGCCCTCAGGAAGCGGTCCGGGATCTCCTTTGCCCTCTCGAGGGAGAACACCCCCGCGCGGCCGTGCTCGAGGACGCGGGTGGAGATGTCGCTGGCGAGGATCTCGAGGTCCCACCCGGAGCCGGAGGGGAAGGCGTCGAGCAGGACCATGGCCAGCGAAAACGGCTCTTCGCCCGTGGAGCAGGCCGCGCTCCAGACGCGGAGCCGGCGGGGACGCGTCCCCTCCCGGGCCTGCCGCCGGATCGCGGGAAGGAGGTGCAATTCGAGGAACTCGAACTGCGCGGGCTCGCGGAAGAAGGCCGTCTGGTTCGTGCTCAGGAGATCGAGCAGGCGCACGCCCTCCGCGGGATCCCGCGTCACCCGGGAGAAGTGTTCCCGGAACGAGCCGATCCCCAGCTCGCGCAAGCGGCGCGCGAGGCGGCCGACGAGGAGCGGGCCCTTGGCGTCCGAGAGATGGATCCCCGCCTCCCGGCGCACGTGCTCCTGGAAGAGACGGAACTCGCCCGCGGTCAGCGCGGGGGCGCCGCGTTCGGGACTCGGCACCTCGTCCCCTCCCGTCAGGACGCGCGGCGCGCGTCCTCGACCACGGTGGCCACGTCCAGAAGCAGGCCCACGCGCCCGTTGCCGAGGATGGTGGATCCCGCGACCGAGGGCACTCCCTTGAAGAGCCGGCCCAGGGGCTTGACCACGGTCTGCGCCTCGCCGAGCAGCGAGTCGGCGACGAGCCCGTAGCACCGGTCGCGGTGCTTCACCACCGCCACCTGCTCGCGCTCGGCCGCCTCCCCGACGAGGCCGAGGTGGTGGCGCAAGCGCACGAACGGCACCGGCGCGCCGCGCAAGTTGAGGATGCCCGTCGCCTCTTCGCGGGGCGCCGCCGATCCGGGAAGGTCGACGCACTCCAACACCGACTCGAGCGGCACCACGAACGTCTCCCCCGACACCTCGAGCCCGAAGCCCTGGATGATCGTCAGCATGAGGGGAAGGCGCACGGTGAACGTGGTCCCCTGGCCGTCCCGGCTCGCCACGGTGAGCGCCCCCCGAAGGGCTTCCACGTTGCGGCGCACCACGTCCAGGCCCACCCCGCGCCCCGAGACGTCGCTCACCTCAAGCGCCGTCGAGAACCCCGGCTCGAAGATCAGGTGGTGGATCTCGGTGTCCGTGAGCGGGCCCGCCCCTCCCTCGACGAGGCCGCGCTCGCGGGCCGTCTGGAGGATGCGCGCGCGGTCGAGCCCGGCCCCGTCGTCCGCGACCTCGATGAAGATGCTTCCCGTCTCGCGGTAGGCGCGGA
The DNA here is from genome assembly GCA_963742595.1 of uncultured Acidobacteriota bacterium. Classification (GTDB taxonomy): domain Bacteria; phylum Acidobacteriota; class Vicinamibacteria; order Fen-336; family Fen-336; genus CAVPGH01. Next base: position 3,758,862 of record CAVUMT010000001.1, on the reverse strand, counting down.
GGCTCACCGTTCCCGCGGGGTCCTTTCCGAGCGCGGCGCGGGCGGAGGGCGACTCGATGCCGTGGCCCACCGCGTTGCGGACGAGATGGGTCAAGGGATCGCTCATCTGCTCGAGGATCTTCGTGTCCACCTCGATCCCCTCCCCCGAGGTCTCGAGGCGGGCCTTCTTTCCGAGCGCCGCCGCGGCCTCGCGTAGGGTGCGGGCCTGGCGGGCGAAGCTCGGACCGACAGGGAGGAGGCGCACGCGCATGGCGAGCTCCTGGAGGTGGGCGTGGAGGCGGTCGGCCTCGCGGTGCGCCTCCAGGGCTTCCGTGTCCCCGGAACGCTCGAGGATCTCGCGGAGGCGGCCGCGGGCCACCGCCATCTCGCCGGTGAGGTCCAGCAGGTGATCCAGAGTGAGGACGTCCACGCGCAGCGTGCGGGCGCGCCGCCCCTCCGTGGGGCTCGCCGCCGAGGGCGTCTCGAGGGCAAGGGGAGCCGCCTCCGCGGCCGCGGCCCCGGCGAGACCTCGCAGCCGCTCGAGGAGCGCCGTGTGCTTCGGCTTCATCGCTCGCGGGTTCCCGCGGAAGAGAGCATCTCCCTGAGCGCGTCCACGGAGGCGAGGAGCAGGCTCACCGCCTGCGCGGTGACGGGGATCTGCCGCGACCGCAGGCGGTCGAGCACCTCCTCGAGGCCGTGCGTGAAATCCGCGAGGTCCGTGAAGCCGAGCGACATCGCGTTGCCCTTCAACGTGTGGGCCATGCGGAAGAGCATCTGCACCTGCTCGTGGTCCTCCGGGCGGGCCTCGAGGGCGAGGAGGGCCTGCTCCATCGCGTGGAGGCTCTCCTCGCACTCCCCGAGGAACGTCTGCATCAGACCTTCGAAGTCGAGCTCCACGGGAGCGCCTAGATCCGCTTCACGAACGCGAGGCCGTCGTCGGTCTGGAAGATCAGGCGCCGGCCGCGGCTGCCTCCCGTGTCCTCGGCGGTGATGGGGATCCCCGCCGCCCCGAGCAGGCTGCGGGCGAGCCGAACGTTCTGCTCCCCGGGCGGCTCCACGCCGGGACGGGGCGAGCCGAGGACGGAGGCGCCTCCGAAGACCTTGGCTTGGAGGTGCGAAAAGCGCCCGCCGAGGCGGACGACCTCGTCGAGGAGCCGCCCCATCGCCACGTTGCCGAAGCGGGGAGAGGTCTCACCCGCCCCCGCACGGTGAGGGAGCAGGTAGTGGTTCATCCCGCCCACGCCCCGCTCCGCGTCCCAGAGGCACACGGCCACGCAGGAGCCGAGGACCGTGGAGATCGCCCGCGGCTCGCGGAAGACCGCGAGCTGCCCGGCGTGAAGGTAGAGGAGGGGATGGGCGGACGCCGCCTGGGCACTCGCGACCGTCCCCCCGGCCGCAATCACGACGCGATCGGGTCCCTCACCCGCGCGAGAAGGGACGCGCAGTGGAGGGCGGTCCCCGCGTGGATGGAGAGGATCTCGAAGGCGTCGAGGTCGTGGCTCTCGAGCTTCGGCTTCTGCGGGAGCAGCCGGAAGATCGCGAGGGCGCCCACCGGCCGGCCCTCCACGAGGAGGGGGATCGAGGCCTGGAGGTCTTTCTCGTAAGGAAAAGGCTCGCCACCCTGCGACCGCCCCGCCACCCACGTCTGCCCCTGCGCCACCGAGCGGCCGATGAGCCCGGCGCCGAGCGGGATCTCGGGAAAGGAAGCGGGCGCGCCGAAAGATTGCTCGAGCCGGAGCAGGGGCCGGTCGGGAGCGAGGCTGAAGACCGCGATCTCCTCCGAGCCCACGACGTCGGCTACCACCTCGCGGATGCGGTCGAGCACCTCCCGGCGGTCGAGCGACCCGTGGAAGAGACGGAAGCCCGCCCCGCAGAGGAGCGTCAGGTGCGAGTTCTTCTGCTCCACCTCGACGCGGCGCTCGGCGAGGCGCGTCATCTCCCTGTCCGACCCGCTGAGGGCCGCTCGGAGTTCGTCCCCCTCCGCCTGCTCCCGCCGGAGGTCGTGCCGGACCGCGAGCAGCTCCTCCTCGAGGCGCGCGCGCTGGGTCTCCAGCACGAGCGCGCGGGCACGGAGCTTCTCGTGCTCGATGAGCAGCCCCCGGGAGTAGCGCCGCGTGTCCTCGAGCACCTACTCCATGTGCGCCCAGTGGTCTCCGCCGCCCTTCGTCATGCCGTCACTCCCCGAGGTGGCTCCTGACCTTGGTCAGGAGCTCCAAACCGTCGATCGGCTTGGTGATGTAGTCGCTGCATCCGCTCTCGTAGCCCGCCTCCACGTTGTCGGACTCCCCCCGGGTGGACGAGGATGATCGGGGTCCGCTCCGTTCCCGCGCGGCGCCGCAGCTCGCGGCAGGCCTCGAGGCCGGTCATGCGCGGCATGATCACGTCCATGAGGATCAGGTCCGGCCGGTGGAGGTCACCAGATCCAGCCCCACAGGATGTTGAAGAACAGGAACCCGATGGCGACGTTGACGAGGCTCTGGCGGTCCGGCCGGTACTGTCGGAAGAAGACGGCATCCGGAGGGGCGAAGGCGAGCGTGCCGAGCCAGGCGACCGTGATCGCCGCCGTGTAGGCGAGGCACCCCCGGAAAACGCGGCGGGCCACGAGTCGTAGGGATTCCGTCGTCTCCATCTAGGGCACCAGTGTCCGCGCCATGTCCCGCAAGCCGAACCACGCGAAGAACGCGTAAAAGGCGGAGCAGAGCAGGAGCCCCGCCTCTCTCCACGGGGAAGGCCGCAGCGCGCGCGGCAGGAAGCGGCGGTTGACGAGGAAGATCTGCACGCCGGCGATCGACGAGCACCAGGCCCGCCACGTTGGCGAGCAGCTTGAAGAGCGCGAACGGCGAGGCGGACCGGATCACGATCGCGCCCCAGACGGAGAAGACGACCAGGATCCCGTAGTAGACGGCGCGGATGCCGCGCTTCCCCGCCCGCGCGCGGGCCGAGGACATCCAGACCGCGTCCGTCGACCGTGCGCACCAGGATGTCCGTGTTCCCGAGCTGGGTCTTGAAGAGGATCCAGAAGCCGTTGAAGAGGGTGAGGAACCAGAAGCCCGGCCAGATCCGGGCGAGGTACTCCGCCTGGTAGGCTCCCGCGGCCAGACCCTGGAGGTCCGTTCCCGGGGGCACGATCGCGGTGGCGAGGTTCACGTTCAGGTACATCCCGAGGAAGCAGAATAGGCCCCACACCCAGATCTGGTCGAGGTGGACGTAGCGGAGCCACTCGCGCCACCGCGCGAGGTTCTCCCCCGCGGCCGGGAAGACCATGCCCACGTGCGAGAGCGGGATCTCCTTGCCCCCCACGGCGCTCGGGATCGCCCCCACTCTCGAGCCCATGCCGAAGCCCTTGTCGCGGATCCAGTTCGTGATGGTGAGGTTGCCGATCCCGCCCGAGCCCGCGGTGGCGGCGAGGGCGCCGATGAGGCCCCAGTCGATCGGGGTGGGGCAGCCCGGAAAGGCGAAAGAAGCCGGCGAGCGTCTCCGCCCAGTGCGCGAAGGGCACGAAGAGCACGTTGACCGCGATCAGGAAGACGAAGACGACGCCCAGCATCGTCCACGCGAAGTACTCGAGCATGCGCTCGATCGTCCCCCCGAAGGAGAGGATGAAGACGACCGCGAGGATGAGCGCGGTCGCGACCGAGGGCCTGGGTGGGCTGGTCGGGCGCTCCCGGCATCCGTCCCCATCCACGCCCCGAGAAGCGTGGCCGCCGCGCTGCCCGCAAGGGCGGGCCATCCGAGCTGGAGGAAGCCGAGCAGGATGTAGAAGCCGGCCCAGAACCGGGGGCCGGGCTTGAGGCGCATGATCCCCGAGCAGATCGGCTCGCCCGTGTAGAGGGTGTATCGGATGGCCTCCAGGTTGAAGAGCGACCTGCAGCAGGATGGCGACGGTGGCGATCAGGAAGATCTGCGACGAGTACTTGACCGCGGCGGCCGGTCCCACCAGCCATTCGCCCCCGCCGATCGAGGTCGCGGCCATGATCGCGCCGGGGCCGATGACCTTCAGTGCGTTTCGCCACCCGAACGGAGGGGGGGCCGGAAGGTCGGCGACCTCCCAGGGCGGCAGCTCTCCCGGCCCCGGGGGCAGGGTCTCGTCGGCGGCGGTCACGACTCCTTCCCTGGGCGGGGCAGACGCAGGGAGGCGACGAGCGACGCTTGAACGACCAGCGCCCCCGCGAGGAACAGGAGCCCGTTCGCGTAGCCGTAGCCGGAGGAGCGGAGCCAGCCCACCACCGCGGGCCCGACGAACCCGCCCAGGTTCCCCACCGCGTTGATGATCGCGATCCCTGCCGCGGCGGCGCCGCCCCCGAGGAAGATCGGGGGGATCGCCCAGAACACTCCCTGCACGGCGCGCTGCCCGAGCTGGGACAGCGCAAAGCCGGCCACGATCAGGGGCACGCTCGTGGAGAAGGACGCCGCGAACACGAGGCCGACGGCCGCGGTGAGCGCGCAGGCGGCGACGTGCCACTTGCGCTCCTGCGTCCGGTCGGAGTGCCTTCCGATCAGCACCATTCCCACGAGGGCGATCAGGAACGGCACGGCGGTGATCGCGCTCAGCCGCCAGCCCTCCCAGCCCGAGGCCTCGCGGAGGATCTTGGGGAGCCAAAGGAAGACGCCGTAGGTGGCGAGCGTGTTGAAGAACCAGATCGTGCAGAGGAGCGCGACCTTGCCGTTGAGGAGCCCGCGCACGACCGATGCGTGGCCGTGCGCGGTGCGCGCGGCGCGCTCCTCGGCCATCGTCCGGCTCAGCCACTCGCGGTCCGCGTCGGCGAGCCACTGCGCCTCCTCCGGACGGTCGGTGAGGTAGCGGAGCGCGAGGAGGCCGAGCACGACGGCGGGAAAGCCCTCGACGAGGAAGAGCCACTGCCAGCCGTGGAGGCCGAGCCGGCCGTCGAGCCCGAGCAGCGCCTCGGACACGGGGGCACCGATCACCATCGTGACGGGGGCGGCGGTCATGAAGAGCGCCCCCGCCCGCGCCCGATCCCGGGCGGGGATCCAGTAGGTCAGGTAGAGGACCATCCCCGGGAAGAACCCGGCCTCCGCGAGGCCGAGCAGGATGCGCAGCGTGTAGAAGCTCGCCGCCCCCTTCACGAGCATCATGGCCATGGAGACGAAGCCCCAGACGATCATGATGCGGGCGATCCACAGGCGGGCCCCCACGCGCTCGAGGATCAGGTTGCTTGGAACCTCGAAGAGGAAGTAGCCGAGAAAGAAGAGACCGGCCCCGAGGCCGTAGGCGGCGTCGCTCAGGCCCAGGTCCTTCTGCATGGCATTCGCCGCGAAGCCGATGTTGACCCGGTCCACGTAGGCGATCACGTAACAGATGAAGATGAAGGGCACGAGCCGGCCGATGACCTGGCCGAGGACACGCGCTCCCTGGTCTGCCGCCGTCGCGGCCGTCACGGGGACGGCGGCCGCCGTCATATCTCGAGCATGAGCTTCAGCGTGGAGCCCGGGCGGTGCGCCATCTTCAGGAAGCTTTCCTGGCCCTCGGCGAGGGGCCGGACCTCGGTCCAGGGCTTGAGGTCGAAGCGCCGCGCCTCGATCATCCGCACCGACGCCTCGAAGTCGCGGGGGGTGTAGGCGAAGGACGTGAAGATCGCCTGCTCGTTGCGGATGAGCGTCGTGAACGGCAGCGCGGAGTCGTTCGTGGCGATCCCCAGGAAGACCGTGCGCCCGCCCTTGGCCCCCGCCGCCACCGCGGTGCGCCGCGCTCCCTCCGTTCCCACCGCCTCCACCACGTAGTCGGCGCCGCCGCCCGTGTGCGCGCGCACCGCTTCCACGGCGTCCTCGCGCTCGGCGTGGACGACGCGGTCGGCCCCCAGGGCTCGCGCCACCTCGAGGCGTTCCTCGGAGATGTCGACCACCGCTATCCGCCCGATGCCGCGTTGCCGCGCGAGCACGAGGGCCAGGCACCCGATCGGCCCCGCCCCCACGATCGCCACGCTCTCCACGGCCTCGGGCTCCGAGATGCGGAAGGCGTGGAGGAGCACCGCGAGCGGCTCGATGAGCACGGCCTCCGTCTCCGGCAGCGACTCCGAGAGCGGGTAGAGCTGGCGGGCGGGGACGGCCACGCGCTCCGCGTAGGTCCCGTGGAGCCGGTCCATGCCGAAGACGCGCCAGTCCGGGCAGACGTTCTGCCGTCCGGAGAGGCAGGCCGGGCACCCCCGGCAGCTCACGAGGGGATTGAAGGACACGCGCTGTCCGCGGCGCCACCCTTCGACCGCCGGCCCGAGCTCCAGGATCGTGGCCACCGACTCGTGGCCCATCACGAGGCCGGGCTGGCGGCGCTCGCTGTGCCCGAGGAAGCCGTGGATGTCGGAGCCGCAGATCCCCGCAGCGGACACCCCGAGGAGGACCTCGCCCTCCCTGGCGACGGGCTCGGGGAAGTCCTGGATCTCGACCCTTTCCGGCGCGACGTAGACCAGGGCCTTCATGGAATGGGCGCCATTCTACCCACACCGTGAGCCTGCCGGCGGGCGGCGGTGATTCTCGGTGGATTCGTACGATCGAACAGGCTGTAGAATCGCGACGGGATCACCGAGGGAGGTAGCCATGGACATGACCGGTCGCCGGGACTTCCTCAAGCAGGCGGCGGCGGGGATGGCGCTCGCCACCCTCGCCGAGGACGTGCTCGCGCAGACGAGCGGGCCATCCGCCACCGGAGTGCCGACGCGCGTACTCGGCCGCACGGGACAGCGCGTCTCGATCCTCTGCATCGGCGGCTGGCACATCGGCAGCATGAAGGACGACGCGGAGTCGATTCGCCTCATGCAGGTCGCCCTCGACGAGGGGATCACGTTCTTCGACAACGCGTGGGACTACCACGACGGCCGCTCCGAGGAGCTCATGGGCCGCGCGCTCGCGGAAGGCGGTCGGCGCGACAAGGCCTTCCTGATGACGAAGAACTGCGAGCGGGACTACGACGGGTCGATGAAGTGCCTGGAGGACAGCCTGCGCCGCCTCAAGACCGACCGCGTCGATCTGTGGCAGTTCCACGAGATGTGCTACGACAACGACCCGGACTGGGTGTTCGAGAAGGGCGGCATCAAGGCGGCCCTGGACGCGCGCAAGGCGGGCAAGGTGCGATTCATCGGCTTCACCGGGCACAAGGACCCGCGCATCCACCTCAAGATGCTCGGCAAGCCGTTCGACTGGGACGCCGCCCAGATGCCGATCAACGTCATGGACGCCCGATACCGCAGCTTCCAGAACCAGGTCGTCCCGGTGTGCCTCGAGAAGAAGGTGGGCGTCATCGGCATGAAGGGCTACGGGGGAGGCGGCAACGCGCCCCCGGGAATCATGGCCCAGTCCGGCCTTACCGCGGCCGAGGCCTATCGCTACTCACTCAGCATGCCCGTCTCGACACAGGTGGTCGGGCTCACGACGCTCGATCAGCTCAAGGAAGCGGTGGCGCTGGCCCGCTCGTTCACTCCCATGAGCACGGCCGAGAAATCGGCGCTGCTCGCACGCGTAGCCGACGTGGCGGGGGATGGCCGCTACGAGCTCTTCAAGTCGACGGTGGCGTTCGACGGACCGCACCACCGGAAGCAGCACGGGTTCGCCGTCTGAGCGAGGCCTTGCGTGTCACTCGTGGCGGAGGGCGGTCATCGGGGCCACCCGCGTGGCGCGCCGCGCCGGCAGCTCGCACGCCGCGAGCGTCGCCAGACCGAGCAGGACGGGGGCGAGAGCGAAGGTCGTGGGATCGGTAGCGCTCACCTCGTAGAGTATGCCCGTGAGCACCCGGGCCACTAGGGAGGAGAGAACGAGGCCGATGCCCAGCCCCACGGCGAGCACCTGGAGGCCCTCGCCCAGCACGAGCCGGCGCACGTCGCGAGCCGTGGCCCCGAGCGCCATCCGGATCCCGAACTCGCGCGTGCGCCGCGCGACCAGGTACGACCGGACGCCGTAGACGCCCACCACCGCGAGGAAGAGGGCGAGCAGCCCGAAGGCGGTGAAGAGCAGGGCGATGGTCCGCACCGCCCAGAGCGTCAGGCTCGCGTCCCGGTGCGCGCGCAGCGTGCGGAGCTGCACCACCGGCAGCTCGGAGTCCACCGCCCGGATCTGCTGCCGGAGCTCCTGGACGAGGGCCCCCTCCGCCTCCACTGCCCCCCCGGCCGCGCGGACGTGGAGGTTCAGGTTGGCCTGGTAGTGGGATCCGAGCGGCACGTACACGTGCGGGCGGGGCGAGGGGTCGAACATGTCCTGGCGCACCCCTGGGACGACGCCCACGACTTCGAGCGCCACCGCCGCCGCGCCCGAGCGCGCGACCTGGATCGTCTGCCCCAGCGGGTCCTCACCCGGCCACAGCTTGAGAGCGAGAGGCTCGTTGACGATCGCGACCTTCTGTCCTCCGGCTTCTGCCTCCTCCGAGGGCCGGAAATCGCGGCCGCGCGAAATCTCGAGCCCGAGCGTGCGGAAGTAATCGGCGCCGACGGCGTCGTACAAGGTCGCCAGCGCGTCCTCGCCGTCCGGCGGACGGCCGGCGGGGGACACGCGGCGCGACTGCTTGATGAACCCGAAGGGCACGGTAGTCGCGAGGCTCGCCGACTCGACGCCGGGCAGGCGGCGCGCGCGCTCCAGGAGCGTCCGGTAGGTCTCGCGGCCAAGCACTTCGTCGCGACCGGCGAGGCTCGGGTCCAGCTCCGCCACCACCCCGCCGTCCAGCGAGAATCCGGGATCCGTCTCCGCGGCCCTCCGGGCCCCCTGGATGAAGAGGCCGGCCGCCGTCACGAGCACGAGCGATAGGGCGAGCTGGGCGATCACGAGGACGTTCCGCGGAGACAGCCGCCGGCGGCTCGCCGCCCCACGGCCTTCACCCGCGTGCTCCTTCAGGTCCAGGGCGGGTTCCCGGCGCACGAGCCGGAGGGCGGGACCGAGCGCGAACAGCAAGGTGCTCACGAGGCAGAACGCGAGGGTGGCGCCGAGAACCCGCGCGTCGGGGGCGCTGTCGTAGACGAGCTCGATCGGCAGCAGGGGAACGACCGTGGCCATGAGCGACGCGCTCGCCCAGCGCGCCACGAGGAGACCCGCGGTTCCCCCCAGCACGGCGAGAACGAGCGCCTCCGTGAGGAGCTGCCGCACGATGCGGCCCCGGCCCCCGCCGATCGCGAGACGGATCGCGATCTCCTTGCGACGCGCCTCGCCCCTCGCGAGGAACATGTTCGCGAGGTTCAGGCAGGCGACGAGCAGGACCACGGCGGCCATGGCGGGGAGGAGCACGGCGGGAGCGACGATCCAGCCGTCGTCGGTGGGCTTGTTGCCTACGCCCATCCGGGCCATCGCATGAAGGCCGAAGACCTGGTCCTTGTTTTCCGCCGGGAAGGACCGCTCGAGGCCCTGAGCGAGGGCGGCCAGCCGCTCCTCCGCCGCCTTCGGCGTGATCCCGGGCCGCAGCCGTCCCGCGAGCATCAGGGCGGAGTGGCCCCGGTCGGCGAGCCGGCCCCCTCCGAACTTGTCGGTGTCCCGGGTCATCCCCTCGTAGAGGCCGAGGGGCATCCACAGCTCCGGTGACGCGAGCGACATGGTGCCGGAGAACCCTTGGGGCGTGATCCCGACCACCGTCAACGCGCGGGTGTTCACCACGACCGTGTCTCCCGTGCGGAGACCTCGTCTCTGCGCGTAGCCGTGGCTCAGGACGGCGACCGGCGCCTCGCTGCCCGGCTCCTCCTCGGCGGGCAGGAACCCCCGCCCCTCGACGATCCGCACCCCGAGCGCGCGGAAGTAGTTCTCCGATACGAGGGCGCCCATGGCGCGCCGGGTCGCCTCTCCCTCCCGGATCCCCACGAGCGTGAAGGTGTGGGCGAGGAGAGCGCCGAAGACGTCGCTGCCCTCCCGGATGTCGCGGTAGTTGGGATAAGAGAACGACCGCCAGGCGTCCGCCTTCGTGCGGTCGCGGCTATAGAGGCCGTAGAGGACGCCGTCGTCGCTGCCCGCGAGCGGCCGGAGCAGGAACGCGTTGACCAGCCCGAAGATCGCCGTGTTGGCCCCGATCCCGAGCGCGAGCACGAGGATGGCCACCGCGGTAAATCCCGGCGCCTTCCGGAGGAGGCGCAGGGAGTGCCGGACGTCACGCAGGAATTGGGACACGGATCACCTCGCCTGCCGATACGAGGCCACCCCGGGCCTGGTTCGGGATTCTTCGCTCCCTCCGGCCCGAAGCCGCTTTGTCCTTACTTCGCTGGAGTATCGGTGGGAACCGCGTCCACCGCCGATTCAAAGGCAATGAACAGCACGCAGGGCGCGCCGCTCGCACAGGATGCGCTGTGGGGCAGCTTGGCGGGGCCGTACGCGTACATGCCCGGCTTGAGCACGACCTTTGCCTGACCCTTGTAAGTGACGTGAAGCTCTCCTGCCACGAGCACCATCCGCTCCGCCGACGTGTGCCAGTGGTCGGGGATGACTCCACTGGCGGGTATCTTGAGGAACACGTCGGCATTCGCCTTGGCCGGGTCGCCGTGCAGCACCGCAAGGCCGCAACCCGCCGGCATGAAGGGGGGGCAAGGCCCCCATTCCAGGGCATCCGCGCTCTTCGCCAGGGCGCGTTCCGGGGCGGGGGCCTGACCGAGAACCCAGGCTCCGGTGAACGTCAGCACGGTCGCGAGCAATCCCTTTGTCAGTCGATGGCGTGACATTTGGCACTCTCCTTGCCGATCCGCGGAGTATCCCGCACATCGCGGGATCGGCGCCATGGGAGTTCTGTCCCGGTTTGGCTAGAATCGGCGGCGAACGACGGGACAACCGTCCCGCCGGAGGCCCGCATGGCGTTGGACCGGACGGCCCGGCAGAAGATCCGCTACCTGCGCACCTCGGACGGGGTGCAGCTCGCCTGGGCGGAGGCGGGGAAAGGGCCCCTGCTCGTCAAGGCCGCGAACTGGATGACCCACCTCGAGTACGACTGGGAGAGCCCGGTCTGGCGCCACTGGATCCGGTTCCTCGTCGACCACTTTCATTTCGTGCGTTACGACGAGCGTGGCTGCGGCATGACGGACCGGACGGTAGAGGAGCTCTCCCACGAGCGCTGGGTCGGCGACCTGGAAGCGGTCGCCGACATGGCGGCCGCAGACGCGCCCCTGACCCTCCTCGGAATCTCCCAGGGCGCCCCCGTCTGCATCGACTACGCGGTACGGCATCCCGAGCGCGTCGCGCGCCTCGTGCTCTACGGCGGCTACGCCCGCGGCGTCGCCCGGCGCGGCAACCCTAAAGCAGAGCGGATCTGCCGGGCGATCATCGAGCTGTCGCGGTTGGGATGGGGCCGCGAATCGCCCGCCTTCCGGCAGGTCTTCACGTCATGGTTCATTCCGGGCGGCACGGATGAGCAGCTCGCCTGGTACAACGACCTCTGCCGCAAGACGACGTCGGGCGAGATGGCGGCCCGGCTGCTCGAGGCTCGGATCGAGGTCGACGTGACCGACCGGCTGCCCCTCGTCCGATGCCCGACCCTCGTGATCCATGCGCGGAAGGACGCGATCACGCCTTTCGAGGAGGGCCGCCGGCTCGCCGCGGGGATCCCGGGGGCCCAGTTCGTGGAGCTCGACTCGAGGAACCACGTACTGCTGGACAACGAGCCGGCGTGGGACCGCTTCCGCGAGGCGATCCTCGAGTTCGCCGGCCTCGCGGCGCCCGTGGGCGAGGACCCGGCCTTTGGCACTCTGTCCGTCCGCGAACGCGAGGTCCTCGTCCTCGTCACGGAGGGCCTCGGCAACGCCGAGATCGCGCAGCACCTCGAGCTGCGCGAGAAGACGGTGCGCAACCACGTCTCGAACCTGTTCGACAAGCTCGGGGTGTGGACGCGCGCCCAGGCCATCGTGTTCGCCCGGGATCGGGGGTTCCGGGCGCGGTGACCGCGCCGAGCCTACTTACGAGCCCGCGGGCACCCCGATCGCGAAGAGGTGCTTCTCCCCCCGGATGAACAGCCGGCCGGGGGCGGCCGCGGCGGAAGCGCTGATCGGCTCGTCCAGAGCGTTCGTGCGGACGACCTCGAACTTCGGGCCCGCCTTGACCACGAAGGTGTCGCCGTCCTGGCTCATGAGGAGGATCGAGCCCGCGAGTGCTATCGGCGAGGCCATGAAGCTCGCGGGCACGGGCAGCCGCGCCCCCTCGTACTTCACCTCGCCCGTCCTGGCGTCCATGCACGTGATCAGGCCCTTGTCCGTCAAGAGGTAGACGAGCCCGTCGTACAGGATCGGGGAGGGCACGTACGCCGTCCCCTTGTTGTAGGTCCAGAGGACGCGGTCCGTCCCGGTGATGTCGCCGGAGCCGCCCGGACGGACGGCCACCGCGACCTTCTCGGGATAGCCCGACGAGAGCACGACGACACCGTCCCCCACCACCGGCGAGGGCACCGCGTTGCTCGCGAGCCCCTTCATGCGCCAGAGCTCCTTGCCCGTCTGGGGGTCGTAGGCGATCACGTGCTGGTTCCCCGCCGTGATCAGCTCGTCGCGGTCGCCCGCGCGCACGATCACCGGAGTGGCCCAGCTCACCTCGATCTTCCGGGCCACGCGCCAGACCTCCTTGCCCGTCTTCTTGTCCAGGCCGACCACGAACGACCTCTCGCCGTTGTCCTCGTCGCACTGCAGGATCACGACGTTCTTGTAGAGGAGAGGCGAAGTCCCGACGCCGACGCCCAGTGTCCCGATCGCCCCCGGCTGGTACTTCCACGCCAGCTTGCCGTCGAAGTCGTACGCGAAGATCCCCTCGCCCCCGAAGTAGGCGTAGACGAGCGTGCCGTCCGTCACCGGGGTGGGCGAGGCGAAGCTGCTCCGCCGGTGGCGCGTGTCGAAGGGCGTGCCCTTCCAGGCCGTGCGCTGCCAGAGGATCTTTCCGCTCGTCGCGTCGAGTGCCAGCACCTCGAACGTGTGCTTGCGGTCCGCGGCGACACCATCGGGATGCACGAAGTCCTGGCCCTCGATCTCGTGCTTCATGGGCTTCGCGGCGGGATCGACGTCTCCCTCGATCGCCGTGGTCAGGAAGACCCGGTTCCCCCAGACGATCGGCGAGGAATAGCCCTTGCCGGGGATCTCCGTCTTCCACACGACGTTCCGGGTTCCGCTCCACTCGAGGGGCAGGCCCTTCTCCTGGACGATGCCCTGGCCGTCGGAGCCCCGCCAGCCCGGCCAGCGGGCGTCGCGAGAGGGTTCGGGCTCCGCGGCGACCACGAGCCCGGCCGAAAGCAGGAAGGATGCGGAGGACAGGAGTGATCGATGCATTTCCGCAGTATAGCCGCCGCCTGGGATCGTCGGCTCGGTCGTCGTCCAGCGTGTTGAACCTCGCTAGTCTCGGAGCAGCTCCAGCGCCTTCTGCGGGTTCTCCGTGGCGATCACCACGCGGTTCCCGGAGCCAATGTAGGTGTAGTGCACGTGCATCCCGGCCTCGGCGAGTGTCCGAAAGATGCGCGCCGCCACTCCCGGACGGTCTTCCATCTGCACGACGACCACCTGCTCCTCAGCGCAGACGCGGAGGCCCGCCGTCTCGAGGGCGAGACGAGCCGACCGCGGATCCCGTGTGAGGACGTGGAGCCGCCCTTCCACCTCCGCGAAGCCGTCGAGGTTCAGGCCGCCGGAGGCGATCGACTCGGCGGCGCGGGCGAGAAGGCCGGCCCGGTCCTCGAGAAGATCGACGGCGAGGTCCGTGGCCACCGACGGCACTGGAGGCGCGCTCTCCTACTCCGACTCCGCCCCCGCGGCTCGCGGAGTGGCCGGCTTCCCGGTGACGCCCTGCTGCAGCGCAAAAAGGCGGTTCCGGGCGAGGACGTAGAGGACGCCGTCCCGCGCGACCGGCGTCGAGTAGACGGAGACGCCCATGTTGAGGGTACCCAGGACCTCCTTCGTCTTGCCCGCGCGCAGCACTTCCAGGTCGCCGTCCTCGTCGCCGAGGTAGACCTTGCCGTCCGCGACGAAGGGCGAGCCCCACACCGCGGCGAGCATGTCGTGCTTCCAGTAGACCTCGCCCGTCTTCGCGTCCATCGCGAGGAGGAAGCCGGAGAGGTCGGACGCGTAGACGATCCCGTCCTGGATGGCCACGGTGGAGATCGTGCGGTGGAACTCGTTGCCTCCGCGGTGCCAGACCTTCCCCTTCTCGGTCACGTCGCCGTCGAGCGTCGCGTCCACCACCCAGAAGTTCCCGACGCCCTCGCCGTGCTCGGGGTCCTGGCCCACCCCGAAGTAGATCTTGTCGTCGTGGATGACGGGGGTGCCGATGACCTCGTTGGCGGTGCCCCGCGGGCCGAGGATGTACTTCGCCCCCGGCGGGTTCGCGTTGAACTTCCAGAAGAGCTTGCCCGTCTTGGGCTCGAGGCTGTAGATCCAGCCGTCGCCTCCCGGGAAGATCACCTGGGCCCGCCCCTTGATCACGCCGTACGTGGGGTTCGACCATGTGCCGTGGAAGATCTTCTCTCCGGGGAGGTTGCTCTCCCACACGAGCTGGCCCGTCTTGACGTCGACGGCCACGAAGCTCGGGGCCTGGGGAGAGGGGATGTTGATGTGGCCCTCGTCGACGCCGTTGCCGGTGGTGGCGTAGAGAATCCCGTCCACCACGAGCGGGGAGCTGACCGCGAGGTTGTGGGGGAAGACGTCGAGCTCCTTGATCATGTCGTATTCCCACACGACGTCCGCGTCGATGGGGCTCGAGTCCTTCTCGCCCTGGGCCCCGTCGTTCTTCCCGTCGCGGAAGCCTTCGACGTCCAGGCTCACGAGGGTGGCGCGGTTCGACGTGTAGTAGAGCCGATTGCCCTCCACGTAGGGCGTCGAGCAGACGCCCTGGAGCGGCCAGTCGTTCACCCGGCCCGCGGTCAGCTTCTCGTGCGTCATCTGCCAGAGAAACTCGCCGCTCTTGACGTCGAAGGCCATGACGACACCGCGGTCCTTGTCGAGCTTGGGGTTCCGCCGGCCCTCGTTGTTCGTCCCCACGTAGATCTTGTCGCCGAGCGTCACGGGGCCCGCGTAGGCTTGCGTACCCACGTCCGCCCACCACTTCACGTTCTTGCCGGTCTTGACGTCCCAGTCCGAGGGCAGCCCCTTGTCCGGGGAGACCATGTTGCGGTCGTAGGTGTTCCCGAACATGGCGCGGTCCACGGTGGCGGGATCGGCCACGAGGGACGCGCCCACCACGAGAGCGGCCACGACGAGCACGGTGCGCTTGGCGGTCATTCGCTCACCTTCACGGTCAGGTTGTCCCAGTGGATGTCGGTCACCGAGTCGCCGTAGATCCCGGGGCTGCCCGCGCGGACCGGGATCGGATCCTCCAGAGTGATGGTCCAGGACGCGGGCTCCGGCTCGCCCTTCTTCCAGACCTTCCCGCGGGCGACGCCCTTGTCACCACCCGCCCCCGCGTCCACGCGCAGCTTCATGTGGTACCAGACGTCGGGCTCCCAGGGAAAGTCGACGTTTGCCGACTTCTCGAGCTCCGAGGCCCAGGTGCGGAGCTGCAGCTTCTGGTGACGGCCCATGAGATCGAGCGTGTAGCCCTGGTCGATGACCCCGAGGTCGGGCATCTTCCTCCCCTGGCGCGTGGCCATGAGGTCGGCCTCCACCGTGTAGCCGGACATCGTGGCGGGACCGACGTAGACCGAGGAGCGATTGAGCCCGGTCTCCACCGGGGGCTTGGTGAGCCGCTTGCCGCCTTCCGCCTCCGTGACCTTGAAGCGCGGGCCCGCTCCGATCCACCAGCGGGGCGCCGCCCCCGACTCGAAATCGAACGTCCAGGGCAGCGGCCCGAAGAGGCGCACCTGCGTCGTCGTGTTGAGGTCGCCCACCACGGCCTTCACCTTGCCCGCGACCGTGGCCGCACCCGGCGTCTTGAGCAGGCCCTCGGGCGAGATCTCGCCGGGAAGTCCCTCGAGGCTCCACGTCGCCTTCTCCTTTCGGAGGAATCGGCCGTGATCGTCGAACGCCCAGGCCTCGAAGGTCACGGGCTCGCCCGCCTTGCCCACCACCTCGGCGGGGACGATCTGGAGCCGCGCGGCCTTCGCGTCCGGCGCCGGCGAGGGCTCGGAGGAGGGCGCGGGCTTGCCGTCCACGGGGCGGAACGGCGCGCCCTTCTTGCCGATGCAGTAGATCCCCTCTTCCGTCGTGAAGTAGAGGCGGCCGTAGGCGGGGGCCACGGAGCCCCAGATCTCGGCGGGACGGCCTTCGGGCACGTCGAGCTCGACCTCGCTCAGGATCTTGGCACCAGTGGGGCCGGGCTCCACGATCAGGACCTTCCCGTTCACCTCGGTCAGGTAGAGCTTGCCGTCCGCCCAGACCGGGGCCGCCCGGCCCATCGTGCCGAGGCTCTGCGACCAGAGCGGCTTGCCCGTCTTCTCGTCGAGGGCGTGCAGGTTGGCCGAAATGTCGAGGAGGTAGACGCGGCCGTCCTTTACCGTGGGGCCGGCGAAGCTGATGAGGAGGTCGCCGGCGCGCCAGCGCTCGTGTGTCTTCGTCACGTCGCCCGTGCCCGTGCCGTCGATGAGGACGGCCCGGCCCATGCTCCCGCCGTCCACGTTCTCCTCGCCGTGAGCGGCCACGACGTTGTCACCCACGACGACGACCGGGCTGTTGAGCCCGCGCTGGCTGACCTGGAAGCGCCACTTCAGCTCGCCCGTGCGCGCGCGCATCGCGTAGAGCCAGCCGTCGGCGCCGCCGCCGAGCACGAGCCTCTCCCCGCCGAGCACCCCCACCGTCGGGCTCGACTGGTTGTTGGCGTCGTCGAACGGCCCCGCCGCGGGCGTCGAGACCCAGCGCACGGCCCCCGTCCTCTTGTCGAACGCGATGTAGCGCTGCCGCGGCGGCCCGATGTCGCCCCAGCCCGCGCCCACGACACCCACCACCAGCCGGTCTTCGTCCACGAGCGGGATGAGGGTCCTCCCGCCGAAGCCCGAGCCGCGCCCGAGCTCCTCGCCGAGCCGCCGCTCCCAGACGGTCTTGCCCGTCTTGTCGATGCAGACGACCTGGCCGTCCACGTTCTGGGCGTAGAGGTAGCCCGTCTCCGGGTCGCCCGCGATGGCGGCCCAGCCCACGCGCGTGAAGGGCACGGTGGTGTTGTAGACATCGAAGCGCCGCTCCCACAGACGCTTGCCCGTCCCCGCATCCCAGCAGGCCAGGATCTCCTGGCGCAGGAGGCCGGTGCCCACGCGACCGTTCGCGCAGACGCGCCCCTGGAAAACGACGGGTGTGGATCGCCCCGTGAAATCGTCGCGCCAGATGAGGTTCTCGCCCGTCTTCTTGGACCAGGTCGAGACGAGCCCCTTCTCCCCGGACACGCCGTTCCGCGCGGGACCGCGCCAGTTGAACCAGTCGTCGCCGGCCGCGACCTGCGCGACCGCGAAGAGTCCGAGAAGCGCGGCGGCCCCCGTTGACTTTGACATCGGCAAAAGCTCCTCCGGTGGACTCAAAGATGCTATTCGCGCCCGTCAGGCCGCACAAGTCAAACAAGGTCAACGACTGACCGGGACGCTATACTCTCCGGCCATGATCGTGGCTCTCGTCGCGGCGCTCCTGGCGGCCGCGCCACCGTCGAGCGGAAGGACCACCTTCGAGCGGGTCAAGACGAGCGTTTTCACCGTCGAGGTGCATTCCGGCAACGCGGGGGCCAAGAGCGCCCTGGGAAGCGGCTACCTCGTCTCCGACAAGGGCCACCTGGTGACGAACTACCACGTCGTCGGCTCCTACGTGGAGGAGCCGGCGCGGAACCGGATCCGTGTCCGGAACGAGAGCGGCGTCTTCGAGGCCCGGCTGCTCCGCTTCGATCTCCTGAACGACCTCGCCCTCCTCCGCGTAGAAGGGCTGACCCGACCGATGCCTCTTCGCCTCGCGGAGCGCGAGCCCGGCGCCGGGGAGAAGATCGTGGCCCTCGGCAACCCCGAGGGGCTCGGGATGAGCCTCATCGAGGGCGTCTTCAACGGGCGCGCCGCCAAGGGGGTGGTGGACCGGCTCCTCCTGTCCATGCCCCTGAACTCGGGGATGAGCGGCGGACCCATCCTGGACGAGCGCGGGGACGTGGCGGGGACGAACGTGGCCGTGATCTGGCTCGCCAACTCGCTTTCCTTCGGCGTGCCCACGACGTCCCTGCGCCCGTTGCTGGGCGGTCCGGACCTGGTCCTGGAGCCGGGAGCGTTGCGGACGGAGGTGAACCGTCAGCTGGAGCTCGTCAACCAGCGGACCATGGACCGGGCCATCGCCTCTTTCACGAAGGCGGGCGAGACACCCTTCGTGAAAGTGGGAGGGGCCGAGGTCCCGCGTCCTCCGGAGCTCTTCGACTGCTGGGACCAGCAGACCGAGAGGAAGGACAAGGGCTACCGGGAGTCCGTCTTCCAGTGCAACCTGCAGTTCACGCCCTCGGTGGAGGGAGCGGGCGAGGTCGGCTCCGTGCAATTCAAGGTGCAGTTCGACGAGTCCGACCACCACTCCTTCGGGTTCTACTCCCTCGTCCAGGGCCAGGCCCAGAGCGATCACGAGCCGCGCGCGGCGCCTCCGGACAACGGCGTCTTCACGGCGCCCCACTGCACGACCGACCGCATCGCCGCGGGGGCCTTCACCTGGCACGTCAACACCTGCCTGAACGGCCAGGTACGCCACCCCGGCTTCCTGAGCTTCGACGCCTCCGCCTTCACCGTGTCCGAGGCCCGGCGGTCGATCGTCGTCAGCCTCCACCTGAGCGGCATGCGGCTCCCCGCCGCGCTCTCCCTCCTCAGGACCCTGCTCGAGGGGATCCGGGAAGCGGGGACCTCGTGATCGCGGTGCGCGTCCGGAGTAACGGAGCCTTCGTGCGGGAAGCGCTCTTTCGCGACCTTCCCGTCACCCTGGGCCGGGGGCCGGAGAACGACGTGGTCCTCTTCGACCCCTCCGTTTCGCGCGCCCACGCGCGGCTCGAGGCCGACGAGGGAGGCCGGATCGTCCTGCGCGACGTCGGCAGCCGCAACCTCCTCTTCCGGGACGGCCGGAGCGAGTCCACAGCCGTCGTGGAGGGCGTCCTCCGCGTCTGGCTGGGTCGCGTGGAGGTGGAGGTCGAGACCCTGAGCGCCGAGGCGACCCAGGAGCTGCGCGTGCAGGACAGGCCGCACGCCGAGCGGCGACGCGGGCTCGCCTACTACGCGACCAGCCTCCTCGCCGGAGTCCTGGCCGTCCTCGGCTTCACGGTCGCGAACCCCGGGTACTGGTCCCCGCTATCGGAAGACCGCGGGCTGTCCCTGGCCGTCACCGCGCTCGCGACCGTGATCGCGATGCCGGTGGTCGCGGTCGTCCTCCTCGTCGTGCTCAAGGCGATGGGCCGCAAGGTGCGGCTCGCGGACGCGCTCGCCGCCCTCGCCGGAGTGACCTGGCTGCTGCCCGCCCTCGCTCTCCTCTCGCTCCTGAGCTACTACGCGCTCCGCCCGCAGGCCCGCTCCTTCCTGGACGGCCTGGCCGCCGTGGGCGCGGCGGTGGTGGCGATCGTCTGGCTGGTCAGCGTGCGCCGCCGCAGCCCGAACGGCCGCTTCCGCCTCGCCTGGGGCCTCGCCCTCGCCGTCCTGGCTGCCGCCACGACCGCCGCGTCCACCTCCTGCTCGGAGCGCCTCGGCGCTCCGTCCGTCGACTACCACGCCCAGCCGCCCCTGCTGCGCTGGACCGGCCCCCGGACGAGCCTCGACGCGCACCTCGAACGGGTGCGCGCCGCCGCGACCAAGGCGGCCGAGGAGGCGGAGGAAGTGCTTTCGAAGCGGCGCATCGAGTAGCCTCACCCACGTCCGCCGAACGCACGGATGATCGCCCAGTAGAGCCCGGCCGCTCCGATCAGGACGGATAGCGGTCGCACCATAAGCACCCGGGGAATGCCGTTCCGGGCCGCGAGCGCGAGCAGGCCCCAGGCGGGCAGCACGACGGCGAGCTGCCCCAGCTCGACGCCGGCGTTGAACGACACGAGGGCGAGAAGGCGGTCGCCCTCGGGGAGGCCGAGCGCTTCGAGCGCCCCTGCGAAGCCGAGGCCGTGCAGCAGGCCGAAGGCGAACACGAGTGCTATCCGCCACGGACGAAGGCGCTCCGTGAGGAGGTTCTCCACGGCGACGTACACGATGGAGAGGGCGATGAGCGGCTCCACCATGCGCGAAGGCAGCCGCACGACGCCATAGGTGGAAAGGGCGAGGCTCGCGGTGTGGGCGACGGTGAAGGCGGAGACCTGGGCGACGAGCGTCGTGGCGCGCGGGCTCAGGAGCGCGAGCCCGAGCACGAACAGCACGTGGTCCACCCCGAGAGGCAGGATGTGCTCGAAGCCGAGACGGACGAAGCGTCGGGCCGTCTCCGGGCTCGACGGCGCCGTGCCGGCACCCGCGAGGGTCAGGGGGCGGCTCGACCCTCCTTGCTCCAGCACCTCGCTCGTGACGACGCCCGTTCTCTGGTTGTCGACGACGAGGCGCACGGGAGGGAATGCGCGCGAGGCGAAGAATTCCACGGCGCGCGCACCCGGCGGGATTTCGCCGGAGATCCGGGCGAGGAGGCCGAGCGTCGTCGGCACCGCCCCCGGGGGGACAGGCTGCCCCCGCTCGGGCAGCGAGACCTCGAAGGGGGCGGGAGTCCCGTCGAATCGCACCCGCAGGCGCCGCTCGAGGAGGCTCGTGAGACCGGAGACGAGAGCCTCCTGCTCGGCCTCGGGAAGCCGCGCGATCCGGGCGGCGAGCGCCGCCGATTCCGCTCTGGAGTCGACGCCCAGGGCGAGCGCGTCGAGGTCGCACCTCACGTCGGCCCGGAAGCGGCCGTCCTCGGTGAGGACGAGGCGGACCTCGGTGAACGCGAAATCGTGGGCGACGGCGGGTGCGGCGAGGGCGAGGGCCACGAGGATCCACGGGGCTGGACGCATGCGGGGCCCGGAGCATAAACCGGAGGCCCAGGTCGTGCTATCAAGGGGGCATGGAGGGCTTCGATTTCGTCCCCCGGACGCGGGTCATCTACGGGCCGGGCACCCTCGCCCGGCTGGGCGAGCTGGCGCGCGAGCTGGGACTGCGGCGAACGCTCCTCGTCTCCGACCGGGGGATGTTGAAGGCAGGCTACGTCGCCGCGGCGACCCGGTCGCTCGCCGAGGCGGGAGTGTCCGCGGAGCCCTTCCACGATTTCGGTAGCGACCCGGACAGCGACATGGTGGCGGGTGGGGCCGCCGTCGCCCGCGAAGCGGGGATCGACTCGCTCGTCGGCCTCGGGGGCGGCAGCTCGCTGGACTGCGCGAAGGGGATCGGCTTCCTCGTGACGAACGGGGGGACGATGGCCGACTACCGCGGCTACGCGAAGGCGGCGAAGCCCCTTCTGCCGATGATCGGCATCCCCACTACCGCGGGCACGGGGAGCGAAGCCCAGTCCTACGCGCTCATCTCCGACGCGCGAACCCACGAGAAGATGGCGTGCGGGGACCCCGGAGCCGCGTTCCGCGTCGCCCTCCTCGACCCCGCGCTCACGGTCACGGCCCCCCGCGACGTCACCGCGGCCACGGGATACGACGCGATCGCCCACTCCGTGGAAGCCTTCGTCAGCACGAAGGCCACCCCGCTCTCCGACGTCTTCGCCCGCGAGGCCTGGCGCCGGCTGGAGACGAACTTCGAGCGCGTGCTCGCCCATCCGGACGACGTCGAGGCGCGCGGGGCGATGCTCCTGGGCGCCCACCTCGCCGGGCTCGCCATCGAGTGCTCGATGCTCGGGGCCACGCACGCGTGCGCGAACCCCCTCTCCGCCCGCTACGGGACGCTCCACGGCGTCGCCATCGCCCTCCTCCTCCCACACGTCGTGCGCTGGAACGCGGGGGCGGCGCGGGCGCGCTACGCCGAGCTCCTTGCCCTTTCGGGACGCCGCGCCCGACAGCCCGCGCGCGCGCTCGCGGACCGGCTCGAGGAGCTCGCGGTGGCGGGCGGCCTCCCCCGCGGCCTCGGCGCCGCGGGGGTGGCGAAGGACGATCTGCCTCGTCTCGCCGAAGCGGCCGCGGAGCAGTGGACGGGCCGCTTCAACCCGCGGCCGTTCGACGCGTCGGGGGCGCTCGAGCTGTACGAGGCGGCGTTCTAGCGTGCGCCTCGGCGGATTCCTTCTCGCGGTCGCAGCCGCGGCGGCAACGCCGCTCGCCGACTGGCCGCACTTCCGGGGCGACGCGGGCCTCACGGGCGCGGGGGCGGCCGAGCTAAAGAATCCGCTCGTCGCGCTCTGGACCTACGAGGCGGGCGAGGCCATCGAGAGTTCGGCGGCGATCGTAGACGGCTCCGTCTACGTGGGCACGCGGGGGGGAGATCTGCTCGCCCTCGACCTCGAGACGGGCCGCGTCCGCTGGAAGTACAAGGCCCCCGCCGAGGAGGGGATCGGCGAGTCCTCGCCCGCCGTGAGCGGCGGGATCGTCTACGTGGGCGACTACGCGGGGACGCTTCACGCCGTGGACGCGGGTGACGGGCAGGCGCGCTTCACCTACAAGACCGCCAAGGAGATCAAGAGCTCGCCGGTCGTGGCCGAGGGCAAGGTCCTCTTCGGGTCCTACGACGAGAACCTCTACGCGCTCGACGCGAAGACGGGGGCCCTCGCCTGGAAGCTCCCCACGGAAGGCCCCGTGCACGCGACCCCCGCGGTCGCCGGGGGCCTCACCTACGTCACCGGCTGCGACCAGCTCCTGCGCGCGGTGCGGATCTCCGACGGGCACGAGGTCTACCACGTCGCCTCCGGCGGCTACACCGGGGCGTCCGCGGCCGTCCTCGGCGACCGCGCCTACTACGGGACGTTCGAGAACGAAGTGCTGGGCGTGGACCTCAAGGAAAAAAGGGTCCTCTGGCGCTACGAGCACCCGCAGCGCAAGTTCCCCTTCTACTCCTCCGCGGCCGTGGCGGAGGGCAAGGTGATCCTCGGCGGGCGCGACAAGCTCGTCCACGCCCTGGACGCGGCGACGGGCGCGCTCGTGTGGTCGTTCCCCACCCAGGCCCGCATCGACTCCTCCCCGGCGGTGGCGGGCCCGCGCGTCTACATCGGCTCCAACGACGGCCGCCTCTACGTGCTCGACCTCGGCACCGGCGCCAAGGTCCAGGAATTCGACGCGGGGGCGCCGCTCTCCGCGTCGCCCTCGATCGCGGGCGGGCGACTCGTCATCGGATCCCAGGACGGCCGGCTCTACTGCCTGGGGGCCAAGCGCTGACGTGGCCGCGCACACAGCCCAGGCACGCATTCGCCATCATCGGCCTCCGCCGTCCGTGTACTTGATCTCGAGCGCGAAGGTTGAGGTCGCAGCGTAGCCACGGATGCCCACCAAAACGCTCCCGGGGCCGACGACCGAGCAGGTCTCCAACGTGCCGCTCGTATAGGGGCGGCAGTCGTACGACGTCATCGAGGGAGCCGCACCCTTGCGCACATACAGGTCAGCGTCGCCGGTGCCCGTCATCGCCGCTGCCAGTGTTGCGCCGGCCGCCAGGTCAAATGGTCCATACTGCTTCCACGCCGCCTCGGCCACGGTGCCGCTCTCGTTGACCGTCATAACAGTGCCGGAGCCGCCGCCGACTGTGCCACCGACCGACTCGTCGAGGAGCGACTTCACGTTCGCGTACGTGATCTTTCCGCCAGCCACCGACGATCCCTGGACGCTGACGGGCAGCCACAGGAAGTCCGGGTGTGCCTTCTTCGAGCTGCCGATCCACTCGCCGCCGAGGACTCTGCCGGACGAGTTCACCTCGAGGATGTACTCGTAGCTGTCGGTGTGCGTGTATTGGTCGATGACCGCCGCGAGGTTCCCATCCGTGCTGGACGGCGATTCGCTGACGTAGTCGACCTCCGTGACAACGTGGTAGAGCATTGCCGCGTTCGAGTTGAAGACGTAGCTCGACGGCACCGAACCGCCCGTGGTGATCGCGAGGTTGAAGCTCGACGACGTCGCATACCCCTTTACCGAGACGAAGACCGACGCCGCGCCGGCGGGCACGATGAGATCGCAGGTCTCGTTCGTATCGCTGCCATAGGGGCGGCAATCATAGGCGGCGTCAGTCGGCTGCGCGCCGAACCTGACGTAGAGGTCCGCGTCGCTCGTGCCCGTCATGACAACCCTGACCGGCTGGCCGGCCGCGACCGTGAAGCTCCCCTGGTGCGAAAAGACGTCCCTGGCCACCGTGCCCGCCCTGCGGCTCGTCGTGCCGCCAACCGAGGTCGCGCCCACGAGGCGGTTTGCCTCGATCCTCGTGACCTCGCTCCGCTGGTTGGTGCGATACGCGCGGAGCGGCTGGTTCGAGACCTCGTCGTCGAACACGCGGTCTTCCACAAATGACCGCTTCAGGATACCGAGATAGTTGGTGACCAGGATGTGAAACGTGGCCGCGTTGGTATCCCGGCACGACGAGTCCACCGGCCGGCCGTAGTTGTCGTAGGTGACGCCTGCGTTCGCGGCATCGAGGTTGCACCGCACCGCCACGAACCTGGAGTTGGTGCGGTCGTGCACCAGCGTCACGAGCGCCCTGATGTCATTCACCGCGAACGTAACGCCGTTGCGCGTCACCGGGCTCTTCGCCTCCGCCTCGAGGATCGACGCGGAACTCCAGGCGTGACCGATCCCCCACCCCGTGGGGATACAGCGACCGGAGGTCGCCCCGGGGCGCTTCGCGCACGCCGAGCCGTCACTCAGGTCGCTGCATGCGCTGTCCGCGGTACACGCCCTGCGCGAGCTCTGCGAGTCGATGCCGTGGTACCTCGACACCGCGTCCTCGACGTCCGTGCCGCCGAATGCCATCTCGTACTTCTTCGCGGCCGAGTCGCTGCTCGCGCCGCCCCACTTGAAGTTGATGCTGTCCTGGTACACGGGCCAGTAGCTCGAGGCCCACGGGGTCTTCTGTGCCGCGCCGCTCATCGGCAGTGAGGCCAGCCGGTATTCCAGGTTTGCATTGAAGATCGACGGTGCGTCCAAGGGGCCCCACGCATCACCCTCGGCGCCCACGCAAACAGCGAGAGAGACCGCCAGCGTTGTTCCTATCCGAGTGCGCTCCGTCCTCACTCGCCGCGCCTCGCACCCTCATCCCGTCGGGCCATCGGAGCCATCATCACCGCCTGACCCACCTTGCGGCGCCTAGACAACCTACGGATGACCTAGAACGTGAAACCGGCGGACAGGCGTAGCGTCTTCAAGCTCTCGCCGTCGTCCCAGAACATCTGGAAGTCCGCGGCGAGCCGCAGGGCGAACCCCTGGGTGAAGACGAGGTCCACCCCGAGGCCGGTCATTCCGCCCCAGGCGGTGTTCGACTCGGTGTCCCGCCCGAGGACCTTCAGCCAGTCCTTGCGCACCCCCCCGAGGATGTGGAAGTAGGGTTTCGTGCCGCTCGTCTGGCCGTAGCGCGGGGTGGGCCCGACCTTGAAGCCGCTGAGGGCGGTGAACGTTTCGAGCTTTGTCTCGAAGGACTCGGTCTCCTCGAGGAACTCTCCCGTGTCGCGGTGGTAGGCGAGATCCAGCTCGATCGCGCTCTTGCCCCGGCCGGCCAGCGAAAGGTAGAAGCCGAGAGGGGCGTCGCCTCCGTCGTCCTCGAGATACTTCAAGAACGAGTAGCCGACGGAGATCCCCATGCCGTCGCCCGCGCTCGCGGGCGCGGCCAGGAGCACGCAGGCCACCACCCATCCCAGGGCTCGCTTCATTTCTGTCACCCCCACACCGCGCCCCTTTGGGCGCGGATTTTGTCCGGCTCAGTCTACGGGAAGTACCGAGCAAGTGTCGTCCGGCTCGGCTTGGGGGTAAGCCAAGAGACGACGGCCATGAGGAATGCAGAGACGAGGACCATGGGGACGACGGGCATGAAGCCCAGGACCGACGTCCCTCCCGGGGTGCGGGACAGGATTTCCAGGCCCCCCGCGGACCACACGACGGTCGGGGGGCCTGGAGCGGGCGCAGGCACCACCGCCTGGAAGACACCCACCGCGGCCACGCCCACGACCACCCACAGAGTCGTGGCGAGGGCCCCCCACTTCGTACTCCCTCGCCAGAAGAGCGCGGCCACGAGGAGCGGCGAGAGGGCGGCGAAGCCGGTGAACGCGTACTGCACGGCGAGCGAGAAGATGCTCGCGGGAGCGCGCAGCGCGACCGCGTAGGCGAGCAGGGTCAGGATCACCACGAACGCGCGTCCCATGTGCACCTGCGCCGCCTCTCCGAAACGCGCGCGTCCCTCGTAGTGCGCGAAGACGTCCTCCGTGAACATCGTGGAGAGGGCGAGGATCTGCGAGTCGGTGGCCATCACCGCGGCCATGATCCCCGCCCCCAGGATCCCCGCGAGCCACAGGGGCGCGTAGCGTCGGAGGAGCAGCACGAGGACGTCGTCCGCCTCCGCCTTCGCCTGCAGCTCCTCGCGCTCCGCGGCGCCGAGCGTCCCGCCCCGCTCCGCCAGCGCCTTCCGGGCCTCCAGCTTCTCCGCGATCTCCGGCATGTCCGTGGCCCGGTTCGCCATCACGCCCAGGAACACGCAGGGGAGCCACAGCACGAGGAGGCACAGCGGGTAGAGGATCACCGTCTTCTTGAACTGCGACATGCGCCGGGCGGTCAGGCAGAAGATGGTGATGTGGGGGAACGCGATCGACGAGAGGGGGATGAAGGTGTAGCTGAAGAAGAACCAGGGGGAGACCCGCTCCCGCGTGAGGAGGTAGGCGGAGGGCGAGGCGAGGAGGCCCTCCGCGGCCGCGGAGAAGCCCCCCATCCCCGTCCCGATCACCCCGAGGGCGATAAGGCCGAAGACGAGGAAGAGGACGGTCTGGAACGTGTTCACCCAGGCCGTGCCCCGCATCCCCCCGAAGAAGACGTAGCTCATGACCACGAGCGCGACGACGGCGCCTCCCAGCCAGAAGGGCACGCGCCCTCCGCTCACCGCCGCGAGCACGGTGCCTCCCCCCATCACCCCGATGACGATGTAGGGGACGAGCAGCGCCGCCTGCACGGCGAAGATCACGGTCCCGATGTGGCCGCACTCCCAGCGGTCGCGGAAGAGCTGCACCGGCGTGATGAAGCCGAACTTCTTGCCGAGGGCCCACACGCGCGTCCCGACGAGGAAGAGCGACAGGGGGATCACGAGGGCGGAGGAGCTCGCCATGAGCCCGTAGGTCACGATGCCGTTGGCGAAGGCGTGGCCGGACGAGCCGAGGATCGCGAAGGCGGTCATGTTCGTCCCGAAGAGCGACATCAGGAAGACGAAGGGCCCGAGCGAGCGGTTGGCGAGGAAGTAGTCCTCGACCTCCTCGTTTCCCCGGGCCTTTCGGAAGGCGAAGACCCCGATGTAGACGACGACCGCGAGATAGAGGAAGACGATGACGGCGGGGATCAAGCGTCCGTGCCGGGGGGCGGGGTCGCGGCCTCGGCCTCCGCTTCCAGGCGGGAGGGCCAGGCATTCCGGACGAGCAGCCAGAGGAGGAGTGCTATCGCCACGGTGTAGGCCGCGTGGTAGAAGAGGCCGACGGGCAGGAAGCCGACGACGAGGGGCCGGGCGGAGCGCCAGAGCCAGACGTCCTGGTGCAGGACGTAGAGGGCGAGGGTGAGGAGGGAGAGCAGAGCGTGCTTCATGCCGAACGCGCGATTCAATCGCGGAGCGGGCCCCCGGTCAAGGGCGTGAGGCACGTGGACACACCGTTTGACGTGCACTCCGACCGGTGCCCGTCGCAAAATGGCGGGCGACGGGGGCACCGGGAGGGCCGCCGCTATGCATGAGTGTGTGAAGCGAGGAGCGCCCGCGCTCCTGTTGGCCGGAGCGCTGGCCGTCTCGTACCATCCGTACGTCCGCGCCGCCGTGTCGGAGTGGCCGGGTTGGCGAGGCGCCAACCGGGACGCGGTCTCCACGGAAGCGGGTCTGCTTCCCGAATGGAAGGCCCCAGGACCGCCCCTCGCCTGGAAGGCGACGGGCCTCGGAGGCGGCTACTCCAGCCTGTCCATCGCCGGTGGCCGCATCTTCACCATGGGAGATCGCGAGGGGTCGCAGCACGTCTTCGCCCTCAGCCAGGCGGACGGAAAGGCCCTCTGGTCGGCCAAGGTGGGTCCCACGCTCGACGCGACCTACGGGGGTCCGCGCGGGACGCCCATGGTGGACGGCGACCTCGTCTTCGCCCTCGGGACCGAAGGCGACCTCGTGTGCCTGGAAGCGGCGAGCGGCAAGGAGCGCTGGCGGAAGAACCTCGTGAGCGACTTCGGCGGGAAGGTGATGTCCATCTGGAAGTTCAGCGAGTCGCCGCTCGTGGACGGCGACCGGCTCGTCGTGACCCCGGGGGCAAGGGACGCGGCGCTCGTCGCCCTCGACAAGAAGACGGGACGCGAGCTGTGGCGCACCGCCCTCCCCGATCTCGGGCCAAAGGGCAAGGACGGCACCGCCTACTCCTCGATCGTCGTCTCGAACGGCGCGGGCGTGCGGCAGTACGTCCAGCTGCTGGGCCGCGGGCTCGTCGGCGTCCGGTCCTCCGACGGGAAATTCCTCTGGGGCTACAACCGCATCGCCAACGACGTCGCCAACATCTCCACGCCGATCGTCCGCGCCAACTGGGTCTTCGCCTCCACGGGATACCAGACGGGCTCCGCCCTCGTCGAGCTGCGCAAGACGGCGGACGGAGGCGTCGAGGCCCGCGAGCTGTACTTCCTCGACGGCAAGACGCTGCAGAGCCACCACGGCGGGCTCGTGCTCGTGGGAAACCACGTCTACGGCGGCCACGGGCACAAGGCGGGCTTCCCCATCTGCGTCGAGTTCACGACGGGCAAGGTCGTGTGGGGGGGCAACATCCGCAACGCGGGATCCGGCTCCGCGGCCGTCCTCTACGCCGACGGCAACCTGTACTTCCGTTACGAGAACGGGACGATGCTGCTCGTCGAGGCGACACCGGAGGGCTACCGCGAGCGGGGATCCTTCGCGATCCCCGACGTGGCCCTGAGCTGGTCCCACCCGGTGATCGTGGACGGCAAGCTCTACCTTCGCGAGCAGGACCGGCTGTACTGCTACGACGTGCGGAAGGGCTGAGGGCCGTCCGAGACGCTAGCGGCCGGCGTCCGTCCCCGACGTGGCGGCGCCCTTGGCGGAACCCCCCACGCAATAGAGGTGGTGGGAGGTGCGCAGGAGGAGACGTCCGCCGCGCACGGCGACGGGCGAGGCGAGCGTGAAGTCTTCGAGGACGTTCTCCGCGAGGAGCTCGAACTTCGGCCCCGCCCGGACGACGCTCGTCGTACCGTCCTCGCTCGTGACGTAGACCTTCCCGTCCGCCACGAGAGGCGACGCGCTGTAGGTGGCGACGCGCAGCCTCTCCGGACCGTAGTGGACCTTGCCCGTGCGGGGATCGAGGCAGTACACCATTCCCTTGTCGGTGACGACGTAGAGGAACTCGCCGTCGCTCGCGGGCGTGGGAACGTCCGGGCCCTGGTCGAACGACCAGACCCGGCTCGTCTCCGTCACGTCCCCCTTGCCTCCCGCCTTCACGGCGAGCATCGGCCGCACGCGCGAGGGAACGATCACGAGGTCGCCCAGCGCGAGGGGTGACGCCACGATCCTGTAGTACGGGTCGGCCGTGGGGTTGAGGCCCGCCGCTCGCCACAGCTCGCGGCCCGTCTCGGGGTCGTGCCCCGTCACCACGTCGGCGCCCGCCACGACGATCTCGGTGCGGCCGCCGACCCTAGCCACCGTCGGCGTCGTGTACGCGTCCGGCGACTCCTTGGGAGCGTTCGTGAGGCGCTCGACCTTCCAGCGCGTCTTCCCCGTCTCGGGGTCGAGACGGACGACGTACGACGGATCGTCCGTCTTGTAGCCGTGGATCACGATGACGTAGAGCGCGTCGTCCAGGAGGAGAGGCGACGAGCCGTACCCCCAGTTCAGGCCGAAGGGCCCGTAGTCCTTCTGGAAGTCGCGGGTCCAGAGCTCACCCCCGGAAACGTCGAAGCCCTTGAGCACGCCCGCGCCCGTCATCGCGAAGACCCGCTTGCCGTCCGTGGAGGGCGAGGGCGTCGCCATGTTGTGCTTCTTGTGAGCGTGCCCGGCGGCGGCACCCAGGGGCTTCTTCCACCGTACCGTCCCCGTCCCGAGGTCGATCGACCACAGGTGAACGGTCTCCCCCTCGACCACGCCCAGGAAGACGGTGTCGCCGGTGACGACGGGAGTGCCCGCTCCGTGGCTGGGGAGCTCGAGCTTCCAGGAAACGTTGTCCTCCTTGCCCCAGCGCACGGGGAGACCGGTCTCCGGGCTCGCACCGGTGAGACGGGGACCGCGCCACTGCGACCAGTCGGCGGAGGGGGCGGGGGGAGCGGCGAGAAAGGCCACGGCGGCGGAGAGAAGGATCACGGGACCTCCGAGCGAGACCGTCCAGCATAGCTCGGGTCCCCTCGAAGGGGGGCGAGGCACTAGAATCATCCGATGCTGCTCGCGCTCGGCGCCACGCTCGTCCTGCTGCAGGCTCCCGCTACCGATCCCCGGGGCGGCGAGCTCTGGGAGGCGGCGCGCCTCGGCAACCTGGAGCGCGTACGTCAGCTCCTCGACGCCGGCGTCCCCGCGGACGCGCCGAACCCGCAGGGCGCTTCGCCCCTCTCCGCGGCCGCGAGCTCGGGGGCGCTCGAGGTCGTGCGGCTCCTCGTGGAAAAGGGGGCGAAGATCGACGCGCGCGACCCGTTCTTCAACTCCTCGGCGATCGAGAACGCGGTCTTCAACAAGCACCCGTCCGTCGTGCGCTTCCTCCTCGAGAAGGGGGCCTCGGACGCGGACGCCGCCCTCGACGACGCGATCGAGCGCGGCGACCTCGACCAGGCCCGGGCCGCTCTCGCCACCGGGAAGATCGAGCGTCTCGACCTCCTCGCCGCGCGGAAGGAGGCCGAAGGCAAGGCCGCGGCCGAGATGAAGGACCTTCTCGCGGCCGCCACCCCCGCGGCGCGCGCGCGGACGCCGTTCCCCGTCGCCCCCGAGCGCCTCCGCAAGCTCGCCGGGCGCTACCGCGGCCGCGCGGGGGAAGCCGCCGTCGCCGTCTCCGGATCGGGGCTCGAGCTCCAGGTGTCCGGACAGCCCAAGGTGGATCTGCAGGCGGTGGGCGAAGACTGGTTCGAGGACCGTGCGGGGGACGTGGCCGTGCGCTTCCGCGGCCGCGCGGGGACCGTGGAAGGCATGACCGTCAATCGCCTCGGGGACGTCGCCGGTTACGGGGTGGCGGCAGCGTCCGACCCCGTGCCCCTGCCCAAGGCCGCCGGCGAATCCGTCGGGCCCGCGTCCCGGACCGCAGCGCGTCCCTGGCCCTCCTTCCGAGGCGAGGGCGCCTCGGGGAACGGCGACGGCCAGGGCGTTCCCACGACCTGGGACCTTGCGTCGAAGCGCAACGTGCGGTGGAAGACGCCGGTGCCCGGCCTGGGCAATGCGAGCCCCATCGTCTGGGGCGACCGCGTTTTCGTGACGACGGCGGTGAGCGAACGGGGCGAGAACTCGATTCGCACCGGCCTCTACGGGGACGGAACGAGCGTCGACGACGTCTCTCCGCACTCCTTCCGGCTCTTGGCACTCGACAAGGGCACCGGCCGCGTCCTCTGGGAGCGCGAGGCCCATCGGGCC
This sequence comes from uncultured Acidobacteriota bacterium, assembly GCA_963742595.1. GTDB lineage: Bacteria > Acidobacteriota > Vicinamibacteria > Fen-336 > Fen-336 > CAVPGH01. The sequence continues at coordinate 3,727,430 of CAVUMT010000001.1, read as the reverse complement.
GCTCCCGCGGCCCGCCGCCACGTCAAGGCCTCGCAGGCGAACTCGACCCCCGTCACCGACGGGCGGCGCGTGATAGCACTCTTCGGGACGGTCGGCCAGCTCGTGGCCTACGACCTCGACGGCCGGCTGCTCTGGAAGCGCGACGTGGGCGTCCTCGACTGCGGCGATCCCATCTACGGGGGCGCCGACTGGGGGCACGCGAGCTCCCCTGTGATCCACCGGGACGTGGTGATCGTCCAGGGCGACCGGAGGCAGGACTCCTTCCTCGCCGCCTATCGCCTCGCCGACGGCACGGTGGCGTGGCGCGTGGCCCGCGAGGAGCTCTCCACGTGGGCGACTCCCAACGTCGTGCGGGGACCGGGCGGGGACGAGCTCGTCACGAACGGCAAGAAGATCCGCGCCTACGACCCCGCGTCGGGCAAGCTCCTCTGGACGCTGGGTCCCAACTCCGAGGTGGTGGTGGCGACGCCGGTGGCGGGAGGGGGACAGGTCTTCGTGACCGCGGGCTATCCGCCCGTACGACCCGTGTACGCGGTGCGCCCCGGGCATCGCGGGGACCTCACGCTGCCCGACGGCCAGACGAAGAGCGAGGCCGTCGCCTGGAGCCACGCCCGCGGCGGCACCTACCTCCCCACTCCCCTCCTCTACGGTGACCAGCTCTACACGGTCAACAACAACGGTCTCCTCACCTCGTATCGCGTGGACACCGGAGAGCAGGTCTACCAGACGCGCCTCGCCGAGGGCGGAGGCTCCTTCACCGCGTCGCCGGTGGCCGCGGACGGCCGTCTCTTCTTCCCCGCGGAGACGGGGGAGATCTACGTTCTCCGCGCCGGCCCGCGCTTCGAGCTCCTGGCGAAGAACGAGATGGACGAGATCGTGATGGCCTCCCCCGCCATCTCCGACGGCCTCCTCGTCGTGCGCACGATCGCCCACGTGGTGGGCCTTGGGGAAACGAAAGCGCCCTGAGCCGTCAGGACTGCGGCTTGTTCGCGAGCACCAGATAGCCGCCGGCCGCGGCGAGCAGGAAGCCGAGGTACAGGAGCGGGCTCGGGGCGGTCCGGGGCGGGTGCTGCCACATCGTCACGAGCACGTTCACGAGCGGCGCGCCTCCGAACACGAGGGGCATGACGATGAGCGGCGAGCCGCCCGTGCGGAAGGCCCAGATGATGCAGACGGCGCCGAGCGCGCCGAGCGCGCCCCCGAGGGTGGCCGCGGTGACGCCGCCGGTCGAGAACCCCTTGAGCTCCCCTTGCGCTCCCAGCGCGGCCACGGGGACGAGCACCCCGATGAGGAAGTAGGCGACGCCCACGCAGAGGAGCGCGCGCAGGGGATTGCCGAGGGCGACCTGCCCCTTGTGGAGCGCGGGGCCGTAGACACCCCACGACAGGACGGCGCCGAGGACGAACCAGATCCAGTTCATGATTCGAGGCTCCTTGTAGGACGTCGAGTCATTCCCACCGCCAGAAGGCCAGGCTGTCCACGTCCTTGACGAGGACGCCCGTGGGAAGAACCACGGGATGGGCCCAGGTCGCGCTCGAGGCCACGGTGTATCGGGCGAGCGGAGCGAAGGCGGAGCCCCCGGAGGGAGCCACGACGAGCTCGCCGTCCGTGCTCAGGATGAAAAGGACGCCGCCTCCCGCGAGCACGGCCGCGTTGTCGCCGTCGCGGCCCTCGCTGATCCAGAGGGTCTTGCCCGTGGTCGCGTCCAGACAGAAGACCTGGCCCTTCTTTCGCGCGGACAGGCCGCACAGCCGGCCGCCCACGAGGACCGGCGTGCTCATGTAGGTCGTGACCTCGGAGTTCCCCCACGCGGGCTCCGCCTGCCAGGCTCCGCCCTCGCGCCAGGGGCGGACCGCCTTCACCGGGTGGCCGATGCCCGAGTAGACGACACGGTCGCCCGCGATCACGGGGGTGACCGAGTTCTGCGCGTACTCGGTGGTGATGGGAACCTTCCAGAGCAGCGTCCCCTTGTCCACGGAGACGCCGACGAGGTTCCGCTGCGACTGGGTCACGACCTGGCGCACCCCGCCGAGCTCGGCCACCACCGGGGACGCGTAGCCGGGGCCGTCGCCCTTCCACGCCCAGCGCACCGCCCCCGTGGCCGCGTCGAAGGCAGTGAGCGCGCCGTCGCCGTCGCCGCCCACCCAGGCGATCACGAGGCCCCGCTCCACGAGGGGCGACGTGGCCGTACCGTAGATGGGGGAGGTGTCGCGGTACTGCCCCGAGAAATCCTTCCGCCAGAGAAGCCGCCCGGACGCCGCGTCGAACGCGGACAGCTTCCCGCCGATGCCGAGCGTGAAGATGCGCCCGTCCGCGAGCGCGGGCGTCGCCTTCGGCCCCTTGCCGTGGGAAGCGGCGGCGGAGTTCAACGAATAGGGGGCGGGATAGGCCTGGCGCCAGACGCGCGTGCCGCTCGCCAGATCGAGCGCCTGCAGCACCTCGTCTTCGCCTTCGCGCGTGAAGACGTAGACGCGCTCTCCCACGACGATCGGAGAGGCGTGGCCGATCCCGACCGGGGTCTTCCACCCGGCGGCGAGCGTCTTCGGCCACGCGGCCCGGGGCGCCAAGCCGGCAACGAGACCGTCGCGTCCGGGGCCCCGCCACTGCGGCCAGTCGGCGGAGACACCCGTCGCCGCGACGAGCGCGGCGAGAAGGGCCCTCGTGCCCACCACGTCGCTATTCCGATCGCAGCGAGGCGAGGAGGGGCAGCCGGCGGAGGACGATCACTCCGAGCCGCGACGCCCCGAGCCCGACGAGGAGGACGGTGAGGAGGAGTGCTATGAGGGCGAGGAACGGCACGACGCCCGGCCTTTCCCGGAGGACGGGGACGACGGCGAGGAGCGCGGTCAGGGTGCCGATCCCCAGCCCGAGGACGAGCAGGAGCAGGTTCTCGGCGAGGACCATCTGGGAGATGTGCCGCCGGCGGAAGCCCACGGCCTGGAGGAGGGCGAGCTCGCGGCGGCGCTCGAGGGCGTTGCGGAGCAGGACCGCGCCGAGGCCCACGGTGCCGAGGACGAGGCCGAGGGCGCCCAGGGCCTGGAAGGTCGAGATGTACGTGTTCTCGACGCGGTGGTAATCGGCGAGGCGGGCCGCCGTCGGGCCCACGTCCAGGCCGAAGTCGGACAGCCCCGACTCGAGCGCCTCGGTGAGGGCGGCCTGCCGCTCGGGGGGGGCGTCGAACAGGAAGAAGCGGTAGCCTTCCTCCTCGGGGAAGGCGGAGCGGAAGTGGCGCTCCCCCATGAGGAGCTCGCCCTGGAAGAGCCCGGGGCGGAGCGCCCCCACGAACACCACGCGCGCGCCCCCGACCTCCATCTCCTCCCCCAGCTTCCGATGGAGAACGTACGCGAGCGAGCTCGCGTCGGCAATCACGGGAATGGCTCCGCTCCGGCGTTCGCCGTCGAGGAGCCGCCAGGGATTGGCCTTCTCCTCGGGAGTCGTCGCGAGCGAAGCCTGGAAGGCGAAACGGCCTGCGTCGAGGAATTGCTCTGAAGGGGCCAGGACCGTTGGATCCGCGGGACGGTAGAGGTTCAGACAGCTTGCGTCGTCGCCCTTGCGCATTCGAAACCTGGCGAGGGAAATGCCTTGGAGAGCGTCCGCGGGCAGGCTCAGAGACTCCTGCCCTTGCACGCTGGCCGGATCGGTGTGCAAGGGCAGGAGTGACGTCGCAACCAGCGTGTACCCTCCGCTCTCACCGTCGCGCGCGCTCGTGTCCACCGTCTCTCGCCGGAAGGACCCGACGGAGACGATCACGAAGGACGCGGCGGCGATGAGCGCCACGCACAGGACGCTGCGCCCCGGCCGGAACGACGCCCCGCGGAAGCCGAGGCCGACGAGCCGCCGCACCGGACGCCGGCTTCGGCCGCGCAGGAGGGCCGCGGTGGCGAGGAGCGCGGCCACGAGCAGGAGACCGCCCGCCCCGAAGAAAGCACCCGCGGGGGGCATTCGGCCGAGGGCCGAGGCGAGGAGCAGGAGGAGAGCGGCGGACGCGGGGACGAGAAAGAGCCAGGCCGTGCCGCGGCGCGACGGCGCCGTCCACTCTTCCGTCGCTCCGGACAGCAGGCTCCGGGGCGACCGCCGCCGGAGGCCGCGAAGGGTCAGGGCGACGGCGAGCGCGGCCATCGTCACCCCGCCCGCGAAGCCGATCACGAGCGGCAGGGGCGAGACGTGGAGCATGAGCTCGCGGGTTCCCACGGCTCCCACCCACAGAGTGCGCAATCCGCGAACGACGAGATCGGCGTACGCGAAGGCCCAGGCGATCCCGAGGAGCCCCCCGAGGACGGAGAGTGCGACACCCTCGGCCAGGAACAGGCGGCGCACGTCCTTGCGTGCGAAGCCGACGGAGCGCAGGAGGCCGATCTCGCGCAGGCGCTGCTCCACGCCGAGGCGGAAAAAGAGGCCGGCGAGGACGAGCGCGGCCACGACCAGGAAGAAGCTGAAGTAGACGAAGTACTCGCCGAAGTCCGTGGACCCTTGTGCGGCGCGGAGCGCCTCCTCGCGAACGCCCTCCGCGACGAGACCGGCTCTCGCCGGGTCGATGCGTCCCCGAAGCGCTTTCTCGAAGCGCTGGCCCTCCTCCCGAAGGTCCGCCCCCGGCCGCGGCCGGATTCGGATCGAGGTGACGCGCCCGAGGCGATGTCCCCACAGCTCCTGGCCGACGGCGAGGGGGACGAACGCCTTCGGCGCCGCCCGATACGCCTCCCAATAGGCTTCGTCGCGCGGGCGGATCTTCCCGAGGTCGACCGGGAACGGCGGATCCCAGTCGGAGATGTGCGCCGACTCGGTGATCCCCGGGTAGTCGGGCACCAGCCGAGGATCCGCTCCCAGGCCCTTCATGGGCACCACACCGGCGTACGTGAAGGCCGCCTCCCGCGTGTCGAGCCGGCCCTCCTCCTCCCAGAGGTAGTAGGAGAGGGTGACATCGCTCCCCGGCCGGGCGCCCAAGTCCTGGGCTGCCCATGCATTCAGGAACACGGGGCGCCCGGTCGGGGCTTTTCCGCCAAGCGATGCGAGAGTGTCGTCATCCAGAGCCGCGACGAGCGAATACGGGATAGTCCGCTCGCCGCTCCGAATCTCGTTCGCCAGATAGATCAAGACCGTGCTCGCGCGGAGTCCTTCCTCTTTTGCCGTTTCCAGAGCCTTCCCCACGACGTCATCGGCAAGAAGCGCCGACGTGCTCTCGAGCACGAGCACACCCGCCGCGTCTTCCCGAAGGCGTAGGCCCAAGTCCTCGAGCGACGCCTCCGTCGTGAGCGGTGGCGGCGCCGAGCTCTCCCCGAGCAGCGCCGTGTTGGCTCGTCCTTCCACGCCAAGCGACTTCTGCAGCAATTTCAGGGGCACGAACAACGCGCCGACCGGGCGCTGGCGCGGACTGAGGGAGAACTCGCCCAAGGCGTCCGCGGGCAGCGTGCCCCTTACGCTCACCCGCAGCGAGAGCCCGGGCGTGTCGCGGCGGCCGAAGAGAGAGCTGCCCGGGATCTCCGTGGCCGGCGGAAGGCGGAGGAGCAGCGTGTCTCCAAGGGCGCTCTCGAGCTCCGCCGCGAGCGCCGCCCCCACGAGCGCGTCGCGTCCTTCGAGCGCGACGGGAGGGGTGACGCCGTGGAAGGCCCAGAACCGTCTCGTCGACGCCGTAGACCGCGACGTCTCCCGCTCGCCGGCCGCTCGACTGTTGGGTCACGACTCCCGTGAGGGCGACGAGGGGCGCGCTGGGGGTAGCGCCCCCGAGCCGCCCGGCCAGCGCTTCGCCGAAGAAACGGCCGCCCTGCACCACCTGCACCGTGCGACCGAGCTGCCGGAGGGCGATCCTGCGCAGGCTCTCCCGGACCGACTCCCCCACGACGAGAGCCCCCGCGAGGACCGCCACCGCCGTGGCCACTCCCATCACGACCGCCGCGTTGCTGCGCCAGTAGTGGGAGAGGCTCCGGAGGAGGAGCCTCGTCATGCCGGCTCGAGCTTGCGGCCCACGAGACGTCGGCGGTCGGAGAAGCGCGCCGCGAGCTCCGTGCTGTGCGTGACGAGGACGAGGATGGCCCCCTCCTGCCGGTGCAGCTCGAGGAGGAGCGAGGCCACGGTCTCCGCGGCCGCCGCGTCCAGGTTCCCGGTGGGCTCGTCGCAGAGAAGCAGTTTGGGGTGGAGGACGAGCGCGCGCGCGAGGGCCGCGCGCTGCTTCTCGCCTCCCGAGAGCTCCGCGGGGCGGTGCTCCAGGCGCTCTTTCAGGCCCACGCGCTCGAGGAGGGCCTCTGCCCGCTCGCCGAGCCCCTCGCGGCGCGGGGCCACTAGCGTCGGGGCGAGGACGTTCTCGAGCACGCTCAGCTGCGGAAGCAGGCAGTGGTCCTGGAAGACGAAACCCACCTCCCGATTGCGGAAGGCGGCGAGGGCGGGCTCGGGGAGGCGGAAGGGATCGCGCCCGTCGAGCGTCACCGTTCCCGACGTGGGAGGCTCGAGCGTGCCCAGGACGTAGAGGAGCGTGCTCTTCCCGCTGCCCGACGGCCCCATCACGCAGAGCGCGCTGCCGGGGGCGAGGGTGAAGGAGACCCCTTCCAGTATCGGAAGGGGGCCGCGCGGGGTCTCGTAGGACTTGGTGAGCTTGTCGACGATCAGCAGGGCGGTCGTCTCCGTTGCGGGTGCGCTTTGGTGAGTCGTCCGTGGAGCGACTCCGTCCGGACGGAGTCGCTTGAGGAACTACTTGAGATGACTCGTTCCGGAACGAGTACCAAAGGTAACACTCAGTCGGTCTGGGGACGACATGGAGCTAACGGGCGACCGCGAGCGCCGGCGACGGGCGCGACTCGCCTCGGGCGACGCGCTCGTAGAGCTCGAGAGCGGTCTGGGCCATTTGGGCCACCGTGTAGTGACGTCGCACCCCGGTCGCGCCGCTCTGTCCGAGCTCCACCGCCCGGACGGGCTCGCGGTGGAGCGAGATCACGGCGTCCGCCAGGCTCGCGACGTCGTTGGGTGCTACGAGCACGCCCCCGCCGGTCCTCGCCAGAATCTCGGGAAACGCGCCGTGCCTCGGAGCGACGACGGGCACGCCGCTCGCCATCGCCTCCAGCAGGTACAAGCCCTTCGGCTCCGCGTACGGGCTGGGCACGGAGAGAACGTCGACGGACCGCAGGAACGCGAGCTTCCCGGGCCGGTCCACGGCGCCGTGATAGCGGAACTCCTCGTGGAGGCCCCACTCGCGGAGCTTTGCCTCGATCCCGGCCAGGTAGGCCTGGTGCTCGGGGGCGATGTAGCCGGCCGCCTCCAGCCGCGACGGAGGAAGGCCGCGCTCGCGGCGGAGCACGCGGTAGGCGTCGGCGAGCTGGTGCAGGCCCTTTTCCGGGGCGACTCGCGCGAAGTAGCCGAGGGTGAACGGCTCGTGGCGCGGGCGCGGCGCCGCGTCGTGGCCCTCGAGAGAGATGCCGAGGGGCACCGTGTGGACCTTCTCCCGCGGCAGGCCGAGGTAGCGGGCCATGAAGTCCGAGTAGTAGCCGCTCGTGGCCACGAACGCGTCCACGACGGGCGCGTGCTTCGCGATGAGGGCGAGGGACTCGGACCGGTAGGGCTCGCCCAGCCCCTCGAGGAAGAGGTCATCCCCCTGGAGCGTGCACACGAGCGGACAGCCGAGCGCGCGCTTCAGGGGAGGGGCGAGGCCCAGGAGCAGCGACATGGGGAGGATCACGACGTCGAAGGGCGGCTGCTTCGCCACGTAGTCGACGAGCTTCCGGACCTCCTTGGCCTGGAAGCCGTCCTCGCCCCGGAGCGTCGAGACCGTGAGCTCGCCGAGGTCCTTGGGATCCACGGAGACGCCGCGGCCCGCGGCCATGCGGATGACGGGGGCCGCGTCCCAGAGCTTGTCCAGGATCGCCGGCGTCTTCCGGAAGATCGGGTACTTCTGCTCGAGATAGACGCTGATCCCGCCGAAGAAGACGTGCTCGTCGCTCACGTTCGGCTCGTCGGTGAGGGTCGGGGTGTAGACGGGCAGGAGCGACACGTCGTGCCCGCGCGCCATCATCTCGGCGGCGAGCGCGTTGTCGCGGAGGCAGCTCCCGCAGTACATCCCGCCCGCGCCCGCGGTGATCTGCAGGATCCGCATCCCGGCGTCCTACGCCGCGCCCACCCGGCCCTGGAGCGCCCGGCGCAGGTAGAGGTGGTCGAAGAGGTTCCCCTCGTGGGGTTGGTCCCAGCTCACCTGGTACGTGGGCAGGGGCCCGAGGTTCACCCGGTGGAGAAGGGGTGACGCGAGCATCCGGCCGAGGACCGCCGGGTCCTCGGTGATCGCGGTGACCGCGAGCGTGGGGCCGAGACGCGCGGGGATCTCGTCCGCCTTGACGGAAACGACGCTCGCGAACGGGAAGAGGTACTCGCGGTTGGCCAGCGGGTGATCGGGCGTGTCGCAGAGCACGAGCGTGGGCAGCAGGTAGGTGGCGCCGTCGAGGGAGGTGACGCGGCCCCCTGAGCGATGGCCGGCCGTCACGTCCCGAGCGCCTCCCGCGGCGATCTCCGCGTCGAGGGCGGCGGAGATGCGCTCGGCCACCCGCGGGTCCGCGAAAGGAGCGAGCTCCGCCTCGGGGTCTTCCTCGTGGCGCGGCCGGATCGCGGCCAGCCTCTTGGCGAGCGCCTCCGCGATCTCCGGCGCGTGCGCGGTCGTCCAGATGCTGGAGGCGTTGATGCACGAGCGGCCGCCGTTGGCGGCGATCGACGAGACCATGACGTCCAGGTACTTCTCCCAATCGGCGGCGGCGTCGGGCCCGAGCACGACCTTGCTGTAGCCGGGGCCGTGTACCTCGACCCGAGGGTCGTTCTGCCACGGCCGGGTGGAGGCCACGTCGCCGAAGACGACGCCGCGCCCGCAGCGCCTCAGGATCTCTCCCGCCCCCGCGTGGTCGGTGGGATAGAAGCCGAAGGCCACGGGAGGCGCCCCCGCCTTGACGAAGGCCTGGATGAGCCGGTACGGCGTCCAGGGCTCGGCGCTTCCGGGCTTGAGGACGAGCGCGGTCTTCAGGGCGATCGCGGGGACCCAAAGCGCGTGGACGCCCGGGGAGTTGCTGGGAAGGACGATGCCCAGCGTAGGCGAGCGCGGGATGAAGCTCAGGGCGTGTCCGCCTGCCTCCCCCATGCCCCGGTCGAGCACCTCGAGGTCGAGGTTGCGCGTGAGGCCGGCGAGAATCGAGCCCATCTCCGCCATCACGCCGCGGATCTTCTCCATGTTGCGGCGCACCATCACGTGGGGCAGGCCCGTGGTGGCCGAGAGCTGCTTCACGTAGTCGTCCGGTGTCTGGGCCCCGTCGGCCAGGGGAAGAGCCTCTTCCATGAAGATACGGGCGGCGCGGGCGGAGAGGGCCACGAGCTCGCGGGTGGGGATCGGGGTGAGGGCGGCGCGCATCCGGGCCTGCGACTCCTCGAGGAGGTCGCGGCGGACGAGGCCGGCGTTGGCCTGGCTCATCTCCACGAACGGCTGCCGCCCGCGGAAGTGCGGGACGCGAACGACGTCGACGCTCTTGTAGGGCCGGCCCTGGCGGAGGATGGGCAGGTGGAGCATCAGTAGACCCCCTCCACGACCGACGTCTGGAAGCGCGAGAAGGGGCGGACGTTCCGGACGCCGTCCCAGGGGTAGGCCTCGCACGGAGGCTCCCGCTCCGCCTCGTCGCGCTCGAGGAAGCGCGGCATGAAGAACTCCTTGGTGAGGGTCGTGAGGCGGACGCGCCCGGTCTTCCCGTAGTCCACCACGCGGTCCGGATGGTCGGGGTCCACCACCTCGATCATGGCCCGCGGCGCGGGCGGATAGTAGAGGATGTCCCAAGGGTCGTCCGGCCGGGTGCGCGGCTTGTGCACCGCGAGGCCCATGAGCGTATTCCCGTAGGTCGGCGCGAAGTAGACGCCGTCCAGCAGCTCCTCCACCGCGAAGCGGTGGAACTGCGGCGTCATCTCCGTCCCCCCGCAGAAGACGCCCTTGATCCCCATCTTCTTCAGGGAGACCTTCTCGGAGATCGCTTCCAGCAGCTTCGGGGTCGTGAACAGGCAGCGGATGTTGTCGTGGGCCTTCAGGAGGGTGAGGGCCTGGTCCACCACGTGCTGCTTGTACTTCTCCATCATGGCCATCTCGCCCATCTTGATCAGCTTGATGACCCAGCGCGGGTCGAGGTCCACCATGAAGCAGATGCCCCCGCGGTACTGGGCAAGGTGCTCGACGGCGAGGCGCAGGCGCCGCGGCCCGCTCGGCCCCACGTGCAGCCAGTCCGCGCCCTTGGGAAAGTGCTCGTCGGGCAGGGTGGCGCTGAACATCTCGTAGTCCGTCCGGAAGTCGTCGATGCTGATGCGCCCCTTGGGCACGCCCGTGGAGCCGCCGGTCTCGAACACGTAGACCGGCCGTCCCGCGTGTCCCTTGGGGATCCATTGCTGGACGGGACCGCCGCGCAGCCACTCGTCCTCGAAGCCCCCGAAGCGGGCGAGGTCGGCGTAGCCCTGGACCTCGCGGCGCGGGTCGAACCCCGCGCGCTTCGCGAAGTCGAGCCAGAAGGGCGAGCCCGTTTCCGCGCTGAAGTGCCACTCGACGACCTCGCGCGTCCAGTCGTCGAGGGCGGAGCGCGCCGCCGCTGCCTTCGTTTCGAGCCCGGTTTTCACGGGGGCGGTCACGCCCTGGTTATACCGCATTCCCGATGGACGGTAGCGCGTCCTCGGTTAATCTTTGTGATCATGAATCGCCCTCGCCTCTGGCCGGCCGTCCTGATCGGCGTCGCCCTCTTCCTCTGGCTCGCCTTCACCTGGCTCTCCCCGGACATCATGCGGCAGTACCGCACCATGCGCACCGGCGCGGGTGTCGTCCTCGCCGGCATCCTCCTTCTCCTGTGGCTGCTCCTCTTCTCGCGCCTCCCATGGAAGCACCGCCTCGCCGGCTTCGCGGGTGTCCTCGTTCTCCTGGGAGGTGCTCGGTCGCTCGTGCGCATCCGCGGCGTGAGCGGCGACCTGGTCCCGATCCTGGAGCCCCGCTGGTCCGCCACTCCGCAGGCGCCCGAGGGCGCCCCAGACGCGGCGCCTGCGGAGGACCCCAAAGCCGCGACGGAAGCCGCCTCCGCCGTGGCTTCCCCGGCCGTGGCTCTCCCTGCGGTGGCTGCCCCCGCCGCGACTCCCCCGCCCGCCCCCGCGCGGCGCGCCGGCGACTTCCCGCAGTTCCTCGGTCCGCAGCGCGACGGTACGGTGAGCGGCGTCCGTCTCGCCCGTGACTGGTCGGCCCGGGCCCCCCGAAAGGTCTGGCGGCAACCGGTGGGAGAGGGCTGGTCCGGATTCGCCGTGGTCGGCGATGCGCTGATCACGCAGGAGCAGCGCGGCGGCGAGGAGCGGGTCGTCGCCTACGACCTCGCCACCGGCAAGGTTCGATGGGCGCACACAGACAACGCCCGATACGCGACGGTGATCGGCGGCATCGGACCGCGCGCGACCCCCACCGTCGCCGACGGCCGCGTCTTCACGATGGGGGCCACCGGAATCGTCAACGCCCTCGACCTCGCGAGCGGCCGCCGGCTGTGGACGCACCAGGCCGTCGAGGAGAACGAAGCCACGGCCCCGCAGTGGGGGAAGGCCTCGTCCCCCCTCGTCGTCGGCACTCGCGTGGTGGTGAGCGCGGGCGGTTCCGAGGGCCGCTCCCTCGTCGCCTACGACGCCGCCACCGGCGAGGTCGCGTGGCGGGCAGGCGACGCCAAGTCCAGCTACAGCTCGCCCGTGCTCATGGAGCTCGCGGGGAAGCCCCAGATCGCGATCCTCAATCGAGGGAGCCTCTCCGGGCACGATCCGGAAACGGGCGCCGTCCTGTGGCAGCAGCCGTGGCCTCCCGACCAGGACTCGGTGATGACGCTCGCGCGGCTGACGGACCACCGGCTCCTCGCCTCCGCGGGCTACGGGGTGGGGAGCAAGCTCTACGAGGTGCAGGCCGCGGAGGACGGCGGGTTCAAGGCCTCCCTCGTCTGGGAGAGCCCCCGCCTCAAGTCCAAGTTCGCCAACGTGGTCGTCCACGACGGCTTCGTCTACGGCCTGGACGACGGCGTGCTGACCTGTCTCGACCCCGCGAGCGGAGAGCGGAAGTGGAAGGGAGGCCGCTACGGTCACGGCCAGATCCTCCTCGTCGAGGACCTGCTCCTCGTCCAGACGGAGGAGGGCGAGATCGTCCTCCTCGAGCCGAGCCCGGAGGCGCCGCGCGAGCTCGCGCGCTTCGCCGCCCTCGAGGGCAAGACGTGGAACCCTCCCGCACTCGCGGGGACGCTCCTCGCGGTGCGCAACGACCGCGAGGCGGCGGTCTACGAGCTGCCCTCGGCCCACTGACGCGCCGGGCCGGGACGCCTCAGCGCGAGCCGAAGCCGAGCTCGATCCTTCCCAGCACCTCGAACGGCCGCGCGGGGATGGCCGAGACCGCCCCGAACCCCCGCGACGCGTACTCCGTGCCCGTCAGGTTCTTCAGGTTGACCGCCGCGCGCACCCGCCCGATCCGGTAGGACACGATCGCGTCCACCGTCACGTAGCTGTCGATGTCGTAGCGGTTGTCCTCGGAGATGAACTGCGAGCTGACGAAACGCAGCCCCGCGGCGAGCCCGAGCCCGTTCTCGAACTGCCGCGACGTCCAGAGGTTGCCGATGTGCCGGGGAGCGAGGGGGGCGCGGTTGCCGGAGCGGTCCACCACGATGAAGTCCGCCGGCCCCAGGCCGGTCTGGACGATCTCCGCGAAGCTCGTGAGCTTGGCGTCGTTGTAGGCGTAGGAGCCGTAGGCCACCCAGCCCTTCTTGGGCTCCGTGGACAGCTCGAGCTCGAAGCCGCGCGAGCGCTGGTCGCCCTGCTGGCTCGTGAAGCCGCTGGAATCGGGGATCGCGATGTTGTCCTTCTCCAGGTTGTAGACGGCCACCGTCGCGAAGCCCTTGCCGGACAGGAAGCCGATCTTGGCCCCCGCCTCGACCTGCCAGCTCTCCTCGGGATCGCGGGAGCCGATCACCTGAGTCGAGGGCGGGGCGAACGCTGTCCCCGCGGACACGTAGAACGACAGGTCGCTCTTCGGCAAGAAGAGGAGCCCGCCCATCGGGTTGACCTTCGTGTCGTCCCGGTTCGTGTCGTTGAGGGGGTCCTCGTAATCGATGGCGTCCAGCCGGGCTCCCGCCGTGAGCTGCCAGCGCTTCGACAGCGTCATGCGGTCGACCACGTACGGAGCGAGCACGGTCGCCGTGGAGTCGCCGGCCATTCCCAGCGGAGGAATGGGGACGATGGGATAGCCGCCGTTGTCCACGGGGTCCGTGAGGGAAACGAGGGGGATGAAGGCCACGTCCTGCGTGAACGGGTCGCGGAGCCAGCTGAACTCGAACCCACCCAGGAAATCGTGACGCACCGGCCCCGTCTTGAAGGTGGTCACGGCTTCGAGCTGGTCCCCGCAGATTTTCTGACGGTCGTCGAGGATCGTGAGGACGCGCGCGACCTGCGGGAAGCCCGGGATCGGCACGACTCCGCTCACGAGCGTGCCCTGGGAGTCCCAGGACATCTCGGTGTAGTAGAACTTGTTCCGGAGCGTGAACTTCTCGGAGAACCGCCGGTCCGCGTCGAGCCGCAGCCGGTAGACCTTCTGGACCGAATCGTCGAACGGCGACTGGTAGGACGTCGTCCGGTCCACGGGGGCGAGCTCTCCGCCCTCCACGAAGGGGATGCCCGTATCCGGCGACTGGTGCGCCCGCGCGTACTCGAAGCTCACGTTCAGGCGGGACTTCTCGTCGGGGCGCCAGAGCAGCGTCGGGTTGACCGCGCCCAGCGAGGCGTTGGGAAGGTCACGGTACTGGTCCGTGCCCTGGTAGACGCCGTTCAGCCGGAAGGCCACGGTGCCGTCCTGGTTCGCGACGTTGCCGTCCACGGTGCCCTCGAACGTGCCGAACCGGCCGTAGCTGAGCGAGGCGTCCGCGAAGCGCTTTGGCCCGGGCTGCTTGCGCACGAGGTTCACCGTGCCCGAAATCGAGTTGCCGCCGTAGAGGGAGGTGGGGCCCTTGACGACCTCGACCTGCCGGACGTTGTAGAGCGGGTAGAGGGTCGATTCCGGCTCGCGGGCGCCGTCCACGAGCACGAGGCCGCTCGAGAGGGAGTCGAACCCGCGAACGACCCAGAAATCGAAGACGCCGAAGCCGGTACCCACGTTGACGCCGCTCGCGTTCTTGAGGCCGTCCGAGAGCACGTAGGCGTCCTGGTCGCCGAGCAGGCGGCGCGGGATGACGGACACGCTCCAGGGCAGCTCCTGGACGGGGACCGGGACTTTCAGCACCGTCGTGCTCGACGGAGGCACCGCGGGAAGCTCCGACTCCACGTCCACCGTATCGGCGAACCGAGGGGGATCCTTGTCGGGCTCCGGCGTGGGCTTCGGGTCCTGCGCCCGGAGCGGTGCTATGGCGAGAAACGAGAGCGCAACGAGGCCGGCGAAAGGCAACTTCACGGGGTCCTCCGCGGTGACGGTAGATGGACGGGCTCGTCGGATCCGACGAGGACGGTAGTCCGGGGGTTCCGGTCAAAGTATGTGACGGCGGGCTTTCCGCGGCAAGGCGGGCCAACGTCCACGTCGTTGAAGCGGCCCTGCCCCGAGACCTACTGCGCGACCTGCAGACACTTCAGCTGCTTCTGGCCCCGCACGAGCAGCTTGCCGTCGACGAGCGCGAGCGGCGCCCAGTTGTCGCCCGCCTCGAGCAGCTCGGCGCTGGCGAGCGGCTTGAAGCCCGACGGGTCGGGATCGACGAGATAGAGCTTCGTGTTGCCGTCCGTGGTCAAAAGCAGCCCCTCGGCCAGGATCGATCCTCCCCGGACGAACGGCGGCTGCTGGTCCGTCTTCCACTTGACCTTGCCGTCGATGCTCATGCTGACGAGCCCGTCGCTGCGCTCGTTGATCGTGTATTGGGAATAGAAGTGGTCCTTGTAGAGCGTCGGGGGCTGGGTGTGGGAGCCGAAGTCGGGGTTCTTGTAGAGCTCGGAGACCGCGTAGACGCCGTCCTTCTTCTGGACCTGGATCATGGCGGTGCCGGCCCCATAGGCGCCCGTCACGAGCAGCTGGCCCTCGCCGGCGTCCACGGGCGGAGGCACGGGGATGGCGCATTGCCAGCCCGTGTACGTCCACAGGACCTTTCCGCTGCGCGGGTCGAGGCCGTTCACGCTGCCGTCCCGCGCGGTGCGGCCCCTGCCGATGGCGGCCATGACCATGACCAGGTGGTCTTCCCCGCCGATCTTCGCGACGGTCGGGCTCACGTATCCCGCGGTGCCGGAGAGAGGAACCGACTTCCACTTGAGGTCGCCCGTCAGCTTGTCGTAGGCGACGACGCTCGCCTCGGGGGTCTGCGGCGCCACGATCAGGAGGTTGTCGTAGACCAGCGGATACTGGACGATCGCCCACCGCGGCAGGTCGCCGCCGCCGAACTCCTTCCAGATGTTCTTGTGCCAGACGGTCTTTCTCGTCCGGGTATCGAGGCAGTACAGGTCTCCCAGCGGTCCGACCGTGTAGACGCGGTCCCCGTCCAGCGTCGGTGTCGTCCGCGACCCGGGGAACATGAAGGTGCCGGGCGCGTCATAGGCAAAGCTCCAGAGCTCCTTGCCGTCCGCCAGGTCGAGGACCCGAAGCTTGTCTCCGACCGCCTCGTCCCGGTCGAGCAGATAGACCTTGCCGTCGCGAACGGCCGGACCGCCGAAGCCCACGCCGACCGGGACCGTCCAGAGCGACTTCGGGCCTTCCTTGGGCCATGTACGGAGCAAGCCCTTCTGATCGGAGGTGTTGTCCTTCCTCGGCCCGTAGGCCGACGGCCAGTCGGCCCAGAGACCGCCCGGAAACGACAAGCCCGCCACGAGCGCTACGACCTTCGCACTGCTTCCCATGTTCGCCGTCGCTCCCAATCCCCCGTTGAAGAGCATACCAGCGGGCTTGGTCAGCGCGCGGACGTGATCGTCAGGTTCCTGAAGAAGGCCTCCGTGCCGTCGCCGATCCAGAGCGCGACGGCACCCCGCGCCGGGGAGCGCTTCATGTCCGTGACCACGAGCGTCGGCTGCTCGGCGCCGTGCACGTAGAGGAGCGCCTGGCCGCCCGTCACCACGATGCGCAAGCGGGTCCAGGCCCCCGGCTCGACGTCGACGTAGGACTCGTACACGCCGGGCTGCTCCTTCCGCAGGCGATGCCAGGGGAAGTCGGGGTGCGAGATGTACTGGGTCGAGTGGTTGCGTCGCAGCTGGTCGAGGGTGCGCCCGTTCGTGGGGCGCAGGTAGAAGCTGTCGTAGGCGAGCGTCTTCGGATCGACGCGGAAGGCGACACCCACGAAGCCGCGCGCCGCCTCGGGCGCCCCCGCGAGCACCCCTCCGGCGAGCTCCAGCTCGATCGTGCCGTCGCCGAAGTCGGTGTCCGGAACGATCGCGATCGTCTCGCCGCTCGCCTCCGGCGCCGCGACGATGCGGACCGCCTTCCTTCCAAGGTGCTCCCTGGGCTCGGCGAGGACGCCCCGGAGGTCGAGGCCGCGAGCACTCTCGACCACGTACGCGCGCGGCTCCGACCGAGCGGTGGAAACGCTCATCTGGGTCACGGCGAGGACCGTCGCGAACGACGTGAGTCGGCGGATCGTCTTCATGTCGCCGAGTCTAGTGGATTCTCGCCACCTCGAAGCCGTCGCCGATCAAGCCGTTGGATCGTGCCCTCAGACCGGATCGACCGGCTGGACGGTCACGCTGCCCCCGTGCCGCAGGTGTGGGCAGGTCCGCGCGATCTCGAGGGCTTCGTCCATGCCGGAAGCGCGAACGAGAAAATAGCCACGCGGTGGAGCTTCAGGACCCGCGTCGCCGAGCAGACGGTGCTCGGAGCCGAGCCGCTCCGCCCCCACGAGACGGCCCTCCCGGCGCAGCGACAACGCCCAACTCCCGTACTCGTGCACGCGCGCGGCCTCGTCCCCGCCCGTCGGTCCCGCATATAAAAGAAGAAGGAAGACCGGACCCTCCGGATGCGTGGACTGCGTGACCGTCGCCCGTCCGGCGCCCAGGCCGGCGACAAAGAGCGCGACCGCCGCCGCCGCTTGCAGGAGCCGCCTCGCCCACGGGGAGCGCCGAGCGGCCAGGAGATTTCGCGCGCGGAGTGCTTCGACCACCCGCTCCTCGAGCGCGGGGGGCGGATCGGCTTCCCGGGGCAGGGCGCGGAGCGCGGCCTGCTCTTCCGGCGTGAGCTCGTCGTCTTCGGTCATGGCGATCCTCGCGTGATGGACCCGAGGCGGCGCCGCAGCGCGCGCCGGGCCAGGAACAGCTGGCTCTTGGACGTGCCCTCGTCCACCCCGAGGAGCGACGCGATCTCGCGGTGCGTGTGGCCGAGGAGGTCGTGCAGGACGAAGACGTGCCGGTAGCCGTCGGCGAGGCCGTGGACCGCGCGCTCCAGGTCGAGCGTGACGCCGAGCAGGGACGCTTCCACCGGCTCCTCGGGGGGTGCCAAAGCAGGCTGTCGCGCGCTCCGCCGCCGCGACTCACGGACGCAGTTCACGAGGATCCCCATGAGCCACGTCCGAAGCGCCGATTCGAAGCGGAAGCCGGACAGCTTCTCCGCCGCGCGAATCCACGCCTCCTGCACGTCGTCCTCGGCCGCCGCGCCATCGCCGCCCGTCAACCGGAGGGCGAGCCGGAAGAGCGCGGGCGTGTGCCGCCGGTAGAGGGCGCGGAACGCGTCCTCGTCCCGCTCGCGGACGAACGTCCGCACGAGCGCTTCGTCTGGCGCCTCGGCCAGGTCCTCCCCCTTGCCTCTGAGTGGCGCGAGGGCGCGGAACGGTTGTGCGCCCTCACAACCCTTCGTCGCCGGCCCGTCACTCAGGTGCGAGGACATGGTGCCGCACCCGGGAGGTAATGGCATGCGCTCAGGCTTCTGGACGTCCCTCGTGTCGGTCGCGCTCCTGTCGTCGCCGCTACTCGCCGCCGAGCCCGCACCTCCCGGCACGTCCGTGCTGCACGGCGAGCTGCTCGTCCAGCTCCAGGTCCAGGACCTCGACCGGTCCATCCGCTTCTACACCGGCGTGCTCGGCTGCCGCATCACGGAGCGCCGGGACGACCTGCAGTTCGCGCACGTGGACTGCGGCCTTCCCGGCCTGCAGCTCGGCCTGTCCGCGGGGGCCGCCCAGCCCCCGAGCGCCGGCTCGATCGTTCTGAACTTCACGGTGAAGGGCGACATCGAGAAGGCCCGGACGGCCCTCGAAAAGAAGGGCGTGGTCTTCGCGGGCCCGACGCAGATCATCCCCGGCAAGGTCCGGCTCGCGGGGTTCAAGGACCCCGACGGCTATTCCCTCCGTCTCGCCGCCCGGGATACCACGACGAACTGAGCCGGTTCGCGACGCCTTGACGCCGGGGGGAAGCACCCCAACGATGGAACCCTCCCAGGAGGGAACCATGATCTTCGCGCTCGCCGTGGTCGGAGCCGTGCTCGCCTACCAGGCCTTCGCCTTCGCCCGAAAGACGCACTCGCCCGCCGCCCCGCTCGCGGGCACGGCCGCCCTGCTTCTCGTGCTCTTCGCCGCATCCCGGGCCTTCACGGTCGTCCCCGCCGGGCACGTGGGCGTCGTGGACTTCTTCGGCCGCGTGGCCCCCGACACGCTGAAGTCCGGCATCAATCTCGTCAACCCCCTCGCCCGCGTCGTGCGCATGTCCGTCAAGACGCAGGAGGAGAAGGAGGTCATGGACGTCCCTTCGAAGGAAGGCCTCACGGTCAAGCTCGAGGTGAGCGCCCTCTACCACCTCGACCCCGAGAAGGCGGGCGACATCTACAAGACGGTGGGCCCGAACTACGAAGCGGTGATCCTCCAGCCCCAATTCCGCTCCGTGACCCGCGGGGTGACCGCGGGCTACGAGGCGCGCGCCCTCTACACGTCGGAGCGCGAGCACCTCGCCCAGGAGATCACGAACGAGGTGCGCAAGCTCGTGGGCCCGCGGGGCATCGTGGTGGAGGCGACGCCCCTCCGGCAGCTCACGCTGCCCGCGCGTCTCGCCTCCGCCATCGAGGAGAAGCTCGGGGCGGAGCAGGAGAGCCAGCGGATGCAGTTCGTGCTCACCAAGGAGAAGCAGGAGGCGGAGAGGAAGAGGATCGAGGCCCAGGGCGTCGCCGACTTCCAGCGCATCGTGAGCCAGGGAATCTCCGACCAGCTTCTCAAGTGGAAGGGCATCGAAGCGACGCTCAAGATCGCGGAATCGCAGAACGCCAAGGTCGTGCTCGTGGGCGCGGGCAAGGACGGCCTGCCCCTCATCCTCGGCGGGCAGTGACGCTTGCAGCGAACGCCGCTCGGCCGGTACAGTCGGTTCACATGAAGACAACCTCGATCGCGCTCGTGTTCACTCTATTGGAGACGTTCGGTCTCGGCGCCGCGAGCGCCGCCGAGGGACCGCCGCCGCTCCCCGAGTGGCCCAGCCTGCGCGGCCCCAACTCCGACGGCAGCGCCCCCGCGGGCGCGACCTTCCGTGGGCCGGAGGGGGCCAACCTCTCCGTCGTCTGGCGGAGCGCGATCGGTCCCGGCTACGCCGCGGTCGCGGTGGCCGGTGGCCGTGCGGTCACGCTCTTCTCCGACGGGACGAAGGACGTGGTCGCCGCGTTCGACGCCACCTCCGGCAAGGAGATCTGGCGTCACGCGGGGGAGCCCACGTACAAGGGGCACGACGGCTCGTTCGACGGGCCGATCGCTACTCCCGCCATCGCGGACGGCCGTGTCTTCGCTCTCTTCAACCGCGGCGCGCTCGCGGCCCTCGACCTCGCCACCGGCCGCGTGCTCTGGACCGCCGACGTCGGAAAGGACCTCGGAGGAGAGAAGCCCTACTACGGCTACGGCGCGTCGCCGCTGGTCGCGGGAGGCGTCGTCGTGGTCGAGGTCGGAGGCAAGAAGGCGCGCGCGGTCGTCGGGTTCGATCCCGCCACGGGGAAGCAGCGGTGGGCGCTCGGTGACGACGCCGTGAACTACCAGTCGCCGCTCGTCCTCTCCGTGGGAGGCCGGGAGCAGGTGGTCGCGGTGGGCGACAAGAAGCTCATCGCGGTGGACCCCGCCCGCGGCCGTGTCCTCTGGGAGCACGCCCACGGGGGCGACGAGTCCCCCATCGGCTCGGGGAGCATGGTGCCGGTGCCGTCGGGAGACGGCCGCCTCTTCGTCAAGAACCGCGCGGACAGCTCGAGCATGCTCAAGATCACGCCGAAGGCGGACGGAGCGGCGACCGTCGAGACCCTATGGACGAAGCCCGTGCTCCGGAGCACCTACAGCATTCCCGTCTACCACGACGGCTTCCTCTACGGCGTCAACGGCCGGGCGGTGCTCACCTGCGTGGACGCGGCGACGGGAGAGCAGCGCTGGCGCTCGCGCGAGCCGGGAGACGGCTTCCTGCTCCGGGTGGGCAGCGACCTGGTGGTCGTGACCAAGGACCGCACGCTCCACGTCGCCCCCGCGAGCCCCGAGGGCTGGAAGGAGCGGGCGCGTCTCGAGCTCTTCCAGGACCTCGTGTGGACGCCGCCGAGCTTCGCGGACGGGGCCGTCTTCGCGCGCAGCCAGGGCGAGATCGGACGCGTGGAGTGGCGCGCCACCGACTCCAAGGTCGCGTCCGCGGGCCCGCGCGCCGGCGCCGGCCGCTTTGCGCGGTTCCTCGACGAGGTGGCGGCGGCCCCGGACAAGGGGCCGGTGGTGGACCGCTTCCTCGCGGAGGCTCCGTCGTTCCCGCTCGTGGAATTCCCGGACCGCGCCGTGTTCCTCTATCGGGGCGCCGCCGACGACATGGGCCTTTCCGGCGATCCCGTGGGGGAGCGCCGCGAGGACCCGATGACGCGCGTCCCCGGCACCGACCTCTTCTGGTACGCCGCGCGCTACGAGCCCGACGCGCGGCTCAGCTACCAGTTCGTCCGGAACTTCGACGAGCGGATCGCCGACCCCCGGAACCCTCGCAAGGTGCCGCTCCTGCGCAACACGCCGAAGGGACCGGAGACGACCCTGGTCTCCTCCCTCGCCATGCCCGGCTGGGTGGAGCCGACGCACCTTCGGGAGGCGCCCCCGTCGCGACGGGGACGACTGGAGAACCTCGAGGTGAAGAACGACGCGGGGGCGAAGCTGCCCGTCTTCGTCTACCTCCCCGCCGGATACGACGCCGGATCGGAGAGGCTGCCCACCGCGTACGTGATCGACGGCGACGGCGCGCGCGAAGCCGGGCGCGTTCCCGCCTCGCTGGACAACCTCATCGGGGACTCGGTGGCGCCCCTCGTGGCCGTGTTCATCGGGGACGTGGACTGGGGAAAGACGAAGCCCAAAGCGGAGGAGGAGGAACGCGCGACCGTCGAGCTCGTGGTGCGCCACGTCGTCCCCGCGGTGGACGCCCGCTATAGGACGCGCACCGAGCCCTCGTCCCGCGCCGTGGTCGGACACGGCTGGGGCGGCTTCATGGCCGCCTACGCCGCCTTCCACTCCCCCGATGTGTTCGAGCTCCTCGCCATGCAGTCGCTCTCCATGCTCTCGTCGAGCGAGGACGAGCTCAAGAAGGAGATCCGGACCGCCGACGAGCGCCCGCTCCGCCTCTATGTCGACTGGGGACGCTACGACTTCCGGGGGACGCGCGAGGCCTGGGACATGACGGACTTGAACCGCAAGTTCAGCGCTTTCCTGCGCGAGCGCGGCTATCGGCCGGCGGGCGGAGAGTCGAACGACGGCGCGGGGTGGCCGAGCTGGCGGAACCGCACCGACCGCCTCTTCGAATCGCTCTTCCCGCTCAGCAGTAAGACGGCGGCCCGCTAGAACGTCAGATCGAGCCGGAAGTAGAAGCGGGTCTCGCCCTTCTCGCCGAACCCCTGGCCCACGCCCACCTCCGCGGTGAAGGGGAGGCGATGGCCGATGTAGGAGTCGGCGCCGAGGGCGACGCCCGCGGCCGTGCTCACGTCCTCCATCCGGAACTCCCCCGTCCAGGCGTGCGCGGCGTCGAAGAAGACGCTCGCGTGGAGGTTCCGGAGGAAGAGAGGGAGAGTGCGCCAGCCCCGCTCCGGATACCCGAGCGGGACCCGGTACTCCACGTTGGCGGCGGCGAAGGCGCGGCCGGAGAAGGCGTCGTCGGGATAGCCGCGCAGGAGGGCGAGGTTCGTGTCCACGAGGTCAAAGAGCGTCGAGTCGGGGAAGCCTCCGATCGTGAACGAGCGGGTGAAGTCGGGCTCGCCCCGCGTGAAGCCGCCCTGGCCGCGGAGTGCTATGGTGTCCGACTCCCCGAAGCCGCGCAGGAAGAGCCGTCCGTCGATCGTGGCCTTGTCGAGCGAGAGGTCGGATCCGAACGCGGGATCCTCCTTCACGTAGGCGAGACGCAGCCGCGCGCCCTCCACGGGGGCGACGGAGTACGGATAGCGCCGCGCGGAGGAGAGCGTCCACGCCGCTTCCAGGCCGCCGAGCTCGAGCCGCTCGTCGCGCGCGAGGTCCAGCGTCTCCTGCTGCTCCCTCCGCCACGCGAGGGACATCGACTGCGAGGCGCGCATGGTCCTGTACACGGGGAAGGTGATTCGGGCGTTGAAGGTGCGCGTGCGGACGCGCGTCTCCTCCTGCACGTCCGTCGCATCTTCGCCGCTCAGGAGCAGCGTCGGGTAGAAGCGGTCGTACTGGTAGAAGCCCCGGAAGTTGAAGCGGTCGGACTCCGTCCCGTGCGTGACCGTGGTCCCCCAGAAGTGTCGGAAGAGCGGGTCCGACCCTCCGGTGGCCGCCCCCAGCTTCCACTCCCCGCCGCTCTCGTAGAAGACCGGGCTCCAGAAGCGCGGCCAGAGCGTGCCGAGCGGCCGGTAGGGGCCGTCCTTGATCTCCGAGGGGATGACCGCGGCGTGCGCGGGCGGATAGGGGTCCACGAACGGCTCGGCGGAGGGTGCGTCGTCGATCCCGAGCGGCGCCACGTGCACGTCGAACCCCCGCGACGTGTAGTTCGAGAACGCGACCTCGCGGCCGGAGGGGTCGACGCTGGGCGTGAAAGCACCCCCGAGAACGTTCGTGAGGCGGACGAGCCGGCGGTCCTCGAGCCGCACCGCGTAGAGGTCGGAGGTGCCGTCGCGATCCGAGCGGAAGACGACGGCCGTCCCGTCGGGCGTCCACGTGGGCTCCACGTCCTTGGCCCGGTCCTCGGTGAGGGAGCTCAGGGTCCCCGTCGCGGGATCCACGAGCACGACGTCCAGCCAGCCTCCGGGCTTGAGGCGCGCGGCGGCGATCCGGTCCCCCCGCGGGCTCCACACGGGGCCGCTCCACTCCGTTCCCGGCTCCGACTCCGTGAGGGCGCGCACGCCCTTCCCGTCCAGCCCGATCACGAACAGCTCGCTGCGGTCGCCCACGTAGCGCGCAAAAACGATCGAGGTACCGTCGGGCGAGACGCTGGGGTCGCGGGCGCGCAGGCCCTTGCTGATCTTGCGGACGCGGCCCGTCTCCACGTCCACCGCGCGCAGGTCGCTGCGGACGGAGTAGAAGTGGAGGACCTCGGACTCCGCGAAGACGATCGTCTTCCCGTCGGGCGTCCACGAGAGCCCCGAGCCCCCGTTGCGGTCCGCGAGGAAGCGGTCCTCGCGGCCATCCGGCCGCACGAGGCGGATCGACGGAAAGCGCGTGAGGGTCCGGCTCGAGTAGGCGATCCAGCTCCCGTCGGGACTGTAGCGGGGCTCCCCCTGGCGGATCCCGCGTTCCGTGACCGCGCGCGACTGCGTGAGCCCGTGAGCGCGGACTCCCTCCGCCGCCTCGCCGAACGCCGCCCGCGAGCGATCGGTCCACGCCCGCCACTGCGCGTGGAAGGTCGAGCCCGTCACCTCCCGCGCCGTGAGGTCGTCGAAGTAGGGGATGATCTTCCCCGACTGCCTGCGCGCGAGCGCGGGGACGACACCGTCACCGTGCTTTCCGCTGAGGTCGCGGAGGAACGCCTCACCAAAGAGGTAGGGGCCCTGGCCCCCGGGCCACGGATCGAAGCCGTAGGTCGCCTCGTCCTCGCGGAGGAACCGGTCCTCGAGCGCGGCCATCCGGACCACCATCCTGGAATCTGGGTTTCGGCCGCGCCCGAACGCGGTCGCCTCCGTCTCCTCGTAGGTGGCGAGGCCCTCGATCATCCAGGTGGGGGTGAACACATTGGGGAACAGGAAGGGAGCGCGTCCCATGAGCTTCCGCCCGAAGCTCATCACTCCGCGCGCCTCGTCGAGGTGCACGATGTGGGCGAGCTCGTGGGCGAGCACGAGGCGCAGCCAGCCCTCGTGGTTGCCGAAGTCGTCGCTGCCGTCGGGAGCGACCATGCGGACGTTCACGAGCGGATACGGGAGAGGGGTCGCGAAGCCGTTCGAGTCGTCCTCGTTGTCGGCGAGGACGATGTGCACGCGTCCCACCCGCTGTCCGTAGCGCGCTTCGTGACGCTCGAGGAGCTCCGTGGCGAGGACGACCGCCTCGCGGGCTTCGGTCTCGAGCCCCTGGTGGTAATACACCGACACGCGCGCGCCCTTGATCGTCCGGAAGCGGTAGCTCGGCGGGAAGTACGCGGCGTGGACGGCCGACCCCAGGAGCAGGAAAAAGAGGAGGAGGGAGAGCCGTCGGGGGAACCGCGCCATTCGACAGGACCGAGGGTAACATGCGGCCCGCGTCGTCCGCGAGGTGCCCGATGAATGGTCCCGTCCCCCGTCGTGAGCTCTTCCGGATCTCCGCGGCGGCCGCGATCGGCGCGGCGGTGCCAAAGAGCGCGCTCGCGCTGCCCGAGGAGCTGCCCCCTTCCGTGGCCGCGCTCCGACCCCAGACCGAGGGCATCTCCCCGATCGGCGTCGACGAGAGGAAGGCTCGCATCGCGCGGGCGCAGGCGCTGCTCCGCGAGACCGGCCAGGACGCGCTGGTCATGGCGACCGGGAGCAGCCTGGAATACTTCACGGGCGCGCTCTGGGGGCTGTCCGAGCGCTTCTTCGGGGCCGTCCTCACCCGCGAGGGCGAGCCGGCCTGGGTCACCCCCGCCTTCGAGAAGGAACGCGCGCTCGAGCAGATCAAGATCGGCACCGACGTGCGCGCCTGGGAGGAGGAGCAGTCGCCGTCCGATCTCGTGGCTGCGATCCTCCGCGACCGCAAGGTGGGCACGGGGCGCGTGGGGGTGGACGAGGCCATGCCCTTCGCTTTCGCGGACGCGATGGCGAAGGCGGCGCCCGCCGCCCGCTTCGAGAGCGGCACCCCCGTGACCGCGGGATGCCGCATGGTCAAGGACGAACACGAGATCGCGATCATGCGGCGGATCTCCGAGATCACGATGCAGGCCCACCGCGCGGTCTTCGCCGCGCTCCGCGAGGGGATGACGCAGGAGCAGGCGTCCGCCCTCTGCGTCCAGGCGCATCGGCAGCTCGGCGTTCGCGGGGGAGCCCTCGTGCTCTTCGGCAAGGACGCCGCCTTCCCCCACGGCACGACGCGCCCCCAGCCCTTGAAGCCCGGCGACGTCGTGCTCATCGACGGGGGCGGCGACCTCTTCGGCTATGCGAGCGACATCTCGCGCACGCTCGTCTTCGGCGCCCCTCCCACCGACCGACAGCGACGGATCTGGGACCTCGTACGCCAGGCCCAGGACGCCGCGTTCCGGGCGGTGAAGCCCGGAGTCGAATGCCAGGCGGTGGACGCGGCGGCGAGACAGGTCCTCGAGGACGGCGGCTTCGGCCCCGGCTACCGCTACCTCACCCACCGCCTCGGCCACGGCATCGGACTCGACGGCCACGAGTACCCGTACATGGTGCGCGGGAACAAGACCCGTCTCCTTCCCGGGATGTGCTTCTCCGACGAGCCGGGGATCTACGTGTACGGCGAGCTCGGCGTCCGCCACGAGGACATCGTGTTCGTCACGGAGGACGGAGCGCAGAACATGACGAAGTGGCCGGGCAGCCCGGAGGACCCCGCGGTCGTCTGAGCTAGTCCCGCCAGTTTTTGCGTGGTTCGTTCGGCTCGACGGCCGGAGGCTCCTGCGGGTAGGGGAAGTCCTTCGTCGATCCCGCAAGCGCTAGGAACCGTCGACTGAAGGTTCCTCGCGGTTCCTCCAGAACCACGCGCTCGCGGTGCATGAGCCCTTCGCTCTGCCCCTGGAAGCGGCAGGCTCGAGGCAGCCTCACCGCGTGGCCCCTCCCTGTCTTGAAGATCCTGGCCCGGTCGCCCATCCACCCAGAGTATGTACGAGTCGTAATCTACTAGCGATCCGACTGGCGAAGCCGCAAAGCGCCTTCCTCGAGCCAGTGGACGAGGCCTCGGCGCGCACGGAACGAGTCGACGCGCAGCGTCTCTTCGCAGAGAAGGGGGCTTGCTCCCCCCGAGCCCTTTTCCCAGAGCGCGGTCACGAAGTCGATCTCGGTCTCGCCGGGCACGGCGGTGGGGGGACGGCCCGTGGCCTCGAGCGAGGCGTCGTCGGGGACGAGGAGCGCGGCGCGCCGCAGCTCGTCGTGCCGCCGCATGCCCTCCAGCAGGACCTGCATGACGTCGATCCCCCCGCCGACCTCGGAGCTCGTCCCCGGTCGGTGGGAAAACGCGAACGTGCCCTCGAAAGGCCGCTCCAGCAGCTGGTAGACCGCCTCCGCCCCCGCGAGCCCGCCGCGCCGCGCGCTCGCGATGCGCCCCCTTTCGATGACGAGGGTGGCCACGGTCTCCGTCCCGCCGTCGCGGAGGGAAAGCGTGCCCGTGACCTCGGAGTCCGCCAGGTTCTGCAGGACGGTGGGCAGCCCGAAGACGTGCAGGTCGCCGGTGAGGTTCGCGGGCGGGGTGGGGCCACCGAGCGCGCTCAGGGCCCCAAGCGCCTTCTCCGCTTTCGCCCCGAGCTCGTGCCGCGGGAAGCGCGCGGCCAGCGACTCGAAGAGCTCTCTCACATCCTGCGTGCGCGTCCCCGCGAGCGCGCCCACGAGCTGGCCCAGGCGCTCCGCGGACTGGGCGGGCAGCGCGGCGAGCACACCGCGAGGCAGGCCGGCTTCGATGCCGGCCACCAGTCGGGCCACGAGCGCGGGCGTGCCCGCGAGGTCCTGCTCGGCCAGGGGGGAAAGCCGGGCCGCGCAGGCGCCGAGGACCTCGTTCGTGCGGAGGCCGTGATCCACGAGCGCCGCCAGCGCGTGGGGGGTGCCGGTGCGGACGAGCTCCGTGCACGTCCGGTCCATGTAGCCGAGCCAGCGCTCGCGGTCCTCCGCCCAGGTGTCGGCGGACGGCGAGACGAGCGATTCCTCGAGCGTATGCAGGAAGAGCACGAGAACCTGCTCCGCCACGGGATGCCGGATCTGGCCGAGGTAGGCGAGCACCTCCCTCACGAGGAACGGCGGGTTCTCCGGCACGAGCAGCCTCACCACCCGCCCGAGCTCGCGCTCGAGGTCGCCCGCCGAGTCGGACGTGCGGGGGATGGTGGCGAGGAGGTGCACGAGGTTCCGCAGGAGGAAGAAGTCGTGCTCGTCCTCGGGGAGGCGGGTCAGCCTCTCGAAGGCGGCGTTGCGGCCCGCGGCGCCCTGGGTCTCCAGGAACGCCATGAGAAGCCTCCGCCGCTCGCGCCGCGGCTCCTTGCGGAGCTTCTCGAGGAGCGTGGCCGGGGTGAAGACGCGGAAGAACCGGAGCACCGTCGCGGGGAAGGACGCCCGGTCCTTGCCTTCGAGGAGACGGCGCACGCGGTCCAGGTTGAGGTATTCGTGGCCGTTGACGCGCAGGGTCTCCGCGAGGTCCGCGTCGACCTCCCCCGCCGTGATCATGTGCTCCGCCACCTCGAAGACCCGAGCCGCCCGTCCCACCGCGCCGTGGTTGAACTCGTCGATCGCCGCGTGCACGAGCTCGCGGAACCGCCGCGCCCCTTCCGCACGATCGGGAGCCAGCGCCACCATCCGCTCCATCGCGAGGAGCGCCGGGGGCATGGTACCCATCGCCCCCGGGACCCACCAGGTGGGCAGCGTCTCCACCAGGGCGCGGAAGATCTCGTCCGTTCCCCGCAGGTAGCCGCGGCGCCGCATGCCCTCCAGGCGCTCCTCCAGGTGGGCGGCCGAGCGGGCTTCGAGGGCGGCGGTGAGGACCGCTTCCAGCAGCAGCTCGGGGCGCGACTTTCTCGTGGGGGCGGAGGTGAGCACGTCGAGGCGGTCGAAGATCAGGGTCAGCCGCTGCGAAGAGTCGGGGGGTGCGGGGTTGGTTGCGGACCGCATCAGGGCGGCGCGGATGTCGATCGCGGGATCCGTCGCGTCCGCGGGCCGGGGCAGGAGCGAGACGAGCGCGACCAGCCGGTTGCGTTCCAGGGGCGGGGCGAGTGCCAGAAGCGCTTCCCCAACCCGCCGTACGAACGTCGGCAGGCGGTCGCCGGGCACCTGCTGCAGCGAGCCCAGCGCCAGCACCCGCCGGAGCCCGAGCGAGAGATAGTCCGATAGGCCGGGGGGTTCCGGCTCTCCGCTCGCCCAGGCATGGATCTCCCGAGCCACGATCTCCGGGGGAAGGTCCAGGAGGACCGGCAGGGAATCGGCCATCCGCTGGGGCGCCCGGCGGTCCGAAAGGTGCTCACGCAGGTCCTGGAGCGCACCCTGGAGCTGGTCCGCCAACGAAGCCACGGAAGCACCCTTCCTTGCCAAGCTGCGGGGACCCAGCGCTTTCCGGGGACGGTGCCGCGCCCCCCGAATCGTTCGCGCTAGACGCTCCGGCCTGGCACTCGTCCTGTCATTCACAAAGAACGTGCCAGGAACTTCACGCAAGGACCCAGGCGCTTGAATCTCTGTGCTAGATTCGAATGATGACGTGCGCCTCACGCGCTCCGCGGCTCGCCGCCCTGGGACTGCTGCTCCTCCTGCCGGGCTGCGGCGGATCCCCCACCGAAAGCGACGACAGCGGACCGACGGGATCGGCCAGCTGCGGCACCGTCGGACAGAACACGTTCGTGCGGGACACCCTGCAGAACATCTATTTCTGGTACCGCGAGCTGCCGACGGTCGACCCCGCGCGCTCCACCTCGCCCGAGGCCTATCTCGAAGCGGTCCGCTACAAGCCGCTCGACACCTCGTTCAGCTACATCACGGGCAAGGCCGCGGACACCGCGTTCTACTCGGACAGCCAGTTCATCGGGTACGGCCTGAGCTCGATCCAGACGAGCGCCACCGAGGTCCGACTCGCCCAGGTCTTCCCGGACAGCCCCGCGTCGGAGATCGGCCTGCAGCGCAGCGACTACCTGCTGACGATCAACGGGCGGGCTATCGCCGACCTCATCCGCACCGGCGAGACGAGCTCGATCTTCGGGCCCACGGAGATCGGCGTCCCCGCCGAGGTGACGTGGCGGCGGCGCGACGGCAGCCAGGGCACGGGCACGATGCGCAAGCGGCTCGTGACCATCCCGACCGTATCCGACACGCGCGTCGTGTCGCAGGGCAGCCAGCGCGTGGGCTACATCCACTTCCGCAACTTCGTCCAGCCCTCGACCGCCGCGCTCAACACCGCGTTCGCCAGCCTCAAGGCGGCGGGGGCGAACGAGCTCGTCCTCGACCTCCGCTACAACGGAGGCGGGCTCGTGAGCGTCGCCCAGCACCTGGGCGGCCTCATCGGCGGCGTGCGCACGAACAACGAGGTGTTCGTCGAATACTTCCACAACGACAAGAACGCGAACCGCAACACGGTCGGCCGCTTCCCCTCCCCCGCCAACGCCCTCGACCTCTCGCGGCTCGTGATCGTCACCACGCGGTCCTCCGCCTCCGCGAGCGAGGCGATGATCAACAGCCTGCGGCCCTTCATCACCGTGACGGTCGTGGGCAACACCTCCTACGGCAAGCCGGTGGGCCAGTACGGCTACGACTTCTGCGAGAAGGTCATGTACCCCGTGGCCTTCCAGGTCCGCAACGCCCGCGGCCAGGGCGACTACTTCGGCGGCATCCCCGCCGACTGCGCCGCCGCGGACGACATCGACCACCAGCTCGGCGACACCGCCGAAGCCTCCTTCGCCGAAGGCCTCAGCTTCCTGCGCACCGGCCGCTGCAGCGGAAGCGCCTCCTCCGCCGCCCGCGCCCACTCCCAGCGCGAATCGACGCTCGGCCGCCCCGCCCCCCGCGACGGCTGGCAGGACCTCCTCAACGCCAACTGAGTCGTGGTCTTGACGAATCCGCAACCAGCGCGGACCAGGCCCTGAGCAACCATGAGCCTCACGCCATCAACTCCGCAGCCAAGATAGGCTGACCGGTGCGCTGTCTATCTCAGCTCGCGCTCGATCGCTGGGCGCCCTTACTGCTGCGCTCTGAAGAATTGCGGGTACAGCCAAGCTTGAACGGTCATGGATAGACTGACGAAGGCGTCGAGATAGGCTGGTCAGTCTACTTATGTTGTTGAACCGACTTAGTGGAGCGCAAGGACGTTGGCAGAATGATCTACATCGGTCAAATACTCGGCGGACCCGAATTGCGGGACGAAGCGCCCATCAATAGGGCAATCGCGAAGCTCAACCGCCTGCGTGGGCCCGTAGGAGAAGGTGAGTTCGGCTCCCTCGATCTTGTCTTCCATGTCGCGGGGTCGCTTCTCGAGCCAGAGTTCAGCGGAGTCCGGACTGGGCCATTCTCGCGCAAGGAGAGGCTGCTCCAGATTCAGATCGCCGTGCCCAAGGACATCGTGGCCAGCGAGGATCCGTATCCACTCCTGGCAACTCGGGTGCTTGAAGCAGTTCGAGTTGCAGTTCCGATTTTCGCGAAGGCTGGGATCCCCTATCCAGAGGCCGAATACACGGCTATCGCAGAGACAATGGTCAAGGCGGCCACTCATTGAAGAGCGGGCGGTCCAACAACGAGATGCACCTGACGAGGTCCGCGCCTTGGTTTGGCCGGTGGCGCGGCCCTCGCAGGTGATCTCGGTGTTCGACGGACATGAGCAGGAGGGCGCGACGGTGAAGCGACACTGGTCCTTCGTGGTCTGCGACAGAAAGTACCTGTATCCCGTCGTCGCTCTGCTTCTGGCCACGGGAATGACCGCGGCCTTCATGTGGCACGACCCCATGCAGTTCAACAAGGTCGGGAACTTCATCATCGGCACGGGCGTCTGGATGAGCATGCGTTACACGCTTCGGGAGGGTCTCGAGCGCTACAAGAACCTCTCGGACTCTCTTCCTACGGTGCCGATCGCGGACCACCCAGGCGTGAGTCAAGTGAACGCCGCCTTCTTCAATCGGGCTGCCTTCGCCATCGGCGACGCACAACTCCAGGTGCACGGCTTCGTGCTCGTCATGCTCGGCTCGGTTGTAGGATCGTATGGCGATGCGCTCCTCCGGTACCTATTGCCTGGCAGGTTCTGAGCGTCAGGCGGGTCTGGCGGCCCAGGTGGCGGTGCGGAGTGGTGCCAAGGGCGGGCGAGCCGTCGAACAATGAAGCAGACGAAGCCGGCGCAAGCGATGGAGCTTCGCAGCTTATCCCCGGTGTTCGGCAGACGGGGGGCTACCGGCACATGATGACGCCCGATAAATGGTTTGAGAGTGACGGCATAGCTCCCCAGCCCTGTCCTCGCTGTCAGGCAGAAGGTAGCGTTGAACGCCTCGTGTTGATCCGCGCAATTCGTTACACGCTTGCTGCGATCGGAGTCGTCGTTCTTGCCGGGATGCTGCTCGATCCTAGTAGGCGTGAGCTCTACCTGATTCCGTCGCTGTTGCTTTCGTCATTGTTCTTGATCGCCGGAACGCGGGCGACTTGCCGTGCCTGTGGAACTCGGCTGGTCAGGGGGTTTAGCGGGTGGGTGTAAGAGGTGACACGCGCTGCCGAACAATGCGCTGCTGAAGCTGACGAAGGCGCGGCGCAAGCGATGGACGCCGCTCGCAGCTGATCTGGGGGTGGTCTCAAGTGAACGACGCAACACTTCGGCAATGATCCGGGCGCAAGCTGCTCGCAGAGGCCGAGATGAAGCATCGACGGACGGGGCCCTTGCCGCTTCAGTCGTGACGAGCGAGGGGCAGACCTACCGTCGAGTGCCCGGTGACGAACCGCTGACAGCAGGGGTGCCGACAGGTGGGTGTTGCGTTGACCGATTGAGGACAACCAGTGTTGGACGGACGTCGAGCGTTCAAGTGAGGAGCGCGGTGAGTGAGGAAGCGCACAATTAGCTCGTGGAATGACCTGGCTGCCTTAGCCGAGGCTTCAGCTGATGCAGTGTGGGTCTTTCGTGGAGAGACGAGGGTCGGCCGTCCACTGTTGCCTAAGGCTGGCCGGGTTGGAACGTACGTTGGTGCCGCGCGGAAGGTGCCGTACAAACTCGCGGACGAGAAAGCCGAACTCGAGTCGTTCAAGAGACAGGCTCGGCCCTACCTGACTCACACGCCCGAGACGGACATCGAGTGGCTTGCAATTGCACAGCACCATGGGCTGTCGACGCGCCTTCTGGATTGGACGGAGAGCGTCCTCGTCGCAGCATACGTGGCGGCTGCCGACGCGGGAGTTAAGGGAGACGCCGTCATCTACGCCGTAAAGGGCCTACCCGCCGTTGGCGCACGGGAAGCGACAAACCCCTTCGAGACCAGGAGAGTGGCTATCTACCGACCGCCTCATATCAGTCCCCGGATTCCGGCTCAGCGCTCCGTCTTCACGCTCCATCCCGACCCAACTGTGCCTTACGTTTCGCCGGCCTTGGAGGCATGGCACATCTCCCGGTCTGCGTGCGGGCGCATCAAGAAGATCCTCGACGCCTGCGCGATCAACGAGGCTGCACTGTTCCCTGATATTGATGGGCTATCGCGCTACCTGGCTTGGCGATACAAGTGGGGGAAGCCGTGAAGTGCGCGCCGTCCAACAACGCTTGAACCTGACGAACGGCGCCGGTTAGGACGCCGTTCTCAGGTTAACGCGGTGTGGTCTCAAGTGAACGACGCTACACTTGGGCAACGATCTGGGTGATCCCCGCGCGTGATCGCTAGCTGGTGTGCGGAAGCAGGGAGGGGCTCGCAGAGGATGACGTGCTAGGCTGACCGTGCGGACTCTTCCGCCAGGAACCAGGAGTGGCGGATGCCAAAGGACAAGGACGAGGCCAGGGCCGAGGGCTTCGAGCGCGGCCTCAAGGGCAAGAAGGATTCGTCGGGGCTGATGCAGGGATGGACCGACGACAAGGTGTCGGGCGTCGCTCGAACCGAGGGGTGGGTGGCGGGCAAGAGGAAGCGGTCGCAGAACGAGGCAGAGGCCGTGAGGAAAGCCAAAGCCAAGAGGTAGCCTGCCTCTGAGCCCCGTGATAAAAGGCTCTCGGTGAGCGTACCGTCGAGACCGGAGTACGTCCTCGGGCACGGCAAGGACGAGCTCGAGCGCCTGACGCTCCAAGCGCAGTACTGGGGTGAGGCCACGCTGGACCTGCTCCGGGGCGCCGGGATCGTGCCGGGAATGCGGCTGCTCGATCTCGGTTGCGGTGCCGGCGACGTCAGCCTGGTCGCGGCCACGCTCGTCGGACCCGCCGGCTCGGTCGTGGGCATCGACCGATCGGCCGAGGCGATCGCGGCGGCCCGGGCGCGAGCGAGCGCGGCGGGCGCGACCCAGATCCAGTTTCAGCAGGCGGACGTGGAGGAGTACGACTCCGCGCAACTCTTCGACGGCGTGATCGGAAGGTTCGTGCTCCTCTACCTCGCCGATCCCGCGGCCACGCTGCTACGGCTCCTGCGGCTCGTACGACCCGGCGGCGTCGTGGCGTTCCTGGAGATGGACATGACCGTGTGCCGCTCGGTCCCGACCGTCCCCCTCACCGAGCAGGCAATCGACTGGCTCCGGGAGACCTTCCGAAGGGGGCGTGTCCCGCTGGATCTCGGGCCGCAGGTCTGGCAGATTTTCAGGAGCGTGGGGCTGTCCGATCCGTCCGTGATGGTGCGCTGGAAGGCGGAGCCGGCCCCGGCCCTCGCGGGGACGCGGTATCTCACGGACACGCTACGGAGCCTCCTGCCGATGATGGAGCGCCTGGGAGTGGCCTCGGCTTCGGAGGTAGGGATCGAGACGCTTCCCGCTCGAATGCAGGAGGCCCTCACGGCGGCGCAGGCCACGATGCTGCCCCCGTCCGTCGCGGGCACCTGGAGCCGCATCGGAGGGTGAGAGCACTCGCTCGCGTCGCCCAGCTCTTCACGTATCCCGTCAAGTCCTGCGCGGGCCTCTCCCACGATTCGATTACTCTGGACGCCCGCGGACCCGTTTGGGATCGGCGCTGGATGGTGGTCGACCCCGACGGCGTCTTCCTCACGCAGCGCCAGCTTCCCCGTCTTGCCGTGGTGCAGCCCACCTTGAATGCCGAGGAGCTGCTCCTCCGCGTCGGCACGAGCGAAGCACGGGTGCCGCTGCGGCGCGGCGCCGGCGAGACGCGACGCGTGCGGGTTTGGGAGGACGACTGTGAGGCCTGGGACGAAGGGGACGAGGCCGCCCGGCTCTTCTCGGATCACCTGGACACGCCCGCGCGGCTCGTCCGGATCGCGGACGAGTTCGTGCGGCCGGTGGACCCCGACTACGCCATCCGGCCCGCGCAGACGGGCTTTGCCGATGCCTTCCCGTTGCTCGTGGTCTCGGAAGCCTCGCTCGAGGAGCTGAACCGCCGGCTCGTGGAGCGGCGGGCGTCG
Source organism: uncultured Acidobacteriota bacterium (assembly GCA_963742595.1). Classification (GTDB taxonomy): domain Bacteria; phylum Acidobacteriota; class Vicinamibacteria; order Fen-336; family Fen-336; genus CAVPGH01. The sequence goes on along the minus strand of CAVUMT010000001.1, from coordinate 3,692,954 downwards.
GCCGTGCCGATGGGCCGGTTCCGGCCGAACGTCGTGGTGGCCGGGTGCGGGCCGTTCGCGGAGGACGAGTGGAACTCGATTCGTATCGGCGAGGTGACGCTCGACCTCGTGAAGCCCTGCGCCCGCTGCGTGACGACGCAGGTGGACCAGGCGCGGGGGGTCGTTCACGACCCGCGCGAGCCGCTCGGGACGCTCGCCACGTTCCGTCTCCGGGGCCTGGGCGTGATGTTCGGCCAGAACGCCATACATCGCGGACCCGGGCGTCTGGCCATCGGGGACGAGGCCGCTCCAACCGCCTGACGGCTTGGCTGAAAACACTTGACGCCTGCGGTTAGAATGGCCCTGTCATGGGTCGTCGGCGCCTTCTCGCCCTCGCCGTGCTCCTGCCCCTGCTGGAGCCGGCGACCGTCGGGCTCTCCGCCTGGGCCTCGACGCGGCCGCACGAGTGCGGCGAGCACTCTTGCCTCTGTGCTCGACGGTGCCCGCCCAAGCAGGCGGAGTCCGACTGCCACGGCGCGGCTCGGTCCGCGGCGGCCATGAACGGCATGTGTCATCGCGGCGAGGCGCCGCGCCTCGGCGCGATCACGCCCTACGTGCTTCCCGCTCCGCCCGAAGCGGGGCCGGCCTGGCAGGACGAGCCGGCCATGCTCGTCGTCGCCGTCGACGTCAGTCCCGGCTTCTCGCGCCTCGACTCCCCGCCTCCTCGCTCGCTCTAGCTCGCGTCCGCGTTCTCCCGCGCCGCGCCGTATCCGCGCGCGCGAAGTCCATCGAGCCACCGATGCCTGGAGGAACGTACCGATGTCCGTCGTCAATCCGAGGATCCGTCCGTTGCGCGCGGCGGCGGGCCGAGGGGCGTTGTCTCTCGCCCTGCTGCTTCTCGCGGGCTCCGCGCACGCCCAGCAGACCGTCACGCAGGCCACCGTGTCCGGACGCGTGGAGGACCAGAGCGGGGCCGTGATCGCCGACGCTCCGGTCCAGGCCCGCAGCCTGGAGCGCGGGCTGGCGTTTACGACCACCACCGATGCTCAGGGCCGCTACCGCTTCCTGTACCTGCCCGCCGACACCTACGAGGTGCGCGTCGAGCACCCGCGCTTCAGGACCGCCGTTCGGCGCGTCGCGCTCACCGTGGGCCAGGCCCTGGAGGTCGTGATCCGCCTGCAGATCGAGGGAACGACCGAGGCGGTCGACGTCGTCGCGGAGACGCCGCTCGTGGAGACCGTGCGCACGCAGGTCACGGAGACCGTCGTCCCCCACGATATCGACTCCCTGCCCCTGAACGGCCGCAACTACCTGGACCTCGCCGCGCTCACCCCCGGGGTGACCAGGAGCAACCCGGTGGGCAACCAGCGCTTCCCGGAGACCTCGGCCGTCCCCGGCACGGGGATCTCCGTCACCGGCCAGCGCTTCATCAACAACTCGTTCGTGGTGGACGGCCTCTCCTCGAACGACGACGCGGCCGACCTCCCCGGAACCTTCTACACGACCGAGGTGATCCGCGAGTTCCAGGTGATCTCGTCCGGAGGCATCGCGGAGTTCGGCCGGGCGTCCGCGGGCACGATCAACATCCTCACGCGCTCGGGAACCAACACGTGGCAGGGCCGGGCCTACGCGCTTCTTCCGCGACGACGCGCTCGACGCGACGAACCCGCTCGCCCCCACGAAGGATCCCGCTCCGGCAGTGGCAATTCGGCGCCACCGCGGGAGGTCCCCTCTCCCCGCGACCGCACGTTCCTCTTCGGCAACTTCGAGCAGACGCGCCTCGACTCGACGACCGTCGTGACGATTCCCGATGCGACCGTCGACCGCCGTCAACGCGCGGCTGGACGCCGCCCGCTACCCGGGTCCCCGCATCGCCACGGGCCTCTTCGGCACCGGCTACGACTCCACGAACGTCCTCCTTCGTCTCGACCACCGGCCCGGCCCCAAGGTGTTCCTGACCGCGCGCTACACGCCTCTACGACATCACGAGCGACAACGCGAGGAGTGTCGGGGGCCTCAACGACGTGAGCCGCGGCACCGCGCTTCGGGACCGCGACCAGACCCTCGCCGCGAACCTCCTCCTGAACCTGTCCGCGCGCACGCTGAACGAGACGCGCCTCCAGCTCACGAGGAGCCGGCTCGAGGCCCCCCCGAACGACCTTACGGGGCCCGCGGTCAACATCTCGGGCACCGCCAACTTCTCGGTCTCCACCACCTCCCCCACCGCCCGGGACATCGACCTCTACCAGCTCACGAACGTCACCACGACGCAGAGGGGAGCCCACGCCCTCAAGGGCGGGTTCGACTTCATCTGGAACCGTCTCGACATCGCCTTCCCGGGCGCGATCCAGGGCGTCTACACGTTCGCCTCCCTTCCCGCGTTCCAGGCGGGCACCTACTCAGACGTTCCAGCAGGCGTTCGGGGCGGAGACGCAGTTCCAGTCGAACCCGAACCTCGGGCTGTTCGTGCAGGACGAATGGAGGGTCCGCCACGACCTCGCGCTGAACGCGGGACTCCGCTACGACCTCCAGTTCCTGCCCGACCCCATACGGACCGACACGGGGAACGTCTCGCCCCGCGTCGGCGTCGCGTGGTCGCCCGGACAGGGGCGGACCGTGGTGCGGGCGAGCGCGGGTCTCTACTTCGACCGCATCCCCCTGCGTGCGACCTCCAACGCGCTCCAGCGCGACGGGACCAAGTACAAGGCCGCGGTCCTCGCTTTCGGGCAGCCGGGCGCTCCCGTCTTCCCGGGGACGCTCGCGGGCTTCCCCGCCGGCGTCCTCCCCAGCATCACCACGATCGACCCCGACATCCAGAACGGCCACACCGTGCAGGCGAGCGTCCAGGTCGAGCGCCAGATCGCCCGGGACACCGCGGTCTCCGTCGGCTACCTGCACGTCCGGGGCCACGACCTCATCCAGTCGCGCAACGTGAACGTCCCCACGCTCACCGCGGCCCAGGCCAACGCGGCGGGGATCCCCAACCTCGGCCGACCGAACACCCAGTACGGAAACATCTCGCAGTATCAGAGCATCGGCCGGTCCTGGTACGACGGGGTCACGCTCTCCCTGCGCCGGCGCTTCTCGGGCTTCCTGAGCGCGCGCGCGTCGTACACGTACGGCAAGGCGCTCGACGACGCCGGCCTCGCCTTCTTCTTCACGCCCCAGGACAACGCCGATCCCGGCGACGACAAGGGACGGTCCGACAACGACCAGAAGCACCGACTCGCCCTGAGCGGCACGATCGAGGTGCCGAGGCGTCTCGGACGCCTCCGCCCTCGCCGCTTCGCCGCCGGGTTCGAGCTGGGATGGATCTACAGCTACGGCTCGCCGCTGCCGTACAACATCCAGACGGGCGCCGACCGGAATGCCGACACGAACGTGAACGACCGCCCGGTCGGGGTGGGACGCAACACGGGCGAGGGATTCGAGTTCTCGTCGCTCGACCTGCGCCTGAGCCGGCGCTTCGCGATTACGGGCCGCCTTCGCGTCGAGCTGCTCGCGGAAGCCTTCAACGTCTTCAACCACGCGAACTACCAGCTTCCCAACAACGTGATCGGGACGGGAACGCACGCCACGCGCGGGATACGGCCTGGCCACCGCGGCCGCCGATCCGCGGCAGATTCAGCTAGGCTTGAGGGTGAGTTACTGAGGAACGGGGGACGGCTATGAAACGATGGGGCCTGTTCTGCGGATTGGCCGTCATCGCAGGTTTGACAACTACGACGCGCGTGGCTTGGACCGGCGAAGAAAGCAAAGCCACGCGCGTCGTGGGGTGGGTATCCGACGGCCACTGCGGGGCGAAGCACATGAAGACCGGGGGGGCGGCTTGCGTGCGCAAGTGCATCGGGGGGGCGGAGCACGTCAACCCCGAGTGGAAGCCCGGGGGCATGGTCTTCGTCACGGAGGACAAGCAACTCTGGAAGGTGGACAACCCCGACGCGCTCTGGGGGCACGAGAGCGAGCAGCTCGAGATCGAGGCGACGCAGAACAGCGAGAAGAAGTCGATCAAGGTCGCCAAGGTCGTGCGCGTGCTCCAGCGCTGAGCATTCTCGGAACCTCCCCGTGACCCGCGCAGCGACATCGGCGGCAGTCGTGCTCGCCGCGGCCGCTTGCGGAGGAGGCGGACCGTCGGCGCCAGGGCCGGCGGCCACACCGTCGGGCACGGTCGAGGCCGCCCCGCTCCGCGCGGACGCGGCCGCCGCCGGACGCTGGATCGGCGCGGCCATCCAGTCGCGGCTCCTCGCCGAGCCCGCGTACGCGCAGACCTTCGGCCGCCACTTCGACTACGTGACCGCGGAATGGGAGATGAAGTGGGACCCCACCGAGCGGCAGCCCGGCGTCTTCGACTTCACCGGCGCGGACGCGATCGTGGCCTTCGCGGAGTCACGCGCGATGCGGATCAAGGGACATGCGCTCCTCTGGCACGAGGCCCTTCCCGCCTGGGTGGGAGCGCTCCCGCCCGCGGCGCTCCGGAGCGCAATCGAGGAGCACATTCGCGTCGTGGTGGGCCGCTACCGGGGACGGATCGTGGCCTGGGACGTCGTGAACGAGGCGGTGGCCGACGACGGCTCGGGGCTGCGCGACACGGTCTTCCGGCAGAAGCTGGGCGAGGGCTTCATCGACCTCGCGTTCCGGGCCGCCCGCGAGGCCGATCCCGAAGCTCTTCTCGTCTACAACGACTACGGGGCGGAAGGCCTGGGCCGGAAGTCCGACGAGGTCCTGGCGCTCGTGCGTCGGCTGCGCGATCGGGGGGTACCGGTGGGAGGCGTGGGGCTGCAGATGCACGTCGCCGCCCAGAGCCACCCCTCGACCGGGGAGATCGCCGCCAACATGCGGCGGCTCGCGGAGCTCGGGGTCGTCGTGAACGTCAGCGAGATGGACGTGCGGATCCGGAACGTGGCCGGGGACGCCGCGGCGCGGCTCGCCGTCCAGCGTCGCGAGTACGAGGAGCTCGTGGGCGTCTGCGTCGCCGAGCCGCGCTGCCACGCCGTGACCTTCTGGGGCTTCACCGACCGCTATTCCTGGATCGACTCCTTCTTCGGACCGGACGATCCCTTGCTGTTCGACGAGTCGTACTCGGCAAAGCCCGCCTTCTTCGGCGTCCAGGACGCTCTCCGACGGCGGTGACCCCTTCGAGGAGAGACCGATGAGACCGCTGACTTTCGTGGCGACCGCCGCCTTGTCGCTTTTCGCCATTTTCTCGCGGCCGACGCTCGCCCACGGGCCCGCGCCCACGGGCAGCGGCGTCGTGGGACTGGACGTCTACGCGCAGGGGCCCATCGTGGACGTGCTGCTCGCGGAGAAGACCGCCTCCGGCGTCGTGCTGCGCCACCAGCGCTCGCGGGACGGCGGAGCGACCTGGAGCGAGGCGCTTCCGATCTCCGCCGACGTGAAGTCCGCCCGGCGCGGCGACGAGCCGCAGATCACGGCCGTGGGCGACCGCCTCGTCGTGGCGTGGACGCGGCCGGGGGGCAATCGGTTCGGCAAGGGGCCGCTCGGCACCGCGCTCTCCGCCGACGGAGGAGCCACCTGGGCTCCCGGCCCCAATCCCGCGGACGACGGGCGCGAGGACGGGCACGCCTTCGCGGACCTCGCGGCCGACGAGGCGGGCACCCTCTTCCTCGCCTGGCTCGACTCGCGTGACGGGGCCCAGGGGCTCCGCACCGCGGTGTCCCGCGACTCCGGCCGGACCTGGGCGAAGAACGCCTCGCCCGATGCGAGGAGCTGCGAGTGCTGCTGGAACCGCGTCACCGCCGCCGGCAAGGACGGGGCGTACGTCCTCTACCGCGACCGCGATCCCCGCGACATGGCGCTCGCCGTGACCCGCGACGCGGGAGCGGAGTGGACGCGCCGGGGCTCCGTGGGATCGTTCGGGTGGCAGTTCGAGGGGTGTCCCGAGGTCGGGGGAGGGCTCGTCGCGCGGAAGGGCCGCCTCGACGCCGTCGTGTGGACGGGAGAGACGTCGCGCCAGGGCGTCTACGCGCTCGGCTCCACGGACGACGGCCGCACGTGGAGGCCCCCGGTGCCCCTCGGATCGAAGGCCGCGCGCAGCCCCGACCTCGCGGGGTCCGGCTCCGGGCTCGAAGCGCTCTGGGAGGAGAAGGGCGCCGTCTACGGAGCGCGCTCGCGCGACGACGGCCGTACCTGGAGCGCGCCCGAGCGATTGAGCGCGGAATCCGTGCGGGCCGTCCACCCCTACGTGGTCGCGACAGGAGAGGATCGATTCCTGGCGGTGTGGACCGAGCGCGAAGGTGAGGGACCGTGGCGGTTCCAGAGCCGGCGCCTGGAGGCGCCGGCGGCCCGCGTCGACTGATCAGCTCGCGGCGGCCGTGGGAGCTTTGGCGACGTCCGCGGGTCCCGGCTCCCCCACCACCACGCGATTGCGGCCCTGCTCCTTGGCGCGGTAGCAGGCGGCGTCCGCGCGGGTGAGCAGGTCCTCCGGGGCCACGGGATACGCGGTCGCCCCCGACGTGCCGAGGCTGGCGGTGACCGTGACCGGGGGCGAGACCTCGCTCGCGAGGAACGGACGGTCCGCGAGCGCCGCGCGCACGCGCTCCGCCAGCGAGAACGCGTCGTCGGGCGGGGTGTGGGAGAGGAGGATGACGAATTCCTCGCCTCCCCAGCGGAAGAGGAGGTCCGTCTCCCGGATGACGCCCTGCACGCGGTGCGCGAGCTGCTGCAGGACGCGGTCCCCCATCTCGTGGCCGAGGCGGTCGTTGATGTCCTTGAAACGGTCGACGTCCAGGAAGACGACGGCGATGCCCTGCCCGAGGCGCCGGCTGCGGTCCGACTCGCGCGGAAACAGCTCGTAGAAGGCGCGCCGGTTGAAGCAGCCGGTGAGGCTCTCGCGGCGGGCGAGGCCGTGCTGGCGCTCGCTCATGCGGGCGAGGGCGGTTGCGAAGACGCCGGTGGCGAGGATGAGGGCGGCCAGGAGGAGCCCGAGAAAGAGCTGGGCGTCCACGTCGAGCGAGCCCTGGAGCATGCCGGCGCCGACGAAGACGAGCACGCCCATGAGCGTGAACACGAGCAAGGCGAGGAGCGCGGTCCTCGTGTAGGTGACCTCGCTCCGGGGCGAGGACGCGAGCTGGCGATCGATCCAAGACCGCGCGGGCCCCCCCAGGAATCGCAGGAGGGGCGCCACGACGAGGAGCGTCTGGAGGAAGTCTCCGATGACCCAGCCCCGCCAGATCCGCTGGCCGGTCGGGAAGTCGAGGCCATGGGCGGCATTCCAGATGACGACGGCGAGCGACGAGGCCACGGGGGCGATGACGGCCACCGCGAGGAGCCGGCGCAGGTCGCGCCCGCGGCGGAGGTCGGGGGCGATGTTCAGCGTCACCATCGACCCCCAGAAGATGAAGGTCCCGATGGCCCCCGCGAGGGCGAAGAGCACGCTCGTGGGCCAGGGGATGCCGCTCCAGAGGGCACTCGCGAGGTTGCCGAGGAAAGCGGGCACGAGCCCCCACGTCGGCCCCAGCCAGATCGCAGAGAGAAGGCTCAGCACGAGGGGCGGGAAGACCGTCAGGTCGAAGCGGAGAGCACCCAGCCGGACCTCGATCCCGTTCCACCCGAGGGCGACGTTGAGCACGCCGGCGAGGATCGAGACGGCGTTCACGAGCAGCCAGAGGGCGACGATGCGTCGCATCCCCGGGTTCGCCGCGAAGTCGCCCAGGCGGGTGAGCGGCCACCAGGTCGGCCCGCGATACCCGTCCGCGTCGAGGGTGGCCCCGGTTCGGGGAGGCTCGTAGCGGAGGGCGCCTGTGGCGAGCCGGAGCGGGTCGCTCATGTGCGCCCATTCTAGGCCAGGAGACGCGCGTTGTAGGATGCGGGCAAGGGGAGCGCGTGGGCGATCCGATCGAAGAGCCGCTCAATGTCTACGACGCCGAGGGACGCGTCGTGGGGACGAAGCCCCGTGCGGAGGCGAAGCGCTCCGGCCTCGCCGTGGGGGCGGTGCAGGTCCTCCTCGTCAACCAGCGAGGTGAGGTGCTGCTCCAGCGCCGCCCGTCCGACAAGGAGAACGGCGGGCTCTGGGACAAGTCGGTGGGAGGGCACGTGGGAGCGGGCGAGGACTTCGGCAGGGCGGCGGTACGCGAGGCGGGCGAGGAGCTGTTCGACGACGGCTCCTCGCCGCGGATCCTGCTCGCCCCCGACGAGAAAGCGTATCGTGACGGGCTCGACGCCCTCGACCTGCGGCAGTCCGTGCTTTTCCGGGGCATCGCCATGCAGCGGAACCTTCGCGACGTGCGCCATGCCCCGGGGAGGAGCGGCCTCCGGGTCGTCGTCTACCACGCGGCCATCTACCTCGGCCGCACCGACGTCCCCCTGGACGGCTTCCGACCGCAGAGGAGCGAGATCGCCGAGCTCCGCTACGCGCCCGCGTCGGAGGTCGACGAGCGACTGCTGCGCGGAGAGCTCGCCCCCAACATGGCCTTCCTGTGGCTGACGCACGGCCACCGGCTGCTCCACCCCGGAGCGCTAGAATAGGAGGATGGCCGGGACGACGTGGGACCTCGTGCGCGGCGCGGTCGCGGTGCGCGCCCCCGCGCGTGTCGCGGAGGCGGTGGGCACGCGGGCCGCCGTCGCCGTCGTCCTTCGCGAGACGCCCGAGGGCTTCGAGGTGCTCTTCATCCGCCGCGCAGAGGCGGACGGCGATCCCTGGTCGGGACAGATGGGCTTTCCCGGCGGCCGCGCGGAGCCGGGAGAGGACCTGCGAGCGACCGCAGTGCGCGAGACCGCGGAGGAGACCGGCATCGACCTCGGCCGGCACGGGGAGCTCCTCGGCGAGCTGGACGAGGTGCGCGCGATGGCCCGCATGCGTCCGATGGACCTCGCGATCACCCCGTTCGTCTTCCGCCTGGACGGTCCTTCCGTCTTCGTGCCCAACTCCGAGGTGAAGAGCGTGCACTGGCTCCCCCTGGAGGAGCTCCTCGGCCCGCGCTGGCAGTCCACGATGGACTACTCCCGGGAGGACGCCTCGCTCCGGTTCCCCTGCTTGCGGTTCGACGGCCTCGTGATCTGGGGCCTGACCTATCGGATGTTCATGGGGCTGCGCGAGCGGCTGGAAGCGGTGAGCGCCGCCCTCCGCTCTCCCCGCGTCGCCGGATAGGGCGGTGGCCGACCTCGTCCAGCTCGTGCGCGCGCCCATCGACCTCGCCGCGCTCCACGCCACGAATCCGTCCGACGGCGCCCTCTGTCTCTTCGTGGGGGTCGTGCGGAACGAGAACGGAGGCCGGCCGGTGCGCTACCTCGAGTACGAGGCCTACGAGGAGATGGCGATCCCCTTGATGGAGCAGATCGCGGCGGACGTCCGGGGCCGGTGGCCGGTAACCGAGGTGCGCCTCGCCCACCGGCTGGGCCGGCTGGAGATCGGGGAGGCAAGCGTCGCGGTGGCGGTGGCCTCCCCGCACCGGGCGGAGGCGTTCGCGGCCTGCCGCTTCGCCATCGACACCCTGAAGGCGCGCGTCCCCATCTGGAAGAAGGAATACTACGCGGACGGCTCGGCGTGGCTGGAAGGCCCGGGGGCGTCCGGTGCTTCGGCCTAGGACCGCCGTCCGTGTCCTCGCGGCCGCCGCTTCGCGGGGGTCGCGCGGGGGGCGGGGACGGGTGCTCCTCCGGCGGACAGCAGCCGTTCGCAATCCCGGGGGGCCACGGGCGCGCTCCACAGGAACCCCTGGACCTCGTCGCAACGCAGCGCGCGCAGGAGCGAGACCTGGGCCTCGTTCTCCACGCCCTGCGCCACAACCTTCATGTCGAGGCTGTGGGCCACCGCGATCACCGCCGTCACCACGGAGGCGTCGTCGGGATCCGTGGTCGCTCCGCGCACGAAGGAGAGGTCGACCTTCAGCCGGTCGATCGGTAGCCGGCGGAGGTGGGCGAGGGAGGAGAACCCGGCGCCGAAGCCGTCGATGGACAGGCTGACCCCGAGCGTCCGGAGCGCGCGGAGCGTCTCCACCGTGCGGTCCAGGTTCTGCATGGCGTAGCCCTCGGGGATCTCGAGGTGCAGGAAGCCGGGCTCGAGCCCGCTCTTCGCGAGCGCGGCCTCCACGTGCGCGGGCAGGTCCTCCTGCTGCAGCTCGTAGGCGGAGAGGTTCACGGCCATCCAGAGGCTCCGCGATCCGCGCTTGTGCCACGCCCGAAGCTGCGCGCACGCCGTCTCGAGCACCCACGGACCCATCGAGAGCATGACCCCCGTGAAGTCGGCGAGGGCGATGAAGTCCTTGGGCATGACGATCCCGAGCTCGGGGCGCCGCCACCGCAGGAGGGCCTCGACGCCCACGATGCGCCCCGTGGCCAGCTCCAGGCAGGGCTGGTAGTGGAGCGTCATCTCCTCCTTCTCGAGGGCGGAGCGCAGGCTGCGCTCGAGGGTCCCTCTCTCCGTGGCGCGCGCGGCCATGGCCGGGGAGAAGAGCTGGAAGTTGTCGCGACCGCGCTCCTTGGCCCGGTACATCGCGGTGTCCGCGTTCTTCAGAAGGGTGTCCGCGTCTTCCCCGTCCTCCGGGTAGAGGCCGATGCCCCCGCTCGCGGTCATGCGCACGTCCCGGCCCTGGATGCGGAACGGCCGGCGGAGCTCCTCCACCAGCTTGCGCGAGACCTTGGCCACGTCCTCCGCGTAGTGGATGCCGGGGAGGAGCAGCACGAACTCGTCCCCCCCGAGACGCGCCACCGTGTCTCCCTCCCGCACCGCGCCGTCGAGCCGCTCCGACACCGCCCGCAAGAGCTCGTCCCCCGCGGCGTGGCCGAGGACGTCGTTGAGGCTCTTGAAGCGGTCGAGATCCACGAACACCACGGCGAGCCGGTGCCGGTAGCGGTGGGCCTGGGCGAGCGCGATGGTCAGGCGGTCGAAGAAGAGACGGCGGTTGGGAAGGCCGGTGAGGACGTCGCGGTACGCGAGCGCCGCCATCTGCTCGCGCTCGCGATCGGCGTCGGTCTGGTCGCGGAGAACGAGGACGAAGCCCTCGCGGGCGGGGGCGATCGTGAGCATGAGGGGGAAGGCGAGACCGTCCCGCCGCCGACCGGCCGCGCGCCCGCGCCACGCGCCTTCGCGCCGCGCCGCGGTGAGCGCTTCCTCCTCGAGGCGGCCCGCCTCGCCGTCCGTGAAGAGAGCCCCCCAGCTCCGACCGCGGAGCTCGTGGCTCGAGGCGTAACCGTGGAGGCGGGCGAGGGCGGCGTTGAGGAAGACGAGGATGCCGCGGCTGTCCACGACGGCGGCCCCGTCCGGGAAGGCCTCCAAGGCCTCCGGACCGACGGAGACACCCGCGATCTGGCTCTCGGACAGGGCGGCCTCCGCCGGCTTCGGGTCGGGCATCTCGCGTCCGGCTCCTCGGCCCCGAAGACCACTGCCACCCTCTCCGGGCCGGGGCCCGGCGGGAAACGCGCTCACTCTGGCGAATACTCTACAGTAGGGGTCTGAGCCTGAAGCGTATAGATTGGGATCGTATCCTGACCACGCTCGCCGCCTCGCTTAACCGATGCAGATCAGGCGGTTACAGAAGGGCCCGGGTCAGGGAAGTGTCTCCCCCAGCAAACGCCTCACGTTTCCGCCCATCACCGCGGCGATGTCTTCCTCGCGGAAGCCGTCGGCGAGGAGCGCCTCCGTCAGGAGAGGAAGCCCGCTCGCGTCGAAGGGAGTCGTGACCGCTCCGTCGAAGTCGGACCCGAGGGAGACGTGGTCGACCCCCGCGACGTCCACCGCGTACCGGAGGGCGCGGACGATCGCCCGGACGTCGGTGCCGCACACCGCGGTCTCCCAGAAGCCGATCCCCACGACGCCCCCGGTTCGCGCGACGCCCCGGAGCTGATCGTCCGACAGGTTGCGCACGTTGTCGCAAGTGCCCTTGACCCCGGTATGCGAGACGACCACGGGGCGGCGGGCCACCGCGAGCACCTCCTCGAACGTCCGCGGCGAAGAGTGGGCGAGGTCGACGAGCATCGCCCTCTCCTCGAGCCCGCGCACGACCTCGCGCCCCAGGGAGGTGAGACCGCCTTTTGCCACGCCGTGCGCGGAGCCCGCGATCTCGTTGTCGAAGAAGTGGGCGAGGCCGACCATCCGGTAGCCCGCGACGTTCATCGCCTCCACGTTCGCCGCCTGCCCCTCGAGCACCTGCGCCCCTTCGAGGGCGAGGAGCCCGGCCACGAGCGACGGGTCCTGGCCGCGCCTCTCCAGGAACGACGAGAGGTCGGCCCGCGACTTGAGGACGGTGAGCTTGCCCTTGGAGAGCGAGGCCATGCGGAAGAGCCGTCGCGCCTGGTAGACGGCGCGCTCCTTGAGCGACGTCCACGTCTTGGGCGCCCACCCCTGGGCGAGGGCGAGCAGCGTCACCTGGTCCGAGCGGTCGTCGTACCGCTCGATGTTCAGTCCCCAGGGCGTCTTGCTCACCACGCTGAACACCTCGAGGGCGACACCCCCCTCCTGGAGCCGCGGCACGTCCACGTGTCCGCGGCCGCTCCGGCCGCGGAGGTCGCGCCCCCAGAGCAGGGGGTCCGCGTGGAGGTCGGCCACGAAGAGGCGGCGGTGCAGCTCGCGAGCACGGGAGGAGACGGCGTAGGGCCCGGAAAGGAGCTTGCGATTCATCGCCCGCTCCACGAGGGACGGCACGACCAGGAAAAAGAAGGCCAGCCCGCCCAGGAGGACGAGGCCGGTCACGCTCACGAGGCGCTGGACGCGGGGCGTGATGGGGTCAGCCTCCGATCTGGAACATCGAGCGGTCCTCGGTCGAGATTCCCTCGTCGAGGCGATGACCCGTGGGCTTCAGCCGCCACCGCCCGGGCGAGGATCGACTGCCACCTCGGCGTCGCCCGCGCTCTCGCGGAGCGCGCGCCTTCACGTCCAGCTCGTCGTCGTTGAGCAGGCAGAGGTGGAAGCTTGCCGTCGGCGGTGAGGCGCATGCGGTTGCAGGCTCCGCAATAGGGCTCGCTCACCGGGCTGATGAAGCCCACGACCCCCGCCCCCTCCGCGAAGCGGAAGTTCCGCGACTCGTCGGCGGGGCTCGCGTTGGGCACGGGGCAGAGGGGCCCGAGCGCTGTCTCGATGCGCTCGCGCGTCTCCCGGGAGGGCACGAACTGCGACAGCGCGAGATGCGCGGTCTCGCCGCCGCCCAGGGGCATGAGCTCGATGAAGCGCACGTGCCAGCCGCGCTCGCGCGCCCGGCGGGCCAGGTCCACCACGTCCTCGTCGTTGTAGTCGCGCGTGACCACGCAGTTGATCTTGATGGGCAGGAGCCCCGCGTCCTCCGCCGCGGCGATGCCCGCCTCGATCTCCTCCACCGTGCCGAACCGCATGAGCTTCTTGAGCCGCTCGGGGTCGAGCGTGTCCACGTGCACGTTGACGCGCCGCAGGCCCGCCTCCGCGAGAGGGCGGGCGAGCCGGGGCAGCAGGATCGCGTTCGTGGTCATGGCGAGGTCCTGCACGCCGGGCACGCCGGCGATGCGGCGCGTGATCTCGACGATGTCCGGCCGCAGCGTCGGCTCGCCCCCGGTGAGCCGGAACTTGCGCGAAGCCGAGGGCGACCGCCGCCCGCACCACCGGCTCGATCTCGGCCGCGGTCAGGAGCTCGGGGGCGGGGACGAAGGTGAGCCCCCGCAGCGGCATGCAGTAGACGCAGCGCAGGTTGCAGTGGTCGATGACCGAGATGCGCAGGTAGTTGATGTCGCGTCCGAAGCGGTCGCGGGGCATTGTCGGCTCAAGGTCGAGTTTACGCCCAATCCGGGCGGGGCCGGGTTGACCCCCGGCACCCTTTCGTGTGAGATGTCGTCGTGCGAGTCCGCGTACGGCTCTTTGCTTCGCTTCGCGAGGCGGCGGGGCGCTCCGAGCTCGACCTCGAGCTCGACGGTCCCGCGACCCCCGAGGACGCCTGGCGGCACCTCGCGGAGTCCTTCCCCTCCCTCGCCGCGCGGCGCCAGAGCCTGGCCGCCTCCGTGAACCGTCGGTACGCTTCCTTCGGCCAGGCGCTGGCCGAAGGAGACGAGGTTGTCTTCATCCCGCCGGTGAGCGGCGGCTGAGGAGGCTACGTCATTGGTGGAGACCGGAGATCCCAGGGAACGGCGAAAGCACGAGAGAGTCCCCGCCCGGGTGCCCCTCTACGTGGTCATGGGGGGCGAGATCTTCCAGAAGATGATCGAGCTCGAGACGCAGAACATCTCCACGGGCGGCCTCGCCTTCGAGACGCACCGCGAGATACCGCTCGAGGCGGAGTCCCTGGTGATGGTCTCCCGGCTCGGCGACCTTCCTCCCACCGCCCAGATCCAGGGGCGAGTGGTGCACTGCCACCACGACGCCGAGCGCGACATCTACATGGTGGGGGTGACGTTCACGAAGTTCGAGGGCGTGACCCCCGAGGAGCTGAACGCGCGCATCGAGGCCTGGAGGAAGGGCGCGGAGCGCCCCGCGCGCTGAACGGACCAGGGTCCTGGCGCTCCTCTGTATGATGGCCTCATGAGAACGAGCAACCCCGCACTCAAGGACGATACCTTCCGCGCTCTGCCCCGCGAGTTCGGCGAGGCCATGACCCTTCAGGGCACGGTCAACAAGACCGGCATCGCCCTGCTCATCCTCGTCGCGTGCGCCGCGTTCACCTGGAACGAGGCGATGGAGGGCCGGGCGGTGAGCGTCTATGCGCTCGGGGGCGCTCTCGGGGGGTTCGCGGTCGCGCTGGCCACGATCTTCAAGAAGGAGTGGGCGCCCGTCACGACCCCGCTCTACGCGGCGCTCGAGGGGCTCTTCCTGGGCGCCATCTCCGCGATGTACGAAAAAAACTATCCGGGCCTCCCCATGAACGCCGTGGGCTTGACCTTCGGCTGCCTGGCCGCCCTCCTCGCCGCCTACAGCTCGGGCCTCATTCGCCCGAGCGAGAACTTCAAGCTCGGCGTGGTGGCGGCCACGGGGGCGGTGGGCCTCCTCTACCTCGTCTCGATCGGCCTCGGGTTCTTCGGCGTGCAGGTCCCCGGGCTTTTCGGGAGCGGATGGGTGGGAATCGCGTTCAGCCTCTTCGTGGTCGGCCTCGCCGCGATGAACCTCGTCCTCGACTTCGACTTCATCGAGGGCGGCGTGCGCGCCCAGGCTCCGAAGTACATGGAGTGGTACGGGGCCTTCGGCCTCCTCGTCACCCTGATCTGGCTCTACCTCGAGATCCTTCGCCTGCTCGCCAAGCTCCAGGACCGCCGCCGCTAGCCGAACGACTCCTTCGCGCGCACCTTCGCCTCGATGATGTCGGCGGTGGTGAGCCCCAGGAGCTCGGAGACCTTCCGGATCAGGTACTCCTCCTGGACGAGCATCTCCGCGTCCGCGAACGCGATCCGCCACAGCCACTCCAGGAGCTGCTGCCGCTGACCGCGGGTCAGGTGACGGTCGAGGCACTCGACCGCCCGGCGCATCCCCGCCGAGTCGCGCGCGGAATGGGCGGCCACGCGCATGAGCTCCACGGCCTCCTCGCGGTCGAGGCCCAGGATGTCCTGCACCGCGCCGATCACGGCCGTGAGCTCCTCGTCCTTGATCACGAGGTCGGCCCGGAGGACCTGGACGAGCATCATGATCAGGGCGAGCTGCAGGTCGCGCTCCGAGACCTCCTGGAGGGCCTCCCCCTCCTCGGAGAGTGTTGCCACGTACTCCCGGAAGCGCTCGACGAGCTCGCTCATCCCGGGCCTACTATCGCCCCTCCAGCTCGAAGAGCAAGAGGAGCGTGCGCTGCTGGGGGTTCAGGTTGTCGTCGGAGACCAGGTAGCAGAGGGTGTCCTTGCCGTAGGCGCGACAGTCGATCCCCTCGAGGTTGTCGAGGTCGAGCAGCGGGTCGATGTCCGCGACGAGCCTCCCGCCGAGAATCGCCTCCGGCCGGAGCGCCTCGCGCGGGATCTGGCGGAGACGAGCGCCCACGATCCCGCGGTCCGGATTGTAGGCCCGCTCGAGCACGATGAGGTCGCCCCAGGGGAGGAGGGCGGCGTCGGAGGGACGCAGTGCGCGCTCGAAGCGGTAGCCCAGGGGCCGCCATTCGGGAGGCACCCCGATCCAGCCGCGGATGAGGTCGCCCTGGATCCCGTACTCCGTCATCGCGAAGAGTCGGCCCTTGGGCAGCGCGACGAGGGACTCGATGCCTCCGTTGAACGGCGCCTCGGCGATGCCGGGCGGCGAAGGGATGGCGTCGGCCGGCCCCTTGAGCCGGCCGTTGTCCCCCGCGTAGTGCCAGATCCGGTGCTGGCGCTCGAAGCCCACGAGGAACGACCCGTCGGTGAGGATCGCGAGGGACTCGGCGTCGCGGTTGTCCTTCTCCCGGAGCGGCGTTCCCAGAAGGTCCACGAGCGGCCCCATCTCCACGTCCGCGATCCCCAGAAGCCGGCCCTTGTCGAGCACGATCCGCGCCGTGAGCCAGCTCCCCTCGTCGGACACGAGCGTGAGGCGCGCGCCGTCTTGGCTGAGGCGCAGGGACGAGAACCCTCCGAACCGCTTGTCGTCGGACGCGAGGTGCAGGCCGCCCCGATAGCGGAGCCGGCCGATCCGCTCCTGGTCCGGCTTCTTCGGGTTCAGGGGGACGGGGGTTGTCCGCACGTCCACCTTCCGGGGGGCCGGATCCTCGGGAGGGACCTCCGGAGGCGGGCTCTGGGCGACGAGGGCGGTGGGAAGGAGCGCGAGGGCGGCGAGCCGCGGGAGACGGGTGCTCAACGAGGGGCCTCGGGCAAAACGCGGGAGGATACCATGCGGGCCGCGGACGCCTTCAACCGCGATCCGGCTTCTTGCCGTGCCGGCCCTCTCCGTCGGCGAAGCGCCGCGCCCCGTCGAAAGCACCCTCGCGCACGGACTCCATCCCGTGTCGGAACTCGGCGCGCATCGCCTCGTCCAGGGGCAGCCCCGCCTGCTCGTAGAGGGACAGGCGATCGTGGCGGAGCGCAGGCTGGGGCAGGGCGGCGATGCCGCGCGCGATCTCCTCGGCGGCCGCTCGCGCTCCTCCCGCCACGACCACCCGGTCGACGAGCCCCATGGCCCGCGCCTCCCGCGCGTCGACGACGCGCCCCGTGAGCACGAGGTCGAGGGCGCGTCCCATCCCCACGATCCGCGGCAGGCGGACCGTCCCCCCGTCCACGAGAGGGACGCCGAAGCGGCGGTTCAGGAACCCGAAGGTCGATCCTTCTTCCGCCACGCGCAAGTCGCACCACAGGGCGAGCTCCAGCCCGCCGCCCACCGCGTGTCCGGCCACCGCCGCGACGACGGGCTTGGACAGGACGAGGCGCGACGGGCCCATGGGCCCGTCGCCCTCCGGCTCCATCCGGTTGCCGCGGCCTTCCGCGATCGCCTTCAAGTCGGCCCCCGCGCAGAACGTCCCGTGCTCGCCCCAGAGCACCGCCGCGTGGGCCGCGGGGTCCTCGTCGAACGCTCGGAAGGCGTCGGCGAGCGCCTGCGCATGCTCGCGGTCCACCGCGTTCCTGACCTCGGGGCGGCTCAGGACGACGGTGGTGACGGGCCCGTCCCTCTCGACGCGGACGGGCACCTCAGACCTCGAGGTCGAGACGGTAGCCGGCCCCGCGTACCGTGGTGAGGTGCCGGGGGGACGCCGGGTCGGCCTCGAGGTGCCGGCGCAGCCGCACGATGAAGTTGTCGACGGCGCGGGTCTCCGTGTCCGGCGCTCACGTTCCAGACCTTCTCCAGGATCTCGGCCTTGGAGACGATCCGCCCCGCGTTCTGCACGAGCAGCTTCAGGAGCATCGCCTCGAGGAGGGTCAGCCGCGCGGTCGCCCCCTTCCGGCGCACCTCGAAGGTGCGGAAGTCCACCTCCGCGTCGCCGATGCGCGCGGACTCGAGGGCCTCTCCCCCGCGCGCCCAGTCGCGCCGCCGAATGAGGCCCTTCACGCGGGCGAGAAGCACGGCGAGATCGAAGGGCTTCTGCAGGTAGTCGTCCGCTCCCGCCTCGAGGCCCTGCACCACGTCCGCGGGCAGGCTCTTGGCGGTGAGCATGAGCACGGGCGTGAAGTTTCCGGCGTCCCGCATCCCCTTCACGATGCGGAAGCCGTCCACGCCCGGGAGCATCACGTCGAGGACGACGAGGTCGTAGCCCTCGACGTTGGGGGTGAGGGCGGGAGGGGCGAGGCGGTGGAAGGCCTGCCGCCCGTCCATGATCACCTCCACCTCGTAGCCGTCGAGCTCGAGGTTGAACTTGATCCCGGTGGCGAGGTGCTCCTCGTCCTCCACCACGAGCACCCTAGGCACGGTCCGCCTCGATTCGCCCGGGCAGGGTGACGGTGAACGTCGAGCCCCGGTCGGGGCCCGGGCTCTCCGCGGAGATCGTCCCCCGATGGCCCTTCACCACGGAGCGGACGATGAAGAGGCCGAGGCCGGTCCCCGTGCGGCTCCGCCGCACCTCCGCGCCGATGCGGTAGAAGCGGTTGAAGATGAAGGCGAGGTGGGGGCGCGTCATCCCGACGCCCTGGTCGCGGATCCGGAAGTGGGCCTGGCCGTCCCCGTCTCCCCAGACCTCGACGTCCACCTCGACCTTCTCCCTCGAGTACTTGACCGCGTTGTCGAGGAGGTTCAGCACCGCCGTCTCGAGGGCCGGAGGGTCGCCCTTCACCATCAAGGACTCCGGACCTTCGTAGCGGATCGCCTCCGGGGGAAGCTGGTGGCGGGTGCAGGTCAGCTCGATGCAGCGGCGGGCGAGCCGGGCGAGGTCCAGGGGCTGGGGATCCACCACGGGGCGGTCCGTGTACATCGCGGCGTTCAGGACGTTGTTGATCGTGGCGTTCAGGCGGTCGAGGTCCTGGCGCATCGTCCGGTAGAACTCGTCGCGGCGGCTCGCGGGCAGCTCGCGGAGCTGCAGCGTGTCCAGGTAGAGCCGGAGCGAAGCCACCGGGGTCTTCAGCTCGTGCGTCACCGCGCTCACGAAGTTGCTCTGCCGTTCGTTCAGGCGCACCTCGCGCATGAGCAGGAGCACGATGAGCACGAGCCCGGCGATGAGGAGGAGGAAGAGGAGGCTGCCGAAGAAGTAGGCGACCCAGCGCAGCGTGGCGAGCTCGCGGGTGCTCGCCTGGTCGGGGGCGGCCAGGATCTGCCAGCCCACCGTGAGGGCCACCGCCACCACGATGAGCGAGATGCCCATCGTGGCGAGCTGCCACTTGGGCCGCTTGGAGGGCGAGAGCTGGGAGCCGACATCCGACATGGCGGTCCGCTAGAAGAGCTTGTCGACGTTCTTGAGGACGCTCCACGGGCTCACCCGCCGCCAGTAGCGGGAGAAGCCGGTGAGGGCGACCTGGCTCTTGAGGCGCGCGAGCGGGGACGAGGCGTGGAGGGCCCGGTTCGCCGTGGTCATGAGCGAGCGGAACTCGGCGCCGTAGGGGAACCACCAGAGGGCGGTGGTGCGGCTCCTGTCGTCGGTCACGTACTTCACCTGAACCATCTCGCGCAGCCCGGCGAGCCCGTGCGTGCGCCCGATCCCGCTCGTGCTTGACGCCGCCCCAGGGAGCCGTCGGCTCCCCGTAGCTGCTCGTGTGATCGTTGATCGTGACGACGCCCGCCTGGAGCTCGGACTGCAGCCGCCGCGCGGTGGCGGGGTCGCGAGTCCAGCCGCTGGCGGTGAGGCCGTAATCGCTGTCGTTGGCGAGGCGGATCGCCTCGTCGACCGAGTCGACCACCATGATCGGGAGCACGGGGCCGAACGTCTCCTCCCGCATGATCTTCATCGAGTGATCGACGTTCGTGAGCACGGTGGGCGGATAGAAGAATCCCTCTCCCGCGGGTTTCTCGCCCCCCGTGAGGATGCGCGCCCCAAGCGCCTTCGCGTCCTCGACGTGCTCTTCCACGATCTTGCGCTGCCGCTCCATCGTGAGCGGCCCCACGTCCACCTCGGCCTCCCGGGGATCGCCCTGGCGGAGCTTCCGCGTCTCCGCCACGACCTTGCCGATGAACGCCTCGGCCACCGGCCGCTCGACGTAGACCCGCTCCACGGACGCGCAGGTCTGGCCCGAGTTCACGAAGGCGCCCCATACGATCCCCCGGGCCGCGCGGTCGAGGTCCGCGTCGCGGCAGACGACCGCGGGGTCCTTTCCCCCGAGCTCGAGGAGGACCGGGGTGAGGTTCGGCGGCGGCGGCGGCCATGACCTTCCGGCCCGTGGCGACGCTGCCCGTGAACACGATCTTCCCGAGCCGCGGGTCCTCCACGAGCGCGGCCGCGACCCCGTCGTCCGTAGTCACGACGTTCAGGACGCCCGCGGGCAGACCGACCTTCCGGGCCAGCTCGCCGATGCGGAGCCCGACGAGGCTCGTCGAGGGCGCGGGCTTCAGCACGACGGTGTTCCCGGCGGCGAGTGCCGCCGCCACTCCCGTCAGCCGCGATCCCGAACGGGTAGTTCCAGGGCGTGATCACGAGGACGACTCCCACCGGCGCGTAGACGAGCCGGCAGTCTCTTGTGCGCGAAGAGCAGGACCTGGCTGTCCACGGGGTCGTCGCGCAGCAGGTCTTCCGCGTGGAGGGCGAGGTGCTTGAGCGCTTCCAGCGCGGGGAAGATCTCGACGGCGTGCGCTTCCGCCTCGGGCTTCCCCTGCTCCTCCGCGATGAGCCTCGCGATCGTCTCCGCCTCCTCGAGGACCGCCTCGCGGAGCTTGAGGAGGTAAAGGCCGCGTTCCGCGAACGACAGCGCGCTCCAGGCGGGAAAGGCCTCGCGGGCCGCGGCGACGGCTTCGCGCGCCTGCGCCTCGTCGAGGAGGCTCACCTGACCGAACGGCCGGCCCGTCGCGGGCCGCAGCGCGGCCCGCGTTCCTCCACGCCCCTCGACCTCCCGATTGCCGATCCAGGAGTGCCGGGTGGCGAAAGCGGAGCCCGCGGGCGCCTCGGTTATCGTGGCCATGGCGCCATTGTAGTCCTCAGAATCCCTCCGGCCTGCGCCACGCGTATCCAAGGGGGTAGAATCGAAGGCGATGATCGAAACGAAGCCGTTCACGACGGAAATGGAAACGGTCCACGAGGCGAACCAGCGCCTCTATCGCGCCCTGGAGACCCTCGACCTCCAGGTGATGGACGATCTCTGGCTGCACGCGCCCTTCGCGCACTGCGTGCACCCGGGGTGGGAAGCCCTCGTGGGCTGGCATGCCATCCGCGCGTCCTGGGAGCGCATCTTCGCGAACACGGGCTGGCTGCGTGTCACCCCCACCGCGGTGCGGGTGGAGGTCCTGGGCGACGTCGCGGTCGTGACGTGCACCGAGAACATCACGGCCGCGAGCCACGAAGACGTGGGCCTCGCCGTCGCCGCCGCCACCAACCTCTTCGTGAGGACCCCCGCGGGCTGGCGGCTCTTCCACCACCACGCCTCCGCCGCGCCCGTGCAGGTCACGCATCCCTTCACGGGGACGG
Source organism: uncultured Acidobacteriota bacterium (assembly GCA_963742595.1). GTDB lineage: Bacteria > Acidobacteriota > Vicinamibacteria > Fen-336 > Fen-336 > CAVPGH01. The sequence continues at coordinate 3,671,655 of CAVUMT010000001.1, read as the reverse complement.
TGCAGTAGCGAGCTTCCGGCCCGCGGCAACTCCGCCCGGACGGAGGACCTGTCACCTTCGGTACTCGCCCCGGGGCGAGTCACTTCTTCCAGAAGGAGTCGTCAGCGTTCAGCGCCGGCTCTGTCGGCAATGTACTAATACATTGCCCACGGTCCAGCACGGGCTGACGGTCGACTCGCCTTCTCCGTCCGGACGGGAGTTCGCGAGGGTCACGATCATGGTGGGATTATCCCACCGCCTACTGGCTGACCGTGGAACCCAGCCCCCGCACGTCCTCGCCCGACGCCCATCCACGCGCGCCCGAGGAATCCTCGACGCGCACGTAGGCGCCGCTCGTCTCGAGGATCGGAACCACCTCGCCCTCGCGCAGCGTGCCCACGGCCTCGGCGGTAGGCGAGGCCGCGTCGAGAAGCGGGGCTCCGCGGTGCAGCACGACGCCCAGCGGCCGGGCGAGAGCGCCCGCCCCCGGGATCGCGGCGCAGAGACATCCCAGGACGAGCGTCGTCCAGAGGGCGGTACCCGCCCATCGCGTGCCCGGCGAGAAGCGTCGAATCGCGTGGGCCGCGAAGGAGACGACGAGAAGGATCACGGCCAGGAGATCGAGGCGGAAGCGCCGTGCGATCCGCGCCGCGGCGGCCAGGGGCTCGGGGGCGATCTCCGCGGGGTCGAGGTTCGCGGCCTCGCGGAGACGCTCGATGTCGCGGCGCACGGCGCGATCTCCGGGGTCGAGCTCGCGCGCCTGCATGAGGGCCCAGAGCGCTTCCCCGATGGCGCCTCGCGCGGCCGCGGCCTGTCCCCAGTTCCAGAAGAGCGATCCGCTCGAAGTACCCCCGCGGGCGAGCTGCTCGTAGAGGGCGATGGCCTTCGGGTAGTCGCCCGCGCGGGCCCGCTCGTTGGCCTCGCGGAATGCCGCTTCCGGGTCCCGCGAAGGCTCGGCGGGCCGGGCCGGACTCGCCAGGACGAAGAGGACGGCGGCGACGGGGACACGGGCCTTCACGCCCATCGGCTCACCACCTCCGAGGCGCTCGCGGCCAGCTCGCGCAGCTTCTCCGAATAGTCTCCGAGCTGCGGGGCGTAGCGAACGAAGTGGACGTCCTCCCGCAGGCGGGTCACCGCCCGCGCCCGCTCGCTGCCGTCGCCGTCCATCTCCCCGAACACGTCGTGGAGCGTCTTCTCGATGAGCGTGGCCGCCGCCTCCTTGCTCATCCCGTCCTTTCCCACGTGCCCCAGCGCTTGCAAGGCCGCTCGAACGTTGCGGCGAGATGCGCTGGGGTGCTTCTGGCCGGTCCCGCCCCCCGGACGGAGGAGGGAGAGGATCGGTCCGGTCACCGCGAAGAGAACGTGGAGGAGGAGGATCCCGGCGACGAGGATCGCGAGGCTTCGCCCGCCGAGCGTGGGGAGCCCCACCCGCGGAAGGTCGAGAGATGTGCGCAACGGAAGCGGGCCGCCCGCGGGAGCGGCGGTGCGGGGAGCGGGAACGGCAGGGATGCCGACCGCGGCGGTTCCTCCTTCCACCTGCAGGGGCATCGCCTTCGTTTCCGCCCTCGCCACCTTTCCGCTGGCGGGGTCGAAGAACGAGAAAGCGAGGGCGGGGATCTCGAGCGTGCCCGAGGTCTGGGGCACCACCACGAACTCCCACGTCTTGGTGCCGGTGAGACCGTCGGCCCCGGCCTTGAGGTCGCTCTTCGTCTGCGGCGGGTACACGCGCGCGCCTTCCACCTTGACCTCGGGAGCGCGGTCCACCCACTTGAGGTTGCCCGTCCCCTCGACGGAGAAGCGCAGCGTCGCCGCCTCTCCGAGGGAGAGGGACTCGCGGTCGAGGCGGGCCGACGTGCGGAACCGGCCCACCGCTCCCGAGAACCCGGGCTCGTCGGGAATCGGCTTGACGTCGATCGTCACCGGCTTCGTGGAGCGCTCGACCACGACGCCGCTGTCGAAGAACCCGAGGGGTGCCGTCCCGATCTTCATCGTGGATGCGGGAATGGTCAGCGTGCCCGCGCGCATCGGGTAGAGGAGCTTGAGCATGATGGGGAACCGCCGATACGCGATGCCGTCGAGTGTCGCCGACTCGCCCGAGGGGGAGCCCCGCGGCCGCTCGAGGTCCTCGACCCAGAACCCCGGATACTTCGGGGCCTCCACGGGCTGGAGGTCCCGAGGGCTGACCTGCGTGTAGAGGTAGTAGGTGAGGAGGAGGGGCTCGCCCACGTGCAGGCTCGCGCGGCTGGCCTTCGCTTCGAGAGCGATGTGCGGCTCCGCGGGCGCCCCTCTCCGCCCCCCCCTCATCGCCTCGAAGGGGTCCGCGCCGCCGAAGGGATCACCGAACGGGCTGCGACGCTGCGGCCGCGCCGGCTTCACGGTCCCCGCGAGTACCTCGATCGGGATCGCGGGGGCTACCTGCTCGCCCGCGGCGAACTTCGCCCGCGCCGGCCCCACCTCCGCCTTCCCGACCGCCCCCGGCTTGAGTACCCAGGTCCAGGTCCGAGACTGGGACATCTGTCCGTTGACGATCGAGACCTGCGTGGAGACCGAGGGACCGGAAATGACCTTGACGTTCGTGAGCGGCGGAAGCGGTACTTCCTCGACGAGCTGCCCCTCGACGGTCACGTTCAGCTCGATCAGGTCGTCGACGCCGACGCGCCGGGCGTCCGCCTCGGAGCGCACGCTGTCCGCGGCGAGGCGGCTTCCCGGCAGCGCGAGAAGCGCAAGCACGGTCCAGAGGAGCGGACAAAGGCGCCTCACCAGTCCTTCGCCCCCTTCTTCTTCGCGCGCTGGGCGGCCAGGAGCTTCTTCTGCTCGTTCTTCTCGTTCTGCTGCAGAGCCTCCAGGAGCTGCATCGCCCGCTCGCGGGGCATGCCCGTCTCCTGCCGGAAGCGCTGGTCGGCCTTCTCCTCGGCGGTGGGAGGCCGCTGCTGCTTCTGCCCGGGGTTCGCGTCGGGCTTCTGCGCGTCCTTCTGATCCCGCTTCTGGTCCGAGCCCGTCTGCTGCTTCTGCGGGTCCGACTGCTGATCCTGCTTCTGGTCCTGCGGTTTGCGCTGCTGCTGCTCTTCCTGCTCCCGGAGCGCACGAAGAGCGAGCTCCAGGTTTCGCCGCGTGTCGGTGTCGTCCGGCTGCACCCGCAGGGCGTCCCGATACGATTGGATGGCGCCCTTGTAGTCCTGCTTCTGGTAGAGGGCGTTGCCGAGGTTGAAGCGCGAGGGGCCGGCGAGGGGCGACTTCGCGTCCTCTCCGAGGGCCTTGAAAAGGGCCGCCGCCTCCTCGAACTTCCCGTTCTTGTAGAGCCCGTCCGCCACGTTGAAGCGCGTGCGCGGATCCTGCGGCCGCGCCGCCGCCGCCCCCTCGAAAGCGGAGAGCGCCTGGGGATGGTTGCCACGAGAATACTCACGCACCCCCGCCTCCGTACTCCGCCGGGGACGAAGAAGAAGCTCGTCCAGCAGGTGGCCTGTTCGTGGAGTCTCTGGCGATTGCGCGGAGGCGGGGGAAGGAATCCCAAGCAGCAAGGCCAACCCAGCCGCTCGCGCCAGTCTGGCTCTTCCGCGGCCGGGGAGCGGCAATATCAAAGCCATCCCCAATGCCACGAGCCCCACCGCCAGCGGCACCTGGAAGCGCTCTTTCCTTCTATACGAGAACTCCCGCGCGAGCGTCTTCTGCTCCATGCCCTCGATGGCGGCCGCGAGCGCGCCCAGGCTCGTGTCCGCGGGCGTCAGACGGAAGGCCTTCCCCCCGGTGCCCCTCGCGATCGCCTCCAGGGTCTCCATGTTCAGTCGCGAGACCACGGCCTGTCCGGCCTCGTCGCGCTTGAACCCCGTCCGTCGCCCCTCGCGGTCGAGATCGGGGACCGGCTGCCCGGCCTCGGTGCCCACTCCCACCGTGTGCACGACGACCCCTGCTTCCTTGGCCCGGGCCACGGCCTCCTCCACCTGGCCCTCGAGGTCCTCCCCGTCGGAGACGAGCACCATCACCTTGTTGCGCCGCTCCTTGTCCACGAAGAGTTCGAGGCCGCGGGAGAGCCCGGCGCCTAACGAGCTCCCGGGAGAGGGGACGATGCCCGGCTCCAGCGTGTCGAGGAAGAGGCCCAGGGCGTCCGCGTCGAGGGTCAACGGGACGAGCGGGTAGGCTTCGCCCTCGAAGGCGACGAGGCCGAAGCGGTCGCCGGAGAGGCGCGCGACCACGGAGGCGAGAGCCTGGCGGGCGAGGAAGAACCGGTTGGGCGCCACGTCCTCCGTGGCCATCGAGCCGGAGGCGTCGAGCACGAGCACCACGTCCACTCCCTCGCGCTCCACCTTCTCCCGAACGATCCCCCACTGCGGGCGGGCGAGGGCACAGACGAGCCCCGCCCCCGCCACGAGCAGGAGACCGAGGCGGAGGAAGCGCCACGATTCCGACGACCGGCGGACCACCACCCTCGCCCACAGCGGCCGGGCGACGAGCCGGGCGGTGCGCGCCCGGTCGATCCGCGTGCCTAGGTACTCGAGCCAGGCCGCGACCGGCAGCAGAGCGAGGCCTGCCAGCCACCAGGGAGAGGCGAAGATCACGGCCGCCTCACGCGGGGGCCACGCGCAATCCGCCCGCCCACAGCAGACCGGCGAGGGCGAGGAGGGCGGCGGCGCCCAGGAGAACGGGGAAGAACATCTCGCGGTACCGGCGATACGCGGAGAGCCGGATCTCCGACTTCTCCAGCTTGTCGATCCGGTCGAAGATCGTCCGCAGGGACTCGGAGTCGGTGGCCCGGAAGAACTCGCCGCCCGTGCGCTCCGCGATCTTCTGGAGAAGGCCCTCGTCGATCTGGACCTCCGTCATCACCGTGCGCTCGACCACCTGGCCGCTGAAGGGATCGCGCGCGCGCACCGGCATCGGCACCTGGCCTCCCCGTCCCACGAGCACGGTGTAGACCCGCACTTCCATGGCCTTGGCGAGGTCGGTGGCGGTCGCGGGGTCGATCTCCCCCGCGTTGTTGGCGCCGTCGGTCACGAGCACGATGACCTTGCTCTTCGCCTCCGACCGGCGCAGGCGGGTGAGGGAGGTGGCGAGCCCGGAGCCGATGGCCGTCCCGTCCGGGAGCATCTCGAGCCTCACGTCCTCGAGCTGTCGCAAGAGGACCGCGGTGTCCGTGGTGGGCGGAGCCTTCGTGAGGCTCTTGCCCGCGAAGACGACGAGGCCCACGCGGTCCGACGCGCGCCGCATCACGAACTCCGAGACCACCTCCTTGGCCACCGCCAGCCGGTTCCGCGGCTGGAAGTCCTGGGCGGCCATGGATCCCGAGACGTCGAGGCTCACCACGATGTCGACCCCTCGAGTGGTCACGTCCTCCTTGAGCGTCCCGTGCTGGGGACGGGCGAGGGCGACGGTTCCCGCGAGCAGGCCGAGCGAGGCCACGACGAGCGGCGCGTGGCGCACGCGCGTGCGCCAACCGCGCGGTGCCCCGCGCAGCCGCGAGAGGCCCGGGAAGACGACGGCGCGCCCCCCCCGCTCGCGGCGGAGCGCGGCCAGGATCGCGAGGGGGGCGAGAAGGCCCAGCCACAGCCAGACCGGGTCCTGGAATCGGTAGCCACCGAAGTCCATCACGCGGCCTTCCCCGCCGAGGGCGGCCCCGGCGCCTCCTTCGGCCGCAGGCGGTCCTCCAGCGTCGCGATCGCGGACCGCACGGCGGCGAGGTGCCGCTCCGCCTCCTCGCGCATGCCCTCCCCCCGAGCGAACTTGATGCCGTCCGCCGCGGTCGCGACGTCGCGCAGCGGCCCCGCCAACGACTGCTCGTGCGGTCCGTCGCGCAGGAACGCGACCATCTCCGCGCTCGTCATCTCCTGGACGGGCGCGCCCAGGCGTCTCTCCAGGTAGCGCTTGGCGATGGCGGTGAGCTCGATGTAGAACGGCCGCATCTCGCCGCGCGCGAGCTGACCGGACGCGATCAGCCGCTCGAGGGCGCGCAGCGCTTCGTCGTCGGGGGATACGTCGGGCAAGGGCGCCTCCCCGACGACCGGGGCGCGCTTCCGCGTCCAGAGCCAGGCCCCGAGGGCGGCCACGACCAGCCCGACCGCGGCCAGCCCGAGCCAGAACGCCCGGCCCACGTCCACTCCCACCGGCCCCCGGATGTCCGCGAGCTTCTGCGCTTCCGCGTCCTTGGGGAGCAGCGAGACGACCTTGACCTTGATCGGCGGAGTCCGCGCCTCCCCTTCGCTCCCGTCGGGCAGCCGATAGCGCACGGGAATGGACGGGATCTCCACCTCGCCCAAAGCGAAGAGCGCCGCCTCGTAGCGGTGGAGCCCGGGCATCGGGCTCGTGGCCGCGTTCGCGGGCGTCCGGAGCTCGAGCTGGTCGTGCTCCGCTTCCGCGGGGAACGAGTAGCTCGTACCCGCGGGGCCGATCGCCTTCACCTCGATCGCGAAGGCCTCCCCCACCGTCACCTCGGTCTTGGACGGCGTCGCTTCCACGCGCACGGGCGGGGGAGAAGGCTCCACGGCGGCCGCGGCGGCGAGCACGAGGGCGAGGGCGAGAGCCACCTAACGCCTCCGCTCGCGCGCCTCGAAGAAGGCGGTCAGCGGCTTCTCGTACGACGCCGCGGTGGACAGGGTGAGGGCGTCCACCCTCGCCCTCTTGAACGCCTTGCGGGCGGCGGCCGCGGTGCCCACGGCGAGACGGGCGCGGACGCGCGGGTCGGAGGTGTCCACGACGATTCGCTCGCCCGTCTCCGGGTCGAGGAGGGCCACGAGGCCCGCCGGGGGCACGTCCGCCTCCCGGGGGTCCAGGAGGTGCAGGGCGATCACGTCGTGCCGCCGGCGCAGCACGCCCAGGGCCCGCTCGTAGCCCTCGGCCTGGAAGTCGGAGATGACGGCCACGATGCCCCGCCGCTTCATGACGCGGGAGGCGAAGCGCAGCGCCCCCCCCAGGTCCGTGCCCGTTCCCGCGGGCTCGCGGGCGAGAAGGTCGCGGACGATCCGCAGCGCGTGGTCGCGCCCGCGCGCGGGGGGCACGTAGGCCTCGATCCGGTCCGTGAAGAGCACCGCCCCCACGCGGTCGTGGTTGGCGACCGCGGAGAACGCGAGCACCGCGGCCAGCTCGGCCGCGTAGTCGCGCTTCACGAGGAACTGCGAGCCGAAGGACTGCGAGCCCGAGACGTCCACGAGCACGAGGAGCGTGAGGTCGCGCTCCTCCACGAACTTCTTGACGAAGGGCGCGCCCATCCGCGCGGTGACGTTCCAGTCGATCGTGCGGACCTCGTCCCCCGGCTGGTACTCGCGGACCTCCGCGAACTCCATCCCTCGCCCCTTGAAGACCGCGTTGTAGTCCCCGCCGATCCCGGACTCCAGGATCACGCGGGTGCGGATCTGGATCCGGCGGATGCGGTCGAGGGTCTCGCGGGAGAGCATCGAGGGTCTACGGCACCTCGACCCGCTCGAGGATCCGGCTCACCACGGTATCCGTGGTGACGTTCTCGGCCTCCGCCTCGTAGGTCAGGAGGATGCGGTGGCGGAGCACGTCGTGGGCGATCTCCTTCACGTCCTCGGGGACCACGTAGCCCCGGCCGTGCAGGAAGGCGACCGCGCGCGAGGCCTCGGAGAAGGCGAGGGTGGCCCGCGGGGACGCGCCGAAGCCGATCAACGGGGCGAGGTCGACGAGGCCCACGTCCTTGGGCCGCCGAGTCGCGGTGACGAGCGCCACCATGTAGTCGCGCAGGCGGTCGTCCATGTAGATCTCGCGCACGCGCTTCTCGAGGGCGACCACCGCCGCCGCCGCAAGCACCTTCGAGACGGAGGGGGCGTCCCCCGAGATCATCCGGTCGAGGATCTGCCGCTCTTCCTCCTTCTTCGGATAGTCGACCCTGGCCTTCAGGAGGAAGCGATCCACCTGGGCCTCGGGCAGAGGGTACGTCCCCTCCTGCTCGATGGGGTTCTGGGTCGCGAAGACGAGGAAGGGCTCGGGCAGGGGGTGGCTCGTGTCCCCGAGCGTCACCTGCCGCTCCTGCATGGCTTCGAGCAGCGCCGACTGCACCTTCGCGGGGGCCCGGTTGATCTCGTCGGCGAGCAGCAGGTTGGTGAAGACCGGGCCCTTGCGGGCCACGAACTCCCCCGTCTTCTGCTGGTAGATCATCGTACCCACGAGGTCGGCGGGGAGGAGGTCCGGCGTGAACTGGATGCGCGAGAAGCCGCAGGTCCAGGACCTGCCCCAGCGTCTTCACGGCCAGGGTCTTGGCGAGCCCGGGGACGCCCTCGACAAGAAGATGGCCCCGGCAGAGCAGGGCCACCATCATGCGGTCGATCAGGCCCTTCTGGCCCACGATGACCTTCTTGAGCTCACGGATAGCACTCTGGACCTGGAGCGACTCCTCCCGTACGGTCTCGTTCAGCTTGGCGACGTCGACTTCGGTCTGGGCCATCGATCTTCGATCACTCCGTTCCAGTCGGTTTGGACGCCGGAAGGCGGCGTAAGGACGTGTAACGAACCGCCCGGGCCCCCGTCCTAGCGCAGGTGGCCGATCTTGCTCTGGAGAAACGCCCGTCCCCGCTTGAACTCGGCCACGTCCCCCCGCGCCAGGGCGGCCACGGCCTCTCCGGCCGCGGCCGCAAGCTCCGCCTGGTCGAGGGTCTGAAGCTCCTCCTGCACCTGCCTCATCTTCCCGGCGATGCTCTCCAGGGTCCCCACGTCGGTCGCGTTGAGGGTGGCGAGCAGCACCTCCACTCGGGAAGCCGTAGGCATAACCGGATGACGCTAGCCTGCGCTCCCGCGGCCTGTCAAGACCGCGGGTTATACTGACTCGAACCCCGAGAGGAAACACTCTTCGATGCCGAAGCACGCGCACTACAAGGTCGTGATCCTGGGCTCCGGCCCCGCCGGGCTCACCGCCGCGCTCTACGCCTCGCGGGCGGAGCTCCTGCCCCTCGTGGTGGAGGGCGGCGGGGGCGACGACCCGACGGACGTGCCCGGCGGCCAGCTCATGCTCACGACCGACGTGGACAACTATCCGGGCTTTCCCAAGGGGATCCTGGGTCCCGAGCTCATGGAGGAGATGCGGAAGCAGGCCGAGCGCTTCGGGACGGAGTTCGCCGCGGGCGAGGTCAAGTCGCTCCAGCTGCGCGAGCGGCCGTTCAAGCTCTCCGTGGACGGGGCGAGCTTCACCGCGGACACCCTGATCGTGGCCACGGGCGCGCGCGCCAAGTGGCTGGGGCTACCCGAGGAGCTGGAGTTCCGCACCAGGATCGGCGGGGTCTCGGCCTGCGCCACCTGCGACGGCTTCTTCTACAAGAACAAGGAAGTCCTGGTGGTGGGCGGAGGCGACACCGCGATGGAGGAGGCGACCTTCCTCACCAAGTTCGCGACCAAGGTCACGGTGGTGCACCGGCGGGATACGCTCCGCGCGTCGAAGGTCATGCAGACGAAGGCCCGCAGCAACCCCAAGATCGCCTGGCTCTTCGACAGCGTGATCGAGAAGATCCTCGGCGGGCAGGGCCAGGGCGTCACGGGGGCGGTCGTCCGCAACGTCAAGACGGGGGCGACGAGCGAGGTCCCCGCGGGCGGCATCTTCATGGCCATCGGCCACGTGCCCAATACCGGCGTCCTCCAGGGGCAGCTCGAGACGGACGAGAACGGCTACCTGCTGACGAACAGCGGCACCACCGCCACGAGCGTGCCCGGAGTCTTCGCCGCGGGGGACGTGGCCGACCACCGGTACCGACAGGCGGTGACGGCGGCGGGAACCGGCTGCATGGCCGCCATCGACGCGGAGCGCTTCCTGTCCCATTCGTGAAGATCCTCTTCCTCGCCCCCCAGCCGTTCTTCGAGGTGCGGGGGACGCCGCTGGCCGTGCTGCACATGGTGCGGGCCCTCGCCGAGCTGGGCCACTCGCGTCGACCTCCTGACGTTCCCGCAGGGGAGCGACGCGCCGGTTCGCGGCGTCCGGCACCGGCGCAGCCTGCCCCTCCCCGTGGGGCGCGTGAAGGCCGGCGCCTCGCTCGCGAAGATGGCGCTCGACGTGCCCTTCATGATGCAAGCGGTCTGGCGCATGGCGACGGGCGGTTACGACGTCGTGCACGCGGTGGAGGAGGCCGCTCACCTCGCGGCTCCGTTCGCCCGACTCCTGCGGCCTTCCCCTCGTCGCCGACGTGGACTCGTCGATCCCCGACCAGCTTCGCTACTCGGGGTTCGCGAAGGAAGGCTCCCCGCTCGTGCGCCTCGCGGAGGCGCTCGAAGGCCGCGCCCTCCGCTCGGCGGCCGCCGTCGTCACGGTCTGCACGAGCCTGACCGAGGCGGTCAAGACCCGCGCTCCCCGGGCCCGCGTGTTCCAGGTCGAAGACCCGCCGCTCGTGGACGGTCCGCCGTCGCGCGACACGCCGGAGGCCATCGCGCTGCGCCGCGAGCTCGGTCTCCGCGCCATGCCCGTCGTCCTCTACTCGGGAAACTTCGAGCCCTACCAGGGGGTCGAGCGCCTGCTGGAGGCCGTGCCCCTCGTGACGGAACGCGCAGTTCCTTTTCATGGGCGGAGAGCCCGACGAGATCGCGGTGCTGCGCGAGCGCGCGCTCGCGCTGGGGTCTGGCGAGCGCTGCTTCTTCTCGGGCAAGCGGCCTCCCCACGAGCTGCCCGCCTTTCTCGCCCTCTCCGACGTCCTCGCGTCCCCCCGCGTCCAGGGGGAGAACACGCCGTTCAAGATCTTCACCTATCTCGCCTCGGGCAAGCCCGTCGTGGCCACCCGCATCGCCACGCACACCCAGCTCCTCGACGACTCGCTTTCGTTCCTCGTGGAGCCCACCGCCGAGGGCCTGGCCGCGGGGATCCGGGAGGCCCTCGAGCATCCGGACGACGCGAAGGCCCGAGCCGACCGCGGGCGGGCGCTCATCGAACGCGAGTACAGCGCCGCACGCTACCGGGAGAAGGTGGCGGCGGCCTACGAGGCCATCGAGGCGGCGACGCGTTAGGCACCGAAGCCTCAAGTCGCCTCAGAACGAGCTCGGTCCGGACGGAGTTGTCCGCTCGCGGACAGCCCGCGTTCGAAGACGCACGCCGTGCTGCGCGCCGCTCGACGGTAACTGCCGGCAGCGTCTGGCATTGGCCGGAGACGTGAGGCTGGCACAGCACGTGCTCCAACGTATCGAACGACTCCGTGGGGGGGGACATGGACGATCTCGGACAGGACCTCCGGTACGCGATCCGGGCGCTCGCAAAGAACCCGGGCTTCACGCTCGTGGTGGTGCTCACGCTCGCCCTCGGCATCGGGGCGAACACCGCGATATTCAGCCTGATGGATCAGATCCTGCTCCGGCTGCTCCCCGTCCAGGAGCCGGAGCGCCTCGTCCTCCTGAGCGGGCCCGGCCCCTTCTCCGGCTCCTCGAGCAGCCACAGCAACACCATCACGCCCTTCTCCCAACCGATGTTCGAGGGGCTCCGCGACAAGAACACCGTGTTCGACGGGGTCCTCGGCCAGTTCTCGACGTCCGTGCACCTCTCCGTGGAAAACGCTACCGAGAGCGTCCGGGGAGACCTCGTCTCCGGGAACTTCTTCGAGGTCCTGGGGCTCGCCCCCGCCTCGGGGCGACTCTTCACCGCGGCCGACGACACGACCCCGGGCGGCCACCCCGTGGTCGTCCTCAGCCACGGGTACTGGATGCGTCGGTTCGGAGGCGACCCGAGCGCAGTCGGCCGGACCGTGGGCGTGAACAACGAGCCGATGACGATAGTGGGCGTGGCCCCCAAGGGGTTCCACGGCGTCGAGGTCGGCGAGCCCATCGACGTCTTCGTGCCGGTCATGATGCAGCCTCGGGTCATCCCGACCTGGCCGCGCGCGGTCGGCGACTGGCGCGTGCGGTGGCTCATGCTCCAGGCCCGGCTGAAGGACGGCATCACACGCGCGCAGGCCAAGGCGGGCGTCGACGTGCTATACCGGCAGCTCCTCGAGGAGGACTACAAGACGATCAAGTCGCCCTCCGAGCGCTTCCGGACGCGGTTTTTCGAGAAGACGATCGACGTCCTGCCCGGCGGTCACGGGACCTCCGTCCTACGCGACGATGCCCGAACGCCCCTCGTCCTGCTCATGGCCATGGTGGGGCTCGTGCTCCTCATCGCCTGCGCCAACGTCGCCAACCTCCTCCTCGCCCGCGCGTCCTCGCGGCAGAAGGAGGTGGCCCTCCGGCTTGCCCTGGGCGCGAGCCGCGCCCGTCTGGTGCGCCAGTTCCTCGTGGAGAGCGTCCTCCTCTCCGCGCTCGGGGGGACCGTGGGGGTCGTCGTCGCGGTCTGGACGGGCGACCTCCTCCTTCGTGCGCTCCCCTTCGAGGAGGCCACGCGCGTCTTCCGAGCGGAGCCGGATCTCCGCGTAGGCCTCTTCGCGCTCGGGCTCTCCCTCCTCACGGGCGTCCTCTTCGGCCTCGCCCCCGCGCTCCAGGCGACCCGGCCCCAGGTCTTCCCCACGCTTAAGAACGAGTCGACGGCGGTGGCCTCGGGCGGCGCTACCGCGCGCTTCCGCAAGGGCCTCGTGGTCGCGCAGATCGCCCTCTCGCTCCTGCTGCTGATCGGCGCGGGCCTCTTCACCCGCAGCCTCGCCAACCTCCGCGCGCTCGATCCCGGCTTCCAGCCCGAGCGCCTCCTCGCCTTCGGCGTCGATCCCGCCCTCAATGGCCATCCCGTCGAGCGGCGCCAGGCCATCCTCGAGCAGGTGCAGAACGACCTCGAGGCCGAGCCCGGAGTCACGTCGGTGTCGCTCGCCGCCGAGCCGCTCATGACCGACAGCAACACGAGCAGCACGGTGCGCGTCGAGGGGTACGAGGCGAAGGACGACGAGGACATGAACCCCAACTTCAACTACGTGGGGCCGCGGTTCTTCGAAACGCTCGGGATCGCCCGCATCGGGGGCCGCGACTTCACCGACGCGGACGCCCTCCCGGCGCCCAAGGTCGCGGTGGTGAACGAGACCTTCGCCCGATACTTCTTCGGCGACAAGGATCCCGTGGGCCGGCGCTTCGGGCTCGGCCGGCGCTCGACGGGCTTCGACTTCACGATCGTGGGCCTCGTCCGCGACGGCAAGGCGGGGTCCCTGCGCGAGAAGCCGCTGCGCTTCGTCTACGCCCCTTACATGCAGAACGAGCGGGTGAGCGGGATGACGTTCTACGTGCGCTCGGCCCTCGATCCCGCCGTCCTCGGCGACCGCGTGCGCGCGGTGGTCGCGCGCATCGACAGCACGCTTCCCGTCACGAACGTCAAGACGATGCAGGCCCAGATCCGGGAGTCCCTCTTCGTGGACCGCCTGGTGGCGGGCCTCGCCGCCGCCTTCGGCCTCGTGGCCATGGCCCTCGCCGCGATCGGCCTCTACGGGGTGATGAGCTACGCGGTCTTGCTCCGCACGCGCGAGATCGGGATTCGCGTCGCCTTGGGCGCGGAGCGCCGCGCGGTCCTCCAGATGGTCCTCGGGGAGGTGGCGGTCCTCACCGGGATCGGTGTCGCCATCGGGCTCCCCGTCGGCTACGGGCTCGGACGGCTCGTGGAGTCGCAGCTCTTCGGCATCCAGGCCAGGGATCCGCTGACGCTCGCCGCGGCCACGGCAACACTCGTGGGAGCCGCGTTCCTCGCCGGGTATCTGCCCGCCGCCCGGGCCACGCGCGTCGATCCGGTCATCGCGCTCCGCTACGAGTAGAGGAGCCGCCAGTCATGGGAGCCCCGAGTCGGCTGGCATCGGTCGTCGCTCTCCTCGTCGGGCTGGCCGCCCCCGCGCGCGCCCAGGGCGTTCGGGTCACGTATCTCGCCAACGAGGGCGTGCTCGTCGAGGGCGGTGGCGTCCGGATCGTGATCGACGCGCTCTTCCGGGACAGCATGGACCCTTACGCGCGCCACGCAGGTGACGTGCAGGAGCAGCTCGAGACCGGCGGGAAGCCGTACGACGGCGTCCGCCTCGCCCTCGCCACGCACTTCCACCTGGACCACTGGGACGCGGGAGCGGTCACGCGCTTTCTTCGAACCCATCCGGACGCCCTGTTCGGCTCGACCGAGCACGGTGTCGCGATGATGCCCTACGACGTTCGCGAGCGCGCCCGGAACCTCTGGCCGTCAACAGGGACGACCTCCACGCTCGAGGTCGCGGGAGCGAAGGTCACCGCGTTCCCCCTCGAGCACGGGAAGACCCAGAACCTGGGATACCGCATCGCACTGGGCGGCCGGACGCTCGCCCACTTCGGGGACGCGGATCCCTCGGAGGAGAACCTCCGACGTATCACCGCCGTGGAGAGCGTGGACGTGCTTCTCGTGCCGTTCTGGTGGCTTCGGGAACCGAAGGCGGTGGCCTTCCTGAAATCGACCTGGAAGCCGGGGAACATCGTCGCCTTCCATTTCGGGACGACGGATCTCGGATCGCGAGAGGCCGTGGAGTCGGCGTGGCCCGGGCTCTGGCCGGCCGTCAAGCCGTTCGAGTCTCGTCGATACTGACCACTCGGGAATGGGTAGATTGGTAACTCGGTCCGGACGGAGTCGCTTGAGAAATTACTTGAGGTGACTCGCCCCGGGGCGAGTCAGCGTGCCGGACTCGACTCTGATCCCGTACAATCGCGCCGATGAATCGCCGGACCGGGCTGCCAACGCATCTCACGACCGGAAACGTGCGGCTGTTTCCCACGGGCCAGGCACTGCCGACGATCTCCAACGTCAACTACTCGGCCGGGCAGACTCGCGCCGGGAACGCAATCGTGTCGCTCAGCGCGAGCGGAGAGTTCTCCGCCTATGTCGGTCAGCCCCTGGGAACGACCGCGGACGTCGTGATCGACGTGGCCGGCTACTTCGAATAGTCCAACTCGGTCCGGACGGAGTCGATCGAGAAACGACCTGAGGCGACTCGTTCCAGAACGAGTCCCAAGAATCCGCCGCCCACTCGGAGAGCGGGTCTCGCGCAGCACGTTGGCGGTCCGCGCGCCGCGGTCCGTGATCGCGCGCAGAGAGTCACGACCGTAAAGCACGGTCCCTCCTCTCGTTCGTGGTCTTGCGCGTTCCCGCGCGCGACTGGCACGTTCCCTGCTCCAGGCCTCTCCGCCGGTTCGGTTCTCTGCGGTGGTGGAGCGGCATGCCTCTTCTCGATGTGGTGACGTCGGGCCCCTACAACGTCCTCTACGTCTCGGCCTTCGCGGTCGGCTTGTGGCTCGCCTGGGGCGAAGGTCGGCGACGGAACCTGCCGACGGGGCCGTGGCTCGCCCTGCTCGCGGCCGTGGCGCTCGGAGGCGTCGCGGGCTCCAAGGCCCTTCGCTTCGACCTCGTCGTGGGCGAGATCGGAGAGAAGACCGTCCTCGGCGCTCTCCTCGGCGGCCTCCTGGCGCTCCACGCGGGGCGGCGCTTCCTCAGGCTCGACCTGGGTGCCCTCGACGCGCTCGTCCCGGCCGTTCCCGCGGCGGTCGCGATCGGTCGGATCGGTTGTTTTCTCGCGGGGTGCTGCCATGGTTTGCCCGCAACGGTTCCCTGGGCCGTCGCGTCGACCGACCACCCCGGCGCGCTCGTGCACCCGGCGCCGCTCTACGAGGCCGCGGCGGTGCTCCTCCTCGTCGCTGTCCTTTCCCGCCTCCGTCCGGCGCTCCGCAACCCGGGAAGCCTCTCTCTCGCCTTCGGCGTGGGATACGGCGCCTTGCGGCTCGTTTTCGAGTTCTGGCGGTGCGGCGGTCCGGACGCGCTCGGAATGCGGGTCGCGCAGTGGTCGATGGCCGGCGCCACTCTGGTGGGAGCCACGTTGCTTTGGCGGCGAGAGCGGAGTGCCCGCCGCCGGTCGTCCGCTCTCGATTCCGCGCGGTCGTCCGTCTCGCGCACCGCGGCGCTGATCGCGGTCGTCCTGGTCACGACCGCTCTCGGCGCGGCCTGGCTCACACCGCTCGAAGCCGTGGCGATCCTCTTCGTGACCGCGGTCGCCCTCGCGGCAAACCTCCCGACCTTCGGCCCGGGGAGGCGACCGGCGACGGCTTGCGGCGTGGCCGCCTTGTTGCTCGCAGGTCCCCCGCCCGCGACCGAGAGTCCCTTCCCCCGCTCGTACGTCACGGTCGGGGGGAGCGCCATGGGAGGAAGCTACCAGGAGACCTGCGGAGGATCACACGACTACGGCGCCGTCGGGTTCTCGGCGGGATACACGAGGGAGACGTCGCCGAACACGAGCTATTCGGTCCGGATCCAGGCCTTCACCGGCGAGGACACGGAGGACGCGGGCGTTTTCCGGATGCCGCTCCGCGGAATCGCCGTGAAGGGCTCCGTCGACTCGAAGTACGTGGGCCTGACACTGGGAGGGACGTTCGGCGACCTCGTGTTCGACGGCGAGGAGCACCATTCGTTCCTCGTTGCGGGCCTCCGGTTCGGTTCCCTGTCGAAGGTGTTCCTCGAGGGCCGCCTCGCCGACCACGAGCCGAGCGGCTTTCCCGGGCCCCTCGTGCAGGTGGGGATCGGAGGCCGAATCAGCAAGACGGGATCGACGGCACGCCTGGGCCTGTCGGACACGGGGGTCTACGTGACGGCGAACTTCGTCACGAGCTCGGGCTTCGAGCTCGAGCCGTTCCTGTCCTATGGCGACTCGCAGTTCTACAACTTCGGGCTGGTGGTCCGGAAGCGATTCGGCAAGGGAGCGCGGCCCGTCATGGACTAGAGGTGACTCGCCCCGGGGCGGGTCAGCGGACGAACGACTCGCGACGCGAGGCTTCCGACAGCGGGATCAGGAAGCGCGCGGGGTCCCGGGCGATCTTCTCGTGGGCGCTCTTCAGGTCGGACTCCCCCGCGTAGCTGACCGCCGACTGCAAGTGGCCCCGCAGGCGGCCGAGGATGGCCACGACGCTCCCGACGTAGGGCACGCGCACCGACTGGCCTTCCGCCGGGGTGCGGAGCGCCTCCGAGAGCTGCTCGCCGTCCGTTCCGTCCGCTACCGCCTCCGGCGACGTCATGCCCCGGTAGAGCTTCATCTTCTGGCGGGTGGCGGGGTCCTCCACCATCATGCCCGGAGCCTCGTCGGTGCCCGAGAGCAGGCTCCCGAGCATCACCGTGGACGCCCCGCAGGCGATGGCGAGGAACACGTCCTTGTCGTTCTGCACGCCGCCGTCGGCGATGACGGGCACCTTGCCCAGGCTGGCCACGTAGGCCTCGCGCACGGCCTGGAGCTGAGGCACCCCCGCCCCCGTCTCGATTCGCGTGCGGCAGCCGCGTCCCGGCCCCACCCCGACCTTGATCGCGTCGACACCCAGGCCGACGAGCCAGCGCGTCGCCTCCGCGGTGGCCACGTTGCCGCACACGAGGGGGACGCCCGCGAAGCGCTTCCGGATCTCACGAATCGCGTTTTCCACGACCGCGGCGTCGGCGTGGGCCACGTCGAGGAGGAGGCAATCCACCTCCTGGGCGAGGAGAGCCGCCGCCCGCTCCAGGTAGTCGCCGGTGGCGCCGATCGCCCCTCCCACGCGGAGCCGCCCCCGCTCGTCCTTCGAGGAGTGAGGCTTCTGCTTGAAGAGCTTCAGGTCCCGCATGGTGATGAGGCCGCGGATCCGGTTCGCCTCGTCCACGAGGGGCAGCTTCTCCACCCGGTGGTCGAACATCACCTTTTCCGCTTCCTCGATGTTCACCGAAGGGGGCCGGGTGGCGAGGCGCGGCTGCGGGGTCATGAAGTCGCTGACCAGACGGTCCTCCGCCGTGCGGTCGAGCGGCATGTCTCGGTGCGAGAGGATACCGGCGAGAAGGCCGCTCCCCTTCGTCTCCTCGATGAGGATCCCGCTCGCGGTGTGGTGCCGGATCACCTGGCGGGCCTGGGCGATCGTCGCGGTGCGCGGCAGCACCACCGGCTCCGAGATCACGTAGGAGTGCCGGGTCTTCACGTAGCGCACGCGCTCCGCCTGCTCCGCGATCGTGCTGTTGCGGTGGAGGAAGCCGAGGGCGCCCTCGAGGGCCAGCGTCTTCGCCATCTCCTCCCCAACCACGGTGTCCATGTTCGCCCCCACGATGGGCAGGGAGAGCGACACCCCGGGAAGGAGCGGCATCGTGAGGTCCACCTGCCGCCGCGAGCTCACCGGGGTGTGCTGCGGCCGGAACAGGAAGTCGTCGAACGTCCGGCCGACGAAAAGCGGCTCCACGTCCCTCACGAAGTCATTGTTGCACACGGGGCCCACGGCCCGAGCGCCGCCCGGGTCACCTCGAATGGCTTCCCGTTTGGCGTGAGGCGAGGAGCACCCGCCAATACCAGTCCTCGCGGTCACGCTTGGGATCCTGGGTGAGAAGGCGGGCGCGCTCCGTCCAATCGAGATGCGGAGGGAGCCACTCGCTCCAGGGAGCCCGCTCTCCCTCCGGCCGTGCCGGGTGGAGGAGCAGCTCCCCGAGCGTCCAGGGATCGCTCGAGACGTAGGGCGTGATCCGGATCGCGGCGACCGTCCGACCCCCCAGGGGGATCGCGAGCAGGTCGTGGTCGAGCACGGCCTGGGGATGCCCGTTCACCCACCGCAGGTCCTCGCGCTCGTCGCGCCGCCGGCGACGGGCCACCGTCTCGAACGTGTTCCCGTCCGCGCTCATCTCCACGTCCATGCTGCGGAGCAGGCGCGGGCCGTCGAGGCCGGCCACGAGCGTGATCGCGTCGAGGGAGCGGGGCTCGGGAAGCGCGAACGTGCTCGCCGCCTGCGTCTCGGGACGCAGCGCGGTGGCGAGGTTCTCGTCCCCCGCCACCCCCACGCCGGGCCAACCCTCGACCGCCGCTCCGAAGGGCGGGCCGGAAGTCGTGGTAGAGAACCGCGGGTCCGGCCTCCGTGCGCTTCCACGCGCCGCCTAACGAAGCCATCGCCTCCTCGAAGGCCTTCGGCGACGGCAGGTCCGTGGGAACGGAGGGCGTCAGCACCCAGGCCACGTCCTTCGAGAAACGGACCTCGTCGAGGAGGGGCAGCGGGTAGTGGCGGAAGCGCTCGTTCCAGGGCTGCGAAGCGACGATCCTCTCCCCGCTCTCCCAGGTCAGCCGGTACGCGGGACCGTACGACGCGTAGGCATGCCGCAGGCCGCGCGATTCGAGCGCGCTCCGGACCGGGGCCAGATCCGGCAGGAGGAACGGGGGCGTCCGCGCGATCCGTGGAGCGCCAGGTCTCGAGGAGCTTGGAGCCCGCCGCGAGGTGCAGGCCGGCGAGGGCGAGCACGACGATGAGGCTCCGACGCGGACGACCCGCGGCCACGAAGGCCCAGGCGACGAGCACGGCGAGCGGCAGATAGGCCGGGGTCAGGAAGCGGATCGTGTGAGGGGCGGACCGCACCGGCAAGGGAAAGACGATGACGACGAGGGCGACGGTGGCGAGGAGCAGCCCCGCGGGCGGGTGGCCCCCGGAGCGCCGGGCGGCCAGGATGACGAACACCTCCATAGATGAAGATGAGAACGCCAGCCACGAAGCCGGGGCTCCGCACGACGAAGTCCTCGGAGTCCGCGACCACGGGCACGTGCGTGCCGAGGAGGCCGCCGATCGGCTCGTGGAGTCGGGGCACGACCTCTCGCAGGTGGCCGAGCGTCGTCTGCTCGCGATCCGCGACCCGCACGATCCGCGCGGCCTGGCCGTCCGCGAAGGCACGCCCCCACCAGGGCGCGCTCGCGATCAGCAGGGGGCCGAGGGCGAAGAGGAGGACCCGCCGCCGCCCGCGCGACGCGCCGAAAAGGTAGGCCGCGGCCATCGCGACGACGCTCGCGGACATGAGATGCGTCCAGAGGGCGAGCCCGGCGAGAACCCCAGCGGTCACGAGGCGTCCGCGCGGCGTCTCGCCCGTCTCCAGCCGGTCCGCGAGCCGCAAGGGTCAGGACGAGCAGCACCCGCAGAGCGACGAGCGTCGTCGCGTAGAAAGGCGGGGGAAGCGCTGCCAGGAGGAGGAAGTACGGGGGTGGGCAGGCGAGGAGGAGCGCCGCGGGAAGCGCCGCGTCCGGATGGACCGCACGACCGAGAGCCCACGCGATCGGCACGAGTGCCAGGCCGAGGAGGAAAACGGGGAGGCGGAGGGCTCTCGTCGTCGGACCCAGAGCGGCCACGAACGGTGTCGCAACCCAGGCGTCGAGCGGCGAGCCGTAGGGCTGGCCCCACATCGTCGTGCCCTCGCCGGGATGGCGGGCCATGAGGCCGACGATCGCGGTGTCGCCGTCCACCGGCGTGCGCAGCGCCTCGATCCAGAACGGCACGCGCACGAGCGACGCCGAGCGAGAATCGCCAGGGAAGCGGCCAGCGCCGCCTTCACGATCCCGCGGCCTCCTCGAGCACCTCGCTCGCCTCGCCCGGGTCCGTCCAGGAGTCCGTGAACCACGAGGCGAGCGACGGGGGCGACGGAGGCCAGGACCAGCGACGACCGCGAGGGCGATCGCCAGCGGCACGGCGTGGCCGTGTCAGAGCCGGGATAGGACCGCTCCCGCCACGCCGACCAGGCGAACCCGGTCAGCAGGAAGAGAACGGGCATGACGGGCAGACGGTAGCGGGCGTAACCGTGCGTCGCCACGTGGATCAGGTTGTAGTAGGCGAGGAAGATCACCAGGAGCACGGGACCGCGGGCGATCGGGAGCGCGGCGAGGCCGAAGACGAGGCCGACGAGGCACGCGAAGAAGGGGACGAGGACGACGACGACCGCCGCCATCGCGAGCGCTTTCGGACACGGTCCATAGGCGCCCCGGACGATGTGGACGAGAGCCTGGCTGTCCGCCTCCCAGAACATCGGCATCTCCTCGGCGCAGCTTCTCGAAGATCCACGCGGGCTGTCGGTCGCGAATGGCCTCGAGCCCCTTCGCGCGGGCGTAGCGGTACTTCTCGATACGGCCGTGCACGGCCCAGTACTGGTCGTAGACCTCCTGACGCGAGAGCGGCGCGTTGCCCTGCCAGAGGTTCGAGCGCGCCCGCCGTGGAGACGGGGACGAAGGCGCCGTAGACCACCCAGTTGCGCAGCGTCCAGGGGCCACGGTGAGGAACGGCCACGAGCAGAAAGGCGGCGCCGCGAGGGCGCCCTCCTGGCCGGCGCCAGGCGAGCCAGCGCGCGGCCAAGGGCAGGAAGTAGAGGACGGTCTCGCGGGCGAGGATGGCGATGCCGAAGAGAAGGCCGGCCACGATCGCGAGGCCGCAGGGACGCGCGCGCGTCGGCGGCCAGGAGGCGCTCGAAGCCCCACCAGACGAGCACCGTGAACACCGTCTCCACCCAGAAGTGGGCGGAGAACCAGACGAGCTCCGGATAGAAGGCGGCGATGGCGGCGGCCGCGAGGCCCGCGTCGCGGACCGAAGACCGCGCGTCCGAGCCGGCCCACCGCGGGCACGAGGAGCGGCGGAGACCACGGCCTGCGCCACCTTCACCGCGCCAAGGCCGCCCAGGAGCGAAGACGCCGCCGATGAAATAGGGATAGAGCGGGGGATGGAAGATCAGACGGAACGCGAAGGGCGAGAACGCCGACCTCGGGCGAGGCACCTTGGCGCCCCAGGTCGTCCACATGGTCTCGTCGGCCACGGGGTCCGTGGCCGGCTCCAGCCAGCACGAAAGCGAGACGAACGGCGAGCCCGGCCAAGGTCAGCAGGAGGAGGAGCTGCGTGAACCGCCCGTCGGCCGGCGTCGGGCACGGGAGGACGATAACGTCGTTTGGTCGCGGCCCGCGGCCCGTGCTAGCTTCGACGTTCTGCGCGATGCGCGCGACGCCGAAGACGGCGAGTGGCGTGAGCCCTTGCGGCGGCCGCGCTCCGCCTTCGCTGGCCTGCGGCACGAGAGCCGCCCCCGCTGGACCTCGTCCGCGCGCGGCGACCGCGCTCGTCGAGGCGCGGGCGGCCACGCTCGATCGGGCGGCCGTCGTCGAAGCAGTTCGGCCGCCCGATCCGCATCAACGACGTCGTGCGGCGGACTCTGCCCGCGGGCCCGCCGAGCCGCCTGCGTTTTCAGGCTGGACGTGCCGAAGGGGGCGCGGCTCGCGCTTCACCTGTGCGGTCGCACCCGCCTTCCAGGACCGGCCCGGCGTCGAGTTCGTGGTGAAGGCTGCGAAGAGACGGGCGCGAGGACGTGCTGTTCTCGAAGCTCGCTCGACCCGCTCTCCCAGCCCGAACAGTCGGGATGGGTGACGCGGGGACGTCGACCTCGCGCGGTTCGCCGGGCGCGAGGTCGAGCTGACGCTCGAGACGCGCGGGCTTCGAGCCCGCGGGCGACCCCGGGCAGGCGTTCTGGGGCACGCCCGCCGTCACCGTCGCCGTCCAAGGACGCCCCGCTCGTCGTCGTCTACCTCGTGGACACGCTGCGCGCGGACCACACCGGCCCCTACGGCTACACGCGCGACACGACGCCCGCACCTCGACGCGCTTCGCGAAGGACGCGGTCGTCTTCGAGCAGGCGATCGCCCACGCCTCCTGGACGAAGCCCTCGGTGGCCTCGCTCCTCACCTCGCTCCTTCCCGGCCGGCACCGCGCGGTGCAGCTCCGCGACCCGCTCGACCCCGGCGCACGTGACGCTGGCCGAGATGCTGCAGGCCAAGGGCTACGCGACGGGCGCCGCCATCGCGAACTCGGTGATCTACGGCGCCGAGTCGAACTTCGACCAGGGCTTCGACTTCTTCGCGGGCCTGCACGGCGAGGGCGACCGGCCGTCGCAAGCTCGTGGAGGCGGCGTGCGTGGTGGACGCCGCCCTCGCCTGGCTCGACGCGCGCCGCGGCTTCCCCACCTTCCTCTACGTCCACACGATGGACCCGCACGTGCCCTACGCGCCGCCGCCGCCCTTCGACCGCAAGTACGAGCCCCACCCCACGGCCGACCATCCCGGCCAGGACCCGCGCAGCGACTACAAGGAGCCGCTCGACCGCGAGCGGATGATCGCGCAGTACGACGGCGACATCGCCTACGGCGACCAGGAGTTCGGCCGCTTCGTGCGCGAGCTGAAGGCGCGCGGGCTCTACGACCGCGCGCTCGTCGTCTTCCTCGCCGACCACGGCGAGGAGTTCCTGGACCACGGCAAGTGGCTGCACGGCCGGAGCGTCTTCGACGAGCTCGTCCGCGATACCGCTCGATCGTGAAGTTCCCGCGGCAGCGGGACGCGGGCGCGCGCGTGGCGCAGCAGGTGCAGGTCGTGGACGTCCTGCCCACCGTCCTGGAGAGCCAGGGCCTGCCCGTGCCCGATCCGCCCGCGCATCGCGGGCCGTCCGCTTCAGCTCGCTGCTCGCGCGGCAAGGAGCCGCGAAGCCGCCGGCGATCTCGGAGATCAGCCACCGCGGCTTCGTCGCCCACGGCATGCGCACGGAGGCGCGACAAGTACATCCGTCGCTTCAGCCCCGAGGACGGACGAGCTCTACTTCGACCTCGTGAAGGACCCGAAGGAGCAGACGAGCGTCCTCGACGAGCCATCCTTCCCGGGTGCGGCTGCTGAAAGCCCAGCGTCGAGGCGGCGATGTCGCCGAACCCGTTCCGCTACGTCGTTCGCGTCGGCGGCTCGTCGGAGTACTCGCTCACGCTCGATACCGACGGCTGGATCGAGGGCGTGGAGGCGACGGGCCTCGGGCGGAAGCGAACGGTGCGCTTCTCCGCGAGAACGGGCGGAAGCTCGACGTCCTCCTGCGACCCCGACCCGACCAGCCTCGCGAGATCGCGTTCGCGCTCCGCCCCCGCGGCGCGCCCGTCACGCTGCAGGGGACGCGCGACGGCCGGCCGCTGCGGCCGGGCGACGTGGCCTACGGGGAGTCCGGGCGACAGGCCGCCGCCTTCCCCTTCCGCCTGCCGGACATCGAGCAGGAGAACGAGCACGAGCGTGGGTTGAACCTCTTCGCCGCCCCGAGGAAGAGTGCGCCGGGCGTGCAAGTTTGGCTCGCCCTCGCCCCCGGGCGCAAGATAATGGAGCTCGATGCGGAGACACGCGAGCGGCTGAAGGCGATGGGTTACCTGGGTCCGAGCTAGCTGGCCGTGATCGGGAAGCCCTTCGAGAGAGCGCTCCTCCTGACCTACGCGGCGGCCGTACCCGCCTGCTTCCCGATTCTCGCGCTGCTCCTCGTACCGAGCCTGATGAGGAGCCGCGCAGGGTCGGAGGCCCTCCTCGCGATCGGGTCGACGCTCTTCCTGATCCTGATCGTCGCGGCTCTCATCGCCGCTCCCGTGATCAGCGCCGTCGCGGCCCCCGTGGTCCCGCACTGGGAGCGCGGCACGGCGACGGACACGGTTCGGGCGCTCCGGAGGAGCAGACCTCGCACGTTCTGGTGGACGGCCGGCGAGTTCTTCGCGATCGTGATCGCGTCCCAGCTCGCCGGCCTGGGGGTGGCTCTCGTGGCGCCTCCTGTCGCCTCGAATCCCGCGCGCGCGACCGACCCCACAGCCCCCGCCTGGATCGTCGACTACCCCAACTACGCGCTGCAGGCGTGCGTCATCTACCTGGTAATCTGTCTCGCGGTCGCCTGGTACGGCACCCGCCTCCGGACACGGTCAGGGGCCGATGCGGGGCGGCGCGAGCTTTGAAGAGGGAGAGCCCATGAGAATCGTGGTGTTGAGCCTGATCGCTTCCCTCCCAGTGTTGTCGGCAGGAGTGGACGCCGGTGAAGAGCAGATCGACACGAGCACCCTCCGGATCCGCAAGGCCATTGCCGAACGGCTGACGCCCGACGAGCTCCGAGCCCGTCGGGAGGCTCTTGCCCGAAGGATCGCGTCCCGGCGCGCCGCGCGCGGCGCGATTCCCGTCGGCGAGATGCCCGCGGACACCTGTCCTCTGGCGACGGCGGAGGTCTCGGCGCTCCCCTTCGGGCCCGTGCCCGATACCACCGTCGGGTCTACGAACGACTACGAGCCGGGCCTCACCACTACGCCGGCGTGCAGCGCGCCGACGAACTGCGTGGGGCGGCCGAGCGGCCGTGGTGAGGTCTACTTGGGGACGGGCTGGGGACCCGACAAGGCCTACCGGATCCGCACCGACGCGAACTGCACGCTGAGCATCGATCTCGTTCCGACCGACCCCGTGCTGACCGGGGACGACCTCGGGCTCCTCGTCTACCAGGCGCAGTGCTCGAACGATCTCGCCCATTGCGTCTGCGCGAGCGACACCGGTTTTCCCGGCAACCCCGACCCCAACGGCAACCGGGAAGGTGTCGTGCTCGACGCGGTCGCGCGCACGGACTATTTCATCGTGGTCGACGGATACTCGTCGACCTTGCAGCCGCCGGGCAATGCGGGACCGTTCACCCTGGGCATCACCGGCGCCGGCTGCAGCCTCGTTCCCGATCTGCCGTCCCTCTACCACACGGTCGCGCCCTGCCGCCTCATCGATACGCGCAACCCGATCGGCCCCTTCGGGGGGCCGGAGCTGGTCGCAGGCACCGATCGGACCTTCACCGTCACGGGGAGCTGCGGCGTCCCCGCCGAGGCGACCGCGGTCTTCCTGAACGCCACCGTCGTCTCTCCGACGGCGAGCGGGAACCTGCGCATCTTCCCCACGGGATCCCTCGTGCCTACTGTCAGCGCGCTCAACTACTCGACCGGTCAGACGCGTGGAAACAACGGGATCTACGCCCTCGGCGGACAGGGCCGGATCGACGTCCGTCTCGCCCAGGCTTCGGGGACCGCGCACCTCGTGGTCGACATCGCCGGCTACTTCCTCGAGTAGGAGGCGGTGCTAGGATCGGGACGATGGACGTGCTCCTGCGCAACGCGGTCACTCTGTTCAACCAGCAACGATTCGTCGAGTTCCAGGACGCGCTCGAAGCGGTGGCAGGGGCGACGCGCGCTCCGTCGGAGCGCCAGTTCTACACGATCCTCTCGACGCTCGCGGAGTCGCTCCACCAGGTGAGCAACCACGACCTGCAGAAGGCGGAGGAGAGGCTCGGCCCCGCGCTCCGGAAGCTGGACGAGTTCGTCCCGCGCTTCCGCGGCCTGAACGTGGAGGCCCTCCGCGAGGAGTTCCAGCGCACGCTCACGGTGGTGCGCGAGGTGCGGGCGGGGAAGAAGGCCGAGCTCGACCCCAAGCACCTCCCCCGGCTGCGAGTCCTGCCCGAGTGAGGGAAGACGGGAAGCCGGCGGCCGCCCTCGGGCGGCCGGTGCGGCTCGTGGTGTTCGACCTCGACGGCACGCTCGTGGACTCCGTGCGCGACCTCGCGACCGCGGTGAACCTCGCGCTGCAGAAGGCGGCTCCCGGCTCCCCCCACCTTCCCCTCGCGGACGTGCGCGCGTTCGTGGGCGAAGGCGCGCGACTGCTGGTGGAGAGGAGCCTCGAGCGCGCGGGCGTGGCGCGGTCCGCGGTGGAGGTGCTGCCCCTGTTCCTGGAGTCCTACCGCTCGTGCCTGCTCGATACCACGCGCCTCTACCCGGGGGTGGCCGAAGCCCTCGACCGCCTGGCCGACCGTTCGCTCGCGGTGCTCACCAACAAGCCGGGCGACTTGAGCCGAAGCATCCTCGAGGGCCTCGGTGTCGCGAGCCGTTTTGCGCGTATCTGGGGACCGACGGAAGCGACGAGCGGAAGCCGGACCCGGCAGGGCTCCGCCGGCTGGCCGACGAAATGCACATCGACCTCGACGAGGCGCTGATGGTCGGCGACTCCCCGATCGACGTGCGCACGGGCCGGGCGGCGGGAGTGCGCACAGTGGGCGTGACTTACGGCCTCGATCCGGAGGCCGTGCGAGCCGAGGCTCCGGACCTCCTCGTGGGGGACTTGCGGGAGCTGGCGGACCACCTGGGGGCCTGAAAATCACATTCCGCCGCGGGCTGACTGTGCTAATCTCCGTCTTCACAATCAGTAACCCTCCACTGCTCCTCTCGAACCACCCGGGGAGGCCATGGCGAACATCGTAATCTGGGGACGAGCGCGCGACATCGTGACTGGCGATCTTCCGCCCAGCGCGACCGTCGCGGAGGTGGCGACACTCGCCGAGCTCCGGCAGGAGCTCGCGGAGACCTCGGCGGCCCTGGTCCTCGCCGACCCCGCGCGGATCGAGCCGGACCGGGCCGAGCTCGAGACGGCTCGCCGAGCGGGTTCGTCCAGGCCGTGTTCGTGGCCGTGGTCGACCACGGCGACGCCGAGGAGACCCTCAAGGCGCTTCCCCTTCCTCGACGACGTCCTGCTCCGGCCGGTCACCGCGTCGCGCCTGCGGCTGCGCCTCGAGCGCGCCCTCGACACCGTGCACAACCGGCGCGTGATCCGCCAGCTCGAGCGACGCCCTCGACCGCAAGAGCGAGGAGCCTCGACGAGCTGAACAAGATCGGGGTGGCGCTCTCCGCGAGCGCGACATCAACAAGCTGCTGGAGCTGATCCTGGCCAAGAGCCGCGAGATCACCGCCGCCGACGCGGGCAGCCTCTACCTGGTGGAGCGCGGCAAGGACGACGACGCGCCAGACCGACGACCAGCTCCGCTTCAAGCTCACCCAGAACGACTCCGTGGTGGTGCCCGTTCGAGGAGTCCGACGATGCCCCTGGACGAGACCTCGATCGCCGGCTACGCGGCCGCTCACCGGCAGAGTCGTGAACGTGGCCGACGCCTACAACCTGCCCGCCGGGCTCGCCCTACACAGATCAGCCGCTCCTTCGACGAGAAGTCGGGCTACCGCACCAAGTCGATGCTGGTCGTGCCCATGCGCGACCACCAGGACAAGGTCATCGGCGTCGTCCAGCTCATCAACAAGAAGACGCGACGCCGACGACGGTGCTGCGCGCCGGTGGCGCTCGTCGACGAGGTGGTGATCCCCTTCACCTCGGTCGACGAGGAGCTCGTGACGCTCGCTGGCCAGCCAGGCCGCGGTGGCCTTCGAGAACACGCAGCTCATCGAGAACATCAAGAACCTCTTCGACTCCTTCGTGAGCGCCTCGGTGACCGCGATCGAGAGGCGCGACCCCACCACCTCGGGCCACTCCGAGCGCGTGGCCGACGCTCACCGTGGGCCTCGCGGAGAAGGTGGACGCCGCGACCGCCGGCCCCTTCCGCGACGTGCGCTTCACCCGCGACCAGCTCCAGGAGATCCGCTACGCGAGCCTCCTGCACGACTTCGGCAAGGTCGGCGTGCGCGAGAAGGTCCTCATCAAGGGCAAGAAGCTCTACGTCGGCGACCTGACTGCTCGATCCAGCAGCGCTTCGCGTACATCAAGCGGACGCTGGAGGCGGAGCACCTGCGGGCCAAGCTCGAGCAGGTCGCTGCGCGGGCAGGCCGCCCGCGAGCTGCTGCGAGCAGATGGACCGCGGCCTACGCAGCAGCGCCAGGCAGGAGATCGACCAGATCCTGCGAGATGATCGTCCAGGCCAACGAGCCCACGATCCTCGAGGAGGAGAGCTTCCGCGCCTGCTCGGACCTCGCCGACGCGCACCTTCCGCGACATCGACGGGCAAGCCGCAGCCCTTCCTGACCCCGAACGAGGTCGAGGCCCTCTCCATCCGCCGGGGCAGCCTCTCCGAGAAGGAGCGGCGCGAGATCGAGAGCCACGTCACCCACACCTACCACTTCCTCTCGGAGATCCCCTGGACGAGCGAGTTCCGGCGCGTGCCCGAGATCGCCTACGCCCACCACGAGAAGCTCGACGGCACCGGCTACCCCCGGCAAGTCTCAAGGCGGCAGGACATCCCGATCCAGTCGCGGATGATGACGATCTCCGACATCTTCGACGCCCTCGTCGCCTGGGACCGGCCCTACAAGAAGTCGGTGCCGGTGGAGCAGGGCGCTCGACATCCTCGCGCGACGAGGCGCGAGCACGGGAAGCTCGACGGCGATCTGCTCGACGTCTTCATCGAGGCCAAGGTCTACGAGACGAACGACGCTGTCCGGCGACCGAGCGGAGGCCGAGCCGATCGCTGACCGGTTGAGCCGCGCCCGAGTCGGCTAAGATTGACCCGTGCCGCCGCTCGTCATCGCCCACCGGGGCGACTCCGCCCATCGTCCCGAGAACACCCTGGCCTCCTTCGCGAGCGCCCTGGAGCTGGGGGCGGAGCTCGTGGAGCTCGACGTGCAGCTCACCCGGGACGGGCACGTGGTGGTGATCCACGACCCCACCCTCGACCGCACCACGACGGGCGCGGGCGGGTGCTCGACCTCACGCTCGAGGAGATGCGGGCGGTCTCCGCCGGCTACCCCGAGCGCTTCGGGACCGCCTACGCGGGCGAGCGGGTCCCCACGCTCGCCGAGGTCCTGGCCTTCCTGCGCGGCCGCGCGCGCGTGCTGGTCGAGATCAAGAGCGAGTCGGTCACCGGGGACCTCGAAGGGGGCGTCGAGGCGCTCGTGATCGCCGAGGTGCGCAAGGCGGGGATGATCGACGAGGTCGCGCTCCTCTCCGTCGACACCCCCGTCCTCGCGCGGTGCCGCGAGCTCGCCCCGGAGATCACGCGCGGCCACCTCTTCTATCGCGGCGCAGCCGGCGGAGGTCGTGGCGGGCGCGCGCGACGCCGGCTGCGACCTCGTCATGCCGGAGAAGGGCGTGCTGGACGCGGAGATGGCCCGCTCCGTCCGCGAGGCCGGCCTGAAGCTGGCCACCTGGGTGGTGGACGATCCCGAGGAGCTGTTCGCGCTGGAGCGCTTCACGCTCTTCGGCGTGGCCTCCAACCGGCCGGGGGTCCTGCTCGAGGCCCTCGCGGAGCGCACTTCCCCGGCCTGACGTCGGCCCTTCGAAGTGTGGCCGTCGCCACCTCGTGGACTTGAAGCTACTCCGTCCGGACGGAGAAGGCGAGTCGCCCGTCAGCCCGTGCCGGACCGTGGGCAATGTATTAGTACATTGCTCACGGTGCCGGAGCTGAACGCTGACGACTCCGTCCGGGAAGAGTTCCTTGAGAAACTACTTGAAGTGACTCGCGGTCCTCCGTCCGGACAGAGTTACCGATCTACCCGTTCCAGACCGAGTGCCGTCAGGCCGGAAAATCCGGCCAGCTCTCCATGGGATCCGTCGAGCGGACGCGGTGCATCCCCGCCGCCTCGAAGCGCCGGAACGCCGACTCCGCCTGCTCCGTGAAGTCCACCACTCCCGGAACCACGACGGGCGACGTGCAGTCGTCCAGCAGGTAGACCCGCCGGGCGAGGGCGGGATCCCGGGCGAGGATCGCGTCGAGGAGGTCGGCCACCGTCCAGGCCACGCAGTGGCTCTGCGCCTGGCCGGCCACGACGAGCGCGTCGAACCCGAGGAGGGACTCCACGAGTGCCAGGTTCTCCTCGCCGATCGGACGGCCCGCGTGATCCGCCGTCACCTCCGGCCGGAGCGCGGAGTAGTTCTCGGTGAGGGGGTGCCGGCCCTTGATCTCGAAGCGCGTGGGGCTCTGTCGCGCGATCGCGTGGAAGAAGAACGCTTCCTCGACGGCGGAGACGAGGGCGTGGCCGATCCCTCCGAGCATCGCGTGGTAGGGCCAGAGGAAGAGCGGGTACTTGGCGCCGCTCGCGAGTGACCGCGCGTAGTGCCTGGCGTAGGCGTCGAGGTCGAAGCCGGGGGGGGCCACGAAGTGCTCTAGACGCGGGTTCACCCTGAAGCGGCCCTGCTCCACGTCCTCCGCGGACACCACGGTGTGGGGAGGGGGGTGCTCGCCCGCCGCGTCCACCCAGAAGACCGGATGGAAGATCTGGAACGGCCCGTGCGTGTCGAGGGTGGCGACGATCTCGGAGAGACGCCCGAGGTTGCGGTAGACGAAGGCGCAGAGGCGCGCGTTGTCGTCGATCGCCCCGCGCCCGGACGCGCCGCCCACGAAGAGCTCGAACTCGGGCAGGCAGAACGTGTTCTGCACGTCGATGGCGAGAAGGCCCACGCGCACGCGGTCCTCCGCCGCGGGGCGGAGTCCCTCCGCGGAGGCGAACGCGGCCGCCTCCGCGGCGCGCGCCGCGTAGGGAACCCGGTACACCCGCTCCGTGGAGGCGGGATCGAAGGCCCGGGGGTCGAGGGGCATCAGACGACCAGCGGGTGGATCACCAGCCCCGAGGGCAGCTTGGGATGGAAGAACGTGCTCTTGGCGGGCATGGACTCCCCCGCCTCCGCCACGTCCACGATCTGGCGCACCGGCGTGGCGCGCAGCAGCACCGCGAGCCGAGCACGCTCCATTCGCCACCGCCTCTTCCGCCTCGGCCAGCGAGTGCACGTAGCGCACGGCGGACTCGGGAACCTCGAGCAGGCGGCCGCAGCACGGCCTGGTGCAGGAAGTACGTGTCGAGCGCGCGCAGGCTGGGCGGGGCGTCCGCGGGCAGCAGGTCGCGCGCGCCGTCGGCAGCGACTCGGCCACGAGCGCGCCCGCCGCCCGGCTCGGCGAGGGCGAAGGCGTAGGGCGCGCGTCGAACGCGGCCACCGCGCGCCGCGGCGGCCCGCACGTCGGGAGCGTCCGCGCAGGTCGAAGTGCCGCTCGAGACGCCGTGCGCGCCTCCGCGAGCGACGGGCCCTCGCGCGAGGATGCGGTGGTAGGGCAGCACCAGCAGCCCGGGCGCCTCCATCGGCGTGAAGTAGCCGAGCGTCCAGGCCCCGTCCGGGCCCGTCTCGTCGCGGTAGCGCAGCGCGGTCGCGTAGCGGTGGTGGCCGTCGGCGATGTAGGCGCTGCGCCCCGCCCAGCAGGTCGCCGGAAGCCGGCGACGAGCGCCGGGCGTCGGTCACGCGCCAGACCCGGTGCGCGACGCCGCCGTCGTCGGTGTAGCGCAGCGCCGGCGGATGCGCTGATCGCGTCGCGCCAGCGCGCGCGGCTGAAGCGCGCCTGCGGGTCCGGGAACATCAGGAAGATCGGGCTGAAGTTGGCGCGGGTGGCCCGCAGCACCTTGTAGCGGTCCTCCTTGGCGCGCCGTCGCGCGTCTGCTCGTGGGGCAGGATCACGCCGCTGCTCCGGGTCCACGGCCCGGAAGCGCGCGAGCAGCCCGAAGCGTCGCAGCGTCGCGCCCTCCGACCGTGAAGCGTCTGCTCGAGCACGTAGAGGCGCGGCTCGGGATCCGGCGCGAGCACGCCCTCCTCGCGCCAGCGCCGATAGGTCGCGCCCGCCTCGGCGTAGCCGGCGTCGCCCGGCGTCGCGGTTCAGCACCACCCGCACGATGTTGCGCGGGTCGCGCGCGTAGAGCTCGTCCTGGTACGGCGGGAGGGATCACGTCGTAGGGCGGGGCCAGTACCTTGGGCAGCTCCGCCTCGGGAACGCGGTAGAGGATTCCGGGGAACGGCTGGATCTCGGGCCACGGCCGAAGGTTCAGCGACGAGACTCCCGACCGAGGAGGTGTAGTCGACCTTGTAGACGAGGCGGGCCGTGCCCAGCCGGACCTCGTCGCCGGTCTTGAGCAGCGCGTCCTCGATGCGCTTGCCGTTGACCCAGCAGCCGTTGCGGCTCTTGAGGTCGACGAGCACGAAGCCGTCGGCCGTGCGGTCGATGCGGCGCGTGGAAGGAGGAGACCTTGGGGTCGGTGATCACGATGTCGTTGTTGCGGTGGCGGCCGAGCGTGTAGGCTGTCGCGGATGAGCGGGAACGACGTCTCGTTGCCGTCCGTGCGACGAGGACGAGCCGGCTGACCGTGAGCCTGCTCGGCGTTGGCCAGGTACTGCTGCGCCTTCGGTGTGCACGATCTCGCTGCGTGTCGTCCTCCGACTTGCGCGAGCGGCGCAGGCCGTGGCTGAACTCGACGGAAGGCGCGCGGAGCGGCTCCGGCTTGCCGGTCCGGCATCTTCTGGCGTGCCCGGCGCGCGCTGCCGACGGCGGCGCGACTCGGCGTCCGGCGCCGCGGAGCGGCGGCGACCAGGCCCACGAAGCGCGCCCGCAGCAGGTCGATAGAGGATCTGCAGGGTCGCCTGCTCGTCGGCGTTGCCGACGAGGCGGCAGATCTCGTCGACGCTGCGGCGGCCGTCCACCAGGAAGAAGACCTGCCACTCCTCGCGGCGTCAGGGTCACGCTCTGCTTCACCCGCTCGGGGTTCGCGAGCGCCTCCACCACCACGCTCGCGGTCGGGGAACAGCCTCGGCCAGGCCGCTCGCGCTCGTCGATGCGGCGGACGCCCTCCATGACGCAGGTTCTGCGAGGTCCATCTCGAGGGTGACCGCGGTGGCGGGGGCGGCACGCTGGTCGTAGAAGGTGAAGACGCCGTCGCGCCAGGCGAAGGTGTCGAAGATGACCTCGGAGACCTGGACCTTCAGGAACGACGGCCAGCTCCTCCTCGCTCAGCGATCTTCTCCGAGAGCAGGACCTGGCCGATGCGCGCGCCCCGGCTGCTTGCTGGAGCGACGGCGCTCGAGCACGTCGGCGGTCGAGCTTGCCGCAGCCGCACGAGCATGGCGCCGAAGCGCAGGTCTCGCGCGGTGGAGGTGGCGAAGACGGGCCGGCCCTCGCGGAAGAAGAGCTTGGTCTCGTGGTCGGGCCGCTCCAGGACGAGGACGCCCGTGCGGCGGCCCAGGTTCAGGAAGGTCAGGAGGTCGGGCACCTCGAAGCGGGCGAGGTTGCCCTCGAGGATCTTCTCCATGACGGCAGAGTGGCGGGATTGTAGCACCGCGGGCGCCTTCGTGCTATCCTGGCGTTGACCCGCCGCACGGGATCGCCCGCCGAAGCTCTGCCTTCGCCTGGCGCGCCTCCTCCGGGCCCTCGGAGGAGGGCAGGTGAGCACGTTCAAGGAGCTGATCCGCAAGGTCAAGTCGCGAGATCCGCGAGGTCTCCGCCGAGGAGGCGCGCGCCCTCGCCGGAGCGGGCGCCGTCCTCGTCGACGTGCGCGAGGCCGACGAGTGGTCGCAGGGCCACGTGCCCGGCGCTCTCTTCATCCCCCGCGGCTTCCTCGAGCTGCGGATCGAGGAGAAGGTGCCCGGACAAGCGGCCAGGAGGTCGTCGTCTACTGCGCGGGCGGCACGCGGAGCGCGCTCGGCCGCGCAAGTCGCTCCAGGACCTCGGCTACACGAACGTCGCCTCGATGGCGGGCGGCTTCGGCCGCTGGAAGGAGGCCGGGCTTCCCCATCGTGGTCCCGAAGACGCTGAGCGCCGAGCAGAAGAAGCGCTACAGCCGCCACCTCCTCGTGCCCGAGGTGGGCGAGGCCGGACAGGCGAAGCTCCTCGACGTCGAAGGTGCTGCTCGTCGGGCGCGGGCGGCCTCGGCTCGCCCGCCGGCCTCTACCTGGCCGCGGCGGGCGTGGGCACGATCGGCATCGTCGACTCCGACGTGGTCGACCTCTCCAACCTGCAGCGGCAGGTGCTGCACACGACCGCCTCGCGTGGGCACGCCCAAGACCGAGTCGGCGGAGGCCACGATCCGCGCGCTCAACCCCGACGTGAAGGTCGTCCGCCACGACCTGCGCCTCGAGGCGGCCAACGTGATGGACGTGATCGCGCCCTACGACGTGATCCTGGACGGCTGCGACAACTTCTCCACCAAGTACCTCGTCAACGACGCCGCCGTGCTCGCGGGCAAGACCGAACGTCTACGGCAGCATCTTCCGCTTCGACGGCCAGGCCTCGACCTTCGTGCCCGCGGCAGGGGCCCTGCTACCGCTGCCTCTATCCCGAGCCCACGCCCGCCGAGCTGGCGCCCTCCTGCGACGAGGCGGGCGTGCTCGGCGTGCTGCCCGGCGTCGTCGGCCTCATCCAGGCCACGGAGGCCATCAAGGCCCTCCTCGGGCAAGGGCGACCTGCTCGATGGGCCGGCTGCTCACCTACGACGCGCTCGCCATGACGTTCCGCGCAGTTCAAGGTGCGCCGCGACCCCAAGTGCGCGGTCTGCGGCGACGCAGCCCACGATCAAGGCGCCCGTCCGACCTCGAGTGGTCGTGCCACTTCGAGCCGCGGCCGCGGCGGCGGCGCCGGCGTGAGCCGCGGCCTCGCCGCGCCCGGCGCCGGCGCCGGCGCCCGTGCTGCGCTCGATCCTCGACGCGATCGGCAACACGCCGCTCGTGCGCCTGCGCCTGCCGGGAGTGCCCGCCGCGGCGTCGAGCTCTGGGGCAAGTGCGAGTGGTTCAACCCCGGCGGCTCCGTCAAGGACCGCACCGCGCTCTCCCTCGTCACGCGAGGGCGAGCGGACGGGCGCGCTCCGCGCCGGGCAAGACGATCGTCGACTCCTCCTCCGGCAACACCGCGGTCGGCCTCGCCCTCGTCGGCCGCGCCAGGGGCTACGCGGTCGAGCTCGTCATGCCCGAGAGCGTCACCGAGGACCGGCAAGCGGCTGTGCCGCGCCTACGGCGCCCGCTCGTCTTCACCGACGCCTTCTCCGGCTCCGACGGCGCCTGCTCGCGCGTGCGCGAGATGGTGGCGGCGGAGCCGGAGCGCTACTTCTACGCCGACCAGTACCGGAACCCCGCCAACCCGCTCGCCCACTACCGCACCACCGGACCGGAGATCTGGGAGCAGACGGGCGGGCGCGTCACCCACTTCGTGGCCGGCCTCGGCACCACGGGCACGGTGGTGGGCACCGGGCGCTACCTCCACGAGCGCAACCCGCGCGTGCGCGTGGTGGCGGTGGAGCCGGACGAGCCGCTGCACGGGCTCGAGGGCCTGAAGCACCTGCCGAGCGCGATCGTGCCCGAGATCTACGACCCGACGGTCGCAGGACGAGCGCCGGTCCGGTCTCCACCGAGGACGGCCTCGCCGTCTGCGCCGAGGTCCTCGCACTCCGACGGCCTCCTCGTCGGCCACTCCGCGGGGGCGGCGCTCTGCGGCGGCCCGCGAGGTCGCGCGCGCGCTCGAGCGCGGGCGTGGTGGTGGTGCTCCTCCCCGACGGCGGCGAGCGCTACCTCGCGGACGCGCCGGTGAAGATCCGCGCGGCCGCAGGTCGAGGCGATGCTCGCCCACGCGCGCGAGCGGCTATCCCTTCGAGGTCTGCGGCGTGCTCCTGGGCGTCGTGCAGTCGACCGGCCCGCGTGCAGCGCGTGGTCCCCGTGGTGAACCGCGAGAACGGACGCCCCGCGCGTGCGCTACCAGATCGCGCCCGAGGACCTGATCCGCGTCCAGCGCGAGGCGCGCGACCGCGGCCAGGAGATCGTCGGCTACTTCCACAGCCACCCCGACCACCCGGCGCGGCCCTCGGAGACCGACCGCCGCATCGCCGCGGAGGGCCTGTCGGACGGCGTCATCCACGTGGTGGTCGGGCGTCGAGAAGGGCGAGCGCGCGACGCCCACGGCCTGGGTCTTCCGCGACGGCGACGCAGGCCTTCGACGAGGAGCCGTTCGGACGTCGAGTGACAGGAGGAGCCATGGCCGTCCGGTGCAGATTCCG
The DNA here is from genome assembly GCA_963742595.1 of uncultured Acidobacteriota bacterium. GTDB lineage: Bacteria > Acidobacteriota > Vicinamibacteria > Fen-336 > Fen-336 > CAVPGH01. The sequence goes on along the minus strand of CAVUMT010000001.1, from coordinate 3,635,666 downwards.
GCGCCGCTCCGGTCGCTGACCGGAGGGGCGACCGAGGTGGAGGTGGAGGCGAGCGACGTCGTCGGGCTGATCGACGCGCTGGAAGCGCGGCACGGGGCCTGCGCGACCGCCTGTGCGACGGCGTCGGGCGAGCTGCGCAGCTACGTCCGCCTCTTCCTGAACGAGGAGGACATCCGCTTCCTCGCAGGCAAGGGCACGGCACTCAAGCCCGGGGACACCGTGGCCATCGTTCCCGCGATCGCGGGAGGGGCCTGACCGGACCCGATCGCGGGAGGGGTGGCACGTCACCCCTCCCGGGGATGTTCGGATCTCCGCCGCCTACTTGCGACGCTTGTACGTGATCTTCATGTTCGGGACCTCCTTGCCGTCGGCCCCGGTCATGAACATCGTGAACACCTTGGTATCCGCGTCCTTCCACTCCGTGGTCTCGCGCATCTTCACGCTCTTGCCCTGCGCGGGATCGAAGCCCTCCATCCAGCCCGTCATGGTCTTCGTCTTGGGGTCGTAGGTCGCCTCGCCGGTCATGAACCCCGTGGTGGACATGGAGTCGACCCACGTGCTCACGTACTTCTTCTTGTTGACGTCGTAGCCGACGGTGCCCCGGCCCTCGAAGGGCTGGCCCATCAACTGGCTCTTGAAGTCGCTGACCGCCCAGAAGCCGCCGACGAGTGTCGTGGTCTCGCTGCCCTTGGAAACCGCAGGAGGCTTTCCCGGCTCGAAGATCTCGACGGTGGCGTCCCACGCCCCGACATCCTGCTTGAGGAGCTCGTGCTCCGGCCCCGGCTTCGGAGCCGGAGGTGGTCCCTGCTGGGCGGAGCCGGCGACGGACAACGACAAACAGACCAGGAGACAGGCGGCCATCTTCTTGTTCATGGAGAACCTCCGTAATAGCTTTTCGAGACAATACGAGAATACCTCGCCGATCGTCGACGCATTCGGCGGCCGGTGCCCCCCGCTCGGCGAGCGGCCCACGTCCATTCGGATGGACGCTAGAGGTCGAGTTCCCAGGTCTCGGCCACGAGGTCGAGGCCGAAGCTCCGGTGCGGCTTCTCGGCGACGAGCCGGAAGCCGGCCTTCTCGTAGAGGTGACGGGCGGCTCCGAGGTGGCTCTGGGTCCAGAGCGTGATCCTCCGGTAGCCCGCCTCCCTCGCGAATCTCACGCACTCGTCCACGAGGCGCGCCCCCAGGCCGAGGCCCCGGGCCTGCGGCTCGAGAAGGAGCAACCGGAGCTTGGCCACCCCTGCCGACTTCCGCACGAGGAAGAGCGAGCCCAGGATCTCTCCGTCCCTCTCCGCGATCCAGCACCGCTCCCGGCGCGGGTCGGAGCGCTTGGCGAACTTCGCCACGATCTCGGCGACGAGGGCCTCGAACTCCGCGTCGTAGCCGTGCTCCCGGGCGTAGAGGGCGCCGTGCCGGTGGATGACCCAGCCCATGTCCCCCGGCCGCGGCGCGCGGAGGACGACCGCGGGCGGCGCGGGGGCGGGCGCGCCCAGGACCTCCTCGATCGTGCGCATCGCCTCGACGAGCCGCGTCTGCTCGGCGAGCGGCAGACCTCCGAGCACCGCGCTCAGCTCCTGCTGCGAGCGCCGGTCGAGGCCGCCGAAGACCTCGCGGCCCGAGGCGGTCAACGAAAGATGGCTCTGCCGCCCGTCGTCCCTCGAGGCCTCCTTCTTCACGAGCCCCTGCCGGCCGAATCCCCGGAGGATCCGGCTCAGGTACCCGGCGTCGAGCCCGAGCTCGCGGCCCAGCGCCGAAGCCGTCGGGCGCTCCCGGTGCGCGAGCTCCCAGAGGACTCGAGCCTCCGCGAGGGAGAAGCGGCTTCCCAGCAGGCCCCTCTGCAGCACGCCGATGCGCTGGGTGTAGAAGCGGTTGAAGCGCCGGAAGGCCTCGACCCGCGCGTCGAGCGGGTTCGTGCTCATGGCCAGGTAGTCTTGGCAAACTAGTTGACTATGTCAAGTATATTCCGACGACCGGAGTGCGCAGGGTCACGTCGATTCCTATTGATTTATTGTTTGTTAAAGCTAATATAAAGGCCTAAACTTCAAGTAATGATTCAAGTGATCACCGCTCTCGCACTGGAGGTTCCCATGCGTCGCTTCGCCCTCATTGCCGTTCTCGCGCTTCCCGTGGCCTTCGTCGCGTGCGGCGCGGACGAGGAGGTCCCCACGGCCGCCACGCCGTCGCCGACGCCCACCGTGGCGCCGGCTCCCACGCCCGCCCCCACTCCGGCCGGCTATAGCTGCCCGCTGCCTCCAGGAAGCAACCCGGGGCTCAACTGCGGAAAGGGCACGCCGCGGCTCGGTGAAGCGGTGAACATGTCGATCGACACCCTCATGGCCAGGTTCCCGAACATCTTCAACCTCGGCGACCTCAACGGCGGGAACCCCAAGGTGGTGAACCCGGTTCGATACTACGAGGAGCTCGCGAACGAGCTGGGCCGCACCTGGGGCGTCTGCACGAAGGTGCAGGCCGAGGAGATCTCGATCAAGTATTCGAACGACTACAGCGAGGACTGGATCGTGCTCACGTCGAGCAACTACGTCCGCCGCCGCTATCAAGGAACCTGCACGCCCGCCTGGTGGTGAGCGCCCCCCGACGCCTTCAGGGGCGCGTCGCCTCGTACACGACCCGGCCCCCCACCACGGTGTAGAGCACCCGGGCCGCGAGCAGCCGTCGGGGATCGCGCCGGCCGGCGTCGACGAGATCGGTGTCCCAGACGGAAACGTCGGCGAGCTTCCCGACCGAGAGCGTGCCCTTGCGTCGCTCCTCGAAGGCGGCCCAGGCCGGGTTCTTCGTCGCCGCCTCGATGGCTTCCTCGATGGTGAGGCGCTCCGCGGGGAACCAGCCCTCGCTCGGCTCGCCCTTCAGGGTCTGCCGCGTCACCGCCGCGTAGAGCCCGTAGACGGGGGACAGGTAATAGCGAGCGGCGTTGGTGCCGGGGCTGTCCGAGCCGAACACGAGCGTCGCCCCGTTCTCCTTGAGAGTCCGAAAGGCGTAAGCACCCGCGGAGCGCTCTCGGCCGATGCGCTCTTCCATCCAGCGCATGTCGTCGGAGACGTGGTAGGGGTTGACCTCGGCCACGAGCCGCAGCTGGCCGAAGCGTGCGAAGTCGGCGGGCCGCACGACCTGGGCGTGGATGACGCGCCAGCGGTGGTCCTTCTCCACGAGGCCGTGCGCGCGCAGCACCTTCTCGTAGACGTCGAGGAGGATGCTCACACCCTTGTCGCCGATGGCGTGAACGTGGGGCGGCACCCCCGTCTCCACCGCCTGCTCGAGGAGCTTCTCCAGGTTGCCCGGCGGAAAGTCCGTGTACCGCTGCCCGGCGGTCATGGCGAGGCCTGCGCCTTCGACCCCTTCCGGGAACATGACGTGGCGCAGGAATCCCTTGTTGCCGGGATCGTGATCGTACGGCGCGAAGAAGAGCGCGCCGCTCGTGCCCATGATCCCGTCCACCCACGCCTTGTAGCCGACGAGACGGAGCTGGTCGTCGCCGAAACCGCGGCCGAGGCCGAGCGCACGGGTGTGGGGCACCTCGCTCAGGTAGGGCCGCACGTTGATGCGCAGGGTCAGCTCCCCCCGCCGCCGCAGCTCCTGGTAGGCCTGGAGCTGGGGCCCCGCCGTCAGGTCCTGGACCGTGGTCACTCCCGACTGGCGCGCCTCCTCGAGCACGGCGCGCACGTTCAGGAGGCGTTCCTCGGTGGAAAGGGGCGGGATCGCCGACCGCACGAGCTCCGCGGCCGCGCCCTCCAGGATTCCGGTGAGCCGTCCCGTGTCGTCGCGCGCGATCACTCCCCCGGGGGGGGCTGTGGTCTCCGCGCCGATGCCGGCGAGGGCGAGCGCCTTCGCGTTGGCGAGATGGACCTTGCGGTCGAAGCGGCTCACGAAGACGGGGTGCTCGGGGGTGGCTTCGTCGATCAGGCGGCGGTCGGGGGTGAACGGGCCCGCGCCGGCGGGACGGCCGGTGGCGCCCGCCGAGCCCTGGGCCCAGCTCTCGTAGGCGCCCCAGTCGCCGCGCGTGATCCAGGTCCCCTTCGGCAACCGCGCGGCGGCCGCGGCGATCCTCTCGCGGAAGAGAGCGGGCTCGTGCACGTCGAGCAGGTTCACGCCCGTGAGCAGCGCCCCCGTCGCGTCCACGTGAACGTGAGCGTCGTTGAAGCCGGGGAGGGCGAAGCGACCCTTCAAGTCGACGACTCGCGTCCCGGGTCCTGCCAGTCGGCGTACCTCGCGAGTGGTGCCGACCGCAACGATCTCCTCGCCGCGCGCGGCCAGCGCCTCCGCCCAGGGCCGCTCGGGGTCGAGGGTGTAGACACGGCCGTTGAGGAGCACGAGGTCCGCGGAGGAGGCGAGGACGCCGCCCGCGAGGAGTATGAAGGCGGGCGTCACGGCTGCACCCTCTTCCGGCGCCCGGTCTTGCGGGCGCTCCCCGAGGGGGCGCGCACGAAAAGGAGCGAGAAGGCGAGGAGTGCCATCGCCACCTCCCAGGGGGCGAGCCAGAGGCCGTCGATCATCCCGCGACGCCAGGCCGAGATGCCGAGAATCGCGAGGGAGGCGGGGGGCAGGAGGGCCAGGATCTTCCGCCCCGGTCCGCCCCCGGGGGGCAGAAGGTTGGCGAGCAGGAAGATCCAGAGCGCGGGCAGGGGATGGCGCCACAAGAGGAGGGAGAAGAGCAGAGCATGCAGGAGGCGCGCTCCGAGCATGAGCCCGCGCGCTCGGAGTGCCATCCGCAAGCCGGGAAGCAGGGAGACGAGACCGAGGCCGACGAGGACGGATCGCCCGAGCACCCAGCCGAACGCCGAGAACCAGTGCGGCTCCTCCGCCGGCCCCCGCGGAACGCGGTCGAGCGTCCGCGTCACCCCGAGGACGGCTTCACCCATGCGCGCGAGCGACGCGGCGTCGAGCTTGTCCGCGGTGTCGCCCGGCCGGTGGTACCACGGGTAGAAGGCGGTGAACGACGAGTCGGAGACGAACACGGCGGGAACGCCCGCCTGGAGGAACGAGAGGTCGTCGCCGTAGAGCCCGGCGCGGAACGTGCGCACGCGCCGGCTGGTAGAGCCAGGAGAGGTAGGGGTCGCCCACCCGGAGGTCGCCCCCTGCGCCGTTCAGGGCGGCCCGCATCAGCCACGCGGGGGTGACCACACTCCGGCCCGCCTCCCGCGGATCGCGATAGGGGATCGGGTGGAGCACGGGCGTCCCCCCTTTCCATCCGCACATCTCGATCACGAGCGCGGCCACGACGTCTCGCGCCGCAGAGCCCAGCGACTTGAGCCAGGCCCGGGAGCCCGCGGTCGTGGTCTTGCCGGTGGACCAAGCCTCCTCCCCGTCGAAGGAGACGAAGACGACGGTGCGCGTGCGCGAGGGCTCGCGGGCGAGCAGCGCGCGCGACCTCGATCGAGCACGCCGACGCCTCCGCCGTCGTCGTAGGCGCCCGGGGCCTCGGGGGCCGTGTCGTGGTGCGCGCCCACGACCACGAGCTCCGGACCGCGGCGCGCGCAGGACGCCCACCACGTTGACCCCCGCGATGCCCTGGCGTCTCGAACTCCTGGAGCCGGACCTCCGAGAGGCCCGCTTCCCGGAACTGGACGGCCACGTACTCCGCGGCCGCCCGCGTGCGTGGCGAGCCCCAGGGATGGGGTCCCAGGGCGGCGAGTGCCGCCGCGTGGCGCAGGGCGGCCTCGCCGTCGAGCGCGGCGGCGAGGACGAGGATCTCGAGCATGGGCGCGCCGGATTATAGAGGAGCGGCCGGCGCCGGGGGTCCGGCGGCCCCGTGCTAGACTTCGGCGTTCCGGAGGTGGATTTCGTTGCGACCGGCCGCGCTCGTCCTGCTGCCCACGCTCCTGGTCGCGCGGCCCGCGGACGCGGGGACCGTGAAGGGACGGGTCGAGCTCCTCGAGAAGGGCGGACGCCTCGCCACCGACGTCACCGACGTCGTCGTCTACGTGGACGGGGTGAAGTCCAAGCCCGCCCCCACCCGGAGCACGATGGCGATGAAGGGCAAGAACTTCCTTCCGCGCGTCGTCGTGGTACCCGTGGGGGGCACCGTGCGAGTTCCCGAACGAGGATCCCGATCTTCCACAACGTCTTCTCGGTCTCCGGGCGAGAACCGCTTCGACCTCGAGCTGTACAAGCGGCCGAAGAGCGGATCGTGGACGTTCCAGCACCCCGGGGTGGTGCGCGTCTACTGCAACATCCACCCGCAGATGAGCGCGGTCGTCATGGTGCGCGACAATCCCTACTTCGCGAAGGCCGCGCGGGACGGCACCTTCGAGATCGCCGACGTGCCCGCGGGGCAGTACGTGCTTCGAGGCCTGGCACGAGCGCGGGGGCGAGACCGCGCAGGACGTGGCGGTGACGGTCCGCGGGGAGACGGACGTGCAGCTCACGCTCGACGCGTCCGGCTTCAAGCGCCTGCCCCACAAGAACAAGTTCGGCAAGGACTACTCCAGCGACGAGAAGTACTAGGAGGGTGCCTTCGCGATGGGACTGACCCAGAAGATCCTGATCTTCACGAGCGCGCTCGTGGTGGCCCTCGTGGGCACGAGCCTCGCTCTACACCACCTTCCAGGCCGAGCGCCTCGCCGACCAGAACATCGAGAAGGGCCTCGCGGAGACCCGCGGGGTCTGGGAGACGTTCCAGGCCGACCGCTTCAACAAGCTCAAGCTCGGCGTGCGCGTGCTCGGCAACGACCCCCCCTTCAAGGCCGCGGTGGAGACGCGCGACCCCGCCACGATCTACGACATGCTCAAGGAGCGGGGCAAGGACCTCGGGGCCGACTTCTTCATCGCCACCGACCGCGCGGGGATCGTGCTCGCGCGCAGCGACCGGCCCGGCGCCGAGGGCGAGGACCTGTCGAAGGACCCGATCGTGATGAAGCCGCTGGGGGGCGAGGAGTCGGCCACGGTATGGCGCGCAGGGCGACAAGCTCTTCCACGCGGTGTCCGTCCCCATGGCCTTCGCCGGCAACCTCGTGGGCGTCCTCATCGCCGGCTACGGGATCGACGAGGGGCTCGCCGGCCAGATCCGCAAGCTCACCCACAGCGAGGTGGCCTTCCTCGTCCACGCCTCCCGGGCAGCCGCCTCACCTGTCCGTCTCGTCGCTGGGACCGCGCGGAGGCCGCGCTTCGCGAGGCGCTCGGCCGCCCGGAGCTCGCCACGGGCGGCGCCGACGAGATGAAGCCCTTCCCCCTGGACCTCGGGGGCGAGCGTTACCTCGGCGGTGCAGGTCCCGCTGAAGGCGGCCGCGGGGCGAGACTCGTGGGCTCGGTCCTCGCGCTGCGCAGCCTGGCCGAGGAGACCGCCTCCTTCCGCCAGTTCCGCAACAGCCTCGTCCTCGTCTCCCTGGTGGTGATGGCGCTCGGGCCTGCGTGCTCGCCTACGTCGCGGCTCCCGCCATCACCGGCCCCGTGCGCACGCCTCGTCGGCCTCGTGGAGCGCGCCCGCGACGGCTCGTTACTCGGGCGCCGTCGCGGTCTCCACCCGCGACGAGATCGGCGTCCTCGCCCGCACCTTCAACAACCTGCTCACGGACCTGCGCGAGAAGGAGCAGATGATCGGCTTCCTGCGCGAGGGCATGACGCTCCTCAAGCAGGGCGCGACCGCGACCGCCGCCGGGCGCCGCGGACACCGCCAGCCAGGTCACGACCGCGATCGGCGCCACCGCGGCGGGACCGGGCGCGCCCGCCACCAAGCTCGAGAGAGGGCAGCGTCTTCGCGGGCCGCTACGAGATCCTCGCCACCGTCGGGCAAGGGCGGCATGGGCGTCGTCTACCGGGCGCACGACCGGCAGCTCGACGACGTGGTGGCCCTCAAGGTCCTGCGCGGCGAGGCCCTGCAAGGACGACCCGACGCATCCTCGACCGCTTCAAGCAGGAGATCAAGCTCGCGCGCAAGATCACGCACCGGAACGTGCTCCGCACCCACGACTTCGGGGAGACCGACGGCACGCCCTACATCTCCATGGAGTACCTGGAGGGCGTGACCCTCAAGGACCTGATCCGCGGCAGGGGCGCGCTTCCCCTCGGCGTCGGGCTCTCCATCGCCAAGCAGATGTGCCACGGGCCTCGAGGCGGCCCACCAGAAGGGCGTCGTCCACCGCGACATCAAGCCCCAGAACATGCTCATCATCCCGGAGTCGGGCGAGCTGAAGATCATGGACTTCGGCATCGCGCGCGTCTCCGAGGTGAAGGGGCGAGGCCTCCGGGCCTCACCACCGCGGGCACCGTGATGGGAACGCCCGACTACATGCCCCCGGAGCAGGCCCAGGGCCATCCCGCGGACTTCCGCTCCGACATCTACTCGCTGGGCGTCGTGCTCTTCGAGACCTTCACGGGCAAGCTGCCCTTCAACGGCGACACGATCATGGCGATCGTGGTGAGCCACATCCAGAAGCCGCCCCCGAAGCCGCGCAGCCTGAACCCCCGCCTGCCCGCCGACCTCGAGGCCGTGATCCTGCGCTGCCTGGAGAAGGATCCGAATCGGCGCTTCCAGACGGTGGACGAGATCCTGGAACGCCTCACCGCCATCTCCTCGCGCGTCGAAGCCGCCTGACCGCGGCCGTCCCTTCGCTCCGGAGGCCCTCATGAAGACGATCGTTCTCTCCTTCCTGCTCCTGGCGGGCGTCGCCGCCGCCACCACCTCCTTCGCCCCTCCCGACAGCACGTTCGACCTCGCGCGGGTACGGGTCGTGGACCTCACCCACCCGTTCGACGACAAGACGCCCTACTGGCCCACCGCGACATCGGGCTTCCAGCTCACGACCGTCCACAAGGGGAAGACGTCCGGGGGCTACTTCTACTCCGCCTACTCGTTCTGCGCGCCCGAGCACGGGGGCACGCACCTGGATGCCCCCGCCCACTTCGCGGAGGGAGGGTGGTCCGCGGACACGCTGCCCTTGAAGCAGCTCATGGCCCCGGGCGTCGTGATCGACGTGGTGGAGAAGGCGGCCGCCGATCCCGACTACCGGCTCGCCGTGGCGGACGTGCGCTCCTGGGAGGCTCGGAACGGCACCGTGCTCGCGGGCTCGATCGTCCTCCTGCGTACGGGCTGGAGCGCGCGGTGGCCCGACCGCAAGCGCTACCTGGGAGACGACACGCCGGGCGACGCCTCGCGGCTCCATTTTCCGGGCTTCGGCAAGGAGGCGGTAGAGCTTCTCGTCCGGGACAGGAAGGTGGCCGCGCTCGGCATCGACACGGCGAGCCTCGACCACGGCCCGTCGACGGATTTCGCGGCTCACCAGGTGGGCGCCGCGGCCGGCGTCCCCAACCTCGAGAACCTCGCCCACCTCGACCAGCTCCCCGAGACGGGGGCCTGGATCGTGGCCCTCCCCATGAAGATCGGGGAGGCTCCGGGGCCCCGCTGCGCGCGGTGGCGCTCGTGCGTTAGGCGCTCCACCCCACCGCGCACACCGGCGGCCGCCGGCCGGGCTATAGACCACCAGGGGTTCTGATCGGCGTTACCGTCCTACCCATTCCGGACGGAGTTCGAGCCTCCCGTGTCGATCCCCACGGCCGGGACATCGCCTGCCTTCCGTAGTCGACTTCGGCCATCCGCCGGTTGTGGGCCGCGCACATCAGGCAGATGTTGTCGATCTCGTGGCCGCCCCCGAGCGCGAACGGATGCCGGTGGTGGTACTCGAGGCGGTGACGCTCCGGACATCGTCGACCGTGCGCGTCCACGAAGCGACATCGCCCTCCGTCCCGCTGATGCACAGCTCGTCGAACCGCCGCCGGGATGTGCCGCGACGAGGGATCGGTCCGTACCGGCTCCTTCCGAGGCGCGCGCGTCCGGCCGAATCGGCGGGCCTCCAATCGTTCCAGCTTCTCCGTGACGGCTTTCTCGATGACCTGGGCGAGATCGCCGTCCGGAACCTCAGGGCGCAAGAGAGCCCGGAGCCGCTCAAGCTTGCCGTGGAGCTCGGCACTGGCGGTGAACTGCACTCTGTAACGTGCCGGGGAAAGGGGTTCCACCACCGCCGGAGCGGCCGGGGACAGCCGGGGAACCGCGTCCGAAGGGATCGACACAGCGCCGGGAACTCCGTGCAGGTCGAGTCCGACAGAGGTGGGAGTTCCGTCCGAGCAGAGTTCGGCCGGCGTCGGCTCCGCGGGAGAGGGATGGCTCGGCCGATGAGGCAGCTTTCTCACAACGTCGGGAACGTCGGGGCCGGGCGCCCACTCCGCGAGGAGCTCTTCGATCTGGCGCTTGGACTTGTGGACGGCACGAGAGAGAAGGAGATCCCGGTTCTCCCGGGTGAGGTGCGGCGCCAGCTTCGCGATGCCGCTCAGGTGGAGACGCCCGTCCGCGAGCATCTCCAGGAGGACAGGATGCTGGCGAGCCACCCGGGCGGCGGTAGTCCGGAGATAGGCCTCGGCCTCGGAGAGATGAAGGCATTCCGTGCAGTAGACGAACATGGAAGGAAAGGCCTCGCGCGCGTAGAGCCGTCGAGCCTCCACCTCGCCGATGTGGGCGACGAGGTCGGCCTCGGCCCGGCGGGACTGGCTGAGGAGAAGCGAGAGCCCGCGAAGGAGGTCGTCGTCGGAGAGAGACTCGAGCGGTCGTTCGAGTGACATGCCACGAATGTAGACCCGAGACCGGACAGAACAGGTCCGCACCTAACGAATAATGCGGCGAGTCTCCGGGCGCCTTCGGTCAGCAACTCCGAGCCCGCCGCGATCGGCGCGTACCGGGAGGTGACCCGACGCCCGTCACGCCCTCGACGTTACCGTCCTACCCATTCCGGACGGAGTTCGGCCTCACCGTCCTCAGCGGAACGCGAGCCTCGAACGCGCTCCCCTACTCGAGCGGCGGCTCCGACTCCTCCACCGGCGCGGCCATGAGGTCGTGATGGCGCTCCAGGATGCGGACGCAGGTGTTCCAGCGCAGGAGGGCGTCGTCGTTCCCGGCGGGGCGGATCTTCTCCGCCTTCTCGAAGAAGCCCATGGCCTCGCGGAAGGACTCGTAGGCCCTGTAGCCGGAGCCGGGGCCGCCCCGCTTGAGCTGCGCCTTGGCCCGGCGCTCCGCCACGATCCCGGAGAAGTAGGTCCGCTCGTACTCGTCTCGGAGATCCTTCAGCAGCTCCTGGGCGCGGTGGGTGACGCGGGCCTCGCCCTCCTCGAACTGCTCGGTCAGGGCGAGGACCATCATGACGAGGGCGGGCTGGTTGCCGGGGTCGGCGGCGAGGACGTCGAGGCAGATGCTCTCCGCCTCCACGGGCTCGTTCAGCAGCCGGTAGCGCTCCGCCCTCTCGAGCGCGCGCGAGATCGCCTGGCGGCTCAGGGGTTTCAGCTCGGGCATGGGATTCTCCTTCCCCTATCCCTTCGTCAGACCCACCACGCGCAGGGCCCGCCGCACGGGGTCGTAGAAGCGGTCCACCACGCGCTCCTTCAGCGGGATTATCGCGTTGTCCGTGATCGTGATCCCCTCCGGGCACACCTTCGTACAACACTTGGTGATGTTGCAATAGCCGATCCCCTGCTCGCCCTTGAGGTCGGGGAGGCGGTCCTCCACGTCGAGCGGATGCATCTCCAGGGCGGCCGCGTGCACGAGGAACCGCGGGCCGATGAACGACCGGTGGAGGTGGTGGTCCCGCAGGACGTGGCACACGTCCTGGCAGAGGAAGCATTCGATGCACTTCCGGAACTCCTGCACGCGGTCCACGTCCGACTGGGCCATGCGCCACGTGCCGTCCGCGGCGTCCGGGGGACGCGGCTTGAAGGGCTTGATCGCCTTCTTGACCTCGTAGTTCCAGGAGACGTCCGTGACGAGGTCCTTCACGAGGGGGAACGCTTTCATGGGCTCGATCGTGACCGGCCGGTCGAGGGGGATCTCGGACAAGCGGGTCATGCACATGAGGCGCGGAAGGCCGTTCACCTCCGCGGAGCAGGACCCGCACCGTCCCGCCTTGCAGTTCCAGCGCACGGCGAGGTCCCCCGCGTACTCCGCCTGGATCACATGCACGGCGTCGAGAACGACCATCCCCTCCGCCACCTTGGTCGCGAACTCCTGGAACCGCCCCCCCCGCGCGTCGCCCCGCCAGATCCGGAAGGTCGCGATCGCCATCACTTCATCTCCTCGACAACCTGCTTCAGCTCCGCGGGCAGCGCGGGGATGGGGATCTTCTCCACGCGCATCGCCCCGTCCGGCCCCTTGCGCACGGCGAGGTTGAACGTGGCGGACACGGGGTCCTTGTCCGGATAGTCCTCCCGGAAGTGCCCGCCGCGGCTCTCCTTCCGATCGAGAGCGGAACGCGTCACCGCCTCCGACACGGTGAGAAGGTTGTCGAGGTCGAGTGCCGTGTGCCATCCCGGGTTGTACTCGCGGTTGCCCGGCACCTTCGCCTTCGCCGCGCGCTCGCGCAGGCGGCCGAGGCCCTCGAGGGCGGTCTTCATCTCGTCCTCGCGCCGCACGATCCCCACGAGGTCCTGCATCATCGCCTGCAGGTCGTGCTGCACCGCGTAGGGCCCCTCCGCGCCCTCCGCCTCGAAGGGGGCGAGGGCGCGCACGGTCGCGTTCCTCACCTGGTCGCCGTCGAGCCGCCCCCGCTCGTTCTCCCGCGCGAACCGCGCCGCGTGCTCGCCCGCGCGCTTGCCGAACACGAGGAGGTCCGAGAGCGAGTTTCCCCCCAGGCGATTCGCTCCGTTGATGCCGGCCGCGCACTCCCCCGCCGCGAAGAGTCCGGGGACTGTCGACATCTGCGTCTCCGCGTCCACGCGCACCCCGCCCATGATGTAGTGCGTGGTGGGCCCCACCTCCATCGGCTCCTTCGTGATGTCGATGTCCGCGAGCTGCTTGAACTGGTGGTACATGCTCGGGAGCTTGCGCTTGATGTGCTCCTCCGCGTTCGGGAGGCGCTTCGCGATCCACGAGATGTCGAGGAAGACGCCGCCGTGCGGGCTCCCCCGGCCCTGCTTGATCTCCCGCACGATGCAGCGCGAGACGTGGTCGCGGGTCAGGAGCTCGGGGGGACGCCGCGCGCTCTTGTCCCCCTGCGTGTAGCGCCAGCCCTCCTCCTCGCTGTCCGCGGTCTGGCCGCGGTAGTTCTCGGGGATGTCGTCGAACATGAAGCGGCGTCCGTCCTTGTTGGTGAGGATCCCCCCTTCGCCCCGCACCCCCTCCGTGACGAGGATCCCCTGCACGCCCGGGGGCCAGATCATGCCCGTGGGATGGAACTGGACGAACTCCATGTCCATGAGGTCCGCCCCCGCGTGGTAGGCGAGGGCGTGGCCGTCCCCCGTGTACTCCCAGCTGTTGCTGGTGATGCGATAGGCGCGGCCGATGCCTCCGGTCGCGAGCACCACCGCCCCCGCGGGAAAGAGCCGGAAGCGGCCCCGCTCCCGCTCGAACCCGAAGGCCCCGACGATCCGCCCCCCGTCGGAGAGGAGGCTCACCACCGTGCATTCCATGTGCACCGCGATCTGCTGCTGCTGCACCGCGCGGTCCTGCAGGGTCCGGATCATCTCCAGGCCCGTGCGGTCCCCCACGTGGACGAGGCGCGGGTACTTGTGCCCCCCGAAGTTCCTCTGGAGGATGCGGCCGTCGGGCGTGCGGTCGAACACCGCGCCCCAGGCCTCCAGCTCGCGCACGCGCGCGGGGGCTTCGCGCGCATGCAGCTCCGCCATCCTCCAGTTGTTGACGTATTGCCCGCCCCGCATCGTGTCCGTGAAGTGCACCCGCCAGTCGTCGCGGTCGTCCACGTTGGCGAGAGCGGCGGCGATGCCCCCCTCCGCCATCACCGTGTGGGCCTTGCCGAGGAGCGACTTGCACACGAGGCCCACTCGGGCCCCCGTGCTCGCCGCCTCGATCGCGGCCCGGAGGCCGGCGCCTCCGGCCCCGATCACCAGGACGTCGTAGGCATGCGTCTCGTGCTCCCCCATCCTCAGAGGATCCTGGGATCCCGGAGGACGCCCATCGAGAGCAGCCGCACGTAGACGTCGGAGAGGGCGACCGAGAAGAGGCTCATCCAGGCCCACACCATGTGCCGGCGGTTGAGCCGGCTCGAGCAGGAGTAGGCGAGCGCGCAGGCGGGAGCCCGCGAGATCTCGTCGCGGCTTCCCCCCGCGAGGTGCCGCATGGAGTGGCAGCCCAGGGTGTAGCCGCCGAGGAGGACGACGTTCGCCGCGAGCACGAGCGTGCCGAAGCCGATCCCGAACACGGCGTCACCGGTCGCGGGATCGGTGAACCAGAGCGCCTTCCAAACGTCCCAGGTCAGCACGACGAGGAACCCGAGGGCGAGGTAGAGGAAATAGCGGTGGACGTTCTGGAGGACGAGCGGGAACGCGCGCTCGCCGAGGTAGCTCTTCCGCGGCTCTCCCACCGCGCAGCCCGGAGGATCCGCCCAGAACGACTTGTAGTACGCGCCGCGGTAGTAGTAGCACGTCAGGCGGAAGAGGCCGGGTGCCCAGAGGATGAGAATCGCGGGCGAGAAGGGAAGGAAGCCCGGCCACCACGCGGGCGGAGGGCCGAACCACGCGTGCGGCGAGCCGCCGAGGAGCTCGGGAGAGTAGAAGGGCGAGAGGTACGGTCCCCAGTGGTAGTGGTTGCCCTGGAGGGCGGCCCACGTCGCGTAGACCACGAAGGCGCCGAGGACGACGAAGGCGAGGAGCGGCTGCACCCACCAGGCATCGCGCCTCCGGGTGGCAAGGAAAGCCGGTCGCTCCAGCGGGATCCCCACGTCGGCCATGGTCCCTCCGTCGTGCTTCGAGTCCGCGCGACGGCCCAAACCATATCGGCGGGCGGGACCGAATTCAACTGGACGGCCGGGACGTCGGTGCGACCGGCAAGGAAGGCGGGGCTACCAGCCTGCGCCGGGCTTGAGCGGAGGAAGTGCGATCCGGCGCTCGGGGTCCACGAAGCCCACGAGGGTGCGGCGGACGAGGTCCTGGAAACCGGCGGGCCCGCGGCCGCGCACCGCGGGGTAGTCCTCGCCCACGGGCTTGTAGACCTCCCAGTCGCCGGCCGCGCCGTGGAGGTTGACCTTGATCTCGTCGAGCGTCTTTGTCTTGCCGCTGCGGTCGGAGGAGATGCGAACGGGCTCGGTGAGCTTGAACCAGAGGACCCAGTTGCCCGCCTTGATCTCGCGCACGGTCGTCCAGGGCACGAATGCCTCCGGCCGGATGGCGGGGTCGATGCAGCCGCCGGAGGCCGCCCAGAAGCGCTCGTCCTGGGCCCCCGGGAACTCCGGGATCCCGTAGAAGCGGCGCTCCACCCGCTCGACGACCTGGTCGAAGCGGTAGACGCGGATCCCGCGGAGGTCGAAGGCGAGGAGGAAGTAGGTTCGAGCGTCCACGTCGTAGAGAGTGCCCGTCCACGCCACCGACCCTCCCGCGTCGAGCACGGTCGCCCATTCCGCGGCCGCCGCCTCGCCGTCGAGGGCGAGCAGGTGGTAGCGGGCGAGGACGCCGTGCGCCATCTGGTTGCGGGGGTCGAGCTCGAGGGCGCGCGCGGCGGCGCGGGCGGTGCCGTCGTTCAGGTCCGCGAGGTCGTCCTGGACGCGCAGGAGGTCCCAGTTGCGCCACCAGTCGGTGCGATCCTCGTTCACCACCTCCGCCATCGCGCGCGTGGTGAGCCGATAGCTGCGGGGGTTGATCTCCTGCGGGTCGCAGGTCAGGCTCCGGTCCGCGAGGACGGGGGTTGCCATAGCACCCAGGATCAGGACCGAGAGGACTCCGATGTTCGGCATGCCGATGCGCCTCCCGCGGTGCATACGAAGCAACCGGGGTGCCAGCATGGAGGCGCCTGTGCGCCGCGTCACCAGGCGGCGAAACACCGGTGGGCTTGGACGAGGCTAAACCGCTGTGGTCGTGAGCTGATCGCTGAGCGCGGAGAGGGCCCGGTCCAGCTCCCCGGGCAAGCGGTTTCCGAAGCGGTCGAAGAAGGACCGGATCTCCGGGACTTCCGCGGCCCACTCCGATCTGTCCACCCGAAGCAGCGTGGCGCGGTCAGAAGCGGACAGGTCGAGCCCGTCCCAGTTGAGGGAGCCCGCCGTGGGCACGAGGCCGATCGGGGTGTCGGTGGCCGCCGCCTTGCCCTTGACCCGCTCGATCATCCAGAGGAGGACGCGCAGGTTCTGGCCGAACCCCGGCCACAGGAACCGCCCGTCGTCTCCGGTACGGAACCAGTTCACGTGGAAGACGGCGGGGGGCTGCTTCAGGGCGCGGCCCACGCGTAGCCAGTGCGCGAAGTAGTCGCCCATGTTGTAGCCGCAGAACGGCAGCATCGCCATGGGGTCGCGGCGCACGACGCCCACCTGGCCGGTGGCGGCGGCGGTCGTCTCCGAGCCCATGGTCGAGCCCAGGAAGACGCCGTGCTCCCAGTCGCGGCTCTGGAAGACGAGGGGCGCGACGCGCGCGCGGCGGCCGCCGAAGACGAGGGCGGAGAGGGGCACACCATGCGGGTCCTCCCAGCTCGGGGACATGCTGGGGCACTGGCGGGCCGCGACCGTGAACCTCGAGTTCGGGTGCGCCGCCTTGCCCGCGCGGTCCCACTTCTTGCCTTGCCAGTCGAGGAGGTCGGCGGGAGGGTGCTTGTCCTTCCCCTCCCACCACGGGATCCCGTCCGGGGTCACGGCCACGTTCGTGAAGATCGTGTCGCGCGCGATCGTGGCCATCGCATTCGGGTTCGTCTCGGGGCCGGTGCCGGGCATCACCCCGAAGAATCCCGCCTCGGGGTTCACCGCCCAGAGCCGTCCGTCTTCGCCCGGGCGCAGCCAGGCGATGTCGTCGCCCACCGTCCGCACCCGGTAGCCCTGCGCTTCGAAGGGCGAGACGAGCATCGCGAGGTTCGTCTTGCCGCACGCGGAGGGGAAGGCGGCCCCGATGTAGTGCTTCTCGCCTCCCGGCAGCTCCAGCTCCAGGATCAGCATGTGCTCCGCCATCCATCCCTGGTCGCGGGCCATGGTGCTCGCGATGCGCAGCGCGAAGCACTTCTTGCCGAGGAGCGCGTTGCCGCCGTAGCCGGAACCCACGCTCCAGATGAGGCGGTCTTCCGGGTAGTGCACGATGAAGCGGCGGTCCGGGGAAAGGTCGCCGAGCGAGTGCAGGCCGGGCACGAACTCCTCGCTCGTTCCGAGCTGGTCGAGCGCCGCCCGACCCATGCGGGTCATGATCCGCATGTTGGCCACGACGTAGGGGCTGTCCGTGACCTCGATCCCCACCTTGCTGAAGGGCGAAGCAAGCGGCCCCATCACGTAGGGGATCACGTACATCGTCCGGCCCTTCATCGCGTCCGTGAAGAGCGGCCCTACCTTCTCCCGCGCCTCCGCGGGCGCCATCCAGTTGTTGGTGGGGCCGGCCGAGTCCTTGTCGCGGCTCGCGATGAAGGTCAGGTGCTCGGTGCGGGCCACGTCCGAAGGGTGGCTGCGGTGCAGGTAGCAACCCGGGGCGGCGGTCTCGTGGAGCCGCTGCAGCGTTCCGTCCGCGAGCATGCCCTCGACGATGCGGTCGTTCTCTTCCGCCGAGCCGTCGCACCACACGACGCGCGCGGGGCGCGTCTGGCGGGCGACATCTTCGACCCAGCGTTCGGCGGGAGTCATGGGGAAGGTTTCGATTCTAGGAGTCGGTTCGCGCGGGTGTCAAACGTCTCGCAATCGCCGTTCGAGCTCCTCCGCGGTCGGGCGTCCCTTCGGATCGCGAGAGAGCGCGGCGAGAACCGTGCTCTCCAGCGCGGCCCCGACCGCCGGGTTCGAAGACCGGAGGGGCGGGGGCGCCTCTCCCGCCTGATTGGCCACGACGGCGAGGGGATCGTCGCCCGCCGACTCGAAGGGCAGGCGGCCCGCGAGCGCGTGGTAGAGCGTCATGCCCAGGCTGTAGACGTCGGAGGCGGGCCCGTACGGCTCGTAGCGGAAGCGCTCGGGCGCCATGTAGGCGGGCGTCCCGAGAAGCGCCGAGTCGAGCGTGAGGTTGCGCAGGAAAGCGGCGTCGCCCGCGAGCTTGGCCACGCCGAAGTCGAGGATCTTGGGGACCTCGGCGCCCCCCTGCCGGTGCAGGAAGATGTTCGCGGGCTTGATGTCGCGATGGAGCACTCCCGAGCGATGGGCTTCCGCCACCGCCCCGCACACGGGAGCGAGGACGAGCGTCGCGCGCGCGGGAGCGAGGGCGCCCGACTCTTCGAGCTCGCGCTCGAGCGTCCGGCCTTCGAGCAGCTCCATCACCAGGAAAGCCACGCCCGCCTCCGTGACTCCGAAGTCCACCACCGAGACCGCGTGAGGGTGGCGCACGCGGCAGGCCGAGATCCCCTCCCGGCGGAAGCGGTCGAGGGCCGAGGGATCGGCGGCGCTTCCGAGGGCCAGCACCTTCACCGCCACCGGCTGGTCCAGCTCGAGGTGGCGGCCGCGGAAGACCGCGCCGAAGCTCCCGCCCCCGATCCGCCCGTCGATCCGATAGCGGCCCTCGATGACGCTGCCCGGCTGCACGTCGCCGGACGCGGCGGGGCTCGGGGCGGGTGCTACGGCGACGGCGGCGGCCGCGGTGCGAGTGCGCAGGTGGGCCTCGATGCGGGCCTGCACCACGGGAAAGTCGATGGGCTTGGTCACGTAGTCGTTCGCGCCGAGGCCGAGCGCCTCGACCACGTCGGCGCTCTCCGTGCGGGCCGTGACCATGATGACGGGGAGGTCCGAGGCCGAGCGGGTCTGCCGGATACGGGTCAGGACCTCGAGCCCGCTCATGCCCGGCATCATGATGTCGAGCAGGACGAGATCGACGGGCGCGCGGCCGAGGATGTCGAGGGCTTCCGCACCGCTCGCCGCCATCAGGGTCCCGTACCCGGCGCGCTCGAGACGGCGGGCGAGCAGCTCTCGGTTCAGGGGGTAGTCGTCGACGACGAGGAGAGTGGCGCTCACGCCCGGGCCGCGGCCGGTCCCGCCTGCAGGTAGCGGCTGGGGAGCGGGCGGCCCAGCCGGGGAGCGAGGGCGCGGGAGGCGGCCGCGACCTTCTCGAGGTCCACCCCCGTCTCGAGCCCCATGCCGTGCAGCATGTAGAGCAGGTCCTCGGTGGCGAGGTTGCCGCTCGCCCCCGGGGCGTAGGGACAGCCGCCGAGGCCGCCCGCCGAGCTGTCCACGATCGCGATCCCCGCCTGGAGGGCCGCGAGCACGTTGGCGAGCGCCGTGCCCCGCGTGTCGTGGAAGTGCACGGCGAGGGACGACGCGGGCACCGCTTCTCGCAGCAAGCCCATGACGTCGGTCACCTGCGACGGCACGGCGACACCGATCGTGTCGCCGATCGAGACCTCGTGGCACCCCGTGTCCACGAGCCGCCGTGCGACCTCCACGACCTTCGCGGACGGCACCTTGCCCTCGTAGGGACAGCCGAAGCACGTGGAGACGTAGCCGCGGACCCAGAAGCCCTCGCGACGGGCCCCGGGGACGAACTCCGCGAAGCGGACGAAGGACTCGTCGATCGACGCGTTGATGTTCTTCCGGTTGAAGCTCTCGCTGGCCGCGGTGAAGACGGCGATCTCGCGGCATCCCGCGTCGCGCGCCTTCTCGAATCCCTGGCGGTTGGGGACGAGCACGACCCGCCGCGCCCCGACCCGGGCTTTCACGCGCCGGAACACCTCGTCCGAGCCCGCCATCTGGGGCACCCACTTCGGGGAGACGAAAGCGCCCGTCTCCACGACGCGCAGCCCGGCGTCGAGGAGGCGCTCGCAGAATTCGACCCGGTCGTCCACGGAGAGGCTCGCGGCCTCGTTCTGCAGCCCGTCCCGAGGACCCACCTCCACGACGGTGACGCGGCGCGGGCAGGTCCATCAGTCGAGCTCGACGAGCGGCGTTCCCGGCGCCACCATCTCGCCCACCTTCGCCGCCACCGACTTGACGGTGCCGGCGCGAGGGGCGCGGAGGGCGTTCTCCATCTTCATGGCCTCGACGACGACGAGCTCGTCCCCCTTCGCCACCGCCTGCCCGGGGCCTACGCGCACCGCGATCACCTTGCCGGGCATGGGCGCCTCGAGCGCGCCCGCGGCGTGACGAGCCACGGAGCGCCCGCCTTCCTTCTCCTCCGTCAGCCGGTAGACGACGCCCTGCCAGAAGAGGTGGATCGTCTCGCCGTCTCGCACGCAGTGGAACGTCTCGGCACGTCCGCTCGTCGTCCCGCAGGAGATAGACGCCGGGCGACGTCTCCTCGACTTCGACGCAGGAACCGCTCGTCTCCCACGGCGACGTCGACCGCCCTTCCGCTTACCCGAACCGCGACCTCGCGCGA
The DNA here is from genome assembly GCA_963742595.1 of uncultured Acidobacteriota bacterium. GTDB lineage: Bacteria > Acidobacteriota > Vicinamibacteria > Fen-336 > Fen-336 > CAVPGH01. Next base: position 3,615,479 of record CAVUMT010000001.1, on the reverse strand, counting down.
TTCGGCGACCGCACGCGAGCCTCATGCGCGCACTCCCAGCCGCCACGCGCCGAGCTCGTCCCACGGGTCCGAGGCGGGCCGCGCACTCGGCGCCGTTCCTCCCGAACCGTTGCCCTGATGTACGGCGACGGCCGCCGCCGCCCACGCGAGGGCGGGAGGGCGCGTGGGCGGCTCCTGCGTGCGCAGGTGCTCGTCGATGAACCCCGTGTGCAGGTCTCCCGCCCGGAACGCGGGGTGCCCCACGATCGCGCGCAGCCGCGCGAGGTTCGTGACGACGCCGAGCACGGCGGTGCGCGCGAGCGCGTCCTCCATCCGCGCGATCGCCTCCGCGCGGTCGGCTCCCCAGGTCACGAGCTTGGCGAGGAGCGGGTCGTAGTGGACGGTCACCTCCGACCCGGCGGCGATCCCGGAATCGATCCGGATCCCCGGTCCTTCCGGGGGCACGAAGTGGAGGACCCGTCCGGGCGAGGGCAGGTCGTCCCGCTCCGGGTCCTCCGCGTACAGCCGGCACTCCAGCGCGTGCCCGTGGGCCGTCACGTCTTCCTGTCGCAACGGCAGCGGGCGTCCCGCCGCGATCTCGATCTGGAGGCGGACGATGTCGAGCCCGGTGACCGCCTCCGTCACCGGGTGCTCGACCTGGAGGCGGGTGTTCATCTCCAGGAAGTAGAAGCGGCCCTCCGCGTCGAGCAGGAACTCCACCGTTCCCGCGTTCCGGTACGAGGCGGCCCGCGCGGCGGCGACTCCCGCCGCGACGAGCGCCGCGCGAGTCGTGCCGGTGAGCACGGGGCTCGGCGTCTCCTCCACGACCTTCTGGTGGCGCCGCTGCACCGAGCACTCGCGCTCGCCGAGGTGCACGGTGGCCCCCGCCCCGTCCGCGAGCACCTGGACCTCGACGTGGCGCGACCGCTCGACGAATCGCTCCAGCACCATCGCTTCGTCGCCGAAGGCGGACCGGGCCTCGCGCCGCGAGGCGGCGAGCGCCCCGGAAAAATCGGCGGCGCGCGCGACGACCCGCATTCCCTTGCCCCCGCCGCCGCGCGACGGCTTGAGGAGCACCGGCCATCCGATCCGGGCCGCCTCGGCGGCGAGCGTCGAGTCCTTCTGGTCGTCGCCGTCGTAGCCCGGCACCACCGGCACGCCCGCGGCGCTCATGAGGCGGCGCGCGCCCTTCTTGTCGCCCATCCTCCGGTGCACGTCGCCCGGCGGGCCGATGAACGCGAGCCCCGCTCCCGCCACCGCGTCCGCGAAGTCGCCGTTCTGGCTCAGGAAGCCGTAGCCGGGATGGACGGCGTCGGCGCCCGCCTTCCGCACCGCGTCCATGAGCCGCCCCGCGTTCAGGTAGCTCTCCGCGGCTTCGGGGGGTCCGATCTCCACCGCCTCGTCGCACTCGCGCGTGTGGAGGGCGCCCCGGTCCGCTTCCGAGTACACGGCCACGGTGGGGATCCCCATCACGCGGCAGGTGCGCGCGACCCGGACCGCGATCTCGCCGCGGTTCGCGATCAGGACCTTCCGGAAGAGGGCGGCCACGCCTGATTGTGCAGACGGGCTCAGCGCGGGGGCAACGCGAGCCGGCCGATCCAGTCCTGCTCGAGGTTGCCGAGGTAGAGCTGGCCAGAGTACTCCCGGGCGGCCGTGACCTGGTGGACGCGCCGGCCCCCGGGATCGTGAAAGCTCCGGAGGACGCGGCCCTCCTCGTCCACCTCCAGCACGAGCCCGTAGCGCGCGGGACGCGGCCAGAGGGCGAGCGGCAGCTTCGCGAGCATCGACTTGGCCCACGGCCGCGGGTGGAGCGCATCCGCCAGCGGATTCCGGACCGTGAACATCGCCACCCAGAAGCTCCCCCGCCGGTTCCCGTCCACGTTGTCGGGGAAGCCGGGCAGGTTGTCGAGGAGGACGTCGGACGTGCCCGCCTTCTCTCCCTTCAGCCAGTAGCGGGTGAGGCGATAGCGGTAGGTCTCGCTCACCACCAGGAAGTCCTCGTTCCGCGAGAGGGCGACCCCGTTGGCGAAGTAGAGCCGGGGAGGAGCACGCGCGTCTCCCGCGTCGCCGGGTCGTAGCGCAGGAGCCGTCCGTGCGGCCGCGCCTCCAGGAGGTCGAAGCGGTAGTCCTGGCCGTGGAACTTCGAGCTGGCGTCGGAGAAGTAGACGACGCCGTCGCTCGCCACGTCGAGGTTGTCGATGAAGCGCGAAGGGCACGCCCTCCGCCTCGGTCGCGAGCACGGTCACCCGCCCTCGCGGATCGATGGAGACGAGGCCCTTCGCGAGGTCGCAGGCGATCAGGTTCCCCGCCGCGTCGAAGCGGATCCCCAGCGGCCGGCCCCCGGTGGTCGCGAAGTCCTCGAGGGTGCCGTCGGGAGCCAGCCGCTTCACCTTGCCGTCGGCGGTGGCCGCGTAGACGCGCCCCTCCGCGTCGAACGCGAGGTCCTCGGGCCCCCGGACCGCCCCCTGCGCGAGGAGGGCCGCGTCCCGGAGGACTTCGTTAGGCGCCAGAGCGCCCGCGAGAGGCGGCGCGGGCGGCGGCGACCACGCCTCGGGCTCCACGGGGGAGGGCAGGAGGACGAGGCCGGCGAGGAGCAGCAGGAGCAGCGCGAAGAGGACGCGCCGCACTCAGGACCCCCAGGACGGCTTGCGCTTCTCCAGGAACGCCCGCATCCCTTCCTGGCCCTCCGCGGAGACGCGCAGGTCGGAGATGCGCTCGACGGTGTAGCGCTGCACGTCCTCCACCCGCGTCCACGCCACCTCGCGGATCAAGGCCTTGGCCTCGGCGATGGCGCGGGGCCCCGCCTGGAGCAGCTCCTGGACCCGCCCGTCCACCGCGGCGTCGAGGTGCTCGGGGGGCACCGCCGCCCGGACGAGGCCGATCTCCGCGGCGCGCACCGCCTCGAACCGCTCCCCGGTCAGGAACAGCTCGCGGGCCGCCGACTCCCCGATCTTCCCCACCACGTAGGGCGAGATCACGGCGGGGATGATCCCCAGCCGGACCTCCGTGAAGCCGAACTGCGTCCCGAGCGCGGCCACGGGGATGTCGCAGGCGGCCACGAGCCCCGCCCCCCCGCCGAGGGCGGCGCCGTGCACGCGGGCCACCACCGGCTTCGGCGAGTTGTAGACGGTGAAGAAGAGGTCGGCGAGGGACTGCGACTCGCGCACGTTCTCGTCGCGCGTGAAGTTCGCCGCCGCCTTCATCCACTGGAGGTCGCCCCCCGCGCAGAAGGACGGCCCGCGGCCTCCGAGGACGATCACGCGGACGCCGTCCGTGGTCCCGAGGTCGAAGAGAGTCCGCCTGAGCTCGGTGACCATGAGGCCGTCGAACGCGTTGCGCACGTCGGGCCGGTTCAGCCAGACCCGGGCCACCGGGCCCTGGAGCTCGACCTCAAGCCGCTCGAACTGCATGACGCGGCAACGTTACCACGCCGGCCTTGACTCGGAGGCGAGGGCGGTGAGACGCTTCGGCCATGGGCGGCGGCTCATCGCCCAACCCCGCTTGGCCTCCCCCCGCGAGGCCCTCGGCTGGGGCAAAGGGGTTACCAGGCCTCGAGCTTCCGGTTTCGTCCACTTGTCACCGGGCCGTTCAGGCGGGGGCTGCGGCTCGTGTGGCGGGAGGAACGGAACCATGACGCAAGCCAAGAAACTCAAGAAAGCCATCCGCGCCCGCGTCGCCAGGACGGGCGAGCGCTACACCGCCGCGCGGCGGCACATGCTCGCGGCCCGCGCGCAGCCCGCACCCAAGGCGTACGCGCCGGCAGGCGCGAGCGACGCCCGGATACGGGAGCGCACGGGCCACGACCTTCAGCACTGGTTCGCGGTGCTCGATGCGTTCGGGGTCGCCGAGAAGGGGCACACGGCCGCCGCCCGGCACATCGCGAGGGACCACGGCGTCGACGGCTGGTACGCGCAGAGCATCACGGTGTCCTACGAGAGGGCGCGAGGCCTCCGCGCCAAGAACCAGAGGATGAGCGGACACTACGAGGTCACCGTCTCCAAGGCCCTCGGCGTCCCCCTGGAGCGCGTGGCTCGGGCCCTCTCCCGCCCCGCGGAGCGCGCGGCCTGGCTGCGCGGTTCGGATCCCGCGATCGAGAAGGGCCTGCGGGACGCGCTCACGGGAGAGAACGCGAAGACGGTCCGGATTCGTCCGGGCAAGCTCGCGAGCCTGCGCTACCCGCTTCCGGACGGGAAGCGGATCGAGCTCTCCGTGGCTCCCAGGGCGGGAGGCCGCTCGAGCATCGTGGTCGCGGTGACCAGGATCCCGAGCGCCCTCGCGATGGAGGCGCAGCGCGCGGCATGGCGCCGCGCCTTCGTGGGACTCAAGGGGCACCTCGAAGGCTAGCGGGCGGCGCTACATCCGGAAGACGCCGAAGCGCGTCTCCGGGATCGGGGCGTTGAGCGCGGCGGCGATGCCGAGGCCGAGCACCGTCCGCGTGTCCGCGGGGGGGATGACTCCGTCGTCCCAGAGGCGGGCCGACGAATAGTACGGGCTCCCTTCCTCCTCGTACTTGGCGAGGATGGGAGCCCGCAGGGCCTCGACCTCCGCCTGGCTCAGGGGCTTGCCCTGGCGCTCGCGCTGCTCCTGCTTCACCTGCGTGAGGACGGAGGCCGCCTGCTCGCCGCCCATCACCGAGATGCGCGCGTTCGGCCACATCCAGAGCTGCCGCGGCTGGTACGCGCGCCCGCACATGCCGTAGTTCCCGGCCCCGAAGCTGCCCCCGGTGACGACCGTGAACTTCGGGACGGCGGCGTTGGCGACCGCGTGGACCATCTTCGCCCCGTCCTTGGCGATCCCCTTCTGCTCGTACTCCTTCCCCACGATGAAGCCCGTGATGTTCTGGAGGAAGACGAGGGGGATCTTGCGGAGGCAGCACATCTCGATGAAATGCGTCGCCTTCAAAGCACTCTCCGAGAAGAGGACGCCGTTGTTGGCGAGGATCCCCACGGGGTAGCCCATCACGTGCGCGAAGCCGGTGACGAGGGTGGGCCCGTAGCGCGCCTTGAATTCCTGGAAGCGGCTGCCGTCCACCACGCGCGCGATCACCTCGTGCACGTCGTAGCTCTTGCGGATGTTCGCGGGCACGATGCCCCCGAGCTCGCGGGGGTCGTAGCGGGGGTCTTGCGGCTCCTCGCGATCCCAGGGGGCGTCCTTGCGCGCGGTGAGGCCTCCGACCACGTCGCGCGCCCACTCGAGGGCGTGCTCTTCGTCCTGCGCGAAATGGTCGGCGACGCCGCTCAGGCGCGTGTGGACGTCCGCGCCCCCCAGCTCCTCGGCGCTCACCTCCTCGCCGGTCGCCGCCTTCACGAGGGGCGGGCCGCCGAGGAAGATCGTCCCCCGGCCCTTTACGATGATCGTCTCGTCGCTCATCGCGGGGACGTAGGCCCCGCCCGCCGTGCACGAGCCGAGGACGACGCTGATCTGGGCGACGCCTGCGGCGCTCAACCGCGCTTCGTTATAGAAGATGCGGCCGAAGTGGTCGCGGTCCGGGAAGACCTCGGCCTGCAGGGGCAGGAACGCACCTCCCGAGTCGACGAGGTACACGCAGGGCAGCCGGTTTTCCCCCGCGATCTCCTGCGCGCGCAGGTGCTTCTTCACGGTGATCGGGAAGTACGTTCCGCCCTTCACCGTGGCGTCGTTGGCCACGACCATGACCTCGCGGCCGCGGACGCGCCCGATGCCGGTGACGAGGCCGCCCGAAGGTGCCATCCCGTCGTACATCCCGTTTCCGGCGAGGGCGCCCGTCTCCAGGAAGGGCGTGCCGGGATCGAGGAGCTTCTCGACGCGCTCGCGGACGAGCAGCTTCCCCTGCTCGCGGTGGCGCCGCACCGCTTCCTCTCCGCCGCCCGCGCGGGCCTCGGCGAGCCGTCGCTTCAGGTCGGCCTCGAGCCCGGCCATGTGGGCCTGGTTCTCGCGGAACTCCGCCCCGCCGGGCTCGACGTGCGATTCGATGACGGGCACGGGCGAAGTATGCCACGGCGAAAGCGCCGCGACGCTCCGCCCGGGGGTGTCTAGCCCTCCAGGGTCGCCCGCAGGAACCAGGCGTGCTTCTCGAACTCCGTGATGATCCCGGTCAGGAGGTCGACGGTGTCCTGGTCGTCCATTTCCTCGCCGAGGTCGCGGGCTTCCCGGACGCCCGCGAGGTAGGCCTCGATGCGGTCGGCGAGGAGCTTCACGTGCTCGAGGCCCTTCGTCGCTTCCGCCTCGTACTCGGGGAGCCGCGACGTCTTCGCCACGTGGCGGACCGTTCCGTAGGCCTGGGCCCCGAGGGTCACCGCGCGCTCCGCCACCGCGTCGTTGTGGTTGGCGAGGCTCGTGGCGAACGTCTCGAAGAGCGGGTGGAGGGCCGCGAAGTGCGGCCCCTTGACGTTCCAGTGCGCGACCTTGATCTGGCTCCAGAGGTCGAGCCCGTCGGACAGCCGCTCGTTCAACGACCGGGCGACGCGCGCCCGCACGTCTTCCTTGATGGGACTGGGACTGCGATGCATGCTTTCCTCCTTCAGCTCTCGAGTGCCACCGCCGCCGCGTGGACGACCGCGGCGATGCGCACGGCGTCGTGGACCTGCTCCTCCGTGAGGCCGCTCTCCAGCACCGTGTGCTCGTGCGCGCGCACGCACGCCTCGCAGGCGTTGATCGCGCTCACGGAGAGGCAGAACAGCTCGAAGTCCGCCTTGCTCGTGAGGGGCTGGGCGATGCGCTGCATCCGGAGCCGCGCGGGCCGCTGCGCGTACCCCGGCTTCCCCACGATGTGGCGGAACCGGTAGTAGACGTTGTTCATCCCCATGAGCACGGCGGCGGCCCGGGCGTCCTCCACCACCGCGTCTCCCGCCCGCTCCCGCGCCTCGCCCACGAGAGCGTCGCGGAGGGCGGGGTTGCGGGAGGCGATCGCGGAGGCGACGGCTACGCCCCACTGCTGCGCGGGGGTGAGGGAGCCGCCCTCCAGCACCGACTGCAGGTTGAGGCGGATGTCCCGGGCCGCCTCCGGCAGCGTCTCGCGAACGGCTTCGAGGGCGGACATGCTCAGGCCACCTCGAGCGTGGGCTGGCCCTTTTCCCAGTTGCAGGGGCAGAGCTCGTCGGTCTGGAGGCCATCCAGCACGCGCAGCACTTCGGGCACGCTGCGGCCGACCGAAAGGTCGTTCACGCTCGCCCATCGGATGACGCCCTCGGGATCCACGATGAAGGTGGCGCGCAGGGCGACACCGTCCTGCTTGTGCAGGATTCCCAGCGCCTGCGCCAGCTCGCGCTTCGTGTCCGCGAGCATCGGGAAAGGCAGCTCGCGCAGGTCCTCGTGGTCCTTCCTCCAGGCGAGGTGCACGAAGTGGGTGTCCGTGCTCGCCCCGAGCACCTGGGCCCCGCGGTCCGTGAAATCACGGTTCCTCCGGCCGAACTCGGCGATTTCGGTCGGACAGATGAACGTGAAGTCCATCGGCCAGTAGAAGAGGACGAGCCACGTTCCCTCGAAGCTCCGCTCCGAGATCTCGCGGAACTCCTTGCCCTTTTCCAGGCTCACGACGGACTGCAACGAGAACGACGGCAGCGTGTCACCAACGGTCAGCATTGAAACCCTCCAGGCTAGAGAAGGAAGCAGGGACTGTGCCATGGCTTTGAAACTACAAACAAATGAGTTACACGCGACGTCAACGACTTATCACCGAGATATCGGTAAGACACCCATATCTCGGTGATAGCGACAACCGCCATATCGGTGATTATGCCTCCGAGCATGACGACCGCCCCGGTGGACCTCACACGCGACCTCCAGGACCTGGTGGGCCTCGCCGCGCCGCGAGGACGGGGTGGAGGACCTCCTCCGCCGCGGGCTCGACTGGCTACAGAAGGTCGCCCCCTACGACCTCGCCACCGTCTTCGTGCTCGAGGGCGCGAAGCTCGTGGCGCGCACCGCCCGTGGGCGCCTCGCCAGCGACGAGGTCCGCCGCCACGAGCTCGCCCTCGCCGACTTCCCCACCCTCCGCGAGGCCCTGGAGACCCGCCGGGCCCGGGCCTTCACCGAGGACGACCACGAGCACGGCGACGGCGACCCCTTCGACGGGGTGCTGGACCTGCCCCCCGGCCACTCCTGCATGGTCGTCCCCCTGTGCGCGGCGGATCGTGCGTTAGGCGTTCTCACGCTGGACCGTGCGGTGTGCGAGCCCTACGCCCCGGGCACGGTGGCCCTCGTCGAGGTGTACGGCCAGCTCCTCGCCCTCGCCCTCCAGAGCGCGCAGGAGCGCGCCACCTTCGAGCGCCTCCACCGCCAGGACCACGAGCACGCGAAGCTCCTGGAGGCGGAGCGGCACGGAGAGGCCGGGGTGCTCGAGACGAGCCGCAGCCCGGCGGTGCGCGAGGTGGCGCGCCGGGCGCGGCAGGTCGCGGAGACCGACACTCCCGTGCTCATCCTCGGCGAGACGGGAACGGGCAAGGAGCGCCTTGCCGGTGCCATCCACAAGTGGAGCCGGCGCGCCGACCAGCCCTTCGTCACGCTCAACTGCGCGGCCATTCCCGAAGGGCTGCTGGAGAGCGAGCTGTTCGGGCACGTCAAGGGCGCCTTCACGGGCGCCGTGCGCGACCGGCCGGGCCGCTTCCAGATGGCGAACGGAGGCACGCTCCTCCTCGACGAGGTCGGAGACCTTCCGGTGGGGCTCCAGGCGAAGCTCCTTCGCGTGCTCCAGGAGGGCCGCTTCGAGCCCGTGGGCAACGACCGGTCGGTGAAGGTGGACGTGCGCGTGCTCGCCTCCACTCACGTGGACCTCGAGAGGGCGATTCGCGAGCGCCGTTTCCGCGAGGACCTGTACTACCGACTGAGCGTCTTCCCCCTGAAGCTGCCCGCCCTTCGCGAGCGCAAGGAGGACCTGAAGGGCCTCACGGTCGCCCTTCTCGAGGAGCAGGCGCGCCGCACCGGCCTCCGCGGGCGCTACGTCACGCCCGATGGCCTCGCCCGCCTCGCCTCTTACGAATGGCCCGGGAACATCCGCGAGCTCGCCAACGTCCTGGAGCGGGCGACGATCCTGTCCCCGAAGCGCGAGCTGGGACCAGCGGTGCTCGACCTGCCCGCGCGGGCCGACTACGAGCGCCCGACGGCGCCTCGCGTTACCGGAAGTGCCGTGAGGGTCGGTACCCTGGAGGACGTGCAACGGGTCCACATCGAGCGCGTCCTCGCGCTCACGGGCGGCCGCCTCTACGGAAAAGGGGGCGCCGCGGAGCGCCTCGGCCTCAAGCCTTCCACTCTCCAGAGCCGGATGAAGAAGCTCGGCGTACGCCGACCCGCGTGAGGGGGCGAGTCGTCGCCGTCGCCCTCGCGGTAACCGCCGGTGCCCTCGCCCGCCCCGCCAGGGCCGACGAGCTCGTCTTGGCCGACGTCACCGTCATCGACGGCACCGGTCGGCCTCCCCTCGCCGGTCAGGACGTATTGATCCGCGACGGCCGGGTCTCCGAGATCCGGCGGCACGGAGGACCCATCCCTTCGGGAGCGCTCGTCCCCGACGTGGCCGGCCTCTTCGTCGTCCCCGGCTTCGTGGACATGCACGCGCACGTGACGTTCCTGCGCAACAGCGTCTCCGACTCGGATCCCGGCTACGACGAGACGATCACGCGGGACGTCCTCCGGATCTGCCTCGCCCACGGAATCACGACCGTGCGCAACCCCATGGCTCCCACCCGCGAAGGCGTCGCCCTGCGGGAAGCCGTCGCCTCCGGCCGCGTGCCCGGCCCGCGCATCTACACCGCGGGCTGGACGATCAACCGTCCGCAGTTCACGACCGCGGCGGAAGTCCGGAAGGAAGTAGGGGAGCAGGCCGCGGCCGGAGTGGACTTCGTGAAAGTCTACGCCGGCCTCGAGAGATCCCTCGTCCGCGCCGCCATCGAGGAGGCCCATGCCCGCGGCGTGAAGGTGATCGGCCACCTCCAGGCGACGACCTGGACCGAGGCGGCCCGCGACGGAATCGACTTCATCGCCCACGGCGCCCCCTGGGCCGGGGCCTACTTGCCCGAAAGCCGACGCGATGCCTACGGCAACGCGATCCGCGACGACGGGGGCTTGAAAGCCAGACTGCGCTGGCTCGAGTGGGTCGATCCGAGCGGCCCGGAGATCGGCGAGATGGTCGACGAGCTGGTGCGGCGGGGTGTCGTCGTCGACCCCACGCTCGTGGCCTACGACACGAAGTTCCGGGGTGACGACCCGCGGTACCTCGACAGCCCGGACCTCGCGATCGCCCCCCCGGTGATGCTCTCGGGCTGGAAGCGTGGGACCTTCACGAGCGACTGGACGAAGGCCGACTACGCGCGAGGGCACGATCTGTGGCCGCGAGTGCTCGGCCTCGTGCGCCTCTACCAGAAGCGCGGCGTGCGCCTCGTCGCGGGCTCCGATCTCCCCAACCCGTGGGTCGTCCCCGGCGCCGGCTTCCATCGGGAGCTGGAGCTGCTCGTCGAGTCGGGCATCTCCCCTCTCGACGGGTTGTCGATCGCGACGAGGAACGGAGCTTCCGCTCTCGGCCTCGACGCGGGAACCATAGAGGCGGGTCGCCTCGCGGACCTGGTGGTGCTGGAGGCGAGCCCCCTCGAGGACATCCGGAACACCCGCCGCATCCGCATGGTCGTCAAGGACGGCCGAGTGCTTCGGCCTTCGTCGCGATGAGGCCGAAGCCCTTCGCCCGGGCGTCCTTCTCCAGCGCAGCCGCGTGGTCGAGAGCCAACGGCCGCCCGCGACGGACCTCGACCTCGACGAGCGCCAGTCGCGCGTCCAGCTCGAGGGCGACGTGTCCGATGCTCGCGGCGTCGGCCACCGCGGCGGCGAGCGCCTTCGAGGCCCGGTCCGCGTCGGAGCCCCCCGCCGCGGCCTCGATTCGGGCCACGGCCAAGGCCAGGAAGATCCGAGACGTCCGGTCCTCGCTGGAGCGGAGCAGCCGCGAGGCGTCCCGGGCCAGCGGGCGCGCCGCCTCCGCCTTCCCCTGGGCCACGAGCGATCGCGCCACGACGAGCCACGCGCTGCCCTCGAGATCGTCCCTCTTCTCGGCCCGGAAGACGCCCGCCGTTTCCCGGGCCACCGGCTCCGCCTCCGCGGCTCGGCCCTCGTCCACGCTCAGGCTCGCGAGAGCGAGCCGGCTCTCCGCCACCCTCACCTTCTGGCCCAGGTCCTCCCGGATGCGCAGCGCCTCCTCGAAGTGCCGCCGGGCCGTGGCGAGATCTCCTTCCGCGGCGGCGACGCCCCCGAGCTCGCTCAGGGAGAATGCGACGGAGCTGCGGTTGCCCGTTTCGCGCTTGATCACGAGGGACTCCTCGAGCAGCGTCCGCGCCCCTCTGAGGTCGCCCTGCGCGGCCAGCACGATCGCGATGTTGGTCAGCTCGATGGCGGCGGGCCCCTTCTCGCCGACGTCGCGAAAGATGGCGAGGGCCTGCTCGTGCATGCGCCGGGAGCCGGCGAGATCGCCCTGGTATTGGAGAAGGCTCGCGATGTTGCCCAGGGAGCCCGCCTCGCCCCCCCGATCGCCGATCCGCCGATGGAGGACGAGCGCCTGCTCCTGGACGCGACGGGAGCCGGTGAAGTCGCCACGGTCGCTCAGCACGTTGGCGAAGCCGTGGAGCGTCCACGCCACCGCGAACTCGTTGCCCGTCTCCCGGTGCACGGCGAGACCCCGCTCGTAGAGCGTCTTGGCGTCGTCGAGATCGCCCCTCCGGTAGTGGACGTTGGCCATGCCGATCAGGCTGCGCGCCACGCCCGAGCGATCGCCGGCGGCGGCGAAGATGGCGCGCGCCTCGTCGTGCTGGGCCAGGGCGCGGTCGGACTCGCCGACGGATCCCGCCGCTTCCGCCGCCTGCGACCGGGCCGCGGCCATCGAGCAGCCGCGCCCCCCGGGCGGATGCCGCCGCGGCCGCCCGCTCCGCCGCGGCGCGCTGCCGCGCGAAGTCGGAGAGCCGGTAGGCGACCCGCGCCTCCAGGAGATCGATGCGCGGGTCCTCGCCGTCGGGAGCGGGCAGAGCATGGAGGGTCTGCACCGTGGCCAGCGCCTCCGTGCGCTTGCCGGCCCTCTCCTCGGCCGCCGCCAGCCGCAGCCCGTACTCCAGGTTGTCGGGGAAGAAGTTCCAGAGGCTCCGGTAGAGCTCGACCGCGCGGTCCCACTCCTTCGTGGTCTCGCGGTAACGGGCTTCCACGGTCAGTCGCTCTTCGCGCGACAGCGCGGACGCGAGCTCGAAGGCCCGCTTCGCGTGCCCGCTCGCGGCGACGTCGTAGCCGAGGGCGGACCAGGCCTCGGCGAGGGCCGCGTGGAAGAGGGGATGCGCGGGCTCCGCGCGCACGGCCGCTTCCAGAAGCGGGCGCGCCCCCACGGCATCGAAGATCCGCAGCTTCGCGAGCCCCTCGGCGTAGGCTCGGGCCGCCTGGGGGCTCGAGGGGACGGAGGCGCGGAGCGCCCCCTCCTGCTCCTTCGAGAGCACTCGCGCGCCCAGGCTCGTGCGGAGGCGCGATCCGGCGCGGGAGACGAGCTCGAACAGCTCCGCCTCGGAGCCGGCCTCGTTCAGGGAGGCGAGGGTCTCGCCGTCGGAGGCGGACTGCACGCGCACGTCGAGGCGCAGCCGCCGGGCCGAGGCCGCTCCGAGAGCGAGGTACGAGCCCACGACCACGCGATCGGCCCCGAGGTGGGCACGTACCCGGGAGAGGCGCTCGGGCCCCAGGTCGTCGGTGTCCTTGAGTGAAAGGTCGAGCTTCATGCGGGCCACCTGGTCGCCGCTGACGACCCGAAGGCTCTCCCCCGCGGCGAGCTCGCTCGCGATCATCTCGGAAAGAGCGGCGGCGAGCCAGGCGTCGTCCTTCCTGCCCCCGAGGTCCTTGAATCCGAGGACGGCCACGACCGGGCGCGCTCGAACGGGCGCGCTCGACGGCGCGCCCTCCGGCGGGGGTATCCCCTGCGTCGCCCGAATCGAGCGGACCGCCCAATAGGCGACGCCACTCAGCAGCAGGAGCGCTACCACGCCCGCCGCCACCAGCCGCCAGTCGCCGCGCCTCCGGGAAGCGATGCGCAGCGTGGACGAGAGCGGCTCCCCGCGGAGCGCGCGGGCGACGTCGTCCGCGGTGGAGAAGCGCTGGGTGGGATCCCGCCGGAGGCAGGTGAGGATGACCGACTCCCATTTCGGGTTGAGGCCGGAGGGGCGCTCCCGGGGCGACGATGCGGGCTCGGTCCGGCTCGTCTTCTCCAGGGTCAAGGAGTCTTCGGACGCGAACGGCCGGCGGCCCGTGACCATCTCGTGCATCACGATGCCGAGCGCGTAGATGTCGGCGGCGGCGGTCACGGGCCTGCCGTCGATCTGCTCGGGCGCCATGTACGCGGGCGTGCCCATGATCTTCCGCGTCACCGTGACCGCGCCCGACTCCGACCCCGGCGACGGGCGGGCGAGCCCGAAGTCGGTGACCACCGCTCGAACCCCTCCCTCCGCCGCCGGCACGAGCATCACGTTCGGGCTCTTGAAGTCGCGGTGGACCACCCCCACCCGGTGGGCGGCCGCGAGCGCCGATGCGACCTGCTCCACGATCGGCAGAGCCTCCGCCGCGCTCAGGGCGCCCGTCCGCCGCAACCGTTCCCGCAGCGTCTCGCCGGCCAGCAGCTCCATGGTCAGGCAGAGCACGTCCCGTTCCCGCTCCGCGGCCGACGCGTGGGTGTGGCGGACGAGGTCGAAGATGCGGCAGACATTGGGGTGGGTCACCTGTCGCGCGAGCTGGATCTCCCGCTTGAAGCGCTCGGCCGCGTGGCTCCGGCCCTCCGCGTCCGGGAGCACGGTCTTCAGGGCGACCCGCACCCCCAGCTCGAGGTCCTCGGCTTCGTACACCTCCCCCATGCCCCCGCGGGCGATGAACCTCACGATGCGGTAGCGGGTCGCGACCAGCTCGTCGCGTGAGAAGATGGGCGCTCCCTCGCCCGCGGCGCCCGGGGCAGTGAGGGCGTCGCCCGAAACGTCGTCGTGCTCGGTGCGGTCGCCTGCTCGCGGGGGCGGCTCGTCGGGCGGAGGGGGCATGGGCGAGCTCCGGGCAACGACCTCGGAACGCGTGGATTATGGCACGCGGATCCGAGGCGGGAGGGACGCGTGATCGACACGACGACACTCGGGCCCTTCGTGGCCGCCGCGGGCATCCTCTTGATCACGCCCGGACCGGCGGTCCTCTACATCGTGGCCCGAAGCGTCGAGCAGGGGCGCGCCGCCGGGATCGTCTCCGTCCTCGGCATCGAGGTGGGCACCCTCATCCACGTGGCGGCCGCGGCCTTCGGGGTGTCGGCGGTCCTCGTCTCGTCCGCGCTCGCGTTCAGGGTCCTCCGGTACGCAGGGGCGGCCTACCTTATCTATCTGGGCGTGCGCACCCTGACCCGCCACGAGCCGGCGGCGACCGCGGACGTCCTGCCCCCCGAGCGGAGCCTCCGGCGCATCTTCATCCAGGGGGTGGTAGTCAACGTCCTCAACCCCAAGAACGCCCTCTTCTTCCTGGCCTTCCTGCCCCAGTTCGTCGACCCCGCGCGGGGGGCGGTGGCCGCCCAGGTGCTGCTCCTGGGGCTCATCTTCACGATCATGGGAACGATCACCGACGGCACGTGGGTGCTCCTCGCCGGGTCGGCGTCCGGCTTCCTGCGGAACCACTCGGGCTTCCGCCGGGGTCAGCGCTATGTGGCCGGAACGGTATACCTGGGCCTCGGTATCGCCACCGCCGTCTCGGGCCGCGGAAAGGACTGACTGGTCCCAACTCCGTCCGGACCGAGTTACCGATCTACCCATTCCGGACGGAGTACTACTTGATCGACGCCCCGTCGACTCGGTCTATCTCCTCGATCGCATGTCTGCCGATGGACGGTTCAACAACGTGCGCGGCATCGCCTCGGATCTCCCCGCGAAAGAATCGACACTTCCGCCAACCCGGGGCCGGACTCGGAACGAACCTGGGTTAGAGTTCCGAATACGCGGTAGGGGGGCTCACCATGTCCAGGCGCTTCATCGTTCTCATCGGTCTCGCCGGCAGCCTCGCCTCGGTGTCGGTGCCCGCGTTGGCCGAGCAGGGCGTGGCGCCGGCTGGCGTGTTTCCGATCGTGCTTCCAGGGCAGTCGGCGACTCCGGGTTCGCCACCGAAGGCCCACGTCTGGTGCCAGGGCGCCACCCTTCTGGGAGTCGTAGTGCCGAGCGAGAAACTCGACACCTGCGACGGTTCCGCTCAGAAGCGACCCAGTGCGGTTCTGCTGCGGGATGGCCGGTGCGAGGCGAACGGCACGTCGGTTTCGTTCGGCTTCCTGCTCTCACGCAAGGCCTGGGTGTACGAGGCGTCCGGGCGTGAGCGCGAGGAGCGGACCCTCTGGCTGTTGCATCGCTTCGAAGGCTCGCTGGCCGCCGGCCAGTTGAAGGGGGTCCTCGTTCAAGTGGACGTCAATCACCCCGGGTACGCCTTCCAGAGGAGCAAGGTCGAAGCCGACGCCTTGCCCGGAGGACAGTCGCCCTTCGCCGACTCCGCAGCGTGGCGCAGCGGTCTCTCGCAAACGTACTGTCTCGCGACGGGAGAGCCCTGACTCGCTCGGAGGGGAGTGCCATGAAGAAAGCGTTTGCCTTCGGAGCCGCATTCGCCCTGTTGACGGCCGCTCGGCCGGGTCCCGGGATCACGGGCGCCCCCGACAAGCCCGAAGACGCGGCGCAGGCCGCCGCCGAGTCGTGGCTCAAGCTCGTCGACGAAGGGGACTACAAGGCGTCGTGGGAACAGGCGGCGAAGCTGTTCAAGGCGGCGGTCAAGCAGGACGATTGGGCTCAGGCGGCTGGCAGCGCGCGCTCCCCTCTCGGCAAGCTCGTGTCGCGCAAGGTGAAGTCGCGGGAGTACTCCGAGAAGCTGCCGGGCGCGCCCGCGGGCCGATATGTCGTGATCCAGTACGAAAGCGTGTTCGAGAAGCGGGCTTCCGCGGTCGAGACCGTCACACCCATGGCCGATCCGGACGGCGCGTGGCGCGTGTCCGGGTACTTCATCCGCTGAGCGGCACCCCGGTCTATTCGCGGTAGAGCGCCGCTCCCGCGATCGCGGCGACGACCGACGTCACGAGCTGGAACGCCCCCGCCTTCACCCACAGGGCATGCGAGAAGAACCCCAGTGGGATGAACTGGGCGGGGCCCGTGACGGAGAAGGCGATCCAGGCGACCACTCCCGCGAGCGCCGCAGTCTTCGGGCCCGGCCCGAAGCCGCTGCGCATCGCGGCGTAGAGGAAGAGCGAAACCAGACCCCGGCCCAGCTCGAACACGGCAAAGTAGGCGAGAGCGAGACCGTGGCTGCCCTGCCCAGGCTCCGAGATCCCCAGCCCGGCGTAGACGGCCTTCCAGTCCGCGGCGAGCAGCTTCTCGTGCAGGAAGCCGTCGGAGAGGAAGGCGATGATCGCGGCCAGCAAGCCCCCGGCGAGAACGCGGCCCCAGTTGATTCTCGGCACGTGACCTCCTTGGACTGTCGGACTATGCGACGATCGAGTCGCGCGGTGCAAGGCCCAGGGGGCGAGAGCTCGTGAAGCAATGACGCGCAGCGGCAAGGAGCGCAAGGAGCCCGTCAACCCGGAATCGGTCTTCCCGAGCGTCGACCTCGGCTTCTCCCAGGGTGTCGTCGCCCGCGGCGGACGAACGCTCTACCTGTCCGGGCAGACCGCGTGGGACGCGAGCCGGAGGATCGTCGGCGGCTCCGACCTCCACGCCCAGGCCCACCAGGCGTTCGCGAACGTGCGGGCCGTGGTGGAGGCGAGCGGCGGCACGATGGACGACGTGGTGTCGGTGCGGATCTACGTGGTCGGGTATCGGCCCGAGATGGCGGCGGCCGTCGGGGGCGCGCTCCGCCAGGCCTTTCCCGGTCCGGTGAAGCCGGCGAGCACGTGGATCGGGGTGACGTCGCTCGCCCGCCCGGAGTTCCTCGTGGAGATCGAGGCCACGGCTGTCCTGGACTAGACCCGGCGTGAGGCTACGATGAAGTCATGACCGGCAAGGCTCCCGAGCGCATCGAGACGGCGCGTCTCGTCTTGCGCCGTCCCGTCCCCGCGGACGCCGAGGCGATCTTCCGCCGCTACTCAGGCGATGCCGAGGTCACCCGCTACCTGAGCTTTCCGCGGCACGTCTCCCTCGACCAGACCCGGGCGTTTCTCGTCTACAGCGACGCGGAATGGGAGGGGTGGCCCGCCGGCCCCTACCTCATCGAGTCCCGCGCCGACGGGACGCTCCTCGGCAGCACCGGCCTCGCGTTCGAGAGCCTCCAGCGGGCGACCACGGGCTACGTGCTGGCCCGGGACGCGTGGGGGCAGGGATACGCGACGGAAGCCCTTGGGACCGTCGTCGCGGCCACGGAGCGGCTAGGCGTGCGGCGGCTCCAGGCCCTCTGCCATCCCGACCATCGGCCGTCGTGGCGGGTGCTGGAGAAGTGCGGGTTCACTCGCGAGGGGACGCTTCACCTCTACGCGGAGCTACCCAACCTCTCGCCGGGCGAGCCGTCCGACCTGCTCTGCTATGCCCGGACGTTCCCCTGACCGTGCTCAACCCCAGCCCGGCCGGGCTAGAATCGAGGTTCAAGCCACACCGGAGGTCGAGTTCATGCACGTGAATGCCCGTCGGTTTTGCTCCGCGGCCCTTTTCCTGCTGCTGGCGGCGCCCGGGACCCCTGCGGCCGAGCCGTCCCTCTCGTACCCCTCCACCCGGAAGATCGAAACCGTGGACGACTTCCACGGCACCAAGGTCGCCGATCCCTACCGATGGCTCGAGGACCTGAGCTCTCCGGACACCGCGACCTTCATCGAGACGCAGAACAAGCTGGCGTTCGGGTACCTCGAGAAGATCCAGGCGCGCGCCGCGATCGAGAAGCGGCTGACCGCGCTCTGGGACTACCCGCGCACGAACGTGCCCTACCGTGAAGCGGGCCAGCTTTTCTACCGGCGGAACACGGGCCTCCAGCAGCAGTCTCCGCTCTACGTGCGCGCCTCGCTGACCGCGGAAGAGCACCTCCTCCTCGACCCGAACACGCTCTCGAAGGACGGCTCGGTCGCGCTGTCCCAGACGTCGGCCTCGCCGGACGGGAAGTACCTCGCGTACGGCCTGGCCCCGGGAGGGGCGGACTGGCAGACGATCCACGTCCGCGAGATCGCGACGGGGAAGGACCTCGACGACCGCGTGGAGTGGTTCCGCTTCTCCGGCATCGGCTGGACGAAGGACGGGAAAGGCTTCTTCTACTCACGCTTCCCGCAGCCGCCCAAGGGCCAGGAGCTCTCGGCCGAGCTCCTGAACCACCGGCTCTACTACCACCGCGTGGGCACGCCGCAGTCCGAGGACCGGCTCGTCTACGAGCGGCCGGATAACCCGCGCTGGTTCATCTCCTCCGGCGTCACGGAGGACGGGCGCTATCTGATCGTGTACCTCCGGCAGGGCTCCGACCCGCGGAACCGCTTCTACTACGCAGACCTCGGCGACCCGCTGCAGCCCAGGCTGGACGCGCCCGTCGTGCCGATCGTCGACGAGTTCCTCGCCCGGTTCGAGGTGATCGGGAACCGCGCGGGGACGTTTTTCGCGCGGACCGACCTCGAGGCCCCCAAGCGCCGCGTGATCGCGATCGACCCGCGGCTCAAGACGGGGCGGGCGGCCTGGAAGACCCTCGTGCCCGAGACCGAATACCCGCTCGAGGAAGCTGCGGTCGCAGGCGGGAGGATCTTCGCCGGCTACCTCGTGGACGTGAAGAGCCGCGTGGACGTGTACACGCTGGACGGCGTACGCGAGGGCGAGCTAGCGCTGCCCGGCGTGGGCACCGCCGCGAACTTCACGGGGCGCGAGGACGGGGACGAGCTCTTCTACCAGTTCACCTCGCAGCTCATGCCCGCGACCGTCTACCGCTACGACGTCCGCGCGAAGACCCAGGCCCCCTTCGAGCCCCCGCCCGCCGTCTTCGACGCGAGCGCCTACGAGACGACCCAGGTCTTCTTCAGCTCGAAGGACGGAACGCGGGTGCCGATGTTCGTGACCGCCCGCAAGGGCCTGCGCAAGGACGGGTCGAACCCCGTCTGGCTCTTCGCCTACGGGGGCTTCGCGGTGAGCGTGCGGCCGACCTATTCGCCGTGGGTGGCGGCGTGGCTCGAGATGGGCGGCGTCTTCGCGGTCCCGAACCTGCGCGGAGGCGGCGAGTACGGCGAGGAATGGCACCGCGCGGGGATGAAGGAGAAGAAGCAGAACGTCTTCGACGACTTCATCGGCGCCGCCGAATACCTCGTCAAGGAGAAGGTAACGAGCCCCTCGCGGATCGTGATCGCGGGCGGGTCCAACGGGGGCCTGCTCGTGGGCGCGGCGATGACCCAGCGTCCGGACCTCTTCGCGGTCGCGCTGCCCGCGGTGGGGGTCATGGACATGCTGCGCTACCACAAGTTCACGGGGGGCGCGGCGTGGACGATCGAGTACGGCAACGCGGACGAGGCCCAGGACTTCGGCTACATCCGCGCCTACTCTCCGCTCCAGAACCTGAAGCGGGGCACCTGCTATCCCGCGACACTCGTGACCACGTCCGACCACGACGACCGCGTGGTGCCGAGCCACTCCTATAAGTTCACCGCGGAGCTGCAGGCGGACCAGGGCTGTCCCAAGCCCGTGCTGCTGCGCGTGGAGACGCAGAGCAGCCACGGGTACACACCGACGGACAAGCTCATCTCCGCCCGCGCCGACCTCATGGCGTTCGTGGCCCAGCAGCTCGGGCTGGGGGCGCCCAAGGGGAGCTAGCGAACCCGGGCGCCGTCGCGCACCACGACCCGTCCCCCCTTGACCACCGCGCGGATCGCGGGCACGCCCACGCGCACGAGGTCGAGGAGGCGGGCCGACCGGAGGAGAACGAGGTCGGCCCGGCGCCCCACCTCGAGACGGCCCACCTCGTCCTGCCGGTCGAGGGAGCAGGCGGCGTTCACGGTGACCGCGGCCGTCGCCTCCTCCAGGGACAGGCCCATGCCGAAGCACGCCAGGGCAATGGCGAACGGGAGCGAGGGCGAAAGCCCGCCCCCCGGGTTGGCGTCGGTCGCGAGCGCCACGGGGGCCCCCGCGTCCACGAGCGCCCGCGCGGGAGCGAAGCGGCCGAGGCGCAGGTAGAAGGCGGCCGTGGGCAGGAGCGTCGCCACGCACGAAGCGGCGGCGAGCGCCCGCATACCCTTCTCCGAGACGTGGACCAGGTGGTCGGCGGAGCGCGCGCCGAGCTCGCCGGCAAGCTCGGCCCCCCCGGTGGACGCGAGCTCGTCGGCGTGGATCCGCAGCTTCAGCCCTCGTGCGCGCGCGGCGAGCAGGATCTTCCGGCTTTCCTCGATTGTGAAGACGCCCTCCTCGCAGAAGACGTCGGCGAACTCGGCGAGGCCCCGCTCCGCCACCGCCGGGATCATCTCGCCCGTCAGGACCTCCACGTAGCGCGCGCGATCGCCGCGGTGCTCGGGCGGGACCTCGTGCGCCCCCAGGAACGTCGCGACCACGGAGACGGGATGGCGGGACGCGGCGAGACGGATCGCCTCCAGGGAGCGGATCTCCGCTTCCGTCGAGAGCCCGTACCCGCTCTTGACCTCGGCGGTGGTGGTGCCGCAGAGGAGCATCTCGTCCAGCCGGTCCTCGACGAGGGCGGCCAGCTCCTCCCGCGAAGCCGCGCGGGTGGCCGCGACGGAACGGACGATGCCCCCGCCCGCGGCGGCGATCTCCTTGTAGCTCGCCCCCGCGAGCCGCTGCCGGATCTCCTCGTCGCGCTCGCCCGCGAAGGCGAGGTGCGTGTGCGCGTCCACGAAGCCGGGCAGCACAGCGGCGCCTTCCGCGTCCAGGCTCTCGCCCTCCGCAGCGAGCCGGACAGAGGACTCCACGGCCGTCTCGTCGCCGATCCAGAGGATCCGCCCGTCGGCGGCGGCGAGCGCGCACTCTCTCCGGACGGCGAGATCCCTCATGGCCGTCCCCGTCCGCGGAGCCGGCCCCGCCAGCGTCGCGAGAAGCCCGACCCGACGGACGATGAAATCGGCTTCGATCACCCCACGTCCTCCTCGTCGGGGTCCTCAAGGAGCGCGCGGACACTCGAGACTTCCGTCCCGACGAGGAGGACGCTCTTGTCCCGCCCGCTCGTCCCTCTCGTGATGCGGACGGCCGAGGGCGGTATCCCTACTTTCTTGCCGATCAATTTCATCAAGGCCGCATTGGCCGCCCCTTCGACTGGAGGCGCGGTCAACCGAACGAGAAGGGCTCCCTCGCGCTCGCCGCCGAGCGAATCGTGGCGAGCGCGAGGTGTGACACGCACCCGCAGGACGACACCCTCTCTCGACGCCCGCAGATCGAGGGCTACCGCGCCTCCTCGCGCCGCTTCAGGAAGCGCAGGTTGTCCTCCAGCTCCGCCTCTTCCTGCAGGTCGAGAAGGTGGGTGAGCCGGGTGATGAAGGCGCGGATGTCCGTGCGGAGCGACGTGCGGTGGCCTCGGAGGTCGAGGATGCTCCGCTCCACCTCGTGGGCGCGCGACTGGGCGAGCTCGAGCAGGCGATCGGCCTGGAGCTCCGCCTCCTTGACCGTGCCGTCCGCGGAGCGGCGCGCGTTCTCCTTGATCTCCTCCGATGCCCGCTGGGCCGTGAGGAGCGTGTTCTTCAGGATTCCCTCGCGCTCCCGCGCCTCGTCCACCACCGCCTGCAGGTGCTGCGACTGCTGGTGGAGGGTGTCGCGCTCGCGCTGGAGGGCGGCGAGCTCTTCGGCGATCAGGCCCAGATACGTCCGCACTTCCTCGCGGTCGAATCCGCGCCAGGACGCTTCGAAGGTCTGCCGCTGGATGTCCATGGGCGAGATCTTCATGGATTTTCGCCTCCGTGACGACGCTTTAGGGTGTCACGGTTCAACGATTTTCTCAATATACCCCGCCCGCTCCGCCCATCTGGCGCCCCAGCTGCAGGATCGACGGGACGATGCCGTACTCCAGGAAGACCACGATCCCCACCAGCACGAGGAACGCGATGTCGATCGGAAAGTAGCGGAGGTTCATCGGCAGGAGACGCCGGATCAGGCGCAGCGGGGGCTCGGTGGCCATGTAGAGGAACTGGACGATGCCGTTTCTGGGATTCGCCTGGACCCACGAGCAGATCGCGCGGCCGAAGAGGACGAACATGTAGAGCTGCAGCACGAAGTCCATCACCCGGGCCACGCCGATCAGGATGTTGCCGAAGAAGTACATCGAGCTCCTTTCAGTCCTTGCGTGTCCGGTCGCCGAAGATGGCGGTTCCCACGCGCACGAGTGTCGCGCCCTTCTTCCACGGCGGCCTCGAAGTCGTGGCTCATGCCCATCGAGAGGCCGCCGTCTCGGAGCAGTCCCGCCGCCTGCGCGCGGTCGCGCAGCTCCCTGCAGGCGACGGAAGTAGGGGCGGGACTTCTCCGGGTCTTCGTCGTAGGGCGGAAGGATCATGAGGCCTTCGACGCTCAGCGAAGACAGGCTCTGAAGGGACTCCAGCGTAGAGAACAGCTCTGCTTCGGGGACGCCGGACTTGGTCGTCTCGCCGGCGAGGTCGACCTGGACGAGGGCGTGAACGACCTTGCCAGAGACGACGCCGACCTCGTTCAGCCGACGACCGAGGTCGGCGTCGTGGACGGAATGCACCCAGTCGAACAATGCCCCGGCCTTCCGAGCCTTGTTCGATTGGAGATGTCCTACCAGATGCCAGCGAAGGCCACTCGAGCGTAGGTCGGCGAGCGCTCCCACCTTTCCCTCCGCCTCCTGGACCTTGTTCTCGCCGAAGTCACGGACACCAGCCTCGAACGCCTCGCGGACCGCGTCGGCGGGAAAGGTCTTGCTGACCGCGACCAGCGTCACGTCTCCGGGGGGCCGGCCCGCGCGGGCCGCCGCCCGGGCGATGCGCTCCCGGACGGCGGCGACGCGACCGGCGATCACTTCTTGGGCTTGAGCGCCGCGAGCAGCCCCTCGGCGGTGGCCTTGTTCTGTGCGTTCGTGGGGCTCATCGCGAGGTACTTCTCCAGGTACTGCACCGCGTCCGCGACCTTGTTCTGACCGACCATGAGCGTGCCGAGGTAGTAGTTGGCCTCGCCGAGGGTGGGATCGGCGGCCACCGCCTTCTGGAAGGCGGCGATCGCCTCTTCCGACTTGCCCGAGTTCAGGGCAAAGATGCCCGCGTTGAACTGGGCCTTGGCGTCGGCGGGGTTCTCGCCCGCGGTCTTGGCCATGAGGGCCGTCGCCTTGTCGGACTGACCGGACTCCTGGTAGATCCGGGCGAGGGCGCTCGCGAGGTCGGAGTTGCCGGGCTTGAGCTCCATGGCCTTCAGATAGGCGCCTTCCGCCGCCGCCCAGTCCTTCTTCTGCGAATACACGTACCCGAGGTTCTGGTACACCTCGGAGATCTGCGGGTCGATGGCGATGATCGCCTTGTACGTGGCCTCCGCCTCGTCGAGCTTGCCCGCCGTGGTGAGGTCGATGGCCTGCTTGAACTGGGTGCGGATCTGGTCGCCAGTCCCGCCCGCCGCCCCCGCCCCCGCCGCCGGCACTTTCAGGACCATGTCGGGGATCTGCGTGGCATCGCCGAGCTGGACCCGCGTCTCGATGAAGGTGCCCTGCAGCCCCTCCTTGAACGCGGTGAACTTGTAGGTCCCCGGGGGCATGCCCACCTGGATGAACTCGCCCCGCTTGTTGGTCTTCGTCTCGTACTTGCGCGTGACCCCGCCCTGGAACTCGATCGTGACCTTGGCCTCGGGGATGGCCTGGCCCTTCTCGTCCACGACCTTCCCGCGCGCGCTGCCCGTCTGCGCGAGCGCCGTCGTGGAAGAGAGGAGGGCGAAGCACAAAAGGAGCCCTCCCGCGAAAAGCGCACGCTTCATGGTTGCCTCCTCAAACGGAGTTCCAGTCTACGTCAGGAAAGAGCGCGGGCGGAAGGGGCGGCCTGGGGTACGATCGGCCGTTTGCCCGCGTCCCCGAGAACCGACCTCCCCCGCGCCGCGGTCCACATGGTGGCCGCCGGGCTGCTCTTCGCCGCGATGGGCGCCGCGATCAAGCTCGCCGCCCGCGAGCTGCCGAACGCGATGGTCGTTTTCTTCCGGAACGCGGTGGGCCTCGTCGTCCTCCTGCCCTGGCTCCTCCCCGGGGGCCGCGAGGGGCTGCGCACGCGGGACGTGCGCGGGCACCTCGCCCGCGGGATCGCCGGCCTCGCCGCGATGTACTGCTTCTTCTACGCGATCGCCCACCTCCGCCTCGCCACCGCGGTGCTCCTCAACCAGTCCGTCCCGCTCTTCCTGCCGCTCGTGGGGCGAGTCTGGCTGGGGGAAAGGGTTCCCGAGAAGCTCTGGCGCGTGCTCGCCCTGGGCCTCGCGGGGATCCTGCTCGTGCTGCGGCCGGGCAGCGAGATCTTCGCGGCCGCCTCTCTCGTCGGCCTCCTCTCCGCGATGCTGGGAGCGGTGGCCCAGGTGGGGATCCGCCGCCTCACGCGCACGGAGCCCGCCGCCCGCATCGTCTTCTACTTCGCGCTCATCGGCACCCTCGGCGGCCTTCCCCTCGCCCTTCTCGCGTGGCGGCGGCCCTCCGGCACGATGTGGGCGATCCTGCTCGTCATGGGCGTTCTCGCCACGCTGGGCCAGCTCGAGATGACCAGGGCCTACTCGCTCGCCCCCGCCGCCCTCGTCGGCCCCTTCATCTTCGTCGGTCCCATCTTCGCGGGGCTCTTCGACTGGTGGATATGGCGGGAGTTGCCGGATCGCCTTTTCCTCGTCGGGGGCGCGCTCGTCGTGATGGCCGCCGTCCTCACCCTGCGGGGCGAGGCCCGGGGCGCCGCCCGCGAGTCTCCGCTGGAGTGAGCCTCAGGACATGAAGCCGCGCACCTCGTCCAGGTCGTGGACGAGGCGGGCGGGGGGCAGGCTGTCGAGGAAGCGCCGGCCGTAGGCCTTCTCGCACGATCCGGCTGTCGAGCACGGCCAGGATCCCGCGGTCGGAGGCGGAGCGGATGAGCCGGCCGAGCCCCTGCTTGAGCATGAGCACGGCCACCGGCACCTGGTACTCGCCGAACGGATTGCCGCCCGCGGTTGCGCAGCCGCTCGATGCGCGCGGCCACCACGGGGTCGCCGGGCGAAGCGAAGGGCAGCTTGTCGATGATCACGCAGGAGAGCTGCTCCCCCACCACGTCGACGCCCTGCCAGAAGGAAGCGGTGGCGAGGAGCACCGCTCCGGGCGTCGTGCGGAACGTCTCGAGGAGCGCGGCCTTCGGGGCCTCGCCCTGGATGAGGAGCGGGAACTCCACCCGTCCCGCGATGCGCTCGGCCACCGCGTTCATGTTCGCGTAGGAGGTGAAGAGCACGAAGGCGCGGCCGCGGGTCTCCACGAGGAGCTTCACCACCTCCTCCGCCGCCGCGTCCACGAAGGCGGGCGAGGCGGGCTCCGGCATGCGCCGGGGCACGTAGAGGATCGGCCTGCTCCTCGAAGTCGAACGGCGAGGGCAGCACGCAGCTCCTCCGAGGCGCTCGAGCCCCAGGCGGTCCTTGACGTAGTCGAAACGGCCGTCCACCGCGAGGGTCGCCGAGGTGAGCACGGCGGCGCGCGTGCGCTCGAAGAGCAGCTCGCGCAGCCGCTCGGAGACGTCGATGGGAGTGGCCCGGAGGAACACCCCGCGGCCGCGGGTCTCCACGAAGTAGACGTGGCCGTCGTCCTCCGCGGCGAGCACGAAGCCGATCTCCGTCGCGAGAGCGCCTGCGCGCGGGCGGCGAGGCCGGTGAGGGCTTCGGGCCGGTCGGGGACGGCGAGGATCGCGGTGCGCAGGCCCTCGAGCCGGAGTGAGGAGCGCTCCCGACTCCTCGGCGAGCCGGCTCGTCATCCATCCGGGGCCGAGGCGCCGCCCCGTCCCGCGCTGGAGGAGCGCGAAGAGGCGCTCCGCGCGGTGGCGCACCGCGTCCACCTCGGCGAGCACCTCCCGGGCGTCGAGCCTGGCCGCCTTCAGCTCGCGCTCCACGTCGCGGGCGCAGCTCCTCCACGCGGTGCGAGGAGACCTGGACGCCGAAGTACTGGGTGGCCACGTCCTCGAGGAGGTGGGCCTCGTCGAGGATCACCGTGTCGTAGGGGGGGATGACCTGGCCGTAGCTGCTCGAGTCCTTCACCGCGAGGTCGGCGCAGAGCAGGTGGTGGTTCACGACCACGAGGTCGGCCTCGAGCGCGCGCTGGCGCATGCGGGTCACCCAGCAGGCGTCGAAGTCGGGGCAGGACTGGCCGATGCAGTTCTCGCTCGTGGCCGAGATCTCGCGCCAGAAGTCCACGGAGTCGGGCAGGTCCGCGATCTCCGCGCGGTCGCCGGTGTCGGTGTCGGGAGCCCAGTCCTCGACGGCCCGGAAGAGCGGGATCTCGTCGAGGCGCCGGAAGCTGCCCGCCTGCGCCGAAGGAGCGGTAGCGGAGGAGGCAGAGGTAGTTGCCGCGGCCCTTCATCACCGCGACGCGAGAGGTCCCGGCCGAGGGCCCGGGCGAGAAGCGGCAGGTCCTTGTCGACGAGCTGCTCCTGCAGGTTCTTGGTGCCGGTGGAGACGACGACGCGCCGGCCGAGCTCCACCGCGGGCAGGAGATAGGCGAGCGTCTTGCCCGTGCCCGTCCCCGCCTCGGCGAGGAGGAGGCCGCCCGTCGCGAAGGACGTCCGGTCCACCGCTTCGGAGAGGCGGCTGCTGCGACGGCCGCTCCTCGTAGCCCGGCAGGGCGCGGGCCAGGAGCCCGTCGGGCCCGAAAAAGGACGCCACGGGGGCGGGGGTCACCCCGTCATCTTAAGACGATGCACGGTCGTGCGGAGGCCTGTCAGTGTCCGTCCTACGGCCGGCTCTTCCAACTTCCTACAGCGGGGAGGGACGCGGACCGATATCCCGGGGAACCCGCGATCCGCACAATGGTTGGCTGTCGCGACGCACTTTCTGGCCAGAGAGCGGAGCGACGAAGACGGCCGCGGGCACGACGGGGGCCGCGCTCGCGGCCGCAGGTTTTTTTTGACGAGAGACAGGGCGCACTCGCACTCGACCATGCCGACCGACGCTTCCTCGCCGGCCCGCCGCGCAACGGAGGGCCGCGAGGCTTCACTCTTCGCCTCCCACGTGCACGCCCTCGCCGAGGGCCTGGGCGTTGCCTGCGTTTTCGCCGCGGAGGCGCTGCCCGGCGGGCGTCTCGCCCGCACGCTCGCGGTCTCGCTGGAAGGACGCGCCTTTCCCGGCTTCGTGTACTCGCTGGACGACCTTCCCTGCCGCGAGGTGCTCGAGGACGGATCGGCCTGCCACGCCTCGGGAACCTGGGAGGAGTTCGCGGTGGGCACGGCCCTCGGGATGCCGGAGGTCGAGAGCTACGTGGGGGTGCGGGTGCCCCTCCCCGGGGAGCGTCGCGTGTGGATGGCGGTCCTGGACGGCAAGCCCCTGGAGGACGCCCAGCTCACGCAGTCGATCCTGAGGCTCCGCGCCACCGCCGCCGCCGCGGAGGTCCAGGGACGGCCCGTGCCCC
Organism: uncultured Acidobacteriota bacterium; assembly: GCA_963742595.1. Classification (GTDB taxonomy): domain Bacteria; phylum Acidobacteriota; class Vicinamibacteria; order Fen-336; family Fen-336; genus CAVPGH01. The sequence continues at coordinate 3,588,056 of CAVUMT010000001.1, read as the reverse complement.
CGGACGTGCAGGAGGCGCAGGCCCAGGTCGAGAGCACCGCCCGCGCCCGCAGCGCCGCCCTGCGCGCCGCCCATTCCGCCCTCCGCTTCGAGGCGCACGAGCGCTCCCGGGCGGAGAGCGCCTTCCGGTTCTCCGAGGAGAAGTTCGTCAAGGCCTTCCGCGGGAACCCGAGCGCGCTCGCGATCTGCCGCCTCTCCGACGGCCGCTTCCTCGAAGCGAACGAGGCGTTCCTTCACTGCCTCGGCCTGAAGCGGGGAGGGGTCGTCGGCCGCACGCCCGAGGAGCTCGGGATGTGGGAGACCCCGTACGAGGCGCGCGAGCTGAAACGAAGGCTGGAGCAGGAGGGGACGATCCGGACCCGCGAGATCGCCATCCTCGCCTCGGGCGGGACCACGCGGCACGTCCTCCTCTCCGCGGAGCGCCTCCGCCTCGACGACGAGGACTGCGTGATCGCGAGCGGGATCGACATCACGGACCGCAAGCGGGTGGAGACGGCGCTCCGCAAGAGCGAGGAGCGCTACGCGCTCGCCGCTCTGGGGGCGAGCGACGGGCTCTGGGACTGGGACCTCAAGACGAACGAGATCTTCTTCTCCGCGCGGTTCTCGGAGATGCTCGGCGGCCCCGGCGGCGACCGCGCGCCTGCGACCACCTGTCCCCGCGACTGGTTCTCCCGCGTCAATCCCTCCGACCGCGACCGGCTGGGGATGGAGATCGTGGCCCACCTCGAGGGCCTGACCGCGCACTTCGAAAGCGAGCACCGGGTGCAGCACCGGGACGGCTCCTGGCGCTGGATGCTCTGCCGGGGCCTCGCCGTGCGCGACGAGCACGGACGCGCGTACCGGTTCGCGGGCTCCCTCACCGACATCACGGAGCGGAAGCTGCTCGAGCAGCAGGTCATCCACGACGCTTTCCACGACGCGCTCACGGGCCTGCCCAACCGCGCCCTGTTCATGGACCGCGCGGGCCGCGCCGTGGAGCGCGGCAAGCGGAACCCGGACTACGCCTTCGCCGTGCTCGTGGTGGACCTCGACCGGTTCAAGGTGGTGAACGACGGGCTGGGCTACCGCGCGGGCGACGAGCTCATCCGCGACGCCGGCGCCCGCATCGCCCGCTGCCTGCGCCCCGAGGACACGGTGGCCCGGCTGGGAGGCGACGCGTTCGCGCTGCTCCTCGAGGACCTGACCGACCTGAGCGACGCCACCCGGGCGGCCGCCCGCATCGCCAGCGCCCTCCACGTCCCTTCCGGCCCCCAGCAGCTCGTGATCTCGGCGAGTGTCGGCATCGCCCTCTCCGCCACCGGGTACGAGAGTGCGGAGGACGTCCTGCGCGACGCCGACATCGCCCTCCACCGCGCGAAAGCGGGGGGCCGGGCGCGCTACGAGATCTTCGACCCCGCGATGCACCGCCGGGCCATAGCCCTGCTGGAGATGGAGACCGACCTCCGCCGCGGCCTCGAGCGCGACGAATTCCTCGTCTGCTTCCAGCCGATCGTCGCCATCGGCACCCGGAAGCTCGCCGGATTCGAGGCCCTCCTGCGCTGGCGCCATCCCGCCCGCGGAATCGTCCTCCCCGCCGACTTCGTGGGAGTCGCGGAGGAGACCGGCCTCATCGTCCCCCTGGGACAGTGGATCCTGCGCGAAGCGTGCCGCCACGCGAGCGCGTGGCGGGCGAGGTTCGGGGTGGACCTGCCCGTGAGCGTGAACCTCTCCGGACGCCAGCTCACCGAGCCGGACGTCGTGGAGCGCGTGGCCCGGATCCTCGAGGAGACCGGCCTCCCCGGCCGCCTTCTCGGCCTCGAGGTCACGGAGAGCGTGCTCATGGCCAACCTCGACTCCGCGGCGGAGAAGCTCCGACGCCTGAAGGACCTGGGCGTGCGCATCGCCATCGACGATTTCGGCACCGGCTATTCCTCCATGAGCCTGCTCCACCGCTTCCCCATCGACACCCTGAAGCTCGACCGCTCCTTCGTGGCGCGGATCCCGGGTCCCGGCAGCCCCATCGTGCGGGCGCTCGTGGCCCTCGCCCACAACCTCGGACTGGACGTGGTGGCGGAAGGAGTGGAGACCGCCGCCCAGGGGGAATCCCTGGCGAACCTGGAGTGCGCGTTCGGACAGGGGCACCTCTATTCGGAAGCAGTGCCCCCGGTGCGCGCCGCGGAGCTGATCGCGAACACGCCGCAATGGTGAAAAAAGAGAAGAGAAGGAAGAGGACGAGAATGAGTTCCGTAGTTCCCCGCCTGCGCTCGATACGCCACGACTTGCCGCTCAAGTGCGCCTGGTGCGGCGAAGTCCGCGGGCACGAGGGAAGCTGGCGCACGCCTTCGAACTGGGACCCCCGCGAGAGCGGCTTCAGCCACGGGATCTGCCCCCGCTGCTTCCGCCGCGAGAAGGCCGCTCTCAGGAAGAAGCGCTAGCTCCGCCCCCGGGCGTCGCCCCGCCGCCCGCGTGGTACCCTCTGCGCTACCGGTCCCTGGCCGGCAAAAGCGGTCGACCACGTGCGCCCTCGCCGAGTCCCACAACCCCCGAAGCCCCTCGCGCGCCCGGAGACGGACGCGCGGCGGGAGCGTCACGACCGTTTCCGCCGCCTCTACGAGGCCGCCCGGTCCTTCGTCTTCCGGCTCGATCCCCAAGGACGCCTCCGCGAGCTCGTCCCCGCCCCCGAGAACCTGATCGGCCGCCCCCTCGCGGACTGGATGGGGACGGAGTTCGTCCAGTTCGTGGCGGACGGCGACGCGCCTCGGGCCCGCGAGATGTTCGCGCGCGTCCTCGCCGGGGAGACGCCCTCCCCCTTCGTGGTGCGTTTCCGGACCCCGTGGGGCGACGTGCGCCACGTGGAGTTCACGGTGGTGCCCGACGAGGAGGACGGCCACGTCGTGGGTGTCGTGGGGCTCGCCAACGGCGTCACCCTGCGGCGGGAGGCGGAGGCGAAGGCCGCCCACCTCGAGCGGCTGCTCCTCGCGTCCCAGGAGATCACGCACATCGGAAGCTGGGAGTGGAACAAGGACACCGGCGAGGTCGTGTGGTCGGACGAGCTCTACCGCATATTCGGCCTCCGCCCCCGTCAGGACAAGGTCACGATCGACCGCCTCCTCGCCCCTCTTCCCCCGGAGGAGAGACAGCGCGCGCGCGGCGAGGCCAGGGAGTCGGTCGAGGAGGGCCGCCCTTTCACGTTCGACCACCAGATCCTGCGGCCGGACGGCCAGACTCGGACGCTCGAGGTGCGGGGTGAGCCGGCGCGGGACGAGACGGGGCGGGTGCACGGGCTCATCGGCACGTGCCAGGACGTGACGGAGAGGCGGCATCGCGACGAGCGCATCGAGGCCTATCTCGAGGTCGGAGAGAACGTCCCCATCGGTCTCAACATCTGGGAGCTCGCCCCCGGCGATCCGCCCGAGCTCGTGCTCGTGGAGTTCAACCGGCGGGCGAGGGAGCTGGGGACGAGCAAGGACATGCTTGGCCGGACCCTCGGTGACCTCCGTCCCGAGGCCTACGACACCGAGCTGCCCGCCCTCCTCGTGGAGGTGGCGCGCACCGGGCAGAGCCGGGTGATCGAGCGCCTGACGATAGGCGACCGCGTCTATTCCTCGCGCATCTTCCCCGTGCGGGGGCGGCGCGTGGGCGTCGCCTTCGACGACGTCACGGAGCACGTACGCGCGCAGACCGCCCTCCAGAAGGCGAAGGAGGAGCTGCAACAGCTCGTAGAGAGCGTGCAGGCCATCGTGTGGCGGGCGGATCCCGGCACCTCCCGCTTCACGTTCGTCAGCCGGGAAGCGGAAGCGCTCCTCGGCTATTCCTTGAAGCGGTGGCTGGAGGAGCCTGCCTTCTGGGCGGACCACCTCCACCCGGAAGACCGGGAGTGGGCCACGTCGTTCCACACCCGGGCCGTCGAGCAGGCCCGCGACCACGCCTTCGAGTTCCGGATGATCGCGGCCGGGGGCCAGGTGGTCTGGCTGCGCGACGTGGTGCGGGTGATCGCCGGCGACGGGGCGGCCCGCGAGTGCGTGGGGGTGATGTTCAACGTGACCTCCCGGCGGGAGGCGGAGGAGGACCTGCGGCGCTCGCAGCGGCAGCTCAGCGACCTCTCCGCGCACGTGGAGTGGGCGCGCGAGGAGGAGCGGCGCACGATCTCGCGCGAGATCCACGACGATCTGGGGCAGGCGCTCACCGCGCTCAAGATGGACCTCGCCCTCCTGTCGTCGCGGATCCGGGAGGGAGGCGCCGGGACGACACCCGAAGCCCTCGGGGAGAGGCTCAAAGGAATGTCGGACCTCACGGAGGAAACGATCGAGCGCGTGCGGCGCCTGGCGCGCGAGCTACGGCCGGGGGTGCTCGACGACCTGGGCCTCGAGGCGGCGATCGAGTGGCAGGCCCAGGACTTCGAAGCCCGGACGGGGATCGGCTGCCGCGTCCATTCGCACCTCGGCGACGTCAAGCTCCCGCGGCCCCTCGCCACCGCGTTCTTCCGGACCTTCCAGGAATCGCTGACCAACGTGGCCCGCCACGCGCATGCGAAGCGGGTGGACGTGTTCCTGAGCCGGAAGGGAAACCGGCTCACGCTGGAGGTGTCGGACGACGGCCGGGGAATCAGCGAGGAGACGGTGGCGGCGGTGAAATCTCTCGGCCTCCTCGGGATGCGCGAGCGGGCCCGGCGCCTCGGCGGCCAGTTCGCGATCTCGGGCGCCCCCGGCCAGGGCACCACCGTCACGCTTTCCGTTCCCCTTCCCGACGAGGAGAGCGTCTCGCAGCTCCAGGAGCCCGCGGAGGCTCCATGATCCGCCTCCTCGTCGCCGACGATCACGCGATCGTGCGCCGCGGGCTGCGCCAGATCGTGGCGGAGGCGCAGGACCTCTCGGTGGCGGGGGAAGCGGCCACCGCGGACGAGGTCCTGGCCCGGGTGGAGGAGCGCGCCTGGGACGTGGTGATCCTCGACCTGAGCCTTCCCGGGGGGAACGGCCTCGACCTGCTCGTGGAGGTCAAGCGCCGGAGGCCCGACCTTCCGGTGCTGATCCTCACCGTCCACTCCGAGGAGCAGTACGCGGTGCGCGCCCTGCGGGCGGGAGCGGCGGGATACCTCACCAAGGAAAGCGCGCCCGAGCAGCTCGTGGAGGCCGTGCGCAAGGTCGTTCGGGGGGGGAAGTACGTGAGCCCGGCGCTGGCGGAGCGGCTCGCATTCACGCTGGGGCGGGACGCCGACCGTCCGCCCCACGAGGCCTTGTCCGACCGCGAGTACCAGGTGCTGCGGATGGTCGCTTCGGGAAAGACCGTGTCCGAGATCGCGGAAGACCTGTCCCTGTCCGTCAAGACGGTGAGCACGTACCGGGGACGCATCCTCGAAAAGATGGGGATGAAGACGAACGCGGAGCTCACGCACTACGCGATCAAGAGCAAGCTCGTGGACTGACCTCGGCCTCCCCCCGAGCCCTGTCAGACGAACACCGACGGCGCGTGTCGGCTTTTCCTACACGCGGCTCGGACGCCGCCCGATTCAGGTCGCCCCGTCCGTCGCCCTAGACTGGAGTGTTCTGGGGACTCCATGACCGACGGCGGCGGGCGATTCATCGTGCTGGTCGTGGACGATTCCATCGTCGTGCGCCGCCGCATCGTCGCCCTGCTCGACGAGGCCGCCCCGGGGACTCTCGTGGTCGAGGCGGCGGACCCCGAGGAGGGCATCGAGGCGTTCCACCGGATGCGTCCCGACGTCGTGGTCCTCGACCTCAACATGCCCGGAGGCAGCGGCCTCGACGTCCTGCGGGAGATCCGGAAGGTCAGCCCGCCGCGCATGGTGATCGTCTTCACCAACCACGGCGAGGAGCACTACCGCCGCCATTGCCTCGAGGGGGGGGCCGACCTCTTCCTCGACAAGTCGAAAGACCTCCCGCGGCTCGTGGAGGTCCTGCGCGAGCGCCATCAGGCGCGGAGGAGCACCCTCTCGTAGCGCGCGAGGCGCTCCGCGTAGAGCGGGAAGCGATCGCACAGCCGGCCCACGTCCTTCTTCACGCCCGCGAGGGCCGTCTCGTCGTCGACGCCGGCGAGGGCGCGTGCGATGAGCCGGCCGATCTCGTCCATCTCCGGCTCCTTCATCCCGCGCGTGGTGAGGGCGGGAGTGCCGACGCGAATGCCGGACGCCACCATGGGCGAGTTCGTGTCGTAGGGGATCGTGTTCTTGTTGACGGTGATCCCCGCCTTGTCGAGTGCTATCTCCGCCGCCTTGCCCGGTGAGGCCCCGGGCGAAGACGTCCACGAGCATCAGGTGGTTGTCCGTGCCCCCGGAGACGAGCCGCCAGCCCTCGCCGGCGAGGGACGCGGCGAGCGCCTTCGCGTTGGCCAGGATCTGGGCCTGGTAGGTCTTGAACTCCGGCAGCAGGGCCTCCTTGAAGGACACCGCCTTGGCCGCGATCACGTGCATGAGCGGGCCCCCCTGCACGCCGGGGAAGACCACCTTGTCGAGCTCCTTCGCCCACTTCGCCTGGCAGAGGATCATCCCCCCGCGGGGTCCGCGCAGGGTCTTGTGCGTGGTGGTGGTGACGAACTCGCAGTGCGGCGACCGGGCTCGGGTGGAGGCCTGTAGCCACGAGCCCCGCGATGTGGGCGATGTCGGCCATGATCACGGCCCCGCACTCGTCCGCCGCCTTGCTGCACCGCGGCGAAGTCGATCGTGCGCGGGTAGGCGCTCGCCCCCACCACCACGATCTTGGGCCGGTGCTCGCGGGCGAGGGCGGCCATCGCCTCGTAGTCGATCCGCTCGTCCTCCTTGCGCACGCCGTAGGCCACCACGTTGTAGAAGCGGCCGGAGAAGTTCAGGGGATGGCCGTGCGTGAGGTGCCCGCCGTGGGAGAGGTTCATGCCCAGGATCGTGTCGCCCGGGCTTGACCACGGTCATGTAGACGGCGGTGTTGGCCTGGGCCCCGGAGTGCGGCTGCACGTTGGCGTGGTCGGCAGCCGAAGAGCTGCTTCGCGCGGGCGATGGCCAGGCTCTCCACCACGTCCACGTGCTCGCAGCCGCCGTAGTAGCGCTTGCCGGGATAGCCCTCGGCGTACTTGTTCGTGAGCACGGTGCCCAGGGCCTCGAGCACCGCCTCCGACACGAAGTTCTCGGAGGCGATCAGCTCGAGCTGCCGGCCCTGGCGGATGGTCTCCTTGCGGACGGCGTCCGCGACCTCGGGATCGGTGCGGGCCAGGTTTTCCATGGCGGTCTCCTCGCCGGAGTATAGTTCCGGCGGCGCCGGAGGCAACCATTGGTCGAGGGCACCGTCGTCGTCTCGCGCAAGGGCATCGCACGGATTCGGCGCGGCCACCCCTGGGTCTTCCGCTCCGACATCCTGCGTGCGGACGGCGTCTCCCCGGGAGCGGTGGTACGCGTCGTAGGCCGCGACGGAGAGCCCCTCGGCTTCGCCTTCTACTCGTCCCGGTCGGAGATCCGCCTGCGGATGATCGAGCGCGGGGAGGCGCTCGCCGATTCGCTTCCTCGCGGATCGCCTGCGGCGGGCCGTGGCCTGGCGGGAGACGGTCGCCGCGGAGGCCTCCGCCTGCCGGCTCGTGCACGGCGAGGGCGACGGCCTGCCCTCCCTCGTGGTCGACCGCTACGGCGACTACCTCGTCGTGCAGACGCTGTCGCAGGTCGACGGACCGGCGCAAGGGCGAGATCGTGGGCGCGCTCGTGGGTCAGCTCGCTCCCAAGGGGATCCTGGAGAGGAACGACCCCAAGGTGCGGTCGCTCGAAGGGCTCGAGCAGCGGGTCGGCGCTCCTCCACGGCGAGGTCCCGGACGAGGTCGAGGTACGGGAGAACGACGTCGCCTTTCGCGGTCGACCTCTGGAAGGGGCAGAAGACCGGGCTCTTCCTCGACCAGCGCGAGAACCACCTGGCCGCGCGCGGCTACGCGCGCGGCCGCGTCCTCGACGCCTTCTCCTACGACGGCGGCTTCGCCCTCCACGCGGCCTCGGTGGCGGACGAGGTCCTGGCGGTGGACGTCTCCGGGGAGGCGCTCGCGCGCGTGGAGCGGAACGCCGCACGGAACGGTCTCCGGAACGTGAGCGTGCGCGACGCCAACGTCTTCGACCTGCTTGCGCGACCTCGACGCACGAGGGCGAGCGCTTCGACACCGTGGTCCTCGATCCCCCGGCCTTCGCGAAGAGCAAGGACGCGGTCGAGAAGGCGCGGAGGGGCTACAAGGAGATCAACCTCCGCGCGCTGAGGCTCCTGCGGCCGGGGGGATGTCTCGTCACCTGCTCGTGCTCGTACCACGTCCACGAGGAAGACTTCGAGCAGATCCTCGCGGACGCGGCCGTTGACGCGGGCGCGGATGTCGTCGTCGTCGAGAAGCGCCGGCAGGCTCGAGACCATCCCGTCGTTCTCGGCGTTCCCGAGACCTACTATCTCAAGTGTTTCATTTTGAGGAAGTTATAGTATTAGCTCACATACGCTTAACTTACTTGACAACATATGGCTCATAGCTTATCTTCTTGACCGGAGGAGCTCATGCGTTTGGACCAGTTCACGGTCAAGGCCCAGGAAGCGCTCAGCGCGGCCCAGACGGTCGCGGAGAAGAGCGACCACCCGGAGATCGACCCCCGAGCACCTGCTCCGAGCCCTGCTCGACCAGGAGGGAGGCGTCGTCCCTTCCGCCCTCGCCAAGATGGGGACGAACCTGGGCGGCCTCGGCGCCGACGTCGACCGTGCGCTCTCCTCCCTTCCCCGCACCCAGGGCGCCGCCACGCACGTCTCGCCCCGGCTCGACGCCGTCCTGAAGTCCGCCCTGCGCGAGGCGGAGTCGCTCAAGGACCAGTACGTCTCGACCGAGCACCTCCTGCTCGCCCTCCTCGACGCGAAGCCCTCCCGCCGCGGAGCGCGCTCAAGGCCCAGGGCGTGTCTCAGGGACGCCCTCCTGAAAGTGCTGCGGGAGATCCGCGGCAACCAGCGGGTGGACGACCCCAACGCGGAGGACCGCTACCAGGCGCTCGAGCGCTACGGCCGCGACCTCACGACGCTCGCCCGCCGGGGCAAGCTCGATCCCGTCATCGGCCGCGACGACGAGGTGCGGCGCGTCGTCCAGGTCCTCTCCCGCCGCACCAAGAACAACCCCGTGCTCATCGGCGAGCCCGGGGTGGGGAAGACCGCCATCGTGGAGGGCCTCGCCCAGCGCGTGGTCACGGGCGACGTGCCGGAGTCGCTCAAGAACAAGCGCGTGATCGCTCTCGACCTCGGGCGCCCTCATCGCGGGGGCGAAGTACCGCGGCGAGTTCGAGGACCGCCTGAAGGCCGTGCTCAAGGAGGTCCAGGACTCGCAGGGCGAGGTCGTCCTCTTCATCGACGAGCTGCACACCGTGGTGGGCGCAGGCTCCGCCGAGGGGGCGATGGACGCCTCGAACATGCTCAAGCCCGCCCTCGCCCGAGGCGAGCTGCGCTGCGTGGGGGCCACCACCCTCAGCGAGTACCAGAAGCACATCGAGAAGGACGCCGCCCTCGAGCGGCGTTTTCAGCCCGTCTACGTGGGCGAGCCGAGCGTCGAGCGAGACGATCGGCATCCTCCGCGGGCTGAAGGAGCGCTACGAGGTCCACCACGGGGTGCGCATCCAGGACGCCGCCCTCGTGGCCGCGGCCATGCTCTCCAACCGCTACATCGCCGACCGCTTCCTCCCCGACAAGGCGATCGACCTCATGGACGAGGCGGCGAGCCGCCTGCGCATCGAGATCGACTCCCTGCCCACCGAGATCGACGTGGTGGAGCGCAAGGTCGTCCAGCTCGAGATCGAGCGCGAGGCCCTCAAGAAGGAGAAGGACAAGGCCTCCCGCGAGCGCCTACCCGAAGCTCGAAAGGGAGCTCTCCGACCTGCGCGAACAGGCGGGCGCCATGAAGGCGCACTGGCAGCTCGAGAAGGACGCGATCCAGAAGATCCGCGCCACCAAGGAGAAGATCGAGAAGGCGCGGTTCGAGATCGACGCAGGTCACGCGCAAGGGCGACCTCGGCAAGGCGGCGGAGCTCCGCTACGGCACGCTCCCCGCCCTCGAGAAGCAGCTCCAGGCGGAGAACGACTCGCTCGCGCAGCTCCAGTCGAAGCAGCGGATGCTCAAGGAGGAGGTCGAGGCCGAGGACATCGCCGAGGTGGTGGGCAAGTGGACGGGCATCCCCGTCTCGCGCCTCCTCGAAGGCGAGGTGGAGAAGCTCCTCCACGTCGAGGACCGCCTCCGTCGGCGCGTCGTGGGCCAGGACGAAGCGCTGCTCCTCGTGGCCAACGCCGTGCGGCGCTCCCGCGCCGGGCTCGGCGACCCCCGCCGGCCCATCGGGTCCTTCCTCTTCATGGGACCCACCGGGGTCGGAAAGACGGAGCTCGCGCGGGCCCTCGCGGAGTTCCTGTTCGACGACGAGAAGGCCATGGTCCGCCTCGACATGTCCGAGTACATGGAGAAGCACGCGGTGGCCCGCCTCATCGGCGCGCCCCCGGGTTACGTCGGGTACGACGAGGGCGGCCAGCTCACGGAGGCCGTACGCCGGCGCCCCTACTGCGTCGTCCTCTTCGACGAGATCGAGAAGGCCCATCCCGACGTGTTCAACGTGCTCCTGCAGGTGCTCGACGACGGCCGGCTCACCGACGGCAAGGGCCGCACCGTGGACTTCCGCAACGCGGTCCTCATCATGACGAGCAACGTGGCGTGCGACCTCGTCCAGGAGATGGCCCGGGGCGACGGCGACGACGAGCGCCTCAAGGACAAGCTCATGGAGGCGCTCCGCCGGACCTTCCGTCCGGAGTTCCTGAACCGCATCGACGAGATCGTGACCTTCCGGTCCCTCGGCCGGGACGAGATCCAGAAGATCGTGGACATCCAGCTCGGGGATCTCGTGAAGCGCCTCGCCGATCGCAAGCTCTCCATCGAGCTGACGCCGGAGGCCCGCCGAGCCCTCGCCGAGCGGGGCTACGACCCCGTGTTCGGGGCGCGGCCGCTCAAGCGGACGATCCAGCGCATGATCGAGAACCCGCTGGCGGTCGAGGTCCTGGCGGGACGGTTCGCGGAGGGAGACCGTATCGTCGTGGACCTGGACGGGGACACGTTCCGCTTCCGCAAGGAAGTCCCCGCCGCCGTCGCGAGCTGAGGAGCCCCGCCTCGCTCAGTCGCGCGACAGGGTCGCGGTGAGCCGGCCTTCACGGTCGGACCACGCGTAGGAGGCCCGGCCTCCGAACGCCTTTTGCAGCTCGTGGACCAGCCGGTGCGCGAGCTTCTGGGACGTGGTCTTCATCTCCAGGATCCCGCCCCGCCGGTCGATGGAAACGAGGCGCCGCAGGGGCTGGGTGTGAAGCGCGCGCGCCTCGACGTTGGCCGCGCGGCGCCGGACCTCGTCCTGGCGCGCGAGGTACCAGTCGCCCCGCAGCCGCACGCACCCGAAGAATCGCCGCTCCCGCCGCTGCCGGCACCCGGGGCAGGTGGCCCAGTCGGCCTCGCGGACGATCGCCTCCTTTCGCCTCCGCCGCGAGAGGCGCCACGATTTCCTGGCGTAGACGGCCCCGCACGCGTCGCACACCGTGGGCTCGCGGTAGGTTCCCTCCCGCGCGACGGGCGGAGCCTTGCTGGTCCTCGTGCCGCGGCGGTCGTGCGCCTCCCCCCGCGCGGTCCGCGCACGAACGATTCCTCTTTGCTTCATGGGGCCTCCCGGCCCGATCGGTCAGGAAGCGGTCAGCTCCCGCTTGCGCGGCTTCACCTGCGCCTTCCTGCGGGCGGGCGCCGGCTCGGCGGACACCGCCGGCTCTGCGATCACCCGCACGACGAGCACCGGGCACGCCGAGCGCCGCACGACCTGGCTGGTCGTGGAGCCGAAGAGACGCTCGCCGAGCGGCCCTTGGCCGTGCGCACCCATGACCACGAGGTCCGCCTTCTTCTCGTCGGCGACGGCCAGGATCTCGCGCCATGGCGTCCCCGTGGACGCCTGCTCGTTCAGCTGGCACCAGTCCCGGGACTCTCCGGGCGTCAGGCTCCTGAGCCTCTCCAGGGCTTCGGCCTCCTGCTCCCCTCGCCTCGCGTCTACGCTGGGAAGCGGCCGGAAGAGGCCGTTCACCGCCGGGCCGAGAGGCGCGTTCACGACGTGAAGAAGCGTGACGGCGGCGCCGCTCTCCAGCCCAAAGGCGAGCGCCGTGTCGATCGTCTGCCGGGAGTGCTCGGACAGGTCCACGGCGCAGAGGATCCTCCGGAACAGTCCCGGGGCGGGAGTCGGGCGGCGCCGAGCCCACCGTGAGCACCGGGCACGCGGCCCGACGCAGCACCTTCTCCGTCACCGAGCCGAGCAGGAGGTGCTCGAAGCCGGTCCGGCCGTGCGTGCCCATGACCACGAGGTCGGCGGGGAGGGCCGCCGCGTGCTCGAGGATCGCCCGCCAGGGATCGCCCTCCCGCACCTCGGTGGCGAGGGCGACTCCGCGCCCTCGGAAGGGCTCCACGAATCGGAGCAGCTCTTCCTCGCTCTGCTCGCGCAGGGCCTGCATCGTCGTGGCGGACGCGGGGAAGCAGACAACCTCCGGGCCCCCGGGATAGACGTGGGGGCAGACGTGCAAGACCGACACCTGCGCATCGAACCAGGCCGCGATCTCGCAGGCACGAGCCAGGGCCTGGGCCGAGAACGCGGAGAAGTCGACGGGGCAGAGGACTCGCCGGATCCGGACGCGGGATGGGGCCATGACACGCCTCCTACGCTCCGGACCAATGCAAGTCCGGTGCCCCGGGAGCGCGACCCGATCGTGCTGAGCTCCGTCGGCGAGGCCGGGTCGCGCGGCAAAATACTGCGCCGGCCGCCACGCGAACGGCATTCCGTGCGCGCCCCCGAACGGCTGGCTCCGCATGACGACGAGCACGCGCCCGCTCCGGGGGCGGCACCCGGCTTGCAACGCATGGGAGTGACGCCGGTTTCCACCGGGAGGTTTAGAACATGCGCCCCACCCTGGCCTCCATGACTCACTCCATCCTCGACCACCACCGCCGAATGCACGAGGCGATCGTCTCGCTCGAATCGATCGTCGATCCCGGGGACGAGATCGGCGTGCGCCGCGGGGTCGCGGCCGCGTGCGTGGTCGCGCTGCGTCACGAGCTCGCCGGCCACTTCGCGTCGGAAGAGGAGGACGGCCTCTTCGAGCAGATCGAGCGCAATGCGCCGGAGACGGCACAGGCGTGCCTGCGGCTCCGGGCCCAGCACTCCGCGATCCTCCAGGAGCTCGACCGCCTTCGCGACCGCCTGCCTCCCGCGGAGGCGCGCGCGGCGGAGAGAGAAGCGTGGGCGTCGTCGGTGCGGGCCCTCCTCGCGCGAGGTGGCATCCCACGAGCAGCGCGAGGACGAGCTACTCCTCGCCGCCCTGGAGCGCAACGGAGGCGCCCCGGACTAGGATCTCAGTGCACGTACGGTCTCGCCCCCGCGCGGAGGCGCTGACGCGTGTAGGCGACGAGGCCCCCCGCCGCCACGATGGCCGCGCGCGCGCCGGGGAGCGGCGCCACCGTGAAGCTCCGGCCGCTCGTCCGGTTCACAACGCGCTCCGCGTCGACCTCCAGATCGTCCCCCTCCGCCGCTTCCACCTCGGGGGCCACCACCACGCGGAGGCCGACGTTGATCGCGTTCTGGAGGAAGATGCGCGCGAAGCCGCGGGCCACGATCACGAGCTCGTGGCCCTTCAGGCACGACGCGGCCTGCTCGCGGGAGGAGCCGCAGCCGAAGTTGCGCCCGGCCACGACCACGCTTCCCGGCACCACCTGCTTCGCCTTCAGGCGGGAGTTGAACCCCGCGTCGTCCGCGAAGGCGAGGGCCGGCGTCTCCGCGGGCAGGACCGTGGCCATGAAGCGGCCGGGATAGATCGCGTCGGTGGAGACGTCGTCACCGAGCACTCGCACCACGAGAGACATCGCAGGCTCCTTTCCGTCGCCTCAGGCCACGCGGCGGGGGTCGCTGATGAAGCCGGAGACCGCCGACGCCGCCGCGACCTCGGGCGAGCAGAGGTAGACCTCGGAGTTCGGGTTGCCCATGCGGCCCTTGAAGTTGCGGTTGGTCGTGGAGAGCGCCACCTCTCCGTCGCCGAGCGCCCCTTCGTGGATGCCGAGGCAGCAGCCGCAGCCCGAGTTCATCACCACGGCTCCCGCCCGCATCAGGTGGGCCACGTAGCCCTTTTCGAGGGCCTGGCGGAACACGCGCGAGGAAGCGGGAAAGACGAGGAGCCGCGTGCCCGGCGCCACGTGCCGGCCCTTCACGATGCGCACCGCGGCCTCGATGTCCTCGAGCCGGCCGTTCGTGCAGGAGCCGATCACCACCTGGTGGATCCTCTTGCCCTCCACCGCCTCCACGGGCTTGACGTTGTCCACGGCGTGCGGGCACGCGACGAGGGGCCCGAGTGCTCCGACGTCGACCGTGAACGTCTTCTCGTAGACCGCGTCGGCGTCGGGGGTCACGGGGAGGAGGGGGTCCGTCACCCCCGCCTCCGCGCGCAGGTAGCGAAGGGTCTCTTCGTCGGCGGGAACGATCCCCGACGTGGCCCCCGCCTCCACCGCCATGTTGCAGAGGACGAGCCGGCCGGAGGTGGACATCTCGCGGATCGCCGGCCCGTGGAACTCGATCACGCGGAAGGCCGCCCCCTCCGCGCCGAGCCGCCCTACGAGCTGGAGGATCAGGTCCTTGGCCCCCACGTGTGGGTGGAACCGGCCCGCGACCTCCACCCGGATCGTGGGCGGCACCTCCACGTCCACGGCGACGCCGAGGGCCCACACGCTCGCCATCTCGGTGGCCCCGATGCCGAAGGCGAAAGCCCCGAGCGCGCCGTGGCTGGTGGTGTGGGAGTCCGTCCCCACCACCACCGCTCCCGGTCTCACGTACCCGTTCTCGGGCAGCACCTGGTGGCAGATCCCGCCCACGTCTCCCCGGATGTCATGGAAGCGCTGGATGCCGTGGGCGGCCACGAACTCGCGCACCTTGGCCTGGTTGGTGGCGGTCTTGGAGGACTCCGCGGGCACGCGGTGGTCGAAGACGATCACCACCTTCGAAGGATCCCAGACGAGCGGCCGGCGCCCCGTCCGCTCGAAGATCTCGTGGAAGTGCTCGATCACGAGGGCGGCGTTCTCGTGGGAGAGGGCGAGGTCCACCGCGGGCTCCACGACGTCGCCCACCTGCACCACGGCCCTTCCACTGGCGCGCGCGAGGATCTTCTCCACGACGGTCATGGGCATGGCTACCTCCCGCGGGCCGCGATCGGAGCGGCCCCGACAGACTCTCTCTCCCCTGCGTACTTGTGGGCGAGCCGGGCCGCGGGCAGGTACTCGTCCTCCCGCGCCCGGTACTCGGGCAGGCCCACGAAGTCCGTGTACTCGGAGAAGCTCGCCGCCCAATCCTGCTGCCCGGCCAGGTTGCCGCTCGGCGACTCCCGGAGGGCCCGGAAGAACCGGCGAAGGGCCCGCTCGGCGACGAGAATCGACGCCACGGGGATGGAGACCCGGCCCACCCCGAGGCGGGCGAGCTCCGGCACCGGCACGAGCTCCGTCTTCACGCCGGTGATCGCGTCCATCTGGTTGACGGACAGCGGACCCTCGAGCTCACGCACCGCGCGCTCGATCTCCGCCCGGGTGTGGATGCCGTCGATGAAGGCGAGGTCGGCGCCCGCCTCGAGATAGAGGTTCGAGCGGCGGATCGCCTCCGCGAGGCCCTCTCCCGCGTAGGCGTCGGTCCGGGCGTTGATCACGAAGTCGGGGTCCCGGCGGTCTCGGACCGCCACGCACGCCCGCACCTTCCCCGCCATCTCCTCGGCGGAGATGACCTCCTTGCCCGCCATGTGCCCGCACCGCTTCGGGAAGACCTGGTCTTCGATGTTCATGCCCGCCGCCCCCATCGAGATGAGCCGCTCGGTGACCCAGAGGGCGTTCACCGCGTTTCCGCCCCCGGTGTCCACGTCAGCCATCACGGGGATGGTGACGGCCTCCACGATGTTCCAGGTGGCGTCCAGCACGTCCTTGAGGGGCACGAGGCCGACGTCCGGCTTGCCGAGCAGCGACCCCGCGAGACCGAAGCCGGAAACCTGGACGGCCTCGAAGCCGCACGACTCGACGACACGGGCGGAGAGCGCGTCGTGACAGCCGGGCACCACGAGGGCGCGGCGCTCGGCGATGGCCCGTCGGAGCACGGTGGTCTTCCGCATCTCGGTCCTTCCTCTCTGGGTGGCGGCCGGCCCCTAGGGCACCGCCAGCACCGGCTTGCGGGCGCGCACGGCGGCCGCGACCGCACGTCCCATGTCGAGCGTCGATGCGCGGCCTCCCATGTCGTACGTCCTCACGCGACCCTCGCGGACGACGGCGGCCACTGCCTCCTCCACCCGCCCCGCCATCTCCGTCTCGCCCAGCCACTCGAGCATCATCCGGCCCGCGAGGATGGTGGCGAGGGGATTGGCCTTGTAGAAGCCGGCGTGCTTGGGCGCGGAGCCGTGCGTGGGCTCGAACACCGCGAGCGCCTCCCCGATGTTGCCGGAGCAGCCGAAGCCGAGGCCTCCCACCATCTGCGCGCAGAGGTCGGAGACGATGTCGCCGTAGAGGTTGGGGGCGAGCAGCACGTCGTAGGCGAGCGGGTCCTTGAGCAGCCACATCCCGATCGCGTCCACGTTCGCGTCGTCCACCGCGATCCCGGGGTAATCGCGGGCTACCGCGCGCGCCTCCTCCAGGAAGAGGCCGTCCGCGGCCCGCACCACGTTGGCCTTGTGGACGATCGTGACCCGGCGGCGCCCCTCCCGCTTCGCGAACTCGAACGCGGCGCGGGCGATGCGGGCGGAGCCCGCCTTCGTGTTGATCTTGCAGGAGACCGCGTAGTCGTCTCCTCCGAGCCGCGCGAAGGGGGCGAAGGGGGGGGAGAGCCGCGCGAGCGTCTCCCCGAGATCCGCCGGCACCGGGTGGAACTCGACCCCCGCGTAGAGGTCCTCGGTATTCTCGCGGAAGACCACGAGATCGATCCCCTCGCGGTAGTTCAGGGGATTGCCGGGATAGGCCCGGCAGGGCCGGAGGCAGACGTAGAGGTCGAAGAGCTGCCGCATCCGGACGATCGGAGAGCGGTAGACGAGGCCGCGATCGCGCAGCGCGGGATCGAGCTCGTGGTCGGCGGCGCGCGCGGGCTTGGAGGTGACCGCCCCGAAGAGCGCCGCGTCCACTCCCCGGAGCAGCTCCACGGTCCGGGGGGGCAGGGCGTCGCCTTCCGCGCACCAGAACGGCCAGCCAATGTCGCCGTGGACGTACTCCGCGTCGAGGAGCAGGGCGTCGAGGACGAGGCGCGCCGCCTCCATGACCTCCTTCCCGATGCCGTCGCCGGGCAGCCAGGCGATGCGGTGCTTCGCCATGTCTATGCCCTCCCCGCGAAAGACTTTCGCGCTCTCCGCCCCCGGCTCAACAATCCAGCGCCTTCTGCACGAATTCCTCGGCATCGAGGCGATCCGCTTCGTCGCGCAGCTCCCGGAGCGCCTCCGCCTCGTGCCGGGCGAGGCGCTCGTAAAGGGCTCGCTCCTCGGCGTCCGCGCTCACGGAAGCGGCGCGCTCGAGCAGCTCTTGCGCTTCCCGCTCCGTGGCCAGGAGCTCCCGCAGCCGCTCTTCACGTGTCATGCCGGCGGCGATCGTGTGGCTCATGATTCCCCTCGACGTGTCCTGCAAGCGCTGGACCATCCCCGTATGAGGCATCCGTCCCATTGACTCGAAGGGGCCCTGCTCACGCTGTCCTGACCCGGGCCTTCGCTCTCGCCGCCGGCCGGGCCGGCGAGCCGAACGCGCCCGCGGGCTCGTAGCGCATGGGCAGGTACTCCGGATACCACATCGCGCGCTCGACCTTCCTCTCCAGGTGCTCGAGGATCTCGGGGTCCGCGTGTCCGTCCTCGACGGCCCGCCGGATGGTCGCGCAGGCTACCGCGTGGGAGCAGTCGCGGATGTGGCGGAGCTCCGGATAGACGGCGCCCTCCGCGAGGTCCGTGGCCGTGACCTGGCCCGCGAGCGCCCTCGCCGCCTCGAGGAACATGCCGTTCGAGACGTGCCGCGCCCGGCTCACGGTCAGGCCCAGCCCCACTCCCGGGAAAACGAACGAGTTGTTGCACTGGCCGATGCGATGGCGCCGTCCCCCGAGCTCGACGGGGGCGAAGGGGCTGCCCGTCGCCACGATCGCGCGCCCGTCGGTGAACCGAAGCGCGTCCTCGGGAGTGCACTCCGTCTTGGAGGTCGGGTTGGAGAGGGGGAACACGATCGGGCGCTCGTTCAGACGACCCATGGCCCGGAGCACGCCCTCGTCGAAGAGGCCGGGGGTCGCGGAGGTACCGATGAGCACGGTGGGCCGGGCGTTCTCCACGGTCTCGAGGAGGGTGACGTGCGAGCAATCCGCCGCCGCGTAGGTCGCGACCTCCTCCGCGCTCCGCGCGTAGTGGGCTTTGAAGCCCTCGAGCCGGGGACGGTCGAGGGTCACGAGGCCGTGCGTGTCGGTGGTCCAGATGCGCCGGACGGCCTCCTCGCGGCTCAGGCCGTCCTCCTCGAAGGCGGACACGAGGAGCTCGGCGATCCCCTGGGCGGAGGCCCCCGCTCCCGCGAACACCACCCGCTGGTCGCGCATGCGTCCGCGGGTGAGGCGCAACGCCCCCCAGATGCCGGCCACCACCACCGCGGCGGTGCCCTGGATGTCGTCGTTGAACGTACACAGCTCGTCGCGGAACCGGGCGAGCTGGAAGAGGGCGTTCTCCTTCAGGAAGTCTTCCCACTGCAGGACGACCTGCGGAAACACCCTCTTGACCGCGCGCACGAAGGCGTCCACGAAGTCCTGGTAGTCGTCGCCGCGCACGCGTTTGTGCCGCATCCCCAGGTAGACGGGGTCGGCGAGCCGCTCCTCGTTGTCCGTCCCCGCGTCGAGGGTAATGGGGAGCGTGCTCCAGGGCGAGACCCCCGCGCACAGGGTGTAGAGGCAGAGCTTGCCGATGGGGATGCCCATCCCTCCCGCGCCCTGGTCGCCCAGGCCGAGGATGCGCTCGCCGTCCGTGACGACGATGACGGAGGGGTCCGCGAGGCCCGCTCCCCGCAGGATCGACTCGATCCTGTCCCGCTGCTCGTAAGCCAGGTAGAGCCCGCGCCCGCGCCGGTAGATGTGCGAGAACTTCTGGCACGCCTCGCCCACCACCGGCGTGTAGACGACGGGCATCATCTCGTCGATGTGCTCGAGCACGAGCCGGTAGAAGAGCGTCTCGTTGCGGTCGTGCAGCGCGGTCAGGTAGATGAACTTCTCGAGGTCGCTCTCCTTGGTCCGGAAGCTCTCGTAGCTGCGGCTCATCTGCTGCTGGATCGTGCACACCGCGGGGGGAACGAGGCCGTTGAGCTCGAGCTCGTCCCTCTCCCGCTGCGTGAAGGCGGTTCCCTTGTTGGTGACCGGGTCGAGGAGCAGGGCGCGGCCCTTCTCGTGCACCACCATGTAACGCCGGCCCGTCGCGGAATCCACCTGGATGTCGAAGCTCATGATTGCGCTCCTTCGATGAATGACGGCCCCGCCCGCGGGCGGGCGTCCCCACTGGAGACAATCTGCTCTCTTCGCGCGAAGCGGCCAATGGACCGTTTGTCTCAACTGCGGGCCCCCGCGCAGGAACTGCGGCGTGGGGGCGCAGGCCGTCGCGGAGGCCTCGGCCTCAGGCCGGGAGGCCTTTTGCGACCACCCGCTCCATCTCCTCCGCGAACACGTCCACCTCGTCGAGCGTCGTGTAGACGTTCGGGGTGACGCGCAGGCCCTGGTACTCCTCGTGGAGGATCGGGACCACGATCACCCGCCGCTTGTCCCAGAGGTGCTGGACGAGCTTCGCCGTGTCCACGCCCTCGATCCCCACGTTGCCGATCGCGCAGGACATCGCGGGGTCGAAGCTCGTGTGGATGCGGACGCCCTTCTGGCCCTGGAGCCGCTTCATCCAGCGGTCGCGGAGGTAGCGCAGCCGCGCCGCCTTGCGCTCGAGGCCGATCGTCTCCTGGAAGACGAGGGCCTCCGCGATCGCGTTGTGGTTGGCCGCGGGGTGGGTGCCGATCTCCTCGAACTTGCGGATGTTGTCGTCCATGTCCGCGGGGCGCGGCCATGAGCGGCCACACCGAGCGGATCTTGGCTCTTGCGCACGTAGAGGAACCCGGTGCCGTGAGGGCGCGAACAGCCACTTGTGCAGGCTCGTGCCGTAGTAGTCGCAGTCGAGGTCGGCTAGCGTGAACGGGAAGTGGCCGAAGGCGTGGGCGCCGTCCACGATCACCTCGATCCCGCGCTCGCGGCCGAGCCGGCAGATCTCCCGGACGGGGAAGATCTGGCCCGTGAGGTTCGTGATGTGGCAGAGGTGGATGACGCGCGTGCGCGGCGGTGATCGCGCGCGCGAAGCGGTCCACGAGGTCCGCCATCGAGGGCGGGGGCACGGGGAACGAGATCGTCCTGAGCACGATCCCGTCGCGGCGCTCGCGCTGCCGCCAGGTGGTGAGCATCCGCGGGTAGTCCTGGTTCGTGGTCAGGACCTCGTCGCCCCGCTTCAGGTCGAGGCCGAGCTGGACGATCTCGAGCGCCTCGCTCGCGTTGCGGGTGATCGCCATCTCCTCGGGATCGCAGCCGAAGGCGCGGGCGAGCCCCCGGCGCACGGACTCGATCTGCGGCTCGAGGAGCTGCCACATCGTGTAGACGGGCGCCTCGTTGGAGAGGTCCAGGTAGCGCTTCATCGCCTCCTGGACGACCCGCGGCGACGGGCGAGACGCCGCCGTTGTTCAGGTTGATGTAGGCGCGGTTGACGGTGAAGGCCTGCTGGATCTCCCGCCAGTAGTCCTCGTCGCGGGCGACGTCCTCGGGGCCGGCGGCCCTCGGCGGCGCGGGTGGCGGCGGCGACGCGGGCGAGGCCGTCTTTGCCAAAGCTCGACAGGGCGCCCCCCGCGGCGGCCGCGGAGAGGAAGAAGCGGCGCGTGGTCATGGCCCTCCTCCTGAATGTTGACGGCGGAATATACCGCGATCGGGCCGAAGAGTGACGAGTATCACAGCCGTCCGACAATGACGCGCGTATCTTCTCCACAACATTTCCGGTTCCGAGCCCGCAGCCACCTCGCCATTGACCCCGCGGCCCTGAGAGGGTGATCCCAACAAGCTGATCCTTGGCGTGGGGAGTTCTCCCCACACCTGGGTCGGAGACTCTCAAGATGAGGCGGTTCCGCCTCCCAGGAGGGGTGTGCGCGCCGACGACTCTCGCGCGTCCCTCCGCGCTCATCCCATTCGTCAAGCCCGCACCACCGGTGGGGAACCGGGAAGGGGAGCACTCCCCTGTCTCGTGTTCCAGCGCCGTCGATCCCTCCAGACGGGAGACCAAGATGAAACCAACCAAGATTCTAGGGCTCGCTGCCGTGATGGCAGCGGTGCTGTCGGTCGTGTTCGTGCCCAGCCAGATCGCCCAGTCGCCGCAGGTGACCGAGGCGCCCACCGGGTTCGACGGCAGCGACAACGGTTTCGCCGCCGAGTTCTGCCGAGACCAGGCCCGCCTGGCGCGGGAGACGAACCTGTCCCCCGCGATACCCGATGACGAATGCAGCCTGGAGGCCGCCGCCGAGGAGTTCACGGGTCCCGAGACCGAGGCCGACGGGCTGGGCCCGATCTTCAACGCCGCCGGCTGCGGCGAATGCCACATCGCCAACCCCATCCTCGGCGCCACCAGCCAGATCACCGAGACGCGAGCGGGCCTCTTCCACAACGGCGTGTTCAGGGACCATCCGGGTGGATCGCTGATCCATTCCCGGACCCTCCTGAGCCACATCCGGTTCCAGGAGCGCGTGAGCCCGGCTTCGGCCAACGTCATTGCCGCCCGCAACACGATCAGCGTCCTCGGCGACGGGTTCGTCGAGGCGATCGCGAACTCCACCCTCCAGTCCATCGTGAACGACCAGCCGTCGGCCCAGCGCGGCCAGCTCATCAACGTGCCCGTGCTCGAGGATCCCGGGCAGAACCGGACCGGCCGCTTCGGGCACAAGGACCAGCAGGCCAGCCTCCTCTCGTTCTCCGCGGACGCCTACGTGAACGAGATGGGCATCACGAGCCCCATGCAGCCGGCCGAGCCCACCGCGAACGGCGTCGTGGTGCCCGACCCGGTTCCCGGGCTCGACGACGAAGGTGTCGACGTCGCGCTCTTCGCGCTGTTCATGCGAGCGACGAAGGCGCCGCCGGTGGACGCGGCGATCGCCAACTCCGCGGACGGCCGGGCCGGCAGCAACCTCTTCAACGCCATCGGCTGCGCCGTGTGCCACACCCGAAACATCACCACCTCGCCTCCGGGGACGCAGATCAACGGCGGCGCCCTTCGCGTAGCCAACGCGCTGGGCAACAAGAGGATCCATCCCTTCAGCGACTACGCGCTCCACGACCTGGGCACGGGCGACGGCATCGTGCAGAACGGAGGCCCCTCGACGCGCAACAAGATCAGGACCACGGCGCTCTGGGGCCTGCGGACGCGCGGCCGCTTCATGCACGACAACCTCAGCCCCAGCGTCGAAGACGCGATCGCTCGCCACGGCAACCAGGGAGCGGCGGCGCGCGCCGCGTTCAACAACCTGAGCTCCAGCGACCGAAGGAAGGTGCTGACGTTCCTCTCGTCCCTCTAGCTTTGTCGTTCGATTTGACGGACGGCGGTCGAAAGGCCGCCGTCCGTCCGTCTTCGCGTCTTGAAGGCCCGCGCTCCGCCGACTAGACTCTCGCGCACGCCCCCCCGCCCGGCAAGGAGGTTTCCCGTGCGCCCTCGGTCGACGGCCGTGCTGTGCGTCGCTTCGCTCGTCGCTTCCGTCTCCTACGCCCAGACCCCCAGGGCCCGGACGACGCCCCCGAAGGGTGTCGACGCCGCCCTCTTTCAGGCCCTCGAGTGGCGCAACATCGGGCCCTTCCGCGGCGGCCGCGTGACCGCGGTGGCGGGCGTCCCGACCAGGCCCTGGATGTTCTTCTTCGGGTCGACGGGGGGCGGGGTGTGGACGACCGAGGACGCGGGCACCACCTGGCGCAATGTCTCCGACGGCTTCTTCAAGACGGGCTCGGTGGGTGCCATCGCGGTCGCCGACTCCGATCCCAACGTGGTCTACGTGGGCATGGGGGAGGCGCCCGTCCGCGGCAACGCCATGAGCCACGGGGACGGCGTCTACCGCTCCACGGACGGGGGCAAGACCTGGACGAACGTCGGGCTCGAGAAGACGCGCCAGATCTCGGCCGTGCGCGTCCACCCCGGCAACGCGGACCTCGTCTACGTGGCCGCCCAGGGGAGCCCCTTCGGCCCGAGCCGGGACCGCGGCGTCTACCGCTCGATCGACGGCGGCAAGACCTGGAAGCAGCTCCTCTTCGTCGACGAAACGACGGGCGCGTCGGATCTCTCCCTCGACCCCACGAACCCGCGCGTGCTCTACGCGGCTTTCTGGGACCACCAGCGCCTGCCCTGGAGGATGCGGAGCGGGGGGCCGGGCAGCGGGATCCACAAGACAACGGACGGTGGCGAGACTTGGAAGAAGCTCACCGAGGGCCTGCCCAAGGGGGTCCTGGGCAAGGTCAAGGTCGCGGTCTCCCCCGCCCGACCCTCGCGGGTGTGGGCCAACGTGGAGGCGGAGGACGGCGGCGTCTTCCGCTCCGACGATGCGGGGGCGACGTGGCAGCGCACGAGCGACGACCGGGCGACGCGGGCCCGCGCCTGGTACTACACGCACGTCTTCGCCCACCCGAAGGACGAGAACACGGTGTTCGTGCTGAACGCCCCCTTCCTCAAGTCCGTGGACGGGGGGAAGACGTTCGCCCGCGTGCCCACTCCGCACGGCGACAACCACGCCCTCTGGATCAACCCCGAGCGGCCCGAGATCATGATCAACGGCAACGACGGAGGGGCGAACGTGTCGCTGAACGGCGGCCGCACCTGGTCGAGCCAGGACGCGCAGCCGACCGCGCAGATGTACCGGGTGTTCGTGGACCGCCAGTTCCCCTACCGCGTCTACGGGGGGCAGCAGGACAACACCACGGTCTCGATCGCGAGCCGGGGGGCGGGACCGGGAATCGACCGCACGGACTGGCACCCCGTCGGGGGCTGCGAGAGCGCGCACGTGGGCACGAACCCCGACGACCCCACGCTCGTCTACGCGGGATGCTACACCGGCATCATCAACGAGTACGATCGCCGCACCGACCAGGTGCGCAACATCATGGAGTACCCGGAGCTACGCCTCGCCCAGAGCGCCGCGGGGATGCGCCACCGGTTCAACTGGAACGCTCCCATCCTCGTTTCGCGGCACGACCCCAAGGTCGTCTACCACGCCGGGAATCGGCTCTTCCGCTCGGACGACCGCGGCCAGACCTGGACCGAGACGAGCCCCGAGCTCACGCGCAACGAGGCGGACAAGCAGGGTCCGGGAGGCGGCCCCATCACGAACGAGGGGGCGGGAGCCGAGGTCTACAACACGATCTTCTACGTCGCGGAATCGCCCCACGAGGCGGGCACTCTCTATGCGGGCACCGACGACGGGCTCCTTCACGTCACCCGCGACGGCGGCCGCACGTGGGCGAACGTCACCCCGCCCGGGATCGGGGAGGCCCAGATCAACGCCGTCGAGGTCTCGCCCCACGAGCCGGCCAAGGCCTGGGTCGCGGCCACCGCCTATCGGCGCAACGACCCGACGCCGCACGTCCTGCGGACCGCCGACTACGGCAAGACGTGGCAGCGGCTCGTGGCCGGGATCGCGGAAGGCGATTTCGTGCGCGTGGTCCGCGAAGACCCCGTTCGCCCGGGTCTCCTCTACGCGGGCGGGGAGACCGGTATCTACGTCTCGTTCGACGACGGCCAGCTCTGGCAGAGCCTTCGGCTCAACCTCCCCGTCGTCCCCGTCACCGACCTCAAGGTGGCGGGCGACGACCTCGTGGCCTCGACTCAGGGCCGCAGCTTCTGGATCCTCGACGACCTGACACCGCTCCGGCAGATCGGCAGCGAGGTGGCGCGGGCCGAGATCTTCGTCTTCAAGCCGCGGCCCACCGCACGCGTGCTCGCCGTGGAAGGGCCGCCGGGCGAGCCCGCGCGGCCCGGCCTCGGGAAGAACCCCCCGAACGGCGCCATCCTCCACTACTACCTGGCCAAGGCGGCGGAACCGCCGACGAAGATCGAGATTCTCGACGCGTCGGGTCGTGTCGTGCGCACGCACGGATCCGAGCCGAAGCCCGCTCCCGACATCCCGGGCGTGGAGGCGCGGCCCCTCGTGCCCCTCCCCGCCAAGGCGGGAATGAACCGCTGGGTGTGGGACCTCCGCGCGGACGAGATGACGCGGGTTCCCGGGATCTTCTCGTCACAGAGCCTGGCCGGTCCGCGCGTCCCTCCGGGCCAGTACCAGGTGCGGCTGACGCGCGGGGACAAGACGTCGATCCAGACCTTCGAGGTGGTGAAGGACCCGCGGGTGGCGGCCACGGAGACCGACTTCCGCGAGCAGGCCGAGCTCCTGGGCAAGGTCCGCGAGCGCGTCAACGAGATCCAGGGATCGGTGGTCCGCCTGCGGCGAACGCGCGACCAGGTGGGCGCGCTCGTCGGCGTCACCCGCGACCGCCCGGAAGCGAAGGCCCTGCAGGACGCGGGCGCGAGCCTCAGCGGGAAGATCACCGCCTGGGAGGAGACGCTCGTCCAGCCGAAGCAGAAGACCTTCCAGGACGTCATCAACTTCCCGAACCAGCTCGTCGACCAGTACCTCTACCTCGCCGACGCCGTCTCCGACGCCGACTTCCGCCCGACGGCCGCGCAGCGC
Source organism: uncultured Acidobacteriota bacterium (assembly GCA_963742595.1). Taxonomy (GTDB): domain Bacteria; phylum Acidobacteriota; class Vicinamibacteria; order Fen-336; family Fen-336; genus CAVPGH01. The sequence continues at coordinate 3,562,314 of CAVUMT010000001.1, read as the reverse complement.
GCGCGGTTCGCCGACCTCGAGGCGGAGTGGGCGAAGCGCAAGGCCGAAGGCGACGCGCTCGTGAACGCGGCCGTCCCCTCGTTCAACGCGCTCTTTCGGGAAGGCGGGATTCCCGCGGTCGTGGTGCCGCGTTAGCTCGACGTTACCGTCCTACCGATTCCGGACGGAGTCGCCTCCACCCAGAGTCGTGCCGGGACATCGTCTTCCTGCCGTAATCGATCTCGGCCATCAGCCGATTGTGAGCAGCACACATCAGGCAGACGTTCTCGGGAGCGGAGCCACCCCCCAGTGCGAACGGATGCCGGTGGTGGTACTCGAGACGGTGACGCTCGGGGCATCGTCGGCCGTGGGCGTCCATGAAGCGGCATCGCCCTCCATCGCGCCGATGCACGGCACGCCGCACCGAGGCCGGGACATGCCGTGAGGAGGGATTTGTCTGGACAGGGTGCTCTTGGACAGGATTCGTCCGGACAAGGGTCTTCCCGGGAGACTCCGGCCGGCCAAATCGGCGAGCCTCCAGCCGCTCGAGCGTCTCGCTGACGGCCTTCTCGATGACCCGCCCGAGGTCGCCGTCCGGGATTTCATGGCGAAGGAGGGCCCGAAGTCGCTCCAGCTTGCCGTGGAGCTCGGCGCCGGCGGTGAACTGGACCTTGTACCGCGCCGGCGATAGTGGCTGAATGAGAACAGGCGCTGGCGGGGCGGGACGAGGCACCACGCCCGGAGCCGTGGTGCCCTGAACTCCGTCCGGACCGAGTTCGACGCTCGGGACCTCGGCTCGACTCTCCTGAATCGCACTGTTCTCCCGAGTCTTCCGGTCGGGCAGCTTCCGCAGGACGGCAGGCACGTCGGGCCGGGGAGCCCACGCGGCCAGGATCTCCTCGATCTGGCGCTTGGACTTGTGGACGGCGCGAGAGAGGAGGACGTCCCTGTTCTCCGGGGTCAGGCACGGCGCCAGCTTCGCGGTACCGCTCAGATGGAGCCGACCGTCCGCGAGCATCGCAAGGACCGCAGGGTGCTCGCGAGCCGCCCGGGCCGCCCTGATCCGCAGATAGGCCTCGGCCTCGGAGAGATGAAGGACGTCGGTGCAATAGACGAACATCGAGGGGGAGGCCTCGCGGGCGTAGAGGCGCCGCACCTCCACCTCGGCGATGTGGGCGACGAGGTCGGCCTCGACGCGGCGGGACTGGCGGAGAAGATCGGCGAGTCCGTGCAGGAGATCGTCGTCGGAGAGTGATTCGAGCGGCCGTTCGAGTGCCATGCAACGACTGTAGACCCGAGGCTGGACACAATAGGTCCACGCCTAACGGATCGATGAGACCTTTCGGGGTCGTCTGGAACCAAAGTCGCCGGGTCGGCCGTTCACCCGCGTTGCGGCGGTTCGAGAAGACCTCGACTCCGCCCGGACGGAGTCGCGACGCTACCTCGCCGCCACCGCGCCGCCCACGAGCGCCGGCGGCTTCGTAGGCCCGAACGCCACGTTGTACTCCGAGCCGTAGAGGAGCTCGTCGCCCGCGAAGCGCAGAGTGAGGGTCAGCGCGAACGGGGTCTCGTAGAACGCGATCTTCGCCGTGTAGGTGTCGGGGGCCGTCCACGCCCCGCTCGCCGCCACCGGCTGCTCCGCCTGGGCGCCGTAGGCGAGGCGCCCCCTCCGCCACGAGCCGCGGCCCAGGTCGAGACGCTGCTCGACCCCGTTCCACCGGCCCACGAGCGTCACCGCATCCGCTTTGCGCACGAGGGACACTACCTCGACCTTCTGGTCGTTCGGGGCGAACGCGTACCGGCGGGCGGCGACGCTCGCCTTCACCGCGGGCACCGCCGTACCCTTCGCCGTGGGGAGCGAGAGCTTCCCGAGCGTCGCCCGCAGCTCGTCGCGGGCCGCCGCGTCGTCCGGCAAGCGCTCTTTGTGCAACGCGGGGAGAAGCCGGCCCCAGACGGCGTCCAGCACCGCCTGCATGTTCTTCACGCCGCTCGTGATCACGACGACCGCGTCCTGGTCGGGCAGGACCACGCAGAACTGGCCGAAGGCCCCGTCGCCCCGGTACGCGCGGTGGCGGCAACGCCAGAACTGGTAGCCGTAGCCCTGCTCCCAATCGCTCTCGGGCTTGCTGCCGTTCGACACTTGCCGCGACGTCGCCGCCTCCACCCACGCCGCGGGGACGATCTGCCTTCCCTGCCACTGCCCCTTCTGCAGGTACAGCTGGCCGAAGCGCGCGATCTCCTCCGTGCGCAGGTTCAGGCCGTAGCCGCCGATGGGCTGGCCTTCCGGGTCGCGGTCCCACCGCGGATCGTCGATGCCCAGGGGCTCGAAGAGGCGGGGGCGGAGGTAGTCGAGCACGCTCGCCCCCGCTACCCTCTGGACGATCGAGCCGAGCGTGTTGCTCGCGGGCGTGTTGTAGAGGAAGAACGTCCCCGGCTTGTGGAAGACGGGATGGGCGAGGAACGCCTTGACCCGATGCGGCTCCGTGCGGAAGGGCGCCTCGTCGTGATGCCCCGTGGACATGCTCAGGAGGTCGCGCACTCGCATCGCCTTCAGGTGGTCGCTCGCCTCCGCGGGCGCCTGGTCCGTGAACATCGGAAGCACCGGGTCGTCGAGGCTCAGCTTGCCCTCGGTCACGGCCAGCCCCGCCGCGGTCGACGTGAAGCTCTTGGTCAGCGAGTAGAGCTGGTGGCGGCTCGACGCGTCGTAGGGCGACCACCACCCTTCGGCCACCACGTGGCCGTGGCGGACGAGCATGAAGCTGTGCATCCCGTCGATCTGCTCGTCGACCGCCCGCACGAACGAAAGCACTCCCGACGACGAGACGCCCTGCTCCTCCGGGCTGCTGCGCGGAAGGGCCGCCGGGGAGTCCGCGGCCCGGGAAAGAGGCGCGCCGAGCAGCGCGAGCACGAGTACCGCCTTGAACCTGGGCATGGCGCGGCACGATAAGCGTTTTCGCCGGCGAGCGCCACGCCCCCCTGCCTGGGCCCGGGAATCCAATCCCCCGCCGAGGCGTTATCCTTGGATATGACACGCCTCGCCGCAGCCCTCGCCGTCGCCCTGGCCGTCGCCCCGGACGCTTCCACCCAGGACCGCCCCGCGGCTCCGGCCAAGACGGCCCGCGCCGTCTTCGCGGGAGGATGCTTCTGGTGCATGGAGGCGCCCTTCGACACGCTGCCGGGCGTCCTCTCCTCGACGTCCGGCTATTCCGGAGGGAAAGCCAGGAACCCGACGTACGAGCAGGTCTCCTCCGGATCCACCGGGCACGCGGAGGCCGTGCAGGTCCTCTACGACCCGAAGAAGATCACGTACGCGCAGCTCCTCGACGCCTTCTGGCACAACGTCGATCCCCTCGACGGGAGCGGCCAGTTCTGCGACAAGGGGACGCAGTACCGCTCCGCGATCTTCTACGGCAACGAGGAGGAGCGGCAGGAGGCCGAGGCCTCGAAGTCGCGGGTGGAGAAGAAGCTGGGCAAGCCGGTGGCGACGGAGATCGTCGCCGCGGGCGTCTTCTACCCGGCCGAGGAGTACCACCAGGACTTCTACCGGAAGAATCCCGCGCGCTACAACCAGTACCGCCAGGGCTGCGGACGCGACCGGAGGCTCAAGCAGCTGTGGGGGGACGAGGCGAGCGGACACGGAGGATCGCGATGACGCGCGCGGGAATTGCCGCCGGGGTGGCGCTGCTCGTGGCCGCGGGCGCCCTCGCCCAGAACAAGACGAAAGGATGGCCCGTGGATTTCAAGAAGCCCAGCGACGCCGAGCTCAAGAAGAACCTGAACCCGACCCAGTACCAGGTGACGCAGCACGAGGCCACCGAGCCCCCCTTCCGGAACGAGTTCTGGGACAACAAGCAGCAGGGGATCTACGTGGACGTGGTCTCGGGAGAGCCTGTCTTCAGCTCGCTCGACAAGTTCGACTCGGGCACCGGGTGGCCGAGCTTCACGCGCCCCCTCGACAAGACGAACGTGAAGGAGAAGACGGACTACAAGCTGGGGCTCCCGCGCACGGAGGTGCGCTCGTCCCACGCGGACTCCCACCTTGGACATGTCTTCCCGGACGGCCCCGGCCCCACCGGCATGCGCTACTGCATCAACTCCGCCTCCCTTCGCTTCATCCCCGTGGAGAAGCTCGAGGAGGAGGGCTACGGGCAGTACAAGGCACTCTTCGACAAGGCGGCGAAGGCGTCCAAGAAGCCCTGAGCGGACCGCGGTAAACTGGCTCGCCCCCGCAGGAGGGCGCGCCATGGCCGCCACCCGACGACTGATCGTCAACGCCGACGACCTGGGCCGCACGCCCGGGATCAACGAGGGGGTCGCCGAGGCCCACCGCCGCGGGATCGTGACGAGCGCCACCGTGATGGTCAACTACCCGGCGGCGCGGGAGGTGGCGCGAATGGCCCGCGAGAATCCCGCGCTCGGCCTCGGCCTGCACGTGCAGCTCACGGGCGGGCCCTCCGCGCTCCCCGCGGGGAGGCTGCGATCGGTGGTGGACGCGAGCGGCCACCTCCCCGCCAAGCCGGAGGCCCTCCGCGATCCCGACCCCGCGGAGGTCCTCTCCGAGGTCCGCGCGCAGCTCGCCCGGTTCCAGGAGATCGTGGGCCGCCTGCCCACGCACTACGACAGCCACCACCACTCGCATCGCACGCCTGCGGTCTTCGAGGCCCTCGTCGAGCTGGGCCGCGAGACGGGCCGGCCCGTGCGCTGCGCGTCGCCGGAAATGGTGGAGACGCTGCGGGCCCGCGGCGTGAAGACGACGGACGCGTTCCGCGAGGACTTCTTCGACGAGGACGCGACGCTCGAGAAGCTCGCCGCGATCGTGGGCGAGCTCGCTCCGGGGGCGACCGAGCTCATGTGCCACCCCGCGGTGGTGGACGAGGAGCTGCGGCGGTCGAGCGGCTACGCGGAGCCGCGGAGGCGCGAGCTCGCCGTGCTGACGAGCGCCGCCGCTCGCGAGGCGGTGCGGGCGGCGGGGGTGGAGCTCGTCCACTTCGGTCACCTGTGACGGAAAGCGAACGGCACGTCCTCGGGATCGACGCCGGAGGCACGAAGACGGTGTGCTTCCTCGCTCGCGAAAACGGCACGGTGGTGGGCGAAGCCCGGGCGGGAGGGGCGAACCTCCAGGCCGAGGGCGAGCTCGCGGTGGAGAAGGTCCTGCACGCGGTCATGGACGACGCGATCGGGGGCCGGTCCCCGGAGGTGGCCGCGATTTGCCTGGGCATGGCCGGCGTCGACCGCGAGGCGGACGGCACGGTGGTGCGGGCGATCATGCGGCGCATCGGGGCGAACGCGCGCACGATCGTGGTGAACGACGCCCTCGTGGCGCTGGTGGCCGCGGTGGAGGAGGCCCCGGGGGTGGTGGTGATCTGCGGGACGGGCTCGATCGCCTACGGGCGGAGCGCGCGGGGAGTGGCCGCGCGGTCCGGGGGCTGGGGATACCTGCTCGGCGACGAGGGGAGCGGCTACTGGATGGGCTGCCGCGCCCTCCAGGCGGTGGCGCGCGCCGCCGACGGGAGGGGTCCCGTCACCGCGCTCACTCCCAAGGTGCTCGCCCATTTCCGCGTGGCCCGGCCCTTCGGCCTCATCCCCGAGATCTACGACCGGCCCCTGCGCCACCACGCGCTCGCCCAGGTCGCGCGCGCCGTGCAGCAGGCCCGCGACGAGGGCGACCCCGTGGCCACGCAGATCCTCGACGAGGCCGCCCGGGAGCTCCTCTCCGCCGCGCGGTCCGTGACGGAGCAGCTCCAGATGCGGGACGACCGCTTCGAGTTCGTCCTCGCCGGAGGTGTTTTCGGGGGCGTGCCCTGGCTGACGGAGGAGCTCACGCGGCGCCTCCCCTCGGTCGCCCCCGGCGCCTCCGTGAAGCGGCTCGAGGTGGAGCCGGCCATGGGGGCGGTGCGCCTCGCCTTGGCGGAAGTTCGGGGAGGCGCGCGGATCCCGGCCTACGTCTAGCCCGCTGCGTCGAAAGGATCGGCATGGTCCCGCTGGAGAGTCGCGGCCGCCGAGCGCCCTTTTGCGCCGCGACTCTCCTCGTGGCCGCGCTCCTGTCGGGGAGGGCGGACCCCCAGGACTTGTCGCCTTCTCCATCGCCGTCCCCCACGCCCGCCCCGAAGCGACTGCGCCTCGACATCGACCGGCTCGTGAACGAAAAGCTGGAGGAGGACGAGCAGAAGGGCGTTCCCCGCTTCCAGACCCACGTCGAGGTGGTCGGCAAGTCCCCTCAGGTCATGCTCGACCGCTTCTTCGGGGGGATCGAGTACGACTGCACGCCGGGAGGGGCGCCCCCCGGAGGCGGAGCGCCCAGCCACATCGAGATGCGGGAGGCGCGCTGGCACCCGAGCCCTTCGATGGACTTCCAGGCCGCGCTGCTCGCACTGGCCGCCGAGGTCTTCAAGAACAAGACGCGCGGACCGGACAAGTACTTCCTCTACCGGGTGGACGCGAAGGGCGAGGTGAGCTACATCCTGCGCGAGGGCCGCATCCCCGACGCGCTCCTCTACGCCGCTCCAGGCACGACGTACCAGCTGCTCCGCGGCTACCCGAACCCCAAGGACGGAGCGAAGGCCGTGCGCCGACTCGAGCGGGGATTCGCGACGCCGGACGCGAAGGACGCCCCCTACCCCGCCGACTGGCAGACGTCGACCTGCCGCCCCCGGTGATCGCCGCCTGAACGCCTAGTTCCAGGTCAGCCGGACTCCGAGCTGGATCTCCCGGGGAGCCCGGGCACCCGTGATCTGCCCGAGACGCCCTCCCGTCGTGCACGAGAGGTCCGCATTGACGGCGCTGCAGACGTTCTGTATCTGCGCGGGGTCGAGCTGCGTGTGGTTGAAGGCGTTGATGAAGTCCGCCCGGAACTGCAGGCGGAAGTCCTTCGCGGGGTACCAGTTCTTGGAGAGCGTGATGTCCCACTGGTTGACGCCGGGAAGGCGGAAGATCGCCCGGCCCGTGTCGCCATAGCTGCCGTCCGGCGGGGACGAGAAGGCCGCGGGGTTGAACCAGTAGACACCGCCCGCCACGTTCGCGGGGAGGTTGGCGAACGGATCGCTCGTCTGGCTCACGCGGATGCCGCGACGGCTGCCGTTCGTGACCCCGTTGACGACGCGCGAGATGGGCGGGCCCGACCAGAACTGCGTGATCCCGCTGACCTGCCACCCCCCGAGCACGGCGCTCAGGAGGTCCTTCCTCTCCCGGAAGAAGGGCAGCTCGTAGACGTAGCTCGCGGTGAACACGTGGGTGCGGTCCGTGCGCGCGATCGCGTACTCCGCGCCGAGGTCCAGCGGGTTCTGGGGCACGTCGACCGCGTCGCGGTCGTTGCTCGCGTCCGTCTTGGTCCGGCTCAGCGTGTAGGAAAGGGCGACCGTGCCGCTGCGGCCCCCCTCGTGGCGGAACCCGACGAGCAGGCCGTTGTAGCGCGACGTGGCGGTCGTCTGCCGGAAGTTGATGCCCCCGTAGCCGTCATAGGGCCGCGCGCGGTTGACGGAGCCCGCGAGCGCCACCACGTCAACGGGCTGCGGCTGGTTGATGTCCACGGGCTGGATGAGGTCGTCCCCCGCCGAGCCCACGTAGCTCACGTCCACGACTCCGCGGCGGTAGAGCTGGCGCTGCACGCCCACGTTCCACTGCTGGGTCCGGGCGATGAGGAAGGGGTCGCTGGACGCGATGAGGGCGAGGGGGGGAACCGAGGTGGGGCTCGACCCCGCCGCGGGGTTCGAGAGCTGGGCATTCAGGATCGACGGGTTCGCCACGAGAGGCGGGTTGACCTGGGCGTTCTGCAGGAAGATCCCGATCAGGGGCTGGTCGTAGTAGATCCCGTATCCGCCGCGGACGACGGTGCGTCCGTCGTTCCGGAGGTCCCAGGAGAATCCCAGCCGAGGCTGGAAGTTGTTCTTGTCCGTCCCGTAGATCGCGTCGCCGTAGGGCGAGCTCGAGCCCGCGACGATGATCCCGTTCGTGAAGTCGCCGGTGCCCGGCACGAGACCTGTGCCCTGAGCGTTCGAGAACTGCGGCGCCCGCGCGGGGTCGAATCGGGCGGGGACGAAGTTCGTGAGGACGTCGTTCTCGTCCTTCACCCCCGGCTGGAGGGAGTAGCGGAGGCCGAGGTCGAGGGTGAGGCCGGGGCTGGGCTTCCAGGAGTCCTGGAGGTAGAGCTCGTAGCGCTGCCAGCGGAGCTGGCTCGCGATCTCGCGCTGGATCTCCGCGTACGTGCAGCCCGTGCCGCACTGCCCACCCGCGTTCCCGCGCAGGAAGTTCTGGAAGGCGGTGAGGCCCCCGCCCGCCGCGTAGACGAACGTGCCCTGGGTGGCGGTGGCCGCGAGCTCGTCCTTCTTCTCGATGGCCACCACGAACCCGCCCTTGAACGTGTGGTCGCCGCGCTGCCAGGACACGTTGTCCGTGAACGTGAAGTTCCGGTACTTGTTGTCGAAGAGCTGCCCCGCGGCCACGAGCGACAGCCCGGTGACGTTGATCGTGGGGATGAGCCCCTCACGGTTCTCGGGGAAGAGCTCGGGGATCGTGAGGCCGTAGTCCGTGCGCTTGTTGCGCGCGTTGTCGCCGTACTCGGACTTGATCGCGTTCCCCGAGAACTGGAACGAGAACTCGTTCAGCAGCCGCGGGCTGATCGTGGTCACCGCCTGGAGGACGCCCACCTGCCCCGGGACGCGGGTCAGCGTGGTCGCGATGTCGGGGAGGAGCGTGTTCACGAAGAGCCCGCCCGCCTCCGTCGTCTCGCTGAGGTCGTGGGTGTAGCGGCCCATCACGCGCCAGGAGTTGTTGACCGTCCAGTCGACGCGGAGCACCTCCTGCCGGGTGTCCTGCTTGTTCGGGCGCTGGTCGATGTAGGCGTTCGTCCCCGTGTTGGGGGCGGGCCACGCCTCGAGCAGGCGCACCGCGTTCGGGTCGCGCAAGGCGGGGGCCACGTAGTTCGGGTTCGCGGGATTCGAGAGCCACGCGGGATCGATCGTGGTCGCGGTGGCGCTCGTGGGGCGGGAGATCTTCCGGAACTCCTGGGAGAAGAAGAAGAACAGCTTGTCCTTCTTGATCGGCCCTCCCACGGTGAAGCCGAAGTTGTTGTAGGAGACGTCGGCGGGGTTGTCGCGGATCGCGGGGTCCGTGCTCTGCTTGCGGAAGAAGTTGTTCGCGTTCAGCGAGTCGTTGCGGTAGAACTCGTAGGCACTCGCCCGGAAGGTGTTGGAGCCGGACTTCGTGACAACATTGATGATCCCGCCCCCGCTCCGGGGCCACTCCGCCGCGTAGCTGCTCGTGATGATCTTGAACTCCTCGATCGACTCCAGGGTGGGCGTGTTGAGGAGCGTGATGTTGGAGCCCACGTCCACGTTGGACGCCCCGTCCACCAGCCAGTTCACCGCGTTGCGGCGCGCGCCGTTGATCGAGATGCTCACGTTGGCGGCGAGGCCCACCCCCACCTCGTCCGGGAGCGAGCTCGAGACGCCGGGGACGAGGGTCGCGAGCTGCGCGAAGTTCCGGTTGTTGAGGGGCAGCTCCTGGACCTGCGTCGGCCCCATGAGGCTCTGCACCGAGGCCGTGGGCTGGACCATTGTCGCCGCCGCGAGCACCTCCACCGTCTCGGATTGGGCGCCTACCTGGAGCGAGGCGTTCACCGCGATGCGGTCGTTGACGTGGAGCCGCACCTTCGCGGACCAGGACGCGAAGCCGGAGAGCGAGAAGGTGATCTCGTAGTCGCCCACGGGGAGGAAGGGCAGCGTGTAGTTGCCGTTCTCGTTGGCGACGACCTCCTTCACGAAGCCCATCCCCAGGTGCTTGCCGGACACCGTGGCCCCGGGGAGGACGGCCCCCGTGTTGTCCGTGACGGTGCCCGTGATCGTCCCCGTGATCTCCTGGGCGGAGGCCCGGGCGACGAGGGCGACGAGTGCTATGACGAGAAGGAAGAAGGTCGATCGGCGGCGCATGAGTCCTCCTGTAGGCACGTGTTCGAGCCCTGGGCTCAGGGTCGGTGAGGCGCGTCGTAATTGTGCCCCAAGGACAGACCCTTTGAAACCGGTCTCAATGCATCGGATCAAACGATCTAGAATCCGGCCTCATGAGGACCCTCCCCCGCCATCCCCTTCCGGCCGCGGCCCTTCTCGCCGTCCTCTTCGTCGGAGCGTCCCTCTCCCCCGAGGAGCGTTGGGCCGAGAAGACCCTCCGCGGGATGACCCTCGACGAGAAAGTCGCCCAGCTCCTCGTCCCCTCCGTGAGCGGCGTCTTCTCGAGCACGGACTCGAACGCGTTCGAGGGGTGGCGTCGCCTCGTGCGCGAGCGCAAGGTCGGGGGCGTCCACGTGTTCGGAGGGAGCGAGCCCGTCCCCGCCGTCCTCTTGAACCCGAGCTACGGCACGTCGGGCTCGCGCGCGCGCAGGTCCCAGCCGCTGGAGATGGCCGCTCTCCTCAACCGCCTCCAGCGTGAATCCGACGTGCCGCTTCTCGTCACCGCCGACTTCGAGGGGGGCGTGGGCTACCAGGTGGAAGGGGCGACGCGATTGCCCCGCGCGATGACGATGGGAGCGAGCCGGGATGCCGGCCTCGTCTTCCGCGCGGCCGAGCTCGCGGCGCGCGAAGGGCGGAGCCTCGGCGTCCACGTGAACTTCTACCCGGTGGTGGACGTCAACAACAATCCCCGCAACCCGATCATCAACCTCCGGTCCTTCGGGGAGGACCCGGCGCTCGTGGGGGAGATGGCGCGGGCCTACGTGCGGGGCACGCACGCCGGGGGGATGCTCGCCACCGCCAAGCACTTCCCGGGCCACGGCGACACCGCGGTGGACACGCACCTCGACCTGCCCACGATCGACCAGCCGCGCACGCGCCTCGACGCGGTGGAGCTGCCGCCCTTCCGGGCCGCGATCGCCGAGGGCGTCGACGCCGTCATGTCCTCGCACATCGTCCTCCCCGCCCTCGATCCCACCCCGGGCGTTCCCGCCACGCTGAGCCGTCCCATCCTCACCGGCCTCCTCCGCGAGGAGCTCGGCTTCGACGGCCTCGTCTTCACCGACGCCATGGAGATGCAGGCGATCCGGGACCACTTCCCCGCCGGGGAGGCGGCGGCCCGTGCCGTGCGCGCGGGGGCCGACCTCGTGCTCGTCCCTCCCGATCCGGAGGCCGCCTTCCGGGGGATCCGCGAGGCGGTCGATCGCGGCGACCTCTCGAGCGAGCAGCTCGATCGCTCGGTTCGGCGCATCCTGCGGGCGAAGGCTCGGATGGGCCTCTTCCGCCGCCGCGACGTCGACCTCATGGCCATCCCCGTGGAGGTCGGCGGCCGCGCCCGCGCGCAGACGGCGCTCGAGGTCGCGTCCCGGGGCGTCACGCTCCTCAAGGACGAGCGCTGCTCCGTTCCCGGTCACGCTCCGTCCCGAGGCGCGAGATCCTCTACCTGTCGCTCGTCGACTACGCGAGCGGGTGGCGCGAAGGCGCGCCGGCGCGCACCCTCGTCGCGGAGCTGAAGAAGCGCGCACCCGCAGTGACCGCGATCGAGATCTCGGACCGCACGCCCGTCGCGGAGCTGGACCTCGTGCGGGCGCTCGGCCGGGACGCGGAGCTCGTGGTCGTGGGGACTTTCGTCCGCGTCGCCGCCTACAGCGGCCGCATCGACCTGACCCCCGCCCAGACGGCCCTGCTCGAGGACCTCGCGGCCGCTCCCGCCCGCCCCACGGTCACCCTCGTCTTCGGGAACCCCTACCTCGCGCTCCTCGCCCCGAAGCTGCCCGCCGTCCTCCTGACCTACGACTTCGGAGACGCGGCGGAGGAGGCGGCGGTCAAGGCGCTCTTCGGGGAGTCGCCCGTCGCGGGCAAGCTGCCGATCGCGCTGCCCGGGCTCTTCTCGATCGGCCACGGCCTGGAGCGGGCACGGCGGTAACCCCCTCGGGTGTTACCTTTGGTACTCGTTCCGGAACGAGTGACCTCAAGTAGTTTCTCAAGCAACTCCGTCCGGACGGAGTTGTCCGGAGAACAGTGAGACCTCAGCCCCGGGGCGCGGAGCCCTTGCGTGCCGCGAGGGCGATCGGTACGCCGATCAGGAACATGTGCACGAGCACGCCGGTGACCCAGACGATCGGGAGAGGCCCGGGCCGGGATCCGATCCGCGAGAGCGGGACGACCACGTAGTTCATCACGACGTAGACGACGATGCCGTAGAGGGCGCCGGTGAGCAGGGCCTTGTCGAGCAGCTTCGGGACGAGCGCCGCCGCTCCGAAGAAGACGGCCGTGGCGAGGAACGCGATCAGGAAGTGAAAGCCCAGGCCGAGGAGGGCCGTTCCCGCGCCGCCCTTCGACGCTTCGGCCCCGAGCGCGCCGCTCGCGACGTACCGGAGGACGCGGGCCGGGGTGACGCCGCTCCGGAAGTAGGAGAACCCGATGGCGTACAGGATGTCCAGGGTGCCCGCGACGAGGGCGCCGATGACCAGCCAGGGAAGCCAGGCGCCACGCCCGATCGAGTTCACCATCTTGGACGCTCCTCTCCGCTCGCGCGAGGGTGTCAGAAAGAGCCGTAGTCCAGCAAGCCGGTGTGGAAGACGAGGAGCCAGCCCGCGGCCGTCAGGGTGTAGCCCTTGCACGCCCGTCCCTTCCAGTGAAACGGCTCGCCGTCGCCAAGGCGGCGCCAGAGGGTGTCCACGTCCACCACCGCGAAGGCGCCGTCGCCCTCGTCCGAGATCACGATGCGAACGGTCTTCCGATCGTTGTGGACGAGCTCGTGCGTCCGGAAGAGCTCGGCCCAGGAGGCCTTCCAACGTTTGCGGTCGTACCGGCCCTGGGGAAACACCCACGTCGCGGGGTCGTGCGCCCGCGAGTCGGGCGGCCACGGCCACACCATGTCCGGATGGAAGAGCGACACGAGCGCTTCGGCGTCCTGCGCGTTCCACGCCGCGGTCTCCCGATCCACCAGCTCCTGGATGTCGCGGTCGGTCGTCGTCCGGCCCTTCATCGTGCTCGACTCGCTCGCATCGCGCGCTCGACCTCGTCCGCGGAATAGGGCAGGCCCGGCGAGAGCAGCTCGTGGCCGGTCGCGGTCACGGCGAGCATGTCCTCCATGTAGAAGCCCTGGCCGTCCACCACGAAGATCGGCTCGTAGGCGACGACCATGCCCGACTTGAGCACGTCCGCGGACGCGCTCGGCCCCTCGGCGGGATCGAGCCCGACGCCGTGCATCTGCCAGTGTGGAGCCCCGTCGGGGGCGAGGATGGCCGCCGCGGCGTGGCGGGCCAGCGGCGTCGCGAGGCCACCCTGCCGCCGCGCGACCTCCTCCCGGCTCGCCGCGATGACATCGCTCACGCGCACCCCTTCGCGCACGGCCTCGAGACCCTTGCGGTAGGCCGCCACGAGCAGGTCCCAGGTCTCGCGCTGACCGGCGTCGTACCGTCCCGAGACCGGGACCGTCCGGCCCACGTCCCCCATGTACCCGCCGTACGCGCAGCCCACGTCGACGCGCACGAGCGCTCCCGCCTCCATGCGCCGGTCGAGGTGCAGCGGATCCGTCAACGACTGCCACGGCGCGGGATAGACGCCGGCGGGACCGCTCATCGCCCAGGGCCAGAAGGAGACCCCGTCGGCCTCCGTCAGGCACGTCGCGACGATCGCGCCCTCCGCCTCGCGCTGGCGTCGGCCCGGGCCGATGCGGCCGAGGCCGGCGAGGAGCGCCAGAGCACTCGAGGAGCCCGCGCGCCGCAGCAGGCCGATCTCCGAGGGGCTCTTCACGAGACGCATCTCCGACAGCACGACGTCGTCCTCCACCGGCGTCCCGGGAAGCGCTTCCACGAGCCCCTGGCGGAGCTGCCCGCGCGCTCCGACGGCGGGAGCGAGCCCGGGCGGCGCGCCGATGCCCGCGCCGATCACCTCGAGCAGCCCCGCCTTGGAGAGGCGCAGGCCGGCCACTTTCCCCTCGCCGACGCGGCGGCGCAGGTAGGGCACGAGCTCGTCCCAGGGCGAGACCTGGTCGATCCCGGAATGGGCTACGTCGGCGGCGTCCACCTCCAGGCCGACGTGTTCGGCGAAGGGGCCGAGGCTCTTCGGCTGGAAGAGGCGCGCCTCGCCCGCCGGGCCGTCGATCACGAGGATCGCCCCCACCGCGCGCCGGAGCCCGGTGAGGTAGAGGAAATCGGGGTCCTGCAGGAACCCCTGGCCGTCGACGGCCAGCACGGACCGCGCGGGCACCACCAGGATCTCGCGGGGAAGACGCGACAGGGCGGCGGCGCGCCGGGCCCGCAGCTCGGGCAGCGGCCGGGGCCTCCGCCGACGCGAGGCCTGCCGCCGATCCGGCGACGATGGAGATCGTGAGTGCCAGGGCCGTGCGGCGCGTGTTCACCATCGGGTGGGCTTCTCCTCGTCGTTCAGGGCTGTCATGCCGGTCCGCGGGCGGTCGGGCCACCGCGCACCGCATGGAGCTCGCGACTCAGACGCTCGTAGAGAGCCTGGATCCAGGCGGGAGAATCTTCCGGAGCCTTCGGCGCAACGCCCGGACTCAGCAACAGCCGAGTGCGCGCGAGACCCACGTCGGCCAGGAGCACGTAGAGCTCCTCGATCCCGGCGTCGCCGATCGCGAGACACCCGATGGATACCGCCTTCCCGTGGATGAAGATGTCGCCCCCGAGCTGGTCGCGGCCCTCGGTGCGGGCCGCGGCGCGGTCGTCCGCGTTCGGATAGTCGACGCGGATGGAGAGATGGTAGCTGCTGTTCGGATTGAAGCCGATCAGCCGATAGACGCCCTCCGGGACCTGGAGGTCGCCTTCACGCCGCTTCGGACCGGGCGCGCCGCTCGCGGCGAGCACGGCGTAGCTTCGGAAGGGCTTCCAGCCGCTCTCGGCGGGGGCCCACACCTCGAGCGTCTTCTCCTGCTTCAGCCCGACGAGGGTCAAGCGGCCGGGAGGATAGGCCACGCCGAGGGAAGCGGCGGTCTCTTTCAGGCCCGAGCGACACTTTGGTCCGATCTCTCGAAGGACGTCTTCGTGCGAGCGACCACCCGCGAGCGCCAAGTAGTAGGGATACCACAGGCGGCGCCCGGCGCCCGACCATTCGGATCCCAGCCACAGGAGAGCGCCCACGACCGCGAAGGCCCACGCCCCGGCGCGTCTCAACTCACCGCCCCTTCGCGTCCGGAGACGCGATCTTCCCCGCCAGCCACTGGAGACCCGCCAAGTGCTGCTGGTCGTGGCTGCGGAGGTAGTGGACGAGGGCCCGCAGGCTCAGGCGGCCGTACTCCGCGAACGCGCCGGTTCTCGCGAGCTGCGCGTCGTCGAGGCCTCGCAGCTGTCGGACTGTGGCGCCCCTCGCGTCGCGGAAAGCGGCGAGCGCTTCTTCGAGCCGGGTCGAGCCGTAGCGACGTTCGCGGGCCATCTCGTAGCCGTCCAGCGACTCGAGTGCAGGGTCCGATTCCTCCAGCATCCGCCGGATGCGCACCTGGTAGCCCTCGCTCTCGATGTCGCGCAGGTGGCACACGTGCTCGATCGCCGAGAACGTCTCGCTCGGGCAGCCACCCCACGACGCGGGCTTCCAGTCGCGCCGGTCGACGGGGATCGGCCGAAGGGCCTCCCCCAACTGGTGTGGCATGGCTTCGAGCTCACCCAACAAATGGGAGGGCAAAGCCATGGGTCGCGAAGACACCTACTTGATGCGGAACATGATGGGGGCGTTGGCGAGTGTGGCTACAGGCTTGCCGGCCTTCATCGCCGGTTTGAATCGCCATTTCTTGACGCACTTGAGCGCGGCTTCGTCCAGCCCCGGGACCGACTCGACGATCTGCGGATCCTCCACTTCACCCTTGGCATTGATGAGGATTTGGACGATGACCTTGCCCTCAATTCTGTTGTCGAAGGCCTTCCGGGGGTACTTGGGTTTCGACAAATGCACGGGCTTCGGTGGCGAGTCGTAGTCTTCCACGGTCTTCGCGCCATGCGTCTCCGGGGCTTGGAGGGCCGGCTCCTCGGCGACGGTGTTCCCTGCGCTCCAGAGAAGCAGCATCATTGTCGCTGTCGTCACTCGACTCGCTCTTTCGGGCCGTCGCGGAGACCCCACAGGACCAGGACGGCGGCGCTCACCAGCGCGAGCGCCGCGGAGACGAGAAGCACTCGATATGGCTCCTTCCTGCAAAGTCGTGCCCCGGGCTTCTCCCGCCGCCATGGGGAGCATCGACTTCCCGGCGCCCCACCACGCGCCGAGCAAGTTGGCCGTAAAGGCCGCCAGGCAGCCATAGGTCGCGAGGAGCCGCCCGATCCTCGACGAGGACGGCGACAACCTGAGCCTCGGCCAGACGAGCCCGATCACCATCGCGAAGGTGCCCTGCATGATGCCGAGCAGATGAGTCGACAACGCGAGACGCGGCACCGCGAACCGAGGCACCGCGAGGCCGACGAGCAGCCCCAGCAGGAACAGGAGCGCCCCCAGCTGAAGCAGCCGATGCCCGTCTCGACGAAGGATGGCAGAGGTGTCCGGCACTATGGGTTCCCGGACTCGTAGACCGTTCGGCGGAGCGATTCGACCCCGACCCTCTGGAGAAGCTGAGCCGCCTCGGACGCGGACAACCGGCGACCCGGCGCTTCCGCGGCGTCGGCGAGCCGGTAGGCCGCGACCGCCATCACCGCCGTGTCGAGGGCCAGCATGCGCGCGTCGACCTTGTCGAAGGTGTCCGAGACCGTGTGATGGTAGGTCAGGTACTGGCCCTCGTCGACCCAGAGCGTGAAGACGGGTACTCCGGCGGCCAGGAACGGCCCATGGTCCATGTCGAAGCGGGCGTCCAGGCTCAGCCCCGACGCACCGAGGGCGGACAACGGAGCCAGCAGCGTCCGCGCCGCGGCCTCCACGTCGGAGCGCCCGTGGATCAGGAACCCGCGCGGTATCTGAGCCCCGGTGTCCATGATGAGCACGGCCCGCAGGCCATCGAGCTCGCTCTGGTGCGCCTCGACGTAGGCTCGCGACCCGAGGAGCGCCTGCTCCTCGCCGCTGAAGAACACGAAGCGAATGGTCCGTCGCGGCTTGATGCCGAGCGATTTCAAGATCCTCGCCGCCTCCAGGATCGCCGCCACGCCCGCGCCGTCGTCCTGGGCGCCCTGGCCGAGGTCCCACGAGTCGAAGTGGGCGCCGACGAGCACCATCTCGCCGGGTGTCGTCCCCTTGATGTCGGCGAGGACGTTGCGCTCCCGGGCAGGGCCAGGCTCGATCGTGTTGGCCACGTCGAGCGTCACGCGAACCGGCCCGCCGGCCAGTAGCCGCCGCAAGAAGAGCGCATCCTCCTTCCCGACCGACAGGACCGGCAGCGGACCCGCCGGGTAGAACCCGAAGGCCGTCGTGTAGAACATGCGATTCGGCTTGTCCGAGGGGATCAGCATCGCCGCCGCCCCCGCGCGGGCGAGCGCACGCGCCAGCGCGGCGCGCATGACCTGCATCGGAGCGCCCGGCAACGCATGCGGATCGACGAGGACCGCCGCACCCCGGATCCGATCCGCCGGGGCCGGGACGTCGTTGCTCGGCGGCGCACCCAGGTCGACCAGCGGAGCCGTCACCTCTCCCTGCGTCCCCGGGACCCACGCGTAGGACCCCACGGCCAGCGAACGGGTCACCGGGCTCGCGACACGCCCCACCGCCCGTCCACGCTGCCAGCGCGACTGGATCGCGTACTCCTCGAAGTGCGCATCCTCGAAGCCGGCCTCGCGCAGCGTGGCGAGCAGCAGATCCGCCGCCGCTTTGGACTCGGGGCTTCCCGTGACCCGGCCGCCGACCGAATCGGTCAGGCGCTGCAGGAACGCGTGCGCCCCACCGTCCGCCATCGCCTTCCCCACGATCCGCGCGACGCGTTCGTCAGCCTCCGTGGGCGCCTGCGACAACGCGGCGCTCGACACCAACAGGAGCCCCGCCGCCGCCGCGATGCAGACCCTGTGCACCTTCAATCGCATGGACCTCCTCATTGCCAGCGGGCTAGGGCCGAGGACCGAGCAGGTCCCAACGATTGCCCGCGATGTCCCGGAACACCGCGACCTGGCCGTACGCTTCCGTGCGAGGCTGCGTCACGAACTCGACGCCCGCCGCGACCATCCGCTCGTAGTACGCCGCGAAATCGTCCACGCGCAGGAAGAAGCCCACGCGGCCGGCGTGCTGGTCTCCCACGACTGCGGCCTGGCGTTCACCGTCTGCGCGGGCCAGGAGCAGCCCCGTCTGGGCGCCCGAGGGCCGTACGACGACCCAGCGCTTCGGATGGCCGTCGGTGGCGACGGCGGGCGAGTCCTCCACGAGCTCGAACCCCAGGATGTCGACGAAGAAGCGGATCGCCGGATCGTAGTCATGGACGACGATCGCTACCAGCTCGAGAAAGGTCATTGCTGCTCCGTCCGCTTGCGGCGGCGACTCGCGGCTGACCTCGCGGTGGCCGCATGACGCCCTGGCGGCACGTAATGAAAGCGCACCAGATAGACGTTCTCGCCCCGGCCGTGCTTCGCTACCTTGAGAAGGTCGACCACTCCCTTGAAGCCCGAGGCGCGCGCAATGGCAGGGGTGATGTCGGCATAGCTGATCGGAAGCACCGACTCCACCTCGATCTCGCCCTCTTCCATCCGGTAGCGCTTGCCGACGGTTACGTGAGGGCGCATCCAAATGCGCACACTGCAGGTGATGTCGCCGCGCCGCACTCCGTCGCGCAGGCGCTTGGTGAAGAGCATTGGGGCGTATCATCCGCCAAATCACGAGACCACCAAAGGCATCGGAAGATGGGCGCGGGTCGGTTAATCAAGTAAGCGCTTACCGCCCGGGGCGTTCACCCTCTCTGCATTGGCGCTTCCAGAATCGGAACTCCCACCATTCATAGGCGATCCAGAGACACGAGCTTCCGTATAACGTGATCCAGGCAACGTCCACGTACCGGTGATCGAGGTACCGCGTCAACCACGCGCCTCCCATCACCAATGCGACTGCGATGCCACCGACCGTCGCAAGCCAGGGAATCACGAGCATGGCACCGCCCGCCACCTCGATGACTCCCACGAGGACGCGCAGCCAGGGCGGTAGACCCCAGCGCGCGAAGGCGGCAGTCCAAAACCCCTCGGGATCGAACTTGATCCAACCCATGCGAATGAACATGTTGGCAAGGTAAAGACCAAGGCACCAGGCCGCAATCAGGCGGACGCGCTTCGCCCAGCTCAGCGCCATGAGGCCTAGCGTTGAAACTCCAAGCCGGGACCACGCATCCGCTGGAAGTTGTCAAAGGCGAAGAAGCCGCACATCAGGGCCACCCAGACCTGGTTGAGCGCGAGAGCGGCAACCAAGCCCGCGACCCCTGTTACGCACGAGACCCTGCGCGCGAGCAATCGACCTTTATCGCCACCCAGCCAATGCTGAAGAGCCTCCGAGAGCGCCTGACCTCCATCCAGAGGCAACAGAGGCAAGAGGTTGAACACCCCCCACGCCAGCGTGACCCAGAGGAAATCATGGAGCGCAAGGCGCAGCAAGTAGGGCTCGACAATCAGCCGGCTCACGCCGCCGAAGTAAAGGAGGCCACCTACAAGGAAGCCGATCCCTGGACCCGCGAGGCTGATCATGATGCGCTGATACCATTTCACCTCGCCGACCCAACTCCACTTCGTCTCGCCGCCCATGGCGTGAAGTTCGATCTGCGGATTCTGCCGGTAGAACTGGGCGGCGAACGCGTGGCCCAACTCGTGTAGCAGAATCGCCACGAAGACGACGCCCACCCACACGAGAAGCGCACCCACAGACTGCCGCCGCATTCCGAGGATGAAGGCGCCAAGAAAGAACGTGTAGCGCACTTTGACGAGCGTGCGCAGGAACCAGAAGAAGATGCCGTGACGGCTGGCCACGGGCCGGCTGATGATGGCTCCCTGTATCACGCTCGATCAACCCTCCGCTGACAGAGACTCGAACCCGTGAGGGAGTGCTGGACACGCGATGACCACCAATGGAGGCACGACGGCAGCAAGCCGGCCTCCAGCGACGGACGCTAACGCGAAGAGACGGAGCAATCGGTTGTCGCCGACCACGAGCGACAGCGCAATACCCAGGATGGCGCTCCCAGGCGCAAGAGGCTACTGGCCGGCCTTGCGGTCACCGGGCGATCCCGCGTCGATCGGCTCATCTGGGTCGGGCAGGCTCCCGTCGGGGTACTCGGGGCGCCGCGCCGCCGCTTTCCCCTGAACGATTACGTCAAGCGCCCGCTGCTTGTCCTTCGTTTGCCACTCGTACATCGCCCCGACAACACCAGCCCTGAGGGCCCCACCATGCCGTCGGGCGCGACGCGTGACGAGAATCAACACGATGAGCACCATCGAGACGCCCACCCACACGAGCTCGATGATTTGTCCCGCGTCCATCTCAGACTCCCTGCCAACGACCCCGTGAAGGATACCCCACCTCGCTAGCCTTGCTGACCCGCCCCTGGCGGCCTACCTCGCTCCGGAGCTCTGATTCCTGTCGCTCTGGCGTCTGTTGGGCAGCTTCGTATTCCCTCTAGCAAGCCAGGTAGCTCAAGAACTCGAGCACACCACCGAGCCGCGGGAGCTGGTCAGTTGGCTCCTTCGGATCGCCCACCTCGCGCGCTTGCTCGCGAACCACTGCGCGAGCGAACTCCTCCGGCCCTCTCGAGCTCAGAAGCTGGACGGACTCGAGGCCGAGCCATGTCAGGCGAGCAGATACCTTCTGAACGAGCGCGTCCTTAGACATGCTGCTGAGCTGGTCAATCTGTGAGTCGCTCAGATGCCCTTCGGTCAGACGGGCCAGTTCCGCTGCGAACCTGCTCCCAAAGGCCGCTTCCGCCGCGTCCGATGCTGGCATCGTTATCTCGGCGTCATGTCAGGGAGGTGCGATGCGGCCGACTCGGGCTGACAAGCCCGATGGCTACCTTCTCGGCTCATACCGCATCGCCACCGCCCCTGAGCTGAACTCCAGCCGGCTCAAGAGCTTCAAGTCGACGACCTTCGATAGACCCGCGAACAACATCGGCCCATGGCCCGCTAGCCTGGGGTGCACGACGAACTCGTACTCATCGATCAATCCCAGCTCGGCCAACGCCAGCGGGAGCTTCACGCCTCCCGTGAACAGTCCCTTACCCGACTCCTGCTTGAGCTGCTGAACGGCCTTCCCCAGATCCCCGCGCACGAGCTCCGCGTTCCAATCGACCCGATCCAGGGTGCTCGACACAACGTACTTCTTTGCCCCGTCGATCGTCCGGGCGAAGGGTTCCGTCCAGTCAGGCATCGCCCCCGTCTGCCTCGGCGGCCGCCACGCCGCCTCCATCATTTCGTAGATCACCCGGCCAAAGAGGAGGGCATCGGCCTGGACGATGTTCTCCATCGCGTGACGATGTATGTCTTCGTCCGCGATCATCACACGGTGATCGCAGCACCCGTCCAATGTGACGTTGATGGAGTACCGAAGGGGGCGCATTACGTAAGAATACCGCCGATGGAGTACCTCTGGGTTGTTGACCCGAAGTGTCTACTTTTTCGAGGGAGGATCCCTTGTGAGTTTCATCTCGTTGTCAGGCTGCCCCTCGCGACGCCGAGAGTGCCTTCTTGAGAAGAACGATCTGGCCCGCATGGTACAGGTCGTGCTGAGGCGTGCCGCAGAACTGAATGTACGCCGAGTACTCGGAACCCAGCTCCTGCGAAAGGCGCTCCGCGGGGAAGGCGCGCACAGCGCTCTGGAGCTGCTGATTCAGTTGCTCCAAGGTGTGCTGGCTCTCGCGCCAGGCCTCCGAACCAAACTCCGCCACTGGAGGCCACTCTTCCTCCGGCGAGAGCTGCGCGCGTTCTCCATGAACCCGCCGAAGAACCAAGTTGTATCCACCGGTCAGGTGAAGGACGATCTCCCAAATGCTGTGAGCGCCGGCTATTGGATGAGCTGCGGCGTCTTCCGCCGAAACACCCGCCAGCACTTCGCGCACCGAAGGCCCATGCCAGGACTCGCCCCGAAAGGCTCGGCTGATCTGATCTGCGATCATCTCCATATCCAGGGGCATCGTCTCTCCCATTCCGCAAGGTCGGCCTAACACCGCGTTCAGCTGCGAGTGCGTCCATTCTCGCCGCGCCACTGGTCAGCGGCAACGCCTTCGCCGGGATGGAGGGTGGGATGCCCGAGACGCTCGAGCAGCTGGACGAGCTTGTCGTCACCCTGGGCGCGAGGGTGGGACTGTCATGAAGCGGACATACGACCTCCGTGCTACTTGAAGACGAAGTGAGCCACGGCGTACTCGAGATTCAAGTAGATGATTGCGACGGCGATCACGTCGAACGCAGCGTGCGCAAACATCAGCTTCCAGATCCGGCCGGTGACCGCGAACATCGTGCCGAAGACCAACCCGACGACCATGGCCTGTTGGACGCCGGCAAGCCCTTGCTCAGGATAATGCGCCAGCGCGAACAGCACGGACGTGAGCAGCACGATCGACACCTTCGCCCAGACGCCGGCTCCGAAGAGCCTGCCGAGACGTTCGAACAAGTACCCCCGGAAGACGGTCTCTTCTCCAAAGCCCGCACCGACAACCACGGCATACAACATTCCTGGGAGCGCGGCCGAGTTTCCTACCAAGTAATGGTAAGCGGGGTTGATCGGATCCGCGCCAAGAAGCGGCATTACGATGGCCTTCATGAACAGCTTGAACACGCCGCCGAAACAGATGCCGATGGCCAGGTCGCTTACCCAGCTCACGGGCCGCACGTAGCCTATCTCCCGCCATGGCGTGTGCGAACGCCGTGCCCACAGCAGCACCAGAATGGCGCTTAGGGGCACAACCAATAGGTTGCCTGCGATGATGCCGAGGGTCGATACGACACCGAGGGGCCCGAATCCGCGCAGGCGCGCCGCGACAGCGTCGTCGAATGACAGCGCAGCTCGCGACTCGATGGGTACCTCAGGAACCTGTTCCGGCGGTGTTTGTCGGCTGCTTGTCATGCCGCCGATTCCACCAAGGTAGTCCGCCGAACCCAGCCGACTTCAGCCAGAAAAGTCCTGCATGCTGGCGCCGTTTGGCGATCGTGCCCCAGAGCACCGGACCAAAGTGCAGACCGAGAGGGATGAGACTCCAGAGGCCTGGAAGTTGTCGTAGTCGGCAAGCAGCGCCTCCCAGCTCAGATCCGACACGAAACGTCCGTGCAGGAACTACAACGCGACTGTCGCGGTTAGCCACGCTACTCCAACTCGCCGGAAGTCAAGCGCTGCAGCACCGCTACCCTAACGATTCCATTCGCGAACATGACGACAACAACGCTGGCCAGGCTTGAGCGGCCTTCGCGGTCAGACTCACTAGCCGGCTGCTCGCCCAGGGCCGGCCCTGCGCGCGCCTGGATGTCCGCCTATCGTGCGGGGCTCGTCTGCGCGTCTGGCTGTCTAGCCTGCTGCCGTTCCCCGCCGCCGCGCGATCGCCGCTGCGACGATTCCGAACAGCGCACCGAACCCGATCGTGTACCAGATCCAGAATGAGAGCTGCGGCACCAGCCCGAGCGTGACCCACCACGCGAGCGTGCTCATTTGGGGGGGGTACGACGGCCGGGCGTCGTAGTGGGTGCCCCAGTTGCCCAGCATGGCCACGAGCATCAGCATCGCGACCGGGATGCGCGCGGCCAGGCCGTAGGCGAGAAGGGTGCGGCCGAGCGCTGGCCAGGCCAGGATGCCGATCGCGACACCGACGAAGAAGACGACGACGAACACCGACAGGATCGTGAGACTCTCAGTGAGCGGCACGTTGGGTCTCCACATGTGCTCCGGCACGATGCCTGCTTTGGGCGCGAGGAATGCGGCGAGAGGTAGCACAGCCAGCGCAGCCAACGTCAGCCCGAAGGCGCGGCCGAGGCTCCTTGGCCCCGACCCGGCGCGGGTCAGCTTCCATCCGAACCAGGCGCCGAACACCGGGACCAGCAACCAGATCCCGACGAGCGCGTAGCAGAACCCGCACTCCCGGTTGAACAGAGTACGCGACCAGCCCTGCAACTCCCCGACTAGACGCAGCAACGTGACGGCGAGCGTGATCACAGCCGGCACGAGGATCAGCTTTCCGATCCGACTGGCGTCCTGGCTCACTGTGGGCCTCCCGAGTCGAGCGGCTCATGCCGAGCCCGAAAGCCCTGGAGACCGCCCTATGTGCGCTGGGGTGCCCGAGTATATGCTCGGAGGCGCCGGGACGGACCCGCGCCATGCCCACCAGGACGGCGGCGATAACTGAAGCGGCGGCCCAGAAGCAATCCGCCTAACAGATCAACTGTGGCGCTCCACCTTGCCGGGCGCCGTCAGCTGCATCTGGTTGTGATCCGGCGTCGCCGCTCCTTCGCCACTGTGGACTGGCCTAAGACGGCAAGCAGCTGAGATACGGTAGCGATTTTCGGCAAACGTGCGGTAGCCCCAGTCAAAGGTTCGCCCGAAGAAAGGCGCAACTGAGAGGAGATAGAGAGGGTAGGCCCACCAGATTCGTCTCATTACGTGCCTGTACACGTCAGCGCCATTGATCTGGCGGCCATCGGCAAGAACCAGACGAAGGTCACGCAGCAGCTCCTCGTCGCCAAGGCGGAGTGTGCGAGAGACCCCAGGTGCCTGAAGGGCCGAAATGGCAAATCCGCGTCTACGCAAAGTGGACTCCCAGAAAGGGATCCAACGCTGGCAGAAGCCGCAGGAGTCATCGTAGAGGACCCATCCTTGGACCCCGCCACCTCCGGCGATGCCCTCAACAGACAAGACGAACCCCGTGAGACACCGCCACCTCGGAACCGTCAGCTAGGAAGGCGGACACAGGCCTTGTCCCCAGAAACTGGCCCAACGCATCACCGTAGACGTGACTGACATCGCAGTCGAGCTCGGCGTGGGTGGCGGACGCGACACGCCACGGAGGATGATTCACATGGTATTCGCAGGTGCCGCCGTCCCGTTGCACCGAGTAGCCCCAGTAGTGCTCCGCTATGAACTCCTCGTGGCTTCCCGAAACCAACGGACCAGGCTCGCAAGCCACGGACAGAATCAGCCGATTCTGGCGGCCGGCGAAGGTCCACATGTACGACACGGACTCGATTCTCTTCGGGTCATCAGGCACGCGTTTGATATCGTGGTCCATGGGCACTGCAATGTAGTTCTCGTTATAGAGCGCCCGAGCCACGATGGCAATGGCGGCCCGCGGAACCATTTCCTTTACGAAAACGACAGCCCGGCGCCAACCCTCGTCTGTCTTGCGCCGGACATAGAAGCGGAGATTCACCTCCTCGAAATCGCGATGGAAGGGAATAGGCAGGCCCAGCACCCTCGTGCCTAGAAAGAGAAACCCAACCACGCTGAGGTACGTATGCCCCCGCCACTCATCGAGCTCAGTCCCTCGGGGTACCAAGGCAGCGAGAGCAGAGCGTTCCACCTCATAGTTGAGGATCGCTACGTGGCGCCACTCCGCTTTGAGAAACGCTGCTCTCATTTCCCGCCCGGATAACGCCGCGGATCACCTGTGAAGCGCGACTCAATCAAGAGAGGCATTTCGCGGAACCTTCCTCCAAGTTTAGGCCCGCGCTTCGTCAGGTGCATCCGCTTGTTCGCCCGCCCGGTGATTCTCCTCAACGTACGTCCACGCCGCAGAGCGCGACGAAGCGATTCATCAGACGCCAATCAGGGGCGGCTCCGACGTTCGACAATCCCTACAACGAAAATCAACACACCAACCAGTGCCATGGCTGCCCAGAATGGCCAATGCTCGAGGATGTACCCCTCCACGGCAATTCTGCCGAACCGAGTGAAGAAATGGACCTTGGCACCGACCCAGAGTAGGCCGAGTGTCACCAATAAGACTATCCCCAACCTCTCGGTCCAACCGAGCCTGCTGCCGCGCCCTGCCGTCGGCAAACTCACCGCCGGAATGGCCTGAAGGGCTTCAGAGAAAACCCACGATGGACTCCCATGGCCCGGGTGATCACCGCGCGATCTCGCTCATGTCGGGCGAACACCGCGCATAAGCTGCAAGGGCCGCGCCTTCTGACTGCCCGTCCGCCGTCAGCTTCATGCGCTTGTTATGCGCCACGGGCGTCACGCTCGGGGTGTTCGTGTTGGCCGAGCCGCCTACACAACTCCACGGCCAGCTCCCGCCCGTTCAACCCAGCAAGGGCGAGACCGTCTACCAACGGAGACGTGACGCAGCTTTGACCAATGCCAGCGAAGTGTTGCGACTCGACGTCTCTAGGGCCACTGCTCGGCAAGCTGAATGCATGGGGACTGCGCCCCCTGCGAAATACCTGCGCCGCTTGGTGAGGGTACGACAGGTCGCAAATGACCACTACCGCGCTGCCAAATTCTTCCGCAGCCCGGCCGGCAAGCCTGGAATACGCGGACACGTCGTGCTGGCCCTTTGCCGTTTCGAACGCGACGACCCCGCTTGCGAGTTCCACGACATGAGCGCCAGGCCCATCCTCGTTCAGCAGGGGCGAGACCTCCGCCGCCGATGCAGGCACAACCAGAGCTACGTAGCCTGTTCTCACCAGCATCCTCTCGCTAGTGGCGCATAACACCGGGGATAACCTGCAAGGGCCGCGGTTCCCGTTGCCGGCGCGGCCCTTGTCAGGTTCATTGATCGAATGGACTCCCCCTTGCGTCTCAGTCGGCATCATGTGCCAGAGCCGCCCTCTTTCGAGGAAAAAGGAGGAGTCCGTGGAAAAGCATACCGTCGTTGCGGTGGACGTGGCAAAGGCTGTTTTCGAGCTGGCCGTTTCCGAGGAACCGGGTCGGGTGAAGCTGCATCGACGGCTGTCACGAGGAACTCGAGGTCTTCTTCGCGCAGGCTCGCAGATCCACCGTGGTCATGGAGGCGTGCGGCTCAGCTCACCACTGGGGGAGGCGGCTCGAGAGCCTGGGTCACGAGGTGGTGCTCCTCCCACCGCACCAGGTGCGTCCCTACGTCACCCGGAACAAGACAGACCGCGCAGACGCGAAGGGCATCCTCGAGGCCTACCGCAACGCCGACATCCGACCCGTCCCTGTGAAGTCGATTCCGCAGCAGGTCCTGGGCTCCATCCACCGCTTCCGGTCTGGCTGGATTGGCGCACGCACGGCTCACGTGAACACGCTACGAGGGCTGCTTCGCGAGCTCGGCTTCGTGATCCCTGAGGGAATAGAAAAGGTGCTGCCCCAGGTGCGACTTCTGGTTGCGGATGCCGACTCGGGCCTTCCGGACTCGCTGCGCTGGACGATCACAGCTGCGTGCGACGAGATCGAGTCTCTCGGCGAGCGGATTCGTCATGCCGAGCGTCAGCTCGAAGCGATTGCGGAACAGACACCGGTGGTGGAGGGGCTGCGTTCGGTCCCGGGAATTGGTCTCATGACTTCGACGGCGCTCGTGGCCTTCGTGGGCGACGTACAACGTTTCCCATCCGGCCGGCACTTCGCGAGCTACCTGGGGCTGACCCCGCGCGAGTACTCGAGCGGACTACGCCAACGATATGGAAGGATCTCTAAACGAGGTGACTCCTACCTGCGCCTACTCTTGGTGCACGGGGCCCGTTCCGTGCTCTGCCACGCGAAAAAGGCCACCACCCACGATCGGCTCCGGACCTGGGCTCTGGCCCTCCAAAAGAGAACTTGCCATAACAAGGCGGCGGTAGGCCTCGCCAACAAGCTCGCTCGAATCGCCTGGGCGGTGTGGAAGCACGGACGCGAATACGAATCCGTCGCACCCGCCGCGTAGAGCAAGATCAAGATCGCCCACCCTGGACTGCACGGGGATCGACGTGATGGCGGAACAGGTCGGACCGGCGAGCGGCAAGCCGACAACAAAGGTGGCCCTCGAGGCCGCTTTCATCGATTGGCTCCCGCTCGCGCGGACTCCATCATGGCCCGGGGTCGAGAACCCCAACCGACGAGGCCGAAGATACGTTTGCAGTCCGATTCCTGTTTCGCTGTTCGTTAGGTCGTCGAGCCAGGGCGGCTACCGACGAGGACGCCTATGACCTGACGCTACTTGGTTGACGGGGGAGTCCAGATACCCCTTGTTGGGCGGCTGCTCTTCAGGGCCTGACGTCCACGACGAAGGTGGTCGTCTGGCCTTTGTACTGACCCGTGACCTCCCAACAACCTGTTGCTGGGAACTCGACCATCACAAGCATGGCCCAACCGCCGAAGTCCTGGTGGTATGCATTCGTGGCCCTTGACACGGTCACAGGCCGTGCCTCGCCATCAAGCCTCCGGGCCGATACCCTAAGGTCCGGTCGCTGCTCCGTCTCGCCGTTATAGCCCTGGCGCCACCAGAAGAGCTTGTCCCGGTAGTTGTGCGTGGGCCCCATGCCTTGCCATGTCCCGCTCCGGCTCAACAAGACAGCCAGGGCCTCGTTTCCGTACCAGAACCGACTGGCCGACGAAGGCGACGGCTCCGCGAATGAACCTGAGGGAGCCACGGTCGCCTGGCAGGGTGAGTCCCGCTCAGCCGTGACTCCTGACCCTGGCAAGCCCAGAGAGACCAGTATCCAACCGAAGGCGCCAAGCCTGGGACGCATCATCCTCTCCTCCTATCGGCCCGCCCAACACTTAGTCACCAGAACTCGCGACTTGTAGCGTAACCTGCAAGGTCCGGACATGAAAGCATTGTCACCGAACCGCGACGTAGTGGTCGGAGGGGCGAGCGGCGGTTCGAAGCGCCGGTGATCGAACACCTTACGCAGTCCGGACCTCAGAGGTGGTCAGTAAGTCCGAGGGCTGCTGGCCAATTGATTGGCGCTTGCGAAAGGTGGGCTCGGGTCCCCCCCGGCTCGTTACGGCTCGTTACGGCGACGGTCGTGACGTGGGTGTAGAACCCCGCTCGAACCGGCTCAGTGGACGTTGCGGACCTTCTTGTTCAGGTAGTCCATCAGGACGAACTGGCCCAGGCGTGTACGGGGTCGTGAAGTAGGCCTTGCCCCGGCACATCTCGCGTGACCTTCTTGACGAAGGCCACGAGGTCGCGGTCGCGGGCGAGCATGAAGGTGTTGACGAGGATGCCCTGGCGGCGGCAGTTGGCGACCTCCTTCAGGGTGAGGGCGACGACGCGGGGGTCGAGGCCGAAGGGGTTGCGGTAGATGCGGCCGTCGGGCTCGGTGAGGGCCGAGGGCTTGCCGTCCGTGATCATGACGATCTGCTTCATGTCCTTGCGCTGGCGGGCCAGGATGCGCTGGGCCAGGCGCAGGCCCTCGCGCGTGTTCGTGTAGTAGGGGCCCACGCGCACGCGGGCGAGCTGGCCGATCGGCACCTCCTCCGCGGAGTCGTGGAAGAGGACGAGGTGCAGGCTGTCGCCGGGGTACTGGGTGCGGATCAGGTGGGAGAGGGCGAGGGCCACCTTCTTGGCCGGGGTGAAGCGGTCCTCGCCGTACAGGATCATGCTGTGCGAGCAGTCGAGCATGACCACCGTCGCGCACGAGCGACTGGTACTCGGTCTGGCGGACGAGCAGGTCCTTGTAGTCGACGTCGAGGGGGACGCTGAGGCCCTCGCGGGCGATCGCGGAGAGGAGGGTCCCGCTCACGTCGAGGTTCAGGGTGTCGCCGAACTCGTACTGCTTGGACGGGCCCGAGGCCTCGACGCCGGTGGCGAGGTCGCGGGTGTCGTGGCGGCCGAAGGACGACTTGCCGAGAGAGCCCAGGAGATCGCGGAGCGTCTTGTAGCCCAGGAAGTCGATCGGCCTTCTCGGTCAGCTCGAACTTGATGGGCGGGCCCGCGGGACCGAAGCCGCCCGCCTCCCGTGGGGTCGTGGAAGGGCTGGCCCTCGCTCGTGCGCAGGTAGCCCTCGCGGACGAGACGCTCCACCGTCTTCTGCAGGAACTGGTCGAGGGCGTCCTGGTCGTCCATGAGCTTCTGCAGGTCCTCGTCGGAGAGGAGCCCGCGGCGCATGAGCGCTTCGAGGATCGCGTCGTGGAGCGCCTGGAGGCTGTCCTCGTCCCACTCCGCCGGCTCCTGGCCGAAGCCGCTCTGGAGCAGGAAGTCGGAGAGCTCGCCCACGAGCTCCTCGAGGTTCGAGGTCGTCCCAGAGCTCGCCGACGTAGCGGTGGTAGCGGACGATGGCCATGGGGACGAACCGGCTAGTTCACCTGCTTCTTCATCCGGCGCAGGCGCTCGAGCCGCTCGAGGTCGAGCTCGGTGTCGCTGCCGGCGCTCGGGGGCCACGAAGCCGCGGTCGTCGCTGCGGCCGATCTTCTTCTGGGCCCAGAGGCCCTCGAGCACGAACTCGCCGGCGGAGGCCACGAGGGGCGCGGCGTCCGTCGGCTCCACTCCCACGAGTGTCAGGTGCTCGAAGAGCTCGGGCACGCGCTTGAGCTGCGCCAGCACCTCGCGCGGCCGGCGAGTCGTCGCGGAGCTTCAGGGTGCCGCCCGCCCTCGAAGAAGGCGACGACCGCCCGGAAGTTGACGGAGCCGAGGTAGACGGAGAAGGTCTCCCCCACCGCCTCGCGGATGAGCTCGCGGGCCACGTTCTCGACGCCCACGAGCTCGCCCTCGTACTCGAGCTCGAACTTGCCGGTGAGGGAGGGCAGGGCCGCGTAGATGTCGGAGATCCGGGGCACCACCGGGGTCTCGCTGCGGCAGGAGGGCCCGCCGCTCCGCGTTGATCACCGCGTTCTCGAGGGCGCTGATGGGCAGGCGCTGGCTGACCCCGCTGCGCTTGTCGATCTTCTTGTCGCGGCGGGCCGCGAAGGCGACGCCCTCCACCACCTCGCGCATGAAGCGCGGGATGCGCAGGCCCTCGCGCCGCGCTCCGTCCACGCCTCCTGCTGGGTGATGGCGACCCCCTGCTCGAGCGTGGTCGGGTAGTGGGTGCGGATCTCGCTGCCGATGCGGTCCTTCGAGGGGCGTGATGATCTTGCCCCGCGCCGTGTAGTCCTCGGGGTTGGCGGTGAAGACCATGCACACGTCGATGGGCAGGCGCACCGGGTAGCCTTTGATCTGGACGTCGCCCTCCTGGAGGATGTTGAAGAGGCCGACCTGGATGCGCCCGGCGAGGTCGGGCAGCTCGTTCAGGGCGAAGATCCCCCGGTGCGCCCGCGGCAGGAGCCCGTAGTGCATGGTCAGCTCGCTGCGCGAGGTCGTGGCCGCCGCGGGCGGCCCGGATGGGGTCGACGTCGCCGATGATGTCGGCGATCGTGACGTCGGGCGTCGCGAGCTTCTCCACGTAGCGGTCCGTCGGGGGTCAGCCAGTCGAGGGGCGTCGTCGTCCCCGCGCTCCGCCACGAGGTCCCGCGCGTACTTGCTGAGAGGGGCCGGAAGGGATCGTCGTGGATCTCCGAGCCCGCCACCGCGGGAACGACGGGGTCGAGGAGCGTCGTGAGGCTGCGCAGGAGGCGGCTCTTGGCCTGGCCGCGCAGGCCGAGCAGGATCATGTTGTGCCGGGAGAGCACCGCGTTCACGACCTGGGGCACGACCGTGTCGTCGTAGCCGAGCACGCCCGGGAAGAGCGTCTCCCCCGCCCGCAGCTTGCGCAGGAGATTCGCGCGCATCTCGTCGCGCACGGGCACGGGGCGCGCGCCGGAAGAGCGCCGGAGCTCGCCGAGCGTCTGGGGGAGGGACATCGGGACCACCTCTATCTTCAATTATAGGCGGCGGGGCGGGGGGAGCCGACGACTACTTCGGCTGGGTCTTGATCATGTCCAGGAAGCCCTGCAAGGTGCTGAGCTTCCGGGTGGAGGCCGAGTAGAGGCGGGCGGAGAAGATCGCGGTGGCCGCGTGCCCGGCGAGGAGGGTGAAGAGCTCGTAGTCCATCGTGGTGAAGGCGGTCTTCTGGAAGAGCAGCTTGTTGATCGAGATGACGCCGATCACGGTGTCCTTGATCTTCAGGGGGATCACCGCGATGGGCTCTTCGTAGGGAGAGGGGTCGCGGCGGGCCACGCTCTCCGCGAAGTAGTTCTCGCCGATCTGGGCCGCCTTGCCGATCGGTCCCTCGCCGAGGGGGATCGAGGAGCGGCCCGGGGTCTGTCCCTCCGAGGTCTCGAGCTCGAGCTGCGACATCTTCTCGCTGACCATGAACAGGTGGAACACCTCGGCCCCGATGAGGTTGATCACGATCTCCTGGACGATCCGGACGACCTCCTTGTAGTCGAGCGTCGAGTGGAGCTGGTAGGAGGCCACGTAGAGGTTGGCGAGGTTGTTGTTCTGCTCCTCGATCTCGATGTAGCGGTCCGCGAACTCCTTGTTCTCCTCCTCGACCTTCTTGAAGCGGGCCTGCACCTCCGCCAGCTTCTCCTCGAGGTCGTGCAGGCGCGTCTGCAGCTCGTGCATCCGCCCCTCGGTGCCCCCCTTCGCCCCCCCGCTCTCGAGGGAGACGATCTTGAAGCGGAGGCGCTCGTTCTCCTTCAGGAGCTCTTCGGTGAACTCCTTGGCCTTGGAGACGATCTGGAGGAAGTCCTGCCCCTTCTTCGAGGGGTCTTCGGTGGACATGAAGCCATTCTAGCCCACCCCGCGGCCGTCAAGTCTTCTCCTGGAGGGTCTGCAGCTTTCTCTGCAGGAACGCGTTCTCGAGCGCGATCCCGGCCTGGTGGATGAAGACCTCGAGGGCGTCGAGCCGGGGGAACTCGGTCCCGGTCTCCGGGTTGTCCCCGAAGAGGAGCGCGATCGTCTCGCGATGCGTGACCAGGGGGAGAAGGGCGACCGTGCCCGAGTGGAAGCGGCCGATCCGGCCGAGCAGGTAGTTGTTCCACTTCCCGGGAGGCAGGGGGCCCACGCGCGGCTTGCCGCCCTGCGCCGCGTCGCGGAAGGGCGAGGGCTCGCCCAGGGGGATGACCACCTGGCGCACGAGGAGGCTCAGGCTCTCGTCCTTGGGGGCGGCCCCGAAGCCGCCGAGCCCGCGCGCCTCCTCGTTCTTGACCAGGAAGAGGATGGACCGCTCGAAGAACTCCCGCGCCACCTTCATCACGAGCACCGCGATCTGGTTGGCGTTTCCGGGCTGCCGCAGCTCGGCAAGGCGCCGCTGCAGGAACGCGAAGTCGCGCGACAGCTCGTCCTCGGCGAGGTTGGGCACGGGGGCCGCGGCGGGTGCTGCAGCCGCCTTGGCCTCCTTGGCCACGCGCGGGGAAAGGGCCTGGGGGGAGGCGGCGAGACGGGGCAGGATGTCGGTGAGGATCTTGGCGGCGAAGGCCTTCAGGTCCGCCTCGAACTGGCCGGGGTTGAGCTTGGAGAGCCCGGGCTTGAAGACGAAAGCCTTGATCCCCATCTGCCGGGCCCGCAGCTGGAGCGCCTGGCTGAGGCTCTCCGTCATCATGAGGACGGGCGGCCGCAGGTTCATCTTCCAGAGCCGCTTCACCACCTCGAACCCGCCGTGGAACGAGGCCCCGCCCGAGGCCGGCATCCCGAGGTCGGTGACGAGCACGAACGGCGTCTTCTCGTTCCCGAGCTTGCCTCCGCTCTTCACCGCGGCATCCGGATCGGACGCCTCCACCACCCGGTACCCGCCGGCCGTGAAGATCCCGCCGAGGAGCTTCCGGACGTCGTCCTCGTCGTCCACGAGCAGGATGGTGCGTGCGGGCTCCGGGGCGCCGGGCGCCGGCACCGCGGCGCGCGCCACGGGAGCGGGCGCCGCCGGCGGTGTCGCGGGTTCCCGCGGCTCCATGTGCCGGAGATCCTTGAGGAAGGTCGCGGCATCCGGTGCGGTGACGGGAGCGGTGGCGGGGGTGATCGTGGGCACGCCCAGGGGCGGCGTTTCCGCCGACTCGACGAGCGCGCGGCTGGCGCTGGCGGGAGCGGCGGGACTCTTCGGTGGAGGAGACGGTGGCGGAGTCGGCGCGGGCGGTTCCGGGGCCTCCGCGAACGAGGCCTCCACCGCGGCCGAGGAATGGCGGCGATCCTCGTCGAGGCCGCGGGCGAGGTCGAGCAGCAGCTCCTGGGCGTTGATGCCGTTGACGAGGGTTTCGGCACCGACGTCGCGCCCGCCCACCAGCCGGGGGGCCTTCTCGGCGAGCCCGAAGCTGAACTGGCCCTCGCGCAGGCGGACGAGCTGCTCCAGGGCCATCTCGATGCGGGTCCGTATGACCGTGGCCCTCTGGACGGCCGAAAGCTCGCCGATGTTCGGGTCGAGCGGAGCCCCGGTGGCCGCAAATGCGGCCACCACAAGGCCTTCCTCGAAGACGATGCCGCCATCTCCTTCGGCGGTCTGGATGGACAGGTTCCCCGTCTTCTTGCTGAAGGAGACGATCTGGATGATGTCGAGGAGCGGGAGGTCCTCGAGGTTCCCGGTGAGGCTCAAGGCGTTACCCGGGAAGCCGTCACCGCGCGCGCACCATCGCGCAATTTTACACCGCGGCCAGGATCTCCGCGGCGAGGTGGCCGAGAGGTGCCGAACGGTCCACCACTCCCGCCTCTACCGCGGATTTCGGCATGCCGTAGATGATGGCCGTTTCCTCGCTCTCCACGAGCGTCCGCCCCCCCGCCTGGCGGATGGCCCGTAGCCCCGCCGTCCCGTCGGAGCCCATGCCGGTGAGGACGACTCCCAGCGAGCGGGCCCCGTAGACCCGGGCCACCGAGGTCATGAGCACGTCCACCGAAGGACGGTGGAGGGCCGACCGTGGCTCCTCGTCCAGCGAGACCTTGACCGTTCCCCCACGGCGGTGAAGCTTCAGATGGAGACCCGCGGGGGCCACGAGCACCGTCCCCGGCACCACGTGCTCCCCGTCCTCCGCCTCGCGGACCGGAAGGGCGCTCCGCGCGGCCAGCCGCTCCGCCAGCGACCGGCTGAAGCCGCGCGGGATGTGCTGCACTACGACGACGGCCGCCGGGAACCCCTTGGGCAGCGCCGGCACGAGCGCCTGGAGGGCGGCGGGTCCTCCCGTGGACGCGCCGATCGCGACCACCTCCGCCCGCGTGGCCGCTCTCGCGGGCTCGGGAGCGGGCGGGACCTGCGCCGCCGCCGGACGCGGGCGCGGGGCCTGGGCGAGCGCCCGCACCTTGGCGAGAAGCTCGTCCTTCAAGCCGAGCAGGTTCATGGGCCCCTTGACCGTCGACTTGTCCACGAAGTCGAGGGCGCCCAGCTCCAGGCCGCGCAGGGTCACGTCCGCGCCCTCCTGGGTGAGCGAGGAGAGCAGGAGCACGGCGGACGGCGAGTCCGGGAGCAGCCGGCTCAATGTCTCGAGGCCGCCGAGACGCGGCATCTGGATGTCGAGCGTGATCACGTCGGGGTGGAGGGCGCGCGCGAGCTGCAAACCCTCCTCCCCGTCCGCGGCCATCCCCACCACCTCCACGTCGGGGGCGCCGTTGAGCATGCGCGCGATGGCCTTGCGGACGAACGCGGAGTCGTCCACCACGAGCACCCGGATCTTGGGGGCGTCGCTCACGCCGCCTCCTCCGACTTCTGGTAGAGCATGGCCCCCTGGAAGCGGACGGGGGTGAAGGCGTCGGTGATCCGGGAGAGCGATTCCGCGTGGCCGAGGAGGAGGTACCCGCCGGGGCGGAGCGTCCGGTGGAAGTGCGACACCACCTTGCGCGCGCTCGCGTCCGAGAAGTAGATGAGCACGTTCCGGCAGAAGATCACGTCCTGGGGGACGAGGACGGCGAAGCTCGCGGGATCCAGGATGTTGCCGGCCCGGAAGCTCACGAGGCGGCGCGCCGCCTCCTTGACGCGCACGCCCGTCCCTTCCTTCACGAAGTGCCGCTCCAGCTTGTCGGGGCTCACCCCGCGCAGCGAGTTCTGGTGGTAGAGGCCGCGGCGCGCCTTCTCCAGCGCCGACTCGTCGACGTCCATCCCCTGCACCCTCACCTCCCAGTTCCAGAAGAACTGGGCGCTCTCGTACACGATCATGGCGAGGGTCAGCGCCTCCTCACCGGTGGAGCAGCCCGCGGAGAGGATGTCGAGCGACTTCTCCCCCGTCCGGCTCTTGCGGTCCTTGAGCTCGCGGAGCACGGTGCCCGCGAACACCTGGAGCTGCGGCTGCTCGCGAAAGAAGTATGTCTCGTTGTTCGTGAGGTGGGCCACCATGCGCTGCCGCTCCTGCTCGCGCTCGGGGGCGAAGCGAAGGTAGCGGTAGTAGTCCTCGAAGGAGTCGAGGCCGAGGATCGACAGGCGGCCGGAGAGGCGGGTGCGCAGCGAGCTCTTGTGCGCCACGTCGAAGTAGAGCCCGAACTGCTCGTGGACGAAGTCGCGGAGGAGCCGGAACTCTTCCTCGGAGAGCTCCGCGTCGTGGTCGCCCGGGCGGAGCATCAGCGCCCCTCCGGCATCAGCGCGGGGAGAGCTTCTTGAGGGCGCGGGCCGCGGCCTGCCGGACCTCGGGCGAGGGATCGGACGCTTTCAGGTCCATGAGGGGGCGCACCGCTTCCCGGAAGCCGCCCTCCCCCAGGACGAGCGCGGCCTCGGCGCGGACCGCCGCCCCGTCGTCCGCGAGGGCGACGAGCAGGAGCCGCACCACCCCGCGGTCCTCGAGCCGTCCCGCGAGGTCCACGAGGAGGCGGCGCGCCTCCGCCTGCCCGTCGGGGGCGGAGAACGCGCGCTCCATCTCCGGGAGTGCCATCGCCCCCAGCCGCCGCAGGGATTCGAGGGCGGTGGCCTGGAGCCCGGGGTCGCCCAGGGCGCGCACGAGCGCTCCCGCCGCGCGGGCGTCCCGGACCTCGCCGAGGGCGGCGGCGGCGGCCCGGCGCACGGTGGGGTCTTCGTCCTCCAGCCGTCCGAGGAGGGCGGACGCCGCCTTCGCGTTGCCCAGGCGCCCGAGCGCGGCCGCGGCCGCGCAGCGCACGCTCCAGTGCTCGTCCTCGAGGGCGAGGACGAGCGCTCCCATGGCCTGGGGATCGGCGATCGCCCCCAGGCTCTCCGCCGCGGCCCGGCGCAGGTTGCGGTCCTCGTCGCGGAGGGCGGCCACCAGGGGCCGCACCGCGGCCATGGCCCGGATCGAGCCGAGCGCTTCCACCGCGGCGAAGCGCAGCTCCTTGCGCGGCTCGCCCAGGAAGGCGAGCAGACGCTCCGTCGCCTCCGGGCTGCGCATCTGGCCCAGGGCGCGCACGGTGGCGAACCGAAGGCGCGGATCGGGCTCGTCGAGGAGCGGAAGGAGGAGCGCCGCCGACTCCGGTTCCCCGCGCTTCCCGAGGGCGAGCACGGCCTGCTGCCGCACCAGGCTGCTCGCGTCGCGGAGTGCTCCCTGGAGCACGTCCACGATCCCCGGGGCCTCCAGCTCCCCGAGCGAGAGCACCGCCGCCGCGCGCACGGTCTCGCGCGAGTCGGAGGCGGCGCCCACGAGGGCGGGAGCCGTCGCGGGATCGCGCACGAGGCCCAGGGTCTGGGCCGCGCGCACCCGCACGCCCGCGTCGGGGCTCGCGAGGGCCTGGACGAGGAGGGGCACCACGCGCTCCGGGGACATGCGGGCGAGCGCGTCCATGGCGCTCTCCTGGATGCGCTCGCTCTCGTCCCCGAGGAGCTCGAAGAGGAGCATGGGCGCGTCCTCGTGCCCCAGCCGGCCGATCGCGGCCACCGCTTCCGCCCTCACTTCCGGCGAGGGGTCGTGGATGAGGGGGGCGACGAGGTCGCTGCCCCCGGGGGGAGCGAGCCAGGCCAGGCACCGCAAAGCACCTTGCCGCACCGCGTCCTCGGGATGGGCGAGGCCGCGCGCGTAGGCCTCGCGGTCGCGGAAGCCTATGGAGACGAGAGCGTGCGCGGCGTGCTCCTGGAGGCTCGCGTCGCCGAGGAGCTCGATGAGCCGGGGCGACGCGCGCTCCTCGCGCAGCCAGCCGAGGGTGATCGCGGCGGTGCGGCGGTTCTGGGGATCGTCGTCGGAGAGCATCCCCAGGAGATGGGCGACGAGGTCCTCCCTCCGCAGCGCGATCTGGACCTCGGGGTCGAGGCTTTCTCCTCCCGCGGTGGCCCGCTGCTCGATCTCCACCACCGCCCGGATGGCGGAGTTGCGGAGCACGGGCTCCGGGTCGTAGAGGTGCGGCACGAGGGCGCGGAGGGCGTCGCGACCGGCGAGGCGCCCCAGCGACTCGAGGGCGGGACCGCGGAAGAGGGGGTCGTCGAGGAGGCGGAGGAGCGCGGGGGCGGCCCTCTCGTCCGCGATCTCGCCGAGCGCGTGGATCGCCGGATACTGCATCCACGGCTCGTCGCGCAGCGCTTCCATGAGGGGAGGCACCGCGTCGGGGGCGCCGATCTGGCCCAGGCTCGACGCGGCCGCGTGGCGGACGTTGACGTCGGGGTCCCGGAGGGCCGCGATGAGGGGAGCGACCGCGCGGGGGTCGCGGAGCGCTCCCAGCATCACCCCCGCGAAGTGGCGCACCTCCTCGTCGGCGTCGCGGAGGAGACCCACGAGGGGCGCCACCGCCGCCCCTCCGAGGCGGACGTAGATCTCCATGCCTGCGTTCCGGAGCCCCGCGTTCGCGTCGTCGCGGAGCGCCGCCTCCAGCGCGGGCATCAGGAGCTCGAGGGGGAAGGAGCTCAGGCCCTCCACCGCGGCCTGGCGCACGGGCCAGGAGTCGTCGGCCACGGCGAGGAGGAGGGGAGGGATCGCCTCCGCCTCCGCCGAGCGGGCGAGGTCCTCCACCACCGCGCGGCGCACCGACTCCTCGCCGTCTCGCAGCGAGACGAAAGCACCCTTGATGTCGAGGGTCATCCCCTCCCCGCTACTGCACCCGGAAGACCGCGACGAGCCGGGCGAGGTTCTCCGCCTGCTGGGCGAGGTTGGCGGTGGCCTTGGACATCTCCTGCACGGTGGCCAGGTTGTCGCGGGCGATCTCGGAGATGTTCTCCATGGCCCGCACCACGAGCTCCCCGCCCTTCTTCTGCTCCGCGGTGGCGTGGGAGACCTGCTGGGTCATGTCGTTCATCTTCTCCACCGCGTGCACGATCTGCCGGCTGCCCTCCGCCTGCTCCTTGGTCGCGATCCCCACCTGGG
This sequence comes from uncultured Acidobacteriota bacterium, assembly GCA_963742595.1. GTDB lineage: Bacteria > Acidobacteriota > Vicinamibacteria > Fen-336 > Fen-336 > CAVPGH01. The sequence goes on along the minus strand of CAVUMT010000001.1, from coordinate 3,523,576 downwards.
AAGCGATCTTGTTGATGTTCTCGACGGCGAGGCGCACTTGCCGCCCTCCCGCCGCCTGCTCGCGGGTGGAGTACGCGGCCTGGCTCATCACCTTCTTGATGTTGTCCATGGCCTGGCGGATCTGCTTGCTGCCTTCCGCCTGCTCCTTGACCGCGGTCGTCACCTGGTTGGTGGCGGTCGTCATGTTGCTGACCGTCCCCAGGACCTCGCTCCCCGCCGAGGACTGCTTGCCCGTGGAGGAGGCGATCTCCCCCATGAGCTGGCTCGTGCGGGTGACCGACTCGATGATGCTCCGGAGCGCCACCCCCGCCTTGTCCGCGAGCTGGATCCCCTGCTTGGCCTCCGCCGCCCCCGAGCGCGCCACCTCCACCGCGTCCGTCGTGTCCTGCTGGACCTGGCGCACCACCTCCCCGATCTCCTTGGTCGCCTCCACCGAGCGCTCCGCGAGCTTTCGGACCTCGTCCGCGACCACCGCGAAGCCGCGGCCCGCCTCCCCCGCCCGCGCCGCCTCGATGGCCGCGTTCAAGGCGAGGAGGTTCGTCTGGTCCGCGATCTCCTCGATGACCTCGAGGATGCGTCCGATCTCCTGCGAGCGCTTGCCGAGGCCGGTGATCACGCGGGCGGTGTTCTCCATGTTGTCGGAGACCGCCTTCATCCCCTCGATGGTGCGCGACACCGCTTCCCCGCCGGTGTTGGCGTCCTCCGCCGCGCGCGCCGCGATGCGGTCGGCCTCGGAGGCGATCTTCGCCACCTCGCTCACCGCCCCCGCCATCCCCGTGACGGTGTGGCTCGTGCGGAGGGCGGCCGTGCTCAGCTTCTCCGCGTTGTCCGCGACCGCCGAGATGAAGGTGGCCATGTCCTCGACGGTGCTCGAGGTGCCGGTCACCGTCTCGGAGAGGCTCTCGAGGTCGCGGGCCATCTGGTCGATGGACACCGTCATCTCCTCGATGGTGGCGGAGGCTTCCGTGACGGTTCCCGCGAGGGTGGCGCTGCTCCGCGCCACCTCCTCGATCGAGGCCCCCATCTCCGTTATCGAGCTCGAGGTCTCCTCCACGTAGTTGGCGAGGCCGTGCGCGCTCGAGGCCACGGTCTGGATGGAGGCCGCCATCTCCTCCATCGACGTGGACGTCTCCTCCGCGGCCTGGGCCTGCCCCTGGGCCCCCTGCATGATGAGCCGCGCGTTGGCCGAGATCTGTCCCGCGGACGAGGCCACCTGGACGGACGCGTCCTGGATGTTGTCGACGATCTTGCGGAGGTTCACCACCATCTCCCCGAGGGACACCGCGAGGGTGCCGATCTCGTCATCGCTCTGCAGCTCGGGGCGCTGCGTGAGGTCGCCCTTGGCCACCCCCTGGGAGACCGCGAGCATCTGCTGCACCGGCGAGAACCACCGCCGGATCAGGATGGAGCCGACGGCGGTGCCGAGGGCCACGAGGAGGAGGCCCATGAAGAAGGAGCGGACCATCCGGGAGTTCTGCTGGGCTCTCATCGGCGCCGTGCTGATGGCCACCTCCACCCCGCCCTTCTGGGTGTCCACCTTCTTCTCGTCCGCGGGTGCGGCGAGTCCCAGCTCCGCCGCCATCCCTCCCGCGCTCGCACTGCTCGTGCTCGTGACGGGGGCGCGGAAGAGGAGGACGGGCTCCCCGTCCACGGTGACGGCGTCCCGCTCCTCGACGAGGGCGGCGGGGGCCGCGGGAAGGTCCTTGATCGCCTTGCCCGTCTGGGCGAGCACCGTTCCCTTGCCGTCGCGGATGAGGGCCCCCACGACGTCCGATCCCGCCGAAGTCCCGCCCGCCGCCACGGCACCTTCCAGGAATTGCGTGAGCAGCGGCTTGTCCTCGGTGAGCACGCCGTACTTGCTGTTGAACGCGAGATTCGTCGCGATGTAGCGCCCGCGCTTCACCATCTGCTCGCGCAGGAGCGCTCCGCTGGCCTGGAGGTCGTAGATGACGGACACGCCCCCCACCACCAGGGCCACCCCGGCCACGAGGAGCAGGAACTTCGTGCGGATCGATCTCACGCCCATAGCCATCCCTTAGCCCTCAGAAGATCCGACTCGCGGCCTTGATCGCGTCCGCCGGTATCTCCAGGCGGAGCTTGTCCGCGATCTTCTTGTTCACCACCAGCTCCGCGCGGGGGACGAGCTGCGTACCGCGCGCCGAACGGTCGCCGGAGAGGAGCCTCGCCACGAGCTCCGCCACCTGCTCCCCGATGGAGGCGACGTCCGCGCCGTTGCTCACGAGCGCGCCTTCCATCACGAGCGCGGCAGAGAAGCTGTAGACGGGCTTCCCGGCCTTGAGCGTCTCCGCGAGAATGTAGCGTCGGGTCTCGTCGCTCAGGAGGAGCCGGTCCAGGGGAAGCCAGACCGCATCCACCGCCTCCGGTCCCGTGAGCAGCGATCGCAGCGCCTGCGGCACCTCCTTCTCCGAGGCGATCGGCTTCGTGACGAGCGCGAGCCGGACGATCGTCGCCGACTTCTGCGCCTCCTGCACGAGCCGGGCGCTTTCGTCGCCGTAGAGCACCCCGATGCGCACCCCTCGGGGATTGACCATGCGGAAGGCGGCGAGCTGGTTCTTGATGGGAGTGGTGAAGGCGACCCCCGCGGCGTTGACGTTGCTGAGGAGGCCCAGCCGCCCGGGGTCGGGGACCATGCAGTAGACGAGCATCGTGTCGGGGGCGCCCTCGCGCATGGCCTGGGCCGCGAGCTCCCCCATGGCCACGGCGACGACACCGGGGCGGGCCCGGATCGTGGCCGCCACGCGCTCCGCTTCCGCCCGGTCTCCCCGCAGGTCGAACTCGCTGATGGTCTGGCCGCCCAGTCCCTTGCGCAGGGCGTCGAGGGCGGGCCGCCACCCGGGAGCGTCCGCGCTCTTGAGCACGGCCACCTCCGCGACGGCGAGGGGCGCCGTCAGGACCAGGAAGAGCGGGACCAGGAGGGCCCGCCGCCGCGGCTCAGCCATCGCCGACTCCTTTCCCATGTCTCACGACGAGACCGGCACCGCCGGTCCCTCGCGCAGCTCCTGGGCGAGGATGCGCGCGAGGTCCACGAGGATGATCAGCCGGTCGTCCAGCTTCGCGACGCCACGGATGTAGTCGCCGCCTCCCGCCACCACCTCCTCCGGCGGAGGCTCGATGCGCGACAGCGGCACCTTGAGCACCTGCTGCGCCCCGTCCACGAGCAGCCCCAGGAGGCGATCCTTGAGCCTCACCACCACGATGCGCGACCCCTTGCCGATCTCCACCTGCCCCATCCGCAGCTTCCGCTTCAGGTCCACGACGGGAAGGATCCGCCCCCGGAGGTTGATCACGCCGCGGATGAACTCGGGAGCCCGGGGCACCGCCGTGATCTCGGTGACGCGGCGGATCTCCTGCACCACGTGCACGTCCACCGCGTACTCCTCGCTGTCGAGCACGAAGGTGGCGAGGTGCTCCGTGGTCTCCGTGGCCTGCCTCTGCTCCTGCGCGGGCACGGAGAAGAAGGAGAGGTTGTGGCTGGAGGCGGCGGGAGCCGCGGGAAGCGAGTCCTCCACGACCGCGGGAGCCGCCGGCTCCGAGGGCGCCACGAGGGCCGCGTCCGCGCGGGCGAGGATGTCCTCGGCCAGTCCCGAGGCGGGGAGGGCGATCCGCGCTGCGGGCACGGCACTCGCGGGAAGTGTCGGCTCCTCCGCGACGACGAGGGGAGGATCCGCGGGCGGAGGTGCGGACGGGACCGTCCCCTGGCGGGCGCGCTTGCGGGCGTCGGCCATTCTCCCCATGGCGGGCTATCGGGTCGCCACCCCGGCCGCGCGCGACGCCCCTCGGGAGGGGGAGCTCGTCGCGCGGCGAGGGGCTCTGGACGCGGAAACCGGTGCGGGAGGACCGGCCGCGAGATCGCGGTCGGCCATCGCGGCGGCCGCGACCCCCGCGTCCACGCGGGGGGCGCCCTGCGCCATGCCCTCGATCAAGGCCTGGCTCGCGAGGTGATTCAGCACGCGGGGGATCCCCCCCGACGCCTCGTGAAGCATCCGGAGGGCGGGCTCGTCGAAGAGGTCGCGGGTGGCCCCCGCCACCTTGAGCCGGTGGCGCACGTACTCGCGCACGTCCTCGAGGGAGAGGGGGGTTAGGTGGTACTCCGCTCCCAGTCGCTGGGTGAGGGCGCGGTAGGTCCGGTGGCGCAGCCGTTCCCGCAGCTCCGGCTGGCCCACGAGCACGACCGTGATCAGGTTGCGGTCGTCGAGCTGGAAGTTCGTGAGGAGGCGGATCTCCTCGAACGTGGCCTTGCCGGGGATGAGGTGCGCCTCGTCCACGATGATGACCGCGGCCCGGCCCTGCGCGTCGAGGGCGAGGAGCCGCTGGTGGATCTGGTCGAGCACGTCGTTCGACTGGAAGGACGGGTTCTCCACCCCGAGGTCGCGGGCGGCGGTGCGGAGGAACTGGCGGGGAGAGAGCCGCGGGTTCAGGATCATCGCCACCTCGTAGCGGTCCCCCAGCCGGTCGATGAGGGCGCGCGTGAGGAGCGTCTTCCCGGATCCCACCTCTCCGGTGAGGAGCGCTATCTCCATCTCCTCCACGGCGTAGAGCAGCCGCTCCAGAGCTTCCTCGTAGACCTCGTTCAGGAAGAGGAAGCGCGGGTCGGGAGTCTTGGCGAAGGCCTTTTCGCCGAGACCGTAATACTCCGCGTACATCGTCAGGCTCCCGCCGCCGCGGACGCGCGCGCTGCGGAGGCGCGGCGGTCGCCGAAGAACGAAGAGACGTCGAGGATCAGCACCACCCGGCCGTCCCCGAGGATCGTGGCCCCCGCCACCCCGAAAGCGCTGCCCGAGACCACGGCGTCGAGGGCCTTGATCACCACCTGCTGCTGGCCCCGGAGGCGGTCCACCACGAGGCCCACCCGCTTCTCGCCGCGTCCCACCACCACCACGTAGGCGTCGCCCGCCTTCCGCTCCGGCAGGTCGAAGAGCCGGCCCAGGTCCACCAGGGGGACCATGCGGTCGCGGAGGCGCAGCGTGTCCTGCCCGTTCATCTTCAGGATGTCCGCGCGCGCGAAGCGCAGGCTCTCCACCACCGATCCCGAGGGCAGCGCGTAGGTCTGGCCGCTCACCTCGACCATGAGCACGGAGATGATGGCGAGCGTGAGGGGGAGCTGGATCGTGAACTTGGTGCCCGCTCCCGGCATCGTCTCCGCCTCGATGAGGCCGTTCAGGCGCTCCGTGCACTTCAGGACGACGTCGAGCCCCACCCCCCGGCCGGAGAGGTCGGTCACGGACTCCGCGGTGGAGAAGCCCTCCGCGAAGATGAACTGGACGGCTTCGCGGTCGCTCACGACCTCGTCGGGAGCGAGCAGCCCGCGGGCGATCGCCTTCCGCCGCACCGCCCCCGCGTCGATCCCCCGCCCGTCGTCGGCGATCGTGATCACGACCTGGTTCGACTCCTGGGCGGCGGAGAGGAGGATCGTCCCCACCGGAGACTTGCCCTTCGCCCGCCGCTCCGCGGGAGACTCGAGGCCGTGGTCGACGCTGTTGCGGATCATGTGGACGAGGGGCTCCCCGATCTCGTCGATGATCGCCTTGTCCACCCGCGTGTCCTCGCCTTCGACGATGAGGTCGACCTGCTTGCCCTGCTGGCGGGCGATGTCGCGCACGAGGCGCGGAAAGCGCTCGAAGACGTTCCGGATGGGGAGCATCCGGATGTCCATGATCGTCTCCTGGAGCTGGGTGGAGACCCCGGCGAGCTGGTGCACCGCGTCGTTCAGGTCGCGCACGAGCGCGTCGTCGCCGAGGATTCCGGAGGCGGCGCGCCCCGCGTCCTGCAGCTTGGTGCGCTGGACGATCAGCTCACCCACGAGGTTCAGCAGGTGGTCGAGCTTGGCGAAGTCCACCCGGACGAGGTTGGAGCGGGTCGTCAGGGCCTCGCCCCCCACGGTCGGACCGGGAGGGGACGGCTTTGAGGGGGCGCGGTCTTCTGGGGAGGGGCTTTGGGGGCCGGGAACGGTGGACGGGGCCCGGGCGGGAACTGCAGGACGAGACGTGGCCAGAACGGCTTTCGAGCTGGCCAAATCCGGAGCGCGACTGGACAGCTGGAGTAGGTGGTCGCGCTCCGGTGCGAGGTCGCGCTCTTCTTTGCCCGCTGCACACGCCCGCTCGATGGCGTCACGTAGCGCGCTCGCGCCCGCGAGCAGACGATCGAAGACCGTCGGGGACGGGGCGAGACTGCCATCTCGAAGACGCCCAAAGGCGTCTTCGAGTGTGTGGACATAGTCCTTCACGGACCCAAAGCCCATCATCCCGCTGTTGCCCTTAAGGGTGTGCAGGGGACCGAGGACGGAAGCGACCACCTCGGGCTTCACGCCTTCGCGCTCCAGGCGGAGCAGCACCTGGTCGAGGACGTTCAGGTGGGAGCGCGCGTCCTCCAGGTAGATCCCGACGAGCTCCGCGGAGACCTCAAAGTCCATGGCCGAGCCCCGGCGTCATTCCCCGCCCCCCGGAACCGAGGGCCTTCACTCCGCGGTGATCTTCTCGATGAGGCCGTGCAGCTCCGATGCCTGGAAGGGCTTCTTCACGTATCCCTTGGCCCCCATCTTCAGCCCGCGGATCGTGTCCTCCTCCTTGCCCTCGGTCGAGATGATGATGACGGGTATGGCCTGGTAGGCCGGCTCCTTCTGGAGGCGCTGCAGGAACTCCAGCCCGTTCATGACGGGCATGTTGATGTCGAGGAGGATGAGGTCGATGCCCTCTTCCTGGGCGAGCTTGTCCAGGGCTTCGAGCCCGTTCATGGCGCTCACGAGCTTGCAGTTCTTGTAGCGGGAGAGGAAGAGCTTGTACATCTGGTGGATCAGGGCCGAATCGTCCACCGCCAGGATCTTCCTGAGCATCGTGCCTCTCCCCCTAGCACCCGCCGCGACGGGCGTTGCAGGACGGCAACTCGGCCACGCGGACCCGGCGCCCCGGCGCTTAGCGTTGTAGCACCTTAGCCCCGAGCGTTCAACCAGTAGCCGAGAAACCGTCCCACCTGGTAGCACCCCCTCCGGGCGCGCTATAGTCGCCCCCCCTGGACCGGGGGGGAGAGTTTCCGGTGACTTACGTCGGCCTGGACGTGGGGGGGACGAACCTCAAGGGGGCCCGTGTCTCCGGAGAGGGGGCGGTCCTCGCGAGCCTCCACGAGCCGATCGTCCGCGACTCGGGAGAGCGCCTCCTGGACCAGCTCGAGCGGGCGGTCGCGCGGCTGGTGGAAGGGCAGGCCGACGCCGTCGTGGGAGTGGGGGTGCCCGCGATCGTGGACCACGGGGCGCGGCGGATGAGGGCCGTCCCCAATCTCCCCTCGCTCGCCGCCTTCGCCAACCGGGACCTCGGGGGGATCCTGGAACGGCGGCTCGGTCGGTCCGTCGTCATCGAGAACGACGCCAAGGCGGCGGGCCTCGCCGAGGCCTGGAAGGGCGGCGGACGCGGCGTGCCGAGCCTGCTCTACCTGGCGCTGGGAACGGGCGTGGGCGGCGCTTTGATCCTCGACGGCCGGCTCTGGGCGGGCAAGAGCGGCTACGCGGGGGAGGTCGGCCACCTGGGCGTCGAGCCCGAGGGCGAGCCCTGCGGGTGCGGCTCGCGGGGGTGCCTGGAGACGATCGCCGGGAGCTTCGGTTGGATGCGGAGGGCGGAGGCCGCCGTGCGCCGGCATCCCACGTCGCTTCTCGCCCGGCGGACGCTGGAGCCCGCCACCATCGTGGACGCCGCCCGCGCGGGGGACGCGACGGCACTCGAAGTCGTCGACGGCGTTGCGCGCGCCCTGGGCCAGGCGATGGGGGGCCTCTTGAACGCGCTGAACCTGGATCGCGTGGTCATCGGCGGCGGAGTCGCGGCCGCGGGCGAGTTCCTTCTCGATCGCGTGGTTCGGGAGACGCAGGCGCGCTCGTGGCCGCAGACCTTCGCGGACTGCAGCTTCCGTCTCGCCGAGCTGGGGGCCGACGCGGGAGTGGTGGGGGCCGCCCGGGTCGCCATGCTCGCCTCGGCGGGCGGCGCGTCGTAGCCCCGTGTTCGAATCCAGCGCCCGGCTCGCCGACGACGTGCGTGGGCTCCTCGACGCCCTCCGCACCCTCGGTCAGGGCCGCTACGCCGTCGTCTTCGACGAGAAGGCCATCCTCTTCGAGAGTCCGCCCGAGACCGCCGGCCACTGGGTGCTCCGCCGCTTCCTGGAGGGGCGGACGCAGGCGCTCTTCCGGATCCCCGCCGGCCTCGCTTCCGGCGGCGAGATGGAGGACGTGTTCGCGGACTGGAGCGCCCCCGCGGGGGAGGAGGAAGACGAGTTCTTCCTCGCGTTCCTGAACGGGCGCGTGGGCCTTCTCGTCGCCTGCCCGGACGCGGAAGCCCTCAAGGCGCAGGCGAACGAGCCGCTGCGGGTCCTCGCGGACCGGCTCCTCCGCTACAACGCGGCCTGGCGGCTGGACGAGAAGGGCCGGGGCCTCTTCTTCGGGCAGCCGCGCCTGGACGTGGTGGTGGTGGGACGGCCGCAGTAAAATGGTCTGTTGAAGAACATCCGAAACTTCTCGATCATCGCGCACATAGACCACGGCAAGACGACGCTCTCCGACCGTCTCCTCGAGCGTACGGGCGCGCTCAGCCAGCGGGAGATGACGGAGCAGTTCCTCGACTCCATGGACCTCGAGCGGGAGCGCGGGATCACGATCAAGCAGCATTCCGTGCGGCTCGAGTACAAGGCGAAGGACGGCCAGGACTACATCCTGAACCTCATCGACACCCCCGGACACGTGGACTTCTCCTACGAGGTCTCGCGCAGCCTCGCCGCCTGCCAGGGGGCGCTCCTGGTGGTGGACGCGAGCCAGGGCGTCGAGGCCCAGACCCTCGCCAACGCCCACCTCGCCGTGGACGCGGGCCTCGAGATCATCCCCGTCCTGAACAAGATCGACCTGCCGGGGGCGGAGCCGGAGAAGGCCAAGGAGCAGATCGAGCACGTGATCGGGATCGACGCCTCGGGCGCCATCCTCGCCTCCGCCAAGCAGGGGATCGGCATCGACGAGATCCTGGAGGCGATCGTGGACGCGGCTGCCTGCGCCCACGGGGGACGCGGACGGGCCGCTCCGCGGCCTCGTCTTCGACTCCTGGTTCGACCAGTACCGCGGCGTCGTGATCCTCGTCCACGTGGTGGACGGGAAGCTCGAGCCGCGAATGAAGGTCCGCCTCATGGCCTCGGGCGGGCGTCTACGACGTGGAGCAGCTCGGGTGTCTTCACCCCCAAGCCCGTGCCCGTCGACTCGCTCTCCGCGGGCGAGGTCGGGTTCGTGGTCGCGGGGATCAAGAAGGTCTCCGACACCAAGATCGGCGACACCCTCACCGACGACCGCCGGCCCGCCCCCGAGCCCCTGCCCGGCTTCAAGGAGGTCAAGCCGATGGTGTTCGCGGGGCTCTATCCCGTGGACGCCGACCAGTACGCGGAGCTGCGCGACGCCCTCGAGAAGCTGCGGCTCAACGACTCGTCCTTCTTCTACGAGCCCGAGACCTCGACCGCCCTCGGCTTCGGCTTCCGCTGCGGATTCCTCGGCCTCCTGCACATGGAGATCGTGGAGGAGCGGCTGGAGCGCGAGTTCACCCTCGAGCTCCTCATCACGGCGCCCTCCGTCCGCTACCGCGTGCTCAAGACGAACGGCGACGTGGTCGAGATCGACTCCCCCGCCCGCCTCCCCGATCCCGGCTCGATCGAGGCGATCGAGGAGCCGATCATCACCGCCACCATCCTCACCGGCGACGAGTTCGTGGGGGCGATCCTGAAGCTCTGCGAGGAGAAGCGCGGCGTCGCAGAAGGGCCTCACGTACATCACGCCCACCCGCGTGATGATCACGTACGAGCTGCCCCTGAACGAGATCCTCCTCGACTTCTACGACCGGCTGAAGTCCGCGTCCCGGGGCTACGCGTCGCTCGACTACGAGTTCACCGGCTACTGGGTCTCGCCCCTCGTGAAGCTCGACGTGCTCGTGAACGGCGAGCCGGTGGACGCGCTCTCCCTCATCGTCCACAAGGAGACCGCCTACCCGCGCGGGAAGTCGCTCGTGGAGAAGATGCGGAAGATGATCCCGCGGCAGATGTTCGAGGTGGCGATCCAGGCCGCGATCGGCTCCCGCGTCATCGCGCGCGAGACCGTGAAGCCCCTGCGCAAGAACGTGCATCGCCAAGTGCTACGGCGGAGACATCTCGCGCAAGCGGAAGCTCCTCGAGAAGCAGAAGGAAGGCAAGAAGCGGATGAAGCGCGTGGGCACGGTGGACATCCCCCAGGAGGCCTTCCTGGCCGTGCTGCGCGTGGACGACTAAGGTCCCGGGCGGGCGTCCGAATTCGGCTAGAATGACGGCCGTGAGCGCGCCCGAGCCCGGCACTCCCGCATTCCGGAAGTCCGCTCCCCGCGAGTACCTCGAGTCCGTGGTGGTGGCGGTCATCCTCGCCCTGTTCATCCGCACCTTCGCCGTCCAGGCGTTCAAGATCCCCACCGGGTCGATGGAGAAGAACCTCCTCGTGGGCGACCACCTGCTCGTCAACAAGCTCGTCTACTCTCCGTCCTTCGGGCCCCTCGAGGACGCGCTCCTCGGGAAGAAGAAGATCGAGCGCGGGCACGTCGTCGTCTTCAAGTTCCCCGAGGACCCCAGCCGCGACTTCATCAAGCGCGTGATCGGCCTCGCCGGGCGAGAAGGTGGAGATCCGCGACAAGAAGGTGTTCATCGACGACCAGCCCCTCGAGGAGAGCTACACCCACTTCCTGGATGCGCCTCTCCACCACGACGACCCCGAGTACGGGGCGCGCTCCGAGGGGCACCGGGACAACTGGGGGCCCGAGGTCGTCCCCGCGGGACACCTCTTCGTGATGGGCGACAACCGGGACAACAGCCGGGACAGCCGCTACTGGAGCTTCCTGGCCGCGGACCAGGTGAAGGGGCGGGCCCTGCTCGTGTACTGGTCGCTCAAGGCAGACAAAGAGGACTACCAGACGACGCGCTGGGAGGGGTGGCGAAAGGTGGTCAACCCGAAAGAGTGGCGGTGGGACCGTTTCTTCCATGTGATCCGCTGACGGAGAGGAGAGACATGCAACCAAGGAACGAGAGGGGCGAGACCCAGGCGAGCACCTTGGTCTTCCTCGCGATCGTGATCGCGGCGGCCTACGCGGCCTGGAACGTGGCGCCCGTCTACATGGACCACTACTCGCTCGTGGACAAGGTCAACGAGATCTGCCGCACGCCGCGCTACCGGGCTCCCACGGACGAGAAGATCCTGGAGCTGCTCATGAAGCAGGTCCGCGAGCGCCGGCTGGACACGTGGATCCAGGCCAAGAGCTTCCGGGTCAGCACCACGGACGTGAACCGGCGGATCAACCTGAACTACGAGCGGGAGACCCAGGTTCTCCCCGGCTGGAAGAAGAAATTCAGGTTCGATTTCCAGGCCGATCAGCCGCTGGTCTAATCGCGGGCGCTCCTCCGGGGAGCGCCCGCATCGTCAGCTCCCCCCGAGCGTCCCCGCCCGCTCGCGTCCCTCCCGGAGCGCCATCTCGACCTGCTCGAGGGCGCCCGCGGCCGCCTCTCCCTGCTGCGACGAGGCGTTGATGCGCACGTTCTCCGCGGCGCCCAGGAGCCCCGCCCAGGCGAGCGCTCCCGCCGTGCGCGCGTCGGAGAGGGCGTTCTGATTCCCGTGCTCCGCCGCCTCCTGCGCCGCCTTGAGCACGACGAGGCAGGCATCGAGCGGTCTGCAGGGGGACGTCGGTGGCGAAGGCCATCGCCCGCGCCACCGCGTCCTTGCGCGCCGCCTTCTCCGCGTCGTCGCCCTTGGGCAGCTTGTAGGCGGCGACCACCGCGTCGTAGGCGCGGCTGTCCTCGTCGACGAGGTGGCGCAGGCGCGATCCCGCCTCGAGCGCCCAGCCCCGGGCCGCGTCGAGCCGCTCGCGCTCCCCCGCGGCCCCCGTGCGCGTCTTCGGCATGCCCGTCACCATGAGCACGAGCGCGGCCCCCGCCGCCCCCGCGAGGGCCGCCGCCGAGCCTCCGCCCGGCGTGGGATCGGACGAGGCGAAGCGGTCGAGGAGCTCCTCGGTCGCGAGCCCGAGGAGGCCCGTCACATCTTTCCCATGATCTGCTTGGCGATGACGAGGAGCTGCATGTTCGTGGTGCCCTCGTAGATCTGCCCGACCTTCTGGTCGCGGAAGTACTTCTCGACCGGGTACTCGCGGGTGAAGCCGTAGCCGCCGTAGATCTCGACCGCCTTCGACGCCACGTGCTCGGCCATGCGCGAGGCGAAGAGCTTGGCCATCGCCGCCTCCTTCACGAAGGGGACGCCCGTTTCGCGACGGCGCGCCGCGTTGTACGTGAGGAGGCGGGCCGCCTCGATCTCGGTGGCGAGCTCGGCGAACTGGAACTGCACGGCCTGGAACTCTCCGATCGGCTTGCCGAACTGCTGGCGCTCCTGCGAGTACTTGAGCGCGCAGCTCGAAGGCGCCCTGCGCCACTCCCACCATCTGCGCGCCGATCCCGATGCGTCCCTCGTTCAGCGTCTCGATCGCGATCTTGTAGCCCTTTCCCACCTCTCCCGAGCACGTTCTCCTTGGGCACGCGACAGCCCTCGAGGACGAGCTCGCACGTGGAGGAGGCCCGGATGCCCGAGCTTGTCCTCCTTCTTGCCCACCGAGAAGCCGGGGAACGACGCGCTCGACCAGGAAGCTCGTGATCCCCTTGTAGCCGTGGGCCGGATCGACGGTCGCCATCACGACGAAGAAGTCCGCCTCCGCCGCGTTCGTGATCCAGAGCTTTCGCCCGGTCAGCTCGAAGTGGTCGCCCTTGTCCACGGCCCGGCAGGCGAGGGCGAACGCGTCCGAGCCCGAGCCGCCTTCGGAAAGGGCGTAGGCACCCACCGAGCGGCTCGCGAGCCGGGGAAAGTACCTTGCCTTCTGGTCTTCCGTCCCCCACCGCAGGAGGGCGTTGTTCACGAGGGTGTTCTGGACGTCCACGAGCAAGGCCACGGAAGCGTCCACGCGGGCGAGCTCCTCCACGACGAGGATGGACATGAAGAAGGTCGCCCCCGCCCCGGAGTATTTCTCGGGGATCTCGATCCCCATGATCCCGAGCTCGAAGCACTCGTCCACGAGGGACCGGGGAATCGTCGCCTCCTGGTCCATCTTCGAGACGAGGGGCCGGACGCGCTCCTCCGCGAACTGGCGGACCTGCTCCTTGAAGAGCCGCTCGTCCTCCGAGAGGTCGTTCAGGGGGAGGCTGCGGTAGGCGGTCAGCGTGTCGGACATCGGGCACCTCGCGAGACGATTCATGCTACCGCCGGGAGGCCGGCGGGAGGAAGCCTTCTTCGGGGATTCAGGGACCGACCTGCTGGACCCCTTCCATTCTCCGCAGGAGTTCCAGGCTCTCCAGGCTCTCTTGCCGCCGCTTCGCGCACCGCGGGCTCGGCGTCCTGGGCGAGAGGTGCCAATCGCTTGCGCGCGTTCCGCTCGTCGAAGAGGGTGAGGCTCGCGGCGGCGGCGGCGCGCACGCCGGGGTCGGGATCGGCGGCGAGTCGCGTGGCGACGTCGTAGAGCGCGCCCGCTCCGACGCGCCTCCCCGCGGCGAGGGCCCCCAGGCTCGACGCGGCCGAGGTCCGGACGCCGGGGTCGCCGTCGGAGGCCGCCTCCAGGAAGCACTGCGAGGAGCGCTCCGTGGACAGGAGACCGAGCGCCCGGAAGGCCACGAGCCGCGCCTCCGGGGACGGCGACTCCCGCGCCGCCCGGCAGACGTCCTCCACCTCCCGGCCGCCCAGCGCGAGGACGAGAGCCACCTGCCGCCGGCGCCGCTGGTCGAGCGTCTTCGCCTCGGCGGGAGCGGCCGCGGCCAGGCTCTCGAAGAACGGGCGCATGGCACCCGCGGGACGCAAGCGCGCGAGACAGTCGATCGCCATCTCGGGCTCGGGGGGCGAGCCAGAGACGAGGTACGCGTCGTCCGCCGCCGCCGCCGCCCAGGCCGGAAGCGGATGCTCGGAGCAGGACCCCACGTAGTTCTTGAGGTCGGCGGGCCGCAGGGCGTCGCGCGCCACCCTGATCGAGTACCGGTTGTAGGTCGCGCGCAGGAAGCCGCGGGGAAGCCAGGACGACACCCCGATCAGGAAGAGGACGACCGCCCCCGCGAGACCCAGATGCTGCAGGCGAAGGCGGGGACGGGCCCGGAGGATGCGCGGGGCGGGAGCGGGCTCCCGGGGCCGCGTGCGGAGGACCTCGTCCCAGAACGACGTCGGCCGCGCGAGCAGCGGCTCGAGACGCTTGGCCACGCGGTCGGGAGCCAGGAATCCGAAGCCGCGCCGGCGCAGATCGGCGAGCAGCGCCATGTTTTCGCTCGCGGAGAGCGCTCTCGCGGACCCCGGTTGGCGCGTGGCGAGGAACACCTCGAGGAAGGCTCGCACCCTCTCGTCCCACTCCGGCACGCGGTCTTCCGGCTCCCAGTCGAGCTCGAAAACGCGCACGAGCCCGTCCGCGGACCCCGTATAGAAGCGCCCCCCCTCCGGACCGACCGCGACCGCGTTCACGGGCACGGTATGGGGAAACGAGCGCACGCATTGCCCGCTCGTGACGTCCCAGAGGCCGGCCGACCTGTCCTTGCTCGCGGAGAGCAGGTAACGGCCGTCCGGGGAGAAGGCGAGCCCCCCGATCTCGCTCGCGTGCAGGGACAGGACGCGGGCCGTCCCCTGCTTCAGGTCCCAGAGGCGGATCGTGCCGTCCTGGTGCCCGGAAGCCAGTTGGCGGGCGTCCGGACGCACCGCGACCGCGGAAACCCGTCCGTGCTCGCCGCCGAGCACGACGGCGGCCGTGCCCGACCGGAGGTCCCACGCCCGCACCGTCCCGTCCCAGCTTCCGCTCACCGCGAACCGCCCGTCGGGGCTCGCGGCGAGAGCGCTCACCGCCGAAGCGTGGCCGTCCAGGACGGCGAGCCCGCGGCCGTTCGCGGGATCCCACAGGCGCACCGTGTGGTCCGAGCTGCCGGTGAGGACGAGGGCGCTCCCGGGGACCCACGCGGCGGCGGTGACGTAGTCGTCGTGGCCGGAGAAGCGCGACCGCGGCTCTGCGCGCTCGAGGTCCCACACACAGGCGACGTGGTCCCATCCTCCGGAGACGAGCGTCTGCCCGTCCGGCCCCGCCGCCACCGCCGACACCGCCTTGTCGTGGCCACGGAGCACCTGCGGCTCCTGAGCGCCCTCGGCGCTCCACGCGCGCACGGTGCCGTCCATGGAGCCGGAGAAGACGCGGCCCGCGGAGGTGATCGCAAGCGAGGTCACCTGGTCCGCGTGCCCGGAGAGGGCGGCGCTCTCCCACGCGGAGCGCAGCGCCTTTCTGGGGAGAACCTGGAGCAGCTCCTTCCAAAGATCCACCGCGGGCCGCGCCCGCTCGTACCCGGGCACCGCCCGCAGCCCCCGGGCCTCCTCGAGGGCCGCGCGCGTCTCCCCCGCGGCGAGCCTAAGGCGCGCTTCCGCGAGCCGGCCCTGGAACTCCGCGGCCCGTGTGCCCGCCTCGTCGGCCGTGACCGGGCGACACAGCGCCACCGGGGGCAGCGTGCGCACCCGGGCGAGGAGGGACAGCACGTGCAGGGAGCGGCCGCTCGCCGCGAGCACGGTCCCGTCCCGCCGCGCGGCGACGCCGCGCACGGGGCCGGGCAGCACCGCGCGGGCCTGGGGCGCGCCGCGTTCGAGGTCCCAGGCCCGCACCGTGCGGTCGACGCCCCGCGGAGAGCGCGAGCCTCCCTTCCCACGTCAGGGCCACCCCCGTGACCTCCCCCACGTGCCCCGCGAGCGTGCGGCGAAGCCGGCCGCTCTGCACGTCCCACGCGCGCAGCACCCCGTCTTCGGTGGCGGAGAGGGCCGTCCGGCTCCCGAGCGAGAGTGCCGTGACTCGCGCTTCGTGGCCGTCGAGGACGGCGAGGCAGCTCCCGTCGCGGAGATCCCAGAGGCGAACGGTCTGGTCGAGGCTGCCGGATACCGCCCGAATTCCCTCGCGATCGACGGCCACCGCGGTGACCGCCTGCGTGTGCCCCTCCATCTCGAGCAGGGCGCGTCCGCCCGCCAGCTGGAACACGCGGACCTTCCGGTCGGAGCCCCCCGTGATCAGCCGCTGCGAATCGCCGGTGACCGCGAGGGCGATGGCGAAACCGGGGTGGCGCTCGAAGGGAGAGGACGGCCGCCCCGTGCGGTTGTCGAACGCCTGCGGAGGCGTCTCCTCCCCCGCCCACACGGTGAGGCTCCCGTCCGGAGTGACCGCGAGCACGCGTACGCGCGAGGCGACGCCCTCCGCGTTGTGGATCACGGTGCCGAGTGCCATGTCGAGAACCCGGATCTCGCCGGCCTGGCTTCCCACGGCCGCGAGCTGGCCGTCGGCGGCGAGGCCGAGAGCGGTGACGGGCTCGCGGGTGGCCGGACGCTGGGCCACCTCCTCGTGGCCGGGCAGAAAGCGCGCGACCGCGGTGGCGAACGAAGCGGGGAGGTCCGCGCGGTTCGCCGCGGCGGGCTCGTAGAAACGCCGCGCGCCTTCCGCGTCTCCCTGGCGACGGAGGGTGAGGGCGTAGCCCGTCGGCAGCGCGGGGTCCTCCTCGCCCTTCTCCATCGCCCGGCGGAAGGCCTCACGCACCCCCGTCCAGACGGCGGCGTCCTTCGAGTCGTGCGCCCGCGCGCACTCCGCGAGTGCTATGTCGCCCAGGAGGTCGGCGGCGGGCGTCCCCTCCCCCGCGGCCGCCCGGAGGGCCGCCGCCGCTCCCTCGAAGTCGCCGAGGGCGAGAAGCACGCGCCCCTTGCAGGTGCGCGGCGCGAGCGGACGCGGGGTGCCCCTTCGAAGCCTCTTCCATGCGCGTGCGGATCTCGTCGTCGCGGAGGCCGGCGCGGCCCCAGTCGAGGCGCACCCGGTTCGCCGTCGACTCCAGGTGCTGCGGCGAGAGGTGGAGGGCCCGTCCCAGCAGCTCCTCCGCCTCCTTCTCCCGGCCGAGGTCGAGGAGCGAGGCCGCGCGGTTGTTGAGGCTATCCGCGGTCTCCACCCCGCCACGGGGCTCCGTGCGCGCGTAGGGGCGGCCCGCCACCTCGGCGTAGACGCTCCCCAGGGCGGTGGCCGCGTCCAGGAGCGTGCGCGGCCTTTTCTCCGGATCCTCGGCGAAGCAGCGGACGAGCACGTCGCCCACCGCGTCGGGCATGCGGCCGGGGCCGACGAGGGCGCCGGGCTCGTCGCGATAGGCGCGCAGGGCGTCGAGGGCGTCGGGACCGTTCCTCCAGGTCCGGCCGCCGTTGAACATCTCGAGGATGCAGAGGGCCCAGCTCCAGAGGTCCGTCCGACGCGTGAGCGGCTCGCCGTCCGCCTGCTCGGGCGACATGTAGGCGGGCGTGCCCCCGCTTCCCCGGGTCACGATGGAAGAGCCTTCGGCGGCCGGAAAGCGCGCCCCCGGCGAGACGCGCGCCCGGCGAGGCCGAAGTCGGTGACCTTCACCGTTCCCTCTGCGGTGAGCAGGACGTTCGCGGGCTTGACGTCGCGGTGGACGAGGCCGCGCTCGTGCGCGTAGTGGAGGCCCCACGCGCACTGGATGGCCACGTCCAGCATCGACTCGGCGGTCTCGAGGCGGCGGTCGCGGATCGAAGTCGTGGAGGCTCCCTCCGTCCACGTACTCAATGAAGACGCGGGGCAGCCCGTCCACGCGCCGCACGTAGTAGCAGGAGACGACGTGGGGATGGAGCCCGAGGCCCACCCACGTCTCGGCCTCGCGCTCGAAGTCCTCGGGACCGCCGAGCGACTGCACCGCCTCCGCGAGCGGCGTCTTCACCGCGAGGTCCACGTTCCATCCCTGGTGGCGAACCTTGTAGACGCGCCCCATGCCCCCCTGGCCGAGGAAGCCCGTGACCTGATAGAGGCCCATCACCACGTCGCCGACGCGCCACTCCTGGCCGGTCGACTCGGGAGCGGCGGCCGCGGGAATCGACGCGGCCGCCGCGGAGGGAAGATGGCTGACGGGCTCGGGATCCCGCGGGGGCGGCGCTTCGACCTTGAACGTCGTGCCGCAGCGGCCGCAGCGGAGGCTCCGTCCCACGCGGGTCGTGGAGAGGACCGCGCTGGCCTGGCATCCCGGGCAGGTGACCCGCACGGTCTCGGTCATGGCCCCGCCACGCTCATGAGGATTATAGGCATCCGGAGCGGGCGGACCGCCTTGTGACGCAGCTCACACCCTGGCTCCCGGGGCCGCCGACGTAGGCTGGACAGGTCCGCGGCAATCGCGTAAAACCGGGTCGAGTCGAGCGCGCGTAGTGGAGCGATCCCGCCGATGAGGATCCCGAGGGAATCCGCGGCCGGCCTGGGGGCGGCGCTGGCCACGGCCGCGTGCGCCGAAGCCGCGGGTCCGAGCCCCTTGGCGCTCTTCGTGGCCGCCGCGTTCGTCGTCTGGGGGCTCCTCCTCCTGCGCCGGGATGCGGCCTCCCGGCACCACGTCGTCCGTCTCGTGGGCGCGGGGGCCGCGCATCGCGCGGCTCCCGGTGTGACCGCCGCCCTCCGGCTCGCCCATGCCTACGAGGAGCGCGGGGACTACGGGCGGGCCCTCACGTCCTACCACGAGGCGTTGCGCCTCGATCACGACCTCGCGGAGGCGTGGGGCGGGCTGGGCGCCCTGCACGACCGGCTCGGCTTGAGCACCGAGGCGGTCGCGGACTTCCGCGAGGTCGTGCGGCTCCAGCCGTCGCAGGCGATCGGCTGGTACAACCTCGGCCTCCTCCACCGCCGCCAGGGCCGGCCGGAGGAGGCGGTCGCCGCCTACCGCGAGGCCCTCCGACACCAGCCGGACATGGCGGAAGCGTGGTACGGCCTGGGGACGGTGCAGACGAGCCTCGGGCTCGGCGGCGACGCGACGATGGCTTTCCGCCGCGCGGTGGCCCTGCGGCCGGACCACGCCAAGGCGTGGCTCGCCCTCGCCACCCTCCACGACCAGCACGCCGAGCACGCGGAGGCCGTCGCCGCCTACCGCGAGGCCGTCCGCCTCCGGCCCGAAGACGGGAACGCGTGGTACAGCCTCGGCGTCCTGCTGCGCGAGCAGGGGCAGCCCCAGGCGGCGATAGCCGTGTTCCTGGAGGCGGTGCGCCTCATGCCGCGGGACATCGACGCGTGGTACGGCCTCGGGATGACGTACTCCCTCGCCGGCCAGAAGGAAGGCCTGCTCGAGGTGTACCAGCAGCTCGCGATCGTCGACCCCGAAGCGGCGGAGGAGCTCTCCTCCCGCTACCTCCAGACGTGGAAGGACGAGCCGGAAGCCGCCTTCACGGCGGCCCCCCCGGGGGCCCCCGCGCACGCGGAAGACCACGAGAAGGGCCGCACCCCCGCGGACGCCTGGTACGAGATCGCCCTCCAGTACCGGAAGCGGGGCGAGATCGCCCCGGCGGTCTCCGCGTTCCGCGAGGTGGTGCGCTTCGACCCCGGACACGCCAAAGCCTGGTACCACCTGGGCCTGCTCTGCCGGAGGGAGAGCGGACGCGAGGAGGCCCTCCGCGCCTTCCGAGAGGTCGTGCGCCTGAAGCCGGAGCTCGCCGAGGTCTGGTACCGCCTCGGCCTGCTCCTTTCCGAGGGCGGGGATTCACGCGAGGCACGCGAGAGCTTCAGCGAAGCGGTCCGTCTCAAGCCGGACTACGTCCCCGCCTGGTGCGGACTGGGCATGACGTGCGCCGCGATGGACGACGAGAGGGGGCTCGCGGCGGTGGAGCGGCAGCTCAGCCTCCTGGACCCGCAGGTCGCCGCCCGCTTCCGCGAGAGCTACGTGCAGGCCGTGGAGAGCGTCCCGCCGCCCCGCCCGGCGAAGCGCCCGCGCCGGGTGCGGTCGCGTCGGATCGTGGAGCGCGAGCTCGTCGCCAACTTCGAGAAGTGGCTCAAGTCCCTGCCCGCGACTCCGGGCAACCCTTGACAAGGGGAAGGTGCTACGTATCATCTTCTTTCGTGATGCTGTTTCGACCCGCCGACATGCTCGAGGCCCGCGTGAGGCGAGGCCCGTGTGCGCGGCGGGCCGCCGCGGTCTAAGTTCGAGCTCGAGTCGAACGGACCGATAGACCCGCTGGGCGCAACGCTCCAGCGGGTTTTTCTTTTGCGCGCAACGCAGGAGGTCGAGAGGCTTGGCGACGCCGGTCGGGGTTTTCGGGGCGACGGGATACACGGGACGCGAGCTCGTGCGCTGGCTCTCCGTCCACCCCGAGGTCGAGCTCGCCTTCACCACCGGCAGCGGCGAAGGCCACATCGCCCACGAGGCGGGGCTTCTGCGCGAGGCGGAAGCCTACTGCCTCGCCCTCCCCCACGGCGTCGCCGCCCGTTACGCGGAGACGCTACGGCGCGCGCGACCGGAAGCGGTGGTGATCGACCTCTCGGGCGACCTCCGCCTGCCCACGGTGGACGCCTACCGCAAGTGGTACGGGCACGACCACCCCGCCCCCTCGCTCGTGGGCCAGGCGCTCTACGGCCTCTCCGAGGTCTACCGCGAGCGTTTGCGGGGGGCGCGCCTCGTGGCGAACCCCGGTTGCTACGCGACCTCCGTGCTGCTTCCCCTCGTACCGCTCCTCCACGGCAAGCACGTGGACGCGGACGACGTCGTGGTGGACGCGAAGAGCGGGGCCACGGGCGCGGGCCGGACGCTGCGCGAGGACCTGCTCTTCTGCGAGCTCGCCGAGGACTTCTCCGCGTACTCCCCCGGCCGCACGCACCGGCACGTGGGCGAGATGGAGACCGTGCTCGAGGAGCGCACGGGCCGGCGCGTCGCGCTCACCTTCTGCCCGCACCTCCTGCCCGTGAAGCGCGGCATCCTCTCCGCCCTCTACCTGAAGACGGAGCACACGCCGGACGAGCTTCTCGCCGTGCTCGGCACCTACTACGAGAGCTCGCCCTTCGTGAAGGTGGTGGGCGCGCCCCCCCGGCTCTCCGACGTGGTGGGGACGAACGACTGCCGGATCTCGGTGCACGCGGCGGCTTCCGGGCGCGTCGTCGTGTTCTCGGCGCTCGACAACCTGGGCAAGGGAGCGGCGGGACAGGCCATCCAGAACCTCAACCTGGCGATGGGCTGGCGGGAGACCGCGGGCCTGCCCGTCACGGGACGATCGAGGTGAGCGATGACGTTCGGGTGTACAAGGTTGGAGGTCCGGCTTTGGAGGATCCGACGCTCATGGCGCCGCTGGCCCGCGAGGTCCGGCTCTGGGGAAGCCGGGCTCTCCTCGTCCATGGCGGCGGGCGACAGATCGATCGGCTGCTCCGGACGATGGGGATCGAAACAGAGCGAGTGGAGGGACGGCGCGTCACGTCGCCCGCCGCCATGGAGGTTGTGGAGATGGTCTTGTCGGGAGTGGTGAACAAGGCTTTGGCCGCGGGTCTGACGGAAGCAGGAGTGTCCGCGGTCGGTCTCTCGGGGCGCGACGGAGGGCTCATCCGCGCCCGCCTCGAGCCGGGCCTCGGCCGTGTGGGCACGCCCGAATCGGTGGATCCCGCGATCGTCCGCGCGCTGTGGCAGGCCGGCTTCGTGCCCGTCGTCTCTCCCGTCTCGCGAGGCCCCGCCGGCGAGTCCGTGAACGTCAACGCGGACGAGGCGGCCCTGGGCCTGGCCAAGGCGCTTCAGGCGCGAAGCCTCGTCTACCTGTCGGACGTGGACGGCGTGCGCCTGGGCGACGGTGCGGTGGCCTCCCTGACCGCGGACGAAGTCCGCCGGCGGATCGACGACGGCACGATCGCGGAGGGGATGGCCCTCAAGGTGCGAGTCGCCCTCGACGCGGTCGCGGCGGGCATTCCCGAGGTCGTCATCGCGGGCAAGGCGCGCCTCGTCGGGACCTTTCCCGGCACGCGGATCGGCTCCCCCTCGTGAGCGCGCTCCTCGCGGTGTACGAGCGCGACCTCGTCCTCGTCCGGGGCAAGGGGGCGACGCTCTACGACAAGGAGGGCCGGGCCTACGTCGACTTCGCGGCGGGGATCGGCGTGAACGGCCTCGGCTACGGCGACGCCAAGGTAGTGGCCGCCATCCGCAAGCAGGCGGGCCAGCTCATCCACGCGAGCAACCTCTTCCACACCGAACCCACAGCCTTGCTTGCTCAAAGGCTTGTTTCGAGCGCGTTCCCGTCCAAGGTCTTCTTCTCGAACTCGGGGACCGAAGCCTGGGAAGGGGCCATGAAGTTCGCGCGCAAGGTGGGCCAGGCGGCGGGCCGCACCGAGTTCGTCTGCTTCGAGCGCGCCTTCCACGGGCGCACGATGGGCGCGCTCTCCACCACCTGGAATCCGAAGTACCGCGAGCCCTTCGAGCCCCTCGTCCCCGGCGTCCGCTTCTGCCCCTGGAACGACGAGGACGCGGTGCGCGCCGCGGTCACGGACAAGACGGCGGCGATCATGGTCGAGCCGGTGCAGGGCGAGGGCGGCATTCGGCCCGCGCCTCCCGAATTCCTGCGCGGCCTCCGTCGGATCGCCGACGAGAGCGGCGCCCTTCTCGTGATGGACGAGGTCCAGTGCGGCCTCGGACGCACGGGCAGGATGTTCGCCTTCGAGCACGCGGGGGTCGTCCCCGACATCCTCACCCTCGCCAAGCCGCTCGGGGGCGGCTTGCCGATGGGCGCGACCCTCATCAAGGAGGCTCTGACCTCGGCGATCGGCGTCGGCGACCACGGCAGCACGTTCGGCGGAAACCCCGTGGCCGCGGCCGCGTCGCTCGCCGTGCTCGACCGGCTCACCGCTCCCGGCTTTCTCGAGAAGGTCGCGAAGAAAGGCCGCTCCCTCCACCGCGGGCTGCAGAAGATGCGGCGCGCGTACCCGCAGGCGGTGGCCGAGGTGCGCGGGCTGGGGCTCATGGTCGGCATCGAGTTCCACGGAGAGGCGGGGCCCGTGCTCAAGGGACTGCGTGGGCGCGGCTTTCTCGCCACCAAGGCCGGCGACAAGGTAATGCGCCTTCTCCCGCCGCTCGTGGTCAAGCCGGGAGAGATCCGCGCGTTCCTCGGAGCGCTCGAAGACGTCCTGAAAGAGGGGTCGGGTTCGAGATGAAGACGAACGTGAAGAAGGTCGTGCTCGCCTACTCGGGGGGTCTCGACACCTCGATCATCATCCCGTGGATCAAGGAGAACTACGGGGGGGCGGAGATCGTGGCCTACTGCGGCGACGTGGGCCAGGGCGACGACCTCGAGGCGGTGAGGAAGAAGGCCCTCGCCACGGGAGCCAGCAAGTGCGTCGTCGAGGACCTCCGCGAGGAGTTCATCCGCGACTATGCCTTCAAGGCGTTGTCCGCGGGCGCCGTCTACGAGGACAACTACCTCCTGGGCACGGCGCTCGCGCGCCCCCTCCTCGCCTACCGCCAGGTCCAGTGCGCCCTCCGCGAGGGCGCGGACGCCCTCTCCCACGGGGCGACGGGCAAGGGGAACGACCAGGTCCGCTTCGAGGTGACGTACGGCGCCTTCGCGCCGCACCTCCGCGTCATCGCCCCCTGGCGGGAGTGGACGATCCGCTCGCGCGAGGACGCGCTCGCCTACGCGGGGAAGCACGGCATCCCCGTCGACCAGTCGCCCCGCGACCTCTTCAGCCGCGACGGCAACCTCTGGCACCTCTCCCACGAGGGCGGCAACCTCGAGGACACCTGGAGCGCGCCCCTCCCTGAGATGTTCAAGCTCACCGTGGACCCGGAGAAGGCTCCGGACGCGCCTCAAGTGGTCACGATCGCCTTCGAGGGGGGCACGCCCATCTCCGTCGACGGCGTCCCTCTGGGCCCCGTGGCCCTCGTCGAGACGCTGAACAGGGTCGCGGGGGCGCACGGGGTGGGACGGCTCGACCTCGTGGAGAACCGGCTGGTGGGGATAAAGTCGCGGGGCGTCTACGAGACTCCCGCGGGGACGGTGCTCTACGTCGCCCACCGCGAGCTGGAGCGTCTCGTCCTCGACCGCGACACCCTCCACTTCAAGCAGTCCGTGTCCGTGCGCTACGCTCAGCTCATCTACGACGGGCTCTGGTTCGCCTCGCTCAGGGAGGCCCTCGCCGCGTTCGTGGACGAGACGGAGAAGGAGGTCACGGGCGAGGTGCGCGTGAAGCTCTACAAGGGAAGCGCCGAGGCCGTCTCCCGCCGCTCCCCGCGGAGCCTCTACCGGCAGGACCTCGCGACGTTCGGCGAGGGCATGGCCTACGACCACCAGGACGCCGCGGGATTCATCCGGCTCTTCGGCCTACCCGAGCGCGTGCGCGCGCTGACCCGCGACCGCATTCCCGTGGACGTGAAGGCCGTCGAGGTCACGCAGCCCGTGCATCGCCCGGACAAGTCCCCGACGGAGGCCAAGCGTTGAGACGTCTCCGGGCGCGGGCATGAGCACGGGGGTCACGGCGCCCCAGGGCTTCCGGGCGGCGGCGGTGGCCGCGGGCATCAAGCCCGACCGGCTGGACCTCGCCCTGCTCGTGGCCGACCGCGCGGGCTCCGCGGCCGGGGTCTTCACCACCAACCGCGCCCAGGCCGCGCCCGTCCTCGTCTCGCGCGAGCACCTTCGGAGCGGACGGGCGCGCGCGATCGTGGTCAACGCGGGCTGCGCCAACGCGGGCACGGGCGCCGCGGGGCTCGCCGACGCGCGCGAGATGGCGGCGGCCGCGGCCCGCGCCGTCTCCTGCGCGCCGCGCGAGGTGGTCGTGGCCTCCACCGGCGTGATCGGGGTGCGCCTGCCCATGGAAAAGGTGCGGGCGGGGATCGAGAAGGCGGCGGCCGCCGCTTCCCGCAGCGGGGGTGCTTCGGCCGCCCGCGCCATCCTCACCACCGATACCCGGCCCAAGGAAGTCCGCCTGGAGGTACCGCTCTCCGGAGGGTCCGTGACGATCGGGGGCATGGCCAAGGGCTCGGGGATGATCGCGCCGGACATGGCGACCCTCCTCGCGTTCTTCACCACCGACGCCGACGTCGAGCCGGCGCTCCTCGCGCGGACGCTGCGGGAGGCGGTGGGAGAGAGCCTCAACCGCATCACCGTGGACGGCGACACGTCCACGAACGACTGCGCGATCCTCCTCGCGAGCGGGGCCACGAAGGTCGAGGTCCGCGGAGAGGGCTCCGACTTCGTCGCCTTCCGCAACGGGCTCGTGGACGCGGCGCGGCAGCTCGCGAACCTGCTCGTCCGCGACGGCGAAGGGGCGACGCGCGTCGCCTCCATCACCGTGGAAGGCGCCCGGTCCGCGGCGGACGCGGATCGGGTGGCGCGCGTGGTCGCGGAGTCCCCCCTCGTCAAGACCGCGCTCCACGGCGGCGACCCGAACTGGGGACGCATCCTCGCCGCGGTGGGGCGGAGCGGCGTCGAGCTCGACGCGAGCCGGGTCGCGATCTGGATCGGAGACGTTCACGTGGCGGAGGGAGGCGAGGCCCGCGACTACGACGAGGCGGTGGCCGCCGCCGCCATGCGCGAGGACCCCGTGCGCTTCCGCATCCGCCTCGGCGAGGGGTCGGCCGCGGGCTGGATGTGGACATCGGACCTTTCGCGGCAGTACGTGGACATCAACTCGCACTACCGGAGCTAGGGTGTCGAAGCTCTGGGGCGGGAACTACTCGGCGGACCCCGACGCGGCGTTCTGGGAGTTCAACCGCTCCTTTCCCTTCGACCGGCGCCTCCTCCGCGAGGAGATCGCGGCTTCGCGAGCGTATGCGCGGGCATTGGGGAGATGCGGGGCGATCTCGAAGGAAGATGCGGAACGGCTGGACAAGGGACTCGCTCAGGTCATCCTCAGCGTCGAGGCGGACCCCAAGATCCTCGACGCTGGGGATGTGCATGAAGACGTTCACAGCTTCGTCGAGACCCGGCTCGAGGAGATCGTGGGCGAGCTCGCGGGCCAGGGGCACCTCGGCCGCAGCCGCAACGAGCAGACCGTCACCGCCCTCCGGCTCTTCGTGCGCGCGGCCATCGACCGGCTGCGGGACGGCATCCGCGCGCTCGTGGAGGCGCTCGTCCACCAGGGCCTGGCCGGTGCTTCTGCGGTCATGCCCGGCTACACGCACACCCGCGCCGCCGAGCCCATAACCCTCGGCCACCTGCTCGCCGCCCACACGTGGGGCCTCGTGCGCGACTACGACCGGCTGCGCGACGCGCGCATCCGCGTGGACGTGCTTCCCCTCGGCTCCGGAGCCCTTGCCGGCACTCCGCTCCCCCTCGACCGCGACGCCCTCGCCCGCGAGCTCGGGTTCGCCACGGTCTCCGCGAGCGCGCTCGACGCCGTCACCGACCGCGACTTCGCGGCCGAGTTCGTCTTCGGGTGCGCGCAGCTCCAGACCCATCTCTCGCGCCTCGCCGAGGAGCTCATCTGGCTCGCGGGGCCGGAGTACGGCTTCTTCGGCCTGCCCGAGGCCTTCACCACCGGCTCGAGCCTCATGCCCCAGAAGAAGAACCCGGACGCCCTCGAGCTCGTACGGGGGAAAGCCGCTCGCGTGGACGGCGACCTCCTCCGCCTGCTCGTCCTGATGAAGGGCCTGCCCGCGGGATATCAGAAGGACCTGCAGGAGGACAAGGAAGCGGTGTTCGACGCCGCGGACACCGCGATGGGCTCGGTGGCCGTGATGGCGGGCGTCGTGACCGGCCTCGTCGCGCACCAGGACGCGATGGCCCGCGCCGCCTCGGGCGAGGGGATGATGGCGGCCGGCCTCGCGGTGGCCCTCGCGCGGGAGGGAATGCCCTTCCGGAAGGCGCATGGGCTGGTGGGCACGCTCGTGGCGGACGCCCAGAAGACGGGGACGCCGCTGCGCGACGTCGCGGCGAAAGCGCTCGCGAGCGCGTCGCCCGCGGTGGCCGCGCGTCTCACCGCGCTCTTCGATCCCGCGGAGGCCGTGCGCGCCAAGGCCGCCCCCGGAGGCACCGCTCCCGCCGCGGTCAAGGCTTCGCTCGAAGCCGCCCGTGTGCGCGTGTCCGCGGGGTGACCGCGTAACAAATCCACTTCGCATCCTTCAAGGGCAGTCGAGAGGGTACACGGACTGCTTGTGGAGATGCGAGATGACGAACCTGGTCGTCGCCCTGGTATGCGGCGCGATGAGCGCCGTTCCGATCGAGCCCCCTGCGCTCAGGCCGGGCAGCAGGGTCCGGATTACGGCGCCACAGCTCGGTGGAAAGCCCCTCGTTGGCACCCTGGTCGGTCTCGAGCTCGATGGGATATTCGTGAGACGCGGAAGCAGTGACACACCGACGCGCATCCCCCGTTCATCGGTCGTGAGGCTCGAGGTCAGCGGTGGACGGAAGCCCCAGACTGGCCGCGGTGCAATGATCGGCCTGGGTATCGGGGCAATGCCTGGCCTGTTGCTTGGTTTCGGGGACTACAACAGTGATACGCACAGCCGCGGCCCCAATCCGGCAGCCGTGGCCGTGATGGGCGCCGCAAGTGGAGCTTTGGTGGGCGCCGCCATTGGCTGGGCCCTGAAGTCTGACGAATGGAAATCGGCCGAATGGCCTGCGGTCGCCGCGGGAGTCGCACCCCTGCGAGGTGGCGGCCTTGGCGTGATCGTCCGTATCGGCTGGGGCAGGGGCCATGAGCGGCTACGGTGACGTCTCCCCCAGCAGCTCCTTGAGGCGGGCGTGCCCCTCGCGGCTCACGGGCACCTCGCGTGCCGTCCCGGAGGATCGCGATCCGGCTGTTCTTCGCGTAGAGCTCGACCGACCGGATGAGGTCGAGGCGCACCAGGTACGAGCGGTGCACGCGCACGAAGAGCCGCGGGGTCGAGGCTCGCCTCGAGCGCTCCCATCGTCTGCGTCTTCAGGTAGGTCTTGCCCTCGCTGTGCAGGGCCACGTAGTCGTCCTGGGCCTGGGCGTAGTCGAGGCTCTCCACGGGGATCATGTGGATCCGGTTGGCGTCCTTGACCACGATCCGGCGGGAGTACTCGCCGGCCTTCCGGGCGGCCTGGGCGAGCACCGCCGGCTCGGGCGGCGTGCCAGCCGCGCCCGCGCCGCCTGGAGGGCCTCGCGGAGCCGCTCGCGCGCGGAAGGGCTTCAGGACGTAGTCCACCGCGTGCACCTCGAAGGCGCGGAGCGCGTAGCTGTCGTAGGCGGTCACGAAGACGACGGCGATCGACGGGTCGATGCAGCTCCAGCACCTCGAAGCCGTCGAGCTTGGGCATCTCGATGTCCAGGAAGATCGCCTGGGGGCTGAGCTCCCCCGCCGCCTTCACCGCCTCGAGGCCCGTCGCGCACTCTCCGAGGATCCGGACGTCGGGCTCCTCCCCGAGCATCTCTCGGAGCACGGCCCGCGCCGGCTCCTCGTCGTCCGCGATGAGCACGTCGATCACGCCTCCACCTCCGCGGGCAGGGAGAGCGTCACCCGGAAGCGGTCCGGGGAGCGCTCCGCGTCGAGCCGCGCCGCCTCGCCGTAGCGCGCGTGGAGGCGCTGGCGGACGTTCGTGAGACCGAGCCCCACGCCCTTGCGGGAGGGCGACTCCGGATCGAACGGGTTCTCGACGAGGAGATGGAGCTTCTCCCCGTCCGTCCTCGCCTCCAGCCGCAGCACGCCGCCGTCGGTGCAGGTGGCGATCCCGTGGCGGATCGCGTTCTCCACGAGGGGCTGGAGGAGGAGCGGGGGCAGGCGGCAGGCCTTGCCCGCTTCGTCCACCTTCTCCTCGATCGCGAGCCGCGCCCCGAACCGCATGCCCTCGATCGCGAGATAGGTGCGGGCGACCGCGAGCTCTTCCTCGAGGGAGACGCTCGGCCGCTCGCCGATGGCCAGGCTCTTCCGGAAGAACTCGGCGAGGAGGATGCACATCTCCCGGGCCCGCGAGGGGTCGGTCGCGGTGAGGGCGCTGATCGAGTTGAGGCTGTTGAAGAGGAAGTGGGGATGCACCTGCGCCTTCAGGGCCTTGAGCTCGGCTTCGCGGGCGAGGACGGCCAGCTCCAGCGACTGCTTCTCCGCCTGGCGCCGGGCTTCCACGGCGAGGAGGACGTAGTAGAAGGAGACCGACAGGAGGTACAGAACGGCCCCCGCCGGGAGCAGCGCGGGAACGTGCGCCCGGTAGAGGGTCGGGAGGTCGGGAATGGAGACGATCGCGGAGAGCAGGCGGGCCAGGGGCACTCCCGCGTAGACCCAGGCGAGGCTCGTGACGAGGGCCGCCGCGCCGTGGGTGGCCACGAACCGCGGAAACGGGGTCTCCCCCACCGGAAGCGTCCGGCAGAGGTACCAGACGGGGAGGAGCAGCGCGAGCGCGAGGACGGCGAGGGGCAAGGACACCCCCACGGCGAGCGCGAGCGGGAGCGTGTTCGGCCCGCGGGCGAAGAGCGCCGCCACGACCGCCGCGATGGGAAGCGAAGCCGCCGCGTAGGCGACGAAGCGGCGGCGGTCCGCGAGTACCGGGTGCACGTCAGTGGCCGACCACGACCCCGCCCATGATCGCGTACCCGCGCACGACGAGCCGGGGCCCTTCTGCCGGCCCCACCGGGCCGGGAACCTTCTGCTCGAAGCCGCCCATGACGGGCACGACCTTGCCGTCGACGCTCCATTCCGGCGGGACCTTCAGGTCGATCCCTCCCCAGAAGGCGACGACGTCGAGAGACGCGGAGGAGCCGGTCATGCGGCACTGCCGAAGGTCCAGCTCGATGCCCCCGAGCACGGCGGTGACGTACCCGCCGCGGAAGTCCGCGACGCGCAGCGTCCGCTTGCTGCCTCCGAGGAGCACGAGCTCCGAGACGATGGGGGAGGCGCTCGGGGCGGGATCGGCCGCCAGGGGCCGATCGATCGCCTGCCACAGGAGAAATCCACCCGCGGCCACGAAGACGAGGGGCCAGGCCCGCCCCCAGCTCAGCACGCTCAGGAGCTGGAAGAGCCCGCCTACGAGGAGGAGCGCCGTCCCCACCGCGCGTTGTCCGTCCTCGAGCGGCTGCCGCACCTTCACGATCCCGATCCCGATCAGGAGGAGCGGCCAGAAGCGGCCGAACCCCTCGAGATTGAGGACGCCGGCCTCGTCGAAGGTGAGGACGAGACCGAGGACGATGAAGACGAGCCCGACGGCGAGCCGCCCCTTCGGTCCCTCCACCGTCGGCGTCGGCAGGGACGTCATCCGCAGCTCCCCGACCCCCCGCCGCTCCCGGAGCCCGTGGGGTCGTTCTTCTGTCCGAGCGCCTGCGTCACCAGCAGGATCCCGGCGATCACGAGGAGGAGAGGCCAGCTCTGGGAGAGGGTCCAGGGAATGTGGCCCAGCTTCTGGAGCTGGAGGAAGACGCCCACGCCGGTGAGGACCAGACCGAACACCTGCTCGCCGTCGTCCTTCGGGGCAACGAGGAGGGGCAGCCCTCCCGCGATCAGGAGGACGGGCCAGAAGGTGAGCCAGTAGCTGATCCACACGGGCATCGTCTCGAAGGACGACGCTGTCGCCGGCTTGCCCGCGGAGAGAAGGTGGGGCGCCGTCGCGGCGCCCGCCGCCTCCTCCGTCCCGTAGACCTCGAGCTCGAAGAGCGAGTAGCCCCAGGAGGTCGAGCGTGTCGTTCCTTCCATGCGCACGTAGCGGCCCTTCGCCTTCAGCTCGAGCTCGTCGACCCCGCCGTCCCCGTCCGTCACCTCGCGCGCCGTGGTCCAGTGCGAGCCGTCGTCCGAGACCTGGATCTTGTATCGGGTGGCGAAGGCCTTCTCCCAGACGAGCCTCACCCGCGTGATCTCCGCGGGCGCCCCGAGGTCGATCGTGATCCACGCGGACTCGCGGAAGGCCGACGACCAGCGGGTCTCCTCGTCTCCATCGACCGCGTAGCTCGCCGGGTACCTGGTGGGCATGCCCAGCGCGATCTCCCCCCGATCCTCCATGAAGAGGAGCACTCCGAAGGCCAGGAAGACGAGCCCCCAGACCGCCTTCGAGACCCTGTCCTGACGTGCCGCTCGCGCCGCCCTTTCCGCCTTCGTGGGCATCATTCCCCCTTGCAACAGACTGTACGGGAGGATGTTGCCGGCTGTCACCCCGTATCGGTGAACGGTGGGAGGGAGTCGGTGGGTGGAACCCCGGACGGCTATACTGGCCGCGTGGGCGCCTACGACGGCCTCCCGGGAGCCGATCTCGTGGAAGATGGCCTTCGAGACCTCGTCGCCGGCGTCGACTCGGTCCCGGCCCTCCTCGTCTCGATCGGCGCCCCTCGACTTCGGCAGCTCCGCATCGAGGTGCCCGGCGCCCTGTCCTCCCCCGAGCACCGCCTGTACCTGCGCTTGCAGGAGACCGACCCCGACACGGCCCATTCCCGGTACAACGCGCTCCTGCGCCGCCTGGTCAGCTTCGAGCGAGCAGCCGCTTGCGTGCGCTAGCCGACGAGTCGCGCGTTCGGGCCTTCATGAGCGCGCTCGGACGTGAGGCGGACAGGGAAGGACGCGCCTATTTCACCGGGGGGGCCTCCGCGGTTCTGGTGGGTTGGCGGGAGAGCACGATCGACGTCGATCTCAAGCTCGCCCCGGAGACCGACCGGCTGTTCGGCGCGATCCCGAGCCTGAAGGAATCGCTTCAGCTCAATGTGGAGCTCGCGTCGCCGGCGGATTTCATTCCCGAGCTTCCGGGCTGGGAGGAGCGCAGTCCCTTCATCGACAAGCATGGCCGGCTGGCCTTCCATCACTACGACTTCAACGCCCAGGCGCTTGCCAAGATCGAGCGGGGCCACACGCAGGACGTGGCGGACGTGCGCGAGATGCTCCAACGGGGCCTCGTGAGCCCGGCGCACCTGCGGACCTTCTTCGAGGCGATCACCGAGCGGCTCAATCGATACCCTGCCGTCGACCCGGGCGCCTTTCGGCGTGCGCTCGAAGAGCTTCTCGCTTCCAGCTAGTCCCGGCGACTCGTTCGGGTAGTCGTGCCTGGAGCAACTCGGTCCGGACGGAGTAGCTATGGTTGAGCGTTGCGTGGATTGATCGCGCCGCGATGACACGTCGCGCAGTTGATGGGCCGGTCGTCCGGTTCGGACTCCAGGTTCTTCATCTTCCCAAGCGTCTGGTTTATGGTCCAATGCATCGTCGCCATCTCTCGGGCGGCGCGCTTCGGCCGCTTGTCGTCGCTCGAGAAGTCGCGCTCGACGTGGCAGTGCGTGCAACGAACACCGAGCGCGCGGGCGTAGCCGCCGTTCATGATGTCGAGGAGTTGTCGCGCAGGTGTGGTCTTGAGCCATTCAATGCGCATGTTTTTGAACACCTGACCAGCGGGCTCTTTCTCCCTCCCCATGATGCGATCGGCGATCTCCTGCACGAGGCGATCGTTGATCTCCTGAGTCGTAGGTCCGGGCGCTGCGGGTGGCGCCTCGGATGCGACCGCCCCTCCGCCGATGAGCATGGCAATGAGAAATCGCGAACGCACTGGGCACTTCCTTTCGAAGTGGGTGTGCCGACGTCCAGAATGCTGAATCCCCGACGCCTGTCGTCGGCGATGTGAGCATGAAGTCGTCTGTCTTGTCCAGGAGCATCTAGTCGGCTTGTGCGCGAGACTCGCGGGCTAGCCAGAACCGAGCGCCAACCGGCACCGCAGCTTCCAGTCCCCCACCGGGCCCGCGGTGCGCCAGACCTCGATCGCAGTCAGCTCGGTCGATATCGGCAGCTCGGAGACCAGCGAAGAGGCGATCCGTTCCTTCTCGGCCTCGTCGAGACGGCCGTAGACGAGGCTCAGGTGGGGCAGGTACTCGGGGTCGGGGGGGACACCGAAGGCCTCGGCCGCCCGGCGATGCTCGGCGCGAAGCGGTTCCGCGGCCTCGACGGGAAGATACAGACACCGGAAGTACTCTTCGCGTCCTTCCGCGGGCAAGAGATCCACGCGCTGGCTCGCGAGCCGCCTCGCAAGCGCCCGCGCCCGAGCGACGTTCTCGGCCTCCTCGCGAGCCAGCCCGTGGATGAGTGTGACGTGCGGAACGAACACGGGCGTGCCCAGGCGCGCGGCGAGGGCCGAGACGAGGGCGGCCAGGCGCTCGGAGCTCGGCCCGTCGGGCATCAGCCAGAGAGCGGTGCCGTGCCCCTGGCCTTCCATGCCGGCTTTCTACCACAGGGAGCGGGGACGGCCCGCCGCCCCCGCAAGGGCGTTAGACCGTGGCCCCCGCCAGAGCGGCCGCTTCCTCCGCCTCCACCTCGTCGGCCACATCCACCGTCCGTGTGCGCGCCACGAAGACGTAGATCGAGGGCACCACGAACAGCGTGAACAGCGTGCCGATGATCATGCCGCTCACGAGCATGATCCCGATGCTGTTTCGCGCGCCCGCGCCGGGACCGGTAGCGAGGACGAGCGGGAAGTGCCCGACCACGGTGGCCGCGGTCGTCATCAGGATCGGACGCAGGCGCGTGCTCGAGGCCTCCACCACCGCCCGGATCTTGTCTCGCCCCTGCTCCTGCAAGTGGTTCGCGAACTCCACGATGAGGATCCCGTTCTTGGAGACGAGCCCCACGAGCGTGATGAGGCCCACCTGGCTGTAGATGTTGAGGGTGGTCAGGCCCAGGAACGAGAAGAGGAGGGCGCCGGAGATGGCGAGGGGCACCGAGCCCGCGAGGATGATGAACGGGTCGCGGAAGCTCTCGAACTGGGCGGCCAGCACCAGATAGATGAGGATCGCGGAGAGCAGGAACGTACCCAGGAAACGGCTGCCCTCGGTGCGGAGCTGGCGCGACTCGCCCGCGTAGTCGATGGTGAAGCCCCTGGGCAGGAGGGGCCGGGCCTCGTTTTCGAGGAAACTCAGGGCCTGGTCGAGCGAGATGTGGGGCGGAATCACGCCCTGGATGCGCACCGCGTTGAGCTGCTGGAAGCGCTTCAGCTCGCGGGGCTGGGTGGAGGTCTGCAAGGTGGCGAAGGTGGACAGGGGGACGAGCTTCCCGTTCGGCCCGGTCACGTACATCTCCTCGAGCTGCTCGGGCGAGAGACGCTCGCTGCGCTTCACCTGCGGGATGACCTTGTAGCTGCGCCCCTGGATGCTGAAGCGATTGACGTAGTCGCCCCCGACGAGCGTCGAGAGGTCCTGGCCCGCGCGGCTCAGGTCGACACCCAGCGACCTGACCTTGTCGCGGTCGAACACCACTTCCACCTGCGGCTGATCGAACTTCAAGTCGGCGTCGGCGAAGATGAAGAGGCCGCTCTGGAAGGCCTTCCCCACGAGCTGGTTCGCGAGCTCCATGAGCTGCTGGGGCTCCGCGGTGGAGGCGATCACGAGGTCGACCGGGAAGTCGCCGCCGCCGGGAAGGGGGGCCGGCGTCAACGGAATGACGCGCACGCCCGCGATGTTGGACAGCTTGCCCGCCGACTCGACGAGGAGCTGCTCGGTGTTCTTCTCGCGCTCGCTCCACGGCTTCGTGACCATGCCTCCGAAGCCGCCGGTGGGACCCATGATCTGGAAGATGCTGTCCGACTCCGGGAACGACCTGTAGACGTCGTGGATCTCCTTGGCGAAGAGCTTCGTCTGGTCGAGCGTCGAGTTGGCGGAGGCCTGCACCACTCCGAAGACGACACCCTGGTCTTCCATGGGCGCCAGCGCCTTCTGCGAGAACATGAAGAAGGGTATCGACACCAGCACTACGATCGCCCACAGCGTGAGGACGACGGGCCGGTACGCGAGCGTGCCTTCGAGCGTCCGCCCGTACCGCTCCCGCACCCGGTCGAAGCGCCGGTTGATCCAGCCCGCGAAGCCGCGGTCGGTATCGCCGGCCCGCAGGAGCCGCGACCCCATCATCGGCGACAGGGTGAGGGCCACCACTCCGGAGATGATGACCGCCCCCGCCAGGGTGAACGCGAACTCGCGGAAGAGCGAACCCGTCAGTCCGCCCTGGATCGCGACCGGCGTGTAGACCGCGGCCAGGGTGATGGTCATCGCGATGATCGGCCCCACCAGCTCGCGGGCGGCTTCGGTCGCCGCCTTCAGCGGCCGCTTGCCCAGCTGCAGGTGCCGCTCGACGTTCTCCACCATCACGATCGCGTCGTCCACGACGAGGCCGACGGAGAGCACGATCGCGAGGAGGGTCAGAAGGTTGATGGTGAAGCCGGCCGCCATCATCATGAAGACCGCGCCCAGGAGCGACACCGGGATCGCCACCACGGGGATGAGCACCGACCGGAACGAGCCCAGGAAGAGGAAGATCACGACCACCACGATGAGGAGGGTCTCGGACAGGGTTTGGAGGACCTCGCTGATGGCGTCCCGGATGTACTCGGTGGCGTCGTAGGGGATGCCCACCTTCATGCCGACCGGAAGCTGGGCCCGGATGTCGGGTATGGTCTCTCGCACCTGGCGGATCACGTCCAGCGAGTTCGCAGTGGGCAGCACCCAGATGCCCATGAAGGTGGCGGTCTCCCCGTTGAACCGCACGTCCTCGTCGTAGTTCTCGGCCCCGAGCACCACGTCCGCGATCTCGCCCAGGCGGACCACGACGCCCTTTTCCTCCTTGACCACGAGCTGCCGGAACTCCTCCGGCGTCTTGAGGTCGGTGTTGGCCACGAGGTTGACGGACACCATCGAGCCCTTGGTCCGGCCCAGGGCGGAGAGGTAGTTGTTGCGAGCGAGGGCCTCCTGCACCGTGGAGGGGGCGATGCCCAGCGAGGCCATGCGGTCCGGCTTCAGCCAGATGCGCATGGCGAACGTCCGCTCCCCCAGGATGGCCGCCCGCTGGACCCCGCTGATGGCGGAGAGCTTGGGCTGGACGACCCGGGTGAGGTAGTCGGTGATCTGGTTCTGGTCGAGGTTCTCGGAGGAGAAGCCGAGGTACATCGCCGCGAACTGGTTGTCGGCGGTCTCCAGCTCGATCTCGGGCGCCTCCGCCTCCGGAGGGAGGTCGTTACGCACCTGCGCCACCTTGGCCTGGATCTGGGTGAGGGCGGCGTTCGTGTCGTAGTTGAGCTTCAGGTGGACGGTGATCGTGCTGAGGCTCTGGGCGCTCGACGACTCCATGTAGTCGATGCCGTCCGCGCTCGCGATCACGCGCTCGAGGGGCGTTGTGATGAAGCCCCGCACGAGGTCCGCGTTGGCCCCGACGTACACGGTCGTGACCCGGACGATCGCGATGTCGCTGCGCGGGTACTGCCGGACGCTCAGGGAGCGGACGGCGGTGAGCCCCGCGATCAGGATCACGAGGTTGACGACGATGGCGAGGACCGGCCGCTTGACGAAGATGTCGGTGAACTTCATGTCAGTTGTCTTCCGGCTTGGGAGCGGGGTTGTTGGACGGCTGGACCTGGTTGTTGACCTTCACCGCCGCGCCGCTCCTGAGCTTGAACGTGCCGGAGGTGACGACCTCCTCCCCCGCGGCGACGCCGGACACGACCGCGACCTGGTCCCCCCGGCTTCCTCCGAGCTTCACGAACTGCTGGCGCACCCCGCGGTAGCTCTCGCCGCTCGGACCCTGCAGGTCGGCCACCACATAGACGGAATCACCATAAGGCGCGTAGCTGATCGCGGAGGCGGGAAGCGCGGTGATCGGCGAGCCGCCGCCCAGCACGACTTCGGCCTTCACGAACATGCCGGGGTGCAGGTCCCCCTTGGGATTGGCGAAGGTGGCCTGGACCTGGACGTTGCGGGTGGCGGTGTCCACGATCGAGTCCACGGCCGTGATCTTGCCGGTCGCCTCGATCGGCTTCTCGCCTTCGGCCACGACCCGCACCTGCCGCCCCACCTTCACCTCGGCGACCTCCTGCTGGGGGACGAAGAAGTTGACGTAGATGGGATCGAGGGACTGCAGGGGGACGACGGCAGCACCGTCCGGCAGGTACTGGCCGAGGTTCACCTGGCGGATGCCGAGGATGCCCGTGAAGGGAGCGCGGATCTGCTTGCGCTCGATGGCGGCGCGGATCTCCCCCACCCTGGCCTCGGCCTGCTTGTACTCGGCGGACATGCGGTCGTACTCGGCCTCGGGAAGGATCCCCTCGTCGCGAAGCCCGCGCGCCCGATCGAGGTTCACTTGGGTGAGGTCGCGCTGGGCTTCGGCCGCGGCGAGCTGAGCCCGCTCCTGGCGCGTGTCCAGCCGCACGAGCAGCTCCCCGGACGCGACCTGGCGGCCGGACTCGAAGGTGATCGCCTCCACGATGCCGGGCATGTCCGCGCTCACGGTGACGCCGTGGACGGCTACGACACTTCCGATGGCGCCGATCGTGGCCGGCCATTTCTCCTGCCGAGCCACGATCGTGGTCACCGCTTCCGGAGGAGGCTGGAACGAGGCGGCCATGGCCGCCCCCGCCTGGATCTGCTTGAACTTCACCGTGCCGATGGCTCCGAGGAACCCGACCACTGCCACGAGCACGATGAACATCCGCTTACGCATGGGGTCTCCCTTTGTTAGTCTCATGGACGATGCAGTAATGAACTATGTTCGGTAAAAAGACGTCAATCGTCCCCCCGGAGAATCCGGAGAGAGCGCATGAAGTCGTTCTGCTGGCGGGGGGTGAGCCGCGACAGGAGGTCCCGCTCCACCTTGTCCAACGCCCGGAGCCCGGCGGCGTGGCGCGACCTTCCGAGCGTCGTCAGCTCCGCGCGGACCGAGCGCCGGTCGCGCGGGTCGTCGGAGCGCGCCACGAGCTTCTCCGCCTCCAGCCGGTCGACGAGCTGCGTGATGTTCGAGCGCACGCAGGCCAGGCGCTCCGCGAGCGTGCTGAGGGGCAGGGGCTCGCCCGCGGCCACGAGCTTGGAGAGGGCCCCGAGCTTGGCGAGCGAGAGGCCGAGCGGCTCGAGCGCCTCTTCGAGCTGCGTCTCCAGCGCGTGAAGGGCCCGGATCACCTCGATGGCGAGGGTGGCGGGGGGAGTGGTGACCACTGCCTCATTCATACCTGAATAATGCAGCACAGAGCGAACTCTGTCAAGGACCGGCCCCCGTGCTAGGGTTCGCGCGAGTCATGGACGTCCTCGTGGGCACGAGCGGCTACGGCTACAAGGAGTGGAAGGGCAGCTTCTATCCCGCGGAGATGAAGCCCGCGGGGATGCTCCGCTACTACGCGGAGCGCTTCCGCACGGTGGAGGTCAACAACACGTTCTACCGGATGCCCGACGCGGAGCTCCTGCGGCGATGGGCCGATGAGGTCCCCGCCGGCTTCACCTTCGTGCTCAAGGCCTCGCAGCGCATCACCCACATGCAGCGGCTCTCCCCCGCCTCGAGCGACACCGTCGGGTATTTTTTCGACAGCGCCCGCGCCCTCGGGGAACGGCTGGGGCCGGTGCTCTTCCAGCTCCCGCCGAACTTCAAGAAGGACGTGCCCCGCCTCCAGGCCTTCCTCGAGCGGCTGCCCGCGGACCGGCCCGCCGCGTTCGAGTTCCGCCACGAGTCCTGGTTCGGGGACGACGTGTACGACGCGCTGCGCGCGCGGGGGGCGGCCCTCTGTGCGGCGGACACGGACGAATCCGGCGACGAGGGAGCGCCCGTCGTCGTCACCGCGTCCTGGGGCTACCTGCGCCTGCGCCGCGCCGAGTACGGCGATCCCGAGCTCGGCGCGTGGGCCGAGCGGATCCGCGCCCAGCCGTGGGAGCGTGCCTTCGTGTTCTTCAAGCACGAGGACGCGGGCAAGGGTCCCGCGCTCGCCCGCCACCTCCTGGACCGGCTCTCGGGATGAAACGTCGCTTCGATCCCTGGCTGGTCGGGGTCGTTCTCGTCGTGGCCCTCTCGATCGGCCGGTTCGCTGCAGGCCCGCTTACCGGCGATGACGACTACGTTCTCCACAATCTCGCGTCGTCGAACCTGCGCGACGTCCTGTTCGCATTCAACGTCGACCTGGTGAAGGGCGAAGGCGGCGAGACCGTCTGGTACGAGGGGTTCGACACGCTGCAACGACGGTACGTTCGCGTCGTGCCGAGCGGTCTGATGGCGATCGAGTACCGGCTCTTCGGGAGCAACCCGATCGGCTTCAAGACGGTCTCGCTGCTCGTGCACCTCCTGAACCTCGTCCTCGGGTACGGCCTGCTGCGCCGCCAGCTCGCGGACCCGGTCACGGCGGCGGCGATCGTGGCGCTCGTGGGTCTGCACCCCGCGGCGGCGGAGTGCGTCGGGTGGATCTCCTGTCAGCCGATCCTGGTGGCGGCTCTTGCATCGCTTCTCGGCGTCGGGGCGCTGCTGAGGTTGCGCGAAGGGGCCACGGTCGGACGGCGAGCTGCGTTCGTGGCCGCGGGGACGGGGGCGCTCTTCAGCTACGAAGCGGCGGTCGGCGTCCCGCTGCTGCTGATCGGACTCGACTGCCTCTGGCCGAAGGACGGCGGTCGGCCGCGCCCAAGCGACCGCTGGGCGAGCGGCGCCCTGCTCGCCGCCTATCCAGCCTACGTTGGCGTCGCGCTTTGGAATCGCGCCGGCACGACGCTGACGGACGCCTCGTACCGGGCGGGGGTCGGCGAGGCTCTCGCGAACGTACGTGTGGACCTGGCCAACTACCTGGTCAAGCTGCTGCCGATGCCGCCGTACGGCGCCATCACCTACGCCGCGATCGGGTCCTGGACGGGTGCGGCGATCGTCGCGGCGGTCGTCGTGGTGTGGCTCGTCCGGATGGCACCTTCGCGGACCCGCTCTATCGCGCTATTGGCCTTCGCGGCCACGCTCGCGCCGTCGCTGCTGACGCGGGCGGCGGTGAGCGTCCTGAATTTCCCGAGCTTCCGCCAGCTCTACCTGCCGCTTCTGGGCGTCGCGGTGCTGCTGTCCGCCTGGAAGCCGGCAGGCTTCCGCCGGGTCGGCCGTGGGGTCGTCGGTCTCGCTGTCCTGGGCCTCGTCGTTCTCTACCAGGTCGTGGCCCCGGCGATGGTCCGCTCCGGGGACCGCGTGGCCCAGCGGGAAGCGGGGGCCCGGCTCGAGGGCCTCCTGGCCGGAATCCCCGCGGGCGTGCCCGTCGTGCAGATCGGGCAGTCGAGCTGCGGCTACAGCCTGACCATCGACGCGAGAGGGCGGGAGGTCTGGAAGCTCGTCCCGCCGACGAGCGCGGGTGGCGTTCCGCTGCTCTTGACGATCGACGACCGGACAGTCGAGGTGCGGGCCCCGCAGGGCACCACGCTGGCCATCTCCACCACGGTGCCGCCCGACCCGCGGCCCCGCCGTATCCGCGTGGTGCCGGCTCTCATCACCTCGGGATGGCAGCGTTTGCCCGTGGCCACGGCGCACACGCTTCGGCAGTCCGACGGCGCGGTCAGGTCGTTTCGACTGACCTTCGATCGCCCGCTCGCAGCCTACGACTTCCTCCACGTCTCCGGCTGTGTCGAGCTCGGACGCTGGCGCCCATGACCTTACGGCCGGGCCCCGGCTGCGCTGCTACTCCAGGCGCCATACGGAGGGAGAGGGGCCCGGCCCTCGCCCGTCGGCTCCTGGACCGGCTCCCCACCTGAGGCCGCCAAGTCCATCGCCTGAGCGAGCAGCTCGTCGGGCTGTCCTCTTTCGGAAGAACCAATGTGCAAAGTTGCTTCGGGGCAAGGCTGCGTACTTCGCGGGCTGGGGGTGGCTCGGCTCGGAGTGCTGGCCCGCAACACCCCGATCTACCGACGCCCGGGTGGCACGTTGCTTGCTCCAACTCACAGGCACGCCTCGCATCCCTGCGGCTCGATGAACCGGTCGCCCGTTTCAGCGACGGGACCAGTCGCGGATTTGCACATCGAGGAGGGAAAACATGGGGATTTTCGACTTCTGGAAGAAGGAAAAAGCCAAGCCGGACTTTACGAACGTCCGAAGCGGCGGCTCGTCGACGGCACCGGCACCTGCGCCGGTACCCCAGGCGGATGGGGCCTCGTCTCCGGCGGGTTCCTTGGACACGCACCTGTACGTCGTGGTCAAGGGCGACAGCCTGTCCAAGATCGCCACCGGCCAGTATGGGAACGCCCAGAAGTGGCGCCGGATCTACGAGGCGAACCGCGATCTCATCAAGGACCCCGACCTGATCTATCCGGGCCAGCAACTGAGGATTCCGGAATGAGCCCGCAGAGGAAGGTCCTGCTCCTTGCCGCCGTCGTCGTCTACGTTTCCGCCCTGGCTCTGCTCGGCTGCTCAGCCCCGGCGGCTCCCCCACCCAGCACGCAGGGCGTTCTGACGGTCGCCGACATCGACGTGGGGCGGAGCGTTGCCACCGACAACACCCTCGTCGACAAGACGGATACGTTTCGTCCCGGCGACACCTTCTACGTCGTGGTCAAGACGGTCGGTGCCGCCCCCGCCGCCACTCTCGTCGCCCATTGGAGCTACGAAGACGGCCAGCGGGTCGGCGAAACCACCCAGAAGATCGCGCCGAGCGGCCCCGCGGTCACCGAGTTCCACGTGGCCAGGCCCAACGGTTCGGGAGAGGGCTGGCCCACGGGTGACTACA
This sequence comes from uncultured Acidobacteriota bacterium, assembly GCA_963742595.1. GTDB lineage: Bacteria > Acidobacteriota > Vicinamibacteria > Fen-336 > Fen-336 > CAVPGH01. Next base: position 3,482,424 of record CAVUMT010000001.1, on the reverse strand, counting down.
AGGTCGAGATCGTCTTGAACGGTGTTTCGGCAGGGACCGAGAAGTTCAAGGTCCAGTAATACAGGGGATCTAAGAGATGAAGGGCACGACGAATCGCAACGCGACACAGACAGCGTCAGGACGGCTTACGTGGGCTCTACGGGGCCGGACCTATGTATCCGTCCCCACGACCCCGAGCCATCTGGGCGGGCTCGATGAGGAACGAGCCACCTCCATGACCGACGAGGGCGGTCCCCCGCAGCCTGAACCCGCCGCGAGCGACACCCGCACCCCCGCCTGACGATCAGAGCGACTTCAGATACTCGACGAGGTCTCGCTGCTGATCCGCAGTGAGCGTGAGAGAACGAACCCGCTTGTAGTGCGCCACCACGTCCGCGAGCGTCGCTGCGCTGCCGTCGTGGAAGTACGGCGCGTGCTGCCAAAGCGCACGCAGAGGGGTGGTGCGATAGGCCTTGTTCGCAGTTCGCGCCGCGTAGGCCCCGTCGACCCCGGTGTCCGCCGGCGCGTGCAGTGTTCCGTTGTTGTTGTCGGTGCCCGATCCGCCCACGTGGCAGCTCGCGCACGTCCGGTCGAACACCGCGCGTCCACGCTCTGCGGCCGCCACATCGAAGCTTCCGGCCGGAGGTGGAGGTGCTAGGAGGCTGTGCTGGTAGGCGCGCAGCGCGGGGAGCTTGGGCGTGACGAGATCCGGGGAATGCTTGACGTCGATCCCGAGCCGCGGGTCCGAGAAGTTGCCTTGCCCGCCCATCTGGGTCACCGCGACATAGGCATTCCAATAGGAGATCGGCCCCTCCGCCGTGTACGTCTCGTTCTTGACTTCGGCCAGGCCATACGCGGGCGGGAGGACGAGCGGCGTGCTCTTCCCGTCCTGGTTGTACCGCGGGTCGTACTTGCCGGGACCCCAAGACGCGTAGACCGCCTTCTTGTCGGCCGAGAGCGCCGGCGACAGGGCAATGATGGCCCCGACATTCAGATCTCGGTTCGGCCAGCCATCTTTCCGCCGGCCGATGCCGGGCACGACCGAGTCGTCCACAGTGGAATGGCAGAGCGCGCAGGTGACGCCGAGCCGCGTGATGTGATTGTTCGAGTCCACGGTAGCCTGGATGCCCACGACGGCATTCATCTTGAGCAACGCGACCGTCGTCGCCGGGCTCTTGAGATCGACCTTGTCGAGGATCCCCGGGGGCAGCACGTCCGCGTCCACCTTGAGACCGACCTTGAGTGCCGTCGTCGGGTCCACGTTCTTCTCGACGACCTCGTGCAGGCGGAGCGTGTCCGTCCAGAGTTGCTCGTCACCAAAGGTTTCGAAGCGGAAGATGCGCTGGCCCTCGGCGACGAGGGCGGCTCCCGTCTCCTGACTCGCCGCACGCTCGGCCGTGGCCGGGGACGGCGTTCCTTCGGAAGCCGGCTTCGACGCTCCGCATCCGCCGAGCACTACGCCCGCAGTCAATGCGGCTACGACCAACGTTGCTATGCGTGTCCTCGGCGGGAGCCCTGTCGAAAGTGCGGTGCGTTCCTCTTCCATTGTCCTTGCTCTCTTCCTGCTGGTGCGAACGGTTCCCGCCCGCCCGCCCCTAGTCGTCGATGACGAAGGTGATCATCATGTTGACCTGATACTCGGTGATCGAGCCCTTGCTCACGCGCACCTGCTGCTCCTTGATCCAAGCGCTGCGCACGTTGCGGAGCGTCTTGTTCGCCCGGGCAATTCCTTCCTTGATGGCGTCTTCGAAGCCCTTGGTCGACGTCGCACTGATTTCAGAGACCTTGGCTATTGACATCGCGTCCTCCCTGATCGTGGTCTAGGAACCGCCGGTCCGCCCCCTCCGTGCCGCCGAGGGATCGGTCGTCCGCGCTCCGCGGTGGACGGCCTCGTCGTTGATGCGCAGAGTCCGCATCACCTGTGAGAAGGTCCGGGACAGGGAGTCGTAGTCACGGCCGGGCACGATGCAGAGGGCGTAGATCACATGATCATCGGGCAGGCCGCGGGTGAAGACGGTCACCCGCTCTTCCTCCCCCGTGACCGGTGAGCGACCGGAGAGCACCACCGACAAGGCCGAGGCGCCGTCGATCTGCGTCGGCCGTGGCGAATCGTCCTGGGCACGCAGATACGGGTTCGACCGCGTGATCTGGCGGACGAGGTCGTCGGTGGCGTCTTCGAGGCTCCCGCGACGGCGGTCCGTGGCCTCGAAGGGTTCGTAGTGGTTCACGATCAACCCGTAGAGCAGGGCCTCCTGGCCGTTGGCCGTCTCCACCACGCCCCCCTCGGGCGCGATCGAAACCGCGTATCCATCGGATGCGTAGACTCGCCAGTTGTCGGGGTGCTCAATGGTGAAGAAACCGTTCCGCTGCTCGAACCTCTCGAAGCGGGAAGACGGCCTTTCCACGCGCACGTCGACTGGTCGGGTCTCCCTTCCGTCGGCACTCCGCGGGTCCTCGGGGCGTCGCTGCGCCTGTCGCGAGGAAGCGGGGGGCAGGCGCCGCAGCCCGGCCGCCACCTGCTTGAAGCCGCCCACCTCCCTGGACCGAACCGGACCCAGGGTGCGAGCCTGCTGCCGGATGCGGGCCTCGCGGTCGGCCGCGGGGGGATGGTCGCTGAAAAACTGCTCCAGCTTGCCGGGATCACGGCCCTGCTCGCCGCGGAGCAGCTGGAAGAAGTCGGCCATGGCCGATGGGGCGTACCCCGCCTTGGCCATGATCTCCGCTCCGAGCTGGTCGGCCTGGTACTCGGCGTCGCGGCCGAACTTGAGGAAGGCCGCGTTCAAGCCCAGGCCGCCGATCGCGTTCACGATCTGCGCCGTGTTGCCGCCGTTCTTCCCCAGCAACCCGCCCAGGATGCCGAGGCCGGCCTGGCCGAGATAGGCCTTCGAAGCCTGATGAGTGCCGTGGCGCAGGGCCACGTGGGACAACTCGTGAGCCAGGACGCCGGCCAGCTCCGCCTCGCTTCGCGCCGCCTCGACGAGGCCGCGGTTCACGTACATCGGGCCGCCGGGGAGCGCAAAGGCGTTGATCTCGGTGGCGTTCACGGCCTTGATCCGGTACGGGTAGCGCGCACCCGGAGCGACCGCGGCCAGCTTCTCCACGATCCGGCCAAGGTAGCCGTCCACGGACCGATCGTTCAACATCGGCAGCTGTCGCTGGACCTCCGCCGCGGACTGACGTCCGATCTCGACGTCCTGCTCCACGCTGAAGAGGTTGAAGCCAGGCTGGGCGCGGCGGACTTCTTCCTTCTTCGCATCCGAGGCGGCCCCCTGGGCAGGGACGGGCGCGGCCGAAGCACAGGACACGAGGGGTGCCCCGAGCAGGCCGAGGACGAGGCCGCTTGCGAGCAGCACTGACGGCGCGGCAAGGGGTTTCTTCATCATCTCTACCTCTCGACTTTCTCGCTGCCGACCACCCAAGAGGCGTGGCAAGCCGTTGTGGGACGCCCGGCTTAGGCCGGCGTCCCACCGCGGCTCGAGCTCGAGAACGGAACGGCCTAGCGGACCGAAGCCAGCCTGTTGAAAACGCCCAGCGCGCGTAGAATCGCGATGAGCAGCGACGCCCCGAGAACGGCGACGATCCACGCCGTCGGCGTCGTGTGCGCCCTCACCCCCAGTTGACTCGCGACGGCCACGCCGAGAAACGACCCCACGACACCCACGACCACGTTGGCCAGGATCCCCATCTGGGCGTTGGTCTTCATCAGGATGCTCGCCAGCCAACCGACGATGCCACCGATGACGAGGGTCACTATGAAGTTCGTCGATGCCAAGTCCATTCGTCTCCTCCGCGCGTCCGTGCGATCGGTGTCGACTTGAAACCCACCCGCCGGCCGCCGGTAGTACCAGCAGCAAGACACGAGCCAGTCCGCGGGGTGGGCCCCACTGGCATCGGCCAGCCCATGAACGTCGCCTCCGCGAACCTTTGTGCAAAGTGCCTCCCACGGAAGGGGATCCCCGCTCAGCGGATCGAAGAGCCGGTCGCCCTCGGAGTGCCGATACCGCCTTCGGCGATGTGGCACGAAGCGTGAAATAGAGAGGGGCTGAAGCCGCCTCCCGGACCGGACGAGCGAAGGCGCGGAGGGGGAGTGAACCAGGAAACCCTGAAGGGTGAGTGGAGCCAGCTGAGGGGCCGGATCCGCAAGCGGTGGGGCAAGCTCACCGACGACGATCTTGACCAGATCGCGGGAGACCGAGAAGTCCTGGTCGGCAAGCTGCAGGAGCGCTACGGGCGGGGGCGGGGGCAGGTCGAGCGCTGGTTCGGCGATTGGCTCGCCGACGCTCCGGGCAAGGGCCCCTAGCGCGTTGCCGCCTGGCTGGCCTAGGGCGTCGCCGAGGGGGTGACGTCGAGCGCCGGGGCCGTGAGGCCGTCGCCGGCCTCCGCCCGCGTGGCCTTCAGCGCGATGTAGTTGTCGATGCCTTCCTCGATCTCGCGAGGGAACTGCGGCACGCGCCCCACCAGCCGGTCCTTGTAGACGCGGAGCATGATCTCGCGGAAGATCGGCAGGGCGGCGCGGCCTCCGGTCTCCTTCGCTCCCAACCCGCGGTTGTCGTCGAAGCCGATACGGACCGCCACCGTGATCCCTTCCCGCCCGTAGGTCGACCCCACGAACAGCGCGTCGCGGAAGTCGCTCGTCGTCCCGGTCTTGCCCATCACCGGGATCGGGAAGTCGCGGACGGTCGAGGCTGTGGGCAGTGCCCTCCGGGAGACGGATGACTCCGCGCAGCCCCTCCTGGATCAGGCGCAGCTCGCGGAGAGCCGATCTCCCGCCCGGGCGGAAGCGTCTCGTAGAGGACCGCGCCGGAAGCGTCGGTCACGCGATCGATGACGTGGGGCTCCGCGAGGATCCCCGAGGCCATGGCGCGATAGGCGCCCGCCAGCTCCAGCAGCCGCACCTCCGACGCCCCCAGCGCCGTGCTGACGTAGGGCTGAAGCGGGGTGCGGATGCCCAGCTGCCGGGCGGTCCGGATCACCTTGTCGATGCCGATCTCGCGGGTGATCCACACGGCCACCGCATTGCGGGACTCGGCCAAGGCCTGGCGAGCCGGAATCGGGCCCTTGAACCGGTTGTCGTAGTTGGCGATCCATTTCGTGCCGCGATCCTCGCCCAGCGGCAACGTCGATGGGCTCGTCGGGCACCGTGGTGTCGAGGTCCAGGCCCTGGCGGAACGCGGCCAGGTACACGAGCGGCTTCATCACGGAGCCCGGCTGCCGCAGCGAGCCCGTGGCGCGGTTGTAGTCGGAGTAGCGCGTCGAGCGCGCCTCGTAGACCTGGCGCCCGCCCGCCTCGGCCAGGATCGCCGCGTCCGCGTTGCGGAGCACCACCACCGAGCCCTGGATCAACCCCTTCGCCGTAGGGTGCCGTTCCTCGTAGAGCGCGAGGCCGTTCTCGAGGGCCTCGTTCACGATGGTCTGCACGCGCTCGTCCACCGTGGAGTGGACCGAGATCCGCCCCTGGAACAGGTCCTCGATCCCGAAGCGGGTCCCTCCGTGCTTCTTCAGCTCGTCGAAGACGTTCTCGATCGCGGCGGGGGCCTCGGTCTTGACCGGGCTGCGGGTCGCCACGCGGATCGGCTCGGCCTGGCAGCGCTTCGCGAGCCCCTCGGGGATGTAGCCGTTGCGCGCCATGAGGGCCAGGATCTGGTTGCGGCGGCGCAGAGGCCGCGGGTCGCCGGGCACCGGGGCGTAGTCCCGCGGCGACTTGCTGATCCCCGCCAGCAGCGCCGCCTTCCCCGCGTCCTCCGGCGTGTAGCTCGACAGGGGCTTGCCGAAGTAGTACTCGGAGGCGGCGGCGAAGCCGTAGCGGCCGTTGCCGAGGTAGATGAAGCTGGCGTAGCGGGCGAAGATCTCGCGCTTGGCCTGCTCCTGCGACCTGTAGCGCCGGCGCATCTCCTCCTCGAGCCAGAGCGTCAGGCGCACCTCCTCCAGCTTCCGGAGGAGCTTGTTCGTGGCGGGGACACCGAGGACCGTGGAGAGAACCCGCGCGGTCGGACTGGCCGTCGGAAGAGGGAGTCGCCGTTCTCGTGGGCGGTCACGTTCCGAGGAAGTAGCCGCGGACGAGCTGCTGCGTGAGCGTCGAGCCACCCTGCGGGAACAGGAGCCGGAACCCCACGTCGCCCTTCCACCAAGCGGCCAGCGAGCGCACCGCGGTCTTCTGGACCACCCGCGGCAGCGCGCCGTAGTCCACGCCGGAGTGGGAGAAGAAGTTCTTGTCCTCGGCGGCCAGGATCGCCTGGCGCAGGATGAGGGGCACCTCGTCGTAGGAGACCACCCGGCGGTACTCGCGTGCCAGCTCGATCAGCACCGTGCCGTGGGCGTCGTAGACCTCGCCGGTGGTCGGGGGCTCGAAGCGGATGAAGGCGTCGAGGTCGGGGAGGCCGCTCCGGTCGAAGTAGACGTACCGAGCCAACCCGGCGCCGGTCAGGAACGGGACGAGCGCCCCGACCAGGACCGCGCGGCGCACGAAGCGCCGCGACCACGCCGACCGCAGGTGATCGGCCAGGAAGGCGCGGGCACTTCGTGCGCGGTGAGCCCACTCGTCCGCGACTTCGGGAAGGCAAGCGGCGGCGGCGGGAAGGCTCGTCGGAGACCCGGCCTTCGCCGGTAACGCACCGAGCAGGCCCATCAGGAACCGCCCTTTCGGCCCCAGGGCGAAACGAAGGGACACGCCCGAGAACGGCCGTAGTCCGTTCGCTTGATGAATCGTCGAGGAATCACTCCTCAGGGACTTCCACCTCGATCTCCGTGGCCACGCGCTCCACGCCCGGCACGGTGTACGCGATCTCGACCGCGCGCAGCTTGGTGCTGAGGCTGTGGACCTTGCCCTTCAGCAGCACGACGCCGTTGTTCACGGACGCCACCTTTACGTCGTGAAGCGTCTTGTCGGCCTTGAGCTCGGCCTCGACGCGATCGTTGGTCACTGAGTCCTCGAACTTGACCTGCTCTTTCTGGTGATCCGGAACGATCTGCAGCAGGTTGTTGACGCTCTTGACGCCATCGACCTTCCTGACCGTGGCCTCGGCCTTCTGCTTGTCGGCTTCGGAGCCCACGATGCCGTGGATTACGACGTTTCCGTCGCGCGTGTCCACGTTCGCCCCTTTGACGCTGAAGCCATCCGATGTCAGGAGGGAGAGCGTCGCCTTGGTCGAGATCCACTTGTCATTCGTTCCCGCCCGTACGCGCGCGGCACTGGTCAGAGATAGAGCGGCGCCCAGGCAGAGGCAGAGAGCCGTCCGTGTCGTCCTGTTCATACAGGTTTCCTCCATCCGATCCCTTCAAACCGTTTTCTTGTCACATCCCACAATGCCCCGGGTCCCACGGTGCGGTCTGTTCAATTCCGCTCACTCGTGGTCGGTCCCGTCCACTAGCTCGGCGCACGACGGACCGATGTGAGCGAAAGTGAGCAGACACGAACCAGCCGGAGACGGTGGGCCGCGCTGGGATCAGCCGAATCATTGCGAAGGTGTTCCACTTTGACCAGACGTGCGGCCCTGGTCGGCCCACCATCCAGTTGACGAGGAGGCTCAAGGTGAAACCGATAAAGGCCAGCACCAGGATCAGAGCAGAGGCGAAGCTCCGGGAAGTGGAAGGGGCGCTTCAGGAAGTAGTTGGCGCAGCCGCTAGGGACCGAGACCTGGAAATCCAAGGCAGGCGTAAGAAGAGAGTCGGGAAAGCTCAGGGCATGGTCGGCCGTATCGAGAAGACCCTCGGGGGATAGACGCCTCAGCCCAACACGCGGAGGCGAGCCGCATCTCTAGAGCTTTCAAGACTTGGGGATCCCAAGTCGCTGCCCGCAACTCGAGACAAAACAACGAGGGGACACCCAGTCTGCGGGGTGTCCCCTTTCTGTTGCCCGATCCTAGTTGTTCTCGACCGTCTCGATTTCGCTCGACACGCCGTGCACGCCGGCCACGGTGTAGACGCGCTCGATGACCAGAAGCTTCTGGCCGAGCGACGGGGTCTTGCCGGAAAGGAGCACGACGCCCTTGTTCACCGACGCCACCTTGATGCCGTCCATCGTCTTGGTCGCCTTCAGGGACGCCTCGACGTTGTCCCTGACGTCGGAGTCCTTGGCGTCGACCATCTTCTTCTGATCCTGGGGCACGACCTGGAGCAGGTTCTTCACGTCCTTGACGCCGTCCATCTTGCGGATGGTCTGCTCGGCCTGGGTCTTTTCGGCAGCGGTGCCGACCTTGCCGTGGATCGTCATGTTCCCGTCGACCGTGTCGACGTTGACCGCCGTCGCGCTGACGCCGTCCGTCAGCAGGGCGATCTTCGCCTTCGTGGTCAGCCAGGCGTCCTTGGTGTCCGCCTGCGCCACGACGGCGGAGCCCGCGAGGATGAGAGCCGCGGCCAGACCGATATTGAGTGACTTCATTCTGAACATCCCTTAGTTTGCTTTCGTGTGGTCTCACTCCGCTTCGTGGAAGCGGCAGTCTGTCTCCACCCCGGCGATCGGTGTGAGCTTGCGGCCGCAACAAAGCCGCTGAAGCGATATGGTGCAACTCCTGCGCCACCGCCCCGTCGACGTAACCCCATAAAAACGCGCGGGGAGCCGTCGGTGCGTCCCCCAGGGGTGACGAAATGCACAAAGGGCCGCGCCACCGATCCGATCGGAAGGTTAATTGAATGCGTCGTGCCACCATCGCGGGTGGCGCGCGCACCCGTGCGCGCTCAATGAGCCCCATTGATCAGCCCTGCCGCTGCCCACCACCGGCTTGGGCGAGCCCGTCGCGCAGACCATCACCTACGTCACTACAACCAAGACCGAGACGGTTCCCAATAACTGAAGGCCGTCGGAATTCCGGGAAAGCCCCGGGGGCCGTCATCCCCGGGGCTTCATTCCTTGCCCCGGTCCATGCTTCGTCGAAGCCGCCGGCCGCGTCTAGCTCAATCGCGAAGCACAACAGACAGCAGGCCGTTATGGACCTGCAGACCGCCGTTGTAATGGATGAAGCCCATCTTCCTGAACCGATTCATGAAGTGGCTCACCCTCGAACGCGTCGTGCCCACCATCGAGGCAAGCGTCTCCTGGCTCACCTTCGGGATCACGATCTCCGGCCTCGGTTCCTTGCCGAAGTGCGCGAGGAGCAGGAGGATCCGGGCGAGTCGCTTCTCGCTGGAGTTGAAGAGCTGGTCCACCAGGTCCTCTTCGATCCGGACGTTTCGAGACAGCAGGTAGGCAGTGAAGAGCTCCGCGAACTCCGGCTCTTTGTGGAGCACGCGGACCATGGTGGTCCTGCCCACCCGGATGATGGTTGACGGCTGAATCGCGCTTGCGGTGGCCATTCGGAGGGGTTGGGCCGCGAGGCAGCCCTCGCCGAAGAAGCTCCCTCGCTCGAGAACGCCGATGACGGCTTCCTTCCCTCGCGTGGAGACGACCGTGAGCTTGACCTTGCCGCTCTGTATGTAGAACACGGCATCGGCGGCATCGCCCTGGGAGAAGACGACCTGCTCGTTCCGATACTCCCGCCTCGTCTTTCCGGTCTCGATCCTCGTGAGGAAGGCCTTGGGATCGAAGGCCAGTGCCGCGTCGTTCCGCATGACTGCCCCCTCTTGCGGTGATTCTAGCAGGAGCCCGCGAAATGCGACCAGTCGGCACGCCGGGCATGAGCAGAAAGGAACAGACCGGCTGGACGGGACCTGGTACCTTGCGATCGGCTTCGCTTCCAAGAGCGGAGAGCAAGGAGTCCAAAATGCTCACTATCCTCCTCGTGATCGCCGTCCTGATGCTGTTGGGGGTCCTCCCCACGTGGCCTCACAGCCGGGGATGGGGCTACGGCCCTAGCGGCGGCGTGGGTCTGGTCGCGCTGGTCCTCGTTATCCTGCTGCTTTCCGGTCGACTATAGGTCTGGAGGTCTCGTGAAGGACGACGTCGGCATTTCCAACTCCAGCATGTTCGCGTCCTTCGTCGTCGGCGGTCTCACCGGTGCGGCGGTCGCGCTCCTCCTCGCGCCGCATTCGGGCCGGGGAACCCGTAGCCTGGTCCACCGAAGGATCCGGGACGGGCTCGACCGCGGACAGAAGGCCGGCGAACGGTTCGCCGGCAAGGGACGCGAGGTCCTCGAAAGGGCCTCCGTGGTGGCCGGTCGGCACCCCAGGAACGAAGCGGGGCTTTGACCGGGGCCCCCGGGTGAGCCAGGGCCTGGCATGAGCAGAACGGGCCAGACCGGGCCGGATACGGTCGAGTCGTCGTTCGTTGGGAGGGAGGCCTCCATGATTGACTTCGTGTCGCATCGCTACAGTGGCTTGGCATTGCTCGCAGCCCTTTCGGTCATCTTCCTTGCTTGCTCCATCTTCATTCCGTATGGCTTCCCTTGGATGGGTCTGGGGTGGGTGGGTTTGGCCCTCGTGGCTGCGGGCTGGAAGAGGATCCGCCCGGCGCGGTCGATCTACGGTGTCCTGCACGACGTCGAAGCCGAGCCTTTTGACGTTGCGACGGCTGAGACGCTTCCCATCTCAGCGGGCCGGAAGCCGAAGCCCTCGCTCGAGCCGAGCGTGCGCGCAACTTGACGGCGTGTCGGACCCGCCGCGGCTACTGCGACCGCTCGCGGCTCACGCCATCCGCACTCGGGCCATCACCAGGGTCTCGTCGTCGGTCTGCTCGCCTCCGCTGAACTCGGCGACGCGGCCGATCACCACGTCCACGAGGGACGCCAACGACAGCGGGCGATGGCCCCGCAGAATCTCGATGAGGCGGGGTTCTCCGAACTCCTCACCCGCGCCGCTGAAGGCCTCGGTGATCCCGTCGCTGAAGATCGTCAACAGGTCGCCGCTCTCCAAGCGCAGCTCACGCTGAAAGCGGATGCCGTACATCCAGAGAGCGCTGTAGAGCGTGGTGGCCGCGGCGAAGGCCAGCCCCAGGGTCAGGAGTAGCGGGCGCGGCCAGGACGTGAAAGCGCGCACTCAGCCTTCTCGGGTCGCGTTCCCCGGGGCCGATCCGCGGAAATGAAGCGGGTCCCTGAGGTTTTGAAGTTCCCGGTAGTAGTAGAGCGACGTCGGTCGTTTTCCCTTGAACCGGAGCGCTCTCAGGAACTCGATTTCGTCCCGGGCCGCGTCGCTGCTCAGTTGAGGGTCACGAAGGAATTCCTTGAGCCCCGGCTCTTCCTCGACCGGTTGGTGAGGCCTTTCGACGAACTCGAACTTCTTGGAGTGGCCGGGGGCGAGCCTCCGGTTCAGCACGACATCCATGCCGAAGCTCGCGAGGTCGATGTCCCAGGATTCGATCAGCGGATCCAGGAAGGAAACGCAGTGTTCAGCCGACACGTTGAAGATGTCCGTGTCCAGGAACTCGAGGAGGATGACGCGCATGTCTTCATAGGTGCGGCGGCTGAGTCGAGCCACCAGGTGGAGCCAGTTTTCGTTCTCCAGCTCCTCCTTGGCCACTCTCTTGACCACGTCCAAGAGCTTTTGCGTGACGAGACGTTCGAGCTCGCCGAAGGGCTGCTTCTCGAAGATCGCGCGGATCTGTCCCTCTCTCGGGGCTGAGCACTTCTGGAGAATCAGTTCGCGAACCTCCTTGAACAAGGGCGCGGGAGGGTCGCTCAAGCTCTTCTTGAATTCGTCCTGGCGCTGGAGTTCAGCCAGCTTTCTGAGCTTCCCCGGTGGAAGCTTCAGCAATCGCGACATCTTGTCGTAGATATCCGTTCGGTCAGGCGCGGGCGGCATCTTCTTCCGCGCCAGAAGCTGGGAAATGTAGGACTCCGTCACCTCCGCGGCCGCCGCCAGGTCTTTCTGCTCGAGTCCCAATTCTTCGAGCCGCTGTCGGATGAGTAGGCGGATATCCAAGGGTACCTCCGTGAAATGAGGTCGAGGAGCGAACGGCCGAATTAACCCCGTTCGCTTAAGTTCTGCGCATACTTTCAGATTTGACTTGACAAAGCAAGTAAAGTCCGCGTAGAGTGGTTAAGCGATCTGAGGGTGTCTTTCAGATCATCTTAAGTAAAGCTGGTTATCTGGAATGGCCCCTTGGCCAAGAACCAAGGAGCTCCAAATGTTCGCACGCAAAGTCTCGATGCATCTGAAGCCGAACAACGCTGCGGAACTGACGCGGCGGATCGACAAGGAGATCATTCCCCTGCTTCGAAAGCAGGAGGGGTTTCAGGACGAAATCAACTTCATCACCGCCAGCGGCGAGGACGCCTTCGCCATCAGTCTGTGGGACCGGAGAGCGGACGCAGAAGCCTACAACCGCGGAACCTATCCGGCAGTCGCCAGGCTCCTGGCGACGGTGGTCGAGGGAGCGCCTCAGGTGGAAACCTTTGAGGTCACGAACTCGACATTCCACAAGATTCCTGCGGCCGTAATGCTCTCGGGTCGCTGAGTCCTCATCGTACGGGGAGGGGCGCCCCCCCCTCAGTTCTCGGCGCAGTCCTCTGCTAAAGGAGACCACATGAAAGTACGCCCGCTTCACGACCGCTTGCTGGTTCGCCGCATCGAGGAGAAGGAGACGGCCAAGGGCGGGATCATCATCCCGGACACGGCCAAGGAGAAGCCCCAGGAGGGCGAGGTGCTCGCCGTCGGCAACGGCAAGATCCTCGAGAACGGAACCAAGGTCGCGCTCGACGTCAAGGTCGGCAACAAGATCCTCTTCGGGAAGTACACCGGGACCGACATCAAGATCGACGGCGAGGAGGTCCTGATCCTGCGCGAGGACGAAGTGCTGGCGGTGCTGGCGTAGTCGTCCCAAGACGGTATTCGAGGAAGCAGGCAAGAAGATGGCGAAGCAGATCACGTACGGCGACGATTCCCGACAGTCGATACTGCGCGGGATCAACCGCCTGGCGGACGCGGTCAAGGTGACGCTCGGGCCCCAGGGCCGGAACGTCGTGCTCGACAAGAAATTCGGGTCGCCGCTCATCACCAAGGACGGCGTGACGGTGGCCAAGGAGATCGAGCTCAAGGAGCCCCTGGAGAACATGGGGGCCCAGATGGTCCGCGAGGTCGCGAGCAAGACCTCCGACGTGGCCGGCGACGGCACCACCACCGCGACCGTGCTCGCCCAGGCGATCTACCGCGAGGGGAGCAAGAACGTGACCGCGGGCGCCAACCCCATGGAGCTGAAGCGCGGCATCGAGCAGGCCGTGGCTCGCGGTCAGCGAGGAGCTGAAGAGGCTGAGCAAGCCCGTGAAGGGGAAGATGATCGCCCAGGTGGGCACCATCTCCGCCAACAACGACGAGACGATCGGGACGATCATCGCCGAGGCCATGGAGAAGGTCGGCAAGGACGGCGTCATCACCGTCGAGGAGGCGAAGTCGATCGAGACCTCGCTCGAGGTCGTGGAGGGGATGCAGTTCGACCGCGGCTATCTCTCTCCCTACTTCGTGACCGATCCCGAGCGCATGGAGGTCGTCCTCGAGAACGCCCTCGTCCTCATCCACGAGAAGAAGATCTCCAACATGAAGGACCTCCTGCCCCTTCTGGAGCAGGTCGCAAAGCTCGGCCAGCCGCTGCTCATCATCGCCGAGGACGTGGAGGGAGAAGCCCTGGCCACGCTGGTCGTGAACAAGCTGCGGGGAACGCTGCACGTGGCGGCGGTGAAGGCGCCGGGCTACGGCGACCGCCGCAAGGCCATGCTCGAGGACATCGCGATCCTCACCGGCGGGAAGGCCATCACCGAGGACCTCGGCATCAAGCTCGAGAACCTCAAGGTCGAGGACCTGGGCCGCGCCAAGAAGATCACCATCGACAAGGACAACACGACGATCGTGGAAGGCGCGGGGAAGAAGAAGGACATCGAGGGCCGGGTCAAGCAGCTCCGCACGCAGGTCGAGGAGACGACGTCCGACTACGACCGCGAGAAGCTGCAGGAGCGGCTGGCGAAGCTCGTGGGCGGGGTCGCCATCATCAAGGTCGGAGCGGCCACCGAGACCGAGATGAAGGAGAAGAAGGCGCGCGTCGAAGACGCGATGCACGCCACCAAGGCGGCGGTGGAGGAAGGGATCGTCGCGGGCGGGGGCGTCGCCCTCCTGCGATGCGTGGGGCCGTGGATGGCGTGAAGGCGAAGGGCGACGAGGCGGTGGGCGTGAGCATCATCCGGCGCGCCCTCGAGGAGCCGCTTCGCCTCATCGCGGACAACGCCGGTCACGAGGGAGCGGTGGTGGTGGGCAAGGTCCGCGAGATGAAGGGGGACGAGGGATTCAACGCGCTCACCGAGGAGTACGAGAACCTGGTCGACGCCGGCGTGATCGACCCCACGAAGGTCGTCCGGTCCGCCCTGCAGAACGCGGCGTCCATCGCTTCGCTGCTCCTGACCACCGAGGCCATCATCTGCGAGATCGCCGAGGACAAGACGGAAAGGGGCGCGGCCGGCATGCCCGGCGGCGGCATGTACTGATGCCAGCGGCGCTCGCGGCTCCGCTGCACGACCGCGGGGAGGTCCTTGCCGTCGGTGACGGCAAGGACCCGGGAGGTGGGACCGGGGGCGCCCGGAAGCAGGTCTTCGCCGGAGGGGAGGCCTCGATGCGTGATTTCGTGTCGACTCGGGCCGTTCGTGTGGCCGGTCTGGTGGCGTCGATGACGGTCCTGTGGACCGTGTTCATCCCCCAGGCCTTCCCCTGGAGGAGTCTCGGGTGGCTGAGCCTGCCCATCCTGGGCGTGCTGCTGCTGCGAGAGAGGTCGCCTCGCTCGATCCAGCGCCTGCGGGCCCTCGTGCGATCGATGCCGAGAGCGCGCTCGTACCCCTTGCTCGGAGCGGTGCTCGCCCTCGGAGCGCCGGTGGGGCTCCTCCTGACCAGCGCCCTCGCCGCGGGGCGAGTGCCTACACCCTCCTGGGCGCAGGCGGAGATCACCCGCTTCTCGGTGACCTACGCCTACCTCACGCTTTCGAGCGTCGCCGCCCTCATCGTCCTCGCGCACTGGTGTGGGCGTTCGTTCGACCGGGTGCTCCTCCTATCGAACACCGACCCGCTGACCGGGCTCCTGAATCGCCGTCGCTTCGGCGAACGAGTCACGGAGGAGGCGAAGCGGGGCCGCCGCTATGATCACGCCTCGTCCGTCCTCTGTATGGACATCGACGGCCTGAAGGTGATCAACGACAGCTTCGGGCACAAGGCCGGCGATCGCGCTCTCCTGGAAATCGGCCGAGTCCTGTCGAAGAACGCGCGGGCCATCGATGCCGTCGCCCGAGTGGGGGGCGACGAGTTCGCGGTGCTCCTGCCCCAGACCTCGGCGAGCCAGACGTGGGCGCTCTCCCAAAGAATCCTGACGGACGTCGCGGAGTACCGTGACTCCCACCACGGACGGCTCACGGTCTCGATCGGCATAGCGGAACTGAGGGCGACGACGAACGTGGAGTCCGACGGGCCACTCGCTTCCGCGGATGCGGCGCTCTACCGGGCGAAGGCCGCCGGAGGCGGCCAAGCCGTCATAGCCGGGCCGGAGACCATTGCCTCGTGGGGCCGAAGCTTGACGCTGAGCGAGGCGAGCGCGTCCAGTTCTCGATGAGGTCGGGCAGGGACGCCGGGACCGGTGTATGCGGTCTCGACCGCGCGCAGCGCTGTCGTCTGTTCAATTGTGCTCACGAGGTGCAAACGGACGGTTGTGAGCGGAAGTGACCAGACGTCTCGCCGCCGACCGCGTAACCTCCGGTCATCGAAATGCGTTGCCCGACGGTGGGCACAGGAGAAGATGATGCTGACATCGATTCTGGTGATCCTGGGGATTCTGTGGCTGTTGGGATTCAGTCTCAACATCGGCGGAGGACTGATCCACATGCTGCTCGTTGTGGCGGTGGTGATCCTCATCCTGAACGTCCTGAGCGGACGCCAACTGGTGTAAGCGCACAGTGATAGCTGCGTAATCCGCTTTTCTGGGTGCTGTCGACAAACCCCCGCCTCGGACAGCTCCAAAGGCAGCTCATTCGTCGGGAGGGAGGACCTCCATGAAGGACTTGGTGTCGATCGGCCGGGTCAGTGTCTTTACCGCGGTCGCGTCGCTGTCGATCGTCTGGGTCGCCTGTTCCATGCTCGTTCCCCATGGCTTTCCGTATGTCTGGGGCCCTGGGTTGGTGGGTTGGGCACTCTCGGCAGCGCTCTGGACGAGTCTCCGCTCGACCCGCTCGACGGGGCAGGTTCTCCGCCAGGTCGAGGCCGAGCCGGGGCCGGCGCTTGCGGCGAGAACGTGCCGTCTCGTTGCGCCCATGGTGGCCTCGCTGAGCTTGTGCCCTGTCTTCCTGCTTGCCGGAACGCCCGATCCAGCGGCAAACCTGTCCGCGTGCAAGAACGGCGGCTCGTCTTGCGACCGTTCTCTACTCACGCTGGAACAGATGACGGACGTGGCCCGCGCTACGCAGATACGGAACGTCTGGAATTGCCGGAACGGACGGAGCTCCTGCGATCGATGGAAGCTGACCGATGCGGAAGCGACGGCGGTGGCCGTCGCCGACTACGATCGGAACGTCTTGAATTGCATGACAGGCTTCAGCCCTTGCGCCCATTCACGGCTCACGCGAGCGGAGGCCCGTGAGACGGCAGCGGCCGAGGACAGGCGGCGGCTCTTCCGCTTGCAGGGACAGCATCGGACCGTGCGACCTGTCCACGCTCACCGAGGTGGAGGTCGCGGACATGGCGCGCGCCCGGCGCCAGCGGACCCTCTCCGGTTGCAAGGACGGCCTGGAGGGCTGCGACTACTCGGAACTGACCCCGACGGAAGCGAGGGAAGTGGCGCTGGCCGAAAGCCAGCGCAACGTTTCGGATTGCCGGCACGGCTTCGAGGGATGCGACCGCTCCAAGTTGGACGAATGGGAAGCCGCCGAAGTGAGGGCCGCGGTGCGCCCGCGCAACATGTCGGATTGCCGGGAAGGTCGAGACAGCTGCGACTATTCCCTGCTCAGCCTGCCCCAAGCCGAGGCTCTCGCCAGCGCCGAGCGCATCCGCAACTACACGGCGTGTCGCGATCGCCGCGGATACTGCGATCGCTCGCGGCTGACGCCATCCGAAGCCGCCTCCATTCCGAGGGAGGTCCGGTAGGGCCGGGCCCTACGCGGCGTGCACGCCGGTCTCCCCCGGAACGTGGATCCGCGGGAGCTCCACGAGCTCGCCTATCTGCGTGCGGGTCTCCAAGAGCGTCGAAGCCACGTGATCCGCCCCGGCCTCCCGCAGCATCTGCGTGCTTTCGTCGGCCAGCGCCGGAGGTCCCCAGCGCCCGACCAGAATTCGCACTTCGGGCAACGCGACACGGAGCCTCTTCACGAGATAGCGCGTCTTTGACGACGGGCTGGGGGGCAGATCGGCGATGCACACGACCGCGAAACCCCGCTCTTGCACGAGCGACACCAGTTCCGAGGCCAGCATGCGCGCCCCGAGAATCTCGACGGCGATCGGCAGATCGTCCAGCAAATGGGCGAGCATCGCGAGCGCGAGCTCGTCGGCGACGCCGTTGGCCGCGTAGCCGAGCACGCGCAGCGGCTCGCGGGGCCCCGGGGGTGGCAGATCACCGGGTGCGGGCGGCTCCGGATGCAGACGCCGGATCGATTCCGCGGCGTCCGCGAGCAACTCCCGCGTCGCGTCGATCACGGCCGTTTCTTCCTCGGGCGACAGCCGCTCTTCCAGGCGGTCGCGCTCCGCATAGTTGAGCGCCGGCAGCAGCAGGGCATCGTAGACCGAGCCACGAGGCTCGGTCTTGATGTGCCGCTCGATGAGGTCGGCCGCCTCGCCCTGATCGCGGGCGAGCAGACGCTGGTAATAGCCATACGCGGGCGCGAGCGCGGGAGTATCGGCCATCAGCGTTCCGACGAACTCGAGACCGGGGACGTGCTTGCCGAGAACGACGAAGCACACGGTGAGCGGCGTCGCCAGGAGCAGGCCGAGCGGCCCCCACAGCCACGTCCAGAACGCCACGGACACGAGGAGCGCTACTTGCGAGACTCCCGCCGCCCCGGCATACAGCACGGTTTCGAGCACGAGATTCGTGAACAGCTCGAGGAGGACGAACAACCCGACGACCCAGAGTGGACGCGCCCAGCCCTGGAGGGCGGCGAGGCTGATCAGGATCGGTGCGCCCGCGCCGAGCACGGGCCCGACGTAGGGGATGAATCGGAAAGCCGCGGCCAGCGCAGCCCAGATCCACGGATACGGCACGCCCAGGAAGTAGAGCCCGATACCGGCGGCGATGCCATAGACGAGATTGACGAGGGACTGCATCAACAGCTGCCGGCTCACCCGGCTTCCCGCCTCGTCGAATGCCTTCGTCGTGATGGCGAGCCGGCCGTGCCCGAACAGCCCGATCATCCGATCGCGCAGATCCCGCCGTTCGAGCAGCATGAAGATGACCATCGCCACCACGAGGCCGGCGGTTCCCAGCGGGCCGACAATCGGAGCGAGCCAGGCGAAGCCCGAGAAGCCCGCGACCTGATCCGAGGTGACCACGACGGGGCGCGACGTCGTTCCCCTGGGCGCATCCGACCGTCCAAGGTCGGTCTTGATGTCCTCGATCGTGTCCTGGAGCTTCTCGACCGACCCCCCCTTGCCCGCGCCCCGCACGTCCGCGATCTTCGCCCGGATGTTGGTGCGGTAACGGGGGAGGTCCTCGGCCAACTGGTCCATCTGCCGCGCCAGACCCCAGCCGGCGAGGCCGAGGACCGTGAACACCAGCGTGACCGTCGCAAGAACCGCCGGGACACGCCCGACCCGGCGCTCGAGCCAGCTCACGGGCGGAGCCAGCACGAACGTGAGAAGGATGGCGAGTGCGAACGGCACGAACACGGCCTGCGCCAGGTACAGGACGACCACGACGAGGACGCACCCGGCGAACGTCACCCACGACTTCAATGTCTTCGACGCGTCATCCATCAGGCCCCACCCGCCCTTGACGGTGCGTCTCGCCCTCCCCCGCAGCGGGGAGATCGATCGTGAAGGTGGCACCCTGCCCCTCGCCCGCGCTCTCCGCGCGAACCGTGCCCCCGTGCAGCTCGACCAGCTCGCGCACGAGCGTCAGGCCCAGGCCGAGCCCTGCCTGGCGGTGACCGAGCGCTTCGTGCCCCCGACGGAAGCTCTCGAACAGATGCGGCAGGTAGGCCGCGGGGATACCCTGGCCGGTGTCCCTCACGGTGAGCTGGACATGGGTCCCCACTCGCCCGACACCGACCTCGATGCGCCCGCCCGAAGGCGTGAACTTGATCGCGTTGAACAGGAGGTTCCAGAGAACCTGCTGAATGCGGTCGGCATCACCCAGGACGACGCTCCCGACGTGGTCGCCCGAGAGCTCGAGGTGGATGCCCTTGACCTCCGCCGCCCCGCGCACGCTCTCGATCGCGCTCTCCGCGATCGCGACGAGGTCCAAGGAATCGCGTGACAAGAGAAGCTGCCCGAAGACGATACGGGAGTGGTCGAGGAGGTCGGCGATCAGCCGCTCCTGGGCCTTGACGCCGCGTCCCATCGCCTCCAGTCCCTTGGTCATTGTCGCGGGGTCGAGCTCGGCCTCGGACAGGATCTGCACCCAGCCCCCGATGGTGGTCAGCGGCGCGCGCAGCTCGTGGGAGACGGTTGCGACCAGCTCGTCCTTGCGTTGGTCGGCCGCCTCTGCCCGCTCGCGGGCCGCGTGCTCCTCCGCGAGCAGGACCTCGCGTCGCTGCCCGACGCGCTTCACTTCCGTGCGGTCCTCGATGGCGAGGAGGATTCGTCCGCTCCCTCCGCGCTCGTGGGGCAGGCGACGGGCATTGAGCGCCATCGTCCTCCGGCCGATCTCCGGGAGCTCGTGTTCGACCTCGAAGTCTTCGAGGGAGCCGTCCTTGGCCAGGACGTCTTCCAGCGCAGCCCGGAGGTCAGGCCGGTCCCACTGGCCGCTTGCCAGCTCCCAGAGCGACCTTCCCTGGGTCTCTTCCGGCAGCACATTGAAGGTCTGGTAGTAGGCACGATTTGCCTTCTCCACCCGCAGCTCCCCGTCGAGGATCAGGAGGGGCTCCCGCACCGTCGCTACGACGGCGTTGGCGCTGTCGAGGGCGCGCTTGACCTGCTCGGCGCTGCGCTTCAAGGCATCCACGTCCAGCAGCACCACCAGAGCACCGTCGACCTTGTGCTCACGGGTCAGGTAGGGCCAGATCCGCATCACGTAGAAGGCGCCCTTCCCGTCCCGGACCTCGCGCTCGCTGACCCTCACGGTGTCGATCACGTCTCGGACCTCCCGCACCAGCTCGGGGGCCTCGAGGTCGGTCCGGAGGTCGCCCAACGGGCGCCCGATGTCGGTGGGAATGAGGCTGAAGAGCTTCTCGGCCGCGGGGGTGAAGCGCCGCACTCGGAGGTCGTGCCCGACCATGACGATGGGGATGTTGACGCTTCCGAGGAGGTTCAGGAGGTCGTCGTTGGCCTGCGCGAGATCGACGTTCCGGTCCCGCAGCTCCTGGTTGAGTGTCGACAGCTCTTCGTTGGCGGACTGGATCTCCTCCTTGGCGGTCTGTAACTCCTCGTTCACGCTCTGCAGCTCTTCGTTGCTGGAGAGGGCTTCCTCGTTCGTGGACTGCAGCTCCTCGAGGGCGGCCTCGTGCTCGTGCGCCACCGTGTTCAGGTATTCGGCGGTCTCCGCGAGCTTCCGCTTGAGTGCTTCGATCTCCCGGTCCTTGGCCTTGGCGACGGGAAGGGGGGACGCCACCGGCGCGGCGTGCCTCTCTGCGCGCGAAGACTCCCGATGGGTCTCGAAGAGCACGAGCAGGCAATGCGCCGCGGCGGCGCGGCCCTTGATCGGGATGACCTCGAGGTTGACGTTGCGCAGCTGCCCCCGGCTTCGGATCCGCAAGCCTTCCTTCCTCGAGGGCGCGTCCTTCTTTCGTGCCTCCTCGATCGCCTGCCGCAGCTCCACCACGAGCCCTTTGCGGGCCATCTGGAGCAGGTTCAAGCTGGCTTGACCGTGGGCGTGCTCGAGGAAGGGATCGGTGTCGCCGCGGAACTCCAGGATGTCGAGGGCCTCGTCCACGACGACGCCCGCAGGACCGTATCGCGCCAGCAGCACCCGATCGGCTTCCCTCGGCACCTCGGATCTCGTGGCGGCCTCGGGGGTGGACGTCACCACCGCCCCTGGCCTCGGGCCCGCGGAGGCGCCCGGCGCAAAATGGAAGTGCGCGGGGACGGCCGGCATCCTCCTCGCGTAGATCTTGTGTTTCTCGTCCACCGGAGCGAACAGGGCGGAGGACGCGCCCACGCCCTCCGCCGGGCCGAGCATCAGGAAGCCCGAGGGGCCGAGCGCGTAGTGGAACGTGGCGAAGACCCTCTCCTGCAGCCGCGGCTCCAGGTAGATGAGGAGGTTGCGGCAGCTGATGAGGTCCATCCTGGAAAATGGCGGATCCCTGGTCAGATCGTGGCGGGCGAAGACGCACATCTCTCGGATGACCTTGCTGATCTGATAGCGGCCGTCCACCTTGGCGAAGAAGCGCCGCAGGCGTTCGGGCGAGACGTCCTGGGTGACGTTTTCGAGGTAGGCGCCCCCCCGAGCCTTCTTGAGGGCGGCCTCGCTCAGGTCGGTGGCGAAGATCTGGAACGATGGGTTGCCTTGAAGATCTCCCGCGCGCTCCAGCAGGCAGATGGCGATCGAGTACACCTCTTCGCCGGTCGCGCATCCCGGCACCCACACCCGGACGGGAGCGGCGGACGGCCTGTCCTTGAGCAAGAGGGGCAGGACATGCTCGCTCAGGGCCTGGAAGGCCTGCGGGTCCCGGAAGAAGGCGGTCACCGAGATCAGGCAGTCCTGGTAAAGCGCCTCGGCTTCCGCCGGGTCGCCTTCGAGATGGCGGGCGTAGGCCCCCAGAGTCTCGATGCGGTTCACGGCCATGCGCCGGGCGATGCGTCTCCGCAGCGTCGTCTTCTTGTAAGCGCTGAAGTCGGCGCCGGTGGACTCTCTCAGCAGGAGGAGGATCTTGCCGAGGCCGTCCTCCTCGTGCGGCTTCACGGCGAGGGCCGTCTCCGCCGCCGTGAGGCTCGGCTCGAAGGTAGCGACGTAGGGATGGCGCCCCAGACGCCCCAGCTCCCGCGCGATCTCCTCGGGGCCGAGGACG
The DNA here is from genome assembly GCA_963742595.1 of uncultured Acidobacteriota bacterium. GTDB lineage: Bacteria > Acidobacteriota > Vicinamibacteria > Fen-336 > Fen-336 > CAVPGH01. Next base: position 3,460,465 of record CAVUMT010000001.1, on the reverse strand, counting down.
AAATCCACGCACCCGGCGGCGATCGCGCTCCGCGGCATGCCGTCCTGCTGGGCCGATCGCGGATCCTGGGCGAAGGCGATACCCCCCTCAGCTTTGATCGCCTTGAGCCCCAGCGTCCCGTCCGACGCCATGCCGGACAGGATCACCCCGATGCCCTGGTTTCCCTGCACCTTGGCCAGGCTCCGCAAGAAGGAATCGATGGGCATGTGCGCACTGCCGGTCTGGCTCCGAGGCACGAGCTTCAGCATCCCGTCGGCGAGGACGATGTCCTCGGATGGCGGAATGACGTAGACCCGATTCGGTTCGACGCGCACGTCGCCCTTCACCTCGGCCACGGCCATCCCGGTGGCGTGCGAGAGAAGCTCGGCGAGGACGCTCTCGTGACGCGGGTCGAGGTGCTGGACGAGGACGTAGGCCATCCCCGTATCGATCGGAAGGACCCCCAGCAGTCGCCGGAAGGCCTCGAGACCCCCCGCTGACGCTCCAATGCCGACGATGGGGAACGGGTGCCGGTGTGTCCCGGAACGGCCAGGGCCGTGCCTTTCGGCGACAGGAGAGCCGCCGTGCGTTTCGGGGGCCGGGGTGGGCGTTCTTTCCGGCATGGGTGGGGGGAGCGTCGCAGGCCTCAGGGAAGGCCTGAGGCATGCATGACGTCGCTAGGCCTCGTACGATACGCTTCGAGGGTGGGCTTTACCAGCGATCTTGCGCCGCGGCCGCCGCCGCGCCAATACTGAGGAGTCCTGTCATGGCGCGGCCCCGCTCATTGATCGTCGACGACGACCCGGAGGTCCTCCAGGTCCTCGTCGAGTTCGTCAAGCGCGAGGGCTTCGCCGTAACCAGCGCCACGACCCTGAGCAAGGCTCGCGAAGCGATCATGGCCGATGCGCCGGACATCGTGCTCATCGACATCCACCTGCCGGACGGAAGCGGTCTCGACCTTCTGGATGTCTCGGAGCCGAGCGCCGCCCCTGAGGTCGTCCTGATCACCGGAAACGCGAGCGTCGAGACCGCGGTGGACGCCCTCCGGCGCGGGGCCGCCGACTACCTCACCAAGCCCGTCGATTTCGCCCGCCTCAAGGTGGTGCTGGCCAACCTTGCGCGCACCCTGGAGATGAAAGGGGAGATCGGGACGCTGCGGAACGAGCTGCGCAAGCTCGGTCGGTACGGGACGCTCATCGGAGCGTGTCCGGCGATGCAAGGGGTCTACGAGCTGATCGAGAGCGTGGCTCGAAGCGACGCCAGCATCTTCATCACCGGGGAGACCGGCACCGGGAAGGAGGTGGTAGCCGAGACCATCCACGCCCTGAGCCGCCGTCGCAAGGGAGCGTTCCTTCCCGTGAACTGCGGGGCCATCTCCGCGAGCCTGATCGAGAGCGAGCTGTTCGGCCACGAGCGCGGCAGCTTCACCGGCGCCGATCGGGTGCACCGGGGCTACTTCGAGCGGGCCAACCAGGGCACCTTGTTCCTGGACGAGATCACCGAGATGCCCCTCGAGCTCCAGGTGAGTCTCCTCCGTTTGGTCGAGACCTCTGCGGTCACCCGGGTGGGAGGACACGAGCCCATCGAGGTCGACGTGCGCATCATCGCCGCCAGCAACCAACCCCTCGACGATGCGGTCGCGGCGGGAAAGCTGCGGAAGGACCTGCTCTACCGGCTGAACGTCTTTCCCATCGTGCTCCCGCCGCTGCGGGAGCGCGGTCCCGACGTGGAGCTCTTGGCCGAGCATTTCCTGGGCGAGCTCAACACGGCGGAAGGGACGGCGAAGCGACTCACGCCCGGTAGTCGTGTGCGCCTCGGTCGGCACAGTTGGCCCGGCAACCTTCGCGAGCTGAAGAACGCCGTCCAGCGCGCTTTCATCCTCGCCGGTGAGGGCCTGGAGGTCGACGCGCTACCCCACGGCGTCACCGTGAAGACCTCTTCGGACCTGCTCGTGCCCGCCGGGACTCCCATCGCGGAGGCCGAGCGCCAGCTCATCCTCGCCACCCTCGACCACTTCGAAGGCGACAAGAAGAAAGTCGCCTCCGCGCTCAAGATCAGCCTCAAGACCCTCTACGCGCGTTTGAGCGGATACAAAGCCAGGACGGACTGACCGCGGCCCGGGCACGGGCTATCCTCGGCCTCGATGACGCCCTGGGGGAGCCTCCCCGTCGCCGTGCGGGCTCTCGATCGGCCGGTTCACCGCAGGCCCGCTCACCGGCGATGACGACTACGTTCTCCACAATCTCGCGTCGTCGAACCTGCGCGACGTCCTGTTCGCATTCAACGTCGACCTGGTGAAGGGCGAAGGCGGCGAGACCGTCTGGTACGAGGGGTTCGACACGCTGCAACGACGGTACGTTCGCGTCGTGCCGAGCGGTCTGATGGCGATCGAGTACCGGCTCTTCGGGAGCAACCCGATCGGCTTCAAGACGGTCTCGCTGCTCGTGCACCTCCTGAACCTCGTCCTCGGGTACAGCCTGCTGCGCCGCCCGCTCGCAGCCTACCCCTTCCTCCACGTCTCCGGCTGTGTCGAGCTCGGACGCTGGCGTCCATGACCTTACGGCCGGGCCACGGCTGGGCTGCTACTCCAGGCGCCATACGGAGGGAGTGTGATCAAACGCTGATCTTCGATGGGGCCGCCGAGCGTGAAATGGTAGAGGTCCTGGAAGGTGAGGTCGCGAAGGCCCAGGAGCTCGTGAAAGGCGTCGTCGAAGTAGCAGCCGATGCCGGTGGCGCGCACGCCGGCCGCCTCCGCCTCAAGGTAGAGCACCTGACCTAGGACGCCCGCCTCCCAGAAGAGCCGCCGGTACCACCAGGCGCCGCGCCCCGCCAAGCTCGCGGCGAAGTCGGCGAGCATGCCGAGGCTGAAGGCACCGTCGGCGGCAATCGCCTGATGGCAGCTCACGAACTGCGACGTTTCGCGGCAGTCCATGGGCAAGAGGAGAAACAACGATAGGTGGCGGGGGCATCCCTCGGGCCGCTCCCACAGGCACCCGCCGCGCAGCGCGCCGCGCAGGCGCCCGTCGGGACGGCGCTCCAAGAGGTAAAGGCCGGGGACGAGCCCCTCGACACGGTGAACGAAGATGGCGGCGTGAATCTGGGGCTCCCAAGGCAGCACGTCCCAGGGCGCTACCCCCGTGCGCGGCAAGAGGTGGTCGAGCATGGCGTAGAAGGTTCGTGCCGAGATGGAGGTCCGGCCGTCGAGCGCAACGGCACTGCGCCGCTGGAGAATGAGCGTGGCTGCCGGGGTGCGGCTACTGGGCCGCGGTTTGGGCTGCGAGGACAGCGGGGCGGAAAGGCAAGGCATCGGCAGCTCGCCGGCCGGGCGGCGAGTGGCACGGGCGACCAGGTCGATGGCTTCCCACTCGACATGCGAGGGGCTGAGCGGATTGGCCCGCCCGCTCCAGACGCCAGCGCGAATGAGTGCCACGACCTCCTCGGCGGCGCTCGCCTGCCAGCTCGGGGTGGGACTGAAATCCGGCTCGAGACCACCGGGCAAGACCAAGAGCGCAGCATCGGGGTGCTCCCTGTCGGCCGCCTCCACGTCGGCAAAGTCCGGGTCGCGATCGAGGCCGAGGAGGGCGGACACGCGATCATCGCCAAGCCCGTCCCAAACGAGCGCGCGCCAGCCGAGCGCCCCGGCCGCGTAGCGCATCGTGGCGATGGCGTGGCCGGCGTCGTGCTGGCAGTAGCGAAACGCGCGCTCGCCGTACTTCCAGGCTTCGCGCCATTGAATCGACGACAGACCCACGAGGAATCCGCCCACGGGCAAGAGCGCGACGAGCCGGGCCGCCGCTTCGGTGCCGAGCGTCGCGCGGCGCTCGAGCGCGTGGTCGCGCGCCAGGTAGTGGTAAAGACCGGAGTCGATCTCCCCGAGCGGTGGGACCACGGCGTAGCCTTCCGTCGGGTGCAGGTTGCCGCTCGAGGGGTTGGCGCGAAGTGCCCAGCGGCTCGTGCCCGCCTGCTTCCAGGCCGTGAGCCCGAGTGAGAGCTCGAAGAAGATCCCGAGAGTCCTGCGTTCGAGCGGCTGCACGGGGACCGCGCCCGTCTCGTAGAGCGCGTCGTAGGGGGCGGTGAGCTCGGCGGCGCCAAGGGGCAGAGGGACCCTGGGCGAGCCCGCGTAGGTGCGAAACGGATCGGGCTGCGTGGCCCAGTCGAGGTAGCCGGGCGAACGAGCATAGCGGTGGAGCTGATGCTTGGTTCGCTCGTGATAGGCGATTGTGGCAGCGATGGCCTCTGCGGCAAGGTCCACGGAGGGTCAGGCTAGCACTGCCAGGCGTGTTCCTGATGGGCCGGAGCCGCCGACGCCTTCGCGCGCCGCCTCCTCGACCGGCTCTCGACCTGACCGGCGAGGCCTACATCGTCTCCGCGAGCAGCTCGTCGAAGCGTCTTGCGGTCGAGGCCGAGCGGCTGCTCCACCAGCGGGCCCTTCTGCGAGCACGGGCTCCGTGTCCTCGTAGGTCGGCTTCTCGGTCCGGTAGAGAAGGCCGATGGGGATGCCGCGGCGTCGAACTCCATCGACTTCTCCAGCGCGGCCATGAGGTTCGGTGGTGTCGTAGCCCGTCTCGTCCTCGAGCTTGTAGACCCGCTCCTTGAACCAGGGGTAGGTGTTGATCTTGTTGAAGGTGACGCAGGGGCTGAAGACGTCGATGAGGGAGAAGCCCTTGTGCGCGATGGCGCCGGCGACGAGCTTCGTCAGCTGCTTCTGCTCGCCCGAGAAGCCCCGCGCCACGTAGGTGGCGCCGGAGGCGAGGGCGAGGGCCAGCGGCTGGATCGGGCTTCTCCACGTTGCCCGCGCGGCGTGCTCTTCGTCTTGTGCCCCTCGGTGGTGGTGGGCGAGGCCTGGCCGGTGGTCAGGCCGTAGATCTCGTTGTCCATCACGATGTAGGTGAGGTTCAGGTTGCGGCGCATGGCGTGGATGAAGTGGGCCATCCCGATGCCGTAGCCGTCCCCGTCGCCGCCCACCGCGATCACGTGCAGGTCGTGGTTGGCGAGGGCGGCGCCCGTGGCCACGGGGAGCGCGCGGCCGTGCAGGCTGTGCACGCCGTAGGCGCGGATGAACCCGGGCAGGTTCGAGGAGCAGCCGATGCCGGACACGATCAGCACCTTGTGGGGAGGGATGCCCAGCTCGAGGATCGCCTCCTTGATCGACTTCAGCACCCCGAAGTCGCCGCAGCCCGGGCACCAGTCGGGATGGACGTCGCGAATCGAGGCTCTTGAGGGTCAGCTCGGCGGTGGCCATGGTCGTTCTCCCTTCCCCTAGTGCGCGGCGTGCGGGGCTCGACGTGCAGGGAATGGCAGCCGTAGCAGGGATCCCGTGTCCATGCCGATGACGAGCATCGCCTCGGGGGTGCCCGTCCGTTGCGGCCCACGAGCTCCACCTCCCACACCGGCTCGCCGTAGCCGCCGTCCGCGACCTCTGCGAGCCGGCCCGGGCCGCGTCCTTCTCCTGCATGTGGATGCGGATGTAGTGGTAGGCCATCTCGCGCGCCTCGTGCTCCTCCACCGCGAGGTCGACGGGCCGGCCCGTCGAGGAGGGCCTTCGCACGCGCTCGCGCGATCTAGGCCGGGCTCGAACGGCTCGCCGTCGTATCGCGTCAGCACGTGGTCCACGGTGAAGCCGGTCTCCGCCCGCAGGTGGCGCGCGAACTGTCCGGTGAAGTTGTTCTCCACCACGATCGTCCGCTGGCAGCCCTCCAGGATCGCCCGGGCCTCGGCGGCGTGGAAGGGGTGCAGGTACTTGAAGTGGAGCTGGTTCGCCGGCACGCCCGGCCTGCGTGAGCTGGGCCGCCGCCTCCTGGATGACGCTCCAGGTGGAGCCCCAGCCCGACGAGCGTGACCTCGGCGTCCGCCGGGACCCTCGAGAGCCGGCGGCTGCAGCTGCGCGAGCACAGCCGTCCATCTTCCGCATCCGCTTCTCGTGCATCTTCCGGCGGATGGCGGGGTTCGTGTGCTCGTCGCTGATCAGAATGCCCTTCTCGTCGTGGTCGTCCGTGCCCGACACGTGGATCATGCCCGGCGCGCCCGGGCCGGGCCCGCGGGGAGACGCCGGAGGGAGTGAGGGCGTAGCGCTTGTAGCCGCCGTTGCGCGGCTCGTCGGGGCGGAGCTCGGTCACCCACTCGCCCCGCTCGATCGGCACGTCGCTCGGGATCGCCTCCGGGTCGACGGTGGAGCGGTGCTCGCCGAGCAGGAGGTCGGAGATGACGATCACGGGGAGCTGGAAGGTCTCGGCGAGGTTCAAGGCCTCGACGGTCGGCGTGGAAGCAGTCGGTGGCGTCGCGGGGCGCGATGATGACCCGCGGGTAGTCGCCCTGCGAGGCGCCGAAGGCCTGGTTCAGGTCGCCCTGCTCGGTCTTGGTGGGAAGGCCCGTGGACGGGCCGCCCCGCTGGACGTTGACGATGACCACCGGCGTCTCGATCATCCCCGCCATGCCGATGGCCTCGCTCATGAGGGCGAAGCCGCCGCCCGAGGTCGCGCACATCGCGCGCACCCCGGCGTGCCCGGCCCCGATGGCGAGGTTCACCACCGCCAGCTCGTCCTCCGCCTGCTTCACCACCACCCCGCACCTTCTCGCTGTGCGAGGCGAGCCAGTGGAGGATGAAGGAGGCCGGGCTCATCGGGTAGGCCGAGTAGAACTTGCACCCGCCCGCCACCGCCCCCAGCGCGGTCATCAGGTTGCCGGTCACCACGGGCCGGCGCTTGCGGCTGAAGCGCCACGGGTAGCCGAGGGCGGGGACCGTCTTCGCGGCGTGGTCGTAGCCCGCGCGCAGCACGCCCACGTTCTGGTCGATGACCTCCTGGCCCTTCTTCTTGAAGGTCTCGAGGAGGATCTCCGCGGTCACCTCCACGTCGAACCCGATGAGGTGCAGGAGCGCGCCGAGAGCGGCGGTGTTCTGCATGACCGGGCAGCAGCTTGCCCAGGGAGGCGGTGAGCTCGGGCACGGGCAGGGGGACGAGCGTCACGCCCTCGGCGCACGAGCGAGGGATCGCAGTAGAAGCGGGCGCTGTTGAAGACGATGGCGCCGCCGGGCTCCACCTCGCGGGCGTGCCGCTCGATGCCGTCCTGGTTCAGGGCCACGAGCACGTTCAGGTGGTCGCCGTGGTTGTCGACCTTCTCCTCGGAGAGCCGCAGGCGCAGCCAGGTGTGTCCGCCGCGGATCAGCGACTGGTAGCTGTTGTAGGTGTAGAGGTGGAGCCCGAGGCGCGCGGCCGTGCGGGCCAGCGTGTCGCCCGTGCGGTCGAGTCCGTCGCCGGCGGCGCCCGCGATGCCGACCGTGATCTCCGTGGCCATTCCTTGCTCCTTCAGTCTTCTTCGCCGACGAGCGCCGGATAGACCTGGACGATCTCCGGGTTCAGCGCCTGCAACACCTCGGAGAGCCCTTCGACGGTGTCGCCTTCGGGGACCTTCCACAGGGCGGTGACGCGATGGTCGCCGTCCGCGGCGGGGCTTCCCATGCCCTTGATCTGGCCCAGGTGCCGAGCGACCGACCGGCCTTGCCGGGCTGGGTCTCGACCACGATCTTGGCAACGAGCATGGCGTTCCTCAGTTCAGGGAGAGCTCCCTCGGGGGATCGGCGGGGGCGGCGGTCCCCGGAACGGGGGCGCCGGAAGTCATGAGGTCCCCTGTCCACGCGGACCGGCGCGGGAGGGGCAGTGCGTGCTTCACGGTCAGTTGGCCAGCCAACAATCCACCTCGACAGACGACGAGGTTGCCGGAGCCTAACCCCCGCGGGCGGGAAGCGTCAAGCGGTTGTCCTCTTCGGTTATGCTCCGCTCGATGACGCTCTGGGGGCGCCTCCCCCTCGTGGTGCGGGCGGTGCTGAGCGGCCTCGCGGTTGCCGTGGCGGGGACGGCGCCGTGGGCCGCCCTCGCGGCGACGAACGTCAAGCACGGGTCCGTCGTGCCGTGGGCGGTGCCCCCGGCCGCCCTCTACCTCTGGCTCTTCTGGCGCTACGTCCAGGGCGCGGGGTGGCCGCGGTCGACATCGGAAGCGCGCCGCGCGAGCTGCCGCGCCAAAGCACTCTCCGACGAGGTCTGGGGCCAGGCCCTCCTCGCCGGGGTGCTCGGCCTCGCGGCCCTCGTCCTGTCCCTCCGGGTCGTGAACCGGCTCGTCACGCTGCCCGCGCAGCGCACCGAAGGCCTCGAGCACCTCCCGCCCCTGACCGCGATCGCGCTCGTGGTCATGGGCTCCCTCTTCGCCGGCCTGGTGGAAGAGGCGGCCTTCCGCGGCTACATGCAGGGGCCCATCGAGAGACGGCACGGACCGGTGTTCGCGATCCTCCTGACGGGCACGCTCTTCGGGCTCCTGCACTTCACGCACCGGGAAACCACGCTGGCCCTGATGCCCTTCTACCTGGCGGTGGCCGCCATCTACGGCGCCCTGGCCTATCTCACCAACTCCATCCTCCCCGGCGTCGTGCTCCACGCGGGCGGAGACATGCTGGGCGCCCTGGACCTCTTCGCACGCGGACAGTCGGAGTGGCAGGCGTCGGCGGTGCCCGCTCCCCTCGTGTGGGAGTCCGGTCCCGACGCGTCGTTCTGGCTGTCCACCCTCGCGGCGGCCGTGGTGGGAGCGGCGGCGATCGCGGCGTACCGCTCGCTTGCCCGCTCGAGCGCACCGTCACGCTGAGGTGCTTTGGCGCCACCCTCCCGGGGTGTTAGATTTGTTTACGTTTTCTGCACCGGTGACCCCAATGCCCGACCGTTTCGGCAGGTTCGTGCTGCTGGAGCAGCTGCAGGCGGACTGGCTTGGTGCGGAATACCGGGCGGCCGCCCTCGCGGGGAGGGACCTCGAGCGGCTCGTCAACCTGTTGCGAGTGAGCCCCGCCCTCGCGGAGAAGGAGACGCTCCTCGAGCACCTGCGGGCGGCCGCTCGCCTGGGCGGGCCGAACGCGATCGCGATCCAGGAGGTGGGACGAGTCGACGGCGCGGCCTTCGTCGCCTCCGACCTCGTAGAAGGCAAGAGCCTCCGGGCGGTCCTCGGGCGGAGCCGCAAGGAGGCGATGCCGATCGCACCGGACAACGCCCTCCAGATGGCGAGCCGGGTGGCGGCCGCCGTCGAGCACGCCCACGGCCAGGCCTCTCCGGACGGCGGCCCCTTCGTTCACGGGATGGTCGGCCCGGACACCGTGATCGTCTCGTACGAAGGAGACGTAGCCGTCCGGGGATTCGGCTGGTGGACGAGCCGGGCCTGGGAAGGGCACCTCCCGGAGGAGAGGCTCCGCCGACTCGCTCCCGAGCAACAGGAAGGGGTCGCGGATCCCCGGAGCGATGTGTTCGGGGTGGGCGCCCTCCTGCTCGAGTGTCTGTCCGCGTCGCCTCCGGACACCCCGCTCGACGAGGTGCAGCTTCTCGATGGGGAGCCGCTGCCCTCGCCGATCGCCGAGGTGCTCGCGAAGGCCCTGCAACCGGACCCCGCCGGCCGCTTCGCCGACGCCCACGAGCTGCGCCGGACCCTCGACGCCCTCCTGTTCTCGGGAGACTTCTCGCCCACCACGTTCAACCTCGCCTACTTCATGTACACGCTCTACCGGGAGGTCGTCGAGAACGAGTCGCGCCGGCTCGACCGCGAACGCCAGGCCAGCTACGCGACCCCCGCGCCGGAGGTTCCGCGACCGGCGCCCGCCGCCGAGGCGGTCCACCCGGCGCGTTCGGATGCAGGGGTGGCGGCTCCCGTCCCCCAGGCCTCGGCTGCCGTGCGCCGTGGGGCCGCTACCCCCCGCGCGGCGGGTGCCTCCCCGGGGCGACCGGCTTCGGGGCGTGCCGCCACTCACCGGCCGGCAGCGGTCGATCGCGGCCGGGCCGTCAAGCTGGGGCTGGCGGCCCTCCTGCTCGCCGCGGTGGCCGCCGGGTCCTTCGTCTTCCTGCGCGCGCCTGCCGTTCCGGCCCCGACTCCGGAGCCGACGCCGGCTCCCGAGGAGCAGGCGGCGCTTGCGCGGGTGAAGGAGCTGGAGGCGCGGCTCCAGGCCATCGAGGAGGAGAAGGCGCAGGCGGAGGCGGCGGCCGCCGAGGCGGCGCGGCAGAAGCTGGAAGCGGAGGCCGCGAAGAAGGGACGGGCGGTGGATCAGGCGGCGGTGGCACGGGCGCAGGACGAGGCCGCACGGCAGGTCCGGGCCGAGCAGGAAGAGCGCCAGAAGGCGGAACGGAGAAGGATCGCGGAGGAGATGGAGGCTCAGGAGGCGCGCTTCCAGGCGGCCCGTGCCGCGGCCACGCCACCGACTCCCACCCCTCGGCCCACGCCATCCGTGGGCACCACCCCCGCCGCGGTGGTGACCGTGGCGGAGGGAGCCGCCCCTGCCGCGATCGAGCCGCCACCGTCGGCGGCGGCGACCTCCTTGGCGGGAGCGCCCACCCCCGCGCCTTCGGCCGTGCCCGCGACGGCCACGCCCAACCCGCCGGAGGCCGCGCCCGGTGCCCCCACCGCCCCCATCGTCCATTCCGCGGACGCACCGGGAGTCACGGCACCGGTCCTGCAGAAGAGCGCTCCCGTGGAATACCCGCAGCTCGCGAAGGCCTCCCGCATCCAGGGATCGGTGATGGTGAGCGCGCTCGTGGACGAGCAGGGCCGCGTGTCCGAAGCCAAAGCGGTTTCCCCGGGCAACGAGATCCTTCGGCAGGCCGCGGTCGCCCACGTTCTGCAGCGGCGCTACCTCCCGGGCAAGAAGGACGGCGTGCCCGTGAAGGTTCACATCATCGTCTATCTGACCTTCAAGCTCCCGCGCTAGGCGTGCTCGCTGGCGCTGCGCTATCCTCTCTAGTCTCCGTGGCCAAGAGCGCCAAGAGCGGCAACCCGAAGGACTCGCGTCAAGGCGGCGGCGGTCCTCTCCGCACGGTCAAGGTCCCTGCAGCGTTCGCTCCCGTCTTCACCGCGGCCCAGGAATACGTGAGCCGCTACTTCCAGGACCGCGTGGAGAACCCCGAGCAGGGGACGATCTCGATCTCCGGCGAGCGCTACATCCTCGTGCGCGCGGCCTCGATGTCCGTCGAGTTCTTCGACCTCGTGAGCTCGCTCTACCAGGACAAGGGGCCGGAGGAGGCGCGGACGGTGGCGAGCAACCTCCTCTTCGACACCGCGCACGCCATAGGCAAGGCCGACGCGCGCACCTTCCGCGAAAGGATGAAGGTCACCGACCCCATCGAGAGGCTCTCCGCCGGCCCCGTGCATTTTGCGTACGCGGGCTGGGCGTTCGTGGATATCCTCCCCGACTCGCGGCCCTCCCCCGACGAGGACTTCTTCCTCGTCTACGACCACCCGTTCAGCTTCGAGTCCCACGCCTGGCAGAGCCACGGGCGCTCGAGCCCCGTCCCCGTCTGCATCATGAACGCGGGCTACTCGTCGGGCTGGTGCGAGGAGAGCTTCGGGCTCCCCCTGGTGGCGGTGGAGACGGAATGCCTCGCGGCGGGCGGGAAGCGCTGCCGCTTCATCATGGCCCCTCCGTCCCGGATCGAGGAGCACCTCCAGCGCTTCTGGCGGGGGGCGGGGGAGGCGGAGACGCCCCGGCGGCACGCGACGGTGAGCGTGCCCGAGTTCTTCCATCGGAAGCGCCTGGAGGACGACCTGCGCCGCCACCAGGAGAGCCTGGAGGAGCGCGTCCGGGAGCGCACGGCCGACCTCGAGGCCGCCAACGAGCGGCTGCGCGCGGAGGTCGCGGAGAGGGGCGCGGCGGAGGACGCGCTGCGCGCCTCGGAAGACCGCTTCGCCCGCGCGTTCCGGCTGAGCCCGGCCTCCATCACGATCACCTCGCTGGAGGACGGACGCTTCCTGGACGTCAACGACAGCTTCGTGCGCTTCATCGGTCATCCCCGCGAGACCCTGATCGGGCGCACGTCCGTCGAGCTCGGCATCTGGTCGGAGCCCGGGGAGCGCGACCGGCTCCTCGGCGTCCTCCGCCAGGGCGCGCGCGTCTCCGACGAGGAGGCTACTTTCGTGACCGCGAGTGGGGAACGGCGCCAGATGCTGCTCTCCGCCGAGGTCATCGACCTCTCGGGACGCCGCTGCCTCCTCTCCCTCCTCCAGGACGTGACGGACCGCCGCCGCACCGAGGAGGCGCTGCGCCTCGCCCAGAAGATGGAGAGCCTCGGGGTGCTCGCGGGAGGGATCGCCCACGACTTCAACAACCTGCTCGCGGTCATGCTCGGCCACAACGCGCTCGTGCTCACCCGGCTGAAGGAGGGCTCGGTGGAGCACCAGCACGTGCTGAAGGCGATGGCGGCGGCGGAGCGGGCCGCCGTCCTCACCAAGCAGATGCTCGCGTACTCGGGGCGCGGGCACTTCGAGATCCGCCCCATCGACCTGAACGAGCTCGTCCGCCAGAACGTGAGCCTCCTCGGGGCGGCCCTCCCCAAGAACGTCTCCCTCTCCGGACGCTACGACGAAGCGATCCCTCCGCTCGCCGCGGACGCGGGTCAGCTCCAGCAGGTGGTCATGAACCTCATCATGAACGCGTCGGAGGCGATCGGGGCGAAGACGGGGCACGTCACGGTCTCCACGGGCGTGCGCGACGTGGGGCCGGGAGACCTGAGCGTGCGCAGCCCCACGGGAGAGCCCCTCGCCCCCGGACGCTACGTCGTCCTGGAGACGCGCGACGACGGAGCGGGCATGGACGAGGCGATCCTCTCGCGGATCTTCGAGCCCTTCTTCACGACCAAGAGCACGGGCCGCGGCCTCGGCCTCGCCGCCACCCAGGGCATCGTGAGGGGCCACCGCGGCGGGCTGCGCGTGGAGAGCGCGCCGGGAACGGGAGCCACGTTCACGCTGCTCTTCCCCGCGAGCCTGGAGACCGCCGACGAGCGGCATTCCCCCGGCTCCTCCCCGGCGCGCGACCTCGTGCTCGTGGTGGACGACGAGGAGGCGGTGCGCGAGGTCATCAACTCCGTGCTCGAGGTCGCCGGCTTCGACACCCTGGTGGCCAGGGACGGCGCCGCCGCCGTCCAGCTGTTCCGCGAGAACCGGACGGAGATCGGGCTCGTGCTCCTCGACCTCTCGATGCCCGGGCTCTCGGGAGAGCAGACGTTCGAGGAGCTGCGGCGGCTGGACCCCACGGTGCGCGTGCTCCTCTCGTCGGGGTACTCCGAGGCGGAAGCGACGCGCCGGTTCGTGGGCCGCGGCCTCGCCGGCTTCATCCAGAAGCCCTATCGCCCCGAGCACCTCGTCGACGCCGTGCGCCGCGCGCTCCGCGAGTAGCCGCCGAGGTCCGGTTCAAAACTTTGGCCTTGCAGATCGCCGGGACTGGTGACACATTGGCCCATGCCCTTCTTCAGCCCGGGGGGGACGCCCCGCTACCCCACGCGTGACGAGATCCGCCACGACGAGATCGAGCTCGCCCAGGCCATCCTGAGCGGGGCTTCGGCACGCCCCGATCAGGCCTATGGAGAGTATTTCGAGGGCCGGCGCGCTTCCTGCGCGCTGGGCGCGGCATACGAGGGCATGTACCACCTGCCGCTCGAAGCGACGGGCATAAGGCCCGTGCACCTGGAGCGGCTCTTCGACTGCCTCGAGAACACGCTGCGCTCGTGCCCGGAGGGCTGCAAGAAGCGGCTCGCCCTGGGCGCGATGATCCTCCACCTCAACGACGACCACCACTGGACGCGCGAGGCCATCGCGGCGTGGGTGGCCCCGCCCGATGCACCGCCCGCGGAGAAAGCGCCGGCGACCTAGAGCCGGAGCCCGACCGCTTTGAGCAAGCGGGTGCTCCTGGCTCTCCTCGCCGGAGCCGGCTGTAACGGCGGGGGCGAGACGCCAGCCGGACCGTCCGGCCTGCGCCCCCTCGGAGTCGAGCCCGCCGCCCAGTCACGGAGCGCATCCACCGCTTCGGAGATCACGGTCCGCTTCGACCGCGCGATCCAGGCGACGTCCGTCACTCCGCGCACGTTCACCGCGTTCGGCCGCTGGAGCGGACCCGCTCTCGGCGACTTCCGCATGTCCGACGGGGGACGCACGGTCACCCTCGTCCCCCGCCGTCCGTTCCAGGCGGGAGAGCCGGTGACGGTCTCGCTCGTGGGCGTCCGGGGCGAGGACACTTCCCTGCCTCCGGGCGGCTTCCATTCTCGCTTCTGGACCCGCGTGGCCCCGACGTCGATGACTCTCGACGCCGTGGGCACGCTCTCCACGCGATTCCCCGGAGGCCCGGGAACCCGGGTCTACGGCGGCGTGGCCTCGGACCTCAACCGCGACGGGTTTCCCGACCTCGTCACGGTGAACGAGGACTCGGCCGACGTGCGCGTCTTCCTGAACCGCGGAGACCGCTCGGGCCTCTTCGACGACTTCCTCGCTCCCTCGGGGGTAGGACCGCGGGCGAGCCCTTCCGAAGCCGCCGACTTCAATGGCGACGGCCTCATCGACGTCTGCGTCGCCAGCATCGACGGGAACACCGTCGCGATCCTGCTCGGTCGGGGGGACGGGACGTTCGGACCCGCCCAGAGCGTCGCGGTCGGCGGTGCGCCCCGCGGTCTCGCCGTCCTCGACGCGGACGGCGACGGCGACACCGACATCGTCAACACGAACGCCCAGGGCAGCAACCTCTCGCTCCTCCGGAACGACGGCGGAGGCCGCTTCGGCCCTCCCACGTTCTTCGAAGGCGGTGGCGACGGCGAATGGGCCCTTGCCAGCGAGGAAATGACCGGCGACGGCCTCCTGGACCTCGTGGTGGGCGCGCACCAGAGCCGGGAAATCCTGGTCCTCGCGGGCCGCGGCGACGGGTCGTTCGCTCTCGTCTCGCGGACGCCGGCGGGGGGCGAAGTCTGGCAGCTCGCCACCGGCGACCTCAACGGCGATGGGGCAGCGGACGTAGCCACGGCCAACGGCCAGTCCAACAACGCCTCCATACTGCTGGGAGACGGCCGGGGCGGCCTCCGCCTGGCCCAGACCCTCTCCGTCGGCCGCTTCGGCCTCGCCTCGGACCTGGGCGACCTCGACGGCGACTCGGACCTCGACTGGGTGGTCTCGAACTTCGATCGGGGCTGGGCGATCCTGCGCAACGACGGCGCGGGCAGCTTCTCCCTGGGCACCGCCCGGCCCGCCCCCGCCGCCGGCTCCTGTGCCCTCGCACTCGACTCTGACGGCGACGGCGACCTCGACGTCGCCCTCATCGACGAGATCGCCGACGTGATCGTGCTGCTCCGGAACCGGTGAGCGGAGGCCCGCGCCTACTTCTCGCGGTAGACGTTGAAGCGGAACCCGTCCGGGTCGTCCACGGCGAAGCCGCGGACGCCCCACTCGTCCTTCGGCTCCGAGGCCAGAGCGTAGCCCGCTCCCTTGACCCGCTGGGCGAGGGCGTCCACGTCCTGAGCGGTCTCGCACGAGACGCTGAAGCCCACGCCCTTCTTGCGATCCTTGCCCTTCGCCCAGTCGTCCTGGGACAGGCCCAGCTCGCAGACGCCGGCGAGGAGCATGACCCCCATCGTCTCGCCCTTGTCGTTCTTCCAGCGCTCCTTTTCCACGAAGCCCAGGGCGTTCGTGTAGAAACGGATGCTCCGCTCGAGGTCGTCGACGGTGAGAGTGGGGAACGTCGCGCGGAGGCGCAGGGTTTCGGGCCCGCGTCGCGCCTTTTTCTTCCGGGTGGCTCTCTTCCGGGAGGCCTTTCGGACGGGGCGGGTCTTGCGCTTCGCCATCGGGACTCCTTTCGCTTCCTCTACGCTACCACCTTGCGGCCGACGATCGCGCGCACGATCGCCTCGCCGTGGAATCGGCCGTTCTCGATGAAGATCTTCCCCGTCTCCCGGCCGGAGACGACGGAGCCGGCCATGTAGAGGCCGGGCAGGTTCGTCTCGAAGGTCGCGGGGTCGAGCTCCGGCTTCAGCGTCTCCGGGTCCACGCGCACGCCGGCGCGCCGGAAGAACTCCGCGTCCGGATGGTAGCCGGTGAGGAGGAAGACGCCGTCCGCGGGCAGCTCGGTGCTCTCCCGCGCGCTCTCCACCGTCACGACGGCGGGCCGGATCTCGACTACGCGCGCGCCGAAGCGGACGGCGATCGCCCCGTCCTTGATGCGGTTCTCGAGGTCGGGCTTGATCCAGTACTTCACGGAATCCGAGATCCGTTCCCCCCGGTGCACGAGCGTGACGGAAGCGCCCGCCCTCGCGAGCTCGAGGGCGGCGATGGCCGCCGAGTTCTTTCCCCCCACCACCACCACTTTTTTTCGGTAGAAAGGGTGCGGCTCGTCGTAGTAGTGGGAGACATGGGGGAGATCCTCGCCGGGGATGCCGAGGTGATTGGGGTGATCGTAGTAGCCGGTGGCGAGCACCACCGCGGCGGCCCGGCGGTCGCCCCCGCTTTCCAGGCGCAGGAGGAAGGCTTCCCCATCCCGCTCGATCTCCCGGACTTCCTCGCCGAGGGCGATCCGCAGGGCGTAGGTGTCCGTCACCCTCCGGTAGTAGCGGAGCGCCTCCCACTGCGTGGGTTTCTCGTAGGGAGTCACGAAGGGCAGGCCGCCGATCTCGAGGAGGTCGGGCGTCGTGAAGAAGGTCATGTTGCGGGGGAAATGGAATATCGAGTGGACGAGGCACCCCTTCTCGAGCACCTCGTAGTCCAGACCCGCCTGGTGCGCGGCGATCGCCACCGCGAGGCCGGCGGGCCCCGCTCCGACGATCACGAGATCGCGCTTCTGCTGCGACATCACCCTCCCCGCCGCCCGATCGTACACGCCCCTCCGACGGATTGTTGTCCCATCCCCGAGGTGTAGAATTCACTCATGGCTGCACGCTCTATCGGAACCGGCACTCTCTCTTTCGGCATGGTCTCCATTCCGATCCGGACCTATTCCGCGGGTGAATCCTCCGCCGCGGTGTCCTTCAACCTCCTGGACAGCAAGACCAAGAGCCGCCTCAAGCAGCAGTACATCAACCCCACCACGAACGAGATCGTCCCCCGCGACCAGATGGTGAAGGGTTACGAGTTCTCCAAGGACCAGTACGTCTCGTTCACCGAGGACGAGATCAAGGCGATGGCCCAGGAGGCGCAGAAGGCGATCGAAATCACGGAATTCGTCCCCGCCGCGACCGTCGACGCCATCTACTACGACAAGCCCTACTACCTCGGGCCCGACAAGGGCGGAGACAAGGCTTTCCGCCTGCTCAACGAGGCGATGAAGAAGACGGGGCGGGTGGCCCTCGCCAAATGGGCGGCGCGGGGCAAGCAGTACCTCGTGATGATCCGCCCGAAGGAAAACGGGCTCGTGATGCAGCAGCTCCTCTACGCGGACGAGGTCAAGCCCATCTCCGAGGTCCCGGTCGGGGACGCGGAGATCAAGGAGCCGGAGCTGAAGCTCGCGATGCAGATCATCGAGCAGATCGCCTCCGACGAGTTCCACCCCGAGCACTACGAGGACGATGTCCGGAAGCGCTACCACGAGGCGATCCAGAAGAAGGTCGAGGGCCACGAGGTGACGGCCGCGCCCGAGGCGCCGCGCGCCCAGATCATCGACCTCATGGAGGCCTTGAAGGCGAGCCTGGCCAAGAAGGGCCAGGCTGCCGCCCCCAAGCCGGCCGTGGAAGCGGAGGCGGAGGCCGCCACGGGAACCGAGGGGAAGAAGCGCAAGCGCTAGCGACCACTCCCTTCCTTGCCTCCCTCGAGCCGCGACTCCCTTGCGCGGGTATCCCGCGACGTCGTCGCCTGCGAGCGCTGCCCGCGCCTGCGCGCGTGGTGCCGGCTGGTCGCGCAGGTGAAGGTCAAGCGCTTCCGCGACCAGACGTATTGGGGAAAGCCGGTGCCCGGGTTCGGCGATCCTCGCGCGCGTCTGTTCGTAGTGGGCCTCGCCCCCGCCGCCCACGGGGGAAACCGGACCGGCCGCGTCTTCACCGGGGATCGCTCGGGCGACTTCCTCTTCGCCGCCCTCTTTCGCGCCGGGTTCGCGAGCCAGCCCACGTCCGTCGCGCGCGGAGACGGCCTGGAGATGCGCGGAGCCTACGTGGCCGCCCTCGCCCGCTGCGCGCCCCCCGCGAACAAGCCCACTCCCGCCGAGTTCGCGAGCTGCCGGGAGTACCTCGCCCGCGAGTGGAAAGCGCTCCGCGACGTCCGCGCCGTGCTCGCCCTCGGGCGCCTGGCCATGGACGGCTTCCTCGCGATGCTCCGCGAGACGGGCGCCTACCCTTCCCGCGGCCGCCCCGCCTTCGGCCACGGCGTCTCGCACGACATCGGCGGCGGCGTGCGGCTCTTCGCGAGCTACCACCCCTCCCAGCAGAACACTTTCACGGGCAAGCTGACCCCGCGTAAGCTGGATGCGGTGCTCGCGAGCGTGACCCGGTATTTGGAGACAAGGCCATGAGGGGCCGGCCATGAGCGGGCAACTACGGCTGGGACTCGTAGCCTTCGCGGGGGCGGTGAGTCTTTGGGTTCTGCCACCCCCGCTCAGGGGAGAAGTACGGGCAGGCCGCTTCCTGTCGCCCGCGCTCGGCCGCGAGGTCACGTATACGGTGGACCTTCCCGACTCCTACTCGGACGCCGGCCCTCGCTACCCGGTCGTCTACGCGCTACACGGCCTCTTCGAGAGCCCCGGTTTCTGGGACGGGCGCGGACTCGCCGGCGCCCTCGCCCGCCTGCGCGCCCGCGGCGCCTTCGCCGACTTCGTCGTAGTGGCCGTAGAGGGAGGCAACTCCTTCTACGTGAACGGTCCGGCGGGGCGCCACGAGGACGTGGTGACGCGCGACGCGATCGACCACGTGGAGAAGACCTTCCGCGTGGTGCCCGGGCGCGAGGGACGCGCTCTCTTCGGGGTCTCGATGGGCGGGTACGCGGCCCTCCGCATCGCGTTCACGCACCCCGATCTCTATCGAGCGGCGGCCACGCACAGCGCGATGCTCCTGGAGAAGGCCCCCGCCTCCCAGCAGGGGGCCCGGGGCGGCCAGATGGCCGCATTCAACCGCGTCTTCGGCGATCCGATCGACGCCGCCCTGTGGGCGGCGAACGATCCCCTGGAGCTCGCGCGGAAGGTCGACCCCAAGACGGCGCCCTCCCTCTACTTCGACTGCGGGTCCGCGGACCGCTACGGCCTTGCCGCGGGCAACGGCGAGCTGCATCGCCGGCTCAGCGAGCGCGGCGTCCTCCACACCTACTCGCTCAACCCCGGCGATCACGGGTACGATTACGTCCTCTCCGTGATCGAGGACAGCCTGCGCTTTTTGAGCAAGACGCTCGGAGGCTCGCCGGAAAGGAAGCCATGACCGGCCTCGTGGCGCTCGCCGCCATCCTCGCGCTCGTCCAGACGTCTCCCGCGCAAGAGGCTCCGCGTAAACCCGCCATCACGATCCAGATCGCGAGCGCACCCGGTGTGAAGGTCTTCTACCTGAACGCGCCCTGGGGGCCGAACACCTTCGCGGCCATGGAGCGGCCGGGCGACGGCTTCTACAACAGCCGGACCTGGCCCTTCGCCCGCCTCGAGACCACCCGCGCCGTCTCGATCCAGGGGACGAGCGTCCCCGCCGGCAACTACGCGCTCGTCTTCCATCCCAACACGGCCGACGACAAGGGGATGAGCGTGGAGCTCCGGAAGCTGAGCGTTCCCGAGTTCCTTCAGCCGGGAAACGTCATGGCCCAAGCACCCGAGGGACCGACCGTCTGGCGCGAGCAGGCGCGCTTCGAGCGGGTGGAATCGACGGAGCCCGCGCTTCGCATCGACCTCGCCCCCCACATGGCGGGGACGAAGCTCGTCATCCGTTATGGCGACCGACGGCTCGAGCGTGACCTCTCGTACTAGCCAACTCCGTCCGGACGGAGGACCCGAGAAGAAATTGGCCGTTTCGGGGGACCGAATCAGGCGGTCGCTGTCTGGCCTCGGTGTCACTTTCGGTACTCGCCCCGGGGCGAGTCACTTCAAGTAGTTTCTCAAGGAACTCTTCCCGGACGGAGTCGTCCGCGTTCAGCGTCGGCAACTGTGGGCAATGTACTAATACATTACCCACGGTCCAGCACGGGCTGACGGTCGATTCGCCTTCTCCGTCCGGACGGAGTTCCGACTACTCGAAGTAACCGTTGACGTCCATGACGAAATGGGCCGTGCCTCCCCCCTGCGAACAGCGGACCTCGATGCTGCCGAAGGGAAGGAGCGAGACGATGGCGTTGTTCGACCGGGTCTGCCCCGCGGAGTAGTTCAACGAGGAGACGAGGGGCGTCGACGTGCCCCCGGGATAGAGGCGCAAATTTCCGGCGGCGGTCGGCTCGGTGACCGCGAGGTTGACGGAAATGGCGCGCGCAGTGGAGGGAATGCCGCAGCGGCTCCAGAGCGGGAACGATCGTTCGGCACCGGCCACGAGGGCAGGGCCCCCGAACGTGCCGACGGGATTCCGCGTGTCGACGACCCGGCAAGGCGTCAACGAATAGAAGGCCATGCCCGTCGAGACCATCGAGGTGGCTCGTTGCCACACGCCGCCATTCGTACCGGCGTACAGGGTCGTCGACCCGGGACCCAACGCCAGGGCGTAGCCCTCCCGATACGGAAGGCCCGAGTCGACCGCGACCCAGGAGCCGGCCGAGTCAATGGACTCGAAGATACCAACGGAAGTCCCGACGTAAAGCCGGCTGGAATCCGTGGGATCGACGAGGATCGCCAACGCGTTCGGACCTATCCCGGCGCTCGCGGCCACCCAGGTGGCGGCGGAATTTGTGGACTTGAACAGCCCGTCCTGGGTTGCGACGTAGAGCGTCGTGGGAGTGTCGGGATCGACGGCGATAGCGTGTGCGTAGCCGGGCGGTATACCCGTGCTGGAGTGGATCCACGTGACGCCGGCGTTCGTGGACTTGTAGACGACGGAGGACGTCGACGCGTAAATCGTCGCGGGAGTCGAGGGATCGATGGCGATGGCCGTGACGTACACGCCTGCGATCCCGGCGTTTGCGGGAACCCAGGTCCCCCCCGCGTCCGTGGACTTGAAGACGCCGCTCCCGGCCGTTCCGGCGTAGAGCGTCGAGGTGCTCACGGGGTCGAACGCGAAGGACCAGACGTTGAGGTTCGTCAGCCCGGTGCTGGAAGGCAGCCAGTTGGCGCCCGAGTCGATCGACTTCAAGACCCCGCTCCCGATCGTCCCCGCGTAGATCGTGGGTGGGGCCGTCGGATCGATGGCGACCGCCGCGACGGTCTGGTTCGACAAGCCGCTCCCGACGGCGGTCCACGTGGCGCCGGAATCGGTCGACTTGAACAGGCCCGCCGAGTAACCGGCCGCGTAAAGCCTTGCCGGCATCGCGGGATCGATGTCGAGATCGATCACATCCAGTGCGGCCAGGCCGACGTTGACGGCCGTCCATTGCGTCGCGGCGTCGGTGGACCTGAAGACTCCGCCGGAGGTACCCGCGAAGAGCGTGGCCGGCGTCACGGGGTCGAGGACGATCGCCGCCGTCGCCAGCGGCGTCAGGCCCGTGTGAGCGGCCGTCCACGTCGAGCCGGAGTCCATGGACCTGAAGAGACCGCTGTTCGTCCCGACGTAGAGCCTGGAGGGGGTCGAGGGATCCACGGCCAGCGCACGGGCGAAGGCGCCGGTCGGGCCGCTCACCGAGGGGGCCCAGGTCGCGCCGGAGTCGGTCGACCGGTAGACCGCGCCGGATTGCCCCCCTGCGTAGAGCCGGGAGGGATTCGAGGGATCCACGACCAGCGAGTCGAGATTGGGTTCGAGCCCCGTGCTCGAGGGCGTCCACGTGCCGCCCGCGTTGGCGGACTTGAAGACACCGCCTCCGTTCGTCGCCGCGTAGATCGTGGCGGGCGTGCCGGGGTCGATGGCGAGGGCCGCGAGCGAGAGATGGGTCAGTCCCGTGTTGGCGGGGAGCCACGTGCCACCGGCGTTCACGGACTTGAAGACACCGCCCCCGAACGTTCCGGCGTACAGCGTCGTGGGCGTCGCGGGATCCACGACCAGCGCACTGACCAGAGGGCTCGTGAGGCCCGTGCTGGCCAGCGCCCACGTGACCCCGCCATCGGTGGACTTGTAGACGCCTCCTGCCTGCGGCCCCGCGTAGAGCGTGCCCAGGGGCGAGGGATCCAGGGCGAGGACCCTGATCTCGACGGCGGCGAGACCCGACTGCGCGGGAGTCCACGTTGCGCCCGAGTCGACGGACCTGAACACGCCGGCGCTCGTCCCCGCGAAAAGGACGTGGCTCGTGGGATGCATGGCCAGGGCGGTGACGATTCCGCCGTAAGGGCCGCCGCTCGCCCAGGTCCCTGGGGACCCGGCCTTCGTCGCGGACGGGAACATCGCGGAGAGGACGATGACCAGGAGCAGTCTGCGAGCGGGCATGGCGTCGACATCAAGCATTGTTCGTGCCGCCGCCTTAAATGCTGCCGGGCAAGGCTTCCAGCCAAGGATGCCACACGACGACGCCCAGCGGCTGCGCGCGGTTGCGCAGCGCGTGCGCGTCGGAGGGCGCGGGGTCAACCGGAGGTCACGCTGATCGATACGATCCGGCCCGGCTCGCAGCGGACCAGGACCTCCATCGGGCGGCAGCACACCGAACAGTCCTCGACGTAGCTCTGCTCGACCCCGCCGGTGGTGTCGACGTCCAGCGCGATGCCCTCGCCGCAGGTCGGGCAGTCGACGACGATCTCCTCGATCACGTCCTTCCCCGCGCCTACGGCTTCATCAGCTCCTTCACTGCCGCCTCGATCTGCTGGTCCCGGCCCCCGGACATCACGTCCGGCTCGTTGCGCACCCTGATGTCGGGCTCGAGCTGGTTGTTCTCGCAGAACTTCCCGTCCGGCGTGCGCCAGCCGCCCATGGGGATACCGAACACCAGGGTCGGATCGATCTGCTTCTCCCACCAGACGAACGTTCCCGTGCCCGGCACCGGCATGCCGAGCGTCTTGCCGACGCCCTTGAGCTTGTAGGCGACCGGGAAGAGGTGGGCGTCGGAGTAGTTGCTCTCGCCGATCAGGACGATCGAGGGCTTCGTCCACTTGTCGTACGGCTCCGAGCCGACATACTGGCCGTGGGGAACGATGTCGAACGAAACCTTGCCGCTCAGGAAATCCGACAGCTGCTCGTGGATGTTGCCCCCGCCGTTGAAGCGCGTGTCGACGATGATGGCGTTCCTGCCGAGGCTGCGGCCGAGAGCCTCCTCGAACACGGTGCGCATGCTCGCGTCGTCCATGGACTGGACGTGGACGTAGCCGATCTTCCCGCCCGACAGCCGCTCCACCTCCTTGCGGCGAGTGCTCACCCAGCGCTTGTAGAGGAGCTTCCTTTCCTCGTCTCCGGTGATCGGCTTCACCGTTTCCTCCCAGCGGGTGCCCGCCGTGGGGTCGTACATCGACAGGAGCGTCAGCTTCCCCGCCTTGCGATTCAGCAGCTGGTAGAAATCGATCGACGCCGTGGTCGGCTGGCCGTCGATCCGCTCGAGGACATGCCCGGCCTTGACCTTCGACACGGCCTTGTCGAGGGGACCGCCCTCCAGCACCTCGGCGATCCTCAATCCCTCGCCGGGGAAGGCGTAATCGATGAACACCCCCAGGACGGCGGTCTGGTCGCGGTTGGGCTGTGTGTCCCGGTAGCTGCAGCCGGTATGCGAAGCGTTCATCTCCCCGAGCATCTCGCTCAGCATCTCGGCAAAGTCGTGGTTGTTGTTGATGAAGGGGAGGAACTTCCGGTACGCGGGGTAGTAGAAGTCCCAGTCGACCCCCTGCATGTCGACCACGTAGAACTTCTCCCTGAATTGCCGCCAGGCGTGGTCGAAGATGTAGGCCCTCTCGTCGGCCGACCGGAGGAGCATCTCGCCGCTGACCTTCAGGGCTTCGACCTTCCCCTCCCCCGTGTCGACCTTCTGGGGCTTGCCGTCGGCGAGGAGAACGATGAACTTGCCGTCGGCCGACAGCTGCATGCTCGCGGCCTGGGCCCCTATCTTGGCGAACGGCTTCGTCTCCTTCGTGCGCAGCTCGGTCACCCAGATGTCGTTGCCCTTCTCGAACTTGGTCAGGTAGAAGAGCTTTTCGCCGTCCTTGGACAGGATCCAGTCGGTCGCCGGCGAGGTGTGGACGGTGAGCCTGGCCTTGCGATCGGCCAGGTTCTCCCAGTCGATGACGACCGGCTTCGGGGCGGTCTTGTCCGTCTCGGCCGCGGCCTTCCCCTTCGTGCCGCTCGCCTTCTCTTCGGCCTCTTTTTTCTTCTTGTCCTGCTCTTCTTCCTGCTCCTTCAGGAGCGCGAACTCTTCCTTCGTGAGATTGAAGCGATCAAAGGCCGCACGGGTGAAGAACAGGCCGTAGACGTCGCTGCCGGCGGAATCCCCGCCCTGCTGACGAGTGCCTTCCCGCGTAGACCCCCAGATCATCATCTTCCCGTCCATGACCCATTTCGGCCTCGAGTCGTCGTAGCCGCTCTGGGTCAGGTCGTGAATCGCCCCCTTGCCGTCGGCGGCGACTAGGCCGACCTCCGGCGTGAACACCCGCTCGGGATGGCCGAACTGCACCAGGAACCACTTCCCGTCGGGGGACCACTCGTAGTACTGGTCGCCGTCCGCATACGAGTAGTTCCGGTCGGCGGTCATGAGGGTGCGCGTCTTCTTCGACGCAATGTCGATGACCTTGAGGACGACGCGATTCTCCAGATAGGCGACCTCCTTCCCGTCCGGCGAGAACGCGGGCTGATATTCTTCACCTTGTGTCGCCACCACGGGCTCTTCCTTGAGGACTGTCGACAGGTAGAAGTACAGCTCCTCCTTCCGGACGATCGAGGCGGTATGGACGTTCCAGTTGTTGTCGACCTCGGCGGCATACACCAGGCGCCGGCCGTCGGGACTGAAGCGCACGCTGCGCTCCTGCCAGGGGGTGTTGGTGATCCGCTTCGTGGCGCCCCCGTCCACGGCGCTCACGAAGATCTCGCCCCGGAACACGTACGCGAACTCCTTGCCGTTGGGGGACAGGCTCATCTCGGTGAAGCCGTCGTTGACCGGCACGATCCGGTCGAGCGTGCCGCGCCCGTCCACCGCGATCCGCACCGCTACCTTCTGCGGCTCGCCGCCGGGCCGCAGGGTGTAGATCTCGCCGTCGAAACCGAAGCACAAGGTGTCGTCGCGCGACCGCGTCAGGAAGCGCACCGGGTGCCGGGTGAAATGAGTCAGAGGCACGCTCTTCGTGGGAGCCGACAGCGAGCTCTTGTGGACGTTGAACGAGCCGCTCTGCTCGCTCAGGTAGTAGAACTCGTCGTCGGAGGCGCCGAAGACCGGGTTGCGGTCCTCGCCGGGGAACTGGGTGACCTGCCGGTACGTCCCGGTCTTGAAGTCGTAGGTCCAGACGTCGCGCGTGACCGCCGAAGTATGGTGCTTGCGCCAGTTGCTCTCGTACCCCTTGATGTCGTGGTAGATCAACCGGTCTCCCGAGGAATTCAAGGTCGCGTCCCGGGCGGGCGCCGGCAGCACCTGGGTGACGCGGCCGCCGCCCACCGGGACCCGGTAGAGCTCGTCCATCATGGAGATCGGGAATTGGACGTTCGTGACGACGTCCTGCCGGTAGCCGGAGAACAGGACGGCCTGGTCGTCGACGGTGAAGGTCGAGGGGATCTCCCCGTTGGAATGGTAGGTCAGCCGCCGGGCCTCGCCGCCGATGGAAGGCATCACATAGATGTCGAAATTGCCGTAACGGTCCGAGGCGAAGGCGAGGCTCCTGCCGTCGTGGCTCCAGATCGGCGCGAACTCGTACGACTCGCTGATGGTGACCGGCGTGGCCGCCCCCCCGTTCGCGGGGACGGAGTAGATGTCCCCTTTGTACGTGAAGGCGATCGTCCGGCCGTCGGGCGAGATCGCCGGGTACCGCAGCCAGAGCGGTGCGTCGTCGGCGCCGGCGACGGAGGCGAAGAGCAGACACACCATCACCGTCGAAGCAGCTCTCATGAGCGAATTTCCTTTTTGTTGGTCAGCCGCTGGCCGGTGGGTCATCAGGAGCGAGATCAATCCGCTGGATACGGATCTTCACCCAGGTCGCTCTCGACCCGAGGCCGATCGGCGCGGATCCTATCACGCCGGTCGGACGGACCTCCCGCGCCCCTAGCGCCTCTCGAGGGAAGCGACCCGGACCGCCACGTCGTCCACGTACGTGACCTCGACGCGCTCACCGTCCTGCTCGTACGCGGCTACGGTCACCTGAAGCTCGCCTTCGCGGCTCCGGTCCTCGCGCTGCGGCCGCCCGTAGGACGCTTCGACCTCCTCGCGCGTCATCCCCTTGTGCGCGCGCGGGACGTCGAGCGAGGCATTCCCCGCCCCGTCGGCGACGAGGTCCTCGGGCCGCCGCGGCGGCCGGGGAGCGAGGCTCAGGAAATCCACGTACTTCTCGAGCGCGCGCACGACGCCGTCGGGGGTGCGGTAATCCGCCGGCACGTCCTTCTTCTCGAAGCGGATGTTGAAGCGCGAGCCCATGTCGACCGCCCGCTCGTGATCCCGCTGGCGGCGCTGCTCGTTGACGACCTCGGCCATGGCCCGGTTCTGCTCGTCGAGGTACTCGCGTTGCCGGCGCACCCGGTCGAGGTCGCGGCGGATCTCACGCCTTTCGTCGGGATCCGACTCCCTCTGGAGGCGACGCTCGAGGTCGCGCTCGTGGCTCGACTTCGGGGTGATCCGGGCGGGGATCGTGCTCGAGCCGTGGCGGAATTGGCTGAAGCCCCCTCCCCCGAGATGGAACTCGATGAGGTCGTCCTTCAGGTGCACCCTGGTCACGGTGACCCTCTGCCCTCGGCGTATCGAGGCGCCGTCGTCGCCGATGCGGCCCGAGGCCTTGCCGTAGTCGAGCGGGTACTCTCGCTCCGGGTAGACGTCGACGCCGGCCTGGCTGGCCGGCATGTCGATCAGGACGACGACGTCCCGGCCTTCGAAGTGTCGCTTGAGGGACTGCTCGGTGGCGTCGTCCGCGCCCGCGAGGGGGGCCAGTACGAGGGTTACGGCTGCGGCCGTTCGTATCGTGACCCGGCTGCTCATGGCCTCTCCTCGCGGCCATTCGGGGCCGCTTCTATCAATAGTTACGAGAAATCCAGGCCGACCCTCTGTTAAGTTCATCACTCCCGGAGGCCACACCCCGGGGAAGGTCATGGGGAGGAACACTTTATGGACAGAGGGCAGGCGTTTCGGCGGGCAGCGGCCGCTCTCGTGGCTCTCGCGGCGCTTCGGCCCGTGGCGGCAAGGCTCGACGAGGCGAACCCGCGCGCCGAAGCGTGGACGGTCACGGAAGAGATGATCCCGATGCGCGACGGCGTGCGGCTGAATACGAAGATCCTGGTCCCGAGCGACCGCAAAGGGCCCCTGCCCTTCCTGCTGCTGCGAACGCCGTACGGTATCGCGGACATCAAGGAGCGCCCGGGCACGGCCTGGAAGACGCTCGCCGACGACGGCTACATCTTCGTGTACCAGGACATCCGCGGGAAGTTCGGCTCGGAGGGCACGTTCGTCATGCAGCGGCCGGCCCGCGATCCCGCCGATACGAAGGCCCTCGACGAGGGGACGGACACGTACGACACGATCGAGTGGCTGATCGCGAAGGTCCCCGGGAACAACGGCCGGGTGGGCATGACCGGCGTCTCCTACCTCGGCTGGACGACGATCATGGGCGCGCTCGAGCCGCATCCCGCCCTCAAGGCGATCTCGCCCCAGGCCTCGCCCGCGGACATGTGGCTGGGCGACGACTTCCACCACAACGGCGCGTTCCGCTTGAGCTACGGCTTCGAGTACGCCTACGAGCTGGAGAGCGGCAAGGAGGGCAAGCAGTTCGCCTTCAACCGGTACGACACGTTCGGGTGGTACCTCGCGCTGGGGTCGCTCGCGAACGTGAACGCGCGGCTCTTCAGGGAGACGATCCCGACGTGGAACGACTACGTCTCCCACCCGGACTACGACGAGTTCTGGAAGCGTCAGACCATGATCCCCCACATCAAGAGCGTCCTTGTCCCGACACTGAGCGTCGCCGGCTGGTGGGACCAGGAGGATTTCTACGGGCCCCTCGCGATCTACCGGGCGCTCGAGAAGCACGACTCGCAGAACCTGAGCCGGCTCGTGGTCGGCCCCTGGAACCACGGGGGGTGGCGGCTCGGGCCAGGCGACAAGCTCGGGCCGATCCCGTTCGACGGCGCCACCGGCAAGCATTTCCGCGACGAGGTGGAAGCGCCGTTCTTCGCCCACTACCTCAAGGGCGAGGGCGACCTCTCACTGCCCGAGGCGCTCACCTTCGAAGCCGGATCGAACCGCTGGCGGCGGTGGGACACGTGGCCGCCCACGACGAAGACGGAAGAGCGACGCGCGTACTTCGGGCCGGACCGGACACTCGGCCTCGGGGCCCCGCCCACGGGAGGCGACACCGCCTTCGACAGCTACCTCTCGGACCCCGCGCATCCCGTCCCCTACCGCCGCCACCCCATCCAAGCCACGTATTTCCCCGGAGGGTCCCAGTGGCGGACGTGGCTCGTGGAGGATCAGCGTTTCGTCGATCATCGCCCGGACGTGCTGACCTTCGAGACGGCTCCTCTGGAGCGGGATCTGACGATCGCCGGCGAGGTCACGGCGCACCTCTTCGCGTCGACCACCGGCAGCGACGCGGACTGGATCGTCAAGCTCATCGACGTGTACCCGGAGGACAACCCGGAGAGCTGGGATCTCGCGGGCTACCAGCTCATGGTCTCGAACGAGATCTTCCGCGGGCGCTACCGGAAGAGCTTCGAAAAGCCCGAGGCGATCACCCCGGGGGCGGTGCTCGAGTACGCCTTCAGCCTGCACACCCAGAACTACTCGTTCCGGCGCGGGCACCGCGTGATGGTGCAGGTCCAGAGCACGTGGTTCCCGCTGATCGACCGCAACCCCCAGACCTTCGTGCCGAACATCTTCCTGGCGAAGGACGGGGACTTCCGCGCCGCCACTCACCGCATCCACCGCTCGGCGAGGCATCCGTCGCACGTGTCGCTCCCCGTCGTGACCGGCGCTCCCTGAGGGAGGCTCGACCATGGCTCGCTACGACCTCACCCGTTTCAAGACCACGCACAACAGCTACTCCGGCGGGGCCCGCGGGTCCATCCCCGGGCAGCTCGACCTCGGCATCCGCGACGTCGAGCTCGACTTCCACGACAACGGCTACGACCAGCTCTCGGACTACCGTGTCGGCCACCTGAAGCCGGGCTCGGAGGTGGCCCTCGGGAGCGGGAACCCCGACACTCCCCTGCTCCGCGCCTGGCTCGGAGCCATCTCGTCGTGGTCCGAGGCCAACGACGGCCACGCGCCGATCACCGTGACGCTCGACGCCAAGGACGACCTCACGGACAACGAGGAGGGTGGAGACCTCGAGGACTTGAACCGCATGCTCGAGGCCGCCTTCGGCACGAAGCTCTTCACGCGGGAGGAGCGGGACGAGGAGGGGGCCTGGCGGGACACGGACGCGCTCCGCGGCCGCGTTCTCTGCATCCTCTCCGGCGACGGGAGCACGCGCGCCGCGTACCGCTGGACCCACGGAAGCGAGCCGGCGATCGCCACGAACGGCCGCGGCGACGTGGTCCTCGCCTACCGCTCGTCGGTGGGCGACCTCGTCTGCTGGACGGGGGCGGTGCTTGGACCCGGGCTCGGGATCGAGTGGC
Source organism: uncultured Acidobacteriota bacterium (assembly GCA_963742595.1). Classification (GTDB taxonomy): domain Bacteria; phylum Acidobacteriota; class Vicinamibacteria; order Fen-336; family Fen-336; genus CAVPGH01. The sequence goes on along the minus strand of CAVUMT010000001.1, from coordinate 3,430,982 downwards.
GCCGCAAGGCCGCCTACGCCGTCGCCGCCCAGGCCCTCCGCCAGCCCGCGATCGCCCTCGACGACGACGGCTGGGTGGTGGAGGCGCATTCCTTCGGGCCGCCCATCGGCTTCCAGGGTCCCTTGATCGAGGGCGCTCTGGGGCGCCTCCAGGACGACGGGCGCATCGACTGGTACGCGCCCGAGGTCTTCGTCACGGGCAGCCATCCGAGGATCTCCCTCGAAGGCGACGAGGTCGAGGTGACGAGCACGATGTGGGACGGCCAGCGGCTGCAGCGCACGCGAGGCGTCGTCGAGCGGCGCAAGCACAAGGTCAAGTGGCGGTCCCCGCGCCCCGCGACGTCCCCGCTCCCTCCGCCCGACGCCGTCGGGGACCTCCGGTGCGAGGCGGACGGGGAAGGTGTCATAAGCGCCGGCTTCGTCGGAGACCTGCGTCCGGTGCGCTTCCGGCAGCTCGCGTTCGTCGAGGAGCAGAAGGGCGACGACCCGAGCGTCATCCGCGACGCGCTCTTCTTCGCCGCGGAGGCCAAGAACCAGGCCGCGGTGGCCGAGGCGCGGGCGCGAGGGCTGGTGACCCGCGCGTGGGGCTACGAAGAGGAGGATCGACCTCCCGCCCCCACCCCCGGGGCGGAGAACATGCCGGCGACGGACACGCCCCGGGCCGCCTGGTACGGCGACTACATGACGGGCCCCGGAGTCGCGGTCTAGGCCCGCCTAGGCCTCGCGCAGCGCCGTGGTGATGGGAAGCCGGGCGCCCCGGAGCGCTGGGAGCAGGCCCCCGATCACCCCCATCACGACCGCGAACGCCATGCCGATCGCGACGATCTGCGGGGTGATGCGGAACGAGAACGCGATCTCGCTGAAACTCTGCGTCTGCCCGGTGCCCGTGGAGAAGCCGTTCATGGGATAGGCGAGGAGGACGCCGAGCGCTCCCCCGAGCACCGCGAGGAAGATCGACTCGAGGAGGAACGAGAAGAGGATGGACTTGCGCGAGAACCCGAGAGCCCGAAGAGTGCCGATCTCGCGCGTGCGCGCGGCCACGATCGCGTACATGGTGTTCATGGCCCCGAAGACGGCCCCCACGCCCATCACGAAGGCGACGAAGTTGGCGAGGTTCTTCAGGATGGAGGCGAGGGGACCCGCCTGCTCCTCGTAGTACTTCCGCTCGGAGAGCGCCTGGAGCTGCATCTGGGGCTGGGCCCGGATCCAACGGTCGAGCTCGGGGATGGCGGCCGCGTCCTTCATCCGCACCACGAGGGAGTTGCTCCCGGAGCCGCGCTGGAACACCGCGCCGAAGGTGTCGTAGTCGCCCCAGATCTCGCTCTCGAAGGCTCCGCCCTTCGAGTCGAAGAGCCCGACGATCTTGAATTCCTTCCGCTGGTACTTGACCGACTGCCCGATGCCGAGGTCCTTGATCCGGTGGCTGAGCTTGCGCCCCACGATCACCTCGTCGAGCCCGGGCGTGAAGTTCCGGCCCTCGACGATGTCGACACCCTCGCGGACCTGGAAGGCCCGCGGCGTCACCGCGCGGAGCGTCACGTTCGTGGGGTTGCCGTCGATCTTGTCGAGGTTGATGACGATGACCCACTCCCACGAGGCGAGGGGCTGCCCGTCGCTCCCGCGGGCGACGCGCTCGTCCACGATGATCTGGTTGCGCTGATCGAGCGGCACGCCGGAGGTGAGCTCGGAGCCCGAGCCCCGCTGCACGATCATCGCGTTGTCGGGCCGGCCGGTGGAGCGGAGGGCGATGCTAAAACCCTCGGACATCGCCATGAGCACCGAGAAGACCGCGACCACGAGTGCTATCCCCACGATCGCGAGCAGCGTCACCTGCCACCGCACGCGCACGTTGCGGACGTTGTAGGAGAGGGGAAGGGCCATGGCTACACCGTCCTCAGCATGTCGGTGATCTTCGAGCGGTAGGCGTTGAGCGCGGGGACGAGCCCCGCGAGGAAGCCGAGGAGGAGGGCGACCCCGAAGCCGAGCGTGGCCACGACGGGTTTGAGGTCGAGGGAGGTGAGACCGATGCCGGCGAGCATGTCCTTGATGCCGGGGGTGTGGGTGAGCATCCACATGATGCCGTGGCTCCCCAGGATTCCGAGAGCGCCCCCGAGTACGCCGAGGGCGAGGGCCTCCGCGACCACGAGCCCCATGACCTGCACGCTCGAGAAGCCGAGCGTCTTCAGGACCGCGATCTCGGTGCGGCGCTCGCGGATGGCCATGCTCATGGTGTTCGCGGTCACGAGAAGGATCGTGAAGGCCACGGCGAGGCCGATGCCGTTCAGGAGGAGGGCGAGGTTCCCCGCCATGGAGATGAAGCCCGCGGCAAAGGCCTTCTCCGTCTCCGTGCGCGTCTGGTTGTCGCTGTTCACGAAGAGGTCGTCGATCGCCTTGCTCACCGCGCCCGCCTGCTCGGGGTCGTTGATCTCGCTCCAGTAGGTTCCGGCGGTGACCGTCCGCCCCGTCGCTTCGTGAAGGTACTTGAAATGGAAGTACATGACGTTCGTGTCGGTGTTCGGGAACTTCTCGTCGTGGTCGAAGATCCCCTTCACCGTGAACTCGAACGGCCCGTCCGGCTTCCGGTAGGGCGGAATGAAGCTCTCGAGGAAGAATGTGTCCCCGACCTTCCAATTGAACTTGTCCGCGAGCTTGCGGCCGATGATGCAGCCCCGCTGGTCCTGCATGAACGCCTGGTACTGGTCGGGAGGCAGGTTGTACTCCGGGTACATGGCGAGGAAGGGCTCCGCCTCCACCGCCATGTTCGGAAAGAAGTTGCTCCAGTCCGTGGTGGAGCCCTCCCCGTCGTCCTTCTTCTCCTCGGCCTTCCCTTCCTTCTTCGCGGGCAGGGCGCCCCCGAACCACGTGCTGATCGCCACTCTCTTGACGCCGGGGACGGTGGCGATCCGGTTCTCGTAGGCGAGGGGGAGGTCGAAGACGAGGCTCACCGCGTGGCGGGTGACGAGGCGCTTGCCGCTCGAGGCCTCGAGCAGGGAGTCCACCGCGGCGAGCACCGACTGGAGCGTGCAGAAGAGGAAAATGCACACCGCGATCGCGATGACGGTGCTCGTCGTGCGGATCCAGTTCTTCCGGAGGTGCTTGAGGACGTAGGGGAGGTACTTCATCTCATCCTCCTACTTCGTGAGCTCGCCCTTGTCGAGGTGGTACTGCACGTGGGCCTTCTCGGCGGCCCGCGGGTCGTGGGTGACCATCACGATCGTCTTCTTGAACTCCTTGTTCAGCGTCTCCAGGAGGTCGAGGATCTCGTGGGCGCTCTTGGCATCGAGGTCGCCCGTGGGCTCGTCCGCCACCAGCACCTTGGGGTCGGTCACGAACGCGCGGGCGATGGCCACGCGCTGCTCCTGTCCCCCCGAGAGCTGCCGCGGGTAGTGGCCGGCCCTATCCGCGAGGCCCACGACCTTGAGGGCCGTGAGGGCACGCTCGCGCCGCTCCTTCTTCGAGAGACGCGTGAGGAGCAGGGGCAGCTCGACGTTCTCGGTCGCGCTCAGCACGGGGATGAGGTTGTAGAACTGGAAGATGAAGCCCACGTTGTGGCTGCGCCAGCTCGCGAGCTGGCTCTCGCTGAGCTGGGCCACGTCCGTTCCTCCCACCACCACCTGGCCCGAGGTCGGGCGGTCGATGCCCGCGATGAGGTTCAGGAGCGTCGTCTTCCCCGACCCCGACGGGCCCATGAGAGCCACGAAGTCGCCTTCCTGCACCTGGAGGCTGAGCCCGTTCAGCACGGGCACCTCCTGGGCGTCCCGGTGGTAGACCTTGTGCACGTTCCTCACGTCGACCATCGCCATGGCTTATCCCCGTCCTTTCACGCGGACGGCGTCCCCGTCCTTCAGAGTTTCCGGAGGCCGCGAGATCAGGATCTCGCCGCCGGACAGGCCCTCGCGGATCACGACCTGTCCCTGCCGCTCGGTCCCCGTGCTCACCGTCCTCGCCTGCGCCTTGCCTTCGCGGACGAGGAAGACCTGGGTCTTGCCGTCGCGGGTGACCACCGCGTCCTGCGGCACGAGCACGACGGGCGCCGCCGCCTCCGTCTTCGGCTTCTCCTTCTCCGGCTCCAGGAACGTGACCTTGGCGCTCATCTCGGGCTTCAGGTCCTCGTCCTTCTCCACGAGCGTGACCTTGACCTGCACAGTGGCCTTGGTGCGATCCGCGGTGGGGATGACCTGGCGCAGGACCGCCTTGTAGCGGCGGTCGGGGATCGCCTCCACCGTGACCTCCGCGGGCTGGCCGCTCCTCACCTTGGCCACGTTCGCCTCCGCCACGTCCGCCTCCACCTCGAGGGTGGCGAGGTCGGCGAGGGCGACCACGGCGCCGGACGACGTGGAGATGTTCACGCCGGGGGGAATGGGAGCGACGCTCTCCCCCACCTCCGCCATCTTCTTGACCACGACGCCCGTGAACGGCGCGCGGATATAGGTGTTCTGGAGCTGGGCCTCGGCGAACGACACCTCCGCGCGGGCCTGCGAGAGCGCGGCCTCCGCGATCCTCACCCGGCTCTCCGCGGCGTCCTTCTGGTCCACCGCGACGATGCGCTCGTTGGCGAGATCCGCGGCGAGCCTGAGCTGGCGCCGATTCTCCGCGAGGTCGGCTTCCGCGCGCTGCACTGCGGCTTCGGCCCGCTTGACCTGCGCTTCGTAGTCGATGCTCTCCAGCCGGGCGATGACCTCGCCCTGCCGGACCTTGCTGCCCTCCTCGACGCGCAGCTCGGACAGTCGCCCCTGGATCTTCGCGGACACGACCGCCTTCCGGCGGGCCACGAGGTAGCCGGACGCGGTCAGAATCGGAGTTCCCGCCGAGGCTTCGGTCGTCTTGCTGACCGCCGCGGTCGTCGTCTCCACCTCCGGGGCACTCCACGCCTGGCGTGCCCGCAGCAGGTAGAGGGCGAGGATGCCGAGGAGCGCGGGCACGAGCAGGAGCAGCGGCCACCGCCAGGGGCTGCGGGCCGGCGGGGTGCGGTCGATCTTCAGGGACGCGAGCTCGCCTTTCAGGTCCGTCAAGCAGTGTTCTCCTCGAACAGGTCTAACGATGGGAGGCACCCGAGGGTGCGACCTTATCGGCCAACCGTCCCTCCGCACCGGTGAACGGCCCCGGCGCCGTCCCCGCCGCTAGTAGTAGAAGCGGCCGATGTAGTCGTTCATCTGGCGCTTCCAGTACGGCCAGTCGTGGCCGCCCTCCGCCCCCCAATCGTCCACCGAATGGCGGATCCCCCGCGACCTTAGGACCTCCGAGAAGCGCTCGGTGGGGCCGCTGTCCTCGAAGGAACCGGAGCCCGTGGCCAGCCGGATGTCGTCCTGCGCGAGGTGGTGAAGATACCAGGGGTCGGAGAGGCTCGCCACGTAGTCGATGGGGTTGTTGTAGTACGTGTTGTCGTCGTAGTCCCCGTCCATGTAGTTCCGGATGTCGTAGACGCCGGAGAGGGCGAGGCATCGGCGGAAGACGTTCGGGTGCTTGAAGAGCGAGTTCGCGGCGTGGTACGCGCCGAACGAGGAGCCGGTGGTGGTGATGGGTATGCCGGGCGTTCGCGAGTGGTCGTAGATGAACGGAACCACCTCGTCCGCGACGTAGGCGTCGAACATGGCCTGCATCCAGCTCCGGTGCCGGGGATGCGCTCCCTTGTTGTACCAGCCCTCGTTGTTTACGGAGTTGATGCAGAAGAGTTTGACCTTCCCCGCGTCGATGTGGTGGCCGAGGGCGGCGATCATCCCCTGGCCCTCGTACTCGCGCTCGTCCCCCCCGCTCGTGGGGAAGACGAGGATGGGGCTGCCGTAGTGCCCGTAGACGCGGATGCCCATCCACCGCCCCACGCGGGACGAGTGCCACCCCAGCCCTTCCACGTGCATTCCGAGCCTCCCCGGGAAGGGCTAAGTCTAGCGGAACCGGCGGGCGGCGGCGGGCGCGGGAGCCACCATCGAGCCGAGGAACGCCGCGTTCGACGGCGTCTTCTGGAGCTTGTCGATGAGGAACTGCGCGGCCTCCACCGACGACAGGTCGGCGAGGGCGCGCCGCAGCAGGTGCCGCTTCGCGAGCTCGTCGGGAGGAACCAGGAGCTCCTCGCGCCGAGTGCCCGACTTCAGCACGTCCACCGCGGGGAAGATGCGGCGGTCCGCGATCGCCCGGTCGAGGATGAGCTCCATGTTCCCGGTGCCCTTGAACTCCTGGAAGATCACCTCGTCCATCCGGCTCCCCGTGTCGATGAGGGCGGTGGCGAGGATGGTGAGGCTGCCGCTGCCTTCGCAGTTGCGCGCGGCTCCGAAGAACTGCCGCGGGAACTGGAGGGCGCGGTTGTCGACGCCGCCGCTCATGGTGCGGCCGCCGGGGCCGATCTCGCGGTTGCTCGCCCGGCCGAGGCGGGTGAGGCTGTCGAGGAGGATCACCACGTGGCGCCCCGCCTCCACCAGCCGCTTCGAGCGCTCGATGGCGAGACGCGCGAGCTTGATGTGGGCGTCGCTCGCGGAATCGGACGAGCTCGCGAGCACTTCCGCGGGAACGGACCGGCGGAAGTTCGTGACCTCCTCCGGCCGCTCGTCGATGAGGAGCAGGATGAGGTGCGTCTCCGGGTGGTGCTTGGCGATCGCCTTGCCCAGGTGCTCGAGCAGCGTCGTCTTCCCCGCCTTGGGCGGAGACACGATGAGCCCGCGCTGGCCGCGCCCGATGGGCGCTATGAGATCGATGATGCGCAGGCTGATCTCCGCCTGCTCGCCCGAGAGCTCGAAGGGCTCGTGGGGATTTACGGAAATGAGGTCCTGGAAGTGCGGGAGGGCTTTGTACTCCTCGACGGAGAGCCCGCACGCCTTGCTGACCTCTACGAGCACGCGACGCCCGTTGCCGCCGTCACGCGCCAGGCCGACTATCTCCGTCCCGTCCCGCAGGCCGAAGTCCCGTGCGATCGAGAACGGGACGACGACGTCATCGCGGTGGGCCAGGTAGTTGTTAACGTCCAGCCTGACGTATCCCCCGGCCCCCTCACTCAACTCGACCACGCCTGCGACGTCTGTCGTCGGCCCGGCGGTCGGTATCGGGGCTTGTCGGGGATCCCTCGGCCCTCTCGGCCCCTGCGGAAACGCCTGGGGTCCGTTGGGCCTGTCGTGACGATGGTGTCGATGGCGCCGCGAGTGCCGCGGGCCGTGCCTCATGGGCGGCCCGCCCACCGCGACTCGATCATCGTCTCCTCCGAGAGATGACTATGGGAGAGAAGCGCTTGGTTGTCAAGAGGTCGTTGCACACCGACTGCGCAAGTCGCCCCTGCGGTCGTCGCCTACTTCAGATAGAAGGAGAGACCGAGCGACGCTACCACCGAGTTCTGCCCGTCGAAGCGGTACTGCCCGAACGACGAGCCGACCTGGGTCGTCGCCGTGTGGAGGTAGCGCCCGTCGAGCATGAACGCGAGACGGTCCGTCACGCGCCGGCGTACCCCGAGCCCTGCGCCGTAGTAGAAGCCGTCGTACCCGCCGGTGCTCAGGTAGTCGACGGGAGCGGCGGCTCCACGCCCCGCGGGCCTCGGCGTCGAGTAGTACGTGCCGTTCTGCCCGCCCTGGTAGAAGGCGCTGCCCAGCGCGTACAAGCTCCAGTCCCGATCGGGGCTGAAGTCGTAGCGCAGGTCCGCCCCCGCGTTGAACGTCACCCCCGCAAAGTCGGAGTAGCCGACGCCGAGAACGGGCACGAGGCTCAGGTGGTCGGTGACGTAGAACCCGACGCCGAAGTGGCCGGGCGCCGTCATGAGGTTGACGGCTATCGTCCCTTTCTGCCCGGTGTCGGGCGGAGCGGGAACCCGCGAGTCGGGCGGCTCCGTTTCCTGGGCGGCGAGCGGCACGGCGAGGGTGAGCACGAGAGCGATCGACGACAGAGAGCGGCGCATGGCACCTCCATCTCTCCGCACCGGAGCGCTCCCCCCGGATGCTGGCGGACGCGGCAGAGTGCTCCGGAGTATGCCACATCTTTTGACAGCGCGTCTCCGGCTCGTCCGGAAGCGAGCCCGTATACTTACGCTGTATGAGCGACGCGCTACCCGCGGCGCCCCCCGCGGAGACCGAGGTCGGCAGCTACTTCGTCGCCAACTATCCGCCTTTCTCCGTCTGGACGCGCGAGGCCGTGGCGGACGCGGCGCTCCCCGCGCTGCGGGCCGCGGCCCCCGCCGACGTCCCGCTCGGCCTCTACCTTCACATCCCCTTCTGCCGCAAACGCTGCCATTTCTGTTATTTCCGGGTCTACACGGACAAGAGCGCGCGCGAGGTCACGGAGTACCTCGACCTGCTCGTGAGCGAGTGGGAGATCTACGCGAAGCTCCCCGCGATCGCGGACCGGCCGTTCAACTTCGTGTACTTCGGCGGCGGGACGCCGTCGTTCCTCTCCACCGCGCAGCTCGAGAGCCTGGTGGGACGCCTCGACGCGATCACGCCCTGGAAGCACGCCGAAGAGGTGACGTTCGAGTGCGAGCCGGGCACCCTCACCTCGGGCAAGCTCGCGGCGATCCGCCGCATGGGCGTGACGCGGCTGAGCCTCGGGGTCGAGAACTTCGACGACCGGATACTCGAGATCAACGGCCGCGCGCACCGCTCGCCCGAGATCGGCCGCTCCTACGAGGCCGCGCGCTCGCTCGATTTCCCGCAGATCAACATCGACCTCATCGCGGGGATGCTCGGGGAGACCGAGGAGAACTGGCGCGACTGCGTCCAGAAGACGATCGACCTCTCCCCCGACAGCGTGACCCTCTACCAGATGGAGCTGCCCTTCAACACGACGATCAGCCGCGACATCCTCGGGGGCACGGGGCAGTTCAAGGAACACGTGGCGGACTGGGCGACGAAGCGGCGGTGGGTGGGTGAAGCGTTCGCCTCCCTCGAGAAGGCCGGTTACCACGTGGGCAGCGCCTACACCGCGGTCAAGGACGCTTCGCGCACGCGCTTCGTCTACCGCGACCGGCTCTGGCAGGGCGCCGATCTCGTGGGCCTGGGCGTCGCCTCCTTCGGCCACGTGGGCGGCGTGCACATGCAGAACCTCGACACCTGGGACCCCTACCGGGCGGCGATCCGCAAGGGCGACGTGCCCCTCGCCCGCGCCTACCGGCCGAGCCCCGAGGAGCGGCTCATCCGCGAGCTCGTGCTCCAGCTCAAGCGGGGCCGGATCCGGCCCGGCTACTTCAAGGACAAGTACGGTGTCGACGTCCGCTCCCGTTTCGCCCAAGCACTCGCCTCGCTCGCGGGCGACGGATACCTGGCGCGATCCGACGACGACGAGGTCGCCCTCACCCGCGACGCTCTCCTGCGGGTGGACGTCCTCCTGCAGCGCTTCTTCCTTCCCGAGCACTCGGGCATCCGCTACACGTAAGGAATCCATCTCCCATGTCCGAATACGAAGCGATCGTGATCGGCGGCGGGCCGTCCGGCTCCACGACGAGCGCTCTCCTCGCGGAGCAGGGGCACAAGGTCCTCCTCCTCGAGCGCGAGCCCTTCCCGCGCTACCACATCGGCGAGTCGCTCATCCCCTACACCTGGTTCACCCTGAACCGGCTCGGCGTCGTGGACTGGCTCAAGACGTCGGCCTGCCCGAAGAAGTACAGCGTGCAGTTCGTCTCGATCACGGGCCGGGTCTCCCAGCCCTTCTATTTCTTCCAGACGATCAAGCACGAGTGCTCGATGACGTGGCAGGTCTGGCGCGGCGAGTTCGACGCCATGCTCCTGGACAACGCGCGCAAGAAGGGGGCGGAGATCCGACAGGGGGTCGCCGTGCGCGACGTGATCATGGACGGCGACCGCGTGGTGGGCGTGAAGGCGGACGCGGGCAACGGGAAGCTCGAGGAGATCCGGGCGAAGGTGGTGGTGGACGCCTCGGGCCGGGACTCCATGCTCAGCCGCCGCTTCGGCTGGAAGGACCGCGACGAGGACCTCAACAAGATCGCGGTGTGGTCCTACTACAAGGGCGCCCAGCGCGACCCCGGCCTCGACGAGGGCGCGACCACCGTCGCCTACGTCCCCCAGAAGGGCTGGTTCTGGTACATCCCTCTCCATTCCGACATCGTGAGCGTGGGGGTCGTGGGCGAGCCGAGCTACCTCTACCGGGACACCCGCGACCCCAATGAGATCTACGCGCGCGAGCTCGCGGGGTGCGCCTGGATCCGCGACCACGTGAAGGTCGGCGTGCAGTGCGAGCCCGTGCGCGTCACCGGAGAGTACTCGTACCACTCGAAGCGCATCGGCGGGAACGGCTTCTGCCTGGTGGGCGACGCTTTCGCCTTCCTCGACCCCCTCTTCTCCACGGGCGTCTTCCTCGCCCTGAAGAGCGGGGAGATGGCCGCGGACACCCTCCACGAGGTCCTGGCCGCGGGAAGGCCGGTCACCGCGGACACCTTCGAGTCGTACTACGCGCGGCAGCGGCACGCGGTGATGAGCTTCCGGCGGCTCGTGCGCGCCTTCTACAACCTGACCTTCAGCTTCCGCGAGTTCCTCCAGGTCTATCCCGACCTCCATCCCCTCATCGTGGACACGCTCGTGGGCAACGTCTTCAACGACCTCACCCCGCTCTTCAGCGCCCTCGAGGAGTACCAGGCGCGGCCCGAGCGCGAGCTGATCGGCGAGGCCACGGCCTAGGGCCCGCTTGCCCAGCGACCACCGCCTCCGCCGCCGCGTCCACTTCTACGAGACGGACATGGCGGGCCTCGTCCACTTCAGCGTCTTCTTCCGCTACATGGAGGAGGCCGAGCACGCCCTATGGCGCGAGGCGGGGCTCAAGATCGCGACCGTGGGCGAGGAGTTCGGCTTCCCGCGGGTCTCCGCCTCCTTCGACTACCACGCCCCGCTCCATTTCGAGGACGAGTTCGAGGTGTGGATCCGCGTGGCCGCAATCACGAAGCGGACGCTCCGCTACACCTGCCTCCTTACCAAAGGGGACACGAAGGTCGCGACGGGCACGCACACCATCGCCTGCGTGAGCCGGAAGAAGGGCGAGCGCATGCGGTCGATCGACTTCCCGCCCGACGTGATCTCGCGGTTCTCGGTCTTCCCCGGGGCCTAGCACCTCAACTCGGTCCGGAACGGGTAGAAACGTAACTCGGTCCGGACCGAGTCAACGCCCGAAGGCGTAGACGTACGACATCTCGATCGTGCGGTACCGGCCGATGCCGCGTATGAGGTCGAGCGGCGTGGGATCGGCGCGGCTCCAGCGCAGCACGAGGTCCATCTCGCGGTTGAGGGAGACCGTGAGCGCGGCTCCGTACCGGATCGCTTCGTAGTCCTTGCCGGAAAGGCGCGCTTCCCTCTCCAGGTCGAGGCGCAGGAACGGGGCGGAGGACTCGTCGTGATGCCTCGGCCATGCGGGAGGCCAGGGGACGCCCAATCCGACCCGCCCCGTGCGCGAGGTGAAGCCCGAGAGGGGGTCGTCGACCTCGAAGTACTCGATACCGAGGGTGGGAACCGCTCGCTCCTCGACCTCCGCCCGGTAGAGCCCGACCATGTCGTCACGGAGCTCGTCCCGCCGCGGGGTGAGCGAGAGGCGCTCGCGCTGGGCGCGGCGCTCGTCCTCTCCGAAGACGCGGCGCTCGTTGTAGCCCATCTCGGTGGCGCGACGGGCGAGGACGAGCGTCGGCTCGGCCCCGGGCCCGGATCGGGGCAGATAGAAGCGGCGCGCGAACCAGGTGAGAGCGCCCCGATACTCGCGCCCTCGCTCGTTTCCGTGTCGCTCGAAGCGCGTCCGGCCGCCTCCCTCGAGGAGAAGCCGCGGCGAGAGGGAAAGCCGCATCGCCAAAGCACCCTCGGCCTCCTGGCGAGGGAAGCGCCCGTCGATGTCCTCGTAGAGGGTCCCCCCGGACAGCTCGAGGGGGCCGAGCTGGGCCACGAACCGGAGGCTTCCCGCATCGCGGACGCTCTCGGATCCCTCCTCCGTCGTCTCCCGCGAGTGCGCATATTCCCCCCCCAGCTGGAAGCGGACGCCGCGCTGCCAGAGGAAGCCGGCGACACCCGAATGGAAGAATCGGCCCTCCGATCCCGTCTCCCCGGTCAGCTCCCCGAGCAGCTCGAAGTCCCGCGTCAGACGCACGCTCAGACCCGGGATCAGCAGCCAGTCCCCGCCGTTCTCCGGCGGTCGCTGGTGTGCATTCGCCGAGACGAGGAATCGCCGCGCCCGGTAGCGGCCCAGGAAGTCGTACTCCCCGTCGTTCGCTTCGGCCGCGAGAAAGATCCGATTCGCTTCCACCGTCAGCGCGCGCCGCTCCCCCACGAGCTCCGCGCCCAGGTATCCCCAGTCCTGGACGCGGACGCGGGCGGCGAAGGCGTGGGTCGTCGAGAACGTGTCGGTGAAGCCATAGCGGAGGTCGACGAGCTTGAACGGCTCGCCGGGAGCGAGGAAATCCGGCTCGGAGAGACGGAACGGATAGCGGACGGCTGGAGGCCTGGATTCGCTTTCCGCGGTGGGAGGGGTCGGCGTCTCGTCTCCCCGCGCGCTCGCCTGAAGGGCGAGACAGAGCGCGAGCGCGCGGAGCCTCACGAAACGAAGACCTCGTCGTAGGCGGCGGCGTCCGCCGCCGTCGGGAAGTAGGCGCGGATGTCGGGGATGAGCGTCTCGAATGGCAGGACGGGGCGGCCCGCGGCGGCCTCCCGGACGTTTCGTGAGAAGTACGCGTAGAGGTCGACCGACTCCACCACGGCCCGGTACGTCGATCCGTTCTGCTGCAGGTCGATGAGGCGATAGACGCCCCGCTCCGCGTCGTAGAGGTCGTAGTAGAAGATGCGCGAGAGATCGCCGATCTGGGCGCGCATCTCCTCGAACGTGTCGCGCACCCAGGCCAGGTGTCCGGCCGTCCCCGCCGTCCCGGACTCGGTGACCCACACGAGCCGCCTCACGTTGAACGAGAGCTGGGGAATGACCTGGCGGTGGTAGACGTGGTACGCGATCCGGTCGCACGACACCTCGAGCCCCGCCTCCAGCATGGCCCGCATGCGGGGCGGCCCGTCGAGAGTGCCGACCTCGGCGGCGGCCACCACGATGATATGGGGGTTCAGGGCGTTGAGGTCCGACGCGCAGGGCTCGAAGATCTCGTGGACGTAGACGTCGGGGGGAACGCCGACGAAGAGCGCCGGCTCGTTGAGCACCTGGAAGGCGATCCGCCCCGCGCCTCCCGGCCCCAGGCCGCCCGCCCCCGGCGCCGCGGGAGGGGGCGGAGTGGCGAGCACCTGGTCGTACATCCGGAGGACCTCCGGGCGTCGCCTGGGGTCCCACAACGCTCGAGCGAGCGTGATGCCCTCGAGGTTCGAGAGCACCACCACCGCGTCGATGCCCAGGGCTCGTGCGGCTCGGACGTACGGGATCGCCGCGAGGAAGTTGGCGCGGTCGCCCCCGGGCGCGGTGACGCGGATGCCGTCGAAGCCGAGCTCGTAGGCCGCACGGAGCTGCAGTACGACGAGCTCGGGGACGATCACGGGATCACTCTCGTTCGGATCGACGTCCAGCCGCCGGACGGCGTGGAGGTTGATCCCGCCGTTGACCTTCGGCGCGAAGATCGGGGTTTCGTCGGGGCTCGGGCCCGCGAGAGCGCTCGCGGAAGTCTCGCGGGCACGGGAGGTCCCGGCGGGAGAGCCGCAGCCCCCGCCGACGAGACCGACGGAAGCGCCGCCCGCCAGCATCAGGAAGCGCCGGCGATCGACGCTCGAAGGCTTCGGTCCGTCTTCTTCCTTCATGAAGACCCAGGATCATTCCCGGGATGCCCTCTCCGTACAAGGGGGCGCCCCGGCCTGCCTCATGACGGCAGGAGGCGTTCGGAGTAGGCTCCGGAAGCTACGCTCCTTGGGAGGTGGTCATGACCGGTGTGACTTCGCTGTGGATTCCGATCCTGTTGTCCGCGGTACTCGTGTTCGTGGTGAGCTCGATCATTCACATGGCGACGCCCTTTCACAAGGGCGACTACCGGAAGGTGCCGGACGAGGACCGGGTGATGGAGGCGCTCCGCCCCTTCAACCTCGCCCCCGGCGACTACATGATGCCTCGCCCGAGCAGCATGAAGGACATGAGCTCGCCCGTGTTCCTCGAGAAGAGGAAGAAGGGCCCGGTCGTGATGTTCACCGTCTTCCCGAGCGGCGACGTTTCGATGGGCGCGCAGCTCCTGGGGTGGTTCGTCTACTCCGTGGTGGTGGGCACGTTCGCCGCCTACATGGCGAGCCGTACCGTCCCCGTGGGCGCGCACTACCTCCACGTCTTCCGCATCGTGGGCACCACGGCGTTCATGGGCTACGCGCTCGCGCTCTGGCAGTCGTCGATCTGGTACAAGCGCAACCTGGGCACGACGATCCGCTTGCAGATCGACGGCCTCGTGTACGCCTGCCTCACCGCGGGCGTCTTCGGCTGGCTCTGGCCGAGGTAGCGCCGCTCAGGCCTCGTAGACCCGCGGCACCCGCTCGCTGATCGCGGTCAGAACCTCGTAGGGAATGGTGCCCGCCCAGTCGGCGAGCTCCTCGACGGTCACGGCGTTTCCGTCCTGCTCGCCGACGAGCACCACCTCGTCGCCGTTGTAGCCGGTGCCGTCTTCGATGTTGACCATGATCTGGTCCATGCAGACGCGGCCCACCTGGGCGTACCTCCGGCCGCGCAGGATGACCTCGGCGCGGCCGGAGAGGCTGCGGAAGTAGCCGTCGCCGTAGCCGACGGGAACGGTGACCATCCGCACCGGGTGGTCGCTCGACCATGTGGACCCGTAGCTGACGGGGCTCCCTGCGCGCACGACCTTGAAGAAGACGACGCGCGACCGCCAGGAGAGGGCGGGCCGGACCTCCACGGTCCGGGGCGCTCCCGCGAACGGATACACCCCATAAAGAAGGATGCCCGGCCGCACGAGGTCCAGGTGGCTCTCGGGCAGGCGCAGGATCGCCGCCGAGTTCGCCATGTGCCGGACGGGGACGGGCAGGGACCGCCTCTCGTAGAAGCGCAGGACCTCGGAAAAGCGCTCGAGCTGCCGCCGCGCGTCGGCGAGGTCGTCCCCGTCCGCGTTCGCGAAGTGGGAGTAGATGCCCTCGACCTCGACGTGGGGCGAGCGGGCGGCCGCTCCCAGCAAGCCCTCGGCGTTGTAGTAGTGCACGCCGATCCGCTCCATGCCCGTGTCGACCTTCAGGTGGATGCGGGCGGTGGCCCCCCGAGCCGCCGCCGCCTCCTCCACGTCGCGGAGGCGCGCAAGCGAGGGCACAGTCAGGGTGAGGCGGTGCTCGAGGAAGAGCGGGATCTGCCGCGTCCACGTGCCGCCGAAGACCAGGATCGGGTTCTCCAGGCCGAGGCGGCGGAGTGCTATCCCTTCCTCGACGAGCGCGACCCCGAACGCGTCCGCGTTCGGGGCGAGCGCGCGCGCCACCGAGGCGAGGCCGTGGCCGTAGGCGTTGGCCTTCAAGACCGCCATCACCTGCGCGCGGCCGGCGTGGGCCTTCACCGCCGCGAGGTTGTCTCGAAGGCACGAGAGGCGCACGACCGCGTAAGTGGGCCGGAGGCGGGCTTCCTCGGGAGTCAGCGGCCCGGGGTGTTCCATTCGGGAGCGCGCCTCTGGCTCAGGGCTTCTCGCCGGGGAGGAGCGGCCGCAGCGCGACCACGTAGCGCTTCTCCCCCGCGCATACGGCGGCCGGCGTGGCTCCCGTGGGCCAACCGATCGCCGCCTGTGCGTCGATCGAGCGCCCGCCCGCCACCGCATCGCCCGGGGTCACGGGAAGGGTCCACGGCCGGCAGCCCCCCGTGATCGTCCCTTCCTGCGCGGAGAGCGCGTAGTGCGCGGGCTCGTAGGGGCGCAGGCTCGGGTGGGAAAAGGCGGCGAGGTCCTGGACGAGCGCGACGAGCGGAGCGAGCCCCGCGGACCCGCGCGCGGGATCCCCGGACATCTGCAAGTCGAGCGGCTTGCCCTTGCCCACGCGCAAGCGAAATCGAGGGGTCGCGGGCTCGCCGAACGAGATCGACGATCCGAGGCCGGGCAGCTTGCGCACGAGAGCCACGCGGTCCTCGAGTGCTCTCACCTCCTCCTTGCTCAGCCGCCCCGAGGCGAGCCGGCTCGTGCCGCCCACGAAGACCTGCCCGTCGCCGAGAAGCACGAAGCGGCGGGGGGCGGCCGCGGGGACGGTGCCGAGCGCGGGAGGAGCCGTCACTTCGAGCACGAGGACCGTCTCGGGAGGATCGGCCGCGCGGCCCTCGGCCGCGACGAACGCCCAGGCAAGGACCGCTCCCGCGAAGGCGCGACGGGAGGTCACGACCTTGCCCCCTCGGTGGAGAAGCGAAAGACCGTGCTCGTCCGGTAGCGTCCCCCGGCCTTCAGGGTCGTGGACGGGAAGGAGGGCTGGTTGGGTGAATCGGGGTAGTGCTGCGTCTCGAGGCAGAAGGCCGAGCGCCTGGCGTAGCCCCGCCCCCCCTTGCCCCTCACGGATCCGTCCAGGTGGTTGGCGGTGTAGAACTGCACCCCCGGCTCCGTGGTCAGGACCTCCATCACCCGACCCGAGGCGGGGTCCACGACGCGCGCGGCCGGGCGGAGGGTGCCCCCCTCGCCGTCGACGACGAAGTTGTGATCGTACCCGCCGGCGAGCGCGAGCTGGCCGTCCCCGGCCCCGATGCGCGCGCCGATCGCGGTCGCCTTCCGGAAGTCGAAGGGCGTGCCCTCCACCGGTCGCAGCTCCCCGGTGGGGATGAGCCCTTCGCGAACGGCCGTGATGCGCGAGGCGTGGAGGGTGAGCACGTGGCCGAGGACGTCTCCCGCCCCCGGACCGGCGAGGTTGAAGTACGAGTGGTTCGTCAGGTTGACCACCGTGTCCTTGTCCGTGGTCGCGTCGTAGTCGAGCCGCAGCTCGCTCGCGTCGGTGAGCGTGTACGTGACCTTCGCGGCCAGGTTGCCGGGATAGCCCTCTTCCCCGTCCTTGCCGAGGCAGGAGAGCTCCACCGCCGGTCCCGCGGCCGAGGACGCGTCGCGCGCCGCCCACACCTTGCGGTCGAAGCCGAGGACGCCGCCGTGCAGGTGGTTCTCTCCGTTGTTCCTCGCGAGCACGCAGAGGGCGCCGCCGAGGAAGAAGCGCCCGTTCGCGATGCGGTTGCCGTAGCGGCCGATAGCGCCGCCGAAGTGCGGGTGTGGCCCCAGGTAGCCGTCGAGCCCGTCGAAGCCGAGGACGACGTCACCGCTCTTCCCCTGCCGGTCCGGCACCTCGATCGAAACCACGGTCGCGCCGTAGGTGGCGATGCGCACCACGACGCCCTTCGAGTTGCGGAGGGTGAACAGCTCCACCGCCTCGCCGTCCGCCGTCCGCCCCCAGGGCGCTTTCTCCATTGGCATCGCCTTGTAACCCACGGATGGTTCCGCGCGCAAGCCCGTCATGACACGCGCTCCGCGAGGTAGGGGATGGTCATGGGCCCCTCGGGCAGCACGGCCACCGGAGTGTCGCGGCCTCGCGGCGCGAGCTCGCGGGCCACCGCCTCCCCCACGTCCGACACCGGCTCGAGGTGCGCGCGCCTCACCTCCTCGGCCGGGATCTCGCTGAAGAGCCCCACCCGCGCCTTGAGGCGGACAAGGGCGAGGAGCTGCGCCTCCCACTGGTCGTACATCGAGAACCCCGGGGACTCGATCGTGTCGAGGAGCGCCCGCGGCGAGCCGTGCTCCACGAGGAGCTTCCGGAAGTTGCCGTGGGCGGGAAAGCCGTCGTTGCACCGCGAGACCATCGCGATATAGCCGCCCTCCGCCACCACCTGGGCCGCCGCGGACATCCCCTTCACCGTCTGGTAGAGGTTCTGGTCGAGCGGATAGCCGCTGTTCGTCGTCACCACCACCGGGAAAGGCCGGGCGCAGGCGACCATCGCCGTCTCCCTGGAGAAAGCGCAGCCTGCCTCGTGGGCGGCGAGGACCTCCCCGCAGAAGTAGCGGGTGATCTGCCGGTCGCGGTTGAGCGTGACGTTGATGCAGAAGTCCACGGGCAGGAGACGCGCCGTTCCTGCGGATGATCGCCTGCGTGGGGTTCCCCTCGATCACGCCCCAGGTGCTCCGCGGATGGCCGATCGTCTTCGCGTCGTGGTACCGCATGATCGACGCGATGTCGGCGAGCGCGGGAAAGATCCCCTTGTAGCCTCCCGAGAACCCGGCCATGAAGTGGGGCTCCACGAAACCGAGCACGATCCGCCGGTCCGCCTCGACGTATTCCCGGTTCAGGAGGACGGGCTGGCCGTCCGATCCAGCACCCACCGGCGCAAGAGTCGAAGGATCGTGAGCGTCGTGATTGACCACCCGGTATCGGGCGAACACGTGCGGCCCCACCATTCTCTGCAGCTCGTCCGGCGTGTTCGCCCGATGAGAGCCGGTGCCGTTCACGATGACGATCCTCTCGTCGGGCACGTGGCCGAGCGCTTCCAAGAGCCAGGGCAGCAGACGGTCGCTCGGAAGCGGGCGCGTCAGGTCGGGAATGACGACGGCCACGCGGTCTCCCGCTCGGACGGCGTCGCGCAGAGGGGGTCCCTGGATCGGCCGGTGGAGCGCCTCCCTGAAGGCCCGTTCTTCGTCGGGCAACCCGGGCACGTAGCGCGGCTCGAGCAGCGTCACGTTCGAGGCGGGCAGCTCCACCTCCATCCCGGCGACGCCGTACTGCAGGCGCACGCGCATCGGTGCGATCTTAGCCCGGACGGACGCGCCGACGCCTGCTGCTAGACTGGGGCGTCCCGCGAGGAGGTCACCGTGGCCGATCAGCCTCCGGTCGTCTTCGTCCACGCGATCACCGGCGCCGTGCTCCGCGACGAGTACCCGCTGCCCCCGGAGGCGGTCTGGGACCCCGGCCTCTTCGGGGTCGAGGACTTCGAGCGGATCGCGATCCACCCGGAGAGTGCTTCCGCTCCCGCCGACCGGCCGCTCTACGAGGCGCGCGGGCCGTCGCGGGTCGTGCCCTCCCACGCCGTGCGCGCAATCTACGGAGAGCTCGTCGACCTGCTGCGGAAGGAGCTCCCGGAGCGAGGGGAGCCCGCCGTCCCCGTCTACGTCTTCGCCTACGATTGGCGCCAGGACAACCGGCTCTCCGCCGCCCGCCTCGGCGACTTCGTCCACGAGGTGATCGACCGCGCCAACCTCCTGCGGCGGTACGCGGGGCGCTGCCAGTCCGTGGACCTCGTGGGGCACTCGATGGGCGGCCTCGTGATCGCGGCCTGCCTCGCCGCGGGCAAGCACCTCACCTCGTCGGGCCGGCCCCAGGTGCGCCGCGTGATCACCCTCGGCACCCCGTACCTGGGGGCGGTGGATGCGCTCGCCAAGTTCGCGACCGGGGAGAGCGAGATCGTCGGACAGCGGCGGCACACCGAGCGCGAGATGGCGCGCCTGACGCCCGCGGTCTACCAGCTCCTCCCCGTGTACGAGCGCGCGTTCTTCGACTCCGCGAGCCAGCGTGCGCTCGACCTCTTCGATCCCGGCAATTGGCAGCCGAGCGTCGTCGACTCGATCGCGTTCTCCATGCTGCAGTCGAGCACGCGCAAGGACCTCGCTGCTGCGGGAGCGGTGGGCGACGCCCTTCGCGCCACCGCCGCCCGCCAGGTGCTCGACCGGCGCCTTCGCTCCTGCCGCGAGCTCCACAAGGAGATCGACGCGCTCGATCCCGACGATCTGCTCCTCGAGCAGAACGGCTGGCTCCCCCTCGTGGGCCTCGACAAGAGGACGCGATTCGCGGCGGGGGTGAGCGAGCGGACCGACCCCAACACCGGCCGCACCCGGCGGGAGTTCGATTTCCTGGTGGCGGAGAGCGATTACGGGGGCGGCGAGCGCAACACATCAACCGTCCGGGACCTCCGGCTGCGCCTCGGCGACGGTGTCGTCCCTGTGAGGGGGGCGGTGCCCCGGTGGGTGAAGCGCGAGCACGTCGTGTGCGTCGCGGAGCGCGACTTCGGCGGCTTCTTCTCCGGCGAGGACCTGCTGGTTCGCAAGTTCACGAGCCTGCACGTGACCCTGCCCCTCATGAACCTCGTGCAGCGTTGGGTCATGAGCTTCCTGAAGGGCAAGCGCTGGGGAGAGGTGTGGGGCCGTCCCCTCCCGGACGTCGCGAAGGGCGACTGGCGCTCCCCGGTCGACGGCGTCGAGGTCAAGGCGGACTGACGTCCACGAGATCCGGTCAATGACACCGGCCGGACACCGGCGAGCCGCTCCTGTCTCCGAGGCGCTCCCCGCTAGGGAAGCCAGTTCACGAGGACGCGGATCGGCTCGGGGTTTCGGACGGGCACGTCGAAGAGAAACCGTTCGCCGTCGGCGCTCGCCGTGACCAGGAAATCCGCGCCGCCGCGTCCCCATCCGAGCGTCTTCGGTTCTCCCGCTTCGAAAGCCGGACCTTCCGTCTTGACGTCGACCGCCATGACCACGCCGCCCCGGCCCTCGAAGAAGAGCTCCCGGCCGTCGCGCCGCCACCTCGGATTGAAGCCGACGTCGTGCGAGACCTGCCACTTGCCCGGCCCGGCCTTGCCTTCCCGTGTGACCTCACGGACGTAGACCTGCATCCTGATGCCGGACTCGTTGGACATGTAGGCCAGCCACCGCCTGTTCGGAGAGAGCCGCCCCTGGTGCTCCACGGCGGGCGTCGCGAGAAAAGGGACCGCACGCGCTTCGCCCCCCGCGCCGAGGTCCAGCACGTAGAGGTCTTTGTCGACACCGCCTCGCGGAACGTTGAACACCATGAGCTGGCCGTCCGAGGACCAGTCCTCGGTGCTGAAATCGAGGTCCCACGAAGGCAGCAGCCGCTCCTCGTCCCCGGACCCGTCTGCCCGTTTCCGGTAGATCTCGCGCACGCCCCGACGGTTGGAGAAGAATGCGATCTCCTTCCCGTCGGGAGACCACAGGGGGCCGCAGTCGTCGTGGGGATCGAAGGTCAGACGCCGGCTCGCTCCGCTCGCCACGTCGATGATCCAGATGTCGCGGTCGGTCGACCCCGACTGCGCTCGGCATAGGGCGAGGCTCTTTCCGTCCTGCGACGCACCGAAGGCGAGCTGGACCGCCGGCTCGCCCACCGTCCCCCGCTTGTGGCCGGACCGGTCGAACCAGGTGAGCTGCTGCACTGTTCCCAAGGGGGCGGGCAGCCAGGCAAGCACGCCGTTGGCGGAGACCGAGAACACCGCCATCCCGCCGAACATCGTGCCCCTGACCCGGGCCACCTCTTCGTCGAGGATCGGCATCGGCTCTCCCGTGAGGGCCAGCCGGTCCGCGTCGAACGGCTGCGCGACGAGCGTGTCGTCCTTGAGGTAGAGGAGATGGCCGGGCGGCGAATAGGCCGCCGAGTGCGGGGTGGCCACCAGACGACTGCGAAGGTCCGAACCGAGCTCGCCGACGTAGATCGCGTCGTCCTCTTGCCGCACGCCGAGCGAGAGATAGATGTAGCGGCGGCCGTCGGGCAGGAATTGGGGCCAGAAACGGCCGGTCTCGCCCGCGACGAGCGCCCCCAGCGGCTCGGCCTCCCCGCCGCGGGCCGATACGCGAAACAGCTTTCCCACGGTCGAGAAGACGATGACGTCCGTGGAGCCCCACGTCGCCCCGTGGGCGCTCCTGCAGTTGGTGCAGACCAACTGAGGGGCGCCGCCGGAGAGGTCTACCTTCTTCAAGCCCCCCGCGAGTGACCAAAAGGCCAGCTGACGCCCGTCCGGCGACCAGAAGGGGAGGATCGCCCTGTCCCCGCCCGGCACCGGCGTCGTATCGAGGGCGCGGAGCGGCCTCACCACGATGTGGGGCGGGGGCACGTCGGGGGTGACCATCGAAAACGCGATTCGCTGACCGTCCGGCGAGACCGCCGGCGACGAGATGACGGCATTGGGAGGAACGTCCACCTTGAGGCGGATGGGTGAGGGGCGGCCCGGCTGGGTTCTGCCCCGGAGGAGGACCACCGCCGCGGCCAGCACGACCAGGGCGATGACGGTGACGACGAGCGCCATCGCGCGCCACCCGCCCCGAGCCGGAAGGGCCGCGGGGCGAGACGCCCAGACGAGCGCGTGCTTGAGCTCTCGCACGGATTGCCAGCGGTCCGCCGGGTCCTTCGCGAGGCACGTCCGCACGATGTCTTCGAGCGTTTGAGGGACGCCCGGGGCGCGTTCGGAAACGGGCGTCGGCTCTTTCTCCAGGATCGCCGCCATCACCCCCGCCGCGCTCTTCGCGTCGAACGCCCGTTGTCCCGTCAGCATCTCGTATAGGAGAAGACCGAACGCGAAGACGTCCGTCCGCTCGTCCGCCTTGCCTCCGTCGATCTGCTCGGGGGCCATGTACTGCGGGGTGCCCAGGACGGTCCCCTGCTCCGTGAGCGTGGGCGCGCTGTCCGGCGATGCCGGACCGCTCGCGCGCCTTTGCGCGAGCCCGAAATCCAGCACCTTGACGCCGCTGCGGGACACGAGGACGTTCGCGGGCTTGAGGTCGCGGTGGACGATCCCCTGCCCGTGCGCGTGCTCGAGCGCGTCGAGGACCTGCCCGGCGAGCCGCAACGCTTCGGCGACGGGAAGGGGTCCGCGGAGAGGCATGCCCTCCACGTATTCCATGACGATGTAGTCCGGCCCCACGTCGAAGAGCTTGGCGATGTGCGGGTGGTTCAGGGCGGCGACGGCCAGCGCCTCGTTCCGGAAGCGCTCGCCGAAATCCTCTTTCGCGACCTTGACCGCGACCGTCCGATCGAGCCGCGTGTCCCGCGCGCGATAGACCTCGCCCATCCCGCCCTCGCCCAAAGGGCCGAGGATCTCGTACGGCCCGAGGAGGCTCCCGGGATCACGGGACATCGCCCGGAGAGTCTAAGCGACCTGTACAATGAGAGGGCGTGGATCGTCGCGAAGAGCGCCGCCAGGGAACGAGTCGGTTGGTCGGCCTTCACGAGGACGACGGCTCGTTCGACCGCGAGTTCTGGCGCCAGGTCCCGCCTCGGGAGCGTCTGGAGCTGGTCTGGGCCATGGCCCTGGAGGCGGGGCAGTGGCGAGGAGCGCGTGGCGGTCAACCCCGACTTCAGAGATCTGTTTGCCGCGTTGAACGCGGCCGCCGCTAGGTACCTTCTCGTCGGAGGCTACGCGATACGCAACAAGCGCGCGGCCGGGAGGCCGCAGGACCTCCTCGACCTGCAGATCCTCGAGCGGTCGTAGGCTACGAAATCCGGTCACTGACACCCGCCTGACAATCGAACGGGATCGACTGTCCTGTTGACGGACAGACGCCGGCCCTTACCCTCGCAAACCCCTGAGCGGTCGTGGCCCAGGCGCGGGCATCTCGATTGCTATGTCTCTCTACGTCGGTTTGAAAGGAAGGCTGAAATGGATCGGCGTGAGTTCACCGTAGAGGCGGCACGGGCCCTTCTGGGAGGCGCAGTCATCGCGATCAGCGGCTGCGGGGGCGGCTCGAGCACGGGCCCCACGAGCAGCACTCCGCCGATCACCGACGTCGAGGGACTCATCGCGGTGAATCACGGCCATTCCGCGATGATCACGGCCGCCCAGCTCGGAGCGGGCGGCGAGTTGGAGCTGGACATCAAGGGCACCGCCAGCCACAGTCACATGGTTTCCCTGACGGCGGCCGAGGTGGTGGCCATCCGCAGCCGGTCGGTAGTCCTGAAAGAGTCGTCGGGCAAGAGCCACACGCACACGATCACCTTCAACGCCTGATCGCGGCCGTTAGGCGCGGTCAGGGCAGCGCGTTCACGAGGACGCGGATCGGCTCCTGCCGCTTCGCCGGGGTGTTCACGAGGAAGCGCAGCCCGTCCCGCGTGATGTCGAACGGCCGGTCGGGCGGGGTCTCCGCCATCGGCACGTCGAAGAGCGCACGGGGAACGCCGGCTTCGAAGGACGAGCCATCCGGCTTCACGTCCACGGCCACGATCGTCGAGCCCTTGACGTAGACGAGTTCCTTGCCGTCGCTGCGCCAGCGAGGCGCCACTCCCCCGTCCCGAGACACCTGCCATTTCCCCTGCCCGGCGACACCTTCAGGGGAGACGCCCTTGACGTAGACTTCGATGCGTCCCGTCTCGTTCGACGAGTACGCGATCCACCTTCCGTTGGGCGAAATCGTGCCGCCCTGCTCGACCGCATCGCCCGCGAGAAACGCGATCGGCTTCCGCATGGCCCCGGACATCGGGAGCAGGAAGAGGTCGGACGGGTTCTTCGGTCCCGCGGAGTTGTAGACGAGGAACTTCCCGTCGTGCGACCAGTCCTCGACGTGCAGCGACACGTCGCTCGAAGCGAGGACGAGCTCGTCCTCGCCGGAGCCGTCCACGCGCTTCTCGTAGACCTCGCGGATGCCCCGACGGTTGGAGAAGAACGCGAGGCGCTCTCCGTCGGGAGACCAGGCCGGGCCGCAATTGTCGGCGGCGTCGAAGGTCAACCTCCGGCTCGACCCGCGCGCGGCGTCGAAGATCCAGAGGTTCCGGACGTCTCCCTCGCTCCGGCAGACGGCCACGCTCTTCCCGTCGGGGGACAGCGTGGGCCTGAAGTAGGCCGCAGGCTCGCCGAGGGTCCCGAGCCTCGTCCCCGACCGGTCGAACCACACGAGCTGCAACTCGGCCCACAGGGGACCCGGCCGCCACGCGACCACTCCGTTGTCGGAGGCCGAGAAGAACGCGTTGCCACCGGAAAAGGGCCCGCCCACCCGTCCCACCTGCTCGACCACGGCGAACGGCTCACCGCGAAGCTTGAGGCGCCGATCGTCGAAAGCCTGGGCCATGAGCGTCTCGCCGCGAACGAACAGCAGATGACCGGAGCGCGAGTAGGCGGGAGCGACCGTCGTCGCGACGACTCGCTTGCGGAGATCCGAGTCGAGGGCACCCGCATAGACGGCCCTGTCCTCGAGCCGCGCGCTCGCCGAAAGGTAGAGGAAGTGCCGGCCGTCCGGGAGGAAGACGGGGCCCAGGCGCCCGATTTCCCCCGTGGCGAGCGCGCCCACCGGCTCGGGGTCTCCCCCCCGCGCAGAAACGCGAAAGAGCCTTCCCCCCGCGGAGAAAAGGATGACGTTGTCCAGGCTCCAGGACGCGCCTTCCAGAAAGCCGGGCAGCCGGCAAATCGTCTGGGAAGGTCCGCCGGACAGGTCGACCCTCTTCAGGCTCTGGTATCCCGACGCGAAGGCGATCTGCCTCGCGTCCGGGGACCAGAACGGCATCGCGGCCCCCTCCGTCCCCGCGATCCGCCGGAGGTCCAGCGCTTCCAGGGATCGAACGTGGAGGCTCGTTTCTCCTTCGACCCGCATCGGGAACACGACCTGCCGCCCGTCGGGGGACACCGCGACGGAGGCCGACGAGGGCAGGCTCGCGTTCTCGGGCATCGCGACCTGCATCCGGACAGGAAGCGGCCGTGTCGAGGGACCGCTTCGACGCGCGATCGCCATCCCCGCACCGAGGCCGAGCGCGGCGGCAACTCCCATCGCGGCGATCCAGTACACGGGGCGGCCGGCCCGGGACCCGGGCTCCGGCCGCGCCGCCCATGCGAGCGCGTGCTTCAGCTCGCGGACGGACTGCCATCTCTCGGCGGGATCCTTGGCGAGACACGTGGCGATGACCTGCTCGAGGGCCGGGGGAGTCGCGGGCGCGAGGGCGGAGATCGGGGGAGGATCCTTCTCCAGGATCGCGGCCATCACTCCCGCCGCGCTCTTCGCCTCGAACGCGCGCCGGCCCGTGAGCATCTCGTAGAGGACCATCCCGAACGCGAAGATGTCGGTCCGCTCGTCCGCCTTCCTCCCGTCGATCTGCTCCGGGGCCATGTACTGCGGGGTTCCGAGGATCGTCCCCTCCTCGGTGAGCGTGGGCTGGCTCTCCCCCGCGGGCCGGCCCGCGAAAGGAGCCCGCCGCTGGGCGAGGCCGAAGTCGAGGACCTTCGCGCCGTTCTTCGTGACCAGGATGTTCGAGGGCTTCAGGTCCCGGTGCACGACCCCGTGCTTGTGCGCGTGCTCGAGCGCGTCCGCGATCTCGCGCGCCCGCCGGAGCGCGTCCGCCACGGAAAGGGGACCGCGGAGCGGCTTCCCCTCCACCAACTCCATCACGATGTAGTCCGGACCCACGTCGTAGAGCGTGCAGATGTGCGCGTGGTTCAGGGAAGCGACGGCGAGGGCCTCGTTGCGGAACCGCTCCTCGAAGGCCTCCTTCGACACCTTGACCGCCACAGTGCGCTCGAGCCGGGTGTCCCGCGCCTTGTAGACCTCGCCCATGCCGCCGGCGCCCACGGGGCCGACGATCTCGTAGGGGCCGAGCCGGGCGCCGGGGCTGAGGGCCATCGGCCAGAAGTGTAGCCGCTTGTCGATCTAGGGGCCGGCGGGGAACCAGTTCACCAGGATGCGGATCGGCTCGGGCGGGTTGGCGGGGACCATGAACAGGAAGCGCTGGCCGTCGCGGCTCACGCGGAAGGGGGGGCCCACGCCCTGACTCAACCGGAAGAGGGATCTCTCCTCTCCCGAGCGGAACGTGGGCCCGTGCGTGACGACGTCCACCGCGATCACACTGGCCGGAGGGCCCCCGAAGAAGAAGAGCTCCCTGCCGTCGGCTCGCCACCGGGGCCAGAAGGAGCGCCGGCTCGTCCGCGAGACCTGCCACTTCTCAGGGCCGGCCCTGCCCTCGGGGGTGAGCTCGCGGACGTAGACCTGAAAGCTCCCCGACTCGTTGGAGTAGTAGGCCACGTAGCGTCCGTTGGGAGCGATGACACTTCCGCTCTCCATGCCCGGGGTGGCGAGAAAGGGCATCGGGGCGGCCCGTCCTTCCTTCGACAGCGGCAGCACGAAGATGTCGTGGGCCTCTGCCGGCCTCGCCGAGTTGTAGCTCAGGAATCGGCCGTCGGCGGACCAATCCTCCGGATTGAGACCGAAGGTCGTGGAGGCGAGCACGAGCTCGTCGTCTCCCGATCCGTCCGCCGGCTTCCGGTAGATCTCCCGCACGCCTCGACGGTCGGAAAAGAAGATGATGGTCTTGCCGTCCGGTGACCAGGTGGGGGCGCAATCCTCGTGCGGGTCGAAGGTCAGCCTCCGGGCCGCGCCGCTTCCCACGTCGACGAGCCAGACATCGCGGTTCGTCGGCGACTCCCATCGGCAGATGGCCACCGTCTTCTCGTCGGGCGCAAGGGCGCTGGCCGTGACAGGCCCGGGCTCCCCGATCGTGCCCGCGGTCCGGCCCGACCGGTCGAACCACGTCATCTGCCGGATGTCGGGGACGGCGGGACTCCACGCCAGCACCCCGTTCGCGGAGAGGGAGAAAGAAGCGGGGCCTCCGATCACCGACCCCGAGAGCCGCGCCACCTCTTCGTCGAGAATCGGCGCCGGGTCTCCGGAGAGCGCGAGGCGGCCCGCGTCGAACGGCTGCGCCACGAGGATGCCCTCCCTGAGGTAGACGAGGTAGCCGGGGGGCGAGTAGGCGGCGGTGTGCTCCGCGCCGACGAGACGCTTGCGCAGGTCCGAGCCGAGAGCCCCCGCGTAGATCCCGCTGTCCTCACGTCGGGAAGCGAGGGACAGGTAGATGTAGTGCACGCCGTCGGGCAGGAAGAAGGGCCAGAACCGTCCGGTCTCGCCGGGAGCGAGCGCCCCCAGCGGCTCAGGCTCCTCTCCTTGGGCAGGGACCCGAAAGAGCTGCCCCGAGTCGGAGAAGACGATCACGTCGGTCGAGCCCCACGTCGCTCCGTGCTCCACGCCGACGCCGCCCCGCCCGCGGCAGTCCTTGCAGACGACCTGCGGGGAGCCGCCGGAGAGGTCGATCTTCCAAAGGCCCGTTGCTTTCCAGAAGGCGATCTGCCGGCTGTCGGGGGACCAGAAAACCCCGCCCGACGCCTCGGTGCCGGGCACCTCCGTCGCGGTGAGAGCCTCCAGGGGTCTCACGAAGAGATTCGGCGGGCGGCCGTAGAAGATCCCCGCGAAAGCGATACGCTTCCCGTCCGGCGAGACCGCGGGCAGGACAGCCGACACCACCTTCGGCGGGAGCGTGAGTTGGAGCCGAACGGGCGCCGGCCTTGCCGCGTTCGGGCGGCGACGGGAGAGCGCCACGCCCGCGGCCAGGACGAGGATCGCGGCGACGACGGTCGCCACCAGCGCCCAACCGGGCCAGCGTCGGCGAAGGGGGGGAGCGCCCGCGGTCGAAGCCCAGTCGAGCGCGTGCCGGAGCTCGCGCACGGATTGCCAGCGGTCCGCGGGGTCCTTGGCCAGGCAAGTCTCGACCACCTTCACTACGGCCGGTGGCGTCGCCGGCTTCAGGGATGAGACCGGCACGGGCTCTTGCTCCAGGATCGCCGCCATCACCCCCGCCGCGCTCCTGCCGTCGAAGGCCCGCTCCCCCGTCAGCAACTCGTAGAGGAGGAGACCGAACGCGAAAACGTCCGTGCGCTCGTCCGCCGGCTTCCCTTCGACCTGCTCCGGGGCCATGTAACGCGGCGTTCCCAGGAGCGTCCCCTCCTGCGTCCGCGTGGCCTCGTTCTCGGTCGCGGAGGCTGGAGTCCGGCGCTGCGCGAGCCCGAAGTCGAGGACCTTGACGCCGTCCTTCGTGACCAGGATGTTCGAGGGCTTCAGGTCGCGGTGCACCACTCCGTTCTTGTGGGCGTGCTCGAGGGCGTCCGCGATCTGCCCGGCGAGCGTCAGCGCCTCGGCGAGGGGAAGCGGACCTCGAAGCGGGTTCCCCTCGACGTACTCCATCACCAGGTAGTCGGGTCCCACGTCGTAGAGCTTGGCGATGTGGCGATGGTTCAAGGCGGCGACCGCGAGGGTCTCCTTGCGGAAGCGTTCTCCGAACGGCTCCCTCGAGACCTTGACCGCGACCGTCCGCTGGAGACGCGTGTCGTGCGCCTTGTAGACCTCGCCCATGCCGCCGGCGCCCACCGGGCCGACGATCTCGTACGGGCCGAGCCGGGCGCCGGGAACGAGGGCCATCGGCCTGAAGTGTAGCCCTTTGTCGAGCGGCTCTACCGGCCGGCGGGAAACCAGTTCACGAGAACGCGAAACGGCTCGGGCGGGTTCGCGGGAACTGCGAAGAGGAAGCGCTGGCCGTCGCGGCTCACGCGAAAGGGCGCCTGCACGCCGTCCGGCAACGGGAAGAGAGTCCTCTCCTCCCCCACCCGCAGGCTCGCGCCTTCCACCCGGACGTCGACCGCGACGATCTGTGCGGGCGGTCCGCCGACGTAGAAGATCTCCTTCCCGTCGACCCGCCACCGCGGAAAATGAGCCATCGTATTCATCTGCGAGATCCGCCACCGTCCCGGGCCAGCCCTGCCGTCGACCTCGACCTCGCGTACGTAGACCTGCGGGGGGCCGGACTCGCTCCCGTAGTAGGCCACGAGGCGACCGTTGTATGCGAAGGCGCTCCCGCTTTCCATGGCCGCGGTGGCGAGGAACGATATCGGAGCCGCGTTTCGGTCCTGCGAGAACGGCAGGATGAACACATCGTGGCTCGCTCCCGGCTTCGCCGAGTTGTAGCTCACGAATCGACCGTCGGCCGACCAGTCCTCGGGGTTCAGGCCGAAGTCCGAGGAAGCGAGCACGAGCTCGTCGTCGCCCGATCCGTCCACCGGCTTCCGGTAGATCTCCCGCACACCCCGTCGGTCCGAGAAGAAGACCATCGTCCTGCCGTCGGGTGACCAGGTAGGGCCGCAGTCGTCGTGCGGGTCGAACGTCAGCCTCCGCTGCGCGCCGCTCGCCGAGTCGACGAGCCAGATGTCGCGGTTCGTGGGCGATTCCGACCGGCAGATCGCCACTGTCTTCTCGTCGGGCGAGGGATATCCGCTCAGGAAGGGTCCGGGCTCCCCGACCGTTCCCGTCGTCCGGCCCGACCGGTCGAACCAGGTCATCTGCCGGAGCCGGGGGACGGCGGGAGCCCAGGCCAGTACCCCGTTCCCGGAGACGGAGAAGTAGGCGGCCCCTCCGAGCAGCGCCCCCGACATCCGCGCCACCTCTACTCCGAGGATCGGCTCCGGCTCTCCGTCGAGCTCGAGGCGCCCGGGTTCGAAGGGTTGCGCCACGAGGGACCCTTCCTTGACGTAGACGAGATACCCGGGCGGAGCGAAAGCGGCGGTGTGCTCGGCGGCCACGACGCGTTTGCGGAGGTCCGAGCCCAGCGCCCCGACGTAAATCGCGTTGTCCTCCCGACGGGACGCGAGGGAGAGGTAGATGTAGTGGACGCCGTCGGGCAGGAAGCAGGGCCAGAAGCGGCCGGTTTCCCCGGGAACGAGAGCGCCCAACACCTCGGGCTCCCCTCCCGCGGCGGGAACGCGAAAGAGCCTACCCGAATCGGAGAACACGATCACGCCCGCCGAGCCCCACGTCGCTCCGTGGTCGACACCCGACCCGCCCATGGCCCGACACGCCTTGCAGACGAGCTGGGGGGAGCCGCCGAGGCCGTCCGACCGCCACAAGCCCCCGATCAGACTGAAGAAGGCGATCTGTCGACTGTCGGGGGACCAGAGGGGCCCGTAGGCCCTTTCGCCGCCGGGCAGCTCTTCCGCCGCGAGCGCGTCGAGCGGTCTCACGAAAAGCCGGGGAGGACGGTCCTTGCTCCACACGCCGAAGGCGACGCGTTTCCCATTCGGCGAGACCACGATCCCTGACGCCCCGAGGAACCCGGGAGGGGGGGCGACCTGAAGGCGAACCGCATCCCGCTTGCCCGGGCTCGGGCGGCGAAGAGCGATTGCGGCTCCAACGGCCACAACGAGGATCCCGGCGAGAGCGGCCGCCGCTCTCCCGCCGTGACGGCGGGCGCGTGGAGAAGGGCCTGCCTCTCGGGCCCATTCGAGCCCATGCTTCAGCTCGCGCACTGACTGCCAGCGGTCTGCGGGGTCCTTGGCCAGGCAGGTCTCGACCACCCTCGCGACCGCTGGCGGCGTCGCCGGCTTCAGCGACACGATCGGCGGCGGCTCCTTCTCCAGCGTCGCCGCCATCACTGCCGCCGCGCTCGCAGCGTCGAAGGCCCGTCTTCCGGTCAGCAGCTCGTAGAGGAGGAGCCCGAACGCGAAAACGTCCGTCCGCTCGTCCGCAGGCTTCCCCTCGATCTGCTCCGGCGCCATGTACTGCGGCGTCCCGAGGAGTGTTCCATCATGGGTGAGCGTGAGCTCGGTCGGCGCCGCGGAAGGCGAAGCCCGCCGCCGGGCGAGCCCGAAGTCGAGCACCTTCACCCCGCTCTTCGTGACCAGGATGTTCGACGGCTTCAGGTCGCGATGCACGATCCCGTTCCGGTGCGCGTGCTCGAGCGCGTCCGCGATCTGCCCGGCGACCGCGAGCGCCTCCGGCACGGGAAGGGGGCCCTGCAGCGGCTTGCCTTCGACGTATTCCATCACCAGGTAGTCCGGCCCCACGTCGAAGAGCTTGGCGATGTGGGGATGGTTCAAGGCGGCGACCGCGAGCGCCTCGTTGCGGAAGCGGTCCTCGAACGCGTCCTTCGAGACCTTGACGGCGACCGTCCGCTCGAGCCGCGTGTCGCGGGCTCTGTAGACCTCGCCCATTCCCCCCTCGCCGATCGAGGACACGATCTCGTAGGGACCGAGGAGCGTGCCTGGGGAATGGAGCATTGGCGGGACAGTCTAACGGACCTGCCCGGGCCATTGCGCGGAGGAGAATGGCCCCTCGACGCCGCCGCCCCTTCCGCAAACCTGCCGGGCGCGCGGCTCCCGATATAGACTTGGAGGCTTCCAATGGCGGGCAAGAAGCCGTCTTCAGGGCCGGCGTGGCAGGTCATCCTGGAGGAGATGCGGTCGCAGAACCGCACCACGCTCGAAGCAGTCGAGGTCTTCCGGGCATCGATCGAGGAGCGGATCGAGCGGCTCGACCGGGAGAGTCGCGATCGCGACGATACCGTGGCTCAGGCGGTTGCAGCTCTTCGACGAGAAGTGCGGCAGAACAGCACCGACATCACCGAACTGAAGCGTCTCGGCCGGGAAGACCGTGCCGACGTCACCGAGCTCAAGCGCCTCGGGCTCGAGGGTCGTTCCGACATCGCCGAGCTCAAGCGCCTCGGCATGGAACACAGTGTGGACATCCGCGAGCTCAAGGTGAGGGTCCAGGAGAACACGGTGGAGCTCCGGACCCTGTCCGGCAAGGTGGACGCGCTGAATCGGCTCGAAGAGCGCGTTTCCGCGCTCGAGAGGCGCGTCCAATAGCTCCGGACACGCCGCGGCAGAGCTCCGGTCCCGATCAGAAACGCAGCTTGAGCCCGATCTGGATCTGGCGCTCCGTGGTCCCGCAGGTGGCGCAGGCGGGATTCGGGAGCATGGTGCTGATCGTGCCGAAGGTCGGGTTCGGGAAGACGGGAGCGGGGAGGCCGAACTGCGGATGGTTGAGCAGATTGAAGGCCTCGATTCGGAGCTCGGAAATGATCCTGCCGAAGCGCGTCGTCTTCGTGACCGACAAGTCGATGTTGAACTGCTGGGGCCCGCGCAGGATGTTCCGGCCCGAAGTGCCGAACGTACCGGTGGGCTCGGTCGACCGGAATGCCGTTCTGTCGAACCACTGCTCGATCGTTGGATCGGACGCCAGGCCGTCGCCGATCCGGTCGGGGCGGTTCGTGCCGACTCCCGTCGACTGCATCGTGCCGGCTTGCCGGATCGTCACGGGCAGGCCCGTGCGCCAATAGACGATGCCGTTCACCTGCCAGCCTCCCAGCGTTCTCGCGCGTCCCCAGGGCAGCTCGTAGATCCAGCTCGAGCTCAGGGTGTGGGTCACGTCGTAGTCGGCGGGACCCCGGTTGTAGCCGGGGTCGTAGACGTTGGCCAGGTTGACGTCGCCGTCGTTGTCCGAGACGACATCGATCGCCTTGCCGTAGGTGTAGGAGTTCAGGAACGAGAAGCCGTTCGAGAACCGTCGCTGGAACTTCACGAGCAGTGCGTGATAGTCGAGGGTCCCGGTGGATTCGACTGTCCCCACCGTCATCAGGCCCGGAGCCACCCCGCGATAGGGCCGGTTGATGTTCGCGTTGGTGACGCCCGGCGTCGGGCGCGCCTGGTTCTGGTCGGTCTTGATGGTGAGCTGGCGCCCCTGCGATCCCACGTATGCGACCTCGACCACGTAGTCCCGGCCGAGCTGCCGCTGGACGTTCAGGTTCCAGTTCAGCGCGTAGGCGTCGTTGGCGTCGCGCCGGAAAGCGGAGCGCGTGTTTCCCACCGGGGCCAGGGAAGGGTCGACCGGAGGCACGGGTAGAGCGCCTCCGGAGAGCGTGAGGTTCGTCCCGTTACCCGCCATCAGGACGGGCGACCGGAGGAACGGCGGGTTCTGGCCCTTGGAGGACGAGGTGCCGCCCGGCCCCCAGTTCCAGAAGACGCCGAATCCGCCGCGGACGACCGTCCGCCCGTCGCCGCCCACGTCGTAGGCCGCGCCCAGCCGCGGCCCGAAATCCGTCTTCGACCACGTCTGGAGATAGCGCCCCACGTGAACGCCGTCGATCGTGGCGTCTTCGGACGCCACCACGAACCGCCCGGTCGAGGGGTCGAAGTTCGACTGCCGGTCGTCCTTCTCCACCCAGGGGACGAACATGTCCCAGCGCAGTCCCAGGTTGAGGGTGAGCCGGGGCGACACGCGGAAGTCGTCCTGTACGTAGACCGCCCACTCCGGCCTCTCTTCGGTGTAGGGCACGTCGCCGATGTAGGCCCTTCTCTTCTGGGAGGCATACCCGAGCAGGAAGCTCGCGACGTCGTACCCGGATCTCCCGTCGGGGACACAGCTCGCGGGTCTTCCCCCGCAGTTCCCCGTCTGGGTCTGGTCGAACGAGAAGGAGCCGAGGGCGTTGTCCGAGTTCAGGATCTCGCGCGTCCTGAAGGTGAGGCTCGCCCCCGCCTTGAGGGTGTGACGTCCGCGGACGTGGGTGAGGTCGTCGGCAACCTGGAGCGTGCTGACGTCGACCGAATTCGTCGCGCCGCTGCCGAGGCCGCCCCCCTGTTGGTTGACGAGCCCTCCCTGGGCGAAGAGGATGGCGCTCATGCCCTGGGTCAGCTCGTTGAAGTTGACTCCCGGGATCCCCATTTGCCCCGCGAGATTCGGGGCGACCCGGGGAACGTTCCGCACACTGAAGGACGTGTAGCCGAGGCGCAGCTCGTTGAGCCAGCCCGCGCCGAAGGTATGGGTGTCGTTCAGGACGGCGCTCTGCGCCTTGATGGTGCCGTCGAGGTTCCCGAACCCGTCGCCCTCCGGAAAGGAGGCGGGAAGGAAGCGGTGGCTCTTCTCGTAGCTGTAACGGACGAAGAAGCGGTTGGACGCGCTCACGTTGTGGTCCACCTTCACGTCGAACTGGTCGTCCTCCCTCTCCTGGTTCGGGTTGATGACGTAGTTCTGGATCGACTGGCCGTTGGCCGTGGACCGCAGCCCCGCCACGTTGGGCGCGGGGACGAGCGCGTCGAGGACATTCGCCGACGCGGGATCCCAGCGCTCGCGGGGGACGACGTTGCCGGGGAACGGGCGCCCCGTGAGCGGGTCGTAGATCGTGCGGTTGATCTCGGAGAAGTCCCCGTTCCGCATCGCTCGCGAGGGCACGGTGGAGACCCGGTTGACGCCCTGGTCGCTGCGGAATCCCTGGTAGTCCGCGAAGAAGAACGTGCGGTTCCGGACGAGGGGGCCGCCGACGACACCCCCGTACTGGTACTGACGGAAGGGCGGGCGGGCAATCCCGTTCTTGTTGTTGAAGAAGTTGTTCGCGTCGAGGGCGTCATCGCGCAGGAAGGCGAACGCGCTGCCCTGGTACTGGTTGGTCCCCGACTTCAGCTGCAGGTTGACGACGCCGCCCAGCGACTTGCCGAACTCGGCGGCGTACGTGCTCGTCTGGAGCTTGAACTCGTCGAGCGCGTCGACGCTCGGGAAGACGACGACCGACTGCAGCCAGCTCTCGTTGTTGTCGACGCCGTCGAGCATGAAGTTGTTGTCGCGCGGACGCTGTCCGTTCGCGGCGAAGGAGGCGGAGGCGCGCCACGCAAGGCCGCCCGCCCCGTCGATGTTGGAGCCGGGGATTCCACGCAGGACTCCCGGAACGGTGCGGGTGAGGCTCACGAAGTTCCGTCCGTTCAGGGGCAGGGTCTCGATCTGCTTGCCGTCGACGGTGGTGCTGAGGTCGGTGGACGACGTCTGGAGAAGCGGCGGCTCGACCTGGACGTCCACGGTCTCGGCCCGGTCGCCCACGCCCAGCTTGAGGTCGACGCGCACCTTCTGGTCCACCCCGAGGTGGACGCCGGCGACGGTGACCTCTCGGAAGCCGGCGAGATTGGCGGACACCCTGTAAGTGCCGGTGGGAAGCGAGGGCACGGTGTACTCCCCGTTCCCGTTCGTCGCGACCGTTCGCGTGAATGCCGTTCCCGCGTGGACGATCGTGACCACGGCCCCGGGAACCGCCGCCCCCGTGGTGTCCCTGACGTCCCCCAGCATGGTGCCGCTCACGGCCTGCGCATGGACACGCGGAGCGGGGAGAACGGGAATGATGGCCAGACCCACCAGCCCGAGCCCGAGGCCACGGATCCTCCATCCAGGCCTTTTCATGAGGGAAACGCCTCCGATGATACCGCCCTGAGCTCGACGAAGCCACGACGGATGCCGGCGGGCGCGTCAGGTTAGACTCGTAAGTCCTGGAGTCGCTCCGCTGACCTCACCGCGCTACCTGTTCGGCGAGTTCGTGCTCGACGTCGGCACCCGCCAGCTCCTGCGGGCGGGCCGAGAGGTCGCGTTCGCGCCCAAGGCGTTCGAGTTCCTCGAGCTGCTCCTGCGGTCGCGGCCCCGCGCCGTATCGCGCACGCGCCTCCAGGCCGCGATCTGGCCGGACACCCACGTGGGGGCGTCGAGCCTGCACGTGCTCGTGTCCCAGGTGCGGGCCGCCCTCGCCGACGACGCGGGAGAGCCGCGGTGGATCCGCACCGTCGACCGGTTCGGCTACGCTTTCGCGGGCACCGCGCAAGAGGAGGGCGGCGACCCGGCGTCGCCGCCGAGGTCCGCCGTCGACCCGCTTCCCCGGGCCCGGATCGTCAGCAAGGATCAGGAGTTTCTGCTGGCGGAAGGTGTGCACGTCCTCGGACGAGAAGAGGGAGCGTCGGTCCGGGCCGACTCGAGCGGGGTGTCGCGGCAGCACGCGCGGCTCGTGATCTCGGGGGACGCGGCGACACTCGAGGACCTCGGCAGCAAGAACGGGACGTTCGTGGGCGACGAGCGGCTCTCGTCTCCACGCGTCCTCGCTGACGGCGACGTGATCCGCCTCGGTCAGGCCGTCCGTCTCGCCTACTACAAGGCGGCGGAGGACGACACGAAGACCGAAGGCGCCTAGGCCTCCGTCTTCCCCACGTACGGCTGGTGGAGCTTCACCGGGGCCTCCTTGTGTCGTACCCGGAGGTTCAGCATCTCCACGAAGACCGAGAAGGCCATGGCGAAGTAGACGTAGCCCTTCGGGATGTGATGGCCGAAGCCGTCGGCGATCAGCATGACCCCGATGAGGAGCAGGAAGGAGAGGGCGAGCATCTTGACCGTGGGGTGCCGGTCCACGAAGCGGCTGACCGGCTCCGCGAACACCATCATGAAGCCCACGGCGAGGACCACCGCCGTGACCATGACCGCGATCTGCTGCACCATCCCCACTGCGGTGATCACGGAGTCGAGAGAGAACACCACGTCGAGCAACAGGATCTGGACGAGGACACTCGCATAGGACGGGGCGACGGCGCCCGACCTCCGCCCGGTGTCGCCCTCGAGCTTGTCGTGGATCTCGTGCGTGCTCTTCCCCACGAGGAAGAGGCCGCCCAGGAGGAGGACGAGATCGCGCCCGGAGACCTCGTGGCCGAGCACCGCGAAGAGCGGGGCGGTCAGGCCGATGACCCAGGTCAGCGAGAAGAGCAGGAGAATCCGCGACACCATCGCGAGGAGGAGGCCCGTGCGCCGCGCGCCCTTCTGCCGAGCCGCGGGCAGCTTGCCGGCGAGGATCGAGATGAAGACGACGTTGTCGATGCCGAGAACGATCTCCAGCGCCGTGAGGGTCAGAAGACCGATCCAGGCCTGGGGATCCCCGATCCATTCCATGCGCGCGACGATAGCACGCGCGTGATGCCCCGCCACGACGACGACCGCGCCGCGTCGACAGGGATGTCGGCGCAGAAAGGCCGCTCCTACAGGAATGTCGTTCTCCGCGGGCGCCAGGGCGGCATCGCTTCCCGGGCCAACTTCCCACGGCAGCGTCACTTGCGTGAACCGACCCCCGCGCGCCGGAGCCCGCACGATCCTTGCAGCGTTTCCCGGTCATGCGCGCTCTCTACGATTCTCTCGTCAGCTTTCCCGAATCGGATCCCGGCACCGCGGGTTTTCGGGTGTTCGCCAAGACCGGCCGCCTCTACTCGGTCCGCCTCTGGGGTCCCCTGCACCCGTTGTGGGCCGACCGCTTCACGCGCGGCCTCTCCAACATGGGGATCAGCATCCTCAACGGCTTCGCGCGGCAGGAAGCCTCGGGCTCGTGGGGCGCGGAATTCCTGGTCACCCCCATGCCCGGCGCGTCGGATCCCGAAGCGGTCGACTATGTGTCGCTGACGCTCGATCCCCCGCCGCCCCACGCCCCGCCCCTCGTGCTCGACGGCTACGCGGTGGACGGGTCTCCGGAGCGCGGCGGTCTCCTCTACCTCGAGGTGCGCGGGCCGGACCGCGTGGGGTTCCTGGGCAGCCTGCTGCAGACGCTGTCGGGGTTGCGGCTCGTGCCCCGCGAGATGTGGGTGGCCACGCGGGACGGCGAGGCCTGCGATCGCTTCCTGTTGAGCTCGTCCGACGGAAGCCTCCCCGCCGACGAGACGCGCCGGGCCCTCGAGGAGGCGCTTTACACGCAGAAGCGGCGACGGTAGCCTCGGCCACCATGCAAAACGGCGCGGGCGACGGCTTCCTCCACGCCGTCCTGACGAGCCGCGTCTACGACGTGGCGAGGGAGACGCCGCTCGATCCCGCCCCGCGCCTCTCCCGCCGGCTCGGTTCGACCGTTCTCCTGAAGCGCGAGGACCTCCAGCCCGTCTTCAGCTTCAAGCTCCGGGGCGCCTACAACAAGATCGCCCACCTTTCGGAGGCGGAGCGGGCGCGAGGCGTCATCACGGCGAGCGCCGGGAACCACGCCCAGGGCGTCGCCCTCTCCGCGCGCCAGCTCGGCCTCCGCGCGGTGATCGTGATGCCCCGGACCACCCCCGAGATCAAGGTGGAGGCGGTGCGCGACCTCGGGGCGGAGGTGGTGCTCGCCGGCGACTCGTACTCCGACGCCCAGGCCCACTGCGACGCCCTCGCCGCGGAGACCGGTCTCGCCTTCGTCCATCCCTTCGACGACCCGCTCGTGATCGCCGGCCAGGGCACGATCGGCGAGGAGATCCTGCGTCAGAGCCACGGGCGCGTTTCCGCCGTGTTCGTTCCCGTGGGAGGCGGCGGGCTCCTCGCGGGGGTGGCCGGGTACGTCAAGGCGCTCTTCCCCGCGGTGCGCATCTTCGGGGTGGAGCCCTTCGAGTCGGACGCCCTGTACCGATCGCTGGAGGCGGGCCGTCGCGTCCGCCTCGAGCACGTGGGGATCTTCGCGGACGGGGTGGCGGTGCGCGAGGTGGGCGCTCTCCCGTTCGAGCGCGCCCGCGTCGCGGTGGAGGGCGTCGTGCGCGTCACCAACGACGCGATCTGCGCCGCGATCAAGGACGTCTTCGACGAGACGCGGAGCGTCATGGAGCCCGCGGGCGCCCTCTCCGTGGCCGGGCTCAAGGCGTGGGCGGAACAGGAACGGGCGCGCGACCCCGAGGCCCTGCGCGACCAGAGGCTCGTCGCCATCCTCTCCGGGGCCAACACGAACTTCGACCGCCTGCGCTTCGTCGCGGAGCGCGCGGAGCTCGGGGAGGCGCGGGAGGCTCTTCTCGGGGTCACGATCCCCGAGCGGCCGGGGGCCTTTCGGGAGTTCTGTGCCGCGATCGGCCGGCGCGAGGTCACCGAGTTCAACTACCGGCTCAGCGCACGCCACGAGGCCCACATCTTCGTGGGCCTGCGTACGGCGTCCCGCGCCGACGCGGACGAGACGGCGGGGCGCCTTCGCGAGCGCGGCTATCCCACGGTGGACCTCTCCGGGAACGAGATGGCCAAGCTCCACGTCCGTCACATGGTCGGAGGACGGGCGAGCGACGCGCGCGACGAGCGGCTCTATCGCTTCGAGTTCCCCGAGCGGCCGGGGGCGCTCCTCGAGTTCCTGGAGAAGCTGGGGGGCCGCTGGAACATCTCGCTCTTCCACTACCGCAACCACGGGGCCGACTTCGGCCGCGTGCTCGCCGCCTTCGAGGTGCCGGAGGCGGACCGCGAGGCCTTCCGGAGCTTCCTCGACGGGCTCGGCTATCCCTGGGTGGAGGAGACGGGCAACGTGGCCTTCGACCTGTTTCTCGCGCATGCGTCGAACGCACGCTCCTAGCATCCGCCTCCTCCTTCCGTCCCTGCTCGCGGCCGCCAGTCTGGGCGCTTTGGCAGGCTGCACGAGACCGGAGCCCCTGGGCGCGCGCGCTCTCGTGGACGAGTACTGGGCCGCCTACGTCGAGCGCTATCCCGAGATCGCGACGTACAACGGCGTCGCGCGCGCCCCCCACGGCCGGCTGACCGACAACTCGCTCGCCGCGGTGGTTCACTGGCGGAGCCGGGAAGATGCCTGGCTCCGCCAGCTCAGCGAAGCCCTTCCCGGCCTCGCTCCCGACTCTCCGGACTGGACCGCGGCCTCGGCCGTTCGCGAAGCGCTGGAGGCCTCGGTCGCGACGCGGGCCTGCCAGGTCGAGGTCTGGGCGGTGAGCGACACCTTCTCGGGCTGGCAGCAGAACACCGCGGACTGGGCCGCCGCCCAGCCGGTGGGCACGCCCGAAGCGCGCCAAGACACGCTCGCGCGGTGGCGCGAGCTCCCCCGCTTCGTGGATACGGAGATCGTCAACCTGCGCGAGGGGATGAGACGAGGGGTGACGGCGCCCCGAAGCACGGTCCGACAGGTCATCGTCCAGGTGGACGGCCTAGGCACCCCCTCGGCCGATTCTCCGCTCCTCGAGCCCGCCGGACGCGACGGCGACGCGGCCTTCGCGGCCGCCCTCGGGAGGATCGTCGCCGAAGAGGTGCGTCCGGCCCTCGAGCGGTACCGCAATTTCCTCGAGCGCGAGTACCTTCCCGCCGCCCGCGAGGCGACGGGCGTCGCCGCCCTTCCCGCGGGGGCCGCGTGCTATGCCGCCTCCGTGCGCGCGCACACGACCCTGGAGATTCCCGCGCAGGAGATCCACGACCTTGGCGTGCGGGAGATGGCCCGTCTCGAGGGCGAGATGCGCAGGATCGCGGAGCGGTCCTTCGGCACGTCGGATCTACCCGCCCTGATGCAGACGCTGCGAACCGATCGCCGCTACACGTACCGCTCGAAGGAGGAGCTGATCGCCCACGCCGCGAGCGCCCTCGCGCGCGCGAAAGCCGCCATGCCCCGATGGTTCGGCCGCCTCCCCAGGGCGGACATGGAGATCCGCCCCCACCCGGCCTTCCGCGAGCCCACCACGGACCAGTACAACGGCCCGGCGGAGGACGGATCGCGTCCCGGGGTCTACCTGATCAGCACCTGGGAGCCCGGGAAGAAGAGCCGGGCCGGGGTGGAATCCACCGCCTTCCACGAGACGATCCCGGGCCATCACCTCCAGACCGCGATCGCCCTCGAGAATGCCCGGCTTCACCCCGTGCTGCGCTTCACGCTCTACGACGCGGCGTGGCGGAGCAACGGTGCCTACGGCGAGGGCTGGGGACTCTACGCGGAGCGTCTGGCCGACGAGATGGGCCTCTTCTCCTCCGACCTCGACCGCCTGGGCATGCTCGTCGCGCAGGCCTTTCGGGCCGCCCGTCTCGTCGTCGACCCCGGCCTCCACGTCCTGGGCTGGAGCCGGGAGGAGGCCATCGAGTACATGCTCGCGCACACGAACAGCGCGCGCGACGAGGTCGAGTCCGAGGTGGACCGCTACATCTCCTGGCCCGGCCAGGCCGTCGGATACATGGTGGGAGCGCTCGAGATCGAGCGTCTGCGCGCGGAGACGCAGCGCCGCCTCGGCCCCCGCTTCGACATCCGTCGCTTCCACGACCGGGTGCTCGAGGGCGGGACGGTCCCCATGACCGTCCTCCGGTCGACGCTCGAGCGCTGGAACGGGAAGTAACGTCCGGTTCGTCTCAACGCTACGCGAGCCCAAGGCGCGGTGGATCGCCGTCTCGTGGCCGTCGATACCGATCCATCTTTTCTTCCCCGTAGTCGCGCTCTGCGAGGTAGAGGTTGTGCGCCCGGCACATCAAGCAGACGTTGGCCAGCGTGCGCGCCCCGCCCTGCCCGAACGGGTTAAGGTGGTGGTACTCGAGCAAGTGTCGCTCGGGGCAGCGCCGGCCCTGCGCGTCCACGAATCGGCAGCGATTCTCATCGCGAACGTTGACGGCTCGCCGCAGCGCTGCCGGCAGGTAGCGCGACCCGTCGTCAATGGGCACGTCCTTCATCCTGGGCCGACTCGCCTTGGCGTACCGCCGTGCCTCGAGCCGCGCCAGCTTCTCCGTGACCGCGTCCTCCAGCACCCGGGCGAGATCGCCATCCGGGATCCTGGAACGCATCAATCCCTGAAGCCGCTCCAGCTTCTCGCGGAAGGTCGCGGTCGCCGTGAACTGGACCTTGTACCTCGCGGGCGCCAGCACCTCGACGCGAGCGCCCGGACTTGAAGTAACGCTTGAAGGAACTCTGTCTGGACAGAGTTCCCCCGCCGACCCCGACCACATTGGCGGATGCTCGCCAAGGTCCAAGGTGGGCGGCGGCGTTTCCGGCGCTCTGTTTGGGAGCTTTCGAATGACCGTCGGCACGTCGGGGCGAGGCGCCAGCTCTGCTACGAGCTCTTCGACTTCACGTCTGGTCTTGTGCGTCGCCCGGGCCAGGAGGTCCACCTGGTTCTCGGGCGTGAGATGGGGCGCGAGCCGAGAGATCGCCGAAAGATGGAGCCGGCCGTCGGCGAGCATCTCCAGGATCGCCGGATACGCCTGGGCGAGACGGCCCGCGGTGATCCGCAGGTAGGCCTCGGCCTCGGAGAGATGAAGGACCTTCGTGCAATAGACATGCATGGAGGGTGACGCCTCGCGCGCGTAGAGTCGCCGCGCGTCCACCTCCCCGACATGGGCGACGAGCTCGCTCTCGGTGCTCCGGGAGTCCTCGAGAAGGGAGCGAAGACGAACGAGCAGGTCGTCGTCGGAGAGCCTGGCCGGACCGGTCTCGCAGAGTTCGTAGCGCATGGACGCATGCTACGCCTAACGCAGGACAGATCGGGTCCGAACGCGTCAGGCCGTCGCGTCGATCCGCAGCCGGTCGGTCCGCACCCGGTCCCACTCCGCGATCACGAGGCCGTTTCGGGCGAAGAAGTCGCGCACCTCGGAGCGGTCGTAGCCCACCACGTCCTCCAGGATGGGGACGAGGACGGACAGCGCGTCGTCCCCCAGGATCGTCCGCCGGGCGATGGGGGTGACGAGGCGGGCCTCGGAGACGGCGATCGTGAAGCCGTCGCGGTGATTGACGTTCAGCATCACGTGCACGTCGGAGCTGCCGTCCCCCACGTACACCACGCGGTCGGAAGGGACGCGCTCTCGGGCCTGCAGCTCGTCGAGCACCGCCACCTTCCCGTACCCCGCGGACACGCGGCGGATGGAGTGGATCTCCCCCGAGTCGTCCCATTCGAGCTGGGTGCCGAAGATGTGATCCGGCGGAACGACGCCCTCGAGCGCGGACTGGATGACCTCCTCCGGGGCCGCGGAGATCACGAAGAAGGAGAACCGGTGGTCGGGTATCCCCTGCTCGAGCAACCGGACGAGGAGCCCGATGTTCGGCTTCAGACGGACCGCGCGCCCGGCGGCGTGGAGGTCCTCGCGGCGCACCGACCGGTAGTCCGGATCGTGGCGCAGGAGGTAGGCCAGCTCGCCGCCCTGCTGGACGAGGTTCGTGCGGGCGAGCCCCCGCGCGCGCTCCGCGAAGCCGGACCGTCCCAGGCGGTGGCTCAGGACCTCTCCGGAGTCGTTGAAGCTCAGGGTCTGGTCGAAATCGCTCGCGATGAGAAAGTGCCTGGTCATTGTGCCTCCTGGACCGGAAACGGGTACACGTCGTCACCCAGAACCTACGGCTCCGGTCAGCCATGAGTCCAATGGATCCTGTTGGCGAGTGCGATCGATCCCGTTCATGCCTGGAGTTCTCGTGGCTTCACACTTCTTCGCCGACCGGACAACACGCGGGAAAGACCCCGGCCCCATCGTGTCCAGTGTCCGGACGCTCACCCGGACGAGGAGGATGACGATGTTCGACCCCAGGATCGCACTCGTGGCCCTTGCCCTCTCGGGGGCGGGAGCCCTCGGCCTCGGCTGGACCGCCTACGCGCACGGCGGCGCCGTCACGGCCGCCGTGACCCCGCGATGGTCCACAAGTTCGTCGACTTCGCGGTGGACGCGAAGCTCGACGAGATCGGCGCCACCGACGCCCAGAGACAGAAGGTGAGGGAGATCAAGGACCGCCTGATCAAGGACGGCCACTCCCTGCGCGAGGACAAGGCCGCCTTCCGCGACGACCTCTTGAAGATCCTCGAGCAGGACGACGTGGACCCCGCCCAGGTGAAGGCGATGGTCCGCCAGCGGACGGAGGCCTTCACGCGCTTCGTCGACGAGGCGACGGACGCGGTCGTGGAGCTCCACGCCGTCTTCACCCCCGAGCAGCGCAAGCAGCTCCTGTCGGACCTCCGCGAGCACGTGGCGCGGCACCGCCACTGAGCGGCCGGCGGAACGGCCCTATGATGGCGGGCGTGGTGAGCAAGACCGCGCCCGCCATCCGCGCGCTGCTCGTGGAGGACGACGCGAAGCTCGCCGCGCTCACCGCCGAGTACCTGAAGGGACACGGAGTGGAGGTCGTGGTGTGCGGCGACGGCTCCCAGGCCGTGGAGGAGGCGCGGCGCTCGCGCTTCGACGTGGTCCTCCTCGACCTGATGCTGCCCGGCCGCGGCGGGCTCGAGGTCTGCCGCGAGCTGCGCGCCCGCACGGACGTGCCCATCCTCGTCCTCACCGCCCGGGGCGAGGAAGCCGACCGCGTGCTCGGCCTGGAGCTGGGGGCCGACGACTACCTCACCAAGCCCTTCTCGCCGCGCGAGCTCCTGGCCCGCATCCAGGCCCAGGTCCGGCGCGCCCGCGGACAGGCGGGGCCCGCCGTCCAGGATGTCGTGGTCGGCGATCTCGCCCTCGACCCCCGGGCTCTCCGCGCCACGCTGCGCGGGCGCGAGCTCACCCTCACCGCCTACGAGTTCCACCTCCTGCGCGTCCTCGCGGAGAGGGCCGGCCACG
This sequence comes from uncultured Acidobacteriota bacterium, assembly GCA_963742595.1. Lineage (GTDB taxonomy): Bacteria > Acidobacteriota > Vicinamibacteria > Fen-336 > Fen-336 > CAVPGH01. The sequence goes on along the minus strand of CAVUMT010000001.1, from coordinate 3,386,783 downwards.
TCGTGTCGCGCGAGCGCCTCCTGGAGCTCGTGCGGGGAAGCGCCGAGGAGGCCTTCGACCGGTCGATCGACGTCCACATCTCCCGGCTGCGGGCGAAGCTCGGGGACGACCCGCGCCATCCCCGCCTGCTCAAGACGGTGCGGGGCGCGGGCTACCAGCTCGCGACCGCCTCCCGCGGTCGATGAGCCTCCGCTTCCGCACGCACACCCTCTTCCGCCGGGTGTATCTGCACGGCGTGCTGCTGCTCGTCCTCGTGGCGGTGGCGTTCGCCCTCGCCGGCATCTTCCTCGGCCGCGACGAGCAGCTGCGAGCGAACCCGGTCCGGCTCGCCCACCACGTGGGCAGCCTCGTGGCCCCCCTGGCCGACGACGCCCTCGCCGCGCAGCTCCCGGAGATCGCGGACGGGCTCGACGTGAACCTCGTCGTCTACACGGACGACGGCCGGCGTGTGGCCGCGGCGGGGCATCGCGTGCTCCCTCCCCTCCCGCTGGAGGAGGCGGCGCGCCTCCATCGCCCCGACCACGCGCCTCGTCATCGGCATCTCGTGAGCGCGAGCGCGGCGGGACCCGGGCGCTACGTCCGGCTCTCCCTGCGCATCTCGCACGCCGAGCTCCTCCTGCGGTTCCTGGGCATGCTCTCCCTGGTGGTGCTCGTGCTCGCTCTCGCCTCCGCCCCCCTGGCCCGCGCAATCTCCCGCCCCATCGAGCAGCTCGCCCAGGTGGCGAGGAGGCTCGGCGAAGGCGATCTGGGAGCTCGCGCCTCCCTGCAGCGCACGCGACGAGATCGGCGCTCTCGGCCGGACCCTCGACGAGATGGCGGAGCGGCTGGGCCGTCTGCTGGAAGGACACCGCGAGCTGCTCGCCAACGTCTCCCACGAGCTGCGCACGCCCCTCGCTCGCATCCGCGTCTCGCTCTCCCTCGCCGCGGAGGCTCCGCCCGCGGAAGCGGCACGCCACCTCCGCGACGATCGAGGAGGACGTCGCGGAGCTGGAGAGCCTCGTGGGCGACCTGCTGACCGCGTCGCGCCTCGACGCGGGGGGCCGTCTCGTCCTGCGCCGGGAGCGGATCGAGCCGAGGGAGCTCGTCGACGTGGCACAGGGCCGCTTCGAGCGGCGGCATGCCGGCCGGCGGCTCGAGGTCCGGCTCGAGGACGTACCGTCGATCGTCGGGGAGAGAGCGCTCCTCGGCCGCGTCCTCGACAACCTGCTCGACAACGCGGCCCGCTACTCGGAGGCGCCGTCGACCGTCGAGCTGTCGCTCGGCGCCGAGGCCGAGGGGATCGTTCTCGCCGTGCGCGACCGCGGCATCGGCATCGCCGAGGAAGACCAGGCCCGCCTCTTCACGCCCTTCTTCCGCGCCGACCGGAGCCGCGACCGCCACACCGGCGGAGTGGGCCTCGGGCTGACGCTGTCGAAGCGCATCGTGGAGGCCCACGGGGGCCGGATTGCCCTCGAAAGCAAGCCGGGGGATGGCACCACGGCCCGGGTCTGGCTGCCCGCGGGCGGTTGATTCCGGCCCTGGGATGGCGGTGTCCGGGGTCGAACAGCGGCCCTCCGGGGCCGATGGCACCTCCGAGCGGACAACGCGCTGAGCACGCGCGGATTGTCGCGGCTCCGGGGCGCGGTCTCCGGCTTGCATCCGCTTTCGACCATGCACCTCGTGTCCAACCTCCGTTACGCCCTCCGCTCCCTCCGCCGCCGGCCGGCCTACGCGGCCATGGCGGTGGGCATCCTCGCCCTGGGGATCGGCTCCAGCACCGCGATCTTCAGCATCGTGGACACGGTGCTGCTCCGTTCGCTCCCCTACGAGGACCCCGCGACGATCGCGGTCGTGTTCGCCGACGGCAGCGCACGAGGCCAGAGCAACCGCCTGGGCACGACCGCCGCCGACTTCCTCGACTGGCGTGAGCAGACCGACGCGTTCAGCGGATTGGCCGTGCTGCGCAACGAGAGCCGTCGCATCACCACCGTGGAGGCTCCGGTCGTGCCGCTCGTCCACGCGGTGACGGCGAACTACTTCGACGTGCTCGGATCGCGCCCAATCCTCGGACGGACCTTCACCCCCGGCGAGGACGCGCCGGGCAAGGGCGACGTGGTGATCCTCGCGTACGGGCTCTGGCAGTCCGTGTACGGCGGCGACCCGGGCGTCGTGGGCCGCCCCATCGGGCTGGACGGACGCCCGCACACGGTGATCGGGATCATGGGGCCGGACTTCTACAGCGCGCACGTGTTCGCCGTGCAGCCGGGACTGTGGGTACCCACGAGCCTCGCCCCCCTCCGCGAGGACCGGACGACGCGCGACCTCCTCGCCTACGGACGCCTCGCTCCCGGCCGGAGCCTCGCGTCGGCCCAGGCGGCCATGACCACGCTCGCGGGCCGCCTCGCGGCGGAGCGGCCGGAGACGAACGATCGCTGGGGAGTGTCGCTCCTTCCCCTGCCCGACCACGCCCTCGGGCCGTTCCGCCGTACGGGGGGCCTCCTCCTCGCCGCGGTGGCCCTCGTCCTCCTCATCGCCTGCGCGAACGTCGCCAACCTCGCCCTCGCGCGCTCCACCGAGCAGTTCCGCGACGTGGCCGTGCGCACGGCGCTCGGAGCGAGCCGCGGGCGGATCGTGGGTCAGCTCCTCACGGAGAGCCTCGTGCTCTCCCTCACGGGCGGCGTCCTGGGCGCGGCGCTCGCCTGGACGGTCGCCACCCCCCTCGCGCGGCTCATTCCCCCCCAGGCGGGCGTGCCGTTCCTCGACCAGGTGGCACTCGACGGCCGGGTGCTCGCCTTCGCGCTCGTGCTCTCCGTCGTCTCCGGCGTCGTCTTCGGGCTCCTCCCCTCCCGGCAGTCCACGCGCCTCGATCTCGTGAGGGTCCTGCGCGAAGGCGGTCGGGGATCGCTCTCCGCCCCCGCGCGGCGGCTCCGGGAGTCCCTCGTGGTGGCCGAGATAGCGCTTGCCGTCGTGGTCGCCACCGGCGCCGCGCTGCTCCTCCGCTCCGTCGCGGGGCTCGCGAGCGTGCCCCCCGGCTACGCCGCGGACCGGGTCCTCAAGCTCCGGACCTCGGTGCGGGGCGACGACTTCCGCGAGCCCGCGTCGCGGATCGCCTACTTCGACGAGATGAAGCGCCGGCTCGAGGCGGTTCCCGGCGTCTCCTCGGTGAGCGCGACGAGCTTCGAGCCTCCGATCCTCCCCGGCGTGTTCGGAGCGGTACGGCTCGTCCTTCCCGGAGCCTCGGAGACCGAAGCGGCGTCGCCGAGCGCGGTCTCGCGGGTCGTGATGCCCGACTTCTTCGAGACGATGGGAATCCCCATCCGCGCGGGCCGCGGGGTGACCCGGGACGACGGGGCGGGCGCACGCCGGGTCGCGGTGATCAGCGAGACGATGGCGGAGCGCTACTTCGCGGGCCGCGATCCCGTGGGCGAGACGTTTTCGGTGCACGGCCCCCGCCCCCAGCCCCTCGAGGTCGTGGGCGTCGTCGGCGACATCATCAGCGGAGGGACGGATCCGACGCCGGTCCCGACCTTCTACACGCCCTACGCGCAGAGTCCCCTCGCGGTCATGAGCTTTGTCCTGCGGGTCCCCGATGGAGACACCCAGGCGCCGTCACGCGACGCGGAGAGAGCCGCGTGGTCGCTCTCCCCCGACGTGAACGTGTTCGCGATCGAGACCCTGGACCGGCGCCTCGCCGAGATCAACTGGCGCACGCGCTTCGGGGCCCTCATGCTCGCGGTGTTCGCGGGCCTCGCCCTCGTGCTCGGGTCGGCGGGGATCTACGCCGTCGTGTCCTACACCGTCTTCCAGCGCCGCGGCGAGATCGGCCTGCGCATGGCCCTGGGAGCGCGGGCGAGCCAGGTCCTGGCCATGGTCCTGAAGGGGGGTCTGCGTCTGGCCCTCCTCGGCATCGCCTCGGGAGTCGCCGTCTCGTTCCTGGTGACGCGCGCCCTCGCCGGCTTCCTCTACGGGGTGGCGCCCGGAGATCCCGCGACCCTCGCCGCGGTCGCCCTCGTTCTCGTCGCGGTGGCGGCCGCCGCCTCGTTGCCTCCCGCGATCCGCGCGAGCCGGGTCGATCCCCAGATCGCCCTGCGGGAGTAGCCGCTCCCGCCCGCCGCGGGGCTATCATCCGGCCCGTGGCAGGAGAGACCCCTCCTCCGTCGGGCTCCCCGGGACCGCTCGACTTTCTACCCTCTCGCTTCCCCTCTCTTCTCTACCTCGGCTTCGCCCACCTCTGCCTCGCCGCCGCCTTCGCCCTGGTCGCCGCCGACCCCGACGGCCTCGGCGGCTTCTACTACCACCCCCGGCTCATCGCGGTCGTGCATCTCGTGACCCTGGGATGGATCGGCGCTTCGGTCCTGGGTGCGATCTACCTCGTGGCGCCCCTGGCCCTCCGCTGTCCGCTGCCGGCGGGCGCGCTCGACGTCGCTGCCTGCGCCGCCTTCGCGGTGGGCGTCCTCGGCATGGCCTCGCACTTCTGGATGGACAGCTACCGGGGCATGACATGGTCCGCGATCCTCGTGACCCTCGCGTTCACCTGGGTGGGCGTCCGTGTCGGACGAGGTCTACGCCGCGCGCCGGTGCCGGCGGAGGTCAAGCTCCACGTCGTGCTCGCGTTCGCGAACGTCCTGCTCGTGGCGGGCCTGGGAATCCTCCTCGGCGTGAACAAGGTCGCGCCGTTCCTCCCCTTCGCGCAGCTCCGGGGCGCCCTCGCCCACGCGCACCTCGCGGTCCTCGGCTTCGGGACCATGATCGTGATGGGCGCCGGCTATCGGCTCCTCCCCATGATCCTGCCCGCGGCCATGCCCCACGGGCCCTGGGCTCTGGCGAGCGCCCTGCTCGTCCAGGCGGGGGCTCTCGGGGTCGCGGCCGCTCTCATGACCGATCGGGGGCTCGCCCTGGCCGCGGCCCTGACGCTCCTCGGCCTCCTCGCGTTCTTCTCGCGGGTGGGCTGGATGCTGCGCCGCCGCCGACCGGCTCCCGCCGCGCTCCCCCGGCCCGACGTGGGTGTCCTCCACGCCCTGCAGAGCCTGGCGTACCTGGCCCTCGCCGCCGCCGCCGGCCTCGCGCTCGTGATCGCCCCCGAGGCGGACTGGAGCCTTTCCCTGTCCATGGCCTACGGCGTCTTCGCCCTCGTCGGCTTCCTGTCGCAGATCGTCGTCGGCGTGGAGAGCCGGTTGCTGCCGATGGTGGCCTGGCTCTGGAGCCACGCCGAGGGCGGGTACACGGTCGCCCCGCCCCCCCTGCAGGGATTGTCGTCGCGCCCCTTGCGGATCGCAGTCTTCACCCTTTGGACGGCGGGTGTCCCCCTGCTCGCCGCGGGGTTCGCTCTCGACCGGCCTCTCTACTTCGGCGCCGGTGCGTCGACCTTGTCCCTCGCGGTCGTGCTCAACGCCGCGGCCGTCGTGGTCGTGCTCGTGCGCAGCGGGCGGCGGGCAAGCTAGGCGATTTTTCTCAGCCGACTCCGTCCGGACGGAGTTGCTCGGAAGCGGCTTGACCACCGCTTCGAATCTGCACGAGACTCCGCGCATGTCTCCCCTCTTCGCCGCGATCCTCGCCGCCGCCCCTCTCGTCCTGCGCGACGTTACGGTCGTCGACGTGGAGACGGGGCGCCTCCATCCGGACACCACGGTCGTGGTCGAAGGCGACCGGATCGCGCGCGTCGGCCCCTCGGCGTCGGTCTCCGCGTTCGCGGGCGCCCGCGTGGTCGACGGCAAGGGCGGCTTCCTCATTCCCGGCCTCTGGGACATGCACGTGCACCTCGAGTTCGGCGACTGGTTCCCGGGCGGCAAGGAGATCTCCCTGCCCTTGTTGCTCGCCAACGGCGTGACCGGCGTCCGCGACATGGGCGGCGAGCTCGAGACGCTCCTGGAGTGGCGGAAGGAGATCAGGGCGGGGTCGCTCCCCGGCCCGCGCCTGGTGCTCAGCGGGCCGATGCTGGACGGCCCGAAGCCGCGCTTCCCGAGCTCCATCGCCGTGGCCACCCCCGACGAGGGCCGCCGGGCCGTTCGGGACCTGAAGAGGCGGGGCGCCGACTTCGTCAAGCTCCAGTCTCTCATCCCTCGCGAGGCCGTGTTCGCGATCGCGGAGGAGGCGAAGACGGTCGGCATTCCCTTCGCCGGCCACGTGCCGGACGCGGTGCGGGCCTCCGAGGCCTCGGACGCGGGACAGGCGAGCTTCGAGCACCTGATCGGGATCTTCGAGGGCAGCTCGCCGCGGGAGGACGACTTCCTGAAGGGAGAGAAGTCGCCGGGCCGCCTCCTCCAGTCGTTCGACGAGAAGAAGTCGGCGGCGCTCACGGCGATCCTCGCCCGGAACCGCACGTGGCAGTGTCCGACGCTCGCGTGGGAGCGCGGAGGGAACCTTCTCGACGAGCGGGACCTCGCCCACGACCCGCTGGCGAAGTACGTGCCCTCGTCGTGGAAGGACGGAACGTGGAAGCGCTTCACGAACCTCATCCTCAACGAGTGGACCGTGGACGACCTCGCGACCCGCCGGAAGTTCGTCGAGAAGGAGCTGGAAGTCGTTCGGGCGATGCACACGGCGGGCGTCCCGTTCCTCGCGGGCACGGACACCGCGGCGGGCGTCTACATCTTCCCGGGCTTCAGCCTCCACGACGAGCTCGGCAACTTCGTGAAGGCGGGCCTCACGCCGCTGGCCGCGCTGCAGACGGCCACGCTCCGGCCCGCGCAGTTCCTCGATATGGAGGACGGGCTGGGCCGGGTGGAGCCGGGGAAGCTCGCGGACCTCGTGCTCCTCGACGCGAACCCGCTCGAGGACATCGGCAATACGCGCCGGATCCGGGCGGTGGTGGCGGGCGGCCGCCACTACTCCCGGGCCGATCTCGACCGGATGCTGTGCCGCGTGGAGCGCCGGGCCGCGGGCTCGCCAGAAGCGACCTGCGGCCCTTGACGCGTCTCCATCGTTGCCAGTAGCGTCTAGGCTTCCAGGGGGCGAGGAGGACAGGTGGAGCGCGACCTACTACGGCTCGCGGCCGCGCTGGTCGATAAGGGCGCGCCTTTCGCGCTCGCCACCGTCGTGGGCCGGCGCGCCCCCTCATCCGCGCGCGTCGGTGATGCCCTGCTCGTCACCGACGCGGGCGAGGTTCACGGCTTCGTCGGCGGAAGCTGCACCCGTCCGACGGTCGTGGAACAGTCCAGGCTTGCCATTCGGGACGGACATCCTCGTTTCATCGTGCTGTCCCCCGACCCCAAGGACCCCGCCCACCCCGGGGCCGCGATCTTCCCCATGACCTGCCACAGCGGAGGAAGCGTGGAGATCCACATCCAGCCCGTCCTGCCGCCGCCCCGTCTCGTCGTCTACGGCCTCACCCCCACCGCGCGCGCCCTCGTGAGACTGGGGGCGGCGATGGGCTATCGCGTGACGGCGGTGGACCCCGCGGGGGACCGTTCCACCTTCCCGGAGGCGGAGTCCGTGTTCACCGAGACTCTCGCCGTGCCCGGACCATCCCCGGGCACGGAGACGTTTGCGGTCGTCGCCACCCACGGGGAGTGGGACGAAGAGGCGGTGCTGGGCGCCCTCCAGCACTCGCCTTCCTATCTCGGGGTCGTCTCCAGCGCGAAACGCGCGGAGGAGCTGCGCGAGTTTCTCGACCGGAGGGCTCCCGCCGACCGTCGCGAGCTGCTCCCGCGGCTGCGTCTCCCCGCCGGCCTCCGCATCGGAGCGGAGGGCGGCGAGGAGATCGCGGTGAGCATCCTCGCCGAGATCGTGGAGGAGAAACGGAAGTCGAGAAGGCCGGTGCGGGTCGCGCTCCCCGTGGCCGCGGCGGAGCAGGCCGTCGATCCGGTGTGCGGGATGTCGGTGGCGGTGGCGGGGGCCCGCCATACCGCCGAGCACCAGGGACGGACGTACTACTTCTGCTGCGCCGGCTGCCGCGAGAAGTTCCTGGGCCAGACGGAGCGCTACGCGGGAGCGGCGGAGAAGAAGGGGTGAGGCCGGAGATAAGCACCCTCCTCGAGGCGGTGGAGCGCTTCGGCTACGTCGCCGACGCCGCGATCGCGACCTCGCTTCACCTCGCGGTGGAGATGCGCAAGCCCCTCCTGATCGAGGGAGACGCGGGAGTGGGCAAGACGGAGGTCGCGAAAGTCCTCTCCCGCGTCCTCGGCTCGGAGCTGATCCGCCTGCAATGCTACGAGGGGATCGACGTGCAGACCGCCCTCTACGAGTGGAACTACTCCCGGCAGCTCCTGCACATGAAGGCCGTGGAAGGGCGGGGAGAGACGCCGGACGCGCTCGAGGCCTCGATCTACACGCGGGACTACCTGCTGGAGCGGCCGCTCCTGCGCGCCCTCACCCGCCCCGCGGCTCCCGTGCTCCTGATCGACGAGATCGACCGCGCGGACGACGGCTTCGAGGCCTTCCTGCTGGAGCTGCTCTCCGAGTTCCAGGTCACGATCCCGGAGCTGGGGACGATCCGGGCCGAGCACCCCCCGCACGTCGTCCTCACCTCCAATCACACGCGCGAGATCGGGGACGCGCTGCGCCGGCGCTGCCTCTATCTCTACATCGAGCATCCGAGCCTGGAGAAGGAGGTCCGGATCCTACAGGCCAAGGTGCCGCAGGCGGGCATCGGTCTCGCCGCGGAAGCCGGCCGCTTCGTCCAGGCCCTCCGCGCGCGCCCCCTCGTCAAGCCCCCGGGAGTCGCGGAGACCCTCGACTGGACGCAGGCGCTCGTCCGGCTGCGGGTCGAGCGGCTCGAGCCGGAGGTGGTGGGACAGACGCTGGGTTGCCTGCTGAAGGACCGGCGTGATCTCGCGGATCTGGGCCCTTCCGTTCTCGAATCGCTCGTAGCGCAGGCTCGGGAGGAGCGAGCGTGACCCCACACCGCATCGCGCGGCTCGGTCGCGCATTGCGCGACGCGGATCTGGATGTGTGTCTCACCGACGAGATCGATGCCGTCCGCGCTCTCACACTCGTCGATGTCGCAGACATCGACGAGGTACGTCGTACTCTCAGGATTGCCTTGAAGGTCCCGCGAGATTCCTGGGACCTGTTCGACCGGTTCTTCATGGCAGTCTGGGCCGGCGGAGATCTTCCCCGGCCCGTGTCGAATACCGTCGCGGTCACACGGGCCGGGGAAGTGAGAGGCGGCCGTTTTCCCCGTTGGGACGCGGAGCGCAGCACGCTCGCGGACGACGAGACCCCGACCGAAGGGGACGTTCCCGGCTACAGCCCCTCCCCTCAGAACCGTCGAAGTGTTCTTCCCGAGCTCTCCTCCCGCGAAATGGCCGCTCTCGAAGGGATCATGCGTCGTTGGGCGAAGCGGCTGGCCACGCTGCCGAGCCGGCGGCTCGAGCCGTCTCCGGGGCGCGGCTTTGTGGACCTGCGACGCACCTTGCGAAGAACGGTGGGAACCCTTGGCGAGACCGTCTTCCTCGCTCGCCGTCGGCGAGCGAGGAGCGTCCAGAAGCTCGTCTTCCTCTGCGACACGAGCGGCTCCATGAGCCCGCACGCCCGGTTCCTTCTCGCCTTCGCCCTCGCCCTCAAGCACGTGGCTCCCCGGACGGAGGTCTTCGCCTTCAACACCGGCCTCACCCGCCTCACCCCCTGGCTGACGCCGGCCAAGATCGCTCTCACCCTCGAGCGGCTGGCCGCGGGCGTCCCCGACTGGGGCGGGGGAACGCGCATCGGCGAGTGCCTCGCCGATTTCGCCGGGCGGGCGGGAGCGGTAGACGGTCGCACCGTGGTGGTCGTGCTGAGCGACGGTCTCGACCGGGGCGACCCGGCCGGGCTCCGCGCGGCCATGGGGCGTATCAGGGCGCGGGCCCGAAAGGTGGTCTGGCTCAACCCGTTGCTCCGCGATCCGAGGTATCGTCCCGAGGCTCGGGGGATGGAGGCGGCCTTGCCTTTCGTCGACCACTTCGCGGCAGCCCACGACGCGGCGTCCCTCGAGCGGCTGCTCCCGCATCTCGTGGCCTGAGCGCGATGGAGATCCGGCAGTCCTTCGTGGTCAAGGCCCCGCCCGACAAGGTCTGGGCGTTCCTCACCGACCCCCGCCGCGCCGCGAGCGCCCTCCCCGGGGCCGCGATCACCGAGCAGACCGACGAGCGGAACTTCGCGGGGACGATCACGGTCAAGGTCGGCCCCGTCTCCACGTCGTATCGCGGCAAGGCGAGGTTCGAGAGGCTAGACCCCTCCACGCGAAGCGTGGAGGTAGTAGGTTCTGGCCAGGATGTCAAGGGACGTGGTGGGGCCGACTTGCGCATGTCCAGCCAACTCTCAGAGCCGACCCCCGGCGAAACCCGCGTCGACATCGTTTCCGAGGTCAACGTCACCGGCATCCTCGCCCAGCTCGGCCGCGGGATGATCCAGGACGTGTCGGACCAGCTCTTCCAGCGCTTCACGACCGCGGTCAAGGCGGAGCTGGAGACGCCCGCGGGCGCGGCCCCCGTCGCGGAGAGTCCGGCCGCGCCCGCATCTTCTCAGAGCCAGCCCCTGGATGCCGTCTCCTTCGGCGCGCAGGTCGCCGGGCGTACGACCCGGCGTTGGGCACAGTCGCCGGGCTTCTGGCTGTTCCTGTCCGTTCTCGCCATTCTTCTCTACTACCTGCTGCTTCGATGAAACCCCGGAGGTGTCGATGATTCCCCCATCGTTCGACTACCACGCGCCGAAGTCGCTGCCCGACGCGCTCAAGCTCCTCGGGCAGTTCGGCGACGAAGCCAAGATCCTCTCCGGGGGGCAAAGCCTGCTCCCCCTCCTCAAGCTGCGCCTCGCCGCCCCGGGGCACGTGGTCGACATCGGGCGCATCCCCGGCCTCGACTACATAAAAGAAGATGGCGGCTTCCTGAAGATCGGCGCCCTCGTCCGCGAGTCGGCGCTCGAGGCCTCGAAGCTCGTGCACGACAAGTACCCGATCCTCGTGGACACCGCGTCCGTGGTGGCGGACCCGCTCGTGCGGAACCTCGCCACGGTCGCCGGGAACCTCGCCCACGGCGATCCCGCCAACGACCATCCCGCGACCATGCTCGCCCTCGGGGCCTCGGTCGTGGCCACGGGGCCCAAGGGGGAGCGGACGATCCCCGTCTCCGACTTCTTCAAGGGCCTCTTCACCACCGCCCTCGAGCCGAACGAGATCCTCACGGAGGTCCGGATCCCCGTGCCTCCGGCCCGGAGCGGAGGCGCCTACGTGAAGCTGGAGCGCAAGGTGGGCGACTTCGCGACCGCGGGGGCGGCGGCCTTCGTGGTGCTCGACGGCAGCGGCGCCTTCGAGAAGGTGGGCATCGGCCTCACCAACGTGGGCATGACGCCCTTCAAGGCCGAGAAGGCCGGGCAGCACCTGAAGGGGAAGAAGGCGGACGCGATCCCGGAAGCGGCGCGGCTTGCCGCGGACGGCATCACCCCTGGCGCCGACCGGCGCGGGTCCACCGAGTACAAGAAGGAGATGGCGCGCGTGCTGTGCACGCGGGCCCTCAAGAAGGCGTACGAGCGCGCGGGAGGACGCTAGCCATGGCCAAGCACAAGATCAAGGTCACCGTGAACGGCGCCCCTCGCGAGGCCGAGGTGGATTCCCGCCTCCTCCTCGTCCACCTGATCCGCGAGGACTTCCGGATGACCGGCACCCACATCGGCTGCGACACCACGCACTGCGGGGCGTGCACCGTCATCCTCGACGGCAAGCCCGTGAAGTCGTGCACCGTCCTCGCCGTGCAGGCGGACGGGCGCGAGGTGATGACGGTCGAAGGCCTGGAGAAGGACGGCAAGCTCGACCCCATCCAGGAAGGGTTCTGGCAGGAGCACGGCCTGCAGTGCGGCTTCTGCACGCCGGGCATGATGCTGACGGGCTACGCGCTCCTCAAGGGCAAGAAGAGCCCGAGCGAGGGCGAGATCCGCCAGGCCATCTCCGGCAACCTCTGCCGGTGCACGGGGTACGTCAACATCGTCAAGGCCGTGCAGTACGCGGCCGGAAAGCAGTAGGAGGGCGCCATGGCCACTCTCAAGACGAGCCCCGAGATCGGCGGCATGGGCCACTCGATCAAGCGCAAGGAGGACCCGCGCTTCATCCGCGGCCAGGGCAACTTCGTGGACGACGTGGTGCTTCCCGGCATGCTGCACATGGACATCGTGCGGAGCCCCTACGCCCACGCCAAGATCAAGAAGATCGACACCGCCGCCGCCCTCAAGGTGCCGGGCGTCCTCGCCGTGATCACCGGGGAGACGCTCGAGAAGTACAAGCTGCACTGGATGCCGACCCTCATGTCCGACACCCAGATGGTGCTGCCCACCGAGAAGGTCATGTACCAGTCGCAGGAGGTGGCGGCGGTGATCGCCACCGACCGCTACACCGCGGCGGACGGGGTGGAGGCCGTGCAGGTGGAGTACGAGCCGCTCCCGGTGGTCGTCGATCCCTTCAAGGCCCTCGAGCCGGGCGCCCCCGTGCTGCGCACGGACAAGCCAGGCAAGAAGGACAACCACATCTTCCACTGGGAGGTCGGGGACAGGGCGGCGACGGAGGCCGCGTTCAAGGCCGCCGAGGTCACGATCAAGCAGCGCATCTACCTCCCGCGCATCCACGTGGCCTCGATCGAGACCTGCGGATGCGTGGCCTCCTTCGACAAGACGACGGGCAAGCTCACGGTCTGGATGACGACGCAGGCTCCCCACGCGATCCGGACCGTTTTCGCGCTGGTGGCCGGCCACGTCGGGCTCTCCGAGGAAAAGATCCGCATCATCTCCCCCGACATCGGCGGGGGCTTCGGGGGCAAGGTGCCCGTCTATCCCGGCTACGTCATCGCGGTGGCCGCCTCCGTGGTCATCGGCAAGCCCGTGAAGTGGGTGGAGGACCGTATGGAGAACCTCCAGGCCGACTCCTTCGCCCGCGACTACCACATCGACGCGGAGATCGCGGCGAAAAAGGACGGCACGATGACCGCCCTCCGCATCAAGACGCTGGCCGATCACGGCTACGCGGACGCGGCGGCCAACCCTTCCAAGTTCCCCGCCGGTCTCTTTTCGGTCGTGCACGGGCTCGTACGACATCAAGCACGCCTTCGTCGAGGTGGACGGCGTCTACACGAACAAGCCGCCGGGAGGGATCGCCTACCGCTGCTCGTTCCGGGTCACGGAAGCCGTCCACGCCATCGAGCGCATCACGGACATGCTCGCCCAGGAGCTCAAGATGGACCCGGCCGACATCCGGCGGAAGAACTTCATCCCCAAGGACAAGTTCCCCTACAAGTCCGCGCTCGGACTGGGAGTACGACAGCGGCGACTACCACGCCGCCCTGGAGAAGGCGCTCCAGAGGATCGGCTACGCGGAGCTGCGCAAGGAGCAGGCGGAGAAGCGCGAAGAAGGGCGAGCTCATGGGCATCGGCATCTCCAGCTTCACCGAGATCGTGGGGGCCGGCCCCTCGAAGCACTTCGACATCCTGGGCATCAAGATGTTCGACTCCTGCGAGCTCCGCGTGCACCCCACCGGCAAGGCCCTCGCCCGCTTCGGCACCAAGTCCCAGGGCCAGGCCCACGAGACGACGTACGCCCAGATCATCGCGGAAGAGCTGGGCATCCCCGCCGCCCACGTCCAGGTGGAGGAAGGGGACACCGACACCGCGCCCTACGGCCTCGGCACCTACGCCAGCCGCTCCACCCCCGTCGCGGGGGCGGCCGGGGCCATGGCCGCGCGCAAGGTCCGCGACAAGGCCAGGAAGATCGCCGCCTACCTGCTCGAGGTCTCGGAAGAGGACCTCGTCTGGGAGCCGGGCAAGTTCTCGGTGAAGGGAGCGCCCGAGAAATCGAAGACGATCCAGGACATCGCCCTCGCCGCCTACACGAACCACCCCCAGGGCATGGAGGCGGGGCTCGAGGCCGTGAACTACTACGACCCGCCGAACCTGACCTTCCCGTTCGGCTCCTACGTGTGCGTCGTGGACATCGACCGGGGCACCGGCGAGGTCAAGATCCGGCGGTTCGTGGCCATCGACGACTGCGGCAACATCATCAACCCCATGGTCGTGCAGGGACAGGTCCACGGCGGCCTCACCATGGGCATGGCCCCCGCGCTCCTGGAAGAGATCAGCTACGACGAGAACGGCAACATCCAAGGGGGCAGCTTCATGGACTACCTCGTCCCCACCGCCATGGAGACGCCCGCGTGGGAGACCGGCCACACGGTCACGCCTTCTCCACACCATCCGTTAGGTGCCAAGGGCGTCGGGGAATCGGCCACCGTGGGCGCCCCCCCCGCCATCGTCAACGCGGTGGTGGACGCGCTCTCCCACCTCGGCGTCAAGCACATCGACATCCCGGTCACGCCGGAGAAGGTGTGGCGGATCCTCAAGGACAAGGGGGTCGCCGAGTAGCGCAGTCGGCGGGAAGGCGTCGATCCATTCGCGTCCGAGTACGCCCGTGGCGCCCGTTCGTCACACAAGGGTCACCCGGGAGTGTTAACAGGCGGGGTCACCGTGCAGCTCAACCCTGGCGATCGGGTGGGCGCCCTCGAGATCCTTGCCCCCCTCGGGGCCGGGGGGATGGGGGAAGTCTACCGGGCCCTCGATACCCGCCTCGGCCGTGAGGTCGCGGTCAAGGTCCTCCCGGAGGACTTTTCGCAGGGCCCCGAGCGCCTCGCGCGGTTCGACCGCGAAGCGCGCGTCCTCGCCTCCCTCAATCATCCGAGCATCGCGGCCCTCTACGGGCTCGAAGAGTGGCGTGGACATCCCTGCCTCGTCATGGAGCACGTGCCCGGGCCGACGCTCGCCGAGCGCCTCTCTCGTGGAGCCTTGCCGGTGCAAGAAGCTCTCCACGTATGCCGGCAGGTGGCGGAAGCGCTGGAGGCCGCCCACGGCCAGGGGGTGATCCACCGCGATCTCAAGCCGGCCAACATCAAGGTGATGCCCCAGGGCCGGGTCAAGATCCTCGACTTCGGGTTGGCCAAGAGCCTCGAGGGCGCCCAGTCGGAGTCTGCTCTCGTGGAATCTCCGACGGCCACGCAGGTAACGCGCGAGGGAATGAGCCTTGGAACACCGGGGTACATGAGCCCGGAACAGGCTCGAGGGAAGGACCACGACCGGCGCACCGACATCTGGTCCTTCGGCTGTGTCCTCTACGAAACGCTCACGGGTCGGCGAGCCTTCCCCGGCAAGACTTCTTCCGACACTCTCGTGGCCGTCCTGGGAGGGGAGCCGGACTGGGGAGCGCTGCCCACCTCGACGCCGGCGACGGTGCGCACTTTGCTCCAACGGTGTCTGCGAAAGGACGCCGAGCACCGCCTCCACGACATCGCCGATGCGCGCAGCGATCTGGAGGAAGCCACCGCCGCCACCGGATCGAGCGGACCGGCCGGAGGATGGGCGCCGGGCAAGCGTCCGCCTCTGCGCCTCGTCCTCGCGGGGGCAGCGGCGTTCATCCTGCTCGCGGCCGTCGGCTACCTGGCCCAGGTGCGGCTTTCCGCCCGCCCTCCGGGGTCACCGGTGGCCCAGTCCCTCGCCGTTCTGCCTTTCCACGTGGTCGAGGATCCCGAGTCGAAGGGCGATCTGGGCCTCGGCCTCGCCGACGACGTCATCACCCACCTCGCCAACCTCGGAGGGCTCAGGGTTCGGCCCACGCGCACGGTCCTGTCCTACCGGGGGCCGACCGTGGATCTCCTGGAGGCTGGTCGGACCCTCAAGGCGGACAACGTCCTGAGCGGCACCGTCCGTAAGACGGGTGCCGGATACCGGGTGAGCGTGCAGCTCGTGCGCGTTGTCGACGGCGCGTCCTACTGGGGCGAGAGCTACGACGTGGCGACGGAAGAGCTGCCGGGGCTCGAGGACCGGATCACCCAGCAGGTCAGCGGCGCCCTCGGGGTTCGAGTGACTCCCCCCGAGAAGGCCCGACTCTATCGCCGCTACACCGCCAACGCCGCGGCCTACGAAGCGTATCTGCGGGGCCGTGCGCACCTCGTGCGCTCCACGGAAGAGGGCATGGCCGCCGCCGCCGAGGCTTTCGACGAAGCGCTGGGCCTCGATCCCAACTACGCTCTGGCCCACGCGGGCCTGGCCATGGCGAGCGCCGAGATGCACCTTCGCTTCGCACCGCCCGAAGAGGTCCAAGCCTGGGGCGAGAAGGCGAAGGCCCAGGCCCAGCGCGCGCTGGCCCTCGATCCCAACCTGGCCGAGGTGCACCAGGCCCTGGCCGCCGTCTACGGAAAGACGGACTTCGAGTGGGATCGGGTGATCGAGGAGAGCGACCGCGCTCTGGCGCTCAACCCCCGGCTCGAGCTCCCGTACTCCTATCTGGCCAGGGCTTTCTATCACCTGGGCCTTCTGGACCTCGCGAACCAGAAGGTTCGCGAGGCGCTGGCCCTCGATCCGGAAAACCGCACCGAGCCGATCCGGGCGATGGGTATCGTGGCCCTGCTCCAAGGCCGATTCGACGAAGCCGTGCCGCTCCTCGAAGAAGTGCAACGGATGAGCGGCAAGCCGCTCTCCGACCCCTTCCTGGCCCTCGCCTACTATTACAGTGGGGAGAATACGCGCGGAGAGGTCGTGCTCGAGGATCTCGGTCGTACCTCCTCCGCATCCGCGTCGGCCCGCGCGCGCTCGACCCTGGCCGCCTTCCTCGCTGCCCGAGCCGATCGGTCCCGAGCCACCGCAATCGTCCGGGAAGTAGCGGCGGGGAAGTACATGGACCACCACGTGGCCAACAGCCTGGGTGCCGCCTGCGCCCAGTTGGGACGCCCGGAAGAGGCGGTGGAGTGGCTCCGCAAGGCCGCGGAGACCGGCTTCCCGTGCCATCCCTGGTACGCGCGAGACCCTCTCCTCGCGCCCCTGCGGGGCCACCGGGGATTCGAAAGTCTCCTTCAGGGGTTAAGGCGAGCACAGCAGGCCGCCGAGACTCAGTATGCGCGACGCTGAACGGCACCCCGGCTGGGGTCTTGTGGGGGCAACGATGTGGTGTCCGAATTGGCTTGCGGTCTCCCTCCTGATCCTGCTTCAGGCGAGCGGGACGGTGGTCTCGGACGGGGAAGCCCCTCGCTCCTGCACGATCGCCCAGGCCACCGTGCCCGAGACGGGAGCCAAGACACCCGACGTCTCCACCGAAGACGTCCTGCGTGCGCTGCGTGACCACAGCGCGACCGTCTTCGACGTGCGCCCCTTCAACGAGTTCGCGATGAGCCACATCCCGGGCGCGGTCAACGTCGCGGCCAAGCCCGGAGTGTCCATCTCCGTCTACGTCTCCGACGCGCGGGAGATCGAGCGGGTCCTGGCCGGCAACAAGGCAGCGCCGGCGATCCTCTACTGCAACGGACCGCACTGCGGCAAGAGCAAACGGCTCTCGGAAGAGCTGCGGGCGGCCGGCTTCACCGGCGTGCAGCGCTACCAGGCCGGCATCCCAGTCTGGCGCGCGGCGGGACAGGTCACGGAGGTCGAGGCTTCCGCCGCGCGGCGCGTTCTCGAGCTGGACAAGACCGCCGTCTTCATCGACGTCCGCAGCCCCGACGATTTCGCCCGCGGCAGCGTGGCGGGCGCCCGGAGCATCCCCCGTGCCCTCGTCACCGACGAAAAGGACACCGGCGAGGTCCGGAAGGCCAAGGACGACGGACGTCTGCCCATGGAGGACCACAACACCCGGATCATCGTGCTCGGCGGATCGCCCGAAGAGGCCCGCGCCGTGGCCTCGGCCATTGCCCGCGAAGCCTTCCACAACGTCAGCTTCTTCGCCGGCTCGCCCGGCGACCTGAAATAGGGACTTTCCGGCTTGTCGATCACGAAGCGATAGCGGACGTCGCCGCGGACCATGCGGTCGTAGGCGCTCTCACTCGGCGAAGGCGAAGAGGTTTCGCGCGGTCCGGACGTAGAGCGACGAGCCGACGATGGCCGGGGTGGCGAAGAGCGCTTCCTCGAGGTCGTTCGTCGCGAGCGTGACGAAGCGGTTGCCTCCTTCGATCACGGTCACGACACCCTCCGCGGAGGCGAAGTAGATCCGTCCCGCCGCCGCGACCGGGGACGCGTAGTACGGGCCGATCGTGCCCAGGCGCTCCCGGTAGAGGATCTTGCCCGTGGCCGACTCCAGGCAGGTGACGACGCCGGCGCCCGCCACCGTGTAGAGCCGCGACTGCCACAAGAGGGGCGCCGGAACCTCGGGAACCGCCCGGCCTTCCCGCCAGCGGACGTGGGTCGCGGTCACATCGCCCTTGCCTCCCGGCTTGATGGACAGGAGACCGTGCTCGCGAAACGTCTTCCGCAGGCTCGCGTTCGTCGTTTCCCACTCGCTCTCCACGAGGCGCCCGTCTCCGTTCACGTCGAAGATGCGGTAGAAACGTTTGTAGTAGGCCTGGGCGCCGTCGACGGCGCCCGCGCCCGGCCGCACCGCGGCGGTCAAGTCGTCCGGGAACTCTTCGAAGGACAGCCCGCCATCGCCGTTCCGGTCGTGCTGGGCGAGGAGCGATGCGAACGTGGGGACCGGAACCACGAGGTCGGGCTCGCCCAGGTTGTTCCAGGTGGCCACGTAGAGGGCGGCCGGGGAGGCCACGGGCATTGCGGTGCCCGTGGTCGAGGCGTCGAGCGACCAGCGGCGGGCGCCGTCGTCCAGATCGAACGCCGCGATCTCGGAAGGGCGATGCAGGACGACCTGGTCGTTCCAGACGACGGGCGTGGCGTGGCCGCCCACCGGGCTGGAGGGGTCCGTGACCAGGGGCTGCTTCCACTTTGTCCGACCCGTCCGCCGATCGACGGCGAGCAGGAAGGACTCGGGCTCCCCGTCGCGGCTGAGGATGACCCGGTCGCCCGCCACCACCGGCGAGGTGCCGCTGCCGAACCGGACCTTGGCGACGGGCATCGGCACGCTCCACAGGGGCTTGCCGTCGACGGAGTAGGCGAAGAGACCGGCCGAGCCGAAGTAGGCGTAGACGCGCTCGCCGTCGACCGCGACCGTGGCGGTCGCGGGGTTGCTGATGGAATGCACCTTCTCGACCTCGGTCACCGTGGTCTCCCGGCGCCAGAGGACGGCCCCGTCCTTACGGTCGAGGCAGAGAACCTGCAGTCGGCTCCCCTCCGGCTCGAACCCCGTGAGGAAGATGCGGTCTTTCCACACGACGGGCGACGAATGACCGGCGGGCAGGGCGACCTTCCACCGCAGGTTCCTGCCCGGCCCGAAGAGGACGGGGGGACGGGCGTCCGGCGAAGCGAGACCCGATCCGCCGGGACCGCGATACTGGGGCCAGTCGCCGGCAGCCGCGGAGAGTGTCGCGAGAGCGAGGCCGACAGACCACCCCAGGGTCTCGAGAGCACGAGGCATAGTCGGCCTCCGTGTATTTGTCTGAACTGATTGCTCGGCGCCGATTGTAGCAGCGCGCCGGCAGCGACTCTATCGCCTCGAACCCGGCAGCAGTGAGAGAAGCACCTGGGCCGTGAGATCCGGCCAGGCGGCGAGCGTGTGTCCCTGCGGAGCCTCGAGGTACTCGACCCGGGCCCCGAGAGTCCGGAGTCCGTCGCGGAGCGCGAGAGCGTCCGGACCGAACCGGTCGTCGTAGAGAGCCCGCAGCAACACGAAGCGGCCCGAGGTCCGGCGCCCACCCAGGAAGTCGGCGGAGGAATGGGGAGCGATCGCGGGTGCCCAGGCACCACACAGACCGAACACGTCCGGTGCGGCGAGGCAGAGGTCGACGGCCATCTGGCCTCCCCGCGATCCGCCGGCGAGAAGCCGCCGCGCCGGATTGTCGACCACGCGGTAGTCCCTGGCCACGAGGGGGACGAGCTCCTCCACCATCATGCGGCGGTACCCGGCGTGAAGGTCGTACTCGACGCGTCGGTCCGGGGTGTCCACGAAGATCGCCACCAGGGGCTCCAGCCGGCCTTCGGCGATCAGCCGATCGAGGAGGCGCGGAACGCGGACCCGCTCGACGTAGCTCGCGCCGTCGCCCAGCCAGGCCTCCGGATAGCGGCGGGACCCACCGGGGTCGTACCCGGTGGGCAGGTAGACGTGCACGCGGCGCGTGTTCGAGAGAATCGCGCTCCGGTGCTCGAAGGTTTCGACCCGGGCTCGTGTCGCGGCGGTCGTCCTTCTCTCCGACGACCGGCGCGTAGCCGGGCATGCGCACCTCGGACTGCGTCCCGGAGAATCCCTCCACCCGGCGACGGTTCAGAGGGTCAAGGGTCTCGCGCTCCCCCACCTTCACGAGGTATTCGACCCGCGCCGTCCGCGGCAGCTCGACGCGACGGAAGAAGAAGCGTGTGGACGCCAGGCGCTCGAGCGCGCTCGCCTCCTCCCCCGACTCGCCTTCGCCCCAGCCGTTCCAGTCGCCGACGATGCGGGGAGGCGTCCCGGGGTCGCCTTCGACGAGGAAGACCGCGACCCTTCCCTCGATCACGGGCGTTCCTCCAGCGCGCTCGACGAAGGCACGAACGCGGGTGTCGCCGTCATTGGCGTCCTGGAGAAGGCTCGCCTGCAGGTCGGCGAATCGGAGCGGAGCGACGAGTGCCATGAGCAGCGATGCGGCGACGATCACGCGCTCAGGCTACGTCAGGACGGCGGCGGTCCGAGGCAAAAAGATGTCTCGCGCTCAAGGTAATGGACGTGCCCGGAGCGCGTCGCTCGCCCCCCGGTGCGTCGGGTCGAGCCGCAGCGTAGCGCCGTACTGGGCGGCCGCTTCCTCCTTCCGCCCGAGCGCGTCGAGGGCGCGCCCCCATTGGTAGCGACCCGGCGCGAACAAGGGAGCTCCCTCCGCGAGCGACCGCGCCTCCCGCTCCGCCTCGGCCAACCGGCCCGCCCGGACGAGGAGGGCGACGAGGTTCGCCTGCGCCACGTGATGGGCCTCCGTCTGCCCGTACCACTCGAGGGCCATGGCCTCCCTCAGCAGGCGGATCGCGTCATCGAGACGGTCCTCTCGCGAGGCGACGTGCGCGAGCTGGGCCCGCGCGGGGGCGAAGTCGGGAAGAATGGCGGACGCCTCGTTCGCGTAGCGGCGCGCGCGCTCCAGGTCGCCAAGCTCGAGGGCCGCGTTCGCGCCTGCGACCCGGAAGGTGACGTTCACGGGATCTCGCCGGAGAGCCTCGTCGAGCGATCGGAACGGCTGGTTTTTCTCGACGAGGCCCTCCGCGGCGAGCTTCGTCTCCGGAGCGGAGAGGCTGGCCCAGCCGTAGGCGTCCTCGGGGACGAGTCGGACGGCGTGTGCGAGCACGTCGCGGCTTCGCAGGAGACGGGCCGTCCGATCGCCGGCAGCCGACGAGCCGGGTTGCGCCAGGGCGAGACCGAGCCGCCGCCGGTACAGGACGCGCAGCGGATCGAGGCGGGAGGCTCGATCGAGACGAGCAATGCCCTCGTCGGGCGAGGGCGCGGTCTCGGCGCGCTTGGCGCTGACGCTGGCGACGAAGGGAAGGAGCACGACGAGCACCCAGACCACCGCGACCGCCGCTTTCCAGGCGATCCTCGGGGGGGAGCCGGGGCGAGCGCCCTCCGCCGAGGGCGCACCGTCGTCCAACGCTCCCGAAGCCGCCCAGCCCACAGACCCTGCGACCACCGACACGATCGCGAGAGCGGCGAGGCTCTTGCCGGGGCTGAGGGGAGCGTGCGTGGACAAGAGCGCCGCGCCGAAGGCGGCCGCCGCGGATAGCACGGCGAGCCCCGCGCCGGATGCCGTCCCCCCGTCGTCAGGCTCGTGCGGCTCGAGCCGTCCGCGAGCGCGGCGAGGACGGCCGTGCCCAGGGCGAGGATCGAGGCGTGGACCACGACGGCGAACCCCGTCTGCGCGAGCACGGCGAAGGCGACCACGCTTCCAAGGAGCGCCACGGCGAGCCCGCGGTCCTCGCCCCGGGCGCGGCGCACGGCGCGCACTCCCAGCACCACGGCGCCGCCCACCACGAGCAGCCAGGCGGCCCCGCCCACGAGGCCCTGCGTCGCGAGCGCGTGGAGGACCTCGTTGTGCGCCTTGGCGGGCGTCGCGTCGTACTCCTTCGTCCAGTAGAGCGGCGGGCGGTGGCGCTGGAAGGCCAAGGCGAACGTGTCGAGCCCGCTCCCGAGCACCGGGGCATCGAGAAAGGCTTCCCCGGCCGTCCGCCAGATCTGCAGACGGGGACCGACGACGACGACGGCCTTGATCCGCTGCGAGAGCGCACCGGCGAAAGACTCAGCGCTCGCTCCGGAGCGTGCGATCAGCCCGCCGACGACCAGGGAGAGGACGAGCCCCGCCCCCACCGCGGCCAGCCGACGGCGGGAGAGGGTCAGGAAGAGCAGGACGAGCGCGCCCACCACGGCCGCGCACCAGGCCGTCCGGGACAACGTGGCCACGATCATGGCCGCGGACAGTGCCGCTGCCGCCCCGAGAATGCCGCCGGCAACGCGCCGCTCCCGTGCGAGGGCCGTCTGGGCGAGCCAGATCTGCACCGGGAGCACGAGCGCGAGGAGCCCACCCAGATGGTTCGGATGTCCCATCGTCCCGAACGGTCGGGGCCAGTCGCCGAACGCCGCTCGGTTCGTCCACGCGACGGGGTCGGCTCCCGCGACTTGCAGCGCGGCGTAGGCGGAGGCCGCCCCTGCCCCCACCGCGATCGCCGTCATGAAAGCAGCGTGATGACGCGCTTCGAGGCAGAGGCGCCGGGCAACGATGAAGAACGCCACCGTCGAGGCCACCCTGATCAGCCCCGAGTGGCTCTGATCGGCCCCCGCGAGCGACGTCAAGGGGCTCGTCGAGAACGCTGTGGACAGCACGGCCGCGCCCCCGTAGAGGAGCGCGACGAGAGTCGTTCCGCGAGGGCGTCCGCGATCCGGTGACCTCGGGTCGAGGAGGTGGGGCGTCAGCCCCGCGACCGCCAGCACCGCCGTGACCAGCAGGAGGACCTTGACCTGCTCGAAGCCGTCGACCGCGTCCAGGACGAACGCCACCGGGCTCGCCGCGAGGAAGATGACGAGCACGGCGGGGCCGTCCGCCCACGCGAGCCCCGATGGGCGACCTTCGCCCACTCTATTCCGGATGGTAGGTCGCCTGGACCTTTCCTTCCCAGAAGGCGTCGTTCAGGGACCCGGAGGCGAAACCCGTCACATAGAAGAAGTAGCTCCCGGGCGCGGGCACGGTGAAGAGCCGCGCCGGCGTGGCGGTCGGGAAGTAGATCCCGGTGGGCTCGGAGAACATCCGGACCATCACGCGGTCGGGCGAGGTGCAATCGGTGGGGCTCTGCCCAATCCCCACGACGACCGTGTCCAGCGCGTCCACGGTGTGATCGAAGCGAAGCTGGATGGTCGTCTGCACCAGCACCTTCCCCGGGCCGGGGGCGGCCACGAAGATCACTGCCCCCGGATAGGCCGTGCACGTGCCCCCCACCGTCGTGAACGTGAACGAGCGGGTGATGGTGGCGAAGCTCGTGGGAGGGAGCCGGAAGTAGCCCAGGACGTCCGCGACCATGTGCGTCTGGCTGGCGAAGGCCTCGGCGAGGACGTCGTACGTGCAGGTCGTCGCGAGGGGATCGCAGAGGGGGGCGGTGACGCCGTTCGCGATGTTCAGGGCGCCGGGGACGAGCGCGTAGTTCAGCGTCGAGGCGAGCGGCGCGGGGGGTAGCGACGCGGCGTAGGCCCAGGTCCGCAGGTTGCCGGGCCCGGTCGGGCTCACGGCGACGAAGTTCACGAACGCCGCCACGGCCGTCCCCTGCGGGACACCGCACCCGCTCGTGTTGCCGCCCTGGGCGGCGAAGAGCGCCGCATTGCTGCCGCCGACGACGAAGCTGCGTGCCGTCCCGGGCACGAGGGCCCCCGCGGCGGCGAGCCGCGTGTCGACGATTCGGCAGGGCGTCACGGGAACGAAGATGCTGCCCGACGTCGCGATTCCCGACACCGCGCTCGGCTCCGTGAACTGGGCGGGCAGGGGGAGGAGGTCGTCCGCGATCTCACCTTCGGCCGTGCCCGGGGTGCGGGTGGCCGCGATCGCGGCCCGCAGGTCCCCCTCGCCGCCGTCGCTCTCCACCCGGCGCAACACCTCGAGCGGCAGGTCCAGGAGCGCCCGCTTGACGGTCTCGCGATACCCGGGCCCGAACGAGCGCCCGCTCCGGGCCTCGCGCTGGTCGACGATGGTATCCGCCAGCCGGCGCGCTTCCGCCACCCGAGCGCGCTCGGCCGCTTCGCGCTCGGCGAGCGCCCGCCGGTCCCCCCACGCGGCATCGACCTGGGCGTGGGTCCAGGGACCGACGACGAGGAGTGCACCCAGGCCCGCCAGGAGCAAGGCCAAGAACCGCCACCGGAGCATCCTCATCACTCACCTCCGCCGGAAAGACAGCGCAACGATTTCCCCGGGCGACAGAACCGTTGCCGTGGATGCTTCTCCTGCGAGGATACGCCGCTGCCCGAGAACCACGCAAGGGCGCAGCCACAAACTTTTGCTTGACCCCCGAACGTGTTCCAGGTCGTACTGTGTTCGGCAAGGTGATCGAAGGGGTGAATCATGAACAGTCTCACCGGCCTGGCCTTGCTGTGCATGGCCGTACCCGTGGTCGCGCACGAGCACGAGGGTTGCCCGCACGCCGGCGCCGCCGAGCGCCGAGCGGCCGTGGACCGACAGCACGACCACGCCACCGGAGTCTCGCAGGGAGCCGCGGTGCATCAGTTTCTCCTCTCCTCCGAGGGCGGCTCCATCCGGTTGGAGGTCAAGGATCCGTCCGCGGCCGCCGAGCGTGAGCGCATCCGGGCCCACCTGCGGACGGTGGCCCGTTCCTTCGAGAGAGGCGATTTCACCCTCCCTCAGGTCATCCACGACCAGGTCCCGCCCGGCGTGCCGGTAATGAAGGAGCGCAAGGCCGTGATCCGCTACTCGTACGCGTCGACGGACAAGGGAGGCGTCGTGACCATCGTCACCAAGGACGCCCGCGCACTCGCCGCCGTGCACGACTTCCTGCGCTTCCAGATCTCGGACCACGGCACGGGCGATCCCACGGAGTGAGTCGGGCCGCCCGGATCGAGTACGCGGAGCGTCCGTTCATTCGTAGCGCCGAGCTCGCGCGACTGGCCGAGGTGAGCGCGGACACGCTGCGACACTACGAGAAGAAGGGTCTTCTCCCGAGGGCGAGGAGGTCACCCAACGGCTACCGGGAGTACCCCCGCGAGGCACGGGCCCGAGTACGCCTCGTGCGGCGCGCCGTGGCCCTCGGCTTTTCGTTGGACGAGGTTGCGCGCGTCCTCGCCGTACGGGATCGTGGGGGCGCCCCTTGCCGCTCCGTGCGCGCCCTCGCCGGCGAGAAGCTCGAGATGATCGAGCGCCGCGTGGCGGAGCTGGAGAGGGCGCGCGACGCGCTCCGGGCCGTGCTCGGTCGATGGGATGCGCTGCTCGCGGCGGCCCCTCCGGGCGCTCGCGTGGGTCTGCTGGAGGCCCTCGAGGGCGTCGTGGCTCCGGGTGATCCCTCGCCGTTCCTCCCTCCGCCGCTGCGGCCGAAGCGTCGGGGCCCCGGGTCACCCTAGAGGAGCGGCTCTCCCCGGATCAGCGCAGGGCCCAGCCCGCGAGCAGGAGACCGATCGCGCCGATCCAGCTCCCGGCGACGCGGACGGCGATGCGCGTCCAGGGAGCCCGCAGACGGCAGACGAACGCGGCCACGATCGCGACGAGCACGAACACCGTGGCCCCGATGCCAAGGAGCGCGCCCGCGGCGCGGCCGTTCCTCGCGAGGTCGACGCCGTTGAGCCAGCCGTGGAGCACGCCCACTCCCGCGGCGAGGGCGACGATCGCCGCGGAGGGAAGACGGCGCCCCCAGGCGGTGAGCCCGCCGAGGAGGAGGAGCGACGCCGCGGTGGCGCTCCCCGGCACCGGCGAAACACCGACGGAGAATCCCGTCGCCCCCGCGACGATCCAGACCGAGGGCAGCAGGAAGAGCGCGTGCCGCCCCGCGGCCGGACCGTTAAGGCCGGCGAGCAGGGAGAGGGCGAGCACCGGCAGCAGGTCGTCGAACGTGACGAGCAGGTGGGTGACGCCGTCGTAGACGGGGCCGAGCCCCGTGGACACGAGGTGGGCCCACGCGGAAGGGGGGGCGAGGAGGGCCACGGCCACGGCGGCCGCGCTCCCCACGACTCTCGGGGCCGGCCGGCGGAGCGAGCTCATGCGACCGCCTTCGCCGTGAAGTACAGACCGGCGAGGGCGACCCCCGCTCCCGCCACGCGAAGCACGATCCGACCGGCGCGCCAGCGGTGGAGGAGCCCGATCAGGATGCCCACGGCGTGGAGAAGGCCGGTGGCCACGACGAAGCCGATCGAGTAGGTAAGCCCGCTCTGGCCCGGAGGAAGCTCGCTGCCGTGAGCGTAGCCGTGGAAGATGCCGAAGACACCCACGATCCCCGCCGCCACCAGAAGGTGGGGCCGGGCTTCCCGCAGCACCATCGCCCCGAGCACTACCGCGGACAGGCCGATGCCGACCTCGACGCCGGGCAGGGGCACGCCCACGAGCCCGAGGAAGCCGCCCATCGCCATCACCATCGGGAAGGTCACGGGTAGCAGCCACACCGCGGGAACCCCGAGCTGCGCACCCCAGAGGCCGACCGCGATCATCGCGAGCACGTGGTCGAGTCCGGAGACGGGGTGCCGCAGGCCGGTCAGGAAGCCGGCCGTCCCGCCCGCCTGCTCGTGGGCGAACACGGGGGGCACGAGGAGGAGAAGGCCCAGGACGAGAACGCCCCGGACCAGCATGACCGTGCGCTGGATCGTCCAGAAAGCCCCGAGCACCCCCACCGCGTAGGCGGGGAGGAGCGGCAGGGGGCGGGGCCAGCGGATCTCCAGCGTCCGGAACGAGCGCTCGAGGGCGAAGATCAGGAAGACGAAGAAGAGCTGGCCGATCTCGACCCCCACGTTGAAGAGCAAAAGGGCGCGCGGGATCTCCGCCGCGGGGAGACCCATGGCCGTGAGCCCGCTCGCGAACCCGAAGCCGTGGAGGAGACCGAAGGCGAAGGCGACGAGCCAGGGATGCCGGATCGTGAAGCTCGTCTCGCCACGCCGGGAGCGCACGACCTCGGGTCCGAGGAACAGGATGGAGAGGGCGATCGCGGCGTTCAGCGGCGGGCCGGGCGCCTGCGCGTAGCCTAGAGTGGCGGCGCCGAGGGTGAGGGAGTGGGCGACCGTGAAGGCGGTGATCGTCTTCAGGAGCGTCCACCGGTCATGCACGATGAGGAGCAGCCCCAGGACGAAGAGCAGGTGGTCGACTCCGAGCAGAATGTGCTCGACGCCGAGACGGAGGTAGCCGAGGGCTCGCCCCGCCCCGGTGGTGGCCTCGCCGAGCGTGACCGCGGGCGCGACCGGACGGAGGAGGTGGCTCTCCAGGCGGCCGTCCGCGTGGTGGACGCGCACGAGCACGTCCGTGATCGTGGTCTCGAGGTCGGTCACGCGAAGCGTCTTTCCCGCGAGGCCGCCCTCGCAAACGAGCGATCCGCGCACCACCACCGCCCCGGGAGTGATCGGCTGCCGGTCCGGCGCCGAGAAGCGGCAGCCTTCGGGCACCGCGGGGGCGATCAGGATCTCGACCTCGCCCCCCGAGGGCCGCTTCCAGAGAAGGTCGTAGGTTCCGGGCCCGGTCTCCTTCAGCTCGAGGAAGCCGGGCCGCGTCTCGTGGGCGGCGGCGCTGGGGGCGAGAGCGCCGAGGACCACGATCGTGGCCGCCACCGGCCACCGGAGGAACCTCATCACGTCCCCGGGGTCGCGGGGGGCGCGACCGGCGCCGGTTGCCGGCGCTTTTCCACGACCACTACATACTTCTCGAGCAGCTTTTCGTAGAGGGCGTCGATCTGCCTCTTCCGGCGGTCGGCCGTGAAGTCGCGCTCGAGAGCGGGGCGCGCTTCGGCCACGACGGGCAGTCGTCCCTCGACCCGCTCGCCCACGAATACGAGGTGTACACCGAAGCCCGACGGCACGGGTCCGCTCCAGCGACCCACGGGCAGCGCGAGGATGGCGTTCCCGAAGCGCTCCCCGAACATCCGCTGGACCTCGGTCGCTTCCGTGAGCTCGGCCTCCGCGGGAAGCATCAGCCGGTCGCCGAGGGCCTCGATCGCCGCTTCCGGCCCCCGCTTCTGGAGCTCGGCGAGGAGACGAGCCGCGTCGCGCTCGAGTGCTCTTCCCCGTCGACTGGGATCGAGGTAGACCTGGCGGAAGGCGAGTTGCGGCCCCCTACGGTACT
This sequence comes from uncultured Acidobacteriota bacterium, assembly GCA_963742595.1. GTDB lineage: Bacteria > Acidobacteriota > Vicinamibacteria > Fen-336 > Fen-336 > CAVPGH01. The sequence continues at coordinate 3,358,746 of CAVUMT010000001.1, read as the reverse complement.
GCTCGGCGTGCGCGGCGAGCCAGGCTTCGAGCTCCGCGTCCGTCGGAGGGACCGTGGAGGCGGCGTCCTCCACGAGGAACTCGAACTTCTGGCGCAGCCGGCGGCGCAGGATCACGTCGTCCCTGTCGAGGCCCATGCCCATGGCCTCCCGGGTCGCGATCTCCTCGCGCACCCGGTCGTCCACGAGACCCTTGAGCTCCGCCTCCGTGGGCGGCCGCTGCCAGACCCGCTCGAAGCTCGCGGTGATCTGGTCGATCGTGCCCGGCGTGAGCACGATCCGCCGGGACCCCGTCCCCGACCCTCCGGTCCGGTCGTACCAGAGGAAGAGAAGCGCGCCCAATACGAGGAAGTGGACGAGCGGCTCTCCGAGGATCGCCCTCTTCCAGTCGCCCAGGACAGGAGCCTACGGCTGCAGCTCGGACGTGATCACCGCACCGCCCATCTGCGGGATCGTGGCGGACGTCTTCACTACCCGGCGGCTATCCTTGGCGACCCAGATCGTCATCTGCCCGGGCTCGCCGTCCGTGGACGTGACCTCGACCTTCCACGTGTTGAAGGTCCCCGCGGGCACCGTCACCGACTCCGCCCCCGCCACCTTCGCCTGCTTGAGCTGGACCCTCTGCTCGCGGAGGTCGAAGTTCCGGAACGAGGTGGAGTAGCCCTCGGCGAGGGGTAGCGAGGCGATCACGTCGCTCGCGGCGATCCCGTCCGCGAAGAGCTCGCCCCCGAGGTCCACGGACACCGGCTTCGCCTCGCCGCCCATGGCCATGGTCCCCGTGGCCTTGCCCCCCTCGAACGAGACCTCGATCACGGCGGGCCCCTGTTTGACCGACCGCTTGCGCGCCACGAGGGTCGCCTTGTCGAGGGTGGTGACGTCGGTGGCGTCGCCGATCGGCAGCTTGGCCGTCCCCGTGATCACCCAGGTCCCGCCCTGCTCCTCGATCGTCTGCGTCGTGATCAGGGGCATCGACTGGCCGCCCGCCTCGATCTTCCCCGCATAGCTCGACGTTCCGACGGTGAGCGGGAACGCCGCCTTGGGCACGCCCACCGCCTCCGCGTCCGCCGTCTTCGTGAGGACGACCGTCTTCGGGTCGACGGTGAGCTCGGCCAGCCGCTTCGCGACCTCCGGCGTCATGCCGTCCTGGACGCGACCCCCGAGGTGCTTGGCGAGGAACTTCTCGGACGCCGCCCACAAGGCCATGCTGTTCACCGGGCGCTGGAAGCCGTGCCCCTCGTCCCCCGCGAGGAGGTACTCCACGGGGAAGCCGCGGTCGCGCAGCGCGATCACGATCTGCTCGGACTCCGCTCTCTTGACGCGGGGGTCGTTGGCTCCCTGGGCCACGAGGAGCGGCGTCCTGATCTTCTGGGCGGAGTTGAGGGGGGACTGGCGCACGAGCTGCGCCTTGCCCTCTGGCGTCTTCGGGTTGCCCATTCGCTCGTGGAAGATCGTCCGCCCCGCCTCCCAGTAGGGAGGGAGCGAGTCGAGCAGCGTGATCAGATTGGAGGGCCCGACGATCGACACCGCGGCCGCGTAGAGGTCCGGGGTGAAGGCGACGCCCGCGAGCGTGGCGTAGCCGCCGTAGGAGCCGCCCATGATCCCCACGCGCTTGGGGTCCGCGATTCCCTGGGCCACGACGTACTTCACGCCCCAGGTGAGGTCGTCCTGCATCCTGTCGCCCCACTGCCGGTTGCCCGCGTTCAGGAACTTCTTGCCGTAGCCGACGGAAGAGCGGAAGTTGGGCTGCAGCACCGCGTAGCCGCGGTTGGCGAGGAACTGCGCGAGGTTGTCGAAGCCCCACTCGTCGCGCGCCCACGGGCCGCCGTGCGGCACGAGAATCACGGGCAGGCGCTTCCCGGGCACGCCCTTGGGCAGGGTGAGGAACGCCGGGATCTCCAGCCCGTCCGACGACGGATAGCGGACGGCCTTCATCTCCGCCATGTGCTCCCGGGGGATCCGCTCGCGCACCTTGTACTGCAGCGTCACCTTCTTGGTGCCGCGCTCGAACAGGTACCGCTCCCCGGGGTCCGTGTCGCTGCTCACCGTGATGAGCACCTTCTGGTCGTCGGAGGTCTGCGACCCGAGACCGATGTCCTTGCCCGGGAACTTCGACTGCAGGAGCTTGTAGTCCGCCTCCCAGGCCTTGTCCCGGAAGTAGACCCGCGTCCGGTCGTCGTCGTAGGACGTGCCCACGAGCTCGTCCGTCGCCTCCGAGAAGACGGCGCCCCCGAAGTCCACGCGGCCCTGGGGGTCCGACTCCACGAGCTCTTCGCTTCCCGTCTCCGGGTCGAAGAGCACGAGCCGCGTGAGGTCGGTGGCCCCCTTGTTCGTCCGGAGGTAGACGCGCCGGCCGTCCTTGTGGAAGCGCTCCGTGTTGCAGCTCTCGAACACGGTGCACGTGTAGACGGTCTTGAAGCCCTCGGGCTCCACCTTGAGGATCTCGGTGTCGCCGTTGTCCAGGACCCGGCCGGCGAGACGAAGCCGTCCTTCGAGGTCGAAGTCCCAGCCCGCGATCTTCTCCGTGTTCTTGCGGAGAAGCTCCCGCGCGCCGGTGGAGATCGTCACGCTGTACAGGTCGTGCCAGGCGGCGTCGCGGTCGTTGAGCCCCACGTAGATGGTGTCGGGCTGCTTCTTGGGGAGGGAGTAGACGAACGCGCGCGCGCCCTTTGCGTCCGTGAGGTTGCGGGCGGCGGGCGCCTCCGACCCCGGGGCGTTGGGGGCGGCGGGGTCCACCGCCCACACGTTGAAGTTCTCGTCCCCGTCGTTGTCCTTCACGAAGAGGAGGAGGCGGCTGTCACGGCTCCAGAAGAGCGCGGGAATCGGCCGCTTCGCCTCGGTGGTCACGAGGCGGGCCTTGTCGAAGGGCTCCCCCGCCTTCTTGACGTAGACGTTGCGCGTGTCCTTCCACGGCTTCAGGAAGGCCACGTACTGCCCGTTCGGAGAGAGCTGCGCCGCCGCGATCTCGGGGTTCCCGAAGAAGAGCTCCCGGTCGAGGACGGGGGGCAGGGCGGCCCAAGCACCCGGGGCGGCGCCCACGGCGAGAAGGGCGAGGAGGGCCGTCGGGACGAGTCGGGACATGGCGTCACGCTCCAGATTGGACAAGCGTCGATTCTATCCCGTCCCGATCAGTAGTGGGTCCTCTCCTCCTTGATCAGCGGCTTCTCGACGTCGATGCGGAAGCGGACTCGCGGAGCCAGCCCGGGCAGGAGTGCTATGGGCTGCGTGTATTCGCAGACGAGGCGGCGCCAGGTGACGCGCGTGTCCACGCGGCAGTCGCGGGCGGGCACGAGCTCGCCGTCGAGGTCGTGCCGCTCCGCCGCGCTCGCGATGCGGGCGCGGATCGCTTCGTCGTCGCTCACGGGATCGTAGGCGATCTCCGAGAGGTCGTCCTGCAGGTGGTAGCGAGTCACCACCGCCGTCCCCAGGCGCACGCCTGCGTAGGCCACGGCCGCGAGCACGAGGAGCACGGCCAGCTTGGGCACGCGGGAGAGGAAGCCCGCCACGCCGTGCACCGTGGCCGCGACGAGGGGCCAGGGGGACAGCCCGAAGGGGGCGCGCGCGGCCGGATCTCCCCCCGAGAGGTCCTCGCGCGGGGATTCCGCCGATGTGGTGTCGAGGACGGCGCGGAGGTCGGGATGCGCGACGAGGCACCGGGGATCGCGGTGCCAGGCCCGCTCGAGGACCGCCCGCGCCTCCCGATCCCGACCGGCGCCAAGGAGAGCCCGACCGAGGTGCAGCTGCGGCTCGAGGTCCTCCGGGGCCCGCTCCGTCGCGCGCCGGAGGGCGGTCACCGCTTCCGCGGCGCGTCCGGCGCCGAGGAGGGCGCGGCCGAGATCCAGGGCCGTGGGCGCGGACGACGGATCGAGGGCGAGCGCCCGCCGCAGCGCCTGCGTCGCGGCTTCCGTGTCCCCCGCGGCGAAGAGAGCCCCCCCGAGGAGGTGGTGCGATTCCGCGCTCGACGGCTGGAGACGCGTCTCGCGCCGGAAGGCGTCGGCCGCCTCCCGCGGCCGGTCCAACCGCAGCAGAACCTGGCCCAGCGCGTGCGAGTACTGAGCTCCCTCGGGGCGGAGGCGGATCGCCTCGCGGAAGGAAGCGACCGCTTCCTCCAGCCTGCCGCGGCGTGCCTCCGCTTCTCCGAGGATGAAGTGGAAATCCGCCTCGCCGGGATCGAGGCCCACGGCCTGGCGAAACATCGAGAGGGCTTCGTCTTCCGACCAGGCCCGCTCGGCCGGGTCTTCGGTTCCCGGATGTTTTTTCGTGGACAATCGGTGCTCTCGAGGGGACCCGGGATCGTACCATGCGGCTCCTGGCCCACAATGGGCCGGATGGCCGGCCCTCTCTACGCGATCCTGCCCGCGGGCGACGCCGACGGCGACGAGCTGCTCGGCCGGTTCCTCGACTACGTGTCATCGAAGGAGCTCGTCCTCTACCCCGCGCAGGAGGAGGCGGTGCTCGCCCTCTTCGAGGGACAGAACGTCATCCTGAACACGCCCACCGGCTCCGGCAAGACGCTCGTGGCGTCCGCCCTCCACTTCGCCTCCCTCGCCCACGGCCGCCGCTCCGTCTACACGAGCCCGATCAAGGCCCTCGTCAACGAGAAGTGGATGGCCCTCTGCCGCGAGCTCGGGCCCGAGAACGTCGGCCTTTCCACGGGCGACGCCACCGTCAACCGCGACGCCGCCGTGCTCTGCTGCACGGCGGAGGTCCTCGCCAACATGGCGCTGCGCGAGGGCGAAGACGCGCCGGTGGACGACGTGGTCATGGACGAGTTCCACTGGTACGCGGACCGCGACCGCGGCGTGGCGTGGCAGGTGCCGCTGCTCACGCTTCCCCGCACGCGCTTCCTCCTCATGTCCGCGACCCTGGGGGACGTGGCGTTCTTCGAGGAGGCGCTGACGCGGCTCAACGGGCGGGCCACCGTCACCGTGAAGTCCGCAGAGCGGCCGGTGCCCCTCGACTACGCGTACTCCGAGATTCCTCTCGCCCAGACCCTCGAAAAGCTCGTGTCGGAGGAGAGAGCACCCGTGTACGTCGTCCACTTCACCCAGGCGGACGCCGCGGACAGCGCCCAGGACTTCACGAGCCTCAATCTCGCGACCCGTGAGGAGAAGAACAGCGTGGCCGCGGCGATCTCGGACTTCCGCTTCACGAGCCCCTACGGTCCCGACATCCGCAAATGGCTCAAGCAGGGCATCGGCCTCCACCACGCCGGCCTCCTCCCCAAGTACCGCGTGCTGGTCGAGCAGCTCGCCCAGCGGGGCCTGCTCAAGGTCATCTGCGGCACGGATACCTTGGGGGTCGGCATCAACGTGCCCATCCGCACCGTGCTCTTCTCGCGCCTCTGCAAGTTCGACGGGCAGAAGACGGCGGTCCTCTCCGCCCGCGATTTCCACCAGATCTCGGGCCGCGCCGGGCGCAAGGGATTCGACGATCGTGGGTACGTGGTCGCCCAGGCCCCCGAGCACGTGATCGACAACCTCCGCCTGGCGGAGAAGGCGAAGGACGGCAAGAAGGTCGTGAAGCGGAAGCCGCCGGAGAGAAACTTCGCGAACTGGGACCTTGCGACCTTCAAGCGGCTCATCGGCGCCTCCCCCGAGCGGCTGACCTCGCGCTTCCAGGTCTCCCACGGCATGCTCCTGAACGTCCTCTCCCGCCGGGGCGACGGCTGCCGAGCCATGCGCGCGCTCGTCCGCGACAGCCACGAGCCCGACCGCGCCCGGAGGATGCACTTCCGCCGGGCCTTTCAGCTCTTCCGCGCCCTGGTGGATCGGAGGATCGTCGAGATCCTCACGCCGGACGCAGAAGGCCACCGGGTTCGCGTCAACGTGGAGCTCCAGGACGACTTCTCCATGGACCAGACGCTGTCGCTCTACCTGCTGGAGACGATCCCTCTCCTGGAGCCGGAGTCGGAGACGCACGACCTCGATATCCTGACGCTCGTCGAGAGCATCCTGGAAAACCCCGAGCTCATCCTCCGCCGCCAGCTCGACCGTCTGAAGGGCCGGAAGGTCGCGGAGATGAAGGCGGAGGGCCTCGACTACGACCAGCGGATGGAGGAGCTGGAGAAGCTCGAGTACCCGAAGCCGCTGCGCGACTTCGTCTACGCGACGTTCAACGCCTTCGCGGAGCGGCACCCGTGGGTGGGCGAGGAGAACATCCGACCCAAGTCGATCGCCCGCGAGATGTTCGAGGGCTTCCGATCCTTCTCCGACTACGTGCAGGAGTACGACCTCGAGCGCGCGGAGGGCCTGCTCCTTCGCCATCTCAACAGCGTCTACAAGGTCCTGAGCCAGACCGTGCCCGACGGGGTCAAGACGGACACGGTGGTCGAGATGGAGCTGTACCTCAAGGACATGCTCCGGCAGGTGGACTCGAGCCTTCTGGAGGAGTGGGAGCGGATGCAGGACCCCGACTACGTGCCCCGCGGAGCCTCCCTTCCGGAGTTGCGTCCGCCCCGACCGGAGGAGCCGCCCGACGTCACCCGCGACACGAAGGCCTTCACCGCCGCCGTCCGCACTCGCGCGTTCGCTTTCCTGCGCGCGTGGTCGGTGGGCAAGGACGAAGTGGCGCTCGACACGATCGACTCTCCGCTCGACGGCGAGGGCTCCCCCTGGACGGCCGAACGTCTCCGTGCCGCTCGTGAGGCCCATCGCGTCGACCACGGCCTTCTCCGCCTGGACCCCGAAGCGCGGAACCTCCGCCATACCTCCGTCGAGCCTTCGGCGGACGGGGCACGCTGGCGCGTACAGCAGATGCTCGTGGACACGGCGGGCCTCAACGATTGGGTGGCGGAGCTCGACGTGGACCTCGCCGGCTCGCGCGAGACGGGTGAGCCCGTGATCCGGCTCCTCTCGCTAGGCAGTCTCGTGTAGGCGACGGGACCATGACCAACCCCACGATCACGCCGAGCTTCTGGTCATCGAGCCGGACCGATACCGCAACATGGCTGCCGTACCGTAGTCCCGCTCGCCCAAATACTGGTTGTGTGCCCGGCACATCAGGCAGACGTTCGCCAGGCTGTGGTCGCCCCCCAGGCCGTAGGGATGGCGGTGGTGATACTCGAGTCGATGCCTCTCCGAGCACCGTCGTCCCTTCTCATCCGTGTAACGGCATCGGCCGCCATCGCGTGCGTAGACGGCGCGTCTCACTGCAGCGGGAACGTATCGAGCTGCCGCCGCAACACCTGCGTGTTGAAGCGCTCTCCGAGGAGCCTTCGTCAAGGCGAATCGGCTCCTCTCCAACCGCTCGAGTTTCTCCGTGACGAGATGCTCGATGACGCTCGCGAGATCGCCCGACGGCCCCCTCGCGCCCAGTAGCTTCTGAAGCCTCTCCAGCTTGTCCCGTAGCTCGGAGCTGGCGGTGAACTGAATCTTGTAGCGATCCGGGGCCAGCGGCTCAACTTGGTTGACGAATGATGAAGTATCGGTTGAGCCAACTCCGTCCGGACGCAGTTGAAGGTCAGGGAGTCGTCCACCGGCCTCCTGGGCACGATCCTCTCGTAGTGCAGGCGCCGTTCTCGTCGGCAGCTTTCGAACGCTCGTGGGCGCGTCGGGCCGCGGCGCGATCTCCGCGACGAGCTCCTCGATCTGCCGCTTGCTCCGGTAGGCCGCGCGCGCCAGCACGTCCGCCGCGTTCACGGTCGTCAGATGGGGCGCGAGCTTTCCGATCCCGGAAAGGTGGAGCCGGCCGTCGCCGAGCATGTCCAGGATCAGCGGATGCTGCCGAGCCGCCCGAGCCGCGGCGATCCGCAGGTAGGCTTCGGCCTCGGAGAGGTGGAGCACCTCCGTACCGTACGCATACATGGAAGGCGACGCTTCGCGCGCGTAGAGACGCCGATCGTCGACCTCGCCGATGTGGGCCACGAGTTCGGCCTCGACCCGGCGGGAGTCCTCAACCAGGGCGGTCAGCCGACGGAGGAGGTCGTCGTCGGAGGTCTGGGCAAAGCAGTGTTCGTATCGCATTGAACGACTCTATGCCTAACGCAGGACACTCCAGGTCCGAATCGAGACACTGAAATGCACGACGCAGCGGATTGCGTCGCCCGCCGGGGAATCGGACGCGGAGAGAGAAGGCGTCTAACGCCCGGGTCGGGACGGGCCGCGCCGGCCACCGTGCGGCCGTCCACGACGGGACCGAAACGCCCAGCCCACCCGGCCGGCCCCCGTGTCCGCCTGCAGCCGGTCGCCCCACGACGGCGAGGGCCCCGGCGTCGGCCGATGGGACCGGCGATGCTTCGCCGGGGGCGGCGCGTCCGGCGCCTTCTGGCGGTAGTCGAAGTCGGGCAACAGCACTCGCGGCAGCGGCTTCCCGATCGCGCGCTCGATCGTGCGCAGAGAGCCCTCCTCTTCCGGGGCCACGAACGTGAACGCCTCGCCCGTGGCTTCGGCCCGGCCAGTACGGCCCACGCGATGAATATAGTCGTCCGCGACGAGGGGCACGTCGAAGTTCACCACGTGCCCGAGAGCCTCCACGTCGATGCCCCGGGCCGCGATGTCCGTGGCCACGAGCGCCTGGTACCGGCCGTCCTTGAAGCCTTCGAGGGCCTGCGTGCGCTGGCTCTGGCTCCGGTTGCCGTGGATCCGCGCCGCGCGCACGCCCTGGCGGACGAGCCAGTCCGCCACCCGGTTCGCGCGGTGCTTGGTCCGAGTGAACACGAGGGCGCTCTTCATGTCGCCGCGGCGCAGGAGGGCGAGGAGGAGCGCCGACTTCAGGTGCTGCCCCACCGGGTACGCGGCCTGGGTGATGCCCGCCGCGGGCTCCGCCCGCCGCTCCAGGTTGATCCGCGCCGGGTCCTTCAGCATCTCGCGGGTGAGGCCCATGATCTCGCCGGGCATCGTCGCGGAGAAGAAGAGGGTCTGCCGACGTGAGGGCAGGTGCTTCAACACGCGCCGGATGTCGGGCAGGAAACCCATGTCGAGCATGCGGTCCGCCTCGTCGAGCACCAGCGTTTCCAGGCCGCGGAGAGCCGCGTAGGACTGCCGGAAGTGATCGAGCAGCCGGCCGGGTGTCGCCACGATCACGTCCACTCCTGCCCGGAAGGCGTGCTCCTGCGGTCCCATGCCTACGCCGCCGAAGACGGCGGCCGCGCTCACGGGCGTGTGCACCGCGAGCTCCTCGAGGTGCGACTGGATCTGCGCCGCGAGCTCGCGTGTGGGGGTGAGGATGAGCGCGCGCGTCGTCCGCCGCGGCTTGTCCATCAACCGATGGAGGATGGGCAGGCCGAAGGCGGCGGTCTTGCCGCTGCCAGTGGCGGCGCAGGCGAGGACGTCACGGCCCTCCATCGCCGGAGGGATGGCCTGGAGCTGGATGGGAGTGGGCCGCGTGAAGCCGAGCTCGCGGACGCCTTGCAGGAGGAGGGGGTGGAGCCCGAACGAGGTGAAGGGCAAGGGACCCCTAGGCGCCCCCCTGGGGCGGAGGGATGGGCGGCCGCTTCCTTTCGGGAGGGCGCTTCGTCTGGGTCTCGCGATAGTGCGCGAGGTCGGCGGAGGTCAGCACGTGCCGGGACCCCGGCGTGGGCTCGTGCTCGCCGAGGAGCTCGCGCTGGAGCTTCGCGAAGCAGAGGTCGGGAGCGTCCTGGAAGCGCGCCTCCTTCGATGCGAACGCCGCGTGCGGAATGATGAAGACGAACAGGCGGGGCTCCGCGTTCTGCCCGTCGACGCGCAGGGTGTACTCGCGCCCTTCGGTCGTGGACTGGAAGCCCATGTAGCGCACGGCCGCGGGACGGACGGCATCCGCCTTCAAGAGGCGTCCACTCTTTCCGGAGCTCGAATCGAGACGGCCATCGCGGGGCCTCCTTAGGCGCGTGGAGGACCGGGGTCGGCCCGCGCGGCTAGATACAGTAAGGATAGCACGCCGCTTCGGCTCGGCGGTCAGTGCCCGAGGAACTCCCCGAGAGGCGACAGGCCCTCGATGTGGTCGCAGGCGATCTTGACCGTGGCGGTGACGGGAATGGCGAGCAGCGCCCCCGCGATCCCCCAGATCCATCCCCAGAAGAGCACCGCGGTGAAGACGACCACGGGGTTCAGGCTGAGCTGGCGCCCCACGAGCCTCGGCGTGACGTAGAAGCCCTCGAGGATGTTCAGGACTTGGAAGACGGCGGGCACGAGGAGCGCCTGGCCCACGTTGTCGAAATGAACGAGGGCGACGGCGGCGAGGATCGCCGTACACGCGAGCGCCCCCAGGATGGGGATGAAGTTCGTGACGCCCGCCACCACTCCCCACAGCACCGGGTTGGGCATCCCCAGGAAGCCGAGGGCCGCCCCCACCGCGAGACCGAACGCCGCGTTCACGAGCGTCGTGGTCACGAGGTACGACGAGATCTGCGCCTGTGTGTCGCGCGCGATCTGCACCGCCTTCTTCTTGTCGGACAGGCGGGGAAGGACCTTGATGACCTTGCCCAGGAAGAGATCGCCCGAGCCCAGGAGCAGCAGCAGGAGGAGAGCCACCATGAGTGTCGTGGCCAGCAGCTCCTGGGTCCCCCCGAAGATGGCTTCCGAGATGCTCTCGTCCTTGAGCTCCACCTGCAGGGTCCGATTGCCGTCGAGGTCGGTCGCCTCCGCGACCTGCTCCGCCGACCGGCTCATGCGCTGCATCGGTCGAAGGATCGTGGCGAGCTTGGCCTTGATCTGGGGAATGCTCTGCGGCGCCGTCATCACCCACTGTGAGGCGGGCCCGGAGAGTCGGTAGGCGGTGTAGCCCACGGTGCCGAGGAAGAGCGAGATCACGAGGGCCGCTCCCACGCTGTCGGGGATGCCCGAGCGCCGCAAGCCGCGGACGAGCGGGCTCAGGAGGTGCGAGAGGAGAAGCGCGAAGACGATGGGGATGAGGAAGGCCCGCGCGAAGTACAGCGTGTAGAGCAAGGCCAGGATGAAGAGGCCCGTGAGGCTGACCGACCGGATGTCGATCGGAAGCGGGAAAGGAACGGGCTTCGGAAGATCGCTCTCCGGAAGGGAGCCCCCTTCCGGGTCGCCGCGGCTCGTCTGGAGATCCACTCCTCGGGAACCAGCAACCCTCGTGCCGGTGAACGCACCCGCAACTCGACGAGCGACGTCTCGTAGCGCCCGCTCGTGCAAGGCAAATGTACGTCTTGCATCTCCGAACCGTCCTGGCCACCGCTCGGGCCGGCCCCGCGATGTGGCTCCGAAGTTGCAGCCTTGCTCCACTCGGGACCGGACCCCCCGGCCAAGGAGGCACGCACATGAAGCGCGAGGCGCTGCACAGTCTTCTCTACGAGGCGTTGGAGACCGAGCTGGGCGGGATCAAGGTCTACGAGACCGCACTGCTCGCCGCGTTGAACAAGGAGCTCAGGACGGAGTGGGAGGAGTACCTGGAGCAGACGAAGAACCACGAAGCCGTCCTGCGGCGGGTCTTCGAGCAGATGAAGCTCGACCCGGCGAAGGAGACTCCCGGCCGCCTCGTGGTGCGCCGGATCGGAAGCGCCCTCGTCGAGGCCATCGAGATGGCGCTGGCCGCCGGCGATCCGGACGGGGCGGAGGTGGTCGCGGCGGAGGCGGTCGTCCTCGCGGAGACGAAGGACCACCTGAACTGGGAGCTCCTCGGCGAGGCCGCGAAGGACCTCGGGGGGGCCTCGGGTAAGGCCCTTGCGCAGGCGCACGAGGAGGTCGAGGAGGAGGAGGACGAGCACCTCTACCACACCACCGGCTGGTGCCGCGAACTGCACCTCAAGAAGCTCGGGATGCCCGCCGTCCTGCCTCCTCCCGAGGAGGAGAAGGAAGTCAAGACGGCGATCGGGGCGGCACGCGCGAAGCAGTCGCGGAAGGAGATGCTCTAGACGGACACTCCAACGGTGAACGTCGCGGCGTAGCCGATGGTCGGGCTTCCCACGACGCTCGCCAGCTCGTTCTGCACACCGTCCGCGAAGACGTTGTCGGAGGCGTTCGAAGTCGGGTTCTGTCCCTTCGACGCGTAGACTCCGGAGGCATACACCGCCGCGCTGACGTTCTCGGGGAACGCGATCTGCGTGACCTTGAGGGACCGGCCGTTCAGGACGACCTCGACGTGGATGTGGGCGGCGCGCCCCTGGTACCAGCCGGGATAGATCGTCTGGAAGGTGACGCGGCCGCTCGCGTCGGTCGTCTGGATGCCGCGGAGGAAGGTCTGGGCGGTGCCGTTGTAGCCCTGCTGGTTGTACTGCGAGTAGCGCCCGTCGACGTCGCACTGCCAGATCTCGACGTTCGCGTTGGCCACGGGGGCGCAGGCGTTGGCGGCGTTGACCACCGTGATCGTGAGCGTCACCGGCAGACCGGCCTTCCCCTCCGTGATGTCGCTCCGCACGAAGTCGCGGAGGCTTGGATAAGGACCGACCGTCTCATTCGGCGAGACGGCGCAGGCCCCGGTCGCGGACGGCGTCGCCGTGGGTGTCGGGCTCGGAGTGGTCGGCATCTCCGACGCCGTGGGCGACGTGGAGCACCCGGTGACGACCGCGGCTCCCACCGCGCCCAGGGCACTCAGGGCCTGCCGTCGGCTCACTTCATTCACGCTCTTTCTCAACTGCGCTGTCCTCCTCGCTCGGGCCCCCGGGACGAATCGACGTTCTGCCGATCGCGGACTCTTCAGCAACGCGCGTGCCACGGCGAGCCTCGAGCCGTCCGCCGCAGGCTGAATGAGTTGCAGTGATGGCGCGAGCGCGATCGCCCCGCCACGCAGGCCGACTGTCCCCACGATGCGGCTCGTCCGTCCCCCGTGGGCGACGATCGCGCAGGCAGCGAGAGGGGTGGCGCGGCGCTCCGAAGACCGGGTAACGTAGGTCCAGCCTCCGGCCCCTCGTCGAGAAGTAGGCGCCGGCCGGAGGGAACCGTTCGCCGGTGGGGAGTGTCCAGTCGCCGATGGCAGGGAACGGCGCGGCCCCGCCGGCCGTAGCGTTCACAAGGACACCGAAGCGAGGGCAAGCCATGGTCAGAGTGGACGGGGGTGGCGGCAGCGACGCGCTCATCCGGGCGCGCGGGCTCGACAAGAGCTACCGGCGGGGAGGCGAAGACATCCACGTCCTCCAGGGCCTGAACCTCGACGTGGGGGCGGGTGAGTTCATCGCCTTCATGGGCCCGAGCGGATCGGGCAAGACGACGCTCTTGAACCTCCTCGGGGGGCTCGACGTGCCCACGGCGGGGACGGTGACGGTGGCGGGCGACGAGATCACGTCGATGTCGCGAAGGAAGCTCACCACCTGGCGCGCCCGGCACGTCGGGTTCGTCTTCCAGGCCTACAACCTGATCCCCGTCCTCACCGCCTACCGCAACGTGGAGCTGCCGCTCCTCCTCACGCCGCTCTCTCGCCAGGAGCGGCGCGCCCATGTGGAGGCGGCGTTCCGCCTCGTCGGCCTCCCCGACCGGATGAACCATTACCCGCGCCAGCTCTCGGGAGGCCAGGAGCAGCGGGTGGCGATCGCGCGCGCGATCGTCGCCGATCCGTCGTTCATGTTGTGCGACGAGCCCACGGGAGACCTCGACCGCAAGAGCGCCGAGGAGATCCTGGACCTCCTGGGCCTCCTCGTCTCGGAGAAGAAGACGACGATCCTCATGGTGACGCACGACCCGCGGGCGGCGGAGCGAGCGAGCGCCCTCCTCCACCTCGACAAGGGCGTGCTCGTGGAGGCCGCCCACAAGGGAGAGGCGGGCCGGCTCCAGGGAGCTCTCGCGTGAAGTTCCTCCCCCTCCTCCTCGCCAACCTGTTCCGCAAGAAGATCCGGACGACGCTCACCATCGGGTCCTTCTTCGTGGCCCTCCTCCTCTTCGCGCTCCTCGCCGCGCTCCGGGCCGGCTTCAACCAGGGGATCGACGTGGCCGGCGCGGACCGGCTCGTGGTCGTCGGGCGCACGGGGCTCATACAGCCCCTGCCCTATCCCTATTACCCTCGCATCCAGCGCATTCCCGGCGTGAAGCAGGTGGCGCACGCCACCTGGTTCGGAGGGATCTACCAGGACCCCAAGAACTTCTTCGCGCAGTTCGCGGTGGACCCCGACTCCTGGCTCGCCATGTACCCGGAGTTCCGGGTGGACCCCGAGGAGTGGAAGGCGTTCAAGGAGGACCGGCAGGGGGCGATCGTCGGCGTCAAGCTCGCCGAGCGGTTCAGATGGAAGATCGGGGATCGCGTCCCCTTGAAGGCGCCCGGCTACTTCGGCGGCCACGCCTGGGAGTTCAACGTACGCGGGATCTACAGGGGCAGCCGGCCCCAGGACGACGAGACGCAGATGTGGATGCAGCACAAGTACCTCTACGAGAAGGGGCCCAATTACTGGAAAGGGCTCGTGGGCTGGTATGTGGTGCGGGTGACGGACCCGAGCGACGCCAATACGGTCCTGAAGGCGATCGACGGGGAGTTCGCGAACTCGACGTCGGAGACGCGGACCCAGACGGAGTCCGCGTTCGCGGCGGGCTTCGTGAAGCAGATGGGCAACATCGAGTTCCTGATCCGGATCATCGGGTCGATCGTGTTCTTCACGCTGCTCCTCGTCACCGGCAACACGATGGCCATCTCGGTGAGGGAGCGTACGAGCGAGCTCGCGGTCCTCAAGGCGATCGGCTACTCCGACCGATTCGTGCTCGGCTTCGTCCTCGCGGAGTCCCTCTTCATAGCACTCCTGGGCGGCGGCCTCGGACTCGTCGCCGGCCACTGGATCGCGGGCAAGGACATCACGAAGGGACTGATCCTGATGTACCTGCCCACCGGGGCCCTGGCCGCGGGGGTCGCCGCCGCATTCGCCACCGGGCTCCTTTCCGGCCTCCTCCCCGCGCTCTCCGCGATGCGGCTCAGCATCGTGAGCGCCCTCCGAAGGGTCTGACCATGGCCATCCCCGTCTCCTACAATCTCCAGAGCGCGAAGGAGCGCTGGACCTCGTCCGTCGTCGCGGTCCTCGGCATCGCGGGCACCGTGGCCGTTTTCGTGGCCATGCTCGCTCTCGCCCGCGGCTTCAAGGCCACACTCACCTCCTCCGGCCGCCCCGAGAACGTCATCATCCAGCGCGCGGGCGCGGACACGGAGATGACGAGCTCCGTGAGCGTGGAGGAAGTGCGCATCGTCGAGGAGGCCCCCCAGATCGCGCGGGACGCCGCGGGGCCGCTACTGAGCCCGGAGATCGTGGTCATCGGTACCATTCCCCTGCGGGACACGGGGACGGACGCCAACGTGGGCGTGCGCGGGGTCTCCCCGCGCGTCTTCTCCGTGCGGCCGCAGGTGGAGCTCGTGGAAGGGCGCTTCCTCACTCCCGGGCTCGCGGAGGCCGTGGTGGGCAAGGGCGCCCGGAACGCCTACGCCGGCCTCGACCTCGGGTCGACCGTGCGCATCGGCGCGGGGACGTGGACGATCGTGGGCGTCTTCGACGGCAAGGGTTCGGCCTACGACTCCGAGGTGTGGGCGGACTCCACGGTCCTCGCCGCCTTCTACCAGCGCCCCACCAACCTCTATCAGGCGGCCACGGCACGGCTCAAGTCCGCGGACGACTTCGCGGCCTTCGAGGCGACGCTCAAGGGCGACCCCCGCCTCAACCTCCAGCCCGTGCGCGAAACGGAGTACTACGCGAAGCAGTCCGTGGTGGTGACGACGCTCATCAACGTGGTGGGCATGACGATCGCCGTGATCATGGGCCTGGGCGCCGTGTTCGGCGCGCTCAACACGATGTACTCCGCGGTCTCCGAGCGGTCGCGCGAGATCGCCGTCCTCCGCGCCATAGGGTTCGGGGGGGGGAGCATCGTGATGTCGTTCTTCGTGGAGGCCCTCCTCATCGCCCTCGTGGGAGGCATCATCGGCTGCCTCGCCGTCCTGCCCGTCAACGGCCTCACCACGGGCACGATCAACTGGCAGACTTTCTCCCATCTCGCCTTCGCGTTCCGGATCACTCCCGCCCTCCTCGGCATGGGGATGCTGTTCGCGCTCTTCATGGGCGCGGTGGGAGGGCTGCCCCCCGCGATCCGCGCGGCACGGGCGAACGTCGCCCACACCCTGCGCGCGTTGTAGCGACCGCCACCGGGACTCCGCTTCGAACTCGGTCCGCGCCGGATATATGCTCCCGCCCATGAACCACACCGTGGTCGGCTCGGCCTCCACGCTCTTCCTTTGTGTCGTGCTGCTCGGGGGCGTGCGCGCGCGGACCGAGGACGCGCGCCCCCGCACCTTCGACCTCCAGGCGCACCGCGGGGGGCGGGGCCTCTGGCCCGAGAACACGCTCGCCGCGTTCTCGGAGGCGCTCACCCTCGGCGTCAGCACGCTCGAGCTGGACTGTGCGGTGACGAAGGACGGCGTCGTGGTGGTGAGCCACGATCCGGCCCTCAACCCCGACCACACTCGCGACGAGAAGGGCGCCTTCCTCGAGAAGGCCGGCCCCCCCCTCGTGAGCCTGACCTACGAGGAGCTGCGCCGCTTCGACGTGGGACGCCTCCGGCCGGGATCCGAGTACGCCGCGCGCTACCCCGACCAGCAGGGCATCGACGCCCAGCGGATCCCGCGGCTCGCCGACGTCTTCGCCCTCGCTCGGATGCGCGGCAACTCCGACGTCCGCTTCAACGTCGAGACCAAGATCTTCCCGGACCAACCCGAGCTGACGCTCCCCCCCGAGCCGTTCGCCGAAGCGGTCGTGAAGGTCGTGCGCGAGGCGAAGATGGAGGCCCGAACGACGATCCAGTCGTTCGACTGGCGGACCCTCAAGGTCGTCCAGAAGATCGCGCCGAAGATCAGGACAAGCGCCCTCACGACGCAGCGGCCCGGCGAGGACCGGGTCCAGGTCGGCCGGCCGGGCCCGTCGCCCTGGCTCGCCGGTCTCGACGTGGACGATTTCGGGGGCTCGCTCCCGAAGCTCGTGAAGGCGAGCGGCGCCCTTGTCTGGTCCCCGAACTACCAGGATGTCGAGAAGACGCAGGTCGACGAGGCGCATTTTCTGGGCCTCGAGGTCCTGCCCTGGACGATCAACGAGACGGCGGACATGGAGAAGAGCCTGGCCATGGGCGTCGACGGGATCATCAGCGACCGGCCAGATCGGCTGCGCGCCCTCCTCCAGGCCAAGGGGATACCGGTCCCGAAGCCCACCGCGGTCCGATGATCGGGATCCTCGAGCCGGCGCCCTTCGCGACGCCCCTTCCCGTGGGCGCGGTGGACCCCGCCTACCGCCGATACCGCCGGGAGGTGTTCGTCGGCATTTTCGTCGGCTACGCGGCCTACTACCTCGTCCGGAACAACTTCGCCCTCGCCATGCCCGACATCCTCAAGGCGCACCCCGAGCACTCGAAGGCCGCCCTCGGGACCGCGCTCACCGGTTTGTCGATCGCCTACGGTCTGTCGAAGTTCCTGATGGGCTCGATCTCCGACCGGAGCAACCCGAAGTACTTCCTCCCCCTCGGCCTCCTCCTCTCCTGCGCGGTCATGGCCGTCTGCGGCTTCTGGAAGGGGATGTACACGTCGCTCTTCGCGATGGTGGCGGTACAGACGGTGAACGGGTGGGTCCAGGGGATGGGATGGCCGCCCTGCGGCAAGACGATGGTGCACTGGTTCAGCACGAACGAGCGCGGCCTCACCGTCTCCGCCTGGAACACCGCCCACAACATCGGAGGCGCCCTCGTGGCGAATCTCGCCCTCGTCGGCGTGACGCTCTTCCACGACTGGGGCGCGAAGTTCTACTTCAACGCTCTCGTGGCCGCCGTGTTGGCGGTGGGGGTCTTCTTCCTTCTACGCGACACCCCGCAGTCCGTCGGGCTCCCTCCCGTGGAGGAGTACCGGAACGACTACCCGCCCGGCTACTCCGAGGCCCACGAGAAGACGCTGGGCTTCCGCGACATCTTCTTGAAGTACGTGCTGCCCAACCGTTACCTCTGGGCGATCGCCGTGGCCAACGCCTTCTGCTACTTCGTCCGCTACGGCGTCGTGAACTGGATTCCCACGTACCTGGAGACGGCGAAGGGCTTCTCGTTCAAGGAGTCGAGCATCGCCTGGTCCCTCTACGAGTACGCGGCCGTCCCCGGGACGATTGCCTGCGGCTGGATCTCCGACAGGTGGTTCAAGGGCAAGCGCGCCCCCGCGACCATTCTCTTCATGGCCTTGACCCTCGTGGCCGTCGTCGTCTACGCCCTCAACATGAAGGGCCCGCTCTGGATCGACTACGCGGCCCTCATCGCCATCGGCTTCCTCGTTTACGGGCCGATCATGATCATCGGCCTCCACGCCCTCGATCTCGTGCCCAAGAAGGCAGCGGGGACCGCCGCGGGCTTCACCGGGTTCTTCGGCTACGTGTTCGGCTCCGCCATCGCGGGCACGGGAGTGGGCTGGATCGCCGACCGCTGGGGCTGGGGCGGCGTCTTCACCACGATGGTGGCGTGCTGCCTGCTCACCATCTTCTTCAGCGCCCTCACCCTCGGCCACCGGGCGGAGAGCGCCTCCCGAGCGACCCCCTGAGTCGCGACGATTCCCCGTGCTTGACCCCCCGACTGGGACTACTATTGGAACGTTACAAATTCCGTCGAAGCCTCGTCACCTTGTCGTACCGGGTGTTGTCTAGAAGGTCATTCTGGGAGGTGACCATGAAGCATCGGATCCTCGTCGCGCTGGTCGGGTTGATCGCGCTCGGAGCGCCCGCTTTTGCCCAGTTCGAGACCGCCAACGTCCTGGGTAGCGTCCGAGACAAGACGGGTGCGATCGTGCCCGGCGCCACCGTCACCCTGCTCAATCTCGAAACCGGCGTCAGCCACTCGAGGGCCACCGACGCCACGGGCAACTACGAGTTCTTCACCGTTCGCATCGGGACCTACAAGGTCACCGCGGAGCTCGCGGGCTTCGCGCCCGCCGCCGCGGACAAGGTCACGGTGACCGTCGGCTCCCGCCAGCGCGTGGACCTCGTGCTCGCCCCGGGAGCGATGACCGAGGCGGTGGAGGTGACCGCGGAGGTCAGCTCGCTGGAGAAGGACTCCAGCCAGCGCGGCCAGGTCATCACCCACGAGCAGGCGGTGGCCCTGCCCCTGAACGGGCGCGAGTACTCGTCCCTCGCCCTCCTCACCACCGGGGTCCGGCAGTCCGCGATCGGCACGGGCAGCGCGTCGACGCTGCGCGAGGGCTCCTTCAACGTCAACGGGCTGCGCAGCACCTTCAACAACTTCCTGCTCGACGGGATCGACAACAACGCGTACGGCACGAGCAACCAGGGCTTCTCCAACCAGGTGATGCAGCCGCCGCCGGACGCGGTGGCCGAGTTCAAGGTCGTCACCAACAACATGAGCGCGGAGTACGGACGCGCGGGCGGGGCCACCATCAACGTGGCCTACGAGAGCGGCACCAACCGCTTCCGCGGCACGGTGTGGGAGTTCATGCGCGACGACTCGCTGAACGCCACCGGCTTCTTCAAGCCGGTCAACGGCGAGAAGCCGCCCCATGCGCCGCGACCAGTTCGGCGGCCGTCCTCGGCGGGTCCGATCATCAAGAACAAGGCGTTCTTCTTCGTGGACTACGAGGGCTTCCGGCAGACGCGCCAGCTGGTGGCCTTCGGCACGATCCCCACGCCCGCCCAGCGCGCGGGCATCCTCTCCGTGCCGGTGCGGAACCCCAGACGGGCGCCACCTATCCCGCGGGACGCCCGATCCCCATGACGCCGTTCGCGCGCCGAGGTGCTCGCCGGCATCCCCGACCCCACGAGCAGCGCCGCCGCGAACAACTACCAGATCCTGCAGACCTTCGACAACGACAACAACAAGTTCGGCGGCGAAGGTCGACTACCAGATCAGCCCCGCGCCTGCGCGCCTTCGCGCGCTTCGGCTACCGCGACGTGGACATCTTCGACCAGCCGCTCGCTGCCCCTGCCCTCGGGCGGCGCGGGCAACGGCTTCACCTACGTGACGAACAAGCAGCTCGCGACCGGGCTCACCTGGACGCCGAGAGCAGCAGCTCCTCGAGTTCCGCTTCGGGTGGTCGCGCACGACCGCGGGCAAGAACCCGCCCGCCCTCGGAAGCCGAGCGCGCGGATGCCGCGTACGGGATCACCGGGCTGCCCACCGATCCCGCGGGTGGCGGGCGGGCTGCCCACGCAGCTCATCACCGGCTACGCCGACCTCGGTCGCCAGGCCACGAACCCGCAGTGGCAGTACCCGACCGTCTTCAACCCGAAGCTCAACTACACGCGCAGCATGGGCCGCCACTCCCTGAAGACTCGGCCTCGAGTACCAGCACGTGCAGACCGAGGTGCAGGACGTGAACCCGCTCTACGGCCGCGACGAGTACGCGGGGCAGTTCTCCCGGCCCGCGGGGGCGGCCGCCAACAACCAGCTACAACCTCGCCGACTTCATGTTCGGCCTGCGCAGCCGCTACGCGCTCACGAACTTCTTCATCGCGAACCTGCGCCAGAACCTCTACTTCGCGCTACGTGCAGGACGACTTCAAGGTCAGCAACAAGCTGACCCTGAACCTCGGCCTGCGCTACGAGTACGGCTCGCCCGCAGTGGGAGCGCGACAACAAGCTCACCAACTTCGACCCCGCGACCCGCACGATGGTGCGGGCCAGCGACGGCTCCGAGACCGCGCGCTCGTGAACGCCGACCAGCAACAACTTCGGCCCGCGGCTCGGCTTCGCCTACTCCGTCGACGCCGAAGACCGTGCTGCGCGGCGGCTACGGGATCGCCTACATCCACTTCCACCGCGCGGGCGGCGGCAACGTCCTGCCCATCAACGGGCCGCAGGTGATCACCGCGGTGGTCTCGCAGGCGAACCCCGCCGACCCCGCGTTCCGGCCCACGCAGGCAGGGCTACCCCGCGGGCCTCACCGACCCCAGCCGCTTCAACCCCCTGCTCGCGAACATCACCTACATGCCGCCGCGACAACAAGACGACCTCGATCCAGAGCTGGTTCGTCTCCGTGCAGCGCGAGCTCTTCCAGCAACGTGGTGCTAGACCTCGCCTACGTGGGCAACCACTCCGAGCGACTCGCTGCTCTTCGCGAACTACAACCAGGCGCGGCCCAACAACGCGCGGGGACGATCCCGCCTGCAGGCGCGGCGCCCGATCCCGGAGTACGGCGACATCACCTACGCGTTCAACGGCGGCTTCTCGCGCTACAACAGCTTCCAGGTGCGCCTGGAGGGACGTCGCGGCAGCGCTCACCTTCCTGAGCTCGTTCACCTGCTCGCAAGGCGAAGGACAACGGGGCGGGCACCCTCGAGAACCCGAACGGCAACTTCCCCGCTCCCCAGGACTTCTACAACCTGGACGCGGAGTACGGCGACGTCCGCCTACGACCAGCCCTGGAACAGCACGACCAGCCTCGTTGGGAGCTGCCCTTCTTCAAGGTCGAACCGGCTGGCTCGGGGGCTGGCACCGCTCGCGGCCGATCAACAACATGTGGGCGGGCGAGGCCGATCACGTTCCAGTACTACGCCCGCGCCGCCGCGTTCCAGGTCTCGGGCATCACCCAGGACTTCCGCGGCGCCAACAACTATCGCCCGAACATCACCTGCGATCCCGTGCTGCCCGAGGACCAGCGCACGCCCGCCGCCTACTTCAACCCGGCCTGCGTGCAGTGCCCCCACGAGCCCAGCCCAGCCCTTCGGCAACGCCGAGCGCAACTCCGTGCGCGGCGACTCGATCTACCAGCTCGACCTCGTCGCTCGCCAAGACGTTCGCCGGTGCTGGCGAGGACAGCGCGCTCGAGTTCCGCGTGGAGGCGTTCAACGTCCTCAACAAGACGAACTTCCGCGCCCCCAACGGGAACCGCAGCGCGGCCGCCTTCGGCACGATCACCGCGACCTACGACCCGCGGCAGATCCAGCTCGGCGTGAAGTTCCGGTTCTAGCTAGGCCAGGTCTCCGGGGGCCACGGGCAGGCGGCGCAGCCGCTTGCCCGTGGCCGCGAACACCGCGTTCATGACGGCGGGAGCCACCGGGGGCAGTCCCGGCTCGCCCACGCCGGTGGGGGGAGCGCCGCTCTCCACGAAGTGGACCTCGACCCGGGGCATCTCGGGCAGGCGCAGCACCTGGAAGTCGTGGAAGTTCGACTGCTGGCAGCGGCCGTCCTTGATCGTGATCGCCCCCTTGCCGAGGGCCGCGCTCAGCGCGTAGGCGACGCCTCCCTCCACCTGGGCAGTCACGCCATCGGGATGGACGATCCTCCCGCAGTCCACCGCGGACACGATGCGCTCGACCTTGATCCGGCCCTTGTCCACCGACACCTCCGCCACCTCCGCGCAGTAGCTGTCGAACGAGAAGTGGCAGGCGATGCCCCGTCCGCGCCCGGCGGAGAGCGGCGTCCCCCACCCTGCCTTCGCCGCCGCCAGCTCCAGGACCCCCTTCAGGCGCGCGGTCTCCAGCACGGACGTGCCGTCCTCGGGGAACTTGACCTTGCGAGGCTCCGCGAGGAGGGCGAGCCGGAACTGCAGCGGGTCCTGCCCCGCGAGGTGGGCCATCTCGTCCATGAAGCACTCGTTCACGAAAGCGGTGAGCGAGTTCTCGACGGACCGCCACCACATTACGGGCACCGCGGTCTTGGCGAGCGCATACTCCATGCGGAGGTTCGGGAAGGCGTAGGGCAGGTTCACCGCGCCCCCGATCTCCGACGCCTCCGGCTTGCCCTTCTCCGGCTCCCACAGCGCGCCGATCGAAGTCGAGGACATCCGGTGGCGCCAGACGAGGGGCTTGCCCGACTCGTCGAGGGCCCCCGACAGGCGGTGCATCGACATCGGCCGGTAGAAGTCGTGCTGGATGTCGTCGTCGCGCGTCCAGACCACCTGGACCGGGGCCTGCACCGCCTTGCTGACCTGGGCGGCCTCCGCCGCGTAGTCCGCGTGGTACTTCCTGCCGAATCCCCCGCCGAGGAGGGTCGTGTGCACCTTGACCTGATCCGGCTTCACGCCCGCGATCTTGGCGATCACGCCCTGCGGCCAGTCCGAGGCCTGGGTGGAGAGCCAGGCCTCGACGCCGTCCGGCTTCACGTGCACCGTGGCGTTCATGGGCTCCATGCAGGCGTGGGCGGTGAAGGGGAGCTCGTAGACGGCCTCGACCTTCCTGGCGGCGCCGGCGAGAGCCGCGTCGCAGCTTCCCTCGTCACGGCAGGTCTTGCCGGGGGCGGCCAGGAGCTGCTCCATCGTCTTGCGCAGTCCCTCGGTGCTCTCTCCCGCGTTCGGGCCGGGGTCCCATTGGACTCCCAGGGCCTGCCGCCCCTGGATGGCCGCGTAGGTGCTCTCCGCCACCACCGCGATTCCGCCGGGAGCGAAGGCGCCGTCGGCGCCGGTGGCAGGAATCTCGACGACGTGCTTCACGCCCGGCACCGCCTTCGCAGTCGCCGCGTCGTGCTTCGCGGGCTTCCCCCCGAACGTGGGGCAGCGGGCGATGACCGCGTAGAGCATGCCGGGCACGCGCACGTCCATCCCGTAGCGGGCGCTCCCGTCCACCTTGGGCGGGATGTCCACTCTCGGGATGCTCCGACCGATGATGGCGAAGGACGCCGGGTCTTTGAGGGCGATCGTCTTGAAGTCGGGAAGCGGCCGCTTCGCCGCCTCCGCGACGAGCTCTCCGTACGCCAGCCGCTGCCCCGCCGGGCCCACCACGACCCCCTGCTCGGTCTTGCAGCACCGCGGGATCGACGCTCAGCCGCTCCGCGGCCGCGCCCAGGAGCATCACGCGCGCCGCCGCGCCCGCCTGACGCAGGGGCATGAACGAGTCCTTGACGCTCGCGCTTCCTCCCGTGCCGTGCTCGTACCAGGCGGGGTTGCAGAGGGCCTGCTCCACCTTGACCTTCCCGAAATCGACGTCCAGCTCCTCGGCGAGGATCATGGGGAGGGCCGTCATTGCTCCCTGCCCCATCTCCGTCTTCGCGAGCATGAGAGTGACGGCGCCGTCCCCCGCGATCCGGACCCACGCGTCGAAGGGATTCGGGGTGGGCTTCTCCTTGGGGACGGGGGTTTCGCTCTGCGCGGAGGCCTCCCCGCCGAAGTGGAAGCAGAGGACGAAGGCCGCGCCGGCGGCCCCCGCCTCGAGGAACGCGCGACGGCCGAAGGCCGCGCGGGGGGAAGGACCGCTCGGGGTCGGGGGTGGAACGCGGAGCCGTGCGTAGCGGGCGATGTCGGGTCTCATTGCGAGCCTCCTCCCGCGGGAGCGGGGCGTTTGCCCGCGGCGGCCCGGTGGACCGCGCGGCGGATGCGCAGGTACGTGCCGCAGCGGCAGATGTGGCGCCCCGAGCGCCCCGTCGATGTCGGCGTCCGTGGGCCGGGGGGTCCGGGCGAGAAGGGCGGCCGCGCGTCATCAGCATGCCGGACTGGCAGTAGCCGCACTGCGGGACCTGCTCGGCGATCCAGGCCTGCTGCAGCGGGTGGCTCCGTTCCGTGGACAGGCCCTCGATGGTCGTGACCTTCCGGCCGGCGACCGCGCTCACCGCGGTCATGCAGGAGCGCAGGGCGGCGCCGTCCACGTGGACGGTGCAGGCCCCGCACTGCGCGATGCCGCAGCCGAACTTGGTGCCGGTGAGACCGATCGTGTCGCGGATGACCCAGAGCAGCGGGCGTCTTCGGGTCGACGTCCACGCGCTGGGGCTTGCCGTTGAGGGTGAAGGCAATGGTCGCCACGGGAGTCCTCCTTGCCGGAGGACAAGCCTACTCCCGACGTCAACCCGGGAGCGAGGGGAGGCCACGGGCGCCGGCCGCGGCCTCCCCAGTGCGTCACTTCTTGTAGACCGCTCCCGCCACCGCCCCCGCGATCACGCACCAAATGATTCCGACCGCGGTCCACCCCCAGGCCAGGCCGTACGTGAAGCCCTCGATGATGAGGTAGGCGAAGATCCACGTCGGGAAGTTCACGAGAACGCCCGCGTAGAGCCCGTACAGGGCGCCCCCTTGAGGTCCCGCTGCGAAGGCAGAGGCCACGCGGTCGTAGACCCACACGAACACGAGCGCGGCTACGAAGTCCCCGAAGACCAGCCACGGTATGGGAGGCGGCCCCTTGCGCAGGACGGAGAACTGGGAATACCAGCCCGCGAGCAGCAGTCCCTGGACCAGGAAGTCGAAGACGTTCATGACGACACCGACGGCGAGGGCGGTCAGCAGGACCTTCTTGACGTTCATCGAGCACCTCCGGACGGCAGGAGACGCCGCGAGCGGCGCCCCCCAGCCGCGGCAGTTTGACGGTTGGCTGTTGCGGATAGTCGCCTCCATGTACACCCCGGGGACGGGGGTGGTCAAGTCACGCTTCCCTCCCCTCCCGTCCTGGGCAAGAATCGCCGCCTCGTCGTCTCGAGGGTGGAGGTCCGGCATGAACCGAAGCGCCTTGTCGTCAGTCCTCTCGCTCGCCGTGCTCGCCCCGGCTGCCGCGACCGCGGCCGAGCCCCTTTTCGACCTGAAGAAGGTAGCGGACGGGGTCCACGCCGCAATCGCCCGCCCGCGCACCCCGATCAACTGCAATGCCGCGGTGATCGTCTACGACGAGGGTGTCGTCGTGGTGGACACGCACTCCCGCCCCTCGAGCGCCAAGGGCCTCATCGAGCAGATCAAGACCTTGACCGACAAGCCCGTGCGCTACGCGGTGGACACGCACTTCCACTGGGACCACGCGCAGGGCAACCAGGCCTATCCCGTCGCCTTCCCCCGCCACGTGGCGATCGTGGCTTCGGAAGCCACGCGCGAGAGCTTGAAGACCGAGGGTCTCGTGCGCGTCAAGCAGCAGATCGAGCAGACGCCGGCCCAGATCGCGGACCGCCGGAAGCGCCTGGACGGGGAGAAGGACGCCGCGGAGCGCGCCCGTCTGCAGGACGAGATCGCCCAGCACGAGTCCTACCTCGCCGAGCTCAAGAGCATGGAGCTCGTCCTCCCCGACCTCACGTTCGACAAGTCGCTCATCCTCCACCGCCCGGACCGCGACATCGTGCTGCTCTTCCTGGGCCGCGGCCACACCGCGGGCGACGTCGTGGTCTACCTGCCGCAGCAGAAGGTGGTGGCCACCGGCGACCTCCTGCACGGCTGGATGCCCTGGATGGGCGACGGCTACCCGCCGGAGTGGGTGGCGACGCTCGACCAGGTGGGCAAGCTCGACTTCGACTGGATCATCGGCGGTCACGGCGACGTGAAGCCGCGCGCCCACCTGACGACGTTCCGGAACTACCTGTCGGACCTCATCGACGAGACGCGCAAGGCCCGCGAGCGGGGAGAGACCCTGGACAGGGCGAAGGCCTCGGTCGCGGCCGCTCTCAAGCCGCGATACGCCGAAGGCATGGGCGGAGCCACGATGTTCGACGGCGGCGTGGGCGCCAACGTCGAGAAGGTCTTTCGCGATCTCGAGGCGGTTCGGTACAAGTAACCCGCGAGGCCGTTCCTGCCGAGTGTTACCTTTCGTACTCGTTCCGGAACGAGTTGCCTCAAGTAACTCCTGAAGTAACTCCGTCCGGACGGAGTTGCTTGCCTCCTGCCTCCGTCCCGGACGACCGCTACTCGTACCGGAGCGCGCGCAGCGGATCGATGCGAGTGGCGCGACGCGCGGGAATGTAGCTCGCGAGCAACGCCACCGCCGCGAGCAGCACGAGGACGCCCGCGAACGTCGCGGGGTCGTGCGATCCCACGCCGTAGAGCATCGAGGACATGAGGCGCGTGAGGGCGAGGGCCCCGACGACGCCCGCGAGAGCACCCGCGAGGCCCACGAGCAGGCCCTGGCCGACGACGAGCCTGAGGACGTCCCCCGGCTCCGCGCCCAGGGCCATCCGGATGCCGATCTCGTTCGTCCGGCGGGCCACCGAGAAGCTGATGACCGCGTAGATGCCGACCGCGGCCAGAGCCAGCGCGACTGCCGGCGAAGACGCCGAGGAGCACGACGTAGAAGCGCGGCTCGCGCCGTGGCCCCCTCCACCACCTCTTCCAGGACGCGCACGTCCGAGATCGGCGCGTTGCGCTCGCGCGACCAGACGGCGCTCCGAAGGGCGGGGGCGAGAGACGGCGGGGTCCCCCGTCGTGCGCACGACGAGCGTCAGGTACGCGAAATGGGACGAGGGGCTCTCGACGTAGCGACGCACCTGCGGGTAGGGCAGGAAGAGCTCGCCCTCGGGAGGCGCGCCCCAGCGGCCTCGCACCGTGTCCTTCACGACGCCCACCACGGTCAGCCAGCTCGGCCCGGCCTCGCGATCCGCGAGGGCGAGCGCGCTTTCCGATCGGGTCTTCTCCCGGCCAGTGGCGCGCGGCCAGCGACTCGTTGACCACGACGACGCCGGGCGCTCCCGCGCGGTCCTCGTCCGAGACGTCGCGGCCGCGTCGAACCGGGATCCCCATCGTACGGAAGTAGCCGGGGAGGACGACGCGGTAGGTCGCGGTGGGCGACTCGCCGGGCTTCGGCTCGGGAAGGCCCTCCACTCGGAACGGCCAGCCCCAGATGTCCCCGGCCAGCGGGAGGTGGTTGATGGCGCTCGCCGCCGTGACTCCCGGGAGGGCGCTCGCGTCGCGCACGACGTCCTGGAAGAACGCGGCGCGCCGGGCGGGCTCGGCGGAGCCCGTCCCCGCCACCGAGACGATCATGCTCAGCACGTTCTTACGGTCGAAGCCGGGGTCCACGGCCTGGAGGGCGACGAAGCTCCGGATCATGAGCCCCGCCCCCACGAGGAGGACGAGGGCGAGCGCCATCTCCGAGGCCACGAGCGCGCCGCGGAGGCCGCCCCGGCCCCCGCCCTCCGTCGAGCCCCTCTCCCCTTCGCGGAGCGAGTCTCCGAGGTCGCGACGCGTCGCCTGGAGGGCGGGAACGAGGCCGAAGGCGAAGCCGGTGGCCAGGGAGACGGCGAGCGCGAACGCGAGGACGCTCCCGTCGAGGGCCACCGTCTCCAGCCGGGGCAGCCCCGGAGGGCCGAGCGCCACCAGAGCGCGGATGCCGACGCGCGCGAGCAGGAGCCCCGCTCCCCCGCCGGCGAGGGCGAGGATGAGGCTCTCCGTCAGGAGCTGGCGGACGAGGCGGGCGCGGCTCGCCCCAAGAGCGGCGCGGAGGGCGATCTCCTTCCGCCGCGCGGCCGCCCGGGCGAGCAGCATGTGCGCCACGTTCGCGCACGCGACCAGGAGCACGAAGCCCACGGCGCCGAGAAGGACGAGGAGCGCGGGCCGGACCTCCCCGACCACGACGTCGATCAGGGGCCGCACCGTCACCTCGCGGTTCGTGCCCGGGAACTCGGTCTCGAGCCGGGCGGTCATCCCGGCCATCTCCGCGCGCGCCTGGTCGAGCGTCGCGCCCGGAGCGAGGCGCCCGAAGACGCGAAGGCTCGAGCCCCCGCGGTTCGTCGCCCGATCCTCGAGAGACAGGGGCGCCCACAGCTGGGCGCCCGTGGCCCAGAACGGCGGGAACGAGAAGCCGGGCGGCATGACCCCCACTACCGTGTAGGTGTCGCCGTCGAGCGTGATCGGGCGGCCGACCGCCTTGGGGTCGCCGGCGTAGCGCGCTGCCCAGAGCTCGTGCCCGAGCACGACGACGTGGTCCCCTCCCGCGCGGTCTTCGCCTTCGAGGAGCGGCCTCCCGAGCGTGGGAGCGACGCCGAGCATGGGGAGAAGGTCGGCGGTGACGCGCAGCGCCCGCACCCTCTCGGGATGGTCGTCTCCCGTGAGGTTCGGGCTCCACATCTCCGCCGCCCCCATCCTCTCGTAGTGCGTGGCCGCGCGCCGCCAGTCCAGGTAGTTCGCGGGAGCGACCGGGTTGCGGTCCTCGTGGAGCATCACCACCAGCCGGTCGGCCGCCTCGTAGGGCAGCGGCCGGAGCAGCACCGCGTTCACCACGCTGAAGACGGCCGTGCTCGCGGCGATCCCGAGGGCGAGGACGACCACCATGGCCGCGGTCAGCCCCGGGGTCCGGGCGAGCGTCCGCAGGCCGTACCGCAGGTCGCGAACGGCGGTCTCGAATCCCGCCCCGGTGCGGACGTCGCGCACGCGCTCCTTCACCTGCTCGACGCCTCCCATTTCGAGGAGGGCCTGGCGACGCGCCTCTCCCGGGGCCAGGCCGGTCCTGACCTTCTCGTCGGTCAGGCGCTGGACGTAGTCCCCGACGTCGGCGTCGAGGTCGCGGTCGGCGCGCACCCCCCGGAACAGGGTGCGCCAGAAGGCGGCCATCCGCGTGCGCAGGGCCATCGCTCCTTCCTATAGACGCTCCATAGGCAGATTAGGTTGGCTTCCTATCGAGAGTCAATAGGATTGTCCGGGGGACGGGTCAGAGGTGCGCCTGGAGGAAGGCCAGGACCTCCCGCCTTCCCTCCGCCGTCTCCTCGTGCCCCACGTCGTACCGGAGCATCTTCCAGCGTTCGGGGTGGCCGGCCGCCGCATAGACCGCGCCCATCTCCCGGTCGATGACGTCGAGCCCCTCGACAGGCGTGAGCTTGTCCCGGAGCCCGGCGAGCGCGAGGTGCGCCCGGGGAGCGACGAGGGCGTCGATGTCCGAGGTCGTGAAGTGCTTCAGGAGCCCCGGCACGTAATAGTAGAACCCGTGACCGGAGAGCCCCTTCTTCGCGACGAGGGTGTGGAAGTCGGTCTGGCAGCAGATGTCGACGGTGACCTTGACCCGCTCGTCGAGCGCCGCGAGCCAGAAGGCCATCGTGCTCCCCATCGACATCCCGAGGGTGGCCACGCGTGCTTTGTCCACCTCGGGGCGCGAGACCAGGTAGTCCAGGGCGCGAAGGCTGTCGTAGACCATCATTCCCCACAGCACCCGGCCCTGCCAGAGCATGGCCTTGAACGTGTCCGCCTCCGTCGTGTGGCTGCGCTCTCCGAAGACCCAGTGGTCGATGCACAGGACGACGTACCCGGCGTCGGTCAACGGCTTGACGTAGGGCGGCGATTGCAGGTAGCTCCGGCCGTCGAGGAGCTCCTTCCTGCCGATCGCGTAGCCGCCTCCGTGCGAATGGTTGTAGACGACGGCGGGAAGCCGCCCCTTCGCCTGGCGGGGCCGGGCGAGGAAGGCGGGCACGGTCTCGATCCCGTTCAGGTCGAGCTCCAGCGTCTCGAGGACGTAACCGTCGCGCTCTTCCTGCGAGCGCAGGTGGGCAGCGATCGGGCGTTGACGGTCAGGGAGGTCGCCGAGGAGGGAATAGAGCACTCGGCGTCGAGCCGCCGCGTCGCGGAAGGCGCGCCCCGGACTGGCAGAAGAAGACTCACCTTCTCCACGCGACGCGGCGGGGAGAAAGGAAGCCGCGACGAGGCCCAGGCCCCGCCCCAGGACGCCGCGCCGGCCCGTCGCCCGTTCTCCAGTCATGGTCTCGCTCCGGTCAGGAAGGGAGTCTACCGCGAGGTTACAATCGCCCTCCAGGAGGCCTTCCTTGAAGATCGTGGACGCCCGCGTGATCGTGACCTGTCCCGGTCGGAACTTCGTCACCCTGAAGGTCGTGACCGAGGACGGCCTTCACGGTCTGGGGGACGCCACCCTGAACGGCCGCGAGCTCGCGGTGGCCGCCTACCTGACCGAGCACGTGGTTCCGCTGCTCGTGGGGCGCGATGCGAGGCGCATCGAGGACACCTGGCAGTATCTTTATAAAGGAGCGTACTGGCGCCGGGGGCCGGTCACGATGACCGCGATCGCCGCGGTGGACATGGCGCTCTGGGATCTCCTCGGCAAGTCGCTGAATACGCCCGTTTACCGCCTGCTGGGCGGCGCCTCGCGCGACGCCGTGCTCGTCTACGGACACGCGAACGGCACGACCGTCGAGAACACGCTCGAGGCCGTCCACGACTACCTCCGCCAGGGCTACAAGGCCGTGCGCGTGCAGGCGGCCGTGCCCGGGCTCGACGCCACGTACGGCGTGGGCAAGGGGAAGGGCCACTACGAGCCCGCCGAGAAGGGGCTCCCTCCGACCGGGAGCTGGAGCACGAGCCGGTACCTGTCGTTCGCGCCGCAGCTCTTCGCCCGGGTCCGCAAGGAGTTCGGCCCCGACCTTCCTCTTCTCCACGACGTTCACCACCGGCTTACCCCCATCGAGGCCGCCCGCCTCGGCAAGGAGCTCGAGCCCCATCACCTCTTCTGGATGGAGGACCCCGTCCCCGCCGAGCTGCAGGAGGGCTTCCGCCTCATCCGCCAGCACACCACCACCCCGATCGCCGTGGGCGAAGTCTTCAACTCGATCCACGACTGCGAGCAGCTCGTCCGGGAGCAGCTCGTCGACTTCATCCGCGCGACGGTGGTGCACGCGGGGGGGATCAGCCACCTGAGGAAGATCGCCGCCCTCGCGGAGATGTTCCACGTGCGCACGGGCTGTCACGGGGCCACGGACCTCTCCCCCGTCTGCCTGGCTGCGGCCCTCCACTTCGACCTCTCCGTCCACAACTTCGGCATCCAGGAATACATGCGACACAGCGAGGAGACGGACAAGGTCTTCCCGCATGCCTACCGCTTCGCGGACGGCATGCTCCACCCGGGCGAGGCTCCGGGCCTCGGCGTGGATATCGACGAGACGCTCGCCGCTCAGCACCCCTACGACCGCGCCTACCTGCCCGTGAGCCGGCTGCAGGACGGGACCGTCCACAGCTGGTAGGCCGCCTCCCCGGATGTCGTAAGCTACCCGGAGCCGTTCCCCGGGGGCCTGGGGACAGTCCATGACTTTCACGCGACGCGTATCGGTCACCGCATTTCTCGCGGCGACCCTGGCCGGAGGGGCGGCGGCGGCGCAGGCGGAATGGCCGCAGTGGGGCGGACCGACGCGGGACTTCAAGTCCCCTTCGCGAGGCCTCGCCGCCTCGTGGCCCGCATCGGGTCCGAAGGAGCTCTGGAGCCGTCCCCTCGGCGAGGGGTACTCCGCGATCACGGCCGACGGCGGCGTTCTCTACACGCAGTACCGGCCGGTGAAAGGCTTCCTGAGCGCGATCGTCTCGAGGTTCACGGGGTCGGACCCCGAGGTGGTGACGGCGATCGACGGCGCCACCGGCCGCACGCTCTGGGAGCACGTCTACGAAGCGCCGATCCACAAGGAGATGGACACGGGCTACGGGCCCGGCCCCAACTCCACCCCCCTCGTGGCGGGCGAGCTCGTCTTCGCGGTGGGCTCGACGGGCAAGCTGCATGCGCTCGACAGGAAGACGGGCCGCGTCGTCTGGAAGAAGGACCTGTGGGGAGAGATGGGCGGCCAGGTCCACGGGCGCGGATACTCGCCGAGCCCCCTCGCCTACGGAGAAACCCTGATCCTCCCCGTGGGAGGCGCCGGGCAGGCGCTCGTGGCCTTCCGGCAGAAGGACGGCGAGGTCGCGTGGAAGGCGCATACCTTCGACATCGCCCCCGCCTCGCCGATGCTGATCGCGGTCGACGGCCAGGAGCAGCTCGTCCTCTTCCACGGTGAGGGCGTCGCCGGCATGGATCC
This sequence comes from uncultured Acidobacteriota bacterium, assembly GCA_963742595.1. GTDB lineage: Bacteria > Acidobacteriota > Vicinamibacteria > Fen-336 > Fen-336 > CAVPGH01. Next base: position 3,326,496 of record CAVUMT010000001.1, on the reverse strand, counting down.
GAACGGCGGTCCCGTGTACTGGAAGCACCCACACCGCACCCAGTACAACCTCAACATCTCGACGCCCGTCTGGGGCGACGGCAACCTGCTCTTCGTCTCGTCGGCCTACGACGGGGGGAGCCGCGGCCTGCGCCTGCGCCGGACCGGGCGGAAGACCGCGGTCGAGGAGCTCTGGTTCTCGAGCAAGATGCGCGTCCACTTCGGCGACGCGATGCGCCTGGGCGACGTGGTTTACGGACCGAGCGGCGACTTCGGCCCCGCCTTCTTCGTGGCGATCGAGATGGCCACGGGCAGAGTGCTCTGGCAAGACCGCTCGCTCGGACGCTCGACGTTCCTGGCCGCGGACGGCAAGCTCGTCCTCCTCGACGAGCAGGGCGTACTCGCCCTCGCAACACCGGGAGCGAAAGGGCTCGAGGTCCTGGGCAAGGCCCAGGTCCTCAGCGGCACCTGCTGGACCGTCCCCACGCTCGTGGGGACGCGTCTCTACCTGCGCGACCGCACGACGATCAAGGCCCTCGACCTCGGCTGAGGTCCGTCCGGCAGCGAGCCTCCTGTACACTCAGTGGCGGAGGTGGGCATGCGGCTCTCCGTGGCAATCGTCGCGCTGCTGCTCTGCGGATCGGCCGTGCCCGCGCGGGCGGACAAGAAGCTCGACGAGGCGGTGAAGAAGGCGGAGGCCCAGCTCGCGAAGGGCAAGGACGACGAGGCCGTCAAGATCCTGCAGAAGGCGGCCGCGCAGGCTCCCCGCGACCCGGAGGCCCAGCTCGCCCTCGGCCAGCTCTACGCGAGGCTCGGGAAGCTCGACGAGTCCGCGGCCGCCCTCGCCAAGGCGGGCGAGCTCGCGTCGTCGGCAAGCCCGGCGCTCAGGGCGCGCGTCTTCGCCCTCGGTTCGGCGATGGCCCTTCGCACGGCCACCGCCGGGGAGGCCCTCGCCCTGGCGCGAAAGGCCGTGGAAGCCGAAGGCGGCGCGGAGAGCCTGGCCGCCCTTGCGCGCGCCCAGGCGCGTCTCGGCGATCCCGCCGCGCGCGAGACGTCCGAGAAGGCCACGAAGGCGGGGCCGTCGTCCGTGATGGCTCACGTGGCGCGCGGAGATGCGCTGCTCGCGGCGAGGCTGGCCCAGGAAGCGGAGGCGGCGTATCGGCGAGCCGGCGAGATCGACTCACGTTCCGCGGTCGCCTCGAGCGGCCTCGCGTGCGCTCTCGCCGCGGAAGGCAAGGCCGTACCCGCGCTGGAGAGCGCGCGCTCGGCGACGAAGCTGGACTCGCGCTCCGGCGAAGCTCAGGCGGCGCTCGCCCTCGCCCACCTCGCCCAGGATCCTTCCGACAAGGCGAGCGAGGCCGTGGCCGCGGCCCAGCAGGGCGTCTTCCTCGAGCCCAAGAACCCGCTCGTGAGGCTCACCGTGGGCCGGGTCTTCGAGAGCCGCGGCCAGCTCGCGGAGGCCGCCGGCGTCTACGCGGAGGTGGGCGGGCTCGACCCCACGTGGCCCGCGCCCCCCGTGGCCGCGCTCGCACTTCTCTTCCGCCAGGGGGACGTCGCGGCAGCGACGGCCGGGCTGGCCGCGCTCTCCGACGAAGCCAAGGCCTCGGGAGAAGCGCAGCTGCTCCTCGGCCGGCTCCTCCTGCGCAAGGAGGACTGGAACGGGGCGAAGGCTGCGCTCGATGCGGCCACCGCCGCGCTCCCCGGCGTCGCGGAAGCCCAGGCCGCCCACGGAACCGCCGCCTACAACGTGGGCGAGCTGAAGCTCGCCGCGGATGCCTACGGACGTGCGGTGGCGCTCGAGCCCGAGAACCTCGCCTACCTGACGAACTACGGGCTCTTCCTCGGCTACGACGGCCGGCTCGACGAGGGGCTGGCGGTGCTGCAGAAGGTGGTGGCCCGTCCCGACGGCCAGGCGGACGCGGGAGCTTTCATCAACCTCGCCTGGCTCTACCGCCATTTCCGGCCCCCCCGGGTCGCCGAGTCCGTGGCCGCCTACGAGAAGGCCCTCAAGCTCGATCCCAAGAACGCAAAGGCCGCGTTAGGCGTCGCCCTCGCCTACCGGGCGGGCGGCCAGTGGACGAAAGCGGTCACGGCTTACGAGCGTGTCTCCCAGGTCAACCCGAGGCTCGACGGCGAGGCCATGCTCGGCACCGCCTGGTGCTACTTCCGGGCGGGCGACGACTACAAGGCACGCTTCTTCGCCGGGCTCGCCGCGAAGGCGAGGGTCGACGTGGGCCCGCTGCGCGACGCGCTCCTCGGCCCCCCCAAGGCGGCGGCCGCGGCGTCCAAGTCTGCGGACGAGCTCTACGAGCTCGCCCTCCAGCTCGAGGAGAAGAACGCGGGCGAGCAGGCGCTCGCCGCGCAACGGCTGCTCGCGCTCGGACGGTCGGCCGTCCCCTCCCTCGCCGGAGCCCTCCGCGACAAGGACACTGCCATCGCGGTCCGCGAGCAGATCGTGGACGGCCTCGCGGAGATGGGCCCGGCGGCCCGCGACGCGCTGCTGGAGCTCGACCGCTCGATCAAGTCCGGCCCGAGGGCGACGACCGTGCCGGCCCAGAAGGAACGCGAGACGAAGCTCGTCGCCTCCATGCAGGACGCGGCGACGAAGATCCGCGGCAAGTGAGCAACTCGGTCTGGAACGGGTAGAAGAGTAGCGCTCGGGCGGGATGGAGTTCACCCAGATCGAATCCAAAAGAGAGGTTGACCTCATGCGTCAGCTGCTTCGCCTTGTTGCGCTCTCTGCCGCGCTCAGCGGCCCTGCGGTGGCTCGTGGTGGAGATCACCTCTCCCCCCAGGACGTGGAGGCGATCCGCGCCACGTCGAAACGGTACGTGAGTGCCATGCGCGAAAACGATTGGGCCACGGTGGTCACCTTCTTCACTCCGGATGCGGCCCGGATGCCCCCGAATCAGCCGATGCACCGAGGCCGCGCCGCCATCCAGCAGTGGCTCTCGCAGATCGAGCGCCTCACGGAGTACGAGGTCACGCTGGAAGAGATCCAGGGGTCCGGCGCATTCGCCTACGCACATGCAAAGTACAGGATCACTCTCACGTTGAAGGGCATGGCTGGCCCGATCAAGGATTCGGGGAAGGCGATCGAGGTCTGGAGGAAGGAGTCCGATGGGACGTGGCGGGTCGCGTCCGCGATCTGGAACTCCGACCAGCCCATTCCTTAAGGCAGCATGCCCCCGGCTCCAGCCGTTCGGGCGGCGCTCCTCCTGTGCCTGGCCCTTCCGGCGGCCGAGGCGGCGACTCCCGGCACGGCTCCACCCGTTCGCCTCCGCTACGACCTCCGGGCCGGGGACCGGCTCGTCTATCGCGAGCGCCTGGAGCGCCGGGGCCGCGGGTGGCGCGGTGCCTCCGATGTCGAGGTGCATTGGACCACTCGGGTCCTTGTCCTCGGCGGCTCGCCCGAAGGCCTCGTGGTGGGGTTCGACAGACGGCGCGAATCCGCCGAGCTGCTGCGCGGAAGCGGCGGCAAGGAGGAACGCGACTCCTTCCAGGAGCGCCTGGCCCGTCGGCCCTCGATCACGGCCGAGGCCAACGTGTTCGACGAGCGCGGGCGGCGCCTCGATCCCGTGCGAGTGGACCGCGAGTGGCCGGGCGAGCTGCTCCCGGCGCTGCAGGAGATCGAGGGTCTGCCGGAGGCACCGGTGCTCGTCGGCTCCGAGTGGAAGGGGTCCGGCCTCCTCGGCCTCACGTTCCGCGCCGAAGCCTGGGAGGACATGGCGGGCGAGCCCTGCCTGCGCGCGCGCGGCCGCTCGCCCGACGGGCGCATCTCCGTGCGCCTCTGGTTCTCTCCGGCGCAGGGAGCGCTCGCGCGACTCGAGCTCGAGGGCCGCTACGTCCTCGTGGGGCAGGAGATCGAGGAGCGGCTGTCGTTCGAGCTCGCCGAGCGGCACCGTGACGAGCCCCTCGCCTCCTGGCTCGCCTCCCCCGACGCGCGCCAGGGGGCGCTCGAGGCCCTGCTGTCGACGGACGCTCTCCCCGTCCCCTTCCCCCGCGTCGAGGAGCTGCTCGCTGACAAAGACGCGGGCGTGCGCCGCCGGGCGCTGACCCTCCTTTGGCAGCGACACCACCCGCCGCCACGAGACGTGGTTGCCTCGCTGCTCACGGACGAAGACCCTCGCATCCGGGTCCTCGCGGCGAGGGTCCGCGAGGCGCCGCGGCCCACGGGGCCGCTCGCGCCGATCGTGGCCGCGGTCCGACAAGGCTCCGTGCGCGCGGACTGGCGGTGCGAGGCCGAGCCGGACTGGGCCGAGCGGGCCCTCCTCGAGCGGCGTGAGGCACCTTTGCCCCCGGGAGCGACCCTGCGGGCGATGACGACGAGCGAGTTCCGCGGGCGACCCTACGTTCTCCGCATCCCGGAGGACTACCGGGGAGACGAGCCCTTCCCGCTGCTCATCCATCTCGGGGGCGGCCCCGGCCACGCTCTCCTCGGCTGGAACGCCGCGGCCGACGCCCTCCACGGCACCGGGTACATCGTGGTGTCGCCGCACGCCGTGGACACGTGGTGGAGCGCCGGGTCGGAGCGCCTGTTCGCGGCGCTCCTGGAGGAGGTACTCGGCTCGATCAACGTCGATACCAACCGCGTCTTCCTGGCCGGCTTCAGCAACGGCGGGTCCGGGGCGTTCCGCTTCGCGACACTCTGGCCCGATCGTCTGGCCGCGGCCGCGTCGCTGGAAGGAGGCGGGATCTTCATCCACGAGGGCCAGCCCGCGGTCGCGGCCGGGTTGGGCCGGCTGCCCATGCTCTTCGTCCACGGCGACCGCGACGAAGTCATCTCCCCGAGGCTCAGCATCGACACCGTTGCGGCGATCGAGCGGGCCGTGCCGGGAGCGGCGGTGGAGCTGCGGATCCTGAAGGGTCGCGCGCACGACGTCGTCCTCGGCCGCGACGACGGCCTCGCGCTCGACTTCTTCGCCAGCCGCCGCCGCGATCCGTTCCCGCGCGACGTCGCCTTCGAGATGGCCGACCTGCGCGCGCCGCGGCGCTACTGGGTCGAGGTGCTCGAGAAGCGGGGCGGGCGGGCTCGCGTCGAGGGTCGCCTCGCCGAGGACGGCCGCGTCGAGCTGCGCACCCGGAACGTCCTTCGCCTGAGACTTCTCCTGCGCCGGGAGCTGCTGCCCCTCGACAAGCCCCTCAGGGTCAGCCTCGACGGCCGCGAGGTCGAAACCGGCCCCGTCGCCGAAGATTGCTCGCTATTGCAGCGAAGCTGGGGAGAGGCTCGCGACCCCTTCCGCGCCTACTCGGCCGAGATCCTCCTCACGCCGAGACGCTGAGGTCCCGACTTCTGCCTTGTCAGGGGGGCATGACGGCCGTCATGTCGGAATCGGTCCATCCGCGAGAAGCTTGGCGGTGAGCAGGTTCGCATGAAGGCGCTTGCCGTCCATGGGACGCCCACGGACCCCTATCGCCTCTTCTTTCCGGTCGGGATCGTGCTGGGCGTCGCCGGCGCCGCCATCTGGCCGGCGTACTCTCTGGGCCTCACCGACACCTTTTCCGGCCGTGCCCACGCGTTCGTTCAGGCCGAAGGGTTCCTCTATGCCTTCGTCGCCGGCTTTCTGCTCACCGCCATCCCCAGGTTCACGGGTACCGCCGCGCCGGGGCGGGCCCCCCAGCTCGCCCTGGCCGCGCTCCTCGTCGTGGCGGCAGGGTCGTTCGAGCTTCGGGCTTTCGTCCTGGGGCACCTGGCCTTCGCCGCCGCTCACCTGACGCTGATCGTGCTGGCAGCGCGCCGTTTCCTGAGGCGCAAGCAGCAGCCACCCGACACCTTCGCGCTGGTCGGGACGGGCATCGCGTGCGGGGCAGTGGCCGCCTTCGTCAACACGGCCGTCGCCCTCGAAGCGATCGCTCCGCGATGGGACTTGCTTGGCCGGCGCATGCTCACCGAAGGCATGGTCCTGCTCCTGGTCCTGGGGGTGAGCGGCTTCCTCGGGCCGCGGCTGCTCGGGTTCGCCCAGATGCCGCTCGTGCAGATCGGCGCCCCGGGGCCGCGCCGGCGCATCAGGCTCTACCTCGCCACGGGCGTGGCGCTCGCCCTGACGCTGGTCGTCGAGTACGGCGCCGACGTCGCGCCGCTGGCGTATCTGCGGGCCGCCATCGCGAGCGCCGTCCTGCTCGTCAACCTCACGCCCTGGCGAGCGCCGGCCACGCGCACGACGCTGGCGTGGTGCGTCTGGACGGCCTGCTGGCTCGTGATCGCCGCGCTGTGGCTGGCGGCGATCGTCCCCGCACACCGCGTCGATTTCCTGCACGTCCTCTTCATGGGCGGCTTCACGCTCCTGATCCTCGCCGTGGGAACGCGCGTCACGCTTTCGCACGGAGGGCACGGCCTGGAGGCCGAGCGGCGCTCGTGGCCGCTCCGGATCGGGATGGCGACGGGGCTCCTGGCGCTCGTCGCGCGCGTGGCGGCCGGTTTCGCGCAAGAGTCGTTCTTCGAGCACCTCGCGTGGGCGGCGGCGTTCTGGATCGCCGGCGTTGCCTTCTGGGGGATTCACCTGTCCCGGCTCATCTTCGGTTGGGGTGGCCGCCGCTGGACGCCACCGGTCTCGGCGGGCTGAGACGGGCTATACTCGGCTCGCTCACACCGGAGGGAGGCGCAAATGCCCCGGGAGATCCGCACCGCCGTCACGTGGGCGACCGTCGTGACCTTCGTCCTGGCCGGTCTGATCGTCGCCGGCTCGCGCAACCTGTCCCATTTCGACGCCCCCCTCGTGGCCTACACGTTCGCGTCCCTGTTCGCCGCCTTCGGCATCGTTTACCGCTACGCGATGTGGCTTCAACGCCCGCCCACCGCGGTGTACTGGCACCGCGGGTTCGAGGTGTTCCTGCGCCGCGGCCACCTCGCCTCGAACTTGCGCCTCTGGTTCGTGCGCGTGGGCTCCGACTTCGCGGCCAACGCCTTCATCTGGAAGCGCGACCGCCTCCGGGGACTGACCCACATGCTGCTCATGTGGGGCTGCATCCTCGCCGCCGCCATCACCTTCCCGCTGGTATTCGGCTGGATCCACTTCGAGGCGCTGGCCGACAGGGCCGACTGGTACCGGACGGTCGTGTTCGGCTTCCCGACGGCGGCCTTCCCCGTCGAGTCACTGCTCGCCTTCCTCGTCTTCCACGGCCTCGTGTGGTCGGCCTTCCTGGTGATCGCCGGGGTGATGCTGGCGATGCGGCGCCGCATGCGCGACGAAGGAGCGGCCGCGGTGCAGGTCTTCTCGGAGGACATGCTGCCCCTCGTGCTCCTCTTCGCAGTGAGCCTCTCCGGGCTCCTCCTCACCGTGAGCTACACCTGGCTCGCCGGCTACGGGTACGAGTTCCTCGCCATCTTCCACGCGATCACGGTCATCGTCACCCTGCTCTGGCTGCCCTTCGGCAAGTTCTTCCACATCTTCCAGCGCCCGGCCCAGCTCGGGGTGGCCTTCTACAAGGACGTGGCCGCGAAGAGCGAGCCCGCGCTTTGCCGCCGCTGCGGCCACGCCTTCGCCTCGCGCATGCACGTGGAGGACCTGATCGCGGTCGAGCGCGAGCTCGGCTATCGCTACGACGCGAAGGGAGAGGTGGAGCACTACCAGTGGATCTGCCCGCGCTGCCGGCGCGCGCTGCTGGCTCTCGCGCAGGGCGCTCTTGCCCGCGGCCCGGCCGCGGGCAGGGCTCCGCTGCCCGCGCCCATGCCTTCGTACGCGAACCCGGGCCGGGGCGAAGGCCCGCTCGGGACGGAAGACGAGGACAACTTCCACCCCTAGGGAGCCAAGGATGTCGCGGCCCGCCGTTTCCGAATCCGAGACGCTCGAGGTTTTCGGCCCGCACCTGTCGAGGTCCACGGGTCCCCGCCTCGACCCGGGAGTCGTCCCCGACAAGGCGGTGAAGACCCACTGCTGCTTCTGCGGTCAGCAGTGCGGGATCGAGCTGCTGGTGAAGGACAACCAGGTGATCGGGTTCGAGCCCTGGATGGACTTCCCCTTCAACGAGGGCAAGCTCTGCCCCAAGGGCGTGAAGCGCTACCTGCAGGGCGCGCACCCCGATCGCCTTCTCCACGCCTACGTGCGCGACCCGAACGCGCGGGGCGGCTTCCGCGTCCTTCCCTAGGCAGAGGCCGTCGCTCGAGTGGCCGGGGAAATCGACCGCATCCAGACGCAGCACGGGCCCCAGGCGTTCGGCGTGCTCTCCGGGGCGAGCCTCACGATCGAGAAGGCCTACCTGATGGGCAAGTTCGCCCGCGTCTGCCTGAGGACGCCCTACATCGACTACAACGGGCGGCTCTGCATGGTGAGCGCGGCCGCCGCCAACAAGAAGGCCTTCGGCATCGACCGCGCGGCCAACCCCTGGTCCGACATCCTGACCGCCGAGGTGGTGTGGATCAGCGGGGCCAACGTGGCCGAATGCGCCCCCATCACCACCGACTACGTGTGGCAGGCTCGGGAACGCGGGGGTCGGGTGATCGTGGTGGACCCGCGCCTCACGCCCCTGGCCCGCACCTGCGACCTCTTCCTGCCCGTCAAGCCCGGGCGCGACGCCGCCCTCTTCGCGGGCATCCTCCACCTGATGATCGAGCACGACTGGCTCGACCATGCGTTCATCGCGAGCAGCACGACCGGCTTCGAGGAGGTCGCGCGCGGAGTCGCGGAGTGGACGCCGGCCCGCACCGCGCAGGTGACGGGCATCTCCGAGCGGGCGATCCGCCAGGCCGCCGAGATGTGGGGGACGGCGAAGTCGAGCTTCCTGCTCCACGCGCGGGGAATCGAGCACCACACCCACGGCGTCCAGAACTGCCTGGGGGCGATCAACATCGTGCTCGCCTCGGGTCGGATCGGCCGCGAGGGCTGCGGCTACGCCACGATCACCGGCCAGGGCAATGGCCAGGGCGGCCGCGAGCACGGCCAGAAGTGCGACCAGCTTCCGGGGGGGCGCGACATCGCGAACCCCGAGCACCGCGCACACGTGGCCAAGGTCTGGGGCGTCTCGCCCGACGACCTGCCGGGCCCGGGCGTCGACTGCTACGAGATGCTCCGCAAGGTCGAGACCGGCGAGATCCGCGGCCTGCTGAGCCTGTGCTTCAACCCGATGGTCTCGCTGCCCGACAACACCTTCGTCGGCCGCATGCTGGAGAAGCTCGAGTTCTACGCGACGATCGACTTCTTCCTGAGCGAGAGCGCGCGCTTCGCGGACGTGGTCCTGCCGGGCTCGCTGCACGAGGAGGACGAGGGGATCGTCACGAGCGCCGAGGGACGGGTGATCAAGATCAACAAGGCGGTGGACTGCCCGGGAGAGGCGCGCGAGGACTGGAAGGTCGTGCAGGACATCGCCCGCGCGCTCGGACGCGAGAAGGGCTTCACGTTCGAAAGTCCGGCCGCGATCCTCGCCGAGCTGCGCGAGGCCTCCAGGGGCGGCGTAGCCGACTACGCGGGCATCACCTACGAGAAGGTGGAGAGCGCGTACGGCGTCTTCTGGCCGTGTCCTTCCGAGGATCACCCGGGGACGCCGCGTCTCTTCGAGCCCGGCTCGGTGAACCCGGTCGCGCAGGGGAAGGGGCCTTTCTACTTCCCCGACGGCAAGGCGCGCTTCGTGCCAGCTCCCTACGCCCCTCCGGCGGAGGACGTGGACGCGGAGTACCCGCTCATCCTGACGACCGGGCGGGTGGTGAGCCACTTCCTCTCCGGTGCCCAGACCCGCCGCATCGGCCCCCTCGTGGACCACTGCCCCGAGCCCTTCATCGAGGTCCACCCGCAGCTCGCGGACAAGCTCGGCCTCGCCCAGGGGGACCTCGCGACCGCGGAGACCCGCCGCGGCGCCATCACGCTGCGCGTCGAGGTGGTGAAGACCATAAGGCCCGACACGATCTTCATCTTTCCCCTGGGCATGTATACGGTGGCGACGTTCATGCTGGAGAGGGCGTCCGGGCTCACCCTTCTCGCTCCGCTCCCTGCCTTCTTCGTCTACCCGGCCCTGCTCGCCTGGCTCCTCACCTTCGCGGGCACCCTGCGCGCGCTCGGCGGGGTGCTGCTCGGCGGCCGGCCCTCCTGAAGCGGGGATCTCGGCATGGCCACGCCGGTCGAGCCGCTGCTCCGGAGCAATCCCCTCTACCGCCGGATCTCCGAGGAGGACCGGCGGCGGCTCGCGGACGTCTCGCTCGTCCGCTCCTACACCAAAGGGACGACGATCTTCTCCGAAGGCGATCCCTCGGACTTCCTCTATACGATCGACAGCGGCCGGGTGAAGGTCGCGAAGATGCTTCCGGGGGGCAAGGAGGTCATCCTCGAGATCCTGGGCGCCGGCGATCCCCTGGGAGCGGTGGCCGCCTACGAGTCCCGCCCCTATCCCGCCTCCGCGGTGGCCCTCGAGGACTGCACGCTGATCCTCGTGAAGCGCGGCGCCTTCTTCGCCCTGCTCGAAACGTGCCCCTCTCTCGTTCGGGGGCTATTGAACGGGTTCTCCTTCCGGCTGCTGGAGCTGACGCGTCGCATCGCGGAGGTGACGGGCAGCCGGGTGGAAACGCGCTTCGCCCACGTCTTTCTCATGCTCGCGGACCGCATGGGCCGGCCGGATGCCCGGGGAGTATTCATCCCGCTCGCCCTCTCCCGCCAGGACCTCGCCGACCTCTGCGGCACCACCCTCGAAACCGCCATCCGCATCATGAGCCGATGGGGCAAGGAAGAGAGGGTCATCACCGAGAAGGAGGGGTTCGTCGTCCGCGACCGCGCCGCCCTCGAACGGCTGACCCTGGCCTAGCCGCGTGGCCGGTCCGCGTATCCACGCGCGGACATGACGGTCGTCATATGGCAGGCAATGGGCGGCGGCTAGGCTCGGGGGGTGATCACCCTCTCCGCCCTCCGCGACACTCCCGCCCTGCTGAAGCTCGACCTCTACTGCAAGGGCCTGCGACTCGACGACTCCTGCTACCTGGAGGAAGACGGGGGCCGGAAGATACTCCGCACGAGGGCTGGGCTCGGCAGCGGCCTCGAGCTGATCCTGCCCGGCAACCTCTGGACCAACGTCCCCGTGACGGAGCCTTTCGCCGCCCGCTCGCCCTACACGCTGCATCGCGAGGACGGGCGCTACCTGCTGCGGCACGACGGCGAGGCCGTCGCTCCCGTGAAGCTGTCGCCCCGGCCGGCCTGGTACGACCGTGCGACCACGACCGGCAAGCCCATGACCCGCATCGGCACGCTTCAAGGCACCTACCTCGGGATCTACCAGGCCAAGGTGTGCGAGTACTGGACGGCCAAGCCCGAGAGGGTCAACTGCAAGTTCTGCTCGGTGGGCTTGAACCTGGGGGTGGACGACTCCGACGAGAAGTCCGTGGCCGAGGTGATGGAGGTGGTGCGCGCCGCCCGCGACGAGTCCGGCATCACCTACGTGGACTTCAACACCGGCCACTACGACGGCGACACCTACCTCGACATCCTCGAGCCCTACGTGCGGCGGATCAAGCAGGAGCTGGGGCTGCTCGTGGGCATCCAGACGCCGCCCCACCGCGATCTGCGGCGCTACGACGAGCTGCGGGAGCTGGGCGTCAACCGGGTCTCCTTCTGCTTCGAGATCTTCGACCGCGAGCTCTTCAAGGAGACCTGCCCGGGCAAGCACGCCGAGTACGGCCTCGACCACTACCTCGAGGCCATCCGCTACTGCGCGAGCGCTCGGCGAAGAGAGGGCCGCGCCACGAGCCCTGGGTGACGAACGGCGAGATCATCGCGGGCCTCGAGCCCCCTGAATCCTCCATCCGCGCCATCGACTGGATCACGTCGGTGGGGGCGATCCCCACCGTCTGCGTCTTCCGGCCCCTCGTGGGCACGGACCTCGCCGACGCGGACCCGCCCCGGACCGAGGCCCTCGTGCCGGTCTTCCGGCGGCTCTACGAGTCCTGCATGGAGCGAGGGCTGCCCATCGGCTGCGCTCCCAACGTCCACGTCAGCCTCGTGCTCCTGCCCGAGGAATGCGCGGGGCTGTCGCCGCGGCGGTTCCTCTGGCAGTCTCTCAAGCTCAAGGCCATGGCCGCGGTCTTCTCGCGCCAGTTCGAGTCGAGGCTCGCGTCCGACGCTAGGCGCCCCGTGCCGTCCTGACGATCTCCACGAAGCGCTTCGCCTTCTCCGTGATCGCCTGGGCCTGCCCCGCGCGCAGCGCCTTCAGGTCCACGAGGTCGTTTCCCACCCCGAGCGCGCTCGCCCCCGCCTTGATGAAGTCCGCGGCGGTCTCGAGGGAGACGCCGCCCGTAGGACACAGCTCGATCTGGGGAAGGGGCGCCTTCAGGGCCTTGATGTAGGAAGCACCCCCCACCGCGTTCGCGGGGAAGACCTTCACGATGTCCGCCCCCGCCTGCCAGGCCGCGACCACCTCGGTGGGCGTCAAGGCGCCGGGCATCACGGGCACGCCGTAGCGGCGGCAGCATGCGATCGTGCCGAGGTCGAGGGCGGGGGAGACCACGAAGCGAGCGCCCGCGAGGATGACGGCGCGGGCGGTTTCCGCGTCGAGCACGGTGCCCGCGCCCACCACCGCGTCGTCGCCGACGCGGCGCGCCACCTCCGCGATGAGGCCGACGGCGCCCGGCACGGTCATTGTGATCTCGAGGACGGAAACCCCGCCCGCCCGGATGGCGTCGATCACGCGGGCCGCCTCGTCCGCCGACTCCGCGCGGATCACGGGAACGACGCCCACGTCGCGGATCCGGGCCATCACCTGCTGCTTGTCCATGCCTTCTCCCGAAGGGCCGCGCTAGCGCGAGACGCGCGCGGTCCCTCCCTTCATGACCCGCTCCACCTCCGCGAGCGTCACCATCGTGGTGTCGCCGGGGGTGGTCATGGCGAGCGCCCCGTGCGCGGCCCCGCACTCCACCGCCCACTGGGGCCCCTTGCCCGCGAGGAACCCGTAGACGAGGCCGGAAGCGAACGAGTCGCCGCCTCCCACGCGATCCAGGATCTCGAGGTCCTCGCGGTTCGGCCGCCTGGTAGAACTGCCCCTCGCACCAGGCGATGGCCCCCCAGTCGTTCCGGGTGGCGGTGGTGGCGTGGCGTAGCGTCGTGGCCACCACCTTGAAATTCGGGAACGAGCCCACGGCCTTCTCGATCATCTTCTTGAAAGAGGACGGGTCGAGGCGGGAGGCCGACAGGTCGAGTCCCTCCACCTCGAAGCCGAGGGCCGCCGTGAAGTCCTCCTCGTTGCCGAGCATCACGTCCACGAGGGGGGCGAGCTCGCGGTTCACCTCGCGCGCGCGCTTCTGGCCCCCGATCGTCTTCCAGAGCGAGGCCCGGTAGTTCAAGTCGTAGGAGACGAGCGTGCCGTGGCGGCGGGCCGCGGTCATCGCTTCCTTCGCCACGAGCGGCGTCGTGTCGGAGAGGGCGGCGAAGATCCCGCCGGTATGGAGCCAGCGCGCGCCCTCCTTGCCGAACACGCGGTCCCAGTCCACGTCGCCCGGCTTGAGCTGGGACACCGCGGTGTGACCGCGGTCGGAGCAGCCGAGAGCCGCCCGCACGCCGTAGCCGCGCTCCGTGAAATTGAGCCCGTTGCGGGCGGCGCGCCCCACGCCGTCGTCCGCCACCCACTTCACGTGCGACTGGTCGACTCCGCCCTGGTAGACGAGGTCCTGGACGAGCCGCCCCACCGGGTTGTCCACGAGGGCCGTCACCACCGCGGTGTCGAGGCCGAAGCAGCGCTTGAGGCCGCGGGCCACGTTGTACTCGCCGCCGCCTTCCCACACCTGGAACGTCCGCGTGGTGTGGATCCTCCCCTCGCCGGGATCGAGGCGGAGCATGACCTCTCCGAGGCTCACGAGGTCGAAGCGGCAGGCCGCCTTGGGCTTGGGCTCGATCATGTTCGGCGACAAGTCTAGCAGTGTACGATGGCCGGCATGACGGACGAGAGCGGAGCGACAGGACGCAAGGCGGTCGACGAGGTCCTGGGCGACCGCTACCTGATCCTGGGCAAGCTCGGATCCGGCGCCTTCGGCGAGGTCTACGAGGCGGAGGACAAGGAGCTCGGCCGCAAGGTCGCGATCAAGCGCATCCGCCTGGACGCGATCGCGGAGGGCCCGGAGCTGGAGGAGGTCAAGAAGCGCTTCCTCCTGGAAGCGCAGGTGGCGGCGAAGCTGCGCCATCCCGGCGTGGTCACGATCCACGACATCAAGGCCCAGGGGTCGTCGAGCTTCATGGTGATGGAGCGCGTCGAGGGGGAGACGCTGCAGGCGAACCTGCGCGAGAAGGGACGGCTCCCGCTCGCGGAAACCCTCCGCATCGTCGGCCAGGCCGCGGCCGCCCTCGATTTCGCGCACGCGCAGGGGATCGTCCACCGCGACGTGAAACCCGCAAACCTGATGATCGAGCCCTCCGGGCACCTGAAGGTGATGGATTTCGGCATCGCGAAGGGCCCCGCCTCCGGGAACATCACGAAGACGGGCGCGATCATGGGCACCCCGAACTACATGTCTCCCGAGCAGGCGCGGGGCGATCGCGTGGACGGGCGGGCCGATCTCTTCTCGCTGGGCTGCGTTCTCTACGAGTGCCTGAGCGGCCGCCGGCCGTTCGTGGGCGACAGCCTCACCGCCATCCTCATGAAGATCCTGACGGAGCCTCCCCCGCCCATCGACTTCGACACCCTCGGGCTTCCCCCTCCCCTGGGAGACGTGCTGAAGCGCGCCCTCGCCAAGAATCCCGTCGACCGCTATCCCACCGGGAAGGCGCTCGTGGAGGCCGCGGGGAAGGCGGCCGGCCTCGACGCGCCGATCCCGGCGACGGTTCGCGCCGAGGCGGTTCGCCCGACGGCCCCGCCGACGGTACTCGCGGCGTCGAGCAGGACCGGACCCTACGGGTTCCGCCGCATCGCGGTCGTCCTCATGGCGGCTTCGGTGGTGGCCGGGCTCGTCTGGGCGAGCGTGGCTTCGCGGCGCGCCCCCGGGGGGAGGCCGAGGCCCCCGGCCGCGTCCGCGTCTCCCGCAACGTCACGCGCGAGGAGCCGGGGTTCGTCCGAAAGCTGATGGGAGCCCGCCCCCGCCTCCGCGTGACCGTCCCCGAGGGCACGATCGTCCGGGTGCGCCTCGAGACGCCGCTCTCCTCGGACACGGCGCAAGCCGGGCAGGAGTTCACGGCCACGACGGGCGCGGCCGTCGTGATCGACGGTGTCGAAGCGTTCCCCCTCGGGAGCCGCGTGAGGGGGCACGTATCGCACGCCGCGGGAGCGGGCAAGGTCTCCGGACGGGGCGAGCTGTCGCTGGAGGTCGACACCGTCGCCGTACCGGGAGGACCGGAGACCGCGGTGGAGGCGGATCCGCTGGCCCGGAAGGCGCGCTCCACGGTGAAGAAGGACGCGGCCAAGGTCGCGGGAGCGGCGGGCGTGGGGGCGATCCTCGGCGGCGTCATCGGAGGGGGAAAGGGTGCCTTGATCGGCGGGGCGGTGGGAGGGTCGGCGGGGACGGGCGTCGTCCTCGCGACCAAGGGCGAGGAGGTTTCGCTCCCCGAGGGATCCACCCTGGAGTTCCGGCTGCGGACCCCTCTCGAGATCTCGGTGGAGGGGGCCCCGCCCGAATAGGTTGCGGCTCCGGCGTTCCGAGGAGGACATCCGCGCAACGCCGGAGCCGGGGGGACCCTTTCTTCGCGATTCTCAGGAAAACGGAATCACCACGGTCTCGAACGTCGCCACCCGGGTCTTGAGCTCGCGCTCGCGGCGCGATGTGGGGATCTCCCGCCCGGTGTGCCCCGTCCACACCTCGCGCAGGATGTACTCGTCGCCGTAGCGGTGGAACACGAGCTTCGCCCTGTCGTCCGACTTCCGGTCGGAGCGGTTCCCGACGGCCATGGCGCCGGTCGTGGCCCCGCGGATCGTGAGTGTCGACTGGAGCAGGGTCACACGGTAGGTCCCCGCGGGAAGCGTAGCGTCCCCCACCTGGAAACCGAACGGCACGTTGCACTGCACTTCCCGGGCCTCCGCGGGAACGGAAACCACGGCGAACACGGCGGCGAGAAACGCCGCCCCCAGCACGCCCAGCCATTGCCTCTTCATGTCAGCCTCCTGCGCCGCCCTGGTCGTGACGGCCTGCTCACATGGACGAGGACGGCGGTCGTTTGTTCGGCCCGGCGGGTCGTTCCTAGGGAAACCCTAGATGCGACCGTCGGCCGTCCCTGCGCGATAATCCCGCAGGAGAACCGCGCGGCCATGCGCTTTTACTTCGGCACGTACGTCCTGGACACGGGGACGCGGCAGCTCCTGCGAGGGGCGGAACCGGTGCACCTGACGCCGAAGGCGTTCGAGCTCATCCTCGCGCTCCTGCAGGTCCGGCCGCGCGTCCTGTCGAAGGCGGAGCTCTCGGAGCGGCTGTGGCCCGACACGCACGTCGTCGAAGGGAACCTCCCGAACCTGGTGGCGGAGATAAGGAGCGCTCTCGCCGACGAGGCCAGGAGCCCGCTCTTCGTCCGCACGGTGCACGGGCTCGGCTACGCATTCTGCGGCGAGGCCGCGGAGGACGCGCCCGGGCCGCGGCCCGAGGCCGAGCGCCCCTTCGTCTACCGGCTGTCCTGGGTGGGGGGGCTCGTGGCGCTCGCCGAAGGCGAGTACGTCCTGGGCCGCCACGCCGACTCGATCGTCCCCATGGACGCGGAGACCGTGTCACGTCGCCATGCCCTCCTCCGAATCGGACAGGGACGGGCCGTCCTCGAGGACCTCGGCAGCCACAATGGCACGTTCGTCAGGGGCGAGCGCCTTTCCGGTCCGAAGACCCTCGCCGACGGGGACAAGTTCAAGCTCGGCTCCGTCTCGTTCGTCTTCATCGTCCTCCGCACCCCTTCCCGTCTCGACACGCGCGATCTATGAACGAGGTGCCGGCATGAAGTGCCTTCAGGTCGAAGGTGGCGACACCGTACGTCTCGGGCTCCTCGAGGACGGGCGCGTTTTCGTGCTCGTCCGGCCCCACGAGTCCGTGACGACCTCCCTCGATCTCCTCCGGAGGGTGGACGAGCAGGGGCTCGACGCGGCGGCGTGGCGCGCCTCCGCCCGGGACGCGCGGGCCTTCGAGGAGGTCGCCCTCGGCGATCTCCTCGCGGGAAGAACACGCTTCCGGCTCACACTTCCCACGACTCCTCCCGAGGTCTGGGGAGCCGGGGTCACGTACCGGCGCAGCGCCGACTTCCGGGAGGAAGGCTCGGGCATCTACGACCGGGTCTACGTCGCGGACCGGCCGGAGCTCTTCTTCAAGGCGACGGCGGGGCGATGCGCGGGACCCGGACAGCCGATCGGGCGGAGACGCGACTCGAGCTTCACCGCTTCCGAGCCGGAGGTCGCCATAGTGCTCGGCGCGAGCGGCAGGATCCTCGGCTTCACGCTCGCCAACGACGTCTCCGCGTGGGACATCGAGCGCGACAACCCGCTCTACCTGCCGCAGTCCAAGGTGTACGACGGCTGCTTCTCCCTGGGGCCGGTGGTGGTGACGCCGGACGAGATCCGCGATCCCTATGCCCTGGACCTGCGGTGCCGCGTGACGCGCGGGGGACGCGAGGTCTTCGCGGGCTCCGCGAGCACCGCCCAGCTCAAGCGGCGCTTCCCCGAGCTCGTGGAGTGGCTGCGGCGATCCAACGGGATACCTGCGGGAACCGTCCTGTCCACGGGGACGGGCATCATCCAGCCCATGGACCTCGGCCTCGAGGAAGGCGACGTGGTCACGATCTCCTGTCCCGAGATCGGGGAGCTCGTGAACCCGGTGGTGTGGGTGTAGGGGGCGAGATGAGACGCGTTTCGGGCCTCGTGGTCGTCGCGGTCGCGGCCGTCTCCGAAGCACTCGTCGCGGGTGGGCATTCCGAGATCGATCGAGCCCTCCTCTCCGCCGCCCGCTCCGGCGACGTAGTGACCGCGAGACGCGTCCTCCTCCAGGGAGCGACCCCCGACGTCCGCGACCGCGCAGCGGGGACGGCGCTCGACGTGGCCGAGCAGGCCGGCCACCACTCGCTCGCCCTTCTCCTGCGCCAGCATGGTGCGCGCGGGAGCGGCAAGTCGGTGGGCAGCCGCGTGTGCGTGCGGCCCTGGAAGGGATCCGGCTTCTGCGGAACCGTCGCCGCGGTCGAGAGGTCGAGCTATCTCGTCGAAGTCACGAGCGTCGTGGGCTGCGACGGGGGCTGCCCCGCCGAGGCGGAGTGCTCGTCGGGCCGGGAGGTGGGGGGGACGTCCGCGGACGCCGTGCGCGCGGGAACGTCGGTCCGGACGAGAAGCTGGTGCCTCACTCACACCGGGCTCGAGTGACGTCGTCCCCGGACGGGCGGGCGACGGCGGTCGCCCTCGCTCTGCTCGTCGCGCACTGCGGGGGCGCAGGACCCGGCTCCCCCACCGCTCCTTCCCCGGCGCCGTCCTCGGGCCCCTCCCGATTCGCCTACAACGGCGTCACCCACGTCTCGTGGTGGCACGACCAGTACCAGTACGGAGACGCGGGGGTGGCGCGCCAGGAGCTCGCGGGCACGGGCGCCAACTGGGCCGGGCTGCTCGTCACGTGGTACATGGCGCGCGCGGACTCCACGGAGATCGAGCCGGACCTCCTGCGCACTCCTACCGACGACGCGATCCGCGAGGCCGTGCGGGATCTGAAGGGACGCCGCCTCAAGGTGATGCTCAAGCCGCACGTGGACGTCCAGGACGGGACCTGGCGCGGGACGATCTCGCCCATGATCTCCGCGGCCTGGTTCGCGAGCTATCGCGCGTTCCTCGCGCACTACTCCGCTCTCGCGCAGGAGGAAGGGGTGGAGCTCCTCGCCGTGGGCACGGAGCTCGCGACGATGACCCGCTCCGCCCACGCCGGGGAGTGGGACGCCGTCATCGCGGAGACCCGGGCCCGTTACCGGGGCCTGCTCACCTACGCGGCCAACGCGAACGTGCCGGGCGACGAGTTCACGAGCGTCCCTTTCTGGGGCCGCCTGGACCTCCTCGGCCTCGACGTCTACACGCCGCTCACTAACAAGGCGAACCCCACCCGCGCGGAGCTGGAGCAGGCGTGGACGCGCAACCGCGACGGCAACAACATGGTGGCGGCCTATCGGAACTGGCAGGGGGCGTGGAGCAAGCCCGTCATCTTCACCGAGATCGGGTACCGGAGCGGAGACGGGGCCAACCGCACACCCTGGGACTTCGGCGTCCCGCTCCCTCCCGACCCCGGGGAGCAGGCCGACTGCTACGCGGCGGCGTTCGCGGTGTGGACGCGCGAGAGCGCCTGGATGCAAGGGGTGTTCTGGTGGTCGTGGTCCGTACCCCTTCCCGCCCCCGGCGACACCGGATTCGATCCCCGCCGGAAGCCCGCGGAGGACGTGCTCCGCCAGCAGCAGAACCCCGGTTGATCGGGATGGCGGCCGCATCCATCGCACTCTCTGTGGCGCTCGCTTCCGCGCCGGTGCTCGACTCGGGGCTGACCGAGGCGTTCCGCGCGGTGAAGGCCGGCCGTTACGCGGAGGCGCAGCGCGCCGTGGACGCCTACCTCCGGGCGGAGACGCCCGCCCACCCCGGACAGGCACATTTCGTCGCCGGGCTCGCCGATCACGAGCAGAAGCTCTACGCGCGGGCGAGCGAGCGGTTCGCGCGCGCAGCGGAGCTGGAGCCCGGGTACTTCACGACGTACTTCTTCCAGGGGATGGCACTCTTCAACCTCGGCCGGCTCTCCGAGGCCCGCACGGCCTTCGAGACCTACCTCGCGATCGACCGGGGCGAGGCCGAGGCCCACTTCGGCCTCGGCCTCGTCGCCCTCGAAGACGACCGGCACGACGACGCGGAGAAGAGCCTCCGCCGCGCCATCGAGCTGGCCGGGGGCGGAGCCGCTCCCGCCTCTCTCTCCCCGAAGGCGCGCCGCGACCTCGCCCGCTACGAGACGCGGCTGGCCGACGTCTCCTTGCGCCGCGACGAGCTCTCTCCCGCGCGCGCCGCGCTCGAGCGCGCGGTGTCGCTCTGGCCCGGGTTCTTCGAGCCCTGGCACAAGCTCGCCCTCGTGCTTCGTCGGCAGGGCGACGCGGCGGGGGCGGAGAAGGCGGAGCGCCGCTCCGCGGAGGCCCGACGCCTGCGGCGGGCGGACGATATCCCGTGAGGCGGGGCGTCGCCGTCCCGGCGCTTCTCGCCGCCGCCGCGGCGATCGCGGAGCCGCGGGGACGGCTGCACTTCACCGACGCCACCGCGAAGAGCGGCCTCGACATGGTCATGACCTCCGGCCGCGGACTCCCGACGCAGATCCTCGAGGTGAAGGGCGGCGGCCTCGCCCTCCTCGACTACGATCAGGACGGCGACCTCGACCTCTTCGTGCCCAACGGGGCGTACCTCGACGCGCCCCGGGGCGGGCCGGGGCGCGGCTCTTCGCGAACGACGGGCGGCTGCGCTTCCGCGACGTCACGCGGGAGGCCGGGATCGACTTCCACGGGTGGGGCATGGGCGTCGCGGTGGGCGACGTGGACGGCAACGGCTTCGACGACGTCTACGTCGCCGCGTTCGGCCCTGACGTCCTCCTCCTGGGCGACGGCCGTCGCTTCGTGGACGCGACCGCGCGCGCCGGGCTCGGCGATCCCTCCTGGGGCGCCGCCGCCGCGTTCGGCGACCTGGACGGCGACGGCGACCTCGACCTCTACGTCGCCAACTACCTCGAGTTCGACCCGCGGCATCCGCCCGCCCGGCGGACCTTTCGCGGCCGGCCCGTGTTCGGGGGCCCCGCGGGCCTGGCGGCGGCGCCCGACCGCCTCTACGAGAACGTGGGCGAGGGCCGCTTCCGCGACGTCTCGGTGTCGTCGGGGATCGCGGCGGCGACCCCGTCCTACGGGCTCGGGGTCGTGATGCTCGACGTCGACGGCGACGGGAAGCAGGACGTCTTCGTCGGCAACGACTCGATGCCGTCCTTCCTCTGGATGAACCGCGGCGGCCTCCGGTTCGCCGATCGGGCGCTCGAGGCCGGGCTCGCCCTGAACGGAGACGGCGAGGCCCAGGCCACCATGGGCATCGCCGTGGGCGACGTGAACGCCGACGGCCGCCCCGACGTGTTCACCACCAACTTCTCGGACGACACCAACACCCTTCGGGTGAGCCTTCCCGGACAGGCCCTCGCCTACGACGACCGCACACGCCAGTACAACCTCGGAGCGGTGAGCCGGACCTTCCTGGGGTGGGCCACGGGATTCTTCGACTTCGACCACGACGGCGACGAGGACCTCGTGGTCTTCAACGGCCACGTCTACCCCGACGCCACGCTCGAGACGATGAACTCGACCTGGCGGCAGACGCCGCTCCTCTTCGAGCGCCGGGGCGCGCGCTTCGAGCGGGCGGCCGCGGACGCCGCGGGAGCGTGGCTGGGGGAGGCCCACGTGGACAGGAGCGCCGCCTTCGGCGACCTCGACGGGGACGGCGACGTGGACGTGGTGGCGGCCGAGCTGAACGGACGGGTGCGCGTCCTCGAGAACGACGGGGCGGCCGGGCACTTCCTGCTCGTCGAGCTCGCGCAGGAAGGCGTCGGAGACGCGCGCGGGCTCGGCAGCCGCGTGATCCTGCGCCAGGGCGACGTCGTGCAGACCCGCTGGGTCCTGAGCGGCGGGAGCTTCCAGGCGGCGTCTTCCCGCCAGGCTCACTTTGGGCTCGCCAGCGACCGCGAGGTGGAGCTCGAGGTCTTCTGGCCGGATGGGACCCGGCGGGCCATCGAGGCGGTCCCCGTCGACCGGCGGTTCGTCGTCCGCCGACGAACACGGAAAGCGAACACCCGCGAACCGGCACCGGGAGAGCCTCGGCACTGGTAGTATCGAAGTGATGAGCGGTCCCCGGAAGAGCACACGTTGGCCCGCGCGGCCGGAGGTGTGGGCAGGGGTCTTCCTGCTCGTGGGCGCGGTCGCGGGGCACGCGACCGACCTGAACCTGCGGGTCCTGAGCCGCGAACGGGGGACGGTGACCGTACGCCCCGGGGCGGTGATTCCCTACGCGGTCGTGGGCGAGCTGAGCGACGCGCAGAACGAGGGGCTCGCGCTGTTCAGCCTAGAGCTCGACTGGAGCGGGGGCCCCCTCGCGCCCGCGCTCCCCCCCGTCGGGGCGCCGATGACCCGCTTCACGGTGCCCGCCGGCATCAACAACCCGCAGGGCTTCGGCGGCGTCGCGACGAACGGCCGGCTCGTCCAGGTGGGGGGCGCCCAGAACACGCTCAACAACACGTTCGGGCCCTACCCGGTGGGCGAGGTCGCAACGGGAATCGGTCTCCCCGGGCAACCGGTCGCGCTCGTCTTCGGCCGCCTGCAGGCGCCGCGGCAACCCGGCCAGTACACGCTCGCGCCGACCGCGATCGTGGCCAACGTCATCGCCCCGGGCGCCACCGGAGACCCGGTGTGGCGCGTGGAGGCGGCGGGCTCCGGGACCGTCGTCCCGCTCACGGTCGTCGTGGAGGATCCGAGACCGACAGCCCTCGAAGGGCGCGGCCTCGCGCCCTGGGCCGTCGCGGCCCCGATCTCGACGCCGCAGTCGATCCAACCGCGGATGGGCGAGCCGCTCGAAGGGCTGGGCGACGCCGAGCGCGCCCGCTTCCTCGCGGGACGCGTCGAGTTCAGGAGGACGCTCCTGGGCGACGAGGGCCTCGGGCCGATCTTCAACGACAGCTCCTGCGCGACCTGCCACGCCCAGCCCCGCCCCGGGGGCTTCGGCACGAAGCGTGTCACGCGCTTCGGCCGGGCCGCGTCGGGGGGCGCGCCGTTCGATCCGCTCGAGTCGCGGGGCGGCTCGCTCCTGCAGAGCCAGACCCTCTCCACGAAGTGCGCGGAGGTGGTCCCTCCGGAAGCCGACGTGACGGCGCAGCGCCTCACGACGCCCGTCTTCGGAGCCGGTCTCGTCGAGGCCATCGCCGACGCCGACATCGCCGTTCGCGCGACGAGCCCGCCCCCGGGCGTGAGCGGGCGGGTCCACGCGGTCGTCCCCCTCGAAGCGCCCGGCGCGCCCCGCGTGGGGCGCTTCGGCTGGAAGGCCCAGGCCGCGACCCTCCTCACCTTCTCGGCCGATGCCTCGCTCAACGAGATGGGGCTGACCAACCGCTTCCTGGGCGCGGAGAACGCGCCCAACGGCGACGAGTCGGTCCTCGCCCTGTGCGACACCGTGGCCGACCCGGAGGACGGGCCCGACGGGGACGGCCTCGACCGCATCGACCGGCAGACCGACTTCCAGCGCTTCCTCGCCGCTCCGCCCCAGACGCCGCGGGCGGGAATGCGGGGCGAGACCACCTTCGCGGCCATCGGCTGCGCCCACTGCCATGTGGCCACGCCCTACGTGGCGGGTCCCGGGCCCGAGCTCGCGCTCGCCGGGCGCACCCTGAAACCCTACTCGGACTTCCTGCTGCACGACGTGGGCGCTCTCGGCGACGGCATCGCACAGGGCGACGCCGCGGAGACCGAGCTGCGCACGGCGCCCCTGTGGGGCCTGCGCGTCCGCGCCGTGGACGAGCTGCTCCACGACGGCCGGGCCACGGGGGGAAGCCCCGCGAACAACGTGCGCGCCGCGATCGCGGCCCACGAGGGGGAAGCGGCGGCCTCCGCGGCCCGGTTCGCGGAGCTACGGCTCGCCAACCAGGGGAACCTGGTCGACTTCCTCCTGTCCCTCGGGCGCGCGGAGTTCGACTACGAGGGCGACAACGACGTGGACGCGCTCGACTGGACGCTCCTCCGACTCGACGGCCGGTTCACGGGCCCCGGCGCCTTCTTCACCGCGGACGACCCGGGAGCCGTCGCGGATTTCGACGCGGACGGCGACTTCGACCTCGTGGACGTGGCCACGATGCAGCGCGCGGCCACGGGCGAGCTCCTGGGAACGGAAGACCGCGAGCAGCAGCGCCGGGTCGAGCGGGCGGAAGCCGCCGCCGCCCGAGGCCGCCCGGTGTTCCAGCGGCAGTGGGGCGCGGCGCGGGTCGATACGCGGCGAAGGGGCCCGAACGGGCAGTGAGGAACGAAAGAATCATGGCGGAGAGGATCGCCGTCCAGGGAGTCGCCCTCGCCGGCCTCGTCCTTCTCGCGGCGCCCGCGGGGGCGCAGTTCAACCGGCGCTGGGTCCAGTTCGAGAACGAGACGGGCACGCGGCTCGTCTCCGACCCCGCCCTCGGCGTCTCCGATCCCGAGGAGAAGGACTATGCCTGGGGCGACGTGGACAATGACGGCGACGTTGACCTGGTGGTGGTGCGGAAGCAGCCGGGCACGAGCGCGGGACGCCGCCGTAACGTCCTCTTCCTGAACGAGGGGGGGGTACTCGTCGACCGCACGGAGCTCTACGCCACCGAGACGGACGTGCCCGGTGACCAGGGTTTCCTCACCCCCACGAACGACCGTGACGTGGTCCTCGCCGACTTCAACGGAGACGGGTGGCTGGACATCGCCACCGCGGTCACGATCAGCGACGGGCTGCCCAAGGCGGTCTCGCACCCGCGGATCTACGTCAACAAGGGCGCCGTGGGCGGAACCTGGCAGGGCTTCCGGTTCGAGAGCGCGCGCTCGCCCCAGCTCTACGTGCTGCTCGCGAGCGGCGGCCCCGACCTCACCAAGCCGCAGCCCGGGCGCTTCTGCGCCATCGCCGCGGGCGACGTGGACGACGACGGCGACGTGGACCTCTACCTCGGGGACTACGACTCGAGCGGGGTGACCGGAGGGCTGACGGAGCCGGCGGGCGTGGATCTCGACGACCGGCTCTGGATCAACGACGGCAATGGCTTCTTCACGGACTCCTACCGGACGCGCCTGAGCATGAGCATGCTGACCTCCGCCTTCAACGTCGCGGACGTGATCGCGGACATGAACGGGGACGGGCTCAACGACATCGTGAAGGACACGGCCCTCACCCCCCCCCACCAGTTCGTGGGTGTCGTCTACAACAAGCCTTCCGAGCCCGGCGTCTTCGAGCTCTACCAGACGGCGCAGATGGGCAGCCCCTACTTCGTGTCCGTGGACGATCTCAACAACGACGGGCGGCTGGACATGGTCGTCACGGACGACGAGCGGGACCGCTACCGTCTCAACGAGGGCAACAACCCCGTCGGACAGGTCGTCTGGTCGCCACCGCTGCAGGTGACGTATCCGAGCGGAGCGGCCTACCTGGACGATGGTTTCGGGGGCCAGTCCGTGATCGCCGACCTCGACCGCGACGGCTTCAAGGACGTGCTCATCAGCGACATGGACGTGGACGCGACCCCCACCAATCCGGACTGCACGCGCCGCATGCACGTGTACCACAACCTGGGCAACCTGCCCGAAGTCAGCCTCATGGAGGAAGCGGAGCAAGCCTCGGCGTCCGCGGGCTGGAAGGGAGCGGTGGGGCTGGGAGTGAGCGACCTCAGGGGGACCTTCAACGTGGCCGCCTTCGACCTCGACCACGACGGCGACCACGACCTCGTGCTGGGCCGCTGCAGCGGAACCTCCGTCTGGATCAACACGCTGTGCCGCCTGAAGGCGTCCGGCACTCCGCTCCCGAACTCCACCGGTCTGCCGGGACGGATGGGATGGAGCGGCACCGCCGCTCTCTCCGACGACAACCTGACGCTGCGCGCCCGCCAGGTGCCCCCGGGGGCTTCGGGGGTCTTCATCGTCGCGGATAGCCGGCTCCCCGCCTGCGTCCCCGACGGCGGGGGCCTCCGCTGCGTGGGCCGCTACGCGCGGAGACGGGCGATTCCCGCCACCGCCGACGCGGGAGGCAACGCCTCCGCCGTCCTCGACTTCGACGATCCGCGCTTCGGCGGGCTGGACGCGGGGGCGACGCGCTACGTGCAGTTCCGCTACGAAGACCCCGGGGCGCTTCGAAGTGGCGGCGGCAATTGGACGGACGTCCTCGAGCTGAAGGTCTGCCCGTAGGCGGGCCGCCTCGGGCTCAGCGCGCCCGCTCCGACGAGACCTCGCGGGCCACGCGCACGAAGGCATCCACGAGCGGACTGTGGTCGCTCTTCTTGCGGGCGAGGTCGATGTCCCAGGCCGCGGCGAGATCGAGCTTCTTCATCCTCACCCCCGGGACGCGCATCGCCGCCGCCGCGCTCGGCACGAGGGCCGCTCCCATCCCCGCGCGGACGAGCTGAAGCAGCGAAAACAGGTCGCTGATCTCCGCCACGATGCGGGGGGCGAAGCCCGCGGAGCGGCAGAGGGCCACCACGTGGTCGTAGTAGCTCGAGGAGACGGAGCGGGAGCACATGACGAAGGGCTCCTCGGCGAGGGAGCGGAGCCCCTCGCGGTCGCGCCAGGGCGAGGCCTTGCCCACCGCGGCCACCAGCCGCTCGCGGAGGATGGGCACGGAAGCCACGTCCGCGGCTCCCAGGGGGTGGCGGACGAAGCCCACGTCGAGCTCGCCCCGCCGGAGGGCGTCCGCCTGGGCGAGGCTGGACGTGTCCCGCATCTCGATCTGCACGCGGGGGTGGAGGCGCCGATAACGCCGGAGCACCTCGGGGAGCAGCCACGTGATGGTGGCGACGCCGAAGCCGATGCGCAGGAGTCCTCTCTCCCCGCGCACCGCTTCGCGAGACATCTCGATCGCGCGCTCCGTATCCCGGAGGAGGGCGGGGGCCCGCTCGAGGAGCGTGCGCCCCGCTTCCGTGAGGCGAACGTCGCGGTATTTTCTCCGCACGAGGGCGCCTCCCACCATCTCCTCCAGCCGACGCAGGCGCTTGCTGAGCGCGGGCTGGGAGACGTTGAGGCGGTCCGCGGCGTGCCCGAAGTGCCGCTCCCCGGCGAGGACCACGAACGAGCGGAGGAGGGCGGTGTCGAGGTCGTGGACGGGGGGCGTGGCTATCATGACTAAATGTTATCGCATCGCGCCAAACGTTTCATTGGACGGAATGATGCTTCGCGCGCTACAAAGGGAGTGAGGAGACAGAAGCGATGCCCGGGGAGGCGTGGGTGGGTCTGGTGGGTGGATTGGCGGCTCTGTGCACCACCGGGGCCTTCCTTCCCCAGGTGATGCGGACGTGGCGGCGGGGAGGGCGCGACCTCTCGTATGCACTTCTCGTGCTCCTCCTCGTCGGCACCGGGCTCTGGCTGGCCTACGGCCTGCTCGTCGACGCCCCCGCGGTCGTCGCCGCCAACGGCGCCACCGGGGTCCTGCTCGCCCTCGTCCTCTACTTCAAGTGGCGGAGCGAGTCCATCGGCTTCCGGCGGAAGGGGCCCCTACGCCGGCTCCGCGTCGCGATCGACATGGACGAGGTGATCGCGGACACGCTCGGGCACGTCCTCCGCGCCTACAACGAGGCCTTCGGGGAAAGTCTCACCCGGGAGGACCTGGAAAGCCGCCCCCTCGAGGATCTCGTCCCCGAGGATCGTCGGGAGGCCCTGTCCCGGCTCGTCCTCGCCCCCGGCTTCTTCCGCGACATCCCCGTCGTCCCGGAGAGCCAGGACGTGGTGCGGGCGCTCACCGCGCGCTACGAGGTGTTCATCGCCACCGCGGCCATGGAGGTCCCGACCTCGTTCGCCGACAAGTTCGAGTGGCTCGACGAGCACTTCCCGTTCATTCCCCCGAGCCACCGGGTCTTCTGCGGGGACAAGAGCGTCCTCGACGTCGACTACCTGATCGACGACTCCCCCAGTCAATTCGCCCGCTTCCGCGGCACGCCCGTGCTCTACTCCGCCCCCGGCAACCGGGAGGAGAAGCGCTATCTCCGGGTCAACACCTGGGCGGACGTGCGCCGCCTGCTCCTCAAGGCGCCGATAGCACCCGTCGTCCGCGTCCCCGCCCCCGATTTCGCCAAGACCGCCTGACCCGGATCGCCGTCCCGGTCTAGCCCCCGCCCGCGGCGCGCTCCAGGCCCGCGACGTCGATCTTCTTCATCTGGAGCATGGCCTCCATGACCCGCTTCGCCTTCTGGGGGTCGGGATCCGCGAGGAGCCGCGAGAGTGCCATGGGGACGACCTGCCAGGACAGGCCGTACTTGTCCTTGAGCCAGCCGCACTGCACTTCCTGCCCTCCCGCGCTCAGCGTGCTCCAGAACTCGTCGACCTCTTTCTGCGTCTCGCAGTTCACGACGAGCGAGACCGCCTCCGTGAACTTGAACTGCGGGCCGCCGTTCAGGGCCATGAACTCCTGGCCGTCGAGCTCGAACGACACAGACATCGCCGAGCCCTTCGGCCCGGGCCCCGCTTCTCCGTAGCGCGACACCTTCAGGATCTTCGAGTTCTTGAAGATGGACGTGTAGAACTGAACGGCCTCCTCGGCTTCCTTGTCGAACCACAGGAAGGTCGTGATCCTCTGCTTGACGGACATGCCGTGCCTCCGATCCTGGTCCTATCGTGACTTTTTCTTGCACGACGTGTGCCCGATGGGCCGAACGGAAGCCTGGAGACAGCCGAGACGATGCCCTCTACTCGAAATCGTCCACCAGCATGATGTCGCTGGTCGAAGACTCGCCAAGGGGAACGACGACGCTCTTCCCGTCAGGGGCGAGAGCGATCGTGCACCAGCCCGTCGACAGGTTTTTCGGAAGGTCGACGACGCGACGACTGCGCCCGGTGGCGAAATCCAGGAAGAGAAGGGCGGGTCGTTCCCGTCGGTCCAGGTAGTGGATCCCCCGGGGGCCGACCTCCCAGGCGGCGTAGGACTCCCCAACGAGCGACCCGACCTCGACGACGGGTCGCTCGTCCCCGCCTTCGGCGGAGACCGACCAGAGGGACGGTTCTGTCTTGTTACTGAAATGCCTGAAATAGTAGACACGCCGCCCGCCGGGCACTCCCCGCGGGAGCTGGCCCCCCAGGGTCGTCAACTGCGTCGAACGTCCGCCCGTGCGAGGGACCTTGAAGATCTGCCGTAGACCCTTCAGGGAAGCGGAGAAATAGAGCTCTGCCCCGTCACCCGACCAGGACGGTGTCTCCGCGTCCACCTGCCCGGTTTCCACGCGCCGGGGGACGCCTCCTTCCGGTTCCACGAGGTAGATGTCCGACTGCCCCGCGGCCTTCGAGTCCAAGGCGATCCAGTGCCCGTCCGGCGACCATCGCGGCGATCCGGTGAGGGGGCCGCCGAACGACGTCACCGCGTGCAGGGCGGAACCGTCCGCGTCGCTCACCCAGACCTCGGGAGAGCCCGAGCGGTTCGAGGCGAAAGCCAGCCGCCGGCCGTCCGACGAGAAAGCGGGGCAATTGTCGTACCGGCTCGAGCGTACGAGGGGCACGGGCGACGCCGCCGTCGCGGGAGAGCCCCCGATGGGCACGCGGTACAGGTTGACCCGGACGACTTGCTGGACGTAGGCGAGACGACGGCCGTCGCGCGACACCGCGGGCATCAGAGCATCCCGGCCGAAGAGCATCTTCTCCGGCTCGCCCCCGCCCACGGGATACCGCGTGAGGTTGCCGTCGGCCGAGACGACGAGGCTCGCGCCGTCCCCCGTCCACGCAAAGCCATCGAAGGCGCCGTTGACGTGGGCCACCCGTCGCAGGGCACCTCCCTGGGCGGGCCCGACGTAGACGTCGTTCACGTAGCTACTGACCTGGCACACCCGCGCCAGGGAGCGCCCGTCCGGTGAGTACGCGGGCATCCACGACCACTGGCAGTTGGGGGCGGGCGGGTCGAGACGCCGCTTCTGAAGCGTGGCCATGTCCAGGATGGAGACGTCCCAGCCCCAGGGCAGTTCCGGGGCGTTGTCGGTGAACGCGAGGAGCTTCCCATCCGGGGACCAGCTCAAGTACATCTCCAGCACCCAGTCGAAGGGAACGTCCACGAGCCGTCGCTCGGGCCCTCCCAGGGCCGGGATCAGGTAGATCCCGCTCCCCTCGCTCGCCATTCGTGCGTACGCGATCGTCCGCCCGTCGGGCGACCAGGCGGGAGTGATGACTTCCGAGTGACTGGTGGTGAGCCGCAGCGCCTTCTCGCTGCCCACGACCTTCGTGTAGAGGTCGACTCTCTTCTCGTCCGCGGCCTCTCCCGTCCAGGAGAACGCGATCTGGCTGCCGTCGGGAGAGAAGGTCGGGCTGAACTCGCTGCCGGAATACGAGGTGAAAGGAACGACGTTCATCGAGCGGGCGCTTCGCTTTTTCGTCGAAGGAACGAGGAAGTACGCCGCGGCGAGGGCGGCGGTGAGCGCGAGGCTGCCGACCACGAGACTTCGGCCTCGGCCCGGCCGCTTCCCGCCCGAGTAGGTGTCGGTCCGTGGCGGAACGACGAATGCGCGGAGCGCAAAGCCCAGGTCCCGGGCGGACTGGAATCGCTCGTCCGGATCCTTCTCGAGGCAGCGCTTCACGACGGGCTCCAGGCCCGGGGGAAGCGGGCCTTTCGACGCGGTGATCGCCGCGGGCTCGTGCGTGAGGATCGCGATCACGGTCTCCGCCGGAGTCGCGCGCATGAAAACGGGACGACCCGAGAGCATCTCGTAGACGGTCGCGCCGATCGCGAACAGGTCGGAGCGGGCGTCGGCGGGCTCTCCGCGAGCTTGCTCGGGTGACAGGTAGGCGAGGGTTCCCATGAGAAAGCCCGGAGCGGTGCGGGTCCGCGTTCGGGCGTTGGTGTCCGCGAGCCCCTCCCCACGGGTGAGCTTGGCGAGCCCGAAGTCCAGGATCTTGAGGTGTCCTTCGGCGGTCAGGAAGAGGTTTGCCGGTTTGAGATCCCTGTGGACGATCCCTTTTGCGTGGGCCGCGGCCAGCCCCTGGCACGCCTGGACGGCGTAGTCGAGGGCGGCGCCGACGGGAAGCGGCCCGCGCTCGAGACGATTGGCGAGGGTCTCGCCCTCCAGGAGCTCGAAGACGACGTAGGGTACGCCGTTCTCAAGGCCCACGTCGAAGACGGACAGGACGTTCGGATGGTTGAGGGCGCCCGCGGCACGCGCTTCGTCCTCGAACCGGCGCCGTCGATCGGCGTCCGGCGCCGAATCCGAGCGGATCACCTTGATCGCCACGTCGCGCCCGAGCCGGGGGTCGCGGGCGCGGTACACCTCCCCCATCCCTCCGGCTCCCAGAGGGGAAGCGATCACATAAGGGCCGACCTGAGTCCCCGTAGCGAGCATGAAGGCAGTCGTGGGAGGGATGATAACGGGCGGAGAGAGGGGGCGCGAGCGTCTTGCGCCGACGCGCGCAACCCGCGTTACACTGGCGTGACGAAAATGACCAAGACCGTCCTGGTCGTGCTCATCGGGTCGAAGGAGAGCGGTCAGATCGACAGCTACCAGCTCCTCCAGGAGCAGACCGCCCGGTCGGAGACGGCCCGTCTCGGGCTCGGCGTGGAGCTCGAGTTCGCTCCGGGATTCGACCACCTCCGGGTGATCCGCAAGCGGCTGGCGGAGGGAGAGGGCTCGCATGTGGACGCGGTGATCGTCGAGCCCACGAGTGTCGCCTCCACCGACCTCCTGCTCAAGGAGCTGAAGGGCCGGACCGGGCTCGTGCTCCTGAACGCCTGGTCCGTGGCGGTGGAGACGGCGGCGCGCGACTGGGGACAGGGCGTCCCATTCGGGACCGTGAGCACCAACCACTCGCGGATCGGCGAGATCCAGGGACGGCAGGTCGCGGCGCTCCTGCCGAACGGCGGGCAGGTGCTGTGCGTCACCGGCCCCCAGCGGTCGTCGGCCGCGGTGGAGCGGCTGCAGGCGCTCCGCTCGCTCCTTCGCCCGGAGATCACCGTCCTCGAGACGGAGGCCGGCCAGTGGACGCAGTCGGCCGCCATCGTCGCCTTCGACAACTGGTACGCCCTGCGCAAGGGGCAGAGCTTCGCGCTCGACGTGGTCGCGGCCCAGAGCGACGACCTCGCGATGGGAGCGCGGGCAGCCGCCCGCGCCGTGGCCAACTCCGCGCATCGCGACATGCTGACCCGGGCCCGCTTCCTGGGTGTCGACGCCTGCCCCGCCTTCGGGAAGAAGCTCGTGGACACGGGCGAGCTGAACGCGAGCGTCGCCACGCCCGCGAGCGTGGGGGAGGCGCTGCGCGCCCTGCAGGCGTACTGGAAGTCGGGACGCCCCGTCCCCCTCCGCACCTTCACGGAGCCCCAGCCCTACCCGCCGGCGAGCGCCCCCTCCCCCCGCGCCTGACCCCGGACGCGGCGGTCAGTCCTCGCCGATTTCCGTCCGGGTAGGGCCCCGCAGCGCCGAGCTGCGATAGACGAGAAGCAGCCGGCCGAGACGGAACGTGTCGCCGTCCTCGAGCGGACCCGAGCCGTGAAGCTTCTCCTCCTTCAGGTACGTGCCGTTCTTGCTGCCCAGGTCCTCGAGGCGCGCCCTTCCGTCCGCGACCACGATGCGGGCGTGCCGGCGTGAAACTCCGGGAGAGTCGATCCGGACCGCCGCGTCCTCGTCGCGCCCCAGGACGTTCTCTCCGGGCTGCAGCGGGATGATCTTCCGCTCCCAGACCACGCGTGGCGCGATCGTCGGCCCCTCGGCCCCCGGAGCCTGGCCGCCTTCCTCCTCGGTGAACGCGTACCCGAAGCCGTGGACGGTCCGGATGTACCGGGGCTGCCGGGGATCGTCCCCCAGGGCCTCCCGCACCTGGGCGACGAGGCCCGTCAGGTTCGATTCCGACACGAAGGTATCGGGCCAGAGGCGGTCCCGGATCTCCGGCTTCCCCACGGCCTCCGGCCTCCGCTCCATGAGCAGGCCCAGCAGCTCCAGGGCCTTGGGCTCGAGATGCAGCTCCTTGCCGCCCCGGAGAAGCCGGCGCGCGCCGCGGTCGAGCGTGAACTCCCCGAACTCTAGCCGCATCTTCACTGGGGAAAAGTCCCGACTATCCCCCTAGGTTCCTGGGGACTTGGCGATCCTAGCCACCTAGTTTCAGAGGCGCAAGACGGGTCGCGCCTGGCCAGGCGGCTCCCGAAAAGGAGTCGCCGATGTCCCCTCGATCGAAGTTCCGGGCCATTCGTGTCTTCGCCGCCAGCTCCGTCCTCGCTCTCGTCCCCGCCGCGGGCGCGCCCGCCGCCCCCCGATTCGCCCCCTTGTCGTCCCGGGACCAGGCCGCGCTCGAGAGAGCCCGGACGGGCGCGGCGCGCCGGCTGGAAGACTCTTCCTGCCAGCAGGTCCTCTCGGACTTCAAGGACCCCGAAGGACGCACCCTCCTCAAGAACCTCGAGACGTGGCAGCAGACACCCTCCGACTACCTCCGGCAAGCGATCACCTTCCTCGACGGCTCGACCCTCCAGAACTGCCGGAAGGGCACGGTGCCCCTCGTGACCTCCCGCGGGCAGCTTCCCGTCTTCGTGTGCCCGGCGGGCGCCTCGACGCCGGGGACCCGGTTCGCGCGCATCCAGATCGAGAACCCGAGCCTCGCCGAGGTCATGGTGATCCACGAGATGCTTCACACCCTCGGCCTCGGCGAGAACCCGCCCACCACGTTCGAGATCACGGATCGCGTGACGGCGCGCTGCGGCGACCGCGCGCTCGCAGAGCGCGTTCCGTCGACCCGATAGAGGTCGGCGTGCGGGAAGCCGGAGGAGCCGAGCTCCCGTCACGAGCACGCCGACGAGAGCGGCGAAACCTGCCAGCTTCCAGTAGGGGCGCGACGACGAGCCGGCGCCGCGGGCGGAAACGGGAGAGGCGGACAGGCTCTCCAGAGCGAAGGCGAGATCGCACGCGGTCTGGAAGCGATCGCCAGGGTCCTTCTCCAGGCAGCGGCGGATGATCCGGTCGAGCGCCGAGGGCACCGGCTTCCCACCCGCGAGCGCCTCCGGGGGATCGCAGCGGAGGACGGCCGCCATCGTGTCGGCCCCGGTGGGCCCGTCGAAGGCGCGGCGGCCGGTGGCCATCTCGTACAGGACGGCGCCCACGCTGAAGACGTCTGAGCGCGCGTCGACGGGCAGCCCCCGGACCTGCTCCGGGGACATGTAACCCGGCGTCCCGAGGATGACGCCCTGGGTGGCGGTGTGCGACGCTTCCCTGGCCGATCGCGCGGCGTCCGCGGCGTCGCTGAATTGCGCGAGACCGAAGTCCAGGATCTTGATCGAGCCGCCGGCCTCGAAGGCCAGGTTCTCCGGCTTGACGTCGCGGTGCACGATCCCTCGCGCGTGCGCTGCGGCGAGCCCGCGGCAGATCTGCGTCCCCCATTCCACCACCCGGCGCACGGGGGCGGGCCCCCGGTCGAGCTTCTGTCGCAACGTCTCGCCCTCGAGCAGCTCGAAGATCGCGTAGGCCGTTTCCCCGGACGAGTCCACGTCGTGGAGCGCGAGGATGTTCGGGTGGCTGAGGGCGGCGAGCGCCCGAGCCTCCCGACGGAAACGGCGAAGACGGGCAGGGTCGCTCGAGTGCTCCGGGGGAAGGACCTTCAGGGCGACGTCGCGGCCGAGCCTCGTGTCACGGGCCCGGTACACCTCGCCCATCCCGCCCGCCCCGATGGGGGACAGGACCTCGTAGGGTCCCACTCGACGACCGACCACGATCGGCATCCCCTTCCCTCACAAGACCGTACGAGGGACGGGGACCCCCGTCACCCCCGTGATCGGCGAAGGGTGCCGCTCCGTCGGTGGTCAGGTCTATGCGTCCGCCGAAGACTGTCGGACCCCTCTCAGTGCTCCCCCTGAGGTGGAGAAAACGCCTACGTGATCCGGTTTGGACGGGATTGGCGCGTTGGGGATCAGGGAGGCACTGTGGCCTCCCTTGGTGAGGTTGATCCGATGGACAAGAGCTGGATTCGGCGGCTGGGATTCCTGGCGGTGGTGGCGGTGATCTCCAGTCCCGCGGCGGCGTTGGCCGCCGTGCCCGTGCAGTTCCCGCCGCCCGTCTTGACCGAAGTCGTGATCCACATCGGCGCGGGAGACCAGTTCAATCCCCGTGTGAGCGGCGATTGCGCGACGTACACCTCGGATGACTCGGTTCGCTACTATCGCTTCAGCGCGGGCACCGACGCGGGAATCCCGATGGGTTCCTCGACGCGCGATCTGCTTTCGGACATCAGCGGCACCACCATCGTCTTCTCCCGCATCACCGCGGCGAACACCGCGGTGATGGTCTTTGACGCGGCCACGGCGGCGGCCCCCATCGAGATCGACCCCGCCCTCGGCACGACGCGCATAGGGTCGGCGATCGGCGGCAATACGGTGGCCTATATCGACTTTGGACTCCATGGGAACGGCGAGCTGGTCCTCCACGACCTGGCCACGTCGGCCTCGGTGCGCGTCACCAACGACGCCGCGTTCGACCACAACCCGGCGGTCTCGCCGGGGGGCGACGTCGTGGTCTGGGAGCACTGCCTGACCTCGATTGGCAATTGCGACATCTGGCAGGCGGTGCGGACCGGTCCGGTGTGGGGCGTGAGCGTCACGGCGGGCTCCTTGAACCCTGAGGCCAATCCGGATACCAACGGCAGCCTGGTCGTCTACGACTCACCCAGAGCGCCGAACGCGGACATCTTCTGGCGCCCGGTGGCCGGTGGGGCCGAGATCCAGCTGGAGTTGCCGGGCGTTGAACACAACCCGAGCATCGCGGGCGACTTTATTGCCTTCGAGAGCAGGCCCAGCCTCATTGCGACTAGCGACATCTTCCTCTACGACCTGGTCAACAACCGGCTCTTCCAGATCACCGACACCCCGCTGGTCACCGAGCAGCTCAACGACATCACCGTGCTCCCGGACGGCAGCATCCGCACCGTGTGGTCGAGCGACGAAGACGGCTTCGACGCACGCAACGTCAGGAGCGCGACGTTCGAGCTGCCCAACGTCGCTCCGACCCTTTCCTTCTCGGCGGAGGGCGGCTACGGCGCCGACGGCGTCAGCCCGGATGCCGGGTCGACGACGACCTCCTTCACCTACAAGGCGGTCTACGCCGACTTCGAGGATCAGGCGCCGTCCTACGTCGACGTCTGCATCGATGGGACGTGCCGGGGAATGACCGTGGACACGACGGCGGCCGGTCCGCTGCAGGATGGCGACCACCGCAACGGTGAACAATACGCCTACACGACGACCCTCGCCGCGGGCGCCCACGCCTATCACTTCGAAGCCTCCGACGGCATTGACACCGCGCGCCTTCCCGCCGCGGGCGCCCTGACCGGCCCCTCGGTAACGGGCGGCACGCCGGAGATCGCGATCGAAGACCTAGGGGTCACGGAGGGCAACTCTGGCTTCAAGAGCGCGATCTTCACGGTCTCCCTCTCCGAGCCGTCGGCGCAGCCGGTAACGGTCTGGTACATCACCTGGTTCGGCACGGCGTACCCGCTGCTGGACTTCGTCCCCGAAATCGGTCGGATCACGATCGCGCCCCAGCAGCTCCAGGCCACGATCACGGTGAGGATTCGGGGCGAGGTCGTGGTGGAGAGCGACGAGACCTTCTACGTCGTCCTTTTCGGGCCGCACGGCGCGGTGATCGACGACGGCATCGGGCAGGGAACGATCGTCAACGATGACGGTCCTTGAGCGTCGGGGGACCCTTCGCCATAGGTGCTCTGATCCGCTCCTGAACCGGGTAGAGAAGACCCTCGGCTACTGAGGGAGGTCAGCCGAGCTTGGCGTACTCGGCCTTGGCTCCATCCGGAAAATCCTGGATTACCTCGGGCTCAGTCCGCCGGAGGAGAAGCCGCCTCCCGAGGTCGCAGAAGTGGTGCGGGTGCCGGTGGACGACGAAGGGCGATGCATCACCTTGCCGCTTCGAAATCAGCCTGGGGAAGGTTGGGGGCCGGAACATCTCCCCTCGGACCTGCGCCGCCCTCGCCGCGGATACAACCACCTATCGATTCCTCGAGCGGCTACGGCAGCGGGGTGTGGAGACGGCGGAGGTCGTGCTGCACGTCTGGCCCGGCACGTTCCGCCCGGTGACCGCGCCCCGGGTCGAGGACCATCGCGTGCTGCCGGAGCCCTAACCCGCGCGTAGTCCTGGTCGCCGAAGCCCTGCGGCATGGGCAGGTTCACGGTGAAGCCCCGGCCCGGGCCCTCCCCCACCTCTTCGCCTCGGGTGCGGCCGGGCTCGATTACCAGTCGCTGTGGATGCGCTCGTTCGGCCTCGTCTTCGGCAACACCACCGACGGGGTGGCGCAAGTGCTCGCCATCTCAGCACCTGGTCGAGACGCATCCCCTCGCGCGGGATATCGCTCGCCGCCCGCGCGGGAGATCCGCGTCTTCGAGGCCCTCATCGCCGCCTTCGAGGAGGCGCGCACGCGAGGCATCCGGTCCGTCGCCGTCCAGCCCCTCGGCACCACGCACGCCGGGCTGGACCCCGAGCGCTTCCTGAAGCTGCTCGCCCGGGTCTGCTACTCCTCCGCGGAGCTGACGACTACCGTCCGCCGAGTAGTGGGCTAACGCCGGATTGCCAGGAGGTCAGGGCCTGATGTCGTACACCAGCGTATTCGATGCCCCACCGGCTTCAGAGATGGGTTCTTCCGTTAGGGTGCCGTTCGAGTTCAACCGAACCGTTGCGCTGCTACCTCCGGCCAAGTCTACTGTGATGATGATGCGGGTGACGCGCTGCGGCATCGGGTATGGAACACCCGGCCCCCCCGTCTGCCCTGGGCCAACCGTGAAGGTATCGAGCAGGTCGAGATTGCCTCTTCGCACCCACGTCACCGTCACGGCGAGATCGGAGCCATTTTGAGCCCCCCCAATCACTTGGAGCTCCCACGGGGCACGGTCCAGCAGTCCAAAGTAACGGGCCTCGGCGTGAGGGACCGCGACGACAGCGGCGAGGAGAAGAGCGAGCGCCAGTTGCTTCATACCGTTCCTCCTAACGTGAGATGTGCGTCTGCTTTTTGCGCCGGTGTCACGCCCGGCTTCGGGTGGATGCGGACTTTCCAGCTTCGGTTCCGAGGACTGTGCGTAAGATCGGCCCCGCAAGGTGTGCGACGCAAGCCACAAAGCACGGCACCGAGGGGCGTTCCGCGCCTTACAGTGGAAAGCCGTCGATTGCGGTGAGCGTTCGCCTGCGCAGCCGATCGGCGGACCCGGCGCGGGACATCCATGACCACTACCGAGGACCCGAAGCTCTTGATGGTCACGCCGGGAGGGCCGTGGTGTCTGCACCCGAGATCGACAAGGTTCGGCGGCGCGCGCCAACGAGTCGCAAGTGAGTCCTCTCGGCTGGATCGGCCATTTCCTTGCCGCTTCGAAATGAGCCTGGGGAAGGTTGGGGGGCCGGAACCTCTCCCCTCGGACCTGCGCCGCCCTCGCCGCGGATACAACCACCTATCGATTAGATGCGGGAGGCCGGCGGCGGGGTCGTCCCCTCGGCTTTCACGATCTGGTAGAGCTGGTCGAACCATACGGAGGCCACGTCCGACCGTTGGCGATCCGAGACATCGTCGTGGCTATTCGTCTCCGCCGCCGCGGCGGAGCCCAGCAGGAGGGTGTCACACCGGCCGAGCGGCGATCCCGCGCGCGATCCGGCAGATCGCGGCGAGGCTCCGCTCCACGTCGTCGTCCGTGGTGGCCCAGGAGGAGACGGCGATGCGCATAGCGGCCTTCCCCTGCCACACGGTTCCACCGCACCAGCAGGTGCCGTCCTCCTGCAGGGCGGCGATGACCCGCCGGGTCGTCTCGTCGTCTCGGAACCGCACGAGCACCTGGTTCAGGACGACGTCGTTCAGGATCTCGTGCCCGGCTTCCCGGAGGCCCTCCTCGAAACGGCGCGCGTGGCGGCACGTGCGCTCGGCGAGGTGAGCGAGCCCCGAGCGGCCGAGGGAAGAGAAAGCCGCCCACACCTCGACCCCTCCCGGCGCGACATCTCGGGGGTGAAGGCGTCGGGCTCGCGCCCGGGAGTGCTGACGAGGTAGGCCGCGCTCGTCGCCATCGCGGCCCGGCGGATGGCGCGCCGCGCCGCGTCCTCCAGCAGAAGGCGGCTCGGGGGGCTCTGGTTGGCGGACATGATTTGCGGATTCTACCGCCCGCCTCCCGCCTGTATGATCGATTCCGTGCCCGATTACGAACGCCCGCGTCTCCGCCAGGAGATCTTCGACACGATCGAGCACCTGCCGGACGCCCTCATCGAAGCGGACCTCCGGACGGAGCGCATCGTCTACCTGAACCGGATGGCGCTCATCCTCTTCGGATACCGCGCGGAGGAGACGAAGGACGGGGTGCCGGGGGCCGTGCTCTTCGCCGAGGGCGAGCTCGAAAAGGTGCGGGCGATCGTGGCCCGGTTCGTCCAGAAGAGCCTCGAGACGGGGGATGCCTACGAGCGCTCGGGCCGGCACGAGCTCGTCGAGATCGCCATGCGCCGGAAGGACGGCACCGTCTTCCCCGCGGAGACGCAGTCGTCGTTCGTCCTCGACGAGGGGGGACGGCCCCTCGGGATGCGCACGATCGTGCGCGACGTGACCCAGCGGAAGGAGCTGGAGCGCAGGCTCGAGGAGATGAGCTACCGCGACCCCCTGACCGGCTGCTACAACCGCCGGCACCTCGAGGCGTGCCGACCCGACCTCGAGCGGCCCACCTCCCGGTGGGCCTGCCTCGTCTTCGACCTCGACGACTTCAAGTCCGTCAACGACTCCTACGGCCACGAGGAAGGCGATCGCGTCCTCCGGAGCTTCGCCCACTTCGTGGGACGGCACCACCGGCCCGACGACATCCTCGTCCGGCTCGGGGGCGACGAGTTCGGGCTCATCGTGCGCGCGGACTCGGAGGGGGAGGCGGAGCTCGTCTCGACGCGGCTGCTCGACGCCGCCGCCCTCGACAGCCCCGCCGCCTTCAGCATGGGGCTCGCCTTTCGCCGGCCCGGGGAGAAGCTCCAGCAGACGCTGGACCGGGCCGACCGCACGATGTACGCGGCGAGAGGGAAGCGCCTGCGTCAGGCGCAGGGTGGGGAGCCTACGTGATGTGGGCGCCCTGCGTCTCGACGTAGACGGCGTACAGCGACTGGCTCGCCGTCATGAACAGCCGGTTGCGCTTGGCGCCGCCGAAGCAGACGTTCGAGCAGATCTCCGGCAGCAGGATCAGGCCGATGCGCTCGCCGTCCGGGCGAGAAGACGTGCACGCCGTCGTAGCCGTCGCCCACCCAGCCGGCGCTCGACCCAGATGTTGCCGTCCACGTCGGCGCGGATGCCGTCGGCAGCCCGCCCTGCTTCCCGTCCATCTCCATCGAGCAGAAGCGCCGGCTGCCCCGGAGCTTCACGCCGTCCACCACGTCGTAGACCTGGATGTCCCTTGGGGCGCGGGCCCGCCCGTGTCGGCGACGTAGAGCTTCTTGTAGTCCGGCGAGAAGCAGAGGCCGTTCGGCTTGTAGAGGTCGTCGGTCACCAGCTCGATCTTTGCCGCCTTGGGGTCGATGCGGTAGACGGCCTCCTTGATCTGCAGGGCTCCCTTGTTGCCCTCGTAGTTCATCAGGCTGCCGTAGCCGGGGTCGGTGAACCAGATGCCGCCGTCGGGATGGACGACCGCGTCGTTGGGCGCGTTGAGCGGCTTGCCCTCCACTTGTCGGCCAGGACGGTGACTCCTGCCGTTGTGCTCGTAGCGGACGACGCGGCGGTTGCCGTGCTCGCAGGCGATCTGGCGGCCCTCGAAGTCGAAGGTGTTGCCGTTGCTGTTGCCGGCGGGGTTGCGGAAGACGCTGACGTGGCCGTCGTCGTCGAGCCGGCGGAGCTGGACGGTCGTTGGGGATGTCGCTCCAGAGCAGATAGCGGCCGACCGCGCTCCAGGCCGGGCCCTCGGCCCACAGGCATGCCGGTGTGGAGCCGCTGGATCGGCGTGTTGCCGAGCTTGTATCGGTCGAACCGCTTGTCGAGCGACGACGATGTCGGGGTCGGGGTAGCGGACGGGAGTCTGTCCCGTCCAGTCGCGCTCGTCGCCCCGCGCGACGGCGGCCACGGCGCCCGCCGCCGCGGTCGCGGCGGCCAGAAACGTGCGCCGGTCGTGCACTCCATGGCGGATCGTCATCGCTTCCTCCGGATGCTCTCTCTGAAACGCGGCGCAGTATACGCGAGAACGTGGGCGCCCGAGCTCCCCACTTTCCCGGGGGGCGGTGACGAGTGCCGGTTCCTGCGTGATACTAGGCAGCTAGGCAGCGCAGTGAAGGCACTGGTTCTCAAGGCGTACGGCCAGCTCGAGGTCCAGGACGTCCCGCCGCCCGAGGTGGGAGCGGGGGACGCGCTCGTGCGCGTCATGGCCTGCGGCATCTGCGGCAGCGACGTGCACGGGATGGACGGCAGCACGGGCCGCCGCATTCCCCCCATCGTCATGGGGCACGAGGCGGCGGGGATCGTGGAAAGGGTGGGTGCCAACGTGCACAGGGTGCGCGCGGGCGACCGCGTGACCCTCGACTCCACGATCTACAACCCCGACTCCTACTTTTCCCGCCGGGGGCTCGTGAACCTGTGCGACGACCGCCGTGTCCTCGGCGTCTCCTGCGAGGACTATCGCCGAAACGGCGCTTTCGCGGAGCTCGTGTCCGTGCCCGCGCACATCGCCTACACCCTGCCCCCGAACCTCGGCTTCGACGAGGCCGCGCTCGTCGAGCCCGTCTCCATCGCCGTCCACGCGCGCCACCTCACTCCCCTGGAGCCGGGGGACACGGCGGTGGTCGTGGGCGCGGGGCTCATCGG
Organism: uncultured Acidobacteriota bacterium; assembly: GCA_963742595.1. GTDB lineage: Bacteria > Acidobacteriota > Vicinamibacteria > Fen-336 > Fen-336 > CAVPGH01. Next base: position 3,285,202 of record CAVUMT010000001.1, on the reverse strand, counting down.
CCTGATGATGCTGCAAGTCCTGCGCGCGGCCGGCCTCCGGCGCGTGGTGGCAGTGGACGTGGAGGACGACCGCCTCGCCCTCGCCCGCGATCTCGGCGCGTCGCACGTCCTGAACACCAAATCCTGCGACGTCCCGGCCGAGGTGCGCGCGCTCACCGAGGGACGGGGCGCGGACGTGGCCTTCGAGGCGGTCGGCCTCGAGCCCACGGTCCGGGCCGCCGTGGGCGCGGTCCGCAAGGGGGGAACCGTCACCCTCATCGGCAACCTCGCCCGGGACGTCTCGCTCCCCTTGCAGTCCGTGGTCACGCGACAGATCCGTCTGCAGGGGTCGTGCGCCTCGAGCGGCGAGTACCCCGAGTGCCTGGAGCTCATTGCCTCCGGAAAGGTCGATGTCGCCCGCTTCATCTCCGCGACGGCCTCGCTCGAGGAGGGGGCCGCGTGGTTCAAGCGGCTGCACCGCCGGGAGCCGGGCCTCATGAAGGTGGTCCTCCGGCCGAACGGCTAGGCCCTACGCCATGTGATGCGCCTTCCGCCCCCCGCGGCTCACCTGCTCGGGGGCGGTCACGGACGAGAGGAGGCGCTCTGCGAGGTCCACCGCGCGGGCCGCGAGCGCCGCCGCCCCCTCGCGCAGCTCGCGGCTCTCGCGGACGAACTCGACGTTCCTCTCCATGTCCTCGGCCTCCCACCCCCGCGAGTGGGCGACGAAGGGGAACTGCGGGAAGAGGAAGCCCAGCTCGGCGAAGAAGCCGAGGAGCTGCCCCGCCACCGCCTGCACGTTGTCCTGGCCTCCCACGATGATGAAGCCCGCCACCTTGTTCCGGATGAGCACGCGGTCGTGGGTCGTGATCTGGTTCTGCACGCAGTTGAGGCGCTCGGCCAGGCGGAAATAGAGCGAGCTCGCGGCGCCCCACCGGATGGGCGTCGAGACGAGCACCACGTCCGCCCAGTGCACGAGCGCCTCGTACACGCGGTCGAGCTGGTCCTCTTCGTCCATCTGGGTGATGGAGCACGGCCACGTGCAGGCGCGCGAGGCCTTCGAGTAGTAGCCCTCGCAGGCACGGAAGCGCAGCTCGTTGAGCCGGATGGTCTTCGTCTCCGCCTTGAGCTCGTCTCGCGCGTGGTCGACGGCCGCGGCGAGGAGGGCATCCGAGCCGGAGAAGCGCGGGTTCGCCTCGTCCATGACGCTCGTGGAGATGCCGACCACTCGCACGGGCCCCGGAGCGCGCTCCACCGGTCGGGAAAGCGGATGCGGAGGATGCGGCTTGCGGTTGCGCGTCGTCGCGGGAACGAGGTTGACGAGGAGGCGGCCGTTCAGGACGCGCGTCTCGTATCGGGGGACGCGGTCCTCTTCGAAGCCGGGCTCCCCTTCTCCGGTCGCGTGGTGGAACTTCCAGTTGTGCCACGGGCAGACGATGAAGTCGCCGTCGAGCCGTCCCTCGCCGAGCGGGCCTCCGGCGTGGTTGCAGGCCCCCGACACCACGTGGAAGACACCGTCACGGAAGCTCAGCGCGAGGGCGACCCCCGCGACGCGAAGCGGCTGCAGGGGCTTCCCCCGAAGCTCCTCCACCGGTCCCACGTCCTCCCACCTCGCATCCGCCATGATGCCTCCTGCCGGTCTGGCGCATGCTACCGCTATACTCGCGGGCGACCATGGCCCCGAATCTCTTCGACCTCTCCGGCAAGGTGGCGCTCGTCACGGGCGCGAGCCGCGGCCTCGGCCAGTACCTCGCTCGGGCCCTCGCCCGCGCGGGGGCCGACCTCGTGATCACCGCGCGCAAAAAGGAGGACACGGACGCCTTCGCGGAGGAGCTCCGCGCCATGGGTCGGCGCGTGGCCGGCTTCGCTCTCGACGTGCGCGACGAGACGAGCATCCGCACGCTCGGGGAGGACGCCCCCGGGGCCCTCGGGAAGATCGACGTCGTCGTGAACAACGCCGGCTGCAACGTCCGAAGGCCCGCCCTCGACGTCACCTGGGACGACTGGAACAAGGTCCTCGACACGAACCTCCGGGGCACCTTCTTCGTCGCCCAGGTGATCGCCCGGCACATGATTCCTCGCGGGAGGGGACGCATCATCAACATCGGCTCCGTCACCTCCGTCTTCGGCTTCGCGGGCATCGGCCCCTACTGCGCGAGCCGCGGGGGCGTGAAGCAGCTCACCATGAGCCTCGCCGACGAGTGGGGGAAGCACGGCATCACCGTGAACTGCCTGGCCCCCGGGTGGTTCAAGACGGAGCAGACGAAGGTCCTCTACGAGAACGCGCGCTGGGTGGAGTACATCAACGACCGCATCCCTCTCCACCGCCCGGGCAAGCCCGACGACCTCGACGGGGCGATCGTCTTCCTCGCCTCCGACGCGAGCGACTACGTGACCGGCCAGACCCTGCTCGTGGACGGGGGGATCACGACGGGCGCGACGAAGGCTACCGTCGACTGAAGCGCGAGACGCGCCGCCCTAGATGACGTTCAGGTTGTCGAGGGTGGTGAGGACGGCGAGCGCCGTGAAGAAGACGCCGGCCGCTCCGAGGGCGACGCGCGTCGTCCACCCCGGCCGGAGCTCGCGCGGCAGCAGGGTGAGGTTGACGACGAGCGTGTGCCAGCAGCTCACCCCGAGGGCGTAGTTGTAGATCGTGGTCGCCCACAGGATGAGCTGCCGCGGCTGGGCGAACGCGAGGGCGACGAGGCCGAACGCCGCGTACCCGCAGAGCACCGCGAAGTAGACGTACCGGATCGTGGAGGGGTCCAGCTTGCGGAGGTGCGCGCTCCCCGTCCAGAAGACGTCCACCCACCGTCGCAGCACGCCGTCGGCGGTGCTCGCCGCGCTCGGAATGAGGACGAGGAAGCCGCAAAAAAGGGTCATGAGCCAGCACAGGGGACCCAGGCGGGGACCGACCGCCGCCGCCACCCCGTCCGCGGTCATGGCCGCCGCCGTCCAGTCCGTGGCCTGGGTGCCCCGGGGAAGGAACTGGATGGACAGCATGCTGGGGAGGGCGAGGCCGACGAAGCAGGCGGGCATCCAGACGACGAGCTGGTCGCGCCACACATGGCGCATCCAGCCGTGGAAGCGGCGGAGCGACTCCGCGGTGACGGGGAACACGGTGCCCACGTGGGCGAGCTGGAGCGCGTGGCCCCCCACCATGCTCGGCACCGCCCCGACCTCTGAGCCCATCCCCCAGCCCTGGTCGCGCGTGTAGGCGGAGATCGCGGTATTCGTGAGGCCGCCGCTGCCGGCGATCGCCGCCATCGCGGTGATGAGGCCGATGAGGCTCAGGTCGAGCTTGGGGAACGTTCGGCCCTCGAGGAGCGCGAGAAACCCGTTGTCGACGTTCTCGCCGTCCCGGAAGCCGTCCTTGTCGCGGTCGTCGAACTTGTCCGGCTTGCCGTCGCCGTCCACGTCTCTCCACGCGTCGGGCTTGCCGTCGCCGTTCGTGTCCACGGAAGGGGCGAGGAGCGGCTCCACCCCGTCGAGACGCCCGTCCCTGTCCCAGTCCTCGCCGGGATCGAGGACCCCGTTTCCGTTCGCGTCCTCGCCCCGCTCCACGGGAAGCGTGCCGAAGCGGAAGAAGCCCGTCGTGATCTCGCGCCAGGTGTGCGCGTCAGAGTAGAAGAACGCGAGGAGGGAGAGGAAGCCCAGGACGACCACGATCTTGAAGGACATCACGGCCTTCAGCGAGTTGTAGACCTTCCCGCCGAAGACGAGGGGGAGGAGCGCCATCAGGAAGCAGAAGTAGCGCAGCCCCTGCAGGAGGCCGAGGTCGGTCCCGCTCATGCCGAGAAACGCGAAGGTTCCCTGGGCGCTCGGGATGCGTCCGAGGAGCACCGCCGCGAGGGGGGTCGCCGCGTTGGCCGCGAGATACGGGAAGAACGAGCCGAAATCGAGGACGAGGTAGGCCCACAGCCAGAAACGCGGCCCGGGAGCGACGCGGAACTTTCCGACGAAGATCGGCTCCCCCGTGTAGAGCGTGTAGCGGCTGATCTCCAGGTTGTAGACGACCTGGCCCAGGATCGAGAGTGTCGCGAGCCAGAGGAGCGCTCCCCCGTAACGGGCGCTCACGAGCGGCCCGAGCAGCCATTCCCCGCCCCCGATGGAGGCGCCCCCCATCACGAGGCCGGGCCCGAGGAGCATCGCCCAGCTCTTCGCCGTGAAACGAGGAGCCTCCTTGAGCTCCCCCACGTTCCAGCGAGGCATCTCGGGCGAGCCGGGATGGGGGCCGGAGGGCGGATCGAGCATGCGGCCCACTCTATACGATATGGTTTGGCGGCGAGATTTCCCGCCCGAGTCGGCGGAGAGGAGTGACGAAGTGCTGAGCGTGCGGCGACTGGCGGGGGCGACCGTCCTGCTCGCGTTGGCCCTCGGGGGACGGACCGAGGAGCTGGTGGTCGTCGAGAAGGGAGCGGAGCGCCTGGCGGGATACGACACCGCCACCGGTCGGGCCCTCTGGAGCGTGCCCGTGGGCACGAAGCCCCACGAGTTCGCGGTGTCTCGCGACGGGACGACCGCATGGGTGAGCAACTACGGCGTCGACGGCTTCGCCGACAAGGGCGCGGGCGGAAACACCCTGAGCGTCGTCGACCTCGTCCGCCACGAGCCGGCGGGCACGATCGACCTCGGGGAGATCCACCGGCCTCATTGCATCCACGTGGGGGCTTCGGGTCGCCTCTACGTCACCACGGACGAGCCGGCGGGCCTCGTCGTGCTCGATCCCGTGAAGCGAGCCGTCCTTCGACACTACCCGGTGGGCCAGTCCCTGCCCCACATGCTCGCCGTCTCCGCGGACGAGACGCGCGCGTTCACCGCCGACACGGGATCGGGCACGATCTCCGTGATCGCCCTCGACTCGGACGCTCCGGTGCGGCACATCGAGATCGGCGGGCTCCCCCAGGGGTTCGCCTGGAGCCGCGACGGCAAACGGCTGTTCGTCTGCAACCGCGCGGGCGATGCCGTCCTCGCCCTCGATCCCGTGACGGGCGCGGTCGAGGCGAGAGCCACCGTCACGGGGCACCCGCATCGCCTGAGTCTCGTGCCGGACGGTCGCTTCCTTCTCGCGACGGGCATCGAGTCCGGCGACGTGATCGTCCTCGAGACGGGCTCGCTCCGAGAGGTGACGCGCTTCCGAGTGGGCAGGCGCGCGGACGGCGTGACCGTGGACCCCGCGGGGAAGTACGGCTACGTGGCCGTCCAGGACGAGGACAAGGTCGTCAAGTTCTCCCTCACGGACTGGAAGCCCGTGCTCGAGATCAAGACGCGCTCCAAGCCCGATCCCGTGGGCGTGCTCTCGTCGAGCAGGGAGTGACCCATCGGCGCACCGGCTACTTCACTTCGAACGCCACGTCGAACTCCGCCGCCTTCCCGGCGGCGGGGGGCGTGATCACGAGCTCGAAGCCCCGCTGGTCCTTGCGGCCCTGCTCGATCGAGCCCGGCTGGCCGGGAGCGGTGAGGAGGGTCGCGCCTGCGCGGAGGCCCGCTCCCGACGGCAGGACGACGCGGCCTACCAGGCCCGCTCCACCCGCGTCCACGCCGAACGAGGCGCCGTCGACCGCGAACGGGTGGTCCGCGTGCAGGAACCATTCGAATGCGCGGTCCTCCTTTGTCTGCAGCCGGTCGCGCACGCGGAACCGCCCGGGCGGCTCGAAGGAGAACTCCCGGCGAAACGACGAGAGCCCGGCCGCAGGCGGATAGGCCGGGGCGAGCTCGGCCACGATGCGGACGTCGGCGGAACCGAGCGACGCCTCCCCGATGCGGATCCCGTCGAGCGACGCGCGGTCCATGCCGTCCCAGGCGTCGTGCTCCGTCTCCAGGCCCTGACCGAAGCCGCCGACCACGACGGTGTTGTGGTGCCGCGCCTGGGGCTGGCCCGCGTAGCCCGTGTCGCCGACGAGCAGGCGCCCCTTGGCCCACACGATGAAGCTCCCCGCGTCGGGATGCGAGTGGCCGGTGCTCGACCGCCACTCCGGGACCCGCGGCGAGGAGCCGCGACGCGCGGTGGCCCTCGGGCGGCCCCGCCTTGAAGGCGAAGGCGAGTCGCGTCCTCTCTCCCACGACGTGCGGAAGAACACGACCCCGGAATCCTCGAAGCGGTGGTGGAGCGGCACGCGGGCCATGGGCGCCGCCTCGAGGCTCGAATCGCGCCAGAGGAGCGTCCAGTACTCCTCGAGGCTCGTGTGGCCGAACGACCGGCAGCGCTCGGCCACGGCCTGCGCCTCGGGGTCGCGGAAACGCGCGGCCACGCGGTACAAGAGGTTGGCGTTGCTCTGGAGCGTTCCGCCCGGGTAGAGGCGGCGCGTCTCCTCGCCGCGGCGCTCCGCGCGTGAGCGGCGCCCTCCCACGCGTCGCCGAAGTCGAAGGCGTCCTGCCCGTTGGGCAGGAGGACGTGGGCGACGTAGTGCTTCCAGCCGCGGAACGGTCCGAGCTCCCACAGGCTCTCGCCCGTCGCGTGCTCCCAGGCATCCGCGAAGTGCACGAGCCAGGGCGTCGAGAAGATCCAGTACTCGATCCCCTCGTAGTAGTAGCCGTCCGGGGAGAGGAGCTGGTTCGCGCGATGGTGGTGCGCGTAGGCGGCGGCGGCCCAGCGCTCGGCGTCGGGCGACTCGCCGAGGAGGGCGAGCGCCGCGACCCCGAGGCCGGCGGTGGGGATGAAGTTGTGGTTCTGCGTGAACTCGAACCGGCTCCGCTTCGAGCTCGGCGTGAAGTACTCGTAGACGAGGCGCGGAGTGACGTTCGAGCGAAGCGCGGATGCGCGCGCGCTCGGCGGGGGTGAGCTCGTGCCAGAGGAGGTCGTAGGCCCAGCCGATCGCGTAGAGCAGGTGGCCCGCGGCGAGGTCCACGTTGGGCTTGTTGTACGTGTAGCCCCAGGGCTCGTAGTCGATCGCGGCGAGCGTCCACTTCTTCGCCGCGGCGAGCAGGCTCCGGCCGGCGTTCGACCGCCCAAGCCAGGCTCACCCCCGCGATCGCGTGAGCCACGTTGTTCTGCGAGCGGCGCGCCTGCGGGCCCGGGGGCGGGGGCGGATCCCCCGCGAGGGCGGGCAGGGCGGCGAGGACCTTCTCCCATTCCTCGCGGTGAGTCGTGCGCGCTCGTGACGCGGAGCTCCTCGAGCCCGGCGGTCGTCACGAAGACGCGCGGGTGAACACCGGCCAGCTCGGGCTTGAGTCGGACGGACCGGGCGAGGAGGTCCGAGAACGCCGGGATCGTCTCTGCCGCGGCGCTGACAGCCGAGCGCCAGGACCAGCCCGCGACCACGGCAGCTCGAGTCAGGGCCATTGCCTCTCGCCCTCGACGCCGCCACCCTCTCGATCCGTCCCGCGAGCAGGAGCGACCGAGAGGAGCCCCAGCGGGCCCAGGATCGCCCGCGGCCACGAAGACCGGCGTGTACCCGAGCAAGTCGACCACGCGTCCGGTGTTCCAGTTGTAGAGAACGCTCGCGACCGCGGCCGCGGTGCCACCGAGGCCGGCCACGGAGGCCACCGCGCTGCCGGGGAAGAAGTCGCTGGGCAGCGTCAGCACGTTGTTGATCCAGACCTGGAAGCCGAAGAGCACGACGCCCATCCAGGCGAGCGCGGCGTACGGGCTCTCCGCGCGCATGGCGAGGATTCCCGCCGGGGTCAGGAGCGCCCCCGCCGCCATCACCGTCTTGCGCGCCCGGTCGACGGCTCCACCCGCGCGTGATGAGATGGCCGGAGGCCCAGCCCCCGGTGAGCGCGCCCAGCCCGCCCGCCAGGAACGGGAACCAGGCGGACCAGCCGATCTGCTGGAGGCTGAAGCCGCGCGCGTCCTGGAAGTAGCTCGGGCAGCCAGAAGACGTAGAGCCACCAGATCGGGTCGGTCAGGAAGCGAGCCACGATCACCGCCCACACCTGTCGATAGCGCAGAAGCTCGAGCCAGCCGGGACGCCACGATCGGCGCCGGCCCCCCCGGAGAGCCGCCTCGCGCTGGCCCTCGAGGATCGTGCGCACGCTCGGCCTCCCCCAGCCAGGGGTGCTCCTGCGGCACGCGGTAGAGGAGGAGCCAGAGCGCGAGCCAGAGGAAGCCGAGCGCTCCCGTGATCACGAACGTCGGCCGCCAGCCCCAGACCGTGGCGAGCCAGGCGATGAACGGCGGCGAGAGCGCTCCTCCCACGGCGGCGCCCGTGTTGAAGATCCCCATGCCGAGCGCGCGCTCGCGCACCGGGAACCACTCCGCGATCGCCTTCGCGGCTCCCGGCCAGTTTCCCGCCTCCCCGAAGCCGAGCACGAAACGCCAGGACGCGAAGCTCGTGACGGTGCGGGCGGTGGCGTGGGCCGCCGCGGCGACCGACCACACCACGATCGAGACGGCGAAGCCCACCCGCGTGCCCACCGCATCGAAGAGCCGGCCCGAGAGCATCTGGCTGATCGCGTACGCGATCAGGAACGCGTTCTGGATGGCCGCGTACTCGGGGTTCGTCATACCGAGGTCGTCGCTGATCGACTTCTTCAGCACGGACACGGTCTGGCGGTCGACGTAGTTGATGACGGTGGCCAGGAAGACGAGGCCGATCATCATCCAGCGCAGGCCCGGTAGCGTCCGGGAAGCCCGCGGGCCCGCGCCCCCCGGGCTCATCGCATGAGCATCCCGCCGTTGACCTCGACGGTCTCACCCACGAGGTACGCGGAGCCCGGCCCCGCGAGGAAGGCGATGACCGTCCCACCTCCTCGGGCGTGCCCGCACGGCCGAGGGGCACCGTCTTCTCCACGGCCGCGAAGACGTCGGGAGGCGTGAGGCGATCGTGGAAGCTCGTCTGGCCGATGAGGCCGGGGGAGACGCAGTTCACGCGCACGCCTTTCGGGGCGAGCTCCTTGGCCATCGCCTTCGTGAGCGAGACGAGCCCGCCCTTGGCCGCGGAGTAGGCGAGGGAGCCGGGCCCGCCTCCGTTGTGGGCGGCGACGGAGGATACGTTGACGATCGCCCCCCGCTTCCTCTCGACCATGGTGGGCGCGGCGGCCTGGCTGACGAAGAAGACGCTCGACAGGTTGAGGTCGAGCACCTGCCTCCAGAGCGCCTCCGGCATCTCGAGGAGCGGATGCCGCTCCACGAGGTCGCCCGAGTTGTTGACGAGGACGTCGATCCTCCCGAACCGCGCGAGCGTCGCGGAGACGAGCCGGCGCGCCTCCTCGCTCTTCGTGAGGTCCGCCCCGAACACCGCCGCTTTCCGTCCGCGGGCCTCGATCTCGCGCGCGGTCTCCGCGGCCCCCGCCTCGTTCTTGTGGAAGTGGACGGCCACGTCGGCCCCGGCGGCGGCGAGCGCCACCGCCGCCGCGCGGCCGATGCCCCCGCCCGCGCCCGTCACCAGCGCCACCGTGTCCTTGTGCTCCGCTTGCATGGCTTCTTCTCCTCGGAATGCGGTCAGGCGACGACCAGGGAGGCGAACGCGGGCGCGATGACGAGCGCCGCCGCCCCGCGAAGGCGGGGGAGCGTGTTTTGGGGAACGACGATGAGCTCCGCGCGGCCCCGCGTGGGCTCGAGCGAGCGCTCATGAAGCGTCTCCCGCACGATCGACTCGATGAGGTCCCACGCCGAGGTGATCTCGCCGCTCACGTACACCCGCGCGGGGTCCACCACGTTCACGACGGCCGCGAGCCCGGCCCCCAGGTATCGGGCGGTGGCCTCGAGCGCGGTCACCGCGAGCGCGTCCCCCTGGCGGGCGCGGGAGATCACGTCGTCCACGGTGAGGGCGGCGAGCTCCGCGGGCAGCGGCTTCCCGGGGTCGGGGGCGCGGCCCACGTAGCGCGCGACGGTCGCGATGTTGGAGGCGTGGGCCTCCCAGCACCCCTGGACGCCGCAGGCGCACCGGGGGCCGTCGAGGGCCAGCGGGATGTGCGCGAACTCCGCGCCCGCGTTGTGCTGGCCGCGGAGGAGCTGGCCGTTCGTGACGACGCCCACGCCGAGCCCGTCGGACACGTTCAGGAACACGAGGTCCTGGGCCGCGTGCTCGCCGCGGGCGCCCCACGCCTGGGCGAGGGCGCAAGCCTTGCCCGAGTTCTCCATGACCACGGGCAGGCCGGTGGCGGCGGCGAGCGGCTCCTGCAGCGGCACGTCCTTCCAGCCCAGGCGGGGCGCGAGGAGGACGCGTGTGCCCGTGTGATCGACCATGCCGGGCACAACCACCCCGACGCCTTCGCAGCGTCCAAGCTCCGGGTGGCGGCGAAGCGTGTCGTTGACGCGCGCCGCGAGGTCGGCCACCAGGCGCTTCGGGTCGCGGTCCGTGGGGAAGCTCGTCATCCCCACGAGGGGCTCCCCTGCCACGTCGGTGACCATGAAGTGGCAGCGGGTGGGGCGAAGGTCGACGGCGACCACGCAGCGGCGGCGGGAGTCGAGGTACAGGAACTTCGGCTTGCGTCCGCGAGGTGCTTCCCCGGTGGCCCCCTCGAAGACGAGGCCGCCGGCTATCAGGTCGTTCACGAGGAGCGTCACCACGCCACGGCGCGCGCCCATGAGTCGCGCGACGTCGGCCCGGGAGATGGGCTGGCGGGTCCGGATCAGGTTGAAGGCGATCTGGCGGTTGATCTCGCGCGAGGTGCCGCGCCGGGCGAGCCGGATCGTCCCCGGGTTGATCCGCCGCGTGACGGACGCCACACGGGACGCCGCCCCTTTTCGAGGCAATTTGTTCATGCTCGGGACTAATGTAGGTAGCCCTCCCGGCCCTGTCAACGAATATCCATGAAAGCGCGCGATTGGGTCGAGAAACGACCCTTGACAATGGTTGGACCAGCGCTATATTGCCTTACTAACGGACAAATGAAGCAGGGACGACGGAACACGCGCGACTTCGGTGGCGGATCACGCAGCGAGCGAGGAGGACGTATGAGCCTTAGCGGGCGAGGCGGACGTCGGTGGATCGGACCCCTGGTCGCGGTCTTCGCGGGGGTGTCGCTCCTCGCGGGCTCCGCGGGGGCGCAGCCCGCCACGGGATCCATCCAGGGCCACGTCAAGGACAGCTCGGGAGCCGCGGTGCCCGCGGCTCACGTCACGGCGACCCACGTCGGCACCCAGTTCTCGCGCGCCGCCTCCTCCGATGCCGAGGGGTACTACGCCCTCCCCCTCCTTCCCGTCGGCCGTTACAAGCTCGACGTTTCCCTCGCCGGCTTCAAGAACTTCTCCCAGACGGGGATCCTGATCGAGGTCGGCCGCAACGCCCGCATCGACCCCGTGATCGAGCCGGGCGAGATCTCCGAGGTGGTGTCCGTCGTGGCGGACGCTCCCCTCGTCGAGACGAACACGTCCTCGCTCTCCCGCTCCGTGGGGCAGAACGAGGTCCTGAACCTCCCCCTCGTCAACCGCGACCTCTATTCGCTCCTGAGCATCACCGGCGGCGTCTCCCGCAACGACAGCTCCAACTCCCTGGGGGGCCCCGAGCAGCTCACGAACATCAACGGCTCGAGCGCCGCCCAGATCGGCAGCGTGAACTTCCAGCTCGACGGCGGTAACAACACCGCCGGCCTGCGCGGCACCGGAAACCCGGCGCCCAACCCCGAGGCGGTCCAGGAGTTCCGGGTGATCACGAACGGCTACGCCGCGGAGTACGGCCGCTACCAGGGGGGCATCGTCGACGTGGTCACGAAGTCCGGGACCAACGACTGGCACGGGACCGCCTACGGGTACCTCCGCGACGAGAGCCTGAACGCCGAGCGCTGGACCCCTCCCGGCGTCACCGCCACGAAGGACCCCCTCGACCGCAAGCAGTACGGTGCCGCGTTCGGCGGACCGATCCAGAAGGACAAGACGTTCTTCTTCGCGAGCTATTCCGCCCTGCGCCAGGAAGAGACGTACTACAGGAACACCGCCCGCGTTCCCACCGCGCTCGAGCGCGCGGGGAACTTCTCCCTGTCCGCACAGAGGCCGAGAGACCCGAGCACCGGCCAGCCGTTCCCGGGCGGCATCATCCCCGCGTCGCGATTCGATGCCGCGGCGCTGACGATCCAGAACCAGTACGTCCCGCAGTCCAACCTCCCCAACAACTTCTTCGAGGTGAGCGCGCCCGACCCCCTCGAAACCGACGAGGCCACCTTCAAGCTGGACCACAACCTCTCGCAGAAGCACGTCCTCGCCCTGAGCTACTTCTACCAGAAGGGCACGGACACCCAGCCGATGTCCCTGACCGGCAACATCCCCTGGGTGGACCGCGACTTCGCGTGGACCCAGCACAATCTGAACCTGTCCGAGACCTGGACCGTGAACCCCTCCACCATCAACCAGTTCCGCGCCACCTACGTTCGGCAGTTCGGCGGACGCATCAACAACCCTACGACCTCCCTCGGCGACCTGAACTCGAGATTCACCATCCAGGGCGATCCCACGCTCCCCCGGCTCACCGTCACCGGGTACTTCACGGGCCAGACCTCGATCGCGGGGCCCGACGCCGGCAGCGACTACTACGGCTTCCGGGACACGCTGAGCCAGGTCCGGGGCCGTCACTCGTTGAAGATCGGAGCCGAGGTGGCGTACGAGAGCATCGTCCACGACACGCTGCTCGACAACTACGGTGTCTTCACGTTCAACGGGACCAAGACCGGGAACGCCTACGCCGACTTCCTCCTGGGGCTCCCGAGCGCGATGACACAGGACGCGCCCGTGCGGAAGACCGACAAGGGCTGGTACTTCGGGCTGTTCGCCCAGGACGACTTCCGCATCCACCCGCGGGTGACGTTGAACCTGGGCCTGCGCTACGACGTGCAGTTCCCGTTCACGGATCCCGAGGACCGCAAGCTCGCCTACGTTCCCGGACAGAGGTCCCAGGTGTCGCCGACCTCCCCCGAGGGCCTTCTCTTCCCGGGTGACCCCGGCATCCCCCGCGGCATCGCCAGCACCGACTGGAACAACATCGCGCCGCGCATCGGGGTCGCGTGGGATCCCTTCGGCGACGGCAAGACCGCCGTCCGCGCCGCCTTCGGGATGTTCTACGGGAGCACGACGGGCAACGAGTGGAACACCACCGCGGACAACCAGCCCTTCACGGTCCGCCAGCCCTTCCCGCAGGTGTTCACGCTCTCGGATCCCTACCGGAACACCCCGGGCGGAAACCCATTCCCGTTCGATTACGACCCGGCCAGCCCCCGCTACACGCTGCCCGCCCAGGTCTTCGGCCCCTCGCTCGACTTCGTCTGGCCGTACACCTACCAGATGAACTTCACGGTCGAGAAGCAGCTCTTCGACGACTACAGCCTGAGCGCCTCCTACGTGGGTGCGCTCGGACGCAAGATGCCCGCGGGGGTCGACCAGAACTACCCGGTCTACGGTCCGGGAGCCACCACGGCCAACGTCAACGCGCGGCGGCCCTACCAGCCCGGCGTCATCGGCCAGGCCCGGGTGCTCGAGTCGATCTTCGCCACCGACTACCACGGCCTGCAGATGAGCGCCGAGAAGCGGGGCGCCCACTTCTCGGCCAAGGCCTACTACACGTTCAGCAAGGCCCTGGAGGACGTGAACTACCAGGGAGGCGGGCTCCCCGCGGTCCAGAACTCGAGCCGGCTCGATCTCGAGCGCGGGCGCTCCGATCGTGATCGCACGCACATCTTCGTCGTGTCCGGCATCTGGAGGATCGACTACGTCAAGGAAGGCAGCGGCGTCAAGAAGGCGCTCCTGAACGACTGGACGCTCTCCGCCATCGTCACCCTGCAGAGCGGGCGGCCGCTCACCATCGCTTCCGGAGTGGACCGGAACGTCGACGGGGTCACGGGCGACCGCGCCGACATCGTCGGCGACCCCCAGCTCGACAGCGGCCGGCCCCGCGAGGAGCTCATCGAGGAGTGGTTCGAGACGAGCGCCTTCGCGATGCCCGCGCTCGGGGCCGACGGCACCGCCGGCCGGAACATCATCGACGGCCCGGGCTATCGCACCGTCGACCTGGGACTCTTCCGCGACATCTACTTCGGCGGCCGTACCATGCTGCAGCTCCGGCTGGAGGCCACGAACCTGTTCAACACCGTCAACCTCGACCAGCCGGGCACGACCCTCAACGCCACCGCGACGTTCGGGAAGATCCGCACCGCCCAGGACATGAGGAGGATCCAGCTCGGCGCCCGGCTGTCGTTCTAGAAGCGCGTCGTCGGCTCCACCCCCATCAGGAGGTCGTTCGGGTAGAAGTGGTCGACGTTGTCGGGCGTGATGAGGTGGTGCCGGACGAAGACCGCGGGAGGGACGGGCTTGCCCCCGAGGATGTCGAGGGCGAGGCGGAGGAGGCCGTCTCCGTACTTCTCGGGGAAGTAGCCCACGGAGCCCACGAGCGGCGTGCGGGGCTCGCGCAGCTCCACGCGCGCGTCGGGCTCGGCATTCTGCCCCACGATCGCGCAGGTGGTGCCGCGCCCCGCCTCCTGGAAGGCCCGGGCCGCCCCCAGGGCGCTCGGGTCGTTGGCGGCTCCCACGAGCACGTGGCGCGCCTTCGATTCCCGCAGGTGCTTGCGCACCCGCTCCAGCGACGTCTTGAACTGGCCGTCCCCGTCGAGGGAGACGAAGGGCCGGCCCTCCACCTCGCGCAGCGTCTCCTTGATCCCCGCCACCACCCCCCGCATGCGCGCGCGCAGCAGCGACCCCGCGCGCGCGAGCTCCAGGAGCAGCACCTCGTCGACCTCGCCCCCCCAGTGCTGCCGGGCCCAGGTCCCGAGATGGCGGCCCGCCATGAGGCCGGCCGCGTAGTTGTTGGCCCCGAAGTAGGTCGCGCTTGGATGGGGGATGTCGATGGCGATGAGGGGAATGCTCGCCTCCAGGTACTTCGAGGCGATGGCGGGGGCCACGGCCTCGTCGGTCTGGAACTCGATGACGAGGTCCACGTTCTCGCGGAGGAGGTGTTCCGCGTTGCGAACCGCGACCTTCGCCTGGTAGCGGTTGTCGACCACGATGAGCTCGATCTCCTCGCGCTGCGCCGCGCGGAGGAGACCCGCGTGCACCTCGCGGGGAAAGGAGCTGTCCTGGCCCTGGGCGGCGTAGCCGATGCGGTAGCGGCGCCGGCGCCTCACCTCCGAGACGAGCCGGTACCGGTTGCCGTCCACCTTGTCGAGGAAGCCGCAGTGGTGCAGCGTGTAGAGGAGGCGGAAGCACATCCCCTTGCTGAAGCGCGTGCGGTCCATGACGTCGCGCAGCCGGAGGACCTCCCCCGGGCTCTCGAAAGCCCAGAGGACCTGCGTGGCGTGGACGAGCGACTTCACGACGTAGGCGTCCTGGCGGGCCCGCCGCGAGGCCGGGAGTCCCTTGTCGGCCGGTTGGTCCATGCGGTTTCGCATGGTAATACACCCCGTGGCAACGGGAACGCCGTTTGCACCCCGAAGAGACCGCAATAGACTGCCAATTGAGGAGGGACGATGAAGCCGATCCTGGGTAGATTCAGCGGTCCCGCGTACGCTCTGCTGCGCATCGTGGCGGGGGCGATGTTCGCCTGTCACGGTGCCCAGAAGCTCTTCGGCGCCTTCGGGGCGGAGGCGCAGACGGACAAGCCGATGATGCTCGTGGCCGGAGGGATCGAGTTCTTCGGGGGCGTGCTCATCGCCCTCGGGTTCGCCGCCAGCTATGCGGCGTTCGTGGCGAGCGGGCTGATGGCCGCCGCTTATTTCATGGCCCACGCCCCCGGCGGATTCTGGCCCATCGTCAACAAGGGCGAGCTTGCCGTCCTCTACTGCTTCGTCTTCTTGTACATTTCGGCGCGCGGGTCGGGCGAGTGGAGCCTCGACGCCGCGCTGCTCAGGAGCAAGCTCTCCTGAGTCAGGCCCGCTTCGGGGCGGGCTCCGCCCCTGGCGGCACGCGCACCACGAACGCGGTCAGGGCGAGGGCGGTCACCACTGCCGCGAGCGCATAGAAGGCGGGGGCGTACGACCCGGTCGTGGTTTGGCAACGGGCGAGGACGAAAGGACCCACCGCCGAAGCGAGCACGGTCAGGATCTGGGCCGCCCCCTGGATGCGGCCGAGATGCGCGCGGCCGTACGCCTTGCCCCAGAACGTGAAGAAGACGACGATCACGAAGCCGCCGGCGACCCCCATCACCACCGCGTAGGCCGTCACGTGAAAGGCCGTCGTGACGTGGGGCAGCGCCGCGAGCGAGAGCGCCAGGAGGACGAGCCCCGTCCCGAGGAGGCGGCGCATCGACCCGCGGACGGCGAAAGCACCTCCCGCGAAGTTCCCGGCGAGGGCGAAGAGCGCGGTGATCACGAGGGTGCGGTAGTACATGGCGGGATCGAACCCGCGCTCGGCGAGGATCGACTCGTTGAAGAGTGCTATCCCCGAGGCCACGAGCCCGTAGACGGCCCCCGACGCCGCGAAGACCCAGAACGCGGGTGTCCGCAGCGCCTGTCCGAGGGTGGCTCCGATGGCGGCGCCGCCATTCTCGGCAGGGCCTGGACCGCCGTCGACCTCGAGGTCGCACTCCTCGGGCGTCGAGCGCACGAGCAGGGCGAAGAGCGGAGCGGCCACGAAGAGGAGGGCGAGCCCGATGCCCCACCAGGCGCTCCTCCAACCGCTCGACTGCACCGCCGCCCCCACCGCCGGGAAGGCGGCCATGAAGCCGACGCTCATCACGACCGAGTACACGCCCATGGCGAGAGAGAGCCGCCGCGAGAACCACTTGCCCACGAGGGCCAGGCTCACGACGGAGAGGGCGCTCTGCCCCAGGCCCCGCGTCAGCGTGACGAGGAAGGCGAGGGTCCACAGCTCCCGGACTCCGCTCATGGCGAGCACGACCGCCCCCAGGGCGAGGGCGATCGCGGTGAGGACGAGCCGGCTCCCCGCCCGGTCCACGAGGCGGCCGACGCCGAGGCAGAAGAGCGATCCCACGAGCGTCGCCCAGAAATTGACCACCGCGAAGGTCTCGCGGTCGAGCGCCAGGTCGCGCAGCAGCGGCTCGGTGACGAGGCCCAGGCCCTGGGTGCGGCCGGGAAGCGTCGCGACCATGGCCACGGCGGCGAGAGCCAGGTTGACCCAGCCGTAGTAGAAGGGCCAGCGGGCGGCCCCCGCCCGCGCGAGCGACGCTTCACTCATGCCGGCCAACGTAACACGCGACGGCGAGCGCAATCACGGAGAAGATCCCGAGGACGCGGACGGGCCCGTGCCCGAACACGATCGCGCCGTTCACGAACATGAAGACGAAGAAGGCGCGGATCGAGGCGTCGACGGCGGGCGGCCGCTCCTCGAAGCTCGCCGGGCGCAAGGCCCACCAGAGGGCGTCGATCCCCCACACCGCGAGGAAGGCGTAATTCACGAAGACCCCGGCTCCCACCCGGTATCCGAAGAACTCCTCCGTCTGACGCGCCGTCTCCGCGAACGCCGACCCGTGGCTCCAGCCGTGACGAAGGTGAAACGCGAGGGCGACGTGCAGCCAGGCGAGGGCGGCGCCCGCGAGCCAGAGCTTGGGCGTGACGCCCGCCGGCTTCCCCTGCGGACGCACGAGGCGCAGGCACTCCGCGACGGTCCACGCCGCGAGCGAGAGCCAGATCGACCCATAAAGGAAGACGTCGCGCGCGTTCATGTCCATGAACTGCCCTTGTCGCGCTATTCTCTCGCGACCATGACCGGGATCCCCTCGGCCTTTCTCGGCACCCTCCTGATCGCGGTCCTCATGACCTTCGGCGATTTCCTCTGGGCCCGCTTCGTCACCGCGCATCGCCCCGTCTGGGGCCTCCTCCACGGCCTGGTCCTCTGCCTCGCCATCGGGCTCCATCTCGGCGTTCCCCGCGGACGCGCGTTCGTGGGCGCCCTGGGAGGGGCGGCCATCGGTCTGGGCGCCGGGGTCTTCTTCTACGCGCTCGCTCCGCTCCTGGGCTACGGGGCCATGTTCCCGGCGTGGATGGCGTTCTGGATCGCCCTCGCCTTCCTCCAGGGGCGCGCCCTGGGCGAGCCGAAGGACCCCACTCGCGACATCGTCGTGCGCGGGCTCGCCGCCGCCGTCGCCTCCGGCCTCGCCTTCTACGCGATCTCCGGGATCTGGACCCGCCCCGCCCCGGGAGGGCCCGACTACGCGCGGCACTTCCTGTCCTGGGCCTTCGCGTTCCTGCCCGGATTTCTCGCCCTCGGGCTGCGGAGGAGTCATCGGACGTAGACGGCTCTGAAGCGGGGCCAGAACGGCTCTCATATTGCTTTCCCATAGGTGAAGTTCGGACGACCGCAGGACGACGACCCCTGGGTCACGGTCGTGGGGGTCGTCGCGGACATCCGGCAGGACGGGCTCGATCGACCGGTGCGCCCCGAGGCCTATTCGCCGCACGCGCTGGACCCGAGCCACGGCATGACGTTCGTCGTCCGCGGCACGGGGCCGCCGGACGAGCAGGTCGCCGCGGCGCGGCGCGTGGTGCGGGCCTTCGACGCCGACCTCACGCTCACCGACGTCACCCGCCTCGATCGGCTGACCGCGAGCTCCGTCGAGAACGAGCGCTTCCGCACCTCGCTCCTCGCGGGTTCGCCGCGATCGCACCTCGTCCGCTCCCTGCTCTTCGGCGTCGCCCCGTACGATCCCGCGACGTACGGGACCGGCGCGGCCGGGCTCGGCCTTGTCGCCGTCCTCGCCTGCGCCGTCCCCGCGTCCCGCGCCGTCCGGGTAAGCCCGATCGCGTGTCTTCGGGAGCAGTAGCGCGCTATCCTGGGGCATGGTGCGACGAAGCCTGCCCCTGCTGCTCGCCGTCCTCGTGCTGGGTGCGATGGCGCCCGCGCGCGCGGACGAGACCGTCCTCAAGGTCATCCCCCTCCGGAACCGGCCGGCGGCCGACCTCATCCCCGTCCTCGCTCCGATCGCGGGTCCCGAAGGCAGCGTGACCGGCCTCGACACGCGCCTCGTGGTGCGCGCGACTCCGCAGGCCCTCGCCCGGATCGAGGCGCTCCTGACCACCCTCGACACGCCGCCCCGCTCCCTCGTCATCAGCGTCCGCCAGGGCGTGGCGACCACGACCGCGGGGCAGTCGGCCGGCGTGGGGGGCGTCGTCTCCACCCAGCGCACGGTGGTGACGGGGGCGTTCGGCGCCTCGAGCTCCACGTCGTCCGACGACGTGACGCAGCAGATCCGAACGCTCGAAGGGCACCCCGCGCTCATCCGCGTGGGACGCTCGGAGCCCTACACGTCCGTCGGGGTCGTGGGAACACCGTCGGGGCCCGTGGCGACCGGGGGGACCGTCTACGCGGAGTCGGGCACGGGCTTCCACGTCGTCCCCCGCCTCACGGCGGGCGGCGTCACCCTCGAGCTCTGGGCGGAGAACACGGGCGGGGAGGGCCCGATCGTGGTGGGCCAGGACCTGCGGACCACGGTCTCGGGGGCGCTCGGGCAGTGGATCGAGGTGGGCGGCGCGATGCGGCAGGCGGAGGTGCGCGCGCGCGAGGTCCTGGGCGCGTCCTCCCGAAGCTTCAGCGAGCAGCGCTCGGTGCGGGTGCGGGTGGACGAGTCTCGCTAGCGGCGCGCGGCTCGCTCGCCGCGGTGAGCCGCTCCACTTCCGCCGCGTAGCCTTCGAGCGTACGCGCCACCACCTCCACCTGGGCCGCGGCGAGCGCCCACTGGCGCTGCTCCAGCGCTTCGCGAATCGCGGGCAGGGTTTTCACCCCGTAGCCCGTGTAGAAGCCGGGTGCGTAGACCTGGTGCCGGAACCACGGGCGTCCGGGGAGACCCTCCGCCCGCAGCAGGCGCTGCTCGAGGGCCGCGAGGGCCGCGTTTCGCGTGTCCTGGGCGGCGGGGGCGAGGCGACCCGCGGATTCGGCGGCCTTCTTGTACTCGGCCGTGCTCTTCGCGAGCCGCGCCACCGCGTTCTGGAGCGGCGCGAAGTTCAGGTAGGGGACGGCGTCCTTCGCCTTCGGGGCGACGAAGGGCTGCTTCGGATCGGCGGCGAGCTCGTACAGCCGCTCGCGCACGCGGCGATTCTCCTCCTCGGTCTCCTCCCGAAGATCGCCCGCCAGCTTCTCCACCTCCTTAGCGTAGCGGCCCACCGTCTCCGCGAGAGCCGAGGGATCGAGGGGAAGCGCCGTGGCGTTGGCGAGGCGCAGCACGGTCCGGCCCGTCACCTTGGCGAGCGTGACCCCGTACGCGAACGTCGGGTCGCCGAAGCGAGTGAAGTGGTCGAAGGAGTCGTAGATCGAGTGGTAGGAGCCGCCTCCGTCCTCTCCCCCGAAGCCGAGGTTGAGCGTGGGCACGCCCACGTGCTGGAGGAACGGCGTGAAGTCCGAGCCCGACCCCAGAGGCGACAGGCGCAAGGTCGTGCGCTCCTTCGCCTCCTTCCTCTCCTCGGGCGAGCCGTCGATCTGGCGGGAGGCCCGGGCGCGCTCGAGGACGCTGACCTTCGTCTGCGGATCCGTGACGTCGCGCGCGACCTCGTTCATGAAGGGCTCGAGCGTGTGCGAGCCGCCCATGCTGAGGAACCCCCGGCCGTAGCCGTCGGTGTTGACGTAGACGACCGCCTTCTTCCGGAGCTCGGCGGCGTGCGCCTCCGCCCATTCCGTGGAGCCGAGAAGGCCGGGCTCCTCCCCGTCCCAGAGCGCGTAGACGAGCGTGCGCCGTGGCCGCGAGCCCGCCTTGGCGAGCTCCGCCACCACGCGCGCTTCCTCCAGGAGGGCGACCGCGCCGCTCACGGGGTCGGCGGCGCCGTTGACCCAGCCGTCGTGGTGGTTGCCGCGCACCACCCACTCGTCGGGCCGATCCGCCCCCGGCAGCACGGCGATGACGTTACGGGCGGGGACGAGCTTCCAGTCGAACGCGAGCGCGAGGCGGACCTTCGCGGGGCCGGGCCCCAGGTGGTACGTGAGGGGCAGCGCGCCGCGCCAGTCCTCGGGGGCGATCGGGCCCTCGAGCGCCTGCAGGAGGGGCCGGGCGTCCGCGTACGAGATCGGCAGCACGGGGATCTTCGTCAGCGTCTTCGCGTCCTTCCTGTCCAGGCGCTTCGCGTCCGCCGTCGCCCCCACGCCCGGAGTCAGCGGGTCGCCCGGGTAGAGCGGCATGTCCGCCACCGAGCCGCGCTGCGCTCCCCTCTCGTTGCGCCACGCCCCTTTCGGGTAGACGTCGCCCTCGAAGTAGCCGTCGTCCCGCGGGTCGGAGTAGATGAGGCAGCCCACCGCCCCGTGCTCGGCCGCGACCTTGGGCTTGATCCCCCGCCAGGAGCCGCCGTAGCGGGCGATCACGATCTTGCCCTCGACGTCGATGCCGCGGCGCTCCAGCTCCTCGTAGTCCTTGGGTACGCCGTAGTTGACGTAGACGAGCGGGCCCGTCACGTCGCCGTCCACCGAATACGCGTTGTAGATGGGCAGCTGCTCCGCCGCCTGGCCGGACGTCGCGTCCTCCTTGAGCGGCGGCTCGGCGAGGACGGCCCGGTACCTGGTGGGCTCGACCATCTCCAGGAGGCGGGTCTTCGGCGTCGGGAAGAGAACCTGGAATTCCTCGATGCGCGTGTCGTAGCCCCACTCCCGGAACCGGGCGGCCGCGAACTCCGCGACGTCCTTCCCGTTCTTCGAGCCCAGCTCGTGCGGGCGCGCGGCCATCCGCTTCATCCACTCCCGCAGGTTGTCCGCCTTCAACCGGTCGTCGAAGCGCGACTCGAGGTCCCTCTGGAGGGCTGAGGCCTCCGCGGTGAAGCCGAGGAGCGGCTTGTCCGAGTCGGCGCCGGCGGTGGGGTCTAGAGCCGCCGCCGCGAGGACGGCGAGGAAGACGCGGGCACTGCGCATCGGGTTCTCCTTATTGAACAGGCGGGGGCCAGGGGAGGCCAAGCGCCTTTTCCACGAGGGCACGGGCGTCTTCGTCGAGCAGGTAGCCCTGCTTCCGCAGGCCGTCGGCCGCGGCTTCCACGCGCCGGACGTAATCGG
Source organism: uncultured Acidobacteriota bacterium (assembly GCA_963742595.1). Taxonomy (GTDB): domain Bacteria; phylum Acidobacteriota; class Vicinamibacteria; order Fen-336; family Fen-336; genus CAVPGH01. The sequence goes on along the minus strand of CAVUMT010000001.1, from coordinate 3,263,445 downwards.
CCTGGCTCGAATAGCGCTCCGCGAGCGAGGCCCGCGGATCGCCTGCCTTCGTCCGCTCCGCCGCGGCGGTGGCGAACGGGAAGAAGGACCCGCTCCAGCGCGCGAGGTGGCCTTCCGCTCCCATCGCGGCCGGGCGCAGGTTCCAGCCGGTGTAGGTGCCGAGAGGCACGGCCACCTCCGGCAGCCGGATCCCGCCGAGGTCGTTGCCGTCCGCGTCGGGGGCGGGAACGAGCGTGACGAAGGCCGCCCCGAAGACGGGGGGCTGTCGGTCGATGATCCCCTGCGGCTCGAACCGCGGGCCGAGGTCGAGACGCGGAGGCTCGAGGTTGCCGCGGGGGGGACGCGCGCCCGGGATGCGAGGGAAGCTCGCGGCGTAGGCGGTCGCGGTTACGAGGGCGTTCCCGTCGATCCGCGGGTAGAGGCTCGGGGGCGGCAGGGTGCCCGCAGTCGCCCAGCGGTCGAGGGCGAGGAGGAGGGCACGGAGGGGCGGGGAATGGTCCAGGGGATTGGGCAAGTTCGCGAACACACGATCGCGGGCGGCGGTGATCCCGTGCTGGCCGCCCGCGATGACATAGACGCGCACGCGCTCGTCCACTGCCGCGTCCTTCGTCCCCGCCGTGTTCGTGTGGAGCGGCGACGCGGCCCGCGTCCAGTACTCGGTGGAGGTGCCCGTGTACATCAGGAGCGGCACCTGCCCCATGGCCCTGGCCACCGCGAGTACGTCCCCGGTGCGTCCAGTGGCGGGGTCGGTATCGGGCGTCGTCGTGGACGGGAAGAAGTCGGCCGGGTACTGGTGGTCCTCGAGCGGGCTCGGGTGGCGGGTGGTCTGGGCGAAGCGGTGGTTGAACGAGCCCTTGGCCGCGCCCGCCACGTGGGGCATCGCCGCCTCGAACACCATGCGGCCCGACTCGTCGACGTGCAGGCCCTGGAAGACCATGTGCGCGATGACCCGGCCCGACTGCGAGATCCCGAAGACGATGGCCTTCTCGGCGTCCGGCCGCGGCTGTCCGTCCGGCCCCGGGCGCACGAGAGGGTTCCCGGTCCCCACCGCGTCGCGCGTCGAGAAATGAAAGAAGGAGATCGCGTCGCGGATGGCGGCGAGGCCCAGCCCCACGACGCGGGGGTCCTTCGCCGTGTAAACGAGCTCGTAGATCCGCCCGGGCTCGAACCCTCCGTCGAGCCGCACGTGCGTCGCGTCTTCGAAGCGCCAGCGTTCCCGCGGCACCTCCGTTCGCGGCGCCCGCTGCTCGTCGCGGACGGTCAGCGTGGCGTCGCGGTTCGACGTGGCGTCCACGACCTCGTAGCACCGGCTGTCCCCCCACGCGAAGGGCCGGACCTCCGTCCTCTCGTCCGCCACGATCTCGGCCACGACCGTCCCCGTGATCGTCCTGCCCCCCTCCGTCGCGATCGGGAGGTCGATCTGCAGGCGGCCGTTGCCGGGCTGCACGTCCCAGTTCCAGGCGCTCCAGAGGAGCGAGTAGCCCTGCCGCATCAGGAAGCCGTTTCCGGCGTGGGCCGCCGTCTTTGGGTCGTTCGTCCCCTCCCCGCGGTTGAGGCGCGCGAGGATGCCCAGGTTGCCGCGATTGTTCACGTCGTAGAGGAGCCGATGGTTTCCCTTTTCGAGGTCGATCGGCTTCAGGAGGACGAAGTCGCCCGCGAACCCGACCCGTCCGCGCAGATCGCGCGGGGCGAGCTTCAAGTCGACGATCGCCGCGTTCGCGGGATTCGCGGGGTCGACCGCGTAGACGAGCCGGCCGCGGATCTTCTCGTAGGCTCCGACCGCGCCCCACGGCTGTCCTCCCGCGAACGGCTCGCGTGAGGCGATCTCCATGCGAACGACCTCCGCGGGTGCCGTAGCCGCGAGCGAGCCGAGGATCAGGACGAGTGACGGTCTTTTCACGCGCGAGAGGCTAACACGAGCCCGCGAGGACGGTGAGGCCCGGAACGGGTAGAAAGGTTACTCCGTCCGGACCGAGTTGATTGAGACATTACTTGAGGTAACTCGCCCCGGGGCGAGTACACCGGTCTATTGAACGAGCTCTTTCACGAGCCGGTAGAGAAACTCCTGCGCCTCGTAGAACTCACGCACCCCCACGCGCTCGTCCCGGCCGTGGAAACGGATGTCCGCCGAGTCGTAGAAGATTCCCTGCACCCCGTAGGTCGGGATCCCGGCCTGGCGCAGCATCCGCCCGTCCGTGCCTCCCATGACCATGAAGGGCACGGTGACGACCTCCGGCCAGAACGCCGTCGTGAGGCGCCGCGTGGCCGCGAAGACGTCGTCCCGCATCGGGGACATCGGGCTCGAGCCGTTGGCGCGCAGCACCGACACCGTGACCTTGTCGTCGTCGACCGCCTTGCGCAGGATCTCGAGCACCTCTTCCGTCGTCTGCTCGGGGAGGATGCGGCAGTTGACGCGCGCGCCCGCGGTCTGGGGGAGCGCGTTCTCCGCGTGCCCGCCGTCGAGCCCGGTGGCGACGCAAGTCGTGCGCATCACCGCGTTCCACTGGGGGGACGCCGCGGAGGCGGCGCGCATCGCCGCGGGGTCGCCGGCGGCCGCCCTCCTGAGCTGCGACGACAGCGGCTCCGCCTCCAGGCCCGCGAGCGCCTCCAGGTACTTGCGCGTCACGTCGTTCAGCCGGAACTCGAATTCGTGCGTGGACAGACGCTGCAGGGCGGCGGCCAGCCGGTAGATCGCGTTCTCCTTGACGGGCAGCGAGCTGTGGCCACCCGGATTGCGGACCTCGACGCGATAGCTCGACGAGTGCTTCTCCCCCACCTGCACGAGGTTCAAGAGCCGCTTGCCGCCCCGCATCTCGCCCCAGCCGCCCTCGTTCAGGCAGTATTCCGCGTCGATCAGATCCTTCCGGTTCGCGAGGAGCCAGTCGACCCCGTTGTAGGGTCCGCCGCCCTCCTCGTCGGCGGTGAGGGCCACGATGAGATCGCGCTTCGGACGGAGGCCTTCCTGCTTGTAGCGGACGAGGTTCGCCACCCAGATCGCGGCCTGGGCCTTGTCGTCCCCGGTCCCCCGCCCGTAGAAGTAGCCGTCCTTCTCGAGCAGCTTGAACGGATCGAAGCTCCAGTCGTCCCGCTTCGCTTCCACTACGTCGAGATGGGCGAGCAACAGGAGCGGGCGGCCCGCGCCCGTGCCGCGGTAGCGGACGACCACGTTGCCCTTGTGGGGAGCCGCGCCGCCCACGAAGACGTCCCCGGCGGGGAAGCCCGCGTCGAGGAGGCGCTTGGCCATGGCCTGCGCGGCCGGCGTCGTCTGCCCCGTCGAGTAGCTCGTGTTCGAGTTCACGAGCTCCTCGTAGATCCCGCGCACGAGCTGCCGGGAGGGCTCGGGCGACGTGGTGTCGGGCGAAGCGAGGGCGGCGGCGAGGAGGACCGGGGCAAGGTTCATGGTTCCCGTCATTCTTGGATAGAAGATGCGGCACGGCAACTGGCCGGACTCCGTCCGGACGGAGTTGATCTCGGCTACCATGCGGCGCATGAAGGGGGTCCATGCCTTCGCCTCTTTCCTCGTCCTCGCCTCGGTCGCGGTCGTTGCCGGCGCGCCCGCTCCCACCCCACGCGTCCGCGCCTTCGTGGGGGCGCGCCTCTTCGACGGTTCGGGGCGGCCGCCCGTGGAGAACGCGGTGCTCGTCGTCGAGGGTGGACGGTTCGTGGCCGTGGGCCCGGGCGTGGCACTGCCGAAGGGCGCGGAGCGCACTGACCTCACCGGACGCTTCGTCCTGCCCGGCCTCGTGAACACGCACGGGCACGTCGGAGAGACGCGCGGCCTCCGCGCAGGTCCCGAGCTCTACACGCGCGAGAACGTGCTCGACCAGCTCCGCCTGTACGCCCGCTACGGCGTGACCACGGTGGTGAGCCTCGGCGGCGACCGCGACGAGGGGTTCCGAGTGCGCGACGAGCAGCGGACGACGTCCCTCGATCGGGCCCGCCTCCACGTCGCGGGGGCGGTGGTGGACGGAACGACACCGGAGGCCGCGCGCGCCCAGGTGGAGGCGGTGACCGCGAAGAAGCCGGACTGGGTGAAGATCCGCGTGGACGACAACCTCGGTACGACGCCGAAGATGACGCCGGAGGTCTATCGCGCCGTCATCGAGGAGGCTCATCAGCGCAACTTACGGGTCGCTGCGCATCTGTTCTACCTGGAGGATGCCCGGGGACTCCTCGATGCGGGGGTCGACTTCCTGGCCCACAGCGTGCGCGACAAGGACATGGACCCTGCCTTCGTGGCGGAGCTGAAGCGGCGCGGTACCTGCCTCTCGCCGACCCTCATGCGCGAGGTCTCGACCTTCGTCTACGCGGAGGAGCCCGACTTCTTCGCCGACCCCTTCTTCTTGAAGGCGGCGGATCCCGCCGTCGTGGCCGAGCTGCGGTCGCCGGAGCGGCGTGAGCGGGTGCGCTCGAGCCCCGCGGCCGCGCGTTACCGCGAGACCTTGAAGGTAGCGAGCCGGAACCTCAAGGCGCTCTCCGACGCCGGGGTCCCCATCGCCTTCGGCACGGACACCGGCCCTCCCGCCCGCTTCCAGGGGTACTTCGAGCATCGGGAGCTGCGGCTCATGGTCGAAGCCGGCCTCACCCCGGCGGAGGCGCTCTTCGCCGCTACCGGTGGCGCCGCCCGCTGCATGGGACTCGCGGACGTGGGAAGGATCGAGCCCAATGCGTGGGCGGACTTCCTCGTCCTCCGGTCCGATCCCCTGGCCGACATCCGCAACACGACGACGCTCGAGTCCGTCTGGATCGCAGGGCAACGGCTGCCCGACTAAGGCGCCGCGCGCGTGAACTCCGTCCGGAATGGGTAGGACGGTAACATCAGACTCAGATCCCCGAACTCGTGGCCCAGGTATCCCTCGCCAGCCGCGTGGGCAAGCGCCGCGTCGAGGAGAGCACGGGAAGCGAAGGCCTGGAGCAGCTCGAAGTGGCTTTCCCCCGGCTCGTGGAGTCCGGTGACGAGACCGTCCACGACACGCAGCGAGTGATCGGGGCCAAGACGCAGCGTCGTCACCCCCGGCCCCGCCCGCAAGGGGCTGCCGCCCTCCGCCGCGCGACCCTCGAGGGCGCGCACGACGGTCGTGCCGACCGCGACGACGCGGCGCCCCGCATCCCGGGCGCGCGCGACCGCGTCGAGCGTCGAGGCGGGGATGTCGGAGCGCTCGGGCAGCGGCAGCATGGCGTCGAGCGCCGGGTCGCCGGTCGAGGACAACCCGGCAGCATGCGTCAGGCTAGAAACGGCCACGCCCGTTCGGCGAAGCTCGCCGAGGAGCGGGAGCCGCAGCGGCCACCCCGCGGAAACCATCTCCACGGCCCACGGACGCGCCGCGTAGGCCGTCTGCACGTGCCAGGGAGCGAGAGTCCCGCGGAGGTACGAGTACTGGATGGGTCGGCCGATGGCGTGGAGCGCCGCCCAGAGGGCCGCGCCATCCTGGTCGAAGCAGAGGTCGACGAGGCGTGGAGACGCCGCGGACACGCCGGCCACCACCGCGGCAAGGGCGCCCCCTCCGAAGACGAGTCGATCGCCGGTCACGAAGAGAGGCGGCGCGCCCCGGTCCTCCGTCTTCTCCCGCCACGTCCCTGCCCCGAAAAGGACTGCGGGCCAGGGGCCGCTCGCGTCCGCGGGGACCCCGGCGAGCCGCGCCTCGACCGGCCCGCGGCGGCTCGTCCCCGAGAGCGACGCGGGCAGCGTGCCCGCGTCGTTCACGACCAGCAGGTCGCCCGCTCTCAGTAGAGACGGCAGATCGCGGACCCACGCGTCTTCGAAGCGGCCGGACGATGGATCCAGGTGCAGGAGCCGCGCCGCGTCGTGCTCGCGCGGCCACGAGGCGGGAACGATGGCCGGGCTCACGCGGGCGCCCAGAGCCGCGAGGCCTCCACCCTCGTGCCGCTCGGGAGGTCGTCCGCGGACTCGATCAGGTCCGCGACACGGGCGGCCACCTCCTCCGGCGTCTTGAGCGAAGACCGGTCGGCCTCCGGCATCGCCTCCGCGTGCATCGCGGTGTCCATCTCCCCGGGGTCGACACTCAGGAAGCGAACTCCTGAGTCGCGAAGCTCCACGGCCCAGGTGCGGAGCAGGTGGTCGAGCGCGGCCTTCGACGTCCCGTAGGCGCCCCACCCCGGGTAGGCTTCCACTCCCGCGTCCGAGCTGATCCCCACGACGATCCCCCCCCCGCGCAGGACCATCGACCCTACGACGGCCTTCGTCAGCCGGAGCGGGCCCACCACGTTCGTCTCCAGCACTCGCGCGAAGTCTTCGCAGTCCGTCTCCGACAGCGGGCGCAGGGGCGTCGGCCCCAGCGTGCTCGCGTTGTGCAGGACCACGTCCACGGGCCCCACGAGGCCGGTGGCCGCGCCCACGAGCGGATAGATCGCCTCCTTGCTCCCCACGTCGGCCACGAGCCCGTGGGCTTCCCCGCCCGCGCTCCGGATGCGCCCCACGGTCTCTTCGAGGGCGGCGCCCCCGCGGGCGACGAGGACGACGCGCGCGCCCCGCCGGGCCAGCTCTCCCCCGAGCGCCGCTCCCAGCCCGCGGCTTCCCCCCGTGATCAGCACGGCCCGGCCGTTGACGCTCATCCATCGACCCTCCACCCTATCCCTCCCCACGTCGGGGGAGGGGAACGCTCTTCCGCGGTCTGCACCGCGTTCTCGTCACGAACGATCGCTCACCCCCGCCAATTCGCCAACTGAATTGCCAATGCATTGGCGGAGCGCTATTCTCTCGACCGATGGCGGAACCGCTGGCCGGTCGCCTCGCCGCGAACATCCGCCACCTGCGCGAAGCTCGCGGCCTGACCCAGGAGCAGATGGCCCGCCTCGCCGGCCTCCCCCGCGCCACCTGGGGCCACCTGGAAACGGGGGCGGCGAACCCCACCCTCCTCGTCCTCGACAAGGTCGCGACCTCGCTGCAGGTGCCCATCGAGGAGCTGACCTCCGCCCCCCGCGAGAGCGGGCGGCTCTACGCGAAGGACTCGTTGAAGTCGCGCCGCCAGGGCGACGGCAGCGTGAAGCAGCTCCTCCCCGATCCCATCCCCGGCGTCCTCATCGACCGGATGGAGATCCCGACGGGAGGGCGCATCCCGGGCGTCCCCCACATGCCGGGCACGCGCGAGTACTTCACGTGCGAGGACGGTGAAGTGGTCGTCGCGGTGGGGGGCGAGCAGTGGAAGGTGGAGCCGGGGGACGTGCTCGTCTTCCGGGGCGACCAGCGGCACTCCTACCGCAACTCGGGACGGAAGACCGCGGTCGGCTACTCCGTCGTCCTCCTCACGCGCTGACCCCCCCTCGAAAGGGGTACGCGAGCTGGTCGAGGTATCCCTCGGGGACAGGATCGCCCGCGATCCCGTACCGCGGCGGCCATTCGTTCGCGGGCAGGTAGCGCGTCCCGAAGAGCCGGTCCAACCACGGCAGGTGCACCGCGAAGTTCTTGTCGCGCGCCTCGTCGGCCGCCGCGTGGTGCCAATGGTGGAAGCGCGGAGTGACGACGAGCGACTCGAGGCGGCCGAAGGAGAAGCGCACGTTCGCGTGGATGAAGACGGCGTGGAAGGAGACGAACACGAGGTAGACGTAGAGGGCGCTCTCGGCAAACCCCAGCAGGTGCAGGGGCACGAGCACGAGGGCGCGCGTCGCCACCGCGTCCACCACGTGGAGGCGCGAGCCGGCCAGCCAGTCGAGGTCGCGGCTCGAGTGGTGGACCGCGTGGAAGCGCCAGAGCCGCGGGACCTGGTGGAAGGCGCGGTGCACCGCGTACTGCGCGAGATCGGCGACGAGGACGGCGGCGAGGAACTGCACCCCGAGAGGCAGGCCCCTCACCACCGCGGCGAGACCCGTGGGCGTCCAGAACCGAGAGACCGTCACCGCGGGAAGCAGGATCAGGAAGGAAAGCACCTGCACGAGCAGGTGGCTCATGAAGAAGTGCACAGTGTCGGTCGTCCAGCCCAGGCGGAAGGGCCCCTGCTCGGGAAGGCGCGGAAAGACTCGCTCGAGGGGCACGAAGAGGAGCGCGAGCAGGAAGAGGTTGAGCAGGAACCAGTCGAGACCGAGGGAGGGACGGGCGTCGACGGCGTCGGGAAGCGCCACTCCCCCGCCGCCGAGGAGCGCGGCGAGGAGCGAGAGAAGGGCCCCGGTCAGGCCCAGCACCTTACGCCGCCGCAGGAGCAGGCTCAGGCAGCCCGCCACGAATCCCGCGGCGATGACCACCTGGACGAGCACGCGCACGACGGGCAGCGGGTAGAGCGCCCGGAAGGTCGGGGTGGTGAGCCAGGCCGGAAACCGGAGCACGAGCACCGCGAGCAGCCCCAGCCCGCCGAGAAAGACGCTCAGCGTGCCGCTCAGCCAGCCGGTGCCGAGCCGCCCCGACTCCCCGTCGCCGAGCGCCCGCTCGAGCCAGCGGTCGAGTACGGGACGCGCGTCGTCGGTCCGAGGCATCGAGGGCCTCCCGTCGCTTCAGAACCCACTTGAAGTGACTCGCCCCGGGGCGAGTACCTAGAAGTCGAAGCCGTCCACGTTCTCCTTCGTGAACGTGAAGGGCACGCCGAGCAGGACGTTGTCGCCCTCGACGGTCAACGTCTTGAGCCGGCCCGCGGCGAACGTCGCGTCTCCCGGCTTGAGCGTTCCCTTGGCCAGGCGCGTACGCGGTCTGGATCGTCAGGTACCCCAGGTCCATCGTGTTCCACAGCACGACGGAGTCGAGCACGCCGTCCTTCAGGTAGGGCCGGGACGCGTTGGGAAGACCGAGGCCCGTGACCTTGACGTCCGTCCGGCCCGACTGCTTCACCGCCTCTGCCGCACCCGGCACCGCCGGGGAGGCGATGGCCATGATCGCCCTGACCTCGGGGTGGACCTTCAGGAGCGTCTGGGTCTCGTCGAAGGCGCGCTTCCTGTCGTCGTCGCTCGGGCGGATGTCCACGAGCTTCAGGTCCGAGTACTTCCCGGCGAGACCCTCCTTGATGTGCTTGATCCACTCGTTCTGGTTGGCCGCGGTGAGGGAGGCGGTGACGATCGCGAACGAGCCCTTCCCTCCGAGGATGCGCGACGTGTGCTCGAGGAGGACCTCGGCGATGCCTTGCGGGGTGGCCTGGTTCACGAAGAAGTCGCGGGCGTCACCCTCCGCGTCCGCGTCCCAGGTCACGACCTTGATGCCCTTGCCCCTGGCCTTCCGAAGGACGGTGGAGATCGCCTCCCTGTTCTCGACGCTCACCGCGATGACGTCGACGCCGCGGGTGATCCAGGCCTCCACCACCTCGTTCTGCTTCGCGGGATCCGTCTCGGTGGGCCCGTCCCACAGGACCTTCACCCCGAGCTCCGCCGCCGCCTCCTGGGCGCCCTTGTGGCAGCTCACGAAGTAGGGGTTGCCCTTGTTCTTGGGCATCATGGCCACGGTGAGCGTCCCTCCGGGGGCGTCGGCCTTCTTCGACTCGCCGGCTCCACCGCAAGCGCCCGCGAGGAGCGCGGACAAGAGGACGATCAGCGGGCGGCGGGTCATCGGCGGCTCCTTTCCGGGAGGGTGAGCACCAAGGCGCCCCGGACGCCCGAGTATAGCGATTGGCCGTTGACGCCGCCCGCGGCTCCGTCGTAGCCTCGGTCGGCGGCCTCTCGCCGCCACCGGACTGCGGGGCCATGCCGGGCGAAAGCATCCTGGTCGTCGAAGACGAAGCCGAGGTGCGCGACCTTATCGTCACGATCCTCGAGGACGAAGGCTACCGCGTCTCGGGCGCCGGCAACGGGGAGGAGGGCCTCACCCGCATGGCGTCCGCGGTGCCCGACCTCGTCCTCTCCGACATCAACATGCCCAGGATGGGCGGCTATGCTTTCTACGACGCCGTGCGGGCGCGGCCGCAGTGGGATCGCGTGCCTTTCGTCTTCCTGAGCGGCCAGGGCGAGCACGACGATGTCCTCGCCGGGAAGAAGCTCGGAGCGGACGACTACCTCGTCAAGCCGATCATGCCCGACGATCTCCTCGTCTCCGTGCGCGCGCGTCTCGACCGCCAGCGCCGTCTCGACTCCCTGCGCGACCGCCAGGTGGCCGAGGTGAAGAACGCGATCCTCGCGGTCATGAACCACGAGATCCGGACCCCCGTGACCTGGCTCGCCGGGGGGGCCGAGCTCCTGCGCGACGCCACCGCGGACCTCGATCGGGAGCAGGTCCGCCAGGTCCTCGACGGGATCCTCGCGGGAAGCGAGCGCCTCGTCCGCCTGGCGGAGAACCTCGTGTTCCTCGTGGACGTCCAGACCGGGGAGGCCCGCCGGTCCTTCGAGCTCCGCAAGCGGCCGCTCCCGGACCTGCCCGACCTCCTCCGGGAGTGCCTCCGGTTCGCGGAAGCGCGGGCGCTCGCCCAGGGCGTCTCCCTGCGACTGGAGGCGTGCGACAACGCTCCCCTCGTCACCGGCGATCCCGAGATGATCGCGGCCGCGGTGCAGCGCCTGCTCGACAACGCCATCAAGTTCTCGACCGAATCGGGGACGGAGGTGACGCTCGCCCTTCTCGCCTCGGGGCCGCGGGCGGTGATCGAGGTGCGGGACCGGGGTGTCGGCGTGCGGGCCGAGGACCTGGCTCGGATCAGCGACCTCTTCGTGCAGAGCGGACGGGAGAAGCAGGAGCAGCAGGGAACGGGCTCGGGGCTCACCATCGTTCGCGAGGTCGCGTCCCTTCACGGAGGGACGCTCGAGCTCGCGAGCGAGCACGGGAAGGGGACGACGGCCCGACTCGTGTTGCCCGCGAACGAGCGCCCCTAGAGGCGGGCCCGGTCCGAGACGAGCCGGTTCAGGCCGATGGCCGCGACGAGCAGCACCCCGGTCAGGATCCCCGCGAGCTCCGTGGGGAGGTCGGCGAGGCGCAGGCCGTTCTGGAGGAGCGCCACCGCGGCCACGCCGAGGACGGTGCCGTGGACCGTCCCCCGGCCCCCGAAGATCGACGTTCCCCCGAGCACCACCGCGGTGATCGCGTAGAGCTCGTAGCCCGTGCCCGCGTCCGCCTTCGCCTGGCCCAGCCGCGCCGCGTACACGACGGCGGCGAGGCCCGCGGTGAGACCGCTCAGGAGGTACACGAGCACGAGCCGGCGCTCCACCGGGATCCCCGCGTGGCGTGCGCCATCCGGCGAGAAGCCGATGGCGCGCAGGCCGCGTCCCACGCCCGTACGGTGCAGGAGCAGCCAGAAGAAGGCCGCGACGAGCGCCAGGATCGGGAGCTGCGCGGGCACGCCTCCGGGAAGGCGGCCCTGGCCCAGGAACAGCAGCCCGTCCGCGAAGTCCGTGTAGTTGCGCACGCCCCCCGTCCAGCCTTCGGCGATGCCGCGGAAGAGCGAGAAGGTGCCGAGCGTCACGATCAGCGGGGGGATGCCGAGCCGCGCCACGAGCAGCGCGTTCAACCCTCCGCCGACGAGGCCCACTCCCAGGGCCACGAGCACCGCCACGACGAGGGGCCATCCCTGCTCGCGCATCCCCCATCCCAGGAGGACGGCCGACAGGCCGAGGAGCGAGCCGACCGAAAGGTCGATACCGCCGGTGAGGATGACCGCGGTGAGGGCGAGGGCGAGGAGGCCGATCTCGACGCTCGCCCTCACCACCTCGAAGGCGTTCCCGATCGTCAGGAAGTTGGTCCCCCGGAAGCCGAAGTACGCGATCTCCGCGAGCACCACGAGCGCGAGCAGGCCCTCGTGGCGCAGCCGGCCGAAGAGCCGCTCAGCGCCGGACACGTCGTCTCCCTTGCTCGAGCGCGTCCGCGGCCACCGCGAGCAGGATCACCAGGCCCTGGAGGGCCCGCTCCCAGTGCGCCTCGGTGCCCAGGAACGTGAGGGCGGGCCCGATCGCGCCGAGGAGGGCCACCCCCAGGAGCGTGCCCCAGAGCGTCCCCCGGCCTCCGGAGATCGCGGTGCCCCCCACCACCACCGCCGCGATCACCTTCATCTCGAGCCCCACGCCCGCGTTCGTCTGCACGTCGATGAACTGGATCGACGTGAGGAGCGCGGCGAGTGCCCGTGAGCGCGCCCATGGCCACGAACACGCCGAAGACCACGCGCCGCGGCCGGATCCCCACGAGCCGGGCCGCCTCGGGCTCGGAGCCGGTGGCGTAGACCGCGCGTCCCGCCGCCAGCTGGCGCAGGCCCCACGCGAAAGCGGCGAACACGGCGAGCCCGGCGAGCACCACCGCCACCCGCCCCGACTCCTGCCCGAGGCCGAACCACTGGAAGCCCGCGGGCAGGTCCTGGACCCACACGCCCTCGGTCGCCCACCGCAGCGACTCGCGCAGGAGGACCATCGTGGCGAGCGTCACCACGATCGACGGAAGCCCGAGGCCGGCCACGAGTGCCCCGTTGATCGCGCCGAGGAAAGCGCCGGCGAGGACGGCGCCCGCCGCCACCGCGGGCATGGGCATTCCCGTCTTGGCGAGGAGGCCCGCCGCCACCCCGCCGATCGCGAACTGCGACCCGATCGAGATGTCGATATGACGGGCGAGGACCACGAGCGTCATCCCCACCGCGGCGACGAGGACGGGCGCGTTCGAGACGAGGAGGTCGCGGAGGTTCGCGACCGCGAAGAACCCGGGAGCGCGAAGGGCGAGGAACCCCAGGAGGGCGAGGAGGGCCAGGCCCACGGAGGCTTCGCGGCGGTGCCTCTGCGAGGGCGTTCCTAATGGCGGGCCTCCGGAGCGGGCGACGTGGCCGAGAGCGCAGCGCGATGAGGCCCTCGGGCGTCGCTTCCGCGCGGTCGAGCGTCGCCACGATCGTGCCCCCGCGCATGACCGCGATGCGGTCGCTCATCCCCAGCACCTCGGGCAGCTCGGACGAGATCATGACGATGGCGAGACCGCTGCTCGGCGAGGTCGACCATGAGCCCGTGGATCTCGGCCTTCGCCCCCACGTCCACCCCCTGCGTGGGCTCGTCGAGCACGAGCACTTTGGGCTCCGTCGCGAGCCACCGGGCGAGCGCGACCTTCTGCTGGTTGCCGCCGGAGAGCGTCGACGACGGCGCTGTCGAGGGACGCGGCCTTGATGCGCGAAGCGCTCCGACGAAGCCGGCGGCGAGCGCGCGCTCCCGCGCGGCGTCGAGGAAGGGGCCCGAGGCCATCTGCGCGCAGCACGGCGAGGGTCGTGTTCGTCGACGACGCTCATCTCGGGGATGACGCCGTGGCGGCGCCGGTCCTCGGGGACGTAGGCGAGGCCGAGGGCGACTGCGTCGCGAAGGCGAGCGAGACGCGCACCGCGGCGCCGCGCAGGACGAGCTCGCCCGCGTCGGCGGGCGTCGAGGCCGAACAGCACGCGCGCCAGCTCCGTCCGCCCCGAGCCCACGAGCCCGGCGATCCCGAGGATCTCGCCCGCTGCGGACGGCGAAGCTCGCGTCGCGGACGCCCGCGGCGGACGACCCGAGGCCGCGCGCCTCGAGCACGACATCGCCTCGCGGAACCTCGCGCTTCGGGAAGACGGCGGCGAGCTCCCGCCCGACCATCAGGCGGATGAGCTCGCCGTCCGCCACCTCGTCGGCGGGCCGCGTGGCCACCACCGCCCCGTCGCGCAGGACGGTCACGCGGTCGGCGATGCGGGCGACCTCCCCCAGCCGGTGCGAGATGTAGACGATGCCGACGCCCGCCGCCTTGAGCTCGCGCACGAGCTCGAGCAGGCGCTCGGCCTCCGGCTCGGCGAGGGCGGCCGTGGGCTCGTCCATCAGGAGGACGCGGGCGCGCGCTCCCAAGGCCCGCGCGATCTCCACGAGCTGCTGCTCGGCCATGCGCAGCGAGCCGGCGAGCGCGTCGGGGTCGATGCGCGCCCCCACGCGCTCGAGCATCTCCGCGGCCCGCCGCCGCCGGGCCCGCCAGTCGATCCGGCGCCAGGATCCGCCCGGCTCCTGCCCGAAGGCGAGGTTCTCGGCCACCGTGAGGTCGGGAAAGAGGGCGGGCTGCTGGTAGATGGGGGCGATCCCCAGCTCGCGGGCGAGCAGGGGATCGGCGCGGACGAGCGGCCGGCCTCCGATCTCGACGGTCCCCGCGTCCGGCCGGTGCGCGCCCGTGACGACGCGGATGAGCGTGCTCTTGCCCGCTCCGTTCTCCCCCACGAGGGCGTGGACCTCGCCGGGCCGGAGGTCGAACGAGACGTCCTTGAGCGCGCGCACGCCCGCGAAGGACTTGGAGACGCCGGTCAGCCGGAGCAGCGCATCCATTCTCGCGGCTAGCCCCAGACGCGCCGCGCCGTCTCCACCACGAGCCGCAGCTTCGCCCACTGCTCCTCCTCGGTGAGGAGGTTGCCCTCCATGGTGGAGGCGAAGCCGCACTGGGGGCTGAGCGCGAGGTCGTCGAGAGGGACGTAGCGGGCCGCCTCGTCGATCCGCCGCGCGAGCTCGTCCGCGCTCTCGAGCTGCTGAGCAGCTTGGAGCTGACGAGTCCGAGCACCACCTCCCGGCCCCGGGGGACGAAGCGCAGGGGCTCGAACGTCCCCGAGCGGGCGTCGTCGTACTCCAGCAGGAAGCGGTCCACCGCCATCGTCCCGAAGAGCCGCTCCGCGATGGCGTCGTAGCCGCCCTCCGCGTACCAGTGGCTGCGGTTGTTCCCCCGGCAGAGGTGCATCGCGAGGACCACCCCGGGGCGCCGCGCCGCCTCGAGACACGCGTTGTCCGCCCGGATCGATTCCTCGAGCAGGGCGTCCGGCTCCATCTTCATCTCCGCGCGGATCCAGTCGCGCCACTTCGCGTCCACGAAGTAGCTGTAGCGCGGGGCGTCGATCTGGATGTAGGCACGCCCTCGGAGGCCACGGCCGCGAGCTCTTCCTTCAGGATCTCGACGATGTCCCAGAGCAGCGCCGAGTGGTCGGGGTAGACGGCGTCGGTCGTCCCCCGCTTGAACGCGATCGCGGGGAACTGGGTCGCGCTCGGCAGCGTCATCTTGATCGGGCCCGGGCTCTCCGCCTTCAGGAAGGGCAGCTCGTGTCCGGTCAGCCTCCGCACCCGGCGGAGCTTGCCCGTCACGACCCCGGCGACGCCGCTCACCCCGCCCTTGGGCGCGGCCCCCGCCTGCCACGAGCGGGCCACCGCGTCCCCGAGGTCGAAGCCTTCGACCGCGTCCGTGAAGTCGCTCATGAAGTTACGCCGCCGGAGCTCGCCGTCGGTGAAGATCTCGAATCCGATGTCCTTCTGGCGGGCGAGGACCCGGCGCACGTGGGCGTCCTCCAGCTCCCGCAAGCGCTCGGATGGGACGCCCCCGCGAGCCTCCAGCAGCTCGGGCGGGCGCAGGAAGCTGCCCACCTGGTCCGCCCGGAAACGAGCCGCCATCGTGCGGAATCCTCCGATCGGCTCCCCGCCGCCGTCGCGCTGCATGATAGGCGACGGGATGGCACTTGACCAGACGCGAACGACGGCTTGACTCGTTCCCGGCGCTGAATCACCATTTCGTCGGCAGTTGAACGGACGGTCAAATCGCCCGAACCCGTTGGCGTTCGGGCCCGCCAGGAGGTCGAAAATGCTCCTCCGCAGGCCAGCCTCTTTTGCACTTCCCGTCGTCCTGTCGCTCCTTTGCGCCTCCGCGGCGGTGGCCCAGACCGCCTCCGGCACCCTGTCGGGAGCCGTGCGGGACGAGTCGGGCGGCGTCCTCGCCGGCGCCACGGTGACCGCGCGCAACGTGGCCACCGGCACGGCGCGCGCGCGTCACGACGGACGCGGCCGGCCGCTACAGCCTGGCCAACCTCGACCCCGGGGAGTACGAGCTCCGGGCCGAGCTCGACGGATTCAAGACCGTCGTGCGCAGCGGCGTCGTCGTGACCGTGGGCGGATTCGCAGTGGCGGACGTCCAGATGAGCGTGGGCGCAGGTGGCCGAGGAACTGACGGTGGCGGAGCACGAAGCCGCTGGTGGAGACGACCTCGACCGACCTCTCGCGCGTCGTGGGCACGACCGAGATCGAGTCCCTGCCCAACATCGGGCGGAACTTCGTGGACTTCGTGAAGCTCTCGAGCGGGGTAGCCGTCGGCCGCGAGAACATCGGCGGCGGCGCCTTCAAGGAGCCGGACACGGGCGTGGGAGCGTCGGCGGCGCCCCGCCTCTCGTTCGGCGGGCAGTCCGAGCTGAACACACTCATCCAGGTGGACGGCGCGGACAACGTCCAGACCTTCACCGGCCTGCCCCGCGCCACTCCCTCCCAGGAGGCGGCCCAGGAGTTCCGCATCCTGAACAGCACGTACCTCGCCGAGTACGGCCGCGCCCTGGGCGGGTTCGTCAACATCGTCACCAAGTCGGGGACCAACGACACCCACGGGTCCGTCTACTACTTCGGCATGGACGACGCCTTCGCCGCCCGCTCCCCGCTCGTCCAGCCCCCCGACGTGCTGAGCCAGCACCAGTACGGGGGGACGCTGGGCGGCCCTATCGTCAAGGACCGCACCTTCTACTTCCTGAACTACGAGGGGCAGCGGCGCGAGGAGTCGAACGGCTTCTCGCAGGTCATCATCGACAACATCGCCACCCTGAACACCGTGCGGAGCCGCTTCGGACCTCACTCCCGAGACGCTGGACCAGGTGCGGTCGAACGACTACGACCAGTTCTTCGTCAAGCTCGACCACCAGTTCGGCGAGAGCAACCGCTTCTCGGTGCGCTACAACTACCTCAACTCCGAGGCGCTGCTCTTCCCCGGCGGCGGCGGCCGCGCGTCACCGGCCTCCACCGCCGCCCGCGAACAACGACGTCAGCGACCAGGCCCTCGTGGCCAACTTCGTCTCCGTGCTCTCCTCGAAGGCCATCAACGAGGCGCGCGTCCAGTGGGCGCGGCGCAGCTACGACTTCCAGGCCACGGTGAACGAGCCTGCGCTCGAGATCTCGAACCTCATCATCATGGGCAAGACGACGTCGGACATGGACTTCTACGAGGAGACGCGCTTCCAGGTCACGGACAGCTTGCTGCTTCACCGCGGGCGACCACCAGATCAAGGTGGGGGTGGACTACAACCACATCCAGGACAACGCGGTGTGGAACCTGTTCTTCCCCGCGCGCATCGTCTTCCCGAACCTCGCCGCGTTCTCGAACTTCGCTCCCGTGCTCTTCTGGTGGCCGACGCTCAAGGACGATCCCGTCCGTCCCGTCTACGACACGTCCTGGGACGGGCCCGCGGTCCCCGCCCAGTGGCAGGACGACGTCGTCTTCGACGAGGGCCATTCCGCTCCTCGGCTTCTTCGCCCAGGACCAGTGGAGGGCCACCGACAAGCTGACCCTGACCTACGGCCTCCGCTACGACCTCGAGAGCTACCCCGAGCCCTACATCATCGAAAAGGACGTGAACAACATCCAGCCGCGCCTCGGCCTCGCCTACGCCTACAGTCCGCGGGGAGTGGTCCGGGCCGGATACGGCCTCTTCACCGACCGGCTCGCGAGCAGCGTGGGCCAGCTCCTCACGGCGAGCGGCTGGTCGGCCCGCGGCGATCTCGCCCAGCGCCCAGGCCCTCTTCCCGGGCGTCGCCCCCGTCCGCGGCCGCTTCTTCCAGAACACCGTCGGAGGTCCCGCGCGCCCCCGTGGCCGCCCTCGCCTTCCTCACGAACGGGGTCGTTCCCGCGGCGACGGGCACGGGCCTCGCCGACAACATGGACGGGAACCTGAAGAACCCCTACAGCCACCAGGCGAGCGTCCAGGTCTCCCAGGAGCTCGGGGGCATCGCCGTCTCCGCGAGCTACCTCTACGTGGGGGCGCGCGAGGTGCCCATCCACGGGTCCAACCTCAACGCGGTCCAGACGGGCACGACGGCGTCGGGCAAGCCGAGCTACGCGGGCGGACGGCGCGATCCCGCCCTCGGCGACTTCTTCGTCACGAGCAACCTGGGGTTCTCGACCTACCACGGGGGGACGCTCGAGGTGGAGAAGCGCTTCGACGGGAAGATCGGCTTCCACGCGAGCTACACGTACTCGCACAGCCGCTCCCGGAGCGACTCCGTGGCGAACCTCGCCGACCTGTGGCAGAGCCCGGACGGCGAGGCGGAGGACGCCTTCTCGCGCCAGCACGTGCCGCACCGCTTCACGCTCTCCTTCATGAGCCAGGTCCCGAAGGACGTGGCCGTGCTCCACGACTTCAAGTTCGCCGCCCTCCTCTCCACGGAGAGCGGCCGGCGGCTTCACGCAGTACGCGGGGAGCGACGCCAACGGCGACGGCAACCCGAACTCCGACCGCACGGGGCTCGTGGGACGCAACACCATCGTGGGTCCGTCGGTTACGACAGCGTGGACCTGCGCGTCGCCCGCGAGTTCCCGCTCGGCAAGCGCGTCCGCGGCGAGCTGAGCGTCGACGCCTTCAACCTGCTTCAACCAGGAGAACGTCAAGGACCTGAACACGAACTTCGGGAGCGACAACCCGAACGCGACGCCCAACCCGCTGCTCGGCTACCTCACGCCGCGAGCCCTCTTCAATCCCTTCCAGATGCAGATCGGGCTTCGGGTGAGGTTCTGAATCGTCCGACCGGCGCAGGGGCGGGTGTGACCGACCGGTCCCGGTCCTCGGGGTATCGGCGCCCCCGGCCGGGAACGCAGCCCGACTACCTGCACCCGCCCTACAAGTCGTCCGTCAAGCGAGCGCCCGCCCACGCCCTCGTCCCGCTGGCGCACTCGCGCTCCGAGACGACCGGCCCCTCGTTCCCGCCGGACTGCGCGGAAGGCGGGGCCTCCGACCTGACCCACGACCGGAAGGGCGAGGCCCTGGGGGAGCGCATCGTCGTGACCGGCCGAGTGCTCGACGAAGACGGGCGGCCGCTCCGAAAGAGCCTCGTCGAGATCTGGCAGGCCAACGCCGCCGGACGGTACCTCCACGAGGCGGACCAGCACGACGCTCCCCTCGATCCGCACTTCACGGGCAGCGCGCGCCTCCTCACCGACGACGAGGGCCGCTACCACCTGCTCACCATCAAGCCCGGGGCCTATCCGTGGGGCAACCACGCGAACGCCTGGCGGCCGGCCCACATCCACTTCTCCGTGTTCGGCCCCGCCTTCGCTACGCGTCTCGTCACCCAGATGTACTTCCCCGGCGATCCCCTCCTCCCCCACGATCCGATCTTCAACTGCACCGCGGACGAGCGGGCCCGCCAGCGGCTCGTCTCCGCCTTCGACTGGGAGACGACGACGCCGGGGTACGCGCTCGGCTACCGGTTCGACATCGTCCTCGCCGGACGCGAGGCGACACCGCTCGAGGCGGGCCCGGCCCTCGAGGCGACGACCTCGCAGACGGTCGGACCGTTCTACTCGATCGGCATGGGGTGGATGAAGCGGGACGAGCTCGCTCCCGCGTCCGTCGCGGGCGAGCGCGTCGCCGTGGAAGGGCGAGTCCTCGACGGAGACGGCAACCCCGTGCCGGACGCGATCCTGGAGCTCTGGCAGGCCGCGCTCGAGGGCTACGGCCGCGTCGGCACCGACGAGGAGGGCCGCTTCCGGTTCACCACGGCAAGGATCCCCGCCGCCTCCGATGCGCCGCACATCGCGGTGTCCGTTTTCGCTCGCGGCCTGATGAAACGCCTCGTCACGCGGATGTACTTCCCCGACGAGCCCCAGAACGCGTCCGACCCCGTCCTCAGCCTCGTCGAGCCGTCGCGTCGCGGCACGCTCGTCGCCGCGAAGCGCCCCGACGGCACCCTGCACTGGGACGTCGTGCTCCAGGGGATCGGGGAGACGGCCTTCTTCGACTGTTGAGAGGGTAGGGGCGGCATGAGCCTGCTCGGGCCGCTCTTCCGCTGGGACGCGCTGGAGCCCGTCCTTTCTGACCGCGCCCGGCTGCAGGGGATGCTCGACTTCGAGAAAGCCCTCGCCCGCGGCGAGGCCCGCGTCGGCGTCATCCCCGTCGCGGCGGCGCCGGTGATCGGCCGGTTCTGTAGCGCCGAGCGGTTCGACGTCGAGGCTCTTGCGCGCGCGGGCGCGAGCGCGGGCAACCCCGCGATCCCACTCGTCAAGCAGCTCACCGCGCTCGTGGAGAAGGAGGACCCCGAAGCCGCGCGCTACGTCCACTGGGGGGCCACGAGCCAGGACGCGATGGACACCGGCCTCGTCCTGCAGCTCCGGCAGGCGCTCGGGGCGATCGACGCGGAGCTCGACCGGCTGGCGGGTGTCGTCGCGTCTCTCGCCGACCGCCATCGATCGACGGTCCTCGCGGGCCGGACCTGGATGCAGCAGGCCGGCCCTACCACCTTCGGGCTGAAGGCGGCGGGATGGCTCGACGCGATCGAGCGCCACCAGGTCCGGCTCCGTGACCTCCGGCGGCGCGCCCTGGTCCTGCAGCTCGGAGGGGCAGTGGGCACGCTCGCCGCCCTGGGCGACAAGGGGCTCGAGGTGGCGGCGGCGGTCGCCGAGGAGCTGGACCTCGCCCTGCCCGCTCTCCCCTGGCACGCGCACCGCGACCGGCCCGCCGCGGTGGCGGCGGTGCTCGGCCTCGGCGCGGGCACGCTCGGGAAGATCGCGCGCGACGTCTCGTTGCACGCCCAGGACGAGGTGGCGGAGCTCGCCGAGCCCCCGGCCGCGGGTCGCGGCACGTCTTCGACGCTTCCCCACAAGCAGAACCCGGTCGCCGCCGCGATCGTGCTCGCGGCGGTCGCGCGCATCCCCGGTCTCGTGGCCACGATGCTGGGGGCCATGGTCCAGGAGGACGAGCGGGCCCTCGGAGCCTGGCATGCCGAGTGGGAGACGCTGCCCGAGGTCGTCTCGCTCTTCGGAGGCGCCCTCCACCACATGACGGACGCGCTCGCCGGCCTGCGCGTGGACGCGGCCCGGATGGCGGCGAACCTGGAGATCACGCGGGGGCTCGTCTTCGCCGAGGCCGTGCAGATGGCGCTCGCTCCTCGCACGGGCCGCGCGGCCGCCCAGCGGCTCGTGGAGGCGGCGTGCCTGCGCGCACGCGCCGAGGGCCGCCATCTGCGCGAGGTCCTCGCGGACGACGCGGAGGCCGGACGGCACCTCTCGCACGACGACCTCGTTTCGCTCTTCGACCCCCGGCGCTATCTGGGATCGGCCGACCTTATGATCGACCGCGTCCTCTCCGCCCGCTCCGGAGGGGACACGAAGCCCGGGGAGGGCTGACCATGCCGTTCCTCGATGCCGGAGATCTCCTCGTCCGCTACGAGTGGGCGGGCCCTGCCGAGGCCGCCGTCGTCGTGCTCTCGCACTCCATCGGGACGGACCTCTCGATGTGGGACCCCCAGATGGCGGCACTTCGGGAGCGCTTTCGCGTCCTCCGCTACGACACGCGCGGCCACGGCGGGACGGCCGTCACCGAAGGGCCGTACTCCATGGAGCAGCTCGGGGGCGACGTCCTCCGGATGCTCGACGCGCTCGGCGTCGCCCGCGCCCACTTCTGCGGCCTCTCGATGGGCGGGCAAGTGGGGATGTGGCTCGGCGCGCGCTTTCCCGAGCGGATCGACCGGCTCGTGCTCTGCAACACGGGAGCCCGCATCGGCACCGCCGAGACCTGGAGCGCCCGGATCGAGACCGTGCGCTCGCAAGGGATGGCGGCGATCGCCCCCGGCGTGACGGAGCGCTGGTTCTCCGCGAGCTTCCGCGCACGCGCGCCCGAGATCGTGGCCCGCGCCCGTGCGCTTCTCGAGGCGACATCCCCCCTGGGCTACGCCGCCTGCGCGGCGGCCATCCGCGACACGGACGAGCGGACCCGGCTGGGTGCCATCCGGGCCCCTACGCTCGTCGTCTCCGGAAGCAAGGATCCCGCGACACCTCCCGCCGACGGCCGCTTCCTCGCCGATTCGATCCCCGGAGCCCGGTGCGTCGAGCTCGAGGCCGCCCATCTCTCGAACCTCGAAGCGCCCGAGGCCTTCACGTCGGCCGTCGTCGGCTTCCTGAGCGGCGAGAAGGCCGCCTGAAATGGACGAGCGACGGCGCTACTCGCGGGGGTTGGCGGTACGGCGGAAGGTCCTGGGCGACGCGCATGTCGATGAAGCCCTCGGCCGCCGCTCCGCGCTCACCGCGGACTTCCAGGACCTCATCACGCGCTACGCGTGGGGCGAGATCTGGACGCGGCCGGGGCTGCCGCGGACGACGCGGAGCCTCGTCACCGTCGCCGCAATGGTCGCGCTCCACAGGAGCGAGGAGCTGCGGATGCACCTCCGCGCCGCCCTGCGCAACGGCGTGCCGCGCGGGCAGATCAAGGAAGTCCTGCTCCAGATGGGGATCTACTGCGGCGTGCCCGCCGCGAACTCGGCTTTCCAGATCGCGGCCGAGGTGTTCGCGGAGGCAAAGCCGCGCGGACCTGGGCGCGCCCGGCGCCGCCGGCGAATGAAGGGACGCGCGAGAGGCCGTCGTTAGCGTACCCTTCGCGCGACTGAGTGGAACTCGCCCCGGGGCGAGTTCCCGAGCGGCTCGTCCTGGAATGGGTAGATCTGTTACTCGGTCCGGACGGAGTTCCAGGCGCGTGCTTCGCTAGCGGGCTTGAAGCATCCCCAGGCCCTCCAACCAGGCCCGGCAAAGCGACGGCCAGACCGAAAGGGCCGGGTCCTTCGGGGCGAGCCCCACTCCGTGGCGGCCCTTCTGGAACACGTGAAGCTCGGCGGGCACGCCGGCCGCCCGCAGGGCCGCGAAGAACGCGAGGCTGTTCTCGGGCGGGACTCCCATGTCCTCGGCGGTGTGGAAGAGGAACGTCGGGGGCGTCTCCGGCGAGACGCGCCGCTCGCTCGAAAGCTCCTCGAGGAGCGAGGGCGAAGGCGGGTCGCCCAGGAGGTTCTTCGGCGAGTCCTTGTGCGCGAAGGGCGCGCTCATCGTAATGACGGGGTAGCCGAGCACCAGGAAGGCGGGGCGGGCGCTCTCGCGGTCGACGGGATCGGGCGCATCCTTGCGGCCCGCGTCGAATCGCGTCCCCGCCGTCGACGCGAGGTGGCCGCCCGCGGAGAAGCCCACGACTCCGAGGCGGCTCCCGTCGATCCCCCAGAGCCCGGCGCGCGCCCGCACCAGCCGGAGGGCGCGCTGCGCGTCCTGGAGCGGAGCGGGGTGCCGGTAGCGCGGACCGACGCGGTACTGCAGGACGAAGGCCGACACCCCGAAGCCGTTGAGCCATTCCGCGACCTGTCTTCCCTCGTGGTCGCTCGCGAGCCGCGCGTAGCTCCCTCCGGGACACACCACGGCCGCCGCTCCGTTCGCGCGGTCGGCGGGCGCGCGGTAGATCGTGATCTTCGGCTTGTCCAAGGGCTCGGCACCCACGGCGCCCGGCGCGCCTTCCGGCCAGAGCAGCAGGAACTCCCGATCGCCGTGGGCCGTATCGACGGGATCGCTCTTGTACGTCCGCTCGAGCGCGGGCGACGGGGACGGCGACTGGCCGAGCGCCGCAAGAGGGAGCGATCCGAATACGACCGCCAGCACCGTGGTGAGTTCCGGTCGAGCCTTCATCGGCGAGCCTCCGCCGCGAAGGATACCCTGGCCGCCCCGGCGCCTCCTTCTACTCGGCGCGCAGCGCGCGCGCCGGCTCGATGGCGAGGGCCCGGCGCGCGGGAACGAACGCGGCGAGGAGGGCGGCCACCCCGAGGCCGGCGGTGAGCAGGGCGAGGAGCCCCGCGTCGAAGGCGATCGCCCCGCGGAGCACCGACGAGAGGGCGCGGCCCGCCCCCACCGCGAGCGCGCTGCCGATCACGAGCCCCACCGCGGCGAGCCGCCCGGCCTGTCCCAGCGTGAGCTTCAGCACGTCGACGCGGCTCGCCCCGAGCGCGACCCTGACGCCGATCTCGAGCGTGCGCAGGCTCACGCGGTAGGACATGACCCCGTACACGCCGGAAAGCGCGAGCACCAGCGCGAGCACGCCGAACGCGGCCATGATCGCGGCCACGTACTGCAGGCCGATCGTGGAGCGTCCGATGAGGCTGCGCATGCTCCTGACGTCGTGGGCCGGCTGGTCCGGATCGAGCGCGGTCATGACGGCGCGGGCGGCCGCCGCCCGGGACATAGGCTCCCCCTCGGTTCGGAGCGCGAAGGCGAGCTCGTACCGCGGCACCTGCCGGAGCGGCCGGTAGAAGGTGGGCGTGTTGCGCTTCGTTACCCAGTGGTGGATCACGTCGCCGCTCAGGCCCACGACGGTCACCCACGGCTCGTCCTTGCCCGCGACGTCCTTCGTGACGACCCGGAACCGCCGGCCCACGGCGTCGCGCCCCGGCCAGTGGCGCTCCGCCATCGACCGGCTCACGATCGCCACCGGAGCCGCGGACTCGTCGTCGCCCCCGTGGAAGTCGCGTCCGGCCACGACCGGAATCCGGAGCGTCTCGAAGTAGCCCGGCGCCACGAAGCCTGCGTCCACGCGCGGGGGCTCGACGCCTTCCCGCAGCGGCTCGCCCTCGATCTCGATCGCGCGCGTCGTCCAGTTGTTCCCCGCGGGCAGCGTGCTCGCCACGGTGACCTTGGAGACCCCGGGAAGCGCTCCGAGCCGCGCCTCGGCGTCCCGCGCGAATGCGACCCTCTTCGCCGGGTCCTCGTAGCGCGTTTCCGAGAGCGAGACCCCGAGCGTGAGGAGCCCGTCGGGGTCGAACCCCTGGGGGCCGTTCAGGAGGACGTGGGCGCTCTGGACCGCGAGCCCGGCGCTGGCCACGAGCGCGAGCGCGAAAGCGACCTGCACCACGACGAGGGCGTTCCGGCCGCGCTGGCGCCCCCCGCCCGCGGTGAAGGACCGGCCGCCGTCCCGCAGCGCGTCGACGAGGTCGGGACGGGAGACACGGAGGGCGGGGACGGCGCTGAAGAGCGCGGCGGCAGCAGCCGCGAGGACGAGGCTGAAGAGCACCGTGCGCCCGTCGGGACCG
Organism: uncultured Acidobacteriota bacterium; assembly: GCA_963742595.1. Classification (GTDB taxonomy): domain Bacteria; phylum Acidobacteriota; class Vicinamibacteria; order Fen-336; family Fen-336; genus CAVPGH01. Next base: position 3,238,731 of record CAVUMT010000001.1, on the reverse strand, counting down.
AGCCCGGCCCAACCGGGCACGAAGCGCGCGACCTCCGCGGGCATGTGGTCGCGGAACGCGCGCATGGCGAGTGCCACCATCGGGATCGACAGGAGGACGGCGGCGAGCGCGGAAACGAGCCCCTCGGTCACGAGCTGGCTCACGATCCGCCCTCGTCCCGCGCCGAGGGCGAGACGGAGCGCAAGCTCGCGCCGGCGCTCCGCGCCTCGGGCGAGCACCAGGTTCGCCACGTTCACGCAGGCGATCAGGAGGACGAGCACCGCCGCGACCTGCCAGATGACGAGGATCGAAGGAAGCACGGGATCGCCGAAGCCGCGGCCAAAGCCCGAGACCTCGAGCCCCCGCGCGCGGTTGGTGTCGGGATGGTCCTTCTCGAGGCGGCGGGCCACCACGTCGAGCACGGCCTGGGCGTCCTTCGGGGTGCGGCCTTCGGCGAGGAGACCGACTGCGGAGAGATAGTGCTGGTCGCGACGGGCGGTGTCGGGTGCGGGCAGGACGAGAGGGGACCAGACCTCGCAGCCATCGGGAAAACGGAACCCCGGGGGTGCGATACCGACGACGGTGTACGACTCGCCGTCCACGGTGACCTGTCGGCCCACCAGGCCGGGGTCTCCCCCGAAGCTGCGCTGCCAGAGGTCGTGGCCGAGAACGGCCACGCGCTCGCGGCCGGTCCGGCCTTCCTCCTCGGCGAATCCCCGCCCCTCCGCCGGCCTCACGCCCAGCGCTTCGAAGAACGCCGGACCCACGCGGTAGCCCTGCACGCGCTCGGCCAGGGGCTCGCCCCGGAGGTTGGCGTCCCACCACTCGAGGCCCACCCACGTGCGCACCGCCTCCCCGCCCTGGACCTGCCAGTCGATGAGGTTGGCGGGGGCGACGTTCGAGCGGTCGATCCCGTCGAAGTTGGGGGCGGTCTCCCAGACGCGGACGAGCCGCGAGACGTTGGGGAAATCGAACGGACGCAGGACGAGCACGTCCAGCACGTTGAAGATGAGCGCGTTCGCCGCCAGGCCCACGGCCAGGGTCAGGACGATCAGGGTGCTCGTGGACCGGTGCTTCCACATTCCGCGCACGGCGAAGCGGGCGTCGCTCAGGAGATGGGACATGGGTGCCTCTCCTTCCCGTTAACGCGCCGCCGCGCGGCCGGGTTCAATTGCTTTAGGGTATTTTCAGGCGAGCACTCCCGCCACGAACAAGGAGCCGAAGTGCAGCGTCAGCACGGCCTTGCCCTCGAACTTCCCGGAGCCGGGCGTGAGGTCGATCAGCATGTGCTCCGCCGTCCCCTTGTCCGTCGCGAACGTGGAGTCCAGGCGTATCGCCTTCGCGGCGTCCGGGACGTCCGCGCGCTGGAGGCGGCCCGGGTAGAGGGCCAGGACCCAGTCCTTGTCCGCGACCTTGATCGCCCCGATCGTGTACTCCCCGGCGGCGAGCGTCGCCTTGTCGGTCTTGAGCTCGCCCGAGAGCTTCAGCACGGGCCGCCGCGGGGTCACGAACTCCCCCACCTTCGCGCTCTGGGCGTGGGTCTCGTTGGCGGGGGTCGTGTTGTACGTGATCGTCAGCTCGACTCCCTGGGGCAACGTGGCGGTGATCGTCTTGTTGAAGTGGGGATGCGCGAGGGCGACGCTCGCGAGCAGGACGGCGCAAACGGCCAGACCGGCAACGTGACGCTGCATCTTTCCTCCTTGGACTAGTACTTCGCGTAGACCGTCTTCGTCTCCGTGTAGAACTGCAGGGCCGCGGGCCCCTGCTCGCGCGGACCGAAGCTCGAGTCCTTGAGCCCTCCGAACGGGATCTGGTACTCGATCCCCGCCGAGGGCAGGTTGATCATGATCACCCCCGCCTCCGCCCGCTGCACGTAGTCGAGGGCGTGAGAGAGGTTCTTCGTGCAGATGGAGGCGGAGAGGCCGAAGCGCACCTCGTTGGCCACGCGCACCGCGGCGTCGAAATCGTCGACCTCGAGGACGGCGAGGAGGGGCCCGAACACTTCCTCCTGGGCGAGCCGCGACGAGGGAGCGACCCCCGTGACGATCGCCGGACGCACGTAGTGGCCGTGGGCGAGCGGCCCCTCGGTAAGCCGCTCCCCGCCGTAGACGACACGCCCGCCCTCCGATTTCCCGAGCTCGAGGTACTTGAGCGTCGTCTCGAGCTGCGCGGCGTCGATGGCGGGCCCGAGGTGGACCGAAGGATCCCGGGGATCGCCGATCTTGAGCGCCTTCGTCCGCTCCACGAGGCGCTCCAGGAACGCCCCCGTGACCGGCTTCTCCACGATGGCGCGGCTCGTCGCCGTGCAGCGCTGGCCCGTCGAGTAGAACGCGGCGTTCAGCACGCACTCGACGGCGACGTCGAGGTCGGCGTCGCGGAGCACGATGGTGGGGTTCTTGCCGCCCATCTCGAGCTGGACGCGGGCGAGCCGCGACGCGGCGACCTGCGCGATTCCACGACCCGTCGAGTCCCCGCCCGTGAAGGAGATCGCGCGGACCTTCGGGTGGGCGACGAGCGGTCCGCCCGCCTCGCCGCCGGAGCCGGTGACGTAGTTGAAGACGCCCTTGGGCAGCCCGGCCTCGTGCAGGATCCGGGCGAGCCGCAGCGAGGTCAAGGGCGCCTGGGATGCGGGCTTGAAGACGACCGTGTTCCCGCAGACGAGCGCGGGGGCTATCTTCCAGGCGGGAATGGCGATCGGGAAGTTCCAGGGGGCGATGAGCGCCACCACCCCCAGGGGCTGGCGCACCGTATACATGAAGATACGCTCGCGCTCGGAGGGGATGACTTGTCCGGTCAGGCGCGACCCCTCACCCCCGAAGTATTCGAGGATGCGGATCGCCCGCGTGACCTCGCCCTTGGCCTCGCCGATCGTCTTGCCCTCCTCGCGGGCGAGGAGGTCGGCCACCTCCGCCAGCTGCGCCTCGAGCGCGCGGGAGGCCGTGAGCAGGAAGCGGCCGCGCACGGGAGCGGGGGTGCCCGCCCAGCCGGGGAAGGCCCGCGAAGCCGCCTGCACCGCGTCGTCCACGTCCTGCGCGTCGGACGCGGCACAGCGGCCGACCACGTCCCGCGTGTCCGCCGGGTTCAGGTCGTCGAACGTCTTCCCGCTCCGCGCCGGCCGCCACTCTCCGTCGATCAGGTTGCCGTACGTCTCCGTCATCTTTTCCCCCTAGGCGCCGCCGCGCGCCTCCAAGTCCCTGTAGATACGCGTTGCTTCCTTCCAGGCGTCGCTCCGGGCCGGCTCGTATCGGCGCAGGCGAGCGGACCGCGCGAACTGCAGGCGTCCTTCGGCGAGGGACGGCACGTCCCCCGCTGCCACCGCCTGCACCAGGAGGTTTCCCGCCGCCGTGGCCTCCACGGGGCCGGCGACCACCGGCCGCCCCGTGGCGTCGGCGGTGGCCTGGTTCAGGTAGTCGTTGCGCGCGCCGCCTCCCACCACGTGGATTCCCGGCACCGGCCGGCCCGTCAGGGCCTCGAGCGTCTCCAGCACGGAAGCGTAACGCAGAGCGAGCGAGTCGAGCACCACTTTCGCGAGGAGGACGGGATCCAGGAGCGGGTGCTGGCCCGTCTCGCGGAGCGCGTCGCGCAGCGCCGTGATCATGCTCGGCGGGTGGAAGTAGCGCGGATCGTCGGGGAAGACGAATCCCACGAAGCCGCCGACCGCGGCCACCCGCTCGAGCAGCGAGGCGAGCACCGGACCGCCCCCCGCTGCGGCCTCCCACTCGCGACGGGACGATTCGAGGAGCCAAAGGCCCATGACGTTCTTGAGGAACCGGACGGTACCGAAAGCACCCTTCTCGTTCGTGAAGTTCGCGCGGGACACGGCCTCCCCGAGGAGGGGGTCCTGCCGCTCCACCCCCAGGAGCGACCACGTCCCGGACGACAGGAAGGCCCAACCGGGCTCGAGCGGCGTGCCCGCGACCGCGCTCCCCGTGTCGTGCGTGGCGGGGGCGATCACCGGGAGGGGGCCGAGTCCGAGTGCTTTCTGGCGTTCCGGACGCAATTCGCCCAGTACCGTCCCCGCGGGCACGATCTCGGGCATCAGGCCCCGCGGCAGGTCCAGCCGCTCGAAGAGCGCCTCGTCCCAGGCGCCGGTTCGCGCGCCCACGAGCTGGGTGGTCGAGGCGTTCGTCTCCTCGGTGACGACGGCCCCGCAGAGGTGGTGGTGGCAGAGATCGGGGATGAGGAGGAGCCGGGAAGCGCCCCCGGGGAGCCCCGCCCGCGAGTGGGCGTAGAGCTGGAAGAGTGTATTGAGCTGGAGGAGCTGGATGCCCGTGCGGGCGAAGATCTCCTCGCGGGGAACATGGGCGAAGACCTGCTCCATGACGCCGTTCGTGCGCTCGTCCCGGTAGGCGATCGGCTCTTCCAGGATGCGCCCCTCCGAGTCCAGGAGGCCGTAGTCGACGGCCCAGGAGTCGACGCCCACGGACAAGAGCTTCGCCCCGTGCTCGGCCGCGGCGCTCCTCGCCTTGCGGAGTCCCTCGTCGAGCCCGCCGAGCAGGTGGGCGAAGTCCCAGCGCAGGTAGCCGCCGTTCGGGCGGGGACCGTACTGGAAGCGGTGGACCTCATCGAGACGCACGCCGTCCTCGCCCACGCGGCCCACGAGCGTCCGCCCGCTGCCCGCCCCCAGATCGACGGCCACGCGGAGGCCCGGGGGCATCAGGGGAGCCCGTCCCGGTAGATCGCTTCGATCGCACGGGCCACCTCGAGGCCCACCGCCCCCGTGACCGCGGGCTCGCGGCCTTCGCGCACCGCCGCCACGAAGTCCTCCACGAGCGGCTGGTGCAGGTTCGCGTGGGGCGGGTGCGACTCTTCGCGTTCGCCGGCGGCGGCGACGATCCGGACGACGCCCGTGTTCAGCGCCGCCACGTGCGCGGAGCCCCGCGTCCCGTAGATCTCCACGGTGTCCCTTCGCTCGTGGGCGGCGTGCGTCACCGTGACCACCGCGAGAGCGCCGCTCCGGAAGCGCAGCGAGGCGACACACGTGTCCTCGACCTCGCGCTCGTGGAAGCGCACGCGCGTGGAGAGCGCCGCGCGCCTCCACGAGGGGACCCAGGAGGTCGAGGAGCACCTCCAACCGGTGGCAGCCGAAGTCGGCCATGGGCCCGCCCCCGGACTCGGACCGGCGCAGCAGCCAGGCGCGCGGGTGCCCGGGAGGGGGATCGAAGGGCTCGAAGGCCTGCACCTCGGCGAGCACCGGCGTCCCGATCTCGCCGGAGTCGAGGAGCGCGCGCAGACGCCGCACGAGCGGGTAGTGGTGGCGGTAGTAGGCGACGCCGAGGCGGACGCCGTGAGCCCGCGCGGCCGCGATCATCCGCTCGCAGGAGGCGGGGTCGAGGGCCATCGGCTTCTCGCAGAGGACGTGCTTGCCCGCTTCCGCCGCGGCCACCGCCTGCTCCGCGTGCAGCCGCACGGGGGTCGCCACGTAGACGGCGTCCGTCTCCTCGTCGCTGACGAGCTCGCGCCAGTCCGCGTAGGAGCGGCGCGCCCCGTGGCGGGCCGCGAAGTCCGCGGCCTTGTCCGCCTGGGCCCGGGCCACGGCCACGAGCACGCTCCCCGGGGCCTCGCGGAGCGCGGGCGCCACGCGCTTCTCCGAGATGTCGCCGCAGCCGACGAGCCCCCAGCGTAGGGGCGCGCGCCCGTCAGGATGGGGCATGGATCTGACTTGTAGCGTCAATGCGAGGACGGTTCAAGCGTCAGGGAACCGCGGGACGCGCATTCGCATAGGCTAGAATGCCGGGCCGGTCCACTCGACGAAAGGAAGGCCCTGATGAAGCTCGTACTGCTCGGCGCGCTCGGGCTCGCGCTGGCGAACGTTCCGTCGGGAGCGGCGCCCCGCAAAGTCGCGCCGATGCCGGCGCCGCTGCCGACGGTGCGCGAGCAGGACCGCACCCGCCAGGAGTGGCTGAAGCTCCGCCTGGAGCGCGTGCTGCCCGAGGCTGATGCGGCGGCACCGGGTGTCGATGTGGATCGTCGTCTGCCGCGAGTACAACGAGGACCCGGTCTTCTTCTCGCTCGTGTCGCCCGTCGGTGATGGCGGCGCGCCGCCGGACGATCCTGGTCTTCAACGACCAGGGCGCCGACCAGGGCGTCGAGCGCCTCGCCCTCGGCGGCGGCTCGAACGGCGGGCTCTACCAGGTGTATCGCGACCCCGAGCGTGGAGAACCGCGAGCTCTGGGGCCAGGGCCAGTGGGCGCTCCTGCGCAAGCTCGTCGAGGAGAAGCAAGCCCGCCACGCATCGCGATCGACATCTCCCAGACCCACGCCTTCTCCGACGGTCTCAGCGTGGGCGAGTGGGAGCAGCTCGAGGCCGCGCTCGGGCCCGTGGACGAGCCGGACTGGTGCGCGCCGAGGACCTGGCCCTCGAGTACCTCGCGATCCGCCTCCCCGAGATGCTGCCGACGTACCAGCACCTGATGCAGGGTCGTGCACGCGCTCATCGCGCGGGCCTTCTCGAGCGAGGTCATCACCCCCGGCCGCACCACGACCGAGGACGTGCGGTGGTGGCTGCGCCAGCAGGTGCAGCGACCTCGGGACTGGGCGAGTGGTTCCCGCCCTCCGTCAGCGTGCAGCGGCCCGGCCTTCCGCCCAACGCCTTCACCGCCACCGCGGACCGCGCGCCGGTCGTGATCGAGCGCGGCGACCACCTGCACACGGACTTCGGCGTCGAAGCCGATGGGCCTCGCCACCGACACGCAGCACGTCGGGCTACGTCCTGCAAGCCGGGCGAGACGGACGCCCCCGCCGGCCTGCGGCAGGCCCTCGTGAACTCGAACCGCCTGCAGGACCTCGCTGCTCGAGCGCATGAAGCCCGGGCCGCACGGGCAACGAGGTGCTGCTGGATACGCTCGCGGCGATGAAGGCGGCGGGCATCGACGGGACCGTCTACACGCACCCGATCGGCGACCACGGCCACGGCGCGGGCCCGCTCATCGGCCTCTGGGACCGGCAGGAGCCGGTCCCCGGCCGCGGCGACGTGCCGCATCCTGCCCTCCACCTGGTTCTCGATCGAGCTGCAGGCCACGACCGCCGCTCCCGAATGGGGCGGCCAGGGCGTGCGCTCGGCCCAGGAAGAGGACGTGGTGCTGGACGACGACGGAAAGGTCTCCTGGGTGCTCGAGCGGCAGACCCGCTACCACCTCGTCCGGTAGGCGTCAGATCGAGGACGGGGCCCCCGCCACGTCGATGTGGATCTTGCCGACGCTCGGAGGATCGGCGCTCCACTCGGCAAGCGCGTCGCCCGCCTCGGCGAGCGATACCACCCGGCTCACGAGCGATTCGCGGAGGACCGCGTTCTCCGCCAGCATCGCGGCCACGGGCAGGAAGTCGGGCGGGGTCGCGTTTCGGGTGCCGAGGACGTCGAGCTCCTTCTGGACGAACAGCTTCGTACGCAGCGGCACCTCCTCGGGCGTGTAGCCGAGGAGCACGACGCGTCCGGCGAACGCGACCTCCTCGACCGCGGAGCGGACGGTCGACGATACCCCTACCGCGTCGATGACCACGAGCGGGCCGTCGCCGTCCGTGAGTGCCTGGAGCGCTTCGTGCAGGTCGTTCTTCTGCGAGTTGATCGCCTCGCGGGCTCCCGCGCGTCGGGCGAGATCGAGCTTGCCGTCCTCCACGTCGATCGCGATCACCCGACCGCCGCGCCGTGCGGCGGCCGCGATCGCCCCCAGGCCCACGCCTCCGCAGCCGAAGACGGCCACCGTGTCGCCCGCGGCCACCCGCGCACGGTCCGCCGCGTGGTAGCCGACGGTCAGCGGCTCGACGAGCGCCATCGCCCCGAGGGAGAGCCCTGCGTGGGTGAGAAGCCGATGGGCGGGAACCACGAGAAGCTCCGTGCCCCCGCCGTCGCACTGCACGCCGAGCGTCTTGTTGTCGCGGCAGGTGTTGAATCGTCCCTGGCGGCAGGCCGTGCACCGGCCGCACGGGTTGTAGGGCACGACGAAGACGTCCATTCCCGGCGAGAGGGACGGATCCACGCCGTCCCCGCATTTCTCGACGATCCCGCTCAGCTCGTGGCCGGGGATCCGGGGATAGCTCACGAGAGGGTTGCGCCCGCGAAACGTGTTGAGGTCCGTCCCGCACAGTCCGACGAACGCCACGCGCAGCCGCACCTCGCCGGGTCCGGGCGTGGGCTCGGGAACGTCGATGATCGCGGTACGACCGGGCTCGACGATCTGGAGGGCCTTCATCGCGGCCCATGATGCGGGTCGCGGTGCGGGCGAGCAACTCGAAGGAACTGCGTCCGGAGGGAGCAGATGAGACGAAAACCGCCCAGTGCGCGGAGGTCTGCCGGTCTCCCTGGGTCGACGTCAGCCCCCGCTGATCGTGGGTAATGTACTAGTACATTACCCACGGTCGCCGCGGCGGACCGCAGAACCGGATTGCGATGTCGACGGACAGGGAGGGCATCCTCAACACTCGGGAGGACCACTCCGTCCGGACGGAGTTGCCGATCTGCCCGTTCCGGGACGGAGTCGGGCGCGGTTCAGCTCACCGACGTGCTGGACGCCGAAGGTGCCACCCCGGGAGCCGTGGCCCGCGACCGGCTCGAGCGCGCCCGCCAGGCAACGAAGCGCCGGAAGGCCATGGCGAGCCCCGTCCACACGAGAACGGCCGCACCCGCGGAGGCGACCCCCGCGACGGTTTGGCCGACGAGGCCGCCCGCCTCTCCGGTATGCACCCAGCGCATCCAGGATCGCACCTGACGCGCGAGGCTCTGGCTCTCGTAGGGCTCCCACCGCACGACCGCCCCGCTCCGGCGATCGAGGACGAGCTGGGCCCGCAGGTCGGGACGCGCGCCGTTGCCGGCGTCGATCGTGAACGTGAGGTTCTCGTCGGGTGCACCGGGCAGGCGCACGGCGATGCTGCGCCAGTCCGCCATCCGGGACTCGGCCTGCGCGAAGAGCGGATCCAGCCCTTCCAGGCTCGGAGGCGTCCGGCGACCGCGCCCTTCCTCGGGAGACGGCCCCGGCCCTTGCCCTGACCGCCTCGGCGGGGGCTCGCTGCCCGTCGCGCGATAGAGCAGGTCGTTCGCCCAGGGATACGAGAGGAAGACGCCGCCGAGAACCATCAGGAAGAGCGGGACCGCGGACCAGAAGCCGACCACGTTATGCCAGTTGAAGTCGCGGGCGCGGCCGGCGAGGCCGCCCCGGAACCAGGTCACGCTCGCGAGGGCGGAGCGGGTCCAGTCCCGCGGCCACCAGAGGTAGAAGCCGCTGCTTACCAGGAACAGGAAGGCGAGGTTGCTGGCCCCGGTCACGCCGCGGCCCAGGGCCCGGCTGTCCCCTTCCACGGCGAGCCAGCGGTGCCAGTCCGTGACCTTCCGGAAGAAGGCGCGGACGCCGCGGGAGCCCTCCCCGAGCACCGCCCCCGAGTAGCGATCGACGTAGAGCGTGCCCTCGCGGCCGAGGCCGAGCTGCACGGGGGCGTCCCGATCGCGCCGCAGCGTGATCGACCCCGGCGCGGATTCGGGCCTCGCTTCGCGCACCCGGGCGAGAAGCGCCTCCATCCCCAGGACCGAAGCGTCGGGAGAGGGCGGCGCGCTGCGATACCCGCGGTCCGCCCACGCGACGATCTGCTTCTCGTACGCGAGCAGCACGCCGGTCACCGACATGACGAGGACCACGAGGCCCGCCACGACCCCCGCCGAGAGGTGGAGCCAGAAGAAGACACGGCGCATCTAGAGCTCCGCCCAGCGGCGCAGGAGGTTGTGGTAGACGCCCGTGAGCTGCACCGCCGCGGGGTGGTCCGGCTGGTCGCGGGACAGACGCTGGATCGCGGTGTCGAGGTCGAACAGGAGCGTCCGCTCCCCGTCGTCGCGCACCATGCTCTGGATCCAGAAGAACGACGCGAGCCGGCGCCCCTTCGTGACGGGACGTACGTGGTGCAGGCTGCTCGCGGGATAGAGGATGAGGTGGCCCGCGGGAAGCTTCACGGAATGGACGCCGAACGTGTCCTCCACCACGAGCTCTCCTCCCTCGTACTCGGCGGGCTCGCTGAAGAAGAGCGTGGCGGAGAGGTCCGTGCGGAGCCGATGGGGCGTCCCCGGCACCTGGCGCACTGCGTTGTCGACGTGCGTGCCGAAGTTCTGCCCGCCCTCGTAGCGGTTGAAGAGGGGCGGAAAGACCCGCAGGGGAAGGGCGGCGGAGACGAACAGCGGGTGCCGCTGCAGCCCGGCGAGGATCGTCTCGCCGAGCAGGCGGGACGCCTCCGAGCCCTCGGCGATCTGCTGGTTGTCCTTCGAGCGCGCGGATTGGTGGCCCGCGGTCACCCGCCCGTCCACCCACTCGGCGCGCTCGAGGATTCCCCTCGCCTGCCTCACTTCCTCGGGCGAGAGAACGTCGGGAACCGGAAGGAGCACGAAGCGCTAGAACTTCACGTCGAGGGTGAGCATCGCGTAGCGTCCGGGCCCGGGCACGAAGTGGCCGCCGCCCACGCGGTCGACGTACTCCTCGTCGGAGAGGTTGTAGGCGTTCAGCCGCAGCGTCAGCTTCGACGTCACCGGGAAGGCGGCGGTGGCGTTGAAGAGCCAGTAGCTCGGGGCCTGGAGCGTGTTCAAGGCGTTCCGGTAGACGCTGTCCATGTACTGGACGCCGCCGCCGACCGTCGCGTCCTTGGGAAGACGGAGCGTCAGCCACAGGTTGAACGTGTTCTCGGGCGTCTGGGCGAGGGCGCCCCCGGTCTCCCCGACGGTGTTGGACGCCACGACCTCGCCGCGCATGTGCGCGTAGCCCGCGAAGAGCGTCGCGCGGTTCCCGAGGCTCCCGAACGCCCCGAACTCGATGCCGTCCACGTTCTGCTCGCCCTCGAGGACCTGCGGGGGATCGCCGGGGTTCACGCCGGGCGTGCGCGCGTTCGTCTTCTCCGTGCGGAAGATCGCCCCCGTGAGCGAGAGGCGGCCCGCAAGGAGGTCCCACTTGCTGCCGACCTCGAAGCTCTGCGTCTCCTCGGGGTCGAGCGCCACGTTGTTCGCGGCGAGGGAGAGGCCTTCCGCGGACGGGTTGAAGGACGTCCCCACTCCCGCGTAGACGCTGCCGTTGGGCTTCGGCTTGTAGACGACGCCCGCCCTCCAGCTGAAGAGCTCGTCCGTCCGGTCGAAGGGCGTCACGACGCCCGCGGCGTCCCTGCCCTCGAAGTCCACGTCGAAGTGGTCCCACCGCAGGCCGCCCGTGACCTCGAACTTGCTTCCGAAGTGGAGCGTGTCGAAGGCGTAGAGGCCGAGCGACGTGGCCTGACCGTCGTTCACCGCTCCCGTGCGTGTGATCGGACCGGGGTAGGGATCGCCGGGGTTCGGCTCGAAGAGGTTCGCCTGGGGGGCCGTGGGACCGGTGCGGATGTAGTTCGTGGAGCCCTCCACCCCGAGGTCGAGCCCGCTCACGAGCGCGTGCTCCACGCGCCCCGTGGTGAAGCGCGTGGTCGCGCTCGTCTGGTTGGAGAGGATCGTGTCCGTCATGTCCCGCGACTGGAGCTGGCGGTTGATCAGCTCGTACTGCGTGGGCGAGCTCGCATTCACGAAGCGGGGGGACGTGATCACGGAGTCGCGGTCGTTGCGGCCGTAGCGGAGCTGGTTGCGCAGCGTGAACCGCGGGTTGAAGTCGTGCTCGACGGAGGCGGTGACCATGTCGGTCCGCGTCTCCTCATAGTCGCGGGTGGTGAGGCCGTAGAAGTTGCTCGACTCAACCGGGGGCGCCTGGCCCGCGTACGGGGCGAGAGGGCCGGTGGTGCCCGCGGGCACCCAGGGGATGCCGTAGTCGGGCGTGTTGTCCTGGTCGAGGTGCGAGTACTGCACGACGCCCCGCGTGGACGATCCCAGCCCGAAGGCGATCGAGGGGGCGAGGCCCCAGCGGCGGTTCTCCACCGCGTCGCGCCGGGCCACGTCGGTGTCCGTGAACATGCCGTTCAGGCGGAAGACGGCGCCCGAGAGTGCCGTGATCGGCTGGTTCACGTCGGCGGTGAACCTCTTGTAGGACTCGTTGCCGAAGCCCGCGGCGCCCGCGCGGGAGGTCGCGGCCTGGGGAGCCTTCGACACCATGTTGACGGACCCGCCGGTGGAGCCGCGGCCCGCCCAGGACGACGCCGGGCCCTTGGCCACCTCGACCTGCTCCATGTTGTAGGGATCGCGCGAGTAGCCCCCGAAGTCGCGGACGCCGTCCACGAAGATGTCGGTGCGCGCGCTGAAGCCGCGGATCGTGAGGTTGTCGCCCGCGGGCACGCCGCCCTCCCCCGCCTGGATCGTGATGCCGGGGACGTTCCTGAGCACGTCGCGCAGTGTCGTCGCGTTCTGCTCCTCGATCACGGACCGTGGGATGACCGTGATCGTCTGGGGAATGTCGCGCAGGGGCTCGGTGTACTTGGGCGACGCCACGGCCCTCACGGACGCCGTGACCTCGACCGATTCCCGCAGCCGGACCTGGAGGGCCGCGGCGTCCGGCGCGCTGAAGCGGAACGTGACGCCAGAGCCGGAGAGCAGCTTCTGCAGGGCCTGCTCCGCCGTGTAGACGCCGGAGACGCCGGGCGAGGACAAGGACTTGATCGAGTCCGCGGGCAGCGTCAGCACCACTCCGGACGCGCTCTGGTAGGCGGCGAGCACCGTCTCCAGCGCGCCGGCGGCGATGTCGTAGCGGAGGACGGGCTGCTGGCCTTGCTCCGCGGGGGCCTCTTCGAGCGTGGTGTCGACCTCGACGCCCTTGGCGAGGGCGGCGGATCGGCTGCCGAGCGCCGTGTACGCCGCCAACGTGCCCGCCGCCACCCACGGCGCCGTGCGCCGGGACCGTCGCTCGCTCGCCTTGACTCGGATCTTCACGATCGACCTCCAGGATCGAGTCGGCGACCGCCCCTATACAGGGCCGATCGACAAGTTGAAATTGAAAGTGACATTCAATTTCAACTTGTGGGGAGACTTTAATTCGGGGGCCGGCCGCCTGTCAACAGGGAACTCGAGGGGGCCGCTAGCGGGCGTCCCGCCCGCGGGAGCCGTCCACGTCCGCCTTCCGCGCGGGCTGGGCCCAGTCCTCGCGGAGGACGCTGATCATCAACCAGCATCAGGACGTAGATGACGGCCGTCCGGCCGGCGACTCCCAGGAGCGCGTCGTTTTCCATGGCCTTCCCCCTCGCGCCTGACGCAGCGCGAGGGGCATCGTATAGACTCCCGCCGTTCCTGCCCACGGAGGTCCGATGAGCCTGCGCCGCGCCACCCTCGTGCTCCTCGTCTTTCTCGGGGGCCTCTCGTCCGGCGCCGTCCGCGCCCAGGCTCCCGCCTACGCGCCTCCCCCCGAAAACCTTGCCGCACGCGCGTGGTTCCAGGACGCCAAGTTCGGCCTCTTCGTGCACTGGGGCGTTTACAGCGTCCTCGGGGACGGCGAGTGGGTCATGAACAACAAGAAGATCCGGGTGGCGGAGTACGAGAAGCTCCCCGCCTTCTTCAACCCCGTCGCCTTCGACCCCGCGGAGTGGGTGGCGCTCGTGAAGGCCGCGGGGATGAAGTACATCACGATCACGAGCAAGCACCACGACGGGTTCGCGATGTGGGACTCGAAGGTCTCGGACTGGGACGTGGTGGACCGGACGCCCTACAAGAAGGACATCCTGAAGATGCTCGCCGAGGAGTGCCGGAAGCAGGGGATCAAGCTCTTCTTCTACCACTCGCAGCTCGACTGGCACCATCCCGACTACTACCCGCGCGGCCGCACGGGACGCGACGCGGGGCGGCCGGACTCCGGCGACTGGTACCGCTACCTCGACTACATGGACGCGCAGCTCGAGGAGCTGTTGACCGGCTACGGGCCGGTGGGAGGGATCTGGTTCGACGGCTGGTGGGACAGACCCGAAGCGGATTGGCGCCTTCCAAAGACCTACGCGCTCATCCATCGCCTGCAGCCCGCGGCCCTCCTCGGGAGCAACCACCACCGGAAGCCGTTTCCCGGGGAGGACTTCCAGATGTTCGAGAAGGACCTGCCCGGCCAGAAGACCTCGAGCTTCAACGAGCAGTCCGAGATCGGCGACCTGCCCCTCGAGATGTGCGAGACGATGAACGGGGCGTGGGGCTTCAACCTCCTCGACACGCGCTACAAGAGCACGAAGGAGATGCTGCAGCTCCTCGTGCGCGCGGCCGGCCGCGACTCGAACCTCCTCCTCAACGTGGGGCCGATGCCGGACGGGAGGATCCAGCCCGAGTTCACGTCGCGGCTCCGGGAGATGGGCGAGTGGCTCGCGCGCAACGGCGAGTCGGTCTACGGGACGCGCGGGGGGCCGATCGAGCCGCGGCCCTGGGGGGTGACGACGCGGAAAGGGGAGAAGGTTTACGTACATCTGCTGGACTGGCCAGATGGGGTTCTGGAAATTCCGAAACTGGCCGGGTCGGTGAAGAAAGCGTACCGGCTGGGCGAGAAAACACCAGTGACCGTCACTTCCGCGCCGGAGGGACTGTCCCTGAAAGTAGGGACGGCAAGAGACCCCTTCGATACTGTCGTGGTGCTGGAGGTCGCGCGGAAGTGACGGTGGTGTGAAGTGACGGTGAAACGCGCCGCCATCGTCACGGGGGGGGCCAGCGGCATCGGCAAGGCGACGGCCCGTAGGCTGCTGTCCGACGGGGCGAGCGTCACGATCGCAGACCTCGGACAGGACCGGATCGACGCCGCGGTGGACGAGCTTCGGGGCGCCGGAACGGTTTTCGGCGCGCTGCTCGACGTGACGGATGGCCCCGCGGTGGAGCGGGCGACGCGCGAAGCCGTCCAGCGGATGGGAGGGCTCGACATCCTCGTCACGTGCGCCGGGGTCACGCACCCCGGGACGGCCTGGGAGACGTCGCTCGAGGACTGGGAGCGCGTCCTCCGCGTCAACCTCACGGGCACGTTCCTCTGCGCGAAGGCGGCCGCCCCGATCCTCATTGCAAGCGGCTGGGGCCGCATCGTGATGATCGCCTCCATCACCGGCTCGCACGTCTGGTCGGAGCGCGCCGCCTACGCCGCCTCGAAGGGCGGGGTCCTCGCCCTCGCGAAATCGTGCGCGGCCGACCTCGCCCCTCACGGGATTACCGTGAACTCCGTCTCCCCGGGGCCGATCGCCACCCCCCAGACCGCGACCCTGCACTCGCAGGACGTCCGGGACCGCGTGTGCAGCCGCACGCCGATGGGCCGCTACGGAACGCCCGAGGAGGTCGCGGACGTGATCGCGTTTCTCTGCTCGGAGGACGCTCGCTTCGTCACCGGGCACGACCTGCGCGTGGACGGCGGGCTCACCGCGACCTCGATCCTTCTCGGTCGGAAGAGCTGACTACTGTAATGGGTAGATTGGTTACTCGGTCCGGACGGAGTTGCCATGCTGCGCGTGTATGATCTCGAGACTGTCTCGGGTGGCGGCCCCGTCGGTTCCCCCAGGAGGTTTTTTCATGAAGCGCCTCGTCCTTCTCATGCTCGTGGCCCTGGCCTTCCCGCTCGTCGCCGCGGGCCAGGAGCTCGTCGTGACGGGCGTCGTGACCACGCGTGACGACGGCCTGCCCCTGCCAGGGGCCACCGTCTCCATCGACTCGCTCTCCCTCAGCACGGTCACGGACGCGGGCGGCCGCTACATCCTCAACCTTCCCGCGGGGACGCCCGTCGACAAGCCGCTCGAGCTGCGCGTGAGCGCGGCCGGCCTCCTGCCCAAGGCCCGCTCGTTCAAGCCGACGGCGGGCACGGTCGAGCAGGACATCGCGCTCGCCCTCACCTTCTCCGAGGAGATCACGGTCGGCTCCCGCGCCATGGGCGTCGAGGCGGAGGGAGCCGTCCCCGTGGACGTGCTCACCGCCCGGCAGATCGAGGCCACGGGGGCGACGCGAGACGATGCAGGTGATCCAGCGCCTCGCCCCGTCGTTCAACTTCCCCCGCACCACGATCGCGGACGGCTCCGCGTCCGTGCGGCCGGCGAGCCTGCGCGGGCTGGGGCCCGACCAGGTGCTCGTCCTGGTCAACGGCAAGCGCCGGCACACCACCGCCCTCGTCCACGTGAACGGCACGATGGGGCGCGGCTCCACGGGCGCGGACCTGAACGCGATCCCGGTCAGCGCGATCGAGAAGATCGAGATCCTGCGCGACGGCGCGGCCGCCCAGTACGGATCGGACGCGATCGCGGGCGTCATCAACATCGTGCTCAAGTCGGGCACGGGCCCCGCGCGGCTCGCCCTCCAGGGCGGGACGACGGCCACCGACCAGGGCGTGGGCGGGGACACGACGTGGGACGGCGGGCAGTTCGACGGCGCCCTCGGCAAGGGCTTCGAGCTCGGCCGGGGCTGGGCCTTCGTCACCGGCGAGTACCGCAACCGCAACAAGACGAACCGCGCCGGTCCGGACCCCCGCGACCAGATCCGGGCGGGCGACGCCGCGAGCAACCCGGTGCCCCAGCCCAACCACTGGGTGGGAGACCCCGAGACCGAGGACTACCTGACGTTCCTGAACGCGCAGGTCCCCGCGGGGGAATCCACCTTCCTCTACGCCTTCGGCGGCTGGAGCTATCGCGACGCCGTCGCCCCCGGCTTCTACCGTCGCGCCCTCCAGTTCACGCAGACCTGGGCCGCAGATCTACCCGATCGGCTTCCTCCCGCTGATCCAGACCTCGGTGACGGACGGGTCGGGGACGGTCGGGCTCCGCGGGACGAAGAGCGAGTGGTACTGGGACGCTCTCCGTCCAGTACGGCCGCAACGGCATGGACTTCGACATCCAGAACACGCTCAACGCCTCGCTCGGCCCCGCCATTCCCCCGAACAAGACCGAGTTCTACGCGGGCACGTTCGTCGCGCGACCAGCTCCTCGCCAACCTCGACTTCTCGCGCGAGATCGAGGTGGGCCTCGCGGGTCCGCTCAACGTCGCGTTCGGCACCGAGTTCCGGCGCGAGGGCTACGAGCTCCGGCCGGGCGAGCCCGACTCCTACCGCGACGGCGGCATCCCCGCGTCGAACGGGGCGCGCGCGGTCCCCGGGGCGCAGGTCTTCCCCGGTTTCCGTCCTTCCAACGCGGCGGACATCTCGCGCAACAACGTGGCGCTCTACGCCGACCTCGAGGGCGACGTGGCGAGCCGGCTGCGCCTGGGCCTCGCCGGCCGCTTCGAGCACTACAGCGACTTCGGCAGCAACCTGGACGGCAAGCTCACCGTGCGCCTCCAGGCCCACGAGCGCTTCGTGCTCCGCGGGGCGGCGAGCACCGGCTTCCGCGCTCCCTCGCTCGCCCAGTCGAACTTCTCCGCGGTCAGCACGAACTTCATCAACATCCCCGGCCAGGGCACGGTCCCGGTGGAGGTGGGCACCTTCGCGGTGACGAGCCCGGTGGCGCAGGCGCTCGGAGCGACGGACCTGAAGCCCGAGGACTCCGTGCACCTCACCGCCGGCTTCGCGTTCACCCCGCACAAGAGCTTCGACTTCACCGCCGACTACTTCAACATCAAGATCGACGACCGCATCGTGTTCTCGGGCAACTTCACGGGCGGCGCGATCAGCGCGATCCTCGCCCCCTTCGGGGCCACGGGGGCGCGCTTCTTCACGAACGCGATCAACACGCGCACGCAAGGGCGTCGACCTCACCGCCAACTACCGGACGAGCCTGGGCGACGGCAGCACGCTGCGCATCTTCGCCGGATACAACTACAACCAGACCCGCATCGAGGGCGAGGTGGCGACGCCGCCGCCGCTCGCCGGCCTCGGCAACGTGCTCTACGACCGCGTGGAGCGGGGCCGCACCGAGTGCGGGCAGCCGGGCAGCCAGGCCCGCTTCATCGGCGACTGGTCGAAGAACCGCTTCGCCGCCAACGTGAACGTCGGCCTCTACGGCAGCTACTGCGTGAAGCAGCTCGACACCACGGGCGCCCTCGACCAGACCTTCAGCTCGCAGTGGCTGACCGACCTCGAAGCGGCCTACCAGCTCGACAAGGTCACGCTCGCCGCTGGGAGTCCAGAACCTCTTCGACGCGTACCCGGAGCAGGTGCTCGCTGCCGCTGCAGCCCCAGGGCGTCCGCTACTCCACGACCAACGCCTTCGGGATCAACGGACGCTTCCTCTACGCGAGGGCGTCGCTTCGCTTCTAGATCGATGCTCCTGGTCGCCGCACCCCCGCCGCCGAAGGAAGTCGACCTCACCCGCACCTACGACGCGATCGTCGTGGGCTCGGGAGCGGCGGGGGGCATGGCCGCCCACGTGCTCACCGCGCGCGGGCCTCGAGGTGCTGCATGCTCGAGGCGGGCAAGAAGCTCGACATCGAAGGCGGAGCTGAAGTCGATGGAGTGGCCGTACGACCACCCGCGGCGCGGGCGAGATGCCCTACGACCGCCACGCCCTCGGCCTGAACGAGTACAACATCCGCCAGCCGCCCTACGCGAAGGACACGCCCGTACGCCAAGGTCCACTCCTACGTCCAGGGCTGGAGCGGCACCGACTACTCGAAGAACATCGTGGTGGACGAGAAGGAGCATCCCTACACGGGCACGAAGCTACGCGTGGGTGCGCGCGCGCTGCCTGGGGGGCAAGACGAACATCTGGGGCCGGCTCGCCCTGCGCCTCTCCGACTACGACTTCAAGGCCAAGAGCCACGACGGCTACGGCGAGGACTGGCCGATCTCCTACGCCGACCTCGCGCCCTACTACGACAAGGTCGACCTCTACCTCGGCATCTCCGGCCACCCCGAGGGCCTCGCCCACCTGCCGGACAGCATCTTCCAGCGCACGACCCGCCTCAACGCCGCGGAGGTCCGGCTGCGCGAGTCGCTCGAAGAAGAGCGGGCCGCGTGCTCACCCCCTACCGCGCGGGGGTCACCACCGACGGCCTGAAGCACAACAAGTACCGGAGCCGCTGCTTCGGCCGCGGAGCGTGCGGCCGCCGCGCGGGCGGCTGCGACATCCACGCCGCCTTCGACTCCCCCACCGGCCTCATCTACCCCGCGCATGGACACGGGCCGCCTCGACCCTGCGCACGAACGCCGACCGTGCGCGAGGTGACGGTCGACCCGGCGACGGGCAAGGCGCGCGGCGTCGTCTTCGTCGACACCGAGACCGGCCGCGACGCTACGAGGCGAAGGCCAAGGCCGGTGATCCTGGGCGCCTCCACCCTCGAGTCCACGCGCCTCCTCCTGCTGTCGCGAGTCGCGCCGCGCACCCGAACGGCCTCGGCAACTCCAGCGGCCACCTCGGCCACAACTTCTGCGAGCACGTCATGGGCCCGTGCGGTCGCTGGGCCTCGTCAAGGACCTGGTGGGCAAGCCGCGCACGCTCGACGACGGCCGGCCCGGCGGCTTCTACATCCCGCGCTTCCGCAACCTCAAGGACAAGCAGCCCGGCTTCCTCCGCGGCTACGGCTTCGAGGGAGGCGAGCGGCACCGAGATGTACCCCGGACGCGCCGCCGACGCCCCGGGCTTCGGCGCCGTCCTGGAAGAAGACGGTGCGCGAGACGGCGGGCGCCTTCATCGGCATGGGCGGCTTCGGCGAGGTGCTCCCGCGCTACGAGAGCTGCGTGGACCTCGACCCCGCAGGTGAAGGACCGCTGGGGCATCCCCGTCCTCCGCTTCCACTACGAGTTCGGCGACAACGAGAAGAAGATGTGCGAGGACATGGTCGCAGACAGGCGCGCGAGATGTTCGAGGAGGCGGGGATCGAGGTGGTGGACGTGGACCGGAAGATCCTCACCGAGGGCTGGTCGATCCACGAGCTCGGCACCGCGCGCATGGGCAACGACCCGAAGACGTCCGTGCTCGAACCCGTTCCAGCAGTCGCACGACGTGAAGAACCTGCTCGTGGTGGACGGCAGCAGCCACGTGAGCGCGTCCTGCCAGAACCCGACCTGGACGATCATGGCCCTGGCCTGGCGCTCCTGCGACCACCTGGCGGACCAGATGAAGAGGGGGGATCTGTGAAGCTCGACCGACGAGAGGTCCTGAAGCTGGCGGCGGGGGCGGCCCTCGCCCGTCCCGTCCTCTCCGGGGAGGCGGCGGCGGCGCGCTGCCCGCGGGGCGGTTCCTCGACGGCGCGGGAGCTGGCGCTCCTCGACGTCGTCTCGCGAAGCGATCCTTCCCGCGGACGCGCACTCGCCGGGGGCGCGGGCGGCGGGGGTGGCCGCCTTCGTGGACGCGCAGCTCGCGGAGAAGGACCCGAAGATCCCCGAGTGGGCGGAGGAGCGGCAGGCGGCGCGCGATCACCTGAACGCGCTCGACGCGCTCTGCCGCGAGATGCACGGCAAGGGCCTCCTCGACGCGGCGCCCGACGAGCGGGACGCCGTCCTCGCGAAGGCCGCGGCAGGGGAGCGCGATCCGAAGACGCCGCCGGAGAAGGCCTTCAAGTGGGCGAAGGAGCAGACGGCCCGCGCCTACTACACGTCGAAGATCGGCATCCACCAGGAGATCGAGTACAAGGGCAACTCCATCCTCGTGGAGTTCGTCGGCGAGGTCCCGAAGTAGCTCTCGGAGAGGAGTCGGGCGGGTCGGTCTATAATCGCCAGGGCTATTTAGTACCTTAATGATGCAAAAGGGCCGCTCCCTCACGCCAGCCGGTCTCCTGCCCAGGATCGAGGCCCTTTTCTCACTCTCGGGCGGGAAGATACGGGCCCTCGAGAAGGCCTGGAATCCGGACGCCGGCTCCCCCGTCTTCACCGTCGAGGGGCGCTACCAGGCGCGCGGCTGGACCGACTGGACCCAGGGTTTCCAGTTCGGCTCCGCCCTCCTGCAGTTCGACGCCACCGGCGACAACGAGTTCCTCGACCTGGGACGCCGCCGCACCGTCGAGCGCATGGCCGCCCACATCACGCACACGGGCGTCCACGACCACGGCTTCAACAACGTCAGCACCTACGGCGCGCTCTGGCGGCTCGTCCGCGAGAAGCGGATCGAGACGTGCGATTGGGAGCGGCAGTTCTACGAGCTGGCGTTGAAGGCGAGCGGGGCGGTGCAAGCGGGCCGCTGGACGCCCCTCCCCGAGGGCGGCTTCATCCACTCCTTCAACGGCGCGCACTCGCTTTTCGTGGACACCGTGCGGTCGCTTCGCGCGCTCGGGCTCGCCCACCTCCTCGGCCACCGCCTGGTGGAGGAGCAGGACGCACAGGTCAGCCTGCTGGAGCGCCTCGTCCACCACGCGCGCGCCACCGCCGAGTACAGCGTGTACTACGGACGGGGCCGCGACCACTACGACGTGCGGGGGCGTGTGGCCCACGAGGCGCTGTTCAACGTGAGGAACGGCAGCTACCGGGGACCGAACAGCCAGCAGGGCTACTCTCCCTTCAGCACCTGGACGCGGGGGTTGGCCTGGGCCATGCTCGGCTTCGCCGAACAGCTCGAGTTCGTCGCGTCGCTCGACGATCGGACGCTGGCTTCCGTCGGGGGCCGATCCTCCGTCGAGGGCTTCATGCTCGAGGCCGCGCGCGCCACGTGCGACTTCTACGTGGACGGAGCCGCCGCCGCGGACGGTATCCCCTACTGGGACACGGGAGCTCCCGGCCTCGGCGCCCTCGGCGACTGGGCCGCGCGCCCCGCCGATCCATTCAACGACCATGAGCCCGTCGACAGCTCTGCCGCCGCCATCGCCGCCCAGGGCCTGCTGCGCCTCGGCAGCTTCCTTTCCCGACGGAAAGAGGACGGCGGCCGCTACACGCAGGCGGGCCTGCGCGTGCTCGAGACGCTCCTCGACGAGACGGGACCCTACCTGAGCCGCGACTCCTCGCACCAGGGGCTGCTCCTCCACGCCGTCTACCACTGGCCGAACGGGTGGGACCACGTCCCCAAGGGCGCGCGCACGCCGCGCGGCGAGTCGTGCCAGTGGGGCGACTACCACCTGCGGGAAGCCGCGCTCTACGTGCAGCGCCTCGCCCGCGAGGGGAGCCCCTATCTCGCGTTCTTCGGTCCCGCCTGAGATGGCCCCCGTCCGACGGGTCGCCCTGGTCACCGGAGGCACGCGAGGCATCGGCCTGGGGATCGCCCGCGCGCTCGCCAAGGAGGGCTGGTCGCTCGCGCTGGGCGGCGTGCGCAGCGAAGACAAGGTGGCGGACGTCCTCGCCGAGCTTCGGGGCGGCGGAGCCGACGTCCACTACGTGCCGGGCGACATCGCGCGTCCCGGCGACCGCGGGCGGATCGTGGAGGCGGTCGTGTCCCGCTTCGGGGTCGTCCACGCCCTCGTCAACAACGCGGGCCGCGCTCCCCGCGTCCGAGCGGATCTCCTGGACGCGAGCGAGGAGAGCTTCGAGGAGCTCGTGCGGACGAACCTGCAGGGCCCATATTTCCTGACCCAGGCGGTGGCGCGCCGCATGCTCGAGCAGCGGAAGGCCGATCCTTCCTCGTTCGCGGCGATCGTGTTCGTCACGTCGGTTTCCGCGGAGATGGCCTCGCCCTCCCGAGGCGAGTATTGCGTCAGCAAAGCCGGCCTCTCTATGGCGGCGCGCCTCTACGCCGCGCGGCTCGCCGCGGACGGAATCCCCGTGTACGAGGTGCGTCCCGGCATCATCGCCACGGACATGACCGCGAGCGTCCGCGACGTGTACGACAAGAAGATCGCCGACGGCCTCGTCCCCGAGCGCCGATGGGGCCAGCCCGAGGACGTGGGCCGCGCGGTAGCGAGCCTTCTCCGCGGCGACCTCTCGCACGCCACGGGCACGGTCTTCCGCGTGGACGGCGGCTTGTCGATTCCCACGCTCTAGAAGTCGCCCTCACGGACTATCCGACGCTCCAAACGCACCCGCCTGAGCCCTACCTTGCGACGTTACCGTCCTACCCATTCCGGACGGAGTCGCCCTCCGCGCTGGGTCGTGCCGGGACATCGCTTTCAACCCGTAGTCGATCTCGGCCATCAGCCGGTTGTGGGCACGGCACATCAGGCCGATGTTCTCGACGTCGGAGCCACCTCCCAACCCGAACGGATGCCGGTGGTGGTACTCGAGGCGATCACCCTCGGGGCATCGTCGGCCTTGGACGTCCACGAAGCGGCATCGCCCCCCGTCGCGCCGGTGCACAGCACGCCGAACCGCGGCCGGGATATGCCGTGAGGACAAGTCCTTCCGCACCTGCACTTGTCGCGGAGACTTTGTGTGGCCGAATCGCCGCGCCTCCAGCCGCTCGAGCTCCTCGGTGACCGCCTTCTCGATGATCCGCCCGAGATCCCCGTCCGGGATTTCATGGCGAAGGAGCGCCCGCAGTCGCTCCAGCTTTTCGTAGAGCTCGGCTCCGGCCGTGAATTGGACCTTGTACCGCGCCGGGGAGAGCGGTTCGACGACGGCGAGACTCACCGGGACGGGACGAGTGACCACGTCGGGAGCCGCCGTGCCCTGAACTCCGTCCGGACGGAGTTCGACGGTCGAAACCTCGGCTTTCTCCCGAATCGGCCGCGCGGGCAGCCTCCTCATGAGGGCCGGAACGTCTGGCCGAGGAGCCCGCTCGGCAAGCAGCTCCTCGATCTCGCGCTTGGACTTGTGGACGGCGAGAGAGAGGAGGACGTCTCTGTTCTCCCGCGTCAGGTGCGGCAGCAGCTTGGCGGTGCCGCTCAGATGGAGACGACCGTCCGCGAGCATTTCCAGTAGCACGGGATGCTCCCGAGCCGCCCGGGCCACGTTGATCCGCAGGTAGGCTTCGGCCTCGGAGAGATGGAGGACGCTGGTGCAGTAGACGAACATCGAGGGTGCGGCCTCGCGGACATAAAGCCGCCGAACCTCCAACTCGGCGATGTGGGCCACGAGGTCGGCCTCGACGCGGCGGGACTGACGGAGGAGATCGGCGAGCCCGCGAAGGAGGGCGTCGTCGGACAATGATTCGAGCGGGCGTTTCAGTGACATGCAACGAAGATAGACCCGGGGCCGGACGCAATAGGTCCGCGCCTAACGAAGTGACGAGAAATATTCGAGAGCGACCGACTCCGTCCGGACGGAGTTTCTCGAGGCGCTACTCGAGGGCGCTCGAATCGGACGAGCCCACGACCTCGACCCCCTCGGCCTCGCCGAGCTTCAGGACACCCGCGGACTCCCCTTCGGGAACGAGCAGGGCCAGGACGCCCGGGTGGGACCGACAGAAGCCCGCGGCCATCTCGGGCCCCGCGACCAGGAACGCCGTGGAGAGCGCGTCGGCCTCGGCGGCGGAGCGAGAAACGACGGAAGCGCTCACGACACCCTCGGCCGGCCATCCGGTGCGCGGGTCGATCACGTGGCCGTAGCGCCGGCCGTCCTTCTCGAAGAACTGCTCGCCCGCGCCGCTCGTGCCGAGCCCTCCCGCGCGCAGCAGCAGACGGGCAAGTACGCCGGGGCGACGGGGCGACGTGACGTCCACGGGGAAGCCCGACCCCGCGCCCCCGCCGAAGGCGAGCACGCTGCTCCCGCCTCCGGAGACGAGCGCCCGGGAGACGCCCTCTGAACGCAGCAGCTCTGCCACGAGATCCAGGGCGTAGCCCTTGCCAATGCTCCCGAAGTTCAGGCTCACCCCCGAAGCCCGGAAGCGGACGGTCCGCGCCGCCGCATCCAGGTCGACCTTGTCGAAGCCCACGGGCAGGCGCGCCTCTTCGATCTCCGCGGGCGCGGGCACCCGCCCCTCGCGAACGAGGAACCCCCAGGCCCGGGTGAGGGGCGCCGACGTCGGATCGAAGGCGCCGCCCGTCGACTCGTGGAGGCGGCGGCAGAGAGAGAGCAGGTCGAAGAGCAACGGGCTCACCGCCATCGGACCCGCCGCGGCCTCCCGGTTGACGCGAGCGACCTCGCTCGACTCGCGGAAGACGGTCAGCGCGTCCTCGATGAGGTCGACCTCGTCCAGCGCGGCGCGGGCCGCGGGCACGTGGTGCGCGTCCTCGTCGGAGAGCGTGACTTCGAAGCGGCAGGCCATCGCCCGACGGTGCACGCGAATCCAGTGCGCGCCGTCCTCCTCCCCGCCGGGAAGGCGGAAGAGCTGGCGGCGGCTGATCGGAGTCCCCGGGGGAGAAGGCACGGCCGATCAGTCCAACGGGACGCCCGTCTGCTTCGAGACCGCCCGCAGGTCGTCCACGACCGCGGGAAGCAGCGGGATTCCGGAAAGCGCGCGCTCCTTCTCCGCCTCGCGCTCGGGATCGCCGGGCAAGAGCGGCCCGCTCGTTCCCGGCGCCGGCCGCGTCTTGCGCAACGTCCGGACGAGGTCGTCGATCTGCGCCTTGAACTCGAGCGGGTCGCGGAAGGCGTCGATGCGCATCGCCCCGAAGAAGTGGCCGATACCCTTCCCCACGCTTCGCGCGGGCGGAGTCCACCGCAGGACGAACGACGGGGCGAAGGGTCCCCAGTTCGCGCCGGAGAGGACGGCGCACAGCACGTCCACCGCGAGGGAAAGCGCGTAGCCCTTGTGGCCGCCGTGCTCGCGGTCGGACCCCAGGGGCAGGAGCGCCCCTCCCGCCGTCATCGCGGCGGGATCGGTCGTGGGGTGGCCCTCGCTGTCGATGGCCCAGCCCGAAGGGATGCTCTTCCCCGTCCGCTGCGCGATCTCGATCTTGCCGTAGGCGACGGCGGAGGTGGCCATGTCCACGACGATCGGCGGCTCCTCGAGACCCGGGAACGCGATCGCGATGGGGTTCGTGCCCAGCATGCGCTCCGCGCCCCACAGCGGCGCCACGCCGCGCGAGGAGTTGGTCATGGACCAGCCGATCATGTCCCGCTCCAGCGCGCGGAGCGGATAGTAGCCCGCGATGCCGTAGTGGTTCGTGTTGCACACGCTGACCCAGCCCGTCCCCACCTGCTCCGCCTTCTCCATGGCGAGATCGTTGGCCCGCGGCCCCACCACGAGCCCCAGGCCGTTGTCGCCGTCGAGGGTGGCGGTGCTCGGGGTTTCCCGCACGAGGCGCGGGCTGGGTTTCGGGTTGATTCTGCCCGCGCCGAGAAGCTCGACATACGTGGACAACCGAGCCACCCCGTGGGAGTCGATTCCTCTCCGGTCCGCACACGACAGTACCTCGGCGGCTACCCTGGCTTCGTCGTCGGGCACTCCCATCTTCCGAAACACCCTCTCCGTGAACTCCCGCAACCGCTCGGCGGGAAAGAAGCGCGGCTCGGAGAGATCCCCCAAGGCCTTCCCCTAAGAACGAAAGAACAGGAGCGTCACCACGACGAACACGGGCAAGAGTATCCCCCCGCTGTACAGCATGTACCCGCCGAAGCTCGGCATCTTCACCCCGCGGGCCTCCGCGATGGAGCGGACCATGAAGTTCGGCCCGTTGCCGATGTAGGTGTTGGCGCCCATGAACACGGCGCCCAGGCTGATCGCGGCGAGGATCGAGTGGGGCACTCCCACGACTTCGGGGGCGAGCCCCTGCCCCTGGGCGAGGGCGAGGAACGTGAGGTACGTCGGGGCATTGTCGAGGAACGACGAGAGGGCGCCCGTGGCCCAGAAGAACTGCCAGGGCTCGCGCACTCCCAGCTCGCCGCCGCGCGCGCGCAGGAGGTCGAGCGCAGGGAGCATGGTCACGAAGATGCCCGCGAACAGCGCGGCCACCTCGAGGATGGGCCGGAACGAGAAGTGGTTGGCCTCCCGGAGGTCCACCGGTGTCCTCATGAGCGAGACCACGGCGAGGCCGACCATCGCGAGCTCGCGCCACGGCGCCCCCAGGAAGGCGGCGGCGAGGACGACCCCGCCGAGCAGCACGAGGTTCTCCTTGCCCGCGAGGCGGAGGGGACGCACCGCGAGCCGGTCCTCCTCGCGGTCGGCGCGAGTCTCCCGGGCGTAGGCCCGGCTGTCCCAGACGAAGTAGGCGAGGAGGACGAGGCCCGTCGTGACGAGCCAGGGCACGAAGAGCCTGAATGTCCACGCGAAGGGGACGCCGGCCAGGTACCCCAGGAAGAGCGGGGGGTCGCCCAGGGGGGTCAGGCAGCCCCCGATGTTCGAGACGAGGAAGATGAAGAAGACGACGGTGTGCGTGACGTGCCGGCGCTCGCGGTTCGTCTGGAGGAGCGGCCGGATGAGCAGCATGGAGGCGCCCGTCGTCCCGACGAACGACGCGAGGAGCGCCCCCGCTCCCAGGAAGACGGCATTGACGCGCGGCGTGGCCGCGAGGTCTCCCTCGAGGAAGACGCCGCCCGAGATCACGAACAGGGTGCCGAGCAGCACGATGAAGGATACGTAGTCCTCGGACGCGTGGACGAGGGCGGCGGGGTGACCCGTCGCATAGAGCCACCCCACGGGCAGCGCGAGCACCGCGCACACGCCGAGCTTCCGGAGGTTCGACTCCCAGAAGTGGGGGGCGACGAGGGGCAGGACGGCGATGCCCAGGAGGAGGAGCGCGAAGGGCAGCACCCAGGCCGGGGAAGGGACGAACGCCGCTTCCCCCACGAGAACGGCTTCGCTCAGGAGTGCTCGGGGTGAGTGCAGTCGGGGAAGGTCTGGAAGAACATCTGCCCGTTGTAGCCGAGCTCCTTGAGCCCGATCTCCGACGAGTAGTAGGCGCTCGAGATCCAGCCCTTCAGGAGATCGAAGTGGTCCCGCAGCGTCAGGTCCTCCTTCGCGTCCGCGGGGGGCGGCTGGAGCACCATCCCCGGCGTCCAGATCCACTCGAGCTTCCCCGGCTCGGCGTCCGACGCCGCCTGGAGCACCTCGACCTGCTGCGCCTCCGTGACCGACTTGAAGGGCTTGCCGAAGCGCGCGAGCGAGGCGCCCTCGATGGCACCCAGCGAGGTCAGGAACTTCCGCGAGCGGTCGGGGTCCGCCACCGCGAGCAGCTCGTCGATGAAACGGTCGGTGAGTGCTCTCTCGGAGCCGGGAACGATGCGCGTGCAGAGGACGGAGAGGGTCGCGAACTGGTGCGCGTCCAGGAAGACGGGCTTGGCCGCGGGCGTTTTGGCCTTGGCCACCGCGGCCTGGAAGGCCGGCTCCATCGTGTGGGCCTCGACGCCCCCGGGGAGCACGAAGCCCGCGCCCAGTCCCGCGAACAGTCCCTGGAGGACCTCGCGCCGCCCCACTCCCGTCCCGTTCGCCACCGGCAGCCGGACTTTCTCGCCCATGGTTCCGCCTCGCTTTGCCGGGGGAGGTTAGCACCACCGCGGACCGCGGACAATCTCCCCGAAGCTTTGACCCGCCGCTCGTCCGCCTGTACTCTCTGGCGAATTCGGGGGTGGACTTCATGAGCCAGGACCTCACCCTTTCCCCGTCGGTGCGGACCCGCCTCGCGGTGATGATGTTCCTGCAGTTCTTCGTGTGGGGGTCGTGGTTCGTGACCCTTTCCACCTACCTCGGCCTGGGCAAGGGGTTCGCGGGGGGCGACATCGGCGCCGCCTACAGCACGATGCCCTGGGGAGCCATCGTCGCGCCCTTCCTCGTGGGGATGATCGCGGACCGCTTCTTCGCCGCGGAGAAGGTGCTCGCGATCATGCACCTCCTGGGGGCGGGGCTGCTCTACGTGGCCGCGGGAGCCGCCACGCCGAGCGACGTCTTCTGGATCCTGCTCGCCTACGCCATGTGCTACAACTCGACGCTCGCCCTCGTGAACGCGATCGCCTTCAATCAGATGGCGCGCCCGGAGAAGCAGTTCCCCGCCATCCGCGTCTGGGGCACGATCGGGTGGATCGCGGCCGGCCTCCTCGTGAGCGCCCTCAAGGTGGAGGCCACGGCCCAGCCGATCCTCATCGCCGCGGGCTCCTCCCTCCTGCTCGGGCTCATCGCGTTCGCCCTCCCCCACACGCCGCCCAAGGCGCTGGGCCGCAAGGTCAGCGTGCGCGACGTGCTCGGCCTCGACGCCCTCGCCCTCCTGAAGCAGCGCTCCTTCGCCGTGTTCGTGCTCGGATCGCTGCTCATCTGCATCCCCCTCGCCTTCTACTACAACTTCACGAACCTCTTCCTCAACGAGCAGGGTGTGGTGAACGCCGCGGGCAAGATGACGATGGGCCAGATGTCCGAGGTCGGCTTCATGCTCGTGATGCCGTTCTTCTTCGCGCGGCTGGGCGTCAAGAAGATGCTGATCGTGGGGATGCTCGCGTGGGCCGGGCGGTACGTGCTCTTCGCGTTCGGAAACGCGGGGGAGCTCGTCTTCTTCTATTACCTGGGGATCCTGCTCCACGGCGTCTGCTACGACTTCTTCTTCGTGACCGGGCAGATCTACGTGGACAACACGGCCCCCAAGTCCATCCAGGCGAGCGCCCAGGGCTTCATCACCCTCGTCACCTACGGGGTGGGGATGCTCATCGGAAGCCTCGTGTCCGGGCGCGTGGTGGAGGCCTACCAGGTCATGCGGGGCGCCGAGATCGCCGGCCACGACTGGCGGTCGATCTGGCTCGTCCCCGCGGTGATGGCCTTCGTTGTAATCGTGATCTTCGCCCTCCTCTTCAGGGAGCAGAAGGGCGGTCCGGAAGTAGTGGCAAAAGCAGCATAGCGCGGCGCAGCTCCCGCACCCGCGATCCCCTCCCCCTACGTGGGGAGGGACAGGGTGGGGGGTCGATGAAGGAGAGGACCCCATGCAGAAGGCGGCGGCGAGCAGCACGTTCGACGTGATCGTGGTCGGCTCGGGCGCCTCCGGGCGGCTGGGCGGCCAAGCGGCTCGCCGAGGCGGGCGTGAAGGTCGCCCTGCTCGACGCGGGCGCGCCCTCAACGACCGCGGACTACAAGGAGCACGTGCCCGCCTTCGACGCTCAAGTACCGCAACCAGGCGCCCGGAGGTCATCCGCAAGACCCGCCCCGTGCAGAAGGACTGCTACGCCTGCACCGAGTGGAACTACGACTGGTTCCGCAACGACCTCGAGGAGCCCTACACCACCGCCGAGGGCAAGCCCTTCTCCTGGCAGGGCCGCATGCAGGTGGTGGGCGGCCGCACCAACGTCTGGGGCCGCCAGAGCTACCGCTTCTCCGACCTCGACTTCAAGGCCGCGTCCCACGACGGCTTCGGCGAGGACTGGCCGCTCGGCTACGACGACCTCGCGCCCTACTACGACATCGTCGAGGACTACGTCGGCATCACCGGGATCGCCGAGGGCGTCTACGAGCTGCCCGACAGCAAGTTCCAGCCCGCCGATGGGCATGCGCTGCGTCGAGCGGCACGTCCGCGAGCAGGTGAAGAAGAAGCTCGGCTGGACGGTGACGCTCGGCCGCGCCGCGAACATCACGAAGCCGATCAACGGCCGCCAGGCCTGCCACTACTGCGGCCCCTGCGAGCGCGGCTGCGCGACCAAGTCGTACTTCAACTCCGCGTTCACCACCGTGGCCGACGCCCTCGCAGACCGGCAACTGCACGCTCGTGCAGAACGCGATGGTCTACAAGGTCCTGATGGACACCGCGACGCACAAGGCGACGGGCGTGCTCTACATCGACCGCGTCACGCGCGAGGCGAAGGAGGTCCACGCGCGGGCGGTCGTGCTGTCGCGCGCAGGCCCTGGAGTCGGCGCGCATCCTGCTGAACTCGAAGAGCGAGCAGGACCCGAACGGCCTCGCCAACTCGCAGCGGCGCCCTCGGCCACTACCTGATGGACCACCTCTGGGTGGCGGGCGGCGCCTCCGGCGAGTTCCCGGAGCTCGCGAAGTACGACGAAGCCCAGCGCGAGCGGGCCCCAACCGGCCCGACGGCATCTACATGATCCGCTTCCGCAACACGAAGAACGGGCCGCAGGACAAGCGCTTCCTCCGCGGCTACGGCTTCCAGGGCGGCGGCGGCGACGAGCTTCAACTGGAGCGCGCCCGGCTTCGGCGAGGTGTACAAGAAGGCGCATGCTCGACCCGCGTGATCCGCTTCGGCCTCGCCGGGCTTCGGCGAGTGCCTGCCCTACTACGAGAACTTCGTCGAGATCGACAGGAACGTGAACGACGTCGTTCGGCATCCCCGTCCTCAAGATCCACATGGAGCTGGGGCGACAACGAGAAGAAGATGATCCCCGACATGGCGGAGTCCGCGGCCGAGATCATGGAGGCGGCGGGCGGCCAAGAACATCCGGCCCTTCATGGTGCATGGACCGCGTGCCCGGCTACGGCATCCACGAGATGGGCGTCGCGCGCATGGGCAAGGACAAGAAGACGTCGGTGCTCAACCAGTTCCAGCAGGCCCACGACGTCGTCGAACCTGTTCGTGATGGACGCCGCCGGCTTCACCTCCGGGCGCCTGCCAGAACCCGACGCTCACCATCATGGCCCTCACCGTCCGCTCGACCGACTACCTGCTCGGCGAGATGAAGAGGGGCACCCTCTGACGCGCGAGATCGGCGTCGCCCTCATCGGCTACGCCTTCATGGGCCGCGCCCACAGCAACGCGTACCGCCAGGTGGGGCCGTCGATGGGCCCGCGCCTCCGCCCCGCATGAGGGTCCTGTGCGGCCGGGACGGCAAGGCGGTCAAGGAAGCGGCGGGCCGCCTGGGCTGGGAGGAGGCGGCGACCGACTGGCGCGAGGTGGTGAACCGGAAGGACATCGACCTCGTGGACGTGAGCACGCCCGGCGACAGCCACGCCGAGATCGCGATCGCCGCCGCCCGCGCGGGCAAGGCCGTCCTCTGCGAGAAGCCGCTCGCCAACACCGTGCGCGACGCCGAGAGGCCATGCTCGCGGCGGTCAAGAAGGCCGGGCGTCGTCCACATGGTCTGCCACAACTACCGGCGCGCCCCCGCGGTGAGGCTGGCCAAGCAGATGATCGAGGCGGGCGAGATCGGCGAGATCTACCACTACCGGGGCACCTACCTCCAGGACTGGATCGTCGACCCCAACCTGCCCCTCCTCTGGCGCTTCCAGAAGGAGAAGGCGGGCTCGGGCGCGCTCGGCGACATCGCCTCCCACTCGGTCGACCTCGCCCGCTTCCTGGTGGGCGAGATCACCGAGCGTCACGGGCGACCTCGAGACCTTCATCAAGAAGCGCCCGCTCGTCGACAACCCGATCGCAAGAAGGGGAAGGTCACGGTGGACGACGCGTCCGCCGCCCTCGTCCGCTTCGCGAACGGTGCCATGGGCACGATCGAAGGCACGCGCCTGGCCCCGGGCCGGAAGAACTACAACCGCTTCGAGATCAACGGCAGCGAAGGGCAGCGTGGCCTTCGACCTCGAGCGCATGAACGAGCTCGAGCTCTATCGCACGGACGACCCCGCGGGCCGCCACGGCTTCCGCACGATCCTCGTCACCGAGCCCGGCTCGCACCCCTACGTGCAAGTCCTGGTGGCCCCCGGGCCACATCATCGGGTACGAGCACACCTTCATCCACACGGTCCACGACCTCCTCGAGGCGATGGCCGACCGCCGCCGCGTCCGAGCCGGACTTCGAGGACGGCGTCCGCAACCAGAAGGTCCTGGACGCGTGGACGCGGTCCGCCAGGAAGCGTCACTGGGAGAAGGTCGAGCGATAGTCCGGACCTCCCCTGACCGAGCCTCCCGGTGACGTCGCCAAGCCACCGCCGGCAGAGCCCTCGGAGGGGGACGCTTGGCGGCACGTCGTAGCGACTCCCCGGCAACGCACGCAAGATCCTCGATCGCGTCCGGCATGCGACTCGAGTGCGCACGACCATGAACTACACCCCGTCCTGAATCGCGCGGGCCGCGCCGTCGGCAGCCCCCTCGACTCAATAGCCCCGACCCGGAACCCTGACCCGGACCGTCGCAACGCCAAAGCGTTATCCGACGCAAGCTATCACCCTCGTGAAACCACCCGCCCCCCGCAACCTGCTTCCCGGTCGTTACTTCCTCCTCCTCGGAACTGGATCC
This sequence comes from uncultured Acidobacteriota bacterium, assembly GCA_963742595.1. Lineage (GTDB taxonomy): Bacteria > Acidobacteriota > Vicinamibacteria > Fen-336 > Fen-336 > CAVPGH01. Next base: position 3,206,167 of record CAVUMT010000001.1, on the reverse strand, counting down.
CCGGCGTTACCTTGCGACCCTCGCAAGGCCATTGGGGTTATCCTTGCAAGATACTAAGTGTTCGACGGACGGGTCACGATCCTATGAGCCGAAGATGACTGCCCCTCGCCAGCGCGGGAAGCGCACCCGTCCCGAGCCTCTGGCCGTGCTGCTCGGTCTCGCACGCGAGCTTCCCGGCCCTTGGCACACCAGTGCTTCGAACATCGCCATGCAACCCGTCGTCGTTCGCGCGGCCGAGACCGAATGGCGAGTGAACGTGCACGCGTACGCAGTTCGAAACCATCTGACTGACCCGCGCCAGGTGGAGGTTACGGTCGGCCTCGCCATTTCCACAGACCGGCTGCCAAGTGGCCGAGTCGGTCGCGCGCGAGCGTCTGAGTGGCAGCGTCACTTGGCGAAGCGGCTTGCAGCCCTCGGGTACAAAGGCAGGTGGGGCCGGAGCCCGGATGGCCCCTACGCTCACTTCCACAAAGGGCTGCGGCGCGTCTCTGAGGTTCCCGCCGCGATCCGCCAATTGCAGCGGGTTCGGTTCTGAGGCGGCCATGGACGCGCCGCCGTCGAACAAAGAGTTGAAGCTGACGAAGCCGAGCATAATGGAGCTTCGCAGCTTAACTCTGTGTTCGGCGAACTCTCGAAGGGACGAAGGGATGCGCACGATGCCACGCGACCTACCGAGGTGTAGGCGCAAGGCAACAGCCGTCTTGGGCTGATCATGCTGCTGCGTGACTACATCGGGGTTGCCTTGGCGACCACGGTAGGGCTCGCGTGCATCATCTGGAGGCGCGCCATGGCCAGGCGCGCCGTCGAACAACACCGACGTCTATACGGAGCCCAATGGGACCCCAGATCTTTCGAGCTGGGCTTCGCTGCTGGGGGAGTTCTCTTCATCCTCTGGGCGATCTTCGTTATCGTCGGGGCGTCGTTGTGGGGCGGCCAGTAGATGTGGCCCGGTACGGGGCAGCGTGCCTGATTCGTGACGAGGGAGCGAACGGAGCTGCCTCACAGATTGGGCCAACGCATCCTAGAATGAACCACGATGTCGCCGAACAAGGAGTATCTGGACTCCCCCGTCAAGCAGGTGATGTCAGGTCATAACCGTTTTCGTTGGTAGCCGCCCTGCTGCACCGGCTAACGAACAGCGAAACAGGAATCGGACTGCAAACGTATCTTCGGCCTCGTGCGGTTGGGGTTCTCGACCCCGGGCCATGATGGAGTCCGCGCGAGCGGGAGCCAATCGATGACAGCGGCCTCGAAGGCCACCATTGTTCCCGGCTTCCCGCTCGCCGGTCCGACCTGTTTTGCCATCACGTCGATCCCCGTGCAGTCCAGGGTGGGCGATCTTGTTCTACGCTGCGGGTGCGACCGATTCGTACTCGCGTCCGTGCTTCCACACGGCCCAAGCGATTCGAGCAAGCTTGTTCGCGAGCCCTACGGCTGCCTTGTTGTGGTGACCCCTCTTCTGGAGGGCGAGAGCCCACGTGCGGAGGCGATCGTGGGTCTTTGCCTTCCGCGCATGACAGAGCACCGAACGCGCGCCGTGCACCAAGAGCAGTCGCAGGTAGGAGTCACCTCGTTTCGAGATCCTTCCCAGCCGCTGACGTAGGCCGCTCGAGTACTCTCGCGGGGTCAGCCCCAGGTAGCTCGCAAAGTGCCGGCCCGATGGGAAACGTTGTACGTCACCCACGAAGGCCACGAGCGCCGTCGAAGTCATGAGCCCGATTCCGGGGATTGAACGCAGCCTCTCCACCACCGGCGTCTGTTCCGCGAGCGCCTCGAGCTGACGCTCAGCCTGGCGAATCCGCTCGCCGAGAGACTCGATCTCGTCGCACGCAGCCGAGATCGTCCAACGCAACGAGTCTGGAAGGCCCGAGTCGGCATCGGCAACCAGAAGTCGCACCTGAGGCAGCACCTTCTCAATCCCCTCGGGAATCACGAACCCGAGCTCGCGAAGCAGCCCTCGCAGCGTGTTCACGTGAGCCGTTCGCGCACTGATCCAGCCGGAGCGGAAGCGATGGATGGAACCCAGGACCTGCTGGGGAATCGACTTCACAGGGACGGGTCGGATGTCGGCGTTGCGGTAGGCCTCGAGGATGCCCTTCGCGTCCGCGCGGTCTGTCTTGTTGCGGGTGACGTAGGGACGGACCTGGTGAGGCGGGAGGAGAACCACTTTGTGGCCCAGGCTCTCGAGCCTTCTCGCCCAGTGGTGTGCCGAACCGCACGCCTCCATGACCACGGTGGACTTCCGAGCCTGCGCGAAGAAGACCTCGAGCTCTCCACGCGACAACCGACGGTGCAGCTTCACACGACCCGGCTCCTCGGAAACGGCCAGCTCGAAAACAGCCTTTGCCACGTCCACGGCCACGACGATATGCTCTTCCACGGACTCCTCCTTTTCCTTGCAAGAGGGCGGCTCTGGCACATGATGCCGACTGAGACGCAAGGGGGGGTCCATTCGATCAATGCAGCTGACGAGCCGGCGCAGCGGGAGCCCTCGCAGCTGATCCCGTGTTCGGCGGACCTACGGATGTGCGGTGACCGACGCAGTGGTGTTCTGAGCGCTCTGAATCCGGCGGCAGTCCGTGCTCGTGCACTGGACGCCGCGCGCACGGCGATCGCGCTCCGCGAGCTTCAAAGCAGCTCGACGTGGACGCTCCGCGGACGCAGCCTTCAACTGGGGCATCTGGCATCCCTGAGGCTGCCACGGCCAAGGCACCTGAGAGCTCTGACTTCCCGTCGCGGGCGTCCAACCATCCGCTGCCACGCTAGGCGCGACGCACGCGCTCGCAGGCCAAGCGCAGCAAGATCGCGAAGCGATGCCTTGCGTGGAGCGGACATGCCTCAGTCTCGGAGGGTTCGGGCGCTGAGCCGCTGTAACGCTCCACGTAACTGTCTACGACGAGGTCCGAGGTGTCTACTGACGTCTCGGAGACCGAGCGGTTGCAAGCTCGCCATCATCCCGCCGGAGCAGGCTGGAGGAAGGGATCCCCTGTGAACCGGATCGCGCACCTCGTCAAGCTGAGGCAGCTGCCTTGCAGCTGCTGCCATCGGTGGTCTACGCGACGGGTCGCATCGCTGTGAGCTCGACGATGACTGCCCTGCTCGCCGGCGGCGGCTTCGAACTGGCTGCACTATTTGTCCGAGCCTCTGGCGCGTGCTGCTCGAGCTCGCACTGCGAGCGTCCGGCCCTCGCGCACACTCAGCTGGCTGCGCGCATCGCCACGCCAACCCCGCCGTCGCTCGTCGCGGCCGTGAACGAATGGCGACTGGAAACGCTGCGCGGTCGTGGATCGCAGCTCGAAGCCGGGTCAGACTGATCCGCGCCAGGCGGAGCGTCACGGTCGCTCGCGTTTTTACAGACTCGGCTGCCGGACGTGGTCGAGTCGGTTCGCAAGACGCGACCCGTCTGAGTGGCAGTCGTCGCTTGCGCAGCGCTTGCAGCCCTCGGAGTTCGCCGGCACGTGAGGGCCGGAGCGCGCGGCTGGGCGCTGCGCTCGCTACCGCAAAGCCGGCTGCGGCTGACGCCACTGAGGATCGCCGCGATCCGCCTAATCGACAGCGCCGTTCGGCTTCCTGAGGCGGCCATGGGCGCGCGGCGCTCGAACGAAGCGTTGCAGCCGAGCTTGGGCAGCACGAGCACAGTGGCGCCGTTCGCAGCTCATCCGCTGTGTCCGGCGCCAGCGCTCTGCGATGGGACTGGAGGGCATACTCGCGCGCGATAGCGAGCCGCGAAGGCTACCGAGTGTAGGCGCATGGCACGCGTTCTTGGTCTGCGCTATCGCTAGACACGCGTATGCAGTGGGCGCGCTCCTGGGACTTGCTTTCGCCGTGCTCATGGCACGGGTGCACGCCGGCCCGCAACTCGAGCGCCAGAGACTGACACTCAGGCTTGAGAACGAGAAAGTGCGCGTCCTCGAGCTTCGGCTCAAGCCAGGTGAGCAGGAGGGGTTTCACACCCATCCACAGTACGTGCTCTACGCGCTCACTAATTACCGCGTCAAGAACACGGCGGCGGACGGTACGTCGAAGGTCTTCGAGCGCAAAGCCGGGGACGTCTTCTGGGGCCAGCCGATAACGCATAGGGGGGAGAACGTGGGCGACACCGAAGTGCATGCGCTGATCGTTGAACGAGGCAGTCCCCACGCCAGCCATCTCCATAGACCCTTCGCGCGCCTGAAGTGTGACCACGCCGCCGAACAATGAGTATCTGGACTCGCCCGTCAAGACGTGACGTCAAGTCATAGGCGTCCTCATCGTCAGTAACCCCACCCCGGGCTCGGTGACCTAACGAACAGCGAAACAGGAATCGGACTGCAAACGTATCTTCGGCCTCGTGCGGTTGGGGTTCTCGACCCCGGGCCATGATGGAGTCCGCGCGAGCGGGAGCCAATCGATGACAGCGGCCTCGAAGGCCACCATTGTTCTCGGCTTCCCGCTCGCCGGTCCGACCTGTTTCGCCATCACGTCGATCCCCGTGCAGTCCAGGGTGGGCGATCTTGTTCTACGCTGCGGGTGCGACCGATTCGTACTCGCGTCCGTGCTTCCACACGGCCCAAGCGATTCGAGCAAGCTTGTTCGCGAGCCCGACGGCTGCCTTGTTGTGGTGACCCCTCTTCTGGAGGGCGAGAGCCCACGTGCGGAGGCGATCGTGGGTCTTTGCCTTCCGCGCATGACAGAGCACCGAACGGGCGCCGTGCACCAAGAGCAGTCGCAGGTAGGAGTCACCTCGTTTCGAGATCCTTCCCAGCCGCTGACGTAGGCCGCTCGAGTACTCGCGCGGGGTCAGCCCCAGGTAGCTCGCAAAGTGCCGGCCCGATGGGAAGCGTTGTACGTCACCCACGAAGGCCACGAGCGCCGTCGAAGTCATGAGACCGATTCCGGGGATCGAACGCAGCCGCTCCACCACCGGCGTCTGTTCCGCGAGCGCTTCGAGCTGACGCTCGGCCTGGCGAATCCGCTCGCCGAGAGACTCAATCTCGTCGCACGCAGCCGAGATCGTCCAACGCAACGAGTCCGGAAGGCCCGAGTCGGCATCGGCAACCAGAAGTCGCACCTGAGGCAGCACCTTCTCGATTCCCTCGGGAATCACGAACCCGAGCTCGCGAAGCAGCCCTCGCAGGGTGTTCACGTGAGCCGTGCGCGCACTGATCCAGCCGGAGCGGAAGCGATGGATGGAACCCAGGACCTGCTGAGGGATCGACTTCACAGGGACGGGCCGGATGTCAGCGTTGCGGTAGGCCTCGAGGATGCCCTTCGCGTCCGCGCGGTCTGTCTTGTTGCGCGTGACGTAGGGACGCACCTGATGCGGCGGGAGGAGAACCACCTTGTGGCCCAGGCTCTCGAGCCTTCTCGCCCAGTGGTGGGCCGAACCGCACGCCTCCATGACCACGGTGGATCTTCCGAGCCTGCGCGAAGAAGACCTCGAGCTCTCCACGTGACAACCGACGGTGCAGCTTCACACGACCCGGCTCCTCGGAAACGGCCAGCTCGAAAACAGCCTTTGCCACGTCCACGGCCACGACGATATGCTCTTCCACGGACTCCTCCTTTTCCTTGCAAGAGGGCGGCTCTGGCACATGATGCCGACTGAGACGCAAGGGGGGGTCCATTCGATCAATGAAGCAGACGATGCAGCTGACGAGGTCCGCGCATGGTCGCGCCGAGCGCGGCCCTCGCAGCTGATCTCAGTGTTCGGCCGACCCACGGGGGACCTACGAGGACAGGTCACGGCTGTAGCATTCGCCGGTGCAGTTCGAATGGGACACGCTGAAGGCCGCCCAAAACCTCGCAGAACCACGGAGTTTCATTCGAGGAGGCCGCGTCCGTCTTCGGAGACGCTCATGCTGCAACGATGGCTGACCCTGACCACTCGACCGACGAACGCCGTTTCATTACCATGGGTGTGACGCTCGCCCAGCGACTCTTGGTCGTGGTCCATACGGAACGGACGGACCGCACTCGAATCATCAGCGCTCGCGAGGCAACGCGGGCGGAAAAGAAGAAGTATGAAGAAGGTCAAGATTCAGACCGCTGACGACGATATGCGGCCGGAGTACGACTTCAGCGGAGCCGTACGGGGAAAGTACTTCGAACGCTTCCAGGAAGGCTCCAACATCGTCCTTCTCGAACCCGACGTATCTGCGGCATTTCCCACCTCTGAGGCGGTCAACCAAGCCCTTCGTGCACTAGCAACCTCACGGCGCAAGAGCACTCGCGTCGTCCGGCGACCTTCGAGTCCGCAGAGGCGGCCGAGCAAGCGGATGCAGCTGGCGAGGTCCGCGAAGGCGAGGCGACGCGGCCCTCGCGGCTGATCCGCAGTGTCATGCGCCGGGAACCGGTAGTCGCGGACTATCTCTATGGCCGAACACAAGACCAAGCCCACCGACGCTAGCGTCGAGGACTACATCGCCTCAAGAGCCAACGCGCAGCAACGCACCGACTGCCGGGAGTTGATGGCTCTGTTCAAGAAAGTCACCCGGCACTCACCAAGAATGTGGGGACCCAGCATCGTCGGTTATGGCTCCTACCGGTACACCTACGAGAGTGGACGAACCGGGGAAGCCCCTTTGGCAGGCTTTGCCATCCGTGGCCGAGAACTGGTGGTCTACCTGGTGGCTGAAGGAGAGGAGCAAAGATCCTTGCTGTCCAAGCTTGGCAAGCACAAGATGGGCAAGTCTTGCCTGTACTTCAAGCAGCTTGCTGATCTTGATAGATCGGCGCTCGAAAAGCTTGTCGTCGGTTCGGTCGCGGAGGTGAGGCGGCGCTATGGATAGGACGACGGCGCCTAGCAATTCATTCAAGCCGACGCCAGCGAGTTTCCGCGTGAAAGGTACTCGGACTCTGCCGACGATGAGTGAGACGAGGGCGTCGATCAAGCCGCTGAAGCTGACGAGGGAACCTCCCTCGATGAAGTAGACACTTCGGGTTAACAACCCAAAGGCGTGAAATCGCAGCACAATTGAGCGCCAAGGAGCTTTCGCGCGTCGGGGCTTGCAGGACGTCAGGTGGTGCGGCCGAACGTCGAGGAGGCTTCTTGGTCTCAGCGTCGCGGGCCAAACGGGATGTCTGGACCTTCCTTACCCTGCTCCTGCTATTCAGCAGCGTGTTCTATGCCCTCGTGTTCCTGGTGGCGGACGCCCCAAGACAGTGGGGCAGCTACGTCTTGCCATTCATGTGGTGCCCGGGGCTGGCGGCTCTCATCACCAAGCTCGTGCGGGACAGAAGCCTGCGCGGACTTGGGTGGGGGTGGGGACGCACTCGCTACTTCTTGATCGCATACGGTCTCGCGTTCGTCGTGTGTCTGCTCCCGTACTTGTTCGTCTGGTTCGCGTTCGACGCATTCAGCCGAAGCCAGTTCCTCGAGGTCCTCTCCAAGGCGGGGTTGCCTTCTGCCTTGCGCGGCCCCGCAGGATTGCTCGTGGTCGTGCTCGTCGTATCGCCCCTCACCGGGCTCATCAGCGCGGCCGGCGAGGAAATCGGCTGGAGGGGCTTTCTCGTCCCACGTATGCACGCACTCGTGGGCGTCACCGGTACGAGCCTGCTTGTCGGTCTCATCTGGGCGGCGTGGCACTATCCCATCAACATTGCGGTCTCTCCCCTGTACCGCCCGAACGTGCCGCTCTGGTACTCGAACGCCTGTTTCACACTTCTCGTCATTGGAATCAGCTTCATGCACACGTGGCTTCGAATCCGATCGCAGAGCCTCTGGCCCTCGGCCTTGAGCCATGCCGCGGGCAACGCGTTTCAGAGCGTCTTTCAGGCCGCGACGCTGGAGACCAGTGTCACCTCGTACCTGACCACCGAATACGGTGCCAGCTTCGCCGTCGCTGGCTTACTTGTCGCCTTCCTCTTCTGGAGAAAGCGAGACGAGCTCCATGCCGAGTACGCTCGCTCAGAAGTAGGAGCAACCTAGGGTGCCCTTTGCAGTTGGAGGGGGTATGAAAGTGCGTTCAGTTGCTGTCGTTGTCGGCGCGCTGAGCGCGTTGGCAGGACAAATGGTTCAGGGACCGGCCGCGTCGGCTGGAAGCGACAGGGGCCGCGATGCGGACATTGCCGCCATCGAGAAGTTCCACCAGCAGGACATCGCCGCTACCTTGTCGCGAGACCCCGTTGCGCTCACGGATCTGTGGACCGATGACGCCATTCGTCTCGGCCAAGGCCAGGCGGCACAAGTCGGCAAGCAAGCCATCCGAGAGAGCAACGAACGCTGGTCGGCTCGTCCGGGCGTCAAGGTGTTGACCTACGTTCCGGAAACCAAAGACTTGACGATCTTGGACGGCTGGGCGGTCGAGTGGGGTTACGCCACTGGTTCGTATGTCGAGTCGCCGGGTGGCGAGCCGAAGCAGATGGGTGGCACGAGGCTCATGGTGCTCAAGAAGCTACCAGACGGCACCTGGAAGTGCTTCCGAGGGATGGGCGGCCCGACGTGGACCGCTCCGTTGGCAGGCCAGGTGGTTCAGGGACCGACCGCGTCGGCTGGAAGCGACAGGGGCGGCCGCGATGCGGACCTGGCCGCCATCGAGAAGCTCCGCCAGCAGGACATCGTGGCTACGTTGTCGCGAGATGCTGATGCGCTGACGGATTTCTGGACCGATGACGCCGTTCGTCTGGGCCCAGGCCCGCCGGCACAAGTCGGCAAGCAAATTATCCGAGAGCACAACGAACGCTGGCAGGCTCGCCCAGGTGTCAAGGTGTTGACCTACGTTCCCGAAGTCAAAGACTTGACGATCTGGGACGGCTGGGCAGTCGAGTGGCGCAACTTCACTGGTTCGCTTGTCGAATCGCCGGGTGGCGAGCCGAAGCAGGTTCTTGGCACCGTGCTCGGGGTGTACAAGAAGCTCCCGGACGGCAGCTGGAAGGTCTTCCGCGCGATGGGGACCGCAGAATGAGGTGCAACATGGGTGGAGCATGGGGCCTCGCGACTACGTGCTTGGCACTAGGCAGCACGGCCGCGGCCGCACTGGCGCAACAGTTGCCGCCTGGTGGAACGACATCGTGGGAAATTCAGAAGCCTGAGGAAATCGTCACCTTCGTACTCTTCGATCCGAAGGCGCCGGGAGTGGCCCTGCCTGCTGGGCTTCGATTCGTACTCGCTCGGGACGCGCAGATGCCCGAAGTCCAGGAACACGTTAAGCAACACCCCGAACACGCGGAATGGGCGTTCTCATTCATCGAGATCACTCGACAGAAGGCGTTTCTCCTTGACGGCCGAGCCCCTTCGCTCCCGAAGGACGGAGGGGTCGGATTGTGGTTCGCACCAGTTGACCCCTCGCAGCTGGCGAATGAGATCACGAAGGAGGCATTCGACAGCATCATCGCCCCATCACTGGGCTCGGTGCTAGGACTCGGAATCTGGATTCCGGACCGGGAGTATGTCGCCTACATGCGCGCTCGTGGACACCACGCGGAATACGGGCAGGTGTCCCTCGCGGTAGACGGCACGGGTGCGTACAAGGGCGAAATCCGATTGGGCAACTTGCACATCCGAAGCTCGGCCAGGCCTCACGGTGACGGCCAGGAGGATCCGTCCTCTGGTACCCAAGTGCTCTTCGCGCCTGGGGACAAGGTCGTCGCGCTGTCGTCGTGGCGGGTTCGACCGCGCGTCATCGCGCCTGCGATGCAGACTGGTCGAAGAAGGGCGACCATCCCCTGTCCCGTGGCGTGTTCGTAGGCCCAACCTATATGACGACTTATGAGACGCCCCTCAAGGGGAGCGCGTATCTGCTGCGAAAGCCGGCGAAGCAGTAGGGAGATGGTGCCCGGCTCGTGTAACGGACCTTCCTGCCTTCTTCAAAGACAAGAGGAAGCGACAGGAGCCCAAAGCATGAAACACGGGATGTCGTGGTTGGTCCTGTTCTTGGCGGCACCGATCGGAGCCCGGCACGTGTCCGCCGATGACCAGCAGCCCTTGGTGGGGTCGCGCGTTCGTATCGAGACCGCGGGATTGGCTGTTCCGCTCGTCGGCGTGATTGCTGACGTCAACCCAGACAGCTTCCTGATCCAGACGAGCAACCAGGGAACTGCCTTTCGTGTGTCGCGCGACGACGTGCTCGGACTCGAGGTCAGTCGTGGGTACCGGCGGCGGACGTGGCAGGGTGTTGCTGGCGGTGCGCTGGCTTGGGTAGCCATCGTCGGCGTATACGCAGCGTTCGACACCCTGGACGAGTCCGGCGTCGGGGAGCCGCTTTTCATTGGTGGTCTGGTCGCAGCCGGTGGTGTGGTGGGCAGCCTGATCAAGACGGAACGATGGGAGAGGATTCCAGCATCGCGGATCTCGCTCAGACTGTCTCCCCGTCGACGAGGAGCCCAGGCAGAGATCGTGCTGGCGTTCTGAGCTGCGCGACGTTGGCTGACCTTCAGGGCGGCTGGTGGGCTCAGAGCATTGCTCTGCATGGCCTGCGTGGCCGAGGTTCAAGCGGCAGCAGCACAGGCCAGCGAGCCCAAGGAACAGCTATAGGCACTTGAAGAGCCGGGACTGCTGGCCAAGCCGAGCTGTATAGGGGCCGATCCGCATTCCGACGTCGGTCAGCAGTATCGACAGCGTGACTCGTGAACCTTCGAGTTGCCCGATGTACAGCGCGGGTTGGCTGTCCTCCGGCTCGCCGTCCCGCATCGGCCCACCATGCTCGCGGACATACACTCCGCGCAGGCTGAACTGGCCCTGCGAGTCGAGAACGGGCTCTTCCGCCACCCTCCCATGGGCGCAGTCGAACTCGAGGCTCGCGCCGGTGCTGCTGACCATCAGCGATACATGGTCACCGCCCCATTGGCCTGGTGGCAGCTCCGTCGGCGCGTGAGAGCCCGTGCACGCTACCAGGCTGGAGACGACGACAACGCCGAAACGTCGCATAGCCGCATTATAGAATCCGCTCGTTGAGCGGAGTCCTCGCCTATCTGTCCTGGCGCACCACGTAGTAGGGCTGGCCGGTCCACTGCGCGCCGAAGCCCGGCTGTAGCCGCGCCGCCGCCGGCGACCCGGCTACGAGCTCGAAGTAGTACTGAAGGGGAAACGGCGTGTCCGTGTCCGTGATCGTGGCCGAGTAGCCAGAGCCCGCTCGCGTCATCGGCGCCTCTTTCCATGCCTGGGCCTGATCGACCGCGCGATGGAAGAGCCTGATCGAAGCGACGGGCTCCGCGACCGAGATCTCCACAGTTACCGGCTGTCCGCGCCGGAAGCCCGCCGGGGGCGTGTGTCGCACGCGCAGCGACGGCCGCGCTGTCGGGCGCGCGACGGCGGCGACGATCGCTTTCGTCCGCTCCGCGTCGAATCGCACCGACGGCGCAGTCACTGCGTACGACTCCAATGCCGCGATGTCCTTGTCGAGCGCCTCCGTGCGGTCAGCCCAGTGGCCACGCTGGTACCAGGCGATCCCGTAGCTCACGTCCGTCATGTACACCCCGCGTGTCGCCTCGACGATGCGCGCCCAGACCTCGCGCGCCGATCGGTAGCGGGCGACCGCGGCGGCGCGGAGCGTCTCGTCCCCCGTCCGCTCGAAGAGTCCTATGAGCGTCGCGGCCCGGAGCTTGTCCGCCCAGAAGCGGCCGAGGTCGGCGACCACGGCGGTGTCCACGTCGAAGAGGCGGAAGGCGACTGCTCCCTTGTCGGCCCCGGCGCGGGCCTCCGCGAGCTGCTTCGCGGTCGCCGCCGACCACTCGTCGAGCGAAGCCGCGACCTCGGCCGGGGTGTAGCGGCCCTCCGGCCTGCCCTCGACGAGGGCGGCCGCGAAGTCGTCGACGCGGGCGAAGAGCTGCGGATCGAGCGGGCTCACGAAGCCGAAGCGCTTGGGCGACGGCGTATCGGTGAAGGGCCGGGGGTTGGAGGCATCCGTCATCGACATGTGGACGGGCATCTCCGGCCACCAGTGGTTGTTCGCGGCGGACGGCGTGTGGGCCGTGGTGACGAGAGGCAGGATCCGGCTTCCCGTGGCCAGCGCTCCCTCCACCGCCGTGGCGGCCCGCCCATAGTCGCGACGCAGCTGGCGCCGCCAGGTCTCGGGGGGCACGTCCGGATCGTAGAGAAGCCGCCCCCAGAGGCGGTACGTGTAGAGGTACTTCTCGAAGTCGTGCTTCGGGACGAGCGCCTCGTCGGCATAGCCGGTGCGCGGACCCGGCTGCCCCGAGCCCTTGCGGCCCTTGAAGGACAAGGGCTCCATCACCTCGCACCCCTGGCTCGAGCAGAAGCGGGAGGCCCGGCTGTACTCCGCGACGTAGAGAGGATCGCCCCAGAGGAGCAACCGCTGCGTGCCCGGCCACAGGCGATGGAGGATGCCGTAGCGCCGGTCCTCGGCCATGAGGTCGCCGTAGCCGTAGCGGAGGAAGCTGCGCGATCCGGCGCTGTTCGCGAACAGGCCGTCGCCGCGCTCGCGGTCGGGCCGCTCGGTGGGACGGATCCAGGCCTGGTGGTACGGCAGGCCCATGTGCTCCGCCCAGAATTTCGGGGAGATGACGACGGGCTGGCGCGTGGCGAGCGCCAAGTCGATCGTGCGCGCGTCGAGACCCTTCGCGTGAAGGTCGATCTCCACCGGCCGGCCGGCGCGGGCTACTCCGTCGAACACGATCTTCCAGAACTCGTAGCTGCGCTCCGAGATCCCGCTCTCGCCGTGCGTGCGCAGCGTGACCCCGCGGACGTTCGGGCACGCCTCGAGGAGGTGCTTGAGGGCGTCCCGGCAGTAGGCCGCGTGGTTCTCGGCGTTCAGGCCCTCGATGCGGTGGTTCGCGTGGGGGCTGTCCGTCCACTCCCAGGCGTGTGTCCAGAGGCCGAGCTGGAAGTCCAGGCCGCGGAGAGTCGCCTCGTCGGCCACGAAGCGCAGCATCTCCAGGTTGCGGTCGCGCTCGGCGTCGGGGAGGTTCGTGGCGCGGACCTCGTAGCCGGGCACGCTCAGCAGGAAGGGATAGGCGAAGTGCAGGTAGCAGTCGCGGATCTCGCGGGTGAAGTCGTAGCCGAGGCCGAGGGTGAGGTTGAAGCGGTTGAAGCGCTCGGTCGCGAGCCGCGTGAGGTAGCGGCGCCAGAAGTCGCGGTCGTTCCACCACGGCTTGTCCTCCACGTCGCTGCAGAACATCCGCATCACGCTGCGGATCGGGTTCGCGGGCTTCACGTGGGAGACGGGGAGCGTGCGGAGCGCCCCCACCGGATCTCCCGAGTGCCGCACGACGTCCGCGAGCTCGAGGAGGGCGTAGACGAACCCGCGAGCGTCCCGGGCGCGGGCGAAGAGGACGGGCCGTCCCTCGAGCGTGCCGGGAGCGAGGCTCAACGCCTCCGCGGACTCGGCGAGGGCGACGCCGCGGGCCGCCTCGGCGGAGGGTCCCGATACCAGCACGCACAGGTCGCTTCGATCGACTTCTCCCAGCCGGGAGACGATTCCGCTCTCCACACCTTTCTCGGCCAGGGCCTTCCGCAGCTCCTCGACCGCCCAGCGCGCCTGCGGCTGCGAGGCCACCGCGTCCTGCGGGTCCACGAGGATCGAGACCCGCCCCCCACCCAGGGCGGACGCATCCCGGCCGACGAAGAGCGTCCCCGCGGTCAGTCCCGCCTGCTTCAGGAAACGCCGACGAGTGCCCCGTCCGCTCATCAAGACCTCCGGATGCGGGGCATGTTAGGCGATTTCGGGGACTCGCCCCGGGGCGAGTTGGCGACTCGGTCCGGACCGAGTCGCTTCAAGCGGTCAGTGGCTGAAGCTCCACTCGAGTGTCGCCAGGTGGGCGGCCAGCGTGACGGTCTGGCCCGCGGCGAGGCGCGTCAGGGCCACGCGTTCGCCGCCCCGCCACACGCCGTTCGTGCTGCCCGCGTCCACGACCCAGAGCTTCCCCGCAAGCTCGATCACGAGGGCGTGCACCCTCGAGATCGCCGGGTTCGAGAGGACCGGGCGACGGCTGCCGTCGCAGCGGTCGTACCGTCCCAGGAGGACGCCGCGAGCCACCGCGGCCCCTCCCAGCTCCAGTGTCATCTCGCCCTCGGCCGAGCGTACGACCAGCCGTCCCCGCGGCAGCTCTCCCGGATGGACGAGCGTCTCGCTCTCCAGGAACGGGCCGGGCAGCGAGAGGACGAGCGTCTGCGGGCCGTCGGCGCGCCGCTCCCGAAGCGCCTCCCGGCGCGGGCCCGCGCTCTCCACGCCGACCTCCTCGAGGTAGGCGCGCTCCGGCATCTCGTCCCAGGCGGCCTCCGCCGAGGCCGGCCAGGGCGAAGCGCCCTCTTCCCTGGGAAAGACGAAGAAGACGCAGCGCCCGGAGCGCAGGAAGACGGGCCCGTTAGCTTCCAGGGCCTCGAAGGGGTTCCCTCTCTCGTCCTCGAAGGGCAGCGTGGCCCGGAGGTCGAGGATCCGGAACCGCACGGCCTCCCCCGGCACGAGCGGGTAGACGAGGACCGCGCCCTGACGGAGGGACATCGAAGGGTCCCCGGCGAGGAACAGGGTCGAGTGGCTGTGGCGACCCACGGTCAGCACGTTGATCGCCTCCGGCTTCGCGCGGAGCGCGGCGGAGCCTTCGAACCCCGAGGGGCCGACGACGGCCACGACGACGCCCGCGCCGGGAAGCCCCTCGACCTGCGACCGGATCGCGTCGTAGTTGCCGAGGAACGCCTCCCGGAAGTCGGGACGGGGAGGGGCCGGCCACGTGAAGCAGAGGGTCCCCATGTTCTCCGCCTCTTCGCGGGTGAGGCCGGGCTTGAGGCGGACGACGATGGAGTCGCTCATGGCGGAGGACCACTTCATGCTGTCACGGAAGCATCGCGGGTACGGTGAGCGCCCTCACAGGGCGGCCCTCGAGCCGCTACTCCAGGCCTATTCCGAGAGCTCGCGGATCCAGATGTTCCGGAAGCGGACGGGGTGGTCGTGGTCCTGGAGGGAGAGCGGCAGCTTCGTGGGGTGCGCGGCGTAGGGGGGCTGGGCCTTGTTCGCGGTGGGGCCGACGAGCTCGACGTGGTCCTGGACGAGCACCCCGTTGTGGAGCACGGTGAAGCTCGCCTTTCGCGTGACCTGGCCCGCCGCGTCGAAGCGCGGCCCGTGGAAGACGATGTCGTAGGTCTGCCACTGGCCGGGCGGGCGCGAGGCGTTGACGAGTGGCGGGTACTGGCCGTAGACCGCCGCGGCCTGGCCGTCGGGATAGGTCACGTTGCCGTAGGAGTCCACGATCTGGAGCTCGTAGATCCCCATCAGGAAAACGCCGCTGTTGCCCCGGTCCTGGTCCTGCCCGACAGGGGGCGACGGGGCCATCCACTCCACGTGGAGCTGGCAATCGCCGAAGCCCTGGACCGTCTCGACGTAGCCCGTGCCTTTCACGACCTCCATGTAGCCGTTCTCGACCTTCCACTTCGCGGGACCGCCGTCCTTCTTGCTCTTCCAGGCCGACAGGTCCTTTCCGCCGAAGAGGACGACGGCGTCGGCGGGGGGCTTCGCGGGCTGGTCGGGCGCGGGTCCGGGATCGACGATCTTCGGGGCGGGACGGTTGCGATCGTGCTGGGGCCAGCTCCCCACGTCCGCGGAGCGGGCGGCGGCCGGGGCGAGAAAGGCGGCGAGCGTCACCACGAGCCCCAGTTTACGCAAGACCTCGGCCGGAGGGTCCGTGAACTCGCGGACGAAGGTGTTGCCCTTGTAACCGAGGTCTTCGACGCCCATCTTGCTGCTCCAGAATCCCGAGGCCGTGAGGTCTCGAAAGGAGTTGAAGAAATCCGGGCCGTGCCGCAGGACGACCTGGGGACGCCGCTCGCGCAGGGCCTCGTCGTCCTCCTCGTCGCCCTTCCAGTAGGCGATCCCGTCGAGAAGGACCGTCCGCTCGGTTTCCGTGCACTCGACGAACGATTTCCCCCCGAAACCCCGCCGGCACTCGTTGTCGATCCAGGCGAGGCCGCCGCGCATCGTGGTCTGCCTGCGCTCGCGCGACCGGTCGTCCTCCAGGGGGTCGGTCAGGAAGAAGTCCATGAACTCGGGGACGCCCGCCTCGGTGGCGCTCCCCGAGCGCTCGTCGCGCGGGAGGATGAGGTCCACGAGCACGCCCACCGTCGCCCACTCTTGGGGGGTGAAGAACTTCGGCTTGTAGGCGACGCCCCGCTTCCCGGCGGCCACCGCCTTCGCCGCCTGCTCTCCCGCCCGGGCGGCGGAAGCGGGGCCGAGCCCGAAGCCGAGGGCGAGCGGCGCCGAGCCGATCAGGCGCAATGCCGAACGTCGTCCAATTGAGCTCATCCGAGGTTCCCCTTCCGGCGCTCCTCGACGATCCTCTCGCTCGTCCGCATCGCGAGGGCGAGGATCGTCCAGGTCATGTTCTTGTGCGGGTTGCTGACGAAGGGCCCGCTGTCCGCCACGAACAGGTTCTTGCAGTCGTGGGCCTGACACCACTCGTTCAGCACGGACGTGGCCGGGCTCGTGCCCATGCGCGTGGTGCCCGCCTCGTGGATGATCTCCCCGCCCACCTTGAGCCCGTACTCGTCGGCGCGGCCGGGCACGTCGCCCAGGACCTTCCCGCCCATCGTGCCGATGATCTCCGCGAACGTCTCCACCATGTGCCGCGCCTGGTTGAGCTCGTAGTCCGACCACTTCCAGTGGAAGCGGAGGACGGGGATCCCCCACCGGTCCACGACGTGGGGGTCGATCTCGCAGAAGGAGTCCTTGTTCGGGACCATCTCCCCGCGGCCCGCGAAGCCGACGAACGAGCCGTAGAGCCGGCGGTAGTCGTCCTTCAGCTTCTTGCCGTAGCCGCCCCCCTGCAGGCGGTGGATGCCGCCCATGAAGCCCATGCCCGGCATCCCGCGGCCTCCGCCCGGCTCGATGTGGTAGCCGCGCGGGAAGTCGAGCGTCTTGTTGTCGATCCACCAGGGCATGTAGACGTGCATGCCCCCCGTGCCGTCCTCGTTGTAGGGCGGCAGCGACTCGAGGGCGGGGATGTGGCCGCTCAGGTGCGAGCCCGTCGTGTCCGTCAGGTAGCGGCCCACGACGCCGCTCGAGTTGGCGAGGCCGGCGGGATGGCGCGTCGATTTGGAATTCAGGAGGAGCCGCGCGGTTTCGCAGGCGCTCGCCGCGAGCACCACCACCTTCGCCCGTGCCTGCTGCTCGCGGCCCGTCCGAATGTCCACGTACGAGACGCCAGTGGCGAGCCCCTCCGCGTCCGTCAGCACCTCGCGGACCATCGCCCCCGTGACCACGGAGAGCCGTCCCGTGGCGAGCGCGGGGGGCAGCAGCACCGAGGGGGTCGAGAAGTTGGAGCCGGTGGAGCAGCCGCGGTTGCACTGCCCGCAGAAGTGGCAGGCGGCGCGGCCGTTGAGAGGCCGCGTGAGCACGGACCGCCGGGCGGGGATGCACGTGATCTTCAGCCGGTCGGAGGCCTTCTTGATGAGCCGCTCGAAAGCCCGCGGCGCGGGCGGGGGCTGGAAGATCCCGTCCGGCTCGTTCTCGAGGCCCTCGTTCGAGCCGTAGAGCCCGACCAGCTCGTCGAGCTTGTCGTAGTAGGGCTTGATGTCCTCGTAGCCGATGGGCCAGTCGTCGCCCACGCCGTCGCGGCTCCGGCCCTTGAAGTCCCAGGGTCCCGCGCGCAGCGAGATCCGGCCCCAGTGGTTCGTGCGCCCGCCGAGCATGCGCCCGCGGAACCAGAGGAAGCGCTGGCCGTCGGCCACCGTGTAGGGCTCGCCTTCGATGTCCCAGCCGCCGAGGCAGCCGTCGAACTCCCCGAAGGGCCGGAGGCGCGAGCTGCCGCCGCGCCGCGGCGAGTCGTAGTTCCACTTGAACATGACACCATCGGTGCCCGCGGCCCACGTGGGGCCCGCCTCGAGGAGCAGGCACTCGGCCCCGCCTTCGGCGAGGACCTTGGCCGCCATGCCCCCTCCCGCGCCCGAGCCGACGATCAGGACGTCGTACGTCTTCGGTTTGGTCACGATCTGCATGGCGAGGGGGTCAGCTCCTGTAGGCCTCGCGGCCGCGCCCCTGGGCGGGGATGTCCTGGGCGGCAAGCACGTCGTGCTGGAGCGCGTACATGCACGCGGCGGCCTCGTCGATCTTGCGCGTGAAGGCGATGGAGCCGGCGAGGATGGGGGCGAGGCGCTCCGCGTCCTGGATCCTGGCCTTCGGGTACTCGTGCTCGACCACGAGATGCGTGTTGGGCACGTCGAGCTTCAAGAGCTCGCGGGCGGCGAGCTGGTGGTCGAGCCAGTCCACCGTGCGGTTCTGCAGGTAGGCGAGCGGGTCGTGCTTCGCGGTGCCGGGCAGCTCGTGCTCGCAGAGCACGGTCTGCTTCTTCCAGGCGTTCACCTGGTCGGCGGGCTTCGGCGACGGCTTGCCGTCCTTCCAGTCGCCCCGCTCCACGGTCTGCCCCCCGTAGCCCCAGCCGGAGACGCCCTTCGCGTCCACCACCTGCCCCTTCACGTGGAAGCCGCCGATCAGGAAGTCGTAGCCCTCGTCCTTCAGGTACTGGAAGAGCGAGCGCGTGTCCTGGCCCATGAGGATCGCGTGGGAGGGGTCGTAGTGGATGCGGAGCTGCCCGCCTACACCGAACTTCTCGCAGATCCGGTGGAGGGCGATCCAGGTCCCGGGCACGTAGGCGATGTTGTTGTGCCAGTTGTCGCCCGTCGTCCACCCCGGCATCGGGCACTGCTCGACACGGTAGGTGAGGCCGCGCTCCTTGGCGTACTGCAGGAGCGGGACGAACACCTCGGCGAACTCCACGAGGTTCTGGTCCATCGAGAGCTTCTGGTTGCGGCCCACGAAGCCGCACACCGCGTCCACGCCGAGGAGGACGGCCGCGTCCATCACCCGCTTCATGAAGTCGTGCTTCTTCCGGCGGACCGCGGCCTCGTCGTGCAGCATGTTGTCGAAGTAGCCGATGTCGGAGAGGCCGATCTTGCTCGCCTCGAGCGCGGCCTTGACGCGTTTGGCCCGGTCCTTGTCGAAGGGCTTCCGGAGGTCGAGTGTATTGGCGACGGGGTCGAGCATCGCCTCCGCGGGCACGTCGCTCTCCGTGGGATGGAGGGCGGCGGAGAGCTGCATGTGGTCGGCGCCGACCTTGCGCGCGAACGCGGCCCAGTCCTCGACGGCCCGGTCCGGATCGGGATCGCGGACGCCCCGGGGCGTCAGCTCCTGCAGGGCCGCGGTGAGGACGCCTATCTTCATGTATTGCGGCTGGAAGGGCTTCACGGGCATGGCGCTTCTCCCCGGCGAGGTGAGGGACGGAGAACGGGCCCGACGATAGCCCGGCGCCCGGAGGGCGTCAACCCGGCGTGGAAAACGCCGTCTCTAGCGGAGGAGCCCCAGCCCCAGCAGGGTGGCCCGCGGGTTCAAGACGCCGAACCCCGTCTGGGGATCCCGGCCCGCGGGCTCCACGTCCGTGGCGTACTGACGGATCGCCGCCTCGATCGCGGCGGGGGACGTTACGCCCTGGTGCATCAGGAGGGCGGCGAAGGCGGTCACGTGGGGCGTCGCCATCGACGTGCCCTGGAAGAAGAAGTAGCCGAACCGGTTGAAGAAGCCGTTCGCCACGAACGAGCCGTTCAGCGTCTGCTGGAGCACCCCGTCCGCGAAGCCGTCGGAGTTCAGGTCGGTGCGGAGGTTGCCCCCGGGGGCGGCGATCTCCACGTAGGACTGGAAGTTCGAGTAGGGCGCACGCTTCAAGTCGTAGCCGAGGGCGCCCACGGCCATGACGCCGTCGATCGTCTCCGCGTATTTCGCGGGATACGCCACGGGATTCGGCCCGATGCCCGGAGGGCAGTCGATGCACGCCTCCGCCTGGTTCCCGGCGGCGATCGCGACGAAGACGCCGCGCCCCACCGCGAAGCGCAGGGCATCCTCGGTGGCCGCGTTCGGGAAGAAGTTGCCGAGGCTCAGGTTGATGACCTTGGCCCCGTTCTCCGCGGCGAAGCGGATCCCCCGCGCGACCGTCGACGCCCCGTAGGGGAAGGGCGCGTCGAGCTCGATGTCCCAGTCCCCCACGAGCACCTTCACGGGCATGATGCTCACGTTGTAGGCGATGCCCGCCGTGCCCTCGTTGTTGTTCGTGGTCTGCGCGACGGTCCCCGTGACGTGCGTCCCGTGGCCGTCGAGGTCCACCGGCTGGGTGTCGTCCCACACGAAGTCGTGGCCCGCGACGAACCGCGTTCCCCGGAGGTCCGGGGCCTTGGCGAAGGGACCCTCGTCGAGGTAGGCGACGCCGGTGTCGACCACGGCGACGACGATGCTGCTCGCGGCCCCCGGGTTGACGTCCCACGCGCGCTCCATGTCCAGCTTCTGGAGGTTCCACTGGTACTGGTACAGGGGGTCGTTCGGACGTCCGAAGGGGTAGACCGTCGCGTCCGGCTCCGCGTAGACGACGCCCGGACGGCCCTGGAGCGCGGCCGCCGCCTGCACGGGGTCCGTGCCCGCGGGAAGGTCGAGGTAGACGAAGTCGGCGTAGGAAACGGCCCGGACGCCGGTCGCGCCGACCTCGCGAGCCATCCTCTCGACGGACTGCACCGTGGCCGTGCCTTCGAACTTCACGACGATGTGCCCGGGCACGATCGCGGGGAGCGCCCGACGCGCGCTCGCGGGCCTCGGCTCGTCGCTGGGCACGGACGTGCTCGTCGCGGGCTGGTGGGGTTCGCGCAGGCGCGCCTGCTTCAGGTTGGTGGCGCGCACGGCGCCCGCGCTCGCCAGCACGCCGGTCGCGAAGAGCGCGCACGCGGCGGCGATCCGCCGGCCCGTCCCGTTGCTCGTGGGCATCACGTTCTCCCTCTCGCTTTCCCGGTCAGCGCCCGGCCAGGAGCTTGAAGCGGAAGCTCGGCCCGCCGAGGTCCTTCTCTCCGAAGACCTCCGAGACGCCGCCCGTTCCCGCGGAGTCGGGCACGGTGGTGTACTGGAACTCGACGCGGATCGAGACCCACTTCATGACCGCGAACTCCACGCCGAGGAGGCCGTTGTAGCTCGTGAAGCTCTCGTCCACCGTCTCCGTGGGGGAGGCGAAGTCCCAGTCTTCCTTCACGCGGTAGGACCCCATTCCCACGCCCGCGAGGAGCGTCGTCCTCCCCCCCAGCCGGAGGAACCGGTAGCCCGCGACGACACTCAGGGGCGAGACCTCCAGGCGGTCCTCGATCCCGATCGGAATCGTTTCGGTCCCCACCACGAGCACCCGCTCGCCGGTCTTCTTTCCGAGCTCTTCCCAGTTCCCCTGCAGGAAGAAGCGGCGATAGCGGACCTCCGCCCCGAAGCCGAAGGAAGAGGCGGAGGTGCTGCCGAACACGGCGTCGAAGCTGTCGCTCGCGCTGAAGGAGCCGTAGCCGCCCTGGCCGAAGACCCGGAAGCCGAAAGTGGGCTCCTTCACGGCCTCCGTCTGGGCGAAGGCGGGAACTGCCACTGCGAAAAGGGCGTACACGGCCAGTGCCATGCCTCGTCCCGACATGGGTCGCCTCCTTGGGCGTGGGTCCACGGACGTGTAGACGGCCGCGGCGGCGATTTTTCGCTCGACCAGAGCCCCGAAATCGATCAACGGCCCTTGGCGAAATCGAGTCGGTTGATCGCGACCCGGCCGTTGCTGACCACGAGGAGCGGGTCCTCGAGCGCCTGCGGCTTCTCGAGGGGGTTGGCGTCCACGGCCACGAGGTCGGCCTCGAACCCCGACTCCAAAGCACCGATCGCCCGCTCCCGGCCCAGCATCTCCGCCGCGACCACTGTGGCCGAGCGGAGGGCTTCGAGCGGCGTCATCCCCATCTCGACGAAGTTCACGACCTCGGTGGAGACCCGGGTGAGGCTCGTCGGGCCGTAGCCGGTGTCCGCGCCCGTCACGATCTTCACGCCGAGACGGTGCGCGTGCTGCACGGATTGCCGGAGGCGCGGGAGCATGTGCTCGCCCCGCAGGCGCAGGGCGGGCACGTCGTAATCCCCTCCCGGCTCCGTGAGGTCCACGACCGTCGTGTACGTCGGGACGTAGTAGGTCCCCTTCTCCTTCATGAGCCGGAGCGTCTCGTCGGAGAGATAGGTACCGTGCTCGATGCTCTTCACGCCGGCCTTCACCGCCGCCATGGCCCCTTCCTCTCCGTGGGCGTGGGCCTGGACGGGCACACCCTTCGTCGCCGCCTCGTCCACCGCGGCTTTGAGCTCGGCCTCGGTGTAGACCTGCTTGCGCGGGTCGGTGTCCGCGGTGCCCGCCCGCTCCGTGGCCAGGATCTTGATCCAGTCGACGCCCTGCGAGAGGTTGGCCCTCACCATCTGGCGGATCCTGTCCGCGGTGTCGACGCCCGCCATGAGCTCGAAGAGCGCGGGATGGTTCACGAAGGCCTCGTCCGCCACCCGCGGCCGCACGTGGTAGCCCGCGGCGGCCATGTCCGGGCCCGCGACGGCCCCCTTCCTGACGAGCTCGCGGAACCCGACGTCGAAGTAGTTCGATACCCCGGAGCTGCGCACCGTCGTCACGCCCGACTCCAGGGCCAAGCGAGCGGCCGCGAAGTTTGCGATGTGGGTATGGGCGTCCACGAGCCCGGGCAGCACGTACCGCCCGCGCACGTTCACCGCGCGCACGCCCGCGGGAGCCGCCGCTTCCGAGATCGACTCGATCTTCCCGTCGCGGAGCACGACGGTCACTCCCGTCCGGACCTTCCCCTCCCTCACGTCCACCACGTTCGCGTTCGTGAGGGCAAGGGGCTCGGGGGGCGCGGCCAGGGAAGGAGCGGCGACGAGGGCCAGGACGAGGACGAGCAGCGGTCGGGACATGCTTTCCTCCGATGGTGGCGGATGCTACCACCAGGGGCCCGCGGTTGACCGGGCTTCGGGCCATCCGGTACCGTGCGCCGAGAGGAGTGACATGCCCGAGATCAGCCGCCGAGAGATGATCGCCGCCGGGTCCCTGGCCGTCGCGGGAGCGCTCGCCGCCCGCCCTTCGCGGGCGGCCGCGGCCGAGGAAGGCCGAGTCGTCCGCAAGGGCCGGCTGAAGCAGTCGGCCTGCCGCTGGTGCTACAAGGACATCCCCCTTCCCGCGCTCGCGAAGGCCGCGTCGGGGATGGGCCTCACCGCCCTCGACCTCATCGACGAGAAGGACTGGCCGGTGCTCGCCGACCACGGCCTCGTCTGCTCCATGGGCTGGAGGACGAGCCCGGGTGGGATACCGGACGGCTTGAACGACCCGCGCAACCACGACGCGATCGTGAACGGGCTCGTGGAGGCGTTCCCCCGCGCGAAGAAGGCGGGGGTGCCGAACCTCATCGCCTTCTTCGGAAACCGGAAGGGCATCCCCGACGCGGACGCGATGAAGAACTGCGTGGTGGGCCTGAATCGGGTGAAGAAGGCGGCCGAGGAGCATGGGATCACCGTCTGCGTGGAGCTCCTGAACAGCAAGGTGGACCACAAGGACTACCAGGGCGACCACACGTGGTTCGGCGTGGAGGTGGTCCGGCGGGTGGAGTCGCCGCGGGTGCGGCTCCTCTACGACATCTACCACATGCAGATCATGGAGGGCGACGTCATCCGCACGATCCGCGACAACCAGCAGTGGATCGCCCACTACCACACGGGGGGCGTCCCCGGCCGCCACGAGCTCGACGACACGCAGGAGCTGAACTGGGGCGCGGTCGCCCGCGCCATCGCCGACACCGGCTTCGGCGGCTACATGGCCCACGAATTCGTGCCTACGCGCGATCCCCTCACGTCGCTGCGGGAGGCGATCGTGCTCTGCGACGTGTAGGCGCCTCGAGGGCGCGCGTGGATCGAGACCGGGCGGGGACGTGGTCGTTACCCTTGCTCGCTCCGGACCGAGTCGTTCACGACGGCCTGACTAGCCTTGCTTTTGGTCGCCAATAGCGCGCGATCGCTTTCTTCCGTAGTCGACCTCCGCCATCAGGCCGTTGTGACTCCGGCACATCAGGCAGATGTTGTCGGTATCGTGAGCGCCTCCGAGTCCGAAGGGATGCCGGTGGTGGTACTCGAGGCGGTGCCGCTCGGGACATCTGCGTCCTTGCGCGTCGACGTAGCGGCATTGGCTTCTGTCGCGCAGATGGACAGCCCGGCGCACCGTAGCCGGGATGTATCGTGAAGACGGAGCGGGAGCGCTCCGGGCCGGCGCCCTCCGCGGAGATGTCACCCCAGCGAATCGTCGGGCCTCCAGCCGCTCAAGCTTTTCGGTGACGGCCGTCTCGAAGATCGCGGCGAGGTCGCCATCCGGCACTTCCGTCCGGAGGAGCGCTCGAAGCCGCTCGAGCCTGTCGTGAAGCGCGGCGGTCGCCGTGAACTGGACCTTGTACCGACATGGCGAGAGGGGCTGGACGAGAGAAGGGGGGGCGGGAACCCGGCGTGAAGCGGGGTCAGGAGCGGGTGCGGTGGGGGGGCATTCGTCCGCGCCGAGCGAAGGGGCTCCGTCAAGAGAACCTACGGGGACTCGGTCCAGACCGAGCTCGACCGTCGGGATTCCCTCTCGGTCGGGACGAATCGGCCTGTCGGGCAGTTTCCGAAGGACCTCCGGAACGTCGGGACGCGGCGCCCACTCGGCGAGCATCTCCTCGATCTGGCGCTTCGACTTGTGGACCGCGCGCGAGACAAGGAGGTCACGGTTCTCGCGGGTGAGGTGCGGCGCGAGCTTGGCGATGCCCGAGAGATGGAGCCGACCGTCGGCGAGCATCTGGAGCAACACGGGGTGCTCCCGACTCTTCCGCGCCGCGGTGATCCGCAGGTACGCCTCGTGCTCGGAGAGGTGGAGGATGCTCGTGCAGTAGACGAACATCGAGGAAGCGGCTTCACGAGCGTAGAGGCGGCGGGTCTCGACCTCGGCGATATGGGCGACGAGAGAGGACTCGACACGGCGGGACTGGCGCAGGAGATCCGCTAGCGCGCGCAGCAGCTCATCGTCGGAGAGTGATTCGAGCGGCCGTTCCCTTGACATGCAACGAATGTAGACCCGAGGCCGGACACAATAGGTCCGCGCCTAACGATCGCAAGACAATTTCCTGAGAATCCGCGACGCCGACTCGGTCCGGACCGAGTTACCGTTCTACTCGCAGCTTCTCGATCGTGAGCCTCGCCGGCGCGGAAACCGGCAGGCCCGCCACCAGCTCCGAGCCCAGGCGAATCTCCTCGCGGCCCGCCCCGTCCACCACGCGGTAGAGCGTCGTCTCGTCCACCGTGAACCACTCCGGCCACTCGTTGAGGCGGACGTAGTTGCGGGCGAAGTTCAACGAGCGGCGGTGGCGCGCGTAGTCGAACCGGAGCCGGCCCGTGTACCCCTCCGGCCCTTCCAGCGACACGAAGAGACGCTCGCCCTCGCGGACGGCCCCGAGCTTGACCCCCTCGCGCCAGTCCTCCACGAAGCAGCCCTGCGTCTTCATCAAGGCATAGAGAAGGAGCGTGCGCGACCAGTTCCCGTCGCCGTACCAGCGCTCGATCGTGCCGTCGGGCTGCTGGAAGCCCAGCAGCACCTTCGTCTCGCTCTCGATCCAGTCGAGCGCCTCCGGGACGGGCTCGCGGTTGACGAGGTAGAGGGCGCTCTCGATCGAGTCCGCGTAGCCGTCGTGGCTGCCGCTCTCCCAGTCGTGGTTGCGGTACTTCGGGAGGTTGCGCAGCACCTTCAGGACGGCCTCGCGGTAGAGCACCTCGCCCGTCACCATGTAGAAGGTGTAGACCGCGCCGTATACGTAGCCCCAGTTGTCGGAGAGGTGCGTGCTGACGGCCGCGAGGTCGGAAGGCCGGATCTCGTCGTACAGGAGGCCGTCGGCGTTCGCGGAGGCGAGGATGCGGTCGAGCATCCGCGTGATCGGCTCGCGGTAGGACAGCGCGCGCTCCCCGCCCATGTCCGTCTCGAGCGCGTGCAGGAGCACGAGCCCCACCACGATCTCGTTGCCGTGGTCGCGGAGCCGCATGCGATCGGGACCCGAGTGCGTCTCGAAGTTCCAGGTGTAGCCGGGCAACCCGTGGTTGCGGGGCAGGATCTCCCTCACATAGGCGTCCCCGAGCCGCTCCGCCCACTCCCGGAACCGGCGGTCGCCGGTCATGGGCGCGAGGCGGGCGAGGCTCTGCAGCACGTCGCCGTTCAGCTCCGCTCCGGGATCGGGCAGCGGACCGAAGTCGGTCTTCACCGGGGCCTGCTCCATGAGTGAGGCCGTCATGTCCGCCATCCGGTAGAACCACGGGCTGCGCCCCAGAAGCTCGGTGATGGCGAGGAGGCCGTCCTTCGCGTACTCCGCGGCGCCGAAGAGGCTGGGGGGGCCGAGCTTCCCCGTGGGGAGCTCGAGGTCGCCGGGCACCTGGTCACGGGCATTCGTGTAGCGGATCTCGTTGCGGAGCATCTCGCGCATCCGACCCTCGAAAAGCGCGCGGTCGGTGAAGAAGGAGGTCGCGACGAGGTAGGGATAGTTGTCGGCCCCGGAGTTGTGGGGACGGTACACGCCGAGGGGCTTGGGGCCGCGCTTGAATCCGGGAATGAGGTCGGGCAGGAGGAGGGTGCGCGGATCCGCGTACTCGAGCCAGGCGTGCAGCATCTTCCGCGTGCGCCGGAAGACCTCCTCGGAACGGACGCCGTTCTGGGCGGCGGCCTGGAAGGCGGCCTCATCGGCCGCAGGAGGGACGGTAACGCCGGCGAGAACCGCGATCGCTAGAAAGATCAAGGCCGGCGCCAGGATACACCACGGCGCCGGCCTTGAAGAGAGTGCGACCCTCGAAAGCGCTACTGGCTCGGAGGTGTCGTCGCCTCGCCCTTGTTCAACTTCACCACCACGTCACGCTGCTGAGCGTCGTCGCGACGCCAGAGGACCGTGACCTTGTCGCCCGCGGTGAGGGTCGCGAGCTTCGGCGCCACGTCCTCGGCCACGGCGAGGGTCATCGTCTTCTCGCTCCGATCGCCCTTGGCGTCGGGAACCGAGGTCTTCACGGTGAGCGTCTTCGCGGTCGTATCGGTCGCGACCACCTCTCCGGCGAACTGACGCTCGTTCCCCTTCATCCCCTCTTGAGGCGGGTTCGCCTCGCGAGGCGGGGTCGCTTCCTGAGCGCCGGCCAGGGTCCCGGCCAGCACCAACGGCAACAGCGCAAAGAGTCTCTTCATCGGATCCTCCGGTGTCCGGCGATGGCCGGATGACTCGCCGCGCCGCCGGAAGCCGGCGGCAGGCGTAATGACCAGGAGCAATCCTCGTACCAGATCCGGAACCGCCGCACGATCGCCCGACCACGACTTGTGGTGCCGTCTCCTCAGTGAGGCGGCCTGCCCGACGCCGTTTGTACAACCCGCAGCGATCGTTGAGGAAACGGTCCCCCGATCATCGGGAGGCGGCGAACTCCTTGCTGAGCCCCTCGATCTCGCCCGCGGCGAACGGCCGGGACAGGATCGCGAGGCGGTGGCGGAACGTCGCGGTGGCTTGGGGAGCGAGCGAGAAGTCGAGCGTCTCCTTGCCGTCGGACAGGGCCTTTTGTCCGAGGGGGTTCGCCGCGAAGAGCCCATAGCCCCGGGCGTGCCAGTACGTGGGGGCTCCCGGGTTCGAGGGGTGGTCGAGGATCGCGAGGGTCACGTCCTCGTCCCCGAGCTTTCCGGAAAGGGCGCACCAGCGGCCGCGCGTCCCCCAGGCCGCGTCGCCTTCCTTGCCCTGGCTCGTGTGGTAGAGGCCGGTGACGCCCGTGTTATCGAGCTTGGCCACCGTCGTGGCCACTCCCGCGGCGTCCGTGAACGTCGCGGGCTCCTTCGAGGGCTGCTCGAGCCCGCGCGCCACGCGCAGGCCGAGGACGCCTTCCTTGTTGTCGGGGAATCGGACCGCCTTGTCGCGAGCGGTGAGGGTCGTGATGCGATCCACGAGACGGCCACCCGGAGTCTTGCGGACCACGAAGGTCGTGTCTTCGTCCAGAGCCACCGATCCGTCCGGCATCACCCACTCCACGAGGACGCGGAGGCGGCCTTCCTTACCGCTCGTCGCGGCCAGCACGCGCACGTGCCGGCCTCGGCCCATCTGCGCCTGCTTCTCCGGGGGAAGCGCCGTCGAGTTGTTCCAGAAGTCGACCCCGTTCACGTCCCCGTAGCTGAACCAGAGGCCGACGTGATGCGGGTGGTCCGTGCGCTCGCCGGGACGCGGGTCCATCGGGAAGCCGCGGGTGACGAGCGTGCCCGTCTGCGTGCGGAGCGGATAGAGGACGGGCTTGGTCAGCGACTCCGGCCAGACGTAGGAGGTGAACGGCTGCCCGTCGACCAGAATGTCCACGCGACGATCGGCGTCATGGGGAACCACTCGAACCGTCTGAGCACCCGCGACCGCACTCGCGAAGGCCAGCGCCAACGGCAACGCCTGTGCGATTCGGGTCGCGCGCACTAAACGCGCTCGGGCACCCGGAAGGGATCGCGGTACTCGCGGGTGAGCAGCCGGTTCGCCTCCGCGTCTCCGGGAATCGTCTCCGTCTTGCCGTCGAACTTGATCTGGCGCTTCAGCCGGTAGGCGATGTTCGCGAGGTGCGGGAGGGCCGACGACATGTGCCCTTCCAGGACGTTGCAGTTGAGCTTCGTCTCGTCGCCCGCGCGGATCGCGTCGATGAAGTTCTGGTAATGCGGGTACTCGATGCTCGTGAGGACGTTGGGATCGCTGCCCCCCTCCGCGGGCGCGGGACCGGAGCCCGGGCCCTTCTCCTCCTTCCGGCCCAGGAAGCTCTGCCACTCGCGCCCGTCGCCGTCGATGTAGAGCCAGCCCTCGGTTCCATAGAAGAGGTTGCCGATGCGCTGGGTGCCCTCGGCGTTCGTCGCGGTCCCCCGCGTCGCGAACTCGATCACCCGGCCGTCCTCGTAGTCGAAGAGCGTCGAGTGGACGTTTGGGGTCTCCTGGGACGTCTCGCCCTTCTCGAAGAGCCCGCCCGTCGAGCTGATGCGCACGGGATGCGTCGTGATGCCCATCCCCCAGCGGGCGATGTCGAACTGGTGCGGTCCCTGGTTTCCGGTGTCGCCGTTGCCAGTGTCCCAGTGCCAGTGCCAGTTGTAGTGGAAGCGGTTCCGGTTGAACGGGCGAGAGGGCGCCGGCCCCTGCCAGAGGTCGTAGTCCACCTTGGCGAGGTAGGCCGAGTCCCACGCCGGCTCGTATTCCTTCGACTCGATGTTCAGCCGGTACTTCTCTCCGGCCGCGAGCGGCCCGTCGGGATACTTGCCGATCGAAGGGCGGGGCTTGAAGCAGAGACCGCGGGCCATGTAGAGCCGGCCGAGCCCGCCCTCCTGCATGAACCTGATCGCGGCGATCACCGGCGGCCGGCTCCGGTTCATCGTGCCCACCTGGACGAGCTTCTTGTACTTCTTCTGCGCATCGACCATCTGGCGGCCTTCCCAGACGGTGTGGGAGGACGGCTTCTCGACGAACACGTGCTTCCCCGCCTGCAGGCCCCAGATCGTGGCCAGCGCGTGCCAGTGGTTGGGAGTGGCGACGAGGACGGCGTCTACGTCCTTGTCCTCGAACACCCGACGCATGTCCTTCTCGTAGCGCGGGCGGAAGGTCGCCACGTCCTTCAGCTTCTCGTCGTTCGCCCGCTCCGCGAACAGGTTCTCGTCGATGTCGCAGAGCGTCTTGATCTCGACGCCCTTCAGGCGGGCGAACCCGCGTTTCAGCGCGTTGCCCTGACCGCGGATGCCGATCGAGGCGAGGACGACACGGTCGTTCGCCCCGAGCACGCGGCTCTGCGCGCGCGCGGTGGTCGCTCCCAACCCCAGCCCCGCCGCCCCCAGCACCGTCGTCTTGATGAAGTCGCGCCGTGCCGCCATCTGGAACCCTCCCTGTCGCGGCGCCGAGCTTGGCAGAGAGGGCCGGTCGAGGCAAGCGCGCGCGACGCCGTGCTGGGCTAGAATCCGCCCGTTTCCAGCCAAGGGGATCCAAGTGCCCGACACCGAGCGCAAGCCGCTCCTTGCCCACCCCGCTCGCGGGCCGGAGGCCGCGTCGGGATGCAGCACCGCGTTCCTGATGGCGTTCGGCGTGCCGTTCATGGGTGGGGGGATCCTCGTCGCCTTGAAGGCGGCGGGCCAGATCCCGGCCCAACAACCGAGCGGACCGCTTCCCGACTGGCTGCCGTGGAACCTCGCCGCCGTGTTCTTCGTTCCCGGGCTCTTCCTGTTCGGCGCCGGCCTCAAGAGTGTCGTCGCGAGTGCCGGGGTGAAGCGGCGGCGCGCGCAGCATCCCGACGAGCCCTGGCTCGCGGAGGGCACCTGGGATCCCGAGGGCACCACCGACCGGCCGCACACGACGCTCCTCGCCCAGGTGCTCTGGACGGCCTTCCTCTCCGTCTTCCTCGCCCCCTTCAACTATTTCGTGTTCGTCCGTCCGCAGGGAGACGTGCCTTTCTGGGTGAAGGGGCTCGTGGGCTTCTTCGACCTCATCCCCGTCCTCATGGTCGGCGGCATCGTCACGACGCTCTGGCACTCGGCCAAGTACGGCCGCTCCCACATCCGCTTCTCGTCCTTCCCCTTCCATCTCGGCAGGATGCTCGACCTCCGCTTCAGCACCTCCCGGTCGATCGGCTCCTTCGACAAGATGACGTTCACGCTCCGATGCATCGAGGAGAGGACCGAGGTGCAGCGCACGAGCAAGGGCACCTCGACGCGGACCGTTTGCGATCAGCTCTGGGCCGAGGAGTTCGCCGTGGAGTCCTCGATGCTGGAGGGTGAGATCCCGGTCCGGTTCCGGCTCCCCGAGGGCGATCTCGGGACGCGCCTTGCCGAGCCTCCGGTGCGGTACTGGGAGCTGGAGGTCGCGGCCGTCACGCCCGGGCTCGATTTCGGCGCGGTGTTCCCAGTGCCCGTGTACGCCTGGCCTTCTCTTGACCGGGGTGCCCGGCCGGAATAGGGTGCGCTCCAATCATGAAGTGCGCCCCGCTCGCCGCGCTGCTCGTCCTCCTCGCCACGGGTCGGTCGGGGGCGGCCTCCATCCCCATCGGCTACTGCTCTACCGTGAAGGAGATCGACGCCGCGCGGTCCGCGGGCTTCGACTACGTCGAGCTCCGGACTTCCGAGATCGCCGCGCTGCCGGACGCCGACTTCGAGAATCTGGTGGACGAGCTCAAGCGCAACGGGCCGCCGGTGCCCGTGACGTTCCTCTTCATCCCGCCCGACCTCAAGCTCACGGGACCCGCGGTCGACGAGGCGGCGCAGATGGCGTACGTCAGGAAAGCCCTTTCCCGAGTCGCGCGTCTCGGGGCGCAAACGGTTGTGCTCGGTAGCGGGACCGCCCGTCGAGTGCCCGACGGGTTTCCGAAGGAGAAGGGCCTCGAGCAGTTCGTAGGGTTCTGCCGGCGTCTCGCCCCGGAGGCGAAGAGCCGGGGCATCACGATCGCCATCGAGCCCCAGCGGCCCGAGGAGAGCAACATCGTCAACTCCGTGGCGGAGGCGCTCGACGTCATCACGGCGGTGGACGATCCCGCCATCCAGCTCGTCGTGGACTTCTACCACCTCGCGGAGGTCAAGGAGGATCCGTCGATCGTGGTGAAGGCCGCTCCCCACGTGCGGCACCTTCACATGGCGAACCCCACGGGACGGGTCTTCCCGCTGCGCTGGGATGAGTTCGACTACGCGGGGTTCTTCGCGAGCCTCCGGAAGATCGGCTACACGGGCCGCATGAGCGTAGAAGCGCGATCGGACGACTTCGCGGGGGAAGCGCCGCGGACGATTACGTTCCTGAGGAGCGCCTTCGAGCGATGAAGGTTCGTTATCGGAAGCTCGCGACCGAGCTTTGTCAGCCTTCTTTCGACGGAGGGTCCGCCCAGAGCGAGCCCAAATCCACGGCGATCGCCTCGAACGGCTCCGCTCGGGCCGTCTCCGAGCCGGTGTGGACCGCGGCGATCGTCCACGATCCTTCCCGGAGGCGCAGCACCTCGAGCGTGTGCTCGATCGGGTTGACGAGCCACGCGTGGGCCACGCCCGCCGCGGCGTAGATCCGAAGCTTCCGCCCGCGATCGAACCGTTCCGTCGACGGAGAGAGCACCTCGCACACGAAGTCGGGGGCGAGAGAGAAGAAAGCCTCGTCGGGAATCGCGGGCAGCCGCTCGCGGCGCCACCCGCCGATGTCGGGGACCACCACGTGCTTCGCCAGGTGCAGCTCGGGCTCGTCCAGGATCCACCAGCCTCCGGGCCCGTCGCGACCGCGGTGGAAGGCGTTGCCGAGAACCATGCCCAGGCCGGAGGCCGCCGCGGAATGCCGTGGGGCCGGGCGGGGGCTCAGGAAGAGCTCCCCGTCCAGGATCTCCGCCACCTTGTTCTCGGGGGCGGACAGCACGTCTTCGTAGGTGGCCTGCTTCATCCCCTCAGGTTCCGACGCCTCGCTCCAGTCTAGGCTCCCAGCCAAGCGCGCGGCAAGATTCCGTTCTCCCGTCCCCATCGGCCACCTCCGGAGGGAGGATCCCACGGCGAATGGACAGCGAAGGTCCGGACAGTGCCTTCTGCGATTCGCGCGCTCTCGACGACGGCTTGGCGGCGAGACGTTCCGATGGCAAGCTTGGCGCCGATGAACGAACCTTCCGACCGCAGGACCTTCCTGGGCGGCGCGGCGGGGGCCGTCCTGGGCGCTGCTGGCACGGCCGCGTGGGCGGCGGCGCCGGCGACGGGCGCCTCCGACCGCGAGTACTGGGTGTCGGTGATGCGGCGCCTCGCCGATCCCGTCCTCACGAACCTCGCGAACGGCACGCTCAAGGCCCGGATGCCCGTCGAGGAAGCGCAGGGAGCGGGGCGCGCGGGAGTGACGCACCTCGAGGCACTCGGCCGGCTGGTGGCGGGGATCGCCCCGTGGCTCGAGCTGGGCGACGACGGGACTCCCGAGGGCGCGCTCCGCGCGCGCTACGCGGACCTCGCGCGCCGCGCGATCGCGAACGCGGTCGATCCCGCATCCCCCGACTTCCTGAACTTCACGCGCGACCGCCAACCCCTGGTGGACGCGGCCTTCCTCGCCCACGGCCTGCTCCGCGCGCCCCGGGCACTCCGCGAGTCGCTTCCCCCCGAAGTGAAGCGGAACCTCGTGAAGGCCCTGGAGTCGAGCCGCGTCATCCTGCCCGCCTTCAGCAACTGGCTCCTCTTCACGGCGATGGTCGAGGCGGGCCTCTCCCTTCTCGACGCGGCGTGGGACCGGACGCGTGTCGACTACGCCCTCCGGCAGCACGACCAGTGGTACAAGGGCGACGGGATCTACGGCGACGGGCCGGACTTCCACTGGGACTACTACAACAGCCTCGTCATCCAGCCCATGCTCCTCGACGTGCTCGAGGTCTGCGGCTCGCGCTCGCCGGCGTGGCTGGCGATGCGGGCCCCCGCCATCGCGCGCGCGAGACGGCATGCCGCCCAGCTCGAGCGGCTCATCTCCCCGGAAGGTACTTTCCCCGCGATCGGCCGCTCGATCGCCTACCGCTTCGGCGCGCTCCAGCTCCTCGCGCAGATGGCGCTTCGCCGCGAGCTGCCGGACGGGGTTTCGCCCGCGCAGGTCCGGGGCGCCCTCACCGCGGTGGTGCGCCGGTCGATCGAGGCCCCCGGCACCTTCGACGCGCAGGGCTGGCTCACGATCGGCTTCTGCGGGCACCAGCCCGGCATCGGCGAGCGCTACATCTCGACGGGCAGCGTCTACCTCTGCGCGGTGGGGCTCCTGCCCCTGGGCCTGCCCGCGAGCGACCCCTTCTGGTCGGCGCCCCCGCAGCCGTGGACGGCGCAGCGGGCGTGGTCGGGGCAGAGCTTCCCGATCGACAGCGCGCTCTCCGAGTCCTAGCTCTAGAGCTTCGGTCCGGCAAACGGGCCCAGGCTCTTCTCGAGGAGCCCCGCGAGAGCGAGCGAGACGTCCTCGCGCCAGGGGTGGGCCACCACCTGGACGCCGATGGGCAAGCCCTCTTTGGAAGTTCCCGCGCGCACCGCGGTGCTCGGCCAGCCCGTGACGTTGAAGATCTGTGTGTAGACGGCGCTCGCGCGGTCGAAAGTGCCGTGCCGCGGCGCGGGGGCCACGTTGACCGGGCACACGATCGCGTCGTGCTCGGCGAAGAGGCCGAGCATGCGGCTCTTCCAGCGGTCGAGCCATTCGAAGAGCGCGGTGATCTCCGCGCCCGGGAGGGCCGGCGAGCGCCGAAGCCGGTCGCGGAGGGGCGAGTCCACGGTCCCCCACCGCTCCAGGATCCGCGACACCGCCGCCCCCCCGTCGCCGTAGAGGACGGCCATGTACTTCTCGTAGAGCAACGCGGCATCCACGGGGGCGAAGGGTCGCACCGTAGCACCCGCGCGCCCCAGCGCGTCGACCGCGCTCGCCACGACGGCCGCCGTCTCCGGCGTGGGCTCGAGGGGAGCGAGCGTCGTGAAATGCGCGACGCGCAGGCCCCTCACGGTCACCGCCGCGGGATCGCCGAGGGGCACCGGGGCCACGTAGGGGTCCCTTCTGTCGGGGCCCGCGAGAATGGTCAGGACATACGCGAGGTCGTCCACGTGGCGCGCGAGGGGGCCGATGTGGGTCAGGAACTGCCCCGCTCCCTCGTAATCGATGATGTGCCCGGTGCGGGGCACGCGGCCCGCAGTGGGCTTGAGCCCGGCGATGCCGCAGAAGTGCGCGGGAAGCCGGATGCTGCCGCCGGTGTCGCTCCCGATCTCGAAAGGCGATCCGCCCGCGGCCACGATGGCGGCCGCTCCCCCGCTCGACCCTCCCGATGTCCGCTGCGGGTCGAACGGGTTGTTCGTGCGCCCGTAGACGAGGTTGTCCGTCTCGTAGCCGAGGGTGAGGTCGGGGGTGTTCGTCTTGCCCATCACGATCGCCCCCGCCGCCTTCACGCGCTTCACGACCGTCGCGTCCTCGCGCGGGACGTGCGAGGCCCGCCCCTTGGTGCCCCCGGTGGTGACGATCCCCGCGGTGTCGAGCGAGTCCTTGATCGTCACGGGAACCCCGTGAAGCGGGCCGCGCTCCGACGCGGGCGCGCGGTCCGCGGCGCGAGCTTCCGCGAGCGCCTCCTCGCGCCGCACCTGGACGACC
Source organism: uncultured Acidobacteriota bacterium (assembly GCA_963742595.1). GTDB lineage: Bacteria > Acidobacteriota > Vicinamibacteria > Fen-336 > Fen-336 > CAVPGH01. The sequence goes on along the minus strand of CAVUMT010000001.1, from coordinate 3,171,327 downwards.
GCGTTCAGCTTCGGGTTGACCGCGGCGATGCGGTCGAGATGCGCGAGGGTGACCGCTTCGCTCGAGAGCGTTCCCGCCCGGAGGGCGGCGGCGAGCGTCGTGAGAGGAAGCGCGCAGGGATCGTCTTTGGCCATGAGGCCCCGCAATTCTATTCCGGCTATCCTGGGACCGTGGACCGGCGTGGGTTGTTCGACATGCACACCGTGCCCGGCATCGTGCGCGCGGGCCTCGCCGCGGGCCTCCTGTGGGGCCTCGTTCTCACCGCCGTCTCCCTCGTCACGGAGGACGTCCGCGCGAGAAGCGGGAAGGCACCCGTGGCGAACGAACCCCTGGGACCGACGCCGCCGTTTCTCTTCCCGCTCGCGGGCATCGCTCCCGAGTCGATCCGCGAAGGATTCGGGGCCCAAAGAGGCGCGCGCCGCCACGAGGCGGTGGACGTCGCGGCTTCGCGGGGAACCCCCGTGCGGGCTGCGGCGGACGGGACGGTGCGCCTGACGAGACACGCGGGGGCGGGGATCACCGTGGAGCAGGACGAGGCCTCGGGGCGCTACTGCCTCGTCTACGCGCACCTCGACCGCTACGTCTTCGGGCTGCACGACGACGCGGCGGTCATTCGGGGCCAGACGATCGGCTACGTGGGCACGAGCGGGAACGCGCCGCCCCAGGTCCCCCACCTCCACTTCGCCGTGCACCTCCGCGAAGGCGGGGGCTGCTGGAGCGGCGCTCCGGTGGATCCCCTGCCGCTGTTCGGGGACTAGGGGACGAGCGGGGCGATGTCCCACGAAGCTGCAACGAGGGGTGGCCGCGGCTAGAATCCCCGGATCGGGAGGTCCACGCCCATGAGCCTGAACCGTCGGCAGTTCGCGGAGAGGCTGGGAGGTGCGGGGGTCATGGCCCTCCTCGCGCGTCCGAGCGCAGGCGGCGTCGTCCGCGACGGGGTTTCCGCCCCCGCAGGGTCGAAGGAGAGCGACTGGATCTCCGTGCGCGAGCAGTTCCTCATGCCTCCGGACCTCGGCGTGATGAACGCCGCGAACCTCTGTCCCGCCCCCGCGGCGGTGGTGGACGCGATGGTGGCGGCCACGCGCGACATGGACCGCGACCCCTCGTTCCCCAACCGGGTCAAGCTGGGCGAGGGCAAGGAAAAGACGCGCCGGCTCGCCGCGGAGTTCCTGCGCGTGACGCCGGAGGAGATCATCCTCGCCCGCAACACGAGCGAGGCGAACAACCTCGTCTCGAGCGGCCTCGATCTCGGAGCGGGCGACGAGGTGCTCCTCTTCTCGGACAACCACCCGAGCAACCTCGACGCCTGGAAGACGAAGGCGAAACGCTTCGGATACACGGTCAAGGTCGTCGAGCAGGTCAATCCGCACCCCGGAGACGAGTACTACGTCGATGCGTTCACCCGCGAGATGACCGGACGGACGAAGGTGCTCGGCTTCACGCACCTCACGAGCACCGTGGGCGACCTCTTTCCCGCGAAGGAGCTGTGCCGGCGGGCGAGGGAGAAGGGCGTCCTCACGCTCGTGGACGGCGCGCAGTCGCTCGGACTCCTGGACGTCGACCTCTCGGACATGCAGCCGGACTTCTACGCGGGGAGCGGGCACAAGTGGCCGTGCGGGCCGAAGGAGGTGGGGGTCCTCTACGTCAACAAGAGCGTGCAGGCGCGCGTCTGGCCCAGCATCGTGAGCGCCTATCCCGGGGCCGTCGGCTTCTCCAAGACCTTCGAGAGCTTCGGCCAGCGGGACGAGCCTTCGATCATTGCGTTCGGGGAGGCTCTCGTCTACCAGACGAAGCTCGGGCGGCCCGCGATCCTCGCCCGCGCCCGCGAGCTCGCGGAGGCGCTCCTCGCCGGCCTCAAGAAGATCGACGGCGTGAAGCTCTGGACGCATCCGAACCCCGCGCGGTCAGTGGCCGTCGTGTCGTTCCAGCCGGGGAACCTGGACGTCACCAAGCTGTCCTCGGCCCTCTACGAAAAGGACAGGATCGCGGGGGCGCCCCGCCCCTACGCGGACCGCGGGGGCCTTCGCTTCTCACCGCACTTCTACAACACGCACGCGGAAGTGGAGCGCGCGCTCGCCGCGGTCCAGCGTTACATGAGGACGGGCGTCTAGCGCGCGGGGGGACGCGCGGGGCCGCCGCCCGCACCCGTCTTCTCGATCGCCGCCGCGATCTGGTCCAGCTCCGCGGGCTCAAGCTCGAGGCCCGAGGCCCCGATCCAGCCGTCCACCTGCTCGGGCGAGCGCGCGCCCACGATCGCGCCGCTCACTCCCGGCCAGGCGAGCGTCCAGGCCACGGCGAGGGCGCCCACGGAGACGCCGCGGCGGGCGGCCAGGGGACGAAGCGCGTCGCGCAGCGCGAGGTTCTTCGAGAGGTGCGGGGGCTGGAACTGAGGGGACTTCCTGCGCCAGTCGTCCGCGGGCAGCGTCGCCATGCGCTCTTCCGCGAAGGTGTCGGTGAGGAGGCCGGACTGCATCGGGCTGTAGACGATCACCCCCGCCCCGTGCGCCGCGCACCAGGGGATTTCGGCCTCCGCGGCCTGGCGGCGGATCGCGGAGAAGGGCGGCTGCAGGGAATCCACCGGACGGATCCCCTGGCACTTCTCGAGACGGGCAACGTCGAAGTTGGACACGCCGGCGGCCCGGACCTTCCCCTGCTCCACGAGCCTCGCCATCGCCCCCCACGAGTCCTCGACCAGGACGCCGCTCTCGTCCGGCCAGTGGAACTGGAAGAGGTCGATCCGCTCCAGGCCCAGCCGGCGGAGCGAGGCCTCGCACTCGCGCTGGACGACGTCCGGTCGCAGCGAGCGCTTGGCCTGCACCATCGGGTTCTTCTCGTCCCACTGGAGACCGCACTTGGTGAAGACGAGCGGCCGCTCCGCCGCGGGCAGCTCGCGGACCGCCCGGCCCACCACCTCCTCGGAGTGCCCGAGGCCGTAGACGGCGGCGGTGTCGATCCAGTTGACGCCCAGCCGCACTGCGTGGCGGATGGCGGCGAGGGACAGGGCGTCGTCCTGCGGCCCCCACCCGAAAGCCCAGCCCCCGCCGCCCGTGGCCCACGCCCCGAAGCCGACGGTCGTGATCTCGAGGCCGCTCGTGCCGAGGGGCCGCTTCGCCAGCGCCATTACCGTCCTCCGTGCGCGCGCATGTTACGCCGCCGCGCGCTCGCGCCCAAGGTCGCTGTATAACTCCAGTGCGGAGGTGAAGCCGATGAGACCCCTGGCCGCCCTTGTCCTGGCCCTCGCCGCAGCCGCGGCCGTGGCCGCGCCCGCGGAGCGCGGCCTGCAAATCTACTGGGTGGACGTGGAGGGCGGGGGCGCCACCCTCGTCGTGACCCCGGCCCGGGAGTCGATCCTCATCGACACCGGCTTCGCGGGCGACCGCGACGCCGGGCGCATCCACCGCGTGGCCACGACCGCCGCGGGCCTCCAGCGCATCGACCATGTCGTCCTCACGCACTACCACCGCGACCACTTCGGGGGGCTCGCGGACCTCGTGCGGCGGATGCCGGTAGGCACGCTCCACGCGCGGGACCTCGCGTCCGCTCCGGAGGCGGAGCGCACGCAGGAGACGCTCGAGCCGTTCAAGGCGGCGGGTGTGGAGCGCCGTTCCCTGATCGCGCCGGGTGAGCGCCTCGACCTGAAGCAGGCCCCGGGGGCCGCGGCCGTCCGGATCGAGTTCCTGGGGGCGGGCGGAGAGTTCGTGAGGACCCGGAGCGCCGCCGCGAACGGGGCGTGCCGCGACGGAAAGCCCCGCGATCCCGACACGAGCGACAACAAGAACAGCGTCGTGTCCCTCCTGTCCCTGGGACCCTTCCGGTTCTACGACGGGGGCGACCTGTCGTGGAACGCCGAGGCCGCTCTCGTCTGTCCGCAGGATCGGGTCGGGGGCAGCGTCGATGTGTACCAGACCGACGGCCACGGCGGCGGCAACGCCAGCAATCCCGTGCTCCTCCGGACGCTCCGCCCGAGCGTGGCGGTGGTCAACAACGGACCCCGCAAGGGAGGCGACGCGGGAACGCTCGCGGCCCTCGGCAAGCTCTCCACCGTCCGCGCCGTCTACCAGATGCACCGCAGCCTGGACGCCGCGGCGGGCAACACCGCGGCCGAGCGGATCGCCAACGAGCAGGAGGAAGACGGACTGCGGGGGCCAGTTCATCAAGCTGTCCGTCGATCCCGACGGCCGCGCCTACACGATGTGGGTCCCCGCCACGGGCCATCGACAGACCTACGCCACGCGGGGGCGCTGACCATGGAATACCGCCGGCTCGGACGCACGGACATGTCGGTTTCGGCCATCAGCTTCGGGGCGTGGGCCATCGGGGGCACGTGGGGACCGGTGGACGACGCGGACTCGATGCGCGCGCTGAACGCGGCGGTGGACGCGGGCATGAACTTCGTGGACACCGCGGACGTGTACGGCGACGGGCGTAGCGAGCGCCTCGTGGCTCGCCTCAGGAAGGAGCGGCCGGGCAGCACGATCTGGGTGGCGACGAAAGCCGGTCGCCGTCTCCCCAAGCAGACGCCGGAGGGCTATTCCCGCGAGAACCTCAACAGCTGGGTGGAGCGCAGCCTGAAGAACCTGGAGATGGAGGCGCTCGATCTCCTCCAGCTCCATTGCCCGCACCCGAAGGTCTACGACCTGCCGGAGGTCTTCGGGATCCTCGACGAGCTCGTGGCCGCGGGCAAGGTGCGTTACTACGGCGTGAGCGTCGAGACCGTGGACGAGGCGATGCGCGCCCTCCGCCATCCGAACGTGCAGACCGTCCAGATCATCTTCAACATGTTCCGGCTGAAGCCGGCGGAGGATTTCTTCCCGGCGGCGCGGGCACGACAGGTGGGGATCCTCGCCCGCGTGCCCCTGGCCAGCGGCCTCCTCACGGGTAAGCTCCGCCGCGACTCGACGTTCGCCGAGAACGACCACCGGCGCTTCAACCGCGAGGGCGCGTCCTTCGACAAGGGCGAGACCTTCTCGGGCGTCCCCTACGACCTCGGCCTCGAAGCCGTGGAGGCCCTGCGGCCGCTCGTCCCCAAGGACGCGACCCTCACCCAGCTCGCGCTCCGCTGGACCCTCATGTTCGACGCCGTGACCTGCGCGATCCCGGGCGCCAAGACCGAAGCCCAGGCCCGCGACAACGCGGCCGCGTCGGAGTTGCCTCGACTCGACGACGCGACGATGGCGCGAGTGCGGGCTCTCTACGACGAGCGCATCCGGCCCCTCGTGCACTCGAGCTGGTAGTCCCGCCGGACCCGAAGGGCGTCAGGGAGCGAGCGCTTCACGAGCGCGCTCGCATCGCAACAAGACGATCAGATCCGCCTACGCGCTCTGACGATCAGTCGGCGGCCCATGTGGACACTGTAGTCACATCCCCGGACCGGTCAAGGATGTCATTCCGCCCAGCATAAGGATTCCTTCAGGCGCGCGTTACGTTTCCGTAAGCCCCTCTCCCGTCTTGGGTTGGCACAGGGAGGGGGCGGTCGTAACCGGCCCCCTCGGAAAGGGAGCCGACAATGCGCCAACCTCGCCGCTCCGCAGCCGCCCTCACGCTCTTCGCCCTCGTTGCCGCCCCCGGGGCCCTCCAGGCTCAGACCCGCGTCCGCCCGCTCGGGCGTTACGAGGCGCGCCTGGTGGACATGGCGCGCGAGGGGGCCATGCGCCGCTTGCAGTCCGCCGAGTGTCGCCAGGTCTTTACCGACTTCAAGGACCCCCAGGGCCGCACCCCCCTCGAGAACCTCTCCGCCTTCGCCGTCGAGCCTCACGAGTACGTCGCCCAGGTCCCCTTCCTCGACGGCCGGGACCGCCCTCTCTGCCAGCGCGGACAGTCGCATCTCCTCTCCACGCGCGGCACGGCGCGTGTCCTCGTCTGCGAGCCCTTCCTGGAGACGGTCAACCGGGAGCGCGACATGGCGGAGTTCTACGTGATCCACGAGATCCTGCACACGCTCGGGCTCGACGAGAACCCGCCCACCAGCCAGGAGATCACGCAGCAGGTGAAGCGCCGCTGCAGCCGCTGAAGTGTCAAGGGGCGGCCGACATGACGCATCTTGATGGCTTGGATCGTGAATTCTCTTGACAAGGATATATTTGATATGTCAGAAAGTGGCCGCGGCTCGTTTGTTCGATCCTGGTACAAACCCGGAGGACCTCAATGTCGATAGGCAGGAGGGTCGTTCTCGGCGTATTCCTCACGCTCAGCCTGGTCGGCACACCCGCATGGGCGCAGTTCGCAAGCACGCTCGAAGGCATCGTCACCGACCCGAGCGGAGGTGTCGTACCCGCGGCCGCGGTCACGATCACGAATGAAGCCACGGGGATCACCCAGACGGGGTCGACGACCCGCGCGGGCTACTACCGCTTCCCGGCGCTGCCGGGCGGCCTCTACACGTTGAAAGTCTCGCTCCAGGGCTTCAAGACGTGGGCCCGCGAGCACGTCCGCCTCGAGTCCACGCAGACCCGGGCCGTGAACGTCGCTCTCGAGATGGGGGCGGCGGGCTCCGAAGAGGTGACGGTGACGGCGGAGTCCCCGCTCGTCGAGACCTCGCAGGCCCGCGTCTCCGGCCTCATCCAGGAGAACCAGGTCAAGGACCTGCCGCTCATCGGCCGGAACTTCTTCAACCTCGTCGTGCTCACTCCCGGCGTCACGGGACGGGCCACGGGAGGCGGCCAGGCCTACGCGCAGGCGAACGCGGACATCTACAACAACGAGTTCGGCGTCAACATGAATGCCAACGGAGCGCGCAGCGAATCGAACAACTTCATGGTCGATTCCGGCACCGTCAGCTCCAGCCAGCGCAGCGGGGTCGTGAACGTCAACCCCAACGCGGAGAGCGTCGAGGAGGTCCGCGTCCTCGTCAACAACTTCAACGCCGAGTACGGCCGGAACAGCTCCGTGCTCGTGAACGTGATCACGAAGAGCGGGGCCAACGCCTTCCACGGCAGCCTCGCCGGCTTCTTCACGAACGAGGGCCTGCAATCGAAGAACTACTTCCAGGAGCAGACCGCGAACTTCAACATCCCCGAGTTCGGCCGCAAGGAGTTCTCGTGGGGCGTGGGCGGTCCCATCATCAAGGACAAGACGTTCTTCTTCGTCTCCGGCGACGTCCTGCGCTCCGAGGTCGCGGTGAGCGAGGTGCGGACCATCCTCACTCCGCAGTTCATCCAGCTCATGCAGCAGCGGCGGCCGAACGGCATCGCCACCCGCATCGCCCGCGACTTCCCCGCCTCCTTCACGCCGGACCGGAACTTCCGCACCGCAGGGCAGGTCCTCGGCTCGAGCTGCACGGGCTCGCAGACGATCGACACCGTCATCGGGCCGGTGGCCTGCGACTTCCCGGCCACGGGGAACGGGATCTGGAACGAGACGTCGCCCCGGAACGGCTTCCAGTGGACGGCGCGCATCGACCACCATTTCAGCAGCAAGGACCGCGTCTTCGCGTCCTTCAACCGGACGACCACGGACAAGGTGGGCTTCGGGGCGCCCGAGGTGTATCCCGCCTTCACCGCGAAGTCCCCCACGAGCAGCCTCCAGCTCAACACGAACTGGACGCGCGTCATGTCCTCGAACGTCGTCAACGAGTTCTCGTTCTCGTGGGTGCGGCCCTACGGCGAGCTCGAGAACCCGCACGCCGACATCCCGGGCATCTCGGTCACCGGTCTGAGCCAGGCCATCCAGGTGGGCTGGGGGCCGAACATCTTCGTCCAGAACAGCTTCCTCTGGTCCGACGTCGTGAGCTGGACGCGGGGCGCCCACAGCATGAAGTTCGGCGCCGGCTACACGAAGGAGAACGCGGACAACGACTCCGCCCGCGCGATCACGCGGCCGACGTTCACCTTCAACAACGTGTTCGACTTCGCCAACGACGCTCCCTTCTCCGAGAGCCAGATCCCCCTCGACCCGCGCACCGGGCGCGCCCCCGACTCCATCAAGCGCTACCACCGTACGCAGTCCCTGAACGCCTTCGTGCAGGACGAGTGGAAGATCCGTCCCAACCTCACGCTGAGCGCGGGCCTGCGCTTCGAGTGGTTCATGAACATCACGGACGGGTCGGACAACACCGTCACCAACATCACGTTCCCGGTGGACACGGGCAACCTCCAGAGCGACCTCGCGTCCGCGCAGATGGTGCAGCGGGAGTACTGGCTGAACGGGGGCGCGTTCGGGCCCCAGAACAGCCTCGCGCCGCGGATCAGCTTCGCCTGGGATCCCTCGAAGAAGGGGCAGATGTCCGTCCGGGGCGGCTACGGCCGCTTCTTCGACCGCATGTCGAACCAGATCTGGGACAGCGAGCACCAGAACCTGCCCGGCTACGCCAACGCCTCGGTGAACCAGCTCCAGCCCGTGAAGCCGCTCTTCGCCCTCGGCAGCTCGGCGATACTCCCCTACGGGTTCCCCTTCCCCGCCGGCCTCACCGCGGGCACCCGACCCAACGGCGGTCTCCTGAACGGCACGGCCGCCGTGATCGTGGGCGACTCGGAGATGCCCGTCGAGCATTCCCACAACTGGTTCCTCGGCGTACAGAGGGCGCTCGGAAGGTACGTCGTGGTGGAGGCGAACTACGTGGGCTCGCGGGGCCGCCAGATGTACTACCGGCTCGACATCAACCGGTTCGCGGGCGACCTGCTCGACGGACGCCTCGACCGGATCATGCCCGGCTTCGCCACCGTCGGCTACACGCAAGGGATCGACGAGAGCCACTACAACGGCTTCAACCTGTCGATGCGCGTCCAGAAGAGCGACTTGAACCTCGGCGCCGCCTACACCTTCGGCAAGGGAATCGACAACTCGAGCACCTTCTCGGGCACGCAGCGCCCGGACGCCTACGGCCCCAACGACCAGGACGAAGGCCCGACCGACTTCGACGTGCGGCACAAGATCGCCGTCTCCGCCAACTGGAAGATCCCGGGACCCTCCGAGGGCGCGGCCAAGGCGATCCTGGGCGGTTGGCAGATCGCGGGCGTGCTCCTCGCGCAGACCGGCGTCCCCTACACCGTGCGGTGCCAGGCGAGCTTTACCGCCGGCTGCGACTACAACGCGGACGGCACCAACTTCGACCGGCCCAACGTGCCCGCCTTCGGGGACTCGAAGGACGGGTCCGACGACGACTTCCTCGCCGGCATGTTCACGCGCGCGGACTTCCCGAGGCCGCCCAACGGCCAGAACGGGACCCTGGGCCGCAACACCTTCCGCGGTCCCAGCTACTTCAACGTGGACATGGCGCTCGTCAAGTCGATCCACATCCCCGGGCTCGGCCGGTCGAGCGACCTCCAGCTGCGCATCGAGGCGTTCAACCTCTTCAACACCGTGAACCTCGACCTTCCGATCGGCGACCTGAGCAACCCGAACTTCGGCAAGTCCACGGCCGCGCTCCCCGGCCGCATCGTGCAGTTCGCGGCGCGGTTTCAGTTCTGACAAAGACCGGAGCAGCCCTCCTTCGGGGAACGAGGGCTGCTCCGGTCTTCTTTCGTTGACCGGTCCGCAATTCCCTGCCCCCAGAGCCGTCGCCGTAAGATTGTCCCGTGGTCCTGACCTGCCGCTGCCGCAATCCCTGCTCTCCTGTTGTCCCTTTGTTCGAGTCCTCCCGCCCACCCCGCCGATTGCGGTCCCACCGCCTACGACTGCGCGCTCTTCCACGTGGGCCGCCGCGAGTTCGACGACGCGATCCGCTACCTCGACCGGCAGCTCACGGCGTCGCCCCGCGACCTGAAGGCGCTGAACCTCATGGGCATCGCCCTCACGGGGGCGGGACGGCGCGACGCGGCCAACGAGCGCTTCAAGGCCGCCCTCGCCGTCGATCCCCGCTTCCATCCCGCCCTGAAGAACCTCGCGGTGAACGAGTACGACGCCGGCCGCGTGGGCACGGCCCGCGCGCACTTCGAGTCCGTCCTGAAGATCGTCCCCGCCGACGAGGTCGCGAACCTCTACCTCGCCGAGATCCTCTACGAGGACAAGAGCCTGCGGAGAGCACTCCCGCACTACGAGAAGAGCGGCCACCGCTACGCGCAGGACCCGACGCTCGCCTTGCACTACGGGCGGTGCCTCCTCGAAGCGGGCCGCACGAAAGCCGCCGTCGCCGTCTTCGACGCGATCCCCGCCGGCGCGGGGGCGAGCCTCTTCGAGGCGGGGGTGTCGCTCGGCCAGGCCAAGGCGTACGCCGAGGCCGCGCGGCTCTTCGCCGCCGCGCGGAAGAGCTACAAGGACGCCTATGCCGCGGGCTACAACCAGACGCTGATGCTCGTGGAGGCGGGAGACGGAGAGGCTGCGATCGGCTTGTTCCGCGAGCTCGCCGCGGAAGGGAAGGTACCCGCCGAGCTGTGGAACCTCGCCGCGCGGGCCCACCTGGAGGCGGGACACGTCCAGGAGGCCTACGACGCGCTCCGCCAGGCCACCCGGCTCGAGCCCAAGGCCCCCGAGAACTACATCGACCTCGCGTCGATCTGCGTGGAGCACGACAACTTCGACCTCGGGCTCGAGATCGTGGACATCGGCCTCGGCCAGATCCCGGGCTCGTGGAAGCTCTACGTACAGCGCGGCGTGCTCCTCGCCATGAAGGCGCGGCTCGCGGAGGCGGAAAAGGAGTTCGAGAGCGCGCGGGAGATCGCCCCCGGCGAGAGCGTCCCCTACGCGGCGCTGGGGATGATCTGGATGCAGAGCGGGCAGACCGCGAAGGCGGTTGCGGTCCTCCGCGCCGAGCGGCCCCGGAGCCGGGACCACGTGGTGCCCTACATCTTCGCGGTGGCCCTCCTGCGCTCCGGCGCGGAGGCGGCGTCGCCGGAAGGGACGGAGGCCGTGGAGGCGCTGCGGGCCTCGATCCGCGCGGATCCGGGCTTCGCCCCGGCGCGGGCGGAGATGGGCCGGCTGCTCCTCAAGCGCGGCGAAACGGACGCCGGCATCGCCGAGCTCGAGAGCGTGCGATCGCGCTCGATCCGGGCGCGACGGCCGCCCTCTACGCGCTGTCGCAGGCCTACGGCCGCAAGGGCGACCGCGCCAAGGCGCAGGCGCTGTCCTCGCGGGTCAGCCGCCTCAACGAGCAGGAGCGCGGAGACGACCCGGACCGCGATCTGCGCCGCGCCGTCCTCCGCATCGTGAGGGAGGGCACGGCGACGCCGACGCCCCCCGCCGCCGAGCCGTGATGTTCCTCCTCGGGCTCGCCCTCGTCGTCTCCGCGGGCGCGCTCGAAGGGCCGGGGCCGAGCCGTCGCGACCGCGGCATCGCCCTCCTCGAGAAGGGCGACGTCGCCGCCGCGCTGGTCGAGCTCGAGGCCGCGGTCGCCGCGAGCCCCGGGGACGCGGTGGCCCGCGACTCGCTCGGCGTGGCGCTCGGCGAGTCGGGCTCCCTCCTCGCGGCCGCCGACGCCTTTCGCGAGGCCATTCGCCTCGATCCGCGACGGGCCACGGCGTACTTCCACCTCGGCGTCGTGCTGGATCGGATGGGACGCGCGAGCGAAGCCGTCGCCGCCTTCGAGTCGGCCTTGCGGCTGGAGCCGCGCTCGGTGGAGTCGCGGTACGGCCTGAGCGTCACCCTCGCCAAGCTCGGCGACCGCGACGGAGCGATCCGCCTTCTGCGGGAAGTGACGGCATCCGCGCCCTCCCTCGCGGACGCACGCTACGACCTGGGCGTCTACCTCTGGGACCGCTACCGGGCGGGGCGCGGCCTCCCGCAGCCGTCCGATCTCGACGAGGCGGAGCGGCAGCTCCGCAAGGCGGTCGAGCTCGATCCCGCCCAGCCCCGGCTGCGGCTCGCGCTCGGCCAGCTCCTCGCGGAGAGGCAGCGCGTGGACGAGGCGGTCGCGGAGCTTCGGGAGGCGGCGCGCCGGGCAGGGGGCGATCCCGCCTACCAGTACGACCTCGGACTCGCCCTCCGCCTTCAAGGCGACTTCGACGGGGCGGAGGCCGCGTTCCGCGCCACGATCGCGGGCAATCCCCGACACGGCGAGGCGCGGCGCGCGCTGGGCCTCGTCCTGCGGCAGAAGGGAGAGCTGGAGGAGGCGGCGCGCGAGCTGCGGCTCTCCGTGACCGAGCGGCCGGGAGACGCGCAGGGCCACAACGTGCTCGGGACGGTCCTCGTCCGGCTCGGCGACGGGGAGGGTGCTATCGAGGAGTTCCGCCTGGCGACGCGGCTCGATCCCCGCCTGATGGAAGCGCAGGTAAACCTCGCGCAGGCCCTGCGCAAGGCCGACCGATTGGAGGAGGCGCAGGCGGCCCTGGCCGAGGCGCAGCGGCTCAAGGAGCGGGAAGCCGATCTCGGGCGCGCGATGGTCCTCGTGGGAATGGCGGTGGGACAGGCGGACAAGGGTGAGACGAGCGCGGCGGTGGCGAATCTTCGCGACGCGGTCGCCGCGGCCCCCGACTTCGCGGAAGCCCACTACCGGCTGGGCCTCGCCCTCTCGAAGAGGCCGGCGGAGTCCGCCGAGGCCGAGGACTCGCTCTTGCGCGCGGTGCGGCTCGATCCCGCCCGCGCGACGTACCGCTACGAGTGGGCGCGCCGGCTCGCCGCGCGAGGGGACACGACCGGCGCCCGGGACCAGCTCGAGAAAGCCGTGGAGCTCCAGCCGAGCCTCGCGGACGCCCAACGCGACCTCGGCCGCCTCGCCCTGCGCTCGAGGGACTGGACGGCGGCGGCGCGGGCCTTCCGCACCTCGCTCGTCTGGAGCAAGGACGACGCCTCCCTCCACCGAGACCTCGCGACCGCGCTCGACGGCCTCGGGGAACCCGCGGAAGCCGCGCGTGAGCGCACCGCGGCCCGCCGGCTCGAGAGCGCCGCCAGGACGGGCCGCTGACGCGGCCCCCCAACGCACCAAAAACCCGAAGTGACTGGCTCCAAAAAATTCACTTGACATCGATATATTTGATATGACAGATAAGAGCTGCGTTTCGACTGCTTTGGCTGACGATGATGGGGGCACTCAAAAGCTACAACACGAGTCGCGTTCCCTTGGGCGCCAGGGCGTCCGGTGCATTCCTGGGACGCGAACAACTCGCGGCGGGGCCGACCTAGGCTCTACGCGGCCGCCCCGGGGCGACTCCCGGCGCCCCGGGGCGGCTTGATCGTTCAACGATCGGGACCGCCGAGAGAGTCCGACCGATCCATGGTCCGGTCCCTGGGAGCGACAGTCCTGGTCGTGCTGCTCGCCCTGCTTCCCCGGGCCGGGGCGCTGGCGCAGCAGGGCATGGCCAGCCCCACGCGACCGACGCGCAAGATCAAGACGATCGAGACCGACCTCCCGCCGATCCAGGTGGACTTCCGCGACGTCGCGGCCGAGGCGGGGCTCCTCGCTCCGAACGTCTCGGGAGGCGAGGATCGGAAGAGGTACATCCTCGAGAGCACGGGCGCGGGCGTCGCCCTCTTCGACTACGACGACGACGGTCGCGTGGACGTCTTCCTCGTCAACGGGACGACGCTCGACGCCGACCCGAAGACCGGCCCCACGAGCCACCTCTACCGGAACCTCGGGGGGCTGCGGTTCGAGAACACGACGCAGAAGGCCGGGGTCACGCACGTGGGCTGGGGCCAGGGCACCTGCGTGGGCGACTACGACGGCGACGGCCGGCGCGACCTGTTCGTCGCCTACTTCGGTCGTAGCGTGCTCTATCGGAACGAGGGCGACGGTACTTTCCGCGACGCCACGGAGGCCGCGGGACTCGCCGGTCCCGCCGTGCGCTGGGACACGGGCTGCTCCTTCTTCGACTACGACCTCGACGGTCGGCTCGACCTCGTGGTCACGTCCTACCTCGAGTTCGATCGGACCCGCGTCCCCGAGCCGGGCAGCGGCGGCTACTGCCTGTGGAAGGGCATCCCGGTGATGTGCGGGCCGCGCGGCCTTCCCTTCAGCCGTCAGCGGCTCTTTCGCAACGCGGGGGGCGGCCGGTTCCTGGACGTCTCCGAAGCGAGCGGCATCGCGAAGCCCCGATCGTGCTACGGCTTCACCGCCGTGGCCTCCGACTTCGACGACGACGGCCATCCCGACCTCTACGTGGCCTGCGACTCGACCCCGAGCCTGCTCTACCACAACCGGAAGGACGGCACGTTCGAGGAGGTGGGCCTGCTTTCCGGCGCCGCCCTCAACGAGAGCGGCCAGGAGCAGGGAGGCATGGGGGTTGCCGTCGCCGACTACGACGAAGACGGACGCTTCGACATCGTAAAGACGAACTTCAGCGACGACGTGCCCAACGTCTACTGGAACCGCGGGGACGGCACGTTCGAGGACCGCGTGTTCGAGTCCGGCCTCGGCGCGTACATGTCCTACGTGGGCTGGGGCGTCCACCTCCTCGACGTCGACCACGACGGGCGGCGCGACCTGCTGATGGTCAACGGCCACGTCTACCCGGAAGCGGAGAAGATCCCGGACGTCCACTACCGGCAGCCGCGGCTCCTCTACTGGAACGTGGGGGGCGGCCGCTTCAAGGACGTCTCCGAGCGCGCGGGCCCCGGCATCCGCGAGCCCTGGTCGTCGCGGGGATCCGCGGCGGGCGACCTCGACGGACGACGGGTCGCTGGAGGTGGTCGTCAGCAACATGGGCGGCCGTCCCGACGCCTCCTGAAGAACTTCGCCCCCCGGAAGAACTGGCTGCTCGTGCAGTGCGCGGGGACGAAGACGAGCAACCGCGACGCGCTCGGCGCGAGGGTCTTCGTCTACGTGGGCGACCGTCGGTTGTCCGGCGAGGTGCAGAGCGGAACGAGCTTCGTCTCGCAGAACGACACGCGGCTCCATTTCGGCCTCGGATCCGACGCGCGCTACGCGCGCCTGGAGGTGCTGTGGCCGGGCGGGGAGCGCGAGGGCTTCCCGGGGGGCGAGGGCAACCGCGTCGTGGTGGTGGAGCAGGGCAAGGGCAAGCCCATCGAGCCGGCGAAGGGGAACAAACCGCGATGACGGCCCCCGGCGCTCGCCCTCGCCCTCCTCGCCGCGGTAGGAGCGGGCGGCCCCGCGAGCGGCCAGGGCATGGCCACGGCCGACCGTGTCCAGGGGTCCGGCTGGTGGCCGACGAAGGGCACCCCGCCCCTTCTGGACTATCGTAGGCGCCGCTGCTTGTGCCCGATGCCACGCCGCCCAGGCGCCGCAGTCGCGGACGTCCATGGCGCGCACCGCTCTCTCCCGCCGCCGACTCCGTCATCCTTCGCGAGAACACCGACCTCGCGGCGCGGCTCGCCGGCCACGACTACGAGATCGCGACCCGCGACGGTCGGAGCGTCTACACGGTGAAGAAAGACGACCGGTCGCGCTCCGTGACGCTGGGCTGGGCATTCGGCGCCGGCAAGGTCGGCCAGACGTACGTGTACGAGAAGGACGGCCGGTACCACGAGAGCCGCGCGAGCTACTTCGACGCCACGGGTGGCCTCGGCTTCACGCCCCGCCGCGCCCTCGAGACGCCTCGCGAACTCGAGGAGGCGCTGGGGAGGCCGATCCCGGACGCCGAGGCGCGCCGCTGCTTCGGCTGCCACACCACCGCCGCCACGACCGGCGGGCAGTTCGACGTTGCACGCCTCGTTCCGGGCGTGACGTGCGAGGCGTGCCACGGCCCTGGAGCCGGACACCTGGCGGCGGTCGAGCAGGGCAGGCTCGCGGACGTCAAGGCTTCGGTCGCCACCCCGCGCCGGACCGACCCCGCCGCCTCGGTGGACTTCTGCGGGGCGTGCCACGCGACGTGGTGGGACGTCACGCTCGCGGGCGAGAAAGGGATCGCGGCCCTCCGCTCGCAGCCTTTCCGGCTCCAGAGCAGCGCGTGCTGGGGAGAAGGGGACGCGAGGCTCACCTGCGTGGCCTGCCACGACCCCCATCGACCGCTCGAGAGGGGCGCCCTCGGCTACGACAGACGCTGCTTGGACTGCCATGAGCCCGGAGGCGCCGCTCCCGTCGGCCGACGCCTCCGGGTGTGCAAGGTCGCCAAGCAAGGCTGCACGGACTGCCACATGCCGAAGTACGAGGTGCCGGAAATGCGCTTTCGGTTCACGGACCACCTGATCCGCGTGGTTCGGCTGCCGCGGACCGACTCGCACGAATGAAAATGACGAGGCCGCGATTGGCTGGTGCCCTCAACGAACCCACTCGGTCCGGACGGAGTAACCTTTCTACCCGTTCCAGACCGAGTTGGGCGTCCCCCCTAGGCCACCACGGGCGCGGCGAAGGCGGGCGCGGCCACGAGGGCCGCCGCCCCGCGGAGCCGCGGGTACTGCTCGGGAGGGACGATCTGCATCGGGGTCTGCGCCGCCGACGGCGTGAGCGCGCGCTCCGCGAGGCCCGCGCGCACCGTCTCCTCGATCATGTCCCACACCGCCGTGATCTCGCCGCTCAGGTAGACGACCGCGGGGTCCACCGCGTTGATGAGCGCGCCCAGGCCCAGCCCGAGGTAGCGCGCCGTCTCCTGCACCGCGGCCACCGCCTTGCCGTCCCCTCCGCGCGCCCGGGCCACGAGGTCCTCGATCGTGAGGGGCACGGCTTCGCGGGAGTTCGGCTTCAGCGAGCGCAGGTCGCGCCCGAAGTAGCGCGAGAGCGTCGCGAGGTTCGAGACGTAGGCCTGCCAGCATCCGGTGGCGCCGCATCCGCAGCGCGGCCCGTCGATGTTGATGGGCACGTGGCCGAACTCTCCCGCGATGTTGTGCTGGCCGCGCAGCAGCTCTCCCCCCACCACCACCCCCACTCCCACACCGTCCGAGACGCTCACGAAGACGAGGCTCGGGGGGTTGCCGCCCTGGTTCCGGGTGCTCCACACCTGGGCGAGGGCGCACGCCTTGCCGGAGTTCTCGAGGTGGACGGGGAGACCCAGGCCGCGCTCCAGGGGCTCGCGGAGCTGCACGTCGCGCCAGCGCAGGTTGGGGGCGAGGAGCACGCGCCCCGTGCCGTACTCCACCATTCCCGGGATCACCACTCCGACGCCCTCGCACTTCCCGAGGTCGCGATGGTCCGCGAGGACCGCTTTCACGCGCTTCACGAGATCGGCGGCGAAGCGCTCCGGATCCGAGAGCGTCGGGAAGCTCGTGACGCTCACGAGCTGGTGGCCGACGAGATCGGTCACCATCATGTACGTGCGCAACACGCGGACGTCCACCGCGACCACGCAGCGCTGCCGGGAGTCGATGTAGAGGAACTTCGGCCGCCGCCCGCGCAGCGTCTGGCCGGTGGCTCCTTCGAAGACGAGCCCCTTCCCGATGAGCTCGTTCACGAGGAGGCCCACCGCGCTCCGCCGGGTGCGCATGAGGCGGGCGAGGTCCGCCCGGGAGATGGGCTGGTGCGAGCGCACCAGGCTCAGGGCGATCCGGCGATTGATCTCGCGGGAGGTGCCTCGGGTCGCGACCTTGAAGTTTCGGGGGTCGATACGACGCATCACGGCTCCCCCCGGCATGCGCACCGGGTCGGGCCCATCTTAAGGCCAAACGACAGGCCAAAAAGGGGGTTGCCCGATTTGTA
Source organism: uncultured Acidobacteriota bacterium (assembly GCA_963742595.1). Lineage (GTDB taxonomy): Bacteria > Acidobacteriota > Vicinamibacteria > Fen-336 > Fen-336 > CAVPGH01. The sequence goes on along the minus strand of CAVUMT010000001.1, from coordinate 3,153,932 downwards.
TCGTCGTGGTTCAATCTCGATCGGGATCTGTCAAAGAGGAGTGTCCCCATGCCCTACAAGCTGATCGTCAACGGAAAGCCGAGCACCGTGGACGTGCCGGCGGACATGCCGCTCCTTTGGGTCCTGCGCGACACCCTCGACTTCAAGGGCACCAAGTACGGGTGCGGGATCGGCCAGTGCGGGGCGTGCACCGTCCATTTGCGGGGCGTCCCCATGCGCTCCTGCATGGTCCCCGTTTCCACCGCGGTGGGCACGGAGATCACGACGATCGAGGGGCTCTCCCCGGACGGCTCGCATCCGCTGCAGAAAGCCTGGAACGACCTCGACGTCCCGCAGTGCGGGTACTGCCAGGCCGGGCAGATCATGACCGCGGCCGCCCTCCTCAAGACGAACCCCAAGCCCACGGACGAGGACATCGACGCGGCCATGGCCGGCAACCTCTGCCGCTGCGCCACCTACCTGCGCATCCGCGACGCGATCAAGAAGGCCGCCACCCTCACCGTGCCCAAGCCCACCCGGCTCGGGATGTTGAGCGGCAAGTAAGGAGGGCGACATGGACTCCCTGAACGTCGACCGTCGCTCCTTCCTCAAGGTCTCCGCCCTCGCGGGGGGCGGGATCCTCTTCGGCCGGTACGAGTCGGTCGCGGAGGCCGCGGGTGCTTCCGCCTTCTCGCCGAACCCCTTCATCCGCATCGCCGCGGACGGAGCGGTGACGCTCATCTCCAAGAACCCCGAGGTCGGCCAGGGCGTGAAGACCATGCTCCCCATGCTCGTGGCCGAGGAGCTCGAGGTCGACTGGAGCAAGATCACGGTCGAGCAGGCCGACGCCGACGAGGCGACGTACGGCAGCCAGGTCGCGGGAGGGAGCACCGCGACTCCGAACCACTGGGAGCCCATGCGCCAGATGGGAGCCGCCGGCCGCGAGATGCTCATCAAGGCGGCGGCGGAGACCTGGGGCGTCCCCGTCGAGGAATGCTGGGCCGCCTCCGGCACCGTCCACCACACGAAGACCGGAAGGAAGCTCGGCTACGGCGCGCTCGCGGCCAAGGCCGCGACCCTCCCCGTCCCCGACCTCAAGACGGTCAAGCTCAAGGACCCCAAGGACTACAAGATCATCGGTAAGGCGATCCCCGGCGTCGACAACCCGAAGATCGTCACCGGCAAGCCGCTCTTCGGCATCGACGTCAAGGTGCCGGGGATGCTCTACGCGCAGTTCGAGAAGTGCCCGGTGTTCGGGGGAAGGGTCGTGAGCGCCAACCTCGACCGCGTGAAGGCGATGCCCGGGGTGAGGCACGCGTTCGTCGTCGAGGGGACCTCGAACCTCGAGGGCCTGAACCCCGGCGTGGCGATCGTGGCCGACTCGTGGTGGGCGCGCGAAGACCGCGCGCCAGCAGCTCCGCGTCGTCTGGGACGAGGGATCGGGCGCGGCGCAGAGCACCGCCGGCTTCGAGAAGCAGGCCGCGGACCTCGCGGGCAAACGGGGAGCGAAGAGCCTCCGGAACGACGGCGACGTGGACGCGGCGTTCGCGAGCGCTTCCAAGGTGGTGGAGGCGTACTACACGTACCCCTTCATCTCCCACGCCACCCTCGAGCCGCAGAACTGCACCGCCCACTTCAAGGACGGCAAGCTCGAGATGTGGGCTCCTTCCCAGAACCCGCACCCCGGCCGCAAGCTCGTGGCGGAGACGATCGGCATCGATCCCAAGGACATCACGATCCACATGACCCGCATGGGCGGCGGCTTCGGCCGGCGCCTGTTCAACGAGTACATGGCGGAGGCGGCCTGGATCGCGAAGGTCGTGGGCGTCCCCGTGAAGCTCGTGTGGACGCGCGAAGACGACATGCAGCACGACATCTACCGTCCGAGCGGCTACCACTACCTGAAGGGCGGGTTGGACGCGACGGGCAAGGTCGTGGCCTGGCAGAACCACTTCGTGACGTTCGGGGACGGGGAGAAGTACGCGAAGGCCGCGGCCATCTCGGAGTCCGAGTTCCCCGCGCGCTTCGTGCCGAACTTCCGCCTCGAGACGACCATGCTCCCGCTGAACGTGCCCACGGGCTGGCTGCGGGCGCCCGGCAGCAACGCCCTCGCGTTCGTCTTCCAGTCGTTCATCGACGAGCTCGCCCACGCCGCGGGCAAGGATCCGGTGCAGTTCCGGCTGGACCTCCTCGGGGAGCCGCGGCTCGTGACGAACCCGGACGGCAAGGCGGGCTACCACGCGGGGCGCATGAAGGGCGTCGTGGCCCTCGCGGCCGAGAAGTCCGGCTGGGGCAAGCGCACGCTGCCCAAGGGCCGGGGACTCGGGATGGCCTTCCACTACAGCCACCAGGGCTACTTCGCGGAGGTGGCGGAGGTGAGCGTCGACGAGGGCGGGACGGCGCGCGTCCACAAGGTATGGGTCGCCGGCGACGTGGGTCACACGATCATCAACCCCTTCGGCGCGCTCAACCAGGTGCAGGGCTCCGCCATCGACGGGGTCGGCGAGGCCCTCTACCAGGAGCTCACTCTCGAACGCGGGCGCATCCGCGAGAGCAACTTCCACGACCACCCGCTCATCCGGATGACCGAGGCCCCGGAGGTGGAGGTCCACTTCCTGAAGACCGAGTTCCCGCCCACGGGTCTCGGCGAGCCCGCGCTGCCTCCGGTGATTCCCGCGGTGACGAACGCGGTCTTCGCCGCCACCGGCAAGAGGGTCAGGACGCTTCCGCTGTCGAAGACGAACCTCCGGGCCTGACCTCGACGCGAACGAGCCGTTTCGTTCTCGCGCATCGCGGCCGCGATGCTGCCGTCGTCGGTCGGCGGCGCCGCGCCGCCGGACTGGCCGCGTGCCACGCAGGAGGCGGCCCGCTGGGAGCCGCTCGACTCGGGTCTGCTCGGGCCGGTCACCCTCACGCCCGTCCGGATCGGGGCGGCGCCCGAAGCCGCGCCCGGGCCGTGACGATCGGGCTGCTATAGAATCAGCGCGCCACCGCCGGGAGGACACCCTTGCCTATTCGAGCGGCCGCACCCCTGATCCTGGCGTTCTCGTTCGTCGCACTCCCCGCAGCGTCCCCGGACGACGTGTGGGACGCCCCCGCGTCGGCCAAGGCCCGCCAGTCCCCGCTGCCCGCGTCGCCGGAGAACGTCGCGGCGGGCCGAGAACTCTATCGCGCGAACTGCCTGCGCTGCCACGGCGAGAAGGGCCGCGGCGACGGCCCCGGGGCGGCCCGGCTCAGCACGGAGCCCGCGGACCTCAGCGACCCCGTGTACCAGAGCCTCCTCACCGACGGAGAGATCTTCTGGAAGCTCTCGACGGGCCGGCGTAAGGGCAAGGAGGTCCTCATGCCGGCCATGATCGAGAAGATCCCGGCGGAGGAGGACCGCTGGAAAGTGGTGGCCTACGTGCGCTCGCTGGCCGCGAAGCGGAAGTGAGGACGCTCGTCGCGCTTCTCGGGCTCGCGATGGGTCCTGAGGCCGGCGCCGCGGAGGCGGCGCCGGTGCGGCTCATGACGCTCGACCCCGGGCACTTCCACGCCGCCCTCATCCAGAAGGAGATGTACCCCGGCGTCTCCGACACCGTGCACGTCTACGCCCCCCTCGGCCCCGATCTCTCCGCGCACCTCCTCCGCGTCGCCCAGTTCAACCTGCGCGCCGAGAAGCCGACAGGGTGGCGCGAGGAGGTCCACGCGTCCCCCGACTTCCTGGAGAGGATGCTCGCGGAGAAGCCGGGCAACGTGGTCGTGCTCTCGGGGAGGAACCTGGGAAAGATCGATCGGATCCTGGCTTCCGTGAAGGCGGGGTTGAACGTCCTCGCGGACAAGCCTTGGATCATCGCCTCCGCGGACTTCCCGAAGCTCGAGGCGACGCTCGATACGGCGAAGGCGATGGGGATCGTGGCCTACGACGTGATGACGGAGCGCTCGGAGATCACGAACGTCCTGCAGCGCGAGCTCGTGGGGGATGCCGGGGTCTTCGGGGGAATCGTCGCGGGTACGGAGGCGGAGCCGGGGCTCGAGATGGAGAGCGTCCACCACGTGATGAAGACGGTGGCGGGCGTCCCCAACATCCGCCCCGGATGGTTCTTCGACACGACCCAGCAGGGGGAAGGGCTCGCCGACGTGGGCACGCACCTCGTGGACCTCGTCCCCTGGATCCTCTTCCCCGACCAGGCCCTCGACTACAAGAAGGACGTCCGCGTCCTCGCCGGCCGGCGCTGGCCGACGATTCTCACCCGCGCCGATTTCGAACGGGTCACCGGGCTCCGCGAATTCCCGACGTCGCTGGCGGGTCTCGTCAAGGACGACCGACTCGACTTCTTCGCCAATACCGAGGTGTCCTACGTCCTTCGCGGCGTCCAGGTGCGCCTCCGAGCCCTCTGGAACTACGAGGCGCCCGCGGGAGGCGGGGACACCCACTCCGCGGTGGCGCGCGGAAAGCGGCTCGCGGATCGAGATCCGTCAGGGGCCCGAGCAGAAGTGGAAGACCGAGATCTACGTCGTGCCCACCGGGCCGCAGGCCCGCGAGGTGGGAAACGCCCTCGATCGGAAGATCGCTTCCTTGCAATCGCGCTTCCCGGGCCTGACCGTCGCCAGGGAGGGCGAGGCGTTCCGCGTGGTCGTGCCCGAGCGCTACCGCACGAGCCACGAGGCGCACTTCGCCGAGGTCACGGAGCGCTTCCTCGGCTACCTCGCCAGCCCAAAAACGCTGCCCGGCTGGGAAAAGGCGAACATGCTCGCCAAGTACTACGTGACCACGAAGGGCACGGAGCTGAGCCGGCGAGCCCCGCCAAGATAGTCGCGCGCGGAGGCCAATGCGGGGTTTGGCATCCGAAACTCGGGGATTGAGCACCAAACCGGGGTTCCCGGCCAAAAGCACTCAAAACAATACAAACAAAGCCCTTACTGTCCGTAAGACGCTTCAGTCATGAAGCGAGTCGATATCATATACGAAAGTTCTTGACGGCTCGATCGGCGCTGGGGTAGCGTCGGGGAACTTTCAGGTCCGAAATGAGGAGACAGCCACCACCGAGCACGTCGTGCGGCGGGAGCGCGGGCGTGATCGGGCCGGACTTGTCCCGCAGTTGAGCGTGGAGGACGCCAATATGAAGAGATTCCGATCGGCCGCCAGGCTCATGGGGCTCGTCCTGCCCGTGCTGGCCGGCCTGCTGCTGCTGTCGCCGCAACCGGTGGAGGCCCAGGCCGTGACGGGTACGATCATCGGCCTCGTCAAGGACTCCTCGGGAGCGGTGGTTCCGGGAGCTACGGTCATCGTCGTGAACACCGACCTGGGGTTCACACGTAACGTCGTCTCCAACGCCCAGGGCGAGTACACGGCCGTCCAGATCCCCACGGGCAACTACAACGTGACGGCGGAGATGACCGGGTTCAAGAAGGTCACGCTGGCGAACGTCCACGTGGGCGTCGACCAGAAGATCCGCGCCGACGTCAAGCTCGACCTCGGCGAAATGACGGAAGCGGTCGAGATCCAGGCGGAGACCCCGCTCGTCCAGACCGGCTCGTCCGATCTGAGCGTGACCGTGGAAGGGAAGACGATCGAGAGCCTGCCCCTGAACGGCCGGAACTTCGTCTCACTCACCCGGACCATCCCCGGCGTCGTGCGCGGCAACCCCGGCGCCAACATCGACGGCGGGGGCAGCCTCGCCTGGCGCGCCTCCGCGTCCTTCTCCGCCAACGGCCAGCGGCCCCGCGACAACAACTACCTGCTGGACGGCGTCGACAACAACGAGACTTGGCTCCAGACCGTCGTGATCTTCCCGAGCGTCGACGCCCTCGACGAGTTCAAGCTGCAGACGAGCACGTTCTCCGCGGAGTTCGGCCGCTCGATGGGCGGGATCGTCAACATCCAGATCAAGTCCGGAAGCAACCGCTTCCGGGGCAGCGTGTTCGAGTTCCTCCGGAACGACCAGCTCGACGCCAACAACTGGTACAACAACCGCGCGGGACGGCCCAAGCCCGAGTTCAGCCAGCACCAGTTCGGCGGCACCATCGGCGGTCCGATCATCAAGGACAAGACGTTCTTCTTCGCGGACTACCAGGGAATGCGGATCAACCAGGGCCAGACCTACGTCTCGACGGTTCCCTCCGCGCAAATGCGGGCGGGCAACTTCTCCGAGATCAATCGGCCCATCTTCGATCCGCTGACCGGCGCGGCCTTCCCCGGGAACATCATTCCCCAGAGCCGCTTCGACCCCGCGTCCGCGAGCGTGCTCCGCGATCTCATTCCGGCGCCGAACTCGCCGGGCTCGCGGAACGCGCTCGGACAGAACATCAACAACTACGTGATCAACCCCGTCGTCGAGCGGCAGGACAACCAGTTCGACGTCAAGGTCGACCACGCCCTGAGCTCGAACAACCGGTTCTTCCTGCGCTACAGCTTCCAGAAGACCCACCGCGACCAGCCCGCGACCCTGCCCCACGGCGACGCCGGCTTCACGTTCGGCGCGGGGCTCGGGGACATCAAGGCCCAGAGCGTCGCCTTCAACGACACCCACACCTTCAGCCCCCGCTGGCTGAACGAGGTCCGGGTCGGCTACAGCTACATCGAGTTCCTCATGACCTCGATCGACTACGGCCAGAACCTGGCCCGGGCCGCGGGCATCCCCGGGGTCAACATCAACGACGTCACTTCCGCGATGAGCCAGATCCAGTTCGAGCAGGGAGGCTCCCGCAACCTCGGAGCCAACGGGAACCAGCCGCTCATCACGAACCTGGGCAACCTGCAGATCTACGACAACGTGACCCACATCAACGGCCGCCACACCTTCAAGGCCGGGGGCAGCGCGACCTTCCGCTCCCGCGAGATCCTGAACGCGGACAACATCGTGGGCCAGTTCTTCTTCCACCAGAACCAGACCGGGAACTGCGCGGGCATCGCCGCGGGCTGCACGCCGAGCGCCAACGCCGGCTTCGACGTGGCGAGCTTCGTCCTGGGAGCGACGCGCCGCAAGAACCGGACCCTCTTCTCCGACCAGACCTACACCGAGACCCGGCCCGAGTGGGCGCTCTACGTGCAGGACGATTTCCGCGTGAGCCCCAAGCTCACGCTGAACATGGGCCTGCGCTGGGACGTGTTCGTCCCCTGGGTGGAGAAGGACAACCGCCAGTCCAACTACGACCCCTCCACGGGGATGTTCGTGGTGGCGTCGGACGACGCGGTCATCAACGGCGTGCACGTGGGCCGCTACCTCCAGACCTACAGCAAGGGCGACCTCGGGCCCCGCTTCGGCTTCGCCTACGACGTGAACGGGAACGGCCGTACGACGATCCGCGGCGGCCTGGGCGTCTTCTGGAACTGGGGTGTGGGGGGAACCTCCTCGTCCAAGGCCACGAACCCGCCCTTCCTGCAGACGACCGACTTCGCGGCCGCCGGCGGCGCCACGCCTGCCAACCTGCGCCTCTCCGCGGGGCTGCCCGATCCGCCCGCGGTCGACGCCTCGCTGCGCCCTGGCGGCAGCACGCGCTCGACCTTCGACATCAACTACCGCGATCAGTACGCGCTCAACTGGAACGTCAACCTCCAGAAGCAGCTGGGACGGGACTACATGGTGGAGCTGGCCTACGTGGGCACGCGCGGACGCAACATGACGCTCAAGACGAACCTGAACCAGTCCCCGCTCACCCCCGGCCTGAACAACCCGGACATTCGCCGGCCGGCGGTGGCGCTCGGCTCCCCCGCGCTTCGTGACGTGGGGGCCGTGACGGACCTCGGCGTGCTCGACTACCACGCGTTCCTCTTCAAGGGGATGAAGCGGTTCTCCAACGGGTTCTCCGCCCTGCTGTCGTACACCTTCGGACAGGCGCAGGACCTCGCCTCCGACAACGACGGCGCCGTCACCCTGACGAACATCGTCGATCCGATGTACGACTACGGCGTCGCCCAGTACAACGTGAAACACACCGCCGTGGCGAGCTTCATCTACGAGCTGCCCTGGGGCCGCAACCACGCCCTCGGCGGCTGGCAGGTCAACGGGATCGGCTTCTTCCGCACCGGCATCCCCGTCAACATCACGCAGACGGGCATCATGGGCTCCACGGGCAACGGCACCGGCCTCGCGCAGGCGAACCGTCCGAACCTCGTAGGCAACCTCGTCCCCGGAGAACAGACGATCGACCGCTGGTTCGACGCCGCGGCCCTCGCACGTCCCGCCGACACCACCGCCACCTACGGAGACATCGAGCGCAACTTCGGCCGGGGCCCCGGGATCTTCAACGTGGACCTCTCGCTCGTGAAGAACACCAAGTTCGGGCCGATCGACACGGAGTTCCGCATCGAGGCGTTCAACGTGTTCAACCACCCGCAGTTCGGCCAGCCCAACGGCCAGCTCGGAAACGCGGCCTTCGGGACGATCACCGCTTCCGCGAACCCGTCGTGCGGCACCTGCGGCACCTCGGAGCGGCAGATCCAGTTCGGCCTGAAGCTGCGGTTCTAACGCCTTACCCTTCGCGGCTCCCGGCGCGTCTCGTCGGGAGCCGCGGAGATCGTCTTCTTTCCGTGAGGGCTTCTCGCGGCGGCCGGGACCGCGAGGAGACGCAACAGTCGATGGTTCGGGGGCGGCGTGAACCCGCGGAGTAACCCAGTGACCGGCTACCAACAGGTCAGCCTCGTCGTCCTCCGTACCCTCGTGGGCTGGCATTTCCTCTACGAGGGCCTCTTCAAGCTTTGGGCTCCCGCGTGGAGTCGCAGCGGCGCCCCGCTCCCGGCATTCTCGGCCGCCGGCTATCTACGCGGCGCCGCGAGCGGGCCATTCGCTGATCTCTTCCACGCCCTCGCGGCGCCGCGTCTCTTGACCGTTCTCGACTTCTCAATGCCGATCGCTCTGTTCCTCGTCGGGCTGTCCCTGATGCTCGGTTTGTTCACCAAGGCCGGCTCCTGGGGAGCACTAGCCCTCCTCTCGCTCTTCTATCTCTCCTCCATCCCCGTCTCCGGCGTGCATCAGCCGGGCGCGGAGGGCGCCTACCTCCTCGTCAACAAGAACCTCGTGGAAGCGGCGGCCGTGCTCGTGCTCCTCAGCTTCGACACCGGGCGCATCGCCGGGCTCGACCTGCTGCGCGCGCGCACGACGCCCCCCGCTCCCCTCTCCGCGGAGGCGACCGCTTCATGAACCTGACCCCGGAGCAGCAGGAGCTGGGCCGACGGAACTTCCTCCGGGTGCTCGCGGGAACGCCGGCGCTCGCCGCCATGGGAGCGGCGGCCGCCCTCAAGGGTCCCGTGCGCGGCGGGCCGGTGAAGATCGGCATCGTCGGCCTGGGGGGCGAGGGGAGGAACGCGCTCCTCAAGAACGTCGATCCCGCGTTCGCCGACGTCCGCGCCCTCTGCGATATCAACCCCGACCACCTGACCAAGGCGGACGAGATCCTCGCCGCGGGCAAGAGACCGCCCGCCCGGCACTACGACGACTGGAAGGAGATGCTGCAGAAGGAGGACCTGGAGGCGGTCGTGCTCGCCCCTCCTCTGTGGCTGCACACGGAGATGACGGTGGGCTGCCTCGAGGCGGGCAAGCACGTCCTCTGCGAGAAGATGATGGCCTGGGACCTCGAAGGCTGCCGCCAGATGCAGGCGGCGGCGAAGAAGACGGGCCGTCTGCTCGAGATCGGCTACCAGCGCTTCTACAACCCGGTCTACCAGGCCGCCTACCAGGGCATCGTCAAGGCGGGCGTCCTCGGCGACGTCTACTTCTCCCGCCTCGTCTGGCACCGGAACGGGAACTGGCGGCGCAACGAACCGCCTCCCTCGCCCGACTACGATCCTTCGCAGTGGGGGTACCCGACGTGGGAGCACCTCGTGAACTGGCGGCTCTACTGGAAGTATTCCAAGGGCCTGCTCGCCGAGCTCGCGAGCCACCAGGTCAACATCTCCAACTGGTTCTTCCAGTCGGTCCCCGAGGCCGTGCTCGCGAGCGGCGGGGTCTACCGCTTCAAGGACGGCCGCGAGGTGGAGGACCACGTCTACGCCACGTTCGAGTACCCCCAGGGGAGGACCGCGGTCTTCAGCACCATCGAGTCCAACGACTTCGACGACTACTACGAGAAGTTCCTGGGCACCAAGGGCACGCTCATCCTGAGCCGGGAGCGTCAGGCCTATCTCTTCGACGCGGGGAGCAGCGAGGCCACGGCGGTCGAGGCCGCGGCCAAGGGAGCGGGACCGGCGCTCGAGGCCTCCGAGACGCGGCCCACGTCGGGGCCGGCGCGCGCGGCGGCGGGGGGCGGGGACTCGGAGGAGCGCGTCAGCTCCTACCGTCTCGAGATCTCGGAGTTCTGCGCGGCCATCCGCGTGGGACGCCCGCTGCGCTGCGGTCCCGACAAGGCCATCGGGTCCGCCGCCGCCTGCATCGCCGCCCACGAGTCCGTCCAGAAGAAGGCCCGGGTGACCCTGGCATGAGCGGAGAGCCCGTTCCCCTCGCCCGACGCGGTCCCCTGCCGTACCGCACGAAGCAGGCGTTCGTCTACGAGACGCTGCGCGACGCGATCATGCGGTGCGAGCTGGGGCCCGGTCAGCGGCTGGTCATCGACGAGCTCGCCCGGCGGCTGGAGGTGAGCGCCATCCCCGTCCGCGAGGCCCTGCAGCTCCTTCAGTCCGAGGGCCTGGTCGCAAACGTGCCCCACGTGGGGGCGACGGTGAGCCTCATCTCGCGGGAGTCTATCGCCGAGGTCTTCAGCATCATGGAGGGCCTCGAGATCGTGGCCACGCGCAGCGCCGCGGAGAGGATGACGGCCGCGGACGGCGTCGTGCTGGACGAGATCACCGCGGCCATGGACGGAGCCCTCGCCGCGGGCCGGAACGAGGAGTGGGCGGACCTCAACTCGCGCTTCCACTCCGCGATCAGCCGGCTGAGTGCCATGCCTCTGCTGCAGGAGATGATGGACCGCGTCCTCGCGCGATGGGACCGGGTGCGCCGCTACTACCTGAAGGGCGTGCTCGTGGACCGCCTGGAGCGCGCTCAGGAGGAGCACCGGACGATGCTCCGGGCCATGAAGGCCCGCGACTTCGCCATGCTCGAGCAGGTCGTGAAGGAGCACAACCAGGGGGCCCTCCACGCCTACGCGGAGTTCCTCCGGAGCCAGGCCGGGTGAGCTGGCAGAGGGTCGCCTCCCTGAAGACTCGGGAGGCCTTCCAGGGTCACCTCTCCGAGGCCGGGATCGCCCTCCCCTTCGACCCGGAGCTTCGCCACCCCTCGCCGCTCGGCGAGCCCTTCGAGAGAGGCGGCCTCCGCGTCGGCAACCGCTTCTGCATCCTCCCCATGGAGGGGTGGGACGGGACGGCGGAGGGCGAGCCGAGCGAGCTGACGATCCGCCGCTGGCGGCACTTCGGGCTGAGCGGGGCCAAGCTCATCTGGGGCGGAGAAGCGGTGGCCGTCCGGTTCGACGGCCGCGCCAATCCCAACCAGCTCCTGATCGACGAAGTGACCCTGCCCGCGCTCGCCCGCCTCCGTGAGACGCTCGTGTCCGCCCACACCGAGCAGTTCGGAGCGGGCTCGGACCGAGACCTCCTCGTGGGGCTCCAGCTCACGCACTCCGGCCGCTTCGCGCGGCCGACGCTCTCCGGCTCGGACCCCTTGACCGTCTACGCCCACCCGATCCTCGACCGCCGCTTCCCGAAGGGCACTCGGGTGCTCGGGGACGAGGACCTCGACCGACTCGTCGGGGAGTTCGTGCGGGCGGCGAAGCAGGCGCAGAGGATCGGGTTCCGCTTCGTGGACGTGAAGCACTGCCACGGCTATCTCGGCCACGAGCTCCTCTCCGCCCGCTCGCGCCCCGGCCGCTACGGGGGCTCCTTCGAGAACCGGACGCGCTTCCTCCGCGAGGTGGTGGCGGGGATCCGAGCCGAGGCTCCCGGGCTCCACGTGGGCGTGCGCCTGTCCGTCTTCGACACGGTGCCCTACGGCCAGCGCGCGAACGGCGCGGGAGCGCCGGAAGCGGACGCCGCCGACTACGCCTTCGCCTTCGGGCTCCTCCGCGACGACGCGCGGATGGACGAGGCCCTCGAGGACGCGCGCGCGTTCCTGCGGCTTCTGGAAACGCTCGACGTGCGATGGGTGTGCGTCACCGCGGGAAGCCCCTACTACAACCCTCACGTGCAGCGCCCTGCGCTCTTCCCGCCCAGCGACGGCTACGAGCCGCCCGAGGACCCGCTGCGCGGAGTGGCCCGCCACGTCCACGCCACCGCGCGCCTCAAGGTGGACTTCCCCGACCTCGCGATCGTGGGCTCGGGGTACAGCTACCTGCAGGAGTGGCTGCCCCACGTCGCCCAGGCCGTGGTGCGCGCCGGGGAGGCCGATTTCGTGGGCCTCGGCCGCCTCGTGCTCTCCTATCCCGAGTTCCCCGCGGACGTGCTCGCGGGCCGCGACCTCCAGCGCAAGAAGATCTGCCGGACGTTCAGCGACTGCACGAGCGGGACGCGGATCGGCCTCGTTTCCGGCTGCTTCCCCCTCGATCCCTTCTACCAGAAGCATCCGCACGCGGAGGAGCTCCGTCGGGCCAAGGAGACGATGCGGGCATGACCGACCCCGCGGGGGGCGACGCGAGGCGCCACCAGGTCACGGCCGTCGTCACGGGGTTCCTCGCCCTCTTCTCGATCGTGGGGTTCGCCCTCTACGGGCTGCCGTTCTTCTACGACTTCTTCGTCAAGGACCTCGGCTGGACGCGCCAGCAGGTCACCTCCGGCAACGCGTACAGCAAGCTGATCGTCGGGCCTCTCTTCGGCTTCCTCGCGGGGATGCTCATCGACCGCGTCGGCCCCCGCCGGGTGATGATCGTGGGGATCCTCATCGCGGGGGGCGCGCTCGTCGGCCTCGGCGGCGTGACCACCCTCGCCGCCTTCTACACCTTCTACTTCCTGAACGCCCTCGGCTACGTCGCCGGGGGTCCCCTGCCCAACCAGGTGCTGCTCTCGCGCTCGTTCGACGCGGGACGCGGCAAGGCGATGGGGATCGCCTACCTTGGGATCGGGGTGGGAGGCGCCATGGTGCCCCTCCTCGCCCACGCCCTCACGCAGTCGTTCGGCTGGCGAGGGGCGTTGCGGGCGTTGGGCGTGCTCATGGTCCTGGTCGCCCTCCCCGCCGCCCTGTTCGTCCGCGAGCGGCTTCCCACCGGCGGCGGGGCGGGCGTGCAAGAGTCCGCCTCGATCGCGGGCGTCTTCCGGCAGCCCGCCTTCTACCTTCTCGCCGTCGGGAGCTTCTGCTCGATCGGGGCGGTGGGGGGCACGATACAGAACCTGAAGCTCTACCTGAGCCTCGACCGGGGGTTCGACCAGGGCAGCGCCGCGCGTGTGCTGTCCGTCATCCTGGTGGGCAGCATCGTGGGCCGCCTCCTCATGGGCTGGCTCGCCGACCGTTGGCCCAAGAAGAGGGTCATGCTGCTCGTCTACGCGATCGTGGCCGCCACCATCCCCCTTCTCGTCTTCGGTCCCTCCCGCCCCGCCATCTTCCTGGGCGCGTTCCTGTTCGGCATCGGGCTCGGGGGCGACTACATGATCATTCCGCTCATGGCGGCCGAGCTCTTCGGCCTCCGGATCCTGGGCCGCGTGATGGGCATCGTGCTCACCGCGGACGGCGTCGGGGAGGCGGTGGTGCCGATGCTCGTGGCGGGGATCCGCGACCGTACGGGCAGCTACGCGGGCGGCTTCACCCTCCTCGTCGCCCTCGCCGCGCTCGGGGCCCTCGCCGTGGCCTTCCTCCCCCGCGCGCGCGGCGCCCGTCCATGACCCGTCGCCGCAAGGAGGTCGACGACCTCCGCAGCCAGCGCTGGTTCGGCAAGACCGACCTCCGCTCCTTCGGCCACCGCTCGCGAGCCAAGGGGGAAGGCTTCGCCGCCGAGGACTTCACGGGCAAGCCCGTCATCGCGATACTCAACACGTGGAGCGACGCCAACCCCTGCCACGCCCATTTCCGCATGCGCGCGGAGGAGGTGAAGCGCGGGGTGTGGCAGGCGGGCGGCTTCCCCCTCGAGATGCCCGTGCTCTCCGTGGGGGAGACGTTCATGAAGCCCTCCCCCATGCTCTACCGGAACCTCCTCGCCATGGACGCGGAGGAGCTCTTGCGCGCGAACCCCATCGACGGGGCGGTGCTCCTCGGAGGATGCGACAAGACCATCCCCGGTCTTCTCATGGGCGCCATCAGCATGAACCTTCCCGCGATCGTCGTCCCCGCGGGCCCCATGCTCCGCGGGAACTGGCGGGGGCAGTTCCTCGCGAGCGGCACCGACGTCTGGAAGTACTGGGCGGAGAAGCGGGCGGGCCGGCTCGACGACTGCGCGTGGAGCGAGATGGAGGACGGCATCGCACGCTCCTTCGGGACGTGCATGACGATGGGGACGGCCTCCACCATGGCCGCCGCCGCCGAGGCCCTCGGGGCGATGCTGCCCGGCGCCTCCTCGATCCCCGCCGCCGACTCCGGCCACGCTCGCATGGCCTCCGCGTCGGGCCGCCGCATCGTGGAGATGGTCCTCGAGGACTTGAAGCCCCGCGATCTCTTCTCCGCCGAGGCCTTCGACAACGCGGTCACGGTGGCCATGGCCCTCGGAGGTTCCACGAACGCGATCGTCCACCTGATCGCGATGGCGGGACGCGCGGGAGTGGCCCTCGACCTCGACCGCTTCGACGCCCTGTCGCGCCGCACGCCTTTCCTCGCCAACCTCCGCCCCTCCGGCGAGTTCCTGATGGAGGACTTCCACTACGCGGGCGGCCTGCGCGGCCTCATGGCCCGCCTCCGCGACCTGCTCCACACGGGAGCCCTGACGGTCACCGGGCGCACGGTGGCCGAGAACGTCGAGGGGGCGCCCGTCTTCAACGACGCGGTGATCGCACCGCGCGAAAAGCCGCTCGGCCCGGAAGGGGGCCTCGCCGTCCTCCGAGGCAACCTCGCCCCGAACGGGGCCGTGATCAAGCACACGGCGATGGAGAAGCGTTTCCTGAAACATTCGGGAATGGCACTCGTTTTTCGCGACTACAACGACCTCGCGGCCCGGATCGACGACCCCGCGCTGCCCGCCACCCCCGACTCCGTGCTCGTCCTCCAGAACGCGGGGCCACTGGGAGGGCCGGGGATGCCGGAGTGGGGAATGCTGCCGATCCCCAAGAAGCTGCTCGAGCAGGGCGTCCGGGACATGGTGCGCGTCTCCGACGCGCGCATGAGCGGCACGTCCTACGGCGCGTGCGTGCTCCACGTCGCGCCCGAGTCCTTCGTGGGCGGACCGCTCGCCCTCGTGAAGGACGGGGACGTGATCGAGCTGGACGTGCCCGCGCGCCGCATCGCCCTCCGGGTGGGCGATGCGGAGTTGGCCGACCGCCGCTCCTCGTGGAAGCCCCGGGAATTCCCGCACCCCCGAGGATTCGGCGCCCTCTACGCCCGCCACGTGACCCAGGCCGACCAGGGCTGCGACTTCGACTTCCTCACGGGCACTGCTCCCGTTCCCGAGCCCGAGATCCACTAGGGTCACGCATGGCCGGGAGTCCCGCGGAGTTCCGCGCCGGCCTTCGGGGAGTCATCGCGTTTCCGGTCACCCCGTTTCGACCCGACCTCTCGCTCGACGTGGAGGGTCTGCGACGCAACCTGCACGGGCTAATCGAGCACCGCTTCTGCGCGATCGTGGCCGCAGGGGGGACGGGGGAGATGTACTCACTCACCCCGGCCGAACATTCCGAGGTGGTTCTGGTAACGGTCCGCGAGGCCGGGGGGAAGGTTCCCATCATCGCCGGCGTCGGTTTCAATACCGGTCTCGGCATTCAGATGGCGCGGAGCGCCGCGGAGGCGGGTGCCGACGCCATCCTCGCGCTCCCCCCTTATTACCCCAACGCCGACGACGAGGGCTTGCTCCAGTACTACGAGGCCATCGGTCGCGCGACGCCATTGCCGCTTCTCATCTACAGCCGGGACTGGGTCAACCCGTCAGCCGCGTGGGTGGAGAGAGCCTGCGCTCGCGTCCCCACACTCGTTGCCTGGAAGGATGGACAGGGGGACGCTCGGCGGCTTCAGCAGATCATGTCGCGCGTGGGGAGCCGGCTCCACTGGATCGGCGGCGCGGGCGACGACTGCGTGCCCGCCTACTACTCGATCGGCATCCGGACGTACACCTCGAGCATCGCCACGGTGGCCCCGAAGCTCTCGCTGCAGCTTCACGAGGCGGCGGCCGCGGGAGACGCCGTCACGTTGAAGCGGCTCATGGACACCTACGTCATCCCTCTCTACGCGCTCCGGAGCCGGCGGCGGGGCTACGAGGTGACGGCAATGAAGGAGATGATGAACGCTCTCGGCCTCGCCGCGGGGCCGGTGCGTCCGCCGCTCCCCGAAATGACGCCGCAGGACCGCGCCGACGTGCGGGCCCTCCTCGAAGGATGGAAGGCGGTACTGTGAAGGCGACCTCCTTATAGAAGATAGGGGCTGCCCGAACCCGCCTCCCGTGTGATATACCCCCCGTCAGCCCATGACCACAAGTAGCGTGAAGACAACGACTTCAGAGGGACGCGCGTAGCCGTGTTCGACCTCACGGGGAAGGTCGCGGTCGTGACCGGTGCCGGCTCCGGGATCGGAGAGAGCATTGCCTTGCTCTTCGCCCGCCAGGGGGCGCGCGTGGAGGTCCTCGACATCGACGAGAAGGCGGGCGAAGAGACCGCGGCGCGGATCCGCGAGAGCGGCGGAGACGCCCGCGCGACTCGCGTCGACGTCGGGGCCGCCGCGGACGTGGAGACGGCCTTCCGCTCGATCGAAGCCACGCGCGGGCGTCTGGATATCCTCGTCAACAACGCCGGGATCGCCCACGTAGGCGACGTCGAGCACACGGCCGAGGAGGACCTCGACCGCGCTCTACCGCGTGAACGTCAAGGGCGTCTTCCTGTGCTGCCGCGCCGCCATCCCCGCGATGCTCCGCGGCGGTGGCGGCGTCGTCCTGAACATGGACTCGATCGCCGCCCTCGTGGGCGTGCCCGAGCGCTTCGCGTACTCCACGACCAAGGGTGCCGTGCTCACGATGACGCGCTGCGATCGCCGTCGACTACATGAAGAAGAACGATCCGCTGCAACTGCATCTGCCCCGCCCGCGTCCACACGCCGTTCGTGGACGGATACGTCGCGAAGAACTACCCGGGGCGCGAGGCGGAGATGCTACCGCGAGCTCTCCGAGTACCAGCCGCTCGGGCGCATGGGGAACCCGGAGGAGGTGGCGGCCCTGGCCCTCTACCTCTGCTCCGACGAGGCGTCGTTCGTCACCGGCCAGGCCTATCCCATCGACGGAGGAGTGCTCGTCACATGAAGCTGATCCGCTTCGGACCGCCGGGCCGGGAGAAGCCGGGCGATTCTGCGGCGCGGACGGGGCGCGCCACGACGTCTCCGGCTTCGCCGAGGACTACGACGAGGCCTTCTTCGCGCGACGGCGGTCTCGACCGCCTCGCGGAGTGGGTGGGTCGCAACGAGAAGGCCATCCCCCGCGCGGACGCGGGGGCGCGCCTGGGCCCGCCCGTCCCGCGCCCGAGCAAGATCGTCTGCATCGGCCTCAACTACCGCGACCACGCGGCGGAGACGGGGGCGGAGATCCCGAAGGAGCCCGTCATCTTCTTCAAGTCCACGACCGCGCTCGTGGGTCCGAACGACGCGCTCGTGATGCCGCGGGGCGCCACCAAGGTGGACTGGGAGGTCGAGCTCGCGATCGTGATCGGCGCGCGAGGCGCGCTACGTCGCCGAGGACAAGGCGCTCGAGCACGTGGCCGGCTACGCCCTGCACAACGACTACTCGGAGCGCACCTTCCAGCTCGAGCGCGGCGGCCAGTGGGTGAAGGGCAAGAGCGCGGACACGTTCGCGCCGCTCGGCCCCTTCCTCGCCACGCGGGACGAGATCCCCGACCCGCAGAGCCTGGGCATGTGGCTGAAGGTCAACGGCGACGTCCGCCAGCGCTCGAACACCGCGAACATGGTCTTCGACGTCCCGGCCCTCGTCAGCTACCTGAGCCAGTTCATGACGCTCCTGCCCGGCGACGTCATCAGCACGGGGACGCCCGGCGGGCGTGGGGATGGGCATGAAGCCGGCCCCCGTCTACCTGAAGCCCGGGGACGTCGTGGAGCTGGGGATCGAAGGGCTCGGCGAGTCGCGGCAGCAGGTAGTTCCGGCGATTTGAACCGTCGCGTCAGTGTTACCTTTCGTACTCGTTCCGGAACGAGTTGCTTCAGAAGTTACTTGAGGTCCTTCGAGCGAGGCCACGTTGCGGATCGACGCACACCAGCACTTCTGGAGATACGACCCGGTCGAGTACGACTGGATCGGGCCGGACATGGAGGTGCTGCGTCGGGATTTCCTGCCTCGGGAGTTCGAGCCGCAGCTCCGGCAGGCCGGATTCCAGGGATCGATCCTGGTCCAGGTTCGCCAGAGCCTCGAGGAGACGCGCTGGATGCTCGAGCTCGCGGCGAGACACCCCTTCGTCGTGGGAGTGGTGGGATGGGTGGATCTGTCATCCCCGGAAGCCTCGGTCCAACTAGACGGCTTCCGGGGATCAAAGCTCGTCGGCGTTCGCCATATCGTTCAGAGTGAGCCCGATGAGCGGTTCATGCTCCGCGAGGCCTTTCTTCGGGGCATCTCGCTGCTCGAAGACCGCGGCCTCGCCTACGACATCCTCATCTTTCCTCGCCACCTCAGGGTGGCCGCGGAGCTCGCGGCGCGCTTTCCCGGCGTTCGTTTCGTCCTCGACCATGCGGCCAAGCCGGAGATCCGCAGCGGCGAGATCCGGGATTGGGGCGCCGACCTGCGAGGGCTCGCCTCGCGCCCCAATGTCGTCTGCAAGCTCTCGGGCCTCGTGACCGAGGCCGACTGGAAGACGTGGACGGCGGACGGGCTCCGCCCCTACCTGGACGTGGCCTGGGAGGCCTTCGGTCCCGACCGGCTCCTGATCGGCTCCGACTGGCCCGTCTGCACGGTCGCCGCCGACTACGGACGCGCGATGGACCTCGTCTTGGACTATCTTTCCGGGCAGCCCGCCGCCGAGCAGGAGGCCGTCTGCGGCGGGAACGCCCGGCGTTTATGGAACCTGGAGGAGCCCAAGCGATGAGCAGGAAGACCGCCGTCCCGGGAGCGCTCCCGCTCCTGGCCGCTCTCGCCGCCTTCGCGTGCACCCCCGCGCAGAAGGAGCCCGGGAAGCTCACGATCGCCGTGATCCCCAAGGGCACGTCCCACGTCTTCTGGCAGAGCATCCATGCGGGAGCGGCGCGGGCCGCCTCCGAGACGGGCGTCGAGATCATCTGGCGCGGTCCCCTCCGCGAGGACGACCGGGACGCGCAGGTCTCCGAGGTCGAGGGCTTCACGAGCCGTGGCGTCTCCGGCATCGTTCTCGCCCCGCTCGACGACACGGCGCTCGCCGCGCCGGTGGCGAGTGCCACGCGGGCGGGCATCCCCGTGGTCGTCTTCGATTCCGGGCTCAAGGGCGACGACTACGTGAGCTTCGTGGCCACCGACAACTTCAAGGGTGGGCGGCTCGGAGGGGAACGGCTGGCCCAGCTCCTGGGCGGGAAGGGCCGGGTGGTGCTCCTGCGCTACGCGGAGGGATCCGACAGCACGAACAAGCGCGAGGACGGCTTCCTGGCCGCGATCAAGGAGAGTCCGGGGATCACCCTGGTGAGCGACAACCAGTACGCGGGGGCGGACGTGGAGGGCGCCTACAAGAAGAGCGAGGCCCTCCTGAGCCGCTTCAAGAAGCCCGACGGCGGCCTCGACGTGGACGGGATCTTCACCCCGAACGAGTCCTCGAGCGTCGCCATGCTCAAGGTCCTTCGAGACAACCGCTGGGCGGGCAAGGTCAAGTACGTGGGCTTCGACTCCTCGGACACGCTGGCCCAGGGCGTTCGCGACGGGCACATCCAGGGCCTCGTGCTCCAGGACCCCGTGAAGATGGGCTACCTGGGCGTGAAGACGATGGTCGCGCACCTCCGGGGCGAGAAGGTGGAGCGGCGTGTGGACACCGGCGTGCACCTCGTGACTCCCGAGACGATCGACGAGCCGGAGATGAAGGAGCTGGTCGCTCCCGACCTGTCGAAGTGGCTGAAGTAGCGCAGCCGCCCCGCCTCACGATGCGGGGGGTGCGCAAGGCGTTCGGGGCGACCCAGGCCCTGGACGGCGTGGACCTGACCGTGGCCCCGGGCGAGGTGGTGGCCCTCGTGGGCGAGAACGGCGCGGGGAAGAGCACCCTCATGGCCGTGCTCGCGGGGGCGGTGACGCCCGACGCCGGTGCCATGACCCTGGACGGCGCCCCCTACGCGCCCCGCGACCCCGCGGAAGGCCGCCGCGCCGGAATCGCCACGATCTACCAGGAGCTGACGCTGGCTCCCCACCTCTCGGTAATGGACAACGTGCTCCTGGGGATGGAGCCCCTCCGCCGCGGCCTCCTCGACCGCGAGCGCATGCGCGCGAGGACGCTTGCGGCGCTCACCCAGCTCCACCACCCCGACATCGCGCCGGACGCCGTCGTGGGCGACCTCTCGCCCGCCGCCCAGCAGCTCGTGGAGATCGCGCGGGCCCTCGCCGTGGGCTGCCGGGTCCTCGTGCTCGACGAGCCCACGAGCAGCCTCTCCCGGGAGGACGCCCGCCATCTCTTCGAGAGGGTGGCCGACCTCAAGCGGCAGGGCCACGCCATCGTCTACATCTCGCACTTCCTCGAGGAAGTGAAGCAGGTGGCGGACCGCTTCACGGTCCTCCGCGACGGGCGCAGCGTCGGAGAGGGGCCCGTCGCGGAGGCGCGGACCGAGGAGATCGTGTCCCTGATGGTGGGAAGGCGCGTCGATGAGCTCTTCCCCCGAACCCGACGCGATCCCGGCGAACCCATCCTCGAGCTTTCCTCGTTCGCGTCGGGAGCGGACCTGACCGTCCGTCGCGGCGAGGTCGTAGGCATCGCCGGCCTCCTCGGCGCGGGCCGTACTCACCTCTTGCGTAGCATCTTCGGTCTCGAGCCCGTTCTTCAAGGCCGTGTCCGTGTGGGCGCGTACGTCGGCCCCGCCTCGCCCTTGCAGCGCTGGAAGCAGGGCGTGGGCTTCCTCAGCGAAGATCGCAAGGGCGAGGGCCTCGCCCTCGGCCTGAGCGTCGCGGACAACCTCACCCTCTCCAGCCTGGGCGGGCTCGGCCCGGCGCACATGGTCACTCCCGGCAGGCAGCGCGCGGCGGCCCGCATCTGGATCGACCGCCTCGGCATCCGCTGCCGCGGACCCGAGCAGCCGGCGGCGGAGCTGAGCGGCGGCAACCAGCAGAAGGTAGCACTCGCCCGTCTTCTCCATCACGACGTGGACGTGCTCGTGCTGGACGAGCCGACGCGCGGCATCGACGTGGCGAGCAAGGCCGAGATCTACGCGCTCGTCGACGCCCTCGTGAGCGGCCGCGAGGGCCGGAAGCGTGCGGTGCTCATGGTGAGCAGCTACCTTCCCGAGCTCCTGGGGATCGCGGACCGCGTAGCCGTGATGCACCGGGGCCGGCTGTCCCCGGCGCGCCCGGTGGTCGACCTCGACGAGCACCGCCTGGTGCTCGAGGCCACGGGCGCGGAGGTGGCGTGAGACTCGGGGACTGGCTCTCGCGGCTCGGCCCGTTCCTCGGGCTCGTCTTCGTGTCCGCGCTCTTCGGCCTGCTCGTCGGTTCCGAGTTCTTCCGGCCCGGCAACCTCGAGCTCGTCGCCCGCCAGACCGCGATCGTGGGCACGGCCGCGCTCGGGATGACGCTCGTCATCGCCGCGGGCGGGATCGACTTGTCGGTGGGCTCGATCATCGCCCTCGCCACGGTGGTCGTCGCCCAGCTCCTGCGGGGAGGGCACGACCCGCTCGTGGCCGCGCTCGGGGGCGTCGCCGCGGGAGCCGCCTGCGGCACGGCCACCGGTCTTCTGGTCACCCGCCTCCGGGTGATCCCGTTCATCGTGACGCTGGGAATGATGCTGCTCGTGCGGGGCGCGGCCAAGGGCCTGGCGGGGGAGCGGCGGCTGGAGGCGCCGACGAGCTGGCTGAACGACCTCCTGCGCACGCTCGCGAGGGGCGAAGGCTTCCTCCCCTGGGGCCTCTGGCTCCTCGCCGTTCTCGCCCTCCTGGTGGCGGGAGTCCTGCGGTACACGCGGTTCGGCCGGCACCTGCTCGCCATCGGCTCCAACGAGCGGACGGCGCGGCTGTGCGGGATCGCGGTGGACCGCACCAAGGTCGCCGTATACACGGTCTCCGCTGCCTTGGCCGGGCTCGCCGGCGTGCTGCAGTTCGCCAAGCTGTCCGTGGGGGATCCCACGGTGGCCACCGGCCTCGAGCTGGACGTGATCGCCGCCGTGATCATCGGCGGGGGCAGCCTCCTCGGAGGCAAGGGCACGGCCCTGGGGACGCTGGTGGGGGCCACCCTGATGACCGTGATCAACATCGGCTGCTCGCAGAAGGGACTTCCCAACTGGGTGCAGCAGATCGTGACCGGCCTGGTGATCGTGGCCGCGGTGACGCTCGACCGCTGGCGGCAGGGGCGAGCGGGGGCCGACGCCGGGAAATGACGACGGCTCCCCCGCCGATCCCGCGGACCTTCCTCGAGTACGTCCGGTCCTTCGGCCCCGGCTTCGTGATCGTGCTCACCTGGCTGGGGGCGGGCGACGTAGTGGACATGGGGGTCGCGGGCAGCAACTACGGCTACTCGCTCATGTGGGTGCTCGTGGTCGCACTCGTGATGCGATTCCTGTTCGTCTCGCTCGTCGCCCGCTACCAGCTCTGCAACCCGCACGGCCACGGCGTCCTCGACGGCCTCGCCCGCCTGCATCCCGCCTATGCGCCCGTCCTCTTCGTGGCCGCGGTGGTGATGGGCCACGTGTACGAGTCCTACATGACGGTCGGAGCGGGGGAGGTCTGCCGGAACCTCTTTCGCGCCGGCGAGACGTGGCAGTGGGCGATCGCCTTGAACGGCCTCGCGCTCGCGCTCGTGTTCCGGCCGGAGTACGACCGGCTCGAAGCGGTCTTCAAGTTCCTCCTCGCGGTGCTCGCGGTGTCCTTCCTGGGAACGGTCCTGTGGGTCGGCTTCGACCCGCGGGGGCCGCTCCTCGGGCTCTTCCGGGTCGAGATGCCCGAGCAGCACGGCCGGTTCGACCCGCTGCTCGTGGCGGTGGCGATGATCGGGGCGGTGGGAGGCTCGCTCATGAACCTCGCCTACCCCTACTTCCTGGACGCCAAGGGCTGGAAGGGCCCGCAGTACCGGCGCGTCCAGCTCTACGACTTCGTCCTCGCGATCGCCGTGATGATCGTCCTGAACCTGTCGGTGTGGATCCTGGGGGCGGAGCTCCTCTATCCCGACAAGCACATCCGCGAGCTCGACGACCTCCCCCGCCTGCTCAGCGAGGTGCTGGGCGAGGGCGGTCGGTGGCTCTTCTACCTCGGCGTGTTCGCGGCGATCTACACGTCGGTGCTCGGCCACGCGGCGGGCCTCGCCTACATGGGGAGCCACGCGTGGCTTCGCTGGAAGGCGGGCAGCGGGCCCATCACCGTCGACTACAAGGAGCATCCTCTCTACCGGTGGATCGCCGTCTGGTGCCTCGTGTCCCCGCTCGTGTGGACGATCCCGGGCATGCCCGACTTCGTGACGCTGACGCTCGTCGCCAACGGCGCCCAGGTGCTGCTCCTGCCGCTCCTCGCGGGCGGCCTGTGGTGGATCACCGCGAGCGCGCGCCACATCGGCGCCCTGTACCGGAACCGCTGGTGGGAGAACGTTGTCATGGGGATCTTGTTCGCGCTCGCGCTTTCGGGAGCGGCGGGGGCGGTGAGGTCGCTGGTACAGCTCATGGGGAGTGGGCAATGAAGAGAATCGCCTTGATGGGGCTAACGGCACTATCTCTAACTCTGACCGGCACCAACACCACGGCCGGTGTGCCGGTCAGGGTGGAGACCGGGGTCAGTATGAAGACCAGGGACGGAGTGACCCTGATTGCTGACGTCTATCGGCCCGAGGCGGAAGGGCGCTACCCGACCCTCCTCCAGCGCACGCCCTACGACCGCAAAGGGGCGACGATGGACGCGATGTACCTCGCGGGGCGCGGGTACACCGTCGTGCTGCAGGACACGCGGGGCCGGTTCGGATCGGAGGGCGAGTTCTATCCGTTCCGGCACGAGGCCCAGGACGGCTACGACACGATCGAGTGGGCCGCCGCGCAACCCTGGTCCAACGGCAAGGTCGGGATGTTCGGAGGCTCCTACGTGGGGGCGACGCAGATGCTCGCGGCCACGACGAAGCCGCCCCACCTCGTCGCCGTCTTCCCTTACGTCACCGCCGACGAGTACTACGAGGGGTGGACGTACCAGGGGGGCGCGCTCATGGAGTGGTTCGCGAGCTCGTGGTCCTCGGGGCTCGCGGTGGACACGCTCCGGCGGAAGTCCGCCCCCGGCACCGGCCCGCTCGAGTGGGTGAAGCGCGATCCCCTGCGGGAATACCCGCTTTTGCAGCCGCCCGACCCCCGCGATCTCGCCCCGTATTTCCGCGACTGGGTCACCCACGAGGCGGACGACGACTACTGGAAGGCCGTGCGGGTGCGCGACCACTTCGGGGAGATGACGATCAAGGGGCTGCACGGGGCGGGCTGGCACGACATCTTCCTCCGCGGCTCGATCCGCAACTACCTAGGCCTCCGCGAGCAGGCGGCCACGCAGGAGGCGCGCGAGGGCCAGCGGCTGCTCGTGGGCCCGTGGGCGCACGCGGCCACGTCGCCCGAGGGCAAGATCGGCGACGTCGTCTTCGGCAAGGCCGCCGTGCTCGACATGGCCGAGACCATCGGCGAGTGGTTCGACTACGCGCTCCAGGACGTCCAGAACCGCTTCGCGGGGAAGCGGGTGCGGCTCTTCGTCATGGGCGACGACGTCTGGCGGGATGAGGATGAGTTCCCACTGTCCCGCGCCCGGGAATCCCGGTTCTTCCTCGCCCCGGGCGCGGGACGGGTCGGCGGCCTACTCGTGGAGAAGGCCCCCAGGAAGGCCCCGCCCAGCGAGTACGAGTACGACCCGGCGAATCCTGTACCGACGCTCGGCGGCCGCCTGTGCTGCGGGACGGCAATGCAACCGGGACCAACGGACCAACGCCCGAACGAAGGGCGGCCGGATGTACTGGTGTTCTCTTCGCCGCCCTTCGTTCGGGAGCTTGAGATCACCGGCTTCGTCTCCCTTGAGCTCTACGCGGCGAGCTCCGCCCCCGACACCGACTTCACGGCCCTCCTCGTGGACGTCGGCCCCGACGGCTACGCACGGCTCCTGACGGACGGGATCGTGCGCGCCCGATACCGCAAGTCCACGGCGGGCCCGCCCGTCCCCCTGACCCCCGGCCAGGTCGAGAAGTACCGGATCGACCTCTGGGCCACGAGCAACGTCTTCAAGGCCGGGCACCGGATGCGGGTCTACGTGTCGAGCAGCAACTTTCCCCGGTTCGATCCCAACCGGAACACGGGCGAGCCGATCGCCGACGCGACGGGCGGGGTGAAAGCGCGCCAGACCATCTTCCACGACGCGGCCCGGCCTTCGGCACTCGTGGTACCGGTGGTGCCGCGTCCGTAGGGAACGTCAGGGGACGGGCCGCAGCCTCGCCGCCCAACCCCCGCCGGGGGCGAGCTGGACGTCGAGCCGGGTGGTGCCATCCACACGGCTCTTCGCGCGCGTGTAGTCGCTCCCCCACCGGTCGGCGTTCACGCCGTCCGCGAAGGCGTCGAGCTCCCAGCTCCCCTCGGGCAGGAACGACAGGTCGAGCGTGAGCGGGCGCGCCGTGGCATCGGTGATCGCGCCGATCCACCAGTCGCGGCCTCTGCGGCGCGCCACCGCCACGTAGTCCCCCATCTTTGCCTGCAGGACCCGCGTCTCGTCCCAGACCGCGGGCACGGGGCCGAGGAAGTCCATGGCCTCCGGCTCGGTCTCGTACGCGGACGGGCTGTCCGCGAGCATCTGGAGCGGGCTCTCGAAGACCACGTAGAGGGCGAGCTGGTGGGCGCGGGTGCCCATGCTCATCGGGGCCTCGAAGATCGACGCGAAGCGTCCGCGGCCGGCGGCATTCCTCATCGCCCCGGGCGTGTAGTCCATCGGCCCCAGGTACATGCGGGTGAAGGGCAGGGTCGCGTCGTGCTCGGGGTCCACGTGGTCGCTCCACTTCACGTGCTCGAGGCCCATGACGCCTTCGGTAGTGAGCAGGTTGGGCCAGGTGCGGGTGAGGAGAGCCGGACGCTGCGCGCCGTGGAAGTCGACGAGCATCCTGCGCTTCGCCGCCTCCCGGCAGATCCGGTGGTAGTAGGCCATCAGCGGCTGATCGTCCCGCTGCATGAAATCCACCTTCAGGCCCTTGATCCCCCAGCCCTCGTAGCGGTCGAGTGCTTCCTCGAGCCGGTCTTCGAGCGTCTTCCAGATCACCCACAGGATGATCCCGACGTTCTTCTCGCGCGCGTAGGCGGCGAGCGCCCCCACGTCCATCCCCGGCACCACCTTTAGGACGTCCCCGAGCTCGTACCAGCCCTCGTCCAGGATCACGTACTCGATTCCGTGACGCGAGGCGAAGTCGACGTAGCGCTTGTACGTCTCCATGTTCACCCCGGACCGGAAGACGACACCGTGCAGGTTCCAGGCGTTCCACCAGTCCCAGGCCACCTTCCCGGGTCGGATCCACGAGGTGTCCGCGATCTCCGACGGCCGCGCGAGCAGCCAGACGAGGTTGCTCGTGAGGAGGTCGCCGTCGCGGGCGGCGATGCCGAGGATCCGCCAGGGATACGTTCGCGCGCCGCGCGTCACCGCCACGTAGTCCGCCGTCCGAACGACCGTGACGTCGCGGTCGTTCTCCCGCTTCTCCTCGAGGGGATACGGAGGGAAGGCGGCGACGAGGGCGTTGCCACCCGTGCCCCGGAGCCACAGGCCTGGATAGTCCACGACGTCGGACTCCGCGATCGCGATCTTGACGCCGTTCTCCGCCTCCACCACGGCGGGGAGCGTGGCGAGAGCGCCCGCGGCCACCTCCTTCAGGGGCCGGAGGGCGTACTTCCGCTCGTTGTGGGAGTGGAAGCCCTCCTCTTGCGGAAAGTAGACGCGGCGGTCCCCCGCGAAGTTGAAGGCCGCCTCCTCGCCGTAGACCTTGACCTCGGGACGGGGGAGCGAAGTCTCGAAGCGGTAGGCGACCCCGTCGTCGTAGGCGCGGAAGACGACGCCGTAGTCGCCGGCCATCTCCAGCCGGAGCTCCTGATATCTCTCGGGAATGCGCGCCGCCTTCCGGGGCACCGCGACGTCCACCATACGGTCCACGCGTCCTTTCTTCGCAGATCGGACGCGCGGGTTGACGCCCAGGGGGACGTGGTCGACGTCGAGCGAGAGCGTGGCGTTTTCCACCAGGAGGTGGCCCTCGCGGAAGACGCTGTACCGGATGCGGTCCGCCGCGCCCACCCGGACCTCGATGCGGCCGTCGGGCGAGCGCAAGACGTGGCCGGACGCGGCCCACGCATCCGACGCGAGCGTCGACAGCATGAGCCCGACAGCGCCTCGAAGCACGCGCACCTCCTCGGAGGGATCGACTTTTACCCCTCCGGGCCGGGCGGTTCAACTGGACGACGCGGGAGAGATCAGGGGCGCGGAGCGTCGCCGCGCCCGAACACCCAGCCGACGTTGAGCCCAAGCTCGAACCCGTCGTAGTCCTCCCGCGCGGCGACGGGGGTCTGGAAGTCGGCGATCCAGTTGTAGCCGGTGGTCAGGCCCAGCGAGAAATGACGACCGAGGTGGAAGTCGACCGCACCTCCCAGGAATCCCCCGACCGTGACCTCGGTCCGGCCGCCGGAAAAGACACCGCCCGGCCCCGCGAAATCGCCCCCCTGGGCGCCGATCACGGGGCCGAGGGACGCGACGATGTAGGGCTTCACGGGCCGCGACGCCAGATCTCCGCGCAGGGGATTGAAGCGCAGGCCGAGGGGAAAGCCCACGACGGCGGACCCGCCCGAGAAGGCGCCCCCGGGGCCCACCACCTCGCCCCCGCTTTCCGCGATCGCGCTCACGCTCAAGGTCACGGCGAGGTTCTCCCGCAGGAAGCGTGCGTACTGGAGCCCCGCGAGCATGTTGACGTTCTCGCCCCCGGTCACGACCACCGCACCACCCGAGTCTCCTTCGAGCCGCCACATCCCGAGCCGCAGGTCGAGTCGGTTTCGACCGGAGACCCCGAAGCGCGGTAGCTCCGGCTCGCCGCGCGCCCGCGTGGGCTCCGGGCTCGTGATCCCGAACTGGTCGGCCTCGAGGACGATGCGCGCGCCCTCGTCCAGCTTCGGCCTCGCGAGGAGGGAGGTCGCTTCCTGCTCCAGCCGCACCTCGTAGGCCCCGGGCTCGACGCCCAGCTCCACCGTGCGCCCGTAGGGCTTGTAGAGCTCGACCACGAGCTCCTGGCTCGCGTTCCGGACGAAGAACCGTCCCGAGAGCGCCTTTCCGAGGACGAGGGTGGCCGAGGTCTGGCGCAGGTCCGTCATCACCACCTCCCCGGTCCCCGAGAGGTTGATGTCGTACGAAGGGTGCTGGGCGCCT
Organism: uncultured Acidobacteriota bacterium; assembly: GCA_963742595.1. GTDB lineage: Bacteria > Acidobacteriota > Vicinamibacteria > Fen-336 > Fen-336 > CAVPGH01. The sequence goes on along the minus strand of CAVUMT010000001.1, from coordinate 3,125,460 downwards.
CCCTTCGTGTCCACCGTCCGCCCCAGCGTCTCGTTGAACGCGAACTGGTAGGCCTCGTTGAGCGTGACCTTGCCTTCTCCCGAGAGGTCGGCCGCGCCGCGAAGGCCGGAGACCAGGAAGTGCGTGAAGTACGAGCCCCGGAGCCGGTCCGACTCCTGCGCCGCCTCGGACTCCGTGCTCGAGGTGAGGAAGGCATGGCCCCGCATCTCCGTCGACTCGTCCACGAGGAAGGGCTGGCGGAGCTGTCCTCCCTTGAGCCGCGTGATCGCCCCCGAGGCGCAGGCGTCGAGCACGGCGATGCGGACGTCCGCGGGGACCTCGTCCAGCCGGTCCCGGAGGCTCCGGTAGGAATAGCGGTCCTCTCCGAGGAGCAGCCCTTTCTCGTCCGCGTGCCCCGAGTAGTAGAAGACGACCTCGGTGCGTCCGCCCTCCGGCTCTGCCTTTGCCGCCGCGACCACTCGCGCGCGCAGCACGTCGATCGCCTGCTCCAGGTCTCTGAGCTTCGGCTGCCGGAGGATGATGGTGTGGCCGGGGGGCACTCCGCCCAGGTCGGCGAGCACCCGGGAGAAGCGCTCGGCGTCGGAGACCGCGTATTGGAGCGGGGGACGATCCGCGCCCCCGCGGTTGGCCCCGGCCACGAGCGCGAAGCGCTGGACCGTCGCGGCGCGCACGGAGCCCGGAAGAAGGGGCGCGACGGAGAGACACGCGAGCACGAGGGTCGCGGGCTTCATGGTCTCATCTCTTTCTCGAGGGAGAACGTGGCTTGCTCGAGCATCGGCGGGATCCTGAGCGCCGTCGGCGGCGCCGAGCCCGCGCCCGCGTGCCGCGCGTCTTCGACGAGCGGCGCTATCTCGAACGGCGTCTCCGAGGTCACGAAGAAGAAGCGCTCCCAGCGCGGGGCGTCGTCGAGCTCGAAGGAGTGGTCCAGCAGGACGACGTCGCCCGCCCGGAGGGTTGCCGCCTGACGCCCGCTCGTCGGCAGGTGCACGGTCACGTGCCCGCGGCCGTCGAGGGAGAGGATCGCGCCGAAGCGCCGTCCCGCGGGACGGTAGCCCACGCGTATCAGGTCTCCCGGGCGGGCCACGTCGCCGTCGGCGAGCGCCTCGCTGCGGTCCCCCGTCTTCCGGAAGAGGGCGAGCCCCGGCTTCAGGCCCTTGATCCGCTCGGTGGCCTCCGGCTGCTCCGCAGGCCGCGTCGTCCCCGGAGCCAGGGGCCAGGTTCCGGGGGCGAGCCAGGCGAACACGGCGGCGGCGGCCACCGATGCGGGAAGGGGCCAGTAGCGGGACCATCCCGAGGGACGCGCGCCCGCCTCCCTGCGCGCCGCGAGACGAGCGCGCACGTGCCGGACCAGGCCGTCGGCGGGAAGACGGCGGCGTATCTCCTCGTCCGACTCGGCGAGGGCTTCGAGCCGTACGCGGACGTCCTCCTTCTCCTGCCCCTGCCGCGCCACTGCCTCCGCTTCACCGGCGGGCAGCTCACCGAGACGGAACCGCTCCAGCACGAGGTCCGGGATCCGCACCGGATCGTCGTCCCGGGTCATGCCTTTTCCAGGGCGAGGTCTTCGCGCAGGAGCCGCAGCCGCCGTCGCACGCCGGAGACGGACATCCCCACGACCTCGGCCACCTGCTCGAGCGTGAGGCCGTCGACGTGGTGCAGCACGGCCATCGTGCGGCTCGACTCCGGGTGCCTTCCGAAGAGGCGCGCGAGCTGAAGGCGGGCCTCACTGCCCGCCCCCGGCGCCTCGGCGCAGGCGATACGCTGCAGCGTCTCTTCCTCGGCCGTGGCGGGGCGCCGCTTCCGATCGCGGATCCGGTTCAGACAGAGGTTGGTCGCGATCCGGTAGAGCAGGCTCGAAGGGTAGCGCGCGTCGAGCCGGTCGCGCCGCTCGAGGAGTCGGACGAAGACCTCCTGGCAGACGTCCATCGCTTCTTCCTCGTCGCGCAGGAGTCGTCGGCACCGGCGGAGCACCATCGGCCCGTAACGCTCAGAGAGCCCCTCGATGTCCAGCGGCTCGCCGCCCACGCTACTCCTTCAACACCGGAGAGCGCTCCGGGTGTCACTCGAGACCGCCCACACGACACGGCGCTTCCAAGCCATTGACCGCTCGTGCCTTATTCAAGCACGGCTCCCGGTCGGGAGTGCCTTGTTATCCGGCTCCGCGCACTCCGTGCGAGGATCCCCCATGCCCTACCCTCCTCCTCGGTCACTCGCTCCCGCCTCCCGTGTCGCCGCCGCCGTGCTGCTTGCGCTGCTCGCGTGGCAGGTCCCGCGATATTGCGCCGCCGAGCTCTCCCCGACCGAGCAATCCTGGAACCAGCCCGTGGAGCCGTACCGGATCATGGGCCCGCTCTACTACGTCGGGGCTTCGGACCTCGCGATCTTCCTCATCACGACGCCGGAGGGCCACATCCTGGTCAACAGCGGGTTCGCGGAGACCGTGCCCCTCATCCGGGAGTCGATGCGGAAGCTCGGGTTCCGCTTCGAGGACGTCAAGGTGCTTCTGGCCAGCCATGCCCATTCCGACCACGTCGCGGGCCACGTCCTGGTCAGGGAGGCGACGGGGGCCAAGGTCATGGCGGCGGAGGGCGACGTGGGCGTCATGGAGACTGGAGGCCGCGGCGACTTCCGCTTCGAGGGCGTCATCTCGTGGCGCGGCTCCCCTGTTGACCGCGTGCTGCACGACGGCGACACGGTGGCGCTGGGCGGCGTGACACTCACGGCTCGCCTGACGCCCGGGCACACCCGGGGGTGTACGACCTGGACGTTCGACCTTCCCGACGGCGGCCGGACGCGCAAGGCCGTGATCGTGGGGAGCATGAGCATCAACCCCGGCGTCGTCCTCGTGGGCAACCCGAAATTCCCCGAGATCGCCGACGAGTACGCGCGCTCGTTCCGCGTGCTGCGCTCCCTTCCCGTCGACGTCTACCTCGCCCCCCACGTCCGCCAGTTCTGGGCGGACAAGAAGGTCAAGCGGCTCGGCGAGGCCACGAACCCCTTCGTGGACCCCGACGGCTACAAGCGCGCGATCGACGAGTGGGAGAAGAGCTACCGCGATCAGCTCGCACGGGAGCGGACGGTCGCGGGGATCTTCGAGGACGTGCCCGAGCGGCCCGATCCCCGGGCGCGCTACGCCCTCTACCTCCACGGGCGCATCCTGGAGGAGCAGGGCGTGGGAGCGGTGAGCGCGGAGTTCGGCCTCTACCAGTACGAGGCGATCCTCCAGGCGCTCGCCGCCCGCGGATTCACCGTGATCGCGGAGCGGCGGGCGGGCGACCCGGGGCCGGACTATCCGAAGAAGGTGGCCGCGCGTGTCCGCAAGCTGCTCCAGGCGGGCGTGCCTGCCTCGCAGGTGACGGTGGTCGGGGCGTCAAAGGGGGGCTTCCTCACGCTCGCCGCGGCGGCGGAGCTTCAGGACGACGCCCTGTCCTATGTCGTCCTCGCGGGCTGCGGGCCGCCGACGGAGGCGTTCGCCTCGCGCCTGCGCGGGCGCATCCTCTCCGTGTACGACGCGGACGACCGGTTCCGGCCGTCCTGCGAAGGGACCTTCGCGGCAGCGCCGAAGCTACGGGACAAGCGCGAGATCGTCGTCAAGAAGGAACTCGATCACGGGCTTCTCTATCGTCCGCTCGCGGACTGGCTCGACCCCCTCGTCGAGTGGACTCGCCCCGGGGCGAGTGACCTCAAGTAGTCTCTCAAGCGACTCCGTCCGGACGGAGTAACCTTTCTACCCATTCCGGACGGAGTTCCCCTTCCGCGCCACCGCATCCGGGTGGCGCGTGGTCAGCCGCCAAGCCGGTCGTACGTCGGCTTCAGGGCGGGATACAGCTCCCGGTAGCGCGGATAGAGCGCTTCGTAGGCCTTTGCCCACTCGGGTTCCGGAGCGTCGCGGCCGGTGACGGCCACCGTCGCGTCGCACGCTGCGTCCACGCTCGGCCACGCCCCGCCCCCGACGCCGGCGAGGAGGGCCGCTCCGTACGCCGCGCCTTCCGTGCTCGTCACCGTCACGAGCTCGGCTCCGAGGACGCTCGCGCAGATGCGCCGCCAGAGCGGGCTCTTCGCCCCGCCTCCCGCCACCCGCACCTGCTTCACCTCCCCGAGGCCCGCTCCCTTCAGGAGGGCGAAGCAGTCGCGCATCGAGAAGGCGACGCCCTCGAGCACGGCCCGGGTCATGTGGGCGCGGCGGTGCCGGACGGTGAGCCCCACGAACGAGCCGCGAGCGAGGGGATCGGGGTACGGCGTCCGCTCGCCCGAGAGGTAGGGAAGGAAGAGAAGCCCCTCGCTGCCCGCGGGCGCCCCTTCCGCCTCCGCAACGAGCGCATCGAACGACTCCTGCGGCGCCAGTGTGTCGCGGTACCACTGGAGGCTCCCCGCCGCGGACAGGGTCACTCCCATGAAGTGCCAGCGGCCGGGCACGGCGTGGCAGAAGGCGTGGAGCCGGCCCTCGGGCTCGACGAGCGGCTTCTCGGTGGACGCGAACACGACTCCCGACGTGCCGAGCGTGAGGGCGACGACGCCGGGCCGGACGGCACCCGCGCCCACCGCCCCCGCTGCCTGGTCTCCCCCGCCCGCCATCACCGGCGTGCCTTCGCGCAGGCCCGTCTCCGCGGCGGCGGCCGCGGTGACGCGTCCCGTCGTCTCGGGTCCTTCGTGCGTGGGCGGCAGCCAGGCCGGGGGGATCTCGAGCTTTTCCAGGATCTCCTTCGACCAGCCTCGCGACGCGAGGTCGAAGAGCAGCGTCCCCGAGCCGTCCGCCTTGTCCATGGCCGGTTCGCCAGTCAGCTTCAGCCGCACGTAGTCCTTCGGCAGGAGGACGAGGCGCGCCTTTCGGTACACCTCGGGCTCGTGCCGGCGCACCCAAAGGATCTTCGGCGCGGTGAACCCGGTGAGCGCGTCGTTCCCCGAAACCTGGACGAGGCGGGACTTCCCGCCCATCCGTTTCCGTATCTCGTCGCACTCCGCACCCGTCCGCTGGTCGTTCCAGAGGATGGCGGGGCGGAGCACGCGCCTCTCCTCGTCGAGGAGGACGAGCCCGTGCATCTGGCCGGTGAGACCGACCGCGGCGACATCGGCCCCGGTCGCCCCCGCCGTCGCCAAGGCCTGGCGGACGCTTTTCGACGTGCCCGACCACCACTCCTGCGGGTCCTGCTCCGACCAGAGGGGCTTGGGCGTCTGCAGGCTGAGCGCGGTGGTGGCGGTCGCCGCCACCTTTCCCTTCTCGTCCACGAGAAGGGCCTTGGCCCCGGTAGTGGAGACGTCGATGCCGAGGAAGAGACGCGTCACGAGCGCCTCAGCGGACGCCGAGCAGGACCTCGAGTGTCAGCTGGTCGAGGCGCTCGTAGGCGAGCCCGCGCGCGCCCAGCGCCTTCCTGTCGAAGGTCGCGGACTTCAGGGCCTCGGCGCTCGCCTTGCTGTACCCGTTGAGCTTGGGCAGCCCGTTCGTGGGCACGTTCTGCAGCTCTTTCAAGATCGCCTTGATCTCCTTGTCCTCGTTGAAGAGGCGCGCCTTCTCCTTGTAGATGAGGTAGCTCCGCATGCTCCCGCGGGCGAAGTCCTTCACGCCGTCGACGTTCTCCGTGCGGTAGGCGTGCGAGTCGAAGTGGCGGCTGCCTTTGTAGCCCACGTCTTCCAGGAACTTCACGAGGAAGAACGCGGCCTTGATCGAGTGCGACCCGAAGCGCAGGTCCTGGTCGTAGCGGCCGAAGGCCTGGTCGTTGAGGTCGATGTGGAAGAGCTTCTTGGCGTCCCAGGCCTGCGCGATCGCGTGCATGAAGTTGAGACCCGACATGTGCTCGTGCGCCACCTCGGGGTTCACTCCCACCATCTCCGGGTGGTCGAGGGTCTCGATGAAGCCGAGGATGGATCCGGTGGTGGGCAGGTAGATGTCGTGGCGGGGCTCGTTGGGCTTGGCCTCGAGCGCGAAGACCAGGTCGTACTTCTGGTCCTTCACGTAGTTCGTCAGGAAGTTGAGCCCGTCGCGGTAGCGCTTCAGGGCCTCGATCGGGTCCTTGCTCGCGTCGGTCTCCACACCTTCGCGGCCGCCCCAGAAGACGTAGACCTTGGCCCCCAGCTCCACCCCGAGGTCGATGGCCTGCATCGTCTTCTGAAGACCGTAGGCACGCACCCGCGGGTCGTTCGCGGTGAAGGCCCCGTCCTTGAACGCGGGGTCCGTGAAGAGGTTGGTCGTGGCCATCGGCACCTTGAGGCCGGTCGCGGCGAGAGCACCCTTGAAGTCCTTGACGATCTTGTCGCGCTCGGAGGGCGAGGCTTCGAGCGGCACGAGGTCGTTGTCGTGGAAGTTCACTCCGTAGGCGCCGACCTCCGCCAGCAGGTGGACGAGCTCGACCGGGCTCAAGACCGGCCGAACGGGCTCCCCGAAGGGGTCGCGGCCGGGGTTTCCCACGGTCCAGAGACCGAAGGTGAACTTGTGCTCGGGTCGGGGCTGGTAGATGTCGGTCATGGCTCTCCTGTGTCTCCGACGGGGTTCACGACAGGCAACGGGACTACAATCTTCGGCGCATGTCAAGGCACCCCAACCCCGGAGCGCTCTCCCGATGAAGAGAAGCCCGCTTGCCCCCGACGACCTGCGGGGGGTCTTCGCCGTCCCCCCTCTCGTGCGCAAGCCGGGACCGGGACGCCCCCTGGACCTGGACGAGAGCGCCCATCTCGTCGCCCACATGGCGGCCGGCGGGATCACCCGCTTCCTCTACGGCGGGAACGCGTTCCTCCATCACCTGACCCTTGCCGAGTACGAGCAGCTCCTGGATTGGATGTCCGGCTTCGCGGCCGGCCATTGGGCCATCCCGAGCCTCGGCCCCTCCTACGGCCGTTCGATGGACCAGGCTCCTCTGCTGCGGCGCCGCGGCTTCCCGGTGGCCATGGCCCTTCCCTGCGGCGATCCCCGGGACGCCGAGGGCCTGGAGGCCGGCCTCCGCGAGATCGCGGACGCCGCGGGACTGGGCCTCGTCGTGTACCTGAAAGAGGAAGGGAGCTTCGGCTCCGACCGCGAAGCGGGCCTCGACGCCGTCGCGCGGCTCGTGGACTCGAAGGTGTGCGTGGCCATCAAGTACGCCGTGGTGCGCACCGATCCCGGCAACGACCCTTATCTCGAAGGACTCCTCCGCCGGGTCGACCGGCGTCTCGTCATCAGCGGGATCGGCGAGCGCCCGGCGATCGTGCACATGCGGCGCTTCGGCCTCCCGGGATTCACGACGGGCTCCGGCTGCCTCGCTCCGCGGCTCACGAGCGAGCTCTTCAGCGCCTGCGCTCGGGAGGACGACGCGCGGGCCGAGACGATCCGGTCCCTCTTCCTGCCCCTGGAGGACAAGCGCGACGCGTGGGGTCCCGCCCGCGTCCTCCACGCCGCTCTCGAGCTGGCCGACGTCGTGCGGACGGGCCCGATCCCGCCTTTCGTCACCGCCCTCGGCGAAGGACGGCGTGAAGAGCTTCGCCCCGTCCCCCGCGAGCTCCTGGCCCGCGAGATCGAGGAGCGGCGCAAGGAGCCGGCACCGGGCGCCGTAACGCGAGGCGCCTGAACGTCGGTCAGCGGGGCGCTTCCCCGCTCCCCTCGATGTGGAATACCGGCCGCAGCTCGCGCGAGATCGGGCTGTCGTCGGGATTCGAGGGCATGATCTCCCGCATGTGCCGCCACCAACGCCGGCAGACCTCGGTGTCGGCGATGGCCTTCCAGCGGTCTTCGCTCTCGAGCTCGACGTAGGCGAAGAGATCGCTCGTCGCGACGTCGAGGAAGATCGAATAGCTCAGGACACCGTGCGCGACGAGCGTGTCCTCGAGCTCCCGCCAGATCGGGTTGTGGCGCCGCTCGTACTCCGCATGCCGCCCGGGATCCACCGACATGCGAAAGGCTTTTCGGATCATGGCGAGCGGGATCCTACCTCACCCCGAGCTATCATTCGCGGCGAGAAAATGCCGGCACCCTCGGGCCCACACCGCCGCTACAACCCGCTGCTCGACGAGTGGGTCCTCTGCTCGCCCCATCGCCTGGAGCGTCCCTGGCAAGGCCAGGTGGAGTCGGAGCCCCCCGCCGATCGCCCGCGCTACGACCCCTCGTGCTACCTCTGCCCGGGCAATCGACGCGCGAACGGCGCCACGAACCCCGCCTACACCGCGACCTTCGCCTTCGACAACGACTTCCCCGCCCTTCTCCCCGATCCCGCGACGGACGCGCCCGCGGGCGAGGATCTCCTGTTCGCGCGCCCGACCCGAGGCGTCTGTCGCGTGCTCTGCTTCTCCCCCCGGCACGACCTGACGCTCGCGGGAATGGACGCCCCCGGCATCCGGGCCGTCGTCGACGCGTGGGCGGAGGAGTCTTCCCGTCTGGCCGCCCTCGACTTCGTCCGCCACGTCCAGGTATTCGAGAACAAGGGCGCCCTCATGGGCTGCAGCAACCCGCACCCCCACTGCCAGATCTGGGCCACGGACCACGTCCCCCACCTGCCCGCCCGCAAGCTCGACGCGCAGCGCCGCTTTTACGAAGCGAAGGGCCGCGACCTCCTGGGCGACTACCTCGACCGCGAGCGCCGCGACCAGGAACGCATCGTCTGCGCCAACGACCACTGGACCGTGGTCGTCCCCTTCTGGGCGGTCTGGCCGTTCGAGACCCTCGTCATCCCCTCCCGCCGCGCCCCGGACCTCGCCTCCCTGGCCGGCGAAGAGCGCGACGCCCTGTCCCAAGTGCTCCTCGACCTGAACCGCCGCTACGACGCCCTCTTCGGCATCTCCTTCCCGAACTCGATGGGCTGGCACGCCCGCCCAACCGACGGCGCCGACCACCCCTATGCCCGCCTCCACGCCTTCTACTTTCCGCCGCTCCTGCGATCGGCCACGGTCAAGAAGTTCCTGGTCGGCTACGAGCTCTCCGCGGAGCCCCAGCGCGACCTGACTCCGGAAGCTGCGGCGGCGCGGCTAAGGTTGCTGAGCTGATCGTCGCAGACCAGTTCGGTTATCGGTTATCGCTCGCGAGCGACTAGAGTTGGTGGAGGGGACCTCCGCACACCGTCGGTGTACCGGTCCCGAGCTGGCGGTAGAGATTGGAAGATGGGCCTCATCACGAGTGCGCGCCCACCGCTAAACACAGTGCTTGGCGACTGTCTCTCGCATAGGACGACACTGCGTTGCTGAGGAGGATCCTCCGGAGAACGCTCATAGGTAGCCTTCTCCTCGCGCTGGGGTCCGTCATTGCTCTCGAAGTCTGGTATCAGACCTTGCTGCCGGCGCAGCGACCTCGTCCGAGCGGCGCGTCATCACCGCGCCTTGTGCGCGACGTCGTGTGGCTCGTGCACTGTGCCGGAAGGGGTGCGCCCCGCCTGCGCCCAATCTATCCCTTCTTGCCTGGCTCGCTACTCCGGGAGCCTCATTCCGACGGGAGCCTGGCCGCGGGCTTGGCTAGGATGCTAGCCAGCCACAATAGCAAACCCGAGAAGCACCTCAGGTATCTATTTCGTCAGCTTGCCCTCGCGACTTGGGTGTCGCGGCACTGGACTGCTGACGAGGCGCTCGACACCTACGCGTCGCTCCTTTGGTTAGGCGAAGACCGTTATGGCGTGGCCGAGGGAGCTGCGTTCCTCTTCGGCAAGAACGTGAATGACCTGACGGTGGCCGAGACGGCCTTGCTCATCGTGGTGACTCGCTCTCCGAAGCGCTACAGCCCCACGTGCCATCCTGACCGTGCGCGCCTGGCACGGGACGACCTACTGCAGAGGATGCTCGACGCCCGCCTGATCGATCAGAAGGCCTTCTCCGAAGCGCTGGTATCAGGTCTTGACGTACAAGGTTCCTGCAACGGAGCGTGAGCCCCGCGGAGCGTGCTGCTGTGACTGAGGATGGCGGCGATCCTGACGATCTTGCGCCGCGGACCGAAGCGCATCCTCCACGCCCTTACAAGCCCAAACCGCCTCTGTGGCGACCCGCAAGGGAACGCCGCCGCTCGACACTGGAACGCGTTCTTGCCGGTATCGTCGCTTCCGCAGGTATTGTTGTCTTGGGCATCCTGTTTTTCGAGAGTCCCATGTTCTCCAGCCCCGCAACCGCCACGCCCGTTACGATTACCGCGATCGAGAGCATCTCTCATGCAGACGAGCACTCGCCTGGGTACATCACCTACAGAGTCAGCCTTCTTGACGCCTCGACTGCCCGGCTAATGAGCCCGCGCACTCACAAGCCCGGCACGCGCCTCATGGCCATGGTCTCCGGCGGGCGTATCACGGGTCGCACGATAGTGACGTCACCGTACGTCGAGTTACCTGCGGTTAGGACCGGCCAGTAGGGGGCCCGGAAGGAGCAGGCTCGGGTGGCGATCGCTCTGCCTCCGGTGAGCTAGCAATTCCAGTCGACATTCCCCGAAGACCTCATTACGATGCGATCGTCCATTCGGTCGTTCATTTCCAGGTCGTCGCCGATTCGAAGGAGCAAGCCCATGAAAGCTGTTCGCGTCATCCTCAGTGCCGTCCTTTCGCTGTCGCTCGTGGCCGAGGCCCGGGCCAACACGTACGGGTCGGTGGAGCCGATCGCCAACCCCGCGGTCATCGATACGACACCCCTCCGGGACCAGTCTCTCCGCGTCCGGGAGAAGTTCGCCGAGCGGCTCCTTCAGTGCGGGATCGTGAAGGACGTGATCCAGGTGCTGACGTCGAAGGGTGCCATCAACACCGTCAACGACCTCAATACGCGAGTTCGAGGTGGGGGCGGGCGGCTTTGCCGGGAGCACCAACCCGGCCTACGTCTACACGGTGATCGACAGCGGTCCGAACGCCGCGAGCAACGACGACATCAAGGTCCTGACCGACAGCCTCGGGTACGTGCTGTCGCAGGGAAGTGCTTTCCTGCTCGACGCCGACAATACGGATAGCTTCGACTTTCCCGCCAACTACGTCGTCCTTAACTTCGCGCGGCCACCGTCGATCCGGAGGTCGGCGGAGCTGTTCGAGCTCGTGGGGGAGATCGACCCCGAGCTCTTCGAGACCGATACGAGCGGCTATACCCAGTTCGGCCGGGCATATCTATCGCTCCAGTCTGACGTCCCGGATCAGCAATTCATCGACGGCTACGTGGAAGCGGCCAGCCAGTTCGGCGTCGAGTACACGCCGATCGTGGGCGGCGTTCCTGGGCTCTTCCAAGGCGGTGCCGCGTTCCCGGGCAACGACTGGACGGCGGCCCCGGGGGGCGAGCAGTACCTGGCCCGGATTCCCGCCGCCGCCCACCAGGCGCTGGCGCGCATCCGGGCGTTCCACCTGCGCGTCACCCGGAAGGTCCTCCGGCAGATCGAGCACGGGGACCACGACCCGGTCGAGTTCAGCTGCCACTGAGCAGGGGCGGAGCGACTCCGTCCGGACGGAGTAGGCGACGGGGAGCATGCGGGTCGTCGCGGGCGTTCTCGCCCTCCTCAATCTGGCCGCCGGCTCGGCGAGCGCGGCCGAGATCAGGGTCTGGACGGCGCGGGCCCTCGCCACCGTGCTCGCCGAGGTCGGCCCCGCGTTCGAGCGGTCGAGCGGTCACGCGCTCGTGGTCACGACCGGCCTCAACACCGAGTTCGAGCGGCGCGCCCGTGCCGGCGAGCCTTTCGATCTCGTGATCACGGGCGTCGGCCCCCTCGAGGGACTCGTGCGCGACGGGCTCGTCGTCGCGGGAACGCGCACCGACATCGCCCGCTCCGGCATCGGGGTCGGGGTGCGCGCAGGCGCGGCCCGGCCGGACGTCGGCTCCGTCGAGGCCTTCAAGCGTGCGCTGCTCGCCGCGCGATCGATCGCCTACCTGAAGGACGTCGGCAGCGGCATCCACGTGGCGAGGGTGATCGAGAAGCTCGGGATCGCCGACGCCGTCGCTTCCAGGACCACGCGGCCGGACACGGACGTCGTGTCCGAGCTCGTGGCGAGGGGCGAGGTGGAGCTCGGGCTCGTCGTCATCACCCAGATTCTCACCACTCCCGGCGTCGAGCTCGCGGGGCCGCTCCCTGCGGAGATACAGTCGTACGTGACGTTCGCCGCCGGAATCGGCGCGCGCTCCGCCGCGCCCCGGGCCGTGAGGGAGCTCGTCCAGTTCCTGACGGGGCCCGCGGCCGGTCCGGTCATCGAAGCTCAAGGCATGGAGCCGAGCCGGCGGCGGTGAAGCCGCGTCAGGCGGAGCGGAAGAGGGACGCCCCCGCTGAGGGCCGGCAGACATAGCCCTTGGGCGCGAGTCCTGTCGCGTCCTGGTAGTCGGCGAGGACGCGCGTGAGGAACGCCTCGGTCTTGCCAACGCGGACGAGGGCGACCGCACAGCCCCCGAAGCCCGCGCCCGTCATGCGCGCGCCGAGGCAGGCCGGGTCCTTGCGGGCGGAGGCCACCATCGCGTCGAGGGCCGGGCTCGACACCTCGAAGTCGTCGCGGAGGCTTTCGTGGCTGGCGTCGAGGAGGTGACCCAGGGTTTCGATCCGGCCCTTGCGGAGGGCGTCCACGGCCTGCAGCGTGCGCTCGTTCTCCGTCACGACGTGGCGCGCGCGGCGGAGCGTCGTGCCGTCCATCCGGACCGCCCCCGCGATCAGGCGGCCCAGGGCCACGTCGCGAAGGGCGGGCAGGTCGAGGGCGCGCGCCGCCGCCTCGCACTGGGCGCGGCGCTCGTTGTAGGCGGAGTCCACGAGGCCGCGGCGCGTCGAGGTGTCGAGGACGACCACGGCCAGGTCCGTGGGCAGGGGCACCGGGGTCGTCTCGAGAGAGCGGCAGTCGATGAGGAGGGCTGCGCCCTCTTCGGCGACGGCGGACACGAGCTGGTCCATGATCCCGCACTTCAGGCCCACCCACTCGTTCTCCGCGCGCTGGGCCCGTACGGCCATCGCCTTCGCGTCCCACTCGAGGTCGGCGGCGGCCGCGAACGCGCGGGCGGCCGCGAGCTGAAGCGAGGCGGAGGACGAGAGCCCGGCCCCCAGGGGGACGTCGCCCGTGACGACGCCGTCCCAGCCGCGGAGCTCTTCCCCGCCTTCGCGAAGGGCCCAGGCCATGCCCTTCACGTACTCGGCCCAGCCGGGGCCACCGCGAGCGAGCGCGTCCAGGTCGATCTCGACCTCTTCGTCGAACAGGATCGACTGGAGCCGGACAAGGCGATCCTCCCGCGGACGGAGGGCGATCCAGGTCGCCCGGTCGATCGCCATCGGGAGGACGAACCCGTCGTTGTAGTCGGTGTGCTCGCCGATGAGGTTGACGCGGCCGGGGGCGCGCGCGACGAACGTGGGCGGCGCCCCGAAGCGCCGGGCAAACGCCTCCTCGATCAGGGCTTCTCCCACTTCTGCCACTGCTCGACGTAGGCGTCGAGGTTGGCGGGCGTCACCACGTCCACCCCGGAGTCCACGATCGTCTTCGCGGGGAGCTTGCCCGCCTTGATGTCCGCGAGCATCTTCACGGGCTCGCTCCCCCAGCCGAAGTACTTCTGGCCGAGGAGGACCTGAGCCTTGCCCGCCCTCATGATGTCGGGCGCGGGGGGGACCGTGTCGAAGCTCACGACCTTGGTCTTCGCGGAATTCACCGGTTCCAGCGCGTTCCGCGTGAACACGGGCCACCCTCCCACGGAGATCCACGCCCCGAGGTCGCCGTACTTGTTGCTGGCGGTGGCGATGATCTCCGCGCAGCGCACGGGGTCTTCCTTGATGTCGAAGACCTCGACCACCTTGATGCCGGGAGAGGTCTTCAGCGCTTCCTGCACGCCCTCCAGCCGGCGCCGCAGGTTCTCCGCGCCCAGGCTCGTGATGATCGCGACCGTCCCCTTCCCGCCTAGGAGCTTCGCCGTCTCCTCGCCCATGATCTTGCCCGCGGCGAAGTCGTCGACACCGTAGAAGGCAAGGCGCTTGCTCTTGGGCGCGTCCGCGTCCCAGGTGATGACGGGGATTCCCGCGTCCACCGCCTTGTTGATCGTCTCGGTGAGGAAGTCGCCGTTCGTGCACGAGATCGCGATGCCGTCGACGCCCTGGGTGATGAAGGACTCCAGCATCTCCTTCTGGCGAAGCTGGTCCGCGGACTCGGGGGCGCGCCACAGGATCTCGACGTTGCCCAGCTCCTTGGCCGCGCGCTCCGCCCCCGCTTTCGCGTAGTTGAAGACGGGAAGGTCCAGGGCCTTGGGCATGACCGCGAAGCGGAGCTTCCTTCCCGCAGGGGCGGCGGGGGAGGCCGACGACGCGGGGGCGGGCGGGCCCCCGCTGCACGCGGCGAGGACGAGGGCGGGAAGGAGCGAGAGGAGAGCGCGCCGGTTCATGGGTACTAGCTACCTTTCTTGGCGATGATCTGGTCCATCACCACGATGACGACGACGACGAGGCCGACGATCAGACGATCGTAGAACGTCGCCCCGGGAATCTGGGGCAGGGCGTTACGGAGCACGCCGAAGATCAGCGTCCCCAGCACCGCTCCGAGCACCGACCCGCGTCCCCCGGAGAGGCTCGCCCCGCCCACCACCGCGGACGCGATGATGTCCAGCTCGTAGCCGGTGGCGAGGTCGGCCTTCCCCTGGCCCTGCACGAGGGTCAATATCACGCCGGAGACGGACGCGAGCAAGCCCGCGACGAGGTAGACCATCGTCTTGACCCGGCCCACCCGGATGCCGGAGAAGAGCGCCGCCGTCTCGTTGCCGCCGAGGGCGAAGACGGCGCGGCCCCACTGGAACGTCTTCATGAAGGCGTGGAAGAGGATGGCGAGGGCGATCATCACGAGGGGAGCGAGCCAGTCCGGAGGGATCCCGAGAGGCCGCCAGCCGCCGGGCAGCCGGCCCGACACGTCGAAGAAGCGCCCCTCGGTGATGATGAACGCGAGGCCGCGGGTGATGCCCATGACCCCCAGAGTGGCGATGAAGGGCGGCAGTTTCACGAGCACCACGAGAGCCGAGCTCAACGCTCCCGCAAGCAAGCCCACAGAGAGCCCTGCGACGGTGCTCGGGAGAAGCGGCCAGCCGTTCAGGACGTAGAGGTGGCCGGTCACCACGCCGGAAAGCGCTATGACCGCGCCGGGTGCCAGATCGACGCCCCCCGAGATGATGACCATCGCCGCCCCGATGGCCGCGATGCCGTAGATCGAGGAGTACTTCAGGATCAGGAGCGCGTTCGCCTGGTTCAGGAAGGGGTGGCTGCGGTCGCCCTCGGGCCAGAGGTACCAGCCGAAGAAGGCGAGCTCCACGAGGAGGATCAAGAGCGTGCTGACCTCGCGGATCCGGAAGATGCGGCTCATGCGCGCACCGCCGTGGCCAGGTGCATCACCGCCTCCTCGGTCGCCCCCGCCGCGGGCAGCTCCCCCTGGATGCGCCCCTCGCGCATCACGACGATCCGGTGCGACAGGGCGAGGACCTCCGGGAGATCGCTCGAGACCATCAGGCAGCCCATTCCCTTGGCGGCCTGGGCGCGTACCGCTTCGTGGATCTCGTACTTGGCCCCCACGTCCACCCCCTTCGTGGGCTCGTCCAGGAGAAGGAGGCCGGGACGCGTCAAGAGCCACCGCGCGAGCAGGACCTTCTGCTGATTGCCGCCGCTCAGCCGATCGGGAGTGGCGGCGAGGTCGGGGGTCTTGATCCGAAGCTCGTCCACCGTCCGCGCGCCCGCCGCCTCTTCCCCGCGCCCGTCGATCATCCACCGGCCGGAGGCCAGCTCGCGCGCCACGAGCAGGTTCTCGCGGACTCCGAGGTTGAAGAAGAGCCCCTGGTTCTGCCGGTCCTCGGGGCTCAGGGCGACACCCGCGCGCACCGCGGCGACCGGGCTCGCCGCGCGGAGGGGCGCTCCACGGAGCCGCACGCTCCCCGCTCCGGCGGCGTGGAGCCCGAAGAGCGTCTCCAGCAGCTCGCTCCGGCCGGAGCCCACGAGACCGAAGAGACCGACGATCTCCCCTGGACGGACGTGCAAAGAGACGTCCTCGAAGAACGGACGACGGGTGAGGCCCTGGATCTCCAGGAGTGGGCGACTGGTCCTGGGGAGAGGGGCCGGCCGCCACCGGCGTCTCGAGGTCGCGTCCGACCATTGCCCGAACGATCTCCCGCGGCGAAGTCTCGCCGCGGGGATATGTTCCGACGTACTCGCCGTCGCGCAGCACGGTGATGCGGTCGCAGAAGCGGAAGATCTCGGGGAGCTTGTGCGAGACGTAGACGAGCGTCGCCCCCTGGGAGTGCAGCCGTCCGAGGATGTGGAAGAGGTCGGCCGTCTCCGCTTCCGTCAGGCAGGTCGTGGGCTCGTCGAGGATCAGGATCCGGCAGTCGAAGGCGAGAGCGCGCGCGATCTGCAGGAGCTGTCGGTGGGCGGTGCTGAGGGCGCTCACCTCGTCCTCCGGCCGGAGCGAAAGGTGCAGCTCCTTCAGGAGCTCCGCCGTTTTCGCCCGCATCTCCGCGCCCCGAAGCCGCCCGATCCCGTCCGTCTTCTCCCGGCCCGCGAAGATGTTCTCCGTCACGGTCAGGTTCGGGAAGAGCACCTGCTCCTGGTACACCATGCCGATGCCCTGGTCGAGGGCGCGGCGGGGCGTGGGCAGCTCGAGCCGCCGGCCCTCCCAGCGCACCTCGCCGGAGTCGGGGTGCGTGATCCCCGCCAGGACCTTCATGAGCGTCGACTTCCCCGCCCCGTTCTCCCCCACGAGGGCGTGGGACTCGCCGCGCTCCACCGGGAAGGACACGCCACGAAGCGCGCGCACGGCCCCGAAGGACTTCGTGATCCCCCGGAACTCCAGCCCTGACGCGGTCGCCCGCTCTGGCGTGGACACTCGAACGCGCACGCTACGCCTTCGCCGCCCGCGTTTCAACCTCGCGGGCTCGGGTAGCATGGCGTCCTCATGGGATCGGCTCTCCTCGCCGGACTCCTCGTCATGGCGCCCTCGGGGCCGCCCATCGACCGCAAGGCGCTCGTGGGCCGTCACCATCCCGTCCTCCGGCGCCTCGATACGGAGTCTCCGCTGTCCGTGGGGAACGGGGAGTTCGCCTTCACCGCCGACGTCACCGGCCTCCAGACGTTCCCGGAGGACTACGAGCGGACGATCCCGCTCGCGACGCTCGCCCACTGGGGATGGCACACGGCGCCCAACCCGAACGGGTGGAGCATCGACCGGTTCCGCTTCAACGAGTTCGAGAGCCACGGCCGCCGCGTCGGCTACGCCGACATCCCGGGCGACGTCCGGACGCCGGAGATCGAGTGGCTCCGCGCCAACCCCCACCGACTGCACCTCGGCCGCATCGGCTTCCTGCTGAAACGAGCGAACGGCGCGCGGGCGCAACTCGCGGATCTGAGCGCGGTCGAGCAGACGCTGGACCTGTGGGAGGGCGTCCTCAAGAGCCGGTTCGAGATCGAGGGGCAGCCGGTCGAGGTGGAGACGGTCGGCCATCCCGAGGTCGACCAGATCGGGGTGCGGGTCAGGTCTCGTCTCGTGCGCCTGGGACGGCTGGCTATCGAGCTGCGCTTCCCCTACGGGACGGGAAACGCCTCCGCCGCCGACTGGACGCGGCCGGAGGCGCACGAGACGAGGGTCTTGAAACGGCGGCCGGGAAGCGCGGAATTGCGACGGACTTTGGACAGGGACCGCTACAACGTCGCGCTGGCTTGGGGGGGGCAAGCAACGCTTCATGAGGAGGGACGACATCATCTAGTGATTCGACCGTCAGGGACGGACGAAACGTTTGAAGCGACGATTGCCTTCGCGCGCGGCGCCGCGCCTCGTGGGCCAGACTTCGCCAGCATGCGCGTCGCCGCGCGCGTGCATTGGCAGACCTTCTGGACAAACGCAGCGGCGATCGATCTCTCGGGAAGTCTCGATCGCCGCTGGAGCGAGCTCGAGCGCCGCATCGTGCTGTCGCAATACCTCACCGCGATCCAGGGCGCGGGCTCCCTGCCGCCCGCCGAGACGGGCCTGACCTTCAACAGCTGGGAAGGGAAGTTCCATCTCGAGATGCATTGGTGGCACGCCGCGCACTTCGCGCTCTGGGGACGGCTCGAGATGCTGGAGAGGAGCCTCGGCTACTACGCGAGGATCCTCCCGCGGGCGCGGGCCACGGCCGCGCGGCAGGGCTACGCGGGGGCGCGTTGGCCGAAGATGACCGACGCCTCGGGCGCGGAATCGCCATCCTCGATCGGGCCGTTCCTCGTCTGGCAGCAGCCCCACCCGATCTTCTACGCCGAGCTGGCCTATCGCGAGCGTGCGGATCGGGCCACGCTCGCGATGTACGGGGAAGTGGTCTCGCAGACTGCCGCCTTCATGGCCTCGTTCCCCGCCGAAGACGCCCTGAATGACCGCCTAGTGCTCGGCCCGCCCCTGCAGTGCGCCCAGGAGGTCTTCCCGAAGGACACGACGACCAACTGCGCCTTCGAGGTGGCCTACTGGCGCTGGGGCCTCGAGACGGCGCAGGCGTGGCGCGAGCGTCTGGGGCAGAAGCGCGAGCCGGCGTGGGACCGCGTGCTCGAACGGCTCCCGACGCTCGTCGTGTCGGACGGCAAGTACCTCTTCGCCGAGAGTGCGCCCGACAGCTACCGCAATCCGCGGTGGGCGCGCGACCATCCGTCGGTCACCGCCGCGCTGGGCGTCCTTCCCGGACTGGGCGTCGATCCCGAGACCATGCGGCGCACGCTCGACTGGATCTGGACGCACTGGAGCTGGCCCGACACCTGGGGATGGGACTACCCGATGGTGGCCATGACCGCGGCTCGCCTGGGCGATCCCGCGAGGGCCGTGGACGCGCTCCTCCTGGACACGCCGAAGAACCGCTATCGCGTGAACGGCCACAACCACCAGCGGCCGGGGCTCACGATCTACCTGCCCGGCAACGGCGGCCTGCTCTATGCCGTCGCCCTCATGGCCGCGGGATGGGACGGCGGTCCGCAGAAGCACGCCCCCGGATTCCCCGACGACGGGCAGTGGAGCGTGCGCTTCGAGGGCCTGCACCGGGCGCCTTGAGACGCGTTACGATCCGGCTTCGATGACACCCCTCGACCCTGCCCTCCGATATCCGGCCTCCGAGCTCGTGACGTTCGCAACACGACTGCTCGCGCGCGCGGGGCTCGCCGAAGCGCGCGCTCGGGTGGTGGCCGAGGTGCTCGTCGAGGCAGACCTCCTCGGGCACACGACGCACGGCCTGGACATGCTCGCCCGTTACCTGAGCGAGGTCGAGACGGGGAAGATGGCGACGACGGGCGAGCCTCAGACGCTCCGCGACCGCGGGTCGGCGATCGTGTGGGACGGGTGCCGGCTGCCCGGGCCCTGGCTGACGAAGCGGGCGATCGCCGCGGCGAAGGACAGGCTGAAGCAGCATCCCAGCGTGACGGTGGTCGTCCGGCGCTCGCACCACATCGGCTGTCTGCAGGCCTACCTTCAGCCCGTGGCGGAGGAGGGGCTCGTCATCCTGCTCACCTGCTCCGACCCCTCGGGCGCGGGCGTCGCCCCCCACGGAGGCATCGCCTCGCGGATCACTCCCAACCCGCTGGCCGCGGGCTTCCCGACCGACGGCGAGCCCGTGCTCCTGGACGTGAGCATGAGCACCACGACGAACGCGCTCACCAAGCGGCTCGCGGAGACGCAGGGAAAGCTGCCCGGTCCGTGGATCGTCGACGCCGACGGCAAGGCCACGGACGATCCGGCGGCCCTTTTTGCGGAGCGGCCGGGCGCCATCCTTCCCCTCGGCGGCCTCGACCTCGGCCACAAGGGTTTTGCACTCGCCCTGCTCGTCGAAGCCCTCACCTCGGGCCTCGCCGGACACGGGAGGGCGGACGGACCGAAGGAGTGGGGGGCGTCCGTGTTCCTGCAGCTCATCGACCCCGACGCCTTCGGCGGGGCCGCCGCGTTCCGGCGCGAGACGAGCCGGCTCGCCGCGATCTGCCGCGAGACGCCCGTGGCGCCGGGTGCTCCCCCCGTGCGCCTTCCCGGAGAGCGCGCCCTCCAGACGAGGGCTCGCCAGCTCCGCGACGGGTTAGCGCTCTTCCCCACGGTGATGCCCGCCCTCGGGCCGTGGGCGGAGCGGCTCGGCGTGCCGCCGCCCGCTCCCCTCTCCGCCTAACGCGGCGTTTCGGCGCGCACCGTCCACCGGATCCCGCCCAGGAGGTGGTCGAGGAACAGCGGATCCGCGTAGCTCTCGGCGGTGTGTCCCATCGCGGTATAGAAGGCGCGGCCCCCGTCGTAATCGTGGCACCACGCCACGGGATGGTCGGCGCCCATCTTCCCGCCGGAGTAGGTCGACTCGTCCACCTTCGCGAGGATCCGCACGCCCTGGGGCAGGGCCTTCCAGTCGTACCACTCGTCCGTCCGCTCCCAGGCCGCGGGTAGACCCGAGGTGGAAGGGTGGCCGGCATCCACGATGCGCACGATCGCGGTGGGCGTGCCCTTCGGGTGGCTCGCGAAGTAGGCGCCGACGAGGCGCCCGTACCACGGCCATTCGTACTCGGTATCGCTCGCGGAGTGGATGCCGACGAACCCGCCGCCGGCGCGGACGTACCGCTCGAGGGCGGCCTGCTGGGCGTCGTCGAGGACGTCGCCCGTGGTGGAGAGAAAGACGACCGCCGCGTACCGCTTCAGGTTGTCGTCGCGGAAGGCGGCGGCGTCCGCCGTGGCGTCCACGTCGAAGCCGGACCGCTCGCCCAGGGTCTTCAGGGCGGCGACGCCGGCGGGGATCGAAGCGTGAACGTATCCCGCGGTCTTCGTGAAGACGAGCAGGGAGTAGCGTGACTCGCCGGGACCGACGGAGGGGACCGAGGCGAGTGCTATCGACAGGGCGGCGACCGACAGGACCATTCTCATTGGGTGGGCTCCGGGATCCTATTGTCAGGGGTCGATCAAGTGGGGCCCTCGGGTTTCACGTCTCGCAACTAGGGACGCCGTTCGAGAGGCGGGCCCGGGGCCGGGCGATTCCAACCAACTAGTTGTGCATCAACACATTGTGGGCGTCGCAGCCTCGTGTCGCATGTCGAAACGCGAGGGAACGGCACAAACCGCTTGCCCCCGGTCTCCCGAAGGCGCATCGTGCCGGCAACGCGCCCCACGTACGACTGCCGAGACCTCCACCGCGGGTCGGTCCGTTCGCGGGCGCGAGAAGAGCAAGGGAGGCACCCGTGAGGAAGGCCATCGTCCGGGCACTCGGAGCCGTCGCCGTCACCGCCGCACTCGCGGCGAGCGCGTTCGCGCAGAGCGCGGGATCGATCTCGGGGACGATCAAGGACGCGAGCGGCGCCGCCCTGCCGGGCGTGACCGTCACCCTCGCGAACCCGAGCGCGGCGGTCACGAGGACGGCGACCACCGACGCCACCGGCGTCTTCGTCTCTCCCCTGCTTCCTCCCGGGACCTACACGGTGAGCGTGGAGCTCACGGGGTTCAAGAAGATCGAGCGGAGCAACGTCATCCTGCCCACCGCATCCCGCATCAACCTCGGGGACCTCGTCCTCGAGGTGGGAAGCGTGGCGGAAACGCTGACCGTCGAGGCGCCCGTGGGCCGGCTGCAGATCCAGTCCGAGACGGCGGAGCGCTCCGACCTCGTCACGAACACGCAGCTCCGGGACCTCGCCCTGAACGGCCGCAACATCACCGACCTCTTCAAGACGATCCCGGGCGTGATCGCGGGGAGCACGATCACCACCTCCACGGTGCAGAACGTGGTCGGCCAGTTCAACGTCAACGGCACGCGGTTCAACCAGCACGAGTACACGGTGGACGGGGTGACGAACCTGAACCTCGGCAACAACACCGGGGCCCTCGTGACCGTGAACCCCGACGCGCTCCAGGACGTCAAGATCCTGACGTCGAACTACCAGGCGGAGTATGGGAGGGCAGGCGGCGGCTTCATCGCCCTCACCACGCGCTCGGGCACGAGCGAGTACCGGGGCGGGCTCCGCTACTTCCGGAGGAACGAGAAATACAACGCGAACACGTACTTCAACAACGCCAACAACCGGCCGAAGCCGCCCTACCGCTTCGACTATTACGGCTGGGACTTCGGCGGCCCCGTGCCCTTCCTGGGCACGAAGGACAACCGCAAGGTCTTCTTCTTCCTCGCCCAGGAGTACTACGAGCAGCAGACGCCCGCCGCTCTCGCCACGAACGTGCTCGTGCCCACGCAGCTCGAGCGGAGCGGCAACTTCTCCGCCACGCGCGACGGCCAGGGGCGGCCCGTCGTCATCGTCGATCCCCTGACCGGCCTGCCCTTCCCCGGCAACGTCATCCCGTCGAGCCGCTTCTTCCCCGGCTCGCAAGCGCTCCTCAACGTCTTCCCGTTGCCCAACGCGCCGGAAGGGGGTGCTCTCTACAACTACACGTCCCAGCTCCCGCGCGACATCCCCCGCCGCGAGGACATCGCGCGCGTGGACTGGCAGATCGGCACGGGGACGCGCCTGAGCGCCCGCTACATCCACAACAAGGACGAGGACCGGCAGCCCCTGGGCACGACCACCGCCCAGTTCAACGTCCCCCTCGCGGGCATCGTCCGCAAGAACGGCCCGGGAGACACGCTGTCCCTGACCCTCACCCACTCCTTCAGCCCCTCGCTCATGAACGAGTTCATCTACGGAGCGGGACGAGGCGGGGTCTACATCGGCCCCATCAACCTCGCCGACGTGACCCGCGAGCGCTTCGGCGTCTCCTCGCCCCTCCTCTACCCGGGCGCGGACCCCTCGGACACGATCCCGAGCATGCGCTTCCTGGGGATCCCCGGACAGAACTGCACGGGCACGTCGGCCATCCAGACCGCGTGCTCGGTGGCGGGGACGGATTTCAACGGCACGCCCTTCGACCAGAAGTTCATCATCAACAACTTCATGGACAACGTGACGAAGCTCTGGGGCAGGCACACCCTGAAGGGCGGTCTCTACTACCAGCGGGCCAACAACAAGCGGACGTCGTTCGGCCCGGTGCAGTCGAACATCATCTTCGCGAACAACTCGGCCCACCCCCAGAACACCGGGCATCCCTACGCGAACGCGCTTCTCGGGGCTTTCGACAGCTACTCGCAGGCCGAGCAGAAGATCACGAGCAACTGGTTCTACCAGAACATCGAGGGCTACATCCAGGACTCCTGGAAGGTGCAGCCGCACCTCACGCTCGACCTCGGGCTCCGGATCTCGCACTACCAGCCGATCTACGACAAGGAGAACCGGCTCAGCGTCTTCAACCCCGACCTCTACGACCCCGCGCGGGCGGTGCGCCTCTACCGGCCGGTGTGCGTGGGCACGCCCTGCGTGACGCGGGCGATCGACCCCGCGACGACCGCCCCTCCGACGGTCGCGAACACGCGCCCGGCCAACTACCTGAACACGATCGTGCCGAACTCCGGCGACCTCCTGAACGGCCTGGGCCGGGCGTCGAACGGCTATCCCCAGGGCGGCTTCGAAACCGCCTCGCTCCTCTGGGGCCCGCGTGCGGGCTTCGCCTGGGACGTGCACGGCAACGGCCGCATGGTGGTGCGCGGCGGGTTCGGCGTGACCTTCGACCGGGTGGACACGGACCGCATCGCGGACGCCATCACGAACCCCCCGGGCATCTCCCAGCCCGCGCTGAGCCTGGGCAACCTCGCGCAGCTCGAGAGCGCGACGCGGAGCGACATCATCCCCGTGCAGGGCAACGTGGTGGGCTACTACCGCGACGAGAATGTCCCCACGGTCTACAGCTACTCCGCGGGCGTGCAGCGGGACCTGGGGGCGGGCATCGTTCTCGACGTGGCCTACGTGGGGACGCAGAGCCGGAACAACCCGCGTCAGACCGACCGGAATGCCGTCCCCTACGGGGCGATGTTCACGGCCCAGGGCCAGGACCCCACGCGCTACGGCGGGGTGGTTCCCGCGGTGGAGCCCAACCTCCCCTCCGGCTTCCGCGACGCGGGTCTCCAGTTCAGCGGCATCAACGGCCTCAACCCCGACCAACTGCGACCCTACCTCGGCTACGGAAGCCTGCGCTTCCGATCGTTCGACAGCCGGGCGTCGTACAACTCGCTGCAGGTGGCGCTGCAGCGCCGCTACAACAAGGGGCTCACGTTCGGGATCTCGTACACCCTGTCCCAGGCGAAGACGGACTCCGCAGCGCCGAACGACCTCACGAACCCCTACGACCCGAGCGCCTACGACTACGCGCTCGCGAACTTCGACCGGACGCACTACTTCGTGGGCAACTACGTCTGGAACCTCCCGAAGGGCGCCGGGCTCCTCGGCGGAGGGAAGCTCGCTCGCGCGTTCCTCGACAACTGGACGCTGTCCGGCATCACGTGGATCGCCACTGGCAACCCCATCGAGCTCACGCTCAACATCGCGGGCGTCAACGCGACGCAGAGGCTGCTCGGCAGCGACGCCGGCGGCAACGCGGGGGGCGTCCAGCCCCGGTTCCGGGCCGGGGACGGCACCGCCGACGTCTCGGGGGAAAGCCGGATCAATCCCGCCGCGATCAGCGTGCCCGGCATCAACGACCGCGGCCCCTACGACCGCTTCTACCTCCGCAACCCGGGCTTCACGAACTTCGACATCTCGGTCTTCAAGAATTTCCCGATCGGCTCGAGCGGGCGGCGCTACCTGCAGCTCCGGGTGGAGATGTTCAACGCGTTCAACACCGCGGAGTTCAACCAGCTCAACACGACGACGAACGTGGTCAACGGCGCGGGCCAGACGGGAGCGGCGATCTTCAACAACTACACGAACCTCGCCGTCACCAACAACGTCCGGCCCACCGGCGACACCCGCGTCCTCGGCACGTTCTTCGGAGAGCCGAACTCGACGCGCGACCCGCGGATCATCCAGCTGGGCATCAAGCTCTACTTCTAGGTAAGCTAGGAGTCCGCGGCCGGACCACGGAGGTGCCCATGTCGGCGAGCGACGGAGTCTCTCGGAGGGAGTTCGTCACGGTGGCGGGAGGGGCGGCGGTGGCCTCGCTCGTTCCGGGGAGCGCGAGCGCTGCCGCGACGGCCCCCCGGCGCTACGCCATCGTGGGCACGGGCGTTCGGGGCGTGGGGATGTGGGGACGACCCCTGGTGCAGCGCTACGGGGATGTCCTCGAATTCGTGGGCCTCTGCGACGTCAACCCCTTGCGCGTGGAGGCGGCCCGGAAGCAGATCGGAGTCTCCTGTCCCACCTTCACCAGCCTCGAGGAGATGCTGGACAAGGCGAAGCCCGAGCTGCTGTGCGTGACGACGGTCGACGCCTACCACGTGGACTGCATCGTGAAGGCCCTCGACCGCGGCGTCGACGTCATGACCGAGAAGCCGATGGTCACGGACGAGACGCAGTGCCGGGCCGTGCTCGACGCGGAGAAGCGGAACAACAAGAAGATCATCGTCACCTTCAACTATCGCTACGCCCCCAAGCACCAGAAGATCAAGGAGGTCCTGCAGTCCGGCGAGATCGGGAAGGTCACCTCCGTGGACTTCTCCTGGTACCTCGACACGACGCACGGGGCCGACTACTTCCGCCGCTGGCACCGCTTGCGCGAGAAGAGCGGTTCGCTCTGGGTGCACAAGGCCACGCACCATTTCGACCTCGTGAACTGGTGGCTCGACGCGGACCCCGTGGAGGTCACGGCCACGGGCAGCCTCCGGAACTACGGCCGCTCGGGCCCCTTCCGGGCGGTGAACTGCCGGACCTGCCCCCACAAGTCGGTGTGTCCCTTCCACTGGGACATCACGACAAAGAAGAACCTCGTCGAGCTCTACGTCGACTGCGAGAAGGCGGACGGCTACCTCCGAGACGGCTGCGTCTTCAAGGAGGACGTGAACATCCCCGACACGATGAACGCGGTGGTCAAGTACTCGAACGACGTGGCCATGAGCTACTCGCTCAACACGTTCATGCCCATCGAGGGGTACCGGGTGGCCTTCAACGGGACGAAGGGCCGCCTCGAGGTCCGCGACTACGAGCGCCAGGCCTGGACGGTGCCCGAGGAATCCGAGATGTTCGTGATCAAGAACTTCGGCCCGCGCGTCAAGATCGACATCCCGAACCCGGAGGGGGGCCACGGCGGCGGCGACGATCGCCTGCGCGACCTCATCTTCCGGAACGTGGAGATGCCCGACTACATGCGCCTTCCCGACTCGCGGGCGGGTGCTCTCTCCTGCCTCACCGGGATCGCCGCCCGCAAGAGCATGGACGCCGGCCAGCCGGTGAGGATCGCCGACCTGATGACGGTGTAGCCCCTCAGCCCTTGCGCGTCTTCCGGGCGTAGCCCAGCTCCGCGCCCCCGGACAGGATGTGGTCGACGCCCGTGGTGAACGTGGCTTCGGCGGCGATGAAGAGGCAGAGGCGGCCCGCTTCCTCGGTCGTGCCCATGCGGCCGAGCGGCTGCGCGGCGTCGCCGTCCGCGCGCCACTTCGCGGGATCGGGAGCGGCGTCGATCGCCTCCTGCCAGAGCGGAGTCATGATGTTGCCCGGGGAGACGGAGTTCACGCGCACGTCGTGAGCGGCCTCGTCGAGGGCGAGGGCCTTGGTGAACGCGGTGACCGCTCCCTTCGTGGCGACGTAGGTCGTGGCGTGGAGCTGTCCCATCGCCCCCACCAGGCTCGCGAGGTTGATGATGTTCCCCTTCGTCTTCCGGAGGTGGGGCAGCGCGCGGCGGCAGGCCACGAACATGCCGACGAGGTTCAGCTCCAGGAGATCGCGGAAGTCCTGGGCAGTGAAATCGTCGATGGGCTTGTGGGGCGGGTGCCAGCCCGCGTTGTTGATCAGGCAGTCGAGGCGGCCTTCGCGGTTCACCGTCTCGTCCACCAGCCGCTCGACCTCGGCCTCCTTCGACACGTCGCACTTCTGGAAGTGCGCCGCCCCCGGATGGCGTGCGTTGAGCTCGGCGGCCAGGGCGTCGCCTTCCCGCTCGTGGGGAGCGCAGAAGGTGACCCTGGATCCCGCCTCCGCGAAGGTGCTAACGCAGCCCTGGCCGATCCCCTTGGTGCCGCCCGTCACGATCACGACCTTGCCTTCGTAGCGCACGGCGCTCTCCCGGAAAAATCGCGGCCATTATGGCAGAGGTGGCCACCCTCCCTTGTACTCGCTGAGGGGCCGGTGGTTGCTCCGCGTGTGAGGGATCACCGCGGTGCCCAAGTCACTGTGCCACCGTGGGGAGTGAGGTCTCTCGGATGATCGCCGCGCTAGGGCTCCTCGCCGCCGTCCTCGCGAGCTACAGCTTCGACGACGACGAGGTGGCCACCGGCCCCGACACCTTCGCGATCTGGCAGGGGGCATGGCACAGGGGAACGGGCAAGGGCCGGGCGCGTCTCAGCTCCACGTACCACCTGAGCGGTTTCCGCTCCGTGGAGCTGACGGACGTCGCCGGCGACGGCGACTTCCCGGAGCTCCAGGGCTACTTCCCCGTCCGCGGCACGGGCCGTCTCTACTTCCACTTCGCGTTCCTCACGACCGATCCCCGCGAGGAGCTGAACATTGCGCTCGCCGGCCCGCGCTACTTCGTGGTGAAGAAGGACGGCATCGCCTTCTGGCTGGGGACGCGGGAGGGGATGCTCGTCCACCACTCGGACGGCGTCTTCCGGAAGCTGGCCGCGGTGGAGGCCTTCGTCTGGTACGGGGTCGACGTCTCCTACGACCTCGACGCCGGGACCTACGACCTGACCGTCTTGCGCGAGGGAGAGGGCCGCCCCCTCGTCGCCCTCCAGGGACAGCCCAACGCCTCCCGCCAGCCCGGCTCCGCGGTGGACAAGTTCTCCTTCGTGGGCGCCCCCTTCTCCGACGCCTCGAACGTCACCTACTACGTGGACGACGTGGTCCTCGGCACCGACGAGCAGGTGGCCCGGCTCCCGTTCGTCGCGCCGGGGCGGCGCAAGCTCTTCTTCGAGATGTTCACGGAGTATCAGCGGCTTCTCCAGGAGAACCCGCGCTGTCTACCCGTGGCCGCGCCCGCGGACCTCGGGCTCGGCGACGAGGACCTGTCGGCACTCCGCAAGGACGGCTTCTTCTTCGTGCTCCAGAAGCTGCTCGCACGCGAGGACGTGGACGTGCAGACGTTCCTGAAGGAGAAGGCGGAGGCGAATCGCGCGCTGGGGGCCATGGTGGACTGGAACGAGGGCTGCAAGGCCCTCGAGCAGGGAGAGCCCGCGCTGGCCTTTCTGCATTTCCAGCGGGCGGAAAGGTCGCGCCCTACCGCGCCGATCTACACGCTCTCCTCGGTGATAGCGCTCGCCCGCCTCAAGCGCTACGCCGAAGCGGACGAGCGCCTCGCTCGGCTGGCCGCGGTGTGGCGGGACGACGCCCGCTTCGCGGTGGCCTCCGCCTACGTGGGGATCGCCCGGAGCGATCTCGAGCGGGCGGAGGAATGGCTTCGCGCTCCGGCGGGGCGCCTGCTGGATCGCGAACGGAGCCCGCTCCTGCGGCTTCTCCGGTCCGGAGCCATCACCCTCGATCTCCTGGACGCGCTCAAGCGCGAGATGGCCGACCAGTTTCAGGAGCGTCTGGAGGAGACGTTCGTGGCCGAGCAGTACTTCTACGTCCTTCTCTGGCAGCGGCGCTACGACCTCGCCCGCGGTTACGCGGTGCGGATGGCGGAGCGGCTCGCCCAGGCCGGGGTCCCCGCGACGCTCTGGCACGAGCACGCGGGAGACGCGGCCTTCGCCGGCCGCGCTCTCGACGTCGCCTCCGAGCTGTACGCGGAGGCGCAGAAGGGCGAGCCCGACCGCCGGTCGATCCTGCTGAAGCAGGCCGACATCGCCTATCTCACGGGCGACCTCGCGCGGGAGCGTCTCCTGCGCGAGCGCTTCTACGGCCGGCTCGCGGAAGAGTGATGCGGTCCATCCTCCTGGCCGCCGCCCTCGTTCCCGGAGCCCTCGCGTACGGCCAGACCGCTACGGACGACGCCTACCTCGCGGACATCGCACCGCCCCCAGGCACGCAATATCCCTGCGCTCTCACGGCGCTTCCCCGCGCGCTCCCCCCCTCCGGCCTGGGCCCCTTCCAGGACGACGTGGCCGCGGCTCTCGTGCTCCAGCAGACCTTCTTCAGCCGGAGTGTGGCCGTGCGGGAGAACGGCGGGAGCATGGCCGACGTCTACCAAATCCCCGAGGGGGCATGGCCTCGGCCCGCCTGATCGCCGCCTGGGGGAAGATGTCCGCTCGCTACCCGGCCTGGTCGGCGGAGACGCGAGACAGCATCTACCACCACCTCTGCGCGCTGGACCTCTTCTAACGTTACCTGGCCTCGGCGCACCTCAAGTAACGTCTCAAGCAACTCGGTCCGGAACGAGTACGAAAAGTAACACTCGGTCACAACCCGGGTTTCCTAGATCGTGATGCGGACCTTTTTCCACGGTAGGAGCCGCACGGGACCGAGGAGACCCGACGGCGGCACCAATTCCGGCTTCGTCTCGCCGTAGCGGCCCCAGCGGATCCCGAACGTCTCGTCCACTTCCTTCCATTCCGGCGGGGAGGGACGGGTGAGCATCGCGTGGATCCAGAGGTTCGCCACCTCGACCTTCAGCTCGTTGCGCCCAGCGCGGAGGGCGGCTCCGCAGTCGAGCCGTCGTGGGCTCTTCCAGGCGGCTCCCAGGGGCTTGCCGTTCAGCGTCACCTCCGCCGTCTCGTGAACGGTGCCGAGGTCGATCTCCCACTCCACGTCCTCGCCGAGAGCGGGCAGATCGAACCCGGTCTCGTACGTGCCCCAGCCGCTGAAGCCGCGGCCCGCAGGGAGGTCGTTCCAGGAGACGAGACCGGACAGGGACACCGGCGAGCCCGGCCCGAGCCGGAGCGTCCATCCGCCGTCCAGCCCGATCGGGGCAGGAAGGCCCTCGACCACGAGCCGCTTCGTCTTCTTCGTCCCGAGCACGAGCTCGTGGCTTCCCGCGGCGAGGCGGCCGACGATCTCCGGGCCCGACTGCTGGAAGGGACCGGCGAACGGCGTCCGGGTGACGACGGGAGCCGCGGTCGACGGGCCGAAGACGACGAAGCAGGACTCGAACGGGTCGAGACTGCAGCTCCACCTCCGTCGCTCTCCCGCCGCCGGAAGACACGTACTCGTAGGCGAGGGCCGACTGGACGCCGGTGGCCGCGTCCCACCGGCGAGGTGCTCTATGCCCGGCCCCGAGCCGGACGCGGAGCGAGAAGGGCTGTCCGGAGACGTTGGCCACGAGGTAGTGGTCGGCCGCTCCCGAGCGGCGATGCAGGAAGCCCACGTTCTGGCGCGCGGTTGCGAGCGCCGCCGCGTCGCGCCCTTCACCCGCCGAGACGATCTGGAAATCGGGAGGAAGCACCGCGGCGAGCCGGGCGAACGCGGCGGCGTTGTCCGCGACGAGGGAGACGCTGCCTCCGCCGCGCGTCGTGCGCGTCGCGCCGAGCGCCGGTTTCTCGGGACCCCACATCCGGACGAGCGTCGCCGCGAGCGCGGCGTCGCGCTTCTCCCGGTCCTGCAGCCCGGGCGTCCCCTCGGGGACGCGCTCCACGAAGATCACGTGCCCGCCCGCGTCCGCGAGCTCGGCGAGCCGCGCGAGCGACGCCGGGGGCATGAGCCGTACCGCGGGGACCATCGCCGCGGAGAAGGCGGCCGTGCCCGCGCGCAGCCGCCCCCCTTCCACGCGCGCAAGCGTGGCCAGCGCGTGGTCGTGCACGAGGTCGAAGTCGTAGCCGGCGGTCCGCAGGCCGAACAGGAACTCGGGGCCGAGCTGCCGCTCGAACTCCACGTCCATGTGCAGGCCCCCCGCGCCCTGTCCGGCGAAGACGTCGGACAGAGGCAGGTAGACGCCGACGGGGTTGACGGCGACGCCTTCCCGCAGCAGCGCCTGCGCGCGGCGCACGTAGGCCGCCACGTGCGGGTAGTGCCGCCACCACGTATTCGTGTGGTTGATCTCCGTGGAGGCGTAGAAGGCCCACCCCGGCTCCCCCGCCGCGGGGGGCGAGTACGAGTACCCGTGGTTGACGAGGTGGTTCAAACCGTCGAGGAACGTGGAGTCCGTGGCCGCCTTCATCTGCTCGAGCGTCGTCATGAAGAGAGGCGTGCGCAGCCACGTGTAGGTCTCGCCGGAGACGAGGGGACGCCCGTAGAGGTGCGCGGCCGAGGAGGCGAGCCGCCGGTGGCGGAGGTTCACCATGTAGCGGTCGCCGAGGAAGATGTTCTCCCCCTCCGGCACGTGCGCGAGCCCGTAGGCCTGCATGACGTCCGCGAGAGCGCCGTGGGCCTGGATGCGCGCCTTCATCCCGCGGCGCTCGCTCCAGTCCACGAGCGGGCGGAAGAAGTACTCGAGCATCAGGTCCGAGAGCGTGAGGTGGTAGTCGTAGCGCACGTGCGGCGTGTCGAGCCCCGCCTGCTGCCAGAGCGCGGGCAGGTAGGGTCCGAGGTCGTAGCCGCGGCGCTTCTTGAACTCCGGAAGCAGCTTGCCCGTCCAGTCCGCCCCGTACACCTCGAGGCTGTCGCAGAAGATCGACCGAAACCCCGGCGCCCCGCCGCGCGTCACCGCCTCCATCACGCGATCGCCGGCCCCGCGGAGGAACACCTGCAAGGCCTCGGCGCTGAAGTGATCCAGGACGGGGCCCTCCATTCCCAGCGTCGGGCGTTTGACCTGCTGCCCGGTCGGCTGGTCCAGGAGAACGTAGACGCGCCACTCGCCCTCGGGTACGGCCCAGGCGATCATGCCGCGCTCCTCGCGAGGGTTGCCGGGGTTCGGCCGCGGCTGGTCGGTCAGCACGCGCGACCGCGCGAGCTCCGGCGCCTCGTCCTTCCCCACCGGCGCCGCCACCACTCCCACGATCCGGTCGTCGCCGGTCAGGTGCGGGGTGAGACGCCACTCGAGCGGCTGCGGCCCCGCGACGTCGCGCGTGAGGACGGCGAGCCGGCGGGCGGAGAGGCTGGTGGGGACGAAGGGGCCGCCGTAGGGCCAGCCGCTGCCCAGGGTGAAGTCGACGTCGAGGCCGAGCCGACGGCTCTCCCGGATCGTGTGCCGCAAGAGCTCGTACCACTCGTCCGTGAAGTAGCGGACGTTCCGGATCCCCCGGGCGGCGTCGTCCACCGCGACCGGATAAAGAGGCTGGATCTCGGCGCCTCCGAGACCCGCGTCGCGCATGAACGTCAGCTCGCGCGTGATCTCCTCCGGGGTCACCGCCCCCCCGAACCACCACCAGCGCGTCATCGGCCGCGCTTCGAGCGGCGGATCGCGGAAGAGCCGGTCCAGCCGCCCGACGTCGGTGGCGGCCGAAGCCGCGGGAGCGGTCGTCCGAGCGGACACGCGGCCGAGCCCGCTGCCCAGGTAGAAGGCCAGAGAGCCGGCGCCGGACAGGAAGCGTCGTCGGGAAGCCACCGTGTCACCTCCGCGCGCAAGGCTATGGCGGCCGGGGACGCACTGCAATCGGATTTAGCGCCCCGTCCCGCGTTTTGTGGGGCGGAACCCTCGAATCCGCGGCGTCGACACGTTAGGCTTGGGGACCGGGGAGGGGCCTTGACGATACACGTGGGGATCCTGGGGGGCGGCAACATCAGCGACACGCACGCGCGCGCGGCGAGCGAGATCGAGGGCGTGGCGGTCGTCGCGGTGGCGGGGCCCAACGGCGAGAAGGTGCGCCGCCTGGCCGAGCGGCACGGCGCCGCCGCCTACGCGAGCGACGAGTCGTTCCTCCGCCACCGCCCGATGGACGTCGTCCTCATCGGAAGCCCCTCGGGTCTTCACGCCGCCCAGGGCATCGCCGCGGCACGCCAGGGCCTCCACGTCCTCACCGAGAAGCCGATCGACGTCACGGTGGCGCGGGCGCAGGAGCTGGTCGAGGAGTGCGAAAAGGCGGGACGAAAGCTCGGCGTCTTCTTCCAGGACCGCTTCACCCCCGACTTCGTCGCCCTGAAGCGGGCCGTCGACGAAGGCGCGCTCGGCCGCCCCCTCCTCGCCTCCGCACGGGTCAAGTGGTGGCGCGCTCCCGAGTACTACGCGCAGTCGCGCTGGCGGGGGACGCCGGCGCTGGACGGGGGCGGGGCGCTCATCAACCAGGGCATCCACACCGTGGACCTCCTCCTCTGGCTGCTCGGCGACGTGCGGAGGGTGTGGGCCCGGAGCGCGACCGCGCTGCACGCGATCCAGGCCGAGGACACCCTCGTGGCGACGCTCGAGTTCGCGAGCGGTGCCCTCGCCACCTACGAGGCCACGACGGCCGCCTACCCCGGCTATCCGCGCCAGGTAGAGATCACGGGCACGGAAGGCACGGTGGTGATCGAGCACGACCGCTTGCTGCGCGCGGACCTGCGGACGCCCCGTCCCGACCTCGCGGGGAGCGAGGCGGGAAAGACCGCGAGCGCCAGCTCCCCCGTCGTCTCCGACGTGCGCGGCCACCGGGCGGCTCTCGAGGATTTCCTGCGCGCGATCCGCGAGGGCGCCGAGCCTCGCTGCAACGGTCGCGAGGGGTTGCGCAGCCTGGTCGCGGTGGAGGCGCTCTACCGCTCCGCACGCACGCAGCAGCCCGTGAGCCTTCCGTCGTAAGGGCCCGGCGGAGAGTTCCGGCCGTCGAAACCCGCTGGCCGGCCCACCGCCGAGTCGTCCGTGGAGCTGGCCCGTCTATCAAGCTGACCGATATAGACTTGAGAGGCACGAACCTCCGGCTCGAGAGGTTCGTCGAAAAGAACGGCACCGGTCCCCGCGACCGCGGCTGTCGGGGTGCCGCGAGGAGGCTATAGTACCGGCACCATCGCGATGAGAGTCGCCCTTCTCGTTCCCTGCTTCGTGGACGTTTTCTGCCCGGCCGCCGGCATCGGGATGGTGAGCGTGCTCGAGCGCCTCGGCCACGCCGTCGAGTGTCCCGACGCACCCGCCTGCTGCGGGCAGCCTGCCTTCAACTCCGGCTGCTGGGATGAGGCTCGCGCGGTCGCGGGCGACCTGGTGACGCGCCTCGCCGCGTACGAGGCGGTGGTGGTGGGGTCGGGCTCGTGCGCGGCCATGCTGAAGGTCTTCGCGCGCGAGCTGTTCGCGGAGGACGCGGCGAGGCTGGACGCGGTGCGCGACCTGGCCGGCCGCACCTGGGAGTTCTCGGAGTTCCTCGTGTCGCGGCTCGGGGTGGAGGACGTGGGGGCCCGCTTCGCCGCCCGCGTCACCGTCCACGACGGCTGCCACGGCCTGCGCGAGCTGGGGCTCCGGCGGCCGATCCGCGCCCTCCTCGCGCGCGTGAAGGACCTGGAGCTCGTGGAGATGGCGGACACGGATACGTGCTGCGGCTTCGGAGGGAGCTTCGCCGTCAAGTTCCCGATGATCTCGACGGCGATGGGCGAGGCCAAGTGCGAGGCCGCGCGGGCCACGAAAGCGGACTACATCGTCTCCAACGACTCGAGCTGCCTCCTCCATCTCGGAGGCCTCCTCGCGCGCCGGGATCCGCGGCCGGGCACGCTCCATCTCGCGGAGGTCCTGGCCCGGCAATGACGACGCCCGCCCTTCTCTTCCGCGAAAAAGCGCGGACGGCGGCCGGGGACGCGCGGCTCCACGCCCTCGTGGAGACGGGGCTCGACAAGTACAGGGCGCAGCGGGAGAAGAGCCGCGGCGCCTACCGCGACTACCCGGCGGCGCGGGAGGCCGCGGGGGACGTGAAGTGGGACGCGCTCCTCCGGCTCGACGACCACCTCGAGGAGTTCGTGTCGCGCCTGGAGGCCCGGGGCACGCGGGTGCACTGGGCAGGCACCGCCGCCCGCGCCCGCGAGGTGATCCTGGAGATCCTGCGCGGGCGTCAGGTGCGCTCGATCGTGAAGTCGAAGGCCATGACCGCGGAGGAGATCGGCCTCAGCGAGGCGATCGAGAAGGCGGGGATGGAGGTCGTGGAGTCGGACCTCGGCGAGTTCATCGTCCAGCTCCGCCGCGAGCCCCCGTACCACATCGTCTTCCCCGCAATGCACCTCACGCGGACGGAGATCGGCGCGCTCTTCACGCAGGAGCTGAAGGTAGCGCCCACGGAGAGCCCGGAGGAGCTCACGATGATCGCCCGCCGGGTGCTCCGCCAGAAGTACGTGGAGGCGGACGCGGGGATCACCGGGGCCAACTTCGCGATCGCGGAGACGGGAATGATCTCGATCACGGAGAACGAGGGCAACGCCCGGCTGGGCGCGGCGCTGCCGCGTACCCTGATCACGCTCGTGGGAATCGAGAAGATCCTGCCCCGGCTCGAGGACCTGGCGCTCTTCCTCCCCCTTCTCGCCAACGCGGGCACCGGCCAGGCCCTCGCCTGCTACAACACGCTCTACTCGGGACCGCGCCAGCCGGGGGAGCCCGACGGTCCCGACGAGTACCACGTGGTGCTCCTGGACAACGGGCGCACGAGCCTCCTCGCCGACCCCGAGAAGCGCGACGCGCTGCGCTGCATCCGCTGCGGCGCGTGCCTCAACGTGTGCCCGGTCTTCCGCACCGTGGGCGGCCACGCCTACGGCACGACGTACTCGGGGCCCATCGGCTCCGTGATCACGCCCGTCCTCCGCGGCCTCGGCGAGTGGAAGCACCTGAGCGCGGCCTCGTCGCTGTGCGGCGCCTGCACCGAGACGTGCCCGGTGGGCATCGACCTGCACCACCACCTGCTCCGGAACCGCCGCGACGCCGTTCGCGCCGCGGACGACGGCGCCGAGCGAAAGGCCTATCGCGCGTTCGCGCGGGTGGTGCGGAGCCCCCGCCTCTACCGCTGGTCGGTGCGGGCCGCGCGGGTCCTCCAGCGCCTGCACCCCCCGATCCGCCGCCTCGGCTTCGATCCCGCGCGGCCGTGGACGGCCAGCCGCGAGCTGCCCCGGGTCGCCCCCCAGACGTTCCGAGAGTGGTGGAGACGCCGCCGATGAGTGCCTTACCTCCGGTGGTGCCCGGGCCGGGCGACGATCGCGAAGCGATCCTCGCCCGGATCCGCGAGGCCCTGCGCGTACCGACCCGCGGACACCACGGGTCCGCGAGCGAGACCCCGCCGGCGGAGCGGGCTCGGGCCTCGCTCCCCCCCGCCGGGCGGTTCCAGGAGGAGAGCCTCCACCTCTTCCGGGCGCGCTCCGAAGAGCTGCACACGGAGTTCCGCCTCCTCGACGGCAAGGTCTCGTTGGAGGGAGCGCTCCGCGAGCTCGCGGAGGAAGCGGGCTGGAAGACGGTCGCCACCCACCGCGGACAGCTGACCGACCGGGCGGCCCTCGCCGCCCGCGCGCTCGACCTCGCCGTCCTCCGGATCGACGACGGGTACCCGTCCGCCCAGCTCGAGTCCTGCGACGCCTCCTTCACCGAGTGCGACGCCCTCGTGGCCCAGACGGGGAGCGTCCTCCTGACGAGCCGCAGCGCGGGGGGACGCGCGCTCTCCGTGCTCCCCCCGCACCACGTGGTGCTCGCCCGCCGCGAGCAGCTCGTGGGGGACCTCTACGAGGCCTACGAGCTCGTCAAGCGCCGCTACACGCCGGGGTTCCCGAGCATGATCGCGCTCGTCACCGGCCCCAGCCGCACCGGCGACATCGAGCGCATGATCGTGCTCGGGGCGCACGGGCCGAAGCGGCTCACGGTGCTTTGTCTATGACCGCCGATCGCCTCCCCGACAAGTGGGACGACGCCGCCTCCGCCGGGCTCTCGGAGCCGGAGCTGCTCCTCTACCGCTCGAACCTCCTGGGCTCCGACCTCCGCATCACGAACTACGGGGGCGGCAACACGTCGGCCAAGATCCCGAGGAAGGATCCCCTCACGCGGCCAGAAGGTGCGGTGCTGTAGGTCAAGGGCTCGGGCGGCGACCTCGGCCAGCATGAAGATGGACGGCTTCGCCACGCTCTACGTGGACAAGCTCGAGGCGCTGAAGAAGCTCTACCGCGGGCTCGGCGCACGAGGACGAGATGGCCGGGCTACTTCCCGCACTGCGCGTTCAACCTCAACCCGCGCGCCACCAGCATCGACACCCCGCCCCACTGCTTCATCCCCCACCGCCACATCGACCACATGCACGCGGACGCGATCATCGCGATCGCGGCCGCGAAGAACGGCGAGCGGCTCACCCGCGAGGTCTTCGGCGGACGAGATCGGCTGGGTGCCCTGGCAGCGACCGGGCTTCGACCTCGGGCTCAAGGTCGGGAGGCTCGCGGCCGAGAAGCCCGGCCTCGAGGGCCTCGTGCTGGGCAGCCACGGCCTCGTCACCTGGGGGCAAGACGTCGAAGGACTGCTACCAGACGACGCTGCGCGTCATCCAGAAGGCGGCCGACTGGCTCGACGCGCAAGAGCCGAGCCCGAGCCCTTCGGCGCCGACTCGCCGGCGCCGCTGCCCGGAGCCGAGCGGCGACGCCCTGCTGGCCGCGGTCGCGCCCGTCCTGCGTGGCCTCGTCTCGAGCACGCTCTCGCCCAAGGTCATGCACCACGTCGGACTCGCCGGCGGTGCTCGAGTTCGTGGGCCGCGCGCGCTGCGCGGAGCTGGCCGCCCGCGGCACCACCTGCCCCGACCACTTCCTGCGCACGCAAGGTCGCAGCCCCTCTTCGTGCCCTTCGCACCCGCGCGAGGAGAGCGCCGCGGACCTCCTCGGCGCGGCTCCCGGAGCTCGTCGAGCAGTACCGCGCAGGAGTACGACGGCCTACTACGAGCGCTGCCAGCGGCCCGACTCGCCCGCCATGCGCGACCCCTATCCGGTGCTCGTGCTCGATCCCCGGCCTCGGCCTGCTGTCGTTCCAGCAGCGACAAGGCGACGGCCCGCGTCGCCGCCGAGTACTACGTGAACACGATCAACGTCATGCGCTGGGCGGAGGGCGTCGACACCTACGTGCCCATGTCCGGAGCAGGAGGCCTTCGACATCGAGTACTGGATCGCTCGAGGAGGCGCAAGCTCCAGCGGCTGCCCAAGCCGAAGAGCCTGGAGGGCCGGGTCGCGCTCGTCACGGGCGGTGCGGGCGGCATCGGCGGCGCGACCGCGCGGCGGCTGCTCGCCGAAGGCGCCTCCGTCGTGCTCACCGACCTCGACACGGAGGCGCTCGACGGCCGCCACCGCCGAGCTGCGGAAGGCCTACGGCGCGGACCGCGTGCGCGGCGTCCGCTGCGACGTGACCGACGAGGCGTCCGGTGCGCGACGCTTCGCCTTCGCGGTCGCGCGAGTACGGCGGCCTCGACATCGTGGTGTGCAACGCGGGCATCGCCTCGGCCTCGCCCGTCGACGAGACGACGCTCGAGCATCTGGCAGCAAGAACATGGACATCCTCGCCACCGGCTACTTCCTCGTCGCGCGCGAGGCCTTCCGGCTCCTGAAGCGCCAGGGCCGCGGCGGCTCGATCGTCTTCGTGGGCAGCAAGAACGCGCTCGTGGCCTCCGCCGGGCGCCGCCGCCTACTGCACGGCCAAGGCCGCGGAGCTGCACCTCGCGCGCTGCCTCGCCCTCGAGGGCGCCGAGCTCGGGCATCCGCGTGAACGTGGTGAACCCGGACGCGGTGATCCGCGGCTCGCGCATCTGGGGCGGGACGCTGGCAAGCAGGAGCGGGCGGCGAGCAACAAGATCGCGAGGACGAGGTCGAGGACTTCTACCGGAAGCGCAGCCTGCTGAAGCGCAGCGTCTTCCCGGAGGACGTCGCGGAGGCCGTGCTACTTCTTCGCCTCCGACCTCTCGGCCAAGTCCACGGGCAACATCCTGAACGTGGACGCGGGCAATGTCGCGGCCTTCACGCGATGACGAAGCGCGGCGCCGAGGGTCGATGAAGGGAGGGCAGCCATGGGGTTCCGCTGAGCGACGCGCAGATCGCCGAGGAGAACGAGAAGCGCCTCCCCGCGCTCACGGAGGACTACGAGCACCTCGGCCGGCGGCTCGCGTCGCCGCGGCGTCGAGATCGAGCGGCTGACCGAGCGCGCCGGGGCCTTCCGGGTCGCCGCTGCCCTCATGGGGCGTGGGCACCGGCGGCACGCGCTTCGCGCGCTTCCCCGGCCCCGGCGGAGCCCCGCGAACGTCTTCGAGAAGCTCGAGGACTGCGAGGTCGTCCAACAAGCTCGTGCGCGACCACCCCCGGGATCTCGCTGCACATCCCCTGGGACAAGCCCGACACGTCCGGCCGAGCTC
This sequence comes from uncultured Acidobacteriota bacterium, assembly GCA_963742595.1. Classification (GTDB taxonomy): domain Bacteria; phylum Acidobacteriota; class Vicinamibacteria; order Fen-336; family Fen-336; genus CAVPGH01. The sequence continues at coordinate 3,086,610 of CAVUMT010000001.1, read as the reverse complement.
AAGGCCTTCGCGGCAGGCGCGCGGGCTCTTCGATCGACTCCATGAACTCGAACACCTTCGAGGACCAGCCGGGCCAGAGGCTCTCCTACAAGTTCGGCAGCCTCTCGCACACCGACGCGGCCGTGCGCGGCAGGCGGTCGAGCACAACCTCGAGTGCCTGGAGCTCGGGCAGAAGCTCGGCGCGCGCTCCCACACCGTGTGGATCGGCGACGGCGGGAACTTTCCCGGGCCAGCAGCATTTCCGCCGTGCCCTCGACCGCTACCTGGACAGCCTGCGCGCGATCTACAGCGCCCTGCCCGACGGGCTGGCGCCTCTTCATCGAGCACAAGCTCTACGAGCCGGCCTTCTACTCGACCGTGCTCAACGACTGGGGCATGAGCTACCACTGCGTCGCGCGAGCTGGGGCGATCGTGCCTTCTCCCTCGTGGACCTCGGCCACCACGCCCCCAACGTGAACATCGAGATGATCGTGGCGCGCCTCATCCAGTTCGGGAAGCTCGCGGGCTTCCACTTCAACGACAGCAAGTACGGGGACGACGACCTCGACGCGGGCTCCATCAAGCCCTTCCAGCTCTTCCTGATCTTCAACGAGCTCGTGGACGCGGAGCTCGAGAGGGTGCCAGGGCTTCGACCCCTCCCACATGCTCGACCAGTCGCACAACGTCACCGACCCCGTGGAGTCGCTGATGCCACGAGTGCTATGGAGCTCGTGCGCGCCTACGTGCAGGCCCACCTCGTGGACCGCGCCGCCCTCTCCGAGCACCAGGAGCGGAACGACGCCGCTGATGGCGCTCCAGACGCTCAAGGACGCGTTCACCACCGACGTGGCTCCCATCCTGGCCATCGCCCGCCAGCGCGCGGGCGGGGCCGTCGATCCGGTCGGCGACGTTCCGCAAGAGCGGCTACCGCACGCGCAAGGCGGCGGAGCGTCCGGCGGAAGCGCGCAGGGGCGCGGGCATCGTGTAAGGTACTCGGCATCGCTCGGGGGGACATTGGGATTCAAGGGACTCGATCTCGAAGGACGGGTGGCGGTCGTACTCGGCGGGACCTCGGGGATCGGCATGGCCCTCACGAAGGGCCTCGCGGAAGCGGGAGCGAACGTCGTCGCGAGCTCGCGCCGACGCGAGCAGGTGGAGGAGGCGGCGGCCGAGGTCGAGAAGCGCGGAAGGAAGGCGCTGCGCCTGCAGTCCGACGTCACGGACCGGGCCTCGCTCGAGGCGGTGCTCAAGGACACGGTCGCCGGCCTCGGGCCGGTGGACATCCTCGTCAACTGCGCGGGCCGCACGAAGCGCACGGCCAGCCTCGACGTGCCCGACGACGAGTGGCAGGCCATCCTCGAGACGAACCTCACCGGCACCATGCGCGCCTGCCAGGTCTTCGGCCGCCACATGACGGAGAAGGGCTACGGCCGCATCGTCAACATCGCGTCCCTCGCCTCGTTCGTCGGCCTCTTCGAGGTCGCCGCCTACACTGCGAGCAAGGCGGGAGTGGCCGGCCTCACCCGCGCCCTCGCCCTCGAGTGGGGGCCGAAGGGCGTGAACGTCAACGCGATTGCACCCGGGGTCTTCCGCACCCCGCTCAACACCAAGCTCCTGGACGAGAGCCCGCGCGGCGCGGAGTTCAAGATGAGGACGCCCGTGCACCGCTTCGGGCAGGTGGAGGAGCTGCAGGGGGCGTGCATATTCCTCGCCTCGGAGTCCGCGAGCTTCGTGAACGGCGAGGTGCTGTGCGTGGACGGAGGCTTCCTGGCCAGCGGCGTCAATCAATGACGATTCCCGGCGGCGGCTACCAGCGCTGGATCATCTGCGCGCTCATCTTCTTCGCCACCACCATCAACTACGTGGATCGCCAGGTCATCGGCATCCTGAAGCCGACTCTCGTCCAGGAGTTCGGCTGGCAGGACGAGCGGATCTACGCGGCCATCGTCTTCACCTTCCAGCTCGCCTACGCGATCGGGCTCCTCCTCGCGGGTCGTGTCATGGACAAGCTGGGCACGCGGCTCGGCTTCGCCATCGCCATCGTGCTCTGGAGCGTGGCCGCGGTGGGCCACGCGCTCGCGGACAAGATGCCGTGGCTGAAGCTCCCCACGATCAACCTCGACGCCACCACCGGCCTCTCGGTCGTGATGCTCTCGGGGGCGGCGGCGGGCTTCGCGCTCATGCGCTTCCTGCTCGGCCTCGGGGAAGCGGGCAACTTCCCCGCCTCCATCAAGACGGTGGCGGAGTGGTTCCCCAAGAAGGAGCGCGCCCTCGCCACCGGCATCTTCAACTCCGGCACGAACGTGGGGGCGCTCGTCACCCCCCTGGTCGTTCCCTGGATCACCCTCCACTGGGGCTGGCAGTGGGCGTTCATCGCCACCGGCCTTACGGGGTTCCTCTGGCTGGCCTGGTGGATTCGAAGCTACCGTTCGCCGGAGGAGCACCCCCGGCTCTCCCCCGCGGAGATGGCCTACATCCGCAGCGACCCCGCCGAGAAGATCACGCCCATCCCGTGGAGCAAGCTCTTCCCCCACCGCCAGACCTGGGCCTTCGCCATCGGCAAGTTCATGACCGATCCCATCTGGTGGCTGTACCTCTTCTGGATCCCCGACTTCCTGAATCGCAACCACGGTCTCGACCTCAAGTCGATCGGCCTGCCCCTCGTCGTGATCTACCTCGTGGCCGACGTGGGCAGCATCGGCGGGGGCTGGCTCTCCTCCTCCCTCATCAAGCGGGGCTGGACCGTGAACGCGGCGCGCAAGACCGCGATGCTCGTGTGCGCGCTCGCGGTGACTCCGATCATGTTCGCGTCCCACGTCTCCAACCTGTGGGCGGCGGTGGGGCTCGTCGCCATCGCCGCCGCCGCGCACCAGGGCTGGTCCGCCAACCTCTTCACGCTCACCTCCGACATGTTCCCCCGGCGGGCGGTGGGCTCGGTCGTGGGCTTCGGGGGAATGGCGGGCGCCGTGGGCGGCATGCTCATCTCGATCGTGGTGGGCGAGATCCTCCAGCGGACGGGCAGCTACGTGGCCGTCTTCTTCATGGCCGGCTTCGCCTACCTCGCCGCCCTCGCCATCATCCATCTGCTCACGCCGAGACTCGTTCCTCCCGACCTCGGCGAGGCGTCGTCCGGATGAAGCCGTTCCCCGGACCCGACTTCCTGCTCGACACGGAGGTCGCGCGCGAGCTCTACGAAGGAGCCCGCGACCTGCCGATCGTCGACTACCACTGCCACCTTCCCGTCGACCAGATCGCCCTCGACCACCGCTTCCGGTCGATCACCGAGATCTGGCTGGAGGGCGACCACTACAAGTGGCGGGCCATGCGCGCGGACGGGACGTGCGCCGAGCGATTCTGCACGGGCGACGCCTCCGACTGGGAGAAGTTCGAAGCGTGGGCGAAGACGGTTCCCCGACACGCTCCGAAACCCGCTGTACCACTGGACGCACATGGAGCTCGCCGCGGCCCTTCGGCGTCACGGAGCTCCTCTCGCCGAAGACGGCGCGCGCGATCTTCGACCGCTGCAACGAGCGGCTCCAGGAGCCGGGCTTCACGACGCAGGGCCTGCTGCAGCAGTTCCGGGTCGCGGTCGTGTGCACGACCGACGACCCCGTGGACCCCTCGACCACCACCAGGCACTCGCCCTGCGCCACGACCCGCCCACGTGCGTCTACCCGACCTGGCGGCCCGACCGCGCCCTCGGCGTCGACGACCCTCCCGCCTTCAACGAGTGGCTGAACCGCCTGGAGGCGGCGGCGGGGGCGTCGATCGCGGGCTTCCAGCAGTTCATGGACGCCCTCGGCCCGGCGCCACGCCGCCTTCCACGAAGCGGGCTGCCGCGCGTGCGACCACGGGCTGGAGGAGCCGTACGCCGAGCCGTGGACGGACGCCGAGGTCGCGGCGACGTTCGACAAGGCGCGAGCGGGCCGCACTCCCGACCGCGGCGAGGTCCTACGGTACCGCTCGGCCCTCCTCCACCGCTTCGCGATCATGGACCACGCGCGGGGCTGGGTGCAGCAGTACCACCTGGGCGCGCTCCGCAACAACAACACGCGGCTCCGCCGAAAGCTCGGACCGGACACGGGCTTCGACTCCATCGGCGACTTCGAGATGGCGCGGCCCCTCGCCCGCTTCCTCGACCGCCTCGACGAGACGCGACCAGCTCGCCAAGACCATCCTCTACAACCTGAACCCGCGGGACAACGAGCTCTTCGCGACCATGGTCGGCAACTTCCAGGACGGCACCGTTCCCGGGCAAGCTGCAGTACGGGACCTCCTGGTGGTTCCTGGACCAGCGGGAAGGGATGGAAGCGCAGATGCGCGCCCTCTCGAACATGGGCCTCCTCTCGCGCTTCATCGGGATGGTGACGGACTCGCGGAGCTTCCTCTCCTACTCCCGCCACGAGTACTTCCGCCGGCTGCTCTGCAGCATCCTCGGGAACGACGTGCGCCAGGGCCTCCTGCCCGACGACCGCAAGCTCCTCGGCCGGCTCGTCGCGGACGTCTGCTTCTTCAACGCGCGGGACTACCTCGGCATCCCCATGGGGACGCTGGGCCGAGGAGTGGAGCCGCCCGCCGCGTTCTGAGCGCGCCGGAACTTTCGGCGCGCTCGTTCAAGTAGTTCTTGAAGCAACTCCGTCCGGACGGAGTTGCTCGAGGAACGACTCGAAGCTGGTTGCCCCCGACTGCTTTCGTCTGGCTTGAATGTCCGAGAATCGGACGCCGATTACCATCCCCGCTTCGCCAGCCGTGTTCATTCAGCGACTTGGCCCAGGCTCGCCGCTTGCATTGGGAGCGCGCGAGGGATGCGAGCACCAATGACTTTCCTGACCGAAGAAGAAGACAACCCGGACGATTCATCGACACTCATCCGGATCGGCAAGACCGCCATGACCTTCCCGGAGATGGCGGCGTTCGTTCACGATCTCGAGTCGCGGCCGATGGACCGGCTCCTCGAGGACCTGCCGGGGCTCATGGCGCTCCCCGACGGACAGCACGGCCTCGTGACGATGGTCCTGCGCAAGAAGATGCGCCCGAGCCCCACGGATCACGCCGCCATCGTCGCGCGCCTCCGCGAGCTCCGGTCGGGTTCCCGCGACGAGATCGTGCGCCACCGCTGCCGGAGGTTCCTCGAGCGGTCGGAGCGCGGCTAGGGCGTCAGCGCTTCCCGCGCCAGATCCTGTAGGCGGGAAAGCCCGCGAGCGACACGAGCAGTCCCCAGATCGGCGAGTAGTTCGGCGTCGGCTGGTCGATCTCGCCCCACACGATCGCGACGAGGCCCACGAACGTCCCGACCAGGAAGGCCAGGGGGACCCACGGGTAGGCGGGCGTGCGGAAGGGACGGGGCGCGTCTTTCATCGTCCGACGCAGCACGAAAAGCGCTCCCACCGCGAAGAGGAGCGCCGCCCATTCCACGACCACGTAGTACGTGGTCAGGCGGTCGAAGTCGCGGAGGAGCCAGACGAGGACGAGCGCCCCCACGGTCTGGATGAGGAGGGCGACGTGGGGGGTCGCGTAGCGTGCGTGGGCCCGGCCGAGGAAGGCGAAAGTCAGGCCGTCCCGGGCGAGCGCGTACGACACGCGCGGCTTGGCAAGGACGTTCCCGTTGGCGGCCCCGAAGACGCTGGCGAGGATGAGCAGGGAAACGAGGACGGCCCCCCCCGGACCGAGCACGGAGGCGGCGATCCGCTGGGGCACGCCCTCCTGGGCCAGCGCCATCTCCGCCACCGGCATCACGTAGAAGTAGGCGACGTTCGCTCCCAGGTAGAGGAGCACGATCGCGAGCATGCCCGCGATCACGATGCGTCGCATCTGCTTCTCCGCGGCCACGATCTCTCCCGCGATCATGCTCACGGCGATCCAGCCGTCGTACGCCCAGATCACCGAAGCCGCGGCCCGCCCCAGCGCGGACGCGCTCACGCTCGAGGCCGCGCGCTCCCCGAGGTGCGCAAAGCTTCCGCCGCCGGCGAAGAAGGCGAGAGCCATCACGAGGAGGATGGCGCTCACCTTGAGCACGGTCAGCGTCCCCTGGATGGCGGTGCCCAGGCGGGTTCCCCTGAGATTCGCGGCCCCGAGGAGGACGATGGCCACGGAGGCCACCGCGGGCACCGCTCCCGGTGGGAAATCCTTCGGGGCCCAGCCCGCGAGGCCGAGCAGGAGCTCGGCTCCGAAGGTAGTGAGGGCGCCGATGGCGGCGGGGGTCGCGACCAGCAGATAGAGCCAGCCGAAGACGAACGCGGCGGCGGGGCCGTAGGCGGCGTGGATGAAGACATAGGGCCCTCCCGTGCGGGGGAGCATGGTGGAGAGCTCGGCGAGGGCGAGCGCTCCGCACAGGCTGACGAACCCGAAGAACGTCCAGAGGGCGAGGATGATCACGGCGTCGGGGACGAGGCCGGCGAGGGTCTGGGGCTTCCTGAAGATCCCGCTTCCGATGGTGATGCCAACGATGAGGGCGGTCCCGCCCCAGAAGCCGACCACGCGGCGGAGATCGCCCCCCGACGCTCCCGTGAGCTCTCCCCCGCTCGCGCTCATCGGCCGTTCCTGCGGTCGCTCACGAGAGCGCGCCCGGGAAAGACGTTCTCGACCACGCGACCGCCCTCCACCACCGGTGTCCCCGACACGACGAGGAAGCGCACGCCCACGCTCGGCTCCGCGGGCGCGCCATAGGTCGCGCGGTCGGCGATCGTGGCGGGATCGAAGACGACGATGTCGGCGTCCGCGCCCTCCTGGAGGCGGCCCTTCCGGCGCGCGGCCGCGGTCGCGGTCTCCAGGCGGCGGGCGGGCATGAGCGTCATCTTGCGGAGCACGTCCATGAGGCCGAGGCTCCCCTGCACCCGCGAGTACCGGGAGAGCACGCGCGCGAACGTGCCGGCGTTCCGCGGATGAAGGCGCAGGCCGTCGCTCGCGATCATCACGAGGGGGTGGCGGACGACCGCGTCCACGAGCTCGTCGGGGTTCGTGTGGATCAGGACGAGGCGCGGCTCCGGGGAGGCGTGGAGGGCGTCGAAGGTCTCGCGGGTCAGCCGCTCTCCGGTGTCGGGGAGCTCGAGGTCCTTGTAGTCGAGCCCGAGCTTCTCCCGCCACCCGGGATCGAAGAGCGCCGAGTTGATCGCGGTCATGCCCGCGCCGTACGGGTAGGCCTCGGTGGTCACGTCCAGGCCGCGGGCGCGCGCCCCTTCGACGAGGGCGAGGCACGCGGGGGCGTCCTTCGCCCCGCTGCTGTTCATGTGGACGATGTGCAGAGCCGCTCCCGTCACCGCCGAGGCCGCGATCACCTCCCCCATCGACTCGATGCTGGACCCCGGCTCCCGCGGCCCCGTGCTGCGCACGTGGACGAACACGGGGACCCGCCGCTCCGCGGCCAGGCGGAACATCTCGATCACTTCGCCGCGGGTCGCCCCCGGCGTGTACGCGAGGCCCATGCCGATGCCGAGGCCGCCCGCGTCGAGCTCCGCGGCCAGGGCTTCCCGGATGCGCGCCAACTGCTCGGGTCGGGCCGGCTCTGCCGTGGCCGGGCCCGCGGCGGGGACGAGGGCGTCCTTCTCCATGGGCGCCCCGAGCGCGGCCACGCGCTGCGCGGGGTGGCTCGCCGAGGTCCCGTAGTGGATGAGCGAACGGTCCCGCTGCCCGGCCAGGAAACGAGCGACGCTCGCCGCCCCGATCTCGAGCTCGAGCGCCGTGGTGACCCCGTCGAGCGCCTTCAGACGATAGCTCTGGGGATCGTGATGGTGCTGGTGGAGGTCGATGAACCCGGGGGCCACCACGAGGCCCTTCGCTTCGAGGACGCGAGCGCCCGCGAGCGGCTCGGACGAGATCCGTGCGATCTCGCCTCCGCGGATCCCCACGTCGCGCACGGCGTCCTGGCCCGTCTCGGGGTCCATGACCCGCCCTCCGCGGATCACGAGGTCGTACCGTTCCGACGAGGCTCCGGCCGCGAGGAGCAGGAGCATGCCGAGATGCGAGACGACCGTTCCCATGCGATTCCCTCCGGAGCCGGGATTATGGCCCGGCCGGGTCGCGATCCGGGCCGGTGGAGGCTAGAATCGCCGACCATGAACGGCGCGCCGACGGCGATACGCTGCCTGGCCGTCTTTCTCTCGCCACGTGCGGTGTAAACGAGCCGAAGCAAGCCATTGCCGCGCACCTGGAGGGTCTACGGCGGCAACCCCGAAGGGACGCGGTACTCCGCCCTGGACCAGGTCGACCGCGGCAACGTGTGCGCGACTCGTAGTCGCGTGGTCGTACGACTCCGGGGAGCAAGGCGGGCTCCAGACGAACCCCATCGTGGTGGACGGCGTCGTGTACGTCACGACTCCCAAGCACAGGGTGGTGGCCCTCGACGGCGTCACCGGCGCCGTGCGCTGGACGTTCGACTCGAAGATCGAGGGCCGGGGACCCAACCGGGGCGTGACCTGCTGGGAGAGCGACGACGACAAGCGGATCTTCACCGCCCAGGACGAGTACCTGTACGCCCTCGACGCGCGCACCGGACAGCCGGCTCCGGGGTTCGGGCGCGGGGGCCGCATCGACCTCCGGGAGGACCTCGGCCGACCCGCGGAGGAGCAGTCGGTCCGGCTCACCACTCCGGGGATCGTCTACAAGGACCTGTTGATCGTCGGCGGTCGGGTCGGCGAGGGGCTGCCCTCGTCGCCCGGGCACGTGCGGGCGTACGACGCGCGGACCGGCGCTCTCCGCTGGATCTTCCACACGATTCCCCACCCCGGCGAGCCCGGGTACGAGACCTGGCCCAAGGACGCCTGGAAGACGAGCGGCGGCGCCAACAACTGGGCGGGGATGGCCCTCGACGAGGAGCGCGGCATCGTGTACGTGCCCACGGGATCGGCGGCCGCGGACTTCTACGGAGCGGATCGCCTCGGCGACAACCTCTTCGCAAACTCGATGCTGGCGCTCGACGCCGCGACGGGAAGGAAGGTGTGGCACTTCCAGGCGATACGCCACGACCTCTGGGACCGGGACTTCCCCGCGCCCCCGACCCTCGTCACGGTGCGCCACGGCGGGCGCCGGATCGACGCGGTGGCCCAGACGAGCAAGGCGGGATACGTCTACCTGTTCGACCGCACGAACGGGCGCTCGCTCTTCCCGATGGAGACCCGCAAGGTCCTGCCGAGCACGGTGGAGGGCGAGGTGGCGGCGGACACGCAGGTGCTACCGACGAAGCCCGCTCCCTTCTCGAGACAGCACCTGACCGAGGAATCGCTCACGTCGCGGACGCCGGAAGCCCGGAAGAAGGTGGTCGAAGCCTTCCGCTCGTTCGTCAACGAAGGACAGTTCGTGCCCTTCGGTGTGGACACGGACACCGTCGTCTTTCCGGGCTACGACGGAGGGGCGGAATGGGGCGGGGCGGCGTTCGATCCGGAGAGCGCCCTCCTCTACGTGAACGCGAACGAGATGGCATGGACGGGAGGGCTCGCCCCGAACGTGGCGGGCACCGGCGGTCGCGCGCTCTACGCGCGGAACTGCGCGTCCTGCCACCGGGACGACCGGCGCGGCGCCCCCCCGCAGATGCCGTCGCTCGTCGGCGTCGCCGACCGACGGTCCGAGGGCGAGCTCGTCCGGATGATCCGTCAGGGTGTGGGCCGCATGCCCGGCTTCCCCACTCTCACCCCGGTCGAGGTCGCGACCCTCGTCCAATACACGAAGACCGGCGAGGAGCGCGGGGTCGACCACAGCTCGCAATCGCCGCTCTTGCTCAAGTACCGGTTCACGGGCTACCGGAAGTTCCTCGACCCGGACGGCTATCCCGCGATTGCACCCCCCTGGGGCACGCTGACCGCGATCAACCTCGACACGGGCGAGCACGCCTGGCAGGTGCCGCTCGGGGAGTATCCCAAGCTCGTCGCGGAGGGCCTGAAGGACACGGGGAGCGAGAACTACGGCGGCCCCGTGGTCACCGCGGGCGGCCTCGTCTTCATCGGAGCGACGAGCTTCGACAAGAAGCTGCGCGCCTTCGACAAGGCCGACGGAAGGCTGCTCTGGGAAGCGAGCCTCCCGTTCTCGGCCACCGGAACCCCCGCCACCTACGAAGCAGGGGGACGCCAGTTCGTGATCACGCCCGCGGGGGGCGGAAAGGACGGGGGGCCCTCCGGCGGAATCTACGTCGCCTTCGCGCTCCCCGTCCCCGCCCGCTAGAGCGACTTCAGGAACTCGACGAGGTCGCGCTTCTCGCCCGGCGTGAGCACGAAGCCCCGGAAGCCGGCGTAGTGGTCGATGACGGCCTCGAGCGTCGGGAACCGCCCGTCGTGGTAGAAGCCGCCCTTCTGGTGGGTCCACAGGCCCCGGAGGGGCGCGGTGCGGTACCGGTGGTCGGGTGCGCGATCCGCCTGGAAGGAGTCGATGTTGATCTCCGCGGGGGTGTGGAGGTTCCATCCCGGCTCGGTGTAGATCGGGGGGACGTGACAGCTCGCGCACTCCGCCTTGCCCGAGAAGATGACCCTGCCCCGGCGCGCCGCGGCCCGATCGTAGGAGCCGTGGGGCGGCTCGGGGACGGGGATGGCGAGCTGGTACAGGTGCAGCGAGGCCAGCTTGGGCGTGATGCGGTCGTCCTCGTTCGTGACGTGGCCGAAGTTGTTGGCGGCCGCTATCGGGAACTGCACGGGGTCGTCGAGGCGGGGGTCGAAGAACGTCCCCTTTCCGTGCATCTCGAGGTTCGCCACGAAGGCGTTCCAGTAGGTCACCGACCCCCATCCCGTCCACGTGTGCAGGTTGACCCCGGAAAGGCCGAAGGCGGGGGGGATGAGGGTGGCGGCGTTGCCGAAGGGCCCCACCGCCTTGCGATCCAGGAAGAGCTCGGCGTCGAACTTGCCCGGTCCCCAGTTCGTGATCACGGTGCGCACCAGGGGCTCGGGCACGCCGAGCAGGTCGGCCACCGGCTGGAGGTTCGGCGACACGTTGACGATCTTCCCGATGTCGAGGTCCCGGTTCGCCCAGCCGTCGAGGCGGCGGCCGATGCCCGCGATCGGGAACGAGCTGTCGACCGTGGAGTGGCAGAGGGCGCACTGGATCCCCACCGCGCGCAATCCCGGAGGCGACTGCCGGAAGAAGCCCTTCACCCCCACGACCGCGTTCAGCTTGAGGAGGGCCAGCGTCGTGGCCGGACTGTCGAGGTCGACCTCGCCGTCGCGGAGCTGCCGCTTCAAGCTCGCCGGGAGCGCGTCCACGTCCACCTTCAGGCCCAGGTCGAGGGCGGTGCGGGGCGACACCCCGTCGCCGACGCCTCCGAACGCCGCCCCCTGGATTCCGTCGTGGAGGCGCAGCACGCCGCCCCAGAACTCCTCGTCCCCGAAAGTGTCGTACCGGAACGTCTTCTTGCCTTCGGCGAGCTCGCGGTCCACGTGCGCGTTGAGCGCGCCGTCCGACCCGTGGTGGTTCCCCGCCGATCCTCGCGTGACCGCGTCGTCCGCGGTGGCCAGGGCGAGCACTAGCACCGATCCGAGCGCCGCGGCGGGCAGGGCGAGTTTGTGGCTTCCGAGCTCCATGGGAGTCTCCTCTCTCCGGCGTGGACGGGCCGCCGGCGTGCCTCGGCCGCCGCGGGGGCGGCCGCCTAACGGAATGGAGTCGTGTGGCGGAAAAAGGTGACGGCCCTCACGCCAGAAAAGCGTGGCCCTCGAACGAATTTGAATCTTGTACTAAGACGGCTCGATGCGGTTTCGGCCGCGGTCCTTGGCCAGGTAGAGGCGCTCGTCCGCCGTCTTGATGAGGCGCGTGTCGTCCGCGGCGTCCCCGGGGAAGGCGGCGACGCCGCCGCTCACGGTGAGGCGGCCCCCGGGCTGGGTCTCCGCCCCCGGAAACTCGTGCCCCTCCACCGCGACGCGCGCGAGCTCCGCGAAGCGGACGGCCTCGTCCCTCCCCGACCCGTAGAGGAGCGCCGCGAACTCCTCGCCGCCGTAGCGGGCCACCACGTCTCCCCGACGCCCCGTCCGGCGCAGGAGGTCCGCGACCTTGACGAGCGCCCGGTTGCCCTCCTGGTGGCCGTGGCTGTCGTTGAAGTTCTTGAAGTGGTCGATGTCGAAGAGCACCACGGCCACGGGGTCGCCGGTCTGGCGGGCCCGCTCCAGCTCGATCTCGAGGCGGTCGCGGAAGAAGCCGAAGTTGTAGAGCCGGGTCAAAGGGTCGGTGATCGCGCGCTGGTGGGTGCGGGTCACGCGCCACGTCAGGCTGCGCACGCGCTCCAGCTGCAGCCAGAAGAGCTCCTCCAGGATGTCGGGGCGGCTCCTGAGGAACTCCCGGAAGGCGGAAGCGGGGATCCGCAGCACCCGGCAGTCGGTGCGCGCCCGGACCGTGGCGGAGCGGGACTGGCCGTCGAGGGCCGCCACCTCCCCCGCCACCGCGCCCGGGTGCAGGGTGCGGAGCACAACCTCGTCGCCGCCCGGCAGCTCGTGCGTCACCTCGAGCGCCCCCTCGAGCAGGAGGACCACGTGGTCGCCGGCGTCGCCCTGCTTCCAGAGGATGGTGGAGGCGGCGAGCGAGAGCTCGGAACCCAAGGGCGTGAGATCGGCGAACGAGGCGGGAAGGATCCGCTCGGCAACCACCCCCGACTCCGGCTGGAAAGGAGCCGGGCGCTCGGAGCTGCTCATGACCTTCCCATGATACCGCCGCCCCCCGGCGGGGGTATCACCGCCGGGCGTAGAGGTCGATGATCCGCTCGATGGCCCTCCGGCAGACCGCGCAGAAGGCCTCCGTGCGCGTGAACATGAGGCAGTCGGTCTGGGGCCGGTAGTACCCCTTGCCCTCGTAGAGGGCGCCCTCGAAGGCCCCGACCGAACGGGAGTGCGGACCCGTGAAGAGCCGGGCCTCGCGGGCAAGCTCCTCGCGGAAGAGCGCGTCCATCTCCTCCTCGGGCCGGTGCTCCGCCCGGAGCTTCCGCCTCCGCCCCTGGATCTCCTTCTGCATCTCCTCGAAGGCCGCCTTCTCCCACGGCGTGGGCAGCGGCGTGCCCGCGGTGACGAGGTCGCGCCACTTGGCGGCCTGGGGGTCCGCGGTGGCGTTCGGCTCCCAGGGCTCGGGACGGTCCACCGCGGGTCCGTAAGCCACGTCCGACGTGTAGTACTCGTCGGCGAGCGCCGCGAAGTGGTGGCCGAACTCGTGCACGAAGAGGTAGGAGGCCCAGGCATTGTCCGCGGCCACGGTCGCGTACTGTCCGAAGATCCCGCCCCCGCCGTACTTTCGGTCGTTCACCACGATCTCCACGAACTCGTAGGGCGCCATGGCCGCCGCCTCCCGCACGCGCTTGTTGTCGAAGGCGAGCACGTAACGCTCGGAGCCGAAGGCGTCGTAGGCCGCGCGCAGGGCGGACCGGCGGTAGACCGAGTCCGACACCCGGGCCACCCCGCTCTCGTCGGAGGGCGTGTCCACCGCCCACACGTTGAAGTCCTTCCGGCGCTCCTTGAAGGGCGATACCGCGAAAAGGAGTCCCGCGAGCCGCTTCGCGTCCCTGTGCCACTTCTCCATCTCCGCAGCCGTGTACCCGTCGCCGAGTAGGAGGAGATCGACCTTGTCCGCGGGGGTGCCGTTTGTTTCGACGCTCCACACGCGCCCGACAGGGCGCGTGCGGTCGATAGTCATGTCCTGGGGATCGACCAAGGTTGTCCACACCTCGCGGAACATTCCTCTGAGCCGTTTCTTCAAGACAATTTGTACCGGTCCGGCCGGTTCCGGGAATCGAAGCGACTCGTGGAACGTCCGGTACTGCCCCTTGGCCTCGTCGGTCGTCTCCCATTCCCCGAAAGCGCTCGCGAAGCCCCGCGAGTACAGGACACGGTTCGTCTTCCGGTCCACGACCTCGAAGAAGTAGGTCCCGAGGTTCGTTTCGTCGAGCGCTCGCTCGAGCGGTCCCGGCCACGCTCCTTCGAGCACGACCTCGTCGCGGGAAAAGCGCTCTTCCCCGACGGTTCCCGTATGAGAGTAGTCGAGTCGCAACGTGCCGGGCGTGGCCGGGGACGCGAGCACACCGGCAAGAATCATGGCCAGCACGCGCCTACCTCCCGGGGGTCTCCCACCGCCCCGTCTCCGCGGACCGGACGAGGGCGTCGAGAACGGACATGTTCGCGACCGCATCCTCGAGGGGGACGGGAGCGGGGGCGCCTTTTCGGACCGCCCGCGAGAAGAGGTCGCCCTGGAGCGTGTACTGGTCGCACGTGTCGAACGAAAGGGTCTCCGTTCCCGTCCCCCACGGATCGCGGCCGTCGTCCACGAAGATCCGGCACGGCCGGTCCGGGGGCGCGTTGAAGGGGATCTCGACCTCGATCCGTCCCTTCGTCCCGAAGACCTGGACGCGCTGGTAGGGGACGAGCTGGGTGCTGCAGGTGAAGGTCGCGGTGCCCCGGGCGAACTCGAGCATGCCCGAGGTCAGGCGATCCGTGCCGAAGTCGGGGTCGCGCTCCATCACGGCCACCACGCGGCGCGGCTCGTCGTCGTAGAGGAAGCGCGCGATCGTCACCGGATAGCAGCCCACGTCGAGGAGCCCGCCCCCGCCGATCGCGGCAATGTTCCGGACGTTCGCGGGATCGCGATTGAAGTACGAGAAGGCGCCGTGGACGCTCCTGAGGTCCCCGATCCGCCCGTTCCGCACGAGGTCGCGCACCGCGAGCCATTGGGGGTGGGCCCGGACCATGAACGCTTCCTGGACCAGGACACCCGCCCGGTCCCGCGCCGCGACGAGCGTGCGGGCCTCCCCGGCGGAGAGTGCTATCGGCTTCTCGCAGAGCACGTGCTTGCCCGCCTCCGCGGCCCGTATCGACCAGGGCACGTGCAGGTGGTTGGGCAGCGGGTTGTAGACGGCCTCGATCTCGCGGTCGGCGAGGAGGTCTTCGTAGGAGCCGTAGGCCCTGGCGATGCCGAGCGGCCCCGCCGCTTCGCGGGCCCTTTCGAGCGTGCGCGAGGCGATGGCGAGGACTACCGTGTCCGTGCCGAGCTGCATCGCGGGCACGACCTTTTTGACCGCGATTCCCGCCACGCCGAGAACGCCCCAGCGGACCTTGCCCGCTTGTTTCGCCATGGGCGCCCAGTATGTCACGTCCCGGCGGGGCCCCCGGTCTCTCGTGATAGCCTCGCGGCGGCTTCGCGCCGAGGAGTTCCATGACCCGAACCGCCCTCTCCTTGCTGCTCTGTCTCGGCCTCGCCGTCCCCACCTACGCGGGCTCGCAGCCGTTCCGCGCCCGTCAGGGGATGGTGGTCTCCGAGAGTGCCTTGGCCTCGGAGATCGGCGTGGCCGTGCTCGCCGAGGGGGGCAACGCGGTGGACGCGGCGGTGGCCACTGCCTTCGCACTCGCCGTGACCTGGCCCACCGCGGGGAACATCGGGGGCGGCGGCTTCCTCGTCTGGCGCTCCGCGAGCGGTGCCTCCGCCGCCTACGATTTCCGCGAGACGGCGCCCGCCGCCTCGCGGCCGGACATGTTCCTCCGCGACGGCAAGTACGACGAGCCGCGGCACTACCTGAGCCACCTCTCGGTGGGCGTCCCCGGCTCCGTGGCCGGCCTCCACCTTGCGTGGAAGGAGAACGGCCGGCTCCCCTGGAAGCGCCTCGTCCTTCCCGCGATCGCCCTCGCCCGCGACGGCTTCCCCGTCAACGACCACCTCGCGCGGTCGCTCAAGAGCGCCCTGCCCATCCTCGCCCGGCATCCCGCGTCGAAGGCCCAGTTCTCGAAGGACGGCGCGCCTTTCGCGATGGGCGACGTCCTGAAGCAGCCCGACCTCGCCACGACGCTGCAGCGCATCGCGGATGCGGGACCGGCGGGCTTCTACGAAGGAGAGACGGCCCGCCTCGTCGCCGAGGACATGCGAAAGAACGGCGGCATCCTGACCGAGGCAGACCTCAAGGGCTACGCGCCGAAGAAGCGCGAGCCGATGCGCGGAACCTACCGCGGCCACGAGATCCTGTCGATGCCTCCCGTGAGCTCCGGCGGCCTCGCCCTCGTGGAGATGCTGAACGTCCTCGAAGGCTACGACCTCAAGGCCCTCGGCTACGGGGGGGCGGCCTACGTCCACACCGTCGCGGAGACGATGCGACGCGCCTTCGCCGACCGCGCGCGGTACGTGGGCGACCCCGAGTTCAACCCGGCGATGCCTGTAGCCCGTCTCGCCTCGAAGGAGCACGCAGCCGAGCTGCGCCGGACGATCCAGGGGGGGAAGGCGAGCGGCTCCGAGCCCACCCGCTTCGAGTGGCCGAAGGAGGGAGGGGAGACGACGCACCTGTCGGTCGTGGACGCGGAGCGGAACGCCGTCTCCCTCACCACGACGCTTCAGGAAGGATACGGGTCGAAGATCGTCGCTCCCGGCACCGGCTTCCTCCTGAACGACGAGATGAGCGACTTCAACCCCATCCCCGGGACGACGAACGTCGAGGGCCTCATCGGCACGGAGCCGAACCTCGTCGCCCCCGGCAAGCGGATGATCTCGAGCATGACCCCGACGATCGTGGTCAAGGACGGCAAGCCCTTCCTCGTCATCGGCAGCCCGGGAGGACGGACGATCATCAACACCGTGCTCCTCACGATCCTCAACATGGTCGACTTCGGCATGAACGTGCAGGAGGCGGTGGACGCCGGGCGCTTCCACCACCAGTGGCTGCCCGACCGCATCCGCTACGAGCGCTACGGCCTCGGCTTCGACACGCTGGCCCTCCTCAAGTCGTACGGCCACACCCTCCACGAGATCGGCGAGCAGGGGGTCGCCCAGGGAGTGGCCTACGACCCGAAGGAGGACGTCCTGGAGGCGGGGGCCGATCGCCGCCGGGGAGACGCGGCGGCGGCGGGGCGGTGAAGCTCGCCTACATCGAGGCGTGATACTCCGCCGCTGTACAATCCAGCCCTCTTCGGAGGACACGTAATGCGCCGCCCCTTCCTTCTCGCCGCACTCCTCGCCGGCGCTCCCGTTTTCGTCTTCGCGCAGAAGCCGGGGGCACCCGTTCCCGGGGGCCTCGAGCGCCTGAGCGCCGAGTTCACCGACCTCGCCGGGCGCGTCTCCCCGTCCGTCGTCCGCATCGAGGCGAGGGGCCTCGCCACCGGCCAAGGGGCCGCGGGAACGAACCTCGTGGCCCGGTCCCGCGCCATGGGGTCGGGCGTCGTCGTCGACCCCGAGGGGTACGTGGTCACGAACGCGCACGTGGTGGACGGAGCGGAGCGGCTCGAGGTCTTCCTGCTCGCGCCGCGGCCCGGCCCGCCGTCCTCCATCGTCCGCCCGCGGAGCCGAGGCGTGCCCGCGCGCGTCATCGGCCTGGACCGCGAGACCGATCTCGCGGTGCTGAGGCTGGAGGGAGAGAAAGACCTCCAAGCACTTTCCTTCGGCGACTCCGAGTCGCTGCGGGAGGGCCAGCTCGTGTTCGCGTTCGGCAGCCCCCTCGGCCTCGAGAACTCGGTGAGCATGGGGGTGGTGAGCGCGGTGGCCCGGCAGCTGCGATCCGACGATCCCATGATCTACGTGCAGACGGACGCGTCCATCAACCCCGGCAACAGCGGCGGCCCGCTCGTGGACAGCGGCGGCCACATCGTGGGCCTCAACACCGCGATCCTCTCCCAGTCGGGAGGGAGCGAGGGCATCGGCCTCGCCGTCCCCAGCAACATCGTCCGCACCGTCTACGAGAGGCTCCGCGTTGCGAAGGGAGGGCGCTTCCGCCGGGGCACCATCGGGGTGCGCCCCCAGACGATCACTCAGGCTCTTGCCATAGCACTCGGCCTGCCGCGTGAAGGGAGCGTGATCCTCGGCGACGTCGCCCCGGACAGCGCGGCGGAGAAGGCCGGGCTCGCGGTGGGAGACGTGGTGCTCGCCCTCGATGGGAAGCCGATGGAGAACGGGCGTCAGCTGGAGGTGAACCTCTACGGGAAGCCTCCCGGAACCTCCGTCAAGGTGACCGTCCTTCGCGAGGGGCAGCGCAAGGACGTGCCCGTCGTCGTCGGGGAGAAGCCCGAGGATCCCGAGCGCTTCGTGGCCCTCGTGGACGCGGAGAAGAACCTCATCCCCCGCCTGGGCGTGCTCGCGGTGGAGCTCGACGACGAGACCCGCAAGCTCCTCCCCAAGCTGCGGGGCGCCGACGGGATCCTCGTGGCCGCGCGGGCCCGCGAGGGAACCGAAGCGGACCTCGCGCCGGGGGACGTGATCTACGCGATCAACGGCGTGTCGATCCGATCGCTCTCGGAGCTGCGGACCGCCGTGGAGCGGACGAAGCGAGGCGACGTCCTCGCCTTCCAGGTGGAGAGGAAGGGCCACCTCCAGTACTTGACGCAGGAGGTCGAGTAGGGCTCAGCGCCCGACGAGCCGCTTCACGAGCTGGATCTGGCCCGCGTGGTACAGGTCGTGGGCGGCGACGCCGCGGATGATGCGGACGTTCCTCTGCCGGGCGCCCTTCGTCACCTTGCCGAGCGACGAGGCGGGAAGGGCGGCCACCGCCCGACGCAGCCGCCGATGCTCGCTCACGAGCAAGGCCACCGCACCCTTCCAGGCGGCTTCGGTCAGGGGGGACGGACAGGGAAAGAAGTTGCTGCCGGGGCGCGCGAAGGAGCCGCGCTTCTCTCCCGTGAGGCGGCGCCATGCCGCGTACTTCCAGTAGGCGGCGTGGACGGTCAGCTCCCAGATGTTGTGCCGGCCTCGCGCCGGGCGCTTCGCGGCTTGTCGCGCGCGCAAGCGGCGAACCGAGCCTCGGAGGCTGGGGCCGTGCCAGGACGGTCCGTCGAACGCCTCGTCCAGGCCGTCGAGAAGCAGCGCGATTCGCGGGTCGGCCATCTTCGGGGGACTACTCTCCGGAAGGCCAGGTCTCGCCGCGGCGCGCGGCCTCGAGCGCGGCCCGCGCCGCCGGGCGGGCGGAGAGGACGTCGGAGTCGAGGCGGAGCGCCTCCTCGAACTCGGCGGACGCGTCCCCGGGCCGGCCGACGGCCACGAGGGCGAGGGCAAGGACCGCGCGGTACTCCGCCTTCTCGGGATCGAGGCGCACCGCCTCGCGCAGCGGGACGAGGCTCTCTTCGACACGGCCGAGGGCGAAGAGCAGGTTCGAGCCCAGCCGGTTCTGGAAGACCGCGTTCTCGGGCTGGAGACGCACGTCCTCCGCGAGGTGGGCGTCGAGCTCCTCCCAGCGCTCCTGGGACACGAGGTGACGCGCCACGAGCTCGCGCACCGGGCCCGTGCGCGCGGGCGACAGCCCGAGGGCGAGTGCGCGCCGGCAGGCGACGAGCCCCGGCTCGCCCGGCAAGAGCTCGCAGAGCCGCGCCTGCTCGCGGGCGGCCGGAGTCTCCACCGTCGCGGGCGCAGCGAGGAGAGCCAGGAGGGGAAGGATCACGGCGTGGGGAGGTTCAGCGACCGCCCGTGCGGAGGTCGGTGACACCGTAAGCGGCGGTCACGCGCGCCTCCGAGGAGCGCGCTTCGCCGGCGTCGAGGACGATCCGGGCCGGGCCCTGCCCGGGCAGGAACTCGATCACGTGGAAGCCCCCTTGCGGCTCGCGAAAGGCCGTGCGCACGTCGTCGAGCTGGCCCACGGTCCGCCCGTTGACGCGGACCACGATGAGGTCGCGCAGGTCCTGGTAGCCGAGGTTGGCCGCGTCGGGCAAGACGCTCGTGAGCAGGACGATGCGCGGCTGCTCGGGGGTGGGCAGCAGCGCCGTCGCGCTCGTTGGCGATGAGCAGGCGCGGGGGCGCCCGACGGTTGAAGTCCCCCCAGGTGCTCAGGTACGGGCCGGACAGCTCCTGGAAGACGAGACCGCCCGAGACCGCGTAGTCGGGTCCGCGGCCGAGCACGTAGGCGGGGACGCGGTCGTCGTCGGTGGGCATGCGCGTGAGCGTCAGGGCCACGCTCCGGCGCTCGCCCACCCCGGAGGAGGCGCACGTCGAGCGAATCGCCCGGTCCGCTTCCCGTCGGTCAGGAGCAGCGCCGAAGGACTGGCGGCCGTAGACCGGGTGCTCGAACTGGCCGGTGGGATCGAGGGGCACGCCCCCGACCTCGAGGATCACGTCGCCCGCCTCGAGCACGCCGGCGCCGCTGCCGTGGGGCAGGACGCGCGTCAGCCGCACGCCGCCCTCGTCGGGCCGCCAGGCCCAGCGTACTCGCGGAGCGCCGGGTTCGTGAGCTCCTGCCAGCCGATGCCCGCCCGGGCGAACCCGCGGTAGGGAGGCGTCCCCGCGGACGCGCCAGGAACTGGCGGAGCACGGGAGAGGCGATCGCGGCCAGCGGTCTCGCCCGGACTTGGAGGTGGCGAGGCCCACCACCTGCCCGTCCGCCACCACCACCTCGCCGTCGCCGCGCGTCCAGCGCTCGTGGTCACGTCCAGGGTCAGGAGCGTCGTCCGCGAGAACCCGTGGCGTCCCGCGCGCACCTGACGCACGGCGCCCGAGGAGCTGTCGAACTGGCCCGACGCGCAGCCAGCGGTGGACCGTGACGTCTCGCCGCGGTGGGCGCGCGCTCGGCGATGGGCAGCGGGGCGAGCCCCTCCCAGAACGAGGGGTCGTCCACGGCCACGAGGGCGAGCGGTCCCTCGGGGTCGAACAGCACGAGGCGGGCGGGCGTGCGCTGGTCGCGGCCCAGCTTCTGGACCTCGATCAGGAGGTGGTTGCCGAGGGCGGGGCTGGTCACGAGGATCCGCGGGCCCGGCACCACGAGCCCCGTCACCGTGCGCGTCCACGGGGCCTGCTTCGCCCAGGGCGTCTTCCAGTTCCACTCCTGGCCGGTGACGCGCACGGGTCACGACCGCGGCCTTGGCCCGGTCGAGGGGCGAAGGGACGGACGCGGGCCGCCGCCGCCGGCCGGGGGCGCGGTCGCGCACCCGGCGGCGAGCAGCAGGCTACAGGTTGCGGTCGTGCGCGATCGCATACTGCTTGAGGATCTCCGCATGGGCCTGCTTCGGCCTTGTCCCGGTCGAGGGACTCCGTCCCGCGCGTCTCTCGAACTCCAGGCGGTCGAAGCGGTCCTCGTTGGAGTCGAAGGCGGTCACCACGTCGCCGAGGGAGCGGATCTCCCGCCCGTTGATCCGCTCCACCACCACCGGACCCGTGAACGTCATCTGCGAGTTGGCGGCGTGGCGCAGCACGCGGGTCAGGACGACGACCTCGCGGTCCGCCGTCTCCGGCTGCTCCGCCTCGCGGAAGAGCTGGTGCCAGACGAGGTTGCGGTCCGCGCTCTGCGCCCAGCCCCGCCCGAACGTCTTGAGCAGCTCGGTGTCGAGGGGCATGAACACGAGGCCGGCGTAGACCACGTAGCGCGGGGCGACCCCGTAGCGGTTGCGCTGGTTGTCGAGGCGCGCGACCCGCCGCGAGGCGGCGGTGAGCGTCTGCTCCTTGCCGTCGCGCCAGACCGTGAGCCGCGACCGTCTCTCCCACCTGCTTCATGTCCAGGACGTGCTCGAAGGTCACGCGGGCGTCGCCGAGGCGGACCGTGCCGTCGTTCGCCACGGCGACACCCTCCACCGACGTGATCACGTCGCCCGGGCTTCACGATGCCGTCGAGGGTGCTCCCCGGGGCCACGAGGTCGACCACGACTCCGCTCTTCCCCGCGGGGAGGCCGCGCTCGCGGCGGTAAGCGGGAGAGAGAAGAGGCGAGGTCTGGAGGCCCGAGTCCGGGAAGCCGTCGTACCGCCCGTCCTCGAGGTCGTCCAGGAAGTGGCGGACCACGGGGACGGGGATGAAGAACCCCATGTTGTCGAAGCCGGGATAGCCCTGGAAGGCCACGCCCACCACGTAGCCGTCCTGCACCACGGGGCCGCCGCTGTTGCCGGGGTTGATGGCGGCGTCCGTCTGCACCACGAGGTGCGCGTCGATCCCGCTGTGCACGTAGCCGCGCGACTCCACGCGCGAGACGATGCCCGCGGTGGACGACACGTCCTGGCCGCCCGAGAGGGAAGCCGTAGGTGAGGACGCGGCTCCCCGAGCGGGGCAGGCTGCCGAGGTCGAGCGCCTTCATCCCCTTCGCGAACCCGGCGTCGTCCACCGTCAGGACGGCGAGGTCGCAGTCGTTGCCCACGGCCTCGACCGTGGCCACGTAGGGGTTCGCCTGGTCGGGGCGGCGCACCAGCACCTGGCGGGCGTCCGCCACCACGTGGGCGTTCGTCACGATGCGCCCGCCCTCGATCAGGAAGCCGCTGCCCAGGCTCGACTCCACCGCCTCCTGCCGCCAGGGCAGGCTCCAGTCGAAGCGGGAGCGGTAGACCTGCAGGAGCACGACCGATTCGGCGGCGCTCGGCTCGGGGAGGGGGGCTGCGGCAAGGAAGAGGGCGGCCAGGAACGTCATCTTTCGAGCATACCCCAGGCAGGGCCCCAGGCAGAGTAGTCTGGGGGTGTCCTGGAGGACCTGATTGCCCCAGATCTCCCTTTGCCTGGTCGACCCGCAGAACGACTTCCAGCAGCTGCTACGCGCGGACGCCGAAACGGCGGCCCGCGACGCCGGGCTCGCGCTCGACGTCTTGTGGAGCGGCCACGACTTGTCCGCCCAGCTCATCGCCGTCGGCCGCCGGCTCACCGCCGGCCCGCGGCCCGACGCGGTGGTGGTGATGGCGGTCCGCGACCGGGGGCTGGGCCGTCTCGTTCGCGAGGCCGCGCGCGCCGGCATCCACTGGCTCTTCGTGAACCGCTCCGAGGACGAGCTGGAAGAGCCCCGGCGCGAGTTCCCCCGCCTTGCGATCTCCTGCGTCTGCGCCGACGAGGTGGAGACCGGGCGCATCCAGGCTCGGATCCTCGCGCGGCTCCTGCCCGCGGGGGGCCGGGTGCTCTATGTCGAGGGCTCGCGGCGGAGCCTCGCCGCGCGCGACCGCTCGACGGGCGCGTCGGAAGCCGTGAAGGGCACCGCCGTCGAGCTCGTCCCGGTGGAGGCGGGATGGACGAGCCAGGAGAGCGAGGCCGCGGTGCACGACTGGCTGAGCGTCGCCATTCGCGCCCAGCGCAGGATCGACCTCGTGGCCTGCCACACCGACATCATCGCCGTGGGGGCGATCGCGGCGCTGCGCCGCGTGGCCGAGGAGCTCGGGCGCCCCGAGCTGGCCCGGGTTCCGATCGTCGGCTGCGACGGGACGCCGACCTTGGGGCAGGCGATGGTCGCGGACGGCCGCCTTGCCGCCACCGTGGTGCTGCCGAGGGCGGCGGGACCCGCAGTGAAGATCGTCGCCGGCGTTCTGCGCGGCGAGCCCCGGCCGGACGCGCTCGTCATGCTCAAGGGGGAGCCTTTGATGGGGCCCCGTTGAAAGCGCTTCCGGAAAGCGCTTTCGGATTATCCGCCGCTGACGGCGGCGATGACGTGGATCTCCGCTCCGTGAGCGAGGGGGGTCTCGAGCCCGTCCGTATCCCGGATACTGTCCGTCCCCACGAAGACGTTGACGTGGGGACGGACCCGTCCCTGCTCGTCCAGCACGCGGTCCCGCACGCCGGGAGGCAGGGCGTGGAGCGCTTCCCCCACCGTGCGCGGGGCCGCGAGAGACACGCGGGCCAGGCCGCCGGCGTAGGGCGTGAGGGGTCCGGGAAGGTGGACGACGACCGCCATCAGGCCGCGCCGACCACCGCCGCCTTGACGCAGGTCACGGGGGGGAGGCCCTGGGCAAGGGCCTTCCAGCTCTTCCCCCCGTCGCGCGAGCCGTAGACCGTGCCCGCGCGCGTCCCGAAATAGACGCCCGCGGGATCGCGGCTGTCCGTGGCCAGCGCGTCGCGGAGCACGGTGTCGAACGCGTTCTTCTGGGGAAGGCCGCTCGAGAGCGGCTGCCAGGAGGCGCCCGCGTTGCGGGTGCGGTAGACGCGCAGGCGTCCTTCGGGCGGGCAGCGGAACTCGTCCG
Source organism: uncultured Acidobacteriota bacterium (assembly GCA_963742595.1). Classification (GTDB taxonomy): domain Bacteria; phylum Acidobacteriota; class Vicinamibacteria; order Fen-336; family Fen-336; genus CAVPGH01. The sequence continues at coordinate 3,062,883 of CAVUMT010000001.1, read as the reverse complement.
ACTCGAGGGGCACGATGTAGACCGTCCCCGGCTCGTGGGGGTGCACGGCCATCCCGAACCCGAAGTCCGAGGGGACGCCGTTCGCGATGTCCTTCCAGTTCGCCCCCCCGTCGTCGCTCCGGTAGAGGCCCCAGTGGTTCTGCAGGAAGAAGCGGTCCGGCCGCGACGGGTGGCGCACCACCTTGTGCACGCACTGCCCGAACTCCGGGTGCTTGTTGGGGAGGAACTCCGCGCGCACGCCCTTGTTGCTCGGCCGCCAGCTCCGCCCCCCGTCGTTCGTGAGGTAGACGCCGCCGGTGGAGATCGCGACGAGCATGCGGTTCTTGTCGAGCGGGTGCGGGAGGATCGTATGCAGGCCGAGCCCGCCTCCCCCCGGCTGCCATTGCGAACGGTGGGGGTGGTCGTGGAGGCCGCGCACGAGCGTCCAGGTCTCACCGCCGTCGCGCGACTCGAAGAGCGACGCCGGCTCCACCCCGCAGTAGAGGACGGCGGGCTCGCTCGCCCGCCCGGGCGTGATCTGCCAGATCTGCTTCAGGGCGAGACCGGTTTCCGCGGGGAACTTCACGTTCGCGGCCTTCGGATTCGTCCAGGTCCGCCCGAGGTCGTCGCTCTTCCGAAGGACGGAGCCCCAGTGCATGCTGCCGGTGCTCGCCCACAGCCGGGGCTTCCCCGACCGGTCGTCGTAGGCCATCGCGTAGACGGCCTGGCCGGGGAAGAGCGGACCTCCCTGCTCCCAGGTCTTGCCGCGGCCGCGGAGCAGGAACGCCCCCTTCATCGTGCCCACGAGGACGAGGCTGTCTCCCTTCTTTACGGCGAGCTGGCGCGTGGCCGGCATCTCCAACCTCCGTTCAATCGGGTGGCGTCGTCCCCGAACAAAAAGGCTAGCACGCAGCACGCTCGAGATCGAGAACGAGCACGTCGGGCTCGGCGAAGAGCCGGCCCGGGAGGTCTACCGAGCCCACGCCGCGCGACACGAACACGTCCGCGGCCTTGAACCGCGCAAAGCCCGACGGGAAGCGCCGGCACATCTCGCCCTTGGGGAGCACGATCGGTCCCCAGGGCGCGGCGAGCTGTCCGCCGTGCGTGTGGCCGCACACGAAGAGGTCGAAGGAGTGGTCCTCCGCGAAGAGCAGCCCGTCCGGGCTGTGGCAGAGGACGACGCGGAACCGCGCGTCTCCCACCCCGGCGAACGCCCGGGCGCCGTCGCAGTCGCCGGTCCACGGGTCGTCGAGCCCCACCACCGCGACGTCCGCCCAGGGGGCGGGCAGCCGCGCCACCTCGTTGACGAGGACCCTCGTCCCTCCCTGCTCGAGGGCGCGCGCTACGAGCGTGTCCTCCGTCCAGAGGTCGTGGTTGCCCATCACCGCCAGCTTCGTCGGGGCCTCGAGCGCCCTCACCAGCCGTGCGAGGCGCGACATCACGTCGGGTATGGCCTCGAGGAAGACGTAGTCCCCGCCGAGCAGGAGCACGTCGGGCCGCGCCTCCCGCACGATGGCGATCACGCGGTCGTGGAGCGACGCCGGCGTCGTAGGCCCGACGTGCAGGTCGGAGACGAAGGCGACGCGGCAGCGTTCGCCCTTCCCCGCGGGAATGGCGAGCGTCCGCCGGATCTCCCGGACGCTCGAGGCGCCGGGCACTCCGCTCCAGACACGCGCCGGCCAATCACCCGCATAGAGGACGGCGAGCGCCGACTCCATGAGCCCGCGCAGCGGCGAATAGCGTCGTCCCCGGCCGCGGCTCCGCAGCTTCAGCAAGGAACGGACCCGCCGTCCAACGGATCGAGAGGCAGACTCTCTCCGAGCATCGCGTGCGTTGGCATCCCGTTCGACGTTACCGTCCTACCCATTCCGGACGGAGTCTAGTCTCGCGCATCCAATCGTCCGAGCGGTGGTCCAGGTGCCGAGACATCGCCATCCTGCCGTAGTCGATCTCAGCCATCAGCCGATTATGGGCGGAGCACATCAGGGAGATGTTGTCGACATCGTGGCCACCCCCGAGCCCGAAAGGATGCCGGTGGTGGTACTCGAGGCGGTGACGCTCGGGGCACCTCCGCCCTTGCGCGTCCATGAAGCGGCATCGCCCTCCATCGCGCCGGTCGACCACACGCCGAACCGCCGCCGGGATGTGACGCGATGAGCGATCGGTCTGCGCCTCTACCTTCCGGGGAGAGCTCGTTCGGGCGAATCGTCGAGCCTCCCGCCGCGCAAGCGTCTCAGAGACGGCCATTTTGATGACCTGCCCGATGTCGCCGTCCGGAATTTCACGGAGCAGGAGGGCGCGCAGTCGCTCGAGCTTCCCATGAAGCTCGGCTCCGGCCGTGAACTGCACCTTGTAGCGCGCCGGGGAGAGCGGCTGGACGAGGGCCGGTGCAGCCGCGACGGAGTGAGGTCCCACGTCCGAAGGGGTTCGAGACGCGGTAGCCTGAACTCCGTCCGGACCGACTTCGACCGTCGGAACCTCGGCTCGATCGTCCCGACTCGTCTGGTCCTCCCGAGACGGCCGGTCGGGCCGCTTCCGTATCAGGGCAGGAACGTCCGGTCGAGGATCCCGCTCGGCGAGGAGCTCCTCGATCTGGCGCTTGGACTTGTGGACGGCGCGAGCGAGGAGCATGTCCCTGTTCACCCGCGTGAGATGTCGCGCCAGCTTGGCGATGCCGCTCAGGTGAAGGCGACCGTCGGCGAGCATGTCGAGGAGCATCTGGTGCTTGCGAGCCGCCCGGGCCGCGGTGATTCGGAGGTAGGCCTCGGCCGCGGAGAGATGGAGGACGTCCGTGCAGTAGACGAACATCGAAGGGGAGGCCTCGCGGGCATAGAGGCGCCTCGTCTCGACCTCGCCGATGTGGGCGACGAGGTCGGCCTCGACGCGTCGTGACTGACTGAGGAGAGAGGCGAGCCCGCGGAGCAGGTCGTCGTCGGAGAGGAATTCGAGCGGCCGTTCGAGCGACATGCGACGACTCTAGACGCGAAGCGGGTCACAATGGGTCCGCGCCTAACGAATCGAGGAATATTCTCCGTTGCCAATCTTCGCTCCAGTGCGGGGAGAGCAAGTCCCGACTCCGCCCAGACGGAGTCGTCCACCGCCGCCGCGACGAGCAAGCGACTCCGTCCGGACCGAGTAATCGATCCACACTTCCAGGACTAGCCTGGTCCCAGGACTTCCCACGTCTGCGGTGCTGCGCCGTTCGTTGACACCCGCCGGGCCTGCTGTCATATTCCGACGGTTGTCAGGGTGCCTCCCGCTTCGGGAGGGTAAAAGGGAAGCAGGTTCGAAAGCCTGCGCGGTCCCGCCACTGTAGCCGGCGAGCCCACCCCCTCGGGCGCGAGAGACGCGCCGCCACTCGGGGAAACCCGGGGAAGGTCGGGGGACGGGGCGACGACCCGGGAGCCAGGAAACCTGCCCTGACCGTTGGGACCTAGAGGCTTCTCGCGTGAAGGAGCTGATGGACGTCGGACGGGCCCGAACCGGCCCCCTTCCCCGCGTCGACAGCGTGACCCGCGACCGGCCTCCGCAAGGAGGACTCGTGCGTCGTGTTCTCGTCGTTCTTTCCCTGCTCGCAACGTCCGCGGCCGTCTTCGCGCAGGGTGCGGGCGCCCTCTCCGGGCTCGTCCGCACCGCGGACGGCCAGGTCGTCCCCCACCTCGCCCTGAACCTGAGCGGCCCGGGCGGCCCGCGGACGATCGTCAGCGGCCCCGACGGCCGCTACCGCGTTTCCGGGCTCGCCGCCGGCGAGTACACGCTCGGCGTCGAGGCTCCGGGGTTCGTCCTCTCCCCGCTTCCGCGCGTGGACGTGGGCGCGACCGAGGCCACGCTGGACCTCTCGCTCGCCCCCGCTCCCGTGCGCGAGCAGATCGTCGTCACGGCCACCCGGAGCGAGGCGGCGCAGTCCACGCTGGGAGTCACGCTCTCGGCGCTCGACCGTCAGCGCATCGAGGAGCGCGCCGCTTCCGCGTCGATCAACCTCCTGCAGGACGTCCCGGGGATCGCGACCGCACGCGCGGGCGGTGTGGGGGCGCAGGCCTCCGCCTTCGTGCGCGGCGGCGAGTCGCGCTTCGCGCGGATCCTCGTGGACGGCGTGGCCGTGAACGAGCCGGGAGGGGCCTTCGACTTCGGCAACGCCCTCCCCCTGGAGCTCGGTCGCGTGGAGGTCCTGCGCGGCGCGGCGAGCAGCCTCTACGGCACGGACGCGCTCGCGGGCGTCATCCAGGTCTTCACGCGCCGCGCCGGAATCGGCGAGAGGCCGGGCCTGCGCCTCGAGGCGGACGCGGGAAGCTTCGACTGGCGGCGGTTCGCAGGCGCGACGTCGGGGACGTCGGGCCGCCTGGACTGGAACGCGGGCCTCCTCCGGCTCGACACGGACAACCAGGAGCCGAACAACGCCTTCGGGGAGACGGCAGGGGCGGGCGTCCTGGGCGTGCGGCTCAGCGAGTCGGCGCGGCTCGGCTTCGTGGTCCGCGCGTCGGGAAGCACTTTCGGGACGCCGGGCCAGACCGCCTTCGGGCGTCCGGACCTCGACGCCAATATCGAGCGCGACGACCTCGCCCTCACCGGCCAGCTCCGCGTGTCCCGCGGCGCCTTCGCGCACGCCTTCCAGGCGGGCTACGCGCGAACGAAGCAGCTCTCGTTCAATCCCCTCGATTCCGGCTCCTACGTGCCCGAGTGGGACGGAGCGACCGGCTTCCCCCTCGACGACTTCACGAATCCCGAGGGCTTCCAGAATCAGACCTCGCGGCTCGCCTTCTCGTACCAGGCGGAGACCCAGCTCGCGCGGCGCCACCTGCTCACCGCGGGGGTGGAGCTCGAGCACGAGGCGGGCGCCCTGGGCGACAGGCGGGAGCCGCTCCTCGAGCCCGACCGGACCAACTTCGGCGTCTACGTCCAGGACCGACTGCTCGTGGGGAGCCGGCTGGACATCACTGTCGGCGGCCGCGTCGAGCACAACGGGAGCTTCGGCACGTGGGCGGTCCCGCGGGCCGCGCTCGCCTACCGGCTGGGAGATGGCGAGAACGCCACGATGCTTCGGGCGAGCGCGGGGGCGGGCATCAAGGAGCCGAGCTTCTTCGAGTCGTACGGCGTCTCGTTCTTCGCCAGGGGGAATCCCGACCTCGACCCGGAGCGAAGCCGCACCGTGGACGCGGGGATCGAGCAGCGGCTCTTCAAGAACCGGCTGCGCGTCCAGCTCACCGGCTTCTACCACGACTACCGCGACCAGATCACGTACACGATCGTCGACTTCGCGACGTTCGAGGGAACCTACACGAACCTCGAGCGCACGCGCGCCCAGGGCGTCGAGGTCGAGGTGGAGGGCCGCCCGCGCCCCTGGCTCCAGCTCTTCGCGAACTACACCTGGCTCGACGGCGAGATCCTGGAGAGCGGCCGCGAGTTCAATCCGATCTACGCCGAGGGGGAGCCGCTCCTCCGCCGGCCCGCGAACCAGGCCTCGCTCACCGCCTTCGCGGGCGACGAGCGCTTCGGCTTCGGGGCGACGCTCGTGCTCGTGGGGGAGCGCGCGGACAGCGACTTCGTGGGCCTCGGCCTCACGAGCAACCCCGGCTACCAGCGCCTCGACCTCCGCGGCCGGGTCCGCCTCTTCGGCGGGCTCGAGGCCTACATGGTCGGCGAGAACGTGCTCGACGAGGAGTACCAGGAGGTGCTCGGCTATCCCGCGCTCGGGGTCTCCGTCCGCGGGGGTCTGCGCTTCCGCACGGGTGGGCGGTGACGCGCATCCGCCCGTGAAGGCCTGGCTGGCCTGGAGCAGCGGGAAGGACAGCGCGTGGGCGCTCCACGTCCTGCGCGCGACGCCGGAGGTGGAGGTGGTCGGGCTCCTGACCACGGTCAACGAGGTCCACGACCGCGTGGCGATGCACGGCGTCCGGCGCTCGCTGCTCCAGGCCCAGGCCGACTCCCTGGGCCTGCCCCTGGTGCTCGCCCCCATCCCCCATCCGTGCTCGAACGAGGAGTACGAAGCCGTCATGTCCGGGGCGGTGGCGCGCGCCCGCGAGCAGGGCGTCGAGGCCTTCGCCTTCGGCGACCTCTTCCTCCAGGACATCCGCCGCTACCGCGAGAGCCGTCTCGCGGGCACCGGCCTCCGACCGCTCTTCCCGCTCTGGGGCCGGCCCACCGCGGCCCTCGCCGAGGAGATGATCGCGGGCGGGCTACGCGCTCGTGTCGTCACCGTCGATCCCCGCCACCTCTCCGCGGACTTCGCCGGCCGCCCGTTCGACCGCGCGTTCCTCGCCGACCTTCCGGCCGGCGTCGACGCCTGCGGCGAGAACGGGGAGTTCCACACCTTCGCCTGGGACGGCCCGATGTTCCGCCGGCCGCTGGACCTCCGCCCGGGCGAGGTCGTCGAGCGGGAGGGCTTCGTCTTCGCGGACCTCGTCCCCGCGGGTGAAGCGTGAGAAGAGCCCTTCCTTATATATATGCGCTCGCCGCCGTCGTCCCGACGGCGAGTGCTGCGACCGCCCCCCGCCGCGTGGCCTCGCTGAACCTCACCTCCGACGAGGTGCTCGTGGAGATCCTTCCCCCGGACCGGCTCGTCGGAGTGACCCGTTGGGCCGACGACCCCGAGACCTCGAACGTCGCGGGCCGGATACCGCCGCAGGTCTACCGGTTCCCCAAGGCGGACATGGAGCGGCTCGTCGCCCTCCGTCCCGACCTCGCCGTGGTTTCCGAGTACCATGACGCGGATTTCCTGCGCCTCTTCGAGAAATCGGGATTGCGCTACCACCGAATGTCCGGCCTCGACTCGCTCTCGGGGATCCGCGCCGCGATCCTCGCGCTCGGAAGGGCCGTGGGCGCTCCCGAAGGGGCGGAAGGGCTCGTCGCCCGCTTCGACGAGACGCTGCGCGACGTGGAGCGGCGGCTCGCGGGCGCGCCGCGACCCCGCGTCCTCTACTGGGCCAACCCCCACACCGCGGGACGCGGCACCGCGTACGGCTCGCTCGTCGAGTGCGCGGGAGCGGTGAATGTCGGCACCGAGCTCGGGCTCGCGGGCATGGTCCCCCTGAGCGCGGAGCGCGCCTTCCAGGCGGATCCGGACTACTTCCTGGTGGGCGGCTGGGAGCGCTCGCGCGAAGCGCTCGTGGCGCACCCGCTCCTGAAGCAGGCTCGGGCCGTCCGGGAGAAACACGTCGTGGAGATGCCGACGCCGCTCCTCGTGACCCTCAGCCAGCATGCCGCCGTCGCCTGCCGCTGGCTGGCCTCCGCCCTGCACCCCGCCCGCGTCCCCGCCCGGCCGTGAGCGAGGACGCCCTGAGGCGTCGTTGGGTCTGGGCCGTTCTCGCTCTCGCCCTTCCCGCCTCACTGGTCGTCGCCGCGGCCAAGGGCAGCGTGTCCCTGCCGTTCGCGGGCGTCGTGGGCTCTCTCCTCGGGCGCCCCGAAGCGCTCGATCCCACGGGCGAGGTCATCTTCTGGACGGTCCGCCTCCCCCGCGTCCTCCTCGCCGCGCTCGTGGGCGGCGGGCTCGCGGTGGTGGGCGCGGTGCTCCAGTCGGTCTTTCGCAACCCCATGGCCGACGTCGGCCTCCTCGGCATCAGCCCCGGGGCGGCGCTCGGCGCGGTGGTGGCCGCCACCCTGGGATGGGCGCACTCGACGTTCCTCGCTCTTCCGCTCACCGCGTTCGCGGGGGCGATGGTGGCGATGCTGACGATCTACCTCCTCGCCCACGCGGGAGGACGGCCGTCGCTCCACGGCCTGCTCCTCACCGGCATCGCGGTCGGCGCCCTCGCCTCCGCGGGGACGTCGGCTCTCCTCGTGGCCACGGAGGAGTTCCGCGTGCGGACGGTCCTCTTCTGGCTGGCCGGCGGCCTCGAGGGGCGCGGGTGGGAGCACGTCCGGATCGCCGCCTTCTTCGTGCTCACGGGGTGCGTGCTCCTGTGGCTGCTCGCGCGGCCGCTCGACGTGCTCGCGCTCGGCGACGAGGAGGCGGCGTCGCTGAGCCTGCCCGTCCACCGCGCGCGCATGGCCTTCTTCGTCCTCGCCTCGCTCGTGGCGGGGCCCGCCACCGCGCTCGCGGGGGCCGTACCGTTCGTGGGCCTCGTGGCCCCGCACGCGCTGCGCCCGCTCGTGGGGCCGGTGGCGCGCCGGCTGCTCCCCGCGTCGTTCCTCGCGGGAGCCGTGCTCGTGGTGGTGGCGGACGTCCTCTCGCGCACGGTGAGCGACCGCCTCGACCTTCCCCTCGGCTCCGTGACCGCGTTCGTGGGAGCGCCCTACTTCCTGCTCGCCCTGCGCGCCCAGGAGGGACGCTCGTGAAAGCACTCCTCGTGGCGCGCGACCTCGTGGTGGCCCGCGGAGGGCGCACCGTCCTCGACGGCGTGAGCCTCGATCTGCACGCGGGAGACGCCCTCGCCCTCGTGGGGCCGAACGCCGCGGGGAAGTCGACGCTCGTCCGAACGCTCGCCGGGCTCCTCGCCCCCGCCCGCGGCGAGGTCCTCCTGGAGTCGCGGCCTCTCGCCGCCTGGAGCCGCGACGCGGTGGCGCGCCGCATAGCACTCGTCGCCCCCGAGGACGAGGGGCCCCCGATGCTCACTGTGGTGGACCGGGTGAGGCTCGGCCGGTTTCCCCACCGGGGGCCCTTCCGGCCGCTCACGGAAGAGGACCGGACGGCGGTCGCGCGCGCGCTGCGGCTCACCGGCATCGAGCACCTGGCCGCGCGCCGGCTGGGAACGCTCTCCGCGGGGGAGCGCCAGCTCGTGCTCCTCGCGCGGGGCCTCGCCCAGGAGCCGCATCTCCTGCTCCTCGACGAGCCGGCCGCCCACCTCGACGTCGGGCACCAGCTCGCCCTCTTCCGCGCCCTGGACGGGGTGCGCGAGCGGGGGGTCGCGGTGCTGGCGGTCGTCCACGACCTCCCGCGAGCGGCGGACTGGGCCCGCCGGATGGTCCTGCTTCACCACGGCCGCATCGCGGCGGAAGGGACGCCGGACGCGGTCCTGGGCAGCCCTGCCGCGGAAGAGGCTTTCTCCGTGAGGATTCGGAGCCTCGAGCTGGCCGGGGAGCGAGGCCGTGTCTATCGCTTCGAGGAGAAAGGAGATAGCTCCGAGTGACCCCCGTCACCCGGACCCTTCTTCCAGGGGATCGCGCATCGATCCCGCGTGCTATCATCGGCGTCTTGCGGGAGGCGGAGGCATGGCCTACTTCGATCTAGACCCCCTTCTGGAAGCCATGCTGGACGCTGCGCCTGGCATCTCGGACCTCAACCTGTCCGTGGGGCGGCCTCCCCAGGTCGAGGTCGACGGCCAGCTCCACCCGGTGGGCTTTGCCGGCATCGAGCGCCTGCTGCCCTACCAGACGGAGCTCTGCGCGATGCGCCTCGTCGCGGGCAAGCGCGACCTCGTGGACAAGCTCGCCCGCACGGGATCGGTCGACCTCTCCTACAGCGTCTCCCGCCGCACGCGCTTCCGCGTCAACGTCTTCTCGCAGCGCGGCACCTACTCGATCGTCCTCCGCGTCATCCCCAACAAGATCCCCACCATCGAGGAGCTGGGGCTGCCTCCCCAGATCAACGAGATCACGAAGGAGCGCAACGGCATCGTCCTCGTCACCGGCCCCACCGGCTCCGGCAAGTCCACGACGCTCGCCGGCATCCTCCACCGGATGAACAAGGACAAATCGTTCCACATCATCACCATCGAAGACCCCATCGAGTACCTGCACCCGCACATCAACTGCACGATCAACCAGCGGGAGGTCGGGTTCGACACGCAGACCTTCGCCCTCGCCCTCCGCGCCGCCTTGCGGCAGGCCCCCAAGGTCATCCTCGTGGGCGAGATGCGCGACGTGGAGACGATCTCCATCGCCCTCGAGGCGTCGGAGACGGGCCATCTCGTGCTCAGCACCCTCCATACGATCGACGCCTCGAAGACGATCGACCGCATCGTGGGCGTCTTCCCGAAGAACGAGGAGCGGCAGATCCGCACGCGCTTCTCGCAGTCCTTCAAGTGGATCGTGAGCCAGCGTCTCGTCCCCAAGGAGGGAGGCGGCCGCAAGGCGATCTGCGAGATCCTCCGGTCCAACTCCCGCACCCGCGAGTACGTGCAGGAAGGCGAGCGCGAGGGCAAGAGCCTGATGGACGCGATGGAGGACGGAGTGCTGGAGGGAATGCAGAGCTTCGACCAGGAGCTCGAGCGCTGCATCAACGCGGGAGAGCTGGACCGCGAGATCGCGCTTTCCTACGCGACGAACCGCACGAACCTGCAGCTTCGTCTCGACACGCAGGGCACCGGCGTGGACGAGAAGGTGAAAGGGGGCTCGGTGAAGATGGCGGGACCGGCCCCCTCGGCCAAGCGTCCGGCGGCGCCCTCCCAGCCCTCGGGCCGTCGCTCGGACTCCGAGTTCGAAGACCTGATCGAGAGGTAGAGCGTGCAGGCCAGCTGTCCGCAGTGCTCCCAGAAGATCGCGATCGACGACGCCAAGGTCCCGGACCGCCCTTTCAGCGTCCGCTGCCCGAAGTGCCAGGCGGTCGTGAAGCTGCCGGGCAAGGGAGCGGCCGAGGCGGCCGCCGCGACCACCTACACGCCCTCACCGTCAAATCCCCCGGCCGTACCCCCCGCCGCGCCCATGAGCGAGGAAGTGCGGGCCCAGCTCATGGCCCAGCTCAAGAGGGAGATGAACACGGGCGGCGAGGAAGGCGGGATGGAGAAAGCACTCGTCGTCTTCCCGGACGCCTCCCAGGGCGCGGGCATCGCCCAGACCCTGGCCCGGATCGGGTATTCCGTGGAAACGGTCGACGACTTCGACGAGGGCGCCCGCATGCTCGAGCAGGGCGCTTACGCGGTCGTGGCCACGGCCCGCGTGGGGGCTCAGCCGGGCAAGCCCGAGAGCCTCTACCAGCGCATGCTGCGCCTCAGCCCCGAAGCGAGACGGCGCGTCTTCGTCATCCTCGTGGGCGACGAGTTCCGGAGCGGCGACAGCACCCAGGGGTTCGCAACCCTCGCCGACCTCGTCCTCCACACGAAGGAGGCGCCTTCGGCCGACGGCTACATCAAGGCCTACCAGACCGCCCGCCGCCGCCTGTTCCAGCCGATGGAAGAGGCGCGCAAGCGCGTGGAGACCGCCGCCATCTAGTCGCGGGGTTTTCTCCGCGCGACGCTGTACATCACGGCGTCCACGGCCTCTCCGTGAAGCATGAGACGGTCTCGTAGGACGCCCTCCCGCACGGCCCCCGCGCGCTCCGCCACGCGCTGGCTCCGTTGGTTGCCCACCGCGCACACGATCTCGAGACGCACGAGGTCCGTCGTCCGAAACGCGAAGTCCGCGAGCTGACGCACCGCGCTCGACGCCACTCCCCGGCCCGTCTCCGAGCTCCTGACCCAGTAGCCGACGTTTCCGAAGCGGTGGAGCCGGTTGATCTGGTTGATCCCGCAGCCGCCGAGATAGCGGCCCTCGGGGCTCACGATGGCAAAGCCGTACTCCGTCCCCTCCGCCTTCCGCCTCGCCAGGGCCTGTATCCACTCGACAGCGTCCACCAGCGAATACTGCGCGTGGCACCAGGGCAGCCAGGGGTAGACGTCGTCCACGGATTCGCGGACCGCCCGGTAGAGCTCTTCAGCGTCGCCCGGCGCGTACTCTCGGAGGGAGCAGACGGTCAAGATTCCTGATCTCCCGACATCAGGGAGCCAATCGTCACGAAACGCAGCCCCTTGCTGCGACCCGCGGCCAGGATACCCGGTAGCGCTTCGATGCTGCGAGACGGATCCGAGATCCCGTCGTGCAGGATCACGATGGCCCCCGGGGCCAGGTTCTTCGCGGTGAGCCAGCGGATGTACCACACGGGAGGGCGGGCGGGGTCGTGGGGATAGGCGGATCCGAGGACGCATGTGTAGCCACGCGACCGGGCGAGCTCGAGCTGCCCGGACCAGGCGACACCGCCGGGAGGACGGAAAAGTCTGGGCTGTCCGGTCAGGCCTATCGCCTTCTCCGTTCGTTCGAGGGAGTCGAGGAACTCGGGATCGGAGTCGGTTAGCGTGGTCCCATTCCTGAAGTAGTGGTTGCCGACTTCGTGCCCCTCGTCCTTGATCCGGGCGACGAGGTCGGGATGGCGCAGCGCTCGCTCGCCTATGAGGAAGAACGTCGCCTTGGCACCTGCCGCATCCAGGATACCGAGGACCTGGGGCGTGAAAGTCGGGTGGGGGCCGTCGTCGAAGGAGAGGGCGACTTCGGGCCGGGTGGTCGCGACCCGGTACACCAGGCGAGGCGTCAGTCGCTCGAGAACGAAGAAGATCCCGCTCGGCTCGGTCCAGTAGACGACGAACAGCGCCACGAGGGCGCTGGCCCCGATCCAGAGGGCGCGCTTCTCCCAGGCTCGCAGCGGTTTCAAGCGGTCTCCTGGAGGACGCGTGCCAGAAACCCGGTCGTCTCGGTGGGATGGCTGAGGCTTGGAAAGTGGCCGGCGCCGACGATAACTTGCGTCGCTCGGATTCGGTGAACCGGGATGATCCGGTCCAGCGATCCGTGGAGCTGATACACGGGTAGCTGCTGCACTGTTGGTTGCCAGGAGAGTATCGCCCGGCATCCCCATCGGATGAATGCGGGTTCCACCTTCGAGGCCATGTCCCAGAACAGCTGTCGGTGATCAGGTCCGAGCCGTCCCAGCTCCGGCAGTGGGAATCGCGACATCCAGGGCTGCGCCCTGAACAAGCTCTCCGGAAGACGTGTACAGAGCCGGCCGAAGGCCCTGAGCGTCGGCGAAACCGCCTCCGGGCGTGTGCAGCTTCCCACGAGTACGACCGCTCGCGGCCGAAGGATGGCGGCCAGCTCCCAGGCCACCATCCCGCCGAACGAAGCACCCCCGATGACGCTGGAAGCACCTGCGGGCAACGCTTCGGCGAGACGTCGCGCGAACTGCGCTAGCGACTCGTCACGACGCAGCGGTGGCCACGCGGGAGTGACGACGTGCCCTGGCAACGAGGCTGCCTGCTCTTGAAAGAGGCGACTGTCCGCGCCCAAGCCCGGCAGAAGTAGAAGGTCTGTACCCAGGGCTATTGATCCGCGGTGAAGAGCACCTGCCGGCCTTCGGAAGCCGCACGCAGCCAGAATTCGGGGACCTCCTGGAACCAATGCCATGTGTACTGGAAGTCTTCCTCGGTCACGGGGCACTCGTAGTCAGCAGGGTCGATCGCGAAGTACCGAGCGCGCAGGCCTTCCATGCTCACGCCCGGCAGCGCCTTGGCGACGTCGGCAACCGTCTCCCGGTTTTTCAGGCTCATGATGTAGTCGGACCCGCCGTATAGGAACCTCCCCGCCAAGAATCACGCACTTCAATGGGTAGTCACCTCCGTCCCACGAAAGCCGCCCGTCGGAAAGTGCACGGTGCATGGCATCCCAAGCCTTGTCGCTCTGGGCGATCCGCTCAGACTCGCTGGAAAAGTACACCTCCTCCAGCTCTTCCTGCAGATACGCGAGCCGTGCCGCATCGTTAGCGAACCCCCGCAGCCGCTCGACCTCCGCGTCCGACAGCGCGAAGTGCACACCCAGGCAGGCCATCTCTCACTCCTGACGGTGTCCGGCTCCGCCCACGAAATGACTACTCGGTCAGGACCTTGTCCGCCCACTGGACGAGACCGACGAAGATCGACGGGTTCGCGAACGTGGCATTTTTGCCCGCCAAGTCGCTCTCAAGGACCCCACGGGCCCTCGCGCACGCCCCTCAAACGTGGACGGGGACCTTGTGGTCGAGGACCTTGGCCAGCGCCTCCGCGAGGGGCGGCCACCCCACCGGCACCACGGACCCGGCCACCACCGTCCGCATGAGCGTCACCGCCTCGCCCAAAAGGAAGATCTGAACCTCGTGGCCGGCCTCGGCGAACGCGTTCGCGTGATGGAAGGCGAAGGAAGCCTGGGTCGGATCGGCCGAGCCCCAGGCGCTCTTGATCAAGATCTTGCTCTTCGCTCCGCTCGTGGTGGCCGCGACCGACGGCCGCGCGGAGAAGCCGAAGAGGACTGCGAGGAAGCCGCGTCTCATATCGGGCAAGGGTCTCTCACCCACCCCGGCTCTGTCTAGCGTCTCCGAGGGCTCGCCAGACCACGCGTTGTGGAAAGCATACTTGACATCCGGGCTTCGCCGGCCTACATTGCGAATGACAAGCATGCTTGTCAGGGGCATCGCCCCCGGGGGGAAAGCCATGAATCGCTTCCGATGCGTTCTGGACGTCCTGGTGCCCATGGCCGTCTACGCGGCGCTGCTCCTGCCGTCGCTGCAATTCATCAAGGCCAATCCCGAGTCCCGGTGGCGCATCCCCGCCGCCGTCCTTCCCGTCGCGCCGATCGGGTTCATCGTGGTCAACAGCGTTCGCAGGGTGCGCCAGATGGACGAGCTCCAGCAGAGGAAGTACCTGGAAGCGGGGGCGTTCGCCTACCCGGCGATGATCATCTCGAGCATCACCTACGGCTTCCTGCAGAACGTGGGATTCCCCGACGTGAACTGGATGTACGTCGGGGTCGCGATGTTCATCCTCTTCGGAGCCGGTCAGATCGTCGCGTGGCTCCGTTACCGGTGAAATCCCGCATGCGGGCCTTGCGGGTGGAGCGCGCGTGGTCGCAGGAGGACCTGGCCCGGCGTCTCGGCGTTTCGAGACAGACCGTCAACGCGATCGAAAACGAGCGCTACGATCCCAGCCTGCCTCTCGCCTTCAGGGTCGCGCGTGTCTTCCGGCTGCCTATCGAGAGGATCTTCGAGGATCCGGGCGTCGACTCGTAGAGTCCCTTAGAACGCCTCCGCGCGATAGGACTCTCCCTCGACCAGCCCGTTAGGATGCGCGCGCGTGTTCCTGAAGGAGACCGGCAGCGATCGTATCGTAGGACGCGTCTGCGACGCCGCCTCGAAGTGGAGGTGAGGTACCAGATCACGGCCGATCGAGCCGGACGTCCCCACGATGCCGAGGGAATCCCCCTGCCTCACGACATCCCCCACCTCCACCAGTGCCCCCGATCGAGCGAGGTGGAAGTAGAGCGTGAAGGTCGCGTCGTCGTGCGAGACGAAGACGATGTTCTCGTGTCCGAACTCGTGGTCGTCGTCGGAGTTCTGATCAACGACCACGACCACAGTTCCCCCTCGCGCCGCCGTGATCAAGCTCCCGACGGGCATCCGGAAGTCGTAGGCATACCTCCGATCCCCGCTGTGTGTGGAGATGTCGTTGCGGCAGTTGCCGTTCAAGACCGGGAACTCCCTGCCCACCGGCCAGGGCACGACGTACGGGGACCTCTCCTGGTCGGGATAACCGGTGCAAGCGGGGTGCTGCTCAGCACACCCGGAGAGGAGGAGGACCCACAAACTCCCAGCGAGGACGCCGAACTGGAGCCACCGCCTGGCTCTGGCCTTCACCCTACTTCGGTACCCATGTGCGGAATTGAGGAAGCAGGCGGGCGAAGGCGTTCCGCAACTTTTCTGACGAGTCCTGGCCGCATTCCGCCAGGGTCCTTCCTTGTCCGACGATCAAGGTGAGCTGTCGCCCCCGCCCCGCGGCGACGTCGGCTGACGGGTCCAGCGACAGGTAGTAGAACCGCCAGCTCTCCCTGACTCCGTACTCCTCCTCTGTCGACCAGGCGTACCGGGCCAGCTCGACCACAGCGGACGCGTCGCCGATGGATGTCACGAAGATTACATCCGGCACGGCTTCGCGTATCGAGCGTTCGAACCTCTGCCGCACCTGACCTGAAATTGCGTCCACCCCGACGGGACGGATGAGCGCAACGCGCTCCTGGCACGTCGCCTCGCCCGCCAGGAGCACGAAGGTTCCACCCACGGCTATCGCGTGGGCCACGAGTCGCGGGGCAAGAAGCTTCATGACACCTCCCAACTGCGCATCGGCGACCCCTCCTTCTGCCAGAACGATCAAGACTCGCCGGACGCAGGACCCGGTGACCGTCGTTCACGGGGTCGGCCACCACCGGCGCACCTGCCGGCAGTAGGTCTCGTAGTCTTCGCCGAAGGTTCGCCGCAGCGTAGGCTCCTCGTACAACACGACAAGAAGGTGCGTCAGCACGAGAAACCCACCCGCGTAGGCCCACAAGACGCCGGTCTCGTAGAAGAGCGCGGCCCCTGCAAGAGCAAGGCCCGCGCCAAGATACATGGGATTGCGCACGTACCTGTAGGGCCCACGCACCACGAGGCGTCGCGGCGGGTCGAACGGCGCAGGAGTCCCGCGCCCGAGAAGAGCGAAGGTGAGGATGCACCACATGGCGAGGGCCGCTCCAGCGGCGCCAACGATCATTCCGGCAAGCTGAGGTGCTCCGAGGCGTGTCGGCCTTCCAATGCCCCAACCAGACAACACCTGCGCGGGGAGGAAGACCAGCACGAGGCCGATGAAAAGCGCCGCGTATGACAGTGCTCGGACCAGAACCACCTTGGTCGCCTTAGAACCCCAGCAGGGCCCGCATCGCCGGAAAGTATAGGGCGGCTGCGACAAGCAGGGCCACGACCAACCCGCGCTTGGACACGTACCCATCGACTACGGCGCGACAGCCTAACCACACCGTGAAGGGAACGACAAGCACACCTGCCGTGGCAGCTCCTGGGACGTAGCTACCAAGCAGCACTGCTCCCAGAAGATGGGGCACGAGTGCGTTGGCCAGAAAGACGCCATACAGCACGATGATCGAGTAAGCGGCAATGCTTCGGGGGGCGCCACGGGAGGCCGCGGCAATCCAGATCATCGGAATCAGCGTTGCCAGTACGAGCCCCCAATAGAGCCGTCCGGAATCCACCGCCAAGGGCTGGATGCCGAACTCCGCCTCGAGCCTCGCAAGCCTGGGTGGGAGCCAGGTCGGGATCGTGAGAGCTTCCTCGGTGTTGTGAAGAGCCACCACCGCGACACCACACCACGCCACTCCCGGAAACGTCACGGCGCGGCAGCCACTTCATACTCACTCTGAACCAGCCCGCTCGGATAGGTCCGCGTCATGACGTGACGAAGTCGGATGTCCTGGGGCAGGGCCCCGAAGAGCGGAATCCCGTCGCCAATGAGAACCGGGACTCGAGTGATGACGAGGCGATCAATGAGATGTGCCCGAAGAAAGCGTTGAATGGTGATCCCGCCGTCAATGTAACCATGCTGCGCGCCGCGCGCCGCGAGAGTCGCCACGATCTCGGCCGGCGAGCCGCCCATTTGCTCCACGACGCCTCCGCGCGAGGCCGCTGCCGACAGGTCGATGGGTTGGCTGCTCAGAACGACTACGCGCTTCTTGCCGTATGGCCACGCCTCGAACGACATGACCGTCTCGAAGGTCTTCCGGCCGATGACCATCGTATCGACAGTTGCCATGAACTCGTCGTACCCGTGCGGTTCGCCGTCAGCAGGCAACCAGTCGAGATCGCCGTTCAGCCGCGCGATGAAGCCGTCCACGCTCGTACCGACAAATACGGATGCCCTCATCGAACGCTCCTCACCCCGGTCCAACCGGACCGTCGCTTCGTCGCTGTAAACCAAGCCACCGCTCCCCAGAGTTGCTCCGTAGCGTTCGCCGCCAGGCCGGCCTCCTGAATGGCCGATCGGAAGGTTGTGGCGTCAAAGCGATCGGTCTGTGGGTGGTCGAACAGCCGGCGCGCAATCGGGTGGCCTATGAACGACGCCAGGACTTCCTCGGCGTAGAACTGACCGCCGGGCTTGAGCACTCGTTCAACCTCGCGGAGCGCCAGCCGCCACTGGGGTATGTGATGGATGATGCCGAAGTCGAAGACGGCGTCGTAGGTCGCGGACGCGACCGGAATCGTCGTCGCGTCTCCGACCCAGAGACGAACCCGTGACCCTCTCGGGCGAAGCCGCCGGCGGGCGAGTGCAACCATACGAGGGTCAAGGTCGAAGGCGTCGACGGCGTCCGCGCCGAACAAGTCGAGAATGAGCCTCGTCCCCACCCCACGGCCACAGCCCATCTCAAGAGCCCTTCCGCCGCACATCCGACCGGCCATGCGCAGTAAGCGAGGCGATTCATAGTGCCGCTGGAGGGCCGCGCGCACTGGATTGTTCATGAGCGCGAACTCGAGGCGATTCAGCAGCAACGATGTCCCCCCCCATGTCGGGTCAACACTTGGGACGGTCACGGCCAGGAGAGGGTTCATGATCACCTCACCGTCGGCAGCACCGAAACCTGCGGCGAGCTTCGATCCTAACCGCGCGCTAGAGCGAGACCTTCAGGAAGAGACGTTCACCAATCCCCAGCGTCCATGGGATCCCGTCCGCATGGACGATCCTTCCTCTGGGCTTCACCTCAGCGGTACTAGAGGCGGCAAAGAGAGCGGGGCTGCCGCTGGACGATATGAGTTCCACCTCGAGAAGATGCTCACCGGGCCGGTAAGGACGGACAACGTCAACGCGATGACTTGGCTGCATGGGATTGGCTTGGACGTAGACTTGCTCGCCGTTGATCAACACCCGTACCCCGAAGAGCACGTCCGACCGCGTCCCGACGTCGATTTGCCAATTGATCGACGTGGCATCCATCACAGCCGGTGTGTCACCGGTTGTGCCGCATGCGAGCAGCGCGGTGCCGAGAATGAGAGAGCTGATCGACCGACTACACATCCATGGCAGCTCCTGGAGTACCGCTCGTCGCGTTCCCCAGGTCTATCTTGTCAGAAGCTTGCGACAAAAGTCAGCCCGATTCGTCGCCCCAGCTGCGGAACCACGCGAACCCGTGGGCCCGCGGTCACATCCGCCCACTGCTCGCCGGGGGCGACCATCGCGCCCACCGCGGAGGAAGACACGGCCACCAAAGCTCCGACTATGACGTTCCCTGAATTGCATCCGTCGTTGCACCCACCTTGCAGCGCGACCTTCCCGAACGCAACCGCCAGGCCGAGGCCTAGGCCGATCAGCGCTCCCCTGCTTTTACGGCTGGGCCGCACGCTCCGTTCGAGCCTTACGACGTCCTGACGTGCGACCACGCGGGGCTCACCGCCATCCTCGGTCACGATGGTCAGGCTCTTCTGATCAACATCAGTCAAGGTCCCGACAAACGGCGACGATTCCAGGGCCATCGCCTGGACTCGAACCCGAGACCCAAGGGCGGGAAAGGGCGGCTCATCCGCGCCCGCAACGCCTGCAGAACCCGAAGCGACGAAGCAACAAGCTACCGCCAGCCATGGCTTGGCCATTGGGCACCACCCCCCGCGAGCGCTCACGAATGCGCGAGCGCCCGCCCTGCTTTTCTATGAAGGAGACAGGGGAGGTCCGTTACAGGAGCCGTGCGGCCTCTAGCGCGCCGCGCCGGCCCGCGGCCGCTCGACGGCGGCGAATCCGCTGAGAGCGAGCCACCCGGGGAAGGCGCGGACGAGTGCTCTGGGCCCTTCGACTCTTACGAGCCCGGAGCGCATCGTGTCGGCGAGCCGCACGTCCCCCATCCAGGCCTTCGTCAGCGCGAGGAGGTCGGCATTGACGAAGAGATCGATCTCGAAGCCCGGATCCTTCAGGCACATGTCCACGTCCCGGCGCTCGAGGATGAGCCAGTAGGTCGCCGGGCTCCGGACTGTCTTCGGCACGGCGCGGAAGTCGAACTGGACGACCACGCGCCGGTCCGGCAGGCGGTCGGTGTTCACGCGCCGGTGGATGTCCCACATCAGGAGGCCCGGGTCGAGGTCGTCGGCGCTGACCTGCTTCCGGGCCCAGCGCTGGCCCCACTCGCCGAGCCTCTCGATCACCGGGCGGAGCTCCTCCCCGGCGGGGGTCAGGAAGTACTCGCGCCCTCGCCCCTTCGTCCTCGCCGCGCTCCGGATGATTCCGGCGTCCTCGAGCTGCACCAGTCGCTGGGCGAGGAGGGTCCGCGACATGAGCGGCACGCCGCGGTGGAGATGGCTGAAGCGATGGCTCCCGCAGACGAGCTCCCGCAGCACGAGGGGGGTCCATCGCTCGGCAACGATCTCGGCGGCCTTGGCAACGGGGCAGAACTGGCCGTACCCCTTCATGCCCCTGAGGGTACGGACGGCTCGGGGCCCAGGCAAGTCCATTTTTTGGGCTTTCGGACCGCCGGCGGCGGGAGCCATCCTGACCGCGACACAGGAGGTGCCCCATGGCTATCGGAACGTTAGTGAAAGGTCCTGCAGTTATTGCAACCGTACTGGTTGCCAGCATTCACGCGCTGGCGCTGGCGAAGGAAGCCTCGGTCGACTGGGCGGTCAACGCGACAATCATCGATGGCTGCAGCTGCCGCATGCTATGCCCGTGTATCTTTGGATCACCCGCTACAGTGGGCTCCGCCGCCACCCACGAGCACGCGGGACACAGGTCTTGTCAATTCAACGCGGCGTTTCGGGTCAACAAGGGACACTATGGCCAGCTCATGCTGGATGGTGTGAAGTTCTGGTTCGCGGGGGACAAGGGCGACGCCAGGACCGTCGAACTCACATTCGAGCCTTCGGCGACCAAAGAGCAGCGGACGGCGATCCGCGTGTTCATGTCGCATTTCCTGCCGTTGGAGTGGAAGTCCTTCACCGAAGGACTCGATGCGGAGATCGAGTGGAAAGCCGAGGCGGTGCGCGCCGAGGCCAAGCTCGATGGCGGAAAGACGGCTGAAGTGGTGCTGACTCGAAATCCCGGCGCCACAGGCGAAGGTACGACTGTCATCAAGAATATGAGCTACTTCGCCTCCACGCGAAATGACGGGTTCAATATCTTGCCGGTCGAGCGGATCGCCTATCGTCGCGGGCCCAAGCCAGCACCGTTCGAGTTTCGTGGAACCTCAGGATGGACCATCACCATCGACATGAACTCCAAGGATGTGGTCCCGGCGCGGTAGACCTTGGCCGCCTCGAATCTTCCCCAGGTAGGTACCTGAGGATCCTCATTTCGCCTGAAGGACACACCGTCCGGCCATACTGCACGTCGCGGAGACGGCGGCCAGAGGTACGCAGCTGGGGATTGCACAGGTGGAGCGACACTTCAGGCACACCTGAGCCATGTCGCTCAGCTCCTTGGCACGCACGATGAAGACCGCGGTATCTGTCCGGGTGTTGACGGTGAAGGGGCAATGGAAAAGAACGTTTTCGGAGCAGGCGATGCCGAATCCGGCGCCGCCGACGATTGCGCACGAGTCGCCAGGGCTGCATGCAGAGTGAGTGTCGATGAGTTCCTGCGCTGAGGCCAAAGCCTCCCACATTGGCGCACTTCGGCGGGTGAGCACGCAGGAGACGGACCATCCGAGTCGGTGTCCGTGAAGGTGATGAACGTGCATCCCCACCATGGAGCAGCGGACACCAACAAGGCCAGCGTGAGGCACCGCAGACCGCGGAGCGTGGTCATCGGCATCCCGCCGGCCCCCTCCTCACCCTATGCCCGCCGAACACCGGGGATAACCTGCGAGGGCCGCGCTCCCCGTTGCCGGCGCGGACCTCGTCAGGTTCATCCCCTCGTTCGACGCCCTGGTGATTCTAAGCAGAGGCACGCCACTCCATGGAGAGCTTGCGGCGCTGGACCGCACAATCACGAAGGTACAGATTGATCAGCGTCTGGTATGGGATTCCCGAGCCCTCAGAAAGGGACCGGAAGTACTCGATGGTGGGCTTATCAATCCGCAAAGTGATTTGCTTCTTGAGCCGCCGAGCGTAGGGGTTCTTGCGCGCCCTGGAGAAGTCGTACTCTTTTCTCATTTCGTCAACCTTTCCCAGTACTGCTTCTGCTCAGGCTTGGTCGCACGCCGAGCACTGATCAGCCGAATGAGGGAGCCGCTCTCGCGTACGCAGTGGCAGACGGACAGGACACGTAGCGCCGCAGTCATGCCGAGCAGAATGAAGCGATCCTCAGTGTCGGAGTGGTCTGGATCATCAAGCAAAAGAGCCTGCTCATCGAGGAAGGCCGTCTCAGCTTCCTCGAACGAGACCTTGTGCTTGCGCAGGTTCAACTGAGCTTTGGCCGCGTCCCAGGAGAACCGCAAATCCGACACGAACTACATCGTAGCTACATTAGATCGCTCTGGCAAGCCGCAGATCTGGTTGACCCCGCTCGGACGTCGAGGAGTCAGTATCTCGCAAGGATAACCCCAATGGTCTTGCGTAGGTCGCAAGGTAACGCCGTGGAGCCAGGTGTTCGGGGGGCAGAACTGACGCCCAGGAAGATGGTCGGGAGGGGGACGTTGTCACGCGAGAGTTGATGGATTGCACGGGATAACGCCTTGGCGTTGCGAGTGTCTTGGTCAGTGTTCCGAGTCGGCGGCGGGGGAGTCGAGGGTGTAAATCAGGAGGGCGGCCTGGTCCAAGGCGGGCGAGGACAGGGCCAACGACGGGCCTTACTTGGCGCCGGAGGCGGGCCGATAGCAGTCGCGCACGTAGTCGCGGACCATGCGGTGGGCGCTGAAGGGGGCTACCACGGATTCGATCGAGGCCTTCATGGTCTGCGATCCACTGGCGGGGGCAGGCCGGATTCGTCGCGGGCGAAGAAGCGCGGGACGACTTCCTCGGTGAGGATGCGGTAGAGGGACTCCGCGTCGCTCTTGTCCTGGACTGCGGTGTCGGGGTCGACGTCGGCGCTCGCCGATGGCCCAGCCGTTGTCGCCGCGGTATCCCTCGACCCACCAGCCGTCGAGGATGCTGACGTTGACGCCGCCGTTGATGGGGACCTTCTGGCCGCTGGTGCCGCTGGCCTCCTGGGGGCGGCGCGGGGTGTTGAGCCAGACGTCGCAGCCCTGGACGAGCAGCGCGGCCGATCTCGATGTCGTAGTCCTCGAGGAACACGAGCTTGCCCTGGAACTCGCCCTGGGTCAGGACGACGAGCCGGCGGATCACCTCCTGGCCCTCGCGGTCCGCGGGATGGGCCTTGCCCGCGAAGATGAGCTGCACGGGACGCGCCGCGTCGGCGAGGAGCGCGCGCAGGCGGTCGAGGTCGGAGAGGATCAGGAACGCGCGCTTGTAGGTGGCGAAGCGGCGCGCGAAGCCGATGGTGAGGGCGTGGGGGTCGAGCAGGCCCTCCACCATGCGCAGCTCGTCCGGGGAGAGGCCGTGGCGGGCCGACTGCAGGCGCACGCGCTCGCGCACGAAGCGGATGAGCCGCTCCTTCTGCGAGCGGTGGGCGGCCCAGAGGTCGGCGTCGGGGACGTCGCTGGATGCGCGTCCAGAACTCCGGCTCGAGGAGGTGCTGCTCCCAGTGCGGGTCCGAGGTGCTGGGCGTAGAAGGCCCGCATCTCCGGCCCCACCCAGCTCTCGGTGTGCACGCCGTTCGTGATCGCGGCCACCGGCTCCTCGGGCGCGCCCGCGCAAGAGGTGGCGCCACATGGCGGAGGACACCTTGCCGTGCAGCTTGCTCACGCCGTTCGTGCGCGAGGAGAGGCGGATGGCGAGCACGGTCATGTTGAAGTTGCCGTTGTCCGCGCCGAGGGCCAGGGCCTCGTCGGGATCGCACCCCACCTCCCGCGTCCAGAACTCGAGGTAGCGGCGGACGAGGCTCGCGGTCGAAGGTCTCGTTGCCCGCGGGCACCGGGGTGTGGGTGGTGAAGACGGTGTTGCGGGCCACTGCCTTCAGGGCGTCGGCGAGGCCGTCGCCCGTCGCGCACCCGCTCCCGCGCGCGCTCGAGGCCGAGGAAGGCCACGTGCCCCTCGTTCATGTGCCAGACGGAGGGGTGGATGCCGAGGGCGACGAGGGCGCGCACGCCCCCCACGCCGAGCACGATCTCCTGGCACAGGCGCATCTCGCGGCCGCGCACGTAGAGGACGCCGGTGATCGGCCGGTCCGCGGGATCGTTCAGGGGGATGTCGGTGTCGAGCATGAGCACCGGCACCCGGCCCACCTGGGCCTTCCAGACCGCGGCCTGCACCACGCGGCCCGGGAAGGTCGACGGGCACGGTGAGCACGCCCCCGCCGGGAGCCTGCACGGGCAGGACGGGCAGGCGCGCGAAGTCGTAGTCGGGGTAGATGTGCTGCTGGAAGCCGTCCGCGTCCACGGTCTGCCGGAAGTAGCCCGAGCGGTAGAGGAGGCCCACGCCCACGAGGGGCACGCCGAGGTCGCTCGCCGCCTTGCAGTGGTCGCCCGCGAGGACGCCGAGGCCGCCCGAGTAGACGCCGAGCGACTCGTGGATGCCGAACTCCATCGAGAAGTACGCCGACGGGGCCGGGCAGGTCGCGGCCCGGCCTGCGTCGAACCAGCGCGGGCGCGCGCGGTAGGCGTCGAGGTCCTGGATCACGCGTCTCGTAGGTGCGCCGGAACTCGGGATCGGAGAGCAGGCGCATCCAGTGCGCGCGGCTCCACGTTGATGAGGAGCTGGACGGGGTTGTGGTAGCGCCGCCAGTGCTCGGGGTCGATCCAGGCGAAGAGGCGGGTGGCCGGCGGGCGACCAGCTCCACCAGAGGTCGTAGGCGAGGTCGCGCAGCCGCTCCACGCTCGGGGGGAGCTCGATGTCGGCGATCTGGAGGGTGCGGATGTCCATCGCGCGATCTCGTTCCTTGGCGAGGCGTGGGGGTTGGCGCGACGGATTATAGCAGGGCCGGCTTCACCGCTCGGACTCCACGAAGATCTTGATGCGCACGCGGCCGTCGCCCTGCACGTGCGGTCAGCTCGACGCCGTACTGGCCGGCGGGCGCCGCCTCCCGGACCACCGTCGCCCGTGCCCGCCACCACGTCCTCGCCCAGGGGGAGGCGGAAGGCGAACTGCACGTCGTCCCCCACGCGCAGCTCGCTCCGCGGACTCCACGAGCATGCCGTTCACGCTCAGGTTCAGGGCGAGTCGCGGGGAAGATGCGCGCCCGCGACCTCGAAGCGCAGGTCGATCTGCACGGTGCACGCCGAAGCGCGCGGCGCGGCGCAGCGGGCACGTGGATGAGGCGCTCGAGGCGGTCGTCCCAGTCGGCCCCGGGGGGCAGGCGCAGGATCGCGTTGGCTCCCGCCTCGAGGAGCGCGACCTCCGCGGGCTCGAAGTCGCCGCGGGCGAGGGCCACGATCGACACCCCGCGCGTGAGCGGGTCCTGCGCGGAGCTGCGGCCACGACGGCGGCGGCGCCCGCGCAGGTCGCGGTCCACGATGACGATGTCGGGCTGCCGGCCGGAGCGCCATCGTGCCGCGCCTCCTCCAGCGAGGCGCGCCTCGTGGCGCTCCACGTTCTGCCGCTAGAGCATGGTGTCCCCGAGCTCCTCGTCGAGCGGCTCCGGAGCAGATGAAGGCGGTCAGCAACATGTGCAGCCTCAGGCCCCGTCCAGCTCCCGCAGCCACGCCGCCTTGCTCGCGTCGCTGGGCATCCGCCAGTCGCCGCGCGGCGACAGGCTCACCGAGCCCACCTTGGGCCCGTCCGGCATCACCGAGCGCTTGAACTGGTTGTCGAAGAAGCGGTCGAGGAAGACGCGCAGCCAGCCGCGTGAGCGCGGCGCCGTCGTAGCGCGGCGGCGAAGGCCTGCTCGGCCAGGAAGAGGATCTTCCGCGGCCCCGCCCCCAGGCGCAGCGAGGCAGTAGAGGAAGAAGTCGTGCAGCTCGTAGGGGCCGACGATGTCCTCGGTGCTGCTGCGCGGATTGCCGCCCGTCCGCCCGGGGGCACGAGCTCCGGGGAGACCGGGGTGGCGAGGACCTCGTCGCAGCACGTCGCGCTCCGTCGGCTGCGACTGGTGGTCGGCCACCCAGGCCACGAGCTGGCGCACCAGCGTCTTGGGCACGCCCGCGTTCACGTTGTACATCGCGATGTGGTCGCCCGCGAACGTGCGAGAAGCCGAGGGCCAGCTCGGAGAGGTCGCCCGTGCCCACCACGAGCGCCGCCTTCCTTGTTGGCGAGGTCCATGAGGACCTGCGTGCGCTCGCGGGCCTGGAGGTTCTGGAAGGTGATGCGACGACCGGTCCTCGGGGTCGAGGCCGATGTCCTGGATGTGCTGCGTGCAGGCGGCGCGGATGTCGATCTCGCGCAGCTCGCACCCGGAGCGCCGCGGCGAGCCGGCGCGCGCTCTCGAGCGTGCGCTCGCGTGGTGCCGAAGCCGGGCATGGTCACGGCGAGGATCGTCGCCCCGCGGGCGCGCCAGGAGGTCGAAGGTCCGGTGCGCCACGAGGAGGGCGAGGGTGGAGTCGAGGCCGCCGGAGAGGCCGAGGACGCGCCGCTTGAGCCTCGTGTGCTCGAGGCGCTGGGCGAGGCCCGCGGTCTGGATGGAGAAGATCTCGCGGCAGCGCTCGTCGAGGGTCGCGGGGTCGGACGGGGACGAAGGGGTGCGGGTCGACCGGGCGCACGAGCGGTGCGGGCTAGGGTCGAGGGGATGGGCTGGAGGGCCACCCGGCGGTAGCCGGGCCGGGGGTCGCCGACGCGCGTCGGAGAACGTGGTCTGGCGCATGCGCTCCACGCAGCAGCCGCTCCGTGTCCACGTCGGTCACGACGAGATCGCCGTCGCGCGCGGAAGCGCTCGCCCTCGGCGAGCAGCACCGCGTTCTCCGCGACCAGGAGATGGCCGCCGAAGACGAGGTCGGTGGTGCGACTCGTGGACCCCCGCGTTCGCGTAGACGTAGGCGGAGAGCGTCCGGCCCGACTGCTGGCTGCACCAGCTCGCGGCGGTAGTCCGCCTTGGCCACGAGCTCGTTCGAGGCGGAGAGGTTCAGGAGCACGGTGGCCCCCGCCACCGCGTGGCGCTGCTCGGGCGGGACGGGGGCCCAGAGGTCCTCGCAGATCTCGACCGCGAGCGTGACGCCGGCTCGTCCTGAAGGGCGAAGAGCAGGTCGGTCCCGAAGGGGGCGACGTGCGCCCGCCAGCTTCGACCTCGTCCAGCCGCGCTCCCCGGCCGAGGAGAACCAGCGCTCCTCGTAGTACTCCTTGTAGCCCGGGCAGGTAGGTCTTGGGCACGACGCCGAGGATCTTGCCCGACTGGATCACGACCGCGGCGTTGAAGAGCCGTCCCGTCCTGGGCCACTGGAAGGCCGACCGCGACCACGATTGGCGAGTCGCTGGTCGCCCGCAGCACCCGCTCGAGGGCCTTCTCCGCCCCCGCCACGAGGGTGGTCAGGCTGAAGAAGAGGTCCCCGCAGGTGTAGCCCGTGAGGCCGAGCTCGGGGAAGACGAGCACCTGCGCGCCCCGCTCGAGCGCACCCTCCACGACGCCCACGATCCGCTCCCCGTTCCGCTCCGGGTCGGCGATCGCGACGGGCGGGCACGCGACGCCGACGCGCAGGAAGCCGAAGGGCGCGGTGATCACGAGATCAGGATAACCGCATTTCAGACGGCCGGGCCCGCCTCCACTTCGCGCCAGAAGCCGCGCACCGCGGCCGCGAAGGCCTCGGGGCTCTCGCGGTGCGGGTGATGGCTGACCCCGGGGATCATGAGGAACCGGCCTTGCGGCAGGCCCTCGGCGAGCTCCCGGCCCGCCGGCACCGGGAAGTAGCGCTCCTTCTCCCCCGTGATCACGAGAGCGGGGAGCCGGATCGCCGAAAGGCGATGGCGGCCGTCGTACTCGAAGAGCTCGCGCGTCCCCTGGACGAGGGCGCCCCGGTCGGAGGAGGCCACGCGCGCGGCGATCTCGTCCTTGTCCGGCGCGGCGACGCTTCCCAGGAAGTCCTGGTAGAAGTGGCGGAGGTCCGGGGCTTCCGCCACCGCCCGGGCCAGGGCCTCCCCGTCGAGCGAGTCGCGGGCCGCGGCCCACGTGGCGACGAGCACGAGGGACCGGAAGGCGTCCGGCTCCTCCGCCGCCACCATCTGGGCGGTCACGCCGCTCAGGGCAGCCGCGACGAGGTGGGGCGGCTCGTCGGGAAACACCGCGCGGCGCACCGCGAGGAGGTCTCGGGCGTGGCGGTCCAGGGAATAGTCGGGGAGGTCGCGGGCGGAGAGCCCGTGACCGCGCAGGTCGTAGGCGGCGACGCGCCTGTCCGCCGCGAGCGCCGCCGCCACGCGGCTCCACACCTCGCGGTTCCCTCCGAGGCCGTGGGCGAGAAGGACGGGCGGAGCGAAGCCCGCGCCCCGCTCCTCGACGTGGAGGCGGACGCCCTCCACCTCGACATCGCGCGTCCTCAGGATCCCTCCTAGAAGGTGAGCTTGGCCGCGAGCTGCACGATGCGCGAGTTGGGCTCGAACAGCAGCAGGGCGGCGCTGTCCGTCCCGAAGTTGAGCCGCGGGTTCGAGAGGTTCTGCTGCGGCACGAGGGCCGTCCCGTTGTAGTTGTAGAAGGCGGACTGCTGGGCGGTGACGTTCGTCTGGTTGAAGATGTTGAAGGCCTCGCCGATGAGGTCCAGCCGGAGGCGCGGCCCGAGGGCGATCCGCTTCTGCAGTCGGAAGTCCGTGTTGTACTGCGTGGGCAGCCGCTCGCTGTTGCGGAACCCGGGGACGATGTCGTTGCTCGGGTTCTGGTCGCGGTTCACGTCCGTCCCCGTGATGCGCCGGTTGTAGGGAAGGCCGGTCTCGATCGTCGAGATCCAGCTCATCTGCCACCCGCCGAGGATGGCCCGCACCGCGCCGCCCGAGTCCTTGAAGTAGTCGATGTCCCAGATTCCGCTGAAGACGAGCCGGTGCCGCTGGTCGAGGTCGCCGGCGGCGCGGTCCGCCTCGAAGTCCGCGGGGTTCGAGACGTACTTCGCGTCGTCCCCGGGGTTCCCGGGCACGACCGCCGTGGCGTCGGGCTTGGTGTCCGTCACCTTGCCCAGCGTGTAGGCGAGGGTGGCCTGGAAGCCGCTCGCGAACCGCTTCCGCGCTTCCAGCGTGAAGCCGTTGTACGTGGACTCCGCGGTGCTCTCGAAGCTCAGGATCCGGGCGAAGTTCGTGAAGGGACGGGCGGTCGGGAATCTCTGGATGGCAACGGACCCGCCGCCCGAGCACGGGGATGTCGGTGGGAACGGGCGTGCCGATGTTGAAGTCGCGCGTGCGCTGCAGGTTGCGTCCCGCCACGAACATGTAGCCCACCGAAACCGCGAAGTCCTTGCCGAGCTGGCGCTCGATGCCGGCGCTCGCCTGGTGGACCTCGCGGGTTCTGGTAGTCGGACTGGAAGAAGAAGATGCTCGGCACGACGCCCCGCGATCCCGGTGGGAGGCGCGCCGAGGACGGAGGGGTACCGCGGCACCTGGTTCCCCGTGAGGCGCACCGAGATCACGTTGATCCCGTTGTTCGAGTGCGCGGTCCCGACCATGATCGAGGGCGTCCGCCCGTAGAAGAGGCCGTAGCCGCCGCGCACGACGGTCTTCGTGTCCGGGGTCCAGGCGAGGCCGACCCGGGGCGCGAAGTTGTTCCCGTCCGTGTTGATGACGCTCGTGTCGATGCCGGCCGCCGCGAGCTGGGGATCGGGGTTGCGGACGTCGGGCTGGTTGAACTTCTGCAGGTCGCAGCGGAGGCCGAGGTTGAGCGTGAGCTCCTTCGTGAGCCTCCACTCGTCCTGGGCGAAGAAGGCGAGCTCGAAGATGTCGGGGTGCGTCTCGGATCCGGTGGTGCCCGCCCCCGCGAAGTTCTGCTGGTAGAACTCGCCGGAGGCGTTCGGGAAGCCCCGGTTGAACTGCGCCGAGGCTCATGAAGCGGTAGGACCCGGCGAAGAAGCCGGGGAACTGGTTGAGGATCTTGTCCACGTTCACGTCCGCCCCGAACTTGAAGGAGTGCGTGCCCCGCACGAGGGTGACGATGTCGGCGATCTGGAAGCGCTTGATCGTGGTCTCGCGGGGCGAGAAGTTGTTGCGGCCGAAGGTGAGGATGGCCGCCGCCCCCTGGCTGACGACGCTCTCCGGGTCGGTCGTATTGGAGAGGCCGGGCTCCTGGTCGCGCGCGACCTGCACGCGGACCTCGTTGAAGAGGGTGGAGCTGAACACGGAGGTGAACGACGCCGTCAGCGTCCGCGTCTTGACCAGGCTGTCCCCCGTGTGCTCCTCGCTGTTCGTGACCCCACCCGTCTCGTTGTTGCCCCCCGTGAAGTTCTGGTGGTTGTAGCGCACGGAGAGCCGGTGCTGCGCGTTGATCTGCCAGTCCACCTTGGCCAGGAAGACGTCCTGGTTCCGCGTCTGCTGGTAGCTGTCGTCCTTCGTGCGGACCGTGGCGAGCCCCGCCTGGGTGTCGGCATCCGTGGGCAGGTTCCCGGGGAGGGTGAGGATGACGTCGTTGGGGATGTCGCGCCGCTGGCCGTCGTAGGAGGCGAAGAAGAACGCCTTGTTCTTGACGATGGGACCGCCGAGCGAGGCTCCGAACTGGTCGATGTGGTAGGTCGACCGGGGCCGGATGGGACTGGCGGTCTTGTTCGCGTAGCTGTTCGCGTTCAGGTCCTGGTCCCGGTAGAACTCGAACACCGACCCGTGGAAGTCGTTCGTGCCCGACTTGGTCACGACGTTCACGACGGCGCCTCCCGCGCGTCCGTACTCCGCGGAGTAGGCGTTCCTGTTCACCTGGAACTCCTGGACCGCGTCCTGGCTGAACTGGTAGGGGGCGCGGCCGGAGCCGGTGCGCCCGAGGCTCTGGCCGAAGAAGGTGTTGTTATTGTCCGAGCCGTCGATCACGACGCTGTTGAGCGTCCCGCGCTGGCCCGCGAAGCTGATGTCGCCGGCACGGGTGTCGCGCGTGACCCCCGGGGTGGTGAGCACGAAGTCGATGAAGTTCCGGCCGTTGACGGGAAGGTTGCTGACCGCCCGCTCGTTCACCGTGGACGACTGCTGCGAGCGGTCGCTCTCGATGAGCGGGGTCTCCGCCTCCACCGTGATCGTCTCCTCCGCCCCCGCGACCTTGAGGGCGAGGTCGACTTCGACGACCTGGCCGATGTTGAGCTCGATGTTGCCGCGCTTCAGGACGGCAAAGCCCTGGAGGGACGCCGAGATCTCGTAGAGGCCGACGGGCAGGAGAGGGGCGCGGAAGAGGCCGAGAGAGTCGGACTGGGTGTCGCGCACGACGCCCGTCTTCTGGTTCCGGATCGACACGGACACCCCGGGAAGCAGAGCACCGGACTCGTCGGTGACCGTCCCCTGTATGGCACCTCCCGCGTGGGCCTGGGCGAGCGCGGGGGGGGCGGACAGCGCGAGCAGCGCGCACAGGCACAGGATGAAGGAAAGGGCTTTCAAGAAACTCGGCATCGAATTCTCCCTTCGAATCGGCTCACGCGGTGTGGGGCGCGGCGACTAGGACGATGGGGGTGGCCTGTGACGTTTATGTGACCGAGCCTAGTCCACCCTGCGGCGGAGTGTCAACGCAACTCCGTCCGGACCGAGTAACCGATCTACCCATTCCAGGACGAGTGATAGAAAGCAGCGAGGGACCCCCGCCGCCTTGAAAAAACCCCGGGGCCGCGGTACTTTAGCGGTCAAATTCGGGATGGAGTTGCGGCGATTGCTCGCGTGCCCCTTCCCGGGTGCACGTCATTAGACGAGCGGGCCCTCTCAGGTTCTCCAGAGCGACAATCGAGCGCATGACGTCCCCCTCGGCTGTCCCGAGGCGTCCGGGAAGGGGAGCACATGGTCCTCAACGAGCAGGGCAGCGTCCTCCACGGCCTCAACGATCGCCGGCCCCGACCCGTGAACGCGAAGGTCCGCGAGCAGGTGCGCCCGCGGACGATCGTGATCCGCCAGCACGGAAGCTCCTGGCAGACCCTGGCGTTCTTCTGCCTTTGCCTGCTCCTCCTCGGCCTCGTGCTCATGGGCCACCAGATCGTGCGCGGCCTGGACGTGCGCAACCAGGAGACGGAGGTCGTCCTCGCCCGGGCGGAGAGGAAGATCCAGCAGCTCGAGTCGGGGATGTCCTACGACTCGCGGCGGCGCCAGCTCCTCCTCGGGATGCGCAACCGCATCCTGAAGACGAACCCCAAGGTCAGCCTGACCGACGCCTACTACTACGCGAGGCTCGCCCTTGACGCCTGCGAGAAGTACCCCGCGGTGGACCCCCTCCTCCTCCTTGCCATCGGCATCGTGGAGAGCGGCTACGACTCCATCGCCACCAGCCGCGCGGACGCGCGGGGCCTCTACCAGATCTGGCCCTCCACGGGCCGGCTCCTCGTGCGCTCGCTCGGCTGGAGCTACGACGACTCGACGCTCTACGACCCCGAGAAGAACACGGAAGCGGCCGCGCTCTACCTCGACATCCTCTTCACCACGTACAGCGATCCCCAGATGGTGCTCGCGGAGTACAACGGGGGACCGCTGAACGCGGGCTTCTTCCGGGCGGGGACGGGGTCCCTCGCCGCGGAGACGCGGAGCTACGTCCCCCGCGTGCTCGAGCTGCACACCCTCCTCAAGCAGGAGTTCGACCGGCTCGACGCCCAGGCTCTCGACCTCGGCTACCAGGACGCGCACGGGTACCAGGACGGGCACCGCGAGGGGAAGACGCTGACGGGAAGCGCGTCCACCCGCGTGGCCGCCCCCAGCGCGCGCGTCGGAGGAAAGCGTTAGGCGCGCTCAGCGCTGGAAGGCGTAGGACAGCTTCACGAAGAACTGGCGGCTCGTCCGCTCGAGGTGGCCCCCTAGCACCTCCTCGCGGTCGTCGCCGTAGCCCAGGAAGAACGCGGTCTGCCAGTTGATCCGGTAGCTCAGGAGGGCGGAGCCCGAGAAGCTCGCCTCGCGGGCGAGGACCGGCGTCGGGTAGAGGGCCTGGTCGCGGTCCGTCTCCAGGTACTGCCCGATCAGCCGGACGAAGAGCCGCGAGTTGAAGTGGTAGACGGCCTTGAGGCGCTGCACCTGGGCGGTGAAGAGCCGCCCCGCCCCCAGCGACTCGTCATCTACGTTCAGCCACGAGAGCTGGCTCACCGCCTCCAGGGTGAGGTGGTCGGTGGGACGGAAGGAGAAGGTGAGCAGGAGGTCGGCTCCCGTCCCCACCCGCACGCCCACGAGGTCGACGTCCTCTCCCGCGAAGCCCGAGAGCGACACCTGGGGGAAGAGACGGCCGGGATCCACCTGGACGCGGAAGGGCACGCGGGTGACGGGCAGGAGGACGCCGCTCGTGCGGAGGCGCTCGAAGGCGACGCCCACGAACCCCTGGAGGTTGCGCCGGCCCTGGAACCCCAGGCCGGGCTCGATCCGCTCCCGGATGGGGTCGCTCTCGCGGTCCTCGGCGTACTCCGCGGTCAGGTAGGGCCGGAGCACGCTGAAGAAGTCGTCCCGGTAGAACGTGTAGCCCGCGTCGAGATAGCCGTCGCGGTAGCCCACCTGGGGAACGAAGCCCTCGTCCGCCCGGAAGAAGTCCCCGAAGTCGCGGTAGCGGACGAGGGTGTCCACGGTCGGCGTCTGTCTGAGCCAGCTCGCGACGAACGCGCGTGAAGAGAGCTTGCGGCCGTCCCAGCCCGGGTCGAGCTCGGGGCGATCCGGCGTCTCCGTGCGGCTCGCCAGGAACTGCGCCGTGACCTTGTCGCGCTGGTTGGGGCGCCACTGGAGGTCGGGGCCGAAGACGCGGTTGTATCCGCCCCCGTCCTGCTCGTCGATGTCGCGGCCGGTGTAGAGCAGGCCCACGAACGACGCCCCGAACTCCTGCCGCAGGCGGCCGATGGCCACGAGCGACCGGTAGTCCTGCGGGGCGAGGCTCGACTCGGTGGGCCCCGGGATGACGACGCTCCCCCCGCCGCGATCCTGGGCGGCGAAGAGGGTGTAGGACGTGCCGCCGACCTTCCCGGTGGCGCGTCCTCCCCACCGCGGGGACGTTATGGTGCGCGTGTAGACCGCGGGGATCGGGGTCTTGAGCAGGTCGACCCCTTCCAGGAAGAAGGGCCGCTTCTCCGGGTAGAAGAGGGCGAAGCGCGTGTTCACCGCGACCTGCGCTATGTCCGCCTCGATCTGCGAGAAGTCGGGGTTGATCGTGGCGTCGAGGGCAGTGGCGGCGCCCGGCGTCCACTTCACGTCGAGGCCCGCCTCGAAGTCCCGATCGCTGTCGCCGAGGGGCACCCCCGGCTCCGGCGCCTGGGCGACGTCCTGCCCGCTCACGTAGGGCGCGGCCACGAGGTGGCCGGAGGACGGGAGCCCCGTGATCCCGCGCAGCTCGTGCAGGTGGCAGATGAAGCAGTTGGAGCCCGCCGGATAGGGGCTGCTGAAGATGCCGTGGCGGAAGGAGCGCGGGTAGTTCCGCCAGATGCGGATGCCCCAGCTCTGCGGATCCGTCCGGGGATAGCGCAGTGTCGAGAACGGGATGCGCATCTCGAACTGCCAGCCGCGATCCGTGATCCGGGCCGCCGTGGCGTAGTAGAAGTCGGGCGTGAAGTCCTCGTCCTGGGTCGCGTCGTTGTAGACGGCGTCTCCCTGGATCCCCCGGGCGTTCACGCGAAACTCGAAGGCCGCGCGCCGGTCGTTCCGGGTGTCGAGGAAGACCGCGACGTTGTCCTGGGTGGCGAAGACGGTGTCGCGGTCCACGAAGGGAGCACGGATCTTCCCGGGCTCGGGATCGTCGCACACGACACCGACGTAGAAGGCCTGCGCGTCGTACATCACGAACGCCCGCGTCTCCACGAGGGGAGCGCGGTTGTCCCCGAACGTGATGTCCCAGAAGCGGGTGATCGGCGCCGCGTCGCGCCACGCGGGATCGCCGAGGTCGCCGTCCAGCGTGACGGGGAGCGAGGTGCGGGGCAGGACGATCGGGGGCACCGCGGGGAGAGCGTCCGCAGCCCACGAGGGCGGGGCAAGGCCCGGGGCGAGGAGGCCGAAGCCGAGGGCGAGGCGGCGGAGGACGGACGGGGTCACGCGGCCACGGCCACCCGGTTCCCCCACCACCAGAGCAGCGGCACCACGACCACCATCGAGAGTGCCATCGCGGCGACGCTGGGCGGCGGCGGCCCGAAGACGTTGGCGAGATAGACGAGGACGAGCGTCGCGGCCAGGACCCAGAAGCTCCGGCTCGCCCCTCGCCCCTTCGTGTAGACGGCGATCCCCGCGGCGAAGAGGCCGAGCTCGACGACGAGCGTCCAGGGACGCGAGTACCAGAGCCCGAGGCCGACCAGGGGGCCCGACCCGGGGAGAAGGGGCATGTCGGGGCGATGGCTGACCGCGTCGAGCACCCAGTGGCTCGCCACGAGGGCGGCGAGCAGGAACGCCCCACGCGCGACCCCGCCCCGGAGGCGATACACGCCGGCGGCGACGATCGCCCAGACGAGCACCATCGCCAGGCTGTGCGACCACGGATAGCTCTCGAACCGCAGCGGGGTCACCGCCGTGATGCCGGGCTCGATGGCCACGCGCTCCGCGCCCGCGAGCAGCAGGTAGGGCCAGATCGCGTCCGAGAGCTGAGCCCCCAGGAACGCGGTGCCCAGACGGAGCCGCGGCTCGGCCCGGCTCGCGGCGAGACCGGCGGCGAAGTGCCCGAGGAACATCCTCACCTCCTCCCGGCGCTACAATCATCCTCCCGCGGAGGTCGTCTCATGGTCATCCCCATCGGCGACGCCCCCAACGGCCACGGGGCGGCTCCCGCCACCTACGCCCTCATCGCCCTCAACGTGGCGGTCTTCGTGCTCGTCTCGCTCCCCCTGAGCGGGAGGCGGCCCGACCCCCGCGATCCGGAGCTGCGAGAGTACGTCGAGGTGATGTCCCACGCCACGGGGGGCGATCTCTCCCCCGCCGAGCTCCTGCGGCAGACCTCCGCGTACGACCTCTTCGTCTTCTCCCACGGCTACCGTCCCGCCCAGCCGTCCCTCGGCGACCTGCTCTTCTGCATGTTCCTCCACGGCGGCTTCCTGCACCTCGCGGGCAACATGCTCTTCCTCTGGATCTACGGGGACAACGTGGAGAAGCGCATGGGCTCGCTGCGCTTCCTCTTCTGGTACCTCGCCACCGGGGCCGCGGCCACGCTCTTCCACGCCTTCTTCGCCTCCACGTCCGAGGTCCCGCTCGTGGGGGCTTCGGGTGCGATCTCGGGAGTCCTCGGGTTTTATTTCGTCTGGTTCCCTCGCAACATCGTGCGGCTTCTCTTCCTCATCCCGCCCTTCCTGATGCAGGTCTTCGAGGTGCCCGCGCGCCTGGTGCTGGGGATCTACCTGTTCATGGACAACCTGCTCCCCTATCTCCTGTCGCGAGGGGAGGGCGGCGTCGCCCACGGCGCCCACATCGGGGGATTCGTGGCCGGCCTCGCCGTCGCCTGGATCCACAACCAGCGCGTCCTGCACAAGGAGCCGGTGCTCCGCCCCGCCCCCGAGCCCGAGCCGCCCGCGCTCCACGACGCGATCGCAGACGGCCGGCTGGGGGAGGCCGCCGACACCTACCTCGCCCTCTCGCCCGCCGAGGCCCGCGACGCGCTCTCCGCCGAGGAGGCGGTGGAGATGGCACGCTGGCTGCGCCGGCAGGGCCGTTCCCCCGACGCGCTCGTGCTCCTGCGCCGCACCGTGCGTGACGTGCACGACGGGCCAGGGCTCGCCGAGGCGTACGCGCTCGCCGGGCTCATCCTCCTGGAGGACCGGCGCGATCCCGCCGCCGCCTACCAGTACCTCTTGACCGCCCTCGAGCTCTCCCCCGACGCCGCGACGGCCGACGAGGTGCGGAGCGCCCTCCGGCGGATCGACGGCTCCCAGGCGCGCAACGTCGGAAGGCTCCACCGCCCCCATCCCTGGTAGCGGGGGCCTCCAGAGCTTCCCGAGGAACTCCAGGATCGCGCCGCGGGCCAGCTGGTCGCCCACCCCGCCCGGCCGCATGGGGACGGCGGCCGCCGCGGCCGCGACCGCGAGGACGAGAGCGGCCAAGAGGCGCATGGGGTCGGAGCATAATAAACGGCAAAGCGCATGACCGCCCCCGTCCCGGATGCCGGGGATCCCGCCGTCGTCTCGGTCTTCGACGAGCTGCCGCTCTGGTCGGCGCCCTTCGGGCTGCGCCTCCTGGAGACGGTGCGCCTCGGGGCGGGCCTGACGGTCGTGGACGTGGGATTCGGCACCGGCTTCCCGCTCCTCGAGCTCGCCCAGCGCCTGGGGACGTCAGGCCGGGTCTACGGGGTCGACCCCTGGGCGGCCGCGCTCGCGCGGGCTCGGCAGAAGGCGCGCGCGTACGGGATCGCCAACGTGGTGCTCCTGCGCGCGGTGGCGGAGCGCCTGCCCCTGCGGACGGCCAGCGTCGACCTCGTGGTCTCGAACAACGGCCTGAACAACGTCCAGGACGTGGCCGCCTCTCTCGCGGAGTGCCGTCGCGTGTCGAAGCCGGGGGCCCAGCTCGTCCTCACCCAGAACCTGCCCGAGACCATGCGGGCTTTCTACGAGGTCTACGAGGAGGTGTTGCGGGAGTGCCGCCTGGAGTCCTCCCTGCCCGCGGTGCGGCGGCACATCCACGAGAAGCGGCGCCCCCTCGCGGAGGTCCGCGCGCTCGTGACCGCCGC
Source organism: uncultured Acidobacteriota bacterium (assembly GCA_963742595.1). Classification (GTDB taxonomy): domain Bacteria; phylum Acidobacteriota; class Vicinamibacteria; order Fen-336; family Fen-336; genus CAVPGH01. The sequence continues at coordinate 3,025,804 of CAVUMT010000001.1, read as the reverse complement.
GGGCTTCGAGATCCTCGGCATCTCCGAAGGCTCGTTCTCCCTGCGCTTCCTGGACGGCACGGCTCTCTTCGCCCACTTCTTCGTGCGCCTGGCGTTCCTGGAGTCGTGGCGGTCGATACCCCCGCTGGCGGAGAGAGACAAGGTCATGGAGCTCCTCGAGCGGCGCCTGAACGAGCTCGCGAGTCGGCGGGGGGAGCTCCGGCTGGACGTGCCCTTCGCCTGCCTGGATTGCCGAGCGACGGGGGGCGGGAACCCGACGAGGGGCGGCCGCTAGCGATCGGTATGCTCCGTGCGCGCGGGGGACGGGACGGGAGCGGGAGTGCGCGCTTCGGCGAGCAGCTCGCCGATCCCCATCATCGGAAGGAGCACTGCGAAGAGGACCGGCCACGCGGGGAGCGCGCGCCAGGCGCCTACGGCCACGCACCGCAGGGGATCGCCGGAATAGAGAAGGATGGCGCAGGAGACGACGATCGGAAGCCACGTGAGCGTCGCCACCACCAGCGTCTTGCGCAGCAGCCTCATGTCGCCCCTCCGGAGGGAGGTAAAGCGCGTCAGCGCCTTTCGGGTCGCCGCGCATCCTCCGTCCAAAGCAAGCCGGATGCCGGCTCGGGCGGGCCTCCAAGTCCAACAGAATCAGCGGGTCGTCCGTCCCCGACTTGCCGCCGCGGCGACAGGGGCCGAGTTTCGGCCGTCAGGGCTCCGGAAGGGCCTTGGGGGCCGGCTGGCGTCCCTTCACCCAGAGCCGCCGCGCCCGAACGAGAAGGCCGAGGGCCAGCCATCCCGCGATCGCCGCGATCGGCCAGGCCACGAGCGGGGGCCAGAGCGCGGCCACGACGGAGGTGACGAGCAGCCACACTCCGGCCACTCCCATCAACTGCGCCTCCGCGGGACCGAGCAGTCGGCGGTTGGTGAGGGCGGCTCCCACCGCGCGCCCGAGGCGCAAGGCGCCGGCCGCGACGCGACCCGCGCTCCCTCTCCGCCCTCCGGGGCGATGCGCGGGTAACGGGGCGGCGGGGCGCAGCCGGCGGCGGCTGAGGACGATCTCGGTCGAGCCCTCGAGGTCGCGCTCGTACATCGCCTCCATCGCGCGCGCGAAGCCTTCGTCCTCCACCGCCACGTCCAGCTCGCAGTTGCCGAGCCAGCTCGCGACGTTGAGGTTGGTGGAGCCCACGCGGGCCCAGCGCGAATCGGCCACCGCCGTCTTCGCGTGGAGCATCGACCCGTTCCACTCGAAGACGCGGACGCCTCCCTCGAGGAGCGCGCGATAGCCGGCGCGGGAGAGGGGGCGAAGGAGGGCGACGTCGCCCGCGTCGGGCACGAGAAGCCGCACGTCCACACCGTCGCGGGCGGCGGCGATGAGCGCCTGGATGTAGGGAGCGATCCCCACGAAGTAGGCGTCGGTGAGCCAGAGGGTCTTCCGCGCCATGGCCGCGATCAGCTGGTCCAGCCGGTAGAGGCCCGCGGTGTTCGGCGTCGTGGCCACCACGCGCAGTGCGACGTCTCCCGCCGCCGGGATCGAGCCGGGGAGCGGGACCTCGTCGGCGGGAAGCGGGTCGCCCAGGCTCGCCCACATGTCGGCGAAGGCCTGCTCCACGTCCTCGACCGCCGGTCCCCGGATCTCCACCCCCGTGTCTCGCCAGGGGGTGATGCCCCCCTCGCCGTTCCCCTTCCACATGTCGCCCACGCAGAGGCCGGTGACGAAGCCGACCGTCCCGTCCACCCCGAGCATCTTGCGGTGGTCGCGGCTCAGCCACCCGAAGGGGCTGTCGAGCTGCGGAGGGTTGTAGGCCCGCACCTCCACTCCCGCCTCGCGCAGCGTCCGCCAGAAGCGGCGCGACGCGGTGCCCAGGCCGCCCAGCCAGTCATGGACGAGGCGAACGGGCACCCCCGCGCGGGCCTTGGCGCAGAGGGCGTCGGAGAAGAGACGGCCCATCTCGTCCTCGTGGACGATGTAGCTCTCGAAGTGCACGAAGCGGCGGGCCGCGCCGATGGCCTCCAGCCACGCGGGATAGTTCTCCACCGCGTCCTCGAGGATCCGCACCTGGTTGCCGGCCACGAGGGGGGCTCCGGCGGCCCGGGAGAAGGCCTGCTGCGCCAGCGACCGCTCGGGCCGGTAGGGAGCCGGGGCCGCTGCTGCCTTCTGCACCTCGGCGTGGGCGCGCTGGGACATGGTCGGATCAGGGTATTCCGGCGCCGCCCTGGCCTCAAGCCGGTGCTATAGGGATTCGTGGAGTCCGCGCGGATAATCGGCACGTTGCCCCAGGCGATTGGACGGGCCCGCGCCACCGCGGGGACGACGCTCGCGGCTCTCATCGCCCTCGCGGCCTGCCGCGAGGGCGCCTCTCCCCCCTCGCTGCTCCTCGTCACCGTGGACACGCTGCGCGCGGACCGCGTGGGCGTCTACGGTGCGAAGGACGTGCGGACGCCCCACCTCGACGCGCTCGCCACGCGGGGCGTTCTCTTCGAGGAAGCGCTCTCCTCGGCCCCCCTCACGCTTCCCTCCCACTCCACGATCCTCTCCGGCCTCGAGCCGCCCCGACACGGCGTCCGCGACAACGGCACCTACGTCTTCCCGGACTCGAAGGAGACGCTCGCCACTCTCCTCCGCTCCCGCGGCTACGCCACGGGCGCGTTCGTCGGCGCCTACGTGCTCGACCGCCGCTTCGGGCTCGGCCGCGGCTTCGACGAGTACGACGACCGGATCGAGCGCCGCTCGGAGGGAACGAGCGTTCTGGAGTCGGAGCGGCCCTGCGAGGTCGTGGAGGAGGCGGCGGAGCGCTGGCTCGTACAGGCTCGGGCCCCCTTCTTCGCGTGGGTCCACCTCTACGATCCCCATGCGCCCTACGACCCGCCTCCGCCCTTTCGCGACGAGTACGCGGGGCGCCTCTACGACGGGGAGGTGGCGCACGTCGACGCGTGCGTGGGCCGGCTCTTCGACGCCGCGGAGCGGGCGGCGCCGGGCCGCCTGCTCGTGGCCCTGACCGCCGATCACGGCGAGGCCCTCGAGGAGCACGGCGAGCCCACGCACGGCTTCTTCGTCTACCAGTCGACGCTGCGCGTTCCTATGCTCCTCGCGGGACCGAAGGTCCCGCGAGGCGAGCGCCGTCCGGCCCTCGCGCGGACCGCCGATCTTGTCCCCACACTTCTCGGGCGTCTCGGGGCTCACTGTCCCCCAGGGCCTCGACGGACGCGACCTCTTCAAGACCCCCCTCCCCCGCGAGTCCTACGCGGAGACGCTCTACCCCCGGAGCTTCGGCTGGGCCCCGCTCTTCTCCTACCGCCTGGGCGCGCTGAAGCTCGTGGACGCGCCCCGGCCCGAGCTCTACGAGCTCGCCACGGATCCCGGCGAGGCCGCGAACCTCGCGGACCGACGGCCGGACGACGTGGCGCGCCTCCGGCAGGCCCTCGGAGCTTTCCGCGGAGGGGACTCGCCGGGAGCGGTGCCCGCGCTCGCCCCCGAGGTGGCGGAGCGGTTGCGCGCGCTCGGGTACGCCGGAGCCGCCCCTCCCCCGCCCGCCGCCGGCGAGAGGCTGACGGACCCGAAGGATGCGCTGCCGTCGTTCCGGGAATTCGAGCAGGCGGCGTGGGCGGAGGCCCGCGGCGACCTCCCCGCCGCCACCGCCGGGTACCGCCGCCTCGTCGATCGCGAGCCGGGCAACCCGGTCTTCCGCCGCAGCCTCGCCGCGGCCCTGCGTCGCGGGGGACGGAAGGACGAGGCGACGCGCGTGGCCTCGGCTTCCGCGAAAGGAGCGGACGTCGCGGACGCCGTCCTCGCCCACGAGCGGGCCCTCGCACTTGCCGCCGCCGGCCGGGTCGACGAGGCGATCCGCGCGGAGGCCCACGCGATCGCGCTGAACCCCCAGCTGCCGGAGCCGCACAACCACCTCGCGGTGCTTCTGGCGCAGGGAGGCCGATCGCGAGACGCGCTCGAGTCGGTCGCGGAGGCCCTCCGCCTCGATCCGAACAACGCCCAGGCCTGGAACAACCAGGGGAACGTGCTCCGCGCGCTCGGCCGACGGGAGGAGGCCCAAGCCGCCTACCGGAGGGCCGCGGAACTCGCCCCCGGCTACGTCGATCCCCTGAACGGTCTCGGGGTGCTGGCCGTGGAGGCCGACGACTTCGGGACCGCGGCCGATCTCTTCGCGCGGGTCCTCGCCGTCGATCCAGGCTACGGCGAGGCCCGGCTGAACCTGGCGGTGGTGGAGGCCTCCCGGGGCCGGCCGGAGGCGGCCCGAGCGCTCATCGAGAGCGTGCTGCGCGAGAAACCTCCCAAGGACCTGGCGGACCGGGCCCGGGCCCTCCTCCGGACCCTGCCTCGCTGATACCCGGGGGTTCATTTCGTCCGGAAGGCGTGCTATCGTCCCGCTTTCGTCCCCCTGGCTGAGCGGCCCCGCAACGGGCCGCAGCAGCGGCCCGCGCGGCTCCCCGGGCACCGCCGATGACGACGATCCGGCCCTCCCGGATTCGGAGGGGCGGGGTTCTGGAGGACGCGATGCGTTCCGAGATCCTCACGGAGTTCGACGCCGCCCGGGAGACGTTGGAGGCGATGGCCGCCTTCGCGGCGCTGGACCGGGGAGCCGCCGGGACCTGCCTGCTGCAGGACACCGCGGCGATGCGCACGTTCGGTGTCGAGACCCTCGTGCCCCGCTGGATCCGACGTCCCCTGGGCGCCCTCGGGGCCTACGACGAGGCACGGCGGGAGGCCGCGCTCGCGCTCGAGACCACGCGCGTCCGACTCGCGGCCCTGGAGACGCAGCTCGCAAGGAGGCCGGGCGAGTGCTTCGTCTCGCGGGAGGAGACGGAGACCCTGCGCAAGGAAGCCGCGCGGCTCCTCTGCTTCGAGGCCGACCTCCGCGACCGCCTGGCGGAGCCCGACGCGGAGGTGGTGGAGGAGGCGCGGCAGGGGATCATCCGCGTGCTCGAGGTGTCGCTGCCCATCCTCGCCCGGGCCACGGTGCGCTACGCCGATTCCGCGCTCGAGGACGGCGAGCCGAGCGACGCGCGAAGGGCGCTGCGGCACGTCGAGAGCTACCTGCTTCTCGTGGAGAGGGCCAACGCGCTGACGGGGGGTGTCGACGTGCCCGCGCTCACGACCGAGTACATGGCGGCCCTCGAGCGGCGCGCCGGCCCCCCGAGGCGGGCCTCTCGACGGGCCGGGGGGGACTGGATGGTCCTGTCCTGAAGGCCGCGGTCAGTCCCGGCTGACCGTGTTCGGCAGCTCGTCCCGGTCGCTCTTCCCCTCGAGGCGCGGGAAGTGGCGGGCGAGCACCTCGCCCGCGCGGTCGATGCCCCGGACGAGCCCGTCGGTGAAGCGACGGGCCCGGAAGTCCTCTTCGAGGGCGGCGGCCACGTCCTTCCAGAACATCTCTCCGCACAGCCGGTGCACGCCTTCGTCGCCCACGATGGCGAAAGTCTGGGCCCGGGGCGATACGTAGATGAGGATGCCGTTCCGCTCCACGGTGGCCGTCATGCCGAGGCGGGTGAACATCGCCGAAGCCGCCCCCTTCGGATCTCCCACCGCCTCGCTCGTGACGTGCACGCGGATCTCGCCCCGCGAGCGCTCCTCCGCACGGCGGATCGCCTCGACGATCCTCTCGTCGTCCAGCGCGTCCAGCAGCTCTCGGGGATCCATGTCTACCAGCTCCCGGAGGCTCCGCCGCCCCCGAAGGAGCCGCCGCCTCCACTGAAACCGCCCCCTCCGCCGAAACTCCCGCCGCCGCCGCCGAAGCCCCCTCCCCCGCCGAAGCCGCCGCCGAGCCCGCCCCAGGAAGGGCCGCCTCGGCCGTAGGTCCGCGTGCGGGAGAAGGGCCCGCCCGGACGGGCGCCCCCGCTCGCGGCGGAGATGAACACGATCAGGAGCACGATGAAGATGAGGACGACGACGGGAGGGATCCCGTCCTTTCGCGGCCCCCGAGGCTCCGCGGTGTACTCTCCGCGGGTGGCCGCGATCATCGCGTCGATCCCCGCGTCGAGTCCGCGCGCGGGGCGGTCCGCGCGGAATTCCGGCGTCACGACGTCGGCGATGATGCGCTTGGCGATCGCGTCGGGGAGGGCTCCCTCGAGGCCGTAGCCGACCTCCAGTCGCATCTTCCGGTCGTCGACGAACACGAAGAGCACGGCCCCGTTGTCGTGTTTCTTCTCGCCCACGCGCCACGACTGGGCGGTCGAGACCGTGAAGTCCTCGAGGGCCGCTCCCTCCGGGAGCCGGCGGAAGACGACGACGAGGAGCTGCGTGCTCGTCTCCTCGGCGAAGCGGCGCAGCTTCTCGTTCATGCGCGCCGCCTCGTCCGCGGGGACGAACTGCGCGTAGTCGTTGAAGAAGGCGGCGGGGGGCGGAGGAAGATCCTCCGCCCTCCCGGCTACGGCGGCCGCCGCGAGGAGCGCGGCCGTCGCGAGGAAGTGCCGCACCCGGCCTACCTCGCCGGCGCGGGCGCCGAGGCGGCGGGCGTGGGGGCCGTGCCGAATTGAACCTGGGGGGCCGTGGACGACCCGGGCTCCGCCTTGAAGTAGGCCTTCTCCCCGAACCCGGTGAAGTTGGCGACGAAAGAGGCGGGGAAGCGAAGTCGCGTCGTGTTGTAGGCCTGCGCCCTCTCGTTGTAGCGGTTGCGCTCGGCCTTGATGCCATCCTCGATCGAGCCGAGCTGCTTCTGCAGGTCCTGGAAATTCTGGTTGGCCTTCAGCTCCGGGTAGTTCTCGGACACGACGAGGAGGCGGGAGAGCGCGCTCGAGAGCGCGCCCTGGGCCTGCTCGAAGCGGGCGAGGGCTGCGGGGTCGTTGGTCAGCGCCTTGGGGTCGAGCTTCACCTGGCCCACGCTCGCCCGCGCCTCCGTCACCGCGGTGAGCGTCGATTGCTCGAAGTTGGCGGCGCCCTGCACGGTGGCCACGAGATTGGGCACGAGGTCGGCGCGCTTCTGGTACGCCGCCTCCACCTGGCCCCACTGCGCGTCGACACCCTGGCCCAGCCCCACGAGGTTGTTGTAGATGCCCACGCCGTACATTCCCACCGCGGCGAGGGCGAGCACGATCACCGCCAGACAACCGACTGCCTTCATGATGCCTCCTTGCGGATTCCCCGAACCGGCCAGGGACGGATCGTCATCCGACTCGGCGAGCGGGAAGGATAGCCCGTCAGCGGCTCTTTGCGGAAGCCGCACCTTCCGCGAGATCGGAGCACTCCTCCAGCCGGGCGAGGTCGATGCCGCTCGGGATGCCCATCTCGTGCAGCATGTGCACCGCGTTCTCCGTCGCCACGTTGCCGCGGCCCCCGAGTCCGGTGTCGAAGCGGTCGGCCCCGGACTTGAGCGCGGAGAGCACGTTGGCGAGGCCCATCCCCCGCGTATCCCGGAGGTGCAGCACGAGGGGGATTCGTCCCAGGTGCGGCCGCACGTCCTGGACGAGGGCCCGCACCTGCTGGGGGTGGGCGCGGCCCGCGGAGTCCACGAGAGCGAGCTCGCCGGGGGCCATGCCGACGACCCGCCTCGCGAGCTCCACCACTCGCCGGGGAGCCACGTCTCCGTCCCCGGGGGAGGCGAACGCACCCAGGATCCCCACGCGGACGGCGAGGCCGGCCCCGCGGGCCTTTCCGACCAGGGCGGCGAGGACGTCGACCCCGTCGCTCGCCGCCACTCCCAGGTCCACCTGGGCGAGCCCACTCGCCGCCGCCCGCTCCACACCCCGCTCGTCCGCCGCGAGCGCGCTCCAGACCACCCCTTCCCGCCTCGGGAGCGGAGGCGCCGTGATCTCGGCGCCGGGCAGGAACGAAGCGACCTGGAGCCGGCGCACGCCCGCCTCCACGAGCGCCTCGACGAGCGCGCCCCGCGCCGATGGCGGGAGCGAGGGCTCCACGAGCCCGACCTCGGTGAGGTCCGCGCGCACGGGGAGCGTCGGCGCCTCCAGGTCCTCGCTGCGCCGCCAGAGCCGGTTGTGGTAGAGGAGCGGCGTATCCGCGGCCGTGGCCGCGAGGTCGATCACCTCTCCCACGAAGATCGAGTGGTCGCCCCCGTCGTAGCGGCTCCACAGCTTGCAGTCCACCCAGGACATGACGCCGGGAAGGAGGGGGCTGCCCGTGGCCGCCGAGGTCGTCTCGATGCCCTGGAAGCGGTCCTGGAGACCGGACAGGAGGCCGGCGAAGCGCATGCCGAACTCGAGCTGCTCGGCGGCGAGGACGTTCACCGCGAACACCCCGCTCTTCTCGACGACCCCGTGCGCCTTCGTCTTGCGGGCCAGGCACACGAGGACGAGGGGCGGGTCGAGGCTCAGGCTGCTGAAGGAGCTCGCGGTGAGGCCGTAGCGCTTCCCCTCGTGCACGGTGGTCACCACCGTGACCCCGCTCGCGAACTGGGACATCGCCTGCTTGAAGACCTGGGGGTCGACGGGCATCCCTACTCGTGCAGGAACCGCGCGCGGCAGAGCCGGGTGCGCGCCCGCGCGGCGACGGGGTCGGGCGGGACGGGCGCCTCCGCGACCACGGCCCCGAGGCGCGCCGCCGCCTCGTCCAGGAGGTCGCGCGCGCGCCGCGCCGACTGCGCGGCCCGCAGGTAGTCCCAGCCCCGGAGGGCGGCACGGGCCCGGCGGGCGAGGACGTCCGCCGCCCTCACGAGGTCCCCCACCGTCTCCGCGTCCGCGCGGGCGATCACGGCGCCCGCGATCGCGTTGGCCCGGTTCAGGTGGCCCGCGGCCTCCCAGCGGTACATGTTGTCCCGGTCGAAGGTCCCGAAGCCGTTGCTGAGGGCGATGTCGTGCATCACGGTGTGGCTCTCGTCCCCCGCCCAGGCGAAGAACAGCGCTCCCGCCGCCGCGAAATCGATCTTCATCTCCGAGTCGTAGCCGTCGTGGGGGTGCGACAGCCCGAGGTGGTGGCCCACCTCGTGCACTCCGGTGGCGGTGGGTCCGAACCCCGCCTCCCGCGCATCGGCTCCGTCGAACATGAAGACGTGCGAGGGGGCGCCCGTCGCCCAGTCGTCGTCGGCGAAGCCGAGGAGGCCGGCGAGCGCGGGATCGTCGGTGTTGAAGGCGAGGAGCGCCTGCACGTGGTCAAAGGCGCCGTAGGGGGGGACGAACTCGGCGAGGCGCCGCGTGAAGTGACAGAAGAGCTGGGCGAACGGATCGCCGAAGGGACGCCAGCACGCCTGGTCGTCCACTACGTTGCCCACGAAGATGTCGAGGGCGAGCCGGGCCTCCCCTTCGAGGACGTGGCGGCTCCGGCCCGTCCGCCAGCGGTAGTACGGCTGCAAGCGCCGCCACTGCTCGCGGGCGAAGTCGGCGTCGAAGAACCGGCTTCCGCCCGCCCCGGGCTCCCCCTCGAAAAGGGCCACGTGCGCCACCTTCGCGCCGCCCCCGCGGGGCGCGGTGGCGAGCGGGTCGTAGAGGGGGGAGGGCGTGAAGAGGAGGTCGATCCCCACGAAGCGGGCGAGCCGCCCCATGTCGGAGGCGAGGAGGTCGGGACGCCGGTACCCGTCGGTCCGGTACTCCCAGATCGGCGGGATCCGATAGTCGGGCTCCTCGTCCCCGTCGAGGTCGGCGTCGTCCACGTCGTAGCTGCCTCCCCACGCTTCCGGCCCTGCCGAGAAGTCGTAGAACCAACGCCGGCCGTGGCTCCCCCCCCACGCCACCATCTTCCGGGAGTCGCGCTCGCGGCCGAAGTTGTAGCGGGTGTCGGGGTCCGGCTCGTCCGTCTTCGTGTAGACGTGGAACTCGAAGTCGTCGCGCCCGAACCAGTTCAGGAAGTAGAGGGTGTAGGACCGGCCTCCGCCCGGGTCGGGGTCGTTCAGGACGAGCCATCTCTCGACGGCGGGTCCGTCCACGTGGAGGACGGTGGACGACACCTCGAGCACGTTTCCCCGCTGCTCGTTGTAGAGGGTCTGGTAGAGGCTGCGGCCCTCGCGGGTCCCGATCCTCTTGAGGTACGCGAAGAGGCCGTCGGTGAAGCGCTTTCCCTTCCGCACCACGTCGTAGCGGAAGCGGTACTCGAGGCCGAGCTCCCGCCCCCGGCCGTGGAAGCGCGGATACCGGGCCACCGGCCGGTACGTCCGCGGGAGGGACCGGACGAGGCTCCGCTCGTCGACCGCCTTCGCGTCGAAGCCCACGAGCACCACGCGCACCGGGATGTCGAGCTCGTGCACGACCAGCTTCCCCGGCTCGAGGCCGGGCAGGGGCGAAGGCGCCGCGGGTGCTACGAGAAGCGACAGGAGCGCGAGACCCGGGAGTGTCGTCACGCTCTAGCCCTTCGTCCCCCGGACATCGTCCTCCGCGATCCCCGCGAGGTCCCGGGCCAGCTTCTTCTTCCCCTCGAGGTCGAGCCCGCGCTCGATCTGGATGCGCTGGGCCTGGGGCGATCCCGCCCCGTGCATGGACTCCGTGAGGTAGCCCACCGCGTTGCGCCCCAGCGTCATGTTCTCGATGAGGCGCAGCATCCGCACGCGCGCCTCCGTCGTCACCCCCGCCCGGCCCTTCAGGAACTTCCGGAGGAGCGGCCCCGTGGTCGGGCTCTCGAAGTCCTTCTGCGAGGGCAGGGTGGCCACGAGCCCGCCCGCGAGGTCCTGGGCGAGGCGCGCGAGCTCGTAGGGGAAGCGCGTGACGTTGTGCTTGCAGACGTTCGCGAGCAGGGGCTCGTTCAGGTAGTTGCCCGCCGGCGTCTTCGTCGACTCGAAGGAGGAGGCGATGCCCGCCCCGTAGATCGTCTCGTTGAGGTGCGCCATCTCCACGAGCTTGTCGCGCACGTGGGAGGCCCGGGGCACGCCGTTCTTGTCCGCGATGCTCGCCGCGGCCCCGATGAGCACGTCGCCCACCCCCGTCTTGCAGACGTAGCTGCGGCGGTGGTAGGTGGTGAAGCGGTCCACGAGGAGGGCCGCGAACTCCGTCTCCCCGTCCATGAAGACGTGGTCGAAGGGGACGAACACGTCGTCGAGGACGATCATCGCCTCCTGGCCGGAGTAGCGGGCGTTGCCCTGGTCGATCTCCCCCTCGAGGGCGCGGGTGTCGCAGGACTGGCGCCCGTAGATGAAGGTGAGGCCCGGGTGCTCCACGGGCACCGCCGCCACCACCGCGTAGTCGCGGTCGGCCTCGGTGAGGCGCATCGTGGGCATGACGAGGATCCAGTGCGAGTTGATGCAGCCGGTCTGGTGCGCCTTGGCCCCGCGGATCACGATCCCGTCCGGCCGGCGCTCCACCACGCGCACGAACAGGTCGGGGTCGTCCTGCTGGGAGGGACCCTTCGAGCGGTCTCCCTTGGGGTCGGTCATGGCTCCGCCCACCACGAGGTTCTCCTCCTGGCAGTAGCGGAGGAACGCGCGGAGGCGGCCGTGGTAGGGCGTCCGGTGCTTCAGGTCGACCTCGAAGGTCACCGAGTAGAGCGCGTTGAACGCGTCCATGCCGACGCAGCGCTGGAAGCACGTCCCCGTGAGCTGGCCGAGGCGGCGCTGCATGCGGTTCTGCATGACCACGTCGTCCGCGGACTCCGTCACGTGGAGGAAGCGGTTGACGCGGCCCCCCGTGAGCGCCGAGGGCACAGTGCCGAGATCGGGATCCTCGACCGCGAGGTCGTAGGTGCGGGCCACCGCGTTGATCGACGGGCGGATCACGGGATGATCGACCGGCTCCTCGACCGGCTCGCCCATCAGGAAGACGCGCAGCCCGCGTCCGCGCAGGCTCTCCACGTAGTCGGCGCCCGTGCGTATGGGAGCCGGCCGGCGCGGCCGTGACCACAAGCGATCCTGGGTGGGAGGGGCTCCCGTCGTCATCGCGCACCCCCGAAGGACAGGGAGTCAGTGTCGCACAGATGACCTCAGCGGGCGACGACCACGACCCTCAGATTGCAGCGGGTCTCGTTGACCGTGAAAGCGGCACCTCCCCACCCGCTCACGGCGAAGAGATAGCTCGCGCCCGCGTTCAAGTTCAGGGCGGCGCTCCTCGACGAGGCGCCCCATCCGTTCACCGCGTTCGTGTCGAAGAAGGGGACCGCGAAGGCCTGGGTCCACGTCGATCCGCCGTTCGTCGAAAAGACCACGGCCACGGAGGCAGGGCCGGAGTTCAGCGCGGACCACGCGAAGCCCCCGTCCAGGAGGGCGCGCTGGTTCGTGGCCGCCACGTAGGGTCCCACCTGGCAGACCTTCACGTTGTTGGCCGGCGTGTCGTCGACCGAGTACGATCCGGTCGTGCCCTCGTTCGTGAGCACCGTGGGATTCAGCTTGGGGCTGGTCGCCGACGCGTCCTGAAGAGCGGTCGTCTGGATGCATCCCGAGCAGGTGAGCCCTCCCACCGTCGCCGCTCCGGCGACGTTCAAGGTCCCGAGCGTGCCCACCGAGGTGATTCCCGTCGCGGTGGACCAGGACGGTGCGCCGCCGGTCGTGCCCACCAGCACCTGGCCGGTGGCGCCCGGCGGCGTCGATACCAGGGCCGACGCCGTGCCATAAGCGACGCCGTTGACGGAGAAGGCGGCGGAGCCCGTTCCGCCCCGAGCCACGGGGAGGATGCCCGACGTCACGTCCGTGGCCGCGTGGCCGTGCGCGGGGATGTCCGACGCGAGGAGGGGAGCGACGCTCAGGGGAGCCCCCGCGACCGACTGCTTCACGACCTGGCCCGGCCCGCCGGTTCCCGCGAGACTCGTGCCCGTTCCCCCGTTTCCGACCGCCACCAACCCGGTGAGATCCGCGGCCGCCGGCGGCCCGACGGTGAACGGCGCCCCCGGGTTCACCTGCTTCACGTATTGTCCGGGTCCCCCCGACGCTCCGAGGTTCACCCCGGTGCCCCCGTTGGCCACTCCCACGAGACCGGTGACCGTCGACGCGGTTCCCGAGACGCGGCTGTAGAGGGCGTTGGGGGTGGCCGTCAGCTGCTGCCGCGGCGCGAGCGTCGTGAAGCCGCCTCCGCCCCCGGGCTGCACCGCGATCTCCAGCCAGCGCGCGCTCCCCGTGAAGGCGGCGGCCCCGAGGTCCAGGGGCACCGTGAAGAGGCCGTCCGTCACCGCAACGTCGTCCGCGGTCACGGTCGCACCGATCTGCGGCCCCCCCGACGCCATCCCGAACAGGGAGAACCGCAGGTCGTAGACTCCGTTCGCAGGGCCGCCGCCGTCGGTGAGCCGGCCCTGGTATGTGAATGCGGTCCCCAGCGGCGTCTGCCCCGGCGCGGAAACGGCGAGCAGCAGGGCAAAGCCGGCGAGGGCGGTTCGGCGGACCATGGGTCTACCTCCTTCTGGCACCACGCGTCGTCACTCGAAGTACCCGTTCACGTCGAGGATGAGGTGAACGATCCCGCTCGCCTGGCCGCAGAAGACGTCGATGTCCCCGTCCGGGCCCAGGATCACGATGGCGTTGTTCGCGCGGGTCTGGGCGATCGCGTAGTTGATCGAGGAGACGAGCGGCACCGCCCCTCCCGCCGGGAAGAGACGCAAGTTCCCCGCGATGGTGGCGGCGGTCGCCGTCAGGTTGACGCTCAGGGCGCGCGCGGTTGCGGGGATGCCGCACTCCTGGCTCAACGTGAACCGGCGGGTCGTCTGCGCCCCGAGGGCCGGCCCCCCGAGCGGCCCCATGGCGTTGCGCGTGTCCACGAGGCGGCACGGAACGACCGTGTGGAAGTCGAAGCCGGGGGGCACGACGAGAGCGGCGCTCGTGTCGTCCTGGTTGTCGAGGGGATCGGGATCCGGAACCGCCGAGCTCGCGCTCGCGGTGTTCACGACGGTATCGGGTCCGGCGTAGGACACGGGGACCAGGAAGGTGGACGAGATGACGCGGCTCTCCCCCGCCGGGATCGCGCCCACCGCGCAGGGAAACGAGGTCTGGCAGTCCCCGGCATTGGCCACGAAGACGAGACCGGACGGCGCCGTGTCGCTCACCTGCACGGCGGAGGCCGAAGAGGGGCCGGCGTTGGTCACGGTGATCGAGTAGACGACCTCGGCCCCGCGGAACGTGGTCGCGGGCCCGAGCTTCGTCACCTCGAGGTCGGCGCTCGCCGTCCCTACCGCGGTCTCGGCGGTGTCGAGGTTGGTCGCGTCGTTGGGGTCGGGGGTGGCGGCGCTGACGGAGGCCGAGTTCACGATCGGATTGGGGCCGGCGTAGCCCGTGGGGACCTGGAAGGTGGCGACGATCGAGCGCGTCGCCCCGGCCGGGAGTCCTCCCAGGCTGCACGGAAAGGCGCTCGTGCAGTCTCCCGAGGTCGAGACGAAGACGAGCCCGGGCGGGGTGGGATCGGTCACCACCACACCCGAGGCGTCGCCGGGACCGGCGTTCCGTACGACGATCGTGTAGACGACGTTGCCGCCGAGGGCCACGGGATCGGGGGCGTCCGTCATCTCGACCTGCAGGTCCGCCCCCGTGGCGGAGAGCGTCGCCCCCCAGAATCCGGACCCGATCGAGTACGGAGAAGCGACGGCCGCTCCCGCGTCGGGCTGGCCCGCGGTGCCGCCGATCGCGAGCGCCCCTCCCGACGTGCTGGACGTCCCCCCGCCGTCGACAGTGTGCCAGCGGATCTCGTAGGGCTGGGCCTGGGCCGACGCCGAGATTCCGCCGCAGGCGAGCACGAGGATTCCCAGCCGCATCGACGCGCGCATGATCAAGGTCACCGCCAGGTCGATGATACAACGCCGATCGTTTTGAACGACCGTTACGGGCGTGACGTGACGGCTCGATAGGCTTCCTCGACGACGTGGTCGGGCGTGACGAACGACCGCGGGAACAGGTCGTCCCACTCCTTCGTGGGCCGCGAGGCCTTCACCTCGTCGAGGGTCCGGCCGGCCGCCGCCGCCTTCTTCACACGCTCGAGGATCGTCACCAGCATCTCGCGCCATCGCCGGAGCTCCGACGCGCCGGCCACCGGGCCGTGACCGGGGACGATGCGGCTCTTGTCGTCCAGGAGGCCGAGGGCCTCGTCCGCCCCCGAGAGGACGCCCGTGAACAGTCCCCCGCTCGAGCGGTCGATCACCGGATAGCTGCCGTTCAGGAAGCAGTCGCCCATGTGGAGGACGTTCGCCTTGCGGAACCGGACGAAGGAATCCCCGTCCGTGTGCGCGGCACTCACGTGCACGACGGAGATCTCCTCGCCCCCCAGGTGGAAGGTCACGTCGCGGGTGAAGGTGACGACGGGCAGCGCCCCCGGCGGAGAGGCGGTGGTCTTGCGGTCGAATACGGCGATGAAACCGTCCACGCTCATGCGGCGGCGGACGTTCTCGTGCGCCACGATCACCGACCCCTCCCCCGCCAGCGCCTCGTTGCCCCCGCTGTGGTCGCGGTGCCAGTGGCTGTTCACCACGAAGCGGATGGGCTTCGGGGTGATGGCGGCAACGGCGGCCTTGACGTCCGCGCTCGCGGGCGCGAGCTTGTCGTCGACGAGCAGCACCCCCTCGTCCCACACGAACGCGGCCACGTTGCCGCCCGCGCCTTCGAGGACGTAGAGGGAGTCCGTCAGCTTGACCGTCTTGACCTGCATCTCGAACTGGGGCGGTCGCTGCGGTGTCACGGGGACGCATGACAGAAGGATCCCGGCAAACATCGTCATCTCGCTCATCAGCCACCTCGGACGAAGGACGACCGAGACCTCGAGGCGCTACCGACTCGCTCGTCCGTCATTGCATCTCCGGCCTGAACCATCTTCGCGCCTCGACGCGCTCCAGCAGATAAGCGGGGAGAGCGGCGAAGCTCGCGCTGGTGAAGGCCCCAACCAGCGCGCCGGCGCGCCATATGGCGAAGAAGGCGGAGACGAGCGGGCTGGACCCCTCCACGCCCGTGACCGTCGCCGCCATGGCCACGCCCATGCCGGCGTTCAGCATCCCCCAAAGGATCATCATCGCCTGGCTGGCCCGCCTCGCCGCGGGATACCGTCTCCAAGTTGCAACCCCGCACGCCAGAGTGAGAAGACCGAGAACGCACTGGAGCCCTCCCAGCGGAACCTGATGTCGAAACGCCCACTCGATGATCCCGAAGCCCTTCATCTCGGGCGGGGTGTCTCCGGAGAGGGACATCAGAAGCGCCCCGGCACCCGCCAGGCTCGTCAACGCACCCCATCCGACGATCAAGAGGCAGGCGGCCGTCACCGCTGCGGGCCGTCCGGGACCGCACCATGGACTCGGCAGCCCACGGAGGACGGACAGCGCCTGACGGTCGAACGGGCGCTCCCCCCTCGTCACTCGAGGAAGTATCCAACACTCCCCAGTGCTCGCGCGAGTCGCGACGCACGCCCTCAGTCGTGTCGGAGGGCCTTCAACGGATCGATGCGGCTGGCGCGGCGGGCGGGCAGGTAGCCGGCGAGGCCGGCGGCGGCGACGAGGCTCAGCACGACGACGGTGAGGGTCGAGGGGTCGGCGAAGCCTACCCCGAAGAGCTGGCTGCGGACCCAGTGGGAGAGGCCCACGGCCGCGGGGAGGCCAAAGGCGACGCCCACGGCCACGCAGGACGACCACCTCCTTCAGGACGAGCCAGACGACGTCACCCTCGAAGGCGCCGAGGGCCATGCGCACGCCGATCTCGCGCGTGCGGCGGGCGACCCCGTACGCCATGACCCCGTAGAGGCCCACGCACGCGAGGAGGGCGGCCACGAACCCGAAGACGGTGGAGAGTCCCGCGACCAGCCGCTCGATGAGGAGCGAATCGGTGACGCGGCTCTCCATGGTGCGGATCGCGTAGAGGGGGACGTTGGGGTCGAGCCGGCGCACGTGCTCGCGGGCCCCGGCGATCAGGCCCTCCGGGGCCATCTGCGCGCGCAGGTAGACGTTCATATTGCCCACCCGGCGGCTCGCGAGGTACGGCACGAACATCTGGATGGGGATCTCGTCGCGCAGGCTCGTGTACTTGATGTCCTTCACGACGCCCACGATCTCCATGTCGATGGGGGTGCCGGGGTCGGAGCCGAACCCCACGTGGCGGCCGAGCGCGCTCGCGGAGTCCGAGAAGAACTGCCGGGCGAACTTCTCGTTGACCATGACGACCCGCGGCACCCAGTCGTCGTCGTCGGGGCCGTGCTTGAGCTCGTCCGTGTCCTGGCGGTTGAAGTCGCGTCCGGCCACGACGGGCACGCCGAGGGTCGCGAAGTAGCCGGGCCCGATCGAGTTCATGTAGGGCGAGGGGTCTTCCCCCGGCTTCGGGACGTGGCCTTCGACCGTCACCGAGCTGTCCCACTCGTTGCCCTGGATGATCGCCATGTTGGCGAGGCCGACCTCGCGCACCCCGGGGACGGCGCGCAGGTCGTCGGTGAGCTGCTCGAAGAAGGCGAGGCTCCGCTTGGAGTCGTAGCCCGCGTGCGAGGGGTTGAGGTTGAAGACCACCAGGTTCTCGATGGGGAAGCCCGCGCCCAGCTCCCGCAGGTTCATGAGGCTGCGGGCGAAGAGGCCGGCCTGGACGAGCAGCAGGATGGAGAGCCCGACCTGGGCGCCCACGAGCACCTTGCGGAAGCGCGTGTGGGGAGGGCTCGCGGTGCCCGCCTGCTCCTTGAGGGCGGGGGCGGCGTCCGCGCGCGTCGTACCCGCGGGGAGAAGACCCACGAGGAGCACGGTGAGGGTTGCGATCCCCGTCGTGAACAGGAAGACGCGGAAGTCGGGCCCCGCCTTGAGGTTCATGGACGCGAGGTCGGGAGGAAGGAGCCCGAGGACGAGACGATCGGTGACGACGGCGAGGACGAGGCCGGCGAAAGCGCCCGCCGCGGCGAGGAGGAAGCTCTCGGCGAGGAGGAGGCGGAGGATCTGCGCCCGTCCCGCGCCCAGGGCCACGCGGATCGAGATCTCCCGCTCGCGCGCGGCCGCGCGCGCCACGAGGAGACCGGCCACGTTCGCACAGGCGATGAGAAGGACGCCCGCGGTCAGGCCCATCAGCACCCAGAGCGGCGCCTTTAGCTGGCCGCGCAGGTAGGACCGGCCCTGACCGCCCGGGAGGACCTGGAGCACGTTCCGGAGGAAGGCCTCGCGCGTCTCCGGGGCGGCGTTCTTGAAGGCCGCCTCCTTCACCTCCATCTCGAGCACGCCCTTGAAGAAGGGCTGCAGCGAGGCCTCGGCCTGCTTCGCGGAGATCCCGGGCTTGAGGCGCCCGAACACGTTGACCCACCGCCACCGCCGCTCCTTCATGCCGTCCCAGCCCGGCGTGAGCACCTTCTTCATCGTCACGGGGACGAAGACCTGGGGCGGGCCCTCGAGCTCCACGCCCACGAAGCCGGCCTCGGACACGCCCACGATCGTCATGTCGCGCCCGTTGATCGTCGCCGTGCGCCCTATGACCCCGGGATCGCCGGCGAAGCGCGCCCGCCAGTAGTTGTAACTGAGCATCGCGACCGGGTGCCCGCCGACGTCGCGGTCCTCCTCGGGGGTGAAGGTCCGCCCGAGGGCCGCCCCCACGCCCAGGACCGGGAAGTAGGTGCCGGAGACGAGCTCGACCGCCACCCGCTCGGTCTCCCCGTCGTAGGTCAGGTTCGCGCTGTTGTCGAAGCGGCAGAGCATCCCCTGGAACACCTGGTTGTTCTGCTGGAGGTCCAGGAAGAGCGGGTACGAGAGCGCGTTGAAGCCCCAGTTGCTCCCGTAGTGGTCGCCCTCCATCCGGAGGGCCACGAGCTCCCCGGGATCCTTGACCGGGAGGCGGCGCAGCAGCACCTGGTCGAGGAGGGTGAAGATCGCGGTGTTGGCCCCGATGCCGATGGCGAGGGAGAGAATGGCTACGGCCGTGAAAGCGTGGGACTTCGCGAGGCCCCGAAACGCGTGACGGAGGTCCCGGAGAAGGGCGCTCATATCGCCCCTTGGACGCTCCGGTCATGGAAAGGGTTGCCGGCTCTAGAAGGCGAACCCCCCGATGACGTAGAAGAGGTTTTCGTCCTTGCCGTGGCTGATCCCGGCGGAGAACGCCATGCGGTTCGCGAGCAGGGCGACCCAGACCCCGCCGCCCACTCCCGTGTGCCAGGTGTCGCTCTCCTCGCCCTCCAGCCACACCCGACCGACGTCGCCGAACCCGGTGATGCCCCAGGTGACGGGCAGGATCATGTTGACCTGGAAGAGGCGGATCCGGAGGTCGCCGTTCGCGAAGGCCGAGGCATCGCCGAGGTAGCGCCGGGCCCGGTAGCCGCGCAGCGTGTCGTGCGGCTCGACGAGCGCCTCCGCCCCGAGGCCGCCCTGACCGAGCGCGGCCGCTTCCATGTAGGGGTAGGTGCCGAAGACCTTCTTGCCCCCGACGCGCAACGCGAGCGTCAGGGGTCCGCCCGACATGTAGGCATTGACGTTGCCGTTCACCTGCTGGAAGGCGCTCTCCACGTCCCCCCCTTCGAAGTAGTAAGAGCCGCGCAGCGCGGCGTAGACCCCCCGCCGGGGCACCATCACGTTGTCCCGTCCGTCCCAGGCGACGACGCCGTGTACGGCCAGGGATCCGAACTTGCCCACGCCGTAGGGATTCGCCGTGTTGATGAACTGATCGGCCGACTGATCGCTGGAGGTGTACTTGAGGGCGGGGCCCACGGTAAAGAGGCCGCGCTTGGCGAACGGTACCTTGAAGCGCCGGGTAGAGCACGAACTGCTCGGCGTCGACCTTGTAGAACTCGTCGTCCTCGGGGGCCTGGGTCTCGTTGCCGAAGCCGTAGAAGCGCAGCACCTCGACGCCGGACACGTAGGTGTAGACGCCGAAGTACGACCCGCGGTTCTCGCGCCGGAACTCGCCGTCGTAGTCGACGCGTCCGCTCGCCTGCCTTGAAGGACCAGCCGGCGCTGAAGGTGTGCGCGTTCGCGTAAGGGCTCTTGCGGAAGCCGTAGGACTGGGTCGTGATCCCGTAGCCGAGGAACACGCCGAGGTCGCCGCCGTAGGAGACCCAGGGGAACCCCAACGTCTCGCGCGTCCAGTCGCGGGGCGGGATCCAGGGGGCGTTCTTCGGCGGCGGCGGCGGGTGGTAGGCCTTGGTGTCGTCGGCGGCGCTCGACGTCCCGGTTCGGTCCCCTCCGAGTCCGAGAGCTTCGCGTTGCCTCCGCCCGATGGCGTCGAGGGTGTCGTTGCCCTTGCCCCCGATCATCCGCACCTTGGGGCCCTTGCTGCCTCCGGTGACGGTGACCGTGTCGTTCCCCGCCGAGGGCGTAGAAGCGGACCTCCTTCGTCTCCTGCCCGTCGAAGACGCGATGGAAGGTGGGAGGGCTCGGCGTACCGTCGGCGCCGAGCCGGCGGACGGTCACGTCCATATCGCCGTTGCCGAGCCGCTTCGCCTCCACCTGCTCCGTCCGGTTCGTCAGGTAGATGTCCACTCCCGTCGACAGGTGCGCGAGGTACTTCGCGGCGATCTCATCGAGGCCGTCGCGGCGCGCCTTGAGGTCGGCCACGAGGCGGGCGCCGTCGATCGCGATACCACTCGGGCGGCATCTGTTTCGCCGCCTTCTCGATCGCCGCGTCGGTGAGCTGCGCCTGCAGCGGCCTTCGCCGTCCCCGACGAAGTCCTCGCGCGAGAAGCCGACGAGGAGGCGCCGGTCCTGCTCCGAGCCGTTGAAGGTGAGGCCGCCGATCTCGCCGTACTTGGGGCCGAAATCCTGGAAGCGGGGGTCCGTTCCGCGCGCCTGGCTGAGCACGAACCCTTCGTAGCGCGAGAAGGCCTGGTCGCGGTCCTCCGGGATCGGCGTCCAGAGCGGGTTCCCCGGCAGCATGCGCCCAGCGCCACTGCTTGCGGTGCCGGTCCCAGTCGCCCATGAAGATGTCCACGAGCCGCGCCCGCAGGAGCGCCCGGGTGTCGCGCGTCGGCCTCTCCCGCCTCCAGCCGCCTGTAGAGCTCCACGTGGTCGACGATCTCGGTGGCGCCGAGGAAGCCCGGCACCGCGCCCTTGGCGCCCTCGGGTATTCCGCGAACACCCCGACCGCGCCCGCGAAGTCCTTCTGGAACTGGCCGAGCGCCGGGTCGTCGGGCAGCGTCACGAGCCGCCAGGGCGGGCACGGAATTCCCGTGGCATCGAGGAGGCCGCGCGCGACGAGCTCGCTCGCCGGGTGCTGGGCCGACATCAGGTCGTTGAGCAGGTCCGCGATCGCGGAGTCCTTCAGGTCCGGGTCGACGGCGTCGAGCAGGTGCGACGCGTCCTTCTCGAGCCCCCGGAAGGTGTAGCTGCGGCCGTCGGCGCCCTGGAAAGCCAGCCCCTTCGTCTGCTGGCCGCCGACGCGGCGCACGGGCGTGAGCCCCCCGGCCTCCTTCCGGAGGTCGAGCACCTCGACGCTGATCGGGGTCCCCCAAAGGTCGCGGTAGCCGGACCCGAGCATCATGCGCTTGAAGCCCCCCGCCGAGTAATGGCCCGCGACCACCGTCTTTCGAGCGGGGGCGTCGGCGGCGGCGCGAGCGTGAGCCGAAGCGGCGAGGATCGCGAGCCCGGCGGCGAGCACGGTGCCCGCGTTTCGCTTCCTGCTGTGCGAGGAGTCTCGAATCAATGGGTCCCCCACGTCAGGAGCAGCCGCAGCCCGAGCCGCGGCCCGACGCCTCCGCCACCACCGGCAGCGCGCGCTTGAGCGCCTTCGGCAGCGGGACGGGACGGTCCCCCGCGTAGATCTGGTGCCGCCCCTTCTCGCGGAACCAGTCCTGCGTGCTCGCCACCTGCCGCATCTCCTCGATGATGTTCCTCCAGCCCACCCCGGTGTTGTAGGCGCAGAAGGAGATCTCGCCTTCCTGCGTACCGTAGGGAATGACGCACATCTCGGTGCGCCGGAAGTCGTAGTTCCAGAGGTCCTGGAACCACATGCTGAGGATCGTGGTCGTGCGCCAATCGCTCTTCTTCGGGGGCCCGGAGGGGCCGGTCACCGCCCCGCCGATCTTGCCGTTCAGCATCTCGAGGACGCCCAGGGGGGTGAGCCCCGCCGGGGCCTTCTTCTCGTCGAAATTGCGGAGGAACGAGAGCCCGAGCTGGGTGATGGTCAGCGTGCGCCCGCGGGCGGAGTCGACGATCGTGTCGAGGTCGCGGAAGAACCGGTCCAGGTCGAAGAACGACGCGAGGGTCGCCCACTGGCCGGTGCGCGCGTTCGCCACCATCAGGGTGGCGGCGCCGCAATTGGGATGGCAGCCGCAGGTGAGCTGGCCGAAGTTCTGCTCGGGTCCCTGCATGTGATCGGCGATCGCGGAGAAGGCGGTGGAGATCCCGAGCGGATACCAGTCGCGGTAGGGATCGATCTTGCCGTCGTAGTAGCGGGCGAGGTCGTGGGCGAGGTGCGAGGTGGTGTAGCGCTGGCGCAGCCGGACCTCGTCGCTCACCTCCTCGTCGCGCCCGGTGAAGGAAACGGGCTGGAAGGCGGGACCGCCCATCTTGTCGTGGTGGGAGAGGCAGAAGTCGAAGATGGGACCGACCTGGTGGTTGTTCACGCCGTTGACGATCGTGACCACGGGGGTGATGCGGACGCCCGCCGCGGCCAGGTTGTCGATGGCGATCGTCCGGACGTCGAAGAGGTTCGAGATGTGCCGGTGGGAGTTGGACTCGTTGGTCGTACCGTCGAACTGGAGGTACACCATGTCGAGCCCGGCCTCCTTCGCCTGGAAGGCGAACTCGGGCTCGAGGGCGAAGCGGATCCCGTTGGTCGCGGCCTGGATGAGCTTGTAGCCGACCTTCTTCGCGTAGGCGCAGGCCTCCAGGAAATGGGGCGACATCGTGGGCTCGCCCCCGGAGAACTGCACCACCATCTGCCGCCGCGGCTTGAACGAGATCGAGTCGTCGAGGATCTTCTTCACCTCGTCGAGCGTCAGCTCGTGGACGTAGCCCACCTGGTTGGCGTCCATGAAGCACGGGTTGCACATCATGTTGCAGCGATTGGTGAGGTCCACGGTGAGGACCGCCCCCCGGCCGTAGCGGACGGTCGACGTCCCGTGGCGATGCACGAGGGCGTCCCCCAGCGTGCGGAAGTCCCGCCCGGGAAAGCGGCGCTCGATGACGTGGTCGAACTCGATGTCGATCGAGCGGAGGTCGTCGAAGGTCCCGTGGTCGGGGCAGGTCTTGGTCACCCAGAGCTCGCGGCCCTTCTGGTAGAAGGTGGCCTTGACCTCCCCGAGGTGCCCGTTGACGAGGTCGGAGAGATCGCGCTCTCCGCCCAGGATCTGCTTCCGGGTCTCGATGACGCAACGAGGGCAGAGCGAGTCGGTCTCGCGGGGGTAGCCGAGCGGCGGAAGCGTCCTCTCGTAGGATTTCGTCAGCGGGCCCGGCGCCCAGCTCGGGTTCGCCGAGCGGCCCTCGGCCACCCGGGTGTTGACGGACTGGAACACACGCCAGGCAAGGTCGCCGACCTGCTGCAGCATCTGCATCGTCCTTCTCCTCCCGCGCCCCGCGCGGAGTACCGTCCTACCTTGCGGGGCTCGATTCGCCCGCCCCGTTGCCGACTTCGACCCGGATGCCCGCCACGGCGAGGGCGCGGGCGGCTAAGTCCGCGACCGGCGAGCCCACCTCGACCCACCGCAGCCTTCCCCCGAGAGCCCCCTGCACGCGCCGGCGGGCCCCACGCCGATCGAGCCCGGCGGGCCACCGCGGTCCCCGACCGTCGCAGGCGGCGGCCAGCCAGGGCTCCGACGCCAGCGCCTTGTGCGGCCGCAGCTCGACCACGTCCTCGGCCGCTCGCCCCTCACGCCCCAGAGCCGTCGTGGTGTGCCCGTCGCCCACGAAGGCCGCCATCTCCAGGCGCTTGCCGAGCGTCACGCGGGGGGCATCGACGTAGGCGACGTCTCCCTCGCGGGCCGGGCGCGACCGCAGCAACGGAACGGTCCTCTCCATGGCCGCCTGGTGGGTCAGTCGCGTGACGCCCCGCGGCCCGGCGTGCCACAGGGCGGCGCTCCCGGCGGCCACCTGGCGCGAGAAGGCGCGGAAGGCCTGGGCGCGCTCGGGAGTGTCGAGGACGGCGCCGAGCTCCAGGACCTTCGCGAGAGGAAGGAGGCCTTCCTCTTCGGGCAGCCCCTCAGCGACCACCGTCGCTCCCCCGAGCCGACCCGCCCGCCGCAATCGCCATCAGCCGCTCCGCACTCTCGGCGTCCGTGGCGAAGACCGCCCGCGGCGCGGCCTCGGCCACGTGGTCCGCGACCGCGTCGTCGCCCAGGTCGTGCTCGATCCCCACCGGCACCACGCCGAAGCCCATGGCCGCGAAGTCGAGCGCCGGCCAGAGCCACGACAGCCTGCCCAGGACGGCCACGCGCTCTCCCGGCTCGAGCCCCAGCCGCTCGCGTCCGAAGAGGGCGAGGCGGATGGCGAGCCGGTCGAGCTTCCAGTCGGGCACCCACTCGAGTGTCCCGTCCGTCCACCACGCCATCGCCGCCGCGCGCACGTGATGGCGCAGGCCGAGGTCGAAGAGGCCCGCCACCGTCGAGGGAATCGTGTGCAGCGGACGCGGCCCCGGGCGCTCAGGGGAGTCGCTTCCGAAGACGTCCTCGGCCGTGATGTAGAGGAGCATGGCGGGATCAGTCCTGGAGCCGCTTCCAGAGCGTCTCCACGAGAGGGTCGCGGACGCCGTGCAGGTCCATCGCGTGGACGACCGTCCGCACGTACTCGACGCCCGTTCCCACCACACCGTGCGCGGCGCGCAGGCGCGTCACGACCGTCTCCAGGTCGGCCGCGTCGTGGCCGTTCGGCGTCCGTGACACCCACACCCAGGCGTCGACGGGTCCCCCGGGAGTCTCGGTCGTACGTGTCTCACGTCGACGCTCCTTCGCGGCCTCGCGCTTCTCGAGGGTGCTCTGCACCGCCCGTCGCTCGGCGTCCGGGATCTCGAAGGCCAGGCCCCAACACTCGTCCCCCGGGACGAGGCCGAGGATCGGGCAGGGAGACTCGGGCGTCCCCCAGCGCCGCCGCGACTCGTGCAGGAAGGCGCGGCGGTAGCCGGGCAGTCGGGCCGGGCGCGAGGGGTAGCGTCCCAGCACCGCGTCCCCCATCAGGCTTCCGTAGGCGAACACCCAGGCCAGGGGCCCTCCCGCTGCGCGTTTCGAGCGATTCGCGCGGCTTGGCGCACTCGTCGCTCTCGCCGTTCGGTGACGAGTCTAGTGAGGACCGTCCGTCTGCGCAAGGCCGTGTCCTCGCGTGGGCGCTTTTCAATCCTCCGACTCCCGGCGTCGGCCTCTGCAGGATGAGTGCCGCAACCCGGCGACCGGCGACGATGGCCGCATGTGCCTCGACAGTCTGGGGGTTTGCCCAACACTCGGCCGCGAGCGCCCCCAACCGCCCTTGCGCTCTCCCCGCCAACATGTTGGCGTCAGGACACCAGGTGGGCACCCTCAGCCGAGCCCGGGCAGGTACGCCTTGGACGTCTCATCGTCCCAGCACGAGCGTCTCGTTCGGTGACCGCATCTCGTAGCGCGTCCCGCGCCACTCGATGCGTCGCGAGGCGAGGGCCCGGAGGACGCCGAAGGCGGTGACGAGTCCCGCGAGGGGCGCCAGGAGGACGTAGGCCCAGAGGAGGCGGTGGACCTCCGGGCGCCATTTTGGGGCGAGTCGTCCCAGGGCGACGGCGCGCACCCGCCCGCGACGCCGCCAACGGTCAAGCACCGCGATCAGGAGGCCCAGGGGCAACGTCCCTCCCGAAACGGGGGCGAGCACGAGGAGCGCCGTGGAGCACAAGCTGCTCAAGGCCGCGAGCCGGAAGAGTGCCGGCCAGTACACGCGGGTGATGCTGATCTGGCGGGCGACCCAGGAGAGCACGGCAGCGAGGCGGACGGGGCCCTCCGAGCCGACCATGGCGTCCGGGACGAACGCCACCGACAGGCCGGCCCGGCGCACGGCGTGGGTGAGCGCGTAGTCGTCGGACAGCGCTCCGCGCCACGCCTCCCGGACGCGCGCGCTCGCGAAGACTTCGGTCCGCATTGCCATGGAACCGCCCCAGGCAAAGTTCCGGTCATGGTCCCCGAGGAGCCCCAGCACCGACAGGTTCCAGACCGACCGCAGGAGCACGGCGAAGCCCGCGGGCACCGGCCGGTAGAAACGGTAGCTGGAGGCGACACCGACGCCGGGCCTCCCCAGCTCGGAGACGAGCCGCTCCAGCCACCCGGGGCCCGGCCGCCCGTCGGAATCGGCGAAGACGAGCACCTCCGCGAGTGGAGAAGCGTCGAGGGCGGCGAGCAGGTTGTGCACCTTCTGCCCCTGTCCGCGGCCGGTTCCCGCGACGATCAGGGTCGAGCGCCCCGGGTATCGCCTCCGGGCGCGCTCGATCGCGGGAACCGCCACGTCGTCCTCGGCCCGCACCACGAAGCGAACGTGGAAGCGCTCGTAGTGCTGGGCGAGAAACGCCTCCAGGTTGGGTTCGAGCCCCTCCTCGACGCCGCAGCACGGAACGATCAGGGTGACCTCCGGCTGTCTCTCCCGGAGGGGGGCTCGGCCGGGGACGGGACACCCTTCCCGCGTAGCCCAGGTGGCGGAGGCTCCCCAGGAGCGACAGGAGCGCCGCCCCCGCGCTCACGACGCCGGCGCCCACGGCGAGGACGTCGACCGTCCCCATGTCAGCGGGCCTCCGCGACCGGACGGGAGCGGGCGGCGGGGCGCTCGAACGATTGCGTTTCGTCGAGGACCCCTTCGGCCTTGAACCACCACCTCGGCTGGTACTTCACGTAGACGGGGACGCCCGCGAGCGGCCCCTCCGTCCCGCACACGAGGGTGAAGCGCTCCGTGGTCTCGAGCTTCGGGTTGTAGCTTTCGAAATCGATCCGGACCAGGCGCTCGTAGCGCCGGCCCCCGTATTCCTTCGCCTCCACCCACTCCGTCCGTCGCAGCTTCAGGTCGAAGACGATCGCGTTGAAGTTGAATCGGGTCGTGACCTCCCCCAGGAGCTCGCGCGGCGTCCGGAGCGCCCCAGCGACCGCGCGGTCGACGAGCTGGGCGACCGCGAAGAGGAAGCCCGGCTCCGTGCCCGGGGGAAGGGAGGCCTCGTTGACCTTCGGAGCGGCCTGGGGGCGTCCTTCCACGAGACGGAGCAGCTCGGGGAGGTCGTAATAGGTGAAGTCCCTCTCGACCCGCCAGACCGTGTTCTCGGACCGGGCCCTCCCCTCCGCCACGGTCGTCCGGATGGCCTTGAAGACGTACTCACCCTCGTAGCCCACCCGCGCGTGCGCCTCCTCCACCGTCTGCTCGTCGGTGCGGCGCATGAGGCCCATCTGGGTGGCGCCGGAAGGACCCCCGTCCTCCCGGACGAAGCCCCACCGGTTGATCCGGCGGGGCGTCCGGTCGGGATCGGAGCCCAGCAGGAACTCGTAGCCGCGCCGGCCCCCCGCCTCCCCCCGCCAGACGATTCGCGCGCCGCCCACGTCCTTGTCCCCGAGCCAGAAGAAGAGCGGGCGGATCGCGGCCGACATCTGGTAGCGGTGCTCCATCGTGACCGGCGGCGCGGGCGTGACGTCCGGGGCCGACGGCTCTTCGCCCGGTGACGCGGTGGCGAACACGGTCCCGCCGAGCGCCAGCACGACGGCCGCGACCCGTACCCCGTCTCGCAACGGCACGCACCACGACATGGCCACCGCGCGCCATTGTCCGATGGTCGGGCGGCCCCGGCAAGGCACCGCGCACCCACCTCCCGCGGGGCCGAGGTGATAGTCTCGACCCCGACCGATGCCGCGGACGACGTTCGGACAGAAGATCCTGATCGGCCTCGGCCTCGGCCTCGCCACCGGCCTCTTCCTGGGCGAGCTCGCGGCGCCCCTCCGCTTCGCGGCGGACGGGTTCGTACGCCTCCTGCAGATGACGGTCCTCCCCTACGTCACCGTCTCCCTGATCGTGGGGATCGGAAGCCTGGACCCCGGGGCCGCGAAGCGGCTCTTCCTCCGCGTCGGAGCTCTCACCCTGGCCCTCTGGGCGCTGACGCTCGGCGCCGTCTTCCTGATGCCGCTCGCGTTTCCCCGCGCTCGAGTCCGCGTCCTTCTTCAGCACCACCCTCGTGGAGGAGGCGCCGCCCGTCGACTTCCTCGCTCTCTACATCCCGTCGAATCCCTTCCACTCTCTCGCGAACAGCGTGGTGCCCGCGGTGGTGCTGTTCAGCGCTCTCCTCGGGATCGCCCTCATGGGCATCGAGCGGAAGGAGGGGCTCCTCGAGTCGCTGCGCACGATCGAGCGCGCGCTCGCCCGCGCGAACCGGCTGGTGGTCCGGCTCACCCCCGTCGGGCTCTTCGCGATCGCCGCCTACACCTCGGGGACGATGGACCTCGCGCAGGTCGCGCGCCTGCAGCGTGTTCCAGATCGCGTACGCGGCGCTGGCCGTGCTCCTGGCACTCGTGCTCTTCCCCGGCCTCGTGGCCTGCCTGACCCCCGTCTCCGCGCGTCGCGTGCTGCAGTCCATGCGGGACGTGTTCCTCACGGCGTTCATCACCGGCGACCTGTTCATCGTGCTACCTGCTCTCATCGAGCGCTCGAAGTCCTTGATCGAGGAGGCGGGGGCTCTCGAGCCGGAGGGGACGTCCGCCCCCGACGTGATCGTCCCCGCGTTCTACAACTTCCCCCACTCCGCCAAGATGCTCTCCCTGAGCTTCGTCCTCTTCGCCGCGTGGTACTCGGAGACGCCTCTCCCCGCCGCCGAGTACCCGCGTCTCGCGGCGGCCGGGATCGTGAGCCTGTTCGGCAGCATGAACGTGGCCATGCCGTTCCTCCTCGACTTCGCCCGCGTCCCCGCCGACACGTTCCAGCTCTTCCTCGCCACCGGCGTCATCAACTCACGGTTCGGCACGCTGGCGGGAGCCTCGCACATGGTCGTGCTCGCGATCGTGGGGGCCTACGCGCTGGAGGGGCGCCTGCGCCTCTCGGGACCGCGCATCCTGCGCTACGCGGCGGTGGCCGCCGGCCTCCTCGCGGCGACGCTCCTCGCTCTCGCCCTGGGCCTGCGCGCTCTCGGCGGCGGCTCGTACGAGGGGGGCCGCGTCGCGAGCGAGCTCGGGCTCCTGCGTCCGCCCTCCCCGGGAGCGACGGTGCTGACGGAGCTGCCCGCCGAGCCGCTCGCCCGCTCCGACCGGGGGCCAGCCGCTGCTCGAGACGGTGAGGGAGCGCGGCCGCATCCGCATCGGCTTCATCCCGGGCCAGCGCCCCTACAGCCACTTCAACGCCCGCGGCGAGCTCGTGGGGTTCGACGTCGAGATGGCGCACGCGCTCGCCCTCGAGCTGGGCATCCCCGCCGAGTTCGCACCGGTGGCGCGAGACGCGCTCCTGGAGGCCCTCGAGGCCGATCGAGTCGACGTCATCATGGGGGGCATCCTGTTGACGACGCGGCGGGCGAGCCGCATCGCGTTCTCGTCGCCCTATCTGGACGAGACCTTCGCGTTCGTCGTCCCGGACCATCGGCGCGCCGAGTTCTCGAGCGCCGCCTGGGTGCGCGCCCAGGACGGGCTGCGCCTCGCCGTGCCCGACCTGCCCTACCTGAACGAGCTCGTCCGAGCGGGAGTTCCCGAAGGCGCGGATCGTGCCCCTGCCCCTGGGCGACGCCGACGGGGCCTTCTTCGACCGGCGCGCGAACGCGCGGACGCGATGGTCCTCACCGCCGAGCGCGGCTCGTTCCTGACCCTCCTCCACCCGGCTTTCGCGGTGGCGGTGCCCCACCCGCTCGAGATCCGGCTGCCCCTCGCCTACCCGGTGGCCCGGCACGACGTCGAGGCCGCCCGCTTCCTGAGCACCTGGATCGACCTCAAGAGGAAGGACGGAACGATCCAGGCCTTCTACGACCACTGGATCCTCGGGAAGGACGCGCAGGCGAAGGCCCCGCGCTGGTCGATCCTGCGCGACGTCCTGGGATGGAAGCGCTGAGGTCGGTCGGCCGGACGAGCCGGGATCGCCCTCGCGTCGATCGTGGCCGCGGGCATGGCCCCTCCGCTCCGCGCCCAGGACCTCTCCCCGCGGGCCTACGTGATCACGCCGCGAGGATCGAACGCCGTCACGCTCGGCTACAACTACAACGACGGGGAGCTGTTGTTCGAGGGTACCGTCCCGATCACCGGAGCCACCGGGAAGCTCAGCGTACCCTCCGTCGCGTACTACCGCGCGTTCTCCCTCTTCGGCCGCTCGGCCAACGTGCTCGCGGTGCTGCCCTACGGGGTGGGAACGTTCGAGGGGGAGGTGCTCGGCGAGCAGCGGTCGATCTATCGCTCCGGCCTCTTCGACTCCGTCTTCCGCGCTTCCGTGAACCTCGTGGGCGGCCCCGTGATGTCCCTCGCCGAGATGAGGCAGTGGCGGCACAAGACGCTCGTGGGCGCGAGCCTCAAGGTCGTGCCCCCCACCGGCCAGTACGACCCGACCAAGCTCATCAACCTCGGCGCGAACCGGTGGTCGTTCAAGCCGGAGCTCGGTCTCTCGCAGCCCTTCGGCCGCTTCGCGCTCGACGCCTACGCGTCGGTCTGGTTCTTCACCGAGAACCCGGAGTTCTTCTCCCGCAACGAGTTCTTCCCCGGTACGCAGGCGCAGACCCAGAAGCCCATCGGGGCCGTCGAGATCCACCTGAGCTACGACGTCCGTCCCCGCTTCTGGGTGTCGCTCGACGGCAACTTCTGGTACGGCGGCCGGACGAGCCTCGGCGGCGTCGAAAACGCCGCGACCCTGCAACAGAACTCACGGGTGGGCCTGACCGCGTCCTTGCCCATCACGCGGCGCCAGGCCCTGAAGGTCTCCTACGCCCGGGGCGCCTACATCCGCTTCGGAGGCGACTACAGGATCCTGTCGGTGGCGTGGCAGTACTCGTGGATCAGCGGGCTGGACGGGGCCGCGAAGCCGCGCCCGGACCCGTAGCCCTTATCGATAGGCCCCCGCCTGGATGGCGTAGAGCTCGGAGTAGGGCCCTCCCCGGGCCATGAGCTCCGCGTGGCTGCCCACCTGGGCCACGCGCGCCCCCTCGAGAACCACGATGAGGTCGGCCATGCGCACCGTGCTGAAGCGGTGGGAGACGAGGATCGTGAGGCCGTCTCTCGCTCCGGCCCCGCGGGCCGCCGCCGCGAAGCGCTCGAACAGGCTGTGCTCCGTTTCCGCGTCGAGGGCGGCCGTGGGCTCGTCGAGCACGAGGAGAAGTGGAGAGTCGCGCATGAAACCACGGGCGAGGGCGACCTTCTGCCACTGGCCGAACGAGACCTCGACGCCTCCGGGCCACGTCGGACCGAGCTGGGTTGAAAGCCCGGCGGGCAGCCGGTCCACCACGTCCCGCGCCCCCGCCCGCTCCACGGCCGTGACCACCGCGGGCTCGTCGTCGATCCGCGGAGGGTCGCCCACTCCCACGGACTGCCGGGCGGGCAGCTCGAAGCGGAAGAAGTCCTGAAAGGCTCCCGCCATGCACCGGCGCCACTCGTCCGCGCGCATGCGCGCGAGGGGCACGTCGTCCACGAGGATGCGTCCGGCCGTCGGCTCGTAGAGCTTGGCGAGCAGCTTGACGAGCGTCGTCTTCCCCGCGCCGTTCTCGCCCACGAGTGCGACCACGGATCCTGCTGGCAGCTCCAGGTCCACCGCGTCGAGCACGAGCTTTTCCGTACCCGGATAGGCGAACGAGACGCCCTCGAGCCGAATGCCCTTGTCGAGACGGCTCGGGGTCGGCTGGTCGGCCGTGGCCACGAGCGACGCCGCGTAGTCCTCGAGCCAGGCGAGCCGCCGTGCCCCGTCCGCCCAGAAGCCGCGCAGGAAGCCGATCTCGCCGACCGTCGCCCCGATGTAGGCGGACAGCCGCGCTCCCGCCGCGAGCACGAGGAGCACGGCGCCCGGTCCCGCGCGGAGGCCCACGGAGACGAATACGACCGCGCCCACGTAGGCCCCGGCGAAGACCGCCCAGCCCAGCGTGTGCCAGAAAGCGCTCCCCCATCGCGCCACGGATACGAGCGCGTACCACCGATCCCAGGCGGCCCGCCGGTCGCGGACGAGCCGCTCCCCGATTCGCGTCACCCGGACCTCCTTGCCGGGAGGGGCCGACGTCGCGGTCACGAAGAGGTGCCGGGCGAGCCGGCCGTCCGCCGTCCCGCGCTCTTCGGCCTTCCGCTCGACGGCGGGCCGCCAGGTCGAGGCGAGCACGGTGGGCAGCGCGAACACGGCGAGGAGGGCGAGCGCGGGATGAATCGACATCAGGAGGGCGATCGCGACCCCCAGGCGCACGATCCAGCTGCACGTGGAGAAGACCGACAGGTACATGTGGTCGAGCACGAACACCTGGCTGCGGAGCATGGAGAGGCGGTCGAGGTACTCGGGCCGCTCCTGGTGCGCGATCGTCGCCGTGGTCGCCTGCAGCCGGGCGACGTGGGACTCGAGCGCGATCGTGACCTTGTCCCGGAAGCGGCGCTGCACGCGCGTGCTGAGCGTCCCCAGGATCCAGGTCGCCACCGCCGAGAGGCCGAGGCCCACCGCGGCCGTTAGCAGGCGGCTCTGGTCTCCCGCGGACAGGCCGTCACCGAGGAGCTTCAGCCAGAGTGCTATGAGCGCGTCGGGGATCGCCGCGAGCTGGGCGAGCACGAAGGACAGGACGATCATCCCCGGCTCGTGGCGGTAGCCGAGCTTCACGAGCCGCCACATCGAGGAGAGGGTGGGAGGGAGGGGGTCAGGCGAGGGCGTCATAGGCCGCTCCCTCCTCGTCCGTGGTGGCGCCGAACCGTTGGGCCTGCAGGTCGAACATCGTCCGGTAGCGTCCGCCCTTGGCCATGAGCTCGTCGTGGGTGCCGAGCTCGATCACCCGGCCGTGCTCGAGCACGCAGATGCGGTCGGCGTGGCGGACTGTCGAGAAGCGGTGCGAGATCAGGATCGTCGTGCAGCGGCGCGTCGCCGCGAGGATCCGGTCGAAGATCTCCGCCTCCCCGCGCACGTCGAGCTGGGCCGTCGGCTCGTCGAGGAGCACGACACCCGCCCCCTGGCGCACCGCGCAGAGGGCTCGGGCGAGAGCGACCCGCTGCCACTGCCCGCCCGAGAGGTCGGTGCCTCCGGGGAAGCCGCGGGAGAGCGTCGTGTCGAGGGACGCGAGGCCCGCCGCCCCCGCTTCCTCGAGCGCCGCCCGCACCGTGTCGTCGGGAGCCCCCCAAGGAGCGACGTTGTCCCGCAGGGGCAGCTCGAACCGGATGAAGTCCTGGAAGACGGCGGAGAGGCGCCCCCGCCAGCCCTCCACCTCGAGCGCGCGCAAGTCGACGCCGTCGACCTCGATCGCGCCCTTCTGCGGGTCGTAGAGCCGGCAGAGGAGCTTGGCGAGCGTCGTCTTTCCCGCCCCGTTCTGGCCGACGATCGCGAGCGAGGATCCCGCGGGGATCGTGAGGTCGAAGCCCTCGAGCACGGGACGGTCGCTCCCGGGGTAGGCGAAGGTCAGATCGCGGAAGCGGACTTCCCGGGCGGGGAGGCTCCGGGCGTCCCGGGGCGGCGCTTCGGGAAGAGCGATGGCACCCGCGGCGGCCATCGCGGGCTCGAGCCGGAGCACGGCCGCGACCGGAGCCGCGGCACCGTCGAGCGCCCAGCTCATGCCCCCAAAAGCGATGCGGCTCACCCCGACCGCCGCCTGCGCGAACACGACGAGGCGTCCGAGGTCGAGACGGCCCGCCGCCGCGTCCAAGGCGAGCGACACGAAGACGGCGAGGTTCCCGGCCGTCACCAGGAGCAGGCTCAGCAGGAGCGGCTTCTCGCGGAGCCGCGTCGCCTCGTACTGGAGCTCGTGCAGCCGCGTGCGGCGGGCCACGAACCGCTCGAGCACCCAGTCGGCGAGCCCGAAGAGACGCAGCTCCTTGGCCGCCGGTGGATCGACGGCGAGGCTGTACATGTAGTGCGCGTGGCGCGACGCCTCGCGGACCTCGGGGGTGTTCCGATCCATCCAGACCGCACTCTCGCGAAGGAGCCAGTGGGTGGCGAGCCAGGACCCGGCGAGGACGAAGGGCGCCCACCACGCGTAGGCGAAGAGGAGAAGCGCGGAGGAGAGGCCGCCCACCAGGTCCACGAGGCCCGCGGCGATGAAGTCCATGTTGATGTGCATGGGGGGGCCGGTCATGCCGAGGTCGAAGTCGCGCGACACCGTGAGGTCGCCGGTGAGCCGGGGGTCCTCGAGGTGACCCATCCCCGGCGGGCGCACGCACGCCGCCGTGAGGTGGTCGTAGAGCCAGGCCGCGAGGCGGCTCCCGAGGTTGGCCCCGATCGCCTGGTGGATCGGGGCGAGCACCTGGAGCAGGACGAACGCGACGCCCACGACGCCGAGGGGCGCCGCGAGGGGCGCGCCCTGCTGAACCGCGCTCACGAGCGCTCCCATCGCGACGGCGAAGGCGGCCGGAAGGAGCCCGCGAAGGAGGAGGACGACCCACCAGGCGACGGCGAGCGTGGGGTCGGCCTTCGGCAGGGCGCCGAAGAACTTCCACTCCTGTCGCTCGCGGATTCGGTTCAGCACGTGTCCCCCGGTCCGTCACGAGTTTACCCATTCCGGACGGAGTCCAGTATCGTTGCGCGACCATGAAGCTGGCCTTCCCGCTTCAGATCCTCGGGGCCGCGCTCGTTGGGGCCTTCGCCGGACCCTTGCTGGGGGCGAGCGCCGGCCCCCTGGGCGACGCCGGGCGCATCCTGATCGAGCTGCTGAAGGCGTTTGCGGTGCCCCTCGTCTTCTTCGGCATCGTGCAGGCCGTGCTCGTGGCGGAGTGGAAGGGCCGGCTCGTCGGCCGTTTCCTCGCGATCGTGCTCGTGAACGCGGCGATCGCGATGGCGATCGGCGTGACCCTCTCTCGCGTGATCCGCCCCGGGGAGGGGATGATGGAGGTCCTGCTCGCTTCCGGGCTCTCCTCCGCGGACACGGGAGCCTCGCTCGCGGCCCGGCTCAAGGAGGTCTCGCTCGCCTCGGGCCTGCTCGGGCACATCCCCACGAGCCTCCTGCGGCCGTTCGTCGAGAACGCGATGCTGTCCGTGGTCTTCGTCGCGCTCTCCGTCGGGCTCGCGTTCCGCCGTGCGCAGAAGGAGGGCCTGGGGGATCCCCTCCCCGCCCTGCGCTTCCTCCTGCGCGCGACGGAGGTGGCGATCTCCGCGGTCATCCGCCTCGTGCCTCTCGCCGTGATGTTCGTGGTGGCGCGAGTGACGGCGGCGCACGGGCTCGATGCGTTCAAGCCCCTCGGCTGGTACTTTCTCGCCGCGGCCCTCGGTCTCCTCCTGCACGTGGCCATCGTCTACCAGGCCTGGGTCGCCCTCTACGCCCGGATGTCGCTTCGGCTCTTCTGGTCGAAAGCGCTCGAGCCGGTGGGCTTCGCGCTCGGCGTCGCGAGCTCCCTGGCGACGGTGCCCGTCACGCTCCGCGCGCTGGACAAGCTGGGGGTGTCGCTCCGTTCCTCGCGGCTCGTCGTTCTCGTCGGCACCAACCTGAACAACGACGGCATCCTCCTCTACGAGGCGATGGCCGTGGTGTTCGTGGCCCAGGCCCACGGACTGGAGCTCGCGGTGGCCCAGCAGGTCTCGCTCTTCGCGATCGCGGTGGTGGCGGGGGTGGGCATCTCCGGAATCCCCGAGGCCGGCCTCATCTCCCTCGCCATCGTGATGTCCACGGTGGGGCTGCCCCTCGACCTCGTCCCCCTGCTCCTCACCGTGGACTGGGCCCTCGGGCGCCTGCGCGCGGCCACGAACGTGCTGAGCGACCTCGCGTGTAGTGTCGCCATCGACTCTCGGGAGCCTAAGCCCGCGTAACACTGGCTCCCGAGAGTCGATCGACGTTGTCCCGGTTCGCCCTCCCCGCTATGCTCCCGCTCCAGCCAACCCACGGAGGTCCCTTCGATGCCCGCCCCCTCGCCCCGCTCGACGACGGTCCCCTTCCTCATCCTCTCCGTTCTCATGACCGTCCCCCCGGTCGAAGCCGCCGCCAAGCCCGCGGCCCAGAACCGCCGCCTCGACGCGTGGAAGACCGAGGCCGTGGCCGATGTCGACCGCAATGCCAAGCTCGGACAGGAAATCGTAGACACCGTCTTCAGCTTCGGGGAGCTCGGGTTCCAGGAGACGGAGACCTCGCGCTACCTGAAGGGGATCCTCGTCAAGAACGGCTTTGCGATCGAGGACGGCATCGCGGGCATCCCCACCGCCTGGATGGCGACGTGGGGCAGCGGCAAGCCGGTGATCGCGCTCGGGTCGGACATCGACGGCATCCCCCAGGCCTCGCAGAAGCCCGGAGTCGCTTACCACGCGCCGATGATCGAGGGCGCGCCCGGGCACGGGGAAGGCCACAACTCCGGCCAGGCCGTGAACATCCTCGCCGCGATCGCGGTGCAGCGGATCATGGCCCGGGAGAAGCTCCCGGGCACGATCAAGCTCTGGCCGGGGGTGGCCGAGGAGCTCGTGGGCACCAAGGCCTACTTCGTGCGCGCCGGCTACTTCAAGGACGTCGACGCCTGCCTCTTCACGCACGTGGGCGATAACCTGAGCACCACCTGGGGCGCTTCCGCCATCAACAACGGGCTCATTTCCGCGGAGTTCACGTTCCGCGGCCAGAGCGCGCACAGCGCGGGCCGCCCCTGGATGGGCCGCTCCGCACTGGACGCGGTGGAGCTCATGAACGTGGGCTGGAACTACAAGCGGGAGCACCTCCGGACGCAGCAGCGCTCCCACTACGTGATCACGCGCGGCGGAGACCAGCCGAACGTGGTGCCCCCCGTGGCTTCCGTCTGGTACTACCTCCGGGAAACGACCTACGACCGCATCCAGGAGATGTTCCAGACGGCGCAAAAAATCGCGGAGGGGGCGACGCTCATGACGGGGGCGAAGGTCGAGAGCGTCAAGATCCTCGGCTCCGCCTGGCCCGGCTACTTCAACAAGCCCATCGCGGTCGCCGCCACCGAGAACGCGCAGAAGGTCGGGCTGCCGAAGTGGTCCGACGAGGACCAGGCCCTCGCCAAGGCGGTGCAGGCGGAAGTGGGGGCGAAGGAGGTGAAAGGGCTCGCCGTGGAGCTGAAGAAGCTCGAGGAGCATGTCAAGGAGGAGGACCGCCGCGGCGGCGGCTCCGACGACATCGGCGACATCTCCTGGAACGTCCCTACGATCGTCCTGCGCTACCCCTCCAACATCCCCGAGCTTCCCGGCCACAACTGGTCGAACGCCATCACGATGGCGACGCCCATCGCCCACAAGGGCGTGGTGGCGGGAGGAAAGGTCCTGGCCATGACCATGCTCGACCTCCTCCTGCGCCCCGAGCTCGTCAAGGACTCTTGGACGTTCTTCAACGACGTCCAGGCCAAGGAAGGAACGTACAAGCCCCTCGTCCGTCCCGTGGACGAGCCCGCCACCTGGCTGAACGCCGCGGTCATGGAGAAGTACCGCCCGGAGATGCGCAAGTACTACTACGACCCCGCACGGTACCCGACCTACCTGGAGCAGCTCGGGATCAAGTACCCCACGCTCCGCGCGACGGAGCCCGTCAAGCCGTAGTCGCGCGGCGGCCAGAACAACAAGAAGGGCGGAGGTCCTCGCGGACCTCCGCCCGAAACGGAACGCGGGACGCGGCTAGAAGTCCAGCCGCAGCCCGAGCTGCGCCAGCCGCTGCTCGCCCTGGCGGAAGTCGCCGGAGTAGCGGGTGGGCTGGGCGAAGGTGCTCGACGCCATGTTCTCCACGTAGTTGTTGGGGTTCTTGTCGTTGAACATGTTGAAGACCTCGCCGATGAGCTCGATGCGCGAACGGCTGCCGAGCTTGAACTTCTTGGAGACGCGCAGGTCCACCTGGCTGAAGTCCGAGTAGCGGGCCGAGTTGACGGTCGCCACTCCTGGAGGCAGGTCGAAGTTCGCGCCGTCACGGTTGTTGTCGACGCCCGTGATCACGTTCCAGGGTATCTCCGAGCGGTAGCGGATGACGGGAGCGATCGTCAGATCCCAGCCGGGCGTCCAGACGGCGCTCGCGGTGACGCGGTGGCGGGCGTCGGTGCGGGTCGGCCCCTCCTGCGCGTCCTGGAAGGGGTTGAAGGCGTCGATCAAGTTGTATTCGCCGAACTCGTCGGTGGCGCGGCGGCTCGCCGAAGACGAAGCCTCGGACAGCGTGTAGCTGGCCAGCACCTGGAGCTTGCCGTCCCAGCGCTTCTTGAGGGCGAGGGTGATCCCCTTGTAGTGGTTCACCCCCTCGGGGATGTTCACCCGGAAGTTCGAGTTGCCCATGCGGGGCAGGAGGTTCAGGAAGCGACGGGGGCCGGCGTTGATGCGGACGTTCATGAGGGGGCGGATGCCGAAATCCTGTCCGTTCGCGTACACCGCGTCCAGCTCGACCGCATAGCCGGCCCCGAACGCCTTGGAGAAGCCGAGGTTCGCCTGGTCGGTGTAGGGCTGCTTGGGCAGGGGCGTGTTCGCCTGGCTGGGCAGCGGGCGCGTCACGTTGGTGAGCTGGTTCGGGGGAAGAGGCTGACCCACCTGGAAGAGCGTGCCGTTCGCGTTGCGCACGCCGGCGCTGTTGGTGTTGGAGTAGACCTGCCCGAAGGGCACCTGCGCTCCGTAGACTGGGAAGAGGATGCTCGCGTTCGTGTAGGCGAAGTCGTAGTAGCGGCCCACGCCGCCACGCACGACGAAGTTGCCGTCCGCCTTCGTGTCCCAGGTGAAGCCCAGCCGGGGCGCGAAGTTGTTCGTGTCCTCCTTGGGCGTTTCGCCGAAGTCCTCGAACCCCGGGCAGGGGCAGGGCAGCCCGCCCCGCTGGAAGACGCCCGCGGCGGCCGCCGCCTGCAGCTCGCCGAAGAGGATGTTCCCCTCCTGGGCGTTCGCGAAGCCGGTCACGAGGTCGTACCGGATCCCGAGGTTCAAGCTCAGCTTCTCGTTCACGCGCCAGGTGTCCTGCAGGAAGAAGCCGTACTGGTTGTTCGGGATCTCTGCGAACTCCTGGCCTTCGACGCCGGGGGTGAGGCCGTTGTAGGTGATGCTCGAGATCGCGGAGGTACGGCTGTCCGCGAGGTGAGTGTAGTTGGGCTGGGCTCCGCTGTTGAACGTGATGTTGAGCTTGGGCTCGTAGATGAAGCTCACCCCCGCCTTCAGCTCGTGGCGACCCTTCGTCCAGGTGAAGTCGTCGCGGAACTGGTACTTGTGCTGGTCGGTGGTCTGTGGGGTGCTCACCGCCTGTCCGACGTTCACGCCGTTCGGGTAGGTCTCGGTGGGGAGCGTCGAGTTCTCGCCGATGTGGTTGTGGAAGTACGAGAACTGGAAGATGAACTCGTTTAGCTTGCCGCCCCCGAGCACAGAGTTGAAGTTCAGGTTGGCGGAGTGGAACTTGTTCTTGCTCGTCCCCCACGACTCCGGCGGCGAGTTGGGCGTCGTGCCGTAAGGCTGATCGTTGTCGTTGTAGCCGTAGCGCACGGACAGGTAGTTGTCCGAGTTCACCTGGTGATTGACCTTCGCCACGAACATGTTCTCCCGGTAGGGCAGCTCGTACACGCCGTCCTTCTCCGGATACAGCCCGCGCGTATTCACCGACTGCGTGCTGTCCTGGCTGACGTGCTCGTAGGACGCGAAGAAGTGCGTCCGGTCCTTCACGATGGGGCCGCCGAGGCTCGCCCCGTACTGCCAGCGCCGATAGCCGCCCTTGGGAGCGTTGTTGAGCGTCTCGGTCTCCGTCTTCGAGTTCAAGGCGTCGTCGCGGAAGTATCCGAAGGCGGATCCCCGGATGTCGTTCGTCCCGCTCTTGGTGACCACGCTGATCACGCCGCCCTGGGCCCGGCCCACGTCGGCGCGGAAGCGCTGGGTCTCGAAGCTGAACTCGCCGATCGAGTCGAGCGGGAAGTTCTGGACGAGCCCGCCGACGGTGTCGTCGTTGTTGTCGCCGCCGTCGATCAGGTAGTTGATGTTCCGGCCGCCCCCGCCGCCCACCTGGGGCGCGAACTGCGTCGACTTCGTGGGGTCGGTGTGCAGGCCCAGGCTCACCCCGGGGACGAGCGCCGCGAGGTTGCCGAACTGCCGTCCGTTCAGGGGAAGGTTCTCGATCTGCGTGCCCGTGACGACCTCGCCCACTCCCGAGGACTTCGTGTCGATGAGCGACGATTCCGCGGTCACGGTCAGCGCCTCCGCCATGGTCGCGACGCTCAGGCGGAAGTCCGCGCTCGTCGTCGACTGAACGTTGACGACACCCGTGCGCGACTGTGAGGCGAAGCCGGTCAGCTCGACGCTCACCTCGTAGCTGGCGACGGGAAGGCCGGGGAACAGGAAGGCCCCGGTCGAGTCGGAAACGGTCGAGCGTTTGAAGCCGGTGGCGACGTTCTTGACGGTCACGTTGGCTCCGGGCAGGGCGAGGCCCTGCTGGTCGAGCACGCGGCCTTCGATCGTCCCCGTAGTGCCCTGGGCGAGCGCCGGGCCCGCGGCCACGAGGGTCAGCACCAGGGCGAGCGCCCAGTGCATGGATTTGCGCATCACTCCATCCTCCTTATTGATATGGCTGGTTGGGATGTTGGGTTGTGCCAATGTAATCGGCGTTCAGGAGTGCAAGCCGGGCGCCACGCTACTCGAACAGGGGAATGAGCCTTAACCCGTTTACTATCAATTCATTGGATCGTGACACGCGCAACGGATCCATCCATATTTTTGGAATGTGCAAAGTTTTGGATCTCGGCCGCCGGTGAACGCGGGACAAAAGAAAAGGGCGGAGGCCCCACGGGACCTCCGCCCACCGACGAGGATGCGGTGCGAACGCCTAGAACTGCAGCCGCAGGCCGAACTGCGCCAGCCGCTGCTCACCCTGCCGGAAGTCGCCGGCGTAGCGGGTGGGCGTGCCGAACGTGGCCGAGGCCATGTTTTCCACGAAAACGTTCGGGTTCGTGTCGTTGAGGATGTTGAAGACCTCCGCGATCAGCTGCACCTGCGCCTTCCTGCCGAAGCGGAAATCCTTGGAGACGCGCAGATCGAATTGCGAGAAATCCGCGCCGCGCGCGGAGTTGAGCGTCTCGACGCCCGCCGGGAGGTCCCACACGAGCCCGTCGCGGTTGCCGTCGACTCCGCTGATCACGTTGTAGGCGGTCTTGGAGCGGTAGCGGAAGATCGGGGCTACGGTGAAGCCCGCGCCGGGCTGCCACACCGCGTTCAGCGTGAACCGGTGCCGCGCGTCGGTGCGCGTCGGGTTCTCCTGGTTGTCCTGGAAGGGATCGAACGCGCTGAGGACGTCGTACTCGCCGAACTCGTCGGTGGCGCGCAGGCTCGCGGACGTGCTCGCCTCGGACAGCGAGTACCAGACGCCGAAGCCGAGCTTGCCCTCCTGCCGCTTCTTGAAGCCGATGTTGATCCCCTTGTAGTGGCTCACCCCCTCGGAGATGTCGACGCGGAAGTTCGAGTTGCCCGACCGGGGGAGGAAGCTGAGGAAGCGCCGGTTCCCGCCGTCGATCCGCACGTTCAGCCGGGGACGGAGGCCGAGGTCGTTGCCCTTCGCGTAGACCGCGTCCACCTCGAAGGCGTAGCTGCGGCCGATCTTCTTGGAGAACCCCACGTTCGCCTGGTCCGTGTAGGGCTGCTTGATCCGGGGCGACGCCGCCTGGCTGGGCAGCGGCCTCGTCACGTTCGTGAGCTGGTTCGGGGGCAGCGGCTGTCCGACCTGGTAGAGGCTGCCGTCCGCGTTGCGCACGCCCGAGGTGTTCGTGTTGAGGTAGACCTGGCCGAACGACGACTGGGCGCCCACCGCCGCGAACAGGATGTTGGCGTTGGTGTAGCCGTAGTCGTAGTAGCGGCCCGCTCCGCCGCGGAGGATGAGGGTGCCGTCCGCCTTCGTGTCGTAGGTGAAGCCGACGCGGGGGGCGAAATTGTTCTTGTCCTCCTCCGACGACTTGCCGAAGTCCTCGAAGCCCGGGCAGGGGCACGGAAGCCCGCTACGGCCGAAGACGCCCGCGGCCGCCGCGGCCTGGAGCTCGCTGAAGATCACGTTCTGCGACTGGTCGATGGCGAAGCCGGTCACGAGGTCGTAGCGGAGGCCGAGGTCGAGGTTGAGCTTGTTCGTGACCCTCCACCCGTCCTGCAGGTAGAACCCGTACTGCTCGTTCGGAAGCGCCGCCACGTTCAGGCCTCCGGAGCCTCCGATCGCGCCGTTGAAGGAGATCTCGGAGATCGCGGACGTCCGGCTGTCCGTGAGGTGGCGGTAGAGCGGCGACTGCCCGGTGGAGAAGGTGATGTCGAGTGTGGGCTCGTAGATGAAGCTCACCCCCGCCTTCAGCTCGTGCTTCCCCGCGATCCACGAGAAGTCGTCGCGGAACTGGTACTTCTGCTGCTTGGTGCTCTGCGGCGTGTTGATGGACTGGCCCACCGCCACCCGGTTCGGGTAGATCTCGTAGGGGAGGTTCGAGTTCTCCGCGATGTGGTTGTCGAAGTACGAGAACTGGAAGACGAACTCGTTCAGCTTGCCCCCGCCGATCGCGCTGTTGAGGTTCAGGTTCGCGGAGTGGAACTTGTTCTTGCTCACGCCCCAGTTCTCGGGAGGCGAGAGCGGGCTCGCGCCGTAGGGCTGGTCGTTGGTGTTGTAGCCGTAGCGCACGGACAGGAGGTTCTGGGGGTTGACCTGGTGGGTCACCTTGGCCACGGCCATGTTCTCCCGGTAGCGGAGTCGTGTAGACGCCGTCCTTGTCGGGATAGAGGCCGCGGGTGTTGACGGCCTGGGTGGTGTCCTGCTGGACGCGCTCGAACGACGCGAAGAAGTGCGTCCGGTCCTTGACGATGGGCCCGCCCACCGAGCCGCCGAACTGATTGCGGCGGTAGTTGCCCTTGGGGGCGTTGTTGAGCGTCTCCGTCTCCGTCCGGGAGTTCAGGGCCTTGTCCCGGAAGAACTCGAAGGCCGAGGCCCGGAAGTCGTTCGTGCCGCTCTTGGTCACGACCGTGATCGTGCCGCCGTTGGCGCGGCCGAGGTCGGCGCGGAAGCGCTGGGTCTGGAAGTTGAACTCGCCGATCGAGTCGAGCGGGAAGTTCTGGACGAGGCCGCCGACGGTGTCGTCGTTGTTGTCCCCGCCGTCGATCAGGTAGTTGATGTTCCGGCCGCCGCCTCCGTTGACCTGGGGCGCGAACTGCGTGCTCTTCGTGGGGTCGGTGTGGAAGCCGAGGCTGACCCCGGGCACGAGGGCCGCGAGGTTGCCGAACTGCCGGCCGTTCAGGGGCAGGTTCTCGATCTGCACCCCCGTCACCACCTCGCCCACCCCCGACGCCTTGCTGTCGACGAGGGGCGTTTCCGCGGTGATGGTCAGCTCCTCCGACATCGTGGACACCGCGAGACGGAAGTCGACCGCGGTGGTGGTGTTGACGTTCACCACGGCCTTCCGGGTCTGCGGGGCGAATCCGGTGAGGCTCACCTTGACCTCGTACGTCCCGACGGGCAGCCCGGGGATCGAGTAGCTGCCGGTGCTGCTCGTGGTGACCGAGCGCAGGAAGCCGGTGGCGCCGTTCTGCGCGCTGATCGAGGCGCCGGGGAGGGCCAGCCCCTGCTGGTCGGTGGCCGTACCCGTCAGAGCCCCGCCGGTTCCCTGTGCGTACGCCGACGCCGCGCCGGCCGCGAAAGCCAACGCGAGCGCCATCCGACTCAATCTATTGATCACGTGATTTCCTCCGTTGCAGAGATCCAGAAAGCAAAGCGGAGGCCCGCGACAAGCACGAAGTGCGAGCGACTAACTTGATGTCGCTTGCACCCTTACGTCTTTCATTCAAGCCTGTGGACCCGACACGGTGGATAAATGTTGTCAAGACTCCAAATTGTCGTATGCGGTGCGCGCTCGACTCAGGGCAGAGTGCGGAGTCGCTCTTCCGCACGGCGCGCCGTGACCGTGTCCTTGAGCGCGGCTTCGTACCGAAGGCGCGCTTGCGCAACGTCGCCCGCCACGCGTGAGAGCTCTCCCAGGTTGAACTGCACCTGGCCGTTCGCGGGATCGATTCGTAGCGCTTCCTCGAGGACGGCCCGCGCGTCCCGCATTCGCCCGAGCTGCGCATACGCCGTGGCCAGCCCCACGTGGGCGTCGACGGAGTGCGGCCCTCCCGCCACGACCTTGCGGAAAGGAGCGATCGAATCGCGCGCCCGGCCGGCGCGGAGCAGCGCGTCGGCGAAGCGCAGGTTGACGAGGGGGTTTTCGGGATCGCGCGCGGCGATCTCCCGGTAGACGCGCGCGGCCTCCTCCTGGCTGGAGAAAGGACCGGTCGCCCGCGCGATGCGGAGGGCCACGTCGATCTTGTCCTTCGGATCCGCGCCCGAGCCGGCTCCCCCCGGACCCTGCACGTAGCCCAGCGCCCGGAGCTGCTCCGCCGCCCCGGCGTCCGGCGGTCGGCGCGACTCCCCGTCTCCGAGCCTCGTCATCGTCGCCTCGAGGGCGCCCGACAAGCGCTCGCACACCGCGGGCTCCCGCGCCGAGAGGTCCTTCGTCTCTCCCGGGTCCGCTTCGACGTCGAAGAGCTCGGGGCGGGGAGCCCGCACGTACTTGTAGCGCCCGTCGCGCCAGGCGCGCAGGTCGCTCCAGCCGAAGTCCAGCCTCGGGGACAGGGTCTCCGCGTAGAGAGGGGCGGCGTCGCCGCGATCGTCCAGGAGGTCGCGGCCGGGGATTCCGGGCGGCGGCGAGGCGCCCGGCAACGGCGCCATCGCGTCCACGCGCGCGAGGAGCGTCGCCGCGACGTCGACGAGCCCCACCGACCCGGCGATTCGGCGACCCGCGGCGAGACCGGGACCCCGCAGGACGAAGGGTACGTGCAGCGTCGTGTCGTAGACGAAGAGACTGTGGCTCTCCTCACCGTGCTCGCCGAAAGCCTCTCCGTGGTCGGCGGTGAGTGCTATGAAGGACGGACCGGGACGCGCGTCCCACGCCGCGAAGAGCGGGCCGAGCGACCGGTCCGTGAAAGCGATCTCGCCGCGATAGGGGTCTGGGGCGCCGCGGAAGTCCGGGGGGGGATCGTAGGGAGCGTGGGGGTCGAAGAGGTGGACCCACGCGAACACCGGGCCTGAGTGGCCGGCCAGCCAGTCCCGGGCGGCCCCCACCACGCGGTCCGCGCGTCTCTCGGCAAAATCGAAGTGGATGCCGTCGTGGCGGTCGAGCGCGTCGTCGTAATGGTCGAAGCCGCGGCCGAGGCCGAAGCGCCGCTCGAGAGGGAAGCCGCCCACGAAGGCGCCGGTGCGC
This sequence comes from uncultured Acidobacteriota bacterium, assembly GCA_963742595.1. Lineage (GTDB taxonomy): Bacteria > Acidobacteriota > Vicinamibacteria > Fen-336 > Fen-336 > CAVPGH01. The sequence continues at coordinate 2,980,945 of CAVUMT010000001.1, read as the reverse complement.
AGCCCTCGAGCGCGCAGGGCTTCCGCGAGCGTCCCGTGGTCGGGCCCGAGCGCGAAGCCGCCGTTCCCCCGCACCCCGTGTTGAGGGGGGAGGAGGCCCGTCATCAGGGTGGCGTGCGCGGGCAGCGTGAGGGGCGCGGGTGTAAAGGCCCTCGCGAAGATGACACCGTCGCGCGCGAGCGCGTCCATGTGGGGAGTGCGCGCCAGCGTGTCGCCATAGGCCCCCAGGCGGTCGGCGCGCAAGGTGTCCACGGTGACGAGCAGGAGGGAAGGGGGAGGGCCCGGGGCCCTCACGTCCTTCGTGCAGCCCGCCAGGGCGAGAGCGAGCGTCGCCGCTCGCGCCGCCGCTCGCGCGCCGACCGTCACGAATCCGAGGCGTGGAGCAGGAACCGGAGATCGTCGCCGGAGCCCAGCTCCCGAGGCTCCTCCCCGCGCCGGAACACGCGGCACGTCTCGCCGCCGACGAGGCGGATCGTGTCCGCCTCCACCCTGAGCAGGGTGCCTTCGCGCAGGCCCACCACCACGACTTCCGGATTCATCTCGAGGTATTCGCGGATGCGGTCTTCCCGGGTCTCCCCGTGGAAGCCGGGGGGGTTGCCGTGCAGGTAGTGGGGATTGATCTGGAACGGGACGAGGCCGAGCGTCTCGAAAGCGAGGGGATCGCAGATCGGCATGTCGTTGGTCGTCTGGAACGTGGGACACGCGATGTTCGCGCCCGCGCTCCACCCGACGTAGGGAGTCCCCCGCCGCACCGCGCGCCGGATGGGATCCATGAGGTCGCGGATGCGCAGCTCGCGAACGAGGCGCCACGTGTTTCCGCCCCCCACCACGATCGCGGGGGCCTTCTCCACCGCCTCCTCGGGATCCGCGGCCCGGTGGACCCCCTCCACCACGACACCCATCTCGCGAAACGGCGGACGAACCATCTCGAGGTAGTCGTCGTAGCTCTTCGTGACGATCGCGAACGGCACGAAGAGAGCGCGCTTCACGCCGCTCCCGAGGAAGTCCGCGAGGGGGGTTCGGGCGTATTCGAGGTAGCCGAGTCCGGCCACTCGCGAGCTGCTCAGCAGAAGGAGACGGGTGGGGTTGGAGGCGGCCATCGCGTCGCGGCCGATTGTATCGCTCCCCGGATTCCGGGTCGCCGAGGCGATCGAGGTAAGCTCGGCGGTGCTTTGGAGGTCCCATGGAAAAGGAAGCGCCCGGCAAGCGCGAGCTGCTCCGGCACACGCTGGCGACGCTCGCCTATCGGGGAGGCAAGGCCCTCCGCGGAGCCCCCGCGGGCTTCGCGGAGTTCAAGGCGTCCCCCACGACGCGCACGCCCGGCGAGATCCTCGCCCACATGGGCGACCTCCTCGACTGGGCGCTCTCGATAGCCCAGGGCCGCGAGAAGTGGAAGCCCCAGCCCGCGCGCGAGTGGACGGAGGACGTGGCGCGCTGGCACGCGGGGCTCGCCGCCTTCGATGCGTTCCTCGCGTCGGACTCGCCTCTCTCGGCGGCTGCCGAAGGCCTCTTCCAGGGCCCGATCGCCGACTCCCTCAACCACGTCGGCCAGATCAACCTCCTCCGCCGCATGCACGGGGCGCCGGTCAAGGGGGAGAACTACAACCGCGCCGACATCGTCGCCGGCCGCGTAGGCGCGGAGCAGTCGAAGCCGCGGTCCGAGTTCGAGTAGCCATCGACCTTGACGACGGTCGTCCAGCGGGCGTAGCCTCGTTTCCCTGTCGTTCCCGTCGGGCGCGCCCATGACGACCGGCCGCGTCGCCGACTCGAAGTTCCTCCTCTGGAGACGAATCAAGGATAACGAGATGAATCAAGCAGATCACAAGGCTCACTTGTCGCGACTTCCCGGGGCCACCTTCCTCCTCGCCGCGATCGGGCTCGCGTGCCTGGCCGCCACTCCCGCCTTCAGCCAGGCGGGCACGGAGGAAACGAAGAAGCTCCTGAAAACGGTCGAGGGCACGGTCAAGAGCCTCGGCGACACCCGCCAGCAGCTCGAGAAGACCCTGACGGGCTACAACTCGATCATGGAGCAGACGGCGAAGGACACGAAGAGCGCCTACAAGGACCTGGGCAAGAACATCACCGACAGCGAGAAGAAGGTCGGGGACACGCGGCTCAAGGTGGACGAGATGAACGCGGAGGCCGCCCGCCACTTCACGGCCTGGAAGGAGAACGCGGCCGCGATCACGGATCCTGCCCTCCGCAAGCGCAGCGAGGAGCGCCTCGCGGACGCCCAGGCGCGCTTCGACAAGATCGCCGTCGCGGGCAAGGACGCCCGGCAGTCCTTCGACTCCCTCATGACGGACCTCAAGAACCAGACCACGTATCTCGGCAGCGACCTGAACGCGAGCGCCATCACCAGCCTCAAGCCGGACGCGGCGAAGTTCAACACCCGCGCCCAGGGCCTGCTCAGCAAGATCGACGGCGTGAACAAGATGTTCGACGACTACATGTCGTCAATGAAGCCGTAAAGCCCGTCCCTCTCCGCCGGTACTTCCGGGCGCCGCCCCCTTCCCGACCAGCTCGGGACGGGAGCGGCGCCCGGTCCGTTTTTCGCCTCGTGACGAACCTTCCCAATCCGTCACGAACGACCGGCCTCGATCTTGCTCTTGATGTGACAAACCCGAGGCGGAGGCGATGCAAGCCGCCAACGGAGCCAAGCGCCGTTGGCGCATAAAAGGCGGAGATAACTAGCTTTGCTCAACGTGGGCCTGACACCGAGGCAATTCCAGGAGACAGCCGGCAACCCACTCGGCCTGCACCGTTTCGTGCACCCCGATGCCCCAGGCGGTGCAGGGCTTCGCGACGAGGCGAGCACGCTCGTGAGCTCCCGCCGCGTGCGGCTCGACGGGAAGTTCTTCCGTCTCGGCGACGAGAAGTTCTGGGTGAAGGGCGTCACCTACGGGCCCTTCGCGCCGCGCCGGCGACGGCGCTCTTCCTGCCCGAGCCCGCACCAGCTGGCGAAGCGGACCTGCGCCAGATCCGCGGCCTCGGGCGCCAACACCGTCCGCGTCTACCACGTGCCCCCGCGCGAGTTCCTCGACACCGCCCACGCCTTCGGCCTCAAGGTCCTCGTCGACGTGCCCTGGTCGAAGCACCGCTGCTTCCTCGACAACCGCGAGGACCGCGAGAGCGGCCGCGCGCGCCGTGCGCGAGGCGGCGCGCGCCTGCCGAGGGCATCCCGCGCTGCTCGCCTATCAGCGTCGTGAACGAGATCCCGCCCGACGTGGTGCGCTGGCTGGGCCACGCGCGGGTCGAGCGCTTCATCGACGAGCTCGTGGACGTCGCCCACCAGGAAGACCCGGAGGCGCTCGTCACCTTCGCGAGCTTCCCGTCCGACCGAGTACCTGCACCCGCGCGCCGTGGACTTCTACACGCATGAACGTCTACCTGCACACGCGCGAGAAGTTCCGCGCCTACCTGCAGCGGCTGCAGAACCTGGCCGACGAGAAGCCGCTGCGTGCTCGGCGAGTACGGCATCGACTCGCTCCGCAACGGCGAGGACGAGCAGGCCGAGCTCGTGGGCATGCACCTCGAGGAGGTCTTCCGCTGCGGCCTGGCCGGTACCTGCGTCTTCTCCTACACCGACGAGTGGTTCACGGGCGGCCATCCGATCACCGACTGGGCCTTCGGCCTCGTGCGCCGCGACCGCTCGCCCAAGCCGGCGTTCCACCGCGTGGCCGAGGTCTACCGCGCGGAGAGCCCGCTGCCCGCGCTTCCGCGCTACCCCGAAGGTCTCGGTGGTCGTCTGCAGCTACAACGGCTGCCAAGACGCTCGACGGCTGCCTGCGCTCGCTGCAGAAGCTCAACTACCCGGACTACGAGGTCATCCTCGTCAACGACGGCTCCACCGACGCGGTGCCCGAGATCGCCGCGCGCTACCCGTACATCCGCTACCACGCGCAGCCGAACCAGCGGCCTGTCGGTCGCCCGCAACGTGGGGATGGACCTGGCCGCGCGGCGAGATCATCGCCTACACCGACGACGACTGCTTCGCCGACGCGGACTGGCTCTACTTCCTCGTGGCCAAGCTGCTCGAGACGGACGCCTCGGGCGTGGGCGGCCCGAACCTGCTGCCCGACGACGACGGCCCCGTGGCCGCCTGCGTCTCCGCGAGCCCCGGCACGCCCGCCCACATCCTCATCGACGACAACGTGGCCGAGCACGTGCCCGGCTGCAACATGGCCTTCTGGGCCGACCGCCTGCGCGCGATCGGCGGCTTCGACCCCGTCTACCGAAGGCGGGCGACGACGTGGACGTGTGCTGGCGGCTGCAGGCGGAGGGCGACTACATCGTCTACGCGCCCGCGGCCATGGTCTGGCACCACCGCCGCGCCACCGTGCACGGCCTACCTCAAGCAGCAGCGCGGCTACGGCGACGCCGAGGGCCTCCTGAAGCGCAAGCACCCCGAGAAGTTCCGCGGCTTCCGCGCCGACCTCTCCTGGATGGGCCGCATCTACACGCGCGCCGGCCTCGGCCTCGAGCGTCGGCGAGCCGATCATCCACCACGGCGTCTTCGGCGCCGGCATGTTCCAGACCATCTACAGCCGCGCCGCAGGTCTGGTGGCCGCTCCTGGTGCTGAGCCTCGAGTGGTGGCTGCTCGTCTGCCTGATGCTCGGGCTCGCCCCCGTCTGCAACCCGCGCGCCGCGCTCGTCGCGGCCGGGGCGTCCTCGGAGCCTGGGCCGATCTCGCCCTTCGCCAACCCGCTTCCTCCTGCTGCCGCTGCTGATGCTCGCCACGACCGTCGGCCATCGCCTACCTCGTGGCGGGCCAGGCCAGCCCGCCGCTGCACCAGCGGCGCTGGTGGTCGCGGCTGCTCATCGCGGCCATGCACGTCGCGCAGCCCGTGGAGCGCGGCTGGGCGCGCTACAAGACGCGCTTCGTGACGATCGAGATCCCGGAGGCGCTCCACGACCTGCGCCGGGCCTGGGAGCGGCGCGCCGCGCGCCTCCTCGGCCGCCGCGAGCTCGACGCTCTGGAGCGAGAACGGCGTCGACCGCGAGACGCTGCTCGAGGGGCTCCTCGCCCTCGCGGCGCGAGCACCGCTGGTTCGTGCGCGTCGACCCCGGCTGGGCGTCCCACGACGTGCGCTTCTACGGCGACCGCTGGTGCAAGACCGACCTCGTCACCGTGACCGAGAACCACGGCGGCGGCCGGCGGCTGACCCGCGCTGCGGCTGCGTGACCGGCGGCCACGCTCTTCCAGAAGGCGCTGTGCTTCTGCGCGCGTACGCGTGCTCGTCTGCCCTGGGGCATCTCGACGGAGCTCGGCGCTCGCGGTCGTCCCCGCTCGCCGGGCTCGTTCCTGCTGGCACGCTCCGCGCTCTCGGCCGGCGGCTGCGGTCGCGCGGTGATGGCCAGCGTGCTGAGCGTCGCGCGAGGCGCTCGGCATGAGCGTGGTCGGGCGACGCCCGACGCCTTCCGCCGGCCGGCGAGGCCGCAGCCGCAACGAGCTGCGTCCCCGTCAAGGCCGCGCCGCGTCGTCGGCTCGCGCGGCCCTGGGCGTCCGTCCTGGACCCAGATCCTGCGCGGGCGGCGTCCCGCCGTACGATGAGCGGCCGCCACGACCTCGCGGCGGCCGCGCCCCTCCTCGAGCGCGTCGCTCGGCTACCTGCGGCCGCACCGCGACGCGCTTCGGCGCGGGCGTCGGGCTCACCCTCGCTCGGCATCGCCCTCGACCTCGCTGAAGCCGCTGCCGCTGGCCTCGTCCTCGACGTCGTCCTGGGCGACGCAGCCCGCTGCCCGGGTTCCTCGCGCCCCTGCGCTCGGCCGGCTCTGCGCCCGCTCGGCCTCCTCGCCGCGGCCGCGGCGGCGATCGTCGTGCTCACCCTCGCGCGGGGCGTCGTCACCGCTCGGCGTCGAACTACCTCACGATCGACGTCGGCCAGCGCATGGTCAACGACCTGCGCACCGCGCTCTACGCGCACCTGCAGAAGCTCTCGCTCCGCTTCCACCACCGGCAGCAGACGGGCGACCTGCTCTACCGGGTGATGGCCGACACCTTCTCCGCCCAGGGCATCGTGATGAACGGCGCTCCTGCCCCTCGCGAGCGCGGCGGCCTGATGCTCGTCGGCATGTTCGTCGTGATGCTGAGCTACGACGCCAGCTGTCGCTGGTGGCCCTCGCTCGTGTGCCCGCCGCTCTACCTCGCGATCACCCGCCTCTCGCGGCCGCATCCACCGGCCACGCCGACCGCCTCGAAGGAGGCGGAGAGCGCGCTCTACGTCCGCACCGAGACGCACGATCGGCGCGGTCAAGCTCGTGCAGGCCTACGGCCGCGAGGAGGGCGCGCGTGCGCCGACTTCCGCCGGGGCAGCGAGAAGAGCCTGCGCCCTGCGCCTGCGCCTCTACAGCACCGAGACGCTGTTCATCCTGGTCGTGGACACCGTGCTGGCCGTGGGCACGGCCGCCCTCGTCTGGCTGGGCGCGCTGCAGCGTGATGGAGGGCCGCCTCGACATCGGCGACCTCACCGATCTTCCTGTCGTACCTGAAGGACCTCTACCAGCCCGATCCAGAGCATCAGCCAGAACCTCGCGGAGATCTCGCTCCGTCGCGGGCCGGGCTCGAGCGCGTCTTCTCCGTGCTCGACGTGCGAGCCCGACATCCAGGACGCGCCCGGACGCCCGGCCGCTGCCGCCGGTGCGGGGCGACGTCGCGCTTCGAGAACGTGACCTTCGCCTACGAGCCGGGCCGCCCGGTGCTGCACGACGTCGACCTCGACATCGCGCCCGGGGAGACGGTGGCGCTCGTCGGGCAGCACCGGCGCGGGCAAGAGCACGCTCGCCAGCCTGGTCCTGCGCTTCTTCGATCCCGCAGCAGGGCCGCGTCACGATCGACGGCCACGACCTGCGCGACGTGACGCTCGCGCTCGCTGCGCGCGCCAGGTGACGCTGCATGCTCCAGGAGCCGATCCTCTTCCACACCACGGTCGCGCGAGAACATCGCGTTCGGCGCCGGGCGTGCCCTACGAGAAGATCCGCGACGCCGCCGCGGCGGGCCGAGGCCGAGGCGTTCATCCTCGAGCTGCCCGCAGGGCTACGACACCGTGCTCGGGCGAGGACGGCGTGACGCTCTCCGGCGGCCAGCGCCAGCGCCTGGCCCTCGCGCGCGCCCTCCTGCGCGACGCGCCGCATCGTGATCCTCGACGAGCCCACGAGCTCGCTCGACCTGGCCACCGAGGCCGCGGTCTGGCGCAACGTCGAGGAGCTGCTTCCGGGACGCACCGCGATCGTCATCGCCCACCGCCTGAGCACCGCCCGCCGTGCCGACCGGATCGTGGTGCTCGAGGACGGCGGGATCGTGGAGGAGGGTCCGCACGACGAGCTGCTCGCCCGCGGGGGCGCCTACGCGCCGCTCTGGCGCCGACACGCGGAGGGCGCCCTCGAGTCCGGACGCTCCCCTCGTCGAGATGGCGTGAGGACGCGATGAGCGACCGCCGCCTCCTCGTCGTGCTCGGCATGATGGGCCGCTGCCCCTTCGGCGGCCAGACCTGGCTCTACCTCAACTGGCTGCGCGGCCTCGCCCGCCTCGGCCACGACGTCTACTACGTCGAGGACGACGCGACCTGGCCCTACGACCCGCGCGTCGACTCGATCACCGACGACCCGACGTACGCGGCGTCGCACCTCGCAGCGCGTCGCTCGGCCGGGTCGGCCTCGCAGGACCGCTGGGCCTATCGCGCCGCTCTATCGCGGGCGAGGACGCGTGCCTCGGCCTGTCCAGCGAGCGCCTGCGTCGCAGCTCTACCGCGACTGCGACGCGCTCCTGAACATCTGCGGCGCCACCGTCCTGAACGACGACCACCTGCGCGCGCGCCGGCGCGTCTACGTCGAGACCGACCCCGTCACCAACCAGCTCGAGCTGGCGAACGGCAAGGAGAAGACGCGGGAGGTGCTGCGCGCGCACGACATGATCGTGACCTACGGCGAGAACTACGGCGCGCCCGACTGCGGCGTGCCCCTGGACGGCTTCCGCTACCTGAAGACCCGCCAGCCGATCGACCTCGAGCTGTGGCCGGTGCGCCTTCGACGCGCGGGCCGAGAGCTACACCACGATCGGCAACTGGAAGCAGAGCGGCCACGACGTCGTCTGGAACGGCGAGACCTACCACTGGAGCAAGCACCACGAGTTCCTGAAGTTCGTCGACCTGCCGCGCCGGCGCCCCGCGCAGCGCTTCGAGCTGTGCCTGAACGTCGACGACGAGGCCGACCGCAGCGCTCCTGCGCGGACCACGGCTGGCAGCTCTCGAGCCCGCTGACGCATGTCGCTCGAGCCCTTCGGCTACCAGGACTTCTTCCGCGGCTCGCGCGCGCGAGTGGACGGTGGCCAAGGACCAGAACGTGCGGCTGCGCAGCGGCTGGTTCAGCGAGCGCGACGCCTGCTACCTGGCCTCGGGCAAGCCCGTGATCGCGCAGAGCACCGGCTTCGAGAACTTCCTGCCCACCGGGCGAGGGCCTCTTCGCCTTCCGCACCATGGACGACGTGCTCGCCGCCCTCGACCGGATCGAGTCGGACTACGAGAAGGCCTGCCGCGCCGCGCGCGCGGTGGCGGAGGAGCACCTCTCGAGGCCACAAGGTGTGCCGCGCGCTTCCTGGAGGACATCGGGCTGTGAGCCGGCCGCTACGTCGATCTTCAACGCCGACGACTTCGGCTACGGCCGCGGGATCAACCGGGGCATCGTGCGAGGCCCACGAGCCGGGGCGTCGTGACCTCGGCCACCCTCGATCGTGAACGGGCCGCGCGGCCGACGAGGCGGTGCGCCTGGCCCGCGAGCGCCCCGCGCTGACGCGTCGGCCTTCACGTGAACTTCACGAACGAGGCCCAGTGCCTCGTGGACCTCGAGGACCCGCTGACGCTGCCGCGCGGAGCTGCGCGCGCAGTTCGACCGCTTCTGCGACCTGCTGGGCGGCCTGCCCACCCACCTCGACTCGCACCAGCACGTCCACCGCGACCGCCGCGGCCGGCCCTTCTTCGAGGAGCTGGCCGACGAGCACGGCCTGCCCGCTGCGCGATCGGCCGCCCGTCGTCTTCAAGGGCGGCTTCTACGGCCAGTGGGAGTACGGCGTGTCCGACCGCGCGAAGGTGAGCCTCGAGGCGCTCGAGCGCGATCCTGCGTCGAGAGCTGACGGCGGCATCTACGAGATGTCCTGCCACCCCGGCTACGTCGATCCCGAGCTCGAGTGCGTCTACCACGAGGACCGCGAGCTGCGAGCTCGCGACGCTCTGCGACCCGCGCCTGCCCGCGCTTCCTCGAGGAGCCGGGCATCGCCCTCATCGGCTACCGCGAGCTGCCGGTCGCCGCGGCCGCGCTCGTCCAGGAGATGGCGCTCCATGGCCGCTGAGGGGCGCCCCCGCTTCTCGCCCTCCGCCGATCGCCCTCGGCCTGTGGCTGGGGGTCGTCCTGGTGGGAGCGAAGGCGGTGCACTGGGGCCTGCCGGACGCCACGCGGGTCGGCTCCGCGACTACCTCGTGGACCTTCCCGTGAGCGTCCACGCCGACGTCCTCTTCGCGGCGGCGTTCGCGCTCGTGGCGCGGCTCCTGCTGGGCGCCACGCGCTCGCAGCCGCGGGCACACCGCGCGGCTGGGAATCGCCTTCCTCCGTCCTCGGAGCGCTTTGCCTGCCTGTACGCGGTGGCGAGCATCCAGATCTTCGCCTTCCTCCGCTCGCCGCTCACCTACCCGCTGCTCTACCTGGCCGGCGACATGAGCAACATGCGCTCGTCGATCGGCAGCTTCGTGACCCCCGGCGATCGCCGCGGCCCTCGGGCTCGTTCCGCTGCTCTACCTGGCGGCGGTTCGGGCCACGTCGGATCGGCTCCAGGGACTCCGTCTCGGGCCCCTTCGCGAAGCCGCGGGCTGGGCGCTCGTCGCCGCGCTCTTCTGTCTTTGGGCGCTCGCGCGGTGGACGGCCGCTGGGGAGGCCGCGACGACCACCTCATCGCACGCAACCCGCACTTCGAGTTCCTGTCCTCCGTAGCCGTGGACGGCTTCGGGACGTCGGGTCCGGCGTCTGGGCGACGACTTCCCCGCCGACTATCTCGGCGACTTCCGGCCCGACGCCGTCGGAGCGTCCCCGCCTTCGATGCCGCGCGCCGCCCGAAGCAACGTCCTGCTCGTGGTGCTCGAGTCGACGGGGGCGCGAGTACCTGAGCCTCTACGGCAGCCGCTATCCCACGACCCCGCAACCTCGAGCGCGAGGCCGCGCACGCCCGCGTGTTCGATCGCTTCTACGCGCACGTCGGCCTCACCGCGAACTCCGCTGGCGGCGATGACGCTCTCCGTCTACCCGTACATGACCTGGCGCGAGTACACGGTGGAGTATCCCGGCTTCCCGGGCGAGACGCTGGCCGAGCTGCTGCAGTCCGCGGGGATACCGCACGGCGTTCCTCCACTCCGGCTATCTCGAGTACGTGAACCAGGACGAGCTTCCTCAGCGGCCGCGGCTTCGACGAGCTCCTCGACTGGGAGGACCTCGGGGACGGGCCCGGCTCATTTCTCCTGGGGGGGCAGCGATCGCGGTCCTGATGGACCGCACGCTCGACTGGATCGACCGCGAGCCGCGCGCGTCCGTTCTACGCGATGGTCTGGACCCAGCAGAGCCACCACCCCTACGACCCCGCTCCGGGGCAGGAGACCGTGGACTTCTTCGGCGAAGGCCCGCTCCCGCCCGACGACTGGGACCTCGGCCGCTACCTGAACACGGTCCGCGACGCCGACCGCCAGCTCGGCCGGCTCTTCGCGGGCTTGCGCGAGCGCGGCCTCGCCGACGACACGCTGGTGGTGGTCACGGGGGACCACGGCGAGGCGTTCGGCGATCCTCATCCCACCTGGGGCCACGGCTTCCGGGTCTACGAGGAGAGCGTGCGGGTGCCCCTGATGATCTGGAACCCGCGCCTCTTCCCGGAGGGCAGCCGCTCCGACACGGTGGGCGGCCACGTGGACGTGAACCCGACCGTCGCCCACCTCCTGGGCCTCCCCCCGTCGCGCACGTGGCAGGGGCGCAGCCTCTTCGACCCGGGACGCCCGCCCCGCGCCTACTTCTACGCGGCCAACGACGACTACCTGCTGGGCGTGCGGGAGGGCGGACTGGAAGTACGTGCGGAACGCGACCCGGGGGCGCGACGAGCTCTACGACCTGCCCAGCGACCCCGACGAGCGGAAGAACGTGGCCGCGCAGCATCCCGAGCGGTGCCTGGACCTCCGCAAGCGAGTCACCGCGTGGCGCCACCACGCCGCGGAGGATCTCGCGGCCGCCCGGAGGCACCCGTCGATCGAGACGGGGGCACGGGTGACGTCCAATGCGGCCCAGGTGGAGTAGTCGATCGCGGATGTAGACTGGTCAGCGGGGGCGGGAGGTTGGCGATGGTGACGGCTCTCTTGCTGAGTCTGGCTCTTCAAAGCCAGGCGGACATTCCGGGGTGCGGCGATCCCCCGTCGCGCGCGTCGAGCGCCTTCTGGGACCACATCGCGGCGTGCGGCTGCTCGAAGACGAGCCCGCCTCCGCGCGCGTCCAACGACTACGACCGGTACCTCCAGGCGTGCGCCCAGTGGCGCAGGGAAAACCCCCAGGTCAACGTCTTCGTTCCCAGCCCGTCGCCCGACGCCCCGGCCACGCCGACCCCGAAGCCTTCGCCGAGTCCCCGCACGAGCCCCAGCCCGACGCCGACACCCAAGCCCACACCGACGCCCAAGCCCCCGGCGGCCCTTCCGAAGTGATCCGGCGCCGGGGCCGGTGCGGGTAGCAGCTCGCACCCCGGCCCTGGACGAGACCCATGGCGATACGCGTCGTCAGGCTGGGAGATCCGCGCCACGCGCGCGAGGGTCTTCGCATCGGCACCGTCCGCCGCCCGCCCCGCGGCGTACCCAAGGCGCAGTTCGCCAAACGCAACTTCTACGACGTCTGGCTACCCAATCTCGCGCCCAGCGAGGCCCTGGTCAAGGAGGCGCTCGGCGCGCGCGACGAGAAGGGCTGGCGCCGCTTCGTCCGGCGGTATCGCGCGGAGATGGGCCGGCCGGATAGCGGGCGCCTCCTCGATCTCCTTGCGGCCCTCTCGAAGAGCACCGATTTCTCGGTGGGGTGCTACTGCCCCGACGAGAGGAGGTGCCACCGCTCCGTGCTCCGGGCGCTCCTCACGGAACGAGGCGCGACGCTTGCCTAGGGCGCTCGTGTTCCTCGCGGCCGTGCTCGTCGGGGCGCTCGCCCTCCCCCTCGAGCCCGGAGCGCTTCCCGTCGTGACCTTCTTCGTGACGAGCGACTCGCACTTCGGCGCCCGGGGGATGCTCGAGCTGAATCGCGCGCTCGTCGAGCAGCTGAACGAGCTGCCGGGCACCGAGTACCCGGCCGTCATCGGCGGCAGGGTGGAGACGCCCCGGGGCGTCCTCTTCACGGGGGACATGACGGACAACGGCCACCTCGAGGAGTTCGCGGAGTTCGAGCAGGTCTACGGTCGCACGGGCCGCGACGGCCTCCTGCGGTTCCCCGTCTTCGAAGCCATCGGCAACCACGACGTGAACACCGACGTCGCCCATCAAGCCCCGCGTGGTCGCCCGCCACGGCGCCATCCACTACTCGTTCGACTGGGACGACCTCCACGTCGTCTGCCTCGACATGTTCCCGGACGCGCGTACGCTGTCCTTCCTGACCCGCGACCTCGCGCGCGTGGGCAGGCAGCGTCCGGTGATCCTGTTCTTCCACTACTCCCTCGAGGGCCCCTACAGCGACTTCTGGGAGCCCGAGGAGAAGACCGCGTTCGCGCGGGCACTCCAGGGCTACAACGTGCTCGCCATCTTCCACGGCCACGAGCACCGGATGGGTCACTACAGCTGGCAGGGGTACCCGGTCTTCCGACCGGGCGCTCCGCGCCACCGGTCGCACCACTTCCTGGCCGTGCGCGTGGACGGGCGTCAGATGTCGGTGGCGGCCCGCAACTTCGACGACCGGAAGTGGGACGAGGCCTGGGTGGTGCCGGTCAAGCGATAGGAATCAAGTCGATGCGCCTTTGGACACGCCCGACCAAGAGGTGAGGTAGAGGGATGGCCGACAGCAGGAGTGAATCGTTTTCACCCGCCTATCAGTTGTTCATGCTGGTGCTTTGTCTGTACGCACTCGGCGGGCTTGCCGCACAGAGAATGGTGGCGCTTTCGCCCGACACGCGAGGAGTGCTCGAATACGCCGACTACCTCGTGTGCGCCCTTTTCTTCGTCGACTTCGTCATCTGCCTGGTGCGAGCGCCCAACCCCTGGCGCTACTTCCTCTCGTGGGGCTGGCTCGATCTCCTCTCCTCCATCCCCACCGTGGATGTCGCACGCTGGGGTCGCGCCGCGCGCGTGCTTCGGATCTTCCGCGTCCTCCGGGCTCTCCGGGCGACCAAGCTCATCGCCACGCTCGTGCTTCGCCGGCGGGCGCAGAGCTCGTTCCTGGCGGCCTGCCTCGTGGCCATCCTTCTCATCGTCTTCTGCAGCGTCGCCATATTGCATTTCGAGACCGAAGCCGAGGCCAACATCACGACGGCTGAGGATGCCGTGTGGTGGGCGTTCGCCACGATCACGACGGTGGGCTACGGTGACCGCTATCCAGTAACGACCGAGGGTCGCGTCGTCGCGGCAATCCTCATGACTGCCGGAGTCGGGCTGTTCGGAACCTTCTCCGGCTTCCTGGCCGCGTGGTTCATCGGGACCAACGACGACGACGGAGGCCAGTCGAGCGAGCTCGCCGCCCTGCGTCAGGAGATGGTCGCGTTGCGCGAGGCCATCGGCCGTCTCGAAAAGCGCGGTGCGGGCTGGCCCGAGCAACTCCGTCCGGACGGAGTTGCTTGAGAACTTACTTGAGGTATCGCCGCAGGCAAGCTACCGCTTCCTCCGTACGTCGAGGGCAACGGCGCGGGCTGAGGTCAGCGCCTCATCGAGACGCGCCATGGATTTGCGCAGAAAGCGCAAGCGGACGAATACGTCGGCTCCCGTGACCACGAGTCGCCTGGTCAGCCGTCGGAGCCGCCGACGCGGCGCAAGAATGTCCAGGGTCTCCACGGCGACGACGGAGGCATCGAATTCGTTCCGGTCGGCACAGTACGGACAGGGAATGTCGACGGTCACGCTCAGACCCACGGGGAGACCATCCGCTTCGAACGGTCTCCGGCGCACCAGAAAAGCGCCCCAGCAGGTTCGACATTCGATCTCTTCGACCGCGCGCGTCATTTGCAGTGGGCTCATCCTCTCCAAGCTTCTCGGCGTTACGCGAGGCTGCCCCACAGCGGATCCGGATACTCCCCCGCCGCGACCAGGGCCCGCAGCGACTCCGACACCGCCTTCGCGTCGGCGCGGTGCGTCATCCCGAACCAGGGGCTCGGCGTCTCCAGGACACGGACACGCGCCGTACCCGCCACGATGAGCTGACCCACCGCGTCAGGAAGGTAGAACTCGGCCTTCTCTTCCCCGCCGTGGGCCGACAGGAAGCCCAGGAACCGCTCGCGCAGCCTTTCGAAGATCGAAGGACCGAAGCCCCAGAGGTTGAGCGACATCGGCTCGTCGCCCCGGAAAGTGCGATCGCTCGAACGGATGACGCCGGCCGCGTCGCGCTCGAGGCCCGTGATCTCCTGGACGCCGCGCAGCAGCCCGTCCCCTTCCACCTCGCAGAGGCCGCGGGCCACGGGCCCGTGCGGGGAGAGAGTCCGGTCGAGGCGGAAGGCGACGAGGGAGTGGAGATCGGCGGGCGGCCCGCCGGCGAGGAACGCGTGAAGGGCCGCGTACGAGGCTCGCCCGTAGAAGTCGTCGGCGTTGACCACGGCGAAGGGTCCTGGGATCGCCGACTCGCCCGCGAGCACCGCCTGTCCCGTCCCCCAGGGCTTCGTTCGTCCGGCGGGGACGTGGAACCCCGCGGGCAGGTCGTCGAGGGACTGGAAGGCGTAGGCCACCTCCGTCCTCGCCTCGTACCGTCGGCCCACGACCTCGCGGAAGGCGGCCTCGATGTCCCGGCGGATCACGAAGACGATGCGGCCGAAGCCCGCGCGGCGGGCGTCGAAGAGCGAGTAGTCGAGGAGGGTCTCGCCCGAAGGCCCGACGGGGTCGATCTGCTTCAGCCCGCCGTAGCGCGAGCCGAGGCCCGCCGCCATGACGAGCACCGCCGGTTCCATGCGTCGGCCAGCATAGCAGCCCCCAGGCCCGCGAGGCCCGCACCCTCTTCCCGTCCCGCGTCACCTTCGAGCTGCGCTCGATCACCCGGTGAGGACCGGCTGCGGCCAGGGGTGGTCAGTTGGCGACCGGCCGGCCACGGATGATCCAACGGCCGCCCCTCGTGTCTCGACGGGTGTAGTTCAGCCAGAGGTCCGTTCCGGCGATGTTTGCGTCCCTGAGGACACGGTTCTGATAGCCGTTCACGGGAACTCCGGCCACGAAACCCGGGAACTCGGACTCGCACAGCGCGTGCCCCTCGTCCCACGGTCCCGAGGCCGTCGTGATCCGCCACTGGAGACCCAGCGGATCCTTCCATTCGAGGGGACGCAGTCCCGACTCGGTCCTCGGCCTGGCGCACGCGAATGGCAGCGGCCTTTCGCAGTCGAACGAGGCCCACCGGCCGGTGGCGGCTTCGAGCATCGCACACTCGCCCTGGTCTCCCCGATCGTTCTCTTTCCAGCTCCACACGGCCGCCGCCTGGCGGGAGAAATCCGTTTGAAGGGAGTCTCGGGAGAACTTGTCCAGGACGATAAAGCTGTAATTGCACTCGGCGGCGTCCGCCACGTCTTGCGCCTCGAGGATGCCCACCTGGGCGCGGAGCCACTCACGGTCCTCGACCGTGAGCGATGCTCGCCTCGAGGGGTTGACGAAGAGCTCGCCGCTTCCGTCGGCGGCCAGGTCCACGGCGCGCCCGCCCCGGACCGGCGCTGCCTGGAACGTCTTCGAGTCACGGTCAAGCGAGACGATGAAGTAAGACGTCCCCTCCCTGACCCCGGTCGGGAACGGCGAGCCAACCCCGGTCTGGAAGCGGACGAGGTCGCCGTCGGACAGGATCCTGTCGTCCTCCACCTTGAACGTGTCCGTCGAGGCATCGAACGTGAAGCCTTCGGTCGTCGGGCAGTTCGGGTACCGGCGTAGGTTGTTGGCATACCAAGCCTCGCTGAACGGGCCCACGACGGCCTCTTCCGAGAACGCCGGCGGCCTCTCGCCCGACTTCGCGAAGAGGACCACCCGGCGCCCCGAGGCGAGCATCTCCCGCCTCGTCGGCCAGCGTTGTGTCCGCGTGGTCAACGGAGACTCGAGCATTCTGTCGCCGAAGTATTCCCACAGGGGAGCCAACAGGTACTCGGCCCTCTCACCGTTGGCACCGATGAAGAAGTCTTCCGTGTTGATCAGGATGATCTCGTTGGGATTGTCATCGAGCCAGTTCTTAATCTCCTTGACGCCTTGGGCGTAGAACCTCATTCCGGGCATGGAAACGGAGTACTCGCTGGGGTCGACGTCGAGCGTGCAGATACCCGGCGCCCACCACGTCGGGGAGTGACAGAGCCGGGCGTTGTTGTCCAGGAACTGCAGGTCCAGAGTCAGGAGGCGCGCCCCGGATCGCAACTGATCGGTCATCGAGAAGTACTGGTTCGGCAGGGTGATCAACGGATAGCCGTCTGCGATGGTATTGAAGGAATTGTGGGTGCCCAAGTGCATGACCCGGTTGAGAGGTTCGTCCTGCGCCAGCTCGCGTTGGCTGCGCAAGGCCCAGGCGACCCACGTCGAATCGAATGCGTCGATCTCGGCCCGGCGACGTCCGTTGTTCTCGCAGGTCAAGCAGGGCAGCGGAATCAGGCAGCCGCCGAACGGGTTCTGGACAAGGCACCCGCAAATCCAAAGCTCAAGCCCCAACCCTGTGTCGCAGAAGTCGCCCGTTCCCGTTCCAGTTTGGAGCCAGCAGGGGTCCTCGCCTTCGTTTCCGCAGTTTTGCGTCGTCTGCGCCGAGACGCCGACCGGCCCCGCCAGATCGAGCGCGAGGATGCCGATACAGCAGACCACCAACGGAAGACTCGAGCGAGCTCGCATGGCGTCCTCCCCGCCCCCCGATTCGGCCTGGGCTCAACCGCCTGTCGCGCCTACCGTGGACGATCGAGCGCCAATCTAGGCTCGCTCGAACCGAATGACCATCACGGCGGCCTTGGAAGGTTCATAAAGTGTCGGCCGCTGAGCGACAGGGACTTACGACGACGATTAAGGTCCCTGTCGCCGCCTTCGTGGTAGGCTTGTCACCCTTCCACACGATCGATCACAGGCCGCCATGGGCAACAAACACGGGCCCGAGCCGTTGCGGTTCGACCTTTTCGAGGTGAACCCGGCCAGTGGGGAATTGCGCCGGCAGGGGCACAAGGTCAAGCTCCATGACAAATCCTTCCAGATCCTGTTGGCGCTGCTGGACCGGCCGGGCGAGATGGTCACCCGCGAAGAGCTGCAACAGCGGTTGTGGCCCGAGGACACCCACGTCGAGTTCGACAACAATCTGAACAACGCCGTCTGCCGCCTCAGGGAGGCGCTTGGGGATTCGGCCGATGACCCGCGCTTCATCGAGACCCTGCCGCGTCGCGGTTACCGGTTCCTTGCCGAAGCGGGCTCCAGACTACCCGTCGAATCAGCCGCCCCTCCGGCCGTTGCCCCTCCGCCGTCCGCCGTTACCCGATGGTGGCGCTGGCCCCTGCTTGCCACGATCGGCGCCGCGGTGGCGCTGGCCGCTCTGGCTTACCGGAGCTCGCGCCATGACGGGCCGCGGCTCGATTCCCTCGCCGTTCTGCCCTTCGTTTCCGGAAATGCCGCGGACGACTCGCTCGACGACTACCTGGCCTTCGGCATGACCGAGGCGCTGACCGCCGAGCTTGCCAGGATCGGATCGCTCAGGGTGATTTCCCAGACGTCCGCCATGCAGTACAAGCGCGCCCGAAAATCGCTGCCCGACATCGCCCGGGAGCTCGGCGTGAACGCAGTGGTGGAGGGCTCGGTCGTTCGTGACGGGAACGCGATTCGCGTCACGGTGCAACTGATCGAGGCCGCCACGGATACGCACCTATGGGCCCAAACCTACCAGCGCGAACTGCGCGGCATCCTGAGCATGCAGACGGAAATCGCGCGAGCCATTGCCCGCGAGGTCCACGCCACCCTGACCGCGGGCGAGCAGGCGGCCCTCAACACCGACCGGCAGGTCGATCCCGCCGCCCACGAGGCGTACCTCCGCGGCCGCTACTTCTGGAGGAAGCGAACTGAGGAAGGAATCCGAAAGGCCCTATCCTATTTCGAGCAGGCCGTTGCCTTCGACCCATCCTACGCCCCTGCATACGCCGGGCTATCCGACGTCTACTGGGACCTCGCATCCGGCCTCGAGCCGGACCCCGGGGAGCGAAGAAGTGTCCGGCAGAAGGCGCGGGTGGCCGCCGATCGGGCGTTGGAGCTCGACGATACGCTCGCGGATGCCCACACGGCCAGGGGCTACATCCTTCTCCATTTCGACTGGGACTTGGAGGGCGCAGAAAGGGCGTTCCGCAAGGCCATTGCCCTCAACCCCAACGACGAGGTCGCCCACGGCGGGCTGGGAGAATGCTTCCTGGCGAGGAGCAAGCCTCAGGAGGCCCTGAAGCAGGCCCTGCGCGCTTACGAGTTGAACCCCATGACGCCGCTCTCCAACCGCGGGCTCGGGAACTTCCTCTCGTATGCCGGGGATCACGACCGGGCCATCGAGCAGCTCCGGAAAGCTTCAGAGATGGAGCCCGACGACGCCGTAGCTCACGTGAGCCTGGGTCAGGCGTACCTTCAAAAGGGTCTTCACGAGGAAGCCATGGGCGAGTTCCAGAAGGCTGTCCGCGCTTCGGATTCGGACTGGGCGCTTGCGATCTTGGCTTATGGCCACGCCGTGACGGGTGACCGCGCGGAGGCGCTCCGAATCCTCCGTCCGGTCGAGGGGCGAGGGCAGACACCACCCCTCGAGTTGGCCATCGCGTATGCGGCACTGGGTGACAATGACAGAGCCTTCGCCTCGCTAACCAAGGGCTACGAGGAGCGAGACAGCGGACTCATCGGGATCCGGATCATGCCCCAGCTTGCTTCTCTTCGTTCCGACCCTCGATTTGAGGAGCTGCTACGCCGCATGAACCTCCCCGAGTAGGCTGAAGGTGGCGTCGAGGGGCGCTGGCCATCGACGGGAGTGAGTTGCGGTCAGCACAGCACCGATTCCGCTATTCGGCTCGCAGCGTCGTGGCGGGATCCACGCGAGTGGCCCGCCACGCGGGGAGGACGCTGGCGAGCGCGGCCACTGCGAGGAGAAGTGCCGGGACCGCGGCGAAGGTGAGGGGATCGTGCGCGCGCACGCCGTGGAGGAGGCCCGCGAGGAGACGCACTAGGGCCGCGGCCGCGACGCTGCCGAGAAGCGCGCCCGCCACGGACATCCGGAGGCCGGAGCCGAGCACGAGCCGCAGGATGTGGGCGGGGTCGGCGCCGAGGGCGAGCCTCACCCCGATCTCCGCGCGGCGCTGGCTCACGAGGAATGAGAGGACGCCGAAGAGGCCGACCGCGGAGAGCACGAGGGCGAGCACCGCGAACACGCCGAGGACGGCTCCCGCGAGACGCGGAGTGGCGAGCGCCGTCTCCACCACCTCCGTCATGGGCCGCACGGCCGCGAGCGGGACGCTCGGGTCCACCTCGCGCACCGCCGCCCGGAGCGCCCCCGCGAAGCGGGCGGGATCGCCTTCGGTGCGGAGGACGACGCTCATGGTGCGCCGCGGCTGGCCCGTCGAGCGGTGGAACTGGCTGAGCGGCCGGTAGAACTTCTCCTTGACGGGCACGGTCACGCCGTTGTGGCGGACGTCGGCCACGACACCCACGACGGTGACCCAGGGACGCTCCACGTTCGAGCCCATGCGAAAGCGCCCGCCGATCGCGTCCTCCCCCGGCCAATAGGTGCGGGCCATCGTCTCGTTGACGAGACCCACCTGCTCTCCGTCCGCGGCGTCGGCGGCGGTGAAGCCGCGTCCGCGCACGATCCGCTCGCCGAGGGCCTCGAGTGCGCCGTCCGACGCGATCTGCCAGTCGCCTTTGGCGTTGTGGCCGGGCGACTCCGCGTAGCCCACCACGTCGAGCCCCCAGTCCCCGATGGGGGCGCCCAGGGGCAGGAGGCGGATGAGACCGGCCGCCTTCACCCCCGGCACGGCCCGCACGCGCTCGAGGAGGCTGCGATAGAAGGCCACAACCTTGTCTGCCTCCTCGTACCCGGTCTCCGGGAGCGAGATGCGCGCGGTCAACACGTGGTCCGGGGCGAAGCCCAGCTCCACCCGCTGCAGCGCCCACAGGCTCTGCAGGAGCAGCCCCGCCCCGACGAGCAGGACGACGGAGAGTGCCGTCTCCGCCACCACGAGCGCGCCGCGCAGGCGGCTCCGCCCCCGGCCCGCCGTAGCGCCGCGCCCGCCATCCCGGAGCGCGTCCGCGGGGTGCACGCTCAGGAAGAGACGCGCGGGGGCGAGGCCGAAGACGAGAGTGGTGCCGAGCGCCACCGCCATCGCGAACAGGAGGACGCGCACGTCCATCCCCACGTCCTCGGCGCGCGGGATCCCCGCGAGCCCGCTCGCGAAGAAGAGCCGGACGCCCAGGGCGGCGAGGACGATGCCGAAAAGCCCGCTGGGTACGGCGAGCACCAGGCTTTCCGCCAGGAGCTGGACGAGGAGGCGTTTCCGGTCGGCGCCGAGGGAGGTCCGGATCGCGATCTCGCGCCGGCGGACCTCGGCCCGCGCGAGGAGCAGGTGGGCGACGTTCGCGCAGGCGATGAGCAGCAGGAACACGACGGCCCCGGAAAGGAGCAGCAGCGCGGGCCGGACGCCTCCCGCGACCTCGTCGGAAAGAGGCACGGCGAAGGCGGAGAAGCGCATCGCCTCCGGATAGAGCCCCTCCTCGGTGAGGCTCCGGGTCAGGGCCTCGAGCTGGGCGGTGGCCTGAGCGGCCGTCGTCCCGGGCGCGAGCTCCGCCGCGGCGTAGAGACCGTGGTTGCCGCGCTCGGACGCGGGATCGAGGAAGAGCGGGACCCAGAGCTCCGTCGGCTCCGCGGCGTCCTCGCCGTAGTCCGTGGGGAGACGGAACCCGCGGGGCATGACCCCGACCACCTGCCGCGGCTGACCGTCGATCTGGATCGTGCGGCCCACGAGCCCGGGATCCCCTCCGTACCGACCCTGCCAGAGCCGATAGCTGACGATCACGACCGCGTCCGCGCCCGTCTTCTCCTCTTCGGGCCGGAAGTGCCGGCCGAGGAGCGGGTCCGCGCCCAGCGTCCCGAAGGCGTTGACGGTAACGAATGCGATGCCCACCCGCACCGGGTCGCCGTCCCCCGTGAGATTGACCTGGTCGGTGGCCCACGCCGCCACCTGCCGGAGCGCAGGGAGCCCGCGGTAGTCGAAGACCTCGTGCTCGCTCACCCAGGTCTTGTCGAAGCCGGTCCAGCGGCTCCAGATCATCACGCGCGTCTCGGGCCGGTCGTAGGGGAGAGGCTGGACGAGCACGGCGCTCACCACGCTGAAGAGCGCGGTGGCCGCTCCGATACCGAGGGCGAGGGTGAACGAGCCGGCGACGGCCAGTCCGGGCGCACGGAGGAGTGACCGCGCTCCTCGGACCGCGTCCGTCACCAAGGCAGAAAGCAGGCGCATTGGGACCCCCTGAGTCCATGAGACGTCCCCCGGGGCGTCAGGGTTGCGTCGGAGCGTTACCGCGTTCAGGGTAGGACGATCACCGCCGACCCGCCCTCCCGCACGTCGACTTCCCGTCGGAGCCCGCCCTCGAGCGCGAACGTGTAGTGGCCGGGGGCCACATGCTCGAGCTGCCAATGGGGCCTGCCCCCCAGGCGAATGACGCCGTCCGGTGAGAAGGGATGCGTGTAATAGACGGCCCCGGAGGAATCGAGCAGACGACCCGACGCGTTGGGCATCGCGAGCGTCTGGGGCCCGCGACTGGATTTCCACCATCCCTCCTGGGGTGAGGGCGACGTTCAGGGGCGGCGCGGGCACGGCGACCCCGCGGAGCGCCGTGCCCGCGTAGCCGTCCGCGCCGATCCTCACGTCGTACCGCCCGGGGCGCAGCGAGGGGATGTCGCCGCGTCCTTCGCTGTCGAGGCTGACGCTGCCCATGAAGACGGTGGCTCCCCCCCCGTCCACCACGCGCACGAACGCTCCCCGCAGCGGGGTCGCGAAGATGCCGTCGCGCACCACGAGGACGACACCGTCTCCGCGCTTGAGCGCGATCGTGACGTCGCTGTCCTCGGCGGCCACGATGTCGCGCGTCTCCGTCTGGTACGAGGCACGGGTGACGCTCACGCGGTACGAGCGCGGCTCCATGCTCTCGAGGGTGAAGCGGCCCGCGCTGTCGGACTCCGTGGCCATCATGGCGAACGGGCCGCCGCCTCCGGGGCCCCCTCCCTGCTCGACGCGCACGAGCGCCTCGCCGAGCGGGCGCCCCGAGTCCGATTCCACCACCTGCCCGGCGATCTTCGCAGGCGGGGCTTCGAGGTCGACCGTCATGTCGCCCGTCACCTTCGCCGTCTTCCGGATGGGCGAGCCACCGCTCATCGGCGATGCCATGAACGTGTACGTTCCCTCCTGCAGCCCCTCGAGCACGTAGGACCCGGTGTCGTCGGTGCGACCGGACGACATCCGTCCCGGGCCCCCTTCCGGCATCGCCGTCACCATCGCGTCCGCGACGGCACGGCCTCCCCGCGTCACCTGGCCGTCCACGCGGAACCCCGCTTCGAACACGATCTCCACGGCCGCCTCGACCTGGCCCTCCGCGATCACCACCTGCGCGGTGGCGCTCCGCATGGCGGTGGCGAAGTCTCCGGCGTTGGCGCGCAGCGAGATGGGACCCTTGGGCGCGCCCGTGAGCTCGAAGGAGCCGTCGCCCCCCGTGCGCGTGTTCGCGAAGTACTCGTCGGGACCGTTAGCACTCACCATCACGTTGCCCCGCGCGTTCTCGGCAAGGCCGCTGACCGTGCCGCGGATGGTGGCCCCCTCCGCGAGCACGAGCGTCACCTCCTGGCTCGCGTCGCCCTGCAGCACCGCCTCCGCGGGAGCGCTCGCCTGGCTGCGGAGAGAGGCGACGAGCGTGTAGCGGCCGGCGGTCAAGGTGTCGAAGCGGAAGCGGCCGGCCTCGTCGGTGATGGCGCTGCGGTCGCCCCCGCCGAAGAATCCGCGCGACTGACCGGCGGCGGAGAGAGAAACGCCGGCCCCCGCCACCCCGCGGCCTCCCGCGAGCACGACACCCCCGATCGCGCCCCCGCGGCCCAGCCGGATCTCCACCGTGCCCGGCTGATCCTTCAGCTCCACGCGCTCCGTCTGCTCCGTCCACTCGGGATGCGAGGCGGTGAGCGCGTAGGACCCGGGGCTCAGCCCTTCGAGCCGGAATCGCCCTTCCGCGTCGGTGGTGGCGGAGCCGTCGTCGTCGAGCCCGATCATGCGGGGCATGCCCATGCCCCCGCTCGCGGGCTCGGCGCGGACGGCGGCGTCGATGACGGGCTTTCCGCTGCGGTCCTCGATCACCCGGCCGGCGATCGCTGCCTCCGCGCACGAGCCGCACCTCGACGCCTTCGGCCGTGCCGCCTTCGTCCACGGTGACGCCCGCGGCGCGTCCCTTCTGGTAGCCGCTGGCCGACGCCTGGACGTCCCACTTGCCCGCGGGCACGTCGTCGATGACGAAGGCGCCGTCGTCGGCG
Source organism: uncultured Acidobacteriota bacterium (assembly GCA_963742595.1). Lineage (GTDB taxonomy): Bacteria > Acidobacteriota > Vicinamibacteria > Fen-336 > Fen-336 > CAVPGH01. Next base: position 2,957,248 of record CAVUMT010000001.1, on the reverse strand, counting down.
TGGACGGCGACCGGATCTCCGGCCGAGCGTCGGTCGGCGACTCGGAATCGCATGCGCATGCCCCCCATGGCCGCGCTCTCGTAGCCGACCTCGAAGTCGAGGACGGGCTTCCCGGTGTCCGCGTCGACCACCGTCCCGCGGATCCTTCCGTTCCCCGAGACCACGATCTCCACGTCCGCGGGGGCCACGACCCCGGCCTTGCGCGGTCCCGGCCCGTTCTCGCCGAAGGGCGTGATCTCGTAGGCTTCGCCCGCGGTCAGCCCCTCGAGCACGAAGGAGCCGTCGGGCCCCGTCCGCTCGGGCGGCCCCGACCCCAGCAGCCCCGCCATCGGCCCGGGAGAGCCGCCCTGGGGCCTCACCCCGATGACCCATCCCGCCAAGCCGTTGCCGGCCTTGTCGCGCACGGACCCGGTGATCGCGGAACCCGTGCGGAGCACGAGCACGACGGGCTCGACGGCGCCGCCCTCCGCGACCTTCAGCGGGTCGACGCGCTCGCGCGTCATCCCCTTCTTGCTCGCCGCGAGCGTGTAGTCGCCCGCGCTCACCCCGCGGAACTCGAAGCGGCCGTCCGGGCCCGTCGTCTTCTTCGGAGACTGCCCGGGTCCGCCGATGAACGCCATCTGGGCCACGTCGCCGCCGCGGCGTCCGCCCTGGAACATCCGCGCGCGGCCGAGCTCCACGTCGGCTCCCGCGAGCGGCCGGTCGTCCTCGTCCTTCACGAGGCCCCGGACGACGAGACCGCGCGACAGCACGACGGTCATCCCGGACTTCGTGCTTCCCCCGACGAGCGTGATGCCGCCGAGCGTTCGGGCCTCGAAGTCGTCGTGGCGAACGGTGAGACGGACGTTGGATCCGGGCGCGAGGCGCGTGGCCTTGAACGTGCCGTCGCGGGCCGTTCGGAACATGGACCAGCCCGCGGGCCGCATGAACATCCGGAACGAGCTCTCGCCGGCGCCCACCACGAACCCGGTGGCGCCCTCGAGGGGTCGGCCGTCGGGGTCGAGGACGCGTCCCGCGAGCGTCGCCGCGCGCACGAGAGGCACGTCCTGTGCCTCCGTCTCTCCCGCCGCGACGGTGACGCGCGCGCTCCAGGCGACGAAGCGGGGATCGTCGGCGCTCAGGCGGCAGGACCCGGGAGGGAGGCCCCGAACCTCGTAGCGTCCGTCGGCGCCGGACCTGCCGGTGAACGTCGCGGATCCGCAGCGGGCGACGACTCGGATCCCCGCGAGGGGAGCGGCCGTGCCCGCGTCCACCACGCGACCGCGGGTCCCCGCGGTGGGAGCGAGCACGAGGGAAGCCTTCGCGGCCCCCTCCGGAGAGGGAGCGGAGGCCCGTCCCTTCTCTCCCGCGTCGGCCACGAGCGTGCCCGCCGCCGAGGGGACTCCGTCGACCAGGAAGGATCCGTCGCGCCGGACTTCGGCCCAGCGCGTCGTCGACTTGCCCTCGAATCGGACGAGGGCGCCGGCCGCGGGCGTCCGGCGATCGGTGATGCATCACCGTGCCGGAGACCGCTCTCCCGAGGGCGAGAGGAATGGGCTTGGCCAAAGCGCCGCCCCGCACCCCTCCCAAATCGACAGTGGCGAAGCCGGCGGCCTCGACGCGAAGCTGGTTCCCCGCTTCCGTCGGCTTCCGCGAACTTGAACGAGCCGTCGGCGGCGGTGGTGGTCGCGAGGGAAACCGCCGTGGACTCGTCGTTCCACCCGGCCGCCCGGGCGCAGCGTGACCGTGGCCGCGACCACCGGCCCCCCACGCCCGTCCACCACACGGCCCGCGAGAACGGCGGCCTTCGCCACCGGCACGTCCCCGAGATCGTCGCTCTCCGATGCGTCGAGGACGCGCGCGAGATAGACCGGTGCCGCTCCCCCTCCGGAGACGCGCAGCCGGACGACGCCCGCCGTCGGAGGCAGAACGAGGCTCCACGTCCCGTCCGGCTTCGTGGTCACCGAGAGGACGGGCTTCGGCTCGTCCTGACGAAGGGCCTCGCGGCGCGCCTCCACCTCGGGGGGCTCGAAGGGCAGGGCGGCGACCGTCACGCCGCCGAGGGGCTTGTTTTCGGCCAGGATCCGCCCCCGTAGCTCCGCTCCCTGGATGGCCGGTGCCGCGGCGAGGGCGGGGACGAGCAGGGCGGACAGACGGAGCGTCATGATCAGGCTCCCTTTGCCCCAATAAGACGCCTGAAGGGCTGGATTGGTCGGCATCGGGGTCCGCACCTAGTAGACGTCGAGGTCGCGACCCACGACGAAGGGCCCCGAGTAGAGGGCCGCCAGGCTGCCCACGAGGTCCTCCGGGGACGCGCTGTTGTAGTGATAGAGAACGAGGAGCTTGGGCTTCGCCTTCTGCGCCAGGTCGGCGAGCTGAGGAACCGTCGTGTGGTACTTGGCCGCGAACTCGCGGAACGTTTCCGGGCGGGAAGCGAGCCAGGCCAGCGTCCCCACCTCGTGGACGAGCACGTCGCACCCCCGGCAGGCCTCGATCGTCGCTTCCGTGGGGTTCGTGTCCCCGGAGATCACGATGCTGCGGTCCGCGGTGTCGAAGCGATACCCGTAGCTCTCCATCGCGTGCTTCGTGGGGTAGGCGGTCACGGTCACGTTGGCGTCCTTGTAGACGACGCCGGATGCGACCTCGTGGGCGTTCACCTTGTACCCGTCCGGGAAGTCGCGCTGGTTGCCCATCGCGTTCGTGCGCGTCTCGACGTCCACGCGGAAGGCCTCGAGCACGTGCTGGGTCATGGCCTTGATGCCCTTCGGGCCGTAGACCTCGAGCGGAACGCGACGCCCCACCGTCCACGGGGAGAAGATCAGGTCCGGATACCCCACGGTGTGGTCGGAATGGAGATGCGTCACGAAGGCCACGCGCAGGCTCCGGGGATCGAGGGCCTTGATCCCCTTCCGCATCCCGCTGTCGAGCGAGGCCGCGCTCGCCCGCCGCACCACCCCCGGTCCGAAGTCGACGAGGTACGCCGTGTCGTTGACGACCACCGCCGTCGCGGGTCCCGAGCGGTCGGGATCGAGCCCGGGAGTTCCCGTGCCGAGGAGAACCAGCTTCGTACGTGTCGAGGGCGGTTCCGGCGTCGGCTGCGCGGCGACGAGGGACGCGGAAGCGACGAGAAGAACGAGCGCGCGCGTAAGCATCGAATCCTCCGTCACGCACCCGGCTCCGGAAGAGCCTCGCACCCCGGCACTTCACACAGGCGGCCGAAGACGCGGAGCCCACGCTTCCTCGCGATGTCGACCATGAGGTCGGCGCCCTGCGAAGGCCCGCCCACGCGCAGGATGCCGTGGCAGCGCTCGACGAGCCGCTCGGCGATGGGGTGGAAGATCTCGTCGAAGGGCGCGTCTCCCACCTTGCGGGAGCCGGCGAGGGCCACGAGGGGCAGCGCCAGCCACTCCCCGACGATGGGAAGGTGCCCGGCGCGGAAGAGCGGCAGCGCGTAGGCCTCCATCGCGCGTACGTTCGCGGCCAGCTTGTCGGGATCGTCTCCGGTCCCCGATCGGTACGGTCCCGCAACCAGGATCGTCATTCCCTCTCGGTCGTTCATGGCTCCTTCTCGAGACCTCTCAGCGCTTGAAACCGCGCTACTCGATCGACGAAACGTATCCGGTCGGAAGCCCCACCTTCAGCGCGAGCGCGCGCAGCTTGGTCGCGTACTCGGGATTGCGCTCGCCGGCCGCGGGGGGTTCGGGGAGGTTGTAGCAGAGTGCGGGAATGACGGCACCGCTGGAGAGAACCGCGAGCACGGCCTGCGCCCTGTACGCCTGGACGCTCGGCTCGGAATACAGCCGCTCGAGCTCGGGGAGCGTGAGCGACATGACGAGACCGTGGACTCGGCCGCCGGGCTCGGGAACGAGGGCGGCACGCTGGCCGATGCGCAGGGCCAGCCCCTCGACCCACGCGGGCCCGACGCCCTCCGGCTGCAGCCCCTTGGAGCGCAGCAGGCCGCCGTCCATGAACAGCCCGTAGAAGAAGACGTCGACCCGACGCCTCGACATTCTCTCCAACCTAGCACGCCTTCAGGGCCTTGACCTCGGTTCCGCCCCCGCGTAGCGTCACCGCTCATGAGGCTTCGAACCTTCGTGGCTCTTGCGTTGGGATGGTCGGGAGTGGCGTGCGCGAGCGTGCAGCCGCCGCGTCTCCAGGTCCAGAAGCTGGGCGTGGATCGGGCGGGGATCACCGGAATCACGCTGGACGTGGGGTTCGCGGTGCAGAATCCCAACGACAAGGACCTGCAGATCGAGCGCTTCGAGTACGAGCTTCTGCTGAACGGCCAGTCCCTCGGGCGGGGCTACAGCGCCGATCCCTTGACCCTCCGCGCGTTCGGCGAGGAGCGCGTCCAGTCGCGTTTCAACGTGAATTTCCTGAAGCTGCCGGGGGCGGTCAAGGGCCTGCTGGACGAGAGCCGCGTGAAGGCTCGGGCGAAGGGCGCCTTCCACGTCCGCGAAGGCGACGGCATAAAGAAGGTCGGCTTCGACAGCGAGGCGAGCGTCGACCTCGACCGCTGACGCCCCGTCAGCTCAGGCGAGCGCCTTGCGCATGACCACGAAGTGGCAAGGCATGCGCAGCTCGTAGCCCTCGGGGAACGGCTCCTCTCCTTCGCGGCGGTATCCGAGCCCGGCATAGAACGGGACGAGCTCAGCGCGGACGTTCACGACGAGGATCTCGACTTCCCGGTGGCCGTGCTCGCGCAGACGCTCTTCCGCGGCCGCCACGAGGCGACGGCCCAGGCCGCGGCCCTGGAAAACGGGATCCACGGACAGCAGGCCGAAATAGCCACGCTCGCCTCGCCGCCCGACATAGACACAGCCGGCGACCCCGCCGTCCTCCGGCTCCGCGAGGAGGAACCCGCCCGAGCGGAGCATTCCTTCGATCTCGGCCGCCGAGGTGCGGGACCCGGCCACGAAGAACTCTTCGACCCGGTAGGCCGCGTTGATCAGGGACACGAGGGCGGGCACGTCCTCCGCCCGCGCGTCGCGGAAGCTCAGCTCCCCCACTCCGCCATAGCGGCTGAAGAATCTCGCGGCAGATGTCAGCGGCCCTCGGCGAAGACGTACCAGGCCGAGCCGTCGCTGACCAGCGTGACGTAATCGCCGCGATCCTCGAGCACGAACCCGCCGGAGTGGCCAGGTCCCGGGTGTCGTTGCTCGCCGCCGACACGATGGGGCGAGCCGAGCGCGGCCCGGACGAGGATCCTGCCCCGGGCGCCCACCTGGCGGATGGTCACGAATCGCGACGTCCCCGCCGCCGCCGCTGGCAGCACCAACTCCAGCGAGTCTCCACGGACCACGCGGGCCAGGAAGAGGACGCTCGACGGCCCGCCGGGGAGAGTGAGGCGACCGCTCTGTGACACCTCGACGACCGCGAACGACAGCCCAGCGCCGGCCGCCCCGGGTGGCCCGGGAGGCCCCGGAGGCCCAGCGGGACCGGGGGGGCCGGGCAGACCGGGAGGCCCGCTCGGGCCCGGCGGGCCGGGCGGGCCAGTTGGACCAGAGAGACCCGCACACGCGGGCGACGCCGCGTCGGGAGTCGCCGCGACCCCTTTCAAGAGCCACGAGACCGCCTCCGTGTCCACGTTGAACCGCACCGCAAATACGTTCGGGTGGATGCCGGCTCCGAAGGTTGTGGGCTGCCCCGCATCGCCGAGGGCGACCCCGTTGATCATCACCGCGTTGTCCGTCCCCCGATCGATAGTGAACGAGGCAACGTTGGGGGCGCGCTCGTAGCCGAAGATCGCGATCCTCGACGCCGGGCTCGACGGATCGGCCGCGAGGCAGTCGAGGCGGGGCGTCACCTGGGGGGCGCAGTCCTCGCCCGCGGTACAAGGACACCCGCTGCCAGCGGCGGGGTCACAGTCGTCGTCGTTGACGATCGTTCCCACACCGAGGGAATCGATCATGACCGCGATTCCCGGGTTGGGGGTCGGCAAGCTGAGTTGAACCAAGAAGGTCTCGTTGAACTCGCTCACCTGGTCCGCGACGACGGAGACGTCCACGGTGAGCGTCTGCGACTGGCAGAGGGCCGTGAAGCTGAGGGTCCCGGCCGTCGGGGTGAAATCCTCACCCGCCGCGGCCGTACCGGCCAACGTCTGGTAGTCGATGGTGAAGGCGTCGCAGTTGTTGCGGACCACCGTCACGGGGAAGGAGAAGACCCTGGTTCCGCCGTCGCCTTCTTCGGCGGTGAAGTCCCCGATGCTCACCTGGTTTGGCACGGGTATGGTGAATCCTCGCACCGGCGGACTGCCGCACAGGAGGAACGCCACGCCAACGGCGGCCAGGCAGGAGACTCGTTGATGCCAGCGCGGGTCGATGGGTTTCGCGGGCGTGGGCGCGACGGAGCGGGTCACCATGGACACCCTCCCTGATCAGCTCGCTGGTCGTGGGCCCACTGCCAGGCGCAACCAGAGCCGCTCAACGTTACGCCGCGGTGGAAATGGGGTCAAGGTCGGAGCCGACCTGGATGTTGCTCAGCTCCCCCACTCCGCCACGTAGCGACAGAAGCGCTGCGGAGAGACGGCACTGTCCGCGCGCAGGTGGGCCTCTTCGTGAATGTGCGGACGGGCCCCTGTGCCCAGCGTGATCTCGAGGGCGCGCTCGATCCAGCCCTCGACGCGCTTGCACATGACGGGGTCGGCGCCGTCCCAGTCCTCGATGCGGATGGCCGCGCGGTTCCCCTCGGCTCCTTCGAACACGTAGCGTCCCGCGCTGTGGTAGTTGTTCCACACGCTGGTCGCGCGCGAAAAGATCATGCCGGGGCCGCTCAGGCGCAGCATCCATTTGAAGAACCGGTTCACGTCCTGGAAGGCGCCGTGCCGTCCCGCCTCCCGCGCGAGCGCCAGATCCCCTTTTCCGCACACGCGGTCGATCTCGCGCGTGAGCTCGCTCAGGAGCGCGCACTCGTACCAGCCGTGCAGGACGAGGCTGCCCTCGGTCATGACCTCGCGCACCGCGGGGGAGACGGCGGACGCGACTTTCCGGAGCGCGTCCTCGCCGAAAGCCTCTCGAACGTAGTCGAGCGTCCCGAGAAGGGTGGCGCCGCGGACCTTGGCCATCGACTACCGGACAGCGCCCTCCGGAGAGACGGGCGGGCGGCCGTTGCCGAGGCGCAGCGCTCGCAGGGCGGGAAGGAGGCTGACGCCCTGCTTCTTCCGCTCCTGGTTCCAGACGATCCCGTCGTCGATCACGCTGTAGGCGCACGGCACCACGAAGAGCGTGAGGAGCGTGGAGACCGCCATGCCTCCCACGAGGGCGAGGGCCATGGGCCTCTGGAGCTCCGCTCCCGGCCCGATGGCGAGGGCGGGGGGAAGGGCGCCCGCGATCGTGGCCATGGACGTCATCAGGATGGGGCGGAGGCGGACGGGGCACGCCTGCAGGATCGCCTCGTGGCGCTCCACGCCCTGCTCGCGGATCTGGTTCGTGAAGTCCACGAGCAGGATCGAGTTCTTCTTGGCGATCCCCATGAGCAGGATCATGCCGAGCACGCTGTAGACGTTCAGGCTCTGGTTGCCGAGGAAGAGGGCGAGGAGGGCGCCGCTGATGCTGAAGGGCAGGGCGAGGAGCACGGTGAAGGGATGGGTGAAGGCGTTGAACTGCGTGGCCAGCACCATGTAGGCGACGAGGAGGCCCAGCCCGAAGGCGAACCCCAGGGAGTCGAACGACTCCTTGAAGGCCTGGCTGCTCCCGGAGGGGATGGCACGGTAGCCCTCGGGGAGGACCTCGCGCGCGATCTCCAGCGAGCGCGAGATCGCCTTGTCCTGCGACGCGCCCTGCGCGACGTTCGCGAACATCGTGATCGCGCGCTCGCGGTCGCGGCGGGTGATGGTCTGGAGCGTGGGCTTCTGCTCGATCTTCGCCACGTCCGCGAGGTGCACGAGCGAGCCGCTCGCGGTGCGCACGAGCAGGCGGTCGATGTCCTCGGGACGCTGGCGCTGGGGGGCGAGCAGGCGCACCCGGATGTCGAAGCGTCGGCCCTTGTCCTTGAACTTGCCGACCCTCTGTCCCCCGATCGCGGCGTTCAGGGTCTCGCCGATGGCGGCCATGCTCACGCCGAGGTCGGCGGACTTGTTGCGGTCGGGCACCACCTGCACCTCCGGCATCCCCACCTGGTAGTCGCTGTCCACGTCGGTGACGATGCCCGACTGCCGCATCTGCTCCTGGATCTCCCGCGCGCTCCGGGCGAGGGTGTCCCAGTCGCGGCCGCGGATGTTGAACTCCACGGGGAAGCCGCCCCCGCGGCTCGCGCTGAAGCCGCCCTGGGAGATGTCCTGGATGACGCCCTTGGCCCCGGGGATCGAGTTCACGGCCTGCCGCATCACCTGCATGAAGTCCTGCTGGGTGGGGCGCCGACCGAGCTTGGGATCCACCGGCCGCTCGTGGGGGTCGAACATCGTGATGAACATGACGCCCGTGTTCACCTCGCCGCCTCCGAAGCCGCCCACGCCCCCGCTGTACTTGAGGACCTCCGGGCGCCCGGAGACGAACTCCTCGATCTGGCGGAAGACGCGGTCGGTGGCGTCGAGGCTCGTGCCCACGGGGGTCTGGAAGCGCACGAAGACCCGGCTCATGTCCTGGGAGGGCACGAACTCGGAGCGCAGGAAGCGCACGAGGCCGAGGGAGAGCACGAAGAACACGACCGCTCCCACCATCACCCAGCCCCGGTGATGGAGCGCCGGCTTGAGCCAGCGCAGATAGGTGGCGGAGAGGCGGGCGAAGCCGAGCTCCACCTGCTTGCCGAGCCTGCCCCGCTTCTCGAGGTCGAGGAAGCGCGAGCAGCGCATGGGGGCGAGGGTCAAGGCCTCGAGGAGCGAGATGAGCACCGCCACCGAGATCGTGACCCCGAACTGGAAGAAGAACTTCCCGATGATGCCCTTCATGAAGGCGACGGGCAGGAAGATCGCGACGATGGCGAGGCTCGTGGCCGCGGCGGCGAACGTGATCTCGCGCGCCCCCACGGAAGCGGCGCGCACCCGCCCCATCCCCTCCTCGCGGTGCCGATAGATGTTCTCGAGCACCATGATCGCGTCGTCCACCACGATCCCCACCACGAGGGTGAGCCCGAGCACCGTGAAGGTGTTCAAGGTGAAGCCGAAGACGTACATCACGATGAAGGTGCCGAGGATGGAGGTGGGTATCGCGAGGAGCACGTTCAGCGTGGTCGTCCACGAGCCGAGGAAGACCCAGCACACGAGGCCGGTGAGCACGGAGGCGAGGACGAGCGTGAAGAGGATCTCCCCGATCGCCTTCTCCACGAAGATCGTGGTGTCCCAGTTCACGAACAGGGTGAGGCCTTCGGGAAGGTTCTTGGCCATCTCCGCGACCTTCGCGTTGACGGCCCGGCCCACCTCCACCGCGTTCGCCCCCCGGAGCTTGGTGACGCTGAAGCCCACCGAGGGCTGGCCCATCGAGCGGCCGATGCGGCGGCGGTCCTCGAGCCCGTCCTCCACCACCGCCACGTCCTTGAGCCGGACGGGAGCGCCGCTCCGGTAGGCCACCACGAGGCTGCGGAAGGCCTCGAGGTCGATGGCCTCGCCCTCCGCCTTGACGTTCATCTCCCGCTCCGCGGCCTCGATGCGCCCCGCGGGCACCTCGAGGTGCTCGCGGGCGATGGCCGCGTTCACGTCCTGGACGGTGAGGCCCTGGGCTTCCATGCGGGGCGCGTCGTACCAGACCCGCACCGAGCGGTCGCGGAAGCCCTGGAGCTGCACGTCTCCCACCCCGGGGATCGTCTGGATCTGGGGCTTGATGAAATTCCGGATGTAGTCGGCCACGAAGGTGGGAGGCCGGTTCCCCGCGATGGAGAGCCGGATGATCGGCTGGTCTTCAGGGTTGTTCTTGCTGATGACGGGGGGATCGATGCCGCGGGGAAGACGGGACGCGGCCTGGGCGATGCGGGACTGGACGTCCTGGAGGGCGGCGTCGATGTTGCGGCTCAGATCGAACTCGATGCTGATGCTCGCCGCGCCCTGGCGCGAGGTGGAGAAGAGCTGCTTGACTCCTTCGACCCCCGTGACCACGTCCTCGATCGTGTCCACGACGTCCGTCTCCATGATCTCGGGGGAGGCCCCCTCGTAGGTCACGGACACGTTGACGAGCGGGAAGTCCACGTCCGGGTTCTGGCTGATCCCGAGACCGCGGAACACGGTTCCGAAGCCCGTGAAGCAGATGAGCCCGAAGCCGATGAGGGCGAACATCAGCACCCACGCGAACACGTGGTTGCGGATCGAGATGTCGGCCAGGGTCATCCCCGTGGCGATCTGCTTGGGATCCTCGGGCTCGCGCTCGAGGTCGCGGCGGCGCATCTCTTCGCTCATGGTCGTCCTACTGGGAGGCCGAGGGGGTCGCCTCGGGCAACGCCGACACCGCCTTCACCTCGACACCGTCGGCCAGCCGGTCCGACCCCTCCACGACCACCGTCTCGCCCCCCTTGACTCCGGACAGGATCTCCACCACCCCCGTCCCCGTGCGGAGGCCGATCTCGATGGGCCGGACGTGCGCCCTGCCCTTGTCCACCACGTAGGTGACGAACCCCTGCTCGCTCGCCTGCACCGCGCCCTCAGGCACGACGAGCGCCTTCTTCCTCGTCTCGCCGGCGAGCGTCACCTCCGCGAAGAACCCGGGCTTCAGCTCGCCGGGGTTCTGCACCCAGGCCAGCGTCTCCACCTGGCGGGTCAGGGGATCCGCGACCTCCCCCACGTGGTAGATCTTCGCCGGGAAGTCGCGCGGACCTAGCGGGGCGACGCGGAAATTCACGGTGTCGCCCACGCGCGCGCGCAGCGACTCCCCCTCCGAGACCTTGAACCGGAGCCGCAGCCGGCGGTTGTCCACGAGGGTCGCGAGCACGTTCCCCATCTTCACGTACTGGCCGGTTTCGACGGTCCGCGTGTTGATGACGCCGGCATGGGGAGCCCGCAGCTCGGCCTTCCGGAGGTTCTGCTCCGCGATGTCGCGGTTGGCCTTCGCCGCCTCGGCGGCCGCCTTCAATCGCGAGGTCTCGCCTCGCGAGCGGTTCAGCTCCTCCGCGGCCACGAGCTGGCTCTGGTTCAGCTCCTCGCGGCGCCTCAAGTCCGCTTCCGCGCGGCTCCGCTCCGCGATGCTCTGGTTGTAGCTGGCCTCCGCCTGCTCCGCTTCCAGGCGGAAACGCTCGGGATCGATGCGGAGCAGGATCGTGCTCGTGGTGACGCGGTCCCCCTCGTGGAAGCGCACGTCGACGACCGCCCCTTCCACCTCCGCCGTGACCTGGACCATCTCCTCGGCTTCGAGCGAGCCCAGGGCCTTGATCCGGTAGACGACCTCCTGGTCCAAAACGGGGGCCACCCGGACGGACAAGGGGGCGCCCTTCGGGCGGGCCGCGGCCGCGCTCGGAGTGCGGCCGCATCCGGCGGCCAGCAGGACCAGGAAGACGCCGCACAGAGCCAGCCGCTTGCTCAAGTGAAGATGCCTCTCTGGGGGCGTCACAGCCCCTCGCGAATGACCATTCTGTGCTCGCGGAGGTCGGTTTCCAAGCGCCGGGCGCGTCAAACGATGTTACTGGCCGTGACCGTAGAATACCGGCACGGACCCACGGAACCGCCCTTGAGAAGATTGCCTTCCGATCCCGTCCTCGCCGCGATCGCCTTCGCGCTCGTGGGCTTCTACGTCTGGACGGCGGGAAACGGCTACCCCCTCCGGGAGGCGCCGCGCGACGGGTACTACAACATGCTGACGGGCGCCTTCCTCGCGGGCCAGCTCCACCTCCTGGAGGAGCCGAAGCCGGAGATGTTCGAGCTGAGCCTGCCCTACGAGCCGGGCAAGAACGCGCCGGCGCGTCTGCACGACGCCTCCCTCTACCACGGCAGGTACTACCTCTATTTCGGCGTGGTCCCCGCGCTCGCCCTCTTCGTACCCTGGAGGCTCCTGGGTCTCGGCGATCTTCCGGAGCCGGTGGCCGCGCTCGTCTTCTCCGTGGGCGGGCTCGTCTTCTGGATCGCCGTCCTGCGCCGCCTCCTGCGCGACCACCTCCCGGACACCCCCCGGGGGATGCGGGCCGGGGCGGCGCTCGTGCTCGGCATCGCGAGCGTCGTCCCCTTCATCCTGCGCTGCTCGTTCGTCTACGAGGTCGCGATCGCCGGCGGCTACTTCTTCCTCGCCGGAGCGTGCTTCTTCTTCCTGACATCGGACGACGACGGCCGCTTGCGCGTCTCCCGCCTCGTCCTGGGCAGCCTGTTCCTCGGCCTCGCCGCGGGCTGTCGGCCCAACCTCCTCGTCGCCGCCCTCTTCCTCCCCCTGCTCGCCCTCCCCGCGTGGCGCCGGCTGACGAGCGGACGCGCGCGCGCTCTCCTCGCCGCCACGTTGCCCCTCGTCGCCTGCCTTTTCCTCCTGGGACTCTACAACCACGCCCGCTTCGACTCCTGGACGGAGTTCGGTGCCCGCTACCAGCTCCAGGGCCTCCGCCCGGTGTCGTGGTTCGACCCGCGCGCGGTGCCCGTCGCGTTCTATTTCCATTTCCTCGCCCCGCCCGACCTGCGACTCGACTTTCCCTTCGTCCACGCCGTGGCCTCCTACCCGGGCACGAGTCCCGACGGCTTCTTCATGAGCCCCTCCACCGGTCTCCTGATGCACGCCCCCTTCGTCCTCGTGCTCCTTCTCGCCGTCCCCCTGCTGCGGAGCGGCCTTGCCGAGGACGTCGAGCGGCTGCGGAGGCGCCTCGCGGTGCTGGCGGCCGTGGGGCTCCTGATCCCCCTTCTCACGAGCTTCGTCTTCGCCTCCGCCGCCATGCGCTTCGAGGTGGACTTCGCGAGCTTTCTCGTCGTGCCCGCCCTCTTGATGCTCCTCGTGGCCGTCCGACGCGGGGGACGCCGGGCGGGACTCGTGCGGGGGGCGGCGGCTCTCGCTCTCGCCTGGTCGGTGCTCGCGGGAATCGCCCTGAGCGTCCAGGGAGGGAGCGACGGGCTTCGGCTCTTCAATCCCTCCGCCTTCGCCGCCCTGGAGCGGCGCTTCGAGCCGCTGCGGATCCTCGTGGGGCGCGTGTTCGTGCGGGACAGCCGCGGAGTGTTCCGGGTGAGGATGGCCTTCCCCGAGCGAGCCGCGGCCCCCGAAGAGCCCGTGCTGAGCTCGGGAACCAAGGACGTCCACGACGTGCTTTCGTCGAAGCAGGCCGGTCCCGGATTGTTCACGTTCGAGCTTCGGCCGTCGAGCGGACCTCCCCAGGCGACGCGTCCCCTTTCCTTCGAGCCCGGCCGGTTCTACGACATGTCGTTCGAGCTCGACCACCTGCGCCGCGTCCTCATCGGCCGGGTGGACGGCCGCGAGGCGTTCCGGCTCGAGGCACGCGTCGGTCCCGTCCTTCCCAATCGGATCGAGTACGGGAGAGGGCCGCGCGGGCACGGTGCTCTCTTCCTGGGCCGCTTCTCCGGGACGATCCTCCCCGAGCCCATGATCTGGGCGGGACGTCCGGGGCTCGCGTCCCTCCCCGCAGTCGCCCCCCTCCCGGCGGTCTATACGGACTCGGCCGTGGAGAAGCCCGTTTCCGCCGTTCCCGGCCTCCTGTGGGTCCCCGCGGGCCGGGAAGGCGCCTACCTCTACTCGGGAGCCGACTGGCGCTGGATCCCCCGGGCCTTCGTCGACCGGGTGCGCGTCCATCGAAGCGTCGAGTTCGTCCCGCTGCCCGCGGGCGCGATCGAGCCGCTCGTCTCGTCGGGCGATCGCGAGGCGGCGGACGCGGTGTACGTCCGACGTCTGGGCGGCGAGAGAGCCGCCGTGGGGCTCGCGAGGTGGCGGGGAGCCTGGGAGCTCGGTCCGCCAGGCGACCCCTTCCCGGCGCGGGCTGGACACGCGAGCGCCGTCACCATCGTGCTCGATCGAGCGGGGGGGAAGCGGCCGTCCTCGTCGACGAGCGGGAGGTCCTGCGCACGCGCGCGGACCTCGCCCCGATCGACCGCGGCCTGATCGCGGTGGGGCGCAGCCCCCAGGACCTGACCCTGGGGCGGGGCGTCTTCGCCGGCCGGCTCTCTCCGTGAATCGACGCACCACTCTCACGGTCGCCGTCGGCTACACGACTTCGCTCCTCGCCGGATTCCTCCTCACCCGCATCGGCACGAGCACGTGGGACACCGCGGCGCACCGCGACCACATGCTCTGGCTGATCGGCCGTTGGCGGGGGCGGGATCTGCCCCTCCCCTACGACACGCTCCGGTGGGCGGGACCGCTCTGGGAGTACGCGCTCGCGGGCTTCGAGGCGGTGTTCGGATTCCTGCGCGACCCGCTCTGTGTCCGCCATGCCGCGACCTTCACCCTCCTTCCCGTGACGGCGACCGCGGTCTTTCTCTTCCTACGGAGAGCGGGGGAGACGCGCGGCACGGCCGCGCTCGCCGTGGCCCTGCTGCTCGGCAACGTGCGTCTCGTCGGCCATTCCATCCTCAACGTCAAGGACTTCCCGCTCGCGTGCCTCTACGCGCTCTCGACGCTCTGGATGTGGAGTGTCCTCCACCGCGAGACGGCGGCCGGCCTCCTCTCGCGTCCCCGCCCCCTCGTCGCCTTGACCGTCGTCTCCGTTCTCCCGTACCTGACGCAACCTCCGGTCCTCAGCCATTGGCTCGCCCTCTCCGTGCTCTGCCTATACGCGGCCGTTCGGGAGTCCGCGAGCCTCGCTCCGTGGCGGCGTTTCTCGGGGGCGCTCCTTCCCGTCGTCACGGGCCCCCTCGTCGCCTGGGCAGTGTGGCCGTCGCTCTGGGACACGGGCATTCCCGGGCTCGCCACGTCGTTTTCGCTCTTTTCGAGCTACCCCTGGCAGGGAACCGTGAGAGTGCTCGGCACCAACTACTCCTCGTACGAGCTTCCCAGGTGGTACGGACCCTTCTGGATCGCGATGTCGTGGGAGCCCGTCGGCTTCTTCGTACTCGTGGCGGGAGTCGTCGCGTTCCTCGTAGCCGTCGCGCGGGGACTCCTGCGGGTGCGGAGCGCCTCCACCACCGTCCTCACCGATTCCCTGCCCTTCTGGGTGGCCCTCTTCGCCCTCGCCCCCTGGGCGGCAGTGATCGCGCTGCGGCCCGTCCTCTACGACGAGGACCGGCACCTCCTGTTTGCCATGCCCCTGCTCGCCGTGGCCGCGGCCCTCGGTCTCCGGCGCCTGGGGGAAGGGTTGAAGGGGGCGCTCGCCGCCGTCGTCCTGGTGACGACGCTCGCGGCGCTCGCCTCCTGGGGCAAGTACTCCTATGTCTACCGGAGCCCCCTGCTCCGAACGGCGGCGGAGGACTTCAAGGGCGACTACTGGGGTGTGTCCAGCGGCGCGATGGCGCAGGCCCTCTACGACCTCGTCCCGGACGGAGCCTACGTGGTGGTGGCGGCCCTCCCCGAGCCCGTCACCCTCGAGGTCGAGAGACGCCAGACGAGCCGCCTCGTAGGCACCCTTCCGCCGAAGTGGTTCCGTCTCGAGCTCAAGGGCCCGTCTTCCGGAGAGTTCTACGTCGTGGCCACGAACCGCAACGGCACGAACCACCGCATCCTCGAGGACATCGCCGCGGGCCGGGCCCGCGAGCTCTGGCGCGACCCCGTCCCCGGTGGCGACCCCGCGGCGGTCCTCGCCTTCTACACCGAGCCCTGCGGGCATTGCCGCCTGAAGGTGCGGCAGCTCTAGTGGAATGCGAGTGACCGGCCTTCCACGCGGGAGGGCCCTCGGCGTGGCCGCCGTCCTCGTGGTCGCCTACGGCGGCCTGTGCAAGGCCCTGCTCTTCCGAGACCTCGAGTACCCCGGCAGCGACCTCTTCTCGTTCCTCGACATGAGCTGGAGCTGGTACTACGCGGGACTCTGGCTCCACGACAACTTCTACGGCGATCACTACGCGCTCCACAACTTCAACCTCGTACCCTTCTTCTCGATCCTCACGATTCCTTTCGGCGCCTACGGCTTCGTCCTCGGCCTCGCCCTCCTGAACGCTCTCGCCGCGTGGCGGATCGCCACCCTCCGCGTCCTCGACCTCGCGGGGCGCCTGGCCGTGCTCGCGGGCCTCCTCTCGCCCGTCGCGTACTTCGTCTTCGACAACCCGTACTGGGGCTTCCACCCGGAGCTCTGCTATCCCCCGCTCGCCGTGCTGCTCGCCGCGGAGCTCGCCACCGGGGGGCGGCGGCGGGCCGTCCTCGCCGCGCTGCCCCTCGTGCTCGTCAAGGAGGACGGAGCCGTGCTCGTGGCAAGCATCCTCCTCGCCCACTTCGCGTCGCGGCTGTGGGATCTGCGGAGCGGCCCCGAGGAGGAGCGGAGGAAGACGCTCGTCGCCGCCTTCCGGAGCCTCGTCGCGGTCGCCGTCGTCTTCGCCGCGGGCATGGCGATCCTCGCTCTCGTGAGCCGCGCCCACGCCGACCAGTCGAACTCCTCGACGCGCGTCGTGGAGTCGGTCCGGATCCTGGTCCTCACGGCGATGGGACGGGGGCGGGTCCGCCGCCTCGTGCTGCAGGACGGCCTCGCTTTCTACGCGCAGACGGCCGCCCTCCTGCTGCTCCCGCTCGCGCGCCGCTTCCCGCGGGGCCTCGGTCTCTTCCTCGTCTCGTCGCCTCCGCTCGTCGTCGTCCTTCTCGTCTCCGCCGCCGGATACATGTTCTCGCTGATGGTCTGGTCGCCGCGGGTGGCGACACTCCTCGGCCTCGTGCTCGCGTGCCTTCTGATCGCCGCCGCGCGACCGGGCGCGGACAGGAGCAACGGGAGCGAGGGCCGGGGGCGGCTTCTCATCGCGGTCGTCGTCTCCGTCACCGCCCTCTCGTGGGCCCTTCAGGTCTCCCTGCTGAAGCCCTTCCCGTACACGCTCGAGTCGCGTCTCGACGCGCCCGCGCTCCTCCGCGCGCGCGGCTACGCGATCTCCAGGCTTCCCGCAGAGGAGGTCCGGTTTCTCCGATGCCTGGCCTCGCGGCTTCCCGGCGGCCTCCCGCTCGCAGCACCGGAACCCGTGCGCCCCTTCTTCCACCGCCAGTCGATCGTCGTCGAGCAGTTTGCCCGCAACGCCTGGCACGCTCCGAGGTTCCGCGTCGTCCCGTCGGAGGACGCTCCGTCCCCGGCGGGAGAGGGGTTTTGCTCCGGGCCGCGAAAGGGCGGGCTCACGGTCCAGGCGGAGTGCTCCCTCCTGCCGCTCGTCGCGGCCTGCTCTCAGTAGGCCCCGGCGGGAGCCGCAGCGGGAGAGGGGAAGGCGCGCGCAATCTCCAGGAGCAGGGCGGAGCTCGTCACCGCCTGGAGCAGGGCGAGGACGACGAGGGCGGCGAGGAGGGCTCCCCGCAGGCGCCCCCCGGCGGCGGGATCGAGGGATTGCGCGACGAGCACGAGGACCGCGAAGGTCCATTGCCCGCTGTAGAGGAAGAGCGAAGTCCCGAACACCAGGTGGAGCAGGGCGAGGGCGAGCGTCCACAGGCCCAGCGCGCGAACGAGGGGACGCCGCACGGACCGCGGGCGGGCGCCGCGTGCGATCGCGGCCACGACCAGCGCGCCCCAGAGGACGGCGTGGACGAGGCCCGCGGGGCGGAAAGCCGCCTCGGCCGCCCGGGGAAAATCCACCACCGTCCGCGACTGGTCGACGTGGATCGCCGTTCGGGGGGCGGCGAGGTTCCACTCGAGGAAATGCGGGACGAGCTCAGAGACCCGCGCGACTATGTCGCGCGGGTGGTGTGGCCAGACGAAGCTCAGCCGGTCGTCCCGGCCGAGGGCGCTCACGCGCCAGAAGGGGGCCGTGCCGGCGTAGAGGGCCGTCTGGACGAGGCTCAAAGCACCCGCGGCGGCGAGGACGACCAGGACATACCCGGCGTGCGCGCGCAGGGCGGATCGCCGGGCGAGAACGACCGCCACGATGTTCGTCACGGCCATGCCGAACGCGAGGACCCCCGCGGCCGCTCGCGCGGCCGGCCGCCCCGTGGCACCGAAGAGCAGGAGGAGGGCGAGCGTCGAGAACACCCAGCTTTCCGGAAAGACGGAGAAGAACACCTGGCTCGCGGAGAGGCCGAACACGACGCTCCACGCCGCCGCCATCGCCGCGTCGTGGCCGTTCTTGCGAAGCAGGCGGAAGAAGGCGACGACGCCCAAAGCTCCCGCGGCCGCGCACAGGAGGATCGCGGCGAGGCGCCCCGCCTGCTCGGCCCCCAGGGCGCGGAGAACGCCCTTGAGAAGCACGCCCCCCGGGTTCAGGAAGAGGACGAACAGCGGATGGTACTGGGTCCGGTGGTGGGGACCGGCGAAGCGCGTGATGTCGATGATGCGGCTGGGCACGTCGGCGTCGAAGAGCTGGTCGAGGTAGGCGAAGGCCATCGGGGCGTTCCGGTGGAAGGCGACGCCCACGGCCGAGTAGAGAGACAGGAAGCCGAGGAGGAGGCAGGACACCGGGAGGACGTCCGTCCGCGCGCCTCGCGTCATTCGACGGCGAGTATACTGGTTGCGTCGGGCCACCCCTCGCGCCGGAGATCCCCATGAAGCGCATCGTGATCGTGCTCGGCCTCGCCCTCCCCGCTTGCGGAGGAAGCGGCCCCTCGGACCCCTCGCCTTCCCCCACCCCCACCTCGGGGACCTGCGCGGCGGGGCCGGTCGTGCCGGGCACGCCCACCCTCGCCGCGCAGCTCGTCGTCGCCGGCCTCCGTAGTCCCCTCGACCTGCAGAGCGCGCCCGGCGATCGCGAGCGGCTGTTCGTGGTGGAGCAGGGAGGGCGCATCCGGCTCGTGCGCGGCGGCCAGCTCGCCACGGCGCCCTTCCTCGACGTCGCGTCGCGGATCTCCTCGGGAGGGGAGCGCGGCCTTCTCGGGCTCGCCTTCCACCCGCAGTACGCGACCAACCGGCGCTTCTACGTCAACTACACCGACCCGGGGGGCGACACGAACATCTCGGAGTTCCGGGCCGCCTCCGCGGACGCCGCGGATCCCGGCAGCGAGCGCATCGTGCTCGAGGTCGCGCAGCCCTTCGCCAACCACAACGGCGGGGGCCTCGCGTTCGGCCCCGACGGCTTCCTCTACATCGGCCTGGGGGACGGCGGTTCCGGCGGCGATCCCTTCCGCAACGGACAGAGCCTGGGGACGCCGCTGGGCAAGCTCCTCCGCATCGACGTGGACCGGGGCCAGCCCTTCGCGGTGCCGAGCGACAACCCCTTCGTCTCGACCCCGGGGGCGTTCCCCGCGATCTGGGCCTATGGGCTCCGCAACCCCTGGCGGTTCGCCTTCGACCGCGCCACCGGGGACCTCTACATCGGCGACGTGGGCCAGAACCGCCTGGAGGAGATCGACGTGGGCCTCGCCTCGCGACGGGGGGGCGAGAACTACGGCTGGAACGTGATGGAAGGGCGGTCCTGCTTCAGCCCCGGGAGCGGATGCAACACCTCGGGCCTCGTGCTGCCCGTGCTCCAGTACGACCACGGCACCGGCTGCTCGGTGACCGGGGGCGCCGTCTACCGCGGGTGCCGCATGCCGGGGTACGCGGGGACGTACTTCTACGGCGACTTCTGCACGGGGCTCGTCCGGTCCTTCCGCCTCCAGGGCGGCCAGGTCACCGAGGAGCGCGACCACAGCGCTACCGTGGGCCGGAACGTCTCCTCGGTCGCCTCGTTCGGCGTGGACGTGGACGGCGAGATCTACGTGATCGACTACGACGGCGAGGTGTACCGGATCGTTCCTGGCAGCTAGCCTCCTCCCGGCCCTTCCCACGGTTGGGGGTGGTGTACGAAATACGGACCCCGACCACACGTACAATTCGAATAGCCGAGGCGTAACTGTTTCTGATAATCTCGTCGGCAAAGTACCGAAAGGGAGCGCGTCAAAAACCGGATCCTTCGGAAGCGCCATCGCGGCGCGTTTCCGCGCGGAGTTGAGAGGCGGCAATGGTCAACGAGCCGGAGAGACGTCGGGCGACGAGGGTGGTGCCCCCCGAGCCCGTGACCGTCACGATGGAGAACGGCAGGGGACCCGTCGCCTACGGCATCGTGGCCAACATCTCGGAAACCGGCGCCTGCGTGCGTTCTGACGTTCCGTTCACGCCCGGCGAGGAGCTCCTCGTCCGTCTCAACTTCGCGCGCGAGGCCCAGCCGCTCTCCGCCACCGGCCTCGTGGTCTGGGCGAGCGGCCCTCCCAAGGAGGGCAACGGCGGCCTGCGTCACGGCGTGCAGTGGACCTACGACGGCCCGCACCGCGTCCGGCTCCGGCTGCTCGTCAAGGCGATGATGGCCGGCTAGGAGCACCTTCGAGCCCTCGCTTCTTCCAGAGCAGGTAGACGGGCGGGTAGACGAGCAGCTCCAGCAGGAACGAGGTCGCCAGGCCGCCCACCATGGGCGCGGCCACCCGCTTCATCACGTCCGCGCCCGTCCCCATCGACCACATGATCGGCATGAGCCCCATGAACGCGGCGGTCACGGTCATCAGCTTGGGGCGCAGCCGCTTCACCGCTCCGTGGACGATCGCCTCCTGGAGCTCGGCGAGGGACCTGAGCCGACCCGCGGCCCTCGCCTCGTCGTAGGCGAGGTCGAGGAAGAGCAGCATGAAGACGCCGGTCTCGGCGTCGAGGCCCATGAGCGCGATCATCCCCACCCAGACCGCGATCGAGACGTTGTAGTCGAGCGCCCACAGGAGCCACACCGCCCCCACCACCGAGAAGGGGACGGCCAGCATCACGATCCCCGCCTTCACCGCGGACCTCGTATTGGCGTAGAGGAGGAGCACGATCGTGACGAGGGTGAGCGGCACCACGAGCTTCAGGCGCTCCCGGACGCGGATCAGGCTCTCGTACTGGCCGCTCCACTCGAGCGAGTAGCCGGGGGGAAGGCGGACCTTCCCGCGCACCGCCTGCTTGCCCCGCTCCACGTAGCCGCCCACGTCGCTGACCGCCGTGTCCACGTAGACGTATCCGGCGAGAAAGCCGTTCTCGTTGCGGATCATCGAAGGCCCCACGACCTTTCGCACGTCCGCGAGCTGGGCGAGCGGCACCTGCGCGCCGGAGGGCGCCCTCACGAGCACCCGGCCCACCGCCTCCAGGTCCTCGCGCAGCTCGCGCGGGTAGCGGACGTTGACCGGGAAGCGCTTCCGGCCCTCGATCGTGGTCGTCACGTTCTCGCCTCCGACCGCGGAGAGGAGAGTGTCCTGGACCTCCGCCACGGACAGGCCGTAGCGGGCCGAGCTCCTCGCGCCGAAGATCGAAGTCCACGAAGTAGCCGCCCGCCGCGCGCTCGGCGAAGACGCTCCGCGTGCCCGGCACGTCGCGCAGCGACGGCCTCCACTTCCTCGCCCGATCCTCTCGATCTCCCGGAGGTCCGGGCCGAAGATCTTGATGCCGATGGGCGTGCGCACGCCGGTGGTCAGCATGTCGATGCGGTTCTTGATGGGCATCACCCAGGCGTTGGTCGTGCCCGGGATCTGCAGCCGCTCGTTCATCTCCTCGACCAGCTCCTCCCAGGAGATGCGGTCCAGCCAGAGTCGGCGGAGGAGCGCCGTCCTTCAGCCACTCCGGCGCCCAGCCCGAGTACCACCTCTCCCTGGCCCGCCACTCCGATCGGGGCCGCAGCGTGACCACCGTCTCCATCATGGAGAGGGGCGCGGGGTCGGTGGACGTCTCCGCGCGTCCCGCCTTCCCGTGCACCCGCTCCACCTCGGGGAACGTCTTGAGAAGGCGGTCCTGCACCTGCAAGAGGCGGCTCGCCTCCGTCACGGAAATGCCGGGAAGCGTGATGGGCATGTAGAGGAGCGTTCCCTCGTTGAGGGCGGGCATGAACTCGTGGCCGAGCGCGCAGGTAGACGGGGATCGAGGTGAGCACGACGAGGACGGCGGCCGCGATCGTGGACCTGGGGCTGGCGGAGGACGAAACGGCAGGCGGGCTCGTAGACCCGAAACAGGACGCGGCTGATCGGGTGCTTCTCCTCCGGGTAGTAGCGCCCGACGGTGACGTGGTTGACGAGCGCACGCGAGCCAGCGCGGCCGGAAGTGCACGAAGTCCATCCGCGTGAAGAGCATCCGGAGCGCGGGGTCCAGCGTGAGGGCGAGCCCCGCGGCGATGAACATCGCGAGGTTCTTCGTCCAGGCGAGGGGCTTGAAGAGCCGGCCTTCCTGGTCGACGAGCGTGAAGATGGGGAGGAAGGCCACCGCGATGACGAGGAGCGAGAAGAAGACGGAGGGCCCGACCTCGAGCAGCGCGTCGAGGCGGACCTCGTGGAAGTCGCCCTTCCGGCCGCCCTCCTGCCAGAGCTCGAGCTTCTTGTAGGCGTTCTCCACCTCGACGATCGCCCCGTCCACGAGCACGCCGATGGAGATCGCGATGCCGGCGAGCGACATGATGTTGGAGGAGATGCCCATCCACATCATGGGCACGAAGGCGAGGAGCACGGCCACGGGGATGGTGACGATGGGCACGATCGCGGAGGGGATGTGCCAGAGGAAGACGAGGATGACGAGGCTCACGATCACGATCTCGTGGACGAGCTTCTCCTTGAGGTTCGTCGACCGCGCTCTCGATGAGCGTCGAGCGGTCGTAGGTCGGGACCACGCGCACTCCCTCGGGCAAGCGACGGGCTGCGAGCTCGCGCAGGCGCTCCTTCACCCGCGCGGATCACCTCGCGGGCGTTCTCGCCGTGGCGCATGACGACGATGCCGCCCACCGCGTCGCCCTTGCCGTCGAGGTCGGCGACGCCCCGCCGGATCTCCGGGCCCAGGCTCACCCGCCCCACGTCGCGCACGAGCACGGGCGTGCCCCGCTCGTCCGTCTTGAGGACGACCGCCTCGAGGTCCTCCCGGGACCCGAGGTAGCCGCGGCCGCGGACCATGTACTCCCGGCCCGAGAGCTCGAGCAGGCGGCCCCCCACCTCCTCGTTGCTCCGGCGCACCGCCTCCGCGACGTCGGTGATCCCGAGGCCGAAGGCCTTGAGGCGGTTGGGATCCACCGTGACCTGGTACTGCTGGACGTAGCCGCCGAAGGAGGCGACCTCCGCGACGCCGGGCACGGACTGCAGCCGGTAGCGGAGGGTCCAGTCCTGGAAGGTGCGCAGGTCGGCTGAGCGACGTGCTGTCCCGAGTCGTCCACGAGCGCGTACTGGAAGACCCAGCCCACGCCGGTGGCGTCGGGGCCGATCTCGGTGCGGACGCCCGTCGGGCAGGACGGGCTGGATCTTGCTCAGGTACTCGAGCACGCGGCTGCGCGCCCAGTAGAGATCCGTCCCGTCCTTGAAGATCACGTAGACGAAGGAGTAGCCGAAGTCGGAGAAGCCGCGGACGACCTTCACGTTGGGCGTGCCGAGGAGCGCGGTGACGATCGGATAGGTGACCTGGTCCTCGATGACGTCGGGGCTGCGGTCCCAGCGCGAGTAGACGACGACCTGGGTGTCGGACAGGTCGGGGATCGCGTCCACCGGGATGTGGCGAAGCGTCCAGACGCCGTAGGCGACCGCGACCGCGGTGAGGAGGAGGACGAGGACCCGGTTCTCCGCGCTGAAGCGGATGACGCGGGCGATCACGGAGCGGCTCCCGCGAGGGCGGCCCGGAGGCTCGACTCGGAGTCGAGGAGGAAGTTGGCGGAGACCACCACCCGGTCGCCCTCGACGAGGCCGGAGAGCACCTCGACGCGCCGGTCGGCGCGGGCCCCGAGCGTCACCTCGCGCGGCTCGTACCGCCCGTCGCCCCGGTCGAGGAAGACGACGTGGCGGTCCCCCGCGTCGATGACGGCGTCGTCGGGAACCACGAGCGCCGTCGCCGCGTCGCCCCGGAGACTCGACGTCCGTGAACATCTCGGGCTTGAGGTCGTCCCCCGTGTTGTCCACCTCCAGACGGACCTTCACCGTGCGCGTCTTCTCGTCCACGGTGGGGGCGACCTAGGTCACGCGCCCGCTCCACGAGCGCCCGGGGCGGTAGGCGACGCGCACCTCGCCCGGCGGTGCCCACGCGCACCGCAGCGAGGTCGCTCTCGTAGACGTCGGCGAGCACCCAGAGATGGGAGAGGTCCACGATCTCGAAGAGGACCTGCTCGGGGGTGACCCGCGCTCCATCGGCCACGTTCTTCTGCAGGACGTAGCCGTCCGTCTTCGCGTAGAGGGTGACCGTGCTCGTGGCCTCCCCCGTCTTCTCCAGCCGCTCGATGTCGGCCGCGGGGATGTCCCAGAGGAGCGAGCCTCCTCCGGGCCGCGTCCACGAGCTCGGAGCCCTGCGCGGCCACGTGGGCGAGGCCGCTCTCGCTCGAGCTGCTTCCGAGTGCGCAGGGCGGCCAGGTACTCCTGCTGCGTGGCGAGCAGCTCCGGGCTGTAGAGCGCGAGCAACGGCTCGCCGCGGCGCACCCGGCGCCCCGTGAAGTCCACGAAAACGCGCTCCACGTAGCCCTCGTACTTCGTCTGCACGCGATGGACCCGCCGCTCGTCCACGGCCACGATACCCACGGTGCGGATGCGGCGCGCGAGCCGCTCTTTGCGCACGGGCTCGCTGCGCAGGCCCAGGACCTGCCGGCGCTCGGGGGGGATCGTCACTGCCGCCCGCCCCGCCACCGGCGGCCCGCCCCCCGTGACCTCGTCCTCGTAGACGGGCACGTAGTCCATCCCCATCGAGTCCTTGGCCGGGGTGGCGGAGCGCACGCTCGCGTCCATCGGGTTCCGGTAGTAGAGGACGCGCCGCACGCTCCGGGACGCGTCCATCGCCGTCCTGACGAGGGTCATGTGGCAGATGGGACACTCCCCAGGCTTGTCGGAGACCACCTGGGGATGCATCGGACATCGGTAAACCGCGCCGGAGCCGATCGCGGCCGGAGCCTCGGCGGACCGGCGGCCCAGGAGGAACCCGCCGCCGGCGACGGCGAGGAGGACGAGGAGGACGCTGACGACACGGACGGGAGCGCTCATGGCCGGCTCCTCGCTTCCATCCCCCCGCGGGCAGGGGGCTCGAGACTCATGGCGTCCAGCTCGGCCTTCACGAGCTGGTGCTCGGACCGGAAGGCCAGCTCCTCCGCGCGGTCACGATAGAGCGCGGCGAGGGCGTCGAGCACGGACATGAAAGGGACGCGGCCCGCCTGATACCCGGCGAGAGCGGCTTCGTAGGCCTGCCGGTCCTGGGGAACGAGGCCCCGGGAGACGAGGATCGCCGCCTCCTCGGTGGCGCGCGCGCGGGCGAGGCGCTCGCGCGTCCGCGCCCACAGCGAGAGACGCACGGCCTCGACGCGCTGCTCGCTCGCGCGCACGCGCGCCTCCGCCTCGGCGACGGCTCCGTTGATCCGGCTCCGCCAGAGGGGAAGCCGCAGGCCCAGGCCCACCTGCCACATTCCGTCGAGGCCCCCGCGGTTCTGATAACCCCCTTGCACGGTGAAGTCGGGCCGTCCGTCCTTGCGCGCGAGGTCGATCGCCAGGCGGTCGCGCTCGAGCACGATCTGGGCGGCGAGGAGCTCCGGGCTCCGCGACATCAGCCACCCCCGGAGCGCCTCCTCGTGGACCTCGAGGGGTCGCACTTCGGGGTGGCCCGGAGTGGAGAACGGCTCGTCCGGGGGGAGGCCGCGCAGGCGGTTCAGCTCCGCGAGCCGTCCCACCTCGTCGGCCGCCTGCTCGGCGCGAAGGCGCCGGCTCCGGGTCACCTCGGCCTGGGCGCGGAGCACGTCCTGCTGGCCGCCCTGGCCCACGGCGTAGCGCTCGCGCGCGACGTCGGCGGCCTGGACGGCCAGGATCTCCTGCTCGCGCTGCAGCTCGAGCACCTCGCGAGCGTGGATGAGGTCGTGGTACGCGCGGCGCACCGCGGCCACGAGGTCGAGGCGCGCGCGCTCCGCCCGCTGCTCCATCTCGCAGGCCTCGCGCTCGCGGATGTCGCCCCGGAGCCGTCGTTTGCCGGGGTAGGGCAGGTCCTGGCTCCAGACGAACGCGAGGGTGGTGAACTCGCTTTGCCCCAGGCTCAGGCCCCATCCGTCGTTCACGTAGCCGGCGCTCAGCATCGGGTCGGGCAGGGCGCGCGCCTGGGCGGGTCGGAAGCGAGCCTCCTCCAGGGATTCGCGGGCCGCCCGCAGCTCGGGGCTCCTTGCGCGAGGGACTCCTCGATGAGGGCCACGAGGGGCGGGTCGTCCCCCACGTCGATGACGGAGGGAGATACGGTCAAGAGGGCAAGAACGGCGAGCGCTGGCATGGGACACCTCTCGCGAGTCGGATGGGTTTACGGGAAGACGCGGACACACGTCTTCACGCGAACGGCTTCTCGCGAGAGGGGCTAGAGGCGGAGAACGACGGGACGGGACGGCGACGTGTCGAGGGGGGTGGCGGAGACAGCGGCGGCGCGACGGAGTCCCGCCAGAGACGGCAGCGTCGGGAGGACGGAGGAAACGAGCGGCAGCGACGGCGCCGCGCGCTCAACCTTCAGGGCCGGCCGCTCCGCGGGCGCCGCCGGCGCCAGCTCGCAGCACTGGGGCGCCTGGCCGATCGCCTGGCCGCAGGGATCGCCCTCGCAGCAGGGCATGGCCTTCCCCAAATCCTCGCGGTCGAGGGCCGTCACCGGCGCACCGACGAGCGCGAGGAGGACGGCGAGCGCCAGGAGCCGGCTCATCGAGTCGATGGTAGCACCGTCCGGCCCTCTAGTCACAGCACTCCTCGCCCCGCCACGCCTGGCGGGACTCCCGCACCAGAAAGACGCCCATCCCGAGCGCGGCCACGGGGTCCGCCCACCACCAGCCGAACAGGCGGTTGAGGCCGATGCCGGCGAGGACGATCACGGACAGCCAGAAGCAGATGCTCGTCTGCGCCGCGTCCGACTCGAGGGCGTGGCTGTGCAGCGCGCGGGCCGCGTTCCGCTTGGCCCGGGCGAGCCAGCGCATCACGGCCATGGAGACGAGGGTGAGGACGATGCCCACGAGAGTGGGGGACGGCCTCTCCGCGGTCCAGAGCGTGTGGAGGGCGTCGGCGGCCACCCAGGCGGCGAGCGCCATGAGCGAGATCGCGACGAGCTTTCGCGCCTGGCGGTCGATGCGGAGAACCGCCTCCGCGTCCATGTGCCGGGACTCCGCGCGCAGCCGCCACAGCAGGACGAAACCGGACGCCATCTCCACGAAGCTGTCGATGCCGAACCCGAGGAGCGCGACGCTCCCCGCGAGGAGGGCGGCGGTCACGGCCACGACGCCTTCCACGACGTTCCAGGCCACCGTGAGGTACTCGAGACGCAGCGCGCGGCCGAGATGCTCGACGCGCCCGTCCGCGGCCAGGGCTTCGGCGTGGGTTCCGTTCACAATGCGACGCGCCTCAGGCGAAGGGCGTTGGCGATGACGGAGACGGAGCTCAGGCTCATCGTCAGGGCCGCGATCATCGGGGAGAGCAGCCACCCCGTGAGGGGATAGAGGACGCCCGCGGCCACGGGTACGGCGAGGACGTTGTAGACGAAGGCCAGGAAGAGGTTCTCGCGGATGTTCCGCACGGTGGCGGCCGAGAGGCGGCGCGCGCGCACGATCCCCCGGAGATCGCCCTGGACGAGGGTCAACCCCGCGCTCTCGATCGCGACGTCCGTGCCCGTGCCCATGGCGATCCCCACGTCCGCGGCGGCGAGGGCGGGCGCATCGTTGATCCCGTCGCCCGCCATCGCGACCACGCGCCCCTCGCCCTGGAGGCGCCGGACGGCCTCCGCCTTCTGGTCCGGAAGGACCTCACCCTCGAAGCCGTCGAGGCCCAGCGATCTCGCGACCCTCTCCGCGGCGGTCCGGTGGTCGCCGCTCAGCATCACGACGCGCACCCCTTCGACCTGCAGGCTCTCTCACTACCTCGCGCGCGTGCTCGCGGACAGGATCGGCCGTAGAGAGAATGCCGAGCACCTGTCGATCGCGCGCGAGGTAGACGACGGTCTCACCCTTCTCGCGCCGTGCTTGGGCGCGCGAGCGCCAGGAGGTCGTTTCAATGCCCATCTCCTCCAGGAACGCCTCGCTCCCCAATGCCGTTTCCAAGCCGTCCACTCGCCCGATGACGCCCTTTCCCGGGACAGCCTGGAAATTCTCGACCGGCGGCACGGCGACCCGATCCTTGGCCGCCGCCTCCGTGATCGCCGCGGCCAGCGGGTGCTCGCTGCCTTTCTCCAGAGCGGCTGCGAGTCGCAACACTTCGGACTGGTCGCCCTCCACCGCCGCGACTCGCGGCCGTGCTTCCGTCAGCGTCCCCGTCTTGTCCACGGCCAGCGTGTCGACGCGGGCCAGCGTCTCGAGGGCGGCCGCGTCCTTGAAGAGGACACCCGCGCCGGCACCGCGGCCCACGCCCACGCGGATCGACATCGGTGTGGCGAGGCCGAGGGCGCACGGGCAGGCGATGATGAGCACGGACACCGCGGCCACGAGGGCGTGGGCGAGCCGCGGCTCTGGACCGATGACCGCCCAGGCCACGAAGGCGAGGGCGGCGGCCACCAGCACCGCGGGGACGAACCAAGCCGCGACCCGGTCGGCGAGCCGCTGGAGGGGCGCCCGGCTCCGCTGGGCTTCCGCCACCAGGGCCACGATGCGGGCGAGAAGCGTGTCGCGGCCCACGCGCTCCGCCCGCAGGACCAGGGTCCCGGTGCCGTTGACCGTCGCCCCCAGGAGCCGCATCCCGGCGCTCTTCTCCACCGGCATCGGCTCGCCCGTCAGCATGGACTCGTCGACGGCGCTCGTCCCCTCGAGCACGATCCCGTCGACGGGGACCTTCTCCCCGGGCCTGAGGCGGAGGCGGTCGCCGGGTCGGACCTCGTCGAGGGGCACGTCGCGCTCGACGCCGTCCGCGCCGAGCCGCCGGGCGGTCGCGGGTCGAAGGCCCAGGAGGGCCCGGATCGCTCCCCCCGTCTCCTGGCGCGCGCGGAGCTCCAGCACCTGCCCCAGGAGCACGAGCACGGTGATGACGGCGGCCGCCTCGAAGTAGCGCTCGACCATCCCGTCGTGACCCCGGAACGAGGCAGGGAAGACGCCCGGGACGAGTGTCGCCGCCACGCTGTAGATCCAGGCCGCGCCCGTACCGAGCCCGATCAGCGTGAACATGTTGAGCTCGGTCTTCAGGGAGCTCCACATGCGGGCGAAGAACGGCGCGCCCCCCCAGAGGACGACGGGGGTGGCGAGTGCCATCTCGATCCAGGCCTGGGCGGCCGGCGACACGACGCCGTGGAGCGGCCAGCCCGGCCGCATCGACGCCATCGCGAGAGCGAACAGGGGCACGGTGAGGACCAGGGACAATCCAGAACCGCCGCGACATGTCGGCCGAGCTCGGGATCGTCCTCGAGCTCCAGGCTCGGGGCCACGGGCTCCAGGGCCATGCCGCACTTGGGGCACACCCCCGGCCCCGCTTCGCGGATTTCGGGATGCATGGGGCACGTGTAGCCAATGGTTCCCGGCCCGACTCGTGAAGCGGGGCCGGCTCTCAATGCCGACCCTCGGATTCCCGCGTACTCGTGCGGTCGTTCCTCGAATCGTTTGAGGCAGCTTCGATTGCAGAAGTAGTACGTCCGCCCTGCATGCTCGTGCGTCCCCGCAGCCCGCGCGGGATCCACGGTCATCCCGCAGACGGGATCCTTCTCCCCGGGCAGCTCCGGCTCGATCCAAACGACGGGCGTGGCTCCTCACGGTGTCGTCAGGCGGAGAAGCGTCCGACCACTTCGAGGAGCTCGTCCACCTTCTCCCGCTTCTCCCGCCGGTCTCCGCTCTCGATGGCCTCGGCCACGCAGTGCTCGACGTGCTCGCGGAGGACGGCCTCCTCGACGCGCCGGAGCGCGGCCCGCGCCGCGCGGATCTGCGTGAGGATATCCACGCAGTAGCGCTTCTCCTCCACCATCCGGACGAGCCCCCGGACCTGCCCCTCGATCTTGCGTAACCGCTCGAGCTGCCCGGTGTGCTCCGCGTGTGTCATGGGCCTACTATACCCTGGTAGGGTATACCGGTGTCAAGCTAGGAGCAGCCCCCTCGAGCCACCCCCGTGACTCCATGCTCCCCCGACCCCATCCGCCCGCTCGCAGCCCTATCTGTTACCCGCGCAGACCTCACCCAGCCGAACCAGTCGCGCAAGAACACTCAATCAGCGCCCTTAGCCCTCCCGGACGAGTGACCGGCATCGCATCTTCACAAGGTGTGCGCACAAGGGCGAGCGAACCACACTCTCGTGGGAGCACCTGTGCGAACCTGGCTGGACTCTGTCCGTACCCTAGCTGATCATCGGGAGCTGGGGAGTCGACGTGCCGCAGAACAACAAGTTGCAGCTGACGGCGCCGGCGAGATGGAGCGCCACAGCTGATCTTGCTGTTCGGCGGACGACAGTGAATTGCGGCTCCAGTCTAAGGAATAGTCGGTAGAAGGTGCTTCGCCGGCTCAGTGTGGCGATTCTTCGAGCCAGCCTTTGGAGCGGCCTGGCTGGCGCTCTCATAACTCTTGTGCTCTGGATGAGGACCTCCCGGGACATCAGGCCGGGCTTTCAGCCAGCGACATGGCTTGGCCTGTCTTGCGCACTGCGGTGCAGTCTTACACTGAACAGCTCGGATTCTCCGTTGCGTGGCGATCCCCTGGGGACGATGGAGGAGAGAACTGTATGCTGGAAGCTGGACCCGTGGCCGTGCTTCTTTCGACCAGCCCTCACCTGGGCGCTCCTCCGCAATTCACAGGGACGATCTACTTCGACGTCGAGGATGTCGAAGGCTTGTGGGACACTGTCGGGCCCAAAGCGGACGTGGTGTGGCCCATCGCGGACATGGAATATGGCACCCGGGAATTCGGCATTCGCGACCCCGATGGATATGTCCTGGGGTTTGCTGAGCAACGCGGGAATCGGTCCGCGTGAGAAGGCGCCGTGGCTTTCGGGCTCGGCATGAGCCGCTCGACTCAGGAGGCCCACAGTGAGCCAGGACGCCAGTCGGATCGGAAAGCTGATCCTCGTGCCGGCTGTGATCACGCTCGCCGTCACGTTGCTGCGTCTCGTCGGGGAGTTGCAGGGCTGGTCGCGTACTCTGTTCAACCGGGAGTGCGGGTTCTGCTACGCGCTCGTCGGGATCTGGTTGCTGGTCCCGGTGTTCGGCGCCTGGTTCGGATGGAAGCTGACCCGCGCCGGGTCGGGGCCAAGGAGCCTCGGCCGCGCCTTCGGGCTGACGTTGGCTGCGCTGGCTGTGCTACCTCTCGCCGCATTCCTCGCGCCCAAAGCAGGCATCGTGCCGGAGCACATGTGGAGACCCAACGTGCCGCTCACTGAGAGTCTCACGATCCTGTCGGTGTTCGTCGTCGTCTTCTTCGTCGGTGTCGCGATCGGCATCCTGGCCTGGCCAGCGCTCGGCCGCACCCTTCTCGCCTACGGCCTGGCCGCGCGCATCCCGGTCGCGATGCTGATGCTCGTGGCCATGCTGGGCAACTGGGGCACCCACTACGACGCCCGGCCGTCGTACCCCCCCCAAATGAGCACGCTCGCGTGGTGGGTCACGCTCGGGCTGGTGCCGCAGCTCTCATTCTGGATCTGGTACACGATCGGGTTCGGTGCGCTGTTCGGAATCGTCGCAGCGGCGATCGCGCGGCGGCGGGGAACGGCAGCAGGCTAGACAGCCAGACGCGCAGACGAGCCCCGCACGATAGGCGGACATCCAGGCGCGCGCAGGGCCGGCCCTGGGCGAGCAGCCGGCCCGACTCCCGGCCAACGTTGAGACGGTCAGCCGGACGATGCGACTGGTGCCCCTCGCGCAGAGGTAGTCGGAGATGCGACGTCTATCCGTCCCGGAGCCGCAGGCCCGCCCGATAGAAGAGCCAGATCCCCGCCATCTGGACGACGTGGAAGAGGTCGTCGTGGTTGAAGCCCGGGTGGGGCGCGATCCGAAGGTACTGGGCGAGCGCCCCCGCGGCGGAGACGAGCACGCCCGCAAGGAGCCAGGGACCGGCCCCCTCTCGCGTCACGGCCATCGAATTGACGGAGAAGGCTAGGAGCAGGGTGAGGGTCAGCGCGAAGTCGGCGACGACGAGCCGGACGTCGCGGAGCGGCACGAGGACCACGAGGAAGACGGCGTAGCGCAGGGCGAGCGCGACCAGGGCCGGCGTCCGGAAGGCCGCGGGAACGAACGACCGCACGAGGCCCGCGAGAAGAGCCACGTTCGCGAGACCGAGAAACACGTAGGTGATGGTCCAGAGCTGGCGGCGCACGAAGGAGGCGGCCTCCTCCGCGAGCGCGTGGCGGAGCCCTCCCACGGCCGCTCCGACGGCGCTCAGGAGGAACGCGGCCACCCAGAGCTTTCGCGCGAGGGGCAGCGGTTCCGACGACCTCCCCAGCCGGAAAGCGAGAACGACGGCCAGAACGGCGAGGGCGAAGTCGGTGAGGGCCGTCGTCGGCTCAGCCAAGGGCCCGACCTGCCTACTGCAGCTCGATCACGTCCCGGTCGAGGAGGCGGACGAAGATCATGAGGGCCTCGTCCTCGGGCAGCGGGCAGAGCTTGAGGATCGAGCGCAGGTCCCACTGGCCGTTCACGCGGGAGAGCACGAAGCCCTCCTGCGAGTCGAAGTGCTCCTTGGTGAGCGCGAGCGAGCTCATCCGGAGGACGGGCTTCTTGTCGAGGGGGAGCTTCCGGGTGATCTTCTCGCGCTCGCGAGCCTCGCTCACCGCGATGAGCCCCTTCTTGGCGCGCTGGTTGACGCCGTCCAGCCGCACGACCTCCTCGTAGGAGTGCTGGGCCGCGTCGAAGCGCCGCTCCTTGGCGAAGAGGTCGGCCGCCTTCAGGAGGTTCTCGATCGCGGCCACGGGGTCCTTCTCGAGGATCCCCGACCTCACCTGGTCCACCACGAGGGCGTCGCTGTCGCAGAGCCGCTCCAGGATGAGAGCGGTGGCGAACGGGGAGCGCCGCATCTCCAGGCTGATCGCGGCCAGCGACTTCCCCGCCGCGGCGAGGCCCACCACCTGGCGCTCCGTGGGGTCGTCGATCGCGTGCGCCTCCTTCTGCACCTTGAACGTGATCTCCGAGGAGGGGAAGCGGCTCATGAGGCGCGTCCACTCGTAGAGCCGGTGCGAGCCCTCGTCGAGCAGCACGGAGATCACGATGTCGAGGCCCACCATGGACGGCGGGGGCAGCTCGTCGTCGCGGAACTCGAAGCGGCCGTCCGGCCACAGGAAGACGTCGTAGACCTGCAGCTCCGCGTTGCCGCGCAGCACCGTCATGAGCTGCTCCTTGGAGATCTCGCCGTCCGCGGTGAGGATCGTCTCCGAGGAGGCCGCCCTCGTTCTCCTGCCGAAGGAGCGCCTTGAAGAGCGTCTCCTCGGTGATGAGGCGGTCGCGCACGAGGGCCTGGCCCAGGGTCTCGCGCGGGTCGTTCGAGGAGGAGGAGTGGAGGCTGCCGTCCTTGAAGACGAGACGCTTGCGGGTGGCCCCCCGCGAGAGGTGCAGCGTGCCCGTGCGCGAGCGGCGGCCGATCCACTCCAGGACGTCGGCGATCTCGAACGTCGAGAGGTCGCCCCCGAAGCTCATGGCTGCACGATCAGGGGACGCGCGGGGGCTCGGGGGGCGGCGCGAGAGGCGATGCGGCCCGCGGTCTCGAGGAACGCGGCGGGACCGGCCTCCTCCCGGAGACACTCCTCGAGCGCGCTCCGGAGCGACTTGAGGACGGCCAGGAGGTCCCGGTCCGGGGGAGCGTGGCCGCGGCCCTCGTCGTCCTTCGTCTCGAAGATCGCGCGGACCTCGTGGACGAGGCCCTGGGCCCGGAGGTCCTGGGCGGGGTGCTCGTAGAGGATCCCGCGCTCGCGCGTCTCCACGGTCTTGGCGAGGGCCGTCACCGCCTCGTGCAGCAGGCGGTCGGTCAGCTCGGGGCGGCTCGCGCGCAGGGCGGCCGTTCCCACGAGGGCGAAGAAGAAGAGCCGGGCCTGCGGCTCGGTCAGGCCCTGAAGGTGGGGCGCGAGGCGACGCACGTCTCGGGCGTGCTCCGTCTCCCGTCCGTCCCAGGCGGAGGCGTGGGCCCCCAGCCAGACGCAGTCGTCGGGGCAGGCGATCTCCACGCGCCGCTTCGTACCGCAGCAGTGCGAGCAGATCTCGGCCCCCTTGGCGGGGCAGGCGCGCTTTCCCTTGCGCTGCCGGCAGAGCGGGCAGCTAGCCAATCTTGACCATGTCCTTGAGCTCGGCGAGGAGCTCGTCCGCGGTGGCGAACCGCAGCTCCTCGCGCGGGTGAAGGCAGCGCAGGAGCATCTTGTCGACGGCCTCGGGGACGCCGGTCGCGAGCTTGCTCGGCAGGGGCAGCCCCACTCCCTGCGGCTGCGATTTGTGGAGGGTGCCCGTCAGCAGGTGGTAGAGCACCGCCGCCGACGCGTAGAGGTCGCCCGCGGCGTCGAGCTTGTTCTCGGGGGCGCGATAGTCGCCGGAGGCGCTCACCGTGTGGGCGAGGCGGCCGAGGCCGAGGTCGGCGATCTTGATGACCCCGCCCGCCACCATGATGTTGGAGGGCTGGATCGAGCCGTGCACGAGCCCGCGGCCGTGGACGACGGAAAGCGTCTGGAAGAGGACCCGCCCGAGCCCGTGCACCTGCTGGAACGTCATGCGGCGGCCCGCCTTCAAGGCCTCCCCGAAGTTCTTGCCCGCCACGAGCTCCGTGACCAGGCAGCGGGCCGCGTCCACCTCCACCATCCCGAGGACCTTGACGACGTTCGGGTGCGACACCTGGGCCGCGGCCTTGAGATCGGCGACGAGGGCGGGGAGGACGCCGTCGCCCTTCAGGACCTCCGCGGGGAGGACGCGCAGGGCGACGTTGCGCCCGTCCGCGAGGTCCTCCGCGCGGTGCACGACGCCGAGCGGACCCCGCCCGATCTCCTCCTTGCGCGCGAAGCGCGGCCCCTTGGGCGCGGGTGCGGGTATGGCGGGGGCCGAAGGCGCCCCGGAAGCCGCCGCCTGCGCCACGGCCGCGGGGATCGCTCCCGTCTGTACGCGGGCCACGCGCTGGTTCGACGTCGCGGAACTGGAGGTCCTCGGCCTGGATCTTCTTGTATACGGACAAGGCCTCGCTGCCGTTTCCCGAGTGCTCGTGGGCGACCCCGAGCCAGTAGTAGAGGTCGAGGTTCGCGGTCGAGACGGGCTGCCCCCCGATCGCCTTCTGGACGCGCTCGATCGCGAGCTGGGGCATCTGCGTCTGGACGAAGAGCTGGGCCAGCATCTCGGTGGCCGAGCGGTAGTTCTCGTCGCTCGCGCCCACCCGCTGGAGGAGGGCGATCGCCTTCTGGTGCTCCCCCGCCTTCGCGGCGGCCTCGCCGCTCTTGAACGTCTGCCCGGCCTTGCCGAAGAGCTCGATGGCCTTGGCGACCCTCCCCCGCTTCCTCGTAGAGCTTGGCCGCGGTCTCGAACTCCCCGGCGCGCTCGTAGGACCCCGCCGCCTTGTCCTTGAGGCCGGCGCGGACGTACACGTTGCCCGCCGCCGCCCAGCTCTCCCCCGTCTCGTAGGCCCCCGCCGCTTCCGCGAGCATGCCCACGGACTCGAAGAGCTCGGCCGCACGCAGGAAGTCCCTCCCCTTCACGAAGTGGGCCGCCGCCTCCGCCGCCTTGTCGCCCTTGTACGCGACCTCGCCGAGGAGGTTCGCCGCCTTCACCGGGTCGCCCGCCTGCTCGTACGCCTTCGCCGCGGACTGGTGATCCTCCGCCCGCATGTACATCTCCGCGGCCTTGGCGTGCTGGCCGAGCTGGCTCAGGGCCCCCGCCGCTTCCTTGAAGAAGCTGCCCTTGTTGTAGACCTGGAACGCCCGGCTCAGGTCGCCGGCTTTCTCGTAGAGCCGGCCCGCGAGGAGCGCGCTCTTCGTCTCCCCGGTGGTGGCGGTCGCCGAATAGGTCGTGGCGTAGGTCACGTTCTCCGTGAAGTGCTTCTCGTAGGCCTCCGCGGCCTTGATGAAGGCGCCCTGCTTCTCGAAGGCCTCGGCCGCGCGCAGCGGATAGCCGCTGCGGGAGTAGAGGTCGGAGGCCTTGTCCCACTGTCCGGCGAGGCCGAAGAGCCGGGCCGCCTCGAGGCTATTGCCCTTCTCCTGGAAGAGGATGGCGGCGCGGCCGGGCTTGCCGCACTGTATGAGCAGCGCCGCGGCCTTCTTGTAGTCGCCCGCCTGGAGAAAGAGCTCGGCGGCGCGCTCGGCCTTTCCCATCTTCTCGAAGGTTGCGGCCGCGGCCCAGAACTCCTGTCCCTCGATGTACAGCTCGCCGGCCTGGGGGAGCCGGTCCATGTCCTCCAGGATCTTGCCGGCGGCCAGCCAGTTGCCGGCCTTTTTCTCCGTGGCGACCTGGCGCTCGAGCTTGCCTTCGCTCCAGCGGGAGCCCAGGACCTTGTTCAGCATGTCGTCCCGGGTCAGGCCGGAGCCGGGAACGCGCACGGACACCTTGTGCGAGAACTTCTGATACAGGAATAGGACAGCAACTCCCAGAAGGATCCAGGGAACATAGGCGTTGTTGAGCAGCAGGTCGAAGATGAGATCCATCTCGCGGTCCCGTCCCCTCCCAGAAAGTGTGTGTTCCCTGGGTTCAGATTATACCCGGCGGCCGGGGACGGGGCCGGGCGTGCTATCCTCCCGCCCTTCCCGGAGGCGCGCTTGACCGTGACCGACGCCGTAGCGAAGCCGCGCGGGGGCGAGCTCGTCCGTGGACTCGGCCTGCTCGACGCCACCACCCTCGTCCTGGGCAGCGTGATCGGCTCGGGGATCTTCTTCGCCCCCTCGATCATGGCGGGCTACCTGCAGTCGCCCGGGCTTCTCCTGGGCCTGTGGGTGCTCGGAGGCTTCCTCACCCTCGCCGGGGCCCTGTCCTACGGGGAGCTGGCCGCGGCCCTGCCGCGGGCGGGCGGCCAGTACGTCTTCCTCTCCGAGGCCTTCTCCCCGATCTGGGGATTCCTCTACGGCTGGACCTTCCTGCTCGCGATCAACACCGGCTTCGTGGCCGCGGTCTCGGTGGCCTTCGCCAAGACGCTGGGCTTCTTCCTCCCGGGGATCGGCGAGGCCCACGTGCTCTTCACCGTCGGCGGCTACTCCTTCAACACCGCGCAGGCGGTGGCCCTCGTGGTGATCGGCGCCCTCACCTGGATCAACGTCACCGGCCTCCGCACGGGGGCGGTGGTGCAGAACGTCTTCACGGTCGCCAAGGTGGCGGCGGTGGCCGTGCTCGTCGTGCTCGCGATCGCGACCGGCCGCGGAGACGCCGCGAACTTCACCCCCCTCGCGAGCCTCGAGCTGGGGGCGGAAGGCCTCAAGATCGGCCTCTTCGCCGCCCTGGCCGGGGCCATGGCCAAGGCCCTGTTCTCCTACGACGCCTGGCAGTCGATCACGTTCGCCGCGGAGGAGGTGAAGGATCCGGAGCGGAACCTCCACCGCTCGCTCATCCTGGGCACGCTCGGCGTCACGGCCGTCTACTGCTCGGCGGTGATGGTCTACCTCTACCTGGTCCCCATCTCGGAGATGGCCGCGGTGCCCGAGAACCGCATCGCCACCGAGGCGGCGGTGCGGATGATCGGGCCCGCCGGGGGCGCCTTCATCGCCATCGCGATCCTCGTCTCGACGTTCGGCTGCGTGAACGGGCTCACCCTGTCCGGAGCGCGCGTGGTCTTCGCGATGGCGCGCGACGGGCTCTTCTTTCAACGGAGTGGCGAAGATCCATCCCGGTTACCGCACGCCCGCGACGGCGCTCCTGATGCACGGGAGCCGTGGCCGGAGCGCTCACCCTGACCGGGACCTACAACGACCTCCTGACGCTCACGGCCTTTTCGTCCCTGCTCTTCAACGTGTTGACCGTGGTGGGCCTGTTCGTCCTGCGCCGGAAGCGGCCGGACCTGCCGCGGCCCTACCGCGTGTGGGGCTACCCCGTGCTCCCGGCCCTCTACATCCTCGTTTCCTTCTTCTTCCTCGTCTACATGCCGGTTTCCGACCCTCGGAACTCGGGAATGGGGCTCGTCCTCACCGCCCTCGGGGTCCCTGCTTATCTCTATTGGAAGGCGCCACCGGGCGTAGGCTATCCTCTTGATAGCCACAGAGTTTTACCGACGGGCATGGGAAAGACATGACGACGGGTCCGAAGCAAGCCGAAGGACGCGGCCCCCCGCGCCGACGATCAGGACTTCGTCACCTCCGAGGACCTGTTCGGCGACATGGTGGATGCTCCCCTGCCCCCTCCCAAAGGCGCCGCCCTCGACGCGTGTGGTGCGCAAGAGCCCGATCAAGGTCCAGGTGAGCGAGCCCGGCCGCTGCCTCGGAGTCCCCGTCGCAGGGTGTCCGCGGTGCGGAGCTTCCCCCGGAAGAGATCGACGCGCTTCTCGACCGGATCTCCGCGCTCACCCCCGCCCTCGGCTCGGAAGGTCGACCCTGCCGGGGAGGACGTCGACGAGCTGCTCGCGCGCCTCGCTCCCGTCTCCGACGAGGAACCGGGAGACGCGCGCGACGCGGACACGCCGCTCCCGTCGCACGAGCTCGAGCCGCTCGCCCCGGCCGACGGCGGAGAGGGCCAGGACGACTTCGGCTTCCCCGCGGTGGCGAGCCGGACGGGGACGAAGTTCCAGATCGCGGACGCGCCCCCCAAGGAGAGAGCCTCCCCGGGATCGACCTCGCCGGGCTCGCGGAGAACGCCCTCGAAGAGACGCCCCCGAAGACGGGAGAAGGTGCCAGGGGGCGGACGCACTGGCGCGACGACGACTACGGCCCCTACCGGCTGATCGACCGCGTGGCCGTGGGAGGCATGGCCGAGGTCTTCAAGGCCAAGCGCAGCGGCGTCGAGGGGTTCGAGAAGGTGGTGGCGGTCAAGCGCATCCTCCCCCACCTCTCGGACAACAAGGAGTTCGTCGACATGTTCGTGGACGAGGCCAAGATGGTGGCCGGCCTCACCCACCCGAACATCGTGCAGATCTTCGACCTCGGCCGGATCGAGAAGACCTACTTCATCGCCATGGAGTACGTGCACGGGCACGACCTCCGGACGATCCTGAAGCGGGCGAAGGAGAAGGGGATGCGCATGCCCCTCGACCTCTCGCTCCACATCGTGCAGGAGCTCTGCTCGGCCCTCGAGTACGCGCACCGGAAGAAGGACGACAAGGGTCGGCCGATGGAGATCGTCCACCGCGACGTGTCCCCGCAGAACATCATGATCTCCTTCGAGGGCGACGTGAAGCTCACGGACTTCGGCATCGCCAAGGCCGCGACCAAGGCCGGCAACACCGACCGGGGCGCGCTCCGGGGGAAGCTCCTCTACATGAGCCCGGAGCAGGCCTGGGGCCGCCCCATCGACCGGCGAAGCGACATCTTCTCCCTCGGGATCGTCCTCTACGAGATGATCACGGACGAGAAGCCGTTCCTGGGAGGGGCCACGGAGCTGAGCATCCTGGAGGCGGTGCGCCAGGGGCAGATCGAGCCTCCCCGGCAGCTCAACCCCCGGATCCCGGAATCGCTCGAGAACGTGGTGATGAAGGCGCTCGCTCCGGACCCCGACGAGCGCTACCAGGACGCGGGAGAGATGCACCGCGGCCTGGAGTGGGTGCTCCGCGAGCGCCAGCCTCCGGCGGCGGGAGAGCTGGCCCGCCTCCTCGAGGTGCTGTTCGATCGGGAGGAGCGCGACGAGGCCTCTCACGACGAGCGGTCGGGGGAGCACCGGGTCCTGTCGCATGAGGCGCCAAGCGACGCGACGCCGGGCGCCGGACGACGAGCCCGCGGTGCCGGACGCGATGTCGTTCGATACGCTGCTGAAGCGTTTCGGGATCGAGTAGGGGGAGGCGACAGGGATGGCGCTCTCGGACGACCAGGCGAGGTTCTACGCGCAGACCCTGGAGATGACGCGCAAGCAGATCGACGACCTCAACGAGCAGATCGAAGAGGAGCTGTCCAAGGTCAAGGAGCGGCTCGCCGACCTGCAATCGCGCAAGAACGCGGCCAAGCAGATCTACGACGGTGCCTGCAAGATGCTCGGGGTCGAGAACGACCTGGACAAGGACGAGGAGTCGGGAGGCTAGGCGGGAGCGTGGCCTGGTTCCGCCGCGAGCAGACGCCCCTCATCGCCCGCGAGCAGGAGAGCCGCGTCCCCGAGGGGCTGTGGCTGAAGTGCACCTCCTGCAAGGAGATCCTCTACCGCAAGGACGTGGTCAAGAACTCCTTCGTCTGCCCGAAGTGCGCCTTCCACTTCCGCATCACCGCGCGCGAGCGTCTGGAGCTCCTGTTCGACGGCGACTGGGAGGAGTTCGACGAGAACCTCGTGAGCGCGGACCCCCTCCGCTTCCGCGACACCAAGGCCTACGCGGACCGCCTCAAGGACAGCAAGGCCAAGACGGACGTCTACGACGCGCTCGTCTCCGCGGTGGGAGAGCTCGACGGCCGGCGCACCATCATCGCGGCCATGGAGTACGGCTTCATCGGGGGCTCGATGGGCGTCGTGGTGGGCGAGAAGGTCACCCGCGCGATCGAGAAGGCCCAGGCGGAGCGCCTGCCCCTCGTCGTCGTCTCCTGCTCCGGGGGCGCGCGGATGATGGAGGGCACGCTCTCCCTCATGCAGATGGCCAAGATCTCTGCCGCCCTCGCCCGGCTGCACCAGGCGCGGCTCCCCTTCCTGAGCGTCCTCACCGATCCCACCACCGGGGGCGTGACCGCGAGCTTCGCCATGCTCGGCGACCTGAACATCGCGGAGCCCGGGGCCCTCATCGGCTTCGCGGGACCTCGGGTCATCGAGCAGACGATCCGCCAGAAGCTCCCCGAAGGCTTCCAGCGCTCCGAGTTCCTCGTCGAGCACGGCATGCTGGACATGGTGGTCGACCGCCGCGAGCTGAAGAAGACGCTCGCGCGCTGCCTGAAGTTCCTGGTCGACTAGGCACCCACATCACGACCGTCGGGGGGAAAGGCGTGAGAAGTCCCCTGGACGACGACCAGTGACGAGCCTGCTGACGCAGCACGAGCCCGGCCGTTTTCGCAAGGAGTAATCAATTGGCCCGCAGCCCTCCGACCGACCGACTAGCCTCTCGATGATCAGATACCAGGGCCGGCGTCGGACTTGCGGCTTTGCGCTACGATTCGCCAGTTCTGCTGACTAAGTGTTATGCCGACCGATGGCGGGAGGCAGGAATGCGAATAGTCGTTGCCGTATGGCTGCTCCTCTTTAGCCCTGTTGCCACCTTCTGTCAGGAGCGGGAATTGAAGAAGGCCATCGCAGAATGCAGCGCTGTCGACGACGTGACCGATCGCCTGGAATGCTTCGACTCGTTGGCACGCTCTGTCGCGAAAGTCGCCGCGCCGGACCTTGCCGTGTCGGAGCAAGGGTCGATCGATACGCCCACTCCCGGCCAGTGGCA
Organism: uncultured Acidobacteriota bacterium; assembly: GCA_963742595.1. GTDB lineage: Bacteria > Acidobacteriota > Vicinamibacteria > Fen-336 > Fen-336 > CAVPGH01. Next base: position 2,916,132 of record CAVUMT010000001.1, on the reverse strand, counting down.
GGTCCACGTAGCCAAGGACCCTCTCAACGACACGACCATCGTGGGCCTCAGCCTCCTGGGCAACGACCTCAAGGCTCAGCTAGTCATGAGATGCATGCAAAAGAAGGTCGACGTGTTGCTCAGTTGGAGAGGGCGCTTCATGGGCGCCACTGACCCCACCGTATGGACACGGCTCGGTACGGCCAAGGCGGAGAAGAAGCGGTGGTCAATTTCATCGGACCACAAGGCCGCATTCCTCGCCGGTGACACGAGGCCCTTCGTCCAGCAGTTGCTCTCGGTCGATCGCCTAGTGGTTCAGACGGACCATTTCGCTCAAGGACGAATCACCGAGACATTTGAACTCCACGGCCTGAAGGACGCGATCGGCCCCGTGAAAGGTGAGTGCAGAATCCAGTAGCCTGCGACAGGCGGCATAACAAGCGCATGCAGCTGACGAAGCGCGGGCTTAGACTTGGAGGAAGGCACCAAGACGCACCTTTCTTAACTGAGTCGCGCTTCGCAGCTGATGCGCGGTGTTGGCCGGACAAGGAGTTGCGACAATGCCGCACCTGTTTCAGGGAACGAAGCGATGTCAGTGCTTCACCACGGTTCTTGCTATCGCCGCCTTTCTGACGTTCCCTGCTCACCTGATTGGCCAGGAACCCGTGGACCCGATGGCCACCACCGTCGGGCAGTCGTTCACAATGATCGAGCAGTCGTTCATCGCGCTCGCCGATGCCATGCCGGCCGCGTCGTACGGGTTCAAGCCGACCGACGGTGCGTTTAAGGACGTCCGGACGTTTGGCGAGCAAGTCAAGCACGTGGCGTGCAGCAACTTCGCGTTCTTCAATGAAATCGAGAAGAAGGAGCCTCCCGCGGCGTGCGGCACCGGTGGACCGCATGCGGCCACGACGAAAACCGAGCTGATGGCCTACTTGCGCGAATCGTTCGCCTACGCAGGGCGCGTACTACGGACAATGACGCCGGCCAATGCGCTGGACCCCGCGGGCGGACCGTACGGTGGTATGAGCACACGCCTGGGGCTTACGACGCTCGCCGTCTGGCACGCCTCGGACCATTACGGTCAGCTTGCCGTCTACCTCCGGATGAGCGGCATCGTGCCGCCCGCGAGCCAACCCCGGCCCGTCGAGCCCGCATCACCGCCGGTCGCAACGGTGTTTCGCGATGGGGGCGCATCCGGCACTGTGACACGAGTGGATCTGCCCTTTGGCAATCTCCTCACGAGCTTCGTTGAGGCGGATCTCCGGTCGATTGGCATCGCGTCCGGAGACTTCTTCCAACTGCGATGCCACGACCGCACCCTCAACGTGTTCTTCGGACGTGGGTTTGCCGACGTGCCGGTCGGCGACTGGGTGGCCTTTCGCTCGGCGCAGGGCACGCTGACGATCGCGCGCAATTCCGCGAATGCGGCGGAGGCGTCCGGGTGTACGACGGGAGATGGTCTGTTCGTGTCCCAGCGACGATGAACCAATTCTTGAGGCCTTCGGTTTGCGAACAGTAGCGGGCCGGCCAACCTCGCGCTGGAGCCGTCGGCGCCGATGAAACGGGAGCGCCGCGGCTCAGCGCGAACGTTCGGCGGCGAAACGACTTTGGTAGCGGCTTAGAGATCGGGAGCAGGCTAATGGGCCTGGCGATCATCATGGTTTGGTACGTGAGCATCGGCGCCTTGGCCGCTGCGGGCTCGATGTATCTCTCGCACAGGTTCGTGCCTGCGAAGCACGAGGCGACCCTTTACGGGTTGTTCTTGATCGCCATTGCCGCGTTCTATCTCGCTTGCACGTCCTATTTCGGAGACGCGGCGGCATGGAGCCTAGAAACCGTCGCGGTATTGGCATTCGCTGTTATGGGATGCCTAGGCACGAGAGTGCCTGTTGTGCTGATAGCTGGATACGCGCTGCATGGGGGCTGGGACCTGTTGCATGAGGTTCAAGCCCACATGCAGGTGGGCGTCTTCGGAGGAAGAGAAGCGACAAAGATTCCTCTCGCCTATGGCGCATTCTGTGCAGCGTTCGACTGGGCCATGGTCGTGTATTTTGTGTATCGGCGCCGCCATTGGGACGCTGCCTGGAAATCACGAGCGTGATCATGTCGCTCTCTGCGTGAGCGATGCCGCGGCCGCACGGTACGTTCATCGCTTGAGGCGTGATTTTGGCTGTTCGTTGTGCCGTCGCGCGCCGGCAGCGCATGGCGGAAGGCAGGTTGAAGCGCGCGCGCGGGGCGCACCGGACGACTACCACAAGGCGAATGTCTCCGGCGGAATGTGGTTGGGCGTCGAGGTGCCGAACGCGAGTGCCGACCCGGTGGTCTTGGAGGAGACGCATGACCTGCCATTCACCCTCTATCTCGAACTCGTGTTGGAGTGGGGTGGCTTCCTGGGCCTTGAGACTGCCGAGGAGCACACGTGGCCGCTTGACGAGCTTCGGGCTGCAGCCTCATCCAAGCCGGATAGCAACGAGATGCACCTGAGCGCGCGACGGTCAAGGACGGCGCGCGCTCGCAGGTCATCTCGGTGTTCGGCCGACTAAGAGGGGCACATGAGTGGCGAGACCAGGCGATTGGAGGAGCAGCTCCGGCGAGCACTCGAGGGAGAAGCTTGGCATGGTCCATCCGTCCTGGAGTCCGTGGCGGGCGTGTCTGCCGAGCAGGCCGCCGCCCATCCAATACCGGGTGCGCACAGCATCTGGGAGCTTGTCTTGCACCTCGGCGGCACCTACGGTCTGGTCCTTCGGAGATTGGCCGGGGACGGGCGACAGCTCTCGCCGACGGAGGATTGGCCTTCCTGTCCCGAGCCTACGGCAGAGAACTGGCAAACGGCGGTCCAGGAGACTGTCCGACTCGACCAGGAACTCCGACACAAGGTGCGCGCCTTCTCCGAGGAGCGTTTGGACCACCCTCTGGTTCCTGAAGCTCCCTACACTGCGTACACACAGTTCATTGGAGTCACGCAGCACAACCTGTACCATGCTGGCCAGATCTCGCTGCTAAAGCGGGCTCTCGGTACGGCGTAGACGCGGCTCGAGCGGAAGTTCGACCCGGAAACGGTACGGCAACTCGAGGCGGAGGCGACGCGGGATGTTGCGGTGGCGGGTCCGTCCCTCGCCGAGCATGCGATTCGGGCCGGCCTCGTCGACGAGTACCACGTGTTCGTGGCGCCGATCATTGTAGGTAGCGGCAATCCGTATCTGCCGGAGAAGGTTCGCGTTGAGCTCGAGCTCCTCGACGAACGCGGTTTCGACAATGGGATGATCCATGCTCGGTACCGTGCGAAGACGTGATGCGGATGCGGGGTATTAGCCCCCTGCATTGGACCTACCCGGTAGAGCGCGAGAGAATGCGTCATGGCGCACCCTGAAATCGACTTGGACGCGTTGTCGCCCGAGGAGCAGCTGGAACTTCTGGATCGACTGTGGGAGCGCGTGGGGCGGAGTCCGGACCTGCTTCCGCTGACCCCGCCACAAGTCCACGAGGTGGACACCCGGTCAGACGAGCTGGACCGTGACCTCGCCGCGGGCAGACCGGGTGGCATCCCATGGGATGAAGTCTTGAGGCGTATCAAGTCACATTGAGCCGGGTCGAAACCTCCCTCGACAAAGTAGACACTTTCGATCAACAACATTGGGCGCGAAGCCGTTGCGCAGGTGGACCGCCTCGACTGCCCTCTTTAGAATGACGGCCGGCTCGTCTCGCCCGAAAGGAAGCCGCACATGCTGATCGCCGGCCACACGTTCCTCGTGACGGGAGGGGCCTCCGGCCTCGGGGGCGCCGCGTCGCGGCTCCTCGCCGGCGCGGGGGGGAACGTCGTCGTGCTCGACGTGAACGCGGAGGGCGGCGCGAAGATGGTGGCCGAGCTCGGAGCCCGTGCCCACTTCGTCCGCACCGACGTCACGAGCGAGGCGGACGTGCAGAAGGCGGTGGCCGCGGCCCGCGAGCGCTTTGGCGGGCTCCAGGGAGTGGTGAACGCCGCGGGGATCGGGACCGCGGAGAAGGTGCTCGGGAAGGCGGGGCCCCATCCCCTCGAGGCGTTCGAGCGCACGATCCGCATCAACCTCGTCGGCACCTTCAACGTGATCCGGCTCGCCGCCGCGGCCATGGCCGCGGGCGAGCCCACGGAGACGGGAGAGCGCGGCGTCATCGTCAACACCGCTTCCGTGGCCGCGTTCGACGGGCAGATCGGCCAGGCCGCCTACGCCGCGTCCAAGGGCGGCATCGTGGCCCTGACCCTCCCCGTGGCCCGCGAACTCGCGCGGAGCGGCATCCGGGTCATGACGATCGCCCCCGGGATCTTCGACACGCCGCTCCTCGCCGGGCTTCCCGAGACGGCGCGGCTCTCCCTCGGACAGCAGGTGCCCTTCCCCTCGCGGCTGGGCCGGCCCGAAGAGTACGCCGCTCTCGTCCGCCACATCGTGGAGAACGAGATGCTGAACGGCGAGGTGATCCGGCTGGACGGCGCGCTCCGGATGGCCCCGAAGTAGCCGCGCGCGATGGCTCGCCGTCCGGTGGCCGTCCTCGGAGGTGCCGGAGCCATGGGCCGGGCGGTCGTCCACGACCTCGCCCGCTCCGGCCTTCCTGTGCGACTCCTCGACCGGGACGAGGGTGCGTGCGCCCGCATCGCCCGGCGCTACGGAAGCCGGAGCACCGAGCCCCGCGTCCTGGACGCTCGCGATCCTCGCGAGCTCCGTGAGGCCCTCGCGGGCGCCGCCCTCGTGGTCAACTGCGCGCCCTATCCGATGAACCCCGCGGTGATGGAGGCCGCGCTCGACGCGCGCTGCCACTACCTGGACCTCGGCGGTCTCTTCCACACCACGCGGCGCCAGCTCGAATACCACCCCGCGTTCCGGCGCCGCGGGCTCCTTGCCGTCCTCGGGATGGGAAGCGCCCCCGGCATCACCAACGTGCTCGCGCGAGCAGCGGCGGATCGGCTCACCCGAGTCTCCGCCATCCGGATCTACAACGGCGGTGTCGACTTCACGCCCGCGCGGAGCCCCCTCGCCTTCGGCTTCTCCGCCGCGACCGTCCTCGACGAGTTCACGCTCCGGCCCATGGTCTTCACCCGCGGTCGCTTTCGTTCCACCGCGCCGCGCGCGAGACCGGAGGACGTCCTGTTCGACGTCGGCCTCCAGCGCGTGCACCTGAGCCTGCACTCCGAGGTCGCGACGCTGCCCTTGTCGTTCCGCGCCAAGGGGCTGCGGGAGTGCTTCTTCAAGATCGCCTATGACGCCGCGCAGGCCGAGAAGCTCGGGCTGCTCATCGGCCTCGGCCTCGCCGACTCGCGGCCGGGTCCACGCGGAGTGGCTCCGCGCGACGTGCTCCTCGACTGCCTGGGCCGTCAGCCGCCCCCGCCTCCATTCGTGGACGACCGGGACTGCATCGCCGTTGTCGCAGAGGGAAGGGATCGCGAGGGTCCGCTCACCGTCCGGTACGACATGACGGCGGGGCCCCAACGCCGGCCGCCGCTCTCCGCGGTCGCCCGCGACACCGGCTTCGCCCCCGCGATCGTCGCGCGCATGGTCCTCGAGGGGCGGATAAGCGCCCGCGGCGTCCTGCCGCCGGAGCGGTGCGTTCCCGTCGAGCCGTTCCTGGAAAAGCTGAAGGCGCGCGGGATGCCCGCGCGCCTTTCCCTGCAGCGGCCCGGCTAGTCAGTACTGGATGCCCGCCTTCTCCGCGCGCTCGCGGAGCGACTGCACGACCTGCTCGTCGAAGCCGTCCTTCGCGGGCTGGGCCTTGGCCGCGTACGCGTCGCGCTCCTTCTGGAGCTCGACGATCCGGCCCTGGAGCTGCTGGCGCTTCTGCTTCTGGGATTCGAGGTAGGCGAGCGCCTCCTTGTCGGACTTGCTCTGAAGGGGCTTGGGAAGATCTTCCGGCCGCGCCCTGAGCCTCTCGAGCTCGTTTCTCTGCGCGGCGGGTGCCATGTCAACGAGGTCCTGGTCGGCCAATTTCTCGGCCTTCGCGTAGTAGGACGCCGCCTCCGCCGCCATCGCCGCGGGCATGGCCGCGCGCGCGTCCAGGCGACGGGACGCCAGGTTCTGCTCCGCGCGGCTGCCCGCGGCTACCACAGTCGCTCCGAGCTCCGCGTTCAGCCGGGCAAGCTCCGCGTCCACCGGCGTGACCATCACGGGCATGCCGCCCTGTCCGTCGATGCGGGCGTAGTGGCCGCCCCCGAGGCTCGCGATCTGAGTCCACACGCGCGCGGTCTCGGAATCGCCGCCGCATTGCACCGTCTCCACCGCGATCCCCCGCTCCCGCGCTTCGCGCACGTGCCGGCGGTAGTCGTAGCCGTCCTGGTAGTCGAGGTGCGGGGGCGCGTCTCCCACGAGGAAGATGACCTGCATGCCGGCCTGGCGGGACCAGGAGACCTTGCTCACCGCGTCGGAGAGCGCCGCGGAGACGTGCTCGGGCGTGTCCCCGCCCCCGGAGGCCTGGAAGCTCGTGAGGTTCTGGTAGACCTGGTCCATGTCGGACGTCAGGTCGAAGACGCGCGTGACGTAGGCGTCTCCGAGGTCGCGGTAGGCCACGAGGGCGATGCGGAGGTCCGGGCGCGGGCGGCCCTCGCCGATGCGGCGGGCGATCGACCAGATGCGCCGCTTGGCTCCTTCGATGAGGCCGCCCATGCTGCCCGTGGTGTCCAGGACGAAGGCCACCTCCACCCGGGGAGCGGTCTTGGCGACAGGGGCGGTACGGGCGGGTGTGACGGCGGTCACGGCGGCGGGGGCGACTAGCCAGGCGAGAGCGGCGATCGCGTTCATTTCAATCCTCCTACGCGAGAGATACCGGTGGCCGCCCGGCTCTATTCCCGGCTTTGCGCGGGTGCTCCCGAGAGCGTAGTCTCGCGGCCATGGCGCGCCGGATCGACCTCAACGCGGACATGGGCGAGGGCTTCGGGGCGTGGACGATGGGCGCCGACCAGGAGCTGCTCGAATACGTCACCTCGGCCAACGTCGCCTGCGGCTTCCACGCGGGTGACCCTTCGGTCATCGATCGCACGGTGGGCCTCGCCCTCCGCGCGGGGGTGGCGGTGGGCGCCCACCCCAGCCACTTCGACGTGCGCGGCTTCGGCCGGCGGGAGATCCAGGCCTTGCCCGCGGAGGTCGAGCGGGACGTGCTCTACCAGGTGGGCGCGCTCCAGGCCTTCGCGCGGAGCCACGGCGGCTCCTTGCGCCACGTGAAGCCGCACGGCGCCCTCTACAACCAGGCCGCGCGCGACGAGGGCTTGTCCCGCGCGATCGCTCGGGGCGTGGCGCGGGTGGACTCGGGGCTCGTGTTCGTGGGTCTCGCCTCGTCGGCTCCCATGCGCCGCGCGGCGGAGGCGGAAGGCCTCCGCTACGCCGCGGAGGCGTTCGTGGACCGGGCGTATTCCGGCGACGGCCACCTCGTGCCGCGCTCCGTCGCGGGCTCGGTCCTCGCCGACCCCGAGCGGGCCGCCGCCCAGGCGCTCGAGATCGCGCGCGACGGCCGCGTCACCGCCGCGGACGGGAGCCGGATCGCACTCGAGGCGGACACCCTCTGCCTCCACGGCGACAACCCGCAGGCCGTCGCGATCGCCCGCGCGGTGCGCCGCGCGCTCGAGGGGGCAGGCGTGGCGATCGCCCCCCTCGGCGATTGACGTATCCGCGCGTCCTCGCCGTCGGCGACGCCGCGGTCACCGTCGAGCTCGGCAAGGACATCGACGCCGCGGTCGCGGCGAGCGTGCGTGCGCTCGATCGGGCGCTCCTCCGCGATCCTTTCCCCGGCCTCGGCGAGGCCGTGCCCACGTACCGGTCGCTCCTCGTGACGTACGACCCCGGACGCGTCCGCTTCGACGACGTGCGCACGCACCTTCTCGACCGCGCGAAAGCGCCCCCGGGGGCGGAGGAGCCCGGCCCCCTCCACCGCATCCCCGTGGTCTACGGCGGCGAGGCGGGGCCCGACCTCGCCGAGGCGGCGCGCGCGCTCGGCCTCTCGGAGGCGGAGTTGGTGGCGCGCCATTCCTCGGTGGAGTACACCGCTTTCATGCTCGGCTTCCGTCCCGGGTTCGCCTACCTCGGCCCGCTCCCCGAGGAGTTGGCACTCCCCCGGCTGTCGACGCCGCGCGTACGCGTGCCCGCGGGCTCCGTGGGGATCGCGGGACGGCAGACGGGGGTCTACCCCGTCGTCTCGCCCGGGGGCTGGCGTCTTCTCGGGCGAACCGCCGTTCGACCCTACGATCCGTCACGCGACCCGCCGTCCCTCTTCGCACCCGGCCACCGCGTCCGCTTCGAGCCGGTGGACGCGCTCCGGGACAGCGAGCCCGATCGCGTCCCCTCTCCGACGGGCACTCCCGCGCTCGAGGTGCTCGAGCCGGGGCTCCTCACCACGGTCCAGGACCTCGGACGAAACGGGCAGCGGCGCTTCGGGGTGACGGGCGCGGGGCCGGCGGACGCGGCCGGGCACCGCGACGCCAACGCGCGCGTCGGGAACGACGAGGACGCGGCCGCGCTCGAGTGCACGATGGCCGGGCCGTCGCTTCGCTTTCTCCGCGTCATGCGTTTCGCGATCGCCGGGGGGGACCTGGGAGCGGTGCTCCGGCGCGCGGACCTGGGTGACTGGCCGGTACCTCTGGGCACGGCGGTGCTCGCGAGGCCCGACAACGTGCTCGTCTTCACGGGGAGACGCTCGGGGGCGCGCGCCGCTATCGCCTTCGCGGGGGGGATAGAGGTTCCGCGAGTTGGAGGATCGAGAGCCACCGACCTGGCGGGAGGGTTTGGTGGGATCGAGGGACGGGCTTTGAGGGGCGGGGACTTCCTTGCGGTGGGACTACCACGCGAGCCGCGAGCGGAGACCGGCTGGGAGCCGCCCGCGGCTCGCGTGGTGGTTCGAACCATCCTCGGTCCCCAGTACGACCTCTTCCCGCCGGGGGAGGTCGAGCGGTTCCTCCGGGAGACGTTCCGCGTCGGCCCCACGTCCGACCGCACGGGCTGCCGTCTCGAGGGGCCGCGCCTCGCCGCGCGGGAGAGCGAGATCACGAGCGACGGGATGGTCCCCGGCTCCATCCAGGTGCCCCCCGACGGGAAGCCCATCGTGATGCTCGCCGACGCCCCCACCACGGGCGGGTACCCGAAGATCGCGACGGTGGTGACGGCGGACCTCGCCAAGCTCGCCCAGCTCGTGCCCGGGGAGGGCGAGGTGCGCTTCTCGGCGGTGAGTGTTGCGGACGCCCAGCGCCGCTGACCGCGCGGCCCGAGCCGTCTCCTAGCGATCCGCGATCCCGGGAACGCGGATCGCCGCCAGGGCGGACAGCGCCACGAGCAGGACGACGAACTGGGCGAGGGCTCCCCGATCCGGCTCGGGAGCGTCGCTCTTGCCGAAGAGGCGCACCGCGGCCGCGAGGCCGATGAGGACGAGGAGGCCTTCGTGCGTGGCGAGCCACGCGCCGGCCACCACGAGCACGAGAATGAGACGCTGTCCCCGGGACAGGGCGGAGTAGCCGCGGCCGCCGTCGAGCTGCCAGACCGGGATCAGGTTGAACAGGTTGATCCCCGCCCCCGTCCGGGTGATCGCGGCCCAGAAGGGCGCGGCGGTGGCGAGATAGACCGCGTAGGCGAAGATCGCGGCTCCAAGGCCCCAGAGGGGGCCGGCCAGCCCCACGCGCGCGTCCTCCGCCCGGTTCGCGGGGTACTGGTTGAGTCGGACGAGCGCGCCGAAGCCGGGGATGAACATGGGAGCCGTGGCCTTGATCCCGTAGCGCTGCAGCGCCGCCACGTGTCCCATCTCGTGGACGTAGATCGACAGCACGAGGCCGAGCGCGAAGCGCCAGCCCCAGGCGGTCCAGTAGACGCCCATCGAGAGCAGCATCGTCACGAGTGTCGTGGACTTCGTGAGGCCGAGGAGGAGCAGCTTGCCCTTGCTGAGCGCCGCCACCACGAGGAACTTGAACTTCCAGAGGAGGAGCGCGGCCGCGCCCAGTGGACCCCCCACCTTGACCCACGTGGGGGCTCCTGTCGACTCGTGGTGGTCCGGTGCGGCTTCGAGCTGCCGCGTCAGCTCGGTGATCCTCCCCGCGATCTGCGCGGCCTGCCGCGACTCCCGGGGGACGAGCTCGAGCGCCCGACGCCACGATTCGCGGGCGGCGCGGCGATCCCCCGCCTTCTCCGCCCGCTCCGCTTCCTCGGCGATCGCGTTCAGGGCCTCGGCGTGCACGAGCCGGCGGCAGGACGGGCACACGACGAAGGACGCCGCGAGCTCGGTGCCGCAGCCGGGGCACGCGCTCGGCGCCGTGGGGGCGGGGCTACCCACCCTCGCGTCCAGCCGACGCGACCACGGGTGCTTGATCCGCTCCGACGCGATGGGGCCCCGTGATCTCGAGAGGCACCGCGCGGTTCATCTTCCAGGCCTCGTAGAGCGCGATCCCGATGATGACGATCCCCATGATGTTCTGGACGCCCCCCAGAAAGGGCGCCGCGAACGCGATCGCGAGGACGAAGGGAATGGACACGACCACGGCCTCCTGCTCCTTCTCCGCCATCTCCCGGAAGCCCGACATCACGTCGGGAACGTACGTGCTCACGATCGAGAAGTAGGTCAGGAAGATCGCGAGCGTCTGGTAGCGCCATCCTCCGCGGCCCCCCGAGCCCTTCCGCACGGCGGCGCCCACGATGAACCCGACCCCGATCGCGATGAGCCCCAGCTCGTAACCGGTGGTCGCCCTCACCGCGTACCACACGCCCGCGCCCACGGCCCCCGCCCCGAAGCCCAGGAGAGCGGCCTTCAGGAAGCGCGCGGCCCCCGAGCCGCGGCTCGCGCTCATCTCGAGGTCGGCCTTGCAGCGCTCGCAGAACGTCTGCCCGTTGACCGCGTAGTACGTCTTCCACACGGACTCGCCGCAGGCGGAGCAGCGGAAGTCCGCCGGCGCCACCTCGTCGTATTCCGCGCGGTCGAAACGGAGACTGCCCTTCGGCTCCTCGCTCGCCATGGGCCCTCCTCTTGTCGGGTAACCGGAGAATTGCGCACATTCTAGCGGAACGTGCGGGGGCCCGTGACGCTACAATCCCCCGATGCGGCGGAGGGGGTTCCTGGGAGGACTGGCCGCGATGGGCGCGGCGCGCACGTCCCTGGCCGCGGTGGCCGCCCCTGTTCCTCGCGTGAACGCGGCGCGCCTTCGCGAGCGCCTCGAGGCGTTGAGCGTCTTCGGGCGTCCCGCGGGCGGCGGGTTTGGGGACGGGGTGAGCCGCACCGCCTTCTCCGACGCGGACGTGGCGGGACGCGCGTATGTCCTGGACGCGATGCGAGCGATCGGCCTCGAGCCGCGCGTGGATGCGGCCGGGAACATCCGCGGCGTCCGAGCGGGAACCGTCCCTGCTCTTCCGCCCATCCTCTTCGGCTCGCACATCGACTCCGTGCGCGGCGGCGGCAACTTCGACGGCGACGTCGGCTCCATGGGCGCGCTCGAGGTCGTGGCCACGCTGCGGGAAAAGGCGGTGGCGACGCGCCATCCCCTCGAGCTCGTGGTGTGGGCGGCCGAGGAGTCCAACTTCGGGAGCGGGCTCCACGGCAGCCGGATGGCCGTGGGCCAGATCGAGACCGGCGAGTGGGACCGCGTGCAGGACGGGGTGCGCAAAGGGGACGCGCTCCGGAGGATCGGCGGCGACCCCGACCGCATCGCGGAGGCGCGACGGGCCCCCGGCTCGTTCCACGCCTATCTCGAGCTCCACGTCGAGCAGGGAGGCCGACTCGACCGGGCGGGCATCCCCATCGGTGTCGTGGAGGGCATCGTCACCATCGACGACTTCGACGTCACCGTGCGTGGCTTCGCCAACCACGCGGGCACCACTCCCATGCCCGAGCGCAGGGACGCGCTCCTCGCCGCGTCCCGGGTCGTCCTCGCCGTGCGCGAGATCGCCACCGCGGAGGCGGGGGCGCAGGTGGGGACGGTGGGGCGCCTCTCGGTCTCCCCGGGAGCGCCCAACGTGGTGCCCGGCCGCGTGGAGATGACGGTGGAGTTTCGCGACCTCTCGGGAGACAAGGTCTCGGCTCTCGGCGAGTCCTTGAAGACGCGGGCCGCGAAGATCGCCAGGGACACCGGAACCGAGATCGACGTCGTCCACTCCAGCCGGCACGAGGGCGCGCGCACGCACGCGGCGATCCAGAGCGCGATCGAGAAGGCGGCCACGCGCCGAGGCCTGCGGTCGATGCGCCTCCCCAGCGGGGCAGGACACGACGCGCAGATGATGGCGCGGCTCGGCCCCATCGGGATGATCTTCGTCCCCAGCGTGGGCGGGATTAGCCATTCGCCGCGCGAGCTCTCCCGCTGGGAAGACTGCGCCCAGGGGGCGGACGTGCTTTTGGGAACGATCTTGGAGCTGGATGGGTTGGAGAGGATTGCATGAAGGGGCGAGATCGGCGGGGACTGCTCTGGGAAGCGATCTCGCTCGCTGTACTGCTATCGTCCGGACCGGCGGTAACCACAGCGAGCAAGATGACATCGAGCGAGATTGAGGCGGGGGTTTTTCTCTATTCGGCGCCGGGGCTCGACTCCGGGCCCTTCACGAAGTCCGTGGTGCTCCTGGTCCAGCACGGGCCGGGGGGATCGCTCGGGCTCGTGGTGAACCGGCCGACGCGGGTGCCTCTGCGCGAGGCGGCCACCGAGCTCGGAGACATCGAGGACCCCGATCTCACCCTCTACTTCGGCGGTCCCGTCGAGCCCGATGCCGTCCTCGCACTCGTGCGCCCGGTGAAGCCTCCGCCGGGGGCCATGCGCGTCCTTCCCGACGTCTACTTCTCCACCGACCTGGATCAGGTGAAGGAGGCGGCCCGACGCCCCGGCGCGGGGAGCCGGCTGCGCGTCTACGCGGGGTACTCGGGATGGGCCCCGGGCCAGCTCGCGGCGGAGATGAAGGCCGGGGCCTGGGTGGTCGGTCCCGCCCGCGCCGCCGCCATCTTCGCCGACGACCCGTCCCCTCTCTGGCCGGAAGTCCACGACCTGATGCGGCGCACCGAGGCCCGCCGCGTCTCCCCCGCGCGCCCTCAGTCGGCCTCGACCTCCATCTCGAAGCTGGCGGTGGGCGACCCCAGCGCGCCGAACCAGGCGATGCCCTCGGCCACGAAGTCGATCTCGATCCGGTAGCGGCCGGGTGCTTCGGGCGTCGCCAGCGCGCCCTCGATCTCGATCGTGTCCCCGGGCGGGACGTCGCGGGCGAGCCCGGTCCGCGCGTGGTCGAGCACGAGGAGCCGCCGTTCTCGGTCCAGGAGGTGCGCCCCCAGCATCACCTGGCCCGCCCCGCTCGCCTCGCGCCGCCAGAGCGTGTTGCCGATGTTCGTGGCGCGCACGCGGAACGGCACCTCGGATCCTCTCCGGGCGCGCGCCGGACCCGCGGGCCGCAGCACCTCGAGCGTCGCGCGCAGCACGCCCGGGTTCGTGCTGTCCGGCACGTCTTGCGTGACCTCGAGGGCGACCTCCAGGGGCGGCGAGCCGCGCTGCTCGAACCAGCAGACGTGCTCCTTCACGAGATCGAGCTTCAGCCGGTAGGCTCCCGGCTCGAAGGGCGCTCGCACGTCCGCGGTCATCTCCAGGGAGCCGCCGGGGGCGACGTCGCGGGGCAGCGACTGGTGCAGGAGGTCGCGGGTGTGCATTCGGCCTTCCGCGTCCATCACGTGTCCGGCCAGGCTCACCGTCCCCGGCCGCGGCTCCGGCGCGTGCGGCCACGTCTCGGTGCCTTCGTTGACGAGGCGCACGCGGAAGAGAATGCGCGTGCCGCCGGGGCCGCGCAGGGGACCCTGGGCTTGGATGCGGGCGCGAAGAGAACCGGGCGAGGAACCGCCTTCGACGAGCAGGTCGCGCTCGAGGACCGGCGAGCCGGCTTGGGAGAACCACATGACGTTCTCGTCCACGAGGTCGAGACGTATCCGGTGACGACCTCCCTCCGCGGGGAGCGGTACTTCCGCCACCACCTCGACGGAATCGCCTGGAGCCACCGCCCGCGGAAGAGCCGTACGGAAAAATCCGTGCCGCACGATCTGCCGTTCGCCGTCGAGGAGGTGGCCGGAGAGCATGACGTACCCGCCGGCGGCGTCGATCTCGTGGCGCCAGACGGTATCGCCGTCGTTGCGCAGGCGCACGGTGAGGGGCAGGAGCGCGCCCGCGGCGCCGCGGAGGGCGCCCTCGGGGGACAGAAGCTCGATCGCCGCGCGGAGTCGGCCCGGATTGCGGCTATCGCGCGCCTCCTCGCCCTTGTGAAGGGTGACGAGGAAGAAGTTCTTGAGGCTCCGCACGAGCGTCGCCAGCGGAAAGAGCGCCCCCTCTCCCTCCATGAGCCGCACGTACTCGCTCGCCCCCACGGAGATCGAGTCGGGATCGGCGTAGGGTTTGAGGCGCACGGCCGTGAACCCGGCGCGCAGCGCGCGCTCTTCCAGCACCGCCACGTCCAGCTCGGTCTCGAGCACGCCGCAGCGGTCCGTCTCGAACGCGGAGAGCTCGGAATGCGAGTGGCCCTCGCCGGGCTCCGCGAGCACCACGCGGCCGCCCCGGCGGAGCACGCGGTAGAACTCCCCCAGCAGTTCCTCGGGGTTGGGCACGTGGTGGAAGGCGTCGAAGCAGGCGATGCGGTCCACGGACTCCGCGGGCAGGGGGAGGCGGTGGCCGTCGTAGGGAAGGAAGCGCGGCTCGAGCTCGGCGCGGTGCCGGGGATCGAGGCGGAACAGCTCGCGCCCCAGCTCGAGCGCGGCCGGGCTCACGTCCACCGCGATCGTCCGGCACCCGAGCCGGTTGAGGCAGGAGGAGAGCCAGCAGCTTCCCGCCCCGAAGTCGAGGACGGTGTGCCCGAGCCCGAGGCGCAGCTCGGAGAGCGCCAACCCCAGCCGGTAGAGCATGGCCGGGGTGTCCACGACGCTCGCGAACGGCTTGTCGAGGACGTGGCGCCGGGCGGAGGGCTCGGCGAGGACGTCCTTCCAGTACACGTCCGCCGCGCGGTTCCATTCCTCCGTGCGGCGGAGGATCTCCGCCTCGGAGAGGGCGGGGGGAGCGGCCGCTCGCGGATTCTCCGCCGGCGGGGGTCGCCGGCCGAAGAGCTTCAGCGCTTCGTCTTCCGCCGCGCCTTCTTGCGCGTCTTCCCCGCCTTCTCCTTCTTGGACCGCCTCTTGATGTCCGAGCCGTGCGCGCGCTCGTAGGTCTGGATGTCCTTGAAGCGGCCCTTGCGGTCGCGGACCGCGTAGAGCTTCTTCCCGCGCTTGCTGCGGTGCGTGGTGCGTCGTGCCTTGGCCATGCGTGGACCTCCCGATGGGAACGGCTCGACATGTTAGCCTAAGTGCTCAGATGCCGGCGACGGCCTTCCTCCTCGCCGCCGCGCTCGCGGGCGCCCGCTCGGGTGACTCCTTCGTCGATCTCGCCCTTCTCGATCCCACCCTCCGCCTCGACGTCCGCTACGCGACCGACCGGAACTTCCTCGGCACCCCCCTCTATCCGGAAGCGCGCGCCTTCCTGCGCGCGGAGGTGGCCCAGGCCCTCGTGCGCGCGCACCGGACGCTCGCCCCCGAAGGGCTCGGCCTCCTCGTCTTCGACGCCTATCGCCCGTGGTCGGTCACGAAGCGGATGTGGGAGTTGACGCCTCCCGGAAAGCGGGGCTTCGTCGCCCGCCCCGAGCGCGGCTCCAACCACAACCGCGGGTGCGCGGTGGACGTGTCTCTCTACACGCTCGCGGACGCGCGGGAGGTGGAGATGCCGAGCGCCTACGACGAGATGAGCCCGCGGGCCGCGTCCGCCTACGGAGGAGGAACCGAGGAGGCGCGCGCCCGGCGCGACCGCCTGATCATGGCGCTCGCCGCGGAAGGCTTCGGAGTGGAGCGGCACGAGTGGTGGCACTTCAACCACCGGACGTGCCGCGACTACCCGGTGCTCGACGTCCCCTTCGACCGGATCCTCGCTCAGTCCGTCGAGATGCGGTAGAGCGACTTCCGGCCCCGGAGGTACATCTCGCCGTCCACGAGGGCGGGCGAGGCGTCGAACCCGTCGTCGAGCGTGCTCCGGGCCAGGACCTCGAAGGAAGCACCCGCGCGCACCGTCGCCGCCACCCCGTTCCGGCCCACCACGTAGACGCGCCCGTCCGCCGCCACCGGAGAGGCGTAGACGCCCTCGACACCCTCGATCCGCTCGCTGTACTGCTTCTCTCCCGTGCGCGCGTCGAGGCGCGTGAGGATCGCGGAGTTGCCCTTCAGGAAGTAGAGGGCGCCCTGGTAGAGGAGCGGCGAGGGCACGTAGGGCGTGTCCTTGTCGTAGCTCCAGGCGATCGCGGGGGGCCCCGCGAGGCTCGCCCTTCGCCTCGTCGAGGCGCACGGCGAGGAGGAGGCTCCCCCGGAAGCCGCTCGTCAGGTAGACGAGCCCGTCCGCCGCCACCGGGGAGGGGATCGCGTTGTCCGTCATCCCTCCCGCGTCCCACAGGAGGTCGCCCGTCTCCAGGTCGTAGCTGCGCACGCGCTTCGTCGCGCTGATCACCACCTGCTTGCGGCCCGCCGCCCGCGACCACGAGGGGCGTGGACCACGACGTGCGCTCGTCCCGCTCGCGCCGCCACAGCTCCTTGCCGGTCTTCGCGTCGAAGACCGCGATGAACGACGGGCCCTCGTGGTCCCAGTTGACGATCACGCGGTCGCCGTGGAGCGACGGGCGAGCTGCCCTCCCCGAAGGCGAGCTTGATGTTCATCTGCCCGATCTGCTTGTCCCAGAGGACCTTTCCTTTGTGGTCGAGGCAGTAGAGTCCGAACGAGCCGAAGCTCGCGACCACCCGCTCGGCGTCCGCGGTGACGGAGCCGGAGGCGAGGCTTCCGTCCTTGTGCGTGCCCTCATGGGGCACGGCTTCGCGCACCACGCGCGACCAGCGGACCTTGCCGTCCTTCCTTCCCACCGCGAGGACGGTGAACGCCTGCACGCGGTCGTCGCGGCCCACCTCGGGATGGACGCGCACTCCCGACGCGGGAGCGGGGCGGCGGGACGCGCCACCGCCGGCTTGTCGCTCGGAACGGCGGTGGTCACGAACACGAGGTCGCCCCAGACGACGGGGCTGCTCTGGCCGCGACCCGGGACCGCCACCTTCCAGCGGACGTTCTTCGTCTCGCTCCACTCCACGGGCGGCCGCGCGCTCGGGGCCTCGCCGGTGGCCGCGGGGCCCCGCCACGCAGGCCAGAACCGCTCGTGCGTGGACGGAGCGGCTCCGAGCCCTCCCGCCGCTCCCGCCACCACGAGGATCCGAACGAGTACTCGGCTCATGATCACCCTCCGCCTGAGGTCCCCGACACGAGGCCGTAGTGTAGACGAGATGCGAGGCGCCGGATCAGGCCTCGGCGAGGGCGTCCATGAACTCCGACTGCACCTTGGCGAACGTGGCGAAGCCGCCGAGGATCCAGCCCTTGACCTCCGCGGGGTCGTGCGTGCCCGCGTAGAAGCGGAGCGCGCTGTTGACCCCGCGCAGGGCGGCGTCGAAGTGCTCCGCCTCCACCCCGGTGTGGATGTGGACCCAGTAGTAGGCGTCGTGCTTCTCTCCGAGGATCTCGACCTTCGTCTTCTTGAGGTGGCCCACGAGGTCGGCCCGCTTCTCCTTGAGCGCCTGGTCGATGATCACGAACTCGCGGTCGGCGAGGATCTCGCTCCCCACGTGGAAGCCCATGGCGGAGAAGAGCCGCGGCTCCTCCAGGCGCTCGCCGATGCCGTAGCCCGTGCCACACGCGGCGCATGGCCTGCTCGGTGGCGGCGTTGATGCGCAACACGCCGTTCAACTGCTCCGGAGTGTAGCCGTAGAACGTCCCCGCGCCCTTCACGGTGGCCTGGGCGAGTGTTCGGTGGGTGTCGCGCCACGTGGTGGCGCGGTCGTCGAACTCGTCGATGGCCGCGTAGAAGAAGTCGGAGCCCACCTCCGCCGCGCGGTCGGAGAGGATGCGCACGGGCTCGCTCTCGTCGCGGAAGAGGCCGGGACGGGCCGCGATCTCTCCCGCGAGGTTCGAGAGCCCGGGTCCGAAGGCGGAGTTGAACTGGACGTAGCGGCCGAGCACGCGCAGGAAGGCCGCGGGATCCCCGGCATCCCGGAACGCGGCGCGAAGGACCTCGTTGCCCTTGTGCCCGTCGAGCACGGCGGCGAGATCCTCTCTTGCGATGGCGGGCCTGGGGTTCATGGGGCGTCCTCCTGCGCGCGGATCTTACTCCTCCCCGCGCGCCTTGCCGGGACCCGTCCCAGCCTTCACCATAGGCGCGCGGGGAGGTGGGCCCTTGAGGAAAGTCCTGCTGTCCGTCTTCGTCTTTCTCGTCGTTCTCATGGCCGCTGTCCTGTTCTACGCCAGTCGTCTCGTCGCTTCCCTCAAGACCCCCGAGTTCCAAGAGCAGGTGCTCTCCCAGGCGAGCTCCGCCGTGGGCACGAAGGTGGACGTAAAGGCCATGGACATCGACGTCCTGTCCGGGGTCACGCTCCAGGGGGTGGCGGTCGCCAATCCCCCTCCCTTCGCAGGCAGCCTCGCCACGGCCGAGGAGGTCGTGCTCCGCTACAACCTCCGCTCTCTGCTCGCCGGCCACGTGGACGTTCAGCGGCTCTCCCTGCACAAGCCCGTCCTCATGCTGTCCATGGACCCGCAAGGGACGTTCAACTACGAGAAGCTCGCCGGGACCACGGCGAAGGCAACGCCCGCCTCGACCGGCGGCGGAGGCCTCGCGGGATCCATGCTCCGGCTCGTGATCTCGCGGCTCGCCGTGGAGGACGGCACGGTGTCGATGTTCGACGACCGCAAGATGCCGATCCTGAGGGTCGAGGACGCGGACCTGGAGAGTGCCTTCACGGTCAGCGGGGGGGTGGCGGAGGGGAAGGGCAAGGCGGGGCTCGGCACGCTCGCCCTCGCGGACACGCTGTTCGTCAGGGGAGTTTCGTCGCCTCTCGAGATGTCGAAAGAGAGAGTGCGGCTCGCCCCCATCCGGGGGAAGCTCGCGGGAGGCGACGTCACGGGCGACCTGAAGCTCGACCTGAAGAAGGCCGCCTACTCGATGAGCCTGGACGTAAAAGGGGCCCAGGTCGACACCCTGCTGAAGGAGTCGGGCTCGTCGCGCGCGGTCACGGGATCGCTCCAGGCCAAGGCCTCGTTCGAGGGGACGGGGGGCCTTCCCACCCTGAAGGGCCGCGGCTCCGCCGAGGTCTCGTCCTGCAAGCTCACGAAGGCCCCGGTGATGGCGCTCCTCGCGAGCGTCCTCCAGCTCCCCGAGCTCGCGAACCCGAGCTTCGACGAATGCCGGATGGAGTTCACGATCGGCAGCAACCGGGTGCAGACCCCGGTGCTGAGCCTGAAGGGGGCCGCGGTGCAGATGACGGGCCGGGGCGGGATGAGCCTCGCCACGAGTACCCTCGACTACGACATGGACCTGGCGCTCTCCAAGGGCCTCGTGGACAAGATCGCGGTGAAGGAGCTGCGCGCGGCCTTTCGCGACCGTGGAGACGGCTTCTCCACGGTCGCGTTCAAGGTCACCGGCACCTCCAACCACCCGCAGACGGACCTCGCCACCCGCATCGGCAAGGCCGCGGCCACCCAGGTCCTGAAGGACCAGGCGGGCCGGCTCTTCGGCAAGAAGAAGCCCTTCTGACGGCTAGGGCGCGCGCTTGATGTTCGTGACGGTGTTCCGGCCTTCCACGGTGACGATCACGAGGTCGCCCTCGCGCCAGTCTCTCAGCATGTTGGGATGAGCGGTCCGGAACTGCTGCTTCTTCCCCGCCACGTCCGCCTGGAACTCGCCGCGGCTCTCGTTCGTGAACTTCCAGAGGCGCACGGTCATGTCCCGGGCCGCCTGCGAGGATACGGCGCCGGTGCTCGAGCTGCCCGACGTGGCTCCCGCCGCGCCCCGCGCCGCGGGGGGTTTCGCGCACGTCGAAGTCCTGGATCGTCGGCGCTTCCTTGCCGTCCCAGTCCTCGTAGACGAACCAGACGTAGAACGGAGCTGCGAGGTCCCGGAGCGTGGGGTTCGGGAAGTTCTCCGCCCCCTCTCCGGTGAACTTGATGCCGGCGTTCTGCTTCACGCGGAACGTGTTGACCTTGCCGTCCACGCCTCGGATCGCGACCTGCATCACGTTCCAGTCCACGGCCGTGATGTTCCCGCGGCCGTTCTTGGGGGCGGCGTCAACGGAGGGGGCGACGAGGGCGGCGACCGCGAGCGTCATCGCCAGACGACAGGCCGTATTCGTGATGGACATTGCTAACTCCTTGATTTCCGTAACCGCGGTCCCGAAGACCACGGCCCTGCCCAGTCTACCAGCAAGACTCGTACCGGGTGCCCGCCTTGACATCCCCCGGGGCGGTTGCTATCTAGAGCGCACGCGGACAAGGAGATCATGAGCAAGCTCAAGGACCTGGTGGGGCGCGGGGTGCGCCTGATCGTGACCGACGTCGCCCCCTCGGAGACGGCTCCCGCGGAGCTGCCCGCGGAAGAGTTTGCCGAGCCCCCTCCCGAGCCCGCCTCCGCCGGCCCCGTGTCCCAGGTCTCCGCGGATGTCCTGAGCTTCTCCGCCGTCTACGAGGAGGCCGGGATCGAGCTCCGCCGCCCACGGCTACGGCATCGACAAGGTCGCGGAGATGCTGGAGAGCAAGCGCCTCGCGACCCTGGGCCGCGAGGTCAAGGCCACCGCGGTCCTGGCCGCCCTCGAGGCGGCGGGGGTGCCCCTGCGCGACGTGATCCAGGACGCGGTCCGGCGCGACAAGGCGCTCGACGCCTTCGAGGCGGCCAAGGGCCGCGAGATCCAGGAGCTGCACGCCCGCAGCCGAGACCCGCATCGAGGCGATCGAGAGCGAGATCGAGTCGTTCCTGAAGGAGAAGAACGCCGAGCTCGAGGGGCTGAAGGCCGCGCGAGGAAGCGCGCAATCAGGCCTTCCTCGAGCTGCAGGCCCGCAAGCGCCAGGAGGAGGAGCGCCTCTTCGACCTCGTCTCGCCACTTCCTCGAGGGCGGCGACAACCCCGATCACCACCTCCGCGAGCGGCGCCGCCGCCGCGTCCCGCGCCGACGCAAGCCGGACCCGGCCATGCATGACGGGCCCGCGTCCGCGGAGGTCAAGTCAAGATGGCGCGTCAGCTCACTCCCCTCGGTCGTTTCCTGCTCGTCCTCTGCGGCCTCGCCCTCATCGGCTACGGCCTCTACCGCTACGGGGTCCTCGACCGGATCGCCTCGCGTCCTGGCCCCCGACCGCAAGGCGGAGGGCACGGTGTCGCAAGGACGACTTCGGCGCCGTGACGCCCCGACGGCGACGCCACCACCGCGTCCAGCAACGGCCGTCGCTCGCCGGCGGCGCGCGCCTCAACCGGCCCATCAGGGTCGCCATCGTGACCTGGGGCGGCTACGCGGGCGGCATCGTGGCCAACGGCGGCTTCGCCCCCAACAAGGAGAGCATCTTCTACAAGGACCACGGCGTCCAGGTGGAGCTCCTCGTCATCGACGACTTCGAGAAGTCGCGCGACGCCTTCCGCGCGGGCGGCGACAAGGGCGGCGTCGACATCATGTGGTCCACCGTCGACGCCTACGCCCTCGAGTACGGCGGCCTCCGAAGCCCTGAACCCCAAGGCCATCCTGCAGTACGACTGGAGCCGCGGCGGCGACGCGATCGCGGTGGACGGCTCGATCAAGAGCGTCGCCGACCTGCGCGGCAAGAAGCTGGCCTGCGCGGAGGCGACGCCGTCGCACTACTTCGCGCTCTACGCCCTGACCCAGGGCGGCCTCACCAACCGCGACGTGCAAGTGGGTGTTCACGACCTCGGCGGTGGAGGCGGCCAACGTCTTCAAGGCGGGCAAGGTGGACGCGGCGGTGTCCTGGTCGCCCGACGTCTACATCGCGGCCCGCGAGCGGCCGGGGGCGAAGATCCTGGCCAGCACCCGCGAGGCGTCAGCAACCTCATCGCCGACATCTTCGTGGCCCGGGGCGACTTCATCGAGCAGCACCCCGAGGACGTGCGGCGCTTCGTGGCGGGCTGGCTGAAGGGCGTCGACCTGGCGAACGCCAACCCCGACAAGACCGCCGCCCTCCTCGCCAAGAGCTTCTCCGGCATCGGCCTCGAGGACGCGAAGGGCATGCTGCGAGGACGTGAAGCTCCCGACCTACGCCGAGAACCGCGCCTTCTTCTGCGGCGAGGGCGCGCTCGCCAACTACAACGAGCATCTACAAGACGGCCCAGGGCATCTGGCGGCGCATCGGCAAGATCAAGCGACGTCTTCGAGCCCTACCAGACCGTGGACACGCGCTTCCTGGAGGCGGCGGCGGAGTTCTTCCCGCGGCCGCCGGCCGCCGCCAAGCCCGAGTTCGAGTTCAAGACGCCGCCCAAGCCGGCGGCCGCCCCCATCCTCACGAAGACCGTCTCCGTCTACTTCCCCACCGGCTCCTCGACCCTCGACGAGAACGCCAAGGCGGTGCTCGACACCCAGGTGGTGGACCTGGCCGCCACCTTCGGCAGCGCCTACCTGCGGATCGCCGGCAACACCGACAACGTGGGCGGCCGCGACGCGAACGTGCGCCTCTCTCGAGCGCGCGCCGACGCGGTGGCCGCAGCTTCCTCGTCGTCGAAGGGCTTCGAGCGGAACAAGTTCGACGTGGTGGGCAACGGCCCCGACAAGCCGGTGGCCACGCAACGACACCGACGGAGGGCCGGGCCAAGAACCGGCGGACGGACTTCGAAGTCATCCCGCGGTGAGCACTGAGTGGAGGTCCGCGAGACGCCTCAGCCGCCAACCAGCGGGCGCGCAGCCTGGCCCTCGCCGGGGCTCGTCATCTTCTTCGGCCTCTGGTGCGTGCTCACCTACGGCGGGATCGTGCCCGCGGTGATCCTGCCCTCGCCCACCGACGTGCTGCGCGCCTTCCCCGCGCTGCACTTCGAGGAGGCGCTCGTGCGGAGCGCGGGGTGGAGCATCTACCGCGTCACCATGGGCTTCGTGCTCGCGGCGGCTGGTGGCCATCCCCCTCGGGATCTGCTGATGGGCACCTTCCCGCCGATCGAAGCCTTCTTCGCCCCCGTCCTCGATCCCCTGCGCTTCCTGCCCATCTCCGCGCTCGTGCCCCTCACCATCGTCTGGTTCGGGATCGAGGAGACGCAGAAGATCATCTTCCTGTTCCTGGGCACGGTGGTCTACCTGCTGCCGCTGGTCGTGGAGGCGGTCGAGGAGGTGGACGAGGTCTACCTCCAGACCGCCACCACCCTCGGGGCCACGAAGGGGCAGATCGTGCGCCACGTGCTCATCCCGGGCAGCCTGCCCGCCCTCGGAGAGGCCCTGCGCGTGATGAACGGCATCGGCTGGACCTACGTGATCCTGGCCGAGGTCATCAACGCCCGCTACGGCCTGGGCGCCCTCATCACCGTGGCCGGCAAGCGCTCCCACGTGGACCAGATCTTCGCCCTCGTCATCGTGATCCTGGTGATCGGGGTCGTGACCGACCAGGTGATCCGCCTCGTCAACAAGGCGCTCTTCACCTGGAAGTCCTGATGGCCGACCCCGAACGTCCTCGAGCTCAAGAAGCGTCGGCAAGACGTTCGTCAATCCCGACGGGCGAGGAGTTCGCCGCCATCCAGGACGTGAACCTCGAGATCCCCGACCTCCCGGAGCGCGGCGAGTTCCGGGTCTTCCTGGGGCCGTCGGGCTGCGGCAAGAGCACGATCCTGAACATCGTGGCCGGCCTCTTGAAGCCCGACCACGGGCCAGGCGCTCCTCCGCGGCAAGCCCATCGCGGGGCCCGGGCCCGACCGGGGCATGGTCTTCCAGAGCTACAGCTCCTACCCCTGGCTCACCGTCCTCGACAACGTGGCCTTCGGCCTGAAGCTCCGCGGCGTCGCCCCGCGACGAGCGCGAGCAGGTGGCCCGGACCTGGATCAAGAAGGTCGGGCCTCGCCGGCTCGGAGAAGAAGTACCCGAACCAGCTCTCGGGCGGCATGCGCCAGCGGGTGGCCATCGCCCGCACCCTCGCGGTGAAGCCCCAGATCATCCTCATGGACGAGCCCTTCGGCGCCCTCGACGTGCAGACGCGCCTGGGCATGCAGAACCTCATCAACGAGCTCTGGGAGGAGATCGAGGGCACGATCCTCTTCGTCACCCACGACATCGCCGGAGGCGGTCTACCTCGCGGACAAGATCCACATCCTGTCCGCGGCCCCGGGCACGCATCGTGGACGAGGTCGACGTCGACCTGCCGCTCCACCGCACCGAGGAGCTGAAGCGGACCACCCGCTTCCGCGAGCTGGAGCAGGAAGTGCTCGACCGGATCCGCGACCAGTCGCGGGGCGGCAACGTCAGGATCACGACGTAGGAGGCCGAGCGGGAACGACGATGGCTCGGGAAGGCGCCTGTCCGCTCTTGCTCGCGGCGGCCCTCGTGGCGGCCCCGCCGGCCCCACCCGTGCCGGACGACCTGCGCACTATTCTCGAGCGAGCCGGCCTCTATGTCGCAGGGTACGCACGCTCCTTCAGCAACGTCTCCGCGGAGGAGAGCTACGAGCAGGAGTACACGGATCCGAACGGCCGGCGCACCATGCGAAGGTCGCGCGCGGACGTGGTCGTGGTGAGCCTGCCGGGGGCGGTCCCCTGGACTGTCTTTCGGGACGTGATCGAGGTGGACGGCCACCCGGTCGGCGATCGCGAGGCGCGGCTGAAGCTCCTGTTCGTCGAGTCGCCGGACACGGCGGTGGAGAAGGCCGGGCGGGTCCTGGCCGAGAGCAGTCGCTACAACCTCGGGCCCCTGCGCCGCACCGTGAACTTCCCGACGCTCGCGCTCACGTTCCTGGTCCCGGAAAACCAGCCGCGCTTTTCCTTCGAGAGGAAGGGGCGCCGCTCGGTGAGGGGGACGGACGCGATCGAGGTGGCGTATGCCGAGAAGGCGAGCCCCACGATCGTGCACGACGACTCGGGGCACGACGTTCCGAGCCGGGGGCGATTCTGGATCGACCCCGAGACCGGGCACGTCCTGCGCAGCGTGCTCGAGCACGACGCGAACGGCCACGAATGGCTCGCGTGGGCGCGCATCGTCGCGGAGTACCGGCGGGAGCCCCGGCTCGACATCCTGGTGCCCGACTCGATGAAGGAGACCTACGGGACGCCCGAATATCACAGATCTCAGGAGAGCGTCTACAACCCGGTTCCGTCGCGGTTGCGCCGGACGCCGCCCCTGCAGCAGCTGAACATCGAGACCGAAGCACGCTACTCGTCGTACGGCCACTTCCAGGTCGAAACGCAGGAGTCCTTCCGGCCGGCGCCGTCACCGCGGTAGCGATCGGCCACGGCAACTCCGTCCGGACGGAGTTGCTTCAGAAGTTACTTGAAGCAACTCGTTCCGGAACGAGTTTTCACAGGTTTTCCACAGGGTCAGCGATCCCGAAGGACCGTGATGTGGCTTGTAGCTATTCCGCCCCGAGGTGCAGCCGCTGCTGCATGGGGGGGAACGCCTCGTTCGCGTCCTTCTCCGGAGCCAGAAGGGACACCACGATCCCAACCAGAAAGGCGAGCGGGATCGTCACGAGCCCGGGGTTCCTGAGCGGGAAGGGTGCTTCCGCGTGCTTCAGGATCGAGATCTGCACCGTAGGGGAGAGATAGATCAGGAGGAGCGCCGAGACGGTGCCCGTGAGCATGCTCGCCTGGGCGCCCCGCGTGGTGAAGGGCCGCCAGAAGACGGAGAGGACGAGGGCGGGGAAGTTGGCGCTCGCCGCGATCGCGAAAGCGAGGCCGACCATGTAGGCCACGTTCTGACCCTTGAAGGCGATGCCGAGGACGATGGAGAGGCCGCCCAGGACCACGGTGGCCGCGCGCGCGACCCGGAGCTGCTCCGTCTCCGGAGCGTGGCCCTTCCGCACGACGTTGACCCAGAGATCGTGGGAGAGGGCGGCCGCTCCGGAGAGCGTGAGGCCGGCGACCACGGCGAGGATCGTGGCGAAGGCCACCGCGGCGATGAACCCGAGGAAGCCTGTGCCTCCCACGACCTCGGCGAGGAGGGGTGCTGCCATGTTCCCGCCCTTGTCCACCGCCCGGATCGCGTCCTGGCCCACGAGCACCATGGCCCCGAAGCCGAGGACGAACGTCAGCAGGTAGAAGAAGCCGATGAACGCGGTCGCGTAGCTGACGGACGTGCGCGCGGTCCGCGCGTCGGGCACGGTGTAGAAGCGCATGAGGATGTGGGGTAGCCCCGCCGTCCCGAGCATGAGGGCGAGGCCCAGGGAGAGCGCGTCGAGCGGGTCGCTGACGAGCTGGCCGGGGGCGAGGACCTGGGCCCCGTAGCGCGCGGCCGCGGCGTCGAAGAGGGCGAGGGGCGACCCGCCGAAGCGTAGAAGGACCATCATCGGCGAGGAGGAAGGCGCCGCCCATGAGGAGGACCGCCTTCACGATCTGCACCCAGGTGGTGGCGATCATCCCCCCGAAGAGCACGTAGGCGAGCATCACGCAGCCCACGATCACCACCGCCGTCTCGTAGGAGAGGCCGAAGAGCAGCCTGATCAGGTTGCCCGCTCCCACCATCTGGGCGATCAGGTAGAAGGCCACGACCGCGAGCGTTCCGCAGGCCGCGGCCACCCGCACCGGGGTCTGGCGGAGGCGGTAGGCCACGACGTCCGCGAACGTGTAGCGGCCGAGGTTCCGGAGCGGCTCCGCGATCAGGAACATCACGATGGGCCAGCCCACGAGGAAGCCGATCGAGTAGATGAGCCCGTCGAAGCCGGAGAGCGACACGAGTCCGGCGATGCCCAGGAAGCTCGCCGCGCTCATGTAGTCGCCGGCGAGGGCGAGCCCGTTCTGGAGGCCCGTGATGCTGCGCCCCGCCGCGTAGAAGTGCTCGGCGGTGCGCGTGCGCCGGGCCGCCCAGTACGTGATGCCGAGGGTGACGGCGATGAAGACGAAGAAGAAGGCGATGGCGACGGGGTTGGGGCTGCCCAGGGCGGAGGGCACTAGCGCGAGTCCCGCAGGGACTTGACCGTCGCGTCGTAGTGGCCGTTGGCCCAGCGCACGTAGATCCAGATGAGGAGCCAGGCCGTGACGATCACGAGCGCCCCCAGGAGCGTGCCCAGGGAGAGGCCCGGGACGAGGAGGCGGCCGAGCAGGGGCTTCGCTCCAGGCCACGAGCAGGATGAAGCCGAAGTAGACGGCCATCATGGCCGCGGTGAGCGAGAGGGCGAGCCGCCACTGCGCGGCGGCCAGCGCCTCCAGGGCCTGTTTCCGGTCGGTCATGGCGCGAGATGGTACACGCGGCCCCGGTCACGGTCCACGCGGGACCCGGGGCGGTCGCCCCGCGTCAAGCCTGCGGCTCTCGCCGTCTCAGGGAACGCCCTCGACGAGAAACAGGGTGGACGGCTCGACGATGTAGAAGTAGGAATAGCTCCGGCCGCCCGGCCCCAGAAAGACGAAATCGATGGTGGCGACTCCCCTCGTGTCGGGAGGACGGATCTCCTTCCACGCCTCCCTTCGTCCCGTTCGGATGTCCAGCCGTGCGATCCGCGCGAAGGGCCGGTCGACCGCGTCCGTCCTGATGAAAACGTGCGTGCCGTCGGCGTCGAAACGGAGGGCCTGCTCGCCCTTGGCGAGCCCGGGAATGGGGCGAGGCTCGCCTCCTCCCTCCAGGGGATGAAGAAGGTCCGGCGTCGCCCTCCAGTCGGGCCCCGCCACCACCCACCGCCCGTCCGGAGAGGGCATGGCGTACAGCACGTCGACCCCTTCGGGGGAGACGGGGCGCGGGTCGCCGCCCGCGACATCCTGAAGGAAGAGGCGGCGCGGGCGATCCGCCTCGCTGGCGGCGATCAGCAGGGAGCGCCCGTCGGGCCGGAAGCGTACGTCGAAGTAGTTGCGGATCGAGCCCGCGGGGAGCCGCCGGGTGTCGCCGGCGCCGGTCGGCACCAGGTCGAGCGTCGTGAAGTTGTCGCCCATCACCGCCAGGAGGCGCCCATCCGGAGAGAGGCCGCCGCTGAAGCCGGGCCCCAGTCGCACGGGGGGGGACTCTCCGAAGGAGCCGAGGTAGACGCTCTGGGGCACCGCGGCGGGTGAGCTGCTCGTGGAGAGGACCAGCGTTCGGCCGTCGGGCGAGATCTCGAAGCATTGAGCCCCGCCGAGGTGCGCGAACTCCGCCTCCTCGGTCATTCCCGAGGTCATCCCGCGAAGCACGCCCTTCCGCAGGGGTGTGAAGCTCACCAACCATCGGCCGTCAAGCCTGACGTCGTGCAGGATGGGCTCCTGGGGCGCCGTAAGCAGCGTTCGCTGACGGCCGGACAGGGAGACGGCCTGGAGCGAGGCCCGGCCCTGTTGCCGCATCGTGACCCAGATCTCGGCGCCGTCCGGCGACCAGCCCACCGCGGTGAAGATTCCGACGGGCGTGAGCCATCGGGGCGGTCCCCCGGGGGTGAGTACGCCCACTCGCGTCGGCACGATCCCCGGCTGTGCGGCCTCGAGCAGTGCGACCCGGTCGCCCGCGGGCGAGATCCGAACGTTGTAGATGCGACCGCTGGTCTCGTGGATGACCTTGCCCGGAGGGCTCTCGACGACGTCCCGGCCCGGCATTCGCCGGACCGCCACGATGCGATCGCCCGCCGCGGACGCGTCCGCGGCCCACACGTTTTCGGCGACTTCGCGAGGACCCTGGCCGGCGAGGTTGGCGCGGACGAGCACATGATCCGGCCGGATGACCAGCACTGCGTCCTTCGTCACTCCGACGAAATCGCCTTCGAGGCCGAGGTCGTTGTCCCCGGGAACGTCGAGGCGCGTGGAGTACAGCCTCGCCGGGCCCCCGCTCCAGGCCGCGGAGTAGAGGAAGTAGCTGCCGTCCGGCGAGAAGCGCGCATTCGTGACCGTACCCGTCCGGAAGGTCAACTGGCGGTAGGTCGGCGGCACCGGCTCGAGCCGGCGCGCCCACCACAGGGACGCCCCCGAGACGAGAGCCGTCCAGAGCAGCAGGGGCAGGGCCTTTCGCCACGCCCACCCCCGAGTCCATCCCCGCTGGACTCGGGATGGGCCCGTCCCCGCATCCGTCAGGGCCTCGAGGTCGAAAGCGAGATCGCGGGCCGAGGCGAACCGCTCGTCGCGCTCCTTCTCCAGGCAATGACGGACGATGCGCTCGAGGGCCGCGGGGAGGCCGGGCTGGATCGCCGTGAGGTCGGGGAGCTCTTCGTGGAGGATGGCGGCGAGCGTGTCGGCGGGGGTGTCCCGGCGGAACGCCTTCCGTCCGGTGAGCATCTCGTAGAGGATGGCTCCCAGAGCGAAGAGGTCCGTGCGGTGGTCCACCGCCTGGCCGCGGACCTGCTCGGGCGACATGTAGCCCGCCGTGCCCAGCACGGTGCCGGGATCCGTCCCCCTGGTGCGGGTGGCGCTGCCCTCGTCGGCCGCGGCCGCCGGGCCCATCTTGGCGAGGCCGAAGTCGAGGATCTTGACGCGGCCGTCCCGGGTCAGGAAGATGTTCTCCGGTTTGAGATCGCGATGCACGATGCCCTTCTCGTGGGCGGCGGCGAGCCCGCGGGCGATCTGCACGGCGATCTCCACCGACTTTCGGACTCCCAGCGGCCCGCCCGCCATGCGGTCGCGCAAGGTCTGTCCTTCGAGGAGCTCCGAGACCATGTAGGGTGAGCCGTCGCGCTCGCCCGCGTCGTAGACGGCGAGGATGTGCGGGTGGTTGAGGGCGCCCGCCGCGCGGGCCTCCTGCTCGAACCGGCGCATCCGGTCGCGATCCTCGGCGAACTCGGACGACAGTATCTTGAGCGCCACCTCGCGCCCGAAGCGGGGATCGCGCGCGCGGTAGACCTCGCCCATGCCTCCGGCGCCCAGCGCGGAGACGACTTCGTACGGGCCGAGGCGCGTCCCGGGAGTCAAGGGCATGTGAAGCGGGTGAGGCTAGGGGGCCGTTTCCTTCGACTCCGCGAGCGCGCGGGCGGCGCGCTTCTGGCGGATGAGCAGCTCCCCCACGTCCCCCGCCGAGGAGGGGGGCCCGCAGAGATTGCCCTGCATGCGGTCGCACTGCCAGTTGATGAGACGGATACGCTGCGCCTCCGTCTCCACTCCCTCCGCCACCACCTTGAGCTGGCGGGCGCGGGCGAGGGTCAAGGCGGCGGTGGCCACCGCCTCCTTGTCCTTGTCCGTGCTCATGTCCTGCACCACGGACCCGTCGATCTTCAGGCTGTCCACCGGATAGCGGTAGAGGTGGGTGAGGGAGGACTCCCCCGTCCCGAAATCGTCGATGGCGAGGCGCACGCCGAGCTCCTTCAGCTCCGTGAGGCGCGCCATGCTCACCTCCGGGTTGCGGGCGAGCTCGGGCTCCGAGAGCTCGATCTCCAGGCCGCTCGGGGGCAGCTTGGTCTCGTCGAGCACGCGCTTCACGAGCTTGATGAGCGACGGGTGGCGGAGCTGGCGGGAGGACATGTTCACGTGCACCACCAGCCCCTTGTGGCCCGCGTCCTGCCAGGCCTTCGCCTGCTGGCACGCGGTGCGGAGGGCCCACTGCCCGAGGGGCACGGCGAGACCGGTGACGTCGGCGAGGGGGACGAACTCCGACGCCGACATCATCCGATCCGGGTTGCGCCAGCGGAGCAGCGCCTCCACCCCCACGATCGCCCCCGTCTCGCAGTCCACGATCGGCTGGTAGAAGAGCGCGAGCTCCCCTTCCACGAGCGCCTTCCGGAGCGCGGTCTCGCGGGCGAGCCGCTCCACGGCGAGCGCGCTCGACGTAGGGGCGTGCACGTCCCAGGTGTCGCCGCCCCGGGCCTTGGACCGCTGCAGCGCCACCTGCGCGCTCTGCAGCAGCGTCTCCGTGTCGGGCCCGTCCTCCGGGAAGAGCGCCACCCCCACGCTCGCGGTCACGAGCAGGTCGTGGCCACCGATGCTGAAGGGGCTCCGGAGCACGAGCCGCAGCTTGTCCACGACCACTCCGATGTCCTCGTCCTTCTTGATTCCCGGCAGCAGGAGCGTGAACTCGTCGCCCGCGACCCGAGCCACGGTGTCACCCTGGCGGAGCACGCTCTCGAGGGCGACGGCGACGCTCTTCAGGAGGTCGTCCCCCACCTGGCGCCCGAGCCGCTCGTTGATGCCGGCGAAGCGGTCGAGCCCGAGCTGCAGCACGGCCAGCTTCTGCTTGTAGCGCTGCGCGTGGATCACGGCCATGGCCAGCCGATCGGCGAAGCGGCGGCCCGTGGCCACTCCCGTCAGGGGGTCGTGGTCACCGAGCTGCCGGACCTCCTCCTCGAGGCGTTGCTTGGCGTCGATCTGCCGGTCGAGGGCCCCGCGGATCCAGGCGAGCTCCGATCGTAGGTCGCGGAGCTCCACCTCGAGCTCGGAGCGGGTCAGGAAGGGCTCGGGCTCGGTCGGCGGCTCGGGAGGCGGAGGCGGGGTCGCGGGCTCGTCGGAGGCCTGCGCGTCCGCCGGCGGCGAAGCTTCGGCCTTTTCGGTTTCCACGATGCCCACGGTCTGCGGCAGGGGCACGATCCGATTCGTCGGGAAAACCGGCCATTTCAGGGGGGGTTCCCGCTTGGCCGGGGCTTCGGTCGGGGCTTCCGTCGGCGCGGGCCCTTCGGTCGGAGCAACGTCTTCCGGGGGGGGATTCGCTCCTTCCGCAACGCTCGCCACCTCGGGGGGAGCCTCCCCTTTTTCCGGGGCCGGGGGCTCGGCCGTGGGCGCAGCGGCGGGGGCGGCGGTGGGCGATGCGCTGGGAGCGCCTTCCGCAGGGGGCGGCGGCGCGACCGCCACCGCCTCTGCGGGCGACTCTCCCGCGTCGGCGGCTTCCTCCTCCTTGCCACCGGCGAGTCCGAGTAACGACCTCCACCCCTTGCGCTTACTCGCCATTCCGAGATGGCTCAACCTAGCCCCTAGCCCCCTCCGGGTCAAGGTGCGCCCGCGCGCCCGCCGCGGAACGGTGGTAGTTTCTACCGGGGAGCGAGGCTTGCCCGAGGAACCGAACTACCTGAGCCTGGCCTTCAAGAGCCAGTACAACCTCATTTCCCTGGGCACCGCCATCGGCTTCGCCCTCCTCTCCGCGAACCCCCTGCCCATCCTCCTCGTCCTCGGCGCGCAGATGATCGTCCTCCCCCTGGTGGCGGGCAGCGAGCGCTACCAGCGCGCGATCAAGGCCAAGCTCATGGAGGACGAGAAGCAGCAGAAGCAGGCGAGCCGCCGCCTCGAGTCCTCGGAGATGCTCAGGGCCCTCTCCGACCAGGAGCGTCACCGTTACCGGGGGCTCGAAACCCTGGCCGCGGAGATCCGCGAGAACTACCAGAGCCTCGACGCGTCTTCCCAAAGTCTCCTCGACGAAGTGGTGAGCAAGCTGGACTTCCTCATCTCCTTCTACCTGCGCATGCGCTACTCCGTGGCCCGTTACGAGGCCTACTTCCAGACCACCGACCCCGAGCGCATCCGCCATCGCCTCACATCCCTGGAGCGGGAGATGAGCCAGGGCCCCGAGCGCGTGCGCG
This sequence comes from uncultured Acidobacteriota bacterium, assembly GCA_963742595.1. Classification (GTDB taxonomy): domain Bacteria; phylum Acidobacteriota; class Vicinamibacteria; order Fen-336; family Fen-336; genus CAVPGH01. Next base: position 2,883,785 of record CAVUMT010000001.1, on the reverse strand, counting down.
CGATCAAGGGAAAGACGGCCAACGTGCTCAGGAAGCGCATGGAGCGCTACGAAAAGGCGCTGGAGAACCGGCAGCTCGTGGACGCGCAGACGGAGACGGTGCTCGAGGTGCTGCAGCTCCTCCGCGACCAGAGCTTCTCCATGCGCGACCCCAAGACGATCACGGAGCAGCTCGACGGCCTCGTCACCTCCGCGGAGGAGACGGAGCGCGGGGTCAAGGACCTCGAGGACCTCCTGGCCTCGGACCAGGATCTGTTCCTGTCCGGCGGCCTCGGCGTCGACCTGCAGGACGAGGAGGAGCCGGACGCCGAGGCCGCCGAGAGACCAACCGCGGAGAAGCCGATCGCGTCCGTCCGCGCTGCTCCAACGACGCCGGTGCGGGTTCCCGCGCCGCCACCCCCTCCGCCTTCCGGCGCCTCTCCCAATCGCAAGAAGGTCACGAACTAAAGAGGCGCCGGGAAGTGCAATTCTCCGAGTCCGACGACCGGAAGGCGCTACGGGAGTCGGTGCGCCGGATCGCGTCCCGCTTCGGCCACGCCTACTACGTCGAGACGGCGCGCGCGGGACGTAAGACGACCGAGCTCTGGAACGCGATGGCCGAGGGCGGCTTCCTGGGCGTCAATCTCCCCGAGGCCTACGGGGGCGGCGGTCTGGGGATGGCGGAGCTCGCGATCGTGGGCGAAGAGCTGACCGCCCAGGGCTGTCCGCTCCTCCTGCTCGTGGTCTCCCCGTCGATCTGCGGGGAGATCCTTGCCCGCTTCGGCACCGAGGCGCAGAAGAAGGCCTGGCTCCCCGGCCTCGCTTCGGGCCAAAGGAAGATGATCTTCGCGGTCACGGAGCCCGACGCCGGCTCGAACACGCACAATGTCTCGACCACCGCCACCCGCCAGGCCGACGGCACCTATAGGATCCGCGGCCAGAAGTACTACATCTCGGGTGCCGACGAGGCCGAGCAGGTGCTCGTGGTCGCCAGGACGGGCACCGACGCGAAGGGGCGCGGACGCCTGTCGCTCTTCGTCGTGGACACCGACGCCCCCGGTCTCAAGATGACGGCGATCCCCGTCGAGATCGTGGGCCCCGAGAAGCAGTTCACGCTCTTCTTCGACGACGTCCCCGTCGGCGCCGACCGCCTCGTCGGGCCCGAGGGCGAGGGCCTGAAGCCGCTCTTCCTCGGCCTGAACCCGGAGCGGATCATGGGCGCGGCCGTCGGGCTGGGCACGGGACGCTACGCCCTCGACAAGGCCTGCGCCTACGCCAACTCCCGCCGCGTCTGGGGCGTGCCCATCGGCGCCCATCAGGGCCTTTCCCACCCGCTCGCCAAGGCCAAGATCGACCTCGAGCTCGCGCGACTCATGACGGAAAAGGCCTGCTGGCTCTACGACCAGGGGAAGGAGGCGGGCGAGGCCGCGAACATGGCGAAGTTTGCGGCGGCCGAGGCGGCCCTCGCCTGCGTCGACCAGGCCATCCAGGTCCACGGCGGCAACGGCTTCGCCACCGAGTACGGCCTTCTCGACGTCTGGGCGCGCGCGCGCCTGCTTCGCACCGCCCCCGTGAGCCGCGAGATGATCCTGAACTTCGTGGCCGAGCACTCGCTGAAGCTCCCGCGGTCGTACTGATGAACGATCAAATCCTTCGCGACCAGCTCGTCGAGCTGCTCACGGGCGAACACGCTCATATCTCACTGGACGCCGCCCTCAAGGCCCTTCCCCGAGATCTCCGAGGGCGGCGTCCAGGAAAGAGCTCCCATACTCCGTGGCAGCTCCTCGAGCACATGCGTCTTGCCCAGGAGGACATCCTCCGCTACACGCTCGACCCCCGGTGGAAGTCCCCGAGCTTCCCCGACGGCTACTGGCCGACGCGCCCCGTCCCCACCGAGGCCGAGTGGAAGACCTGCCTCAAGGCCTTCCACGCGGACCTCGACGAGCTGGTGACCTTCGTGCGCGACCCGAAGACGGACCTCACGGCCCGCCTCCCCCACGGCGAAGGTCGGACCTACCTCCGCCAGGTCCTGCTCGTGGCGGACCACAACGCGTACCACCTGGGCCAGCTCGTACAGGTGCGAAAGCAGCTCGCCGGCGGGAAGAAGTAGGGTCCAGGACCTCAAGAGCCCCTTCGGTCGCCCAACTCGTTCCGGAACGAGTTCCCCCCTCCTGCACGAGGCCGCCCCCGTCGAGCGGCCGGTCCCGGCCGAAGAAGACCTTCGCCTCGTAGCCGTTGTGCCGGCGGCACCGGAGCTGGACGTTCTCGACAGAGGGCTCCCCGCCCGCGGCCCACGGCTTCACGTGGTGGAACTCGAGGAACGCCCGCTCTCCGCAGCGACGCGCATTCGTCCCCACGAACCCACACTGCCCGCCGTCCCGGAGCCAGACTGCCCGCCGCACCTCCGCCGGCACGTGGCGGGACTCCGGCGCCGTCCCGGAAGCGGGCCGCGGCTTATCGGTGGCCGCGAACTTCTTCCGGGCGAGCTCCGCGAGCAGCACCGTGAGGGCCCGGTCGAGGATCGCGGCCTCGTCCCCGGAGGGGATCGCGTGGCGGAGCATGTCCTTGGCCAGCCGCAGCTTCTCGAGCGTCTGCGTACCGATCGTGAACTGGAGCTTGTACCGATCGGGCGAGAGAGACGTCGTCACCACGGGTGGACGGAAGGGAACGGGAGCGACAGGACGAAGAGGAGGTGACGCTGCCGGACCCGGGAACGGTGGCGCAACCGCGGCGACCCGGGGGAGAGGGGAGCCCGGCTCGCTCACTTTAGAAGAAGATGGCGGGGGCCGCGTCGGGAGCCGCCGCAGCAAAGGGGGGACGTCGGGCTGGGGCCAGAGCCCGGCCACGATCTGCTCGACCTCCGCCTTCTTCTTTCCTCGCGCGGCCTCGAGCACGCTTTGGTGGTTCTCTTCCGTGAGGTGCCGGGCAAGAAGCCTCGCGGTCGTCATGTTGATGGATCCCTCGATCAGCATCTCCAGGATCAGGGGGAACCGCCGTGCGGCGCGCGCCGCCTCGATGCGGTTGTAGGCCTCGTACTCGGAGAGAAGGAGCGCTTCCCGGCAGTAGACGAAGAGGGACCCGTAGCCCGCGCGCAGATGCAGGTCACGGGTGTCCAGCTCCGCGACGTGGGCCACGAGCTCGGCCGTGGTCCCGCGCTCGTGGGCGGCGAGGGTCTTCAGGGACGAGACGAGCTCGTCGTCGGACAGGCGACGCACGACCTCGAGGAGCTCGCACGGCATGGCCTTTTTCTACACCCGCGATCGGACAGGGAAGGTCCGAATACGGCACAACAATGCTAGTGGAACGTCAGGCAGAGGTTGACCGCCCACACGTTGTGGCTCCAGCCCGTCACGGCCGCCGGCCCCTCGTCCGAGAGGTCGCGCGACTGCCCCCGCGCGAAGCTGATCTCGGGAGTCAGCGACTTGCGACTGCCGATCCGCACGTCGTAGCCGAGGCCGCCCGTGACGCCGAACGCAACTCCGTTCGCGCCCGATTCCAGCTCGCAGACGTCGCTGCCGGCTTCGCAGAACGTCCGCGGCGGCAGCCCGGCGTAGGAGAGCCCCAAACCCCCCTTCAAGAAGAACCCGCCGGCCGAGGAAGGATAGAAGAGGGCGACGACGGTGCTCGTCCCCAGCGTGCGCCCCGGGTCGTAAGCTTCGGAGAGCCAGTCCGTGGAGTTGTTCTGGAGCCAGCCGCTCGCCTCCCAGCCCAGGAGCCAGTGCGACCCCAGAGTCCCTCCGAGACGGAGGGTCCCGTTGAACGAGCCCACCCGGCCTTCCGACACGCACTGGTCGCACTCCGCCTGGGCCGACCCGTACCCCGCCCCGAACGCGACCCAGAACCCCTTCCTCTCCGGCGCGTCCGCCGCCCGCACGGAGGTCGCCGTCAGCACCAGAAGGACGGCGACGACGCGAGCCGCAACCGCGGAGCTCACCCGAGGACGCCCCCGGCCGCCATCGGCAAGCCCAGCCTCTCCATCTTCAGGGCGAGCCCGTTGCGCGAGACGCCGAGCAGTCGCGCCGCCCCCGCGCGGCTCCCCTCGGACCGCGCGAGCGCCTTGGCAATGAGCCGCCGCTCCAGCACGTCGACGTTCCTCCGCAAGTCGAGCGTCTCGACCTCGACCGACGACCGAGCCGTCTCCCCGGGATCCAGGACGCGATCCGAGAGCATGAAGGCCTCGACGCTCTCCCCGTCGGGGCAGAGGTAGCCGAGCCGGCGCACCTCGTGCTGCAGCTCGCGGACGTTCCCCGGCCAGGGATACCGAACGAGGGCCGCAAGGGCGGAGTCGCTGATCCCCAGGATCGACTTCCCCGTCTCGCGCGCGCAGTCGGCCAGGAATCCGAGCACGAGAGCGGACAGGTCGGCCGAGCGCTCGCGCAGCGGCGGCACCCGCACCACGAAGCCGGCGATCCGGTAGTAGAGGTCCCGCCGGAAGCGCCCATCCCGCATCCGCTCCTCGAGATCGGTGTTCGTGGCGGTCACGATCCTCACGCTCACCGCCACCGGCGTCCCCCCCACGGGCTGGATCTCCCCGCCCTGCAGCGCCCGCAGCAGCTTGGCCTGGAGCGCGGCCGGCATGTCGCCGACCTCGTCGAGGAAGAGCGTCCCCCCTGCCGCCGCCTGGAACTTCCCCGGACGCGCGGCCACCCCCGTCGCCACCCCCCGCCCGATCCCGAACATCTCCGCCTCGAGGAGGTCCGCGGGAATCGCCGCGCAGTTCACGGCCACGAAGGGCCCGTCGCGCCGCGACGACGAGAGATGGAGCGCCTGGGCGAGCAGCTCCTTCCCCACGCCCGTCTCTCCCACGAGGAGCACCGGCAGGTCCCCCTGGAGTAGCGGAATCAACTCCGCGTAGAGCCGCTGCATGGCCTCGGATCGGCCCGGGATGTACCCATCGGGGAAGGCCAGCTCACGTCCCTCGCGGAGATAACCCTCGTCGAGGGCAAGCGCCCCCTCCTCGGCGAACTCCAGGACCTCCCACCGGCCCAACCGAGGCCGGCCGAGCGACGGAGCGGTGCTCATCGCGTCCAGTCCAATCCCCGGTGCCTCATCGTGCGGGCCTCCGACGATTGGACGGACGCGGTCCCGGCTTTTCCGATCGGCCTACCTTTTCCGGATCCCGAAGAAGTCCACCCAGTGGACCATGCCCCCCCACCCCGCGGCGTACTCCTCGTAGGAGAGCCACAACCCCTCGTCCAGCTCCCCTTCGCACTCCCGGGCGAGGGGACAGACGCGCGCGGGGTCCAAGACGAGTACGCGCGGAGCCGGACGTGTCGAGAAGCCCTTGACCACCACGGTGTGCCCCCGGATCGACCCGCGGGGACGTAGCGAGGCAATCACGGGACGCCCCGCACAGATCTCGGCGACGAGGGCGGCCCAGGGAAGCGCCCGAGCCTCACAGTCTTCGTCGTCCTGCCGCCCCGGCACGTCGTCACACGTCGTCCGATAGTCGAACGCGTAGAGGTCCGGTCTTTCTACGAACGGCGGCCACCGGGGCACGTCGCACCTCGAGGGAAGCACGTCCGGAGGCACGCACCCGGAAGCATCGGAGCAGCACCCTTCAACGCCTAGGACTGCCTCCGCCTGCCGGCACTGGCAGGACAAGGACCGCTCGACCCCGAGCCGGCCCAGGATCATCTCCGCGGTCGCCGCCCAGCACCAGTTGTTCGATCGCCCGGCCGACGGCGCAAAGCGGATCTCGAGCGTCCGCTCCTGGCACAAAGCGAGAACGGACGTCGGAGCGGCGGCCAGGACCACCGCGAGGGCTGCCACTCCGATCGCCTTGCTTGGAACTCCGCCGAACACTGAATCCTCCAGGAGAGATATGCGGTGGTCACCATGCGGTTGCGCTACTCCCGATTGAAGAGCGCGCCCGGGCAGAAGCCTCCGTCGACGAAGCCTGTCCCGTTTCGGGTGTCCGGACGCCAGACCATGGGTACGGGCTTGTAGTCGGGCTCGTTGAGCAGCAGCTTGTAGTACGCCCCGAAGTGAACTGCGTTCATTTCCTCTTCGCTCATCGCGGAGTGGTCGTGCGACGGGTTCTCGGTGGGAAGGTTGCTGACAAACACGCGATGAGGGGTCGAGCTCGGCGCGAGAAGCAGCCGCTTCGCGCGCCCTCCGTTTACAGGAGTGATGTCGATGACGATCGCAGCGGCATCGCTCTCCACCGACCAGCGAGCGGTGTCGGTCAGGGGCTGCCGAAGGACCGCATCCGATCCTCGACCGCGGAACTCGAAGAGCTTGTCGCGGAAGCCTTCGCGGCTCGGCAGCCCGCCCTCGAGCAGGCCGCCGTCGAGAAAGACCCGGGCCGCGACGGAGCGCGGCAGCTGCGTGGCGACCGCGTCGATCGAACCCACGAGGGCGGGATCGATCCGTCCGTCTCCCACCACGACCTTCATGTCGGGCACGAGTCGGATGTCACGCCACGACAGGGGATCCTGGACATTCCGGGGGTTGGGCCCCTCCGAAGACCGGAAGAGCCGCACGCCGCTCGTTGCGCGGCCCTGAGCACGAATTCGGACCTCCGAGCCGCTCAGGTCCCAGAGTCCGATCTGCTCGGAGCCGCCTGCGGCCACCACTCGCGTGGGGTTGCTGCTCTCCGCGTTGGCGAGCTCGCGCAGGCTCACCACCAGCGTGGGCGCGTGCTCGGGCAGGGTCACGCCGCGAACCTCGCCCACGCCCTTGGCGTCGACGAGCAGGACCTCTCCCGGGGTGCTTTTCGCCCCCGTGACGAGGGCACAGAGACCGGTGAACGCGACCGACAAGGCAACACTCATGAAATGACTCCCTTCGACAATGAATGCGGGTTGAGGCCGCCCATGCAGACGAGCGCGGCCCAGTGGGATGGATGAGCCAACGACGGGTTCGGATCACGAACGAATAAAAGCTGGGCCTCGCGCAGCGCGCCAACGGGATCGCTCCCCGCGACGAGGGCCCGATGAAAGGCGACGAAGAGACGACGGCTGACGGAATCCTCGATGTCCCAGAGGCTGGCGACCACGTTCGGCACGCCGGAGGCGAGGAACGGGCGCCCCAGACTGAGGGCGCCTTCCACTCGCGACACCGCTCCCGCGGCCGTACGGCACGCCGCAAGGACGACGACCCTCGTGCCCGGGAGGCGGCGGCGGTCGAGCTCACGCAGGTAGAGCGCCCCGAGATCCTTCGTCTCCGGCTCGGGCGCGAAGAGGAGACGCGACGCGGAGACGACGTCCGCGCTCGCCGAAGCGTGGCCGGCAAAGTGGACGACCTGGCTGCGCGGAAGCGCGGCCAGGAACGCGGTCTTCGTCGCCGAGCTCCCCGTGAGCAGGACGGCCTCCGGATAGAGCTCGGAGATCTCGGTCGCTTCGGCCTCCGCACCGGGCAACGCGGCGAGGCCCGCCCAAGCCTTCCGATCGAAGCGGGGATTGCCGACGACAACCGCCTGACGCAAGGAGCCGGCCTTCGCAACCGAAGTGCGCGAAGCCTCTACGAACACCGTCCCACTTGGAGCGAGGCCGAGGAGGTAGTCCTCGACGAGATAGTGCCGCGTCTGCCGATCCCAGAGGCTTGCGAAGGGCACCGACGCCAGGACGCCGTCGGGTACGAAGACGAGGGCGCGCTGTCCAGCGAGAGAGCCGAGCAGCGGGCGCACGAGGTCGTCGTGAAGCCGACCGGCCTCGAGCTGGACGACCGCGAGGGGCGCGTGGCTCTCGAGCGCGGATCGATAGGCCGCAACCCGCCGGGCGAGCGCCTCCGAGGTCAGAGGACGCTCCACGAAATGGGACGAATCTCGGCTGAGCGCCCAGGTCAGCAGCCGGTCTTCGAGAGGCACGTAGAAGATGAGGGCCACGCCCTCGGGGAGCTCTCGACGAAGGGCCCCGCCCGCCATGGGGACGATCGAGGAGCCGAGGAGCGAGTCCATGAGCTGTCGGGCGTGGCCCCGCTCGACGAAGTCGAGGGCACCATCGGGATCGCCCCGGCGCGAGATCTGGAGACGCACCATTTCCTCGAACAGGGGGAACGCCTGATCGAAAAAGGAGACTCGCGCGGACGCGCTGCCGAGCGTCGCGCGGTGGCTCTCGCGAGCTTCGATACCCGCCAGCAGGTCGGCTTCTGCGGCGTCTTGATCCCCCAGAGCGGAATGCGCACGAGAGCGCAGAAGGAGTAGAGGGGGCACCACTACGGGAGCGCTGGCCTGATAGAAACCGAGCGCCGCGTCGAGAGAGCGAAGCGTGAGCTCCGGCTGGCGGAGATTGCTGATCTCGGCTTCCGTCCGGTCGGCCTCGGCTCGCGCCCTCTGCGCGGAAGCGGGATCGGCGATGCGTTCGATGTAGCCCCGAGAGTCCCGCAGCCGGGCAGCGGCCCGCTCGTCGTCGCCGAGCCGATTCAGCAACCGGGCTTCTCTCACGAGGGCCTCGCTGATGACGGCGGCTTGTCCCGTCTCGAATGCGAACTCTGCCGCGGCGCGCTGGAATTGAAGCGAGCAGTGAAGCCTGTTCTCGTAGAGGCACGCCGAGGCCGCCTCGTTGAGGTGCGAGTAACGCCGAAGGGGCTGGGGGCTCTGGCGGAGCAAGGCTAGCCCTCGCTCGCGCGCGCGCCAGGCCTCGCGGTTCTCCCCAAGCATTTGGAGGTTCTCGGCGAGGAGCCCCATGAGCTTGGCCTCGCTGGCGCCGTCCCTGGTCGTCCGAAGGGCTTCGAGGCCAGCCCGGTATCTCTCCAGCGACGCGGTCAGCTCTCCCCGACCCCCTCGGAAGAGTCCCTGGATCTGGCGGATGCGACCGAGGAGTTGCACGTAGCCGCGGGGCTCGGCCGCTGCTTCGACCCGGTCGAGCTCTGCGAGTCCTTTCTCGCTCTCCGCTGGATAGAAGCAGGCGATCACGGCCTGGAAGCGCGCCCACGCGGCGTAGGGGCTTCCGCCGGTTTCCAGTTGGCGAGCGGCACCGCGGACCAGGTCACAGGAGGGCATCTGGTGGTCGTAGAGTCGGCGCGCTTCGAATAGGGCCCTGAATCCCTGCGCCTGGGAACGAAGCGGGTCGCGGGAAGCGGGGGAAATGGGCTCGGCGAGGGCGCGGGCCGTATGCCGAGTCATGACGTCGGTCGTAGTGCGAGCGAGCGCCTCACCGACGACACGCACCTGCTCGCGATGGCGATTCGCGTCGGGGTTGCCCACGATCGTCGCCTCCGCCCATGCGGAGAGCAAATCGTCGTCGAGGTAGTCGCGGAGCGTCTGGGGCGAGTCTTCGGCAAGCCGATCGACCGCGGCCGGTCCCTGCTCCAGGGCGGCCCGGACCCGGCCCTTGTCCTCCTCGGCCGACGACCGCTTGACCGTGGCGAGCGCTTCGATGTGCTGGCGCGCCTCGTCGGCCCAGCCCGAGGAAGCGTCACGGGCGAGGTAGTCCTCCCAGGCTTTCCTGGCCGCGTCGTCCAGGTGCAGGGCTTCGAGGGCGAGGGCGCGGTTGAACCAGGCCTCGGTTGGCGGATCGGGGAGAGCGACCGCGCGCTCGGCCGCTTCGAGGGCCTTGGGGATGTCCGCGGGCTCGTCGGCCTGGCGGGCGCGCTCGAGGTAGGCGGCGGCGAGGTCGCTCCAGAGCTGCGGGTCGTCGGTCTTCTGGTTTGTGGCGGATTCGAGGGCCTTCACCGCCGCGCCCACGTCGCCCGAGACGAGGTAGGTCACGCCGAGGGCTCCCAGCGCCTCCGGCGTGGGGTCCTTCTCCGCCCGCTCGCGGATGCGCGCCACCGCGGCGATCACCGCGGCCGGCTGAGCGTCGAGGCCCTGCGGCGTCTCGCCCGACCGCATCACGAGAAGGCGCGAGTACCGGAATCCGCCGGTGAGCCGGGGCTCGACGAGGCGTCGCTCCCCCACGGCCTGGACCAGCTCGGCCACCGGGGAGGAAGGGAGGACGAAGAAGCCCGATCGGCTCAGCCAGATCGGGAGGGCCAGGAGGAGGACGGCGGCGATGCCCGCCGCGATCCGGAAGGCCGGGCGGGCGACGAGAGTGGAAAGCGCGGCAAAGGCGCCGGGGAAGCCTCTGCGCCAATCCGCCGACGATGTGGTCTCCTCCTTGAAGACGATCGTTTCCGCGTAGATCTCGAAGCACTGCGAGCACCGCGCGAGGTGCTCCTCCACGCGCGCGCGCTCCTCGCCCGCGAGGCGGCGGTCGGCGTGGGCGGCGATGAGGGTGAGCTCGGGATGAGGGCCGGGGCGACGCGTGGCTTCGATCTTTTCGGTCACCGCTCACCATCCTTCCCGGAGGGGTCGCTCTCGTCGTCGTCTGACCAGAGGTCCTCGCTCCAGTCCGCCTCGGATACGAGCTCGTCCAGGTCTTCCTTGCGGACTCCCTCGGCTTCGAGCTCGATCTGGATCATCCTGAGAAGCGCCTGCTGCCGTCGGTAGAGTGCTTTCTGGTCGACGCCCATGTGCCGCGCCGCCTGCGCCACCGTGAGGCCCTTCTCGAAATACAGTCGCAGGAAAACACGGTCCAGGGCCGGCATGCGCTCGAGCGCGCGTCGGATCGCCTTGACCGCCCTGCGGACGAGCTCCTGCCGCTCGGCCTGCTCCACCGCCAGGGGTCCGTCGCTCGTCGTGGAGGGCTCGTTCGCCGCGACGGCGATCGTCCGTCGGCCAGGACGGCGAGGGAGCTGGACATAGATCGCGTGGAGCTCCTCGCGGCTCATCGTGACGCCTTCGTCCGTCCGCAGCACGCCCACCGCCTCGTCGAACGTCCGGCCGTCCCGGTAGACGAGGCACTCGAGCCGGACGGCCACCGGCCCCCGCCGCAGAGCCTGCGCCGAGCTCCGCCACTTGCCGAACCGCTGGACCTGGAAGTCCAGGTACATGCGCTTGATCACCACCGTCAGGTACGTCTGCAGCGAGCTGCGACCCTCGAACTTCCCCAGGATCTCGTAGTCGTTCTCGATGAGGCGCAGCTTGACCGTGGAGGCGAAGTCCTCGGCGTCCGGGCCCCGGAGCCCGCGGCGAGCGCACACCCACGACACCGTGCGCTCGATCGGCGCGAGGTGCGTGAGGAACAGCTCTTCGCGGGTCATGAGGCTCCCAAGGGGCTCTGCGCGCGTTTCCTGTTCCGGCGGGTGGATGATGGGATCGGCCAGATGATAGAGCAGGGAGCCGCCCGCCGGTATTCCGGCGCCCCACTCTGCGTACGTGATCGAGCACGTCATGGCCGCCCTGTGGAGCAAGCCCCGTGCCGCAGGGTTTCCGCGGCTCCCGAACGACAGGAAAGGCACTGACGCCGCTGAGGATCAGCGGAAAGGCGAGGAGGCGGGATCGGTCAGGAACTCGCGCGTATGCTCAGCCCGTGCGCGACCTCGACACGGGACTGCGCGAACGGCCTACTGCGGCGGCGGGGTGGCCTCTGCGAGTGCAGTCGCTTGGCCCACTTCGTCCGCGGAGAGCATCTTGTCGGCGTCGAGGAGAAGCACGAGACGCTCTCCCACCCGCCCCATTCCCAGCAGGTACTCGACGCGGACGCGCGTCCCGAAGGAGGGAGGAGGCATCACCGCGTCCGGGGGCAGCTCCAGGACCTGGCTCACCTCGTCCGCAATCACCCCGATCACGAGTGTCTCGCCCTCGAGCGCGACTTCGGTGATCACGATGCAGGTGGAGCGCGAGATCGCCGAGGGGGGAAGGCCGAACCTCACCGCGAGGTCGAGGACGGGAACGACGCTCCCGCGGAGGTTGATCACACCCCGCACCCATCCCGGAGTGCGCGGCACGCGGGTGACGGCGCCGTACTGGAGGATCTCGCGCACGCGGAGGATACCGAGCGCGTACTCCTCCGTGCCGATGCCGAACGTCAGGTACCGCGGGTGCTCCGAAAGGGCCGAGATCGGCTCCATGTCTCCTCCGGCGGCTACGGCAGGGGGGTCACCCTCGCCGATCCGTCGGCGAGGTCGATCGCCCCTGTGGCCACGCGCCCGGCGAGGCCGCTCGCGTAGAGGGCGGTGGCGGCGTGGGTGCCGAGCAGCTCGAACAGCTCGTGGTCCACGGCCACGAATCCCTTCTTCTGGGGGAGGAGCCGGAAGAGCGCGATCGCGCCGATGACGAGGCCGTCGATCTTCAGGGGGATGCAGGCGGTGAGGTCGCGTTCCGCGGGATGGGCGGACGACGCATCGCCGTTGCCCGCCACGTAGAGCGCGCCCGTCATCGCCACCCGCCCGATCAGCCCCTGGTCGAGAGGGACGGACGGCCAGCTTCCCGGCTCGAGGCCGTTCGCGGCCACTCGGCGGAGCGTGCTCCGGCTCTCGTCCATCTCGAAGACCGCCATCTCCTCGGAGCCGATCAGGTTGGCCACGATCTCCTGGATGGCGGCCAGCACCTCGGCGCGGTCGAGCGTGCCGTGGAGGCGGAAGCTCGCCACGTAGAGGTTCGCGAGGTTCGAGTTCTGCTGCTCGATCTCGTCGAAGCGGTCGGTGAAGCGCCGGCTCTCCTTCTCCGCTTCGAGGAGGCGTCCCTGGAGCGCGATCCTGTCGGCCTGCAGGGTGGCGAGGAGCACGCGGAGGCGCTCGTTCTCGTCGAGGAGCTCGTGGGCGTAGCGGTGCGTGCCCTCCTGCACGCGCCGAACGTAGGCGTCGGGACCGTCCGGGCTCTTCATGGCTCCCCTAGTCGCCGAGGTGGGTGCGCAGCTTGGCGAGGAGCTCCGCGCCGTTGATGGGCTTGGTGACGTGGTCGGACGCCCCGCTCTGGAAGGCGGTCGCCACGTTTTCCGACTCGCCGCGGGTGGTCACGAAGATCACGGGGATGTCCCGGGTCTCGTCCTGCTGGCGCAAGCGCCGGCAGGTCTCGAAGCCGTCCATGCGGGGCATGACCACGTCGAGGAGGATGAGGTCGGGCCGCTCCGCCCGCGCCTTCTCGAGGGCCTCCATGCCGTCGCGCGCGGTCGTCACCTCGTAGGGACCGCGGAGGAGGATCATCTTCTCCATCATCAGGATCGTGGCGGAGTCGTCGACGAGGAGGACGCGCTTGCGTATCCCCGTGCCGGCAGTGCTCGTAGACATCAGTGACCTTCCGGGGCCCCTCCCGGGCCCATGGCCCCGGAGGACGCCGGCTGCAAGAAGCGGCTCAAGGCGAGGACGGAAGCGGGGACGGCCGCGCAGAAGCACCGCCCCTGCACGAGCTCGATCCCGGTGGCGGTGACCACCTTCAGGTCTTCGATCTCCTCCACTCCCTCCGCCACCACCCGCGAGCCGAAGCGCGAGGCGAGTTGCTGGATGCTCTCCAGCACCGCGCGGCGCAGGGGATCGCGATGGCAGCCCGCGGGGAAGTAGCGGTCCACCTTCAGGTAGTCGGGACGCGAGTCGAGGATCATCCGGAAGTTCGAGTAGCCGCAGCCCACGTCGTCCAGCGCGATGTCGGCTCCGCACTCACGGAGCTCCTCGAGGGCGAGGAGGAAGTTGTGGCCGTCCCAGGGCGGGGCGTGCTCCACGATCTCCACCGTCAGGTGATCGAGGGCGAGGGCGTTTGCCCTCGCGGTGTCCACGAGGAAGGCGACGAAGCCGCGGTCGCGTCCGAGCGTCGAGGCGTGCACGTTCACGGAGACCCGGGAGAGCCCGGGCAGCTCCTGGAGGGCGGCGAAGGCCGTGCGCACGCACGCCCGGTCCACCAGGCTCTCCTCGCGCTTGCGGCGCACGTAGTCGAAGAGGATCTCCGCGCTCTCCAGGTTCGTCCCCTTGGGCCCGCGCATCAGGCACTCCACCCCGTGGAGCCGCCAGTCGTCGCCGTGCACCTCCACGATGGGCTGGAAGCGCACCGTGAGCCCGCCCGGCTCGAGGATGGCGTCGAGCAGCTCTTTCACTGCGCTCTCCGGTCGAGGAGGGCGAAGACGATCTGGGCGAGGTCGGGCAGGGGCTTGGGCTTCTGCACGAAGCAGTCGACGCCGAGCCGCCGCGCCTCCGCCTCCATCTGGGGAGAGCGGTAGGCGGTGAGCAGCACGATCGAGGTGTGCGGGCACCGCTCCTTCACGAACGCGACCATGGCCAGGCCTTCCGTGCCGTAGATCCCGGTGAGGCGCAGGTCGGCGACGACGACCGAGTAGGCGAGGTGCGAGAGAAGCGCTTCCGCCTCCTCGAGCTCGCGGGCCCCGTGGACCTCGAAGCCCAGGGCCTCGAAGTACTCGCGGGTGGCGAAGAGGATCGACTCCTCGTCGTCCACGACGAGGATCCTGGGACGGAGTTTTCGGAACGGCTCGACTGAGCTCACGTGCTGGCATAAGGCAAGGGGAATGCCAGGGGCGAAACGGGGCTAAGTCGTTGAGAAGAAAGTCAAAGTATGACGAGAACGGCTCTGGGGGGCCGGAATGGGTCTAGATCGTGGATCGGGGGCGGGCGGGGAGGGATCCCGATCCACGTGCGTCGATCCACGTGCGTCGTCCGTCACTCAAGACCTTGTTTGAATGCCGTATTGCTTGATGCGCTGGTAGAGCGTGCTGCGCGGGATGCCGAGACGCTTGGCCGCCCGCTCCACCTGGCCCGCTTCCTCGCGGAGCACGCGCTCGATGTGGCGGCGCTCCACGTCTTCGAGCGTGCCCGAGGACGACTCCTCGAGGCTCCCTTCGAAGCGCAGGTCGCGGGGCTCCAGCACCGATCCGCCGGAAAGGAGCGCCGCGCGCTCGAGTGTATTCCGCAGCTCGCGCAGGTTCCCCGGCCAGGCGTGGGCGGCGAGCGCCGCGGTGGCGGCGGGAGACAGCACGACCTTCCCGCGGCCGAGGTCGGCGGAAATCCGCTCGAGGAAGTGCCCGGCGAGGGCGGGAATGTCCTCCGCGCGCTCGCGCAGCGACGGGACCCGGAGGGGGAGGGTGCTGATCCGGAAGTAGAGGTCGCTCCGGAACTTCTTCTCGCGCACGAGGGCCTGCAGGTCGTGGTGGGTGGCGGCGATGAGCCGCACGTCCACCTGGCGGTCGCGCACGTCGCCGAGACGGCGGAAGCGTTTCTCCTCGAGGACCTTCAGGAGCTTGGGCTGCACGAGCGCGTCCATGTCCCCGATCTCGTCGAGGAACACCGTCCCCCGGTGCGCGACCTCGAGCAGGCCGTTCTTGGCCTGCACCGCCCCCGTGAAGGCGCCCTTCTCGTGGCCGAACAGCTCCGTCTCCAGGAACTCCTTGGAGAGGCCCGCGCAGTTGAGATCCACGAACGGCTCTTCCGCGCGCGGACCCGCGCCGTGCAGCCAGGCCGCGAGCACCCCCTTCCCCGAGCCGGTCTCCCCGGTGATGAGCACCGGAAGGTCGGACCCCTTGACCTTGCGCGCCTCCTCGGCGAGGGCACGGATGGAGGCGCTCGATCCCAGGAAGGGATCGGGCTCCGACCGCTCCTGCCGGCTCCGCCCCGCGAGCTGGCGCTTGCGCGTCCGCTGCTGCTCGAGCACGCGCTCGAGGATGACGAGGAGGGTCGGCATCTCCACCGGCTTGGTGAGGAGGTGCTCGGCGCCTTCCTTGATCGCGCGCACCGCGAGGTCGATCGTGGCGTGGCCGGTGAGGATCACGACGGGGAGCGCGGGGTCGATCGCCTTCAGGCGGGGGAGGAGGTCGAGGGCGTTGCCGTCCGCGAGGAGGTAGTCCACGACCGCGGCGTCGAAGCGCGCCCCCCGGCAGGCCGCCTCCCCGGCCTGGCAGGAGTCCGCCTCCGTCATCTCGAATCCCTTGGCCTCGAGGAAGTCGCGCACGCCGAAGCGGATCGCGGGCTCGTCGTCGACGATGAGGATGCGGTGCGCCACGGGTCCTCCTTCGCTAGAGCGCGGCTCGCACGAGACCCACTTCCGTCTGCGGGGGGTCGCCCGCGGGAAGCTCGATCGTGACCATCGCCCCGCCCTCGGAGTGGTTCGCCGCCGTCACCCGACCCCCGGTCTGCTCCACGATGCGCTGCACGATCGAGAGACCGAGCCCCGTCCCCCCGCGGCGGCGCGTGAAGAAAGGCTCGAAGAGCCGGGGGATGTCGGCCTCCTGGAAGCCGGGGCCCGTGTCGCGGACGGAGATCTCGACCCGCGCGCGGTCGCCGTCCCCGATGGCGCGCGCCGCAAGGAAGACGCGCCCGCCCCGGCCCGCGAACTCGATCGCGTTCTGCACGACGTTCTGGAAGACCTGCACCATGCGCGAGCGGTCCATGCCCACGCGGGGAAGGTCCGCGGGGATCGTGTCCTGCACGCGCACCTCGCCGCGCCGGGCGAGAAGCTCGCAGGAGCGCACCGCCTCCCCCACCACCTCGGCCACGCTCTCGGGGCGGGGCTCGCTCGTGAGGGGCTTGCCGTACTCGAGGAGGTCGCTCATGAGCTGCCGGAGGCGGTCCACCTGCGTGCGCAGCGTCGAGAGGTAGCGCTGGTGCTTCTCCACGTCCCCGAACCGCGCCTCGAAGGCGTCGACGGTGGAGGAGATGCCGAAGAGCGGGTTCCGGACCTCATGAGCCACCCCCGCCACCAGCGAGCCCATCACCGACATGTTCTCCTTCCTCCGCAGTGACTCTTCCAGGCGGACGACCGGAGTGAGGTCGCGGCCCACGATCACGACGCGCTCCTCGCCCCCCTCGGGGTTGGAGAAACGCGTGACGGATAGGCCCCAAACCTTTCCGGTGCCGTGGTCGCGCGCGATCTCCGCAACCCGCGCCCCCGCCTGGTGAAGGCGCGCGGCGAGGGCGGCCCCCGTCGCCCACGGCTCTCCCTTCGCCACCTCCAGGAGGGGCGCGCCCAGGCTCCGGGCGTACCCCACGCCCGAGAGCTCCATCGCCGCGCGGTTGAGCCGAGCCACCCGGCCCTCGGAGTCGAGGACCACCACGAGCACGTCCACCGCGTCGAAGGTGGCTTTCCAGTCGGAGGCGGCGGCGAGGAGCGCCGATTCCAGCCGCGCCCGCTCCGCTTCCGCCTGTTTCCTCTCGGTGACGTCGGTGACGAGGAGCACCGCCCCCGTGAGCTCCCCGTCCGCGGCACGCAGCGGGGTGAAGAGCGTCGATATCCAGGGATTGCCGGGGAACGCCGCCGGGAACTCTTCGCTCCGGGGCTGGCCGCGGAGCGCGGTGGCGATGCGGTCCTCGCAATCCGGGGGACGGGCCCGGCGGTAGGCCTCGGGGAGTCCCATGCCCAGCATCTCCTCGGCCTTCCAGCCGGTGAGCCGCTCCGCGTAGGGATTCCACAGAGCGATCTTGAAGTCACGATCGAAGGCCACCACCGCCTGCGCCACCCCGTTGACGATCTCCGAGGTGAGCCGCACCTGGGCCGCTCGCGCCTCCTCAGCCTGGCGGCTCTCCGTGATGTCGCTGATGAGCGCTATCACTCCCGTGGTCTCTCCCGCGGAGTCGCGGCGCGGGCAGAACGTGATCGAGCACCAGGGCTTTCGGCCCAGGTTCGAGCGGAGCCCGCTCAGGAAGACCGTCTCTCCGCCGAGGGCGCGCCGGATCAGGACCAGGACCTCGTCGTTGGGGCGCGGAAAGACGTCGCGCGCGTCCTTTCCGAGCGCGTCCGCGGCGCGGATCTCGAAGAGGTTCTCCGCGAACGGGTTCCAGACCTCGATCACGAGCCGGCGGTCGAGGGCGACGATGGCCTGGGCCGCGCTCGACACGATCTCCCCCGTGAAGCGCGCGGCGTCCGCCCTCGCTCTCTCCGCTTCCTCGCGCGCGCGGGAGAGGACGATCACGTGCTCGCGCTCCCCCTCGAGGAGCCAGAGGACCATGGCCACGCTCAGCAGGAGCTGCAGAGCGAGGTCCACGACCCCCGAGTGCGCGACCTGGAAGGCGAGGCCGCCCGTCAAGAGCCCCGCGCCGAGCGTGAAGTACGCCTGCTGGAGGCCGAGGCCGATCAAGGCCGCCGCCATGAGCCGTCGGCCCAGCCCTCCGCGGACCTTCCCGCCGTAGGCCACTACCGCCACCGCCCCCCCGAGGTAGCCGATCGCCTTCACTCCCGAGCGGATGGCGAGGCGCACGCCCAGCGTCGACTGAGGGTCGGCGAAGGCGACCACCGCGAGTGTCGCCGCCCCCACCGTGATCGGGACCCAACGGGTGATCGTTCGCGGCAGCCGCTCGCCTTTCGCCATCTCGCGGTTCCCGAAGAGGATCCAGACGAGGCGGAGGTAACCCGCGCTGATCCCGAGCGCGCCCACGAGCGTCCGCCACGGCTCCGCGGTGGGGAAATACGAGCGGCCGAAGAGTGCCAAGGCGGAGAAGGCGAGCGAAACGATGAGGGCGAGCCAGCTCCACACCCAGTACCGGAGGAAGTGCCGCTGGTAGATCCGGTCGCAGGCGAAGAGCACGCCCGCGATGATGGCGGCGGTGGCCATCTGGGCCACGAGGCCCTGCACGGCAGCCGGATCGACGCTATGCAATGGGTGACGATACCACTGCCGTGCGGGTCAGGGGACGGGCGTTTCGTCCCCGGACGCTCCGAGCCTCTCCGCCGCCGCGCGGAGGTCTTTCCGCTCGGGGTCGAGGCTCGCCGCGTGGCGGGCGAGGGCGGCCGCTCCCCCGCGGTCGCCCCGATCCGCACGCACCCCGGCGAGCAGCAGCCACGACTCGGCGTGCGCCGGACGCCTTCCGAGCGTACGCACGAGCGCCTCTTCGGCCCGCTCGAGCCGGAGCGCCCGCACCTCGACCACCTGCGCGCGCGCTGCCTCACCGCACCTCCGAGCGCGCGCGCAGGGTATCGTCGGACGGAGCGCGCAGGACTAGCGCGAGGAGAAGGCCCGTCCCCAGAGCCAGTCCCATCGTCCTGACCCGAGACACTCGCTCCTCTCGCACCCCGGCGGTCGCGGCCGCCATCGCGGCCACGAGGGCGGCGAGGGCGGCGTTCGAGGGGATGCGGAGGTTGAAGTCGAACGCGCTGTGGACGGCGAGTGCCATGAGGGCGGCGAGCGCGCCCGCCCCCAGGCCGAGCACGAGCGGGTGCCCGCCGCGGTGAAGCCCCCGCCACGCGCGGGCCACGAGCGACACGAGGGCGGCGAGGGCGAAGCCCAGCCCCACGAGCCCGCATTCCCCGAGGGTCTCCAGAAAGTCGTTCTCCGCGTGCTCGACGCGAATCAGCTCGTGGCCCCTCTTGTAGCGCGGGAAGGCGTCGTGGAAGGCGCCCAGCCCCTGGCCCACGAGAGGGCTTCCCGCGGCCATGCGGACGGCACCCCCCCAGGTGTCGAGCCGGAACGCGGATCCGGAGCCGAGGTCCTGCATCCTCTGGTGCGCTTCGCGCGGGAGCGCCACGGCGAGGAGCGAGGCGACGATCGCGCCGAGCACGAGCGGGGGCACGAGGCTTCGCTCCCCGCGGTGAAGGAGACTCCATCGGATCGCCACGAAGGCGGCGACGCCGAAGAGGAGGCTGGCGACGCCGCCTCGCGACAACGAGACGAGCACGGCCAGAACCATGGAACCCGAGGCCACGGCCACGACGACCGCGGCGGGCGTTGCCCCGTCGCGCCCGCCCCGGCGGCGGTATCGGTCCGCGAGACCGGCGGCGAGCCCGAGGGCCACGAGCGCCGCGAGGACGACGTAGCCGGCGAAGTGGTTCTTGCTCACGAAGGGCCCGAAGGGCTTGGTGGTGGGGACGGGGATCGAGCCGTAGAGGAGGGCCCCGAAGCGGGCGCGCGCGAAGATCGCGTAGACGGAGAGGAGGGTGCCCACCACCACGACGGTCGTGGACGCGGCGAGGGCCCGCCGGGGCCGCCGGAGGGCCGGCGCCGCGAGAAAGGCGAGGAGGGAGAGCCCGCCGAGGAGGGCGATCCCCCGCGCGGTGGTCCCGGGATCGAGCGAGATCGGCCGCGGGCCCGCGCCGAGGACGGCCGCGGCCGCGCCGTCCGCGGGGTGCCAGACCGCCGCGGAAGCGGGGGCGACGAGAGCGTGGACCGACGCGGGAAGGGGCGTGAGCTGCAAGAGCCCGAGGCCCACGAAGCCGACGAGCGGCCAGAGCGGCACGTCCACGACCTGCGTCCCGCGGGCCAAGGCGAGGAGGAGGGCGAGGAGCGCGGCGGCGAGCGCGACCAGGGTGAGGAGCTCCGTGGCCCACGGTCGAACGCTCCCGAATGGCCAGGGGGAGACCGCGACGAGCACGAGGAGCGCCGCGAGGGCCCAGGTCGAAGCGCCGTCCGCCTCTTCTGTGCCGCGCTCGAGGGACTGCTCCGCGTCGCTCACGCGACCGGATTCTAGCGTGTCGGAGCGAGCGCTCGTCCGGCGGGAGCGATCACCTAAGAAGACGGTTGTGCGCTGCCAAGTAACTGGGCAGTTTCTGAAGGCGCGCTAGTGACGACGACGTTGCGAATGCGTACGTGATTTGTTTACACAGTTTTTTCTTGACGACGCCGCAGTGGACAACTTAGATTGCCGGCGTCGCAAAAATGTCCAGTCGTTGATCGGAATCGGATCCCTCTAGCCGTCTAAGCAGGTAGTCGTCAAAACAGGTCGAGGAGCCGGCAAAGTGGCACGCCCGGCTAGGGGTCCCCGTGTGCCCACACGACAGCGAGCGAGGTTGATCCTGATGAAGACCCGAGGCTGCGGCTTCTTGAAGCTCGTGTGGGTTCTGTTCTTCTGTACGGTGTTGGCCCCGAACTCGAGCACCGCGGCCACCGTGGCCGCGGGAGGCGGCCACACGCTCGTCGTGCGGACGACGGACCGGACGCTCTGGGCCTGGGGGGAAGGCATTCATGGCCAGCTCGGCAGCGACGCCCCGTCCCCGAGCGCCGTCCCCGTGCAGGTCGGCGGACTCAAGGGGGTAGTTGCCGTGGCCGCGGGCGCGCACCATTCGCTGGTCCTCCTCGCTGGACATCAATGGACGTCCTATGAACGATGTCGATCCGTCGGGGCTCTTTCGTATGCCCGTCGTCAACCTAGTCACGACCCTGAAGCCAATTCCAAGCCCCTGCCCACCTCCCGACGCCTGCATTCAGCGTTGCCTCTCGATGCTAGTAGGGGACACGAGCGATGTAACGGTATACGAACGTTCCGCCGGCTTGGCGGCTCAGCGTGGCTACACCATCACTCTTCCGTGGGGAATCTATCACCCCCGCAGCTGTGATGATTTTTGGCATGCTGATAGCCGGCTCATCCTGCACGAGTACTACCACATGATGAACCACTGGAGACGTGGCCCCGTGTCGTTTGCGATGGCGTGGGGTGCGGGGGCAGCGTCCACGTGGCATCACGACAAGATACCCGTGGAGATCGAGGCTGAGACCTGGGCCCAAATATGGGCGCCGGTGTTTGAGAAGTGCCTAAAGTAGCGGGTACTAGAGTCACTAAGCCAGTCAATCGGAGGAAGCACTCGATGCGTTCGTGGATCGTAGCGTTGTCGCTCAGCGTTCTGATGATGGGTTGTGACATGAACACAGCGGTTCGAGGCCAAGTGTTGGATGAGACTGGCCATCCGATTTCTCACGCCGTTGCCGAACTACGCACCAGCGCTGATGATCAACTGTTCGGCAGCTATGAGACTGAGGACGACGGTGCATTCTCGGTTGGTCGCGTTCATGGAGGGAGTGTCGCGTCGGTCCAACTCCGGGTTGAAGCGCCCGGCTATAAGCGCTGGGTTACGGATCTCGCTCCGAGGTTCGCTTACTCGTGTTCTGTGACCTTAGCAAAGGCGGACAACGGTGGAGTGAGTGGAGGTAGCTGTAAGCCTCGCGAGTTCGAAAGGTAGCCTCTTGAGAGGGTAGGCCGGCAATGCGTGAACCTCCCCCGATTTGGTGGATGCCTTGGATGAGGAAAGATGCCTCGAGTGGGCTTGACCCGATTTCGTAGACAGCCGATCTGTCCAGCGCGCCAGTTGATGCGACGTCGAGTCTAGGCGAAACCACCTAGCACCTCAGCCTCCCTTTCGAAGGACGTTTCAAGCGGAAAGGGAGGACACATGAAGCCAGCTGATCGGACAAAAGGGGGCGCTGATTCGCGTTCTAAGGCGCTCAGGAAGTGCGCGGCGTCCGGGGACGGCCCGGACGGCCCTAGGGGCCGACGGCGAGCCCCGCCCGGGGACGGAACACCGCGGGGGCGAAGGTGGCGGTGGGGCGTCCGAGGAGGAAGCCCTGGCCGAAGTCGATGCCGAGGTCGAGGAGGGCCTGGAGCTCGCCCTCGCGCTCGATGCCCTCGACGATGATCGTGGAGCCGATCTTGTCCGCGAAGGCCTTCAAGGCCCGCGTCATCTCGCGCCGGATGTAGCTCGAGTCGATGTCGCGGATGAGCTGCCGGTCGAACTTCAGGTAGTGCGGGTTCAGGTGCGCGATCTTCTCGAGGCCCGAGTACCCGGCGCCCACGTCGTCCACGGCGATGGAGAAGCCGAGCTTCGTGAAGTCCTCCATGGCCTCGGCGAAGAGCGTGTAGTTCTCGATCGCGTACTTCTCCGTGATCTCGAGGACGATGCGCTGCGGCGTGAGCCCCAGGTCCTCGAGCAGGCGCAGCAGGCCCACTCCCTGGAACTCGGGGTCGTACATCGCCGAGGGAAACACGTTGATGAAGAGCTTGGCCGTCGGCGGAAGGTGGCGGGCGGAGAGGAGCGCGCGGCGCCGGCACTTCCGGTCGAGCTCGAACACGAGGTCGGACTCCGAGGCCATCTCGAAGAGCCGCAGCGGCATGTGGTAGGCGGTGCCCGCGGGGCCGCGGGTGAGCGCCTCGTAGCCGAGCGGCTTCATGTCGCGCAGGTTCAAGATGGGCTGGAACACGGTGGCGAGCTTGTCCTGGAGCAGGACTTCCTGCAGCCAGCAGCGGTTCTGGAGGTCGCGCTGCTGGCGCTGCACGCGCACGTACTCCCAGGCCTCGTCCACGAGGCGCGCCACCAGGCGCTCCGGCATCACGAGGGGATTGAAGAACACGAGCGAGAAGCCCACCGTCACCTGGCGGGGGCTCGGGAGGTAGGGCGAGGCGAGCCGGGTGAGCTTCCGGTTCAGCCGGTCCTCCACGCGGTCCGCCGCCGCCCGGAGGTCGGAGATCTTGATCGGCCCCTCGTGCCGCTTGGGGGACAGGAAGATGAGGAACGCGTCGCCTCCCTTGTCGTTGATCGTCAGGATGTCGCTGTGCCGGACCTCGCTTCCCCGCAGCTCGAGCACGAGGTCGCGCGCCATCCGGAGCACGTTCTCGAAGGCCCCGGAGCCGTAGTGCCGCTCCACCTGGGCGAGCTCCGAGATGTCGATGAGGAGGAGGCCGAGGCTCCCCTCCTTGACGAGCACGTCGCGGATGTCGCCCACGCGATCCCGGTAGGGGATGGGCTCGTCCGCCGACGCGTGGGAAGGGACGGCGGACACGGCTTCGGGGATGACGTCGCTCACGGCCGGGCCGCCTGGGCGATGACGGGCTCGCGGGCAGAAACTCCCTCGGGCCCGGAGGCGGCCACGATGCGGTTGCGGCCCTGCCGCTTCGCCTCGTAGAGCGCCTGGTCCGCGGCCTTCAGCAGGCTCACGGCGTCCATGCCGTCGTAGGGGTACTCGGCGACGCCCCCGCTCACGCTGAGCGACCCGAGGGGCTGGCGCTCCGCGAACGGGAACTTGTGGGCGGCGATCACGCCCCGGATCTTGTTGGCGGCGGCGAGCCCCTGCGCGAGGTTCGTGTGGGGGAGGATGAGGAGGAACTCCTCGCCTCCGAATCGCCCGAACAGGTCGTCGTCGCGGATGTTCTCCATCACGAGGCGGGAGAGCTCCTGGAGGAGCTTGTCCCCCGCGAGGTGCCCGTTCGAGTCGTTGTAGTGCTTGAAGCTGTCGATGTCGAACATGAAGATCGAGAGCGCTTCCGAGGTCTGGGCCGCGGAGGAGTCGCGCTGGTCGTAGGCGGCGCACGCGGTGCGGTAGATGAGCTCGAAGAGCTGCTGCTCCATGTGCCGCTTGTTGAAGACGCGGGTGAGGCCGTCCATCTCCGCGGTGTTCTTCATCTTGGAGTAGGCGGCGGCGTTGTGGAGCGCCTGCGCGCCCGTCTGGGCGATGAGCCGGAGCGCCGGCTTGGCGTCCCCCGAGGTGCGGCGGGGACGGGAGAGGGCGATGAGGCCGAGCGTCTCCTTGTCGAACACGAGCGGCACCATGAGATCCGTGGGGAGGCCGGCGAGCGAGGGCCCGGGCTTGATCCGTGTGGCCACGGCCTCGATGGCGAGCTCCTCGCGGCTCATGACGATCTGCGCCTCCGCCACGTAGCCGAGGGGACCCGCGTCGCCCGGGATCTCCGTGCCCACCTTGACCGCCGTGATCTCCGCGGTGGCGGCCGCGACGGCCAGACGCATCCGCTCGCCGTCGTCCTTGCCTCCGCGGCGCACGAGGATCACCGCCTGCTGGGGGTCGAGGCTCTTCCTCACGACCTCGAGGAGGGCCCCGGGGATCTGGCGCTCCTTCAGGCCGCCGTGGAGCTCCCTCGCGACGTGGGGGTAGTCCTTCAGGAAGCTGTTGAGGAAGCGCTGGTCTTCCTCCATCTGGGCGCTCGTCCGCTTGAGCTCCTGGAGCTCCTTCTTCAGGGAGTCCGCGCGGCGTGACTGATCGGCGACGCTCGCTCGGAGGCGAAGGAGCGCCGGCAGCAGCAGTCCCGCCGTGACGATCAGCCCGAGAATGAAGGGGATACTCGAGCTCGACATCTCAAACCTCCCAATGTGTCGAAGGTGAGCAATGTCCGTGCCCGGGGTCGTCGCGGCTCAAGCGCCGATACTAACAGGCTTTGCGGGGGGCTCCCGCCCGGGACCTGTCCAGGGGTTGGCCGCGGTGAGACGGCGCACTGTCCGAAAATTAGCCGCGTGGGCGCGTTCCCCGTCCTGCTAGAATCAGCCGAAGTATCGGTGTGCGCCCTTGGCCCTGCCTTGCGCACGAGCGGGGCGCGGGCGGGGGGAGCGATGCTGAGCAGGGTGAAGACGGGGCTCGTCCTCGCGGTGGTCGCGGCCGCCGCGTTCGCTCCCCTGTTCGGCGATCCGAGAGCGACCCCCGTCACCCACCCCCTCTGGGCGCGAATGCTCCTCCGGGCGTTGGACATGGGCGACGCCGTGCGCGTGAGCAGCCAGGCTTCCCAGGTGTTCGCGACCCTGTCCTGGAAGGACAGCCTGACGTTTTCGGCCGAGGCCTTCAGCCGGAGCGACGGCGTCGCCGTGCGGGAGCAGGCGGGCCGCAAGGAGGTCACGGTGTCCTCGGGCGTCGGCGAGGTGGTCTATCCCCTCGCGGTCGTCCAGGGCGGCGACTACCGGCTCCGCTTCCGCATGTCCGGCCCCCCCGCGACGCCCGGCGCCGCCGAGATTTCCCCCTTCCGCGGATCGGCGGTGAAGAGCTTCGCCTTCACCCCCACCTCGGCCATGAGCTGGGTGAGCGGTGGCGCCGCGCACCTCGACCCCGGAGCCTACTCCGCCGCGGTGATGCTCCCGAGCGGATCGACGCTCGAGAGAGTCGAGGTCGCTCCCCCCTGCGTGAGCCCCATCGAGCCCGCGGGGGGGTGGAAGCCCGAGACCATCACCTCCGTGGACGACGTCGCGCTGACGGCGCTGCGGGCGATGAACCTCGAGAGCGAGCTCCCGCCGGCGGACACGCCGATCGAGATCTCGAGCTCGGAGATGGCACCGGAAGACCCGGGGGCGATGAATACGGGGACCTCCGAGCAGGGGCTCGAAGGGATGTGGCTCCGCGCCGGTCCGCGAGGGCTCCGCGCCATCGTCAACGTCGACATCCCCGAGCCCGGCCTCTACACGCTGTCCGCGTTCATGGTGCCCGGCAGCGGCCAGAGCTGGGTGGCGGACGGGTGCCGCAAGGAGATCGTCTGTCCTTCCACGAAGGGTGCTTCGTGGCGCGCGATCATGACGCAGTCCTTCAGCGCGGGTCGACATTCCCTGGCCGCGATCCTCCTCGACGGCGCCTCGGTAGAGCGCCTTCGCCTCGAGCGCAAGAAGGAGAGCGCCGCGGACTACGCGGGGACGCTGCGGCGTCTCGGCTACGACCCCGGGCCCGCCGGCGCCGTCACGCGGGAGAAGGCGCTCGAGGGGATGCGCTTCGTCGAGAGGCGACGCACCGAGAGGGTCAGCAGCTACTGCGGCGACGTGCGCCTGCCCGACCAAGCACTTCCCCCGGCCGAGCTCGTCGCGACCACCGCCGCGGGGGCCGCCGCCGGAGGCCAGGCCGCGCTCGTCCCGCCCGCCCCCCCCCTCGGCAGCGTCCTCCTGCCGCCCCAGGAGCCGGCGAGCCCCACCCAGCCCGGAGGTGGATCCTTCTGAGCGATGGCGCTCTTCAATCACGCGACGAAGGAGGTCACCGCCAAGCTCGTCTACTACGGCCCGGGCTTGTGCGGGAAGACGACGAACCTCCAGTGGATCCACGACCACGTCCCCGTCCGTAGCAAGGGGAAGCTCGTCTCTCTCGCCACGGCGTCGGATCGCACGCTCTTCTTCGACTTCCTGCCCGTCGAGCTCGGCACCGTCCGGGGGATGAAGACGCGGGTGCAGATCTACACGGTGCCCGGCCAGGTCTTCTACGAGTCCACGCGGCGCATGGTGCTTCGCGGAGCGGACGCCGTCGTTTTCGTCGCGGACAGCCAGGAGGCGATCCTGGACGCCAACAAGGAGAGCCTGGAGAGCCTCCGCCGGAACCTCGCCGAGAACAAGATCGACAGCCTCCCGATGGTGGTCCAGTACAACAAGCGCGACCTTCCCACAGCACTCGCCGTGGACGTCCTCAACGATGCCTTGAACGCGGGGCGCCTGCCGCACTTCGAGGCGATCGCCTCCACGGGCAAGGGGGTCGAGGACACGCTGAAAGCCATCACCAAGCTCCTCTTTGCCTCGCTCGCGTCGCTCTACGCGGCCGCCGACGAGCCCCGGCCGGCGGACCCGGACTCGAGTCCTCGAGCCATCGTCGCGCGCATCCCGCCGACCGCTCCGGCGCCCACGAGCGAGGAGCCCCTCGCCCTCGGCGACGTCTTCGCCCCGGAGCCGTCGCTCCTGCCTTCCCCGGGAACCTCCCGCCGCCCGACCCGGCCCGCCTCGGCGACACCTCCGCCGGACCTCGCGAGGGACCCGGACCCCCAGGGCGACGGCCTGAAGGCGAACGAGTGGGTCTACCTGCTGGACGGAAGGCAGCGCGGACCGCTCGACTTCGAGGACCTGGTCGACCTCATCCTCACGTCGCTCCCGGAGTCCACCAAGGTCTGGCGCCCTGGACTTCCCGGCTGGACCGCGGCCAACGCGTGGCCGGCGATCGCCGAGCACATCCCTCCCCCGCTGCCTAACGTCCGCGCGGAGGAGGACTTCCCCGACTTCGACACGGTGCCGGAGATGCTCCGCACCGTGCTCATCGCCGACGAGGACTCCGCCTTCCGGAAGTTCCTGGCGATGCCTCTCGCCGCGCAGGGCTTCACGATCTGGGAAGCGGTCGACGGGGACGAGGCGTGGAGCCTCGCGGTGGAGCACCGTCCGTGGCTCATACTCGCGGATAGCGGCCTGCCCGAGATGGACGGGTTCGAGCTCTGCCGGCGCGTGCGCGCTCACCCCCTGATCAGCCACACGCCCCTGCTCTTCGTCTCGAACTCCGATACCTACAAGGAACGGTCGCGCGCCCAGCAGGTGGGCTCCGACGAGTTCTTCACCAAGCAGACTCCGATCCGCGAGCTGCTCATGCGCATCCAGCTCGTGATGACGCGCTACTCCGACCTGGGAGCGGCGGGACGACTCGGCGGACGCCCGGGCGAAGCCTCGTCCCTCGTGGGAGGCGCCCTCGAGGGCCGGCTCGAGGTCTTCGGAACGCCCGGCGTCCTCCAGATCTGCAATCAGGGCGGGCTCACCGGCATCTTCACGGCGCGGACGGAGGACAACCTGGCCGCGGTCTTCGGCTTCAAGGACGGCGAGATCATCTCCGCCACCACCGGCGAGCAGAAGGGACCGGAGGCCGTCTACGCCTTCCTCGCGTGGACGAGCGGTGCCTTCAAGTTCACCCCCGGCGACCCCGGGGAGGGGAAGCCGATCGCAGCCACCGTCGAGCACCTGCTCCTCGAGGGTTGCCGCCTCCTCGACGAGTCGCGGCGCGACCCGGCCTAGCGCGCGCGCCACATCCGGCGCAGCGCCAAAGCACCGCGCCGCGTGGCGAAGACGACCTGGAAGGGGAGACGCGGCAGCTCGTTCCAGGGGGCGCCCGTGCCCACGCTCGCCGCCACCGCGTTCGGCCAGTGGAGAGGGATCTCGCGCAGCGCTCCCGCGGGGTCGCGGAGGTAGTCCTCGATCGGCCGTCGGCGCGCGGAGCCCCGGCCCCACTGCTCCAGCACCGCGGGCTCGAGCCAGCTCGGGAGCGGCCGCCGCGCGAGGCTCTCCGGCACTCCCTCGAGACCCGCGCCGAGGAGGCGCGAGGCGAGACCGATGGCGCAGGCCATCGCCTCCGTGCGGCGCGCGAGGCCGCCCAGCAGGCAGTCCCAGTCGAAGTCCGCCGGCCTCTGCTCGAGGAGGACGGCGACGTCCACGAGCCACAGCGCCCGCGCGAGGCCGTGGCGCAACGCGTGGAGCGCGACGAGCCGCAGGTGGTCCTCCGCCCCGAACGTCACGACCGTCGCCCCCTTCATCTCGACCGCGCACGAGCGGGAGGCGAGCGCCTCCGGGTCGCGGTCGTCGAGATCGGCGAAGCCGGCGTGGAGGTCCACGGGGAGCGGCGCCGCCCCCGCGGGATGGAGCGCCGCCGCGGCCGCGGCGTGCTGCCCCGCGCTCACGAAGAGGTCGATGTCGCCGTAGGGCCGGAGCCCGCTCTCCGGATAGTGGCGGGCCACGGCCCACCCCTTGGCGAGGAGGGGCTCGAGGCCCGCGGCGCGCAGCCGCGCGAAGGCCTGCGGGAGCCGCCCCTCCTGGAGAGCACCCTCCAGCGCGTGCATGCGGTAGGCCTCGTGGAAGGGCGCGGCCTCGAGACTCGAAGCGAGCCCGGCGAGACGGAGCCGCCGGTAGGCAAGCGCTCCCGCACCCGTGCCGAGGACGATGGGGGCGAGTGCTGCGACGGCGGAAAGGGAGAGCGTGAGAGGCGGAGGCGAAGCCCTCCAGGCGCCCGCGAGGAGCGAGGCCACGTCCCGACCGCGCTCGCGCGGAGAGGACATCCCCGGGGGTCCTTCCTAGGGCGAGACGGCTAGCAGTTGGCGCCGCACCCGCCGATGCAGAGCCCGCCCTGGCAGGAGCAGATGCCGGTGCAGAGACCGATCGGGTTGCCGCACGGCGTCCCGTCCGCGGCGCTGCTGCAGCACGTCGTGCACGTGGCCGCCGCCTCCACCGGGGTGGGGGCGACGATCGACGTCACGAGGGGGAGGGCCGCCGCCAGCCCCACGCCCGCCTTCCTGAGGACGTCGCGGCGCGAGACCGCGCGCGTCCTTCCACGCTCCTGCAGGAGGTGGGCCCTTTCCAGACGGTCGAGAGCGAGATGCACCCACGTCTCGTCGGCGGGAACTCCCGTCTCGCGACGGAGGATCCGGGCGATCTCGCCCACCGTGCGCCGGCCGTCGCAGCTCCGGAACACCGCGGCGGCGGCGGGGTTCAGGCAGTGGGCGCGGTGCGTCTCGAGGTCGTAGACGAGGACTTCCTCGGGCAGCTCCTTGACCACGAGTCCGTCGCGCCGCTTCTCGGGATTCATTCCTGACCTCAGGATACACGACCCCGGTTCCGACCCGTGGCGATCCCTTTTTCGAGCGTCTCGAGGAGGAGGGGGGCGACCTCCTCGGCCTCGCCCCGCGCGCTCTTCAGGACGAGCGCGCCCTCGACCATCGCGGTCAGGGAGCGGAGCGACGCTTCGGGGCGGCGGCGAACGGGCACGGTGTGGGGGACGAGCTTCAAGAGCGCCCCTCCGGGGGTGAGCCGGGCGGGGCGCCAGCGCGTCCCCGGCCGGTACGAGCTCAGGAACACGAGGCCCGCGCGCAGCGGGCGCGTGCCCGACACACCCCCGAGCGCTTCCGCCGTCACGGATCGCACCCCTGCGCTCTCGGGGTCCCGCAGCGACAGCGGCTTGGCGAACGGGTAGACGCGCCCGCGCCCGTCGAGGACGGCGAACTCGTCCGAGTAGTAGGTCGCCCCCGCGCGCACGAGCGCCGCCACGAGCGTCGTCTTTCCCGCCCCGCTCCTCCCGGGGAGGACGATCGCCCTTCCCCGGTGCGCCACGACCCCCGCATGCACGAAAACGCGGCGCGTGGCCGCGGCGGCGGCGTTCAGGCGAAGGTCGGCCTCGAGCACGGCGAGGGCCTCTTCGAGATCCAGCGTGCGCGCGCGCCGGGCGATGCCCCAGTAGACGAGGTTGAAGGCGCGCGCTCGTGTCCGCGTCGCGCCCCCGAGGACGAGCGAGTGCAGCTCGTCCACGCGGGGAGCCGCGAGCGGCTTCCAGCCCGGGGGCAGGAGGCTCGGGAGGCGTTCGAGCAGGGCCGCGTGGTTGACGCGGATGCCGATCCGCGCCCCGTAGGCGTCGATGCAGGTGCCCGCCGCCCAGCCCACCCGGTCGAGGCGGGCCATGCAGGCCGACGCCTTCAGGGAGAGCTTGGGCATCACGCTCGGCAATCGGCTCATTCCGGGTCCTCGGGCAGGCCGAAGGGTAACACCCCCACGAGCGCCATTTCATCGCTCTCTTCGGACTGTCCGCATGGGGAGATTTTGTTGTGTCATCAAGTAGTTGCTTACCTTTTCTTCAAGAAGTACACTCAACGAGCGACTTCTTTCGGTTCAAGTACTCTCGTTGTCCGATATCCGGACGCTGGGTAGAGCGGACGTGTTATAACGGCCCGGGCGTCAGAGGCCACCTCCTGTTGGCTCTATGACTTGTCGCGGAACCCGTCCGGGCCCCACCCACCGGAGGAGGGCACGTGCCTTGCTCTCATCTCCCCTCCGGAGGAATCTGTCGTGAGCCCGCTCGTCGCCTCGCTGCTTCTCGCCGCCGCCGCCCGCGTGGAAAACGTCCGGCTCGAGGACGTCGGTGCCCGGACTTCCGTTCGCGTGGCATGGTCGGGGAGGCCCGCACTCGTCTCGGTGCAGCGCACGGGGAGCGTCGCGCGCGTCGTCCTGAAGGACGCCGAGCTCGGCCTCGTCTTCGCGGGCGGGACCCGCTTCGCGTGGACGAGCGCGACCGCTCCCGCTCCCATCTCGGAAGCGCTGTTCCAGGGGCTCGACATCGAAAGCGGGAAGGGCGAGATCGCCTTCAGCTTCCACGTGCCGTCCGGCACACCGATCGACGTCCGGCGCGCGAGCGACCACCTGGTCGTTTCGTTCCGCGCCGCGGGCGCTCCCGCGGGAACGCTCGTCGCCGCCGCGACGGCGTCGCCCACGGTTCCGCCGGCCCCGATGCGACAGGCTCCGGTCCCGGCGGTCGTTTTGGCGCCGCCTCCCGCTGCGCCGACGACGCCGCCTCCGGTCGCGACTCCACTTCCGGCTCCGGTCGCAACTCCAGTTCCCCATCCGGTCGCGACTCCGGTCCCCGCTCCGGTCGCGGTTCCCGCCGTCGAGCCCGCAAGCGAGGCTGCGACTGCAGCCGTGGCGACGTCCGACCTGCACCAACGCCTCTTCCCCGTCCCCGCGGACACGAGCGCCTACGACCCGGAGACGGAAGCGCCCGCGGCCGACCTCTACTCGAAGCTCTTCCCCTACGCGGCGGAAGCGGCGCCCTCACCCCTGGCGGCCACGGAGGCGGTCGCTCCCTCTCTCGAGGAGACGGATCCGGGCCTGCGCCTGGGGCCCTTCCGCGTCCGTCCCGGCGTCCGCGCGGGCTACGTCAACGCCGAGGCCAACTTCCTCGCCAACCCCGTGCCGGTGCGCGATCGGTATCTGGAGGTCCAGCCGAAGCTCGCGATGGACGCCGCGGTGGGGGCGGGGCGCTTCCTGCTGACCTACGAGCCGATCCTTCGCGCTTTCGGCTCCTTCGACGTCACCCGCGAGCCGACGCACCCGGTCGAGGCGACGCTCGACGCACCGCTCGGCACGAGGGGGCGGCTGAAGCTCACCGACACGTTCGTGAGCGGGGTCCTGGAGACGACCCAGGTCGACCCCGGGGGCGAGTATTTCTTCGACCTCGGCCGCTTCAACAAGAACTCGTTCGGGGCCGACGTGAGCATCGAAGTCGGCCCGCGCCTCTCCCTGGAGCTCGGCGGCGGCTACGACTGGGTGGACTTCACGGAGCCCTCGTCCTTCTTCGGCTATCGGCGCGCCCTGGGCTCGGTCGGCATCGGCTACGAGACGACCCCCAACCTCAAGACGACGCTCAGCTACCTCTACGACGCGGTCCCCGACCTCCCGGATCGCCCCGAGGCCACGTACGACGCCCACTCTTTCCAGCTCGGACTGGACGGCGAGATCCTGCCTCTCCTCCGCGGATCGCTGCACGTGGGCTTCCGCGACCAGTTGAGCCCGAACGCGGGGCCGGAAGGACAGCGCTTCCGCGGCTTCACCGCGGGAGCGAGCCTCACCCGCGACCTCGGCCGGGAAGCGGCGTTGACCGTGCTCGTCAATCGGTCGACGCCCCTCTCGAACTACGAAGAGAACGCCTTCTACGTGTCGACCGCGGTCTCCGCGAGCTTCCTCGCCCCCCTGCCCTACGGGATCGCCCTGAACGCGGGGGGCGGCTACCACTGGAACGACTACGAGACCCTGGTCACGGGTGCGGACTTCAAGCGCGAGGACCGCATCTTCGGCTGGTTCGTCGGGCTCAGGCGGCCCCTCGACCGGCGGACGAGCGCCTTCGCCGGCTACCGCTGGGAGCGGCGGAGATCCAACGTGGAGCCGTTCGAGAACGACACGGACGGGCTCCTGCTCCAGATCGACGTGGACGTCTTCGGCCGCCCGCGCTGATGGCTTTCTCCCTCTTCCTGACGCCGCTCGTGGCGCTGCTCGCCCAGGCGCCCACGGCCCCCGCTTCCCCGGCGGGTCCCGGCGCGTACCGCGTGGGGCCGGGGGACGTCCTGGAGATCAACGTGCCCGGGCGCCCCGACCTCTCGCGGCTGCCCACAGTGCAGACGACGGGCTCCGTCTTCCTTCCCCTGCTCGACGAGGTGGCGGTCGAGGGCCTGACCGTGGGCGACATCCGCGGCCGGCTCACCCGGCTCCTCGCCGAGCGCGCCGTCGTGGTGCGCGCGGTCGAGGTGCGGGTGCGCGAGTACCAGAGCCACTTCGTGTGGGTGCGCGGCGAGGTCAATCGCCCGGGGAGGAAGCCCCTTCGGGGAGGTAGCCGGCTCGTGGACGCGCTCGTGGAAGCGGGCGGCTTCTCGGGCGCAGCCTCCGGCGAGGTCACGGTGGACCGGCCGGAAGGCGCCTTCCCCGACGGGTCGAAGACGCGCCGCTTCCGCTTCCGGCCCGGCGCCCCCACCGCGGAAGGGCAGCTCGACCTCGAGCTCCCGATGCAGCATCGGGACGTGGTGACGGCCATCCCGCAGCGCTACGTGACCGTGGCCGGCGCGGTGGCTCGCCCCGGACGCTACGCGCTCGACACCGGGATGACGGTGAGCCGCGCGATCTCCTCGGCGGGGGGCAGTCGCGGTGGCCACAAGGCCACCGTCCAGCGCCAGGACCCCGACACCGGGACCACGCGGAGCCTCCAGGTGGACCTGAAGGCGGTGGAGGCGGGACGCGAGCCGGACGTGGAGCTTCTCCCCGACGACGCGGTGTCGGTGAAGGGACGGCGGCTCTAGCCGCCCGGACATGGCCACCCTCCCCGCCCCCGAGCCCGTCTCCCAAACGGAGCGCGAGGTCGACTTCCGCTACTACGCGGACCTCCTCTGGAGGAGCCGCCTGCTCGTCGCGGCCACCGCCCTCGGAGGGCTGGGCCTCGGCATCCTCGTGGCGGAGGTGCAGGCCCCCACGTACCGCGCGCGCACGCTCCTGCAGGTCGCCCCCCCGAACCCGACGTCGCTCACGGTGACGGACGCGCTCGTGAGCACGGGCAACCCGATCCGCGACCGGCAGTTCTTCAACACCCAGCTCAACGTCCTCGTCTCGCGCACGCTCGGCGAGCGGGTGGTGGAGAAGCTCAAGCTCAAGGACCGCTCCCCCTTCAAGGAGAGCCCCGACGCTCCCGGGCTGCTCATGCGCCACGTCGCGGTGGAGCCGATCCCCGAGACCTTCGTGATCGAGCTGGCGGTCAGCCACGGGGATCCCCGGGAAGCCGCGCTCTGGGCCAACACCCTCGCCGACATCTACATCGACTACAGCCTGGAAGGCCAGGTGGAGACGGCGAAGCGCGCCTACCAGTGGGTGACGGAACGGCTCTCCGACACCCAGAAGGACATGCAGGACGCCCAGGACAAGCTCCTCAAGAGCTACCAGGGCCAGGACCTCTTCGTCCCCGAGGGCAGCGTCTCCGCGGTCACCACCTCCATCACCAAGCTCAACGAGGACCACATCCAGGCCCAGGCCCGACGCATCGCGCTGGAGGCGGAGCTGCAGGAGATCGCGGACATGCGGAGGCGGGGCCGCAGCCTGGACAGCGTCCCCCAGGTGGCGGTGGACGCGCAGGTCATCGACATGAACGGCAAGCTCCAGGGCCTGAACCTCGACCTCTCGCGCCTCAAGGAGAAGTACAAGGAGGCGCACCCCGAGGTCCAGAAGATCCAGGTGCAGATCGACCAGATCCGCAAGGCCAAGCAGATCCGCGCGGTCCAGATCGAGGAGGCCCTGCGCGCGGAGTACCGCGCGCTGCAGCGGCGGGAGGCGGAGCTCAGGCTCGCGATCGAGAGCCAGAAGGGCCAGGCGGTGGCCCAGAGCCGCAAGCTGACCGAGCTCGACTCCCTGAAGAAGCAGGCGGACGCCTCCACGAACCTCTACAGCGTCCTCCTCCAGAAGCTGAACGAGACGAACATCGCGGCCTCCATCCAGAACAACAACGTGCGCCTCCTCGACAAGGCGCAGGTCCCACTCGCGCCGGTGTGGCCCCAGAAGCGGAAGATCGCCGTCGTGGGCCTCCTCCTCGGCCTCGTGCTCGGCGGCGCCTACGTGCTGCTGCGCGACCTCGTGGAGAACACGATCAAGGACGCGGACGACGTGGAGCGCTACCTGCACGTCGACCTCCTCGCCGCGGTGCCCCGCTACACGAAGGACAACACGACGCTCGCCACCGAGGCCTACCAGACGCTCCGCACCGCGCTCATCTTCGGACGGCGCGACGAGCGGGGCCAGGTCGTGATCATCACGGGCACGGCGCCGGGAGAGGGGAAGACCACGACCCTCGTGAACGTGGCCAAGCTCCTCGCCGTCTCGGGCGAGAGCACGGTGGTGCTCGACTTCGACCTCCGGCGCGCCCAGCTCCACAGCCGGCTCGGCCTGCACCGCGAGCCCGGTCTCACGGACCACTTCGTGAAGCACATGGACGTCGCCGCGCTCACCCAGAGCACCACCACCCGGAACCTCTCCGCGCTCACCGCGGGGCCCCTCCCCCCGAACCCGCCCGCGATCCTCGCCCGGCCGGACGTGCCCGCCTGCCTCGACGAGCTACGCCGGCACTTCCGCTGGGTGCTCATCGACTCGCCCCCCATCGCCTCCGTCACCGACGCCTTGCTCCTCGCACGGCACGCGGACATGGCGGTGCTCGTGATCCAGCACAACAAGGTGGACAAGAAAACCGTGAAGCGGAGCCTCGCCGCGCTCCGCAAGGTCCAGCCCAACGTGCTGGGGGCGGTCCTGAACGCCGTGGACATCAAGACGAAGGGTTACTACTACTACTACCACCAGCAGGACGCGGACAGGAAAGCGCTGGCCGACGGCCGCAAGGGCCGTCCGGGCCGTCCCGCCCCCGCGACGTCGCCCGATGCGTCACTCGTCTAGCGCGTCCGCCGCCGTCCTCGGCCTCGCCGCCGCCGCCCTCGCCGCGCCTGCGAAGCCTCCCGCTCCCGCGGGCTCGGCCCTCGGCAGGCTCACGTACGTGGAGCAGCAGGTGGAGCAGGCGGGAGCCGAAGCACCTTGGCAGCCCGCCCGCGAGGGCTCACCCCTCCGCCTGGGCGAGCGACTGCGTACCGGGCCCTCCGCGGTGGCCCGGATCGAGCTGCCGTGGATGGCCTTCACGGTGAGCCCTTCGGCCACCCTCCGCTTTCCCGACGAGGAGATCCTCTCCACCGTGCTCGAGCGAGGCCGGCTCGCCCTGAGTGCTTCCGCCCGGGAGATCCTGAAGGTGGTGACGCCGGAGGCGGAGGTGCGGGGGCGCGGCCACGTGGTGGTGCGGCGCGAGGGTCAGCGCACGCTCGTCACCGCGATCTCCGGACGCTTCACGGTGGAGGGATCGGGGCAGGTGGTCGTCCTCGCCGCGGGCAAGGGCACGGTGGTGCCCGACAAGGGCCGGCCCATGGCACCGGTGGACGTCCCCGACGCGCCGAAGAGCCTGGTGCCGGGCGCGGACCCGATCTACGTCGCGCCGGGGACGTCCGTGGACCTCGTGGCCACGAACACGCGGGCCGCGAACCTGATCGAGCTCCTCCCCGTGGGCTCCGACGTCGTGCTCCTGCAGCGCGACGTGGGGGCCCCTCCCTGGAAGATCGAGGTGCGCTGGCCGGGCGCCTTCCGCTGGCGCGTGGCGAGCCGCGACGAGCAGGGTCTCGAAGGCCGGCCCTCCGCCGATGGGGGAATCTGCGTGGACGAGAACTAGCTTCCGGCGCGCGGCGGATATCCGCGCGCCCCCACGATCGGGCAGCGATAAGCTTCGGGACGCGGTCCCGCCTCGCCCTGGAAGCGGCCGGTGTCGAACGGGTTCACCCCCGGCTTCTTGCGGTCGGGAGCGACCTTGTCCAGGAGGCTGTCGACGCCCGCCTCCGTCTGCTCGCCCTGCAGCGGGAGCAGCTTCCGCGGTGTCGTGTCGTCCACGAACTGGTCGTTGATCATGCGGCTCGGCTTCACGAAGAGCTCGGTGACCCGCCACGAGCTGCCGTTGTACAACGTGAAGACGAGGCTCGTGCCTTCCCACGCCGCGACGCCCCGGAGCCTCGACAGCTCGGACGGGGGCAGGTTCTGCTCGCGGTCGCCGAGCCCCGCCACCGCGGGCGTGGGCGTCGCTGCCGGGACGGAGACCGCGGGCGGCGGCGAGGCGCCGACGCTCGGCGGTGCTTCGGGCGCCGTCGAGGAGGGCGCCGGGGCCGGCGAGCCCTCCCCCCGTCCTTCAGCATGACGAGCCCGGCGTCGGTCGGGCTCACGAGCTTCCGCTCCGGCCGCGGCCAGAAGAGGAAGGCCAGGAAGCCGACGACCACGACCGCCGCCGCGCTCGAGGCCACGTAGAGGCTGGCCGACGAGGAGGCGGACGAGGGCGCCGTCTCCTCCTCCTGCCGTCGGGCCGGAGGCCGCGCGCGCTCCTCCCGCGCGGGGGTGCGGGAGGTCGTGCGGTGCGATCCGGAGCGCGCGGCGGGCTCCGCTTCCACCGCGGGGGCGGGCTGGCGCGAGGGCACGAAGGGAGAGATCTTCCGCTCGACCTCCGGGACCTCGCCCGCCCGCGTCCAGCCCACGAGGCCGTGGCGCCAGACGAGCGCGCTCATGGGATCGGGGGTGCGGAGCACGACCTCCACGAGCTGGGCCAGCCGAACGGGACCCCGGCGCTTGTTGTCCTGTGCGACGAACCAGCGCTCGCGCGGCATCAGTTGCGGGAGAGGGGCAGCTTGTGCTCGGTCACCGTTCCGTCCGCCGCGGTGGCCGTGACCACGACCTCGGTCCGCGCGCTTCTCTTGACGAACTCGTCGAAGGATCCGTCGGCCTGAACCTTCACGGGCCGTCCATCGACGGTGACGGAGGTGCCCGGCTTCGTGCGGCCGCGCACCTGGAGGACGGCATCGAGGACGGCCACCGGATCCACGGAGAGGGCGGGGCCTTCCTCGGGGGTCGGGGTGGCCACGGGCTCCGCGGGCTTGATGACGGAGAAGGAGGAGAGGACCGAGAAAGCACCTTCGAATCCCTCCTTGTTGACGGCGGCCACGCGCCAGAAGTACTTCCCGGGATCGAGGCCCTTGAGCTCGTGGCTCGTGCCCGTGAGGCCGGGAGCGTCGAGGGCGGCGGACAGCAGGAGGTTGGCCTGGGTCACGTTGTAGTCCATGGCCACCCGGTACGTCTCCACCTCGGGGACGGCGCTCCACGCGAGGTTGGCGGTGGCGCCCGGGGGTTTCGTGTAGGGAAGCTGGGCCTGGGCCGGCGGAGCCACCGTCTGGGGCGCCCCCGGCAGGGCGAGCGTCCGCCCCGCCTTGCCCGTCCTGTCGACCTTCAGGCCCTCGTTCTCCTTCAAGGTCAGCTGGTCTCCCTGGCTCGTCTGGACCTGGGCCGTCCCTTTGAAGATACGTATGCCGGTGTCTCCGCCTTCCGTGATGTCGATGTTCCCTTCCGTCCCCACGGCGGCCACGGTGCGGACGTTGGGGCTCGAGATCTCGGTCTGCTGCTGGACTTCGAAGTTGACCTTGCCCGACTCCACCTTCCAGGCGGTCCGGGAAGCGCCGCCCGCGGGGTCGCCGAGGAGGACGACGCTGTCCGGGCGGAGGCGCACCACGTTGTTCGTGGCCACGAACGTGATCTCCGCTCCCGCGTGCTGCGAGGTCTGGATCACGTCTCCCGCATGGAGCCGCACCGCGCGGGTGGCGGGGGTCCACGCCTCCTGGCCGGTGGGCTTGACCTTGACGTCGCCTTCGATGGCGGAGAACCGGGCCAGCTCGCGCGTGCCGGGTGCTTGGGCTCGGAGGAAGAAGACGTAGTACGCGGCCACGCCGACGAGGGCCAGGAGAATGCCGGCGATGGTGAACGGGTCCCTGAGGATGGACCGCCTGGTTGCCGGCTCAGCCATGGTGCGGTGCCCCGCTTGCCCTCGCGGCCGTGATTGTACGTCTATAATCCGAGACCCTATGGCGGTGGCGGCTTGAAAGCGGTGGTCGCTCCCGCTCTCCTGGCGTCGATACTGGGCCTCGCCGCATGCGTCCGGCCCGGCGTCCCCGGGGTGTCCGAAGCCGAGATCGTCCTCGGCATCACCGCTCCCCTCTCCGGACCCGCCGCCGCGTGGGGCTCCGTGTCCGCGGGGGCGCGGGCGTGGGCCGCCCACGTCAACGCGGAAGGCGGCGTCCACGGCCGGCAGATCAGGGTGATCGTGAAGGACGACGGCTACACCCCCGGGCGCGCGGTCGCGAACCTCACGGAGATGAAGGACTCCGTCTTCGCGATCGTGGGCCTCCTCGGGACCGCGGTAATCAACGCGGCCAAGGACGTCGTCGCGGAGGCGCGGATTCCCGTGGTCTTCCCCACCGCGAACCCCCGCGTGTGGGCGAAGCAGAAGCCGGAGGACGTCCACGGGGTCTTCGTCGTCTACCCGGACTACGACAGCGAGGGTGTCTTCATCGCGGAGATGCTCGCCCAGCAGCTCAAAGCCAGGAAGGCCGCGGTCTTCTACCAGAACGACGACTACGGCAAGGAGGCGCTCGCCGGCCTCTCGCGATCCTCGGCCTCCCAGGGCGTGTCCGTGGTTGCCTCGGTGCCCTACGAGCTGCAGGACCGCGAGATGAGCCTGCAGGCGGTGACGCTCAAGGAGTCCGGAGCGGACGCGGTCGTGCTCTTCTCCACCACCACCCACGGTGCTACCGTCGTGAAGGAGATGGCGAAGCTCGCCTACCGCCCCGCGCTGTACGCGAGCTTCACCCTCGCCGACCACCACACGATGTTCCGCCTCCTCGGCGAGCTCTACGAGGGCGCCTACTTCGACACGTTCCTGCCCCTCGTGGGCGAGCCGGGCACCGAGGCGATCCTCGCCACCCTCCTCGAGAAGGACGGGGCGCTCAAGGGGAGGGAGGGCTTCGCCATCCTGGGCGCGCTCGAGATGATGCTCGCCGTGGAGGGCTTGCAACGGGCGGGACCGTCCCCCACCCGCGAGTCGTTCGTGAGAGCACTCGAGGGCATCCGGGACTGGAAGCCGGTGCCCGGCATCGCTCCCGTGAGCTTCGGGCCGGGGCGGCGGCACGGGCTCAACTCGCTGCGCCTCGCCCGAGCGGAGCGGGCGGCGGACCGCTCCTTCTCATTGATCACCGAGTACCGGAGCTTCGCCCCCCTCTTCTGATCCCCGACCGGTGAGCGGCCTTCTCGAGGTCCGGGAGCTGCGCATTGCGTTCGGGGGGATCCGCGCGCTCGACGGCGTCTCGTTCTCGGTCGCGGCCGGAGAGACGGTCGCCCTCATCGGCCCGAACGGGTCGGGGAAGACGTCGTTGTTCAATTGTGTGACTGGCCTCTACGCGGCCGGGGCGGGATCCATCTCTTTCGAAGGACAGAGCCTCCTTGGCCTCGCCCCGGACGCGGTGGCCCGGCGGGGCATTGCGCGGACTTTTCAGAACCTTCGGCTCTTCGGGAACATGACCGTTCTGGATAACGTGCTGGTCGGGCGAGATCGGCATTGGAACAAGGACCTCCTCGGCGCTTGCCTCCGCCGGCGTGGCGAGGAAGTGAGGCAACGTTCCTCAGCCGAGGAGGTCCTTGAGATATTGGACCTCGAGGCCTGGCGGAACCGTCGCGCCGCGGACTGCCCATACGGGGTCCAGAAGCGCGTGGAGCTCGCGCGCGCGCTTGCGAGCGAGCCCCGGCTCCTCCTCCTCGACGAGCCCGTGGCCGGACTCACCGCGGAGGAAAAGGAGGAGCTCTCGTACTGGATCCACGAGATCCGCGGCCGGCTGCGCGTCACCGTGCTCCTCGTGGAGCACGACCTGCGCGTCGTCTCCCGCCTCGCGGGACGGGTGATCGCCCTCGAGGAGGGCCGCGTGATCGCCCAGGGCACGGCCGCGGAGGTGCAGGAGCACCCCGAGGTCGTCCGCGCCTACCTGGGGAGCTGAGATGCTCCTCCGCGTGCAGAGCATCGAGACCGCCTACTTCGACCGGCTCGTCGCCCTCGCGGGGACCTCGATCGACGTCGAAGAGGGCCAGGTGGTCGCCGTGCTCGGCCCGAACGGCGCGGGCAAGACGACGCTCCTGCGCAGCATCGCCGGCCTCCTCAAGGACCAGCCGCGCAAGGGAACGGTGGAGCTCCTCGGCGAGCGCATCGAGAGGAAGGACCCGGAAGGGATCGCGCGCCGCGGGGTGGTCTACGTTCCCGAGGACCGCGGCCTCTTCCGCGAGCTCACGGTGCGAGAGAACCTCGAGGCCGCGCTGTGGGGGCGGCCGCGCGGGGAAGCGACGGCCGACCTCGATTTCGTCCAGAGCCTCTTCCCCGTCCTGCGCGAACGCCCCCGCCAGCGCGCCGACTCCTTGTCCGGCGGGCAGCAGCAGATGCTCGCGCTCGCCCGCGCGCTGCTGCGGCGTCCTCGGCTCCTTCTCCTGGACGAGCCCTCGCTCGGCCTCGCCCCCCAGACCGCGAGGGCCGTCTTCGACGCGCTCGGGCGGATCGCGCGCCGGGGGACCGCGATCCTGCTCGTGGAGCAGAACGCCCGCCTCGCGCTGGGCCTCGCGTCGGTGGCGGCGATCCTCGAGGGCGGCCGGATCGTGCTGCGGGGCCCCGCCCGGGAGATCGAGGCCCACGAGGACGTGCGCGAGGCCTACCTGGGGCTCGGATCGGCGGACGCGGACGCCGTGAAGTCCTGGCGTCTCCACCGCAAGCGGAGGCGCTGGTGAGCGCGCGCTCGCTCCCCGGGCTCTTCTTCGCCCAGGCGGACGCGCGCGGCGACGCCCTCGCCCTGCGCCACAAGGTGCGCGGCGTGTGGAGCCGCGTGAGCTGGAGGGAGTACGCGGACTCCGTCCGGCGCGTGGCGAAAGCCCTCGTGAGCGCGGGCCTCGCTCCCGGCGAACGGGTGGCGATCCTCGGCGAGAACCGGCCGGAATGGCTCTACTGCCACCTCGGGACGATGGCCGCGGGCGGCGTGACGTGCGGCATCTATCCGACGTCGTCGTCCGACCAGGTCGCCTACCTGCTCCGCCACTCCGAGGCGCGCGTCCTCTTCCTGGAGGACGAGGAGCAGGTGGAGAAGGCCCTTCCCGTCCTCGCCAACACCTCGGTGGAACACGTCGTCGTGTGGGATCACAAGGGCCTCTGGGGCTTCGACGATCCGCGGCTCGTGTTCCTCGACACCTTCGTCCGGGACGGCGCGTCCCTCCTCGACGGCCGTCGGCTCGAGGAGAGGATCGCCTCCGTCGAACCCGAGCACGTGGCCATGGTCATCTACACCTCGGGCACGACGGGGCCGCCCAAGGGCGCGCTCCTCAGCCACCGCTCGATCCTCTTCATGTCCGACGCCCTGCAGCGCGCGAACCCGATCCGGGCGGACGACGAGAGCGTCTCCTACCTTCCCTTCGCCCACGTCTACGAGAACCTCATCTCCGTGTTCCTGCCCCTGCGCACGGGCTCCGTGGTGAGCTTCGTGGAGAGCCCCGAGACCCTGTTCGCCAACCTCCGCGAGGTGTCGCCCACGGTGCTCGCGGGCGTCCCCCGCGTCTGGGAGAAGCTCCGCTCGGTGGTGGAGCTGCGGATGCAGGATTCCACTCACCTCAAGCGCCGAGCGTTTGCATGGGCGCTTGAGGTGGGTCACCGCCACGCGCGGGCCCGGAGTGGCGACGGTGCGCTCCCGCTTTCGCTCTCCTTGGCGCACGCCCTGGCCTCTCGTGCCGTCCTGGGCCCCCTCAAGCGGGTCCTGGGTCTGGAACGTCTTCGCCTTGCTTTGTGCGGAGCCGCCCCCGCGTCCCCCGAGATGTTCGCCTGGTACCACGCCCTGGGCGTGCCGCTCCTCGAGGGCTACGGCCAGACCGAATCGACGGGCGTCATCAGCGTGAACCGCGCGGAGCGGGCGCGCGTGGGGACGGTGGGGGAGCCGCTCGAGGGGGTCGAGGTACGGATCGCGGACGACGGCGAGATCCTCGCGCGGGGTCCCCTCGTCTTCGACGGCTACTTCAAGGAGCCCGGTCTCACCGCGGAGACGGTGGACTCGGAGGGCTGGCTTCACACCGGGGACGTGGGCCGGCTCGAAGGCGGCTACCTGAGCATCGTCGACCGCAAGAAGGACATCCTCATCACCGCGGGAGGCAAGAACGTCACCCCCGCCAACATCGAGAACGCGCTCAAGTGGAGTCCCTACATCCAGGACGCGGTGGTGCTCGGCGACCGGCGCAAGTACCTGGCCGCCCTCATCCTCATCGACGAGGAGACGGTGGTGAAGTACGCCCAGGACCACCGCATCTCCTACTCGACCTTCGAGGACCTCGCGGGGAGCCGGGACGTCGTGCGCCTCATCCAGGCCGAGGTGGACCGGGTCAACAAGACGCTCTCGCAGGTGGAGACGGTGAAGCGCTTCGCCCTCCTGCCCCGGCGCTTCTACGAGGAGGACGGCGACGTGACCCCCACGAAGAAGGTGAAGCGCCGCGCCCTCGAGCAGCGCTACGCGGAGCTCGTGGAATCGCTCTACTCGGAGCGGCCGTCCTGAAGCGGCTCTAGTGGACCTCGTCCTCAGCTATCGCGACGACCTCCGCTTCGCCCGCAAGGGCCGCACGTGGGGGCTTCTCTCCCTGCCCGTGGCGCTCCTCCTCGTGATGCCGTTCGTGGCCCCGCTCTCCTGGACCGTGCGGGCGACCCTCGTCTGGGCGACCGCGATCGGCGTCCTCGGCCAGAATCTCCTGATCGGGAACGCCGGTCTCGCCTCTTTCGGCCAGGCGGGCTTCCTCGCCATCGGAGCCTTCGCCTACGCGCACCTCCGGCACGCGGGC
This sequence comes from uncultured Acidobacteriota bacterium, assembly GCA_963742595.1. Taxonomy (GTDB): domain Bacteria; phylum Acidobacteriota; class Vicinamibacteria; order Fen-336; family Fen-336; genus CAVPGH01. The sequence continues at coordinate 2,840,333 of CAVUMT010000001.1, read as the reverse complement.
GTCCCCTTTTTCCCGGCGTGGCCGCGGGAGGGCTCCTCGCCGCGCTCTTCGGCGTCGCCCTCGGCTTTCCCGCTCTCCGCCTCAAGGGTCCCTATCTCGCGATCGCGACCCTCGGGTTCGGGACCGCGGTCTTCCAGGTGCTCGCGAGCTCGGAGCGGCTCTCCGGAGGGCGCACGGGCATGGAGGTCCCCCGTCTCGCCCCCCTCTTCGGCCTTTCCCGCAACGTCCTCCTCTACTACGTCTACCTGCTTCTCCTTCTCGCCTTCCTCGCCCTCACCTACAACCTCGTGTCGTCCTGGGTAGGGCGCTCGCTCGCCGCCGTCCGCGACAGCGACGTCGCCGCGGAGGCGGCGGGCGTCTCGAGCCGGCGCGTGAAGCTCCTCGCCTTCGGCCTGTCTTCCTTCTACGTGGGCGTCGAGGGCGCGCTCCTCGCCCAGTTCCTCGGCCACGTGGAACCCCAGAACTTCACGATCACGGAGTCGCTCACCCTCTTCACCGCGGTGATCGTGGGAGGCCTCGCCTCGGTCGAGGGTGCGCTCTTCGGCGCCGCCTTCGTGGTGCTCGTGCCCTCTCTGGGGGGCGAGGCCGGCTGGTTCACTCCCCTCGTCTTCGGCGTCGCCCTCCTGCTCGTGATGCTCTTCGAGCCCCAGGGGCTCGCCGGCCGCTGGCGGAAGCTCCGCCTCTACTTCGAGAGCTGGCCCTTCCGATGACGGACCGCCTGCTGCCCTTCCTGGTGGCCGGCCTCTCCGCGGGCAGCCTCTACGCGCTCGTGGCCCTCGGGCTCGTCCTCGTCCACCGCAGCACGCGCGTCCTCAACTTCGCCCACGGCGAGCTCGCGACCCTCGGGACCTTCGTGGCCTTCGAGGTCGTCTCCCGCGGCCATTCCTTCGCGACGGCCCTCGCCGCGGGCGTCCTCGCCTCCGCCCTCGCCTCCGTCGTCTTCTTCTACGCGGCGCTCGTCCCCGCGCAGCGCCGCGGGGCGAGCCCCCTCTCCCTGCTCATCCTCACGCTCGGCCTCGCCCAGGTCGTGCACGCCTTCGTCCTCTGGCGCTGGCGCGCGGAGCCCGAGCGGTTTCCCTTTCCGATCCCGGAGTCCGCGAGCCGGCAGCTGGGTCCGCTCGTGGTGAGCGACCTCGCGCTGGCGTCCCTGGCCGTGGGGCTATCGGGGGCGCTCCTGCTGTATCTCCTCGTCCAGCACACGCGCTTCGGCCTCGCCCTCCGCGCTCTCTCCGAGAACGTGCCCGCCGCCCAGACTCTCGGCATCCCCAGCCGCCCCGTCCTCGCCTCGGCCTGGGCCCTCGCTTCCGCTCTCGCGGTGGTGGCGGGGGTGTTCCTGGCCGCCCAGGTCCTCCTCGATCCCTTCTTCATGCTCGATCCGTTCCTCAAGGGCTTCGCGGCGGCGACCCTCGGCGGCCTCAACAGCCTGCCCGGGGCCGTCCTCGGGGGCCTCCTCCTGGGCGCGGCGGAGGCGTTGACGGGAGCCGCCTTCGGCCTCGAGTTCAAGAACACGCTCGCCTTCGTGGTCATCGTCCTCGTCCTGCTCGTCCGGCCCGAGGGCCTGCTCGGGCGCGAGTTCAAGGAGCGCGTCTGAGGCTAATCCGGGCCGAGCAGGCTCTCCGGCAGCTCCACGACTCGGGAGCGCAGGAGCTCGCCGAGGGCCTTGGCCTGGGGATCGAATCGCGTGGAGGCGGCCACTCCCTCTCCGAGCAGGCCGCGCACCACGAAGTTCAGGGCCAGGAAGTTCGGGAAGGCGAATCGTTCGACCGGGTGGGGCGCGGCCTCGGGAACGAGGTCCCGGAACTTCTCTACAGTCAGGAATGACTCGAGCCAGGAATAGGCGGGCGCGCTCCGGGCCCATACGCCGACGTTGGCGGTGCCTGCTTTGTCCCCGGAGCGTGCCCCGAAAACCCGGCCAAACGGCACGCTCCGGACCTGACCTCCAGCCGGCCGAGCAGTTTTCTCGCCCTCTGTTGCCGTTATCGTTATCTCACCCCCCAGAGCCGGTCCATCGACGGAAATCCGCGTCCCGTCGTCCAGCACCACGACCTCCTGGACGAGGGACGCGGGGACGAGCGTCGGCCAGAAGACTCCGTAGGCGCTCTCCTCCCCCGGCGGGCTCGTAACGCAGAAGCCCGGATAGCTCGCGAGCGCCAGCTCGACGGCGGCACTCGAGAAGGCGCGGCCCACCTTGCGGGGATCGGAATCCCGGACGGTGACGTGGAGGAGCGCGCTCGCCGACTCCGTCGTGGAGGCGTCCTCGCGATCGGCGCGCACTAGGCGGACGTCCACCTGCTCGAAGCGTCGCTCGCCTTCGGGGGGCGGAAAGAGGGAGCGGCGGACGAGGGCGGCCTTCTCCTCGACGTCGAGGCCGGTGAGGACGAGCGTCATCGTGTTGCGGTAGCCACCCAGGGCGTTGATGCCGAGCTTGGCCGTCTCCGGCGCGGGCTCGCCGCGCACGCCGTGGATCCGCACGCGGTCCTCGCCCGCGGGCTCGAGGCGGATCGTGTCGAAGCGTGCGACCACGTCCGGATTCGCGTAGCGCGGGCCGTCGATCTCGTAGAGGAGCTGCGCGGTCACGGTGCCCACCGAGACAAGGCCGCCCGTGCCGGGGTGCTTGGTGATCACCGAGCTGCCGTCCTCGTGCACCTCCGCGATCGGGAACCCGGGGTGCTCGAGCCCCTCGACCTCCCGGAAGAACGCGTAGTTTCCGCCCGTGGCCTGGGGCCCGCACTCGATCACGTGGCCCGCCACCACCGCTCCCGCGAGAGAGTCCCAGTCGTCCCTCTTCCAGGCGAAGTGCCAGGCCGCGGGTCCCACCACGAGCGAGGCGTCGCTCACGCGCGGGCAGACGACCACGTCCGCCCCCTCGGCGAGCGCCCGGGCGATCCCCCACGCCCCCAGGTAGACGTTCGCGGTCAGCACCTGCCGCTTGAAGTCGGCGAGAGCACGTCCGTCGTCGAGGTGCCGCAGCTCGTGGCCTTGCGCCTGCAGCTCGGGAAGGCGCGCCCCGAAGTCGTCCCCTTCCAGATGGGCGACTCGAAGGGGGGTCCCGAGCCTCGCCGCGAGCTCGCGGAGCTTCCGGGCGAGGCCCGCGGGGTTGAGCCCGCCCGCGTTCGTCACCACGCGGACTCCGCGCTCCTTGACGAGCACGAGCAGGTCCTCGATCTGCCGGACGAAAGTGGCGGCGTAGCCCGTCGAGTGGTCCTTCTCCCGCGCCTTCCACAGGATGAGCATCGTCAGCTCGGCGAGGTAGTCCCCGGTGAGCACGTCGATCGGTCCGCCCTCCAGCATCTCGCGGGGGGCGGAGAAGCGGTCGCCGTAGAAGCCCGAGCTGTTCGCGATGCGGAGGGGGCGCCGGCCCACGGCCGTCATTATGCGCGCCCCGTGGGCCTCCGGGTTACACTGCGGCGATGGCGAGACCGGACGGCGCCCCGTCCCGCGTCATGGTGCTCACGGGCGCGGCGAGCGGGATCGGCCGCCATCTCGCGGGCCGCCTCCTCCGCGAGGGCCACCGTCTTCTCGCCACGGACGTCGACGAGACGCAGCTCCAGGTGGCCGCCCGCGACGACGCCTGGCCGGCCGACCGCGCGCTCCTGCGCGCCCACGACGTCCGCGACGCGCCCGTCTGGCCCGAGGTCGTGGACCTCGCGGTGCGAACATGGGGCCACCTCGACGTGATGCTGAACGTGGCGGGGGTGCTTCGGCCGTCCCGCGTGCACGCCCACGACGCCGCGGACGTGGACCTGCACCTCGACGTGAACGCCAAGGGGGTCATCCACGGTACGCGCGCCGCCGCCGCGCGCATGGTGGAGCAGGGCCACGGCCACGTGGTGAACATCGCCTCCCTCGCCGGGCACTGCCCGGTCCCCGGCCTCGCCCTCTACGCCGCCTCCAAGTTCGCGGTGCGCGGGTTCTCCCTCGCCGCCGCCCTCGAGCTCCGCCCGCTCGGCGTCTTCGTCTCGGTCGTCTGCCCCGACGCGGTCCAGACCCCCATGCTGGACCGGCAGGTCCCCTGCCCCGAGGCCGCGCTCAGCTTCTCGGGCCCCCGGCCCCTCACGGTGCAGGAAGTCGCAAGCGCGATCGTGGAGAACATCCTCGTGAAGCGCCCCCTCGAAGTCCTCATCCCCGGTCCGCGCGGCGTCCTCGCGCGGGCCACGAGCGTCTGGCCCGGCCTCGCTCTCCGCCTCGCCCCCCTCATGCTGCGCCGGGGGGCGGAGCGGCAGCAGGCCCTCCTCCGGAGCCGGTCATGAAGGTGGAACGCCGCAACGACGACATTCTGATCGCGCTGGACAAACGGGAGGTCGCGCTGCTGCGCCACGTGCTCGAGCGGGCGCTCTTCATCGACACGCCTCCCGACCAGCAGGCGAGCATCGCGGGCTTCGCGACGCGCCTCAACGAGGCCCTCCCCGCCTCATGAGGAGACCGGCCCTCCTCGTCCTCACGGTCCTCTGCGTCCTGATCCTCACCGCGGGCGGGATCGTGACCCTCCGGGTGGCTCCCCCGGCGCGCCTTTCCCTCGAGCCGGAGGCCTCCGCCCTCGGGCGCAAGAGCCCCGTGCGCGTGGTCGCCGAGGGCGGGGGTCGCGGCCTCACCGCGGTCCGCCTCGAGCTCGTGCAAGGCGACCACGTCGACGTCCTCGAGGAGAAGCGATTTCCCGCGCGGCCCCCCTGGGCTTTCTGGGGTCCGCGCACGGAGCGCGTCCAGTTCCGCACCGACGCGGGGGCGGAGAGGGTGCCCACGCTGAAGTCCGGCGAAGCCGTCCTGCGCGCGGTCTCGGAGCGCGCGGGCACGTGGCTCGTCCACCCCGCGCCGGTGGTGGTGGAGAAGAAGCTCCCGGTGCGGCTCACCCCGCCCACGCTCGCGCTCCTGTCGACGCAGCACTACGTGACGCAGGGCGGCTCCGAGGCCGTCGTCTATCGCGTGGGTGCTCTCTCGGTGCGCGACGGCGTGCAGGCCGGGGAATGGTTCTTCCCCGGCTTCCCGCTCCCCGGCGGAGGGAAGGAGGACCGCTTCGCCTTCTTCGCCGTTCCCTACGACCTCTCCGACGCCAAGAGCATCCGTCTCTTCGCCGAGGACGAGGTGAGCAACCGGATCGAGCTCGCGTGCATCGACCGCTTCACCCCGCGGCCCTTCGCCCGCGACCGCATCGAGCTCGACGACGCCTTCCTGCAGAAGGTGGTGCCCGAGATCCTGTCCCACACCCCCGAGGAGAAGGACCGGGGAAGCCTCCTCGACACCTACCTCGCCATCAACCGCGAGCTGCGCGCGCAGAACGCGAAGGTCCTCCGGGACCTCGGGGGACGCTCGTCCCCGCACTTCCTGTGGAAGCAGGCGTTCGTCCCCTTGAGCGGGGCCAAGGTGATGTCGGCGTTCGCGGATCGGCGCACCTACTACTACGGCGGGCGCGAGGTGGACCAGCAGTACCACCTCGGCTTCGACCTCGCCGCCACTCGCAGCGTCCCCGTCCCCGCCGCCAACGACGGAATCGTGGCCCTCTCCCGCTATTTCGGGATCTACGGCAACGCGATCGTGCTCGACCACGGGTACGGGCTCATGACCCTCTACGGCCACCTCTCCTCGCTGGACGTCGCCGAGGGCACGGAGGTCAAGCGGGGGGCGACGGTGGGACGCTCGGGGGCCACCGGCCTCGCCGCGGGCGACCACCTCCACTTCACGACGCTCCTCGGCGGCCTCCCCGTGAACCCCATCGAGTGGTGGGACGACCACTGGGTCCACGACCGCATCGCCTCGAAGCTGGGGGGAGCCTTCCCCTACGTGGCGGCACCGACGACGACGACGAAAGCGAAGACAGCGCCTCGAGGCAAGACGAAGGCGAAGAGTCCGGCAAAGAGCCCGGTTCGAAAATCCCGGAAGCGATGATCTAGATCTCGGCCGCGCGGCGGTCGAGGTCGGCGAGGGCCTGACGGATCTGCTCGCGGCGGATCTCGCTCTGCGTCACCGCCTGCTGGCGCTCCAGCTCGGCGCGCGCGAGCTGCAGCGACTGGAGCTTCCGCGCCTTCTCGGGATCCGAGACGGGTGCGCCGTGCCGTCTCTTCTCCTGCTCCCGTTCCGCGAGGCGCTGCTGGAAGCGATCCTCCGCGTCGACGAGTCCTTCACCGGCGTCGCCCATCTCTCCTCCTGGTCCCCACGGTCCATAGCACGAGTCTCTCCGCATCATAGCGCGGGGGAACGCCTTCGCGGCAAGTGGATCTCCTCCGGTATGCTGCGAGCGATGCGCTGCCCCGCGTGCGGAACGGAGAACGACGAGGCGGCGGAGGTCTGCTTCCACTGCCGCGCTCTCCTCGGTGCGGTCACGCGCGGGGCGGTGCTCGGCGGCCGCTACGAGATCCTGAGCCCGCTCGGGCGCGGGGGCATGGGTGCTGTGTACCGCGCGCGCGATCGCGTGCTCGAGGAGGAGGTGGCGATCAAGGTCCTGCGCGCGGACGTGACGGGCACCGAGGAAAGGGCGCGTCGCTTCCGCTCCGAGGTCCAGCTCGCGCGCCGGGTCAGCCACTGGAACGTCTGCCGCATCCACGAGTACGGCGAGGACGGGCCCCTCCGCTTCATCTCCATGGAGCTCGTGGAGGGCGAGACGCTGAAGGACGCGCTCCGACGGCGGCGGCGGCTCCCGACAGCGGAGGCCTTCGACGTCGCGATCCAGGTGGCGGAGGGACTCACGGCGATCCACCAGGCGGGGGTCGTCCACCGCGACCTGAAATCCGCGAACATCATGCTCGATGGCGCAGGCCGGGCGAGGGTGATGGACTTCGGCATCGCCAAGCCGGAGGCGGCGCCGGGGGGCGCGAGCGGCTACGTGGTGGGGAGCCCCGAGTACATGAGCCCGGAGCAGGCGCGGGGCCGGGCCGTGGACACGAGGAGTGACCTCTATGCGTTAGGCGTCGTGACGTTCGAGACGTTCACGGGAGAGGTGCCCTTCCACGCGGACACCCCGGTGAGGACGCTCCTCCTGCACCTCGAGGCGGCTCCGCCCCTCGACGCTCCCTCCCTCCCGCCGCCGCTCGTCCCCGTTCTCCGCCGGTCGCTCGCCAAGGAACCCGGCGCGCGCTACGCCTCGGCCCGGGAGATGGCGGAAGCCCTGCGCGCGGCCCGGCACGAGACGCTCGGCGCCTTGGGGACGGCGGCGCCCCCCCCGCGATCCCGTGCAAAGCTCGGATGGGTGGCGGGGACCGTCGGCCTGCTGCTCGTCGTCGCAGGGCTCCTCAGCCGGGCGCCCCACAATTCGGAGCCCGTCGCCGCGCCCAGCCCCTCGGCCGCGACTCCGATTGCGCTCCCCTCCCCGTCCCCCGTGCCTTCGACACCTCCCCCAGAGCCGTCCTCGCCGGCTCCGTCCGCCCCGATGATCCGCTCTCGCCGCCCCGCTTCGGCGGCACCCGTCCTGCCCTCTCCGGCCCCCACGCCGGTTCCCACCCCTCAGCCGACTTCCGTGACCACACCGGCGCCTCCTCCCTCGCCCACTCCGACCCCCGCCCCCACGCCCGTGCCCGACGGCGCCCTTCTCGTGCTCGTGACGCCGTGGGCGGATGTCAGCGTCGACGGGCTGCCGCGAGGACAGACGCCGCTCGCCCGGATCCCGCTCCCTCCCGGACCCCACGACGTCCGGCTCAGCCACCCCGAGTTCGCGCCGTTCCCTCGCCGCGTGGTGATCCGGCCGGGCGAGACCTACCGCCTGGAGGTCGACCTGCCCACGGAAGGGGTGCGGCGGGTACGCTGACCGTTTTTCCGAAGGGCCGGCATGCGCTACCTTGGTGCCGGTCCCGATGAAGCGCCTTCAGGCGGTCGTGACGTCGATCGCGGTCCTCGCCCTCGCCATGCCCCGCGTCGCCCCCGCCGCGAGCGGGACGGATGAGCTGGCGCGAGGAATCCGCCAGGTGACGGAGGGCGATTTCGAGAACGCGGTGGTGACCCTGGACGGGGCCGTGCGCGGCCTCGCCTCGGATCCCGCGCGCGTCCGCGACCTCGTCCAGGCCTACCTTCATCTGGGAATCGCCTATGTGGCCCTCGACCAGCGCGAGCGGGCGCGCGCGAGCTTCAAGGAAGCTCTTGCTCGTGACAAGGACCTCCGGCTCGGGCCGGACCGCTACTCGCCAAAGGTGATCGCGGCCTTCGAGGAGGCGCGCGCGGAGGCCCGGAAGACGACCCCGTCGGAAGCCAAGAAGGGCTCGCGGCTTCCCCTCATCCTGCTGGGCGCGGCCGCGATTGCGGGCGGAGCCGCGGCCCTCGCCTTGACCGGGGGCTCGTCGTCGCCTCCGCCCACCGGGGAGGTTCGGTTCACGAACGCCCGCTTCGCCACACCCGTTCTCGTCTGCCCCGACGGCTCGGCGAGCACCGAGCTCGCCCTGGGGATCGACTTCGACGCGGCCAACGGCACCGCCGCCGCGGTGACGGTGAGCGCCATCTCGTCGACGCTCATCATCGTGACCTCGCCCGCCGTGCCCTCCGAGGTGGGGTTCGCGAGCAGCCTCCTGACGCGAGCCATGCCTTCCACCGTGCCCGCACAGGGCAATCTGGTGATGCGCGCCGACACCACGCTCCTCTGCGGCAACGGATCGGGCGACGCCCCGCGTTTCAACGAGTGGACGGGCCGTCTCACGCTCTCGACGCCCTCCGGCGTCTTTACCCTGGAGACCGTGGATCGCCTGCGCGTGAACATTCCGTAGCGCCGATCGGACTCAGTAGCTCACGTACGCCCAGGTATCCCTTCCTTTCGAGGCCTTGAGCGCGCGGAAGTCGGGGCCGCTGCGCCAGGGGCCGCACATCAGGGTGAGCTCCCTCCGGTGGCGGCTCTGGAGAAGGGCTTTTCGACAGCGCCCCTCGACGACGAAGACCACGGGGCCCATCGGAGGACCCTCCTCGTGTCGCGTCCGCTCCGTGAAGACCTCGAAATCCGGATCGTAGAGCGAGGGCCAGCGATCCAGGACGACCGTCGCGACCGCCGAGTGCCGCAGGTGGTCGTCGCCCGCGTGGGGGCCCCCGCGGCCGATCGCGATCGCGGCCTGCACCGCCACCGCGAGGACCGCGGCGGCTCGCAGGGCGCGCGACGGCCCGCCCGCCGATCGGGCCACGATGTCCACGGCCAGGGGCAGGAGCCAGACGCCGTAGCGGCTGGGGCCGGAGGTCCCGCTGTTCCAGTTGGTGACGACGGTGCACGCGAACGCCATCGCGAAGAGAAGGATCGCGTCCTCGACCTCCGGTCTCGAGGGTCGAAGCGCGACCGCCGCTCCGGCCACGACGAGCGTGAGCGGCGCGTAGGGCAGGAGCCCGATGTCGGGGTCGAGCAGGAGATCGAGGGCCCGGCGCAGGGAGAGGTTCGCGGGGTCGGCGGCGCCGGCGCGGATGAGAACGTGGGGCGTGCCCAGCGTCAGGAGGGCCAGGGCCGACGGCGCGAGGGCGGGAAGGAAGGCGGCGGCGAGGAGCGCCCGATCGCCGCGCCCCGCGGCTCGGAAGGAAGACGCGAGGAGCCACCCCGCGAGGAGGACGAGCGGCGTGTTCTGGGTAGAGGCGAGGGCGGCGCAAAGGACCGCGGGGATCGGGCGCCGGTCGTGCCGGAAGACGAGAGCGGAAGCGGCGAGCGCGGTCGAGAACACCTCGGGGTGCGGCCAGAGGACGAAGTGCAGGAGGGGTGCCATGACGAGCCCGGCCGCGAAGACGCGCGCCGCGAGGGCGGGCAGGGTCGAGAAGTAGAGGACGTGGACGAGGGCCGAGAGAAGCAGGATGCCGTTCGTGATCTGCGGTGCCTTGAGCTCGTGCTCCCCGAAGGCCCGGAGCAGCGCTCGCGCGGGAAGGGTGGCCAGGGGGTACGCCCAGAAATGGATGCCCTGGACGGCGCCCGTCGGGGACGCGAGGTAGAGGCTCGAGGGAAAGGCGAGCTCTTCCTCGCGGCCGTGCCGGCGCGCGAGCTCGCCCATCGAGTCGAGGTCTTCCCGCTCGAGAAACGGGGTGCCGTGGTTCAGGAGCGACTCGGCGGTGAAGAAGTACTCCGCCCCGTCTCCCTGCGGCTGGGGACGGTCCCGGAGAGCGGGGCGAAGGACGAAGACCGCGAAGAGCGCGAGCGACGCTACCTCGAGCCGCCGGCTCCGCACGACGCCCGCTCAGCTGCTCTTGTAGGCCTGCAGGATGTAGTCGAACGTGTGCGTCCCCTCGCCGGGCCCCGGGCACTCGACCTGGGCGGTGGCCCGCACGGACAGCGAGGTTCCCGCCACCACCCCGGAGTAGACCGCTCCCGTGGCCGCCGGGCACTGCCCCACGGGGGGCCTTGGCCCGCCGCTCGTGAAGCGGAGCGCTCCCTGGGCGTCGACACTTCCGGAGACGTCGAACGAAAGCGGCGGACAGGTGTCGCCCACGACGGCGAAGCCGGTGAGGGCCCCGCTCGTGGACTGGGCGAGCGTGAGCGTGCTGTTGCAGTAGAACGATCCGCTGTACCCGTCGTGGTGGCGCCGGAACTGCACGAGCCAGTAGCCGCCGTAGCTGCCGGCGATGCTGGGTACGGGCGCCGTCGTGGGCCCGGTCGCGCTGTCGCCGCCGCACGCCGCGAGGAGCAGGAGCAGGGGAAAGACGATGGCTTTCTTCATGAAAGGTGCTACTGCACGGGCGATGCCGAACGGAGGAGGTACGAGAAGCTTGAAACGGCGGAGGTTGCGAGCAGGGAGGTGCTGCGAGAATCGAACGGGTGTTCGGCGGGCGAAGCGCTCGTCCGAACGCCCCCGCCTATTCCTCGTTCTTCTTCTTGATCCCGAACTCCTCGAGCCGCCGGTAGAAGGTCTCGGGCGAGACCTTCAGGAGCTCGATCGCCTTCCGGCGGTTCCCCTTCGTGAAGCTGAGCGCCCGCTCGATGTGCCGGCGCTCCGCCTGGTCGATGACGTCGCGCAGGGGCACGGGCGGACCCTCCGGGGTCGACGGGGCCGCCGACGCCTCGGCCTCGCGGCGCAGGTACTCGGGGAGGTCCTCGGCCTCGATCGTCTGGCGGTCCACGAGGCAGATCGTGCGTTCCACCACCTGCTGGAGCTCGCGCACGTTGAAGGGCCAGCGGTGCCGCCGCATCACCTCGAGGGCGCCGGGGGAAAAGACCCGTGGACCGCCGTGGCGGGCGTGGCGCTCCAGGAAGTGCGCCACGAGCAGGGGGACGTCCTCCGGGCGCTCGCGCAGAGGCGGGATCTCGATCGCGTGGCCGAGGCGGGCGAGGAGGTCCGCGCGCAGCCGGCCCGTCTCCACGTCCTTCTCCAGCGGGCGGTTCGTGGCGGAGACGACGAGCGCGTCCACGCGGCGCGGCTCGTTCTCGCCCACCCGGAAGAGCTCGCCGGAGTCGAGGAAGCGCAGGAGCTTGACCTGGAGCGCGGGCTCCACGTCCCCGACCTCGTCGAGAAAGAGGACACCCTTGTCCGCCATCTCCAGGCGGCCCTTGCGGTCCCGGGTCGCCTCGGTGAACGCCCCGCGCGCGTGCCCGAAGAGCTCGGACTCCACGAGCCCGGGAGCGAGGGCGGGGATGGGAACGGGCACGTAGGCCCCCCCCGCGCGTCCGGCCTTCTGCGCGTAGGCCCGGGCGAAGAGCTCCTTGCCCGTGCCCGTCTCCCCCCGGAGCAGCACGCGCGCGCCTCCCGCCGCGAAGCGGCCGAGCGCGTCGTAGGCGCGGAGGAGGGCAGGGGCCCGACCCACGATCTCGTGGCGCAGCAGCTCCGCCTGCAGGAGGGCCAGGCGCTCGTCGCTCCGACGCAGCGCGTCCTCGGTCTTCGCGTGCTCCTCCGCGCGGGCGAGCACGAGGGTCGCGTGGGAGGAGACGGCGGTCGCGAACTCGAGGTCCTCGCGGCTGAACGTGCGCTCGTCGCTCCGGTGGTCGAGGTAGATGAGGCCGGGCGCGGGCTTCGGCCCGAGGGGCACTGCGAGGACGGAGCGGATCTTGAAGCGGTGCGCGCTCCCCGCGTCCTTGAATAGCACCTCCCCGCGGATGTCGGAGGCGAGGAGGGCGAGTCCCGTCTCCCGCACGTGGCGGAGCACGGACAGGCTGAGGGGCCACTCCTGCGGAGGGCCCTGGAGATCGAGGCCGTGCGCGGCGAGGGGACGCCAGGAGCCGTCGGGACCCGCGGCGAGGAGGCAGGCCCGTTCCGGACCGAGGTGCGTCACGAGGGCGTCGAGGATGCGCCGGATCACCTCCCCGGGCTCGCCGGGGAGGAGCAGCTGCCGCGAGATGTCGTAGAGCGAGACGAGACGGCCGGTGGCGAGGGTGGCCGCGGCCAGCGGGGAGGAGGGATCGAGTGTCGCCTCGGTGTGGGGCAGGCGCTCCGGATCGTCGTCGGTGCCCACGGGGCGATTCCGCTCCTCGGGGCTCAAGTCTCTTCCGCGAGGACGGCGAGGACGGTCCCCGCGTCCACCTGCTGGCCTTCGCGCACCCGGACCTCGGAGAGCCTCCCGCGGCGGGGGGCGGTGACCTGGTGCTCCATCTTCATGGCCTCCAGGACCACGAGCAATGCTCCCGCCTCCACCTCGCTTCCCGCGTCCGCGGCCACGCGCAGGATGCGGCCCGGGAGGGGGGCGCGCAGCGAGCCGTTGTCCGTTTCGGTCGCGGAGGCGCCGGGAAAGCGGCCGACCTCCCGGAGCGCGGAATGCCCGAGCGGGCTGTCCACGTACCACACGTCCTCGACGGCGTGGACCTCGTAGTGTCGGCGCACTCCCTCGACCTCGAGGTCCACCGACCCGTCGGCACTCACCGCCACACGCGCGAGCGCCGGCTCTTCCCCTCCGAGATGCAGGAGGACGCGGTCGCGGGCGAAGCGGTAGGCGACCTCCACGGGTCCGCGCCGGCCCTCGAAGACCGCGCGCTGGGGCGCCGAGGGGTTGTTGCGCCAGCCCGAAGGCAGGAACGAGAGGACCCGGGCCCGGCGGCGACGGTCCTCCGCGGCGCCGAGGGCGGCGGCCGCGGCGTGCAGGCGCTCCGTCTCCGGCGGCTCCGCGAGGGCGCCCACCACCTCCGGGGGGTGCCGCTCCAGGAATTGCGTGTCCGTCCGCCCCTCGAGGAACTCGGGGTGGCGGAGGAGGGCGAGGAGCAGGTCGCGATTGGTCACGAGGCCGTGGAGCCTCATCCCCGAGACCGCCGCCGCGAGGCGGGAAGCGGCCTCCGCGCGGGTGGGGGCGTGGGCCACGAGCTTGGCGAGAAGCGAGTCGTAGTGGGGAGAGACGGTCGAGCCGTCGGCGATGCCCGAGTCGACGCGTAGACCGGGGCCCGTGGGCACGCGGAAGAGGTGGACGGTTCCCGTGGAGGATCGGAAGTCCCGGAGGGGATCCTCCGCGCACAGCCGCACCTCGATCGCGTGCCCGGAGAGCGTGGGGGTCATGGCTTCGCGCGGGAGCACGTCCCCCTCCGCCACGTGGATCTGGAGCCGCACGAGGTCGAGGCCGGTCACCGCCTCCGTCACCGGGTGCTCGACCTGGAGCCGCGTGTTCATCTCCATGAAGTAGAAGTCCCGCTGGGGCGTGAGCAGGAACTCGACCGTGCCCGCCCCCACGTATCCCACCGCGCGCGCCGCCGCCACCGCGGAGGCACCCAGGGCCTGACGCAGGGGCTCGTCCACCGCGGGCGATGGGGACTCCTCGAGGATTTTCTGGTGCCGGCGCTGGATCGAGCACTCGCGCTCGAGGAGCGAGACCACGTTGCCGTGGGCGTCGCCCATCACCTGCACCTCGACGTGCCGCGCGCCTTCGAGGTAGCGCTCGAGGAAGAGCGTCCCGTCCCCGAAGGCCGCCTCCGCTTCCCGCGACGCGCTCTCGAGCGCTCTCTCGAGGGCGTCGGGCGAGCGGACGACGCGCATCCCGCGGCCCCCTCCTCCAGCCGTCGCCTTGACGAGGACGGGCCACCCCAGGGTGGCCACGGAGTCCCGGAGCTTGGGGCCGGACACGCCCGCGGTGGTCACGCTGGGCAGGACGACGACGCCGACCTGGGCGATGAGCAGCTTGGCCTCGAGCTTGTTCCCCATCGTGGCGATGGCCGCGGGCGAGGGGCCGACGAAGATGAGCCCCGCGTCGCGCACCGCCCGGGCGAAGGCCGCGTTCTCGGCGAGGAACCCGTAGCCGGGATGGACGGCGTCGGCGCCCGTGCGTCGCGCCGCTTCCACGATCGCGTCCGCCCGGAGGTACGATTCCGCGGGGGTGGCCCCCCCCAGCGCCACCGCCTCGTCGGCCTCGAGCGCGAAGGGGGACTTGCGATCGGGCTCGGAGAAGACGGCGACCGTGCCGATGCCGAGCTCGCGGCACGTGCGGAACACCCGGCGCGCGATCTCCCCGCGGTTGGCCACGAGGACCTTGCGGATCGTCTTCACGCGGGGGCCGGAGACGGTCGCTCCCATCGCTCTACATCCGGAAGACGCCGAAATTCGACGTCCCCGCGACCTCGGCGGAGTGGACGGCGGAGAGGGCGAGGCCGAGCACGGTGCGCGTGTCGCGGGGGTCCACGATCGCGTCGTCCCACAGGCGCGCGGTGGAGTAGAGGGCGAGGGACTCGCTCTCGATCCGGTCTTCCACGCTCTGGCGCATGGCCTCGTCGGCCTCTTCGTCGAAGGGCTTGCCCGCGGCGCGCGCGGCGGACCGGGACACCAGGGAGAGGACGCCCGCGAGCTGCTGCGGCCCCATGACCGCGGTCTTGTGGTTGGGCCAGGTGAAGAGGAAGCGCGGGTCGTAGGCGCGCCCGCACATCCCGTAGTTCCCCGCTCCGTAGGAGCCCCCCGCCATCAGCGTGATGTGGGGCACGGTGCTGTTGCTCACCGCGTTGATCATGCGCGCCCCGTCCTTGATGATCCCCCGCTGCTCGTAGGCCTTGCCCACGATGTAGCCGGTGGTGTTCTGGACGAAGAGCAGGGGCACGTGCCGGCGGTTCGCGAGCTGGATGAACTGCGCGGCCTTGTTCGACTCCTCCGAGAAGAGGACGCCGTTGTTGGCGAGGATCCCCACGGGGAAGCCGTGGATCTCCGCCCACCCCGTGACGAGGGTTTGGCCGTAGAGCGCCTTCCACTCGTCGAAGCGCGAGCCGTCCACGACGCGGGCGATCACCTCGCGGATCTCGAAGGGCACGCGGAGGTCGAGCGAGGGGATGCCCAGAAGATCGTCGGGGTCGTGGACGGGGGGATCTCCCGGTCCCGAGGGGCCGGGACCGCCCTTCCTCCAGTTCAGCCGGGCCACGATCTCCCGGCCGCGCTCGACGCACTCCCGCTCGTCGCGGGCCAGGAACTCGGAGAGACCGGAGACGCGGGAGTGCATCGAAGCGCCCCCGAGCTCCTCCTCGTCCGCCTCCTCCCCCGTGGCCATCTTCACCAGAGGCGGCCCGCCGAGGAACACCCTGGCCGCGCCCTCCACCATCACGGTGTGGTCGCACATCGCGGGAAGGTAGGCGCCCCCCGCGGTGGAGCTGCCGAAGACGAGGGCCACCGTGGGGATCCCCGCCGCGGAGAGCTGCGTGAGGTTCTTGAAGACGGCGCCCCCGGGAACGAAGATCTCGGCCTGGCGCCCGAGGTCGGCCCCTCCCGACTCCACGAGGTTCACGAGGGGCAGGCGGTTCCTTCGCGAGATCTCCATGGCCCGGAGCGTCTTGGTGAGGGTGTAGGGGTTCGTGGCCCCCCCGCGCACGGTGGGGTCGTTGGCACTCACCACGCACTCGACACCGGAGACGACACCGACCCCGGTGACCACCGCCGCCCCCACGTCGTACTCGGTGCCGTTGGCGGCGAGGGGCGACAGCTCGAGGAACGGCGAGTCGCGGTCGAGCAGCAGCTCGATCCGTTCGCGGGGCAGGAGCTTCCCCCTCGCGCGGTGGCGGGCGACGTACTTCTCCCCTCCTCCCGCCCGCGCCTTCTCGAGAAGCGCGTCGATTTCGACCAGTCGGGCGAGCATTTCCTCCCGGTTGGCCTGGAAGGCCTCCGAGAGCGTGTCGACCCGCGTGGAAAGGACGCCCATGATGTCTCGATTCTACCGCGCGGCCGCGGTCGTCCTCGAAAAAGGAATCGCCCGGAGTGGCCTGCATCACAAGCCCTGCTAAGATCCGGCCCGATGGCGCAACGGGCTTCCGACTCGCCGGGCGCTCCGCTCCACGAGGTGTCGGTCGTCGTGCCCGTCTATCAGGGCGAGGCGACGCTCGAGGCCCTCGTGCGAGAGGTCGAGCCCCTGACCGCACCTCAGACGACTCCCGCCGGCCGCCCGTACCGGGTCGCGGAGCTTCTCCTCGTCCACGACGGAGCGGTCGACGATTCCGCCCGCGTCATGGGTGAGCTCGCCGACCGCTTCCCCTTCGTGCGTCCCCTCTGGCTGTCGCGGAACTACGGACAGCACCCCGCGACCCTCGCGGGGATGGCGAGCACCACGTCGCCCTGGGTGGCGACACTCGACGAGGACGGCCAGCAGGACCCGCGCGACGTGGGCCGGCTCCTCGACGAGGCCCTGTCGAGCGGGGCGCCGCTCGTCTACGCGCGTCCCGCGAACGAGGCGCCCCACGGCTTCCTGCGCAACCTCGGGAGCGCGTTCGCGAAGTGGGTGTTCGTGCACGTGCTGGGGAGCCGCACGCTGGGCGCCTTCAACAGCTTCCGCCTCGTGGAGGGGGAGATCGCGCGGGGTGTGGCCGCCTATTGCGGGGCGAACGTCTACCTGGACGTCGCCCTCTCCTGGGTGGTGAGCGGGGCCCGCCACTGTCCGGTCACCCTGCGCGCGGAGCGCGGGCGCCGGTCGGGGTACACCTACCGCCGCCTGCTCCACCACTTCTGGGAGCTGGTGCTCACGTCGGGAACGCGCCCCCTCCGCATCATCGCCCTCGTCGGCCTCTTCTCCATCGTCCTCGCCGCCGCGATCAGCGCCGTCGTGGTCTACGCGCGGCTGAGTCACCAGATCCCCGTCCAGGGCTGGACCTCGACGATCATCGCCCTGTCGTTCTTCGCCGGGGCCATCCTCGTCTCCCTGGGTGTCATCGCCGAGTACCTGGGGGTGGCGGTGTCGATGGCCATGGGGAAGCCGCCTTACCTGATCGTTTCGCGCCCTTCCGTGCGTCCTCCCCGGTCGTGACGACGCTCGCGTGGGTGGTGGGGCGGGGGGGGCTCTTGGGCTCGCATGTGGAAAGGGCTTTGAGGGGGCGGGACGGGTGGGAGTTGTTCAACTCCGCGCCCTTCCCGTGGAACGACCCCGAACGACTGCGAAAGGCGATCGACACGACCGTCGCGAAGTATCTGGTCGAAGCCGCGGACCACGGGAAGGGCGCGGTGCACTGGTGCGCGGGCACGAGCTTCGTCGGGGCGTCGGCGGCCGCGCTTGCCGCGGAGACCGAGTCGTTCGAGTACTTCCTGTCGCGGCTACGGGGCCCCGAGGTCTCTCGGTTCTTCCTCGCGAGCTCCGCGGGAGGGATCTGGGCCGGCTCTTCCGACCGGCCGATCACCGAGGACTCCCCGCCCCGGCCGATCTCCCTCTACGGCGTCGCCCAGCTCGACAAGGAGGCCGCCCTCGCGCGGTGGGCGGCACGCTCGCCCGGAGCCGCGACCCTCGTGGGCCGCCTCTCCAACCTCTACGGTCCCGGGCAGGACCCGACGAAGCCCCAGGGGCTCGTCTCCCACCTGACGCGGTCGCTCCTCCGAGGGCAGCCCGCCCACGTCTTCGTGCCCCTCGACACGATCCGGGACTACCTCTACGTCGGCGACGCCGCGGAAACGGTGGTCGGCGCGATGGAGCGTCTGGGCGACCGGACGCGCCATTCAATGAAGATATTCGCTTCCGAGCAGGCGACGACCGTGGGAGAGCTGATCGGGGCCTTCCGGCGGACGGCCAAGAGGCCGCTCAAGGTGGTGACCGGCCTCCATGCGACCGCCCGCCAGCAGCCGCCCTGTCTGCAGTTCCGATCCACGGTCTGGAGGGACGTGGCTCCCGCGGCGCCCGTCGGCCTCGTCGAGGGGATCGATCGCGTGTTCCGCCACGAGCTCGCGCTCTACCAGGCGGGTCACTCGGTCCGGACGGAGTAGCTTCAGAAATCAGCTCCAGCGGCCCCGGACCGCGAACCAGAGCCCGCGCGCGAATCCCCAGGCGTAGGCAAAGTCGAGGACGGGCTGGAGGACGACAAAACGCAGAAGCTCCCCGGACGAGAACCGCACGGCGGCGAGGTGCCTGGCAAAGAGCCATGCCTTGAGGACCGCCACCGCGACGAGGGGCAGAGCGGCCACCAGGGGCGAAGCACCCAGGTAGAGTGCGCTGGGCAGGAAAAGCCAGGCCGCGACCGCGACGAGATGGCTGAGCCGGAGCAGCGAGCGGGCGCGACGATTTCTCCCCGCGGCGCCGCCGACCGCCCCCGCGCTCGCGGCGCCGCGGAGGACGAGGATCGGGTGCTTCTCGCCGAAGAGCTCGGTGTGGCGGACGAGCTTGCCCACGGTGTCCTGCTCGTCGGAGACGGAGAGGAGGTAGCGGAGGCCCGGGGCCTGGTAGACCTCGTAGCCCGCCGCCCGCATGCGCGCGGAGAGGATCTGGTCCTCGCCCGCGGAGTGGTGGCTCGTGTCGTAGTAGCCGGCGGCGCTCACCGCCTCGAGACGGAAGGCGTCGCAGCGCCCTTCCGCGAACCCCACGGGGACGAGCTCGTCGCCCGTCTCCGCCGGAAAGATGTCCATGAGGTTCGCCACGAGGTTCACCTTCTCCGCGAAGGGCAGCGGCTTGCTCTCGCGGGAAGGCGGGCTGGCCCGTGATCGCGGCCGCCTTGGGATGGCGCTCCAGGAGGTCGAGCATGGTGGCCACGTACTCCTCGGTGCCGAAGAGGCAGTCGCAGTGGCACGTGAGCGCGTAGGGGGTCTCCGCGAGGCGGAAGGACTTGTTGACCGCCCCCGCGTATCCGAGGTTCGGAGTGTTCGTGACGATCCGCCAGTGCGGGGGCGCCCCCGCCTTCGCCACCGCCTCCGCCAGGATCCTTCCCGTGTCGTCCGTGGAGCCGTTGTCCACGAACATCACGCGCAGCCAGTCCGCCGCCTCCGGGAAGCGGGGATGGCGCTGGCGCGAGATCGCGTCCACGAGGCCGGCCACGAACCGGGGCGCGTGGTAAAGTAGGAAGACTACGGTGATCTTGTTCGTCTCGCTGCGGGTCTCCGACATTCGGCCCGCAAGCTTAGCAAGCTTCTCTCGGCCCACGTGAGGCGACGCGCATGAAGGTGGTCATCCTGGCCGGGGGCCTGGGCACGCGCCTCAGCGAGGAAACGGAGACGCGGCCCAAGCCGCTCGTCGAGATCGGGGGGCGTCCCATCCTGTGGCACATCATGAAGCAGTACGCCCACTACGGGTTCGGCGAGTTCGTCGTCCCCGTGGGCTACAAGGGCGAAGCGATCAAGCGCTTCTTCATCGAGTACGCGTCGCTCCAGAGCGACCTCACCGTGGACCTCCGGGGCGGGACCCTGCGCGTCCATCCCGACCGCGGTCCCGCGGAGGACTGGACCGTCCACGTGGTGGACACCGGGCTCGAAAGCCGGACGGGAGGCCGCCTGAAGCGGCTCGCCGCCTTCCTGCAGGACGGGACCTTCATGCTCACCTACGGGGACGGCGTCTCGGCGGTCCGCCTCGACGAGCTCCTCGCGTTCCACCGGAAGCACGGAAAGATCGCCACCGTCACCGCCGTGCGCCCACCCGCGCGCTTCGGCGGGCTCGTGTTCGAAGGCGACCAGGTCGTGGAGTTCGCGGAGAAGCCCCAGATCGGCGAGGGCTGGATCAACGGCGGGTTCATGGTCTTCGAGCCCCAGGTCTTCCGCTACCTGGAGAGCGACGAGACGAGCCTGGAAGCGGACGCCCTCACGCGGCTCGCCGCCGACCGGCAGCTCATGGCCTGGCGGCACGAAGGCTTCTGGCAGTGCATGGACACCCTGCGCGAGCTGCGCCTGCTGGAAGGCCTGTGGGCGGGCCCGAAGTGCCCCTGGAAGGTGTGGGCCTGACCGCGGCCTGCCGCTCCTGTGGCGGCCGGCTCGACGTCTTCCTCGATCTGGGCCGAATGCCGCTCGCCAACGCGCTTCCACTCCCCGAAGAGCGGGAACTTCCGGAGGCTCGGTTCCCGCTCGAGGTAGCCCTCTGCGCCGATTGCGCCCTCGTCCAGCTCACCGAAACCGTGCCCCCGGAGGTCTTGTTCAGCGAGTACCTGTACTTCTCGTCATTCTCGACGACCATGGTCGATCATGCACACGAGCTCGCCCATCGCATCGTACGCGAGAGAAAACTCGGCGGGGGCGAGCTCGTGTGTGAGATAGCGAGCAACGACGGCTACCTCCTGCAGTGGTATGCGAAGGCGGGGATCCCGGTGCTCGGGATCGAGCCCGCCCGGAACGTGGCGAAGGTCGCGGTGGAGCGCGGGATTGCCACGGAATGCGCCTTCTTCGGCCGCGAGACGGCGACCCGGCTCGTCGGGCAGGGGCGCAGGGCCGACGTCGTCCACGCCCACAACGTCCTCGCCCACGTGGCCGACCTCAGTGGCTTCGTGGCGGGGCTCCAGCTCCTCCTGAAGCCCACGGGCGTCGCGATCGTGGAGGTGCCGTACCTCAAGGACCTCCTCGACCGCCTGGAGTTCGACACGATCTACCACGAGCACCTCTTCTACTTCTCGGTGACGGCGCTCGTGCCGCTGCTCGCGAGGCATCGATCTCGTCCTCCGCCACGTGGAGCGCATCGCGCTCCACGGAGGGTCGCTCCGGCTCTTCGTCGAGCACGCGGACGAGCGCGGACGGGGTCTGGCCGTCGACGCCCTGCTCGAGGAGGAGCGCGGATGGCACGTCACGGAACTCCAGACGTACCAGAGCCTTCGCCCGTCGAATCGATGGTCTTCGGCAAGCACTGCTGAAGCTTCTCGACGGGCTCAGGAGCGAAGGCCATCGCCTCGCCGCCTACGGCGCCTCTGCGAAGGGGAGCACGCTCGTGAACACGTTCGGCATCGGCCCCGACCGACTCGCCTTCGTCGCGGACCGCAGCACCTACAAGCAAGGGCGGCTCATGCCCGGCGTCCACGTTCCGATCGTGCCCGCGGAGCGGCTCCTCGAGTCCCAGCCCGACTACGTGCTGCTCCTCACCTGGAACTTCGCGGACGAGATCCTCGAGCAGCAGGCCGAGTACCGGCGACGCGGCGGCCGGTTCATCATCCCCGTCCCCGAGCCGCGTATCGTCTAGCGAGGCCGCTTCATGATCGATGGCGTCCAGATCGTCCCCCTGAAGCGCATCCCCGACGAGCGGGGCACCGTCCTCCACATGCTCAAGAGGACCGACCCCCATTTCCGCGAGTTCGGGGAGATCTACTTCTCCACCGTTTATCGCGACGTGATCAAGGGCTGGCACAAGCACGCGCGCATGGCCCTCAACTACTGCTGCGTCCACGGGCGCGTCAAGCTCGTGCTCTTCGACGACCGCGAGGGGTCGGCCACGCGCGGCGAGCTGATGGAGATCTTCCTCGGCCCCGACCACTACGCGCTCGTGGTGGTGCCGGAGGGCGTGTGGAACGGCTTCAAGGGCATGGCCCCGGAGTCGCTCGTGGCCAACTGCGCCACCCTCCCCCACGACCCGGCGGCCGCGGGGACGGTGCGCATGAGCCCCCTCGACAAGACGGTGATCCCCTACGACTGGGACGTCCGGCACGAGTAAGGGGTGCGAATCGCGGTGACGGGCGCCTCCGGCTTCATCGGCGCCCACTTGGTGAAGCGGCTGCGCGAGGCGGGCGACGAGCCGCTGCCCCTCGTCCGGATCGTGCTCGAGGATGAAGGAGAGCTCCGCCGTTGGCTCGACGCTGAGCGCCCTGACGCGGTCGTGCACCTCGCCTGGTACGCGCGGCCCCGCGACTACCTCGTTTCTCCTGAAAATGCGAGCTCCCTGGTCCTGACGACCCGCCTCGCCGAAGCGGTGTTCGCGAGCGGCTGCCGCAAGCTCGTCGGGGTCGGCACCTGTCTGGAGTACGCCGCCTCCGATCGGGCCGTCGTGGAGACGGACGCCCTCGGGCCGGTGAGCCCCTATGCACGGGCCAAGCACGAGGCCTTCCGCCGCGCGAGCGATCTCGCCGCGCGCGCGGGGGCCGAGCTCGCCTGGGCCCGCGTCTTTCACCTCTTCGGGCCCGGGGAGGACCCCTCGCGGCTCGTCCCCAGCGTCGCCTCATCTCTCGCCCGCGGCGAGCCGATCGACGTCACCGCCGGCGCACAGGTTCGCGACTACCTGCACGTGGCGGACGTGGCTTCGGGCCTCGCCGCCCTCGCGAAGCCCGGAGCGGCCGGCGTCTATAACGTCTGTTCAGGCACCGCGCGTCCCCTGCGCGAGCTCCTTCTGGCCATCGGCCAACTCAGGGGACGCGCGGATCTGATCCGTTTCGGAGCCCGTCCCTATGCTCCGGGCGAAGTGATGTTCCTCGCCGGCCGATCCGACCGCCTGCGCACCCTCGGATGGTCTCCTCGCTTCCCGACCCTCGAAGCCGGTCTCGCCGATGCGCTCGGAGCCGTCTCTTGACTGCTTCCTTCCGCTGTCTCTTCTGCGCAAGCCCCGATGCGGAGCTCGTCTTCGCCGACTGCCCGGACTACTACCAGGGCAAGCCGTTCCGGGTGGACTACCACCGTTGCCGGAGCTGCGCCCTCCTCCAGCAACACCCGCTGCCGACGGACGTGGCCGCCCTCTACGAGGACTATCCGATTCACGCGGAGAAGTCGCGGCTCTACGACGCGCTGCGGTGGCTCGTCATGGGAGGGCTCTACTACGACACGCGCCACCATCCGCCGGGGACGTGCATCGTGGACTACGGGTGCGGGGATGGGGGGTACTTGGAGACGTTGGGCGGGAAGGGCTTTGATTTGATCGGCTATGAAACGGATGCTGGACAGGCGGAACGGCTTACGAAACGACTCGGCCTTCCCGTCCATGATTCGAGAGACACGCTCTTCGCGGCCGTGGACGGGAAGGCCGAGATCGTGGCCATGCACTTCGTAGTCGAGCACCTCACCGACCTCGAGGCGGGGTTCGAGACGGCACGGCGGCTCCTCAAGCCCGACGGCGTCTTCTATTTCGTGGTCCCCCACGAGCACTCGCTCGAGGCCCGACTCTTCGGCCGGAAGTGGCACAACCTGGACCCGCCCCGTCACGTGAGCTTCCCGGAGAAAGCACACGTAGAGCGCCTCGCGGAGCGGCACGGGCTCCGCCTGGAAAGGGACGCCCCGGTCCCCTTCCCGAACGGCTTCGCCGCGAGCGTGCCCGTCGTGCTCACCGGCCGCTTTCGCTTCGCGCTCTTCGCCCTCGCGCTTCCCCTGGGCCTCCTCTTCTCGAGGCTCGTCCCCACGGGGACCCACGCCTACTGGCTCCGCCGATTGCCTTGAGCCGGCGGCACGGGCATAGTTTCAACCGCGCGTCATGACCGACTACCGCTTCTGGCTCGACCGACCTACCCTCGTGACCGGGGCCACCGGTCTCGTGGGCGGGTGGCTCGTGCGGCGCCTGCTCGAGGCGAAGGCCGACGTCGTCTGCCTGGTGCGCGACTGGGTTCCCCAGAGCGAGGCCGCGCGCGGCGGCCTCCTCGAGAAGGTGAAGGTCGTGCGCGGGGACGTGCGCGATCAGGCCCTCCTCGAGCGCGTGCTCGGCGAGTTCGAGATCGCGACCGTCCTCCACCTCGCCGCCCAGACGATCGTCCCCATCGCGAACCGCAACCCGGTCTCCACGTTGGAAACGAACGTCGCCGGCACCTGGGCGCTCCTCGAGGCGGGGCGGCGCAGCCCCGCCGTGAAGCAGCTCGTCCTCGCCTCCTCCGACAAGGCCTACGGGGAGAGCAAGGAGCTCCCCTACCGGGAAGACATGCCGCTCCTCGCCCGACACCCCTACGACGTGAGCAAGTCCTGCGCGGACCTCGTCGCCCAGGCCTACGCCGCGACCTACGGCCTGCCCGCGGTGATCACGCGCTGCGGCAACTTCTTCGGGGGCGGCGACCTCAACTGGAACCGCGTGGTGCCGGGCACCATCCGGTCGATCCTGCGGGACGAGCGCCCCGTCGTACGCTCCGACGGCCGTTTCGTGCGCGACTACTTCTACGTCGAGGACGGGGCCGCCGTCTACATGCTGCTCGCGGAGCGCCTCGCGGCCGACGCCTCCCTCGCCGGACAGGCCTTCAACTTCTCGAACGAGGTGCCCGTCACCGTCCTCGATCTCGTGGACCGCATCAAGCGCCTCATGGGCTCGAGCCTCGCCCCCGACATCCGGAACGAGGCCACGCACGAGATCCGCGAGCAGTACCTGAGTGCTTCGAAGGCGCGAACGCTCTTCGGCTGGCGCCCGCAGTTCGACCTCGATGCCGGCCTCGAGCGCACCATCGGCTGGTACCGGGACTTCCTCAAGGACGATCGTTGAGCGAGCGGCCCCCGGAGGGCCGCCCGGACACCACGGCGGCGGCTCTTCCCGTCACCCTGTTCGTCCTCGTCCTGGGAACCGTCGTCTTCGCGGCGTATGCCGCGATCGTCCGGCCCGCGCCCTTCGTGGTCGATCCGGCGGAGACGCGCTTCTGGGGGCCGCACGAGGTCAGCACCCACCTCTCGCTGATCAAGCCTTTCTTCGACGCGCGCGGACAGACGCTCGCCCACCTCGCGATGACGCTGGCGACGGGCCTCGCGATCCTCCTCGGCCCGCGCCTCGGAGCGGCGGGGCGCTTGGGGGGGGCCGCCTCGCTCCTCGTCGTCGCCCTGGCCCTGCTCGCGCCCTTCTACGCCCCCGGCCCCAAGCCCGCGTTCTTCGCGGCCGCCCTGCCGCTCCTCGGGATCGTGGCTCTCGCGGGCCATGTGCGACGCCGCTCGATCCCGAACCGTATCGCGGGAGCCCTCGTGGTCGTCGCCCTGGGTCTCGCGACGCTTCCCGGCTTCCTGCGCCCGCCCGACTTCTCGCGCTATTCCTGGTACGAGATGACGTACGGCCAGTCGCACTGGAGCCTCGTCGTCGGCCCCGCGGATCTTCTGGCCGAGGACCGGAGGCTCGGGGCCGACGTCCGTCCCCAGTACGGTCTCGTGCTTCCCGTCGTCTGGGCGACGGCGGAACGCCGGATCCGCCCCTTCTCGTTCGGCGAGTCCGTTCACCTGCTCCTCGCGATGCACGTCTTGTACCTCGCCCTGGCCGCTTGGCTTCTGCTTCGCGCGGCTCGCGGGCGATGGCCGCTCGCCGCGCTGGCCTTGGCGATGGTGGTGCCGTGGTTCCACTTCGCGCACAAGTGCCTGCTCTTCCCGAACCAGAGCGCGTGGCGAACGATCGCGTTTCCGCTGTCGTTCGCCCTTCTCGGGGTCCTCGACCGCGGGCGGCCGAGGGCCGTGGCCTTCCGCATCGGGGCGCTCGCGGCGTGCGCCCTTCTCTTCAGCCTCGAGTCCGGGATAGCACTCTGCGCGGGCCTCGCGGCCTTCCTCTGGTTCCGGCACGGCGGGGCAGGAGACCGTGCCCGTCTCCCGTCCCTGATGCTTCCTGCGGTCGGCGGCGTCGCTCTCGCCCCGCTCGCGTTCGTGGCGCTCGTCGGCGTGGCTCTCGGCCAATTCGTCTCGTTGCCCGGCCTCCTCCTCAGCAAGGCCGCCTTCCTTTCCTCAGGCGGCTTCAGCGGGTTTCCCTTCACCCCCGATCCATGGCCGGTGTTGATGCTCGCCCACGCGGTCGTCGTCCTCGTTCACTCCGCCTTGCGCCCGCTGCCGGGATTCCGTCCCGCATTCCGGGCGGCGGTCTCCGCCACCCTCGTCGTCTGGTTCGCCTACTACGCGAATCGCCCCGATCCCTGGAACCTGTCCAGCTACTACTTCCTCTACGGGTTTCTCGTCGTCGATCTCGCGAGACGGGTGGCCACGTGTACGGCGCGACGTCGCTTCGATCGCCCGTTCCTGGTGGCGGCAGCGCTTCTGCTTGGCATAGCACTTCCCAACCTCGCCGCGATCGCCGCCAAGGGGGCCGACCAGGTCCGGGTCGCGCTCGGTCCCACCCTGCGGGGCGAGGACCCTCCGAACGGTGCTCCGGTCAGCGGCGTTTTCGTCGCGAGCGGCGTGGCTCGAGAGATCGAGACCCGGGGGGCGTTCATGCGCGGCCGCGCGCCGGAGAGCCCGGTCTATCTCACCGCGGACTCCTACCTCGTCCCGAAGCTTTCGGGACGGTTACCCGCCCTGCCCGTCGTCGACCTCTGCTGGGAAGCGATGACGCGCGCGGAGTACGAGCGGTCCTTCGAGGCGATCGAGCGCGCGCCCGCGGGACGCGTCTACCTCGACGCACCGGGGACGTTCGCCGACGACTCGGCCTGCGGTCTGTTCTATCGGCAGGTCCGCGAGGACATGAGGCGGAGTTTCGCGCGAGAAGGCACCAAGAGCGGCTGGGAGATCTGGACCCGCCGGCTTTCGGGCGACGAGGCCGGGGCGGAATGATCCGACCCCGATAGCGGTATCCTTCGCGGGGTTGGGATCATGCGACGCTGGCTCTTCACGGGCGCCCTCGTACTGCTGATCGCGCCGGCGGGGGCCCAGAAGCGGCCGGCCCGCCGGGAGGCGAGCGCGGCCATCGCGAACGAGGGACGGGTGTTCCGGCTGAGCGAGGGTACGCCGGAAAAGGAAGCCGTGGCGAAGATCGCCCGACCTCCCGCGGAGAAGCTCGACGAAGCCGCGCTCCGGAAGGTGCTCGACCGGCTGCCCCCGTTGCCCGACGTGGAGGCGGACGTTCAGCCCTTCGCCCTGCGCGAGGGCTCCTTGCCTCCTCCCCGCACTGGCCGCACGGTTGCGGCCCCGTTCCCACCACCCCCGGGCGGGCCGGGCGTCCTCCGACCGCCCTCGGGACCGCTCGAGGTGCGCCGCCATGCGCCCGACGGCGACGTTCCCCTGGCCCCGCACCTGAGCGTGACCTTCTCGCAGCCGATGGTCGCTCTCACGTCCCACGACGCGCTCCAGGCCCAGGCGGTGCCCGTCCGCGTCTCGCCGGAGCCACGGGGTCGCTGGCGCTGGGTGGGGACAGAGACGCTCCTCTTCGAGCCCGAAGGCCGGTTTCCCATGGCTACGGACTACCGGGCGGAGGTGCCGGTGGGCACGCGGTCGGCAACGGGAGGCACGCTCGGCCAGGCCGTCTCGTGGACGTTCCGGACGCCTGCGCCCACGCTCGTGGCGAAACACCCCGTCAACGGGCCCGCGCGGCGGGACACGCTGATGTTCGCCGCCTTCGACCAAAACGTCGATCCCGGGGCGGTGCTCGCCACGGTCCGCATCGTGGCGGCGGGCGGCTCGAGACCCGTGCGCCGAGCCACCGACGCGGAGATCGCGGAGGATGAGGCGGTGAAGCGTCTCGCCCAGAGTGCTTTCCCCGGCCGCTGGCTCGCGTTCCGTCCCGAGTCGCCGCTCCCTGCGGACACCGCGGTGACGGTGACGATCGGGCCGGGCACGCCTTCCGCGGAAGGCCCGAAGAAGACGGCGACGGCGCAGTCGTGGAGCTACCGAACCTTCGGCCCGCTGCGCGTCGTCTCCCACCGGTGCGGCTGGAGCAACGAGTGTCCTCCGGAGGCGCCCTGGCAGATCGAGCTCTCGAACCCGGTCGACGCCAAGGCCTTCCGCAAGGAGATGGTCCTCGTCGAGCCGACGCTCCCCGGACGGAAGGTCGACGTCTACGGCACCGTGCTGAGCGTGCGCGGGGCTTCGCGGGGCCGCACGACGTATCGCGCGACCCTGTCCGCGGAGATCCGGGACGTCTTCGGCCAGACGCTCGAGCCGACGGCGCCTTTGAGCTTCGCGGTGGGCGCGGCCCCGGAAAGCCTGATGGCACCCGGCGGCAACTTCGTCGTGCTCGACCCCGCGGCCAGCCCGCACTTCTCGGTCTTCACCACCAACCACGACGCGCTGCGCGTGCGCGCCTGGTCGGTGCGCCCGGAGGACTGGCGCGCCTGGCTCGCCTACATGCGGGCGAGCCAGCAGAACCAGCCCGGCGCCCCCCCGGGGCGTGCCGCCTTCGACAAGACGGTGCCGGTCCGGGGAACGCCCGACGAGAGGGTCGAGACGCGGATCGACCTCGCCCCGGCGCTCCCCGGAGGCCGCGGGAACGTCGTGCTCGTCGTCGAGCCCACCACCCGGCCTCCAAAAGGGCGCCCACAGCCGCAGCCGATCCGGGTCTGGGTGCAGGCCACGTCGATCGGCCTCGACGCGTTCGTGGACGAGGGAACGCTCCTGGCCTGGGCCACGTCGCTCCGCGACGGCCGCCCCCTCGCCGGGGCGGCGCTGCAGATCCTGCCCGCCGGGCCCTCGGCCACGACCGCGGCCGACGGTCTCGCCACGCTGCCGCTCCCCGCGCGCTCGGAGGGCCTGCTCGTCGCCCGCACGGGCGACGACGTCGCTTTCCTTCCCGAGCAGGCGCACTGGTGGGGCGGCGAATCGGGCTGGCGGCGTCTTGAGCGAAAGGACGCGCTGCGCTTCTACGTGTTCGACGACCGGCGCCTGTACCGGCCGGGCGAGACCGTGCGGGTCAAGGGCTGGGCGAGGTCCGTGGGAGCGGGACCCCAGGGCGACCTCCGTTCCGCGGAAGTGCGCGAGGGCTACTACGCGCTCAACGACTCGCGCGGCAACGAGGTGGCCAAAGGGACGATCGACTTCGACGCCCTGGGGGGCTTCGAGCTCTCCCTGCCCCTCCCGGCCACCATGAATCTGGGGGCGGCCGGCCTGCGGATCACGGCGGGCGGCGAAGCGCACCACCACGCGTTCGAGGTGCAGGAATTTCGCCGCCCCGAGTACGAGGTCACGGCGAGCCCGAGCGAGGGCCCGCACTTCGTGGGCGGCCAGGCCACCGTCACCGCCACCGCCGCCTACTACGCGGGAGGGGCCCTCCCCGGGGCGCCCGTGTCCTGGCTCGTGACCGCGACCCTCGGCCACTTCACGCCTCCCAACCGCGACGACTGGACCTTCGGGGAGTGGGTCCCCTGGTGGGAGCCGCCGCAAGGCGTGGGACCGGAGTCGACGGAGGAGCTCGCCGGCCAGACCGACGCGTCGGGCCGCCACCGGCTCCGGATCGACTTCGAGCGCGGCCGGGCCCCGCGTCCCCGCCGGATCGAGGCGCAGGCGAGCGTGACGGACGTAAACCGTCAGGCCTGGACGGCCTCGGCGAGCCTTCTCGTGCATCCCGCCGCGCTCTACGTCGGCCTGCGCAGCGAGCGGCTCTTCGTGGAGCGCGGTCAGCCCTTGCGGATCGAGGCGATCGTGACCGACCTCGACGGCCGGGCGGTGCCCGGCCGCGACGTGACCGTCGTCGCGGAGCGCCTGGACTGGGAGCAGGACGCCGGGGAGTGGAAGGAGAAGGCGGTGGATCCGCAGTCCTGCCCGCTCGTGTCCGCGAGCGACGGGGTGCGCTGCACGTTCAAGACTCCCGAGGGCGGGCCCTACCGCATCACCGCGCGCGTCACGGACGACGACCAGCGGCCGAACGAGACGAAGCTCCGGCTCTGGGTGGCGGGAGGCAAGGCCACTCCCCGCCGCAGCGTCGAGCAGGAGAAGGTCACGCTCGTTCCCGACAAGAAGGAGTACCGCCCGGGCGAGGTGGCCCGGCTCCTCGTGCTGGCCCCCTTCTCGCCCGCGGAGGGTCTCATGACCCTGCGTCGCTCCGGCCTCCTGCGGCAGGAGCGCTTCACGATGACCGGGTCCTCGCACACGGTCGAGGTGAAGGTGGAGGACGCTCTCGTCCCCGACGTCCACGTCCAGGTGGACCTCGTGGGGGCGTCGGCGCGCACGAACGAAGACGGCGTAGCCGATCCGCGACGGCCGGCGCGACCGGCCTTCGCGAGCGGCACGGTCGATCTCGCGGTGCCGCCCTACTCCCGCACGCTCGAGCTCTCGGTGACGGCCCTGGAACGGGAACTGCCCCCCGGAGGTGAGACGACCTTGGACATCAATCTCCGCGACGCCTCCGGCGTCGCGGTGCGGGGAGACATCGCCGTCGTCGTGGTGGACGAGGCGGTCCTCGCCCTCACCGGCTATCGTCTGCCGGATCCGCTGGGCGTTTTCTACGCCCCCCGCGAGGCCGGAGTCCGCGACCACCACCTGCGCGCGAGCGTCCTGCTCGGACGAACCGACCCCTCCTATGCCGAGCTCACGGAAGCGGGGGTCGTGGGAGGAGTGGGAGCCATGGACATGCTGGCGCCCGCCGCCGCGCCGATGGTCGCCCTCGAGCGGCAGGGCGCGATGCGCATGAAGGCCACGGGACCGCAGCAGGAAGCGACCCCCATCCGCACCCGCACCGACTTCGCCGCCCTCGCGCTCTTCGCGGGCCGCCTTACGACGGACGCCGCCGGGCGGGCGAGCGTCAAGGTCAAGCTCCCGGACAGCCTCACCCGCTACCGCGTGATGGCGGTGGCCGCGGCGGGAGCGAAGCAGTTCGGGAAGGGCGAGGCGACGCTCACCGCCCGACTGCCGATCATGGTGCGGCCCTCGCCCCCGCGTTTCCTGAACTTCGGCGACACGCTCGAGCTTCCGGTCGTGGTGCAGAACCAGACGGACGCGCCGCTCACGGTGGACGTCGGGGTGCGCACGCGAAACCTCGATCTCCTCGAAGGTGGGGGTCGCCGCGTCTCGGTGCCCGCCCAGGACCGCATCGAGGTGCGCTTCGCCGCCGCGGCCTCCCGGGCGGGCCGGGCGCGGTTCCAGGCGGGCGCGGTCGCGGGAAGTTTCGCCGACGCGGCCCAGCTCGACTTCCCGGTCTGGACTCCCGCCACCACCGAGGCCTTCGCGACCTACGGCCAGATCGACCAGGGGGCGGTCGTGCAGCCCGTCGAAGCTCCTTCGAACGTCCTGCCGGGATTCGGGGGCCTCACCGTGACGACGTCGTCCACGGCCCTCCAGGCCCTGACCGATGCCGTCCTCTACCTCGTCGCCTATCCCTTCGAGTGCGCGGAGCAGCTCTCCTCGCGGGTGCTCGCGGTGGCCGCGCTGAAGGACGTCCTCACCGCATTCCGGGCCGAGGGGCTGCCCTCGCCGGAAGACATGGTGGCGACGATGAAGCGCGACATCGAGCGCCTGCGCGGGATGCAGAACGACGACGGCGGCTTCGCCTTCTGGAAGCGGGGCGACCCGTCGTGGCCCTACGTGAGCGTGCACGTGGCCCACGCGCTCGCGCGCGCCCGCGAGAAGAGCTTCGAGGTGCCGGGAGACACCCTCGACCGCTCGCGGCAGTACTTGAAGAACGTCGAGAAGCACATCCCCGCCGACTACCCGGAGCAGGTGCGCCGGACGATCGTCGCCTACGCCCTCCACGTGCGGCAGCAGCTCGGCGATCCCGATCCCGCGCGGGCGCGGGCCCTCTTCCGCGAGGCAGGGCCCGAGTCGCTGTCCTTCGAGGCGATCGGCTGGCTGCTCGGCGTCCTCCACAAGGACCCCGCGTCACGGGCCGAGACGGAGCGCGCGAAGACGTTCCTGAACAACCGCGTCACGGAGACGGCGGGGGCGGCGCACTTCGCCGTCTCCTATCGCGACGGCGCGCACCTGATCCTCGCGTCGGACCGGCGCGCGGACGCGGTGGTGCTGGAAGCGCTCATCGGCGCGGAGCCCGCGAGCGACCTCATTCCCAAGATCGTCGCCGGCCTTCTCGCCCACCGGAAGGCGGGCCGCTGGGGGAACACGCAGGAGAACACGTTCGTCCTCCTCGCCCTCGACCGGTACTTCAACACGTACGAGAAGGCGACTCCCGACTTCGTGGCCCGGGCTTGGCTGGGCGCGGGCTACGCGGGCGAGCACGCCTTCCGCGGACGGAGCACGGAACGCCACGAGATCGCGATCCCCATGGAGCAGCTGGCCCGGACGAAGGGGCCGGACGACCTGGTGCTCTCCAAAGAGGGTACGGGGCGCCTGTACTACCGGCTCGGCCTGCGCTATGCGCCCGCGAGCCTCCGGCTCGACCCCGCCGATCATGGCTTCACCGTCGAGCGGCGCTACGAAGGAGCGGACGATCAGGCGGACGTGCGCCGCGACCAGGATGGCACCTGGCGCGTGCGCGCGGGATCGCGCGTACGGGTCCGGCTCACCCTCGTGGCCCCAGCGCGGCGGTACCACGTCGCCCTCGTGGATCCGCTCCCCGCGGGGCTCGAGGCCCTGAATCCCGCGCTCGCGGTCACGGGTGCCTTGCCCGTGGAGTCGCCGCAGGAGGTGGCACTCGCGGGAGCGCCCGGACTCGGCGGACCGCGGGGTCTCGGCCACTGGTGGTGGTGGTCGCGGCCGTGGTTCGAGCACCAGAACCTGCGCGACGAGCGCGTCGAAGCGTTCACCTCCCTGCTGTGGGAGGGTGTCTGGCGGTACGATTACGTCGCGCGCGCCACGACGCCGGGAGCCTTCGTCGTCCCGCCTCCCAAGGCGGAGGAGATGTACAGCCCGGAGACCTTCGGCCGCGGGGGCACGGACCGGCTCGTCGTCGAATGACTGCGAGGGAGGGGGGATGAACGACACCCGGGCCGCCTGGCCTCCGCTTCCGCTCGAAAGCTGGAGCGACACGTGCGCGACGCTGCACCTCTGGACGCAGATCGCGGGGAAGGTCCGGCTCTCCCAGAGCGCCTGGTTGAACCACTGCTGGCAGGTGACGCTCTACGTCACTGCCCGCGGTCTCGGCACAGGCCCGATCCCCCACGGGAGCCGCGCGTTCGAGCTCGACTTCGACTTCCTGGACGACACGCTGCTTCTCCGGACGAGCGACGGCGGCACGGGAAGGGTCCCTCTCGTGCCCCAGTCCGTGGCCTTGTTCTACCGCCGGCTCATGGCGGAGCTGGACCGGCTCGGCCTGCCCGTGAAGATCCACAAGCGGCCCAACGAGGTGGCAGACCCGGTCCCCTTCGACGAGGACGCGCGTTCCCGTTCGTACGACGCGGAGTCCGCCCGCCGGTTCTGGCGCGTGCTCGTCCAGGCCGACCGGGTCTTCCGGATCTTCCGCGGGCGCTTCCTCGGGAAGACGAGCCCCGTGCACTACTTCTGGGGCGCTCCCGACCTCGCGGTGACGCGGTTTTCGGGCCGGGCCGCGCCGATGCACCCCGGCGGGATCCCCAATTTGCCCGACGCCGTGACCCGCGACGCCTACTCCCACGAAGTGAGCAGCTGCGGCTTCTGGCCCGGCGGAGGCCCCGTCGCGTACCCGGCTTTCTACTCCTACGCCTATCCCGAGCCGCCGGGGTTTCCCGCGGCCGCGGTCCGCCCCGCGCCGGCCTTCTACAGCGGCGACCTCAAGGAGTTCCTCCTGCCCTACGACGCGGTGCGTGAATCGGCGAGCCCCGACGAGACTCTCCTCGAGTTCCTGCAGACGACGTACGAGGCGGCGGCCGACGGGGCGGGCTGGGACCGCAAGTCCCTCGAGCGCTCGTAGCCTTCAAGTAGCGGACGTTCGCGCCCAGCTTCGCCCGTCGGTGCTAGGCCCGCGTCAGCAGCGCGGCCTTGACCCGCTCCGGCGTGAACGGCAGCTGCCGGACGCGCGCGCCGGTGGCGTCGAAGATCGCGTTGCCGATGGCCGCCGCGACGACGGTGATGGAAGTCTCGCCCGCACCCGCGGCGGGCGCGTCGGGCTGGTCCACGAGCACGGTCTCGATGACGGGAGCGGCGTAGCCGAGGGAGAGGCTCCGGTAGCTGCTCCAGTCCACCGAGGTCACCCGCTGGTCGTCCCAGGTGACCTCTTCCCGCAGCGCGCGGCTGATGCCCTGGAGGGCGCCGCCCTCCATCTGGTTGCGGAGACCGTCCGGGTTCGACACGGGCCCGCAGTCGATGGCGACCACGAGGCGCTTCACGGCGACGTCGCCCGCGTCCTGGTCGACGTCGACCTCGGCGACCATCGCGCAGTAGCCGTTGTCGCCTTCGTACAGCACGCAGGCGATGCCTCGGCCGGTGGCGATCCCCGTTCCTGGCGACAGTCGGTCGGGGAGAGGGCCGCGACTCCCAGCTCGCGGCCTGACGCGGCCGTCGTCAGCACGTTGCGCAGGCGCGGATCGCGGAGGTGCTTCAGCCGGTAGGCCACCGGATCGGCCTTGACGCGGGCCGCCAGCTCGTCCATGAAACACTCGTGTGCGAACGTGTTCTGGAGGCGCTGCGGCGACCGCAGCGGCCCCGTCCAGAAGGGCGACTTCACCGTGTGCGCGAGGACGCGCTCGCTCGCGACGCGTGCCCGTGCCCCCGCATCGCGCTCCGACGCTGCCCGACGACGTAGGACGGCACGCCGTTGCTGCCGTTGTTGAACGACGTCGGGCGCGGGCGCGGGCGTGCGCGGCGCGAACGCGGCCGGCTCGAAGCCGACCAGGAAGCCGGTGATCGACGTTGCCGGGGCGGTCGGCGCCCGGCCGGCCGCCGAGCGTCGGCGACCACGTCTCGTAGTCCCAGGCGACGATGTTGCCCTGCGTCGTCGAGCCCGACGCGTCTGGTCGATGACGAAGGCGAGCCGTAGTTCTCCCAGGCCATCTCGTCCTTGCGCGTGAGCTGAACGCGGACCGGCTTGCCGACGGCCTGCGACAGGAGCGCCGCGTCGTAGGACACGGCCTCGGCGCCGTTGAGGCCGTAGCAGCCGGAGCCCATCCGGAAGACGACGCGCACGTTCTCGGGCCGCAGGCCGAGCACCATCGCCGCCGTCTTCCGGTGCGGGTGGACCGCCTGCGTGGGCGACCAGATCGTGGCCTTGTCGCCCCGCACGTCGGCGACCGCGCAGGAGCTGCCCAGCGACCCGTGCATCTGGTACGGGTGCAGGTACGTGGCCTTCACGACGCGTCGCGGCGCGCGCCAGCTTCGTCGTCGACGTCCTTCGAATCGACGAGGAGCGTGTCGCGCGTCGGGCCGCTGCTGCCGCAGGTACTCGTGGAAGTCCCGGCGGATCGGGCAGCCCGGTGCCGCTCGTCCAGGTGACCTTCAGCTTCTCCGCCGCCTGGAGGGCCTGCCAGGGCTTCTCCGCGACCACGCCGACGAAGTTCTTCTTGACGACCACCTTCACGAGGCCCGGCACGTCCCGCACCGAGCGTCTCGTCGACGCTGACGAGCGTCGCGCCGACGGCAGGCGGGCGGACGACCTGTCCGTGCAGCATGCCGGGAAGACGAACGTTGTGCACGAACTCGAACTGCCCGGTGGCCATGGCGGGAAGGTCGAGGCGCGGCGTCGGCTGGCCCAGCACGGTCCAGTCGCGCGGGTGCCGGCGCCTGGCCTTCGGATCGAGGGCGAGGCTGAACGTCCGGCCGCCGACGAGGGAGCCGTAGCTCACCGTCTTCGACGGGTCGCCGGCGACGCTGACGACGCCGTCCGTCACGCGTGAGCTGGTCCGTCGGCGCGCCGAGTCGTTCGGACGCGAGCCGCACGAGCGCCTCGCGCGCGGTCGCCGCGGCCAGGGCGAGGTTCGACTCGGTTGAAGTTCGCGGGATGGGACTGCGCGCCCGAGGTGGTGCCCTGGTCCGGGGTCCGGTCCGTATCGCACTGGACGAGAGTGACGCGGTCGAGGGGCACGACGAGCTCTTCCGCGATGAGCTGCGCCTGCGCGGTGTAGAGCCCCTGGCCCAGCTCGCACTTGCCCGTGTAGGCGGTGACGCTGCCGTCCGCGGCGATCGCGATCCAGGAATCGAGCTGCGCACCCGGCCGTCCGAGCTCCTGGGCCGAAGCCGACCCGCGTCCAGATCTCGCCCGCGACTCCCGCCGCGCTGAAGGTCACGACGAGGGCGCCCGAGCCTTCAGGAAGTCGCGGCGCGAGGTGCCGCGCCGGAGAGCGGCTCGAGCCGTCGGATCGCTCACGTCCTCTCCCGCGCGTAGCGCCGGATGGCGCGCATGCATCCGGACGTGGACGAAGCAGCGGCAGAGCACTGTCGACAGCGCCTTGCCGAATCTGCTCGTCGGTCGCCTTCGGGCTCCGGTCGAGCAGCGCCTTCGCGGTCAGGATGACGCCGTTCAGGCAGAACCCGCACTGCGCGGCCTGCTCGTCGATGAAGGCCTTCTGGATCGGATGGGGCTTCTCGGGCGTCCCGAGCCCCTCGAGCGTCGTGACCTCCGCTCCCGCGACGCTCTCCACCGAGAGTCACGCAGGACCGCATCGCGCGGCCGCTCGACGAGCACCGTGCAGGAGCCGCACTGCGCCAGGCCGCAGCCGAACTTCGGCCCGCGCAGCCCGAGGTCGTCGCTCAGCACGTAGAGCAGCGGCGTCGTCGGATCCACCTCCAGGCGTGTGGGACCGGCCGTTGACCTTGAGGGAAACCGCGGCCACGACTCAGTCCAGGACGAGCTCGGTCGTGGTCGCCCGCGACTTCGACCCGGTCATGTCGCGCGTGAAGCGCAGGTCGCCGGCGTGGTCGTACTTCGCCCGGTAGGCTCGATCCACCGCGGCCTTGACGATCGCGCTCCGCGTCCGCACCGCCCGAAAAGGCGCCTTTCGCTCACCGACCTTCAGCATTCCCCGCGGCTCCTCGAGCAGCGTCCGGTACCAGCTCCGCGGCTTCATGCTCCAAGACCGCACGAACACCCGCCCGTCCACGACCACGGCCCACATGCCGTGAACTTGTGCGGCCTCGGCCCGGCAACGAGGGCGATCAGGCGGGCCTCACGAATGGCGGCAACGAAGTTCGCCGCACGGCCGGAGTTCGATTTCCGAGCCATGGCTGGATTCTCGCACGCGGCAGCGTTCGGGCATGAACCGAGCGCGAATCGTGAGCGGGCTGGACCCATGTCCTTCGGAAGCGGGCTGAAGGGACTTGCCGACACGATCGCCCGAATCGAGCCAGTCTACGAGGGTGCTCTCGCTCGCCATGACGATCCTGGATCCGCGGAGACTCGTCAGTCGCGCTCGTGACAGCACTGGCATCGTCGACACGTCTTCGAAGCTTCGGGTCCAATCTGCCGAGCCTGAGCACATCGTCGCCATCGGTGCGGTACTCGAGAAGCGTCCACTGCATCCTTGCTCCTCGCTCGAGTTCGACGAACGCTCAGAAGGGTCCGCCATCGATGCAGGTCGCATGCGCACGCAGCCGGCCGCGCTCGCTCTTCCCCTGCTTCGACCAATTCGAGGTAGTACTGCTTCCGATCGAAGTCGAAGATTGTGAGGCTCGCTCGCGTTGGGTCGTCGGTGGACGTGCATGACCAGGTGCCGAGGAGTGGCTGCGATGAAGCCCTCTTCCGCAGGCCCGAGAGGATGCTTGAAGGACGTCAGACAGCCGCTGAGCACCAAGCACGTCGCGATGACGAACACGTTGCGTCGCTTGCGCATTGGTTCTCCTCAATGCCTTGTCGGCTGAACGACTTTTCGGCTGCTCCGAAAACACACGACGGTCCTTTCCAGGAGAGGACGTTCATCAACGAAGCAGATGGCGCTGCCTTGCATAGGTTTTCAGGCCGGCCTTGAGCTCGGCGAGCGTCCGCGGCCTGGGCGGGCTCGAGAATACCGCTTCGTGCAGCTGGGCTGACGTGAACCGGCCGACACGCCGGACGACCACTTTCTCGCCCTCCTCGTGCCACTCGAGGGTGGAGCCCGGTCTGAGGCCCAGCTTCCGCCGAACGGCCGCGGGAACCGAGATCTGACCCTGCGCAGTCAGCCGTGAATGTGCGATCGCCATGAATCTACATTACCGCGGTAATGGCCGCGCTGTCAACGCGGCTAACGCCCCCGGGCGACCGCCCGCCGGGCAATGCCGTCGATGAAGCCGGGGGCGACGAGCCTGACGAACCGCCCGAGCCGGCCGCGCCAGGACGTAATGAGCAGGCGCTGGCGCTTCTCCATGGCCGCGACGGTGAGGGCCGCGCACTCCTCGGCGGTCATGATCTTCGATTCCTGGAGCGGGCTCTTGCCCAGGGGCTTGCCGTCGGGGCCGATGGCGCGGTTGTGGATGTCGGACAGGACGAAGTCGGGGGCGATCATCGTGACCGACACGCCCGTGTCCGCGAGCTCGATGCGCAGGGAGTCGAAGAAGCCGAAGACTGCGTGCTTGCTCGCGGAGTAGCCGGTGCGGGTGGGGACGCCGGTGAGGCCCGCCACGCTGGCCACGGTCACGATCTGCCCACGGCTCTTCTTGAGGTGGGGCAGGGCGGCGTGGGTGAGGTAGACGCAGCCCAGGTAGTTGACGCGGATGAGCCGCTCGTAGACCGAGAGGTCCTCGAGCTCGTCGAAGCGGGCGATCATGCCGATGCCCGCGTTGTTGACGAGGACGTCGAGGGACGAGAAGCGCTCCAACGTGCGCGCCACGAGGGCCCGGCACGCCTCGGGAGAGGTGACGTCCGCGGGGACGACGAGAGTCTCCGCCCCGCTCTCCGCGCACGCGGCGGCCACCGCCCGGAGCGCCGCCTCGTCTCGTGCGGCGAGCACCAGGCGCGGACGCTGGGGGGCGAGGGCCCGGCAGAGGGCCTTGCCGATGCCCGAGGACGCCCCGGTCACCACGATCACCTTGCCCGAGTAGACGGCCACGGTCAGAACTCCCGCGCGCGGTACGTGTCCTGTCCGCCCAGGACGGTGAGGAGGACCTTCGTCTTCGCGATCTGCTCGGGCGGGATCGCGGTGATGTCGGCGGACAGCACGACGAGGTCGGCGAGCTTGCCCGCGGCGAGCGTCCCCCGCGTCGTCTCGTCGAAGGAGGCGAAGGCGGCGTCGCGGGTGAAGTGCCGGAGGGCGGCCGCGACCGCGATCCTCTGCGCGGGCTCCCAGGCTCCGGGAGGCGTGCCCGCGGCGGTCGTGCGGGTCACCGCGCAATGGATCCCCGCGAGCACCTCCGGCGGATACACGGGCCAGTCGCTCCCGAAGGCCTGCACGGCTCCCGCGTCGTCGATCGCCTTGAAGGGCATGGCCCGCGGGGCCCGCGGGCCCAGCATCGGCAGGTAGGTCCCGAGCATCGCGGAGTCCGGCCGTGCGAAGAGCGCTTGAGTGGAGGCGATGACGCCCAGCGCCTTGAAGCGCGAGAGGTCCTGGAAGCGCGGCACCTCGATGTGCTCGACGCGATGACGCCGCCCCGCCCCTGCGCCCAGCTTCTCGTAGGCGCGAAGTGCCATGTCGATCGCGCGGTCTCCTATCGCGTGCAGGCAGACCTGGAGCTTCTCCTTGTCGTAGGCGGCCACGGACCGGACGAGCTCCTCCTCCGTCCAGCCCGGTTCCCCGGCGTTCCCGCCCCCGTAGGGCTCGAAGAACGCGGCCGTGTGGGCCTCGACCGAACCGTCGACGAAGCCCTTGACCGCCCCCACGCGTAGCCGCGACGAGGCGTACTTGGCGCGGAGCGCCGCGTATTTCGAGAAGTGCTCCGGTCCGGGGTCCTTCACCATGGGGAGCGCGACGTACACGCGCACCTTCAAGGCGCGCTGGGCGTCGAGCCGCTCCAGGAACGGAAGGTCCTCCGGATCGAAGTTCACGGCGTGGACCCCCGTGAGCCCCTGGGCCACGAGCCGCTCCATTCCCTTCTTGAGGGCCCGCTCCTTCTCGTCGGGGGCGAGCGGAGGCATCTTCTTCCGGACGAACTCGACCGCCGCCTCCTTGAGCACGCCCGTGGGCTCGCCGGACGCTCCGCGGACGATCGTTCCCCCCGGAGGATCCACGGTCAGGCGATCGACGCGGGCCGCGACGAGGCCGGCGGAGTTGACCCACGCCGCGTGGCCGTCGTACGACTCGAGGAAGACAGGACGGTCCGCCACCGCGGCGTCGAGCTGCGCTTTCGTCGGCATCCCCCCGGGGAAGACGGAGTAGCTCCAGCCGCGCCCGCTAATCCACGCCCGGGCGGGATTGGCGCGGGCGTAGGCCGCGATGCGGCGCTGCACCTCGGCGAGCGTCTCCACTCCGTCGAGGTCCAGCTCGATCAAGGCGACGCTCCCGTCCACGATGTGGAGGTGCGCGTCGATGAAGCCGGGGCCGAGGAACCGGCCCTTGAGGTCGACGACGTCCGTACCCTTTCCGGCCAGGCCCTGGATGTCCCTCGTCTTCCCCACCGCGACGATCGTGTCGTTGCGGACGGCCAGGGCCTCGGCCCACGGCAGCTTCTCCTCGCCCGTCCACACCCGCCCGTTCACGAAGACGCGGTCCGCCTTGGGGCCCGCCGCGAACAGCGGGGGCCCGAAGACGAGGGCGAGGGCGAGGAGTCTCTTCATTCAGTGCGTTCCTTCTTCACGAAGGCCTCGATCTCTTCCACCGCGGATCGCGCCGCCGCCGCGAGGTCTCCGTCCAGCTCCTGGGCCGCGAAGTCACGCAGGAACGCGAGGTCTTCCTCGCGGTGCATCTCCCCCAGCGTGCTGATCGCAAGGGCGCGAACGTTCGTCGTGCGGTCGTTCACGAGCTCGCGCAGCCGCGCGGCAAGTGCTCCGTCCGCGGGGGCGGCACGCGACCAGCCGTCGAGGGCGGCCAGGCGCACCTCGGCCACGTAGGTGGGCTCGACGTAGGGGCGGAACACGGGAACGAGCGCGGGATCCTCGAGCTCGGCGAGCCCCAGGAGGGCGCCGAGACGCACCGACTCCCACCAGCGCGACTCGCGGCCGAGCTGGGTTTTCAGAAACTCCGTCGCGCCGGGGGCACGGAGCCGGCCGAGGGAGTGGGCGGCCACCGCCACCACGTCCTCGGCCGTGTCCGTCTCCACGGCTCGCCGTAGCGCTTCCACGGTCCCTCGTCCTCCCGCATCCCCGAGGGCGAGCGCGGCGGAGCGGCGGACCCGCGCGTCGGGATCCCGCAGGGCCTTCTGGAGAGCGGCCACCGCGATCTCTCCCCCCATCGCTCCCAGTCCGCGCGCCGCCTCCTGACGAACCCCCCAGAACCCCTTGGCGTCGCCGAGGACCGCCGCGAGCGCTCCCACCGCGGGAACGCTGCGCGAATGGTCGTCCGCGAGCTGGCGAGCCGCGCGCAGCCTCTCCGAGACCTCCCCGCGCGCGAGCTGGGCCAGCACCTCGGATAGCGGGCGCTCGTGAGTCACGTCCGCTACGAGCCAGCCCCCCTTGTCGAAGACGACATAGAGGGGCACGCCATCGGTGGGCAGCGAGACCCGTGTCGTCCAGCCCGAGACGTCCACCGTGTGGGTCTTCGACCCCGAGGCCGTCACCACCTCCACGTCCACCGGCAGGGTGAAGGCGTTCTCGAAGGGGAGATCGGCCTGCACCTGACGGATCGTGAGGTCGACGGCCTTCCGCTCCGGGGAGTAGCGCTGCGCTACCTTGAACGCAGGGTGCCCGCCTCCGCCGACGATCCAGTCGCCGAAGAAGGCGGAGAGGCTGCGGCCGCTCGCCCGCTCCAGGGTCGACTGCAGGTCGTCGGCTTCAACTTCCATGTACTCGTAGCGCTTCAGGTAGTCCCGGATGCCGCGGAAGAAGTCGTCGTCGCCCAGGATGTGGCGCAGGCTCTGGAGCACGAGCGCGCCCTTTATATAGGTGGTTTCCTGCTGGTACATGTCCCCCGAAGACTCGTAGCGGAAGAACTGCAATGGCCGGACCTCCCCCGTCTTCCGCACGTAGCCGAGGTACGCATCCAGGTAGCGCCAGCGCTGGTACGCCCCGTCGTCCGCTCCGTAGGCGTGCTCGTTCCACATCGTGTGCGAGAAGCTGGCGAAGCTCTCGTTCAGGAAGATCGAGCCCACGGAGCGGCAGGTCACGAGATCGCCGAACCAGTGGTGCGCGAGCTCGTGCGAGATCGTGTCCTCGTAGGTCCAGACCGGGAACCCCTGGTCGAAGTCGGGGCCGGAGTCGGGGGGATCGCCGGCCACGTGGAGGTGCGACTCCGAGAAGCCCACGAGGCCGGTCGTCTCCATGGCCCCGATCGCGAATTCGCGGAGCGCGATCTGGTCGTATTTGGGCCAGGGGTAGGGATAGCCGAAGCGCTCGGAGAAGAACTCGACCATCCTCGCGGTGTTCCGGAAGGCGTAGGCGGCCCCCGCCTCGCGGCCCGGAGAGGCGTAGGCGGCGAGAGGGACGCTCCGCCCGCCCACCTTGGCCGCGCCCAGGTCGACTCGCGCGAACTCGCCGGCGTCGAGCGCGAAGAGGTAGTTGGGGATCGGCTCCTCCTGGGCCCACACGAACGTGCGCGTCCCGTCCGCGTTCTCGCGCGTCTCCTTGAGGACGCCGTTGGCGAGGGCCTCGTACGGCCGGGCCACGGTGAGTCGCATCTCCACGGAGAAACGGTCGTTGGGCGCGTTGTAGAGCGGCACCCAGCCGTAATGGCGGCCGCCCTCGCCGTAGTTCCAGACCACGGGCCCTTTCTTGCCCGCGCGCGGCTGGAAGTAGAGGCCGGCCTTCGGTCGCCCCGAGTAGGCGATGCGCAGCTCGCCCGTGACGTCGGGGTTCATCGGACGGGGCAGCGTGATCCGCAGCGCGCGGTCCTTCAGCGCGAAGGCCAGCGGCCCCGACGACCCCACGAGCTCCACGTCCTTCACCTCGAGGTCGGCGGCGTCCATCGAAAGCGCGGTCAAGCCGTGCCGCAACGGCGTGAAGCGGATCGTCACCGACCCCTCCACCGTCTCCTTGTCGAGGTCGAGCCGCAGGTCGATCGCGACGCGGCTGATGTCCACCTCGCGCTCGCGCACGGACCGCTCGGGTCCGGTCGGCAGACGATGACCAATGTCACCCCATGCCGCTCCACACCCTCCCCATGCCGCTCCGCACACGCCGAGCAATACAAGGAGCGGCATGGGGAGATGTCGTTTCAAAGCAGTCCTCGTTTCAAAGCAGTTCTCATCTTTCTTGCGGCGTTAGCGTCAGCACATGCACAGCCGGTCCAGGAAGAAACGGTGTCGGTTCCCCCTTCACCCAGGCCTCGTGCCCGTCCTGATAGTACGGGGAGAGCGGATGCCCGCTCTGTCCTACCGGCATGTGGAAAATCCCTTCCGCCTCGCGCCCGGGAGACACCACGAGCCGCTCCGACGCCCCCGCGGTCGGAGACTGGAAGCGCGGCATGTGGCTGTCGCCGGGGAGGGGTGCTCGAGGTACGTCCAGGAAGCGCGCCAGCGAGGGCACGGCGCGGGCGAGGGGATGCTGGATGAGCGACATGTTGCGCGCCCCCCAGGTCTGCGCGGCGAGCCGGGCGCCGTCCTTCGTGAGCTCGGCGAGCGTCTCGTCCGCCGCCGCGAGGACGAGCTCGTCCCACGTCGCGTATTTCGACTCCAGGAGGTGAGGCGGCCGCTCCGTCAGGAGTGCCCAGAGCGGCCCCTCGTAGAAGGGAAGCCGGTTCCACTCGAAGCGCTCGTCTGCCGCCTTGCAGAGGCTCACGAGAGGGGCGAGGACCGCCTCCGCCACCGCGAGCCGGAAGGCGCGAACGACGCGGTAGCCCACCGAGTCGACGGACGCCCGCCCCCCCCATTTCTCGACGAGCGCGCGCATCTCCGCGCGGCGCGGATCCTTGGCCACCGCCTCCGGGGTGAGCGTCTTCAGCAGGAGCTCCTGCCAACGGGCGAGGAAGAGAGCCCGGTCGTCGAGCTGGATCTTCAGCATGTCGCGCTCCGTCGCCCCCTCGAGTGCCTGGAGCGCGTCGCGGATCTGCTTCTGGCGGGCCCCCAGGTCGTAGGCCCCTTCCTGGACCATCTCGTACTTCCCGCCGCTCACCACCCGCGCGTTGGCCGTCCAGATCCGGCCGCCCGGCGGATCGACGATGCGGGGGTATTCCGCGGGCTCGCGCCAGCCGTCCCACCCCCGCTTCCCGTCCGCCCACGACGAGGGGGCGCGGCCGTCGTGCCCGAATCGCTTCGGCATCCGCCCCATGAGCGTCCAGCCGATGTGCCCGTCGCGGTCCACCGCCACGAAGTTCTGGGCGGGGATCCCCGCCTGGTTGGCGGCGGCCTGGGCCTCGGCGAGGGTCGTCGCCGTCTCCACTCCCGAGATGCGGAGGTTCACGCCCCCGGTGTCGTGGGCCACCCACCGCAGGGCGCGCGGTCGCTTGTAGCGGTCGGTGTACACGATCGGCCCCCAGATCGTCCCTACCACCTCCAGCGTCTCGTCCGGCGCGCCCTTGACCTTGATCCGCTCCGTCACGCGCTCGAAGCGACGGGAGCCTTCCGGAGTGCGGTAGGCGTCCTCGTCCTGGGGGTCCGGCTCGACGAGGACGAGGTCCGACCAGTCGCCCTCGCTGTTCGTGAACCCCCAGGCCACGCGGGTGTTGCTGCCCACGATCACGGCGGGCGTCCCCGGCAAGGTCACCCCCGTCACCTCGTGCTTCCCTTGCGCATCCGACCACGCGAGGGTCGCGCGGTACCACGTGTTGGGCACGCCGATACCCAGGTGCATGTCGTCCGCGAGGAGGGGCGCGCCGCTCGCGGTGTGCGCGCCCGAGACCGCCCAGTTGTTGC
The DNA here is from genome assembly GCA_963742595.1 of uncultured Acidobacteriota bacterium. Classification (GTDB taxonomy): domain Bacteria; phylum Acidobacteriota; class Vicinamibacteria; order Fen-336; family Fen-336; genus CAVPGH01. The sequence continues at coordinate 2,796,162 of CAVUMT010000001.1, read as the reverse complement.
TCCCCGCCGCCCGCCCTTCCTCCAGGTCCTCGAGGGCGAGCGAGGCGGCCTTGGTCGCGACGGGCGCCCGCTTGCGCAGGTCGAAGACCTCGGGGCCGGGGATGGGCCCGACGCGGAACGGCTCGCCCTCCACGGGAGCGTCCCATTCGGTCCCGCGGGGGTCGAGGAAGGCCGCATGCTCCGGACCGACGAGCTCGCGCATCCAGCCGACGACCGTCTCGCGCTCCGGCTGGTTGCCCTGCAGCGTGACGAACATCGCGAGCGCCCCGAGCATCGAGTCCTCGGGCCGCCAGGGGGCGGGGGTCGCGCGGAGCGCGAGGTATTCGAAGGGAGGCCCCTGGAGGGCGGCGAGGCCGGCGTTCACGCCCGCGGCGTACGCCTCGAGAAGCGCCCGCTCTTCCGCGGAGCCGGCCGCGATAACACGCTCGGCCACGTTGCGGAGCCGGTGCACCCGCACCTCCCGGTCCGCCTTCACCGTCGCGGGCCCGATCAGCTCCGACAGCTCGCCCGCGGCGCGCCGCCGCAGCAGGTCCATCTGGAAGAAGCGCTCCTGGGCGTGCAGGAACCCTGTGGCGCGGGCCACGTCGACCCGGCTCGCACCCTCGACGCGAGGCACCCCGTGCGCGTCGCGGCTGATCGTCACGGGTGCTCCGAGCCCCGCGAGGACCCGCCGGCCTTCGAGCTCAGGGAGGCTCGCCCGCAGCCGATGGTTCACCCAGAAAGCACCCCCTCCGGAAAGGAGGAGGAGCACGACGACGATCCCCAGGGCGAGGCGCCGACCCCAGCGCGCTTCAGCCACGCTGGCCCTGCTTCGCCACGGCGTCCGCCGCGCGCTTCGCCGCCTCCGGGTCGCCGAGGTAGTAGTGGCGGAGCGGACGCAGCGACTCGTCGAGCTCGTACACGAGCGGGATGCCGGTGGGGATGTTCAGCTCGACGATCTCGGCTTCCGAGACGCCGTCGAGGTGCTTCACGAGGGCCCGCAGGCTGTTGCCGTGGGCGGCGATGATCACGCGCTTGCCGGCGCGGAGGTCGGGCACGATAGCGGACTCCCAGTAGGGCAGGAAGCGCGCGACCGTGTCCTTGAGCGACTCCGCGAGCGGCAGCTCGGCGCGCGAGAGCCCCGCGTATCGGGGGTCGTGGCCCGGGTACCGCTCGTCCTCGGCGGTGAGCGGGGGCGGCGGGTCGGCGTAGCTCCTCCGCCAGATCTTCACCTGGGCGTCCCCGTACTTCGCCGCCGTCTCCGCCTTGTTCAGGCCCTGCAGCGCCCCGTAGTGGCGCTCGTTGAGCCGCCAGCTCTTGGCCACGGGAATCCACATCTGGTCCATCCCGTCGAGAGCGATCCAGAGGGTGCGGATGGCCCGCTTGAGGAGAGAGGTGTGGGCGAGGTCGAAGACGTAGCCCCCCTCGCGGAGGAGGCGGCCCGCCTCCTTCGCCTCCAGGAGGCCCTTGGGCGAGAGGTCGACGTCGTGCCAGCCCGTGAAGCGGTTCTCGAGGTTCCAGGTGCTCTCGCCGTGGCGCAGCAGGACCAGCTTGATCATGGCGGTCGACTCCGTTCGACCGCCCATTAGAAGGGAGGGCGGAGGGGCAACGCAACTCGCGGAATCCGCCTTTCGTCTCCGGCTAGTCGACCACGATATCGCCCCGCGTGACTTCGCCCTCGATCGTGCGGACGACGGCTCCGGTTGGGCCACGGACGACGACCCGCATCGTATCGGGCGGCCCGCTGCCCCCTAGCCGGCGGTTGTCGGCGACGGTGGCCTCGAACGTATGCCCGGGTCGCCCGTTGAGCAGCCCGGTGCCGGCGAACGTCGCCCGGTCGCCCACAATCGTCAGCGAGCGGATGGCGATCGTGAAGAACCGCCAACTCCCGTCGAGCAGCAGCATCTGTCCGACCGGCTGGGCGTGGCGCACGCCGACCGTGAACTCGAACGCCACCGGCTGCTGTCTTCCAACGGTGCCGACGCCGGCCGCGGTGCACGTCTGGCCCGGCCGAGGCACGCACGGCGTGGGGCCTGTACTGGTGATCACGATCGAGACGACCGCCGTGCCGCCGGCGAGCCCGGCGTCCAGCACGCTGACCACGATCTGGCGGGGGCCCGCCGATCCCGGGGCATAGACGTGAGACCCGGTGCAGGTGCCAACGCCGACCGCCCCGGCCGTCAGCGTTCCGTCGCCCCAGTTGATCGTGCAGGTGTGCGGGCCCGGCGTGGGCCCATCGTCGAAAGCCGCCGCCACTTCGACGGTGGTCTGTTCCGCGAACGACGACCCGGCCGTTGGCGCCGTGATGACGACGGATGGACGCGTGTTGGCGATCTCGGCGATCCCGAGCGGCTCGACGCGCTCGGTCCCGCCCTGGGTGACGACGACGCCGAACGGGAATGAACCCTCGTGCGTGCACGTCAAGGTGGTCGACGCGGCGAGGGGCTCCGCGAACGTGCAGGGCGCTGGCGATCCGGCGGTCCCGACAAACCATCGCATCGTGAAGGCCGGGCCGTCCGGATCGAAAACGACCACGGAGACCGGGATGGGCGCGTCTTCCTGGCCGAAGATGTCGCCGTGTCCGCCCACGGACAGGACGTCTTCGACCGGCGCGATCTGGATGTGCACGGTGGCCGTCGCCTGTCCTCCATACGTGTCGATGACGGTGTAGGTCAGCGATTCCGTGCCGTTCGCATTGGGTCTCGGACGATAGAGGCACGGCATCGGTGAACAGTCGAATGAACCCAGGAGCCCCGGCTGCACGTCCGTCACCACCAGCGGGTCGCCATCCGGATCGATGTCGTTGCCGACGAGATCGACGTCCCACAACACTTCGTCTTCGATCAACGACAACGTGTCGTCCGTCGCGGTGGGCGGCTGGTTGTCTCCGGCGGGCCGGCAGTCCGGCGGACGAGGAAGAAGCCGGCTGTCCGCGGCCTGCTCCAATGCCCTCTGGTGGGGCGAGCACGTCCCGAGGAGCCCGTCGTCATCGGCGACGACGAAGCTGAGGCGGACCGCGTCGGGAACGCCGGCGGGGCCCGCCATCCCGGTCCCCAGCACGATCTCCGTCGTGGCCTCGAACCCGATGGCGTCGGTGAGCGCCCACACGAACTGTGCGTAGGGTTTGCCGATCTCGTGTGGATCGCTGCTCGAGACCGGCCAGGTGGTCACGTCCGTAGCGTCGCGGATGCAGACTTCGGAGCTCCGAAACCGGCCAGGCCCCAGACACGGCTGTTCGGTCACCAATGCGGCCAGCGCGTCCCCGAAGCCCTCGCTGTAGGAGGCGTCGGCCAATCCCCCGAGGACAGCATCGAGCGAGTGCCCGAACTCGTGCACGACGATGGTGGCGGTCGCCATGTTGTTGCAGGAGCTGGTCGCGCGCCCGAAATGAATGGTGTCGCCGGTCGAGAATGCGTTGCACGAGATGTTCTCGTTGACGAAGACGCGGATTTCATTGAGAACCGTCGGTGACGCATCCAGGAAAGGGAGAACTTCCCGGACCCATCGGTTGGCGTACGTGGTCCAGGTGAACGCCGTCGTCTGCGCGAGCGCGAACTCGGTCGCCGCGGCGAAGTGCACTGTCTCGTCGCCCCCGGCTGTCGTGACCAAGGGACCGAATGGCCCGCCCGTCCCGCCGGCCGTGGACACGCGCGCAAACGGGCCGATCAGACTGGGTCTGATCGGTAAGCCCGGCGGATTGGCCGGGACGACGACGTTTCCGTCCTGGTCGGTCGCCCGAAGAGTACTGTTCACGGTCAGGTTTGCGCTCGACAGCGCCGACACCACCGTCGGCTGGTTCGGCGAGAGGTCCCATACATCGACCTGCGCGTGGATGACGTTGTCGTAGCGGATGATGTCCGCCCAAGACAGGATGTCCGGCGTTTCGATCGCGGCCACCTGATACTGCGTAGCCGCGGTTACCGTGCCTGCCGAGGCTTCGCGAAGCGTCAGCGACCAGGAGAGCCGCCCCTGCTGCCGCGCATCGACCCAAACCTCGAGCACCGGGGTCGTCGCCGACAGGGTGCCCGACTGACCAAGCGTGCCCCGGGCGTGGTCGGTCGCGACCGCCAGGGCGGCTGACGCATCGACCGTCGGCGCCGTCGCGTCGACCGAGTGCGGGACGTTCTGGAACCGGCTGGACAGCAACTTGCCGTTCCGTCCGACGATGGCCACGTAGGTCGACTGCGCAGCCAGCCTGACGCCCCGGTATTCGAGGCCGAACCGGAAGACGCGGTTGCCGCCCACAGGGGCGACGAAGGGCTCGCCGTCGTCCCGGAGACGAAGTCCTTCGGGCAGCCGGCCCTCGGCATCGGCGCGCAGGGCCGCGGCGGCGAGGCGAGGCGTGAAGCCCGCGCGGAGGTTCGGGACGATCCGGCCGCCCGGGAACTGGCGGAAGCCGCCGGCCGGTTCCTCCGCGCCCGGTCCCGGGCCGATCGGCGGCGGCGACGCCTGGCCGGCGGAATGCCCGACCCCCATGGTGCCGCCCGCCGTGAGAAGCGGCACCAGCGCCCAACCAACCACACGCGTCCGCGAGCGACGCCATGTCACAGGCATTTCAGCCTCCATCCAGACATGGCGTAAACGGAGAGGATTTCGGCTCACGGCGTGATGCTTTTCAGAGGCGGCTCATGTCCTACGAACGGCAGCAGTTGGCGGATTCTCGCCGAACCCCAAGGGAGGGCGGGCATTGCGCGGACCCCCCCTGCTAGAGTGGGGCCTCGTGCTCGAGAACCCGATCCGTCTCCTCGCCCGCCTTCCCGGGCCCGTGCGCCTGCTCCTCGCGGGGACGTTCATCAACAAGGCGGGCACCTTCATCATCCCGTACCTGACGATCGTCCTTCTTCGGGACTTCGGGCTCACGGAGACGGAGGCGGCGCGGCTCCTCTTCGCCTACGGGGCGGGCTCCATCGTCTCCATCATGGTCGGCGGCTACCTGACCGACCACCTCGGCCGGCGCGTGACGCTCCTGCTGAGCCTCTTCGGGAGCGGAGCGATGGCGGCGGGCATGGGCTTCGCCGCGTCCACCCGCGTCTTCGTGCCGCTCCTCGTGCTCTTCGGCTTCGTGGCCGACCTCTACCGCCCCGCCGCGTCCGCGATCATCGGCGACCTCCTCGCGTCTTCGGAGCGCCCCGTCGGCTTCGCCGCGCTGCGCATGGCCGTGAACCTCGGCTTCGCGGTGGGGATGGGCGTGGGCGGTCTCCTCGCGGACTGGAGCTGGCGGTGGCTATTTTTCGGGGATGGAATCTCGACGCTCCTCTACGGTCTCGTCGTCTACTTCTTCATCTCGGAAACCCGGCCGGCGGCTCTGCCGGATACGGTCGGCAAGACGAGAATCGGCCCGAGCCCGTTGACCGACGGCGTCTTCCTGCAGGTCGTGCTCGCCACCTTCGCGTTCTGCCTGATGTTCTTCTCGCACATCAGCGTGATGCCGCTCACCGTCACCGTCTCCGCGGGGTACGCCGCGTGGGTCTACGGCCTCCTCATCGGCCTGAACGGCCTCCTGATCGCGCTCTTCGAGATCTCGGTGGTGGGCGCGCTCCGGCCCTACCGGCGGATGCGCGTGGCCGCCCTGGGCATGGTGCTCTGCGGCGCGGGCTTCGCCCTCACCGGCCTCCGCCTCCACTGGGCGTGGTTTCTCGTGACGGTCGTCCTCTGGACCGCGGGGGAGATCCTGACCTCCCCGCAGGAGATGTCGTTCATCGCGGACTGGGCGCCTCCCGCGGCGCGCGGGCGCTACCTGAGCCTCTACCAGGCGAGCTGGAGCCTGGCCTTCGCCCTGAACCCCATCCTGTTCCTGCCGCTCCACGCCCGCCTGGGCGAGCCGCTCTTCTGGGCTTCGCTCGCCCTTCTCGCGGTCCCCGCCACGGCGCTCCTGCTACGGCTCGACCGCGCCGACCGGCCGGAGAGGCTGCGCGGTCTCACCGGTGACCGGGCGCCGGAGCTCCTGGCCACCGTCACTCCCGAAGCATGAGCGTCCTTCTTCTGTTGTGGCTTGCGGGTGGTCCGGTGGACCTCCTCGTGCGCGGCGGGACCGTCGTCACGATGGACGGCACCGAGCGTGTGCTCGTGGGGGGATCCGTCGCCATCCGTGCCGACCGCATCGAGGCGGTGCTCGCCGCATCGGATCCGCTCCCCGAGGCGCGGGAGACGCTGGACGCCGAGGGCCACCTCGTCATTCCCGGCCTCGTGAACGCGCACGGGCACGTTCCCATGATCCTCCTGCGCGGGCTCGCGGACGACCTCCGCCTGCTCGACTGGCTGAACAAGGTCGTCTTCCCCGCGGAAGCGCGTTACGTCGACGCCGACTTCGTCTATTGGGGGACGCTGCTGGCGTGCCTGGAGATGGCGCGCAGCGGCACGACGACGTTCGCGGACATGTACTACTTCGAGGACGACATCGCGCGGGCCACGGAGAAGGCCGGACTGCGCGCCGTGCTGGGGCAGACGATCATCGGCTTCCCCGCCCCCGACTACAAGACTGCGGACGAGGCGCTCGCCGGGACCGAGGCCTTCTTGAAGCGCTGGAAGGACCACCCGCGCATCGTCCCGTCCGTCGCTCCCCACGGGCTCTATACGACGCCCCTCGATGCGGTGCGCCGGGCGCGCGCGCTGTCCCGCCGCTACGGCGTGCCCTTCCAGATCCACGCCCACGAGTCGGAGGACGAGGACACGCTCATACGCGCCAGGTTCGGAAGGACCGCGCTTTCCGTGCTGGAGGAGGGGGGGCTCCTCGGCCCTGACGTCCTCGTGCATCACGCGATCACGATGTCCGACGACGACCTCCGGCTCATGGCCCGCCGCGGCGTCACCGCTTCCCACAACCTCGAGAGCAACATGAAGGTGGCGGCGGGGCTCGCCCGCCTTCCCGAGATGCTCGCCGCGGGAGTGACCGTGGGCCTGGGCACCGACGGCGCGGCGAGCAACAACAATCTCGACATGTTCGAGACGATGGACGCGGTGGCCAAGGTCCACAAGCTCTTCCGCCGCGACCCTATGGTTATGCCAGCGCGCGCCGTCCTCCGCCTGGCCACCCGGGACGGCGCGCGCTCCCTGGGCCTCGGCGACCATGTCGGCTCGATCGAGAAAGGCAAGCTCGCGGATCTCGTACTCGTGGACGCCAGTGGTCCCGAGGCCGTTCCCCTCTATGACGTCTACTCACAGCTTGTTTACGCCCTCAAAGGGGGCTCGGTGCGCACGGTCGTGGTCGGAGGCCGCGTCATCCTCCGCGACCGCCGGTCCACGACGCTCGACACCGCGGAGGTGCTGATGCGTGCCCGCGCGATCGCCGACCGGATCCGCCCCCGCCCCCGCTAGAGCAGCGGGAAGACGTGGCGGGCCCTCTCACAAGTACGTCTTCCAGAACTCCAGCATCTTCTTGTAGAGGTGGCGGCGCGCCGGGCGGTCGCCGACGTCGTGCTTGCGCATCGGGTAGATCATCATGTCCACCGGCTGGCCCGCCTTGATCAGCTCGTCCACGAAGTGCCAGGTGTTCTGGGGGTGGACGTTGTCGTCGTACGTCCCGTGGACGATGAGCAGGCGGCCATGCAGGTCCTTGGCCGTCCTCACGAGCGAGACGTAGTCGTAACCCTCGGGGTTCGCCTGCGGCGTCTTCATCGACGCCTCGACGTACTTCGTGTCGTAGTAGGCGCGGTCCGTCACCGGCGCCCCCGCGATCCCGGCCTTGAACTCCGTGGAGCGCGTGAGCAGGAGGAGGGTCGTCGTCCCCCCGCCGCTCCAGCCCCAGACCCCTACCCGCGCGGGGTCGATCCCCGGCTGCGACTTCAGCCAGCGGACGGCGGCCACGAGGTCGTCTCGCTCGACGTCGCCTCCCGTCCGCCGGAGGGCCAGGGACACGTCCGCCTTGCTGGCTCCGGTGGCGATGCGCGAGTCGACGCTCGCCACCACGTAGCCGGCCTCGAGCAGGGCCTGGGGGAAGACCGCGTCGTCGGTGCCTCCCCACTTGTCCTCGACGAGAGGGGCGTTCGGCTCGCCGTAGACGTGAAGGATCAAAGGATATCGCTTCGAGGGGTCGAAGCCCGCGGGCTTCAGGACGTGCGCGAGGAGCGGACGGCCGTCGGCGGCGGGGATCGTGATCGGCTCGGGGTAGCGGAAGCCCACGCCCAGGAGGTCGCTCAAGGGTCCGGCGAGGACGGCCTTCGTCGCGCCGTCCGCGGAGTGCAAGGACAGCGCGGGCGGGCTCGTCCGGCTCGACCGCCGGTCGACGTAGAAGCGCCGATCGCGGCTCCACTCCACGACGTGGATGCCGTCCTCCTTGGAGATGGGCTCGAGCCCCGTCCCGTCGAGACCCACTCGGTAGAGCTGTCGCTCGCTCACCGCCTTCTTGCGGCCCGTGAAGTACACGACGCCCCGGGCTTCGTCCACCGTGGCCGCCCCCAGCGGCGCGACCATGAAGCCGGCGGGCCCGCGCACGGACCAGGGGCCGCTCGTCACCGGATTCTGGAGCTTCCCCTTCGCGTCGAACCGGTAGAGGTGGGTCTGGCCGCTCCGCTCCGAGCTCCCGACGACGCTCCCGTCGCGCAGGAAGTGGAAGTCGAGCGTGTACACCCAGGCGGGATCCGTCTCCGTGAGGACATGGGCGACGGCACCCGTCCCGCGGGTCAGCAGGTGGACGTCCGTACGTTCCTGGGCGCGGTTCATGGTCTCGAAGGCCACCCGCTGGCCGTCGGGGTGCCACTTCACCTGCACGATGTACTCGTAGGCCACGACCGAGGGATCGGCCCACACCGTCTTCCCGCTCGAAAGCTCCGCGATCCCCAGCCGGACGCTCGGGTTGGTGCCTCCCGCCTTGGGGTACCGCTGCTCGATGAGCCGGGGCACCGCCGGCGTGAAATCGGAAAAGACCATGGTGTTCACCGACGCCTCGTCGGTGCGAAGGAAGGCGAGGGCGGTCCCGTCCTCGGACCACCAGAACCCGGTGTCGCTGCGGTTGAAGACCTCCTCCCAGTAGACCCAGGACAGGGTGCCGTTCAGCACGGTGGCCGAACCGTCGCGCGTGACTGCGGTTTCCGCGCGGCTCGTGAGGTCCAGGACGTGGAGGTCGTTCGCACGCACGAACGCCAGCTTCTTCCCGTCGGGGCTGAGCCGCGGCAGCTCCTCCTTCGCGGCCGTCTTCGTGAGGCGCTCGAAGCGGGACGAGCCGAGGTCCAGCAGGAAGAGGTCGTCGTCGAAGACGTAGACGGCGCGGCGGCCCGCCGCATCGAGACTCGACGGCCAGCCCAGATCCTCGGGAGCGTCCTTCCCGCCGAGCATCGCGCGGAGCCCGTCGAGGGCCGTCCTCGCCGTGACCGCCGCGGAGCGGGCGCCCGTCTCCGGCCGCACGCGCTCGATCGTCCGCTCCCCCTTGGCCTTTCGGCTGTCCAGCATGAGGAGCGTGCCGTCCGAGGTCCAGAACGTCGCGGGCAGGCTCGATACCCTGTCCCCCTCGTCGCTGAAGATCCAGTCCACGGTGAACTTCCTCGCTTCCTGGGCGACGAGCTCTGAGCCGCCGCCGAGCAGGAGACCGAGGACGAGAGAGAAACGCTTCATGCAACCTCCGGGCGGGAAACGGTGCCGAGTGCGGTGAGCCGCTCCAGGAGCGGCGGGTGGGAATGATAGACACGCGAGTAGAGGGGGTGGCTCAAGGGAAGCGCCCGGCTCTTCTCGCGCAGCGTGAGGAGGGCCTCCCGCAGGTCCGCGGCCGCCGCCCCCGCCCGCACCGCGAAGGCGTCGGCGGCGAACTCGTGCCGACGCGACATCGCGTTCCAGAGGGGCTGGACGAGGAACTCCAGGAGCGACACCCAGAGAGGGAAGACCACGAGCGCGCCGTAGGAGGTCGGCGTCAGGGCGAACGCCTCGTAGAACGGGGTCCGACCCAGAGCGCGGCTCAGCAGCCAGAACGCCGCCCCCGTGGCGAGCACCCGGCGTACCACCGCCCTCCGGACGTGGTGGAGCTTGAAGTGCCCGAGCTCGTGAGCGAGGACCGCGAGCACCTCGCGGACGCCCAGGGCCTCGAGCAGCGTGTCGAACAGGACGATCCTCTTCTGCCGGAAGAGGCCCGTGAAGTAGGCGTTGCCGTGGGCGGTGCGGCGGGAGGCGTCCATTACGAAGATCCCGCCGGGCCGGAACCCGAGGCGGGCGGCGAGGGCCTCGATCCCCTCGCGGAGCTCGCCGGGGGGCAGAGGGGTGAACCTGTTGAACAGGGGGGCGAGGAGCGCCGGGTAGATCCAGGCCGTGAGCAGGCTGAAGCCCGAGACGGCGCCCCAGGCCCAGAGCCACCACGCGGGCCCCGCCGCCTTCATGATCCAGAGAATGGCGGCGAGGAGCGGAGCGCCGAGAGCCGCGCCGAGAGCCATCCCCTTCGCGAGGTCGAGGAAGAAGCCGCCGAGGGTCTGGCGGTTGAAGCCGTGCTTCGCCTCGATCCGGAACGTGGAGTAGAGGGAGAAGGGAAGGTCGAGGAGGACGCTCAGGAGGCCGAGGAGTGCTACGAAGGCGAGCCCGGTGCCGATCGCGCCGAGGCCGATCCCTTCCGCAATCGCGCGGGCCGCTTCCTCCACCCTCCCGAGGCCGCCGAGCGCGACGAAGCCGAGAGTGGCGAGCACCTCGGTCCAACTCGTGACGCGGCCGAAGCGGTAGCGATCGCGCGCGTAGTCGAGCGCCCGCCGCATCTCTTCGTCGGGGATGCGCAGCGCCTGGGCCGCTTGCGCCTGCCGCGCGGGCTCCAGCGTGTACCTGCGGTTGAGGACGGCGAGGGCGTGCTCCACCAGCAGCTGGACGAGCCGCAGCGCGATGAAGACGAGGAGCAGGGGTTTCAGCTCGGACCTCCGTGCGGCCGAGCGTGCATTATGCGTCGAACCGCCGAGGGTGACGCGCTACACTGCGCAGCCGGATGGCCGACACGGGGGTCGTCGTCATCGGCGCGGGGGTGGTGGGGCTCGCGGTGGCGGCGCGCCTCGCCCCGAGCCATCCCGATCTCGTGGTGCTGGAGCGCCACGAGCGTCCTGGCCACGAGACGAGCAGCCGCAACAGCGAGGTCATCCACGCCGGGATGTACTACCCGCCGGGCTCGCTGAAGGCCCTCTTCTGCGTGGAGGGGAACCGGCGGATTTACGAGACGTGCGCCCGGCACGACGTCCCGCACCGGCGGCTCGGCAAGCTCATCGTCGCCCGGACGGAAGAGGAGATCCCCGCCGTGGAGCGCCTCTTCCGCCAGGGCCGCGAGAACGGGGCGACCCTCGAGATGATCGGGGCCGAGGAGTGCCGGCGCCGAGAGCCCCACGTCACCGCGGTGGCCGCGCTCTGGTCGCCCCACACCGGGATCGTGAGCGCGCACGGGCTCATGGACCACTACCTCCACCTGGCGCGGGCGGCCGGCGTCACGCTGCAGACCCGCACCGAGGTCGTCGGGATCGCGCGCGACTCGGACGGATACCGGCTGACCATCCGCACGGGAAACGACGTCGACACCTTCACGAGCGAGCGGGTGGTGAACGCGGCGGGTCTCGACGCGGACACGGTGGCCGGCTTCGCGGGGATCGACGTGGACGCTGCGGGATATCGCCAGCACTGGTGCAAGGGCAGCTACTTCGCAGTGGCCGCGGGCAAGGCCTCGCTCGTCTCGAGCCTCGTCTACCCCGTGCCCGGGCACGTGAGCCTGGGGACGCACGCGGTCGTGGGTCTCGAGGGTCGTCTCCGCTTCGGCCCCGACGCCGAGTACCTCCCGGACCGGGTACCACGGTACGAGGTGGACGAGGCGAAACGGCACGAGTTCGGCGAGTCGATCCGGCGTCTCGTGCCCGCGATCGGCGACGACGACATCTTCCCCGACATGTCAGGCATACGGGCCAAGCTCCAGGGGCCGGGCCAGGGCTTCCGCGATTTCGTTGTCGCGGAGGAGAGCGCGCGCGGACTCCCTGGCTTCGTCAACCTCCTCGGCATCGACTCCCCGGGCCTGACCTCCTCTTCCGCGATCGCGGACCGTGTCGCGATGCTCATCGGCGGCTAGCGTGGCGCGCTTCGGTGTTACCTTTCGTACTCGTTCCGGAACGAGTCGCTTCAAGTAGCTCCTCAAGTCACTCCGTCCGGACGGAGCTCGGTGAGCGTCATGCAGAGCGTGGTGGTCGAGAGTCCGGGACGTCTGTCCGTAACGGCGAGGCCGCGGCCGGAGCCCGCCCCCGGCGAGGTCCGCGTCCGAGTGAGCTACGGCGGCCTCTGCGGTTCCGACGTGCACATCCTCCACGGCGAGAACCCGTTCGTGACCTACCCGCGCGTCATCGGGCACGAGTTCGCGGGCCGGGTGGAGGCGGTGGGGGTAGGAGTCGACGCCGCGCGCGTCGGCGAGCTGGTGGCCGTCGACCCGGTGCTGAGCTGCGGCCGGTGCTACCCGTGCTCGGTGGGAAGGCCGAACGTCTGCCGGAGCCTCCAGGTGCTGGGCGTGCACCGCGACGGCGGCTTCTGCGCCTACCTCTGCGCGCCCGCGGCCAACGCTCACGTCGTCCCGGCCGCCATCGGCGAGAAGTGGGCGGCGACCGTCGAGCCCTTCGCGATCGCCGCGAACGTCACCGCCCGGACCGGAGTCCTTCCCCAGGATGTCGCCCTCGTCTACGGCGCGGGACCGATCGGGCTGGTCGTCCTCCAGGTCTTGAAGGGCGTCCACGGCGTGCGCGTCCTCGTGACGGATCGCCTCGACGAGAGGCTGGAGCGGGCCCGGGCCTGCGGCGCCGACGAGGCCATCAACACCGCGCGGGAAGCGCTGCCGGAGGCCCTGCGCCGGCTCGGTGTCGACGCGCCGACGCTCGTCGTGGATGCGGTGGGTCACCCGAGCCTGCTCGAGGAAGCGGTGAGGATCGCGGCGCCCGCCGCGCGGATCGGCCTCCTCGGCTTCTCCGCCCAGCCTTCGGCGGTGCCGCAGCAGGAGCTGACGCGGAAAGAGCTGTCGCTCTACGCCTCGCGTCTCAACTCCGGGATGTTCCCCCGCGTGATCGAGTGGATGGCCGCGGGCCGCCTGCACCCCGAGCGGATCGTGTCCCACTGCCTCGGCTTCCGGGACGTGGCGAAGGCCTTCGCGCTCTTCGAAAAGGACGCGAAGACGACGGCGAAGGTGTTGCTCGACTTCGACGACGCCTCGACCTAGGCGCTTCGCGCCCTTGCCCCCGGGACGACCACGGTCTGGGCGATCCGTCGCCTCTCGCGGGACGTGCGACCGAGGGGCAGCGGATGGCGGGTCAGGATGTCGACGAAGTCGCGCAGGAAGGCAGGGGCCGCCGGCTTCGCCCGCCAGGCCGCGCTCCACTGGCGGTAGCGCCCGCCGCTCGTGAGGGGCCGGGCCACGAGCTCGTCCCGCTCGAGCTGGGGCGCCACCGACCAGCGCGGGAGCACGCTGATCCCCAGCCCTTCCTTGACCAGCTCCACGATGCCCTCCGTGAGCTGGATGTGCGTCAAGCGCGCGGGGCTGATCCCGGCAGGGATGAGCACCTCCCGGAAGACGAGGTTCGACTCCCGCGGGGTCGAGTAGAGGATCAGGTGCTCGGGGGCGAAGTCCGTCGCCACGAGGAAGGGGCGGCCGGCGAGACGATGGCCGGGCCTCATCACGACGACGAGCTCGTCGCGGAACAGGGGACGGAAAACGAGCCGCGGGTCCCGCCGGAAACGGTACACGATCGCAAGGTCGATGGCGCCTTCGAGCAGGGAGGGGAGAGGGTCGGGGATGGCCCCCGCCACCACCTCGAGATCGACGTCCGGATGCGCTCGGTGGAAGAGGCGGAGGCGCGAGGGGAGCCAGTGGTAGACGGTGTTGCACTGGGTGGTGAGGCGCAGCCGCCCGCCTCGGGAGCCGTCGCGACGGATCTCCTGCTCCGCCCTGTCCAGCTCTTCGAGGACCGCGCGCGCGGAGCGGAGGAGGCGTTCCCCCGCCGGGGTCAGGATCATCCTCTTGCCGATGCGGTCGAAGAGACGGGCGTCGAGCCGCTCCTCGGCGTCCTTGAGCTGGTGGCTGAGCGCGGACTGGGTGAGGTTGAGGCGCCGGCTCGCGCGCGTGACCCCTCCCTCCTCCGCGACGGCTTTCATGAGCTGCAGGTGGCGGATCTCGAGCGGCACGGAGCCTCCGGGCGAATGAATGAGCCTATCTCATCATGATCGTGAAAACAATGAGCTGTTGTAATGAGCGTGATACCGCTAGCCTGGAAGGCGTTTCGGAGGTCCGATGGACAGCCTGTTCCAGGACGTGCGCGGCGCACTGCGCCGGCTCGCAAAGACGCCGGGGTTCACGATCGTCGCCCTCGTGACCCTCGCCCTCGGGATCGGGGCCAACACCGCCCTCTTCAGCGTGGTGCACGCGGTCCTGTTGCAGGCCCTGCCGTTCAAGGACCCGGAGCGCCTCTACTGGATCTGGTCGCGGCACACCTCGACCGACCGCTATCCCTTCCAGCTTCCCGAGTTCTGCGACTACCGCGACCAGAACCGGACGATGGAAGCGGTGGCGGGCCTGGCGAACTGGAACGCGAACCTCACGGGCGACGGAGCCGCGGAGCGGCTCGCCGGCCTCCGAGTCTCCGACAACTTCTTCGACATCCTGGGGACCCCGGCCGCGGTGGGACGCAGCCTCCAGCCGGGGGACGACACGCCGGGGAACGAGAAGGTCGCGGTCCTCGCCTATGGGCTCTGGCAGCGCCGCTTCGGCGGCGACCCCGCCGTCGTGGGAAGCCGCCTCACCCTGAACGGCGAGGCTTTCACCGTGGTGGGGGTCCTTCCGCGATCGTTCTTCTTCCCCATCCGAAACGTCGAGTTCGCGGTACCCCTCGCGCCGGACAAGGATCCCTGGCGCCAGAACCGCGAGTCCACGAGCTTCCTACGGATCCTCGGGCGGGCCCGCGAGGGAGCGAGCCGCGCCCAGATCGAGGACGACTGGAACGCCATCGCGGCCCGGCTGCAGAAGGAGTTTCCGGAGGGCTACGCCCGCAAGAAGGGCGTCCGCGCCAACCCCTATCACGAGGAGCTCACGGGCAACTTCCGCCAGGCCCTCTGGATGCTCCTGGGCGCGGTGGCCCTCCTCCTGCTGATCGCGTGCGCCAACCTCGCCAACCTCATGCTCGTCCGCGCCACGGCACGCCGCCGAGAGATGGCGATCCGGCAGGCGCTGGGGGCGACCCGGGCCCAGCTCGCGCGGCAGCTCCTGTCGGAGAGCGGGCTCCTCGCGCTGGGAGGCGCCGCTCTCGGGATCCTGCTCGCCCGGTGGGCGGTGCCCGCGCTCGTGGCCTTGAGCCCGGCGGCGATGCCGCGAGCCGGCGAGATCCGACTGAGCGTGCCCGTCCTCCTCTTCACCGCGGGCGTGGCCGTCTTCTCCGGGCTCGCCTTCGGGCTCCTTCCCGCGATCCGGGCCGCGCGCGTCGATCCCGAACCAGGACCTGAAGGCGGAGGGCCGGGGAGGGGCCGGATCCGCCGAGCAGGGCAGAGCGCGCGGGCTTGAGCGTGGCCGCGCAGGTGGCGCTCATGATGGTCCTGCTCACCGGTGCGGGGCTGCTTCTTCAAAGCTTCCGTCAGGTGATGCGCGTGGAGCCGGGCTTCGACGGCGGCGTTCTCACCGTGAGGATGTCGCTGCCGCGCCCGGCCTACGGCGAGCTCTCGAGTGTGAGCCGCTTCTACAGCGCCCTGGAGTCCCGCGTTCTCACGCTGCCCGGCGTCCTGTCCGTGGGCGCGACGAACCACGTTCCCCTGAACGGCGCCCTCGCGAGCGCGGACTACAAGGTGGCGGACCGTCCCCCGGCCTCGGAGGACCAGCTCCCCACCGCGCAGTACCGCATGGTGACCCCGGCGTACTTCAAGACGATGGGCATCCCTCTCCTCGCGGGGCGGGCCTTCGGGGACGACGACCGCGAGGGCGGGGCCTTCGTGGCCGTGATCAGCCAGTCCCTGGCCCGCCAGAGCTTCCCCGACCGCGATCCCGTCGGGCTCCACCTCATGGTCAAGGACACCCCCGACGGCTTCCGCTCCGTGGAGATCGTGGGAGTGGCGGGGGACGTGAAGCACGCGAGCCTCGAGGCCGAGGCGGTGCCCCACCTCTACATCCCCTACCACCAGACCCACCGCCAGACTCTCGTCTGGCTCACCCAGAATCAGTACCTCGTCGTCCGCACGGCGGGCGACCCCCTCGCCCTCGCCGACTCCGTGCGGCGGGAGCTCGCCACCGTGGACGCGACCGTGGGCGCCGCCGACATCCGCACCACCGGGTTCTACGTGGACGGCGCCGCCGCCGCGCGCCGCTTCAGCCTCGTGCTGCTCGCGCTCTTCGCGGGAGTCGCCCTCGTCATGGCCTCGGTGGGGATCTACGGGGTCGTCTCCTACACGGTCGCCCAGCGCACGCGGGAGACCGGGGTGCGCCTCGCTCTCGGCGCGACCATGGGCGACATCCTCGCGCCAGATCCTCGGCGAAGGGGTGAAGCGCACGGCGGTGGGCGTCGCCGTGGGCCTGCTCGCCACGCTTGCCGCGAGCCGCGCGCTCCAGGGGCTGCTCTACGGCGTGGGCGCCACCGATCCCGTCACGTACCTGGCCGTGATCGTGGTGCTCGTGACGATGGCCCTCGCCGCGAGCTTCCTCCCCGCGTGGCGGGCCGCGCGGCTCGACCCCCTGACCGCGCTCCGGCGGGAGTGAGTCACGCCGGACGCGACAGCCGCAGCAGCGGCCGGAGCGCCGCCATCAGGATCAGCACGAGGCCGAACGTACAGACCATCGTCGCCCCCGTGGGCAGGTCCAACCGGAGCGACAGGTAGATGCCGAGGGCGGAGACCACGGTCCCCATCGTCCAGCCGATGAGCAGGCGCTTCCCCACCGTCTCCGCGTAGAGCATCGCCGCGACCGAGGGCACGATCAGGTAGCAGAAGACGAGGAGAACGCCCGCGATCGCCACGGACGAGGTCACGACGAACCCGAAGGAGGCGTAGAAGAGGAAGTCCCAGAGGCGCACGTGCAGCCCCTCGGCCTCCGCCTTCTCGTGGTCCATCGAGATGGCGAGGAACTGCCGACGGAAGACGTAGTGGAAGGCCCCCACTGCCGCGTAGAGGAGCGCCGTCTTCCCGACCTCCGGCCACGAGACGGCGAGGATGTTGCCGACGAGCATGTCCTTCAGGTGCTCGCTCTCCGAGGTGGCGTGGCTCATGGCGAGGATGGTGGCGGCGGAAGCCACCGCGTAGGAGATCCCGATGATCGCCTCCTGGGGGATGCGGGCCCGGCGGCTGCGGATCGTGGAGAAGACGGCGGCGCCGATGAACGTGAAGGCGAGGCTGATCCAATAGACGCCGGGGCCGTGGGCCTCGTCCGTCATGATGAGCGCAATCGCCGCCCCGAGGGCCGCGATCTGGGCGAGCGAGAGGTCCACGAAGATCACTCCGCGCTCCACTACGTGAACGCCCAGATAGGCGTGGATTCCCGTCAGGATGAGGCTGGCCGCGAAGGGCGCGGCCAGGAACCGGAGGGTCGTGCCGTCCATCAGCGGCCCCCGCCGAGCGCCGAGATCAGCAGCTTGACGTCGTAGTCGAAGAGGCCGATGTACGACGTGACCTCTTTCTCTCCACCCACGGAAGGAAGAAGCACGAGCACCTTCGCCCCCGTTTCACGGCCGATGGACTCCGGCGTCTTGAGGTCGAAGTAGGGCTCCACGAGCAGGATCCTGACCTGCTGGCGCTTCATCTCCTGGATGAGCTCGAGCGTGTGCCTCGGCGACGGAGGGATGCCCGGGCGCGGCTCCACGTAGCCGATCACGTCGAGCCCGAAGCGCTCGCAGAAGTTCGGCCAGGAGCGGTGGTAGGTCACGACCTTCGTCCCCTTGTAGGGGGCCATGGAGGCGTCCCAGCGCTTCTCCGCCTCGCGGAGACGCCCGTCGAAGTCGGCGAAGCGGGAGGCAAAATACGGGGCGTCCCCCGGGCTCAGGCTCGCGAGCTTCGCCTGGATGGCCTGCGCGATCCGCCTCCCGTTGCCGGGATCGAGCCAGTAGTGCGGGTTGCCGAGGGGATGCACGTCGCCCATGGCCCGGGTGATAGCACCCGTGGGCAGGTCGAGGATGCGCGCGGTCAGCGAGGCATCGAGGTAGCCGTCCGCTCCCGGCTGGATCTTCGCGTTGCCGCTCTGCGTGACGAGCGGACCCAGCCAGCCGATCTCGAGATCGCGGCCCACCGCTACGAGGAGGTTCGCGGACTGCAGCTTGGAGATGAAGCTGGGCTTCGCCTCCACGTAGTGAGGGTCCTGGTACCCGCGGGCGATGGCCTCGACCTGGACCTTGTCGCCCCCCACCTCGCGGGCGAGAGACGCCAGGTCCTCCGTCGTCGCGACCACCTTCAAGGCGACGGCGGGTCGAGGGAGGGAGGCGAGCACGACGAGGAAGGTCAAGAGTTGCGGTCGCATGGCGGCGCTCCTAGAAGCTGTGGGCGCCGTGGGCGCCGATGGAGAAGAGGAACTGGAGGAAGACCTCGTTGGCCTTCGTCCCCTCGCCGAGCCGCGTGTAGCGGTATTGCGCGCGGATCTGGCTGAACTCGCTGGGCCAGAAGGTGAGCAGGAAGGAGCCGCCCTTGTCCACGAGCGAGGGATCGGTGGCGCGCTCCGAGTGGTCCCAGCGGACGCCGGCGTACCAGCGGCGGGCGAACTGGTAGTCGAGGCCGACGTAGGTGCCGAAGGCGTCGGCGGCGCCCCCGGGCTGGTCGCGCCGGCTCCACACGAGCTCGTTGCGCAGGATGAGCTGGCGGTAGATCGCGCGCCGGAGCGGACGGTAGCGGAAGGTGAAGTCCGTCCCCACGAGCCGGGTGTGCGCGTCGGGCTCGCTGTCGTTGCCGCCGTAGGCGAACGATCCGCCCAGCTCGAAGTTCGTGGACTCCGTGAGGTCGCGGTAGGCGCGCAGGTGGCCCAGCAACGCGACGTCGGACGGGCTCTGGGCCTGGAAGACTTCCGAGGTCCCGGCGTAGACCTGCCCCGTGGCCTCCAGGAAGACGCCGGGGACGGGGATGAGCCGGGACAGGGACACCCCGGAGTCGGCGAGACCCTCTTCGCCCCCGAGGAGGTCCTGGGTCACGAGGGGTCGGTCCGTCCAGGGCAGCGTGTGCGCGTGCATGGCGTCCACCTTGCCGAAGGCGGTCTTCATCTTCCCCACCTTCATGAGCAGCTTGGCGGGGAGAGCGGGGAAGGTGAGGTACGCCTCCTCGATGCCGACCTCCTCGGGCCCGAAGGTCAGGAAGAAGTCGGCGCGCGCGTAGGGGTCCACGATGGCCTGGAAGGACGCCTCGGCCTCGCGCATCTCGAGCGCCGGCTGGCCGCCGCCGGCGGGGCTGTTGACGGTGCCCAGGAAGTCTCCGATGACGGCGATGTCGGGGTTGAAGACCTTGGAGCCGGAGGCGCCGCCGTACACCGGCAGCGGACCCGAGGGACCGCCCGCGCCCGCGGCCCCCGCGGGCACTTCCGCGGTGCCAGGCGCCGGAGGCAGAACCGCCTCCTCCTTGGGCGGAGCGGATGCGGGCGCCGCCTGGAGGCCGTCGAGGCGCGCCTCGAGAGCGGCGAGCGACTGGCGCAGCTGCTGGACCTCGTCCCGCAAACGCGCGAGCTCGTCCGGTCCGGGCGGCGCCTGCGCGTGAGCGGACGGGCTACACAGAAGGGCAAGACCGACGAACGGACCGACCCACGTACGCATGGATTCCTCCCCGCACGAAGAGAACGGACCAACGGCGATCGGCCCGGAGGGTGCCGGGCCGGCTGGTCTTCTACGGTGCGTTAGGCGGGCGGGGAGCGGCCGGGAGAGGAGATCGGGACGTGCCGGGGTGTCGTGCCGTGGGCAGCGCTCTCGATCGACCCCACGTCGTCGAGGGGCACGGCGGCCACCGCCACGTTCTCCGCGGCCCGGGGGGCCGGGGGGTTCGCGCGGCAGGCCTGGCAATGCCCGGGGGTGCGCTGGTGGCAGGCGAAATCGTGGTGGAAGAAGGGAGTGCCGAAGAGCACGCCGAGATACAGGACGAGGACGGCGGTCCTGCCGAGACGGTCGCGCATCGAGCCCGCGGCGTTCAGTGGTCGTCTCCCATCTGCGATCCTAGCACGGACGATGTTCAAGCCGTGCGCTCGGGTCATCCCGCGAGGTCGCGCGTGAGCGACGAGGGCACCCGCTGCTTGACCGTCGCGGTACCGCGCCCAGGGGTCGACGGCGCCGTCCGATCCCAGGCCCAGCACGCGCAGCGGCACCTCCGCGACCGTGAAGTCGGTGGGACCCGAGAGCCGGTCCAGCTCGTCCCAGTCCACGGGGACGGAGACCGGCGCCCCTTCGCGGGCGCGCGTGGAGTAGGCGCCCACCGCGTTGGCGCCCCGCACGTTGCGCAGGTAGTCCACGTAGACCTTCCCCTTGCGCGCGCGCCTTGGCCATGTTCGCCGTGAAGCTCTCCGGCTCGTCGCGCGCCAGTCGCAGCGCCACCGCCCGCGTGAACTCCTCGAGCTCCTCCCACCCGTGCTCCGGCTCCAGGGGCACGCACACGTGCAGGCCCTTGCCGCCGGTCGTCTTCACGAAGCTCTCGAGGCCCCGCTCGCTCAGCAGGGCCCGCACCCGCCGGGCCGCCGCGGCGACGCGGGAGAAGGGCAGCGACTCGTCGGGATCGAGGTCGAAGATCACCTGGTCCGGCTCCTCGAGCCGCGCCACCCGCGAGTTCCAGGGATGGATCTCGAGGATCCCGGCCTGGGCGAGGGCCACGAGGCCGGGCACCGAGTCCACGTAGAGGTACTCCTCGCCTTTTCCCGGGACCGCGAAGCGCCGCACCTGGGGCGGCGTCCAGAAGCCCGGGTGCTTCTGGTAGAACGTCTCGCCGCCGATCCCGTCCGGGCACCGCACGAGGGTGAGCGGCC
Source organism: uncultured Acidobacteriota bacterium (assembly GCA_963742595.1). Lineage (GTDB taxonomy): Bacteria > Acidobacteriota > Vicinamibacteria > Fen-336 > Fen-336 > CAVPGH01. Next base: position 2,775,329 of record CAVUMT010000001.1, on the reverse strand, counting down.
GGCCCTCGAGGTGCGGCAGCACCGCGTCGGCGATCGACACGTAATAGAGCGCGAGGTCCAGCTTCGTGAAGCCGAGGTCCGGGTAGTAGACGCGGTCCGGGTGGGTCAGGCGCACGCCGAGGAGGTCGACGACCTCCTCGCCGGTGACGGCGTGCGTGCGGGTGGCGTGGCTGCGCAGCGCTTCCCAGGGCCGGCCCGCCGCCACCGTGTCGACGCCGCCGCCCTCGACCGTCCCCGGCCGCTCGCGCACGACGTGACGCGCCTCCCGGTCGTCGCGAAGCCCGAGGAACACCGGCTGGCGCATCCGGCCTTCGTCCGTCCACTCCGTGAACTCGACCTGGGCCACGAGGTCCGGCTCGACCCACTGGACGCCGCGCCGCTGCTCGGCGGGGACCTCGGCGAAGGGGGACGTCTTCCGCCGACGCGCCTCCAGCCGATGCTGCAGGTCGGCGAGCAGGCGCTCGTTGAAGCCGGAGCCGACCTTGCCCGCGTACACGAGCTGACCGCTCTCGTGGAAGCCCACGAGGAGCGCCCCGATCGACCCCCGGCCGTCCGACGACAGCGTGAAGCCGCCGATCACCATCTCCTGGCTGAGCCGGCACTTCGCCTTCCGCCAGTCTCCGCCGCGGCCCGCGCGATAGGGAGCGTCGGCGCGCTTGCTCACGACACCCTCGAGGCCGGCCTCCCGCGCCTGCTCGAAGAACGCGGCCCCTTGGCCGCGCACGTGATCGCTGAAGCGCAAGGCGGCGGGCGCCGACTCGAGCAGGCGCCGCAGCACCTCCTTGCGCTCCTCGAGCCTCACGTCCCGGAGGTCCCAGCCGTCGAGGTGCAGGAGGTCGAAGGCGAAGTAGACGAGCGGCGCCCCCTTGTCCGTACCGCGGCGCTGGAGGGCCTGGAAGCTCGTCGCCCCGCTCGGCAGCACCGCCGCGACCTCGCCGTCGAGGAGCGCCGTGCCCGCCGGCAGCCGGCCCACCGCGCGGGCGACCTGTCGGGAACTCCTTCGTCCAGTCCTTCCCGTTGCGGGAGACGAGCCGCACGTCTCCCTCTTCGATCCGGGCCACGATGCGATAGCCGTCGTGCTTGATCTCGTGGAGCCACTCGTCGCCTTCGGGCGGGGCCTCCACCACCATCGCGAGGGCCAGGGGCTGCGTGCGCGGCAGCGGCCCGCGGACGGCGCCCGCGAGGTCCGCGAGGCGGAGGGGCGCGCCTCCGTCTCCCTCGGCGGGCCCGCCCGGGTCCACCTCGCCCCCGGGGCGGACGACCTTCGAGTGCCAGAGACGGTCCCGCTCGGCGGCCACCTCCGCGAGGCCGCGCCCGCTGACGACGCTCTCCGGGCGCGCGCTCACGATGTCGAGCTCCGCCGTCGGCCGCGCGTGCTCGTCCTTGTCCTTGACGAGCAGCCAGGCCTTCGGGTCGTCGCCCTTGATCTTGACGAGCGCCCACTTGCCGGCGAGCTTCTCGCCGTGCAAGCTCGAACTTCAGCTCCCCCTTCTTCAGCGAGAGCTCCGGGTCGACGACGGGCGTCCACGTCCCGCGGTCCCAGAGCACCACCGCCCCCGCCCCGTACTCGCCTTCCGGGATGACGCCCTCGAAGGAGCCGTACTCGACCGGGTGGTCCTCGACGCGCATGGCGAGCCGCTTGTCGCGCGGGTCGAAGGACGGGCCCTTGGGCACGGCCCAGCTCAGCAGGACGCCGTCCCGCTCCAGGCGGAAGTCGTAGTGGAGCCGCGACGCCGCGTGCTTCTGGATGCAGTACGAGGACCCGCCCGGGGGGCGCGTCTCGCCGGGCGGCTCGGGCGTCCTGGAGAAGTCGCGCTTCTTCTTGTAGTCCTCGAGAGCCATCCTCGAGATAGCTTACGCGACCGAAAGCGCGCTCGTCCCTCCCCGCGAAGGGAGGGACGAGTGGTTCGAGACGCCCGGCCCGCTACTCGATGAAGTACCCGAAGACGTCCAGGACCGCGTGGACGGTACCCGTCAGCTGGCCGCCCACGGTCAAGTCCAGCTGCCCGGCGGCGTTCAGCGGAAGGATCGCGTTGTTCCCGCGGGTCTGCCCCGCGCCGTAGTTGACCGAGGAGATGAACGGAACCGGCGTCCCCCCGGGATGCGCCACCAGACGGCCCGTCCCGGCCCCCTGGGTCGCCACGAGGTTCGCGGCCACGGCCGACGCGGTGATGGGGATGCCGCACTGTCCCGCGACGGTAAAGGTGCGCGTCGACCCGGCCCCGAGGGCCGGTCCGCCGTAGTGTCCCGTAAGGGTGCGCGTGTCGATCAGGCGGCAGGGCGTCACGGTGTAGAACGCCCCGCCTCCACGCGTGTCGATGTCCGTCGCGGAGTTGTTCGCCGGGTTCGGATCGAGAGTGCCTCCCGGAGGGGCGATCGTCGCCGTGTTGGAGATGGCCACCTCCGTCGTCTCCGGGACGGTTGCGGTCAGGGTGAAGGTCGCGTTCCCGCCGGAGACGAGGTTGACGGTGGTCGTGATGCTGCCGGTTCCCGACGCCGCCCCGCAGGCCGACCCCACGCTGGCGACGCACGTCCAGGAAGCGTCGGTGAGCTGCGCGGGAATCGCGTCCGTAACGGTCGCTCCCGTGACGGGAGTCGGACCGGAGCTGCTCGCGACGATGGTATAGGTCAGGACCTCGCCCGGGGTGTAGCCCGCAGAGCCGTCCGTCTTGGTGATGGCGAGATCCGCGGTCGCCACCAGGATGTCGGTATCCGTGGCCGAGTTGTTGCCGGGCACGGGATCCGTCACCCCTCCGGGCACGGCCACCGTCGCCGTGTTCGACAGGGTTTCCGTGGCGGAGACGCTGATCGTCGCGTTCACGGTGTAGGTGACGCTCCCGCCCACCGGCAGGTTTACCGTGTTGCTGAAGCTCCCGGCTCCCGACGCGGGGCACGTCCCCCCGCCCGCGCCCACGCACGTCCAGGTCGCGGTCAAGGACGCGGGGAACGTGTCGGCGACCGTCGACCCCGGCGCGTTGCTGGGACCGGCGTTGAACGCCACGATCGTATAGGTCACGTTCCCGCCGGGTGCCGCCGTCGTCACCCCGTCCGTCTTGGCGATCGCAAGGTTCGCCCGCGGGGTGAGAGTGTCCGTGTCCGTCGCCGAGTTGTTCCCGGGAGTGGGATCCGTCACCCCTCCGGGCGCGGCCACCGTCGCCGTGTTCGACAGAGTCCCCGTCGCCGAGGCGTTGATCGCGGCGGTCACCGTGTAGGTGACGCTCCCGCCCGGGGGCAGGTTGACCGTGCCGTTGATGTTGCCCGCTCCCGACGCCGGGCACGTCCCCCCTCCCGCGCCCACGCACGTCCAGGTCGCGGTCAGGGACGCGGGGAACGTGTCGGCTACCGTCGACCCCGGCGCGGCGCTCGGCCCGGCGTTGCTGGCCACGATCGTGTAGGTCACGTTCGTGCCCGGCGCGGCCGTCGTCACCCCGTCCGTCTTGGTGATCGTGAGGTCCGCTTGCGGCCCGAGCGTGTCGACGTCCGTGGCCGAGTTGTTGCCGGGCACGGGATCCGACACCCCCGCGGCTTCGTCTACCGTCGCCGTGTTCGACAGCGTCCCCGTGGCCGCCGCGTTGATCGCCGCGTTCACGGTGTAGGTGACGCTCGCTCCCACCGGCAGGTTGACGGTGCTGTTGATGTTGCCCGCTCCCGACGCCGGGCACGTCCCGCCGCCCGCTCCCGCGCACGTCCAGGTCGCGGTCAAGGTCGGGGCGAACGTGTCGACGACCGTCGACCCCGGCGCGTTGCTGGGACCGGCGTTGCTCGCCACGATCGTGTAGATCACGGTGGAGCCCGGTATCGCCCCCAAGACGCCGTCCGTCTTGGTGATCGCAAGGTTCGCCTGCGGGGTGAGCGTGTCCGTATCCGTGGCCGAGTTGTTGGCCAGGTTCGAGTCCGTTACGCCACCCGGAGCGGCCACCGTCGCCGTGTTCGACAGGGTTCCCGAAGCGGACGCGCTGATCGCCGCGGTCACGGTAAAAATCACGCTCCCGCCCGCGGGCAGGTTCACGGTGCTGTTGATGTTGCCGGCTCCCGACGCCGGGCACGTCCCCCCGCCCACGCCCACGCACGTCCAGGTCGCGGTCAAGGACGCGGGGAACGTGTCGGCCACCGTCGACCCCGGCGCGCTGCTGGGGCCGTTGTTGGTCGCCACGATCGTGTAGGTCACGTTCGTGCCCGGGGCGGCCGTGGTCACCCCGTCCGTCTTCGTGACCGAAAGGTCCGCCTGGAGGACGAGCGTGTCCGTGTCCGTCGCCGAGTTGTTCGCGGGCACGGGATCCGTCACCCCTGCGGGCCCGGCCACCGTCGCCGTGTTCGACAGGGTTCCCGTGGCGGACGCGCTGATCGCCGCGGTCACGGTAAAAATCACGCTCCCGCCCGTGGGCAGGTTGACAGTGCTGTTGATGTTGCCGGCTCCCGACGCCGGGCACGTCCCCCCGACCACGCCTATGCATGTCCAGGTCGCGGTCAGGGACGCGGGGAACGTGTCGACCACCGTCGACCCCGTCGCGGCGCTCGGTCCGGCGTTGCTGGCCACGATCGTGTAGGTCACGTTCGTGCCCGGGGCGGCCGTGGTCACCCCGTCCGTCTTCGTGATCGAAAGATCCGCTTGGGCTCCGAGCGTGTCGGTGTCCGTGGCCGAGTTGTTCCCGGGCACGGGATCCGTCACCCCCGCCGGTTCGGACACGGTCGCCGTGTTCGACAAGGTCCCCGTGGCGGACGGGCTGATGGTCGCGTTCGCGATGAAGGTGACGCTCCCGCCCGCCGGCAGGTTGACCGTGTTGTTGATGTTGCCCGCTCCCGATGCCGGGCACGTGCCTCCCCCCGCGCCCACGCACGACCAGGTCGCGGTCAAAGACGCAGGGAACGTGTCCGCCACCGTCGACCCCGGCGCGTTGCTCGGACCGCCGTTGCTCGCGACGATCGTGTAGGTCAGGCTGCCCCCAGGCACCGCCGTCGTCACCCCGTCCGTCTTCGTGATGGAGAGGTTCGCTTGCGGCGTGAGCGTGTCCGTGTCCGTGGCCGAGTTGTTGGCCAGGTTCGAGTCCGTCACCCCACCCGGAGCGGCCACCGTCGCCGTGTTCGACAGCGTCCCCGTCGCTCCGGCGTTGATCGTCGCGGTCACCGTGTAGGTCACGCTCCCGCCCGCGGGCAGGTTCACCGTGTTGTTGATGTTCCCGGCTCCCGAGGCCGGGCATGTGCCCCCGCCCGCGCCCGCGCACGTCCAGGTCGCGGTCAAGGACGCGGGGAAGGTGTCCGCCACCGTCGACCCCGGCGCGTTGCTGGGGCCGGCGTTGCTGGCCACGATCGTGTAGGTCACGCTCCCGCCGGGGGCCGCCGTCGTCACCCCGTCCGTTTTCGTGATGACAAGGTCCGCGTTCCCCACCAGCGTGTCCGTGTCCGTCGCCGAGTTGTTCCCGGGTACGGGATCCGTCACCCCTCCGGGCGCGGCCACCGTCGCCGTGTTCGACAAGGTCCCCGTGGCCGCCGCACTGATCGTCGCGGTCACCGTGTACGTGACGCTACCCGCCACCGGCAGGTCGACGGTGGCGTCGTTGATGTTGCCGGCTCCCGATGCCGAGCACGTCCCCCGCCCGCGCCCGCGCACGTCCAGGTCGCGGTCAAGGACGCAGGGAACGTGTCCGCCACCGTCGCGTTCGTCACGTTACTCGGGCCCGCGTTGCTGGCCACGATCGTGTAGGTCACGCTCCCGCCGGGCGTGGCCGTCGTCACTCCGTCCGTCTTCGTGATGGCGAGGTTCGCGTTCCCCACCAGGGTGTCCGTGTCCGTGGCCGAGTTGTTCCCGGGTGCGGGATCCGTCACCCCTCCGGGCGCGGCCACCGTCGCCGTGTTCGCCAAGGTCCCCGTGGCCGCCGCGACTGATCGTCGCGGTCACCGTGTACGTGACGCTACCCCCCACCGGCAGGTCGACGGTGGCGTCGTTGATGTTGCCGGCTCCCGATGCCGAGCACGTCCCCCTCCCGCGCCCGCGCACGTCCAGGTCGCGGTCGAGGATGCAGGGAACGTGTCCGCCACCGTCGCGTTCGTCACGTTGCTCGGGCCCGCGTTGCTGGCCACGATCGTGTAGGTCACGCTCCCGCCAGGGGCCGCCGTCGTCACCCCGTCCGTCTTCGTGATCGAAAGGTTGGCCTGCGGGGTGAGCGTGTCCGTGTCCGTCGCCGAGTTGTTCCCGGGTACGGGATCCGTCACCCCTCCGGGCGCGGCCACCGTCGCCGTGTTCGCCAAGGTCCCCGTGGCCGCCGCACTGATCGTCGCGGTCACCGTGTACGTGACGCTACCCCCACCGGCAGGTCGACGGTGGCGTCGTTGATGTTGCCGGCGCCGATGCCGAGCACGTCCCCCCTCCCGCTCCCGCGCACGTCCAGGTCGCGGTCGAGGACGCAGGGAACGTGTCCGCCACCGTCGCGTTCGTCACGTTGCTCGGGCCCGCGTTGCTGGCCACGATCGTGTAGGTCACGCTCCCGCCAGGGGCCGCCGTCGTCACCCCGTCCGTCTTCGTGATCGACAGGTCCGCGTTCCGCACCAGCGTGTCCGTGTCCGTCGCCGAGTTGTTCCCGGGTACGGGATCCGTCACCCCTCCGGGCGCGGCCACCGTCGCCGTGTTCGCCAAGGTCCCCGTGGCCGCCGCACTGATCGTCGCGGTCACCGTGTACGTGACGCTACCCCCACCGGCAGGTCGACGGTGGCGTCGTTGATGTTGCCGGCGCCCGATGCCGAGCACGTCCCCCCGCCCGCGCCCGCGCACGTCCAGCTCGCGGTCAAGGACGCAGGGAACGTGTCCGCCACCGTCGCGTTCGTCACGTTGCTCGGGCCCGCGTTGCTGGCCACGATCGTGTAGGTCACGCTCCCGCCGGGGGCCGCCGTCGTCACCCCGTCCGTCTTGGTGATGGCGAGGTTCGCGTTCCCCACCAGGGTGTCCGTGTCCGTTGCCGAGTTGTTCCCGGGCACGGGATCCGTCACCCCTCCGGGCGCGGCCACCGTCGCCGTGTTCGCCAAGGTCCCCGTGGCCGCCGCGTTGATCGTCGCGGTCACCGTGTACGTGACGCTACCCCCGACCGGCAGGTCGACGGTGGCGTCGTTGATGTTGCCGGCGCCCGATGCCGAGCACGTCCCCCCGCCCGCGCCCGCGCACGTCCAGCTCGCGGTCAAGGACGCGGGGAACGTGTCCGCCACCGTCGCGTTCGTCACGTTGCTCGGGCCCGCGTTGCTGGCCACGATCGTGTAGGTCACGCTCCCGCCGGGGGCCGCCGTCGTCACCCCGTCCGTCTTCGTGATGGCGAGGTTCGCGTTCCCCACCAGCGTGTCCGTGTCCGTCGCCGAGTTGTTCCCGGGCACGGGATCCGTCACCCCTCCGGGCGCGGCCACCGTCGCCGTGTTCGCCAAGGTCCCCGTGGCCGCCGCACTGATCGTCGCGGTCACCGTGTACGTGACGCTACCCCCCACCGGCAGGTCGACGGTGGCGTCGTTGATGTTGCCGGCGCCCGATGCCGAGCACGTCCCCCCTCCCGCGCCCGCGCACGTCCAGGTCGCGGTCAAGGACGCAGGGAACGTGTCCGCCACCGTCGCGTTCGTCACGTTGCTCGGGCCCGCGTTGCTGGCCACGATCGTGTAGGTCACGCTCCCGCCGGGGGCCGCCGTCGTCACCCCGTCCGTCTTCGTGATGACAAGGTCCGCGTTCCCCACCAGCGTGTCCGTGTCCGTCGCCGAGTTGTTCCCGGGTACGGGATCCGTCACCCCTCCGGGCGCGGCCACCGTCGCCGTGTTCGCCAAGGTCCCCGTGGCCGCCGCACTGATCGTCGCGGTCACCGTGTACGTGACGCTACCCCCCACCGGCAGGTCGACGGTGGCGTCGTTGATGTTGCCGGCGCCCGATGCCGAGCACGTCCCCCTCCCACGCCCGCGCACGTCCAGCTCGCGGTCAAGGACGCAGGGAACGTGTCCGCCACCGTCGCGTTCGTCACGTTGCTCGGGCCCGCGTTGCTGGCCACGATCGTGTAGGTCACGCTCCCGCCGGGGGCCGCCGTCGTCACCCCGTCCGTCTTGGTGATGGCGAGGTTCGCGTTCCCCACCAGGGTGTCCGTGTCCGTTGCCGAGTTGTTCCCGGGCACGGGATCCGTCACCCCTCCGGGCGCGGCCACCGTCGCCGTGTTCGCCAAGGTCCCCGTGGCCGCCGCGTTGATCGTCGCGGTCACCGTGTACGTGACGCTACCCCCCACCGGCAGGTCGACGGTGGCGTCGTTGATGTTGCCGGCGCCCGATGCCGAGCACGTCCCCCTCCCACGCCCGCGCACGTCCAGCTCGCGGTCAAGGACGCGGGGAACGTGTCCGCCACCGTCGCGTTCGTCACGTTGCTCGGGCCCGCGTTGCTGGCCACGATCGTGTAGGTCACGCTCCCGCCGGGGGCCGCCGTCGTCACCCCGTCCGTCTTCGTGATGGCGAGGTTCGCGTTCCCCACCAGCGTGTCCGTGTCCGTCGCCGAGTTGTTCCCGGGCACGGGATCCGTCACCCCTCCGGGCGCGGCCACCGTCGCCGTGTTCGCCAAGGTCCCCGTGGCCGCCGCACTGATCGTCGCGGTCACCGTGTACGTGACGCTACCCCCCACCGGTAGGTCGACGGTGGCGTCGTTGATGTTGCCGGCTCCCGATGCCGAGCACGTCCCCCCGCCCGCGCCCGCGCACGTCCAGCTCGCGGTCAAGGATGCAGGGAACGTGTCCGCCACCGTCGCGTTCGTCACGTTGCTCGGACCGCCGTTGCTCGCGACGATCGTGTAGGTCACGCTCCCGCCAGGCGTGGCCGTGGTCACTCCGTCTGTCTTCGTGATGGCGAGGTCCGCGTTCCCCACCAGCGTGTCCGTGTCCGTCGCCGAGTTGTTCCCGGGCACGGGATCCGTCACCCCTCCGGGCGCGGCCACCGTCGCCGTGTTCGCCAAGGTCCCCGTGGCCGCCGCACTGATCGTCGCGGTCACCGTGTACGTGACGCTACCCCCCACCGGCAGGTCGACGGTGGCGTCGTTGATGTTGCCGGCGCCCGATGCCGAGCACGTCCCCCCTCCCACGCCCGCGCACGTCCAGCTCGCGGTCAAGGACGCAGGGAACGTGTCCGCCACCGTCGCGTTCGTCACGTTGCTCGGGCCCGCGTTGCTGGCCACGATCGTGTAGGTCACGCTCCCGCCAGGGGCCGCCGTCGTCACCCCGTCCGTCTTCGTGATGGCGAGGTTCGCGTTCCCCACCAGCGTGTCCGTGTCCGTCGCCGAGTTGTTCCCGGGCACGGGATCCGTCACCCCTCCGGGCGCGGCCACCGTCGCCGTGTTCGCCAAGGTCCCCGTGGCCGCCGCACTGATCGTCGCGGTCACCGTGTAGGTGACGCTACCCCCCACCGGCAGGTCGACGGTGGCGTCGTTGATGTTGCCGGCTCCCGATGCCGAGCACGTCCCCCCTCCCGCGCCCGCGCACGTCCAGCTCGCAGTCAAGGACGCGGGGAACGTGTCCGCCACCGTCGCGTTCGTCACGTTGCTCGGGCCCGCGTTGCTGGCCACGATCGTGTAGGTCACGCTCCCGCCAGGGGCCGCCGTCGTCACCCCGTCCGTCTTCGTGATCGAAAGGTTGGCCTGCGGGGTGAGCGTGTCCGTGTCCGTCGCCGAGTTGTTCCCGGGCACGGGATCCGTCACCCCTCCGGGCGCGGCCACCGTCGCCGTGTTCGACAAGGTCCCCGTGGCCGCCGCGCTGATCGTCGCGGTCACCGTGTACGTGACGCTACCCCCCACCGGCAGGTCGACGGTGGCGTCGTTGATGTTGCCGGCTCCCGATGCCGAGCACGTCCCCCCTCCCGCGCCCGCGCACGTCCAGCTCGCAGTCAAGGACGCGGGGAACGTGTCCGCCACCGTCGCGTTCGTCACGTTGCTCGGGCCCGCGTTGCTGGCCACGATCGTGTAGGTCACGCTCCCGCCAGGGGCCGCCGTCGTCACCCCGTCCGTCTTCGTGATCGAAAGGTCGGCCTTCGGCGTCAGCGTGTCCGTGTCCGTCGCCGAGTTGTTCCCGGGCACGGGATCCGTCACCCCTCCGGGCGCGGCCACCGTCGCCGTGTTCGCCAAGGTCCCCGTGGCCGCCGCACTGATCGTCGCGGTCACCGTGTACGTGACGCTACCCCCCACCGGCAGGTCGACGGTGGCGTCGTTGATGTTGCCGGCGCCCGATGCCGAGCACGTCCCCCCTCCCGCGCCCGCGCACGTCCAGCTCGCAGTCAAGGACGCGGGGAACGTGTCCGCCACCGTCGCGTTCGTCACGTTGCTCGGGCCCGCGTTGCTGGCCACGATCGTGTAGGTCACGCTCCCGCCGGGGGCCGCCGTCGTCACCCCGTCCGTCTTCGTGATGACAAGGTTCGCGTTCCCCACCAGCGTGTCCGTGTCCGTGGCCGAGTTGTTCCCGGGCACGGGATCCGTCACCCCTCCGGGCGCGGCCACCGTCGCCGTGTTCGCCAAGGTCCCCGTGGCCGCCGCACTGATCGTCGCGGTCACCGTGTACGTGACGCTACCCCCCACCGGCAGGTCGACGGTGGCGTCGTTGATGTTGCCGGCGCCCGATGCCGAGCACGTCCCCCCTCCCGCGCCCGCGCACGTCCAGCTCGCGGTCAAGGACGCAGGGAACGTGTCCGCCACCGTCGCGTTCGTCACGTTGCTCGGGCCCGCGTTGCTGGCCACGATCGTGTAGGTCACGCTCCCGCCGGGGGCCGCCGTCGTCACCCCGTCCGTCTTCGTGATGGCGAGGTCCGCGTTCCCCACCAGGGTGTCCGTGTCCGTCGCCGAGTTGTTCCCGGGCACGGGATCCGTCACCCCTCCGGGCACGGCCACCGTCGCCGTGTTCGACAGGCTCCCCGTGGCCGCCGCGCCGATGGTCACGGTCACCGTGTAGGTCACGCTGCCGCCCACCGGCAGGTCGACCGTGTCGTTGATGTCGCCCGCGCCGGATGCCGAGCACGTCCCCCCGCCCGCGCCCGCGCACGTCCAGCTCGCGGTCAAGGACGCAGGGAACGTGTCCGCCACCGTCGCCCCCGTCACGCTGTTGGGGCCATCGTTGGTCGCCACGATCGTGTAGGTCACGCTCCCGCCCGGCGTGGCCGTGGTCACCCCGTCCGTCTTCGTGATCGCAAGGTCCGCCTCCACGATCCCGCCCAGGGCCGGCGTCGGCCCGAGCAGTGCCATCGTGAGAAGGGTGAACCCAGCCACAGCGCCACATGACGCCAGACCAAAGCGCTTCATTTTGTCCCTCGAGAATTTGGGGGGCACTCGTCCCCACCCCGGACAAGGCAGGGACGAGTGCCTCGAAACGCCCTAAACGCCCTTTCCGCTACTCGATGAAGTATCCGAAGACGTCCATGACCGCGTGTACCGTACTCGCCAGGCCGCCGACGCTCAGATCCAGCTCCCCCGCGGGGCTCAGCGAAAGGATCGCGTTGTTCCCGCGGGTCAGCCCCGCGGCGAAGTTGATCGTGGAGATGAGCGGGGCGGGCGTACCCTCGGGGTGCCCCACCAGGTAGCCCGGCCCGGCACTCTGGGTGGCCACGAGGTTCACGGCCACCGCCGTCGCGTTCGCGGGAACACCACACTGTCCCACGACGGTGAACGTGCGGGGCGGCCCGGGGGTGAGAGCCGGTCCGCCGAACGGTCCCGGGGCCGTGCGCGTGTCGAAGAGGCGGCAGGGCGTCACGGTGTAGAACGACCCGCCTCGACGCGTGTCGACGTCCGTCGCGGAGTCGTTCCCGGAGTTGGGATCGGTCGTTCCGATGGGAGGGGCGATCGTCGCCGTGTTGGAGATGTCCACGACCGTCGTCGCGGGGACGGTTGCGGTCAGGGTGAAGGTCGCGTTCCCGCCGGAGACGAGGTCGACGGTGGTCGTGATGCTGCCGGTTCCCGACGCCGCCCCGCAGGCCGACCCCGCGCTGGCAACGCACGTCCAGGACGCGTTCGTGAGCTGCGCGGGAATCGGGTCCGCGACGATCGCTCCCGTGACCGGAGTCGGACCGGAGCTGCTCGCGACGATGGTGTAGGTCAGGACCTGCCCCGGGGCGTAGAACGCAGAGCCGTCCGTCTTGGTGATGGCGAGATCCGCGCTCGGGGCCAGAGTGTCGGTGTCCGTGGCCGAGTTGTTGCCGGGCACGGGATCCGTCACCGCCGCCGCCGCGGCCACCGTCGCCGTGTTCGACAGGGTTCCCGTGGCGGTGCTGCTGATCGCCGCGTTCACGGTGTAGGTGACGCTCCCGCCCACCGGCAGGTTTACCGTGTTGTTGAAGCTCCCGGCTCCCGACGCGGGGCACGTTCCCCCTCCCGCGCCCACGCACGTCCAGGTCGCGGTCAAGGACGCGGGGAACGTGTCGGCTACCGTCGACCCCGGCGCGTGGCTCGGCCCGCTGTTGCTCGCCACGATCGTGTAGGTCACGCTCCCGCCGGGGGCCGCCGTCGTCACCCCGTCCGTCTTCGTAATCGCAAGGTTCGCCTGCGGGGTGAGCGTGTCCGTATCCGTCGCCGAGTTGTTCCCGGGAACGGGGTCCGTCACCGAACCGGGTGCGGCCACCGTCGCCGTGTTCGACAGGGTCCCCGTCGCCGAGGCGTTGATCGTCGCGGTCACCGTGTAGGTGGCGCTCCCGCCCGCGGGCAGGTTGACCGTGTCGTTGATGTTGCCCGCTCCCGCCGCCGTGCACGTCGCTCCGCCCGCGCCCGCGCACGTCCAGGTCGCGGTCACGGACGCGGGGAACGTGTCGGCCACCGTCGCCCCCGTCGCGGCGCTCGGTCCGGCGTTGCTGGCCACGATCGTGTAGGTCACGTTCGTGCCCGGCGCGGCCGTCGTCACCCCGTCCGTCTTGGTGATCGTGAGGTCCGCTTGCGGCCCGAGCGTGTCGATGTCAGTCGCCGAGTTGTTGCCGGGCACGGGGTCCGTCACCCCCGCCGGTTCGGACACGGTCGCCGTGTTCGACAGGTTCCCCGTCGCGGACGGGCTGATCGTCGCGTTGACGGTGTAGGTGACGCTCGCGCCCACCGGGAGGTTGACGGTGCTGTTGATGTTGCCCGCTCCCGACGCCGGGCACGTCCCCCCGCCCGCGCCCACGCACGTCCAGGTCGCGGTCAAGGTCGCGGCGAACGTGTCGACGACCGTCGACCCCGGTGCGTTGCTGGGACCGGCGTTGTTCGCCACGATCGTGTAGATCACGGTGGAGCCCGGAACCGCCCCCACGACACCGTCCGTCTTCGTGATCGCAAGGTTCGCCTGCGGGGTGAGCGTGTCCGTGTCCGTCGCCGAGTTGTTCCCGGGAATGGGATCCGTCACCCCACCGGGCGCGGTCACGGTCGCGGTATTCGACAGGCTTCCCGTGGCCGACGCGTTGATCGTCGCCGTCACCGTGTAGGTGGCGCTACCCCCCGCGGGCAAGGTGAGCGTGTTGTTGATGTTGCCGACTCCCGACGACGGGCAACTCCCCCCGCCCGCGCCCAGGCACGTCCAGGTCGCGGTCAAGGACGCGGGGAACGTGTCCGCCACCGTCAACCCCGTCACGTTGCTGGGCCCGTTGTTGGTCGCCACGATCGTGTAGGTCACGCTCCCGCCGGGCAACGCCGTCGTCACGCCGTCCGTCTTCGTGATCGAAAGGTCCGCCTGCGGGCTGAGGGTGTCCGTGTCCGTCGCCGAGTTGTTCGCGGGCACGGGATCCGTCACCCCAGCGGGAACGGCCACCGTCGCCGTGTTCGCCAGGGTCCCCGTGGCCGCCGCGCTGATCGTCGCGGTCGCCGTGTAGGTCACGCTGCCACCCACCGGCAGGTTGACCGTGTTGTTGATGTTGCCGGCTCCCGATGCGGGGCACGTCCCCCCGCCCGCGCCCACGCACGTCCAGGTCGCGGTCAACGACGCGGGGAACGTGTCCGCCACCGTCGACCCCGTCGCGTTGCTGGGGCCGCTGTTGCTCGCCACGATCGTGTAGATCACCCCGCCGCCCGGCGTCGCCGTGGTCACCCCGTCCGTCTTCGTGATCGCGAGGTTCGCCTGCGGGGCGAGCGTATCCGTGTCCGTGGCCGAGTTGTTGGCCAGGTTCGAGTCCGTCACCCCCGCCGGTGCTGCGACCGTCGCGGTGTTCGCCAGCGTCCCCGAGGCCGCCGCGCTGATCGTCGCGGTCACCGTGTAGGTGACGCTCGCCCCCGCGGGCAGGTTCACCGTGTCGTTGATGGTGCCGGCTCCCGACGCCGTGCACGTCCCCCCGCCTGCGCCCGCGCACGTCCAGGTCGCGGTCAAGGACGCGGGGAACGTGTCCGCCACCGTCGCTCCCGGCGCGCTGCTCGGGCCGCCGTTGCTCGCGACGATCGTGTAGGTCACGCTGCCCCCGGGCACCGCCGTGGTCACCCCGTCCGTCTTCGTGATCGCAAGGTCCGCCTGGGGGACGAGCGTGTCCGTGTCCGTGGCCGAGTTGTTCCCGGGCACGGGATCCGTCACCCCACCGGGCGCGGTCACGGTCGCCGTGTTCACCAGGGAACCCGTCGCCCCCGCGCTGATCGTCGCGGTCGACCGTGTAGGTCACGCTACCGCCCGCGGGCAGGTTCACCGTGTCGTTGATGTTCCCGGCTCCCGACGCCGTGCACGTGCCCCCGCCCGCGCCCGCGCACGTCCAGGTCGCGGTCAAGGCCGCGGCGAAGGTGTCCGCCACCGTCGACCCCGGCGCGCTGCTGGGGCCGGCGTTGCTGGCCACGATCGTGTAGGTCACGCTCCCGCCAGGGGCCGCCGTCGTCACCCCGTCCGTCTTCGTGATCGAAAGGTTCGCCTGCGGGCTGAGGGTGTCCGTGTCCGTCGCCGAGTTGTTCCCGGGTACGGGATCCGTCACACCAGCCGGGAACGGCCACCGTCGCCGTGTTCGCCAGGGTCCCCGTTGCCGCCGCGCTGATCGTCGCGGCTCACCGTGTAGGTGACGCTGCCGCCCACCGGCAGGTTGACCGTGTTGTTGATGTTGCCGGCTCCCGATGCGGGGCACGTTCCCCCTCCCGCGCCCGCGCACGTCCAGGTCGCCGGTCAAGGACGCGGGGAACGTGTCCGCCACCGTCGCGTTCGTCACGTTGCTCGGGCCGCTGTTGCTCGCCACGATCGTGTAGGTCACGCTCGCGCCCGGGGTGGCCGTGGTCACGCCGTCCGTCTTCGTGATCGAAAGGTCCGCGTTCCCCACCAGGGTGTCCGTGTCCGTGGCCGAGTTGTTCCCGGGCACCGGATCCGTCACCCCACCGGGCGCGGTCACGGTCGCCGTGTTCACCAGGGAACCCGTGGCCGCCGCGCTGATCGTCGCGCTCACCGTGTAGGTGACGCTGCCCCCCGCCGGCAGGTTGACCGTGTCGTTGATGTTGCCGGCTCCCGATGCCGGTGCACGTCCCCCCGCCCGCGCCCGCGCACGTCCAGGTCGCGGTCAAGGACGCGGGGAAGGTGTCCGCCACCGTCGACCCCGGCGCGCTGCTCGGGCCGGCATTGCTCGCGATGATCGTGTAGGTCACGCTCCCGCCCGGCGTGGCCGTGGCCACCCCGTCCGTCTTGGTGATCGCGAGGTTGGCTTGCGGGCCGAGCGTGTCCGTGTCCGTCGCCGAGTTGTTCCCGGGCACCGGATCCGTCACCCCACCGGGCGCGGTCACGGTCGCCGTGTTCACCAGGGAACCCGTCGCCGCCGCGCTGATCGCGGCGGTCACCGTGTAGGTCACGCTCGCGCCCACCGGCAGGTTCACGGTGTCGTTGATGGTGCCGGCTCCCGCCGCCGTGCACGTCCCCCCTCCCGCGCCCGCGCACGTCCAGGTCGCGGTCAAGGACGCGGGGAAGGTGTCGGCCACCGTCGACCCCGACGCGTTGCTGGGACCGGCGTTGCTCGCCACGATCGTGTAGGTCACGCTCCCGCCCGGCACCGCCGTGGTCACCCCGTCCGTCTTCGTGATGGAGAGGTTCGCTTGCGGCGTGAGCGTGTCCGTGTCCGTCGCGCTGTTGTTGCCGGGCGTCGGATCCGTCGCTCCGCCCGGGACGGCTACCGTCGCCGTGTTCACGAGCGTTCCGGTGGCCGCCACGCTGATCGTCGCGTTCACCGTGTAGGTGACGCTCGCCCCCACGGGAAGGTTGACCGTGTCGTTCAGGTTGCCCGCGCCCGACGCGGTGCAGGTCCCGGAGAAAGCACCCACGCACGTCCAGGTCGCGGTCAAGGACGCGGGGAAGGTGTCCGACACCGTCGCGCCCGTCACGCTGTTGGGGCCGTTGTTGGTCGCCACGATCGTGTACGTCGTGCTCCCGCCCGGTACCGCCGTCGTCGCACCGTCCGTCTTCGTGATGGCGAGGTCCGCCTGCGGTGCGCCGGGAGCGAAGTTGCACGAGGTCAACGGAGCGCCGGTGACCGTCAGGGTATAGAGGGGGCTCGGCGCCGCGCCCGGAACCTCGGAGACGACCACGACGTACTGCTGCCCCGCGTTCGCGTTGAAGGTGAGCCCGATGAGACGAGCCGCCGCCGAGGACGACCCCGAGTCGGCGACGTAGTTCGTGTTGATCGACGCGGGCACGAAGGCCGGGGAGTACACCGCCACGAA
This sequence comes from uncultured Acidobacteriota bacterium, assembly GCA_963742595.1. Classification (GTDB taxonomy): domain Bacteria; phylum Acidobacteriota; class Vicinamibacteria; order Fen-336; family Fen-336; genus CAVPGH01. The sequence goes on along the minus strand of CAVUMT010000001.1, from coordinate 2,758,735 downwards.
CGCCTCGATGCCGCCGGAGGCGACGGGCGCGTTGAGCGTGACCGAGGTGCAGCCGGAGTTCGTCGCCGTGAACGTGTACGCGTCGTAGAGCGGAGTGTCGCCCGCGATGACGCCCGGGAAAGGCTTGGGGAACCCGCACGAGCTGCTGGTCTCCGTCCGGGACACGCGGCCCGTCTGCGTGCCGGTCGACGCCACGTACTTCGGATGCGCCGGCGGAGGGGTGGCGTCCATGACCTCGCCCACGAGCGTGAACCCGTCCGCGAGGCTGGCCGTGAAGGGCAGGACCTTGGTCCGGGCGGCCCCGTCGTTGTAAGTCACCGTGAGCACGAAATCGACGGATTGCCCGCAGTTCGACGCCGGGGAGAGGAAGAACTTGTAGGCGGTCGGATTGCTCGCCGTCCCTCCGCCCGCCGTGAGGGTCGGGTAGGGCAGGCCGGCCGGCGCGAGGATGGTGATCCCCGGCGTGGCCGACGACAGCGTGGCGGTGACGCCGGTGGCCGCCGTCACCCCGCTGTTCACCAGGTTGGCGATCACCAGGGTCCCCGTCTCCCCCTTCTCGACGATGCCGTCGCCGTCGCTGTTGCCCACGAGCTCGCCGACCGTGATCGCACCCTGCGAGATGGAGGCCTGCGCGCCGATCCCGAGTGCGGCCAGGGCGGGCAACGGCATGACAATGCCCGCTCCCGTGACGGAGTCGGTGCCCGCGGCCTCGATGTCGATGGCCGTCGAGAGGAGGGCCGTCCGGATCTGCGCGTTCGTGGGCGACGGCAGCGCCGACTTCAGCAGGGCGGCGATCGCCGCGGCGTGGGACGTCGCCGCCGCGGTCCCGACGAACGGCACGGGGAACTGCCAAAAGCCGGTGATGTCGACCCGGTCGGCCGCGGTGATGTCCGGCTTCGGGCGCACGATCCCGCCCGTGGACGAGAAGTTGCCGGGCGTGAACGCGGTTCCGTTCGCATCGAAGAAGATGCGTCGCGGTCCGTCCGCGGAGAAGGTCTCGGACACGTTGGCTCCGCTATGGGCGGCCGGGAACGGCCCGGGGGCGGCGGCGGGGGTCGCGGCCACGCTGAAGGCTCCCGCGGCCATGCCGTGTCCCCGGATCGCTCCCGCCGTGCCGACGGCGAGCACCCCTGCCCCGTTGGAGTTCAGCGTGACGTGAAAGAAACGCGCGGCGGCCGAGGCCTTCTTCAGGACCACGATCCGATTGCCCGTGACGTTGTGGATGCCCGCGACCTGCTCGTAAGGGTCCTGCGTGCCGCTCTGGACGTTGGTGGACGATGTCACTACCGTGGTCAGGGTGTTGTCGAAGATGTAGAGGTCGTAGTCGTTCGAAGACCCGCCGAGCGGATCCGACCAGAAGAGGCCGATCGGCCAGGCGGTGCCAGCGCCCGTCTGGATGAGATCGGACTGGGCCCCCCCACCGAAGTTGTGGACGTTGCCGGTCACGAGGGGGGCGAGCGCGCCGCCGTCGACCCAGTCTCCCTCGTAGACGCTCGACGTCCCGTCCGCGGCGTTCCCGAAGTTCCCCGCCGACGCGAAGTACATCGCTCCCGCCGCGACCACGTCCCTCACCGCCTGGGTGACGACGCCGCCGTTCGTGTTGGAGATGATGCTCGGGGCCTGGCCGTCCTGGAAGGGCGATTCGGCGGGATGGAGCGCGTCGTCGATGATGATGTCGCACCCGAGCGCGCGAAGGTCTCGGATGGTCTGCGCGAACTTGCCGATCGTGGGACTGGCCGCCGCGAAATACAGCTGGGCCTGGGGCGCCAGGTCGTAGACGACCTCGAGCATGGCGGTGCCTTCGTCCTCGAAGGGGCCCTCGCTGCCCATTTGACCCGGCAGGATGATCAGGTTCGCGGGGAGATCGCCCGACGCCTGGGAGAAGTGAGAGGTGACGGCTCCCTCCGAAATGACGCCGATCTTGACTCCGGCGCCACTGGGGCCGATCGTGCTCCGGGCCGTGTTCGCCTGGTGCGTCGTGTCGCCTTCCGTGCTCTGGCTGCCGACCGACATGGGGAGGACGGCGCTCTCCAGGTAGGTGCGCACCCTCTGCGCGCGCTCCTCGAATGTCGGCCGCACGCGGGGCTGGGGGGCGGCCGCCCGCGGATCGTCCGCCGTCTTCTCCCGGTCGCGACCGAAGCTCGCCGAGGAGTGCGGCTGGATGAAGATGACCTCGTCCATCTCCGCGAGCGCTTCGATCTCCGAAAGGGGCAGGCGGGCGGCAACGGAGCGGTAGGCCGGCGACAGGTCGAGGATGCTCGCCTCGAGGGCGGCGAGCCGGTTCAGGAGCGCGTCCGTGACGTGGGCCCGGATGTCGACGGCCAGCACGCCGTGGTCGTCCACGGCGAGGCCCGTCGTCAGGCTCGGCACACCCGGGACGGCCTCCCCACTCCTCCGCTTGCGGATCTCGTAGAGGATGTTGGAGTCGATCTTCCGCTGCGCGGGAGTTCGAGACTCCTTCTCCGCCTGGAGGGCCGCGATCTGGGCCATGCCTTCCGGGGTAATCCGGACCCTTCCGGTCTCGGCGCCCAGGACCGGCGTCGGCCCGAGGAGTGCCATCGCGAGAAGGGTGAATCCAGCCACAGCGCCACATGACGCCAGACCAATACGCTTCATTTTTTCCCTCGAGAATTTGGGGGTCGCCGCAACGGTTCTCTAACGCTGGAGGGAAGGCAAGTGTACTACTCGGGCACGTCTCCGCTAAGGAAAATTTGACGGAGCGTCAAGCGGACACCCTTGCAGTGCGCCCGGGTATACGAAAGTCGACGCACAACTCTACTCGCGCGGCCTTTGGAGAGGAGCTTGGCCGCTGGATGGGCGCGGAGCTAGAATGCGCTACTCGTCCGCCGCGTCGGGCCGAAGGCACCCTACCGACGCCCCCCCCCGGACGGGAGGAGCCCGAAAGCCGAGCCATCCCATGTGCGGAATCTCCGGCGTCTACCATTACGGCGGCGACGAGCCGGTGCGCGAGGCGGTGCTCCGGCGCATGACGGACGTGATCGCGCACCGGGGCCCCGACGACGAGGGCTTCCTGCTGGACGGCCGGGTGGGCCTCGGCCATCGCCGCCTCTCCATCATCGACGTGGCGGGCGGACACCAGCCGATCTTCAACGAGGACCGGACGGTCGCCATCGTCTTCAACGGCGAGATCTACAACTACCTCGAGCTGGCCCGCCTCGTCGAGGCGCGCGGCCACCGGCTGGCCACGCGCTCCGACACCGAGACGATCGTCCACCTCTACGAGGAGTACGGCGAGGGCTGCGTCGCGATGCTGCACGGCATGTTCGCCTTCGCGATCTGGGACGCCAGAAAACAGCTGCTCCTGCTGGCCCGGGACCGCGTCGGGAAGAAGCCCCTTTACTACGCGGACTGCGGAGGGCGGCTCGTCTTCGGTTCGGAGCTGAAGGCGGTCGTCGAGAACCCCGACGTGCCGCGCGTGCTGGACCGGGAGGCCCTCGCCGACTACTTCACCTACCAGTATGTCCCCGCCCCCAAGTCGATCTTTCGCCACGCGCGCAAGGTGCGTCCCGGCCATTACGTCGTCGTCACCCCGAGCGGCGTTCGCGAGTCCGAGTACTGGGATCTCGATTTCGGCCAGCCCGAGGAGCGCAGCGAAGCGGAGTGGTGCGAGGCCCTCCTCGCCGCGCTCCGCAAAGCGGTCGGCTGCCGGCTGATGAGCGAGGTGCCCCTCGGGGCCTTCTTGTCCGGAGGGGTCGACTCGTCGGCCGTGGTCGCCCTAATGAGCGCGCTCTCCGAGCGCCCGGTGATCACGGCCTCGGTCGGCTTCACGCTCGAGAAGTACAGCGAAACCGCGGACGCGCGATCCTTCGCGCAGAGGTTCGGGGCCCAGCACCACGAGCGCATCGTGGCTCCCGACGCGGTCGCGGTAATGGAGAAGCTCGCCTGGCACTACGACGAGCCCTTCGGGGACTCCTCCGCCGTGCCCACCTACTACGTCTCCCAGATGGCGAGGGAGTTCGTGACGGTAGCGCTGTCCGGAGACGGGGGCGATGAGAGCTTCGCGGGCTATCGGCGCTATCGCCTGGACCTCGCCGAGAACCGCGTGCGGGCGTTCCTGCCCCGCGGCATCCGGCCTCTCATCGGGAGCCTCGCCTCGGTCTACCCGCAGCTCGACTGGTTGCCCCGCCCCTTGCGGGCGCGAAGCGTGCTCTCGAACCTGGCGCGTGAGCCGGCCGCGGCCTATTTCTCCTCGGTCTACGGGGCCGTGGCCGAGCATCGGCCGGCCCTCCTTGGTCGCGACCTGGCGGGAGAGCTGAACGGCTATGACCCTTTCGCCGTTTTCCGGCATTACTTCGAGCGCGCCCGTACGACAGATCCCCTGGGCCGCGCGCAGTACGTGGACATCAAGACGTACCTGACGGACGACATCCTGACCAAGGTCGACCGCGCAAGCATGGCGGTTTCACTGGAAGTGCGCTGCCCCCTGCTGGACCACCGCGTCATGGAGCTCGCGGCCCGCATGCCGGCCTCCCTCAAGCTCCGCGGGGGGACGGGCAAGTACATCCTCAAGCAGGCCGTGCGGGGAATGGTCCCGGCCGAGGTTCTCTCGCGGCGAAAGCAGGGCTTCGTCGTGCCCGTCGCGGAGTGGTTCCGTGGAGAGCTGTCGGACCTCGCCGAGAGCGCGCTGTTCGACGCGTCGGCTCAGGACGACCTCCTGGACACGCGTGCGGTGGCCCGGCTCTGGGGGCAGCATCGCTCCGGCCAGCGCAACCACGGCCGGGCCCTGTGGACCATACTCATGTTCCGGCTCTGGCAGCGTCGGTTCGGCGCTCAGGCTAGCGGCGCTTCTCCGTAAAGCTGATCGGCGTGCCCGGGGCGCCGGTGTCGTCCATCCGGACCTCGCCTTCGAAGAAGGCCCCCTCCGCGATCGCCACGACGCGCGCGCGGAGGTTGGAGCTCACCCGGGCGGTCGCGCCGATCTCGATCCGCTCGGCCGCCACCGACGGTCCGGTCACCTCGCCCTCGACCACGAGGCTCTTTGCCTCGAGCCGCCCGGTGACGCGCGCGCCCGCTCGCACGCGCAGATGCGCCGAGACCCGCGCGTCGCCGTCGAGGAGTCCCGCCAGCTCGACCGGCCCCTCCGCGACCAGCTCGCCCTTCACCTGCGTGCCGGGGCCGATCGCGGTGGCGTTGGGGTCGACCGCGTCGGTGAAGCGGCGCGAATGCGCTTCCACCGGTGGTGCGGGCGTGAGGGTTTTTCCGAGCATTGCTGACACCTCGCGCGCGATCCTAGCACGCGGCCCGAGCGAGCGGCCCTCCCTAAAGCGTGGCCGTCTCCGGCATCAGCTTCCGATTGAGACGCACGAGAGCGACTGCGAGCGCCAGCCACACCCCCACGAAGCAGAGGTTCACAATCGCGAAACCGCTCGCGTCGAGCGTCACCCATGTGGTGCCCACGAAGACCACGAGGGCGGCCGCGAGGTCTCCCAGGCGCACGAAGAAGCTGTCCACGGCCTGCTTGGCCTTGTACTTCTCCTCGCGCGACGTGGGCAGCCAGAGCAGCTGCTTTGCGGTGTTCATCACGGAGTAGTCGGTCGAGTTCTCCGCCGTCTTGGCCCCGCGGACGATCGCCATCGTCGCCCCGAGCGCCACCACACCGTAGGCGCCGAGGGAGATGAACGGGAGGGCAAAGAGGACGCCGGCCAGCCCGAAGCGTTTGACGAGACGCGACGCGACGAAGGCCTGCAGCAGCACCGCGATCACGTTCACCCAGAAGAAATAGGAGCCGTAGTACTCCCCGATGTAGGCGCTCTTGTCGAACCCGGGCTGCGCAATGGCGAGCTCGGAAGCGTGCTTCACCACCAGGTGGCTCAGGATGTACTCGCCGACGGTGTTGACGATGTTCAGTACGATCAGCAGCACGGCGATGAGCAGGATGTAGCGGCTGCTGAAGACGAGCGCGAACGCGTTCCGGCCCCCGAGGGCGGCCGCGGCCGTGGGGACCCCCGCCGCGTCGGGTGGACCCGCGGCCCCCCGGTTGACGATCACGTAGAGGCCCAGGGTCAGAAGCAGAAGCCCGGCCGCCAGGTAGAGCATGACGTGTGCGCTGACGTGTGCGTGGAATAGTCGCTCGGCCAGCCACGCTCCGACGGGGCTGCCCGCAGTGGCCCCGATGCCGATTATCGGGAACAGGCGATTGCCCGCCTCCTTGGTGTAGATGTCGTTCGCGTACGACCAGAACTGCGCGATGATCGACAGGCTGAAGAATCCGACCCAGACGTAGAAGGCCATACCGACGTAGTGCACCCCGGTCTGCACGGAGAACGCGAAGCCGAGGATGTTGGCCACGAAAAAGAGCGTCACTCCGACGATCAGCTTCATGCGGTCCACGCGGGACGCGAACCAGCTGTAGGCGGGCACGAAGGCCATGAGCACGAGGGCCTGGCCCGCGGCGGCGTAGGTCTTGATCTCCGCGGCGCCGCGGACGCCCAGCGCGAGCACGAGCGCCGGGATCTCGGTGTCGAGGATGAGCGGCTCGCGGACGGTCTTGATCACGTAGTACGAGACGAGGATCAGGAACACGTTCAGGAGCATCAGGAGGGCGCGAGCGCCCTCGCCGGGGCGGACCTCGGAGAACAGGCCCAGGAGGCGGTCGAGAGGTCCGAGCCGCCCGGGTAGGGGGTACGCGGCGGCCATTCCACCCTCCTGTCGCTACGAACGATCGGCGATGGCGAAGCATACGGTCTCGGCCGACTCGACGCCACCGAGTAAACCCGTCCTTGACCGTCCCCGCCCGAGCGGCGTAGCCTCCCCGCGCCAAGAGGAGAGGCGGATGAAGAGAGCGGTTGTCGCGGTCTCGTTCGTGGGCGTGGTCGCGATCGCGGGAGCGGCGGTCGCGGCCACGACCCTGCGTTCCACCTGGAGGGCCCCCGACGCCCAGCCGGGAACCTTCCGCGGCAAGAAGGTCGTGGCCCTCTTCGTCAGCCCCGATGAGCAGGAGCGCCGCGGCGTGGAGGGACTGCTCGCCGACGAGCTCACGATGCGGGGGGCCCAGGGCGTGCCCGCGGTCGTCCTCATACCCGCCGACGAGATACGCGAAGAGGCGAAGGTCAGGCCGCGGCTGGAGGCGGCGGGGGTGGCGGGTGCCGTGGTCTTCCGGCTCGTCTCCGAGGAGCGGAAGCTCGGCCACCTGGGGACGTACTACGGCAACAAGACCTACGCCTCGCTCTGGGGAGGATATTGGGGCGTGGGCTGGGATGGCGTATATGCCCCGGGCGACCTGATCACCCAGGCCGACATCCACGTCGAGGTGCTCGTGTACAGCCTCGACCAGAACAAGCTCGTCTGGGCGGGCCAGAGCAGTACCACCAACCCCCGGAGCGCGGACAAGCTCGTCCGAGAGGTCGTCAAGAACGTGGCGGCCGAGATGAAGAAGGCGGGGCTGATCCGCGAACCGCGCTAAAGCCGCGCGCTGCGGAAACGCCTCGCGCAGGAATTGCGCGGCCACAGGCTAACGGGGAGGCTTGGCCCTTCGTTCGATTGGCTCGCAACTTGCTCCTCCCCTGCCCGTTGAGACATTGGAGGTGAGCGATGCGTCTCCGCCATTTCGTGACGTTGTCGATGTTGCTGGCCGTCGTTGGCCTGCTCGAGCTGGGCATGCCTGCGGGCGCGGCCGACACGTCGGCCCGGCAGTCTGCCATCGTGACGTTACAGGATCCCGTTTCGGTGGGTGGCCATTTCGTGATGGGGCGCATCAAGATCGTCCACGACGAAGATCGGATGGCACGCGGCGAGCCTTGCACCCAGGTCTACCGCCTCGCCGAAGGCAAGCCGCCGGAGGAAGTGGTGGCGATCCATTGCAAGCGAGTGAGCCGGGCCATCGCAGATCAGCTGACGCTCGAGATGCGCAGGACGGATCCCACCTACCGCATCCTGACGGCCTATCAATTCCGTGGAAGCGATCACGCTCACGAGCTGCCGCGGGCAGGGCACGTCGCGCACTGATCACTCGGGCGATTCCGGCGCGACCATCGGCCTAGCCGCCTCTTCCTATGGCGTGCGCTCGACGGCCCCGACGTCGCAGGCCGCTCCCTGGGGGCGCGGGACGCCTCGCTGGTCCGTCGCCGGGCAGAGACCCGGGTCGGCCGCGTCGATGGCCGGGCTGCCGGGCAAGAGCGCATGCGTCGGCGTGGGACCGCCGTTGTCGCCGAGCGGTCCGAGGAGGGCGCTCGCCACCACCTGGTCGGTTGGTCCGGGGGCGCACGTCGCGTCGGTCAGCACGTTGTGGCCGCCGGAGGTGAGGGAGACGGGGCCGCTGCCGAACGCCCCGACGAAGCAGCCGATTCCTGGTTGTCGCCGATCACGCTGTTGGCGACGCTGAGCGACGCGCCCGCGGCGGTGAACGTGCCCACGAAGATGGCCGCCGGCCCCGAAGGATGGGACACGTTGGCCGTCACCGTCGAGTTCAGGAGGCTCATGACACCGTCGGTATGGAAGACGGCACCGCCGTACCAGGCGGTGGCGGTGTTCCCGCTGATCGTGCTGTTGAAGAGAGTCACGAGGCCCAGGCTCCGGATCCCGCCCCCCACGTTGCCCGCCACGTTGCCGCTGAGGGTGCTACGCTCGATCGTCACCTGCGCGTTGAAGAACGCGTAGACGCCGCCGCCGTCGACGAGCTGGGTGGTGTTGGCACGGACCAGGCTGTCGCTCAGCAGGAGACTGCTGCCCTCGCCGTTGTAGATGCCGCCCCCGCCTTTCCAGAAGTCGTTGCTGACCGCGCCCACCCGGTTGTCGCGCACCGTGCAATGGTCGAGGGCGAGGGAGCCGTTGTTGAGGATCCCGCCGGCGAGGTCGAAGCCGAAGCCGTTCGCGACGGTCAGGCCGAAGAGGCTGGCGGTCACGCCCGGGTTCACGATGAAGACGCGGTCGGCGTCGTTCCCACTGAGCGTCAGGCCGGGCGCGGCCGCGGCGTCGATAGTGACGTCCTTGGACAGGACGAGGGGGCCGGAGGTCAAAATGATGGTCTGGCCGGCCAGCGCCGGTGCGAACGAGACCGTGCCGCCCACGGGCAGCCCGGCCAGGAGCTGGCGCAGGGATCCGGGGCCGCTGTCGTTGGTCGTGGTCACGGTGACGTTGCGCGCGGCCTCCAGCTCCACCCGAGCCAGCCACATGTCCCCACCGCGCGTCCCGCCCTCGGGCAGCACGAAGCCGTAGCCCCACACCGCCATCCGCCCGAAGCCGTCGTTGGGCGCGTGGTGCGGCTGGTGGCGGCTGCGCCGGAATTCGGTGAAGGGCACCGTGATCTTCTGCCAGCCGACGAAATCGTCGACGAACGGCGCCTCGAACCGCTCCGCCGTATCCGGGGCGCCGAAAACCCGGATGTAGTCCACCTTCATCGATTGCGGAAAGACGGTTTCGGGAGAGACCTCGCCGCCGAAGTTGCCGCCCACCGCCATGTTCAGCAGGAGGAAGAACGGATGGTCGAAGACCCATTGGTTGGGCGCGACGTCGGCGGGTGTGGCCCGATGGTAGAGGACGCCGTCCACGTACCAGCGGATCTCTCCGGGCTGCCGCTCGACGGCGAAGGTATGCGTTTCCTCCGAGATGTCGCGGCCGAAGTCGCGGACGCCGCCGAAGCTCGCCCCGCCCGAGTAGCCGGGGCCGTGGATGGTGCCGAAGACCTGCTGGGGCTCTCGTCCCACCCACTCCATGATGTCGATCTCGCCGGCCTGCGGCCATCCGACCTCGCCCAGGTCGGTCCCCATGCTCCAGAAGGCCGGCCACAAGCCGGCCCCGCGCGGCAGGCGGATGCGGGCCTCGACGCGGCCGTACCCGACCTCGCGCTTGCCCTGCGTCTTGAGCCGCGCCGAGGTGTAGAGGCACGGCCCGTAGTAGCACGTGAGGGAGCCGTCTCCCGCGCGCGCGGTGAGGACCAGGTTGCCCGCGCCATCGGTGGCGGCGTTGGCTTGATCGTCCGTGTAGTACTGCAGCTCGCTGTTGCCCCAACCGGGGATGTTGTTGACCGAGCCGTCGCCGAGCTCGTGGGAGAAGAGGCGAGCATCCGGCGGCCGGCCGGCCGGGCCGCGGAACTCCTCGCTCCAGAGAAGCCGCCAGGCGGACGGCCCCGGATCGGGCTTCCGGTTGTCCTTCACCTCGACCTGGAAGGTCGAGCCGCTGCCCGTCCCGTAGAACCAGAAGCTCAGCCCCTCGGCGAGGGTCCAGTCCTGGGCCATCGCGAAGTCGCGGCCGAAGCGGGCGCGGCCGTCGTGGACGATGCGCTTGCCCGCGAACGTCTTGCCGGTCAGGGGCGTGCGTTCGGGGTCGCAGTCGAAGCCGGTGTCGTCGAAGTCGAAGTGGAAGACGAGGTCGACGTCTCCATCGCGGTCCACGTCGGCCTCGTGGCGGCGGGGCCGGCCGTGGTGGTCCCGGTGGATCTCGCGCGCCTCCCCGAACCGGACGGTGGCGTGGTCCACGGTCCTCGCGTCGAAGTCCGGCCGCGAGAGGATGGCCACGGTGACGGGATCGTGGCGGTGGTGGCACCCGTGGCCGCCACGGGACCGGTCGCGGGAGAAGTCCACGTCGAGATCGACCAGGATCGGTGTCTCGACGTGCAGCAGGCCCTCGAACGCCCCCTGCCCCGGAAGAGCCAGCGGATCGCCCGGCTGCACCTCGATGCTGTCCAAGGTGAGGTGTCCGTCCTCCTCGAACTGCACCGGCTCCGCCTCGAAGTCGTCGAGCAGGTTGGGATCGAAGGGATCGTCGTCGTCGATGCTGAGGACGGCCTGGGTGACGAAGCCCGGCGCGGCTCCCACCGGATCGACCAGCCTCAGGATGACCGTCTCCCCGCCTTCGTGCTTGGTGTCCTCGAGCGTGGCCACCTCGAAGGTCTCTTCGCTGGCTCCGCCGCGCGTGAAGGTCAGCGTGCCCTCGCCCGGCGTGTAGTCGCGATCGGGAGTGGCGGTGCCCGCGGCGATCCTGAAGCCGACCGTGACCTCGTCGGGATCCGTGTCTCCCAGCGGACGGCTGAGCCGCACCGCGACCGTGGCCGTACCGCCCTCGCCGACGCCGAAGGACCCGGAGGCGAACGCCACCGTGAGCGGCCGCACTCCCGCCGCCCCGAACAGCGTGACCTGGTCCACGAAGTAGCGGCGAGGACCGCCGGTGGCGAGCGCGCCCAGCGCCCAGCCGTGGACTTCGACGAGAGCGAGACCGTCGTTGGGCGCGCCGTTTCCGATCTCCTTGCGGACGAGGCTCGCGAAGGGGAAGCGCAGCTGCCTCCAGCCGACGAAGTCGTCCGTGAACCCCGCCGTCCAGCGCTCCGCGTCGTCGCGCGTCGAGCCGGGGTTGCGGTTCTCGATGAGGTCCACGAAGAGAGCGCTGCCGCTGCCCGTCCCGTAGAGCCACAGCGCAAATCCCTCGTAGCGGCTCCAGTCCTGGGGCACCCACGTGGTCACCGACGGGTCCTGGAAGTTGTGGATGACGCCCGCGAAGGACGTCACGTCGAAGTCGAGCTGGAGCACGTTGTTCGGCTCGCCCACCGCCGACAGCACGGGCCCGGGCGGCGTGCTCGCGGTGGCGATGGCGGCCGTGCTGGAGGCGCCCTGGAACGTGAAGAACCCGATGGGGACCCCGCCCCCGTCGGTACCCGCGGGAAGACCCGTCTCGAAATCGTCGACGACGTGGTCGATCGGGCCCACGTCGTCGATGGAGAACGCGCGCGACACCGACGTGGCGGGCAGCACCACCGCCCAGCCCCACATCTCGGTCAGGGTCAGCCCGTCGTCGGGCGCACCCGGGGGCTGGAAGTCGGTGGCGCGCTCGAAGGCGGCGAAGGGTATGCGGATGTAGCGCCAGCCGACGAAGTCGTCGACGAAGTCGTAGTCGAAGCGCTCCGCGGTGTCCGCGCTCGGGTTCGAGCGGTTGTCGAGGATCTCGGCCTGGTACAGGAGCCCGCTGCTCGCGCCGTAGAACCAGAAGCCGAACCCGTCGGTCCCGCTCCAGTCCTGGGGTCCCGTGGATCCCGCGGCCGCGAAGTCGACGCCGAAGCCGCCGAAGTCCCCCACCGTGAACTGCGTCGTGAGCACGGTGTTGGGCCCGACCTGGCCCGGCCGGGCGAGCGGCTCCCCCTGGTTCACCACCACGGTGACGGTCGTCACCGAGCTGGCGCCGCCATTGAAGACGAAGAAGCCGGGCGGGGCGCCCCCCTCGAACGTGGCGGTCGTGGGCGAGGCGGCGGAGGCGGGCGCTGCGAGCGCCAGGGCGGCGACCGTGGCTAGCCACCATCGCGCGTGGATGCGGACTCGCGGGAGGGTCATGGGTCGCTCCTCTCGGACGGGACCTTGTTGGGGCCGTGCCGAGCGGAAATGATCCGCCTCGACCCCGAAAGTTGTCAATGCCAATCGGTAGAGCTGCTCAGCGGGGCGATTTCTCCGTGCCCTCCCTGGTCTACACTCCGCGGCAGGGAGGGTTGCGCAATGCCACCGCGTTTTGTCGAGGTCAGTCACGTCATCGAAGCGGGCATGACGACCTATCCGGGGTTGCCGGTGCCCGAGGTCAAGGTGATCGTGGATCACGACACCTCGCGAGAGCGCTACCAGGGCAAGTCGGAGTTCTTGATCGCGTCGCTTCACCTGTGCGGCAACACCGGCACGTACGTCGACTCGCCGATCCACCGCCACCGGGGTGCCACCGACCTCGCGGGCCTGCCGCTCGAACGCCTCGCCGACCTGCCGGTGCGGCTCTTCGACGCGACCTCGCTCGGCCGGTCGATCGGTCCGAAGCTGTTCCAGGACGCCGGTGATCTGCGCGGGGCCGCCGTGCTCGTACGCACGGACTTCAGCAGGCACTGGCGCACCGAGCAATACGGCAAGGACAATCCGTTCCTGACCGGCGAGGCTTGCGAGCGGCTCGTCGAGGCGGGGGCCGCCTTCGTGGGCATCGATTCGCTCAACATCGACGACATGGCCGACCTCGCCCGGCCGGCCCACACGATCCTGCTCGGCGCCGGCATCCCGATCTGCGAGCACATGACGAACCTCGCGCAGGTCCCGAACAGCGGTGGCCACCTGCACGCCGTGCCGATTCCGTGGCGCGGCGGTGCTACGTTCCCGGTCCGCGCGTACGTCCAGCTCTGAGATGGGCCTGGACGTGTACTGAATGAGGTCCGCTCAGGGCGGCGCGGCGTGCGGCGTGGCCGTCAACGAGGCGGAGACGGGGTCACCATCTTCCATCAGCAGCGTCCGGATGTCGCCCATGATCGTCTGCGGGTGCAGGAAGGTCGAAGTGTAGATCTCGCGGACGTACCCGGACTGGTCGATCAGGAACACCTTGAGGACGTGGGAGAGCTGCCGCACCGGGCGGCCGGTCGACTTGTCCACCGTGTAGCGCACGTCCTGCCCGAAGCCCTCGACGAGCGGGAGCAGATCGCCGACCGAGCGGGTCGTGAGGAAGTACCAGCGCAGTCCCCCCTCTTCCTTGAGCTGGCTGCCGGCGTAGAGCTTCATCACCGCCGGCGAGTCGTGCGCGGGGTCGAAGCTCAAGGTCACCAGTTGGACCTTGTCGGCCAGCGTGGGTGCCGCCTGGATCTCGTCCTTCAGCCGGTAGAAGACCCGATACGCGAGCGGACAGCCCTCGGGGTCGGCGCAGGTCGTGTAGATGAAGCCGAGCAGTGTGATCCGCTCACGGGTGAACTGCGACAAGGGCGCCGCGCGCCCGTCCACGGTCAGCACCCGGCCCTCGGGCGCCCGCATGATGCGGTGGAGCCGGTACGTTCCCGGTGCCGGGGGCACGAAGTCCAGTTGGGGCCCGTCCGATGCGAGCACGCGTGCCGCCAGCGCCGCCGGACCGACGAGCAGGGCCAGGCCTGCCAGCCAGACGGCCCAGCGGCGGGCGCTAACGGCCGGTGGGCGCGGCATAGGCGGTACGCAGCACCTTCGAGCCCAGCTTCATGTGGTGGGCGCGCCCGAGCTTCTCGCGGGTGAAGTCCACCTCGAAAACCTGCTTCAGCTCCTTGCCGTCCCAGGTGAACCCACGCAGGAACTGTTCGTTGTCGGCGCCGCCCTTGTCCCAGTTGGCGAGCAGCGAAGACGTGATGTAGACCCGCGTTCCGTCCCAGCTCTGCGAGATCATGTTGACCTGCCGGCCGGTGTGCTTCTCGTAGGTCTGCTTCGGCGCCCGCGGGTTCGACAGATCGAAGTAGCGCGTCATGCCGTCCATGAACGTGTTCACCCAGAGTCCCTTGCCGTCGCGGGTGATGCTGATGTCCACGGGCAGGGGGATCTTCGCCGGGTCGCCGATGGTGGCCACTTCCTTCGCCTGCCACTGACCGGCGGCGTCCTGCTCCACCAGCCAGAGCTTGGAGGTCAGGGCGGCGGCGGTGACGGCCCAGTTCTCGCCCGGATTGAGCGACCAGCGAATCTCGAGCGGCGCGCCGGGAACGGCCAGGATCTGTTGGGGCTTCATCGCCTTCAGGTCCCACACGACCATCGTGTTGCCGAAGCGCTTCATGGCCGCTTCATCCTTGATCAGCTCACCGAGCGGCCGCATGTAGTTGGCATAGCCGGTGAAGCTCGACGTCAGCATCACGTTCTTCTTCGGGTTCACCGCGAGGTCGTAGGCGTAGCCATCGCCGCCGTTCCCGACCGGCATCGGATAGCTGGCGATGAACTCGCCGTTGTTGTTGTAGACGGCCATGCCGGTGACGCCGCCCTTGTCCTTCTCGTCGGAAAGCGCCTGGACGACCATGCGGCCCGGAAGCGCGTAATAGGTGTGGGGTCCGAGGTAGCCGGTCTTCTTGGCCAGGTCCGTGATCGTCTTCACGAGCTTCGGTCGTGCGGGGTCGGTCGCGATGTCGAAGACGTAGATGTCGCTGCCCGCCAGCCCGCCCGCCCAGATCCGGCCGCGATCGTCGGTGAAGCCCATGTGATGCGCCTCGCCGCGGGTGCCGACGGCCGCCTGGTGTAGAACCTTGCCGTAGGTCTTCGACTTCGGATTGACATCCACCGTCACCAGCTTGTCGGAGCCGTCACCGAGGCCCTCGACGCCGAGCGCCCAGACGTAGACGTAGTCCTCCTGCCCCTTGATGAGTTTGGCGACATAGGGCGAGTTGCAGGTTTCATCGGCGACGGCGGGGGGCACGGCGAGCACGGCGACCAGCGCCGCCGCCGCTGCGATGCGGTACGTGAACACCAGCATAGGTTTCGTCACTTCGTTCTCCTCGCTTCCCTCTCTGCGTGAATGCGTCAACACTTACGTGGGAGGGTGCCCTGAAGTCACGAAGGAACGCCGAAGAAACGCCGAAGAGGCTACCCGGGAGGCCTGCGGTCGTGGTTTTGGGGCGACGACGAGTCGTCTATGATCAGGACGACCCTGGCGCTTCGCAATGATCGAGCCGGCCGCGAAGTCGCGTCACGCCTATTCCTTCAAGGAGTTCAGCCTCGACCTGGACCGCGGCTGCCTGTGGCGCGGCGACGAGGAGGTGCGCCTCCGCCCCAAGGTCTTCGAGGCCCTCAAGTACCTGGTCCTCAACGACAACCGGCTCGTGACCAAGGACGAGCTGATCAGCGCCCTCTGGCCGGACTCGTTCGTCACCGACGATTCCCTCGTCCAGTGCCTGGTCGAGCTGCGTCGTGCGCTCGGGGACGAGGCCCAGGCGTGCATCAAGACCGTGCCGCGGCGAGGCTACATCTTCACGGCCAGCGTCAAGGAGGCCGGCACGTCGCCGCCGACCACGGTCACCGCGGAGGCGCCGGCTGCCGTGAAGGCCCCCCGGCGAGCGGCCATCGCCCTGCTCGCGCTCCTCGTCGTCGCAACCGCCGCCGTGTCGATCCACTTCATGGAGAGCCGTCGGCCGGCCCGCACGGACGCCTTCACCGACAAGGACAGCGTCCTCATCGCGGACTTCGTCAACACGACCGGGGACGACGTCTTCGACGGGACGCTGCGGCGGGCCATGGCGGTGCAGCTCGGACAGAGCCCGTTCCTGAACGTCTTCTCGGAGGAGCGTGTCCGGGAGACCCTTCGCTACATGGGCCGGCCGCCCGGATGAGCGGGTGACGCAAGACCTCGCGCGTGAGATCGCCCAGCGGCAGGGAGTCAAGGCGCTGCTGGCCGGGTCCATATCGAACCTCGGCCGCCACTACGTCATCAACCTGGAGGCGGTGAACGCGGCCACCGGGGAGACGATCCTGCGCGAGCAGGTCGAGGCGGAAAGCCGCGAGAACGTCCTGGGCCGGCTGGGAGAGGCCGCGGCGAAGTTCCGGGAGAAGCTGGGTGAGTCCGTCGGCTCCATCGAGAAGTTCGCCGCCCCGATCGAGCAGGCCACGACGCCGTCGCTGGAGGCGTTCAAGGCCTACGACCTGGGCCGGAAGAGACACTTCAGCGGCCAGTACTTCGAGGCCATTCCCCTCTACCGGCGCGCGGTGGAGCTGGATCCGAATTTCGCGATCGCCTACGCCGCCCTCGCCATCTCCTACGGCACCGCAGGGGAGGACGACCTCGCCGCGCAGTTCTCGCAGCGCGCCTTCGCGCTGCGCGACCGGGTGACCGAGCGCGAGAGGTTCTACATCTCGGCGCGCTACTACGTGGACGTGCTCGGCGACGCGGACAAGGCCATCGAGGTGCAGGAGCTGTGGAAGCAGACCTATCCGCGCGACTTCGTCCCCCGCACGAACCTGTCCGCCCGCTACGCCGCGATCGGCCAGCACGAGCGGGCGCTCGAGGAGGCGCGCGAGGGCCTCCGCTTGAATCCGGATGCGGGCGTCGCGTATGCCGCCGTGGCCTTCAGCTCGATCTGCCTGGGCCGGTATCCGGACGCCCGGGCCGCCCTCGAGCAGGCCGTGTCCCGGAAGCTGGAGCCTCCCTACAGTCGGTACATGTTGTATGGGATCGCCTTCCTGGAGGGAGACGCGGCCACGATGCAGCAGCAGGTCGACCGCGTCGCGGGAACGCCGACCGAGGCGGGAATGCTGGCGATGCAGTCGGTGGCGGCCGCGTACGCGGGCCAGCTGCGCAGGGCGCGGAAGCTGACGGAAACGGCCATCGACCTGGCCATGAACCGTGGCCTGAAGGAAGGAGCCGGCCTGTATTCCGCAGGAGACGCCTTGTGGGAGGCGGCGTACGGCAATTGCCGGGAGGCGCAGCGGACGACGACGCGAGCGCTCGACCTGTCGCGCGGGCGGACCGCCCTGCGCTGGAGCGCGCTCGCCCTCGCCATGTGTGGCGAGTCGGGCCCGGCGCAACGACTCACCGGGGAAATGAGCCGGCGCTTCCCCCAGGATTCCTTCATGAGCGCCTCCTGGCTGCCGATGACCCACGCCGCGCTCGAGATCCATGGCGGCCATCCGGCGCGTGCCGTCGAGACGCTGGAACGGGCCGGCCGCGTCGAGCTGGGCACCGACGCCTTGTTGTGGCCGGCCTACGTCCGTGGCCTGGCCTACCTCGCTCAGGGCGCCGGAAACGAGGCCCGGTCCGAGTTCCAGAAGATCCTCGACCACAAGGGTGTGCTGGCGCCGAAGGACTTGAACCCGGTCGGCCTGACCCTCTATCCGCTGGCCTGGCTCGGCCGTGCCCGCGCCGCCGCGCTCACCGGCGACGTGGACGACAGCCGAAGGGCGTACGAAGAGCTTCTCGCGTCGTGGAAGGATGCCGATTCCGAGATTCCCATCCTTCGCGCCGCCAGACGTGAGTACCGGCAGCTCGCAGAGCGTGATTCCGCTCCCCGAACTCGACCTTGACCGCTTCCGTGTCACCGGCATAGCCTCCCTGGGTGTCACCGGTCGCCGTTCCCGCCGTTCGCGGAGGTGCACTCCTCTTCGCCGTCGCGCTGGGTGTGGCCGGCTGCGGAAGCGGGCCGGAGACCGGAGCGCGGGGAGCGAGCCTCGGCGGGTTTGGCCCCGCGGTGACGACCCCGGTTGCCGACGTCACCGCGACCGTGTTCGTCCTCGAGCTGTCGCTCCCCGAGGGGCTTTCCCGAGCCGACGCGGAGGCCGCGGAGACGCGGGCGCTCCAGCGCGAGGCGGCGGAGCTCGCGTTGAAGGTCACCGAGACCAAGGTCGAGCTGAGGCTGGTCGAGAAGACGCGGTGGTCCCGCAAGGCCATGACCCTCACCGAGGAGGGACTCCAGGGCCTCGCACGCAGGGGCGCGCGTGTCGTACCCGGCACCGAGACACGGCGCAGCACCTCCCGCGGCACAGGCCGCGACGGCCAGCCGGTGGAGACCCACTCGTACACGGTGACCGTGGAGTCGCCCACCGGACGGTACGAGGTGGCGGGCCAGCCGCGCGCGGAGGCCGAGAAGTACTGGGCCCCGGCGCTCAAGGAGCAGCGGGCCGCGCTGGCCGCGCTCCCGCCGCCCGAGGTCCGCCCCGCGGGGCGGCTCGAGGTGCGCGAGCGCTGGCGTTACGTCACCGTATCTCCGGTGCCGCAGCTCGAAGACGTCCGGCTCCACACCAAGACCCGTGACGGCCAGTTCTGCCGCGCGTGCTCCGACATCGCGCGCAAGCGCCACGCCCTGTATCTGAGCAGCCTCGGGGTCCCGGGTGTCGACCCCGCCATGCTCCCCCCAGGCGCGCTCGACGCCGGGATCGAGGTCGAAGGGCGCGAAGTCGTCTTCGGCGACGCCGCCTATGACGACCCCACCGGGTCGAGCGGACCTTCCGACGGGCGCCTCATCCTGCGACGGGCCGCCAGCTGCCCCGCGCGCGTCGTGCGCGTGGAGGACACCGTCATCGTCGGCTGGGGGGCGGACGTCATCGCCGTTCCTCGCCGCGAGGACCAGACCTGGCACGAGCTGCGCGACGCCGCATGCGCCCTGACGGTCGATCCGGCGCACGAGGTCTTCGGGCCGTCGCGGCCGCTCCCGCCCCCCGACACCGTGAAGCAGCCGGCGCGCTTCTGGATCGAGCAGCATCGCGCCGAGCTCGCCCGGCTCGAGCGCGGCGAGTTCAAGCAGGCGCTCCCCTGACGTCGTACAATTCGCGCAGCAGTTGAGCGACAAATCACTTCCCGGGCCCTTCGTGGGCCCCGCCTACGGAGGCTAGCCATGACCTTTGCGGGCTGGATCGTGGTTGCCGTCCTGGCCGTCGCCGTGCTGTTCGTCGTCTCCAGCTTCAACCGGCTGGTGGCCCTGCGCGCCGCCATCAAAAACGCGTTCTCCCAGATCGACGTCCAGCTCAAGCGCCGCCACGACCTGATCCCCAACCTGGTGGAGACGGCGAAGGGGTACATGAAGCACGAGCGCGAGACGCTGGAGGCGGTGGTGGTGGCCCGCGACCACGCGGGACGCGCTCTGCGCGACCTGGAGAAGGCCCCGGGGAACGCCGTGGCCGTCAAATCCGTCGCCGGAGCGGAAGGAATGCTGAGCGCCGCCCTCGGCCGGCTCGTGGCCCTGGCGGAGAGCTACCCCGACCTGAAGGCGAACGAGGCGATGGGCCAGGTCATGGAAGAGCTGCGCTCGACCGAGAACAAGATCTCGTTCGCGCGGCAGGCGTACAACGATGCGGTGATGGCCTACAACACCGCCATCGAGTCGTTTCCGCACAGCCTGGTCGCGGGCTTCGGGGGCTTCGCCCCCGCCGCGTCCTGGCAGATCGAACGTGTGGAGGAGAGGGAGCCGGTCCGTGTGAGCTTCTGAGGGATGGACTTCTTCTCCCGCCAGAAGGACGCCCGACAGAAGACCTACCTCCTCGTCCCCCTCTTCGCCGTCGTCGTCCTCGCCGTCACCTGGGCGGTCAACCGGCTGGTCGTGCTCCTCGTCCTCCTGCCCCTCGACTTCGCTCAGAAGACCCCGGATCCCTTCTTCACCCTCGACGCCTACGACATCTGGCTCCGCTTCCATCCCCGCACGACAGCCTGTGCCCTCGTCCTGATCACCGCGGGCTTCCTGTGGAGCGTGTGGAAGCTGCGGAAGGGCGCGACGGCGGTGGCCGAGCTCCTGGGGGGCCGCCGGATTCAACCCCCGACCGACGCCAGCGAGGAACAACGGCTGCTCAACATCGTCGAGGAGATGGCCCTCGCCTCGGGCATATCTCCGCCCGCCGCCTACGTCCTGGACGACGAGGGCTCGATCAACGCGTTCGCGGCCGGCCATCCGGAGGACGGGGTGGTGGCGGTGACCCGCGGGGCGCTCGAGAAGCTCGACCGCGACGAGATGCAGGCGGTGGTGGCCCACGAGTTCAGCCACCTCCTGAACGGAGACTCCCGTCTCAACCTCCGCCTGTTGGGTCTCTTGAGCGGCCTCATGACCGTGAGCGCGGCGGGGACCTTCCTCAAGCAGGCGGCGTTCACCCGTCCCTCCTCGATGCGCCGGAGATCCTCTCAGGGGAACAGCCCGCTGGCGAATCTTCTGGCCACGGTGGCCCTCTTCGTGGCGGGCTTGCTCCTCACCCTCATCGGCTTTTTCGGTGTCCTCTTCGGGCGGCTGATCCGCGCCGCGGTCTCCCGCCAGCGCGAGTTCCTGGCCGACGCGGCGGCGGTCCAGTTCACGCGCAACCCCACAGCACTCGTGAGCGCCCTCCGGAAGATCGCGGCGCAGCCGCCGCAATGGGTTCTCGCGAACGAGCACCGCGAGGAAGTGAGCCACCTGCTGTTCGTCCCCGGGCTCCGGGAGAAAGGCCGGCGCCTGTTCGAGACGCATCCCCCGCTCGACGAGCGGATCCGCGCCATCGATCCGCACCTCGATCGGACCGGCTTGGCCGCGCCGGTCGTGACTCCCGAGGCCGTGGTCGCGAGCGTCGGCGAGCTCGATCGGGCCCGGCTCGACTTCGCGCGCCAGCTCCACGGCCGCATCCCCGAGGAGGTCCGCCAGCTCGCGCGCAGCCCGGAGGCGGCCCCGGGCGTGATCTACAGCGTGCTGATGGCGCAGGAGGACGAGATCACGGAGGCCCAGGCGAGGGTCCTGGCGGGGCCCGGTGCGCCGGGAGCCAGCGCGAAGGCCGCCCTTCTCCAGACCCTTCCCGTCGTGCAGAAGGATCGCGAGACCCTCCGGCTGGCGCTCGTCGAGCTGGCGCTTCCCGCCTTGCGGGCCCTGCCTCCGGAGTCGCGGCCGGGCGTCCTCGACACGATGAGACGGCTGATCGACGCGGACCGCAAACGGACGCTCTTCGAGTACGCGGTCTATACGCTAGTCGCAGCGTCGCTGGGAGACCGGCACGCCGCCAACAGCCGCATCCAGTACGAGCGCCTCGACCCGGTCCGGCCGGCCGCGGAGAAGGTGCTCTGGGTTCTCGCGCGGGCCGGCAACCGCGGTCCGGACGAGGTGCGTTCGGCCTGGGCCGCGGGGCTCGAGCGCCTCGGCGTCTCTCCGAGCGATCCCCCTCCCGCGGACGGGAACGAGGTCCCCGCCGATCTTCCGCAATGCCTGGCCCAACTGCGCGGCCTCGCACCGCCGCTCAAGAAGCGGCTGCTCGGGGCCCTGGCCGGCTGCGCCCTCGCCGACGGCCGGATGACGTTCGGCGAAGCCGAAGTGCTGCGGGCGGTATCCGTGGCGGTCGGGTGTCCCCTCCCGCCATTGGTGGCGCCCGGGTGAAGGATCTCAGAGCCCGGAGGTTGAACGCATGAAGTTCCTCAAGCTCGGCTTGATTCTCGGAACCCTGGCGACGGCGGTGATGGCCGCGATGTGGGTCCTCGACCTCGTGGGCGGCGAGGAGGCCACCCGAACGCTCGTGCGCATACTCGTCGTGGTCGCCATCCTGACGGTGGCCCTCGGCGCGATCACGCTGCTCAGCGGAAAAGGCAAGGCGCCTCAGTAGGAAATGGAGGTCGGGGGCTAGTTGGCCGCGGGTGCCCGCGGGTCCAGGCCCATCCGCCGTAGCAGATCGCCGAACCGTGGATCGGCGCGCAGGGCGGCCAGGCGCGCCCGGGGGAGGTGGAGCAAGTTGCCGATATAGCCCACCTGGATCGAGATGAGCGCGGGGTCCTTGGCCGCGCAGGCCTTGTCCAACAACGCGAAGGCGCTGTCGTTCTCGGCGAGAGCCGCGTGGATCATGGCCAACAGCACCGGCGAAACGTACCGTCGTGCCGACTCCGCCTTGAGTTTCTCTAGCAGACGGCGCGCCTCGCGCCCGTTGCCGCCCGCGGCATGGACGACGGCCAGGCTGGCCAGCGGCAAGGGGTCTTCGGATTGGAGGACGCGAGCGCGCTCGAGGTGTCTCAAGCCCGTGTCGTGGGCCCCGCGCTCGAAGTGGAACAGCGCCACCTCGCGGTGCGTCGTCGCCAGATCCGGGTCCACCTCGAGGGTCCGGTTCCACTGGGCCAGAGCCGCCTCGTCGTGGCCGTCGTCGCCGAGGTCTCGGGCAACGCCGTGGTTGGCCACGATGTCGAGGGGGTCCAGCTCGAGGGCCCGCCGCGAGTGGTCCGCGCCCTCGGCCAGGCGTCCACGGGCCCGCAGATGCCACCCGTACCAGGCGTGGCTCACCATGGAGTTCGGGTCCAGCTCGATGGCGCGTCGGAATTCTGCCTCCGCCCCTTCCCAATCCCACTCGATGGTACGGGCGCCCCCCAGCGCGGCGCGGGCCTCGGCGAGCCCGGGGTCCAGCTCCAGCGCCTTCACCGCGGCGGCCTTCTGTTCTGCGAGCCCCGTTCCCGGCGGTACGTAGGCGTAGACCTGACGCGGGCCAAGGACCAGGGCCAGGCCGGCGTGGGCGGCGGCGAAGTCCGGGTCCGCGGCGATCGCCGCCTGGAAGTACGCGAGCGCCCTGTCGAGCGACTGCGGCATGCGGGTGCGCTGATTCCACTGGTGCCGGCCGAGGAGGTAGGCATCGTAGGCATCCGGCTTCACCACGCGTGCAGACATCAGCCGCCGGCTCTCCCTCGTGCCGACTGTGACGCGGACCTCCTCGGCGATGGCCCGCGCCAGCTCGCCCTGCAGCGCGAGCACGTCCTCCAGCCGGCGTTCGTAGCTGTGAGCCCAAAGATGACCTTCGGTGGGGGCGTGGACGAGCTGGGCGGTGATACGCACACGCCCGCCCGAGCGGACGACCGAGCCCTCCACCACTCCCTCGACGCCCAGCTCTCGCGCGATCTCCGGCAGCGGCTTGGCGCTGCCCTTGTAGCGCATGACCGACTGCCGCGAGATCACGCGCAGGGCCGGCAGGGACGCGAGGTTGGTGATGAGCGCGTCCGTCATCCCGTCGCTGAAGTATTCCTGCGCGGGGTCTCCGGTCAGGTTGGCCAGGGGCAGGACCGCCAGTGAGCGGATGCGAGGGGTGGTCCGGGGTGTCCGCGTTCCGCCGCAGCACCGGCGTGAACGAGACGAGCAACGCCAGCAAGGCGGCGGCGGCCAGCGCGCCGGCGAGTCCCATCGTCCGACCGCGGCCCGGTCCCGTCCGCGGCGTCGTCTCCGGCGCCGAAGGTGCAGCGGCGTCCTCTTCAACCAGTGACAATGGCGCCGCGAACCGATAGCCGCGGCGATGCCGGGTCTCGATGAAGCGCGGCTGCCGGGCGTCGTCCTCGAGCGCCCGGCGCAGCTCGGCGATGCACGTCGTCAGGGCATCGTCGCTCACGGCGGTGTCGGGCCAGACGGTAGCGAACAGGTCCTGCTTGGTCACCGGCTCGCCCCCGTGTGCGACGAGCATGCTCATCACGGCGGCTGACCGGGGGGTGAGGCGCACCTCCTGCTCGCCGGCCCACAGGCGTCCTGTTTCCGGATCGAACCGAAAGCGGTCGAATCGCACCTGCTGACGTCCCATGGCCTGCCCCTGTTGTGACACGTCGGCACGGGAAGAGGCAAGGTGGTGCTCGGGGCCGACGACTTGAAGGAAGCAGGCTCAGCGCGGCGCGCATGACAGGCAGCGGCGGTCCTCGCCGGACGCGGACATCGTGGAGATCTCCCAGGCTCCGCCGCCGGCTTCCGACATGTAGAGGATGCGGCTGCCATCCGGAGACCACATCGGATGCACACCCGCGGCCAGGTGCCGCAGGCCGCTGCCGTCCGGGGTGATCGTGCTCACGACGAGCTGCTTGCGTTCCAGTAGCCAGGCCTTGAACAGGATCCGCTAGCCGTCGGGGGACCGGTGCGGGTCCGTGCCCGGCGTGAGCAGGCGCGGTGACCCGCCGCTCGTCTCGACCACGTAGAGCTTGGACTCGATCAGCTCGGCGTCGGGCTCCCGGTGCTCGTAGACGAGCAGATTTCCGTCGGGGGAGAAGTCGGGCTGCTCCGAGTGGCCGGGGCCGGACACGCGCCTCGCCTCGCCGCCAGCGGCCGCCCGCAGGAAGATCGCCGTGGGGCCGCCGTGAGCGTGTGCGGTTCCCTCCACCGGCGCTTCCCAGGCCAGGAGCCGCCCGTCGCGGCTCTTCGTGGGCTCCGGCTCGTGTGGGGTTTCCACACGGCGCGGCACGCCGCCGGCGAGCGGGACTTCGAGCGTGACGCGATGTCCGCCGGCCATCGTCATGTATCGGACGCTCGCGCCGTCCGGCGACTAGGTCGGCATCGCGTCCTCGGTGTCGTTGTCGGTGAGCCGCCGGAGGCCGCTGCCGTCCGTGCGCACGACGTAGATCTCGTGGTCGCCGTCGCGGTCGGACTGGAACGCGACCCAGAGGCCGTCGGGCGACCAGCTCGGGTGCAGGCTGCCTTCCTTCGCGGCGGCCTGCCCGCTCATGACGGCGAACAGCAGCAGGATTCCGGTGGGCATGTCACGTTTAGACGCCGCCCGGTGGCGTACGGCCGCTTCCAGTGCGTGAGTTTTCCGTGAGGCGGACTGGATCGGCCACCCAAGCCCAGCGACGGTGTCGTCACCTGGCGCCGCCATCGTGCTGGCGCGCAAAGGAGCCGCACCAGGTCCACGTCAGTATCACCGTGCTGCCGTTAGAAGGCCCAGGCGCGCGAGTGGGTGGACCCTTGACCGCCCCCCCCCAGCGGCGTAGCCTGCCGGCGTGTCGCCGCTCGCAGGTCCCGCCCATGCCGGAGGTCGATCGTCACATCGGCGCCCTTGCCTGCGAGCTCCTGCAGGCATGTTCGCTTCCCCGTCCCCACCCCGGCCGCGAGAACCTGTGCGTGTTGATATGGATGTGCGATCGAGGCCCTCGCACGGGTCGTTCGCCGGCGGGATTGAGCCCGCCATGAGGGAGTTCCAATGAGCGTAAAGAGCGTCCTGGCCCCGATCGCCGTGGGTACCCTGCTCTTGCTGCCGGGCTGCGCCTCGACGACGGTTTTCCAGGCGACGTTCAACTCGGATCCGATCGGCTCCCCGCCCTCACCCAACCAGGACGTGGGGACGGTGGGCCTCGACGAGGGCGCGGGAACCGTCCGGGTCGGTCCGCCGCCTTCGAATGCCACTACCAACTGGGTCCAGATCTCTCATCCCATCGCGCAGACCAACCAGACGGCGATGCAGGGGAGGTTCGCGCAGTTTCGAGGCGAGGGCACTTACGGGCTTCTGGCCGTACTGTTCATCCCCACTGGATGCGGCGTCGTGACGCTGCAATTCGAGCCGTTTCAAAACAATACCGACGTCTACGCGAACTTCATGCATCTCGACTTCATGCCGAACAACACGGTGCGCGTCGACGACGGCAGCACGGTCTTCGGGACCTTTCCGAGAGACCGCTTCTTCACGGTCTCGGTGACGCTGAACATCGCCTCGTCATCGAGCACCGCGGAGATGCGCCTCTTCGGCAACGGCGCCTCGGGTCAACTGAACTTCAACGTGAATCCCATATTGCAGGGGGCGGCGCGGCAGTTCGGCGCAGTCCGGTTCTGGATGGGCTCTCAGCACACCGGCCGGTTCGAGGTCGACCAGATTATCGTGACGCACAAGTAGCCGTGAGGTTCCGCTTTCCAACGAGCTTTCGCGGATTCGGTCGAACCCTTCAGTGACTTGGGGGCCCGCGCGTTCGCGCGGCCCGTGTTTTTGGGCTGGCGACGTAGAGCGTTGACGCGCCAGAGAGGGGTTGGCTCCTCAGGTAGGATTCGAACCTACGACCCTCCGGTTAACAGCCGGATGCTCTACCGCTGAGCTACTGAGGATCCGTCGGGGCCCGGCGACAAGAGGAAAGTATACCCTAGCCGGCCTTCGTCAGCTCGGACAGGACGAGCTTGGCCACGGCCTTCAGGGTCTCGAAGACGCCCGATGCCCTTCGTGGCCACCGCCTCGATGACGGGCTCGTCCTTCTCGGCGGAGCAGGCGCACCATCTCGTCCACCGGCAGCCACGTTCGGCAGGTCGCGCTTGTTGAGCTGGAGCACGTAGGGGATGGTCATGAGGTCGTAGCCCTGGGTCTTCAGGTTCATGACCAGGTTCTCGATGGACTCCACGTTCGCGTCCATGCGCTCGACCTGGCTGTCCGCCACGAAGATGACGCCGTCCACGCCCTTCAGGATCAGCTTGCGGCTGGCGTCGTAGAACACCTGGCCGGGCACGGTGTAGAGGTGGAAGCGGGTCTTGAACCCGCGGACCGTCCCGAGCTCGAGGGGCAGGAAGTCGAAGAAGAGCGTGCGGTCGGTCTCCGTGGCGAGGGAGATGAGCTTGCCCTTGGCGCCGGGGTTCGTCTTGTCGTAGATCCACTGGAGGTTGGTCGTCTTCCCGCACAGGCCGGGGCCGTAGTAGACGATCTTGCAGTTGATCTCGCGCGAGGCGTAGTTGATGAAGGTCATCGGAGTCGTCGCCGGCCCGCTACTCGCTGAAGAGGCTGTCGATGTCCTCGTCCGTGATCTCGGCGAAGGGGCTCTCGAAGGCGGCGCCGGCCGCCGCCTTCTCCCTCTCCACCTTGGTCATGATCCGGGCGAAGACGTCGTTGAGCTCCTGCGACGCCTTCTTGACCCGGAGGCGCACGAGGCCGAGGGAGCGAACGCTCGTCGAAGATCACGACCAGGATGACCCGCTGGGCCACGATCGAGATGTGGATGTTGTCGCTGCTCGCCCTCGTGGAAGAGGATCGAGAACTCCTTCTCGCCGATGAGCCGGGCGAGGCCGTCGGTGGCGGCCACGTTGCCGGCGGTGAGGGAGGCGAGGGAGGTCGTGTCGAGGTTCTCGATCTCGCCGTGGGCGGCGATCTGCTGGCCGTTCTTGTCGACCAGGAAGACCACCTTGGCGTTGGCGTCGACGCGGAGCTTCGAGATGATCGTCTTGATCTGGTTGAACTCCTCCTCGTACATGACGATGTCGGGCGCCGCCATTCCGTGATCCTCCTCCTGGACGCCGTTTCGCGGTGCCGGCTGCGACCCGGACGGGCCTCGCAGGAACGCATAGTTATAGCCCGTAGAGCCAGGCGAATTCAACGACCTGCCGGGTCGCCCGGCCGCTCAGTAGTCCCGGCGCCCTTCGAGGGCCTTGGCCATGGTGACCTCGTCGGCCCACTCGAGGTCGGACCCCACGGGCACGCCCATGGCGATCCGGGTCACCCGCACCCCCAGTGGCTTCAAGACGCGGGCGAGATAGACCGCGGTGGCCTCGCCCTCCACGGTGGGGCTCGTGGCGAGGATGACCTCCTCGACGCCCCCCTGCGCGGACGCGGTCCAGGAGCCCCTGGATGCGTGAGCTCGTCGGGCCCCACCCCCTGGAGGGGGCGAGAGCGCTCCGTGGAGCACGTGATAGCGGCCCTTGATAGTCGCGCGTCTTCTCGACGGCGACGAGGTCGTGGGGCTCCTCCACCACGCAGACCTGCCGGTCGGTGCGCGCCGGGGTCGCGCGCAGATCGCGCAGATCTCCTGGTCGGTGATCGCGTTGCAGAGCCGCGCAGGTGCGGATGCCGTCGAGCAGCGCCCCCACCGCCTCGGCCAGCCGCGTCGCGTCGTCCGGGCGACCCGCGCAGCAGGTGGAAGGCGATGCGCTGGGCGGACTTGGGGCCGATGCCGGGCAGCTTGCGCAGCTCGTCGATCAGGCGGGCGACGGGGGCGGGATAGTCCACCGGTGCCCTGCGGCCGTCTAGGTCAGCCCGGGAATCTTCATGCCGCCCGGTGAGGCCGCCGATCTTCTCCTGGACCTCCTCGTCCACCTTGCGGCGCGGCCTCGTTGACCGCGGCCACGATCAGGTCCTGGAGCATCTCCACGTCGTCCTTGCTCACGACCTCGGGGTCGATCTTGAGGCTCTTCACCTGCTTCTGCCCGTCCATCTCCACCTTGACCATCCCGCCGCCCGCGGTGGCCTCCACCACGAGGGCGGCGATCTCGGCCTGGATCTTCTCCTGGGCCTGCTGGAGCTGCTTCATGAGCTTCCTGGGATCGCCGCCGAATGGGTTCACGGGACTCTCCTTGGCCGGCTTGGCCTCGCGCACGTCCACGACCTTGCCCTCGAACAGGTCGAGCGCTTCCTGCACCGCGGGCTCCCGCTCGGCCTCCTTCCGAAGGCGCTGCGCGCCTCACCTCTTCGGGGGAGGCGGCGCCTGCGAGGCTCCGGCGGAGCGAGCGGCGCCCTCGCCGATCTGGACCTTCAGCGGCCGCTTCGCGGCCTTGCGCGCGAGGTCGCGGTACTCGTCGGGTGCATCGAGGCGAAGGCCGCCCAGTCGGGGGCGACCTCGAGCACGAGGGTGTCGCCCTCGAGCCGGGCCGTGCGCGCCGCGAAGCGGCTGCAGCGAGCGAGGGCCGGGTCCGCGCTGCGCGATCATGTCCTGCGAGGATCGCGGCGGCGCCGGGCCCGCCGGCGAAGCCGGTCGACGGGGCCGGCGCTGCGGCGGGAGCCGGCGGCGGCGCCGGGTTGTCGAGAGCCGTGGCGGCGGCGTCCGCGCGCGGCGCGGCGCGACGACGCGGGCGGCGCGGGCGCCGCGGCCGAGCGCCGCCGCCGGCGCGGCTCCCGACGCCAGCCGTTCCACGCGCGTCCACGAGCTCGGCGAAGGGCAGGAGCCGCCGCATCTGCACGAGCTTGCAGCAGGGCCAGCTCCAGGGTCACCCGCGGGTCCTGGGCGCGGTCGCAGGTCGGTCTCGGCCTGCGTCAGGACGTCGAAGACCCGCAGGAGGTCCTCCTCCGAGAAGGCCTCCGCCAGGGGCCGCAGCCGCTCGCGCTCCTCGGGCAGGATCGCCGCGAGGAGCGCGCTCTCCGTCGGGCGCGAGCTTCAGGAGCAGCAGCTCGCGGAAGTGCAGCAGCAGCTCGCGCGCGAAGTTGCGGTAGTCGGCCCCGTAGTCGGAGAGGCTCTCCACGAGCTCGAGCAGCGCCAGGCTGTCGCCGGACGACCACCGCCCGCGAAGCGCGCAGGAGCAGCTCGCGGTCGATCAGGCCGAGGAGCGCCGAGACGTCCTCGTCCTTCACCTCGGCGCCGCTGAAGGACAGCACCTGGTCGAAGAGGCAGAGCGCGTCGCGCACGCTGCCCTCGGCGGCGCGGGCGATGCGGGCCAGGGCCTCCTCCGAGACCTTGATCTTCTCGCCCGCCGCGACCGTGCGCAGGTGGGCCTGCAGCTCGCGGGCGGGGATCATCCGGAAGTCGTACTGCTGGCAGCGCGAGAGGATCGTGTCCGGGATCTTGTGGTACTCGGTGGTGGCGAAGATGAACTTCACGCGCGGAGGCGGCTCCTCGAGCGTCTTCAGGAGCGCGTTGAAGGCGCCCGTCGAGAGCATGTGGACCTCGTCGATGATCCAGACCTTGAAGCGGTCGCGGGCGGGGTTGTAGCGGGCGCTCTCCCGCAGCTCGCGCACCTGCTCCACCCCGTTGTTGGTGGCGCCGTCGATCTCCTGCACGTCGAGGGAGCGTGCCCGCCGCGATCTCGACGCAGGAGGAGCACTCGCCGCAGGGCTCGGCGGTGGGCTTGTCGCCTTCGAGCAGTTCAGGGCCTTGGCGAGGATCCGCGCGGTCGTCGTCTTCCCCACCCCCCGCGCCCCCGAGAGCAGGAAGGCGTGGCCGATCCGGCCCGAGCCGAGCGCGTTCTTGAGCGTGCGGGTGAGCGTGGGCTGGCCCACGACCTCGTCGAAGGTCCGGGGCCGCCACTTGCGGGCGAGGACCTGATAGGTCACGTGGTGGAAGTTCTGTCTGGCGGCGGCCCGATGCGTCCGAGGGCCGGCCCCACGTGAACCCCGGCTGTCCTGCGGCACACCCGAGGGGCGTCTAACCGTTGCTCCCTTCCGGGCCTGGCGGGGTTCGACGTCTCGTGTTGCGCAGGGCCGGGACCCACGTGCGGCCGGCCCACTCCAAGCCTACTTCAAAAGGAGGGACCGGAGCCAGCAATGGCCACCGCCGCACGGCCGGCACCGGTCCCCGGGAATTCCCGCGGGTCTACTTCTGCTCGGGCTTCTTCGCCGCGGCCGCCGGCGGAGGCTTGGGCGTCCAGAAATCCGGGTCGCGGTCGGTGAGCTCCTTGGGCAGGTAGCTCATCTTCGGGTTGAGCCGGAAGACCCTGGTCTCCGACATCCTCACCGCGTTCCTCTGGAACTCGCGCTGGCGGCTCCGGGCGTCCTCTCCGAGCGCCTCACGGTACTCCTTGCCATGCAGCTCCTCCACCTTGTCCAGATCCGCGAGTGAGACGATCGGGAAGAACATGATGTAGGTGTCGTCGGGGGCGCCGGTGACCACCTCGTAGACCGACCAGCGCTCGTCGACCTTCGCCTTCTCGTGGGCGGCTCTCACGAGCTTCCGGATCTGCTCGAACTCGTTGCCGTAGCCGGGCTGGATGCGCATCGTGGTGACCGAGTAGTAGCGGATCTTCGCGACGTCCCAGTCCGCGCGGTAGCTCAGCTCCTCGTTGTAGACCGCGGTGAGGGCACTCGTCCGGGAGAGCATGTCCCCTTCGGCGGCCCACAGCCGATCCAGGTCGGCGGTGAGCAGCGAGTTCGCCTCTTCCTCCTTCGCCTGGGTCTCGATGGCGGCGAAGGAGGCGTAGGGATTGAGGAACCACGCCTGGTCGCCGCTGGTGATCGCGAGGTAGATGCCCTTGCTGTTCGCCTTGCGGAGGGCCGCGGGCCACTGGGCTTCGCTCTTCTCGTGGGCCGGCTGGCGACCCGGCTTCACTTCCTCCCGGAAGATCGTCATAACCTTGGGACGCTGCGTTCCCACGGGCGGGTCCGCCGCCCAGGACGACGCGGCCCATCCTCCCGCGACCACGGCCACCGCCATCGACACGATCGTCTTTTTCATGTCCACACTCTCCCAAGAAGTCACGGCACGCTCGATGCGAGCCCCCGGAACCCGGACGCTCCACCGGCGACATTACTGAGTGGTCAATGTGAGGGGAGTCTATCACCCGGGAGGACGGCTCCCTCTGTAGACTGGATGAGACATGCCACTCCCGCGCTGGCGAAGCCGCACCGTCGTTCCCCTCGCCGGCCTTCTCGCCGGCTTCCTCGCCGGCACCTGGGGCTTCGGCATCGAGCCCTACTGGATCGAGGTCACTCGGCACCACGTGGAAGCACCCGTCGACCCTCCTCTCGTGATCGCGCACTTGACCGACCTCCACGTCCGGCGCATGGGACGGCGGGAGGCGAGCCTGCTCGCTCACCTCGCCCGGGAGAGGCCCGACGCCATCGTCATCACGGGCGACAGCCTGATCGACGGCGACATCCTCGTCCCCGGGCGCGAGCGCGAGGACGCCGTCGCCTACGCGCGCATCGGAGAGCTGCTCGACCGGTTGCGCGCCCCCCTCGGCGTATGGGCGGTCCGCGGCAACTGGGAGCACAAGAGACGGCCCCCCGACGAGCGCGCCTACTACGACGCCCACGGGGTGCACCTGCTCGTCAACGAGGCGCGTGAGCTCCGTCCGGGCGTTTGGCTGGCCGGGGTGGACGATCCCGAAGGCGCCCCCGACGTGGAGACGGCCCTCCGGTCGCTCCCCGAGGGAGCGTTCGTCATCGCCCTCTTCCATTCCCCGGGGCTCTTCGACGCGGTCGCGGGCCGCGTGCCCCTCGCCCTCGCCGGGCACACCCACGGCGGCCAGGTACGCCCGCCTTTCGTGCGGCCGTTCTGGCTCCCCTCGGGGAGCGGCCGCTACCTCGAGGGCTGGTACGAAGAGCGAGGGTCGCGGCTCTACGTCAGCCGCGGGATCGGGACGTCCGTGCTCCCCGTGCGGTTCCTGTGCCGGCCGGAGCTCGCGATCGTTACGGTGGGAGGCGCGCCCTGAACCGGAGCCGCGCTAGGGCAGCTCCCAATCGAGGGCGAAGATCTCACGCACGCCCACGTCGCGCAGCGCAAGCACGCCGTCGTCCGGGGTGAGGCCGATCCACTCGCCCAGGGGCTCGCTCGCCTGCTGGAGGCCCTCGAACGACGCCACGACGTCTCGGCGACCGTCCAATCCCAGGCGGACGCGCAGCGATCCCTCGCTCACGAACAGGTGGCGGCCGTCGCGGCCCCATTCCGGATACGTCACGAGCTTCTTCTCGCCGAGCAGCGTTCGCCATCGTCCGGCCGCGAAGTCGTAGAGGCGAAGCTGCAATGAATCGTGGGTCAGGGCTGCGAGGTAGCGGCCGTCCGGCGACCACCGCGGGCTGAACAGCCCTTGCGATCCGGGGACCGGGGAGGACGATCCCCCGTCCGGGCTCACGAGCCGGATGTCGATCGGGCGGCCGTCGCGATGCTCCGCCGTGGCCAGGCCCACTGCCAGCGTTCGCCCGTCGGGGGACCAGCTCGCGTCCGTCTGGCCGCGCTCGTCGGCGAGCACCGTGCGGGGCTCCCCTCCATCGAGGGCGAGGACCTGGATGCGCGCCGGCCGGTCCCTCGGAAACTCCACGAAGGCGATGCGGCGGCCGTCGGGGGACCAGCGCGGCAGGCCCACCGTCGCCGGGCCGAATGTGAGCTGCTGCCGGTCGGTGCCGTCGGCCCGGGCGCGCCAGAGGGTGCCCGCGGGGAACGCGACGTAGGCGATCCACCGCCCGTCGAGGGAGAAGTCGATCCCCTGGGCGGACATCCCGCCGAGGTAGGGCGCGAACTGGCGGGACCGGGGCTCGTAGCGAACCAGCTCTCCCTGCGCCTGCGTCCCGACCGCGAAGAGCCCGAGGCCGTCCCGCCGGGCGACCGGCCGGTGGAACTCCATGGGTCCCTGGGTCAGCCGCACCGGCTTCCCGCGGCCCAGGAACGCGCGGCCTCGCATGGGCAGGAACCAGACGTCCGAGCCGCGCTCGCCGACCGCCTCGAAGACGAGGCCGCGACCGTCGGACGTCCACCGCCCGCAGCACGTGGGGAACGCGAGCTCGGGCACGGCGCGGCGCGCCTCCCTGCCGTCGGCGCCCAGGAGCCACAGACGCACGCCTTCCGGCTCGTACACGGTGGCGCTCAGGAGTCGTCCGTCCGCCGACCAGGCCGCGAGGAGGACCGGCCCGGGCGCGTCCCAGATCTTCCGGGCGCCCGATCCGTCGCCGGCCGCGAGGAAGAGCGCGTCCCCGTCGGTGAAGGCGATGCGCTCCCTGTCCGCCGACCAGACGGCGCTCGTGACCCGGAGGTCGCCCACGCGGCGAGGCGTTCCCCCCAACGTGGGAACGACCCAGAGCTCGACCGGCCGCGGCGTCGTGCCCACGGCCTCCCGCTCCCCGGCCACGAGCAGCTCGGAGCCGTCGCTCGCCACGTCCATCACCGCCGGGCGGGACGAGGGCAGGCCCGTTTGCAGCGTGACCACCTCGCCGCCCCCCACCGAGACCTGGCCGATGGCGTTCTGGTGCGCCGCCAGCACCCGGGTGAAGTAGATGCGGGTGCCGTCGGTCACGGGCCAGACCTTGAACGCACGGTCGTCCGTGAGCTTGCGGTATCCCGTCACCCGGGGAGGCTCGGGGGCGCTCGCCAGGTAGAGCGCCGTCGCGCCTCCGAGCGCGAGCCCGATCGACAGGCCCGTGCCGAGGCGTCGGCGACGCGACCTCGCTCGGATGGAGACGGGCGGGCTCGGGCCGCCGGAGACGACGGCGGAACGCTTCCCCGACGTCGAGTCGCGGCGCAGCCGTCGCAGGTCGGCCTCCAGGTCCCGCGCGGACTGGTAGCGGAGGTCGCGGTCCTTCTCGAGCGCCTTCAGGATCACGTCATCGAGGTCCGCGGGGACCAGACGGTTGACCGAGGAAGGGACCGGAGGCTCCCGGTTCAGGATCGCGTCGTAGATGACGGCGGCGGTCTCTCCCTCGAACGGCGTGCGGCCCGTGGCCATCTCGTAGAGGACGGCGCCGAAGGAGAAGAGGTCGGTGCGCGTGTCGAGGGGCAGGCCCCTCGCTTGCTCCGGAGACATGTAGGCCACCGTGCCCATCACCGCGCCGGGGGTCGTCTGGACTCCTTCGGCGGAAGCGGTGGGCCGGCTCGAGATGTCGAGCGCGCTCGCGGCCACCTTGGCCAGGCCGAAGTCCAGCACCTTCGCCTGGCCCCGCTCCGTGACGAAGATGTTGGCCGGCTTGATGTCGCGATGGATGATCCCCTTGCCGTGGGCGGCGTCGAGCGCGTCCGCCACCTGGATCGCGAGGTCCAGGAGCCGCTCCGTGGAGAGGGGTCGGCCGTCGATGCGCCGCTTGAGGGTCCGGCCCTCGAGCAGCTCCATGGCGATGAAGGGACGGCCCTCCAGCTCTCCGATGTCGTGGACGGTGCAGATGCCAGGGTGGTTCAGCCCGGAGGCGGCGCGGGCCTCGCGCTCGAACCGCTCGATCGCCTGGGGATCCTGAACGAGGTGATCCGGGAGGAACTTCAGGGCCACCGCACGTTCGAGGCGGGTGTCTTCCGCCTTGTAGACGATCCCCATGCCGCCCCCCCCGAGAGGCGCCTCGACCCGGTACCGCGGACTCCCCCCCGGCGACGGGCTCACCGGCGGTGCGTCCGGAGCGATTGGATCAGTAGCGGCCGATTCCCCCATGGGTCTCGAGCGACACGAAGGCTCACGACCCAATGGACCAAACTTCGTGCCAGTGCGGGTCGGCCCCAAGCGACCCTGCAAGTCGTTCCATCGGCACGCCGCCCGCTCCGTCCCGCGGGCGGCGTGCCCGCAGGGCTTGCACTTCGGGGCTTCGACGCGAAAATCTGCGTGATCACTGATTTCCCGCGGGTGACGTTGACTCGGGGCTAGAATCCCGCCGGATGTCGCAGGCGACAGCGATCCTGCTTCCGAGCCTCGCTCTCTTCGCCCTGGCCCCTTCCGCCCAGGTGCCGACCTTCGAGACGACCGTCGAGGTCGTGAAGGTCAGCGTGCTCGTGAAGAAAGGGGACGGACCGATCCTCGGACTCCAGGCCCAGGACTTCGAGGTGCGCGACAACGGGGTGGTTCAGGAGGTGGAGCGCGTCCTGCACGAGGAGCTTCCCCTCACCGTCATCCTGGCTTTCGACGTCAGCGGCAGCGTGTACGGCGACGAGCTCGTGGAGCTGAAGCGCGCGAGCCACGCCGTGCTGGACGGCCTGCTACCGGGGGATCGGGCGACCCTCATCTCATTCGCCGACGGGCTTTCCCTGATGTCGCCTCCGACGACAGACTTCGCGCTCCTCCGGGCCCGAATCGACGCCCTCACCGCGGGCGGCGGGACGTCCCTGGTGGACGGCACCTTCGCGGCCCTGGCGCTGGGCGACGCCGCTTCTGGCCGGGTCCTCGCCGTCATCTTCACCGACGGAGAAGAGACCGCGAGCTGGCTCCTGGAGAGCTACGTACTCGACGCGGCCCGGCGCACCGAGGTCGTCGTCTACGGCGTGCAGGCGGGATGGGAGGAGGAGGTGGACGTGGAGTTCCTCGACCGGGTGGGCTCGACGACCGGGGGACGGCTCCTCAACGTGGGGTCGTCCGATCGGCTGCGGCAGGCCTTCCTCGAGATCCTCCAGGAGTTCCGCACCCGCTACGTCCTCAGCTACACGCCGCGGGGGGTCGCGCGGCCGGGCTGGCACCGCCTCGACATTCGCGTGAAGGGACGGTCGGCGAAGGTCGTCGCACGGAAAGGCTATCTGGTGTCGCGATGAGCGCGATCGTCGGGGCCTGGGTGCTCGCCGCCACCTCGATGGCAATCCAAGCGCCAAGGGCAAACCCTGGGGCGGACGCCATGCGGTACGGCGCGCTGGTCCAGCGGTACCTGCGCGACGACGGCGACGAAGCGCTTCGCGAGATCGTCACCTGGAGCCCGGGCGCGCTCATCGCGGCCGTCGGCGAGGTCGAAGACGACGCGATCCGGGTCGTGCTTCCGGCCGCGGTGATGCTCCACACCGAAGCCGCCCTCTATTTGTACGAGGAGGAGGGTTCCGAGGAGGCCGACGGCCAGTGGGACTGCGCCCGGAGGCTCGCGGGGCTCAATACGTGGACGAAGGAGCAGGAGGCCTTTCTCCGCGCGTGGTATCGCGCGGCGGGCCTCCTCTCCCTGGGCAGCTACGGCGTCGACAACGCCATCCTCCTCCTCGATCGCGGCGTCCTGCTCTTCCCGGACGACCCATTCCTCGCCTTCGCCCTCGGCCAGGCCTACGAGGCACGGGGAACGTTTCGAAACGGCCGAGTCCCCTCGGTGCAGCCAAAGCTCTCGTCCGCGGCGAAAAAGGACCTGCACACCGCGGAAGGCCTCTACCGCGAGCTGCTGAACAGGGATCCGCTGCTATGGGAAGCACGGCTGCGAATGGGACGCTGCATATGGCTCGACGGGCGCGCCGAGGCCGCCCTCGCCGAGCTCGAGCGGACCGCATCGGGCGCCGACCCCGCACGTCTGCGCTATCTCGCCCATCTGTTCATCGGTGATCTCTACCGTCGCCAATCCCGCATGCCCGAGGCCCGGCAGGAGTTCGCCCGGGCCGTCGAGATCTGGCCGGACGGACAGACCGCGGCCCTCGGCCTGGCGGAAACCCTTCACACGCTGGGCGAGCGGAGCGGGGCGGGAGCCGCGCTGGAGGCGGCGATCACCGAGCGCGGAGGGACGCCGCGCATCGACCCCTACCACGGCTACCACTTCGGCGACCGCGCCGAGCACAAGCGCCTGCTCGAGGCGGCGAGAGACATGGCGAGGGCTCCTTCCGCCCGGTGACGCAACGGCTATAAGCTCTGGCGCCATGCGCCTCTCCTGGGGTCTCGTCGCCGCCGCCGCCCTCCTCCCGAGCCCGTCCCCCGCGGCGGAGAAGGCGAAGGCCGCGCCTTTCGAGCCGTCTCCCCCGAAGTACGGCATCGAGATGCGGGAAGCCTGGATTCCCATGCCGGACGGCGTCCGCCTCGCCGCCGACCTCTACGTGCCCGCGGGAGGACGCGCGGGGGAGCGCTTCCCCGTCCTGCTCGAGTACCTGCCGTATCGCAAGACCGAGAGCCGGGGATCCTGCTACTCGCTCTACTCGTACTTCGTCCGCCGGGGCTACGTCGTGGCGCGCGTGGACATCCGCGGCACGGGCAACAGCGAGGGCCGGCTCATTCCCCACGAGTACTCGCGACCAGGAGAACGCGGACGGCGACGTCGGTCATCGCCTGGCTCGCGAAGCAGCCCTTCTCCGACGGGGAAGGTGGGCATGTTCGGGATCTCCTGGGGCGGCTTCAACTCCATCCACATGGCGATGCGGAACCCGCCCGCGCTCAAGGCCATCATCGCGGTGGACGCCACCGACGACCTCTACCAGGACGACGTGCACTTCATCGACGGGATGATGCACGTCGACTCCTGGGAGATGAGCATGGACCTCTGGAACCTCCTCCCGGGCGCCCCGGATTTCAGGATCGACGAGCAGTACTTCGCGAACCGCTTCGACACGCCGCCCTGGATGCTCACCTACAAGCGCCAGCAGCGGGACGGGCCGTTCTGGAAGCGCACCGCCCTCAAGGAGCGCTACGACGCGATCCGCGTCCCCACGTTCGTGATCGGCGGCTTGTACGACGGCTATCGCGACAGCGTGCCGCGCATGCTCCAGCACCTGAAGGCCCCGGTGAAGGCCATCGTGGGGCCGTGGTCCCATGCCTTCCCCCACGACGCGTACCCGAAGCCGGAGATGGAATGGCGCCACGAAGCGGTGCGCTGGTTCGATCACTGGCTCAAGGGACGGGACACCGGGATCATGAGCGAGCCGCGCTTCGCGGTCTTCGTCCGACGCTGGCACCCGCCGGGCCCGGTCCTCGAGGAAGCGCCCGGCGAGTGGCGCTACGAGGAGGGCTGGCCGATCCCGCGCATCCGGAACGGATCCTGCATCCGCAGCCGAACCACACCCTCACCGACGGCGTGCCCCCGGCCACCGAGCACCGGCTGCGCAACGTCCCCACGAGTGCTATCGAGGCGGGCGGCCCGGTCATGTGGTTCGGCGACGTGGCACCCGACCAGCGTCCCACCGACGCCTGCAGCCTCGTCTACGACACCGACCCGCTCGAGGAGGACCTGGAGATCCTCGGGCTGCCGCGGGCGCTCCTCACGGTCTCCGCCGACGCGCCGCTCGCCCACTGGTTCGCGCGCCTCTCCGACATTGCCCCCGACGGCACGGTCACGCTCGTCGCGAGCGCGGGCCAGAACGGCGCCCACCGCGAGTCGGCCGAGCACCCCAGAGCCATCGAACCCGGCCAGGCCTTCCCCCTCGAGATCGAGATGCACTTCACCTCGTGGGTCTTCCCGAAGGGCCATCGCATCCGCCTCGCCGTCAACAACGCCCACTGGCCGATGATCTGGCCGTACGCCGTACCCGGTGACCACGACCCTCCACCTCGGCGATGCCGACTCGAGCTGGCTCTACCCGTCGTCCCCCACGAAGACCGACCCCGGCCGCGCTTCCTGCCCCCGGCCGAGGACCCGGAGCTTCCCGGCTACGCGACACTCGAGGAGGGAACCGCGTCGGGCTACGGCGAGATCGCGAAGATCGAGCGCGACGTCCCCAAGCGCTCCACCCGCGTCACGGCTCTCAACTCCGGCGCCTCTCAGTACCCCTGGGGCACGAGCCGCGACGAGGAGACGATCGTCCACGAAGCCCAGGACGACCTTCCCGAGGCCGCGTCGGTCCGCGGCGAGCACAGCATCGAGGTGAAGCTGCCCGACCGCACCCTGACCTTCGAGAGCCGCATCACCTTCCGCGGCGACCGCGAGAGCTTCTACTACACGGGCACGCGGCGGCTCCTGAAGGACGGCGTCCTCGTCCGCGAGAAGACCTGGGAGGACAAGATCCCCCGGGACCACCAGTGACCGTCGACCTGCTCCAGGTCGATCACCTCCGGAAGACGTTCGGCGCGCTGGTGGCCGTGGACGACGTCTCGTTCAGCCTCGCCCCGGGCACGCTCGTGGGCCTCCTCGGCCCGAACGGCGCGGGAAAGACCACCACGGTGTCGATGGTCGCGGGCATCGTGACCCCCGAGCGCGGCGAGGTCCGGGTCGCCGGGCAGCCACTCCGGGGGGACCGCGATCCGGCCAAGCGCCGGATCGGCCTCGTGCCCCAGGACCTGGCACTCTACGACGAGCTCAGCGCGCGGGAGAACTTGCGCTTCTTCGGCGGGCTCTACGGTCTCCACGGCCCGGCTCTCGACGCGGCGATGGCGTCGGCTATGGCACTCGTCGGACTGGGCGAGCGCGCCCGCGACCGCGTGAAGACGTTCAGCGGAGGGATGAAGCGGCGCCTGAACCTGGCGGCGGGGCTCCTCCACGACCCGGACATCCTCCTGCTCGACGAGCCGACGGTCGGGGTCGATCCCCAGAGCCGAAACGCGATCTTCGACAACCTGGAGGAGCTGAAGCGCCGGGGCAAGGCGCTGCTCTACACGACCCATTACATGGAGGAGGCGGAACGCCTGGCCGATCGCATCGTGGTGATCGACCACGGCCGGGTGATCGCCGACGACACCCTCGCCGGCCTCAGGGCCCGGGGCGCTCCCGGGGCCGCCGGCACGCTGGAAAGCGTGTTCCTCGCCCTCACGGGAAGGAGCTTGCGCGACTGATGGGACTCACTCCCCTGCTCGCCATGGTCCGCAAGGACCTCCTGCTCTTCTTCGGGGACCGACGGTCGGTGATCGTCAGCTTCGTCGTCCCCATCGCCATCGCCTCGTTCTTCGGCTCCCTCTTCTCGGGCACCCAGACCCGCGAGCCCGCGCGGATCGCAGTCTCCATCGTGGACGAGGACGCCAGCGCCATCTCGAGCGCGATCGTCGCCGGCGCCCGGGAGGACCCCGCCTTGAAGGTGACGACTCTTTCGGCAGCTGAGGCTCGCGAGGCGGTGCGCGACGGCCGGACCAGCGTGGCTGTCGTCATCCCCCGGGGGTTCGGGGAGGCGGCGGGTGCTTCCTTCTTCGGGGCCGGCGAGAAGCCGTCACTCGAAATCCTTTTCGATCCCTCGCACGCGACGGAGCTCGCGGTCGTCCGCGGAGTCATGACCCAGCACGTGATGCAGGCGGTGAGCCGAGAGATGTTCGCCGGCGCCCAGGGCCGCGCGCAGATCGAGAGGTCGCTCGCCGAGGTCGGCAAGTCGGGGCTTCCCGACGCCGAGAAGCGTTCGCTCGCTCAGATGCTGCAGGCGATCCAGGGCTACTACCGCGCAGCGGAGGCGGAGGGCAGCTCGAACGCGGCCGTGCCGGGCTTCAGCATCCCCTACGCCGTGCGGGAGCAGGCGGTGACCGCGGGAGCGGCCGTCGCCTACAACGGCTACGCCCACTCCTTCGCGGGCATGGGCATCCAGTTCCTGCTGTTCGCGATGGCGAACCTCGGCGTCGAGATCCTCCTCGAGCGCCAGCGAGGTCTCTGGAAGCGCCTCCGCAGCGCCCCCGTCTCGCGCTCGACGCTCCTCGCGAGCAAGGCGGCGAGCGGTGCCATCATCTCCCTGATGATCCTCGGCGTCTCCTTCGCCTTCGCCATCGCCGTCTTCGGGGTCCGCATCCACGGCAGCGTCCTCGGCTTCCTCGCCGTCTGCCTCTCCTGCTCGATCATGGCCGCGACCTTCGGGGTGCTCGTCGCGGCCCTCGGGAACACCCCCGCCACCGCGCGCGGAGTCACCTCCCTCGCCGTCCTCATGATGGTGATGCTCGGGGGCGCCTGGGTGCCGTCGTTCGTCTTTCCCGCCTGGCTGCAGCAGGCCACGAAGGTCGTGCCCGTCCGCTGGGCCGTCGACGGCCTGGACGCGATGACCTGGCGCGGCCTCGGCCTCAGCGCCGCCCTCGCCCCCACCCTCGTTCTCCTGGGCTTTGCCGTCGTCTTCGCGGCGATCGCCCTCGCGCGGTTCCGCTGGGAAGAGGTCTGACGACCGGTTTACTCGCCCTTGATCTGGCGAATCGCTTCCTCGACCGCGGGCCGGATGGGGTCGTACTTGGCGGCCTCGGCGAGAGCGGGCAGGGCCTCCTTGGCGGGGGGGCCGATCTTCCCCAGGGCCTTCGCCGCCCACTGTCGCACGCGGCCCTCCCTGTCCTTGAGAGCGCGGACGAGCGCCGGCACCGCGTCCCGGGAATCGGGGCCGATGGCCTCGAGCGCCATGGCCGAGGCGACGCGCACCTCCATCTCCGCGTCCCCGACGGACAGGGCCAGAGCGGGCACCGCCGCCCTGGCATTGGGTCCCAATCCCCAGAGTGTCGTCGCGGCGCGGGCCCGTATCCGCGGGTCACTGCTCTTCAGCAGCGGCACGACGGCAGGGACGACGGGCTCGCCGATCTGGAGCAGGATGAGATTGGCCTTGCCGCTGACCTCCTCGTCGGTGCTCTGGAGCTCGACGATCCGGGCGGGGATCTGGGCGGTGATGTCCGGGACGGCCTCCTTCTTGCTACAGGCGGTCAGGAGGGCGAGGGCAGCGAGACAAGCGATGGAGGTTCCGCGCACCGACCCAGTGTAGCCGAGAGCACGCGCCGCACATCTCCAGGCGCTACCGTGAGGTCAGGACGAAGTCCGAGAAATCGCCGGCGGGTATCCCGTCGACCTGCTCGTCCACCAGGATCAGCCAGAAGTAGAAGCCCGGAGGGAGCACGTCCACGTTCGGGATGGTGGTGAGCGTCGACGGCCCGAAGGTCGGCAAGGGTCCCGAGTAGGCGCGGGACAGAGTCGGCACGAATCCCTGGACCGGATCCACCCAGAACAACCCGAAGGGCGTGACGAGGCCGATATAGATCTCTGCCGAGGGGAGGACTCCAGGGTTCCCGGCATCGAATGACCAGCCGACCTGCATCGCACCTCCCGCGGGCAGCTGCACCGGCCCGTCGCCGCCATTGACGGTGAGATCGACGCGCGGCGCCTGGTTGCCGTAGGCGATTCGAGACACGAGGCCCGTCGCGCTGCCCGTCCCGCGGGCGAGATAGTAGAGGCTGCCGTCGCTCGCGAAAGAAAGGTCCACCGGCCTCGAGATGTCGGAAGCGAAGTCGTCCACCGTGCCGTTCGAGAGCCTCGTGCGGATCCAGCCGCCGCAGAAATCCGCGAAGAAGTAGGCGCCCCAGTATCGGAAGGGGAAGTTCGGCGTGAAGGGGCTGTGGAAGGCGCCTCCCGAGATCGCGCACCCGTCGGAATGGCTGTAGGCGTGCAGAGGGCTCTGGAAGCGCGGATCCGACGTCTCACCTTCGGTGACAGGCCATCCGTAGTTCGCGCCCGCCACTCCCGGGTTGATCTCCTCCCAGGAGCTCTCTCCGACGTCGTTGATGAACATCGTGGCGGAGAGCGGTTGAAAGGCGAACGTGAAGGGATTCCGCAGGCCCAGCGCCCAGATGGCGCGGTTGGGACCGGTGGCCGTCCCGAAGAACGGGTTGTCCGCGGGAATCGTCCCGTCGGCGTTGATGCGAAGCATCTTGCCCAGCCGGTTGCCCAGGGTCTGGGCATTCGAGGACACGGCGTTCTCT
The DNA here is from genome assembly GCA_963742595.1 of uncultured Acidobacteriota bacterium. Taxonomy (GTDB): domain Bacteria; phylum Acidobacteriota; class Vicinamibacteria; order Fen-336; family Fen-336; genus CAVPGH01. Next base: position 2,716,257 of record CAVUMT010000001.1, on the reverse strand, counting down.
CCGACCGCGACGTAGAGCTTCCCGTCCGGACCGAAATGGATGGCACCGCCGTTGTGGTTCGTGGCCCCGAGCGGCTCGAGATCGAGCAGGGCCATTTCGCTCCCCGGCATCGCGACGTCGCCGCTCGCGGTGAAGCGGCTCACGCGGTTGTGGACGTTCGGAGTCGTGGCCGTGTAGTAGACGTACACGTACTGGTTCGAGGCAAAGGCGGGGTCGAAGGCCACACCGAGGAGGCCGCGCTCACCCAAGGCGTTCACGGTCAACGACACGAACGGCGTGGAGAGAAGCGCGTCGTTCTTGATGACCCGAAGAGTTCCGGCCTGCTCGCAAACGAACAGGCGGCCGTCGGGGGCGAAGGTCATCGCCGTCGGGGATCGGAGGCCTTCGGCAACCGGGCTTTCCCCGAACCCTGGCGGCAGCGTTGCCGCAGGCGCCGGGCTGGCGGCGAGGATTACGGTCGCGCAGCACACGGCCGTACGGAGAGAGCTCGTCATCGACATGAGGCACCTCGTTCCGGCACACCGAGCTTCAAGGGGATGACGATAGCACGCGCCCCTCGATTCATTTGCCGGCGGGAGTACCTTTCGGACTGAGCTCCAGCAACCGGCGCGCCGCGATCGTGCGCGGATCCTGCGCGCCGAAGTGGGACTCCCGCCACTCGAGAGCGGCTTCGAGGAGCGGCCGGGCCTCGCTCGCGCGGCCGCTCCCCGCCAGAGCGTCGCCGAGCAGAAACCGAGCGCCCGCGAGCTGGGCGTGTCCTTCGGGATACCGGCGCGTCAGGACGTCGAGCCCCCGGCGCATCTCCGGCTCGCCGACGTTCGGATGGCCGTCGGCCCAGCGCGCGGCGCCGGCGCGCACGTGCGCGAAGGCGACGGCGGGATGGTCCTTGCAGTCGTTGCGGTCGAGGATCGCGACCGCTTCCTGCGCGCGCCGCGCGGCGGCGTCCGTCCGGCGCGTCCGCCTTTCGATGTCCGCGAGCGCGTCGAGCGCGGAGCCGAGCAGCAGGGCCTCGGCGGGTTGGCGCGAGCGGAAGCTCGCGATCGCTTGCGTGAGCTCCTCCTCGGCGTCCGCGTCGCGTCCGACCTCCGCGAGGACACTGCCGGCGTAGAAGCGCATCGTGGCGAGGTCGCTGACGACGGCGCCCGAGTCGGACGTGAGGATCCGCAGGGCGTCGCGGGCGTCCTTTTCCGCCTCGCCGATGCGGCCGGTGCGCGACTCGATCTGGGCTTGCCAGCCGAGATCGATCGCGACCTGGATGTGGCGGGGACCGAAGCGCTCGCGGTGGATCGACAACGCTTCGGCGATGAGCGGCCGGGCGGCCTCGGCGTCGCCCGCATCGTGCCGGGCGCGGGCGAGCACGCGGAGCCCGGCCGCGAGGCGGTCGTGCCGCGGCCCGAGCACGCGCCGCTGCCGCTCGACGACGTCCGCTTCGATCCGCGCGGCTTCGGCGATCTGGCCGAGGCGCAGCAGGTAGGTCGCGAGGTTGTAGCGGGCGTTTATGGTCTCCGGGTGATCGAGACCGTCGTGGGCTTCCCGCCACGCCGCGACGGGAGTTTGCATGGCCACGGCCTCCGCCGTCCGGCCCTGCTGGGAGCAGATGATCGCGAGGCTCTCGCGCACCCACGTCGCTTCCCTCGAATCGTCGCCCTTCGTCGCTACGAAGATCTGCAACGCCTCCTTGTCGGTGGCTTCCGCTCCGGCCAGGTCGTCGGTGTTGCGCTTGATGCCGCCCAGATCCCACAGCAGCGTGGCGACCTCGGGCGTGCGTCCGCCGCCCGTGTTGCGCTGGATCACGAGGGCCTCTTCGTAGAGGGGACGGGCCTCCGCGTACCGGCCCTGGTCGTAGTAGACGTCGGCGAGCTGCGTCAGCGACTCCGCCGCCGCCACGCTCCTGGGTCCGTCGCGCCGCCGCCGCTCCAGATCCGCACGCAGCAGCCGCAGGGCCTGATCGTACTCCCCGAGCTGCTGATAGGTCGCGGCGATCAGCCGCGCGACCTCCGACTGGACCTCCGGCTGGTCCTTCAGATCCGTCTCGATCCGTCGGGCGCCGTCATCCAGCAGCTCGCGGGCCGTACGAGTAGCACCTTGCGCTTCCGAGGGAGCGGAAGCCGCGAAGAGGCTCTTCAGGAAGTCCTTCACCGCATCGGCCTTGAGCACCTCGCGCTCGGCGCGGCGCGCCTGCCACGTGGTGGCGACGAGGCCGCCCGCCAGCGTGAGGAGGATGAGCGCGGCCGCGGCCGCTCCCAGCCGATGCCGGCGCACGAACTTCGACGCGCGGTAGCGCACCGTATCCCGTCGCGCCGACACGGGCTGGCCCTCGAGATGGCGGCGCACGTCCGCGGCTAGCGCCTCCGCCGACGGGTAGCGCCGCTCCGGCTCCTTCTGGAGCGCCTTCAGCACGATCCAGTCGAGGTCGCCGCGGAGCTCGCGCGCGCGCTCGCGGCTTTCGACGCGGCCGCTGGGACGGGCCGGCTCGTGCTCCAGGACCGCCTGCTCGAGGCGCAGCGCACCGGTTCGCGCGCTGGGATAGGGCCGCGCCCCCGTGAGCAGCTCGTAGAGCACGACGCCCAGCGAGTACACGTCCGTCGCGGTCGTGACCGGCTCGTCGAGGATCTGCTCGGGGGCCGCGTACTCGGGCGTCAGGGCACGCATTAGCGTCCGCGTGAACTCGGCGGTGTCGCCGGGGCTTCCTTCCGCGAGCAGCTTGGCGATGCCGAAGTCCAGGAGCTTCACGTGCCCAGCGGCATCCACCAGGATGTTCGAGGGCTTGAGGTCGCGATGCACGACGAGGTTGCGGTGGGCGTACTGCACGGCGTCGCAGATCTCGAGGAAGATGGCGAGGATCTGCCTCGTCCCGAGCCGCTGCTCGCGGCGGTATTCCGTAACCGGCACGCCCTCGACGCGTTCCATGGCGAAGAAAGGGATGCCGTCGGGGGTCACGCCCCCGTCGAGCAGTCGGGCGATGGCGGGGTGCTGGAGCCGCGCGAGGATCTGGCGCTCCTGGAGGAAGCGGCGCTGCGACAGCTCGCCGTGTACGCCGTGCTTCAGCAGCTTCAGGGCGACCTGCTGCTCGAACTGGCCGTCCGCGCGCTCCGCCAGGTAGACCAGGGCCATGCCGCCCTCGCCGAGCTCGCCGAGCAGGCGATAGGCACCGATGACGCGTCCGCGGGCGTTCGTCGGCGCGTCGGTCGTGCCCGCGTCCGTCTCCGCGAACAGCGGAGCCGCGCGCTCGGCCGCGGGCACCGACAGAAACTCGCCGGCCGCCGCGTCCGCCGTCAGCAGCTCCTCGACCTGCCGGCGCAGCTCCACGTCGCCCCCGCACGCGGCGTCGAGGAACTTGGGACGCGCCTCGGGCGAGAGCTCGAAGGCTTCGTCGAGGAGCGCGGAGAGGCGCTGCCAGCGCGCGCGATCGCGGGCGGGGTCGGAGCCCGCGGCGCGCGGGTCAGGCGGGTTCTTCACCGGCGAGCTCGCGGAAGAGGAAGGCGCGAGCCTTCTGCCAGTCGCGCCGGACGGTGCGGGAGGTGACGCCCATGGCGCTCGCCACCTCGTCCTCCGTCATGCCGCCGAAGAAGCGCCACTCGACCATCCGCGCGAGGCGCTCGTCGAGGGTCTCGAGGCGCTTCAAGGCGCGGTCGATCCCGAGCATCTCCTCCGCGAGGGCCTCGACGGGGATCGCGTCGCCGTCCAGCGTCGCCGGGCGCAAGCCGCCGCCCCTCTTTCCGGACGATCGTCGTCGCGCGTAGTCGACGAGTACCTGGCGCATGGCGCGCGCGGCGAGAGCGAGGAAGTGGCTTCGGTCCTCCGCCTTCACCGGGCCCTTTACGAGCTTTACGAACGCCTCGTGGACGAGGGCGGTCGGGGTCAGGGTCTGTCCGGGACGCAGCCGGCGCAGCTGCTGGCGCGCGAGCCGTCGGAGCTCGCCGTAGGAGACCTCGAACGCGTCCGAGAGGGCGCCGCTGTCGGGCGCGTCCATCCGTGAACGATAGACGATCGCGCGGACCCGGACAATGACGAAACTCCCTCCCACGCTCGGCGCGCGGGAGGGAGCGGAGCGAGCCCTGGGGAGCGTCCGTTACTGGACGCCCGAGATGTAAACGGCCTCCCAGGCACGGGCCTTCACGTAGTCCCAGGGGAGGTACCCGTAGCCGCCGTCGCCCCACCTCGCGCCCCAGCTGTTCTTGATGATGAAGTAGCCGTGCGACGGGGCCAGCGGCGCCCCCGGAATCGCCAACTGGACGTCCTCGTTGCTGATGTAGCCGACCACGTGCACAAAGTGTCCCTCGCGCGAGGTCTTCAGGTCGTTCTGGTCGTAGGGCATGAACCCGCCATAGCTGTGGTCCGGAAGGCCTTGTGCCAAACGGAAGTAGAGACCCATGAACGCGGCCGTGGGGGTCAATCCGATCGTCACGCCGTGGTTCTGCGCCACGTGCATGCGAATGAGGTCGGTCGAGCCTTCGGTGTCCTGCGGGAACCAGAAGTTGGAGCCGGCCGTCACGAAGTGAGTCGAGCCGGGAATCCCGGCGTCCACCATCGAGCAGCGCACGTTGCCGAACCTGGGATCGAAGGCGCACACGAGGGGAGCCTGCGGCGTCGTGTCCGAGCAGGGTTCCGTGGACGGGTAGGGGGAGGCGCACGAATTCTTGTAGGTCGTCTGGTTGCGGCTCAACGAAGGGTTGTAGTTCCAGTCTTGCTCGTAGGGGATGGGGTAGCCCGTGTTCTTCATTCCGTTGACGATGGTTACGGCCGTCCCCGTCTCTCCGAGGTAGACGACGTTGCCGCCCCAGAGCGCGAGGTTGTAGTGCTCCCAGATGTCCTGCTCGGAGAAGTTCACGTGGGTGGCCGTCGCGCGCCCGACCATCATCTCGGCCGCGGACGTGGCGGCGAACGCCGTGCACGCGCCGCGCACGGACTGGTCCCTCACGCACGTCAGGTACGGCTTGTTGGGGAAGTTGAAGTTCGCGAACAGCCCGAAGCCGTCGTGCACCTGGAAGAACTGCTCGGCGGGCGACTCCGGGTTCCTGTACTTGTTGTCGCCGAACACGAACGAGGCGCCGACCTCGGCATTGCAGCCGCTGAACGCGATCGGAGGCCCGACCGGCATCAAGGCCTCGACGACCGGCGCGAGTGTCCCCAGAAGGCCGAGCGCCCCTCGGGCGTCGGCGGCTGAGCCGTTCGTAAGGCTGTCGGGAGTCGGAAGGACGACACCGCCGTTGGACGCGGGATCGATCGCAGGCCCGGGCAGCTCTTCGTAGAGGGTCCTGTACATCTCGACAAGCTGGTCGCGGTCACGTCCGAAACGGATGGAGTCGGCGAGGCCCTGCAGCATCGCGTGCCGGCGCAGCGTCACGACTTTGTCGCCGCTGGGCAACGTGATCCGCAAGTTGCCGTCGCCCTGCCGGCGCACGCCGGGTCCGAGCGTGACCTGGCTGCTCATCAGCGCGCGCAGGTCCGTCAGCTCCGGGTGCCGTCTCATGTACCTGTTGATGAAGCGCTCGTTCTTCGCGCCCGTGTGGTACTCCTGTATCTTCTGCTTCAGGGTCAGCCGGGGCGCCACCTGCTGGGCCATTCCCGAGTTGACGAGACCCACGTAGTCGCAGAACGGCACGATTTGCGCTCCCGCCGGAGCCTCCGGCCCGAAGGGCCACAGCTTTACCCTCGGGACGCACGGATCAGCCCTCGCATCAGCAGCGTGGCTGGTGGCCGCCAGCGACAGCGCCACCCCTGCAAAGAGCACTCTCGCGAATGTGGCCAGCGTGCCGGCCCAGCGGTCTTCCATTTCCCTACCCTCCCCGCCCCGGTGCGAGGACATCTCGCACCGGGGGCTCACTGGTATCTATCGAGAAAGGAGGGTGGAACCGGACGTCTCAGGCAAGACGCTGCGCTTTTCGCTTGACGGGTGCCGCAGGACGCGCGTAAGGTTGCTTGCTCTGGCGTCGATAGTGTTCGCCAGATGATCGTAGGAGGCCGCCGATGCTTGCATCACACGTCGAATTGACAGCGTCGAGCCTCCCCCTCGCCGGTCGCTAGCCTAGTCGGCTGCCTCCGCTAGGGGGCCAGGCTCCTCAACAAAGCAACGCCGTTTCAACAGGTGGAGTGCCTTTCACTCGCTCCGCCTGAAGGAGTGCGTGTGTCTTCTCACAAGACGCGGGAACACAGGTTCCCGCGAAGGGACGAAGTGCGTCCCGACGAGGAAGCGGACCCGAGGCAGTTCTTCGACGAGACGGATCGATCGGGGAGGAGGAACTGGAAGGTGCAACAGCTCTGCAAGCAGGTGGAGAGGGCGGCGACGGTGACGTTGGCCGGCGAGTGTGAGGGCGAGGCCCTGCTCGGTGCGGCCGTGGCGTTCGTCGAGCCCGCACCCGATTCCAGTCGGCTGATGGCGACGGTGGTCCTGGCCCCGGGGAAGGGTTTGGACGACCTGGCGGCCGCGAGGGCAGCATTGGTCCGTTCGGCAGCCTCCTTCCGGGAAGAGGTCGCGCGGACCATCCACCGGAAGCGGGTTCCCGAGATCGTGTTCGACGTGCGACTGAGCGAGGAGGTGTGTCGTGGCTGACGTGCCCGGTGCAGAGGTTCGGTACTGGGTCGAGGAACGGCTGCCGCATGACGTGGAGGCCGCCATCCGGCGGCTGGCGCACAGCGAGGACGTGCGCCATGTCGCGGTGATGCCGGACGTCCACCTCGCGACGGACGTGTGCGTTGGCATGGTCGTGGCGACCGCGAACGTCCTGTACCCGAACGCTGTGGGCGGGGACATCGGATGCGGCGTCGCGGCCATCGCCTTCGACGGCGAAGCAGCGCTGCTGGACGACGAGCGGACCGCGGCAGGGATCCTCGCCGGCCTGTACCGCCGCGTTCCCGTCATCCGCCACAGCAGGAAGACTGGGCATCGGCTTCCCGAGGCTCTCGATGCCGTTGCCTTGAGCTCTAAGCACCTCGAGGCGCTCAAGCAGAACGAGGGATCCCTCCAGCTTGGTACGCTGGGCCGGGGGAACCACTTCGTCGAGCTGCAAGCCGATGAGACGGGGCGCCTGTGGCTGATGGTTCACAGCGGCTCGCGCGGCATGGGCCAGGCGATCCGGGATCACCACCTTGGTCTGTGCTCCGCTGGTCGCAACGGCCTTCGCTTCCTGAGCGCCAACAGCCCGCCTGGGGACGCCTACCTGCATGACGTGACCTGGGCGTTGGACTACGCGGAAGCCAGCCGGCTGACGATGGTCCATGCCGTCCGCGACGTGGTCGAAGACGTGCTGGGGATCCTGGCCGACGAAGCTTCATACGTTTCGTGCAACCACAACCATGTTCGCCGCGAGACCCATCTCGGGGAGTCGCTGTGGGTGCATCGCAAGGGGGCGATGTCCGCGGCAGAGGGCGAGCGCGGTCTCATCCCCGGATCCATGGGTACGCACAGCTTCCACGTCGAGGGTCGCGGCTGTCAGGAGGCGCTGGCGTCGAGCGCCCACGGGGCGGGGCGACGGCTGAGCCGGACCGAGGCCCGGCACCGCCTGTCCGCCAAGGACGTCACGCGCGAGCTGCGTGGCGTCTGGTTCGACCATCGGCTAGCTCCACGACTCCGGGAGGAAGCGCCGTCCGCCTACAAGGACATCGACGACGTGCTCCGGGCACAGCGCGAGCTCGTCCGCGTCGTGCGCACGCTGCGGCCCCTTCTCTGCTTCAAGGGAGCGTAGCCGTGGCCACGAAGAACCTGGCGCGCACGATGAGGACTACCCCACGCTTCCGAAGTTCCATACCGAGCCGAGCCGAGAAGCGCATCACCGAACGGCACGCAAACGGAGCCAAGGCGACGGTCGAGTACTTCATCGAGGGACGACTGGTCGGCGCCCGAGGGTTCGACGCCGGGGGCAACCTCCAGAGCGATTGCGGTTGGCGCGATGGCCGCCTACACGGCACCAGGTATCGGATCGATATCCCGGGCCGTCTCCTATCCGCCACCCCGTACGTGCGGGGCTTGGAGCATGGGGTCGCTAGTCAGTGGGGAGATGACGGCCGGCTCCTGGGCACCTACCGAATGCACTACGGTACCGGCATTGATCTCTGGTGGCACGAAACCTGGAGAAAGCCGCGCAGAAGGTGTCTTGCGGAGGTCTATTTCATGAACCGTGGCCAGCACCATGGATTCGAGTGGTGGATCAACGAAGACCAGGCGTCGGTGCACGAAGAGCGCCTTTGGCGGGACGGGCGCCAGCACGGGATCGAGCGCGATTGGAACCTGAAAGGCCGCTTGCGGCGAGGCTTTCCCAAGTACTTCGTGGCGGGACAGCAGGTTACTCGCCGGCAGTACATCAGGGCAGCCGCGAGCGATGCTTCGTTACCGCCGTTCCGGAAAGCCGAGAATCGACCTCGGAGGGTCTTCCCTCCAGTCATCGCTCGGCAACTCGGCGATCGCCGCGGCAGGAGAGCATCGCGAGAGTGAAGGACCGTGTCGCCAGGCAGACCGATACGCTGGCGTGAGAGGATTTCCACCATGGCCTTGGGGAACCAGGACCTCGACCTCGCCACCGCAATTGGCCAAGGCGATCCGGATGTCGTCGCCGCCCTGATCGCGGCGGGTGCGGACGTCCGATACAAGGGCGAGCATGGCTACGATGCCCTCCTTGCTGCGGTTCACAACCGCGACGTCGCCCGCGACCCTCGCCTACTTGACCTACTTGGCCTGCTCGTCGCCAATGGCGTGGACCTCAACGGCATCACTACATACAAGGAGTCCGGACTGCGTGTACTTTCGCGCATCGGCCGCTTCGACGCGGTCCGTTTACTGCTCGACGCCGGCGCCGACAGGGGGCAACTCCAGTGGACTCCGCTCATCGAGGCGGTCGTGCTCGGCTCGCTAGCCGACGTCGAGCGGCTAGCAACTGGCGGCGCGCCTCTGGAAGAGACAGACTGGTGGGAAAGGACTGCTTGGCTCGTGGCTCTGCTCGCAGGCGAGCTCGCGAAGGCCCAACTGCTTCGCGATCTCGGCGCCGACGTTGACGCGCGCGGACGATGCGGCCAGCCACCATTGTTCTACGCAATCGAAGGCCACCATCCTGAAATCGTGCGCTGGCTCCTCGACATCGGCCAGGACCTCGAGCAGAAAGACGAGTTCGACGGCACCGCCCTCATGTGCGCAGTTGAGTGCGCGGATCTCGAGTGCGCCAAGGTCCTGCTTGGGGCGGGCGCAGACGTGAACTACGAATCGAAGACCGACAGCGTGCTCTACCACGCGGAGACGAAGGAGATCGCCAAGCTGCTCCTCGATGCCGGAGCCGACCCTCGCCACTTATCGCAGGCGGGTCGCAGGGCACTCTGCGGGCTAGGAGGAACAGCCCAGAGAATCACGGGTACCTCGAAAGAAGAGTTTCTCCGCGCAAGGACTCGTACCTTCGGAACGACGAACCCCGACCTCATGCAGGAGCCTTTTTGGGAGGCGATGATCCGCGCGGGAATTAGTGGCTACCAGGCAGCTGCCACGTTCGAGCTCGCCTCATCGCATGCGGGATCACCCGTGTGGTCTGCGATGCGGTTCGGCCAGTCGATCACGTTTCTCCCCGACGGCCGCATCGTGCAGATCGCCGGCGAACACGAGGACTCCTACGATCCCGACTTCTGCATCTACAACGACGTGTTCGTCCACGGCGGCGACGGTTCGATCGCAATCTTCGGCTATCCCGAGGCCGTGTTCCCGCCAACCGACTTCCACACAGCCACGCTGATCGGGGGGGCCATCTACGTCATCGGCTCCCTCGGGTACGAGGGCACGCGCCGGTCTGGGCAGACGCCTGTCCACCGATTGGACATCGGTACGCTCCGCATGGAGCGGCTCGACGCCACGGGAGACGGGCCGGGGTGGATCTACGAGCATCGGGCGGTGCGGTTGGGCCCGAGCGAGATCCGCGTCTCGGGCGGCAAGGTCGTCACTTCGAACGATGACGACGAGCCTCATGGGGAGAACGCCGCCATCTTCGTGCTCGACGTCGAGCGCCTGCGATGGCGGAGAGAGCGCTAGGCACGTGAGCGAGCACACGCGGCGTACGCCTCGGCAAGTTACTGAGATGGCGGAGAGAGAGGGATTCGAACCCTCGGTGCCGGGGTTACCGGCACACGTGATTTCCAGTCACGCCGATTCAACCACTCTCGCATCTCTCCGCGGCGACGCCGTCGGGGCGAGGGAGCCATTTACGCTACACGAGCCCCCGGAGCCCCGCAAGCCGCCGGGGGAGTCTCAGCGCAGCGACGCGACGAGCTCGTCCAGCTGGTCCATCGTCACGCGCAGCCCGTGCTCCATGCCCGTGGCGAGGGCGCCGTCGAGGACCTCCTTGGAAGGATAGACCTCGCGCGACACGACGTGCGTCTGGCCGAAGCGCTCGTCGAACGTGACCGTGACGATGGCGGGGTCCCCGCGGGCCCCTCCCCCTTCGGCTCGAAGAACGCGCTGTAGACGAGGCGCGAGTGCGGAGTGACCTCGGAGTACTGGCCCGAGAACGCGAACGCGTCGCCCTGGGCGGGCTTGAGGACGTATCGGTAGCGGCCGCCGACCTCGACGTCGGCTTCGCAGCTCACCATGGAGACCCCGAGCGACCGGGCGCCCACCATCGGCGCACCAGCTCGGGCCGGGTCCAGGCCTCGAAAACGATGCGGGCCGGCCCGTCGAAGGTCCGCGTGATCACGATCTCCCGGTCGGACGTTCGCAGGAGCGACGTCGCGTTCGGGCGTCCCCGGTCACTTCCTTCGCTTGCGGCCATCGGACGTCTCCTTTTCCTTGATCTCCTGGACGAGGCCGTCCAGCTCCACGAAGCGCGCATCCCAGATGCGGCGGTAGCGCTCGAGCCAGTCGTGGAACTCGCGGAGGGGCTCGGAGCGCAGCTCGTAGAGCCGCTGCTGGGCGCGCGGCTGCACATCGACGAGCCGCGCCTCCTTCAGCACCCGCAGGTGCTTCGAGACCTGGGGCTGGTTGAGCTGCAGACGCTCCCCGATGTCGTTCACCGCGCGCGGTCCGGAGAGCAGCAGCTCGACGATGCGGAACCGTGTCGGCTCGGCGAGGGCGGCGAACGTCTCGATCATGGTCCTAATATGCCACTACGGGAATATTCCAGTCAAGGTATGTTTAAGTGCCTCTCGATGTACAGATAAATCAATTACTTCAGGACGCCATAGATATGGCGCTTGACACTATACTTGTTGTCGCTATATCTATCGGCGTTAGAGAGGCGACGATGAACGATTCCGAGCCCGAGTCCTTCCTTCCCCTGCCGACCGCGGTGTTCCACATCCTCATCGCCCTCGCGGATCGCGACCGGCACGGCTACTCGATCCTGCAGGACGTGGCCGCGCGGACTGGCGGCGCCGTGCAGCTGAGCGCGGGCACGCTCTACAGCTCCGTCCGCCGCATGCTCGAGCAGGGGTTGATCGAGGAGCTGGACGAGAGCCCGGACCCCTCGAGCACCGACGAGCGGAGGCGGTACTACCGGCTGGCCCAGCTCGGCCGGCGTGTGGCCGCGGCCGAGGTCGCGCGTCTCAACGCCCTGGTGCGGCAGGCGAGAGAGACCGGGCTGGTGCCGGGCGCATGAGACGCGCCGAGGCGATCTACGGCACGTTGCTCCATTGCTATCCCGCGCCGTTCCGGCACGAGTACGGCCGCCAGATGCGACTCCTGTTCGCGGAGCAGCTGGAGCAAGCCCGGCGAACGGGGGCCTGGCGGGCCGAAGCCGCGCTCTGGGCCCAGGCCGCCTGGGACCTGCTCACGATCGCGCCCCGGGAGCATGGTCACGTGATCCGGCAGGACCTGCGCCTGGCCTTCCGCACGATGGCGGCGCGCCCCGCGTTCGCTTCGGTCGCCGTGCTGTCGCTGGCCCTCGGCATCGGGGCCAACACGGCGATCTTCAGCCTGTGGAACGGCGCGCTGCACACGCCGCTACCCAAGGTCGAAGACCCCGAAGGCCTGGTGATGCTCACGAGGCCCACCGCGACGGGGTCGTGGCGCGGACGAGTGGACGGCGTTCGGTCCTGGGTCAGCTTCGCCGAGTTCGAAGAGCTGCGCGACAACACCCCCGGCTTCTCGGCGCTCATGGCTTCGGAGAGCAGACTGAACACATGGCGGATGCGCGTCGAGGGCGGCCCGCCGGAGGAGGTTCGCGGTCGCCTGGTCTCGGGCGGGTTCTTCGAGGTGCTCGGCGTTCGGCCGGCGATCGGCCGCCTCTTCAGCGCGGCCGAGGACGAGGGCGAGCCGCCCTACGCGGTGATCAGCCACGCCTACTGGCAGCGCCGCTTCGGCGGCCGGTCCGACGTCCTCGGCCGGCCGCTGACGCTCCGCAACTCGAGTGTCGCCGTCATCGGCGTGGCCCCGTCGGGCTTCGTGGGCGAAACCAGCGGACAGCAGCCGGACCTCTGGCTCCCCGTGCGGCTGCAGCCGCGCGTGCTTCCCGGCGGCGATTGGCTGCACGATAGTCCGCCGGACAAGGTGATGTGGCTCCACGTCTTCGGACGCCTGCGACCGGGAGTGACGGAAGCGCAAGCCGAGGCCCAGGCCAACGCGGTGCTTCAGGCCAACCTCGAAGCGTTCTACGGCGCCACCGGCGAGCAGAGGCCCGAGTTCCTGGATCAGCATCTCCGCCTGCGTCCCGCCGCGCGCGGCGCATCGGGCACGAGCGACCAGTTCTCCACGTCGCTGACGCTGCTGCTGGCGTCGGTGGGGATCCTGTTGCTGATCACGTGCGCCAACCTCGCCAACCTGCTGCTCGCCCGCGGCGCGGCGCGCCAGGCCGAGATCGCCGTGCGCGTGTCGCTCGGGGCGAGCCGCGCCCGCCTCATCCGCCAGCTCCTCACCGAGGCCGTGGCCCTCGCCGCGCTCGGAGGCCTCGCCGCGATCGCGGTGGCGTACGTGCTGCACGGCGCGCTCGTGCGGATGCTGCGGGAAGCCGAGCCCCGGTTCTTCATGAGCTTCGGCTTCGACGTGCCGATGCTGGCGTTCGCGCTCGGGGCGACACTCGCGGCGGCGCTCCTCTTCGGGGCGCTCCCCGCATGGCAGATGACCCGGACCGACGCGGGGGCATACCTCAAGGACCACAGCCGGGGCGCCGGCGGCTCGGCCCGCGAGCTGCGCTGGGGCCGATGGCTCGTGGGGCTGCAGCTGACGCTCTCCTTGCCGCTGCTCGTGGGAGCGGGCCTCCTCGTCCGGACCCTCTACAACGTGCAGCGCCCGGACCTCGGCTTCCCCACCCAGCGACTCGTCCTGGCCCGGGTGGATCTGAGCGAGGTCGCGTCGGACGTCCGCCGCGACCGCGTCCTCCGCGAGATACGCGCACGTATCCTTGCTGTCCCGGGTGTTGCGGTGGCGAGCTTCTCCCAGATCGGCGTCCTCAGCGGCGGGGAGTCCACCGCTACGATCGAGGTGGAAGGGGCGACGCTCACCGATTCGCGTGAGCTCGAATCGTCCCTGGATCGCGTGGGCGCCGACTACTTCAAGACGACGGGCATCCCCCTGCGCTCGGGTCGCGACATCGACGAGAGAGACGGCGCCGATACGCCGAAGGTCTGCACCGTCAACGAGGCCTTCGTCCAGCGCTTCTTCGGCGGACGCCCGCCGATCGGCCGGCACGTCACGACGGTCGAGGACGACGGCGTGCGCGCCACCTACGAGGTCGTGGGCGTCGTGGGCAACGCCCGCATCCGGGGGCTGCGGGACGACATCGAGCCGCGCTTCTTCGTGCCCGCCGAGCAGAGGCCGTCGCGGGGAGAGAGCCGGACGTTCCTGGTGCGCACGCGCCCCGAGGCGGCCGCGGTCAAGGCCGCCCTGCGGGAGGCGATCGTCGGCGTCGACCCCGCGCTTTCCGTGTCGGACGTCGTTTCGATCGAAGAGAAGATTGCGTACTTCATCGCGGAAGAGCGCGCCATCGCCCGTCTCGCCGTGGTCTTCGGGACGGTGGCCCTCGCTCTCGCCGCCATCGGCCTCTATGGCGTCCTCTCCTACGGTGTCGTCCGGCGCTCCGGCGAGATCGGGATCCGCATGGCCCTGGGCGCCCGGCCTCGCGACGTCATCACGATGATCCTGCGCGAGAGCCTGGGGCTCGTCGTCGCGGGGCTGGCTCTGGGCGGGGCCGTGGCCTGGCTGGGCGCAGCGATGATCGCGAGCCGGCTCTACGGCGTGGCTCCCCAGGATCCGCTCACCCTCGCGTCCGCGACCGCCGTCCTGCTCGTCGTCGCGCTCCTGGCGGCGTACCTGCCCGCCCGCCGGGCGTCGAGAGTGGACCCGATGGCGGCCCTGCACCAGGGGTGATTGGCTTCCTCTTGCCCTCGAGATTGAGCGCCACTGCAGCGCGGATGAGATCCTTCAAGGCCGCCTCATCGACCTTGTCGCCTTCGTGGATGTCGATGGCGCGCCTGACATTCCCGTCGAGGCTGGAGTTGAATAGACCTGAAGGGTCCTTCAACGCAGCTCCCTTGGCAAATGTCATCTTGACGACGTTCTTGTACGTCTCTCCCGTGCAGACGATGCCGCCGTGGGACCAGACGGGAGTCCCCATCCACTTCCACTCTTCGACGATCTCAGGGTCTGCCTCGTGGATGATTTCGCGCACTTTCGCGAGCGTCTTCCCGCGCCAGTCCCCGAGCTCCTTGATCCTCTCGTCGATCAATGCAGAGGCAGATTCCACCGGGACGGGCTTTTTCATGTACAGCTCCAACTCTCGCGGCTTAGGCGCTTGCCGGCAGGCGGCGCCAGAAGAAGTACGAGAGCCCCCAGAGCACGCCGGTGCCCGCCGCCCAGCCCCACGCCTCCGGGCCATCGCCCACCGCGAGGTGGGCGATGAGCGCCGAGGCGAGGTCGATGGCGAAGCCGGCGTAGGCCCACTCCTTGAGCCGCGCCGGCACCGGCGCCAGCAGCAGCACCACGCCGAGGAGCTTGGCCCACGAGAGCTCCACCCGGAAGTAGTCGGGGAAGCCGAGGTGGGTGAACGCCTCCGCCACCTGCGGCAGGCGCAGCTGCGCGTAGGCGGTGAAGCTCATCTGCAGGCAGAAGAGCGCGGTGACGATCCAATAGACGATGGTCGTGGCCTTGGGGGTCGATTGCGCGATGTGGTTGGCTTCCTCCACCTTCAACGCTTCGGGGCGTCGGCCGGCCAACCGGGGGTCTCGACGCCGAACTGCTTTGCGTACTCGGCGGTCAATCGCTGCCAGCCGCCGAACTTCATGGCCTCGGCGCCGACGATGCGTCCGATCGGCTCACCCGCGAGGAGCCGCTCGAGGACGTCGAAGCAGATGTGCCAGCCCGCGGCGCCCCACGCGATGAAGCGGCGATCGATGTTGTGCCAGAGCGTGAGGCGCGTGCCGCTGCCGAGCGGCTCGAGCTCCCACCGGAGGTCGTTGCCACCCCAGCTGTACTCGAGCAGCCTCGGCGCCTCGGCCCGCTTCACGGTGGTCTCGGAGACCTGCGGCGTCGGCGCCCCGACCGTCGAGAGCTTCACCGGCCCCACGGCGGCCAGGTTCCGATCGGCGTCGAACGGCGCCCATTCGGACAGGTGCGCGGGATCGGTCAGCGCCTGCCACACCATCGCCGGCGGATGACGGAGCTCGCGGACGAGAACGAGCGTCCACTTCTCGCCGTCCTTCTGGACCTCGGCTCCGGCCGCGGGGCCGGGCGCATACGTCTCACGGTTGCTCATCGGTTCTTTCGCTTTCCTTGGTGCCTGCCCCATCCGATCGAGATGGCGTTCGAGCGCATCGACGTGGGCCGTCCAGAAGCGCCGGAAGGGAGCGAGCCAGGCATCGACCTCCATGAGCGGCTCGGGCCGGATCCGATAGACGCGCCGCTGGGCTTCGACGCGCGACTCCACGAAGCCGGCCTCGCGCAGCACGCGGAGGTGCTTGGACACCGACGTTTGAGGCATCCGCAGCCGGCGCTCGATCTCGCCGACGGATCGCTCCGACGACGCCAGCAGGCTGAGGATGGCCCGGCGGTTCGGCTCCGCGATGATGGCGAACGATGATTCCACGTCGCGTAATATACTCATAGGGTCATATGCCTGTCAAGTCATATTATGGATCCGCGGCGCCCCGTACGGAGCTTCGAGAGGGAGGTGCGCGGTCTTGACTACCTAGACGGGCGGAATGGCGGAGAGGGTGGGATTCGAACCCACGGTACCCGGTAGGGCACAGCGGTTTTCGAGACCGCCCGATTCAACCACTCTCGCACCTCTCCGCCGAGAGCGAACGACCATTCTAACCTCCGCGGCGGGCTTTGAAGAAGTCCTGTAGGAGCTGGCTGCTCTCCTCGGCGAGGACTCCCTCCACGACCTCGAAACGGTGGTTCAGGGGTAGCTCGTCCACCCTGAGGAGGGAGCGCACCGCACCGCCCTTGGGGTCCGCGGGCGCCGTAGACGACGGTCGCGACGCGGGCCTGCACGATCGCGCCCACGCACATGAGGCAAGGCTCCAGGGTCACGTAGAGAGTGCTGCCCGGCAGGCGGTAGTTCGAGAGGGCCTTGGCCGCGGCGCGGAGGGCGACCACCTCGGCATGGGCGGTGGGATCTTGCGAGCCGATCGGCTGGTTGAAGCCGGTGGCGACGATGGCCTCGTCGACCACGACCAAAGCACCGATCGGGACCTCGCCCCGTTCGTCCGCGAGGCGCGCCTCGTCCAGGGCCCGGCGCATGAACGTGTCGTGATCCATCGCGGGAGCGAGCCCTACTTCCGCCACTCCAGATCCAGGTCCTTCAGGAGCCGGCCGAGGCTCACGTCCAGGATCCTCGTGGAGCCGCCCCGGAACCGGCCCATGATCTTCTGCGTCTTCTTGTTGTCCTCCCAGGCGACTTCGACGCGGAGCTGGTGCCAGCCCGGCTTCACCTCGAGGACGTCCGTGAAGGTGCCCTTGCGCATGCGGAACACGAGGGCTTTCTTCTCGATGATGCTCGTGAGCTTTTCCTCGATCACGAGCTCGTCGTCCACCCAGACCTTGAGCGCCCCCGCCTTGAGCGGATGGTCGAAGACGATTCGTAGGCGGCCGACGGCGGGGGCGATGCGCGGCGGGGGCGGCGGGTGCGATGTAGACGGCGGTGGGGGTGGGCGACGGGACGGGATCCGGCGACTCCGACGCGGCGGGGGCGGGCGTGGGCGAGGCGACGACGGGGAGTGGAGCTGCGGCTTCCTCTCGCCGGAACCCGAAGTAGCCGACCAGGAAGCCCAGGAGCGCGAATCCCGAGGCCGCCGATCGCCATCGTGCGCTTCCAGGGGAACCGGCGGGGTCGAGCCTCGGACGGCGGTGGGCGCGGTGGCCTCCGGATGCGGTACGTCGGACACGAGCGCGTGCAGGGCGCTCTCGAGAGGGTCCTCCGCCACGACGAGCTCAACCTCGCGCGCCGGCCACGTGGACGGCAGGGCGTGGGCGGACGCGGCGAGAAGCCGGGTCTCCTCGGTGGAATGACGCGGCGGTCGGCCCTCGCGCACGTCTTCGAGGTCGTCGGCGAACGACTGTGCGTCGGGATAGCGATCCCCGCGGTCCTTGGCCATGGCCCGCGAGACGACGCGGTCCGCGTCGACGGGCAGCCCCCGGACGATCCGGGTCAGGGGGACGGGGTCGTCGTTCACCACGCGCCCCACGATCTCGGGAATGCTGTCCGCGGCGAAGGCGGGCTCCCCCGCGATCAGCGTGTAGAGGATCGAGCCCAGGGAGAAGACGTCGGCCCGGCCGTCGAGCTTCTGGTCCGTGGCCTGCTCGGGCGCCGCGTAGAGGGGCGTGCCCAGAAACTCTCCGGGGCTCGTGAGCTTCTTGAAGCGGGCGGTGTCCACCATTCCCCCCGCGATGCCGAAGTCCATGATCTTGGTCTGGCCGGAGGGCAGCACCATCACGTTCGCGGGCTTCATGTCGCGGTGCACGATGCCCTGTGAGTGCGCGTACTGGAGCGCGCGGGCCACCTGCGTCCCGATACGGAAGGCCTCGCGCCAGTCGAGGGGCCCGGCCGACGCGACTTCGGAGAGGGTCCGCCCCTCCAGGAACTCGAGCGCGAGGAAGAGCGTCCCCGTGGCCGCGTCGCGCCCCACGTCGTGGACGATCACGATGCCGGGGTGGGCGAGCCGCGCCGCCCGCGCCTCCGCGAAGAAGCGCTGCTCGAAAGCCTCGCGCTCCTCCTTGGGGACGGGCAGCAGCGTCTTGAGGGCGATCGTCCGCCCGAGGTCGGGATCGTAGGCCTCGAAGACGACGCCCATCGCGCCGCGGCCCAGCTCGCGGCGTATCTCGTAGCGCCCCACCGCAGAGGGCATGCCCTGTGGCGACGACAATCCCCGTTCTCCCCGCGGTTGTAGAGCGGCGCCCGCCTTGGTTCCATTCTCGCATGCGCCGGCGGGACCTACCGTCGTGAAAGCGCTTGCGGCGCTTCCAAAGAGCCCGAAACGTGTCTTCAGTTCGGCTAGTGGTTTTGGCGGGAGGCGGGTACTCGGCCAGGATTTTCCTGACCGTCGAGTCGATCACCGGGCCGACCTCGTCCGGCGGCGGGGCCTTCCCCGTCGCCACTCCCCGCCACAGCGTCAGCTTCGTGTCGTCGTCGAGCAGCTCGATGATGACCGTGCCTTCCTGCACGCGCTTGAAGTCCACGACCGTGCGCAGGTCGGAGCTCGCCGACCACGTCGATCTCCTCCTGGTATCCGGTGCCCTTGAGCTTCTTCTCGACCTTCGCGAAGTAGGTCACGCGAAGGTCCGGGTTCTCCATGGACTTCGTGAGGCCCTTGATCTCGAGCTCGCGCTCCACCGCGCGCGTCATGCGGATGTGGTTGACGGGGTTCGGGGCGGGCTCCTGCGCGGGCACCCAGTCGTAGGTCTTGAAGCGGGAGAAGTCCGCCTCCTGGTCGAACGTGACCTTGACCGTCGGGCTCCCCGACTGGGGGGCGAGGAGGGAGACGACGGCGAGCGAGAGGACTGACCTCACACGGACTTCTACGAGGGCTGTCGGAAGCTGAAGAAGAGGTAGGCGCGGGACGGCACGGGCGCGCCCTTCCGAGTCGCCGGGCTGAACTTCCACTGCCGCGCCGCGGCCGCTGAGGCGTCGTCGAACCCCGGTGTCCCGGCCACGACGCGCGCGCTCGTGACCGCTCCCTGCGCGTCGACCTCGACGTCGACCATCACCGCCGCGTCGCCGATCGCCCCCGGAGGGTAGGGCGCCACCGCGACGGAGGTGGGGACGGGCACCGCCGACTGGGGATCGGCCTGGGGCAGGGACGGCGCGTCGGGAGCGGGAAAGTCGAGCATGGCCGGCCTGTAGATCGCGGCCACGAGCACCCGGCTGGCCGTGGGCTTTCCGCCGTCGCTCGCGGGCTGGAAGCTCCAGTCGGCGAGCCGGCCCCGCACGAGATCGGTGAACGGAGGGATGTCCTTCAGGACGCGGGCCTCGCCCGCTTTCCCCTGGGCGTCCACCGCCACGTCGAGGAGCACGATGCCGGCCGCGCGGGTGCCGTAGGGAATGGGATCTATGACGTAGTGCGTGAGACCGGCCGGCTGGAAGACCGCCGCCTGAAGAACCAGGAAAGTGACGAGCATCGCGTTTTCCTCCCGTCCCGTGGATTCTACTCTCGCTCAATAGCGATAGAAGGCGTCCTGCACGCGTTTCTCGTCCAGGCCGCGGGCGAGGCAGAGCTGGAGGAGGACACGGCTCTTCTGGGGGTTGAGCTGGTCGGCGGCCACGAGACCCAGGCGGTCGTCGTCGAGCTCGATGTTGCGGCCCACGTCCCCGCTCACCACCCGGGTGCTGCGCACGACCACGACGCCCTTCCTCGCCGCCCCCGCGAGCGCTTCCGCGGCCGCGCTCGTCACGTTCCCGTTGCCCATGCCCGCCACCACGAGCCCACGGGCCCCGCGGGAGACGCTCGCGTCCACGAGGTCGGGAGGCATGCTCGCGTGGGCATAGAGGACGTCCACTCGGGGGAGCCGGTCGAGGCCGTCCACGGAGAACTCGGACTCCGCCGTGTGGCGGCGCGAGGGCCGGCGGAAGTAGCGGATGCGGCCGTAGCTCGCGGTGCCGAGGAGGCCGGGCCCCGGAGAGACGAAGGTCTGCACGTCGGTGGTGTTGGACTTCGTGACGTCGCGGGCGCTGTGCAGGTCGTCGTTCAGGACCACGATCGCGCCACGACCCCGCGCGTCGGGGTCCGCGGCCACCGCCACCGCGTTGTAGAGGTTGAGCGGGCCGTCCGCGCTCAGAGGACGTGGCCGGACGCATCGCCCCCGTGAGGACGACGGGGCGGTCGCTCTTCACCACGAGGTGCAGGAAGTAGGCCGTCTCCTCCATCGAGTCCGTGCCGTGCGTGACCACGACGCCGTCCGCTTCGTCCGCCGCGAAGAGGGCGTTCACGCGCCCGGCGAGCTCGCAGCCAGAGCGCGTCGTTCATGTCCTGGCTTCCGATCTGGGCGACCTGCTCGCCCTTCACGTCGGCGAGCCTCGCGAGGTCGGGAAGCGCGCGGAGGAGCGCGTCCACGGGAAGGCCGCCCGCGCTGTAGCCCTCGTCCACCTCGGACGCGGCCTTGCCCGCGATCGTCCCTCCGGTGGCGAGGATCCGCACTCTCGGCATGCGGCCCCGAGGTTCGCTCCGCGGGGGGCCGAGGTCAAGCCGTGGCTTCGGCGGCCGCGGGGGCCCGGATGTCGCGCGCGCCGTCCTCGGCGAGGATCCGCTCGGCGAGCCGGCTTGCGTCCGCGAGGCACGCGTTCACCGCGACCCCGCGGTAGGAGCTCCCCGCGAGGTGGACGCCGGGGCACGCGGCGGCGAGCCGCCGCTCCGCCTGCTCGAGGCGGGCGAGGTGGCCCACCGTGTACTGCGGCATTCCGAACCGGTGACGGACGAGGCGGACGAAGGTGGGGGCGGTGTCGAGGCCCATCGTCGTGCTCAGGTCCTCGCGCACCCTCGCCAGGAGCTGCTCGTCGGAGAGGGCGAGCGCCAAAGGATCGGCGGCCCCTCCCACCATCACGCGGATGAGGACGGACCCTTCGGGAGCGCGCCCCTCGAAGACGCTCGACTCCCAGAGCGCGCCGAGGATCCGCGGGCCCTCCCCCCGGGCCACGAGAAAGCCGAAGCCGTCGAGCGGCCGGAGGAGCGACGCCTTCGGAAATCCGAGACCGACCACGGCGAGGGGAGCCGTGGGTATCCTCCGGAGAAGGGCGGCCGACGCTGTATCGAATGGCTCGAGGAGACCGCTCGCGTCCCGGGCGGACGTGGCGAGGACGACTACGTCCGCGGCTACGGCGGAGCCATCGTCGAGGACGAGCCGATAGCGCGGGGATCCGCCGCCCACGGGCAGGCGGTCGAGGCCACGGACGGAGGCTCCCGTTCGGAGCTTGGGGCCGAGCGATCCGGCGAGCGCGCGCACGAGCTCTTCCATCCCGCGGGGGAAAGAGGTGAGCCGGCCCATCCGCCCCCGGCCGCCCGCGACGAGGCCCCGCAAGAGCCCGCCGTGCTCGGTCTCGAGGTCGAAGAGCGCGCGGGAAGCAGGCCCGGAGCGAGAGCTGCCCGGGGTCGCCGGCGAAGACGCCGGTGACCATGGGGCCCACGAGTGCTTTCGCGGCCTCGGGACCGAGTCGCCGCGTCGCGAAGGCCTCGATCGTCTCCTCCTCCTCGGGGCGCGGGCGCGCCCAGGGTTCGCGGGCGATGCGGAGCTTGCCCGCGAAGGAGAGAAGCCCGCTCCGCAGGAAGGCGAGCGGCCCGCCCGGGAGCGCGTGGAGCCGTCCCCCGCGGAAGACATACCTGCGGCGGGCCTCGTCGCGGCTCGCGAGCCGACGCCCCCCGAGGCCCAGCGCCTCGATGAGCGCGAGCGTCTCGGGCGCGTCGTCCAGGAACCCGTGGGGCCCGTGCTCGAGCAGGAAGCCTTCGACCTCTTCCGAGCGGATGGGGCCTCCGGGACGGCGCGCGCCCTCGAGGACGGTCACCGCGATCCCCCGCTCGCGGGCGTCCTCGCGGGCCAGGCGATGCGCGAGCGCCAGCCCGGCAACACCTCCGCCCACCACGACCACCTGCCTCACGGCCGATCCCCGAGCTTCCCTTCCACGAGCCGGGCGAGCGCTTCGATGAAGAGGGGATGCGTGTTGAGGGCCTCGGTCCTCCGATAGTCGGTGATCCCCGCCTTCCGCGCGCGGTCCGCGAACAGCATGTCCACTTCGTAGAGCGTCTCGATGTGGTCCGAGACGAACGAGAGCGGCACCACGAGCACCTCGCGCGTCCCTTCGCGCCCGAGGTCGTCCAGCACCTCGTCCGTGCCCGGACCCGTCCACTTCACGGGCCCGGTGCGGGACTGGTATCCCAGGACGTGGCGGTGGCCGTTCGAGAGGCGGGCGAGGACGCCGCGGCGCGTGGCCTCGATCTCGTTCGACGTAGGGGTCGCCGCGATCCACGAAGCGCCGGGGAAGCGCGTGCGCGCTGAAGAGGAGGACGACGCGCGAGCGTGTCTCCTCGGGGAAGGCGGCGAGGCCGCGCCGCACCGAATCGGCGAGGGCCTCGAGGTAGAGGGGATGGATCGCGTAGGACGAGACGGAGGAGACGGCGAACGACGCGTCCCGGAACCGCGGACGGGCGAGCGCGCGCCGCAGCTCGTTCTCCGAGGAGCCGGTGGTGGCCTGCGAGTAGTGCGGGTAGAGGGTGAGCGACACCACGCGCGTGATCCCTTGGTCCTGGAGGGCGGCGAGCGCCTCTTCCGAGGACGGGCCCCAGTAACGGAAGGCCATCTGGACGCGGAAGCGGCCAGGGGCCTCCCGGTTCAGCCGCTCTTCGAGGGCCTGCGCCCTGCGCGCGGGTCAGCCGGATCTGCGGAGAGCCGCCGCCGATCCTCGCGTAGTTCGCCCGCACCGCGGGACCGCGGACGCGGGCCACCACTCGCGCGAAGAGCGGCTGGGCGAGCGCGCCCAGGGGCAGCTCGATGATCTCGCGGTCGGAGAACAGGCGCACGAGGAAGGGCTCGACCTCGGGCAGGCTCTCCGGCCCGCCGAGGTTCAGGAGTACGACGCCCACATCGGGCCGCGCGGCCACTGGCGCTACACCGTGCGGGAGAACACGGGGCGGTCCGCGGCCCGGGCGCGGAGGTGGCGGTCGAAGGTCATGCAGACGTTGCGGACGAGGAGCCGACCCCTTGGCGTCATCTGGAGAAGGTCGTCTCCGACCTCCACGAGGCCGTCCGCCACGGGCCCATCCGCGGCGCGGAGCTCGCGGACCTCGGCCTCGAAGTAGCTCGCGAAGTCGATCCCGAACCGCTTCTCCACGTCCGCGACCTCGAGGCGGAGGTTGCACATGATCTCGGTGATCACGAACCGCCGGACGTGGTCGTCCGCGTCGAGCGGATAGCCGCGCTCGATCGGGAAGCGCTCGCGGTCGAGCGTCGCGTAGTACGTGCTGAGCTTCTTCGTGTTCTGGGCGAAAGCCCCTCCCACGTCGCCGATCGCGGAGACCCCCGCGCTCACCATGTCGCTCGCGGGTCGTGTCGTGTAGCCCATGAAGTTGCGGTGGAGGCGGCCCGCATCCGCGGCGACCGCCAGCTCGTCCCCGGGCAGCGCGAAGTGGTCCATCCCGATGGGCCGGTAGCCGGCGGCAAGGAAAGCCTCGGTGGCGGCGAGGAAGAGCTCGAGCTTCAGCGCGGGCGGCGGCAGGTCCGCGGGGTCGATCCGCCGCTGGTTCCCGCGGATCCAGGGCACGTGGGCGTAGGAGTAGACGGCGAGGCGGTCCGGGCGCATCGCGACGACCGCCGCCACCGTGCGGGCGAAGCGCTCCGCGGTCTGGAACGGCAGGCCGTAGATGAGGTCCACGTTGATCGACTGGAAGCCGAGGGCCCGCGCCTTCTCGAAGAGCGCGCGGGTGAGATCCTCGCCCTGGATGCGGTTCACCGCCTGCTGCACCACCGGGTCGAGGTCCTGAACGCCCAGGGAGACGCGGTTGAAGCCCAGCCGCCGCAGCACGTCGAGCTGCTCGTTCGAAGTGACCCGAGGGTCCACCTCGATCGCCACCTCCGCTTCGCGGTCGACGTCGAAGTGCCGGCGCACGACCGCGTCGAGCGCCTCGATCTGCTGGACCGTCAGGTAGGTGGGAGTGCCGCCGCCCCAGTGGTGCTGGACCACGCGCCGCCGCCCGCCGAGTGCCGCACCGAGAAGGGCGATCTCGCGGTGCAGGTACTCGAGGTAGCGCTCCGCCACCTCGTGCTTCTTCGTGATCACGACCATGCAGCCGCAGAACGAGCAGCGCTCCTCGCAGAAGGGGAGGTGCAGGTAGAGGGAGAGCGGCTCTTCGGGCCGGCTCGCCGCTTCCGCGAGCCGCTGCCGGTAGGCCTCCTCGTCGAACCCGGCGTGGAACTCCACGGCGGTGGGATACGACGTGTAGCGCGGACCCGGCCGGTCGTACTTGCGGAGAAGGTCCGAGGGGAGCCGCAGCGTGAGGGGAGGGGCGCTCACGACAGCGCTCGCACGGAGAGGGACCGCACGGTCTCCACGAGGCGCGCCGCGTGATCGGGCGGCGTCTCGGGAAGGATCCCGTGGCCCAGATTGAAGACATGGCCGCGGTCAGGCGCCTCATCGAGGAGCCGGGCCGACGCGCTCGTCGATGAGGGAGGCGGGTCCCAGGAGTACGGCCGGATCCAAGTTCCCCTGCAGTGCGAGCTCGTTTCCAAGCCGGCGATGGGCGTCGGCGATCGAGATCCTCCAGTCCAGCCCGATCACGTCGGCCCCCACTCCGCGCAGCGCCTCGATGTGTCCCGCGGCCGCGCCCGCGTAGTAGATCCGCGGGACGGAGGGGTCCGTCGCGCGGACAGCTTCGAAGACGCGCTTCGCGTAGGGAAGTGCGACGACCGCGTAGTCCTCGGGGGAAAGGATCCCCGCCCAGGTGTCGAAGAGCATCGCCGCCTGCGCCCCCGCCTTCACCTGCTCGACGAGAACGGAGGCGATCGTGGCCGCGCACGTATCGAGCAGGCGGCGCGCGGTCGCGGGTTCCGCGAAGAGCATCCCCTTCCAGGCGCTCCAGGAGTGCGACCCGCGGCCCTCCACGAGGTAGGCGGCGAGCGTGAAGGGCGCCCCCGCGAACCCGATGAGCGGCACCTGGAGCTCGCGGCGGAGGAGGCGGACCGCCTCCAGGACTTCCGGCATCGCCTCGCGCGCGTCCGGGACCCGCAAGGCGTCCACGTCGGCGCCACTCCGGATCGGGCGTGCGATCACGGGCCCGGGGTTGAACGCGACGTCGACACCCATGCCCGGCAGGGGAAGGAGGATGTCCGAGAAGAGGATGGCGGCGTCCACGTCCAGCCGACGGACGGGCTGGAGCGTTATCTCGGCGGCGAGCTCGGGCGTCCGGCACGCGGTGAGGAAGTCGTGCCGCGCGCGGAGCTCGCGGTACTCGGGCAGGTAACGGCCGGCCTGGCGCATGATCCAGACAGGCGTATGCTCCACCGCCTCCCGGCGGCAGGCGCGGAGGAAGAGGTCACGCACGGGTCCCCTCAGGCATAGGCCGCCTCCAACGACGCGACACCGGCGGCGATCGTTGTCTCGACGTCGGCCTTCGTGTGGGCGGCGGAAAGGAAGTTCGCCTCGAACTGGGCGGGGGCCAGGTAGACCCCGCGCTCGAGCATGGCGTGGAAGAAACGCCCGAAGCGCGCGGTGTCGCATCGGGAGGCCGAGGGCCAGTCCGTGACCTCGTCGGGCGTGAAGAAGAGCGTCCACATCGAGCCCACGCGGGCGAAGCGGCAGGGGTACCCCTTTCGCCGCACGGCCTCGCCGATCCCCTCTTCGAGGGCGGCGCCGAGCCGCTCGAGCCGGCCGTAGATCCCGGGCGCGCTCTCGAGGGTGCGGAGCGTCGCGAGCCCCGCGGCCATCGCGAGCGGGTTGCCGGAGAGCGTGCCCGCCTGGTAGATGGGCCCGGCGGGGGCGACACGCGAGAGCAGCTCGCGGGACCCCGCGTAGGCGCCGACGGGAAGCCCGCCCCCCACGATCTTGCCGAACGTGCTGAGGTCGGGCCGCACGCCGAACATCTCCTGGGCACCCCCGAGGCCGAGACGGAAGCCCGTCATGACCTCGTCGAAGACGAGGAGCGCGCGGTGCCGCGAGCAGAGCGCGCGCAGGCCGGGCAGGAAGTCGGGACGAGGTGCCACCACTCCCATGTTTCCCACCACCGGCTCCACGAAGACCGCCGCCACCTTGCCCTCCACCGCGGCGAAGCACGCCTCGACGCTCGCGAGGTCGTTGAACTCCGCCACGAGCGTGTCGCGCGCGGTGGCCTCGGTGACGCCCGGGCTGTCGGGGAGACCCAGCGTCGCCACCCCCGACCCCGCCTTGATCAGGAAGGAGTCGCCGTGGCCGTGGTAGCAGCCGGCGAACTTGACGATCGCGGCCCGGCCCGTGATCCCCCGGGCGAGGCGGGCCGCGGAGAGCGTCGCTTCCGTGCCCGAGCTGACCATGCGGATCATCTCGGCGGAGGGGACGAGACGGGCCACCGTCTCCGCCATGTCGACCTCGAGACGGCAGGGAGCGCCGAAGGTGGTGCCGAGACGCGCCTGGGCGGCGATCGCCTTCACCACCGCGGGGTACGCGTGTCCGAGGATGAGCGGTCCCCACGACAGCACGTAGTCCAGGTACTCGCGGCCGTCCTCGTCCCACACGTGGGCGCCCTTCCCACGCGCGAAGAAGACGGGCTCCCCGCCCACCGCGCGGAAGGCCCGCACGGGAGAGTTGACGCCCCCGGGCATCCGCGACCGCGCCCGCGCGAAGAGTGCCGTGCTCTCCGCCCGCTCCACGAACCCGATCACGCCAGCCATCGCGCCGCCTCCTTCGCGAAGTAGGTGAGGATCACGTCGGCTCCCGCGCGCTTGATCGAGAGCAGGGACTCGAGCGCCACGCGCTTCCCGTCCACCCAACCGCGCTGGGCCGCCGCCTGGACGAGCGAGTACTCGCCGGAGACGTTGTAGGCGGCCACGGGGACGTCGAACCGCTCCTTCACGCGGTACACGACGTCCAGGTAGGCGAGGGCGGGCTTCACCATCACCATGTCCGCGCCCTCCTCGAGATCCGCGGCCACCTCGCGCAAGGCTTCGGCGGCGTTCGCGGGGTCCATCTGGTAGCCGCGGCGGTCGCCGAAGGCAGGCGCGGATCCCGCGGCTTCCCGGAACGGACCGTAGAAGGCGGAGGCGTACTTGGCCGCATACGAGACGATGACGACGTCGGACCGTCCCGCCCCGTCGAGGGCGCGCCGTATGGCCCCCACCCGGCCGTCCATCATGTCCGAGGGTGCCACCACGTCCGCTCCCGCCTGGGCGAGGACCACCGCCGCGCGCGACAGGAGCGGGAGCGTCCGGTCGTTGTCCACGTCCATCTTCCCGTCGGGGCCCGCGGCGAGGGGGCCGCAGTGCCCGTGGTCCGTGTACTCGCAGAGGCACACGTCCGCCCACAGCGAGAGGTCGGGCACCTCCTGCCGCACCGCCCGCAGGGCGCGAGGGACGACGCCGTCCTCGGCGAGGGCGCTCTTTCCTTCCGGGTCCTTCGTCTCCGGGATCCCGAACAGGATCACGCCGGGCACCCCCAGCCGGGCGAGCTCGCGACACTCCGCCACGATCCCGTCGACGCTCATGCGGGAGCATCCGGGCATCGACTCGATGGGCTCCACGACGCCCTCCCCGGGGCAGACGAAGAGCGGCGCCACGAGGTCGTCCACGGAGAGCCGGGTCTCGCGCACGAGGCGGCGCAGCGCCTCTGTGCGGCGGAGCCGCCGCGGCCGGTGGGTGGGATAGCTCATGGACGTTCTCCTCCTCCGTAGCGGAGCGCGCGCAGGACCGCCTCCGCGAGGCCGGCGGCCGTGCGCGTCCGCGCCTCGGCGCCGGGAGGCGCGCCCAGCTCGCGCAGCGTCTCGCTCGTCGTGGGACCGACGCTCGCCACGAGCGCGTGACGGCTCACCACCCGGAGGTCCGCGTGTCCGAGGGCCTGGGTGAGGCCGGTAGCGCTCGAAGGGGACATGAAGGTCACGGCGGCGATCTCGCCTTTCTCCAGGAAGCGCAGGAAGGCTCCCGCGGTTTTTGGCTCGGCGGTGAGCGTGCGGTAGGCCACGACCTCGGTGACGGAGGCTCCAAAGGCGCGAAGGGCGTCGGGCAGCGCGCGCCGCGCCCGATCCGACCGCGGCCAGAGGAAGCGCAGGCCCTCGAGCGACCCGTCGGCGCGCTCGAGGCTCTGCCGCAACACGCGGACGAGCCCCTCCGCTCCGGCGTCCTCGGCCACCAGATGAGCGCGACGGCCCGCCTCCGCGAGGCGAAGCGCCGTGCGCGGCCCGACCGCGGCCACCGCGAGAGTGGCGCGGGTCCCGAGCGTCGCCCACGCCGGTCGCGCCGCGAGGACGTCGACCGCGTGCGGGCTCGTCACGAGGAGCCAGTCGTAGTCGTGCCCGCGGGCGAGGGCCTCGTCCAGGGGCGAGAGGTCCTCGGGGGGGGCGAAGCTCACGGTGGGGAGCGCGAACACGTCGCAGCCGCGCGCGGCGAGAGCCTGCGCCAGGGAGCCGATGCCTTCCTCGGCCCGCGTGACCGCCACGAGGGGCGGCCCCGTCACGGCTCCATCCTCGGCACCAGGGCCGCGGCGCGGATGCGGTCCAGCACCTCGCGCGCCCCTCCCGCGAGGAGCCGCTCCGCAACGCGCTCCCCCAGCGCGCGCGCTTCGCTCTCCGACGCCGCCACCGCGGACTCCGACGCGCGCACGCGGTCGCGGCCGTCGAGATCGGCGACGAGGGCGGTGAGGACGAGCTCGTCCCCGGTGCTTACGGCGAGGGCTCCCACCGGGACCTGGCATCCCCCTTCCAGGCGCGCGAGGAGCGTCCGCTCCGCGGTCACGGCGAGGCGGGTGGGGCGGTGCTCGATCGACGTCACGAGGTCCCGCGTGCGCGCGTCGTCCTCCCTCGTCTCGACCGCGACGACCCCCTGTCCCACCGCGGGGAGGATCCGCTCGGGGTCGAACACCTCGACCGCCCGGCCCTCGAGACCCAGCCGCAGCAGGCCGGCGCGCGCGAGCACGACCGCCTCGCACTCGCCGCGCTCCGTCTTGGCGAGGCGCGTGGCCACGTTGCCCCGGATCTCGACGATGCGCAGGTCGGGGCGCAGCGAGAGGAGCTGGGCCCGTCGACGCAGCGAGGACGTGCCCACGCGCGCCCCCGGGGGGAGCTCGTGCAGCCACGCCCCCGCGGAGACGAGCGCGTCGCGCGGGTCTTCCCGCTCGAGCACGGCCCCGAGGACGAGCCCGGGGGCGAGGGCGGTGGGCAGGTCCTTGAGGCTGTGCACGGCAAGGTCGATCGTTCCCGCGGCGAGGGCGGCTTCCACGTCCTTCGTGAAGAGCCCCTTGTCGCCGATCCGGAAGAGCGCCTGGTCGAGCACCCGATCGCCGGGCGTCTTGAGGATTTCTCTCTCGATCCGCAGACCGGGACGCTCCTCGAGGAGCCGGCGCTCGACCTCGCCCGCCTGCCACAGGGCGAGCGGGCTTCCGCGGGTTCCGAGCCGCACAGTCTCAGGCACCGCCCGCCTCCCCGCGTCCGCCTTTCGCCGCCTCGAGGTCGAAGATCTCCCGCACCGCGTCCAGGCGCCGCCGATCCGGGCCCCCCTCGACACCGAGGGCCTTGAGGCGCGTGATCGGGGTGTGCAGGAGCCGGTTCACGAGGGAGCGGGTGAGCGACTCCACCCGCTCCGCGTCCTCCTTGGAGAACCGTCCGAGATGGCGGCCCACCTCCTCCGCCCGCACGGCTTCGAAGCGCTCCCGAAGGGCCCGCAGCGTGGGCGTGACCTCGAGGGTGCGGACCCAGTCGAGGAAGGACGAGAGCTCCTCCTCCACGATCGCCTCCACGCGCGGCACCGCGCGGCGGCGGCGCCCGAGATTCTCGTCCACGTGGCCGCGGACGGCGTCGACGGTGTGGAGGAAGACGCCTTCCAGGTCCGCCACCTCGGGCTCCACGTTGCGGGGCACGCCGAGGTCGAGGACGAGCAGCGGCCTTCCGCGCCGCCCGCGCATGGCCTCGCGAACGTCCTCGCCCCCGAGAATCGGACGGGGCGCGCTCGTGGCGCAGACGATGACGTCGGACCTCACGAGGGCCGCGGCCAGGCTCGACCAGGGAAGCGCCTCGCCTCCGAAGGCGCTCGCCAGCGCCTCCGCCCGAGCGGCCGTGCGGTTCGCGATCCGGAGTGCTTTGGGGCGCCGCAGCGCGAAGTGCTGGCCCGCGAGCCGCGCGGTGTCGCCCGCCCCGATCACGAGAACCTCGCGCCCCCCGAGGTCGCTGAAGACCTTGCCCGCGAGGGCCACCGCCGCGGAGGCGACGGAGACGGTGCCCGCGCCGATTTCCGTCTCGGTGCGCGCCCGCTTGCCCGCGCGTAGCGCCGTGGTGACGAGCCGGTCGAGGAGGCTGCCCATGGCACCCTCGGCGGAGGCGAGGGCGAGGGCGTCCCGCACCTGGCCCAGGATCTCGGCCTCCCCCAGGACCATCGACTCGAGACCGGAGGCGACGCGAAGGAGGTGGCGCGCGGCCGCGTCGTCGTCCTTCGCGTAGCGTTCCGGGCCGGGGACGAGAAGGTCCTTCCCCTTGGCTCGCTGCACGAGCGCGCGCAAAGCACCCTCCGCCTCCGCCCCGTCGCGGGCGACCACGTAGAACTCCGTCCGGTTGCAGGTGGAGAGGACGAGCGACTCCTGGAGGGCGTGCTCTTCGCGGGCCGCCCGCAGGGCCTCGCGCACCTCGCCCGGCGAGAGCGCCAGCTCGTGACGGAGGTCGACGGAGGCCGTGTGGTGGCTCGCGCCGAGCAGGCGGAGGCCCGTCATCAGGCGAACCAGTGGAAGGAGGGAAGGAAGAGCCGCACGGCGGCCATGGAGACGACCATGAGGGCGAAGCCGACGAGGGAGACGTACATCGTGCGACGCCCCGGCCATCCCTGGCGATGGTGCAGCCAGAGCCCGCCCGCGTAGACGCCCCATACCGCGAACGTCAGGAGCACCTTGGGATCGCGCACGAACGCGGGATACCGCCCCGCCGCCCACACGGCGCCGATCGCGATGGTGGCGCTCAGGAACACGAGCCCCAGGGACCAGGCCCGGAGGCTCATCCGGGCGAGCACGTCGAGCGCGGGCAGCCGGCGGTAGACGATCCCGAAGCGGCTCGCCTTCAGCTCGTGGTGGAGGAGCAGGAAGAGCACGCCGTAGACGGCGGAAACGGCGAAGGCGGTGTGGCCGAGGACGGCGGCCGCGGTGTGAAGGGCGAAGAGCGGGCTGCGCAGCACGGGGGGGAAGCTCTCGGGAGCGGACACGAACGCGGTGGAAACCGTCTGGAAGGCGAAGACGAAGGCGATCACGAAGGCCCCCGTGGTCGCGACTCCGCTCCGGGCCTCGACGTAGAGGTAGACGACGGCGAGCCCGAAGGCGACGGACGTCAATACCTCGAACACGGAAGCGAGCGGGATGTGGGCGTAGGCCGCGGTGCGGAGCGCCAGGTACGAGGCGTGGAGCAGCAAAGCACCCGTCAGCAGGCCCCTCCCCACGCGGGCGGCGAGGGGGTCCTCGCGGACGAAGTACGACAGGTAGGCGAGGACCGTCAGCGCGTAGACGATCGGCAGGAACGTGTTGAGGAGGCGGATGGCCGCGTCCAAGAGGAGTCCCTTCCCGCGAATGATAGAAGACGACCCGAGCGTCGGGATCGACGGTCTTCGATGGAGCTACTGCGGTCGACGGCGACCGGAAAGCCCTAGGGTACGCGGTGGTGCGTCAACAGGCGGGAGGGGCTCGGGGCCCCAGACCGGCGAGACACGGCGAGAGGTGTTTTGCCGCCCCGACGGGACGGAGGACCCCGGCCCCTCTCGCGGAGGCCAGGAGCGGACGGGGACGGACGGAGGCGAGCAGCAGGAGCGCCGAGGCCGTGGCCACCGAGAGCACGCCCGGCAGGACCAGCACGAGGGTCTCGGGAACCGAGCCGCCGGTCGCGTCCCCGTCGAGCGGCGAGGCGCCCGCGTTCCCGTGGAGCAGGAGCGCGACGGTCCAGACCGCGAGCGCCTTTCGGCCGTGGAGGAGCGGCAGCCCCAGACGTCTCAGCCACAGGAGGGCGGCCACGACCGCGAAAGCGCCGAGCCAGCGGAGGAGCACGCCCGGCGGCAGGGTCGCGGGTTCGGAGAGCCGGCGAACCACGAGCCAACCGTGGAAGAGGACGAGCGCCGCCACGAGCGCGCCGGCGACGTGCCGGAGCGCGGCGCGGGCGGCCTCCCTGCCCTGCTCCTTCATTAATGCAGACGATAGACCCGCGGGGAGGGTTCGTCAATGACCCCAATTGGCGGGGGCATAATGTCGCGGGACGGATGAGGACGAGGCAACTCCGTCCGGACGGAGTTACCGATCTACCCGTTCCAAAACGAGTCGGGCTCTGAAACGGCGGAACGCCTTCCTTCGAGCAAGCAAGACACGACATCTCGGTCCGGCCGGAGCGAAGAGCCAGGCACCGCTCCGTCCGGACCGAGTGATAAGCTCCGCCTCCGTGAGCGACTCCCAGGGGCCAGTGGCCGCGCCCACGCGCGTTCTGGACGTCGCCCGCCAGCTCGGACCCGCGCTCATCATCACCGCGGTCATCGTCGGCTCCGGCGAGCTCATCGTGACCCCGAAGCTCGGAGCGAGCGCCGGCTTCCAGCTCCTGTGGTTCATCGTCCTCGGCTGCCTGCTGAAGGTGTTCGTACAGGTGGAGCTCGGCCGGCACGCGGTGGCTCACGGCACGACCACCCTTGCCGCCCTCGACACCCTCCCCGGACCGCGGCTCCGTGTCTCGTGGGTGGTCTGGCTCTGGCTCCTCATGTACGTGTCGCTCGTCTTCCAGGTGGCGGGAATGGTGGGTGGCCTCGCCAGCATCTTCTCCCTGGGCGGCCTCGCATTGCCCATCCCCGCGATCGCGGTCCTCGTGGGCGCGTCGTGCGCGATCCTTCTCCTCTGGGGACGCTACCGGTTCGTGGAGACGGTCTCCACGATTCTCGTGGCCGCGTTCACGGTGACGACCGTGATCGCCGTGATCGCGCTCCAGACGACACCGTACGCGGTGACCGCCGCGCAGCTCGCGGACGGCTTCCGCTTTCGGCTCCCGGACTCCTTCAACACCGCGTTCGCGGCCTTCGGGGTGATCGGCGTGGGCGCATCCGAGCTCGTCTACTACCCGTACTGGTGCCTGGAGAAGGGCTACGCGCGGCGCGTGGGGCCGAATGACGGGTCTTCGGCCTGGAGGGAGCGGGCGCGGGGCTGGCTGCGCGTGATGAAGGTCGACGCGGGTCTCTCGTTCGTCCTCTACACCACGGCCACGCTCGCCTTCTACGTCCTCGGGGCCGCGATCCTTCACGCCAAGGGGCTCGTGGTCGACGACCGGAACATGATCGAGACGCTGTCCCACATGTACCGCGAGACGTTCGGCCCGTGGAGCTTCTGGGTCTTCCTGGTGGGGGCGTTCGCCGTGCTCTACTCGACCGTGTTCGGCGCCACCGCCTCCAACGCGCGGCTGTTCGCGGACGCGCTCGAGGTCTTCGGCCTGCGGCGCTACGAGAGCCCGGAGGCGAGAACGCGCGTAGTGCGCGTGGCCTCGGTCCTGCTGCCGGTGGCGTTCACGTCCGTCTTCCTCGCGTTCGGGAACCCCGTCTCCCTCGTCTTCGTGGGGGCCGTGGGACAGGGCCTGATGCTGCCTTTCCTGGGCTTCGCCGCCCTCTACTTCAACCGGTTCCAGACGGATCCCGGCCTCCGCCCGAGCCGCTTCTTCACGTTCTTCCTGGTTCTCGCCGCCCTCGCGATGGCCGCGGCCGGGGCCTATCAGGTGGCCCAGCAGCTCCGGGCCTTCGTCCGCTAGCCCCAGCCGGCCGTGCTACGCTGGCTCTTGCCGTGACCACCGCCACCGTGTCCGGTCCGCTGACCCTGCGCCTCCACCCGGGGGACAGCGTCGTCATCGCTCGGGCCGATCTCGCCCCCGGCACGTCCCTCCCCGGGGAGGGCATCTCCGTCCGCGACGCGATCCCCATCGGACACAAGGTGGCGACCCGCGTCATCGCGAGCGGCGAGGCCGTGCGGCGCTACGGGCAGATCATCGGATTCGCCACCCGGGACATCGCCCCCGGCGAGCACGTGCACGTCCAGAACGTGGCGATGGGCGACTTCGAGCGCGAGTACGCCTTCTCCACCCTCGTCGAGACGACACCCTACGCGAATCCCGCCGCGACCTTCCAGGGAATCCTGCGCGAGAACGGGCAGGTGGGAACGCGCAACTACATCGGCCTCCTGACGTCGGTCAACTGCTCGGCCACGGTGGCCGGCTACATCGCCGACGCCTTCAAGCGCCGGCCCTTCGGCGACCCGGGACCCCTCGCGGACTTCCCGAGCGTGGACGGCGTCGTGGCCCTCACCCACAAGACCGGCTGCGGGATGGCGAGCGACGGCGAGGGGATGGCCCTGCTGCGGCGCACCATCGGCGGCTACTCGCGCCACCCGAACTTCGCGGCGGTCATCATGGTCGGTCTCGGCTGCGAGGCGAACCAGATCGCGCAGATCGCGGAGACGCAGGGGTTGAAGCTCGGGTTCAAGCTGCGGGCCATGACCATCCAGGACACCGGGGGCACGGCGAAGACGGTGGAGCGCGGCGTCGCCGCGGTGAAAGAGATGCTGCCCGAAGCCGACCGCGTGCGGAGGCAGACGCTCCCCGCCTCGCACATCACGGTGGGCCTGCAGTGCGGCGGCTCCGACGGCTACTCCGGCATCACCGCCAACCCCGCGCTCGGCGCTGCCTCCGACCTCCTCGTCCGCAACGGGGGCACGGTGATCCTGTCCGAGAGCCCCGAGACCTACGGGGCCGAGCACCTCCTGACCCGGCGCGCGGTGAGCCGCGAGGTCGGCGAGAAGCTCCTGCGCCTCTTCGACTGGTGGAAGGAGTACACCGCGAAGAACGGCGGCCACCTCGACCACAACCCGTCCTTCGGCAACAAGGCGGGCGGCATCACCACGATCCTCGAGAAGTCGCTCGGGGCGATGGCCAAGGCGGGGTCCACGAACCTCGTGGACGTCTACCGCTACGCGGAGGCGGTGCGCGCCAAGGGCTTCGTGTTCATGGACACCCCCGGCTTCGATCCCGTCTCCGCCACCGGCCAGGTCGCGGGGGGCGCCAACCTCGTCTGCTTCACCACCGGTCGCGGATCGGTGTTCGGCTGCGTCCCCGCCCCCTCGATCAAGCTCGCCACCAACACTCCCATGTACCGCCGCATGTCGGACGACATGGACGTGAACTGCGGAGGCATCGCGGACGGCGAGGAGACGGTCGAGGAGTGCGGCCGCCGCGTCTACGACCTCATCCTCCGCGTGGCCTCGGGCGAAAAGTCGAAGAGCGAGGCCCTCGGCTTCGGGGAAGCCGAGTTCGCGCCGTGGACGCTCGGCGCGGTGATGTAGCTCCGCTCTCCGCCGTCTCTGGGTCTCGATACTCGCCCCGGGGCGAGTCACCTCAAGTGATCTCTCAAGCAACTCCGTCCGGACGGAGTTGCTACTCGGTCCAGAACGGGTAGCAAGGTAACGTCCTCACCTGCTGCCGGCCGCGGCAGCAGGTAAGCTGCTCGTTCTGGAACGCGTAGCAAGGATCCAGAGCTCCGCGGCCCCCACGGTCAGCACCCATCCCGTCCAGACGGAGAGCGCGAAGAGGGCGGGCGGGCGGATGCCCGCGGGAGTGAGCGCTATGTCGAGGGCGATCGCGACCACGCGCACCGTGGCGATTGCCAGAGCCACCGCGAACGCACGGATCATCCACTCCCGGTGGCGGGCCACCTCGCCCCTCCGGATGGCCAAGACCGCCCGAACCAGGGCGACGAGAAACAGACCACCGAAGAGAGCGATCGCCGCCGATTCGACGAGGCCGGCATAGGGGATGACGAGGCCGAAGAAGAGCCCCGGCACCGTGGAGACGACCGCGATCAGCACGAGGAAACGTCCCGACCATCGGTGAAACCGGACATGGCGGCGACGGATCCACGAGGAGAACTGGAGGGGCGCGATCAGGAGGAAGAGCCCGCCGGGCACCACGTGCAGGAGCGTCGTCCGCGGATGGGCGGCGAAGCGGCTGTCCACTCTCGCGACCTCCGCCGGTCGTTCCGCGAGGAGCGGATCCTCCAGTCCCAGGGCGGCAAAGACCTTCGCACGCACGGGATCCGCGACGCGGGTCACGACCGCGGTCAGGTCCTCGGGGTGCATCGCGCGACCGACGGCGGCCGCGATCCCCACCGTCGTCAGGAGTGCTATCGCTCCGCATGCGAGCACCGACAGCCATTGGGGCGGCGAGCGGATCGTCGTCATCACGGTGGCCAGGGTACGCCACCTCTCCAAGGGGGTCGAGCGGGCGGTGCTATCCTCCGAAGGGAGGTGCAGATTGCCCGACTGGTACGTGGCCATCGACGGGAAACAGGTGGGTCCGCTCCCCGAGCAGCGAGTGGCGACCGATCTGCGCGAAGGCCGGATAGACGCACAGACGCTCGTCTTCACGGAAGGCATGAAGGACTGGGCGATGGCGCGCGACGTGCCCGGGCTGGCCTCCTACCTGCGAGCCACGCGCCCCGCGACGGCTCCCGCACCGGCGCCGCCACGGGCCGTCGTCAGCGGTGAGGCCGGCGAGCCGTCGCACAGCCTCGCGCAGTTCCTCGCGGAGACCGCCGAGCGCGACCGGCCCGGAGACGTTTTTGAGCTCGAAGGCTCGCACATGCTCGAGGCGCACGTGAACGGGCGCGTGTGGAGCAAGCTCGGGGCGATGGTCGCCTACCGCGGCGCGCTCAAGTTCGTTCGCGAGGGTGCTTTCGAAGGCGGCCTCGGCCGGTTCGTGACGAAGATGGTCTCGGGCGAGTCGGCGCCCCTCACGAAGATCGAGGGCCGCGGCATCGTCTACCTCGCCGACGCCAAGAAGAACGTCACGGTCCTCCGCCTGGAGCCCGCCGACGCCATCAACGTCAACGGCAACGACGTCCTCGCCTTCGAGGACTCCGTCCAGTACCAGATCACGATGCACCGGAAAGTGGCGGGGATGCTCGCGGGCGGCCTCTTCTCACTGCGGATGAGCGGTCCGGGCCTCGTCGCGATCGTCTCTCACGGGGCGCCGCTCACGCTGCGCTGCACGCCCACGGACCCCGTGATCACCGACCCGAACGCGACGGTGGCCTGGTCGGGGGATCTGGCTCCGGAGATCAAGACCGACATCTCGCTCCGGAGCCTGATCGGCCGCGGCGGGGGCGAGGCCTTCCAGATGCAGTTCCGCGGGGACGGGTTCGTGGTGGTGCAGCCCTACGAAGAGGTCCCGCGGGTCGCGGGCTAGCCCGCTCCCCCGTCGCCCGCCTGCTCGGGCCGCCGCCCGCGAAGGAGGCTAGCCTTGATCCAGTCGCGGTTCATGCGGGCGATGTTCTCGACGCTGATCCGCTTCGGGCAGACGGCCTCGCACTCCCCGTGGTTCGTGCAGTGGCCGAAGCCCTCCGCGTCCATCTGCGCCACCATCTTGAGCACGCGGTCCCCGCGCTCGGGCTGCCCCTGGGGCAGGAGCGCGAGCTGCGAGACCTTGGCGGAGACGAAGAGCGACGCCGACGCGTTGGGGCAGGCGGCCACGCAGGCCCCGCAGCCGATGCAGGCGGCGGCGTCCATCGCGAGGTCCGCGTCCACCTTGGGCACGGGCAGCGCGTTGCCGTCGGGCGCGCTCCCCGTGGGCGCGCTGATGAAGCCGCCCACGGCGATGATGCGGTCGAAAGACGACCGGTCCACCACGAGGTCCTTGATCACGGGGAACGCGGCGGCCCGCCAGGGCTCGCACGTGATCTCGTCCCCGTCGCGGAACTTCCGCATGTGGAGCTGGCAGGCGGTGACGCCCCCGAGCGGCCCGTGGGGCGAGCCGTTGATCACGACGCTGCACGTGCCGCAGATCCCCTCGCGGCAGTCGTGGTCGAACGCGATGGGATCCTCGCCCCTCGCGGTGAGACCCTCGTTCACGACGTCCAGCATCTCCAGGAAGGACATGTCGGGGCTCACGTCCTTCGCGGGGTAGCTCACGAACCGGCCCTTCGCCTTCGCGTTCGCCTGGCGCCAGACGTGCAGGGTGAGGTTCATGGGCCCTACTTGTAGCTCCGCTGCTGGAGGTGCACGTTCTCGAAGGCGAGGGGCTCCACGTGCCGCACCGGGGCCTTGCCCTCCCCCGCGTGCTCCCACACCGCCACATGGCAGAACTTCTCGTCGTCGCGCCGGCACTCTCCGTCCGGCGTCTGGTGCTCCTCCCGGAAGTGGCACCCGCAGGACTCGTCGCGCTCCAGGGCGTCGCGGCACATGAGCTCGCCGATCTCGAGGAAGTCGGCCATCCTCCCCGCCTTCTCCAGCGACTGGTTCATCTCCTCGTTCGTGCCGAGCACGGTCACGTCCCTCCAGAACTCCTCGCGGAGCGCGGGGATCTTCTGGAGGGCGGTCTCGAGCCCCTTCCGGTTGCGGGCCATTCCGCAGTACTCCCAGATGATCCGGCCGAGCGCCCTGTGGAAGTCGTCCACCGTGCGCTTGCCCTTGATCCCGAGGAGCCTCTTCGAGCGGGCCACCGCGGACGCCTCCGCCTCCTTCACCTCCGCGCGCCCCGCGTCGGCGGGACGGGGGCCCATCGCCGCGAGGTAGTTGCCGATCGTGTAGGGCAGGATGAAGTAGCCGTCGGCCAACCCCTGCATGAGCGCGCTCGCCCCCAGGCGGTTCGCCCCGTGGTCGGAGAAGTTGGCCTCCCCGATCACGTGGAGGCCGGGGATGGTGCTCATGAGGTTGTAGTCCACCCAGAGCCCGCCCATCGTGTAGTGCGTCGCGGGGTAGATCCGCATCGGCACCCGGTAGGCGTTCTCGTCGGTGATGAGCTCGTACATGTCGAAGAGGTTGCCGTAGCGCTCGCGGACCTTGTCCTCGCCGAGGCGGGAGATCGCGTCCTTGAAGTCCAGGTACACGCCGAGCCCCGTCTTCCCTACTCCCCGCCCTTCGTCGCACGCCTGCTTGGCCGCGCGGGACGAGATGTCGCGGGGGGCGAGGTTTCCGTAGCTCGGGTACTTCCTCTCCAGGTAGTAGTCGCGCTCGTCCTCGGGGATCTGGGCGGGGACCCGCCCGTCGCTCTTGGCCTTGGGCACCCAGATGCGTCCGTCGTTCCGGAGCGACTCGCTCATGAGCGTGAGCTTGCTCTGGTGATCGCCGGTCACGGGGATGCACGTGGGGTGGATCTGGGTGAAGCAGGGGTTGGCGAAGCCCGCCCCCTTCTTGTGGGCGCGCCAGATCGCGGTGGCGTTCGCCCCCTTCGCGTAGGTGGCGAGGAAGAAAACCGTCCCGTATCCTCCGGTCCCCAGCACCACCGCGTCCCCGAGGTGCGACTCGATCTTGCCCGTGACCATGTCGCGGGTCACGATCCCGCGGGCGTGGCCGTCGAGCAGGACGAGCTCCTGCATCTCGTGGCGGGTGTACATCTCGACCTTGCCCAGCCCGATCTGCCGCTCCAGCGCCTGGTAGGCGCCGAGCAGGAGCTGCTGCCCGGTCTGCCCGCGCGCGTAGAACGTGCGCGAGACCTGGGCGCCCCCGAAGGAGCGGTTGGCGAGGAGGCCGCCGTACTCGCGGGCGAACGGGACGCCCTGGGCCACGCACTGGTCGATGATGTCGACCGACACCTCGGCCAGCCGGTAGACGTTGGCCTCGCGGGCCCGGAAGTCCCCGCCCTTCACGGTGTCGTAGAAGAGGCGGAAGACGCTGTCCCCGTCGTTCTGGTAGTTCTTGGCCGCGTTGATCCCGCCCTGGGCCGCGATGGAGTGCGCGCGACGCGGGCTGTCCTGGTAGCAGAAGCACTTCACGTTGTAGCCGAGCTCGGCGAGGGTCGCGGCGGCGGAGGCCCCCGCGAGGCCCGAGCCCACCACGATCACCGTGTACTTCCGCTTGTTCGCGGGGTTCACGAGCTTCATCTCGAAGCGGTGCTTCTCCCACTTCCGGTCGATGGGGCCCGACGGGGTGCTGGCCTTGAGCTCCATGCCTCTATCTCGACTCGTTTCGGACCGACGGGGGATCGGCGGCGACGTCCCGGTCGTCGCGCAGCCAGCCCGCGAGGACGGCCACCGGGAAGGAGACGTTCCCGAGCACCACGAGGGCGGTGAGGCCCACGGCGAAGGCCTTCCGGAGCGGGTTCCAGCGGGGATGGCTGAGGCCGACCGTCTGCAACAGGCTCCACGTCCCGTGGTAGAGGTGCAGGCCGAGGGCGAGCATGGCCGCGATGTAGAGGAGCGACACCGGCCAGCGGCTGAACCCGGAGACGAAGTTGTGGTAGGCATCGCCCTCCACGAACTCCGGGTGAACGGTGCCGAACGTGAGGTGGGCGAGGTGGTAGGCGATGAAGAAGGCGAGGAGCGGCCCGCTCCAGACCATGGTGCGCGAGGCGTAGGTGGAGGCGCGGTGCTTTTCCACGCGGTATCCCTGGGGACGCGCCTCCCGGCTCTCCAGGCTGAGGGTCACCGCCGCCCAGATGTGGAGCACGACCGCGACGAGGAGGACGGCCCGGGCGATCCAGAGTCCCGCCCCGTGGAGGAGCTCGCGGAGCAACTCCGCGTACGCGTTCATGGCCTCGGGGCCGAGGTAGACCTGCAGGTTTCCCAGCATGTGGCCCACCACGAAGCCGACGAGGATGAGGCCGGTCACGGCCATCACCACCTTGCGGCCTAGGGTGGAGCGCGCAGCGGAACTGGGGGCGGAGGGCAAACCTACTCCAAGTTATTCAAGGATCGCCGGCTCGTCAAGCAGACGGCGCTACACTGTGCGTGAAGGGAGGCCGCGCGATGGCCGAGAGCCCGCAGACCCACAAGCCGTTCCACGTCCTCATGCTCTTTCCCACCAAGCCCGCTCAGCAGCGCGAGCACGCGGAGAAACTCTCCACCTTCATCCGCCAGGGCATCAAGGTGCAGCCCGGCTTCCTCTCTGCCCGTCTTTTCCTCACCGAAGACGGGGAGAAGATCGTAGAGCACTTCCAGTGGATGGACCGCGCTGCCTACGAGGCCTACCGGTCGAGCGAGCTCGGAAGGTCGGCGTCGGCCCTCCTCGTCTCGCTCCACCCGCAGGTCTTCTTCATGCGGGAGATGGTCGTGATCGTCTGACTCACCACCGCGCGAGTGCTTTCTCCTTGAAGCCCCAGCCCACCGTCTTCAGCTCCTGCTTCGCGCGCGGGGAGAACTCGCCCTGCAGCCAGATCTCCCGCGACGTCGCCCCGAGCTCCTTCTGGGTGCGCTCCCCCAGCTCCTTCGCTCCCTTCGCGAGCCTCTCCGTCCAGGGCATGTAGTCCCCGGGGAGGAGGGCGAGGGCACGCCCGTCCTTGGTCTTCGCGATCATCACCCGGGTGTCGGTGAGCAGGGCTTCCACCGGCGACTGTGCGTGGAGCTTCTGGAGCATGACCGCGCTCTCGGACAGGAAGACCGCCTCCCGCTCGGACTTCGCGCCCGCCGCGGTGTCGATGTAGTCCGCGCTCCCCTTGGCCTTCACCGCGTAGAGGGCGGTGATGATGCGCACCCAGTGCGTGGGGGTCATCGCCTTGTTCGTGAAGAAGGCCTCGCTGACCTCCTTCGACGCTCCCAGCTCCGCGATCTGCTTCTCGAGCAGCTTGCGGATCTCCTCGGGGTCCTTGCCCCAGACGAGGTTGCTGACGGTGGCCGTCGTGCTCACCACCATGGGGATCGGCACCACGATCTTGGCGGCGAGGCCGCCCGCGGCGTCCACCTTGCCGATGCCCTGAAGGGCGTCACGCAGCACCTTGTTCGAGGTGTAGGGGTCCACCCCGACCTTCTGCGCCCAGCGGCGCTGTGCTCCCGTCACCCCGAAGATGCTGTAGGCGGCGCCCTCGGCTACCTCCTCCGTCGACTTGTCGTCCTTCTTGTCGCCGTCGTCGTCGTCCGTCACCGAGTCCGCGGCGCGCTTGCTCTTCCGTCCCAGATTGACCCCGAAGCGCTTGACGCCGGCTCCGACGCCCTTGACGGTCTCCTCGGGGTTGGTAACCGCCTGGCCCACGCCCTTGCCCACATTCACCACGGCCGTCCCCGCAGACTTCAGGAAGACCTCGCTCTTCGAGACCTTCTGCAGCTCGCCGAGGGCGGCGATCTCCTGGAGGCGCATGAAGAGCATGCTCTTGCCCTGCACGTGGTACTCGCCGAACTCCGGTGTCGTGACGTGGAAGTCGTTCAGGAAGCCGTCGTTCTTGACCGTCTCCGACACCGTGAACAGCGGGCCCTTCACCCGATTCGCGGGGAGGACGGCACTCGCCTTGAAGGTGGGGAGCGGCTCGTAGTCGGCGGCCGGGAGCATGGCGGCCGCGAGGGCGAGGATCGCAACCTTCAAGCTGCGGGACAGGTTCGAACGGACGGGCATCGAGAGCCTCCGCGATAGGGGACGAGCCGGCAGTCTACTCCCTCGCGGTGGATTCCGGCCCATCCCCGCCGTCCTCGCCCTTCGGAGCCGCGTCCTTCTTGCCGCTCTTCTTTTCCTTCTTCTTTCCTTTCTTCCCTTCCCCGCCCTTCTTCCCGTCTCCGCCGTTCCCCTCCGCCTCCAGGAGAGCGCGCGCCACCTCCAGCTCCTTGCGCTGCTTCTCGTCCACCTTGGGGTAGCGGAGGTCCATGTCCTCGAGGGCGTCG
This sequence comes from uncultured Acidobacteriota bacterium, assembly GCA_963742595.1. Classification (GTDB taxonomy): domain Bacteria; phylum Acidobacteriota; class Vicinamibacteria; order Fen-336; family Fen-336; genus CAVPGH01. Next base: position 2,673,647 of record CAVUMT010000001.1, on the reverse strand, counting down.
ATCACCGCCGCCGCCACCACGAGCCGGGTGAACCACTTCTTGTTCGCGGGGACCACGTACCAGGGGGCGTGGTCGGAGGCGGTGTGGCGGATCGCGTCCTCGTAGGCGTCCATGTACTCGTCCCAGTGCCCGCGCTCGCGCGCGTCCGCCGAGGAGAACTTCCAGTTCTTCTCCGGGCGGTCCAGGCGCTCCATGAACCGCTTCTTCTGCTCCTTCTGCGAGACGTGGAGGAAGAACTTGAGGATGCCGATGCCGTTGCGGGTGGCGTAGCGCTCGAAGGCGTTGATGTCCTCGAAGCGCTCCTCCCAGACGTCCTTGCCCAGGAGGGCGGGAGGGACCTTCTGTCCGGCGAGGAACTCCGGGTGGACGCGCACCACCAGGACCTCTTCGTAGTACGAGCGGTTGAAGACGCCGATCCTCCCCCGCTCGGGCAGCGATTTCGTGGTGCGCCAGAGGAAGTCGTGGTCCAGCTCCTCCGAGGACGGCGACTTGAAGGAGAAGACCTGGCACCCCTGGGGGTTCAACCCCGACATCACGTGCTTGATCGTGCCGTCCTTGCCCGCGGCGTCCATGGCCTGGAACACGAGGAGGAGGGCCCACCGGTCCTGGGCGTAGAGCCGGTCCTGCAGCTCGGAGAGACGCTCGACACCCGTCCGGAGCAGCTCCACCGCCGCCTCCTTGGACTTGAGGCCGCCGCTGTCCCCGGGATCGATGCCCTTCAGACGGAACTTCTTTCCGTTCGTGACGCGGTAAGGCTTGGCGAAGTCTCTGGCTTTCACGGAGGGCCTCCTCGAAGGGTCTAGGACACGGGCGCGGACGACGCCATCCGACGCGTGTTCTCCCGGCTCAGCAGCGTCACGATGACGAGCCACACCGCGGCAAGCCCGACGTTGATGGCGGCAAAGACGGGAAGGGTGAACGCGAGCACGCTCCCGAGATAGACGAGACCGGCGGAGAGCACGTCGCCGGAGCGCATGAAGAAGGAGTCCACCGCGGCCTTCGCCTTGTACTTGGCCTCGCGGCTCGTGGGCAGCCAGAGGGCCTGCTTGAGCGTGTTGTTGAGCGAATAGTCGGTGGCGTTGTCCAGGATCTTGATGTTCCGGACGAACCCGAGCGAAGGCGAGAAAAAAGCGCTGCCGTAGCCCGCGAGCGCGATCAGCGGGTGTATGAAGAGCGCCCCTCCCACCCCCAGGTACTTGATGATGCGGCTCACCGCGAGCAGCTGCACCAGGAAGCCCACGAGGTTGACCTTGCTGAAGTAGTCCTTGCCGAAGAAGGCCCCGATGAACTTCTCGCGGTCGGCCGTCGAGGCCTCGTCCGTGCCGTAAATCTGCTCGGCCTGCCGCTCCACGAGACTGCCCAGCACGTACTCCCCGGTGGTGTTCACGAGGTTCAGCACGACGATGAGGCCCGCGATCAGCAGGAGGTAGCGGTCCTTCCGTATGAGCTCGAATCCGCCCTCCTGGCCCAGGGGCTTCACGGCCTCCGCCGCGCGCTCCGCGACGTCCCGCCGGACCTGGGTGGCGCTCACCACCCTCACAATAATGATGCAGGCGGCGACGATCCCGCACGCCACCAGGCCGGGGACGTACGGTCCGGCGGTCTTGATGAACCGACCGGCGTACTCGGCGCCCAGCCAGGCCCCGAGGCTGGCTCCCACCACGACCATGGGGATGAGACGCTTGCCCTGATCCTTCGTGTAGACGTCGTTGACGAACGCCCAGAACTGCGCGATCCCCAGGGTGTTGAAGATGCCCACCCACACGAAGTACGCGATGCCCGTGCGCATCCCCGCCCGGCTCGCGACGACAAAGAGGACGGGGAAGCACAGGAGGAGCAACGTGACCCAGGTGATGAGCTTCACCCTGTCCACCCGAGAGGCGAACGCGCCGAACGCGGGCACCAGGAAGAGGAGCAGGACCGCCTGAACCGCGGCGGTGTAGGCCTTCCCCGTCGCGCCCGCCTGGGTGAGGATCAGCGACTCGCGCACCGTCTTGAAGATGTAGTAGCCGAACTGCAGGAGGAAGAAGTTGAGCGTCAGGAGGAGCGCTACCCCCGCCTCTCCCGCCCGTACCTCGCCCACCAGGCCGAGGAGCCGCTCGAGAGGCGACCGCGGCTGGGATACCGCAGGGGCGGCGGCGCTCATCTTTGGCCTTCCCTCCTTGTCGGTGAGGGCCCTACGTTAGACGAGGCAGGTTCGGATTTCAAAGCAGCGGTACTCGGGGCAGGCGCAGTGCTACCTTTCGTACTCGTTCCGGAACGAGTACGAAAGGTAACAAACCTAGAGCATGGGCGCCCGGAACAACTCACCCGCGCACGAGCGCGCGGAGGTGCCGGAAGATCCAAGCGCCGTGGCCGCGACGGTAGATCATGGGATTCGTCGCCCCTTCGAGCTCGATCTTGAACCCGTCCCGCAGCAGTGCGCAGCCCTTGGCGCCGACTATGGCTTCGAGGTCGAGGGCGTCGTCGATGCGCTGCAGGAGTGTCGTCTCGGCCCGGGAAAGTGGTATGCGAACGTCAGTACCGCGTCGCCGCCGTGCTCGATCCATGGACGCAAACCACGAGTCGTCCACGCCACCAAAGACGAGAGAAGGGCCCTTCGACGCTGCGAGCATTCGTCGCGTCTCGACATACTGCACGATGCCGTAGGGATCCATGTCGCCGACGAACAAGGCAGTCGAAACCCCGCGGCACGCAGCCTCGAGCATGGGCCTCGATCGCCACCCGGCCGGGTAGGGCCCACCGAGAAACCCAACATCCGATGGAACGACGCCCTCTCTCAACCATCCGTCGACGACCGACAGCTTTGGACAGATCACGAGATAGACGGGTTTGGCGGCGAGCCGAAGCCCCACCCGCTCCCACGTAGACCGCGGCGCCCACAGCTGTTCGCCATCCACGCCCAACCGAGGGCGTTCGGGCGTGCCAAACGAAGCGAGGACCCGGGCCCACCTCTTTCCGATACGGGTCATGGCCTGAAGTTGCCGAGCACCGAGTCGATCGCAGCGAGAGCGCGGTCGCGGCGTTCCGTCCAGCCGCCGCCGATCTCGCGGAAGCACGCCCGGAACTCGTCGAGGGCCTTCCGGAAGAGCTCGTGCAGCTCCTCACGTTGCTCTCCGCGATCGCGGGCGGGGTCCGCGACCCACGGCACGTCCGGGCGGAGGAGCAGGTAGAGGTCGGCGCGACGGTCCCGGGCCGCGCGCTCCACCCATTCCGGGCAACCGCCGTAGTAGTGACGGCTGTAGACGACCGTGCTCAGGAGGTCCGTGTCGTGCACGACGATTCGGGTGGCCCGCCGCGCCGCTTCGTCCTCTCCCGCCATCTGCCCGCGGGCGATCGCCTCCACGTCTGCGGCCGTCAGGGCCGATCCCTTTTCCAAAGCGTACTCCCGGGCGTACTCCGGCGACCACGACGTGTCGAAGTGGGTGGCGATCTCGCGGGCGAGGGTCGTCTTGCCCGTGCACTCCGAGCCCGTCAACCACCACGCGTCGCAGCCTGTCGTCCAATCAGGCCGCCGCGGACGGCTTCGCGACCATCGACCGCCTCCACTGAGTCAGCCCGATCGCGGCGAGCACGATCAGCGTCGCGTAGAGGCCGACCGTCGGGAAGAGCCCCCGATAGAGGCACATGCCCACGTACACGACGTCCACGACGATCCAGACCAGCCAGTTCTCCACCCACTTCCGCGTCTGCATCCATTGCGCGGCGAGGCTCATGGAGGTCGCGGCGGAGTCCCAGTAGGGCAGTGACTCGTCGGTGTGGCGCGCGAGCGCCATGCCGAGCAGGGCCGTCCCCGAGGCCGCTCCCGCGAGGAGCGCCATCCGCCAGGGCCCGGGCGTCCGCGTGACGCGAAGGACGCTGCGCCCGGGGCCGCCGTGGAGCCAGCTCCACCAGCCGTAGAGGAACATCAGGATGTAGACGACCTGGAGCCCCATCCCCGCATAGAGCCGCGCCTCGTAGAAGACGACGGTGTAGAAGGCCGCGCTCACGATCATCGCGGGCCAGGCCCAGACCTTCTCGCGCGTGATCAGCCATACCCCGACGAGGCCGGTCGCGACGCCGCCGATCTCCAGCGGGCTCATGTGCTCGACGGGCCCCCCGTCACAGGCCGAGATCGAGGCTGACGTAGACGGTGCGGGTCGCCTGAGGGTAGTAGTAGGAAGTTCCCCCCGGCAGGAGCGCGCCCGCGGCGCCCTGGGTGAAATACTGGTAGCTGTAGCCGCTGGGCCAGATACGGCGGTTGTCGAAGGCGTTCAGCAGGCGAACCGTCAGCCGCGGTCGGCCCTTCTTCACCCACGGCTCGAGCGACACGGAAGCACTCGCGTCCAGGCCGAAGAAGTCGGGGGTGCGGAAGTCGTCGTCCCCGGTGTTGTCGAGGTGAGCGGCGGACACGTAGCGGCCCGACGCGGCGAGGGTCAGCCACTTGGCCGGCGCGTACTCCACGCCGGGGTTGGCCACGAAGGCGGGCGTGAGGAGGTGCGGCACGTCGGTGAAGACGCGGCTCGTGCCGTCCACCCAGGCGCCTTCCGCGTCGTAGACGTCGTAGAACTGGGTCCAGGAATCGATGCGGCTCCGAATGGCGCTCGCGCTCAGCCGGAAGGCAAAGGCGGGCCGCGGGCGCCACAAGACGTCGAGCTCGAGCCCCCGACGATGGCTCTCATCCACGTTGCGCCGGAGCGGGAGCCCGATCTCCGACAGCTCGCCCGTCTGGGCGATTTCGTCGCGGAATTCCATCGCGAAGACGCTCGCCTGGAGGGTGAGGCTCGGCCGCCGCACCTCGAGGCCTCCTTCGAAGTCCACCACCCTCTCCGGCCTCACCGCGTCGAGGTCGTAGAGGACGGTGGCGTCGTCCTCGCCCGCGAGCATGTCCGCGCGGGCGGGCTCGCGACCCGCGCGCCCCAGGGAGGCGTAGAGCGAGAGCGAGGGAGTGGCGGAAAAGCGCAGGCCCGCCCGGGGATTGAAGAACGTCCAGTCCACCGAGCCGAGGGGGATCGTGGCCCTCGTAGCGGAAGCTCGCGTGGCGCACCTGGACGTCGCCGTAGAGGTGGAAGCGACCGACGTCGTAGCCGATCTTGGCGAAGCCGCTCTGCTCGCTCTTGTGTCCGTGGTTCAGGTACTGCGGGCCCTCGTCCACGACCTGGCGCGCGTGGTCGCTCTCGTAGCCGTTGAAGTGGGTGCCCGCGGTGAAGTCGAGCGGCCCCTTGACGTGGCGGAACGTGGCGAGGCCGCCCACGAAGTGCCAGTCGAGGTCGTACTGGTAGAGCTGCGCGTGCTCGGGGTTCGCCCAGATCCGGTACCAGCCCCCGGCGCCGTTGTAGTAGACCTGCCCGGCGAGGCTCGTGTGGGCGCCGAGGAAGCGCGTGTATTGGGCCTGGACGAACTGCTGGCCGAAGCGGTCCTTCTCTTCCGGCGCCATCGGGTTGAAGCGGAGGTCCTCCTCGAGGACCGCCGGCTCCACCGCCAGGAACGCGAGCTCGGTCTCCTCCCGCCCCACGAACCCGAACACCTTCAGGAACGAGCGGTCGTCCTGGCGCGAGACGCCGTAGAAGAGGCTCTTCTGCTCGACGCCCGAGCGGTCGCGGAACCCGTCCGTCTCCTGGTACGAGCCGCGGGCGTAGAGCTGGAGCGCGGGGCCCACCCGACCCGACTGCAGGCCGAGGGTGGCCCGGGTCGTCCCGAAGGAGCCCGTGCCCACGCGGGCGTCCGCCCGGGCGTGCTCTGCCAGGTCGACGCTCGCGAAGTTCACGGAGCCCGCGAAGGACGCGGTGCCCACGCTCGACGTCCCCACCCCGCGCTGCACCTGGACGCTCTCCAGCGAGCTCGCGAAATCCCCGAAGTCCACGAAGTAGAGAGCGGAATCCTCGGGCTCGTTCAGGGGGACGCCGTCGAGGGTCACGTTCAGGCGCGTCTGGGGGATCCCGCGGAGGTAGAGGTAGGCATAGCCGGCGCCGTTGCCCGCGTCCGAGTACTGCGTGGCGGAGGGAACGTCTTTCAGGAGGGCAGGCATCTCCTGACCGTAGTCGAGACGCTGGATGTCCGCGCGGCCGAGGTCGGTCTTCGTCACCGGCGTCTCCACGTCGGCGCGGACGGCCTGGACCACCACTTCCTCCGACAGGCGATAGAGCGGCTCGAGCCGGAAGTCGAGGCCGCCGCGGTCGGAGTCCGCGGCCACGTCGAGAGTGGCGGTTCGGAATCCCGGACGGCGGGCCTCGAGCACGCGCGACCCCGGGGGGACCACGAGCCGCCAGGCCCCGGTACCGTCGGCCTGGGCGGCGAAGGTAGAGTCTCGCAGCGCGACCGTGGCTCCGGGAAGGGGACGGCCCTCCGCGTTGCGCACCATGCCCGCGAGCGTGACGTCCGCGGGGGCGCCGAGGGCGGCGGTCGCCATCGACAGGAAGACCGGCACGAGGTGCCGGCTCACGTTTGCGTTCATGGAAACGCCTCCTCTTCCCGCGCACCATTCGACGCGGGACGATCGAAGCGGATCCTTCGGGGACTCTCGATTACGGGGGAGCGCTCGCTCCCGTCGCCTTTCCCTACGCCGGTCCTAGCCGGATCAGGTTCGAGGGTGTGATCTCAGGCCGATCGTACGGCCACCCCTAGGCTCCTGCCGACCCAGTGTCGCAGCCGGGCGTCGGAGTGTCAAATTTTTACAAGATGGGCTTTTTCCGGCTTTGGTTTCCAGGCTATACTCCTCTGTTCGCCGTCGAGCGACTTTATCTATCAGAGGACGATGCGCATGATCAGAAGAGGATTCCTTCCCGTCGTCGGTGCCTGTGCGATGGTGGCGGCTCTCCACGCCTGCGGTGGCGACACCCCCAGCGGCGGCACGCCCCCCACCACGACGCAACCTCCCATCACTGCCCCCACCCCCACACCGACTCCCAACTTCTCCTCGCAGTGCGGGTTGCCTTCGCCTCCGCCGCTCTATGGGATGAAGGTGTCCGTGCAGGTGGACAACGGCTTCCGCAAGCTCGTCGACTCGAGGCCGGTCGTGGAGAACGTGGGCCGGGGCACGAGCGACAGCTACTGCGGAAGGGTCGGCTTCGACTCCCGCGCCCAGTTCTGCGACACGAGGCCGGAGGGGAACCCGCAGCGCCCCGCGTGCGACGCGCTCGTGACGGGCCGCGCCACGGACACCGGGCGTTACGGGCCCACCTGGGAGTGGGAAGATCGGCCGTGCGGGCCCGAGGGATCGGGAACGGCCGAGGGCTGCGTCAACCACACGAGCAACCAGTTCCTCGTGATCGCCCGCGGCGAAGGGGCTCTTCTCGCCTGCGCCTCCAGCGAGTGGCCGGCCACCGGCGCGCGTTGCGGCGGCTGCGACCTGAAGCCCAACGTCGGCACCTGCCTGCAGTAGCGCCGCCTAGGGCGACGTTCAGCGTAGCTTGCAGCTCACCGAGATCCCGGACCGGCTCGTCCGGTCGATCGTGGTCTCGTAATTCGGCCGAGCCCGGACGTAGTCGAGGAAGGCGCCGATGCCCGCGAAGCCGTCGAGCACGTTGTGGGCGGTGAAGCACCCCCCCGCCTCCATCTTCCCGTCGACGTCCTTGAAGTACTGCGTGTACCACTCCTTGTCGGCGTCGGAGAACACGAAGTCGAACGGGCCCGGGCAGCTCCTTCACGAGCACGTGGGCGTCGCCGAGTCGGGCGTCCACGTAGGGCGCCACCCCCGCCGCCTCGAAGTTCGCAACCGCCCGCCGGTGCCGGCCCTCGTCGATCTCGATCGTGACGAGGCGGCCTCCCGTCTTGCTCATCGCCCACGCGATCCAGACCGCGGAATGGCCGGTCGAGGTGCCGATCTCGAGGCCGCGCTTGAAGCCCTTCTGGACCACGAGATCGTGGAGCACCCGGCCGTCCTCGTAGGGCACGTTCATGTCGCGCCACTCGCTCCGCGAGCGGTCGAGGAACGCACGCACCCGGGTGTCGAGATCCGCATCGCCGCGGCCCGGCACCTGGGACACGCCGGCCCGCGGCCACGCGACGAGCGCCGCCGCGAGGACGAGCACGACGGCCGGGCCGGCCAGCAGGGAGACGAAGCCGCGTCTTGACATGAGTCGACCCCATGGGGCCACGGGTCAGGCCCCCATGCGTACCCGGTCTCGCGAACGGTTACAGTCTCCGAAACTAGGGTTCTAGGCAAGCCGAGAGTGGTGCGCCTGCACGATTCGACGTGCGACCTCCAGATTCGTAGCGCGCCCCAGGGCCAAGTTAAGAGGACGCAAGAGTAGCTTATGCGCTGAGAAATCGCGCGTATACACGAGCCTCGCCTGCTCATGGATGCCGGTGCCTTCCGCTGGCGCGGTACACGGGGTAGCGCAAGGGGCCAGCCCTTGAAGGGAGACGTTGCTCCAAGTGCGCCATCAGCCGGCATGCGCCGGGTAGTGCTCGACGATCACGGCGGGGGCAGATCCTGCGTCACTACCATGCGTGCTGGGCGAGAGACTCATTGGCCGGAGCCTGCACGAGAGGGCCGGACCCCCGGCGGATGCCCCCGGAGCTATCATGCTCACGGCGACCTGAGGATGGCCCAGCCCCCTGAGATGACTCGAAGCCTGAGCTTGGAGTGGCGGTACAACCCAAGACTGATCTGGGAGCACCTTGGCGCGAACAAGTACAGCAGTGCCGCACGCGCGTACGGCGAGCTCGTCGCGAATGCTCTTGACGCCGGCGCGACCTCGGTGAGGATCGACTTCACTCTCAACGCCCTTGACGGCGTGGATCACGTGACCATCTCGGATAACGGGCGCGGCATCTCACCCGAAGCACTCCAGGGCCGTTTCGTTGTTGTCGCCGTTGAGGCTTCCGACCTGGCAGTTAACGGACGATTGGGACGGCTTGGCGTCGGTCGATTGGCAGTGCTCCGTATCGGGAGCACTAGCGAGTGGACGTCGACGTCCAGGAAGCAAGGCGCTGAAGGCTTCACCACGATGCGCTTCCGCTTGGCAGGAGGAGCCGCGAAGCTCGATGCCGTCGTCACTGACGTTCCTCGCGCGACAACGGGCACCAAAATCGAGATTTTCAACATTAAGGACACCCCGGCCCCGCCGCCCTTGTTCCTCGCCAAGTTACGCGTTGACCTCACCGGCCAATTCTGTGGATACCTGCTGGCGCACCAGGACCGCGAAGTGATGGTTCAGGGCGAATCCCTCAACGTCAACGACGCGGTGGAGTTCAAGGCGAGCCAGGCTTTAGAGGGCGATGGCAGCTTCTCTGCCACGATCGATCACCTCGTTCTCAAGCACGCGCACGACGCGACCCGGTTTGGTGGGCAGCTCTTGTTTTCGGCGCTGGGTCGCACCGTACGGATCGACTCGCTCCCGGAGGCACCGTTCGCCAATTACCTCGCCATAGTTGAATGCTCTCAACTCGAACAGTTCGTCACGTCCAATCGCGAAGGCCTCATCGAGTTCGATCCCCTTGTGGGACGTCTACGTGCCGCAGCGCTGGCGAGTGTCGAGCAGTTCACGGAAGAGTATCGTGCCCGGCTCAAGAGCGCCTTCATCGAGAAAGCCCGACAGCAGTCTTATTACCCGTACCGGGGCGCCCCGAAAGACTCAATCACGACAGTTGAGCAGAGTATCTACGACGTCGCCCTCGAAACGCTGAACACGCACGCCAACGTCGAGGCGATGGGGCAGAAGCAGCAGTCCATCGTCTTCAAGCTCCTGCAGCGTTCGCTCCAGAACGAAAACCTCCTAGACGTGCTGAAGGAGGTTGTGTCGCTCTCTGATGAGGACATCGACAAGTTCAAGCGGGTGCTCGAACGGACGACGCTCGAGTCGATCATCAAGCTGTCTTCAGAGGTGACCGCCCGTTTGCAGTTCCTAGAGGTCCTACATGAGGTCGTGTACGGTCCCGGCGCCAAGCATGTCAAGGAAAGGACACAGCTCCACAAGATACTCGAGCCTCACTGCTGGCTCTTTGGTTCGCGATATCACCTTGCTACCAGCGATAAGAGTTTCCGCGCCATTATCCAAAGGCATCGGGAGCTTGCCGGGCTCGACCCAGTACCGGACGACATTCTCGCCGGAGTGAAGGGCGTCAAGGAGATCCCCGATCTGTTCCTAGCGGCCGTCAAGGACTACCCGGTTGAGCCGAAGCACCATCAGCTCTTGGTGGAAATCAAGGCGCCGGGTGTGTCTCTCGGTACGAAGGAACGCGACCAAATCCGGCGCTACGCGCAGCGCATCAAAGACTCGAAGGAGCTCGACAAGCGCACCACCAGATGGGACCTCTTTCTCGTGTCAGCCAAGGTGTCGGAGGAGATACAAGAGGATCGGCATCAGAAATCCACGCCCCATGGCTGCTTGTGGGAATGGGAAAACATGACGGTTTGGGCGTTCGAGTGGAGGGAGATGATCACCCTGGCGAAGGAAGAGCTGCAGCTCGTGCGTGAACACCTGAAGACGAAGTCATCGGAGCTCTCGGTGTCCGACTATCTTCGCGAGGAGTACCCACAGGTCTTCGGCGCCAAGGAAAAGTCATCGGCGGACTAGGTCTGACCCTACGCCGAATAGGCTGGTCAACCTGCTGGCTTGAGGCGAGTCCTGCGAGGCCGACGCGGTGACCTCTCGGCGCGCCGACCCTGCTTGCTATCGGGCTGCGGCTTCTACAAGAACGCGTTCGCTTGGCCGGGGCGACTCGTACCCAAGTGAAGGCTCGACATCCCGGACGACCGCAGCGTTATCCCGTCCGGTGAAGGCGTAGATGATCGGCACCCGAACGGCCACCCGCAGGTCCGAGAGGAAACGTCTCGCCTTGGCGTTGAGTCTATTGAACTGCGTGACACCATGGTTCTCCCAGCCAAGGTAGTCGAGACCATGGACCACGAGACCTGTTGGTCGATTCGCCTCACAGGCATCCTTCACCAGGTCGAGGTCGAAGCGCGCGACACGGCGCACCTTCTGCGTGACCGTGGTTACCTCGGCGAGGTCATGTGGCGCTCCGGACTCCTCCCGCACCTGCTCCCAGGTGATCTCGTCAGGCAGCGGCCCCGCCTGTTGACCAGAAACTCGTATTGGAAACGTCCGCACTACCAAGATGACTTCATTCACCTGGAGCGGACTTAAGCCCGCTTCCATTACGAACTGAGCGGCCGTTGTGTCTTTGCTGGTCGTGTGGGGGAACATCCGGCTGTGATGAAGGGATAAGCCAAATCCCTGAGTGCCCTCAATGATGATTCGATGCCCTGCTTCAATCAGCCGCTGCAGTTCTGATCGGACATCGGTGACAAGCGGCCTCAGCCACTGATGCTCTTCGATGACGTCCTTGACCAATTGAACGTCGGCTCTCCTGAGGCATTTCGCAGCTGTGGCTGCCCCGGTACCTGACCCGGTTGACGAAATGCCGTCCATCAGGCGCAGTTCCTCACGCTTCATATCGTCGGAAATGACAACAGAAAATGGATCCACGCCTATTAGATCCGGGCCGACGTCAAAGGTCTCAATTTCCGTTCGGAGCACAGATACGTCGATTACCGCTGCTGGAGCGAGAAACCCGCGTCGCCGATAGGCAATGCCAGCCGGCAAGAGACGGAAGCGGTACTCTCGGTCCCGATCAATTACTATGTGTCCCGAGTTCGGCCCCCCACAACGCACGACCGCGCACCTTTCTCCCAGCGCCCTCGCCAGGAGCGACACCGTCTTGCCCTTTCCTTCCGATCCGAACTGCCCGCCTACTACGACGGTCACCATCTGGCCAGCCTCCTCGGTTATCTAACGTTCTTAGCCTCGCCGCGTCTCGGCGAGCCGGCCTGTGCAGATAGTCTTGACACTTGGTCTTCAAGCTGCTTTAAACGAGTCTCGAGCTGACCGGCAGTCCGCACCTCGTCGGCTCTGCCTTTGAGCTCTCCAAGCTCGCGCTCAAGGGTGGCCGCTTGATTTTGAATTCCTGCCATCTGGCTTGCTCTTTCGCCATCGAAGTCCCGGACCAGAGCGACTCCTCCGATCGCAAGCCCGACAAGTGTGACCGCCAGCGCAGCGACGGCGAGGATATCGAACCGATTTCGTCGTTCTAGCTGCTCACGGAAGGCTCCGAGCTCGCGCCGTTGCTCATCTGCGAGACTTTTGGTCTGGGCGCGAATAGTGTTCTCGAAAACCTCGACCTGGCCTCTGGTCTCGCTGAATTCTTCGCGCACGGCACCCATAGCGCTCTGTGGTGTTGCATCACGCAAGTAGTCCTGGAGCTCACGGCGTTCGTTCACCTTGCTTAGTTCAAGCAAGTGTTTTGATCGTTCGTGTTCCTTGTAGAGGCTCTCTAGAGACGCAGGAACCGTGGCAAATTCCATCGGTGTCGTGCGCACGAAATCGATGCTCACAAAGGAGCGGTTGATATGAACGTGAACATCGCGTGTCGTCAGGTTGTGGAGCGGAATGTAGAGGTTGCCCACATATCCCGGATCAACTTGAGGGCCCGTGCCGAGCAAGAGACCTTGATAGACATAGGAGATCTTGAGGTTGTGTCGACCGATAAAGTAGTACGGGATTCGCAACTCTTGTCGCAGCTTGATATAGGAAAGAGTGTTGCGCGGTACGATGAAGTAAGGCCCGAACTCGTCCGACCCTTTCTCGAGCGGAGTCTTCCTCGTATTCCCATCTTGGCCTCGCGTAAACAGGAACCCACGTTCCGGGTCCGGCGACATGGTGTAGCTGGCGCCCTTCAGCTTGGCGCCATGCGGTGCACCGGCCTGAAAGTGCTCGCGGTTGACTAGGACGTTGTGGTCGAGAACGTATCGCTGGATGTGCTCCGCGAGGAGCACACTGCCGTAGCTGAGATGCGGATCCCTAGCGAGCGGGTCCTCCCACTACCACGTCTCCTTTTCCTCGAGCACTGCCATTGTCGCCTCCGGTCATGCGAAGCATGTCGAATAGTGCATCATCAACCCGCCCCCGCAGGTCCTCCAGGGAGGCGTCATTCCGGACCAAATGGTAGGCGGCACTCTTCAACGAATTCATCTTCTGGTCGATCCTGCGAACGGAACTCTGGGCAGGCGGGGTGGGCCGTCGACGCTGGGCGCGGCGGGCTTCGATGGCGGAATCGGGGGCGTCGACAAACCAGACACGCACTTCGCGTCCCACTCCGGCGGCAGATTCGATATCAGGTAGGTCACGGACGGCGTCTACCACCACGGGACCCTGAGCGGCGGCGATCGTATCGCGCAGCTTCCGTAGCAACGGTTCCTGCTTGTATCGCTCCAGCACGATCACTCCGAATTCGGTCAGGTCGCTCTCTCGTATGTTGTCTTGGTCCACCTCTCCTCGAAGCAATCGCTGTTCAGGAGGGCGCCTAAGGTCGTCGAGCAGCAGGTCACGAATGAGGTAGCGCGTCCGCAACCAATGAAATCCGTAGAAGAGCGCGAGATAGCGAGCGACTACTGACTTGCCAGCTCCTGTGCGCCCAGCAAGACACAGAACGGGAAACGTTGAGAACTCAAGGGGACGAATTGTCGGCACGATTAGCTGCGCCTCGGCTGGCACGCCCATCGCCTCGAAGCGCCCGGCTTCGAAGTATCGTCCGACAACCGCCGCCGTGACAGCATCCATTTCGTCGTGAGACCGCGTCGCCAAGCCTGGACCATGGAGGCCAAGGTCAGCCAGGCCGCTACGCAACAGCGCAAGGCCCTTCTGCTTGCGTGGGATACACAGAATGTCCTGAGCTGCTCCGGGATACGACTCGATAACACGCGGTGCGTCCGACAGGCCTTCGATTTCAGCGCGGAGCCGTATGCCGCGGAGAGTGAGCGGCTTCATGGACTCGATAAGCGCGGGGTAAGAGGGAATCCCAACGCTGGCGAGGTCGTATTCCGCTTCCCGCATGATGCCCGGGGCGATGGACGCCTCCGACACGCCGCCGGGTAAACCTAGTGGTGAGTCGATGCTAACGATCTTGGGCTTGGTATCCCGGACAAACGCGAGGATGTCCTGGTCGCTCTCTAGTGAAGCAGTTTGTACTTCGAGCCCCTCGAGAACAGCCGCTCCTGTCGGTTTGGCCTTACTTGCCGTCAGATCCAGCCCGACGATACGAGACCCGTCGGGCACGTTCTCGCGTCGAGCAACTCGTACAGTGATTCGAGACGATCGTTCGGGCATGACCGCAGACGGGAACAAGTCTCCTTGGCGCTGTGCCAGCAACCGAGGCTTTGTGCTCGATCGGCGGCGACGCGCTTGCTTCACCCAGGTCTTGAGTTCCTCACGCGGCAGCCGATTCAGTACCTGGTCAGCGTCGATGCCCGTCGCAATGCGTTCCCCAATCCTGAGGTGGTCAAGGTGGGCGCGGCTATGCGCATCACTCCCGAAGGCAACCCAACAACCGGCCGCGCACGCCTGTTTTAGCAACGGAAGGCCAAGATCAAGACGGGAGGGGAAGCAATTGAACTCGACCGCGACGTTCCACTCGCTGCACGCTTGAAAGACTTCATTCCAGTCGACAGGCGCGGGAGGCCGATAGTAGGTCGGGACCCCCGGCTTTCCGAGGATCGTGGACGTGGGATGGCCCAGGATGTCGACGTGCCCGGACTGGATCGCTCTGATGAGGCGTGCCGTGTTAGTGGTCCGGTCAGGACTCCAGTTCGTATGCACCGACGCCACGACGATGTCCATTCCCGCGAGGAGGCTCCCCGGTAGATCCAGCTGTCCGTTATCAAGGATGTCGAGCTCGATACCGTGGAGGATATCTGTGCGCGCAGAGAGGAGCGAGAGGGAGACGGCCTGGCGCAGCCAAGCAACAGGTGTTAAGCCACTCTGCAGCTTGCTAGACCGGCTGTGGTCGGTAATTGCAAGATAGCCAAGGTTGCGATCCTGAACAGCCTGCACCATTGCGGTCAGCGGAGTCGCACCGTCCGACCAGTTCGTGTGGCTGTGGAAGTCGCCTTGCAGGCTCGGCTTCTCCGCTGGCAGGAGGACGTCCAGTTCGCGGGCCAGCGTCCATAGGGGCTTGCCAAAGCCGCTGCCTTCGGTCGCTCTACGGGTGCTGTTGATCTCTGTCCGCCAGCCCAGGCTGTGCTGCAGAATGGCCATTTCAGGGGTGGCCTTCTCCACACGAAAAAAACGGTCCCGTTCCGCGACCCTACGTGCGGCCTGCTCAAGCGACGCGGAATGGCGGGGAAAGACCGTGACCTGCAGCGGGCTACGCACGGGCTCAAGCCCGTCCCTCACGTCCGGCAACGCCCATTCGCAATCTGGGCCGAGTTCGGTCTCTAGCCCAAACAGCATCCGGATGAGTGGCGGGACAACATGGGCCGATTGCCAGCGCGCTTGGGACGTACCCTCCCAGGTCGCCAGGAGTAGCTCAGGCGCTGCAACTGTCATCCCGGCAGCTCGAGCAAACCATGCGTCTGAAAGCCGCTCCTCGGCGAGCGCCGCGGCGATCTGCTTGACGCCCAGCCCTCTAAGCCCACGAAGGCGCAGGCATGCCTGGTGCAGGGGAGTTGTCAGCTCCTCCAACTCCTCAAGCGAGCCCGTTTCGTCGATCTGGGATAGGTGCTCTTTGATTCGTGCGGACGGCTTGAAGTCGAGCAAATGCGAGGAATCTGGATCCTTCAGCCAGGTATCGAGATTCGTCGAGTAACCGTCCAGGCGAATCGCGGCCTTCCAAAGAGCCAACGACCGGTACTCGGAAACAGGCCGTCGCTTGGCGAGCGCGTCCACCTGTAGAAGAAACGCGAGGTCGTAGAGGGGTTGGACGTACTCAAAGTCTCGGGGTCGAAGGTAGTCCCCGGCGAAGGAGTCCGCTGGCGTGCCTGCGATCGTCATAGGGACCCCACGCGGTGCGCGAGACGACTCTGATTCGCAGCCCGCCCGCAAGCGCTACTTCGGCGCGATGTCTTGGCCTCAGCTGGGCGCATCCGACTGGTAGTCCTGGGGCGCACACGGATCGGCCCGGGCAACAGCACCGCGTCTAGCTCCCCTGCATGGATCCGCCAGGCCGCATGTCGACCAAGGGCAGACCGCCCCAGCGATACGGCCTGACGGGACCATGATACCCGACGGTCCCATAGCCGCAGGTCACGCTCGCCCAGGCCCGAATCCTCCGACCGCAGGGTGTCGGCACAGAAGGTCCGCAAAGGGGAACGCCTAGACGCATTCCGCCTGCAGCGCTCGACCCACAAGCAACCGCCCCCGAAGCAGGGATAGCAATCCCATCAGCATCCTGGGCAGACGAAGCCCACGCCCTGGCTCCGGCCACGTCTCTAAATATTGATGGGGGATGGTGCGCCCTGCACGATTCGAACGTGCGACCTACAGATTCGTAGTCTGTCGCTCTATCCAACTGAGCTAAGGGCGCGGCGAAGACGGACAGTCTATCGCGGAGCGGCGGGGTCCCGCAAGCGAGCGTCAGAACGCGGCGATCGCGGCGCGGCAGAGGACGAAGAGGATCCAGGGGACCGCCACGCCCCAGAGTGCTGCTCCCGTGGAGCGCTTGCTCGCCACGGCGAAGCCGACGGCGAGGAGCGTGACGATCCAGAGGATGAAGAGGTCGAAGCCCTGGAGGAGCGTCCACAGGGGCTTCGCCGTCTCGCCGCGCTCCACGAGGAGGGCGGGACCCGCCTGGAAGACGTCGGGCGGCGGGAGGTTCCACTCGCCTTTCAGGTACATGACGAGGAGCGTGATCGGGGTCGTGAGCAGGCCGGTGGCGGCGAACGACCATGCGGTGATGGAGAGCGCCGGGCGGAACGTCACGTCGCTCGCGTAGAAGAAGCGGAAGACGAAGAGGAGCATCGCCGCCACCAGGAGCGGGAAGCCCAGCCCGCCGAAGAGAGCACCCACCCCGATCATCGGCAGGAAGAACCCGCTGGCGCCCGTCGTGACGCCCTCCCGGGCTTCGGGCGGCATCCGGTCCCAGCGTCCCGACTCCACGAGCTGCGTCTTCATGAACTCTCCGGGGTCCACCATGCGGCCCCAGGTCGCGCTGAAGGCGACGACGAGAGCGAAGTGCAAAAGCAACGGCACGAGGATGCCCGGGGAACGCAGGATGCCCTCGAACGCCCGGCGGGGATCGAACCACAGGTCGACGAGGGTGCCGAAGAAGCCGCTCGGCGCGGGGGCGTCCGATGTCATGCCGTCCTCCTCAAGTCTTCGGACCGCTGCGACGCAGCGCTCCCCGGATCCCGGAAACCGCCGCGGAGGTCCGAAGGTCGGCGATGAGCTCGCGGGCGGGCCGGGCGGTGCGGGCGGTGGGACCCGCCACCTTCAGCCGCGACCAGAGCGCCCCCCGCACCGACTCCGGCACGACGTTGTCGAGGTACTCGAGGGCGGTGCCTCGGAGCGTCGCGTCCTCGCCGCGCACCGCCCAGAGTGAGTGCTTGAGGGGCTCGCGCTCGAGCACGAGAGAAAGGAGGCCGAAGACATGCTCGAGGGCGCGCGTCTCCCCGGTGCCTCCCCACTCGCTGTCCGCCGTGAGGTCGCGCCGTACGGCAGCGAACACGGACTCGCGGTCCACGACGAGGCTCGGGTTCTTCTCCGTGAGGGCCACGAGAGCCTGGCCGACCTGGGAGCGCACGTCGAAGCGAGGGTCGGAGAGCGCGAGGAGCAGCCCCTCGATCGCGCGGGGCGTGGGGCTCGCCTTGAGCACCCGGGGCAGCCGCCGGCGCAGCACCGAGGGGGTCGTGGGGTCGAGGAGCGCGTCCACGATCTGTCCCGTCACGCGCGGAGCGAGTCGGCGCAGGGCGCGGAGGACTTCGAGGAACAGGTCGTTCCTGGCGAGGAGGGGCACGAGGTGGGGCACGAGTGCTGCCTCGAGGTCCTCCCGTCGGAGGTGGCGCAGGATGGCTTCGGACCGGTCCGAGCGGAGGTCGGCCACGGCGACCACGAGCGGGTCCGCCGCGCCCGTGCCCCGCGCCGTGGCGTCGCGCTGCCGCAGGCCCTCGATTTCGCGCATCAGGGTGTCGCGGTCGAGGTTCACGTTCGTCTGGCTGACCGTGAAGCGGGTGGCCCCGTCGAGGGTCTCGTTGGGGTCGATCTTGACCCGGCCCGCGAGCAGGCTGGACTCGAGCGAGTCCAGGTATCCCTGGTGCAGGCGGGGAGCCAGGGTGAGCGCGACGACGCTCAGGACGACGGCGAGAACGAGGAGGGCCCGGCCCGGAGAGGGAAAGACGGCCACGGCGAGGAGCACGATCGTGCTGCCCACGAGGGCCCCGAGCTTGTCGAAGCCCACGTCGATGACCGCCTTGGTGGGCCGCTTCTCGCCGTCCGGGACGGGGTTGTAGAGCAGCTCGTAGCCCGAGCGGAAGAGCGAGTTCGTGAGGACGGCGTGCGAGGCCCGGGCGACGACGCCCGTCCAGAGCCTCGGGTCGAACACGCCGAGGAGCCCGGCTACGGCCACGGCCAGCGGCCGCAGCGACACGGTGCCCGCGAGGCCGAGGGTGCTGAGGGAGGCGCGCGAGAGGGCCCCCTGCGTGACGAGCCCGAGCACGCCCGTGCCGGTGTAGAAGAGCGCGAAGAAGGAGAGCAGCTCGCGGCCGTCCCGGAGCGAAGCCGAGGCCTGGGCCTTGAGCACGTAGTCGAGCAGCGCCTCCGTGAGGGCGCCGATCCCCACCACCCCCGCGAGCAGCCGCAGGTACGGAACGCGGCGGAGCGTGGTCACGGCGGTGGCCGTCTCACCGGGGCTCGCCGCGGGGGCGGCGGCGGCCGCCGGACGGTGCAGCCGGAGCAGGAGGAAGACGGCGACGACGCCGAGGAGGGCGTTGACGAGCAGAAGGGAGGGCACGGGAAGGAGCCCGGAGGCGGCCCAGGCGAGGACACCGCCCGCCACGCCACCCGCGGCGGCGCCCAGCCCGATGCGGCCCACCACCGCCCGCGCGGTCCAGGGATCGAACCGCTCGTTCACCCAGGACCAGAACGTCGAGACGAGCGTGCCTCCGAACACCGCGAGGTGCAGGTAGACGACCACGGCCGCCACCTTCGGAGCCGCGAGGCAGAGCAGCCACTCGCCGAAGAGAAAGAAGGCGGCGACCCCGGTGGCCACGGGAGCCACCAGGGAGGGCGACCGTCGCGACATCGCCTGCGAGAAGAGGACGACGGCGAGGACGGAGGCGAGCGACGAGGCCACCATCACCGGGGGGAGGGCGGACGCCGGGTAGTTCGACAGGAACAGCGCGTCGCGCACGGCCTTCGCCGCGACCTGCTGTGTGATCAGGAGGAAGGCGGTCAGGGTCGCGGCACGCACCACCGACCGCGTCTGTTCGTCCCGCAGATCCCCCATCGTCACCCCGGGCGCACGGCGCCCGAGGAATACTACGCGATCAGCGGCCCGGCGGTCCCCAGAATCCCGTGACCGACTCGATCCGTCCGTCGGGGTCGAGCACGAAGACGTTCGTGCCGCGCCCCTTCTCCTGACCGTCCGCGGCGAGGACCACCCAGTCCGCGAGCACGGTGCCCTGGCAGTGCCGGACGTCGCCCACGCGCTCGAGGCGCAGGCCGGGCATGAAGCGGCGGGACGCCGCGAGGTGCGGGAGGAGGTCGGCCATGCCCTCGACGAGGCTGAAGCGGTCGCGGAAGACGACACCGGAGGCGGCGACACGCGCCATCCCCTGTTCGCACGCATCGTCGGTCGGCGCCGACCACGCCTCGAACCACCCGTCGACCCTCGAGGCGGCGCCCGCGTTCGCCTCGTCCGTCACCACGTTGCCGAACACCGCGAGCTGATAGCGCCAGCCCTGGACGTGCTCGTCGCGCACGGCCGCCTCCGCGAACTCGTGGGCGAGACGGAGCTCCGTCCCCCGAGGGTGCGGCTCCAGCTGGATGGTGACGCGCGAGGCGCCGGGTGGCATCGGCGTGCCGCCGACGAAGCCGTAGGTGAAGGCGATCGTCCGCGGGGGGGCGATCTCCACCACCTCTCCCGCGCTCTCGACGCCGTTCGGGTGCCGGATGTAGAGGCGGCCCCCCACTCGGCCCTCGATGGTGGAGCCCGCGCCCCACCAGGCGGCCCAGCGGCTCGAGTCGGTGAAGTAGCGGAACACCGTTTCCGGCTTCGCGCCGATGACGATGGTCCGGTCCAGGCGATAAGGCAGCGAGCTCATGACTTCCTCTTCTTTCGTTTTCCAGCCCTTCGCCTTCCGGCGCGGGGCCCCCGGCGGCTCTCCTCGAGCTCGGCCAGGAGCTTGAGGCGCCACAGGGCGTCGTCCCACATGCGCTCGAGGACCGGGCCCACGGGGCCGAGGGCCTCCCGCCGAGCGCGATAGAAGCGATTGCGGCGATGCGATCGGACCTCAACGACTCCCGCTTCGGCCAGGGCCCGGAGCTGCAGCGACACCGCCCCGAAGGTCACGTCGGGCATGGCCGCGTGGATCTCCCCCGCCGCCCGCTCGCCCTCCCAGACGAGGCGGAGGATCTCCCGGCGACGGGGGGAGGCGACGGCGGCGAGGACCCCGGTTTCCATGGCATTACTTTAGATTAAACTAAAGTAATTGTCAAGGGAACCCAGGGGCTTTCGGCGGGGCGGGAGGCGCCTAGAAGACCTGACCCAGCGAGAAGTAGAAGCGCCCGCGCCGGGGCTCGAAGCCCTGGTCGAGTGGAATGCCCAAGTCGAAGCGCAGGATGCCCACGGGCGTGACGTAGCGGATGCCGAGCCCCGTGCTCCAGTGCGAGTTCCTGGCCGTCACGCCGTCGATGCGGCTGTCGAGTATGGCGCCGTCGGCGAAGAGGACGCCCCGCACGGGACCGAAGATGGGGAAGCGTAACTCCTGGTTGAGGACCAGGAGGGACGAGGTTCCGCCGAGCAGGTTGACCCGCTCGGGACGGAGCGAGTCCTCCTCGTAGCCGCGGACGGTGTTGGCGCCTCCGGCGAGGAGCCGGTCCTCCTTGAAGAACGTCGTGCCGATCCCCTTCGCCCACTCCCAGCGCGCCGCGGAGGCGAGGACGATCCGGCGCACGGGAACGTAGACGAACTGCTGGACGAGCAGCTTGCGGATCGGGAAGTCCGACCCGAGCCCCTGATCGCCGTACTCGAGGCTTGCCGACGAGAAGTAGCCACGGCTCGTGTCGATGAGGTCGTTCCGGCCGTCCACGAGGGCGGTCCCGATGACCCGGGCGAGGGTGAAACGCTCCGACTCCACCCCGACAAAGTCGCGCGGGGCGTCGAGGGTCGTCCACTGCGAGTTGTAGGACGCGGCGAACTCGAGCTTCTTGCCCGCGCGCACGCGCTCCTCCACGGTGAGCTCCAGGACCCGTCCGTTCGCCTCGTTGGGAAGCTGAACGTCCTCGTCCTCGAGGAGCCCTCTCTGGTTCGTCCCGGTGAGAAAGACGCTCGTCCGCACGCCCGTGTCGAACGTCCGCGGCAGGGTGAAGAAGCCGCGGGCCTGCTGGTAGGTCTCCCGCACCTGCAGGGCGAGACCGACGGAAGCGGGGAGCGACCATAGGGTGCGCCGGGTGAGCTCGGCCACCGCGCCGAGCTGGAGCCTGCTCCGACCCTCCTCGGAGGCGAGCTCCCCCTCCGTGACGATCTGTAGCCCGTAGCGGAGGCGCAGCGCCGGCCACTGCTGCAGCGTGACCTTCGCCCGCACCTCTTCCTCGCCGTCGGGGACGGGCACGGCCGGGGCCTCGCGCGCCGCCTGCGCCGCCCCCCCGTCCGACGTCTCGCTCGCCGCCGCCGCCGTCACGATCTTCTCCGGCTCGATGTCGACGCTCTTGAAGAACCCCGAGTCGTAGAGCTTCTTGCGCGCCTCCGCCCATTCTCCGAGCACCACCGGCTCGCCCGGCCGCAGATCGAGTGCTCTCTCCGCCCGCTCGCGCACGCGGGGACCGCCCTCGAACACCACCTCCGCAATCACCTGCCGCTCACCCTCCGTCACCGAGAACGTGGGCGACACGGTCAGGGTCTCGGGATCGAGCAGCCCGTCGATGCGGAGCGTGGCGTTGTTGTATCCGCGGCGGTGATACGCGTCGAGGACGCGCAGACGCGCCGCCGCGACCTCCGCCGGCTTGTAGGGCTGCCCGCCGTGGATCCCGGCGGCGAGCCTCACCTCGTCTCCGGGCACCGCGGAGGCCCCCTCGATCTTCACCTCCCCGAGCACGATCTCCGGCCCCTCGTCGATCGTCACGGGAAGCTCGAGCGCGCCGTCCACGAGTCGCGGAGGGCCCACCTTCACCTCGGCCGCGAGCCACCCTTCGATGCGGTACACGTCCAGCACCGCGAGCCGCAGGGGCTCACGGTTCAGCCACGCCTCCTTCTCGCGCCCCTTGACCAGGGGCTCGAGGCGCTCCCTCGACACGCGCGCGTTGCCTTCGAAGACCACGCGATGGAGAGGGGTCTTGTCCCGGAGCTCCACGTCGACGGTCACGACCTTGGCCGTCGCGTCGGCGGAAAGCTGGGTGCGGGCCCTCACCCGCGGCTGCAGGTAGCCGGCGTCGAACAGGAAGGCGCGGGTCCGCGATTCCGCCTCGTCCTCGATCGAGCGGCCGTACTCCGACGTGTACCACGCTCGCTCGATCGCCGTGCGGAGTGCTTGGGAGCCGTCGAAGCCCTGGAAGACGAGACGCGTGCGCGGCCCCCGCGCGATCGCGTAGTCGACGGCCACGGGGATCGCGGCCTCGTCGCGCGGCGGCCGGGTGGGGGGCTCGCGACGGGCGAGGATGCGCGCCTCGAAGTATTCCTGCTTCGCCATCGCCTCCGCGAGGTGGTCGCGGTCCTGCAGCCACTTCTCGTGGTCGAAGACCCGCCCCGGCCGGAGCGCGAGGCCGGAGAGGAGGTCGGGCGCTTTTTCCCCGTCGACCTCGACGGACACCGCCCCCACGGTCTCGTCCGAGGGCGGCCCCCGCCGGCGGGTCCCCGCCCGCGCGGCTCGCGTCCGGGTCCTCGTGACGGGAGCCGGCCCCGCCCCGAAGGACACGTCGTGCCGAAACTCCAGGGCGCCCGTGAGGTCGTCGCGCTGCACCACGCGCGCCTCGAAGGGCGGCCACGGCTTCCAGCTCACGAACCAGGTGTTGTTGCCCGCGCTCGTAAGGCTCTGGGAGTAGGTCGCCTCCACGTTCCTCCGGAGCCGCTTGGAGAAGGTGAGCCGGGAGGTCGGGTTGGCCTGGGAGCTCACCGCGGTGGGATCGAAGTCGAGGTCCTGCCTCTCCCCCGCCCGCTCGATGCGCACGCTGTCCAGCCCGAACATCTGCCCCGTCCTTCCGAGCATGCCCCCCGACATCATGCTGAGGGCATCGGTCCGTCCCGACCCCGCGGCCGCCGCGGAGATCGTGCGGCCGGAGGTGAGGAGCGAAACGATGTCGCGATCGGACAGGGGAGGGTCGGAGACGAAGCGGGTCTCAAAGCTCGTGGCCGGACCGTTCACGTCGGCGAGCACCGCGTACTGCGACACGAGGGTCTGGGCCCGGACCTGGACCCAGGGCTCGAGCCCCTGGCCGCGCGAGAAGTCGAGCACCCCGGACTCCACGTCGTAGGTCCGGCCTCCCATGAAGACCTGTCCTCCCGGCGCGGCCGTCATCTGGCCGGAGAGGAGCGGCGCGGAGGCAGTGCCCGCGATCCCGAGGTCGACACCCACCTGCAGGCGGCCGTCCACCGCCTGAAGGAGGACGTCCTGCCGCGAGCGCACGCGCACGTCGAGCTGCAGCTTCTCCAACATCGGCCGGGGCGGACCGCTCGAGAACTGCTCGATCGCGTTCAGCAGCTGCAGGCTGAAGTACTCGCTCGTCCGATAGACGGGGCTGTCGAGGTTGGCGGTGCCGGAGAGGAGCAGGCCCTCTCCCGCGGGCGCGAGCTTCAGGTTCGCGTAGAGGTTCGCGCGGAAGCCGCGCGGCCACTCCACGACCGCGCCCCGGACGCGCACGCGGACCTCGCCTTCCGCGCGCTCCCCCCGCCCCACCTCGCCTTCGAGAGTGAGGGCGCCACCGTTCAAGCTGCCCTGGACGGTCTCGGCCTTCAGGACTTCGTCGGAGAAACGCAGCGTGCCCTGGAGCGCGTCGAGCGAGAGGCGGGTGGGGCGGTAGCGGAGAAAGCCGTCCCGGAACGTGATCTCACCCCGAGGGACGGGCGACGAGAACGGGCCTTCCACGCGCAGCCGGAAGTCGCCGAAGCCCCCGGTCTCGACGCCGCGCCCGAGGAACTGCAGCACCCGGAGGTCCGCGGTTCCGTCGACCTCGCCCTCCAGGCGGCTCTGCGCGAGGCCGCCGCCGGCGGTGAGATCGAGCGTCCCCTGGACTCGCACCCGGGTGTCCGCCCCCGTCCAGACGACCTCGGCGAGACGCGCCTTTCCGTCCGCGATCAGGAGTCGGCCCGTCCCCTCCTGCGTGAGGGCCACGTCGCTCAGGACGGGATCGACGCCGGTCCAGCGGACCTCGCCCCGTACGGCGTCGAGGCGGGGGGCGAAAGCCGCGAGCTCGGCGACCACGGAGGCGTCGCGTCCGCGCGACTCGAACGTGTCCTCGCCCACGAGCTGGTTCAGCCATCGGCGGGCGTCGCCTGCGAAGCTCGCCCTGAGCACCGCCCGCGGGGGCGGACCGGCGCCCAGAGCCTGACGAAACCCCGGGGGCAGCCAGGTTTCGAGAAAGCGGGCGGTGGCCTCTCCCGACGCCTGGAAGCGGCCTCCCGCCCAGGTGGCTTCGAAGCCCTCGAGGGTCAGGACACCGTCCCGCAACGCGGCGTGGCCCGCGAGACCACGCACGATGTTGCGCCGCCTTTCCGAGAGCGCGACCTCTCCCTCCTCCACGACGAGGTCTCCGTCGACCGTCGGTCGAGAGGGCGAGCCCCGGGCCGTGAGTGTCGCCCGGACGCGGCCGGTCGACGGCCCCGGCAGCCAGGGCGCCGCGTCCGCGAGATCGGCGTCGAGAGCGGCCTCGAGCGGCTCCCGCGCGCTCGGACCGAGGCCTCCGGTCACGGAGAGCCGGCTCTTGCCCGACTCGACCACGAAGTCCTGCACCATCTCCACGGCCTCGATCCCGCGAGCGCCGAGGTCGCCCCGGATTCGCGCTCGTCCGGTGGCGGCGCCGCGGAGACCCGGGACGCTCTTGCCCAGCCGCTCCGCGAGAGAGGCGAGGTCCGACGCGGCGAGCCGCATCTCCACGTCGTAGGCGTGGGGGGCGGCGACGTCGACGCCCCCCGAGAGCGTCGTCCCCAGCGTCTCGGCGCGCACGTCGGCGGTGGCGCGGCCGCGCACGAGAGCGAGGTCGGCGCGGAGGAGCCCGATCTCCCGCCCCTCCCACGTGGCGCGCTCCATCGCGATCCAGCCCTTGCCGTCCGGAGCCTCCGCGCGTCCCGAGACCCTCATCTCCAGGTCCACCGCACCCTGGATGGCCAACGGGTCCGGTCGGCCGAGGAGCGCGCCGGGAACCGACGTCACCGCGAGCCCGTGCCCCGCGGCCTCGATCGAGAGAGCACCCTTCGGGGTGTACTCCCCCGATGCGGTCAGCCGTCCCTCTCCCTGCGCGAGCCGGAGCGCACCCACTCGAACCGTCTCCCCGTCGAGGCGCGCGTCGGCGGAGAAGGAGTCGAAGGACTGCCCGGCGAAGCGGACGGCGGTTCCCGAGAGGGCGGCCTGGATCGTCGGTCGGTCGCGCGTGCCCCCGATCGTTCCCTCGGCCCGCAGGGCGCCCGTGGGATCGACTCCCGGCGGCGTGCGCAGTCCCAGCGCGGCCACGTCGGGAGTGGAAATGGTGAACCGCCCCTCGAGTGCTTCGTCGGAGAGGCCGAGCGCAAGCTCGCCGAGCAGGGTGGCTCTCCCCGATCGGGCCTCGACCGTCGAGAGACGGACGCGGTGGACGTCCGCCTCGAAGCGGCCGGTGACGTCGGCGCGGGCGTCCGCGACGGACGGCGCTCCCACACCCGTGGCCTCGAACGACCCCGACGCACGCGGATCGCCGAGGGTGCCGTCGAGCGCCGCCGCCACGCGCCCGCGGCCCGAGACCCGTGTGCCCGCGGGCGCTATCGGCGAGAGATCCGAGACCTCGACGAGCAGGGTGCCGGAAAGGGTCGAGGCTCCTGGGTCGGCTTGCTCGAAGCGGCCGACCGCCTGCCCCGTGAGGCGCACCTCGGGCCCGGCGGTGTGGTCGGCGGCCAGGCTCCAGACTCCGTCCTTCACCGTCAGCTCCGAGCGTCCCGACAGGGAAAGCCCCCCCGGCGCGGGCGACTCCCCCGGCCGGCTGACGATCTCGGCCGTGAGCGCCAGGCCCGTGAGGCCCGGACCGCGGCCGGACGCTACGGCGTGCCCGGAGAGGGCACCCTCGAGGCCACGCACTCGAAGGGCATCGCCCCAGAGCCCTTCCCATAGCGCCTCGAGCCGGCTCGTCGCCTTCGTCTCGAGCGCGAGCCGGCCGCTCAGGGACGCGCTCCCGCCCGCGACGTGCGCCCGGGCCGACTCGACCAAGACCGCCTTGGCATCCGCGCGGATCCGCGCCTCGACGGCGGCGCCTTCCACCGCTCCCCACGTCACACCGCGGCCGTTCACGGTCAGCCGGACGACGGGCGAAGCGAACGGCCCTTCCACGCGGCCCGAGGCCGTGAGCACGCCGCGCCGCGGCTCCGGGCCGGAGAGCGGAAGCCGGGCGAGATCGGTCTCGGCTTTCACGTCGAGATCGAACGCCCCGGCTCCCGCCACGCCTCGGAGGCGACCGGCCGCCTCCAGCATGCCTTCGGGGCCCGTCAGGCGGAGCGATTCGACGGTGAGATCCTGCCCGTCGAACGCGAGCTTCACGGGCGCCATCTCGAGCCGGCCCTCCCGTCCGCGCATCACCCACTCGACGGGCGCCGCGGCGACCACCGCGCCCCGCGTCGTGCCTGCTTCCCACTGCAGATCGAGAGAGAGGTCGTCAGCGCGCACGCGGGCGGACGCCATCGCGTCCTCGAAGAGAAAGTCGGCATCGCGCACGACCGCCGCCCCCAGGCGGATCGAAGGGCCGGCCGTAGCGCCGCTGCGCGTGGAAGACGGAGGCAGGTTGAATG
Source organism: uncultured Acidobacteriota bacterium (assembly GCA_963742595.1). GTDB lineage: Bacteria > Acidobacteriota > Vicinamibacteria > Fen-336 > Fen-336 > CAVPGH01. The sequence continues at coordinate 2,646,773 of CAVUMT010000001.1, read as the reverse complement.
CACCGCTCGCATCGCGAGCGAGGTGGACCCTGACCCCGTCCGCTTCGACTCGTCGCACGTCGATCCGGCCCCAGATGGTGGAGGCTCCGAGGTCCGCCCGCGCCTCCTTGACGTGTACGAGGGGCTCGCGGCCGGGGGCGGCGAGCACGAGATCGCGCACCCGGAAATCGAGCGTCAGCAGGTTGTAGTCGAGCCGCTCCGCCCGTGCCTGGAGCCCGCTGGCCGCTTCCACCCGCCGGAGGGCCAGGGCGAGCCCGGCCCGGCGCACCGCCGGGAGGTGGAGGGCCGCCAGGAGCACACACGTACCCACGAGGAGAAACGCGATGAGGCGAAGGAGCTTGGGTCGCATGCTTGGGGGCCGCGCCCGCTCATCGGAGAGGGCGCTCCCCTAAGTTGCGGGCAAAAGGAAGAGGAAGCAAACGACGTGCCGCGGGGAGCCGCCCCCCCCTCGGGCCCTGGCCGCTACTCGTAGCGCAGGGCTTCGATCGGATCCAGTCGCGAGGCCTTGGCCGCGGGCCAGAGGCCGAAGGTGAGGCCCACGGCGAGGGAGACGAAGAGGGCCACGAGGACCCACGTGGTCTGGATGACCGCGGGGAAGGGCGAGAACGTGTTGATGAGGTAGGCGGCCAACGCACCGATGAGGATGCCGAGGATGCCCCCGACGGCGGTCAGGGTCATGGCCTCGGTCAGGAACTGCCAGAGGATGTCACGGCGGCGCGCGCCCAGGGCCTTCCGGACCCCGATCTCGCGCGTCCTCTCCGTGACGGAGACGAGCATGATGTTCATGACGCCCACGCCGCCCACCAGAAGGCCGATCGAGGAGATGGCGATCATCACGATGTAGATGCCGCCCGTGACCTGGCGATAGAGGTCCGTGAAGGAGTCCTGGCCGAAGATCCCGAAGTTGTCCTTGTTGAGGTACTTGAGTTTGCGCGAGCGGCGCAGCGACTCCCGGGCCTGCTCGATCGCGGTCTCGAGCTTCTCCGGGGCCACCGGCTTGAAGTCGGCCACCATGAAGTTGAAGCGCGGGTCGCGCTTCTGCACCGCGCCCAGGGGTACGAGGATCATGTTGTCGCGGTCGAAGAAGAGGAACTTCCCCATCTTCTGCACTACCCCGATCACCCGGAAGCGGCGGCCGTCGACCATGATCTCCTTGTCCAGGGGATCCACGAAGGGAAAGAGCGTTTCCGCCACCGCGAAGCCCAGGACGGCCACCCGCGAGGCGCGGGCCACGTCGGTCTCGGAGATGAAGCGGCCCTTCTCGACCCACACCTCGTGGACGACCTCGTAGTTCTGGTCGACGCCGAAGGCACGCGTCTGGTTCACCTTGGCGTTGCCGTACTTGACGGTCTCCACGGCCAGGGGCTCCATCGCGGTGAGCACGCGCACCGCGGGCCGGGACCGGATCGCCTCGATCTCGCTCCGGGTGAGGCCCTTCCGCCGCCGGAACTCCTCGTCGCTCAGGCGCTCCCCGGGTACGAAGGGCCGGATGAAGACGACGGAGGAGCCGAGGCTCAGGATCTGGCGCGCCATGCTGTCGTTGAGCCCGGCCACGATCGCGCTCATGCCCGTGACGGTCATGATCCCCATGACCACGCCGAGGATCGTGAGCGCCGCCCTCATCTTGTAGGCGCGCAGCGCGGCGAAGCCCATGCCCACCGCTTCCCAGATCGCGAACGTCGTGGGGTACCGCTCCGCGAAGCGCCGCAGGAAGGCCGGGATCTTCATTACTCGTTCCGCAGCGCGACCACGGGGTCGAGGGCGGCGGCCCGGCTCGCGGGGTAGATCCCCGCCACGAGGCCCACCGCGGTGGAGACGAAGACGGCGAGGGTCACCGCCCACCAGCGCACGGGAGCCGAGAAGTCCGCGGACATGATGGCGCCGAGGACCATGGACAGCGCGAAGGCGAAGGCGGACGCTCCCGCTATCCCGAGGAGGCCCCCGAAGGCGGAGAGGATGACGGACTCCACGAGGAACTGCCGGAGGATGTCCCGCCGGCGCGCCCCCAGGGCCTTGCGGACCCCGATCTCCTTGATCCGCTCCGTGACGGACACGAGCATGATATTCATGACCACGATCCCCCCCACCAGGAGGCTGATCCCGGTCACCACGATCGTCACCACGTAGATCCCCCGCGTGGCCGTCTGCCAGAGGTCCATGATGCTCTGCCCGGTCTCGATCGAGAAGTCGTCGGCCTTGCCGTAGTCGAGGTGCCGGCGCACGCGCATGGCCATGCGCGCCTGGTCCTGGGCCGCCTCGAAGTCGTCCATGGACGTGGCCTCGGCCAGGATGTTGATGGAGCGCCGGGCCCCGAAGAACTTGCGATAGGTGGGGAGCGGTATCCACACGAAGTTGTCCTGCGACTCTCCGAAGATGCTGCCCTTCTTCTCCCCGACCCCCACCACCTTGACCTCGTGGCCGGCGATCTCGATCTCGCGCCCGATCGGCTCCATGGTGCCGAAGAAGGCGTCCCGGAGGTCGGACCCGATGACCGCCACCGGCCGGGCCTGCTCGATGTCCGACGGAATGAGGGGACGCCCGGCGACGAGGTCGCGCACGGCGCCCATCCGGGAGTAGTTCTCGGTGACCCCCATGATCTGCACGTTCGTCTGCGAGATCCGCCCCCGCTTTGCCGTGCCCGCGGTGGAGACCATCGCTCCCACCTCGCGGCACCGGTCGCAGGCGCGACGCACCGCCTCCAGGTCCAGGAGCTCGAGGTTCTTCCGCCTGCGCATCTGCAGCCACAGCTCGTGGCTCGCGGGGATGTCGGGCATCCTCTGGATCGTGAAGGAGCGGCTCCCGAGCTGCAGGACCTTGTCGCTCATGTAGCGGTCGAGCCCCTCGGTGATGGCGACCACCGCGATCACCGACGCCACCCCGATGAGGATACCGAGCACGGTGAGGAGGGAGCGGAGCTTGTTCGCGCGGAGGGAGGCGACGGCGATCGTCACGGCCTCGCGGAAGGGCATCAGGCGGCTCCCCGGCGCTCGTCCTTCTCGACCTTGCCGTCGCGGATCGTGATGGTGCGGCGGGCGTGGTCCGCGATGTCGCGCTCGTGGGTCACGAGGATGATCGTATGCCCGTCCCGGTGCAGGCGGTCGAAGAGACGCATGATCTCCTCCCCGGTGGCGGAGTCCAGGTTCCCGGTGGGCTCGTCGGCGAGGAGGATGGACGGCTGCATGACGAGGGCGCGGGCGATGGCCACGCGCTGGCGCTGTCCGCCCGACAGCTCGTTCGGCTTGTGGTGGACCCGGTCCGCGAGGTCGACCATCTCCAGGGAGTGGCGGGCGCGCTCGAGCCGCGCCTCCTTGGGCATTCCCGCGTACACGAGGGGCAGCTCCACGTTGTGGAGGGCACTCGCCCGGGGGAGGAGGTTGAAGGTCTGGAAGACGAAGCCGATCTCGCGGTTGCGGATCTGCGCGAGCTCGTCGTCGTTCATCTCCGAGACCACCTTGCCCCGGAGCACGTAGGTACCGCGGCTCGGGGTGTCCAGGCAGCCGATGAGGTTCATGAGGGTCGACTTGCCGGACCCCGAGGGGCCCATGACCGCCACGTACTCGCCCTTCTCGATCACGAAGCTCACGCCGCGGAGGGCATGGATCTCCTCCGCTCCCATCTGGTACGTCCGCCAGAGGTCCTCGGCGCGGATGATCGCGCCGTTCGGCGATGCTGCGGCCGTGGCCGCGTCCGTCATGAGGCCTTCTTCTTGTTCTCGATCTTGAGGCGGGCCCCGTCCTTGAGCGTGCGCAGGGCCTTGTACGTGCCGGTCACGATCTCCTCGCCGTCCTTCAGGCCCTCCAGGACCTCCACGTCCGTGTCTCCCAGGATCCCGGTCTTCACCGGCCGGAAGGCGGACTTGCCCTGCGCCACCACGAAGACCCCGTCCTTCTCCTCGCCCTGGCGACGGCTCCCCACCGTGAGCACGGTGTTGCCGTCGGCGGCGGGAGAGGGAGCGGCGTCGGGGTCCACGACCTTGCCCTGCGCGTCCACCTCGCGAACGACCACGGCCTGGATGGGCACCGCGGACACCTGCTTGCGAGTGGCGGTCGTGATGTCGGCGGTGGCGTTCAGGCCCGGGCGCAGGTTCGCCGGAGGATCGACGAGCGTGATCGTGACCTTGAAGTCCTTGGCCTGGTTCCCGGTGTTGCCCCCCGTGGGGGCTACACCGGTCGTGCCGCGGGGGATTGCGGAGGAGCCGATCTCCGTGACCTCGCCCCGGACCTTCACGCCCTCGAGGGCGTCCACGCGCACCTCCGCGGTCTGGCCGAGGGAGAGGTTTCGGATGTCCGTCTCGTCCACCAGGATCTCGCACTCCATGACCGAGAGGTCCGCCACCGTCATGAGCACGGTGGGGGCGAAGCTCTGCGCCCCGATGACGACCTCGCCCTCCTCCTTGGGCAGGCTCGTGACGACGCCGTCCATGGGCGAGAAGACCGTCGTCTTCTTGAGCTCGTCGCGCGTGCTGTCGAGCTGGGCCTGGAGCTGCGCCACCCGCCTGCGCATGGCCTCCACCGCGGCCGTCTTCATCTTGACCTCGGCGTTCGCCGCGTCGTAGGCCTGCTCGGAGACGAGCTTGTCCTGGAACATCCTCTTCGTGCGATCGAGATCGAGCTTCGAGACCTCGAGATCGGCCAGGGACCGGTCGAGGTCGGCCTTGGACGAGAGCATGGCCGCCTCCGACTGGCGCTCCCCCGCCTCGAAGCGCTCCGACTCGATCCGCGCGAGCACCTGGTTCTTCTTCACGCGGTCGCCCTCGACCACCGAGAGCTGCACGATCCGTCCCGAGACGTTGGCCCCCACGTTGACGTAGCGCTTGGGCCTCACCTCTCCGGAGGCGGTGACGAGGGAGACGAGGTCGCGCCGGGTCACGAGCTCCGTCTGGACCTCGACGCGCTTCCTGTTCTCGCGGACGAGGTTGAATCCGACGACGCTGCCCAGCACGACCACGGCGGCTACGAACCCGAGGATGCGGCGCTTCTGCGGTGCCATTTTCGGCGGGGTCCTCCTGTGGGGGCCGATCTAGAAGAGTACGAAGGGGCGGGCTCCGAGGTTCGAAATCCGGCCTTTCTCCACATGTTAAGATGCCCGCCGCTCGACCGGCAAACCGGCCGTTCCGGAGCCCACCTTGGCCAAGGTCCTCGTCGCCGACGACAGCCCACTCGTCCTCCGCCTCGTGGGGAAGGTGCTCGAGGCCGCCGGCCATTCGGTGATCACGGCCCGGGACGGCCTGGAAGCGGTGGAGAAGGCCTTCGCGGAGGACCCGAGCCTCGTCATCCTCGACGTGACCATGCCCCGTCTCAACGGGTACCAGGCCTGCCGGCTCCTGAAGCACGAGCCGGCCACCCGGGGAGTGCCCGTCGTCATCCTCACCACCAAGGACCAGCCCCGCGACCGGTTCTGGGGCCTGCAGACGGGGGCGGACTACTACCTGACGAAGGACGCGGAGCCCCAGCGCATCGCCGAGCTCGTGCAGAACATCCTGAGCGGCGAGCCCGCGCGGAAAGGGCGCGCCGCCGAGGCGGAAACCGCCGTGGACGTCATGGCCCGGGTCAACGACCTGCTCGACCGGAAGCTGTACGAGGCGTCGCTCCTCTCCGAGGCGACCCGCGCGGGACGCGGCAAGCCGTTCGACGAGGCCTTCGCGGGGGTGATGGGCCTCCTCGCGCAGGTGGTGGACCACACGCTCTCCGCCTTCGCGTTCGTGGACGGGAGCGAGCTGGAGATGGTCGTCTATCCCGCTCGGCCCGCCACCGCGGGTCTCGCCGAGGAGCTGAAGGCCCGCGTCCTCGAAGCCGCCGCCGCCAACGCGGCTTCGCTCACGCGGGTGTCGGTACGCACCGTGGGGCCGCCGGGGGGGCCGCTCGGCACGGAAGAGAAGGAGCTCGGTCCGGTGGCGACCTTTCCGGTGGTGGTGGGCGGGTCGTTCGCGGGCCTCCTCGCGGTGGCGGGGAGGAGCGCCGTAGGGCTCGACTCGGACAAGCACACGCTTCTCGACCGGCTCGCCGAACAGGCCCACATGGTCCTCGAGAACGCCCGCCTCGCCGGGAAGGTGGCCCGTCTGCAGAGACGCGATCCCGTGACGGGCCTCCTGAGCCGCGAGCCGCTGCTCGTCATTCTGCGCTCCGAGTACGAGCGGGCGACGCGGTACGAGGAAGGGCTATCGGTCCTCCTCGTCGGCGTCGACGGGCTCGCCGAGATCGCCGCCGCTCACGGGGCCGTGGCCGCGGACGCGGTGCGACGCGAGACGGCTCGGCTCGTCCTCGACCTCCTGCGGGGGATGGACGTGGTGGCGCACTACGGAGCGGACGAGCTCGTCGCCCTCCTTCCGCACACGGTCCTCGACGAGGCGGGCAAGACCGCGGAGCGCGTGCGCTCCCAGGTGGAAGCCCGCGCCTTCCGGTCCGGGGCGCTCGAGCTCAGGGCCACGGCGAGCATCGGCCTCGCGGGCTTCCCGGGCCCCGCCTCGGCGGACGAGCTCCTGCGCGCGGCGGAGGAGGCGCTCCTCCGGGCCCGCGACGCCGGCGGGAACCAGGTCAAGGGCCGGCGCGTCTAGCCCTCGCCGACTCCTCGCCTGCTACGATGAAGGAGATGGCCGCCGACGATCGCGCCCGGGTCCCCGCCGACGTTCCCGTCCCCGAGATGGAGAGGCTCATCTCCCTCGCCCTCTCCCGCGGGGGCGAGTTCGCCGATCTCTTCTTCGAGCACGAACGCACGTCGTCACTGCTGCTCGAGGAAGGGATCATCCGCACCGCCTCCGCGGGCGTGACCTGCGGCCTGGGCGTGCGGGTGGTGACGGGAGAGCGCACGGGCTACGCGTACACGGACGACCTGTCCTATCCCGCGATGGCCCGGGCCGCGGAGACGGCGGCCCACATCGCCTCCGACTCCCGCACCCTCCCCCCGGAGCCGGTCTCCCCCGCCCCGGTGGACCGGCGCTACGGAGTGGCGAGCCTGGGGGCTCTGGAGCTCGCGGAGCGGATCGCGCCTCGTGGAGCGCGCGGACCGCGCCGCACGCGGCTACGACCCGCGGATCGAGAAGGTCATCGTGAGCCTCGGGGAGGAGACGCGGCAGGTACGGATCGCGAACTCGCGGGGGCAGCTCGTGGAGGACGTCCAGCCCCTCTTCTCGATCCGCGTCTCCGTGATCGCCGCGGAGAACGGGGTGCGCCGCGAGGGCTCGGCGGGGGGAGGCGGCCGCCTCGGCGCCGAGTTCTTCGAGACGAAGTCCCCCGAGTACTTCGCTCGCGAGGCCGCGAGGATGGCGACGACCCTTCTCTCCGCGGTTGCGGCCCCGGCGGGGACGATGCCCGTCGTCCTCGCCCCCGGCTGGCCCGGCATCCTCCTCCACGAGGCGGTCGGGCACGGCCTCGAGGGCGACTTCAACCGCAAGGGCCTCTCCGCCTTCTCCGGCCGCATCGGGGAACGGGTGGCGGCGCCGGGAGTGACCGTGATCGACGACGGCACGATCCGGGACCGGCGGGGCAGCCTGAACGTGGACGACGAGGGCAACGTGCCCGGCCGCACCGTCCTCATCGAGGACGGGATCCTGCGAGGGTACCTGCAGGATCGGCTCAACGGCGGCTTGATGAAGATGGGGGCCACGGGCAACGGCCGGCGCCAGGGCTACGGCTCCATCCCCCTTCCCCGCATGACGAACACCTTCATGCTCGCGGGCACCGAGGATCCGGACGACATCGTCCGCTCGGTGCCGCGCGGGCTCTACGCCAAGCACTTCGGCGGCGGGCAGGTGGACATCACGAGCGGGAAGTTCGTGTTCAGCGCGACCGAGGCCTACCTGATCGAGGACGGCAAGATCACGCGCCCCGTGGTGGGGGCGACGCTCATCGGCAACGGCCCGGACATCCTCACCAAGGTGACGCGCATCGGCCACGACCTGAAGCTCGACGAGGGCGTGGGCGTCTGCCAGAAGGCGGGACAGAGCGTGCCCGTGGGGGTGGGCCTGCCCACGCTCCTCGTCTCGGAGATCACGGTCGGGGGAACCCGCCAGTAGGGTCGTCGTGAATCGGCTCGCGGCTCTTCTCGTCGCCGTCTTCCTCCTCGCCTGCAATCGCAGCACGGAGCCGACGCCCGTGCCCTCGGCGAGCGCGTCGCCGGGCGGGGGCAACACGTGGGCGCCGCTGGCTCCTCTCCTCGAGGCGCGCCAGGAAGTGGGGGTGGGCGAGCTCCTGGGCCGCATCTACGTGGCGGGCGGGTATCGGGGCGACGGCTCGAGTGCCAACACCGTCGAGGTCTACGATCCGGCCAGCGATCGGTGGACGATGGCGGCGCCGCTCCCCCAGGGCCTGAACCATCCCGCGGCGGCCGTGGTGGGCGGGCGCTTCTACGTGCTCGGAGGCGACAACGGCCGCGGCTCCGTGGCGACCAACTATCAGTACGACCCGGGCTCGAACTCCTGGGCGGTCCGCGCCCCGATGCCCACGGCGCGCAGCGCCCCCATGGCAGCGGTGATCGGAGGACGGATCTACGTCGCGGGCGGCTTTCCCGACTCCGTGGGGCGGACGCTCGAGGCCTACGACCCGGCGACGGATACGTGGACGTCCCTGCCTCCGATGCCGACGGGGCGCAACCACCTCGCGGGCGGAGCCATCGGCGGACGGCTCTTCGTCGTGGGGGGACGCCCTCCGCTGACGCTATCCGTGCTGGAAGTCTTCGATACCGCGACGAACACCTGGTCGTCGCGGGCGTCGATGCCGACGGGCCGCTCGGGCCACTCGGCCGCGGTCGTGCGCGGCTGCCTGTACGTGTTCGGAGGCGAAGGCAACGCGAGCAGGGCCGACGGGGTCTTCCCGCAGAGCGAGCTCTACGATCCCGCCGCCAACTCGTGGACGAGCCTCGCCGCCATGCGGACGCCGCGCCACGGCATCGGCGCCGCGGTCATCGGCAACCGCATCTTCATTCCCGGAGGCGCGACCGTCCAGGGGTTCGGAACCGTGGCCACGCACGACGCCTACGAGGCTCCGGCGAGCCGGACTTGCTCCTGACACACTAGACTTCCTCCGAGCGCTCGAGTGTTACCTTTCGTACTCGTTCCGGAACGAGTTGCTTCAGGAGTTACTTGAGGTACTCGCCCCGGGGCGAGTACCTGGAGACGGCCCTCCGACGGAAAAGGTTGCTTCGGCTACACTCTCCCTTCACGGGAGCGGTCGATGGTGCTCGGGTTCGGACAGTCGAAGACGGAAGACGTGGGCGCGCTCATCGCCAAGAAGAACTACGCGCGGGCGATCGAGGTCATCAAGGGCCAGCTCCAGGCGGGAAAGCCCGACGACCGGCTGCGGCTCCAGCTCGCGGACGTGCTTGCGCTCGCGGGCAAGGCCAGGGAGGCCAACGCCATCCTCGAGCCCCTGGCCGACGACTACGCCCGGGACGGCTTCGCGGCCAAGGCCATCTCCGTACTCAAGAAGATGCAGAAGAACGATCCCAGCCGGCAGGGGATCGAGAGCCGCCTCGCCACCCTCATCGAGTCCAAGCAGCGGCAGGCCACCGTCGTGGCCGCTCCCCCCGCCGATTTCCCCGAGATCGGCATGGAGGAGATCGGCTTCGAGGCCCCGGGGGGAGGACTGTCGGTCCCCGTGAGCGTACCCGCGGAGCCCGCGTTCACCGCACCCCCGCCGGCTCCCCCTCCCGTCGTGGCTCCTCCGGTAGTGGCTCGTCCCGTGATCGCTCCTCCCGTAGCGGCTCCTCCGCCTCTGCCGACCCCTCCGCCGCTTGAGGCCCCGATCGTGTTCGTCGATCCCGACCCCCCGACGATCGCTCCTCCTCCCAAAGCACCCGCCCCGCCGCCCGATCGCGATTGGTTCCTGCAGGAGCCGGAGGAGGCCGGCCTCGAGTTCCTGGAGCCCGAAGCCGAGGCGGAGCCGGCGGAGGCCGAGCCCATCGTCGAGGCCGAAGCGGCGCCCGAGGTCGAGGCGGAGCCGATGTCGGAGACCGATTTCGCGAGCGAGCTCGACTCGCTCCTCGACCACGTCTTCGCCGCCGACGCCGCAGCCGCCTCCGAGCCTTCGCGGGAGGGAAGCCAGATCGTGGTGAGCCCGCTCTTCCAGAGCTTCTCCGTGGACGAGATGGTGGCGGTCATCCAGGGGCTGAAGCTCCTCACCTACGAGCCGCGCCAGTTCATCATCCGCGAGGGCCACGCGGGGGACGCCCTCTTCATGCTCACCTCGGGCACCGTGCGGGCGTTCCGCATGAACGCGGCGGGCAAGCAAGCGCTCCTCGGCGAGCTCACGGAAGGCGCTTTCTTCGGCGAGGGCTCGATCCTCACCGGCCAGCCCCGGGCCGCCTCCGTCGTGGCCTGGAGCCCGTGCGAGCTGCTGGAGCTCGACCGCACGACGCTTGAGTCCATCGTGGCCACCCACCCCCACGTGCTGGACGTGCTCAAGGAGTTCGCCGCCCAGCGCGCGCGGCGGTCCTGAGGTCGCGGTGCCTCCCGCCCCCGTCAAGCCGCCCGTGGCCGCCGCCGACGTCGACCGGCTGGACGTTCGCGTGGGCACCATCCGGCTCGTCGAGGAGGTAGAGGGCTCCGCGAAGCTCGTGCGCCTCACCGTGGACTTCGGCGACCACGAGCGAAAGATCCTCGCGGGCCTCCGCAAGGAGCGGCCGGAGCCCCGGGAGATCGAGGGCCGGCAGGCCCTCTTCGTGGTGAACATGGAGCCGCGGCGTATGGCCGGCGAAATCTCGGAAGGGATGCTCTTCGACATCGGCTACGCGGACGGCGTCACGCCCGTTCTCGCGGTCCCCGAGAAGCCGGTCCCCAACGGGACCCGCGCCGGCTGAAACCGCGTTTTTCCATCCCTGGGCGAATCGCGGTAAAGTGAAGTCAGGAGGATAGTTGTGACCGCGGTCACGCGCGATGGCTGATCGGCCCACAGTACACGGTCCCCTGGACCTCGGTCGTACGAGCGTGCGCGCGAAGATCCTCTCCCTCGTCGCCGTCGCCGCTCTCGCCCCGGCCCTCCTCGTCGGCGCCGCGTCCTACTACACGGCGCAGGCGATCCTGCTGGAGAAGACGAACGCGCAGCTCGCCACCCGGACGGAGTCCGTCGTCCGGGGGATCGACTCCTGGCTCGCCGAGCGCCGGCAGGACGTCGAGATCTTCGCGAACTCCTCCGTCATCGCCGAGAACCTGCCGCGAGGCTCCGACGCGGGGCCCGTCCCCGCGTCCCGCATCCGCGACTACCTCCGCCAGGTCCAGGAGCGTTTCCCCCTCTATCGGACGCTCGCGGTCGTGGACGCCTCCGGGCGCACGATCGCGCAGGCGGGATCGGTCGAGGCGGCCGCCCCCTCCCCCGACCGCGGGTCGAAGGCCCGGATCCTGTGGCGGGAGGCCGACGGGCCGCAGCCCCTCCTTCACATCGAGCAGCCGATCCGCGGATCGGGAGAGAGCTCGCTGGGCACGCTCGTGGCGGTGGGCGCGCTCGGCAGCCTGTGGCAGCGTCTCGTCGCCGACCTCGGGTCGGACATCGCGGAGCTGCGCCTCGCCACGGACTCCGCCACCGGCACCCTCACGTCCGCGACTGCCGCTCCCGAGTGGAGCCGGTCCCCCCTGCCGGGCCTCGAGCGTTGCCGGGGGGAAGCCCCCGTCGTCACCCGCTACCGCTCGACGCGCGGAGTGGACGTGCTCGGATCGTGCCGGGCCCTCGACGCGATCGACCTCGTGGTGGTCGAGGAGCTCGAGGCGAAGGCGGCCTTCGCGTCGATCCGCGAGCTGCGCGACTCGATCCTCCTCATCGCCGTCCTGGGAGCGCTGCTCGTCACCGGCCTCGGCTACGCGCTCGTGGTCCGGCTCGTCCGCCCGGTGGAGGCGCTGATCGACGGCGCGCGGGCGGTCTCCGCGGGCGACTACGCGCACGTGGTGAAGATCTCCTCCCGCGACGAGCTCGGGTACCTGGGGTCCGTCTTCAACGAGATGACCCAGGCCCTGCAGGCGACGCACGTCCACCTCGAGCAGATGACGCGCACCGACCAGCTCACCGGGCTCTACAACCGCCGGCACCTCGATGCCGCCCTCGACGCGGAGGTGGAGCGCGCGCGCCGCGACCGGACGCCCCTCGCGGTCCTCATGCTCGACATCGACCACTTCAAGAAGTTCAACGACCAGTTCGGACATCCGCAGGGCGACGCCCTCCTGAAGGCCATCGCCGACCTGCTGCGCGAGCAGCTCCGCCCCACGGACACCGTGGCGCGCTACGGCGGCGAGGAGTTCACGGTCCTCCTGCCCCGGTCGCCCCGGTCGGAGGCGGTCCGCATCGCGGAGCGGCTGCGGCGACGGATCGCGGAGCTGTCCGCGGGGCCGGAGGGCGCCTCCACGACGGGAAGCTTCGGCCTCGCGGGGTGGCCGGAGGACGGGGCCACGGGCGCGGAGCTGATCGCGGCGGCGGACGCCGCGCTCTACGAGGCGAAGCGGCTCGGGAGGAATCGCATCGAGATGGCGAGCCGTCTGGAAGCGGAGAGCTGACCGCTCGCGCGGAGGATCAGCGGACGAGGGACCGGTAGATCCAGGCCTTCTGGCCCCCTTCGATCTCGACCTCGAACCAGTCCCCCTGACGGCCTACCGCGGTGAGCCGCGTGCCGGGTGTCGCCACTCCCACCTTGCGGCGGGTCGCGTCCGGCCCCACGCGGAGGTTCGCGGAGGCCACCACCTCGATGCCTCGCGAAGGGACGATCGGGATGTGGCCGCTCGCCTCGCCGTTCGTGGCCGTCGCGTCCGCCACCGCGCGCGCGTGGCCGACGAGCTCGCCCGCGCGGTCCGCGAGGTAGGACGCCCCGCCGTAGTTCCCTTCCTCGAGGACGCGGTCGGCCCGGGCGAGCAGCTCGGACGCGCGGCGCAGTCGCTCCGCGACGTCGCGCTCGTTGCGCCGTCCCGCCCCTTCGAGCTGCACCCGGACCTCGGCGATCCGCGAGATCGCGAGCGCGCGGTTGTGGACGCCCCGGAGAGAAGCCTTGGAGGCGAGCACCTCCTCGAGTGCTCTGTCCATCTCGCGCCGGAGGGCCTGGTACTGCTCCTCCGCCGTCGCCGCTTCCTGGCGCGAGGCCTTGAGCTGGTCGCGGAGCTTCTGGCTCTCCACGCGCGACTGGTCGAGATCGCCCCGGCTACGCTCCAGCTCCTTCGCGAGCCGCTCGGCTTCCAGCGCCTCGGGGCTGGGCACGGCGACAGCCGCGGGCGTGGGCGGAGTGGGAGGCGGTGCCACGGTCTTCTTGGCGGCACAGCCCGTGGCGGCGAGCACCACGGCGACGACGACCCCCAGCGTCCGGACGCTCATTTCCCTCCCCATGGCACAGCCACCCGTCCCCACAGGAGCACGGCACATGCCACCCCTCCGGTCGCCCCGGGGAAGGGGCCGAATGCGGCCTTTTTTCGATAAGTTCAAAGACGTGAATGCGCTCGTTTCCCTCCAATGGCCGAATTCCGGCCGTCCGAAGGGGCTGGTAGACTGGCTCCGTGGATCCCCGCGACCTCGCCCTCGACCTCCTCGGGAAGGCGCGCGGGGCGGGGGCGTCCGCCGCCGACCTCCTCATCGCCGAAGGCACCGAGTTCTCGGTCTCGATCCGAAAGGGCGAGGTCGAGACCCTGAAGGAGGCGGGCAGCAAGGCCCTCGGCGTCCGCGTGTTCGTCGGCAAGCGCACCGCCTCGTCGTACACGTCGGACTTCTCGCTCCCCGCCCTCGACGGCCTCGTCCGGGAGACGGTGGCGATGGCGCGGGCCACCGGAGAGGACCCGGCGGCCGGTCTCCCCGAGGAGACGCCGCCCGCCGAGGACATTGACCTCGCTCTCCACGACTCCTCCGTCGCCGCGGTGCCCGTGGCCGAGCGCATCGAGCGCGCGCGACGCGCGGAAGCCGCGGCCCTCGCCGTCCCCGGCATCACGAACTCCCAGGGCAGCGCCTACGCCTCCGGCGAGGGCTCGGTCGTCCTCGCCAACACCAACGGATTCCTCGGCGGCTATAGGACCTCCTCGGTGTCGCAATCCGTCACCCCGCAGGCCCAGGCCAACGGGAGCATGGAGCGCGACTACTGGTACACCACGGGTCGCGGCCTTTCGGACCTGCTCGCTCCCGAGGACGTCGGGCGGATCGCCGCGGAGCGGACGCTCCGCCGTCTGGGCGCGCGCCAGGTGCCGACGATGGAAGCCGCCGTCGTCTTCGACCCCGAGACGGCGGCGGAGCTCCTGGGCACGCTCTTCTCCGCGCTCTCGGGGTACGCCGTGTTCCGCAACGCGACCTTCCTGAAGGACCGGTTGGGGCAGCAGGTGGCCTCTCCCCTGCTCACGCTCGTGGACGATGGACGGCGGCGACGGGGCATGGGCTCCCGCCCCTTCGACGGCGAGGGCCTGCCCACGCGGCGCAACGTGCCGGTGGAGCGCGGCTTTCTCCGCTACTTCCTGTGCGACTCCTACGCCGGACGCAAGATCGGCCGCCCTCCCACGGGCTCCGCCCGCCGCGGCGTGGGGGGAGGGCCCTCGGTGGGCGCCTCCAACCTCTCCTTCGAGCCCGGCTCCTCGAGCCCCGAGGAGATCCTGGCGGGGGTGGACCGCGGGCTCTACGTCACGGACCTCATCGGGTTCGGGGTGGACCTCGTCTCCGGCGACTACTCGCAGGGCGCGGTCGGGCACTGGATCGAGAAGGGCCGCCTCGTGCATCCCGTGCACGAGGTCACGATCGCGGGGAACCTCAAGCAGATCCTGCTCGACGTGGACGCGGTGGGGAACGACCTGGAGTGGCGGGGCTCCGTGGCCTGCCCCACGCTGCGCGTCCGGAAGATGACGATCAGCGGGAGCTGACCGGCGTCACGGCGTACGGGCCAGGGGCCGGAAGACCTGGTACGGCCCGAGGTCCTTCCAGGCGTAGTAGCGGCTGTCGAGGCAGTCGGAGAAGCCCGGGATGTCGCGCAGCCGGTACTCCGTGACCACGAGCTCGAAGCGCCCGTGCTCACAGTCGAAGAGCAGCCGGTCCGGCCGCACCCGGCCGGAGCGCGTGATCACCATGTAGCCGAAAGGCTCGAGCAGGATCGGCTTGCGGTTCGTCGAGAGGACACTCAAGTTCTCGGAGAGGATCGGCCCGGAAGTCTCGCGGACGATCCGGTCGAGCTCGATCATGTCGAGGGCGCCCTTCGGGTTGCGGATGGCCTGGGGGATGCGGTCGGCTCCCGGGCTCGCGAAGCTGGCCACGAGTGCCGCCACCAGCAGCCCCGGCCAGCGTCCGGCCCTCATCTCCGGCCAACGCTCTCCCAGCGCGTGCAGCACCGCTCCCGCGACGAGGAGGGTCGCGAGCCACGGCTCGATGAAATAGTTCTGGCCCGCCCCGACCTTGGCGATGGTGGCGAGTGAGAGAAGGCTCAAACCCCAGTACAGAAGAAGGAGACGGGAGGGTCCCCGGACGAGGTCGCCCTTCAAGAGGAAGAAGCCCGCGACCACGAGCCCGAGGAGCGGGGA
The DNA here is from genome assembly GCA_963742595.1 of uncultured Acidobacteriota bacterium. Classification (GTDB taxonomy): domain Bacteria; phylum Acidobacteriota; class Vicinamibacteria; order Fen-336; family Fen-336; genus CAVPGH01. The sequence continues at coordinate 2,631,328 of CAVUMT010000001.1, read as the reverse complement.
CGCGATCAGCAGGAACTCCCCGTAGCTCTCCGCCATCCGCGGCCACTCGTACTCCACGTCGCCCGTGTAGGGAACGAGGTGGAGCCACGCCTGCCCGGTGGTAGCGAGGACGAGGACGCCAAACAGCAGGAGCAGGGGAACGGCGAAGACGACGCCCGCGCGCACCGCTGCCTTTCGATCGGGTCCGATGAGGAGGTGCAGGAGCACGGCCGCGGGAGCGAGGAGGGCGTTCTGCCGCGTGAAGAACGCGAGCCAGAAGAGTGGGAAGGCCAGGTAGCGACGCCATCCCGCCTCGTCGCCCGTGCGCACGAAGACGAGAAGACCCGCCGCGGAGAAGAAGAGGGCGGGCATGTCCACGCGCCCGAGCGCCCCCCAGGTCTGGACGAACCACGGAGCGAGGAAGAGAAGGGCGAGGGCGGCGGCGAGGACGCGGTCTCCCGTCAGGCGCCGCACGAGGGCGAAGACGACGGCCACAAGTCCCAGGGTGGCGAGCGCCCCGAGCATCCGGGGGACGAAGAGCGACGGACCGATGAGCCACTCGAAGAACCCGACGAGGCCGATGAAGACCGGCGGGTAGTTGCCGGTGACGAGCGGGTAGTCGCGCAGGCTCGAGAAGTAGGTGCCGCGCTCCACCAGCACTTGTGCCATCGCGAGCACGGCGCCTTCGCCGTAGTCGCGGCTCCAGGGAGAGCGCAGGAAGTAGAAGACCTTGAGCCCGAACCGTAAAGCGGCGTGGAAGAGTACGGCTCCGAGAAGAAGATGGAGGAGGATCCCGATCGCTCGGCGCACCGCGCCTAGTGTAAGGGCCGGCTCCGCGAACGCCCTAACCGAAGGCTCTCCGCCCCCCGGCGCGGGTGTATCCTCGAAGCGATCGCATGTTCTGCCCGGCCTGCTACACGGAGAACGATCCCGACGCCCTGGCGTGCTTCTCGTGCGGCCAGTCGCTGTCGCCACCCATCAAGAAGGGGACGGTACTCTCCGGCCGCTACGAGATCGTGGACCTCGTCGGCCGCGGAGGAATGGGCACGGTCTACCGGGCGCGCGACAAGGTGCTCGGGGACAAGGTCGCGGTGAAGGTCATGCGCGCCGACCTCTCGCGCCGGCCGGAGATGATCCGGCGCTTCCGATCCGAGATGGCCCTCGCGCGCAAGGTCCACCACCCCAATGTGTGCCGGATCTACGTGGCGGGAGAGGAGCACGGCCGCCTCTTTCTGGCGATGGAGTTCCTCGAGGGAAGCGACCTCAAGACGCTCATGCGGCACTCTCGGCAGGGGCTCACTCCGGAGACCGCCTTCGAGTGCGCCCTGCAGATCGCCTCGGGGCTCCAGGCCCTCCACGACGCCGGCATCGTGCACCGCGACGTGAAGCCCCCGAACGTGATGCTGGACCGCAAGGGGACCGCGCACGTCATGGACTTCGACATCGCCAAGCAGCACCTCGCGAAAAGGACGGACGCCATCACCGCCACCGGCCAGGTGCTGGGCACGCCCGAGTACATGAGCCCCGAGAACGCCCGGGGCGACCGCGTGGATTTCCGGAGCGACATCTACTCGCTGGGGGTCATGACCTACGAGATGTTCACGGGCGAGGTGCCGTTCCGCGGCGAGACGCCGCTCGCCACGGTGCTGAAGCACCTGAACGACCCCATCCCCCTCGAAGGACCCCGCGCCGAGCGCATCCCCGCGGGCGTCGTGCCGGTGCTGCGCAAGGCGCTCGCCAAGGACCCGGAGGAGCGCTACAGCACCGCCCGAGGTCTCGCCGTGGCGCTGGGCGTCGCGCGCACCGCCTACGCCGAGCTCGTGGCCCCGCGCCACGAATCGGCGCCGCCCCTCCCCGCCCTCCTCCAGGCCCTGAACCCGATCGACGGCACCGTGCGCATGTCCGCGGTCCGGATCCCGCACAGCGAGCCGAGCGCGACTCGGGCCATCCCCGTCCTCATCGACGCCCTGGACAAGCCGCCCGTCCCTCCGCCCGACCCGATGAGCGTCACCATGCCTTCGCTCACCCCCTTCCCCGGCGACAAGCCCCCCGAGCCGGTGGCCATCCTCATCCGCGCGCTCAAGAGCGAGGACCATGACGACCGCGCCCGAGCCGCCCGCGTCCTCGGCAGCATGGGCCCCGACGCCAACCACGCCATCCCCGTCCTCCTCGAAGCACTCCGCGATCGCGTCACCGAGGTGCGCGACAGCGCCGTCCAGGCGCTCGAGCGCATGGGCCCCACCGCCCAAGCCGCCCTCGCCGCCGCGGTGAAGGACTCCGACCCCATCGTCCGCCGCATCGCCGCCGAAGCCCTCGCCCGCATCCTCAAGCGCAAGCGCGGCCGCGACTAGCCCACCCCAACCACCCAGGGGCCCGCCGGGTCCCCGATCTCAATCCCGGCCGACCGCCCCCCACTCCCTCGCAGTACTAATTTGTCATACAGCGATGACCGCATTGCTCGCGCAAGTGCGTGCACGTACCCCTTTTGCCGCGCCACGTCCAGGTCAGGAACAGCTGCGCTCGCAGTACTATTTTAGTTAGCTAGTTCGGCCTGCTATGTGTTCTGCGGACTCTTGGGGGAGGAGCGACCAACGCCGAGTCGTGTTCTTTGGGCAGACAAGGGATCGCGGGAGTGGTGGCTTTGCCCTTGCTACATGCTCGCCATGGCGCTCTCCTGGCCCGAGACACAGCCAGGTTCACGTTCCTTAACCAAACTCAGGACTGGTTCCACAAGGAGGTGGAGATATGAGCAATCGAGGTCAGTTGTGGCGGGTCGCGCTTGCTGCGTCGTTGATCCTGTCCTTAGCGGGCTCCGCGCGAGGCCAGGGGGCCGCCGGCCAAGCGGCGGGGCTGAACATGGCGGAGATGAAGTTCGTAACGATCCCGGGACTGCCGACATGCTCGACAGGCTCTGTGCAGAGCGGTGATCCCACGAAAGGGCCTTCCATCATCCTGGGAAAACTGGCGGCGGGGTGTTCGTTTCCATGGCACTGGCACACGCCGAGTGAGCACCTGATGATGGTGACCGGCGTGGGCCGTCTGGAAATGAAGGACGGAAAGCCGCTAGCGCTACGGGCAGGTGGCTTTGCGATGATGCCGTCTCGCCACGTCCATCAATTCCGTTGCGACGCGCCGTGCGCACTCTACATCTACTCCGACGTGGCGTTCGACATTCATTACGTGGATGGACAGGGAAGGGACATCGCGCCCGACGAGGCGCTGAAGGCCGTCAGGGAAACAGCGGCCAAGGAGATGAAGTAAGGTCCCGGGTCGCGGACGGAGATGGCACTCCGCTGAGAGCAGCAGGACACCCGAGTCATCGGAGTCCAAGGGGCCGCAGAACAACCAGTATCTGGACTCCCCCGTCAAGCCACTGAGGTCAAGTCATAGGCGTCCTCATCGTCAGTAACCCACCCCAGGGATCGGCGACCTAACGAACAGCGAAACAGGAATCGGACTGCAAACGTATCTTCGGCCTCGTGCGGTTGGGGTTCTCGACCCCGGGCCATGATGGAGTCCGCGCGAGCGGGAGCCAATCGATGACAGCGGCCTCGAAGGCCACCATTGTTCCCGGCTTCCCGCTCGCCGGTCCGACCTGTTTTGCCATCACGTCGATCCCCGTGCAGTCCAGGGTGGGCGATCTTGTTCTACGCTGCGGGTGCGACCGATTCGTACTCGCGTCCGTGCTTCCACACGGCCCAAGCGATTCGAGCAAGCTTGTTCGCGAGCCCTACGGCTGCCTTGTTGTGGTGACCCCTCTTCTGGAGGGCGAGAGCCCACGTGCGGAGGCGATCGTGGGTCTTTGCCTTCCGCGCATGACAGAGCACCGAACGCGCGCCGTGCACCAAGAGCAGGCGCAGGTAGGAGTCACCTCGTTTCGAGATCCTTCCCAGCCGTTGTCGTAGGCCGCTCGAGTACTCGCGAGGGGTCAGCCCCAGGTAGCTCGCGAAGTGCCGACCCGATGGGAAACGTTGCACGTCGCCAACGAAGGCCACGAGCGCCGTCGAAGTCATAAGACCAATCCCCGGGATCGACCGCAGCCGCTCCACCACCGGAGTCTGTTCCGCGAGCGCTTCGAGCTGCCGCTCGGCATGACGAATCCGCTCACCGAGAGACTCGATCTCGTCGCACGCAGCCGTAATCGTCCAACGCAGAGAATCCGGAAGGCCCGAGTCGGCGTCGGCAACCAGAAGTCGCACCTGAGGCAGTACCTTCTCAATCCCCTCGGGGATCACGAAGCCGAGTTCACGAAGCAAGCCTCGCAACGTGTTCACGTGAGCAGTGCGCGCTCCGATCCAGCCGGAGCGGACACGATGGATGGAGCCCAGAACCTGTTGTGGAATCGACTTCACGGGGACGGGCCGGATGTCGGCGTTGCGGTAGGCCTCAAGGATGCCCTTCGCGTCCGCACGGTCAGTCTTGTTGCGGGTGACGTAGGGACGGACCTGGTGAGGCGGGAGGAGAACCACCTTGTGGCCCAGGCTCTCGAGCCTTCTCGCCCAGTGGTGGGCCGAACCGCACGCCTCCATGACCACGGTGGACTTCCGAGCCTGCGCGAAGAAGACCTCGAGCTCTCCACGTGACAACCGACGGTGCAGCTTCACACGACCCGGCTCCTCGGAAACGGCCAGCTCGAAAACAGCCTTTGCCACGTCCACGGCCACGACGGTATGCTCTTCCACGGACTCCTCCTTTTCCTTGCAAGAGGGCGGCTCTGGCACATGATGCCGACTGAGACGCAAGGGGGGGTCCATTCGATCAATGCACCTGACAAAGGTCGGCGCGGGCAACGAGAACCGCGGCCCTCGCAGGTGATCCCCGGTGTTGTGCGGACTAAGGGGAGTCCGTAGATCATCATGCTGTTCGCGCTTCTCCTTGCCGTGACGCCGCCGGCCCCGCCATCACCTGACGCTACCTTCGAAACACGGGTCTGCAGCATCCGGCTCGAGCTACCGCGTGGCGGAATCGTCGTGGGCAAGGTCTGCCGAGTGAATGGCCGGAACACGCAGTGCGACGGCGAGGAGGTAGTCAGCGTCGCGGATGCACCGGCCTTTGGAGAAAAGAGCCAATCTGGGGCTCGCCTGCTGACATCCAGGTTGTGACACGCGCTTGTCCAGAAGCATCCCTGTACCTCGACAGGGGCCAAGATGTGGTTCTGTTTGCCGCCGGAGACAGTACCGCCAAAGCCGGCGAGTCCATTCGGTCCTTCTTGAAAGCAAATGGCGCAGGGCCATGCTGGTGGCCCTCTTCTCCCGTGTGAGATGAAGGAGGGCCATCGAGGGCCGCACAACAACCGGATGCAGCTGTAGGCGCCCGCTAGAATGGAGGCGCATCTGATCTTGGTGTGGGACGGACTGTGGGAGGTGCGATCGTGACGCTCCAATTGCTCGGCGCTACACTCCTGCTTCTAGGGTCGGGTCCGGAAGGGGGTACCGGCAGCATGAACACGGCAGAAGAACAGCCGGTCATCGCGGCGGTCAGTGCGCGCATCAGGTCGTTCGAAGCTGCCGAGCGTACCCGCGACGCTGAGGCACTCGTGGCGCACTACGCTTCCGTGCCCGAGTTCTACTTCTACCACGATGGTCGGCGCGCCACGTATGACGTGATGGTCGCGGGCGTCCGCAGAGCCCTTCCTGCAGTGCAATCCCTCGACGTGACGTACGCCGACGTTGAGGTTTCGGTCCTGGGTGCCGAGTATGCCGTCGCCAGCGCTACGTTCAGACGCGAGATCGTCATGGCAGGGACTGGACCAACCGTAAAGCAGCAGGGCGCCGTGTCATGGCTCTGGCGAAAGCTGGGTGCACAGTGGTTGATCGTCCAGGGCCATATCTCACACCCGTTGGAGCCTCCGAAGTAGGCACGAAGCCGTCCAATCAAGGGGTTGATGCTGACGAAGCGTGGTCTACTTCGGAGCCTCGCAGCTCAACTCCAGTGTTGGCGGCTAGGCATCGAGGAGAGTAGCGATGGCGAAGGTCACTGGAGTTGGCGGCGTCTTCTTCAAGAGCAGAGGCGACAGCGCCGCGCTGGCAGCCTGGTATCAGAAGCACTTGGGCATGCCGCTGGCGGACTTTGGGGGCGCGATCCTGAAATGGCCGGACGATGGGGCCGAAGACCGGGGCCTCACTGTGTGGCATGTCGCCGAGAGAGAAAGCCAGTGGTTCAGCCCAAGCGATTCTTCCTTCATGATCAACTACCGGATCGACGATCTCGGCGAGATGCTGTCGCAGCTGCGGGCGGGCGGTGTGGAAGTCATACGCGGCCCCGAGTCGCATGAAAACGGCAAATTCGCATGGATCATGGACCCGGACGGGAACAAGGTCGAGCTCTGGGAGCCGAAGATCTGGGACGAGAAGAACAAGGGTGCCTGAGATCCTGTCCTACGCCGCCTAACGAGTCGCCGCCGACCTCAGCCGCAACACTTCGGCAATGATCCGGGGGGCAAGCTGATCGGCGAGGCCGAGATGAAGTGCCGACGGACGGGCGCCCTGGCCGCTTCAGTCGTGACGACCTAGGGGTAGACCCACCGTCGAATGCTCGGTGACGAACCGCTGACTGCAGGCGTGCCGGCGTTGGGTGTTGCGTCGATCCGTGGAGGACGACCGGTTTTCGACAAACGTATCGAGGGTCGCGTGAGACCCTGCGCCTGTTCGCGCGTGCTACGATCCGGACGAGGAAAGCGATGAGCAGGGTCAAGCGGTCCGTTCTCGACCTCGTGAAGACTCTCCCTGACAACTGCACTCTCGAGGACGTTCAGTATCAGCTTTACGTTCGCCAGAAGGTAGAGCGAAGCTTGCAGGCCGCGGCGGAAGGCCGCGTTCACAGTCACGAGCAGGTGAAGAAGCGCCTCGCCAAGTGGCTCGCAAGATAGTTTGGGCTGATCCAGCCGTCGAGGACCTGGAGTCGGCAGTCGAGTTCATCGCAAAGGACTCCCCGTCTTACGCAGCCAACCTCGCCCACCTTGCCGTCGATGCCGCGGAATCCCTCGCGCTCTTTCCGAATCGCGGTCACAGGTTGGCTGACCCGAAGCTCCGTCGATTCCGCGAGCTCATCCTGGGAACCTACCGGCTTATCTACCATGTGGAGCCGAACCGTGTCCTCGTCGTTGCTGTCTTGCATGGCCATCGCGCGTTAGGACGTGCACTCAAAGGCAGAGGTTGAGCCCTCCTTCTCGTGCAAGAGTAGGACCGTTCGGCCCAAGGAAGGCTTGGACCTGACTAGGCCAGCGCGGAAGCGGGATTGAGAAGAGATGGCAAGCAAGCGTCCGACTACGATCGCCGAGTACATCCGGGCTGCCCCCCGCCAGGGCCAGCCGCACTTGCGCCGGCTGTACGCGATCCTCAAGAGCGTCGCGCCGGAGGCCGAGGAGGCGATCAAGTGGGGAACCCCCTTCTTCGTGGAGCCCCGATTCGTGTTCGCTTTCTCCGCGCACAAGGCACACTGCAACTTCGCCCCGACAGCGGCGGCGCTGGAGCCATTTCGCAAGGAACTGGCAAAGCACAAGACGACCAAGAACTACCTTCAGATTCCCTACACCAAGCCTCTGCCAGAGGATCTGGTTCGCAGGATCGCCAAGTACCGTCTCCGGAACATGGGTGACAACGAAGGCTTCTGGTAATTCTCGTTCACATCGCAACCAGGATCGTTCAGGTACGATAGCGGCGGCGGCGTACATGAGGAGGTGGAGCGGGTGAAGGCAGGGGCTATCTGGTTGGCGGCGTTTTTGACCGCAGCATCCAGCTCCGCGCCGCAGCTGGTCGACATCAGCTTCGACGACAAGACGCCACACCACCGTCGGGCGGTCGAGTACAAGGCCATGGACGTGGTGCTGATCGAGCTCACCACCGGGCCCCGCGCGGTGGTGCAGTTCACGGAGCTCGGCGCCAGGCGTGGCACGTACCGATGGCGCTTCCGCCGCGCCAAATCAGGCGAAGTCCTTACGGGGGCTGGCACCGTTGCGGAGAGGTACGAAGACATACCAGACGGCACGAAGAAGGGTCACATGCTGCCGCTTCCTGGGAACGACAAGATCGTCCGGGTGGGTGACATCCGAGCGGCCTGGTCGTGGGGTGATGATCAGGTGGCCTTTCTCTACTACCACACGAAACACGCCAAGGTGGCGATACTGCCGCCCGGCTCCTTCGACAAGGAACCGTAGGACTCGCGCTGATCTAGGCGCCCGTGATCGCCTTCCATCGCTTCAGCTGCTCTCCGATCAGCTCGACGCGATGGCGATCGTCGCGTCCGTCCATGATGCTCATGTCCTCGGGATCGGCGCGCAGGTAGACACCGGACGTCCGGGCGTTGACATTCGGGTCAGTGTCCGAACGAGTCGTGAAGTACCCGGCCGCGCGATCGGCGGACTCCAGTCGGATCTCTCCCGTCCCGTCCAGCTGCGGCGCGTTCGGGTGCCGAGGCCGCTCTCCCTTCCAACAGTAGAAGACGCTCGGGGGATCCTTCCTCTCCTTCGCCGCTTCGCTCCAGTAACGCGACGACAGGGTGCCGTCCTCCTGCCAGGCGCGGCCGGCCACCTCCAGCGCCCCGTCGCGGTCTCGCGAGATGCGCAGGAGGCTCACGGCCGAAGGCTCGAGCGTGCTGCGCTCCGTCAAGGAGAACTGCCACCAGAGGCCCTCGATACGCGCGACGCGGCCCGCGTCCTCGATCGCCTTCCGAAGCTTCTGATTGACGGCTCTCATCTCGGTCGCGGTCGTCGCTTCGCCGTAGCGCACGCACGTGAGACCGAGGAGGTCGCTGGGAAGCTTTGCGCCGCTCGCGTGGAGGATGAACGTTCGGCGCATTCCGAGGACGCCGCCGAAGAGGCCGGCTTCGAAGACCACGTTGTCTCGCGGAGACGCCTGGCCGGAGCCCGTCGGATCGGATGCGGGGGGGCCGATGGTCGTCCAGTCGTCCCGAGCGAACACGAAGGCGGCGAAATCCACCTCGCGCGTGAGCTCGAGGAGCCGCTCCAGGGTGGTGGTCCCGGGATTGAACGACGTCGTCCAGGGTTCCACGCTCGCGACGTCTTCGAGGCCGCGCGTCAGCGCCTGCAGCAGCTTCTCCTGCTTTCCCGACGAGCCCAGGAAGATGCGCGGCTTCCCCATCCCTTCCTAGCTTATATTCTCTCCATGTCCAGCATCTCGCCGTCTCGGTTAGCGTCTCTTCTCGGCGTTCTCGTGGCGACGCTCTTCGGGTCTCTCATGTGCCAGCAGAGGAGCGATGCTGCCGACGTCGCGTCGGACAGGGACCTCTGTCGACGCCTCTGGGAAGGCCATCTCGAGGCGGTCAAGGCGCTGCAGCCCGAGAAGATCGCGTTTACAAAGGACGCCGTCCTCGTCTATCCAGACAGGCTCGAGCTACGCGGCCGCGAGGCCATCCAGGCCCATCTCGTGAAAGCCTTCTCGAGCCTTAAGGTCCTCGAGGCGGGGTTCAAGATCGAACGCTGCGAAGTCGTCGGCGGACGTGCCTACATGTTCGTCGTCGTAGACGAGTCGACTCAAGAAGGTGAAGCGGCTCCGGCCAGGCGCCACGCAAGGAGCGCAACCGTCTGGGAAGAGCAGCCGGACAAGAGCTGGCAGATTGCGCACTTCCTGGTGAACTACCGGAAGCTCTGACGTCCTACCTCCGGCTCTTGACCTCCGTCCACATCCGGTCGTAGACGAGCGTCGCCTCCCCCAGGTCCTGCAGGAACTCCGTGCGCGCGAGGTCGGCGTCGGGGGGGAAGCCCACCGGGTCGTCGCGAATCTCGGGAGGCAAGAGCGCCAGGGCGGCGCGGTTGGGCGTGGGGTAGCGCATCGTCCGGCAGATCTCCGCCGCGATCTCCGCCTCCAGGGTGAAGTCCAGGAAGGCGTGGGCGAGCTCGGGATGTGGGGCGGAGACGGGGATGGCCAGGGTGTCCACGTTGATCGTGGAGCCCTCGCGCGGGATCACGAAGGCGATGTCCGCGTCCTTCGCCCCGATCTTGGCGAACTGCCCGTTCCATCCCTGGGCCAGCCAGACGTCGCCCGCCAGGAGCTTGAGGTCGAAGCTCGCGGAATCGTAGCTGCCCACGAGCGGTTTCTGGGCGATGAGCTTGTCGCGGGCGCGCGCGAGAAGCTCGGGGTCGGTGGAGTTGACGCTCGCCCCCATCATCTTGAGGACAATCCCGAACGTCTCGCGCGGGTCGTCGAGCATTAGGATGCGCCCGGCGTACTGCGGGTCCCAGAGCGCCTCCCAGGAGTCGACGTGCGCCACCTTGCTCTTGCGGTAGCCGATGCCGCAGGTGCCCCACAGGTAGGGGACCGAGTAGAGATCGCCGGGATCGTCGGTGCGATTCAGGAAGCGGGGATCGAGGTTCTTGAAGTTCGCGAGCGCGGTGCGGTCGAGCGGCCGCAGCAGCCCCTGCTTGCGCAGGATCTCCACCGTGTAGTTCGTGGGGCAGACGACGTCGTAGGCGGTGCCCCCCGACTGGAGCTTGGCGAGGAGCGCCTCCTGGCTGTCGAAGAGGTCGACGTTCACCCGCACGCCGTGCCGCTTCTCGAACTTCTCGATCGTCTCCGCCCCGATGTACTCGGACCAGATGTAGAGGTTGAGCGTCCGGCCGGATGCCCCAGTCGGCGGAGCGAGAACGAACGGCGCGCCCAGGATCGCGAAGCCGAGGAGGGCGGGAATGACCACCCCGCGCGGCGAGGCGCCCCGCTCCAGACGGTGGGCGGCGAAGAGGAGAGCGCTCGTGGCCACGAGGAGCAGCGTGGAGACGGCGTTGATCTCGGGGGAGATGCCGCTCTTCACCATCGAGTAGATCTGGATGGGCAGTGTCGTCGAGCCCACCCCCGCCACGAACGACGAGATCAGGTAGTCGTCGATGGACAGCGCGAAGACGAGGAGGGCGGCCGCGAGGACGCCGGGGGCGATGAGCGGCAGCGTCACCTTGAAGAAGGTGGCCGCGGGCCCCGCCCCGAGGTCCATGGCCGCTTCCTCCAGGCTGCGGTCGAACGCGGCGAGGCGGGCGCGGACCACGAGCACCGCGTAGGAGAGCGAGAAGCCCACGTGGGCGAGCACGAGAGTCACGAAGCCCAGGCGCAGCCCCGAGGCGACGAAAAGGAGCAGGAGCGAGGTCGCGAGCACGATCTCCGGCACCACCATGGGCAGCGTGATGAGGGCGTCGAGGGCCGCCTGCCGGCGGAAGCGGTGGCGGTGGAAAGCGATCGCGACGGCCGTTCCGATCGCGGTGGCGATGAGGGTGGCCGCGATGCCCACGACCAGGCTGTTGCGGAGACCGGAGAGCACCTGCACGTTCCCGAGGAGCTTCGCGTACCACTCGAGCGTGAAGCCTTCCCAGGTCGCGGTGAGCCTTCCCCGGTTGAACGAGAAGACGGCGAGCACGAGGAGCGGCGCGTAGAGGAACACGTAGACGAGCAGCGTCAAGAGCCCGGCCGCGCGCCCGCCCTTCATCCGAGCTGCGCCGCCCGGAGCGGCCGACGGAAGACCACGAGGAGGACGATCACCAGGAGCGTGAGCAGGAACGACACCGCGGAGCCGAACGGGATGTCGCGGGCCACCGCGAACTGTCCCTGGATGAGGTTGCCCGCGTACACCGTGCGCGCGCCTCCCAGGAGGTCGGGAGCGAGGAAGGCGCCGAGGGAGGGAATGAAGACGAGCACGCAGCCCGCCGCGATGCCGGGGGCGGTGAGGGGCAGGGTGACCCGCCACAAGGCGCGCGCCGGAGACGCGCCGAGGTCGGCGGCGGCTTCCAGGAACGAGGGGTCGAGCTTCTCCACCGCCACGTAGAGGGGCAGGATCATGAACGGCAGCTCGCCGTACACCTGGCCGAGCATGACCGCGAAGTCGTTGTAGAGGAGCGGCAGCGCGGGGATCCCCAGGCGGCCCAGCAGCTGGTTCACGAGTCCCTCGGAGCGCAGGAGGAAGATCCAGGCGTACATGCGCACGAGAAAGCTCGTCCAGAAGGGCAGGATCACCAGGACGAGGAGCGCGTTCTTCCAGCGCGCGGGAGCGAGCCGCCCGATCCAGTAGGCCACGGGCCACCCCGCGAGCAGGCAGAAGAGTGTCGTCAGGGCGGCGAGCACGACGCTGCGGCCGAGGATCCCGAGGTAGAGCGGCTCGAGCGCGCGCGCGTAGTTGGCGAGGCCGCCTCCGGGAAGGATGCCCCCGTACGCGGAGCGCCGGCCGAAGGACGCGGCGAGCATCAGGAGCTGGGGCAGGACGAAGAGCGCGAGCAGAACGAGGAGGCCGGGGACGAGCAGGAGGACGGCCTGACGACGGCTGGTCACGACTCGTCCAGGAAGAGCACGGCCGACGGAGGTACGAGAACCCGCACCGCGTCACCGCGCCGGCGCGGACGGACCTGGGCGGCACCCTCGGCCACCGCGAGCGTCTCTCCCGCGACGCGGACGCGCCAGTCGGTGCGGTCTCCGAGGTAGAGCTCGTCCTCGATCGTCCCCTCGAAGCTGCCCGCGACGTCGCCCTCGACGAGGCTCACCCGCTCGGCCCGGATGCCGATCGCGACCTTGCCGCCGTGGGGAGCGGCGCGCACCTCGTAGGCCCGCAGGCGCAGGCCGTTCGTCGTCTCGATCAGCACCTGGCCCCCCTCGTATCCGCGGACGACGCCGGACAGGAGGTTCCGCACTCCCAGGAAGTCCGCGACGAAGCGCGTGCGGGGACGGTCGTAGAGCTCGTCCGGCGTCCCCACCTGCTCGATGCGCCCGCCGTTCATCACCGCCACGCGATCGCTCATGACGAGCGCCTCGTCCTGGTCGTGGGTCACGAACACGAACGTGGTGCCGAGCCGCTCCTGCAGGTTCTTCACCTCCACCTGCATCTCCTTGCGGAGCTTGGGGTCGAGCGCGGCCATTGGCTCGTCGAGCAGCAGCACCTCGGGCTCGAGCACGAGGGCGCGGGCGAGGGCCACGCGCTGCTTCTGCCCCCCGGAGAGCTGCTCGATCCGCCGCCCCCCGAACCCGGGGAGGCGCACGAGCTCGAGAGCGCGGGCGATCCGGGTCGGGATCTCTTCCCGGGGGCAGCCGCTCTGCTCGAGGCCGAACGCCACGTTCCCCGCGACCGTCCGGTGAGGGAAGAGCGCGTAATGCTGGAAGACGGTGTTCACGGGCCGCCGGTAGGGCGGCAGGCCGGCCATGTCCTTCCCCGAGATGAGGACGCGTCCCCGGTCCGGCGTCTCGAAGCCGGCGAGGAGGCGCAGGAGCGTCGTCTTTCCGCACCCGGAGGGGCCGAGGAGGGTGAGCAGCTCTCCGGAGGCGACCTCCAGGGACACGTCCCGCAGCGCGACTGTGTCGCCGAAGGCCTTGCCGATCCCCTGGACCGAAACCGCGCCCCGCATCGTTCGCGAAATCGCGGCGCGATTCTATCCTTCCCGGGCGCTCGCCGAAGGCCGAGGGCGGCGACAATCGCGAGACTCATGGAACTTCTTTGTTGGTAAGATGTTATCATCCGCGCCGGTCCGAGGACCGGTGGCTCGGTCCCACACATGCGCCGGCTCACCCGCTTCCTTTCGCTCGTGCCTCTTCTCGCCGGCGCGGCCTGCGGGGAGAGCGAGAAGCCCGTCCTGGGCGTCGCCGTCTCCGTCTTCCCGCTCTACGACGTGGTGCGACGCGTGGCCGGGGACCGCCTCCCGGTGCACCTCGTCCTCCCTCCCGGACACGACCACCACAGCTTCGATCCGCGGCCGCAGGACGTGGCCGCGCTCGCGCAAGCCGGGCTCATCTTCGGCGTCGGCCTCGGCCTCGACGACTGGGTGCAGGCGATCGCCCGGCGCGCGGGAACCGGGGAAGCCACTGTGTTCGAGGTGGGCCCGCTCCTCGACCCCATCCTCATGGCGGACGGGCAGACGGTGGACCCCCACTTCTGGCTGGATCCCGTGCGCATGCAGCAGGCGGTCGACGTGATCGTGGGCGCGCTCACGAACCTCGACGCCGAGGAAGGCCCGCTCTACCGCCAGCGCGGGGAGGAGGTGAAGCAGTCCCTCCACGAGCTGCATCGGGAGATCGCGCGGCGGTCCGGGGCCTGGACGAAGCGGAGCATCGTCACCTTCCACGGCTCGATGCAGTACTTCGCCGACCGCTACAAGCTGGACGTGGTGGCGGTGGTGGAGCCGGTGCCGGGTCAGGAGCCGACGCCGCGGCACCTCGCGGAGGTGGTGGACGTGCTCAAGATGACGGGGGCGGCGCTCCTCTCCGAGCCGCAGCTCGATCCGCGGCCCGCGCAGGTTCTCGCCACGGAGGCGGGGGTCGCCGTCTTCGAGGTCGACCCCCAGGGCGGCTCCCCCGCCACCGACACCTACGAGAAGCTCATGCGGCAGATCGCGGACGTGCTGGACAAGGCCCTGCGGTGAGCGTGACTCCGCCCGCGCTGCGCGTCAGCGAGGCCACGGTCGAGCTCTCCGGAAAGACGATCCTGGAGCGCGTTTCCTTCGAGGTGGCGCGGGGGGAGTTCGCGTGCCTGTGCGGACCCAACGGCGGAGGGAAGACGACCCTGCTCAAGACCGTCCTTGGCCTCCTCCCGCTGCGGTCCGGTCGGGCGGAAGTGAGGGGGCTTCCGCCGCGCGAGGCGAGGCGCGCCGTGGGCTACCTGCCGCAGAGCAAGTCCTTCGGAAACGGCTTTCCGGCGAGCGCTCTCGAGCTGATCGTGGCCAACCGGAACGGGGCCTGGCCCGGGCGCGTCCGGAGCGAGGACCGCGAGCACGCGCGGGCCGTGCTCGCGCGCGTGGGGGGAGAGAAGCTGCTCGACCATCCGCTCCGCGGGCTGTCGGGCGGGGAGCTCCAGCGCGTCTTCCTCGCCCGCGCCCTCGTGAACGACCCCGAGCTCCTGCTCCTCGACGAGCCCACGGCGGGAGTGGACGCGCGCGGCCGCGCGGAGTTCCTGGACGTGCTCGCGGGGATCGCGGCCCGCGACGACCTCGCCGCCCTCCTCGTGACCCACAACGAGGCGGCGGTGCGCCAGCTCGCCGATCGCGTCGTCTACCTCGACCGGCGGGTGGTGGCGTGGGGCCCCACCGCGGACGTGCTCGCGCTCGCGGACCGCCGCGGCTTCAGCGGGCACGACCACGAGGGCATCGCCCTCTGCGAGGAAGAGTGATCGAGCTCCTCGCCGAGCCCCTGGCCCAGGGCTTCATGCGCCGCGCCCTCCTCATGGGGGCGCTCCTCGGGGCCGTGGGCGCCCTCCTCGGCGTCTTCATCGTTCAGCGCGGCCTCGCACTCCTCTCGGACGGCCTCGCCCACGCCACGTTCGGAGGCCTCGCCCTCGGCCTCGTCGCGGGGGCCTCTTCGGACAACGCGATCTGGGCCGCCCTGCCCTTCACGGTGGCCGTGGCCCTCGCCATCGCCGCCCTCCGCCGCCGCGCGCGCGTGGGGAGCGACGCCGCCACCGGCGTCTTCTTCGCCTCCTCCTTCGCGCTCGGGGTCGTGCTCCTCGGCCTGCGTCCGCCGCGCGCGGGCACGGTGAGCGTCGAGGCCCTGCTCTTCGGCAGCATCCTGTCCGTGTCTCCCGACATCCTCGCGACCATGCTCGTGGTGGGTGTTCTCGCCCTCGTGACCCTCGTCTTCGCCTGGTCCCGCCTCGCCTATGCCACCTTCGACCCCGAGCTCGCACTTCTCTCCGGGGTGCCCGTGGCCGCGCTCGAATACCTGCTGCTCGGGCTGACCGCGGTGGTGGTGGTGGTGGGCGTCAAGACGGTGGGGGTCGTGCTCGTGAGCGCTTTCATCGTCATCCCCGCCGCCACCGCCCGTCTCCTCGGCCGCACGCTGCGCGGCATCGCCGTCCTCGCCGCCGCCTTCGGGGTGGGGGGAAGCGCTCTCGGCCTCCTCCTCTCCTACCACCTGAACGTGGCGAGCGGGGCCACGGTCATCCTCACGCTCGCGTCCTTCTTCTTCGTCGCCCTTCTCGCCTCCCGGCGCGGAGGCGAGGCTGGCTAGGCCGCGGGGGGCCGCGCGGTACCGGCTCGAGCTCTTCGCCTTCCTCGCCGCGACCTCGCTCTGCCGGGCCCTCCCCCGCGGGATGGCGCTCCGGCTGGGAGCGGCCCTCGGGCGCGCGGCGTTCCGGCTCGACCGCCGCCACCGCGAGCTCGCCTTCGCCAACTACCGTCGAGCGTTCCCCGAGGCCTCGGAGGCGGACGCGCGGCGGACCATCCTCGACTGCTTCGCGTTCTTCGGCCGCTACGCGTTCGAGCTCGCGCGCACCCTGCCCGCGTTCAGCGCCAAGGACCTCCAGCGCTTCGAGTTCGAGGGGCTCGACTACGCGCGGGCCGCGCGCGACTCGGGTCGGGGGGTCCTCTGCTTCACCGGCCACTTCGGAGGCTGGGAGCTCCAGGCGCTCGCGGCGGGCGCGCAGGGGGCGGCCCTCGGCGTGATCGCGCGGCCGCTCGACAACCCCTACCTCGAGGCGCGGCTCGAGCGGCTTCGCACCTCGACCGGGAACTTCGTGATCGACAAGCCCGAGGGCTTCCGACCGATGCTCCAGGCGCTCCGCGACGGGAAGCTCGTCGCGATGCTCATCGACCAGAACGTCATCGGCGCCGAGCGGATCTTCGTGCCCTTCTTCGGCCTCCCCGCGTCCACCACCCCCGCTCTCGGCCTCCTGCGGGTGCGGACGGGTGCGGTGCTCCTCCCCGTCTTCGCCTACCCGATCGAGGGATTCCGGTGGCGGCTCGTCTACGGACCGCCCGTCGAGGTCCCTCCGAGCGGCGACCGCAAGGAGGACGTGCTGCGCGTGACCGCGGCGTGCACGCGCGTCCTCGAGGAGCGCGTCCGCGCCCACCCCCACCTCTGGCTCTGGATGCACAATCGGTGGAAGACACGGCCCTGATGGCGCGCGCGGACGGGGATCACGAGCGGCGCACGGAGGCGCTCCGCCGGGTGCTCGAGGAAGCGGAGCTCGAGCCCGACGGCGAGCACCCCTGCACCTACCTGCCGGGGCGCGCGGCCCGCCAGGTCCTCGTGCGGCCGCCGAGCTTCGCCCCCGGCCTCTACCATGCCTTCATGGACCTGAACTTCCGCCGGCTCGGGTTCCTCGTCTACCGCGCGGCATGCCGGGGATGCGCGGAGTGCCGGATGCTCCGGGTCCTCGCCCTGGAGTTCTCGCCCACCCGCGCCCAGCGCCGCTGCCGCGCCCGCAACGCCGATCTCCGCGTCACCGTGGGTCCCCCGCAGGGCACGGACGAGAAGCGCGCGCTCTACCGCCGCTACCTCGAGTCGCGACACGACGGAACGATGAGCGGATCGTCGGACGAGCTCGCGGAATTCCTCTACGACGCTCCTCCCTTCACCGTCGAGCTCACCTACCGCGCGGGAGACCGGCTCGTGGCCGTGGGGATCGCGGACGTGGAGCCCCGCGCGATGAGTGCGGTCTACTGCTATTTCGATCCCGAGGAGAACCGCCGCTCGCCCGGCGTCTTCAACGTGCTGTCGCTCGTCGACCTGTGCCGGAAGCGCGGACTCCCCTACCTCTACCTCGGCTACTACGTGGCGGGCAGCCGCAAGATGGCCTACAAGGCGGATTTTCGTCCGCACGAGATGCTCCGTGCGGACGGCGGCTGGCAGCGCGGCGAGCCGGCGTGACTGACCCGGTGAGCCGGGCCTACGCCCAGCTCGGCCTCTCCCCCGGCGCGACACAGGACCAGCTGCGCAAGCAGTACAAGACGCTCGTGCGCCGCTGGCACCCCGACCGCTTCGCGGGCGACGCCCAGGGACAAGCCGAAGCCTCCCTGCGCATGCGCGCGATCAACGACGCGTACCACCTGCTGCTCCAGCGGTCGGCTCCCGCCCCGGACCCTCCCGCGTCCCGCCCTCCGCGGCCGCGCGGCGCCTCCCTGTCTCGCGAGGAGATCGAGCGGATCGTGCAGTCGATGGGAACGGAGGGCCCGGTGGACCAGCTCCTCGCCGCGTTGCGCGTCGCGGGTCGGGTCGTGTGGATGCCGTTCGCCGTTCTCTTCCTGGCCTCGAGGCTCTACTTCGGGCTCGCCCGCGGGGAGTGGGGTGCCTTCCGGGGAGAACCCGGCCTCTTCCTCGTGCCTCTCGTCGTCTCCGTCGTCATCGTCGCCTGGCAATTCCAGGCGAAGTCCCAGGGCCGGCGGGGCTAGCTTCATGAGGACGCTTCGGGCGAGACGAGTCCTCGCCGCGAAGAGACGCGGCAGCTCCTGGCCGGTCCTCGTGGAGACGAACGACGGCCGGTTCCTGGCAAAGCTCTCCGGCGCCGGTCATGGCTTCTCGGCCCTCGTGGCGGAGGTGATCGTCGCGGCCCTCGCCGAGAGGGTCGGCCTTCGCGTTCCTCGACGCGTCCTGCTCTCGCTCGACCCGGATGTCGAGCGAGAGGATCGCGACGCGGAGCTCGCCCAGCTCCTCGACGCGAGCTCCGGGCCGAACCTGGGCTTCGAGTGGATGGAAGACGCTCGAGACCTCCGGCGGGAGGACGTCGCGCACGTCGGCGTCGACGAGGCCTCCGCGGTCGTGTGGCTGGACTGGCTGGCCATGAACCCGGACCGAACCTGGCGCAGCCCGAACCTGCTCCTCCGGAAGGGCCGGCTCTTCCTGATCGACCACGGCTCGGCGCTCCCCTTCCACCACGACTGGTCCGCCGTCACCGAGGAGTCGCCGCGGCGCCCGGGCTTCGACCTGTCGTCGCACGTCCTGGCCACGCGAGCCACCGCCCTGGAGGAGTGGGACTCCCCCCTCGCGGAGACGCTCGATCGCGAGAGCTTGCGCCAAGCGGTGGACGACGTCCCCCAGGCGTTCCTGGAGGCGCTCGTCTCCCCCTCGGTGAGCGCCGCGGGCCTGCGCCGACGCCGCGAGGCCTACGTGGCGTTCCTCTGGAAGCGCCTGAAGGCTCCCCGTCCCCTGCCCCGGGGCCTCCTCGTCGCCTGAGTCGGGTCGCCCTCGGTACAATGACGCCCATGGACCTCCGTCCCGACCCGGCCCGCGGGCACGACCTCGCCCCCGCCCTGGAGCTCCTCCGCCGCTCGGACCTTCCGGAGAAGGGAGTGGCCGTCGCCTTCGGCCACTACTTCGTCGTCCGCGACGACATGCAGCTCGTCGGCCTCGCCGGACTCGAGATCCACGGGGAGGACGGCCTCCTGCGCAGCGTGGTGGTGGAGCCGACCCACCGCGGCCAGGGTCTGGCGCAGGCGCTCGTGGACGCGGTGGCGGACCGCGCGAAGCGGCTGCAGCTTCGCACTCTCTATCTGCTCACCACCACCGCCCACGACTACTTCGGACGGCGGGGATTCCTGGACTGCTCGCGGGAAGAAGCGCCTCCCGCCATCCGGTCGTCGTGGGAATTCTCCACGGGCTGCCCCACCTCGTCGTCCTTCATGAAGCGGGCCCTCAGATAGCTTCCGTCCGCGCCATCGCCCGAAGAGCTTCCTCCGTCGCCGCATCCGCGGCGTGCATCGCCTCGATGCGCAGCTCCGCGAGTGTTATGTCCTGGGGAGCGCCCAGTGTCGTCACGGTGCTGAAGAAGCGGAGCCGCACTCCCGGAAGATCGAGCTCCACGGGGATCACCAGGGCCTGGGGACCGAGGGCCTCCGGCTCGCGCACCAGCTCCTTCACGCCGGGGAAGGCGACGAGCCTCTCCAGGATCTCGAGCGTGCCCGGATCGTCTTCGAGCGCCGCCTCGCGCCTCACGCGGCGGAGCAGCGTGCGCGCGACCTCGTTCCAGTTCGCGACGCGGGGCCGGAGGAGCGCCGGGTCGAAGAGCGGCAGGAGCGTGTTGAGGCGCGGCTCGGGCAGTACCTGGTAGGGCGGCGCGGGCGGCGCCACGTCGCCAAGGAGAAGCCGCAGGAACCGCGCGTAGGGCGCGTTCGCCATCACCAGGTTCCAGTGGCGGTCCATGGCGAGGGCGGGACAGGGCTCGTGCTGCTTGAGGATCAGCCGGACCGCTTCGCGCATGCCCGCCATGGCGGGGTCGTCGAGGCCGGTCTCGCGGTAGGCGGGAGAGAAGCCCGCGGCCTGGAGCAGCGCGTTGCGCTCGCGGAGGGGGACGTCGAGCACGCTGGCGAGGAGGAGGACCATCTCGCGGCTGGGCCGCGACCGGCCGGTCTCGATGAAGCTCACGTGACGCGTCGAGATCTCCGCCTCCTGGGACAGCTCTAGCTGGCTCAGGTGGCGGGCCGTCCGCCACCTCCGAAGAAGCGTGCCGACGCCTGTGTCCCCCACTCTCGGAAGCTTAGCCCGCGGCCCCGCCGGCGGCCATTACCTCGGAGGTAATGGAAAGGCAGAGCACTCCGGCCGACCTTCCGAGAAGCTGGGGGTCGAGAAGGAGATGCCCATGAGCCGCGCTCGATACACGGATGATCCGGAACGCGTGCTGCGCATTGCCCTCACCATGAACGCCCTCGCCACCGCCGCGACCGGCGCTCTCTTCCTCGTGGGGGCCCCCGCCCTCCACGGGGTTCTGGGCCTCACGAGCGCCTTGCCCCTGGCGGTGGTGGGCGGCCTCTTCGTCCTCTTCGGGGGCTACGTGTGGCTCGCCCGCCGCTCACCCCTGGACCCGAAGCAGGGGCTCGCGATCTTCATCATGGACGTCGCCTACGTGGCGGCGAGCGTCGTCCTCCTGCTCGCCTTTCCCCGCGTGCTCTCGCCGCTCGGCTGGTGGCTCGCTCTCGGCCTCGCCGAGGTGGTCACGGTCTTCGCGATCGCGGAGTACGTGGGTCTGCGGCGCCTCGCGCGGACGACCGCCGCGGCCTGAAACGGATCACGCCCCCGCGGGGAAGAGCTCGGCCGCCCGTCGCACCTCGGGGTCCATCCGCCCCAGCCACATCAGCCGGTACATCCGGAAGTCTCCGCGGAGCGACCAGAGCGGATGCTTGAACGTGGCGGGCCTGTTCTTCTCGAAGGCGAAGTGTCCGAGCCAGGCGAACCCGTAGCCAGCGATCGGCATGGCCGCGAACCACGCGGGTGAGAGGGCGAGTCCGGCGAGGCCGCAGGCGACGACCAGGCTCGTCCCCACGAAGTGCAGCGCGCGGTTCGTCAAGTTCCTGTGCTGGGCCACGTAGAACGGCCAGAACTCCTCGTACGAGGCGAGTCTCTTTTCCATCGGCGACTCCTCGATACCGGTCCTTATCGTACTATCGTTGCCCGGGGAGCCCGCGGACATGAACGCGCTGGAACTCGCACGCGAGCTGGGGCACGAAGAGCTCCACGCGGTCAACGACCGGGAGTCGGGCCTCCAGGCGTTCATCGCCCTCCACGACACGACGCTCGGCCCCGCCGCGGGAGGAACGCGCATGCGCGCGTATCCCTCGCCCGACGCGGCGGCGGTGGACGCGCTCCGGCTCTCGCGGGCCATGACCGCCAAGGCCGCGCTGTGCGGCGTCGCCCGCGGCGGGGGCAAGGCGGTGATCCTGGGCGATCCCGCCCGCGACAAGTCCGAAGCCCTCCTCCGCGCCTACGCCCGCGCGGTGGACCGGCTGGCCGGACGCTTCCACACCGGGCCCGACATGGGCATCGACGGGAAGGACGTCGAAGTGATGGCGACGGTCACGCCCTACGTCAGCCACTCTCGCGCGGGCCACTCGATCGAGGCCGCGGACCTCGCCGCCCTCGGCGTGGAGGTGGCGATGGAGGCGACGGCGCGGATCCTGGGGCGCGAGATCGACGGGCTGACGGTGGCTCTCCAGGGCCTGGGCGAGGTGGGGATGCGCCTCGCCCGGAGCCTGCACCGCCAGGGCGCGAAGCTCGTCGTGGCCGACCTCGACGAGGCGCGCGCCGATCAGGCGCGCAAGGCCTTCCGCGCGGAGGCGGTTCCCGTCACGCGGATCTACGACGTGGAGGCGCACGTCTTCTCTCCGTGCGCCGCGGGAGGTGTTCTCGACGACCAGACGATCCCGCGGCTGCGCTGCCGCGCGGTGGTGGGTGCCGCCAACGAGCAGCTCGCGGAGCCTCGCCACGCGGAGTCGCTCATGAACCGGGGCATCCTGTACGCTCCCGACTACGTGGTGAACGCGGGCGGTCTCCTGAGCCTGCTCTACGAGCTCGGGGAGACGGACGAGACGGGGGTGGTGGCCCGCGTGCGGGAGATCGGTCCGCGGGTGCTCGAGATCCTCGAACGGGCGCGGCGCGAGGGCCGCAGCCCGAGCCGGGTCGCGGACCGGATGGTGGAGGAGCGCCTCGCCGCGCGGCGGGTCCGGCGCAGCCCGATGAAGACCGGCGAAGCCCGATGAAAGCCGGCGAAGCCAAATGAAGGCGAAGATCGCAGGGACCGATCTCGAGTACGACGCGCAGGGGTCGGGCCCCGCCGTCCTGTTCCTCCACGCCTTCCCCCTCGGCCTCTTCATGTGGGACGCCCAGGCCGCGGCGCTCCGGGCCACCCACCAGGTGATCCGCTTCGACGCGCGCGGCTTCGGGGGATCCCCCCCGGGCGACTCGCTGCTCACCATGGAAAGGATCGCGGACGACGCGCGGGCGCTTCTCGACCACCTGGGGGTGGGCCAGGCCGTCGTCGCGGGCTGCTCGATGGGAGGCTACGCGGCCTTCGCCTTCGCGCGGCGTCACGCCGATCGCCTGAAGGGTCTCGTCCTCCAGGACACCCGCGCCGGCGCGGACAGCGAGGACGCACGGAAGGGCCGCGCCACCCTCGCGGAGAAGGTCCGGAAGGAAGGGGCTCTCGCGGCGGCGGACGCCTTCCTGCCCAAGCTGCTGGGAGCGACGACGCACGCGGAGCGGCCGGAGATCGTGACCCGCCTGCGCGAGCGGATCCTCGCCACCTCCGCCGCGGGCATCGCAAACGCCCTCCTCGGGCTCGCCGCTCGGGCGGATTCGACCGCCACCCTGCGAGAGATCCGTGTCCCCACCCTCGTCCTTTGCGGCGCCGAGGACACGATCACGCCGCCCCCGGAGTCGGAACGGATGAGCGCCGGGATCGCGGAGAGCCGCCTCGAGGTGATCCCGCGGGCCGGCCACCTCGCCAACCTGGAGGCTCCCGCGGACGTGAACCGGCTGCTTTTGGAGTTCCTCGGCAAGAAATAAAGGGCTTGTAACCGCCAAACGGGCCCGGTTAGGATCGGCCCGAGGGCGTGTTGGTCTCCTTCTTGCTTTCCTCCCACCGGGACTCGCCCTCCCCGCTCGGCTAAAGGGGGCGGGTCGAGAACCCGCCTCACCCGGATCGTGTCCTGAGGAGAGCGCCCCGCGGCGCCCGGCCTCGTTCCCTCGGCCCCGCCCGCGCGAGGGCCACCCAGGAGGCACGGATGAGCGACTTCCACCAGAGCGGACCCGTGACCGCGCTGCCGCGGCTCGTGAGCCGGCCCGTCGAGGACATCGAAGCGAGGATCAAGGGGCTGGCGCGCCGTTTCCCCGTGGCCCTCGTGCTGCCGATGGTGCCGCAAGAAATGGACCGGCCCGCGCTCGCGGGGATCCTCCGCGAGCTCTGCGAGGTGCCGTACCTCGACTCGCTCGTGATCTCCCTGAACCGGGCCACCTTCGAAGACTACGCCCGCGCCCTCGACTATTTCGAGCCCTACACGGGACGTAAGGTGATCGTGTGGAGCGAGTCGGACGCGATGCGGCAGTTCCTGAGCGAGATGGAAGCGGCCGGCCTCTACGTGGGCGAGTCCGGCAAGGGCCGCGCGTGCTGGCTCGCCCTCGGCGCCATCCTCGCGGAGGAGCGCGTGGAGTACGTGGCCTTCCAGGACGCCGACGTCGTGAACTTCCGGCGCGAGATGCTGGCCCGCCTCGTCCTCCCCGCCATCGATCCCACCGTGGACTTCGACTTCGTGAAGGCGCTACTACGCGCGGGTCTCCGACCGGCTGCACGGCCGGGTCACGCGCCTCCTCCTGAGCCCGCTCCTCGCCGCCTTCACCCGCCTCCTCGGGGACGACCCCTACATCCGCTACCTCTCGTCGTTCCGCTACGCGCTCTCCGGCGAGTTCGTGATGAAGACGGACCTCGCGGAGAGGATGCGCTTGCCCTGCGACTGGGGTCTCGAGATCGTCACCCTCTTCGAGGCCCTCCGCCACCGCGCTCCCGTGCGCGTCTGCCAGGTCGAGCTCGCGGAGCGCTACGACCACAAGCACCAGGACCTCTCCGCGGGCGACCCCACGCGCGGGCTGCACCGCATGGCCAAGGACGTGGTGAAGCACCTCCTGCGCACCCTCGCCGCGGCGGGCGTGAACCTGTCCGACGGGCTCTTCCGGAGCCTCCTCGCCGCCTACCAGCGCGAGGCGGAGGACGCGGTCGCGGACAGCTACGCGGTCGCGGTGGTGAACGGCCTCCTCTTCGACCGCCACGAGGAGGAGCAGAACGTCCAGACCTTCACGAGCGCGCTCCGCGACTCCATCGAGGAGTTCCTGCATGACCCCCTGGGCGCCCCCCTCGTCCCCAATTGGGCGCGAGTGTGGGCGGGGATGCCGGAGGCGGGATCGCGCCTCCTCGCCGCGGTCCAGGAGGGCGTCGTCTTGTCGGTGGAAGGACACGCCTGATGCACGGAGGACGCGTGGTCGTCACCGACCTGGACGGCTGCCTGCTCGACCCCGAGACCCACCGCTTCGAAGCGGCGCGGCCCGCGCTCCAGGCCCTGAAGCAGCGCGGCATCCCCCTCGTGCTCTGCAGCAGCAAGACCCGCGCGGAGATGGAGGCGCTCCACGCCCTTCTCGGGCTCGACGCGCCGTTCGTCTTCGAGAACGGCGGAGGCATCGTCATCCCTCCCGGGGCTCCGTGGTCGCGCGTGGCCCGGCGCGACGGCGGGCCGCTCCTCGTGCGCCTGGGGGTGCCCCTGCTCGACCTCGGCCGGGCGCTCCTCGACATCGCCAAGGAGGCGGGGGCGCGCCTGCGCGGGTTCTCGCGTCTCTCCGCGCGCGAGGTTTCTGACCTCACGGGCCTGCCCGACGAGGAGGTGGAGCGGGCCCGCCTCCGCGAGCACACCGAGCCCTTCGTGCTCGAGGCGGGCAACGAGGAGGTGGTGCGGAAGGCGGCGGAGCGCCGTGGCCTCCGGGTGATCCGGGGCGGACGCTTCCACCACCTGTCGGGCGAGCTCGACAAGGGCAAGGCGGTGCGCCAGGTGCTGACCCTCCTCGGCCCCACGGCCTCCATCGGCCTCGGCGACGCGGAGAACGACCTCGGCCTCCTGCGCGCGGTCGACCACCCGATCCTCGTCCCCCGGCCGGACGGGGGCTTCGACCCCGCGCTCGACGCGGCCTTCCCCGCGGCGGACCGCGCCCCCGCGGCGGGACCCGCGGGCTGGAACGAGGCGGTGCTGGCGGCGGTGGGCGAATAGGGCGGAGGGAGTCCGCCCGGTGAGCCCGCCCCTCGAGCCCGCGGTGGAGGAACGACTCGCCGCGATCGGGGAGACGGACCTCCTCATCGGGATCCCCAGCTACAACAACGCGCGCACCATCGGCCACGTGGTGCGCGCGGCCGCGGCCGGCCTCGCCAAGTACTTCCCGGACCGCCGCGCGGTGATCGTGAACTCCGACGGGGGGTCCACCGACGGCACGCAGGACGTGGTGGCCTCGGTCGAGTTCGCGGCGCCGGGAGCGATCCTCGTGCGCCATCCCTTGTCGGCGGTGCACCGGATCGTCACGCCCTACGACGGTCTGCCCGGAAAGGGCAGCGCCTTCCGCACCGTGTTCGCGATCGCCAAGCGGCTCGGAGCCCGCGCCTGCGCGGTGGTGGACTCGGACCTTCGCAGCATCACCCCCGGCTGGTTCGAGCTGCTCCTCGGGCCCGTGCTCCACGAGGAGTTCGACTACGTGGCTCCCCTGTACCTGCGCCACAAGTACGACGGCACCATCACGAACTCGATCGTCTACCCGCTCACCCGCGCGCTCTACGGCCGCGAGGTGCGGCAGCCCATCGGGGGCGACTTCGGGTTCTCCGGGCGTCTCGCCGCCCACTACCTCGACCGCCCCGTGTGGGACACGGACGTGGCGCGCTTCGGCATCGACATCTGGATGACGACCACCGCCCTCGCCGACGGCTTCCGGATCTGCGAGGCGTTCCTCGGGGCGAAGATCCACGACCCCAAGGACCCGGGGGCGGACCTCGCGGGGATGTTCGTCCAGGTCGTGTCCTCGGTTTTCGACCTCATGCACATCTACCGGGACCGCTGGCCGTCCGTGACGGGAGCGGAGGTCGTTCCCCTCTTCGGCTTCCCCCACGGCGTGGGCCTCGAGCCGGTGGCGGTGGACGTGGAGCGGATGCGCGCGATCTTCGTCCAAGCCTCCCGCGACCTCCGCGAGATCTGGGAGGTAGCGCTCCTCCCGCAAGACCTCGAGGCGGTGGCCGCCCTTGCCGCGTCCGATCCCTTCCGGTTCCCCGACCCGCTGTGGGTCCGGGTCGTCTACGGCTTCGCCGCCGCCTACGAGCGAACGTCGCTTCCCCGGGAGCAGCTGCTGCGCTCGCTCGTTCCGCTGTACCTGGGACGTACCGCCTCCTTCGTCCTCGAGACCGCGACGAGCGGCTCGGACGAGGTGGAGGGAAAGATCCGCCGGCTCGCCGACGAGTTCGTGGCCCAGAAGCCGCACCTCTGCGAGCGCTGGGGGGACTAGGAAGGGAGGACCGGAATGTGGAAGGACGTTCTCTCGGACGTGATCGGCCAGACGCTCTCCGCGTTCCAGCAGGAGCTCTCCGCCTTCGGTCCCCGCTTCGCGGCCATGCTCGTCATCCTCGTCGCGGGCTTTCTCGTCGCGGGCGCCCTGCGCTTCGCCCTCCGCTTCCTTCTCCGGTGGCTGGGGTTCGACCGCTTCTCGGAGAGAGTGGGCCTCGCCCATCTCCTCCGCAAGGCGGGCTCCGCGGGGCATCCCTCGGGCGCGCTCGCCGCGCTCGTCGCGTTCGTGCTCCTCGCGTTCTTCGTCCTGCTCGCCCTGGGCGCCCTCGACCTCCGCCTCGCCCGGGACCTCGTGGCCCAGGCCTTCACCTACCTTCCCCAAGTGTTGGTGGCGGGGGCGCTCCTCGCCGTGGGCGGGCTCCTCGCCGGCTTCGCGCGCCGCAGCGTGCTCATCGCCGCGGTGAACGCGGGCCTCCCCTCCGCGCGGCTCCTCGCCGCTTTCGTCCAGGGCGCCCTCCTCATCTTCTTCGCCGCGATGGCCCTCGAGCACCTGGGGGTGGGCCGGCAGATCATCCTCGTCTCGTTCACGATCCTTTTCGGAGGCGTCGTGCTCGCGCTCTCGCTCGCGTTCGGGCTCGGGGGGCGCGACCTCGCGCGCGAGCTCCTGGAGCGCCTCGCCCGCAAGGGCGAGCCGCCGCGGGAGGACCCGCTCCGGCACCTCTAGGAAGGGGCCTCGGGCGGCGAGCGGCGCAGCGACCGGAGGAGGAGCGGGGGTGTCGCCATGGTCGTCACCACCACCATGAAGACGGCGGCGGCGTAGGTATCGGGCGACACCACCGGCGTGCCGCCGAGGACGAGGGCGGCCCCGATTCCCGCGAAGATGAGGCCCACCTCGCCGCGGGGCATCATGCCCACGCCCACGGTCGTGGGAGACACCCCCTTGGGCGCCGCGAGGCCGCACGCCCACTTGCCCACGCAGGCGGCGACGGTGAGGAGGACCGCGAACGTCATCACGTCGGCCCGCGCGAACGACGCCACGTCCACGAGCATCCCCATTCTCACGAAGAAGACGGGCACGAGGAGGGCGGCCAGGGGCACGAGGCTCGCGTGGAGGTCGGCCTCGCCCTTCTCCGCGTGTCCCTCGAAGTGGGCGTGCTCGAGCACGAGGCCGGCGGCGAACGCCCCCACGATCGCGGCGAGGCCCGCCTTGAGGGCGAGCCAGGAGAGGAAGAAGCACCAC
This sequence comes from uncultured Acidobacteriota bacterium, assembly GCA_963742595.1. GTDB lineage: Bacteria > Acidobacteriota > Vicinamibacteria > Fen-336 > Fen-336 > CAVPGH01. The sequence continues at coordinate 2,603,633 of CAVUMT010000001.1, read as the reverse complement.
GCGAGGGAGAACGCGAGCACGAGCCCGCGGCTGCGGAGCGCGAGGGCTTTTCGGAAGAGCCGCGGGGAGAGGAAGGAGCCGACGACCATTGCCCCCGCGAGGAAGGCAAAGGCCTTCGCGACGATCAGGGCGAGGGCAGCCGCGGAGAGGGCCCCTCCCGCGTCCGCGGCCCGGATGATGCCCGAGATCACCGCGAGCACGAGGAGGCCGAGCACGTCGTCGATCACCGCCGCTCCCAGGATGATGCGGGCGGCCCGCGACCGAATCGCGCCCGCGTCCTTCAGCACGCGGGCGGTGATGCCGACGCTCGTCGCGGTGAGCATCGCCCCCACGAACGCATGGGACAGCCACGACTCCGCGGGATGGACGACGCGGCTCACCGCGTAGCCGAGGCCCATCGGGAGCACCATGCCCACGACGGCGACCGCGGTCGCCCTTCCGCCCACGGCCATCATCTCCTTCGGCGTCGACTCCAGGCCGACCTCGAAGAGGAGGAGGATCGCCCCGAGCTCCGCGAGCACCGCGAAGGTCTCGCTGCCCTGGAGACCGGCGAGAGGCGGGCCCCCGAAGAGGGCGAGGTTGCCGAGGAGGATCCCCACGAGGAGCTCGCCGAGGACCGCCGGCTGCCCGAGGCGCTCCGTGACTTCGCCCGCGAGCTTGGCCGCCACCAGCACGAACGCGAGGGCGGCGAGGATCGTCGACTCCTCTCCGAGCGCGGCCGCGAGGAGGGCAAAGAGCGCCATGGGGACGGGAGTCTAGCACCTCGCCCGCCCGCGACCCCCGGTGCTAGAATCCGGCCCCCGGGCGGGGCCCGGCCACCCCCACAGAGGAGATCGTCATGCGAATCGGCGTGCTGCGCGGCCGCGAGAACTCCTTCCCCGACGCGTTCATCGCCAAGGTCAACTCCATGGGCAAGGGGGTGACCGCCGAGTACATCCAGCTCGGGGGCACGAAGCTCAACGAGACGCGTGCCCTACCGCGTGATCCTCGACCGCATGAGCCACGAGGTCCCCTACTACTCGGTCTACCTGAAGATGGCCGCGCTCCAGGGGACCTACTGCATCAACAACACGTTCTGGCGCACCGCGGACGACAAGTTCTTCGGCTACGCGGCCGCGGAGAAGCTCGGGATCGCGGAGCCGAAGACGGTGGTGCTCCCGAACCGCGCGCTACGTGGACGACGTGACCGCGGAGAGCCTCCGGAACCTCTGGCCCACCGACTTCGCCATGTACCTCGACTACGTGGGCCTGCCCTGCATCATGAAGCCCGCCTTCGGCGGGGGCTGGAAGAACGTCCACAAGGTCCACTCGCTCGACGAGCTCGTCCACTTCTACAACGAGTCCGACACCCTGACCATGATGCTCCAGGAGTTCATCGCCTGGGACACCTACATCCGCGTGCCCACGATCGGCCGCCGCTGCGCCCGCGCCATCCGCTACGATCCCGCTCCCGGGGGCCTCGGCGGCTACAACCAGGACTACGACATCCTGCCCCGCGCCGCTCCGCGACAAGGCGGAGGAGCTCTCCCTGAACTACAACAAGGCCCTCGGCTACGACATGAACGCGCTCGAGTTCGCGGTGAAGGACGGCGTCTTCTACGGCATCGACCTCACGAACTACACGCCGGACATGGACTACCGCAGCTTCAAGGACGCGCACTTCCCGTGGGCGGTGGAGAAGATGGCGGAGTTCGCGGTGGAGAAGGCGCTCTCCGGCGAGCCGACGCCGTCCGTTCCGGACTGGAAGGCGCTGCTGCTGCGCTGAGATCTCTCTCCCGAGTGTTACCTTTCGTACTCGGTCCAGACCGAGTCGGTTGAGAGACTACTTGAGATAACTCGCCCCGGGGCGAGTAGCGGCCGGATGCCCATCACATGCGCGTGCGCGAGCACGCGGGGATCCCGGACGCCCACGGCGAGCGCCTTCCTCAGCGTCTCTCGCGCTTCCGCCTTCCGGCCGTTCGCCCAGAGTGCCCAGGCATGGGCGTCGAGTGTGAAGACGTCCCGGCGGCTCGCGGCCTCCGCCGCCGCGATACGCAACGCCTCGTCGGGCTTGCGCGCGTGGTCCGTGTAGTAGAAGACCAGCTCGCGATTCGCGTTGTCCGGGCCTGCGCTCTCCGCACGGGCCGCCTTCTCGAACTCCGCGAACTCCGCGCGCGCCTCCTTCTTCTCCCCGGCTCGCTCGAGCGCCTCCGCGAGCTCGTAGCGGTTCTCCGGGTGGTCCGCCGCCGCCTGGCGCTCGCGCAGGAGCGTCACCGCCTCTGCGTGGCGTCCCTGGGCCGTCCGCACGCGCGCGAGACCGCCGAGCGCGTAGTGATATCCGGGGAAGGCGGCGAGCGCCCGCTGGAGCGCGCGCTCGGCCCGCGACGGCTCCCCCTCGAGCAGGTGGAGATGGCCGATTTGCGTGAGGATCCAGGCCCTGTCCTCGCTCTCGCCCTCGGGCGTCTGGTCGAGCGCCATCTGCATGACCTCGCGCGCGCCCTCGAGATCCCCGAAGAGCTCGCGCAGGTAGGCGGCGCGCGCGAGGCCGGGCACGTTGCCCGGGCGAATGTTCAGCATCCACTGCGCGGCCTTCTCCGCCTCGTCGTAGAGGCCGAGCTCGGCGCTCGCGTCGGTGAGGAGGCCGTAGACCATCACGTCGTCGGGCGACCGCCTGTTCAGGTCCCGCGCGAGTGCTTCGGCGTCCGCGAAGCGGTGCTGCCCCAGGAGGACCCACGCCCGGGCCTTCTTCGCCTCGAAGTCCTCCGGGGCGATCGCGAGCGCGCGGTCGAGGGCCTCGTCGGCCCGCCGGTAGTAGCCGGGGTCGGAGGTCTCGCGAGCGCGCCGCGCGAACGCGAAAGCGAGATCGGAGTAGCCGCGGGGAGAGCTGGGGGACGTCTCAATGGCGGCGCGGGCGGAGGCGATTTGCTTTTCGGCTGGAGAGACGGAGGCAGGGTTGGCGGGCGCGGCTATGAAGACGGCGAGAACAGAGAGGGCAATCGAAATCATGACGGACTCCTTGACGATCGGGACTTGCCTAAGGAGTGCGGGATCCGTGAAACGAACCACGGATCCCGCACTTGCGTGATCCCGCACTAATGGCTAGTTGAGGGGGCAGGTACCAGTGCAGCCGGGCTCGCCCGGGTCGACGTGTCGGCTGTTGCGGCCGTCGTGAGAGGGGTTGACGAAGGGGAACGTCCCGCGCTTGGGCATGTCGTCCTTGTTGACGCCGTCGCCGATGCGCGTGCCGAAGGCCACCGGGTCGGCGAGGATTCCTCCCACCGCCCGCGCCGCGATGTCGGTCACGTCGTCACCCGGCCGGCGCCCGTTGGGAAAGCCCGCGGGATCGTCGTTGCCCGTGTCGCCGTCGAGGAGGGTGAGGAGGGCCAGCCGCTTCTGCTGGGCGAGCGGAGTGGGCGGGATCCCGGTGTTGATGCGCAGGAGGTCGGCGATGGGCCCGGCGGGGGTCCCCGGGGGAACGATCGGCCCCGTGTAGGTCACGAGGGGCAGGAGGTCCGTCCGGTCCCCGGCGGGCACGGGGATGCCCAGCGAGCCGAACACCGTGGCGAGGAGCGGGTTCAGGAAGAAGTTCGCGAACTGGGCATCGTTCTTCGGGTCGTCCATGCTGAAGCGGTCCTTGGAGCCCGTGCCGATGATGAGCTCGTTGATGAGCGGGTTTCCCATCCGCTGGACCTGGCGGAAGCGCCGGAACGAGAAATCGGAAAGGTCGAAGTCGAAGTCGTCATCGTCCGGGGTCACGCGCCGCACCTGGAGGCGCGGACGCGACGTCGTTCCGTAGGTCCCGAGCACGGCCTTGGGATCGGTGGAGGGGTGAGGTTGCCCGTCGCGGGTGAGGAGCGTCACCGGCACCTCGATCGCGATCGTGTTCACGTTGAAGCCGGAGACGTCGTCGGGAGCGAAGTTCGTGTTGTCGTCGGCGTCCTGCGCGGGACTCAGGACCCCTCCCCCCGCAGCCATGCGGAAGTTCAGGGAATCGAACGCGGCGCCGAGGTCGATGTAGAAGGCGTCGTCCGTGGTGCCCGCGAAGACCTTCACCCCCTGGGGGAGGGTGTAGATCCCCTGCTCGAAGAGCCCGCCAGGAGCGGAGTAACCGGGCATCGTGCGGCGGCCGGCGTTGGAGGGGACGGCGAAGAGCTTCTTTCCGCGGCTCAGCTCGGTGCGGTGGCTGTTCCGTACCAGGGTCACGGTGTAGGTCTGCCGCACGCCGAGGCCCTCCGAGCCCGGACCGCTGAGCTTGGTGATGGGGGGGATGCCCGCGATGCCGCCCACGGCGGTGGTGAAGACGTCGGGGCCGCGGACCTCGGTCTGGAAGCGCACCTCGAACTTCACGTCGTCGCCCACGCCGTCCTGGTCGTTGTCGACGTGGAAGGTGTAGAGGACGTTGGGGTCGAAGGGGAAGTAGTTGGGACCGTTGCTCGGCTCGAGGAGCGGATCCACGGCGAGGATGAGGGTCACCCGGTTGGGGTTGTCGTAGCTGACGAACGTGTACCAGTCGGTGATGTCGGACGCCCGGTCGAGGGCGGTGATGGGAGCTTCGCGGTGGTTGGCCGCCTCTGTGGGGACGCCGGGGGCGGCGAGGAGAACGGCCAGCACCGGTGCGACGAGAGTGCGATGACGCTTCACGATTACCTCCTGCGATCGATTCGACCGTCCGGTTCCTCGGAGCGGCCCGGACTCTTCAGTCCTCGGTTCAATCGCGGGTACGCGCGCGGGGAGGTGACCAGATTGAGGTCGGCGCGAACGCGCTCGCTTTCGCGCGTCGGCCCGCTCGAGCACGTCCCTGGTCTACGCGGTGAAGCGGGGGATCGGATGTCAGCCCTTCCAGGGCCGAAGGCGCGGGATCCAGCGGGGCACGGCCGCGCGATAGCGCTCGTACTCGGTCCCGAAGCGCTTCTGCTCTCTCGGCTCCTCGTAGAGGAGGACGAACCCGTGAAAGATCGCCCACACGAGCGAGCTGAACGCCAGCACGCGCGGCGACCCGAGCCAGAGCGCCTCCCCGACGAGGATCGCGGTCATCGCCACGTACATGGGGTTGCGGACATGGCGGTAGAAGCCGCTCACCACGAGACGCTCCGTCGGCAGGAGCGGGACCGGGGTTCCGCGCCCCACGAGCGCGAAACGCGCGAAGGCCTCGAGGAGCACGGGCAGACCCAGGACGACCAGGGCCACCCCCAGCCAGACCGAAACCACCCCGTCGAAAAGCGGCGGTCCCCGACGCCCGCGCGTGAGCATCCAGGGAACGAGGAGCGTGAGCGTGCCCGGGGCGAGAAGGAGCCACGCGATCGATCCGATGAGAGCGTTTGGCTTGGTCATCGCCTTGCCGGATCTCCTCCAGGACCACTCGGTCCGGAACGGGTAGAAGGTAGCACGCCGGTGGGCGCCGCATTGTAGGATCCCGCGGGGGCGAGCGAGGTCGAGCCGATGCGTTTGTCCGGCATGTTCGCCGCACGCTGTGTCCTGTCGAGCGCGGCGCTTCTCGCACCCCACATGGTTGCTGCCCGCGAGGACTTCGCGGGCGTTCGCGCCGAGCTCCGTTCCGGCCTCGCGCGAGGCGACTGGGATGGTGTGCGCGCGCGCATCCGTCGCGGGCTCGACCAGGCGATCCGCGATTCCGACGCGGCCGCCGCGGCCCTCTGGCGGTCCGAGCTCGCCGTCTGGGCCCTCGAGCGGCATGTGTTCTTTCGCGAGGGGCGGGAGCCCGTGATCGCAGCGATCGAGGACGCGCTGCGGGCAACGGGCTCGGAGGCGCTCGCGGAAGCGAACTGGGCCCTCGCGCGCCTCTACTATCGGGACGCCTTCGACACGGGAGACTGGACGACAGCCCGCGCGCAGGTCGAGAAGGCGAAGGGCCTGTGGCGCGCCGCGTTCGGCGACGGCCGGCTGGGCGACGTGCACAACTACGTCGGCCTCATCGAGTTCCAGCAGGGTCGCATGGACGCCGCCGAGACCGAGTTCCGCAAGGCGCTCGAGCTCGCGCGAGCCGCCGGCGACGAGGGTGTCGCGTCCTCGGTGGAGCGTCACCTGGGCTTCGTGCACCAGCGGCGCGGCGACCACACCGCCGCCCTCGAGATGTACGAGCGCTCGCTCCGCGGGCGCGAGCGGCTGGGCGCTTCCGTCACCATCCCGTTCGCCCGGATCGCGGTGGCCGAGCTGCTGCTCGAATGGGGTCGCGAGCCCGAGCGGGCCTCGAAGCTTCTTCGGGACGCGGCCGACCTCGCGGAGCGCAGCGGCAGCCCTCGCGCCGAGTACACCGCCCGCCGGCGCCGGGCCAAGCTGGCGGTCGCGGCCGGAGACCCCTCGACCGCGCGGCACGAGCTCGACGCCGCCCTCCGTGCCGCCCAGGCCTTCGGATCGCCGAGCGCGATCGAGGCCATCCGCGCGGAACGAGCGGCTCTCGACCGCCCCGAGTAGCCGCGGAGGCGGCGTGTCGCACCGTCGCCACGGCGTTCGACCTATACTCGGAGCCCGTGGCTGACGCGCCGTCGCGACGGAACACTACGACGGTCCTCGTCACCGGCGCCTCCTCCGGAATCGGCGCGGCCACCGCCCGCCTTCTCGCCGAGCGGGGCTTCCGCGTCTTCGGGGCGAGCCGCTCTCCCGCCACGATCCCGGGCGTCCACTGGATCGGCATGGACGTGCGCGACGAGAGCGCGGTGGAGGCGGGCGTGCGGGAGGTGCTCGCGCGGGCGGAGCGCCTCGAAGCCGTCGTGTGCTGCGCGGGCTACGGCGTCTTCGGCAGCGTCGAGGAGACGACGGCCGCGCGGGCGCGCGCCCAGCTCGAGACCAACTACTTCGGCACTCTCCTCCCGATGCGGGCCGTGCTTCCCGCGATGCGTGCGCAAGGGGCGGGCCGGATCGTCGTGGTGGGGTCGCTGGCCGGACGCGCCCCCATTCCCTTCCAGGCGCACTACTCCGCGAGCAAGGCCGCCCTCGACGCCCTCGTGCTCGCCCTCCGCAACGAGCTCCGGAGCACGGGCGTCCACGCATGCCTCGTGGAGCCCGGGGACATCCGCACGCCCTTCAACGACCGGATGGACTGGGGACCGGACGGGACGAGCGCCTACGGCGAGCGGCTCCGACGATGCGAGAGAGTGGTGCGGGATTCCCTCGCCCGCGCCCCCGGGCCGGAGCTCGTGGCCGCGGTCGTCCTCCGGGCGCTCGACGCGCGGCGGCCGCGCGTCCGCTACACCGTCGGCCCGGACTCGCTCGCCGTCCCCCTCGGACGGCGGCTGCTTCCGGACGCTCTCGCCCTCGCCCTCATCCGCCGTCACTTCGAGGTCTGATGCCTTCCTTCGACGACCTTCCCGTAACGGACGAGCACGAGGTGAAGGCGTTCCTCGACCGGCTGCCCCTAGCCGTCGACCGCGAACGCTTCACTCGCTTCGTCCTCGGGTTCCCCCATCACTACCTGCGCAACACGTCGGCGGTGGAGGTCGTCCGGCACTTCGGGCTCGTGCAGAGCCTGGGCTCGCGGGCGGCCGTTTCTTCGCTCGCACAGGAAGGTGCCTTGTGGAGGCTGGTGGTAGTGGCGGCGGACCGCCGCTCCCTCTTCGCGCGCCTCGCGGGGAGCCTGACCGTCTTCGGTGCGAACATCGTCTCCGCGGAAGCCTTCGCCAACACCGAGGGGCTCGTCCTCGACACGTTCACGCTCTCGGACTCGGGGGGACGCTTCTCCTCGCCGGAGGAGCGACGCCGCTTCCAGGCGTATCTCGACTCCGTGATCGTGGGCAAGGTGGATCTCGACTCGGCCCTGCCCCCCGAATCGCGGTCCGCCCTGGACGGAGCCGCGCTCCTGCTCGACTGGGAGGACGACGCCCACCCCAGGGCCAGCGTCCTCCGCGTGCGCGGCCGCGACGCGCGCGGGCTCCTCTACGCGATCAGCAAGGCGCTCTCCGAGACCGGGGCCAACATCGAGCTCGCCCACGTCGCCACCGAGGGCGGCGAAGCCCACGATTCGTTCTATCTCACGGAGGCCGGGGCCAAGCTTCAGGATTCGGCGAAGGCGCGGGTGGAGCGCGCGCTCGGCGCGGGGAACGGGCCTCCGGGGCCGTGACCCGCGCTAGTTCCCGACGGGGGTCGAGAACTCGTCCCGCGGAAACAGGTCGAGGTTGAGCCCGCGGCGGGAGGCGGGGTTGCCCCAGGGCGGCCGCGCCTCGCGCAGCCGCTCCAGGATCCCTTCCGCCACTTCAGCCCCGAACCAGGCGAGCACTTCCGGGGCGTAGAGGCGGGCCTGCCAGGCGGGGACGTCGATGGGCAGCGGCTCGTTGCTCCCCACCATGATGTTGCCGAGGTCGATCGCGTGCGGCACCGCCGCCGCGAAGGACAGCGCGGCGCGGCGCGTGGGCGTCTGCGAGCAGACGATGCCTCCCGGCCGCAGGCGGGACGCGCAGAGCCGGAAGAACTCGACCGAGTAGAGGTTGCCGCTCATGGCGCTCGTGCGGTAGAGCGCGTCCACCTGGATGAGATCGTAGCGCTCCTCCGACCGGAGGAGCGCGTTCCTCCCGTCCGCGACCACGATCCGGACCCGCTCGTCGCGCAGGAAGCGCTCGAGGTCGGGCAGGCGCGCGATCCCCGCCACCGCCCGGAGCAGCCGTGGCTGCGTGCCCGCGATCTCGAAGACCGTGAGCTCGCGGGTCTCCTTCCGGCTCGCGAGGGCGGACGCGGTCTCTCCCGAGCCGAGCCCGATCACCGCCACCTTCTCGGGCGAGGGGTGGATGACGGCGGGGATGGCGCCGAGGAGCGTGTGGATTCCCTCGAACGGGATCCACGAGTGGGGCAGGCCGTTGACGGTGACTCGCCAGTGGCTCGCCTCGAGGGGCAGCACCGCGCTCACCGCCGTTGCGTCCTCGCCGATGAAGGAGGGACGCGCCTCGTTGGCGATGCCGTGCAGCTTTCTCCAGAGCGCGTCGGGTGTGGGCAGAACGAACGCGGCGAGAGCGAGGGCCCCTGCCCAGGCGAGGCCCGCCTTGCCCCCCACCCGGAACGCCCGCACTCCCGCGAACACGAGGCCCACGAGGAGGAGCACGCGCAGCGTGCCCGTCGTCCCGAAGCGGTCGAGGAAGAAGAGGCCCGCGGCGAGGCTTCCCGCCACGCATCCCGCGATGTTCGCGGCCTGGAGGAGCCCCACCTTGCGGCCGCTCGTGCGCGGGTCGTCCTGAACGGCGCGCTGGAGAGCCGCGAACGAGATCCCCATGAGCACCGTGGGCGGACCGAACAGGAACGCGGGGAGCAGGAGATAGAGACGAAGGAGCGACGCCGCGTTCCAGTCCGCCCCGAGCTGGTAGAAGTCGCCGCTCTTCCAGTAGTCGAAGAACCAGCGGTAGAGGGGAGTGGCGGGGGGCAGCCACACGAGGAGTGCTATGGCGAGCGCCGCGTACAGGAGGAGGAGGCACTGCGCGTCCAGGAAGACGCGCAAGGGCGATTCGAACCGGCTCGAGATCCTTCCTCCCACGAGGCTGCCCGCTCCCAGCCCGAGGAGGTAGAGGCAGAGCACGGTGCCGAAGGTGAAGGCGGTGCTCTTGAGCGAAACGTCGGTCAGCCGGAACCAGAGGATCTCCAGCGAGAGGGCGCAGAAGCCGGAGATCGCGTAGAGCGCCGTCCACAGGGCGAGCGATCGCGCTTCCGGGACGGTACCCGCAGGAGGCGCGTCCGCGGCCGCCGCTTCCGACGCCACTCCAGGGCGCCCCGCGAGGAGCGCCGCGGCCGCGGCGAGGACGTTGGCACCCACCCCCCAGAGGACCGCTCCCTCCATCCCGTAGAAGCGGACGAGCACCCAGGGAGCGAGAAGCGCGCCGAGGCTCGCGCCGAGGACGTTCACGCCGTAGAGGGTGCCGATCGTCCGCGAGGCCGCGTCCGTGTCCGCCACCGTCGCCCGCACCAGGAAGGGCAGCGACATGCCCATGAGCCCGGTGGGTAGGAGCAGGGCGAGGAAGTGCGCGACGGCTATGCCCCCGGGCGAGGCATAGAGAAAGCTCGCATGGCGCGCGAGCCACCCGTAGTAGAACGAGCAGCTGAACGCGGCGAGGACACCCACCGCGAGCTCGATGGCGGCGAAGAGGCGGAGGGCCGCGGCCGGGGAGACGCGGGTGGAGAGGACGCCGCCCGCCTGGCTCCCGAAGCCGAGGCCGGCCATGAAGGCGGCCACGATGAGCGCGATGGACGTGATGCCGACGCCGGTGTGGAGCGCGAGCAGCCGCTGCCAGACCACCTGGTAGACGAGAGCGGCGGCCCCGCTCAGGAGGAAGGCCGTGCCCACGAGTGCTAGAGGCACCCGCGCGGTGCCTACCTCGCGAACGGCGGGCGCTCCGGTCAAGACGGGTTTTCTGACACATTCGCGCGGGGCCCGCAACACCCGCTTGACCCGGGCCCGTGGGGTTGCCAAGGTTGGAGAGGCCGTACTCTTCGGGGAGGAACGGGATGATCGCACTCGCCCTGCTGTTGCTGGTGCCGGTCCAGGAGCCGGGAGCCGAGGTCGGAGCCATGATCGGCGAGGTACGGCGGCTCCGCGCCGAGGTCTCCTCGCTGCGCCTCGAGCTCTTCCAGAGGACGGACGCGCTCCTCGCCATGAAGGGAGACCTCGGCGCCTTGCGCGACGAGGTCCGCTCCTCGCGCGATCGCGCCGCCCCCTCGGTCGCGGCCCCCTTCCTCGCGGGCCCGCCCGTGCCTTCCGATCAGCTGGGCGTGGCCAAGACCGCGGTCTTCGCCCCTCGCGTGGAAGCCGATTCCACGCGCCGCCGCGACACCGTCACCCTCCGCGTGAAGCGCATCGAGGCGGGGGCCATACACAAGGTGGCGGAGGTGGAGCTCACCTCGGACGCCCCGAGCGTCGACCTCCCGATCGACCAGAACGGCGCGCTCTACCTCGTGGAGTGGCTCACCGCCGAGGGCCAGATTTACAACCTCGTCCTCAAGGACGGCGCGAGCGGTCAGCCCGCGGCCTCCGCCCCCGTCAAGGCGCTCCAGGCCCAGGGGCGCTTCGTTTTCGTCGGCTATCGCGTCGAGTAGTCCGTATGTCCCGGGAGGAGGAATCGCCATGTCCAGGATCTTGACCGCGCTCGTCCTCGCCACGTCGCTCGGGGCGCCGCCGCTCGTCGCCCAGGACAAGAAAGCCGTGAGGGAGCACAAGAATCCCCAGGGGCTCAGCACGCCGCGCGGCTACTCGCACGTCGTATCCGTGACTGGCGGGCGCACGCTCTACGTCGCGGGCCAGGTCGCGTTCAACGCCCAGGGCGAGATCGTGGGCAAGGGCGACCTGCGCGCCCAGGCCCGCCAGGTCTTCGAGAACCTGCGCCTCGCCCTCGCGGGAGGGGGCGCGACGTTCAAGGACGTGGTGAAGTTCAACACCTACGTGGTGAACTTCAAGGCGGAGGACCTTGTCGCCTTGCGGGAAGTGCGGGCGGAGGCTCTCAAGGATCTGACGGCACCTCCCGCGAGCACCCTCGTCGGGGTGCAGGCGCTCGCCAACCCGGACTTCCTCATCGAGGTGGAGGCCGTCGCGGTCGTGGACTAGGGGGCATGGTCGACGACTGCTTCCGACGCGCGGCCGCGCTCGCCTTCCTCGCCGTCGCCGCGGGCTGCGGGGACGCCGCGCGCGACCTGGGCTCCGGGCCCGGCGGCGCTGCCGCGGCCCTCGATCTCGTCGACGCGCTCCGCGCGCGCTACGGGACGGTCGTGCGCGAGCCGAGTCTCGAGGCGCTGCGTCCGAAGCTGTCGGCGGCCCTCCTCGCCCCCTCTCGGGTCTACGACGACGCCTCCGTATGGACCGCGTCCGAGGGGGAGTGGCGCGCGTTCTGGGTCTCGGGTCGCGGCCGTCCCGGAGAATACCGCCTGGGCGTCCGCGGCGCGCCCCCGCTACCGCGCGCCCCCGGCGAGCTCCGCGCGCGGGTCGGGCTTCGACGGACGGAGGAGGGCCGCTTCGAGTGGGACACGTTCGAGGATCTGGCCCTGGGCCCCTTGCGGCCGACCGAGCTCTCCGCCGCGTACCGCGCGCTGCTGCGGGCGGCCGAGGCCGCGCCGGGACAGGACGTGCGCGGCCGCGCGAGGGCGGCGATGCCGCAGTCGGCGCGGGCCTTCGGGCGGCTGGTCGACCTCGAGCGTCTCTCGCTCGTACCCGATGCGGCGGGGGCGGTTGTCCTCGATCTCGCGCTACGCCTCCGGCCCGATCGCCTGAAAGCCGAAGCGCCGAAGTACTCGGCCTACGTCGCCCGACACTCGCAGGGGCTCCGGCTGCGCGTGCGGGCGCTCGCGTCCGACGGCCGGCCGCTATGGTTGGTCGAGATCGACGAGACGGCGTGGCGCCTGCGGCTGCGGACGCGGAAGGGCTCGCTCGTACCCCTCGAGGGATCGCCCGCCGGCGAGGGGAGCCGGCTGCGCCTGGAGATCGACTACTCGTTCAAGGCGGGACTCTTCCGCGCGGGTGTCGCCGGTCTCGCCGCGGACGTCGAGCCCGCGAGCGGCCCGGGCGCGCTCGCCTTTTCCGCCCGCTTCGTCGAGCAGCCCGACTGGCAGCTCCCGTTCCTCGTCGAGCCCTTCATGCTCGCCTCCCTCCGCCATCCCTTCGAGGGCGAGGGCTCGCGGTTCACGCTCGCCCTGCGGGAGGAGCCGGCGCGCGGCACCCTGCTCGTGACGGAATCGCGCGTCCGGATCCGCGAGAGCTGGATCGTCCGATGGCTGGGCGGCTTCGCGGACAGAGCACTCGACGACCTCCGGGCGGCGGAGGCGGAGGCGGACCGCTTCGCGCTCGAGTGCCTGACCGCCGTGCGCGACGACCTCGTCGCCGAAGGCGCTTCACGGGGAGCTCCCGGCGGACGTGCTACTCTCAGCCCTTTGCCATGATCTCCTTCGCGCGCATCAGCAAGCAGTACGGCCGGCAGGTCCTCTTCGTCGACGCCTCCTTCCAGCTCAACCCCGGCGAGAAGGTCGGCCTCGTGGGGCCGAACGGCGCGGGCAAGACGACGCTCCTCCGGATGATCGTGGGCGAGGAAGGGCCCGACGACGGCGAGGTGTCGGTCCCGAAGAAGCTCACGATCGGCTACTTCCGGCAGGACGTGGAGGAGATGTCCGGCCGCTCCGTCCTCGACGAGGCCATCGCGGGGAGCGGCCGCGCGGGCGCGCTCCACCACGAGCTCGAGGCGCTGCAGCAGGCGATGACCGACCCCGGGCGGGCCCACGAGATGGAGAGGATCCTCGAGCGCTTCGGCGAGGTCCAGGAGGAGTACGACCACCTCGGGGGCTACGCGCTCGAGGCCCAGGCCCGGGAAGTGCTCCACGGCCTCGGCTTCGACGACGAGCGGATCGAAGGCGACGTGGGCGCGCTCTCCGGGGGCTGGAAGATGCGCGTGGCCATGTCCCGGGTCCTCCTCGGCCGGCCCGACGTCCTCCTCCTCGACGAGCCCACCAACCACCTCGACCTGGAGTCGATCCTCTGGCTCGAGAGCTACCTGAAATCGCTCCCCGCCGCCCTCCTCATGACCTCCCACGACCGCGCGTTCCTGAACCGCATCGTCACGAAGATCGCCGAGATCGACGGCGGCGAGATCACGGTCTACTCGGGAAACTACGACTTCTACGAGCGGGAGCGGGCGCTACGGGAGGCGAACCAGGAGGCGGCCTACGCGCGGCAGCAGGCCAAGCTCGCCAAGGAGCAGCGGTTCATCGAGCGCTTCTCCGCCCACGCGGCCAAGGCGGCCCAGGTGCAGAGCCGGGTGAAGGCGCTCGAGAAGATCGAGCGGATCGAGCTGCCCCGGAAGCGGCAGGTCGTGCGCTTCGATTTCCGCCGTCCCCCCCGCTCGGGCGACGAGGTCGCGACTCTCGAGGGCGTGAGCAAGGCCTACGGGCGCCGCGTGGTCCACGACCGGCTGAGCCTGATGATCCGCCGCGGCGAGCGCTGGTGCGTGATGGGCAGGAACGGGGCGGGGAAGACCACCCTGCTTCGCATGGTGGCGGGAGTGCTCTCTCCCGACGCGGGCGCCGTGCGCCTGGGCGCGAGCCTCAAGCTCGGCTACTTCGCCCAGACCTCGCTCGACATCCTCGACGCTCGCCTCACCGTCTGGGAGCAGATGCAGCAGGACTTCCCTCTCGAGAGCGTGGGCTCGCTCCGCAACCTCCTCGGCGCCTTCCAGTTCTCCGGCGACGACGTGGACAAGCGCATCCAGGCCCTCTCGGGGGGCGAGAAGTCGCGTCTCGTCATGGCGCGCCTGCTCTTCGATCCTCCGAATTTTCTCGTCCTCGACGAGCCCACGAACCACCTCGACCTCGCGACGAAGGAGATGCTCGTGGAGGCGCTCCGCGAGTTCGAGGGCACGATGCTCTTCGTGTCGCACGACCGCTCGTTCCTCCGCGGCCTGAGCAACCGTGTGCTCGAGCTCGGCGGCGAGAGCGGCCCGACGCGGAGCCGCACCTCTATCCCGGCTCGTACGTCGAGTACGTCGAGCGGACCGGCCACGAGGCCCCCGGCGTTCACGCGTGAGCGAGCTCCTGCTGTCCGGCAAGGACCTCACGAAGGCCTTCGGGGCGGAGCCCCTCTTCGAGGGGCTCTCCTTCGGGATATTCGAAGGCGATCACGTCGGTCTCGTGGGGCCGAACGGGTCCGGCAAGTCGACCCTCCTCCGGATCCTCGCCGGTCTCGAGCCTCCCTCGTCCGGTGTGCTCGCTCCCCGCAAGCGGCTGCGGCTCGCCTACGTGCCGCAGGATCCCGAGTTCGATCAGGAAGCCACCGTGGGCTCGGTCCTCCTCGAGGCTGCGCGGGCTCCCGGGCTCGACGAGCACGAGGCCGAGGCGCGGGCCGAGGTCGTCCTGGGCAAGGCAGGCTTCGAGGACGGAGCGTCGCCCACCCGATCCCTCTCGGGAGGCTGGAAGAAACGCCTGGCCATCGCACGCGAGCTGGCGCGCGAGCCCGAGCTTCTGCTGCTCGACGAGCCCACGAACCACCTGGACATCGACGGCATCCTCTGGCTCGAGGACCTGCTGCGCCGCGAGCCCGAGGCGTTCCTGGTGGTGAGCCACGACCGCTATTTCCTGGAGTCCGTGGCCGGGCGGGTGATCGAGCTGAACCGGGCCTTCGCCGCCGGCTTCCTGGAAGTGCGTGGGCGATACAGCGACTTCCTCCAGAAGAAGGACGATCTCCTCGCGGGCCAGGCCTCCTACCAGGAGTCGCTGCGCAACCGGGTGCGCGGGGAGCTCGACTGGCTGTCGCGCAAGGCGAAGGCGCGCACGCGCAAGGCCCAGGCGCGCATCGACGAGGCGGGGCGGCTGCAGGACGAGCTCACCGACCTGGACGAGCGGGCACGATCGTCGCCGATCGGAATCGACTTCTCGGGGACGGCGCGGCAGACGCGACGCCTTCTCGTCGCCACGGACCTCACGAAGGCCCTGGGCGGCCGGGCGATGGTGCGGGGTCTCGACCTCGTCCTCTCGCCCGGCCAGAGGCTCGGGCTCCTGGGGGCGAACGGCAGCGGCAAGACGACGCTCTTGCGCCTCCTCGCCGGCCTCGATGCCCCGGATTCGGGGACGGTCGAGCACGCTCCCAACCTGAAGGTCGTGACCTTCGACCAGCACCGCTCGCACCTCGATCCGGCGGTCTCCCTGAAACGAACGCTGAGCCCGTACGGGGACTCCGTCGTCTTCGAGGGACGTGAGGTTCACGTGGCCGGCTGGGCCAAGCGCTTCCTCTTCCGCTCCGACCAGCTCGAGACCCCCGTGGGCCGGCTCTCCGGCGGGGAGCAGGCCCGGGCCTTGATCGCACGCCTCGTGCTCGAGCCGGCCGACGTCCTCCTCCTCGACGAGCCGACGAACGACCTCGACATCCCCACCCTCGAGGTGCTGGAGGAAAGCTTGCTCGCGTTTCCGGGAGCGCTCGTGCTCGTGACCCACGACCGCTACCTGCTCGATCGCGTGTCCACCCGCCTCCTCGCCCTCGACGGCGAGGGCGGCGCCCTCTTCTTCGCCGACTACGCGCAATGGGAGCGGAGCCGAGAGGAGACGGCGTCGGCCGCGGCGGCGGCTCGCGCGAGCGAGCCCGGCCGACCGAGGCCGGCCCCCCCGCGTCGCGACGAGCCCGGCCCCAAGGCACGGCGCCTGGGCTACCTCGAGCAACGCGAGTGGGAGCGGATGGAGGCGAGCATCCTGGAAGCCGAGCGCCGTCTCGCCGCCTGCGGAGAGGCCGCGGCCGATCCCGCCGTGGCCGCCGACCACAAGGCCCTCGCGGAACGCCTCGCCGCCCTCGCCGCGGCGCACGCGAGTGTCGAGGAGCTCTATGCCCGCTGGGCGGAGCTCGAAGGGAAGGTGAAGGCCTGAAAGATCTGGACCCTAGCGTGCGGCGAAGATGGCCCCGGCGGGAAGGTGATCGGAGACGCCCTTGACCTCGCGCGCGACCCCGGCGCTCGGCGAGCCGGCCCCCGCGGCCTACGAGAGGACGATCGCGTAGTCTCGAGACCGCAGGTCGGCGGTGAGGGTCGCGGCGGCGGCGCCTTCCTCCCACCGCAGGACGAGCCGGTCGTCGGCCGCGTCGTCGAAGGCGAACGTTCCCTGGAACGCAGGGTGCTCGTTGCGGAGCCGGATGAGGTCCAGGAGCTGCTGGACGACGGGCCTGGCCAGGGCGGAAGCCGCTTCTCCCGGCTGGTAGTAGCGGCGGTTGATGTCGCGCCCCACGCCGGTCCTCGCCAGAAGCTCCATGTCGTTCTCGCCCGCGAGAAGCCCCACGTAGTACACCTGGGGGACGCCGGGCAGGAAGAATTGCAGCGCTCGGGCGAGGAGGTACGCGCGGTCGTTCCTTCCGAGGGCGTCGTAGAACGTGCAGTTGACCTGGGAGAAGTCGACGTTGGCCGCGGCCGCGCCCGAGGCGAGGCGGCTCTGGCCGCGGCTCGCCTCGTGGATGCCTTCGACGAGCGCTTCGATCTCGGCGGGCGTCAGGAGGCCGGGCCGGCCCTCCGCTTCGCTTGGATCGGCCGCGACGTCGGCGATCCCGATGCCGTCGTGGGTATCGAGGACGGTGACGACGTTTCGAGGCCGGATGCGGATCCATTCCCGGAGCGCCTGCGCCGTCCCGGACTGCAGTGCGTGCAGGACGAGAGGAGGCAGGGCAAAGTCGTACACCCGATCCACGTGGGCGGCGCTCTGGATCTGGTCGCGGTAGTAGGAGTGGATCTCGGCGAGCACTTCGATTCCCAGCTCACGGGCCCGGGCGGCGAAGGCGGCGAGGAACTCGAAGGTCTCGGGCATCATGAAGCACGTCCCCCCCGCCTTCTTCACCGCGTAGCCGACGGCGTCGAGACGCGCCATCCGGATCCCCGCGGCGCGGAGGGTCTGGAGGATCGTTTCCAGGTAGGCCCGTCCCTGCTCGTGACCCACGTCGATGTCGACCTGCTTCGGCGTGAAGGTGGTCCAGAGCAGGCGCCGCTCCCCGTTCCCGAGCGTCGCCGCCGTGAAGGGCAGGCCGGGCCGGGGGCACTGGATCTTCAAGAGGTCCGCCTCGGTGGCGCCCTTGGGGAATACCGACTCGAGGGTAAGGAAGAGCCCGGCGTACGGCGAGTGCCGGGCCCGCGCGGAGAAGTCCCGGAACTGCGGGGAGTCCGTCGAGACGTGATTGAGGATCACGTCCGCCATGACGTCCACCTCCCGGCAGAGCGCGCGGACGTCCTCCCAGTCCCCCAGACGCGGGTCGACCCGCGTGTGGTCGACGGGATCGAACCCGGCGTCGGCCCCGTCGATCGGATCGTAGAACGGCAGGAGGTGCACCCCGCCGAAGAGGCCGGCGAGCGGGCCCTGGAGCAGTTCGCGCAGCTCTCGCAGCCCGCCCCCCACCAGCCGATCGACGTAGGTGACGAGCTGCACCCTGTTCTTCATGCGGAGCGGCTCAGGCGCGCTCGGACTCTCCGGACGGAGGCGCCAGCCGCACGAACAGCGTGGCCACGGCGGCGGCGATCAGGAGCGCCCCCGGCGAGGCGGATGACGTTCTCCGGGTTGCCGCCGAGCCAGGAGCGGTAGAAGAGGGGCAGCGTGAAGATCTGGATCATCATCGGGATCACGATGAACATGTTGAAGATGCCCATGTAGACGCCGACCCGCTGGGGAGGGATGCTCCCGGCGAGCATGATGTAGGGACTGCCCATCATGCTCGCCCAGGCGAGGCCGATGCCGACCATGGGGACGAGCAGAAGCAGGCGATCGTGGACGAGGGGGATGCAGGCCATCCCGACGCCCGCGGCGACCAGGCAGGCGGCGTGGACGATCCGCGGCCCCAGTCGCCGGGTGAACGGGACGAGAGCGAAGGCGGCGGCAAAGGCCACGAGGTTGTAGAAGCCGCCGATCTGGCCGTTCAGGAGCCCCGCGTCCCGGAAGCCCTGAGAGGCGCGGTCGGTCGTGCCGAAGAGCGTCGTGGAGAGCGAGAGCACGATGTACTGCCAGTAGCAGAACATCGCGTACCACTGGAAGAGCTTCACGAGGGCGAGCTGTTTCATGGTGGGCGGCATGTCACGGATGGCGTCGGCGATCTCGCGGAGGGTGGGCGCGAAACCCCGGGGCGCCCGGCGCATGCGCTCCCGCTCCTCGTCGGGGAGCGGCAGCTCCGGCGTCGTCTTCACCGTCCAGAGGATGGAGAGGAGCGAGAAGACGGAGCCGATGACGAAGGCGGCGATCGTGACGTGGGGGATCTGCCGCGCGTTCACCGCGTCCTTGTCCATGCCCGCGAAGAGGACGAGCAGCGTCGGGGTCAGGTAGGCCAGGGTCTGGCCGAGCCCCGTAAATGCGCTCTGAGTGAGGAAGCCGATCGAATGCTGGGTGGCGTCGAGGCGATCGCTCACGAAAGCGCGATAGGGCTCCATGGTGACGTTGTTGGCCGCGTCCAGGATCCAGAGGAGCGAAGCCGCCACGAACAGGGTGGGGCTGAAGGGCATGAGGAGTAGCCCCAGGCTGCAGACCACCGCCCCCACCAGGAAGTAGGGCGTCCGCCGACCCCACCGCGAGAGGGTGCGGTCGCTCATCGCACCGACCACGGGCTGCACGAGGAGCCCCGTCATTGGTCCGGCCAGCCACAGGTAGGGAAGGCTCGCCTCGTCCGCGCCGAGGTAGCGGTAGATCGGGCTCATGTTGCTCTGCTGCAGACCGAAGCTGAACTGGATCCCGAAGAACCCGACGTTCATGCTCAGGATCTGGGAGAGGGTGAGCCGCGGCTTCTGCATGTTCTGACGCCCGTAAAGGGGCGGCCCAGCCTACCCCAGGTCCGCCCTCATTCGATCGAGTAGAAGAACTCCTCCCGCGTGATCTTCCCGCCGGCGACCGTGTAGAGCCCGACCTCCTGCATCTGCATCCGCTGGCCGGCCATGGGACCCGCCTTGGCCGTCACGTCGAACTCGAAGTAGAGGGCGAAGCGGTCGCCGTGGGGAAAGGGGCCCTTCACCTCGCCGCGGTGAACCTCGTGGGTCGAGTACCAGAGCTCGTTCTTGGCGCGGACCTCCTTCAGCCCCTTGATCACGGCCGCGAACATCGGGGATGCTTGCGCCTCCACGCTCACGACATCCGGACCATAGAGCGTGTCGAGCGCCTCCATCGTACGTCCGTTCTTGAGGAGCTCGACGAGCTTGCGTCCGACTTCCAGGCTGGTCATGGAATCCTCATGCGTAACCGCCCCCGCTCCAATGCTCCCTTGGGATCCATGACAGGAGCTGACATATATCGCCGGTCTTTCGGCTCTCGGAGAAAAATTCCCGCGGGCGGCTAGAGCTCGCTCGCGAGCTCCCTTTCGTGCGTCCGCTCCGCGTAGCCAGGGGGCGTGTCCTTCGGGGGACGGGCGAGGAACGCGGTCACGATCTTGTCGAGGTACGAGGACAGCGGCTCGTGGCGGAAGGCGAGCTCCGCTTTGGCGCGCGCGGGGTCGACGAAGGACATCCACCTCCCGCTGAAAGGCGAGATGCGGCCGGGCTCGAGGCCCGCGTCCACGAGCTTCGATGCGGGCACCGGTTGCAGCCGTGCCGGGGCGCCCAGGAGCCCCGCCACCGCCGTCAAGAGCTCGACGAGCGTGGGCGTCTCGTCCTGGGCGAGGTTGTAGGCGCGGCCGAACGTGCGCGGGTCCCCGAGGAGGCCCAGCGTCGCCTTCACCGCCGACCCCGCGTAGACGTGCCGCATCGGCCGCGTCCCGCCGTCGGGAAGGAGCACGGGCCCGCCGTCGAGGATCCGCCAGAGGTACCCCTCGAGCCGCCGGTTGTGGTCGCGCTCGCCGTTCACCATGGGCAGTCGCAGGCGCGTGGCGGGAAAGCGGACCTTCTCCCACGCCTCCGCGAGCACGTCCTCGATCGCGCGCTTTCCCGTCCCGTAGTCCCACTCGCGCTTGTCCGCGGGATCGGAAGGCATGGGCAGGAGCGGACCGTCGTAGTCCTCTTCCTTCGCAGGCCGGGGAGCGTCCTGTCGTACGAGGTAGACCTGGCCGGAGCTGATCACGACGTAGTGGCCCACGGCGCCGGCGAGGGTCGAGACGACCCGCCGCGCGTCGTCCGCGGTGTAGGCGGCGAAGTCGACGGCGGCATCGAAGGTGCGGCCGTGGAGCAAGTGCTCGAAGTCGGCGGTGGTGCGGTCGCCCCGCACGCGCTCCACCCGGCCCCCGAACGCGTCCGCCTCGCGCCCGCGGTTGAAGAGCGTGACGGAGTGGCCGGCGAAGAGGAGACGCCACGCGAGCTCGTGGCCGAGGAAGCGCGTGCCCCCGACGACGAGCACCTTCACGAGACGCGCTCCCGAGGCTCGACCTTTGGCACCCGCCCGGCGGTGAGGGCCTCGCGCGCCTTTAGCACGGTCTCGCGCGCCTCTTCCGCCGTCGCGCCGAGCGCCGTGAGGTGGCCCATCTTGCGGCCGCGCCGCGGCTCCGCCTTGCCGTAGAGGTGGAGCGCCACCCCGGGGCACGAGAGCGCGGCCGGCCAGTCCGGCTCTCCTCCCTCCCAGAGGTCGCCCAGGAG
The DNA here is from genome assembly GCA_963742595.1 of uncultured Acidobacteriota bacterium. Taxonomy (GTDB): domain Bacteria; phylum Acidobacteriota; class Vicinamibacteria; order Fen-336; family Fen-336; genus CAVPGH01. The sequence goes on along the minus strand of CAVUMT010000001.1, from coordinate 2,582,697 downwards.
GTTGGCCATGGCCGCGGGCCGCCGAAGCCCGGCTTCGCCGAGAGGCAGGCCGCAGACGGCGCGGAGCTGCTGCTCGAACTGGCTCGCGGGCGCGGCGTCGATCGTGAGGTGGCCGGAGTTGTGGGGCCGCGGGGCGATCTCGTTCACGAGCAGCCGACCGTCCTTCGTCACGAACATCTCGACGCACAGGACGCCCACCACCTCGAGCGATTCCATGACGGCGCGGGAGATCCTTTGCGCCTCCGCGGCCACGGCCGGGGACACCCGCGCGGGAGACGTGGAGACGTCCAGGATGTGCCGCTCGTGGACGTTCTCGATCGGGGGATAGGCGGCGAACGCCCCGTCCAGTCCCCGCGCCGCCACTACAGAAAGCTCCCGGTCGAAGGATACGAACTGCTCCAGGATACTCTCCCCGTCGAAGGTCCCCCAGGCCGACGGCGCGTCGGCGGCGCGGGAAATCAGTGCCTGTCCCTTTCCGTCGTATCCGGATGCTGCTTTCTTCAGAACCGCGGGCGTACCCACGTGGTCGAGACCGGCCTTCAGATCCTCCAGCGACCGAACGGCAACGAAGGCGGGGACGGGAATGGACTGGCTCTGAAGAAACTGCTTCTCGCGCAGACGATGTTGGGCGACGTGGAGAACGGACGGATCGGGTCGGACCGGCCCAACTCTCGCCGCCGCATTCGCGGCGGCGAGTGGGATGTTCTCGAACTCGAACGTGACGACTGACACTCCCTGCGCGAACCGTCGGACGGCGTCGAGGTCCTCGTACGGTGCTCTCACCTCGACGTCGGCGACTTGACCCGTCGGCGTGTCCTCGTCGGGCGAGAACGTGTGGACGCGGTAGCCCATGCGCCGCGCGGCAAGCGCGAACATCCTTCCGAGCTGACCGCTCCCGAGGACGCCCACCGCCGCCCCCGGCCGCACCGCCTCGCTCATTCGAGCTTTTCCTTCAGGACCGTCTCCGCCTGGCGCACGCGGTACTGGCGCAGCTGGTCCCGCAGCTCGGGCCGCTTGCCCGCGAGGATCGCCACCGCGAGAAGGGCGGCGTTCGTGGCCCCCGCCTTGCCGATCGCGAGGGTGCCCACGGGAACCCCTGCGGGCATCTGGACGATCGAGAGCAGGGAGTCCATGCCCTTCAAGGCGGCGCTCTCCACCGGCACTCCGAGGACGGGGAGCACGGTGTGCGCGGCCACCATCCCCGGCAGGTGCGCCGCCCCTCCCGCCCCCGCGATGATGACCTCGAGCCCCCGCTCCTCCGCGGTCGTCGCGTACTCCGCCATCCATTGCGGCGTGCGGTGGGCGGAGACGATGCGGGTCTCGTGGGGGACGCCGAAGCCCGCGAGCGTCTCCGCGGCATGGCGCAGGGTGTCCCAGTCGGAGCGGCTGCCCATGATGACGCCCACCACGGGACGCGGACGGAGGCTCGTCGGGTCCTCGCTCATTCGCGGTCAGCCCTCCTTGGGCCTGCGGTGGATGTTGTACACGCCGGTGCCCTCCGCCACGAGCTCGCCGTCCTGGGTGAGACGGATGCGCACGTGGCAGACCCGATTCCCCTTCCGGACGAGCACCGCCTCCGCCCGGAGGGGGCCGCGGAGGCCCGCGGGCTCCAGGAAATCGACGCGCAGGTCGACGGTGGAGACGGACTCCGAAGCGCTCAGGGCCGACCACGCCGCCAGTCCCCCGGCGGTGTCGATGAGTGTCGGACAGGACGCCCCCGTGGAGGGCGGGCCGGCGCGGGTCGCCCACGAACTCCGGCTTCACGGGGAGAACGAGCACGGCCCGGCCGCTCTCCACCGACTCTCCCTTGATCCCCAGGTGCTTGTTGAAGGGGACGTGCTGCTCCATGACGTCCATCAGCTCGCGGAGGGGGAGGCTCACCGCCCCATCTTACCGTCGGCCCGACGCGCCGGCTTGACCCCGACGGGGCCGCCGGTACCTAATTGAAGGTTCGCGCGATCGTCCTCGATCGCGGACGGGAGAGTGGATGGCGGAGAGAAGGGCCTGCATCACGGCGCTCGGGCGATTCGTCCCCGAGCGCGTCGTCACCAACGCGGACCTCGAGAAGATGGTGGACGACTTCCGACGAGTGGATCCGCACGCGCACCGGCATCCGCGAGCGGCACGTCGTCGAGAAGGGCACGCCCACGAGCGAGATCGCGGCGCGCGGCCGCGCGCGACGCCCTGCGACGCCGCGGGATCGGAGCCGGGCGAGCTCGACCTCATCATCGTGGCCACCGTCACCCCGGACATGCTCTTCCCCGCCACCGCCTGCCTCGTCCAGGACAAGATCAAGGCCACGCGCGCCTGGGGCTTCGACATCTCCGCCGCCTGCTCCGGCTTCGTCTACGCCCTCACGATGGGCGCGCAGTTCGTGGAGAACGGCACGCACAAGAAGGTGCTGGTCATCGGCGCGGACGTGATGACCTCGATCCTCGACTACGAGGACCGCGCGACCTGCGTGCTCTTCGGCGACGGGGCGGGGGCGGTGCTCCTCGAGCCGACGGAGGACGGGACGGGCATCCTGGACTTCCTGCAACGAGGTGGACGGCTCGGGCGCCGGCTACCTCAACATGCCCGCGGGGGGCAGCCTCAGGCCCGCGTCGCACGAGACCGTGGACCAGAAGCTGCACTTCGTCCGCCAGGAGGGCCAGCACGTCTTCAAGTACGCGGTCCGGAAGTTCGCGGACACGAGCGTGCACATCCTGGAGCGGAACGGCATCACAGCCGGGCGGCATCGACCTCTTCGTGGCCCACCAGGCCAACATCCGCATCATCGACGCCGCCCAGCAGCGCCTCGGCCTGCCCGACGAGAAGGTCGTCAAGAACATCGACCGCTACGGCAACACCACCGCCGCCACCATCCCCCTCGCCCTCGGCACGGCCCTGGACGAGGGCCGGCTCAAGAAGGGCGACCTCGTGCTCGTGGCCGCGGTGGGCGCGGGCTTCACCGTGGGTACGGTGCTCCTGCGCTGGTCCGGGGTCGACTGGAGCTAGTCGACGAACTCGTGGCCCACGAGACCGCAGGTGAGCACCGGGCAGGGGGCCCGCGGATCACGCGCTCCGCGGTCGACCCGAAGAGTGCCTTGTCCAGCATCCCCTTGCCGTGGGTGCCCGAGCACGATGATGTCCACGGTCTCCTCCTGGGCCACGCGCACGATCTCCGCCGAGGGCTTGCCCTGGATCACGAGCTCGCGCGCGAGCGAGGCCCTTCGCCCGCGCCTCGTCCGCCGAGCTTCTTGAGCTCGGCCTTCGCGTAGCCGGAGATCTCCTCGAACACCTCGGCCATGGGCACGGGGAAAAGGTCGCTCGCGTAGCCCACGGTCAGGTTCTCCACCACGTGCAGGAGCAGCGAGCTCGGCGCCGTACTCGCGTGGCGAAGGACTCTGCCCGTAGCGGAGGGCGTGGCGCGCGCTTTCCGAGAAGTCGGTGGGAACCAGGATCCGCTTGATGTTGATCACGGACCCTCCTCGCGGCGATTCTAGCCCGCACCGCCTCGCCCGCGGTCGAGCCCCTTTCGGGGCGCGATGTTGACGGGGAATGGCACCCTCTGAATAATGATTCGAGGCGATGGCAAGTCCGCCGGGCGGGCTGCGCAACGTGGCGGTGAGCGAGAGCCGCATCTCCTCGATCGACGGGGAGCGCGGCGATCCTCGCCTATCGCGGGATCGACATCCACGCGCTCGCCGAGCACTCGAGCTTCGAGGAGACGGCCTTCCTGCTCCACGAGGGCCGCCTGCCCACGCGGACGGAGCTCGCCGCCTACCGCGCCGACCTCGCGCGGGAGCGCTCGGTCCCCGAATCGGTCCTCGGCGTCGTCCGCGCGCTGCCCGCGCGACACCCACCCCATGACGCTCCTGCGCACCGCGGTCTCCGCCCTCGGGGCCGTCGACCCGGACGCGGGCGACGACTCGGACCGCCGCGCGCCGACGCAAGTGCCGGCGCCTGATCGCGCAGATGGCGACGCTCGTGGCCGCTATCGAGCGGCTGCGCGCGGCTCGCAGCCGGTGGTCGCGCCCGACCCCGGGCTCTCCCACGCCGGCAACCTCCTCTACATGATGACGGGCGAGCGGCCCTCGCCGTCCGCCGAGCGGGCGATGGACGTGGCCCTCGTCCTCCACGCCGACCACGAGTTCAACGCCTCGACCTTCGCGGCGCGCGTCGCCGCCTCCACCCTCGCCGACGTCCACGGCGCGATCACCGCGGCCCTCGCCACCCTCAAGGGTCCGCTCCACGGCGGCGCGAACGAGGCGGTGATGGCGACGCTCGAGCGCATCGGAAGCCTGGATCGCGTGGAGGGCTTCGTGCGCGAGGCCTTCGCGGCCAAGCGCAAGATCATGGGCTTCGGCCACGCGGTCTACCGCACCGAGGACCCGCGGGCCACCCACCTCCGCCGGATGTCGCAAGCGCCTGGGCGAGGAGACAGGGCGACGGCCAGTGGTACGCGCTCTCCGAGAAGATGGAAGCGGTGGTGCGCGCGGAGAAGGGCCTCTACTCGCAACGTGGACTTCTACTCCGCCTCCGCCTACCACGTGCTGGGGATCCCCACCGACCTCTTCACGCCGGTCTTCGCCGTCTCCCGGATGGCGGGCTGGACCGCCCACGTCCTCGAGCAGCTCGCAGAACAACAAGCTGATCCGGCCGGAGAGCGACTACACGGGGCCGCGCGACGTGCCCTACGTGCCGGTCGACGCGCGGGGCTGACGGGGCTCTACTCGAAGTAGCCTTGGACGTCGAGGACGAGGTGGGCCACTCCGGTGCCCGGACTCATATCACACCTCACGGTCAGCCCGCCCGATTTTCCGAGCCCGAAGATGCCGTTGCTCCCTCTCGCCTGCGTGGGCGGGAAGTTGACGGCGGAGGCGCCCGGGAAGGTCGAGGAGCCGGCCGGGAAGACGCGAAGGCTCCCGGTACCCGCCGCGCCGACGACGGTGAGCGTCAAAGCCACCGCCCTTGCCGTGGCGGGTATCCCGCAATGGCCGGCGATCGAGAACGTCCGCGTCGTTCCCGCCGCGAGGGGCGGACCTCCCGAAGGCCCGACGAGGCCGCGGGTGTCGACGACTCGGCACGCATCGAGGGTGTAGAAGCTCGTGGCTTTCGGACTCACGTTCACCGCCCACAGCTCGCGGCCGTGGACCTGATCGTCCGCGGCGAAGAAGACCCGGTTGCCGGCCGGCGTGAACTCCGGTATCGGTATCGACCACGCCGGACCGGGGGCGATGTCCGCCAGCCTTATCGTCCCCGAGGGAGTGCCGTCGCTCGTCCAGGGCTCTATTCCGCTAGCTCCATCGTAGGCGGAAAAATAGAGCCGATCGGCTTCGGCCACCGCGAAGTATGGAGTGGCGGGGCTCGGGTCGAATACGGCTACGTTGGCCGTGCCCTGTTCCGTGCCGTCGCTCGTCGCCAGGACGTAGCGGCTGCCGTCGTCGATCGCGAAGAAGAAGACACGGCCCGCCAGCTCCTTGAAACCATTCGGAACCGCGCCGTCGAGACCCGGATTGACGTCCTTCACCATGACGGTGCCAGCCGGCGTGCCGTCCGTCCTCCACAGTTCGCTTCCGTGCGGTCCGTCCGAGGCTCGGAAGAAGACCGTCCCGCCGACCTCGGTGAATTCGTCCGGGTAGGAGGAGCCTATGGGGTCGATGTCCTTGACCAGCACCGTGCCTGCGGGCGACCCATCGCTCCTCCACGGCTCGAAACCATGCGTGCCGTCGTCGGCGGAGAAAAACAGCGTGCCGTTGGCGTTGGCGAGGCCTTTTAGCCCCGCCCACGTGAATGTGGCCACGCGTACCCGCCGTCGTGCCGTCGCTCTTCCACAGCTCGTTCCCCACGGAGAAGAACAACGTCCCGTTCACGTCGGTCAGGTCGTCGGGAAGCGCGACGTTCGTCACCTGGGTCGTGCCCGCCCCGGTGCCGTCGCTCTTCCAGAGACCTGCCGCCTCGAAGAAGAGCGTGCCGTTCGATTCCATGAGGCGGCAGACGGACAGGGGATCGAGGTCGCGCACGAGGACGGTTCCCGCGGCGGTGCCGTCGCTCCGCCAGAGCTCTGTACCATTGGCCGCGAAGAAGAGTCGTCCATTCACCACGGCCTGAGTCCGGCATGTCGAATGAATCGGGAGATCGTCGAAGGCCCGGAGAAGGAACGTGCCCGCCGCGGTTCCGTCGCTGCGCCAGAGACCTTGTTCCCCCGTGTTGAGCGTGACATTGAACAGCACGGCGTCGCCGAGCGTGATCAAGTCGCTCGGATACGATCCGAAGTTGGTGTCGATGTCCTTGACCAGGTATGGCGTCTGGGCGCACACCACACCGTGGCCGGCAAGGGCGAGCACGAGCCCGGCGATCGATGGAATCCTCCAGGAACATCCGACCATCGCAGAGGAATCATACCAGTCTGCGCGATCTGCGTTACGTGCCGCCCGGGGCTGATTCCGGACCACCCGTCCTCTATCCTCGTAGGTCGACACCTCGATGCCGCACGGGTAGGCCGCAGACGGGCTGGAGCAGCTCCAGACAACAGGCTCATCCGGCCGGAGAGCGAGTGCACGGGGCCGCGCAACGTGCCCTACGTTCCCCTCGACGCACGGGGGTAGCTGTTCCGCTATTTGCCGAGCGACTTCGTGACCGCCGTGATCGCCTTGGTGGCCTTGCTCCAGCCGGCGTAGAAGGCCAGGTGAGTCAGCGCTTCTGTGATCTGGGCGCGCGTCAGACCGCTTTCGAGCCCCCGGCGCAGGTAGACATCGAGCTGGTCGTCGTCACCCATCGCCGCGAGCGCTGCGATGGTGACGAGGCTGCGGTCCCGTAGACTGAGATCGGAGCGCCGCCAGAGATCGTCGAAGACCACGTCGTTGGTGAGCTGCACGAACTTCGGCGCGACGGTCCCCAATTCCTCGGTGACCGCCCTGGCTCGTGCCGCGTCGCTGGCGGGAGCCGGAAGGCGCGGGCCCACGGCGCGGAGCGCGGCGGTGTCGACCTTCCGTGCGGTGTACACCTGGTCGTAGACCTCGAGCGCCGAGACCGCGTTCGGCCAGCCGCTGTAGATCGCCAGGTGCGCCAGGAGGCCGGAGGCCTCGATCGGCTGCACACCGTTGTCGAGCGCTCGCCCCAGGTGGCCCGTGAGCTGCGCCGACTTTCCCGTCGCGATCAAGACGGAGACGGTCACCAGGCTGCGGTCGCGGGGCGACAACTCGGGCCTCCTCCAGACATCGCCGAACAGCACGTCGTCCGTCAACGTTGCGAGGCCGGGAGCAATCCTCGGCTGCACCGTACCCGAGGGTCTCGAGGGTGCCTGTGCAGAGGCCTCCGGCCTCGGCGGCGCAGCGTCGTACTGCTCGTCGCTCACCTTTTCCATCCACTCCACTCTCGTACCATCGCGGTGCTCGGTAATCGCGATGTGCGTCATGGACGCCTGGGGCGAAGCCCCGTGCCAGTGCTTCTGGCCGGCCGGGATCCTGACGACGTCTCCCGCTCGAATCTCCTCGATGGGGCCACCCCAGTGCTGGACGCGGCCCGTGCCCGCCGTGACGATCAGGATCTGGCCTCGAGGATGCGAGTGCCACGCCGTGCGGGCACCGGGCTCGAACGTGACGGACCCGCCACTCGCGTGCGAGGGGTCGACCGCCTCGAACAGCGCCTCGACTCGAACACTGCCGGTGAAATTCTCCGCCGGTGCCGGCCGTACGGCGCGGGAGCCGCCGCGCGTGATGACCACGGTCTGAGCCCTCGTCGTCCCCGAGTCGAGCAGGACGACGATCGTGAGCATTGCCGTGAACAGGATCGTGTCGCGTGTCATTTCTTGGCACCACTTCCCTTGCGGACACGCTCGTCGATCCACTGCAGGATCAGATCGGCGATCTGAAGGTGGTTCTTGTCCTGCATGATCATGTGACTGTTGCCCCGGATGCCTCGTTCCGCCGGGTCGAGCATCTGCGCCTGGACCGCCCGCAGCCTTGAGGCGACCGATGAGCTCCTGACAGCCATCGAACGAGAGCTGCCACGAGGGCCGCGTCGAGATGCCTGTCGGTGTGTCGCGGTGATCCCCGAAGACGACGAGAATCGGCACCGTCGCCAGCGTCTTGACCTGCTCGTCGGTGTACCTGCTCGGAAAGACACCCGGCTCGACCAGCACGAGACCCTTGGCTGCCGTGGGATCGAGTAGCGCCGCTTCCAGCGGAAACCGACCGGATTGCGAGTGCCCCATCAGCACCGCGCCGTTCAATTGACCCGCGAGATCCGACAACGCCTTGAACGTGGGGTTGGGCGTGGGCAGTCCGCCAAGGCTGACGTCGGGCACGCCCTGCTTCGAGAGCTCGTCGACGGCCGTCACCGGGAACTGACTGTCCGGGAAGGGAGCGCCAGGCTTCGTGCCGAAGCGGAAGTTCGGCCAGACGACCTCGTCGCTGAATCGCAGCCAAGGGGGAAGGTTGCTCGCGGGCGCCGAGCCCGCGCGCACGTTGTTGAAGAGGGCTTGATTGAAGCCCGATCGCCCGCGCCCCACCTGGTCCGGCACGTACACCGGATGGCCTTTTCGCACGAAGTACTCGTCCCAGCCCATCCGACCGTCCGGTGTCGTCTCCCACGACTTGCCGGTCAGGGTCGCGCCATGGACCATCACGACCGGGACGTTGCCGTCACCTCCCTGCGGCACCATGTACCGCACGTACATCTGGTTGACGGCGATGTGCCCCCCAGGGCCGAGGCCGCCCAGCTCCACCTGTGTCTGTTCGGCCTTGTCGCCGCCGACGAAGAAGCTGCCTTGCGCCTTCAGCACGAGGGGTGTGTCCGGCGTCTGAAGATCCTTGATGGCCTGCGCCCTCACGCCGACGGGCGCGCCGAGGACGCCGGCAACGGTGACACCGAGCAGGATGGCCGATCGGCACGGCATCGAGAATCGCTGACTTCCCACGTGTCGTCTCCTCTCGTGTCGCTATGGTGTCAGTAGCCTGGTGAACGACAGCGAGCCCAACTTCCAGGCACCGCCCTGCTGCACATACACCTCCGTAACCACGAAGGGATTGGTGACCTCGTTGCCGCCGACCACGGCGACCAGGCGGATCTTGTTCAACAGGATCGCCGTCGTGCCAAGGAGCCGCACCGACACGTCCTGGATGTCCACGTCCTTGTAGTGAATCCTTCCGCTTTGATGACGTCGAGTTCCTGGCTCTTCGACATCGTACCTCCCATGTGGACGAAGACGGCGTCCTCATGGAAGAGATCGGCCAGGGAATCGACCTTGCGCTCCGACATCCAGCGCCACTTCTCCTTGGAGAGACTGATCACGTCCTGTCCTGCTGTTCCTGTGCCGTGCCGGAAGCCTGCGCCGTCGCCATCAAGAAACACAATCCAAGAATCGATAGGTTCATTTCGCTGCTCCACACCTGGTCCCCGCCACTGATCGACGCGGTCCGTTCACAGTACCCCGCACCGCCAGCCGTTCCTTGCCTATTCCTCCACGAATGAGGCTCCGATCACACGGTCGTCTCGCAGGTTTCGGCAAGCGTCGCCGTTCGCGATGGCTGTACCATTGGCACCATGCTGCCCACCCCTCGGCTAGCGCCTGAACGCACGCGGCGTCGTGTCCGAAACCCGATGGGTTGGACCCCCGCATCGGCATAGCACCCCCTGGCGCATTGGCACTGCGACGACTGGCGAGCCTGCTCGTGCGCTACGCCCCGCACGACGGCGTGTTTCCGCTTCGGCTCCCGGGGACCTATGCGCTGCGCCGCGCACGGATGACGTCCGAGCCCGTCCACGCCACCCTGGGGCCGTCGCTTTGCATCGTGGCGCAGGGGGCCAAGGTCGTGATGCTGGGCCGTGAAGTGTTCGAGTACGACCCCGCGCGCCTGCTCGTCTTCGCGGTCGATCTGCCGGTCTCCGGCCAGGTGACTCGAGCCAGTCCCCGGGATCCCTATCTCGGCTTCAAGCTGGATCTGGATCCTGCGCGCGTGGCGGAGCTCGCCGCGCGGGTATACCCGCAGGGCGTCCCCCCGCCGTCGGACAATCGCGGGCTGTATGTCGGACACGCGACCGACGCGATCATCGACGCCGTGACGCGCTTGCTGGAGCTGATGGCCGGTGCCGAGGATGCGGACCTCCTCGCACCGCTGGTGGTCGACGAGATCCTGATTCGTCTGCTCCGCACTCCGATTGGCACTCGCGTCGCCCAGATCGGAGAGCCGAAGTCCGGAGTGCACCGGGTTGCCAAAGCGGTGTCCTGGATACGCGAGCATTTCGCGCAACCCGTCACCGTCGGGGAGATGGCCGCCTCGGTCCACATGAGCGCGTCGTCATTCCACCAGCGCTTCAAGGCGGTGACCACGATGAGCCCGCTCCAATACCAGAAAGTCCTCCGGCTGCACGAAGCCCGGCGGCTGATGCTGTTTCAGAAAATGGACGCGAGCGACGCGTGCCACCGCGTCGGCTACCTGAGCCCGTCGCAGTTCAGCAGGGAGTACGGCCGGTTCTTCGGCAGCGCGCCGACCCGGGATATCGCCCGGCTGCGTGAGGAGCGGATCGACCCCAGGGATGCTGCCCGGTAATTTCGCTCAGAACGTCCGGTTGACGGCCACGAGGATGCCGCGGACGGGGCGGAGTGAACATCGAACCGCCGTTGACGGCCCTCCATGCCGCGACCTATCCTTGAGGTTCCCACGCCATGAAACGTGAACCCGTGGTCTTTGCGGTCGCCGGAATGGTCTTCGGATTCGTCCTCGGCTACATGGTGGCGAGCTGGGACTCCCCGCCACGTGTCGCTACCGCGGGCGGGCCCACCGGTCTCTCTCTCCCCTCGCGGCCGCCCGCGGCCGGAGGTGCCGCCGTCCCCCAGGCGGGCGGGGGCTCCGCCCTCGATCCCGACGAGGTGAAGGCGCTCGAGTCCCTCGCCGCGCGCGACCGATCGAACGCCGCGGTGCGGATCGAGCTCGGCAACCTGCTCATGGACCACGGGCAGTTCGACGCGGCCGCCCGTTGGTATCGCGAAGCCGTCGCCCTCGATCCCGGCCAGCCCGACGTGCTCGTGGACCTCGGGGCCTCTCTCGTCAACGGGGGGAAGGCGGCGGAGGGCCTCGAGGAGTTCGAGAAAGCGCTGAAGCTGGACCCCGGCCACAAGAATGCCCTCTTCAACAAGGGCATCGCCCTCATGCAGACGGGCAAGCCCGCGGAAGCCGTCGCCATCTGGGAAGGGCTGCTCAAGCGATTCCCCAACGATCCCCAGCTCCGCGGCCTGCGCGAGCAGATCGAGCAGGTCAAGGCGGGCAAGGCGTCCTAGCCATGGGCGGGCTCGCGCTCTTCGTCCGCTTCGTGTTCGTCCTGATCGTCCTCCGCCTCGTCTTCCGGACCGCGGCCTCCCTCTTCCGGCCGCGGGAAGAGACCCCGAAGGTGAAGCCGAGCGCGGAGCTCGTGCGCGACAACGTCTGCAACACCTTCGTCCCCCGGGACCGCGCCCTCACCGCGGTCGTGGGAGGGAAGGCGGAGTACTTCTGCTCCGCCGCCTGCCGCGACCGGGCGCTGCTGAACGCCTCGTCCGCCTCGTGACGGGGTCCGAGCAGCTCAGGTCGAACATCGTCGAGGTCGGCCGCCGGCTCTACGCGCGGGCGCTCATCGGGGGGAACGAAGGCAATGTCTCCGCGCGCGAGGGAGACACGCTCTACATAACGCCCGCGGGCGTCTGCAAGGGGTTCTTGAGTCCCGAGCAGATCGTGACCACCGACCTCTCCGGCCGTCCTACCTCGGGAGGCCGCGCCTCCACCGAGATCCTGATGCACACGGCGGTCTACGCGCGGCGTCCCGACGTGACCGCGGTGGTGCACGCCCATCCCCCCACCGCCACCGGCTTCGCGGTGGCGGGGATCCCCCTCGACCGTCCGCTCGTGGCGGAGGCGGTGGTGGCCCTCGGCCCAGTCCCCATCATTCCTTACGGGATGCCATCCACGAGAGCCCTCGCGGAGAGCGTGGGCGAGGCGATCTGCGGCGCGCACGCCCTGCTTCTCGCCCACCACGGCGCCCTCGCGGTGGGGGACAGCCTCTGGCGGGCGTGGGAGCGGATGGAGACGCTGGAGCAGCTCGCCCGCGTCGCTCTCGTCGCGCGACAACTGGGCCGCGAGGACCCGCTGCTCCCCGCGGACGTGGCGCGTCTCGAGGACGCGCGCGCCGCCGCCGGCTATCCAGCGCCCGCGTGCCTCGACTGTCCGGCGTGCGGGACGAAGGTACCCCTCTCCGGGAACGGCGAGGTCGTGCTCACGCGCGACGAGCTGGTGCGGATCGTCGCGGAGGCGGTGGAGAAGTTCGGCCGAGCTTGCCACCCCGCTCTGCAGGGCGAGCACGTCCTTCAGGTCTCGATCATAGCTCTCCGCCCACAGGTGCTCTTCGGTGCGGGCGTCGATGAGCTGCGCGGTGATGCGAACGCGATCGCCGGCTTGCTGGACGGACCCCTCGAGCACCGCCATCACCCCCAGTTGCCGGGCGATCTCGGCGGCGGGCCTGTCCGTTCCCTTGTACTGCAGAACCGAGGTGCGGGCGATGACGCGGAGGCCGCCGACCTTGGCCAGGTCGGTGATCAGCGCTTCGGTCATGCCGTCGGCGAAGTAATCCTGGGCGGGGTCGCGGGAGATGTTCTGGAGCGGCAGCACGGCGATCAAGGGGAGCGCCCGCGAGCCGGAGGCGGGGCTCCAGCGCGCGCGGGCCATCCACGCGGCTCCGGCCGCCACTGCCACCACGAGCAGGGCGACGGCCGCTCCCAGGGCACGGCGCCGAGGCGGCCGTGACTCGGCCCCGCGTACTTCGGTTGGACCGGATAGGATGGCGCGCGGATGCGCCGCTTCGAGCGCGACCACCAACTCATGCGCGGACTGGAAGCGCTCGGCGGGCCGCTTCTCCAGGCACCTCCTCACCACCCGGTCGAGGCCAGGGGAGACGACGCTACCCGTCTTCGAAAGCGCAGGTGGGTCGTCCCTGAGGATTTCCGCCATGGTCTCGCTGGCATTGCTGCCTTCGAAGGCCCGGCGCCCCGAAAGCATCTCGTAGAAGACAGCGCCGAAGGAGAAGAAGTCAGAACGGTGGTCGGCGGGTTCACCCCGGACCTGCTCCGGCGACATGTAGCCGACCGTCCCCAGTACCGTCCCCGGGACGGTGGCGCCCGTGACCGCGGAGCCCTCGAGGCCGGCGGCCGGCGCGGCCGGCGTGACCTTGGCCAGGCCGAAGTCGATGATCTTCACCCGCCCGTCGCTGGTCACGATGAGGTTGTCCGGCTTGAGGTCGCGGTGCACGACGCCCTTGTCGTGCGCTGCCGCGAGACCGCGGGCGATCTCGGCCGCCCATTCGGCTGCCTTGTGCGTCGGGGGCTTCCCCCCTTGCAGCGTTTGGCGCAGGGTCTCGCCCTCGAGGAGCTCCGAGACGACGTACGGAACGCCCTCCGCGGTGCCGACGTCATAGATCGCGAGCACATTCGGATGGTTTACGGCCCCCGCCGCGCGGGCCTCGAGCTCGAACCGATGGAGGCGGTCGAGGTCCTCGGTGAAAGCGGCGGGAAGGAGCTTGACCGCCACATCCCGGTTGAGGCGGGCGTCTCGGGCTCGGTACACCTCGCCCATGCCGCCCGAGCCCAAGAGCGAAACGATCTCGTAGGGGCCGAGCCGGCTGCCCGAAGACAACGTCATTCGTCCGACTGTACACCGGCCCGGCAGGCAGTCGCTGGGCCGCCGCCTTCATGGCTCGGATTCACCGCCGACCAGAAGCTGTGGAAGATCCGTCTCGACGGAAGCGGGAAGAGCCTTCTGTGTTCGCAGGCTCCAGAACAGGGCGCAGGCGGGGCGGTATGGCTTCAGGATGGAAGAATCGTCTTCGGCACCGGCTATTCCCCACTCTACGAGGTCCGCGATCGAGGCGACGATCCGCGGCTCGTCCTCGAGCTCAAAGAAAAACGAAGCGGACTTTGACGACCTGAGCGGGCTTCCCGGCGGGAAGGGCTTCCTCTTCGTCATCCACGAAGGAGACCGCTTCGAAAGCATCACGCTCTGGAACGGGAAGGAGCGGAAGACGTGCCTACCCGCCGCGCGGGGCGCGCGTCGACCCAAGTGCCGGCCAGGCAACGGGGACCGAGATCGCGGGCCCCCCGCACCGGCCCGTCACGTGCCCAGCCAGTGCGCGAAGCCGCCCAGTGCCTGAGCATCACTGTTCCCCAGGGCTTCCTTGACCTAACGCACTGAGGAGGTCGGCATGAGACGGCTGGGGCCTCGGGCCGTGAGCGCGGTCGTCGTGGCGGCCGCGATATTCCTGCTGCGTCTACCGAAACGGGCGGAAGGGGTCCCGACCCCCTGTGGTCTGTGGGTCGATGCCGGCGACCTCCGCCGCTGCGACCTCCGCGAGCTTGACTAAGCCGACGCGCGGAGAGAGAGTCACGAGGCGGGAGGCAACATGGGTGAAGCGCTGGGAATGGTGGAGACGCGGGGCCTCGTGGCCATGATCGAGGCCGCGGACGCCATGGTGAAGGCGGCCAAGGTGACCCTCGTGGGCTACGAGAAGATCGGCTCCGGCTACGTGACGGCGCTCGTGCGCGGCGACGTGGCCGCCGTGAAGGCCGCCACCGACGCGGGCGCCGCCGCCGCCCGACGGGTGGGCGAGCTCGTCTCCGTGCACGTGATCCCCCGGCCGCACGCCAACCTCGAGGACGTCCTCCCCATCGGCAAGGGCGCCAAGTAGGCCCGGGGACGGACGGACGTGATCCTCGCGCGCGTGGTGGGCACCGTGGTGGCCACCCGGAAGGACGAGCGCCTCGTGGGCACGAAGCTTCTCGTGGTGCGTGCGCAGGACCCCCACGGCAAGGACGAGTCGAACTACCTCGTGGCCGTGGACACGGTGGACGCGGGACTCCGCGACCGCGTGCTCATCGTGTCCGGCTCCTCGGCGCGCATGGCCTCGGGCCTGAAGGACTGCCCGGTGGACGCGGCGATCGTGGGGGTCGTGGACACCGTGGATGTGAGGGAGTAGCCGGTGCTGCTCGCGAGGGTGCTGGGTACCGTGGTGGCGACGCGCAAGGACGACGGGCTGCGCGCGACGAAGCTGCTCGTCATCCAGCCCCTGCGCCCCGACCGCTCCCCCGCGGGGAAGCCCCTCGTGGCCGTGGACTCGGTGGGAGCGGGAGAGGGCGAGGACGTCTTCTTCGTGAGGGGCCGCGAGGCGGCCTTCCCCTTCCTCCCCGACGAGGTCCCGACCGACGCGGCGATCATCGGCATCGTGGACCACTGGACGACGACCTGATGCTGATCGCGAAGGTGGTGGGTACGCGTCGTGTCCACGCAGAAGAACGCGAAGCTCGAGGGCGCGAAGCTCCTGCTCGTGCAGCCCCTGGACCTCGCGGGCGGGGACCGGGGGCGGCCGTCCTCGCCATCGATTCCGTGGACGCGGGAGTGGGCGACCGCGTGCTGCTCGTGCAGGACGGCAAGGCGGCGCAGGCGGCCCTCGGACGCGGCACCGCGGCGGTGGACGCGGCGGTCGTCGGCGTGATCGATACGGTCAGCCTGGTGGAGTGAGGTCGTGGACGACGAACGCATCAAGCAGCTCACGGCGGAAGTGATGGGAGCTCGCTCTCGAGCGCGGACACGGTGAGCCTGGAAGATCGCGTGGCCGCGCTTGAGAAGGCCGTTCGCGTCTCCGTTTCGATTCCTGTTCCTGTTGCCGTTCCCCCGGTCTCCGTCCAGGCGGTCTCGCTCTCCGTTCACCCAAGCCAGTCCCTCCTCGGCCCGTCGGCGCCGCCCGGGGGACGCTGCGTGATGGAGCCCGACAAGCCGTGCGTGCAGAGCGGCATGTGCCGGACCCTCGGACACTAAAGGGCGCCTCCGGCCGACCCCGCGCCGTCCTCCACGTCGACATGGACGCGTTCTACGCGGCCGTCGAGCAGCGCGACCGCCCGGAGCTCCGCGGCAAGCCGGTGATCGTGGGGGCGAACCCCCTGGGCGGGCGCGGGCGAGGCGTCGTCTCCACCGCCTCCTACGAGGCCCGCCCCTTCGGCGTCGCGAGCGCCATGCCCATCTCGCAGGCCTACCGGCTCTGCCCCAAGGGAATCTACCTGCCGGTGGACATGGACAAGTACGTTCGGGAGTCGGAGCGCATCATGAAGGTCCTCCGGCGCTTCACGGACGCGGTGGAACCGGTCTCGATCGACGAGGCCTTCCTCGACGTCACGGGCAGCGAGCGGGCGTTCGGGTCGGGCGAGGAGATCGCGCGCCGGCTCAAGGACGCGATCCAGCGCGAGACGGAGCTCACCGCCTCGGTGGGGGTGGCCGCCTCCAAGCTCGTGGCCAAGGTCGCCTCCGACATGCGCAAGCCCGACGGCCTCGTGGTGGTGCCCCCGGGTACCGAGGCCGACTTCCTCGCGCCGCTGCCCATCCGCCGTCTCTGGGGCGTGGGGCCGAAGATGGAAGAGCAGCTCGCCAAGCTCGGGGTCACGACGATCGGCGAGCTCGCGGCCC
The DNA here is from genome assembly GCA_963742595.1 of uncultured Acidobacteriota bacterium. Lineage (GTDB taxonomy): Bacteria > Acidobacteriota > Vicinamibacteria > Fen-336 > Fen-336 > CAVPGH01. The sequence continues at coordinate 2,566,237 of CAVUMT010000001.1, read as the reverse complement.
TGGACCCCGCGAAGCTCTTGCGGCGCTTCGGCACCCACGGGCAGGACCTGCTGAAGCTCGCCCGCGGCCTCGACGACCGGCCGGTAGTGGCGGAGGCGGCGGATGCCAAGAGCCTGGGTCAGGAGCACACGTACGACCAGGACACCGCCGACCTCGCGCGGCTGCGCGCGACGCTCCTCGAGCTCTCGGACGGGGTGGCGCGGCGCCTGCGGCGCCACGGCTACCGCGCGCGGACCCTCACCCTCAAGTACCGCGACGAGACCTTCCGCACCCTGACCCGCGCGGAGACCGTAGCGCGTCCCGTGGACTCCGGGCAACGACCTCTTCGACGTCGTGTGGCGGCTCTTCGAGGGGGTCCACGCGGAGCGCAAGGTCCGTCTCCTCGGGATCTACGCCTCGGGCTTCGGCGCCGTCGCCGGACAGCTTCCGCTCTTCGCGGACACGCCGTCGGCCGTCGACCAGATCCGCGACACGGTGGCGAGCCGATTCGGCGAGGAGGCCATCACCCGGGCGAGCCTCCTCGGACGCCGCGAGCGCCGCAACCCGTCGGACCGGCCGGAGCGCGAGCCCCGCACGACCCGCGGATCCCACCGCCCGTAACTCATCTTTCAGTCGAGGGTCGTCTCGATCGCGATCGTGCCCTTGAGCGTCCGCGCCACCGGGCACTTCTCCGCGATCTCCAGGAGACGCGTCCTCTGGGCGGGGTCGAGCTCACCCAGGACGCGCATCGTGCGCGTGATGCGGAAGCCTTCGGGGCCGTGCTCTCCGTGCAGCCGAACGTCCACTTCGTGGAGGGGCCATCCCTTGCGATCCGCATACATCTTGACCGTCATCGAGGTGCAGGCCCCGAGGGCGGAGAGCAGCAGCTCGTGGGGGGCGGGGCCCGCGTCATCGCCTCCCGCGGCCTTGTCCTCGTCGGCGACGAGGACGTGCCCTCCCACCTCGATCCGCTGGCCGAACCTGCCGTCGCCCGTCTTCACCCGAACGTCTCTCATGGTCCCTGCTCCTCAGGCGAGGTCGAAGACGAGCACCTCGCTCTCCGTCTTGCCCTCGAGCTCCAGCTGCTTCTCTTCGCTGACCGAAGCACCGTCGCCGGGTTCGAGCGGCTGACCGTCGAGCGCGGCCTGGCCCCGGGTCACCTGCAACCACGCGTGGCGTCCGGGTGCGATCTCGTACCGCCGCTTCTCCCCCGGCCCGAGGACGGTGACCAGGAGAGAGGCGTCCTGCTGGATCGGCAAGCCGCCGCTGGCGGCGGAGGCCAGGGTCACGAAGCCCCGCCGCGCCGCCTCCCGGTCGAACGGCTGTTGCCCGTAGGTGGGGGCGAGGCCGCGGCGGTCGGGCACGATCCAGATCTGCAGGAAGTGCACGGGCTCCGTCTTCGACGCGTTCATCTCGCTGTGGATGACCCCGGTGCCCGCGCGCATGAACTGGACCTCGCCGGGCCGGATGACGCCTCCTCCTCCCGAGCTGTCCTGGTGCTGGAGGCCGCCTTCGAGCACGTAGGACAGGATCTCCATGTCCTTGTGGCCGTGTCGTCCGAAGCCGGCGCCCGGGGCCACGACGTCTTCGTTGATGACGCGAAGCGACCGGAACCCGCTGTAGTCGGGGTCGTAGTAGTCGTTGAAGGAGAACGTGTGGCGGCTGTCCAGCCACGAGGTGCGCGTCTGTCCGCGCTCGCCGCCGGGTCGGATCTTGATCATGGATCCTCCGTACCGTAGCGCACCGCGGGGCTCCCCGCGGGATAGAAGGCGCCGAGGAGCCGGAGCTCGCCCTCCCCGGTGTTCTCCACGCAGTGTACCTGGCGGCGCGGGAGGAAGACGCACGACCCGGGACCGATCGGGGCGTGGGAGCGCCCCGCCCACAGGCGTCCGGTGCCGCTCAGGATGCAGAGCACCTCTTCGTACTCGTGGAAGTGGTCGGGCGCACGCCCGGGAGGAATCCCTCCCACGAACTGGGTCACCTCCTTCGAGCCGACCCTTTCGTCGAGCAGGACGCGATACCACCGGTCGGCGGTCGTCTCCGCCGGCCGCTCGGCGAGCGACACGATCGGCGGATCGGCGGATGCGGTGGACGCGGGCCAGTCCGCCTCCCCGTCGTCGCCCGGATCGGGGCATCGCGAGCTGGCGAGGACGAGAGGCGAGGGGCCGGGGTTCTCGAGGGCCCGCCTCACCCCGGGCCGCAGGTAGATCCCCGTGTCGGGCCCCACCGCGCGCGCCATTCCCTCCCCCCGCAAGAGGCCACGGCCCTCCAGCACATAGAGCACTTCGTCGCAGGCCGGGTTGCCGAGGGCGGACTCGGCGCCGGGGGCGAGATCGAGAACCCGCAGGGAGATCGCCGTGGCCCCCGCCCGACGGTCCACGTGCCGGAAGGTCGTGAGTCCTCCCCTGGCCTCGCGAGTCCCCTCGCGAAGCCCGGCCACCCGGCAGCCCCCTTCGAGAATGACGGACATCGCCTCTCTTCGCTCCTGCCCGACCAAGCTATCATGCGCTACCGACAGGGGGGACGAGTGCCGAACGGGCAGACCCGGTTGGGGGTCACGGTCCTGCGATGCGCCGTGGCTTCCGTCTTCGTCGTTCACGGCGTGACACGACTGGTCCTCGGGACCGTCGGCGATTTCGGCGGCTTCCTTACGGGATCGGGCTTCCCGGCGGGTGTCGTGATCGCCTGGGTACTCACCGTCGTCGAGGTCGTGGGGGGGGTCGCCCTCGCCGGCGGCCTCTTCGTGCGGCCGCTGGCATCGTGGTTCGGAGTGGAGATCCTCGCCGGCATCGCGATGGTCCACGGAAGGGCGGGGTGGTTCGTCGTGGGGGCCGGCCGCAACGGAGCGGAGTACAGCGCCCTGATCATCGCCTGCCTGATCGTCGTGGCATTGACGGACGCGGCTTCCTTCAAGCCGCGCTTCGCGTCGAACACGTAGAGGTGGGGATCGACGGATCGGCGTAGGATGTCCTCCGACCATTGGAAGGGGCGAGCGTGATCTCGAGACACTGGACGGCCGTCCTCCAGCCCGGCCAGGAAGAGCGCTACCTGCAGCACTTGAAGAGCGAGACGTTCCCCCGGCTGGCCCGCATCCCCGGCTTCGTGCGCGCGACCATCCTCAGCCGCCCGATGGAAGAGGGCCTGGAGTTCCGCGTGGTGACGGTCTGGGAGTCGCTGGAGGCGGTCCGGGCATTCGCGGGAGAGAGCGTCGAAGAAGCCGTCGTTCCCGCCGCGGTCCGCGAGCTGATGGTTCGATTCGACCCGCGCGTCGTGCACTACGACGTGCGGGACATGTACGAGCCGGACTGAGGGACACTCGGGCGCGCCGCGTGGTGACCGACCGCAAGTCGCAGGGGATCCAGGCCACGAACCAGGCCTACGCCCGCTACGACCAGGTGGAGAAGAAGCAGGAGTACCACCTCGCGGAAGGGCCGCACGGCGAGGGGTTCGACGAGGACTACAGGATCCGGACGTGCGACGTCGGCCGCTTCCTCCGGGGCGACGAGGGCGACCGCGCTACCTTCGCGCGCGAGCTGGGGGAGGCCCTGCACGAGATCGGCTTCGCCATCCTCGAAGGGCACGGGATCGACACGCACCTCTACGACGAGGCGGAAGAGCGCGTGGTGGAGCTTTTCACGAAAGTCCCTCTCGAGGAGAAGCTGCGCTTCCGGGCGCGGCGCCACGGCTCGGTCAACCAGGGGTACTTCCCGATCAAGGAGACGAGCGACATCCACCCCGACCTCGTGGAGGGCTGGGTGTTCTGCCGCCGCGCCTTCGGCCTCGACGACGCCGCCGCCTTCGACCCCGCGCTCTTCTGGCCGCGGCCGGAGATGGAGCCGTTCTTCCGGGGTCTCTGCAGCGCCCAGGAGGCCCTCTTCCTGCCCGTGATGCAGAGCCTGCTGCTCTACCTGGGCGCCGACCCCCACCGCTACGACCGCGCGCTCACCGGCACCAACTTCGGCCTGCGCCTCAACTACTACCCGCCCCTCGCCGCCGAGGACGAGACGGCGGGCGGGGGCCGCATGCTCGGCCACGAGGACGTGGACCTCTTCACCTTCCTGCCCGCCCCCCGCGTGGAAGGCCTGCAGGTGCTGAATCGCGCGACCATGAAGTGGATCCGCCTCGTACGCACCTCCCGGCACGATCATCCTCAACACCGGCGACTACGTGCAGCGGATCAGCAACGACTTCCTCCCCTCCACCACCCACCGAGTCAGCATCCCCTGGGACCCGGCTCTTCGCAGCGCCGGCCGCGTCTCCTTCCCGATGGCCGTCTACCTCTGGGAGGACGAGGTGCTCGAGGTGCTGCCCGGACGAGGCACGCCGAAGTACGAGCCGATCAAGGCCCTCCACTTCCACACGAAGATCACGAGCAAGTACTACGGCGACGACTACGCGGTAACGGAATGAGGTCGAGCGTCCGGCGCCCCGGAGCGACTGCAGTCGGCGGCTGACGAATGGGTGTTACTTTTCGTACTCGTTCCGGAACGAGTACGAAAGGTAACGTTCGCCCGGTGTGATACAAGGAGGGCGCGATGCGCTCGATACCGGCTCTCGTCGTCGTCGCTCTCACTGCGCTTTCGAGAGCGGAGGCCGCACCTCCAGTCCCCAAAGCCGACCTCGTCCTCAAGAACGCGAACGTCCACACGCTCGACCTCGCGCGGCCGCGGGCCCAGGCCGTGGCGATCCAGGGCCGCGACATCGTCGCCGTCGGCTCGAACGAGGATGTCGAGCCGCGGATCGGCCCCGGCACCCGCGTCCTCGATCTCGAAGGGAGAACCGTCGTTCCCGGCTTCGCGGACTCCCACGCCCACCTGCTGGGCGTGGGCTACCAGCGCCTGGACGTGGACCTCGTGGGCGCGGCGACGTTCGCGGAGGTCGTGGAGCGCGTGGCCCGCGCCCGGGAGGGCCGCAAGCCCGGCGTGTGGATCCGGGGCCGGGGCTGGCACGAGGGAAAGTGGACCTCGCCCCCCGCAAGAACGGTGCGCGGCTTTCCCACCCACGAAGCGCTGAGTACCGTGACTCCCGACAACCCCGTCGTGCTCACCCGCGCGGACGGGCACGCCGTCCTCCTGAACGCAAAAGCGATGGCGCTCGCGGGAATCACGAAGGACACCGCGAGCCCGTCCGGAGGCGAGGTCATCAAGGACGGGGCGGGCAACCCCACGGGCGTCCTCGTGGACCGCGCGCAGGCGCTCGCGCGCGTTCCCGAACGATCGGCGAGCGAGGATCGGCGCGCCCTCGACCTCGCGATGGACGAGTGCGCCGAGAAGGGCGTCACGAGCTTCACCGACGCCGGCGCGAGCCTGGAGACGATCGCGCTCTACAAGGACTACGCGGCCCAGGGCAAGCTGCGCACGCGGCTCTACGTAATGGCCCGCGGCCTCGCCACGATGAAGGCGCTCGCCCGCCCGGAGACCGGCCTGGGCGGCGGCATGCTGACGATCCGCGCGGTCAAGCTCGTGGCGGACGGAGCCATGGGCTCGCGGGGGGCGGCGCTGCTCGAGCCGTACACGGACGACCCCGGCAACTCCGGTCTCGTGGTAACGACTCCCGAGGAGGTGCTGGAGGCCTCGCGCTACGGGCTCCGCCAGGGCTTCCAGGTCGCGACCCACGCCATCGGCGACCGTGCGAACCGCTTCGTGCTCGACGCGTACGCGAAGGCCTTCGCGGAGACGCCACTGGCCAAGGACCCGCGCTTCCGCATCGAGCACGCGCAGATCCTCGACGAGAAGGACATCCCCCGCCTGGGCCGGATGGGCGTGATCGCGTCCATGCAGGGCATCCACTGCTCCTCGGACCGGCCGTGGGCCCCCACGAGGATCGGAATGGACCGCGTCGTGGAAGGGCTCTACGTCTGGCGCAAGCTCCTGGAGACCGGGGCGCGAATCGTGAACGGCACGGACGCGCCGGTCGAGGACCTCTCACCGATCGCGAGCTTCTACTCCTCCGTGGCCCGCAGGGACGCGAGCGGCCAGCCCCCTGGCGGCTTCGAGCCCGACGAGCGCATGACCCGCGACGAGGCGATCCGCTCCTACACGAGCGAGGCCGCATGGGCGGCGTTCGAGGGCGACGTGCGGGGTCGCGTCCGTCCCGGCCTGCGCGCCGACCTCGTCGCCCTCTCGCAGGACATCCTCACCGTGCCCGAGGAGGAGATTCCCAGGACGCGCGTCGCGCTCACCGTGGTGAACGGCGAAGTCCGCCACGAAAGGCTGCGCTGAGGCCCATGGAACCCATCGGCCGCTACCCGGACAAAGAGCCACCCAAGGCGGTCTCCGCCCTCGCCGAGCAGGTCGACAGTGACGGCGGCCACGTCCTCGCCGTCTACCAGGAGCCGGTGGGCGACCGGTGGCAGATCTTCGTGCTCCTTCCCCGCGAGAAGGTGGAGCCCACCCCCTACCAGCGCGACCTCTCCCCCACGCACTCCAAGCGGCTCACGGACGTGGTCAAGAGGATCGACCGCTTCGTGGACCCGATCGTGGCCGTTTCCCCGAAGCCAGGCGTCTACTGGACGCCCAACGGCCACCACCGCCTCAGCGCTCTCACGAAGCTCAAGGCCAAGCTCGTCCCCGCCATCCTCATACCCGAGGCGGAGGTCGCCTACCAGATCCTCGCCCTCAACACGGAGAAGGCGCACAACCTCAAGGAGAAGTCGCTCGAGGTGATCCGCATGTACCGCGGTCTCATGGAGGAGTACCCGAAAAGCTCCGAGGAAGACTTCTCCTTCCAGTTCGAGGCCCCGCACTTCATCACCCTTGGCCTCCTCTACGAGGAGAACAAACGCTTCGCGGGAGGTGCCTTCGCCCCGATCCTGAAGCGCGTGGACAAGTTCCTGAAGGGCAAGCTCCCCGAGACGATCGACGACAGGAAGGAGCGGGCGGAAAAGGTGAAGGCCGCGGACGAATCTCTGGGCAAAGCGGTCGCGGAGCTCAAGAAGCGCGGCATCAACCACCCCTACGTGAAGCAGTTCGTCCTCGCCCGCACGACTCCCCTCAATCGCCAGAGGAAGACGCTGCCCTCGTTCGACCAGACTTTCAAAGCGCTCGTTGCCGCGATCAAGGGCTTCGACCTGAGCAAGGTGCGCTACCAGGACGTGCAGCGGGCCGCCACCTTCTCCGGTCCCGCGGGCGACTGACGAGCGCGCGACCTCCGTCTCAGCCATCCCCGCAGCCTCTCGCCGCCTTGCCCGCAGATCATCGTTGTCCATCGCGGGCCGATAACGGGACGCTCGTCGCGCGGGCGCGGGTTGTGCGCAAGGGGCGCCGCGTTGGCGTCTGCGACGTCGATAGGGACCCCGACCACTCGACCGATGAGTTCCGCTTTATCACCATCGGACTCAGCTCGATCGGGCGTATCCTTAATGCTTGCTCACACGGACCGCGAGGACGCCGTTCGGCTGATTTCGGCCAGGCCAGCCACGCGAAGTGAGCGTCGCTTCTATGAAGAAGGCTAGCCGCCAGAGACCTGACGATCTGCGTCCCGAGTACGACCTCGCGGCCCTAGGCCCAGGTGTGCGCGGCAAGTACGCGAAGCAGCTAAAGGGAACCTCCCTCGTTGCGCTACAACCCGAGGTGGCGGCAGCGTTTCCAACCTCCACCGCCGTCAATGAGGCCTTACGTGCCGTACTGAAGGCAACCGCCGTCATCCGTCGATCGACACCGATGCCGAGGCGATCGGCGCATCGGTCCTCGCGTTCGAAGCCGAGTAGGGCAAGCGTCCAGCGCCCTCGCTGGCGACAATCGGTTGCAGCTGACGAGTTATGCAGACACGCCCAAGTGGGCACGCCTAACCGGGGAGTGGAGCGTGAAAAGAACGCTGACATGGCTAGTCCTGACACACCTCAGTATTCCGTTGCCACTAGCCGCGCGAGCAGCGGACGACACGGCACGTGTCCATATAACCTACAAACTGGAAGCGACTCTGGTCAGGGTTGATCTGGCGGCCAAGACACTCACCTACGAAGTGGCAGAGGGGCAAGGGCCGCGGACGGCCCACCTAACGGAGCAATCGCTTTCCGAAGCCGGCGGGCTCAAGGCTGGGCAGCGCGTCACACTCCGATGTCGTAGTTCCAACGACGCCGATGAGCCGGTAGTGGAATCCGTCAAGAAGAAAGGCTCCCGTAAGAAACTCGTGATCATCCTTCTTAGCGTGGGACTCTTCGTCGTCCTAACCATCAGTCTCGCTAACGGCCTTGGTACCCTCTAAGGGAAGTCACAAGAATGGGGCGCGGTGGCGCACTCCTCGAGGTGTGAGCAGACAGGGAGCCGTCGAACAAGCGGATCGAGCTGACGAAGCGCGTGGCTAGCCTCGGAGGAAGATACCGAGGTGCACCGTGCGTCAATGAGCCGCTCCGCAGCTCATCCGCAGTGTTGAACGACTTGATGCGACGTGAGCCGCCGCCTGCCCTCTGAATGTTCCTTTTCTGGATCGTCCTCGAACTCGTGCTTGACGTCTTCGGATCGATCTTGCTGGAGATCGTTCTTGGGATTACCCATTCGCTCGACGAAGACAAGGGGGCGAAGGGAATAGCCTCTGTATGGCTGGTAGCCCTAGGCGGCATCATCGGGCTCGCCACGGTCCTCGTTGTCCCGGAAAGGCTGCTCGACCGAGGTCCTGTTCCTGGGGTGAGCTTATTCTTGGTGCCGCCGATCACGGAGCCCCGCTCGAGATCTCCCCACGGTTCCCGTTCAGCGTCGTTCACTCACTCGCGTCGGCCGCGGTTCGGCACCGTCTCCCGATGCTCTTGGACTATTGACTGGGACATGGCGCCTAACCCGCTCTTGAAGCTGATGACCGCCTCGCGCCGCAACTTGGGCGGCGCAGTGTTCGACGTCGCGCGAGGAATACGACGGTCACCACCCTTGACGTGCGCGCAAGCCCGTGATGTGCGCAGTGTGGTGGATGCCATGCCAAGCGTAGAGCTGAATCGCCTTGTCGATCGTCATGAGCCCACGCTGGGGATGGCTGAAGGCGCAACCAAACTGCGGCTCGGAGAGAGACTCCAGGAGGATCATCCAGCGTTGGTGCAGCGCCGCCAGGAGGCGAAGCGAGAGTTCCACGGGGGCTTCACGACCATCGGGCATTTCGGCCCAGAGGTTCTCCTCATACGTCTTGATCGGCGGGAGGTCCTCGGTGAGCGCCAGCTTGAACCGCACGAAGCCGTTCATGTGAGCGTCCGCGAGATGATGGACCACCTGCCCCGGCGTCCAGCCGCCCTCTCGATACGGAGTCCCAAGCTGTCTGTCGTCGAGCCCGCTTACCGCGGCCGCGAGCCTGTGCGGCATCTCCGCCATCTGCCGGAGCCACTGTTGGCGTTTTGAAACGGTGACCTTGGCGTCGATCCCAAAGTCACCTACTGGATATCGGACCTTGTCGGGATGGTCGACAAACAATGCTGGCATGCGTTACCTCTCTTCCGTGGCTCATCAACGATACGCACGTCGGTTCTGGCTGACTATCCGGATCTTGTGGTGAAATTCGAGAGCCCGTCCTGCGGGGGCTCCGCTCGGGAGCGATGTCGTACACTCGCAACCGAGAGGGCGACGATTTCGAGCACGCTGGAGTATCGGCAATGATCGAGCGGACAGGCGGGCTTTGGCCGCAGCGCTATGCGAGGGTCTGCGGCGTCCTCTACCTGTACATCATCGCGGCCGGCGTGTTCGCCGAAGTGGTCCGGTCGCAGCTTGTCGTGCCTACGGACGCCGCGGCCACGGCCGCCAACATCGTGGCCAACGAGTCGCTGTTCCGGATCGGCTTTTCCGGAGAGCTGCTGCATCTCTCGTGTGACGTCGGGGTTGCCGTGATCCTGTACGCGTTGTTCAAGCAGGTCGACCGGAACGTCGCATTGCTGGCGGCATTCATGAGACTCGCGTGCATCCTCATCCTCGCCTTCGCCAGCCTGAGCCACTTCGCGGCGCTGCGTCTCCTGGGAGGCGCCGCCTATCTGAAGGCTTTTCCGCCGGCCGAGCGGGAGGCGCTGGCGCTTCTCGCGATGAGGCTTCACGGAGATGCCTACGCCATCGGCCTGACGTTCTTCGGCTTTGCGTTGGTATCGCTCGGATACCTCGTCTACAAGTCGAATTACATGCCGAGGCTTCTGGGAGCCGCGCTCGTGCTCGGGGGCGCGTGCTATCTGCTCAACAGCTTCGCGCACTTCCTCTATCCGGCGTTCGCAGCCAAGCTGATGACTGCCATCTTCGTCCCGATGTTCCTTGCGGAGCTCGCGCTCGCCCTGTGGCTGGTCGCGAAGGGGGTGGACGCAGCGAAGTGGTCGGCAGGGAGCGGGAACGGTTCCCGCTGACGTAGGGTGATGGCCGAGTCTGACGACCCTGAGCGGACGCCCACTGCGTGGGCCAAGAATGCCCTTCAGATCCTCCGTGGGGTCGACCCCGCATACACTCGCAACCGGGAGGTCTCCGGCCGCTTCATCGAGTTCATACGCCGCGACGCCGCTGGCCTCTACGTGTCGCACAACTTTCTTCGCGTTCGAGATACCTACTACTTGTCCTTTGCTCTCCTGTTTACGACCCGACGCACGACGGTCCTTCATCATCCCCTTGCCATAGGCAGTCGATTCGACCACGGTCGGACATCGCACACCCTGTTTCGCGACGACCTCGGACTCCGGCGCGGACAGCCGGGCTATCCCTCTGGACTCTGGGACTTCGGTCCGTGGCGCAGCAACACGATGGCGAACCTGGCGCGCGGCTTGGCGCTCAACGAGGAGCACCTGTATCCCTTCTATCGTGACCTCCTCACGTCCGGAAAGCAGCGCTTCATCTCACTCTTCGAGCGCGCGCGTGAAGTTGTGCCCCGGTTGAGCGCTGATCCGACCGTCGGTCTGGGCGTCACTTCGGAGGACCTCGTCCAGTTCGGTCAGGCCGCCGCGGTGATCGATGGTACGGCGCTGGCGAAAGGGGGGGAGAAGTACCTTGGATTCGGCCCGCACACCAACATCTTCCGTGTCGAGGATGTCCCCCTCGATGTGATCATCCTGTGCAAGCGGGACGTCTTTCTCGGGGAAAGCGCCCGTCTCGACGAGCTTGTGAGCACAGCGAGGGCGCTCTAGACCAGTGTGGAGGGGGAGTCATGACGGATGATCGCGAAATAGCTCGCCGGGCCGTGGATTTTCAGGCGCGCTCGTCGGAAGAGCTCTTCGAGGACATGCTGGAAGACCTAAAGGCGTCCCTCGGCGAGTGAATGGCCATGGCCATCATCGATGATCCGCGAGCATGGATCCTGCACTTGTTCAAGCAGGAGCAACGGAGTTCTGCCGGCGGCGAGTGCCAGCGATACGACGCTGGCTTGCGTATCGAGGAGCTTCCTCTGGATGAGGGAGAACTGGTCTACGGCGTCTTCAAGGACACGTACTTCTTCACGCCCAGGTCGCTCGTGTGGCGGGTGCCCAACGGCTTCGAGAGAGTTCATTGGGCCGAGGTCAAGAGCTGCTCGTCACGTCATGGCGCGGGTGAGGAGTGGGCGGATCTGGTCCTGACAGATGGGACCACCAAGCGCATCCGCATTGGCGAACTCGCGGTCGGGTGGAGTGGCCGGATTTCGCAGCTCTTCCACCAACTGATCGAGCGACACGGGGCTCGAGCGCGACTCGGACCGCCCCTGTACTCCGTCGAAGAGTTCTTCGCTGTCGCATCCGGGGACTACTGCTTCGCTCCCAACCTCGAGCCCCATCCCACCCTCGACGAGACGCGCCACGCCGTCGAAGCTCTCGCGAGGACGCACGAGGTGACCGCAGTCTTCTTCAAAGTGGTCGAGATCGAAGACGGCCAACCGACTGCTGACGGCCTGGTCGTGTGCGGACCGTCTTCTCCGACCCTCCTGGAGGCATTCTCCCGGAACTTGGGGGCGGACGGCGTCGCCGAGGGGGCGGAGGAGACCATCCGAAAGCTCCCCCCCAACTTCCAGGCTCAGCGCGTCTGGGAGATCGTCTGGGACTGAGGACTCAGTACCGGTAGTGGTCGGTCTTGTAGGGGCCGTCCGACGCTTCACCCCGATGTAGGCGGCCTGCTTCGGCGTTCAGGCGTCGTGAGCTTCACGCCGAGCTTGTCGAGGTGCAGCCGGGCCACCTTCTCGTCGAGGTGCTTGGGCAGCACGTAGACCTTCTTCTCGTACGTCGCGCGGTTCTGCGGCCAGCTCGATCTGGGCGATGCACCTGGTTCGTGAAGCTGTTGGACATCACGAAGCTCGGGTGGCCGGTGGCGCAGCCGAGGTTCAGGAGCCGGCCCTCGGCCAGGATCAGCACGCTGTGGCCGTCCGGGAACGTGCACATGTCGTACTGCGGCTTGATGTTGGTCCGCTTGATCCCCGGGATCTTCTTGAGGCCGTCCATGTCGATCTCGTTGTCGAAGTGGCCGATGTTGCCGACGATCGCCTTGTCCTTCATCCGCGCCATGTGCTCGACGGTGATGATCCCCGTGTTGCCGGTGGCGGTGATGAAGATGTCGGCGGTCGAGACCACGTCCTCGAGGGTCAGGACCTGGTAGCCCTCCATCGCCGCCTGCAGCGCGCAGATGGGGTCGATCTCGGTGACGATCGACCCGCGCGCCCTGGCCCTTGCAGCGACTGCGCGCAGCCCTTGCCCACGTCGCCGTAGCCGCAGCACCACCGCGACCTTGCCCGCGAGCATCACGTCGGTGGCGCGCATCAGGCCGTCCACCAGCGAGTGCCGGCAGCCGTAGAGGTTGTCGAACTTGCTCTTGGTCACGCTGTCGTTGACGTTGATGGCCGGGAAGAGCAGCGTGCCCGCCTTCTGCATCTCGTAGAGCCGGTGCACGCCCGTCGTCGTCTCCTCGCTCACGCCCTTGCACTCCGCGGCGACCTTCGTCCAGCGGCCCGGCTGTCTCCTTCTGCAGCCGGGCGAGCAGGCGCAGCACGATCGCGAACTCCTCGCTGTCCGCGGTCTCGGGAGCGGGCACCTTGCCCGCCTTCTCGAACTCGAGGCCCTTGTGGATGAGCAGCGTGGCGTCGCCGCCGTCGTCCACGATCTGGGTGGGGCCGCGGCCGTCGCCGAAGTCGAGCGCGCGCTCGGTGAGGTCCCAGTACTCCTCGAGGCTCTCGCCCTTCCAGGCGAAGACGGGCACGCCCTGCGGGCTTCTCCGGCGTGCCCTTCGGGCCCACCACCACCGCCGCCGCCGCGTGGTCCTGGGTCGAGAAGATGTTGCAGGAGCCCAGCGCACCTCGGCCCCGAGCGCCTTCAGCGTCTCGATCAGCACCGCGGTCTGGATCGTCATGTGCAGGCTGCCGGTGATGCGCTGGCCCTTCGAGCGGCTGCGCTGCCGCGTACTCCTGGCGCACCGCCATGAGGCCGGGCATCTCCTGCTCGGCGAGCGTCGATCTCCTTGCGGCCCCACTCGGCGAGGCCGAGGTCGGCCACCTGGTACTCGAGGGTCGCCCTTGGCCGGCGGGCGTGGTCATCGTCGTCGTCATCGCGTTCTCCTCATCGACTGGTTTTCTTACGCCGGTTTTCCCTGGGGGTCGCGCGGGCGCTCCCCCACCGCCACGAACAAGCGCGGGCCCTTCCGTCCCCGGCTCCGGAGCGAGCTCGCGGCAGGAGCGGACGCGCAAGACCCGCGGCCGCCGCGAGCGCCGTTCAGCCCGCTCGCGGTCGAAGCCGAGCCACTGCTGCCCCATCCGCTCGCGGAAGTCCTCGCGGTCGTGGCGCAGCAGGTCCACGACGACCGCGCGCCCGCCCGGGCGCAGCATGCGCGCCACCTCCGCGAGCACCGCCGCCGGATCGGGCACGTAGGAGAGCGCCGAGCACGAGGAGGGCGGCGTCGCACGACGGCGTCCGTCGATGGGCAGCGCCTCCAGGCTGCCCCTCGTGCAGCTCCACGTTGCCGAAGGCGAGCGGCCGCGCGCGCGCCGCCTTCAGCATGGCCGCCGACTGGTCGACGCCGATCACCCGGGCCACGTGAGGGGCGAGAGCGACGCTGCAGCGGTCCCGTTCCGCAGCCGAGGTCGGCGACCACCCAGTCGGACGGCAGGAGGGCGAGGAGCGCCTCCTGCGTGAAGGCGTGCGCCGTAGAGCTCCGTCGCGGAGACGGTCCCACTGCCCGGCGGCCCCCGCGAAGAAGGCCTCCGGCTCGCGCTGCGCGCTCGCGCGAGGCGGCGCGTGAGGCGCAGGTCGTCCTGGCGCGACGGTGGCCCAGGCCGTCGGTCTGCTCGCGCGCGAGCAGCCAGAGCCGGCGCGCGGCCGGATCGCCTCGAGCCGTCGCCATGCGGTAGAGGTTCGTCGTGCCTGCGGCCGCGGCTCCGCACCCAGCCCTGGTCGCGCCAGGACCTTGAGGTGCCGGCTCACCGTGGACTGGGGCAGCTGCAGGACGTCGCACGAGCTCGGCCACCCCCAGCTCGTGCCGCTCCAGCAGGCGGAGCAGGCGCAGCCGGGTGGGGTCGGAGAGGCCCCCCATGCGGGTGAGCAGCGAGTCGGGACGTGAGGCGACAGCTATCATCTCTTGAGCCGGATAATAGGATAGTCCCAGCGGTGAGCTGCGTCAAGCCCCGGCGGACGACGGCGAGGGGGCGGCGGGAGGGGCGAGCCCGGCCCGGGGGGCTACCGGGGCCGCTTGACGTTGAGCGTGAGGTTGAGGCTCAGCCGGACCTTCGTCGTCCCCGGCTCCAGGGCGATCTCGATCGGCACCGAGACGTGCGTCTCCCCGGGGCCCACCTCGACCTTGACGTCCACCGGCCGGGAGGAGTTCCCGGCCCCGGGATTCCCCACGGGCACGACGCGGGGAACGGGCGGCTCCGTGCGCATCGCGACGGGAGGGGGTGCTTGGGGCCGGGGGGCGGTGGTGGCGGGCGGGGGCACGCGGCCGGGCGCGGGCTTGACGGGAACCGGGGCCGCGACCGGCGGCACGAGCTCGTCCAGGCTGGGGAGCGACGCGGAGTCGAGCGAGATCTCCTCGACCTCCTCTTCCTCCTCCTCGATCGCCTCGAGGTTCAGGTCGAACTCCGACGTTGGGCTCGCGATGCGCCGCCGGAGATCTTCGGCCTCGCCGCGGCTGGAGATCATCGTGGCGTCGACCTTCTTCCCGCCGCGGGCGGGAGGTGCGAACACGGGCTCCTCGTCGAGCACCACCACCGGCGGGTTCGTGTCCAGGCCGCTATCGAGGTCGAGATGCTCGAGCAGGTCGTCGGCACTCTCGACGGCTACGGGGGGGATGGTGGCGGTAGGCTTCTTGGCCGGAGGGGGCGGAGGGGGGGAGGGCGCGTTCGCGCGCGGGGGTGCTATGGCGCGCGCGGGACCGGTGGTGGCGATCTTCGGGAGCGCGGGGTTCGAGGGCGGAGGTGCTATCGCACTTCCGTCACCGTACTTCGTGGCGAGCGCCTTGAAGACGAGCTTGGTCACGCCTTTCAGCGTCTCCTCGATGCCCACGCCCTTGAGTGCTACCGCCTCGTAGAACGGGTAGTTCCGCGGGTTCAACCGCTCGTTCATGATCTCGATGGGCAAGGCGTTGGGGAGGTCCCGCTTGTTGAACTGGAAGACGATCGGGATCTCGTCGGGGTCGATCTCGTTCGCCTCGAGGTTCTGCCGGAGGTTCTCGAAGCTCTCGAGGTTCGCGTCCAGCATCGCCTCCTGGGAATCGCACACGAAGACGACGCAGTCCGCCCCCTTCAACACCATGCGGCGGGTCGCGTTGTAGAAGACTTGGCCGGGGACGGTGTAGAGCTGTATCCGCGTGCGCATCCCGCGGATGGTGCCGATCTCGATGGGCAGGAAGTCGAAGAAGAGGGTGCGGTCGGTCTCGGTGGCGAGCGAGAGCATCTTGCCCTTGTTCTTTATGGGCAGCTTCTCGTGGATCCACTGGAGGTTGGTCGTCTTCCCGCAGAGCCCCGGTCCGTAGTACACGACCTTGGCCGTGAGCTCCTTGGTCGAGTAGTTGAAGAGGACCATGGACTTCCGGGCATTTTAGGCCCCGCGAAGGGTCGAATCAACACAGGCGTCTTTTCGTTAGAATGGGCGGCGGAGGCGTCCATGATCTGCGCCGTGCTCGCCCTCGTACTCGCCCAGACCCCCGCCCCTTCCCCATCTCCCAGCCCGGGGGCGCCTTCCCCCACCCCGCGGCCGATCCCCACCGGGCCGACGGTGGTGATCACGACGTCGCTCGGCCCGATCAAGGCGGTCCTGAACAAGGAACAGTCCCCGATCAGCGTCGACAACTTCCTGAAGTACGTGCGCTCCGGCTTCTACGACGGTACGGTCTTCCACCGCGTGATGCCGGGGTTCATGATCCAGGGCGGAGGCATGACGCCGGACTTGCAGGAGAAGCCCACGCAGGCGCCCATCCGGAACGAGGCCAAGAACGGCGTCCGGAACTCGCGGGGCACGCTCGCCATGGCCCGCACGAGCGACCCCCACAGCGCGACCTCGCAGTTCTTCATCAACGTCCGCGACAACCACAGCCTGGACTTCGGGATCCGGGGCGCCGGCTACGCCGTCTTCGGCGAGGTGGTGGAAGGGATGGAGGTGGTGGACAGGATCGTCGGCGTGGTCACCGCCGCCAAGGGCCCGCACGAGAACGTGCCCGTGACGCCGGTCGTCATCCGCAGCATCCGGGAGACGGGGGGCGGGGGCACGAGCCCGCGCGCGATCACCCCCACGTCACCCGCCGCCTCGCCGAGCGCTTCTCCGCGCCCCCGGCCTTCTCCTTCCGCCACCCCGCGCCCGCAAGGCGCGGCCAAGAAACCCTGAGGGAGTCCCCCATGACCCTCGACCGCGACCAAGCCGTCGCCGTACTGACCGCGTTTCACGACCAGCTCGAGCAAGCCGAGAAGCGGGGGCTCACCGCCTTCGAGCAGGTGTTCCACAACCCGCCACCCGGCGTCGTCGGCGTCCACGAGATCGACCTCCAGCAGCGGGTCATCCGGGTGAGCCGGCACGAGCTGGGCGTCCTCGGCTACACGAACGAGCAGATGGTCGGACACCCCGTCTGGGAGTTCATCGTGATGCAGGAGGCGGCCCAGCGATCCATCGACCAGAAGTTCAAGGGCAAGAAGGAGCTCAAGCCTTTCGCCCGCACCTTCAGGCGGGCCGACGGGCAGGGCCTCTCGATGCTCCTCATGGACCGCCACCTGCTCGACAAGTCCGGCCAGCTCGTCGGCATCCGGACAGCGCTCGCCGAGGTGAAGTACCCGGAGTAGCGGTGGGTCCTCACGGCCAGCCGAGTGTCGTTCAGTTCGGCGTGTACCAGATCGGCGACGTGTAGGCCCGCTCGGTGATCGTCATCCGGGTGCCGGGCAGGGGCTTGATCGCGAAGCGCTTCGCGTCGTACGCCGTCCAGCGCGGGGTCGGGATCTCGATCACGCGGGCGTAGTAGAAGGCCCGCTGCGCGGGATCGAAGCCCGGGTCCTTCCACACGGCGACCAGCTCGGGATCGCCGATTGTGTTGGTCCAAGTCGCGTTCTCGACGTCCACGGTGCTGCCCACCGACGGGACCTTGCTGGTCTTCGGGTCGGGCTTGCGGCCGTCCGACCACGCAACGTCGAAGACCTGCTCGTGCACCTCGCCCTTCGCGTCCAGCCAGCCCTTGATGATCTGGATTCGGTCGAGGTTCGCACCGATCGGGTCCTTGAGCGCGCCGACGAGGAAGGTCGGGGCCTTGCCCGGCGCGGCCCCCTGCATGTCGGCGCCCATGGGCACGCCCTTCGCGTACCCGACCTTCGCCGGCATCCGGTCGTGCGCGTCCTTCGCCTCGAATTCCCAGCCGCCGAAGAAGCGCACGATCATCCGCGAGCCGGTCGTCGCGTACGTCTCGCGGCGCTGCATCGCGTCGAAGATGGCCTCGCGGGTATTCTCCGTGGCCCAGACCGCGGCATAGCCGGAGGCGCCGACCTCCCAGTCCATGATCTTGATCCCGCTCTTCGAGTCGGCCATGAAGGGCTTGGTCAGGCGCTCCGGGCTCGGCTCCGCCGGGGCGGTCTTGCCGAAGAAGTTGTCCTCCTCCATTGCGGTGAGCCCGGTGTGGGCGTCGCTGCTTCCGACGAGGCCGAACTTGTACGGGTTCGCTCCGAGCTTCTGCTCCAGCACGAGGCCGTTCTTGAGCGCCGCGCGCGTGTACTCGTACTGCAGCATGTCCTTCGTCTTGGGGACGGTGACGTCGAGGTTGCCCTTGTCCCAGATCTCGAAGTCGGCGAACTCGTCGTTGGGCGACAGGAAGGGGTGGGCCTCGCCGGTGCCCTTCGTCTGCGTCGTCTCGTAGAGGCGCTCCCACTTCGCGCGCTCCTCCGCGTAGGAGCGGTCGATCGCGCGGCCGAAGGCCTCGACCATCGGGAACATCCGGCCGTTGCTGAGGTTGCCGTTGTGGGCGATCGCCAGCACGTCGCCGCCCGTCTTCTCCTCGTAGGCGGCCATCCACTTCCAGAGCTGCGTTGGGTCGTCGCTGCCGAGCGGCTTCATCGTCGTGTAGGGCTCGACCTGGAGGGCCTTCGATGCGTCGTCGCGGAAGACCACGTTGCGGTGCAGGTTGTTTCCGCCCGTGTTCGACGTCCACTCGTAGCCGATGAAGGCGGTGAATCGCCCGGGCTCGTTCGCGGCCTCGGCCGCCTTGATCGCCTGCTGCCACGCTCCGCGGTAGGCCTTGGTGCCGGGCACGGGGAAGATGGCCCTCGAGATCGTGCCCGCGCCGAAGCTGCGGATGATGTCCATCGCGGCCGCTGCGCCCTGGCCGGAGGTAATCATGTCGTGCCACTTCCGGCCCTGCGTGTCGGCCATGATGGTCGGATCACCGCCGACGATCAGCGGGAAGAAGCCGAAGCCGTCCGAGTGATCGGCCACCACCAGGAAGTCGAGCGGACGCGAGAGCTTCACGGGCTGCCCGGTGTTCGAGGTGACCTCCTCGCCGCGCGCGAAGCGGAACGCGTCGGGCGGGCCGAGGCGCGCGCCGATGGCCCCGGCGTCCATCGAGAACGCCGTGTGCAGGTGGGTGTCGCCGAAGAACGGGCGCGTGGGGTAGGCCCGCCCGGCGTAGGGCGAGTAGGGGGGCTTGGCCGGGAACGCCTTCCCGACGTCTTCCTTCCTGTGGGCGCCGGCGTCCTGGGCGAGCACGACCGAAGTCGATGCTCCGAGGGCGACCCCGACGAGGGTCGCGAGGCAGTGTCGGACGACGGAGGGGGTGTTCATCTGGCCTCCTGCTCTTTTCACATGACGGCCGTCCCCGGCCGCACGACGGAGAAACAATACCGCAGCGTGCGGTGAGGGCAGGATCGGTGCCGGCCACTTCATCGACCGCAGTCGTGAGGCATAATGGCCTGACAGATCGTGACCTACGCCGGATCGAGCGACTCATAGCCTACCATCGTCGGCGGCCTGTTACTGCCAGCAGCCCGACTGCGATGCCCACGGGTTGGCACCCCCGCCTGACGCGGCCCTGACCACTCGGAGGCAAGCCTCACCGGGCTGCCGGCGACTAGTCTTCAGCGGTGCCTTAGGCTCCGGCGTGAGATCGAAGGTGGTGACCACCGGCTCGCTTGTCTTCATACGCGCTCTTTCCTGTTCGATGTGGCGTGCCCCATCACAGTTGGCTGAGCTCGTTCTCTTGCGACCTTCCCGGGCGATTGCCTCGTCAGTAGCCTGCAGGATGGGTGCCGGTCGTTGATCCGCGTGAGGACGGCCGCATGTGGCTGGACGGGCCGGAGTGCAGCCCGCGATCGGCTCGAGCGACTCGACCTGGGGGGGCGCTCGCCTGCCAGCATTCCGGTACCCGCGCCAACGACTGGGCACGCGGCCCGGGGATCGGTCAGCACCGTCGCCGCGGCCGTCAGCGCATTGGGGCCCTGGCCCGGAGGGCCGGGATTCACTTCAGGGGCCGACAAAAACTACGATACGTGGAGCTTGTCCCTCCCTGAGGCAGCCAGCGCCGCACCCCATGTGGGATCCACCCGCTCGCGACGATCGATGACGGGCCGGACATCCGCCGCTCTCGCGCTGATCGCCGCCCCGGTATTGCCCGTGGCGGCCGCAGTGCTGTTTTCGGTCGTGCTCGTCACGGGCTGCGCCACCGGGCTGCGCCCCCCGCTCGTGACGGTCGGCGTCGATCTTGACGGCGACGCGCGGATCGACCACATCCAGACGATCGAAGAGGGCCGAGTCGAGCGCGTCGCCCGCGCGGCCACGCCCGGATCGGCCCCGGCCCGCACGGTCGTGATCGCGATCGACGCCGTCCCCTACGCGGTTTTCGCGCGCCTGCAGCGGGAGGGACTGTTCCGCGAGTTCTTCCCCGCCGCGCGGATGGTGGCGCCCTTCCCCTCGCTCACCAACGTCGGCTACGCGGCGATCCTGAGGACGGCGCCGGTCCTCGGGTACGAGGACAAGTACTACGACCCGGTCGCGAACCGCGTCGGGGGCGGTGTCGGAGACCGCTTCCGCAACCGCTACAAGGAGGTCGCTCCCTTTCACGAGCTCTTCGACTGGGAACCCCCGCACCTGTGGGGCGTGACGATCTACTACTTCCCGATGACGGTCTCACGCGCGGAGCTGCGGAAGATCGAGGAGATTCTCCACTCGAGCGAGAACGAAGAGCTCGTGCTCTACTTCGGCGGGACAGACGCGCTCGGCCACGTCAGGGGATGGAAGGGACTCGAGGAGTGCCTGCGGCTCGTGGACCAGGTCGTGAGGGGCTTTCTCGCGGCCGGGGGTGCGGAGCGCCGCGTCGTGCTCTTCTCGGACCACGGGACGACCGCCGTCCCCAGCCGCCGGATGGACCTCGGGGCGGCCCTCGAGAAGGGCGGCTACCGGCTGAGGTCGCGCCTCGAGGCCCCGGGCGACGTGGTCGCACCCGCCTACGGCCTCGTCGGCGCTATCCCGCTGTACACCCGCTGCGGCGAGGAAGCTGGCGTCGCGCGCGCGCTGGCCCGGGCGCCCGGCGTCGACTTCGCGGCGTGGCGCGAGGGGGGGCAGGTGACAGCGGTCTCCGGCACCGGCGAGCTCGACCCGCTCGACCGCCCGCAGCACCGATATCCCGACTTGCGGGCGCGGGTCGAGCGGGGCCTGCGGTCCTACGTCGTCCACCCGGCGAGCGTCGTCGTCAGTCTGGCGGACGGCTGGCACTACGGCAGCGCGCTGTTCGACGCGCTCGCGAGCATGAAAGGCACGCACGGGAGCGCGACGGTGGACGCCAGCGTCGGCTTCGTGGCCTCCAACGTCGATAGGTTACCCGAGACACTGCGCGCGGACGAGGTCTACCCGTACCTCGGTCTCTCCCGCGAACCCGAGCCGGAGCGCGCGTTCGTGGACCCCTGCTCGGCGGGCGGGCCTCCCTGACCCTCCGGCCCGCTTCCGATTCTGACTCGGCCTGGCTCGGTCGCCGCGACGAGCGGACACTCACCGAAGCGACTGGATCCGGCGCGCCACGTCGGCCATCGGCTCGTGGCTGACCTGGAACAGCCGCTGGCGCGGCCGCTCCATTTCCACGATCAACGCGATGATCGCCGAGAAAGTGAGGATGAGCATGAGGGAGGGAATCACCGTCCGGCTCTCCGCGAGGCTCTTCGCCGCAGCACCAGGGTCGAGCCCATGATGCCGCTGGCCGACGGGGCTGGAACAGGCTGTGCCGGCTAATGGGCAGCCCCTGCCGGGATGTAGGCATCAGGTTGCCTCCGCCGTGACGACAGGGCGCGATGCCTCCGGCAAATGACGGAGTCCATTGTGGCTCCGCGAACGCTGCTCGGCACGAAGGGATTGGCATCGCATCTGCTTTGTCTGCAGTGCGACCGACTGCGTCGATCGCCGTTCCGGTCGATTCACCGGATCGTGTACGCCCGATCGTCGCCAGACCGGGGTGCGATCGCGCGGACAGGAGGGGACATGAGCGCATGGGCCACGAAGCCCGGGATTCTTCGACTCGTCGCACCGGTCGCCATCGTGCTGGCGAGCACGACGTCGCTCGTCCAGTGCCGCGTGAGGGACAAGGTCCAGGAGACGGTCGCCTACGTCTACGGGATGCAGGAGTACGTCTACGGCTTCCCGCTGGTGATGATGGACGTCACGCGTGAAGTCATGACGGCCACGGCGACGACGGGCGAGTACAAGGCCCCGATCAACCAGTTCGCGAGGATACGCAGCTACGTGGACCCGGACTTCAAGGACGTGGTGCGGATCAGCGTCAACTCGCTGTGGTCGCACGGCTTCGTCGACCTCGACGCCGAGCCGATGATCGTGTCGGTACCGGACATGAAGGGCCGCTACATCGTCGTCCAGGGGCTGAACATGTGGACGGACGACTTCATGTCGGCCGGTACGCGCACCAACGGCGGCAAGGCCGCCCACTACCTCGTCGCGGGCCCCAAGTGGAACGGCTCCGCGCCCAAGGATGTGACCGAGACGTTCCGGAGCACGACGCGCTACGCCTGGATCCCGGTGCAGATGTCGGCCGGGTCGCCCAAGGACTACCCCGAGATCCATGCCCTCCAGGACCAGTTGAAGATCACTCCACTCCACGCCTGGGGCACGCGTACACGCCGCCTGCGACGGTGCCCGTGGACCAGACGGTGGACCTCACCGCGACGCCCTTCGATCAGGTACGCCTGATGACGGGCGCGACGTTCTTCGCGCGGCTCGCGCGGCTGCTGCCGGACAACCCGCCCTACCCGGCCGACAACGCGGCCATCGAGAAGCTCAAGAAGCTGCGCGTGGAGCCGGGCAAGCCGTTCGACCCGACGACGATCGACCCGGAGATCGTGAAGGGCATCAACAAGGCCCCGGCGGAGGTCTGGAAGCAGTTCGCGATCGGTCCCTACGGCATGCCGACCGTCAACGGCTGGATCAACATCCTCACCCTCGGTCGCTACGGCACCGACTACGAGACGCGGGCCTACATCGCCTACATGGGCCTGGGCGCTCTGTCCTCCGACGACGCCGTCTATCCTTCGAGCTTCGTGGACGAAGGCGGCACCGCGCTCGACGGCGGCAGCCGCTACGTGATGCACTTCGAGAAAGGCGGACTGCCTCCTTCCAAGGTGGGGGTCTGGTCCATTTCACCGTACCGGGACAACTTCTACGTCCGGAACGCCCAGGAGCGCTACGGGATTCTGTCGTCGATGCCCATCAAATACAACGCCGACGGCTCGCTCGACGTGTACATCCAGGCGAAGTCGCCCGGCGCGGACAAGGAGTCCAACTGGCTGCCATGCCCCCCGTCCGGCTCGTTCAACCTCACGGTCCGCTCGTACCAGCCGCTGCCGTCGCTGCTCGACGGCAGCTACAAGCTGCCGCCGGTGAGACGGGTGCAAGAGCTCGCGAAGGGCGACTGATGGACGCACGATCCGCGACGCCGGCCACCTCGGCGCGCTGCGCGGCGGAGCTGCTGTGGACGTTGAGCGCTGCCGGGGAGATCGGCGTCGGCCTGCTCGTCGCGACCCTGCCGGCTCTCGTCATGGGGTTCCTGCTCGGCGCGCCGCTCGACGGGACGGGAGTCGTCGCCGCGCGGATGTTGGGCATCGCCGCGGCCGCCTTGGGCTTCGCGTGGTGGCCGGACAGGAAACGTCTCGACCCGCAGCGGCTGCGGCAGGTCGCTCCCGCATTCGTCGGCTACAACCTGGGCGTTGGCCTGCTGTTCCTGGCTCAAAGCTTCGCGATGGGCCGAGCGCTGTCGGTGTCGTCGCTGGTCGCGGCCGTGCACCTGCTGGCGGCGAGCGCGCTCGCGATCATCGTAGTGCGGACGCGTGCGACCGACGCCAGCGCGTAGACCCCCCTGGCAATCGACTCACCCGGTCGCGATCGTCCGTAGGAGCGTCCGCAATGAAGCAGTGCTGCTGGCCGCGGTCTTCGCGGCGTTCGCCCCTGTGCTCCGCGCCCAGGACCTCGCCCCAAGGGCCTACGTGATCACCCCGCTGCGATCGAACGCCATTACGCTGGGCTACAACTACAACGACGGGGATTTGCACCTCGAGGGCACGGTACCGATCACCGGCGCCACCGGGAAGCTCAGCGTGCCGTCGCTCGCCTACTATCACGCGTTCTCCTTCCTCGGCCGCTCTGCCAACGTCCTGGCGGCGCTGCCCTACGGTGTCGGGACCTTCGAGGGCGAGGTGCTCGGAGAGCAGCGGTCCATCTACCGCTCCGGCCTCCTCGACTCCGTCTTCCGCGTCTCCGTGAACCTCGTGGGCGGGCCCGCGATGTCCCTCGCCGAGATGAGACAGTGGCGTCAGAAGACCCTGCTGGGAGTCAGCCTCAAGGTCATCGCGCCCACGGGCCAGTACGACCCGACCAAGCTCATCAACCTGGGCGCGAATCGATGGTCGTTCAAGCCGGAGCTCGGCTTCTCGCGGGCCTTCGGCCGCTGGGAGGTCGACGCCTACGCGTCGGTGTGGTTCTTCACGGAGAATCCGGAGTTCTTCTCGCACAACGAGTACGTCCCCGGCGCCCAGTCGCAGACCCAGGACCCGATCGGCGCTGTCGAGCTCCACCTCAGCTACGACGTCCGGCCGCGGCTCTGGGTCTCGCTCGACGGCAACTTCTGGTACGGCGGCAAAACGAGCCTGAACGGAGTCGAGAATCCCACGACGCTGCAGCAGAACTCCCGAATCGGAGTCACCGCCTCGTTACCGCTGACCCGGCGCCAGTCACTGAAGCTGGGCTACGCCCAGGGCGCCTACATCCGCTTCGGAGGCGACTACCGCATCGTCTCTGTGGCGTGGCAGTACTCCTGGATCGGAGGTCGGACTGAAAAGAAAACGGGCCGGCGATGCGACTCATAGGCATCCGCGCACCGGAGACTTCGGCGCCGAAGAGCAGCCAGACGACGATCGGTGGATGCACTCTCTTCATGCCTACCTGGCCGGCCGGATCGCCTTCTTCGCCTCCTCCCGCCGGGTGTGCTCCTCGGCCATCAGGCGGTAGGCGACGTAGTACTTGTAGATGTTGGACACGTAGGTGACCGTCTCCCGCCCGATGCGCTCGGATGCGATCTGCTCCACGTTGCCGAACCAGACGTTGGGGTCGAGGCCCCGTTCCTTTGCCTCCCTCCGTAGCTGGCGGACCCGGCCCGGCCCCGCGTTGTAGGACGCAAAGGCGAACAGGCCCTTGTTCAGCTCGTCCATCGGCTCATCCTTGAAGTACTGGTCGATCATGAAGCGGACGTACTTCACCCCGGCATGGATGTTGGCCTCGACCTGCTGGATGTCGCCGACCTTCAACTCCCGGCCGGTGGCCGGCATCACCTGCATGATGCCGATGGCGCCGACCCGGCTCTTCACGCTCTGGTCGAGCCCCGACTCCTGGTATCCCTGGGCGGCCACGAGGACCCAGTCCAGCCGGTACTGCTCGCCGTACTTCTGGAAGAACCCGGCCAGCTCCCGGAACTTCTTCCGATCGGCCTCGGAGGTGGCCCGCCGGGCGAACGAGGTGCTCACGAGGTAGCGCTTCTGCATCATGTTGCCGAACGCCGTCCCCAGGCCGTACTTCGCCAGGAACGCGTTGAGCTGGGCGGCGAGGAGCGGACTTCCCCTCCGGATCGGCACGGCGAGGCTCGCGCCGGTGCGCACGGCCACCGTGTCGTGGACCGTGAGGTCCGTGAAGATCTCCTTCCAGAACGTCGCCAGGTAATCGTGGACGACGACCATTGGGACGAGGCCCGCGTTGACCATCTCCAGCAGGTCGTCGTCCTCGAGGTTCCCCGGAACGTCGAGGATCGCCACGGGAGGCCGGCCCTTCGCCTTCAGCGCGTCGTTGAGCGAGACCAGGCTCTCCCAGGCGCTGCTGTCCTTGCGCGCGTAGACGTCCTTCCCGGACAGGTCCTCGACCGAGGCGATCGCCGGCGAGCCCGGGCCGGTCACCACCACCTCGCTCACGTTCGTGCGGGTGGGACGGGTGAAGTCCACGATCGCCTTCAGCTCCGGCCTGACGATCACCTGGGCCACCACGCAGTCGACCCGGCCCTGGGTCAGCGCCGGCGCCAGCAGGTCGCGCGGCAGCGGCAGTATGAGGACGTGGACCTTCGTCGCGTTCGTCGTCTTGAGCTTCCTGTTCAGGTGCTCCTCGAAGGCCTGGCCGAACTCGTAGGCCACACCTCGTTGAACGCCGTTGTCCACGAAGTAGAACGTGCGGTTGGCGGCGACCCCCACGCGGATCAGCCGGCGCGCTACCATCCCGTCGAAGTCGCCGGTGAAGGGTTTGGACATGATGGCCCTCACGCCCTCCGGCAGCACGGCTTCGAGCGGGGGCGGCGGCAGGGGCGCGTCCGCCGGGTCGGCCGGCGATGCCGAGGTCCTGGCACCGCCGGCCGGCGCGGGCGCCATGCCGCCCCCGCCGCATCCGCTGGCCACGTACGCCAGGCCCACGAGCGCGAACGCACCCAGCCACGCGCGAGGAGCGCGGGATCCCTGCCGGCTCACCATGTCGATTCTCCCGTGGCTGCCCGCCTCTCGGGTCACGGCCTAGAACCGCAGCGTGAGTCCGCCCGACAGCTCGAACTGGTTCGAGTACTGGGCGTCGCTCACGGCGTAGCAGCCCCAGTAGGGATCGCACCACCAGCCCTCCGCGTCGGATTTGATGTAGGTCGGGGTCCAGCGCGCCTCGAGGCGGATCCCAAACTTCGGGCTCGGGAAGATCTTGAGGCCCAGCGCCCCCGAGCCGGAGAACTGCGTGTTCCCGCCGGCCGTCCGCGTCGTGCCCCCGATGTCGGCCGTCAGGGAGCCGTACTGGGTGGCCCCGAGCCCGATGAGGATGTAGGGCCGGGCGGTGGCGTCGCTGTCGCCGACGTTGTAGGCGTAGTAGCCGTGGTAGTTGCGCACGCTCAGGTCGCCCAGCTTGACGGTGGTCGTTCCGCCGAGCTCCAGCTCGGTCGACTGCTGGTTGAACAGGAAGCCGATCTCCGAGTTCTCGCTGACGAGGAAGCCGAGACGCAGGCCCCACGAGAACGCGTCCTTGGGGTCGACCCGGTCGAAGGTGCCCACGCCGGGCACCACCACGGCGTTGGCCCCGCCCACCCCGTCGCTCCACGTCCACCCGGCGGTGCCGCTGATCTCGACGCGAGCGTCCTGCGCCGACGCCACGCCGCCGGACAACCCCGCCACCACCGCCATCAGCACCGTCTTTAGTACCGTCTTTCGCATGAAACGGCTCCTTTCACTTGACGCTGATCATGAGCGCCTGGGTGTACGTCAGCTCCACCTTGTCGCCCACCTTGACGTCCTTGAGGTTCTTCTTGTCCTCGACCTTGAAGCTCACGGTGCGCCCGTCCTCGGTCAGCACCGTCACCGACGGCGTCTTGGCGTCGATCGCCTTGATCGTGACCGTGGCCGTCGCCTGCTGCGCGATGGTTCCGCCCGGCCGGGGACCCGTTCCGCGGGTGATGCTGCCCTCGGTCGGCGCGGGCAGGCTGCTCGGCTGGCCCGGCTTGCGGATCGCCCGGGCGAGCGACTCGTAGTAGCGGAAGGTTACCGTGTCGCCGACCTTCAGCTCGTCGAACCGCTTGACCTCCGGCCCACAGTAGATGGTCTCCGTGTCGCCGTCCTGGTCCTTCAGGCTGACGAGGCGCGCGGTCTTGTCGATCGCTTCGATCTTGGCGGTGATCTCGACCGTTTCCGTCGTCGCAACGGGAGCCTGGGCAGGAGCGACGACGGGCAGGGCGATCAGGACGGCGGATGCGAACAGGATGCTCCTCATGATTGGCCTCCAATCCCCGTGAATGAGCCGGTTACTGCGCGAGCTTCTGGTAGTTGCTGTTCGTGATCCGAACCTCGATGTTGTCCGACGGAACCGCCAGCTTGATCGCGCCCGCGTAGTCCGTCCCGTCGGGCAGCGTCTGCATCTGGACGCCGAGGGTCACGGCCTTGTCCGGGCTGTCCAGGTAGCTCGACACGTCGATCCGCTGCATCCCTTGTCCCGGCTTGAGCGCGAGCGTCAGCGTGTCGCCGGGCTTCAGGTAGTCGGCGATGCGGAGCGTCGTCGTGGCCCCGGGGGCGACCGTGACCTTGCCCGCCGCCAACGCCGCCTGGATCTTCTCGGGCGAGGGAGGCAGGTACTGGTGCACCAGCGCGCCCGCGGCCTGCATCTCCTCCTTCATCTCGCCGGTCTTCTTCTCGATCACCTTGCCTTTGAGCCCGCGCTTGTGCTCGGGCGGGGGCGGCGGCTCGGAGAGCTGGGTCTTCTGGACCGTGCCGTCCGGCCCGTAGCGGCAGGACTCGACCTTGGTATTCTTCACCTCGCCCTTCACGGCGATCTCGGTCTTTTCGATCCATGTGTAAGAGCGCAGGGCCTGCTGGTTCTGCGCGGCGGCCTGCTTCGCCGCCGCCACCTTCTGCTGCAGGTCCTGGGCCTCGAGGGACTGCCCGGCCGCGAGGGCGAAAGCCACAAGCGCCGGTACGCACACCATCACGTTTAGCTTCATCTCTTTCCGTCCTCTCTCCTGTACCGCCCCTACTTCTTGGATCCCGGGGGGAAGTCCTTGAGGATCTTGCTCACCGCCTTGTCGATCGTCTTCTCGTTTTTCTCGGACTTGTCCGACATCTCGTCGCCGGCGCGCGGCGGTCGTGCTCATGAGACCTTCTCTGGAACGGAAGGCGCGGCCGCGACCGGCGCGGGCGCAGCGAGCCGGCGGTACTCGAGCAGCAGGCGCCACGCGACGAAAACGCTCAGGACGACGAAGATCATGTTCAGACGAGCGAAGCCGGCGACGCCGCGGTGGACGAGGTGCGTGCCCAAAAAGACGACGCCGGCGGCGAGCATGTCGCCCATCCGGACGAAGAACGTGTCGATCGCCTGCTTGGCCTTGTACTTCTCCTCGCGGCTCGTGGGCAGCCAGATCATCTGCTTGGCGGTGTTCATCACCGAGTAGTCGGTGCTGTTCTCCGCCACCTTCACGTAGAGGAGCACGCCGAGTCCCGCACCCGCCGCGGCCGTTCCGTACGCGCACAACGCCACGAGCGGAAGGGCGAAGACGGCCCCCCGCAGCCCGAAGCGCTTCACCAGGCGGGACACGACGAACGCCTGGAGCGCGATCGCGGCCAGGTTCGTGAGCAGGAAGTAGTGGCCGTAGAACGTGCCGACGTACGCCTCCTTGTTGAAGGCGGCGTTCAGCGGCCAGCTCGGCGTCGGCGTTCGCCACCACGGCCTGGCCCAGGATGAACTCACCCACGGTGTTGACGATGTTGAGGATCACGAGCAGCAGCGCGACGAGCCGCAGGTAGGAACTCTTCAGCACGAGCGCGAAGCCGTTGCCGGCCTTGATCGGCTGCTCGGCCGGGCGGTCCGCGTTCGTGGCCATGCGCTCGGCGACCACGCGGTAGAGCACGAGGTGCACGAGCAGGATCGCCGCCGCAATCTCCATCATCACGAACGGCCGCAGCCCGCGGCCGAACAGCCACTCCGCGATCCCCGCGCCCAGCGGCGCGCCGGCCGTCGAGCCGATCGCGATCAGCGGGAAGAGCCGGTTGCCCTCGGGACGCGAGTAGATCTCGTTCGCGTACGACCAGAACTGCGCGATCGTGGTCAGGCTGAAGATCCCGACCCAGACGAAGAAGAAGAACCCCAGGTGCGGCACCCCCATCTGGTTGGCCACGTAGAACAGCTGGATGCAGCCGACGAAGAAGAGGATCACCACGGCGAGGAACCGCTGCCGCGGCAGCTTCTGCGCCACCCAGCCGTAGAGCGGCACGTAGGCGATCAACGTCAGCGCCTGGGCGGCCGCGGCGTACGACTTCAGCTCCGCCCCTCCCGCGAGCAGGATCAGCGGCTCGCGAGCGGTCTTCAGGATGTAGTACGCCATCAGGAGCAGGAAGACGTTCAGGCACATGAGGAGGACGGTCGCGCCCTCCCCCGCCCGCACGTCGCCGAAGACGCGCAGCAGCCGGTCCAGCGGGCCGGGCGGCGGGGCATCGCTCGCGGTGGCAGCGTCGGCGGGCGCCGTCATGGGTTCACTACCAGGAGTAGGCGAACCAGGCACGCGGACCGTCGTACGCGAGGTCGAACTGCCTGAATTCGACGCCCTCGCCCTCTTCGTAATCGATGTCCATGTGGCGCCAGCCAGCGCCGAGGGTCCAGTGCTCCGACGCCCGGAACGCCAGGTCGCCCTCGAGGTTCCACGTGAGCTTCGAGCCGAAGCCGGCGACGTCGGCCCGGCCCAGGATCGCGACACGCGACCCGAGGGGCGCGCGGAACTTCAGGCCGGCGAGTGCGTCCACCCAGGAGAGCTCCACGAACTCTCCGCTGAGCTCGTCGCCGGCGCCGGTTTGCGCGGTGAGCCGTGTCTTCGTGCCCGTGTACCGCCCCCCGAGAAGGATGTCGAGGTGGGCGGGGTTGTCCGGGCGGCCGCCGCTTGCCACCCGGTAGAAGGCGAACCCCTCGGTAACGAGCTGCCGGACGTCCACCGTGAAGTCCAGGAGCTCCACGTCGGGCGCCACCGGGACGCCGAGGTCCGTCCAGATGAAGTCGAAGGCGAGTCCGAAGCGGTTCTTGCGGGCCTCGAAGTGGCCCTCGAGGCCGATGTCGAAGTTGCTCAAGATGTCCGAGATCGGGGCGTCGACCGGGACCGACGGCAGGTTCGCGACGGACAGCTCGCCCTTGATCCCGCTGAACCACATGTAGGGCGCGATGGTGAAGTGCCACTCGTCGTCCATCGCCGCCGTCGGCCCGCCCTGTCCCTGGGACTGAGCGTGCGCGGGGAGTGCCGCGCTCGAAAGCAGCACCACCACCGCCGCCCGCCAGCCGTTCCTGGTCCCGAGCCTCATCTCTCGCCTCCGTTGCCTCGCTTCACGCGTCGCTGCCGTCCATCGCTGTCCGCTCCAGCAAGAGCTCGACGTATTTCGACGCGCCGCTGAGCCGCGCGCCGCTTCCCCGCAGCCGTTGCAGGGCCCGCAGGCCCGCCGCGTCGACGCCGGCCAGTTGCGCGAGGTCGACGCGCAGGTACGGACCCTTCTCGGCGACCACCTTCGCCAATTCATCCACCTCCGCCGCACTGAGCCAGCCATGGAGCGCGATGACCGTTTCGTGCTCGTCGGCTTCCTCGAAGATTCGAAGCGTCATTGGGCACGGCCGCGAGCTACCCTGCAGAATCAGTGCCGCAGCGACGCCGCCGTAGCCCCGGCCCTGCATCGAGCTGTCGGGCTTGAGGTTGGAGCGACCCGTCCCGCTCTTACCGCACGAAGCGCTGCCCTGCTAGCATCCCGGCGGTCGTGCCGGCGGATTGGCACCGACCGAGCCGGCCCGTGAAGGCGGTAGACTGGGGCGCAAAGCAAGCAGGTTCGGGAGCGGCCAGGGTGATAGCCATTCGCAGAATGCATGCCGGCCCTTCACGGCGTCACCCGAGCGCCCGCCGCGCGTTCGTCGGCTTGATGCTGTCTGCGACGATCCACGGCGGCGCCACGCATGCGGAGCAGCACCGGGTCCTCACGCTGCACGCCGCCAGGAGAGAAGCGCCAGTCCCGATCGTCATGGACCAGACGCTCCAGCGCGTCATGGGGCAGAGCTTGCGCGAGACGCCTCGACTACTACAGCGAGTTCATCGACGTGCAGCGCTTTCCCGATCCGGCCTTTCGTCGCGCTCTACACGACTTCCTGAAGCGCAAGTATGCCGATCGCCCGTTCGACCTCGTGATCGCCACGAGCGATGCGGCCCTCGAGGTGGCGAACGCCGGCCGCGACGAGCTATTTGCAGGCGTGCCGATGGTCTTCGCTGCGCAGCCCGAACCTCAAGGCAGGGCCACGCTCGACCGGAGTGACCTACCGGACGGATCTGGCGCGAACGCTGGGGATGGTGACCCGGCTACAGCCGGAAGTTGAAGCGCGTGTTCGTCGTGAGCGGGTCCTCCGCTTTCGACACGTACTACGCGGACCTCGCCAGAGCGCAGTTCCGCGCGTTCGATGGGCGTTTCGAGTTCGTCCACTGGTCGGGACTGCCGATGAGGGAGCTGCTCGAGCGCGTGGCGGACCTGCCACCCCACTCGATCCTGTACTTCCTGGTGATCACCGAGGATCGCAGCGGTCAGCGGTTCCTGCCGCTCGACGCGCTCGACCTCGTTGCCGCCGCCGCAACGCGCCCATCTATTCACACGTCGCACAGGCATTGGACCACGGAGTGGTCGGCGGCAGCCTGATCAGCCCGGAGCTCGTGGCAAAGCACCTGGCCGGACTGGCCCTTCGGGTGCTCGGCGGCGAGAAGCCCGAAGAGATTCCGGTCACCGAGATCGATCCCTACTTCGACGAGGTGGACTGGCGGCAGCTCCGGCGCTTGGGCATCGACGAGGCTCGCGTGCCGGCGGGAACGGCGATCCGGTTTCGAGAGCCCGGGCTCTGGGAGCGCTACCGGTCCTACATCGTCGGCACCGTCGCCCTGCTGCTCCTGCAGACGGCGCTCATCGGCGGGCTGCTGGTCCAGCGGGCGAGGCGCCGCCGGGTCGAGAGCGAGCTGCGCGAGAGCGAGGGGGCGCTTCGGAAGAGCCATGACCAGAACCAGGACCTCGCCGGCCGCCTGATCACCGCCCAGGAAGCGGAGCGGGCGCGCATCGCGCGCGAGTTGCACGACGACGCGATCCAGCAGCTCGCGGGGCTGTCGATCGTGCTGAGCGGCCTCCGCCAACGCCCGAGCCGGGCCGGCCCCGCGACGCCGCGACGTCGACGAGACGCTGGCCACGCTCGAAGCAGCGTATTGCCGCGCTCGCCGACGGCCTCAGGAATCTCTCCCACGAGCTGCACTCGGGCGTCCTCGAGCACGCGGGCCTCGTCGCCGCCCTGAAGCAGCACTGCCGCGAGTTCGCGCAGCATCACAGCCTCGACGTGAGCTTCAGCGCCGACGACGACCAACGGCTCGCTGGATCCCGACGTCGCGCTGTGTCTGTACCGCGTGGCCCAGGAGGCGCTCTCGAACACGGCCCGCCATGCCCGCGCGCGCGCCGCACAGGTACGACTCGCCCTGACCTACCCGGCAGCGCGGAGCTCGACGTCGTCGACGATGGCCTGGGATTCGATCCGGACCGCCGCGACGGCAGCGGTCTCGGGTTGCGAAGCATCGGCGAACGCGTTCGGCTCGCGAAGGGCAGCGTCACGATAGAATCGCAGCCGGGGCACGGCACCAAGGTGCGGGTCAGGATCCCGATCCCGGAGGCCGGCCGCGCGGATCGCGTCAGCGCACATTGACGCGAATCGATCGACCGGGGAGCGAACGGAGCATGCGGCGCGCCACCGTGCTGATCGCCGACGATCACGCGATCGTGCGTGGAAGGGCTCGTGAGCCTGTTGAAGGACAGGTTCGACGTGGTGGGAGCCGTCGGCGACGGGAGTCGCCTCCTCGACGAGGCGGCGCGCCTGCGGCCCGATGTCGTCGTCACCGACATCTCCATGCCCGGCGCCAGCGGGCTGGAGGCGCTGCAGACGGCTGAAGGCCGCGCGGGCGGACGTCAAGGTGATCGTCCTGACCATGCATGCCGAAGCCGAGCTCGCCACGGAAGCGCTGCGCGCGGGCGCCTCCGGCTACGTCGTGAAGCAATCCGCGGGCGCGGAGCTGGTCCTGGCCATCGACGAAGCACTGCGGGGACGCGTCTACCTGACCCCCGCCGTGACGCGGGGACGTGATCGCCCGCATCGTCGGAGACCTCGGCGGGGCCGGCGGCGACCCTGACGCCGCGCCAGCTCGAGGTGTTGAGGCTGATCGCGGACGGCCGCCGCATGAGGGAGATCGCGGGGATCCTGAAGCTGTCGAAGCGGACGGTCGAAACCCACAAGTACGAGATGATGGACGCGCTCGGCGTGCAGACCACCGCCGAGCTGGTTCGATACGCGATCCGGCACCACCTGGTCGAGGGCTGATCACGCGACGGCGTGGCCCAGGCCGCGCTCTGCCTCAGTAGTTTGTACGGACCCTCTCATCCGTAGTCTTTCGAGACTCCCTCCGTAGTCGTTTCGGCCCCCGGCTGCGTAGCCCTACTCTGGTTCCGCGGGAGCCGCTCTCGTTAGCATCCGCTCACTGCCGATGGAACAGCCACGATGACCAGGCCCAGAGTGCTCCTCGCGGACGATCACGCCGGGAACGCGGCGCTGCTGCGCGAGCTCCTCGAGACCGCCTACGATGTCGTGGGTGAGGTCGGCCGACGGCCACGCGCTGCTCGCCGAGGTGGAACGCCTCGCTCCCGACGTCGTCGTCACGGACATCGGCATGCCGGGACTGGACGGGATCGAGGCGTCCCGCCGCATCCTGGCGAGGAACGCGGCCACCCGAGTCGTGCTGGTCACCGTACACACCGATCCCGCCCTGGTCGAGCGAGGGCTCGCCGCGGGCGCGCTCGGGTACGTGGTGAAGCGCGTCGCTGGCGACGCGCTGGTGCCGGCGATTCGAAGCGGCCCTCGAGGGCAAACGTCGCGTGACGGGCGTGGCGGAGCTCGACGAGGACGGAATCCCGAAAGGACGGCCATGAGCAGTCGAAAGACTGATGACGCGAGAGTCGGTGGAGTCGCGCGGCGGCCGCAGGCTGTGGCCTGTGCTGCCGCCGGAAGAGGCGAGGGGCGGACGGTCGTCGGCGCGGACATGACCGAGCTCGAGGAGACGAAGGCGGCGCTTCAGAAGAGCCTGCGGGAGGTCGAGGCGCTCAAGGAGCGGCTCGAGGCGCAGAACGTCGTCCTCCAGCAGCAGGTCCGCCACGCGCAGGACTTCGACGAGATCGTGGGCACGAGCGCGCCGCTGGGCCGCGTCCTCGCCCAGGTCGAGCGGGTCGCCCCGACCGACGCGCCGGTGCTGCTCCTCGGCGAGACCGGCACCGGAAAGGAGCTCGTCGCGCGCGCCCTCCACGAGCGCAGCCGCCGCCGCGAGCGGCCGCTCGTGACCGTCAACTGCGCGGCGCTGCCCGCGACGCTCGTCGAGAGCGAGCTGTTCGGCTACGAGAAGGGCGCCTTCACCGGCGCCATCCAGCGCACCGTCGGGCGCTTCGAGGTGGCCCACGGGGGCTCGCTCTTCCTCGACGAGATCGGCGAGCTGCCGCTCGAGGTGCAGGCCAAGCTGCTGCGCGTGCTGCAGACGGGCGAGTTCGAGAGGCTCGGCTCGCCGAAGACGATCAAGGTGGACGTGCGCCTGATCGCGGCCACCAACCGCGACCTCGCGCGCGAGGTGCGCGAGGGCCGCTTCCGGGCCGACCTCTTCTATCGCCTGAACGTCTTCCCGATCGCGCTGCCGCCGCTGCGCGAGCGGCGCGAGGACATCCCGCTGCTCGTGTGGCACGCCATCACGCGGCGGCAGGCCGCGATCGGACGCTCGGTCAAGCACGTGCCCGAGCGGCTGATGCGCGCCTTCACCGCCTACTCGTGGCCCGGGAACGTGCGCGAGCTGGAGAACGTGGTCGAGCGCGCGCTGATCATGACCAGCGGAGACACGCTGGCGGCCGACCCGGCTTTCCTGGACGCGGCGCCGGTGGTGCCCGAAGTGGGGCCGAGGGCGAGCCTCGCCGAGGCGGAGCGCGCCCACATCCGCGCCGTGCTCGACGACTGCGGCTGGAAGATCTCGGGCAAGGGCAACGCCGCCGACCGCCTCGGCCTCAACCGCTCCACCCTCCAGTTCCGCATGAAGAAGCTCGGCATCGAGCGACCCGGGAACGGCGGATCAGTGCTTCAGCCGGAGTGAGACGGCCAGCCCGTCTCTCAGGGCGTCATCTTCCGGTAGCCGCTGTTCTGCACCTCGACCTGGATCTGCTTGGCCGGCGCGTCGAGCATCACCTGCTTGGCGTAGGACGTCTTGCCGTCGGTCAAGGTGGCGAACGTCACGTTCAGGGTCACCGGATCCTCCGGCGTGTCGAGGTAGCTCGACACCCGCGCGCCGAGCACCTGGCTCGTGGCCAGGTTCATGTCCACCGCGAGGCGGTCGCCGGGCTTGAGGTAGTCCGCGAAGGCCAGCCACAACCGCTTGCCCGCGCCGGGCATCGGCTGCAGAGTGACCTTGCCCGCGTCCTTCGCGGCCTGGACGCGAGCCTGCTCGGGAGGGGCGTACGCCTTCACCAGCTCCACCGCCGCCTTCATGTAGTCGGTCAGCTCCTCCTTCTTGTGCTCGACGATCTTGCCGCGCAGGCCCCGCTTCTTCTCCTGCTCCGGCGGCGCCGAGCCTGCACCTTCTGGAGCTGGCCGTCGGCGCCGTAGTAGCAGCGGTTCTGGAAGCGCGACTTCTCCTCGCCCTTCAGCCGGACGATCGTCGTCTCGATCCACTCGTGCTGGCGCACGACCGCCTGGCTCGCGGCCAGCGAGATCTTGAGCGCGACGACCTGCTCCTGCGGGGACAGGTCCTGGGCCAGCCCGGCCTCGGCCACGGCGAGGCCCAGCACGGCCGCTCCGGCGAGTGCCACTTGTCTTCTCATTTCGACCTCCTGCCGGGGGTCGACGCCCCCGTTTTTACCAGCTTCAGAACGCCTCCTGGACGGCGAAGTACACGGCCTTCGAACCTTCCCTGCCGAATCCGATATCGAGACAGAGGTTCGTCTTCGAGCGCTTGTTCATCATCAGGCGGAATCCGAAGCCGGCGCCAGTCGCTAGCGAGTCGAAGAGCTTCTCGCCCGTCTGCTCGTTGCTGAGCGTCTCGGTGTTGAGGAAGGCCACCATCCCGAAGAGACCGTTCTTCGTCACGGTCCAACGGTACTCCGCCTCGCCGTAGACCAGGCTGTCTCCGCGGAAGCGGCCCTGCGGGTACCCTCGGCCGGCCCGCCCGTACGTATCGGTCCCCGTGGCCGGCAAGTCGAGGTAGGGGGCGGTGCCGGCGCCGGTCACGAAGTCGCCCGAGAGCCAGAAGGCGAGCTTATGGCGGGCGTTCCGGGACAGGCGGACGTACGTCCGCGCGTCGTAGCTGAGCTGCTGCCAGTCGGACGTGCCCCCGAGGAAGCCCTCGAAGAACATCTGATAGGAGAGCCTCGCGTACAGGCCCCGGCTCGGGTTGATGGCGCCGTCCCGGCGGTCGAAGAGGGCGTGAACGCTGAAGCCCGCCGAGGATCTGCGACTCCGGGTCGAACCCGTACTTCTCGGAGTACTCGACGTACGGCGAATCGGGCCACACGGCCGACGCATCGTCGGCGGCCGGCCGGACGTCGGTGTGGTTGCTGTAAAGGAAGCCCGCGCCGAGGTAGAAGTTCCTGCCGAGCTGCCGGTAGAGAGTCTCGTAGAACCGGAAGTAGTCGTACTTCTGGTCGATCGCGTCGTCCTCCGAGGTGCTCGTGCCGAGACCGAAGGTTTCCTGGGACGTCCAGTACAGGCGGTTGTCCCCCTCGAAGTGCCAGCGGTTGTCGACGGCGAATCCGTTGAGCTTGGCGTTCACGAGCAGCTGCTCCTTCGTCGTGCCGATCACGCTGGCGACGACCGAGGAGATGTGGGTCGTGTGCGGAAAGCCCTTGTAGAAGGCCACGTTCCCGGCGACGCCGATCCCGAGGCCGCTGGTCGGGCCGTAGGTGAGCACCGGCGCGCCACGCCGTCATCCACTTCCTGTAGTCCTCAGGCCCCGGGGGCGGCGGAGGCGGCTTGTTGCGCCAGCTCGCGGATGACGTCGAAGATGTCCTTCGTCGGCTCGGCGACTTCGCTCGCTGCCGGCTGCGTTTGCGCCTCCGCGAGCGGATCGCTCACCCTGTGCTTCGCCGGCGCGGCCGGGGGCGGTTCCTCTACGGCGGGCGCGGGCTCCTGGGCGGCGGCGATTGCGGCGGCCAGGACCAGCGCACCCGTCACGGCGAATGCGGCTCGTGTCACGACCGCCTCTCCTTCATCAGTAGAACAGCTTCACGCGCAGGTCGAAGGCCTGTGTATCCTCGGTCCCTGCCTCGTCGGGTGAATCCCGGTTCCAGTCCCGGAGGTAGAGGAACTCGAGCCGCGTCGCGCCCGAAAAGCGGTAGCCGAGGCCCAGCCGCGCGCGGACCTTGTTCACGTAGCGCTCCTGGACGTCGTCGCCCAGCGGGGCGTAGTACTCGGCGTCGGCGATCGCGTACAGGGTCCGGTCCTCGGCGAGCTTCGCGCGGTTGAGGGCCAGCTTCGCCTCCAGCCGGAGACGGGCCCGCCACGCGTGGCTGTCGGGGGTGTCGTCCGAGTAGAAGAAGTTGCGCCACTCCAGGCGGACCAGGGTCGAGACGCCGAGACGCGTGAGGGGAAGCCGCTCGTGATCGTGGCCGAGGACGCCGGGGCGGTAGGGGGCCATCTTGGCGAAGAGATGGAACCTCGCCCCGATGCGCGGCGTGATCTCGAGCGTGTCGAGCCCGTCGCTCTGGTGGGTGGTCCCCAGCGTGACCTCGGCCTCGAGATCGAGCCAGTCCGCCGGATAGCGCTCGGCGAGCGGCGTCAGGTCGAAGTTGCGCCACTCCTCGCCGCTCGTCACCTGCCACTTCGGCTCGATGTCGAGCTCCAGGTAGGTCCGCTCGCTCACCATCTTGCCGAGCGTGAGGTTGGCCCAGATCTGCATCGCGGGGCCACTCGAGGCCTCGTCCTGCGCGCGCGCCTTCCCCACGCCCCCGGCGAGGATGACGAGCGCGGCGCACGCGCGGGCGAAGCGGCCGATGGTCATCGTCTCGCTGTTGCCTGGAGTTGCTGATCGCGCTCACGACCACCCGCCTCATCGACTTCCATCGGTGCTCTCCTCGCCCTCAGGACTGCCAGTGCCTGATGCGATGGGCTCTGGCTTACATCGAGCCTCACCCTGCCGGCCTTACTGCAGAGTGGATGCCGCTTCGGGACGTCGATCCGCAGACGAGGTCATGTGCCTCTGGGCGTGGAGGTTCCGGACGGAGCGCGGCTGGCCGGCAGGGACAAGCTCTGGTCGGAGTGCCAGCATCTCGGCGGTGCTCGCCAATCCGTTGGCTCCCCTGCGGGCTCGACCCGGGATGGGCGCGTCAGGACGCGGGAGGGGGAACGACCGTGTAGATCACGCCGCCGTTCGCGGCAGTCGGGAGGTACCACACGCCGTTGGCAACGTAGTAGGTCTTGCCCCCGATCTCGGTGTGCACGGCGCCCGCGGGCAGCGTGGCGGCGCTCGAGCCCGTCGCGGCCTTGCCCGCGCCCGCGGCTCCCGCCGCAGCGCCGGCCTGGTAGGCCGTGGTCGCGCTGGCTGCGCCCGCCTGGTAGGCGGCGGTCGTCTGCGCCGCGCCCTGCGCCGCTCCCGCCTGGTACCCCTGCGTGTAAGCGCTCTGAGTCGCGTCGGCGCTGGAGCTGGAGCTCGTCGTCGAGCTGGAGCTCGAGCTGGACCCCGAGGACTTCTTCGAGGCCACCGCCGCACCTATCACGACGCCTGCGGCGAGGGCGCAACTCGTGCATTCGTCTTCGTACCCGTAGACGACCGTAGGTGGGCGGTACGGGTAGTAGGCCGCAGGTGGGTGGTAGGCGGCGGGCGGGTGATAGGCCGCGGGCGGATGGTAGTAGGCCGACGTGGTCTGCCCATAGGTGTTCGTGTGGGTCGCGCCCGAGCCGTACTGGCCCGAAGTCTGTCCGCCGTAGACGTTCGAGTGCGTGGCGCCCGAGCCGTACTTGCCCGACGTGGTGCCGCCGTAGGTGTTCGTGTGGGTGCCCCCCGAGCCGTACTGGCCCGACGTGCTCCCGCCGTAGGTGTTGGTGTGGGTCCCACCCGATCCCTTCGTTCCCGACGTGCTGCCGCCGGCCTTGTTTGTCTTCGTGTAGGCCCAGGCCGGGCCGGTCGCGAGAGCGCCGACCAGGACGGCCGAGACGCAGGTTTCGATTGTCTTCCGCATCGACTGCCTCCTTATCGGGGCTTCGGCTTCTGGTCCGGCTTCGGCTTTAGCGTGTCGCTGACCGGCTCGGCACCAGGCGGCAGGGCTTCCTTCTTGGCAAACTCGATGCGCTTCGCGCTGGCGACTTGTTTCGACACGAACGTATCCGCGGGGATGACGGGGTCGAGCTTCCAGTTCGACAAAGTGACCTCGTGCCGCAGCTGCCAGGGATCGGAGTCGAACTGGGCCCGGGCTCGGCGCGGCAGCTTGTCCTCGGCACCCACCCAGCCCTGGATGAAGACGCCGTGGCTTTCGAACGCTACCATGTCGGTCCTGGTCCCGTCGACGACCACCGATGGCCCGACGTAGAAGGCGAGCTGCATCCCTGCGGCGAGGTCCGCGTAGGGATCGGCGACGAGGAAGTCGGTGAACGGGAAAAAGATGTCGGCGGACTCGAAGGCCGACGCGAGCATCGCGTCGATGGTGGGCGGGGCCGCGGCGATCGCCACGAGGTTCTCGACCGGAGCCAGCTGCGAGATCGTCTTACCATCGTAGTAGAACTCCGAGCGCGGCCCGTCGCCCAGCGTGACGACGCGGAGCTTGTCCGGCCGCTGCAGGGTCACCTCGTACTTCGAGGCGTACTGGAGGACGTGTCCGAAGGCGCTCGTCCTCTCGAACGTGGCCACCGCGGTGAACGACAGCGAGCGGGCGGCCGCGAGGCGCTGGCCCATCGCCTTCAGAATGTCGATCGCCTTCGGCTCCATGGGCGGGGCCTGGGAGTGCTCCGTTGTGGGCGGCGGCGCCTGTGCGCCGGCCGCGGGCGCTCCGGCTTGCTGCGCGCTAGCGAACGAGCCTGCGGCGAAGAGACACAGCCCTAGCACGGCCGAGCGAAGAGCGGAATGGACTCGCATCATTGACTCCCTCAGAGTGTACTGCCGTTCGAGATCCCGGAGCTACGGAATCATTCCGCACTGCAGCAGCTTGTCCGCGATCGGGGCCGCCACCTTGGCGAGGAATTCCTTGCGCAGCTGGGCGTCGGCCTTGAGCAGGTCGATGGCCCGCTGCTCCATCGCGGCCTTCTGGCCCGTGGCGGGTTGGCTCTTCTCGGTCGCGAGCTGCACGCAGCTCGAGGTCTGGTACTTCTGGATGACCTTTGCCGCGATGGTGTCCAGCATCGGGTACTTGGATGCGGGCTGCTGCTGGGGCTGGGGGTGTGCCTGGGCTGGCGGGGGCTGTTGCGCCAGCGCAAGGCTGGCAACGACGAGCACCGACGCCGCGAGCGCGAGTACGGAGGAAGGTTTCACCACGGTCGGTCTCCTTCTTTCAGGTGACGACGGATGACATGCAGGATGAGTGCCGCGTCGATGGACGGCGAGCCCCCGAACCCCATGTGACTCGACAGTCTAGGGTTGGCCCCGCGGGCCTGCCGTCTCCTCGACTCCGATCGGCCCGCGCCCTGTGCCAGCATTTCAGCGGGCACGTCAGCACTTGGGCACCCCGGCTACCCCGCGGAGCCTCGGTTCCCGGAGTAGAGCTCTAGAGCTCCTGGAAGGCCTTTACGAGCTCGTCCGCCTTGGCCGCGTCGAGCTTGAGCACCGCCGAGTCTCCCGCCCGGCGGGCGTAGACGCTCCCGTCTTTCCGGCCGATCTCGACGCTCGTCTCGCCCTTCGCCCCCTGCCGGAGGGCGACCCTGAGGAGCGGTGCCTCCAGGCCGTAGGCGCTCGCGTCCTTCGGCTGGTCCACGAACTCCTGGACCTCCACCCCTCCGAGCTTGAAGAGCGCGTCTTCCACCTTGGTCGTCTCCAGGTCCTTGGCCTCCGGCGCCGTCTTCTTCCATTGCGCCTTCTCGAGGCCGTCCTTGTCCTTGGCCGTCGTCTTCGCGTACGTGCGCTTCGCGTCCCCCTGCTGGACGTCGAAGCCTTCGACCTCGTAGGTCGCCACCTCGAGCAGCCGCCTCGCCCGCAGGTCCTTCATCCCCTTGCCGACCTGCTCGTCGATAGCACCCGCGACGACGGCCACCAGCGACGATCCCGCGGGCCGCGCGTAGAGCTTCTTGTCTCCCGGGGCGGCCTTGCCGATCTCGAGTATTTTGGTCCCCCCGCTGGCGAGCCCGAAGGTGAGCGTCCGCGCGGGCTTGTCGAGGCCGTACGGCTTGAAGTCCTTCGCGTCCTCCGAGGCCACGGACTCCATGCGCAGGCCTTCGACGGTGCCGAGAAGACCGTCCACCGACCAGCGCCCGGCCTTCGTGGCCATCGGCTTCGTGAACGCCCACTCCCCCTTGTCGTCCTTGGCGAGCGCGTAGTCGACGCCTCCGGCCCCGCCACCTCCAGCGTCTTCACGGCGTCGCGCTTCACGTGGAGGAGGTCGCGGTCGCGCAGGTCGAACGGCTTCTTGTCGAGCGACGACTCCACGTAGGACGCGATCGTGAAGACGCGGGCCTTGTCCGGGACCTTCGCGTAGACGCCGCTCTGGTCCGCGAGCTTTCCGCCGAGCTCCAGGCGGAGGGGTGCTTGAGCGCCCTCCACCGTCAGCGACACCGTGATCCGCGGCTTGTCCAGCCCGTACTC
The DNA here is from genome assembly GCA_963742595.1 of uncultured Acidobacteriota bacterium. Classification (GTDB taxonomy): domain Bacteria; phylum Acidobacteriota; class Vicinamibacteria; order Fen-336; family Fen-336; genus CAVPGH01. The sequence continues at coordinate 2,524,085 of CAVUMT010000001.1, read as the reverse complement.
CGCGAACGTAGTCGCGTTCTCCACCGCGACCTCGTCCATCTGCAGCGTCTCCAGCGTCCCCACGAGCGAGTCGACGGCGCTCGTGTCCGCGGGCCCCGCGAAGGGGGCGGCCATCTTCCACCCCGCTCCGTCCCGGACGAGCCGGATGCTCTCGCCCCCCGTGGCGTCGATCGCCACCTCCTTGACCTTCGTCTTGTCGAGGGCGGGAAGACCTTCTCCTTCGGCTTGTCGTCGCCCGAGGGCTCGCGCTTCGACTCGACGAAGTAGATGTAGGCGCCGAGGCCGGCGAGGACGAGCACGGCCGCGTAGGTCCGCCAGAACTGGGCAGCTTCATGCCTCGCCGCCGCCCACCAGGTCCAGACGCCGAGCACCACGAAGAGGCCGGGGATGAGGGCGAGCGCCACCGCCGCCCACGTTCTGCTGCTGGTCGCGGGTCAGGAAGAGCCGCTGGTCGTCCGGCTCTCGGGGCCGGATCGAGATGAGGTCGGCGTCCTCGGCGAGCCAGGCCACGACGTTCAGGAAGAAGTCCTGGTTGCCCTGGAAGCCGAGCAGGGAGTTGCTCGCGAAGTCGGAGTCGCCGAAGGCCACGACCCGGCCCTCCGGGGGCTTCGGCGGCTCCTCTCCTCCGGGGGACGCGGGAGCGGAGACGGCGTGGGCGTCGGGCGCCGACTTCCGGAAGGTCACCGCCGTTCCGAGGGTGACGGGCCCCTTCTTGTCCTTGCCCTCGTCGAACACGAGCTCGGCCCCCGAGCGTCAGGTCCGTCTCCGCCCACGATCGGGCCGAGGTCTCGAACGAGGTCCTGCGCGGAGACGCCCTCCGGCGCCGCGCCCTTCCCCGCCTGGACGCTCCGCGCCATGTGGAAGGCGGTCATGACCCGGAAGTCCCTCGTGATCTCGTGGAAGGGGTACTCGGCGGCGATGGGGGTCAGCTCGCCCGCGCCGAAGAGCTGGCCCATCCCGGAGACGTCCACCACCACGTCCTTGCCGGCTCGACGTTCCAGTCCTTGAGCGAGCGCGTCGAGGTTCGGGTACGTCTCCTTCACTCGGGCTCCACCATGACGAGGGCCTTGCCCCCGTCCTTCACGTAGGCGCGGATGGCACCCGTGGCCTCGGGCAGGAGGTCCTTCTGCGGGACCCGCCACCACGAAGACGGTGCAGTCCGCGGGCACGGTCTTCTCGCGGAGCAGGAGCACGTTCTTGACCTCGTACTGGCTCTTGGTGAGGGCGGCCTTGGCCCCGGAGAAGCCCGCGTCGGCGGTGTCGTCGAGGTCGCGCTCGCCTTCGCCCTCGGCGAAGCAGACCGTCTTCTTCCCCTCGCGCGTGACCTTGATGAGCGCGTTCGTGAGGTCCTGCTCGGAGTCGTTGGTGATCCTCTCGCGTCTTGTCCCCGCGCTCCACGATCAGGATGGGCCAGGGCCCCCGCACGTCGTAGGCCTGGGCCTTGGCCGGGCTCGCCACGGGGTCCACGAACTCGACCTTCAGCTTGCGCGAGAGCGCCTGGTAGTCCTTGAGGCGGTCCTGTCCCCGGCTCATGTCGCGGCCGCGCTGGAAGTAGGTGATCTTCACGTCGTCCTTGAGGCCGGAGACCACCTTCTTCGTCTGGTCGGAGAGGCTGTAGCGCTGGTTCTTGGTGAGGTCCCACTGCTTCGAGCTGCGGACGGCCAGGTAGTTGAAGGCGCCGAGGATGCCGAGCACGACGAGCACCACGACGAGCGGTGTTGGCGCCGTACTTCACCTGCCGGCGGCCGATCCGCCCGGCCATGTCCTCCCAGCGGAGGAGGAGGTGGAGGACGATCAGGGCGAGCGCCCCGACGAGCCAGGGGCGGAAGCCGCCGGGCAGCGTCGTCGCCCCAGCGCTCCCAGGCGAGCGCCCCCACGATCACGACGAAGCCCAGGGGGGCGAGGAAGTCGATGAGCTTCTTCAGGGCGTCATGGCCTAGGCCCTCCACCGCTGGCTCTCCACCGACTGGTGGGCGAGGAAGAGGCCGAAGCCGATGAAGCTCAGGTAGAAGACGACGTCCTTCAGGTCGATGACTCCCTTGACAGGTCCTCCATGTGGCGTGGTGACGCCGAGGTAGGCGACGGCCTTCTTGAAGGGCGCCGGCCATGGGGTCGTCGAGCCAGCCCAGGATCCAGATGCCGAGGAAGAGGCAGAAGGTGAGGATGCCGGCCACGATCTGGTTCGCGGTGAGCGTGGAGACGAAGGCCCCGAGGGCGATGAAGCAGCAGCCGAGCAGGAAGAGGGCGAGGGCGCCCGTGACGATCGGCTTCCACTCCGGGGCGGGAGCCGCGTAGTGAACAGAGGGCGACGTTCAGGAGGCCGGCCAGGATCATGAGCGCGAAGAGCCCGACCGCGGCCAGGAACTTGCCGAGCACGATCTGCCAGTCGGTGAGGGGCGAGGTGGCGAGCAGCTCGATCGTGCCCTGCCGCTTCTCCTCCGCGAAGAGCCGCATGGTCAGCATGGGGGCCACGAAGAGCGCCACCACCGCCATGTTCTGGAGCACGGGGCGGATGAGCTATTCGTTGAGCGACATCTTGGGCCCGCCCCCGATCTCCATCGACTGCTGGGCCATGCGCATCGACTGCTCGAGGAAGAAGGAGAAGGCGAAGGTGAAGAAGGCCCCGAAGAGCAACGTCCACACGAAGAGGGCCACCTAGGCGATGGGGCTGCCGAAGTAGTGGCGCCACTCCTTCTCCGACGATGGCGCCGATGTTGCTGAGGGCGGTCACGCGCTCACCTCCGTCGTCGTGGGGCGGCCGGCGTCGGCGGCGCTGTCGGTGGTGGTGAGGTGCAGGAAGATCTCCTCCAGGCTCATCCCCGCCTGCTGCGAGGCCGAGGAGGTCGAAGCCCTCTGGCCACCATCGCGGCCGCGAGCTCGGCGCGCACGTCGTGCCCCGCCTCGGCCTCCACCTCGACGGTGACGATGCCGTGGGCGTCCGTCCGGCCGCGCGCCTGCAGCACGCCGGGAACGCCCGCGCACCGCTGCGAGGACGAGCGTCTCCTCGCCCCGCACCTCGAGGCGCAGGCCGCCCGCGCCCCGCAGCCGGTGGGTGAGGTTCTCCGGCGTGTCCTCCGCCACCACCCGGCCCTTGTTGATGATGACGACGCGCCCGCAGGTCATGGAGACCTCGGGCAGGATGTGGGTGGAGAGCACGATCGTGTGCTCGCCTCCGAGGCTCTTGATGAGCTCGCGGGTCTCGATGATCTGCTTGGGGTCGAGGCCGGCGGTGGGCTCGTCGAGGATCAGCACGTCGGGGTTGTGCAGGATGGCCTGGGCCAGGCCCACCCGCTGGCGATAGCCCTTGGAGAGCTTGCCGATGAGCTTGCCGCGCACGTCGCCACCCGGCACTTGCCGATGGCGTCGTCGACCTTGCGCCTTGCGGTCCTTCGCGGGGACGCCCTTGATCTTGGCGCAGAAGTTCAGGAAGTCCGGCCACGTCCATGTCGGGGTAGAGGGGCGGCGTCTCGGGGATGTAGCCGACGCGCCGCTTCACCTCGAGGGGCGCGTCGAAGACGTCGTAGCCGGCCACCCGGGCCGTGCCCTCGGTGGCGGGAAGATAGCAGGTGAGGATCCGCATGGTGGTGGTCTTCCCCGCCCCGTTGGGGCCGAGGAAGCCCGAGGATCTCGCCCTTCTCGACGCGGAAGGAGATCCCGTCCACCGCGGTGTGCCGGCCGTACCTCTTGGTCAGGTTCTCGACCTCGATCATGGGCTATGAGCTCCGTTCTGATGAATTCCGCCACGGCCGGGCACGAGCTCCGGGCCCGACAGCCTCCGCTCGAGCGAGGTCGGCCGCTCGCGCAGGGGAAGGCCGTATCATACCGAGCGCGGTTTTCGAGCTGTCAAACGCCGGGTCATGAGGGCATCGACGCCTGACGTCGCTGCGCCGACTCGCCGACCAGGTCCTGGAGGCGGCCGACCTCGAGGGCCTCGTCCGCCTCCTCACCCGGGCCCTGCCCGCGGCGCTCGGCATCCGGGGGGCGACACTCCTCCTCTGGGACCGCAAGCTCGACACGCTTCGAAGGCGTCGCTCCCGCGGGAGGTGAGACGCAGCATGCACCCCGTTCGGCCGGGATCGGACGGGCTCGGCGCCCCCGAGACCCGGTACCTGCTGTCCGACGGCCAGCTCCTGGAGACCCCGGGGAAGGGCGACGGGGACCCTCGTTCCCCTCATGGCGCGCAGCGGCCTCGTGGGCATGCTGGTGCTCGGGCCGAGCGGCGCCGGGCGCCGCGCGCCCTTCCGCCCCGCCGAGGCGCGGCTCGTCTCCGTGATCGCCTCCCGCGCCGCCCTCGCCCTCGAGAACCACCTCTACCAGAAGGAGCTGATCGCCTCCGAGCGCATGGCCGCCCTCGGGACGATGGCGAGCATGCTCGCCCACGACTTCCGCGGCCCCATGACCGTCATCCGCGGCTACGCGGAGACCCTGCTCGAGCCGGGGCTCGGCGCGGAGGAGGTGCGGGCGCGGGCCGAGCTCATCGTGGCAGGCGGTGGACCGCCTCGAGCGCATGACGGGGGAGACCCTGGACTTCGCGCGCGGCGGGGAGCACGCTGGCCCGGCGAGCGGTCTCCCTGCCCGTCTTCCTCAGGAGCTGTGCCGCGGGCCTCGCGTCGGAGCTGCCGGGCGCTCGAGGTCGTCCGCGCACTTCGAGGTGCCCGCCGAGACGACCGCGGCGCTCGACGTGGACAAGCTGCGCCGCGCCGTCTCCAACATCGCGGCCAACGCCCGCGACGCGATGGGCGGCGCGCGGCCGCATCCACATCTCGCGCGCGTACCGTGGCCGCCGACGGACGGGCGACGAGCTCGAGCTGGTCCTCGCCGACGAGGGGCCGGGTGTGGCCGACGGAGATGCGGGAGCGGCTCTTCGAGCCCTTCGTGACCCTCGGCAAGAAGAAGGGGACGGGGCTCGGCCTCGCGGTGGCCCGGCGCTTCGTGGAGGACCACGGGGGCACGCTCGAGCTCTGCCTCCCCGACTCGGCCGGGTCGACGGCGCCCGCTTCCGCATCGCCCTCCCCCTGCCGGCCCCGCGGTCGCGAGCGTCAACCGCGTATAGAATCCTGGGATGCAGCGGTCGAGGCTTCCGCTCCGCCTTCTCCTGCTCGCCGCCCTCGCCGGCTGCCGCACGCCCGACCCCAAGGCAGAGCTCGAGGTCGCGGACGTCGAGACCTACTGGGCGGTGGACTCGCCCAAGGGGGAGACGCAGTACATCGCCCCGGTCGTCCGCTTCCGCCTGCGCAACAAGAGCTCGCGAGCCGATCCGGTCGATCCAGGCCACCGCGAACTTCCGGCGGGTGGGAGAGGAGGACAGAACTGGGGCTCCGCCTGGGAGCAGGTGACGCAGGCGGGCAAGCCCCTCGACGCCGGCCAGCAGACGCTCGTCGTCCTCCGTCCGGACGGCCGCTACACCTCGACCACCGACGACCCGGAGTCGATGTTCGCGCACGAGCTCTTCAAGGACGCGCGGGTCGAGGTCTTCGTGCGCGTCGGCGCCTCGAACTGGGCGCGGATGACGGAAGCCGCGATCGAGCGGAAGATCGGCGCCCGCGGGGCGCGGGAGCTCGGCGCTCCCTGAGCGCGCCGCTGCCCGCTTGGCCCGACGCCTGAGCTTCGTCCACCTGTCCGGGCCCCGACGCGGCGCCGTCGACGAGGTCGCCTCTCCCCGCCGAGCGTCGGCTCCGCGCGAGGAGGCGCCGGTGAAGGTGCCGGGGACCGCGCCTGCGCACTGCCGCGTCTTCGAGAGCGGACGGCGAGGTGGTGCTCCAGGACGGCGGCTCGGAGAGGGGCACGCTCCTCGCGGGCGAGCCCGTGCACGAGGCGGTCCTGCGCGACGGCGACGTCCTCGAGCTGGGCAGCGGTGGGCCCCGGCTCCGGCTCCGCGACGAGAAGGAGAAACAGCGGATCCCCCTCGGCAAGGCCCTGGCGTGGGCCCGCCCCGAAGGCAGCCCCCGAGCCTCTCCGACGCGGCGGTTCCTGGCGAGGGCGCTCGTGCACGAGACGAGCGTCCGCACGAGCCCGCTGTTCCGCTGGGCCGTCCTGCTCGCCCTCGCCGGGGGGGCGGCGGTGCTCGCCTGGAGCCAGTGGCAGGCGCCCTGCTGCGCGCGGAGCTCCGGCGCCTCCGCCAGGACATGCCAGATCGCGGAGCAGGAGCGGCTCCTGTTCTACGAGCGCATCGACGAGGAGCGTCGCCATGCGGAAAGCGACCGCTCCGCGCTGGAGGGCCAGATCGAGGAGCTCGCGTCACGCGAGGAGGCGCTCAACGGCCCAGCTCGGGGAGGCGACGGCGGGACAGGTAGCCGCGGTGCGCGACGACCTCGCCCAGACCCGCGAGCCGGCTGCTGAACCTGGAGAGCGAGCGCGCGGTGGGCGAGCGGATCATCCGCGAGTACGGCGCCGGGGTCGGCCTCATCCAGGGGAGCTACGCGTTCTACGACGCCGCCGGCCGCCCCTTGCGGCTACCGCCTCGACGACGACGACCGGATCGTCCGCGACGACGACGGCACCCCCGTGCTCGACCACGCGGGCGCGGGGCGCGGTACACCTCGTGGAGTACTTCGGCACCGGCTTCCTCGTGGACAGCAAGGGGCTTCTCCTCACCAACCGCCACGTGGCCGAGCCCTGGTGGAACGACGCCACCGCGCAGCGTCCAGGTGGACCGCGGCTTCAAGCCCGCGCTTCATCGTCCTTCCGCGCGTTCTTCCCCCAGGAGACCGAGCCCTTCGACCTGGAGGTGGAGCGGCTCTCCGAGACGTCGGACCTCGCGGTGGTGCGTCTCGAGCCGCGGCGCCGCAAGATCCCCGTGCTCCCCCTCGATCGCATCGGGCGGGGGCGCGTGGCCGGTCAGCCCGTGGTGGTGGTGGGCTATCCCGCCGGGCTCGAGGCCATCCTCGCCAAGGCGGAGAGCACGGTGGTGAAGGACATCCTCGCCGGCACCGGCACGAGCTCCGAGCGCGTGACCGAGGCCTCGCCGAAGAAGGGCCTCATCCGGCCCTCCACCACCCAGGGCCACATCGGCGACATCACGAAGACCGACATCGTGTTCGACGCTCCCACCACGCAGGGCGGCAGCGGGGGGCCCGTGCTGAACAGCAGCGGCGGGGTGATCGCCGTGGAGTACGCCGTGCTCTCGAAGTTCGGCGGCAACTCCTTCGGCGTGCCCATCGCCTACGCCCTCGAGCTCCTGAAGCCGCGCGCAAGCCCTCGAAATGAGGCTGCCTCCGCCCGGCCCGCGCCGCGAGCTCGCGCTCGCGCTGCTCCTCACCGTGGTCGCGGCCGTCTTCCGCCTGCCCGGGCTCGGCTTTCCCCGCGGAGGAGTACTTCGACGAGGTCTACCACGCGAAGAGCGCGCGCGCAGTACCTCGCGGGGCGAGCAGCCCGACGGAGTGGGTCCATCCCGCCCACCGCCAAGCTCCTCATCGCGATCGGGGTCGGGCCTTCGGCTACGAGCCCTGGGCCTGGCGCCTCGCCTCCGCCGTCGCGGGAACTCTGCTCGCCCCCGTCTTCTTCCTCTTCGCGCGGCGCGTCCTCCGCGACGGAGCGCGCGGCCATCCTCGCCACCGTCCTCCTCCTCGCGGACGGCGTCTACCTCGTGCAGAGCCGGATCGCCATGACCAACATCTTCGCCGTGCTCTTCCAGCTGCGCGGCCGCGCTCGCCCTCCTGCGCGCCGGCCTCGCGGAGCGGCTCGCCCCGGCTCGGCATGATCGCTCGTCGGGCTCTTCCTCGGCCTCGCCCTCTCCACGCGCTGGACGAGCCTCTGGGCCTGGGGCTTCCTGGGCCTCGTCTTCCTCGTCCTGCGGGCCCGCCGGCTCCTGGCCCCGCGCGAGCTGGCACTCGGGGTGCTGGCCTTCGGCCTCCTTCCCGTCGCCGTCTACGTGGTGAGCTACCTCCCGCTGGTGGTGCGCGGCCACCTCCGCGCCGTCGACCCCTCACCCAACACGCTACAGTCCCTGGCCGACGTCGCCACGGGGAGCGCTGCCAGCTCTGGCAGGAGCAGGTGCAGGTCTGGCGCTACCACGCCAACCTCGACCGCCACCCATCCCTACTTCAGCGAGTGGTGGACGTGGCCGTGGCTCTACCGCCCGACCTGGTACTTCTACAAGCAGAACCGAGACGACGATCCGCGGGCATCGTCGCCCTCGGCAACCCCGCGCTCTGGTGGGTGTCGGTGCCCGTCACCCTCTGGGCCCTCGTCACCGGCGCGCGCGCGCGCGACCCGCGGCGGCTCTTCGCCGGGCTCGGGTTCTGCTGCCTCTACCTGCCGTGGGGCATCTCGCCGCGCACGCTCAACTACAGCCACTACCTCTTCGAGGCCATCCCCTACGCCTGCCTGAGCCTGGGCATGCTCCTCGACCGGCGCTGGGACGGCCGCGACGGCCTGCTCGCGCGGGCGTACGTGGGCCTCGTCGTCGCGCTGTTCGTCGCTCTTTCTTCCCCTGCTCGTGGCCCTGCCCGTGCCCGTCCCGCTCTGGTTCTACCGCGTTCGGGCACGGCCCCGGCCTCTGGACGTGGTTCCCGACCTGGATCTGATCGCTCGTCCGAGCACGGTATACTCCGCGGGAAGGAGCGAAGGGGATTGATGGCGCTCATCGACGAGGAGGTCGCAGGCCCAGCTCAAGGAGGAGTTCGCCAAGCTCGCGAACCCCGTGCGCCTGGTCGTCTTCTCCCAGGCGCTCGCCGATCCCGAGTCGGAGCAGGTGAAGCGGCTCGTCGAGGAGCTGGCCGCGCTCGACCCGCGGCTCACGGTGGAGTCCGTGAACTTCGTGCTCGACAAGGAGAGGGTGGAGGCGCTCGGGTATCGAGCGCATCCCCGCCATCGCGATCCTGGGCGCGGACAAGGACTACGGCATCCGCTTCTACGGGCTGCCCGCGCGGCTACGAGTTCGGCACGCTCGTGGACGCGATCCTCGACGTCTCGAGCGGGGAGAGCGGCCTCTCCGCCGAGACGAAGGACGCCCTCGCCGCCCTCGAGCGGCCCGTGCACCTCCAGGTCTTCTCCACCCCCACCTGACCGTACTGCCCCCGGGCCGTGCGCCTGGCCTATCCGCTTCGCGCTGGAGAGCGACAAGGTGACCGCGGACGGCGTCGAGGTCACGGGCTTCCCGGATCTCGCGCGGCAGTACCGCGTCTCCTCCGTGCCCAAGACGGTGGTGGGCGCCGACGTCGAGTTCGTGGGAGCCGGCCCCGAGGCCATGCTCCTGAAGCACGTCCAGGACGCGGCCCAGAACGCCGAGCGGCCTCATCGCCGGCTAGTGGACGCCGCGGCGTCACCGCCGACCGCGCGAGCTCTACATCGACGCCTTCCGCGGGCTCATGGCCCTCGTCATGGTGCAGGGTCACGTGTGCGACACCCTCCTCCGTCCGAGGCGAGGGCCGCCGCCCTGGTACGTCTACCAGACGCATCTTCCACGGCTCCACCGCGCCCGGGCTTCCTCTTCGCCTCGGGCTTCGTGGCCGGGCTCCCCCGCGCCCCGCTTTCCCTCCGCGCCGCCTGGCGCCGCGCGCGGCGGCTCCTCTTCGTGCTCGGGGTGGGCTACGCGCTCCACCTCCCCTACTTCTCGCTCTGGAAGACGCGGGCGGCCTCCCCCGCGGAGAAGGCGGCCCTCTTCGCCTGCGACGCCCTCCAGGTCATCGCGGTCACCCAGCTCGTGGTGCTGGCCCTCCAGCTCCTCGCGGGCCGACGGTGGACCCGCGTCGCCGCCGCGCTGGGGGTCGTCGTGCTCGCCGCGGGCCCTCTCGTCTGGAGCTCGGGCGTTTCCCGGCAGCTTCCTCCCTTCCTCGGTGCGTACCTCGACGAGCGCACCGGGTCGCGCTTCCCCGTCTTCCCCTTCTCCGCGTTCGTTCTCGCGGGGACGGTCGCGGGCGCCGCCCTCGGCCGGGCCGACCCCCGGCGCCGCAAGAGGCGCGCCGCGGTGTCCGGGATCGTCCTCCTCCTGGGGGGCCTGCTCCTCGCCGTCCCGCTGCGAGGGCACGTGGACTTCTGGGGCGTCTCCCCCGCCTACGTGCTCCTGCGGCTGGGCGCCCTCCTCCTGCTCCTGCGCCTCGTGGAAGCGGCGGCGGACTCTGGCGTCGTCGGCATCCGGGCCCTCGGCCTCCTCGGCCACGAGACGCTCCTCGTCTACGTCCTCCATCTCGTCCTGCTCTTCGGAGGAGTGCTGTGGCCGTCGCCGCTCGTGGCCTGGCACGGGCGACTCGGGTACGGAGGAGCCCTCGCCGCCACCGTGGCGATGGTCCCCCTCCTGCTGCTCGGCGCCGCCCTCTGGCGTCGGGTGAAGCACCGCGCGCCGCGGGGCGCGACGCTGACCCTGGCTTTCCTCGCGATCTGGTTCGTCTACGAGTTCTCGACGCGCCCCTGGTAACATGCCGCGCCTCATGGGCGCCGTAGTGTGGCTGTCCGAGATCCGCGACGAGGACCGCGGACGGGTGGGGGCCAAGGCGTTCTCTCTCGCCGTGCTCGGCCGCCAGGGCCTGCCCGTCCCCGAGGGATTCGTGCTTCCCGCGGACGCTCCCGTGGACGCGGCGCTCGCCGCCTACGCGAAGCTCGGCGGGGAGGTGGCCGTGCGGTCCTCCTCCAGCGCGGAAGACCTCGAGGAGTCGAGCTTCGCCGGACAGTACAAGACGGTGCTCGGCGTCCGAGGACCGGAGGCCCTCGCGGCCGCCGTGCGCGAGTGTCGCGAGTCCGAGGCCGCGGCCGCGCGGTACGCGGAGCTCGTGGGCGCTCCCCGGGGGCGGCTCGCGGTGCTCGTTCAGCGCATGGTGGACGCCCGCGCCGCGGGCGTCGTCTTCACGCGTCACCCGCACGACGAGAGGCGGCTGCTCGTCGAAGCCCACGCCGGTCTCGGCGACGCCGTCGTCTCGGGCTCCGCCACCCCCGACCGCTACCTCGTCGATCGCCGGACGCGCGCGCGGGTGGACGGCCCGGACGCGGGATGCCTCGGCCCCTCGGACCTCCGGGCAGTCTCCGACCTCGCGCTCCGGGTGGAGACGCTCGCGGGCGCATCACGCGACGTGGAGTGGGCCCTGGGATCGGACGGGCCCGTCCTCCTCCAGAGCCGCCCCATCACCGTCGAGCCGGAGGACGTGCCCGACCCGCGTCTCCGGCGTTTGACCCGGGCGAACGTCGGGGAGGTGCTGCCCGACCCCGTCACGCCCCTCACCTGGTCCACGGTGGGTGCGTTCCTCGAGCGGGCCTTCCGGGACGTCGCCCGCGACGTCGGCCTCCTGCCTGCCGGCGCTCCTCCCTTCCTCGTTCTCTACCGCCGGCGTCTCTACCTCAACCTCTCGCTTTGCGTGGAGGTGGCCGCGGGACTGCCCGGCGTCACTCCCGAAGCCGCGGAAGCGCTGCTCCTCGGGGGGGGATCGGGCGCGGGCGCCGCTCCCGCCCCCTCCGTATCTGCGTTAGGCGTCCTCCTGCGCCTTCTCGGCCTGGCGGGCCGGCTTCCCGCCCTGGTCGAGGCCGCCGCCCGGGCCGTGGGCGGGCTCTCCGCCCCTCCGCCGGTCGACGACGGCGACGAACGGCGGCTCCTCGAGCGTCTCGACCGTTTCGCGGAGACGGGGTACGGTGTCGCCCGGGCCCACGTGGCCGTCTCCGGCTCGTGCGGCTTCCGCCTGGCCCTGCTCGCGCGACTCCTGGACCGCTTCCGTCCCGGCGCGACGGCCGAGCGCGTCAACCGGCTGGTGGCGGGCCTTCCGGACGTGGCGAGTGTCGCGCCTGCTCTCGCCCTCGAGGCCCTCGCCACCGAGGCCGCACGCCGCCCCGATTGGCTCGCATGGCTGCGGGCGGAGCCCTCGCCGCCGGCCAACGCCCCCCGCGCGCTCGGAGAGCGGCTTCGCGAGTTCCTGGACCGCTTCGGCCATCGCTCGGTGGCCGAAGGCGAGCTCTTCTCCTCGGCCTGGGAGGACGACCCGGAGCCTCCGCTCGGCGCGCTCCGCGCGCTCGCCCAGGCGGGAGGGGACGCGTCCTTCCGCCGCCGCGCCGCCGCCGCCACCCGCTACGCGGACGAGGAAGCGCTCTTCGCCGGAGCCGGAGCGTTCACGCGCCCGGTCTTTCGGTGGGCGCTTGCGGGAGCGCGGGCCGCGGTCCGCGAGCGGGAGCGGACGAAGGAGCTCTCCGTCCGCCTCGTCCACCACGGTCGGCGCGTGGCCCGGGCCGCGGGCCGGCATCTCGTCGCGCGGGGCCGGATCCTCCGCGAGGACGACGTCTTCTTCCTGACCAGGGACGAGCTCCGGCGGGCTCTCCACGGCGAGTCTCCTTCGGGGGCCCTCGTCGCCCGGCGGCGGCGCCGGCACGATCGCGAGGGAAGCCTCGACGCTCCCCGCGAGGTGGACCTCGGAGGTGCTAGTGCCGCCGAGATCCCGGCGGAGGCCTGGCGCGGCACGGGAGTGAGCGCGGGAGTGGGGGCCGGGCCCGCGCGGGTCTTGCAGCCGGGCGGGCCGCTCCGGCTCGATCCGGGCGAGGTCCTGGTCGCGCGCGTGCTCGACGCCGCCTACGGCCCCGTCCTCGCCGTCTCCGCGGGCGCGGTGGCGGAGATCGGCGGCCTTCTCTCCCACGGAGCGGTGGTCGCGCGCGAGCTCGGAGTCCCCTGCGTGGTCGACGTCCGGGGCGTCACGCAGTCCGTCCGGACGGGCGAGCGACTCGTCGTCGACGGCGGAAGGGGCCTCGTGACCAGAGTGGAGGCGGACGAGGTGGGAGCCGGTGCGGCGACCCCGTCGACGCTTCCCCCGTCACTCGTCTCGGAGGATACGAGCCGCGAGACGCTCCACCCGCTCGAGGAGCACCCCCTCGCCCGCGAGAGCGTCTACCTGAACGTCCAGGACCCCGAACGCGGAATGCACCTCGTGGCTTCCGCGGGGCTCCGCGCGGGAGGAAGGGGCGAGGCCCTCGTCGCGCTCCGGCGGGAAGACGGTCCTCTCCTCTTCGGGCTGGACCTCCGCGCGCCGGATCTCGAGGCGGGCCTCGGGGTGGGCGGGGTCCGGATCGATTGGCGTCCGTTCCGGATCCGGCTCGAGACACGGCTCGCCCCCCACGACCCCGACTCCTTTCCGCCTTCGCTCGTCCCTCTCCTCCTCACGCCCCGCACCGTCGACGTTCGTCTCGATCTCACGCTCGAGCCCACGACACCGGCGATCGACTTCTGCCGCGGCCTTCCCGACGACGTTCTCGAAGCACTCGCCCCGCTGGGAGCGCACCACGTCGAGCAGTCGGGGATCTGGCGGGGTTTCGTCGAGGTGGACGGCAAGCACTGCGCGGTCCGGGGCACCGGGAGCCGGGACCACTCCTGGGGGCGTCGCAGCTGGGACGCCGCCGATCACTGGAGGCTCTTCACCGCGCGTCTCCTTCCGCGGAGCGGCGGCGACGAGGTGTCCGTCCACGCGCTGGCGGTGAGCGTGCGGGGACGCCGGATCGAGGGGGGCTTCCTCACGCGGGGCGATCGCGCGGAGCGGATCACCCGCGTCCTCTTCGTACCGGACGGAACCCTTGGCGCTCCGCTCCGCACCTTCGAGCTGCAGGTCACGACCGAGCGCGGCCTTGGCCTGCGCTTGCGGGGCACGGTGGCGCGAACCCTCACCGTGCCCGTGGACGTGGAGCGGCGCCTCCTCCGCCACCTCGCGGGCCGGCCCTACCGCCTGGTCCTGCACGAGAACTTCACGCGCTACGAAGGCGAGAGCCACGCGGGCTACGGCATGGCCGAGACGACCGAGCGCCCTTCGTGAGCGTCCCTCCCGCGGCCTACGAGCTCGTGGCCGCGCCCGCGGCGTTCGCCCTCGCCTTCGTCCACGCCCGGCGCGCGCTCGGAGCGCAACGGGCGATCGTGGAGATGCTGGCCCTCGTCGCCTACGGGTACGCACTCGAGCGCGTGGCGATCGCGGTCTTCGCCTCGCACGTGTACGGAGCGTCCTGGCGTCTCGCTCCCGGCGGCGTACCCCTGGCGGTGGCGGCGACGTGGGCGGCCGTCATCACCTCGGCGATGGCCCTCGCCGCCCGGCTCTGCGGTCCCTCCCCCGGGGAACGGGCCGCGGGGGCCGCCCTCTTCGGGGTCAGCCTCGACCTGCTCATGGAGCCCGTCGCGGCCGCGCGAGGGCTCTGGTCGTGGACACCCGCCGGTGCCTGGCTGAGCGTGCCCATCGGCAACTTCGTGGGATGGTCTGTGATCGTGGGGAGCTACACCCTGGGCGCGGAGAAGTTCGCGGACGGCAGGTCCCTCGCCGCGCAGGCGGCGAGGCGCATCGGCCTCGGGGCGATCTCCGTTGCGGCGCTCGTCCTCGTCGGGCTCGTGTGGACGGGCCTCCGCGCGGAGCGCGCGTTCACGGGAGCCGCGGGATGGGTCGCGGTCCTCGGCCTCTGGGCTGTCGCGTGGACGCTGACCCGCCGTCCCCCGGCGAGCGTCGTGGGCGAGGGCCTCGCCGCGCGACTGGGCCGGGCCGGAGGCGTTCGTCCCGCGATCGTGCTCCTGCTGCTGGCTGCGCTCTTCGCCTTCGACGCCCTCGCCCTCCGCGACCCACGGCTCGCGCTCGTGGCCGTTTTCACTCTCGGCGTCCTCGGGGCCGCCGCCCGCGCCGCTCGCCGCGGCTAGCGGAACATCTTGCGAAGGCTTCCCAGGACGGAGTCCTTCGGGCTCAGGGACTCCAGCTCCTCCCGAGCCCCTTCGTGCCGGGGATTGAGCTTGACCGCCGTGCGCATCTCCGCCACCGCCCGCGAGCGCACTTTCATCGCCTTGAAGTAGAGGCCGAACTGGTAGTGGGAGTCCGCGTTGTTCGGGTCGAGGCGGACCGCCTCCAGGAACTCCCGCTCCGCCTGCTTGGCCGTGCGGGGGTAGCAGGTCATCGCCACGGCCAGCCGCAGGCGGTAGGCGGGGACCTTGGGCGCCGCCTCCACCAGCTTCAGGTAGACCTTCACCGCGTTGGCGTAGTCCGAGACGGTCATGCGGACCTCGCCCTCCATGAGCAGGTGGTCGATCTTGGCGCGGCCCGCGAAGTTGCTGGAGCCGGGGCCAACCGCGGCCTCCATGGACTCGGGGGTGGGCGCGGGCGTGTCCGAGGGCGGCTCCAATGGCTCGTCCACGGGAGTGAAGGTCGGTGCGTCTTCCACATCGGGCGGCGGCGCCACGGCGACGAACGGGGGATCCTCGACCGCGATCTCGTCCTCGTCCTCTTCGACTTCCACGTCGGGGAGGCCTTCGTCCTCTTCCTCCTCCTCGACGACGATCTCCTCCTCCACGGAAGGGGGCGGGGCCGCCTTGACCGGGCGGGACGCCGCAGGGAGGGCCGCGACCTTGGCCGCGGCGGCCGGGGCCGGAGTCAGCCGGGCGAGCCGCAGCATGGCGGAGGCCCGGCCCAGGATCACCTCGATGTCGGTCTTGAGATGCTCGTCCTCCCCGACGGCCTCGCGCAGCGCGTGGTAGCGCTCCATCTTCTCCTCGAGCGCCTTCAGGAGGTCGCTCGCGCGGCGCGCTCGAGGCGACCTTCAGCCAGGCCTGGCGGTCGAGGTGCGCGGATCGCTCCAGCTCGTCCTGGATCTCGAGGCGGACCGCTTCCTGCCCGGTGGGGTCGGGCTGTCGCTGCAACGCGGAGAGCAGGAAGGTGCCGGTCTCCATGTGCACGACCGGCTGGGGCGCCGCCTTCGCCCCGTCCGAGTCCTGCAGGATCCCCGCGGCGAGGAAGGAGTACACGGTCCGGAGACGGGAGAACGCGAGCCCGCCCGCGGCCCAGCCGAGGCGCCGCACCGTGACCTTCCTCTGCGCCATCTCCAGGATCTCCTTCTCCTCCGCGGACCGCTTCTTCTCGAAGGGGAAGGGAGGCACGGGAGCGAGGACGACCGTGCGGTCCAGGTTTCCGAGACCCGCGAGCACCAGCTCGCGGCTCGGCAGCGAGCGGATCCCGTCGTGGAGAAGGCGGTGGATGGAGAGGCTGACCATGTAGTCGAGGGGGATCGCGCACTTGCGCTCCTCGAAGGAGGCCGCCCCCTCCGTGAACTCGAAGAGGGACAGTGCGATGCGCCGCACCTGGCGGGCCACGGACCCTCCGAGCTCCTTCTTGTCCATGAGCCCGGACTCTACGAGGGCCTCCCCGAAGCGCCGCTTCCGGTCCGCCCTCATGAGCGCCGACACGTCGCGGAACTGCTCGTCGGTGATGCGGCCGAGCGCAACGAGCGCCTCGCCCAGCCGGTCCTTCTTGAGGTTGCTCGCCGCGAACACGAGCTGGCCGCGGTCGAAGAAGATCGTCTTCGCCACCTTGCCCGACCGCACCTGAAGGTCGCCGCTCTTGCAGCTCCGCCGAGAGCCGCCGGATGGTCTCCGCGATGGGAGTGACGCTCAAGTCGGTCAGCATGGCGACGCCCCTAGTTACCACGCCCGGAGGCGTGGGACAAACCCGGCTAACGAAGCTCTCGCCAGAGGCGCGCCATCTCCCGAAGGATACCCGTGATCACGGTCGGAGAGGCGAGGTTCGAGACCCCCCGCACCCGCGGGAAGTAGTCGACCCCCATCTGGACGATGGTGGCCCCCGCCCTCCGCGCGCGAAGGAGGAACTCCGCGTCGATGAAGCTCCCCTCGCTCTCGAGCTCGATCCGCTCGAGGAGCGAGCGGCGGAAGAGCTTGAACGAGAAGTTGACGTCGCGCAGGCGCAGCCGGAAGAGCGTGCGCACGAGCGCGCTGTAGGCGAGGGTGTAGAAGGTCCGGAGGAGGCCTTCCGACGTCCGGTCGAAGCGATAGGCGGCGAGCACGTCCGCCTGCTGATACTCCAGGAGGTGGATGGCCCGGCCGACCTCCCGGAAGTCGAAGGGGAGGTCGGCGTCGCTGTAGAGCACGAGATCCTTCGTGGCGAGCGCGTAGCCGCGCCGGAGGGTCCCTCCCAGGGTGCGGTTCCTCTCGTTGTGCACGACCCGCACCCGGGAGTCCTCGCGGGCGAGGGCCTCCGCCCGCTCTCCTGTCCGGTCCGTGGAGGCGTCGTTCACGATCACGATCTCGAAGTCCGCTCCGAGGTCCTCGAGGGCGGCGCGAGCCGCGGTCACCGCGCGGGAGACGTAGTCCTCCTCGTTGTACATCGGGAAGACGACGCTGACGGAGGGCGGAGGCAATGGCCCCAAGGGTATCATCGGGCATGACCGAGCTCGCCCGCGCCCTCGTCGACGACGTCCACAAGCGTGTCGCCGGCGGCTACCCCGCGCAGGTGAGGGCCGCCCTCGAGTCGCTCACGGACGAGCAGATCTGGGGGCGAACCAACGCGAGCAGCAACTCCGTGGGCAACCTCGTGCTGCACGTGTGCGGCTCCACCCGCCACTTCCTGGGGCGGGGGGTGGGCGGCTCCGACTACCGGCGCGATCGCCGGCAGGAGTTCGCGGAGAGGGGGCCGATGCCCCGCGCAGAGCTCCTGGCCGTCTTCGAGGAGACGGTCGCGGAAGCGGACCGCACGCTCGCGGCGCTCGATCCCACCCGCCTGCTCGACGTCAGCGACCGTGCGGGCGATCCCCAGACCGTGCTCGCCCTCCTCCTGCGCACCGCCCACCATTGGGGCGTCCACACGGGGCAGATCGTCTACGCGGCGAAGGCCATGAAGGAAGGCGCGTTCGACGAGCTCTGGATGAAGACGATGCTCTAGGGAAGCGTGTCACGGGAGGAGGCCAGGATGCGGGTGGGAATGCCGGTCGCGTTGGCCACGTGGGTGCTCGTCTCTGCCGCGCCTGCCCACGCTCAGGTGCGGGAAGGCTTCTGGTTCGGTTTCGGGCTCGGATACGGGTCCGCACGCATCGAATGCGACGGCGGGTGCGCAGACGGAGACCGCGACGGATCGGTGAGCGGATTCGTCAAGCTCGGAGGCACGCTCAACCGCCACCTCCTGCTCGGCGCGGAGGTGAACGGCTGGACGAAGGAGGAGGACGGTGTCCGCGCCACCCTCGGCAACCTGTCGGGGACGCTCACCCTCTATCCCGGGGCGCACTCGGGGTTCTTCTTGAAGGCGGGCGCGGGATTGGGTTACTTCGACACGAGCGCGCAGCAGGGCTCGCTCAGCGTGAGCGTGAGCGAGACGGGATTCGGCTTCGTCGCCGGCGTGGGCTGGGACCTGCGTCTCGGCGGAAACCTCTCGCTGACGCCCGTCGTGAACCTCAACTACGGCTGGCCGGGGGACGTCGTCTTCGATCGCGTGGTCGTGCTTCCGAACGTCCGGCAGAGCGTCATCGAATTCGGGATAGGGCTCACGTTCCACTGAGCGCGACGAGCGCTTCCTTGGCCTTCGCCGCGTGGGCGCTCGGGTCGCGCTCGCTGCGAAACGCCATCCCGATGCGTGCGTCGCGGCCGATCACGTAGGTGACGCGCTTGGCGAGCCCGAGAAGCGGCCAACCCACCCGGTAGGCCCGGATGATCTCGCCCTTCTCGTCGCCTACGAGAGTGAAAGGAAGCTCCAGGCTCCGGCAGAACTCGTCGGCGACCTCAGGCGTGTCCTTGCTCACCCCCACGACCTCGCCTCCGAGGCCGCGGATCACGAGCGCCTCCCGGCGAAACTCGCCGGCCTCGCGGGTTCAGCCGGGCGTGAACGCCTTGGGGAAGAAGTAGAGGACGACCGCACGGTCGCGCAGGAGGCCGTGGAGCGTCGTGAACTTCAGCGGGAAATCGGGAGCCTGGTCGCCCGGCTTCAGCACGGCCCGACCATAGCGTTCCCCGACCCGCCCGGCAAGCCCGGCCGGTACTAGAATGCGCAGCATGATGCGAGCCGTGATCGTGGGCAGCGGGAGCGAGGTCGCTCCCAACCGGGTCACGAACGACATGCTCGCCCGCATCATGGACACGAGCGACGCCTGGATCCGCGAGCGCAGCGGTGTGGAGACCCGCTACTTCGTCGACCCGGGGACCGCCACGTCGGATCTCGGAGTGGCGGCGGCGCGGAAGGCCCTGGAGAGTGCGGGAATCGAAAAGGACCGAGTCGACCTCGTGGTCTTCGCCACCATGACCCCCGACCACTACTTCCCCGGGTCGGGCACGATCCTCCAGGCCAAGCTCGGTCTTTCTCCCGTGCCCTGCTTCGACATCCGCCAGCAGTGCTCGGGCTTCCTCTACGGTCTGCAACTCGTCGACGCCCACGTCCGGGCCGGGCTGGCCAAGACGGTGCTGCTGGTGGGGGCCGAGGTCCACTCCGGCTTCATGCCGTGGTCGTCCGCGCAGTTCGAGTACCTGTACGGCCGCAGCCAGACTCCTCCCACGCCCGAGGAGCACGCGTGGAACACGCGCTTCCGCCACCTCACCGTGCTCTTCGGAGACGCCGCGGCGGCCGTGGTGGTGGTGGCGGAGGACGGGGAGCGCGGGATCCTCGGCCAGGAGCTGCACGCGGACGGGCACGACTACGAGAAGCTCTACGTGCCGGGCACCGGCTTCAAGCATCGACCCTACACCGATCCCGGCCAGTTTCAGCGGGGCGACCACATCCCCGTGATGGACGGCCGGTTCATCTTCAAGATGGCGACCACGAACATGGTCGAGGTGTCGCAGGCGCTCCTGAAGCGGAACGGCCTGGTCGCGGGCGACCTCGCGATGGTGCTCATGCACCAGGCCAACAAGCGGATCAACGAGTACTGCCAGAAGGCGCTGGACCTCCCCGACCACAAGGTCGTCCACAACATCGACCGCTTCGGCAACACCACCGCCGCCACCATCCCGCTGCTCTGGGACGAATGCGCGCGCGACGGGCGGATCAAGACCGGCGACCTCGTGCTCATGACCGCCTTCGGAGCGGGAATGACGTGGGGCGCCACCCTCGTGAGGGCCTGAAACATGCTCTTCCTCGACGTCGTCCTCGTCTCTCTCCTCGCCGCGCCCGGAGCACCTTCGCCCCTGACCGTGGGCACCGTTACCGCCCGCCCGGGAGAGGCCGCGTCGGGCTGGCTGGAGGTGCCCGAAGCCGCCGATCCCGGCACCCGCATCCCCGTGAGCGTCGTGAACGGTGCGAAGGCGGGCTCCGTCCTCGCCCTCGTCGCGGGCACGCACGGCTACGAGTACACGTCCGTCGTGGCCCTCCCCCGCGTCCGCGCCCGGCTCGATCCGGGGCGGATGTCGGGAGCGGTGATCCTCGTGCACATGGCCAATCCCCCCGCGTTCTTCGGACGCCGCATCTACTACAACGTGGACGGGAAGAACCTGAACCGCCAGTACCCGGGCCGCGCCGACGGCACGCAGACGGAGCGGATTGCCGCCGTGATCGCCCGCGAGGTGATCGACAAGGCGACGCACCTTCTCGACATGCACTGCGGCGACGGCAACGAGTCGTTGCGGCCGTACTCCTACTGGCAGATCACGGGGCGCCCGGAGATGGACGCCGCGGGCAAGGAGCTCGCCCTCGCCTTCGGCTTCGACCACATCGTGATCGACCGCGAGCGGCCCAAGGACCCCGCGAAGAGCGCCTACACCGCGAACACCGCCGTGCTTCGCGGCAAACCCGCGATCACGGTGGAGTCCGGGGGAATGGGGGCGACGGACGAGGTGTCGGTGGCCGCGCAGGAGGCGGGCGCTCTCTCCGTCGTGAAGCACCTCGGGATCATGGACGCGCCCTCCGTGCGCGTGGAGAAGCCCCTCTTCGTGGACCGGTCGGAGGTCCTCCTCGCCCCCGCCACCGGGGTCTGGTCCTGGCAGGTGGAGAGGGGGCAGTCCGTCGCCGCGGGGACCCTGATCGGCCGCGTGCGCGACCCCTTCGGCGCCGTGCTCGGCGAAGTGCGCGCGCCCTTCGCGGGCGAGGTCCTCTACGTGGTGGCGACCCCCCCCGTCAGCAAGGGCGAGCCCGTCGGCTTCGTCGGACAACTGACCGAGCAGTCCCCCTAGCCTGGAGGCCCGCCGATGACCAGACGCCGCCTCGCCTTCGCCTTCGCCCTTCTGCTCCCCTCCCCCGCCGTGGCAGAGACGACCGTCGTCCGCGCGGGCCGCCTCGTGGATCCCGAGAAGGGCACGGCCCTCGCGAACCAGACGATCGTCGTCGAGGGCGAGAAGATCACGGCGGTGGGCTCGAACCCCGCCGTTCCCGCGGGCGCCCGCGTGATCGACCTGTCGGGCCTCACCGTCCTTCCCGGCCTCGTGGACGCCCACACCCACCTCGGCCTCACCTACAAGGACGTCCCCGAGCACGACGTCTACTACCTCACGTACGTGATGGACTCCACGGCGCTCCGGGCGATCCAGGCCGCGTCGAACGGCATCCAGCTCCTCGCCTCCGGGTTCACCGTCGTGCGCGACCTCGGCAACAACGCCCTCTACACGGACACGGCCCACCGGGTGGCCGTCGACCAGGGGTGGATCCCCGGCCCCACCCTCGTCAACTCCGGCCTCATCATCGGCGGCCTCGGCGGGCAGTTCTGGCCCACGCCCGAGATGGCGAAGCACCACGACATCGTCTACCCCGAGTACCGCGACGCGGACACGCCCGACGAGATCGTGAAGGCGGTGCGCGAGAACATGCTCTTCGGCGCCAAGGTCATCAAGATCTGCGTCGACTGCAAGCCCTGGGGCTACAGCGTCGACGAGATGAAGCTCTTCGTCTCGGAGGCGGCGAAGGGCGGCCGGAAGGTTGCCGGCCACGTGCAGACGCCCGAGGGAGCCACGCGCGCCATCGAGGCGGGGATCTGGTCGATCGAGCACGGGCTCGCCCTCACCGAGGACCACCACAAGAAGATGGCGGCGAAGGGGATCTACCTCGCCTCCACGGACACTCCGCGGGAGTTTTCGCGGAATGCGGAGGAGTACGACCGCACGGTGGCGAAGCTCAAGAGCGCCTGGAAGAACGGCGTCAAGGTCACGTTCTCGACGGACATGGACTACTGGAGGACGGGCGAAACGCGGAGCCGCGGAGAGATGACGATCGCGTTCCTCTCCACCTGGAAGGACGCGGGCATCCCGAGCCCGGACATCCTGAAGGCCTTGACCACCACCGGGTTCGCGTGCGCCCAGGTGGACAAGGAGCGGGGTGCTTTGCGCGAGGGGATGGCCGCGGACTTCATCGCCGTCACGGGCAACCCGCTCGAAGACGTGGACACGCTCAAGGACGTGCGCTTCGTGATGAAGGACGGCCTCGTGTTCAAGCAGGACGGGGTGATGACGCCCGCCGCCTTCTTCCACCCCGGCCCCGTCAAGGGCTGGCGGAAGCGCTGACCGCCCGCTATTCCCCCCGCAGCACCGCCGCGGGATCGAGGCGGCTCGCCCGCCGCGCCGGCCCGTAGGCGGCGAGGAGGGCGGTCGCCGTCAGGACCGCCACCCCCGCAAACCCGGGACTCTTGCCCAGGCGGCGCAGGGCATGACGGACGTCGGCGACGAAGGTCTCCAGGGCAGGTCCTCCTTCCGACCTAGCTCTAAAGACGCATCGAAGGGCCCGATGGTTGTCATCGACTCTTTCCGAAGCGGTGGGTCCACCCCACCACGAGCGTCCCGGGGCCGGGCTCGCCGTCGTGCTTCGCGAATCGGCCGGTGATGCTCAGGGAGTCGTGGGGGGCGATCCTCACCGCCAAGCCCCCACCACCTCCGAACCACCAGCCGCCCCATTCGGCTTCGCCCAGGATGCCGGTGTTTCCCACGAGAAAGGGCGTCACGCGGCACTGGTCGCAAAGCCTGAGCGTCAACCCCAGGTCGAGGGTGCCGAAGGCGAATCCCTCGGGGCCGGCGAGGGTCAGCCCGAGGTCGAGGGACACGTGCCTCGCCAGGTCGCGACCGAATCGCAGGCCGCCGCCCGGGCCGCTCTCCTCGTGCAGGCCGAAGGCGCCGGCCTGGGTCGTGACGAACCACGGAGGCCTGGGTGTCTCGTCGGCGGCGGCCGCTCGCGACATCCCCCCGGCAAGCCCGAAGACAAGGACCGCCGCCGAGAACGCCCTTCCACGACACGGTGGGAACATTCCGCCCCCCTTTGGAGGGCTATGAAGACCCCGCGGCGGATTGTTTCGCCCCCCCTTCAGGCATCCGGCTCCACCCACACTGCCTTGGCCCGCTCGCTGGCGAGCGTCTCCGGCCGGTAGCGCCGCCGGATCAGGTCCTTGTCGAGCATCTCCGGCCGGCGGTCGGCGAGGGTGACGAAGTCGGGGGCGTCCGGGAACGCACTCATCGTGGCGGCGAGATGCTCGACCCAGAAGCGCGTGATCGTCTCGTGGTAGAGGTTCGGCACCCCGTGCTTCTCCGCGAACCGGCAGATCGCGGTGCGCACCCGGTCCAGGGCGCCCTCGGGCTCCGCGTGGCGCAAGCAGGACCAGGCCAGGCGCAGGTGGTCGCGATGGTGGAAGTCCTCCTTCGCGATCTCCAGCCTTTCGAAGGCCTCGAGGAACTCGTCGTCGCTCATGCCCGGTCCGTTTCCTCCGCGCCCTCTTCGGTCGGGGCCGTGGTCAGGCGAAACCCTGGCCCCGCCCGCAGGAAGCCCGCTTCCACCAGGAACGGGGCGAGAGGGGATCCAGCGAGCGACGCGCCATCGGCCACGGCCCATCCCAGGACGGCGCGACCCGTGAGCGTCGCCCAGCGTGCGAGGGCTCCGGCGAGCGCTCGCGCGACCGAAGACCGGGCCGGCTCGTTCTCGGGAAGGAACGTCGCGATCTCGCGCTCGGCCTTTCCGAGGAAGGCCGTGAGCGCGCCGTCCACGAGGGCGACGTGGGCGCCCGCCGCGCGCATCGGCCGCGCGCCTTCCGTCTTCGGCCAGGGCAGTGCCGCCCCATAGGGGTTCGCGGGATCGGTAGCGGCGAGGACGACTCCTTGCGGCGAGTCCGGGGCGGGCTCCTTCAGGGCACGCAGGCGCTCCAGCGCCCCCGAGTGCGCGAACTGCGAGCCCCCGAGGCCGACGACGAAGTATCCGCGGCGGATGCGGCCCGTCTCCTCCAGCCCCTTCAGCACGGGATACACCGCCCCGAAGCCGCCGGGGATCTCCTCCGCCATCACCGCGTCCCGCGTGAGGACGCCATGGCGCGCGAGCAACTGCTCGGCGAGGGCGATCGCCCGGTCTGTCGATGATGACGCCTTGCGAGGAACGGGAACGAGGCTCCAGCGGCCCGCCCCCGAAGGAGGGGCGTGCCGCCGGGAGCGGAAAGGGCCGAAGCGCCGGCGACGCTCGGCCCTGGTCGCCTTCGCGGACAGAAAGGCCCGGAGCGCGCCCGGCGTGTCGTTCGTCACCTCGCCCGCCCACACGAGGTCCCAGAGGGCGTCGAGAGCCATCCCCGGGAGCCCGCCCTCGAACGCCTCGTGGAGCTCCGCGAAGAAGGACGCGCCGTGACGGCCCAGGTGATCGCGGAGGCGGTCGTGGCCCTCGCCCTTGGGTTTCTCGGCGGGCGGACGGAAAAGAAGAGGCAGGTCGTCGGAAAGGAAAAGGGCGACCCGGCCGTCGCGCTCGCCGAGCGCCCCCATTCCCGCCCACACGACCTCGCCCGCAGCGCACAGCGTGTCGAGGTCGCCCGGACGGTATCCGCGCAGCCGCGCCGGGAGCACGTCGCGCTCGAGGGCGGATGCCGGACAGGACGCTCCCTGGATCTGCTCGACCACGTCGAGGAGCGCTTCGGGGCCGCTGCGCGTCGTGTCCACGGTGATGCCGTGCCAGTCGAGGAGGAGCCGCGCGAGGGCCGAGGGGTCGGCGGGCTCGACCTCCTTGCGCAGGCGCGCGAGGGAGCGGCGGCGCAGGGTGGCGAGCACCTCGCTGCCGCACCACTCCCGCTCCGAGCCGCCGGGACGGAACTCCCCCTCGAGCACGCGCCCCTCGTTACGCAGCTCGACGAGTGCTTCCGCTACGGTGGAGTCTTTCGTTCCGAATCGGCGCGCCACGTCGGCGGTGACGAAGGGACCGTGCGTGCGCGCGTAGCGGGCGATGACCTCACGGAGCGCTCCCGGTACCGGCCCGAGCAGCGCTTGCGGCAGGCCGAGAGGGAGCTCGACGCTCAGAGCATCCCGAAGCCGCGCCGCGTCCTCCGTCGCCACGTAACGTTCCTCTCCCGCGATCGTGATCTTGACTACCCGTCGTTCACGCTCCAGCCCCTCCAGCCATTCCCGAGCCGTCGCTTCCGCCGATCGTCCCGCAGGCGCCTCGATGCGCGCCTCCGCCTCCGCGAGCGTCAAGTCGCCGAGCCGCAGCAGGAGGTCGTGGAGGCGGTCCGGGTTCCGCGCGAGATAGGGCGGTACCAGGGCCTGGAGCTGAAGCTCCAGCTCCGCGAGGGAATGGGCGTCGAGCAGCTCGCGCAGCTCCGCCTCCCCCAGGAGCTCGCGGAGCTGCGCCTGGTCGACGGAGAGGGCCTGCGCCCTCCGCTCCGCGAGCGGGGCGTCGCCGTCGTAGAGGTAGTTGGCGACGTAGCCGTAGAGGAGCGTGGCCGCGAATGGCGACGGAGCCATCGTGTCTACCGTGACGAGCCGGATCTCGCGCCGGCGCACGCGGCGCGCGAGCTCCACAAAACCCGGAAGGTCGAAGACGTCCTGGAGGCACTCGCGGTAGGCCTCGAGGATCAAGGGAAACGAGGGATAGCGCGAGGCCACCTTCAGGAGGTCGGCCGCGCGCTTCCTCTGCATCCAGAGCGGCGTGCGCTGGCCCGGCCGCCGGCGGGGGAGGAGAAGGGCGCGCCCGGCGGCCTCGCGAAAGCGCCCGGCAAAGAGGCTCGAGCCGCCCAGCTCGCGCATCACGAGCTCCTCGATCTCCTCGGGCTCGGGAAGGAGCGCCGCCGCGTCCGGCGGCCGCTCGCGGTCGGGGACGCGCACCACGATGCCGTCGTCGCTCCACACCGCCTCCGCCTCCACGTCTCCCCCCTGCCGCAGCCGGGCCTCGAGCACCATCGCCCAGGGCGCGTGGATGCGGCCACCCCACGGCGACAGGAGGCACATCCGCCAGTCCCCCATCTCGTCGCGCGTCCTCTCGAGGACGAGCGTCCGGTCGTCGGGCACCGCCCCCGTGGCTTCCTTCTGCTCCTCGAGGTAGGCCACGAGGTTAGGGGCCGCGCGCTCGTCGAGCGCGTGATCCTCCCGGAGCCGGCGGAGCGCCTGCTTCCGGGGCACGGCCAGGAGCTCACGGGTCAGGCGTCCGATGGCGCGCCCGAGCTCCGCGGGACGGGCCCCCCGGTCCGCCTTCCAGAAGGGCATCTTGCCCGGCTCGCCCGGAGCCGGCACCACGAGCACGCGATCGCGCGTGATCTCCGCGATCCGCCAGCTCGACGCCCCGAGGACGAAGACCTCGCCCGCGCGGCTCTCGAAGACCATCTCCTCGTCGAGCTCGCCCACGCGGCGGCCGCTGCCTTCGCCGTCGGCGAGGAAGACGCCGTAGAGGCCCTTGTCGGGGATGGTGCCCGCGTTGGCGACCACCAGCCGCTGGACGCCTTCGCGCGGCCGCACCACTCCGCGGAGGCGGTCCCAGGTGAGCCGGGGGCGCAGCTCCGCGAACTCGTCGCTCGGGTACCGTCCCGAAAGCATGTCCAGGACGCCCTCGAACTGCGCGCGGGGAAGCGCCGCAAACGGTGCGGCCCGGCGCGCCAGGGCGAAAAGCTCGTCCACACTGCGATCACCGAGGGCCACCGCGGCCACGAGCTGCTGGGCGAGCACGTCCAGGGGATTGCGGGGGATGCGCGTCTCCTCGACGGCGCCCTCCCGCATCGCCTTCGTGATGGCCGCGCTCGCCAGGAGGTCGCCGCGGAACTTCGGGAAGATGACGCCCCGCGAGACCGCCTCCACCTGGTGGCTCGCGCGGCCGATGCGCTGAATGCCGCTCGCCACCGAGGGCGGCGTCTCGATCTGGACCACGAGGTCCACCGCCCCCATGTCGATCCCCAGCTCCAGGGACGAGGTGGCCACGATCGCGGGAAGACGGCCCGCCTTGAGCGCGTCCTCGATCTCCACGCGCTCCTCGCGGGCGATCGACCCGTGGTGGGCGCGCGCCGTTCCTTCGCCCCCGAGCTCGTTCAAGGCGGCGGCCATGCGCTCCGCGAGGCGCCGGCTGTTGACGAAGATGATGGTCGAGCGATGGGCCCGCACGAGCTCGAGCAGCCGCGGGTGGATCGCCGGCCAGATCGAGCGCCGCTCCGGGAAGCCGGCGACCCCCTCGCGGACCACCGCCCCTTCCGCCGTCGCCTCGCCCAGGTGCTTCATGTCCTCGACCGGCACCTCCACGCGCAAGTCGAAGGCCTTGCGCGCGCCCGCGTCGACGATCGCCACGGGCCGGGGCTTCCAGGTGCGCGTGCCCTCCCCGCCCCCGAGGTAGCGGGCGACCTCCTCGAGGGGCCGCTGCGTGGCGGAAAGGCCGATGCGCACGAGGGGCCGGCGGGCCGCTTCCTCGAGCCGCTCGAGGGAGAGCGCCAGGTGCGCGCCCCGCTTGGTGCCCACGAGAGCGTGGATCTCGTCCACGATCACGGTCTCCACGGGGGCCAGGAACTGCCGGGCCCGCGAGGTGAGGATGAGGAATAGCGATTCCGGCGTCGTGATCAGGATGTCCGGGGGCTCTCGAAGCATCCGCGCCCGATCCTCGGTGGGCGTGTCGCCCGTGCGTATCGCGAGAGTCGGGAGGTGCCAGGTCTCGCCGCGCCGCGACGCCACGCGCGCGATCCCCGCCACCGGCGAGCGCAGGTTGCGCTCCACGTCGACGGCCAGCGCCTTCAGGGGCGAGACGTAGACGACGCGACACCGCTCCGCCTTCGCGGGAACGGGCGCGAACATCAGCCGGTCGATGGCGGACAGGAAGGCGGCGAGGGTCTTGCCGGACCCGGTGGGGGCGAAGACGAGTGCTGAGCCTCCCTCCCGCAGCGCGGCCCAGCCGAGCTGCTGGGCACGGGTGGGCCCGGCGAAGGTCTCCCTGAACCAGGTCTGGACGGCGGCGTGAAAGGGCGGCAGCGCAGGGCGGAAGGACAAAGACGCCTCTTTAGCTCCATCTTAGAAGATGCCTGGCCCCGCGAGGACCTTCGTCGCCCTTGACCGATCCGCGAGCCCTGTCGTAACGTCGCGCGGACGCCCCAAGGGAGGCGAGATGGCGCGGGCAGGGTGGATCGTCCCGTACATCGCCTGCCTGGGAGCCGTACTCGCCACTGCCCAGGAGCAGAAGCCCGATGTGGAGACCCTGCGCTCCCGGGAGCGCGCCGCGCTCCTCGACGTCCGCACCGTGCTCATGGCCGGTCGCGAGTTCGCGAAGGAGAACGGCGGCTATTTCGGCGAACTCCCTTGCCTGACCACTCCCGAGAGCTGCCGGACCGGCTACGCGAAGGACAAGGCCCCCCTCCTCGACCCGACCCACGATTGGCTGGCCACGCGACTGGGGTACGTGCGGAAGTTCCACCCCGGTCCCCTCGCGGACGAGGAGGCGCGCGTCCGGGCGGGGGCGGCGGCGGGAAGCCTGAAGACGTTCGCGTTCACGGTCGCGCCGGAGACGCCGGGGCAGACGGGGCTCCGGTCCTTCTGCGGCGACTCCACGTGGAAGGTGTGCGCGGTAGCGAGCGGGGCCGCTCCGCCGGTGAAGGACGGCCGCTGCATCCCGCCCTGCCAGGAGCTGAAGTGAGGCGGAGGGGGGCCGCATTCGTCGTCGCCCTCGCTTTCCTCGCCGCTCCCGCCCTCGCTCGCGACGTCCCGACGCCCGCTTCGGTTCTCGGCTTCGCGCCCGGCGAGGACCGGAAGCTGGCCGACTGGTCCCAGATCACCACCTACTTTCGGAGGCTCGACGCCGCGAGCGAACGCGTGCGCGTGGACGAGGTGGGAAGGACGACGGAAGGCCGGCCCTTCCTGATCGTCACCCTCACCTCGGAGGCGAACATGAAGCGCCTCGAGGAGATCCGGCGCGACAACCTGCGTCTCGCCGACCCCCGGGGTCTCCGCGAGGAGGAGGGGGCGGCGATCGTCCTTCGCGGCAAGGCGATCGTGGCCGCGAACTACGCGATCCACTCCACCGAGGTCGGGGCCTATCAGACGCCGCTCGTCTTCGCCCACCGGCTCGCCGGGAGCGACGACGCGGACGTGCTCGAGATCCTCGACCGTGCCGTGGTCCTCATGATCCCCTCGCACAACCCGGACGGCACCGACCTCGTGACCGCCTGGTACCGCAAGACCCTGGGCACGCCTTTCGAGGGGAAGGCCCCGCCCGTGCTCTACCAGAAGTACACGGGCCACGACAACAACCGCGACTGGTACATGTTCACGCAGCAGGAGTCGCTCCTCACCGTCCGGCACCTCTACGACCGCTGGCGACCCCAGGTCGTGCTCGACGTCCACCAGATGGGCGAGCGGGCGGCGCGTACGTTCCTTCCCCCGTTCACGGACCCCTGGGAGCCCAACGTGGACCCCGCGCTCCGGGCCGCGGTGGCGTCGGTGGGGATGGACGCGGCGGCGAGGGTCGTCGCGGAACGCTCCGGTGTCGTGGTCCAGGCTCTCTACGACGCGTGGTCGCCCGCGCGCGCGTACCCTCACACGCACGGCGGCGTCCGCGTCCTCTCCGAGACCGCCTCCGCCCGGCTCGCCTCTCCGGTGGAGGTGCGCTTCGAGGACCTGGAGCGCGGACACGGCTACGACCCCAAGATCGCCTCCTGGAACTTCCCCCGGCCGTGGCCGGGGGGCACGTGGCGGCTCCAGGACATCGTGGACACGCAGCTCGCGGTCTCCTCCGCCGTAGTGGGCCACGTCGCCCGCAACCGCGAGTTCTGGTTGCGCACGTTCCTCGACGTCAACCGTCGGGCCGCCGCGCGCAGCGATCCCCACGCGTTCGTGATCCCCCGGGAGCAGCGCGATCCCCTGGCCACCGCGCGCCTCGTCCGCGTCCTGCGCGACGGCGGCGTCGAGGTCCATCGCGCGCGCGCGCCGTTCACCGCGGGGAGCGCCCGGCACGAGGCGGGGTCGCACGTCGTGCTCATGCAGCAGCCCTGGAGCGCTTTCGCCAAGATGCTGCTCGAGCGGCAGCGCTACCCCGACCTCAGACAGTATCCGGGGGGCCCGCCCCTCCGCCCCTACGACGTGACCGCTCACACGCTGCCGCTCCTCCTTGGCGTCCACGTCGTTGCGGCTCCCCCCTTCTCCGCCGACCTCGAGCCCGTGGCCGACGCCGTGCCCGCGCCCGGACGGATCGAGGGGACCGGTTCTCTACTCGCGTTCGATCACGGCAATGCCGGGCTCGTGACGCTCGGCCGACTCCTGAAGGCGGGTGTCGCCGCGCGGTGGGCGCGGCAGCCGTTCACGTCGGGAGGGCGCTCCTACCCCGCGGGCACTCTGCTCGCGCCTGCCTCCGCCCGCGGGACCCTGGAGCGGATCGCTTTGGAGACGGGGCTCGAAGTGCACGGCGTCACCGGTCCTCCCTCGGCGCTCGCGCTGCGAGCGCCGAGGGTGGGCCTCTACGCGTCCTGGGTCCCGTCGATGGACGAGGGCTGGACGCGCTACGTGTTCGAGAAAGAGGCGGGCGTCGAGTACGTCACGCTCCACGACGCGGACGTGCGCAGGGGCCGCTTGCGCGAACGCTTCGACGCGATCGTCCTTCCCGACGAGCCTCCGGACGTGATGCTGAAGGGCCACGCCCCCGGCACGATGCCCGACGAGTACACGGGAGGGCTCGGTCCGGCCGGCGTCTCCGCTCTCCGCGCGTTCGTGGAGGCCGGAGGCACCCTCGTCACGCTCGACTCCGCGTCGCTGTTCGCGATCGAGCACCTGCGGCTTCCCGTGACGAACGGCCTTTCGACGCTCGACTCCGGCAGCTTCTACTGCCCGGGCGCGATCCTCGAGGTGTCGTCCGCCGGCTCACCGCTCGCCCACGGCCTGGGCGAGAAGGTCCCGGTCTGGTTCGAGTCGAGCCCGGCCTTCGACGTGGCCGGCGGGAACGCCGTGCTTCGCTACGGAGCCGACGAGCCCCTCCTCTCCGGCTGGCTGCTCGGAGGACCGCATCTCAAGGGACGGGCCGCCCTCGTAGACGTCCCCCTGGGCCAGGGGCGTGTCGTGCTCTTCGGCTTTCGCCCGCAGTACCGCGCCCAGAGCTGGCTGACCTACGTCCCTTTCCTGAACGCGCTCTACCTTTCCGCGGCGCGTCCCCGCCCGTAGCGGGCGAGGAGCTCCCGGACGCGGTCGAGGGGGATCGCTTCGACCGTGGTTCCCGATCCGCGCACCGTGGTCGCGCGGAAGAGCGAGTTCAGGACCGCCTCCTCCGTGGCCTCGAGCGCCGCCTCGAAGAGGGGGGAGAGCGCTTCCGTAGGCAGGAGTGTGACGGCGCGCGCTTCCGTCTCGCCGTGGCGCATCCGCACGGTGGTGGAGAAGGCGATCGCAAAGTCGCCGCTGCCGTTGTCGTAGCTCGATCCCGTGCGGCCGAGGCCGAAGACGGCGCGCGCGGCGAGGCGCTTCAGGTCGCGGGGGGAAAGCGGCGCGTCGGTGGCCACCACGATCATGCAGGACCCGCCCGCCGGCGGGTTCCGGGCGAAGCTCGCCGTGACGTCCGAGAACGCGTGCTTCTTCAGCTCCTTGCCCACGGGTACGCCGTCCACCACGAGCACGCCCCCGAAGTTTGTCTGAACGAGGACCCCCAGGGTGTGTCCGCCGAAAGTCGCGGGCAGCTTCCTGGACGAGGTGCCGATCCCGCCTTTCCAGCCGAAGCAGATCGTGCCCGTGCCCGCCCCCACGCTGCCTTCCGCCACCGGGCCCGCCGTGGCGGCGGCGAGCGCTGCCGTCACGTGCTCCGGCCGCACGTGAAGACCTCGGATGTCGTTGAGGCCCCACCCGTCGTTCGTCTCGCCCACGAGCGCGTTCACGGAGCGCACTCCCTGGTTGCCGGGGCGGGCCAGCGTCCAGCCCACCACCGCCTCCATCGCCGTTCCCACCGCGAGCGTGTTCGTGAGCACGATCGGGGTCTCGATGGTGCCCACCTCGTCGACCTGGGTCGAGCCCGCGAGCTTTCCGAAGGCGTTGCCCACGTAGACGGCCCCCGCCACCTTGTCCTGAAAGAGGTTCCCCCCGTGGGGCAGGATCGCGGTCACGCCCGTGCGCACGTTCTCTCCGGAGACGAGCGTCTGCTGCCCCACGAGGACGCCCGCGACGTCCGTGATCGCGTTCGCCGGTCCCGGGGCGAAGACGCCGGGAGCGACCCCGAGGTCGCGGGCCCGCGGTCTCGTCTCGTCCGCCGCCGCCCAGGCCGTGGCGGACGAGACGAGCAGAAGCACTATCCGGGTCGTCACTGCGCGGGCAACCCCCATTCCAGCGCGAGCGTTCGGTACGTTCCCTGGGGTAGCTGCACGAGCACCGGCCGCGACGCGGGGTCGAGGAACTCCAGAAGTCTTTCCATGACCTTTGCGTCGAAGGCGGTGCACCCGGCAGTGGTTGCGGACGGGTCGCTCCGCAAGTGCAGGAAGATGCAGCTCCCCTCCTCCGGCGCGGGGGGCGAGTCGTTGTGGCCCACCCACACGACCAGGCGATAGAGGTCGTCCGCTCGGCGCATGTCTTCCGCCGAGCTCCAGTCCCTGACCACCGCCGCCTCGTCCACGAGCTTGTTGTAGTAGCGCGACTTCGCGTCGTCCACGCAGCGCAGCGTGGGCGTCGCTTCTCGATACGAGAGGCGCGTACCGGGAGGTGCGCCCTTCGCGTATCCCGTGGCGAGACGCAGCTCGAAGACCCCGGCCGGGCTCTTCCCGTCGCCTTCCTTCTTGCGCGTCCCCACCACGTCGTCGCCGTGCAGGCCGCGTCCCCAGGCGAGACCGGCGCGGCCGAGAGAGGCCGTCGTCGCCTCCCCCACGAGCCTCCAGGGCGCGCCCGGCGACCGGTCGTAGAGCCGGACGCGCGCCGCGGGGGCGCTCCAGTTCTCGCTCACGGAAAACACCATCTGGCGGCTGTCCGCGGGGATGGGAGAGGCGAGGATCGCGAGGAGCGCTAGCACGGGCCTATTTGACCCTCTTCCCGTCCTTCACCACCACGTCCACGCGCTGCAGGAGCTCGATCGTCGTGAGGACGTCCCCCTTGACCGCGATCACGTCCGCGAGCCGGCCCGGAGCGAGCGTGCCCAGCTCCCTTTCCTTCTTCAGGAATCGCGCGGGCCAGCGGGTGGCCCCCGCGATCGCCTGCATCGGGGTGGCCCCGAGGCGCACCCACGTCGCGAGCTCGCGCCATGTGGAGTCGCTGTGGAAGTTCGCGGGGATGCCGCTGTCCGTCCCCACGAGCATGGTGACTCCGGTGTCCCGGAGCTGCTGGAACTTCTTCGGCAGCGTGGGGATGCGTCGGAACGTCAGCGTGAAGTAGTCGAGGCTCGTGACGTTTCGAAGCGACGCGCGGATGTCCGCGGCGATCTCCTTCGGCACGTCGCGCGACCAGGACGGATCGTCGAGCCTCTCCGGGAAGACGCGTGCGGTGTACTCCGCGAGGAAGAGCGGGGCGATCGTCGGACACCAGTAGAGCGTCTGGTTCCGCCGGCGCAGCCCCTCGAGTATGTCCTCCGGGTAGCCGGGCTCGGTGGCGAGGCCGGTGTGCTCGAAGCAGTCGACGTTGTGCTTGAGCCCGATCCGGATCTCGTCCTCGCGATGCCCGTGCGCCACCACCGGTTTCCCCGCCTTGTGCGCGGTCTCGACCACGGTCCGGACCTCGTCCTCCGTGAGCTGGTCCTGGTCGATGAGCTTGATGACGTCCACCCCGCCGTCGATCAGCTTCTGGACCTTGGCCCGCGCGTCCTCGGCCCCGTTCACCCCCCACCGGAACGTGGTCTCGTAGTCGAAGTAGGCCTTCCGCTGGATGAAGGGCCCCGACACGAACAGGCGCGGCCCGGGAATCGCACCCGACTCGATCCGTCGCTTGACCTCGATGCTGTCCTCGAGAGGAGCCCCGAGGTCGCGAGCGGTCGTGACTCCCGCCATAAGGAGCTGCTTCGCGGCCGCAGGCATGATCTCGGAGCGGAAGCGTTGGATGTACGTCTTGTCCCAGTGCTCGTAGTCGGCGTGGCCGAGCAGCATCAGATGGACGTGCATGTCCATGAGGCCGGGAAGGACGCTCATGCCCTCGGTGTCGATGACGGTCACACCCGCAGGGACGGGCACTTCGGTGCGTGGGCCCACGGCCACGATCCGGTTTCCCGCGATGAGCACGACCCCGTCTCGGATGGGGGGCCCTTCGTAGCCGTCGATGATCTGGCCCCCCACGAGGGCCAGCGTCGGCTTGTCGGCGGCGACTGCGGGAGCGGCAGCCAGCAGGAGGATCGCGCCCGCCTCGAAAAGCATGCGCCAGAGTCTACAAGGGCTTCGTTGAAAAGGCCCGGGGGCTTGGCTAGACTGGGGATTCCGCGTCCTGCTGGGAGGTCGTCCAACGGTAGGACACATGGCTCTGGACCATGGAATCGGGGTTCGAATCCCTGCCTCCCAGCCAAATCCCAATCGGCGATCACTCCGATCGAGCCCCACGAGTCGTTCGACGAGCAGATTCTGCCAGAGCCACCTCGTTCTCCACCCTGGCCAGGAAGTTTCGGATGGTGCCGTTCGCCAGTTCGGGCGCATCGATCATCGTGAGGTGGCCCGCGCCAGCGATGATCGCGATCTCGGCGTTCGGAGTGAGACCGGCCTGCTCGCGGACGGTATCGGGACGGGCCTCGTCGAACTCCCCGCACTGGAACAACACGGGCATGGTCAGGGTGCCGAGATCGGACGTGCGATCGAAGCTTCTGAGGGGACCGGTCACCGTGAAGTCCGACGGTCCCCACATGTATTCGAGCATCTCGAGGTTGGCGTTCTGTTCGACCAGCGAGCCGATCAGGGATTCGATGGACTCCGGGGGCAGTTGCCGCACGATGTGGGCACGCATCCATTCGCCCCAGGCGGCAGCTTGATAGCCGGGTGTCTGGAAATTGCCAGTTCGCTCCGCTTCCGCAATTGCGGCCTGCGCGTCCGGCGACAACTGGGCCACGAGTGCGCGAGCGTCTTCTATCCAGCGCGGTGTACTGAGACAAGGGCTCGCGAATGTGACGCTGGCAATCCCGGTCGGGGCGCCTGGTGACGAGCCACTCCATGGCCAGCGTCGTGCCCCAGGAGTGTCCGAGTATGTGCACCGGGCCCAGGTGTCAACGCCGCGCGGACGAGATCGAGCTCCTCGACGAACCGCTCCAGCGTCCACAGGTCGGGATTCTTCGGGCAATCCGATCGGCCGCAATCGAGCTGGTCCCACATGAACACCGGGCGCGCGTCGCTCAATGCCGTGAACGATTCGAGATAGCCGCTCGTGAGCCCTGGTCCGCCATGGATCACGAGCAGCGGGATGCCACTGCCGTTGCCGAAGCGACGCCAGAAGACATTGCCACCGGGAACGGCGATCCTTCCGTCTGCCACCTGCATCTGGACCTCCTATAATCGACGGCTTCTTCAGGGTAGGGATCGGTCGGCCGGATGTCCTGACCGAGCGCGGAAAGAACTCCGACTTTCGCAGAGGGTGAGCGTGGCGCCCCAGCTTTCAGGACAAGGGCGCAGGATGTCGCGATCAACCTGGATCGCGGGTGCCTGCTGCGCGGCGGTTGCGAGATCAGGCTGAGAGCCAAGACGTTCCAGGTCCTCGGTCTACCTCCATGAACACCACGGGCGTCTGGTCACCAAGGAGGAGCTGTTTCGAGCGGCCTGGCCGGACACGTTCGTGTCGGACGACTCGCTGACCAAGTGCATCCGCGAGATTCGCCAGGCGCTGGGAGACGTCGGTCACCAGTTGCTGAAGACGGTGGCACGGCGAGGCTTCATCCTCGATGCGCCGCTGTCGCCCGGGCGGCGCCGCCGGCGCGGACCGCCGCGCCGAGCCTCGCGAGTCATCCGAACCCCGGACGCACAACCTGTCTGCGCCGCTCACCACATTCATTGGCCGTGAACCGGAGCTGGACGAGCTCGCGCGGCTGCTGCCTGCCACGCGGCTGTCTGACACTCACGGGTGCCGGCGGCTGCGGCAAGACGCGCCTGGCGCTCGAAGTCGCGCGGCGGATGCTCGACGCATTTCCCGACGGTGTCTGGCTGATCGACCTCACGCCGCTCGGCGAGCCTTCGCTGGTCGCGCAGACCGTTGCCTCGATCCTGGACGTCCGGCAGACGCCGGGCCGATCGCTGGTCGAATCGCTGGCCGACCAGCTGCGCACCCGCCGCGCGCTGCTGCTGCTCGACAACTGCGAGCACGTGATCGCGAGCGCTGCCGAGATCGCCGAAGCACTGCTCCGCGCCGCGGCTGGATTGACGATTCTCGCCACGAGCCGTGAAGCACTCGGCATCGCCGGCGAAACGACGTGGCGGGTGCCGTCAATGAGGATGCCGGACCCGCATCGCCAGACCCCGTCCGACGATCTCCTCGAGTACGAGGCCGTGCGCCTGCTGGTCGAACGGGCCGGGGCTGCGGGTTCCTCGTTCGCGGTCACGAGCGCCAACGCTGGCTCGGTCACGGAGGTGTGCCGGCGGCTCGACGGCATTCCGCTGGCAATCGAGCTGGCGGCCGCGCGCTTGACGGTCCTGTCGATCGAGCAGATCAACGCGAGGCTCGACGATCGCTTCCGGCTGCTGACCCGAAGCGACCGCACATCGATCGCGCGGCAGCGAACACTCGAAGCCACCGTCGACTGGAGCTACGACCTGCTCACCGAGGACGAGCGCCGGTTGCTGCGGCGGCTCTCGACGCTCTCAGGCGGCTGGACACTCGAGGCTGCCGAGCACGTCTGCGTCGGCGACGGAATCGACCACGACGACGTGCTCGACCTGATGACCCGGCTTGTCGACAAGTCGCTCGTCGTCGTCGACCCGGTCCGTGACGGGCACCGTCGGTATCGGTTTCTCGAAACGGTGCGTCACTACGGCCGGGAGCGTCTGCAGGAGTCGGGCGAAGCCGACTCCGTCCGCGCCCGGCACTTCGGTTTCTTCCTCGATCTGGCTCGACGCGCGGAGCCGGAGCTGACGAGAGCTGATCAGCTGCTCTGGCTGGACCGTCTCCAGTTGGAGCACGACAACCTTCGCGCGGCGTTGGAGTGGCGTCTCGCGTCCGATCATCGTGGCCCCGACGCTCTCGAACTGGCGGCGGCACTGCACTGGTTCTGGTTGAAGCGCGCGTATCTCGCTGAAGGACAACACAGCCTCGAGCGCGCGCTTGCGAGAGGCACGCACGCCACGCCGGCGGCGCGAGCGCCTGCGCTCATGGCGCTCGGCAGCATCGTGTTCTTCCAGGGCGACTTCGAGCGTGCCGACACGCTCTTCGACGAGAGCGCGACGTTGGCTGCGGCTGCCGGCCAGCCGGCGATCTCGGCGGTTTCCCTCGGTCTTCGCACGATGGCCGCGATGGAGCGCGGCGATCAGGCCGCCGCCGCGCGGTACGCGGCCGCATCCGGCGCCGCCAGCAGGCTGGCCGGTCAGCCCTGGCTGGAGAGCTTCTCGTTGACGTTTTCGGCGTACACCGCGCTCCACCTGGGCGACGTCGATCGAGCCAGCGATCTACACACACAGGTGCTCGCCATCTGCCGGACCCAGCGGCGATCTCTGGGGCATGGGGATCGTCCTCTTCGATCTGGCCCTGCTGCGGGTGGTCCAGCAGCGATATGGAGAGGCCAGAGCCCTGTCGCGCGAGGGGATTGCTCTGGGCCGCCAGTTCGGTGACCAGCGCGCTATCGCATGGTGTCTGGGAGTCCTGGCCGGCGCGGATGCAGCCGAGGGGCAGCCCTTGCGCGCCGCGCGGCTGCTCGGCGCGATGGAGGGCCTGCTCGACGCCATCGGCTCGTCCGCGCAGCCGACGTACACCGCGTTGATCGGCGATCGGCTCTCCCGCGTATTGCCGGAGGAGTTGGGGACACACAGCTATGGACGCGCGTTGGCGGCAGGTCGGGCCATGTCGCTGTCACAGGCAATGGACTGCGCGATCGATGCACAAGCCGCTGTCCGAGGTGTGTAGACAAATTTCGGACAATCGACTCGGCTGGAGAGGGCTCCCCTACAGACTCACGATCAGCGGATCGGCCAGACGCACGCGGTAACGCGCGCCTGCCGGGATCACGACGTCGGGGCCTCGCGTGGTGAGCACGACGCCCGTCCCCGTCGCGCCTCCGATCAGCGCACCCTTGGCCGCACCCCCTTTGCCGTCGAGGATGGCGCCGACGAGGGCTCCTGCCCCGGCGCCGCCGCCGATGATCGCGGCGTCCTTCTTGGTTCCCTTGCGGCCCTGCACCCCGAGCCCGTTGGTTGAAACCCGGTGCACACGACCGCGGATCTCGACCGTGTCGAAGGAAACGGCCAGGTAGGAGCGTCCGCTCACCTTGCCGGCACGACGCGCCGAAACGACTCGTCCCCGGAGCTCGCTGCCGGCGGGGATCACGACGATGCCGTCGTCGATGACGTCCTGGCGGACCACCGCCAGGACCTTGTCCTCCGGATGACTGCTCGCCGACGAGATCGTGGTCTCGAAGCGAATGGGGAGCGTGGTGTCGACCGGAAGGATTGCTTCGCGGGCGGCCTTCGCCTGTAGGACCGCCACCATACCCAGGAAAACGACGGGAGCACCGATAAGGCCGACTGAAGTGCGCGTCATGCTGCACCTCCTTGCAAGGGGCCCTCTGCCCCCCGCGGTGAACTAGGGCAAGACCTGCGCCATCGCCTGACACGCTGATCATCGTCACCTCGTCGGGAGATCCGTAGCTCCTGCAGGCGTTTGGCGGCTGGAGGCGGGGCGGGGACCCCTGCCCTCGTGCGAAGGAGGGGCCGCGGCCGACCTCTCCCGAGGACACTCCCACGAGAGCGGTCTGGCCCTCCGCGATAGAATGCCCGCCGTCCCGCCACCGTCCGGAGGATCCGAAATGCCCGGCCCGGCCAAGAGAACGCTGCGCCCCGAGGACGAGATCGCCCACTACCGGATCGTGTCCCCGCTCGCCAAGGGCGGAATGGCGAGGCCTCGTCGCGAGCGGGCAGGATCTGCGCAACAGCATCAACCAGCAGGTGTACCTGATCGGCCACCCGGACGCGCGACTCCAGCGCGTGACGAACGACTTCTACCGGTACGTGGGGGTCTCCGCTTCCGGGGGGGAGGAGGCGATCGCGGCGATCCGGGTCACCCGTCTCGCCAACATCTGGCTGGCCCACGCCACCGGCGGTCCTGCGCGGGCGCTCACGTCGAACGCGAACCCGGAGGACTCGCACTTCCTGATCGCCGCCGGGGGCACGGTCACCGTGTTCTACGATCGCCCGCACGACCAGGAGGTACAGATCTGGGCGCAGCCCATTTCGGGGGGAGAGCCCCGGACGCTCACCTCCGGGACCGCCGTGTCCGTCAATCCCCGCGCCTCCGAGGGCGTCGTCCTGTTCGACCGTCTCGAATCGTCCGGCATCCACATCTGGAGCATGGGCGCCGACGGCAGCAACCTCCGGCAGCTCACCTCGGGCGGGGGCGAGCAGGCGGCGGCGATGTCACCCGACGGACGCTACGCCGCGTTCTTCCCGTTCGACGCCCCGCAGGGCGTGTCCCTGGTCGCGGTCCAGAATGGGCAGGTGTCCACGATCGGCACGAACGTCACGGCCCACGCCGGCTTCTCGCCGGACTCCTCGATGGTGATGCTCGGCCACTCGGAACCCGACGCGCAAGGCCTCCAGCGAATCGTTTGGAAGGCGGTTCCCGTCGCGGGGGGACCCGAGACCGCGACCTTCCGCTGCCGGGGGCAGCGATGGAAGCAGCATGGGCGCCGGACGGCCAGGGAATGACGTTCCGGGATCTCTCCGACCCCGCCTGGAACGTCTTCCGACAGGGGGCTGGCGGAAAGCCGGCCCCGGTGACGCGCTTCACCGAGGGCCGCATCACGGCCCATCAATGGTCGCCGGACGGAAGCCGGCTCGCCCTGATCCGACGGACGGAGGACGGCGCCAACGTCTGGGTCACCGGCCCCGACGGGAGCCGTCCGGTCCAGGTCACGCAGCTGCCATCCTCCGACGTGTTCGCGGTGCGCTGGCTGCCGGACAGCGGGCGCCTCGTCGTCTCGGCGGGAAAGCTCAGCCGCGACGCGGTCCTGATTCGCAGCTTCCGTTGAGAGAGTAGGGAGCCCCTACCACTTGAAGGAGAAGATGGGGGCCACCTGGGTCCCCCACGGCGTCCGGTTCGCGTCGATCGCCTTGTAGCGGTCGGGGACGTTGGTCCAATCCTCGTACACCGTGCCGCCCAGGTAGAAGCGCTTCTTCGTTTCGGGCTTCGGCGAGGACGCGGTCACGGTGACGAGCTCGTAGCGGCGGGCGGGGGGGGCCTGGCCCGCCTGGTCGCTCGCGGGCACCGACTCGATCCGGCCGTCCCCGTCAACGTCCGCGTCGATCCAGGCGACCTGGAGCAGGCGGTGGTAGCTGCGGTCCGCGATCATGCGAGCGAGCTCGGCGTCGAAGCGGTCGACGATCGACTGGGCGCCCACCAGGTCGCGGCGGATCGCGAAGTGGAGCGACCGCACGATGAGGGGAACGCTGCCGAGCGCGAGACGGGTCTTGGCCTCCTCGGCGTAGTTCGTCAGGAGGTACTGGACCACGACCTCGTCCATCAGCACGTAGTCCGCGTCCCCCGCGAGGACCTTTTCCAGGCTCTGCTCGACCGTGCTCGCGCCGACGAGGGTCGCCCCCTTGGCGTCCTTCAGGGCGTCCCCGTACGCGTAGCCGTCGACGATCGCGAGGCGCTTGCCGGAGAGCGCGGCGAGCGTCGTCGCGGAGACGTCGTGGCCCTTCTGCGCCACGAGCACGAGCCGATTCTGGAGGTACGGCTTGGAGTAGATGAGCTTGCCTTCGCGCGCGTCGTCCTTCCAGAGCGCAGGACTGCCGTCGAACCGGCCCTCGAGGAGCGCCCCCGTGAGCGTGCCCTCGGGCACCACCGTCGTCTCCGAGGAGATCTCCAGGCGCTCCAGGGCCTCGTGGACGAGGTCGATGGCGAGCCGGGGCTTCCCGGGCTCGTTCGTGAAGGGCGGCCACGGCGTCGAGCCCAGGTGGAGCGCCGCGCGCTTCGCCGGGGCCGGGCCCGTGGTCTGGACCGCCGCTCCCGTCGGCATGGCGACGGAGGTGACGACCGCCACGAGGAGCGTGAATCGAGCGAAGACTGAACCCGGGAAGGGCGACTTGACGGCACGGACGTCGGATCTGGCGCGCATGGGCATGACCTCGCCCTCATCCTAGCAGGTGGTGGCCCGCCTCGGACTCGCTCCCCCGCGAGGGACAATGGTCCGCATGGCGCGCGTCTTCGTCACCGGCTCCGCCGACGGGCTCGGCTTTCTGGCCAGCCGGTCCCTGCTCGAGATGGGGCACCAGGTGGTGCTGCACGCCCGAAACCCTGCGCGCGCCGAGGATACGCGGAGACGCCTCCCGTCCGCCGAGGCCGTCGTGGTCGGCGACCTCGGAAGCGTCGCCGAGACGCGCCGCGTGGCCGAGCAGGTCAATCGCCTCGGCCACTGCGACGCGGTCATCCACAACGCGGGCGTGGGCTATCAGGGGCCGCGGATCCAGACGGAGGACGGCCTGCCCCACGTCTTCGCCGTCAACGTTCTGTCGTTCTACGTCCTCACCGCCCTCGTGGAACGCCCGAACCGCCTCGTGTACCTGAGCTCCGGCATGCACCGCGGGGCCGACGCCACCCTGCGGGACGTGGACTGGACGAAGCGGCGCTGGCAAGGATCGGCCGCCTATTCCGAGAGCAAGCTCTGCGACGTGCTGCTTGCGTTCGCGGTGGCGAGGCTCTGGCCGAGCGTCCTCTCCAACGCGGTCGACCCGGGCTGGGTCGCGACGAGGATGGGCGGTCCGGGCGCGCCGGACGACCTGGACGAGGGGTATGGGACGCAGGTCTGGCTCGCGGTCAGCGACGATCCCGAGGCTCTCGTTTCCGGGAAGTACTTCTACCACCGCCATCCACGGTCCCCCGATCCGGCCGCTCACGACACATCGCGCCAGGACAGGCTGCTCGACCTCTGTCGGGGCTTCTCCGGCGTCGCGCTCGACACCTCCGTGGTAGGGTGACGACTCGATGATCGGTCGGCGGCTCGGCCATTTCGAGATCACGGGCTCGATCGGCGCCGGGGGCATGGGAGTCGTCTACAAGGCCACCGACCTCCGGCTGCAACGCACGGTGGCCCTGAAGCTGCTGCCTCCCGATCTGTCGAGCGACCCCGAGCGGCGCCTCCGCTTCGAGCGCGAGGCGCGAGCCGCTTCCGCGCTCAACCACCCGAACATCGTCACCGTTCACGAGATCGACCGCGCCGACGGCGTCGACTTCATCGCGATGGAGCTCGTGGACGGGGAAACGCTGGATCGCACCGTCGCGCGCGGCGCGACGGTCGAGGCGGCGCTCGGCTACGCGACGCAGATCGGGGAGGCGCTTTCCGCCGCTCACGCCGCCGGCGTCGTGCACCGCGACCTCAAGCCGGGCAACGTGATCGTGAAGCCCGGCGGCCAGGTGAAGGTGCTCGACTTCGGGCTGGCCAAGCGTGTCGCCGGCGGCGGAGCGTTCGACACCGAAGCACCCACGCAGAGCCTCGACTTCCGGAGCGCCGCGGGAACCGTGACGGGGACGCTCGCCTACATGTCTCCCGAGCAGGCGGAGGGGAAGCCCCTCGACGCGCGGACCGACATCTTCTCGTTCGGCGTCGTGCTCTACGAGCTCCTGAGCGGCCGCCGGCCCTTCGTCGGAGAGAACCCGGCGCAGGTGCTGGGCGCCATTCTGCGCGACACGCCGCCCGCGGCGCGCTCGCTGCGGAAAGACCTTCCCGACGAGCTCGAGCGCATCCTGGCCAAAGCCCTCGAGAAGGACGTCGAGTACCGATACCAGCACATGGCCGACGTCGTCGCCGACCTGAAGCGGCTCGGTCGCGCCCACGGCACGGCCGGCGGGCGGGGCACGGCGGCGTCCTTCGGCCGGCGGGCGACGTGGATCGTGGGCCTCGCGGCCACGCTGTCGATCGCGTTCCTCGGCCTGCGGGGGTGGACGAGCAGAAGCCCGAACCCGATCCAGTTCCACCTGGTCTCGACGTTCCCGGGCTCGCACCGGGCGCCCAGCCTGTCCCCCGATGGACGGATGATGGCGTTCGTGGACGACGCGCACGACCCGCCGCAGGTCTGGGTCAAGCCCCTGGGGGAGGGCATCCCCGTCCAGGTCACCACGGGCGAGCCGGCCGCGGGCAACCCGCGCTGGTCGCCCAAGGGGGACCAGATCGTCTTCGAGCGGAGCCGGAAGGGCCTCTGGTCCGTCCCCCCACTGGGAGGACCGGCGCGACAGGTTCTCGAGTACGGGACGTGCCCGAGCTTCTTCCCCGACGGAGAGCGTCTCGTCTTCGATCGGGGGCCGGAGCTCTGGGTCGCCCGCATCGACGGCAGCGACGCGCACCGGGTGGAAGGGGTCCAGGACAACTTCTACTCGTTCTACCTGAACCATTGCGGGGCGGTCTCCCCGGACGGACGGTGGCTGGCGTACTTCCAGCCCCAGTCGGGTCCCCACGGCGACTACTGGATCATCCCTGCCCGCGGGGGGACGCCGCGCCGGCTGACTTCGGACGTCAGCATGGGGGGCGGCGTCGTCTTCTCGCCGGACGGACGGTCCGTGATCGTCTCGTCGTCGCGGGCGGGGAGCCAGACGCTCTGGCGCGTTCCCGTCGATGGCGGAACGCCCGAGCCCCTCACCACGGGCGCGGGAGAAGACGTGGAGCCGGCACTCTCGGCGGACGGGGCACGCTCCTCTACAGCAACACGCG
This sequence comes from uncultured Acidobacteriota bacterium, assembly GCA_963742595.1. GTDB lineage: Bacteria > Acidobacteriota > Vicinamibacteria > Fen-336 > Fen-336 > CAVPGH01. The sequence continues at coordinate 2,480,520 of CAVUMT010000001.1, read as the reverse complement.
CAACTCGCACGCGGTCATGGTCCTCGACACGCGGACGGGAGCCGTCCGCGAGGTCCTCGAGCGCCGGACGCACACGAACGGCGCGGTCTTCTCGCCGGACGGCCGCCGCATCGCGTTCTTCTCCTACACCGAGGAGAACGAGCAGATCTTCACGGTCGGGACGGACGGCCGCGACCTGCGGCAGATCACGCGAGGGCGGCCGGGGACGTACATCATGCCGCGCTTCTCTCCCGACGGCTCCTTCCTCTACTACTTCACCCACGACCCTCCTTCGCTGCGGCGGGTGCCCTCCTCCGGGGGCCGAGTCGAGACCGTCGTGGACGGATGGCTCTGGGGAAGGGTGACGGGCGCGTGGCCCGACCCCTCGGGACGCTCGATCGCCTACACGGACCAGTCGGGAGGCTCGCGCACCGCTCGAGTACGCGACCTCGCCACCGGCGCGGAGCGTCCGCTCGCAATGGCGATCTTCGTTTCCTCCTGGAGCAGGGGCGGCGAAGCCGTCCTCGGCCACATGGACGGCCAGATCACTCGCTGCCCTGCGGACGGCAGGCCCTGCGAGACAATGGGAAAGGGGTCGAACCCGATCCCCTCTGCCAACGGCTCGCGGATCTTCTTTTTGCGTCCCGGCCGCCCACTCGACGATCGAACGCTGCAATCTCGAGACGTCTGGGTCATGGGCGCGCGCGGACAGGACCCCCGGCGGATGGCGACGCTCGAGCCCCTGTCGAGCTTGGCCACGGCCGTCGACCCATCCCCCGACGACGAGCTCGTCTGGGTGCAGTTCCGGCGCGGCAAGGAGGAGCTGTGGCGGGCCGAGCTCCCGGCGAGATTCTAGGGGCCGTTTGGGGATGAAGCGAGCCGGCGTGCCGCGGCCGCCGTCGCCGCGTCGCTCGGGAAGAAGCACTCGATCCGGAGCTCCTGGAGCGTCACGTCCTGGGGCGTGCCGAGAATGGTCACGGTCGAGAAGTAGCTGAACTCCTGGCCATCGTGGCGGAACCGAACGGGCAGCACCGGGACCAGGGGCACCCCCAGCTCGGCCGTCCGCCACCGCTTTGGAACGTCCGGGTAGTCGAGGATCTCCGCGAGGAGCTTCCGGCCGGCGTCGTCCAGGACGCCACCGACCGCTTCCCGGTGGAGACGCTGCACGAGCGCCTCTGCGGTCGACTCCCAGTCGAGAACCGCCGGTCTCAGTCCCTGGGCGTGGAACATCAGGCGCAGGACGTTCGCCGGACCGGGGACGGTGCGGCCGCCGAGCAGCATCGCGAAGAAGGTCGTCGCCGCCTTGTTGCCGCCCACGATGTCCCAGTTGCGGTTCATGACGACGGCCGGATACGGCTCCTGCTGGGCGAGAATCGCGTCCAGGGCACGGCGTACCGGTGCTATGTCAGGGTCGTCCAGGGGGGACTCCCGGAAGATCGGCGCGAAGCCTGCGGCGAGGAGAAGGCCGTTGCGCTCCCGGAGCGGGACGGCCAGCGCCTGCGCGAGATGCAGCACCATGTCGCGGCTGGGCTTGGACCGTCCCGTCTCCAGGAAGCACAGGTGTCGCGGCGAGACATCGGCCTCGATGGCGAGGGCGAGCTGGCTCATCTGCCGTGTCTTCCTCCAGTACTGGAGGAGGGGACCGATGGCGGGAGGGGTCGGACTCGAGGGTTGGGCACGCGTCATGCCCGATTATCGATGCCGCCCTCGCTCCATGCATGGGGACGGAGGATCTCGTCGAGAGGGGCCTCCGTGAGGTGGCCCGAGTAGTTCGCGAGCAACGAGAAGCCCATCCCCAGAACGACGTCGAGCGCCTGGCGCTTCGTGAACCCGGAACCCACGAACGACTCGAGCGCGGCCGCCCCCACGTGTCCGCGCGTCCGCACCATGGTGCGCGCGAATTCAGTGAGAGCGCCCAGACGTTCGTCGGCCGGGGGTTCCCCCGACCGCAGCGCATCTACGGAGGGCCGGTCCAGGCCCTCTTTCTGACCCATCGCGGTATGGAAGGCCATGCACCACGCGCATCCGTTCTCGTATGCGGCGACGAGCGAGAGAGCATGGATCTCCGCGGGGGAGAAGCCGGTGCTCGCGTAATGCTGTCGGAGGGCGAGGAAGCCCTTCAAGAGCTCCGGCGACTCCGCCATCGTCGCCGCGAGGTTGGGGACCATGCCCACGGAGGCCTTGAGGCGGGCGAGGGCTTCGCCCCCGCCCGGGGGCGCCGATTCGATCGTGTGGACTTCGTAACGAACCGTGTTGTGACTGGTGATCATGCTTCTCTCCTTGTCGTCGCTCATCTTGAGCGTCTGACCGGAATATCGGTCACGGGCGACTCCGTCTCAATTCCCCCGGAGGTAAGCGTCGTTGGGTTCGCGGGCGGCGATGTAGGACACTGCGGACGATGGGGAGAGAGCGCGATGCCACTCTTCCGGGACGGGCGGAGCGGCGTCGGCTGCTCTCCCGACTCGAGCGTCCCGCGCCCGAGGCCGCCCAGGCCCTGCTCGGACAAGTGCTCGTGCGTCGAGGCCGCCGTCCGCTCCGGGCGCGGATCGTCGAGGTCGAAGCCTACCTGGGCTTCGAGGATCCCGCCGCCCATGCCTACCGCGGCCGCACGCCGCGCACGGAGCCGCTCTTCGGGCCCCCCGGCACCGTCTACGTCTACTTCATCTATGGGATGCACCACTGCCTGAACGTTGCCGTGGATCGACCCGGGGTCCCCGGATGCGTGCTCATTCGGGCGGTCGAGCCGCTGGGGGATCATCCGGCCGACGTGGGCCGCGGTCCTGGCAAGCTGTGCCGCTTCCTGGGCCTGGACACGCGAGAGAGCGGCCGGTACATGTTCTCGCCGGGCGCGCGGCTGACCCTGCGCGAGGGGCCGGCGCCTCCGCGCATCGAAGTCACGACGCGGATCGGAATCCGCCACGCGGCCGAGCGGCCGCTGCGGTTCTTCGACCCGGACAGCCCTTCCGTGTCCGCTCGGAAGCGCTGAAGCCGAGGCCCTGGTGTAAGCTCTTCTTTCTCGCGGACCGGTCCGGATCCGCGCAGCAGGAGACCTTCGATGAAGACCGACGTGTTCGGGGCCCGCTCGACCTTCGAGACCGCGGAGGGACGCGCTGTCGTCTACCGGCTCTCCGCCCTGGAGAAAGCGGGGGTCGCCCCCGCGCTCGGCACCCTGCCCTTCTCGATCAAGGTCCTGCTGGAGGCGGTGCTCCGCAATCTGGACGGCGAGCTCGTGACCGAGCAGGACGTGCGGAACCTGGGGGCCTGGAACGCGGCGGCGCCGAAGGACGTCGAGCTGCCCTTCATGCCCGCGCGCGTCATCCTCCAGGACTTCACGGGCGTCCCCGCGGTGGTGGACCTCGCCTCCATGCGCGGGGCGGTGAAGCGGTTGGGCGGGGACCCCAGGAAGATCAACCCTCTCGTCCCCGTCGATCTCGTCGTGGATCACTCCGTCCAGGTCGACTACTACGCGACGCCCGAGGCCCTCCAGAAGAACGCGGAGCTGGAGTTCGCGCGGAACCGCGAGCGCTACGAGTTCCTGCGCTGGGGACAGAAGGCCTTCGACAATTTCCGCGTGGTGCCGCCGGCGACCGGTATCGTTCACCAGGTGAACCTCGAGTACCTGGCCAAGGGCGTCCTCACCGCGAAGGCTTTCGGGGAGACCCTGGCCTTCCCGGACACCCTCGTGGGCACCGACTCCCACACCACGATGATCAACGGCCTCGGCGTCCTCGGCTGGGGCGTCGGGGGGATCGAGGCGGAGGCGGCCATGCTCGGCCAGCCCCTGTACATGGTGACACCCCAGGTCGTGGGCTTCCGTCTCACGGGCCGGCTGCGCGAGGGCGTCACCGCCACCGACCTCGTGCTCACGGTCACGCAGCAGCTGCGCAAGAAGGGCGTCGTCGAGAAGTTCGTGGAGTTCTTCGGACCCGGCCTCGGCCAGATGACGCTCGCGGACCGGGCCACGATCGCGAACATGGCTCCCGAGTACGGCGCGACCTGCGGCTTCTTTCCCGTCGACGCGGAGACGCTCTCCTACCTTCGGAAGACGGGACGCTCCCCGGCCGAGGTCGACCTCGTGGAGCGCTATTGCAAGGAGCAGGGGCTCTTCCGGACGGAGACGACACCGGATCCCGCCTTCACGGACACGCTCGCGCTCGATCTGGGAACGGTGGAGCCCAGCCTCGCCGGGCCGAAGCGCCCGCACGACCGCGTGGCCCTCTCCGAGATGAAGGACGCGTTCCGCAAGGCTCTCACGGCGCCCGTGAAGGATCGCGGCTTCGGGCTCGGGGAGGGCGACCTCTCCCGCAAAGCACCCGTCGAGGTGCGGGGCGACAAGGGCGAGCTCACGCACGGCGCGGTGGTGATCGCCGCGATCACGAGCTGCACGAACACGTCGAACCCTTCGGTGATGCTCGGAGCGGGACTGCTCGCCCGCAAGGCCGTGGCCCGGGGCCTCAAGGTGCCGGGCTACGTCAAGACGAGCCTCGCCCCGGGGTCCAAGGTCGTGACCGAGTACCTGAAGAAAGCCGACCTCCTGAAGGACCTGGAGGCGCTCGGCTTCGGCCTCGTGGGCTACGGGTGCACGACGTGCATCGGCAACAGCGGCCCTCTGCCCGCCGAGGTCTCGAAGGCCGTGAACGACGCTCGGCTCGTGGCCTCTGCCGTGCTCTCGGGCAATCGCAACTTCGAGGGGCGCATCAACCCCGACGTGAAGGCGAACTACCTGGCTTCGCCGCCCCTCGTGGTGGCCTACGCGCTCGCGGGCACCACGGACCGGGACCTCACGACGGAGCCGCTCGGCAAGGACCGCGACGGCAAGGACGTGAAGCTCGCCGACGTCTGGCCGACCCAGAAAGAGGTTGCGGACCTCGAAGCCACGATCGGGGCCGAGATGTTCCGCGACTCCTACGGCAACGTGTTCGACGGCAACCCCACCTGGAACGCGGTGAAGGTGCCGGAGGGCGACCTCTTCGAGTTCCGGGACGAGTCCACGTACATCCAGGACCCCCCGTTCTTCAGGGGACTGACGCGGGCGCCGGCTCCCGTCGGGGACATCAAGAGCGCGCGCGTCCTCGCCGTCCTCGGCGACTCCGTGACCACGGACCACATCTCCCCCGCGGGGGACATCGCCCAGGACAGCCCCGCCGGCCGCTTCCTGCAGGGGCAGGGCGTCCAGAAGAAGGACTTCAACTCCTACGGCTCGCGACGGGGCAACGACCGCGTGATGGTGCGCGGCACCTTCGCGAACATCCGCCTCAAGAACCTGATGGTGCCCGGCGTCGAGGGCGGCGTGACCGTCCACCAGCCGAGCGGAGAGCGGCTCGCCATCTACGACGCCGCCGAGCGGTACCGGGCGGAGAAGGTCCCCCTCGTGGTGATCGCGGGAAAGGAGTACGGCAGCGGCTCCTCGCGCGACTGGGCGGCCAAGGGGACGCTGCTCCTCGGGGTGCGCGCGGTGATCGCGGAGAGCTACGAGCGGATCCACCGCAGCAACCTCGTGGGCATGGGGGTCCTCCCTCTCCAGTTCAAGCCCGGCCAGAACGCGGAGTCGCTCGGCCTCACCGGGAAGGAGCGGATCTCCGTGACCGGGATCGCCGGCGACCTGAAGCCGCGCCCGGACGCCTCCGTCGAGGTGGAGCGCCCGGACGGAAGCCGCTGGTCTTTCACCGCCGTTGCGCGGCTGGACACCCCGGTGGAGGTGAACTACTACCGGAACGGCGGCATCCTCCAGACCGTCCTTCGCAAGCTGCTCAAAGGCTGAGCGTGCCCCGCCTCAGCTTCCTGGGCGCGGCGCAGACGGTCACGGGCTCTCAGTACCTGCTGGAGGCGGGCGGGGAGCGGATCCTGATCGACAGCGGGATGTTCCAGGGCGACAAGGCCCTCCGGCAGCGCAACTGGGCGGAGCCGCCCTTCGACCCGCGGACGGTATCCCACCTCATCCTGACCCACACGCACCTCGACCACATCGGGCGCGTGCCCCGGCTCGTGAAGCAGGGATTCCGGGGCGTCTATCTGGACGCACGCCCCCCACGCAGCAGCTCGCCGAGGTGCTCCTCCTGGACGCCGCCCACCTCCAGCAGGAAGACGCGGACTACCTCAACCGGAAGCGCCTGACGAAGCACGAGCCGGCCCTCCCCCTCTTCGACAGCGCGGACGTCCAGGAGTCGCTACAGCACTTCCGCTCCGTGCCCCTCGGCGAGGTGCGTGAGCTGAGCCCGTCCTTTTCCTTCGCCTATCGCGAGGCCGGCCACCTCCTGGGGGCGGCCTCCGCGGACGTGCGCGTCCGCGAGAACGGCCAGGAGACGCGCGTCCTCTTCAGCGGCGACGTCGGCCGCTACGGCAGCGTGCTCGTGAAGGACCCCGAGCCCGCTCCGAACGCCGACTACCTGGTGGCGGAGAGCACCTACGGCAACCGCTCACACCCCGCGATCTCGGTGCAGGACCAGCTCGAGGGGGTCATCAGCCGCACGTTCGCGCGCGGGGGTGTCGTCCTCATCCCCGCGTTTGCAGTGGGCCGCGCCCAGCAGATGATCTGGCTCATGGACGACCTCGTGGCGCGGGGCCGGCTGCGGCCGTTCCCCATCCACCTCGACAGTCCCATGGCGATCGACGCCACCCGGATCTACGCGCAGTACCCCGAGGCGCGACGCGTCAGCCTGAACGGCATGAGGGGACGGAGCCTCCTCTACGGCAAGTGGGTCCACCTGCACCGCACGCAGGCGGAGTCGATCGCCCTCAACTCGATGAAGGGCCCGGCGTGATCATCTCCTCGAGCGGGATGCTCTCGGGAGGCCGCATCCTCCACCATTGCCGCGTCCGGCTTCCCCACGCCCAGAACACGCTCCTCATCACGGGCTACCAGGCCGAAGGCACGCTCGGCCGCGCCCTCCTCGAGGGGGCTCGGATGGTGCGGATCCACAAGGGCGAGGTCGCGGTGCTCGCCGAGATCGCAAGCCTCAAGGGGATGTCCGGACACGCCGACGCCGGGGAGATGGTGCGCTGGCTCTCCGCGATCGACCGCCCCCCGAAGGCCGTCTTCCTGACCCACGGCGAGAAGGACGCGGCGGAGGCGCTCGCCGCGCGCATCGCGAAGGAGAGGGGTTTCCGCACCCACGTGCCGGCGCTCGGAGAGACGGTCGAGCTCGAGGGAGGATCCCCCGCGTGAAGGCCCTCATCGTCGACATCGACGGCGTCGTGATGCTCGACGACAAGGCGGCCCCCGGTGCTTCCGAGTTCGTGGCCTGGCTCAAGAGCAACGGCCGGCCGTTCCTCTTCCTCACGAACTTCCCCTCCCAGACGCCCGCCGACCTCTCGGGGCGCCTCGCCGCCGCGGGTCTCGACGTACCCCCGAAGCACTTCTACAACTCGGCCATGGCCACCGCGGATTTCCTGACCAGCCAGGCGGGCGACCGGAAGCGGGTGTTCGTCGTGGGCGAGGGTGCCCTCGTCCACGAGCTGTACCAGGCCGGCTTCACGCTCTCCGAGACGGACGCCGACTTCGTGGTGCTCGGGGAGACGCGCGCCTACAACTTCGAGATGATCCAGCGGGCGGCTCAGCTCGTCGCGCAAGGGAGCCCGCTTCATCGCCACGAACCCCGACGTGGCCGGCCCCCAGGGCCGACCGAGCTGCGGGGCCTTCGCCGCCCCCATCGAGCGCATCACGGGCAAGGCTCCCTTCTACGTGGGCAAGCCCTCCGCCTTCATGATGCGGGCCGCGCTCCGGCACCTGCAGGCCCACTCCGAGGAGGCGCTGGATGGTCGGAGACAACATGGACACCGACATCATCGCGGGTCGTCCAGACGGGGCTGACCACCGTGCTCGTGCTCACCGGCATCAGCCGGGAAGAGGACCTTCCCCGCTACGCCTACCGGCCCGACCACGTGGTGAAGGACGCGCACGAGCTCAGCGGACCTCCTGCTCCGCCAGCCCTGACGCTGGCGGCGTGCTCCCGACTGTGCTCCAATCGAAGGAGAGGAGCGACACGTGGACCTGAAAGACCGAGCGACCTTCCTGACCACCGGCGAACAGGTGGACGACTTCCTCGCCAAGAACCCGGCGGCCGCGATCTTCAAGGCGGGGACCTGCCACAAGACGCAGGAGACGTTCTCCCACGTCCAGGCCCAGCTGGAGCCGCGCGAGGACATGCCCCTCGGGATCATCCGCGTGGTGGAGTCCCGCCCCGCCAGCAACCGCGTCGCGGAGCGGACGGGCATCACGCACGAGTCCCCCCAGATCATCCTGTTCAAGGACGGCAACGCGGTCTTCGACCGCGACAACTGGGACATCACGGGGGAAGCGGTGGCGGAGGCCCTGGAGAGCCACTTCGCCCGCGTCTAGCCTGGTCTAGCGGCTAGCCGGAAGCGGAGCTAGACAGCCGGAAGGAAGACCCGGGTCTCGAGGGTGCCCCCGGGCAAGGGGGCGAAACGAGTGAAGCCGCCGACCTCCTTGACGAGCCGGTAGGCTTCGCCGAGCGGACCGGGATCGCCCCCCTGGAGGATCCGCTGCTGATCCTCGGGGAGCAGCCCCGCGGCGTGGGCGAGCGCCAGCATCAGGAAGTCGCGCTTCACCTCGCCATCCTTGCTACGCAGGAGGACGGGCTTCCGCTCGCTGCGAATCACGATCGAGGACCCCGGCGGGCACACCAAAGCCAGCCCGTTCAGGAAGGCGGCGGCGGCGCGGCGCAGGTTGGCGGGCGGGCAGCGTGGCGGAGGCGTGCCGGGGACCACGCGGCTGTCGACCGCTACCCGGCGGGCTTCCAGTACCTCTCGAGAGGCGGCCACCGCCTCCGCGATGACGTGGTCGAGACCCGCCCCCGGAGGCACGGGCATGGGAAGCACCGCGGTGGGACGCGCGACCGGAGCGGGGGCAGGCCGCGATGCCGGAGGGGGGAGGGGTGGAAGCGGTGCCGGCGCCGGCCGGTGCCCCGGCGACGTGGCGGGTCGGCCTCCCGGCGACGTACCGGGTCGGCCTTGCTGCCCCGGGGACGTGCCGGGACGGCCGCTCTGGTGCGCCGCCACTCGTCCCAGCTCCTGCATGCGCTGCCGGAGACGGGAGGCTTCCTTCTGGATCTCCCCGATCGCGGCCGTGCGCTTCGCCTCGTCGCGGTACGAGAGGAGCAGGTCGGCGTGGGAGAGGATCGTCCCCAGCCCCAGGTTCATGTCTCTCACGAGATCGCTCAGCGCTTCCGCGAGCTCGACGTTCGATCGGATCGCCCGGTGGAGCAGCTCCTCGGAGACGGGGCTGGCTTCGGGGCCCGTCTGCAGCGGGTAGATCGGCTCCGCGTCCGGAGTCTGCGCGAGTATGACGCGAGCGGGGGAGCCCGTGGTCGGCGCTCCCGGCTGCGGGGCCGGCATCTTCTTCAAGAGGGCCGAGAACGCCTGGCCCACCACCTCGGGGACGACGGCGGGGTCCAGCCCCTTTTCCTTGAGGTTGTACTTGACCGCGATGGCGGCGAGCATGTCCTGCACCACCGCCACGAACGTCTCCATGACTCCTTCGCCGCGCGCGGCCACCGCGGGGAACGCCTTCCTGCCCCAGAAGTTCAGGGCGCGGTCCATCTCCGTCTCGAGGCTGCAGCTCGCCGAGGTCCTGCTTGTTGTACTGGAGGACGAGGGGGACCTTCTCCGGCACCAGCCGGTTGGCCAGCAGGTTGACCTTCATGTTCTCGAAGGCCGACATGTTGTCCTTCTGGCCGGAGCGCTGGCTGTCCGCCACGAACACGACGGCGTCCGCGCCGGCAAGGACCACCCGCCGGGTGGCGTTGTACTGGACCTGTCCGGGGACGGTGTAGAGCTGGACCTTGAAGTCGTAGCCGGACACCGCCCCCAGGCTGAAGGGCAGGAGGTCGAAGAAGAGCGTGCGGTCCTGGGCGGTGTTGAGGGAGATGAGCCGGTTGCGACCCATCGGGGTCGGTCAGGCGGTGGATCTGCTCGAGGTTGGTGGTCTTGCCCGACTGCGGCGGGGCCGTAGTAGACCACCTTGGCCTTGATGGTCCGTTCGCTGAAGTTGAACTGGACCATAGCGGAGGGAAGTTCGGCTCAGGCGCTCCTTGGACGGCGAAGGCGAAGCGGGACTATAGCATGCCCCCGCCCGACCCCCAAGGAGCGGGGGCCTCCCCGGGTGGCCGCGGGTTGAACGCCGTGCCCGGCCTGCTATACTCAGGGTTTGTCCTCGGGCCGCACACGGTGCCCGTGGAGGATCTGATGGCACAGCGATGCGACGTCTGCGGCAAGGGCGCCCAGTTCGGAAGCCGGGTGAGCCACGCCCACAACGTGACCCACCGCCGCTTCAACCCCAACCTCCAGCGGGTGCGGGCGGTCGTCGGCAAGGGGACCCACCGGAAGGTACGCGTCTGCACGCGTTGCCTCCGCTCCGGCCTGGTCCGAAAGCCCGCAAAACGCACGAAGCCCGCGGCCTAGGCCCCCAATCAGCTACTGACGGCGAGCGCAGCGCGATTCATTCGCGCGGAGCGAGCGGGGGGTCTGGGGGCGCGGCCACCCTGGCTCGTCAGCCAAGGCAAGCAGCGCCCCCCAGCTCAATACGCCGCGATCACGTCGATCTCGACCTTGACCCCTCGGGGGAGGGCCGCGGCCTGAATGGTGGTGCGCGCGGGCGGCTCCTTCCCGAGGTAGCGGGCGTAGACCTCGTTCATCTGCGGGAAGTCGGCCATGTCCGGAGAGGTAGACCGTGGTCTTCACCACGTTCTCCGGGCCCATCTTCGCTTCCTTGAGGACGCCGAGCAGGTTCTTGAGGACCTGCTCGGTCTGGGCCTCGATGTCCCCCTCCACGAGCTCCCCGCTCTGGGGATCGAGGGCGATCTGACCAGAGCAGAAGAGCAACCCTCCGGAGATCACGCCCTGGGAGTAGGGGCCGATGGGCGTGGGGGCCTGGTCGGTGGTCACGTACTTGTTGGGCAAGGTGCTCCTTCTCAGTCCCATCGCCTGGCGGCGAGGACAGGGAAGAGAGCCTATAGTGAAGCCCGACCGACGATCAAGACCCGAGCTATCGAGCGACGGTCTGGCGCTCCACGTCGATGACGCCGGCCACCCCCCGCACCGACTTCACGCACCTTGTCGAGGTGCTTCAGGTCCTGGATGCGCACGCGTGAGCTCGATGGAGGCGGTGCGGTCGTCGAAGGTGCGCACCTCGGCGTCGCGGATGTCGCGTCTCATGCCGGCGAGGACGGCGGTGATGGCGGCGAGCAGCCCCGGGCGGTCCTCCACGTCCACGGAGAGGCGCACGTCGTAGGTGCCCCCGTCCCCGCCCCGCTCCCATTCCACGGCGATGCGGCGCTCGGGGTCGTAGAGCGAGGTTGCTGCACGTTGGGGCAGCTCTGGGCGTGGACGGAGACCCCCTTGCCGCGGGTGATGTAGCCCACGATGGGCTCGCCCAGATGGGGTTGCAGCACTTGGCCCGGTAGATCGAGGAGGTCGTCGGTGCCCTTGACCTTGATCCGCTCGTCGCCCACGCGCAGGAGCCGCTTCACCGCGTCCGCGAGGGGCCGCGCCTTCTCGGGAGGCGGGCGGGGCCTCGAGCTTCTCCGGGGGCACGCAGCCGGGCCAGGACCTGGCGCAGTGGAGACCTTGCCGTAGCCGACCGCGGCGAAGAGGTCGTCGCGCTTCGTCCCCACCCCCAGCTCCTGGGCGAGGGTCTCCAGGGGCGCGGGGCTCGGCCGCGAGCTTCTTGAGGGAGAGGTCGTAGCGCCGCAGCTCGCGCTCGAAGTGCTTCTTGCCGATCTCGAGGGCCTGCTGCTTCTCCGCCACTGTTCAGGTAGTGGCGGATCTTGGCCCGGGCCTGGTTGGTGACGGCGAAGCTCAGCCAGTCGCGGCTCGGGTTGTGGCCGGGGGCGGTCAGGATCTCCACGATGTCGCCGTTCTTGAGCTTGTAGCGGAGGGGGACCATCTTGCCGTTGACCCGCGCCCCCACGCACTGGTGGCCGACCTCGGTGTGGACGCGCGTAGGCGAAGTCGATCGGGCTCGCGCCCCGGGGCAGCGTCTTCACCTCGCCCTTGGGGGTGAAGCAGTAGACCTCCTCCGGGTAGAGGTCGAGCTTCAGCGAGTTCAGGAACTCGTGGGGGTCCTTCACCTCCTGCTGCCACTCGAGGAGCTGGCGCAGCCAGGAGAAGGCCTGGTCGTCCTTGTCGGGGCCGCTGCGTGCCTTCCTTGTACTTCCAGTGGGCGGCGATGCCCTCCTCGGCGACCCGGTGCATCTCCTGGGTGCGGATCTGGATCTCGAAGGGCTGGCCCTCGTCGCCGATCACCGACGTGTGCAGCGACTGGTAGCCGTTGGGCCGGGGCATGGCGATGAAGTCCTTGATGCGGCCGGGCACCGGGCGCCACTGGTTGTGGAGGACGCCGAGGGCGGCGTAGCAGTCGGGGATGCTGCGCACGAGGACGCGCAGGGCCACGAAGTCGTAGACCTGCTCGAGGTCGATGCGCTGGCGGCGTGAGCTTCTGGTGGATCGAGTAGAGGCGCTTGATGCGGCCCTTCGATCGTGCGCCTCGAGCCCCGCGGCCTTGAGCTTCTCCGCGACCGTGGCCCTCATCTTCTCGATGAAGTCCGTGCGGCCTGCTGCGCGCCGCTCCTTGACCCGGGCCGTGAGGTCCTTGTAGGTCTCGGGCTCGAGGTACTGGAAGGCCAGGTCCTCGAGCTCGTTCTTGATCTTGCTCATGCCCAGCCGGCCGGCGAGGGGCGCGTAGATGTCCATGGTCTCGCGGGCGATGCGCACCCGGCGCTCCTCGGGCAGGTACTGCAGGGTGCGCATGTTGTGGAGGCGGTCGGCGAGCTTGACCAGGATGACGCGGATGTCGTCCACCATGGCCAGGAGCATCTTGCGGTAGGTCTCGGCCTGGCGCTCCTCGGAGGTGGAGAAGGGGATCTTGCTGATCTTGGTGACGCCCTCCACGATGTGGAGCACGTCCGGGCCGAAGTACTCCTTGATGCGCTCGCGGCTCGGTCAGGGTGTCCTCGAGGACGTCGTGGAGCAGGCCCACCGCGACGCAGGCGGGGTCCATCCGCATGTCGGCCAGGATGGCCGCGACCTCGAGGGGGTGGACGAGGTAGGGCTCGCCGGAGGCCCGGGTCTGTCCCTTGTGCTCGACGGCGGAGAAGATGTAGGCCTTGCGGAGCACGCTCGAGGTCGGCCCCGGGATGGTGGCGCTTGACCGTCTCGTAGATGTCCTCGAAGCGGATCATGGGCAGGCATGGAGCGCCGGCTTTCTCCCGTCGCTTTCTTCAGTTTAGGAGGGGCTCGTGGAGCGGTCAACCGCGGCCCGTTTCCTTGACTTGCTCTTTCCGCTCGACCTATAATCCGCGCCCTCTAGCGGACTCTGCGAGGTCCTTACGCTTCAATCTTTTCCGGGGAGACGGCTGATGAAGACCCGGCAAGCTCGCCCTGGCCGCGTCCGCCGCTCCTGCCGCTTCTCGTTCGCCATCGGGCTGCAGCACGGTCCGGGCCAAGGCGGCCTTCAAGGACGGCAACAAGCTCTACAAGGAAGAGAACTTCCAGAAGGCCATCGAGGAGTACGACGCAGGCGGTCGAGCTCGAGCCCGACATGGCGGAGGCCCACTTCTACCTGGGCAGCTCCCAGCAGGCGCTGTTCCGGCCGGGCAAGGACGACCCCGAGAACGTGCAGCGGCTCGAGCAAGGCCATCGAGCACTACAAGAAGTCGCTCGAGACTGAACAAGGCCGCAGCACCGAGAACCTGAAGAAGGTGCGCACGAACACCCTGGGCGCCCTGACCGGCATCTACTCGGAGCCGCCCCTACAGGACTTCGAGAAGGCCCTCGACTACGCCCAGCGAGCTCCTCAAGGACAACCCGAACGACACCAAGAACCTCTACGCGATCGCCAACCTCTACGAGAAGTTCGGGAAGATCCCGGAGGCGGAGGAGACCTACCAGAAGGTGGCGGAGCTCAACCCGCAGGACGCCAAGGCCTGCGGGGCGCTCGCCGCCTTCTACAACAAGCCGCTCTGGGAGGGCCGCGCACGCAAGTTCGACGAGGCGATCGCACACCCTGGAGCGCTGCGCGAGCCTCGACCCGAACGACGCCTGCGGGCTACTACAAGGTGGCGACCTTCTACTGGGACAAGGCCTACCGCGATCCGCTGCTGACCGACCCGCAGAAGGACGAGTACGCGGACAAGGGCCTGGAGGCGGTGGACAAGGCCCTGCGAGATCAAGCCCGACTACTGGGAGGCCATCATCACCAAGGGCCTGCTCTACCGCGTGAAGGCCCAGGTGGCCAAGAACCCGAAGGAGCGGCAGCAGTTCCTGGAGCAGGCCGCGACCCTCCAGAAGCAGGCCATGGAGCTGCGCAAGGAGCAGCAGAGGCGGCCGAGGCGGGAGCCGCCGCCCCGGATGCGCCCCCGGCCCCCGAGGGCGAAGCGAAATAGCGGGCGTCCGTTCAGGATCTCATCGGGTCGGCCCTGACGGGAGCGAACGCGACAACCGGCCTCAAAGACGCCGTCCGGACCGCGTCTCTTCGAAGGCTCGTACTGTCCGGACTCGACGGTCCGGACGGAGTGGCTAAGGCGCGCCGGGAGCCGCGGCCGCCCGCCTCCTCGATCATCTTCTCGGAGATGATCCCGATGCGCTCGACCCCCGCGCCCTTGGCGATGTCCATGGCCTGGCACGACCTTGCCGTAGGGCACCTTGCCCGCGGCCTTGCACGAAGATCGTCTTGTCGGAGCGCGTCTGGAAGATGTCGCTTGCAGGCGGCTGCTCCAGCTCCTCCATGTCGTCGACCGGGTTCTTGTTGACGGTGATGCGCGCCTCCTCGATCCCGAGCACCACCGTGTTGGGCGGCGTCTTGCATGCTCCGGCTGGTTGGGCGGCGGGGCTGGGGCAGCGCGATGTCGAGGCCCTTCTGGGCGAGCGGCGTCACCACCATGAAGATGATGAGCAGCACGAGCATCACGTCGATGAGGGGCGTGATGTTGATGTCGGAGGTGGCGCCCAGGTCGACGCGGGCTGGGTGGCGTCGTGGGAGTGGACGATCCGACTTCGGTGCTTGTGGGGTTGGCGCCGGCGGGCTTGCCGTTGCCATCGTCTACCCCTGCACCTTGTGCTCGGCGATGAGGGCGATCTCCTCGACGCCCGCCTCGCGGCAGAAGTCCATGACCTTCATGACCTCGGAGTAGGGGAGGCTCTCGTCGCGCCTTCAGGTAGCACGACCTTGGCGCCGTCGGGCAGGTCCTGCGAGCCGCTCCTTGACCTGGGGCAGGAGCTCGGCCTGGTTGTCGAGCTTGATGCCGTCCAGGTAGGTCGTGCCGTCCTTCTTGACCGCCACCATGATGGTCTTGGGCTCGTCCTTGCTGCTCCTTGGTGTTGCCGGCCACGGGCAGCCTCACGTCCACGCCCTTCTGCAGCATGGGGGTGATGACCATGAAGATGATGAGGAGCACGATCATGATGTCGGCCATGGGCGTGACGTTGATGTCCGCCATCGACCCGCCCTTGCTTGCCGCCGACTGCCATTGACATGGGAACTGCTCCTGGTTGCGAGCCGGGGCCCCGGGGGAGCCCCGGCTCACGGCCGAGCGATCTAGGCGCCCTTCTTGATGAAGTAGTCGAGGAGCTCGGAGCTGGAGTTGTCCATCTCCACGTTGAAGCCCTCGACCTTGCCGTTGAAGTAGTTGTAGGCCCACACCGCGGGCACGGCCACGAACAGGCCGAAGGCGGTGGTGATGAGGGCCTCGGCGATGCCCGCGGAGATGGCGGCGATGCCGCCCGATCCGGTGAGGGCCATGCCCGAGAAGGCGTTGATGATGCCGAAGGTGGTCCCGAAGAGACCCACGAAGGGCGCGGTGGCGCCGATGGTGGCGAGGCCGGAGAGGCCGCGCTTCAGGTCGGCCATGTTCACCGCGGTCGCGCGCTGGATCGCGCGCTTGGCCGCGTCGACCGCGGCTTCCTTGTCCGTGGCCGACCTCGCCCGACTCCTGCTGGTACTGCCACTCCTGGAGGCCGGCGCCGAGGACCTTGGCCAGGTGCGAGTACTTGACGCCCGGGCCGTGGGAGGCGTCGATCGCCTCCTTGATGCTTGCCCGCTTCAGCAGGCGGGCGACCTCGGGCGCGTACTTGCGCGACTGGTCGGTGGCCTTCTTGTAGGTCCAGTACCGCTCGATCATCACCGCGATCGAGTAGATGGACATGATGAAGAGCACGATGACGACGGCCCAGGCGACGCCGCCCATGTGCTCGGCCATGGTCCTGAGATCAAACTGCATTGCGCGTCCTCCTGTGAGCTTCTCGCGCTTCCTCGGACGGTCCTGCTTGTCCTAGGACAGCCGGAAGTTGACCGTGACGGTCATGATGACGGGCACCGGCACGCCGTTCAGCAGGGTCGGAGTGTAGACCCACTGCTTCACCGCGTCGATGGCGGCCGGCGTCGAGCAGGGGGATGCCGCGCAGGACCTTCACGTCGGTGACCTTGCCCTGGGGGCTGATCGTGCACTCGAGGATCACGATGCCCTGGACGCGGGCCTGCTTGGCGATGTCCGGGTAGACGGGGCTTGACGTTCTTGAGCTTCTTGGGCTCCTTGATCTGGCCGCCGACGCGGACGGCCTGGACGGGAGGCGGCGCGTCGGGCAGACCGCCCACGACGCCGCCCACGACGCCACCGGGGACGCCGCCCTCGACGCCGCCCGGCACGCCGCCCTCGACCCCGAGGTCGAGGCCTTCCTCGGGCTTGATCTCCTCGGGGACCTCGACGGGGGCCGTGAACTGGTGGGATTCGGCATCGACCGGCTTCGGGATCACCTTGGGCTGCACCGCGGCCTTGGGGGCCGGCGGGGGCGGAGGCGGCGGCGGCGGCGGGGAGCCGCCGGGCTCCACGAAGAACGCCTTCACCACGGACGTCGGCTCGGGCAGATCTCGTCGGGCATGAGCAGGGGGACGATGACGATGAGACACGAGCATCAGCACGTGGAGGACGATCGGAGACGGGCATGATCTTCGCCCTGGCTCGGTCTTGTGCGTGACCACGTCCGACTCGATGAGGTCCTCGAAGAGCCTGCGCTCCATCCGACGCCTCCTCGCTTTCCAGTGCTGGCTGGGCTTCCCTCGGAAAGAGACCGGATTCTAATCCCCGGTTTTGCAGGGGTGTCAAGACCGAACGGCCCGGCCGTCCTTCTGCACCGACTTCGGGACACCCCGCCCGCGCCGGGGTCGGATGGCTCCCTCGCCTGGCTTGGATGACCCGAGTCGAGCAGAACGGGACCCGCGCCGAGCGAGCAGGGGCCGGGAGCGGCGGTGCTCAGAAGATCCGGAAGGTGACGGGGGCGTTCGCCGATCGTGGCGACCGGCCGGCCGTGCTTCATCGCGGGCGAGAACACCCACTGGTAGACGGTCTGGATGGCCGCCGCGTCGAGCATGGGGCACCGACTGGATGACCCGGGCGCGGACCACCCGGCCGGTGGAGTCGATGAGGATCTCGACGATCACCGTGCCCTCGATCTTCTTGATGAAGGCTTCCTGCGGGATACTGGGGCTTGCGTGATCTTGATGGGCGCGGGGCGGCTGGTCGTAGTCGAGGACGGGCCCGTCGCCCGTGCCGCCGACGACGCCGCCGAGCACGCCGCCGGGGACGCCCCCGACCACGCCCGCCCTCGACCCCGCCCTCCATGCCCTCGGCGACCCCGGTGTCGCTGCCGGTGCTCGCTGCCGAACTGCTCGTGTCTCGGAGGCCTTGTTCTCGGGCTGGAGCGGCTTCTCCTCCGGCTTGGGCTGTCTCGGGCTCCACGAACTCCGGCTTCTTGGCGTCGGGCTTGTCGGGCGTCGTCGGGCTTCGCCGGCTCCTGCTTCTGCACGAGGGACGAGCCCTTGGGCAGCGGCGGCGGCGGGCGGCGGCGGCGGATCGTAGAGCAGGGCGCGGACGTAGTCCGTCTGGTCGGGCGAGCGCTTCCGGCCAGAAGATCGGCACGAGGACGATGAGGGCGAGGATGAGCCACGTGGACGGCGCAGCGGAGACGCGCGCCGCCCATGCGCGACCGCTGCTTCGGTGCGGGTTCGGAGACGACGAGGGCCGTCGTGAAGAGGTCGTCCTCGGGCTCCGGCGCGGGTGGGCGGGGCTCGAGGGGGGCCGGGGTTGAAGCCGCGCCGCTCATCGAAGCCATCTTACCACCCGCTCCCCCCGAGCTTGGACGCTGGGTCGGGCCGCCGGTTCCCGTCAAGGGTTCAAAAGCTTGTAAGCCCGCGCCGTGTGACGCCGATCACCCTCAGAGGGCCGCCTGGCCGCCGGCGGCTGCTGCCGCTTCTGCGTGATGCGCTCGGTCCACCACACCACGAGCGGGGCCGCGATGTAGACCGTCGAGTAGGTCCCGACCAGGATGCCCACCACCATGGTGAAGCCGAAGCCCCGCGAGGACCTCGCCCCCGAAGAGGTAGAGGCCGAGCACGGCGAGGAAGGTCGTGCCGTTCGAGATGAGGGTGCGGGTCAGGGTCTGGTTGACGGAGTCGTTCAGGATCTTGGCCAGCGGAGTCCTTGCGCCGCTGCTTCAGGTTCTCCCGGACCCGGTCGAAGATCACGATGGTGTCGTTCACGCTGTAGCCCACGAGGGTGAGGAGGGCGGCGATCACGTTCAGGGTGATCTCGTAGCGGAAGAAGCGCGAGGAAGGCCGAGGCAGACGAGCACGTCGTGGAGTGCGGCCACCGACGGCGGCCGACTCCCCAGACCCCGCCCTTGAAGCGGACGGCGATGTAGACGAGCTGGAAGAGGAGGCCGAGCACGGTGAGCATGATGGCCTTGCTGCCGCAGCTCCGCCCCCACCACCGGGCCCACGATCTCGGAGCTGTGACTCGAGCACGGGGTTCTCGGCGTAGCTCGCGGCGAGCGCGGCCGAGGACCTTGCTGGCGGTGGTGTCGAGCTCGGCCTCCGCCGGCCGTCTCGCCCGGCGCAGGCGGATGAGGACCTGGTTGGCGCTTGGCGTCGCCGTAGGTCTGGATCACCGCGCCCGGGGCGACCTTGTCCACCGCGTCGCGGATCTTGTCGATCTCGGGGGTCGTCTTGAACTGCGCGATGAGCTGGGTGCCGCCCGAGAACTCGACGCCGTAGTGCACTGCCCTGCGTCCGACATCAGGCGAGCCCGGCGACGATGACGACGAGGCTCAGGGCGACGAAGTACTTGGCCTTGCCCAGGAAGTCGTAGTTGGGGTTCTTGAGGATCTCCATGGCGCGCCCCCTAGATGCTCAGGGTCTCGACCTGGCGCTTGCCCAGGACCCACTCGAAGAGGAACTTGCTGACGAAGTAGGACGCGAACACGTTGGCCACGAGGCCGATGACCAGGGTGACCGCGAAGCCCTTGATGGGCCCGGTGCCGAACTGGAAGAGGAAGGCGGCGGCGATGAGGGCGGTGGCGTGGGTGTCGAGGATGGTGATCCAGACGCGCTCGAAGCCGTTCTGCACCGCGGCCCGCACCGTCTTGCCGTTGCGGAGCTCCTCGCGGATGCGCTCGAAGACGAGCACGTTCGTGTCGACGCCCACGCCGATGGTGAGGATGACGCCGGCGATGCCGGGCAGGGTGAGGGTGGCGCCGAAGTAGGCCATGGCCCCGAGCAGGATGACGAGGTTGGCGGCGAGGGCCACCACCGCGTTCAGGCCGGACAGCCGGTAGTAGAAGAGCATGAAGATCGGTGATGAAGGCCATGCCCGCGGCGGAGGCCATGACCCCGGACCGGATCGAGTCGCTGCCCGAGGGAGGCGCCCACCGTCAGCTCCTGGAGGTAGCGCAGGGTGGCGGGAAGCGCGCCCGCGCGCAGCACCTTGGCGAGCTCGTCCGCCTCCTGCGGTGGTGAAGCGGCCGGTGATCTGGCCCTCGCTCGAGATCTGCCCCTGGATGGTGGGGGCGCTCGGCCACGCTGCCGTCGAGGATGATGGCGAGGCGGCGGCCGATGTTGGCCCCGGTGTCGCGCTTGAACTTGTCCGCGCCCTGGGGGTTCAGGCTGAACTGCACGTCGGGGGCGTTCGTCTGGGGGTCGACGCCGGCGCGCGCGTTCTTGAGGTCGCGGCCGGTGATCACCGCCTCCCGCCGCACCAGGTAGAAGATGGGCTGGCCGGGCTGGTCGCCCTGGCCCGTGCACGACCTCCATGTTGTCGGGCACCTTGCCCCCTGGAAGCTCTGGAGCAGGGACTCGCGGCTCGTCGAGGCGCCGCCCTCCACGAGCTTGAGGGCGAGCTGGGCCGTCGTCTTGATCACGCGCTTGGCCTGCTCGACGTCGGTGACCCCGGGGAGCTGGACCAGGATCTGGTCGCCGCGGTTGCCGTGGGCGGCGATCACCGGCTCCGCCACCCCGAGCTGGTTGACGCGCCGCTCCAGGGTCTTGATCGCCTCCTGGACCGTGCGGTCCTTGATCTGGCGCTGGTAGAGGTCCGTCATCTGCACCAGGAACCGGCCCTCGCCGGGCTCCCGCACCTCCCAGTCGGTCGCGGAAGAAGTCCTTGAGGATGTCGCGCATGTCCTTCACCCGCGCGGGCTCGACACCCTCCACGCGAGAAGGAGGTGGTGCTCGACGCGCTGCGCGCCCGTGAAGACGATGCCCTTGCGGCGCGCCTGGTCGCGGGCGGTCTGCACCGCGTCGTCGATGGTGGCGTTCAAGGCGTCGTCCACCACCACCTGCAGGACGAGGTGGATGCCGCCGCGCAGGTCGAGGCCGAGCTTGATCTTGCCCGGCTTGCCGTCGCGCTCGTAGGGAGGCCAGAGCGTCACCAGGCAGGCGATGAGGAACGCGCCGTAGAGGATGGCGCGGAGCCGGAGCTCCTTGCGGACGAAGGCGTAGGCGAGGCCCGGCCAGGGCGGCGGAGACCACGAACCACAGGGCGTAGGGGTTCTCGAGGGCGGGAGGCATGTCTACTTCTTCTCCGTCTTCTGGGTCTCGGGGCCCTGGAGGGCGGCGACGGCGCTCTTCAGGACCTTGATCCGGGTCTTGTCGTCGATGCGCACCTGGAAGGCGTCGTCGTCGACGCCCACGATGGTGCCGAAGATGCCCGCGCTGAGGATCACCTTGTCGCCGCTCTTCAGCGCTTCATCAGGTCCTCCAGCTTCTTCTGCTTCTTGCTTCATCGGCAGGATGAGGACGAAGTAGAAGATGCGCGAAGATGAGCCCCATCAGGATGAGGCTGGCGTAGGGGCTCGGCTCGCCGCCGAGGGCGGGCCGGCGAGGAGCGAGAAGGATGCGGGATCGGGCCATTTTCGTCCTTGGAGCGATCCTCTAGGTCGGGTCTTTCCCTACGAAGAGCGAGGATCGAGGGCGGGTGACGCCCAGCCGTCTACGACCCGTCGGCCTCCGCGGCCGTGAGGGCCCGGAGAGTCTCTCGCCGGAACTCCTCGAAACGGCACAAACGAATACTTTGCCGCATGCGACCTCATCATGTCAAGGTAGAAGAACAGGTTGTGCACGGTCATGAGAGTGGCCGCCGTCATCTCCCCGCGCGAGGTGGAGGTGCCGGAGGTAGGCACGGCTCGTGGTGCGGCAGGTCGGACAGGGGCAGTCGGGATCGGGGGGCCGGGGGTCGTCGCGGAACCGCGCGTTCCGGATCGAGAGCCGGCCCCGTCGCGTGAAGAGCTGTCCGTTTCGCGCGTTCCGGGTGGGGAGCACGCAGTCGAACATGTCGATGCCGCGCGCCACTCCCTCGACGAGGTCCTCGGGCGTTCCCACCCCCATGAGGTAGCGCGGCTTCGTCTCGGGCAGGATCGGGTCGAGCTGGTCGAGCACGCGGATCCGGTCCTCCTTCGGCTCCCCCACGGACACTCCGCCGATCGCGTGCCCCGGAAAATCGAGGGCCGCGATCTCGCGCGCGCTCGCTTCGCGGAGGTCGAGGAGGACGCCGCCCTGCACGATGCCGAAGAGCCACTGGTCGTCCCGCCGGTGCGCGGCGCGCGACCGCGCGGCCCAGCGTCGTGGTGCGGGCGGTCGCTCTCCGCCACCGCCTCGCGCGGGCGCGGCCACGGCGGGCACTCGTCGAAGGCCATGACGATGTCGGCCCCGAGGTTCTTCTGCACCTCGATCGAGCGCTCGGGGGTGAGGAGGTGCGAGCTGCCGTCGAGGTGGCTCTGGAAGCGCACCCCTTCTTCGTCGAGCTTTCGAAGCGCGGTCAGGCTGAAGACCTGGTAGCCCCCGCTGTCGGTGAGGAAGGGCCCGCGCCAGCCCGTGAAGCCGTGCAGGCCGCCGAGCTCGCGCACGAGCTCGTCGCCCGGGACGCAGCATGAGGTGGTAGGTGTTCGCGAGGAGGATCTGCGCGCCCGAGATCCTGGAGGTCGCGGCCGCGTCACCGCCTTCACGGCCCCCGCGGTGCCCACGGGCATGAAGACGGGCGTCTCGACCGGGCCGTGAGGCGTCGTGAGGACGCCGGCGCGCGCGCGTCCGTCCCGGGCCACCACCTCGAAGGAGAGACTGGCGCTCATCCCCCGGCGCCCGCGGATCCCATGGCGAGCGGAGTATAGCCGTCGCGGGCCTGCCTGCTAGACTTCCCGGGATGGCGAAGCGCCTGACGGTCGCTCTCCTCTTCGGCGGTCGGTCGGGCGAGCACGAGGTGAGCCTGCGGTCGGCCGCCTCCGTGGCCGAGGCCCTCCGGAAGACCCACGAGGTGCGCCCCGTGCTCATCGACAAGACGGGCCGCTGGCTCCTCCAGGCGGACGTGGAGCCTCGGCCCTCGGGGGGCACGCCCGTTTCCCTCGCCCCCGTGCCCGGCGACGAAGGGCGCCTCCGCCGCGTCGCGGACGGCGCGGAGATCGCACGCCCCGACGTTTTCTTCCCCATGCTGCACGGCACGTTCGGAGAGGACGGCACGATCCAGGGTCTCTTCGAGCTCGCCGCGGTCCCCTACGTGGGCGCGGGAGTGGCGGCCTCCGCCGCGGCCATGGACAAGGAAATGATGAAGGCCCTTTTCGCGCACGCGGGCCTGCCCCAGGGTCCGTGGAGGGTGCTTCGCGGCCGCGACCCGGCGACGGAGGCGGGCCTCCTCCGCGAGATGGGTCTTCCCCTCTTCGTGAAGCCCGCGAACCTCGGCTCGAGCGTCGCGGTGAGCAAGGTCAAGAGCCCGGCCGACCTCGGCCAGCGCGCTCGCCACCGCCTTCTCCTTCGACACGAAGGTCCTGCTCGAGGCGGCGGTGGACGCGCGAGAGATCGAGGTGTCGGTGCTCGGCAACGACCGCCCCGAGGCTTCCCTCCCCGGCGAGATCGTCCCCGACCGCGAGTTCTACGATTACGACTCCAAGTACTCTCCGGAGAGCCGGACCGAGCTCGTCCTCCCCGCCCGCCTCGACGCCGCCCTCACCGCCGAGGTCCGCGACCTCGCGGTGGCCGCCTTCCTCGCGGTGGGAGCGCGCGGCTACGCGCGCGTCGACTTCTTCCTCGAGAAGTCCTCGGGACGCGTGCTCGTGAACGAGATCAACACCATCCCGGGCTTCACGTCGATCAGCATGTTTCCGAAGCTGTGGGAGCTCTCGGGCCTCTCCATGGCGGACCTCGTGGCCCGGCTCGTCGACCTGGCGCTCGAGCGCCACGAGCAGCGTCGGCGACTGCGCACGGACTACCGCGGCTGACCGCGAAGCATACAAAGAAGTATGTGGCGACGGACCCCCGGCCCCCCGGCCGTCCCCGACGGGGCGATGTCGGTAGAGTATCCAAAATAGTATATAAATACGCCTAACGCTCGCCAAAGCCTGTCGCTCGAGGCCGTGTTCGCGGAAGCCTCTACGGATGAGCGTCTTTCCGTCGTGCGCTCGCGTTTCGCCGCGACTGGCGCGGTCGGAGTGCGTTTTCACATCTCCATGCACAGGCTAACCCTCGACTGCTAAAGGGCCTGAGCAAAAAAGCGCTTGACAACCCCATGGGGGCTCCCTACCCTACCGATAGTATGTCAAGCCTCCTGTCACCCGAGATGTTGGAAGCGGAGCGGGGGGACACCCGTTGTGGTCCGAAAGGGGGGATACGCGGAATGGCTGCGAAGAAGAAGGCCGCAAAGAAGAAGGCGAAGAAGCGCTAGTTCACTCACTTTCGTGAGCTGACGGCGCGACAGCCGGCCTGCTCACTCCTAAAGGACCCGAGAGGAGGGATCAAAAAGAATGGCTGCCAAGAAGAAGGCGAAGAAGAAGGCGAAGAAGAAGTAAGGCCTTCCGTCGGCCACGATTCGGATGGGGGTGAGAGATCACCCCCTTTTGTTTTTCAGCGGCCGAGCACGTGGGCCTCGATGGCCACCGCGACGCCGTCCTCGTCGTTCGTGGGCAGCACGGGAAGCCCGAGCGTGCGCATCTCGGGATCGGCGTTGCCCATCACGAGGCCGAGACCCACCCGCCGCAGCATGGCGTGGTCGTTCCAGTTGTCGCCGATGGCGAGCGTCTCCGCGGCCGTGATCCCCCAAAGCACCTGCAGGAACGCCGAGCGCCTCCGCCTTGCTGATCCCCCGCGCGAGGACGTCGAGTATCCCGACGCCGCTGCCGGGATAGACCGTGCGTTCGACACTCGCCAAGTCGACGAGCTCCGCCGACAGGCGCGGGGCGATGCGGTCGACGTCCTCGCGCGGCCCGCCGAACATGACCTGCACGACGTCGTCGCGGGCCGCCGCGCGCTCCAGGTCCTCGATGACCTCCACGTCTCGGCGCGAACGCTCGAGGTAGTAGCCGACGAGCCGGCTCTGGAGCGCACGCTTCTTCGCAGAGGAGCCGGCCTTCGCCCCTCTGGCCGCAGTGCAGGACGGGATCGAGGCCGTGCGACCGGCCGACGTGGAGGGCGCGGATCGCCGCCTCCGGAGGGAGGAGCACGGCGCGCACGACCTCGCCCCCCTCCACGACGAGGGCGCCGTTGTGGAGGACGAGCGGGATGTCGCCGCCCAGGTCTTCCGCCACCTTGCGTGCCGAGGGATAACGACGACCGGTGACGAGAACGAGCCGGATCCCCGCCGCGCGCGCCTCGTCGAGCGCGCGGCGGGTGCGGGGCGAGAGGACCTTGTCCGCTGCGCAGGAGCGTGCCGTCGATGTCGAGGACGAGGAGCCGATAGCTCACGGCCCGGTCCAGATCTCGACCCGCTCGATCGCGTCCCCCGGCCGGATCTTGTCCACGTGCTCCAGGCCCGCGACCACCGTCGCCGAAGAGCGGTGTAGCCGCCGTCGAGGTGCGGCTGCGGCGAGAGGGTGATGAAGAACTGGCTGCCCCCCGTGTCCTTGCCGGAGAGGGCCATCCCCACCGCCCCGCGGCCGTAGGGCCGCTGGTCGACTCTCGCAGCGCAGCGTGTAGCCGGGCCCGCCGTTGCCGTCGCCGCGCGGACACCCGCCCTGGACCACGAAGTTGGGCTCCACGCGGTGGAAGGTGAGGCCGTCGTAGAAGCCGCGGCGCGCGAGGTCGATGAAGGAGGCGGTGGTGAGCGGCGTCTCCACCACGTCGAGCAGGATCTCGATCTTGCCGTGCCGCGTGTTCAGGAAGGCGCGCGGGCGTGAAGAGCGGCACCCCGGGCATGGGATCGTAGGGCAGCCATGGCCGAGCCGGTAGTCCACGGGCGGGCCGCTCGCGCTTCCCGACCGGGCCGCGGGGGGCTCGTGTCCCCGAGGGCGGCGAGTGCCTTGGCCGCCCGCTCGCGCACGACGCGCGACGGGATCGGTGCGCGCCGACCTCGCAGGAGCGTCTCCTTCGCCAGGGCGTCGCTCTGGGCGGCCGAGCGCCGCGACGACGGCGAGCGCGCGCGTCGATGTCGGCGCCGTCGGCGAGGCCGCGCTTGTAGGCGGCGGCGAGGGCCGCGGCTCAGGCCCCGTGGCCTTCGGGGCGACGAGGCCCTCCGCCGCCGCCGCGCGCACCGCGAAATCGGGGTGCTCGAGGTGCCGCTTCAGGGTGTCGACGGCGTCGGCGCCCCGCGCCTTGCGCAGCGCCTCGAGCACCGCGGGCAGGACGCGCGGGTCCTCGTCCTTGAGCAGGCGCGAAGAGGAGGCTCACGCGCCACCTCGTCGCCCGACGTCGCCGAGCGCCGTGGCGAGCGCGGCGCGGACGAACCAGTCGGGATCGGGATCGAGGCCCGAGAGGACGAGGGCGAAGCTCGTCGCGGTCGGCGCGGGCGAGGGCGCCGAGCGGCGGGCCGCGCGGATCCAGGGCTCGCTTGGCGCCCCACGAGGGGCACGAGCCGCGCGCCAGGGCCCGGTCCGCCGGGGAGCACGGCGAGCGCGCGCAGGGCCTCGCGCTGGACCGGCGGGCTCGGGGAGTCGAGCAGCGGAAGCCACCGCGGCGAGCGCCCCGTGCGTCGCCCGAGGACGCCGAGGGCGCGCAGGGCGGACGCCACGACCGCCTCGTTCCGGGTCCCGCGCCAGGGGCGCCACCAGCTCGACCGCGGTCGGGTCCTTGAGCGCGCCGAGGCCGCGCGCCGCGAAGGCGCGGGAGAGCGGGTCGTTGGACGCGGCACGCCGCCAGGAGCACGGGCCGCAGCGTCGGGCTCTCGAGACGCATCGCCACCCAGGTCGCCGCCCACCAGTCGAAGCGGGGCTTGTCTCTCTCCACGAGCGCGCAGCTGCGGCGGCCGTCGCGTCCTTCAGGCGCCCCAGGGCGAAGAGAGCGAGACGCAGCTCCACCCAGGGATCGTCGCAGGCTCCCCGGATCGTCCCCGCGCACGGTGACGATGCGGTGCGCCCTTGGGCATGGCTGCGCGAGCACGAAGCGCGCGAGCTCCGGGCCGGCACGCGGGTCGCCGATCCGCCCGAGGGCCTCGGCCGACCGCGCGCGCACCACGGCCTCGGAGTCCGCGAGGGAGGCGACGAGGCGGTCGACCGCGGCGGCGTCGCCCACGAGCCCGAGGGCGAACGCCGCCATCTGGCGGACCTCGGGCTCCTGGTCGTTCATGAGCTCCATCAGGGTGGGAACGAGAGCGCGGTCGCCGATACGGCCCGCGGCGAGCGCCGCGCGCCGTCGCACGCTGCGGTCGGGATCGCGCAGGAGCCGGTCGAGCTCACCGTCCCCGGGCGACCGCGAGTCCTCGAGCGCGAGCACGCGCGACAGCTTCTCCATGCGGCGTGGGAGGCGGGGGCGGAACGGGCTTCGGGGCGGCGAGGAGAGCGGGCGCCGCCGCCGCGAGCAGAGCCGCGGCGGCGAGCGGCGGCGGCGGGAGCCCGGGAAGACGGACATCGGGGAATCGATCACAGCGGCTCAGGCCACGGCGACGAGGTCGCGCCCGTCCGCGATCCCCAGGCGCGCGGCTTCCGCGCGGATCCGCGTCGCGGGCCCCCGGCTGTCCGACCGCGGCGAGGTGGAGGGCGCCGCGCCGAGGCGCCCGCGCCCGCGACGTCCACCACCGGAGCGCCCCGTGGATCCGCTGCCCGATCTTCCGCGGGTCGACCTCCACGAAGGCCACGACCGCGATGCCCGCGCGCCCGGAGGGCGCGCGCCCAGCCCTTGCCGATCTGGCCCCGCGCCCCAGACCACCACGGGACGGCCCGCCGCGAGAGGGCCGCGCGAGGAGCGCCTCGAGCTTCAGCTCGTGGAAGCGCTCGCGGCGCGTAGCGCGGGTCGCGTCGGGTGAGCCGCGCCGGGCGAGTCGCGCCACGAGCAGGAGCGACCTCCTGGAGCTTCGCGAACCGGAGGCCCGCCTCGAGCCGCCCGCAGCCAGAGGTCGTAGTCCTCGGGCCCGTCGAAGTCGCGGTAGCCCCCGAGCGCGCGGAGCGACTCCGTGCGCATCATCACGCTCGGGTGGACGAGGGGCGATTCCACGAAGAGGTCGCGCACGATCGCGTCGTGGTCCAGAAGGCCGTTCTGCCAGTCGACGTAGGCCTGCATGCCGCGTCGCCTCCCGTCCCGATGAGCCGGACCCGGCATCCGAGGACGTCCGTGCGCGCGGTCGCCGCTCGAGGCGCTGCCGCCTGCAGGTCGAGCCTCCGGGATGTGCCTCGTCGTCCGCGTCCATGCGTGCGACGAGGGGCGCGCGGGCGGCGGCAAGGGCGGTGTTCAGGGCGGACACGAGACCGACGCGCGCCCCGAGTGCAGCACCCGCACGCGCGGATCCTGGCCCGCACGCGCTCTCGAGAGGATCTGCGCGCTTCCGTCGTCGGAGCCGTCGTCCACCGCCACCACCTCGTGGTCCGCGAGGCTCTGGGCGCGCGAGCGAATCGAGGCACGAGGGCAGTGTCTCGCGCGCGTCGCGGCACGGGGAGGAGGACGCGAGACCGCGGGGGCGCGTCACTCCTGGCGTGTGCACGAACTCGCGGGCGGCGCGCAGGGCGGCCTCGGCGCGAGGCCCCTCCACCACGTAGAAGGGGCCGGCGACACCCGGCCGCCAGCCGTCCCGCGGACCGCGCCGGATCTCGACGAGGCACCCGCGCTTCGTAGGCCACCGGCTCCACGATCTCGTAGATCCAGGCGCCTGAGCGCACGGTGGCGTGGATCCCCGCCGACGATCCCTCGCGGGTCAGCTGGCGTGAGGCTCACCACCGCGCTCGCCACGGTGAGCTCGATGGCGAGCTGGCTCTCCGGAGGGACGAACAGGAACTCGACACCGTAGCCGAGGTAGGGCCAGCCCACCTCCCCCGCGTCGCGCACCACGCGCCCGATGGCGCGCACGCGCGCGCCCCTTGTCCGGGAGCTGCAGCTCCAGGTCGAGGTCCGGCCCGTCCGTGAGGCGCACCGGGCTCGCGAGCAGCATGCCGTTCACGCTCAGGTTCCGGGAGAGCCCGTAGAAGTGGCCGGTCTCCTCCGTGCGCGGCGTGCCCACCACCTGGCCGCTGCACGGGGACGCGCGCGTCCACGCGCCGGGGCACGGCGAGGAGCTTCGCGATCCAGTCCTCGAGCTGCGCGCGGTCGAGCGGCCGGCGCAGCACCGCGTTGGCTCCCGTCGTCCTCGGGTCCTGCCTCGACCGCCGTCCCGCTCGTCCGCGGGCACGAGCACCAGGATCGAGACGCGGCGCGTGGCAGGGAGGGAGCGGATCCGCTGGATGGCCTCCGGGAGATCGACGTCCGGCAGGTTCGTCCCCAGGATCACGAGACGGCTGGTCTCCTGGGCGAGGCTCGTCCAGGAGCTCGCGCGCCGAGGCCTTCTCCTCGAGGACCGCCCGGTCCCGCAGGAGGACCGGCGCTTCCAGGAGGAGGCTTCGGCTGTCGAGGCCGGCGACGAGGATGGGAGCGGCCATCGGCTGTCCCGGGGGACGCTTAGGTGACCACCCGGTGGCGCTGCGCCGGAAGCGGAAAGCGCGCTGGAACGCGTCGGGCAGGAGGGTCTTGAGACCCAGGAGCGACGGGACGCGGTCGTAGTAGAGCGCGATCCTCGCGTCCTTGCGGCCGCCGCGGGACACGTCCTTGACGATGAAGCCGTAGCGACCGACGCGGAGAGTGGAGCCGGGCACGAGCTCCTTCCGCTGGGTGTCCCTTCCGTAGCTCAACAGCTGGACCCGCGGCTCCGTGAGCTTGCGGCGCAGTGGGTCGTTGCTGAGCAGATGGATCTTGGCCCGCAGGAAATCCACGGCGGACGCGGCGCGCCGGCCCGGGAGGAGCATCCGCTCCGCCTCCGGGCCCGTCATGTTCTTGGCCATGTAGTCGAGGTTCAGGGCGAAGATCTTCTCTTCCTTGGTGCCGTCGTCGGAGAGCACCTCCAGCCTCCGCTTCAGGTCGTCGAGGCCCAGGGGGAGGAGCGTCCGGCCCGCAGGATCGAGCCCGTTCGTCTCCAGTCCCGCTCCGGAGAGGTCGAGCACCGCCTGCTGATAGGTGATGCTGGCCGCCGCGGACTTCGTGTCGGACACGAGGCTCAATCCCGTCGTCCCCCATCCCCCCTCTTCCACCTTGTGCAGCTGGTCGACCGCGAGGTGCGCGGGCTGGCCGAACGACAGCTCCACGATCTCCAGGTCGCCCGGGCCCGGGGAAGGAGCGCACGAGCAGCCCCAGCAGGAGCACCAGGAAGAGGACGAGGGGAAGGACGAGGAGGGCGACGAAGCGGAACTCGACGCCCGCCTGGGGGGACGCCACGATCCGCTTGACCACCGGCTCGATCTTCTTCAGCCCCTCGTGGGGCTCCACCCGGTAGACGAACTTCTTCAGGAGCATCCCGTCGTCCCCGAAGAAGGAGGCGAGGGACTGGGCCATCGGCGCGGCCTTGGCGCCGTTGGCCGCGCGCACGAGGTCGAGCACGAGACCCGGGGCCTGCTCGACGTCGCCCGGGCGCACGCCGTCCTTGGGAGGATTGCCGACGAGGATCACGTACAGCGGGATCTTGAGATCCTCGGCGAGCTTGATCGTCCTCTCGATGGAGAAGGCCTTGAGGTCCACGCCGGGCGGGACTCCCATGTCCTCCCAGTCGGCGGGAACGGGTCCACGATGGCGTCGGTGAGGAGGATGATCCGGAAATCCGTGCCGGGCGGATAGCCCTTGAGAGACTTCGTGGGCCTTCTGGAACGCGAAGTAGAAATCCGTCCACTGGCCGTTGTTCCGATACCGGCTGACGTCGTCGACGAAGACTTCCTTCTTCCCGCCGAAGAGGATGAGCCGGTAGCGGCTGGCCCTTGAGGAACGCGAACATCTTCTCGAGGGCCTCGACGCGCTTCTCGTCGGGATCGAGGGGGGGAAGGGAGGCGGAATTGTCGACCAGGAAGAGGATGACCGGCCCGCGTCCCGCCGGCACCCCGGGTGACGCCGCCGCCGCGACTCCCGGGCTGGGGCTGGGCGCGAGGAGGAGTGCTCCGAGGAGACCCGCCAGCGTCGCCATAGGCTCGCCTCTCCATTCTACTATGCCGGTCCCGTGGGGCCCGGCCGCTATAATCGGCCTCACATGAAGACCGGAATCATCGGGCTGTCCGCAGTCGGCAAGAGCACTCTTTTCCAGCTACTTACGGGCCAGAGCGCCCCGCCTCCGGGGGGACGTCCGGAGCCGCGGGTCGGCATCTCGCGGGTCCCGGACAGGCGGGTCGACGCGCTGGCCACCCTCTTCAACCCCAAGAAGAAGACCTACGCCACCGTGGAGTACGTGGACGTCCCGGGAGTCGCCAAGGGTGAGGGGGCGGCGCTCGTGGACCTGCCGGCCCTGCGGGGCGTGGACGCGCTCCTCCACGTGGTGCGGGCCTTCGCCTCGGACGTGGTGCCCCACCCCGACGGGTCCGTGGACCCTCTCCGCGACGCGAAGATGCTGGAGCTGGAGCTGATCCTGGCCGACCTCACCGCGGTAGACCGACGCCTGGAGCGTCTGGACGCCAACATCAAGAAGGCCAACAAGGCGGACGACGTGGCGGAGCGCGCCCTCTTCCAGAAGATGAAGGAGCACCTGGAGGGCGAGCGTCCCCTCCGCGAGATCGCCCTCTCCGACGAGGAGCGCCGCCGCCTCCGCAACTACTCCTTCCTCTCCGAGAAGCCGGTGCTGCTCGTGGTGAACCTCGGAGAAGAGGACGTGAAGGACGCCGCGGGCTTCCTCGAGCGCGCCGGCCTCGCCGCCCTCGCCGCGCGTCCCCACGTGGGGCTGTGTCCGGTCTCCGCCCCCATCGAGGCGGAGATGGCCGACCTCCCCGCGGAGGACGCGCGGGCGTTCCGCGAGGACCTCGGGCTCGAAGAGCCCGGCCTCGACCGCGTGATCCGCACCTCCTACGAGCTCCTCGGCCTCCTGTCCTTCCTGACCGCGGGAGAGGACGAGTGCCGGGCCTGGACCATTCGCCGCGGCACCCGGGCCCAGGTCGCGGCGGGGGCGATCCATTCGGACATCGAGCGCGGCTTCATCCGCGCCGAGGTCGTCTCGTTCGACGACCTCATGGCCGGAGGCGGAATCGCCGCCTGCCGCGAGAAGGGCACGCTGCGCCTCGAGGGGAAGGAGTACGAGGTCCGGGACGGTGACGTGATCAACTTCCGCTTCAATGTCTGAAGCCGGTCGTTGAGCCGGCGACAATGCCCCTCTGTCCCGCGTGCGCACGCCCCGTGGCCGTCGCCCGTCCCCGGTGTCTCTACTGCGGCGCGGCCCTCGCCGCGGAGGCGGTCGCGGAAGCGGAGAAGAGCGCGTTCCTCGTCCGGGAGGGGCCTCCTCCGGAGGAAGCGGAGCGCGTGCTCGTCGTCCTCGAGCACGGGAACTCGGACCCGGACTCCCTGGGCCGCGCGCTGGGCCTTTCCCTCTTCGAGGCGAGCCAGCGGGCGGCCCGCGGCGGCTTCGACCTGGTGCGGACGGCTCCCCCGTCCGATGCGGAGGAGCTCGCCGCCGACTTGCGGGGGGCGGGGCTCTCCGCCTTCCTCGTCCCGGAGAGGGAGGCGCGACGCGCCCCCTCCCCCACCCGCGGCGGCGGATTCGAGGACGGGCGGCTACGCCTGCTCACCCCGGAGGGCGAGGTGATCCTGGCCCGCGACGATCTGCTCCTCGTGGTCAAGGGACCCATCGCCCGCGAGTACCAGGCCCCGATGGCGCGGGTGAGGTTCCGCACCGCGACCCTCCCCGGCGGCTACCTCGTGCACCTGCACCCGAGGCGCGACGCGCCGCCCTACGAGCTCGACCCGGACAACTTCGAGTTCGGCGTCGGCTCCCGGCAGGGCTCGCTCCTCGAGCTGGGGCTCGGGCTCGAGGCCCTGGGCGCGCCCACCGACGACGGCTTCCGGAAGCTCACCCCCGCCCTCGCCCCCGCCGCCGCCGCGAAGGGCGGCTCGAGGGTGGCCGCAACCACCCGCGCCCTCGTGCACTCGTCCGGCCAGGCGGCCCTCGTCCTCGACAACGTGGCCCAGTTCCGCGTCTACTCGGGATGGCGGGGTGCTCTGGAGAGGCGGCGCACGTGAGGCGCGATCGCGCGCTCCTCCTGCTCCTCGCGGCGCTCCCGCTCCTCGCCTACGCCCCGGCGTGGAGGGAAGAAAGGCTGCTCGCCCCCGGCGACGGCACGGCCCTCCACTTTCCCATGCGCGCGGAGGTGTTCCGCGCGTACGTGCGCGGCGACCTTCCGTCCTGGAACCCCGGCATCTTCTCGGGCACTCCCCTCCTCGCCGCATATCGCCCCGGGGCCTTGCACCCCCTCATGCCGGTCCTGGCCCTCCTCGGCCCGTTCGCCGCATTCCAGGCCCTCGTCCTCATCTCCCTCGCCGCCGCCGCCTGTCTGTCCTTCCTTCATCTCCGGCGGCTCGGGGCCGAGCGCGTGGGCGCCTACGTGGGGGCCCTCTCGTACGCGCTCGGCTCCTATCTCGTGACGCACCTGGGCGACACCGCGACACTCGTGGCCGCGCCGCTCCTCCCCCTCCTGCTCCTCGCCGTCGAGCACCACTTGGAACGCGGGACCGCGCGAGCCGGGGCCGCCCTCGCCGGGGCCGCGGCGTTGCTCGCCGTGGCCGGCTCGCCGGAAGCGCTCGGTGCGGGGCTCTTCCTCCTGCTCCTCCGGCTCGCGGCGGGACACTGGCGAGGCGCGGGAGCGCCGCCGCTCGCGAGCGTCGGGGCCCTCGTCGCGGCGGCGCTCCTCGCGGCTCCTCAACTCCTCCCCACGGCTTTCGCCCTCGCGGAGGCTGGAGCCACGGACACGACCGTCGTCTCCGCGACGGGAACGGCCCCCGGCGTCACCGGGCTCGTGCTGCGCTACGCCTCCCACACTCCCGCTCCCGCGCTCGCCCTCGCCGCGCTTCCCCTCGTGTTCACGCACCCGGCGGTGCGAAGTGCGGCCGCCGCGCTCCTCCTCGCCTTCCTGCTCGGGGTGCTTGGCCGGCTCGCCGATCCCGGCGCCTTCACCCTTGCTCTCGATTTCTCGCTCGCCGTTCTCGCCGGCCTCAGCTTGTCCGCCCAGTGGCGCGCGCGCGGCGAGCCCGCGGGCCGACGCCTGCGCGTCTGGTTTCTCCTCGCCTCCGTCTTCTCCGCGGCCGCCCTCGCCGTGGCCGCGACGCTCCTCGGCCCGCTCCCGCAGCCGCTCGCGGGGGCGGTGGGCCTCCTCGCCGTGGCCCTCGTCCTCTACTTCACGCTCGCCGAGGCCAGGAATCCCCTGGCCGCGCACGTCTGGCTCCTTCCCCTCACCGCGGCCTTCGCCTTCCAGCCCTACGCGCGCGAGGCCTGGAACGGTGCGCCCACTCGCGAGGAGATCGAGCGGGGCACCCCCACGCGCCGTGCTCTCGACCGGGTGTTGCGCACGCGGCCCGACGAGCGCGTGCGCAGCCTGGTCACGGCGCGGCCGGACCTCGATTCGGCGCTCGACCTCGCGTACGGCGGCCTCGGCGCCTTCGTGGAGAGGAGGGACGCCGACGGCTACGACCCGATGGTGGCCCGGATCCGCCGCGAAGCCTGGGACGGCATGGGGGTCGACGGAGCGCTGTCCGCCCCCTTCTTCCGCACGGATCCGGGCCGGCTGGAGCTCCTCGGCGTCCGCTGGGTCCAGGTCCCCACGTCGGCGCTCCTCAAAGCACCCGACGCCCAGGGGCTGGGGGACGAGCTGGACCTCGGACTCGAGGCCGTCCGCCCGCGCTTCTTCGCGCTCCCCATCATGCGCGCCACCGAGGTTCGGATGCTTTCGCGGCTCGCGGACGCGGTCGCGGTCGAGCAGGGAACGCCGGTGGCCTGGCTCGTCGTGCGGCTCGTGTCCGGCCGGGAGGTGGCGCTCCCCGTGCGCGCGGGGATCGAGACCGCGGAGGGCCACCGCTACCTCGGGGTCGTGAGGCTGCCCGTGCCCTGGACGATCGACGGCCTGCGCCTCGAGGCGGTGGACGGCCCCTTCCGCCTCTCCCTCTACGGGCTGGGCGTCGTGGACTCGACCACCGGCCGCGGGGCCGGCCTCGCCCTTCCTTCGGCCTACGTGAGCGACACCGTGCGCCTGCGCGAGGAGGCGGCGACTCCCCGGGTGCGGCTCTTCGGCGTGAACCGCGGCCTGGGTCGGGCGTGGGTGGTCGATTCGCTGCGGCGGCTGGGCGACGAGGCGACGCTCTTGCGTTACCTGCGCGAGCCCACCCGTCGCGGGGTGGACACCCGGCGCGAGGCCCTCGTCCTGTCCTCGGAGGCGGAGGGTGTCGAGCTGCCTCCGGGAAGCCGCTCGTCACGCGCGGAGGTGGCGCGCGAGACCGCGGGGCGCATCGACCTCCGGGCGGAAGGGCCGGGCTTCCTCCTCGTGACGGAGGGATGGGATCCCGGCTGGAGGGCGACGGTGGACGACTCCCCCGTCCCCTTGACGCGCGCCAACGCCGTGCACATGGGGGTCGTCCTGGGGCCGGGGACGCACCGCGTGGAGCTCACCCACCATCCCCGGGGGCTCATTGCCGGGCTCGTCCTCGCCGGCCTCGGCGTCCTCTCCCTCGTCGCCGCGGGGATCCTTCGCGGAGACGGGCGCGTGCGCGTTTGACGCTTTTCCGGGGCGCGTGCTAGGTTTTTTCGTTCGGCACCATCCCATGAACCGTCCCGGCCTCTCCATCTTCTTCCCCGCCTACAACGACGCGGGGACCATCGCGAGCCTCGTCGTCGTCGCGCACATGGCCGCGCGTGAGCTCACGGACGACTACGAGGTGATCGTCGTGGACGACGGGAGCCCCGACCACACGGGGGCGCTGCTCGACGAGATGGCCCGGAGCTTCCCCTGGCTCAAGGTCGTCCACCACGCGAAGAACCGCGGCTACGGGGGCGCGCTCCGTACCGGCTTCGAGACCGCCTCGAAGGAGCTCGTCTTCTATACGGACGGGGACGCGCAATACGACCCGCGGGAGATGGGTACGCTCTTCAGGGCGATGACGCCCGAGGTGGACTTCGTCAACGGCTACAAGATCTCCCGGAACGACCCCCTGCACCGTGTGGTCATCGGAAAGCTGTACCACTGGTTCGTCAAGGTCACCTTCGGCCTGCGCCTGCGCGACGTGGACTGCGACTTCCGGCTCATGAGGCGGAGCGTTTTCGGCAAGGTAGTGCTCACTCGCTCCTCCGGAGTCATCTGCGTCGAACTCATGAAGAAGGTCCAGGATCACGGCTATAGGATCGCCGAAGTGCCCGTGCACCACTACCACCGCAGCTACGGGAAGAGCCAGTTCTTCAACTTCCCGCGGGTGGCGCGGACGCTCTTCGACCTCTTGCGTCTGTGGACCAGTCTCGTCGTGCGCCGGGACCACCTGAAGCCGGCGGCGGTGGGTGCGGAGACCCCGCGCGCCGAAAACCGCTCGTGACGGATCCCCGCGACTTCTACCGCGGGCGGAAGGTTCTCGTCACCGGCGGGCTCGGGTTCATCGGAAGCAACCTCTGCCGGACCCTCGCCGACCTCGGGGCGAAGGTCCTCGCGGTGGACAGCCTGCTCCCCGACTACGGGGGCAACCTCTTCAACCTCGCGGGCTACGAGGAGAAGGTCGACATCAACATCGCGGACGTGCGCGGCCACGGCATGGAGTACCTGGTGAAGGGACAGGAGGTCCTCTTCAACCTCGCGGGCCAGGTGAGCCACATCGACTCCATGACCGACCCCTTCACCGACCTCGAGATCAACTGCCGCAGCCAGCTCTCGATCCTGGAGGCGGTCCGCAAGGGAAACCCGGATCTGAAGATCGTGTATGCGGGCACCCGCCAGGTCTACGGAAAGCCGCAGCGGCTGCCCGTGGACGAGGAGCACCTCATCAACCCCACGGACGTGAACGGCATCAACAAGGTCTCGGGCGAGATGTACCACCTGGTCTACCATTCCGTCTACGGGATCCGAGCCTCGTCCTTGCGCCTCACCAACACGTACGGCCCGCGGCAGCTCATCCGTCACAACCGCCAGGGGTTCATCGGCTGGTTCGTCCGGAAGGCGGCGCTCGGGGAGGAGATACAAATCTTCGGAGACGGCGCGCAGAAGCGCGACTTCAACCACGTCGACGACGTGGTGGACGCCTTCCTGCGCGCGGGTGCCCTGCCGGCATCGGACGGGCAGGTCTTCAACCTCGGCGGCGACGCGCCCCTCTCCCTCCTCGACCTCGTGAAGCTGCTCCTCGACGCCTCCGGTGGCGGCTCCTACCGCCTCGTCCCCTTTCCCGAGGACAGGAAGCGCATCGACATCGGCGACTTCCACGCGGACACGCGGAAGGTGAGGAGCACTCTCGGCTGGGAGCCGCGAGTGCCGCTCGACCGCGGGCTCGCCGATACCGTGGCCTACTACCGCGCCCACAGCGAGCACTACCTGTGAAGGCTCCGTCGGGGCCCGTGCCCTTCGTCGACTTCGCGGCCCACCTCGCCCCCATTCGCGCCGAGATCGACGCCGCCCTCGCCCGCGTCCTCGACTCGGGCTGGTTCATCCTGGGCCCGGAGGTGGAGGCGTTCGAGCGCGAGCTCGCGGCGGCGGTGGGGGCGCCCCAGGCGATCGCGGTGGGCAACGGCACGGACGCCATCGAGCTCGCCCTCACGGCCCTCGACGTGGGCCCGGGCGACGAGGTCGTGACCTCCCCCCTGACCGCGGCCTTCACGGCGCTCGCCGTGCTCTCCGTGGGCGCGCGGCCCGTCTTCGCCGACGTGGACCCGGAGACCCTGAACGTCTCTCCGGAAGCGGTGGCCCGCGCGATCACTCCGCGCACCAGGGTCCTGATGCCCGTGCACCTCTACGGCCACCCCGCGGACCTCGACCCCCTTCTCGCCCTCGGCCGCGAGCGGGGCCTGCCCGTGCTCGAGGACGCGTGCCAGGCGGTGGGCGCGCTCTACAAGGGGCGGGCGGTGGGGACGCTCGACGGTCTGGGCGCGCTCTCCTTCTACCCCACCAAGAACCTGGGCGCCCTGGGAGACGGGGGGGCCGTCCTCGTGGGCGACCGCGAGCGTGCGGAGCGCCTGCGCAAGCTACGCAACGGAGGACAGAGCGACCGCTACCGGCACGTGATCGTGGGCCGCAACAGCCGCCTCGACGAGATGCAGGCGGCGGTGCTGCGCGTCGGCCTGAAGCACCTCCACGACTGGACGGAGAGACGTCGCGCCCTCGCGGAGATCTACCGGCGCGAGCTCGAGGGCGCGCCCGTGCGCCTCCTTCGCGAGCAACCCTACGCGAGATCCGTCTATCATCTGTTCGTGGTCCGACACCCAAGACGCGACGCGCTCGTCGCCGCGCTCAAGGAGCAGGGGGTGGCCACACTCGTCCACTATCCGATTCCCCTGCACCTGCAGCCCGCCTTCGCCGCCCTCGGCGGACGGCCCGGCGACCTCCCGGTGGCGGAGCAGGCGGCGGGCGAGGTCTTCTCGCTGCCCTTCTACCCCGAGATGAGCGACGGCCAGGCACGATCCGTCGCCGCCGCGGTGCGAAGCGCTTCGGAGGCCGTCGCCTGAAGAGCCTGGTCTTCTGGGCGGACGGGCCCGGGGACCTGGCGCGGCGTCGCGCTGCGGAAGGGGCGACGTTCCTCGCGTGGGACGAGGCGGGGGCCCTCTCCCTCCGAGCCGCGTCCGTCGCGTACGAGCCCGCCGGCCGCTCACTCCCCCCCGAGAGCGCGCGCGACGCGGAAGCCGCGGTGCGGAGGT
The DNA here is from genome assembly GCA_963742595.1 of uncultured Acidobacteriota bacterium. Taxonomy (GTDB): domain Bacteria; phylum Acidobacteriota; class Vicinamibacteria; order Fen-336; family Fen-336; genus CAVPGH01. Next base: position 2,442,217 of record CAVUMT010000001.1, on the reverse strand, counting down.
GGGCACGCGTCTGGGGCCGGCGCCCGCTCGTGGACGGCCGGAGCTTCCGCGAGATCTTCGAATGGAAAGGCGCGTCGCTCTGGTGGATGACGGAATCCTTCCTCCGGACCGCCCCCGAGTCTCCCGCCTGCGTGGGCCTCGTGGAGACGTGGCTGCGCATCCTGGAAGCGGAGGCCCCCGACGAAGTCGAGGCGGTGGGGCTGCCTCCCCGGGCCGCGGTCCTGCTGGAGCGCGCCGCGACCTCCCGCGGCGTCCTCTTCCATGGCCGGAGCCGGGTCCCCTCGCAACGGGGACTCATCCTCCGCTCCTGGCTGCGGAGCTTCGGGACCGGAGGAGCGGGTCCCCGGCGATCCGGCTCTTTCCGGCCCGTCACCCACCTGATCGTGGGTGAGGAACCGGGGCTGGGTCCCCTCGCCGAGGGAAAGGAAGGAGAGACGTCGTTCCGGGTGTCGCTCGCCGCCCTCGAAGCCTCGGGCTCGAGGGCGGCGATGGGAGAGGAGGTGCTTTCGCGCCGCCGCTTCCGTCGCTCGTTCGCGGAGCTCCGCAAGAGCCCGGGCGTGCACGAGGCCTTCTCCCACCGCGGCATTCCCTTCTACGACCTCGCCCAGGGCGATCTCGCCCTCCTGCTCTTCGTTGCGCTTCCTCGGGCGGTCCGGCTCTTCGAGCAGATGTCGGGCCTCCTGCGCGCGACGCGACCGGAGGCGGCCGCCCTCCTCGTCCCATCCCGCGACGCCCGGAGGACGCTCCTCGCCGCGTGCGCCGCCGCCGAGGTGCCGAGCGTCGTCTTGCTTACGGGAGAAGGCGAGGAGCCGGAGCGCTCCGACGGCGGGCCCCAGCCTCACCTCGTCCTCGCCTGGAACGGCAGCGCGAGCCCGGAGGACCTCCGGGAAGCCCTTCGTGAGGCGGCGCGCGTGAAGGCGCCGGACGAGGTGCGGGACGACGGCTCTCCCGAGCCGCCCGGCGCGGACGACCGGCCGTGAGGACGGGCCTCTTGAGCCTGGGCACCCGCGGCCTGGGAGAAGGCCAGCCGTGCGTGGTGGTCGCGCAGGCGGGATCCGCCCACGACGGCGCCGCCGACACGGCACTTCGGATGATCGAAGCCGCTTTCAAAATGGGGGCGGACGCCATCCAGTTCCAGATCTTCCGGGCGGACACGCTCGTGGTGCGCCGGCACCCGCGAAGGAAGGAGCTCGACGCGGTGGAGATCGCGGCCCGCGACTGGCGGAAGATCCTGAAGGCGGGCCGGGCCTCCGGCCTCGCCGTGCTCGCCGAGGTGTTCGACCGCCCCTCCCTGGATCTCGCGGCGGAGGCCGCCGTGGACGCCCTCCAAGTCCACACCACGGACATGGAGAACCCCGATCTCATCCGCGCGGTGGCCGCTTCCGCGCGACCGGTCGTACTCTCCGTGGGCGCCCTCCCCGAGGCGGTGGTGCGCGAGACGATCGACCTCGCGGGGGAGAAGGTGGCTCTGCTCTTCGGCTCGCCCACGAGCCCCGTTCCCGTGGAGGCGATTCGCTTCCGGGAGCTCCCCGCCCTCAAGGAGCGCCACCGGGTTCCCGTGGGCTTCCTCGACCAGACGGACGGAGGGAGTGCTTTCGCCCTCCTCTCCCCCGCCCTCGCCGCCGCCCACGGGGCGGACTTCGTCGAGAAACGCTTCGCCCTCGACCGCAGCCGCAAGCGCCGCGACGACACCGCCGCGCTCAGCCCCGAGGATTTCTACCGGATGGTGGAGCTCCTGCGGCAGGCGGAGCGCGCCCGGGGGGAAAACGCCGGGGAAGGCGTGCCGGAGGCCGAGCGCGAGCGTCGCGCCGTCGCGCGGTCGATCGTGGCGGGAACGCTCATCGGCCGGGGGGAGGTGCTCACCGGCACCATGCTCGCCTTCAAGCGCACGGACGGGCGTGCCGCCCCCGGCTTCCCGCCTCGCGAGGCCCACCGCGTGATCGGCCGCCGGGCCGCGCGTCCCATCCAGGCCGACGAGACGATCCGGGAGGACATGCTCGAATGAAGGCACTCATCACCGGCGGCGCGGGCTTCGTGGGCAGCCACCTCGCGGAGTCTCTCGTCGCCCGCGGCGACGAGGTCTACGTTCTCGACAACCTCTCCACGGGGTCGATCGAGAACATCGAGCACCTGAAGAAGAACCCACGCTTCCACTACGCGATCGAGAGCGTCATGAACGAGCCGGTGGCCGCGGAGCTCGTGGATCGAGTGGACGTCGTCTTCCACCTCGCGGCCGCGGTGGGAGTGCGACTGATCGTCGAGAGCCCGGTCAACACCATCGAGACGAACGTGCACGGCACGGAGATGCTCCTGAAGCTCGCGAACAAGAAGAAGAAGAAGGTCCTCGTGGCGAGCACCTCCGAGGTCTACGGCAAGAGCACGAGCGTGCCCTTCCGGGAGGACGCGGACCTCGTGCTGGGGCCCACGTTCAAGGGTCGCTGGAGCTACGCCTGCAGCAAGGCCATCGACGAGTTCCTCGCCCTCGCCTACTTCAAGGAGAAGCGGCTCCCCGTGGTGGTGTTCCGTCTCTTCAACACCGTGGGCCCGCGCCAGACCGGACGCTACGGCATGGTGATCCCGAACTTCGTCAAGCAGGCGCTCCTCGGGCACCCCCTCACCGTGTTCGGGGACGGCACGCAGTCGCGCTGCTTCACCTACGTCACCGACGTGGTGGGGCAGCTCCTGCTCCTCGCCGAGCACGAGGGGGCGGTGGGCCAGGTCTTCAACATCGGCAACGACCGCGAGGAGATCACGGTGCGCGACCTCGCGGAGCGGATCCGCACTCGCGCGAGCAGCAAGAGCGAGATCGTGACCGTCCCCTACGACCAGGCCTACGAAGAGGGCTTCGAGGACATGCCCCGCCGCGTCCCCGACCTCGGAAAGATCCGCGCCCTCACCGGCTACGAGCCCCGGGTCCACCTCGACGAGATCCTGGACAAGGTCATCGCGTACTTCACCTCCGATCGGGCGCGGGCTTGAAGGAGGCCGAGTACCAGAACATCTACGAGTCCGAGGAGCGGCAGTGGTGGTACGCGGGGCATGCGCGCGATCAGCATGGCACTCCTCGAGCCCCCGCTCCGCGCGCTCGGCGCGGGGGACGCGCGCTCCGTCTCCTCGACGCGGGCTGCGGCACCGGGCGACAACCTCGACGAGCTCGCCCGCTTCGGGCGGGCGTCGGGGATCGACCTCTCCGCGGAGGCCCTCCGCTTCTGCCGGCGGCGCGGGGTGGCGGCGGCGCGGGCGGGACTCCTCGCCCTGCCCTTCCCGGACGCAGGCGTTCGACTGCGTCACGTCGTTCGACGTGCATCTACCACGCGCTGGGTGACGGACGACCGCGCCGCCGTCCGGGAGATGGCGCGCGTCCTCCGGCCCGGCGGCCTCCTCCTCGTGCGTGTGCCCGCCCTCCGGCTTCTCTGGGGAGCGCACGACGTGGAGGTCCAGTCCCGCCACCGCTACACCAAGGGCGAGCTCCGCGCCCTTCTGCGAGGACACGGGCCTCGTGACGCTGCGCGCTCACCTACTGCAACTCCTTCCTGTTCCCCCTGCTCCTCCTGCGGCGCGGCGCTGGACCGTCTCACGGGGCGCACGGGCTCTGACGTCGGCTTCCTGCCCGCGCCGCTGGAGTGGTCGTTCCGACGGTTGCTCCTGCTCGAGTCCGCGCTGGTTCGCTGCGGGGTGTCCTTCCCCCTCGGGGCAAGCGTGATCGCCCTGGCGCGCAAGCCGATCTGAGCCCGCCGCCGCAGGTACAATCCGCCGAGGACGCGATGAGCGACGAGCGCGAGCACGTGGCGGAGGAGCTGCGCCGGGTGCGAGAGGCGGTGCGCGGGCGCGCGCTCCTCGCGGGAGACGAAGCACCCGACCTTCCCGCACCGCGGCCGGTGACGATCACGGCCCCCTCGCCCGAAGAGCCCGCGGCGCCCGCGCCGCCGCCCCCGACGCCGCCGGACGCGGCCCCCGTCAACGCCGCCTGGCGGGCAGAGCCCGCGGCCCGCGGAGGCGTCTCGCGGATTCCTCAGGCCCTGCTCGAGCGAGTTCTGGGCCCGCGGCTCGAGGCCCAGGTCGCCTTCAACTCCCGCCAGGTGCAGCTCGACAACGAGCTCCTCGACTACGTCGACGCCCGGCTCGACGCCACGCACCGCCACTACGACGCGGTGCTCGGGCGGCGTGGGCCGCCACCTCGGCGGAGATCGACGAGCGCCACCTGATCCTGCAGGAGGAGCTGGTCGCCCACGTGCACGACCTCGTGAAGCGCATCGACCTCGTGCTCGCCGAGAGCGAGCGCGGGCGGCCGTGCCCTGGACCTGGCGCTCCGGGACGCTGCGGGCGCGGCTGGAGCAGCTCGAGGAGCCGTCCCCGCGCGGATGAAGACGGTCCTCGTCTGCGCCGTCCAGGCCCCGTTCATCACCGGCGGCGCCGAGATCCTGGTCCGGGAGCTGCGCGACAACCTCGAGCGCCGCGGCTTCCGCGTGGACGTGGCCGACGTGCCCTTCAAGTGGTACCCGGTCTCGGAGCTCGTGCGCCAGGCCCTGGCCTGGCGCCTGCTCGACGTGACCGAGAGCAACGGCAGCCCCGTGGACCTCGTGATCCCCACCAAGTTCCCGAGCTACCTCGTGCGCCACCCGCGCAAGGTGGCCTGGCTCTTCCACCAGCACCGCGAGGCCTACGACCTCTTCGGCACCGCGTACTGCTCCTTCCGCGACACGCCCGGAGGACCGGCAGGTGCGCGAGGCCATCCCGGCCATGGACACGGCCGCGCTCTCCGAGTGCCGCGCCGTCTTCACGATCTCGCGGAACGTGGCCGAGCGCCTCGCCGCGCTACAACGGCCTCTCCGAGCACGCCGCTCTATCCGCCGCCGCACCACCTCGGCCGCTACCGCTGCGACGGCTACGGCGACTACCTCTTCTACGCGGGCCGGCTCGACCGCCTGAAGCGCCTCGACCTCGCCTCGACGCCATGCGCGCGCGCGAAGAGCGGCGCCCGCCTGCAGATCGCGGGACGCGGGCCCGCTGGAGGACGAGCTGCGGAAGCAGATCGAGCGGCCTGCGGCGTCGGAGGACCGGGTCGAGCTCCTGGGCTTCGTCTCCGCCGACGAGCTCCTCGTCGCTCTACGCGGGCTGCCGCGCCGCCTACTACGCGCCCCTCAACGAGGACTACGGCTACGTGACCGTCGAGGCGTTCCTCTCGCGCAAGCCCGTGCGTCACCACCACCGACGCCGGCGGGCCGCTCGAGTTCGTGACGCGACGGCGAGAACGGGGCTGGTGGCCGCGCCCGACCCGGAGGCGGTGGCGGAGGCCATCGACCGGCTCTGCGAGTCTGCCGGAGAGCGCGACTCCGCGAGATGGGCGAGGCGGGCCATCGCGCGCGTGGAGGACATCACCTGGGACCACGTCATCGACCGTCTCACCGAATCGGTGTGAACCTCGCGATCTGGAGCCCGCGCCCGTCTCCGGTCGAGGGCGTCATCCCTCACCTCGAGGCGCAGGGAGTGAGGGTCTCCTGGGTGATCGAGGCGAATGCGCCTCGAGGCGTTCCCCAAGCCCGTCCTTCCGATCTCGCCCCGGTGGACCTCCACCTCTACGATGTGGCCGATCGTTCCACGCACGCTTTCGCTTTTCGCGCCGCGCGCGAGCGCCCGGGGGTCGTGCTCCTTCGGGACGCGTCTTTGCCCCTCCTCCTCGCCGAGGAGGTCAGGCGTCCCGAGTCGCGGAAGGCCGCCCTCCGCGAGATGGAGCGCGCCTACGGAGAGGACGGCGCGTTCGTGGCGCGGCTCGTCGCCCGCGGGCTCGGCGGAGAGATCCTGCCCGCGTTCTTCCCGCTCCAGGACTCCCTGCTCGACACGAGCCTCGGCGTCATAGCGCTCACGGAAGAGACCCGGCGTCGCGCCGCCCGCCGGATGGGCGACGACCGTGTGCTGAGGTTGCCCTTGCACCTCCTCCCGCACCTCCTCGCTTCCCCCGGGTCGCCCTCGCCGGGGGAAGCGAGGAGGAGCTTGGCCATTCCCGAGAAGCGGCGCCCGTTCTCGCCGTCGCCCGTCCCGACCTTTCTCGCCTCCCCATGCTGTCCCGTGTCGTGTCCCGTCTCCGCGCCGAGTTTCCCGACCTCCGCCTCCTCGTTGGCGGTTCGGAGGCGCCGGTCCCGCAGGCCACGCACGTCCCCGACCTCCACTCAATGGCAGCCGCCGCAGACGTTGTGGTCGCCCTCGATCCACTCACGCCGGGCGGCGTCCCCGCCGGTCTTGCCGAGGCGATAGCCGCTCGGCGCCCTCTCGTCGTCAATGCCGGTTCGGGCGCCTTCACGGACTTCTCGGAAGGCTCGGTTGCCCGCGTCGACCCCGGGCGTTACGAGGAAGCCGAGCTCGAGGAGGTCATTCGTCTTCTCCTTCGCCGTCCCGAACTCCGCGAAGCCCTCGGACGTCTCACCGCGGAGGAAGCTCGGCGCGTGGCCGATCCCGAATCCCTCGGGAGCACCCTCGCGGCGTTCCTCACCCGGCTTCTTTCACAGAAGGAGTCGATCCAGGGCGCCCAGCGCGACGCCCGGACGCGCGAGTCGGCCCTTCTCCACCTCCTCTCCGAGGAGGTGGAGGGAGCGGGCCGTTCCCTGGGCCTCCCCGACCTCGACCTCGGCCTCCCTTCCCTCTTCGAGACGCTCGTCCGAGCCCCGCGATGAGGCCGCCCGCCCTTTCCGTGGTCATCCCCGCGTACAACGAGGCCGCGCGGCTGCCGCGGACGCTCGAGCGGCTCGACGCCTACCTGCGGGTGGCCCATCCCGACCACGAGATTCTCGTGGTGGACGACGGGTCCACCGACCCCACGACCGCGGTGGCCCGCGCCGCGGGCCTCCGCTCGCTCTCCGTGATCGACTACGCGCCGAACCGCGGCAAGGGGCACGCGGTGCGCCGGGGGATGCTCGCCGCGCGCGGGGCGCGCCGGCTCATGACGGACGCCGATCTCTCGACGCCCATCGAGGACATCGAGCGGCTCGCGAGGGCACTCGACGGGGGGGCGGACGTTGCGATCGGCTCCCGCGCCCTCCGGGACTCGAACGTCGTGGTGCGGCAGCCCTGGTACCGGGAGACGATGGGGCGTCTCTTCAACGTTTGCGTGCGCCTCCTCGTGCTTCCCGACCTCCGCGACACGCAGTGCGGCTTCAAGCTCTTCACCGCGGCCGCCGCGGAAGCGGCCTTCACTCCCGCCCTTCTCGACGGCTTCTCCTTCGACGTGGAAACGCTCTACATCGCCCGACAGCGCGGGCTCCGCATCGCGGAGATCGGGGTGACGTGGCGGAACCACGAGGCCACCCACGTGGGCCTGCGGCGGGGCGGAGAGGCGTTCCTGGACCTCCTCGCGATCCGCCGGAACGGGGCGCGCGGCCGCTACCGGTTGTAGCGGATCTCCGCCCCCCCGCGCAGCTCGCGCACCCAGGTCTCGAGCCGCTCGTCGAGGGCTCGGCGGGCGAGCCGCTCCTCGAGGGCGGGGGCCATCGCCGTGAAGGGCGGCGCGTCCTCCTTCCCTCCGTGCTCCGAGGCGTAGGCTTTCTCCAGCTCCTCGGTGGTGACCCTCACCTGCGGGCGGAAGCGGAACTCGACGTACTTCAGGATCGCGAGCTGCCGCCGCACCAGGCGCCGGAGGTCGGTCTCCACCACGCGCTCGCGGAGCTCGGGCCTTTCCTCGAAGAGCCGCGCGAGGGCCCGCTCCTCGTCCGCGGGCGCCACCGCGGACTGGGGGACGCGCGCGGCCTCCCCGTACATCAGCCGTTCGTCGATGACGATCTCGAGCGCCTTCTCCGCCGCGAGGCCGCGGACTTCCGCCATCAGCCGGACGTCGCTCTGCAGCACGGGCCGCCCGTCCACGACGGCGGGGATGCGCTCCACCACCTCTGCGCATGCGCTCCCCGTCTCTGCAGCGACAGCGACGCCCACCGCGATCGCCAGGACCGTCGCCCCTCGTCTAGAACGCATTGCCGATCGTGAAATGGAACTTCGAGGCCGACTCGCCCAGCGGACGGTTGAGCTTGTAGCCCCAGTCCAGACGGAGGGGCCCGAAGGCCGTCTTGTAGCGCAGGCCGAGCCCCGCGGTGTAGCGGAGCTGGCCGATGTCGAAGTCGCGGATGAACAGGTAGATCCCTCCCATCTCCGTGAAGGCGGCGACCGAGAAGGATCGTCCGGCGTCGACCCGAAGCTCCGCTCCTACGTAGACGAGCGCGTTGCCGCCCGTGGGCACGAGGGTGCCGTCGTCGGACCGGGTCCGGGGCCCCACCGTGTCCTCGTCGTAGCCCCGGAGACCATAAGTCCCCCCCGAGGAAGAACCGCTCGGGCAGGGGAAGGGCGAGAGGCTCCCCCACTCCGTAGGTGCGCGCGAGCCCGAGCCGGCCGGCGAGGGCGAGGACCGTGCGCGCGTTGAGCGGCGCGTAGGTCGCCGCCTGGAAGTAGCCCTTGAAGAAGCGCGCGGCTCCGAGCACGGGAAGGGAGAGGGCCAAATCTCCCCCCACGAACGTGCCCTTCCGCGGCTCCAGGGGATCGTCGCGGGCGTCGTAGACGAGGGAAGCCGAGGGGCCGGACAGGGTGTAGGTACGGAACTGGCGGTCGATCTCCTCGATGGGCACCGTGATGTCGAAGACGTTGGTGTCGGTAGTGCCCCCAGCGGGCGATCAGGTTCAAGTGCTGCTTCTCGAGAGGACGCGCGACCTGCACCACTGCGCCCACCCGGTTGTAGTCGAAGGACACCCGGTCCTCCTCCTCCCAGTAGCCGGTGAGAAAGACGTTCGTCCGGTGTCCCAGGAGCCACGGCTCGCGGTAGCTCAGCAGGAACCGGCTCCCCTGGAAGCTCCCCCGGACGAAGGCGGTGAGCGAGCGGTCCATCCCGAAGAGGTTGCGGCGCGCGACCTCGACGCTCCCGCGCACCTTGTCGCGCTCGCCGTAGCCCAGCCCGTAGGCAAGGGTGACCACCGGCGCCTCGTGCGCGCTCACCACGAGGTCGCGCGGCCCCGCGCTCTCGGGATCGAGGAGAGCGAGGTCGGTCCGATCGAAGATGCCGAGAGCGGCGAGCCGCCGCTGGCTCTCCAGGAGCTCCCGCTGTCCGAGCGGCCCTCCCTTCGTCACGAGGAGCTCGCGCCGCACCACCTCGTCCTTCGTTCGCCGCAAGCCCGCGACCACGATCTCGCCCACGTCGGTGCGGGGCCCCGGCTCCACCGCGAGCCGGATCCGCGCTTCCGACCGGTCCTCGTCGAACGCGACCTCGGGGGTGACCGTGACCTCGAAGTAGCCGACGTCGCGCCACGCCTCGAGGAGGGCGGTGCGGTCGGCCGCGAGATCGCGGACCCGGTAGGGCTGTCCGGCGCGCAGACGGAGCTCCACCGCCGAGCCCGATGCCGTGGGAAACGAGGGGCCCTGGACCTCCACCGCCGCCACCGTGGTCAGGGGGCCCGGACGAATGCGGAAGACCACCGGAACCATTCCCCCGCCTTCCGGCACCTCCGCTTCCACCTGGGGCTCGAGGTGCCCACGATCCTCGAGACGGCGGCGCAGCATCCGGACGTCCTCCTCGAGGAGCCGATCCTCGAGGGGAAGGCCGGGCTGGGTTCCGAGCACCACTGCCAGATCCGGGGCGCCCACCACCCGCACGGACGCCGCGACGAAGGCCGGCCCCGGCTTGACCTCGTAGACGAGCGCTTCCCCGTAGGGCTTCTTCTCGAAGAAGTGCTGCGTGACGGCCTCGCGGTGGCCGCGGCGCCGGAAGTAGTCCTCGAGACGCTCGCTCGCCTCCTCCACGGAGTCGGGGCGGAGGGCGCCTTCGCGCAGAAGGTCCGCGAGCCCCGATCGGACGCCGTGGGGGGTCTCCGCCCCGCGGACCTCCACCTCCGTGAACGGACCGGAGGCGACGTGGAACGCGAGCTCCACCGTGGCCGTGCGCGGGTCGTAGGGGGCCGCGACCTCGACCTTCGCCTTCCAGCGCCCGGCGCCGACGAGCCGTCGGCGCATCTTCTCCGCGGCCTTCGCCGCGCGTTCGGCGCGGTACACCTCCCCCGCCCCCGGACGCTTCTGGTCCTCCAGCGGAAGAGGGGGGGGGCCGTCTTCCGCGACGACCCGCGCCGTGCGTACGCGCGCGCGCGGCCCCGCCCGCACGGTGAAGACCGCGTCCGCGCCCTCCGGGGTCCGGACCATGCCCGCCGCCACCACCGCTTCGAGGTAGCCCTCCCCGACGAGGGCGAGGGCGAAGTCGCGACCCGCGCGCTCCAGGCGGGCGGGCCACAGCGGCTCCCCGGACCGCAGGCGCGTGACCTTGCGGGCGCCGGACGCCCCCTTCACGACGTCCCCCCGCACCACGACCTGCCGGAAGAGAGGGGCCGGGGCGGGGCGGACGACGACGTCGAGCCCGTCCGCGCCGGGCTCCGTCTCCACCACCACGTCCTCGAACTCCCCGGTGGCGTAGAAGCGGTCGACGGTGCGGCGCACGGCCGCGGGGTCGAGGGGCGCTCCCGTCCGGATCGCCACGTACTCCGCGTAGCGAGAAGGGTCCTCGACCTCGACCCGCACCGAGCGCACGAGCGGCGAAGCGCCGGCGGCCACCGCGAGCACGAGCCCGGGAAGGATCACGCCTGTCAGCGCGCCTGTCGGAAGCGCACGTCCACTCCGAAGCCCCCAGTCGGGTCCTCGCGGGTGAGGAGCAGCGACAGCCAGTCGCGGAGGGTGTACTCCAGCGAGATGAGACGGACGTCGTTGCTCCGCAGGTCCTGCGAGTAGAGGACGGAGAGGTCGGGAGTGATGCGCTTGCCCACGTTGAGCCGGGCGGTGGGGGTGGTGGTGGCGCCGCGCACGAGCGAGGGGTCGATCGAGAAGCGATTCAGGCCGAGGAGCCGCTCCGCCCCCCGCTCGAGGCCCACCTCCTCGGAGATCTTGCCCGCGGCGAGAGTCGCCGCCCCCGTGGCCGCGAGCTGTCCCTGGTTGGCCTGGGCCTGGGCCTGGGTGAGGTTCGCCACCTCCGTCTCGTCTCCCCCCGCGAGGAGAGCGAGGATCTGCACCGAGGAGAGCGGCGGGTCGGAGGTGAGGTTGGGGGTGACGCGCTCGAGCGTGCCCCCCACGCGCAGGGTCACGCGGTAGGAGCGGATCCGGGTCTCCGCCTCGATGTCGAAGAGCGGATCGAGCTTCTGCGGGTTCACGAAGTCGAGGATCCCCTGCCGGATGACGTACGTGCGGCCCTGGAAGTAGATGCGCCCCCGATCCACCTCCGCCCGGCCGATGACCACGGGTGCGGAAGGAGATCCCTGGATCGTGAGCTCCGCGCGCGCCTGGAGGTCCGCGAGGTTGTTGTCGATGCGGAGCGTCCCCGGGGCCCGGAGCTTGACGTCGAGCCGCGGCCCCTCCTCGAGCGACGCGGGCGCGTCGAGCACGGGCCGCGCCGAGAGGAGCTCCGTGGCCACGTCGTAGCGCTTCGACCACACCGCCTGCTTGACGTCGATCGTCCCCGTCACCCACTGCCGGGCGGCGTCCCCGAAGAAGCGGAGATCGGCGTCGACGAGGCTGCGCAGGCCCTCGGGATAGCGAACTCCCAGGCCGCGGCCGGTGACCGGGACGTCGTAGGAGACGAGGCGGCCCCCCGCGTAGTTGACCTGGCCTCCGAGCTCGAGCGTCCCTCCTGCGAGGTTCCCGTGAACGTCCGCCAGATCCGCGGCTCGTTCCGTGAATCGCACCATCCCCCGCACGTCCTCGACGCCGTGCGGGAATCCGCGCACGCGAACTCCCGCGCCCTCGAACGTCAGGCTTCCTTCGAGCCGGGGCTCCATCCGCGTTCCCGTGACGCCGAGAGCCAGTCGCGCCACCCCCCGGCCCCGCAAGCGGCGCGACAGGAGGCCGAGCGCGCGGAGGTCGGCGTCTCCCTTCACGTTGACGGCGAGGGGGCCTTCGCCCACGAGATCGGCGGCTCCCTCCATCACGAGCTCCGTTCCCTCTCCCGAGAACTGCAGGGGCTGGAGGGTGAGCCGCCCCCCTTCCGCGAGAAGGACCACGGGCTCGCGATTCCGGAGCACGTACTCCGGGAGCTGAACCAGGAGCTGCTCGAAGCTCGCCCGCGCGGAGAGCCGCCGGAAGTCACGGGCGGGACCCCGGACCGTCACCTCTCCCGTGGCCACGAGCCCCAGTGCGTTAGGCACCGCCTCGGGCGCCACCACGCGCAGGAAGGGGTCGAGGCTGGTGTCGTGCCCGCGCAGGGTGAGGGCGGCCTCGTAGGGTGCGGTCGCTCCGACTTTGCCCGAGAGGGCGAGGTCCACACGCGCGGAGCGGCAGCGAGCCGAGAGGTCGACCTGTCCGTCTCCCGCCGCACGCAGGGTCGCCTCGAGGGCTCCCACCCCTTCGTCGCCGAAGAAAACGCGGGGGGCGCGCAGGGTTCCGGTGAGGCGGGGACGGAGGAGCGTTCCCTGGAGAAGGAGGCGTCCCGTGAGCTTCCCGTGGAGCGCCGCCTCCGGCTGAAGGGGGGGAATGACCTCGCCCATCTCGACGCCCGCGACCTCGGCCTCGGCATCGTAGACGCCGTCGTCGGTGAGCGATCCGCGAAAGACGAGGCGGCCTCCCGCTACGGATGCGCTCCCCGACGTGACCTCCGTCGTCCGCGCGCGCCACCTGGACTCCACCGCGGCCTCGTCGTAGCCCACCCCGTAGTAGCGGCCGGCCCGGGCGGTCACCCGGGCCTCGCCTTCGGGCGCGCTCCGACGTCCCCGGGCGGTGGCCTCGCCGGAGAGGGAGCCCGTGACGTCGAGGTCCCACTCCATGGCCTTCACGATGTCCACCGCCGGCCAGTCCTTCAAGCGCAGCTTCACGTCCATCGCGTCTTCCTGGCCGAAGTAGCCGGTCTGCATGTTGCCGTCCAGCCACATCTCCGCCCCCGCGCGGCGCACCACGAGCGAATGCGACCGCACCTCGACGGGGTCCGCGGACCCCACCCACTCCGCGCGACCCCAATCGACACCGCGGTACCCCACGTTCCGGCCGGAGGAGCGGCCTTCGAAGATGGGAACGTCGAGCGTTCCCCGCCAGCGGCCCCGGAACGAGCCCTCGCCGGAGAAGCCGGCCTTCTGCGCCTCCGTGTTCCCGAGCGCGCGGCGAAGCCGGGTCAGAAGGTCGTCGGTCGCCGCGAGGTCGGTGCTGTCCGCGGTAACCGCGAGGTCCGTGCGATCGTCGGCGTCGACCCTGCCTTCGAGAAGGGCGCGGGCTTCCGGCGTGCGGAGGTCCGCCTTCTTCACCGTCTGCATCCCGTCCTCCGCGCTCCAGTCGAAGCCGCCGGAGAGCGGCGTCCGCCCGTCCTCTCTGGCGGCGAGGTCGAGGAGGACGCTTCCGGTGATCCGCCGGCGCTGGCCTTTCGGCCAGGCGACGTCGATTTCCCCGGTGGCCGCGCTCGACACCCCGAAGGCGCCCCATCCGAAGACGAGCCGGACGAGCCCTTCCGCGTCGGCGTCGCGGATGGGACCGCGGATGCGCACGGGCTGCCTTGCCGGAGGGACGTCCACGTCGAGCGTCCCCCGTCCGCCCAGGCTCTCCACTTCCAGCCCGCGCAGGCGGAGGCCGCTCGTCCCGTCGTAGGACACGTCGCCCGCGTAACGCGGCACGTCCTCGCCGAGGAAGCGGCCGACCGTCCCCTCCATCCGTCCCTCGATGCGGAGACGCGAGCCGTCCACGGACAGGACTCCGTCGAAGCGCGTGGCGCCCTCGAGGCCGAGTCCCGAGCGGAAGACGTGCTTTTCGAGAAGGCGGAGATCCACCGGACCTTTGAGGTTGAACTGCCCCTGCGGCCGCCCGCTGAACCGGAGCCTTCCCGTGTAGGCGAGGTCCGTTCCCTCTCCGTAGAGCCGGGCCGCCTCCACCGTGAGCAGGCCACGATGGAAGGAGAGGTCGATGTCGGTGCCGATCGGCAGCTCGGGGGCGGTGCTGAAGCGCAGGGGCCCGGGCCCGAAGGAGACGCGGCCCTGCAGCCCTCCGCCCGGCCGACCCTGCAGACGGCCGCGGAAGTCCGGGAGGTCGATGTCGAGCGGGACGCGATCGTGGTCGAGCCGGAACTCCCCGCCCTGAATCACGAGCCGTCCGATGCTCACGTCCAGCCCGCGGCCGCCCCCCCACCCCCGCCGAGTCGCGGGATGTCGTCGCCTCCGCGACCCTTGGGGGGGTCGGGAAAGGCGTGAATGCGGATGCGCGGCTCTTCCACCCTGACCCGCGAAAGCACGAGGCGGCGGCCCCGCAGCGGAGCGAGGCTGGGAGTGATGACGATGCGCGGGATCTCGATCGTCGGAGGGTCTCCCGGCTCCAGCGAGGCCACTTGCAGGTCCCGGAGCTCCACCTCGAGGGGAAGGAGCCGGAACCCGACCGCCCCCACGGACACGGGACGCGAGAAGGAGGAGGACAGGCCGCGGGCGACGAGCGTCGCCGACCACTCGGGGAGGCCGAGGACGAAATAGCCCGCGACGAGCAGGAGCAGCAGGAGAAGGAGGAGTCGCCTCCGCCGGCGGGTCAACGGCTACTCCACGACCACGAGCAACGCCCCCGCCTCCACCGCCTGGCCTTCGCGGACGGGCACGTCCATGACCCGGCCGGCCCGGGGGGCGCGCAGCTCGTTCTCCATCTTCATGGCCTCGACCACCACGAGCCCCTCGCCGGCCGCGACGTCCTGGCCGGGCGTGACGAGCACGCGGACGAGCTTGCCCGGGCATGGGAGCGGCGATGCGGCGAGGCCCGCTCGCCTTCCTCGGGGACAGGGCCGCGCCCTGCGTGCGCGTCCGCGAGGTCCACCGACACCACGTCGTCGGCGAGGACCACGGTGTACCCGCCCGCCCGCTTCTCGAGGCCCGCCTCGTAGCTCCTGCCGTCGATGAGCAGGCTCACGAAGTCGCTGCCCGTCTCCCTGAGGTCCACCTCGAGGGGGCGTGCCGTCGAGGAGCACCGTGGTAGCGTCCGTCCTTCCCCCGCACCTCGACGCGCATCGTGCCGCCCTCCACGGTCGCGTCGAAGATCACGGTCGGCCCCGAAGGCCGTCGCGGAGCGCGGCCGCGCGCCAGGGCGAAGTGGCCGCGCCGTTCGACGAGCCGAGGCGCGTCGCGTGTCGCTCGCGGAAGGCGCGGATCGCCGCCGCCGCCACCGCCACCTCCACGGGGCGCTCGCGCTTGCGGTCGCTCTCCGCGAAGACCTTCTCCACGAACGAGGTGTCGAAGTCGCCGGCGAGGAAGTCCGGGTGGCGAAGCACGCGCTCGAAGAAGGGCAGCGTCGTCTTGATCCCGAGGACCTTGTACTCGGCTGACCGCGCGCCGCATGCGCAGGATCGCGTCGCGCCGGCTGTAGCCGTAGGCCACGAGCTTCGAGATGCAGCGGGTCGTAGTGGATGGGGACCTCGTAGCCTTCGTAGACGCCGCTGTCGTCGCGCACGCCGGGGCCCCCGGGCGGCCGCAGGCGCCAGGATGCGCCCCGGGCTCGGGCAGGAAGCCCGCGGTCGGGGTCCTCCGCGTAGACGCGGCACTCGATGGCGTGGCCGCGCTGCTGCAGGTCCTCCTGGCGGAAGGGCAGCGGCTCCCCCTGGGCGATGCGGATCTGCAGCTTCACCAGGTCGTCGCCCGTCACCATCTCGGTGACCGGGTGCTCCACCTGCAGCCGCGTGTTCATCTCGAGGAAGTAGGGGTTCCGCTCCTCGTCCACCAGGAACTCGAGCGTGCCCGCGTTCACGTAGCCCACCCGCTTCACGAGGGCCACCGCGAGCGCGCCCATCCGCTCGCGCAGCTCCGGGGTGACGAAGGGCGACGGGCTCTCCTCGATCACCTTCTGGTGGCGCCGCTGGATCGAGCACTCGCGCTCGAAGAGGTGCACGGCGTTCCCGTGGGCGTCGGCCAGGACCTGGATCTCGATGTGGCGCGGGCGCGCGATCGCCTTCTCGAGGTAGACGCTGTCGTCGCCGAAGGCGCTCTGCGCCTCGCTGCGGGCGCGCGCGACGGCCGCCGTCGAGCTCGGCGGCGGCGAGCACGAGCCGCAGGCCCTTGCCGCCGCCCCCCGCCGCCGCCTTCAGCATGACCGGGAAGCCGATCCGCTCCGCCTCCTCGCCGGATGGCCGCCTCGTCGGACAAGGGCTCGAGGGTGCCCGGCACCACGGGCACGCCCGCCTCCACGGCCACCCGGCGGGCCGAGGTCTTCTCCCCCATGAGCGCGATCGTCTCGCTCCGGGGGCCGATGAAGACGATACCCGCCTCCTCGCAGGCCCGGGCGAACTCCGCGTTCTCGGCGAGGAAGCCGTAGCCGGGGTGGATGGCGTCCGCCCCGCACTTCTGCGCGGCATCGAGCACGCGGTCGATGCGCAGGTAGCTCTCGCGGGAGGGCGCGGGCCCGATGAGGTACGCCTCGTCGGCCTGGCGCACGTGGAGGGCCGGGCGGTCCGCCTCGGAGTAGACGGCCACCGTCGCGATGCCCAGCTCGCGGCAGGCGCGGATGATGCGCACCGCGATCTCGCCGCGGTTGGCGACGAGGATCTTCCGGAAGTCGCGGCTCATGGAGCTGCTGTCGCCTAGAGAGGGATGTTGCCGTGCTTCTTGGGCGGGTTCTTGTCGCGCTTGGTGCGGGTCATGTCCAGGCCGGCGATGATCTTGCGCCGCGTGTGCCGCGGCTCGATCACCTCGTCCACGAAGCCGCGGTCCGCGGCCACGTAGGGGTTCGCGAACTTCTCGCGGAACTCGGCCACCTTCCGGCGCGCGCAGCGCGTCGGGGTCCTCGCGCCTTCGCGAGCTCGCGCCGGTAGAGGACGTTCACCGCCCCCTCCGGACCCATGACCGCGATCTCCGCCGTCGGGTAGGCGAAGTTCAGGTCGGTGCGGATGTGCTTGCTCGCCATCACGCAGTAGGCGCCGCCGTAGGCCTTGCGCGTGATCACGGTGATCTTGGGCACGGTGGCCTCGGCGAAGGCGTAGAGCAGCTTGGCCCCGTGGCGGATGATCCCGCCGAACTCCTGGGCGGTGCCGGGGAGGAAGCCGGGCACGTCCTCGAAGGTCACGAGGGGGATGTTGAAGGCGTCGCAGAAGCGCACGAAGCGCGCGGCCTTCACGCGAGGCGTCGATGTCGAGGCAGCCGGCGAGCACCGCGGGCTGGTTGGCCACGATGCCCACGCTCCGCCCGCCGAAGCGCGCGAAGCCCACCACGATGTTCGGGGCGAAGTGCGCGTGCACCTCGAGGAAGCGCCGCTCGTCCACCACCGCCTCGATGAGCTGCTTGATGTCGTACGGCTTCGTGGCCTCCGCGGGGATGAGCGTGTCGAGCGCCGGGTCCTCGCGGTCCGCGGGGTCGTCGGTCTTCCTGCAGCGGCGGCTCCTCGAGGTTGTTCGCGGGCAGGTAGGAGAGCAGCTCGCGGATCAGGGCGAGGCAGGCCCGGTCGTCGTCCACCGCGAAGTGGGCGACCCCGGACTTGCGTTGTGGGTCATCGCCCCGCCCAGCTCCTCCTTCGTGACCTCCTCGTGGGTGACGGTCTTGATCACGTCGGGGCCGGTCACGAACATGTACGAGGTGTCCTTCACCATCACGTTGAAGTCGGTGATGGCGGGGCTGTAGACGGCGCCGCCCGCGCAGGGGCCGAGGATCGCGGAGATCTGGGGCACGACGCCCGAGGCCAGGGTGTTGCGCAGGAAGATGTCGGCGTAGCCGCCCGAGGAGGCGACGCCCTCCTGGATGCGCGCGCCCCCGGAGTCGTTGAGGCCGATGATGGGCGCGCCCATCTTCATCGCGAGGTCCATGACCTTGCAGATCTTCTGGGCGTTCGTCTCGGAGAGGCTGCCCCCGAAGACGGTGAAGTCCTGGGCGAAGACGTAGACGAGCCGGCCGTCGATGCGGCCGTAGCCGGAGACGACGCCGTCGCCGGGGACCTTCTGCTCGGCCATGCCGAAGTCGAGGCAGCGGTGCTCGACGAGCTTGTCGAGCTCCTCGAAGGAGCCCTCGTCGAGGAGGAGCTCGACGCGCTCGCGCGCGGTGAGCTTGCCCTCGCGCGTGCTGGCGCTCGCGCCGCTCCGCGCCGCCTCCCTCCTCGGCCCGCCGGATCTTGTCGCGCAGGACGTCGCTGGCGGGCGCTCACCTCAGTGGCCGCAGCCGCAGCCCACCGCGGCCGCAGCCCACAGCCCCCGCCCCGCCCGAAGGGCGCGAAGCCGCCGGCGGTGGCGAAGGCGAAGGTCGAGAGCTGCTTCTCGACGTCCCCGCTGCGCGCAGGCCGGGCAGAGCGACCGCCTCGCCCGAAGCCCCGGACGTAGCTGCTCGAACTTCCGATCGCAGTCGCCGCAGAGGTACTCGTAGAGCGGCATCGGTGCCTAACGCGGGGCCTTGGCCCCCAGCTCCTTCTTCGCCTTCTCCCAGTCGTCGAGGAAGCGCTTGAGGCCGATGTCGGTGAGCGGGTGCTTCAGGAGGCTCTGGAAGACGCTCATCGGCATGGTGCCGATGTGGGCGCCCAGCCTTGGCCGCCTCCACCACGTGGAGGGGACTGGCGCAGGCTGACGCCGCCAGGACCTCGCAGTCGTAATCGATAGTTGCCGGTAGATCTGGACGATGTCCGCGCACGAGCTCCATCCCCGGGGTGGCGATGTCGTCGAGCCGGCCCACGAAGGGCGAGACGAAGCTCGCGCCCGCCTTGGCCGCGAGCAGGGCCTGGGTCGGCGCTGAAGATGAGCGTCATGTTCACGCGGTGCCCTTCGCGAGGAGATGGTCTTGGTGGCCTTCAAGCCCTCCACCGTGCACGGGCACTTCACCACGATGTTCTTGTGGAGCGAGGCCCAGTGGCGGCCCTCGCGGACCATGCCCTCCGCGTCCGTGGCCACCACCTCCGCGGAGATGGGTCCGTCCACCGTCCGGCAGATCTCGACGCAGGATCTCCTCGGGCTC
Organism: uncultured Acidobacteriota bacterium; assembly: GCA_963742595.1. Lineage (GTDB taxonomy): Bacteria > Acidobacteriota > Vicinamibacteria > Fen-336 > Fen-336 > CAVPGH01. The sequence continues at coordinate 2,423,348 of CAVUMT010000001.1, read as the reverse complement.
GCCGCTCTCCTTGGCGAGCAGGCTCGGGTTGGTGGTGACGCCGTCGAGCACGCCGAGGGCGGCCGCCTCGCGGATCTCCTTCAGGCTTGCGGTGTCCAGGAAGATCTTCATGACTTCACCTCATCTCTCCGCCCACGGGGTTCCGGAGCACGCCCACGCCTTCCACCTCCACCTCGACCACGTCCCCGGGGAGGAGCGGCCCGATCGCCGGCCGGCGTCCCCGTCGAAATGATATCCCCGGGGAGGAGCGTCATCACCCGGGAAACGAACCAGACGAGGTGGAGCACGTCGAAGATGAGGTCGGCGGTCGACCCCTGCTGGCGGACCTCGCCGTTCACGCGCCCCGTCACCGCGAAGGCGGCCCAGGTCCAGGCCCGTGGCCACGCAGGGGCCCACCGGGCAGAAGGTGTCGAAGCCCTTGGCCCGCGTGAACTGGACGTCCTTGTCCTGCAGCTCGCGCGCGGTGACGTCGTTGACGCAGGTGGCGCCGAAGACGTGGGCGGCCGCCTCCTCCCGGCGAGCGCGAGATCCGTGGCCCTTCGTCCGATGACGACCCCGAGCTCCGCCTCGTGGTCCACCCGCCCCGCCCAGGCAGGCCGACGGATCGTCCCGCCGGGCGCGATGACGGGCGCTCGAGCGGCTTCAGGAAGAGCAGCGGCTCCGCGGGGAGCGGGTTGCCGCGCTCGGCCGCGTGGTCCTTGTAGTTGAGTCCGATGGCGACGATCTTGGACGGCGTGACGGGGGGCAGCAGGCGCGCCTCCTCGAAGCGTCAGGAAGGCCTCGTTCGTCCTGGTCTCCGGCGAAGGGTTCCGCCGAGAGACGGCGCAGCCGGCCGTCTTCTTCGCGCGCCCACCGGGGTCCGTCCGAGGTCTGGACGCGGTAGTACTTCACAGGGCGCGCCCCTTCCGCGGGAGCGGAGCGAGCGCTCTCGTTGCCCGCCTGGTCGACCGCGGTCACGGTGTAGCCGGTAGCTCGTCCCGCGGACGCCGTCGTGTCGCGGTAGCTGTCTCTCCCGCCCGCGCAGCTCGACGAGCCGCTCCGGGCTTCGCCCCGCCCGCCGCCCGGTAGACGCGGTACCCCGCGAGGTCGCGCTTCGGGCGACGGGCTCCACGAGAGCTCGACCGCGTCGTCGCGCACGAGCGCGGCGACGACCGGCGGGCGGCGCGGGCGCGAACACGTCCTTGGACGTCCACGCAGGCCTCGTTGGACGGAGCGCTCTCCACCAGGGGATCGACCGCCGCCACCGCCCGCACCGTGTAGCAACAGACGCGCACCGAGGGTGGCGTGGGTGTCCGTGAGCGTCCTCGCTCCCGTGGGCAGCGCGGTGAGCGGGTCGCCCATGGTTCCCGTCGCGGTGTGTCGGTAGACCCAGAAGCCTCCCGGGAAGGGCGGAGGCGTCGGAGGCGGCGAAGGACTCGGGGGGGCCCCCGGGATCGCGGGCCGCCCGGGGCGACGGAGAGGCGAGAGGCGGGTTGCGGCGGGGAACGACGGGCGCGGGTTTCGCCCGCCTTCCACTCGAGGGCGACTCCTTCCGGGACGAGCTGGGCGGCGAGATCGCTCGGCGCCGCGGGCGGAGGCTGCACCCGCAACACGAGGGGACCGGAGCGCGGACGAGGGCTCCTGCCCACGAGCGCGCGCGCGGCCACGCGCACGAGCGTGCCGGGCGCCGGCAGGGGCTCCGTCTCCACGACCTCTTCGCCGGGCGTTCGCCCGGCGCTTGGTGCGTCGGCCCTGCTTCTCGATGTCGCCGTCGCCGTCGGCCGCACGGTCTCCACTCGAAGACCTCGGTGTAGCGCACGCCCTCCCCGACGGTCGGCGGGGCGCGTGTAGCGGATCTCCAGCTGGTCGCCGCGCTGGGCCAGGCGGAAGCTCGGTGACGCGCGGCGGGCGTCCGCGGCAGCGGGCGGCAGGGGGTCGCCGCGCTTGCCGCAGGCGGGGAGCAGCGAGCAGGAGCGGCGAGGGCCGGCGGCCGCGGGCTCGCCGCGCTTCAGAGGATGAAGCGGGAGAGGTCCTGGTCCTTGACCAGGGGCGCGAGCCGGCGCGCGCACCTCGGCGGCGTCGATCGCGCACCGCGCGCGGGCCGCTGCTCCCGCCCTCGAAGGACACCTCCTCGAGCACGGTCTCCAGGATGGTGGCCAGGCGGCGGGCGCCGATGTTCTCGGTCGGCCGGTTCACCTCCATGGCGAAGCGCGCCATCTCGCGGATCGCGTCGTCGGTGAAGCGAGAGCTCGACGCCCTCGGTGCCGAGCAGGGCCTGGTACTGGGCGAGCAGCGCGCTCTTGGGCTCGGTGAGGATGCGCACGAGGTCGTCCTCGCGTCAGGGGCTCGAGCTCGACGCGGATCGGGAAGCGGCCCTGCAGCTCGGGGATGAGGTCGCGAGGGCTTGCTCACGTGGAAGGCGCCGGCGGCGATGAAGAGGACGTGGTCGGTGCGCACCGGCCCGTACTTGGTGGTGACGGTGGTGCCCTCCACGATGGGCAGGAGGTCGCGCTGCACGCCCTCGCGGGAGACGTCGGGGCCGTGGCCGCCCTCGCGGCCCGCGATCTTGTCGATCTCGTCGATGAAGACGATGCCCGAGGACTGCACGCGCTCGACGGCCAGGCGCGCCACCTGCTCGGCGTCCACGAGGCGCGCCTCCTCCTCCTGCAGCAGGACCTCGCGCGCCTCGGGGACGGTGAGGCGCGCGCCGCCGCGTGCGGCCGCCGAAGAGGCCGGGCAGCAGGTCCTTGAGGTTGACGTCCATCTCCTCGACGCCCTGGGTGGAGAGGATCTGGAAGGCGGGGAAGCGTCCGCTCGCGCACCTCCACCTCCACCGTGCGCTCGTCGAGCGCGCCCGCGCGGAGCTGCTCGCGCAGCTTCTCGCGCGTGGCGCGGAAGCTGCTCGCGGCGCGGCCGCGTCCTCGCCTCCGCGGCCTCGGCGGCGGGGCGGGCGGGCGGCGGCAGGAGCAGGTCGAGCAGCGCTCCTCCGACGTTGCGCTCCGCGCTTGCTCGCGGACCTCCTCCTGCTTCTCGCGGCGCACCATGTCCACCGCCGCCTCCACCAGGTCGCGCACCATCGACTCGACGTCGCGGCCCACGTAGCCGACCTCGGTGAACTTGCTGGCCTCGACCTTCAGGAAGGGGCTGCCGCGAGAGCCGGGCCAGGCGGCGCGCGATCTCGGTCTTGCCCACGCCGGTGGGCCCGATCATCAGGATGTTCTTGGGCGTGACCTCGGCCGCCACCTCCGGGGGCAGGCGCTGGCGCCGGATGCGGTTGCGCAGCGCGATCGCCACCGCGCGCTTGGCCGCGGCCTGGCCCACCACGTGGCGGTCCAGCTCGGCCACGATCTCGCGCGGGGAGAGCGCGTCGAGCGTCCGGAGCTCCTCGCTGCGCGCGGGCAGGTGGATGGTCATCTAGAGCGTCTCCACCGTGATCGCGTCGTTCGTGTAGATGCAGATGTCGGCGGCGATCTTCATGGCCTCCCGGGCGACGCCGGCCGCGTCGAGGTCGGTGTGGCGGACGAGGGCGCGCGCGGCGGCCAGCGCGTAGGGGCCGCCGCTGCCCACCGCGACGAGGCCGTCGTCGGGCGCGATCACGTCGCCCGGCGCCGGAGAGCAGGAAGCGTCGGCTCGCGGTCGGCCACGACCAGGAAGGCCTCCAGCCGGCGCAGGACGCGGTCGGTGCGCCAGTCCTTGGCCAGCTCCACCGCGGCCCGCTCGAGGTTGCCGCGGTACTCCTCGAGCTTGGCCTCGAACTTGTGAAGAGGGCGAGGGCGTCGGCGGTGGAGCCCGCGAAGCCGGCCAGCACCTGGCCGCCGTGCAGGCGGCGGATCTTGCGCGCGCCTCGTGCTTCACCACCGTCTGGCCGAGGGTGACCTGGCCGTCGCCGGCGAGTGGCGCAGCCGCCGCGGTGGCGGACGGCGAGGATCGTGGTTCCGTGGAGGGCGTTGGCCATGGGGGCGCGCCCGGCAGTGGGCGGAACGGCTAGTATAGGAGTGCGGCGCTCTGGACGGTCAACGAAGGCGCGCGCTATCGCCATGAACCTGAAGACGCTCGCGCTCGTCTCCGGGCGTCTACGACCTCGCTGCTGGCGCGTCCCCATGCTCTTCTGCCGCCCGCAGCTCGCGCGGCTGTTCGGCGCGCCGCCGCCGGTGCCCCTCGTGAACGCGCAGCTCAACGGCGTCTTCACGCTGAGCCTCGCCGCCGGCTACTTCTGGGCCGCGGGAGACGCGGAGGCGCGGCGCGGCTACTTCTGGGTGGCGGGCGTGCTGGCCAAGGGCCTGGGCGCCCTCCTCTTCCTCTGGGACCACTTCACCGCAGGGCTCGCCCGCGTCGTTCCTGCTCTTCGCGGCCACCGACGGACGCTGGCGCTCTGCACCCTGGCGCTGCTCCTGAAGCGGCGCTGACGCTCAGTACTCGACGATCTCCACCCGCTTGCGCAGCTCCTCGGGCGAGAGCTTCCCGCGCGCGCGCTCGTCGAGGTCGCTTGCGGCGGGCGCGCACGACGAGGGTCGCGCGGACGGCGCCCGCGCCGAAGGGGCCGCCGGCCACGAAGTCGACGGCGACCGCGACGTGCTCGTCGGGGCCGAGCCCGCTCATCAGGCCGGGCCGTGCGCCTCGAGGGCGGCGACGACGGCGGCGCGCACGTCGCTCACCACCTGGTCGGGGTCGCGCGCGGCGCGCGCTTCCCTGCGGCTCGAACCAGAAGCGCCAGGGCGGGGGCGCGGGCGCGGCCGGGTGGCCGGCGGGCGGCGCTGGGGCCCGGACGGCGGCGCGTCGGAGCGGCGCTGCCGGAGCGGAGAGGCGCACCGGCGCCGGCGGGACGGGCGGCGAGCATGGCACGCTCGAGCGTCGAGCGCGAGCGGCTCGCAGCTCGCGGTCGCCGCAGCGAGCACGCGCTGGAGCCTCCGGCCTCGCGTGCTGGAGCGCCGCGGACCTGCGGCCTCGAGCGCTCCGCGATCCGCCGGGCCTGATCTCGGGTCGAGAGGACGCGCGTCGGCGCTCGGAGCGCGATGCGGATCCGCCGGCGGTCGGGAGGCGCGCCTGGGCTCGCAGCCTCCGCGGGGGCCTCGGGCCGCGATCGTGTCTGCTCGACGACTGGATCACGGCGCCGGGAGCGCAGCTGCCTGGCTGGCCGCACCAGGACGCCGCGGGCGCGCGGCAGCGCGCGCGGGGCGAGGACGAAGACGGCGCCGATCCCGGGCAGGTGGTAGCCGCGGCGAGCCGTCGCGCCCCGCCGAGCACGATGCCCGCGCTGGGCCGGCTCACCTGCCGACCGCCCGGTCGAGCGGGCCTCGAGCTGCTCGAGTCTCGCTCCGCGGGACGACGCCGGGCTCGCGCCCGCGGCAGCGGGGCCGACGCGAGGACGCTCAGGACGAGGAGAAGACGACGACTGGACCTCATCGGATTCCTACCTCTTGTTGTGCGAGGCCTCGAGCATGTAGCCCATGAGCTCCGTGGTGCGCGCGACCTGCTGGCCGTTCTTGCCGTCGAGGTACGCGAGAGACCGCGCGCCGACGCGCGCGAGGTCGTAGCGCCGCTGCGCTTCCGTCCGCTGGTCCAGGCGCGCGAGGCTCGCCTGCGATCTGCTGCGCCTGGCGCGCCTCGCTCTCCCGGATCATCTCGCGCCACCCGCGCGAGCAGCGCCTCGGAGTCCTCGGCGCCCGCCTCGGCGGCGGCGGTGCGGAGGGCCTGCGATCTCGGCCCGGAGCTCGGCGATCGCCTGCGAGTGGCGCGCGCCTCCTGGTCGGCGAGCGGCCTGCCGGAGCTCGGCCGCCGAGGCCGCGGCCGGCCGAGGCGGACGCGAGAGCTGGCCCTCCTCGTAGCGGACCTCCGACCCCGCGAGGCCGAAGCGCGCCGCCGCGGCGCCAGGAGCACCGCCGCGGCCGTGGCGAGCGCAGCGCAGGACGCCGCGAGGGAGCCGGCGCCGCGGCGCGCCGGCGCATCGCGGGCAGCGTTCCAGGCCGCGAGGTCGTGCGCGCAGCGACGGAGGGCCGCGAGCTCCTCGCGGCAGGCGCGCGCAGCGCGGCCTGGTGCTCGTCGACGCGCTGGCGCGTGGCCGCGTCCGCCTCGCCGTACAGCACGTCCAGCAGGTCGTCACGAAGCGCGTTCGCACTCCATCACGTCACTCCTCGCCTCGCTAGGGCGTGGGCGCGGCCACGGGGGCCGCGCCCGATCCCTTCCCGCTCCAGCCGCTCGCGCAGCTGCCGAGCCCGCGGTAGAGCCGCGTCTTGACCGTCGACATGGGCACGTCCAGGACCTCGGCGATCTCCAGGAACGTCAGGCCCTGGTACTCCTTCAGCACGATGACCTCGCGCTGCTCCTCGGGGAGCGCGAGCACCGCGGCCGCCACCGGCGCGCGCAGGTCGCGCGCCTCGAGGAGGTCGAGGGCGACGGGGCCGCGACTCGCACGAGGCCCAGCCCTCCCTCGTCCAGCGTCGTCCAGGCTCACGAGCGTCCGGCCCCGCCGGCGGCGCAGCCGGTCGCGGCACAGGTTGAGGGCGATCTGGTAGAGCCACGACGAGAAGCGCGCCTCCCGCTTGAAGGTGCCCGAGGCCGCGGTAGGCCTTGAGGAACGCCTCCTGGCAGAGGTCGCGCGCCTCGTCCTCGGAGCCGACGATCCGGTAGATCGCGCCCTGGATCTTGCGGTCCCACCGCGCGACGAGCTGACGTCGAAGGCAGACTGCCTCCCCGGCCTGGAACGCTGCCACCAGCTCCTCGTCGGTGCGACCCATGCGCCCTCACTGAGTTGGGACGCGGTCAGGCATCGCATCGGTCTGATTATCTGTCATAACAGCAGAATCATCTAGGCCCGCGGGTGCGTTTTTCTGTATATTGCCAGAATATGCTTGCGTGTCGACGTGGGTGTAGCGCTGGGTCGTCGACAGGCTGGCGTGGCCCAGAAGCTCCTGGATCGACCGGAGATCTGCCCCGCGCTCCAGGAGGTGGGTCGCGAAGCTGTGCCGGAGGGTGTGGGGGCTGATCCTGCGGGTCAGGGCGACCTGCCGTCACCCGTCGAGCGACCAGCTTGCCGTACGCTCCGATCGGTCAATCGACCCCCGCTTGCGTTCACGAACAGGGCGTCGGTGCCGCGGTCGCATCCGCGTCCGCACGGGGAGGCACGCGCGGACGGCGTCGCGCGCCCGGCTGCCGAAGGGGACGATGCGCTCCTTGCGGCCCTTGCCCAGCACCCGGACCATCCGGGCCTCGAGGTCGACCTCTCCGAGGTCGAGGCCGACGAGCTCCGCGCAGCGGATGCCCGTGGCGTAGAGCAGCTCCAGGATGGCCCGGCGCGCGCACGGCGGCGATCCCGTCGCCCGGCACGTCGAGGAGCGCCGTCGACCTCGCGCCTCCTCGCAGGTGGGCGGGGATCCGCCGCTCGAGGCGCGGCGACAGGAGCGGCCGCGCGGGGTTCGTGTCGAGCACGCCCTCGCGGCACAGGTAGCGGAAGAAGGTGCGCAGGCTGGCGAGCTTGCGCGCGGCCGAGGCCTTCTTGCAGGCCCTGCGCGGTGGAGCTGGGCCAGGAAGCCGCGGATGAGCAGGTGGTCGACGTCCTGCGGGCGCGGGCTCGCGGCCGAGCTCCCGCGCGCAGCGTGCGCGACGAACTGCGCGAGGTCGTTCGCCGTAGGCGCGGACCGTGTGCGGCGAGGCGTTCCGCTCGCGGTCCAGGTGGCGGAGGAACGCCGTCGACGGCCGCGCTGCACGGCGACCTACCGGACGTGGCGGCGCGGGCCGCGCGAGGCGGACCGGCGCTCCGCGCGCCGAGCCCGGCGCGGAAGCGCTCCAGGCTCGTCGAGGGCGCGGTGGGCCAGGGCCAGGCGCCGGCGGGCCTTGTCGCGGATCGCGCGGCGGCAGCTCGGGCAGCAGGCCGAAGGCGATGTTGGTGGGCTGGTAGTGCTCGGGGTCGCTCCGCGCGATGTAGCGGCCGAGCGCGCCCAGCGCGGTGTCCTCGGGAAAGGCGACGCGGCTCCTCGCCCCGGGCGCGGAACGCGGCGCCGATGCCCGGCGAGGAGGCCGGAGGCCGCGGACTCCACGTAGCCCTCGACCCCGGACATCTGGCCCGCGAAGAAGAGCCCGGGCCGGCGGCGCGTCTCGAAGGTCGGCTCGAGCGCGGAGGGCGCGTTGACGTAGGTGTTGCGGTGGATCATCCCGAAGCGCACGAACTCCGCGTTCGCGAGGCCCGGGATCATCTGGAAGACGCGCTTCTGCTCGCCCCACTTGAGCTGGGTCTGGAAGCCCACCACCGAGAAGTGGCTGGCCGCGAGGTTGTCCTGGCGGAGCTGCACCACCGCGTAGGGCCGCCGGCCGGTGCGCGGGTCGCGTGAGGCCCACCGGCTTCATGGGCCCGAAGCGCAGGGTGTCGCGGCCCCGGCTCGCGATCACCTCGACGGGCAGGCAGCCCTCGAAGAAGAACTCCTTCTCGAAGTCGTGGACGCTCGGCGCACTCCGCGCCCGTCGAGCGCCTCGTAGAACGCCCGGTACTCCGTCTCGTCGAGCGGGCAGTTGACGTAGTCGTCGCCGCCCTTGCCGTAGCGCGAGGCCCGGAACGTCGCGGTCGAGGTCGATGCTCTCCGCCTCCACCACCGGGCTGACCGCGTCGTAGAAGTAGAGGTGGGTCCTGCGCCCACGAAGGCGGCGATGTCGCGCGGCCAGCGCCTCCGAGGTGAGGGGCCCGGTGGCCACGATGGTGACGCGGGTCGTCGGGGATGCGCGGGACCTCCCCGCGGTGGAGCGCGACCTCGGGCAGGGCCGCGACCGCCTCGGTGATGCGGCGCGCGAAGAGGCCGCGGTCCACCGCCAGCGCGCTGCCCGCGGGCACCTTCACCTCGTCGGCCACGCGCACGATCAGCGAGTCCAGCCGGCGCATCTCCTCCTTGAGGAGGCCCGCGGCCTGGTCGAGCGCGTTGCCGCGCAGGCTGTTCGAGCAGACGAGCTCGGCGAGGTCGCCCGTCTGGTGGACGGGCGTGCTGCGCACGGGCCGCATCTCGTAGAGGTCGACGCCGACCCCGCGCCGGGCGAGCTGCCAGGCGGCCTCGCAGCCCGGCGAGGCCGCCGCCGACGATCGTCACGCGCGCGGTCATGCGGCCAGTATAGCCGTCACCGCAGCCATGGGCACGACGGACCGCGAGCGCGATGGCAGCCCGTGGTCGCTCGAGCCTCTCGGCCTACGTGGCGGGTCAGGCCGCCGTCGCGCTTGAAGTGGCAGGCCTCGTTGCCGCAGAAGACGACCTTGCCTTCCTTCTTGGTCTCCTTCTCCAGGAGGTAGGCGCGGCCGCAGTCGGGGCAGGGCTCGGGGATGGGCTTGTGGTAGGCGGTGAACTTGCACTCGGGGTAGCGCCGGCAGCCGTAGAAGAAGCGGCCCCAGCGGCCCTTGCGCTCGACCACCTGGCCCTGCGCCGCACTCGGGGCAGAGGAGGCCGATCTCGCGCGCCTCCTTCTTCTTGATGTACTTGCACGTCGGGGTAGTTGCTGCAGGCGATGAAGGGCCCGAAGCGGCCGCGGCGCCACATGAGGTCGTTGCCGCAGTCGGGGCACTTCTCGTCGATGGGGGCGAGCACCTCCACCTGCAGCTTGCCGCCCTCGCCGCGCACCAGGCGCTTGCGTCTCCTTGCACTCCGGGTAGCTGCTGCAGGCCAGGAAGGGCCCGAAGCGGCCCTTCTTGAGGACCATGGGCTGGCCGTCCTTGGGGCAGACCGCCTTGGCCACGTCCTCGTGGACCTCCGGCCGCGCCCGCGCCCTCGCCCGCGAGCTGGCGCGTGTTCTTGCACTCGGGGTAGCCCGAGCAGGCCAGGAACTTCCCGTAGCGGCCCCACTTGATGACCATGGGCTTGCCGCACTTGTCGCAGACCTCGTCGGTCTTCTCCTCCATGGCCTTGATGTTCTTCATCTCCTTCTGGGCCTTCTTCAGGTCCTTCTTGAACTTCTTCCAGAACTGGTTGAGCGTGTTCAGGAGGTTGTCCGTGCCCTCCTCGATCTCGTCGAGCTCCTCCTCCATGGCCGCGGTGTACTCGACGTTCATGATGTCCTGGAAGTGCTCGACGAGCAGGTCGATGACCACGAAGCCGAGCTCGGTGGGGTAGAGCTTGCCCTCGCGCTTCTCCATGTACTCGCGCGCCTCGATGGTGGAGATGATGGAGGCGTAGGTGGAGGGCCGGCCGATGCCGTTCTCCTCCAGCTCCTTCACCAGGCTCGCCTCGCTGAAGCGCGGCGGCGGCTGCGTGAAGTGCTGGTCGGTGTCGAGCTTCTTGAGCGTCGAGCGACGTCGCCCTCGGCCAGCGGCGGGAGCTGGGTCGGCCGCGTCGTCGGGCGCCTGGCCTCCTCGGCCTCCCGGCGCGCGCCTCGCTCCGCCTGCGGCTTCTGCTCGACCTTCTCGTCCGGGCTCTCCTCGTAGACGGCGAGGAAGCCCTTGAACTTCAGGGTCGAGCCCTTGCGCGCGCAGCAGGTACGGCGGCCCGGCGCGTCGATGTCGACGACCGTCTCGTCGTAGACCGCGGGCCGCATCTGCGAGGCCACGAAGCGGTTCCAGATGAGCGTGTAGAGCGCGTAGCTCGTCCTTGCGACAGGAACCGCTTGATCGACTCGGGGTCGCGGTCGAGGTAGGTGGGGCGGATGGCCTCGTGGGCGTCCTGCGCGTCCTTCTTGCGTCTTGTAGACGTTCGGCTTCTCGGGCAGGTAGTCCTCGCCGTAGGTCTCGGCGATGCGCGTCGCGCACCGCGGTCAGCGCGTCGTCGCGAGACGCGGGTGGAGTCGGTGCGCATGTAGGTGATGAGGCCGACGCTGCCGTCCGCGCCCAGCTCGACGCCCTCGTACAGCCGCTGCGCCACCTGCATCGTCTTCTTCACCGAGAAGCGCAGCTTCTTGAAGCGCCTCCTGCTGCAGCTTGCGAGGTGATGAAGGGCGGCACGGGGTTGCGCCGGCGCTCGCGGGCCTGGACCTTCTGCGACCGTGAAGGCGGCGGCCTCGAGGTCGCGCGCGCACCTCGCGCCGCCTGCTCGCCGTTGCCGATCTCGACGTTCTTGCCGTCCTTCTTGAGCGAGGTTGGCGGGGAAGACGGGCGGCTGCGCGGCCGTCGAGGTGGGCCACGCACCGTCCAGTACTCCTCGGGCACGAAGGCCCGGATCTCGCGCTCGCGGTCGCAGATGAGCTTGCAGGGCCACCGACTGCACGCGGCCGGCGGAGAGCCCGCGGCGCACCTTGTCCCAGAGGATCGGGCTCACCTTGTAGCCGACCAGGCGGTCGAGGATGCGGCGGGCCTGCTGGGCGTCGACCTTCTTCGCGTCGACGTCGCCCGGGTTCTTGAAGGCCTCCTCGATCGCGCGCTTGGTGATCTCGTTGAAGACCACGCGGCGGAACTTCTTCTTGCCGCGCGCGCCGCCCAGCGCCTCGGCGAGGTGCCAGCAGATGGCCTCGCCCTCGCGGTCGGGGTCGGCGGCCAGGTAGATCGCCTCGCGCGTCCTTGGCCGCCGCCTTCAGCTCGTCGAGGACCTTCTTGCGTGGTGGGCAGGACCTCGTACTCGGCGGCGAAGCCCTGCTTCGACGTCGACGCCCAGCTTCTTCTTGGGCAGGTCGCGGACGTGGCCCATGGAGGCCTTCACCGTGAAGTCCTTGCCCAGGTACTTGTTGATCGTCTTCGCCTTGGCGGGCGACTCGACGATGACGAGGTTCTTGGCCAACGGTCCTTCTCTAGTTCCTCACGTAGAGCGGCGCCCGGCAGGCGCCGCACCCTGTCGCTCCAGCTCCAGGTCGGAGAGCCGCGGCCAGCAGCTCGGCGCACCGGCGCGGCCGCTGCGGGCGCTGCAGCTCGTCCAGGCTCGCGCGGCGACGTCGCGCCTCAGGGCCGCGAGCACATCGTCGTCCGCTCGGCGCCGGCGGCGTGCAGCGTCGACGGCCCAGCCGAGCTCCGCGCCACGTCGGCCGCGTCCCGCACGAGCACCGCGCCGTCGCGGATGAGGGCGTTGGTGCCCGCGGCAGGTCGGCTCGGTCGGATGGCCGGGCACCGCCATGACCTCGCGTCCCTCGTCGAGGGCGCAGCGCGCCGTGACCAGGGCGCCGCTCCGCTGCGGCGGCCTCCACCACCACCACCGCCGCGCCCCAGCCGGCGATGACGCGGTTGCGCCGGGGGAAGTGCGCCGGGCAGGGGCGGCGTGCCCGAGCGGGAACTCGCGACACCACGCGCCCCCGCTCCGCGATCGCTCGGCGCGAGGCGCGCGTTCTCCGGCGGGTAGACGCGGTCGAGGCCCGAGCCCAGCACGGCCACCGTGCGGCCGCCGCGCCGTCGAGCGCGCCCTCGGTGCGCGGCGGTGTCGATGCCGCGGGCCAGGCCGGAGACGACCGTCGACGCCCGCCGCGGCGAGGTCGCGGGCCAGCGCGCGGGCCAGGGCGCGCCCGTGCGGCGATGGCCGCGCGCGAGCCCACGATGGCCACGGCTGGCGGTCGCCCTCGCCGGCGAGCAGCTGCCGCGGACGTAGAGGACGGGCGGCGGATCGTAGATCTGCGCGCAGCAGGTCGCGGGTAGTCGGGCTCGTCGCAGCCCGACGATGCGGACGCCCAGCGCCGCGGCGCGTCGCAGCTCCGTCCTCGGCGCGCCGGCGCGCGTCGCCCGCTGCGCGAGCGCCGCGCGCGCCGGCTCGGGGAGCAGGTCGCGCGTGGTCGCCGGGGCGGGCGAGGACGTCCGCCGAGCGGCGCGCGCGGCCGCGAGCTCGCGGCACGCGCGCGGGCGTCGACGCCCGGGCAGCAGGGTCAACGTCGAGACAGGTCGAACGTCGCGTCGAGCATCGATGCGCATCCCGGTTGCCCGAAGGGCGCATCATTGTATGGGCGACCCCCTGCCTGTCAAGGTCCGCTGCCCGGTGGCAGACTGTCCGCGGAGCGCCACAGCGGTGTCCCTGGTGCGGGACAAGCCGCCGTCGACGCGGGGGCCGACGAGGCGTCGAACCCGCCCGCTTCGCCGCGTTCGCCTGCGCTCGATCACCGCGGAAGTCGTGGCACCGCCTTGCTTTCCTGTCGCCTGTGCGAAGTAGCATCGGAACTCGTCGTTTCTGGAGAGGAGACCATGGTCATTCTCCCGCTCCTCTGGCTCTTGCTCGCTCCGCTCGCCGGCGGACGACCGAGCAGCGGCGACGAAGTGAAGTTCGGCATCGACGTCGCCCGCAAGGGTCTCTGGCAGGAGGCGCGCTTCCGGTTCGAGAAGGCGGTCGACGCTCGACCCCGACAACGCCGACGCCCTCAACAACCTGGCGGTCGCCCTCGAGCAGCAGGGCGACTTCGACAAGGCCCGCGAGGCCTACGAGAAGGCGCTCAAGCTGAAGCCGGGCGACGTCTACATCCAGCAGAACTACGACCTGTTCCGGGAAGCCGATGACAAGCGCAATCGCAAGGCCAAGAAGAAGCCGTAGCCGCGCTCCACGCAGGGCGCTGCCGCCGTCGCTCCTCGCCGTGCTGCGCCGCCGGGCTGCGCCTCCTTCGTCGAGGTGCCGGTCGAGACGCCGCTCCAGAGCAAGATCGACGTCACGCGCTTCCGGCGCGTGCTCGTCGCGGGCTTCGTCACCGACCTCGTGGACGACCGACGTCGACCTCGGCTCGGAGACGGCGCGCCTGCTCCAGAACCAGCTCCGCTCCAACACCAAGCTGCAGGTGCTGGAGCCCGACCGCCCGCCCCTGCACGACGCGCTCGAGAAGGTCCTCGAGAAGCTGGGCGAGGGCGGGCAAGTACACCAAGGAGGAGCGCGAGCAGTACAAGCTGGAGGCGGACCGCGTCCTCCAGGACGCCGAGTTCTGGCGCAAGGTGGGCGAGGAGTACCAGAACCCGCTCATCGTCACCGGCCGCTGGGCTTCGAGGCGCAGAACCGCTCCGGCTTCCAGCCCGAGGAGCGCGTGGTGCGCGATCCCGGCACCGGCCGCCAGCGCCTGGTGCGCGGCAACCGCTACCTCGAGCGCAAGGGCTTCAGCCTGACCGCGGACTTCTACTTCGTCGACGGCCGCACCGGGCAGACCCTGCACAAGGAGAAGTTCACGGAGGAGGTCCTCTACGGCGAGGACCAGAAGACCTCGCCGCTCTCCTCCTACTTCGAGCTCATGGACCGCCTGCTGCCGAACTTCCTGGGCGTCATCTCGCCCCAGAGGATCCGCGGCACGCGCGTCCTCCTGAAATAGGAAGACCCCAATGAACACGCGCGCGCGCCGCGCCCGCGCTCCCGAGGGCTAGGCCTCGCGTTCCTCGTCGCCGCCCTCTTCGCGGCGCTCCCCGCGCAGGCCCAGTTCGTCCCCTACTTCGGCAAGAACAAGGTCAAGTACGACAACTTCGCCTGGCGGGTCTACAAGAGCCCGCACTTCGAGATCTACTACTACCCCGAGTTCGAGCAGCACCTGGCGCGCGCTCGTCTCCTACCTGGAGAGCGCCTACCAGAAGGTCTCCTCCGACCTCAAGCACGAGATGCCGCAGCCCATCCCCGTCATCCTCTACAAGACGCACTCCGAGTTCGAGCAGACGAACCTGTTCCCCGACTTCGTCCCCGAGGGCGTCGCTCGCCTTCGCGGAGCCGGTGCGCGGCCGCATGGTGCTGCCCATCGACGAGCCGCCGGACAAGCTGCAGGGCCTCATCACGCACGAGCTGACCCACGTCTTCGAGTTCGACATCATCCCGCGCAGCCTGGTCCAGCGCGACGATCCCGCTCTGGATCGACGAGGGGCTGGCCGACTACATCCGCGGGGCGTGGGATCCGCTCGACCTCATGATGATCCGCGACGCGGCCATCACCGACCAGATGCCCAAGCTGTCGCGAGCCGCAGTTCGAGGCGTTCTCGCGGCCGCGCTCGTCTACAACCTGGGCCACGCCGCCTTCGAGTTCATCGAGGCGCGCTACGGCAAGGAAGGGCATCCGCCAGTTCCTCTACACGCTTCCGCAAGAACATCCTCGGCGGCGCCATCGAGGACATCTACCAGCAGGCCTTCCGCATCGACGCCCGAGGAGTTCGACGAGGCCTTCGACAAGTGGCTGAAGGAGCGCTTCAAGCCCTTCCGCGACAAGCAGCGGCCCAGCGACTACGGCAAGGACCTCTCGCCCGAACCCGGAGAAGACGCCCTACACCCAGGTCTTCGCCTTCGCCCCCAGCCCCTCGGGCGAGATGATCGCCGCCGTGACCGCGCAACCGCGGCGGAGGGCGAGGCCGACATCGTCCTGCTCTCCGCGCGCGACGGCGACGGTGCATCAGGAACCTGACCAAGGGCTTCACCGAGCAGCTCGAGAACGTCTCCATCAACGACGACTTCGTGGCCGGGCGCACGATCGGCTTCGATCCCCGCGGCGACACCGTCGCCTTCTTCGCGCGCAAGGGCAAGCGGCGCAGCCTCTTCCTGGTCTCCGTGCTCGACCGGCGAGATCGTGCAGCGCGTTCCCGATCGACGCTGGACCAGGCCCAGGCGCCCTGCCTGCTGCCCGACGGCCGGCACGCGCTCTTCGCCGCCCTCAAGGAAGGCGTCGCCGACATCTACCTGCTCGACCTCGAGAGCGGCGAGGTGCGAGAACCTCACCCAGGACGCCTTCTGCGACACCGACCCCCAGATCTCGCCGGACGGCAAGCTCGTCGTCTACACCCGGCGCATCAGCGGCCACGACAAGATCTACGTCGTTCCCCCTCGACGAGCCCGGCGCGCAAGACGCAGCTCACCTTCGGCGCCCTACGACGACGTCGCGCCCATCTTCTCGCCACGGACGGCAGCACGCGTCTACTACTCCTCCGACCGAGGACGACGACATCTACAACCTGCGCAGCCTCGACCTGCAGCACCGGCGTCGATCCAGCAGTACACCGACGTGCTGGGCGGCAACATGGCGCCGGCGCGCCCTCGAGCGGCAGGGCGCCGACCGGCTGGCCTTCATCAGCTACTTCAAGGGCGAGTACCGGCTCCACACGAAGGACCTGACCGAGCCCATGAAGGAGGTCGAGCAGGAGGTGCAGGCCGCCGCCGAAGGCCTCGTGGACTTCCAGCCCGACGTCAGCCACCAGGTGGTCCCGGAGAACAAGCGCGGAAGAAGCGCAGTTCGAGAAGCTGCTCCTGGAGGGCCGGCCGCCCCTCGAACGTGGGCGTCACCTCGAGCGGCGACTTCTTCGGCGGCACGCCAGGTCGCGCTCACCGACGTGCTCGGCGACCAGAACTTCCTGTTCACCGTGCTCTCGGTGCGCGAGTTCCGCAGCTACGACGGGCACCTACATCAACCTCGTCGCGCCGCTTCCACTACGGGCTCAGCGGCTTCGACTACACGCAGCTTCTTCTACGCCTCGCCCTACGGCCTCGCAGCCGAGCTTCTCGCCGCGAGGGCGCGCTTCGCCACCCAGCGCTACACGGGCGGCCTCGCTCATCGGCGCAGTACCCGCTCGACAAGTTCCGCCGCCTCGAGTTCTCGGCCGGCGTCGTGCGACATGCAGCGAGCAGTTACGAGAACCCCGACGGCGCAGGCGCAGGTCGCGCGCGCAGGCGGCGGCCGCAGGGCGTGCCGCTCTTCCTCAACAACGGCACCCTCATGCCCCTTCACCGCCGCGCTCACCGAGGAGACCACGCGCTTCCGGAGTTCGGGCCGCTCGCCGGGCAGCACCTTCTCATCGGCGTCGAGGTCGCGCCGCCGATCGGGGGCTTGCTCTCGCCGCTACACCGTTCGAGGCGGACCTGCGCAAGTACCTCCGCCTCGGCTCGACGACATCGCTGCTCGCCCTGCGCGGCCACGGGCTTCTACTCGAGCGGCGACAACCCCGACATCTTCTACTTCGGCGGCAACATGGAGCTGCGCGGCTACCCCTACCTGTCCTTCGTCGGGCAACCAGGGCTTCTTCGCCAACGTCGAGCTGCGCTTCCCGCTCATCGACCTCATGGCCGACCCCGCATCGGGCATCCTGGGGCCGGTGCGCGGCACGCTCTTCTTCGGCATCGGCGGGGCGCACTTCCAGGGCGAGCCCTACAAGTTCGCGCACCAGCGACCCCGGGCGTCTCCTACGTGAACGACCCGATCTTCGGCGAGCCGGTGGCCGGCTTCCACCTGGTGGACGGCCGCGCCTCCTTCGGCGTTCGGGCTCCAGGTCTTCTTCCTGGGCTACCCGCTGCACTTCGACTGGACGAAGCTCACCGACCTCAAGCAGGTGTCACCGGGCTGGGAGTTCGACTTCTGGATCGGGTTCGACTTCTAGTGTTACGTTTCGTACTCCGTCCGGTGGTCGTGTACGAAACGTAACACCCAGAGCCGGTCTCGGCGTCTCCCCCTAACTTCTACAGGCTCAGTCCCCCCGAGTCCGTCGCCGTTTGACGTCACCTCCGCCCCGATGCTAACCTCTGGTGTTTCGCGGGATCTCCTCAGGAGGCGTGAACGGTGTACGCGATCGTGAAGACGGGCGGCAAGCAGTACCGGGTGGAGCCGGGCGACGTCGTCCACGTCGAGCGCCTCGAGGCGCGCCGTCGGCGAGAAGGTCACCCTGGGCGAGGTCCTCCTGCGTCGGGGGCGACGACGGGCACCCGCGTGGGCTCGCCCCGCGTGGACGAGCGCCTCGGTCCCGGGGACGGTCGTCGAGCAGGGCCGGGGAGCGAAGATCCGCGTCTTCAAGTACAAGAAGCGCAAGCACTACCGGCGCACGCGGGGCCACCGGCAGTCCTTCACGGCGGTGCGGATCGACAAGGTACAGGCCTGAGGCAGGTTGAGAAGCATGGCGCACAAGAAGGGACAGGGCTCGAGCCGCAACGGCCGCGACAGCAACTCCCAGCGGCTGGGCGTGAAGCGTTTCGGCGGCGAGCAGGTGACGGGCGGGACGATCATCCTGCGCCAGCACGGCACCAAGTGGAAGCCGGGCAAGAACGTGGGGCTGGGCAAGGACCACACGCTCTTCGCGCTGGCGGACGGCGTCGTCCGCTTCGAGGACCACGGCGCGCGCGGCCTGCGCGTGAGCGTGCTCCCCGCCGCGAGCTAGCGCGAGCCGAGCTGACCGCCCGCACGGGCGGCCTCCATGTTCGTCGATCGGGTCAAGATCTTCGTCAAGGGCGGCGACGGCGGACGCGGCTGCGTCAGCTTCCGCCGCGAGCCCTACGTGCCGCGGGGCGGTCCCGACGGCGGCGTCGGGCGGCCCGGGCGGCGACGTCGTCCTCGTGGCGGTCTCCCACCAGAACACCCTGCTGCCCCTCCGCTACCACACCGAGTTCCGCGCCGAGCGCGGCGAGCACGGCGGCCCCGGCAACCGCACCGGCGCGCACGGCGGAGGACCTGCTCGTGTCCGTGCCGCCGGGCACGACCGCCGCGCGACGAGGCGACGGGCGAGCGCGCTCGGGCGAGGTCCTGCGGGAGGGCGAGCGCCTGCGTGGTCGCGCGCGGCGGGACGCGGCGGGCGCGGCAACCGCTCCTTCCTCTCGAACCGCAACCGCGCGCCCGCGCGAAGCGGAGCCGGGCGAGTCCGGGCGAGGAGCGCTGGCTGCGGCTGGACCTCCGGCTGATCGCCGACGTGGGCCTGCTGGGGCTGCCCAACGCGGGCAAGTCGACGCTGCTCTCCCGCATCTCCGCCGCGCGGCCGAAGATCGCGCGACTACCCGTTCACCACGCTCACGCCCGTGCTGGGCGTGGTGGAGGTGGACGACCAGACGCTTCGTGGCCGCCGACATCCCCGGCATCATCGAGGGCGCGCACGCGGGGGCGGGCCTCGGCCTGCAGTTCCTGCGGCACGTGGAGCGCACGCGCGTGCTGCTGCACGTGGTGGACGCCTCGGGGACGAGCGGCCGCGATCCCGTGGCGGACCTCGGCCGCGGTGCGCGAGGAGGTCCGGCCGGTGGGACGCCGAGCTGCTCGAGCGGCCGCAGCTCGTGGCCGCGACCAAGCGCGACGCGGCGAAGCGAGCCCGACCCGCTGCCCGCCCTCCGGCGGGCGGCGCGCCGGCTCGGGCTCGAGGTGCTTCCGGTCTCCGCGGTGACCGGCGAGGGCCTCCTGGAGCTGAAGCGGGCCCTCCTCGCGCCAGGTCGCGGCCAGCCGCGAGCCGGCGGCGGTCGCGGTGGAGCGGCGCGTGAGGCTCGGCGTCATGGGGGGCACCTTCGATCCCGATCCACCTCGGCCACCTGCGCGCGGCGGAGAACGCCCGCGAGGCGCTCGGCCTCGACCGCGTGGTCTTCGTGCCCGCCGGCGGTGCCGCCGCACCGGGGGGCCCGCCTCTCCGCCGCCCTCGACCGCTACGCGATGGTGTGCCTGGCCACCGCCGGGCACGCCGCGCTTCGTCCCTTCGGACGTCGAGCTCCGGCGCGAGGGGCCGAGCTACACCGTGGACACCGTGGCCGCGCTCCGCGGAGAGGCGCCCGGCCGACACGCTCTTCCTGATCGTGGGCAGCGACACCTTCGCCGAGATGCCGACGTGGCGGGAGCCCGAGCGGCTCTTCGCCCTCTGCACGGTCGCGGTGGTGGACCGGCCCGGGGAGCCCGGAGACGCCGCTCCCCACCCTGCCGCCGGGGGCACGGCGCGTGGACCGCGTCGCCGGCCCCGGCCTCGCCGTCTCCGCCACCGACGTGCGGCGACCGCGTGCGCCGCGGAGCAGAGCGTGCGCTACCTGGTGCCCGACGCGGTGGCCGACTACATCGCGAAGCGGGGGCTCTACCCGTGACGCTTCGGCCGGAGGAACGTGAGCCTCCGCCGCCGGAGCCGCGGCGCAGGCCGCCCTCGACAAGAAGGCGGAGGACGTGGTGATCCTCGACCTGCGCAAGGCCGCCGCCTTCACCGACTACTTCGTGCTGGCCTCGGGCGGCAACCAGAAGCAGATCGTGGCCATCGCGGACGCGGTCCAGGAGACGCTGCGCGGCGGGGCCGCCGCCCCGACCACGTCGAGGGCTACCCGCGGCAGGAGTGGATCCTGCTCGACTACGGCGACTTCGTGGTGCACGTCTTCACGCCGCGCACCCGCGCCTTCTACGACCTGGAGCGGCTCTGGGGCGGCGGCCACGCGCTGGAGGTCGCGGGATGAGCCACGGCCCTGACGGAGGCGCTCTCCGGCGTGGTGGCGGAGTCCGCCGGCCATGCGCGAGCTCCTGCCCGATCGTGGCCCGCCTCGCGGAGGCGAAGAGCCCGGTGCTGCTCGAGGGCGAGAGCGGCACCGGCAAGGACCTGCTCGCCCACTGGCTCCACTACGGGGGCCCGCGGCGCGACGGCCCCTTCATCAAGATCCACTGCCCGTCGCATCCCCGAGGAGCTGCTGGAGTCCGAGCTGTTCGGCCACGAGAGCGGCGCCTTCACCGACGCGCGCCAGGCGAAGGCGGGCAAGATCGAGATGGCGGCGGGGGGCACGCTCTACTTCGACCAGATCCAGGACCTCGGCCTCGCCCTCCAGGCCAAGCTCCTGCGCGTGGTGGAGGAGCGGCGCTTCGAGCGGCTGGGCGGCACGCGCACGCTCGAGGTGGACGTGCGCTTCGTGGCCTCCTCCAACGTCGACCTCGCGCCAGGCGGTGAGGCGCGGGGCGCTTCCGCGAGGACCTCTACCACCGGCTGAGCGTGGTGCCGCTGACGCTGCCGCCGCTGCGCGACGCGGCGCGAGGACATCCTGCCCCTGGCCGAGCTCTTCCTCGCTCCGCGAGCGCGAGCGGAAGAGCGACGGCCGCCGCGCGCCTTCGCGCCCGGAGACCGCGGACGCGCTGCGCGGCTACCACTGGCCGGGCAACGTGCGCGAGCTGCGCTCGGTGGTCGAGCGGGCGGCGCTCTACGCCACGGGCGAGAGCGGTGCCCGCCGTCCGCCCTGCCCGCGCCATCCTCGAGCAGCCGTCGACGCTCTGGGCGGGCCGCGACCGGCGGCCGTCGCTGAAGGACGTGGAGCAGGCCTACATCCGCTACGTGCTGGACGCAGGTGGGCGGCAGCCAGACGCGGGCGGCCGCCATCCTGGGCATCAGCCGCAAGGCGCTCTGGGAGAAGCGCCGGCGCTACGGCATCCCGTGATGATTGATGGCAACCGCAGGAGCCCCCAGGGCGAAGGGACGAACGAGCATGGAACAGAAGAAGATGAAGACGTTCCGGGAGAAGCTCCTCCAGAAGAAGCAGGAGATCCTGGAGGCCTACAACAAGAACAAGACCTACGGCAAGGAGGCCGACGAGGACGGCGCGCAGGACATCGCCGACAAGGCCTCGAACTCCTACACCAAGGAGTTCCTGTTCAGCCTCTCCAACTCCGAGCGCGACATGCTGCAGCTCGTCGACGAGGCGCTCGACCGCATCGAGGACAAGCGCTTCGGCGTCTGCGTCGTCCTGCGAGGACGAGATGAACCAGAAGCGCCTGGAGGCCGTGCCCTGGGCCCAGCGACTGCCTCTCCTGCCAGGAGAAGCAGGAGCAGGGCCTCCTCTGAGCGGCCTCGGATTGGGCGCCGTCGCCCTGAGCCTCGCCGCGGCGCGGGACTCTGCCCGCCAGCTCGTCGACCCCGTGCTGGCCGTGGTCTTCCCCGCGGGGTGCCCGGCCTGCGCGGGGCCGGTCGCCCGTCCCACCCGCGGGCCCCTCTGCGACGCCTGCTGGGCGGCGCTGCCGCGGCACCGGGGGCCGCTCTGCGCGCTGCGGCCTCCCCCTGCCGGGGGCCTCGCGCGCTGCGGGCGCTGCCGCCGCGGGCTCTCGCCCGTTCGCGCGCGGGGGCGAGCCTCGGTCCCTACGAGGGCAGCCTCCGCGTGCTCCTGCACGAGCTCAAGTACCGCGGGCCGCCGCCGGCGTGGCCGCGCGGCTGGCGGAGGCGCTGCTCGCGGAGCCCGCCGCCCGCGCGGTGCTGCGAGGGCGCGGACGTGCTCGTCCCGGTGCCCCTGCACCCGCGGCGGCGGCGGGAGCGCGGCTTCAACCAGGCGGAGCTCCTGGCCGCGGAGCTCGGCGCGTCGCACGGGGCGTGGCCGTGCTCGGCGGCGCCCTGGTGCGGCGCAAGGACACGCTGCCCCAGACCGGCCTCTCCGCCGCCGCCCGCCGGCGGAACGTGGCGGGGCCTTCGCGGTGCGGCGGCGGGCGCGGGTCGCGGGGCGCGGCGTGGTGCTGGTGGACGACGTCCTCACCACGGGCGCGACCGCGCACGCCTGCGCGCGCGCGCTGCGGGAGGCGGGGGCCGCCGAGGTGCGGCTCCTCTCGGTGGCGCGGGTGCTCTAGGGAAGCGTGGGAGAATGAACGAAGGGGGAACGGGGAGGACTCGAGTGGAGAGACCGGGCCGACGCACGATCGAAGATGCCGGGACTGGTCCTGATCCTCGCCGGGGGCTATCTCGTCGCCCTCCCCGGCGAGGTGCGTGGGGCGGGACCCGCCGTCACCAGGCCGTGGTGGCGCGGGCCATCGAGACGCTGCCCAAGCCGCCTGCAAGCCCTTCTACAAGGACCACCGGCTGGAGATCCCGTCCCTCGCCCTCGAGCCGACCTTCCCCGAGGACGGCCCGGAGCGGCGCTTCGCGGTCGACCAGCTCCTGCCGTTCCCGTTCGCCGACGCTCCCGCACAACGAGGCGGCGATCAAGAGCAAGCTACGGCGAGCCGCGGCCGCGGTCGGGCGGCTTGCCCTGGCTGATCCAGGAGTCCTACGCCCGGCTCGTGGAGGCCTTCAAGCTCGGGGACAAGGAGAAGATCCTGACGGAGTCGGACACCCTGGCCGGGCTCGTGGCCGACCTCCACAACCCCCTGGCCCTCACCGAGAACGCCGACGGCCAGAAGACGGGCCAGCACGGCCTCTGGGTCCGCTTCGCGCCAAGCTCCCCGAGGCGATGGACAAGACGCCTGAAGGTGAGCCCGGACGCCGCGAACTTCCTCGACGACCCCAAGGAGTACGTGTTCTCCGATGATCAACGCGACCTACGTCTGGCTCGACAACCTGCTCTACGACGAGGAGCTGGCCCGCCGCGGCAAGAGCGGGCTACACCGAGATCTACTACGAGGACTTCGAGAAGCAGGCGGGGCCGGTGCGTCGCGGCAGCTCATGGCCGCGGCCGCGGAGGACGTGGGCAGCTACTGGTACACCGCGTGGACGGTCGCGGGCCGGCCCGAGCTCAAGTGAAGATTGACCCGTCCCGTCGGCGCGATGCCCGCTATCATCGCTGGCGGCCGGCACGGAAGCCCCTGGTACGAGGGGAAGGCTTCCCCTTCCGACGCCGAGCTCATCGAGCGATGCCTCCGGAAGGACAACGCGGCCTGGGAGCAGATCGTCGCGCGCTTCCGGCGCAAGGTCTTCCACATCGCCTACAAGTTCACGGGCAAGCACGACGAGGCCGAGGACCTGACCCAGGAGATCTTCCTCAAGGTCTTCAAGAGCCTCGACAAGTTCAACCGCGACGCCGACTTCTCCACCTGGCTCTCAGCGTGGCCCGCAACTACTGCATCGACCACTACCGGGCCAGCAAGCGCGAGAAGGAGGTCGTGGTCGAGGACCTGGTGGCCTTCGACCTGGCGCCGGCCTCCTTCGGCAACCCGCACCGGGCGCTCGAGGACCAGGACCGGCGCAGCTTCCTGCGCGGGGGCCTCGACCTCCTGCCGGAGAAGCTGCGCGAGGCGGTGGTGCTGCGCGACCTGCAGGGGCTCAGCTACCAGGAGATGGCGGACCGGCTCGCGCCTGCCCGAAGGGACGGTCAAGAGCCGGATCAACCGCGGCCGCGAGGAGCTGGCCCGCCTGCTCCTGCGCGCGCAGCAGCCCGGCGCGGCGGCGGCGCGCCCGGGGCGCGGCGCGGCCCGGAGGTGAGGTGATGCAGCTCGCAGTGGAAGACGCGGCGACGTCCGCGTCGTGCGCGTGCAGGAGGCGAAGCTCACCTACCCGGTGCTCTCCGCGTTCTTCGCCGAGGTGCGGCAGCTGGTGGAGGAGGGCGCGCGCAAGATGGTGATCGACCTCGCCGCGGTGAGCTACATCGACAGCGCCTCCATCGGCTGCCTCATGGACATCCACCGGCTGCTCCAGGAGCAAGGCGGGCGGTGTCAAGCTCTGCCGGGCTGCAGCCGCGGGTGGAGACCATGATCTCCATGACCGGCGTGCACAAGATCATCGACATCCACCGCGAGGAGAGCGAGGCCGTCGCCGCCTTCGCGCGCCGCGCCGGGGGAAGGCCGATGCGTAGGGTCCGGCTCACGCACCGGGCTACGAGCTCGACCTCGACGGCGACATCCTCGGCGTCCTGGAGGCGCTCTACCGCGAGGTGACGCTCAAGCGCGCAGCTCCAGGTCTCCTTCGAGGACATGATGCGGGAGATCGAGGGCCTGGTGGAGCAGATGACGCGAGGAGGAGCGGCGGCGCTACCTGGTGGAGAGCCTGTTCCTGAACTCCGTCACCTACGAGAACGAGATGCTCGACGCCTACATGCGGAGGCTCACCGCCGCCAAGAAGCGGGGGCGCGGGCGCGCCGCGGGGAGGTCCCTGTGAGAGCTCCTGAGCGTCTGTCGCTGCTCCTGCGCCGCGCTCGCTCCGGCCCGCTCGCGCGCAGGACGCGACCGAAGGAGCCCGAGGCCGCGGGGCCGCGGATCCGCGTGCGAGCCCGCCGTCCTTCGACTTCGGCAAGGCGCGTCCAGAACAAGACGCTGGACAAGGAGTTCAGCATCCGCAACTTCGGCAGCGCGGACCTCGTGATCGAGAACGTCTCCACCACCTGCGGCTGCACGGTGGCGCTGGGCTACGACGACCAAGGTCGTGAAGCCGGGAGGCACGACGCCTCTGCGCGTCTCGCTCGAGACGCGGACCTACGCGGGCAGGGTGCAGCGCAGCGTGCTCGTCCGCTCCAACGATCCCGGCAGCGAGCACCCTCGAGGTCAAGGTCGAGGTCCTGGTGGTCCGCCGGCAAAGTCGGAACGGACGCGGCGGCTTCGCCGGCGCGGGCGGTGCCTAGGCTTCGGAAGGTCGGAGCGCGAACGCGGGAGCGGGCTCGGGTGCAGGTCGCCGCGAGCCCGGGGCTCGGCACGAGGCGCCAGGCGTCGCTGGTGTCCAGCGAGCTTGCGGGCCAGCGCCGCGTGCAGGGCGTGGCCGGCCTTCGTCGCCTCGAGGTGGCCGAGCAGCGGGTGGCCGAGCAGCGCCAGGTCGCCGACCGCGTCGAGGATCTTGTGGCGCACGAACTCGTCCTCGAAGCGCAGCTTGTTGTTGAGCACGCCGGTCTCGCCGATCACCACCGCGTTCTCGAGGCTGCCGCCCAGGGCGAGGCCGTTCCGGCGCAGCGTCTCCACCTCGCGCAGGAAGCCGAACGTGCGCGCGGGGGCGATGCCCTCCGCGAAGGTCTCGCGGGGTGACGCGTACGCGCAGCGGCCTGGTGCCGCAGCAGCGGGATGGTCGAAGCCGATGCGTGTAGCTGACCTCGAAGTGGTCGGACGGGGAGAGCCGCGCCCACCTTGCCGCCGCGCACCACCTCCACCGGCTTCAGCACCTTCAGGTACTGCCGCGCGCACGTTCCAGGGCTTGCAGCCCCGCCTCGTGGATCAGGATCACGAAGGGCGCGGCGCTGCCGTCCAGGATGGGGATCTCGGGGCCGTCCACCTCGACGAGCACGTCGTCCACGCCGAGGGCGAAGAGCGCGGAGAGCAGGTGCTCGACGGTGTCGACGCGAGACGCCGTCGCGGGTGAGCGTGGTGGCGTGGTCCTGCTCGCCGAGACTGTCCAGGCGGGCCGGGATCTCGACGCCGACGTCGGTGCGGAGGAAGCGGATGCCGTGCCCGGCGGGTGCGGGGAGAAGGCGGAGCCGCACGGGCTTCCCCGAGTGGAGGCCGATGCCGGTGCAGCCGACTTCACGCCTCAGGGTTCTTCGGTAACCCATTCTCCAGGTGCCCCTACCGACCTCTCATTGAGCGCAGCGCGCGGAGTCTCTCGAACCCCACGGGTTGCAAGCGTGAGTGCCAGTGTAGCGTTGGCCCGAAGTCACTGATTCGACTGGACCTGTGCTCCGGTTTGTGACGGAGCTGTGACTCTTCTGCCACGGGCCGAGCGGCCACGGTGTGGCGTTTTCGCAACGCTCAGTCGGGGCGGGGTCTCGCTCACTTCCATCGCGAGGAGAGGCCGCAGGAAGAGCCCGTGTGGCTCTTCCCCGAGCGCGACACGTCTTCGGGGCTGCCCTCCGCCACCACCCGCCCCCCGCCGTCGCCCGCCTCGGGGCCGAGGTCGATGACGTGGTCCGCGCTCTTGATGACGTCCAGGTTGTGCTCGATCACCACCACCGTGTTGCCCGCCTCCACCAGCCGGCCGAGCACGTGCAGGAGCTTGCGGACGTCGTCGAAGTGCAGGCCGGTGGTGGGCTCGTCGAGGATGTAGAGCGTGCTGCCCGTCTCGCGCCGGCCCAGCTCGCGCGCCAGCTTCACCCGCTGCGCCTCGCCGCCGGAGAGCGTGCTCGCGCTCTGGCCCAGGCGCAGGTAGCCGAGGCCGACGTCCACGAGCGTCGTGAGCAGGCGGTTCAGGCGCGGGTGCGCGTCCAGCACGGCGAGGGCCTCCGCCACCGTCAGGTCCAGGACGTCGGCGATGCTGCGGCCGTGGTAGAGCACCTCCAGCGTCTCGCGGTTGTAGCGGCGGCCCTTGCAGGCCTCGCAGCGCACGTAGACGTCGGGCAGGAAGTGCATCTCGATCGCGCGCACGCCGTCGCCCTGGCAGCCCTCGCAGCGCCCGCCCTTCACGTTGAAGGAGAAGCGGCCCGGCTTGTAGCCGCGGGCGCGCGCCTCGGGGGTGAGGCTGAACAGCTCGCGGATGAAGGCGAAGGCGCCGGTGTAGGTGGCGGGGTTGCTGCGCGGCGTGCGGCCGATGGGGCTCTGGTCGATGGCGATGACCTTGTCGATCGCCTCCGCGCCCTCGAGGGCGCGGTGGCGGCCCGGCTCCGGCCGCCGCCCTGTAGAGCCGGCGGGCGAGCGCGCGGTGCAGGATGTCGTCCACCAGCGTCGACTTGCCGGAGCCGGACACGCCGGTGACCGCCGTGAGCACGCCGAGCGGGATCTCGACGTCGATGTCGCGGAGGTTGTGGTGCGCGCGCGCCGAGGATGCTGGAGCCGGCCCCGCGCGGCGCGCCGCGACTTGGGGCACGGGGATCGTGAGCTCGCCGCGCAGGTAGCGGCCGGTCAGGCTGCCGTCGATGGACCCGGGCGGCCCCTCGTACATGAGCCGCCCGCCGAGACGGCCCGCGCCCTCGCCGAGGTCCACCACCTAGTCCGCGGCGCGGATCGTCTCCTCGTCGTGCTCCACCACCACCACGGTGTTGCCGAGGTCGCGGATCGCGCGGCAGCGTCTCCAGCAGGCGCTCGTTGTCGCGCTGGTGCAGGCCCACCGACGGCTCGTCCAGCACGTAGAGGATGCCCTGCATGCGCGCGCCGATCTGGGTGGCCAGGCGGATGCGGTGGGCCTCGCCGCCGGAGAGCGTGGTGGTGGGGCGGTCGAGGCGTCAGGTAGCCGACGCCCACCGACTCCAGGAAGCGCGAGGCGCGCCACGATCTCCTGCAGCAGGCGGTCCGCCACCGGCCGCTCGCGCTCGCCGAAGGCGAGTGCCGCGAGGACCGCGCCGGGCCTCGCGGACCGAGAGCCGGACGTACTCGGCCACGGTGCGGCCGCCCAGCCGCACGGCCAGGCTCTCCGCGCGCAGCCGCGCCCCCTTGCAGGCGGGGCAGACCTCCTCCGTGAGGTAGGGGCGAGAGGTCCTCGAAGGCCTCGGCCCCCGCCGGTGTCCGGGGACCCGTCCTCTCCGGTCTCCGGACCCGCGCGCAGCAGCGCCTCCACGCGCGCCTTCAGGTAGGGCACGACGCCGGCGAAGCCGTCGTCGTCGCCCTGCAGCAGGACCTGGAGCGCCTTCTTCGGCAGCTCGCGGACGGGCGCCTCGAGCGAGAAGCCGTGGCGCGCCGCCACCTCCTCGAGCGCCTCGCGCACCAGGCGCGGGCCGTGGCGCTGCCAGGGATGGATGGCGCCGTCGAGGAGCGTCTTCTCCTCGTCGGGCATGACGCTGCGCGGGGTCCACCGCCCAGCGCACGCCCAGCCCGTCGCAGGCCGGGCAGGCGCCGTAGCGTGCTGTTGAAGGAGAACGCGCGGGGCGTCAGCTCGGGCACCGAGACGTCGCAGCGCACGCAGGCCAGGCGCCGGCTGTAGCAGCCGCTCCTGCCCGCCCTCGAAGGACACGAGGACCACGTCCTGCGCGAGGTCGAGGGCCTTCTCCAGGCTCGCGCGCAGCCGCTTCTCGACCCCCGGACGCAGGACCAGCCGGTCCACGAGCACGTCGACCCGGTGGTTGCGGCGCGGATCGAGGGCGGGCGGCTCCGCGAGGTTGTAGCCCGTGCCGTCGATCGCGGGCCCGCACGAAGCCCGGCGGCGACGAGCTCCGCGCAGCTCCTTCTTGAAGGCGCCCTTGCGCCCGCGGACCACCGGCGCGAGCACCGCGATCGGCGTCCCCGGCGCGTCGCGCAGCAGCCGCTCCGCGATCTGCTCGGCGCTCTGGGCCGCGATCGGCTCTCCGCACGTGGGGCAGTGCGGCCGGCCCAGCGCGGCGAAGAGCACGCGCAGGTGGTCGTAGATCTCGCGTCACCGTGCCCACGGTGGAGCGGGGATGGCGACGGTCGTCCGCTGCTCGATGGCGATGGCGGGGGAGAGCCCGGTGACCGACTCCACGTCCGGCTTCTCCATCTGCTCGAGGAACTGGCGCGCGTAGGCGGAGAGGCTCTCCACGTAGCGGCGCTGGCCCTCGGCGTAGAGCGTGTCGAAGGCGAGGCTGCTCTTGCCGGAGCCGGAGGGGCCGGTGATCACGACCAGCCGGTTGCGGGGCAGGTCGCAGTCGATCCCCTTCAGGTTGTGGACCCGGGCTCCCCGGATCGCGATCGGCTCGTCTCGGGCGTGCTCCATTGCGCTCAGGCCAACAGGTGATTCTACCAGAGGCGGGCTGTGCGCGCGCGCATTGCGATGGCGGAGGTACGGTGCTATGCTCTATAACTTACTATTCAGGCGGGACTTCCCGGTGCAGGGGGCGGGAGGCAACCATGGGGGACAAGAAGGCGGCGGCGGTTCAAGACCGGCGCGCCAGTCACGCCCTCGAGCTGTTCGAGAAGGCCGTCAAGGCCTTGGGTCGAAGGACTTCGACCGGGCCCGCGAGCTCCTGGACGAGCTGATCGAGGGCTATCCCGACGAGCGCGACCTGCTGGAGCGCGCCCGGGCCTACCGCCTGCTCTGCGAGCGGTCGCGCGAGAAGCGCCCGTCCCGACCCAAGAGCTTCGAGGACCTCCTGAACTACGGCGTCTTCCTCCACAACCGCGGCGGACTTCGAGGAGGCCCTCAAGCACCTCCAGCAGGCAGCGGAGATCCACCCCCGGAACGAGCACGTGCTCTACTGCCTGGCCGCCGCCCACGCCCGGGCGGGGGACATCGCCGCCGCGCTCAAGGCGCTCCGGTCGGCGATCTCCGCCAGCCCGGCCAACCGCGCCCAGGCCCGCAGCGACTCCGACTTCGACTCCATCCGCGACGAAGACGACTTCGTCGCCCTCGTCTACGCCCAGGCCTCCTAAGACCTCGACGGACGCACCGGCGACCCGTGGCGTGCATGCTACGATCGCTTCGGTGAGCCTCGCGCGCGCGCCGCACGTCCTTCTCGTCGCGACGTGCCCGCGGCGCCCGTTCTGCCCGCGCTGGGCGTGCCCCTGCTCGAGCACGTGCGGCGAGCGGTTGACGGCGATCGGCGCTCGACCCGTCAGCGTGGTCGTCGGACCCGGCGCGGAGGCGGTGGAGGCCGCGTTCGCGCCGACGCGAGCTCGAGTTCGTGCGCAGGAGCCGCCGCGGGGACCGGAGCAGGTGGCCGCCGTGCGCGAGCTCCTGGACGCAGGCGGAGACGCTGCTGGTGGTCAACGGCGACCTGCCGCTCCTGCGCCCGGAGACGCTCCGCGCTCTGCTCGCTGCGCACCGCGACGCGCGGGCCGACGCCACCACGGCTGGGACCCGGGGCCTACGGCGGTCGTGCGCGACGCCAAGGCGCGTGCGCGCCATGCGTCGACGGCCCGAATGCGCGCCCCGCCGCGGCCACCTTCGAGATCGACGCGGGCGTGGTCTTCGCCGGGGCCGGTCTCGACCGTCCGCGGCTGCACCCCCGAAGAACATCCCGGACGAGTCTCCTGCGCCGACGTCCTCGCCTTGCCGACCGCGCGGGAGCGGTCCGGGCGGCCTCCGCGACAGCGAAGCTCGCGTTCCTCGCTCGCGGCCGGCGTCCTCGTGGAGGACCCTCGAAGCACGCTCGTCGAGCCCGGGGGTCACGGGTGGAGCCGGGAGCGCTGCTGCGGCCCTTCACGATCCTCGAGGGCCGGACCGTCGTCCGCGCGGGCGCCTGCGTCGGACCGTTCGCCCGGCTCGTGGACACCGAGATCGGTCCCGGCGCGCAGATCCTCGACCACTGCCTGCTCCGCGAGTGCGTGGTGGAGGCGGGCGCATCCGTGGGTCCCTTCGCCCACATCCGCCCGGAGAGCCGCGTGGGGGCGCGGGCCAAGGTCGGCAACTTCGTCGAGCTCAAGAAGACCCACCTCGGCGAGGGCTCGAAGGCGCCGCACCTCTCCTACCTGGGCGACGCCACGATCGGGCCCGGGGTCAACATCGGGCGCGGGCACCATCACCTGCAACTACGACGGCACCCACAAGCACCCCACCCGCATCGAGGCGGGGGCCTTCGTGGGCAGCGACACGACGCTCGTGGCCCCGGTGACGGTGGGCGAGGGCGCCTACGTGGCGGCGGGCAGCACGATCACCGAGGACGTGCCCGCGCGCGCGCTGGCCCTCGGCCGCGCCCGCCAGGTGCGTGAAGCCGGGCTGGGCGCAGAAGTGCGCGACGAGCAAGGACGAGCGGGCGGGGAAGGACTGATCATGTGCGGGATCGTCGGATACGTCGGCACGCGCGACGCGGTGCCCGTCATCGTCGAGGGGCTGCGCCGCCTCGAGTACCGCGGCTACGACTCCGCGGGGGTGGCGGTCGTGCGCAACGGCGAGCTCAGCCGCCGGCGCTCCGCGGGCAAGCTCGCGAACCTCGAGGAGAGCCTGCGCGCGGAGCCGCTCTCCGGGGCCTTCGGCCTCGGCCACACGCGCTGGGCCACCCACGGCCGGCCCAGCGAGGAGAACGCCCACCCCCACCAGGACTGCCGCGGGCAGCATCGTGGTCGTCCACAACGGCATCATCGAGAACTACCTGCCCCTGAAGGCGCGCCTCCAGGCCGCGGGCCACGCAGTTCGTCACCCAGACCGACACCGAGGTGGTCGCGCACCTCGTCGAGTCGCACTACAAGGGCGACCTCGAGGAGGCGGTGCGCCAGGCCGCTCGCCGCGAGCTGCGAGGGCATCTACGCGCTCGTCCTCCTGCACCGGGACGAGCCGCAGAAGCTGGTGGCGGCGCGGCTGGGGCCGCCGCTCGTGGTCGGGCTCGGCGAGGGCGAGCACTTCCTCGCCTCCGACATCCCCGCCCTCCTGCCCTACACCCGCGACTTCCTGTTCCTCGACGACGGCGAGGTGGTGACGGTGACGCCCGGACTCGCTGGAGCATCACGGACGCGCGCGGGCCAGCGCGTGGAGCGGCCGCCCCAGCGCATCACCTGGGATCCCGTGCAGGCGGAGAAGGGCGGCTACCGCCACTTCATGCTCAAGGAGATCCACGAGCAGCCGCGGGCGGTGCGCGACACGCTGCTCGGCCGGATCGGCCTCGAGGAGGGCGACGTCCACCTCGAGGAGCTGGGCGGCGGCGGAAGCCGGCTCAAGCGGGCGGAGCGCGTGGTGCTCCTCGCCTGCGGCACGAGCTGGCACGCGGCCCTCGTGGGCAAGTTCCTGCTCGAGCAGGTGGCGCGGGATCCCGGCCGAGGTGGACTACGGCAGCGAGTTCCGCTACCGCACGCCCCTCGTGGGCCCGGACACGCTGGCCGTCGCCATCAGCCAGAGCGGCGAGACCGCCGACACGCTGGCCGCCTTCCGCGAGGCCAAGCGCCAGGGCGCCCTGCCCCTCGCCATCTGCAACGTGCAGGGCTCGATGCTCACCCGCGAGGCCGCGGGCACGCTCCTCACCCACGCCGGGCCCGAGATCGGCGTCGCCTCCACCAAGGCCTTCACCGCCCAGCTCGCCGCCCTCGCCCTGCTCGCCCTCCACCTCGGCCGCCTGCGCGGGACCCTCTCCGCCGAGGCGCTGCCGCGAGCACCTCGAGCAGCCTGGCCCGCATGCCCCACCTCATGGAGCAGGCGCTCGCACGGCGAGCGGCGCGATCGAGGAGCTCGCCCGCAGTCGCTCGCCAGGCCCGCGACTTCCTCTACCTGGGCCGCGGCATCAACTACCCGATCGCCCTCGAGGGCGCGCTCAAGCTGAAGGAGATCTCCTACATCCACGCCGAGGGCTACCCGGCGGGCGAGATGAAGCACGGGCCCATCGCCCTCATCGACGAGACCCTGCCCGTGGTGGCCCTCTGCCCGCGCGGGCCGGGTCTACGAGAAGATGCTCTCGAACGTCCAGGAGGTGAAGGCGCGCGGGCGGACGGGTGATCGCCGTCGTGTTCGCCGGGCGACACGCAGCTCCGCACGCGTCCTCGACGCGAGCACGACGCGCGTCCTCGAGGTGCCCGCCTGCGCGACGAGATCTGGTCGCCCTTCCTGATGGTGCTGCCCCTGCAGCTCCTCGCCTACCACGTGGCGGTGCGGGCCGGGCGCGACGTGGACCAGCCCCGCAACCTCGCGAAGTCGGTCACGGTCGAGTGACGCCGCCGTCTTCCACCGAGACTTCGCCCCTCCTCGCGGGCCTGAACCCGCAGCAGCGCGAGGCCGTGCTCGCCACCGAGGGGCCCGTGCTCATCCTGGCCGGGGCGGGCAGCGGCAAGACCCGCGTCATCACCCACCGCATCGCCCACCTCGTGCTCGAGAAGGGCGTGCCCTCGGACCAGATCCTGGCCGTCACCTTCACCAACAAGGCGGCGGGGGAGATGAAGGCGCGGGCGGAGGCGCTCCTGGGCGGGCGCCCTCGCCGACCTGGATCTCCACCTTCCACAGCTTCTGCGTGCGCGTGCTGCGCCGCGAGGCGGCGGCGGCCGGGCTTCCCGCCAGGCTTCGTCATCTACGACGAGGACGACCAGATGGCCGCCGTGCGCGAGGCCCTGCGGGCGCTCGACCTCTCCGAGAAGCTGCACCCGCCGCGGCGCCTGCTCTCCCGGATCTCCGCGCGCAAGAACTCGGGGCGCGACCCGGAGGGCGAGGGCGACTCCTTCGGCGCGTGACCTTCGACGCGCGTGGCCGAGCGCTACCAGGCAGACCCTGCGACGCGGCGGGGGCCCTCGACTTCGACGACCTGCTGCTGCGCACGGTCGCCCTCTTCGCCGAGCACGCGGCGGTCCGCGACGCCTACCAGCGCCGCTTCCGCTACGTGCTCGTGGACGAGTACCAGGACACGAACCGCGCCCAGTACGAGCTCGTGCGCCACCTGGCGGGCCCGACGGGCAACCTGACCGTGGTGGGCGACGAGGACCAGTCCATCTACTCCTGGCGCGGGGCCGACATCGACAACATCCTCGACTTCGAGCGGACTTCCCGGGCGCGCGGGTGCTTCCGCCTCGAGGAGAACTACCGCTCCACCCAGGCCATCCTCGACGCCGCGTCCGCGCTCGTGGCCCACAACCGTGCGCCGCAAGGGCAAGACCCTGCGCGCGGTCAAGCGCCGCCGGCGAGCCCGTGCGCCTCCACGAGGCGCGGCGACGAGTTCGAGGAGGCGGCCTGCGGTGGTGGAGCGGATCGCCGCGCTCCGCGGGCGCGGGCCGGGCGGCCGTGCTCTTCCGCATGAACGCGCAGAGCCGGCTCTTCGAAGAGGCGCTCCTGCGCCAGCGGCATCCCCTACGTGGTGGTGGGCGGCGTCGGGCTTCTACGAGCGCCGGGAGGTGAAGGACCTCCTCGCCTACCTGCGCGCTCGTCCTGAACCCCGGCGACCCGGTCGCGCTGCGCCGCGTGCTCAACGTGCCCCCGCGCGGCATCGGCGAGCGGACGATGGACGGAGATCGAGCGGCGTGGCGGCGGAGCGCGGCGTCTCGCCTCTGGGAGGCCCTGGGCGTGCTCGTGGACGAGGCGCTGCTTCCCGCGCGCGCCACCCAGCCGCTCGCGCGCTTCCGCGAGCTGCTCGACCGGCTCCGCGCGGAGGCGCCAGTCGCTGGGACTGCAAGGGCCTCCTCGAGCGGATCCTCGAGGCGACCGGCTACTCGGCCGCGCTGGCCGCAGGAGGACACGCCAGGAGAGCCAGGACCGGCTGGAGAACCTGGCCGAGCTCCTCTCCGCCGCCGCCGACTACGAGGCGCGCGAGGACGACGCCGACGCCTCGCCGGCTTCCTCGACCGGGTCGCCCTGCTCTCCGACGCCGACCAGGTCGAGGACGACGCGCCCGTCGTCCTCATGACGCTGCACGCGGCCAAGGGCCTCGAGTTCGAGCCGGTGTTCCTGGTGGGGCTGGAGGAGGGCCTCGTGCCCCACTCGCGCAGCCTGACGAGCGCCGGAGGCGCTGGAGGAGGAGCGCCGGCTCTGCTACGTGGGCATGACGCGGGCCATGGAGCGGCTCTACCTCACCTGGGCCCAGAGCCGCCAGGTCTTCGGCCAGCGGCGGCTCGCCGAGCCGAGCCGCTTCCTGGACGAGATCCCGCGGACCGGCTGGAGGTCACGGGCGGCGCGATCGAGCGCGCGCTCGGCGCCGCGCCGGGACGCGCCCGCCCGCGACTGGAAGCGGGCCCGCGGCGCGGAGGCGCCCCCTCCCGTCGCCCGCCGGGTCTTGCGCCGAGATCCGCGCCGGGCGTGCGCGTGCGCCACCCGCTCTTCGGCGTGGGCACGGTGCTGCGCAGCGAGGGCGACGGCGACGACCTGAAGCTGACCGTCTCCTTCGCCGGGCGTCGGCGCCAAGAAGCTCGTGGCCCGCTACGCGGGCCTCGAAGTGCAGTAGACCCCCCGACCGACTAGCCCCTCGGGGCGAGGTTCTGGATGACCCAGCGGCTCACCGTCCGGGAGCCGCTGCCGCCGCTGAGCTCGTACTTGCGCAGGGTCATGACGTAGGGCTTGACCTGCCCGTCGATCGTGAGGTCGAGGTCGACCTGCTTGCTCACGACCTCGCCCGTCAGCTTCTCCACGTCGTCGTGCTGGCCCACGGAGAGCGAGGTGTTGCGCTTCTCCTTCTCCACCGCCGCCTTCGCCTCGGCGACCGCCTTCTTCAGCTCGCGGTCCTTCTCGTTGAACTGCGCCCACTTCGCGGCCACGTCCTTGAGGTTTGCCGGGGACGGGCTTGCCCGCCTTCTGCAGCTCCTTGACCTTGTCGATGTCCGCGTACTTCTCGTTCGAGTAGGCCCGCGCCGCCTTCTTGTTCGCGGCGAGCTCGGCTTCCAGCTCGCCCGCCTTCTTGGCCAGGTCGGGCAGGGTGGCGGGGCTCCGCGTCTCCGGGGTGGCGCTCTTGATCTTCCAGCTGTCCACCTTCTTGTCGAAGCGCACGGCGGCGAAGCTGGTGAGGGTCTGGTTGTCCTTCGGCGCTCACCGCGTTGAAGTACTGGTCGACGACGCGCGTGCTCGGGTGCCGCCGGCGGCGCAGGCCGCGGCCGAGCGGCGGCCACGGCCAGGCATCGTCCTCCCAGGGCTCGCCCCTCGCTTGGCTCATCGGGGCTCCTCGCTACTTCCTCGCCTTCCTCGCGCTCGGCCAGCCGGGCCACCGACACCAGGTGGTCGCCCTCCTCGAGCTGGATGAGGCGCACCCCCTGCGTGTTCCGGCCGATGGTCGAGATGTCCGCCGTGTTGAGGCGGATGATCATACCCTTTTCGGTGATGAGCATCACCTCCTCGTCGCCGCGCAGGAACTTGACCCCCACCACGCGGCCGTTGCGGCCCGATGGTCTTGATGTTGATGATGCCCTTGCCGCCGCGGCTCTGCACCCGGTACTCGTCGAGCGCCGGTGCGCTTGCCGTAGCCGTTCTCGGTCACGGTGAGCACGGTGCCCCCTTCCGCCACCACCTCGAGGGCCACCACCTCGTCGCTCGTCCTCGAGCTCGATGCCCTTCACCCCGTAGGCGCGTCGCGCCCCATGGGCCGCACGTCCTCCTCGCTGAAGTGGATGGCCATGCCCTCGCGGGTGCCGAGCAGGATCTCGTCCTTGCCCGAGGTGAGCGACCGCCTCGATCAGGGCGTCGTCGTCCTCCACGGAGAGGGCGATGATGCCGCTCGGCCGCGGGTTGCGAGAAGGCGGCGAGCTCGGTCTTCTTGACGATCCCCTTGCGGGTGGCGAGGAGCACGTAGCCGCCCGGCTCGAAGCTCCTTGACCGCGCAGAAGGCCGCGATCTTCTCCCCGGGCTGGAGGTGAGACCAGGTTCACGACCGCCTTGCCCTTGCCCTGCGGCCCCACGTCGGGGATCTCGTGGACCTTGAGCCAGTAGACGCGGCCGCGGTCGGTGAAGATCAGGATGTAGGAGTGGGTGGAGGCGATGAAGAGGTTGTCGACGAAGTCCTCGTCGCGCGTCTTCATGCCCACCCGGCCGCGGCCGCCCCGCCTCTGGCGCGCGGTAGGTCGAGATCGAGGTGCGCTTGATGTAGCCGGTGTGGGTGATGGAGATGGCCACGTCCTCGTCGGCGATCAGGTCCTCGACCGTGATCTCGTCCACCGCGTCGCAGGATCTCCGTGCGCCGCGGGTTCGCCGTGGTCCTCGCGGATCTTCTTGAGCTCGTCCACCACGATCTCGTCGATGCGCTGGGGCGAGGCCAGGATGTCCTTGAGGTCGGCGATCGTGACCTTGAGCTCCTTGAGCTCGTCCACGATCTTCTGGCGCTCGAGGCCGGTGAGGCGCTGCAGCTGCAGCTCCAGGATCGCGTCGGCCTGGATCTCGGTCAGGCCGAAGCGGGCGATGAGGCCCGTCTTCGCCTCCGCCGGCGTCTTGGCCGCGCGGATGAGCGCGATCACCTCGTCCAGGTGGTCGAGGGCGATGACGAGCCCCTCGAGGACGTGGGCCCGGGCCTCCGCCTTGCGCAGCTCGTAGGCGGTGCGCCGGCGCACCACCTCGCGCCGGAAGTCGAGGAAGAGCTCGCAGGCCTCCAGCAGGTTCAGCACCCGCGGGCGCTGGTCGACGATGGCCAGCAAGATGACGCCGAAGGTGTCCTGGAGCGGGGTGTGCTTGTAGAGGTTGTTGAGGATGACCTGGCTCGGCTCGCCCTTCCTGACGTCGACCACGATGCGCATGCCCCGGCGGTCGCTCTCGTCGCGGATGTCGGCGATGCCCTCGACGCTTCTCCTCGCGGGCGAGCTCGGCGATCCGCTCGATGAGGCGCGCCTTGTTGACCTGGTAGGGGATCTCGGTGATGACGATCGATCTCCCGGTCGCCCTTCCGCGATCTCGATCTCGGCGCGCGCGCGCATGACGATGGAGCCGCGGCCGGTGCGGTAGGCCTGGCGGATGCCCGCGCGGCCGCAGGATGAAGCCGGCGGTGGGGAAGTCGGGGCCGGGGATGCGCTCGCATCAGGCCCTCGAGCCGCTCGTCGGGCGTCAGGTCCGGGTTCTCCAGCAGGAAGACGAGCGCCGTCCACCACCTCGCCCAGGTTGTGGGGCGGGATGTTCGTGGCCATGCCCACCGCGATGCCCGCCGACGCCGTTCACGAGCAGGTTGGGGAGCACGGTGGGCAGCACCGTCGGCTCCTCCGAGCTGTCGTCGTAGGTGGGCTGGAAGTCGACGGTCTCCTTGTCGATGTCCGCCATCATGGAGGCGCCCGAGCCGGGTGAGGCGCGCCTCGGTGTAGCGCATGGCCGCGGGCGGGTCGCCGTCCACGGAGCCGAAGTTGCCCTGGCCGTCCACCAGAGGCGCCGCGCATGTTGAAGGGCTGGGCCATGCGCACGAGGGTGTCGTAGATGGCGGCGTCGCCGTGGGGGTGGTACTTGCCCATCACCTCGCCCGACGATCTTCGCGCACTTCCGGTAGGGCCGCGCCCGGCTGCAGGCCCATCTGCTGCATGCCGATAGAGCACGCGCCGGTTCGCGGGCTTGAGGCCGTCGCGCACGTCGGGCAGGGCGCGGCCGATGATGACGGACATGGCGTAGTCCATGTAGGACTGCCGCATCTCGTCCGCGATGTTGGTGGGGATCTTGTGCTGCGGCGATCGGTTGTTCGTCGGCCATGTCTTAGATGTCCAGGTTCCGCACGTTGAGCGCGTTCTCTTCGATGAACAGCCGGCGCGGCTCCACCGCGTCGCCCATCAGGGTGGTGAAGATGTTCTCCGCCACCTCGTCGTCCTCCAGGCGCACCTGGAGGAGCGTCCGCGTCGCCGGGTTCATGGTGGTCTCCCAGAGCTCCTCGGCGTTCATCTCGCCGAGGCCCTTGTAGCGCTGGATGCGAGAGGCCCTTCTTGCCCTCGCGCGAGGATGTGGGTGACGAGGGCCTCGCGGCTGCGGACGACCGTCTCGCCGCCGTCGACCACGGTCAGGGGCGGCTGGTCGAGCTCGCGGAACTCCTCGTAGGCCGAGTAGAGCGCCTTGTACTCGGGCGAGGTGACGAAGGCGTCGCCCACCCGGACCTCGCGGGGCTGGCCGTTCACCGTCTCCTGGAGCACGATCTCGAAGACGCCGTGCTCCTCGTCCTTCTCCAGCACCACGTCCGCGCCCGCGTCGCGCAGGGGCTTGATCAGCTCCAGCAGGCGCGCCTTGTCCGTGAAGGCCTCGGCGTCCTTGACCTGGCCGCGCAGGAGCAGCTCCACCAGGGCGCGCGGGGTGCCCTGCTTCTCGATGCGGTCGAGGAGCTTCGCCACCGTCACCATGCGCTCGAGCAGGCGCAGGAGCTTGGGCCCCTCGACCTCCTGGCCGGTGGCGAGCCGGACCTTGCGGTTCTCCACCGCCCGCTCCATGAGGAACGCGTCGAGCGCGTGCTCGTCCTTCAGGTAGCGCTCGGTCTTCCCGTGCTTGGCCTTGTAGAGCGGCGGCTGGGCGATGTAGAGGTGCCCGCGCTCGATCAGCTCCTTCATCTGCCGGTAGAAGAAGGTCAGGAGCAGCGTGCGGATGTGGCTGCCGTCCACGTCGGCGTCGCACATGATGATGATCCGGTGGTAGCGCAGCTTGGTGACGTCGAAGTCGTCCGCGCCCACGCCCGGTGCCGAGGGCGGTGATGATGTTGCGGATCTCCTCGGAGGCCAGCGTCTTGTCGAGGCGGGCCTTCTCCACGTTCAGGATCTTGCCGCGCAGGGGCAGGATGGCCTGGAAGTTGCGGTCGCGCCCCTGCTTGGCGGAGCCGCCGGCGGAGTCGCCCTCCACCAGGTACAGCTCGCACTGCTCGGGGTTGCGCTCCTGGCACTCCGCGAGCTTGCCGGGCAGGCCCGCCCCGTCGAGGGCGCCCTTGCGGCGCGTGAGGTCGCGGGCCTTGCGCGCGGCCTCGCGGGCCCGGGCGGCCTCGAGCACCTTCAGGACGATCCGCTTCGCGTCGGCGGGGTGCTCCTCCAGGAAGGCGGAGAGCTGCTCGTTGAGCAGGCTCTCCACGATGCCCTTGACCTCGGAGTTGCCGAGCTTGCCCTTGGTCTGGCCCTCGAACTGCGGGTTCGGGACCTTGACGCTGATGACGGCGCAGAGGCCCTCGCGCGTGTCCTCGCCCTGGAGGCCTCCCCGCCCGTCCTTGAGCAGGCCGCTGGCCGTGGCGTAGGTGTTGAGGCTGCGGGTGAGCGCGCTCTTGAAGCCGACGAGGTGCGTGCCGCCGTCGTGGGTGTTGATGTTGTTGGCGAAGGAGTAGATGTTCTCCGCGTAGCCGTCGTTCCACTGCAGCGCGATCTCGACCTGCACGCCCTCGCGGGTGCCCTCGATCAGGATCGGGCTCCGGTGCAGCACCTCCTTGTTGCGGTTCAGGTGCTCGACGAAGGAGGCGATGCCGCCCTCGTACTGGAAGCGGTGCTTCTTCCCGTCCCGCTCGTCCTCGAGGGTGATGAGGATGCCCCGGTTCAGGAAGGAGAGCTCGCGCAGGCGCTGGGAGAGCGTGTCGAAGCTGAAGGTCGTGGTCTCGAAGATCTGGGTGTCGGGCTTGAAGGTGACCTTGGTGCCGCGGCGGTCGGTGACCCCGGTGTTCTCGAGCGGGCGCTGGCGGGCGTGCCCCGCTGCGTAGGACTGGCGGTAGACCTTCTTGTCGCGCCAGATCTCGACCTCGAGGCGTCTCGGAGAGCGCGTTCACCACCGAGATGCCCGACGCCGTGCAGGCCGCCCGAGACCTTGTAGGCCTTCTTGTCGAACTTGCCGCCCGCGTGGAGCTTGGTGAGCACGACCTCGGCGGCGTCCATGTCCGGACACGTGGGTGCGGCCCACGGGGATGCCGCGGCCGTTGTCGACCACCGTGACCGAGTTGTCGATGTGGATGGTGACGTTGATCTCGCTGCAGTAGCCGGCCAGCGCCTCGTCGACGGAGTTGTCGACCACCTCGTAGACGAGGTGGTGCAGCCCGGACTCGCCGGTGGAGCCGATGTACATGGCGGGGCGGACGCGCACCGCCTCCAGGCCCTCGAGGACGCGGATGGCCCCCGCCCCGTACTCAGTGGCGGGACCGTCCGTGGTCGTCGGTGGTCGTCGGTCATGATTCCTCTGAAATGCGCCCTGGGAGCGGTCACGCGCACCGGACCTCCCCCGCCGAGCACGTTGAAGAGCCGGCCCAGGGGCGCGAGCCGCTCCGCCCAGGCGGGATGGGCGGTGGTCACGAGGGCCTGGCCGCGTGCGGCGACCTCCGGCACAGAGCGACCGGCGCGCTCCTCGTCCAGCTCGGAGTCGAGGTCGTCGAGAAGCGCCACCGCCGCCGCGCCCGCGCTCCTCGCGGTAGACCTCGAGCGCGGCCAGGGTCAGGGCCAGCAGCAGGCTGCGCGCCTGGCCCGCCGAGGCCGTCGGTGGACGGCCTCCTCGCCGTCGATCGAGCAGCGCGACCGGGTCGCGGTGGGGCCCGACGAGGCTGCGCCGCGCCGCGATGCTCCGCTCGCGCTTGCGCCTGGCGAGATCGCGGCGGCAAGCGCTTCGCGCTGTGCTGCCTCTCCGCCCGCGGGCCTCGTCGGCCAGGCGGACGTCGTAGCGCCTCGCCGCCGGGCCGGAAGCCCGTGGGCGGAGCGCCGCGCGCAGGCGCGCGCACGTAGTCGGCGCGGCGGGCGCGAAGCGCGGCCCCCAGCTCCACGAAGCGCTCGTTCCAGGCGTCGAGGTCGCGACGCCGCCGGCTCGAGCGCGGCGTTGCGCTGCGCGAGCACCCGCTCGTAGTCGCGCAGCGGTCTGGCGGTAGGCGGGCCAGAGCGCCGCGGCGCCCGCGGTCGAGGAACTGCGCGGCGCTCGCGCATGCGGCCCGCGCACCACGCGCAGGCGCTCGGTCGAGTAGACGACCGCCTCGAGCCGGCCCTGGTACTCGCGCGGCGGCACCTCGCGGCCGTCCACGCGGAAGCGGCGGCCGCTGGCGCCCGACCTCGACCTCCAGGGTCGTCTCGCGCGCGCCGCCCTGCACGGACGCCCGGGCCCGCAGCGCTCGGCGCGCCGCGGCGGATGGCAGCTCGGCGTGTCGTCGGTGCGGAACGAGCGGCCGCGGGCGAGGAGGCCCACCGCCTCCAGGACGCGCGTCTTGCCCTGCGCGTTCGCGGCCGACGAACACGTTCAGCCCCGGGTGCCAGCTCCACCGCCGCTTCCCGGATGTTCCTGCAGGTCGCGGACCTCCAGACGCCACCCACACCTCAGACCAACCTCTAGAGCCGCATCGGCATCACGACGTAGCGGTAGTCCGATCTCCGCGTCCGCCGCGGGGCGGAAGATGCCCTGGCTCTCGGCGTCCTTCAGCTCGAGCGCGACGCTCTCGCGTGCCGGCCACGCCCAGGAAATCGAGCAGGTACTGGGCGTTGAAGCCGATCTCGACGGCCGCCCCCTTGTACTCGACGGCGCAGCGACTCCCGGGCCTCGCCCAGGTCGGGCGAGGAGGCGGCGAGCTCGAGCTGGCCCGGCTCGAGGCGAGAGCTTGACGGCGCGGCTGCGCTCCGAGGAGAGCAGGCTCACCCGGCGGATGGCGCGTCGCCAGACGCCTCGCGCGCGAGCGCGACGATCTTGTCGCCCGCTGACCGCGATCACCTTCTCGAAGGCCGGGAACTGGCCCTCGATGATCTTCGACGCGAGCATCCGGCCGCCCACCGTGAACACGAGGTGGTTCTCCACCTGCTGGAAGGTCGCCGCTCTCCTCGCCCTCCAGGAGCCGCGCCGAGCTCGTTGATCGCCTTGCGCGGGCACGAGCACGCGCTGCGGCTCGCGTCACGCTTGAGGGCGACCTTCCGGCGCGCGTAGGAGAGGCGGTGGCCGTCGGTGGCGACCATGGCCGCGCCTCCTTGTCGAGGACGAGCAGCGCTCCCGCCAGGTAGTAGCGCGCGTCCTCGGCGGTGATGGCGAAGGCCGTGCGGGCGATCAGGTCGCGCAGGACCTCGCGCCGGGATCTCGACGCCCTTGCG
Source organism: uncultured Acidobacteriota bacterium (assembly GCA_963742595.1). Lineage (GTDB taxonomy): Bacteria > Acidobacteriota > Vicinamibacteria > Fen-336 > Fen-336 > CAVPGH01. The sequence goes on along the minus strand of CAVUMT010000001.1, from coordinate 2,381,030 downwards.
CGGCCTTGCGCCTCGGGCAGGGCCGGGAAGTCCTCGCGTGGGCAGCCCCGCCATCTTGAAGCTGACGCGCTCGCACTCGATGGTGGCCCAGGAGTCGGGCAGCACCTTGAGGTGCACGTCGCTCTCGGGCAGCGAGCGCGCGATCTCGTAGAGCTTCTTGGCGCCGAGGGTGATCGCGCCCTCCGTCGACCACCTGCGGCCGGCGCAGCCGCAGCGCAGCGACACGTCGAGGTCGGTGGCGGAGATGCGCAGCTCGCCGCCCTTGCGCCTCCGCGAGCACGTTGGAGAGGATCGGGATGGAGTTCTTCCGCTCCACGATGCCCTGCACGAGCTGGAGCTCCTTCACCAGGTCGTTCTTGCGGACGATGATCTCCATGATCCTACCTTCCGTTGTCTCTCTTCACGAGACAGATCTTTGATTAGGAACGGAGAGATGGTGCGGAAATGTGGGAATAGCGCGACAAGGCACTGGCGGACAAGCGGGTTGCTCTGTGCGAGGAAGCGGAGACCGGCTCTGGAGAGCTCCGCTGTGCACGTGGATGAGTGGGACGACACGAGTCGCGGCGAAGGCGCGTCCACGTCCGTAGCGGTGTGGAAAACGCCGCAAGCTCATCGAAACGCTTGCACGAAGCTGTTGATGAGCCTGTCGAACTCGGGATCCCGCTTGCGCAGGCCGTCGATCTTGCGCACCGAGTGGATGACCGTGGAGTGGTGCTTGCCGCCGAAGCCCTTGCCGATCTCGGGCAGGGAGGCGCCGGTCAGGGTCTTGGTCAGGTACATGGCGATCTGGCGGGGCACCGCCACCGCCTTGGAGTTGTTCTTGGCCTTGAGCTCGGTGAGCTTCACGTTGTAGTGGTCGGCCACGAACTTCTGGATCATCTCGATCGTGATCGGCTTCTCCTCGGTGTGCAGCAGGTCCCGCAGGATCTCCTGGGCCAGGGGCAGGTCGATGTCGCGGCCGGTGAGGCTGGCGTAGGCGATGAGCCGGATCAGGCTGCCCTCCAGCTCGCGGATGTTGGTCTTGCACCTTGCTCGCGATGAAGAGGGCCACGTTCTCCGGGATCTCCACCCGCTCCGCCTCCGCCTTCTTGCGCAGGATGGCGACCTTGGTCTCGATGTCGGGGGGCTGGATGTCGGCGATCAGGCCCCACTCGAAGCGGCTGTGCAGGCGCTCCTCGAGGGTCGGGATCTGGCGGGGCGGGCAATCGCTCGAGATCACGATCTGCTTCTGGCGCGTCGTGGAGCGCGTTGAAGATGTGGAAGAACTCCTCCTGGGTGCGGTCCTTGCCGGCGATGAACTGGATGTCGTCGACGAGCAGCACGTCGATGGAGCGGTACTTCTGGCGGAAGGCGGGCAGCCGGTCGAAGCGGATCGCGTTGATCATCTCGTTGATGAAGCGGTCGGAGGAGATGTAGAGGAGGTTCAGCTGCCGCTGGCGGGCCTGGATGTAGTGGCCGATCGCGTGCATGAGGTGCGTCTTGCCGAGTCCCACCCCGCCGTAGAGGAAGAGCGGGTTGTAGGACTTGCACGGGATCTCGGCCACCGCGCGCGCGGCCGCGTGCGCGAACTGGTTGGAGGAGCCCACCACGAAGCTCTCGAAGGTGTACTTCGGGTTGAGGGAGCGAGGACTCGCGACTCGCGGGGCGGGGGCGGCCTCGGGTACGGCGCCGGCTCCGGGCTCGTCCTCGAAGACGACGTGGACGTCGCCGCGGCCGAGCTCCGGCAGCGCCTCCGCGATCACGCCCTGGTAGTTCTTGGCGAGCCAGTCCTTGAACTGCGCGTTGGGCACGCGGACGCGCGAGCCGTGCCGTCCTGCAGGGAGAGGAAGTTGGTGGGCCGGAACCAGGTGGCGAAGCTGTGGCGGTTGACCTTCGCCTCGACCTTGGCGAGGACCTCGTCCCAGAGGTTCACGAGCACTCCCAGGGCGATCCGGGTCCCCGAGCCCACGGGCGACAGGCAGGACAAGACCACACAAGACATACAAAACAAACAACTTAAAGGAAGCACAGGACCGTGGGCTCCGACGGCTCGCGCCCGAATCGCCTTTTGCACAGAGATTTCAACACCTGTGGAAAAGCGGCTCTCAGGGACTCGCGGGAAGGCTGGAGAGCGATCGCTGCCCTGGAGTCCATAAAGCTATCACAGGCGGCCGAGCGCGAGACAAGGATGAGACGTCGCTGCGCCAGGGGCTCGAGTTGACAGGAGACGCCAGTGCCGCCTAGACTTGAGCTTTGCCCGCGCACGCGACACACATCGGGGGCCTGCGGGCCGACCGGACGCGGCGAATGAGGAGTCGACATGAAGAGGACGTTCCAGCCGAACAACCGGAAGCGGAAGCGGACGCACGGCTTCCTGGTGCGCATGCGGACCAAGGGCGGCCGCCTCGTGCTGAAGCGGCGCCGCCAGAAGGGGCGCAAGCGCCTCGGCGGCCTGAAGGCGCGCGGCCGTGCCGCCGGGCGGCGCTTCTCGACCACGCCAGCGGCTCCGCCGGGGCGCGGAGTTCCGGCGGGTCCTGCGCGGGGGGAAGCGCGTGGACGGTGCGCTCTTCGTGCTGGTGGCCTCGGCGGCGGAGAGCGGAGCAGAGCACGAGCGGCTGGGCCTCGCCGTCAGCCGACGGCTGGGCGGGGCGGTGGATCGCGCAACCGGGCCAAGCGCCTGCTGCGCGAGAGCTTCCGGCGGAGCCCGCGAGGGCGACGCCGCGGCTTCGACCTCGTGCTCGTCCCGAAGCCCGAGATCGTGGGAAGATCGCAGGGCGAGGTCGACCGTGAGTACCGAGACCGCCTCCGCCAGCTCCTCGCCCGCCGCCGCGCCCGGGGCTCGCCGCCCGCGTCCTCCTCCTGCTCGTTGAGGCCTACCGAGTGACCCTCTCGCCCCTGCTGGGTGGCTTCTGCCGCTTCGAGCCGAGCTGCAGCGTCTACGCCGAGGAGGCGCTCCGGCGCCACGGCGCCGCGCCGGGGCATGCGCCTGGCCCTCCGCCGCCTCCTGCGCTGCCATCCGTTCCACCGCGGGGGCTTCGACCCCGTCCCCTAGGAAACACCGATGGAAGAACGCCGCCTGCTCCTGGCCGTCGCCCTGTCCCTGCTGGTGCTTGACCGCCTACAGCTCCTCTTCCCGCCGCCGCCCCGGCCGCCCCGGCACGCCGGCCAAGCCGGCGCCCGCTCGCCACCGGCGCTCCCCGGCCGAGCCCCGAGCCGGCGACGCCGGCCGCCCCGGAGCCGGCGCGCCGCCGCCGCCCGCGGCGTCCGCCGCCCGCCGGTCGCGGACGCCGCGGAGCGGCGGGTCGAGGTCGACGGGCCCAGGACCTCTCGGTCGCCTTCACGAACCGCGGCGCCCGGCTGCTCTCCTGGCAGCTCGCAGCGCTTCAAGGACGACCGCGGGCCGCGCCGAGGAGATGGTCCGGCGCCGCCCCCGGCGGCCCGCGGCCCCTCGACCTCGAGACCGGGGACCCGGCGTGGACGCGCGGCTGCGCGAGGCGCTCTTCCTGCCCTCGGCGGAGACCGCTGACGTCCCGGCGACGGAGCCGGCCGAGCTCCGCTTCGCCTGGTCGCGACGGCGAGACCTCGAGGCGGAGAAGGAGCCTCCGCTTCCCGGCGCGCGGCTACCTCGTCGACGGTCGCGGCGTCGTCCGTCCGCGCGGGCGGACGCGAGCTGCCCGCGAAGGTCCTCTGGGGCCCGGGCGTCGGCAACCCGACGCCGCCGAGGAGCGCGAGGTCCAGGGCTACCGTGCCCGCCGCAGGGCGATGCCCTGCGCAGCGCGGGCGTCGAGCGCGTCCGCCGTCACGGACGAGCCTCCCCGGGCCGCGCGTTCGAGGGCGTGCGGTGGGTGGGGGTCGAGAGCCAGTACTTCGCGGCGCTCTTCGTCGCCGCCGGCGGGCCGGGGCCGGGCCGAGGTGCGGCCGGTCAACCTGCCCGCCGGGGACGACGGCGAAGCCCGAGGCGGCGCCCGTCGTCGCGCTCGACCTGGGCGCGGCGGACCGGCGCCGGTCTGCTCTACGTGGGGCCGAAGGACTACCACGAGCTGGCGCGGGCCGGGCACGGCCTCGCCGGCGGTGGTTGCCGTCGGGCGACTGGATCGGGCCCATCGTGGTCCCCCTCATCCAGCTGCTGCGCTGGGTCCACGGCCACGTGGGCAACTACGGCTGGTCGATCGTCGTCCTCACCGTGCTCATCAACCTGGTCATGGCGCCCCTCCGCCACTACAGCATCGCCAACGGCGCTCAAGATGGCCAAGATGGCCCCGGAGATGCGGGTCATCCAGGAGCGCTACCGCAAGGTCCCGCTCATGGACCCCAAGCGCCAGGAGATGCAGGAGGAGATGGCGGGCTCTACGCCAGGCACGGCATGAGCATGGGCACGCAGATGCTCGTGGGCTGCCTGCCCCTCCTGCTGACCATGCCGTTCCTGATCGCGTTCTACCGCGTGCTCAGGTCTCCATCGAGCTGCGGGGCGCCGCTTTCCTCTGGATCCCCGACCTCACCCAGAAGGACCCCCTCTTCCTGACCCCGGTGCTGATGGGCGCCTCGATGTTCGTCATGCAGAAGATGACGCCGACGCACCATGGACCCCGCCCAGCAGCGGATCATGATGATCATGCCGCTCGTGCTCTCCGGCGATGTTCCTCGCGGCCCCCGCCGGGCTCAACCTCTACTGGCTGGCGAGCAACCTCTGCTCGATCGTCCAGCAGGGGGTCACCATGCGCATGCTCGGCGCGCGGGACGGGGCCGCGGCGAAGGAAGCGCGCCCGGTGAAGGACCGCGTCTTCAGCGGGCGCGACGTGCCGAGGACGCGGTCGCGCGCGGCCGCGGAGGCCTCGGGCTGCCGGCGTCCGCGCCTCCGCTACGTGGTCCTCGATGCCGGGCGCGCCGGGAGGTCGCGGGGTGACGCCGAGCCCGGCCCGGATCGCCGTGCTGCTGGACGCCGCCTCTCCCGGCGCGCCGCGACGCCCGCCGCCCCGCGCGGCGGCGAGCGCCGTCGACGCCGAAGGCCGAAGTCCGCGGAGTCGTCTGCGCGCTCTCGCCGAGGCGGCCGCCCTCGACGTCGGCGGTGGAGCTCGAGGAGCGCGAGGGGACGCAGGAGGTCCGCGCTCGACGGGCCGGACGCGGCCTTCTTCCTGGGCGCGGACGGCCAGGGGGAGGTTCTGCGGGCCCTCGAGCACCTCCTGCAGCGGGTCTTCGCGACCGCGGGCGGGCGAGCAGCCCCTGCGCGTGGAGTGCGAGGGGCTTCCGGGAGCGCCGCGACGAGCGCCTCGCGGAGACGGCGCTCTGCGCTGGCCGCGGCGGTGCGCGAGGACGGCGTGGCCCGCGGACCACGGGCCCCCTGAACGCCTACGAGCGGCGCATCGTCCACGTGGCCGCTGAGCGAGGCCGCGGGCGTCGTCACCTACAGCGTGGGCGAAGGGAGCGACCGCCGGGTGACCGTGGCGCCCGGCCGCCGCCCCGCCGGGAGCCCCGAGCGCCGACTGACCACGGGTCCCACGCGGCCGCCCTGGACGCCCTCGGAGCTGACGGGCACGGCAGGCGGCGCGGCTCGGGCCTACCTCGACCTGGTCGCGGCTGGAGCCCGCGGGTCAACCTGACCGGGGCCCGCACGCCCGAGGAGCGCGTCGCCGTCCTGGTCGCGCGAGTCCTCCCCGCCGGGCCCTTCCCGCGCCCGGGCCGCTCGCTCGACGTGGGCTCGGGCAACGGCTCCCCCGGCCTGGTGCTGGCCCTCCTGCGGCGCGACCTCGAGGTGACCCTCCTGGAGCCCCGGCAGAAGCGCTGGGCCTTCCTGCGCGAGGCGGCGCGCCGGGCCGGCCGGGCGACCGAGGTCCTGCGGGCGCGGCACGACGAGTACGCCGGGCCCGCCCGCGGCCACGGTCACGCTGCGGGCGCCTGCGCGCTGCCGCTCCGCGAGCTGGCGCCCCTGGTGCGCCCCGGGGGGCGCGTGCTCGTCTTCGGGGCGGCCGCCCCGCGACAGAGCCGCCCGTTCAGGCGCGAGGAGGCTCCGCCGAGCCTCTCGGGGAGCGTCTTCCGCGTCGGCAGGATGAGGGACGTTCCACGTGGAACCGTTCCACGTGGAACAAGGGGGACGGGGAGCCTCGTGCTATCCTCGCCCGCCCAGCGAGGGGGGACCAGGGGCCGCAGTGGGCCGCGTCATCGCCGTAGCCAACCAGAAGGGCGGGGTGGGCAAGACCACCACCGCCATCAACCTCGCGGCGAGCCTGGCCGCGGCCGAGCGGCGGGTGCTGGCCGTGGACGCCGACCCCCAGGGCAACCTGACCTCCGGCCTCGGGCCGCAAGACGCGCGAGGCCCGGCCCAGCCTCTACGACGTCGCTCATCGACCAGCGGCCCCTCGAGGAGATCCTGCGTCGCGACCGACCTCGAGCACCTCACCCTCGCCCCCTCCGACCGCAACCTCACCGGGGCCGAGGTGGAGCTCGTGCCCCTGCTCGCCCGCGAGTTCCGCCTGAAGGAGGCGCTGGCCCCGGTCGCTCGCCCGCTTCGACTACGTCTTCATCGACTGCCCGCCCGAGCCTCGGCCTGCTCACCGTGAACGCCCTGGCCGCGGCGGACAGCGTGCTCATCCCGCTGCAGTGCGAGTACTTCGCCCTCGAGGGGATCTCGGAGCTCATGGCCACCCTGCGGCGGGTGCAGCGCGCGCTCGAACCCCGCCCTCGAGATCGAGGGCGTGCTCCTCACCATGGTCGACGAGCGCACGAACCTCACCCAGCAGGTCATGGGCGAGATCCGGACGCACTTCAAGGACAAGGTCTTCCAGGCGCACGATCCCGCGGAGCGTCCGCCTGGCCGAGGCGCCGAGCTTCGGCAAGCCGATCCTCCTCTACGACATCCGGTCGAAGGGGGCCGAGGCCTACCTGGACCTCGCCAAGGAGGTCATGGCCCACGGCCAGCTCGCCCTGTTCGCCCATGAACGGCCGAAGAGAAGGCGCTCGGCAAGGGGCTCTCCGCCCTCCTGCCCGAGCCTGAAGGACGCCGCCGTCCCCGGACGTCGACCGCGGCCGAGGTGCCGGTCGGCGAGCCTCGAGCCCAATCCCCTTCCAGCCGCGGTCCGCGCATCGAGCCCGCGCGGCTCCAGCGAGCTGGCCGCCTCCATCCGCGAGAGCGGGATCGTCCAGCCCATCCTCGTGCGGCGGCGGGGCGAGCGCTACCAGATCATCGCGGGCGAGCGGCGCTGGCGGGCCGCCCAGGCAGCTCGGCCTCGCCACCGTGCCCGTCATCGTGCGCGACGTGCCCGACGACCGCCTGCTCGAGCTGGCCCTCGTGGAGAACATCCAGCGCGAGGAGCTCACGCCCCTCGAGGAGGCGCAGGCCTTCCAGCGCCTGCAGCGAGGAGCTCGCGCCTCACCCAGGAGGAGATCGCGAAGCGGGTGGGGCGCGACCGCTCGACCGTCGCCAACACGCTGCGCCTGCTGCGGCTGCCCCGCGAGGTGCGCGAGCTCCTGGCCGAGGGCCGGCTCGACGCCGGCCACGCCCGCGCCCTCCTCGCCCTCGAGCGGGCCGAGGACCAGGTGGCGCTGGCCCGGGAGGCCGCGCGCAAGGGCCTCTCCGTGCGCGAGGTGGAGCGCCGGGTGGCGCTGCTGCGCGCGCCCCGCGCGCCGGCGGCCGCCGCGCGCGGACGCCAACACCCGCGCGGCCGAGGAGCGGCTGCGCGCGGCCCTCGGCACCCGGGTCGAGATCAGCCGCCGGGGACGGGCGGGGACTCTCGAGATCGCCTTCGCGAGCGAGGCCGAGCTCAACCGGCTCTTCGAGCCCTCCTGCGGGCGGGCCGCGGCCGCGGCTGAGGCCAGGGCCCCCGCGAGGGGGTCGGAACCGGGCGTCTCCGTGCTATCGTTCCTGCCGGGACGACCACTCACCGTCCCCCTTCCGACGGAGAGCCGATGATCAAGCTCAAGGGCCTCGCCGCGGCGAGGACCTGAACGGCTTCATGGACGAGGGCACGGAGTTCCTGGGCGAGCTGCGCTTCCGCGACACCTTCCGCATCGACGGCCGCCTGAAGGGCAAGATCGTCTCCGACAACACGCTGATCGTGGGGGAGTCGGGCGCAGGTGGAGGCCGACATCGACTGCGGCGTGGTCTCCATCCGGGGCACGGTCTCCGGCCGCGTCCACGGCCGCCAGCGCATCGAGCTCCTCGCCGGGGCGCAGGTCCAGGCCACGCTCGTCTCGCCCAAGCTCGTGATCGAGGACGGGGCCTTCTTCCAGGGCGAGTGCGAGATGGGAGGGCCGCCGCGGGGCGCCCTCGCCGCCCCGCCCGGTCCGCGTCCCTGAGCGGCCGTCCACGCCTATACTTTTTTATATAGGCGCTCCCGGGAGCCATGACGGACGAGAGGGAGCGGATCCGCCGCCTCACCGAGCGGGTCGCCTGCGCGGGTTGAGCGAGCAAGCTCGGCCCCGCCGAGCTCGCCCAGGTCCTGGGCGCCCTCCCGACCACGAGCGACCCGCGCGTGCTCGTCGACCACACGACGGGCGACGACGCCGGCGTCTTCCGCCTCGACGAGAGGACCGCCCTCGTGCAGACCGTGGACTTCTTCACGCCGGTGGTGGACGACCCCGAGGCCTTCGGGGCGATCGCCGCCGCCAACGCGCTCTCCGACGTCTACGCCATGGGGGGCCGGCCGCTCACCGCGCTCTCGCATCGCCGCCTTCCCGGAGAAGGACTTCCCGGCGGAGTGGGCGGCCGCGATCGTGCGCGGGGGGGCGACGAAGCTGCGGGAGGCGGGCTGCGTGCTCCTCGGCGGCCACAGCGTGCGCGATCCCGAGATCAAGTTCGGCTACGCGATCACCGGCCTCGTCGATCCCGACGACGCCTGCTGACCAACGCGCGGGCCGGGCCGGGCGACGTGCTCGTGCTGACCAAGCCGCTGGGCACCGGCGTCATCGCCACCGCGCTCAAGGCGGGGCAGGCGCCCGAGGAGGTGGTCGACGCCGCGACGCGGTCGATGGCGACGCTGAACCGGATGCCGGCGACCGTGGCCGCGTGCGGCACGGAGTCCGCGCGGCCACCGACGTCACCGGCTTCGGCCTGGTCGGCCATGCCGTGAACGTCGCGCGCGAGAGCCGCGTGACCCTCGAGATCGAGACGCGCCGCGCTGCCGCTGCTGCCGGGCGCCCTCGAGCTCGCCCGCGCTTCCAGGCCGGCGGCCTCAAGGCCAATCGACGGCAGTTCGAGGCGCTGGTGGATATCCGCGCTCGCCCCAGAGCCGGCGCTGCGAGGCGCTGCTCTTCGACCCGCAGACCTCGGGCGGCCTGCTGCTCCTCGTGCCGGCGGCCGACGTCGGCCGCCCTGCTCGCGGACCTGCCCGAGCGCGCGGAGGATCGGGGGCGCCCGGCAGGAAGGCCACAAGCCGATCCGTTCGTCGGGTGACGCTTTGACCCCGCCTTCGCTCCCGTGATAACCTCCCGCGTTTTTCTCGTGGGCATTGCTCCCCGCATCTCGGGGTGGCTCAGCAGGATGGGACGCGGAGTGACAGGGCAGGACATCACTGCGGCGGTGCGACAGCGCCGCCGGGGGCGCCGAGGGTGAAAGCGGGAGGCGCGGCCGGTCGCGCGCCGCTACGCCCGCGCCCTGCTCGACGTCGCGCTCGCCCAGCCCAAGGACGGCGCCCGCCGAGAGGCGTGCGGCGGAGACCTCGAGACGCCTGCCGAGGCCGTCCGCGGAGCACGCGGAGCTCGCGGGCCGTGCTGCAGAACCCTGCCGTCGGCCGACGCAAGAAGAAGCTCGTGGATGGCGGTCGTCGCCCGGGCGAAGGCCGACGCCGATCGCTGCAGCGGCTCCTCGCTGCTTCTCGCGGAGCGCGACCGGCTCGCCCTGCTGCCGCTCGTCGCCGAGGCCTTCGTCGAGGTCTGGAACGCCCAGCGCGGCGTGGTCGCGGCGGAGGCGGTGACCGCCGTGGAGCTGCGAGCCCGCGCAGACGAGTGCGCTCGCGGACGCCCTCGGCCAGGCGGCGGGGCGGGAGGTCGAGCTCGCAGGCGCCGCGTCGACCCGGAGGTCCTCGGCGGCCTGCGTCGTGCGGATGGCGGGCAAGACCTACGACGGCAGCGTGCGCGGGCGGCTCACGCGCCCTGCGCGAGACGCTCCTGGGCCGGGCCGGCTAGGACACGGAACGGAAGGAGCGCGACGACGATGGAGATTCGCGCCGAAGAGATCACCAAGATCATCCGCGAGCAGCTCGCGGGCTTCACCGCCGGCGTGGACGTGGCCGAGGTGGGCACCGTGCTCTCGGTGGGCGACGGCATCGCCCGCATCCACGGCCTCGAGAAGCTGCATGGCGGGCGAGCTGCTCGAGCTGCCCCACGGCGTCATGGCGCCTCGCCCTGAACCTCGAGGAGGACTCGGTGGGCGCGGTGCTCTTGGGCGAGACCGAGCGAGATCCAGGAAGGCGACGAGGTCAAGCGCACGAGGCGCATCATGTCCGTCCCCGTGGGCGAGGCCATGGTCGGGCCGCGTGGTGAACGCGCTCGGCCAGCCCATCGACGGCAAGGGCCCCATCGCCACCAAGAGCTTCGACGCCATCGAGCGCATCGCCCCCGGCGTGGTGGACCGCCAGCCGGTGCGCGAGCCGCTGCAGACCGGCATCAAGGCCATCGACGGCATGGTGCCACATCGGCCGCGGCCAGCGCGAGCTGATCATCGGCGACCGCCAGACCGGCAAGACCGCGGTCGCCGTCGACACGATCATCAACCAGAAGGGCAAGGGCGTCATCTGCATCTACGTGGCCATCGGCCAGAAGCAGCTCGACGGTGGCCCAGGTGGTGCGGACGCTCGAGGAGTTCGGGGCCATGGAGCACACCATCGTGGTCGCGGCCTCCGCCTCCGAGCCCGCGCCCTTCCTCTACATCGCCCCCTACGCGGGCTGCGCCATCGGCGAGTACTTCCGCGACAACGGCCAGCACGCGCTCTGCATCTACGACGACCTCTCCAAGCACGCCGCGGCCTACCGCGAGATCTCGCTCCTCCTGCGCCGGCCGCCCGGACGCGAGGCCTACCCCGGCGACGTCTTCTACCTGCACAGCCGGCTGCTCGAGCGCGCGGCCAAGCTCAACGACGAGAAGGGCGGGGGCAGCCTCACCGCGCTCCCCATCATCGAGACGCAGGCCGGCGACATCTCGGCCTACATCCCGACCAACGTCATCTCGATCACCGACGGCCAGATCTTCCTGGAGAGCGACCTCTTCAACTCCGGCATCCGCCCCGCCATCAACGTGGGCAACTCGGTCTCGCGCGTGGGCGGCTCCGCCCAGGTGAAGGCCATGAAGGCGGTGGCGGGCCGCCTGCGCCTCGACCTCGCGCAGTACCGCGAGCTGGCCGCCTTCGCCATGTTCGCCTCCGACCTCGACAAGTCCACGCAGGCGCATGCTCGCCCGGGCGAGCGCCTGACGGAGATCCTGAAGCAGGACCAGTACCAGCCGCTCGCCCGTGGAGAAGCAGATCGTCATCATCTTCGCGGCCACCAACGGCTACCTCGACGCCTGCCCGTCGCCGAGTGCCGGCGCTACGAGAAGGAGCTCTACCCCTTCCTCGACACGCGGCACCCCGAGCCTCGCTGAAGGAGATCGCGGAGAAGAAGGACATCAAGGGCGAGCTGACGGAGAAGCTGAAGGCCGCGCTCGCGGAGTTCGGCGGCGTCTTCCAGGCCCGACCGAGAAGGCCTGAGGGCCCCGCGCCTAGCGCCGCGCATGCCCGCCCTCATCGACATCCGGCGCCGGATCCGCAGCGTCAAGACCACGCAGCAGATCACCAAGGCCATGAAGATGGTCTCGGCGGCCAAGCTGCGCCGCGCCCAGGAGGCCATGTTCGCGGCCCGGCCCTACGCGCGGAAGATGGTGGAGGTGCTGCAACAGCCTGGCCACCCGCGCCGCCCGACCGCGCATCCGCTGCTCCAGGAGCGGGGCGACGAGCGCGATCCTCGCTGGTGGTGGTCACCGCGGACAAGGGCCTGTGCGGCGGCTTCAACGCCAACATCATCCGCACCGCCGTCCGCTTCGTCGACAGAGAACGCGGCCCAGGACGCTGAGCCTGGAGCGTGGTGGGCCGCAAGGGCCGCGACTTCTTCCGGCGCCGCCACGTGCCGGTGCGCGCCGAGCACGTGGGCGTCTTCCAGGCCCTGCAGCTACGCGACGGCCCAGACAGATCGCCCAGCGAGCTCATCGAGGACTTCACGGCGCGGGAGGTGGACGAGGTCTTCCTCGCTCTACAACGAGTTCAAGAGCGTCATCCAGCAGCGCATCGTGGTGGAGCAGCTGCTGCCCATCGAGCGCGGCGACCATCGACGCCGAAGGAGCCCGCCCTCGACTACATCTACGAGCCGGGCCCGCGGGCGATCTTCGCAGGCGATCCTGCCCAAGCACGTCGAGATCCAGGTCTGGCGGGCGCTGCTCGAGTCGGCGGCGGCGGAGCACGGCGCGCGCATGGCGGCCATGGACGCCGCCACCAACAACGCCGGCGGAGATGATCGAGCGCCTCACCCTCTACATGAACAAGGTGCGCCAGGCCGCCATCACCAAGGAGATCATCGAGGTGGTGTCGGGCGCGGGGCAGCCCCAGGCCTGAGCCGGAGCAGGAGAAGCATGGCCACGGAGAACGTCGGTCGGGTGGTGCAGATCATCGGTCCCGTGGTGGACGTCGAGTTCGACGAGGAGCGTGCCCGCCATCTACAACGCCGTGCGCATCCAGGACGACGGGCGGAGGGCGGGGTCGAAGCATCGACGTGATCGCCGAGGTGGAGCAGCACCTCGGCGAGAACCGCGTGCGCTGCGTGAGCATGCTGCCCACCGACGGCATGGTGCGCGGCATGAAGGCCGTCGACACCGGGCGGCCCCATCACGGTGCCCGTGGGCCCGGCCACCCTGGGCCGCGTGCTGAACGTGATCGGCGAGCCCGTGGACGAGCTGGGCCCGGTGAAGGCCGACAAGCGCTACCCCATCCACCGCCCGGCGCCCTCCTTCGAGGAGCAGTCGACCGAGCTCGAGATGTTCGAGACCGGCATCAAGGTCATCGACCTCATCGAGCCCTACCTGCGCGGCGGCAAGATCGGCCTCTTCGGCGGCGCCGGCGTGGGCAAGACCGTCATCATCCAGGAGCTCATCTACAACCTCGCCAAGAAGCACGGCGGCGTGTCCGTGTTCGCGGGGGTGGGCGAGCGCACGCGCGAGGGCAACGACCTCTGGCTCGAGTTCCAGGAGTCGGGCGTCATCGACCTCAAGAACCCCGAGAAGACCAAGGCCGCCCTCATCTACGGCCAGATGACGGAGCCGCCCGGGGCGCGCCTGCGCGTGGCCCTCACCGGCCTCACCGTGGCCGAGTACTTCCGCGACGACGAGGGCAAGGACGTGCTCCTCTTCATCGACAACATCTTCCGCTTCACCCAGGCGGGCTCCGAGGTGTCGGCGCTGCTCGGCCGCATGCCCTCCGCCGTCGGCTACCAGCCCACCCTGCAGACGGAGATGGGCGAGCTGCAGGAGCGCATCACCTCCACCAAGAAGGGCTCGATCACCTCGGTGCAGGCCATCTACGTGCCCGCCGACGACTACACCGACCCCGCGCCCGCCACCACCTTCGCCCACCTCGACGCCACCACGAACCTCTCGCGCCAGATCGCGGAGCTCGGCATCTACCCCGCGGTCGACCCGCTGGCCTCGTCAGCTCGCGCATCCTCGACCCGCGCATCCTCGGCGAGGAGCACTACAACACGCGCGCGAGCGGTGAAGCAGATCCTGCAGAGCTACAAGGACCTGCAGGACATCATCGCCATCCTGGGCATCGACGAGCTCTCCGAGGACGACAAGGTCACGGTGGCGCGCGCCCGCAAGATCCAGAACTTCCTCTCCCAGCCCTTCCACGTGGCCGAGCAGTTCACGGGCATCCCCGGCAAGTACGTGCCCCTCGCCGACACCATCCGCAGCTTCAAGATGATCGTGAACGGCGAGCTGGACGACGTGCCCGAGCAGGCCTTCTACATGGTGGGGCCGATCGAGGAAGTGCTCGAGGCAGGCCAAGAAGCTCCAGGACTAGACGCCGATGGCCCTGCCCACCAAGATCGTCCTCGAGGTCGTGACCCCCGAGGGCCTCCTCCTGCGCGAGGAGGTGGACGAGGTGATCGCCCCCGGCGACGAGGGCTACTTCGGCGTGCTGCCCGGGCACACGCCCTTCCTCGCGACCCTGGGCCTCGGGGAGATCATCGTACCGGAAGGGGACGGAGACGGCGCGCCTCACCTGCTTCTGGGGCTTCTGCGAGGTGCTGCCCGACCGGGTCAACATCCTGGCCGAGATCGGCGAGCGGGCGGAGGACATCGACGTGGGCGCGCGCGGAGAGGCGCAAGGAGCAGGCGCGGCAGAGCGCATGAAGATCATCCAGGACGAGGCGGGCTATCGAGGAAGCGCACGAGGACTACGTGCAGGCGGTCGTCCGCCTCGCCGTGGCCCACGGCCAGCGGCCCCCGAGCGCCTCGCGCTGAAGCCTCCGGCCGGGTCGGGCCCCGGCGTCTCACGCGCTAGACTAGCCCGTCCGATGCCGCGCTGCGACCTTCGCATGATCCCGCAGCTCCGGACCCTCTTCCGCTACCGGCTCCTCATCCAGAGCCTGGTCGGGCGCGAGCTCAAGGCCCGCTACCGCGGGCAGCGTCCTCGGCTTCTTCTGGAGCTTCGTCAACCCGCCTGCTCCTGCTCCTGACCTACGGCCTCGTCTTCACCGTGATCCTGCCCGGCCGGCACTCCGCGGCGATGGAGCCCTACTTCCTCTTCCTCTTCTGCGGCATCCTGCCCTGGACCTGGTTCAGCGTCGTCGCTGCTCGAGTCCTCGGGCGTCCTCATCGCCGGCGGCAACCTCATCAAGAAGGTGCTCTTCCCGGCCGAGGTCCTGCCCGTGGTCACCGTGCTCGCGAACCTCGTGCACTTCCTGCTCGGCCTGCCCGATCCTCCTCGCGTTCCTCCTCGCCTAGGGCCAGCTCGAGCCGAGCGCGCTCCTCCTGCCCCTGCCCCTGCTCGTGCAGCTCGTCCTCACCCTCGGCCTCGCCCTCTTCGTCTCCGCGCTCACCGTGCACTTCCGCGACATCCAGAACATCCTGGGCCACGTGCTGCACCTCTGGTTCTTCGCCACCCCGGTCCTCTACTCGCTACGGCGAGGTCCCGGAGCGCTGCGCGCCGTCCTGCGCTTCAACCCGATGACCCACGTCATCGTGGCCTACCAGCAGATCCTCTTCGACGGGCGAGTTCGACCACTGGCGCGGGCTCCTCGCGGCGGCGCGTCGTGGCCGTCCTCGCCTTCGCGCTCGGGCGCCTTCCTCTTCGAGCGCCTGCGCGACACGCTGGCGGAGGAAGTGTGAGCGACCGACCGCCGGTCGTGGCGCGCGACGTCGCCAAGGTCTACCGGCGCTTCCTGCACCAGAACCAGTTCAAGACCCTGAAGAGCGCGCTCCTCACGGGAGCCTCCTCTCCGACCTCACGCCCGACCAGACCTTCACCGCCCTCGACGGCGTGTCCTTCGAGGTGCCGCAGGGGCGCGACCTTCGGCGTGATCGGGGAGAACGGCTCCGGCAAGTCGACGCTCCTGAAGCTCCTCGCCGGCATCACCAAGCCCACCCGCGGCACCCTCACCGTGGAGGGCCGCATCTCCGCCCTCATCGAGCTCGGGCGCGGGCTTCCACCCCGAGATCAGCGGGCGCGAGAACGTGGCCATCAACGGCATCATGCTCGGCCTCACCCGCGCGAGGTGGAGGAGCGCTTCGACGAGATCGTGGCCTTCGCCGAGCTCGAGCGCTTCATCGACGCCCCGGTGAAGACCTACTCCTCGGGCATGTACATGCGCCTGGGCTTCGCCGTGGCCATCCACGTGGACCCCGACGTCCTGCTGATCGACGAGGTCCTGGCCGTGGGCGACGAGGCCTTCACCCGCAAGTGCCTGGACAAGATCGGCGGAGTTCCGCCGCCGCGGCAAGACGATCCTCATCGTCACCCACAGCCTCGGCCTCGTGGAGAAGATGTGCGACGACGTGCTCTGGCTGCGCCAGGGCAGGGTGGCCGACCACGGCGACCCCAAGCGCGTGATCGACGCCTACCTCACCTACGTCGCCGGCGGCGAAGAGAGCGCTGCTCGCGGCACAGGCCGCGCTCCGCCGGCGACATCCCTGAGCCAGCCCGCGGACTCGCCGGCGCGGACGCCCCGGCCCCCCATGGCTATCGCGAGGGCCGCTGGGGCAGCCGCGAGGTCGAGATCACGCGGTCCGCCTCCTCGACGCCCGCGGCCAGGAGCGCCACGTCTACGTGCCCGGCGAGACCGCTGCGCGTCGCCCTGTCCGTGCGCGCGCGCAGCGACCCGTGGACGACTTCGTCTTCGGCGTCGGCCTCTTCACCGCCGACGGCGCGAGCGTCTACGGCACCAACACCGACCTCGAGGAGCTACGAGGCCCGCCGGCTCGAGGGCGACGGCGGAGGTCGCGCCTCGTCCTCGAGGACCTGCGCCTGGTGGAGGGCACCTACCTCCTCGACGTGGCCGCCCACAGGCGGACGGCACCCCCTACGACTACCACCGCGGCCTGCTACTCCGTTCCGGGTGAAGAGCCGCCTCAAGGACGTGGGGGTCTACCGGCCCGCGCACTCGCTGGAGCTTCGCGGGGGGGGTCGACGTGTCGACGCCCGGAACCGCGGCCGGAGCTCGACCTCGGCGAGGACGATGGGACGCGCTAGACCGGGGAACGGCTCCGAGCCTCGCCGACCTTGCTCGCGGAGCGCGCGGACTGGAGAAGGCCGGCGAGGTGCGTCGTGTTCACGAACGGCTGCTTCGACCTCCTCCACCCCGGCCACGTCGCGCCTGCTGGAAGCGGCGCGGGCCGAGGGCGACGTGCTCGTCGTCGGCCTCAACAGCGACGCTTCGGTGCGCGGCTCAAGGGCGAGGTCGGCCCGTCGTTCCCGAGGACGAGCGGGCGGAGACGCTGCTCGCGCTGGAGGCGGTGGACCGGGTCGTGGTCTACGACGAGCCGACCCCGCTCGAGATCGATCGCCGCCCTCCTGCCCGACGTGCTCGTGAAGGGCGCGGACTGGGCGATGGACGCGATCGTGGGGCGCGAGGAAGTGGAGGCCGCGGGCGGCCGGGTGGTGCGCGTCGAGCTCGTGCCCGGACGCTCCACCACGCGCTCGTCGAGCGCATCCGCGACGCTGACCGTGACCTCCGTTGAGCGGTCTCGCCCTCCTCTCCGCGCGCCTCTCGCGTCGCGGAGGCGCGAGCCGCGCTGCGGGCGGGCGGCCGGCTCGACCTCGCCGGCCTCGCGGGTCCCGCCGCGCTCCTTCGTGCCCCTGCTCCTCCCCGGAGCCGCCCGTGCTCGTGGTGGTGCCGCGAGAGCGGGACGTCGAGCGAGACGGCCGACGACCTGCGCACGCTGGCCGCGGAGGCGGGGCTCGCCGGGCGCCGTCCTGGCCCTTCCCGCTCCCGGGCCCGCCCCCCTTCCGCGGCCTGCCCCGCCACGCCGACGCCTCCGCTGCGCCGGGCGGCCGCGCTGCTCGCGGCGCAGGCGCGGCCGGGCTGCGCGCGCTCGTGGCCTCGCCCGCGGGCCTCCTGCGCCCGAGCCTGGCGCCCCACCTGCTCGAGACCCGCGTCCTCGCTCTGCGCGCCGGGGACGAGATGACGCCCGAGATCCTGCTCGAGGCGCTCGACGAGGGCGGCTACCGCCGCGAGGATCCGGTGACCGCGCCCGGCCAGGTCGCGCGCCGCGGCGGCATCCTCGACGTCTTCCCCCCCGACCGCGGAGGCGCCCGTCCGCCTCGAGTTCCTCGGCGACACCGTGGAGAGCCTGCGCCGCTTCGACCCCGAGACCCAGCGCACGGTGGCGACCCTCGACGCGCTCACGACGCTGCCCCTCTCCGACGTCTTCGCGACCGCGGTCCGTGCTCGCGTCGCCTGCGAGCCGCGGCTCCGCGAGCGCTTCGCGGGCCGCCGCGAGCTCGCGCGCCTTCCTCGAGAGCCTCGAGCGCGGCCTCCTGCCCGAGGAGCCTCGTGGAGCTGCTGCCCCTCGTGCCCGGGCGCACCGTCGCTCCCTGGAGCTACCTCGGCCCGGGGGCGCGCGGTCGTCGTCGAGCCCGGAGGCGGTGGCGCGCCGAGGCCGAGGCGTTCTGGACGCGAGCGCGCGAGGACCGCGCGCGCCGCGACGGACGAGCTGGCCTTCCCGAGCCCGAGGAGGGCCTCGTGTCGGCGCGAGGCGCTTCGTCGCGCGCCTCGGCGAAGCGCCGGCCGTCGCACGTCCGCGAGGTGGACCCCGAGGCGCGCGGGCGTCCACATCCCGTGCCGGCCCGGTGCCGCGCTACGCGGGCGACCTGCGCGCGGCTGGCCGCGGACCTCCGCGGCCGCCGAGCGGCGCGACGCGTCCTGCTTCCTCGGCAACGCGGGCCGCGCCGAGCGCCTCGCGCGACGTCCTGCGCGAGGACGGGCTCGCCGTGGGCGAGGGCGCCGGTCGAGGTGCGGGTGGGCGCGCTCTCCACGCGGCTTCGAGCTCCCGGCCTCGGGCCTCGCGCGTCCTCGCCGACGGCGACATCTTCCCCGAGGAGGTCCACCTCCACCCCGCGGCCGCCGCGGCGGCCGCGCGCAGCTTCCTCTCCGACTTCCGCGACCTCAAGATCGGGCGACCTCGTCGTGCACCAGGACCACGGCATCGGCCGCTTCGTCGGGCCTCGAGACGCTCGAGGTGGCGGGGGCCGCCCGCGAGTTCATGGTCCTCGTCTACCAGGGCGGGGACAAGCTCAAGGTCCCGGTCGAGGCCTTCGACCGCGTGCAGAAGTACGCGAGCGCGGAGGGGGCGCGCCCCGCTCGTCGACAGGCTGGGCAGCGGGAACTGGGAGAAGGTCAAGAAGCGCGTCAAGAAGGCCATGCGCGACATGGCCGCGGAGCTCCTCAAGCTCTACGCCGAGCGCAAGGCCCGCCCCGGCCACGCCTTCGCCGGGCGAGAGCCCGTGGCAGCGCGAGTTCGAGGAGGCCTTCGAGTACGAGGAGACGCCCGACCAGGCCGCGGCCATCGCCGACGTGGCCGCGGACATGGCCGGCGACATCGCCCATGGACCGCCTCATCTGCGGCGACGTGGGCTACGGCAAGACCGAGGTGGCGATGCGCGCGGCCATGCGCGCGGTGCTCGACGGCAAGCAGGTGGCGGTCCTCGCCCCCACCACCGTCCTCGCCTTCCAGCACTGGAAGACGTTCCGCAAGCGCTTCGCGCCCTTTCCCGGTGAAGGTGGAGATGGTCTCGCGCTTCCGCACGCCCGAAGGAGATCAAGGCCGTCCTCGAAGCGCTCCGCGGAGGGCGGGTCGACGTCCTCATCGGCACCCACCGCCTGCTCTCCAAGGACGTGGTCTTCCGCGACCTCGGCCTCCTCGTGATCGACGAGGAGCAGCGCTTCGGCGTGGCGGCCAAGGAGAGGCTCAAGCACCTCAAGACCACCGTGGACTGCCTCACCCTCTCCGCCACGCCCATCCCGCGCACCCTGCAGATGGGGCTGGCGGGCATCCGCGACATGTCGGTCATCGAGACCCCGCCCAAGGACCGGCTGGCCATCCAGACCTCGATCGTGAAGTTCTCGACCGACGTCATCGCGGCCGCCATCCGCCAGGAGCTGGCCCGCGACGGCCAGGTCTACTTCGTGCACAACCGCGTGGAGTCGATCTACTCGCTGGCCAACCTGGTGCAGCGGCTGGTGCCGGAGGCGCGGGTGGCGGTGGCCCACGGCCAGATGCCGGAGGCGGAGCTCGAGAAGGCCATGCTCGCCTTCGTGGAGGGCCGGGCGGACGTGCTCGTGGCCACCACCATCATCGAGAACGGCCTCGACATCCCGCGCGCCAACACCATGATCGTCAACCGCGCCGACCGCTACGGCCTCGCCCAGCTCTACCAGCTCCGCGGCCGGGTGGGCCGCTCCGACCGCGCGCGCCTACGCCTACCTGCTGGTGCCCCCCGACACCGTGCTCTCCGAGATCGCGCGCAAGCGCCTGGCCGCCATCCGCGAGTTCTCCGAGCTCGGGGCGGGCTTCCGCATCGCCGCCCTCGACCTCGAGCTGCGCGGCGCCGGCAACCTGCTCGGCGGCGAGCAGAGCGGCCACATCCAGGCGGTGGGCCTCGACCTCTACGTGAAGCTCCTCGAGCAGACGATCCTGGAGCTGCGGGGCCAGGCGCCCGCGCGAGGCGCCGCGGGCCACCCTCAACCTCGCGCTGGACCTGCGCATCCCCGAGCGACTACGTGCCCGAGATGCACCAGCGCATGGCCCTCTACAAGCGGCTCTGCCAGGTGCGCGACGCCGCCGGAGATCGACGCGCTCCGCGAGGAGATCCGCGACCGCTACGGGCCGCTGCCGCCGGAGGTGGACGGACCTCCTCGCTGTACGCGGCCCTGCGCCTGCGCGCGGAGGCGCTCGGAGGTGCAGCCAGGTGGACCTGGTCGGCGGGCCGGCTCGTCGTCCGTTTCGCGTCCGAGTCCCCGCTCGACTCCGCTCCCCGGCGCTCGTGCGTGCCGGCCCCGGGCGCCGCCCTGACGCCGCAGGCGCTGCGCGTCCCGCTCCCGCCGGGCGAGGACCCGGTGGCGGGCCTCGAGGCCCTCCTCGCCCGGCTGGAGGAGGGCCTGATGATCCGGGCTCTCTATGACCGGTACTCTCGAGCTTCACAGCACCTCGTCGCTGGGCCCGACGCTCCTGGGCGGCATCGCCTGTCCGCGAGCGGAGCCCGCCGCCGACCCCGTCATCCTCGCGCTGGGCGACGGACGTCGTGCGGCGCAGCGACTTCGAGCGCCACCTGGCGGACGTCGAGGCGAGGGGAGGCGCCCCCCTCGCCCCCGAGGTGCGGCGGAGCCTGCTCGAGCCGTTCCTCGAGGAGCGCGTCCTGGTCCTGGAGGCGCGCGCCGCGCGGCTTCCTGACCGGCCCGGGCGACGCCGACGGAGGAGCAGCGGGCCGTGCAGAAGCTCCTGCAGGCAGAGGTCCCGGAGGTCCACGTGAGCGACGAGGAGGTCGCGGCCTACTACCGCGAGCACCCCGAGGAGTTCGAGCTCGCCGGAGACAGCGTGACCCTGCGCCAGATCCTCGTGCCCACGCTCGAACGAGGCGCGCGACGTGCGCCGGCGCCTGCTCAAGGAGCCCGAAGGCCTTCGAGACGCTCGCCCGCAGCGTGTCCAAGGGCCCGGAGGCGCCGAGCGGGCGGCCTCATGGGCACCTTCGCCCGCGGCCAGCTGCCCGCCGGAGCTGGAGGCGGCCGCCTTCGATCTCGCCCGCCGGCGACCACGAGCGAGATCGTCGAGAGCTCGCTCGGGTATCATGTGCTGCGGGTCGAGGACCGGCAGGCGGCCCGCGCCGCCGGCCTCGCGGAGGCGCAGGCGCGCATCCGCGCCCGCCTCGATCCGGGAGAAGACGGACCGCGCGTCCGCGAGTTCGTCGCCGGCCTCATGGCCCGGGCCAAGGTGAATCATGCAGCGGCACTCAGCGTTCCTCGTAGCTCTTCCTAGCCTCCTCATCCTCCTCGCCGCGTCCGGCGTCCGCGCCGAGATCCTCGAGCGCGTGGTCGCCAAGGTGAACGGCGACATCGTCACCCTGACCGAGTTCCAGGCGCGCCAGCTCGCGGCCGCCCAGGCCGCGCGCATCGACCCGGACAAGGTCGAGCCGTTCCTGCGCGAGAACAACGCGAAGATCCTCCAGGAGGCGATCGACGACCTGCTGCTCGCGCCAGCGGGCGGACGAGGCCGGGCATGCGCCTCCGCCCCGAGTACGTCAAGGAGGTGATCGACGACATCAAGAAGGAGAACAAGATCGAGACGCGACGACGAGCTCCAGGAGCAGCTCCCGCGGGAGGGGATGACCCTCGACGACCTGAAGCGCAACATCGAGCGCTCGATCCTGCGGCGGCAGGTCCTGCCGCGCGAGATCGAGCCCAAGGTCGCGGTCACCGACGCCGAGGCCCACGCCGAGTACGACGCGAAGAAGGCCGAGTTCAGCCAAGCCCGCCACCGTCACGCTCCAGGAGATCCTCGTGGAGGCGGATGACGCGAGGAGAAGCTCGGCCAAGGACCTCGTGGGGCGCGCCCGCGCGGGCGAGGACTTCGCGGGCCTCGCCCGCGCCCACTCCGCGGGCGCCGACCCGCGCCGCGGGCGGCGAGCTCGGCAAGCTGGCCCAGGGCGACTTGAACCCCGAGCTCGAGAAGCTCGCCTTCGCGCCTCGGCCAAGGGCGCGATCTCCGACCCCATCCGCAGCCGGCGAGGGCTACCGCATCCTGAAGGTCGTCGACAAGACCGAGGCCTCCGTCGTCCCCTTCGACGAAGCCAAGGAGGACATCAAGAACCGCCTCGTGAACGAGCGCTGGACGAAGGAGTACGACGCCTACCTGGCCGACCTCCGGAAGAAGGCGATCGTCGACCTCATGGTGCGCGAAGTCCCGCTGCAGCTCAGCGGGCCCGTGCCCGAAGGCACGGGTCTCAACCTCGGGGGCGTGGACGAGCCGCCGTCGGCGGCCCCCGCGCGACCCTCCGCCGCCCGGGGACGCCGCCCCCGCGGCCTCCGCCCCCGCGCCCGCCGCCCCCGCCGACCCCGACGCGGAGATCAGTACGACCGGGCTCCGGACGCCCGGAGCAGGTGGCGCCCCCCGCGGCGACGGCCAGGCCCAGCCCGAAGCCCCCGACGACAAGAGCAAGCCGTAGGGCGCATCCCCCGGTCGTGATGAGACGCGGGAGCCCGCCGGTTCCGGAGTCGAAGCCCGCCTTCTTCCAGGAGGTCTACGCGGCGGTCGCGGCCATCCCGCGAGGCCGGGTCGCGACGTATGGGCAGGTGGCGCATCTCCTCGGTGTGCCGCGCGGGGCGCGCGCGGTGGGCTGGGCGCTGCGCGCGCTCGACGCGCGGCGCGAGCCGCGCGTCCCCTGGCACCGCGTGGTGGGCGCGGGAGGACGCATCTCGCTGCGCGGCGGAGTGGGGCCGCTCCTTCAGCGCCGACGGCTCCGCGCGGAGGGCGTCCGCTTCGTCAAAGGCGCGTGGACATGGCCCGCCACGGATGCGCTGCGGGGACAGGACGAGCGGGGGCTAGACGAGGCTGACGCGCGGGATCTTGAGCCGCTCGCGCGCCCGCTGGCGAACGAGCCGGCCCACCGCCTGGTCGAGAGACGCGGCGTCGACGCGCCCGCGCTGACGCTCCGCCGCCCGCGCCGCGTCCGCCCGGAGCGCCGCCGCGTCCTCGAGCGCCGAGCGCGTCCAGCGCGGAGGCCTCCACCTCGGCGTCGATCTCCCGGAGCTTGCCCCGCAGGTAGTCCCAGTTCGGCTTGGCCGCCACCGCCACGAGGTCCTGGACCTCCCCGACCTTGACGAGGGGGAGGGCGAAGCACGGCCGCGGGAGCGCGAGGAGGCGTTCCTTGAGCGCGGCCAGCATCTCCTGGAGGTCGAGGAGGGACGACCGCTCTCCCTCCGCCCCCGCACCGCCGGGACGAGGACGCGGGGCGAGCTCCTCCACGCGTCGTCGGCAGTAGGCAGAGCGAGGAGGCGTTGGGGTCGGTCTCGAACGCGCGGTCGATGCCGACGAGGACGGTGGCGAGGGGGATCCCCGCCTGGTACCAGCTCTGGGCGAGGGCGAAGTCGCGAGGGGCGAGAGCGTGGTCCTTGCCCCGCCGGGCCCGGAAGTAGGCCTCGATCGCCTCCACGTAGGCGGTGAGGCCTTCGTCGTCCGCCTCGCGGTCCCCGGTCACAGCGGCACCACGTCGAACTGCTCCTGGTGGAGGAGCGGGTCGCCCTGCACCGCGATCTCGTGCGCGACGAGCGCGGTGAGGTCGTTGCAGCACCGCCGCCTCGTCCCCGGCGAGGGCGCGCGCCACCTCGGGGTTGACCCGGAGGAGGAGCTGTCTGCCCCGCACGTCGGCGGCGAGCTTCTTGCACCTCGTCGTAGATCTCCGAGCACACGGTGGCCACGCTCTTGATCATGCCGCTGCCCGTGCAGTAGGGGCAGGGCTGGCAGAGCATGCGCTCGAGCGACTGCTTGCACGCGCTTGCGGGTGAGGATCGACGAGGCCGAACTCGTTCACGGACAGGACCTTCGTGGGCGAGCGGTCGCGGCGCAGCTCCTGCTCGAGGGCGGCCATGACCTTCTGGCGGCTCTTGCGCTCCTCCATGTCGATGAAGTCCACGACGATGATGCCGCCGAGGTCGCGCAGGCGGATCTGGCGCACGATCTCGCGCACCGCGTCGAGGTTGGCCTTGAGGAGCGTGTCCTCGAGGTCCTTCTTGCCCACGAAGCGCCCCGTGTTCACGTCGATGGCCACGAGGGCCTCGGTCTGGTTGATCACGATGTAGCCGCCGGAGGGCAGCCAGACCTTGGAGCGGAGCGCGCGCTCGAGCTCGGTGGAGACCCCGTACTCCTCGAGGATGGGCGCGGGCCCGTTGTGGAGGCGCACGCGCGGGCGCGAGCTCGGGCAGGAGCTGGCTCACGAGCTCGAGCGTGCGCTGGAACTCCTTCTCGGTGTCGAGGCGGATCGAGCGCGATGTCGTCGGACAGGAGGTCGCGCAGCAGCCGCTGCACGAGCGAGGGCTCGCGGTAGAGCAGCGCGGGCGCGCGCTCGCGGGAGGCGAGGGCGCGCGACCTCGTCCCAGGTGCGCGTCAGGTAGCGGCGTCGCGCTCGAAGTCCTCGCGGCTGCGGCCGCGGCCCGCGGTGCGCGCGATGAGCCCGCCGCCGCCCCGCTCCGCGCGCAGCTCCTTGAGGATGCGTCTTGAGCCGCCGCCGCTCCTCGTCGTCGGTGATCTTGCGCGAGACCCCCACGTGCTCGACGGTGGGCATGAGCACGAGGTAGCGGCCGGGCAGGGAGACGTGGGAGGTGATGCGCGCGCCCTTCTGTCCCGAGCGGCTCCTTCAGGACCTGCACCATCACGTCCTGCCCTTCGCGCAGAGCTGGTCCTCGATGGGGGCGTCTGCCGCGCCGCTTCCTCGCCGCTCCTCGGGCGACGAGCAGGTTCTCGGGCAGCTCCTCGAAGACGTCGGCCACGTGCAGGAAGCGCGTCGCGCTCCAGGCCGATGTCGACGAAGGCGGACTGCATCCCGGGCAGGACCCGGGTCACGCGGCCCTTGTAGATGCTGCCGACGATGCCGCGGTGGGCCTCGCGCTCGATGAACAGCTCGGAGACGACGCCGTCCTCGAGGAGCGCGACCTTCGTCTCCTGGGGGGTGCTGCTGACGATGAGATCCCTGGTCATGGAAGGTCCCTTCCATGAGCCGTCCCGTCCCGGGCGGGGAGTCCCCTTCGGTCGGTCACTCGACCGGAAGGGAAGCGGCGCGGACGGCGGGAAGCGCGATCCGTTTCGGAAGGCGGCTCGTTGCGGGTCCGCCGCGGCCGTCCGAGGGCCGGCGGCGGAACCTCGAAGTGAGCGGGGGACGAGGCGCCCGTCAGTTGGCGAAGCGCCGCATCCGGACATTGAGGATGAGACCCACGGCGATGAGGGAAGAGAGAACGGACG
Source organism: uncultured Acidobacteriota bacterium (assembly GCA_963742595.1). GTDB lineage: Bacteria > Acidobacteriota > Vicinamibacteria > Fen-336 > Fen-336 > CAVPGH01. The sequence continues at coordinate 2,355,592 of CAVUMT010000001.1, read as the reverse complement.
AGCCGCCGTAGCTCATGAGGGGCAGCGGCAGGCCCTTCACGGGCACGAGCCCCGCCACCATGGCGACATTGTACACGACCTGGAACGCGAAGGTCGCCGCGATCGCCGCGCACAGGAAGGCCCCCACGCGGTCGCGCGCGAGCTGCGCAGTCTCCAGCATCCGCCAGAGCGAGCAGCAGGTAGAGGCCGAGCACCGTCACCACTCCCAGGAAGCCCGATCTCCTCGGCGAGCACCGAGAAGACGAAGTCGGTGTGGCGCGCGGGCAGGTAGCCGAGCTGGGCCTGGCTCCCCTGCTTCGAAGCCCTTGCCGAGCGAGCCCGCCCGAGCCCACCGCGATCTGCGACTGGATCTTCTGGTAGCCCGGCGCCCTGCGGATCGAGCGAGGGGTCGAGGAAGGTGTAGATGCGCGTCTTCTGGTAGTCCTTGCAGGTACGGCCAGGCCAGGCCGACCGCACCAGCGCGAGCACGAGGAGCACCGCCACCACCGCCTTCATGCGCAGGCCGGCCAGGAAGGCCACGGCCAGGAAGAGCGGGAGCAGGCAGAACGCGGTGCCGAGGTCGGGCTCGCGCGCGATGAGCAGCGCGAGGAGCCCCACCGCCGCCCCCGGGCCGAGCGATGTCGCGCAGGCCCAGGCGTCTCCATCCTCGACTCCGCGAAGATCTTGGCCACGAGGAGCGCGGCCACGATCTTGACGAACTCGCTCGGCTGGAGCTGGAAGCCGCCGAGGAGGATCCAGCGGCGCGTGCCCGCGATCAGCGGGGCCGAAGCAGCAGCACGTAGACGAGGGCGACCACGGCGACGGACGTAGAAGAGGACGGCCCGGTCCGCGAGCCGGCGGTAGTCGACGAGCGAGGGCGAGCAGGAGCGCCACGATGCCCAGCGCCGACGAGGTAGAGCTGCTTCACGTAGAGACCGGCAGTTCCTCCGGAGTGGGTGGCCGAGTAGATGGTGGCGACGCCGATGGCGGCGAGGAGGAGGGTCGCTCACGAGCAGCACCCAGTCGATGTTGAAGACGAGGCGGCGGTCGATCGCGGCATCGTCCGTCCATCGCGAGCTCGGTGTCGGTGATCCCCGTCTCCGCGGGAGCGCTCGCCCGGCAGCGCCGAAGTAGGCGGCCAGGATCTCGCGGGCCACGGGAGCCGCGGCCTCCCCCCGCTCCCCCCGTGCTCCACGAGCACGGCGAGGGCGATCTCGCGGCTTCTCGGCGGGGGCGAAGGCCACGAACCAGCCGTGGGGCATGATGGCATGGACGGTCGGGCTCTTCTCGAGGCGCGCCTTTCGCCACCACCTGGGCCGAGCCCGTCTTGCCGCCACCTCGATGCCGGGAAGCCGGGCCCGCCATCCCGTGCCCCCGTCCACCACGGCCTGCATGCCCGCGCGCACGACCTCGATCGTGTCCGGCTTGAAGCCCAGCACCGCAGAAGGGGGGCAGTCCACGGGGACGCCTCCCACCGACTTCACGAGGTGGGGCCGGACGAGTCGCCCGCCGTTCGCGACCACCGCCGCCACGCGGGCCATCTGCAGGGGCGTCGCGCTCACCTGCCCCTGGCCGATGGCCACGGAGACCGTCTCTCCGCGCGTACCACGGCACCTTCTGGACGCGCAGCTTCCACTCCGGGCTCGGCATGAGGCCCGCGCACCTCGTGGGGCAGGTCGACGCCCGTGGCCGCCCCGAGGCCCAGCTGCTTGCGCCTAGGCCGCGATGCGCGCGATCTCGAGCGTCATGCCGAGGTGGTAGAAGAAGACGTTGCACGACTGGGCGAGGGCCTGGTGGAGGTTGACGATGCCGTGCCCCCCCGGCTTGTTGCAGCGGAAGACCGTGCCGTAGATGGAGAGGTAGCCCGGGCAGTAGACGCGTGGTCGCCGGCGTGATCACGCCCTCCTCGAGACCGGCCATGGCCATCACGATCTTGAAGGTGCTGCCCGGGAGCGTACGTGCCCTGGATGACGCGGTTCATGAGCGGCGTCTCGGGGTCGCGTGGTGAGCTTGCCCCACAGCCCGGCATCGATGCCGGTGGTGAACTGGTTCGGGTCGTAGGCGGGGGTCGAGGTCATGGCCAGGATCTCGCCCGTCTCGGGATCGAGGGCCACCGCGCTTCCCGCCCGCCCGCGGAAGGCGCGCGTCCATCGCCTCCTGCAGGTCGGCTGTCGAGGGTGAGGGTGAGGCTCGGCCCGTCCATGGGCGCTCGTCCGCTCCGCCTCCTGCACCTCGAGGCCGCGGCTGTTGACGATCACGCGCCGGTAGCCCGTCCTTGCCCATGAGCTGGCGGTTGTACTGCGACTCGAGGCCGGCCTGTCCCACGAGGGCCCCGGGCTCCGAGCCCCTCGAACTCGGGCTGCTGGAGCTGCTGCTCGGAGATCTCGCCCACGCGGCCGAGGGCGTGGGCCGCCGCCGCGGCGAGCGGGTACGAGCGCAGGGGCACGACCTCGACGCTCACCTCCGGCGAGCTCGCACCGGCGCGCCTCCACCGCGGCCACGTCCTGCGAGGGTCGCGTCCGTCTTCACGCACCACGGGCGCGGAAGGGGGTGCGCGCCGGGCGAGGCGCTCGCGGATCTGCGCCTCTCCCACCTGCGAGGGCGCGGGCCAGGCGGTCCACCGACCTCGTCGAGGTCTCCGCGTGCTCGGGGGTGAGGACCACGTTGAAGGACGGCCGGTTCTCCACGAGCACGCGGCCGCTGCGGTCGAGGAGGGTGCCCGCGGGGCGCGGCGAGGGCCACCGCGCGGCGTCCGGTTGTTCTCGGCGAGAGCGCGGAAGTAGCGGCCGCGCACCACCTGGAGGTTCCAGAAGTGGATGACGAGGAGGAGGAAGAGCCCGACCACCACCGACTGCACCACGGCGAGCCGGCTCTGGACGACCCGGAGGTCCTCGTAGATCCTCACGGCGTGCCGCCCTCCCGGCGGCGCAGCCGGCGGTCGATGAGCTCGAAGAGCGCCACGCCGACGGCCGGCGTTCACGGTGGCCCGCGAGCAGCAGGGCCAGCGGCGAGAGGTCCGCCACCGGCGACGTCGAAGACGGAGGCCAGCCAGTGGAAGATGAGGGCGTCCGCGAGCGTGGCCACGAGAAGGACGAGGGCGCGCGGCCCCGGGCCCGCGAGCAGGAAGTGGCCGGCGGCGAGGCCGACCGTGAAGCCGACCACGAGCTTGGCGAGGGCGGAGAGGCCGAGACACGGGCCCCCGAAGTGCACGTCCTGCACCCAGCCCGCCGCGGCGCCCGCGAGCATCCCGTGGGTCTCGCCCCCGCACGAGCGCGCAGTAGACGACCACGAGCAGGAAGGGATCGAACACGCGCGCCTGCGCCGGGCAGCAGACGGCTGAGCGACGGTCTGCCACGAGCAGGGCCACCACGATGGCGAGGGCGGTCCAGAAGGTCTTCATCGCACCGACTCGTCGAGGGCGAGGGAGGCTCTTCGGCCCCTTCACCACCAGGACCTCCTCCAGCCTGGTCGAAGCGCGCCGAGGGCTCGACCAGGACCTCCTTGAAGAGGCCGGTGCCCGCGGCTCACCGAGCGCACCCGGCCCACCACCAGGCCCTTGGGGTAGATGCGGTCGAGGCCCGAGGTCACGACCACGTCCCCCACCACCACGTCCGTCAGTCTCCGGCACGTACTTGCATCACGAGGTCGGCGCCGCGGCACTCCGCGACGCCGCACCTGGCCGGAGACGACCCCGGTGACGCGGCTGCGCTCGATCAGCACGCCGACCCCGCTCTGGCTGTCGAGGAGCAGCTGCACCTTGGCCGCGTGCGGGCCCACGCTCGATCACCCGGCCGACCACTCCGGTGGGGCTGATGCACGGGGGCCTCCAGCGCCACGCCGTGCTCGCGGCCCTGGTCGATGGTGAGCGTGCGGTACCAGGGCAGGCCGTCCCGGCTCACCACCTCCGCGGCCACCGTCTCCAGGGGCAGGATCTCGCGCAGGCCCAGGAGCTCGCGCAGCCGCTCCGCCTCGCGCGCCTGGTGCTGCCGCTCCTGGAGCAGGGTCTCGAGGTACTGCACGCGCTCCTCGAGCCGCTGGTTCTCCGCGCGCACGCCGCGCAGGTCCACGTAGCCGCGCCACGCCCCCTTCACCCCCCGCACCGAAGCGCCCACCCCGTTCTGGAACGGGAGAGAGGAGCGAGAAGACCCCGCGCTGCAGGAGCGAGGCGCCTCCGCCCGCCGTCCACCTGGTGGCTGATGACGGCGAGATGGGCGAGCACGCAGGACCAGGAGGAGGAAGCGGCTCCGGCGGGTGTCGATCGCCACGCGGCCACGAGGATCGGGGACTCGCTAGTCCAGGCTGATCTTCCGGAGGAGATCGAAGTCGGAGAGCATCTTGCCCGTCCCGAGCACCACCGAGCTCAGCGGGTCCTCCGCCACCGACACCGGCAGCCCCGTCTCCTCGCGCAGCAGCTTGTCGAGGTTCTTGAGGAGCGAGCCCCCGCCGGTGAGCACGATGCCGCGGTCCACGATGTCCGCGGAGAGCTCGGGGGGCGTGCGCTCGAGGGCCACGCGCACCGCGTTCACGATGAGGCTGATGGGCTCGGCCAGGGCCTCGCGGATCTCCGCGTCGGTGATGGTGAGGGTCTTGGGTATGCCCTCGATGAGGTCGCGGCCCTTGATCTCCATGGTCAACGGGCTCGTCGAGGGGGATAGGCGCTGCCGATCTCCAGCTTGATCTGCTCCGCGGTGCGCTCGCCGATGAGCAGGTTGTACTTCTTCTTGATGTACTGGATGATCGACTCGTCCATCTCGTTGCCCGCCACCCGCACCGACTTGCTGTAGACGATCCCGGCCAGGGAGATGACCGCGATGTCGGTGGTTCCGCCCGCCGATGTCCACCACCATGTTGCCGGAGGGCTCGGTGATGGGCAGCCCGGCCCCGATGGCCGCGGCCATGGCCTGGTCCACCAGGTAGACCTCGCGAGGCCTTGGCCTTGAGCGCGGAGTCCTTGACCGCGCGCTTCTCCACCTGGGTCACCTCGGAGGGGATGCCGATGATGATGCGCGGCCGCACCAGGGTGTTGCGGTTGTGGGCGCGGCGGATGAAGTGGCTGAGCATCTTCTCGGTGATCTCGAAGTCCGCGATCACCCCGTCCTTCATGGGACGGATGGCCACGATGTTGCCGGGGGTGCGCCCCAGCATGTCCTTGGCGTCCTTGCCCACCGCCTCCACCTTTCCGGTGACGCGTGTTGACGGCCACGATGGAGGGCTCGGAGACCACGATCCCCTTGCCCTTGGCGTAGACGAGGGTGTTGGCGGTGCCGAGGTCGATGGCGAGGTCGCTGGAGAGGAAGCTCAGGTTGAGGAGGGAACGCAGGTTCATGAGAGAGTCCGTCGTGCGTGGCATGCGACGGAGTCACTAGACCGCCACCTCGATGCCGTTCTTGTCTCGCTCCTTCACCCGGTACATGGCCTGGTCCGCCTTCTGGATGAGGCCCTCGGGGGTCAGGGCGTGGTCGGGATAGGACGCGATGCCGAAGGAAGCGGAGATGCGGGCGGTGAGCCCCTGCGCCCTGCAGGAAGCCGTGCTCCTCGATGGCCTTGCGGAGCCGCTCCGCGATCACGAGAGCGCCCGACGGCGGGCGTCTCCGGAAGCACCACCACGAACTCGTCCCCCCCGTAGCGGGCGAGGATGTCGCGACTCCCGCACCGCCTCGGCCAGGATCGCGCCCACCTCGGCCAGGGTGCCCGAGCCCGCGAGGTGGCCGTACTGGTCGTTGATTCCCTTGAAGCCGTCGAGGTCCAGGAAGATCACGGAGAGCGGGATGCCGTGGCGCTTGCAGCGCTTGATCTCGCGGCTGATGTACAGGTTCAGGTAGCGCGAGTTGAAGAGCTTGGTGAGGTCGTCGGTGATGGTGAGCTGCTCGGTGCGCTGGAAGAGGATCGCGTTCTCGATGGCGATGGCGCAGGGCTCCACCAGGGTCAGGAGGATGTCGAGGTCGGCTCTGGGTGAAGCGGCCCCCCAGCCGGTTGATGATCTCCACCACCCCGATGGTGCGGCCCCGGGAGATGAGGGGCGCGCAGAGGATGGAGCGGGTCTGGAACTGGGTCTTGGTGTCGAAGCGTGCGAGCGAAGCGCGGGTCCTTCGCGGTGTCGTTCACGATCGCGGGCTTGCCCGTCTGGGCCACCCAGCCCGCGACCCCTTCCCCGATCTTGACCCGGAAGGAGGAGACGTCCTTGCCCTTGGCCCCGAGCGCCAGCTCGAAGGCGAGCTCCTGCTTCTCCTCGTCGACCATGAGCATCGACCAGGCTTCGGAGGGGATGAGCTGCTGGATCTTCTCCATGATCAGCTCGATGACCTTGCGCGGCTCCAGGATCGAGTTCGCGGTCTTGACGATGTCGGTGAGGATGGCGAGGCGCTTCGTGGTCTTCTTGAGGGCGCCGCTCACGTCGCGGCCGTGGGTGCCCCCGCTCCCCGCGCGCGCCGTCTGGAGATGCGCGAGAACGGACTCCGGGGCGGGGTCCTTCGGGCCCCACGCCTCCAGGAGGAAGTCGAATCCCGCGCGCGCCGCCCGTTGCAGGAGGGCGGGCGACGGACGGATGAGGATCGCCCCCACCGGCCTTCCCGGGAGGGACCGCCGCACCGCGCGCAGCGCTCCCGTCTTGAAGCCGCGGCCGCATTCGAGGAGGGCCCCGTCGAACGCCCGCCGGGTCACGTCGGGATCCTCGGGAGAGGCGAAGAACTCGTAGCGGAGCTTGCCCCCCGGCGCTTCCTTGAGGCGCCGCCTCAAGGCGGGCTCGGCGAAGACGACTACTCTTGCCACCTCGCGCCTCAGTAGGAGACGACGAAGGGGCGTTTCTGCTCGTTCACGCCTCCGTTCAGCCCGGTGGCGCGGAGCACCACCAGCGGCCGCGCCCCCGGCTCGAGGGTGATGAACTCGTTGAACGTCCCGTCGGAGGCCACGTCGATGCGCTGTCCATTGACGGTGAGCGACGCGCCCGCCTCCGTCTTGCCCTTCACCTGTAGAATGTTCCCCCGCGCCTCCAGGGGCTCGAGGGTGAGGGGCGGCGGAGGAGCCGCGACCGCGGCGGTCGTGGGCTTCGTGACGCGGAACGAGAAGAACTCGGTGAAGCTGCCCTCCACCCCGTCCTTGTCGACCGCGGCTACCTTCCAGTAGTAGTTCCCGACGTCGAGGCCGCGCAGCTCCATCGACGCGCTCTTCAAGTCCTTTCGGTCCACGACGGGCCGGCCGAAGTTCGGGTTGTAGTCGAGCATCACGTGGTACGTGGCGGCGGTGACGGGCCGCCAGGCGAGGAGGGTCGTGGAGCGCGCGGGATCCACGTACGCGATTTCCGCCTGGTGCGGCGGGGCGAGGAGGGTCGGGACGTCGGGGAGGACGATCTTGGGACCGGCCTTGCCCTCGTTCGTGACCCTGATCCCCTCGTTCCGGCCGAGCTGGATCCTCTCGCCGGTTTTCGTTTCCGCTCCCGCTTGCCCGCGGTACAGGTTCAAGGCGGTAGCGCCGCCTTCGGCCACGGCGACGTTTCCGGCGCTCTGCTCGCCCACCTTTGCGTTGATGGTTTGAGTGCGGATCTCCGTGGAAGCGCCCGGCACGTTGCGGGGCGCGGTCTGGAAGTTGGCCTCCCCCGAGCTGATCCTGAGCGCGACATCCCGATTGCGCGTCGCCGGGTTGCCCGAGCCCTCTTCGATCGTGACCAGGCTGTCCGGACGCATGTGGAAGATGTCGCCGTTGAAGAAGTGGATCTCGGCGGCGGCGCCCGGGCCCATCCGCACCTGGTCGAGCTTGCTCAGGGTCATGCTCGGGTCCGCGTTCACCCAGATGAGCGTCCCCGCCCGCTTGACCATCACCGCGCCCTCGAGCGAAGCGAACCGGGCGGTGGCGACGGTGACGGATGTCGTGTCCGGCGGCGGCGGGGGCGCGTACTTGTTGTAGAAGTAGTACCCCACGCTGCCCGTGACCACGAGGATCACGAAGGCCGCGATGTAGATGCTCTTGTACGAAACCGTGAACCACTCGATGAGGTCGTCCCGGGACTTCGGCGGCTTCTTGTCGGCCGTCATTGATCTCTAAGCCACCGGTCTGCTGACGCTCCCCCGGGAGGGGCCGCCCCATGCTCCTCAAAATCCCTTAGTCCAAGCGACTTAAGGGACCCATGAGTATAGTCGAAACGGGCGGGGGCGCGCAAAGCCGCGCCCACGCGCCTGCGCGCTCGCTTGCGGGCTCGCCGGGCCCGGCATAGAATCGCGAGTTTCCGGGAGGTCTAAGGACACACCATGGCCCTAGCCGTGATGCGCCGGCACAAGCGCTGGCTCTACATCTTCCTCTGGCTCGTCATCGCCACGTTCATCCTCTTCTACGTCCCTGCATTCCAGGGAGCCTCGGGAGCGGGAACCCCCGGCGAGCTCTTGGCCCGCGTGGGGAGTCTTCCCATCACCGTCGGCGAGTACCAGACGGCCTATCGCCGGCAGGCGCAGTTCTACGAGCGGATGTACCAGGGCCGGCTGGACGCGGCCACCCGCCGCCGGATGGGGCTCGAGCGGCAGGTTTTCGATTCCCTCGTGGAAGAGAGGGTCGTGGAGCTGGAGGCGCACCGGCTGGGCCTCTCGGTGTCCGACGACGTTCTCGCACGCGCCATCGCCACCGATCCCCGGTTCCAGAGGGACGGCCGCTACGTCGGGCTCCGCCGACATCAAGCGGTACCTGCAGGTCCAGGGCATCACGGAAGCGGAGTTCGAGAAGAGCGAGAGGCTGAACCTGCTCCGGCAGCGGCTGGAGGGCCTCGTCACCGCGTCGGTCGACGTCTCCGCCGCCGAAGTGGAGAAGGAGTTCCGGCGCCGCACCGAGCAGGTGAAGGTCGAGTACGTCCTCGCGGACGCCGCCCGGTATCGCGCCCAGGTGACGGTGAGCGACGACGACGTCAAGGTCCGTTTCGAGAAGGATCGTGAGACCTACCGCGTCCCCGAGAAGCGCGTGCTGTCCTACGTCCTCGTCGACCCCGAGACGCTCCGGCCGCGCGTCTCCGTCACCGATCGCGAGCTCGAGGCCTACTACCGCGAGCACCCCGAGGAGTTCAAGCAGGAGGCCGAGGTCTGCGCGAGCCACGTCCTGGTCAAGGTGAAGGCGTCCCCCGAGGCCAAGGACGGGCATCCCGAGGCGGAAGCGAAGACGATCGCGGAGAAGGTCCTCGCCCAGGCCCAGGGAGGAGCCGACTTCGCCGAGCTCGCCCGGAAGACCTCGGAAGACAAGGGGCTCCGCGTCGAGCGGGGGCGACCTCGGCTGCTTCCCGCGGGGGCGGATGGTCCCCGAGTTCGACAAGGCGGTCTTCGCCCTCGAGCCGGGCAGACCTGTCGGACCTCGTGAAGACCAACTTCGGCTACCACGTCATCCGCCTGGCCTCCGTGAAGGAAGAAGGGACGCTCCCCCTCGCCGGCGGTGAAGGAGCGGATCCGGCCGATGGTCACGATGCAGAAGGTGCGAAACTCTCGCGGGACAGAAAGCGGAGGCCCTCGCCACTCTCCTCGGGAAGGGAAGGAAGCTCGAGGACGCGGCGAAGGAAGAGGGTCTGACGCTGCAGAAGACGGCCGCTTTCGGCCGCGGCGAGCCCCCGCCGCCCCTCACCTCTCCCGCTCTCGCGACGCGCGCGTTCGAGATGAAGGTGGGCGACGTGGAGAAAGAGGGCTTCGCCCTCCCGCGCGGGGCCGCCTTCATCGCCCTCGCCGAGATCCAGCCCTCGCGCTCCCCGAGCTCAAGGAGGTGCAGGACAAGGTCCGGTCGGACCTCGTGGAGGAGAGGGCCCTCGAGAGCGCCAAGGGCGCGGCCGCGGACGTGAAGACGCGGGCCGCCGCCTCACGGCCTGGACAAGGCGGCGGCCGCGCTCGAGCTCGTCCGCAAGGAGACCCCCGCGCTCGTCGGCCGCGGCCAGCCCCTGGGCGACCTGGGAACGAGCGCTGCTCCTGGAGGACGCTGGCCTTCGCGCTGCCCGAGAAGACCCTTTCCGACCCCGTGCGGGTGCCCGCGGGCTACGCGATCCTTCGCGTCCTCGAGAAGAAGGCCTTCGATCCCGCGGCCTTCGCGAAGCAGAAGGCGCTCGATCGCGGCCTCGCTGCGCGAGCAGAGGAGGAACGAGCTCTTCCAGGCCTACATGAGCGAGGCCCGCGAGCGCTTCACGCGTCGAGCGCAAGCCCGAGGCCTTCAAACGCGTGGTGACCGCGCCCCGTTGACGGGCGGTACAATAGCGGCCATGCACGTCGAGATGCGCAAGAGCGGCGACGTCGTGATCGTGGACCTCAAGGGCAAGCTCACCGCGGGCCTGGGCGACCAGATCCTGCGCGAGAGCATCGACGAGCTCCTGGCCGAGGGCTGGAAGAAGATCCTCCTGAACCTCTCCGAGGTCTCCTTCCTGGACAGCGCGGGCCTGGGAGAGCTCGTGGCCGGGCTCGGACCGCCAAGCGCTTCGGGGCGCGAGCTGAAGCTCCTGAACGTCGGCGGAGCGCGTGCAGTCCACCCTCTACATGTCGCGGCTGCTGCCCGTCTTCGAGATCTACGCGGGACGAGGCGGAAGCGCTCGGCCACGTTCGAGCCGGCGCCTGGGCCGACACGGTCCACTGAGGTCGTCGCCGCCTCAGTCCTCGTCGTCCCGGACCGTTCGACGGTGATCGGGTCGACGCTCATGATCTTGAGCTCGACCGAGCACTCCGGGCAGTTGATGGTCTCGCCCACGTCGAGCTCGTAGCCGTCCAGCTCCAGGTCCGATTCGCACTCCGGGCAGCGCGTCATGATTTGCGTCCTCCGTTGGCGTCGGCTCCAGATCCTACCTCCTGCGGGTGACCACGTAGCGCGCGAGGTCCCGCAAGCGGCTGGGCGCGGGGGCCGAAGCCGGCGAGAGCGTCCTCGACTCGCCGCGATCAGCTCCTCCGCGAGCTGGCGCGCTCCGTCCACTCCCGAGAAGGACACGAAGGTCGTCTTCTTCAGGTCCTTGCCCACGTCCTTGCCCGCCTCCGCCGTCCGTCCCGTCGCGTCGATGAGGTCGTCCACGATCTGGAAGGCCAGGCCCAGGTTCTTGGCGTAGGCCGCGACCGCCGCGCGCTCCGCGGGGCGCGGCCCGCGCGGCCGCGGCGCTCCGAGCTCCGCGGAGGCGATGAAGAGCGCGCCCGTCTTGCGGCTGTGGATGAACTCGAGGGTCGGGAAGTCGAGCGGCCGGTCGGTCATGGCCAGGTCCTGGGCCTGGCCGGCGATCATCCCGTCGAGGCCGATGGCCCGCGCGAGGTCGCGGGCGAGGCCGGAGCGCACCGCGGCGTCGGGGCCGTCCGGCCAGCCCTGGCCGAGGATCTCGAAGGCGCGGTTCAGGAGCGCGAAGGCGGCGAGGATCGCGGTGGCCTCGCCGTGGGCCACGTGGCAGGTCGGCCGGCCGCGGCGCAGTCTGCGCGTCGTCCATGCGAGGGCAGGTCGTCGAGGATCAGGCTCGCGGTGTGCACCATCTCGATGGCGCAGGCCGCGGGGAGGACCGCTCTCGGGATCGCCGCGCAGCACCTCGGCCACGAGCAGGGCCAGGATCGGCCGCAGGCGCTTGGCCGGGGCGAAGAGGCTGTCTTCGATCGCGCCTCGACACCGCGGGGGCGTGAGCCCGCGACGCAGGAGCCGCCGCAGGGTCGCCTCCACCTGCTCGGCGCCGCTCCGCGAGCGTCGCTCTCGAGAGCTCCGAAGTCGGCGGCGGCGAGGCCGGCATCGCGCCGGCCGCTCAGCAGATCGTCGTTCACGGCCTCGAGCACCTTCTCGGCGTGGCCGTCCACCCTCACCCGCGGGAAGACCTTGCGCACGACGCCCTCCGCGTCGATCACGAAGGTGGAGCGGATCATGCCCGTGACCTTCTTGCCGTACAGCACCTTCTCGCCCCAGGCCCCGTACTTCTTCGCCACCGCCTTGTCGGGGTCGGAGAGCAGCGGGAAGTTCAGCTTGTACTTCGCCCTGAACTTCTCGTGGGCGGCGAGCGAGTCCCCGCTCACCCCCAGGACGACCGCCCCCGTCTTCTTGAGCGCGGCCTGGGTGTCGCGGAAGGCGCAGGCCTCCCGCGTGCAGCCCGGCGTGTCGTCCTTCGGGTAGAAGTAGAGGACGACGGTCTTGCCCCGCAGGTCCTTGAGGCTCACGTCGCCCCCTTCGCTCGACTCGGAAGCGTGAAGTCCGGGCGCCTTCTTGCCTTCCTTCAGCATCGTGGCCATGCCGGCCATTCATCGACCCCCCACGCTAGCCCCGCATCTTCGGCTCATCGGATCGTGCCGCGGCTCTCGCTCGCGCCGAGGGTTCGGCGATACACTCGCCCGGCCATGGACTACCGCGAGGCGGGCGTCGACATCTCCGCCGCGGACGAGGCCAAGGCGCGCATCAAGGCCCTGGCCCGGGGCACCTTCAACCCCGGCGGTGCTCTCCGAGATCGGCTCCTTCGGCGGGATGTTCCGTCCCGACTTCGCGCGCTACGAGGAGCCGGTGCTCGTGGCCTCCACCGACGGGGTGGGCACCAAGATCAAGGTCGCGATCGCGCGCGGGCGTCCACGACACCGTGGGCTACGACCTCGTGGCCCACTGCGTGAACGACATCCTGGTGCAGGGTGCCGTGCCCCTCTTCTTCCTCGACTACATCGCCCTCGGCCGGATGGACTCCGCGAGGGTGGAGGCCATCGTGCGCGGCTTCGCCCGCGGCTGCGCCGAGTTCGGCTGTCCGCTCATCGGCGGCGAGACCGCGGAGATGCCGGGCACCTACGCGCGCCGACGACTACGACCTCGCCGGCTTCATCGTGGGGGTCGTGGACCGGAAGAAGGCGCTGCCCCGCGGGGTCGCGCGAGGGCGACGTGCTGCTCGGCCTGCCGTCCGCGGGCCTGCACACGAACGGCTACTCGCTGGCCCGCAAGGTCGCTCTTCGAGCGACTGCGGCCACCGCGTGGACACCGCACGTGCCCGAGCTGGGGACGACCGTCGGGCGAGGCGCTGCTCGCTCCGCACCGCAGCTACCTCGCCGCCCTCGAGCCGCTCCTCGAGCGCGACAAGATCACGGCGCTCTGCCCACATCACGGGCGGCGGCTTCCCCGGCAACATCCCGCGCGTCCTGCCCGCCGGGCCTGGGCGCCGCAGTCCGCCGGGGCTCCTGGGAGGTCCCGCCGCTCTTCCGCCTCATCCAGCGGGGCGGCGCCGTCGCCGACGACGAGATGTTCCGCACCTTCAACATGGGCGATCGGGCATGGTGGTGGTGGTCGCGCCCGGAGGACCTCCACGAGGTCGAGCACTCCCTCGAGCGGCGCGGCGAGACGAGCTTCGTCATCGGCTCCGTGGTGCGCGGGCGCGGGCGTCGTCTTCGAGTGACGCAGCGCCGCGTCCATGAGGCAGGTCGGCGTCCTCGTCAGCGGCCGCGGCATCGCAACCTCCAGGCCCTCCTCGACGCCGCGCAGCGCGGGGCGGCTCGGGGGGCGAGATCGCGGTCGTGGTCTCGAACGTCGAGGCGGCGCCGGCCCTGGAGCGCGCGCGCCGGGCCGGGTGCCCGCGCTCTTCCGCGACCATCGCGGCCGGCCGCGCGAGGACTTCGACGCGGAGCTCGCTCGCCCTGCTCGGGAGCACGGCGTCGACCTCGTCTGCCTGGCCGGCTTACATGCGCCTGCTCTCGCCCGCCTTCCTGCGCGCCTTTCCGGGCCGCATCCTGAACGTGCACCCGTCGCTGCTGCCCGCCTTCCCCGGCCTCGAGGCCCAGCGCCAGGCCCTCGAGCACGGGGTGAAGGTCAGCGGCGCCACCGTGCACCTCGTGGACGAAGGCCTCGACAGCGGGCCCATCGTGCTGCAGGAGGCCGTGCCCGTGCTCGACGGCGACACGTCGCGAGACCCTCGCCGCGCGCATCCTGGAGGTCGAGCACCGGATCTACCCGCGCGCGGTGCGCATCCTGCTCGAGGGGCGCTACCGCCTCGAGGGGCGCCGCGCTGGTCGTCGGGAGGCCGCATGAGCGCCGCGCGAAGCCTTCGCCTACCTCGACGAAGGGCTGCGTCGACGTGGTCACCGCCGGATGCCCTGCGCGACCAAGCTCGCGCCGCGGCCGGCCGCTCACCGTCAAGGTCGGCTTCGACCCCACCGCCCCCGACCTCCACCTCGGCCACACCGTGCTCATCCGCAAGATGAAGCACTTCCAGGACCTCGGGCACCGCGTGGTCTTCGTGATCGGCGACTTCACGGGGATGATCGGCGACCCCACCGGCAGTCGAAGACGCGGCCGCCCTCACCCGCGAGGAGATCGAGACGAACGCCGAGACCTACAAGAAGCAGGTCTTCAAGATCCTCGACCCGCGTGAAGACCGAGATCCGCTTCAACCGCGAGTGGCTGGGCGCCCTCGGCGCCGACGGCGTCGATCCGCCTGGCCGCCACCTACAACGTGGCGCGCATGCTCGAGCGGCGCGACTTCCAGCAGCGCTTCGAGGCCGGCCAGCCCATCTCCGTCCACGAGTTCCTCTACCCGCTGGCCCAGGCCTACGACTCCGTCTTCCTGAAGGCCGACGTGGAGCTCGGCGGCACCGACCAGCTCTTCAACCTGAACGTCGGGCCGCGACATCATGCCGGCCTACGGCCTCGAGCCGCAGGTGGTGCTGACCACGCCGCTGCTCGAGGGCACGGACGGCGTCGAGAAGATGTCGAAGAGCCTCGGCAACTACATCGGGGTCACCGAGGCCCCGGCCGCGATGTTCGCCAAGGTCATGTGCATCTCCGACGAGCTCATGTGGAAGTACTACCTGCTGCTCACCGACCTCGACGCCCGCCGAGATCGAGGCGGAGAAGGCGAAGGGCGCGCCCATGGCCTCGAAGATGGCCCTGGGCCGGCGCATCGTGGCCGACTTCCACGGCGCGGCCGCGGCGCGAGGCCGCCGAGGCGGAGTGGCGCCGCGTCCACCAGCAGAAGCAGGCGCCCACCGAGATGCCGCGGTGGTGACGCTCGCCGCGGGCGCGCTACAAGGCCGCGCGAGCTCCTGGTCGCGGCCGGGCCTCGCCGCCTCGAAGAGCGAGGCCGAGCGCCTCCTGCGCCAGCGCGCGGTGCAAGCGCGACGGCGCCGTGCTCGAGGCGGGGGCCGAGATCGACGCTCGACCCGCGGGCGCAGACGTTCGTGCTCTCCGATCGGCGTCCCAGCGCCACGTGCGCGTCTCGACGTGGAGCCGCCGGCTTGACAGGCGGCCGGCGCTCCCGTACTATCTCGCGTTCTGCCGGGAGCGTAGAAGTCGGGGTGCGTAGGACGTCAGGTCCCACCTGAGTCGGTTCTCCCAGGAAGTCAGACGCCCGAGGCCCGGCGGCCGGTCGAAAAGATGCGGCGGAAAGTGCTTGACACGGCCTGCCGAGCTTCGATATTCTGGTCGGGTTCCCCTGAAGACGGGGTGGCTCTTTGAAAACTAGGTAGCGCACATCACAATTTCGAGCGAGGTTCAGCCTGAGGACCAAATCGTATCTTCAGTTCTAGGGGCGCTCCGCGGAGCGCCGCAAGGCCGTAAACGGCGGCGTCACAGTTTAACTGGAGAGTTTGATCCTGGCTCAGAATCAACGCTGGCGGCGTGCCTAACACATGCAAGTCGAGCGCGAAAGGGGGCAACCCCCAAGTAGAGCGGCGAACGGGTGAGTAACGCGTGGGTG
>CAVUMT010000001.1:0-2337500 GCA_963742595.1 uncultured Acidobacteriota bacterium | reverse complement strand
CGATAGTGAACCAGTACCGTGAGGGAAAGGTGAAAAGCACCCCTGTGAGGGGAGTGAAATAGTACCTGAAACCGTATGCCTACAAGCAGTGGGAGGGCGTTGGCCGGGGCAACCCGGTGCTGCCTGACCGCGTGCCTTTTGCATAATGAGCCGGCTAGTTTTTCTCAGTGGCGAGGCTAAGCGTTAAGCGAGCCGCAGCGAAAGCGAGTCCGAATAGGGCGAATCAGTCGCTGGGAAAAGACGCGAAGCGAGGTGATCTACCCATGGCCAGGGTGAAAGTCGGGTAACACCGACCGGAGGCCCGAACCAGTGTTGGTTGAAAACAGCTTGGATGAGCTGTGGGTAGGGGTGAAAGGCTAATCAAACCTCGTGATTGCCCGTTCTCCTCGAAATAGCTTTAGGGCTAGCGTCGCGGGTTTAGCTTCCGGAGGTAAAGTACTGGATGGACTAGGGCCTTTACCGAGGTACCGAATCCAACCAAACTCTGAATACCGCAAAGCCGACCGCGGCAGTCAGACAGTGGGGGCTAAGCTTCATTGTCGAGAGGGAAACAGCCCAGACCGCCAGCTAAGGTCCCTAAGTACAGGCTTAGTGGTAAAGGATGTGGATCCGCTAAAACAACCAGGAGGTTGGCTTAGAAGCAGCCATCCTTTAAAGAAAGCGTAATAGCTCACTGGTCTAGTGGGTCCGCGCCGATAATTCAACGGGGCTCAAGCCTGATACCGAAGCTGCGGACTCGAACGGGATTCGTCTCGTTTGATTGGTAGAGGAGCATTCCATATTCGGTGAAGCTCGACCGACAAGGACGGGTGGAGGATATGGAAGGGACCCTGCCGGCACAAGTAGCGATAAAACGCGCGAGAACCGCGTTCGCCGAAAGCCTAAGGTTTCCTGAGGAAGGTCAATCCGCTCAGGGTTAGTCGGTCCTAAGGCCAGGCCGAAAGGCGTAGCCGATGGAAAACGGGTCAACATTCCCGTACTGCCGCACAGACGATAAAGACCGATGGGGTGACGCAGAAGGGTAAGCCAGCCCGCGATTGGACGTGCGGGTTTAAGGGTGTAGGAAGGCTCCGCAGGAAAATCCACGGGGCCGTGTTTCCGAGACCTGATGACGAGAGCTTCGGCTCGCAAAGTGGCCCATCCCATGCTGCCAAGAAAAGCCTCTAAGGAGTCTGTGTGGTGACCGTACCGCAAACCGACACAGGTAGGTGAGGAGAAAATCCTAAGGCGCTAGTGAGAACCCTCGTTTAGGAACTCGGCAAATTAACCCCGTAACTTCGGGAGAAGGGGTGCCTCCCTTGGTGAAGAGATTTGCTCTCTGAGCCTCGAGAGGGTCGCAGTGAAACGGCCCAAGCGACTGTTTACTAAAAACACAGGACTCTGCAAAGTCACAAAAACGACGTATAGGGTCTGACGCCTGCCCGGTGCCGGAAGGTTAAAGAGAGGGGTTAGCCGCAAGGCAAAGCTCTGAACTGAAGCCCCGGTAAACGGCGGCCGTAACTATAACGGTCCTAAGGTAGCGAAATTCCTTGTCGGGTAAGTTCCGACCTGCACGAATGGCGTAACGATTTGGGCGCTGTCTCAACGAGGGGCACTGCGAATCTGTAGTACCGGTGAAGATGCCGGTTTCCCGCAACTAGACGGAAAGACCCCGTGCACCTTTACTGCACCCTAGCCTTGAACTTGGGTGCGTTCTGCGCAGGATAGGTGGGAGGCTTTGAGACCCGGGCTCTTGGGCTCGGGGGAGCCAACGGTGAGATACCACCCTTGATGCTCTTAGGTTCTAACCTACTTCCCTTATCGGGAAGAGGAACATGGCTAGGCGGGTAGTTTGACTGGGGCGGTCGCCTCCTAAAGAGTAACGGAGGCGCTCGAAGGTTCTCTCAGGCTGTTTGGAAATCAGCCGTCGAGTGCAAAGGCACAAGAGAGCTTGACTGCGAGACCTACAAGTCGAGCAGGTGCGAAAGCAGGACTTAGTGATCCGGTGGTTCTGAGTGGAAGGGCCATCGCTCAACGGATAAAAGGTACGCCGGGGATAACAGGCTGATCTGGTCCAAGAGTTCACATCGACGACCAGGTTTGGCACCTCGATGTCGGCTCATCGCATCCTGGAGCTGTAGCAGGTTCCAAGGGTTGGGCTGTTCGCCCATTAAAGCGGTACGTGAGCTGGGTTTAGAACGTCGCGAGACAGTTCGGTCCCTATCTGTTGTGGGCGCAGGAGACTTGAGAGGGCCTGTCCTTAGTACGAGAGGACCGGGATGGACGAACCTCTAGTGCACCAGTTGTCTCGCCAGAGGCATAGCTGGGTAGCTAAGTTCGGTTGGGATAAACGCTGAAAGCATCTAAGCGTGAAACCCGCCTCGAGATGACGTCTCCCGCAGGGTAACCTGCCTAAAGACCCCTTGTAGACTACAAGGTTGATAGGCCCGGTGTGCAAGAGCAGTAATGCTCTCAGCTTACGGGTACTAATCGGTCGTGAGGCTTGACCATGATGTTTATTCTGCCGGAAACGGTAGCGGCTATCGCCCTACATTCGGCGCTTCTCGGATTCTTCGGTTGTCCTTCGGCTTGATAGTTCATCCCGGTGACCATGGCGGAGGGGTCACACCCGTTCCCATTCCGAACACGGCCGTTAAGCCCTCCAGCGCCGATGGTACTGTCAGGGTAGCCTGGTGGGAGAGTAGGACGTTGCCGGGATTTTTTTTGAATCATCCATACCCATGGCCCCGGCCGCTCGAGCGACCGGGGCTTTTCTTTTTGGGTCGGTGGTAGACTTCGATCGCATACGCAGGAGAACGTCATGTCCGGACATTCCAAGTGGGCCTCCATCAAGCACAAGAAGGGCGCCCTCGACGCCAAGCGGGGCAAGGTCTTCACCAAGATCATCCGGGAGATGACGATCGCCGCCCGCATCGGCGGCGGCGACCCGGACAGCAATCCGCGCCTGCGCACCGCGGTGGACAAGGCCAAGGCCTCGAACATGCCCGCCGACAACATCAAGCGCGCGATCCAGAAGGGCACGGGCGAGCTCGAAGGGTCGACCTACGAGGAGATAACCCTCGAAGGCTTCGGCCCGGGCGGCGTCGCCGTGCTCGTCGAGGGCATCCTCGGACAACCGCAACCGCACCGTGTCCGAGATCCGCCACATCTTCAGCAAGAACGGCGGCAACCTGGGCGGCGCGGGCAGCGTCTCCTACATGTTCAAGCCCAAGGGCTAGCATCACGATCGCCTCGGGGAAGACCACCGAGGACAAGCTGATGGAGATCGCCCTCGACGCGGGGGCGGAGGACATCCAGTCCTCGGGCGAGTTCTTCGAGGTCTACACGCAGCCAGCAGGCCTACGAGGCGGTGCTCGCCGCGGTCAAGAAGGCGGGCATCGAGCCCGACGAAGCCGAGGTCGGCAAGTACGCGGACAACACGATCACCCTCGAAGGCCCCAAGGCGCAGCAGATGCTGAAGCTCATGGAGGCCCTCGAGGACCACGACGACGTGCAGAACGTCTGGGCCAACTTCGACATCTCGGACAAGGAGATGGAGGAAGCGGCCGCCGCGAGCTAGCGGCCCTTCGGAGAGGGAGCACCGTCGGCGGGCATGGTCATCCTCGGCGTCGACCCCGGATCCCTCCGCACCGGATACGGAGCCATCGACACCGACGGCCGCCGGCACCGGCTGATCGAGAAGGGACTCCTCGCCTCGTCGTCCCGCCTCCCCCTGCCCGCGCGCCTTCGCATCATCCACGAGGGCATCCGCGAGCTCATCGTGCGCCTGCGGCCGGACGTGCTCGCGGTCGAGGACGTCTTCCACGCCGCGAACACCCGCACGGCACTCGTGCTCGGGCACGTGCGGGGCGTCGTGCTCCTCGCGGGGGCGGAGGCGGGCCTCGTCGTCCACGAGTTTCCCCCCGCCACCGTGAAGCAGCAGGTCACGGGCTACGGCCGCGCGGAGAAGCGGCAGGTCGCGTTCATGGTGGCGCGTCTCCTCGAGCTCCCCGGGGAGGGCGAGGCGGGCGATGCCTCCGACGCGCTCGCGGTCGCCCTCTGCCACGCCTGCCAGACCCTCACTGCGGGACTACCCTCGTGATCGCCCACCTCCGAGGGCGGCTCCTGCGCAAGGACACGCAGGAGGTGGTGGTCGACGTGGGTGGGGTCGGCTATCGCGTGACGATCCCGCTCTCCACCTTCTACCGCCTGGGCGGAGACGGGGACGAGGTGAGCCTCCTGACCTACACCCACGTCCGCGAAGACGCCCTCGCCCTCTTCGGCTTCCTCACCGGCCGCGAGCAGGCGCTCTTCGAGCGGCTCATCGCCGTCTCGGGCGTGGGCCCGAAGCTCGCGATCAACATCCTCTCCGGCATCGAGGCACCGGAGCTGGTGGACGCGCTGCGCACGAGCGACGTCCCCCGGCTCACCCGCATACCGGGGGTCGGGAAGAAAACGGCCGAGCGACTGGTCCTGGAGCTCAAGGACAAGATGCAAGGGCTCGACGCTCCTTCCGAGGCGCCTTCGGCGCCTCGGGGCGGGCCCAAGGACGACCTCCTGTCCGCCCTCGTGCACCTCGGCTACTCGCGGCCGGAGGCGGAGCGGGCCGCCGAACGCGCGCTCCGCGAGGACGGAGGCGGCCGGTTCGAAGACCTCCTGCGGCGGTCCCTGCGCCTCCTCTCGGGGCGGTAAGCTCTAGGGCGTGACCGACCCCCGCCTCGTCTCCGCCCGGGCGCTCGACGACGACGCCGGCTTCGACCAATCGCTCCGTCCCCGCGCGCTGGACGAGTACGTGGGCCAGGCCCAGGTGGTGGCCAACCTCCGAGTGGCCATCGAGGCCGCGAGGAGCCGCGGCGAGGCGCTCGACCACGTCCTCCTCTTCGGGCCGCCCGGTGTCGGCAAGACGAGCCTCGCGCACGTGATCGCCGACGAGCTGAAGGCACCGATCAAGGCCACCGCGGGGCCGATCATCGAGCGGGCGGGCGACCTCGCCGCCCTCCTCACCGCCCTCGAGCAGCGCGAAGTGCTCTTCGTCGACGAGATCCATCGGCTCGACGCGAAGGTCGAGGAGATCCTCTACCCCGCGCTCGAGGACTACACCCTCGACCTCATGATCGGCACGGGTCCGGGCGCCCGCTCGATGAAGATCCCCCTGAAGCCCTTCACCCTCGTGGGGGCGACGACGCGGGCGGGGCTCCTCACCGCGCCGCTCCGCGGCCGGTTCGGAATCGTCCACCGGCTCGACTTCTACAACGAGGACGACCTGACCTTCATCGTGAATCGGTCCGCGAGAATACTGGACGTTCCGATCGAGGGGGCGGGAGCTCGGGAGATCGCGCGCCGGAGCCGGGGTACTCCGCGGATCGCCAACCGGCTGCTCCGGCGCGTGCGGGACTACGCGCAGGTCCGCGCCGGGGGAACGATCACGGAAGCGGTCGCGGAGGACGCGCTCCGCCTCCTCGAGGTGGACGCGCACGGCTTCGACGAGGTGGACCGGAAGCTCCTCCTCACGATCATCGACAAGTTCGGAGGGGGGCCGGTGGGGGTCAACGCGATCGCCGCCGCCATCAGCGAGGAGCCGGACGCGATCGAGGACATCTACGAGCCCTACCTGCTGCAGCTCGGCTTCCTCGACCGTACGCCGCGCGGCCGCGCGGCCACGCGACGCGCGTACGAGCACTTCGGGCGGATGCCTCCGGAGGGCGCGCCGGGCCAGAAGAAGCTCTTCTGAGGCCGCGCCGGTGGACGTCTCCCTCTTCGACTACGACCTTCCCCCGGACCGCATCGCCCAGGAGCCGCTCGCCGAGCGCGACGCCTCGCGTCTCCTCGTCCTCGACCGACGGAATGGTGGATGCGCGCACCGCACCTTCCGAGATCTCCCGGATCTCCTCGACCCCGGCGACCTCCTCGTCGTGAACCGGAGCCGCGTGACACCGGCCCGGCTCCTGGGCCGCCGCGAGGGAGGGGGGCGGCCGAGGTCCTGCTCGTCCGCGATCTCGGAGGGGGAGCGTGGGAGGCACTCCTCCGACCCGGGGGACGGCTGCGGGAGGGGGCCCGGATTCGGATCGCGGACGATCTCGTCGTCGTCGTTCTCGAGCCTCCTCGGGGCGTCGTTCGGCGGGTTCGCCTGGAGGGTTCGGAGGACATGCGAGCCGCCCTGGACCGCCACGGCCACATCCCCCTGCCCCCATACATCCACCGCCAGGATCGCATTGAAGACCACGAGCGTTACCAGACTGTCTACGCGAGAGAGGCGGGGAGCGTCGCGGCGCCCACAGCCGGGCTGCACTTCACCTCCGCGCTCCGCGCACGCCTGGCGGAGCGCGGAGTGCAGTGGACCGAGCTCGTCCTGCACGTGGGGCCGGGGACGTTCCGGCCCGTGGAGGTCGAGCGGGTCGAGGAGCACACGGTGGACGCGGAGCCCTTCGAGGTGCCGCCGGACACGGCGGACGCCATCGTGCGAACCCGCGCCAAGGGGGGCCGCGTCGTGGCCGTGGGCACCACGACCACCCGCGTGCTGGAGAGCAGGGCTGACAACGACGGACGAGTCCAGAGCGGGGCCGGCGAGACCGACCTGGTGATCGTGCCCGGCTACCGGTTCAGAGCCGCGAACGCGCTCGTCACGAACTTCCACCTCCCCCGGTCGTCTCTCCTCCTTCTGGTCTGCGCGTTCGCGGGACGTGAGCGCGTTCTCGAGACCTATGCTCGGGCCATTGCGGAGGGCTACCGCTTCTACTCGTATGGCGACGCGATGCTGATCCTCTGAGGAAGGGGAGGGTTCTCAGGGAGTGGGCGGGCGCTCGGCGTCGAAGACGATGGCACCTCCCACGATCGTCTTCAGCACCTTCACGTCCTTGATCTCGTCGGGGGGCACGCTCAGCACGTCCCGATCGACGACGACGAGGTCGGCGAGGGCGCCGGGCGCGATAACCCCGACCGCACCCTCCTCGAACCCGAGCCAGGCGCCGTTCCGCGTGTAGAGGCGGAGGGCCTGGACCACCGACAGCCGCTCCTCGGGGGCGAGCACCTCGCCCGTCTCGAGATCCCGCCGCACGACCGCGGCCCAGATACCCCACCACGGCCGGAGGGGCGTCACCGGCACGTCGGAGGCGCCTCCCGCGACGATTCCCGCGTCCACGTAGGACCGGCCGGGATACGACCAGCGGACGCGCTCCGGGCCGTACTTCCGGAACCAGCTCCCGATCCAGTAGACGAACGGGGGGTTGCCGTCCACCCCGACCCCCAGGGCGCGCAACCGCTTCTGTATGGCCGGCGTGGACAGGCCGGCGTGCACCACGCGAAAGCGGGCATCCGTCAGGTCGAGCTCGCGGAGCGTCCTTTCGTACGAGTCGAGCACCTGGTCGAGCGCGCGATCGCCGATCGCGTGCGTGATGAGCTGCCAGCCGGCCCCCGCGAGCGCGCGGTGAGCCCGCTGCATGTCCTCCGAGGTCCAGATCAGCAGGCCGCGATTCGCGTGCTCGTCCGCGAGGGGTTCGTAGATCGCGATCGTCCGCGCGCCCATGCCGCCGTCGGCGAACATCTTCACCCCCCCCAGCTGCAGCCGGTCCGATCCGAACCCCGTGCGCAAGCCCTGGGCGGCGAGCCTCTCCGCGTCCGCCACGCTGCCCACGCCGGGCACCAGATGCACGCGCACGCGAAGCCAGCCGCGGTCCTCCGCGTCCTGGTAGGCCCGCATGTCCTCGGCCGAGAGATTGACGTCGTGGAGGGTCGTGATGCCGACCTCCAGTGCCCGCTGCGACGCCTCGCGGGCAGCGCGGACCGCGAGGTCCGGCGGGTCCCGGGGCAGCCGCGCGGCGACGAGCGCCATCGCGTTGTCCTTCAGGATCCCCGTGGGCTCACCGTCGGGGGCGCGCTCGATGACGCCGCCCGGAGGGTCCGCGGTCGATCGCACGATCCCCGCCTCGCGCAGGGCCCGGCTGTTCGCGACCGCGAGGTGGCCGCTCACGTGCACGAGGTAGACCGGGTGCTCGGGGGAGACCGGGTCGAGATCGGAGCG
This sequence comes from uncultured Acidobacteriota bacterium, assembly GCA_963742595.1. GTDB lineage: Bacteria > Acidobacteriota > Vicinamibacteria > Fen-336 > Fen-336 > CAVPGH01. The sequence continues at coordinate 2,329,504 of CAVUMT010000001.1, read as the reverse complement.
CCTCACGTAGCGCCGCTCGCTCAGCTTGGAGTCGTCCCAACCGGATCCCAGGATCCACCCCTCCGCCGGGGTCGCTCCCGCGCGCTCGCGCACGCGGGTGAGGATGTCCTCGACGGCCCGCACCGCGGGGTATCCCACCTCGATCTCGTTGCGCAGCAGGCTCTTCGTCCATTCGAGGGCGTGGGTATGGACGTCGACGAGCCCGGGGAGGACGGTCCGCCCGTGCAGGTCCAGCCGAACCGCTCCCGGGCCGGCGCAACCCGCGAGGTCTCGTGCGCGGCCCAGCCCCACGAACCGGCCGTCCCGAATCGCCACCGCCTCCGCCACCGAGGCCCGGTCGTCCATCGTCACGAAGCGCCCGTTGACGAGGAGGACGTCGGCCCCTTCGCAGCGACCGGCCGCCACGGGGCTCGGAGGAGCGGCGGAGGCCGCGGGAGCACCGAGGGCCCCGAGGAGGAGGGCCGTGACGATCAGCCGCGGAGAGCGCACGGGGGCGGATTCTCTGCGACGGGCGGCCCCCCGGTCAACGTCGGGGGGAGGACCGGTTGACGCCATACCCCTCTTCCGAAAGGCCTTTTGGCCCTTCGCCTTGACAGCATCGGGGGCGAGGTTCACAATTTTTTCTCGGTCGGGCATGGAACACACGCTGGTTCTGAACGCAACCTACGAGCCCCTGAGGATCGTGTCGTGGCAGAAGGCCATGACCATGCTCTTCCAGGGGAAGGTCGAGGTTATCGCCGTCTACGAGCGGGAGATCCGCGGCGTCACGGTACGGGTGAAGCTTCCCTCGGTGCTTCGCCTTCTCCGTCACGTCCGGATGAAACGCCCCTTCGCGGACGTGCCGTTCTCCCGGGCCAACGTGTATGCTCGCGACGATCACCGCTGCCAGTACTGCGGACACCGCTTCCCGCCGGCCCAGCTGACATTCGACCACGTGGTGCCCGTGGCCCGCGGGGGCCACAAGGGGTGGGACAACATCGTGACGTGCTGCATTCCCTGCAATCGCAGGAAGGGCGACCGGCGTCCGGAGGAAGCGGGCATGCACATGATCCGAAAGCCGCGCCGCCCCGAGGCGCTCCCGTATCTCACGCTCAGCCTCGGACTCAACCGCGCGCCGGAGAGTTGGCGGGACTATCTCTTCTGGGACGTGCATCTGGACCAGGGCTGATCGGCCGGGCTGCCGCCGATGAGCCTCAAGGGCGACCTCAAGACGATGTCGCTGCCCGACATCCTGCAGTGGATCTCTACGGGCCAGAAGACGGGTACCCTCCACATCGAGCGGCGTTCCCTCCAGAAACGCATCATCCTGCGCGACGGCCTCATCTACTCTTCTTGGTCCACGGACCCGCGCGAGTCCCTCGGCCAGTTCCTCATCCGGATGCGCTTCGTCACGGAGGAGCAGCTCTTCAAGGCCCTCCTCGCCCAGGAGGAGAAGGGCCGCCTCATCGGCTCGATCCTCGTCAGTGACGGCATCCTCACCGAGGACGATCTCCGGGAGGCCCTGAAGGCGAAGGTCGAGGAGACGATCTACGACCTCTTCCTGTGGCCCTCCGGCCTCTTCGAGTTCAAGGAAGGCGAGTTTCCCCAGGATGTGCTCATCGCCTTCGAGACCCCGGTGACCCCGGTCGTCCTCGAGGGGATCCGCCGGGTCGACGAGTGGCAGCGGATCCGGAGCGTCTTCCCGTCCATGGAGATCACCTTCAAGGTGCAGGGAGCGCCCCACGCGATCCAGGAGGCCCTCACCCGGCAGGTGCTCGGCCTCGCCGCGACCGGAAAGACGATGGCCGAGATCAGCCTCGAGCTGCGACGCTCCGAGTTCGAGACCGCCGCCCTCTTCTACGACCTCTACAACCGCGGCCTTCTCGCGGTGGACCAGGTCCGGCACGATAACCGGAGCGCGGACCCCGTGGGGGCGATCCAGGCCCTCTTGGCCCTCGCCTATCAGCGCCTGCAGGAGCACCGCTACGACGCCGCGATGAAGGCCTACGAGGAGGTGCTCGCCCTCGACCGCCTGAACCAGAACGCGAAGAAGGGCCTCATCACGGCCATGGAGGCCCGCCAGCGCGAGAAAGCCGTGAAGGCCGTCCCCCTCGACAAGGTCCCCCACCTCACCGTGGACATGGCCGCGCTCACCCGCGAGAACTTCGACTCCCAGGAGGGCTTCGTGTTGTCCCGGGTCAACGGAGACTGGGACGTGCAGTCGATCCTGAAGCTCTGTCCGATGACCGAGGAGGACGCGCTCCTGATATTCGCGCGGCTGCTCGAGCGGAAGGTCATAGAGCTTCGTTGAGCTGGGGGGCTGCTTGCCCTGGCTGAAGAGCCAGGGTGATCGCGCCCCCCAGACCCCCCGCTCGCTACGCCCGAGTGAATCGGGCTTCGCTCGCCGCTCTCGCCTTCGTCAGAGCGTTCGCCCGATCACGGGGGCGATCTGGCGGAGGTCCCGCACCAGGCTTTCGAACATGTCCGGCGTGATGGACTGCGGGCCGTCCGAGAGCGCGCGGTTCGGATCGTGGTGGACCTCCACCACGATCCCGTCCGCCCCCACCGCCACCGCCGCCCGCGAGAGCGGCGCCACCTTGTCGCGCCGGCCCGTGCCGTGGGAGGGGTCGACGAGGATGGGCAGGTGCGACACCGACTTCACCGCAGGCACCACCGCGAGGTCGAGGGTGTTCCTGGAGAAGTCGGAGAACGAGCGCACGCCCCGCTCGCAAAGCACCACTCCATAGTTCCCCTCGGAGACTATGTACTCCGCGGACATCAGGAACTCCTCGAGCGTCGCGGCGAGGCCGCGCTTCAGGAGGACGGGCTTGCGGGCGCGCCCGCAGCGCCTCAGGAGCGAGAAGTTCTGCATGTTGCGGGCGCCGATCTGGATCGCGTCGGCGTAGCGCTCCACGAGGTCCACCCCTTCCACGTCGAGCGCTTCCGTGACCACGGGGAGGCCCGTCTCCTCGCGGGCTTCCGCGAGGATCTTCAAGCCCTCCTCCCCCAGCCCCTGGAAGGAGTACGGGCTCGTGCGCGGCTTGAAGGCGCCCCCGCGCAGGAGCTGCGCTCCCGCCCGCTTCACCCCGCGGGCCACGGTCAGCATCTGCTCGCGTGACTCCACGGCGCAGGGGCCGGCCACCATCACGAGGGCGGGACCCCCCACGGCGACGCCGCCGATGTCGACCACCGTGTCCTCGGTCTTGACCTCCCGCGACACGAGCTTGTAGGCGTGCGTGACGGGGATGACCTCGAGGACGCCGGGCAGGCTCTCGAACACCGGCGCGTCCACCGCCCCCTTGTTCCCGGTGATGCCGATCGCGGTGCGCTGGCTGCCGGGGATGGCATGCGCCTTCATGCCGCGGGCTTCCACGGCGGCCACCACTCCCCGGATGTCCTCGGGGGTGGCGCTCTGGCGCATCACCACGAGCACGGGTCAGGACCCGACGGCGAGCCGGCTCTTCCTGCGGCCGTAGACGAAGTAGAGGACGAGCCCGGCCACCAGCCAGAGGATGAAGCGCTCCCACGTCAGGCGAGGCAGGCCGGCCATGAGGAAGAGGCACATGCCGGCGCCGAGGACCGGGATCAGGGGGACGAAGGGGACGCGGAACTTGCGCGGCCGGTCCGGCTCCTTGGCCCGCAGGATCAGGATGCCGATGCAGACGAGCACGAACGCGAACAGCGTCCCGATGTTCGTGAGCTGCACGATCTCGTCGATGTTGGCGAGGGCGGAGAAGAAGGCCACGAACGCTCCCGTGACGAGGGTGGCCACGTGGGGCGTGCGGTACTTCGGATGGACCTTGGAAAACCAGGAGCCGATGAGCCCGTCCCGCGACATCACCATCAAGATGCGGGCCTGGCCCAGCTGGAAGACGAGGAGGACCGCGGTCATCGCCACCACCGCGCCGAAGGCGAGGAACCCCGCCGCCCAGTCCTGCTTCACGTAGGCGAGGGCGGCGGCGAGGGGGTCGGCGACGCCCACGAGCTGCGTGAAGGGGATCATGCCCGTGAGGACGAGGGCCGCGGCCACGTAGAGCACCGTGCAGATGACGAGGGAGCCGATGATGCCGCGGGGCATGTCGCGCCCCGGGTCCTTGCACTCCTCGGCGGCGGTGGAGATGGCGTCGAAGCCGATGTACGCGAAAAAGATCAGGGACGCCCCGTGCCAGACCCCCGAGAAGCCTCCGGGAAAGAAAGGCGTCCAGTTGGCCGGGGTCACGTAGAGCGTGCCCACCGCGATGAAGAAGAGGAGGGTCGCGACCTTCAGCACCACCACCACGTTGTTGAAGCGCGCGGACTCCTTGACCCCGATGACGAGCAGCCACGTGATCACGGCCGTGATCGAGGCGGCGAGGAGGTTGACGACCACGGGCACTCCGAAGAGGACGGGATGGCTCTGCCAGGCCTGGTAGGCGATCGACATCTCCGGTCCCAGGGTGGCGCCGTCCGCCGCCGCGCGCGAGGCGAGGAGCGCGGAGCGGTAGTCCGTGGCCATCCAGGCGGGGATCTCGAGGCCGAGGCCCAGGAAGAGCTGGCGGAAGTAGGCGGCCCAGGAGATCGCCACCGCGATGTTGCCGACCGCGTACTCGAGGATCAGGTCCCAGCCGATGATCCAGGCCACGAGCTCGCCCATCGTCGCGTAGCTGTAGGTGTAGGCCGATCCCGCCACGGGCACGAGGCTCGCGAACTCGGCGTAGCACAGCGCGCAGAAGCCGCAGGCCAGCGCGGTGATCAAGATGGAAACCGCGACCCCCGGCCCCGCGGGGGCGCCGCTGGCCCCGGAGGTGGCGGTGCCGAGGGTGGCGAAGATCCCGGCCCCGATGATGGCCCCGACGCCGAGGGCCACGAGGTCGACCGCAGTCAGGGTCCTCTTGAGCCCGTGCTTTTCGTCTCCCCCTTCCGCGATGAGCCGGTCGAGCGTCTTCGTCCGGAACAGGGACATGGGTCTTTCGTTCCCTCCCGTCGCGGCCGCGCGTGGGCGCACGACGGCGGGAAGGATACGGGGGGGGTTCGGTCTTTGCAAGACTCGACGCGCGCGCCGAGCTTTCAGGGTCGGGCGGGGAGACTCTCGAGCAGGCTCCTGACGCGCGTGGCCTGGGCCGCGTCGCGCCGCGCGAGATAGGCGGCGGCGTCCTCGCGCGTGCGCGCGAGGTCGGCCGGGTCTGCGCCGACGCGCCAGGCCTCGGCGCCGGTCTGGATCACGCGCACCCGCGCCTCGTCCGCCCGCGGGCTCGACGGGTAGTCGCGGGTGAACGAGCGCCAGGCCTCCCGCCGTTCGCGCAGGGCCGCGAGTGTCGTGGGGGCCGTAGCCTCCTGAAGGAGCCGGAAGATCCTCTCGTCGGAAGACGCGACGGCGGAGGAGACGCGACCCGACACGGGGCCCTCCGACCGACTGCGGGCGCAACGCCTGTTCCTGCAGCTTGGCGAGCTCCTCGTCACGCGACGCCGCGTTCGCATCGGCGCGGCGCTCTGTGGCGGGGGAGGCCGCCGTCGGTGCCGGAGCCTCCGCCGGAGCGTCGGCGAACGCCGGCGCCGCCGGTGCCTGGACGGGCGCCTGCTGCTGGGAGTAAGGACCCCCGGGCCCGGTCGGCGCGAGCCCAGGGCCTCCCGTTCGCGCGCGAGTTCGAGCGTATCGGCTTCCTTCTTCGCCGGGGCCTCGAGCCGCGCCGTCAGCTCGGGTGGAGCCGCCGCCGGACGATCGGTGTCCGTCCCGTCGGCGAGCGCCTTCCGCTGCTTCGGTTCTGCACGATCGTCCTTGGCCTTCCGCCGCGACGCCCGCCGTCCAGCGGGGCGAGCTGCTCGGAGCGGGCGACGACACCGGCCAGGGGATCGGGCTCCGCCACCGCGGGCGCCGCTTCGGCGGGCGGCATGGGGGCCGCCGCATCCTCGGACGGCACCCGCTGGCTCCGCTGCATCGTCAAGGGCGTCACGACACCCAGAACGAGCGCGGCCGCCACCGCCCAGGTCCAGACAGGCACCCTACCGTAGGCGCGGCGCGGTGCCTTCTCGAGCCGCTTGCGGATGCGGCCGGGCAGCGCGTCGAAGTACCCGTCGGGAACGGACAGGGGCAGGCCCAGGGCCTGCGCGTCCACGGAGCGGAGCCGGTCGAGATGGGCGGCGCAGGCGGAGCAATCCCTGAGGTGGCCCTCCACGGCCGTCTGCTCGCGCGCGGGCAGCTCCTCGTCGAGGAACGCGGACAGGCGGTCGAGCACGTGCTCGCTCATCGCTCCTCCGCCCTCGCCCGGCGGGCGGCCTCTCCCAGATAGGGGCCGAGCGCCACCACCAGCTTCTCGCGGGCCCGATGGAGGCGGCTCATGACCGTGCCCACCTGCAGGCCGAGGGCCTCGGCGATCTCGCGATAGCTGAGCTCTTCCGCGGTGCGGAGGACGAAGACCGCGCGCTGCTCGTCGGGAAGGCCGCGAAGCGCCTCCTCGAGCACGCGTCCGGCTTCCCCTTCGAGGACCCCCCGCAGGGGGTCGGCTCCCGACGGTGCTGCGACCTCGGCGTGTCCGTCGGGAAGCTCCTGCTCGCGTGCGATCGGCGACCGCACGTGGTTGATCGCGAGGTTGGCGGCGATCCGGGCGATCCAGGGCCCGAACGGCCGGGCGAGATCGAAGCTCGCGAGCGACTGCCAGGCCCGCAGGAAGGCCTCCTGGACCACGTCGTCCGCGAGGTCGTGGCGGCGGACGATCCGCACCGCCACGGCGTAGGCCCGGCGCTGGTATCGGCGAACGATCTCCTCGAACGCAAAGAGGTTCCCCCCCTGGGCCTTCTTCAACAGGTCCGCCTCGTCCCGGCTTTCGGGGCTCATGCGGCGCTTTCCAAGACTCGTAAAGTGTACCCGCGGCGGGGGTCGCCTATTCCGCGGACGAAAGAAAGCCCCGGAGCGGGAGGGCCGCCCCGGGGCCATGTGGCGGCCGGGTAAGAACCCCAGCCGTTGCTAGAGGATACGGGCTACTCGAGGATGCGGATGACCACCCGGCGATTCTGGGCCCGGCCGTCCTTCGAGTTGTTGTCGGCCACCGGGTTGCTCTCGCCGTAGGAGATCACGTTGATGCGGGACAGGGCGATCCCATGGGTCTTCGCGATGTAGTCGCGCACGGCCATGGCGCGCTCTTCGCCCAGACGGAAGTTGTAGGGCTCTTCGCCCGAGGCGTCGGTGTAGCCCTGGACCTCGAAGTAGACGCCCCGGTTCTCCGTCTTGAGAGGCGTCACCGCCTCGTCGATGATGGCCTTGGCTTCGTCGCTGATCTCGGCCCGGTTCAGGGGGAACCGCACCTTGTCGTTGGAGAGGGTCACGGTGTAGATCAGCTTGCCCTTGGCCGCCTTTTCCGCCTCGGTGGCCTTGCTCATGGCCTGCTGGGCGGAGCCCTTGGCGTCGGCGATGCCGGACTGGGCGTTCTTGTCCACGGAATCGATCCGAACTTCGTTCTGCTGGACGCGCTGCTGCGTCTTCTCGACCTCGGCCGAGACCGCGTCCACCTTCTTGTTGACCTCACCCACCTCCCGCTGCACGTACGATTTCTTCGCGCAGCCGGAGAGGGCCAGAGCAACCGCGACGAGCGGCAATACGGAGTGCTTCACGAAGACCTCCTTGGTTTCACGTGGTACGCCTCTTCGAATGAAGATCCTACCGGACTACGCACCTCAAGACGGAGGCACGTAGCCGCTGCGGGTTCGCACGACGACGCCGCGGCGCGTCGTGCGCACTTCGACCCGCCGGAAGCGGGAAGGGCCCGCCGGCGGGTCGTAGCCGAGTCGATACTGGTGCTTGAGCTCCCGGGCAATGCGGTCCGCGGCCTCTTTGAGCCCGCGAAAATCGCTGACCCGGAAGGACGATCCTCCCGACTGGCCGGCGTAACGAGCCAGGAGCGTCGAGCCCCTGGTCGCCACTCCCGACTGCTTCTTGCCCACGAACTGGTCGGACGACGGGTCGTCGAGGGGAGAGACGACGGACACGGCGTAGATGGGCACGTCGAGGGCGCGGGAGCGCGCGATGACGGCGTCCGGGGTCTGCTGGCTCGAGGTATCGATGCCGTCCGTGATCACGACCACCGCCCGTCTCCCTTCGCCGTGGCTGGCGATGTCGCTCGCCGCCTTGTCGAGCGCGTCGTGGAGGGCCGTGGAGCCGAAGGGCTCCACCGTGCCCAGGGCGTCGAGCACCGCCTTCTTGTCCCGGGTGAAGGCCACCAGGCCGAAATAGCGGCTGTCGAAGCCGGCAAGGGCCACCTGGTCCTCCGGTCCGAGGGCGGCGAGGAGCTGGACCATCGCCATTTTCGAGCTGGTGGTCTTGAGCTCCTCATTCATGCTCCCGCTGAAGTCCACGAGCAGCAACACTCGTGCCGGGAGCTTCTCCGCTTCGGTGAAATGCTCGATCCGCTGGGGGCGGCCCTCCTCGAAGACCCGGAAGTCGCGCAAGCGCAGATCCGTGACCGGCCGACCCTTGCCGTCGACGGCCGTAGCCGACAACACGACGAGGTTCGTCCGCGCCGCGAACGTGGGGACCTGGGCGAAGGTCACCGCGGGCAGCGAGACGAAGACACAAAATGCGCGTAAGCCCTTCCTACACAGCATGATGCACGGGTTCAAAAGTCGCCAGTATAGCCAGCCGACCGAGGCACCCTTTGTGATCCGCGTCACTGGCCCCCCCAATGGAGGGCCAAGACAAGCAAGGCTCATTCTATCAGCACCTTAGCCTTCGAAGACACGCTCCTGTGTTCGCCTTGACGCAGTGCTCCCTCTTGACGGGACGACCGGATCTAGCCTGCTTGCAAGGCTATGAAGAAGTCGATCCGGGTCTCCGCCGCCGAGGTCACGTGATCGAAGAGGATGGCTACATCAAGCGTGCCAGGCTCCCCCGCGGACACGCGCACCACTTTGCCCCCGATCTGGAGAGGCCCCCCGGTGCCGGGGAGCTGGAGGATCAGGGAAACCGCGCTCCCCATGTCGAGCCCGTCCTTGATCCCCACGAGGGCGGCCTCGCGGCACAGGTCCTTCAGGACGCCCCGGAACACGTGCTCGCCGCTCGAGAGCTGGACGGGCACGCTGACCTTGAAACGGGGCAGCCGCCGCCGGTCGGCCTCCGAGGTCATAGAACCTTCACCACAATGAGGGTGACGTCGTCCGCGGGGACATTGTCCCCCAGAAAGGCCTCGAGGTCTTCGAGGACTCCCTCGGCGATGCGGGCGGCGGGCAGCCGCCCCAGCCGCTCGATCGTGGCGAGGAGCCGGGCAGTGCCGTAGTCCTCGTGGTGCGTGCGGGCCTCTGAAACGCCGTCGGTGTGGAACACGAAGACGTCGCCCGCCGCGAGCTCGATCGTCACCTCGTCGTAGGTCGAGCTGTCGAACGTGCCGAGGGGCAGGCCCCCCACCTCCACCGCCGAGCATCGCCCGGTGGCCGCGCGATAGAGAAACGGGTAGGGAAGGCCCGAGTTCGCGACGCGGAGGCTCTTCGTCGGGAAGTCGAAGAGCGCGTAGCCGAGGGTGCAGAAGAGACCCTCGATCCCCCGCCGGTTGAGCGTCCGGTTGACGCGGGTCATGAGGTCCGCGGGGGTGCGGCGCTCGAACGCGCGGGAGCGGATGGCACCGGAGGCGAAGGCGGCGTAGAGGGCGGCGGGGACGCCCTTGCCCGCCACGTCTCCCGTGGAGACGCCGAGGAGCCCGGAGCCCATGTCGTAGAAGTCGTAGAGGTCGCCCCCCAGCTCGCGGGCGGGACGGAACTGCGCGGAGGCCTCCCAGCCCTTCCCCGCCGGCGACTCCTCGGGGAAGAGGGCGTTCTGGATGTCGCGGGCGATCCTGAGCTCGCGGTGCAGCCGCCGCTCGTTTCGCTTCAGCTCCGCCCAGAGCCGCGCGTTCTCGATGGCGATCGCCACCTGGCTCGCGAGGGGGGTCAGGACCTTGACGTGCTCCTCGTTGAAGCGGTCGAGGACGGGCGACTCCAGGTCGAAGACGCCCACCACTCGGTCGTTGTGGACGAGGGGGACCACGAGCTCCGAGCGCGCTTCCGGGATGAGGCTCACGTAGCGGGGGTCGCTCCGCACGTCCCCCACCCGCACGGGCTCTTTGCTGCGCACGGCCGCCCCGCACAGGCCCTCGCTCACGGGCAGGCGCCACTTCTCGCGGGCGGCCCCGAAGTTGATCTGCTGGCGGAGCACGAGCTCCTGGCGCTCCTCGTCGAGGAGCAGGATCGCGAAGAAGTCGTAGTCGATCACCCGCCGGACGAGCTCGCCCACCCGCTGGAGCAGGAGGTCGAGGTCGAGGATGGAGGCGGTCTCCTTCCCGATCTCGAAGAGCGTGCCCAGGAGGTCCGCGTACCAGCGCGCCTCGCGGTAGAGCGTTGCGTTGTCGATGGCGATCGCGAGGTGGCCGGCAAGGACGCAGAGCGCGGTGCGGGCGTCCGGCGTGAAGGCCTCGACGTCCGGACCCTCGATGTTGAGGACGCCCACGAGCCGGTCCTTGTTGACGAGGGGGATCGCGAGCTCCGCCTTCACCCCCGGGAACCAGGAGATGTAGCGCGGGTCGCTCGACACGTCGGGCACGAAGATGGGCTGTCGGGTCTCCGCCGCGACGCCCACGATGCCCTCTCCGACCTTGAGGCGGAAGCCCCGGGCCTCCTCCGGAGGGTAGCCCTCCACGAAGGCGGGGAAGAGCCGCCCGTCCGGGCCGGGAAGGAAGATGTCGAGGAGGCGGTAGTCGACGATTCTCCGTAGCTGTTTGCCGATGGCGGGGAGCAGGGCCTCGGGGTCGAGAACCGCGTTGATCTCGCCGACGAGCGGGAGCAGCTCCCCCAGGATCTCGCTCGGCAGCGGAGGACCGGGCTTCACGCTGTCGACGGGCCGCACCTTGGGATCGTAGCACGGCGCTTCCGGAGCCCCGTTGTAGACTTAGCCGCGCCCATGGCCATCGATCTCACGCTCCCCCTCGAGCTCGAGGACATCAAGAAGATCCTCCCGCACCGCCACCCCTTCCTCCTCGTGGACCGCATCCTCGAGTTCGAGGAGGACCGGCGGATCGTGGGGCTCAAGAACGTCACCTCGGACGAGCGGTACTTCATCGCGGGCCCCGGGGGCGTGCCCATGCTCCCCGCCTCCATCCTCACCGAGGCGATGGCGCAGGCGGGAGCGGTGCTGATCCTCGCCAAGCCCGAGAACCGTGCCCGCCTCATCTACTTCGCGGGCATCGACCGCGTGCGGTACCGCCGCCCGGTGGTGGCGGGCGACCAGGTGCATCTCGAGGCGACGGTGGTGCGCCTGCGCGCCAAGATGGGGAGCCTGCGCGGGGAGGCTCGCGTGGACGGGAGGATCGTGTGCGAAGGGCAGATGACCTTCGCTCTCGGCGACCCTCGGGTCTGAAGCCGGCGACCCGGCGCGTCACCCTCGCCCGCGCCCTCTCCAAGTTCGGGGTGACGTCGCGGACGGAGGCCCGTCGCCTCATTGCTTCCGGCCGCGTATGCGTCGCTGGCCACGCAGTTTCGGACCCCGATCTCTGGCTCGATCCGCGCCGTGATGTCGTCACTGTGGACGGTCGCGTCGTCTCCGACACGACGGAGCGTATCGTTCTCGCCTTCCACAAACCAGTCGGCCTCGTCACCACCCGCGTCGACCCCGGAGGCCGTCCCACCGTCTACGACCGGCTCGGTGACGTGGGCCGATGGGTTTTCCCCGTGGGTCGTCTTGACCGGGATACGTCGGGTCTCCTGATCCTCACCAACGACCACCGTCTGGGCGAGCGCCTGACGTCCCCGGAAGCCCACGTGCCCAAGACCTATCACGCCCGCGTGGCCGGCGTGCCCGACGCGGCGGCCCTCCGCATCCTCCGCGAAGGCGCGCCCCTCGGCGGGGGTTTCGTGACGCGTCCCGCCGAGGTGCGCGTGATTGGAGCGGCCCGCGGGGGAAGCACGTGGCTGCAGATTGTCCTCACGGAGGGCAGGAACCGGCAGATCCGTCGCATGGGGGCGGCCGTGGGGCACGAGGTGCTCGAGCTCGTGCGGGTGGCGGTGGGCGGGCTCGCGCTCGGGGAGCTCGGACCGGGGGAGTGGAGGCGTCTCGACGCGGCGGAGATCGCCCGTCTCCGCGCATGATACGATCCGCGCCCTTCCCTCCCCGAGGTGGCCGGTGATCCCGACGATAGTGCTCGCCGCCACCGTCGCCGCCGCTCCCGACGCGGACATCAAGGCGCTCGTGGACGCGATGGCGGAGCGCCTCCTGGAGACGCGGCGGGACATCCACCGCCATCCCGAGCTCGGCAACCGTGAGGAGAGGACGGGAGAGCTCGTGGCGGAGCGCCTGCGCGCGGCCGGCCTCGACGTCCGCTACCCGGTGGCGAAGACCGGGGTCGTGGGGATCCTGAAAGGCGGACGGCCGGGAGCGGTCGTCGCAGTGCGCGCCGATCTCGACGCGCTGCCCGTCGAGGAGAAGAAGGACTCGCCGTACAAGAGCGCGAACGCGGGGGTGATGCACGCGTGCGGCCACGACGCGCACACCACGATCGTGCTCGGGGCGGCGGAAGTCCTCGCGCGGATGCGCGCCCGGCTCCCGGGCACCGTCGTCTTCCTGTTCCAGCCCGCGGAGGAGGGGCCGCCCGAAGGCGAGGAAGGCGGTGCGCTCCTCATGCTGAAGGAAGGCGTCTTCGACGACCCGAAGGTGCAGGCCGTGTACGGGCTGCACATGGATCCCCTCCTCGACGTGGGCACGCTCGGCTGGTCCATCGGCCCGATCTTCGCGAGCTCGGACCGGTTCCGCATCGACGTCCAGGGCCAGCGCACGCACGGAGCGGCCCCCCACACCGGCCTCGACCCCGTGCCCGTGGCCGCGGAGATGGTGACCGCGCTCCAGCTGATCGTGTCGCGGCAGATCGACGCCCAGAACCCGAAGGTCCTCACCATCGGCCAGATCCACGGCGGCAACCGCTACAACATCATCGCGGGCAGCGTCTTCCTGGAGGGGACGCTCCGCACCCTGGACGCGGCCGTGCGCCGGGAGGTGAAGGCCCGCATGGCGCGCACGATCAAGGGAGTGGCGGAAGCCCACGGGACGACCGCGACGCTCACCTTCGCCTCCGACGGAAACCCGCCGACGATGAACGACGCCGCCCTCACGCGCGCCTCGCTTCCGAGCCTCGAGCGCGTCTACGGAAAGGAGCGCGTCCTCGAGGTGAAGCCGCAGATGCCGGCGGAGGACTTCGCCTGGCTCGCGGAGAAGGTGCCCGGGCTCTACGTCAAGATGGGCGTCCGCAACGAAGCGCGGGGGATCAACGGCATGCTCCACACCGAGGAGTTCGACCTCGACGAGGCCGTCCTCCCCCTCGGTGTCCGCGCGATGGCGACGCTCGTTTGGGACTACCTCTCGCGGACGAGATAGCGGGCGGTCAGCGGTCGAAGTCGACGGCGGTGGTGTTCCCACCGCTCACCACGATGCCCACGCGCTCCCCGGGAGCGGCCGCGTAGGCGCCGCTGAGGAGCGCGGCGAGCGGCGCGGCCGCCCCCGGCTCCGAGACGACGCGCAGGACGTCCCAGAGGCGGTGTTGCGCATCGCGGATCGCCTCGTCGCTCACGAGCACGACCCTATCGACGTGCGTTCGAGCCACGGGGAACATGAGCTCCCCTACGCGACGGGCGCCCAGCGAATCCGCGGCGATGCCCCCCACCTCCACGTCCACCGGGCGCCCTGCTTCGAGAGCCCGGAAGAGCGAGGGCGCTTTCTCGGGCTCGACCCCCACGACCCGCACCCTTCCCTCGTACCAGCCGGCGACGCCCCCGATCAAGCCTCCTCCCCCCACGGCGACCAGGATCGTCTCGAGCCCCGGGGCCTGCTCCTCGAGCTCGCGGGCGAGGGTGCCCGGTCCGAGCAGCGTCTCCGGGGCGTCGTAGGCGTGGATGGTGAGAGCACCGTGGGCGGCCGCCCACGTTTCGCTCGCCGCGAGCGCGTCCGCGTAGCTCTCGCCCACGACTTCGAGCGCCGCCCCGTAGGCGCGGATGCGCGCGGTCTTGGCCGGTGAGGAGATCGTGGGGACGAAGATCCGCGCGGGCACTCCGCGGCGTTGCGCGGCGTAGGCCACGGCCGCGCCGTGATTGCCCCCGGAGGCGGCGGCGACGCCCGGCTCCGGAATGGCGCGGAGGAGGAGGTTGGCGAAGGCGCCCCGGACCTTGAAGGACCCGGACCACTGCAGGGACTCGAGCTTGAGCGTCAGGGGGAAGGAAGACAGGCCGAAGTCCGCGCCCGCGACCTCGACCACCGGAGTGCGCCGGACGAAGGGCCGGAGTGCTTTCGCCGCCCCTTCGAGGTCCGGCCGCGGAGCCCGGATCGCCATCGCCGGAGGTTGACATACAATTAGCAAAATGGCAAATTAGCGAACGTGCTTGAACTGGGAGTCGTGAAAGCTCTCGCCAACGAGCGGCGGCTGCGCATCCTCTCCTGGCTCAAGGACCCGCGCCGGCACTTCCCGCCCCAGGTGGACGGCGACCTCGTGGACGACGGGGTGTGCGGCGTGCTCATCGCGCGCAAGCTCGGGGTGAGCGCCCCCACCGCGAGCGAGCACCTGCGGGTCCTCGCCCACGCCGGCCTCGTCCGGCCGAAGCGGATCAAGCAGTGGACGTTCTACAAGCGGGACGAAGGACGGATCGCCGCGGTCAAGCGCGTCTTGCGCTCGGCCTGGTAGGAAGTCCGGGACCAGGACCCTGGACGTTCTACAAACGAGGCCTGCCCCCGAGCGGCTCCCTCCCGCAACGTGTGGGGGCCGTTGCCTTCGCGGCGACGGCCCACGGCACGGAGTTTGCCCCTTCCCCGATGGGGCGGAAGCCGGTGGGAGAGCCTAGCGCCATGATCGAGCCGTTGCGGACCTATCCCCACCTGGTCGTGGGGAACGAGGGCCGCTACGTGGCGGGTGCCTACGCCGGCCGCATGCCGGGGGGCCGCTGGGAGGCCTGGCTCGTGTTCTTCCCCCTGAAAGCGGGCCCCGCCCTGGCCGGGGATCGCGAGACCACGCAGCGGACGCTCGGGGACGTGGGACGCTGGGCGGAGGGCGTCTCCGCCATCTACCTGCAGGGCGCGCTGCGCCGCGTCCTCCGGAGTGCTCCCGCCCCCCTGTGGCGGCTGCGGGGGGAGAGCCCCGGGTCGAGCTCCCTTCCCCCCCAGGAGGCGGAGGAGTATCGGCGAGCGGCTCCGAGCCAGCGCGCCTTCGGCCGGCGGCTGATGGCGGAGCTCGCCCGGCGGCCCGACCGTCTCGCGGGCCCGGAGGAGCCGACCGTGCGGCGAGCGACGGTGGCCCGGCGAGCGGTGCGCGCCGTGAAGGAGGCTCCGCGCGACGACGACGCACGCGTCCCACGGGCGCGGGCCTGGCGCCTGCCCTCCCCGCACGCGATAAAGGAGTGCCTCGACGACTTCGTCGTCGGGCAGGAGCGCGCGAAGAAGGTCCTCGCCGTCGCCGTCGCCAACCACTACAAGCGGGTCGACTGGCGGCGGCGGGGGGAGCCGGGTCTCCGCAAGTCGAACGTGCTGCTCCTGGGACCCACCGGCTCGGGCAAGACGCTCCTCGTGGAGACCCTCGCCCGCGGCCTCGAGGTGCCCCACGCCCTCGCCGACGCCACCCGCTTCACGGAGGCCGGCTACGCGGGAGCCGACGTCGAGGACATCCTGGTGGACCTCCTCAACTCGGCGGGCGGCGATCCCCGGCTCGCCGAGCGGGGCATCGTCTACATCGACGAGATCGACAAGATCGCCCGCCGGGAGACGAGCGGCCGCGACGTGTCCGGCGAGGGAGTGCAGCAGGCCCTCTTGAGGCTCCTCGAGGGCACCCGCGTGAGCCTGCCCCTCGAGCGGACGCGAGCCCACGCCGAGAAGCGCCTGACGCTCGACACCACGGACGTCCTCTTCCTCTGCGGCGGTGCTTTTGCCGGCCTGGAGTCCGCCGTCCGGATAGCTCGCCCGATCGGCTTCGGCGCCGCGGGGCCGAAGGACGAGGTCGAGACGTCGGAAAGGCTCTGGGAGGTCAGCCCCCGTGATCTCGTCCAGTACGGGATGATCCCCGAGCTCGTGGGCCGATTGCCCGTCGTGGTGGCGCTCGAGGCCCTCGACGAGAAAGCCCTCGTCGACATCCTCACCCGACCCGAGGACGCGCTCGTGACGCAGTACCAGAAGCTCCTGCAAGCGGATCGGGTCAGCCTGCGGTTCACCCGGCGGGCCCTAGGGGCGATCGCGCGCAAGGCGAAGGCGCTGGGCACCGGGGCGCGCGGCCTGCGGACGGTCCTGGAGTCGGTGATGCTGGAGCTCTTGTACGACATGCCCCGGTCCCGCCGTCCCCGCGTCGTGGAAGTCACGGAGGACATGGTCGATCTCCGCGCCGCGCCCGTCGTCAGCTACGCGCGTGGAGCGGACGATCGTCGCTGACCGCTCCCGCGAAGCCCGCTTCCTGGTCCTTGTACTGGAGCTGGTAGAGCCGCCAGTAGAGGCCGCGCTGCCCGAGGAGCGCCTGGTGCGTTCCTCTCTCGCGGATCCTCCCCTTGTGCAGCACGAGGATCTCGTCCACGTTCTGGATGGTCGAGAGGCGGTGGGCGATCACGATCGCGGTGCGGCCGCGCAGCAGCACCTTGAGCGCTTCCTGGATGAGCTGCTCGGTCTCCGTGTCCACCGAGGAGGTGGCCTCGTCCAGCATCGAGCACGCGCGGGTCGTGGGCGAGGGCGCGGGCGAAGGAGAGGAGCTGCTTCTGGCCCACGGAGAGCGTCGAGCCGCGCTCCTTCACTTCCGTGTCGAAGCCCTGGGGAAGGGCCTCGATGAAGCGGTGCGCGTGGACGGCCCTCGCCGCCTCCCGTATCCGCTCGTCCGGGACGTCGGAGCCGAGCCGGATGTTGGAGGCGATGGTGCCGCTGAAGAGGTGGACGTCCTGGAGCACGAGGGCGAGCGACGCGGCGCAGCTCGTCGGGGTCGAGGTCGCGGACGTCGACGCCGTCGAGCGTCACGCGCCCCTGCTGGACGTCGTAGAAGCGGGTGAGGAGGCTGATGATCGAGGTCTTGCCCGCGCCCGTGGCCCCCACGAGGGCGACGCTCCGGCCGGGCTCCACCACGAAGTCGATGTCCTTCAGGACGTAGCCCGCCTCGTTCGCGGGCGAAGGCTCCTCCGCCTCGCCGTAGGTGAAAAAGACGTGCTCGAAGGCGACCCGGCCCCGCACGGTCCCGAGGGCGCGCGGAGCGGCCGGGCTCGTGACGCGCGAATTCGTGTCGAGGAGCAGGAAGATCCGCTCCGACGAGGCCATGGCCGCCTGCAGGATGTTGAACTTCTCGGAGAGGTCGGAGATGGGCCGCCAGAAGCGCTCCGAGTACTGGATGAAGGCCACGAGCACGCCGAGGGTGACCGTGCCCTGCGAGGACCTCGCCCGCCGCCGTAGACCAGGATGAGTGCCACCGCGAGCGCGGCGAGCAGCTCGATCGCGGGGTAGAAGACCGCGTAGTAGAAGATCGCGGACATGTTGGCGTCGGCGTGCTTGCGGTTGATCTCCGCGAAGGCCGCGCGGTTCGTCTCCTCCCGCCGGAAGAGCTGCACCACCGACATGCCCGTGAGGTTCTCCTGGAGGAAGGCGTTGATGCGGGCCACCCACTTCCGGGTCTCGCGGAAGGACTGCCGGGCACCCTTGCCGGAACCAGTTCGTGACGAGGAAGAAGAGCGGGATCACCGAGAAGGTGACGAGCGCGAGGCGCCGTCGAGGGCGAGCATCACCCCCATGATCCCGAAGAGGGTGAAGAGGTCGCCGAAGACGGTCACCACCCCCGACGTGAAGAGCTCGTTCACCGCGTCCACGTCGGTGGTGACGCGGGTCATGAGGCGGCCCACGGGGTTCCGGTCGAAGTAGGCCACGTGCAGCCGCTGGAGATGCGCGAAGATCTCGCCGGCGCATGTCCCGCATGATCCGCTGCCCCGTCATCTGCATGAGCAGCATCTGGCCGAAGCGCACGGCGAAAGCCGGCGACGAGGGCGAGGAAGAAGAGGGCGGCCACACCCGCGAGGCCGCCCGCGTCGCCCCTGGCGATGTAGCGGTCGATGGCGACCTTCGTCAGGTAGGGGCCGACGAGGTCGAGCCCCGCCATGGCCACGATGAGCAGGAACGCCGCCGCCACCGCCTTCTTGTAGGGGCGGCAGGTAGCGCGAGCAGGCGGACGAAGAGCTTCCAGTCGTAGGTCTGGGGCGATCGGGATCGTCGTCGGGAGCGGTCGCTCACGCCGTCTTCTCCATCTCCTCCTCGAGGAGCTGGCGGCGGTGGAGGTCCGCGTAGAAGCCGCCCCGCGCCACGAGCTCGTCGTGGGTGCCCCGCTCCACGATCCGCCCCTCGCGGAGGACCACGATCAGGTCGGCGTCCTTCACCGTGGAGACGCGGTGGGACACGAGGAAGGTCGTGCGGGTTCGCATGCACCCCGCGCGAGGCCCTTCAGGATCTCCTCCTCCGTCTCCGTGTCCACCGCGGACAGCGAGTCGTCGAGGACGAGGATGCTGCGGATCCACCGCGAGGGCGCGCGCGAGGGCGGTCCGCTGCTTCTGGCCGCCGGAGAGAGTGATGCCCCGCTCCCCCACGAACGTCTCGTAGCCCTTGGGGAAACTCCTTCACGTCCTTGGCGAGCTGGGCGACCTCGGTCGCCCACTCCACGCGTCCCTGCCCGTCGGCCTTGCCAGGCCGAAGGCCACGTTCTCGCGGATGGTGGCGGAGAAGAGGAACGTCTCCTGGGGCACGAATCCGACGGCGCCGCGCAGGAGTGGCGAGGGGGATCCTCCGGCACGTCGTGGCCGTCCACGAAGACGGTGCCCGGGGGCGCGTCGAGGAGGCGCGGGAGGAGGCTCACGAGCGTCGACTTGCCCGATCCGGTGGGCCCGACGATCGCGACCGTGGAGCCCGCGGGAACGTCGAGGTCGATGTCGCTCGAGGACGGGGCGTCCCGGGTCGTAGGCGAAGGTGAGGCCGCGGAAGGAGACGTCGCCCCGCGAGGGAGCGCACGGGCAGGGGGTCTTCGTCGCGGATCTCCGGCACCGCGTCGAGCGAGCTCGAGGATGCGGCCCATGGAGGCCTCGCCGCGCTCGAAGAGGTTGACCACCCAGCCGAGCGCGATCATCGGCCAGTGCAGCATGGCGAGGTAGACGCCGAAGGCCACGAACTCGCCCGAGGGTGATCGTCCCCTCGCACCACCATCCGGCCCCCGAGCCACAGGACGGTCAGCGCTCCCGAGCCCCATCAGGAACTGGATGCCGGGATAGAGGATGCCGGTGAGCCGGATGAGGCGTGCGGTTGCGCCGGACGTACTCCTCGTTCGCCGCCGCGAAGCGCTCCTCCTCGTGCGGCTCCTGGACGTAGGCCCGCACCACCCGGGCGCCCGAGAGGTTCTCCTGGGCGACCGCGTTGAGCGTCGAGAGCTGGGCCTGCACCGACTCGAAGCGGTCGTGGATCTGCCGTCCGTAGTGCCGCACCAGGAAGGAGACGAGGACGAGGGGGACGAGGGCGAGCCCGGTGAGGGCGGGGGCTGATCGTGAGCATCAACGCCACGGTGCCCACGAACGTGGCCACGGTGGTCGCCGTGTACATGATCCCCGGCCCGAGCACCATGCGCACCGCGGACATGTCGTTGGTGGCCCGGCTCATCAGGTCGCCGATGCGGCTGTGCTGGTAGTAGCGGGCGGAGAGGATCGTGAAGTGGCGCGAAGAGGTCGTTGCGCAGCTCGTACTCGATCTCGCGGCTCACCCCGATGAGCACCATCCTCATGTAGTAGCGGAAGACGCCCTCCAGGAGCACGAGGCCGACCACCGCCCCCGCGTAGAGGAGAGCTTGTCCCGGGTCACGAGCACGGTGAGGTCGTCGATGGCGTGGCGCAGCACCCAGGGCGTGGCCACGGAGAAGGCGGTGGTGAGCGAGCAGGCACGTGAGCCCCCACGTCAGCGTTCCGTCGGTGCCGCCGGAGGTAGGGGAGGAGTCGGCGGAGGTGGGGCATCAGGGCCGGGCGCGAGCGGCCCCGCGTGCGGCGCGCGGGATCTGTCTCGCGGCCCGGCGCTCGCGGTCGAGGGCCTGGCTCGCCCGGAGCAGTTGGGGCAGGTTCTCCTTCTCCCAGGCCAGGGCCTCGCGGTGCCACGGGGTACCGCGCCTCCGCCTGGCGGAAGGCGCGCGAGTGGTAGACGGTGCGCCCCGCGCGGTCGGGCACTCCGCCCATGTGGTGGTGCAGCATCTCGTGGTAGACGACGCTCTCCAGGAAGTAGAGGGGCACGTCGCGACCGGTCGAGCACGGGGTGGATGCGGATGAGGCCGAGCACCGGATCGTAGCTGCCGAACGTGAGCCCGCCCCGCCGGGCCCGCCCGCTGCCTCGTCCCCACGTGATGGGCACGCGGAGACGGCCCGCGAAGAAGCGCGAGTTCAGCCGGTCGAAGACCGCGCGGAGGTCGTGGGCCTGTCCCGCGCTCGTGAGCGGAGGGAAGCGGGCGCCGCGTGCCGCGCACGCGGTGGAGGTTGTCGTTCATGAAGCGACGCACCTCGCCGTCCGCGCTGCGGCTCGTGCGCCTAAGGCTCTGGCGAGAGCCTGCACCACCGGCATCGGCGCGTGCAGGAACATCCGGTGGAGCCGGAGCTCCACCCGGCCGTTCGCGCGCCGGAAGGAGAGGAGCACCGAGCGGTTCTCGGTGAGAGTGAGGGCGAGGGGACGCGTCGCCTCGCGCGCCGAGAGCGGCCTCGAGGCGCGAGGGATCCCAGAGCGCCTCGTCGAAGGGAAGCGCGAGCTGCCGCGGCCGGAATCCAGCGGGCGTACGCATGCGGACAGGGACTGAGGATGAAGCAGCCCGAAGGCGTCGTCAAGCCGTGCCGGAGGCGATTCCGGCGGGACGACCCGCGGCTCAGCCCTTGCTGCCGCGAGGAACGTAGTACTGCGTTCCCTTGCCCATGCTCCGGATCTGCTGATGAGGTCGTCGAGGTCTTCCGAGCTCTTCACGAAGTCCACGTCCGTGGTGTTCACCACGAGGAGGGGCGTCTGCGTGTAGTGGAAGAAGTAGTAGTTGTAGGCGCGGTTCACCTCCGCGAGGTACTCCTCGGAGAGGCGGCTCTCCTCGGGACGTCCCCGCGTGCGGATCCGCTTCATGAGCACCTCGGTGGGAGCCTGCAGGTACACCACGAGGTCGGGCCGGGGCACGCTCTCCGTGAGCAGCGAGTAGAGCTTCTCGTAGATGAGGAGCTCGCTGTCCTCGAGGTTGAGGTAGGCGAAGAGCCTTGCTCTTCTCGAACACGTAGTCGGAGATCGTGGCCTGGGTGAAGAGGCTCCGCTGCGTGAGCTCCTGCTGCTGCCGGTACCGCGAGAGCAGGAAGAAGAGCTCCACCTGGAAGACGGCCCCCGGCTGGCCGTCGTAGAAGGGCTTCAAGAACGGGTTCTGTCCCCACTCCTCGAGCACGGTGGTCGCGTCGAGCCGCTCCGCGAGGCGCTCCACCACCGCGGTCTTGCCCACGCCGATCGCCCCTTCCACCGCGATGTAGTGGAAGGCCATCAGCCCCGTGCCCCCGCCGCGACGTAGGGCCGCACTTCCGAGGTGTCCGGGCACCGCGCGAGGAGCTCGGCGACCGTGAGGCCGAGCACGGGGTGGCGGAGATGCGGTGCGATCTCGGCGAGGGGGGCCAGGACGAAGCGGCGCTCGTGGAGCCGCGGATGGGGCAGGATCGAGCCGCGGCCCGTCCCGCCTCTCGTTGCCGTGGAAGAGGAGGTCCACGTCGAGGGTGCGCGGCCCGTTCCTTTCCCCCGCGCACGCGTCCGAGAGCGCGCTCCGTGGCGAGCGCGGCGTCGAGGAGCTCCTCCGGGGAGAGCGCCGTCTCTCCGCCCGCCGCGCGGTTCAGGTACCAGTCCTGGGGCGGGCCCCCCACCGGCTCGGTGAGCCAGAGTGGAGCTGCGGGCGGTCTCGCGGAAGCCGCGCTCCGCGAGGAGCCGGAGCGCCTCGTCGAGTGCTCTTTCGCGGTCGCCGAGGTTCGAGCCGAGGGCGAGGAAGACGCGGGAGGGCATCGTCTCCGCGCAGGGTAACACGCCGGGCCTTTCCTCCCGGCTTGACACCGCCCGCGAGCCCTCGACATACTGAATGGCGGTTCATTCATCCCGCGCTCCGGAGGGTGCGCCGATGGCCCGGCCCAGGACCGACGACAAGAGCGAAGCGGATCCTCCAGGCGGCGGTGAAGGTCTTCGCCCGCAAGGGCTACTTCGCGGCGCGCGTCTCGGAGATCGCCAAGAAGGCGGGGGTGGCGGACGGCACCATCTACCTCTACTTCCGCAACAAGGAGGACATCCTCGTCCGCCTCTTCGACGAGGTGATGGCGGAGCACGTCGGAGGAGATGCGGCCGCGCGATCTCCGGCCTCCCCACCGCGCCCGAGCGCCTGCGCGCGATCGCCGAGCACCACCTCGGTCTCCTCGGGGACGAACCGCGACCTCGCCGTCGTCTTCCAGGTGGAGCTGCGGCAGTCCACCAAGTTCATGGAGCGCTTCACCGCCTCCTGGCTCCAGGACTACTTCGCGCTCCTCACGGCAGTCGATCGAGGAGGGGCAGCGGGAGGGCGTCTTCCGCGCCGACCTCCCCAAGAAGGTCGCGACCAAGGCCTTCTTCGGCGCCCTCGACGAGATGGTCACGTCCTGGATCATCGGCGGGCAAGGGCTATGATCTGGCCGAGCTCGCCGCTCCCCGTGGTCGACCTCTTCCTGCGCGGGGCGGCGGCGCCCGGGAAGTCCGCCCCCGCCCGCCCGGCCCTCGCCGCGGCCGCCGCGGGGCGAGGAGGCACGTGATGACGCCCCGCACGCTGCTGCGACCTCTTCTACCACTCGGTCGACACCTACCAGAAGACCGAGCACCTCAAGTACAAGCGGGACGGCGCCTGGCGCGCGATCAGCTCCGACGAGCTCGCGCACCGCGGTGGAGGAGCTCTCGCATGGGCCTCCGCGACCTCGGTGTCGAGAAGGGCGACCGGGTGGCGATCCTCTCCGAGAACCGCCCGGAGTGGGCCTTCGCCGACCTCGCCACCCTTTGCGCGGGCGCCTGCGACGTCCCCGATCTACGCCACCCTGACCCCGGCCCAGGTGCTCTACATCCTGAACGACAGCGAGAGCGAAGGTCGTCTTCGTCTCGAACGCGGCCCAGGCGGCGAAGGTGCGCGGAGGTCCAGGGCCAGGCTCCGGACGCTCCAGCACGTCGTGCTGCATGGACGACGCGCCCGTCCCGGGCACGACTGTCCCTCGAAGAGCTCCGCGCGCGGGGCAAGGAGGCGCTCGCCCGCGACAAGGACGCGGTCCGCGCGGCGCGCCGCCGAGGTGGAGCCGGACGACCTCGCCACCCTCATCTACACCTCGGGCACCACCGGCGATCCCAAGGGCGTGATGCTCACCCACGAGAACCTCGTCTCGAACGTGCTCGGCGCGATGAAGGTCTTCCGCGGGCTCGGGCCCGACGACGTGTGCCTGTCCTTCCTTCCCCTCTGCCACGTCTTCGAGCGCATGGGCGGCCACTACCTGATGCTCTACGCGGGGCGTGACCATCGCCTACGCGGAGAGCGTCGAGAAGGTGCCCGAGAACATGCGGGAGGTGCGGCCGACGCATCATGCTCTCCGTGCCCCGCCTCTACGAGAAGATGTACGCGCGCGTCAACGAGAAGGTCGCGGCCGACCCGCCCTCGCGGCAGCGGATCTTCCGCTGGGCGCTCGGGGTGGGGCGCGAGGTCTTCCGCCACCAGGTGGAGCGCACGCGGCCCGGCCTCCTCCTGAAGATCAAGCACGCGGATCGGCCGACGCCCTCGTCTTCGCGAAGATCCGGGAGCGCACGGGAGGGCGGCTGCGCCTCTTCATCTCGGGAGGGGCGCCCCTCGCCCGCGAGATCGCCGAGTTCTTCGGCGCGGTGGGCCTCATCATCCTGCGAGGGCTACGGCCTCACCGAGACGAGCCCGGTGATCGCCGTGCAACCCGCCCCGACTGGATCAAGCCGGGCACGGTGGGCCGTCCCATCGAGGGGGTCGAGGTGAAGATCGCCGCGGACGGCGAGATCCTCACCCGCGGCCCCCACGTGATGAAGGGCTACTACAAGAAGCCCGAGGCCACCGCGGAGGCGATCGACAAGGACGGCTGGTTCCACACCGGCGACATCGGGGTCCTCGACAAGGACGGCTTCCTCGTCATCACCGACCGCAAGAAGGACATCCTCGTCACCTCGGGGGGCAAGAACATCGCCCCCCAGCCCATCGAGAACCGCCTCAAGACCAACCCCTTCTTCGGCGGAGGTGGTGATGATCGGCAACAAGCGGCAACTTCGCGGCCGCCCTCGTGGTCCCGAACTTCGACACCCTCGAGAAGTGGGCGGGCGAGAAGGGCCTCGCCTGCGGCGAGCCGGGAGGAGCTGGTCGCCCGTCCCGAGGTGCTGGCGCACTACGCAGAAGCTCGTGGCGGACCTCCTGCCCGACCTCGCCCAGTTCGAGAGGATCAAGAAGATCGCCCTCCTCCCCCGCGAGTTCACGCTCGAGGCGGGCGAGCTCACGCCCACGCTCAAGGTCAAGCGCCGGGTGGTGGAGGAGAAGTACAAGGACGTCATCGACCAGCTCTACGAGCGGGAGCGCGCGTGAGACCGATGTCGCGAAGGTCGTGGTGCTCGGCGCGGGGACCATGGGCGCCCAGGTGGCGGCCCACGTCGTCGCGCAGGGGCTCGAGGTGGCGCTGCTCGACGTGGCGTCGCCCGCGCCGGACCGGAACGCAGTCGTCCGGCGGGCCTCGAGGCGCTGCGCAAGCTCAAGCCGAGCCCGCTCCACCTCCCCGAGCACGCCGCCGCTGCTTCGCGTCGGCAACTTCGAGGACGACCTCGCGCGGAGCTCCAGGACGCCGACTGGGTGTTCGAGGCGGTGGTCGAGGACCTGGACGATCAAGCGCGAGCTCTTCGCGACGGTCGCGCCCCTCGTGAAGCCCACCGCCATCGTCACCACCAACACCTCGGGCCTCGGCATCGCGGACATGACCGTCGCACCTGCCCGTGGAGCTCCGCCGCCGCTTCCTCGGCACCCACTTCTTCAACCCGCCGCGCTACCTGAAGCTCCTCGAGACGATCCCGGGTCCGGAGACCGATCCCGAGGCGCTCGCCGCGGTCGAGGCCTTCGCCGACCGGGTGCTCGGCAAGGGCGTCGTGCGGTGCAAGGACACGCCCAACTTCATCGCCAACCGCATCGGGTCCTTCGGCTTCGGCGCGGCGCTCGTGGCCATGATGGACCTCGACCTCACGATCGAGGAGGTCGACGCCCTGACCGGGCCCGCCATCGGCCGGGCGAAGAGCGCCACCTTCCGCACCGCCGACATCGCGGGGGTGGACGTGTGCGCGAAGGTCGCGGACGAACCTCTACGAGGCCGCTGCCCGAACGACCCGCGAGCGCGACCGTCTTCAAGGTGCCCGCCTTCATGCAGGAGATGGTCGAAGCAGAAGTGGCTCGGGCGAGAAGACGGGCGCGGGCTTCTACAAGAAGGAAGGGAAGGAGATCCGGACCCTCGACTGGAAGACCCTCGAGTACCGGCAGCGCCAGAAGCCGAAGCTCGCCGTCGCTGGAGGCCGCCCGCTCGGTGGCGCGACGTCGGGGCGCGGCTCAACCAGATCCTCGCCGGCAAGGACAAGGCGGCGCAGTTCCTCTGGCGCGTCCTCGTCGGGCACGTCGCTCTACGCGGCCGCGCTCGTCCCCGAGATCTCCGACGACATCGTCTCCGTGGACCGGGCCATGGAGTGGGGCTACGGCTGGGGGCACGGGCCCGTTCCGGCTGATGGACGCCCTGGGCGTCGCCGTCGGTGGCGCAGAGGGCGCAGGCGCGCACGGCCGCGCGGTCCCGCCGCTCGTGGAGACGCCTCGCTCGCCTCGGGCCGGACGACGCTTCTACGAGACGGAAGGGACGGCGCACCGACCGTCTTCGGTCCCGCGGGCGTCGTTGCCCTTCCCGAACGGCCCGGCGTCGTCGACCTCGCCCGCGTCAAGGAGCGGGGCGGCCTCCGCAAGAAGAACGCCGGGGCCTCCCTCGTGGACCTCGGCGACGGCTGCGCCCTCGTCGAGTTCCACTCCAAGATGAACGCCCTCGGGCCAGGACACCTTCGCCATGCTCCAGACCGCGGTGAAGGAGGGCAAGGCGAACTTCGACGCCCTCGTCATCGGGCAACCAGGGCGAGCAACTTCACCGTGGGCGCCAACCTCATGCTCGTCCTCCTCGCCGTGCAGGAGGAGGAGTGGGACGAGCTCGGGTCTCTCCATCCGCCAGTTCCAGAACGCCAACATGGCGCTCGAAGTACGCGGACATCCCGGTGGTGGCGGCGCCCTTCGGCCTCACCCTGGGCGGCGGCTGCGAGATCTCCCTCCACTGCGGCGCGGGTCCAGCGCCTCGGCCGAGACCTACATGGGCCTCGTCGAGGTCGGGGGTGGGCGTCGTCCCCGGGGGCGGCGGCACGAAGGAGCTGGCGCTGCGCGCCCACGACCGCTGCGCGGGCGTCGAAGGCGCCGATCCCTTCCCCTTCCTCAAGCGGGCCTTCGAGCTGATCGCCTTCGCCAAGGTCTCGACCTCGGGCGCGGAGGCGCTCGCGGATCTTCCTGACCCCCGCCGACGGCGCTCTCGCCGAACCCGGACCGCCTCATCGACGACGCGAAGCAGGTGGCCCTGGGCCTCGCGCGCGCGGGCTATCGTCCCGGCCGGCCCGCGCACCGACGTGCCCGTGCTGGGCCGGCCCGCCCTCGCCACGTTCAAGATGGGGATCCACAACGCGCTCGCGGGGCGGCCACATCAGCGAGCACGACGCCCTCGTGGCGACGAAGGTCGCCACCATCCTCTGCGGGGGCGACCGCGCGCCGGGGACGGCGAGCGAGCAGCACTTCCTCGACCTCGAGCGCGAGGCCTTCCTGTCGCTCCTCGGCACGAAGAAGACGCAGGAGCGCATCCAGCACATGCTGAAGGAAGGCAAGCCGCTCCGGAACTAGAAGCGGAGACGAAGCCATGCGTGAAGCGGTGTCGTATCGAGCGTGCGGACGGCGGTGGGCAAGGCGGGCAAGGGCCCTGCGCGAGACGCGCCCCGACGACATGGCCGCCGCCGCCATCAAGGAGGCGCTCGCCCGCGTCCCGGCCTTGAAGCCCGAGATGGTGGAGGACGTCATCCTGGGCTGCGCCATGCCCGAGGCGGAGCAGGGCATAACGTGGCCCGCCAGGCCGCGCTCCTCGCCGGCATCCCCCACACGGCGGCGGCCATGACGATCAACCGCTTCTGCTCGTCCGGCCTCCAGGCGATCGCCCTCGCCGCCCAGGCAGTCGCAGGCGGGGGCCGCCGACGTGGTGGTGGCGGGCGGGATCGAGTCCATGAGCCTCATTCCCATGGGGGGCCACAAGATCGCGCCGAACCCGACGCTCCTCGAGCGCTATCCCGACAGCTACCTCGGCATGGGGCTCACCGCGGAGCTCGTGGCGAAGAAGTACGGCATCGACCGCGAGGCCTCCGACACGTTCTCCCTGCGCTCGCACCAGAAGGCGGTGGCCGCGATCGAAGCCGGGAAGTTCAAGGACGAGATCGTCCCCCTGCGGAGCGCGAACGGCGACGGCCGACGCTTCGAGACCGACGAGGGCCCGCGCAAGGACACGAGCCTGGACGTCCTGGCCAAGCTCAAGCCCGCGTTCGCCGCGGGGGGCATCGTGACCGCCGGCAACGCCTCGCAGATGTCCGACGGCGCCGCGGCCACGGTCGTGATGTCGGCGGAGAAGGCGAAGGAGCTGGGCGTCACGGCCGCTCGCCCGGCTTCGTCAGCTTCGCGGTGGCGGGCGTGCCGCCGGAGATCATGGGCATCGGACCGGTGGAGGCGATCCCCAAGGCGCTCAAGCAGGCCGGGCCTGAAGCTCGCCGACATCGACCTCGTCGAGCTGAACGAGGCCTTCGCCTGCCAGGCCCTCGCCGTCATCCAGGCCGTGGGCCTCGATCCCGACAAGGTCAACGTCAACGGCGGCGCCGTCGCCCTCGGCCATCCCCTCGGGTGCACGGGCGCCAAGCTCACCGCCCAGATCCTCCACGAGATGGCGCGCCGCAAGGCCCGCTACGGCGTCGTGACCATGTGCGTGGGCGGCGGCATGGGCGCGGCCGGAATCTTCGAGAGGATGTGAGGAAGTCATGGCCACCGAGACCCAAGTCCCCATCCTCGCCGCCCAGGGGCGGCAGCTTCCTCATCGAGGACCGCGCACCCGACGAGGTCTTCACCCCCGAGGACTTCACCGACGAGCAGAGGATGATCGCGGCAGACCGCCGACGAGTTCATGGAGAAGGACGTGATGCCGCGCCTCCCCGAGATCCTGTCCCTGAAGTACGAGGCCACCCGCGAGCTCCTCAAGAAGGCGGGCGAGCTGGGTCTTCTGGGGATCGAGATCCCCGAGGAGTACGGCGGCCTCGGCCTCGACAAGGTCTCGGGCTGCCTCGTCTCCGAGAGCTGCGCGCGCGACGGCAGCTTCGCCGTCTCGATCATGGGCCACACCGGGATCGGCACCCTGCCCGTCGTCTACTTCGGCACGGCCGAGCAGAAGAAGAAGTACCTGCCGAAGTTCGCGAGCGGCGAGTGGATCAGCTCCTACTCGCTCTCCGAGTCCAGCTCGGCGAGCGACGCCATGAACGCCAAGGCCCGCGCCATCCTCTCCCCCGACGGGAAGGAGTGGATCCTGAACGGCGAGAAGATGTGGCTCACGAACGCGGGCTTCGCCGACGTCTACATCACGTTCGCCAAGGTGGACGGCGAGCACTTCAGCGGCTTCATCATCGAGAAGGGCATGCCCGGGGTGTCGCTGGGCGCCGAGGAGAAGAAGACCGGGATCAAGGGCACGTCCACGCGGCCCCTGATCCTCGCGGACGCCCGGATCCCGAAGGAGAACCTCCTCGGTGAGATCGGCAAGGGCCACAAGATCGCCTTCAACATCCTCAACATCGGCCGCTTCAAGCTGGGGGCGGGGGTGACGGGAGGGGCCAAGCTGGCGCTGAAGGCGGCAGCGGAGTACGGCAAGGCGCGGAAGGCCTTCGGCAAGTCCATCACGGACTTCGGCCTCGTGCGCCACAAGCTCGCGGAGATGGCGATCCTCGCCTACGTCTCGGAGTCGATGGTCTACCGGACCGCGGGGATGATCGACAAGAACCTCGAGGGAGCGGGGCGGGACGACGCGGCGGCGGCGCTCCTGCGGATCGAGGAGTACGACGTCGAGTGCTCGATCATCAAGGTCTGGTGCTCCGAGATGATCGACTACGTGGTGGACGAGACGGTGCAGATCTTCGGAGGCGCGGGCTACGTGGAGGACTACCCGGCGGAGCGCTTCTGGCGGGACGCCCGGGTCAACCGCATCTTCGAGGGGACGAACGAGATCAACCGCCTGCTCATCCCGGGCCGTCTCACCCGCAAGGCGATGAAGGGCGAGCTGCCGCTCTTCGAGAAGGCGATGGCCCTCATGGACGAGCTGACGGGAGGCGGCTCCCCCGCCCCTGCCGAGGAGGGCTTCCTCGCCGCGGAGGCGAGGATGGTCGCGGGGGCCAAGAAGGTCGCCCTCATGTGCCTGGGCACCGCGGTGCAGAAGTACCAGCAGTCGCTCTCCGAGGAGCAGGAGATCCTGGGCCACTTCGCGGACGTGGCCATGGAGACCTACGCTCTCGAGAGCGCCGTCGTGCGCACGCAGAAGCGGGCGCTCCGTCTCGGCGAGGACAAGGCGCGCCTCCAGGTGGCCGCGGTCCAGTGCTTCGCCCAGGACGCGATGGACCGCGTCGAGACGTCGGCCCGCCGCCTCCTCGCCGCGGTGGAGGAGGGGGACATGCTGCGCACCTACCTCGCCGCCCTCAAGCGCTTCGCGAAGCGCGAGACCCGGAACACGGTCGCGCTGCGACGGCAGGTGGCGGAGGCCGTCGTGGAGGCGGAGGGCTACCCGCTGTCGTAAACTCGTCCCGTGAGACGCCGGTCGCGATTCCCGGGGGCCGCGCGGGCGGCGACGCTCGCGGCCCTAGCCGCCGCCTCCGCTCCCGCCCTCGCCGACGAGAAAACGGCGCACGTCTTCCTGCGCGAGAGCGTGGGGTTCACCGACGCCCAGGTCGCGGCCGTGGACGCGGGGCAGGTGGTGGTCAAGGCCCTTCCCGTCCCCGACAAGCCGGAGATCGCCGCCTTCGGGGCGGTCCGCGTGCGCGGGGACGCCGGCCGCTTCTTCGACAGCCTGCGGGACGTCGTCGCCTCCCGGCGGGGGCCGTCGGTGCTCGAGATCGGCCGCTTCTCGGTGCCTCCGAAGATGGAGGACCTCGCAGGCCTCACCCTCGACGACGGGGATTTCAAGGCGGCCCGCGACTGCCGACCCGGCCACTGCGACGTGAAGATGGCGAGCTCGGCCATCGAGCGCATGCACCGGGAGATCGATTGGAAGGCAAAGGACGCGCGCGCCCGCGCCACGGACGTCTTGAAGAAGATGCTCATCGACTACGTCTCCGCGTACCTGCAGGGCGGCACCGCGGCGATGGCCACCTACGTCGACCGGGGGAGTCCGCTCGAGACCTCGGCGGAGTTCGAGAAGCTCCTCGCCGCGACGTCGTACCTGGTGCAGTACGTCCCCGCCTTTCACCGCTACATCGCCGACTACCCCAACGGATCGCTCCCGGGCGCGGAGAACTCGTTCTACTGGGTCAAGGACAAGTTCGGACCCAAGCCGACGCTCTCCGTCTATCACGCGACCCTGTGGCCGAATCCCGAGGAGGCGGGGCGCGCCGTGATCGCCTACAAGCGGATCTACGCGAGCCATTACTTCCGGGCCGGCCTCGACGTGCGCGCGCTCGTTCCAGCGACGCCTGACGCGTTCTACGTGCTCGACCTCTACCGCGTCCGCATCGACCCTCCGACGGGCCTCCTCTCGGGCGTCCTCCTCGGGAAGATCCGCGGTGGGGTCGAGAAGGGAGTGGACGAAGGCCTGAAGGCGGCCAAGGAGCGGGCCGAAGCCAGGTGAGCTGCTGAGGGTCGCCGCGGTAGCACTCTTCCTGGCCGCCCTCGCCCTCCTTCCCTGGGCCGCCGTGCCCCCGTTCCCCTGGCTCCACCCGCGCGCGCAATGGAGCGACGTCGTGTTCGCCGCCGCCGCCCTCGCCTGGCTCGTAGATCGTGTCTCGACGCGTACCTGGCCGAGGGTCGGGCTGGCCGAGGCGGGGATGGCGGTCTACCTGGGGATGTCGGCGCTCTCCCTGTGGCATGCGGATCCCCGTCCGTCCTCGGGAGCGGCGAAGCTCGTCGGCATGGCGATGCTCGCCGCGTGGGCTGTGGTCACGGCCGACCTCGTTCCGCGCATCGGCGTTCCCGTCGTCGCGCGCACCGTGGCCGCCACCACCCTGCTCACGGCCGCGGCGGCGGTCGCCGGGGTCGTCCTTTTCTACGCCGGAGTGCCGACGCCGTTCGTCGGGACCTACGGCGACCTCCTGCCCGGACCGTACGCTCGCGCCCAGGCGGGACTGCCGCATCCCAACCTCCTCGCGAGCTATTGCGTCTTCGTGTACGGCGTAATAGCTCGCGAGGACGCTGGAGTCTCTCCTCTCCTTCGAAGGCTCGTCATGGTCGCCCTCGTGCTCACCTGCCTCCTCACACTCTCGCGGGGGATCCTGGCCCTGGCTTTCGCGGCCCTCGTTCGCCATTCCCACACCCCCTCAAAGCAGCGTCTCGCCCTCCTGACCTCCGTTCCCCTCGTCCTGGTCTTCGCCGTCCTGAGCTGGACCCATCTGTCCCTCGACCCCACGCGACTTCTCGAAGCGCGGTTTCTCGAAACGCCGTCGCCTCGACGGCAGGCGCTCGTCTCGTCGCTCGCGACCCTCCGCGACCATCCGTGGCTCGGGACCGGCCCGGGAAGCTCGCCGGGGACGAGGGACGGCGCACCGTTCGACGCGCACTGCACTCCGCTGAACGTGGCCGCCACACTCGGCCTGCCCGCGCTCGCCGGCCTCGCCCTCGTCGCGGTCGGGCGGTGGCGCGGCCGGCCGAGGCCCACGGACCTCGCCACGTGGGGGATGCTCGCGGGCTTCGCCCTCGAAAGCCTCGTCCACGACGTCGAGGACTTCCGGCACGTCTGGATGGCGCTCGGTCTCGCGGCGGTCCCTCGTGCTAACCTTCCGCCTCGATGAGGCGTTCCCTCCTGGTGCTCCTCCTGGCCACGACCGCCGCCTGCGGAGATCGGGCGTGCGGGGGGACGGGGGGCCGGCCTCCCGCGCGGCTGCCCATCGTCAAGTACCCGGACGGCCGCACCTACCACCTCCTCGACAAGGGTGCTTACAAGGCGCTCTACGACACGCTGGGCCAGCTCGCGATCGTGCAGTACGACAGCAACAAGGACGGTCGCGCGGACTACATCGCGACGTACGAGGGCAAGCAGATCATCCTCATCGAGGTGGACGAGGACCAGGACGGTTGGGTCGACCGCTGGGAGCACTACGACGCGGCCGGCGTGCTACAGAGGATCGGGCGCTGGCGGAAGGACAAGGGCAAGCCCGACATCTGGCGGTTCCCGGGTCCGGGCGGACTCGCCACGCGTGTCGACTACGACGACGACGGCGAGGGTCGGGTCGATCGCACGGAGACCTACCTCGAGGGACGGCTCGTGCGCATCGAGCTCGACGCCGATCGTGACGGGCGGATGGACCGCTGGCAGACCTGGGAAGGGGGCCGGCTCACGAGCGAGGATCTGGACACCAAGGGGACAGGCATTCCGGATCGTCGTCTCGTCTACGGCGGACGCGGCGGGATAGCGAGGGTCGAGCGTCTCCAGCCATGACGGGGGCGCTCCTTCGCGACCCCGTTGCCGGTACCCTTCGCATCCTCGTCCTCTTCCTGCTCGTCGCGGCTCCGCTGGCCCTCGGCTCCGTGCACGAGCCGGCCTTCATCCCGATGCTCGTCCTCGGGGGGGAGCGGGCCTGCTCTCCTGGGGTCGCGGGCACTGGGCGCGCGCCCTCGGGGTCCCGGTCCCCCTCCTTCCCGGCCGCCGCCTGCTCCTGGCCCTTCACCTGCTGGTCGTCATCCAGCTCGTGCCCCTGCCCCCCGCCCTGCTCCGGCTCCTCAGCCCCGGGTCGTTCTCGTTCTACTACGACCGCCTGCTCCTTCACTCGAGCGCGTGGCGGCCGATCAGCGTAAGCCCTCCCGACACGCTCCGCGGCCTCGCGTTCCTGGCGGGAATGACGCTCTTCTACGGCGCCGTCTTCCGCGAGTTCGGCGACGAGCGCGTAAGGCGGCGCCTGTGCCGCACCGTCGTCTTCACCGGCGTCCTGATCACGGTGGTGGCACTCGTGCAGGCCGTTTCTCCGAACCCGCGCACGATCTACGGGCTCTGGCACCCCGCGTTCGACTGGGCGGTCTTCGGCCCCTACGTCAACCGCAGCCACTTCGCCGGCTACCTGGAGATGGCGATCCCCCTGGCCCTCGGCTTCGCCCTGGAAGCGCTCCAATCCCTGCGGCGGGCCTGGACCCGTCGCCGTGTGGGATGGCTGGCCCTCGGCGGCCCCGAAGGGAACGAGTTCATCCGGCAGGCGGCGGTCGCGATCGTGCTGCTCGTCGGCCTCATCGGGTCCGCGGCCCGGGGCGGCATCCTGGGGCTCGGCGTCTCCGCGCTGGCTCTCCTCTTCGCCGGGCGGTATCGGCGGATGGCCCTCCTCGTCGGAGCGGTGCCCGTCCTCGTCGGGATCGGCTGGGTCGGCCTGGGAACGCTGGTGGCGGGCTTCGCGTCGCGCGGCATCAAGGGCAGCCGGCTCGACCTCTGGGCCGACATGCTGCCCATGGCCCGCCGCTTTCCGGTCTTCGGGGTGGGATTCAACGCGTTCGCCACCGCCTATCCCTGGTACCAGACCATCTGGCGCACCGAGTGGATCGGAGAGGCCCACAACGACTACCTCCAGGTGCTTTTCGACCTGGGCCTCGTCGGTGTCGCCCTCGTCTTCCCCCTGCTGGCGATCCTCTTCCGGCGCGCCGTCGCGCGCGCCGACCGGTCCCCCCTCGACCTCGGCCTCCTCGGCAGCCTCCTCGCCCTGGCCGCCCACGCCCTCGTGGACTTCAACTGGCAGATCCCCGCGAACGCCCTCACCTACGTCGCCCTCGCCGCTTTGATCATGCGCGGCGAGAGTCCGCTTGAATCTTCCCGCCAGCGCTCCTAGAATCCTCCGGAGCGCGATGGCGGATCCAAAACGGCCGTCCCTCACCGTCCTCGGTGGCCCGATGGCGGGGACGCGCTTTGTCGTCGACGAGTCCTACGAGACCGTCGTCCTCGGCGCGGACGAAAGCTGCGACTTCCGGCTGCCCCTTCCCGGGGTCGCCGCCATCCACGCCCGGATCGTGGTGGAGGGCTCGGGGGTTTCGATCCACGACGCGGGCAGCGACGGCGGCCTCCACGTGAACGACAACCCCGTGCTCGACACCGGGACCCCCCTCCGCAACGGCGACATCGTCTGGCTGGGCTCTCCGGGGGAGCCGGAAGTGGTCATGCTCCAGTGCATCCTGCCCCGGGCCGGCAGTGGCGCGCCGGCCGGCTCCGAGGACGTGCCGCACGAGGAAGAGACCCTCGCCCTCGGTCCGGAAACGCTCTTCAGCACGGAGCCCGTTTCCGCGGTCGAACCCCCCGCCGCGGAACCCGCGTCGGACATGCTGGACATCGCGC
This sequence comes from uncultured Acidobacteriota bacterium, assembly GCA_963742595.1. Taxonomy (GTDB): domain Bacteria; phylum Acidobacteriota; class Vicinamibacteria; order Fen-336; family Fen-336; genus CAVPGH01. The sequence goes on along the minus strand of CAVUMT010000001.1, from coordinate 2,294,884 downwards.
GCGAGGCCATGGGAGAGCCCGCGAGCGAGGACCTCGTGGTGGCGGAGACGGTCTCCCTCCACGCTCCGCCGCACGAGTTTCCGGAGCCGGAAGAGGCGTTGATAACGGAGCCGCCGCCGACGACGATCCTGAACGCGTCGGAGTTCGAGGACGAGACCGCCGAGCCTCCAGCGGGCGTGACCTTCCCCGAGGAAACCCCGGGGACGGTCATCGTGGACGCGAGGGAGATGGAAACTCCGTCCTTCGGCATTCCCGCCGTCGAGGAGCCGGCGGTCTTCTTTGCAGGAGACGAGCCGTCGCCCACGGTCGCGATTTCGCGTCCCGCGCCGACCGTGCGCGCGCCTCCGCCCCCCGCAGCGCCGCCGCCGGAGCCGCCGAAAGCACCCAAGCCGGAAGCGAAGCCGGCACGGCCGGCTCCTCGAGCCGACGCGCCGAAACCGAAGGCCGCGCCCGGCCCGCGCCCGGCGCCCAAGCCACGGCCCGCCGCGGAGCCCGCCGCCCGAAAGTCGGCGGGCGCTCCGATCGGCCGCTACGCGGCGATGGGCCTCGCCGGTCTCGTGGTGATCGGAGCCGGGGCGTGGGGTGCCATGCGCGTGCTGCGCAAGCCGACGGGAAGCACCGCTCCCACACCCCCGCCGATCGCGCAGGCGACTCCTCTACCGCCACCCGTCACCCAGGCCGTCCAGCCTCCGGTCACCGAACCGACGCTCGCCCCGGAGCCTCTGCCCACGGACCTGGCGACACCGCCTCCCGTGGCCGCGACGCCCACGCCACGGCCGAGTGCCACCCCCTCGAGCGCTCCCTCGCCCTCCCCATCGCCCCGCAAGGGAGCGCCCACGCCCGCGCCCACCGCGGCCGCCACGTCCGCACCCTCCGCGGAGTCGCTCCGGGCGGCGCAGGTGGCGACGCTCCTGGGCCAGGCGGAGGCCTCCCTGGGGGGCCGTCAGTTCGACGTCGCCATCGCCCATTTCGACGAGGTGCTCCGGCTCGATCCCGGCAACGCCAAGGCGACCGCGGACCGCGCGAGCGCCGTCGCCTTGCGCGACGCCTCGCGCAAGCGGTTCGTGCCCGGCCGCACCGTGGTCAAGACGGAGAAGGCGAGCGGAAGCCTCTCCGGATTCGACAGCGGCGACGTGGCACTCCAGAAGGCCCCGGACTTCCTCGGCCGGATCGACTTCGAGATGTCGCCCGCCAGCGGCATCAAGCCGGGCGACGCCTATTCCCTGAAGATCATCCTCGTGAACGAGGGGAAGAAAGCCATCCGCATCCAGGGTCTCAGCGTGAACACGGTCGTCAACGGCACGGGAGCCAGCGCCCCCACCGCTGCGAAGGTGCGCGAGGTCCAGCCCCAGCAGCGGGCTGAGCTGGGCGAGGTCGCGGGCAACTGGAGGGACGGCACGACCGCCTGGTCGGCCGAGGTGCTGGTCACCGCCAACAAGGGCGACAGCCTCAAGAATACGATCAGCTGGCGGTAGAGAGCCGGACCGCGCTAGGGAACAGGCCCCCCAGAAGTCGTGATGGGGACGGGCGTGGCCAGCGTGATCGGCACGATCGTGATCGGGGCGAGCGTGATCGTGGTCGGGATCGTCGTCGGCAGCGGGTTGGTCACGACACCGGACACGACGCCCGCCGCCGCCGCCCCGGCCACGATGAGCGCGATCGTCCCGGCTGCGATGGCCGCGCCGCCCGCGGCAAAGCCCACCGGGGCGATGGCCGCGCCGGACGCCGCCGAGAAGACCGTGACCTCACCCGGAGGGCCGAAGGCCGCGACCTTGCGGTCGCCGCAGTCTTCCTTCTTCTCCACGACGATCGCCTCGATCTCGGTGGTCTGGCTCTCCTCGAACTCGGTGGTCGTGGCCTGCAGGTAGTACGTGATCGGGCTCGCCTCGACCTTGGGCCGAGGCAGCTTGCCGAAGAAGCGGCCGCCGTCCTGGGTCATCTCGACGTAGTAGAAGCTCGCACCCCTGGGCGGCCTGGAAGTAGGTGCGCGCGCGGGCGACGCTGGGCAGCGGCTCGATGCCGGCGTCGAGCAGCGGGAACTCGCCGGCGACGAAGCAGGTCACCGGCTCGAACTGGATGCTGGCGCCGGAGCCCGTGGTCTGCGCGTACGTGATCGGCGCCCCTTCGGATCGCGGCAGGTGCTACGCTGCGGCGCGGGCTCCGCGGGCATCGTCGTCGGGCGTGCCTGCAAAACCGCCGCGGCCACGGCCAGGAGCTCGATCTCGGCGTTGGCGAGCCTGCCCGGCACCACGGCGACGCGCACCGGCGCCTTGCCGACGGCGAGACCAGTCTGGTTCTCGGTCGTCACCGCGTACTGCCCGGGCGCGGCCTTCGTCTCGAAGTTCCCGTTCGTGCCGGAAGTGGTCGCGGACCACGTTGCCGGACTCGAGATCGATGAACGCCACTTCGACGCCCTGGAGGGGACGGCCCTGCAGCGTGACGACGCCCTGGATCGTCCCCAGCGCGGGGCCGCGGACACCACGGCGAGCGGAGGGCTGACCAGAAGGGCCAGCGAGGACGGCAGACACAGCTTGGCGCATGAGTCGGTCCTCTCAGAGGACCATCAACTAGGGTAACCCCTTGGGGCCCCTGATTTCAAGTGGCGACTTGAGCGAGGCCTGGGAAGCTTAGGACGCGCCTGGACGGGCTCGAGGTCCCGGCTTGTCTTCGCTCGGCTGCCCGTCGGTAGGTGGCGCCCTCGGCGTAGTAGCTGCGGTAGTACTCGCCGTAGTACTGGCTGTAGTAGTAGGAGTTACGCTCGAGGTCGACCTTGTTCAGCACCACGCCGATGATCTTGCCGCCGACGCTCGTGGATCTGGTCGACCGCCCGCTGGATCGTGGGCCGGCCGCTCACCTCGGCCCCGATGACCAGGATGACCCCGTCCACGAGCGGGCAGAGAACGGGGGTGTCGGCCATGGCCAGGATCGGCGGGGTGTCGATCAGCACCCAGTCGTAGTGCGTGCGGAGGGCCTCGATGACCTGGTGCATGTGCGCGGAGCCCAGGAGCTCGGCCGGGTTCGGCGGGACGTAGCCGCAGGGCAGGATCTGCAGGCCCTTGAAGCGCGTCGACTGGATCGCCTCAGAGGCCTGGCACTTGCCGACGATCAGGTCGGAGAGCCCGGGCGTCTTGGGGATGCCGAAATGCTGGTGCATCGTCGGTCGTCGCAGGTCGGCGTCCACGGCCAGCACCTTGGCCCCGTTCAGAGCCAGCGACGAGGCCAGGTTGGCCACCGTGGTCGTCTTGCCCTCGCCCGGGTTGGCGCTGCTGATCGACGATCGCGCGCCCCGAGTTTTCCGCCGACGAGAAGATGAGGTTCGTGCGCAGCACCCGGTAGGACTCGGCCACCGCCGACTGCGGGTTCTTCAGGATCAGCGGCGACACCACGCTCGGGCGAGGGGCGTTGCCCGAGGTCGGACGCTTCCCACGGCCACGTCGGGGACCATCCCCAGGAAGGGCAGCCCCAGGTGCTCCTTCACGTCCTCGGGTGTCTTCAGCGTGTTGTCGAAGTGCTCGAAGAGCAGGATGAGCCCGATGCCCAGGAGTAGACCGACGAGGGCACCGAGCTGATAGTTCCGGATCCGCTGGGGCGAGAGGGGGCGTCGGGGTATCTCCGCCTTCTCCACCACGCGGATGTTCGTGGTCTCGAGCTCGGTCTCCAGCCCCGTCTGCTTGGTTCGGGTGAGCAGATCCTTGTAGATCTGCTGGTTGCTGTCGACCTCCCGCTGCAGCGACGCCGTACTCGATGGCCTTGCGATTCACCCCCAGCGCCTCCTGCTTCACGGCTTCGAGATTGGCGTGGAGGGTTGCTTCCTGCGAGGCGGCGGTTCGATAGTCGGCTTCTGCGGCCTGAACGACGCTGCGCATCTCGCTGCGTAGCTTCTCCTCGGTCGCGCGGATCTCCGAGCGGACCTTGATCATGTCCGGGTGCTTCTCGCCGAGCGACTCGGCGAGCCGCACCTCGTCCTTGTGAAGGTCGGCGAGCTGGCTCTTCAGACCCTGGGCGACGGGGTTGGCCATCACCGCGGGGAAGCTCGACACCGCTGCGGGCGAAAGGTTGCGCAGCTGGATCCAGATCGTTTCCTTGGCGATCCGCTCGGTGCGCGCGTTCAGCACCGCGAGGTTCAGCGCCCTGAAGCTTCTGCTCCACGAGGCTCTGCCGCTCCTCGGGTTCACCAGGCCTTCCTTCTCCCGGTACTGTCTGCAGGGCCTTCTCCGCCGCCTGGACCTTCTCCTGCTGCTCCTTCAGCCGATCTCCGAGCCAGCCGGTGGCCTCCGTGGACACTGTGAACCGGAACTCGAGGGTCTGCTTGATGTAGAGCTGGGCCAGCGTGTTCGCGGCCTGGGCGGCGAACGTGGGGTCGTAGGCGGTGAAGCGGAGGTTCACCAGACGGCTTCCCGGGACGGGCTCTACGGTGACCCGCGAACGGAAGGCGGCCACCGCCGGAGAGAGAGGCATACCGTCGTTGTCGACTATCGACCGGGGGAGCCTTGCCGAGAATGCGGCGCTCGAGTCGCTCCCAGGGAGACAGCATCGGGCCCGTCCGGAACTCCTCGCTCTTCTGGAGCTCGAGTTCCTCCACGACGCGCTCCGCGAGCAGCCGCCCACGAAGGAGCTGATACTGCGTCTGGTAGTAGTCGGAGCCCGTCTGCACGATGTCGACCAACTCCTTGTTGGGGAGGACCTTCGGCGTGTCGCGGTCGATCAGGATCTGCGCCGTGGCCTGATAGACCGGTCGGGTCGTGTAGTTGTAGATCGTTGCTACCAGCAGGCTTACACCGAAGGAGGTGAATACGATCGCCCGCCGCTTGTGGATCATCGCCCAATAGCGTCGTGCGTCGTGTATGAGCGAGTGATCGTTCATGGCAGCTTGGTCATTCTAACCCGAAACTCGTTCCGCCCGTGAGAGTTGCGTGGTAGCGCTCCCCGCACGGTCAGAAGAATCGCTCTGGAACCACTACGGTGTCCTCCGGTTGGAGGTAGTCCTCGGGCTTGAGCTTCACCTCGACGCGTTTGCCGTTGACGATGCGAAGGACCTTCGCGCGCTTTGCCGAGCCCCGCTCGCTGGCTCCCCCCGCGGAAATCAACGCTTGCATCAAGGTCGTGCCCTCCTGAAAGCGGAAATTCCCCGGGCGCGCAACGGCACCCGTGACGTATATCTGCGCCGCCTTCGGGACGTACACCGTGTCCCCGGGCTGAAGCAGGATGTTCCGATCGGGGTTGCCCGATTGAAGCTCTTGAAGGCTCACCCGGAATACCTCCGCGTCTGGGATATCGAGCGGCGTGCCCGCCGCTGCCACGCCGACCCCATCCGCCCCCGTGATTGGCACGGGACTGTTGCCTCCTCCGGCCGGTGGCCGAATCACCACGACCTCGTGGCCCGCATTTGCGGTGACGGGGCCAAGGTCGCTCAAGAAGGCGAGAAGCGAGCGATCGTTCCGCAATGCGTAAGGACCGGGGCGCGTGACCTCACCGGTCACGAAAACGCGGTGACTCTTGTACTCCTGAACGGCAACCGATACCTGGGGGCGCTTCACATACCCGTCAGCAAGCAACGTAGTGAGCTTGCGCTCCAGTTCCTTTGCTGAGTGCTCTGAAGCCTTGACCTTGCCGAGGACCGGGAGTTGGAGTATCCCCTCCGAATCCACGGCGAAGTCTCCGCTCATCGTCGCCTGGCCCAGCACAGCGATCCGGAGGACGTCCCCGGGGCCGATCTCGTAGTCGTCCGCGCCGCCGACGGTCGGTCCCAGCGTCGCCATGACGAGGACCGCCAGAGAGCAGGCCAATCGAAAAGAGGGCATCGATCGATTGTCGAGCGGCACTCGACGGTTCGTCAATGCCCGTCTTCTCATGGGTTCACCTGGACCGAGGCGCCTACCACCAGGCCATCGATACCGAAGTACGAAATAGTCGAATTTCGATCAACGTATGTCGCGACGACACCGATCCGCGCGCGCGTACCAAACCAATACCCGAGGTCGAGGCCTGCTTCACGGGCCTTGTCGTCCCGGGGGGCGGTGACCGTTCCCTCGTCGGGAATGTCGACAGTAATGTCGCCGTCCGTCTGGAAGCGGGTGATCCGTCCGAAGAGCCGCACATCCAGGTGGCCGACGAGCGCCTTTTGGATTCGCAGGCCGAACCGCTCGTTGAAAAGGGTCGGAGTCTGCCCGGAGGTCTCGAAGGCCGAGTACTCCAGACCCCGGGCGTAGATGAATGAGATCTGGGTCTTCGGTGAGATGCTCCATGTCCCGGTGACGTCGGCAATGGTCCGGCGAAGCTCGAAGCCAGGTGTCGCCTTCGGGCGGAACCACAGATAGCCAACGAGAGCCTGCCCGGCGATGAGGGCCGTACCGTCGGTGCGGAAGCCGGCCCAGAGGCGGTTCGAATCGGCGTCACGGCTGGCCTCGAGAGGGAAGCGGTGCCACTCCTGGTCCCCTTCCACGACGAACGAGGTCTTGACGGAGAGCGCGTAGTCGATCCCGCCCCCCAAGATGTACTGGTTGCGCGTGAGCGTGGGCGTAAGGTCATTGCCGAGATATTCGGCGTCGCCCTCCGTGTCGAAGCGAGCGCGTCGTCCGAGGATCCGGATCGCGATCCGGCCGAAGAGCTTTCGCTTCAGGTCGAGGTTCGTTCCCTCCTCCTCCTGGGAGATGCGGTCATCAATCTCGTAGTTCGGACGTCCAAATGTCTGCGCGAAGTACTCCTCCAGGTGAAACAGCGTCCGAGTGCCTTTGAAGTCGAAGCCGCCATTCGCGGAACCGCGCAGGCGCCGCTGCGACTCCGACTTGACGAAGTACAGATAGTCCAACTCTCCGCCCGCGAAAAATTGGCCGGATGCACCGAGGGGAAGGACGAGGTCGAGGCCCGGACCGCCGCTCGCCGAGAAGTCCGTGATCCTGTCGGTCGGGGTGTAGAACACGTTTGTGTCGACACCGATCGGACCCAGATGCAAGGTGGGCGTGAGATAGAAGGGGCCCACTCGAAATTTCCCGGGACGTTTGGGCGCCGGTGGGCCCATCGGGTCGCTGGGCTTCAGAGTTTCCTGTGCCGCTCCCGACGTCGGAAGGAGAAGCAGCAGAACAGCTAGAATCGTTCCTGCTCGAGCCAGCACGGTTTGCCGAATACTAGCATCGCCAGACGGAGCTGAGAAACAACCTTTACCACCAAGGCTTAAAGAGCAACCGTGTCAGGATAAAACCGACACGTACGTAGCCGTGTCTTCTGATCGTTTGGCGGATTCGCCGGGCCGGCGTAGGCTCGGACGGGAATGAACGAACCCGGGGCAGTAGTCGGCGTCGCCCCAGCCTCGAATCTGACGCCAAACACCGGTTCAAAGATCGCCCTGGGCGTTCTTGTGGGCCTCGTCGTCGTTTCTCCTTGGCCGTTCGGGAGTGTTGCTCTCCGAGCGAGTCAAGCCATCGCGCTCGTTTCCCTTGCGCTCTCCTTCTCGCTGGCGCCCCGGATGCTTCGCGAGAGTGCGGCCGCCGTGCCGCGCTCGCTTGCGTGGGCGCTGCTTGCGCTGTGGACGCTCGTTCTCCTGCAGCTCCTGCCCGCGCCCAGGCTGCTGCACGCGAGCCTCGCTCCCGGCTCCGCGGCGATCTGGTACCCGAGCGATCTGGCCGCGGCCCGCGTCCTCGGGGCGGGACCGCAGCCCCTTTCCATTTTTCCTGACGCAACGGCGCGCTTCCTGGCGTTGGCCACGGGAGTCGGTGCGCTCACTCTCCTCGCCATTCCTTCGCTGGGAGACAGGCGTCGTGCGCTCCAGGCATCGATGGTGGTCGTTGCTGGAGGGACGGCGGTGGCTCTCTATGGTCTCGTGGCGCGGGTTGTCTGCGGCAACAAGCTCTACTGCGTCTTTCCCGTCGTCACGGCGGCCCCGTTCGGCCCCTTCGTGAGCAAGAACCACTATGCGGGCTACGTGGAGATGGCGGCGCTCCTCGCCATCGGCCTCGCCACCGGTCTTTCCGACCAGGCGCGCACCCGTCCCGGGCGCTTCAGCTGGATCGAGAGTCCGCGTGCCGGCCGGATCCTCCTCGCCTGGGCGGTGCCCGCCACCCTTGTACTCGCCGTGCCGGCCTCTCTCTCGCGAGGAGGTGTGCTGAGCCTGAGTGCTGGCCTCGTCACGTTCGTACTCCTCCGATTCCATCAGGAGCGCCGAGAACGCTCGACGAAGCGGATCGTCGTGGCCCTCGGCGCCCTCGCGCTCGTGGCCACCGCGATCGCGGTTGCCCTGCCGCAGGCGGCGCGCTCGCGGATCCTCACGATTGCCGGTGCGTCGCCCGACGCCTCGGGCAGCTATCGCCTTGGAGTCTGGCAAGACTCTCTTCGGCTCATCGTGTCGAGCCCCGTCGTGGGGTCCGGGTTCGGCGCCTATGGGGACGCCATTGCCCGGCACAAGACCGCTGCGGGCGACGTGCGCGTGGACCACGCGGAGAACGACTACCTGGAAGTGCTGGGAGAAGGAGGTGTCGTCGGAGGGCTTCTCGTCGCCGTGCTCGCGTGGACGGCGATTGCGAGGGGATGGCGCTCGATTCGCGACGAGCCCCATCGCGGCCCGCGCGCGCTCCGGACGGGAGCGCTCGCCGGGATCGTCGCCCTTCTCGTGCACAGCGCGTTCGATTTCAATCTTCGCGTTCCTGCGAACGCGCTGCTCTTCGCCATGCTGGTGGCCCTGGTACTCGGCCCCGTGGCCGCGCCCGCGCGAATCTCGCGAACCGGCGGTCTGGTGGCGGTGCTCATCCTCGCGGTCACCTTGGGAGTTTCGCTAATCACTCCCTGGACGGAGGGGGACGCCGCTCGAGAACTATCTCTGCGGGCAGGTTCGTCCCCGGGACGGCTGCGCTGGGCTGCGATCGAGAATGATGTCGTCGCGCATCTTCACCGCCGCCCCGCGGACGCCAGCGCTTGGGTGACCCTGGCGTGGCTGCGGCGAAGCATCTCGCCCACAGATGCGGCGGCGCTCGCGCGATGGGGCATCGGGCTCGACCCGCGGCGTGATGCCCTGCGCCGCGCGGTGCCGGACTCCTAGCCCCGAGAAGCTTCCCTGGGCAGTCCGGCGACGACGTAGATCGAGGGTGCGAGTCGAGTGGAGCCGGTGAGTGTGACCTCCACGCGGCCGAGGCCGTGGAGCAGCCGACGCATGACCCGACCGGACAGCCCCATGAACCAGGGCGCTTCCATGTCGAGCTCGAGTCCCGTCCACTTGCGCCATACCGGGGAGTCGATCGGGGGCGCCGCTCCGAGCTCGAGAGGCTCGAGCCCTGCCTCCCGAACGAGCCGGATCAGCGTGCTCAGCGTGTAGTGAGCGACCCGGAGGGACGGGCTGAAGGCCTCGTCCACGGAGAGCCCGAGGCCGAAGCGTTTCTCGATGGCGTGGCGAACGGAGAAGTAGGCCCCGTTCGGGACCTTCAGGAACACGATGCCGCGCGCGGCGAGACGAGGGACGACCGTGCTCAGCGCACGCACGGGATCCGGCACGTACTCGAGCGAGTCGGTGAAGCTCACGACGTCCCAAACCTCCTGCCCGAGGGCCACTTCGTCAAGGCGCCCTCGGACCACGCGAAGCCCCAGCGCCTTCTCCGCGAAGTCGGCCATGCCCGGGCTGGGCTCCACACCCGTCACTTCGTAGCCTTGCGCCCGGGCGGTGGCCATGAAGAACCCGTGGGCGCAACCCACATCGAGGAGGCGATGCCCGGGAGCATGCCTCGCGATCACCTTCAGATACGCCCGGTAGTTCCGGGTTCTGTAGTGAGAGCGCTCGCCGGACACGAGTGGCGCTCCGAGCACGAGCAGCTGCTGCAGCTCCTTGTCGAAGTAGAGACCCTCCGGCACGGAGTGCCGTCGCGGCGTATAGAGGAGACGGCAGCGAGAGCAGCGGCCCACCACGACCCCGTCACGAAACTCCTTGACCGTCTCGAATTCCGTACCCTTGCAGAGCAGACAGGGCTGTGAGACGAGGGAGTGGGTCACGATACAGCCTCGCGGAGTATCTTGGCGAGGCGGGGGGCGTGGACGCGCGCACTGTAGCGCTCCTCCACGGTGATCCGGGCTTCGCGGCCCAGCCGACCTCGGAGCTCCTCGTCCGCGAGCACGCCCGCCAAGCGTTCCACCCACTCTTCCGGAGTCGAGGCGAGAAAGCCGTTCTGACCGTGGCGAACGATCTCGGTGTTCACCCCCACCGGGGAGACAACCGGAGGAATCCCGAGGGCCATGTACTGCAGCGCCTTCAGGCCGCACTTCCCACGCGTCCACGGATCGTCGGGCAGGGGCATGATCCCCACGTCGAGCTCCTGGAGATCCTCGACTTCGTTCTCCGCGCGCCAGGGCCGGCTTTGGACGTCGAGGCCTGGAATTTGAAGCGCCCCTCCGATCACCCTGAGCTCGAAGTCGATCCGCTGGCGCAGGCTGAGGAGCGTGTCGCTCATCGATGCGAGGTAGGGCAGCGTGGTCAGGCTGCCGCTCCACCCGAGAACGGGACGCTTGTTGGGGCGGCGGTCGCGGACCACATAGGCCTCCGTGTCGATGGTGGTGGGGAGCACGGTCACGGCGTTCGCCCGGGGCCGAGCGTAGACCGCGAGGGTTTCGTTGCCGACCGTGACGTGGCGCGCGAGCCGGCAGAGTGCCTCCGTCTTACCCGAGTCGCGCAGCCATGCCGCCCACGGATTCACGGTGTTGGTGGGCCCCAGGTAGATGGCGTCGTCGAAGTCGTAGACGATGGGGAGGCGCCGGGCCACGAAACGCTCCATCTGCGCCGAGCCCAATAGCGCCGCCTCGCGGTGGATGAAGGCGATGTCGTAGGAGCCCAGATCTCGCAACACTCGCACACGTCGCAGATAGCCGCGGAGGGTCTCCCGGATCTTGGACAGGCTCCGTCCCTTGCCGTAGAGAACGTCCATGGCCGCGGGGGCGAGAAAAGAGGAAAACGTGACCTCTAGCCCCTCGCGCTGGAGGTGGGGCACCCACTGTTCGATCCGGAAGCGCTGCCCCGGGACCTTGTCCGTCGGATAGGGCAGGAGGACGAGAACGCGGAGAGGCACTCTAGTCGACGAGCCGATGACTCTGCAGCTCGTCCAGGGCTTGGCGGCTCTTGTCCACGCTCTGCTGCGAGGCCACCCAGGCGGCGAGGGCCCGGACGCCATCCTTGAGTTCCACCTTCGCCCGATACCCCAAGACCCGTTCAATGCGGGACGTGGCGGCATAGCAGGTCCGTACGTCCCCCTCCCGGAAGCGCCCGAGTACTTCGGGCTCCACGTCGCGAATCTCCCGACGGAGGAGAGCGAGGAGCTCGAGGAGCGAGGTCGCCTGCCCGGTTCCCACGTTCAGGACCTCGTCCGAGGCCTCCGACTCGATAGCGAGCCGACACGCACGGACGACGTCGCTCACATGGACGAAGTCGCGGGCCTGGCCGCCGTCCTCGAAGACGGGAGGCCGTCGTCCGTTGAGAAGACAGCTCGAAAAGATGGCGGCGACGCCCGTGTAGGGATTCGAGAGCGCCTGCCGATCCCCGTACACGTTGAAGAAGCGGAGGGCGAGGGTGGGGATACGCAGGCTTCGACCCACGGCGAGGACCATCTCCTCCTGGTCTCGCTTGTTCACGGCGTAGACCGACATGGGAAAGAGCTGCTTGTCTTCCGGGGTGGCCGCCGGCGCCACAGGGCGCGAACAGTCAGGGCAGCGGACCTCCCATTCATGGCGCTCGAGCTGCGCGCGTGGCCGGAGACCCGGGCTTCGAGGACCGCACGCAGCGCACACGTACAGGCCTTCCCCGTAAATCGACATGGATGAGGCTACGAGCATGCGAGTCGGCCGTTCGCGGCCCCGGGTAATGGCCTCGAGCAGGGCGGCCGTCCCCTGCACGTTCACCGAGCAATAGTGCTTGATCTCGTACATCGACTGGCCGACCCCTACCGCCGCCGCGAAGTGGACGACCACGTCGGCACCGGCCAGGGCGCGCCTGAGGTCATCCTCGTCTCGCACGTCGCCCACTTGGAGCTCGGCCTCTCGACTGAGGTACTCCGGCTTCCCGCCGGGATGGACCTGGGAGAGGAGTGCGTCGAGAACCCGGACCCGGTAGCCGTGAGACAGGAGCTCGTCCACGAGGTGGGAGCCGATGAAGCCGGCGCCTCCGGTAACGAGCACGCGGCCGTCGCTCATGTGGTGGAGACTGTGATACGAGCCTTCAAGAGCGCCAGATTAGCAGACGCGCGAGGAAATTTCGCGAACGCTGAGCGGTCGCAGACCCACGATAGAATAGCGCGTGGATCAAGGGTCATAGCATTGACGTCTCCCGCCGACCGGCGCTGGCTCCGGACGATCGTGGGGTGGGCTTTCGTGGTGCGGGTGATCGTCGCCCTCACCCTGCACTATGCCGGCCTCTCCACCCGTCTCGCTCCGGACGAGGACACCTACTTTCAGATCGGTCGAGCCCTCGCATTCTATTGGTCGGGGGACGCTTTCACCGCACCCGGCCGGCTCTCTAGCGACGAGCCTTTTGCCTACTTCTACCTGAACGCATTCTCATACTGGCTCTTCGGCAGCATCGTGCCTCTCAAGATCGTCAACGCCTTCTTGGGAGCTCTCGTCTGCCACTACGCCTACGCCATCGCGGAAGCTCTCTACGGCCCGAAGGTCGGTCGCAGGACGGCGCTCCTCGTGGCGTTCTTCCCCTCGCTGGTTCTCTGGTCCGCGCTCAACATTCGGGACGTGTGGATCCTCTTCCTGCTCGTCTTCCTCTCTTGGAAGAGTTACCAGGTGGTGGTGGGGTATTCCTCTCTGGCGCTCGCCCAGGTACTGGGTTCGATCGTTTTGGTGAACGCCTTTCGTCCGTACCTTTTCCTCGCGACGGCGATACCCCCGGTCATCGCCGTCTCGATCGGCAAGCGTGGTCAATTCACCCGGAACGTCACACTAGCCGCCATCGCGGGGGCGGCGGCAATCTTCCTCGCCCAGCAAGGCGCGGCGGCGAAGGCTCTCAGCAGCAGCTTCGATCTTGAAGCATTGGCGGAGAGAAGGCGGTATCTGGCTCTGGGTGCAGGGAGCGCCTATGAGCAGACCGTCGACATTTCGACACCCGAGAAGGCCCTGGGCTTCCTCCCTCGCGGACTCATCTACTTCTGGTTCTCGCCCTTCCCCTGGCAGCTGCGATCAGCCCTCCAGCTATTGTCGCTCCCCGAGATGCTTCTTCTTTACGCTCTGACCCCCGCGATCATCCGCGGTGTGGCCTTCACGATCCGCCATCGCCTGCGAGAAGCGATGCAGCCCTTTCTGTTGACGGGCTTCCTGACACTTGCCTACGCACTCGGCTCGGGAAACGTGGGCACTCTCTATCGACACCGGGCGCAGAGCCTGGTCTTCTATCTGATGTTCGGGGCGGTGGGGCTCGACGCCGAGGCACGTCGCAAGATTCGCTCGGGCGCGCCCCTCCATACCGCGAACGCGGTGCCGAGTCCCCGACCCAGGTGACGATGGCGGAGCTCGAGCGCGGAAGGAGCCCGCTCCGGGTCGTGGTCCCGCTCGAGAAGTTGCTTCCCCGGCTGCGTTGCCCGGGCTGCGGAGACGTCCTCACCCGACGGAACACCGGGCTCCAGTGTGCTCGCTGCTCCCTGACTTACGCAGACACCGCATCCGGGCAGCTCGACCTTCGCCCGCGCGGACCAAAGTCCATCTCCGTCGAACTCTCGTTGCGTGAGGAGGCGGCGCCCCCGGGCGACGAGTGGCGGCCCCTCGGCATGAAGGCCGAGTCCGAGGTGGACTTCTCCGGCTCCGATCTCCCGTTCCACCTGTCGCGCGAGCTCCTGAGCTGGTTCCCCCGAGCGTCGGGGCCGGAGTCCCTCGCCCTGGATCTGGGTTGCGGCGCGGCCCCTCACCGGAGGGTCTGCGAGCACGCGGGCTACACGTATGTGGGCGTCGACTACGAAGGCGATTCGGCGCTTGTGCTCGCAGACGCGCACTGCTTGCCGTTCGAGGACCAGAGCTTCGACTTCGTGCTCTCCATCGCGGTGCTTGAGCACGTGCGCTACCCGTTCCTCTTCATGCAGGAGGTCGCCCGTGTCCTCCGCCCGGGAGGAACGTTCATCGGCACCGTGGCCTTTCTCGAGCCTTTTCACGCCCGCAGCTACTACCATCACAGCCATCTCGCGCTCATCGATGGCCTCACCAACGCGCCACTCGAGCGAGTGGCCCTCGGGCCCGTGAGGTCGTGGCCCGCTCTACGCGCCCTGGGGGAGATGGCGCTCTTCCCGCCGCTCCCTCCCCCCCTGACGGCCGTGCTCGTGTCGCCGCTCCAGGCGATGCATCGCCTGTGGTGGGGCCTTGCCGGTCTCGTCCGGCCGCGGGCTAGCGACGCCCGGCGGCGAACGTGGACGGCGGGAGCCTTCGAGTTCGTCGCGAGGAGGCCAGGCGCGACCAGCCGGGCCTGACTCCTGCGGAGGACGCCGGCCTCATGAGCCGAGCTCGCGCGACCCCGAGCGGACGATGCGCCGCCAGGCCTTTCTCACGAGGGGGAGCACGCTCGGGGGATGCAAGACCACGGCCTTCAGCATGAAGGCCGTGGCCCGCGCCCTTTTCCCGCCGTCGACCCACCAGTTGCCGGCAAGGATCAGGTACAGCCGGGAGAAGCATTCCCGCCGGAAGCCGGAGGAGCGGAAGAGCCCGAGGTCGGCAGCGTTGCGATAGACCGCGATCTGATCGTGCTCGAGCAGTGGCAGGTTGCGGCTCATGCTGTCGGGACGGATGCGGTAGACCACCAGAAAATCGTCGACGAGGGACCCCCGCCACCGCGACGCGAGCCGGAAGGCGAAGTCGAGGTCGGCGGCGGTCGAGAACCGTGGATCGAAGCGAAGCCCGCTGTCCACGATCCGCCGGCGCAGGATGACGTTGCTGCAGATCGAGGGTATGACGTCTCCATTCCAGAGGAGGAGGTTCTCGAGAATGCGCTCGGGCTTGGCCGGTTCGGAGCGGAAGCGTCGACCCGTGATCTCGTCGTAGCGATACTGGTTGGCGTAGGCGAAGTCGATCTCGGGTCGGCTCTCGAGTCGTTCCACGCGCCGCGCGAGCGCCTCCGGCAGCCAGAGGTCGTCCGCGTCGAGGAGGCCGACGAAGGCCCCGCGTGCCTCGTCGAGCCCCCGGTTGCGAGCCGCGGAGACGCCCCGGTTCGGCTGCCGGATGACGCGTATCCGCTCGTCCCCCCCACCCTCTTCCATCACCACGCGGGCGGTCTCGTCCGTGGAGCCGTCGTCGACCACGATCCACTCCCAGTCGGTCCGCGATTGCGCACGCAGCGAGCGCGTGGTCTCTCCGATGTGGACGGCGGCGTTCCAGGCAGGGGTGACGATCGAGATCGTCGGGGTCATTCGGGATAGATCTCCCCGAAGATCCGGGAGAACGCGTCGACCGCGATGTGCTGCCCTCGATAGGCAATGCCCGTGGCGCGACAGCGCTTGCGCTGGGCGGTCTTGTCTTCGCCGAGGCGCTCGCGGAAACGGTCGGCCTGGGCCTGGACCGCCGCGGGACCGAAGTCGTCGACCACGACACCCACGGCGTGCCTCTCCGCCCATTCGTCGTCCTCGGATACCCCGCGACAAACGACGTAGGGTAGTCCGCAGGCGAGATACTCGCCGACCTTGATGGGGGAGCGGAATTTCTGGGCAGGGAGGGGAGGGACGGCCACGATTCCGAGATCGGCGGCGGAAAGCCACTCGGGCATCGCCTCGAGGGGCGCGAACCCGACGTGCAGGTCGCGAGAAGAGTCGATCCCGTAACGGGCGAAGAGCGCGCGCACTTCCGACTCGGGGTTGGGCGTGAGGACGAGAAAGAAAGGGTCGGCCGCGATGTCACGAAGCGTGCGGCAGAGTGCGGCGATCTCTTCCCGATAGTAGAGGTCCCCGAATTTGCCCGCGTAGACGAAGACGGGCCGGTCTCCGACCCCGAGGGCCGAGCGCCGCCGCGAACGGGCTTCCGGGAGGAACTGAAACACGCCCTCGTCCACGCAGCTCGGCACGCGATACACCTCGGCCCGGGAGCCCCACCCTCGGAGGCGATCCACCATGTGGCGTGTGCCGGTGGCAATGTAGTCCGCGCGCACTCCCACGACGCGCTCGAGGCGGTGAAGGACGCGGTACTTGAGGCTCGTGCCGCTCCACACTCCACACTCCCGCATGAACTCGCTGTGGGGCTCGTAGGTGAAGACGATGACCTTCATCCCCAGGGCGCGGCCTATCAGGTAGCTGAAGGCGCCCGCGACGTTGCCGAGTGCGAAGATGGCGCGGGGACGGTGCTTCCGTGCGATCCCTCGTGCTTCGAGGTACCCCCTCAGTAGCTCGTAGCCCTTGCGGGGAAGCGAGCCCGTGCCCCAATCGAGGGGATGGCGGTGGATGCCCTCCTCCGCGAGCGAACGGTCGAAGCTTTCCGCGTCATCCGCGCCGAGCCGGTAGCGGTCCTGCTCGTAGCTGATGACGTGGAAGCGATAGCGTCCTCGGCGGTTCAACGCCCGCAAGGGCCCCAGAACCGGGCCGGAAAAAAGGGGGTCGCGGAAACTGTTCTGCGAAAACACGACGATGTGCCGGGAAGGCTCTCCGGCGGTCATCGCGACTCCAGGCCCGCCCGGGTGCGTGGATCGAGCTCGCGCACTCCTTCCTGCACTCCCTTGAAGATCGCAACCCCGAAGAGCGACCAATAGAGGCGACGGAGGGCTCGGGAGTCAGGGGCGAGGCGCTCCACGAGGGCGGCGAGGAGGAAGTGAGCGTCCTCGAACGGCGGAGAACCCAGGACTCTCTTCAACACCTTCTTGAACATCACGCGGGCGGGATCGCGCAGGCCGATGGGCAGGTTCTCGGTGATCAGCGGCCGTCCCGCGTGCGTTCGTGGATGCTTCGCGGCGAGGTAGAGAGCGGAGAGAGCGCCTCGGCGCTGGCGCTCGCAGAAGTCCCGCAACGTCAGGCGGTGGTCGTTGTGCCAGATCTCATGCTCGTCGTCCATGACGAGGCGCAGCCCCCCTGCTTTCGCACGCAGGCTGAACTCCTGGTCCTCGGCGCCGGCGTGGGGGAAGCTCTCGTCGAATCCCCCGAGACGCCAGAAGTCGTCGCGCCGGATCGCGAGGTTGCAGGCGGTGAGACCCTCGATCTCCTCGTACCGCCCTTCGAGGGGGACGCGGGCGAGCCGCGCCTTGACCCAGTTCTCCACCTCGATCCGGTAGCGGCCGAATGGCGTGGCCATCAATCCTTCGAGCAGCTCCGGGGCGAACTCCCAGCGCACGTTTACCGCG
Organism: uncultured Acidobacteriota bacterium; assembly: GCA_963742595.1. Classification (GTDB taxonomy): domain Bacteria; phylum Acidobacteriota; class Vicinamibacteria; order Fen-336; family Fen-336; genus CAVPGH01. The sequence goes on along the minus strand of CAVUMT010000001.1, from coordinate 2,277,624 downwards.
CACGGAGCGAAACGCTCGAGGGCGCTCAGGTAGTGGACGAGAGAGTTTCGCTTCAACACGATGTCGTCGTCGACGAAGAGGAGGATTCCGTTCCGAGCCAACCGAGCGCCGTGGTTGCGCGCGCTTGCGGCACCCCTCCCCTCGGGCTGGTGATACTGGAGCCGCAGTCCCGCCGACGGTATCGCGGCGACGACCGCGGCACTCTCTTCGTCGCGACCGTCGTCCACGACGAGTACCTCGAATGGCGCGGCGGGAAACTCCAAGTCGAGGAGGGCGTGGAGCGTCTGGCGGAGAATGGCGGGCCGACGGAAGGTCGGCACCACGATAGTCACCCCTTTGGGCAGCGGCTGTGCGCCGTCGGGGCGATTCGGGGAGTCTCGCACGGCCACCGGCAAGTCTACTGCGTCGGCGCCGAACCCGCCGCCGGGGCGCCTCGAGAGGGCGGTTTACTGGACGTAGCCGAGCGCCCTCAGGCGCCGCAGGATGCTCTCGGGATCGTCGCTGCCCGACGCCCCGCGTCGGTTGGCGACCGCGCCGTTGTAGCTGGCCACCACCGCGGACGCGTCGGTGGCCCCGGGCAGGATGTCGGCGCGCGCACGCCCCCGCAGGTCGCCCGCCAGGGGAATCCCATAGAAGGCGAGCACGGTAGGGGCGACGTCGTACATGGACAATGGAGGTACGGGCCCCGACCCTGGGACGTCGGGGCCATGCGCGATGAAGATGCCAGGACAGCCCAGCACGTGCTGGAGCCGCCGGCGCCGGAACTTGTAGCCGAGTCCCACGCCGTGATCGGAGACGACCAGGATGTTCGCCGATGGCGCCTGGGCCCGGAGCTCCCCCACGAATGCGTCGATGCGCTCGTAGGCGAGGATCAGCGCCGCGGGGACTCCGCTCTCGAAACGGCCGGCCAGGACGTTCTCGTAGTCCTCGAGCGACATCAGGTGGTTGAACCAGTCGGGCCACGACGCGTAGAACGTCACGACGTCGAAAGGCTCCGCCTCTAGAAGCCCCGCGGTCACGGTGGACGATCGCGAGAACTCGTCGGCGGCAAGCTCGTACTCGACGAGCACCTGCTTCTTGACACCACGCAGATCGGCGAGGGAAACGGTGCGAAGAGGCGCTATCGCTTCCTCGAGCGCCGGGGAGCCGGGGGCGAGGAAAACGCCGTTGATCTCGTCCGGCGGGCGGGCCATCAGGTAGTTGACCACCAGGCTCCGGTAGCCGAAGTGGGAGAGGACCTGCCAGAGGCTCGGACCGCGGCGGTCGCGGCTATCGGTGACCCGCTCCTCGATCACGCCGAGCCGCGTCAGCGCGTTGAGTGTGCTCTTTATCCCGAACCCCGGGGGGATCTTCTCCCACCATGCGTCGAGGGGCCTCTCGAGCAGTATCGAACGCCTGGTGACGAAATCGTAGATCTGGTGCTGGTGACGCGACTGGCCAGTGATGATGCTCGTCCACACCGGGGGCGAGTACCCGTAGCCTTCGTTGTCGAGCGTAGTCGTCCTTCCCTTCGACACCATCTCCTGTATGTGGGGAAGGCGGCCGCTGGCGAGGGCGGCCCGGAGGATCTCCCAGTCGGCACCGTCGACGCCGATGATGAAGAGCGGTCGGCGTGACTGCTTCGACACGGCGGGAAGTGCGGCGGCGTTGACCGCGAGAGGGGGGGCCGTGTCCGGTGCGAGGAGCGTCACGAGCAGCAGACCGAGGACCAGGTTGCGGGCGGGGGCCCAGGAGAGCGCCTCCATCCACCGCAGGAACGGCAGGCGACGGAAGATCGGCACGAGACAGGCCAGGACGAGGCCAAGGATGAGAATTCCCATGGGCTCGTTGAGCCGCATGGGCCACGTGGTCTCGCGCACCGTCACGTCCTTGTACCCGGCGGCGATCAGCGCGAGGTTCACGATCAATCCGCCGAGGCCGAGGTAGAGCTCCCAAGGGAAGAGAGGACCCACCGCGCGGTCGGGCTTGCCGAGCAAGTGCGCCCAAACCGCGCGCGCTCCGAGGAGGATCATGCGCAGTGCGGAGAGCACGAGCGTGTAGACGGTGCAGAGGATGACGATGATGACTAGCCGGTCTCTACGCGGAACGGGGGCTTGGAAGGAAAGGTACAGAACAAGCCCGCTCGCCAGCGCGAAGGCTGGGAGGGCTCGGAGGAGAAGGCGTCTCAACGCGGGGAGCTTAACATACGAAAGATCCTCGGAGTCTTGGCTTCCTCAGGGGCGGGAGGGAGCGCGCAAGCGGAGCAGGAAGCCCAGCGCCTTCGCCGCATCTTTCAGCGCGTGCGAGGAGGAGTCGACGTTCGGGAGGAAGTAGCGGAAGAAGACGCGGACCGCTTTCGCCGGGAGGCCGGCGACGCTGAGGCGTGTGATCACCCGATAGGCTTCCTCGCGCACGTGCCGACGGATAGCCCGTCGTGTCCGGGGAAGCGTGGCCTCGTGACTATGGCGTCGGAGCGTCTCGGCCAGGCTCTCCAGGTAGAGGCTGCTGATGCCGGACGAGAAGTTCGTGCCATGCACGCGGTATCGCACGAGCGGGTAGCGCGCGTAGCCGAAGTCGAAATGTCGCGAGGCTCGGAACCAGCAGTCGAGATCCTCGATGGCGAGCGACGTGTCGTACGGACCGATCACGTCGTAAATGCGACGGCGAACCGTCACCGAAGGGGCAGGAAGGAAGCAACGCCAGAAGAGCGCCTCGTGCACGAGACGGCGGTCCAGTGTTGTCCTTTCCCCTTGGCCGATGTCGAGAGCCGATGCCTCCGGGTGTCCGAGGATCCGCAGCGTCTCGCGAGGCGACACCGCGCCGGTCACGCGACTCTCGGCGTCGATCAGGACCGCGTCCCCGAAGACGACGCCCACACTGTCGGGCAGGTCGCGGAAGAGAGTGGTGACCCTCTGCAGGCGATCGTCGTCCCAGAGGTCATCGGCGATCCACGTGACGTACTCGCCCCGGACCAGCGGTAGGGCCCGATTGAAGACCGCGGGGATTCCCGTGTTGTGCTCGTTTCGGAGGAAGGTGCACGGATAACCTGTGCGCTGGATCCACTCGCGGACCACTCGATCCGAGCCGTCGGTCGAGCCGTCGTCCACGATCAGCAGCTGCACGTCCTGGAGGGTCTGACGGGGAAGGCAATCCAGCGACTGTAGGATGTATCGTCCCGTGTTGTAGCAGAGGCCGATGACGGTGACGAGCGGCTTCGCGTTCAAGCGGATCGCCCGTCCGCCGCTATCCGTCCCTCACGAGGCCGCGAGGGCCCTCGCGGTACGATATACCACTGTCGGACCGCCATAGCCCGCTGCCCGCGGGGGCAAGGTCTCGCCCTTCCTCGTCGACCCACGACCGGAATCGAGCCGGGTTGCCGTAGACGAGCGCGTAGTCCGGCACGTCCCGCGTGACCACGCTCCCGATGCCCGTCATGGCGTGGGCGCCGATGGTGACGCCGGCGAGCACGCACGTGCCCGCGCCGAGGGACGCACCCTTTCGGATCAAGGTCTCGACCGCCGTCTTGTAGTGCTTGCTGCGTGGCCGCAGGTCGTTGGTGAAGACCACGGCGGGACCGAGGAAGGCATCGTCCTCGACTCTAGTTCCGTTCCAGAGGTAGATCCCACACTTCACCGTGACGCGATTCCCCAGGACCACATCGCCCTCGATGAAGCAGTGGTCGCAGATGTTGCAGTCCTCGCCGATGACCGCGCCCGCGAGGACGTGCGCGAACGCCCAGACTCGCGTTCCCCTTCCGATCGACGTGGTCTCCACGATCGCAGCGGCGTGGATCAGCGGTTTCATTCCCAAGCTCTCCTCACCTACAAGGGGACCCAGCTCGGCGGGAGGACGTCCTTCGTGTCGTAGGGAGCGTCCGCGAACCAGCGGGCGGGGGCGCACACGATCTTGTCGGGTCGAGGGTCCAGCCAGGCGCCCCACCAGCTGAATCCGCTGTTGGCGATGATGTGGTGGCGACAGTGGCTCATCAGGCGAATGTCCTCGTGGGCCAGAGGACCCTGGTTGTGACCGACGAACTCCGCAGAGGGGGGGAGGGGAAGGTGCTCCGCGACCCACGCGAGGTCGTCCGAGAAAACGAAGATTCGTGCGTCGGGGACGCGTTGGGCGATGTGATCGATAGCGCGAGAATAGTACTCCAGCGAGCACGTTCCGTGGATGCGACTGACGTAGGGATCGTGGACGTAGTCGCCCCTCCGTACGTGAAGCGAGACAGAAGGTGTCGCCTGCATCACGCCGATGAGCCGCGCGTTCTCCCCCTCGGCGGGAGCGGGCAGCGTGAACTCCTCTCGGATGAGGGGTGCGACGTCCGCGAAGTATTTCTCCGAGAGCCAATACCCGAAGAGGCAGACGTTGTCGGGAAGGTCGAGGATGCTATCGTCGAAGACGAGCCCGCGCTCCGCCACGAACCGGAAGCGCGGTCGGATCTTTCGCAACAGAGCCACCGGGAGGTCGCGGGGCCGGGTGCGGCGCACGCCGTCCGTGCCGATGACGTCGTCGCGCGTGGCGAGGGATGCCCGGATCTGGAAGCGGTCGAGATCGAACGTGCGAGGGGTGGCGCCCCTGGGCAGATTCGTATACCAGGACGTGTCGAGCAGGACGTCCGTGGCGTGCCGGTGAGCGAGCCGGCGCGCCGCCGCGTACTGGAACATTTGGTTGCTGAGCCCTCCTCGCAGCTTCGCCAGGATCATCGCCCTACCAGATGTCCTCGTTGACGAATATCGTGTTGATGAACGTGTCGGCGTAAGGGGAATACCGCTTTTCCTTCAGCAGGGATGGGATGTCACCGTTCTTCCTCCAATCGCGCCGATTCTTGGAATGGCTCGCCGTCTCCACGCAGAGGACGTCAGGACGGCATTGGTCGAAGTCGAACGACCGGAGGATCGACTCGTCCATCCCCTCTACGTCAATGGACACGAGCTGGGGAGGGGTGGAGAAGTACTCGCGGAGGAGCTGATTGATGGGAACGAGGGGTACTTTGACGACGCGTTCGATCCGATGGCCGCCGCCGGTCTGCCGCTCCGCTTCCGCTCGCGAGAAGGTGCTGAGCGTGCGCGCGGAGAGAACGTAGAAGTCGGCTTCGATCGCATCGCCGTTGCCGATTCCCGCGTTGACGCAGACGTCACGGGGGCGGTGGCGACGCAGGTTCACGCACGCGGCGGCGTCCGGCTCGACGAGCACACCTTGGAAGCCCAACCGGTAGAACAGCGCGGTGTTGCTCAGGAACCAGGGGTCGTACGCCCCGATCTCCAGATAGCGCACCTCGCTTCGTCCCAGCACCTCGAGCAGGAGGAAACGCACTATCAGGTCTTCGCCGCACTGCGAGTAGCTCCGCGGCGCGCGCCGATCCAGGAAACGACGTCGCAGGCGCCGGAGGGCGTCCATCATGGATGGGTCATTCGTTCGTCCACTCGAGGTGCGGAGCCAGGAGCCCGGGCCGGCGACCGAGCCAGAAGGGCGACTCCGAGCGCAACGCGCGCAGCTCGAGATACACGCTTGGCACATCGGTGTTCGGCTCGAAGAGCCACTGGATGTAGTGCAGACCCCCGATCAGCTCGAGGCGATAAGTCCCTTCGTTGAGGACGCCCGTGGGAAGTCGGCTGCGCAGCCGGTTGCGCCCCGTATGGAGAGGCGTGCGGCGGCCGTCCCCCGCGTCGGTGTGGTAGGTCCAGTAGAGGAGCGTGCCGTCTTCAGAGTAGAGGGCGTATCCCAGATTGAGCGCGGGATGCAGCTCGCGTACCTCGCCCTCGAGGCTCACCCAGTAGTCCGCCCCGTCGTCGAGCATGGTCAGGACCGGCCGGCCGCTTGCGTCCACGATACCCAGGGAGCGGGGTGTGAAGTATGGATTGGAGTGCCGGGGATTCTCGTCCTGCCACCACGCGCCGGTGGCGGCCTTGTCCGCGGTCAGATAGCTGCCCACCACTTGAGCGACGTCGTCGCTGAACAGCTTGACCGATCCACGCTCCAGAAGGACGCATTTTCGGCAAAGGCTCTTCACCGCCCCCAGGTTGTGGCTGACGAAGAGTATCGTCCGCCCACTCCGGCTCACGTCCTCCATTTTTCCCAGGCACTTCTTCTGGAACTCTGCGTCCCCCACGGCTAGGACCTCGTCGATGACGAGGATCTCGGGCTCGAGGAAAGCCGCCACCGCAAAGGCAAGGCGGAGCTGCATGCCGCTCGAGAAATGCTTCAGCGGTGTATCGAGGAAGCGCTCGGTCCCCGAGAAGTCAACGATCGCGTCGAATTGGGCGCGGATCTCCCGGCGCTGCATTCCCAGGATGGATCCGTTCAGGAAGATGTTTTCTCGCCCCGTCAGCTCCGGGTGGAAGCCGGTTCCTACCTCGAGGAGGCTCGCAATCCGGCCACGGATGTGTATGGTCCCTGCAGTAGGCGGCGTGATCCGGGAAAGGATCTTGAGCATCGTGGACTTCCCGGCTCCGTTCTTCCCGATGATCCCGACGCTGTCTCCCGGCAAGACGTCGAAGGTGACGTCGCGCAGGGCGTAGAACTCCTCGCTCTGCGCCCGCCGCGGGCGGAACATGCCGGTGAGCGCCTCGCGAAACGTGAGGTAGGGTTGGCTCTCGTGCCGCAAGCGGTAGGTCTTGGAGACGCCGCGAAACTCGACGACCGCGGGCTGGCTCATGCGAGATCCGCAAAATAGGCTTCCGTCCTGCGGAAGTAGGCGAGGCCAACGAGCAGCAGGGCTCCCGCGGAGACGACGCTGATGGTGGTGAGAACCGGGTCGATTGCCGCACCCGAGAACATGCCGCGGAAGAGGCCGATCGCGCCGGACATCGGGTTCAGAGCGAGAACGCGACGCATCCATTCTGCGTCCGCGTAGCTGATGGGGTAGATGACGGGAGTGGCGAAGAGCAAAAGTTGGACCAGAAAGGGAAGGATGTAGCGAAAGTCGCGGTACTTGATGCAGAGGGCTGCGAGTGCTGTGCCGGCGCCGAGGGTCCCCGCGACGGCGAGAAGGAGGCCGGCCACGAAGAAGAGCGGCGCGGTCGTTCGCGGGACGCATCCGAACCAGGCGAGAAGCGCGCCGAGCACGGGAAGCGTCACGACGAAGTCGAAGAGCGACACCATGACCGAGGAGATCGGAATGACGAGCCGGGGGAAATAGACCTTCTGGATAATATGGGCGTTGCCAATCAGGCTCGTGCCCGCGCCCAGGATCCCTCCCGCGAAGACGTTCCAGAGGAGGAGGCCGGAAAACGCGAAGACGGGATAGGGTAGAGCGATCGACTCACGCATTCGCGTGCCGAAGAAGAGCGTGAACACGACCATCAGGAGGAATGGCTGAAGGACCGCCCAGGCAACACCCAGTGTCGTCTGCCGGTACTTCACCTTGATGTCGCGCCAGGTGAAGAAGTAGAAGAGCTCCCGGTAGCGCCAGAGTTCTGCCAGGCCCAGGCTGAATGTGGCCTGTGGCTTCACAACCGTCAGCATGGAGCTTTGATTGCCACGGTCACATTGTAGGCGACGGCCATGGGCGAGCCGGTAGGTGGGCACTCTTCGACTGCTTCTCGCCCTCTCCGTCGTCCTCGGGCACGTGGGCGGTCTCCACGGATACCAGATGACAGGTGGCCAGTTCGCCGTGCAGGCCTTCTTCGTGGTCTCTGGCTTCTACATGGCGCTGATTCTCGGAGGCCAGTACGCACGCCTTCCCACGCGCTTCTTCTATGTGAATCGGTTTCTCCGGATCTTTCCGATCTACCTCGTGGTGCTCGCTCTGACCATCGCCTGGTCTGTGCTCTGTGGCGTGCGTTTCGGTTCGTGGTCGCGACTGCAACCGTACGTCGACCACTGGGACGTGCTCCCCCCGGCAACCCTGGCCTGGCTCGCGGGAACGAACATGTTCCTCTTCGGACACGAGGGCGCCGTGTTCATGGGGCTCGACCCGTCGAATGGGCGCTTGTTCTTCTCCCCCGATTTCAGCCAAACGAGTCCGCCGCTCTTCGAGTTCATGGCCGTTCCCCAAGCCTGGAGCCTGTCCCTCGAGCTCGTGTTCTACCTCGCCGCTCCCTTCCTGATGCGCCGTCGGAGCGTACTGCTCGTCGCGGTGGTGGTATCGAGCCTCGCCCTGCGCGCGTGGATCTACTGGGGCCTCGGTTGGGATCACGATCCCTGGACGTATCGGTTCTTTCCGACTGAACTGGCCCTGTTCATTACCGGCGGTCTCGCCTATCGCGCGTATCGCCGTGCGGGGAACGCGACCTGGCTTCCCAGGTGGTCTTGGGCGGTCACCTCGTTGGTGTGGGGGCTGGTGCTCGCCTACGACTTCCTGCCCGGCGGCACGGCGAAACCCTTGGTCGCCTTGTGTTTCCTCGCGGCAGCATTGCCGGCCATTTTTCACGCCACGCGCGAAAGCACGGTCGATCGTTTCGTCGGCGAGCTGTCCTATCCGATCTACGTCGTCCACGTCCTGGTGTGGACAGTGATGCTGACGAATACCCTGAGCGGGTGGGGCACGATCGGCGTCCGGACGCTGGCCGTCACGATGGTCGCTTCGCTCCTCCTCGTCCTCTTCGTTTCCAACCCGCTAGAGAGATTCCGCCACTCACGCCTCGCGAAAGCGAGCGATGCGGCCTAGCGGTGCTGCCGCTCAACGGACGAGCGCCCGGGCACGATCGATCGCCTTGGCATAGGCCTCCGGCACCACTGCCTTGGCATCCGTCGATCCCCACCATCGGGGGGTCTCTCCGTAGACCCAGACGTACTCGTCACATTCGCTCAGGGCGGCGTTGAGCGCGGTCTCGAAGGATTCTGGCGTGAAGTAGTTGCGGGACGTATCGGTGGTGCTCCAGCCGAGATGCCGCCAGTCGTAATCCACCCACAATCCGAAGGCGAGCTGTAGCCGCTGCCGGTAGGCGTCGGGGGCGCCCACGATGGGCAGCACTCCTTCCGTCACGAGCCGCCGCGCGTCCGAGAACTGTCCGGCGTGGTGGAATCCGTAGGAGAGCTCGTAGCCATCGATGACCCGCGTCCGTCCACGGGCGGCCTCGATCAGACCGTCCAGGAAGGGAGCGAGAAGACCATAGGACGTCTCAGCGAGGGGCTTCCGACCGTGCTCGGACATGACGCGGGGCAGGCTGTGGCCGAACGTGAGAAAGACGGTGAGGTCGGGAGCGCCCTGCTGGAAGGCGCGCATGAGTTCCCGCCCGCGGACCCGAGCCTGCGTGGCGCAGGCTTCCCAGGTGCGCTCGGGGTGGGCGCTCGACGGGCGGTAGTCGAATAGCTGGCCCTGGTATTGCTCGACATCGAGCAATATCCCGCGAGCACGACCGGCGACCGCCATCTCGCCGGCGAGGCGCGCGTTGGCTGCCACCGCCGAAAAGTCGTCGAACCAGTCGAGATCGCCGGGGGTCACGTTTACCCGCAGGAAGTTCTCGGAAAAGCGGCGGGGCCGGATCGCGCGCAGGTCGGCCAGTGCTTCCGAGACGTCCTCAGCCGCGAATCGACGGCGCCCCCAGAACTGCCAGGAGAACGACCCCCCGGTTCCGTTCGCACCGTGTTTCACGCTGAAGACGCAGCCGTCGAAAGGGGTCTTCTCCATCTCGCGGAGGTGAAGGCGTAGGAAGCCCGTGTCCGGCTCGTCCCACCCCCAATGGAGCAGCTTCTTGCGCGGTGAGCATCCAATGGCAAGGAAGGTCGCGACGACGGCGGCGACCGCGGTGACGCCGGCTGGTCGGAAGCCCATGGACATGAGATGTTAGTCCCAGTCGACGCCCCAAATCCTTCAGGGACGGTACCTTGCCTTGACCTTGATCACCCTCGATGTTAGCCTAACGCAGGCAAGGATCGTCCCCGAGGGAATGACTCAAACCCCCGTTACTGCGAAGCCGGGGGGCATTCGCATAGTCCGACTCTTCTCGCGATTGAACATCGGGGGGCCTGCGATACACGTCATCCTGCTCACGGCCGGTCTCGAGCAACGGGGTTACCGAACGAGGCTGGTGGTGGGCAAGGAAACCCCCCGTGAAGGAAACATGCTCTCCCTGGCCACCTCTAAGGGAGTGAGCTGCGAGGCGATAGCAGGCCTGGGCAGGGAGATCCAACCCTTCGCGGACGTGTGGGCCTTCTTCGGGCTCGTGCGGCTCATCCGCGATTTCCAGCCGGCGATCGTCCACACCCACACCGCGAAAGCGGGCCTCCTCGGGCGGCTCGCGGCCCGCCTCGCCGGGGTCCCGGTGGTCGTGCACACGTTCCACGGCCACGTCCTGCGCGGCTACTTCGGACCGCTGAAAACGGCGATGTTCCGGTGGCTGGAAGCGCGACTGGGGGGTCTCGCCGACGCGATCGTGGCCGTCTCGGAGGCCGTGAAGCAGGACCTGGTGGCCCTGGGCATTGCCGACGAGGAACGCATACGAGTCGTGCCGCTCGGTCTCGAGCTCGAACCCTTCATGGGTCCGTTGCCCCGTGGAAGACTTCGGCAGAAGTCGGTTGCGAGCGCCGCCCCCCTCGTCGGCATCGTGGGTCGGCTGGTGCCAATCAAGGACGTGTCGACCTTCCTTGAGGCAGCCGCCCGCGTGCGCGCAGTGCGCCCCGATTGCCACTTTGCCGTCGTGGGCGATGGAGAGGAGCGGGCCTCGCTCGAGCGGAAGTCGCGGGAACTCCGTCTCGACAGTGTCGTGACGTTCCACGGGTGGCACCCCGAGATGACGGCGGTGTACGGCGATCTCGACGTGGTGGTCAATTGCTCGCGGAACGAAGGCACACCCGTGGCCCTGATAGAAGCCCTCGCGGCGGCGCGGCCAGTGGTAGCGACACGGGTGGGCGGCACACCCGATCTGATCGGAAACGACGATCGCGGGCGGCTCGTCCCACCCGGTGATCCGGAGGCCCTGGCCCGTGCGATCGTCGAGGTACTCGCCGACCCCGCGGCCGCCGAGAGTCGGGCACATGCCGGACGGCAATACGTTCTCGACCGGCACTCCAGCGGACGGCTCGTGGGTGATATGGACGCGCTCTACCGGGAGCTGCTCGCGGCCAAGGGGGTTGCCGCCTGAGCGACACCGCGCCGTTGGCCCTGCCCGCTTTCGTGGTCATGGCTTGTGCGCTCTTTCTCTCGGTTGCCCTCGTGCCCCTGGTGCGATGGCTCGCGCTGCACCTCGGCGTGATCGACGATCCCGGTCCGCGGAAGGTGCACGCGGCGCCTACCGCTCGCATGGGAGGAATGGCGGTATTCCTCGCCTTCACCACGATCGTCCTCGCCGGTTACTTCCGCCGTGCCGGCGCTCGCCACGGTGCCGGCCGCGGCCGCCTACTTCGGCCCCGCGCTCGCGATGCTGCAGGAATCCTACCGCGTCCAGGGGAAGCTGCTAGCAGTCGTGGCGGGTGCGACCCTCGTTTTCTTGGTAGGCCTGGCAGATGACGTGCTCGGAAACCGCTTCCACGTGAGCTGGAAGGCCGCGGGCCAAGTTCTCGCCGCTCTCGTGATTGTCGCCGCCGACGTGCGCACGTCGTTCATGCCTTACGAGTGGATGAATACGGTCGTGACTGTCCTCTGGGTGGTTGGAGTGACCAACGCGTTCAACCTCCTCGACAACATGGACGGGCTCTCGGCGGGTGTCGCCTTCGTAGCCTCGGGGACCCTGCTCATCAACGCCTGGCTCCTGGGGGAGTTCTTCATCAGCCTGATCCTGGTCGCCTTCATGGGAAGCCTTCTCGGGTTCCTCGTCTACAACTGGAATCCCGCGTCGATCTTCCTCGGCGACTGCGGCAGCCTCTTCATCGGATACACGATGGCGTCGCTCACGCTGCTCGAGCGCTACGTCTCGCACGCGGCCAGCCACTACTTCGCCGTGCTGATGCCGGTGCTCGTCCTCGCGGTTCCCCTGCTGGACACTGCGACCGTGGTCGTGATCCGCATACGCGAGCGGCGTCCCATCTATGTGGGCGACAGCCGCCACCTCTCGCACCGCCTTGTCTCGCTGGGACTCTCCAAGCGGGCCGCAGTCTCCGTTATCTACCTCATCACTTTCGCGCTTGGGCTTGGCGCGGTCGCGCTCGCCGACGCCTCGCCGGTGGAGACGCTCCTCGTTCTCCTCCAGGCGGCCGCCTTCGTGCTCCTCCTGCTCATCCTCCTCTTCTTCGATCGCCGAGAGGCGCCGCGGCGGGAGGCCGCGTGACCGCGATGGCACTCCTGTTCCTCGCCGCCGCTGACCCGGCCATCGAGGTTCGTGCCGTTCGGTTGACTCCCGTATCGTCGCGGCTCGCGCTGCGCGTGCTGACCTCGACGCCTCTCCCCGCGCCCGAAGTGCGCCGCGCGGGCGAGGAGGTGGTGGTGCCGCTCGGTGAATCGACCGCGGAGGCGGTCGCCCTGCCCCCGCTCGAGCCGCCGGTCGAAGAGCTTCGCTTCGAGCGAAGCGGAGAACGGCTCGTCCCTCCACGTCCGCGTGGCCCCCGAGGTGCCGTTCGAGGTGGTCCAGGACGACACGCTGCTGACGGTCTTCTTCGGGGAGGAGCAGGCAGACGAGCTACGGATGAGGAGTGCGCGCGAGCTCTATGGGCAGCTCTTCCCCGTGCCCCTGGAAGGATCCGCGGCGCCCCCCCCGACGACGGAAGGCTTCGCGGGAGAGGAATCGCCTGACGGTTGGCAGGGTGGGGCGGGTGAGCGTGAGGCCTGGCGTCACCGCGAGCTACATCGACGCGGACACCCTCACCGGCGACTCCACCGATCCCGTGCGCGATCGCTATCTGCAGATCGGTCCCTCCGTCGAGCTGGCGGCCCCCGTCGCGGACGGTACGCTCCGCGCGTCCTACGAGCCTCGCTTCCGGCTCTTCTCGTCCATCCCGGAGGTGGGCACGACGACGCACGTGGTCAACGCCGGCCTGGACCTTCCGCTCGGCACGCGCGTCGTCGTCCAGGGAAACTATCACTTCTCGCATGGTGTCCTGGAGACGAGAGAGGTCGACCCCGGGCAGGAGTACTTCTTCGATCTGGGTCGCTTCGAGCGCAACGAATTGTGGGCAACGATCGCGGTCGAGCTTGGCCCCCGGATGATCGCGACCGTGGGGGCCGGTTGGAACGACGTGGACTTCAGCGGCTCCGACCAGTTCTTCCCCTACCGGGAGACGACGGCCCGAGGCCGGGTTTTCCTACGAGCTCGGGGCGGACATGAAGGGCACGTTCGAGTACGTGCACCATCGAGTTCCCCCACCCGACGCGCGGCCCCTCGTGGCGTCCACCGGGGACGACCTCCTCGTCGGCGTCGACGGCGAGATCGCCCCGCTCCTCCGTGGCCGGGTCGAGGTGGGCTACCGGCACTGGTCCAGCCCGGAGGCCGTAGCCGCAGGACAGAGCTATTCTGGGCTCCTCGCCACCGTGGCTCTTCAGCGCCAGTTCGCGCAGGACTCGTTCCTCGATCTCCGAGCCGGTCGAACCACGAACCTGTCGGCGTACGCGGACAACGCGTTCTACGTGACGACGTCGGTGGACGGAGCGGTGACCACCCCCGTTCCCTTCGGCCTCACCGCCCGCGGGGCCGTCGGCTACCAGTGGAATACCTACGAGATCCCGGACGCTTCGATCGGCGTGCCGCGGGAGGACACCATCTTCGGCTGGACGCATCGGGCTCGGCCGAAACCTGAGCCGGCGCTCCTACCTGCGTGCGGACTACCGACGCGACCGGCGGCGCTCCAACATCCCGGGGTTCGACGTCACCACGGACGGCTTCATCGTGCAGTTCGGGATCGGCTTTGCCCCGGGAGTGCGGCGGTGAGCGTCCTGCTCCTCCTCGGATTGCTCGCGCAGCAGAAGCCGATCCCGGCCGCGACTCCCGCTCCTCCCACGACGACGGTCGCCACCGTCCCTGCCATTCCGTCGCCCTCTCCTTCGCCCAGCACCGCCCCCGAGTATCGAGTGGGTCCCGGCGATGTCCTCGAGGTCACCGTCCTCGACAACGTTGAAGTCTCGCGCGCTCCCACCGTGCAGACGAGCGGGGTGATCGCCCTTCCCCTCCTCGGGGAGGTGGAGGTGGCCGGTCTCACCGTGGCCGAGATCCAGCGGAAGCTGACGACGCTTCTCGCCCGCGACTACCTCGTGAACCCCCAGGTCGAGGTGAAGGTCAAGGAGTACCAGAGCCAGTTCGTGACCGTGGTCGGCGAGGTCAACACCCCCGGACGCAAGCCGCTGCGCGGACGCACCCGCCTCGTCGATCTCCTCGTGGAGGCGGGTGGGTTCACGCCGCGCGCTTCCGGGGACATTCTGATCACGCGGCAGGAGGGGACATTCGACGGCGGCGCCAAGACGCTGCGAATGAGCCTTTCGCGGCAAGCCCTGACCCCGCAGGACCAGGTGAACCTGGAGGTCGTGCTCAAGAACGGCGACCTGATAACCGCCCTGCAGAAGTACTATGTAACGGTGGAGGGCGAGGTGAGCCGTCCCGGGCGTTATCCGATCGAGGGCGAGCTCACGGTCACGGGCGCCGTCTCCACGGCGGGCGGGCTCACGCGCTTCGGGAGCAACGACATCAAGGTCCGCCGGGTGGACCCGCAGACGGGTCAGACCCGCATCATCGAGGTCGATCTCAAGGACGTCCGCAACGGGAAGAAGCCCGACCCCGCGCTCCTTCCGAACGACGTCGTCACCGTCAGCCGTCGCCTCTTCTGAGCGAGAGATGATGAGCGCGCCCGCGCACTCTGAACCGGAACCCATCGTCCCCAACGAGAGGGACCTCGACCTTCGATACTACGCCGGCCTCCTCTGGCGCAGCCGCTCCTTCCTCGTGGCCTCGGCGCTCGTGGGCCTCCTGCTGGGTCTCGTGGTCGCCCTCATCCAGACGCCAGAATACAGGGCGTCGGCGATGCTCCAGATCGAGCCGCCGACTCCCACGTTCCTGACCGTGACCGACGCTCTCGTGGGAGCGGGGAACTACTGGCAGAACGCCGACTTCTACAACACGCAGTTCAAGGTCCTCGGTTCGAAGGGACTGGCAGAAAAAGTCGTCGAGCGGCTCAAGTTGAAAGACCGCCCGCCGTACCAGGACAACCCGGAAGCGTCGTCGCTATTCCTCGCGCGCATGGACGTGGAGCCCATTCCCGAAAGCCGGCTCGTCTTGGTCTCCGTCACCCACGAAGACCCCAAGGACGCGGCGCTCTGGGCGAACACTCTCGCAGACACGTACATCGAGCAGACGATGGAGACTCGGATAGAGTCCGCTCGCAAGGCCTACGAGTGGCTGCAGGAGCGCCTCGCCGCCACCCAAGGCGACATGCGGAAGGCCCAGGATCAGCTCTTCAAGAGCTACCAGAGCCAGGACCTCTTCGTCCCCGAGGGAAGCATCTCTGCCGTCACCACTTCGATCACGAAGCTCAACGAGGACTTCATCCAGGCCCAAGCCCGGCGCATCGCGATCGAAGCCGCGCTGAAGCAGGCGAAGGAGATGCAGTCGCGCGGACTCGGGCTCGACTCGCTCCCCCAGGTGGCCATCGACCCCGTGGTCGTGGGCTTCAGCGGGCAGATCGCGTCGCTCAGCGTGGACCTCTCGCGCATGGGGGAGAAGTACAAGGAAGGCCACCCGGAGGTCCAAAAGGTCCAGGCCCAGGTCGCCCAGTTCCGCAAGGCGAAGGACGCGCGCGCCGCGCAGATCGTGGACGGGCTCCAGGCGGAATACAGCCAGCTCCAGAAGCGCGAGGCCGAGCTGCGCGCCGCGATCGACAGCCAGAAGGCGCAGGCGGCTACTCAGAGCCGCAAGGCCACCGAGCTCGAGACCCTCAAGAAGGAGGCGGACTCCGCCAAGAACCTCTACGAGGTGCTGCTCCAGAAGCTGAACGAGACGGACATCGCCGCTTCCATCCGCAGCAACAACGTGACCGTGGTAGACCGGGCCTCGCCGCCGCGCTACCCGGTGCGGCCGGCGAAGCGCAAGATCGGGGCGGCTGGCCTCGTGTTGGGCCTGCTCCTGGGGCTGGGGCTCGTGGTCCTGCGCGACTTCCTCGCCAACACGTTCCGAGACCCCGAGGAGGTGGAGCGCTATCTCCATCTCGACCTCCTGGCCTCCGTCCCCCGCTACGACGAGGAGAATGCCCACCTCGTCACCGAGGCCTACCAGAACCTGCGCACCGCCCTCATCTTCGCTCGTCACGACGAGCGGGGGCAGGTCGTCCTCGTGACCGGTACCGCGCCACAGGAGGGGAAGACGACCACGATCGTGAACCTCGCCAAGCTGCTCGCGGGGTCGGGGGAAAAGACGATCGTCCTCGACTGCGACCTCCGGCGGGCCCAGCTCCATCATCGGTTGGAGCTTCAGCGCGAGCCCGGGCTCACCGACGTGTTCGTGCGCCACGACGCACTGGACTCGGTCATCCAGGCCACGCGGGTGCCGAACCTCGACGCGCTGACCGCGGGGCCCCTTCCCCCGAACCCACCCGCGCTTCTCGCCCGCAAGAGCTTCGGCGAGCTCCTGGAGCACCTGCGCGGCCGCTACGAGTGGATCCTCGTGGATTCCCCGCCCCTCGCCTCGGTGACGGACGCGCTGCTCCTCGCCCGCCACGCCGATATCGCGGTGATGGTCATGCAGCACCTGAAGGTGGACAAGCGCCTCGTCAAGAGGAGCGTGGCGGCGCTCCGGAAGGCGACGCCCAACCTGCTGGGGGCGGTGCTGAACGCGGTGGACGTGCAGGCGCGCGGCTACCACTACTACTACTACTCGCAGCATGCGGACGCGCAGAAGGCGAAGGCCGCGGAGAGTGAGTCCGAACCGGTGGCGCGGAGCTGACTCTGGTACGGTCACGACGGGTGGCGGCCGCTCTCGTCTGTCTCCTCGCTCCGCTCGCCGCCACCGCCCAGAAGAAGCCCGCGGCGCCTCCCTCCGCCGCGGGCATCGCCGTCGCCATCCTCACGTACGTGGACCGGGTGGTGGAGCGAGAGTCGATCCCGAACCCGGAGGGCTGGAAGCCCGTCAAGGAAGGCGAGTCCGTGCGCACGGGGGAGCGGCTCCGCACGGGGGCCGAGGCGGTGGCCCGGATCCAGTTTCCCTGGATGTCCCTGACCGCCGGACCCTCCACCACGCTGCACATCCCCGCGAGCCGGATCCTCTCCACCGTTCTCGACGAGGGGCGCGCGGAGTTCGAGGCCGGCGGTCGCGAGATCGTCAAGGTGCGGACGGCGGAGGCGGAGATCCGAGGGGCGGGCCGCATCGTGGTCCGGCGGCAGCGGGAGAAGACGATTGTGATGGCCATGGCCCTCGACGGGTCGTTCCGCGTGGAGGCCAAGGGCGCCGTGACCGTGCTGCGCCAGGGGGAGGGGACGATCATCCGGGACGGGCAGACGCCGGCGACGCCCGTGAAGATCCCCGGGCCGCCCCGGGTGCTCTCACCGGGGGCCGATCCCGTGTACGTGCGCAAGGGAGAGCTGATCTCCCTGAAGTTCGCCCCGAGCGGGCCCGCCTACATCCAGATCCTGCCGATGCACGGCCAGGAGGTGCTGATCGCCCGCGAGGTCGCGTCCTCGCCGGCGACGCTCGGGATCCCCTGGGAAGGGACCTATCGCTGGCGGGCCTCCACTCGCAACGCCGAGGGCTTCGAGGGCCTCCCCTCCGAAGACGGCATCGTCTGCGTCGTCGAGAAGTAGCGGGCGGCGCCTAACGGAAGCCGACGGGCAGGACCGGGCTCGCCGGTTCCTGGGGAGGGATGAGCGGAGGCGAGATGGGGTCGGGTCCCGGTCCGCCTCCCGACGTGGTGCCGGGAGCGGCGGCTTGCGCGCCCGGGGCTCCGCCGGGGGTCGAGGCCACGAGCGTCGTGGGACGGATGATGTCGCCGCACGCCTCCAGGCCGGAGAGCGAGCGCCTCCGCTCGATGAACTGGCGCGCCTCGTCCGCCTTCGCCCGGGTCACCGGCCCCGCCGGTCCGAGGTCGAGCCCGAGGCGCTTGAGCGTCGCCGTGTAGTCCTCGATCCCGTCCTTCTTGCGCTCCAGACGCAGCCGGTGGATCACGGTGTCGGGGCCCAGGGTCACGCTGAAGGAGTGCGCTCCCGCCGCGAAGATCCCGGACAGGACGACGCGCCAACGCGCGGCCGCGTCCGGCGAGGGGCAGAGCACGGACTTGCGGCAGCCGTCGACCATCCAGCTCTGTCCGCCCGGGAAGTCGCCGAAGACGGACAGCGTGTAGAGCCCGGGCTCGGGCAGCGTGGCGACGAGGACCGCGTGGGCGCCCTTGGGGCCGGAGCGGAGCGCCTCGCGATCCCCGGAGCTCGCCGCCACCACCGTCTCCCCGCCGTCGAGCTGGAAGTCCGTGCCCTGCCATTCGAGGGGCGAGGAGGCCGGAGGCAGCTCGGATTCCTGGTCGACGGCCTGGAGGACGGTGACGGCGACGTCCTGCGTGCTCGCCACCGCCGCGGGCACCCAGCCGCCGCGCGGCTCGATGGGGTTGATGCACGGGGGGGCCAGCTCCAGCCACTCGAGGACGCTCCCGCTCGGGAGAAGTACTACCGCGTTGTAGACGCCGGGGTCGAGGTGCGCCATCCCCGCTTCGATCCAGGTGGGAGTGCCCAGCGGCGCCACGCGGAAGACGCGCAGCGGCTTGCTCTCGCCGATCTCCGTGACCTCGGCCTCGGCCTCGCTCGTCCCCGAAAGGCGCAGCCGCAGGCGGTAATCGCCGCCCCGCGCGATGGCCAGCGGGTAGGTGACCTCCCCCACCGGCGCCGTCGCGCGTATGGCCTTCGAAGCGCCTTCCCCGAAGACCTCGATCCCCTCGGCCTTCACGTAGCGGTCGCCGCGGTAGGCGCGGCTGTCCTTGCCGGACAGGGTCGAGAAGACCGCCGAGGCCTGGTCCGTGAGACCGGCTTCCAGCAGGTCGAGGGAGCGGACGACCATGCGCGCCCATTCGGCATGCGAGACGGGGCTCAGGCGGGGGTCGCCGTAGAGGGGCAGGAGGCCGGCCGCCGCCACTCCGCCCACGAGGGCCAGAGTCCGGGTCCATCGGGATAGGGCACGTTCGCCGCGGCGCATTGACAAGCCTGTCAACACAACCCTACGCTCCCTGCGATGGCCAAGTCAAAGGCCCCGCTCGCACTCCTCCGGGAGTTCCTGGTCACCGCGGTCGTCCCCCAGGTGGCCGAGGAGGACGTCGCGACGCTCGTCTCCGAAGCCTCGGACCAGGGTCTGGCGGGGGTGCTGCATGCGGCGCTCTCGGCGAGGGAAGAGGCGGGTCCGGCTTCACTGCGATCGGCGCTCGCCAAGAGACGCCGATCGCTTCTCGTCCGGGGCGTGCGCCAGATGGAGCTGGCCGCACGCGTCCAATCAATGCTCGCGGAGCAGGCGATCCACTCGCTTCCGCTCAAGGGAGCGGCCCTGGCCGAGGTACTTTATGAAGGCGAGGGCGATCGCCCGATGGCGGATGTCGACCTCCTGGCGCTCGAGCGGTGGGGGGACGCTCGTGACCTCCTGGAGCGGCAGGGCTTCACGGTCCTCGCGCAGGCCGGCCACGCGTGGGCCTTCGCCGATCCGGTGTCCGGGAGCGTCCTTGAACTTCACCACAGCGTCACCTCATGCCCCGGCCTCTTTCCCGTCGACGGTCCCGGGCTCGTCGAACGATCCCGGGAGGGCTCGGGCCAGGTCCGTCGGCTTCCGTCACCGGAGGACCTGCTCGTCCACCTCTGCTTGCACGCTTCGTTCCAGCACGGCCTGGTGCTCTCGCTCGTGCAGTGGCTCGACTTTCGTCGGCTCCTCGAGAGGCATCGTCCGGAATTCGGGACCGTCGTCGCCATTGCCGGACGAGCGCGGGCGACGGCCGCGGTCGCCGTATCGCTTCTCGTCGCGGAAGCGGTGGTGGGAGCGCCCCTCCCGCCGGAGTGGCGCGGGTGGTGCGATGCGGAGACCCCCTCGGGGCTGCGCTCCTGGCTCGCGGCGCGGCGTCGCGAGCCGCTTTCCTTCGTCGCTCCCGCCGAACCCGCGCTCGCGCGCGTGCGCTGGGGCCTCGTCCCGGGACGGCGCGCCCTCTTCGTGACGCGCACGCTCGCGCCCGTGACGCCGGGGGAGAGGGTGGGGCCGTTGTCGCTCGCTGCGCGTTCCGTGCGGCGAGGGTTAGCACTCTTCCCGCGACTCGTGGCGGAGGGGCGGCGCTGGCGCGTTCGCGGACAACTGTCCGAAAGCGAGCCGGAAATGACGGCAAGACAAGAGCTTCTGGCCGACTGCGTGGGGGCGTTTCCGGAGGTTCGCTTCACGGTTTCCGGTAGGTGCATGGAGCCCGCGCTCGCCGCGGGGGAGCGGGTCATCCTGGCCGGCCCCGCGGAGCGCGCGCCCCGCCTCGGCGACGTCGTCCTCTTCCGCCATCCGTCCGGACTGCGATTGCACCGGCTCGTCCTCTCCCGCGGCCGGCTGTGGCGGACGAAGGCGGATCGCGCGAGCGCCCTCGATCCCGCGATCTCCCCAAGCCACGTCCTGGGCACCGTGGTGGGGGTCGAAGGGCGTCCCGATGCGAGCCTGCGCCGGCCGGCGCAGGCGCTCCTCTCCCTCGGCCGTGCCCTTCTCGTCCGTCTGCGGGCGCTTCCGTGAGCGCGCCCTCGCTCGGGCAGGTCTTCGCGCGGTCCGACCGCATGGTCGGGCGGCGCATCGCCGGGGAGTACGTGGTCGTGCCCCTCGCCGGACGCGGGGCGGACCTCGATTCCATCCTGAACTTCAACCGCGTCGGGGCCTTCATCTGGGAGCTGATCGACGGCCGAAGGAGCGGGCGACAGATCGTGGCGGCCGTGGCGACGCAATTTGACGTCGACGATCGGACGGCGGCCGCGGACTACCGGGACTTCCTTCGCAACTTGCAGGACCTGAAGGCGGTACGGCCCGTCGCTCTGTGAGCCTCCCGGGCGCGGATCGGGCACGGCCCGTGCACAATGGAGCCCCGCGACGGGACTGTCTCGCCGTCGCCCTGAGGGCTAACCCTCTGGATTGAAGGCGGTTGCCGTCGACGGGAACCGTCGGCGTGGGCGGAGGGTGGCCGAGGAGTGGCACGGATCGAGACGGGGAAGGCGACCGTTGGCGTGAATCGCGCTAACCTAGGCGATACTGCGGCTTCGCGTCGCACTCGAAAGGGCTCATTGGTCGATCGGATGAAAGCCGGGCCGGGTCACGGCGGGCTGCTCGTCGTGCTTCTCGGACTCGGCGTAATGGCGGCCGGGCCCCTCGCCGCCCAGACGGTCCCCACCGGACGCCAGGAATACATCGTCCTCGGCTACGACCAGCACGTCTACGAGATGATGCGCCGCGTCGCGCAGGCCGAGGCCAATCCCATCGCCGGCAACCAGATGAACTCGGTCGTGAGCTTCGTGGCTTCCGCCGACTTCCAGCGCATCAACTACGACCACTGGGAGGACGGCTACGAAGCGGACCCGTACAACCCCGCGCCCGCCACGACCTTCCCCGCCGGGTCGACGCTCATCCTCGGCGACGGCGTCGCCGCCAACGGCGACGCCTGCGCGTTCGCCGTGGGCGCGTGCGCGGGGGACACGATCCTCGCGGGCATGGCGCTCAACCTCGCCTCGAACCTCGCCACCGGCACCGCTCCGTGCACCACGGGCACGCAGGTGCGCTGCCGCGTCCCCGTCAACCCCCGCGGGACCGGGATCCGGTACGACGGGGGGGACTCGATCGGGACGAGCGGCGGGCCGCTGTCGCTCATCCACAACCAGGACCCCGTGTCGCCGTTCATCGGAGGCGCGACCGAGGTCCTGCCCCGGCAGGCCTTCGCGAACGCCACCGCCTACTCGATCCCCGCGGGCGAAGGTCTCTACGCGGGCGACAACACCGTCACCGAGCCCTTCAAGTACGTCTCCATCAACCTCGTCGCGTTCCAGAACGGGACGCAGGTGTTCATCAACAGCCCGACCGTGGGGGCGATCGCCGGCGGGACGGTCTCGGTCACGCTGAACAAGGGACAGCACTACACCTCGTGCCGCACGTGGGGAGGTGCTGCCCCGTTCCGGTGCACCGGCGGAGCCACGGGAGGCGCCATCGACGGGACGAACGCTCCCGGAGTGACGATCAACCCGGGCACCCGCATCTCGACGAACGGGCCGATCGGCGGCCTCCTCTTCACCGGGGGCGACGGGAACTACGCGACCGACTTCTTCCCCATCCTCCCCGACCTCCTGCACGGCACCGACTACCTGATCCCGTCGTCGGGCGACGCCCCGGGGACCAACGGAGACCGGCCGCTCAACCTGTACATCTTCAACCCGGACCCCCTGAACGCGCTGACCGTCAGCGTCACGGACAGCGTGGGGACGGTGAACGGGATCAACGTCCCCCCGAGCTCCACCGTCGACTACATCACGGCCACGGGCCGCGACGTCCCGAACACGGGCACGGGTCCGGGGCCCACCTCCTCCACCGTGCGCCTGACCGCGGGGCGTCCCTTCTGGGGCCTCACCGTCCACGACCACCAGAGCTCGAACAACGACTGGGGCTACGCCTGGCTCGCGAGCGCCTTCCTCACCGACTTCTACACCGCGTCCTACGCCCCCGGCCGCCAGGATCCCCAGCTCAATCCACCCCCGAGCTGCGGCGCCCCGCCGTGCGACTCGCTGAACCGCGCCCCCCTCTGGATCGGGGCCACGCAGGACAACACGCGGATCCTCATCGACCTCGACCGGGACGGGCTCTACGACCGGGTGGACACGAACAGCAACGACCAGCCGGACGGCGGCATCGCCGACCCCGCGTGCGATCCCGCGGCGCCCACGAACGGCATCTGCCTCTACATCGTGAACGCGCTCCAGACGCTGCGCGTCTTCGACTTCACCGACTACGACAACACGGGCACCCGCATCCTCGCGGACAAGCCGATCTCCGTGGCCTACGGCCAGGACACGGACCAGGCGGTCGGGAGCGATCCCATCATCGACACCGGCTACACGGTCTTCCCGACGCTCCAGCGCTTCCTGGACCCGGTCCTCACGGTGGAGAAGGTGGCGGATCCGTCCACGGTAGCCACCACCGGGGGTGTCGTCTTCTTCACCGCCACCGTGAGCTCGTACAGCTTCGTGCCGCTCACGAACCTGCAGGTCTGGGACGTGCTGCCCGCGGGGATCACGAGCTGCGCCGCCTACGTCGCGGGCAGCACCACCGTGACCTATCCGAACCTGGCGCAGTCGACGGCGGACCCGACTTGCAACGACAACGGCGGGGCGGGTCCCGTCCGACTCGACTGGGCGCTCTCCCCCAACACCATCGGCCTTGACCAGACGCTCACCGTCCGCTTCGCGATCACAATCCCCGGCGGCCCCGCCACCACCCTCACGAACACCGTCTTCTCCCAGGGGATCTACGGCTCCAGCCGCTTCCAGCCGAGCGGCTCGGCGCGGGTGGTGCGCACGAACGTGGCGATGGGGAAGTCGGTCGTGGACGACGGCTCGCCCGCCCCCGGCGATCTCCTGACCTACACCCTCAACCTCGTCAACAACGGGGCCGCGGAGACCGCCGTCAACATCCGCGACGCGATCCCCCCGGGCACGAGCTTCGTGACGGGGACGATCACCACCACGGCTCCCTTCGCCGGGACCTTCAGCGCCGCCCAGAACTCCGTGGTGTGGACGGCGGCGAACTGGGCCGCCGGCGCCTCCGCGACCCTCACCTTCCAGGTGAGGATCAACGCGGGCACCGCGCCCGGTACCGTGATCTCCAACAGCGCGAACTACAACAGCACGGGCACCCCGTCCTTCGCGTCCAACGTCGTGACGACCACCGTCGTGGGCCCGATCCTCGACGCGGTGAAGACCCGGCTCGGCACCGGCGCCCTCCACCCGCTCGAGGTCGAGACCTTCGAGATCCAGGTCACGAACTCGGGACCGGGGGTCGCGAGCGGCGTGGCTGTGATGGACAGCCTCACGGCTTCAAACGCGACCTACGTGGCGGGGACGCTCCAGATCTCGGTGAACGGGGCGCCCTTCACCCCCTTGACCGACGCCGCCGACGCCGACGAGGGGAGCTTCGCGGGCACGACCGTCCAGTTCGCGCTCGCGACGCTCGGCCCCGCCTCCGACGTGCGCTTCCGCTTCCAGGCCCGTGTGAACGCGGGGACGTCCGGCCAGAACCTCAACAACCAGGCGATCGTCTCCGCCTCGTTCGTGCCCCCGTTCGGCACGAACCTCCTCCAGGTGCCGATCCTCGGGACCGCGTTCATCGCCGGCCACGTCTTCCTCGACCTCGACGGGGGGGGCTCCGACAACGGGGACCCGGACGCGGTGGGCGTCACCGTCGATCATCACCGATCTCACGAACGGCAACACCTTCACCGTCCTCACCGACGCGAGCGGCAACTACGTGGCCGCGGTGCCTCCGGGGGCGCAGGTGCAGGCGGTGGTCCAGAACGGCACCGGCAACATCCCCGCGGGCTCGACGGTGACCACCGCGGGGTCGGGGGGCACCGCGAGCCAGACGCGCACCGCGGGCGCCGCGGGCACCACGACGAACAACTTCGACGTGGGCTTCGACCCTCCGCCGCTCGCCATCACCAAGACCTCGAGCGCGGGAGGGACGATCCTCCCCGGCCAGGCCACCACCTACACGGTCACGGTGACGAACCACACCGGGGCGACCCAGACGGGCGTCCACCTCGTCGACGTGGTGCCCGCGAACACGACCTACGTGCCGGGCACCGCGCGCGTCACCACCACCGCGGGCAACGCCATCCGCGTCAGCGAGATCTACCTGGACGGCGCCGCTCCCGACCAGTGCTCGGAGGCGGGCACCGACTTCGCGGGCCTGACCTGCACGCTCACCCTCCCCGCCCTCGTCCCGAACTACTTCGTGATCGTGCAGGGGTCCGACGGCAACGGGGGAACCGACACAACCCCCGACGAGGACTACGCCCGTCTCAGCGCCGATCCCTTCGGAAACTTCGGGACCACCCTCGGCGCGAACCAGCTCCGCTTCACGCGCGGCGGGGACGAGGTCAACTGGGTGGGCGTGATCACGGTCGTGGAATGCGTTTCCCCGAGCTGCGCGACGGATCCCAACGGGTTCCGGCTCGTCGACGTCGTGGAGGTGACGCATCTGAACGCGGGCACCACGGGCACCGCCACCACCACCCCCGCGTGGACCGACCTCGGCCGCGTCGTGCTCTTCGGGGGCGCCAACGGCTCCGGTTGCTCGACCGCGGACAACGACGGCGCCGACCACGAGACCTGCCACGTCCGGCTCTTCCCCACCGGCACGAACACGATCAACTGGACGCGCGACGGCACGGGAGGCACGGAGACGGCGACGAGCACGGTGATGGCGGTGCAGTGGGGATCCGCGTGGACGGTCCAGCGCGTGAACGTCACGGGGAGCAACGGCGGCCCCGGCCTGAACGCGGCGGGGGAATACAACACCGCGGCGATCTCCTCGGTGGTCCGTGCCAACACCTGGGTCTGGGGGACCGGGCACACGAACGACCCGGATACCGGCGAGTCGGCGGAGGGGGCGATCGTGACGCTCGGCAACGGCGCCGCCCAGAACGCGAGCGAGACGCTGGTCGCGGTGGGCACCGAGGAGCCGGAGAGCAACGTCACGGTGAACTTCGACGTGTACACGATGACGCATCCGCTCCTCCAGGTGGACTACGACTTCCTTCTCGACGGCAACGCCGGCTCGGCCACCGTGAACGTGGTCACGAACACCCAGACCGCGAACCGGATGGCCCTCGTCTACAACGGAAACGACGACGACGGCACGAACTACCCGCTTTCGATCTTCTCGGCTCGATACACCACGAACGGCCAGATCACGCTCGAGCGGCGGCGCACGGGGGCGGAATTCCCGGCATGGGTGCAGGGGATCGGCTTCAACGCGGTCGCCGCGGGCGTGTCCGTGACCTGCCTGCCCGTGTATCCACCCGCCGCCCTCAATTGCACCGAGCCCAGCACGAACTCGAGCGTCGTCGATCCCGTCGCCGGCTTCACGATCGCCCCCGGCCAGAGCCTGGTCCTGACCTTCCAGGCGAGCGTGAACGCGGGCGTCGCCGGGGGCACCGTCATCACGAACTTGGCGATCGTGGACACGGATCAGGAGGACCCCAGTCAGGCGTCCGCGCAGGACGTCGTGGTGGTGGGCGCGGTGACGGTCGAGCCCAACAACGCCGGCTTCGCGGCGGCGGGTACCTTCATCACGTTCTCCCACGACGTGACGAACACGGGCGCGGTCGCGGACAGCTTCGTGCTGACCGTCACGAACGACCTCCTCCCCTGGCGCATCGACCTCATCGACCCCGACACGGGGGCGATCATCGCCACGGACCTGACCGGCGACGGCGTCTGGGACGTGGGCGGACCCGTGCTCAGCACGGGGAACATGGCCCCGGGCGCCATCCGCAGCTACGACGTCCGCGCCACCGTGCCCGGAGGCACGCCTCTCGGCATTCAGAACACGGTCCGGCTGAACGCGGTGTCCACCCGCAGCCCCGCCATCGCCGACGACGCCAAGGACGAGATCACGGTGATCTCGGCGTTCGCCCCCGTCGTGGTCACGCCCGACAACAGCGGGCTCTTCGGCCCGGGCGGAACCACGAGCTACGCGCACTACGTGGTCAACCGCACGGGGTTCTTCGACACGTTCGATCTCTACGTGGCGAGCGCGCTCTCCTGGCCCACTACGATCTACGCGGACACGAACGGGGACGGGATCTTCAACCCGGGAGTCGACCTCCAGGTCGCGAACACCGCGTTCCTCGCCCCGAACGCCGCCCAGCTCATCTTCGTGGTGACCACCGACCCCGGCTCCGCCCCCGGCACCGTGGACGTCGCCCAGATCACCGCGGCCTCGCGCCTCAACCCCCTGCTGTTCGGGGCGGCCACGGACACGACCACCGTCGTCTCGAACGAGGTCCACGACCTCTCGGGCGGGGGAACCCGGCTCGTGACCCCGAACGCCACCGCGACCTACCCGGGGACGATACTCAACGACCAGTCGGTGAACGACCGCTTCGAGCTCTCGGTCTCCGCCGCGGGCCTCTACGGCCAGGACGCGTTCGCGCACAACACGGTGCTCCGGGTCGACACCAACGGGGACGGCGTGCCCGACACCCCGATCGCCGAGGACACCGACGGCGACGGGACCTGGAATACGGTCAACCCCGCCTTCGACCAGGACGGCGACCTGCGTCCCGACGTCGCCGTTCCCGCGGGAGCGACCCTCGCCTACGAGCTCGTGCGCACCATCGACCTGCTCCAGGTGCTCGAGCGCGATTTCGTCACCCTCACCTCGCGGTCGATGAACGCTCCGTCCTCGGACCCCGACAGCGTGACCGCCACCTGGGTGTTCGCGGCGGTGACGCGCGCGGGCATCCGCGGCGTGCGCGTGGACCGGGGCGGACTCGTGGAGTTCGCGACCGGCCACCAGAAGGACACCTCGTCCTTCCAGCTCTTCGAGACCGACGACCCCCGCGGCCTCGCGAGGCTCGCGGCCCTCCACGACGAGCCCGTGCGCTCGCCGATGCCGAACTCGGTGCGCCCGATCCTGTACCGCGTGCGGACGCGGGCGGTGACCAAAGCGTACGTGGTGATCGTGGAGACGGAGACGGACGGCGACCGGCTGCGAAAGGGTCCCTTCCCCGTGGGGGACGCGGTGCTCGCGCGCGAGGTGGAGGCGCTCGAGACCCGATTCGATCGGATGGGCGTGCCTCGGGGCGACACGCGAGTCGTCCGCGGCCGCCGCGCGGACGACGAATCACGTCCCCGGGTCGATCGCGACGCATCGCGTAGCCGCACGCACGTCGAGGGCGCGGGCGTCCCCGCCGCCCCTGCCCTGAAGATCGAGGTCGAAGGCGCGGGCGTCGTGCGCGTTCCCGCCTCGCAGCTGGGTGCTCTGGGATCCAGTCCGCGGCCGCGGCGGATGCGTCTTTACAACCTCGGCGATGAAGTCCCGTTCCGGGTGGAGGCGGACGGCAGCTCCTGGGCGCTCGTCTTCACCGCGAGGGCTCTCTCCACCGACTACACCTCGCGCAACGCGTACGTGCTCACGGCCGCCGTGGCGCCGCCGCCCTACGGCCTCGAGACGCGGCTCACGCGGACGGGCGACGGCGCGTGGCCGGGCTTCCGAAGGGTGGAGCGCAATCTCCTCTACGTCCCCACCGGTCCCGACGGCGCCGATCCGTGGGTCTGGGACTACGTGGGCGTGGGGTCCTGGCCCGTGGTCGAGGTCGACCCCGCGGCCGGCGACTTCGACCTTCCCGGGTTCGTGGCGAGCGCGGAGGCGGTCCCCGTCCGGCTGCGCCTCGCCGGCCAGTCGCCGCACAGCCACACCGTGGACGCCGCGCTGAACGGGGTGCACGTCGGCTCCGTCACCTTCGACGGGACGGGGCGCGCGCTCCTCACCGGCGTCTTCCCCGCGGACCACCTGCGCGAGACCGGGAACCAGCTCACGCTCCAGTATTCGTCGGCCCCCCTTCCCGGCACGACTCCCGTGGACGACGGCTTCGTGTCGATCGACCACCTCGACCTCGGCGAGTGGCCGACGCCGCCCAGCCAGCCCCTCACCCCCGCCGCCGTCCTGCCCTACGACGGCACGCTCCCCGCCCTCGCGGGCGTCCAGTACCTCATCGTCACGCATCCGCTCTTCCGCGGCGAGGCGGAGCGGCTGGCCGGCCTCAAGGCGGCGGAGGGTCTCGCCACCGCGATCGTGGACACCGAGACCGCCTACGACCGCTTCGCGGCGGGGGTCCAGGACGCGGGAGCGGTGCGGGCGCTCGTGCGGCACGCCCGCCGGGAGAGCGGGCTCCTCCGGTTCGTGCTCCTCCTCGGCGACGACACGTTCGACCCCCGCGATTTCACGGGGTCGGGTCTCCCCGCGTTCGTCCCCTCGCTGTTCGTGCGCGACCAGAGCTTCGGCTGGATCCCGAGCGAGAACGCCTACGCGGACACGGACGACGACGGCAAGCCCGACCTCGCGATCGGCCGCCTCCCCGCGCAGACGCCGGCGGAAGCGGACCTCCTGGTGGACAAGGTGGAGAGCCAGGCCGCGGTGCTCGCCCCGTACGCGGGCCGGCACGTCTTCGTGGCCGACAACGCAGGAGAGGAAGACGCCGACTTCCCCGAGGAGGCGGAAAGCGCCCTCGGCCTCCTCCGCCGTGGTCAGACGGCGGCCCTCGTGAGCGTGGGCTCCGACGTGACGCAGGCCCGCGCCGCCCTCGACGCTTCGTGGCAGGGCGGTGTGATGCTCTCGCACTACTTCGGGCACGGAGGGTTCAACCAGTGGGCCGACGAGAGCCTGCTGACGAACGCCCTCGTGACAGGCTCGGGGGGCGCCTGGCGGGCGGGCGTCGTCCTGTCCTGGGCCTGCCTCGCCCAGTGGTACGTCGACATCTACGGCCGCACGGTCAACGAGGAGATGCTCTTCGCTCCGGGCGGGGCCGTGGCCAGCTTCGGCCCCTCCGGGATCTCGGCTCCCGCCGGGCACCGGGTGCTCTTCGACAAGACCTACCGCGCCCTCTACGTGCCGGGAGCGACGCTCGGCGAAGCGATCATGATGGGCAAGCGTCAGGCGCTCGAGGAGCGTCCGACGCTCACCGACGTCGTCCACGGGTTCAACCTCCTGGGGGATCCGGCGCTCAGCCTGCCCCCGACGCCGGCGCAGCACTAGGCCGCGAGAGGCCGTGACACGTCTCTGCCGCAGGGCCGTCGTCCTTGCCTCCGGAGCGCTCGCGTTCCTCCTTCCCGCGCGCGTCCACGCTCAAGCGTGCAGCTTTCCCAACGCGCCCGCGCCGATCACGGGCGTCGTGAACAGCTACTACGCGGGCACGGGAACGTCCTCCGCGGGCCTCCTGAGCCTCGACACCGGCTACGGGGTGCGGCCGGTGGGGGCGACGGCGATCGCCGCGGGCGACATGCTGCTCGTGGTCCAGATGCAGGACGCGACGATCAACCAGGGCGACGACGAGTGCTACGGGGACGGCACCAACGAAGGGGGCGGGGCGTGCACCGCGTCCACGACCTCGGGAAACGGCAGCGGGTCCACGATCGTGGGAAGCGGGCTCTACGAGTACGTGGTCGCCCGCGCGGCGATCGGCGTGGCGTCCGGGGGATGCACGCCGGGGGCGAGCCAGGTCTGCGTCGTGGGGGCGAGCGGAAGCGCCGGGCTCGTCAACTCCTACACGACCGCGGGGCGCGACGACATGGGGATGACGCGTCGCGGGCAGCGGACCTACCAGGTGATCCGGGTCCCCCGCTACAACAACGTGACCCTGGGCGCGGCGCTCACCGCGTTCGGCTGGAACGGCCGCGTGGGCGGCGTGCTCGCGGTCGACGTGGCGGGGACGCTCACGCTCGGCGGAGGCAATGCGACCGTCGACGGCCTCGGCTTCCGGGGCGGGATCGGCCAGGCCCTGACCGGCAGCCGCACGGGCCTGCAGGCGGGCTATCGCTCGCCCGACGCCGACCCCGCGAGCGGCCGCAAGGGCGAAGGCATCGCGGGCTCGCCGGTGAGCCTCCTCGCGCTCGCCGGGGCGGCGGAGGCACCGGGGGCCACGGGCACGGACGGCGTCCCCTTCGGCGACCGGCAGCGGGGCGCTCCCGGCAACGCGGGGGGCGGGGGCGACGCCGGCGACCTCGGCAACACCCAGAACTCGGGCGGCGGCGGCGGCGGCAACGGCGGCGCGGGGGGCCGGGGGGGGAATACGAACGCCACGAACCTCACGATCGGCGGCTGGGGAGGCGCTTCCTTCCCCGCATTGCTCGGCCGGCTCGTCCCCGGCGGCGGGGGAGGTGCTGGAGGCCGCAACAACAACGGGCCGAGCACGGGGGCGAACGGCGGAGGGATGGTCTTCATCCGGACCGACGCGGTCACGGGCACGGGCACGATCACGGCGCGGGGCGCCGCCGGCGTCTGCACCGAGAACGACGGCGGGGGCGGCGGAGGGGCGGGAGGCGCCATCGTCTTCGTCGCGGGCTCGGGCGCCGCCTTTACCGGAGGCACGGGTCCGAACCTCACGGGCCTCACGCTCGTCGCGACGGGAGGGGCGGGAGGCAGCCCGAACAACGGGCCGTGCGCCGCGCCCAGCGCGAACCCCCACGGACCGGGGGGCGGCGGCGGAGGCGGCTTCGTCTTCCACTCCGACAACGTGGGCGCGGGGCCCACGGTGACGGTGACGGGCGGAGCGAACGGGCTGACCGCGGGCTCCGTCCCCCACAACGCCACCCCGGGCGCCGCCGGTCTCGTGCAGACGGCGAACCCCGATCTCGTCCCCGGC
This sequence comes from uncultured Acidobacteriota bacterium, assembly GCA_963742595.1. Taxonomy (GTDB): domain Bacteria; phylum Acidobacteriota; class Vicinamibacteria; order Fen-336; family Fen-336; genus CAVPGH01. The sequence goes on along the minus strand of CAVUMT010000001.1, from coordinate 2,246,469 downwards.
GTCCAGACCTGTCTCGCCGTCACCCGTGCGTCCCTCTCCGGGGTGCGCGTGCGTCGAGGACGCGTCGAGTTCGCGACGGAAAGCCAGCGGGGCACTCGGGGCTTCCACGTCTGGGCCGAGCGTAAAGGCGGCGTCCGCGAGCGGCTCACCGAGGAGCCCGTGCCCGCGGCCCGCCCCGACACGAACGGCCCCGTGACGTACGAAGCGCTCGTCGACGCGTCCGGGGCGGGACGGATCTGGATCGAGGAGCTGGACGTGCGCGGCGGCGCGCGCCTGCTCGGGCCGTTCGAGACCGGGGACGAGAGGCACGCGCGAGCCTTCGAGCGCCAGGAGGAGCGGGCGCTCGGGCGCGGCCCGCGTGCCGAGCGGCGCTCGCGGTCGCGGCCCGAGGAATGGGCGTCGTCGGCGTCGGCCGATCGCGTCGGGGTGAAGGTCGAGGTCGCGGAAAGCGGCCTCCTGCGCGTCCCCCTCTCGGACCTCGCCGCCCAGGGCCTGGCACTTCCCCCCGAGGAGCTGCAGGTCACCTGCCTCGGCCGGCCCGTCGCGTTCGTGGTGCGTGAAGGAGCCCTGGAGCTCCAGGCGGAGCCCCTCCGGACCGACTACACGGAGCGCGCGGTGTACGTCGTGACCGGCGCCGCCACCCGTTTTCCGAGGCCGGTCCGTCTCACCCGATCCGGGCCCCCGCTGGCGAACGGCCTCGTGCGCATCCAGGAGGACGTCCTCTTCGCTCCGTTCGTCGATCCTGCGGGCGACCCGTGGATCTGGGACGTCCTCGCGACGGGGACCCCCCCGGGGCCGATCGCGTTCGACCTCCCCGGGCTCGTCCCGTCCCCGAGTGCCGTGCGCGTCCGCGTCCACCTCCTCGGAGCCTCCGCGCACGCCCACGCGGTGAGCGCGGAGATCAACCACGTGCGGGTGGGAGACGCGCGCTTCTCCGAACGGGCCCCGGGGGTCGTCGAGGGAACGCTTCCCGCGGGCGTCCTCCAGGAGCACGGCAACACCCTGCGGCTCGAGCTCTTGCGCCGCCCGCCGGTGGGCGAGCCGGAGATCGTCTTCCTCGACGCCGTCGATCTCGGGGTAAGGCTCGCCGCGGGAGGTCAAGCCCAGGTCTCCCGGCTCTCTCCATTCGATCCCCGCCTCGAGGTCCCGCCGGGAACGCGCTACCTCATCGTGACCCATGCGCGGTTTCTCGACGCGGCCCTCCGCATCGCCCAGCTCAAGGCCGCGGAGGGACTGGAGCCCCTGGTGGTGGACGTGGAGCGCGCCTACGACCGCTACACCGCGGGCGTCTTCGACGCGGAGGCCGTGCGCGGCCTGGTGCGCGAGGTGGCGCGGCGCGCCCGCTTGCGCCACGTCCTGCTGGTGGGCGACGACACCTTCGACTGGCGCGACCTCACCGGGCAGGGTCTCGCGTCCTACGTGCCGTCGCTCTACGGATGGGACGGGGACTTCGGCCGCGTGCCCTCGGAGAACGCGTTCGCGGACACGGACGGCGACGGCGCTCCCGACGTCGCGATCGGACGCCTGCCCGTCCAGACCGCCCTGGAGGCGGACGTGGTCGTGGACAAGATCGCCCGCCAGTCGGAGGTGCTCGCGCACGCGGCGGGGCAGCTCGTGGCTGTGGACGATCCGGGAGCCGGCGACCTCTCCTTCCGCGGGCTCGCGGAGCGCGCCCTCGGCGGCCTCGCCGCGTCCGCGCGCTGGGCGGACCTTCGCGAGCGGCTGGTGACGGCGCGCGCGACGCTCCTCGAGGGCTGGCGCGCGGGCCCGCTGATGACGCACTACTTCGGCCACGGGGGTCCCGACCGCTGGGCGGACGAGGTGCTCCTGGGCCACGACGACCTCGCGAGCCTCGCGGACACGGGGAGGGAGACCCTCCTGTTCACGTGGGCCTGCGAATCCCAGTGGTACCAGTACGACGGCGGCGCCACGATCAACGAGGCGCTCGTTCTCCTGCCGCGGGGAGGCGCTCTCGCGAGTGTGGGGCCCGTGGGAATCAGCTCTCCCGACCGGCAGGGGGCTTTCGCGGAGCTCGTCTACGCGCGGCTCCTCGAGGGCGCGACGCTGGGGGAGGCCGTGCGCGCGGCGAAGACGGCCGTTCTCCGCGCGGATCCCGCCGCGTCGGCGGTGGTCGAAGGGTTCGTCCTTCTCGGCGATCCCTCGCTCGTCCTCCCCCGCCGGCCGCGCCGCGCCGGTCGCGATGGGCTAGAATCGCCGGAACGGTAGCCACCACGGCAAGCGAGGGGTCGTGAAAAAGCGTCCGAGAGCCAAGGAAACGTACGAGGCGCCGCGCGTCCGAAAGATCAAGCTCGTGCCCGACGAGCTCGCGGTGACGGGCTGCAAGCAAACGCCCGTGGGCGGAAGCTCCGTCGTCTGCCGGCGCGGCGCCGTCATCGTCAATCGCACCATCGGGAGCTAGGCCGGGTGGCGGCCGTCCCCGAGATTCCGCTCTCCCAGCTCCTGGAGGAGGCGGGGGCCTACGCGACCCGCGTGCCCCTCGAGGGGACGCTCGAGACCACGTTCCGCTGCAACCTCGCGTGCGCGCACTGCTACGTGAACCAGCCCGCGGCTTCGCGCGCGGAGCGGACGAGGGAGCTGCCGCTCTCGCGTCTCACGGCGCTCGTCGACGAGTTCGCGGCGGAGGGGTGTCTCGACCTCCTCCTCACCGGGGGCGAGGTGCTCCTGCGCCCCGACTTCCCGGACCTCTACCTGCACGCGGTGAAGGCGGGCCTCCGCGTGACCGTCTTCACGAACGGGACGCTCGTCACGAACCGCATCGCCGAGCTCTTCGCGGAGTTCCACCCCGCGTGCGTGGAGGTCAGCCTCTACGGGATGACGCGGGAGACCTACGAGCGCGTCACTCGCGTGCCCGGGTCGTTCGACCTCTGCCTTCGGGGAATCCGCAAGCTCAAAGCACTGGGCATCCCCCTCAAGCTCAAGACCATGGTCCTGTCCTGGAACGCCCACGAGGTCGCGGCGATGCGCCGGTTCGCGGAGGAGCTGGGCGTCGACTTCCGGCACGACAGCCTGCTGAACCCGCGCGTGGACTGCGGAGCCAACCGCAACCCCGAGCTGCAGGTGGACCCGGAGAGGGCGGTCCTCCTCGACCTCGAAGACCCCGGCCTGCGCGCGGCCTACGAGCAGTCGTTCCGCGAAGCGGTGGCCGCCGGCCCCTCCCCCTCGGAGGAGGTCTACACGTGCGGAGCGGGGCAGATGGGGTTCACCGTCGACCCTTACGGGAAGCTGCAGCTCTGCCAGCTTTCGCGCCGGGCGTCGTTCGACCTCGGCACCGAGAGCTTCTCGCGGGGATGGCACGAGTTCCTGCCCGCCGCGCGCTCGCGCCGGTGGCAGTCGGACGCGGTCTGCCGCCGCTGCAGCCTGAGGCCCGTGTGCGGCAACTGCCCGGGGGCGGCGGAGATGGAGCTGGGGGACGCCGAGGCGCGCGTCGCCCAGTTCTGCGAGATCACGCACCTCCGGGCGCACGCACTGCTCGGGGACGGTTCCGGCCACCAGCGCGATGCCACGTGCTGCCGTGGCACGGGCGAGCTCGCCGCGGCTCCCGAAAGCGAGTCCGCCCGGCACCTCGGAGGCTGCGGCTCGTGTGGCCATGCGGAACCACGCCTCGTGCAGATCCAGACGACCCGACCTCGACCCCGCTCCGCGGCTCCCTGACCGTGGCTCCCTACCGGTCCACCCTCCGCCTGCGGGTCGGCGGATTCACTCTCGCCGTGCGCTCGCCCCGTCCGCACAAGGCCCTCGCCGTGTCGAGGCGGCTCCGTCCTTTCCTCGCGCGCGGGGGAAGGGACATCGAGCTGTCCCTCGTCGAAGAGCCGGTCCCTCTTCCGTCGCGCGGAGAGAAGCTCTTCGACTCGGGAGGGATCTGGCGCGCGTACGGGCACGACCGGGGCCTGCTCTACACGTTCCGGCCCCCTCCGGGTCCCGGACCCGCCGCGAGAGGAGTGCTCGTGGACGCGGGACGCCGCCGCGGAACTCTTTTCCTTCCCGTGACGCCCTACAGCCGCCGGCCCGGCTTCGCGCTCTCGTACCCCCTCGAGGAGCTGCTCTTCCAGCACCACGCGGCGCGCCGGGGCGCGCTCGTGCTTCATGCCTGCGGTGTCGCGAGGAGGGGACGCGGGCTCGTCTTCTGCGGCGTCTCCGGCGCGGGCAAGACGACCACCGCCCGGCTCTGGGCCCGGCACCGCCCGTCCTCGCGGATCCTGAGCGACGATCGCCTCGTCCTCCGGCGTCGCGCGCGGGGGCCCTGGCGTGTGTTCGGGACCCCCTGGCACGGCTCGGGCCGGCACGCATCCGCGGAGAGCGCGCCCCTCCAGGCGATCTTCTTCCTGCAGGCGGCGCGCGCGACGGAGGTTCGCCGCCTCCCTGTACCGGAGGCGGCGGCGCGTCTCCTCGCCCGCTCCTTCCCGCCCTTCTGGGACGCTCCGGCGATCGCGCGGGCCCTCGCCACGTGCGCGCGCGCGGTGCGCGCGGTCCCCGCCTACGAGCTGCGCTTCCGGCCCGACCGGTCGGCGATCGAAGCGGTGGAGGTAGCGCTCGCCGCCCGCCGCGCGTCGGGGGGAGCCCGGTGAGGAGGAGCGCGGCTCGTCTCCGCACGCCGGAGCGGCTGCGCGACCTCCTCACCTACCACGCGACCCTTCTCGGCGACGCGGAGCGGAACCGCGCGTTCTTCAGGGCCCTCCGGGCCCGCGTGAAGCGCGGCGCGCGTGTTCTCGACCTCGGCGCGGGCACCGGGATCTGGTCGGTGGTGGCGGCCCGCCTCGGCGCGCGAGAGGTGGTGGCGGTGGAGCGCGAGCCTCTGCTCGTCCCCGTGATCGAGAGGCTCGCCCGCGAGAACGGGGTCGCGGATCGCGTGCGGGTCGTCCGGGGCGACGCCCGCCGGCTCCGCCTCTCGCGGCGGTTCGACGTGGTGGTGAGCGAGACCGTGGGCAACGAGGGCTTCGAAGAGGGGATCGTTCCGCTCCTCACACGAGCGCGCCGACATTTCTTGAAGCCCGGAGGTGCCATCGTACCCTGGGCCATTTCTCTCAAGGCAGCTCCCGTCCGTCCCTTCGTCCTGGGCGTCCTCCCGCCTCTGGTTCGTGACCGGACGATCTCGGATCTCCTCATCCACGTCCCGCAGCTCTTCCCGCCCGGCCCGGTGAGGACCGTCGCCCCCGGGGCGACCCTCCTCCGCGTCGACCTGCGCCGGGCGCAGGCACCTCTCCGGCTCGAGGGCCTCCGGGCCCGCTTCCCGCTGCGGGACGGAAGCGCCTTCGGGGGATTCGTCCTGTGGGCGGAGATGGACCTCGCCCCCGGCATACGCCTCTCCACGCGCGCCACCGCCTCCTGGTGGCGCACGTTCCTCCCCGCCGATCGCGGGGACCGGGGACCGTGCGTCGTGAAGCTCGAGCTCTCACGGGGGCGCTTCGGCACGCGGTGGCGCGTCGCGGTGGCGCGCCGCGGGAAGGCGGAGTGGCGGGACTACTCGCCACTCTTCGCCTACGGTGCTCTTCGCGTTGACAGGCCGGGGAGCCGAAGCTAGTCTCGCGGGAAAGGCCATGGCCAGCACGACCGGCCGCGAGGAGAAGGACGTCTTCGCCGCCTACCTCACCAAGAACCACCTGAAGCGCAGCGAGCAGCGGGAGGTCATCCTCGACCTCTTCCTCCGCTCGGAGCGCCACCTCTCGGTGGACGACCTCCTGCACATCGTGCAGCGCAAGCGGCCGGACATCGGGCGGACCACCGTCTACAGGACGCTCAAGCTCCTGCAGGCGGCGGGGCTCGCGAGCGAGCTCGCGCTCGACGGGCAGTCGCGCTTCGAGCGGGACTGGAAGCGCGCGCACCACGACCACTTCATCTGCAAGAGCTGCGGGGCCATCTTCGAGTTCAGCAGCCCCGATATCGAGCGCATTCAGGACGAGATCGCGGCCGGCCTCGGCTTCGTGATCGAGGGCCACCGCCACCACATCTTCGGCCTCTGCCGACGCTGCGTGTCCCGCGCCCCCGCGCGGGCGCTAGCACCTCTGCGTTAGGCGTAGGGGTCGCCCGCCCATGAAGATCGACAGGATCGAGGTCCGGGGCCTCCGCCTGCCCCTGCGCTCGCCCTTCGAGACGAGCTTCGGACGCACGGAGGACAAGGAGTTCCTGCTCGTCTCCGTCTCCGCGGACGGCGTCACCGGCCACGCGGAGTGCGTAGCCGACGTCGATCCCTACTACCTGCCGGAGACGATCGGGACGGTGCGGCACGTCCTCCGCGATTTCCTCGCCCCCCTCCTCCTGTCCCGTGAGGTCGGCTCGCCCCGCGAGGTGCTTCCGAGCTTCGCGCGGGTGCGGGGGCACGAGATGGCGAAGGCGGCGCTGGAGATGGCCGTGTGGGAGCTTCAGGCCCGGCGCGAGAGAGCGCCCCTCTACCGGCTGCTCGGGGGGCGGGGAGGCGAGATTCTCTCCGGCGTCTCGATCGGTCTGCAGAAGGACGCGACCGCTCTTCTCGAGAAGGTCGCGACGGAGGTCGCCGCGGGCTATCGGCGCATCAAGATCAAGATCAAGCCGGGACACGACCGGGACCTCGTGGCCGCGATCCGGGAGAGGTTCCCGGCGGTGCCCCTCATGGTCGACGCCAACAGCGCCTACACGCTGGAGGACGCCGCCCTCTTCCAGTCCCTGGACGCCTTCGACCTCATGATGGTCGAGCAGCCCCTCGCCTGGGACGACATCGTCGACCACGTGGCGCTCCAGGCGAAGATCCGCACGCCCGTCTGCCTCGACGAGTCGATCCACTCCGCGGACGACGCCCGCCACGCCCTCGCCCTCGGCGCCTGCCGGATCGTCAACATCAAGGTGGGGCGGGTGGGCGGCTTCGCGGGCGCCCTCGCGGTGCACGACGTCTGCCGCGACCGCGGGGCCCCCGTGTGGTGCGGGGGGATGCTGGAGTCGGGGATCGGGCGCCTCGCCAACGTCCACCTCCAGACCCTGCCCGGCTTCACGCTGCCCGGCGACACCTCCGCGAGCGCGCGCTACTTCGAGGAGGACCTCATCGACCCGCCGGTCGTGGTCGGTACCCGGGGCACGATCGCCGTCCCCGAAGGCCCGGGGATCGGGCACGAGATCGTCTGGCCGCGGGTGGAGAAGGCGACCGTGTTTCGCGAGGAGTGGCGGCGCTCCTGAGCGCGCGGTCAGGAGCCGCGCAGGGCTTCTTCCGCGGCCTGCACCAGGAACTCGCAGCCCACGAGGAGCGCGTCCTCGTCGAAGTCGAAGGACGGGCTGTGGTGGGGCTGGTCGAGGCCGCGCGCGGGGTTTGCCGACCCCACGAAGACGAAGCAGCCGGGAGCTTGCTCGAAGTAGAGCGCCATGTCCTCCCCGCCCATCGTGGGGGTGGGGAGGACGACACCCTCCTCTCCCACCACGCGCAAGGCGGCGCGCCGCGCGAGCTCGGCCACTCCCGGGTCGTTGATCACCGCGGGGTTGCCGGATTTCACCTCGACCTCCGCGACGCACCCGAGGCCCCGGGCGATCCCGTCCGCGATGCGCTGTATGCGCTCGGGCATGGAGCGGCGGAGGGCGGCGTCGAAGGTGCGGATGGTTCCGAGGAGCGTCACCTCGTCGGGGATGACGTTGAACGCTTCCCCTCCGCGGATCGCCCCGATCGTGACCACGGCGGGCTCGACGGGCGGGACCTCGCGCGAGACCACGGTCTGGAGGGCGGTGACGACGTAGGCGGCGGCGACGATGGGGTCGCGCGCGCGGTCGGGGATGGCCCCGTGCCCGCCGCGGCCGCGCACCACCACGCGCAGGCGATCCACCGCGGCCATCAAGGGACCGGCCTTCACGCCGAGCGTGCCCACGGGCAGCTCGTTCCACAGGTGGATCCCCAGGACGAGGTCGACGCCCTCGAGAACGCCGTCGCGGATGACGGCCTGGGCCCCGCCCTCGCCTTCCTCCGCGGGCTGGAAGAGGACGCGAAAGCACCCGGGCCCGCGACGCCGGGCGAGCACGCGGGCCGCCGCCGCTCCCATCGCGGTGTGCCCGTCGTGGCCGCAGGCGTGCATGACCCCGGGGTTCCGGGAGGCGTAGGGTGCTTTGCTCTGCTCCGCGATGGGCAGGGCGTCGAGGTCGACGCGCAGGAGCACCGTGCGGCCCGTAGCTCCGGGCGCGGTCGCGAGCACCCCCGTGCCCCCCACGCCCGTCCGGACCTCGAGCCCGCTCCCCGCCAGGAACTCCGCCACGCGGGCCGCGGTCCGGTGCTCCGCGAAGGCGAGCTCGGGATGGGCGTGGAGCTCGCGGCGCAGCGCCACGAGCTCGGGAGCGAGGGCAAGGACGTCCGGGGAGAGCGAAGGCACCGGGGGGGATTCTAAGCTTAGAATCGGACGGGTAGATGTCGCGCTCCCTCCGGCCCCTCGTCGTGCTGACGGCCGTCGTCCTCGCCGCTTTCGGATACGTCCGCCTCGCCGAGAACAAGGGCTACGCCCTCAAGAAGGGCGTCGTCGCCCCTCCCCTCCGGCTCCCCGCACTCGCGGGGGGTGAGCTGGACCTCGCCTCCTTGCGCGGCCGGCTCGTCGTCTTGAACTTCTGGGCGACCTGGTGCCCGCCCTGCGTGCAGGAGATGCCGTCCCTCGAGCGCCTGCACCGCACCCTCGGCAAGGAGGGCCTCTCGGTGGTCTCGGTTTCCGTCGACGAGGACGAGGGCGCGCTCCGGCGCTTCGTGCAGGAGCACGGCGTGACCTTCCCCGTACTTCGGGATCCCGGGGGGCGGATGGCCGCCGCCTACCGGACGACGGGCTACCCGGAGACGTTCGAGATCGATGGCGAGGGGGTGGTGCGCGAGCACTACGTGGGTCCCGCGGAATGGTCCACTCCCGAGGCGCTCGAGCACTTCCGCAAGCGGCTTTCCCCCATCCCCGCCGCGCGCTGATCAGCGCGCCCGGGCGAGGAGCGCCACGACCTCACCGACGAGGTAGAGGCTGCCCGCCACCACCACGGGCACGCCCGGGCCCTCCTCGAGGGCGAGACGGCGCGCGCGCAGCAGGGCGCGGCGAGGCCGGGCTTCGACGAGAGCGCGACGCGCGAGGCCGGGGCTCCTTCGGAGGATCGTGCGCGGGCTCGCCGCCCGTCCGCCCCGCGGGCGCGAGACGACGACCGCGGCCGCCCGCGGGAAGAGCGCCCGGGCCATTCCCCGCACGTCCTTGTCCGCCATCGCCCCGAAGAGGAGCACGTAGGGCCCCCGATCCCGCAGGTATGCGCCTAACGCACGCGCGCCGGCGGGATTGTGGGCGCCGTCGAGGAGGAGGGGGGGGTCGCCTTCCACCCGCTCGAGGCGGCCCGGCCACCGGGTGTCCGAGATGCCGCGGCCGGCGCGGCCGAGGTCGAAGCGGAGACCCGCCGCTCGCGCCTCCTCGAGGAGGCGCAGGGCGACGAGGAGGTTCGCGCGCTGGTGGGCGCCGGGGAGGGGTACTATGCCGCGATAGGTCCGCCGCGACGTGCGCACGTCGATGGCGCCCTTCCCCGGGCGCACCCGGACGCCGCGGCCTGCGTCGACGAGGCGGGCCCCCACGGCGCGGGCGCGGGCGGCGATCGCGCGGCGCGCCTCTCTGGGAAGCGGGCCGAGAACCGTCGTGCGACCGGAGCGCAGCACCCCCGCCTTCTCCGTCGCGATGGCCCGGAGCGTTCCCCCCAGGTACTCCTGATGGTCGTAGTCGAGGCTCACGATCGCGGAGGCGAGAGGCTCGGCCGCGTTGGTAGCGTCGAGCCGCCCCCCCATCCCGACCTCCAGGACGGCGACGTCGACCCGGCGGCGCCGAAAATGCTCGAGGGCGGCGGCGGTCATCACCTCGAAGTACGTGGGGTGCGCCTCGAGCCGAAGCACCCGGACGAGCTCCCCCGCCGCTTTCCTCACGCGGCCCACCGCGCGCGCGAGCTCCGCGTCCGTGACCACGCGACCGTCGACGGCGATGCGCTCGTTCACGCGGACGAGATGCGGCGAGGTGTAGCGGCCGACGCGGACACCGGCGGCTCGAAGGGCCGCGTCCGTGTAGGCCACGACCGACCCCTTCCCGTTCGTGCCCGCGACGAGGAGGATCGGGTAGGCTCGCTCCGGCCGTCCCAGCCGGTCGAGCAGGAGCCGAATCGTCTCCAGGCCGAACCTCAAGCCGAGCCGTGACCGGGAGGCGAGGTAGGCGAATTCGCGTCGGTATCCAGGTAAGATCGTCATGGAAATTGCTGGTAATTCAGTAGATACTGTGATACGAAAAAAGTAGCATCTGTATACGTAAATGACGGGCAAAGGCCGATGATGCGGCGCATCCTGATCGTCGACGATCTCGCCGAGAACGTCGAGGTCTTCTCCGACATTCTCGGGTCGGAAGGCTATCGCATCTCGACCGCCAAAGACGGCCAGGAGGCGGTGGAGAAGGCGCTGGCCGATCCTCCCGACCTCGTGATCATGGACGTCTCCATGCCCCGCATGAACGGGATCGAGGCGTGCCGCCTGCTCAAGCTCGACGAGCGCACGCGGCTCGTTCCCATCGTGCTCGTGACGGCACTCGTGGCCCGCGAGGACCACATCGCCGGCATCGCCGCCGGCTGCGACGAGTTCCTGAGCAAGCCGGTGGACTTCGAGGAGCTCAAGCTCCGCACGAAGTCCCTCCTTCGGACGAAGGCGCTCATCGACGAGCTGGAGGTCGCGGAGAACGTGCTCGTGAGCCTCGCCAAGGCTCTCGAGGCCAAGGACAAGTACACGCAGGGCCACTCCGAGCGGGTGGCCGCCTACTCGGAGGAGCTCGGAGGGGTCGTCGGGCTCTCGACCCGCGAGCGGCTCAACCTGCGCCGCGCCGGGCTCCTCCACGACATCGGCAAGATCGGGATCCCCGGCGACTTCCTGAACAAGAAGGGCCGGCTCACCACCGCCGAGTACGAGGTCGTGAAGCAGCATCCCGCGATCGGCTTCGAGATCTGCAAGCCTCTCCGGACGATGGCCCCCCTCGTGCACCTCATTCGCGGGCATCACGAGCGGCTGGACGGGCTCGGCTATCCCGACGGCCTCACGGCGGAAGCCATTCCCATCGCGCTGCGCTGCCTCACGACCTCCGACGTCTACGACGCCCTCACCTCCGATCGCGCCTATCGCGACGCGATGACCCACGACGAGGCGCTCGCGGAGATGCGCCGCGAAGCGAGCGTCGGGATGTGGGACGTGCGCCTGATCGATACGTTCGCGGAGATGCTGGTCACGAAGGGCCTGCAGGCGAGGAAGCCTGCCGGCCGCCCGCCCGCCCGCTAGCCCCCTCCGTTCGCAAGTGTGGAAAAGTGGAAGAAAGTGTGGAATACTGCTAGCCCGCTGTGTTCAAAGGGACTTATCGGCACAAGATCGACGGGAAGGGACGGCTTCCCGTCCCCGCGGCCTTCCGCCGCGCCCTCGCGAGCGAGCGGGCGTCGTCCGTCGTGGTGACGCTCCTCGACCAGTGCCTGGCCGCCTATCCGCCGGCCGAATGGTCACGTCTCGAGGCGCAGCTCCGAGCGTTGCCCGCTTTCAGCCGGCCGGTGAAGGCGCTCACGCGTCTCCTCGCGAGCCGCGCCGCGGACTGCGATTTCGACGTGCAGGGGCGCATCCTCCTGCCCCCTCCGCTGCGCGAGAGCGCGCGTCTCGTCCAGGACGTCGTGGTCGTGGGCGTGCTGAACCGGTTCGAGGTCTGGGCTCCGGCGGTCTGGGACGCTTTCCTTCGGGACGCCGAGCGCCTCCTCGACGACGTCACGCTCGGGGTGGAGTGGCCCCTCCCTTCCGCCCCCTCCCCCCCTCGGATCCCCCCCCGTCCGGACCCTCTCTTCCACAGGGGAAACCCAAACGCTAGTTCGTTTTCCGCTTGACACCCCGTTGTCGCACGTCTAGACTCGCCGTGGATTTTAGTGGAGTAAAGTGGTCGGACGACCATCCCCTTCGGGTGGTCGGCCGATCCTTTTCCCGCGAACGGTGTCGACATGCTTCGGGGCAACCATCGCGCGCGCATCGATGACAAGGGGCGGCTCAAGGTCCCGAACGGCTTCCGTACCGTCATCGAATCGCAATGGGGCGCCGAGCTCTTCGCCACGAGCATCACCGGCGAGTTCGTCCGTCTCTACCCGATGGCGGTGTGGCTCGACATCGAGCGCCGTCTCGCCGCGGTTCCCTCGACGCTGCCCTCGAAGGTGCGCTTCCTCGACCGCGTGAACTACTTCGGGCAGGGGACGTCGCTCGATCGCCAGGGCCGAGTGCTCCTTCCCCAGCTCCTGCGCGAGTCCGCGAGCATGTCGGGGGAGGTGAGCGTCCTCGGGCAGCACAACCACCTCGCGGTCTGGAACCAGCAGCGGCTGGAGGAGCGGCTGTTCAAGCAGCAGCCGTTCACGGACGACGACGGGAAGGCCCTCGCGGAGTTCGGGATCTGATGCCGTGGACCATCGCCCCGTCCTTCTCGAGGAAGCGCTGGAGCTGCTCGCGGTGAAGCCTGGGGGAAGCTACGTGGACGGAACTCTCGGGCTGGGCGGACACGCCTCCGAGATCCTCCGCCGGAGCGCCCCCGACGGACGCCTTCTCGGGACGGATCGGGATGGTCAGTCACTCGCGCTCGCTCGTCTGAGGCTCGCGGAATTCGGCGAGCGAGCGCGAGCTTTCAAAGCCGATTTCCGTGACATTCCCTCGCTGCTCGGTTCCGAGACGGTCGACGGCATCCTCCTCGACCTCGGCATGAGCTCCGCCCAGCTCGACGATCCCGAGCGCGGCCTCAGCTTCCAGGCCGACGGCCCGCTCGACATGCGGCTCGACCGGTCGGAGGGCCCCACCGCGGCCGATGTCGTGAACCGCATGCGCGAGCGCGAGCTCGCGGATCTCCTCTACCGCTACGGCGACGAGACCGCCTCGCGGAGGATCGCCCGCGCGATCGTGGACGCGCGGCCCCTCAGCACGACCCGCGAGCTCGCGGAGGTCGTGAAGCGCGCCGCCCCGCGGAGCCGCCGGCCCGGGCTTCATCCCGCCACGCGCACGTTCCAGGCGCTGCGCATCCACGTGAACCGCGAGCTCGAGGGGCTGGGGGGTGCGCTCCGCGCGCTCGCCCATACCCTCCGCCCCGGCGGACGAATGGCCGTCATCGCGTTCCACAGCCTGGAGGACCGCGAGGTCAAGCAGGCCTTCCGGGCCCTCGTCCCCGAGGGGTTCTCCCTCCTCACGAAGAAGCCGTTGCGGCCCGGGGACCGCGAGACGGGCGAGAACCCCCGCGCGCGCAGCGCGCGCCTGCGGGGAATCGCGCGCGAGGAGGCCGCGTGAGGGACGGCGCCGCCTTCCTGCTCGGCAAGCCCATCGACAACTCGAAGGTGGTGCGCCAGGTCGATCCCCGCTCGAGCCGCGAGATCTGGCTCCTGATCTTCCTCGTCTTCTCGCTCGTGGGCGGCCTCGTGCTCTACGCGTGGCCCGCCCTCCAGATCCGCAACTCGGGGATGACCGCCGTCCAGCTCTCGCGGGAGAGAGAGCGCCTCCGCGAGGAGAACCGCAAGCTCCGGCTGGAGAAGGCCGCGCTCGAGAACCTGCACCGGGTGGAGACGATCGCGGAGCGCGACCTCGGCCTCGTCCCTCCTCCCGCGGAGAGCACTCTCGTGGTGGAGCCGCCGCAGCCCCTCCCGCCGGGCGCGCACCTCGCGAGCCAGAGGACCCCCGGGACCGTGACGAACTGACCATGGATACCCTCTCGCCCCACGCGCGCGACGCGGCTCCCCCCGTGGGACGCCAGCGCATGACGCGGCTGCGGCTCATGCTGCTCGCGCTCTCGATGTCGCTCTGGGCGCTCGTCATCGGGATCCGGCTCTTCCACCTGCAGGTGCTCGCGCGCTCCCACTACGAGCACCAGGGGACCCGCCAGAGCGAGCGCACGATCAACCTCGACCCGCGCCGGGGGCCCATCCTCGACCGGAACGGCCATCCCCTCGCCTTCTCCGTGGACGCGGAGAGCCTCTACGCCGTCCCCCAGGACATCTCGAAGCCCGCGGCCACTGCCGCCGCCCTCGCCCGCGCCCTCGGGCTCGACGCCGCGGGGAAGAAGGATCTGCTCGCCCAGCTCCAGCGGAACCGCGCCTTCGTCTGGGTCAAGAGGAAGCTCGACCCCGCGACCGCGCGCACGGTGCGCGAGCTGCAGCTCGACGGCATCGGCTTCCTCTCGGAGAACCGCCGCTACTACCCCAAGCGCGAGCTCGCGAGCCAGGTGCTCGGCTACGTGGGAGTGGACAACACGGGGATGAGCGGGGTGGAGTACGCGTTCGAGGACGCGATCCGCGGGCGCGCCGCGAAGGTGGTGGTGACGACGGATGCGCGCCGCCGGCCCGTGGGCCACACGGAGCGGCCGAGCACGGACGGCCACACCGTGGTCCTCGCCCTCGACGAGTCCATCCAGTACGCGGCGGAGCGCGAGCTCGAGCGGGCGATGACGGAGACGGGCTCCGCCGCCGGGGTGGTGGTGGTGCTCGAGCCGACCACGGGGGAGGTACTCGCCCTCGCCAACCGCCCGACCTTCAACCCCAACCGGTTCGCCGCCTACCCCTCCTCGCGCTGGCGGAACCGCGCGGTGACCGACGCCTACGAGCCGGGCTCGATCTTCAAGATCGTCACCGCCGCCGCGGGGATCCAGGAGCACGTCGTCAATCCCGACGAGATCCTCGACTGCGGCAACGGCACGATCGAGATCGCGGGCACCGTCATCAACGACCACGCGGTCTTCGACAAGCTGACCTTCAAGGAGGCGGTGGCCCGCTCCAGCGACATCGGGATGATCCGCGTGGCCCAGCGCGTGGGGCGCGAGAACTTCAGCCGCTACATGCGCGACTTCGGCTTCGGATCTCCCACGGGCATCGACCTCCCGGGAGAGTCGGCGGGGCTCCTCCGCCCGGCGTCCAAGTGGAGCGCGCTCTCCCTGCCCTCGCTCTCCTTCGGCCAGGAGGTCGGGGTCACCGCGCTGCAGATGGCGATGGCGGCGGCCGCGGTGGCGAACGGCGGCTACCTGATGAAGCCCCTCGTGGTCGCCCGCGTGGAGGACGCGTCGGGACAGGTGGTCCGGGAGGTGAAGCCGTTCGTGGTCCGCAAGGTGCTCGAGCCGGAGACCGTCTCCACCCTCACGGACATGCTCAAGGAGGTCGTGAGGATCGGGACGGGGAAGAACGCGCAGATCCCGGGCTACGTGGTCGCGGGCAAGACGGGGACCGCGCAGAAGGTCGACCCTTCCGGCCACTACTCCATGATCGACCACGTCGCGTCCTTCGTGGGGTTCGTGCCCGCGGAGCGCCCCGCGTTCGTCGTCCTCGTCTCCCTCGATTCCCCGCGGGGTCCCCGGAACCAGGGGGGCGACGTGGCCGCGCCCGTCTTCGCGCGGGTGGCGGAGGCGGCGCTCCGCTACCGCGCGATCGCCCCGGACGACGCGCGGCGCGTCCTGCGGGCGAGCGCGCCCCTGGAGAGCCCGATCGTGCCCGTGGCCTACCGCCCCGAGCCGCCCCCCGCGAAGGAGAACGAGGGGGAGCCGGCCCTCATGCCCGACCTCAGAGGACGCTCCGCGCGCGACGCGGCGATCCTGGCCGCCCGACGGGGCCTCATCGTGGAGCTCCACGGCTCGGGGCGCGTGGTCGCCCAGTCCCCGGAGCCGGGCACGGAGATTGAAGCGGGAAACCCGTGTGTCCTGACCCTGGGCCGCGAGCCGGGAGGAGCGCCGTGAAGCTCTCCGAGCTCGCGGGCCTCCTCCCCGGGGCGGAGCGGAGTGGCGATCCCCAAGAGGAGATCACCGCCGTCACCCACGACTCGCGACAGGCGGGGGTGGGGTCGCTCTTCGTCGCCATCCGCGGCCTCACAACGGACGGGAACCGGTTCGTGGACGCGGCGCTCAAGAAGGGAGCGGCGGCGGTGGCGTCGGAAGGGCCGCCACTCCCGGGCGTCCCGTGGATCCGGGTAGGGGACGCTCGGGAGGCGTTGGCCGTGCTGTCTGCCGCCGTTCTGGGCCACCCCGCCCGTTCTCTGGACCTGGTCGGCGTGACGGGGACGAACGGCAAGACGACCACGACCTTTCTCATCGACGCGGCTCTTCGAGCCGCGGGAGAGAAACCCGGGCTCGTGGGCACCGTCGAGTACAGGGTCGGGGACCGGCTCGTCGAGGCGGCCCGCACCACTCCCGAGTCCTCGGATCTGCAAGCGTTGTTCCGCCAGATGGTGGACGCGGGCTGCCGCCGCGCGGTCCTGGAGGTGTCGTCGCATTCCCTCGCCCTGAAGCGGGTGCACGGCTGCGCTTTCAAGGTCGCCGTCTTCACCAACCTCACCCGCGACCACCTGGACTTCCACGGCGACATGGAGTCCTACTTCGCGGCCAAGCGCATCCTCTTCGACACGCTCCTGCGGGAGGATGGACACGCCGTGGTGAACCGCGACGACGACCACGCGGACGAGCTCGTCCGGGTCTCGCGCGGCCGGGTCTGGACGTACTCGCTCCGCGCCCCCGCGGACGTCGCGGTGGAGGAGGTGACACTGTCCCTGGAAGGGACCAGGATCCGCGCCCGGACCCCCGTCGGCCCGCTCGAGATCACCACCCCGCTGCTGGGCCGCTTCAACGTGCAGAACGTGCTCGCCGCGCTCACCGCCGGCCTCGCCCTGGGCCTCCCCGAGGACGTGCTCCGGCGCGGCCTCGGCTCCCTCCGGGGGGTGCCGGGACGCCTCGAGCGCGTCCAGGCCGGGCAGGAGTTCACGGTGCTCGTGGACTACGCCCACACCGACGACGCGCTCAAGAACGTGCTCGAGACCGTACGCGAGCTGCGCCCGCGCCGGCTCATCACCGTCTTCGGATGCGGAGGGGACCGCGACCGCACCAAGCGGCCCCTCATGGGGGCGGTGGCCACGCGCCTGTCCGACGTGGTGATCCTGACCTCGGACAACCCGCGCAGCGAGCCCCCGGAGGCGATCCTGGAGGAGATCCGGCGCGGCGTTCCCCGGAGCCGCGCCGGCGACATCTACGTGATCCCGGACCGGCGCGACGCGATCGCCAAGGCTCTGGAGCTGGGCCGGGAGGGGGTCGTGGTCGTCATCGCGGGCAAGGGCCACGAGACCTACCAGGTCCTGCGCGACCGCACGGTTCCCTTCGACGATCGGCAGGTGGTGCGGGACATCGTGCACCGGCTCGCCGCTCCGAACGGGAAGAGATGAGTACGGTGACACTGCCGACGCGCGACGCATTGGATGAAGTGGTGGCGGTCACGGGAGGAACGCTATCGAGCGAGGGTCGCGCGTCGGCCTTTTCCGGAGTTTCCATCGACTCCCGATCGATCTCCCAAGGCCAGCTCTTCTTTGCGATTGCGGGGCCGCACTTTGATGGCCACGATTTTCTAGCCGACGTGGCCATGAAGGGGGCGGCGGCCGCCGTTGTCCATCGGGACGCCCCTGCCCCCGCGTCGTTGCCCCTCCTCCGCGTCCACAACACGACCCGTGCGCTGCAGGATCTGGCTCGGCATCGCCGGCTGGCCGCGGAGGTGCGTGTTGTTGCAATCACCGGCTCCGTGGGCAAGACCACGACCAAGGAGATGACGGCCGCGCTCCTCTCCACGCGCGGGCCCGTGCTCAAGACGGAAGGGAACCTCAACAACCAGTACGGGCTGCCCCTGACCCTCCTCCGTTTGCAGGAGGAGCACACGGCGGCGGTCGTCGAGCTCGGAATGTCCGCGGCGGGGGAGCTGCGGAAGCTGTCCGGGATCGCGCGTCCCGACGTCGCGGTGATCACGCGCGTCGGCCCCGTGCACCTCGAGTTCTTCTCGTCCATAGACGACATCGCCGCGGCCAAGGCGGAGATCCTGGAAGGCCTGCGGCCGGGAGGCACGGCCGTGCTCAACGGCGACGACGAGCGCGTGCGGCGGATCGGCGAGAAGTTCCGCGGCCACGTCGTCTGGTTCGGGCGCGACCGCCGCCACGACGTCTCCGCGGAGAGCTGGCGGGGCACGGGCTTCGGAATGCGCTTCGATCTGCGGGTGGGCGGACGGACGGTAGACGTCGCCCTTCCCCTCGCGGGCCCGCACTTCGTCGAGAACTTCCTGGCCGCGGCCGCGGCCGCGCATGCCCTCGGCGTCGCCCCCGAGGCGATGGCGGAGGCGGCGACGCACATGGCGCCCGCGCGACACCGGGGAGAAATCGTGCGCCTCGGCGAGGGAGTGGTGCTCCTCGACGACTGTTACAACTCGAGCCCGGACGCGCTCGCGGCGGCGATCACGGCGCTCTCGCTCTTCCCTGTGCAGCGCCGGCTCGCAGTGCTCGGGGACATGCTCGAGTTGGGGCCAGAAGGGCCGGCGCTGCACAGGGAAGCCGGGCGGAAGCTCGCGGGAAAGGTAGACGTGGTGGTGGGAGTTGGCGAGCTGGCCAAGGAGCTGCTCAGGGGGGCGAGGGAAGCGGGAATGGCCAGCGAGGCGCTTCACCATTTCGCCGATGCGAACGAAGCGGCGGACGGCGTGAACAGGCTCATCTCCCCTCGCGACGCCGTGCTCGTGAAAGCGTCGCGAGGGGTGCAACTGGAAAAAGTCGTCGAAGCTCTCCGGGCGCGCTTCCCGGAGGGGGAGACGGGCGGAAGCGCGCCCGGAAGTGCGTGAGTGCTCTTCGAGCTCTTCTACGCCTTCCGCGGCGAGATCTCGGGGCTCAACGTGGTCCGGTACATCACCTTCCGCACGGCGATGGCGAGCCTCACCGCGCTCTTCCTGGTGCTGGTGCTGGGGCCGTGGATGATCGAGCGGCTGCGGCAGCTCCAGATCGGCCAGTTCATCCGGGAGGAAGGACCGCAGGGACACAAGGGGAAGGCGGGGACGCCGACCATGGGGGGCGTCCTCATCCTCTCGGGGATCCTCGTGCCCACGCTGCTGTGGGCGGACCTCGCCAACAAGAACATCTGGATCCTCGTGGGCTCAACGTTCCTCTTCGGGACGATCGGTTTCGCGGACGACTACCTGAAGGTGGTGAAGAAGCAGAGCCTCGGCCTCACCGCGCGCATGAAGCTCCTGGGGCAGTGCGCGGTGGGATCTCTCGTGGGCTCGACCGTTTTCTGGCTGGCCCAGGTCGAGCCCACGCAGTATTCGACCCGCCTGGCGTTTCCGTTCTTCAAGACCGTGGTGCCGGATCTGGGTGTCCTCTACGTCCTGTTCGCGGTGCTCCTCCTGACCCTCGCGAGCAACGCGGTGAACCTCACGGACGGCCTGGACGGCCTCGCCATCGGGACGACGCTCATCGCGGCCGCCGCCTTCACCGCTCTCGCCTACGTGTCCGGCCACCGCGTCTTCTCCGACTACCTGGACCTCCTCTTCCGGCGGGAGGCGGGCGAGGTCACGGTCTTCTGCGGGGCGATGGTGGGGGCGTCCATGGGCTTCCTCTGGTGGAACTGCTACCCCGCCCAGGTGTTCATGGGCGACGTGGGAAGCCTGAGCCTCGGGGGGGCCCTGGGCACGGTGGCCATCCTCATCAAGCAGGAGCTCCTCCTCTTCCTGGTGGGGGGCCTCTTCATGATCGAGGCCTTCTCCGTGGTGCTGCAGGTCGGCTCGTTCAAGCTCCGCAAGAAGCGGATCTTCCGGATGGCGCCGCTGCACCACCATTTCGAGCTCATCGGGTGGAAGGAGCCGCAGATCATCATCCGGTTCTGGATCGTGGCCTTCGTGTTCGCGCTCTTCAGCCTCACGACGCTCAAGCTGCGGTAGTGACCATGAACCGGGAAGGGAATTGAAGACGCCGTGGCTGTGGCGAGGGATGCCGTCGTGGTCGGGCTTGCGCGCTCGGGGGTCGCGGCGGCGGAGTTCCTCGCGCGCCGAGGAGCGTCGGTGGTGGCTACGGACCGCAAGCCGGCGGGGGAGCTCCAAGCGGAGGCCATGAGGCTGGAGGCGCTGGGGGTGCGGCTGGAGCTCGGGGGTCACCGCCGGGACACGTTCGTCTCCGCCTCGTCGATCGTGGTGTCGCCGGGCGTGCCCTGGGACCTCCCGGAGCTGGAGGCGGCGCGGGGAGCGGGGGTGCCCGTCGTCGCGGAAATCGAGCTCGCCTTCCGCAACCTGAAGGGGCGGGTGGCCGCGGTCACCGGCACCAAGGGCAAGAGCACGACCACCGCCGCCCTCGGGGCCATGCTCCGCGAGCGCGGGGGGGACGTGCGCGTGGGCGGCAACATCGGGGAAGCGCTCATCTCGCTCGTGGAGGGGTCGACGGAGGACACCGTCTTCGTGGTGGAGGTCTCGAGCTTCCAGCTCGAGGGAATCGAGACCTTCCGGCCTCACGTGGCCGTCTTCCTGAACCTCTCGCCCGACCACCTCGACCGTCATCCCTCGTTCGACGCCTACGCGCAGGCGAAGTCGCGAATCTTCGAGAACCAGACCCGGACGGACTGGGCGGTCTTGTCTCACCGCGTGAAAGCGCACGGGATCCGTTCGCGAGTCGTGCGCTTTCACGAGGACGGGGAGCCGCTCCCTGGAGACGCCGCCTTCTTCAAGGCCGACCACGCCTGCCTGCGCCTGGAGGGCCGCGAGGAAATCCTCTTCCCCGTGGCCGCGGTCCATCTCCCCGGCAAGCACCTCGCGAACGATGTCCTCGCCGCCGCCGCCGCCGCGCGAATCCTCGGAGCGGACACGGCGGACATCGCGCGCGCGGTGGAGCGCTTCCGCGGCGTTCCCCACGTCCTCGAGCACGTGGCCACGAGCCACGACGTCCAGTACTACAACGACTCCAAGGCCACGAACGTGGACGCCGCCCGCAAGAGCCTGGAGTCCTTCGCGGGGCCCCTCCTCGTGATCATGGGGGGCCGCTACAAGGGGGGCGACTTCCGGGACCTCGGCCCGGCCCTCGCCCGGCGGGGAAAGCGCGTGATGGCGATCGGGGAGGCGCGGGCGCAGATCGCGGCCGCCCTCGGAGGGACGCTGCCCGTCGACGAGTGCCCTACCCTCCGGGCGGCGGTGGAGCGCGCGGCGGAGCTGGCGGTGCGCGGGGACACCGTGCTCCTCGCCCCCGCCTGCTCCTCGTTCGACATGTTCCGCGACTACGCGGAGCGCGGGCAGGCCTTCAAGGACGAGGTGCGGCGCCTCCTGGAGACGGGCCGTGGCTAGGAAGCTCTCCTCCGACCTCACGCTGGTGGCGGTGACGGTGGCCCTCCTCGGCTTCGGTCTCGTCATGGTCTGGAGCGCGAGCTCCGCCCTCGCCCAGGAGCGCCACGGCAGCGCCTACTACTTCCTCGTCCGCCAGGGGGTGTGGGCGGTGATCGGCCTCGGGGTGATGGTGGCGGCCCTCCGCATCGACTACCGGACGCTCCGCCACCCCGCGGTGGTGTACGCGGTGGTGGGGATCACGACCGCCCTCCTCATCCTCGTGCTCTTCCTCCGCCCCGTGAACGACACGCACCGGTGGATCCGCCTCGCCGGCCTCTCCTTCCAGCCCGCGGAGATGGCGAAGCTCGCGGTGGTGCTCTTCCTCGCCTACCACATCGAGCGGCGGGGCGAGCGTGTGAACGAGTTCCTGCCCGCGCTCTTTCCCGCGCTCCTGCTGCTCGGCTGGCTCGCCTTCCTCGTCTACATCCAGCCCGACCTGGGGACCGCGGCCACCCTCGTGCTCACGGGCGGGGTGATGCTCTACCTCGCCGGCGTTCGTCTCCGCTACTTCGCCGCCCTCGCCCTTCCCGGGAGCGTCCTCTTCTACCAGGCGGTGATGACCGCGGCCTATCGCCGCGACCGCATCGAGGCGTTCCTGAACCCGTGGTCGGACGCCCGGGGCGCGGGCTACCAGATCATCCAGAGCCTCATCGCCGTGGGGACGGGCGGCCTGAACGGGGTCGGGCTCATGGAGGGACGCCAGAAGCTCTTCTATCTCCCCTATCCGTACAGCGACTTCATCTTCGCGGTGATCGGCGAAGAGCTGGGCCTCCTCGGCACGCTCGCCGTCGTCCTCGCGTTCGTGCTCCTCCTCTGGCGCGGCCTGCGCGCGGCGTGGAAGGCTCCCGACCCCTTCGGCATGTTCCTGGCCGCGGGCCTGACGCTCTCCGTCGTGATCCAGGCCTTCGTCAACATCAGCATGGTCCTGCGCCTGCTCCCCACCAAGGGGATCCCCCTGCCGTTCATCAGTGCAGGGGGGACGTCGCTCGTCTTCGCGATGCTCGCCGTGGGTCTGATCCTGAACGTGTCCCAGCATGCGGATTAGATGGCGGGCCCTATCCTCATCGCGGCGGGCGGTACCGGGGGCCACGTGTTCCCGGGGATCGCGGTGGCGGACGAGCTCCGCCGGCGACATCCCTCGCGGAGTCTCGTTTTCGTGGGCACGCCGCGAGGCATTGAGTCTCGCCTCGTCCCCCGTGCCGGCTACAAGCTCGAGCTCCTGCCCATCCTGCCCCTCAACGCGGTGGGCGCCTTCGGGCTCGCCAAAGGGGTTCTCGCGCTGCCCTGGGGACTCTGGCGTTCGGCCGCGCTCGTCCTCCGCCTTCGTCCGGACGCCGTCCTCGGCGTCGGCGGGTACGCGGGCGGCCCGGTCGTCCTCATGGCGGCACTTCTCGGAGTCCGGACAGTGATCCTCGAGCCGAACGCCAAACCCGGGTTTACGAACAGGTTGCTCGCACCTTTCGTACGCCACGCGGCATGCGCGTACGAGTCCGCCCGAGCGGCGTTCGGCTCGAGAGGCGTGATCACGGGGAATCCCGTTCGTGGTGGTTTCGCGAGCATCCCGCGGAAGGAGCATCGTCCTCCGTTCACTCTTCTGGCCTTCGGTGGCAGTCAGGGCTCCCGCGTCATCAATGAAGCCTTGGTCCAAGCTCTGCCTCATCTCCCCAAAGCTGATCGCCTGCGGATCGTTCATCAAGTCGGCGCGTCCGGCCACGCATCGATTTCCGCGGCTTACGGCGTGGCCGGACGCGCAGCTGAAGTCGTGCCGTTCATCGACGATATGGAACACCGCTTCGCCAAAGCCGACCTCGTCCTCTGCCGGAGCGGGGCCACGACCTGCGCGGAGCTCACGGCGGCCGGCAAGGCATCCGTCCTCGTGCCCTTCGCACGCTCCGCGGACGACCACCAGCGCAAGAACGCCGAGGCGATGCGGAACGCGGGGGCGTCCTTGATGATCGAGGAAAGGAGCCTGACTGGTCCAGATCTCGCCGCCGCGCTCCTCTCGCTGCTGGACGCGCCAGAGCGGATCGAAACCATGGAAGGCGCCGCGCGGCGGCTCGGGCGACCTGATGCCGCTGCCCGGGTGGCCGACCTCCTCTCTCTTCCCGAGACGTCGAGCGATGCTTAGAAAGTTCCAGCACATCCACTTCGTAGGCGTGGGCGGCTCCGGAATGAGCGGCATCGCCGAGGTGCTGCTGAACCTCGGGTACACGGTCTCGGGCTCGGACCTCAAGCGGTCCGCGGTCACGGACCGGCTCGTGAAGATGGGAGCGCGCTGCGAGGAAGGACACGAGTCCTCCCACCTGCAGGGTGCGCACGTGGTCGTGACCTCGACCGCGGTGAAGGCGGACAACCCGGAGGTCCTGGAGGCGCGCCGCCTCGGGATCCCCGTGATCCCGCGCGCGGAGATGCTCGCGGAGCTCATGCGCCTCAAGTACGGCGTGGCGGTGGCGGGGAGCCACGGCAAAACGACCACGACGTCCATGGTCGCCCTCGTCCTCGACAAGGGAGGGCTCGACCCCACGGTGGTGGTGGGTGGACGGCTCGGGGTGCTGGGCTCCGGAGCGCGGCTCGGCCGCGGCGAATTCATGGTCGCGGAGGCGGACGAGTCCGACCGCTCGTTCCTGAAGCTCAGCCCCACGGTGGCCGTGGTGACGAACATCGACCGCGAGCACCTCGACGCCTACCGCGACCTCCGCGACATCCAGGAGGCTTTCCTCGGCTTCGTGAACAAGGTCCCCTTCTACGGGGCGGCCGTCCTGTGCCTCGACGACGCGCCCGTCCAGGACATCCTCCCCCGTGTCGAGCGGCGGGTCGTGACCTACGGCCTCACGCCGCAGGCCCACGTCTCCGCGCGGGACCTCAGGGTGGACCCCGCGGGCTCGAGCTACACCGCGATCCTCGGAGGAGAGACGCTGGGCGCCATCACCCTCTCCGTTCCCGGGCGGCACAACGTGGTGAACTCCCTGGCCGCGGTGGCCGTGGGCTCCGACCTCGGCGTGTCCTTCGAGGCGATCCGGGACGGCCTGCAGAGCTTCACCGGCGTCGACCGCCGGTTCCAGGAGCGGGGAGAGTCGAAGGGGGTCGTCGTGATCGACGACTACGGCCACCACCCGACGGAGATCCGGGTGACGCTGGAGACGCTGAAAACGCGGGCGGGGGAGCGCCGGACCGTCGTGCTCTTCCAGCCCCATCGCTACACGCGCACGCAGGCGCTCTGGGACGACTTCAGCCGGGCGTTTCACCTCGCGGACGTGGTGCTCCTGACCGACATCTACCCCGCGTCCGAGGAGCCGATCCCCGGCGTGACCGCGGAAGCGCTCGCCGCGGCGGTCGCGGAGCGCGGGCACCGGCACGCGGCGTACGCGGGAGACCTGAAGGCGGCGACGGAGCGGCTCGCCGCGGAGGTGGAGGACGGGGACGTGGTGCTGACGCTCGGAGCGGGCAGCGTGTGGACGGCAGGGGACGAGCTCCTCCGCCGTCGGGGGACTTCCTGAGGACCGGGTGCTGACGGGCGACGGACGATGGACCGCCGAATGACCCTTGCCTTGCGCGAATCCGGGATCCCGTTCCGCGAGGGGGAGCCCCTGTCCCGTCACACCACGATGGGCGTGGGCGGACCCGCCGCGGTGATGGCGTTCCCGCGCTCGCTTGAGGAGCTGCAGCGGACGCTCCAGTCCCGCGCGGAGCTCGGCGTGCCCCACCGGATCCTCGGCGGGGGCTCGAACCTCGTGGTGGTGGACGAGGGGCTCGACGAGCTCGTCGTGAACACCGAGGACATGCGCCGCGTGGAAGTCCGAGAGGACGGCACGGTCACCGCGGAGGGCGGGGCCAACCTCATCCGCACGGTGGTCCGCTGCTGCCGGGCAGGGTGGCGCGGGATGGAGAGCGCCGTGGGCATCCCGGGCTCGATCGGCGGGGCCGCGGTCATGAACGCGGGGGCCTACGGTTTCTCGATCAGCGACGTACTCCGCGACATCGTGGTCTACGACGAGGACGGCGAGCGGACGCAGCCTCCCGAAGGCTGGCGCTTCCACTACCGAGGGTCTTCGATTCCCGAGGGGGCGGCCGTCGCCTCGATCACGGTGGGCTTGAGACAGGACGATCCTGCGGCTCTGGAGAGAGAGAGCCGCGAGCTGGCTCAACAACGGACGAAGAGCCAGCCCGGTGGCCGGAACGCGGGTTGTGTTTTCAAGAACACGACCTCCGCCCCGGCGGGGAAACTCATAGACGAGGTCGGCCTGAAAGGCGCCCGCCGGGGCGGTGCAGTAGTAAGCCCCCGTCACGCCAACTTCGTCGTGAACGAGGGGGACGCGAGCGCCCAGGACGTCCTCGACCTGCTCGACCTCGTGCGCGAAAAGGTCGAGCAGGTGACAGGCGTCGACCTGGAGCTCGAGGTCAAGGTGTGGAGGCCGCGGGCATGACGCGCCGGGGCCTGCCCCTTCCTTCTCCCGACGAGCTCCTCGACCTCCCGCTCCACGGGGGAGGCGAAGAGCCCGCGTTCCTCCGCGGGAAGACGCGGGCCTCGAGGGCGCGGCGGGCCCGCCGGGGCTGGACCGCGCGGGCCATCCTCGTGCTGCAGCTCGCGGGAGCGGCGTTCGTGGCGGTGGCCGCGGTGTGGACGAGCTACGCGAAGGTCATGGCGAGCGATCGCCTCAAGGTGGGGCGGGTGGAGGTCCGGGGGAGCCACTTCCTGTCGGAAGGCGAGGTGCGCGAGCTCCTGGGCCCCGCGGTGGGGGAGAACATCCTCCTCCTCGACATCGAGGCCCTGAAGGCCCGGCTCCGGGCCTCGCCGTGGGTGGCCGACGCGCGCGTGGGGCGGACCCTCCCCGACACCCTCAAGGTGGAGATCCGGGAGCGGGTGCCCCTCGCCCTCGCGGAGTGCGAGCGCCTCTACCTCATGGACGGCGACGGCGGGCTCATCGACATCTACGGCCCGCGCACCGCCGCCTTCGACCTGCCGATCGTTCGGGGCCTGCAGGGCCTCGAGGGAGAGGCCCGCCGGGGCCGGGCGGAGAGGGCGGGTTCGCTCCTCCGAGATCTCGGAAATCTCGCCAGCGAGATCTCGGAGGTTCAAGTCCAGCCCTCTGGCGATCTCCGCGTCGTTCTCAAGCGCGACGGCGAGGTCCTGCTCCTCGCGGACCCCCCCTATCGGAAGAAGCTCACCACTTT
This sequence comes from uncultured Acidobacteriota bacterium, assembly GCA_963742595.1. Lineage (GTDB taxonomy): Bacteria > Acidobacteriota > Vicinamibacteria > Fen-336 > Fen-336 > CAVPGH01. Next base: position 2,220,174 of record CAVUMT010000001.1, on the reverse strand, counting down.
CCTCGCCCTGCGCCGGGAGCTCCAGGAGCGCGCGCCGGGTACGGAATATTTCGATCTCCGCTTCCGCGGTCGAATCTACGCCCGGTCCTCCGTTTCAAAGCCAACCCAGGAGTAAGAGTGCCCAAGAAGAAAGACCGCTACGTAGTCGGGCTCGACATCGGCACCCACAAGATCTGCGCGATCGTCGCGGAGATCACGGACGAGGGGCGCCTCGACGTCATCGGGATCGGCCAGACGGAGAGCAAGGGCCTTCGCAAGGGGGTCGTGATCAACCTCGAAGCCACCGTGGACGCGATCAAGCGCGTGCTCGAAGAGGCGGAGCTCATGGCGGGGGTGGAGATCGGCTCCGCCTACGTGGGGCTCGCGGGCACGCACATCAAGGGCTTCAACTCCCGGGGCGTGATCGCGGTGTCGAGCAAGAACCGCACGATCGACCGCGAGGACGTGCGCCGCGTGATCGAGGCGGCGAAGGCGGTGACGATCCCCCCGGACCGCGAGATCCTGCACGTGCTCCCCCAGGAGTTCGTGGTGGACGACCAGGACGGCATCGGCGACCCCACCGGCATGACGGGGACGCGCCTCGAAGTGAACGTCCACGTCATCAGCTGCTCGCAGACGGCGGCGCAGAACACGGTGACGTGCGCCAACCGCGCGGGGCTCGAGGTCATCGACACCGTGCTCACCCAGCTCGCGGCCGCGGAGGCCTGCCTCACCCCCGACGAGAAGGAGCTCGGGGTCGCCCTCGTGGACATCGGGGGGGGCACCACCGATCTCGCGATCTTCGAGAAGGGATCGCTCTGGCACACCGCGGTCCTCCAGGTGGGGGGCGAGCACTTCACGAACGACGTGGCGGTGGCGCTGCGCACGCCCGTGAACGAGGCGGAGAAGACGAAGAAGAAGTACGGCTGCGCCTTGACCTCGATGATCCCCGAGGAGGACTCGCTCGAGGTGCCGAGCGTCGGAGGGCGAAAGCCCCGGATCATGGCCCGCCAGGTGCTGGGCGACGTGCTCCAGGCGCGGGCGGAGGAGATCTGCCAGCTCGTGCTCACGGAGATCCGGCGGGCCGGCTTCGAGAGGAGCCTCAACAGCGGGGTGGTGCTCACCGGGGGAGGCGGGATCCTGGAGGGGATGCCGGAGATCGCGGAGCAGATCTTCGACATGCCGGTGCGCCGCGGGACTCCCGCGGGGATCGGAGGGCTCGTCGACGTGGTGGCGAGCCCCGTGTACTCCACGGCGGTGGGGCTCGTGCTGTGCGGCTATCGGAACCGGGCGGGGCGCGGGATGGTGCCCGCCCGACAGGCGGCGACGGGAACCTTCGGGAAGGTGACCGGGCGTCTCATGGGTTGGCTGTCCGACTTCTTTTGATCGCGGGGGCGGAACGAAAGGCCCGCTCCGAGCGGAGGAAAAGGGATGGACGTCAAGAATGAAGGCGCCGCATTTCCCCCCGTGCCCATCGCGGAAGACCGGGCGCGGGAGACGCGCAAGGGCCCGCTCGTGGCCAAGGACGTGGGGGACGTGCCCTGCGAGATCTGCGGCGCCGCCGTCGTCGCCTACCACTGCAAGCGCATCTGCCTGCGCTGCGGTTTCATGACCGGGTGTTCGGAAGGGATTTGACCATGAGCCATCAGAACGACAAGACATCGCGCATCACGTTCGCGGAAGAGGAGACGCAGGGGGCGCGGATCAAGGTGGTGGGAGTGGGGGGGGGCGGCGGCAACGCCGTCTCGCGCATGATCGCCTCGGGCCTCCAGGGCGTCGAGTTCATCGCGATCAACACCGACCTCCAGGCCCTGCGCGCCAACCGGGCACCCGTGAAGATCCAGATCGGCCAGAAGCTGACGAAGGGGCTGGGGGCGGGGGCCAACCCCGACGTGGGCCGGAACGCGGCGGTCGAGGACACGGAGAAGATCTGCGACGCCCTCGAGGGGTCGGACATGGTCTTCATCACCACGGGTCTCGGGGGAGGCACGGGCACGGGGGCCGCCCCCGTCGTGGCCTCCATCGCCAGCCAGCTCGGAGGCGACGCGGGGAACGTCCTCACCGTGGCCGTGGTCACGCTGCCTTTCAGCCTGGAGGGCAAGCGGAGAATGGGACAGGCCACCGAGGGCCTCGTCCAGCTCCGCGACTGCGTCGACTCCGTGATCGCCATCCCCAACGACCGGCTGCTCCAGAGCGTCGCCCGCAACACGCCGGTGTCCGAGGCGTTCCGGGTGGCGGACGACGTGCTCCGCCAGGCGGTGCAGGGGATCAGCGACATCATCACCGTGCCCGGCCAGATCAACCTCGACTTCGCGGACGTGCGCGCGGTCATGAAGGGCATGGGGCAGGCGGTCATGGGCACGGGCATCGGCCAGGGAGAGAACCGGGCCACGGAGGCCGCGCAGCGCGCGGTCTCGAACCCGCTGCTCGAGGACACGTCGATCGAGGGAGCCAAGGGTGTCATCGTGAACATCACGGGCGGACCCGATCTCTCGCTCGCGGAAGCGGCGGAAGCGACCGCGCTCATCACCAAGGTCGCGGACCCCGAGGCCAACGTGATCTACGGGATCGTGACCGACGAGTCGATGGGCAACGCGGTGAAGGTCACCGTGATCGCCACCGGCTTCAACCGGCCGTCGCGCAAGCCCGCTTCCACCCCCGTGGACCTCGCCAACTACATGAACGCCTCCTCGAGCGCGAGCCAGGGCATGGGCGCCGCCGAATCGGGCGGGTTCTACCGGAAAACCCCGAACGCCAAGGCCGCCGCGGGGGGCTCGGGGCGCTTCGACCTCGACGTGCCCGCGTTCCTGCGCAAGCAGGGGGGAGGGGGAGGGGGAGGGGAGTAAGACCACGTAGGACGAACACCGACAGGAGATTTCTCGTACGGCCCAATGACAACTCCGGGACGCTCCTGTAATATTGTCCGGTTCGTCCGCGTGTAGCGGGCACGGGAGAGTAACAATTCATGCGTAAGGGCGTCTTCCTCCTACTCGGCGGCCTCCTCGCCGCCCCCCTGCAGGCGCAGGAAGTCATCATCGGGGGCGACGCCCCCAAGGTTCCGGACCTGACCCGCTTCCTCCCCAAGGAAGGCTTCGAAGAGGACGGACGCCGCACCCTGGGTGCTTTCCCCAAGAACCTCGGCCGGAGCTTCGTGGGTGTCTTCAGCAAGGAGAGCCTGGTTCCGTTCCTGGTGGGGTCCGGCCTCACGGCGACATCTTCATTCATGGACGGCGGCGCGCACAGCTTCATGAAGTCCCAGGGAGACCAGCTCGGCAAGGTGGGAGGCAAGGCGGGCGGCTTTCCCGTGATGGCCTCGGTTACGCTCGGCCTCTTCGCCGCGGGACGCATGAGCGGGCCCGGCTCCTTCCGCTCCGCCACCTACGACATCGCGCAGGCGGTGATCGTGGACAACGTCTACACGACGATTGCCAAGAAGGCCGTCCACCGCACGCGACCGGACGGCTCCGACAACCTCTCCTTCCCCTCTGGCCACACCTCGAGCGCCTTCGCCATGGCCACCGTGGCCAACGCCCACTTCGGGCCCAAGGTGGGAATTCCTTCGTTCCTCGCCGCCAGCCTCATCGGGGCCTCGCGCATCCAGAGCGGCAAGCACAACTTGAGCGACGTCCTCGCAGGGGCGACCCTGGGCTACATCGTGGGCAGGACGGTGGTTCGCGAGAACGGCGAGCCTGCGGGGAGGAAGACCCAGATCCAGCTCGTGCCGTCGACCGACGCCCAGGGGACGGGCGTGGGGGCCGGCGTGAACATCAGCTGGTAAAACTCCTGTAGAATCAGTGTTTCCTCGGTCCTCCGAGGGAGCCTGATGAGCCGCCGCCTCCGCGAACGCCACGACCGACTAAGGGAGGCCGAGGTCTACCTGCAGGACGTCCCCCGGCAGGGGTCGTTCCGGGTTGCCCTCTGCTACCCGAACCTCTATTTCGTGGCGATGTCGAACCTCGGCTTCCAGAGCGTCCACGCGATGCTCAACGCCGTGCCCGACGTGGTCTGCGAGCGGGCGTTCCTTCCCGACGACATAGATAAGGAAGAGCTGGAGCGCACGGGCAGCCCCCTCGTGAGCTTCGAGACGGGCACCCCCCTCCGCGAGTTCGACCTGATCGCCTTCTCCGTCTCCTTCGAGAACGACTACCTGCACGTCCTGCAGATGCTCCGCCTGGGCGGGGTGCCCCTTCGGGCGGCCGAGCGCGGGCATCGCGATCCCCTGGTGATCCTCGGAGGCGCCGCGCTCTTCCTGAACCCGGAGCCGCTCGCCCCCTTCGCCGACCTCGTGGCGGTGGGCGAAGGCGAGGCTCTCGTCGCGAAGATGATGGACGGGATCCTGGGGGGCGCCGACCCCCGGCGCGGCCTCGAGACCCTGACCGCGAAGGACGGCTTCTACGTTCCGTCGCGCTACGAGGTGCGATACCACGAGGACGGGACGGTAGCCGCCTACGACGGGCCGGGTGCTATCCTCCGTCAGCGCGGGTGGCCGGGCAAGATGGCGCTGCCGCAGTCCGTCATCCTCACCCCGCACACCGAGATGTCGATGAAGTACATGGTCGAGATCTCGCGGGGCTGCCCCTGCATGTGCCGCTTCTGCTGGGCGGGCTACAACTACCTGCCCGTGCGCGGCTTCACGCGGCGGGAGATCGTGGACCGGGCGCGCGACGTGCGCGCGGCCACGAACCGAATCGGCCTCGTGAGCACCGCGGTCTGCGACCACCCGGAGATCGAGGGGATCGTGGACGACCTCGCCGGGATGGACTACGAGGTCTCGGTGGCCTCGCTCCGGCTCGACGACCTGACGCCCTCCTTCGTCTTCAAGCTCGCGGACACGGGCGTCCAGGGGCTCACCCTCGCCCCCGAGTGCGGCTCCGACCGGATGCGCCGGATCCTGAACAAGCAGTTCACGAACGAGGAGATCCTGGAGAAGGCGACCTGGATCTTCGAGAACGGCATCCAGAACCTGAAGCTCTACTACATGGTCGGCCTCCCCTACGAGGAGCACGCGGACGTGGAGGCGATCGTCACCCTCACGGAAGCGATCCGCGAGCGCATGCTCGCGGTGGGCCGCTCGCGGGGCCGCGTGGGCCGGCTCCACCCCTCCATCAATCCCTTCGTGCCCAAACCGGGGACGCCCTACCAGTGGCTGCCCATGGAGGACCCGAAGGAGACGGACAGGAAGCTCCAGTTCCTGCGCAAGGCCTTCGGCCGCATGCCCAACGTGGACGCGATCTGCAAGAGCGCGCGCAGCGGATGGGCGCAGTCGATGCTCGCCCTCGGCGACCGCCGCGTCTCCTCGGTCCTCGAGATCGCGGTGCGCGAGAGGATGGACTTCAAGCGGGCGGTCAAGCTCGCGGGACTCGATCCGTCTTTCTATCTCTTCCGCGGTCGCGGCCGCGACGAGGTCCTTCCCTGGGACATCGTGGACAACGGGGTGGCCAAGGCCTACTACCTGCGCGAGCTCGACAAGTCGCGCGCGGAGAAGCTGTCGCCCCACTGCCCCGAGATCCAGGGCTGCATCCGCTGTGGGGTCTGTGTCGAGACCCCCAATCCCCTGTACAAGCTCCCCGAGAAGTGGAAGGAGCTGGGCACCTCGCCTCGCTACCTGAAGGTCTCGCCCCCCGAGGGAGCACCCGCGCGCTAGGTTTTTCTTGAACCCTTCGGCGGGTTCGGAGCGTCTTAGCGGGTGACTGGGGAAAGGATGTCTCCCGCCATGCGAAAAGGGTTGATCGGCCTGGGTGTCCTCGTGCTCGCCGGGGGGGTGACCGCCGCTCTCTACAGCAAGTCCAACTCGTCCAAGGACAAGGACTTGAAGACGGTCCCGGTGACGCGCGGGCCGGTGGTCGAGAAGGCCCTGGCGGTGGGGGCCATCAGGCCCAAGCGCGAGATCACGGTCAAGAGCAAGATCTCCGGGATCGTCCGCACCTCCTACCGCGAAGTTGGGGACAAGGTCCGCCCGGGCGACCCCCTGTTCGACATCATCCCCGACCCGACGCCTATGGAGCTCACCGAAGCCCGACGCGAGGTGGAGATCGCCCGGAACGTCAACGACCAGGCCCAGAAGAAGTTCGACCGGTCGAAGTCCCTCAAGGACCAGGGCATCCTCTCCAGCCAGGACTGGGAGCTCGCGGACAAGGACATCCAGGACGCGAAGATCCGTCTGAGCCTCGCCACCGAGAAGCTCGCGCTCATCGAGAAGGGGCGGATCAAGACGGAGCGGCTGGCCGTGGAGTCGATCATCCGCGCCCCCACCGCGGGCACCGTGCTCGAGCTGCTCGTGAACGAGGGCGATCCCGTGGTGCCCCTCACGTCGTACCAGGCGGGCACGGCACTCACCACGCTCGCCGACATGTCGGAGCTCGTCTTCAAGGGGACGGTGGACGAGATCGACGTGGGCAAGCTGCGGGAAGGCATGCCCACTCGCATCAAGGTGGGCGCTCTCCCCGACGCCCACGTGGACGGCAAGGTCGCCAAGATCTCGCCCAAGTCCAAGACCGCGGAAGGGGCGACGCTCTTCGACATCGAGATCGACCTCTTGCCCGGGAAGGACGTGGTGCTGCGCGCCGGCTACTCCGCGAACGCGGACATCGTGGTGCGCGAGAAGAAGGACGTTCTCCTCGTGCCCGAGCGGCTCGTGACCTTCGCCGACGGCAAGGCGAGCGTCGAGATCCCGGGCCCCCCGGGGACTCCTCCCGCGAAGCGGGAGGTCAAGGTCGGCCTCTCCGACGGCATGAGCGTCGAGGTGACGGAGGGGCTCCAGGAGAAGGACCTCGTGGTCGAACGTCCGCCCAAGAAGATCGAGTAGCCGCGGACCCTCGATGACCTCGCTCGCCTTCCTGCGCCAGATGCTGCAGGACGTCCGCCACCAGAAGCTCCGGACGATCCTCACCCTCCTCGGGATCACCTGGGGGACGGTGGCGGTCTCGCTCCTCGTGGCCTTCGGGGAGGGCCTGCAGAAGCAGGTGGTGAAGTCGGCGCACGGCCTCGGCGAGAACATCGTGATCGCCTGGCCGTCGCGGACGTCCCTGCCTTACGAGGGGCTGGGCAAGGGCCGCCGCATCCGGGTGACCGAGGCGGACATCGAGGTGCTGCGCCGCGAGATCCCCGAGGCCACGTTCGCGGGAGAGTACGAGGCGGAGAACAAGCCCTTCCGGCGCGACCGCGTGCGCCTCACCCCCGAGATCTCCGCCAACAACCCGATCTTCGCGGTGATGCGCAATATCGTGCCCGCGGCGGGCGGCCGCTACGTGAACGACCTCGACATGGACCGGCGGCGGCGCGTGGTGTTCCTGGGGGACAAGCTCAAGACGGACCTCTTCGGGGACGCGGACGCGGTGGGCAGGACGATCATGCTCGACAACGTGCCCTTTCTCGTGGTGGGCGTGATGGAGCACAAGTCGCAGGACTCGAGCTACAGCGGCCGCGACGAGAGGAAGGCCTTCATCCCCGACACCACGCACAGAGCACTCTTCAACGAGCGCTACGTGAGCAACTTCATCTTCCAGGCGAACGACCCGGCGCTCGTCCCCTCCGTGACCCGCAAGGTCTACGATGTCTTGTCCCGCCGCCTGAAGTTCGACCCGAACGACAAGGAAGCCATCGGGATGTGGGACACCACGGAGATGACCAAGTTCTTCACCACCTTCTTCCTGACCTTCCGTCTCTTCCTGGGGATCATCGGGTCCTTCACGCTGATCGTGGGGGGCATCGGCGTCTCGAACATCATGTACGTGGTGGTGGAGGAGCGGACGCGGGAGATCGGGATCAAGCTCGCGGTGGGGGCCAAGCCCGCGTTCATCCAGAGGCAGTTCCTCGCCGAGACCTTGACCCTCACCGCGGTGGGCGGGGTGCTGGGCTTCCTGATCACGGTGGGCGTCGTCGCCGCCGTGCCCAAGTCCCTCGAGGAGTTCGTGGGGCGGCCCGAGCTGTCGCCCATCGTGCTCGTGACCACCACCACCCTCCTCGGGCTCATCGGGGCCCTCGCCGGCTACTTCCCCGCGCGCCGGGCCTCGCTCCTCGACCCCGTGCACGCCCTGAAGCTGGCCTGAGCGATGTTCGCCTCTGAAGTCACGCTCGTCTGGCGGCTCTTCCTCGCCGACCTCGAGGTCAACCGGAAGCGCATCCTCCTCACGATCGTGGCCATCGGCTGGGGCACGCTCTCGATCGTGCTCCTCCTGTCGTTCGGCGAGGGGCTGAAGCGCGCCTTCCACAAGGGCAAGCGGGGCATCGGGGAGGGCATCGGGATCGTCTGGCCGGGCAACACCACGCGGGCCTACGCGGGCCTCCCCTCCGGCCGACCCATCACCTTCACCGACGAGGACGCGGAGCTGCTGCTCGCGCGCATCCCCGAGCTCGAAGGTCTGAGCCGCGAGTACAGCACGCGCCGCGGCGTCACCGCGGGGACGAAGACGGTGAACACCCGCATCCGGGGAGTGGACCCGAGCTTCGGGGCCATGCGCAACATCATTCCCCAGCCCGGGGGACGGTTCATCAACCAGACCGATCTCGACGAGAAGCGCCGCACGATCGTGCTGGGGGACGAGCTGGCCCAGGACCTCTTCGGCCGCCAGGACGTGGTCGGGCAGACCGTGCAGATCAACCAGTCCACCTTCCTCGTCGTGGGGGTGATGCAGAAGAAGACCATGATGGGGATGTACAGCGGCCCCGACAAGAACCAGGCGACGATCCCCGCCACCACCTACAAGTCCATCTACGGGGACAAGAAGGTCGGGAACATGGTCTATAAGCCCGCGAGTGCTGCGCTGGCGGACCAGGCCAAGGCCCAGATCTACCGCGTGCTCGCCTCCAAGTACCGCTTCGACCCCGCGGACGAGCGCGCCATCGGCGTGTGGGACACGCGGCAGGACCAGCGCATCATGGAGAACATCGGCCTCGGGATCCAGCTGTTCCTGGGCGTGATCGGAGCCCTCACGCTTCTCGTGGGAGGCATGGGCGTCGCGAACATCATGTACGCGGTGGTGAAGGAGCGCACCCGCGAGATCGGGGTGAAGATGGCGCTCGGGGCCAAGGTCCGCCAGATCATGGCGCCCTTCGTCATGGAGGCGCTGCTCATGACCGTTCTCGGCGGCCTTCTCGGCACGGTGGTCGCCCTCGGTCTCATGACCGTGATCGCCGCCCTCCCCCTGAAGGGCGAGGCCTTCGACTTCATGGGCCGGCCGACGTTCTCCCCGGCGATCGCCGTGGCCACCACCGTCATCCTCGGCACGATCGGCATGGGAGCCGGGTTTTTTCCCGCGCGGCGCGCGGCCACCGTCAACCCCGCCGAGTCGCTCCGGTACGAGTGAGGTCCGCCATGATCCACATGAAGGGCGTCCGCAAGGTGTACAGCACGGGCCGGGTGGAGGTCGCGGCCTTGAAGGGCGTCGACCTCGACGTGGGCGGCAACGAGTACGTGGCGGTGGTGGGGCCGTCGGGCTCCGGAAAATCGACCCTCATGAACATCCTGGGGTGCCTCGACACGCCGACCTCCGGGGAGTACGTGCTCTCCGGCGAGAGTGTTGCCGGCCTCGACCGGAACCGGCTGGCCGAGATCCGCAACAAGCACATCGGCTTCGTCTTCCAGAACTTCAACCTGCTCCCCTACGCCACCGCCCTCGAGAACGTGGAGCTCCCGCTGCTCTTCGCGGGGCTGGGCGCGGGTGAGCGGCGCGCGCGCGCCGCGGCCATGCTGGAGAAGGTCCAGCTCGCGGATCGCATGGACCATCGACCCACCGAGCTGTCCGGCGGCCAGATGCAGCGCGTGGCCATCGCCCGCGCCCTCGTGAACCGGCCGGCGATGGTGCTCGCCGACGAGCCCACGGGGAACCTCGACTCCGCGTCCGGCCGCGCGATCGTGGACCTCTTCGGCGAGCTCCACGCCTCCGGCCAGACGATCGTGATGATCACGCACGACGCGGGTGTCGCCAAGATCGCCTCGCGAGTCGTGCAGATCCGGGACGGGGAGATCGTCGAGGACCGTCGGGCGGCTTGAGGGGGGTGCTCGCTCGGGATCGGGCGCCCCTCGCTGCCGTTCTCGTCTCAACATCGGTCCTCACCACCCTTCACGCCGAAGCCCTCTTCCGGCATTTGGCCATCACCACTTGGCCGAAGTCGTGCTCGGCCATGTACTGGTTGTGGGCAGGGCACAAGAGACAGATGTTGCGTACGCCGTGGTCGCCGCCAACCCCGTACGGATACCGGTGGTGGTACTCCAGCCGAACCCTCTCCGAACATCGTCGGCCACGCTCGTCCCGGTAGCGGCATCGGCCGCCATCGCGCGCGTAGACGGCCCGTCGCACCGCCGCGGGGACGTGCCGGCTCGTCGCGGGGATGCTCCCCTGCGGCGGCTCCTGTCGGGGAGCCTGCGTCACGCCGAAACGGCGCCGCTCCATCCGCTCCAACTTCTCCGCTACGAGAAGCTCGATGACGTCGCCGAGGTCGCCGCTCGGAACCTGCGAGCGCATGAGCACTCGAAGCCGCTCGAGCTTGTCCCGCAGCTCGGCGCTGGCCGTGAACTGGACCTTGTAGCGCGCAGGCGCTAGGGCCTCGATCGTCAGCCTAGGAGTTGAAGTAATGGTTGAAGCAACTCCGTCCGGACGGAGTTCGAGCGCAGCCTGCGGCAGGGCACGCTCCGAGCGCACCGGTTCTGGAGCGCTGCTCGGGACCACAGAGGTCCTCCTCTCCGGCAGCTTTCGAACGAGCGTGGGCGTATCGGGCCGGGGCGCGATCTCCGCGACCAGCTCTTCGATCTGCCGCTTGCTCCGATGTGACGCACGCGCCAGGAGGGCATCCCGGTTCTCGGGCGTCAGGTGGGGGGCCAGCTTGGCGATAGCCGAGAGGTGAAGCCGGCCGTCGGCCAGCATCTCCAGGATCTGCGGGTGCGCCCGGGCGGCCCGCGCCGCGGCAATACGGAGGTACGCCTCGGGCTCGGAAAGATGGAGGACTTCCGTGCAGTACGCGAACATCGAAGGGCACGCCTCGCGCGCGTAGAGCCGGCGGTCCTCCACCTCTCCGATGTGGGCGACGAGGTCGGATTCGATTCGGCGCGACCCCTCCACCAGCGTGGTGAGGCTCCGCAGCAGATCATCGTCCGAGAGTGAGTGAGAACGGTCTTGGTAGCGCATGGAGCGACTGTACGCCTAACGCAGGACAGCGCAGGTCCGGAGTAACGAAGAGAAAAGGAAGCCTCTAGCGTCGCGGCATCGAGGAGAGCTGCCGGCGGGCGGCGGTCTTCAGTTCCACAGCGGCGTCCGGGGACTGCACGACTCGCTCGAGCTCGCCCCGGGCCTCCGCGGTCCGCCCCTGGGCCCTGAGGACGCCGGCGAGGCCCAGGCGGGCCTCGTCTCCGAGAGACGGCTCTTCCACGAGTACCCGTCGATACTCTCGTTCCGCGTCGCCCGGGCGGCCCGTCGCCGCCAGGATCTCCGCGAATCCCATCCGCAGCGAGGGATCGGAAGGATCCGCCTCCACCGCCGCCCGCAGCTCCTCTGCGGCCTCGGCGTTCCGGCCCTTCGCGGCGAGAAGGCCGGCGCGCAGAAGACGCGCGTCGCGGAGGCGAGGGTCGAGAACGAGCGCGGCCGCGGCCTCCCGGAGGGCACTCGCGGGATCGCCGAGGTTCGCGTAGGAGACCGCCATCCACTGGTGCGCCTGGGCGCTGCCCGGCACGAGCGCCGCATAGGAGCGGAACTCCTCCAGGGCGCGGGCGTACTGACCGCTCCCGAGGTGGGCGCTGCCCAGGAGCTGGCGGGCGAACGCGTTCCTCGGGTCCTCCGCCTTCACCGCCTGAAGCACGGCCAGCGCCTCCGGGAACCGTCGCTCCCGCACGGCCACGTCGGCGCGGCGCAGGCGATTGAAGACGGCGACGAGGTCTTTCGGATCCTTGCCCCCGTCGCTCGGCGAGGAAGGACGCGGCTCGCTTCCCGCGCCCACGTAGCCGAGAGCGCGCAGCTTCTCCGCCGCCGCCGAGTCGAGGGGGCCGGTGCTCATCGCCCCCGCGACCCCACCCGTGAGTCGCGCGAGCTCGGCTCGGAGGGCGGCCGCGACCGTCGGCTCGTCGTGGTAGAGGTCCCGGGTCTCCCCGGGATCGCGGGCAAGGTCGTAGAGCTCGGGTCGCGGAGCGTCGATCAGCTTGTAGCGCTCGTCGCGCACGGCGCGGAGCGGCGCGCCGTTCATGTAGAGATAAGGCACGTACGTCTCGGCATAGACCGCGGGCGGGGGCGCCTCCGAGCGGCCCGCGATCGCGGCGCGCAGGCTGCGGGCGTGCGGCGCCGTGAGAGGAGGGGCCTCCAGGAGATCGAGAAGGGTGGGGGCGAGGTCGATCGTCCTGACCGGCGTCCCGACCTTGGCCCCCGCGGGGAGCAGCCCCGGTCCGCGCAGGATCAGGGGAACGCGGATCGTGCTGTCGTAGACGAACATCGAGTGCGTCTCCTCGCCGTGGTCCCCGAGGCTCTCGCCGTGATCGGCCACCACCGCCACGAGGGTCCGGTCCAGGAGGCCGGCGGACGAGAGGGCGTCCAGGGCCTGGCCCACCGCGGCGTCCGCGAAGGCGATCTCCCCGTCGTAGGGGTCGGCGAGCGGCTCGCGGGAAGGCGGTGGGCGGTACGGCTCGTGCGGATCGTAGAGGTGGAGCCAGGCGAAGAACGGCGCGCCGTCCGGGGGGCGATCCTCGAGCCAGCGGCCGAAGGCGAGCGCCGTCTCGTCGCCGCGGCGCTCCGCCTCGAGGGCCGCCGCCTCGGGGGCCACGTCCATCCGATCGTCGTACGTCTCGAATCCCCGGGCGAGGCCGTAGCGGCGGTCGAGGACGAACGAGCTCACGAACGCGGCGGTGCGGTAGCCCCGCTCGCGCAACACCGTCGCCAGGGTCGGGAACTTCTCGGCCAGGCGGAAGTTTCCGTTGTTCCGGACGCCGTGCTCGAACGGGTAGAGGGCGGTGAGGAGGGACGCGTGGGAGGGCAGGGTGATGGGGGCGTCGGCGAAGGCGTTCTCGAAGACGACACCCTCGGAGGCGAGACGGTCGAGACGGGGCGTCCGCCCGCGCGTGTAACCGTAGCACCCGAGCCGGTCGGCCCTCGTCGTGTCGAGGGTCACGAGCAGGACGCTCCACCCTTTGCCCGAGGCGGTCTCGCCGGCGAGGCGGTCCCGGCGCAGAACGTAGAGCGTCGCTCCCGTGAGCGTCGCCACCCCGACGAGGAGAAGGGCGACGGTCCTCGAGCGGCCCATCAGTCCCCCCGCCCGCGCCACGCACGGTCGTAGAGGTGCCACTCGCCCTCGTTCGTCGTCCACTCCGCATAGAGGGCGACGCCCTCGAACGTCCCCCCGGCGCCCAACCCGCGCAAGCCCGCGACCACGCCGAGGAACGCGTTCTCGGGGCTCTCCACCGCGAGGCGGTGCATGAAGCTCGCGTCGTCGTAGGTGGGAACGCCCATGAGCACCCGCGCGGGGGTGCGCGCGGCCGAAAGCTCGCGGGTCACGGCGGCGGTCGACCACGCCACGTAGCGGCGGTAGAGCGGGGCGGTGGGAAGCGCGGTGTCGTAGGCCATGATCACGACCTGGTCCACGATGCCGGCCACCCGGCGGTAGTACTCGAGAGACCAGGCGAAGTTGGGGGCCAGGGGGAGTGCTATCGGGGCGGGGCGGATCGCGGAGATCGACAGGATCCGCCCGGGGCCCACGGCGGTGCGCAGGGCCCGCAGGAGGGCGAGGAATTCGTCGTTGCCGTCGTCCACCGGCTCCACGTTCACGTGGATGCCGTCGAAGCCTTCGTCCACCAGCCCGCGGCACTCGGCCACGATGCGCTGCCGCTGGCCGAGGTCCGCGAGGTCGACACTGCCCGGGCGCTGCCGCCGATAGCCCACGCGGAGGCCCCCCACCCACGGCAGCACGCGCATCTCGGGGGCCGCGCGCCGCGCGGCGGCGAGGAAGGCACGCATCTGCTCGCGGCTGTGGACGGGAAGACGCCCCGCGCCGTTGAAGGGGATGAGGTGGGGATAGGCGTAGGCGATGCCGCGGCCCCCGAGCGAGGCGAAGAGCGCCTCCATCTCGGTCGCGGAGTGCTCCCGCTCCAGCCAGCGGTGCTCCAGCCAGACGGCGTTGCGGTCGTGGTTGAAGGGGTGCGGGTCGCGGTCGCCCGCGGGAGCGTACGCGATGAAGAGCAGCCCTGCCGTCCCCCCCGCCGCGAGCAGGAGGCTCGCGCGGAGGAGGATCCCTCGCCGGCTCACGCCTCGGCCGTCAGCAGAAGCACGAGCGCCGCGGCATGACGCCGCTCGTGGGTGAGGCTCAGGAGGAGCCGCTCGCCTCCCCGCTCGCGAACCCGCTCCGCCGCGGGGGGGAGGAGGCGCAGGGTGGGAGGGCCGCCGCGGCCGGCCACGACCTCGACGTCCTCCAGGCGGACGTCGAGGATCTCGCGGGTCGCGCGCTTGGCGGCGAGACGCGCGGCCAGTCGCCGGACGGGGTCGGACTTGGAATGTGCGTACGCCAGCTCCCGGTCGGTGAACGGAGCGCCGCCGCTCGCGAGCAGGCGCTCCACCTCCTCGATCTCGAGCACCACGAGGGCGCGGCCGAGGACGCCGTCCGCCGGATCCATGCGCAAGTGTAACAATCTACCCATGACCGAGCCCGTGCGCCCCCCCGCGGAAGCGCCTGCCTTAAGCACCGTCCCCGGCCTCGTGCACGGCTTCGAGCGACGCGTCCCCGCCGAGAGCCCCGAGACGCGGGAGGAGGCGCGGCAGCGGCTGGGCCACTCCCTGCGGCCTTTCGGACGGCTGCTCTGCTTGAAGCAGGTGCACGGGGCGCGCGCGGTGCGAGCACCCTGGGAGGGGACGCCGGAGGCCGACGCCGGGACCGCGACGGAGCCGGGGTGGATCCTGGGTGTCGAGACCGCGGACTGCCTTCCCATGCTGCTCGTCGATCCGGGGCGTCGCGCTGTGGCAGCCGTGCACGCGGGCTGGCGGGGCACCGCCGCGGGGGTCGCCGCCGCCGCGGTGGAAGCCCTTCGGGCCTCGGGGTCGCGACCCGAAGACCTCCTTGCGGCCCTCGGACCGGCGATCGGGCCCTGCTGCTACGAGGTCGGCGAGGAGCTGCGGCAGGCGTTCGGACCGCGGGGATCGGGGTTCTTCCGGCCCGGCCCCCGGGGCCGACCCCACCTCGACGTGAGAGCGGCCAACCGGCGACAGCTCGTTCTTGCCGGGCTCCGGACCGAGCAGATCCAGGACGTGGACGAGTGCACGCGCTGCCGGGAGGACCTCTACCACTCCTACCGGCGGGAGGGACGGGGAGCCGGACGCATGCTCAGCTACGTGGGCTTCGGCGCCTAGTCCAGCTTCGAGGCCCGCTCGTCGAGTGCCTTGTTCACCAGGGCGTCCGCCTCGACGTTCTGCTCGCGGCGCACGTGCGAGACCTTGACCTCGTCGAGGCGGGACATGAGGATGCGCGCCCGCTCGTAGAGCGGCCGCAGGTCCGGGTGCTTCACCTTGTAGCGGCCCTCGAGCTGGCGGACGAGGAGCTCCGAGTCGGAAAAGACGAGGAGCCGCTTCTCCCCTCGGGCCACCGCCCACTTCAAGGCGTGGACGAGCGCCTCGTACTCCGCCACGTTGTTGGTGGCGCTGCCGAGGAACCCGTAGAGCTCCGCCACCACAACCCCTTCGGAGTCCGCGACGTGCACTCCGAACGCGGCGTCGCCGGGATTTCCGCGGCTGCCGCCGTCGATGTGGATGCGAAGGGGGCCGCGGGTCGCGGCGTCGGTCACGGTCCGGGGGCGACCGCGGGGGCGGTGGGAACGTAATAGAGGATGCGGCCGCAGTGCGCGCACTGCACGATGCTCTCGTTCCTCTTGAGGTCCACGTAGAGCTGCGGGAGGAGCTTGACGTGGCAGACCTGGCACATGTCGTCGCGCGCCTCCGCGACCGCGACCCCGCGCAGCCGGGCCACCCTCTGGAAGAGCTCCATCGCGTCCTCGGGAACGGTGGCCGCGATGGCGTCCCGGGCCGCCTGCAGGCGCTTCCGCTCGTCCTCCAGCTTGCCTTCCTGCGATTGGAGCGCCTGCCCTTCGGCGCGGGACTTCTCCTCGACCGCCTTGAAGAGGCCTTCCTCGCTCTTGACGTCCGCGGCCAGCGTCTCCGCGCGCTCCATCTCCGCGAGGACCTGGTCTTCCCGCTCCCGGATCTCGCGCTCGACACCTTCGATCTCGTGGAGCATCGCGGTGTATTCCTTGTTGGTCTTGACCTCCATGAGCTGGCCCTTGTACTTCGAGCGCTTCGTCTCGAAGTCCTGGAGGGCGCCCTCGTGCTGCTTCCTGGACTTCTGGGAGTCGGCGAGCGAGGCGCGGACGGTGTCGAGGCGGGCCCGCTCCGCGGCGAGCCCGGCTTCGAGCCCGGCCCGGGCCCGCGGCACGTCCGCGAGCTGGCCCTCTACGCGTCGGAGCTCGACCTCGGCCTGCTGGAGGGCGATGAGCTTCTCGAGGTCCGCGTGCATGCCGAACCCCGATTCTACATCGAGGCGACCCGGCTCGGGGGGAACGGGCCGGACGCGAAATCCGACCCCCGGGGGACCGCCGTACTCTCGTCGTTGGAATGTCGTCTCCAGGGCGTAGGAGCGCCCGAGGTGCTCTCGGGCCTTGACAAAGCACGCAGCCGGCGCGATAACCCCAGTTCCTGGTGGCGATTAGCAACGCGGGCGGTGCGGAATAGCCGGGCTCGCTGCGACGTTTCTCTACGACAAAGGGAGGTCCTCGATGGACCGAAGAGAATTCTCGAAGATCATGGGCGCCGTGGTGGCCGGCATGGCGGCCGGAACCAAGGTGCTGGCGGAAGAGAAGAAGGCGGACGGCAAGGAAAAGCATGCCTGTAAGGGCATGAACTCATGTAAAGGCCAGGGCGGCTGCAAGTCCGGCGACGCCGGGTGCGCCGGAAAGAACTCCTGCAAGGGCAAGGGCGGCTGCGCCACCGCGGCCAAGCACGACTGCAAGGGCGCCAACGAGTGCAAGGGCCAGGGCGGGTGCAAGACCGGCGACAACGGATGCGCCGGGAAGAACTCCTGCAAGGGTAAGGGCGGCTGCGGCGTTCCCGTGAAGAAGCCGTAGGTCGAGTCTCATCCACGGGGGCCACCGTCGTGGCCTCCGTGCTCCTTCCGTCATCATTCACATCGGATTCAAGACTCATGGCGAACCGCTGGGGATTTCCGGACCTGGGGATCGGTGTCGGCCTCCGCACCGTCCACTTCGGGACGATCCTCGGGCAGCACCCCAAGGTGGACTGGTTCGAGGTGCTCTCCGAGAACTTCATGGACACGGAGGGGCGCCCGCTCTACGTCCTGGACCAGGTCGCCGAGCGCTACCCCGTGGCGCTCCACGGCGTCTCGCTGTCGATCGGGAGCACTGACCCCTCGAACCTCGAGTACCTGCGCAAGCTCAAGGCGCTCGCCGATCGCACGAGGGCCCACTGGGTGTCGGACCACCTGTGCTGGACGGGCGTCCTCGGCCGCAACACGCACGACCTCCTCCCCATGCCCTACACCGAGGAGGCGCTTCGCCACACCGTGGCCCGCGTCAAGCAGGTCTCGGACGTGCTGGAGCGTCCGCTCGTCCTCGAGAACCCGTCGAGCTACGTGGAGTTCGCGGCCTCCACCCTTCCCGAGTGGGAGTTCCTCGCGCGGCTCGCCGAGGAGGCGGACTGCGGCCTCCTGCTCGACGTGAACAACGTCTACGTGAGCTGCTTTCAATCACGGCTTCGATCCCCACGTGTACGTCGACTCGATCCCCGCCGACCGCGTGGTGCAATACCACCTCGCCGGCCACACGAACAAGGGGACGCACATCGTGGACACCCACAGCGATCACGCGATCCCCGAGGTCTGGGAGCTCTACCGGCGGGCCGTGGGGCGGACGGGTCTCGTAGCCACTCTCTACGAATGGGACGAGGACATCCCCGCGTTCGAGGTGCTCCACGCGGAAGCGATGAAGGCGGCGGCGTTCCGGAGCACCCTCGCCCCGGCGTCCCTTCGGACAGGGACCCATGGCGCTTGAGCTCCCCCTCGAGCGCCTCCAGCGCTGGATGCTGGGGGCGGTCACGCACTCGGGCGCCGTGTCGGATGCCCTCACGGCGCCAGAGTGCGCGTCCGTTCTTTCCCCAGAGCACGTCCCTGAAGTTCTCCTCCCCTCCCGCTCGCTGGCCCCCGCGGAGCGTCTCGCCATCTACCACGACATGTATCCCCTGCGCATGCATGACGCTCTCGCGGGCGACTATCCCGGCCTCCAGCACTTCCTGGGAGACGATTCCTTCCGTCGTCTGGTGGCGGAATACACGAGGGTCCATCCGTCGAGCAGCTACACCCTGAACCGCCTGGGCGACCACCTGCCCGAGTTCGTGAAAACGGCCCGCGTGACGCGGCCCGTCTTCTGCCACGACCTCGCCCGGCTGGAGCTCGCGATCACCCACGTCTTCGACGCGGAGGAGACGCCACGCCTCACGGAGGCGCAGATCACGGCGGTGCCGGAGGAGGAGTGGGAGCATGCCGTGCTCCGCCCCGTCGCCGCCCTCCGGCTGCTCGCCTTCCGCTATCCCGTCAACGCCTACCTCCAGACGGTCAAGGACGAGGACCACGACCACCCCAAGGCCCGGCTCATGGACGAGTGGGTCGTGGTCTACCGCCGGGACTACGGCGTCTTCCGCCTCGCCCTGACCCGCGTCGCCCACGACCTCCTGGCCGAGCTCGTGGCGGGGATTCCGCTCGGCGAGGCGGTTGCGCACGCGGTCCAACGGGGCGGCAAGCGCGCTCCGGGCGAGACGGAGCTCTTCCGCTGGTTCCGCGAGTGGGTCTCGGGAGGGCTCTTCCGGGGGGTCGAGCTCCCCGGGGTCTGACGAGGTTGGTGGGCCCGGAAGGACTCGAACCTTCGACTAACCGGTTATGAGCCGGCCGTTCTAACCAGCTGAACTACGGGCCCGCCTGAAAGCCTAGCATGGGAGGCTCGAACTCCGTCCGGAATGGGTAGGACGGTAACATCGCGCGATTCGTTCTATCATTCGAGTGTTCCATGGTCCGATCGGGCTCGGCAGGGTCGTGGGCCCTGATCCCCGCCATCTGCTTCTCGTTCTTCCTCGATCGCGCGGCCGCGCAGGCTCCGAAGGCGCCGCCCGCGCCCATCCAGTTCGACGACGCCACCGCTCCCGCGCGGCTCGAGTACAGGAACGTCTTCGGCAGCCCGGGCAAGCCCTACATCGTCGAGTCCACCGGGAACGGAGCCGCCTTCCTCGACTTCGACGGAGACGGCTGGCTCGACCTGTTCGTCGCCAACGGCTCCACGCTCGAGAGGCAGGAGAAGGGCGAGCGCGGCCCCGGCAACCGCCTCTACCGGAACGACGGGAAGGGCGGCTTCCTGGACGTCACCGCGGGGTCGGGCCTCGAGGGCGGCTACTGGGGCAGCGGCGTCGCCGCGGGCGACTACGACAACGACGGGAGAGTCGACCTCTACGTGACCGCCGTGCTCGAAGGCAACCATCTCTACCGCAACGAGGGCGACGGCCGCTTCGCGGACGTCACGGCAGGGGCGGGGGTCGGCGGTGGGAAGCGGGACTCCGTCTCCGCCGCCTTCTTCGACTACGACCGCGACGGCCGCCTCGATCTGCTCGTGGCCAACTACGTCAAGTTCGACCGGGCCTACATCGACAAGGTGTCGCCCTTCTGCCTCTGGAAGGGGCTCCGCGTCTTCTGCGGGCCCACGGGGGTCGCGGGCGAGCCGAACGTCCTCTACCACAACGAGGGCGACGGCCGCTTCACGGACGTCACCGCGAAAGCGGGCCTCGTGAAGCCCGAGCTGAAGAGCCTGGGCCTTCTCACCGCGGATCTCGACGACGACGGATGGCCCGATGTCTACGTGGCCAGCGACTCCACGGTCCAGGGCGTCTACCGGAACCGGGGGGACGGCACCTTCGAGGACGTCTCGCTCCTCTCCGGCGCCGGGTACAGCCAGGACGGCCGAGCGCAGGCAGGCATGGGCATCGACGCGGGCGACTTCGACGGCGACGGCCGGCCGGACCTGTTCGTGACCACGTTCCAGGACGACTACAAGACGCTCTACCGCAACGACGGCAAGCTCCGCTTCTCCGACGTGACGTACGCCGCCCGGATCGGCCAGGTGAGCTTCAATCGCCTCAGCTGGGGCACGGCCTTCCGGGACTTCGACAACGACGGCGCTCCAGACCTCTTCGTGGCCAGCGGCCACGTCTATCCGCAGGTGGACGAGGCTCGCCTGGCCCAGGAGACCTACGCGCAGGGCAACCAGGTGCTTCGGAACATCGGCGACGGCGCCTTCGCCGACGTCACGGCCTCCGCGGGCCCCGGCCTGCGGGTGATCAAGTCGAGCCGGGGCGCCGCCTTCGGCGACTACGACAACGACGGCCGCGTCGACGTCGTGGTCGTGAACATGGACGACACGCTGACGCTCCTCCACAACACGACGAAGAACGCGCACCACTGGCTTGCCGTCAAGACGATCGGCGTGAAGAGCAACCGCGACGGGATCGGCGCACGCGTGCGCGTGCGCGCGGGAGGGCGCGCGCAGACGCGCGAGGTCACGACCTCGGGGTCCTACGCCTCCGCGAGCGATCCCCGCGTCCATTTCGGCCTGGGCGCAACCGCTAGCGTGGAGTCGCTCGAGGTGAAGTGGCCGAGCGGAGCCCTCCAGACGTTCACGGACGTGCCCGTGGACCGCGTGATCGTGGTTCACGAGGAGCAGGGGCTCCGGCCCACGGCGCCATGACCCCGCGGGCGAAGACCTGGGGAAGGCGGGCGCGCGCCGCCGCGATCGCGGCCGCCCTCGCGTCGATGGGCGCCGGTCGCGCGGTCGCGCAGGCGGTCCCCGACACGCCCGAAGGCCACCTCGCCGCGGCCCAGGACCACGTGCGTGCGGGCCGGTCGCAAGACGCCCTCGTCGAGTTCCGGGCGGCCCTCAGGCTCGACCGGAACCACCTGCCCTCCCTCGTCGGGATGGCGGACCTCCTGAGCTCGAGCGACCGGGTGTTCGAGGCCTACGGCGTGCTCCAGCACGCGGTGGGCGTCGCTCCGCAGTCGGCCCCGGTCCATGCGCTGCTCGGCCGCTGCTACGCGCGTCTCGAGAGGCTCAAGGACGCGCGGGGGGAGCTCGCACGCGCGATCGAGCTCGACCCGGAGCCGACCGAGCCGTACTTCGGGCTCGCGTCGGTGGAGCGGCGGCTCGGGAGAGGGGCCGACGCGCGGCGGCACGTCGAGGCCCTCCTGCTGCGCTCGCCGAAGGACCGCGCGGCAGGAGAGCTGCGGGCGGCCCTCTGTCTGGAGACGAAGGACTACGAGGCCGCGATTGCCGCCTACCGGGAGCTCGCGAAGGCCTATCCGGAGGACCGGACGTTTCCACGCGAGATTGCCAGAGCACTCCTCGCCGCGGGCCGCTACGAGGAGGCGGAGCAGGCGTTCCGGACGGTGCTTGAGACCGATGCCGCGGACAAAGAGGCGCTCCGCGGGGTCTACGAGGCGGCCTACAAGCGAGGCGCCTACCCGCAGGCGGTGGAAGCGCTCGAGCGGCTCGTCAAGCTGGAGCCGGGGAGCTGCGAGCCCCTGCTCCTGCTGTCGCGCTCCTATCAACGGCAGGGCGAGCTCGCCCTGGCGCGACGGCGGGCCCAGGCGTGTCTTCGCCTGGAGCCCGGCCATTCCGGCGCGCACTTCCTCGTCGGCTGGGCGTGGCTGGGCGAGGGCGACCTCGCGAAGGCGAAGGTCGAGTTCGAGCAGGCCCTCCGAAGCGACCCCGATTCCGTCGAGGCCCTCTACCGTCTGGCCACCATCGAGATCCGTCAGGGGAACCGCCCCGCCGCGCTGCGCCTTCTCGAGAAGGCGGTCGCCGTCGATCCGGATGCCTCGAGCGCCCGCTACGAGCTCGCGCAGGCCTATACCGCGGAAGGACGCGCGGCGGACGCGGCGAAGCAGTTCGAGGAGTTCCGCCGCCTGAAGGCCCGCGAGGCCTGGAAGGGACCCGGGGGCGGGGCGGCGGCGGCCCATCTCGAGGACTGGACGTCGTTCGCCACCTACCTGATCGGCGAGAAGCGTCCCCGCGAAGCGCTCGTCGTCCTCGAGCAGGCGAAGCACGCGGCGCCCGGGAACGCCGAGGTCATGCTCGTGACCGCGGCCGCGCTCTCGGAAACCGGCGAGGTGGACGCGGCGCTCGCCGCGTACGCGGACGCGGAAAAGGCCGGTCCCACGAGTCTTCTTTATTGGGGGCGCGGCACGCTCTACCGCCGGCTCACCGAGGACGCCCTCGCGAAGGAGGACCTCCGGCGCGCCCTCGTTCCGGACCTTCCCGTCCCCAAAGCCCTACAGGCGCGGCTCGTCCTCGCCGCGATCGCAGTGGAGGAGAAGCGCCTCCGGGACGCGGAGTCGGAGCTGCGCCAGGCACTGGCCCTCGACGCAGGGAGCGGTCCGGCCCGAGTACTCCTCGCCGACGTGCTCGTCCGCACAGGCCGGCCCGCGGATGCCGCCGGCGAGGCTTCGAAGGCGCTCGCCGACGCGCCGGAGGACCCCGCGGCCCGCCTCGTCCTCGCGAGGGCCCGCATCGACCAGAAGCGCTACGTCGACGCGGCCGCCGAGATCGCCCGCGCGGCCAAGGCCGACGGGGAAAGCGCGCGTGTCCTCGTCACCCGCGCCCGCCTCGCGCGGGCGCAGGGAAGCGAGAGCGAGGCTCTCGAGCCTGCTCGCTCGTGCCGGCCAGGCAGATCCCGGCCAGCCCGAGCTGTTCCCCTTGCAGGGCAGCTGGCTCCTCGAAGCCAAGCGAACGTCAGAAGCCGCCGTGGCCTTCGAAAAGGCGACGATCGTCGATCCCACGATGCGCGCAGCTGGCTCGCCCTGGGCGGCATCTACCTGGCCGCGAAGCGTGGCCCCGCCGCCGTCAACTACCTCGAGAAGGCCGTGGACCTCGCCCCCGACGACGCGGAAGCCCGCTACCAGCTCGCGCTGGCGATGCAACAGGCGGGCCGCCTTGCGCAGGCGGAAGAGGCGCGCGCGACGGGCGAAGGCCCTCGGCCACCCTGGCGGCCGATTCGCTCCTTCAGTCTCTCGCGGCCCGGGGCCGTTGATCGTCCCGGCGACCCTTGGCGTCTACTTCGAAGCGTTGTCCTTCCGGGCCTTCTTGAGGTCGTCCTTGAACCGGGGGTTCACCGCGTAGCCCGCCTTCTCCGCGAGCTTCAGCTCCTTTTCCGCCGCGTCCAGCTCGTTCGCCCGGAAATAGAGGACGGCCAGGTTGTTGTGGGCCTCGCCGAGCTTGGAGTCGAGGCTCGCCGCCGTCTTCCACTCCTTCTCGGCCTCCGCGACCTTGCCCTGGTAGAAGTAGGCCGAGCCCAGGGAGACGTAGAGCCCGGCGGGGATGCTCATGGCCTCGTTCCCGCCCTTGCGCTGGTTCTTCTGCAGGTCGTTGATGCGCTGCTGCATCACCTGGGGAAGCGACGGGTTCGAGATCTTGAGCTGCCCGGTGCTGATGAGGCTGAGCTGGACCTGGAGCTGCTCGATCTCTTGTCTGCGCCGGCGCTCCAGCTCCTCCGTGTCCGTGAACTGGAGGCTCGCGATCTTCTCGTAGGCCTCGCGGCAGCCGACGAAATCCTTCTCGGCCTTCGGGTAGTCCCGGAGCGACATGTGCGCCGAGCCGAGACGGTAATAGGCGAGGGCCATCAGGGGGTCGAGGTCGATCGCGGTCTGGAACTCCCGGGCCGCCTCCTCGATCTTTTCCGAGACCATGTAATTGCTGGCCCTTCTGGTAGTGGTCGAGGGCCTGGCGCTGGCGCTGCTCCTCCTCCCGGGTCGGCTTCTGGGCGGACGCAGTCGAAGCGGCGACGACGAACATCGCGACGGCGGCAACAAGGCGCATAAAGCAAAACGGCAGGGGGGAGAATCCTCCCCCCTGCCTCCTCGTGAACGACGTCGAGCCTAGAAGTCGAACTTGACGCCGAAACGCACGCTGAGCGGCGGGTAGTACGAACGCAGCACGCGGGGGCCGTATCCCGGCTCGAAGTTCGGCTGGTCGAAGTCGGGGTTGACCTGGCCGAACGTGCTCTCGAAGAGCTGGTCGGTCTCGCGCACCTTCTGGCTGTTGAGCAGGTTGAAGACGTCGGCGCTCAGGGTGAGCTTGGACCGGCTGCCGAACCGGAACGGATAGTCCACGTGCAGGTCCACGCGGGCAGACGTCTCGCTGCGGCCGAGAGCTCCGCGGCCGCCCACCGGCACTTCGCCGGCGTTCAGGTACGCGGGGTGGGCGTAGAACTGGCTGAGAGGCACGCCCGTCTCCATGTGGATCCCGCCGCCGATGTTGAGCGAGTTGCCGCCCTTGAACGAGTAGCTGCCGTAGAGGTTGCCGATGTGCTTGCGGTCGGTGTTGAGCGGGCCGGTGGCGAACTGGTCGCCGAGCAGGCCGAGCTCACCTTCGGTGAAGTCGAAGAGCGAGCTGATCGCGGGGTCGGTCTGGCCGTTGTCGTTGCGGAAGTGACCCTCGAAGTTGCCCTCGACCTTCGCGATCCGCCAGTTGGCCAGCAGCTGCCAGCCGTGGGAGAAGCGCTTGTTGAGCTCGATCTCCACCGCCTCGTACTTGTGGCTCACGTCGGGGAAGCCGTCGGGCACGCCGTCCGCACCGGAGCTGCCCGAGGGCTGACCGTTGGCACCGTTGGCCGCGAAGCACGCGCCCCGCTCCGTGGTGCTGCCCGGTGCCGTCCAGAGTCCGCCGTCGAGGTCGGGATCGCAGCCCGCGGGGAGCGGCGCCCCGGGAGCGTACGTGAACTCGGGCGGGTTGACCGCGGCGTCCATCCGGGAGTTGACGTTGCCGATGAAGTAGGTGGTGCCGAAGAAGGAGACGCCCTCCGGCATCACGACCGCCGCGTCCTCGACGATCCGCTTGAGCTGGCGGTTGAGGTAGCGGACGGAGAACACGAGGTTCCCGGGCAGCTGCTGCTCGAAGCCGACGAGGTGCTCGTCGGCGTACCCGAGCTTCGTGCCGGGGAGGATGGGGTTGTGCGGATCCTGGATGTTGACGCTGATCGCGCCGCCGGGGCCGCCGGGAACGCTGCCGCCGTTGATGAGGTGGGCGGCGTCGATCACCGGGGTGACGGTCCCGTACTGGTTGATGGTCGCGATGCGGCGGCCCTGCGCGTCGACGGTGTACGCGGGCAGGAACCGGCCGCCCTGGAAGCCCTGCTCGGACGTGAGCGAGCGCTCGGCCATGTCGAGGGGGATGAACTCGTGGAAGCGGCCGAAGTTGTAGTACATCTTCGTCTTGCCCTCGCCCTTGGGGTCGAAGGTGAGGCCGAGGCGCGGCGACCACTGGCCGGTGAAGCTGTAGGCCACGCGCTCCCCTTCCGGATTGGGGCTGCCCTCGAGCCGCTCCTGCTCGCCGCGGACGCCGAGCAGCAGGGTGAGCTTCTTGCCCAGCCGCCACGTGTCCTGCGCGTAGTAGGCGTTGTACTTCGAGAACGTATCGAACTCGTTACCCGAGCCCCACTCCCCGCGGTCCTGCTGCAGGAAGATGGGGACGAGCACGCCGTTCCGCACCACGAGCGCGCACTGGGTGCAGGACGCGTTCGCCAGGCGCAGCGAGAACGCCGCGTTCAAGGGCTGGCCCGCCGCCGCGCCGAGCGGACGGTAGGTGCCGTTGATGTTGGTGGCGGGGACGGTGTAGTGCGGGCCGCTCCTGTCGCGGATGCCCGAGTACTTCCCGTACTGGTACTGGTAGCCGATCGCGAACGTGTGGCTGCCCGCGAGCTCGAACTGCTTCGTGGTGTCGATCGTGCCCCGGTAGGTCGTGCCGTCCGTGGGCTCGAAGAAGCCCACGCCCACCGCCGTGTAGTTGCCACGCGCGGGGAACGAGCGGTCGATGATCGCGTTGATGTCGTCGAACTCGCCCTCGTCGAAGCTGTTCGTGCCCTGGCTGCCCGTGATGTTGAGCGACCAGGTGTTGCTGAGCGCGCCGTTGTACTTCACCGCGACGTTGCGGGTGCCGTAGTCGAGCTTGCTGAACGCGGTCGTGTTGTCGATGTTGAGCGTGCTGAAGGCCCCCTTGTCCGTGCTCGAGGGGTCCCCGAAGATCGAGAAGTTCATCTGGTGGTTCGAGCCGAGGTTCCAGTCGAGCTTGGCCGCGTAGTTGTAGGTCGTGAACTTGCGCTCGAGGTCGCCGAGCTGGCCGAGGCCCGAGTTCCTGGCACCCCGCACCGTGTCCGTCCGGTAGCTGGGGTTGAACGAGCCGTAGAAGAAGAGCTTGTCCTTGACGAGCGGTCCGCCGACGTCGGCGCCCACGTCCCAGTTCTCCTCGGACCGGAGCTCACCGACCTTGTTGATGCGCGTGTCGTCGGGCTGCTTGCGCGTGGACTCGAGGCTGCCCGGCTGGATGAAGCCGGAGACCGACCCCCGCCACTCGCGTCCGCCCGACTTGGTGATGATGTTGATGATCCCGCCCTGGGCCTGGCCGTACTGGGGCTCGAAGCCGCCCGTCTTCACCTGGACTTCCTCGATGAAGGCGGTGTTGATCCCCACGCCCAGCGTCCCGTAGACGCGGGAGAAGACGCCGAGGCCGCCGAACGCGGAGTCCGTGATGTTGACGCCGTCCGCGATGTAGGAGTTGTCGAGAGCGGAGCCGCCGGAGATCGAGGGGTTCGACCGCCCGCCGCGCTGGCTCTCCGTGACGCCGGGGGCCAGGTAGAAGAGGCTGTCCACCCGCCGCTGCACGGGCAGGTTCTCGAACACCTGCGAGTTCATGTTGGAGCCGATCGCGGTGTTGGTGGTGTCGATGTCCACCGTGCCGCCCACGACCTCGATCGTCTCGGAGATGTCGCCGGTCGTGAGGGTGAGCCTCACGTTGGCGTCCTTGCCGACGTAGACGGTCACGTTGCTCACCGACGCGGTCTTGAAGCCAGTGAGAGAGCCCTTGACCGTGTACTTCCCGGGGGTGAGGTTCGAAACGGAGTAGTCGCCCCTCGAGTCGGTGACCACCACGCGGTCGCCGAGCGGACCGCTGACCGTGACGGTGGCCCCAGGGACGATGGCTCCCGTGGAGTCCACGATCGTCCCGGACATCGAGCCCTTCGTGGTAAGGTCCTGGGCCGTCGCGGGGAGCCCGATCAGGGCCAGGCCCGCCAGCAGGACCATCAGACAAGTCAGTTTGTGCTTCATCAGCCTCATTGCTCCTTGAAGCGGGCCCCTAACGGCCCATGACCGGAACTCGCGCAACCGGCTCCAGGCACGATTCGGCGCCACCAGGAACCATTCGAGTCTCGGCTTTGCTTTTGACCTTCGTCCCTTATCTGAGCAAGGATCGGGCCGAACGGCTGCTGTCGGCCGAAACGCTTTGTATGCATTGAGTTACAGGTGATGCGAACCGACACAAAACCCGCCCTCGATTCAGCCGAATGGATAAAAACTCAAACGGCTGATCGCAAAGTGACGTTCAAAATGATGAGTATGAACATCTTATTGCAAAGTACGGCACGATCCACGATTATGGATCACCGTCGGTTCCGACCCTTATTGTTCCCGGCGAGCCGGCGCCAGGAGGTAATCATGCGCGCGATCGCCATCCTCGTCCTGGCCGTCCTCCCCATCGCGGAAAGGGCGCGCGCGGAAGACTCGATCGACGCCCAGAAACGACGCGAGGCGGAGCAGGCGTACCGCCTGGGCAGCGAGAAGATGCGTACGGAATCGTTCGAGGAAGCCGCCGTTCACTTCCACACCGCGATCAAGCTCGATCCGCTGATGTCGATCGCACACTACAGCCTCGGCCAGTCGTACATGGCCCTCAAGCGGTACCCGGACGCCGTCGACGCCTACCTCGGCTGCCGCGAGAGCTTCACCCGCATCGCCTCGCTCAGCACGCAGGACAGGAACGCGATCGACAAGGCGCGCGAGGACGAGATCCGCGAGCTGAAGGACTCGCTCCAGCGCGTCCAGCAGGGCAAGATCAAGGGCAACACGATGGCCCTGGAGGTCGGCATCCAGGAGCGCCTGCGCGTTCTCGAGAGCTCGCGCCTGAAGGGCCACGAGGAGCGGGTGGGAGTGCCCGCGGAAGTGATGCTGGCCCTGGGCAGCGCCTACATCCGCAACGGGCAGATCGGCGAGGCGGAGACCTCCTACAAGGAAGCGGTCCAGACCGACGCCAAGCTGGGCGCCGCGCACAGCAACCTGGCGGTGATCTACCTCAAGACGGGCCGTTACCCCGAGGCCAGGGACGCGGTGCGGCGCGCGGAGCAGTCGGGGCTCCAGGTGAATCCGGCGCTCAAGGCCGACATCGACCAGAAGGCCAAGGCCGGGGCGTCGGCGCGCTGACAGCGAAGGCTATCTCGCTCAATTAATTGAGTCTTACAGTTAACATTCATACACATGAACTTTGACTCCATGTCATTGGTTTCACAATCCAGCTAGTTGGGAAAACGGGCGTCCAAGGGCCTGATCGATATCTGTAAGCGATATCTAGAATAATCACTTAGGGAAATCACTATCGACGCTCAGGGCTGGCACCCGCCTTGCCCTTACTTCCATCGTCTCCAGGGAACGAGATCGGGTCGCAAAGCCGCGTCTCCCCTCCCCGGAGCGAAAGGAGCACGAGCGAAAATGGCGAAGCGCAACATCGTTTGGGCCCTGGTCTTCATCCTCGCCGCGGCCGGGTTCGCGACGGCGCAGGAGACGACCGGAGGGTCGCTCGCGGGCCAGGTCAGCGACGCGCAGGGAGCCGCAGTTCCCGGCGCCACCGTGACCATCAAGTCGCCCCAGGGCATCAAGACGGTCGTCACCGACACGGGCGGACGGTTCTTCGCCCCCTACCTGACGCCGGGCATCTACGCGGTCTCCGTCTCGCTGACCGGGTTCAGCACCGTCGATCAGAAGAACATCCAGGTGCGCCTCGGCACGCGCACCGAGTTGACCTTCGGCCTGAAGGTGAGCGACGTACAGGAGACGGTCGAGGTCCTGGGCGAGGCTCCCGTCGTCGACACCACGTCCACCACGGTGGGCGGCATCCTCGACGGCGACACGCTCAAGAAGCTGCCGGTGGGCCGCAACTTCACCGACACGCTGTACCTCATCCCGGGCGTCAGTGACTCGAGCTACGCGGGCCGCGCCAACCCCTCCATCGGCGGGGCGAGCGGGCTCGAGAACAACTACATCATCGATGGCGTCAACGTCAGCAACACCGGCTTCGGGGCCATGGGCTCCTTCTCGCGCCAGTACCTTTCGCTGGGCACGGGCGTCACGTCCGAGTTCATCAAGGAGACCCAGGTCAAGACCGGCGGCTTCGAGGCCGAGTACGGCCAGGCCACGGGCGGCGTCGTGAACGTCGTCACCCAGTCCGGCACGAACGCGTTCCACGGAGCCGTACTCGGCTACTGGCGCGGGGCCTGGGCGGAGAGCGACTGGAAGCAGCTCGAGACCCCGAACGGCACCGTCAACACCGAGGAGACCGACCTCGCCGACTACGGCGTCTCCCTCGGGGGACCGCTCGTCAAGGACCGCCTCTTCTTCTTCGGGACGTTCAACCCCTCGTTCGAGTCGCTCTCGCGCACGGCGCCACCGGATTTCCCGCTCGCGGGCCAGGCGTACGAGCGCAAGCGGAAGAGCTACTCCTACGCGGGCAAAGCGACGTGGCAGGCCAACTCGAACCACCGCTTCGAGGCGTCGCTCTACGGCGACCCCTCCAAGGGAGAGCTGGGCCCCCAGCGAAACAGCGCGCTCCTCGCGGACAGCACCACCCGCTTCTCGAGCCTCGACTACGGCGGACACAACCAGTCCTTCAAGTACGACGGGATCATCAGCCAGAACTGGCTGGTGGAGGCCGCGGTGGGCCACTCCAGCAACAAGGTTTCGGAGACGCCGGCGAGCGACACCTACTCGGTCACCGACCGCACCGTGGTGCCCAACGCCCGCAGCGGCGGCATCGGCTTCTACGAGAACGACCACGGCAACAACTACCAGGCCTCGCTCAAGTCGACGAACCTCTTCGAAGCGGGGGGCCGTCACCAGCTCCGCTACGGTGTCATCTACGAGAACATCGACTACTTCCAAGGCACGAAGCGCACGGGCGGGTCGTTCACGCTCTCGGACGGCCAGCAGACGTCGTCCGGCGGC
Source organism: uncultured Acidobacteriota bacterium (assembly GCA_963742595.1). GTDB lineage: Bacteria > Acidobacteriota > Vicinamibacteria > Fen-336 > Fen-336 > CAVPGH01. The sequence continues at coordinate 2,190,096 of CAVUMT010000001.1, read as the reverse complement.
TCGATGGACATCATCGCGGACCCGCTGCGGGGACGGATCTACCGCATCACTCGCGCCGACCTCAGCCCCGGCCGCGACACCACCCAGAAGTACCTGAGCCTCTTCGCCCAGGACACGTGGACGATCGGCAAGAAGCTGACCTTCCGCCCCGGCATCCGCTGGGACCGGCAGGAGCTCAAGGGCAGCGAGGACTTCCCCGCCTGCTTCGAGGGCACGGAGCGCATGGGCGAGGTCGGAACGGGCGCGCCCATCGCCTGCAACTACTCCTGGAGCGACAACTTCGCGCCCCGCATCGGCGCGACGTACGACATCAGGGGTGACGGCCGGTCCAAGGTCTTCGCGTCCTACGGCCGCTTCTACGTGAAGATCCCGAACGACATGGCCGCGCGCGCCCTTGCCGCCGACGCCGGCGTCACCCGCGCCGACTACTTCGACGCCGGGCTCACGCAGCCCATTCCGCAGGGTGTCACCGCCGGCACCCCGGCCACCGCGAACCACCTGACGCTCGCCGGGCTCCACCCCGCGATCTTCGCGAACGACATCAAGAGCACCTACTCCGACGAGTGGCTCGGCGGTGTCGAGTTCGAAATCGCGCGGAACGTCAGCCTCGGCGTCCGCTACATCAACCGGAAGATCCCCGTGGTGATGGAGGACTACGCCCCCGCGCAGGTGCTCCTCTACGGCCGCGAGGGCAGCATCGAGTACCTCGTGGACAACATCGACGAGTCGGTCGAGACGCTGAACCCCGCCAACTACGGGGAAACGTTCGCCCAGGCCGCGTTCGAGTCTCCCGTCCACAAGTACCAGGCGATCGAGGCGACCCTCAACAAGTCGTTCTCGAACAACTGGTCGCTCATGGCCTCCTACCGGTACGCGAAGCTCGAGGGCAACTTCGAGGGCTTCTTCCGGTCCGACAACGGCCAGGCCGACCCGGGAATCACGTCGCTCTTCGACTTCCCGACGAACGACCCGAGCTACACCGCGGTGGGCGTCCCCCAGTTCGGCTATCGCGGGGACATCCGCTACCAGGGCGCGACGCTCGGCTCCGGCGTCCTGCCCAACGACCGTCCACACCAGTTCAAGCTGTACACGAACTACACGTTCGGCAACCTCAACACCGGCCTCGGGCTCAACCTCGGCTCCGGTCGGTCCTTGACCGCGCTCGCGGCCAACCCCGGCTACACGAACTCCGGAGAGATCCCGGAGTCGCTCCGCGGCGAAGGCTTCGAGACGGTGGACGGCTTCAAGACGCGGACGCCCACCGAGTTCTACGTGGACCTGCACGTCGACTACACGATCCGGCTCGGCGGCCAGCGGATGATCCTGCTCGCCGACGTCTTCAACGTGCTCGACACCCAGGACCCGCTGGACTACGACAACTACACGGAGACGTCCTTCGGCAGCCTCAACCCGGACTTCGGAACGGCGAAGGCGGGCGGCGGGTTCCTCACGCAGTACCACGCCCCGAGGCAGATCCGGATCGGCGCGCGATTCGAGTGGTAGACGTGCCGTCGGCCTAGGCCGACACGAGGGGGCGGGCGAGAGCCCGCCCCCTTTTTCTTTCGATGCAGACATTTGAACGTGGAAAGTCGCCGCGTGTCGCGTCCGAAAACGGCGAGCCGCCCGCGGCGCATCCGCGTAGCATCACCCACATGGACGAGATCGCCGGGTTGGAGCGAGACACTCTCGAGCGAGCCCGCCTCAGCCGCGATCCGCGATTCGACGGGAAGTTCTTCATCGCGGTGATCACGACGGGCGTCTATTGCCGCCCCGTCTGTCCCTCTCCGACCTCGAACGTCGCGAACGTGCGCTACTACGCGACGGCGGCGGCCGCCGCGGAGGCGGGTTTCCGGCCCTGCCTGCGCTGCCGGCCGGAGGCGGCGCCCGGCACGTCGGCGTGGCTCGGCACGTCGGCGCTCGTCCGGCGCGCGCTCCGGCTCATCCAGGAGAGCTTCCTCGACACCTCGTCGGTGGACGCGCTGGCCGAGCGCCTGGGGGTGGGGCCGCGCCACCTGCACCGGCTCTTCGTCCGGCACGTGGGCACCTCGCCCCTCGCCGTGGCCCGCACCTGCCGGCTCCGCTTTGCCAAGCGCCTCCTCGACGACACCGACCTCAGGGTGACCGAGATCGCCCTCGCCGCGGGCTTCGGGAGCCTGCGGCGGTTCAACGACGCGTTCCGGAGGACGTACGGACGCGCGCCCGGCGAGATGCGGCGGCGCCGGCGCGGCGGTCTCGACTCGGAGGCCCGGGAGGAAGTGGTCCTGAAGCTCGCCTATCGGCCGCCCTACGACTGGCCGCAGATGCTGGAATGCCTGGAGACGCACGCGGTGACCGGGGTGGAGCGGGTGGACGCGCAGTCCTACTCCCGGACCCTGGCCGTCGGCGACGACGCCGCGCTCATCCGGGTGCGCGCGCTCGAACGCGAGCGCGTCCTCGAGCTCCGTGTCCACGCCGCCGCGCCGGAGGCGCTCTTCCAGATCTCGTCCACCGCTCGACGCGTCTTCGACCTCGCCGCGGACCCGGCGCGCATCGCCACCGCCTTCGAGCGGGACCCGCTGCTCGCCCCGCTCGTGAGACAGCGGCCGGGCCTCCGCATCCCCGGAGTCTGGGACCCCTTCGAGTGCGCGGTGAGGTCGGTGCTCGGGCAGCAGGTCAGCATCGCCGAGGCGCGCCTGCGGACGGCCCGTCTCGTCGTCCGCGCCGGCCGGGCGATCCCGGGAGGGTCGAACGGTCTCACCCATCTGTTCCCTTCCCCGGAGGCCCTGGCGACCGCGGACCTCGACGGCCTCGGCCTCACCCCCGGCCAGCAGGTCGCCCTCGGGGCCCTCGCTCGCGCGGTGAGCCACGGCGCCCTGGACTTCGCGGCGCCGTCCGAAGAGATCACGGAAGCGCTTGCGGGGCTGCCCGGAGTCGGGGCGTGGACCGCGGCCTGCGTCGCCCTCCGCGCCCTCGGCGAGCCCGACGCCTTTCCCGCCTGCGACCTCCTGTTGAGGCGTACGGCGGGAGGAGGTGGCGCGCTCCCCACGCCCTACGACCTCCTGGCGCGCGCGGAGGCCTGGCGGCCGTGGCGCGGCTACGCGGCGCTCCACCTCTGGCTCGCGGCGAGCGAAGCCCTGGGCGGAGATCGGTCGAGCCGCGTCCGAAAACGGCCGGCGTCCGCGAAGCGGCCGGCCTACCTTCGACAGCTAGCGGGGTCGTATCTCTCGGAGGCATAGATGCCTGCCGGTCCGGAGGTTCTCGGTGAGCCGATCGTCAGTACCGGGCACGAGAGTGTCGTCGAGCACCCCTTCGCGCCTTCCCCGGGCGCGATGCCATCGCCGTTCGAAGTGACGGCGGCGGTGATTCGGGGCCGATGGGCGGCCCTGATCCTGTGGAGCCTGTTCTGGGGAGAGAAGCGCTTCTACCAGGTCCTGCGCGACGTCGTCGGAATCAGCCGCAAGACCCTCATGTACGAGCTCCAGGAGCTGGAGCGGCGCGGCATCGTCGAGCGCCGCGTGCAGCGGCTCCAGCCCCTGGAGGTCTTCTACACGCTCACTCCGAGCGGTCAGACGCTCAAGCTCGTCCTGGGAGCGATGTACGAGTGGGGTCTCTACGCGACGCGACGCGTGCCGGTCCTGCCGTTCGCCGAGCGCTCCCGGGCTCCGCTGTACCGACGCTCCCGGGCCGAGAGGCCCGCTACACGCACGTAGGGCGCGCGACGCCAGCGCGCCGTTCAGGGAGCCGCTCCTCGACCGCCGCTTTCCGCGGTGAGGAGAGAGCGGATGAAGCCAATGACACAGAAGCTCGTCTGGGTTTTCGTCTTCGTTCTTGCCGCCGCCTTGCCGGCCACGGCGCAGGAAACGACGGGAGGCACGCTCGCCGGGCAGGTCACGGACGCCCAGGGGGGAGCCGTCCCCGGCGCCACCGTGACCGTCAAGTCGCCCCAGGGCGCGAAAACGCTCGTCACCGACTCGGGGGGCCAGTTCTTCGCTCCCTACCTCACCCCGGGGACCTACGCGGTCTCCGTGGGACTCTCCGGTTTCTCCACCCTGGAGCAGAAGAACATCCAGGTCCGGCTGGGCACGCGCACCCAGCTCAGCTTCACGCTCCGGGTGAGCGACGTGCAGGAGCTCGTGGAGGTCGTGGGGGAGGCCCCCGTCGTGGACACCACCTCGACCACGGTGGGCGGCATCCTCGACGGAGAGATGCTCAAGCGGCTGCCGGTGGGCCGGAACTTCACGGACACGCTCTACCTCGTCCCCGGCGTGAGCGACTCGAGCTACGCCGGCCGCGCCAACCCGTCGATCGGCGGGGCGAGCGGCCTCGAGAACAACTACATCATCGACGGCGTCAACGTCAGCAACACGGGCTTCGGAGCCATGGGCTCCTACTCGCGGCAGTACGGCTCGCTGGGCACGGGTGTCACCTCGGACTTCATCAAGGAGACGCAGGTCAAGACCGGGGGCTTCGAAGCGGAGTACGGGCAGGCCACGGGCGGCGTCGTGAACGTGGTCACCCAGTCGGGGACGAACGCGTTCCACGGCAGCGTCTTCGGGTACTGGCGCGCCCATTGGGCGGAGAGCGACTGGAAGCAGCTCCAGACGGAGAACGGCACGGTCAACACGCAGTCGAGCGACGCCCTGGACTACGGCGCCTCGATGGGCGGTCCGCTGGTCAAGGACCGGCTCTTCTTCTTCGGCACGTTCAACCCGACCTACGACCGGTTGACGCGGGCGGCGCCGCCCGGCTTCCCCCTCGCGGGCGCGGACTACGACCGGAAGAAGAGGAGCTACTCGTACGCGGGCAAGCTCACGTGGCAGCTCACGACCAACCACCGGTTCGAGGCGTCGCTCTACGGCGACCCCTCGCACGCGCCGAACGGACCCAACCGCAACAGCGCCCTTCTCGCGGACAGCCCCACACGTTTCTCGAGCGTCGACTTCGGAGGCCATAACCAGTCCTTCAAGTACGACGGGATCATGAGCCCCCATTGGCTCTTGGAGGCGACGCTCGGCCACTCCGGCAACAAGGTGAAGGAGACGCCGGCGAGCGACACCTACGCGGTGACCGACACGACGGTCGTCCCCAACCGGCGCACCGGCGGGATCGGCTTCTACGAGGACGACTACGGCAACAACTACCAGGCCTCGCTCAAGTCCACGAACCTCTTCGAGGCGGGGGGCCGCCACCAGGTCCGCTACGGGGTCACCTACGAGGACATCGACTACTTCCAGGGCACGAACCGCACGGGAGATCCGTTCACGCTCGCGGACGGTCGGACGACGACCTCGGGGGCCGCGATGACGATCCAGCCCGACCCCGTCTACGGCCGGATCTACCGCGTCACGCGCGCCGACCTCAGCCCCGGCCGCGACACCACCCAGAGGTACGTGAGCGCCTTCGTTCAGGACACCTGGACGATCGGCGGGAAGCTGACCCTCCGGCCCGGTCTTCGCTACGACTACCAGAGGCTGAAGGGAAGCACGGAGCTGCCCGTCTGCTACGCGGGCACGTCGCGGGTGGGCGAAGCGGGCACGGGCGACCCCATACCCTGCGAGTACACGTGGAGCAACAACTGGGCGCCCCGCCTCGGTCTCACCTACGACTTGAAGGGGGACGGGCGGAGCAAGCTCTTCGCGTCCTACGGCCGCTTCTACGTGAAGATCCCGAACGACATGGCAGCTCGCGCCCTCGCCGCGGACGCGCAGATCAGCCGGGCCGACTACTTCGACGCCGCCCTCACCCGTCCCGTGCCGGAGGGCGTCGTGGCGGGGACACCCCCCACGACCACCCACCTGACCCTGACCGGCCTCCACCCCGCGACCTTCGACAACGGCATCGGCAGCACCTACTCGGCCGAGTACGTGGGGGGGTTCGAGCTCGAGGTGGCGCGAAACCTGAGCGCGGGCGTACGGTACGTCCGCCGCAACATCCCCCGCGTCATGGAGGACGTGGCCCCCGCGCAGGTGCTCCTCTACTCCGAGCTTCCCAGCATCGAGTACTTCCTTACGAACGTCACGTCGCAGACCCCGACCCTGGATCCCCGGGACTTCGGCCATGACTTCCCCCAGGCCCGCTTCGAGGACCCCACCCACACGTATCAGGCGATCGAGGTCACCGCCAGCAAGAGCTTCTCCGACGACTGGTCGCTTCTGGCGTCCTACCGCTGGTCGAAGCTCGAGGGGAACTACGAGGGCTTCTTCCGCTCCGACAACGGGCAGTCGGACCCGGGGATCACGTCTCTCTTCGACTTCCCGACGAACGACCCAAGCTACACCCAGGTGGGCGCCGCGTGCTGCGGGTACCGCGGGGACATCCGCTACCAGGGCACGAGCCTCGGCGCGGGCCGGCTCCCCAACGACCGTCCGCACCAGCTCAAGGTCTACGCGAACTACGCCTTCGGCCGCCTCAACACCGGTCTGGGCCTGAACGTCGGCTCCGGCCGCTCGCTCACCGCGCTCGCCGCCAACCCCGGCTACGAGAACTCCGGGGAGATCCCCGAGTCGCTGCGCGGAGGAGGGTTCGGGACCGTGGACGGCTTCAAGACGAGGACGGACACGGAGGTGTACCTCGACCTGCACCTGGACTACACGATCAAGGTCGGGAGCGGGCGCGTCGTCCTGCTCACCGACGTCTTCAACGCCCTCGACACCCAGGATCCGCTGGACTACGACAACTACACGGAAACGAGCTTCGGCGCCCTGAACCCGGACTTCGGCACGCCGAAGGCGGGCGGGGGATTCGTACCGCAGTATCACGTCCCGAGGCAGATCCGGCTGGGCGCACGATTCGAGTGGTAGCGTCGGCCTAGCGCCGAAGTCGCACAGGGGGCGGGCTCGCGCCCGCCCCCATTTTGCCTAACGCGCGGCGAGCATCCGGCGGGCTTCGGCCGCCGCCGGCGGGGACAGGCGGCCCGACTGGAGGGCGCGCGTCAGAGGCGCGTCCGCGGCCCCCTGATCGCCGCGCAGGAACGCAAGCTTGCCTTCGAGGTAGTCGAGTAGCGCGCTCTCCAGGCCGGCCCTCCGGGCCGCCGCGTAGGCGGCCTGGGCGTCCGCGGGCTTCCCGAGCTGGAGCAGGAGATCCACGAGGTTGACGGCCGCGTCGTGGTAGCGCGGGGCGAGCGTCAGTGTGCGTCGGAAGGCCGCTTCGGCGCCGGGGCCGTTGCCGAGCGCGAGCATCGCGAGGCCGGTGTTGAACGGCGCGTCCGCGTTCGCGGGAGCGATCTCCGCGGCTCGCCGCAGGGGGGGGAGGGCCGCCTTCGGCCGGCCGGCCTCGAGCTGCGCGACACCCGTCAGGACGAGCGCCGAGAGGTTCCTCGGGGAGTCGCGTCGCGCGCGATCCAGCCGGCCGATCGCCTCGTCGAAGCGGCGCTCCCCGATCAAACGACGCGCCTCGTTGACGTTTTCCAGGCTGCCGATGACCTTCTTGGGGTCGGGGAGCCCCTCGCGCGCCGCCGCGCGCGATCCCGCGACGTAGCCGAGCGACTGCAGCCGGGCGAGGCGCTCGGCGTTCTCGGCGTCGGCCCCCTCGATGGGAAGCGCGCGGCGGTCCTCGGTGACGGTCTTGGTCCACGACCCGGCGAGCCGCCTTGAATCCTCGCGCCGGCGTATGGCGAGGTTCGACACCTCGCCGGGATCTGCGACGAGGTCGTAAAGCTCCTCCTCGGGAGCCCCGATCCACTTCAGGGTCCCGTCCGTCAGGCCGACGAGCGGCGCCCAGCCGTAGGAGTTCAGCGCGAACTCGGTCTCGAGGAGGAGCAAGCGAGGATCGGCCGACTCTCCTCGCGCACGCGGGCCGAGATCCCGGCCGTCGAGAGCGGCCGGAACCGGTTGTCCGGCGAGCGCGAGGAGAGTCGGAGTGACATCCACATTCGAAACCAGTCCCTTCACTTTCCGGCCCGCCGGCCAACGCCCGGGCGCCGACACGATGAGCGGGACGTGGAGCGTCGATTGGTAGAGGAACGGACCATGCGTCGCCTCGCCGTGCTCGCCGAGGCCCTCGCCGTGGTCGGAGGTCACGACGAAGACGCTGTCCTTCGGGAGGCCGCGGGCGAAGAGCTCGCGCCGCAGACGGCCCAGCTCGTCGTCCACGTACGCGATCTCGCCGTCGTACGGCTGCTTCGCGAAGCGCTCCGACCAGGGCGAGGGCGCGCGGTACGACGCGTGGGGATCGTAGTAGTGAACGAACAGGAGGTACGGGGCCTTCATGTCCGCGGCGACCGCGAGCGCCGCGTCGGTGACGGCGACCGCGGGCCGCTCGGCGATGGCCAGGCTCGTCGAGCCCCCGCCCACGCGATCGTCGTAGCGGCGGAAGCCGCGGTCGAGGCCGTACTGGCGGTCGAGCACGGCGGCGGCGACCACCGCCCCGGTGTCGTATCCGGCGGCGACCAGCGCCGCGGCGAGGACGGGCACGTCGGCGGGAAGGCGGTAGAGGCCGTTGTCACGCACCCCGTGCCGATGGGGAAGAAGCCCGGTCAACATCGAGACGTGGGCGGGAAGCGTCACCGGCACGGGGGTCATGGCCTCGAGGAAGGCGATGCCTTCACGGGCGAGAGCGTCGAGCGAGGGCGTCGCTCCGGCCTGGGAACCGTAGGCTCCCACGTGATCGGCGCGCAGCGTGTCGATGCTCACGAGGACGATGCACGGGGGACCGGAAAGTCTTGAGCTGGCCCTGTCGACCGGTCTTGAGGCGTCCCGACAACCCGCCGCGACGAGCAAGACAATAGATAACGCGCGAGCGGATTTCACTGGGATCCTCCGCTCGCGCGTTTGCGGCTCGCGCGTTTGCGGGCCTCTGCGAGCGCCTCTTGTGCCTTCGCCCGCTGGCCCTGGCGGTTGTAGACGTCGGCGAGGACGTAGTAGCCGAGGGGTGCTTGGTCCGACGCCCCGTCGACCTCGAGGCCGCGGCGGGCGAGTCGCTCCGCCTCGGGGAGCCGGCCCGCCTTCATCTCCTCGTGCGCGAGCAGGAAGTAGCAGGTCCCGGACCGCGGCGCCTCCTCGACGCCGCGCCGCAGTTCGACGAGATATCCCTGGCGATCGCCCCGGTCCTTCAGGAGGCGCGCGAGGTTGAAATGCGCGCGCCCGTGTCCGGGGTTGTCCGCGAGCTCCGCGCGATAGAGCGCCTCCGCCTCCGAGCCCTTTCCCTGGGCGGCCTTCACGCGCGCGAGGTTGTAGCGCACCGTGGGCGTCCGAGCGTCGACGGCGAGCGCCTTGTCGAGCTCGGTCTCCGCCTGCGCCAGCTCGCCGCGATCGAAGGCGAGAGCACCGAGAGCCCCGTGGGCGGCGGCAAGCCGCGGGTCGGCCTCCAAGGCCCGTCGGAGCGCGCCCTCGGCTTCCGCGGGGCGTCCCATCTCCAGCCGGAGGACGGCGAGCTGATACCACGCGTGTGGGTTTCCGGGATTCTTCTCGAGGGCCGCTTCGAAGAGCTCGAGCGCGCCCAGCGCTTCCTCCCGCCTGCCGCGGGCGCGGCACGCCGCCACGAGCCGCATCACGGACATCTCGTCGTCGGGCTTCAGGGCGAGGGCGCGCTTGAGGGGGGCTATCGCCTCCTCCTCGCGGCCGCTCTTCAGCAGCCAGCCCCCGAGCGTGAGCTGGGCGTCCAGGATGTCCGGGTCCTCCCGGACGACCGCGCGCATGCTCGCGATCGCCTCGTCCCGCCGGCCGCCCTCGTCCGCCTCCTTGGCCGCCGTGATTCTTCCGAAGATCCCGATCTTGTCCTTGGGATCGGCCAGCTCGGCCTTCGGGTCCGAGGCGACGCCGCTTCCCACGTATCCGAGCGCGGCCAGCCGCTGCTGCGTCTCCGGGTCGAGGGAGGGTCGGGCCGCCGCCGCGGCGGGGTCGTCCGCGGGCGCCTTCCGCCCGAGGGCGACCCTCATGGTCTCGGCGGTCTGCGCCCTGGTGCGCGCGAGGTTCTCCTTCTCACCCGGGTCGTGCGCGAGGTCGTACAGCTCGGCCCGGGGAGCGTCGATGAGCTTGTAGGCGCCGTCGCGCAGGGCGCGGAGCTCGTGCCAGCCGTAGTGGAGGCGGGGGTAGAGGCTCTCCGAGTAGGCGACGTGCTCCGAGGCGCGGCCGGGATCGAGCATCGCGGGAAGGAGGGACTGGCCGTCGATCGCGGGCTCCGCGGGGAGGCCGGTGAGATCGAGGATCGTAGGGAAGACGTCCACGAGCGAGACCTGCGCGCGGCTGCGGCCGCGCAGTCCCCAGGGCGTCCGTACGATGAGGGGAACGGCCACGGTTGCGTCGTAGACGAAGAAGCCGTGGCTCGCCTCCCCGTGCTCGCCCAGGCTCTCTCCGTGGTCGGCGGTCACGACGACGATCGTTCTCTCGAGGAGCTGCCGCTCGCGCAGGCGGGAGACGAGCCTCCCCAAGAGCTCGTCGCTGAACGCGACTTCGCCCTGGTAGCGATCGGCCGCGTGGCTCGACCGGAACGGCTCCGGCGGGTCGTAGGGGAGGTGGGGATCGAAGAGATGGACCCACGCGAAGAACTTCCCGGCGCGCACCTCGTCGATCCAGGCGAGGGCGTCGTCCACCACGACGTCGCCGCTCTTCTGGAGCTGGTCGGGGCCGAAGCGATCGGAGTAGCGGTCGAAGCCCTGGGCGAGGCCGAAGCGGCGCTCGAGGACCCACGCTCCTACAAAGCCTCCGGTCGCGTACCCCGAGGCTTTGTAGCGCTCGGCGAGCGTCGTCCGCGCTTGCGCGAGCGGCACACCCCCGTTGTCTCGCACCCCGTGGTTGGGAGGCAGCAGTCCGGTGAGGATCGACGAGTGAGAGGGGAGGGTCAGGGGGACGGTGGACGTGGTCTGCTCGAAAAGGACGCTCTCCGCGGCGAGCCGGTCGAGGTTTGGAGTGGAGTTGCCAGGGAAGCCATAACAGCCAAGGCGATCGGCTCTGAGGGTGTCCAGCGTGATCAGGACGATGTTCAAGGAGCTCGGCGCGGGGGCGTAAGCCGCGAGCTGTGCCCGCGCCTCGTGGCGTCCCTGCGCCGAGTGGCGTTGGCAGGCCGTCCCCATTGCCAATGCGATGGCGACCGCGCGCCGCCTCCCGCGCATCGGCCTCAGCTTGGATCGACGAGGAAGGCGTCGCGCCGCTCGAAGGACGTTCCCGTCTTGGCGTCCGTCACCGTGAGGCGGATCTCGTATTGCCCCGGCGGCGCCCCGGTGAGCGGCAGCACGAGGCGCTGCGAGATCGATCCGTCGGCCGCGGCCACCACCGCGCGCGGCGCGGACTCGGCGAACGTCGCTTCGCCGCGGCGCACCACGTAGGTGATCCTGACCTCCCCCGGTCCGCGCGCGTCCGCCGAGGCGCCGTACACGTCGAACACGTAGAAGAGCCGGGACCCGGTCGCGAAATGGCGGCGGGCCAAGGGGACGGGCAGCTCGCGGCCGCCGTCGCTCTGCACGGCGTCGGTGAGGATGGGCGTCGACGTCCGGAGCCCGTCCGCGGGTGGAACCGTGAACGTGTGGCGCACCGATCCCAGCGCGGCTCCTCGGGTGTCGCGAACGAGAAGCCGCGCCTGGTAGGTACCGGGGGAAAGCTCGAAGTCGCGCAAGAGCGGCAGTCCGTCCTTCTGGAGACGTTCCAGCATCTCCGGGGGGAGTGCTATGTCGAGCCTCTTCTCCATGCGCTTGACGTCCCCGCCGTCGCGCGGCGTCACCACCACGTAAGTGTCGAGAGCTCCGACCCTCCGATTGCCCTTCGATTCGAAAGAGACGGGCCGGAGGTCGACGTCCGCAACGAGAAGCGCGGTCGCGGAGCCGGAGGCCCCGCTGCCCAGTACGTAGGAGGCCATGCACATGGGAATCCCCTCGCTGACGAGCGGGGAGTCGAGCCCAGCGCGGACCCGGGGGTCGAGGGCCTTGGGGTCGGGCTTCTTCTTCTTGTCCTCGTCCCCGGGCGCGTAGTAGCCGGGGCGCGCCCGCACGTCCACGCCGGGGCGGGACACGGAGACCTTGAGCTTGCGGAACTTCCCGTCCCGCTTCGTGTTCGACGAGACGAAGCCCAGCAGGTAGTACGTCCGCGACTCGCGGACGACGCGCTCCATGCCCGGCGCGAGGTTGTCGGTGCCCCTGAAGGCCCGGCCCCCGGTGTCGAGGGCCACGGACTCCGAGCCCTCGGCGTCGTGCGAGAAGTTCCGGACGATCGTGAGACGGTCCTCGTCCTGGATGGGGCGCCCGAACTCCGCCTCGTTGGCCGGGGCGTCCGCCCCGAGCGTGCCCCGTGCGTCGAAGAAGTAGAGGACGGCGTTCGCCTCGCGGGCCGCCCGCACGAGGTCGCGGTACTCGCGTCGCGTGGAGTCGTAGAGGAAGCCCTCGGAGACGACGAGCACGGTCTTGCGGCCCCGTCCCGCGGCAAGGGCGGCGGCCACGCGCTCCATCACGTCCAGGGAGGCGACGGCGAGCTGGGCCGCCCGGTTGTACTGCTCGGTGGCCTTGGCGCGGATGAGCGCGACGCCGGGGTTGACGTCCTGGTCGCGGCTGATGGAGGCGTCGCTCGGCGTCACCTCCGCGATGAGTCCGTTCTCGTACCAGCGCCTCGCCACGACCGCCATGACCTGGGGATCACGCCGGTAGTGGATCTGCATCGCTTCCCAGTCCGCGAGGCGGCCGGACCCCTGGTCGCGGACCTTCTTGGGCTTCAGTGAGGCGAGGAACGCCTTGAGATCGTCCTTCCCCGCGGGGAAGCCACCCGTCCACCAGGGCCCGCCGGAGGTGGGGACGATCGTCATCACGTCGCCCGCGGCCATGGTGTCGATGAGCTTGCCCAGCTCCTCCTGGGCGAGCCTCGTCCCTACCGCCGTCAGGTGCACGTCGTCGTAGACCACGGTGAACGAGCGATCCGGACGGACGCGCTCCTCGACATTGCTCGAGACGATGCCGAGGGAAGCCGCGCTCGGGGCGGACTCCGCGAAGCGGACGGCCTCGAAGCTCGCGACCGCTTGCGAGGTCCCGTCCTCCTGGACGGTGAAGTCCGCGACCGCGAGATCGGAGACGGGCTGGCCGTCCTTGTCGAGCACGACCACGTCGACGCTCACGAGCTCGACGCCCGCGGCGAACTGGGGCGCCCCCGGCGCGGGCGACGGGGAAGGGGCCTGGGGCGACGCTACGCCCGCGAGAACGAGAAGGAGGAAAGCGGGCAGGAGCGGCCGGTAGAGACGCATCGCGTGTTTCCCGGGTGGCCCACGAGCCGGGCTATAGACCCAGGCGAATCTTCAGCTTATGCGAGGGCCAAGGATGCTGCAAGTCGTGTCGCAAGTTGGCGTTAGGTCAATTTCTTGGACGCCGAGCCCCGGCCGGCTTGACGTTTGGCAGGGTTCCCGCCTTGACAATCACTTGACGATGAGGGGCCGCGGGGAAGAGCCTTGACAATCAAATGTTATAGCACTTGACAATTAATTGACGATCCAGCAGCCTCGAGAGTATTCCGATGGACAGGAAACGAGCGATCCTCGCGTATCTGGCGCGCCACCCGGCGATCTCGAGCCGCGAATTGACGCAGCACCTCGGGGTCACGCGGCAGGCCCTGAACCTTCATCTCCGCGAACTCATCCGAGCGGAGCGTGTCGTCAAGTCGGGCTCCACCCGGGGGGCGCGGTACACGCTCGCCGGCAAGCACGTTCCCACCGCGGCGCTGAGCCTCCCCGTCCGCCTCCCCGACGTCGAGGAGGCGCTCGTCTACGACAAGGTCGCCGGATCCCTCAACTTGAAGACACAGCTCCGGCCCAACGTGGAAGCCGTCGTTCGTTACGCCTTCACGGAGATGCTCAACAACGCCATGGAGCACTCCCGGTCGCAGCGGGGGCGCGTCCGCATGCGCCTCACGCCGGCGACCTGCGTCTTCGAGGTCAGCGACCAGGGCATCGGGATCTTCCACTCGATCCGGCGCAAGTTCGGGCTCGAGGACGAGCGGGACGCGCTCCTCGAGCTCGTCAAGGGGAAGACGACGACCTTGCCCGAGCGGCATACGGGAGAAGGCATCTTCTTCACGTCCCGGGTGGCCGACCGGTTGCGGGTGCGGTCCCATCGCATCGGCGTGGAGTGGAACCGTGGCGACGTGTTCGTCTCCCAGGAGCGCTTCCTGGCGGGGACCCGAGTCGAGTTCCTCGTGGAGCGGGGGACGCGCCGGCGCCTCGAGGAAGTCTTCGCTGAGTTCGCCCCCCCGAAGTACGACTTCCGCTTCGAGAAGACGAGAGTGCTCGTGAAGCTGCTCCAGGCGGAGTACGTGTCCCGGTCGGAGGCGAAGCGGCTCGTCTCGAACCTCGGCAAGTTCCGCGAAGTCGTGCTCGACTTCACGGACGTGAAATCCATAGGACAGGGCTTCGCCGACGAGGTCTTCCGCGTATTCGCGGCCGCCCATCCCGATACGAAGGTGGCCGCCGATTGTGCCAATCCTGTCGTGGACGCGATGATCCGACACGTCCGCGGGCGATAGCGACCTCGAGAACGGGCTCTCCTTAGATGCGGCTGCCTTCCAGGAACGCCTTCAGCTTGCGGGAGCGCGACGGATGCCGCAGCTTCCGCAGGGCCTTGGCTTCGATCTGCCGGATGCGCTCGCGCGTGACCGCGAAGCTCTGGCCGACCTCCTCCAGGGTGTGCTCGCTGCCGTCCCCGAGCCCGAAGCGCATCTTGATGACCTTCTCCTCGCGGGGGGTCAGGGTCTTGAGGAGCGCTTCCGTCTGCTCCTTGAGGTTGATGTTGATCACGGCCTCGGAGGGCGACACCACGTTCCTGTCCTCGATGAAGTCCCCGAGATGCGAGTCTTCCTCCTCCCCGATGGGCGTCTCGAGGGAGATCGGCTCCTGCGCGATCTTCAGGACCTTCCGGACCTTGCTCACCGGGATGTCCATCCGCTTCGCGATCTCCTCGGAGGTGGGCTCGCGGCCGTACTCCTGGACGAGGGCGCGGCTCGTGCGGATGAGCTTGTTGATCGTCTCGATCATGTGGACGGGGATGCGGATCGTGCGGGCCTGGTCGGCGATGGCGCGGGTGATGGCCTGGCGGATCCACCACGTGGCGTAGGTCGAGAACTTGTAGCCGCGCTTGTATTCGAACTTGTCCACCGCCTTCATGAGCCCGATGTTGCCCTCCTGGATGAGGTCCAGGAACTGCAGGCCGCGGTTCGTGTACTTCTTGGCGATGGAGACGACGAGGCGGAGGTTCGCCTCCACCAGCTCCTTCTTCGCCTGCTCCGCCTGGATCTCGCCCGTGACCACGGTCCGGAGCGTGCGCTTCAGGTCCTCGGGGCGCGCGTCGAACTCCTCGCGGATGACCGCGAGGGCGTCCTTCTGCTCGCGGATCAGGTGGCGGATCTCCTTCTTGTACTCCTCGCTCAGCTTCTGCTTGAGCTTGGGCTCGAGCTTCGCGATCTGGCGCTCCGCGGTGCGGACGCGCTCCACCGACTCCCGGATGCGCTCGACGAGGCGGCGCTTGACCGCCTCGCTGAACTCGATGCGGCGGATGGCCCGGGAGACCCGGATGCGCAGGCGGCCGAGCTTCCACTTGCCGCGCACGTAGCCGCGGGACTTCCTCTCGAGCTTCAGGAAGACCTTGCGGTAGGCGAGGTACTCGTGGTGGGCCTTCGAGACCTTGTCCACGAGCTTCAGCGTCTCGCGGATCTTGGTCTCCAGCTTCTCCTCGGTGACCTCCTCCTCGTTGAAGACGACCACGTCGCGCACCGTGACCTCGCGGGCGCCCAGGCGCTCCCCGAGCCGCGCGACCTCCTGGTAGGCCATCGTCTGCCGGGCGATCGCCCGGAGCATCGCGTTCTTCCCGCGCTCGATGCGCTTCGCGATCTCCACCTCGCCCTCGCGGGTGAGGAGGGGAACGGTGCCCATCTCCCGCAGGTACATGCGGACGGGATCGTTCGTCTTGTCGAGCGCCCCCGGCGTGAGGTCGAGCTCCGCCCCTTCCTCGCCCTCCGCCTTCTCCCTGTACTTCTGCTCCGAGTCCACGACCTCGATTCCCATCGACCCGAACATCGAGAAGATGTCGTCGAGCTCGTCCGACGAGCTGATCTCGGAGGGGAGCATGTCGTTGACCTCCTCGTAGAGGAGGTAGCCCTTCTCCTTGCCCATCGTGATGAGCTGTCGGACCTCGTCGTATTTCTCTTCGATGGAGAGCGCCATTCCTGTCTTGTTCCTTTCGCCTCTATGGCCTCGTCCCGGGGGACGAAAACCCTCAATTATGGCACGAAACGCTACAAGCTCGCCATCCGCCTCGCCAATTCGGTCATCTCATTGAGGAGCGCGTCGTCCCCCGCCCCCCCCGCGCCCACCTTCTTCTTGAGCTCCAGGAGACGGGCCCGCATGGGCTGCCGGCGGAGCTCCTTGACGCAGTCGACTGGCGTACCCACGGCCTCTGCGGGCGGAGCCCCGACCGCTATCTCGTTGAGCAGACGCAGCGTCTCGTCCTTCACGACCCCCGCCAACGAAGCCGCTGTGACCGGCTCCGCCCGCAGATAAAGCCCTTTGGCCGCCCGCAGCAGCTCAGCTGACCGAAGCCCAACGAGATCGCCTTCGGTCAGCTGAGCGAGTGCGTCGTCAATCCCCTCCGCTCCCTGCGTCAGTAGCGCGAGCAGCCACCTCTCCGCGGGCAGAAGCACTGCGGGTGCGGGCCGGGGAGCGGAGGGGCCGGGGTTTTCCGGCCCCCTCAAAGCCCGTCCCCCCAGAGCCTTTCTCAACTCCTCCCGCGTAGCCGTTTCGTCCAACCCCCCCGCTTCGACGATGCGGGGGATCCAAGCCGCCCTTTCGACGGCGCTCTCGATCTTGACGAGCACGGGAAGCAGCGCGTTCAGGTACGCCGCCTTTCCCGCGGGCGATCGGATGTCGTTCTCCCGCGCGGCCCGGCGGATGAGCCACTCCACGGCGTCCGGGGCCTGGAGGAGGCGCTCGCGGTAGGCGTCGGCGCCCGCCGCCTTCACGAAGCTGTCGGGATCGTGCCCCTCCGGCAGCTCCACGACGGACACGCGGAGCCCCTCGTCGAGCAGGACGTCGAAGCTCTTGCGAGCGGCCTTCTGCCCCGCGTCGTCCTGGTCGAAGTTGAGGGCGACCTTCTCCGCGAAGCGGTGGAGGAGCCGTCCGTGGCCCGGGGTGAGCGCCGTTCCGCAGGTCGCCACCGCCTCCTCGATTCCCGCCTCGAGTGCTCTGGCCACGTCCAGGTACCCTTCCATGAGTACGATCCGGCCCTCGCGGCGGATGGCGTCCCGGGCCCAGGAGAGCCCGTAGAGGGTGCGGCTCTTCTGGTAGATCGGGGTCTCCGGGGAATTCAGGTACTTGGGCTCGGAGCCGTCGAGGCTGCGGGCGCCGAAGCCCACCACCTTGCCCGACTCGTTCAGGATCGGAAAGACCGCGCGGTTGCGGAAGCGGTCGTAGTGGCCTTCCTTCCCCTGCCGCTCGAGGACGAGGCCGGCGGCGAGAAGGGCCGGGGGGCCGAATTTCCCCCGGAGCGAGCCCAGGAGGTCGTCCCACGAATCGCGGGCGGCGCCCGCGCGGATCCTCTCCAGCGTCTCCTTCTTGAAGCCGCGGCCCAGGAGGTACTCGCGGGCCTTCGTCCCCGGAGCCGTCCAGAGCTGCCGCGAGAAGTGCTGGGCTGCCGCTTCCATGAGCGCGAGCAACTCCTCGCGCTCCTTGCGGTCGGGGCCGACCTCGTGGCGATTCTCGGGCACGGGCACGCCGAAGCGGCGGGCGAGCGACTCGATGGCCTCCGGGAAGGGCACGCGCTCGTGGAGCATCACGAACTTGAAGACGTCCCCGCCCTCGCCGCAGCCGAAGCAGTGGAAGACGGCGGGCTCGGACCGCACGTTGAACGACGGCGTCTTCTCCTGGTGGAAGGGGCAGAGACCCTTCCAGGAGGTGCCCATCTTCTTGAGGCTGACCACTTCGGAAATGACGCGCACGATGTCGGCGGTGCGCCTCACCTCTTCCACGAAGGAGTCGGGGAAGGCCATCAGTCCCGAAGCTCCACGATCGTGACCCCGCCCCCGCCCTCGTTCGCCCCGCCCGTGCGGTAGCTCGCGACGTGGGGGTGCCCCTTGAGGAAGCCCGCGATCGCCTTCCGCAGCTTGCCTTCTCCGAAGCCGTGGATGACCCGGATCTCGTGGCGGTCGCCGAGCGCGGCGTCGTCGAGCAGCTTGTCCACGCGAGGGAGGGCCTCGTCGACGGTTAGACCAACGAGGTTTATCTCGGCGGGAGCGGGAGTTCGTGTCGGCCGCTCCGGGAGATAAACCGAGTTCTGTTTCTTCCCGCCCTGGAGCGCGACGAGCTCGGCGCGCGGAACACGCAGACGCTTTCCACTCACCGCCACCTCAGCCTCGTTCCCGTGCAACCCCATGACGTCGCCGACGAGGCCGAGGCTGCTCACGCGAACCCTCGTCCCGATCATCACCGGCGTCTGCGGAGCCACTTGCTCTATCGGCAGTCCCAGCTCCGGATCCTTCAGGACCTCCGCCTGCGCAGCTCGGATGGCCTGGACGGCCTCGCCGCGCAGGCGCGGAGCCGCCGACGCCAGCTTCGGAGATTTCTCGACTCTTTCCACCGCCGCGGCGATCGCCTCGGACGCCCGACGTTCCATCTCTTCGCCGCGGCGCTTCAGGTCCCGAGAGAACAGCTCGATTTCCCGCCGCTTGCGCGCGGCGATCTCCCTTTCCGCTTCCTCCGCCCGTTCGCGCGCCGCTTCCACCTCGCGTCGCTCGTCCTCGATCTTCTCCCTCTCCCGCGCGAGCGCCGTTTGCTCTTTTTCCAGCCGCGCGAGGACGGCCTCCGCCTGGGCTTCCTTGTCGTCGCGTCGCGCGCGCGCGTCGCGTACGGCTTCCATGGGCAGTCCGAGCCGCTCCGCCATCTCGAGGGCGAGGCTCCGTCCGGGCGCGCCGAGCGTGAGCCGGTACGTGGGCTCGTAGGTGTCGGGGTCGTACCCGAAGGAGGCGCAGGCGACGCCAGGTGTCGACTGCGCGTACGCCTTCATGAGCCCGTGGTGCGTGGTCGCCACCACCATGGCCCCGTGTCGGCGGAAGTGGTCGACGATCGCGACGCCGAGGGCCCCGCCTTCCGTCGGATCCGTGCCCGCGCCCACCTCGTCCAGCAGCACGAGAGACGGCGGCTCGAGGTCCCTCGTCATCTGGACGATCGTGGCGAGGTGGGCGGAGAACGTGGAGAGGTTGGCGGCGATCGACTGCTCGTCGCCGATGTCCGCGTAGATGCGCTTGAAGACGGGCAGCACGCTGCCTTCTCCGGCGGGCACGTGGAGCCCGCACTGCGCCATGAGGGCGAAGAGGCCGGTGGTCTTGAGCGCGACCGTCTTGCCCCCGGTGTTGGGTCCGCTGATGACGAGCACCGGGTCTCCGAAGCCGACGCGGACGCTCACGGGCACGGGCTCGCGGCGCGCCCGCCGGTCGATGCCCAGCCGCTCCGCGAGGTTCGCCATGAGCAGGGGATGGCGCGCGTCCAGGAGCTCGAGCCGCGCGTCCGTCGCGATCTCGGGCGCGCGCGCGTCCATGTCGCGGGCGAGGAGGGCCATGGCCTGCACCGCGTCCAGCTCGCCCAGGATCTCCGCGGCCCGCGCGAGCTCGTCCGCGTGGTCGCCCACGCGAGCGGTCAGCCCCTGCAGGATGCGCACGACCTCCTGCCGCTCCTCGTCCTGCAGCGACACGATGTCGTTGTTCAGCTCCACCGCGGGCAGCGGCTCCACGAAGAGGCTCTGGCCGGAGCCGGAGCTCCCGTGGATGACACCCGGGACCTGTCCCCGGAACTCCGCCTTGAGCAGGAGCACGTAGCGGTCGTTGCGCGTGGTGACGAGCTTGTCCTGGAGGTGTCGGTCGGCGTCGCGCGCGTGCAGGAACGACTCCATCACGGTCGTCAGCTGCGTGCGCAGGCGCGCGAGGGCGCGTCGCGTCTCCTGGAGCTTCGGCGAGGCGTCGTCCGCGACCTCGCCCGAAGGGAGCACCGCCCGGCGGATCACCGTCGAGACGGCAGTCGCGTCCCGGATGCCCGACGCGAGGCGGGAGAGGCGAGGAGCACCCTCCGCCTCCGCCACCCGCCGGCCGATCTCGATGCTGCCCTCGACGAAGGACGCCACGTCGAGGAGCGTGCGTGGCTCGAGGTGGTTGCCCTTCACCCGGGCCGCGGCGAGGGCCTCCGCGGGATCCGGAAGGTCGTGGTAGGGCTGCCGGCCGGGAGCTCGCAGGAGGGCGACACCCTCGCCCGTGCGCGACAGGCTCTCGCGGACGTCCCTGGCGTCGGTCGACGGCTCGAGGCCCTCGAGCCGTGCTCGCCCGGCAGCCGATCCCGCCAGCGTCAGGAGGAGGGCTCGGATCTTGTCGAACTCCAGAGCCCGCAAGGTATGGCTATTCAACGTCGAGTACCCTCGCCGCCCCTCTTGGAGCCAGGCAACGGTTCGCGGAACATGAATTCACTCAGTGATTTGGAGGGTCAGGACGCCGGCACCGTCGTCTCATACCGAAAGACGCCGTGAGCCGACAGATCACCTACAAGATGTGCAGAATCAAGGGGTTTGTCAAGGATTCCGGCGCACTCGGAGCAGCAAGCAAGCCAGATGCCCGGCGCCGAAGCCGTTGTCGATGTTCACGACCCCTACCCCGGAGGCGCAGGAGTTCAGCATGGCGAGAAGCGCGGCCAGGCCATGGAACGAAGCACCGTAGCCCACGCTCGTGGGCACCGCGATCACGGGGGTGTCCACGAGGCCCGCCACCACGGAGGGAAGCGCGCCCTCCATCCCCGCGACGACGATGGCAACCGTCGCGTCGCGGATGAGGCTCGCCTGATCGAGGAGACGGTGAAGACCGGCCACACCCACGTCGTAGATGCGGTCCACGGCCGCGCCATAGAAGGCCGCCGTCACCGCAGCCTCTTCGGCGACCGGCAGGTCGGACGTGCCCGCAGCCAGGATGGCCAAACGACCTGGCAATGGACCCGGCGGCGCAATCTCGACGGTGATGCACCGGGCGGCTTCATGAAATTGCGCCGCCGGGTGGGAGGCGGCGACAATGCGATGGACCTCGGCGACCGTGCGGGTCACGAGTACGTTCTGGCCGCGGCTCGCGATGCGTCCCACGATCGCCTCGATCTGCTCGGGCGTCTTGCCCGCCCCGAAGATCGCCTCGGGAAACCCCCGCCGCAAGGCGCGATGGTGGTCCACCTTTGCAAAGCCGAGGTCCTCGTAAGGCAGGTTGCGAAGTCGCTGCGCGGCCTCGTCGGGGGTGACCCGACCGTCGCGGACGGACTCGAGAAGGGCGTGAAGGTCCTTGGGGTCCATTGACTTATCCGCAGGGTTCGCTAAACTTGGCGATTGTGCTATAAGGCACGCGCGTTCCCGTAGAGGGGGCCCTGAAGCCAGTCGTTGCCCCCTCCGAATCGGGCATGTTCCTTGCGGCTGGTGACGTTGTCAAGGGACGCGTTCGTTCAAACGGCCTGAGCGCTCACGTGCGCTAGAGGAGGTTTGTCCGCGACGTCATGAGCCCGATCGAGTCCGCCATCCTGGGTCTCTATTTCCTCACCCTGGTCATCCTTGCCGTCCTGGGTCTGCACCGGTACATCATGGTCGGGCTCTACTTCCGCGACCGCGCACGTCGCGCGCTACCGGGCCCGATGCCAGCCGTGCTCCCCCGGGTCACCGTGCAGCTCCCCGTCTACAACGAGATGTACGTGGTGGAGCGCCTCCTGGACTCCGTGTGCTCCATCCGCTACCCGAAGGACCGGCTCGAGATCCAGGTCCTCGACGACTCCACGGACGAGACCTCTGGAATCGCCCGACGTGCCGTGGAGCAGTATCGCGCGCAGGGCTACGACGTGCGTTACCTGCATCGCGAGGATCGGACCGGCTACAAGGCGGGTGCCCTCGACGCCGGCCTCGCCACGGCCACCGGCGAGCTCGTGCTCATCTTCGACGCGGACTTCGTGGCCCCTCCCGACATCCTGGAGAAGACGGTCGGCCAGTTCCAGGATCCGAAGGTCGGGCTCGTGCAGGTGCGCTGGGGCCACATCAACCGCGAGTACTCGCTCCTCACCCAGGTGCAGGCGATCCTCCTCGACGGTCACTTCATCCTCGAGCACGGGGGGCGGAGCCGATCCGGCCGCTTCTTCAACTTCAACGGCACCGCCGGGGTTTGGCGCCGCTCCGCCATCGAGGACGCGGGGGGGTGGCAGCACGATACGCTCACCGAAGACCTGGACCTCTCCTACCGTGCGCAGATGCGCGGCTGGCGCTTCGTCTACCTGCAGGACCTCGTCTGCCCGGCGGAGCTGCCGGTGGAGATGAACTCCTTCAAGACCCAGCAGCACCGGTGGGCCAAGGGCTCGGTCCAGACCTGCAAGAAGCTGCTCCCCGCCGTCCTCGCGTCGCCCCTGCCCTGGTGGGTCAAGCTCGAGGCCGCTTTTCACCTCACGGCCAACTTCGCCTACCCGCTGATGGTGCTCCTCTCGCTCCTCATGTTCCCGGCCATGGTCATCCGCTACAACATGGGATGGCAGGAGATGCTCCTCGTCGACGTCCCCCTGTTCATGGGGGCCACGATGAGCGTCTCCTCCTTCTACTTCTTCTCCCAGAAGGAGATCTTCCCGAACACGTGGCGGAGCCGCCTGCGCTACCTGCCCGCCGTCCTTTCCGTGGGCATCGGCCTCTCGGTGAACAACGCCCTCGCCGTGCTCGAGGGCCTCTTCGGCAAGGCCTCCGAGTTCACGCGCACGCCGAAGTATCGGATCGAGGGTGCGGGCGACGACTGGAAGCAGAAGCGGTACCGCGGCCAGCTGGGCTTCGGGCCCTTCGTGGAGCTCGTCCTCGGCGTGTACTTCACGGCCATGGCCGTCTACGCCGCGGCCTACGGGATCTGGGGGACGCTGCCCTTCATCGTGATCTTCCAGGCGGGCTTCCTCTACGCCGCCCTGATGTCGCTCTTCCAGAACGTGGGCCGGCTCGAGATGCGGGAGGAAGCCACGAGTTTCTGAAGCGACCCGTCGGGCCGAGTCGCTTCAGAAGCTCGTAGAGCCGTTCCCGCCGCCGTTTCAGAGCAACCCCCCCGGCCGCGGACTTCCGTTCTTCCCCCGGATTGCATCCCCGCCCCTCCAAGTGGCAGACTCGCATATATGCCACAGCCACATATGGCGGAAGCAGACCTCATGGACCGCGAGCTCAAGAAGGGCTCGACGGAGCTCCTCGTGCTCTCGCTCGTGGAGGAGCGGGCCCGGCACGGCTACGAGATCGGCCAGCTCATCGAGCGACGCTCCGAGGGGGTGGTGCAGCTCCACGTGGCCTCGCTCTACCCGCTCCTCTACCGCCTGGAGCGCCGCGGGTGGATCGCGGGCCGCTGGATCGAAAAACCGGGAGAGCGTCGGCGCCGTTTCTACCGGCTCACCGCGGGGGGTCGCAAGGTCCTGCTCACGCAGCGCGCCGCCTGGCAGGAGTTCGTGGGGGCGGTGAAGCGGATCGCGAGGCTCGGCCATGTCTGAGTGGCGCGAGCGGCTGAATCGCGAGCTCGTCGGGCTCGATATCCCCCCGGAACGGCACTCCGAACTCGTTGAGGAGCTCGCGCAGGACCTGGAGGAGCGCGCGCGCGTCGCGCGACTCCGCGGTGTTTCCGAGGAGGAAGCGGCGCTCGAGGCCTGGCGCGGCCTGGGTTCGGTGGAGGAGCTGCGGGCGCGGCTGACGCGTGTCGTGGGGGAGTCCGCGGCGCGAGCGCGGGCGCGCGAAGAGGTCGTGGGACGCGAAAAGAGATCTTCCGTCTTCAGCGGCATCGGCCAGGACGCCCGCCTCGCGTTCCGCTCCCTCTCCCGCAGCCCCGGCTTCACGGCAGTGGCCCTCCTCACGCTCGCTCTCGGCATCGGCGCCAACGTGACGCTCTTCGGCGTGGTGAGCGCGGTTTTCCTCGCCCCCCTGCCCGTCGCGGATCCCGAGCGCGTGGTCATGGTCTACACGAGCGACTTCAGCGGCCCGCGGTACGGGGCCTCCTCCTATCCCGATTTCGAGGACCTCCGCGCGGAGCCGGAGCTCTTCGAGTCCCTGGCCGCCTACGCCCTCGAGGCGGCCGCGCTCACCACCGACCGCGAGCCCGCCCGCGTCTGGTGCGAGCTCGTGAGCGGCAGCTACTTCCCCTCCTTGAGCGTACGGACTCTCCACGGACGGACCCTCGGCCCCGAGGACGACCAGGAAGCCGCTCCTCCCGCAGTGGTGATCAGCGAGGGCCTCTGGCAACGCCGCCTCGCCGGCGACCCGGCGGTGCTCGGCCGCAGCGTGACGCTCTCGGGCACGACGTTCACGGTCGTGGGTGTCGTCGCCGAGCCCTTCACCGGACTCTCCCGCGGCGTGGCCGCGGAGGCGTGGCTGCCCCTCGCCCATCGGGCGCGGATCGTGCCCGGCAACGACGCACTCCGCAATCGAGGCAGCCGCTTCCTGTCGCTCGTGGGTCGCCTGCCCCGCGGGGTCGCCCCGGCGGACCTCCAGCCGCGCCTCGACGTCCTGGCCTCGCGGCTCCGTGCGTCCTACCCCGAGCAGTGGAAGGACCGTTCGCAGGCCACGCGACGCCTCTCGCTGCTCCGCGAGGCCGAGGCGCGCATCCCGCCGCAGGCGAAGGGAGCGATCCTCGGTTTCTCCGCGCTGCTCGTCGTGATCGTGGGCGTAGTCCTCGCGATCGCGGTAACGAACGTCGCGAACCTGATGCTCGCCCGCGCGGCCACCCGCCGCCGCGAGATCGCGGTCCGCCTCGCCCTGGGAGCGAGCCGGGGCCGCGTCGTCCGGCAGTTCCTCACGGAGAGCGTGCTCGTGGCCACTCTGGGAGGTGCTATCGGGCTCCTGGTCGCGGCGTGGGCGAGCCAGGCGCTCCGCGGCTTCACGCCCCCCTTCCCGGTGCCCATGCATCTCGAGGTGGTCGTGGACGGCCGCGTCCTCCTCTTCGCATTCGCGCTCACCCTCGTGACCGGCCTCCTCCTCGGCCTCGCCCCCGCGCTTCACGCGGGCCGGCCGGACCTCGTGCCCGCCCTCAAGGACGAAGGCGGGGGAGTGGCCACGGGCTCACGGGGCCGGCGGCTCAGGAGGGTGTTCGTGGTCGCACAGGTCGCCCTGTCGATGGTGCTGCTCGTGGGAGCGAGCCTGCTCCTACGCGGGCTTTCCCGGGCGACGCGACTGGCCCCGGGCTTCGACGCGGAGGGCGCCCAGCTCGTGCCCGTGGACTTCGGCCTCGCGGGCTACGACGCGGCCCGGGCCGCCGCGCTCGTCGACCGTCTTGCGGAGCGCGGCCCGTCGCTTCCCGGAGTGGAGGCCGTGGCGCTCGACGTGACGCTGCCCCTGGATCTCCACGTGTCGCGGAGGAAGACCCTGGTCGAAGGATACGTGGCGCAGCCGGGAGAGGACCAGGAGTACTACTTCGCGGTGGTGGGCCCCGGTCACTTTTCGGCGTTCGCGATTCCCCTCCTCCGGGGCCGCGAGTTCGCTCCGGAGGACCGTGAGGGGGCGCCCGGAGTCGCGATCGTCAACGAGACGTTCGCGAACCGTTTCTGGCCGGGCCAGGATCCTCTCGGCCGCACGGTGCGGCCGTGGGGCGACGACGGGCCTCGACTCACGGTGGTCGGCCTCGCCCGCGACTCGAAGTACCGGACGCTCGCCGAGGAGCCCACTCCCTTCTACTACCTGCCCCTCCTCCAGGACTACCGCTTCGTGAGCCGCTACACGCGGCTCTTCCCCGCACACGTCGTGGTGCGGGGAAGCGGGGACCCGGGGACGATGACGCGCGCGGTCGCAGGAGTCCTCCGAGAGCTCGACCCCAAGCTTCCCGTCTATCCCGCGAAGCCGATGCTGGAGCACCTCGGCCTGTCCGTGCTCCCGTCGCGCGTGGCGTCGGTGCTCTTCGCCGCCTTCGGCCTCCTCGGGCTCCTCCTCGCGAGCCTCGGAGTCTACGGCGTCGTCGCGTACTCCGTGGCCCAGCGGACGCAGGAGATGGGGCTGCGCATAGCGCTCGGGGCGAGGAGCCGCGACGTTCTCGGCCTCGTGCTCAAGGACGGGCTCCTCCTCACCGCCATCGGTGTGGTCGTGGGGGCGGTCCTCGCCGCGGCGCTCGCGCCGGCCATGCGGAGGCTCCTCTACGGGCTCTCGCCGCTCGACCCCGTGACGTTCCTGGCGGTGTCGGCCGTGCTCGCGGTCGTGGCCCTGGTCGCGAGCACGCTCCCCGCCCGGCGTGCGGCGCGGGTGGACCCGGTCGTCGCCCTGCGCTGCGAGTAGCGCCCCCGGGTCACCCGAACCAGACCGAGCGGCGTCGGGCGAGCGGCCGTCCACGCGAGGACGGGACGTGCTCGATGCCCGAGGCCTCGCCCCCTCCGATCTGAGCCATTGGGTCCATACCCCCGCCCGGTGCGACGGATCCACATTGGGTGTGGATTCCGTCGCTCGGAAGGAGATCGAGGCCATGATCGAAATCCGAAGGATCCTTTGTCCCACCGACCTCTCCGACCTCTCCCGGCGGGCCTTCGAACACGCGGTCACGCTGGCCCGCGCGTACGAGTCGGAGATCAAGCTCGTCCACGTGCTGGAGCCGATCCTGTCCGGGCCGGGACCCACGTCCTACCCGAGCTGGAAGGTCCTGAACCCCGCGGCGCGCGAGCAGATCGAAGGGGCGCTCGCGGCCATGGCCTCGCCCGCCGCCGAATCGGGGGTGTCCGTCGAGTGTTGCGTCCGCGAAGGAGGTGCCAGGGGCGAGATCCTCGAGGAGGCGCGAAGCCTCCCCGCCGACATGGTGGTGATGGGCACGCACGGGCGGAGCGGCTTCGAGCGCTGGTTCCTCGGATCGGTCACGGAGAAGGTGATGCGCAAGGCCCCTTGTCCCGTGCTCATCGTCCCCCCCCTGGCGGAGGGACTCCATCCGCAGGGCGACCCCCTCTTCGGGCGCATCCTCTGCCCCCTCGACTTCTCCGCGCCCTCCGATCACGCACTGCGCTACGCGCTCTCCCTCGCCCAGCAGTGGCGCTCCGAGATCGTCCTCCTCCACGTTCTCGAGTGGCCGCTCGCGGAAATGGCAGGGGGCGAGCCCGCGTGGTTCGACTCTCGCCAGTATCGGCGCTACCTGGAAGACGACGCTCACGAGCGGCTGGAGCAGGCCGTGTCCGACGAGGCCCGGGTGTGGTGCCGGACCGAGGAACTGCTGGCCTCGGGCAAGCCCTGGCGCGAGGTCCTGCGCACGGCCGAGGAGCGGCGAGCCGAGCTGATCGTGATGGGCGTGCGGGGGCGCGGTCGCGTGGACCTCGCGCTCTTCGGCTCCACGACACAGAACGTGGTGAGGGGAGCGCACTGCCCCGTGCTCGTCATCCACTCGGACTAGTCATGGACGAAAACCGGGATCCGTCCGCGCGGCTGGAGGCTCTCGCCCGCGAGCTGGAGGAGGTGCGCCGTCGCCTGGACCGACTGGAGGCCCGCGAAAGCCTCGCCGGTGTAACGCCGCGAAAGGATTCCGCCGGGGAAGGCCTCGGCTCGGCGGTGGACGAACCGCCGGCGGCGAGGCCCTTCGGAGCCCTCCCGACGGGGACGATCGCGCTCGTCGGACGTACCCTCGTGGTCCTCGCCGGCGCCTTCCTTCTCCGGGCGATCACGGACGCCGGCCTCGTGCCCGGCCGGGGGGGGGCGCTCGCGGGTCTCGCCTACTCCGCCGCGTTCCTCCTCGCCGCCTTTAGCACCCCCTCGGGAGAGCGGCCGAGCGCCGTCTCCCATGGCCTCGCCGCAGTCTTGATCGCCTACCCGCTCATCTGGGAAGCCACCGCGCGATTCGGCGTCTTGTCTCCCGCGGCTTCGGGAGCCGCCCTCCTCGCCTTTCTCGGTTTCGGCCTCGGCGTGGCCGGGCGGCGCGGGCTCGGAGGGGTGGCGTGGGCGAGCGTCCTCTTCGCCGGTCTCACCGCGCTCGGTCTCCTCGTGCGGACGCGCGAGCTCGTGACGTTCATGGTCGTCCTGCTGCTCATCGCGGCCGCGGTGGAAGTGCTCGCGTTCCGCGATCGCTGGCTCGGCCTGCGCTGGCCGGCGGCCCTCGTCCTCGACCTGGCCATCGTGATGCTGGCGATGGTCGAGCAGCGCACGGGGGGTCCGCCCGAGGGCTATCCTCTGGTGCCCGCGGGGACGCTGATCGCGATCGGACTCGCCCTCGCCTTCGTATACGTGGCCGGGATGGCGGCACGGACACTTCGCCGCGGACGTCCGGTGACGCCGTTCGAGATGCTCCAGACCCCGATTGCGCTGCTGCTCGGGTACGGAGGGGCGGCGAGTGCTCTCGAGGCGAGCGGCCAGCCTCTCACGGCCCTCGGCGTGCTGGCTCTCCTCCTGGGGGGCGCCGGCTACGCCGTCTCCTTCAGCTTCCTGGAGCGGCGTCCCGCGTTCGGCAGGAATTTCTACGCCTACTCCGCTCTGGGGGGCGCGCTGACCCTCGTGGGAACCCGGCTCCTCCTCCCGGCGACGGCGGGCACGGCTGCCTGGAGCACGCTCGCGGTCGGCGCCGCTTTCCTCGGGGCTCGCTTCGCGCGAGTGACCCTGAAGGTTCACGGCGCCCTCTACCTCGTCGCGGCGGCAACGGGGTCCGGCCTCCTCGCCCACGCCACCCATGCCCTCCTGAGCGGAGGCGGCGAAACATGGCGCGCCCTCACTCCCTCGGGTGGGATGGCGCTCGTGACCGCAGGCCTCTGCTATGCGGTCCTCGCGCGGGGACGCGCGGTGGACGGGCGGCCTTCGCGTCGCGTCCCCGCCCTCATCGTCGGGGCGACGCTCGGCTGGAGCCTCGCCGGTGTGATCGCGGGAGGTCTCGCCGCGTTCCTCGCCAAGGCACCCGGCGCGGGCGCGGACGGGCCGGTGCTCGGCGCCGTGCGTACGGCGGTGATCGCGGGGACGGCGGTCGTGCTCGTCGGGTCGGGCCGTCGCCTCGCCCTGCCCGAGCTCACGTGGCTCGCCTACCCGACGCTCGCCTGGGGAGCCGTCCAGCTTCTCGCCCAGGGACTCGCCCCCGGACGGCCGATCACGCTCTTCGTCGGCTTCGCGCTCTACGGAGGGGCGCTCGTGATGTTCTCCCGCCTCGTCCGAGGCGATCGGGAGTAGGGATCAGGCCGAGGCCTCCGGGACAGGATCCCGCTCCTTCGGCCAGGGGGGGAGGAGCCTCACCAGGCCCCAGAGGATGAGCAGGGGGAGAACGAGCAGGGCGAGGGACGGAAGGAGTCCCTCGCGGGTCGCGAAGCCCATCTTGTAGGTCGTGTAGCCGAGGAAGCTCTTCGAAAAGAGCTGGCCGCCGATCACCACGTTCCAGCGCATGGCGAAGATGCCCACGAGGGTCAGCAGACCGGCGAGCACGTAGAGGCCCTTCCGGGCCGATTCGGTCAGCTTCACGATCTGGGCCAGGGCGAGGAGCGCTATGGGGAGGAGCGTGCCGAGGCCGATCTGCAGGACGATCTGCGACGTGTAGAGGCGCGTGTGGACCATGAAGTCCAGGCTCTTGAAGGACTCGTCCGCCTCGTAGATCCGGTGGACGAGGTCGAGCATCTCCAGCGCGAAGTCGATGATGAACGCGTAGAGGAGATACCGCGCGATGGTGTCCAGGCATCCCATGTCGAGCCGGAGGCCCTTGAGCGAGAAGGCGAGCATGTAGACGAGCATCACGAGGGCGATGCCGGAGACGATCGCGGAGAAGAGGAAGACGATCGGCATGAGGGGCGTCGACCACCAGGGATTCGCCTTGACGGAGCCGAAGATGAACCCCACGTATCCGTGGAGCAGGAACGCGGAGGGAATCCCCACGAGGGTGATGAGCCAGCCCGCCCGGTCGTCCACCCGCAGCGCTCCCTCGCTCAGGTTGTCGGAGCCCAGGGTGAGGGCCTTGTAGGCGAGGCGCCGGAGGCCGGCGGTTTCGCGCGCGAGGAGCACGATGTCGCGGCGGTAGTCGAGCCAGATCTCCAGGAGGAGGACGACGAGCAGGTACCAGAGGTACACGAAGCCGAACATGGCCATCGCGGAGGAGGTGTGCGGGGTCAGGTACATCTCGAGCGAGCGCTCCGGGTGGCCGAGGTGGAGCTGCAGGGGCAGCGGGGCCACGAGCAGGAAGGCGAGCGCGGTCAGAAGGGCGAGCCGATACGTCGGCTTCACCGCCTCCACCCGGAAGACGCGCTCCAGGGAGGCGAGGATGAAGGCGCCGGCCACGAGGCCGGTGATGAACGGGTAGAGGACGATGAGGACGCTCCACTGCAGCTCGACCTCGTTCGGGTACATGTAGCCTTCGACGGCCTGGAGGAGCTGGTGGCTTTCCACGGGTCCCTCCTAGCGGACCGAGCCGTCGAGGCCGTTGTAGTACGTCTTGGATCCGGTGGCCATCTGCGGCTTCAGGACCTGGACCTTGTGGGTGCGCAGGAACTCGTGGATGGGATCGCGCGGGTCCTTGAGGTCGCCGAGCGTGCGGGCCCCGGTGGGACAGGCCTCGCAGCAGGCGGTGGTGAGCCCCTTCGTGATCCGGTGGTAGCACAGGGTGCACTTGTCGACGACGCCCTTGTCGGGATCGATGTAGCGGCAGCCGTAGGGGCAGGCCTGGACGCAGTACCGGCAGCCCATGCAGTAGGTCTGGTCCACGAGCACGACGCCGTCCGGGCTCTCGAAGGTGGCTCCCACCGGACACACCTGCACGCAGGGAGAGTGCGCGCACTGGTTGCAGAGCTTGGGAACGAAGAAGCTCTTGGCCCCGTCCCCCGCCGGGTATTTCTCCGGGAAGCCGTCGTACCCCCCGTTGGGCGAATCGACCGTGGGGTGCTCGATGCCGCTCTCGGGCACGTGGTAGCGCTCGACCCAGGTGCGGAAGTAGAAGGGCTCCCTGGACACGCCGTTCTCGTCCTTGCACGCGCGCACGCAATTGCCGCAGCCGATGCACTTCTCGACGTCGATCACCATGGCCCACCAGTGCTTGGTGACCTCGTAGTTGCTGGCGGTCTCCGGCTCGCCGGCGAGCACGGCCTCCCACGCGCGGGCCGCCCCCGCGGTGAGGAGGATGAACTTGCCCGAGGAGGCGAGGAACTCCCTGCGGTCGAAGCTCATGGCTTGGCCTCCGGCGCCGCCCCCGGGTCGTGGGCGGTGTGGCAGGTGAGGCAGGACTCCGTGCCCGCGTGCTCCTCGACCACGATCGCCGGGAAGTCACGCGGCTTGGCGACGTTCGCGTTGTGGCAGACGAGACAGAGCTTCCCGGCGTCGGGCCGAGGGGCGGAGGCGGAAGCGGGCTCGGCGGCGTGGGCGCCCTGGGGGCCGTGGCACGCCTCGCACGACACCTGGGCATGCTTGCCCCGCTGGCGGACTTCGGCCACGTCCGAGTGGCACTCCGTGCAGGCCGCGGCGCCCGCATAGGACGCCGGACGGACACGGTTGTCGTCGAGGGCTCCCGCGCGGAAGTGCCCGTACACGCCGAACCCCGGCGGCACGAAGACGGCCTTGAGCACCAGGAAGAAGACGAGGCCGGCCACGAACAGGCCGGCCACTCGGGCCAAGTGCTCCCAGTCTCTGAAACGCAGGCTCATGACGATCTCGCCTCGAACAACGTTGCGGATGCTTGAGCAAACGGCATTCCACTCAAGATCCGCCCAGAGCCAGGCAACTTGCGCCCGCGGTCCCCGCAACGACTGCGCGCTGCCGCAGTCTTTTCCGTTCGCCGGGGGAGGTCTACACTCGGTCCGATGCCGACGTCGTCGGACCGTCTCGAGCGCTACCACCGGCCGGTGGGCGGTCTGTTCCCCGACCCCGACGAAGGGCGCGCGGGTCATCGGCTCTCCGAGGGCGAGGTGCGCCTTTTCCGCGAGAAGGGCTACGTCAGGGGAGGGCGCGTCCTCGACGCGCGGCAGATCGAAGCGCTGCGCGCCGGCCTCGAGGACATCCGCACCGGGCGAAACCCGCGCACCGCCGAGCTCTACGAGATCGACGAGGACTACCGCCGCGACCCCGACAAGAACGTCTTCCACTTCCTGGGGGCGTGGCTCATCGACGAGGCGTTCCACGACCTTCTCTTTCATCCCGCGATCACCGTGAAGGCCGCGCAGCTCCTGGGCGTCCCTCGCGCGCGGTTCTGGCACGACCAGGCCTTCTACAAGCCGCCCCGCCACCCCGGTGTCGTGACCTGGCACCAGGACTACTCGTATTGGACGCGGACGACGCCGCCCGGTCATCTGACCTGCTGGATAGCACTCGACGACGCGACGGTGGAGAACGGCTGCGTGCACTACGTGCCGGGCAGTCACCGCTGGGGACTGCTCCCCCGCATCTCGCTCACGAAGGACATGGACGCGGTGCGGGCGTTCCTGGAGCCGTCGCAGGCCGAGGCGTTCCGTCCGGTGCCCATGGAAGTCGCGGCGGGGGAGTGCCTGTTCCACGACGCCCACACGGTGCACGGCTCGTTCGGCAACGCCAGCGATTGCCCGCGGCGCGGCCTCGCGCTCAACTTCATGAAGCCGGATACGCGATGCGCCGACGGCGGGGCGCCTCTCCTGACCGGAGTGCCGCTCGTCCCGGAGGGCGCGGTGATCGAGGGGGACTACTTCCCGATCATCTGACGGATCAGGGCTTCTTCAGCACCAGGGCGAGCCCGGCGCCGGCGACCAGGAGGCCCGCCCAGAGAGGCACGTTGACCCGCTTCTTCTCGGTGAGCTCGATCTCCAAGGGGCCGATCTTGGCGTCCGCCTTCTCCTTGGTGTAGCTGAAGCCGCCGTAGGCGACGGCGAGGATCCCGAGCACGAGCAGCAGCACGCCGAGCATCTTCATGGTTCAGAGTCCCTTCGACAGAGGGGCGATGATGAGCAGGGCGAACGCCAGCACCACCAGCCAGAAAGCGTCGAACCCGAGGTCGGGGAAACGCAGGGCGCCCGTACGGATGAGGATGCCCACCAGTCCCAGGATCAAGGCCACGAGCCACGTCGTTTGCGCGGGCGGAGTCAGTCGCACTGAGGCCTCCTTCTATTTGCGATTCTCTCGTCGTCGATACGAAAAGGATCGGGGACCTTCGACGCCCCGGTCATGAGCAACGGACGTGCCATGGGTCCCGCGGCACATCTGCGGCACTTAGGGCCCGGCCGGGTCGCGTCAGATCTACAAAGCGAAGGCCTCTATGCCTTCGGCCCGGGAAAGCCTTCGATCTTCCGCCGCTCCTCGCGCGAGCCGTGGCAAACGAGGCAGGAGCGCGCCCCCCCCACGGCCACGTCGGAGGCGAGGGCGTAAGTGAGGCCCTTGTCCGTCCAGGTGATGACCTTCAGTCCCGCCACCGACTCCAGGTGGAACACGAGGTTGCCGGAGGCGACGGTGCTGGCGCCTTCCGGGCGGACGCGCGAGGCCGACGTGACGAGCAGCGAGATGGGCTCGCCCTCCATGCGGTAGGCGACGTAGGCCGCGTAGTCGTCACGGAAGGAGACGAGCCTCCCTCCCTCCAGCCGGTAGAACTTCTCCTCGCCCGGCCCCACCGGGTACTCCGGAAGCTCGAGGTGGAAGGATACACGCCCCTCGAACCATTGCGACACGGTCTCGGGACTGTCGGAAGCCACCTCGAGGGGAAGCTGGCCGCGGGAGTAGCGCAGGTGCGTGTCCGCGGTGAGCGAGGCGAAGGCGGAGGCGGCCCGCGGCATCTCATTCGCGGGCCGCGGCAGCCAGAGCACCATGCCCACGAGCGCGGCGGCGAGGGCCGCCGCCACCGCGGGCCAGAGGCCGCGGGGACGTCGGGTCGGCCGCGCGACCAGCTCCCCCACGCTCGAGCGAAACGCGGGAGGGACCTCGTAGAGAGGAAGCGATCCTCCGACCGCCGCCACCACGCCCCGCTCGTCGGCGAGAGAGCGCGCGCAGGCCTCGCACTCTCCCACGTGGGCCTCGAACGCGGCGCGCTCCTCCCCCGTGAGCTCGCCGTCGACGTAGGCGGTGACAAAGCTCCGGAAGCCCTCGCAGCTCATCATCCCACTCCGTTTCCGTTCGAAAGGCTCCGCTTCAGGAGCGCCCTCGCGCGCGCGAGCCGGCTCATCACCGTGCCCGCGGGGCAGCCGAGGATCCCGGCGACGTCCTTGTAGCTGAAGCCGGCCACGCAGCGCAGCACCACGACTTCCCGGAAGGTCTCAGGCAGGGCCTCGATGGCTTCGCGGACCCGCCCGTCCCGCTCCCGACGGGCCAGGGACTCTTCCGGGCCCTCCCCCGGCGCGGCGAGCCGGGCGGCGATCGCCGGCCGGTCCTCCAGGGCATCGGGCCGACGCCGTCGCCGCTCGTTCCTCCAGACGTTGTGGAGGATCGTGAAGAGCCAGCCTCGGATGTTCTCCTCGGGGTCCGCCTTGTGGCGGGTGCTTAGCGCCCTGAGGTAGGTCTCCTGTACGAGGTCCTCCGCCACCGCGGGGTCGCGGGTCAGGGCCACGGCGAACCCGTAGAGCCCGTCGAGACAGCCGACTGCCTGCCGCCGGAACTCCTCGTCCCTGCCGTTCTCCACACCTCTCCCGAAGCCGTGACCCTCGAACATAACACCCGAGCACGGGCGTTTAGTCCCGAGCGGGAATAAAGGCCGGGCCCGGGTGTTGTTCTGCTCGAGGGAGGTGTCTTCATGAAAAAGCCCGCTCGGATCACCCTGGCCGCGGGGAGTGTGGTGGCGGCGTCCCTTCTCGCCCTGGGCGTCGTTGCCGCCCAGGACCCTGGCGCCAAGGGGTCGAGCTATGCCCCGGTGGACGTCAAGGAAGACTTCGCGGCGATCCTCGCCCGAATGAAGGGGGCGAAGGCGGACGTCATGAAGCGGCACCTGGACCTGCTCGCCGAGCGCTACGACCTCGGCAACCGGCCCGCGGCCGGCGTGACCATGGCCCGCGGCAAGGCCGTCCAGGAAGGGGTGCGGGCCCGCCTCTCGCAGGGCGTGACCTGGGAGAAGCTGGGCGCCATGACCCCCGAGGAGATCCGCGACCGGGACGCCTGGCCCCGCGGCTTCCTGCCCTTGCC
Organism: uncultured Acidobacteriota bacterium; assembly: GCA_963742595.1. Taxonomy (GTDB): domain Bacteria; phylum Acidobacteriota; class Vicinamibacteria; order Fen-336; family Fen-336; genus CAVPGH01. The sequence goes on along the minus strand of CAVUMT010000001.1, from coordinate 2,155,193 downwards.
GCATCCCAACCATCCTGAAGGCGGGATGCTCTTCCCCAAGTTCCACATCGACGAGATCAAGCGGCAGGAGAGCCGGGATCTCACCCGCTTCGACCTCGACTACGACCTCGCGGACCATTTCCTGCCCGAGTTCCCGGCCCCCATCTTCCTGACCACGCGCCCCGACCTCGGCGACGTTTCGAAGGGAAAGCTGGTCACGATCGACAACTACTACGAGCTTTTCAACGGCATCCTCAATCCCAAGCAGATCGAGGGCCTGCGGCTGCTCGTGACCCCCTTCCCCCAGCAGCAGTTCAACCAGACGGAGGACCGGCGGAGCGAGCGTCCCAGCCGCGGCGTCACCTGTTTCGACTGCCACGCCAACGGCCACACGAACGCCTCCACCCATCTCGCGGGCGACGTCCGGCCGCAGCAGTTCCGCCACCGCATCGACACCCCGTCCCTGCGCGGCGTGAACGTCCAGAGGCTCTTCGGCTCGCAGCGCGCGCTCAAGAGCGTCGAGGACTTCACCGAGTTCGAGCAGCGCGCCGCCTACTTCGACGGGGACCCCGTCATCGCCACCAAGAAGGGGGTGAACATCCTCGAGCGGGGGAGCCAGGTCCACTTCATGGCGGAGCTGCAGGAGATGCTGGATTTCCCTCCCGCGCCCAAGCTCGGCATCGACGGGAAGCTGGATCCCAAGAAGGCGAGCGAGGCGGAGATGCGCGGCCAGACCCTCTTCTTCGGCAAGGCCCAGTGCGCGACCTGCCATCAGCCCCCGTACTACACCGACAACACGATGCACAACCTGCAGGTCGAGCGGTTCTTCAAGCCGCGGATGATCAACGGGCGCATGGCGAGCGCGGACGGGCCCATCAAGACGTTCCCCCTCCGGGGCATCAAGGACTCGCCGCCCTACCTCCACGACGACCGGCTGCTGACCCTCGACGACACCGTGGAGTTCTTCAACCTCGTGGTGGGAGCGAGGCTCACGGAGCAGGAGAAGAAGGACCTGCTCGCGTTCCTGCGCGCGCTCTAGGGGGAGCGGATCCCCCCGCTGATCCACGGTATCCTTCTCGGCCGTGGACATCCGGGGGAAGAGCGTTCTCGTCCTCGGCGGCTACGGCCTGGTCGGGCAGGCGGTGGCGCGCCGGCTCCTTCGGGAGTCGCCCCGGCGGCTCGTCCTGCTCTCCCTCGCCCGCCACGAAGCCGAGGAGGCGGTGGCCGCCCTCGAAGGGGAGCGGGAGACGGTCGAGATCGCACCCGCCTGGGGCGACCTCTTCACCTTCGCGGACTGGAAGGACGAACCGAGGGACCAGGTCTACGCCGATCCCGCTCGGCGGCGGCGGTTCATCGAGAGCCTCGTGGGGCCGCTGACGGAAGCGGCGGCCGCGGAGTACTTTCTCCACCAGCTCGTCGTCCGCGAGCGCCCCGACGTGATCGTGGACGCGGTCAATACCGCCACCGGTATCGCGTACCAGGACGTCTACAAGACGGGCCGGCTCGCGTGGGACGCTCTCCAGAAGGGAAAGGATCTACGCGAGAGCCTCGAGATGCTGCTGGTCATGGACCCCGTGCCGCAGCTCATCCGCCACGTCCAGGTCCTCTACCAGGCGATGGTGAAGGCGGGCACGGGTGTCTACGTCAAGATCGGCACGTCGGGGACGGGAGGGATGGGGCTGAACATCCCCTACACCCATTCCGAGGAGAAGCCGTCGCGGGTGCTCCTTTCCAAGAGCGCGCTCGCGGGCGCGCACTCGCTGCTCCTCTTCCTGATGGCGCGCACACCGGGCGGGCCCATCACGAAGGAGATCAAGCCCGCGGCCGCCATCGCCTGGAAGCGCATCGGGTACGGCGAGATCCTGCGCAGGGGACGGCCCGTCCGCCTGCACCGCGCGGACCCCGGGGATGCGGAGCCCCTCCGGCCGGGCCACATGTTCCGGCCTCACGAACCGGAGCGGGACCGGCCGCTCGGGCGCAACCTGGAGAGCGTCTTCATCGACACGGGCGAGAACGGGATCTTCTCCCTCGAGGAGTTCGCCGCCATCACCACGAGCGAGCAGATGGAGTTCGTGACCCCCGAGGAGATCGCGGACGTGGTGGCCCGCGAGCTCGTGGGCGGCAACACCGGGCACGACGTCATCAACGCCCTCGACAACGCGGTGATGGGTCCCACGTACCGGGCGGGACTCATGCGCCACTGGGCCCTCGAGAAGCTGCGCGAGCTCGAAAAGAAGCACGACGTGCGCAGCGTGGCCTTCGAGAACCTCGGCCCTCCGCGCCTGTCCAAGCTCCTGTTCGAAGCCGACATCCTCCGCCGTGCCTTCGGCACCATGAGCGTCGTGAGGGGGGCCGCTCCCGCCGAGATGTCGGAGCGCACCCTCGCGGAGCTGGGGGCGGAGGACGAGTACCGGAGCCAGATCGTCTCCATCGGAATCCCCATCCTGCTCCCCGAGGGGGCCTTGCTCCGCGGACCGGAGTGCAAGATCCCCGCCGCCTCCGGCGCCCATCAGACGTTCGAGGTCACCAAGGAGGCGGTCGAGGCGTGGGCCCACGCGGGGTGGGTGGACCTCCGGGAAGAGAACATGGCGCTCTGGAAGGAGCGCTTCGCGCGCATCGAGGCCGAGATAGACGCCATCCCCGCCGCCGAGTCCTCCTCGCGCTTCCTCCGCGACCGCCAGTTCTGGGGCGCGGAGGGGCTCATCCAGCCCGGCAAGGTCGTGGGCTGGATCTTCGCGACCGAGGAGAAGGGCGCGCGGATGAAATGAAGTAGCGATGGCGGCGGCCGCCGAAGTCACGCGCAGCGGAGTGCGGCGGGTCCTGTGGACGACCCTCCTCCTGAACCTCGCGGTGAGCGGGGCCAAGATCCTCGTGGGCACGCTCACCCACAGCCTGGCCATGGTCGCCGACGGGTACCACAGCCTCGTGGACGGCTCCAACAACGTCATCGGCCTCGTCGTGGCGACCTTCGCCTACGCCCCTCCGGACCGGGGACATCCGTACGGGCACCGGAAGTTCGAGACCGCGGCCACTCTCGTCATCGGGGGGGCGCTCCTCCTGCTCGCCGGGCAGATAGCTCTCAGCGCCTCGAGGTCCGCGGGGCGGACGGAGCCCCCCGCCATCGGTCTCCTCAACTGGGTGGTCATGATCGCGACGCTGGCCGTGAACTTCTTCGTCACCATGTACGAGGAACGGGAAGGTCGCCGCCTGGGCAGCGCCTACCTCGTCGCCGACGCTGCCCACACGCGCTCCGACCTCCTGGTGTCGCTGGGCGTCATCGTCTCCTTCGCGGTGGGGCGCCTGGGGCTTCCCCAGGCGGACGCGTTCGTGGCCTTCGGGATCGCGGCGGTGATCGCCTGGCAGGCCGGGCGCATCCTGATCGCCGCGTTCAACGTCCTCACCGATCGCGCCGTCCTCCCCGCGGAAGCGATCGAGCGCGTGCTCGGGGAGATCCCCGAGGTGAGGTCCTCCCGCGACATCCGCACCCGTGGGTCGGGCGACGCGGTCTACGTCGACCTCTGCGTGCACGTGGACGGGGACCTGAGCCTCCGGGACGCCCACGACGTGGCCGACCGGATCGAGGAGGCGCTCATGCGCGTCCACCCCGAGATCGTGGACGTGGTCGTCCATCTCGAGCCCGCCCCACTCCCCGCTTCGCGGACCGCCTGAGATGCCGACGCCGCGGCGCGCCTTCGTGGACCTGAAGACGGCGGAGGTGGAGGCGGCGGCTCCCGTGCGCGCGACACTCTTCCTGGGCCGGCTCGACACGGAGTCGCTCCGCCGCGAGCTGGAGGAAGCAGGTGTCATGGCCGGGCTCGCGGCCCGCGGCTACGAGCGGGTGCAGATCCGAACCACGGTGGAATCGGGAGAGCACCGGCTCCGCATCCTCCCCGCGGGAGGGACGGTCGTCCTCGTCGACCTCCGCCTCGCGGAGGCCGCGACGCTCTTCAAGGAGCCGAGGCTGAGCCGCCTGGGGCTGGAGGTGCTGTCCTTTCTCTCCATGAACTGGCTGGCCCTGCAGGACCCCGACCGAGCCTTTCCCGCCCACCGTCCAGCCCTCCCCGGCCAGGACTACCCCGGTCTCGGCCTCGTTCGAGCCGTCTACCGGCGGCTGCTCCAATGGGCGGAGGACTGGGGGAAGGACGGCCTCCTGAACTTCCCCGAATACTTCCACAGCGCGCTCATCTACGCGCCCGCGTTCCGCTTCATCTCCGCCGCGCGCGAGGGCCGGTTCCAGGCGCTCCGGCGCGATCTCGGGGCCCTGTCCATGGCCGAGGCGTCTTGGGCGGTCGCGAACGGCCGCGTGCTCGAGGAAGCTTCGGGAACGCCCCTCGTCTGGGAGCCCGCGGAGATGGTGGCGCCCGTCTCGCACGACGTGCGCCGCTACCTCGAGGCGCCGGACTACGGGCGGGCGGTGGAAGACGTGGCCGCGCGCACGCGCTTCCGGCTCGGCTAGCGCTTCTCGCCGCCGCACGCCTCGCACGGGCAGAGGGCCCGGAGCAGCTTGAAGCTGTAGATTCCCGTGCTGTGCCCGTCCGCCCAGGTCGGCGCGATCGCGTAGTTGCCGACGGCCTCCACGTGGGCGAGCTCCTGTCCGGCGATGTCGAGGTAGCGGGCGGTGGGAGCGTGGCCCTGGCAGGACGCGCACGGACACCAGCTCCGCAGGTAGTCGAGCGGGAAGGGGGACTCGTGGCCGTCGTCCCACACGACGACGAGGCGGCGGCCGCCTTTCTCGTGGCGGACCTCGGTGGGCTCGGGATACGCGGGGGAGGTCACGACCCTTCGAACTTGATTCGCGAGATCTTCCAGGAACCGCCGTCCTTCAGCAGCTCGATCGTCACCGGCTCCGCTCCCCCTCCGCCTGCGGGAGTGAGCGTCCCCCCGAGGACCGCTCGGTCGTTCGCCATCCAGCGGCTCATGAACGTGGAGTCGCCGTAGCTCTTGAGCGCGGGATGCTGCTCGACGAGTGATTGGAAGTCCTCGCGGCTCATCTCGGCCTGGAGGCTCGGAGCGAGCCCGGCGTAAGCACCGTCGAGGTCGCCGCCCGCGAGCTGCCGGAGGGTTGCTCGGGCCGCATCGGCCGGGCCCTGGGTCACGAACGCGAGCCCCCCGACCAGGCCGGCCGCGAGCAGGGCCACGAGGAGCAGGCACCCGCAGCATCCGGTGCCGATCCAGAAGAAGGGTCCGCGGCCCTTCCTCGGCGGCGGGGGCGCCGACATCTGGGGAACCGGGGGGGCCGCCGGCGATGCGGCACCCCGGAACCTCTCCTTGGCCGCGGCGGCGCTCGGGGGGACCTGCGGGGGGGCGGGAGGGGAGGCCTTGGGGAGGGGCGGTGGCCCCGCCGGCTTGGCCGCCACGGGAGCGGGGGCGGCCAGGACCGTGGCATCCGGAGCGCTGCCCGCGACCGTGAGCTCGGCGTCCTCGGTCATCTCCACGCGGAAGGCCACGGTGCCGAAGCGGAGCTCCTGCCCGTTCTTGATCACGGCCTCGCCGACCTTCTGGCTGTCGACGTAGGTGCCATTGGCACTTCCCTGGTCGACGACCGCCCAGATGGCCCCCCGCCGCTCGATCTTGGCATGCTTGCGCGACACCGAGCCGTCCGAGAGCAGGATGTCGCATCCAGGCTCGCGGCCCACCACGGTCTCGGAGGCCGTGACCTCGATGGTCGAAATGGACGAGGGCAGTCCCGAGGCGGGTACCAGCCGGAGGGTGGCCATGGGGGTTGAAACGGATTCTAGGGATGCACCTCCCGTGCGTCAACCGAAGCCCGTTCTGGGCGAAATGGCCCCTTTGATTCATTGACACCCTTGGCGAACGCCACCTAGAATCCCCCTTGCGTTCAGGCCACGCCGGCCTCCGTACCCCGCCTCGCGGCCCCGGAATGTCCATGACTGAGAAGAAGACGATCGCCGCGCGTGTCCTCGAAGTCCTGGCCTCGCTGCGCCTGGCCGTGTCGATCATGCTCACGCTCGCCACGACCTGCGCGTGGGCGACCTTCTACGAGATGGAGCACGGGACCCCCGCCGTCCAGCGGGACATCTACATGACGCCCGCCTTCGCGCTCCTCCTGGCCCTCCTCGGCGTCAACATCTTCTCGGTGATGGTGAGCCGCTGGCCGTGGAAGGCGCACCACACCGGCTTCGTGATCGCCCACGTCGGCATCCTCACGCTGCTCGCGGGCTCGCTCATCTCCCTGCACCGTGGCCTCGACTCGAACATGCCGCTCTACGAGGGCGAGACCATCGGACCGCGTTTCCCTCCTCGAGAAGGCGATCCACGTCTCGATCCCCGCGACGGGGGCCCGCGGCTCGTTCTCCGTGGCCTTCGAGAAGCGCCCGCCCACGAGCGGCCGCGAGCAGCGATTCGCGGTGCCCCGGAGCGACGTCACGCTCGTGGCCGACGCGTTCGAGCCCCACGTCGAGGTCGCACGACAGCTTCGTCCCCTCGGACGACGGCGTCGTCCCCGCGCTCCACTTCGTCCTCCAGGCCCCGATGGCCACCCAGGACGCGTGGCTTCGACCGGGCGACCCGTCGCGCAGCCACCTCGATCTTGGGCATGGTGTCTTTCGGTTTCCACGCCGCGTCGACGGAAGAGGAAGCGAAGGAGCTCCTCCAGCACACGGAGGGGCGGAACCATCTGTCCTTCGTGACGGGTCCGGGAAAGTCGTCGCTCCGCTTCGCCGCTTCCGGCGACTCGGGGGCTCCCGTCGTGGGTGCTGTCCGGGTAGGCGAGCCGATCCAGACGGGCTGGCCCGGCCTCGGCGTCACCGTGGACCGGTACCTCGAGAAGGCGGAGATGCGGCGCACGGTCGAGCCCGCGCCCCTTCCCAAGAAAGAGGAACGCCGGATGTCGGCGGTGCGCGTGCGGCTGGAAGGACCGGCCGTGCGCTCGGAGCCCGAGTGGATCCTCTGGACGGAGGCCCGCACGCTGCCCTTCGCCGGCGGCCGCGTCACCGTCGGCCTACCGCTCGCCCGAAGTCTCCCTGCCCTTCAAGGTCAGCCTCCTCCGGTTCAACTCCGACAAGTACCCGGGCTCGAGCATGGCCGCGACCTACGAGAGCTGGGTGCGGGTGGACGATCCCGAGAACGGCGTCTCGGAGCATCACATCTCGATGAACCACCCGATGCACTACCGCGGCTACATCTTCTTCCAGGCGTCCTACGTGGAAGGGACGCCGATGATGTCCATCTTCTCTGTGGCCCGCGCGCCGGGGCTGCCCCTCGTGTACCTGGGGGTGGCCCTCATCGGCACGGGGGTGATCTGGATGTTCTACGTCAAGCCGTACCTGGCCCGGCGGCAAGCCGCCCGGGCCCTCGCGGCCAAACGCGAACGGGAGAGTCGAAATGAAGCGCCATCTCCTCCTGACCCCGTGCCTCCTCGCCCTGCTCCTGCCGAGCCCGCTCCAGGCGGGGCCTGAGATCGATCCCCTCCGCGGCATCGCCGTCCAGGACGGCGGGCGCGTCAAGCCGTTCGACACCTTCGCGCGCGAGACCGCCAAGCGCCTCACCGGGGCCAAGCCCTTCGGGTTCGAGCGCGTGAAGGGGCTCGAGCCGACGGAGTGGGTGCTCGCCATGATTTCCGACCCCGCGCGCTGGCGGGGGGAGCGCATGGTAAAGGTGACCCACTCCGGGCTGCGCAAGGCCGCCGGCCTCCCCGAGAGCTCGGACGCGCTCTACTCCTTCCAGGAGCTCGTCTCCCACGACGGCTTCCTGAAGGCGTCGGAGGCGGTGCACGACAAGATGCGCAAGGACCGCGAGGCCCAGCTCGACCCCATCGAGCGCGAGATCTCCGACCTCTACGAGAGCCTCACCGTCCTTTCCGGCGATCTTCTCCGGGGAGAGCCTCCGCGTCGTCCCGCACCCGAACGACCCGAGGGCCACCTGGTTCTCCCTCGCCGAGCTCGAGAGCGCGGACGTGCCCCAGGTGCGACGGGTGAAGACGCTCGTGACCGCGCTCGTCGTGGCCTACCGGGACGGGGACCGGGCCAACGTCGCGACCGCCTCCGCCGCCCTCGGCCGGAGGCTCGCGGAGATGTCCCCCTCGGTGTACCCGCCCGCCCGCGACATCGCGGTGGAAGTCCACTACAACCGCGCCAAGCCCTTCCGGACGGCGTGGCTCCTGTACCTGCTGGGCTTCCTCGCCCTCCTCGCGAGCTTCCCGCTCGCGTCGGCGCCCGCGTCGTGGGCGGGGATGGCCCTCGTGGTGTCCGCGTTCCTCGTGCACGCCTACGGGATGGTCCTCCGGATGCTGATCTCGGGTCGGCCTCCCGTCACGAACATGTACGAGTCCGTGATCTGGGTGGCGTGGGGGGCCGTCCTCTTCGCCCTCGTGTTCGAGGCCATCTACAAGGCCCGCTACTTCGCCGCCTGCGCGTCCGCCCTCGCGGTGCTCTCGCTCATCCTCGCCGACAACGTGCCCATCCTCGACGGCTCCATCGACCCCCTCGTCCCCGTGCTCCGCGACAACATGTGGCTGACCGTGCACGTCCTCACCATCACCCTCGGCTACGCCGCGTTCACGCTCGCCATGGGGATCGGGCACCTGAACCTCGGCCTCTACTTCTTCGCGCCGCGGCGGGAGGCGCTCTTCAAGAACCTCTCGCTCTTCCTCTACCGCGCGCTGCAGGTGGGGACCCTCTTCCTCGCGGTGGGCACGGCCCTCGGCGGGATCTGGGCCTCGTACTCCTGGGGCCGCTTCTGGGGGTGGGATCCCAAGGAGACGTGGGCCCTCATCGCCCTCCTCGGCTACCTCGCCATCCTCCACGGGCGGCTCATCGGCTGGATCAAGGACTTCGGGATGGCGGTGGGCTCCATCATCGGGTACCTGGGCATCCTCATGGCGTGGTACGGCGTGAACTTCGTCCTCGGCACGGGCCTGCACTCCTACGGCTTCGGCTCGGGAGGCTACGCGTACGTCGGCGGGTTCGTGGCTTTCGAGCTGCTCGTGATCGCCTTCGCCTTCCTGCGCCGGCGCGGCGGAGCAGTCGCGGCTGCGGGCGGCGAGCGCGGGAGACCTCCAGGCCGCGCACTGACGAACGGAACGAACACAGAAAGGGAGTCCCATGACTCGTTGGATCGCTCTGACACTGCTTCTCCTCCTGCCCGCATCGCGGGCAGGAGCGCATGAGGAAGGCGTCACCTTCAAGAGCGGCAGCGAGAAGGGGTCCGGCTTCCTCGCCATTCCGGCGGGGAAGGGACCCTTCCCCGCCGTGGTAGTGATCCAGGAGTGGTGGGGGCTCAACGACTGGGTGAAGGAGCAGGCGCGCGCCCTCGCCAAGGAGGGCTACGTCGCCCTCGCCCCCGACCTCTACCGCGGCAAGGTCACCGCGAGCCCCGAGGAAGCGCATCAGCTGATGATGGGAGCCCCTCCCGACCGCGTGCTCCGCGACCTCCAGGCCTCGTACGCGTTCCTTCAGGCCCGGAGCGACGTGAAGAAAGGCCGCACGGGATCCATCGGCTGGTGCTTCGGCGGACGCTACTCGCTCGAGCTCGCGACCAAAGAGCCGACCCTCGCCGCCGCCGTCACCTACTATGGCGCGCCTCCCACGGATCCCGCGTCCATCGCCGCCATCAAGGCGCCCGTGCTCGGCAACTTCGGGGGCGACGACAAGGGGCCGTCCCCCGACCAGGTCCGCGCCTTCGAGGCGGCCATGAAGAAGGCGGGCAAGTCGATCGACGTGAAGATCTACGAGGGCGCCCCCCACGCCTTCGCCAACGTCAACAACCCGTGGGGCGGCTACCGCGAGGCCGCGGCGAAGGACGCCTGGAGCCGGTCCACCGCGTTCCTGGCCGCGAGCCTCAAGAAGTAGGCGGAGCCTCTTCGGCGGACGACGACGCCTCGGCGGGCCGCTGGGCTAGACTACCCGCGCGTGCGCGCCTGCCTCATCCTGCCCACCTACAACGAGGCGCCGAACCTGGAGCGGCTCGTGGACGAGGTCCGCCGCCTCGGAGCACAGATCGACGTCCTCGTGGTGGACGACGCGTCGCCCGACGGCACGGGGACGATCGCCGACGCGCTCGCGGAAGGCCGGTCGGACCTCGCCGTCCTGCACCGCACCGGGCCCCGCGGCTACGGCGAAGCGCTCACCGACGGCTTCCGGGCCGCCCTCGGCCGGGGGGCGGAAGCGCTCCTCACTATGGACGTCGACTTCTCGCACGACCCCGCGGCGATTCCTCGACTCCTCGAGGCCCTCGCGGGCGCCGACCTCGTCATCGGCTCCCGCTACGTGGCGGGAGGGGAGCTCAGGGCGTGGCCGCTCCACCGCCGGCTGCTGAGCGCGAGCGCCAACGCCTTCGTCCGCATCCTCTTCGCGCTGCCCGCGAGCGACTGCACGTCCGGCTTCCGCGCTTATCGTCGGGAGGTCGTCGAGTCCATCCCCTGGGGGGAGCTGCACTCGCAGGGGTACTCCTACCTCGTGGAGGTCCTCTACTGGGCCGTCCGCCGGCGGGGCGCGCGCGTCGTCGAGGTGCCCATCTGCTTCACGGAGCGCCGCGCGGGAAAGAGCAAGATGGGCCTGCGCGAGATCGTGGGGGGGGCCGTGAACCTGCTGGGGCTGCGTATCCGCCTGCTGACCGGCGCGCTCAAGGAGGCGACGCCGTCCTGAGCGCCCTCCGGCTCCACAGGATCGCCGCCTGCGCGGTCAGCCAGAAGGCGGCGAGCGTCGCGACCACCACCAGGTTCGTGGGCTGGTACATGCTCATCCCGATCTCCAGGAAACGCTGCTGCGAGAAGAAGACGGCCTGGAGCACGACCGCGAGGGCGAGCACGGGCGCCGGCGGCAGGCCCGTCTCCGCGACGAAGGCGCGCAGGTTCCGGAGCGCGGCCGGCACCACCGCGGGCAGCGTGTAGGCGAGCTCGCGCTCCGTGTTGTTGGCGATGATCAGGACCCCGTAGAAAAAGGCCACCACCGCGACCTCGTCGTAGTGCTCCCGGACCCAGGCGGCGAGACGAGCCGGCCAGAGGACGAGGAGCGGAAAGAGAACGCCCAGCGAGCCCAGGGTGAGGACGTAGAGCTGGTTGTCGTCGCGGTGGCGCCAGCGGAAGCCCAGCGTCTCCTCGATCGCGCCGATCACGTCGTCGGGAGGATGGCAGGAGATGAAGACGCGCAGCCCGACGAGTATGGCAATGGGGATCGCGGCCACGGCCACGGTGCGGAGGAGCGCCTCCAGGAACGGCCGGCCCCCCCGGATCATCCGGAGGAAGTAATAGGGATAGACGACCGCGTAGTTCTCCCGGACGAAGGCGCCGAGGAGGCTCGGGACGTGGAGGGCCGCCGTCCAACCCCGCTCGATGGCCACGAACGCGAGGACGATCAGGAAGAGGCAGAGGGGGTCCGTCATCCAGTACTGGTACTCGTACCAGCGCACCGCTCCCTGGGTCAGCCCGACGAGGGTAAGGCCGGCCACGCGGTAGGAGAGAGCGAAGCCGAGATCGCCGAGGTAGATCCAGAAGACGAACAGGAAGCCGAAGAGCGAGACGTTCGTGAGCAGATAGAAGGCGAGGTTCAGCTCCAGCCCGAGCCGGCTGAGGCCCCGGGCGATCCCGGGGACGAGGATACGCCAGCAGTAGGTGGACTCGGTGGCGAGCTCCTGGCGGCCGTCGGGGCCCCGGGCCATCTCGATGTAGCGGTAGTGATCGCGCTCCTTCACCTGCTTCGGCTTGTGGACGAGGCCGAGGGGGCGCGCCACGGAGACGACGTTGAGCGCGAGGAGGAGAAGGGAGAGGAGGAGGCCGAGGCCCGTCTCCGCCTTCACGCGGTCGCGGTCCCCGCCGTCTCCCGGACAAAGGCGGCGCGCGGGAAGCAGAGCCGCCGGAAGTTGCACCGGCGGCAGACCCGCGGGCGGTCGATCATCGGAAAGTCCTCGAGACGGCCGCGGTTGGCCGCGGGATCGAGGAGGAGCGCGCGCATGTTGCGGGCGCTCTTCGCGATGAAGTTGCGTGCGTGGTCGAGCTTCTTCCCGTTCACGGAGCGCCGCACCGCGCGAGGGATCGCCAGGTAGTTGAGCTCGGTCGTGATCTCCTCGGGGCTCGCCGCCCAGCCCTGGGCCGCCGCGTAGAGAGCGTAGCCCGCGACCTGGATCTCGTTGAACCGGCCCTCCGCGCGGCCCGTCTTCCAGTCCACGATCACCACCCGCCCGTCCGCCGCGCGGAAGGCGAGATCCATGCGCAGGAAGACCTCCACGTCGTCCACGGGAAAGGACACGAGATCCTCCAGGGCGAGCCACCGCGCGCGCCCCACCGCGAAGGCTTCGCGGAGCGTGGCGCTCCGGAAGAAGCCGCGCAGCGAGCGCATGACCGTGTTCACGACGATGCGCTTGTCCTCCTGGTCCACCGGCGTCTCGTACTCGTGCTCGAAGAGGCGGAAGCCGAGAGGAGAGCCCTCGCTCTCGCGCCAGGACGCGAGCATGTCCGAGTGCACGGTGGCACGGATGAGCGCCTCCTGCTCGTCCGGCGACGGCATCGCGTCGCTCGTCTTCAGGAAGCGCTCGATCGCGTCGTGGACGACGCTCCCCGCCCAGAGAGGGAGCGCGGAAAGGCGCTTCAGCCGCTTGATCTCGGGGTCCTCGGGGGCCGCGTAGTAGGAGTAGAAGTAGCGGCGCCGGCAGGTGGCGAAGGTGTCGTGCCGCGAAGCCGACCAGGAGAAGGGGTTCTCGGCGGGACCGGGGATTCCGACGGGACTCTCCATCCTGGCAGAACGTATCACGGCCCGATGCCGCGCCGGGTCTAGGCGGCGCGCGCCCGGCGGGGATCGTCGATGGGCAGGCCGAGCGCCCGATAGGCGTGGGCGAGCTCCCAGAGCGGCCCGATGAGGAGGAACTGTACGTCCTTGAAGAAGGAGGGACGGGCGCCCTCGACGTGGTGGCCCACGAACTGTCCGATCCAGCCCACGGCGAAGATCGCGGCCGCGATCCAGACGAGGTTCGAGCCGTAGGCGTCGCTGAGGGCGAGGGCGCCGGCGTAGAGGCCCGCGAAGATCACGGTGACGCCGAGGGCGAGCCGCCAGGAGAGGCGCCAGTAGTAGGCGAGGGCGAAGAGGGCCACGACGCTCGCTGCGTTCACCCAGCGGTCGCCGAGGGGAATCGCCTTCAAGGCGCAGAAGACCGAGAAGACGATCGGGGGGATGCAGGCGAAGTGCAGCTTCCGGTTCACCGGGTTCCGGTGGCTCGCTCCGTACTCGGACAGCCAGTCGTGGACGGTCTTCATCAGATCCTCCTGCCCCTGCCCACGTGCGCGTCGTACTCGCCCCGGGGCGAGTCACCTCAAGTAGCTTCTCAAGCGACTCCGTCCGGACGGAGTTACGCTTCTTCCCATTTCGGACGGGGAGTCGTTGAGCTCATACCGCGACCGTTCGGCCGAGAGCGGTGAAGAGTATGAGCCGTTCGCGGACCGGCCGCTCCAGGGCCTGCACGAGCCCCCGGCCGTAAAGACGCAGCTGCTCCTTGTGCTCGTCCGCGCGGGCGAGCGCCTGGTCGTCGGCGATCGCGTCGCTCTTGTAGTCGACGACCACGAGCTGGCCGTCCTCCTCGAACACGAGGTCCACTATCCCTTCCACGAGCCGTCCTTCGTCGGTGAAGGCGAGGGGGAGCTCGCGCCAGATCCGCGAGGCGCGGCGCGCGCGCTCTATCAGGGGCAGGGCGAGGGCGCGGACGGCGTGCTCCGCCGCTCGACGCGCGGCCTCCGGAGCGAGCCCGAATGAAGGGGCCAGCGCCTCCGCGGTGGCCCGTACGCTCTCAGCCGTCGCGTCGCCGAAAGGCACCCATTCCAGGAGCTGATGGACGAGCCGGCCGAAGTCGCGGCCGGCCACCGAGCCGGCGGGGCGAGCGTCCGGGTACGGGCTCTCGCGGGGTGCTGCGTGGGTCACGGAGGCGCGCACGAAGGGACGGAAGGACGCGTCTTCGAGCAGCCGCGCCCGCGCCGCCTCCCAGCGTGCGGCCACGGCGTCCTTGGCTCCCGCGCCTTCGATCACGCGGAAGTCCGGCCGCGCGGCGGACTCCGCGGCCGGCAAGGTGTCCGCATCCACCACGAGGACGTCCCCGTCCGAGGCGGCGGGCAGCCGGGAGGACAGCTCCCGCCAGAACTCACCCGGGGTCGCGTCGGCCGGGGGCTTGGGGACGAAGAGCCAGTCACGAGCCCTCGTGGCGGCCACGTAGAGCAGGCGGCGGGTTTCGGCGCGCGCCCGTCCCTCCTCCTTCTTGACGAGGGCGTCCCAGCCCGGGGGCTGGCAGCCTCCGCGGAACCCGATCGCGATCGTGCCCTCGTCCCAGTTCGCCACCGTGTCCGTGAAGGGCATCGCGCGGTCCGCGCAGTCGTAGAGGGCCACGATCGGAGCCTCGAGCCCCTTGGCCTTGTGGATGGACAGGAGCCGCACCGTGTCGGGATCGGAGGGCCGCGTCGTGGGAAGGTCGGGCTCCTCCCGCGCGTTCTGGACGCGCTCGGCGAGGAGGGTGCAGAAGCCGCGCAGGGTGAGGACCCCGAGCTCCGTGGCCTGCCGGGCGAGGGCGGCCACCTTCTCCAGGTTCGCCACCTGGCCCTCGCCGCGGCGGGTGCCGGTGAGGGCGGCGAGGACGCGCGTCCTGTCGTAGAGCCGCTCGAGCAGGGCGGGCACGCGGCGGTGCTTTCTCTCGTCGTGGAGCTCCCGCAGGAGGGCGATCGCGGGGCCGAGCGAGAGGGCACCCGGCTTGTCCGCGTCGACGGCAGCGAGCCGAAGAGAGCCCCCCGAGAGGTGATAGCCGACGATGTCGCGGTCGCTCACCCCGAAGAAGGACGAGCGCAGCGCGGCCACGAGCGCGACCTGATCGGAGGGATCGTCGATCGCGCGCAGCACGGCCAGGGCCTCGTGGACCTCCTGGCGGTCGAAGAACGACTTGCCTCCCTCGGTCGTGAAGCGCAGACCCGCCCCTTCGAGGGCTTCCTCGAGCGGCCGCACCTGGGTGAGCCGCCGGGTCAGGACCATGACGTCGCCCGCGCGGCTCCTCCGCATCTCGTCCGTCACGGGGTCGCGCACGTCGTACTGACCGCGGGCGGCCGCGGCGAGAAGGCGGGCGAGGGCCTGGGCCTCCGCGCGCAGCAAATCCTCCCCTCCCGCGAAGTGCGCCGGAAAACGCAGCGCCACCACGGCCGGGTCCCCGTCCAGGTCGGGAGGGGGGTCGATGGGCTCGTAGGCGGGCTGGTCGGTCTCCACCGAAAACTGGATGAGGTCGGGGAAGACGCCATTGACGAAGCGGAGGAGAGCGGGCCGGGCCCGGAAGCTCTGCGTGAGGTGCAGGACCGCGCGCCCTTCGGTGCGTGCCGCCTCCTCCGATTGCCGGCGGAAGAGCGAGACCTCGGCGCGCCGGAAGCGGTAGATCGACTGCTTGGCGTCGCCCACCACCACGAGGCCGCCGGCCACCTCCCCGGCGAGGAGGCGCGCGATCTCGACCTGGAGCCGGTCGGTATCCTGGAACTCGTCGATGATCAGGAAGCGGAAGCGGCGTCGAAAGTAGCGGCGCACCGACTCCCGCTCGCGGAGCGCGTCACGCGTCGCGATCAGGAGGTCGACGAAGTCGAGGAGGCCCTGCTCCCGCTTCTTCCCCTCGTAGAGGTCCACGACACCCCGGAGCGCCGTCACGAGCCGTCCGTGGAGCCGCGCCCCCCGCGCCGTGCTCCAGGCCGCGGGCCCGCTCCTCGTCCACTCCGCGATCTTCCGGGCCTCGTCGAGGGCTTCCGGGGTTGGCCAGTGCGGCTTGTGTCCGTAGTTCTTCGGCACCTCCTTCAGCCGGAAGAGGTGGTCCACGAGCTGGTCGCCCTCGAAGAACCTCGACTGCTCGGCCACGGTCACGAAGTCCTGGAGGCGCAGGCGGAGCTGGTCGCCCTCGCGGACCGCGGCGATGAGCTCTCGGGCCCGCGCCGCCTTGGCGAGGAGCTCGTCCCGCCAGGCCCCGGGGTCGATGTCCGCGGAATTGACGAGGGGCGCCAGGTCGCGCTGGTCGATGAGCACGCGGGCGAGACCGCGTAGCGATCCGCGGTCTCCGAAGGGGTTGTCGGGCTCGAGGGGGATCCCGCGGTCGAGGGCTTCGAGGAGCACCGGGTCGCCGTCGGTGAAGCGCTGGGCCAGCCACTCCTCCCACGCCGCCGCGAAGAGGACGTCCATCTCCCCGTCGTCCGCCACCCGGAAGCCGGGGAGCACCCCGCACTCGAGCGGACGCTCCTGGAGCATGGCGGCGCAGAGGGCGTGGATCGTCGAGATGGGGGCGCGCTCGAGGACGTCGAGGGCGGCCGCGGCCCGGAGGCGCTCCACTTCGGGGACGGAGGCATCCGCCCGCGCCTCCTCCAGGCGCTCGCGGAGGCGCAGCTTCATGGTGGCGGCCGCGTTCTCCGTGAAGGTCACCGCCGCGATCTCGGTGAGGAGGGCGGTCCCCGTGCGCACGAGCGCTTCGATGCGGTCCACGAGCAGCGTCGTCTTGCCCGTGCCCGCCCCCGCCTCCACGACGAAGCTCGTCCCGAAGTCGCGGCGCGCCCGCTCCCGGGCATCGTGGTCGACGGGCCGGAAGCTCATCCCAGGTTCTTCGCCTGCAGCGCGCGCTGCAGCTCGGGGTCGCTCATCTTGAACCGGCGGCGCGCCGTGAGCAGGCCCTTGGGACCGCAGACCGTCCGGTAGTCGCACCAGTCGCACACCGCCGGCTCCTGCACGAAGACGCCGTCCCGCACGAGGTTCACGAGCTCGCGCAGCATCTTCCGGAAGCCCTCGCTGCGCACGGCCGTGGGGTCCACCGCGACCTGTCGTCCGCCGTCCACGTAGTCGAGGAACGCGTCCACCACGCGCGATCCCGGGAAGAGCTTCTCCACCGCGAGGATGTAGAAAGGCACCTGGAGCTGCTTGCCCCCGCGGAAGAGCCCGCCCTCGTCCCTGGGGGCCTTGCCCGTCTTGTAGTCACGCAAGACGAGGCCCCCGTCCTCGCGCCGGTCGATGCGGTCGATCTTGCCCTGCACGCGCAGCCGCCGGCCGTCGCCGAGGTCCACCTCGAGGGGCAGGGGGTCGTGAGGCTCTCCGTCGTCCGTCGACGGGATGGGCAGCCCGAAGCTCACCTCGAAGTGCGCGGGGGTCGACCGCTCGGCGGACCAGGCCTCGCGCCGGAGCCAGTCCCCGAGGGTGGCGTGGAAGCGGCGCTTCTCCCGGTCCCAGAGGGCCCGGAAGCGCGGAGGGCTCCCCGCCACGTGCTCGGTGAGGGCCTCCTCGCCCATCTCGGCCAGGCGCTCTCGAGCCTCCTCCGTGTCCTTGACCGGGAGCTGCCCCTTGTCCCGCAGCTCGCGCAGGAAGCGCTCGGCCACCCGATGGAAGAGGTTGCCGCGCTCCAGAGGCTCGAGCTTCCTGCGCTCCTCCGGCTCGAGCGTGGGGGGGAGCCGGAGCACGTATTGAAGAAGATACTGGAACCCGCATCGCGAGAACGTGGCGAGACGGCTCGCGGAGATCGAGGAGGCGACGGGGTCCAGGCGGCCCTGCATCGTCTCGTCGAGCGCGCCTATGTACCCGTCGTAGGCGGTCAGCCGCTTCGAGAGCCTTCCCTCCACCGCCCAGCGCGACTGGCGGAAGAAGAGGGAGCCCGCGGCGATGGCGTCGGCGGCCGCCTTGGGGTCCTGGAGGATGCGCCTCCGATCGCGTTCCCCCGCGTCGAGCGTGTCGTCGACGTCCCGGGGGTCGTCCTCCACCACGAGCTCCTGGAGCTGTGCGCTGGAGAGTGGTCGTCCCGCGAGGGCGGAGGCCGCGGCCGCGTAGAAGAGCGACGGCGTGCGCTCGCGGCCGGAGCGTGGATCGGCGCGCGGGTAGGAGAGGAAGAGCCGCTCCGTGGCCTGGCCGAGCGCGCGCGAGAAGAGCCGCCTCGCCTCTCGCAGCCGGTCCTGGGTCGTGGCCAACGCCTTTTCCTCGGGTCCGAAGAGAGCGAGCTGGGCGGGACGCCCCTTCCTGCCGGACGTGGGCGGCGGCTCCGGTTCGGCGAGCGCCTCGCGCTCCGCGTCGAGCAGGAAGGGGTCCTGCCGCAGGACTCCCGGGTAGCCCCCCTCCACGAGGCCGGGGATCGCCAACACCCGGAAGGGGAGGCCGGCCATCGCGTCGAGAGCGCCGACGTGCACGGCGCCGGTCGTGGGAGCGGCCAGAGGCAGCCTCCGCGTCTCGAACCGCGCCTCCACCACCGCCTCCACCTCCGGCCAGGCGACGCGCGCGTCGATGCGGCCGAGGCCGGCGAGGGCGTCGACGACCCGGAGCATCACCTCCCACTCACGGTCGTTCTCGTCGGAGGGCGCCAGCCAGCGGGCCGCGACGTCGCGCAGCCGATCCGTCCACTCCCGCCACGTGGCCTCGCCGTCCAGCCGATCGAGATCGGCAGCGAGCGCCTCCACCACGCGCAGGCACGCTTCCGCGTCCAGGGCGCTCCGTCTTCGGCGGTCCGCGCGCTCCGGGCTCTTCTCGCGCTCCGCGGCCTCCCGTTCCTCGCGCGCGTGGGTCCGGAGCCCGGCTTGCCAGCGATCGAGACCGGACACGATCCGGGCGTCGCGCGAGATCTGGTCCCACCGCGACGGCTCGGCGGGGCTATCGGGGCCAAGGACGTCGGCGAACGGGACGGGCGCGAAGGTCAGGAACTCCATTACCGGCGCGCGCGGGAGGCCGCGGCTCCGGAACAGCAGCAGCAACGACCGGGCGAGCCGGCCGCTCCGCAGGGGGAGCGAAGGATGGAGCTGGAAGGGGATGCCCAGCCGCTCGAAAAGGTCGGCGAAGAGCGGGGCATAGCGATCGGCGCGCGGAAGGATCACGCCCATGTCCTCGAACGGTAC
This sequence comes from uncultured Acidobacteriota bacterium, assembly GCA_963742595.1. GTDB lineage: Bacteria > Acidobacteriota > Vicinamibacteria > Fen-336 > Fen-336 > CAVPGH01. The sequence continues at coordinate 2,136,409 of CAVUMT010000001.1, read as the reverse complement.
GCCCCGCCCCGCCTCGCGGAGCAGCCGGCGTGTGAGGGCCCGGACCTCTCCCGCTTCGCCGGGTGCGGTCACGAGCTCCACCGCCTCGTCTCTCTCCGGTCTTCCGAGCGGCGGCTCGAAGAGGCTCGTGCGCAGCCGGTGGAGGGCGGGAGAGGGCGGGGGGGGCGCAAGCGGCGCGAGCACCGTATCGTCCCACCCGACCTCGACGACGCCGTGCTCGCGCGCCCAGGCTCGGAAGGAGGACGGCTCGAGAGAAGGCGGCACCTCCCGGCGCAGGAGCCGGACCGGGAAGCGCCGCGCCAGCGCCGCCAGGAACTGCTTTTCCCGCTCGTGGAGCTCGAGGTCCTCGACGATCAGGACGTCCGCCCCCTGGAGCCAGGCGGCGCGTGGCAATGCGGCGACCGCCGCGCGCAAGACGGTGGCGGGATCGGTCACGCGGTCCTCCCGCGCCGCCTCGAACGGGCGATAGAGGCGGGCGACGGCGTGGAGGCGCGCCCGGTCCTCGGGCGAGTCCGCCGCTCGATCGCCGAGCGCCTCGATGCGCTCCGGAGCGACGCCCGCCTCGCGCAGCTCCTTGAGGGTTCGGGCGAGGGCGGCGGCCACCGGCCCGCGGGGCATGTCCGGCCGGAGGGGAATTCCACCGCCCGTGTCCTCGTCGAGGAGCCTCGCGGCAAGGCGCGCGTCGTGTCCGGCATCCCAGGCGGCGAGGCCCTTCCCCAGAAGCTCGGGCTCCGCGACCGCTCGCGCGAGGTCCAGGACGCCCGAGCGGTAGTGGTCGCGTCCCGGCTCGGGGAAGCGGTAGAGCGCCACCGCCCTTCCCGCGGCGGCGAGGCGACGCGGCAGCTCCATCGCCGCCGCCATCGAAGGGGCGAGGAGGACGATGGGGTTCACGGGGCGGCTCGGGGGGATACGCGATAAACGTCGTCGGCGGGCCGGCCGTCCGGCTTGGTCGTGGTGGCCAGCGGGCGTGAGCGAGATCGGCGAAGGCGTCCATCGACGGCGGGGAATCGCGGGGTCCGACCGGGGGACCACGACGAGCAGTCCACCCTTCCGCCCTCCATTTCTCGACGGCCGGGAGGGCGGAAGGGTGCGTGAGGTCCCAGTCCTCGAGCTTCACCCGCGGCTCGCGGGCGAAAGCGAGGCTCAAGGCGAGCGGGGTCGCCCGGAGCGTGCGGAAGCGATTGACGTGCGTCACCACCGTGATTCCCGCGGGGTGTCGTCCGAGCTCGTCGCGCACGAGGGCGATCGTGTCGCGCGTGCCGTAGCCCGAGGTCCAGCTCGTCACGAACTGGTCACGGTCCACGGGGACGAAGCGGGCCCGCGCGGGGTCCCTCAGGAGATCGTAGTCGAAGCGCAGACAGGGCAGGACCGCCAGGACGAGGGCGACTCCCGCCGCGGCCCGGGGTGCCCGCCGCACGAGCACGGAGTAGCCGAAGGCGGCCAGGACGAAGAAGGGGATGGACGTAAAGAGAAGATAGCGGGGAAGCCAGCGCGTGAGGAGGGCGGCGAAGGCCAGGACGGGAAGGACGGCCAGAGCGGACACGAGGAGGCCGCGCCGATCGCGGGAGCGGACGGCGGCGGCGAGTCCGAGGAGGCCCAGGACCACGAGCGGCCCGGTCCAGTACGTCCAGAGCCAGCCGCCCGCCTCACCCAGGTTGGCGAGGAGACGTCCCAGAGGTCCGGCGGGATTCTCGGTGGCGATGTCGACCATCCTCTCCGCGTTGCGCGTCGCGAGAAAGCGCCAGAGGGCATACCCGGCGGGGGGCACCGCCAGGAGATAGGCCGCCCCCACCGCGCGCCACGCGCGAGGAGTCGCGCGCAGCAGGAGAGCCGTACCTAGGGGAATCCCGAAGAGCAGGACACCCGGCGCTTTCGTCAGGACCCCGGCGACGAGGGCGACGCCGGCGAGCGCGCCCTGGTCGACCCGGCCTTCCTGCACCGCCCGCACGCTGGCCAGGAGGACGACGGCCGCGCACGCGGCGAGTGCTCCGTCCGCGAGAGCCATCCGGTCGTAGAAGAGCGTGAACGGACACACGACGTAGAAGAACCCGGCGAGGAGGCCCACCTTCTCGTCGTAGAGGCGCCGCCCCGCCTCGATCGTGGCCCAGAGGGCGAGCGCTCCCGCGGCCACGCTCAGGGCGCGGTTCGCCCAGAGGAGATCCGTCGAAAAGGGCGTGACGAGCGCGCCCATCCAGACGGTGAGGGCCCGTCCCCACTCCCAGGGCTTGGAAAGAGACCGCCTCCCTTCCGCGATCTCGCGGGCCCAGCGCACGTGAAGGGTTTCGTCGAGGAAGACGGGGAGAGCGAGGAGTGCGGGGAGCCGGGAAGCGAAGTAGGCGACGAAGAGGAGGAGTCGGCCCCCGGAAAGCGGGCCCATCGCCCTCCTAGGCCGATCCCGGATTGAGGCGCACCGTTTCCCCGAGCGCGTAGGCCAGGATCAGGTACGCCCAGAAGGCGAGGGGAAAGACGCCGACGCAGCACAGGATGACGCCGAACTGCGAGACGAAGTGCGCCACGAGGTAGAAGACGATCGAGAGCAGGTAGTTGAGGATGTTGGCGCGGATGAAGCCGAAGATGGGGCCGATCTCGAACCCGGAGGCGAAGTCGCCCTTGAGGGCGACCCGCGCGAGGACGGCGGGGAGGAAGGCGCTCAGGGCGAGCACGGCCAGGATGAGGAACCCGTACAGGCCCACCACCCCGAGGCCACCCATCACCGCGAGCGCGCTGCCCGCCCCCCGGGACTGCTCGTCGAGGGCGCCCGCGCCGAAGAACAAGGCGAAGACGACACCGCCCACGCAGGCGAAGACCACCACGACAGCGAGGCTGTAGACGAGGCTCACGAGCGCGGGCTTGAGCCCGTCGCCGAAGAGGCCTCCCAGGTCGTCCCAGGCGGGCAGGGGCTGGGGGTCGCCCGCGGCCACTCGCCGGAGCGTCCGCACCCAGTAGCCGGCGACGAAGGGAATGCCGATCAGCAATCCCGAGAGGAGCGTGAAAGCACCCCCGATCAGGAGCTTCGGGATCCATCCCGGATCCTCGGGTACGAAGCGGAAGCACTTCCCAAAGTCGATCGTGGCCGACGAAGAGTTCGCCATGGCCGGCAAGCTTAACCGGCCCGCGCCGAGATTCAACTCGTTCCTGCCGCGGGAAGCCCCTCTACCAGGACACGGTGCCGCGGCGCTGCCGCATCTTTTCCGGAACGGGGAGGCCTCTCCCCGATTCCGCCGCGGAGGCGGACGATGCGGTGGGCGTCAGGACAGCCTGCCAGGAGATCGACTCGTCTCTCGGCCCCTCGTTCGCGACGATGATCGTGTACGTGCCGGGCGCGGCGCTCGTCAGCCGGATCCTCTCGGGCTTGTCCGTTGCGCTGATCGAGAACACGGCGATGCTGCACTGATCGTCGATGAACTGCTGGGGCGAGCACACGCCACGAGTCAGGGCGACATCGACGTCGTTCGTGGCAAAAGTCCAGTCCACCGTCACCTCGATGGTGCCGATGCGTGTGGTCGTGAACGGGGGCACCTGTCCTACGAAGCCGACCTCCAGGGTATCGCCGCCCTGGCTCATCACGCTGGCCGGCGGCAATGTCGTGGTGGTCGTGGTCGTCGATTGCGAAGTCGGAGGCTCCCCGCCTCCGCACGAACCCAGGGCCAGGACCAGGGCCAGTCCTGCCGCCGTCCACAGGGTGCGCGCCGCTTCGGCGTCAATGCGCATGCTTCCTCCAAGGCGGGATTCAGTTGTCGATCCCGAGACGCTCCATCTTAATGGCGAGGCCGTTCCTCGAGACGCCGAGGAGGCGGGCGGCCTGGGTCCGGTTGCCCCCCGCACGGGACAGGGCTTCCTTGATCAGCCGCCGCTCCAGCCGCTCCACGTTGGGCATGAGCTCGAGCGTCGCGAGGCCGCTCCCTCCGCTCCGGTCGTCGTCGTCTCCGTGGACGGGAGCCACTACGTGCTCCGAGAGCATGCGCGATTCGATGGCCTGCCCCTCCGGGCACAAGTAGACGAGCCGCCGAACCTCGTGCTCCAGCTCCCGGATGTTGCCCGGCCACGCGTGGTCGGAGAGCGTGCGGAGGGCCTTCACCGTGATTCCGCGGATCGACTTCGAGGTCTCGCGGGCGAAGTTGCGGAGGAACTCCTCCACGAGCGTCGGGATGTCGTCGCGCCGGTCGCGGAGAGGGGGGATCTGCACCGCGTAACCGGCCACGCGGTAGTAGAGGTCGCGGCGGAAGCGTCCGTCGTCCATGCGCCTCTGCAGGTCGGAGTTGGTGGCGGCCACCACGCGGATGTCCACGGCCACGGGGGCGGACGCGCCCACGGGCTGGACCTCCTTCTCCTGCAGCGCGCGCAGCAGCTTCGCCTGGAGGGCGAGCGGCATGTCGCCGATCTCGTCGAGGAAGAGCGTTCCCCCCTCCGCGAGCTGGAACCGTCCCGGTCGCTCGGTGACGCCGGTGGCCGCTCCCTTCACGATCCCGAACATCTCCGCTTCCAGGAGGTCCTCGGGGATGGCCGCACAGTTGACGGCCACGAAGGGGCCGCCGCGCCGCCGGGAGGAGGCGTGGAGGATCCGCGCCAGGAACTCCTTGCCCACCCCCGTCTCTCCCAGGAGCAGCACGGGGAGATCGCCCTGCACGAGCGATTGCATCTGCGCGTAGAGGGAAGCCATGGCGGGGGCGTCGCCGGGGACGTAGCCGGGCGGGAAGACGAGGCCGCGCGGCCCCGCGGTGCGGACGGCGGGGTTCGACGCGGCGTGGAGGGGACGCGGGCGGTAGAGATCGGCGAGCTCCAGGAGCACGCGCACGAGGCGCTCCGCTCCGGTTCGACCCGTCTGCAGGCTGCCGGAGAGCGCGAGCCCCAGACGATCCGTGGCCGGCCCCGCCTGGATCGCGCACAGGAGAGCGGGATCGCTCGCGTAGGAGGCCGCGGTCACGGGAGGGGCGGCGGCCGGCGCAGACTTCGCGAGGTCCTGGAAGCCCCGGTGTCCCGCGAGATCGGGGAGCTCGCCGCTTCCCGCGAGGACGACCGGCTCGCTGCGAGTGAGCTCGAAGAGCACGGCCCCTCGGGCCCCCAGCTCGCGCTTCAGGAGGTCGAGCGCGCCCCCGAGGTCGGGCTCGGGGCGCACGGCGAGACGGAGGAGCACGCGCTCCACGATGTCGATGCCGGGCGTTCCTTCGTCGGCCAGCGAGACCGCAGTCGTCTCGTGGGCGGGCAGGCCGGAAGGCGTGACCGCGCTCCGCACGCGGATCGCGAGGACGTCGTCGTCGGGCGAGACCTCCTCGACCTGCAAGGCCACCGGCCCCACGTGGAGCTCGTCGCCCGGCAGGAGCCGCGAGCGCTGGACGCGCACGCCGTTCACGCGCGTGCCGTTCTTGCTCCCCAGGTCCTCCACGAGCAACCCGTCCGCGCCGAGCGTGACGAGGGCATGGCGGCGGGACACGCCCCGCACCCCGAGGACGATCTGGTTGCCGGCCACGCTCCCGATGGAGTTCTCGCCCGCGGGGAGGCCGTAGGACCGGACGATGCCCCCGACGTCGCCGCTCAGACGATAGTGCGCTGCGGTCTCGCTCACCGTGCCTCCCGAGCCCAGCGTGCCGGTTGGCACTCGGGGCGGACCCGGCACCAGACGAAAGCGGCTCATCTTATCCCCTTCCTCCGGGACGACCGGTCGGGTGGACATGGCCCAGGGCGGGTGCAGGGCGCGTGCCACGACGCGCCTTCGCCAGGAACCGCGTCATCTCGAGGGTTCGCTCGGCAAAGCCGCTGCACGGCGCCAACGGACTGGGCAACGCCTGCCCACAGACTGGGCGGGGGAGGATGCGAGACCCGGAAGCGGCTCAGTCGGGGCGGCTCGCCCCCGCGGCGACTTCGCGGCAGGCCGGCGACTCGAGGAACCCCGCGCGCAGGTCGTCGTCGTGGATGCTCGCGGAGAGCGCGGAAACGACTTCCTGCGCCTCCCGAAAGGCCGCCCGCGCGTTCGCGTGGTCGCCGAGGGCGCGCCGCGCGCGCCCGAGGAGCGAGAATGCTCTCCAGGCCTCGAGGGGCGCCGGCCGCTCGCTCAAGCCGTCGAGCACCGTCGTCGCCATCGCCACCGCGTCGGCGGCCCGACCCTCCGCGAGTGCTATCTCGCCGAGGAGCCGCCGCGACCCCGAGGGGATCATGGATTGGTCGAGGCCTTGGGCGAACTCCGCCAGCCGCTTTGCCTGGCGGCTCGCGGCGCCGACGTCGCCCAGGAGCAGCCAGTGCTCGGCCACCACGTGGTGGAGCCGGAGCTGGTGGAACCAATGCGCCCAGGAGCGCCGCGCGGGGGAGCCGATCACCTCGAGCTCCGCGATCATCTGCTCGCTCTCCGCGCCCCGGCCTGCGCGCGCGTAGTAGACGCACAGGTTCAGGAGAGCCTCCGCCTCCGGCGCTCCCGCGAGCTGGGCTTCCTGGCCGACCCGGAGGGCCTCCTCGTTGAACGCGATCGCGGGCTCGAACACCTGGAGCTCGCTGCGGACCCACCCCAGCTGCGCGAGCAGTCGCGGGAGCCAGAACCGATCCCCGTTGCGGCGGGCGACCTCTGTCGTCTCCTCGAGCCCGGCGAGCCCCTCCGAGATCCGGCCGAGCCGGGCGCGGCAGAGGTCGCGGAACATCCGACAGGCGAGGGAAAGGAAGCCGTCGCCCACCCGGGCCGCGACCTCGGCCCCCTCCGCGAACAGGCGTTCACCGGGGCCGTACTCGCGCTTCCAGAAGCAGCCCAGGCCGCGGTAGGCGAGGGCGTTCCCGAGGGCGGGCTCGTATCCGATCCTTCGCGCGGTGGCGATCGTCTCGTCCAGGAGGGGGAGCGTGTCGGACAGCCGGCCGTCCGCCTCCAGCACCTGGGCCACGTGGACCAGGGCCTGGAGACGCAGCGGATCGTCTCCGCTTCGGGCGGCCAGCCCCAGCGCCTCGTGGGCCCTCACCGCCATCTCTTCGATCCGTCCCGCGAAGAAGAGCGCGTTGCAGAGACCGGCGAGGGAGGCCCCCTCCTGCTCGAGGTCGTCCGCGTAGAGCGCGCGTTGGCGCATGAGCGTGAAGTCCACTACGGCGCGGTCGAACCGACCGGAGGCCAGCTGCACGCTTCCCCGCTTCTGGTGCAGGGCGAGAAGCTGGGAGGGCCGCGCCTTCTCCGGCAGCTTCTCCACGAGGATCACGGCCCGGTCGTAGTTCTCGACCGCCTCCGCGTACGCGTAGAGGCGAGCCGCGTTGTCGCCGGCATGGACGCGGAAGGCGAGCGCTCTCGCGAAGTCGCGGCCCCGCTCGAAGTGGTTGGCGAGCGCGGTGGCGATCCGCGGCGCGTGGTCGCGGTAGCGGTCGATCAGGGCTTCGCCGGCGCGCAGGTGCCACTGCTGGGCGCGACTCGTCGCCAGGTCCCGGTACAACACTTCCTGATAGAGGGAATGGACGAACCGGTAGACGATGGCGAGCGATCCGTCCGGCAGCTCCTCCTCCCCCCTCCGCTCGACCATCCGGTGCAGGCGGGCAAGGCCCTGCAGCCGCTCCTCCACGCGGATCTCGTCCTCTTCGAGGAGCTGTGCGAGCACGTTGCTCGGGAAGTCGCGGCCGACCACCGCCGCGCACTCCAGCGTCCGGCGGTCGTCCTTCGGCAGCGACTCCACCTGGTGCCGAATCACCTCCTGGAGGCGGTCGGGGACGTCGTGGACGCTCTCTGCCACCGGACGACGGAGGGCCCAGCGACCCTCCGTCACGTCGATGTCCTTCCGCGTGCACAGGAAGTCGAGCAGGTTCGTCAGGAAGAGGGGATGTCCCTCCGTCCGCTCGTGCACGACGCGCGGGAACTCGGGGGGGAAGGCGTGGGGAGCGAACCGGAGATCGACGTAGCGCCGCACGTCGTCGCGCGTCAGGAAGCGGAGGTCCATCTCGTGGACGTGGGCCTGGCCCGCGAGCTCCATCTGGCAGGCGCGCACGGGATGGGCGGAGAGCGCGGCCTCGCTCGAGCGGACGGTGGCGACGATGAGGAGGCGCAGTCGGGCCATGCGGTTGGCGATGGCGCGCACCGCTTCGATGCTCGACGGGTCGGCCCACTGGAGGTCCTCGAGGAGGAGCGCGATCGGAAAGGTCTGGGTGGCGGCCGCGGTCACGAAGTCCACCACCTCGCGAAGCATGCGCTCGCGCGTGACCCCGACCGTCTGCTGCTTGAGCGTCTCCACGAGCTCGGGGCTCGGAGCGGCCGCGGGGAGCTGGAGACACCAGGACGGCGCGTAGGTCCGCAGGATGTGGAGGGCGGAGGCGCGACCGGGTCCGGCGAGAAGCGAGCCCACCACGTCCAGTATCGGGAGGTAGGCCTCGCCCGCTCCATAGTGCTCCACGCAGCGTCCCCGGGCGACGGTCAATTCCGTGTCGGAGCGGGCCCGGCGCAGGAACTCGTTCGCGAGGGCGGTCTTGCCGGTGCCCGGCTCGCCGGTGAGGAAGACGAGATGGCCCCGGCCTTCCTTCGCTTCGGCGAGGAGATGCCGGAGCTGCTCAAGCTCGGCGTCCCGGCCGACGAGGAGGTCCTCCGCGCTCACGGGTGCCGAGCCAAGCTCGCGATGCCCACTCAGATCTCTGGAGTCGCGTGACCCTAGCGCCGCGCCGACGGCAGTGTCAAGTTTTCGGGGCCGCCGGCTCGTGGAACGTTGAGCGCGGAGACGCGGTGTCGTATCGTGCCTTCACAGCCTTGTCCACAGAGATCGGCGTCGGCTCGATACTCGCGTCGCGCTACGAGCTCCGGGCGCTGCTCGGCCGCGGGGGGATGGGGCGCGTCTTCAAGGCGCTGGACCGAAAGCTGGGCGAGGTCCTCGCCTTGAAGGTGCTCCTCCCGGGCGTCGATCTGAGCCCCGAGGTGCGCAGCCGCTTTCGCGACGAAGCGAAGCTCGCCTGGAGGGTGACCCACCGCAACGTGTGCGTCGTCCGAAACTACGACGAGGACGGAGACGTGCCCTTCATCGTCATGGACCTCGTGGAGGGCATCGACTTCAAGCGCTTCCTGCAGAAGGTCGGGTCGATGGACTGGGAGGACGGATTCGACGTGTCCCTGCAGGTGGCCGAGGGACTGGGAGCCATCCACGAGGTGGGCATCGTCCACCGCGACTTGAAGCCCGCCAACATCACGCGTGACGTCCGGGGCATCGTCAAGGTGATGGACTTCGGCATCGCCAAGGGAGGCACGCAGCCCGGAGTCACGGACGACGGGAAGCTCGTCTGCACCATCGACTACGTGAGCCCGGAGCAGATCCTGGGCACGGCCGTGGACCCGCGCTCCGACCTCTACTCCTTCGGGATCGTGATCTACGAGCTCTTCACGGGCCGGGTGCCGTTCCGGGGCGACACCCCGGCGGCCACCATGCACAAGCACGTGCACGAGCCACCGCCCCTCTATGGGCTCGCGGCGAGCCTGATACCCGAGAGCCTCGTCCCCGTGCTCGAGCTCGCGCTCAACAAGGACCGGAGCGCTCGCTTCAAGAGCGTGGAGGAGATGCGCGACGCGCTCGTTCGAGCGCGCAACGAGATGCGCAGGCGCGGGACCTCGCCGGTGGTCTCCGGCCACGGAGGCTCGCAGGAGTTCAGGCCCCGACGCCCCTTCAGCGGCCCTTATCCCCGTGAGGCCCTGATGCTCGTGCCCGCTCTCGTGCGCGCGCTCGCCAGCACCGACCGCGGGACCCGGGTCGGCGCCGCGGAAGCGCTGGCGAGGACGCCCGACCCCTCGGCGCGTCAAGCCCTCGAAGCCGCCGTCGGCGACGAAGACCGCGACGTCCGGGAGTGCGCGAAGGAAGCGCTGCGTCGCCTGGTGCAGTCCGGGGCAGAGCCGAGCGCCGACCCGCCGCCTCCTCCCTCTCCGGACCTGGTGTCCGCGTCGGCTTCGGAACAGACGACATCCGGCATCGAAGAGCTCGAGCCCGCGTCCGAACCGGACGTCTCCCCCGAGGGCGTACGGTCGCCCCCGCCCGAACCGCCTCCGCTCCCACCGCCTCTGCCCCAACCGTCATTGCCCCACGCGAGGCTTCGTATTCCCAGGTGGGTTCTCTGGCTCGTCGGCTTGGTCGTCGCCCTCCTGCTTCTCTTCATAATATTGGCCAACCTGCTCGAGCGTCGGGACCGTCCCCAGAAAGTCACCGCGCCGACCACGGACGCGGCCATGATGGCTTCGAGCCTACCCATCGCCGAGCTGTCGCCCTCGCCCATTCCGATCGTCTCCCCCACGGTCCCGTCGGCGCCGCCCACGCTCGCGCAGCCGCGCCCGTTGGCGACGCCGCGGCCGACGGCGACGACCACGCTCGCGCCGCCCCCGACGACCTTCGCGACCCCGGCGCCCACGCCGACGCCGGAGCCGCCCGCGACAACTGTTCCCCCGACCCCGCCGCCCACGCTTCCTCCCACTCCCGTGCCGACGCCGCCCCCGCCGCTGCCGGGCGCGCTCGTCGAGGCGAGCGATCCCGCTCTCGCGCGCCCCGTCTGCGCCGTCTGTCCGCCACCGCAGCTGCCCCTGATCGCCGAAGATCCGCGTTACCTTCCGGCGCTGCGCAGGACCGGTGGACTCGTGGAGCTGCGCGTCCTCGTGGACGAGAACGGCCGCGTCGTCGAGGCGACGCCGCTCAAGGGGGAGAAGGCGCTGGCCGACGCGGCCTTGAAGGCGGTGCGCCTCTGGAAATACGCTCCCGGGACGACGCAGGGAGTGAGGGTGAAGGTCTGGCTGCTCGTCCCCATCCAGTTCGAGCTGCCGCGTTGAGGTGATCGAGATGAAGACTCCTCGTCGAGGATTCCTGCAGTCGCTCCTGGCCGCGCCGCTCCTTCCCGATTCGCTGGTCGCGGCCCAGGCCCCCTCACCCTCTCCCGCCGCCCCCGACGCGGTCGCGGATGCGCTCGCCGCCGTCGTGAAGGCCCGCTACGGCGCGCAGCTCGACGCGGCGGAGCTCGACGCCGTGCGCGGGGAGATCAAGAAGAGCCTGGAGTCGAGCGAGCGGCTCAAGGCGGTGAGGCTCGCGAACGGGGACGAGCCCGTGACCGCGTTCTCCGCCCGGCCGAAGAGCGAGGTGCGGAAGTGATCCCCGAGGACGTCTTCTTCTCGTCCATCCGCGACCTCGGAGCCGCCCTCCGGGCCCGCAAGTTCTCCGCGGTGGAGCTGGCCGAAGGCTACCTGCGGCGACTCGAGACGATCGGTCCGCGCCTGGGGGCGGTAGTCACGGTCACGCGCGAGCTCGCGCTCGCTCAGGCCCACCGCGCGAACCAGGAGATCCTCGCGGGAAAGGACCGCGGTCCCCTGCATGGCATCCCCTACGGGGCCAAGGACCTCCTGGCCACGAAGGGCATCCCCACCACGTGGGGCGCCGAGCCCTACAGGAAGCAGGTCTTCGACTACGACGCCGCCGTCGTGGAGCGGCTACAGGAAGCGGGGGCGGTGCTCCTCGGCAAGCTGGCCATGGTCGAGCTCGCCGGGGGGATGGGCTACAACAATCCCGACGCGAGCTTCACCGGACCCGGGCGCACGCCCTGGAACCCCGACTACTGGAGCGGCGGATCGTCGAGCGGATCGGGAGCGGCCACGGCGGCGGGCCTCGTGGCCTTCGCCATCGGATCCGAGACCTCGGGGTCGATCCTCACGCCCGCGACGTTCTGCGGCTTGAGCGGCCTCCGGCCCACCTACGGCCTGGTGCCGCGCCACGGGGCGATGGCGCTCTGCTGGACGCTCGACAAGCTCGGCCCCATGTGCCGCTCCGCCGACGACTGCGGCCTGGTTCTCGCGGCCATCGCCGGCCCCGACCCCCGCGACCCTACCACCGACGGGGAGTTCCGCTATCGGGAGCGTGGCGCCGTCTCCGTGACCGCGGCCAAGCGGACTTTCCGCCTCGGCGTGATCAAGGACTCGCTGGTGGGAGCCGATCCCGACGTGGTCGCGAGCTTCAAGCAATCCCTCGGCGTCCTGCGCACGTTCGCCGTGGTCGACGAGGACGTGCCGTTCCCGGACTTCCCGTGGGGCCCCGCGGTGGGGACGATCGTGGACGCGGAGGGAGCCTCCGCCTTCCGCGACCTCATCGAGAGCGGGGGGACCAAGGCGCTCCGCGACAAGTCGGACCGCGTGGGCGGCTACCAGATGATCGTGACCCCGGCGGTGGACTACCTGCACGCCATGCGCCTGCGCGTGCCCATGCGCAAGGCCCTCGACGACCTTCTCGGGCGCTACGACGCGCTCGTCTGCCCCACGCGGGGAGCGCTCGCCCCGCCCATCGGGTACGACTTCGACAAGCCGCCCGTCGCTCCGGGCGCGCCGAGCCCGTCGCCGTCGCCCTCGCCGGGAGGACCGCGCGCCCCCGCCGTGATCCCCGCGGGGAATCTCGCGGGCTTACCGGCGCTGTGCGTTCCCAACGGCATCGGGAAGAACAACCTCCCCACGTCTCTCCAGTTCCTGGGGCGGGCCCACTCGGAAGGCACGCTCGTCGCCCTCGCCGATCGCTACCAGCAGGACACGGATTGGCACACGCGGAGGCCGCCGGCGACCAAGGTCTGACATGGTGTTCAACCCCCGGCTCTGGGCGTCCGTCGTTCCGCGCGATCCGACGAAGAGGAAGCCGAACCACTACCTCGAGATGGCCCGGGTGGCCTGGCAGAACCGCGACCAGCTTCCCGTTCGCGTGGCGGATCCTGAACCACGGGGTCTGCGACGGCTGCGCCCTCGGAACGAAGGGGCTTCGAGACTGGACCCTCCCCGACGTCCATCTCTGCATGGTGCGGCTCGAGCTGATGCGGCTCAATACGTCACCAGCCCTCGATCCCGACCGTCTGGCCGATCTCGAAGGGATCGAGGGCTGGTCCTCAAGGCAGCTCCGAGAGCTCGGCCGTTTGCCATACCCGATGGCGCGTCACAAGGGAGACAAAGGCTTTCGGGTCATCTCGTGGGATGAAGCGTATGCCGCGGCCGCGGAGGGAATCAAGACGCACGTCCCCCGAACGCTTCGCGGTCTACCTCACGTCCCGCGGCATCCTGAACGAGCACTACTACGCCGCGCAGAAGGCGGCGCGGGCCATGGGCACGAGCCACATCGACAACTCCGCCCGCCTCTGCCACGCCGCCTCCACGGTGGCGATGAGGAAGACGCTCGGCCACGGAGCCACCACGTGCTCGTACACGGACTGGATCGGCTCGGACCTCATCGTCTTCTTCGGCTCGAACACGCCCAACAACCAGCCGGTCACGATGAAGTACCTCTACCACGCGCGTCAGCAGGGGGCGAAGGTGGCGGTCGTCAACCCGTACTTCGAGCCGGGGCTGCGGCACTACTGGGTGCCTTCGATCACCGAGTCCGCGGTCTTCGGCACGAAGATGGCGGACGAGTGGTTCGGCGTCCACACCGGGGGCGACCTGGCGTTCCTGCTCGGCGTGTTCAAGGTTCTCGTCGCCGAAGGGTGGATCGACCGCGAGTTCGTCGCCCGCGCCACCACCGGGTACGAGGAGGCGAGGGCCCACGCGGCATCCCTCGACTGGGATCTCCTCGAGCGCGAGAGCGGAGCGACGCGCGCGGAGATGGCGCGCTTCGCGAGGATGCTGAAAGAGGCGCGCTGCGGGATCTTCGTCTGGTCGATGGGGCTCACGCAGCACGCGCACGGTGTCGCGACGCTGCTGGCCCTCGTCAACGTCGGTCTCGCCCGGGGGTGGCTGGGACGCGAGAAGGTCGGGCTCATGCCGATCCGCGGCCACTCCGGCGTCCAGGGAGGAGCGGAAGTGGGCTGCGCGCCCGCGCTCGACGAGGGCCAGCGGCGCCGGTTCGCCGACGTGTGGGGCTTCGAGCCCCCTCCGGGCCCCGGCCTCACCGCCGCGGAGATGGTGGACGCCGCCTACCGCGGAGAGCTCGACGCTTTCTGGATCGTCGGCGGCAACTTCCTGGAGACGCTGCCCGACCCGCCGGCCGTCGCCCGGGCTCTCGGGCGTGTCCGGACTCGCATCCACCAGGACATCGTTCTCACCTCGATGATGACCCTCCCGCCCGAAGAGACGGTCGTGGTCTTTCCCGCGCCCACGCGCTACGAGTCCCCGGGCGGAGGGACCGAGACCTCGACCGAGCGCCGCATCATCTTCTCCCCGGAGATTCCCGGCCGACGCGTGGGGTCGGCCAAGCCGGAGTGGGAGGTGTTCGGAGAGGTGGCGGCCCGCGTTCGGCCCGACCGGGCCGCGGCGGTGCGGTTCGAGTCGTCGCAGGCCATCCGCGAGGAGATCGGCCGCGCGGTGCCCCTCTACGCGGGAATCGAGCGCCTGAAGCAGGAAGGGGACCATCTCCAATGGGGCGGCGAGCGTCTCTTCGAGGACGGACGGTTCGCGACGCCGGACGGCAAGGCCCGCTTCTCGGTGGTCGTCCCCCACGAGCGCCGGGCGCTCGAGGGACGCTTCTACGTCTCCACGCGCCGCGGCAAGCAGTTCAACTCGATGGTCCAACGGGAAGTGGATCCCCTGACCGGGGCAGGGCGGGACGAGGTGCTCCTCTCGCCCGAGGACGCGGCCCGGCTCGGCCTGCGCGACGGCGACCGCATTCGACTCTCCTCCCCGGTGGGCCAGCTCGTCGGACGCGCCCGCATCGACGCCCTCAAGCCCGGCAACCTCGCCGTGCACTGGCCGGAGGCCAACGTGCTCCTCTCCCGCGAGGAGAGGGACGCCCTCTCCAACGAGCCGGACTACAACGCGGTCGTGAGCCTCGAGAAGGTCTGAAGGGAGGAGCGGGACTTCAAGTAACTTCTCAAGCAACTCGTTCCGGAACGAGTACGAAAAGTAACACTTCGTTCGCCTCTCGTAGCCGAGGGGGGAGTGCTCACGAAGGGACGCTACTTGAACCGCGAGGGGTCGATCCCGTACTTCCGCACCGCGTAGCCGATGATGCGCTCCGTGGTGTCGAGGAGGCGGGCCGCCTTCGCCCGGTTGCCCCGCGCGCTCTTGAGCGCGTCCTGGATGAGGTCCTTCTCCTGGGCGTCGAGCGCTTCCCTCAAGGACTGCCGGAGGAGCGTGCCCGAGACCTCCGCGGTCTGGAGGGTGGGGGGAAGGTGGTGGGCGTGGATCACGCCGCTGTCGCAGACGAGCACGGCGCGCTCCAGGCAGTTCTCCAGCTCGCGCACGTTGCCGGGCCAGTGGTAGCTCATCAGCATGTCGATGGCGCTCGTGGCGATCCGGCGCACGTCCTTGCCGTGGGCGCGCGCGTACTTCTCGACGAAGTGGTCGGCGAGGAGCGGCACGTCGGGCCGCCGCTCGCGCAGGGGGGGAAGGTAGATGCTGTAGACGTTCAGCCGGTAGTAGAGGTCTTCGCGGAAGACGCCGTCCTTGACCGCGGCCTCCAGGTCCTTGTTGGTGGCGGCCACCACCCGCACGTTGACCTTGATCGGCGAAACACCTCCCAGGCGCTCGAACTCCTTCTCCTGGAGGACGCGCAGGAGCTTCACCTGGGTGGCGGGGGAGAGCTCGCCCACCTCGTCGAGGAAGAGCGTCCCCCCGTGGGCGAGCTCGAAGCGGCCCTTCTTCAGGGCCCGCGCGTCCGTGAACGCCCCCGGCTCGTAGCCGAAGAGCTCCGACTCGATGAGGCTCTCCGGCAGCGCGCCGCAGCTCACCTTCACGAGGGGCTTCTTGGCGCGGGGAGAGCTGTAATGCAGGGCGTGGGCCACGAGCTCCTTGCCCGTGCCCGACTCCCCGCGCACGAGCACCGTGGTGCCCGTCTGCGCGACCTGCGCGACCTGCTCGTAGACCTGCTGCATCGCCCGCGAGCTGCCCACGATGTTCCGGATGTCGTAGCGCTCGCGCAGCTCCTGCCGCAGCTTGGTGTTCTCGTCGAGCAGGCGCTGTCTCTCCGCCTCCACGAGGTTGTGGATCCGCACGGCCTGACCGACCATGGAGCCCACGATCCCGAAGAACTTCGCCTCCTGCTCGTAGCTCCTGTCCTTGTGGTAGGGGAGGGCGACTCCGAGCGCGCCCACCGTGTCCTTGTCCGCCTTGATGGGGACGCAGACGAACGACAGCTCGTCCTTCCCCGACTTCTTGAAGACACCGCTCCGGTCGAGGAAGAGCGGCTCCCGGCTCACCCGCGGGACGACGATGGGCCGGCCGCTCTGCACGACGCGGCCCGTAATCCCCTCTCCCAGGCGGTAGCGGGCGTCCCCCCGCAGCTTGCTCGCCCCCGTGGCCGCCTCCACCGCGAGATCGCCCCCCCGCTCGTCCTTGAGGGCGATGGCGGCGGACAGGGTGCCGTGGCTCTCCTCCAGGATCTCGAGCACGCGCAAGAGGGCGGACCGGAGGTTCAGGGTGGAGCCGAGGGTCTGGCTCACCTCGAGCAGGTCGGAGAGCGTGCGGGGATCGGAGGCGGCGGTGGGAGCCATCGGGGGGAAGCGCGGATTATGACAGGAGTGTCGCTCCTGCCCAACCGGCCGACAGATTTGTGGGAGCTTGGGAGAGGGCTACGGGACGCCCGTTCAGTCCGGAACCGAGCTGACCGCCGCGGAGCGCGCCTGCGTCAGGTACTTGAGCCACCCCCGGGCCATCACGTCGTAGCCCGCGTCGTTGAAGTGGACGTCGTCCACGAAGTACCGGGAGAGGTCGCCCCCCTGGGCCTTGAACTCCGCGTTCAGGTCGGCGACGAGCGCGCCCTGCTCGCGGGCGAGGTTCTTGATGAGGACGTTCATCTGGTCGATGTAGACGTTGCGGCTGGCGTTGCGCGACGGGTTCACGGGGGGGATCGTGCCGAGGACGGGGAGGGCGCGGAAGAACTTCGTCTCCGTCACGATCGTCCGCAGCGAGTCGATCGTGAAGCAGCTGGCCGGTGGTGTGCTCTGGCAGCTCTGGTCGTTCCAGTCGTTCGTGCCGTAGAGGATCAGGGTGTACGCGGGCTTGTAGAAGTTCAGGCGGCCGGGGATACGCTCGGCCCCCTGGCTGCTGAACGTCCCGTCGCGGGTGTTGCTGACCACTTCCGCTCGCCCGAGGTGTGCGGCCAGGAGCGTCTGGAGCCGCACCCGGTAGCCGTTCCCGTCGCTCGAGCCCTCGCCGCTCGTCAGGCTATCGCCGAAGGCCAGATAGACGTTCGGGTTGTTGGTGCCGATCGGGAGCATCACCGGGAAGCGGACCTCTCCGGATGCCTCGGGCACCTGCACGGAGATGGGCGTGGAAGGCACGTAGAAGGCGGGCAGGGACTCCGTCCGGATCGCGACCTGCTGCGCTCCCGGTGCGACTCCGGTCACCACCGCCTGACCGCCCGTGGCGGATCGGCCGGAAACGCTCCCCACCACCACCTCGACCTGGGGGAGGCGGACCGCCTCGTTGCCTTCGAGCTGGCCGTTCGAGTTCTGGTCGTAGAAGACGGTGGCGGTCACGGAGTAGCTGGGGCCGGAGGGACCCCCTGGGCCCCCGCCGGAACCGCCGCCGCAAGCGGTGAGCCCCACGAGAAGGCACGTCGGTACTAGCCTCGATCGGCGCGTCATCATGAACAGGTGATATTACCACGGGCTCCGACCGGCGCCGAGTGGCCGAAGGTCAGGGCTGGACCCGCTCGTTCGTGTCCGTCTCGAAACGGCGATAGCGGCCGTAGAGGAGCGAGATACGGTAGCGGAAGCCCTTGAGGGGGAGGATCTGTCCGTTGACGAGGGCCTTGAGGCGGGCGGGGAGCCAAAGCCCCTCTTCGGCCCGGTCGAAGTCCAGGTCCATGGTCAGTGCCTCGAGCGCGGGACCCAGCCCCCAGGCGAAACCGACGCCCTTCGTCGTTCGAAGCTCGGCCCGCACGAGCTCCTTTTCCTGCTCGTCCACCCAGATGCGGCCCGTCAGCACGCGAAGGAAGCGGTCCCCTTCCAGTTTCCGCTCGCCCGGCTGGGGCGCGAAGTCGAAGAGGAGGGTCGACCGCTCGTCGATGTCCTCCCGGCCCACCGTCCGGAAGTCGTACCGCTCGAGCACCTCGGACAACTTCACGCCGCGGTCCGCGTCGCGGCTCCCCTTGAGGATCGAACCGACCTCTTCCTGGACGCGCCGTTCCTCGCGGATCTTCTCGTCCCCGGGTAGCGGCTTTCCGTCCTGGGCCACCTTCTTGCGGACGGGCACGCCCTTCACGTGGAAGACCTCGTAGCGCGAGGTGGAGACACCGCGGCGCCGGCCCTCGTCGTCCAGCTCCTCCCGCACCTCGGTCACGTCGTAGGTGTAGCGGTTCACCGCCTCCTCGCGACGGCGCACGCCGTCCACCAGCCCGCGCACGTAGGTGTTGCCGTCGGGGAGGGGGTCCGCGGCGAGGAGTGCTATGAGGAGAGCGGGGGCCATCAGAACGGAATGCCGATCCGCCAGTAGACCTGCACCCCCGCGTCCTGGCCGGGCTGGGGGTCGAGCGGCCATGCCGCGTCGACGCGGATGAAGAAGAGCGTGCCGCGCGCGGGCCAGCGGGCGCCGACGCCGAGCGCGCTCCGCCACCGTTCCGCGGGGTTCTGACCCTCGCCAAAGGTCCGGCCGCCCTCGTAGAAGGGAATTACGGCCGGGAAGAAGCGGCCGGGGACGTACGAGCCCTCTGCCGTGAAGACGGCCATCTTCGTGCCGTCGAACTGCCGGATTTCGTATCCGCGGAGCGTACCCGTGCCTCCGAGGTAGAAGCGCTTGAAAGAGGGAGGCGTGCCCCCCGTCGTCCCGCCCACGAAGCGGGTGTCGAAGATGAAGTGCGCACCCATCTGGTGGTGGGTGCGCGCGTTGCCGATGAGCCGCGTGAAGTCGTAGTCGCTGCCCCAGTCCGGTCGGCTGATCTCGAACGTCGCCTCCACCCGTACGCCCTCGGGCTTGGTCACGCCCAGCTGGTAGAGGTTCCTCTGGACGAACGAGCGCTTCTTGGCGTTGGTGTTCGGGAAGAGGGTTCCCCGCGAGGTCCAGCCCGCGGCGAAGACGGCGGAGCGCATGCGGCCCTCCTCGATCGGGGGGTTGGGCTGCGGCTCCTTGTACCCGAGCAGGGCGTCGTCCGTGACCACGGGAAGGCTCGTGTAGTAGTCCCAGCGGAAGGACGCCCCGAGCTCGAGCTGGGGGGCGGCGTGAGCGAAGAGGAAGGCGTAGTGCCCGATCCGGCGGAAGTAGTCGCTCGTCGACTGGTTGTTGATGATCCCGCCCGTACCCTCCTCGAGACCCCGCTTGCGCCAGGTGTCGTCCGTGTCCGTCAGGTCGTGGTACTCGTAGCCCGCTATGACCTTCTGGCCGAACAAGGAGCGCGCGCCTCCGAGCGCATAGCGGACGCGCTCGGAGCTGAAGCCGTAGGAGCCGAGGCCCCACAGTAGTGTGTGGTCGTAGCTCGTCGTGTTGTGGATCGTCGCCTCTCCGAGGACGCCGAGCGAGAGGCCGTCCACGCGGTTGTAGCGCCCCGCCGCGCGAGGACCCGCGGGCCTGACGAGGGCCGTCGCGGCCACGCGGCGCACGAGCAGCACCACGCGGGCCCCCGCCGGCGTCCGCTCCACGCGGTAGGGAGGATCGCCCTCGGGCCGGAGCGCACCGTCGGAAGCACGCTCGATGCGAGCGAGGGCGTCCCAGACCTGGCTCTGCTCGAGCACGAGGCCGGGGGCGAGATCGGCGGCCCGCACCGCTCGCGCCGCCGACCGCCCGTCCACACCTTCGACCACCACCTCCTCGACTCGCCCCTCGTCGACCGTGAGGGAGAGCCGGCCGTCCGAGAATTCTCCCGAGACGGAAGCCGCGAGGTAGCCGTCGAGGTGGTAGCGCGACTCCAGCCTCGAGGCGAGCACGTCGGGAGCCGCCCGCAGGGCCTGGCCTTCGCGCTGGCGGATGATGCGAGAGACGTCCTCGGGCTCGTACACGGATGCTCCCGCGACCGCGATCTCGCGCACGTCGGGTGCGGGCTCCGGGGGAGTCGCCGAGACCTGGAGGAGCAGCGCGAGAAGGAATCCGACCGTCAAGGGACCCTCAGCGGGCCTTGCGGCGGCGGTGAGCGACCTCCACGGGCGGCGGCGCTTCGAGAAAGCGGATCCCCACGTCGTAGCCCGCCGCCTTCTCCCCCGCCGCACGCTCCACTCGCACCACCTCCGCGCGCACGCCCCGGGCCGCGGCCTCGGGGGAACGGATCACGAGGTCGACGGCGCTTCCCACCGGCACGGGATCGCGGAGGCTCACGAGGAGGCCGCCTTCCGACCAGTTTTTCGCCCGCGCGGCGGCCACGCGTCGCCCCGAGGCCCCGAGCGTCAGCGGCGTGCTCGCGGGCACGCGCAAGTGGCGGCGGCGCTCGCCGCGCGCGAGGGTGATCCGGTTCTTCCCCGCCGCCTTCGCGCGGTAGAGCGCCTCGTCCGCGCGCACGATGAGGTCGGCGGGAGTGGCGGCGTCGTCCGGGTAGACGGCGATCCCCCCGGAGATCGTGACCGGGGGCAGGGGACGGCCCCGGCCGAAGCGCTCCTCGATCCGCTCACGCACGCGCTCCGCCACCACGTAGGCCCCCGTGGGCGACGTATCGGGCAGGATCACCGCGAATTCCTCGCCCCCGTAGCGGGCGGCGAGGTCGATCTCGCGCACGGTCTCGCGCAGGAGGGCTGCGGTCCGGGCGAGCACCCGGTCGCCCTCCACGTGCCCGTGCCCGTCGTTGAGCTGCTTGAAGTCGTCGAGGTCGAGGAGGAGGAGGGCGGTGCGGCTGTCGTGGCGCTTGCTGCGCAGGATCTCCTGGCGCAGCGACGTGAGGAAGTAGCTGTGGTTGTAGAGGCTGGTGAGCCCGTCGGTGATGGCGGAGCGCTCGGTGCGCTCGAAGACCGACATCTCGATGACCTTGGGGCTCTTCAGCTCGCGGCTGACGTTCATGAAGTAGTCGAGAACGGCCACGCGAAGCCCGGGGTCGCGCCCGAGCTGCGTGCGGAGCCCCTCGCGGTGGACGACGATCTTCTTCCAATGGCGGCCCGCCTCCGCCTCCGAGAACGTGAGGTGGGCGAGGATCTGGAGGATCGAGGAGTAGAGGGGGTCGCCCTTGACCTTCCGCCGCTCCAGGTCCTCGAGCAGCTTCTCCTCGTGGGGAGGCGCCGCCTCCAGCATCTGGAGAAGGGACTGCCGGAGGCTCAGGAACTCGGACGGGTTCTTGGCGTTCGCCATCGGGAGTGGGTCGCGGGCAGGAGCGCAGACTGTATGATAGGCCCTGCCGATTGTCCAGCATGGAGTGGACCTGAGCTTCATTTCCGTCGTCCTGCTGCTGCTCGCCCCCGCGCGCCCGGCCGAAGTCTATTTCGAGCAACGGACGTCGGTCCGCGAGGAAGGCTTGCCCCCCGGTCCGGGCGTCCTCTCTCGCGTCTGGTTCGCGGGGAGCCGCATGCGCATGGAGGCGGGCGACGTCCCCGGAGGGCCCGCGCTGCTCCTGCGTCTCGAGAAGGGCCAGGCGTTCCGGCTCGACCCGGAGAGGAAGGTCGCGTTCGAAATCGACCCCGCCCGGCTGCGCGCGCGCGCCCACATGGACGCCTCCGTGGCGGGCGACCTCATGGGCGGCTCGGAGGAAGGGAGCGCCCGCACCGCCTCGCTCCCCTCGGGCAAGACGGTGGCGGGGTACGCCTGCCGGGGCTTTCGGATCAAGGCCGCGTCCCTCGTCATGGACGTGTTCGTGTCGGAGGCCCTGCCCCTGACCGTCGACGTCTTCGCGGACTTCCTCGAGTGGTCGGGAGCGAGCCAGTCGCTGGGGGGCTTGCTCCAGGAGATTCGTGGCCTTCCCGGGTTTCCCCTGGAAACCCGCACGCGTGTGACGGTGCTCGGCCAGGTGCGCGAGACGGTGTCCACGGTGACGAAGGTGAAGGTCGGTCCGCATCCCCCCGGCGTTTTCGAGGTGCCGTCCGGCTTCCGGATCGAGAAGGAAGCCGAAAATCAGGAGGACTGAAGGGCCATGGGAATCCTGCTGCGCGTGATCTTCAACGCCATCGGGCTGCTCGCCACCACCATCGTGCCCGGGATCGACTTCACGGGAAACTGGCTCCAGCTCATCGTGGGGGGCGCGATCTTCGGCCTCTTCAACCTCATCGTGAGGCCACTGGCGCTTTTCCTGTCCGTGCCAGCGCTCATCCTCACGCTGGGCCTCTTCTACTTCGTCCTGAACGGCTTCCTGCTCTGGGTCGTCCAGTTCCTGATCCCGGGCTACCTGGTGCAGGGCCTCTGGCCGGGCATCCTCGGCAGCCTTGTGCTGATGCTCGTGAACTGGGTGCTTCACGGCCTGTTCGGCCGCTCGAAGTAGCCTAGTCGTCGAGCAGGGCGCGTCCGAAGAGCGGCTTGCCCGCGAGCGACGTAAGGAAGCCGTAGACGCTGAGCGCTACCACCACCCCGACCACGGGGAAGGCTCTCGTCGCGAACCACGCCGACACGTCCAGGGTGAGCGGCACCTCGAGCAGGCTGAACATCACGAAGAGGGCGACCACCAAGGGAGAGGAGACCTCCGCGCAGCAGGGCGAACAGCAGGAGCGCGGCGCGGAAGAGCCCGAACAGCCAGGCGTGCAGCAGGCTCATCCACTGGAGGGGGCTGCCCACGAGCAGGCACCAGAGGACCATCGCGAGGGCGGTGTTCCGGACGATGAGGCGCAGCAGCACCAGCATGAAGAGGAAGACGAGCCCGTAGAGGACGGCGCTGTACTGGTTGACGAAGACCCGGAACCCCGCTTCACGGAAGGACGTGAGGGTATCGCCCAGCGAGAACGGGGGAGGGGGCGGCGACGCGCTCCCCATCCACGTGGGCCCGAAGACCGCGGCCAGGAAGAACACGTGGACGAAGTTTCCCACGACGCATCCCACGAGCACGTCGCGGCCCACCAGCGGATCGTCGAGGTTTCCCGCGAGGAGCCGCTTCCACGAGATGAGCATGTGCGGCCAGCGGCGTCGCGCGTAGGGCTCGAGCGCCATGTAGACCACCCATACGAGGAGGGCGAAGAAGACGGGATAGGCGAGCACCTTGATGACGGTCCAGAGCTCGTCCCCGAAGCTCGAGACGTGGTCGGCGCGCAGCAGCCGGGCCAGGCTGTAGGAGACGAAGACGAAGAGGGCCACCCGGAAGGCCCCCTTGCGGTCGCCGCGGCCCAGGCGGAGGTTGCGCCGGGCGAGCACGACGCCTCCCAGGGGCAGCGCGAGGGCGAGGATGCCCACTCCCACGTCCCCCACCGGTATCCGCGACTCCGGGACGACAGTCGCGGTCATGCGGTCGGGCTTCGCCCAGGGACGAAGCACGGCGAACCAGACGGTACGCCCGTGATAGGCCGCGGCCTCCACGCGGATCGCGATCGAAGGCTCGTCGGGAGCGACGCCCGTCCACGCGACCTTGCGGTCCGAGTCGACGGGAGCCGCCCATTCGGGACGCACGCTCTCGAGCTTCTCGTCGGCGAGCCCGGCTTCGCGGAGGAGGGAGGAGAAGTCGGGGTCCGGCCAAGGTCCCGCCGAAGGGTCGACCTGCGGGGGAACCGACGCGTAGCCGAGGAGTCGTCCCCGGTGATCGAGGACGACCTCCGCCATGCCCGACACCTCGCGGGGAGGGTCGTCGTGCTGCACCGTGCCGTCGCGGTTCCTCGCGACGAGCTTGCGCGGGCTCTGGCGGAAGTAGAAGTAGAAGGGCGAGAGATTCGAGGTCAGGAAGCGCTTCCACCGCTCGGGGGTGGGGTCGCCCTGGATGTAGGCGAGCAGGTCCCGGTCGAGCTCGACGGAATAGGCCGAGTCCACCGGCTCGGGGTGGCCGAGGTGCGCGAGCACGTCGCGGCTCCTCTCGGCGAGCCATTCCGGAGTCCGCGGGAGCACCCGCCGGTTCATGAGGCCGGTCTCGTCGAAGCAGAACGCGACGGCGGCGATGCCGGCGAAGACGGCGAGGAGGCACGCCCAGGCCGCGCCGGGGGAGAGGTCGCCCTTCCGGCTCGCCGCGGCCACGAGCTCGGGGGACGGCGTCTCTCCCGCGGCGAGCGCGGCTTCGAGGGGGTCGCCGCCGGGGAGCAGGGCGAGCACGGACCGGGCGGAAGAGGGTCGGGCCGCGGGGTCCTCCTCCAGGCACTGCAGGATCGCCTTCTCCACCGGCGGCTCGAGCAGGCGCGCGCTGCCGGCGAGCCGGTCGGTCTTCGGTGCCTTGTGCTGCGAGCGCAGCTCGTTCAGCGTCTTCCCCTCGAAGAAGCGGCGGCCCGTGAACATCTCGAAGAGGATGAGCCCCAGCGCGTACAGGTCGCTCTGGGGCGAGGGGGGCTTGCCTTCCAGCTGCTCCGGCGACATGTAGACCGGAGTGCCCGCGAAGCCCGCCTCCTGGCGCGAGTCGGAAGGAAGGGCGAGTCCGAAGTCGGTGAGCCGGGCCTGGCCGCGTCCGTCCACCATCACGTTGGCCGGCTTCAGGTCGCGGTGCACGACGCCCCGGTCGTGCACGGCGGCGAGTCCCGCGCACAGGTTGCGCGCGAGGTCGAGCGCCTTGTCCGGGGCGAGCCGTCCGATCCGGCCGAGGAGCGACCCCAGGTCCTCGCCGTCCACGTACTCCATGGTGAGGAACGTGTCACCCTCGAACTCCGCGACGTCGTAGAGCCGGCACACGTTGGGATGCGAGACCTGCCGGCCGATCCGCACCTCCGAGTAGAAGCGCTCGAGGACCTCCGGCGACAGGGCGCTCCGCATGAACTTGAGCGCCACCGGCTGCCCGAGCTTCGTGTCCTCCGCCCGGTAGATCTCGCCCATTCCCCCGCGCCCGAGGAGAGCCACGATCCGGTAGCGGCTGGCGAGCAGCGTGCCCGGCGTGAAGGACCGGGTCTCGCGAGGCTTGGAACCAGCGGTCGGCCTCTCCCCGCTCTTCGTCCAGTCGGAGAGACCCGTCGGGGGGGTGGGAGGATCCCGGTCGTCCCGCGATCTGTCGCCCATGCCCGTCGAGCCTAGACGCGGCTCGCGATAGCCTCCGCGATCTCCGTCGTCCCCGCCTTGCCCCCGAGGTCGCGCGTCAGGTGCTTGCCCTCCACGAGGACGGCGTGGACGGCCGCGCGCACGCGGCGCGCCGCGTCCGCCTCGCCCACGTG
This sequence comes from uncultured Acidobacteriota bacterium, assembly GCA_963742595.1. Lineage (GTDB taxonomy): Bacteria > Acidobacteriota > Vicinamibacteria > Fen-336 > Fen-336 > CAVPGH01. The sequence goes on along the minus strand of CAVUMT010000001.1, from coordinate 2,111,443 downwards.
GTCCAGCATCATCGCGGAGGAGAGCACGAGGGCCATGGGGTTCGCGAGGTTCTTGCCCGCGATGTCGGGAGCGCTCCCGTGGACGGCCTCGAAGATCGCCCCCGTTTCGCCGATGTTGGCCCCCGGGGCCATCCCCAGGCCGCCGATGAAGCCCGCGCAGAGGTCGGACACGATGTCGCCGTAGAGGTTCTCGAGGAGCAGCATGTCGAAGCGCGTGGGGTCGAGCACGAGCTGCATGCAGGTGTTGTCCACGATCATCTCGTCGTACGTCACCTCGGGGTAGCCTTTGGCCACCGCGCGGCAGCAGTCGAGGAAGAGGCCGTCCGAGAGCTTCATGATGTTCGCCTTGTGGACGGCGGTGACGCGCTTCCTCGCGTGGGCGCGGGCGTACTCGAACGCGAAGCGGGCAATGCGCGTCGAGGCCTTCTCCGTGATGATCTTGATCGACTCCACCACGCCGGGGACAACCACGTGCTCCAGGCCGCTGTAGAGGTCTTCCGTGTTCTCCCGGACCACCACGAGGTCGACGCCGTCGTAGCGGCTCTTGATGCCGGGGAGCGTCTTCACCGGTCGGAGGTTGGCGTAGAGGTCGAGCTGCTTCCGGAGCTCGACGTTCACGGAGCGATGGCCGGTGCCCACCGGGGTCTCCGTGGGTCCCTTGAGGGCGAGCTTGTTCCGCCGGATCGCCTCCAGGACCTTAGGAGGAAGCGCCGTCCCGTGCTCGCCGATGGCGGTGGCGCCCGCGGTCTCCGTCTCCCACGCGAAGTCGATCCCGGTGGCGGTGAGGACGCGGACGGTGGCCGCGGTGACCTCGGGGCCGATGCCGTCGCCGGGGATGAGGGTGATGGTGTAGGCCATGGGACTCCGTCAGCGCGTGAGGCCCGCGGCCACGAGCTCGAGCACCTCGGGGACCGTACGCGCCCGCTTCATGAGATCGGGGTCCGCGGGGTTGATCTTTCCCCGGGAGACGAGAACGTTCCGGGTCCAGTCGAGAAGGCCGTCCCAGTAGTCGTCCTCCCCGAAGAGAACGACGGGACACGCGGGAATCTTCCCGGTCTGGAGGAGGGTCAGGATCTCGAACATCTCGTCGAGGGTCCCGAAGCCGCCGGGCAGGAAGACGAACGCCCGGCTGTACTTGACGAACATGACCTTGCGCACGAAGAAGTAGCGGAACGAGAGCATGGTGGTCAGGAAGGGGTTCGGCTTGTCCTCGTGGGGGACCTCGATGGCGATGCCCACCGAACGGCCCCCCGCTTCCAGGGCGCCCTTGTTCACGGCCTCCATCTGGCCCGGTCCGCCCCCCGTGATCACGGTGTGGCCGGCGCGGGCGAGCTCGCGGCCTATCTCCTCCGCCTGCCGGTAGGCGAGCTCTCCGGAGCGCGTGCGGGCCGACCCGAAAACGGTGACGCCGCGGGGGAGCCGGGAGAGCGTCTCGAAGCCGTCCACGAGTTCGGCCATGATGCGAAAAATGCGCCACGTGTCCTGGGAGGCGATCTCGTCCGTCTGCAAGCCACGCTCCATGAAGGGCTTGCCATGATAGGACACGGGGGCGGGGCCGATCAAACGACAGGGCGGAACCTGCAAGGGGTTCCAGGCGTTACCCGATTGCGCCGTTTGAAGGGCGGGGGTATCGAATGAGTCCAGCCAGCGTGATGCGAGGAGGGGTGGCGGCGGCGACGGCCCTGCTGCTCGGGGGGTGCCTCGTGGAGATCCGGCGGGTCGAAGACCCCGTTCCGGCGTTTCGCGAGGCGCGAGCCGAGGCCTCGAAACTCCAGGGGCGACCGGGTCCGGCCCACCGCGTCAACGTGCTCGTCTTCGACGAGTCCGATCGCAAGCTGGTGCGGGTAAGCCTCCCCCTCTGGCTGGTGCGGAAGATCGACAAGGACGGCGAGATCGACTTCGGCGAGGAAGCCGGCGACGTCGCGGAGGGCATCCGGCCGCGCCTTCGTCTGGAGGACATCGAGAAGGCCGGCCTGGGCATCCTGGTCGAGGTGGAGGAGGATGGCGGCGACCAGGTGCTGGTGTGGCTGAGCTAGGAGGCCCGTCCGTTGCCGGGGGCCTATGGTCCAATGAGCTCGCCTGAGCAAGGAGGAGCGGCCGAGAGATGGAGCCGTCGGAGCCGACCGTGGCCGTCTCCGACCGGCAGCTCCTCGGTCGGCTGGCCGACGGCGACCGTGACGCGCTCGCCCCTCTCATGGCCCGCCACTATCAGCGGCTCTACCGCATCGCGCTGTCCTATCTGCGGAATCCCGACGACGCGCTCGACGCTGTCCAGGAGACGTTCGTGAAGGCCTTCCAGCACGCGGGTCGGTGGGACGGCCGGTCCGAGGCCGGTCCCTGGCTCACCCGCATCGCGGTGAACCACTCGATCGACCGCTACCGCCGGACGCGGCGGCGCCGCGCGACCTTTGCTCCCTGGGAGGAAACGGACCACGACGAGACCAAGGCCGCGGACGAGCCCTCTCCCGAGCAGCGGGTGGCGGGGCAGGAGGTGGGCCGCCGGATTGCCGGCGCCCTCGGCGCGTTGCCGGAACGGCAGAGAGCCGTGTTCGTCCTGCGCCACTACCAGGAGATGAGCCTCGAGGAGATCGCGGAGAGCCTGGAGATGAGCCTGGGCACGGTCAAGAGCAGCCTCCACCGCGCCGTCCACCGGCTGCGCGAGCGGCTCACGGGGCTGCGGCCGTGAGCTTCTTCGCCCACCGGCGCGCGCGAACGCGTCTTCCCCTGCTCGTCTACGACGCGCTCGACGCGGCCGAGCGCGCGGAGACGCTGAAGCACGTGGGAACTTGCGCGTGCTGCGCGGCGGAGCTGACGGGGCTTCATGAGCTCCGGGAGGAGCTGGCTCGGGATCCCGTGAGAACCGCCGAACCTCCGGTGGCGCTCGAGCATCTGGTGACGCGCGTGAAGGCGCGGCTCGAAGAAACAGCGCATCGGCCTCGTTCCGCGGGCCGGCGCGTTGCCGTGGCGGGAGCGCTCGCGGTCGCGGGCGCTGCGATGAGCGTGCTCATCCTTCTTCCGCGGCTCGTCTCTGTACCTGACCATGCGCCCGCGACCGCTGCGATCTCCCCCGACGCCCTCGCCCGGCTGGAGCGCACCGTGGCGCGCGAGCAGACCGCGCGCTACCTGAGCGAGGCGGGGGACGTGCTCGTGAGCGTCGCCGCCGCCCACGACGACTGCGACAAGAAGGAAGACCGCCTGGAGGTGGGGGAGGCCACGGCGCACAGCCGCGACCTCCTCGCGCGCCGGGCCCTGCTCGTCGAGCGCGACCGCGACGAGGTGGCGAGCGCCGGCCTCGTCCTGGACGACGTGGAGCACGCGCTCCGCGAGGTGGCGGCGCTGCCCGCCTGCGTGCGGGCCGTGGACGTGGAGCGCTTCCGCAAGCAGGTGGAGCGGCGGCAGCTCCTGATGAAGATCCGGCTCATGACCCGGGAGCTCGAGGGATGAGGCGCACCCTCCTCGTCGCGCTCGTGCTCGGAGGTGCCTTTTCCGCGGCCCGCGCGGAGGCGGACGCGCTCGGAACGGCGAAGGAGCTCTTCTTCGACCGCAAGTACGCGGAGGCGCGCCAGGCCTGGCAGGCGGTCCTCCGGCAGGGTGGACCCGACGCCGCGGCCGCGAACTACTGGATCGCCCGCTGCAGCGAGAGCCTGGGCGAGCACGAGCGGGCCCTCGCGGAGTACGGGACGTTCCTCGCCTCGCGCCCCTCGGACCGGACGCTCGCGGAAGAGGCGCGCACGAGCCGGGTCGGCCTCGCCACGCGGCTTTACAAGGCGGGAGCGAAGCAACACCTCGGGATCCTGACCGATGCCCTCGCCGATCCCGCCCGGACGGTGCGCTACTTCGCGGCCCTGCAGCTCTCGACACTCGGGCCGGCGGGGCGCCCCGCCGTGCCCGTATTGAAGAAGATCGTGGCCGAGGAGAAGGACGAAGACCTCGTGGAGCGCGCGAAGCTCGGGCTTCTCCGGCTGGAGCCGGGGGCGCTCGGGGCGACGGGCGCGGCACCGCCCGCGTCTGGTCTTCGCACGGGCGCGGGCTGGATCCGCGTGCGCATCTACGAGAAGGGCGGCTCGAAGCCCAAGGTGTCGGTCAACCTGCCGGTGGCGCTCGCGGAGATGGTCTTCAAGAGCCTGCCCGATTCGGCCAAGGACGGGTTGCGGCTCAAGGGGTACGACGCGGACAACTTCTGGGGCCGGCTGCGCAAGCTCGGGCCCTCCGAGATCATCAGCATCGAGGGGGACGACGGCGAGCGCGTCCAGATCTGGCTGGAGTAGGAGGTGAAATGAGGAGCACGGTTTGGGCGATGGCGGTTCTCGTTCTGGCGCCGGCGGTCTCGTTCGCCGGCTCCGCGGAAGACGACCTCGCGGTCGTCAAGAAGGCGGTGGCGCAGTCCTCGCCGCCCGCGACGGATCCGGCAAGTCCTCGGGCCGAGCCGCCCCGGTCGGAGAGGAAGATGCGCTGGCTCAAGGTTCGGGTCACGGAGAAGGAGGGCAAGCGGGTGTCGATCAACGTGCCGCTCACCTTCGCCCGGGCCCTCGGGGAGGACTGGCCGGTGAACCTCGGGTGCCGCAAGGGCGGCAGCCGGGTGACGCTCGGCGAGATCCTGCGCACCCTGGAGGCGGGCCAGGACCTCGTCGAGGTCGAGTCCGATGACGCCAAGGTCAGGGTCTGGGTGGAGTGAGAGGACAGCCGTGTCCTCTCCGCGAAGCGGGTGGGCGCTCACGGCTACCCGCAAGTCCTTGATCCCACGAAGCCTGGGTTTGGAACGACGATTGCTTTAGACTCTGGTGACGTTTGGTCGGAGGTGTGTCCATGAAGGTTCGCGCGATGCTGAGCGCCCTGGCCGTGGCGGCGCCGCTTGTCCTCACGCCGAGTGCGAGCGAAGCCAGGGATCGCCACCAGGGAAACTCCTACCGTGGGGGCAACTCCTACCGTGGGGGCAACCGGGGGGGGAGTTACTACCGAGGCCAGTCCTACGGCAGGAACCACGGAGGCCAGTACTACGGCGGGGGCCATGGCGGGAGCCGCTACGGCGGCGGCAAGCACTACGGCGGGAATTACTACGGCGGAGGCTCCTACCGCGGGTATAACCACGGCTACAACCGCGGCTACTACGGCGGCTACTACGGACCCCGGTACTACCGGTCGTACCGCCCCTACTACGGGTCCTACGGCTACCCGCCCGCGTACGGCTACTACCCCTACGCCCCGTACGGGGCTCCCTACTACGGGCCGGGGGCGGCCATAGGCTTCGGGGTTCCCGGGTTCTCGCTGTTCCTGCGGTTCTAGGCGGGACCGGTGGCGGGGGCGTAGTACCCGAGCTTGTGGCGGACCTGCAGCTCGTCGCGGTCGGGGATGCGCACGACGATGCGCCGCCACTTGCCGTCGCGGCGCCGGTTGGAGGAGACGTAGCCCAGGCTGTACTGCGTGCGCAGCTCCTCCGCGATGCGGTCGTAGACCGAGTCGAGCTCGGACAGCGAGTTGGGGAAGAACACCTGCCCGCCCGTCTCGCGGGTGAGGGCGGTGAGCAGGTGCTCGGCCTGGCTGAAGGCGAGCCGCGATGCGGTCCTGCGGCCGGTTGGGGCGCAGGCTGATCGCGTAGATGTTGATCTCGGTCTTGCGCGCGAGCTCCAGCACCTGCTCGTCGCTCACCAGCGAGGCCGTGTCCTCGCCGTCGGAGAGCAGCACGACCGCCCGGCGCCGCAGCTCGCCCGCCTTCTTCTGCTTGCTCAGCTCCTTGAGCGTGACGTAGAGCGCGTTGTGGAGCGCGGTGGGGCCCGAGGCCTCCGTGCGGTTGATCGCGTTCTCGAGGGCCGGCGAGGTCGGTCGTGAAGTCCTGGAGGACGCGTGGTGCGGTCGTTGAACTGACATCACCTGCGCAGTGTCCTGGGGGCGCAGGGTCTTGACGAAGCGCGATGGCCGCCGCGCGGGCCTCCGGCAGCTTCTCGTCCATCGAGGCCGACGTGTCGATCAGCAGGGCGAGCGAGATCGGCAGGTCCTCGTGGGTGAAGAGCGACAGCTCCTGGCGGATGCCGTCCTCGAACACCGCGAAGTCCTTCTTGAGGAGGTCGGTCACGTAGTGGTTCCGGCCGTCGGTGACGGACACGTTGAGGTTGATGACCTCGATGCCCACCTCGAAGATCGGGGGCTGCGCGCGGCGCCTGGCGCGCGCAGGGGCCCGCTCGCGGGGACGGAGCGCGAGAAGCAAGGCGGCCGCGAACGCGGCGAGCGCGCAAGATCAGGGGCCCTGGGACTTGCTGGACGCCGATCTGCACCTTCACCCCGGGACGGGCCACCTTGACCTCGAGCTTGCGGCTCTTGAGGCCGGGCAGCGTGGCGTAGGTCAGCCGGTACTGCGCCGCGCAGCTGACGGCGGAGAGCTTCTTCATGCCGCTGTCTACGCCCCATGCGAGGAGAGCACGGTCTCGTGCAGGCCGCCCGTCCTCTTCGCGAGGTTCGCGAGCACGTAGTCGTAGTCTGGCACGCGGCTGACTCCGGCGTCCGTCGCTCCGCCCTCGTCGATCTGCAGCGGCGAGCACCTGGTCCGCGTCTTCGGCGACGTCGTCCACCACCTGGTCGCGGCTGCGGTTGCTGAACTCGATCCCCATCCCGGTCACCGCCACCACCGCCGTGCGCTCCGCTTCCTTGCTCTGGAGCTCCTTCGAGGCCTCGACGAGCGCGTCGAGCAGGGTGTTGCCGCCCTGGGGGGCCACGCGCTTCAGGGCCTTCGCCGCCTCGTCGGGGTCCTTCGTGAAGTCGACGACCTTGGTGGGGCGGTCGCCCGTGGTCCAGAGCGCGTACTGCGTGCCTTCGGGGAGCCGCCGGAGGAAGCGGATGACCGGGTCGAGCAGGTTCAGGCGGTAGAAGGATCGCTCATGGCCTGGCTGGTGTCCACCAGCACGGCCGACGGTGCAGCGGCGCGCCGGTCCGCTCGACGATGCTCGATACGTCGCGGGCGACGCCGTTCTCGAGGAGGGCGACCTCCTCGGCGACGAGGCCCTCGACGGGCTTGCCCTTCTCGTCGGTCACCGCCACGGAGACCGAGCGCGAGCTCCCCCTCGGCGGGCGGGGGTCGGGGCCTGGAGAAGGAGGAGCGGCAGATGAAGTGCCAGTCGTCGGCATCATGCCAGCTTAATATCACTATAGGTTCCGGCGTCCCGCCCCGTCAACGCGAATGCGAGGCATCCCTGGCCCGCGCCGCCGTCATCACCGTCAGCGACTCCGTGGCCCGCGGCGTCCGCGACGACGTCTCCGGCCGCGAGGCCTGCGCGGATCCTCCGCGAGGCCGGCCTCACGAGGTCGAGTCCGCCGTCGTCCCGGACGAGCGCGCGGAAATCGCTGTCGCGCGTCCGCGAGGCCGCCGCCCGCGCCGCGCTCGTGGTCACCACGGGAGGCACGGGCCTCGGCCCGCGCGACGTCACGCCCGAGGCGACCGCGCGACGTGACTCGAGCGCGAGGCCCCGGGCCTCGCCGAGCTGCTGCGCGCCCACGGCCTTCGCAAGACGCCGCTCGCCGCCCTCTCCCGCGGCCGCGCGGGCGTCGTCGGCTCGTGCCTGGTCGTGAACCTCCCCGGCAGCCCGGGCGGCGTGCGCGACGGCCTCGAGGCGCTCGCTGCCCGCTGCTGCCTCACGCGCTGGACCTGCTCGCGGGGAAGACCGGGCACTGAGCGCCGACCCTTGCTTGACGCCCCTCCGGGCCCTTCCATAAGATCCGCGCCGGATTCTAGCCCCGGAGGACGATGGGCCGCTTCGTCTATCCTCATCCCTCTCTTCCCGCTCCTCGGCTTCCTCTTCAACTTCACGATCGGCGTCCGCGTCCTGGGACGGAAGGCCCACGGCGAGCACGGGCACGGCGGAGGACACGGACGACGGCCACGCGGCGCCGTCGCCGATCATCGGCTTCGTCGCCTGCGGCGCGGTGCGCTCTCGTTCCTCGTTGTCGCTCTACGCGGTCGTCCAGGCGCACGGGGCGCCCGAGCACACGCTGGTGGAGACGCTCTGGACCTGGATCCCCGGCGGCGCGACGGAGACGCTCGTCCACGGCCCCGGGGCCGCCCCCTTCCAGGTGGACTGGGCCTACCAGGTGGACCCGCTCTCCTCCGTGATGCTGCTGGTCGTGACCTTCGTCGGCTTCCTCATCCACGTGTACTCGACGGGGTACATGGGCCACGACCCCGGGCTACGCGCGCTACATGTCGTACCTGAACCTCTTCATGTTCGCGATGCTCACGCTGGTGCTGGGCGCGAACTACCTGGTGCTGTTCGTGGGCTGGGAGGGCGTGGGCCTCTGCTCGTACCTGCTGATCGGCTTCTGGTTCGACAAGCAGAGCGCGTCCGACGCGGGCAAGAAGGCCTTCATCGTGAACCGCATCGGCGACGCGGGCTTCGCTGCTCGGGATGTTCCTCATCTTCGTCACGTTCGGCAGCCTGGACTTCCGGACGGTGATGGCCGCCGCCGCAGCACATGCCGGTGGAGTGGGCCTGGAGCGGGACGCTCACCGTGATCGCGCTGTGCCTGTTCGTCGGGCGCCTGCGGCAAGAGCGCGCAGATCCCGCTCTACGTCTGGCTGCCCGACGCGATGGAAGGCCCGACGCCGGTCTCCGCCCTCATCCACGCCGCGACCATGGTGACCGCGGGCGTCTACATGGTGGCGCGCTCGTCCGTGATCTACGCGCACGCCCCCAAGGCCCTGATCGTGGTGGCCGTCGTGGGCGCCCTCACCGCGATCTTCGCCGCCTCGATCGGCCTCGTGCAGAACGACATCAAGCGCGTGCTGGCCTACTCGACGGTGAGCCAGCTCGGCTACATGTTCCTGGCCTGCGGCGTGGGCGCGTTCGCGGCCGGCGTCTTCCACCTCGATGACCCACGCCTTCTTCAAGGCGCTGCTCTTCCTCGGCTCGGGCTCGCGTCATCCACGGGATGTCGGGCGAGCAGGACATGCGCAAGATGGGCGGGCTCAAGGGCAAGCTGCCCTGGACGCACCGGACGATGCTCGATCGGCTGCATCGCCATCGCGGGCATCCCGCCCCTGGCCGGCTTCTTCTCGAAGGACGAGATCCTGTGGTCGGCCTTCAAGATCGGCGGCTACGGGCGGTTCGTCTGGATGCATCGGCTTCGTCGTCGCGGCGCATGACCGCGTTCTACATGTTCCGGCTGTACCACATGACGTTCAGCGGGACATTCCGCGGCACGCGACGAGCAGGAGCACCACGTCCACGAGTCGCCCGTCGTCGATGATCGTGCCGCTGCAGGTGCTGGCGGTGGGCTCGATCCTGGCCGGGCTTCTTCGGCATCCCGGCCGTGATCGGCCACTTCCTGCACGTGCGGCAACCTCGTTCGAGCACTTCCTCGAGCCGGTCTTCGAGCCCGCGCACCACGCCGCTCGCGGAGGTCTTCGCGGCGGCCGGTGCCCGGCGCACGGCGTCGAGCTCGGCGCTCATGGCCGCGAGCGTCGTCATCGTCGCCTTCGGCGGCATCCTGCTGGCGCGGCACTTCTACCAGACGCAATCCCGCGATCCCCGAGCGGCTCGCCGCCTCGTTCGCGGGCCTCCACCGCGCTGCTCCTGAACAAGTACTACGTGGACGAGATCTACGGCGCGGTCTTCGTGCGCGGGCTGGCGCTGGGCGGGGGCAGGGTGCTCCACGGCGATCGACCGCTACGTCGTGGACGGCGGGGACGGCGAGGTGCGGCCGGGCCTCGGCGTGAACGGCATCGCCTGGATCGACCCGCGACGTCGTGGCCCGGCTCTCGAACGTCTGGGACCGCTACGTCGTGGACGGCGGCGGTGAACGTCACCGCCGTCATCCTCGACAACCTGAGCTACGTGTTCCGGGCCGTGCAGAACGGCCTCGTGCAGCACTACGCGCTCGCCATGCTCATCGGCGTGTTCCTGCTCATCGTCGCGCGGCCGCTGCCTCCTCGGGCTCTACTAGAGGGCGTCAAGAAATGGACTTCTTCCGCGATCACCTGCTCTCGATCATCACCTACACGCCGCTCGTGGGCGCGCTCGTCCTGCTGCTGCCCGGTCTTCAAGAAGAACGACGACGCGGTGCGCTGGGTGGCGAACGTCGTTCGGGCTCCTCGGCTTCCTGGTCAGCCTGCCCCTCTGGTTCTGGTTCGACCGCGGCAAGGCCGGCTTCCAGTTCGTGGAGAAGGGCGAGTGGATCCCGTCCATCGGCGTCTCCTACCTCTTCGGCGTGGACGGCATCAGCGCGCTCCTCATCCTGCTCACCACCCTGCTGGGCGAGATCGCGATCCTCGTCCTCCTGGACCGCGATCACGGACCGCGTGCGGCAGTACTACGTCTTCCTGCTCCTGCTGCAGACGGGGATGCTCGGCGTCTTCTGCGCGCTCGACATGTTCCTCTTCTACGTGTTCTGGGAGGTCATGCTCGTTCCCGATGTACTTCCTGATCGGGATCTGGGGCGGCGCGCGCCGGCTCTACGCCGCCATCAAGTTCTTCCTCTACACGCTGGTCGGCTCGGTGGTGATGCTGCTCGGGCATCCTGGCCCTCTACTTCCACTCGCGAGAAGCTGCCCGGCTTCGAGCAGACGGGCACCTTCGACGTGACGCGCTGGTACGCGATGGGGATCCCCGCGGACCTGCAGTTCTGGGTGCTTCCTCGCCTTCTTCCTGGGCTTCGCGATCAAGGTCCCGATGTTCCCGTTCCACACCTGGCTGCCCGACGCCCACGTGGAGGCGCCCACCGCGGGCTCCGTGATCCTGGCCGGCGTCCTGCTGAAGATGGGGACCTACGGCTTCATCCGCTTCTCGCTGCCGCTCCTGTCCCGCAGGCCACCCTGGAGGCGGTGCCCTGGATGGTCACCCTCTCCATCATCGGCATCGTCTACGCGGCGCTCGTGACGCTCGTGCAGAAGGACATGAAGAAGCTCATCGCGTACTCGTCGGTGAGCCACCTCGGCTTCGTGCATGCTGGGCATGTTCGCCCTGAACCCGCTCGGGCCTCGAGGGCAGCGTGCTCCAGATGATCAACCACGGGCTCTCCACGGGCGGGCTGTTCCTGATCGTCGGGCTCATCTACGAGCGGCGGCACACCAAGGAGATCGCCGCAGTTCGGCGGGCTCGCCCACGTGATGCCCGTCTACGCGACCTTCACCCTGATCATCTTCCTGGCCTCGATGGGCCTGCCGCTGCTGAACGGCTTCATCGGCGAGTTCATGATCCTGCAGGCGCGCCTTCGCCGCGAACCGCGTCTGGGCCTACTGGGCGGTCTCGGGCGTCGTGCTCGGCGCGGCCTACCTGCTCTGGCTCTACCAGCGCGTCTTCTGGGGCAAGGTCACGAACGAGGAGAACAAGCACCTCAAGGACCTGAACGCGCGCGAGCTCGCGACGCTCGTGCCGCTCGTCGTCCTCTGCTTCTGGATCGGCGTCTACCCGAAGCCGTTCCTGGACTTCCTGCACAAGCCGGCGCAGTCCCTGGCGGAGCTCATCCAACCCGCGAAGTTTGCGGCGGGCCACGTGGCCGAGCCAGGTCTTCCCCCGAGCCATTCGGGCTCCGGCCGCAGCGAGTAAGCGCTCAGCTGGGCGGTCGACCTCTCTGATTCACCCGACTATCGTGAGACGGGATATCGGATGTGCACGTTGACGCGGGAAGACTCCTTCAGTCCCTCGGGAATGATCACTACCTCCAGTATCAGGTCCATGACTGGCGGCACCACGACCTCGTGCGTGATATCCACGACTTCGGATCTCCCGCGCACGATTTCGATGCCGGTTCCCTTTCCCGAGAGGAGGGGCTTCCCCAGCTCGTCCAGGAAGAAGAGACCGATCCGGCCCTTCTCGCGGCTCTGCAGCACGTACCGGACTCGTACGCTGAAGCGCACGGTCGAGCCCTTCGTGAGAGCCGTGCCTGGCGAGGGTGTCGCCGAGACAAGGTCGATCGAGTAGCCTTTGTACCCCGTGCCCAGGTCCCGGTTGTGGCTGACTGGTGCCTGGAGCAGGTTGCGGGTCGTGGTGCATTCGAAGCACACGAGAACGGCGGCAAGAAGGGGCACGATGGCGGTGCACGGGCGATATCGATCGGCAGTCGGCGACGGCATGCTTACGGCTTTCGTCCTGTCGGAACGAGCCGGCGCAGCTCCTCGAGCCAGCCGGTGACGAGGTGCAGCTTCCGGCGCTCATCCGGGGCCGCGCTCTTCACGACGTAGAGGTACTGGCCGTCCGGGGACACGTCGTACGACATACCGTCCGTGTCCAAGAAGTCCGTTTCGAAGACGACCCGAGGTGGATCCCAGCGCAGGTCCGGCTGGAACGACACCGAGGTCGCCAGCCAGCGCTTGCCTCTACGGAAGAAGAGTGAGTCGCACGCCCCGCACCATCTGGGCTCGATGCCGCCGTCGGTTGAGACCTGTCGCGAGAGGTCGCGGTCCTTCAGCGAGCGGATCTGAATCTGGCCCTCGTGGTAGCACGCCGTCCAGCGGCCGTCCCGGGAGAGGGCGATGAAATTACACGAGATCTCGTCCCACTCGACCGACGCGGCGCCTACGGTCGAAAGGACGCCGGAACGGAATTGTCCGACGCGCCGATCGCCGATTGCGAGCTTCGTCCCGACCCACGATGACGTGTAAGATTGCCCCCCCGACAGGAGCGTTCGAGACCCCTCTCGCCGTTCCACGTGCTGCGTTTGGATCGCCCTCGCCAGGATCTGGCCGGGCTGCCAGGACGTGAATGCCACGACATCACCCGTGGGCCCCCAGATGGGCCAGCCGGCCGCGGACGGACCCGTGATGCGACGGCCCTCGTTGCGCCTCTGGTCCCAGATCCAGACGTAGTCGATCACGTCGGCGACGTGTACCGCCAGCTTCGTGCCGTCCGGCGAGAGGCTGAGCTGGCCGTAGCGCTCCGGCAAGGCGGGCAGCACTTCCACGCGCCCCTGGCGATCGACTCGCGCCAGGCGCCCGACTGCGCGGTCGCTCCCGGGCACGTACGCGACCGAGCCCGCGGCCGAGAACGCGACCTGTGCGTGGCCGAAGATCGAGTCCATCGAGACGCCTGGCAGCACGGGCGCCGGCTCCCCCGTGACTTCGCCCCGACCCGCATCGAATGCGACGGCCATCAAGCTGCCGCCTCGCGCGAAGAGCAGATGACCTGGGGGCACGTAGCGCGGGTCGTAGCCTGACTGGACGAGGACCTTGGACCGGCGGCTCCGGACGTCAAGCAGGGAAATGACACGGTAGTCCCCGCCGATGCCAGTCACCACTTCGCTCACCAGGATGGCCTTGCCGTCGGGCAGGGCGTCGCCGTAGGTGACCCAACGACCGGTCAGCTCCGGGGACTCGATCTTTTCGACGCCACCACCGGTTGCGGAGAGCCGTCGCAGCGATGCTCCCTGATCGTCGACCAGGAAGATCGTGTCGTCGCGGGTCCAACTCCCTCCGACGGGAGACTCCGTCGGGCCCAGGGTCCGCAGACCGTCTCCTTCGAGTGAGACCCGGCGGACCCTGTCGTTGGTCAGGAAGCCCAGATGTCGGCTGTCCGGCGAGAAGAACGCGTGGATGGAACCTTCCGTGCCGGCGATAGGCTGTGGCTCGTCGAAGCGGTCGAGGGCGCGGCGGTAGAGCCGGGTGACGCCGCCGGATTCTCCGACGTACACGAGCCAGCGTCCATCCGGTGAGAGGGCCACGAGGGTTCCATCAAACCCGACGGCGGCCGTACCCACGCCGAGCGGCGCCGAGGCGGGAAGCTCGATCACGCTCCGAGTCACACCCGGGGCGGGGTCGCTAACACCCGATGCTCCCATCGCCCCCCACCGCCGGCCAGCCCAGAGGCCGGCCAGCAAGCTGAGCCCGAGAGCCCCCACAGTTGCGAGTACTCGCCTGACGCGCGGCCGGCGCTCGGAGGGTGCCCCCGAGCCGGCTTCTCGCATCCAGCCCAGCTCGCGCGCCACGTCCCGCGCGCTCTGCATCCGCTCGTCGGGGTCCTTGGCCATGCACGTCCGCACCAGCCGGTCGAGGGCGAGGGGAGTGACGGGCTGCAGCGCGCGCATCGGCGGCGGGTCTTCCTTCAGGATCGCCGCGACCAGGCTGGCCTGGCTCTTTCCATCAAACGCTCGCCGTCCCGTCGCCATCTCGTAGAGCACAGCGCCCAGGGCCCAGACATCGGTCCGGCCATCGGCTTCGCCGCCCTCCACCTGCTCGGGCGCCATGTACTGGAACGTCCCCATGACCGTGCCGGCGTTGGTCAGGGGCTTCGCCGCCGTCGCGGTGTGCAGCGACGACAGCGCCGCGCCCGCGTCTCCCGCGGTGCGTAGCTTCGCCAGGCCGAAGTCGAGCAGCTTGGCCCCGGCCTTGGTCACCATGACGTTGCCGGGCTTGAGGTCGCGGTGAACGATCCCGGCCCTGTGGGCGGCGCCCAGTGCGTCGGCGATCTCCATCCCGAATCGCAGGACGTGGTCCATGGGAAGTGGGCCCTTGGCCAGGCGATCGGCCAGCGTCTCGCCTTCGAGGTACTCCAGGACGAGGTAGTCGATGCCGTCCTCCTGCCCGATGTCGTGGAGCGTGCAGATGTGGGGATGATTGAGGGCCGAGGCGGCGCGGGCCTCCCTCTCGAGGCGTGCGCGCAAGTCGGGGTTCGAGGACAGGTGTTCAGGGAGGACCTTGATGGCGACGGCGCGGTCCAGGCGCGTGTCGCGCGCTTTGTAGACCTCGCCCATGCCCCCTGCACCCAGGCGGGCGATGATCTCGTAGGGACCGAGTCGTGATCCGACCGCGGCGGCCATTGCCTCTAGCGCTGACGCACAGAGTCTATACCCCCTGCCGTCCGTGCTGTCCGAACACTCACGGCTTCCTGTGTCGCCGAGCTACTCGAGCCACCAGGCGCCCGGGCGGCGATCGTTAGGTCGCGCTATCATGGCGCGGCATGTACGAGCGCCGTCGGCGCGACGTCCTCACTCCCCTCCTCGCGGCGCTCGCGATCATCCTCGTCCTCGCCTATCTGGTCTTCCGCCACTTCCTGCTCGACATGGCGGTGGCCGTGGCGATGGCAGTCCTCCTCGCCCCCGCGCAGACACGGCTGACGGCGGCTCTCGGGAAGCGGCGCGGGCTCGCCGCGACCCTCATCGTGCTCTTCACGACGATCGTCATCTTCGTCCCCGTCCTCACCTCCCTCGTCATCCTCACGAAGCAGGCTCTGGCCTTCTTCACCTGGGCCCTTCCCCAGCTCGATCCGGACGAGATGCGGAGGTTCTGGACGGAAACGCTGCCCGCTCGGTTCCCCGCCCTCAAGGGGTGGATCCTCCGTACCCAGGGCCAGCTCACGCCGCTCTTCTCGACGGCCCTCACCCAGCTCGTTTCCGGCGCCAACACGGCCCTCCAGGGCCTGGTCGGCGGCCTTACGAGGACGCTGTTCGACCTCGCCCTCTTCCTGGTCACGCTCTTCTTCCTGCTGAAGGACGGGCCGGACCTCAAGGCGGAGCTGCGCCCCATCTCGCCCTTTACGGAGGCGCAGGAGCACCTGATCTTCGACCACCTCGACAAGACCGTGAAGGCCTCGCTGCAGGCGATGATCATGGTGCCGCTCCTGCAGGGCCTCGTGGCGGGCGTAGGCTTCATCCTCTTCGGGGTGCCCTCTCCCATCGTCTGGGGGACGGTCGTCATCCTCGCGGCGATGGTCCCCGTGCTCGGCTCGCCGCTCGGCTGGATGCCCGCGGTCGTCTACGTCTTCCTGGCTGGACGCACCTGGCAGGCGGTGGGACTCTTCCTCTTCAGCCTGGTGCTCGTCAGCGGGATCGACAACGTGGTCAAGCCGCTCATCTTGCGCGGAGGGGCGCAGATCCACCCTCTCCTGGGATTCCTCTCCATACTGGGGGGGATTCTCGCCTTCGGCTTCCACGGGTTCCTGATCGGGCCGGCGATCCTCTCGCTGGTCCTCTCCGCCATCCGGATCTATCGTCTGGACGTGGTCCGGGGCGCCAGCGTCGCGCCGGCACCCGAGCCGACGCTATCCGACTCAGCTAGAACGGCTTAAAACCTTGCTGGCCCGTGCCGGCTGTGATACCTTCTCCGGCTGTTGCTCGAACGTCCATCCCCGCCCGTGAAGCCGCCGCAAGGCGGGGGCGCGGGGGGCTGGTCGGGGGCCTTGCGCGACGTCGCGCCCTACCTCGGGATCGGGATGACCTTGGCGGTCACCGTGCTCGCGGGGCTCGGCGGCGGGTACTGGCTCGATGCCCAGCTCGGCACGTCGCCCTGGTGCCTGTTGGCGGGTGGTCTCCTCGGGCTGGGAGCGGCGCTTCTTCATTTTTTCAAGACGGTAGCGAGTCTCAACCGGTGACCCTGGCCAGATATGCGCTCGTCGTGCTCGCCCTCGTGGGGGGCTCTTTCGCCCTTCTCTGGCCGCTCCTTCCCCTCGACTCGCGGGGCCGCGCGGCCGCGGCCTTCGGGGCCGCTCTCGCCGCGATGAACGCGCTCGCCGCCTACTCCCTCGTCGTCTGGTCCGAGGGGCGCTCGACGAACGCGTTCTTCCGGGCGGTCCTCGGGGGGATGGCGGGACGGATGGCGGTCATGCTCGCGGCGGTGGTGGGAGCAGTTCTCGTCCTCGACCTGCCGAGAGTCCCCCTGGCGACCTCGCTCCTGGCCTACTTCGTGGTGCTGCTCGCGCTGGAGCTCACGGTCGTGCACCACCGCACGTCCGCTCCTCGAGGGGCCCGATGACCGCCGCTTTCCTCCTCGCCCTCCTTCTCGCCGGCCCGCAGGAAGCGCACCCCGCTCCCGCGGCGACCGCGACACAGGAGGCCGCGCCCGCCCACGGCGAGGAGGCTGCTCCGGCCGCTCACGGAGCGGAGCCCGCGCACGCGGAAGGCGGGCACGACCCCGCGTCCGTCCTGATGCACCACGTCACGGACAGCGAGTTCTACGGGTTCGGCGTCGAAGCACCTCGTCTTCTTCTGCCTGGCCGCGGTGCTCGTCATCGTGTTCGCCCGGCTCGCCATCCGCAGCTATCGCGAGGGCCGGGTCCCCACGGGGCTCGGGGCGTTCGGTCGAGATCGTGGTCGTGTTCATCCGCGACGAGATCGCGGAGAAGAACATCGGCCACGGCGACGGCCGCAAGTTCACGCCGCTCCTCTGCAGCTTCTTCTTCTTCATCCTCGTCGCGGCGCTGCTGGGCCTCATGCCCTTCTCCGCCACCTCCACCGGCAACCTCGCGGTGACCCTGGCCCTCGCCATCGTCTCCTTCCTGGCCCAGCAGTGGGCGGGGATCTCGAAGTACGGCGTCGTCCATCACTTCGCGGGGCTCGTGCCGCCCGGGCTTGCCCGCGTGGCTCCTGCCCATCATGATCCCGGTCGAGATCATCTGCGATGTTCACGAAGCCGTTCGCCCTCATGATCCGGCTCTTCGCGAACATGCTCGCCGGCCACATGGTCATCACGACCCTGCTGCTGCTCATCCCGCTGATGGCCGCGGTCAGCACGCGCTTCGGGGTCGCGATGATCCCGATCTCGCTGGGCCTCTCGCTCTTCATCATGATGCTCGAGATCCTGGTGGCGTTCATCCAGGCCTACATCTTCACCCTGCTCACGTCGATCTTCATCGGGATGTACGCGCATCCCGCGCACTGAGACTGACAGAACTCGGAGGAGAAGACACGCCATGGATCCCAAGGCTCTCGCCTACTTCGCCGCCGGCATCGGCGCCGGTCTCACGATCATCGGCGGCGCCGCCGGCATCGGCCGCCTCGCCGCGGCCGCCATGGAGGGCATCGCCCGCCAGCCCAACGCCGCCGGCGACATCCGCGGCGCGATGATCGTGGCCGCCGGCCTCATCGAAGGCGTCACGTTCTTCGCCCTGATCGTCACCATCCTGCTCGCCATCAAGTAGGCGGCGATGAGCCTTTCCGGCGGCGCTCCTGCTCGCCGCCGCGAGCGGCGGAGGCGGCTCTCACCGACATCAACACCACTCTCCTCTGGTCGACCCTCGTCCTCTTCCTGCTCTTCGCGCTTCGTGCTCGGCAAGTTCGCCTGGGGCCCGCTGCTCGCAGATCGATCGAGGAGCGCGAGAAGTCCGTGCGCGACGCAGGTCGAGGGCGCGGAGAAGGCCCAGACGCGAGGCCCAGGCCCTGCTCGAGCCAGCACCAGGAGCATGCTCGCGCGACGCCGGCCGGGAGCGCGAGGAGATGATCGCGCGCGCCCAGCAGGAGGCGGAGGCGCTCAGCGCCGACCTCGTGGCCAAGGCCCGCGCCGAGGCCGAAGCGATCCTGGAGCGGGCCAAGCGAGCAGATCGAGCGCGAGAAGAACCAGGCCATGCTCAGGAGCTGCGCGCGCCAGGTGGCCGACCTCGCGGTCGAGGCGGCGGGCAAGATCGTGAAGTCGTCGCTGACCCCCGAAGCCCAGCGCAAGCTGGTGGACGAGTACGATCGCCTCCCTGCCCAAGGCCTAGGGAGCGAAGGGGAAGGCCATGTCCGAGATCGAGAAGATCTTCAAGGGGCTGCCCAAGCGGTTCCAGAAGGGCAACGTCAAGACGCCGCGGACCTTCTACTTCTCGCTGGGCGACGACGAGAAGTGGACGGTGGCGCTCGACCGGACAAGTGCGACGGTCACGAAGGGCAAGCCCGACGAGGACGCCGACTGCTTCTTCAAGGCCTCCGAGGAGATGTTCCTCGACGTGTGGAACGGCAAGCACACGCCCGCGCGCCAAGGACTTCCTGACCGGCACGATCAAGAGCAACAACCCGATGCTCCTGAAGGAGTTCGTCGAGGCCGTTCAAGAAGTAGCCTACGGCGCGCGCTTCATGGTCATCGGGTCGCGGCAGCGGCAGCGTCGTCGACCTTGCCCGCGGGGGCGAGCGCCACGAGCTTCGCGTCGTGCTTGCCGTCGCCGAGGTCGATCTCCTTCTGGTCGCCCACCACGAGCATGATCATCTTCTCCGGGCACGAGGTGCGTCCGCGCCACGCGCTGCACGTCGGCGGCGGTCACGGCCTGGATGCGGTCGCGGTAGGTCGCCCAGAAGGCGGGTCGCGCCTCGTGTACTCGTCGGCGGCGAAGATGGCCATCGGCCTGCGCCTTCGAGGCGAAGTTGCTGGGGAAGGTCTCGATCAGGTTGTTCTTGATCGTGTCGCAGCTCCTCGGCGGTGACCGGCGTCTCGCGGATCTTCTTGATCTCCTCCAGCACCAGCTGCGCGGCGTAGGGCACCGTGCGGCTCTTCGACTGGAAGACCGCGCGGAAGCGGCCCGGGGTAGTACGACCCCGAAGCTGAGGCCGGAGCCCGCGGAGTAGGCGAGCCCCTCGTTCGAGCGCACCGTCTTGGTGATGCGCGACGTGAAGCCGCTGCCGCCCAGGATCTCGTTCATCACCTCGAGGGCGTAGATGTCGGGGCTGTCGCGCTTGCACCGTGGGCAGGCCGATCGGACACGCGGCCCTGGTTCACGTCCTTCTGGATGCGGTAGAGGCCGGGCGCGGCGGGCTCGATCTCCGCTCGGCACCGGCGGGCACCGATCGTCGCGCGTGCTCGGCCAGCCGGCGAAGGCCGCCTCCAGCTTGCGGATCATGTCCGCGCCGCGAGAACGAGCCCGAGACCGCCGCGATCATGTTCGCGGGGTGGAAGTACGCGCGGTGGAAGGCCACGAGGTCGTCGCGGGTGATCGGCCTGGACCGAGGCCTCGGTGGTGAAGCGGTTCGTGAAGTGCGTCCTCGCCGTAGAGCAGCACGTTCCACTCGCGGCGCCTCGATGTCCGCGGAGTCGTCGTTGCGCTTCTTCATCTCCTGGAGCGCCTGCTCCTTGGCGAGCGCCAGGCGGTCCTCCTGGAAGCGCGGCTCGCGCAGCATCTCCACGAAGACCTTGAGCGACTCGTCGAGGTTGTCGGAGAGGCAGTTCAGGCTGGCCGCGCCCGACGTGTCGCCGATGCCGGTCGAGACCTGCGCGGCCAGGAAGTCGAGCTTCTCGTCGAGCTCCTCGGCGGTGAGGCTCGTCGTGCCCCCGCGGCGGATCTGGCGCCCCGGTGAATGCCGGCGAGCCCCTCCTTGCCCGCGGGCTCGAGCTAGCGGCCGGTGCGGACGGTGAGCGCGATGTTGACGAGGGGCAGCGCGCGGTCCTCGGCGATGAAGACGACCATCCCGTTCTTGAGCACGACCCGGTGGTCCCTGGCCGACGGGCGGCGTGAAGGCGAGGGGCTTGAAGACGAGCTGGTCCGGGCTCGCGGGGATGGGCTGGGCGAGGCAGCGGGCGCGGCCGCGAAGCGCGAGCGGCGAGGCCAAGAGCGTCGAGCGGCGTCATCACTTCTTCCGCTCTCCAGGGCGGCGAGGCGCTCCTGCGCCCGCTTCAGGATGAGCTCGATGGCGGGCTTCATCTCCGGGGGGGCCTGTCCGGCCGCCGCCTGCATCTGGGCGATGCCCTCCCGCAGCTTCGCCGCGTCCGTCTCTGCCGCGATCTGCTGACAGGCTCTGCTTCACCATGGCCTGCGCGGGCGCGGGCAGGGCCGCGAGCTCGGGGTCCTCCGGACGCGGCTCCCTCCTTGCGCAGGAAGACGCCGACCGTCCGGTTCTCCGCTGTGAGGTACTCGCGGGCCACGCGCTGGAGGTCGGCCGCGGTGACGGCGTCCACCTTGTCCGCGGAGGTGTTGATGTAGCGCCAGTCGCCGAGGCCGTCGTAGAGCAGCAGCTGGACATCGATGAAGAAGGGCGACGACAGGCGGCGGTAGGCGTTGGCCTTGGCCTGGTTCTTGACCTTCTGCAGCTCCTCGGCCGGCACCGGCTCCTTCTGGAGCGTCTCGATCTCCTCGTAGACGGCCGCTTCGACCGCCGCCGGCTCCTTGCCGTCCTTCACCGTGCACTCGACCTCGAAGATGCCCGCGTACTTGCTGGAGGTCCACGGAGGCCGCGGCCTCGTTCGCGATCTGCCGGCCCTGCACCAGCCCCTTGTAGAGCCGGCCGGTGCGGCCGGAGAGGACGTCGGACAGGAGGTCGAGCGACGTGCGAGTCCTTGTGCACGAAAGGCACGCCCTGCCACCAGATGCGCACGGTGGGCGAGGTCTCCGCCTCCGCGTAGTACCGCTTCTCCGCCGAGCTGCTTCGGCTCGAGCGTCACGACGGGCGGCGGCTCGGTCTTGCCCGCGCGGGATGCGTCCGAAGTAGCGCTCGAGGAGCGGCTTCGCCTCCGCGGTCTTGAAGTCGCCCACGAGCACGCCCGTCAGGTTGTTGGGCGCGTAATAGGTCGCGAAGTAGTGCCTCGGCCTGGGCCAGCGTGTAGGCCGGGATGTCGGAGGCCCAGCCCACCACCGGCCAGAGGTAGGGGTAGGCCTCCCAGAAGAGCGGCGTTGAAGGCCTCGTCGAACTTCCCGAGCGGCGTCGACTCGGTGCGCAGCCGCCGCTCCTCGAAGACCACGTCGCGCTCGCGAGTAGAACTCGCGGAAGACGGGGTTCAGCAGGCGGTCCGACTCCAGCCAGGCCCAGAGCTCGAGCTTGTTCGCGGGGCACGCGCACGAAGTAGATCGTCTTGTCCTCGGTAGGTGGCGGCGTTCAGGCCCTCCGCCGCCGTTCGCTGGTGTAGATCTGGTCGAACTGGTCCTTGATGATCGTCTCGCGCTGCTGCTTGCACGAGCGCGTCGAACCGCTTGCTCCGAGCTCCTTGTAGCGGGGCGGTCTGGTTCTCGGGCTTCGCGAGGTCGTCGATCTCGCCCCGGCGCAGCATCTCCCGCATCACCGACATCTCCGTCCGCATCTCCTCCGCGCACCTTCTCCTGGTCGTCGATGAGCTTGAGGTCGGCCGTCGATGTCCTTCGTGCCGATGACGTGGGTGCCCTTGAACATCATGTGCTCGAAGAAATGGCTGATGCCGGTGATGCCCGGCCGCTCGTTCACCGAGCCCACGCGCGCCACCCATCCCGCGGCCACCGTGGGGGAGTCGTGGCGCTCGAAGAGCAGCCACTTCATGCCGTTCGCCAGCTGGTACTCCTCGACCGCGATCTGGGGCTTCTGCGCGCCTGCCGCGGGCAGGGGCAGGAGGAGGGTGAGAATGAGCCCGAGCCTCGTGTTCATCGGCTTGAACCTCGCTTCCGACAGGGGGAGCTGAGACTAGCAGCAGACGAAGGGGCGCCGCAAACGGCTGATTTGACGCTCTCCGACGCCCCCGCTAACCTGTTTCGATACGTGGGACGAAGAAGAGCCGCGGTCATGATGAGCCTCGTCCTCCTCGCTTCCGGCGCCGCTCCCGCGCAGGAACCGGTGCAGCCACCGATCCCCCCGGAGCCGTCACTCGAGGACGTCGCTCCGATCGCCGAGGAAACGACGCAGGAGGAGGCGGTGGGACCCCCCCCGGGCGCCCCCACCCTCACCCTCGACGCGGCCGTCCGGATCGCCCTCGAGCGGAACTTCGGGCTCCTCAACGCCGCGGACAGCGTGCTCTCCGCGCGCTACCGCGTGTCCGCGGCCCGTGGCCAGTTCTATCCCCAGCTCGTCCCACGGTACCAGCGTGGTCCGGCGGGGTCCGCCGTCGGCCTGGACGTCTCGCAGCGCGTGCCCTGGAGCGGGGCGACCGTTACCGCCACCGGCCTCTTGACCGCCCTGCCTTCGGAGGTGGAGGTGCCCTTCCCGAAGACCACCGACCTCCGCCTCGTGGTGAGCCAGCCGCTCCTCCGCGGGTTCGGGCCGAACACCACCTACTACGAGCTCAAGAACAGCGAGCGCAGCCGCATCGGCCAGGAGAGGAGCTACGAGCTGAACCGGCAGCGGCTCGCCGTCCAGGTCGCCGCCGCCTTCTACGACGTGATCGCCCAGCGCCAGCTCGTGGCGGTGGCGCGCCAGAGCCTGAAGCGCAGCCACAACCTGCGACGTGCCTCCGAGGCCCGTCTCCAGGTGGGGCTGGTGAGCAAGCTCGACGTCTTCCGGACGGAGCTGCAGTCCTCGCAGACCGAGGACTCGATGGTGCGCTCCGAGGCCGCGCTCCGCACGGCCCTCGAGCAATTCCGGTTTCTCCTCGCGGTGCCCCCGGACGATCCGGTGGAGCCGACGGCCGTGGTCCTCCAGGAGGCCCATCTCCCCGAGCCCGAGCCGGTGGACGCCATCGTTCGCACCGCCTTCGACAACCGCCTGGAGCTGAAGGAGACCCAGGACCAGGTCCAGGACGCCCGACGCACCGCGTCCCTGGCTCGCCAGAACCTCCTGCCCCAGCTCGACGTGGGGCTGGGCGTGGGCCAGCTCGGGCTCGGCTCGACATACGGCGACGCCTGGCGGGCCGGGGATACCCGCGTCGATTTCTTCCTCGCCACGTCGTATCCCGTGGAGCGCTCGGCGGACCGCGCGGCCAAGGCGGTGGCCGACCTCGACGTCGCGGCGCGCGAGCGCGCGGTGCGGCAGCGCGAGCTGGAGATCGACTCCGAGGTGCGCGTCCTCGCGCGCGACCTCGCGCGCACGCGAAAGAGCATCGAGCTGCAGAAGCAGGCCGTGGAGGTGGCGGCCCAGCAGCGCCGCCTCGCCGACCTTCGCTACCAGCGCGGGCTCGCGAGCAACTTCGACGTGGTGGACGCGGAGGGGAGCCTCCTCCAGGCGAGGAGCGCCCTCGTCTCCCTTCTCGCGAGCTACCAGGTGGGCTTCCTGGACCTGAAGCGCGCGGGGGGGACGCTCGACGTGGAGAAGGAGTTCGCGCCGTGAGCACGGCCGCCCTCCGTGCGCGAATGAGTCGCATGCGCGAGATCTTCGCGCGCCGAAGCGCCGCTCTCTCGGACAACGCCCGCATCCTCGTCGCCTCCGCCCGGCGCCGCCCCGCGCGGGCGGCCGCGATCGCAATAGCCCTCCTCGCCGCCGCCTCCGTTCCCTGGCTCGCCTTCTCGGGCGGCGGGGGCACGGGGGGGGCGGTGGCCACGGTCCAGGAAGGACCCTTCCGGGTGACGATCGTGGAGGCGGGGACGCTCGCCGCCCTGCGCTCGGTGACCTACTCCTCCGCCATCCAGAGCAACCAGGCGAAGATCGTGGCCCTCGCCCCCGAGGGCAAGCTCGTGCAGAAGGGCGACCTGCTGATCCTCTTCGACGCCTCGCCGTTCGAGGAGGAGATCCGGAGGAACCAGGCGCTCCTCGGCCAGGCGGAGGCGGATCTCCAGAAGGCCCGCCAGGACCTGAAGCTCCAGGGGATCCAGAACCAGGAGGAGCTCTCGGCCGCGCGGCTCAAGACGGAGAGGAGCGATCTCGAGCTCAAGGACGTCCAGGAGGGGAAGGGGCGGCTCAAGGAGGAGGAGGCGGCGGCCGCGGTGGCCAACGCGGAGCGCGAGCTGGAGAAGGCGCGAAGCCAGCTCTCCGACCTCCGGCCGCTTCTCGTCGAGGGGTTCATCACGAAGGTGGAGCTGGAGAGGCAGGAGCAGGCGGTGGCGCGGGCCCAGGACGAGCTCACGCTGGCCCGCCGCCGCCGCGACGCCCTCGTGAACTTCGGGCGGCCCCTCGAGCTGAGCCAGGCCCGCTCCGACGCCGTGTCGAGCAAGGAAAGCCTCCGCCAGCTCGAGAGTGCGGCCTCCTACCGCAGCGCGCAGAAGCAGGCCATGATCTCCGCCGCGGAGAGCCGCATCGTGGAGGCCCAGAGCAAGCTCGAGCTCGCGCAGCAGCAGCTCGCCCGCTGCGAGGTGCGGGCGGACGTTCCCGGCATCGTGGTGTACAAGGACGTCTTCTTCGGCTCGGAGCAGAGGAAGCCGCAGGTGGGGGACCAGGTGTGGGCGAACCAGCCGCTCCTCATCCTCCCCGACATCTCGCGGGTGGTGGTGGAGACGAAGGTGCGGGAGACGGACATCCACAAGGTGGAGAAGAACCAGAAGGTCACGGTCCGCGTCGAGGCCTACCCCGACCTGAAGCTGACGGGGACCGTCACCCTCGTGGGCACCCTCGCCCAGGAAGAGAAGGAGCGGCGGGGGACGAAGTTCTTCGGAGTGACCGTTCACGTGAACGAGTCCGAGCCGCGGCTCCGGCCCGGGATGACCACGCGCGTGGAGATCGAGGTGGAGGAGCGGAAAAAGAGCCTCTTCGTGCCCCTGGAAGCGATCTTCGAGCGGGAGGGACGGCACGTGGCCTACCTGGCGGGCCGGAGCGCCTCCGTACGCGAGGTGGTGCTGGGCCCCTCCAACCAGGACTTCGTGGTGATCGAGAAGGGCCTCCATCGCGGAGAGCGCGTGCTCCTCCGCGAGCCCGGCGCCCCGCCCTCCGACTTCGGTGGCGTCACGACCCCGTAGGGGCGATCTCGCCGAGCTCCGCGACGTCTCCCGCGTCTACTCGCGCGGGGGCGGGGCCAGGGTCGTCGCCCTCGATGGCGTGAGCCTCCGGATCGGAGAGGGCGAGAAGCTCGCGATCATGGGCCCGTCCGGCTCCGGCAAGTCGACGCTCCTGAGCGTCCTCGGCGGCCTCGACCGGCCCACGCGGGGGGAGTACCTCCTCGACGGCGAACCGGTGTCCGGCCTCGACGACGACGCCCTCAGCATGATCCGCAATCGGCGCATCGGCTTCGTCTTCCAGTCGTTCCACCTTCTGCCCCATCTGAGCGTCGTCGAGAACGTGGAGACGCCGCTTCTGTACTCCGCGGTCCCGCCCGCGGAATGGCGGGACCGCGGCCTTCGCGTCCTCGAGCGGGTGGGCCTTCTCTCTCGTGCCGACCACCGGCCGTCGGAGCTGTCCGGAGGCGAGGCGCAGCGCGCCGCGATCGCGCGCGCGCTCGTCACGGAGCCCCGGCTGCTCCTCGCCGACGAGCCGACAGGCAACCTCGACTCCGCGACCGGCGAGCAGATCGCACGCCTCCTCGACGACCTCCACGGCGAGGGGCGGACGATCGTCCTCGTCACCCACAACGAAGCCCTCGCCCGGAGGGCCGAGCGGATGATCCAGCTCCGCGACGGCCGCATCGAATAATGTCCCCCCAGGTCCTGCTGCGGCTCGGGGTGCGGAGCCTCCTGCTGCACAAGCTCCGGTCGAGCCTGTCGATCCTGGGCGTCGTGTTCGGCGTGGCCGCGGTGGTGGCGATGTCTTCGGTCGGGGAGGGGGCACGTCGGGAGTCGCTGGAGCAGATCGCGGGCCTCGGGATCGACAGTGTCGTCGCGCGCGCGCGACCCGCGGGCGGAGAATCCGCGGGGACGGGCCTCAGCCTGCGCGACGTGGAATCCGCGGGGAACGTGGTGCCGGGAGTGCTGGCGGTGGCGCCGATCCGGGAAGCCCGGCTCGCGGTCGAGAGCGGGGGGCGCAGCGCCGAAGCGGGTGTGGTGGGGACGACGCCCGCCTACCGCTCGGCGGCGCGCCTCGCCCTCGCGAGCGGGCGCTTCCTGACCGACCTCGACGTCACGGACCGGAAGCGCGTGGCCGTGCTGGGGGCTTCGGTGGCCCGGGCCGTCTTTCCGCTGGGCGAGCCGAGGGGCGAGCGGGTGCGCATCGGCGGGGACTGGTTCCAGGTCGTCGGCGTCCTGGAGGGCCGCGGCTCGTCGAAGGTCCGTCCCGGGCCCATCCGCACCCGGGACGTGAACCGGAGCGTCTTCGTTCCCCTGCCCGCGCTCGACCGCGGCAAGGATCCGCATCCCGACGGAATCGACGAGCTCGTGCTGCGGGTGGGCGACGCGGATCAGGTGGGGCCGGCGGCCGAGGTCTTGAAGTCGCTCCTGCGCCGCACCACCGGCGGCGAGGCCTTCGACGTGATCGTCCCCCGCGAGATCCTGCGCCAGCGGGAGCGCACGCAACGCATCTTCAACGTCGTGACGGGGGCGATCGCATTCATCGGACTGCTCGTGGGCGGGATAGGGATCATGAACATCATGCTCGCGAGCGTCGCCGAGCGCACGCGCGAGGTGGGGGTTCGCCGCGCCCTGGGCGCGCGCAAGAAGGACATCGCCGCCCAATTCCTCGTGGAATCGTCGCTCCTCACCGCCACCGGCGGCGCGCTCGGGGTCGTGATGGGGATGGCGGGGGCGGTCGTCATCCATCGCTTCGCGGGCTGGCCCACCGCGATCGCGCCCTTGCTGCTCCTCCTCGCGCTGGTGATGGCCGTCCTCGTGGGCGTGGGCTTCGGCTTCTATCCCGCCTGGTACGCGTCGCGGCTCGAGCCCATGGAGGCGCTGCGGCGGGAGTGAGAAATGCGCCCGCCCGTCTGTCGCTACCCTCGGAAGGCGCGCGCCGCCTCGACGGCTGCGGCCACCTGGGCACGATTGGGCCGGGCAGTGGGCCGCCGGGCCCGCAGGAAGTCGAGGGCAGGCTCGAGCCCCTCCTCATGGAAGCGTCCTACGAGCAGGTGGGCGAGGACGAGCGACGAGGAGCGGCCGATGCCGGCGAGGCAGGCTACGAAGACGGGGAGCTGGCCCTCCTCGCAGCGCTTCAGGAAGTCGAGGCCGAGGAGGAGGTGCGCGGTGCGCGGCGCCTCGTGGTCGGGGGTGGGGAGCCAGAGGAAGGCGTCGAACGTCCAGGGATCGGCGCCCTCGAGCTTCATGTCCACGCAGGCCCGGACCCCGAGGGCACGGAGGCGGTGGTAGTCGTCCGGGGAGGCCACGCGCGACCCCATCCAGATCCAGTCGGTGATGCGGTCGACGCTCGCCTTCTCAGGCGACAGGATCACGGAAGCGCTCGCAGAGGTCGGTGAGCGTCTTCACGCCGAAGCCGATCGCTCCCGCTTCGAAGTACTTCCAGTCCTTGTCCCGGAACATCGGGCCCGCGATGTCGAGATGGGCCCATGCGGTGTCCGGGGGCGCGAACTCCCGCAGGAAGAGGCCGGCGGTGATGGCGCCCGCGAGGCCGCCCGCCGCGATGTTGTTGAGGTCGGCAAAAGGGGTCTTGAGCGACTCGCGGTACTCCTCCACGAGGGGCAGCTCCCAGAACGCCTCGCCCTGGTTCTCCCCCGAGTGGATCACCCGGCGGATGAGGTCGGGGCTCGTGCCCATGATCCCCGCGACGCTCGGGCCGAGCGCCCGCACCACCGCGCCCGTCAGGGTGGCGATGTCGAGCACGTGGGTCGCCTTCTCCTCGCCCGCCCGAAAGAGGCCGTCCGTGAGGACGAGCCGGCCCTCGGCGTCGGTGTTGTCGACCATGATCGACTTGCCGTTCTTGGCGGTGAAGATGTCGCCCGGTCTCTGGGCGTTGGCGTCGGGGAGGTTCTCCGCGCAGCAGAGGATCCCCACCACCTTCACGTCCGGCTTCAGGCGGCCGAGGGCGCGCAGGCTGTAGAGGACGGCGGCCGCCCCCGCCATGTCGCCCTTCATCTCCCACATCTTGTCGCCCGGCTTCAGGCTGATCCCGCCGGAGTCGAACGTGATCCCCTTGCCCACGAGCGCTATCGTCTCCTTCGAGGGCTTCCGGGGGACGTGGCGGAGGATGACCATGCGCGGGGTGTTGTTGCTTCCCGCTCCCACGTGGAGGAGACCCTGGTAGCCGCGCGCCTTGAGCCCGGCGGGATCGAGGACCTCGATCTCCAGCTCCAGCTCCTTCGCGATCTCGCTCGCGCGGTCCGCGATCACTTCCGGGGTGACCACGGCACCGGGCTCGTTGATGAGGTCGCGGCAGCGGTTCACGTTCTCCGAGACCCAGGCATAGCGCGCCTTCCGCGCCTCCGCTTCCGCCTGGTGATCGGGATGCGCCAGGAGCACGAGCTGGGCGTCCTTGGCGAGGAACTCGTCCTTCTCCAGCCGGTACTTGTCGAACGTGTAGGCCCCGAGCACGGCGCCCTCGACGGCCTTGCCCACGAGGGGCCCCGCGTCGCGGCTGTTGACGAGCAGTCCCACCCGCGCGTAGCGGTAGTCCCGGGCGAGACGCAGGGCGCGCGCGGTGAACGTCTTCAGGTTCTCCCAGAGGTTGAAGCCCTTGAGCGACGGGCCCCAGTAGACGACCAGGGCGCGGGCAGGCGCGCCGTCGGGGAGGGTCGCGAAGTACTCGCGCTTCAGCGTCTTCTCGCGAAACCCAGCGGCGGCCCGGGTCACGTGTCCGGCGATCCCCGCGTCGTCCACCTCGTGGAGCGTCTTCTCGAGGTCGAGCACGACCACGAGAAGGTCCACGGGAGTCGACGAGACGGGGGTGAACGCGAGCTTGATGTTCATGAAGCCTCCGGCGACGTTTTCGGGGAATCGGTCAGCACCCGACGCGAGGTCAGCGGCGACGCTCCATCCCGGCCGGGCGTCGTCCGCTGCATCTCGCCCTATTCCGCGTAGCTAATTATACTTGCTCGATGCCGGCCCCCAAGATCGCGGTGTTCGGCGTGCCCACCGCGGCGGGAGGCCGGCGCGCCTCGGTCGCCGACGCGCCCCTCCGGCTGCGCGAGGCGGGCCTTCTGGAGGCGCTGCGCGCGGCGGGGCCTCGGGTGGTGAACCTCTCCGACCTCTCGCTCTTCCCCTTCCGCGAAGACCCCGACCACCCCCAAGCCCGCAACGCGGAAGGCGTCGCCTGCGCCCTGCGTGCGGCCGCCGACGAGATGACGCGCGCTCTCGCCGAGGGCTTCACCGTCGTCCTCGGCGGGGACTGCACGCTCGCCGCGGGAGTGGCCGCGGGTACACGTCGGTTTCTCGGCCAGCCTCCCGGCCTCGTCTTCATCGACGCGGACGCGGACCTCAACACTCCGGACACGACGCCCTCCGGGTTTCTCCACGGCATGGCCCTGTCCCTGGCCCTGGGCGAGGGCCCGCCCGAGGTGGTGGCGGCGACGGGGCCCGTGCCCGCGGTCGCCGCGGAGCACGTCGCGCTCGTCGGCTTCCGCGCGCTCGATCCCGGCGAGCGTCCGCGCATCGGACGGCTGGGCCTCGCTCTTCCTGCGGGGGCGGCCCGACGCATCGGCATGCGGACGGCGGCGGCGCTCGCGCTCGACGGCGTGGAGAACGGCGACGGCCCCATCGTCGTCCACCTGGACGTGGACGTGGTCGATCCCTCGGAGATGCCGGCGAAGCACCAGGCGGTCCCGGGGCCGGGCCTCTCCTTCGACGAGGTCTCCGACCTCGTGGCCGCCCTCGCCGCCTCGCCGCGCGTGGTCGCCCTCGAGATCTGCGAGTACGCGCCCGACATCGATCCCGGGCTCGCCACCGGCCGCCGCCTCGTCGAGCTCGTCGCGCGCGCGGTGGCGCGCCACCTCCGCAGATCCTGAGCCTCTAGGGTCCGCTTCGGCGATCGTCGTCGGCCGGCCCCGTCCGCGCGAGGTCACGCCTCCCGCGCCTCACCAGGGCGTAGAAGATCGCAAAGAGAATCGCGAGGGCGACCGCGATGGCGGTGCCGAAGAGGAGGACGGTGGAGAGCAGGATGCTCCGCTCGTCCATCTCCGCGCCCAGGTCGAGGGGGCTGCCGTCGAGCGCCTCCGCGACGTCCTGCCGCCAGCTCACGATGTTCCCGCGCTCCACGCCATCCGCCGCGTTGCGATGCGAGTACACCTTGCTCGGGAGGTGGAGGCGCACGGCCATGAGCCCCTCGCGGTCGCGGATCCCGATGTCGAGGGCGGCCGGGGGACGCGCCCAACGGCCGTCGAGGCGGAGCCGTCCCTCTTCCCCGCGGAGGCCGAGGGCGAGGTCCGGAAAAGCCGGCGTCTGGGCCAGAGCGTTCACGTCCCGGAAATCGGCGGAGACGAAGAGATACGGGTGCCCGCCCCGGCGGGTGAGGGTGACCCGCCGCACGCTGAGGCCCGAGCGCTCGAAGAGCGCGCGGGCGGCGTCGGGAGTCGCGGTGGCGTCGGGGTTCCGGGGATCGCCGAGGCCCTTGAAGGCCGTCCACAACGCCGGCCGTCCCGTGACGTTCACGGTGCCCGAGCCGTCCACGCGCAGCCAGATCTCGTGCTCGTACTCGTAGGTCAGGCAGGCGCGCGTCGCCGCGGCGAGGAGCACGAGGGCGACCGAGCGCACGAGCATGGACGGCGATTATAGCGAGCGGATTACAATCCGCCGATGCCGAAGCGCGCCCAAGCTCTACCTCGTGGACGGCAGCGCGCAGTTCCATCGCGCCTACCACGCGATCCGCGGGCTCGCGACCTCCCGCGGCCTTCCCACGAACGCCACCTACGGCTTCACGACGATGCTGCGCAAGCTCCTCGAGGACGAGAAGCCGGAGAGGATGGGCATCCTCTTCGACCCTCCGGGCCGGACCTTCCGCCACGAGGAGTACCAGGAGTACAAGGCCAACCGTCCGCGGATGGACGACGACCTCGCGGTGCAGATCCCCTACGTGCGCCGGGTGTGCGAAGCGTTCCGCATGCCCGTTCTCGAGCTTCCCGGCTTCGAGGCGGACGACGTGATCGCGACCCTCGCCCGCCAGGCGGTGGAGCAGGGGATGAAGGTGATCGTGGTCTCCGGGGACAAGGACCTGCTCCAGCTCGTGAGCGAGGACGTGCTCGTGCTGAACCCGGGGCGCGAAGGCACGGGGGCGACGCTCTACGACCGGGCCAAGGTGGAGGAGAAGTTCGGGGTGCCGCCGGAGCGGGTCGTGGACATCCTCGCCCTCGTGGGGGACGCCGTCGACAACATCCCCGGAGTCGCGGGGATCGGCGACAAGGGGGCGCGCGACCTCGTGCGCGAGTTCGGACCGGTGGAGGCGGTGCTCGAGAACGCGGACAAGATCAAGCGCGCGGCCTACCGGGAGGGGCTGAAGACGCATCGGGCGGAGGCCCTGCTCTCCAAGCACCTTGCCACCCTGCGCACCGACGTCCCCGTCACCCTCGATCTCGCCGCCCTCGTCCGCAGGGACCCGGACCGGAAGGCCGCCCACGCGCTCTTCAAGGAGCTGGAGTTCCAGGCCCTGGCCCGGGAGTACGCGCCCGAAGCGGAGGCCACGGGCACGGAGCGGCGCGTCATCACGCGCCCCGCCGACTTGGATTCGTTCGTGGCGGAGGCGAGGAAGGCGGGGCGCGTCGCTCTGGGAATCGTGGTCACCTCGCTCGAGCCGATGCGCTCGCGCATCCTCGGCATCGCGCTGGCTCACGAGCCGGGAATGGCCGTCTACGTTCCCGTGGGCCATTCCCGGCTCGAGCTGCCCGACCCGCCCTCCTTGCCCGATGTCCTCGCGCGGCTCGCCCCCGTTCTCCAGGACCCTTCCGTACGGAAGGTGAGCGCCAACGCGAAGCGCGACCTCGTCGCTCTGGCCCGCCACGGGGTGACGGCTCGCGGGCCTGGGCTTCGACGCGCTCGTGGCGTCGTACCTGCTCAACCCCGGCCGACGGGCCTACTCGCTCGACGACCTCGCTTTCGAGTTCCTGGGCGAGCGACGCGGCGCCGAGCCCGAGGGGATCTCGTCCGAGGAGGCCTCCGTCGACGCCACGGCGCGCATCGCCGGAGGGGACGCCGCCCTCGTCCTCCGCCTCGACGAGACGGTACTCGCCCGGCTCGAGGAAGAGCAGCTCGGGACGATCTACCGGACGATGGAGCTGCCGCTCGTGACCGTCCTCGCGGACATGGAGCGGGCGGGGGTCAAGGTGGACACCGTCCTCCTCGGCTCCATGAGCCGCGACATGGAGTCGCAGCTCGCGACGCTCACCCGCGAGATCCATGCTCTCGCCAAGGGGGAGTTCAACATCAACTCCCCGCCCCAGCTCCGCGAGGTGCTCTTCGACCGGCTGGGCCTCAAGAGCGGGAAGAAGACGGCCAAGACCCGCGCCGCCTCCACCGCGGAAGAGGTCCTCGACGAGCTGGCCCTCGTCCACGAGCTGCCCCGGAAGATCATCGAGTACCGCTCCATCCAGAAGCTGAAGGGCACGTACGTGGACGCGCTGCCCCAGCTCGTGAACCCGGAGACGGGGCGCATACACGCGACCTTCAACCAGACGGTGGCGGCCACGGGACGGATCTCCTCGTCCGACCCGAACCTCCAGAACATCCCGATCCGCACCGCGGAGGGGAAGCGGATCCGCGAGGCTTTCGTGGCCGAGCCCGGCCACCGGCTGCTCTCCGCCGACTACAGCCAGATCGAGCTTCGGGTCCTCGCCCACCTCTCGCAGGACCGGACTCTCATCGACACGTTCCGGCGGGGCGAGGACGTGCACGACCGCACCGCCCGCGAGGTCTTCGGGGCCTTCTCGACGCTCCCCGCGGACGAGCAGCGGCGCGTGGCCAAGATGGTCAACTACGCGCTCCTCTACGGGAAGACCGCGTTCACCCTCGCCAAGGACATCGGCGTCACCAAGAAGGAAGCCGAGCAGTTCATCGAGGCCTACTTCGCGCGCTACCCGTCGGTCCGCAGCTTCATCGAGGGGACGATCCAGAAGGCCCGCGAGACGGGGCACGTGCGCACGCTCCTCGGACGCCTGCGGCGGCTGCCCGACCTCCGGGCGCCGAACTTCCAGGTGCGCATGGAGGCGGAGCGGCAGGCCATGAACACCCCCGTTCAGGGCTCGGCCGCGGACCTCATCAAGAAGGCGATGATCGACCTCGCCGGGGAGCTGGAGCGCCGCGGGATGAAGTCACGGCTCATCCTGCAGATCCACGACGAGCTGCTCCTCGAGGTCCCGGAGGCGGAGGCGGAGCCCGCCCGTGAGCTCGTGAAGCGGGTGATGGAGGACGCGCTCTCCCTCGACGTGCCCCTCGTCGTGGACGCGCGCCTCGGCATGAGCTGGGCGGCGGTGCACTAGAGCGCGGTCACGCCCCGGGAGCGAACTCCTTGCGGATCCGCTCGCTCTCGCGCCGCACGGTGGCGTCGTCCCGTCCGAGATCGTGGAGCAGCAGCTCGCTGAGGGCGACCGCAGCCTCGACCTCCTCGAAGCAGGCGGTGGTGGCGCCCGCCTGCTCGAGCTCCGGCCGCTCGCGGAGGTAGCGGGCGCGCACGAAGATCCGGCACGCGGGGTTCAGGTTCCGGGCGGCGGCGATGAGCGGGCCGCGGTTGACGGAGTGGGGAAGTGTCACGAGCAGGTAGGAGGCGCGGCGGATGCCCGCCTGCTTCAGGACGTCGGGGTGGCTCGCGTCGCCGAAGAGCGCGAGGCGGCCCTCGCGGGCGAGGGCGCTCACGGTGTCTATGTTGAGGTCGACGACCACGGTCTCGAGTCCCGACTCGCGGAGGGCGCGGTCGACGCTCTGCCCCACGGGCCCGTAGCCGACGATGACGGCGAGCGGGCTCTCGCCCCCGGCGAGGGCTGCCGTCGTCCCGAGGTTCACCGCCTCCCCGCTGCGCTCCGCGCGCGCGTTCAAGACCCGCCACAGCCGCGGATGCCTGCGGAGCCGGCGCTCGAGGGGGTCGAGCCCTCGGAAGAGGAGCGGGTTGAGGGCGATCGAGACGAGGGCGCAGGCCACGAGCACGCTCGCTCCCGCGGCGGGCAGTAGCCCGTGGTGTCGCGCGAGCTGGCCGAGGATGAACGAGAACTCGCCGATCTGCGCGAGCCCGATCGCGACCACGAGGGCGGTCCGCGCCGAGTAGCCGAGGAGGGCGACGACGCCGATCGCGGCCAGGGGCTTCCCCACGAGGACGACCGCGAGGGCGGCGAGCACGAGGGCCGGCTCGCGAAGCAGAAAACCCGGATCGAAGAGCATCCCGACGGAGACGAAGAAGAGGACGCCGAATGCGTCGCGCAAGGGAAGGGCGTCTGCCGCCGCCTGCTGGCTCACCGGCGACTGGCCCACCACCATGCCCGCGAGGAAGGCGCCGAGGGCCATCGAGGCGCCGAAGAAGTGGGCGGCGCCGGTGGCGATCGCCATCGCGAGGGCGAGCACGGTGAGGGTGAAGAGCTCCCGCGAGCGAAGCCGGGCCGCCCGCTCGAGGAGCCAGGGCACCACGCGCGAGCCCGCAAAGAGCACGAGGGCGACGAGGACGGCGAGCTTGGCGAGGGCTATCGCGAGCGCCGTGGCGAAGCCGGGTCCGCCCATGGCACCCCCCGCGGCCCCCGCCATCGCCGGGATCACCACGAGGACGACCACGGTGAGGACGTCCTCCACGATCAGCCAGCCCACGGCGATGGTGCCGGGGACCGTGCCGAAGAGCTGGGCGTCCTCGAGCGCGCGCATCAGGACCACCGTGCTCGCGACGGAGAGGGCGATGCCGAGGACGAGCCCCGCGGAGGGCGACCACCCGAAGGCGAGCCCGGTGGCGAGTCCGAGCAGGGTCGCGCTGGCGCTCTGCACGAGGGCCCCGGGAATCGCGATTCCCTTCACCGCCACGAGGTCCTTCGGGTGGAAGTGCAAGCCCACGCCGAACATGAGGAGCACGACACCGATCTCGGCGAGCTGGGTGGCGAGCGCGGCGTCGGCCACGAAGCCCGGGGTGTGGGGCCCGATGACCACCCCCGCGAGCAGGTATCCCACGATCGGGGAGAGGCCCACCCGCTGGGCGAGGCTGCCCATGATCCACGCGCTGACGAAGGCGCCGGCGATCGTCGTGATCAGCGGAGTGTCGTGCGGCATCCGTGCGGGAAGGCTATCACCGGGCGCGCGACGGGCGGGAAGCGCCCGCGGCCGTCATTGACCGGCTAGAATGGAACGAAAGGAGACAGCGTTGCCGCTCTACGAGTACGAGTGCCCGAAGCACGGCCGGTTCGAGCTCGTGCGGAAGTTTTCCGACCCGCCCATCAAGAAGTGCCCGCAGTGCGGAAAGGCGGTGCAGAAGATCCAGTCCGCGCCCGCCATCCAGTTCAAGGGCTCCGGCTGGTACGTCACCGACTACGCGAAGAAGTCGGGAGGGGAGTCCAAGGACGGCAAGGGAAAGGCGGAGGGGGGCGGGAAAGAGGCGAGCGGCAAGGAATCGTCGACCAGCGACTCCTCGAGCAAGGACTCGACGAAGTCCACGACCACGAGCGGGACCGGCGAGAAAAAGGGCGGGACTGGCGAGAAAAAAGGGTCGGCCTAGATTCCGCGCGCGACTTCGTCGCGCGCGTGTCAGAGCTTCAGCGATCTCAGGTAGTCCCGGAACGGGCCCCCAAGGTCCGGCCGCTTCAGGGCGAACTCCACCGTCGCCTTCAGGAAGCCCAGCTTGTTGCCCGCGTCGTGGCGTATCCCCTCGAAGCGGTAGCCGTAGAGGGGGCGCTGCTCCTTGAGCCGGCGCAGCCCGTTCGTGAGCTGGATCTCCCCGCCCGCGTCGCGCGGCGTCTCCTCGAGACACGCGAAGACGTCGGGAGTGAGGATGTAGCGGCCGATGATCGCGAGGTCGCTCGGAGCCTCCGCGGCGCTCGGCTTCTCCACCATGTCGCGGATCCGGTAGACGCGCCCCGACTCGCCCTCGGGGACGCCGTCGATGACCCCGTAGGCCGAGATGTCGCTCTTCGCCACCTGCTGGACCGCGATCACGGGGCCGCCGTGGCCCTCGAAGACGTCGATCATCTGCTTCATGCAAGGGACGGGGTTGTCGATGATGTCGTCCCCGAGCATGACCGCGAACGGCTCGTCACCCACGAGGTCCTTCGCCATGAGCACGGCGTGCCCGAGGCCCAGGCTTTCCCCCTGGCGGACGTACGACACCGAGATCATGTTCGAGATCGCCCGCACCTCGTCCAGCAGGTCTGTCTTGCCCCGCGCCTCGAGAAGCCGCTCCAGCTCCGCGGAGACGTCGAAGTGGTCCTCGATCGCGTTCTTCCCGCGGCCCGTGACGAGGATGATGCTGGTGATGCCCGAGGCCACCGCCTCCTCGATCACGTACTGGATGATCGGCTTGTCGACGAGGGGGAGCATCTCCTTGGGCTGGGCCTTGGTGGCGGGAAGGAAGCGCGTGCCGAGCCCGGCGGCGGGAAAGACGGCCTTGCGGATCCTGTTCTTCGTCGCCATGAGAGCGCTCTCCGGGATGCTACCACAGGGGTTTCGACGGACCGGTGACGGGACCGCGTGCTATGCTGCGCGACCGTGCTGGACCTGAAGTTCCTCGTCGAGAACCGCGAGCGCGTGCTCGCCATGCTCGAGCACCGCGGGCAGACACTCGACCAGGTCCTCGGGTGGCCCGGGCTCGCGGGGGTGGATCCGTGGGCGCTCGACGTGGAACGCCGCGCCACCATACAAAAGGTCGAGCAGCTCCGGCATCGCCAGAGGGTGGTCGGGGAGGAGATCGCCCGCCGTGGACGCGCCAAGGAGGACGCCTCCGAGCTGAAGGCCGAGATGAAGGGTGTCTCGGACGAGATCAAGAGGGGCGACGAGCGCCTCCGCGATATCGAGGACAGGATCCGCGAGTTCCTCCTCGTCGTCCCCAACGTGCCCGACGCGAGCGTTCCCGTGGGGAAGGACGCGGCCGCGAACGTCGAGGTGCGGCGCGTGGGAGAGCCGCCCGCGTTCGACTTCGAGCCCAAGGCCCACTGGGACCTCGGGCCGGCCCTGGGCATCCTGGATTTCGAGCGCGGGGCCAAGATCTCGGGCGCGCGCTTCACCGTCTCCTGGGACGAAGGCGCGCGACTGGAGCGCGCCCTCGCCGGCTTCATGCTGGACCTCCACCGCAGCCGCGGCTATCGCGAAGTGCAGGTCCCGCTCCTCGTGACGCCGGAGACCCTGATGGGGACGGGGCAGCTTCCCAAGTTCGAGGGCGACCTCTTCAAGACGAGCGCGGGCGACCGCCCGCTCTACCTGATCCCCACCGCGGAGGTGCCGCTCACGTGCCTTCACCGGGACGAGATCCTCGAGGCGCGGGAGCTGCCCAAGAAGTACGTCGCCCACACCGCGTGCTTCCGCTCGGAGGCGGGCGCCTACGGCAAGGACGTGAGGGGGCTCATCCGCCAGCACCAGTTCTACAAGGTGGAGCTCGTGAAGCTCTCGACCCCGGAGACGTCGATGGGGGAGCTGGAGTCGATGACCGCGGACGCGGAGGAGGTGCTGAAGCGCCTGGGCCTCCCCTACCGCGTGGTCGTGCTCTCCACGGGCGACATGGGGTTCTCCGCGGCCAAGACCTACGACATCGAGGTGTGGCTGGCCGGGCAGGGCGGGTACCGCGAGATCTCGTCGTGCTCGAACTGCACCGACTTCCAGGCCCGCCGGGCGTCGCTTCGCTACCGGCCCGACGCGAAGGGCAAGCCGCGCTTCCTCCACAGCCTCAACGGGAGCGGCCTCGCCGTGGGCCGCACGCTCATCGCGATCCTCGAGAACTTCCAGGAGAAGGACGGAAGCGTGCGCGTCCCCGAGGTCCTGCGCCCCTATCTGGGGGGTCAGGATCGGATCACGAAGCGCGAGGCCTGATCGCGCTCAGGCCCGAGGGCGGGCCGCGTGCAGGTAGGCGGCGGCGGCCCGCGACGCGAACGACTCCATGAGGCGGTCGTCGGGACTCTCCCCGTTCGGATCGAGCAGGGCCAGTGTCCCCACGTGGGAGTCGCTGGTATTGAGGGGCACCAGGAAAACGGGCTCCGCGGGGAGCCGGGTGCCGAGCGTCGTGGCCGCCTCCGCCTGCGCCGCCGGGTCGAGCCGGCTTGCGGCATTGCCGGCGAGGCTCCCCGGGGGCGTCCGGCCCTCCAGGCCCTGGAAGCCCTCACCCGCCCCCGCGGCCACCACCGGTCCCTTGTCCGTCTGCAGCACGAGCAGCCCGCCCTGATAGCCGCCGAACTGGATCGCGGCGTCGAGGATCGCCCGCGCGACGTCGGGGGCCGCGGCTCCGGAGAAGACGAGTTGGTCCACCACCACGACCTGCTCCATCAGCATCGCGTAGCGCCGCACCTGCTCGAGCAGCTGCGCCTTGCGGATGACCGCCGCCGCCGAGAACACGACGGCGCGGACCCGGTGCAGCTCTTCGTCCTGATAGGGGTCGGTCTGCGTCTTCCCGAAGCAGAAGAGCCCGATCACGTCCCCCTCGACGAGCAGCGGCAGGCCGGCCCACGAGCGCAGGGGGGGCGCGCCGGGTATGGGGAGGGTGCGCGGATCGGACTCGGAGTCGCCCACGTTGATGGGCCAGCGCTCCTCGGGGGGAAGGTCGGCGGGGACGGGGAAGGTGGTGCCCACGAGGCCTACCGGCTCCGCCCCCCCCCGCGCCGCCCGGACACGGAAGCGGTCGCCGGGGTCGATCAGGGCGAGGGCGGCGAAATCGTAGGTGACGATCCGCGCAACCTGCTTCAGGACCTCGTCGATCGTGTCTTCGAGCCGGACCTGCCGGACGATGGCCTCGAGCACGTCGCGTAGGGTCTCGGACTCCACGCGGCGCTCGCGCTCCGCCTCCACGGTGAGCTCGGGCTCCACCCAGCGCCGCTCCCGGGCGATCTCCTCGCGCAGAGCGTCCTTGACCTCCTGGCGATCGGCGTCGCTCAGATGGGAGAGCCTGATATCGAGCTCGCGGATCACCCGGTCCGTGTTCATCGGGTTGGCTAGGCAAGGAGTGTATCAAAAGAGGACGTGCGCGCCACGAAAGCCCGGGGGCTAGAATGGACGTCCGTCCATCGGGGGAGGTCGCCGCTTGCGCGAGCGCATCCTTTTCGTCTGCACGGCCAACATCGACCGCAGCCGGACCGCGGAAGACCTCTACGAGGGCGACGAGCGCTACGAGGTCCGGTCCGCGGGCACCGCTCCCTTCGCCACCGTGCCCGTGAACCGCGAGCTCCTTCTCTGGGCCGATCGTGTCTTCGTGATGTGCGAGAAGGAGGACCGCCACCAGACCCAGCTCCGCCTTCGCTTTCCCGGTGTGGACCGGCCGGTGGTGGACCTGAACGTCGAGGACCGCTGGCGTCGCGGCCATCCCGAGCTCGTGGCCCGGGTGCTCAAGGCGCTGAAGCCGCACCTGGGAGCGCCCCGTAAGCCGCTGCCGGGCGATAATGGTGAGTCGCCTGCCGGAGGGCTAGCCTAACTGGTAAGGCAGGAGCCTTGAAAGCTCCCGGGCCGAAAGGCCTTTGCGGGTTCGAGTCCTGCGCCCTCCGCCACCCCCGCCGCGGGACTGAGGAAAGCTTTCACTTGACCCCGGCATCGTAGGGGAGTATCAACGCGCCACGTAGGCAGCGCGCCGGACTGTCGATCCATCCCTCCCGACCATTCGCGGAAGCCAGAGCTTCCAGCGCTGCCGGTCGGACGTGTGCCGGCCGATTAATTGGAGGCCTCAAATGAGCCGAGTACTTGTGCTGGAGCGCTTTCCCGCACCGGCGGCGATCCTGTGTGCAGCGATCCTCGCTGCCCTGGGTGCGGCCCGGGCGGAGGCGAAGGACGGCGATCGCGCCAAGCCGAAGGCTGCGAGCGCCGAAACGGACAAGTCGAAGGAAGCCAAGACCGAGGCGAGCCAGCCCAAGTCCGCGGAGGCCAAGCCGCAGGCTGGCGGGGCCGGGATGCGCGCCTATGTCGATCCGAAGACGGGCGAGCTGCGGGAGCCGACCGAGGAGGACCTGGCGGAGGCCGCCGCCCAGGGCCTGGCCGCGGCGCGGCGCGCGCCGAAAGCGCTGCAGGCCGTCCGGCATCCCAACGGGATGCTCTCGGTGGACCTGACCGGCTCCGAGTACGTCGACTTCACTGTGCTGACCGTCAACCCGGACGGCACCCTGTCGCGACGCTGCGTCAAAGGTGCTACGGAGGCGAACAAGCTCGCCGAAGAGACCGCTCCCGCCGCCTGGGAATGGAAGTGATCCGTGCGCACACATCGAATCCTCGTACTGCTCGCGATCGCGGTGATGGCCGCCGCCGGCGTCCACGCCGGAGCCACGATCACAATCGTCAACATGGACGGCCCCGACGAGGGGTTCAACGACCCTACCCCCGCGTTTCCGGTGGGAGGGAACCCCGGCACCACGCTGGGCCAGCAGCGCCTGATCGCTTTCCAGCACGCCGCCAGCATCTGGGGCGCCTCGATCGACAGCGACGAGGAGATCATGGTGCAGGCCTCGCTCGATCCGCTGACCTGCACGGCGACCGGCGCCGTCCTCGGGTCCGCGGGCGCCATCCAGATCTTCTCGGACTTCCCGAACGCCGAGCTGGCCGGAACCTGGTATCACGTGGCCCTGGCGAACAAGCTGGCGGGGGAGGACCTGGCTTCCGGGACCCCCGGCACTATCGCCGATGACATCGTCGCGAGGTTCAACAGCAGCCTGAACGGGAACCCCGCGTGCCTCGGGGGACGCAAGTTCTACCTGGGCCTGGACAACAACCACGGCACGGACATCGACCTGGTCGTCGTGCTGCTGCACGAGTTCGGCCATGGCCTGGGATTCGCCAACTTCGTCACCGAGGCCACCGGCACCAGGCCGCTGGGTCTGCCGGACGTCTTCTCCGAGTACACGTTCGACAACACCACGGGCAAGGGCTGGAACCAGATGACCACCGCCGAGCTGATCGCTTCGGCCGTCAACTTTCGCAACGTCGTCTGGACCGGCGTCAACGTGACGAACGACGTGCCGGCTGTCTTCAGCCCAGGCACTCCGCTCCTCAGGGTCAACTCCCCGCCGTCCATCGCCGGCGCTTTCGCCGTCGGCACCGCGGCCTTCGGCCCGCCGCTGTCGTCCCCAGGCGTCACCGGGAACGTCGTCGCCGCGTTGGATGCCGCCAACGTCGAGGGGCCGAGCACCCTGGACGGCTGCTCCGCGCTGGAGAACGCGGCTGCCATCTCCGGCAACGTCGCGCTCGTGGACCGCGGCACCTGCGGGTTCGCGGTGAAGGTAAAGAACTGCCAGGACGCCGGCGCGATCGCGGTCATCGTGGCCAACATCGCTCCGGGCGGCCCCCCGCAAATGGGGAATGCGGTTCCGCCCCTCACCATCGACATTCCGTCGGTCTCGATCATGCTAGCGGACGGCGCGGTGCTGAGGGCCACGCCCGG
Source organism: uncultured Acidobacteriota bacterium (assembly GCA_963742595.1). Lineage (GTDB taxonomy): Bacteria > Acidobacteriota > Vicinamibacteria > Fen-336 > Fen-336 > CAVPGH01. Next base: position 2,069,935 of record CAVUMT010000001.1, on the reverse strand, counting down.
CGTCAACGTGACCGTCGGCGTCGACCTGTCCGTCCTCGCGGGCGCGGATGCCGCCGGACGGGCCCACCTCAACGCGCCCAACCCCGTGCAGCCGGGCTCCTCGATCTCGCACTGGGACCCGATCGCGTTCCGCAACCAGCTCATGGAGCCGGCCATCAACGCCGACCTGACGCATAGCCTGGTGCCGCCCGAGGACCTGACCCTTTCGCAGATGACGGACGTCGGCTGGTTCTCGGACCGGGACGGCGTGCCGGACGGCGTGGATCAGTGCATCGGGTCGGACCAGAGCCCGACCGTGGTCATCGACGGCTGCCAAACGGGAGCGTCGAACCACGTGTCCCCGGACGGCTGCCGGGTCTCGGACTCGGTCGCGCAGTGCGCGGCCGGCGCCCGGAACCACCTGGAGTTCGTGCTCTGCACGACGCAGCTCGCCGTCCGGCTGCGGCTGCAGCACATGATCACCACCCGCCAGATGATCGCCATGATCGCCTGCGCGGTGCGCGCCGACCTCCCGTAACCACGGCCCGGCCGCCGGAGGGCTCTGCCTTCCGGCGGCCGGTCCGGTTCCACACAGGCGTTCGCGTGCTATCCTTCCATTCTGCCGCTCATCGTGTTGCTGGACTGTCGCTACGGCAACACGGGCGCCTGTAGGTGATTGCGGAGAGGTGCTGGAGTGGCTGAACAGGGCAGATTGCTAATCTGTTGTACGGGACTAAAGCCTGTACCGGGGGTTCGAATCCCCCCCTCTCCGCCAGTTCTTTGGGTGTCAGTACCTTCCGGGCGGCCTGTCGTCTCCGCCTGACCTGCCAATGCCCTCGACCATGGCGTGCCCGTCAGGCCTGCGGAAGGAAATGCCGATAGCTTTGCGAGTGTCGACGCTTCTGCTAGTCGTCGCCGGAGTCCTGGTGGCCCTCCCCTCGAGGGCCCAAACCGTTTCCGCACTGGTCGTCGAGATCAAGACCGGTGATGTTCGCTTCGCGGGTACCGACGACTCAGTGCATGTGCAGTTCGGCGGTCGCGACTTCCCGCTCGACGATCCCGACCGCGACGACTTCGAGCGCAACAACCGCGACCGCTTCATCATCGATCTCGACGAGCCCATGAGCATCGAGCTCATTCGTGGCGTCGGGCAAATCTCCGTCACCAAGATCGAGGACAGCTTCTTCGGCGGCGGCTGGCGGTTCGGCGGCATCACGGTCTGGGCCGAATCCGACGCGACGGAGCCGCTCTTTCGCAACGACGCCGTCAACGTCTGGCTCGACGGTGATCATCTGGAGTGGGTCTCGCAGCTGGGCGAGCCCGGCTGGAACGTTCCCGAACCGCCGCCGTTTCCGCCGTGTACGGGGACGATCATCATTCTTTTCGCGCCATCCGGCGGCAACCCGGCGCTCGATTCCGATTGCGACGGCATCCCCGACGATCAGGATCCGACCTTCGATACGCCGCCCGACGCCGACGGCGACGGCTTGCCGGACCTCTTCGAGACGCAGACCGGCTCGGATCCGAACGACAGCGACGGCGACAACGACGGGTGGGCCGACGGGCGCAACCGCCGCAGCGTACTCGTCCTCACTCGCATCCAGTGCGACGACGAAGACGAAGACGTGGGCAGCGACGAGCTGTACCTGAACGTCGAGGACGTGCGATACCCGAAGTCGTTCGACCTGAACGGGTACTGGGCGATGGACGACGGCGCGGTGCGCTCGCCCGGAGTCATCGTCGACAGCCGCATGCTGCCGGCGGGTGTGCCCGCGGCGTTCACCTCACGCATGCGACTCCGCGAATCGGACTTCACGTTTCTCGAGAACCCGACGGACGACACGTTCGCGACGTTCGACATCGCGTGGGCGGGCGACACCGGGACCACCACGTTCACGCACGACAGCAGCGACGCGAAGTACATCCTGACGTTCCGCTGGTTCACGATGGACGTGCGCGACCCCACGATCGGCAACATGGACACCGATCAGGACGGGCTCGATGAGGCGGAGGAAGCGAAGATGTCGGTGCAGGATCTCACCGTGCAGCCGATCGCGGCCGCAGGGCACAACGGCCTCGCGGATCCGGAGCGCCGCGAGCTGTGGGTCGAGATCGATGCGTCGGGCAGCGATCAACGCCTGCAGTTCGACGCCAAGCAGATGGTCGCGAGCCAGTTCGCCTATCACGGCATCGCGCCGCGGTTCGACGACGGCTGGTTCGGCAATGAGAACAACGGCCTCCTGCCGTACGTCGAGGTCCTGCGGCCGTCGGACATCGACGCGTTCCGAAACGACCCGACGAAGTTCCGGCCCGAGCGGCGGGCCCTCCCTCGCGCCTTCCGATACGCGCTGTTCGTGGACGACCTGGAAGAGGGCGCCGGCGGCTTCGGCGATACCCGCTGCGGAGGCGGATGCCGATTGATGATCGGCGGCGTGCCGGTGCTCGGCCACACGCTGACGTTCCAGGCGCAGCCCATCATCTTCATGCACGAGGTCGGGCACTCGCTCGGTCTCTGCCATCGCGTGGGCGATCGCGATCCGGTGAATCCAACCTGCCCGGCGGCGCCCGGCGTGCGCTGCGCGGACTTCTGCGACATCGGACAGGAATCGAACACCGCGATGGGCTCGGAAACGGCGCTCGACACGGCCATCCCGATCGTCGCCGGCGGACTCGCGGGCATCGGCGCCGGCATCGTCGCGGGCGCGCTCATCGGATCGGCGGGCGGTCCCGTGGGCACCGTGGTCGGCGCGATTGTCGGCGGCATCATCGGCGGCGCGGGCGGCGTGCTGCTCGGCGCGATCTTCGGCGCCGATTTCTACGCGCGTGAAGTGGACTACCACATCCGCGAATGGGCGAAGCTGCACGTGTTCGCAAACGTGTGAAGAGCTCAGCGCCCCAGTTCCGCTTCGATGGCGTCGCCCTCTTGCGGATCGGCGGCGCGGATCTCCGCGATCGTCGCCGCGCACTCGCGCTGCGCGCCCTTCCGTGGTCTGGTTCTCAGCCCGCCGGAGGAGCCCAAGCCTCCGCCGGCCGTCCACGAGGCCCTACGCGTGCCGGTCGATGAAGAGGGCCAGGAGATGGAGGCGCCCTGAGTACCGCCAGGCCGCCAAGGTCGCCAGATCTAGCTTGACCACCTCCCCCAGAGGGGGAGTAGTCTGTCTCCGCTACGGTGACCAATGAGGTGGAGGAGGCGTCGCGGCGCGGCTGCCGCCCAGGCACACGGCTGAGGCGGATGTTGAGGGCAGGAGCCCTTCTCATTACCCTCGGCGATGCCTGCCAATGCCCTCGACCCCGGCGTCCCCGTCAGGCCTGCGGAGGGAAATGCCTATAGATCGCTGGTGCGGACCGGGGTCGGCGCGTTCCGGAAGGGTCAGACGTCCTGATCCCCTGGGCATCGTCAACGCCCTGCGGGTCGTATCAGAAAGGAGCGGCGACAAGCGCAGCCGAATCTGTCTCGCTCTCTGCCTGCTGGCACACCTCGCCTGTAGCCCCACCGAGGAGCCCGAGGGCGGTCCGGCGATCCGGCTCCAGCCCCGGCCGGCGCAGGCATCGCTCGGCCCGCCGACGACGCTGCGCCTCGTGCTGCAGGTGCAGCCGGACGGCCAGGTGCGGCTGATCTCCAGCAGCGCGAGACGCGGATCGATCGACGCGCCGCCCGAGGCGAAGACGCGCGAGGACGCGAACGAAGGACGCGTGCGTCTCGTCGACTACGTGGGCCGCGACGCCGCCGGCGCTGTAGTCGTGCGTGGGCAGCTGACGATCCCGGCCACGGCGGTGGCGGAATTCCAGGACCAGCAGGTCAGCACGCGCATCCGCCGCGGCGAGGAGCCGCTCCCCACACCGACGGTACGCGTCTCGGTCCCCTACCAGCCGTCGCTGGCCACCATCTCGTTCGAGCGCCTCGAGCCGAATCGCGACGCTCCGATCGAGGCGTGGAAGCGCATACCAATGGGCGAGGTATCGGTCGCAAAGCCGCCCTCACCGCAGGCGCCGCCGGAGCAGGGCCCGCCCAGCCGTTAGCGCGCGAAGAACACCATCATGATTGGACTCTCTACGTCCACGTGCTGTCGGCGGTTGGTGTGGGCCGCCATCGTCGTCTATCTCGCCGCCTCAGGCGCTCCGCCCGGGCGCGCCGACGGCGGCGTCGTCGAGGGCACGTTCACGCTGCTGCTCAGCGGCGACACGGCAGAGAAGATCGACCTCGTCTTCCTCGGTGACGGATTCACGTCTGCCCAGCAGGACGCGTTCAACGCGCGCGTCGACGAGGCCGCGGCGGCGTTCATGAGCGCGCATCCGCTGCAGGCGCTCAGGAGCGCCTTCAACATCCATCGGGTCAACGTCAGCTCGCCTGAATCCGGCACGGACAAGTTCGCGAAGTGCGGCGACGCCGACACCGGCGACTCCGACGTCAGCCGGCGCACGGCGATGGACTCCGGATTCTGTAACGGCGGGACGGGGACGATTTACCGCTGCATGGGGTCGTCCGACCACTCCCTGGCGCAGGGGTTCGCCGCCAACGCGCCCGATGACGACATCGTGATCGTCCTCGTCAACGACGGGGGCCATGGCGGATGTGCCTTCGGCGGCCTGACGTATTTCACGTTGACGAGCAGCTTCGCGGACATCGTTGTTCACGAGCTGGGCCACGCCGTTTTCGGCCTCGCGGACGAATACCGCTATGACGGGGACGACACTTACACAGGCCCCGAGCCCGGCGCCGCCAACGTCACGGCGAACACGGATCGGACGACGCTCAAGTGGCGCGATCTCGTCCTACCGTCCACGGCCATCCCGACGCAAAACCAGGCGCCGGACTGCGACGCCGACGCCGACCTTCCCGACCGCAACGTCGACGCGGACATGGTGGGCACGTTCGAGTCGGCCTCCTCCAGGCGCTGCGGCATCTTCCGTCCCCAGTACGCCTGCCGCATGCGGGAGAGCGATCAGCAGTTCTGTTCGGTGTGCCGTCGCGCCGTCATCCGCCGCCTCGCCAGCAAGCTGAGCGGCGATCTCTCGGTGTTCTTCGACAACCTCCTGATCCGCGACGACCACGACGGCTGGCCGCGCGGGAAGGGCGACATTTACTTCAACTACGTCCTGAGCGCGAACGGCCAGCAGGTTTCCGGGCGATGGCCGTCCAGCGGGGACTCGGGGTTCGACGACGGCGACTCGAAGAACATCAACGTATTCGCGGGGACGATCCCGGCGCCCGCGGCGGGCACGGCGGCGTCACTCGACCTGAAGGTGCGCGAAGGAGACTGGCCGGACGGCGACGACGATCTGGACAGCGACGCCGCCGAGGCGCTGCCGGCCGGCGGCGGCTTCAGCGTGGACCGCAACGACTACCGGCTGAACGGGACGGTGCGGGACGCCGAGCTTCGCGTGCTACTCGATCAGCTCAACATCAAGGACGACCAGGAGAGTTTCCCGGCGGGCGACGGCGACATCTACGTCGAGTTCACGGTCTCGAACGGCAGCGAGAGCGTCTCGGGACGATGGCCGGCCTCGGGGACACACGGCATGGGCGATCACGACAGCGCGCACATGAGCGTGCTGGCCGCGACGCTGCCCGTGCCGTCGGGCAGCGCGCCGCTGAGCGTGCGCCTCAGGGTCGTGGACGAAGACGGGTGGCTCACCGGCGGCGACGACCAGATCGGCGAGGACACGTTCACTTTCACGGCCGGCGAGGACTTCGGCGCAACAGCGACGACGCACGTGCGCGACCAGTCCGGCTACCGGCTCACGCTCTCGATCGTACGACGCCTCACGAAGCCGGTGCCGATCGCCCGCGGACCGGGGGTGGGGCAGCCGCCGGTCGTGGCGAGGCATCGCGGCGATCGAGTGTGGAGCGTGAGAGGCCCGCGGCGATGACGAGAACGGTCACGCACGTCGGCGCGCTCGCCGCCTGCGTCTGCCTCGCCGGCTGCGGGAAAACGCTCTTCCAGTCGAATTTCGACCCCACTCCCGTGAACCAGCCGCCGGCGCAGATGCAGGCGGTCGGCACCGTGGAGTTGGCCGGCCCTCCCGCCACCGTGTTCGTCGTACCGCCACCGGCCGGTCCCTCCGGCAAGTGGGTCGCGATAAGGCGGCCCACCGCGGACAGCCCCACGACCGGATTGCAGGGCCGCCTCGCGGAGTTCGGTGGCGAGGGCGAGCACGTGTTCTCTACGGCCCTCTTCATTCCGCCCGGCACCGGGTCGGTCTCGATTCAGTTCGAGAGATTCAACCAGCCGGTAACCGATCTCTCGTCGTTCCTGCACCTGGACTTCATGCCGGACGGCCGCGTGCGCCTCAACGATCAGAGCGAGACCACGTTCGGCGCCTTTCCGCACGGCAAGCCGTTCATCCTGCAGGTCACGCTGAAGATCGCGCCGGGGTCCGCCACGGCGGGGATCGTCCTCTCCGGCGCCGACGCGTCCGGCGAGGCCAATTACACGGTGCCGCCGCCGTTTCTCATCCAGGCGCGCGAGTTCGGCGCCTTCCGCATCTCGCTGGGCTTCTTCTCCACGGGCATCGTCGACGCTACGAACATCGTCGTGAAGCGGAAGGGCGGCTAATCTGGGTCGAATCCTCGAGGACCTCGGCAGCAAGAACGGGACGTTCGGTGCGCGGGCCGCGGATCAATTCAGCCGTGACCCTCTCCGTCGGCGATGAGATTGCCCAGGGCAGGGTCGACCGACGAGGGGAATGAAGCCTAGCCGCCGCGCGCGAGCTCATTTCGTACGGAAGGCCACGCTTTCGTGAAACGATAGTCATCGAGCAAGGACCATCCTCTCCGCATCCGGGAGTTGACCATGGCGACCCGCGGCAACGGGAAAAAACGGAAGTTGCGCAAGGCGGCACTTCGTACTGCTCGAGGGCGAAAGCCCGAGCACGCGGACCTGCAGGTGGAACGCTTGCGTGGCCGCATCACCAACGTCGACGCGATCATCTTCCGGCCCCGACCGGCCCGCGAGAGCGAGAAAAGCTAGATCGGGCCCCCGGTGCGTGGGGTCCGCGTTACTCGAAATAGCCGTTGACGTCGAGGATGACGTGCACCGTCCCCGAGCCCTGCCCCGAGAACACCGCCAGGTCGCCTAGCACGCTCAACGGGGCGATCAGATTGTTCGAGCGTGTCTGACCCGTGGAGTAGTTGATCGTCGAGACGAGGGGTAGCGCCGTCCCCCCTGCGTGGAAGCGGAGGTGGCCCGTGGCCGAGGGGCCGGTCACGGCGACGTTCAGGGAGACGGCGCGGGCCGTGGGCGGGATTCCGCAGCGGCCCACGACGGGGAAGTTCCGGTCCCTTCCCGCCACTAGAGCCGGCCCACCGAGGGCGCCCATCGGGTTGCGCGTGTCGAGCAGCCGGCACGGCGTCACGGTGAAGAACTGCGTGCCGCATCCCGGGCATCTCTCGTACGCGCCGAGGTCGATGCCCGCCCCCTGAGGCCGGGAAATGCGCTCGGCGTCGAGCGCGGGCGCCTGAACGGTGGAGCCCGCGTCGAGGGCGGCGGATCCGGCACGGAGGCGCAGGTCGAAGGGAGGCGCCACGAACAGCGCCGCCGCGGATGCGCCCGCGAACTCGATGTTGTGGTCCGAGACGATGTTCGTCCCCTGGAGCGAGTAGTCGGTGGCGAGGTTGTTGCGCACGACGACGTTCTCGCTGGGCCGCCCGTCCTTGTGCGGGTCCACCATGATCCAGGGGGGACCCGGCGAGGACTGGTCGATGTCGATCACCGTGTTGTTGACGATGCGGGAGTTCCTCATCCCCAGGAAGCTGATGCCGTGCCAGTGGTCGGTGATGACGACGTTGTTCTCCACCACCCAGTCGACGAAGAAGCCGTCGAAGCACCCGATCGCCTGCATGGAGCTGCGCAGGGGGTGGGCGGGGCTCCAGTGATTGACGAAGAGGTTGCCGCGCAGCGTGACTCCCCGCACCTCGCCCGTGCCCACTCCGCCGGGGCCCACGGACCAGCTCTGGAACCCGTCGTCGTGGTTCGTGTCGGCGGGGTCCCCGACGTAGTTGTTCTGGACGCGGTTGTATTCGAACACGCCGAAGTCACCGAGCCCCCGGAGCCCGTCCGCGGAGAAGCCGTCGATGACGTTGCCCTGGATGAGCGCGTCGGCCCCGTCCACGCTGATGCCGAAGCGGACGTTGCGAAGGCGGCAGCCCCTCACGGTCACGCGGTCCGCCCCCACGGAGACGCCGCTCGAGGCCGTGCTCACCCACTGGGTCGCCGTCCAGGACGACGCGTCGTCCACGGTGAAGACATCGCTGTCCTCGACCGTGATGTCCCACGCGGGCCCGAAAAAAGAGTGGTCGCGCACGCTGACCATGGTGATCGCGGCGAGGGGCGGGGCGTGCGAAGGGCTGATCGAGAGCCCGCGCAGGATCCAGTGCTGGGCCGCCTGCACGACCAGGCTCTTGAGCCGCGGAACGTGACCGGTCTGGGCGGCGATGGTGATCGGCGCTACGTTGTAGGCGCTCTGGAGCACCACCGCTCCGTGATAGCCGTTGCGCAGCCAGAGGGTGTCGCCGGCCTTGACCGGCGCCCCGGCGTTGACCGGGACGAGGCTCGCCCCGGGCTGGTAGGGGAGCGAGGCCCAGTTTCGCGTCTCAACGCGGGTCTCGAGCACCGTCTGCAGGGTGCGCCAGGGGCTCAAGGAGCTGCCGCTCCCGGAGTCGCTGCCGTTGGCGGGGTCGACGTAGAAGTCGGCCGCCCCGATCGATCGAGGGACGACGAGAAGGAGAAGCCCGAGAACGAGAGGAGGGACGCGCATCGACGCTCTGACCGGCGTCATTCCAGCATGTCGTCCCTGCCGAGTCGGTGACCCCGTTCACAGGGATCAATTAGAATTCCCGCGTGCTCCTGGCCGTCCTCTTCGTCTTCTCGCTCGATCCCGGTCGCGTCTGGGAGTACCGCGAGTCCTACGCCGAGCACATAGGCGGGATCGACTCCATCACGGACGACACGACCCGCTTCGAGGTCCGGGGCACGCTCGAGCAGCCGTTCATCCACCAGTCCGGAGGGGCCGATCCCGGCTCGGGTCCGGTGGAGGCGGGCGAGGGCTGGATCCGACTCGGCCCCTGGACCGGCGAGGACGCCCTGCCCCTGCCGCTCGAGGTGGGCCGGACGGCGCCGCCTTCCGAGGGGGGACCCGGGTTCACGGTGGAGGCGGAGGAAGAGGTGAGCGTTCCCGCGGGGACGTTCCGGGCGCTCCGCTGCGCGCTGCGCACGCGGCAGAGCGAGTCCGTGCTGTGGATCGCCCCCGGCGTGGGGATCGTACGCGAGACGCAGGGGATCCCGGGGATGCGTCCGGAGATCGAGCGGGTGCTCCTGCGGTGGGAGGCGCCCGCCGCCAAGCGATGAGCTAGAGCTTCTCCAGCAGGTCGTCGCGTCGCTCGGCGGCGAGCGACGTGAGGAGGAGCCGCAGGCTGTCCATGGATTCGCCGGTGAGGTTCTGGAAGTCGTGCCGGATGGCCTGGATCTGGTCCCACTCCCGCTCGGCCTCGGGCTCCCCCCGCACGATGCGCTCGGTGGACTCGAGGAGGAAGCGCGTTCCGAGGGCGAAGCTGCGCCCCAGGATGTAGAGCTTCAGGCGGTAGCGCTCCGAAGTCGAGACCAGGAACTGGTGGAGGACGCCGTTCAGGTAGGCGAGGCTGACGATCTGGGTGAGGCGGAACTCCTTGGGGCGGAGCGGGGACACGGGGGCCATGGCCGACACCATGCGCGAGAAGTTGGCCATGGCCGCCAGCAGCTGGAGCATGCTCGGGGAGAACTTCTCGATCACCCGGTAGCCCACGTCCAGGAGCTTCTTGGCCTCGTCCACCGACCCGAGCTCGCGGACGGCGAAGGCCTCGTCGAAGGTGACGTCGGCAAGCGCCATTTCGCTATGCACGCGACCCTCGATGTTCCGATAGAGCTTCTCGCCCTTCGGGGTGAGCAAGAGCTCCCAGTCCCGCCGGATTACCCGCTCGTTCCGCCGTCCGAACAGGAAGAGGACGATCGCGCAGCCCACCACCGAGAAGAGGATCATCCAGCCCATGGCGGATCAGCCGATCTGGCCGGCGGGAACGGCGACGGGCGCCGCCGCCCGCGCGTGCGCGCCCGCGGGCGCCCACGCCGCGCGCGCCCAGTAGGTCAGGAGGAGGAAGTAGGCGCCGGTCGTGACGTAGTTGACCCAGGCGATGTTCGTCTCCCAGCCGAGAACCGCCGCGAGCTTCAGCCCGGCGGAGAAGATCAACAGGTAGGGCACCCAGCCCAGGAGGATGGCCTTGTGCATGCGGTCCACGGGCAGCCGGTACCACAAGATCAGCGCCGCGATCCCCATGAGCAGCCACACGACGCCGATCAGCTGGGGGAGCTGGATGTGTCCGATGATCTCGTCGAAAACCGGCAGCCTCGCGAACTCCCAGCTCGCGGCGAGAACGGTGAACAGCGTCGTCGAGAGCAGCATGAACAGCAGGGCGCGCGCCGTCGAGCGTGCTCCCGGGAACTTCCTGAACGCGAAATAGGCGATCTCGAGGGCCACCGCGAAGCGCAGGACGTTGTGGACCGACTCCCGGATCAGGTAGAAGTCCTTGTTCCAGAACCTCTCCGGCCAGAACTCCGCCAGGACGTCCGTGAGGAGCACCGTCACCAGGAACAGCATGAACATCCGGCAGAGCCGGAAACGGCCGCGCCTGACGATCCCCACGATCATCGCTCCGATCAGGAGCGAGGTAAGGAACAACAATAAGGTGTCGTACCCTGGCATGGTTGTGCCTAGCCATGTAGTGTAGCCTGAACCCACGGCCGGTTGCAGAACATCCAGTCACCCCCTCCTGGACGGATGCGGTCACTACGCGCGGCCCACCGCGTCTCTTCCGTCGGTCCGCGTCGGCGGGAACCCCTTGATCCCTTCGGCGAGCTGGGGCGGAAAGCCCTTGATTCCTTCGAGGCGCCGAGGAGGGAATCCCTTGATGCCTTCGAAGTTCCGCGGCGGGAAGCCCTTGATCCCCTCGGCGAGCTGGGGCGGGAAGCCCTTGATTCCTTCGAGGCGCTGGGGAGGGAATCCCTTGATGCCTTCGAAATTCCGCGGCGGAAAGCCCTTGATCCCCTCGGCGAGCTGGGGCGGGAAGCCTTTGATTCCTTCGAGGCGCCGAGGGGGGAATCCCTTGATGCCTTCGAAGGACTGCGGGGGAAAGCCCTTGATACCTTCGGCGACGACCGCTCCGGCGACCGTCCATTCGTGCTGCTCCCGGCCCGAATCGCGGGTCACATCCGCGTTGTCAGCGCCAAGGAGGGAGAGAGCCAGCAGCCAATTCATTTGGGACCTCCAATCAAAACGTTGCAAAAGGGATTCTAGTATACACTTCGTGTCAACTGCGCTATACGCAACATGGGCAAGGACTTATAAGAACCGTTCCTGGAGGGCCAACTTCTTGACCTTCCTGACGAGAAACGGCTAAGATCGCTCACTGTGGAGGTGCGACAGTGAAACGCCGCGTAGACCTAATCGATCAGTTCGCCGATCTCGTGATCGGCGCGGACGACCCCCGGCGTCTGGCGGAACGGACGCTCGAGGTCGTGATGTCCCTGAACAACGGTCGGAGCGGGGCGGTCTTCTCGTCAAGTGAGGATCGCATCACGCTCTTCGCCTCCCGCGGCATCGACCAGGCGGTGCTGGACTCCGTGCAGGTGGTCTGGGCTCGCTACAAGGACTCGCTCCAAAAGGGCGAAACCTTCTACGTCCCGGATCGGACCACCGAACGTCGGCTTCCCTCCGAGACGGGGGACAAGCCGGCCGCGGCCAGCTTCGCAGTGGTGCCGGTGTTCGACGGGGAGGCTCTAGTAGCATTGCTGTACGTGGACAGCCTCGATCCGCACTTCTGCGCGTCCCACGACCTGGAAAGACTGACCAAATTCTCGCGGATCGTCGCCAAGGCCGTCAACGAGACGACTCCCGAGCGCGGTCGGGTCCGGTCGGCGGACGCCTGGGAGACCTATCTCGAGCGAACGCCCGTCGAGGACATGGAGCGCGAGAAGCTTCTCCTGCTCCTGAACCGCAACGAGTGGAACATCGCCCGGGTGGCCCGCCTCATGGGAGTGACGCGCCGGACCATCTACCTCCGGCTGCAGCGATACAACATCCCGCGGGAGCGCGTTCCCAAGACGCGTCTTCGCACCGCGACCGCCTGAGGGGCGGGGGCGGGGTAGAATCCCGCCCCCATGGCCCTCCGGGTCCGATTCGCCCCCAGCCCCACCGGCTTTCTCCACGTCGGTGGGGCTCGCACCGCCCTCTTCAACTGGCTCTGGGCCCGCAAGCACGGGGGCACTTTCGTCCTCCGCATCGAGGACACCGATCGCGAGCGCTCCACCGACGCGAACACGCGGAGCATCCTCGAAGGGCTCGAATGGCTGGGGCTCCACTGGGACGAGGGCCCGTTCCTCCAGAGCGAAGGCCATGGATCGGCACCGTGAGGTGGCCCATCGGCTCCTCGCCGAGGGCAAGGCCTACCGGTCGTTCGCGACCACCGAGGAGCTGGATGCGGCAGAGGAAGCAGGCCACGGCGGCGGGCGGCGTCTGGCTGCGGGACCGCGAGAGCCGCGACCTCGCCGAAGACGCGTCGGCGAGTCGGGCGAAAGCGGGAGAGCCATTCGCCATCCGCTTCCGCGTCCCCGACGGAGACGGGGCGACGCGCTTCGACGACGCCGTGTACGGCCCCCAGGAGCGCAAGCACAGGGACACCGAGGACTTCGCCCTCCTGCGGCCCGATGGCAGCCCCCTCTACAACCACGTGGTGGTCTGCGACGACGTGCACATGCGGATCACCGAGATCATCCGCGGGCAGGACCATCTCTCGAACACCCACAAGCAGATCCTGCTCTACCAGGCCCTGGCGACGGAGGCGCCCCGCTTCGCCCACCTCCCGCTCATCAACGCCCCCGACCGCACGAAGCTCTCGAAGAGGAAGCACGGCGAGGTGGTCTCCGTCACCACCTACCGCGACCGCGGGTTCCTCCCCGAGGCGTTCCGGAACTTCCTGGCCCTCCTGGGCTGGTCCCCGGGAGACGACCGCGAGTTCTTCACCACCGAGGAGCTCGTTCAGGCGTTCTCCCTCGAGGGGATCGGCCGGTCGAACGCGATCCTGAACTTCTCGGAGACCGACCCGCGGCAGTGGACGGACAAGCAAGGCCCTCTTCTTGAACCAGCACTACATGACGTCGATGCCGCTCGATGCGCTCTTGCCGCTGGTGGAAGCCGAGCTTCGGAAGACGGACCTCTGGGACGCGACCTGGGGCGCGGGAGGAACGCGAGCGGAGTGGTTCGCCAAGGCCGTCGACCTCCTCCGCCCCCGCTTCGTCACCCTCGCGGACTTCGCGGACGGGGGACGGCCCTATTTCGGCGACGCGCTTCGAGGTGGACCCGGAGGCGGTGGACAAGAACCTGCGCAAGGAGCCGCGCCTCGCGGAGTGGCTGCCCGAGCTCGGGCGCCGCTTCGCAGGCGCTCGATCCCTTCGACGCCGCCACCGCGGAAGCGGCTCTCCGTGCGTACGCGGACGAGATCGGCGCGAAGGCCGGCGTCCTCATCAACGGCGCGCGCACCGCGACCACCGGTCGGTCGGTCGGCCCGTCGCTCTTCCACGCCCTGGAGGTCCTTGGACGGGATCGCGTGGTGCGACGGCTCCTGGACGTCCCGCGGCTCCTCTAGCGGATGCGCCGGACCCCGACATCTCGCTATACTCCCCGGTCGAGAGCATGGCAGGCGCCGGTGGCACCGAGGGTGGAGTGGGCGAGTTCTTCCTGGGCCTCGCGATGGCCCTGGGGGGAGGCTATCTCCTCACGAGCCAGGTCACGGTCAGCTCCGGCTTCTGGGGGTGGTTCGGACCGAACACGTTCGGGCTATCGCTGCTCCCCCTGGTCGTGGGCTGCGGCGTGCTCTTCTTCGACGGCAAGAGCCGCCTCGGGCTCTTGCTCACGGCGGGGGGCGCGCTCATCGTGCTCCTCGGTGTCCTCATGAACCTGCGCATCTACTTCGAGCCGACGAGCCTCTTCAACACCCTGCTCATGCTGGCGCTGCTTACCGGAGGGCTGGGGCTCGTGGCCCGTGGTCTCAAGCCCCACGCCTGACCCGCCTTCATCCCAAACCATTCACAGGAGGTCGAACCGATCATGCCGAAGCCGATGACCGTGGCCCTTGCGGCCGCCCTTGCCGTCCCTGGCCTGGCCATGGCCCAGACTCCTCCGGCCCCGGCCACGCCCGCCGCCGAGGGGGCGCCCGCCGCGCCGGCGCCGGAGCTGCCCAAGCCCGCCGCGGAGCTGCAGAAGCTGGCGTTCCTCAAGGGAGATTGGGTTCACGACGAGAAGTACGAGCCCGGGCCCATGGGTCCTGGTGGAAAAGGCGCCGGGCGCAGCCGCAACGCGTGGGTGCTGGGCGAGCATTACCTGTACATGGTCTACGCGGGAAACACTCCCATGGGGAAGATGGAGGGCCGCGGCTTCCTCCGATGGGACGCCGGCGCCAAGGTCTATGCCCTCGACTGGTTCGACAACATGGGCATGGCCTTCCACTACAAGGGAGATTTTGGCGCCGACGGCGCACTGACCCTGGCGGGGGAGTACTCCCACGGCGGCCAGAAGGTGCGCGAGCAGCTCACCGTGACGAAGCAGTCGGAGGGCCAGCTCAAGCTGACGAGTGCCTTGGCCGTCGGCGACGGAGCAGAGCTGAAGCCGGTCGCGGAATCCATGCTGACCGCAGCCAAGCCGTAGTCGAAGAGGGCGGTCCGTGGAATATGCCCCGGGCCGCCCTCGTTGACACCCCGAAATGCCCCCCCCTATACTGGCCGACGGCGCTATCGTCTAGGGGTTAGGACGGATGGTTCTCAGCCATCAAACCGGGGTTCGAATCCCCGTAGCGCTACCACCTCTCCCCTGACATCCGATCCCGCTCAAGCTGCGGCTGCGCCTGCGGTTGTGGCGCCCGCGCACGCTTGCGGTTACACTCCGTCCGTCCCCGGACGGCTGCAAGAATGGTCGAGCTGAACCACCGCGACCGAACGATCAAGATCAAGATCGTGTATTACGGCCCGCCCGTCGGGGGGAAGACCACCAACCTCCAGGTCCTCCACCAGCACGCCTCCGATCCTCGTCGCGGAGACATGATCTCGATCAACTCCGCCCAGGACCGGACGATCCTGTTCGACCTCCTCCCCCTCAAGACGCCCGGCTTCAGGGGGTTCGACCTCAGACTGCAGATCCTGGCCGTTCCCGGACAGGCGATGTACGCCGCCACGCGCCGGCTCGTCCTGAAGGGCGCCGATTCTCTCGTCTTCGTCGCCAATTCCGCCGTGGACCGCTGGGAGGAGAACATCCAGAGCTACCGGGAGATGACCCAGAACCTGCTGAGCCATCACCTCGATCCCTCGACCATGCCCCTCGTGCTCCAGTACAACAAGCGCGACCTCCCCCAGGTGATGGAGCCCGAGATCATGGACCGCGCGCTGAACGCGCGACGGGTGGACGCGATCCCGGCGGTGGCGGTTCGAGGGGAAGGTGTGCTGGAGACGTTCGGGATCATCCTGATGCGCACCGTGGTCGACCTCGCCCGCCGCTATGCGATCCTCGACATCAAGGAGGGGACGCCCGCCCACAAATGGACGGAGCAGGCGCTCCTGGGGATGTTCGGGACCACGTCTCTGGTGTTGGGCCAGCAGCACGTGCCGCAGGCGCTCCCCCCGCCCCTCATCCCGCGAGTCTACGTCCCGCCGTCCCCGGGCCAGGCCACCGCGGATCCCACGGCCACACCGGCCACGCCGATGAAGCCGGTGGCTCCGGTGTCGGTGCCTCCTCCAACTGCCGCCCCTCCGAACCCGGTGCCTGCGGCGGCTCCGCCCGCGCGGCCGTCTTCCCCCCCTGCCGCTCCCGCGCCCGTGCCTCGCCGCCGCCGCCCGCCCCGGCTTCCGTTGCCCCGCCGGTCGCGCCGGCTGCTCCCGCTCCGCCCGCCGCTCCCCCGCCTCCTCCCGCTCCCGCGGCTCCCGCTCCGGCGGCCGCCGCGAACGCGCCGGAGCAGACCGCGCCCTTCCTGAAGTCCGAAACGCTGGCGAGCCTCGCGAATACCGGGCCCGTCCGAGCGGTCATTCGCGTCTCGCCGCAGCCGGAAGAGACGCGGACGGCCGCCCCCGGCCCCGACGCGCGAGCCGGGGAAAACCTCGCCGACTCCTACGCGGAGGCCTCCGTCCAGCTCGGCGCGCAGGTCGGGGAGCTGCGCGAGGAGCGCGACGTCGCCCGCGGCCGGCTCGACGACCTCCAGAAGACGCTGGTCGCGGCCCAGGACATCCTGGCCGGCAAGCCGCTGGACTCCTCGCTCCAGGGAGTGCTCCAGCGCATGGCCGCGATCGCGGGCGTCGAGCACGCGTCCTTCTGGCTGCCCCAGCCCGGTCGCCCTCCGCGCGCGGCGGCCCTCATGAACCTGAACGACGAGCCGATCCTGCCCTCGCGCGGCGCCGTACGCTACGTCCTGGAGAACGCGGCGCGCGACACGAAACCGCGCCTCCTCTTCGCCGCGGACAGCGCGGAGCTCGGCCAGGTCCTGGAGCGGAAGGACCTGGTCTTCCAGGTCGTTCTCGCCATCCCTTTCCGCACCCCCGGCGGGCTGCAGGGGATGGGCTGCCTCTACTACACCGCGGACACCGCGCGGCCCGTTCCCGACACGCTCGCCCACCTGGGCGAGATCTCCCGCGCCCTCTCCGCGGCCCTCGAGCTCGCGGCGACCCTGGAGAAGGTGCGCGGCGCGGAGCGCGCCCTCGAGATGGCCCTCGCGGGTACCGCCTCCCTCCGGGGCCTGGAGGACGTGGTGAGCTCGCTCGTCGACCTGCGCGACCGCCTGGGCGAGCTGCGCGCCCGGCCCGACGCCCCCCCCTGGTTCGCCGAGCAGTTCGGGAAGCTCGTGCCGTCGCTGCACAGCGCGCTCTCCTCCGGCCGGTCGCTCCTCGCGTTCAGCCGCGGCGAGATCCAGCGCGAGCCCGTGCTCGTGGAGG
The DNA here is from genome assembly GCA_963742595.1 of uncultured Acidobacteriota bacterium. Classification (GTDB taxonomy): domain Bacteria; phylum Acidobacteriota; class Vicinamibacteria; order Fen-336; family Fen-336; genus CAVPGH01. The sequence continues at coordinate 2,052,959 of CAVUMT010000001.1, read as the reverse complement.
ATCTCCTGGGGGAGCTGCGCGGGGCGGAGGTGAAGGTCAGGATCGATCCCGGAGCCGTCTCCCTCAGCGGCGACGTCGCCCTCCTTCGCGTCGGAGTGCGGGCGCTCGTGGAGCACGTCCGGAGCGCCATGGAGGGGCCGGGCACGCCCGTGGAGATACGGGCGGAGCCGTCGGACGGACGCGTTCTCCTCAGCGTGGGGACGGGAGGAGCCATGCCCACCGGCGGCAAGGTCCCCACCGTCGCTTCGGGGATGGCGCTGAACCTCGTCCAGCGCATCGCGGAGCTGCACGGAGGCTCGCTCACCGCCCAGACCATCCCCGGCGTCGAGGACTGGCTGGTCCTGAGTCTCCCTTCGACCTGATCCCTACTCTTCGGGCTTTCTCTCCCCCGACGGTTGCGCGGGGGTTTCCGTCTCCACGGGCGCGTCGCGGCGCAGCCAGGAGAAGATCGAGAAGGGCGCGCGCTCCGAAGCCGCCGCGGCCGGAGGGGCGGGCTCGGGCTCGGGCGCATGCTCGCGCTCCTCGGCGTGCACCGACTCGTCCGTCGCGTCGTCGTCGTCGTCGTCGTCGTCCACCGAAGGAGGCGCATGAGGGTCGACGTAGGCCCCGGCCGCGAGCGGCGAGGCGCCACGCGACCGGCCGCGGCCCCGGCCGCGCCGGCGGCGCGCGGGCCGGCCGTTCTGCAATTCCTGGGCGGAGTCCGCGGAAGCCTCCGTCGGCGCCGCCGCCGCCATCGGCGTGACCGGCGACGGGACCGAAGCCGGAGCGGAGGACGCGGCGTGGATCGACACCACGGGAGCGGGGTGGTCGGTCTTCACGGTGCTCGTTCCCCCCGGCCCGAGGTCTTCCACGATGTAGCTGCCCGAGCGCTGGTCGCGGCGCAGGGTCACGATCCCCCGGCGCTGCGCGTCCTCCAGCAGGTGGGAGAAGGTGCGGAAGCCGTAGTAGGTCTCGTTGAACGACGGCTTCTTGCGCTTCATGGTCTCCTTGACCATGGAGCCCCAGAGCACTTCCTTGTTCTCGCGCTGGAGGGCGATCACCGAGTCCGCGAGCAGCGAGAAGCACTCCTGCAGCTTCTCCGGCGCTCCCGAGATCACGGGCATCGGCCGCTGCTGCACCCGGACGAGGTCCTCGTAGAAGATGAACTCGTCGCAGTTCTCGATGAGGAGGTCGGAGGTGGAGTTCTTCACCCCCAGGCCGATCACGTACTTGTTGTTCTCCTTGAGCTTGCTCACGAGGGGCGAGAAATCGGAGTCGCCGGAGGCGACCACGAAGCAGTTGATGTGCTCCTTCTGGAAGGACATGTCCATCGCGTCCACCACGAGCCGGATGTCCGCGGAGTTCTTTCCCCCCACGGACTTCTGGGGGACCTCGATGAGCTCGATGGCCGCCTCGTGGAAGCTCCGCTTGTAGTCCGAGTAGCGGCTCCAGTCGGCGTAGGCCTTCTTGGAGAGCAGCTTTCCCTTGTCGAGGAGCCGCTCGAGCACCAGGTTCACGTCGAACTTCCGGTAGTGGGCGTCGCGGACGCCGATGGCGATGTTCTCGAAGTCGATGAAGAGGGCGAGCCTCTGCTCGTCCTGTGATGTACCAGCCAAACTTCCTCCTAGGGGGGCCTCTCGCACGGACCAGGACCCCGTGTTTTTCCTCGAACCCGGGCCGTCCCGGCAAGTGCGTGGTCGCCCGGGGGGACCCGGGCCGCGGGATGCGCGAAGCGTAACACAGCGAACCCGACCTCACCGAATCGAACTTCTATACCTTCCGGTACGTATAATTGAGGCATGCATACTGCCGAATCGCGCAGCCCTGAGCGTATCTTGAACAAAGCGTTGGGGTTGTTCTCCACGAAGGGATACGACGCCACCTCCGTTCGTGAGATCTGCGAGGCCGCGGAGATCACCAAGCCGACGCTTTACCACTTCTACGGGAGCAAGGAAGGCGTCTACCGGGCTCTCGTCGAGGGCGCGCTCGAAGAGTACCGGCATCGACTCGTCGGCCAGGTCGAGGCCGCCGGATCGCCCCGGGACCGGTTGAAGGCGATCGCCCGCGACTACTTCGCCTTCGCTCGGGAGCGCCGGGAGCTCGTGCGCTTCCTGTTCGCCCTCATCCACAATCCCCCCAGCTCGGCCCCCGTCACCGACTTTCCCCGGTTCTACGAGGGCGTCGTGGGACTCGTCTCGGGCGTCGTCGAGCAGGGGATCGCCGAAGGGGCGCTTCGCCCCGGCCCCACGGACCTGCGCATGCTCGTCTTCATGGGCGCGCTCGGGGAATCGCTGTGCGGATACCTGATCACGGGAAAGCCGGAGCTGACGCCGGAGCTCGCAGACCGGCTGGTGGACACGATCGTGGAGGGATGGACAAGTTGATGAAGCCGACGACGGGTGTCCTCGCCGCTCTGGTGATGCTCTGGGGAACGAGGCCAGGAAGCGCGGACACGCTCTCGCGCGCGGACGCGGTTCGCCGCGCGCTCGTGGCAAACCCGGAGGTCCAGAGGAGCCGGGAGGACATCAACAAGCTCCGGGGCCTCGAGAAGGAGGCCCTCGCCGACGCGCTTCCCGAAGTCAACGTCTACGGCTCGTACCTGCGCTTCCGCGACCCGTCGCTGCTCAACAGCAGCAGCTTCGACCAGTTCCCGCCGGACCTCCTCGACGCCCTGACCCCGGTGCCGACGAACCTCTACGAAGGGCAGGCCCGCCTCACCCAGACCCTCTTCAATTTCAAGCTCGGGAAGGCGATCCGCGGGGCGCGCTTCGCCCGCGCCCGCGGGAACGAGAACCTGCAGCGCGCGCGCCAGGAGATCTCCCTCCTCGCCATCACCGCCTACAACCAGTACGTGCTGTCGCTCGAGAAGGTGAGCGTCGGGCAGAAGGCGGTTCGCCAGAAGGAGGAGGCGCTCGCCGTGGTCAAGAACCGCCGCCAGGCGGGGGTGGCCACCGACCTCGAGGTGCTGCGCTCGCAGGTCGACCTCGAGAACGCGCGCACGCAGGTCCTCCGCATCCGCGGGGAATCCGATCTCGCCCGCGGCAACCTCAACGCGACCCTCGTGCGGCCCATCGCCGCCCCCGTGACCCCCACGGACGACCTCCGCTTCGAGGAGGTGGAGCTGTCCCTCGACGACGTAGTCGTCGAGGCGTTGTCCAACCGTCCGGAAGCGAGGGCCGTCGGGCTCTCAGAGCAGATCGCCGATCAGCTCATCGGCATCGCCCAGGCCGACTTCCGCCCCAGCCTCGAGCTGGGCGCGGGCTACGGCTGGTCGGTGCGCCAGCCCGGCGACTTCTTCGACAACAAGTTCTCCAGGTGGGACGTGGGCCTGACCCTGAAGGTGCCGGTCTTCGACGGCTTCCGTACCGCGGGAAAGGTCGCGCAGGCGCGGGCGGACCGGGCCCAGATCGCGCAGGACAGGATTGCGCTCGAGAACCGGGTGCGCCTCGAGGCCAAGGACGGTCTCGATCGCCTGCGCGTGGCCAAGAGCGTCCTCGAGGCCGCGGACCTCAACGTGGGCCAGGCCCAGAAGGCGATGGACATGACGCAGGCCAACTACAAGTACGGGGCGGCCACGCTGCTCGACGTGCTCGACGCGCAGGCGGCGCTCACCCAGGCGGAGAGCAACCGCGTGGAGGCGCTCTACGTCCACGCCAACGCCCGGGCCTCTCTCCGCTACGTGATGGGGCGCGATCCCCTGTCCCCGAGCGAGGCGGGCGCCTCTCCGCAGGAGCCGCCCGCGGACCCCCCGAACGAACCAGGACTCGAACGATGAAGGGACAGACGATGCGAAGCTTGCTTGCGGGGACCGCCCTCTTGCTGACCGCCTGCGGCGGGGCCCAGACCGCCGTTCCCGAGAAGCCGCGCGGGCTGCCCGTGCGGACGACGAGCGTTCAGACGCGCGACCTCGACGAAGACCTCGTGCTCACGGGGACGCTGCGCCCGCGCGCCCAGGTGCAGATCGTGGCCGAGGTCGCGGCGCGCCTCCTGCGCGTCGTCCGCGACGAGGGCTCGAGGGTCACGGCGGGAGAGACGCTCGCCGTGCTCGACGAGACCGACTACCGCTTGTCCCACGAGCGGAGCAGGGCCGCGCTCGCCGTGGCCGAGGCGAACCGGGCGCACGCGGAGGCGGAGAAGGAGCGGGCCGGCAACCTCCTGAAGACCGGGGGGATCACGGACAAGGACCACCTGTCCGCCCAGGTCGCCCTCCAGGTCGCGGAAGCCTCTCTCGCCCAGGCCCGCGCGGAAGAGGCGATCGCCGCCCAGCAGCGCGCGCGCACGCGAGTGGCCGCCCCCTTCACCGGGCGCGTGGCGAGGCGGCTCGCCGATCCCGGCTCCATGCTCGCGAGCGGGGCGCCGATCTTCACCCTCGTGGACGACGCGGTGCTGGATTTCCGTGCTTCCGTGCCCTCCGCGGACTGGTCGAAGGTCAAGGTCGGAGCGACCGCGGACGTGACCGTCGACTCCGTCCCCGGCCTCCACGCGACGGGCACGGTCGCGCGCGTCATGCCCCTCGTCGAGGAGAGGACGCGCTCGTTCGAGGCGGTGGTGGAGGTGCCCGGCCAGAAGGAGCTCGTGGGTGGTCTCTTCGCCCGCGCCGCGGTGCGGGTGGGCACGACGAAGCAGGCGCTCGTGGTGCCGCCGTCCGCGCTCGTCCGGGACGGCGCGCGGCCGGACGAGGCCCAGGCCTTCGTGGTGGTGGCGGGGAAGGCGGAGCGGCGCACGGTGGGCCTGGGGGTCGAGAGCGCGGACGCGGTCCAGGTCACGAAGGGCCTCGCCGCCGGGGAGGTGGTCGTCCTCGACCCGCCGTCCACGCTCGGCTCGGGGGCGCCCGTCGAGGTCCAGAGCCCGAAGGCCGGACGGTAGACGTCCGCCATGTTCCTCAGCAACCTCTCCATCCGGCAGCCCGTCTTCGCCACCATGATGATGGTGGCCCTCGCCGTGCTCGGCCTCGCGTCCTATCGCCAGCTCAAGGTCGACCAGTTCCCCGACGTGGAGTTCCCGATCGTGACCGTCACCACGGTCTACCCCGGGGCCTCGCCGGAGACGGTGGAGCGCGAGGTCACGAAGAAGATCGAGGAATCGATCAACACGGTGGAGGGGATCCGCCACGTCGAGAGCACGTCGCAGGAAGGCGTCTCCAACATCATCATCACCTTCCATCTCGAGATCCCGACCCAGGTGGCGAGCCAGGACATCCGCGGCAAGGTCGCGTCGATCCGCGGCAACCTGCCCCGCGACATCGAGGAGCCGATCGTCCAGAGGATCGACCCCGGGGAGCTCCCCATCGTCTCGCTCTCGGTGAAAGCACCCGGCCTCGCGCCCCAGGCGGCCACGCAGCTCGCGGACAAGGTCATCAAGCGCCGCCTGGAGAACGTGGCGGGCGTGGGCGCGGTGAACCTCGTGGGGGAGAGCACGCGCGAGATCCAGGTGGTGGTGGATCGCACGCGGCTCGAGGCGTACCGCGTCTCCCTCGCCGACGTGGTGCTGGCCCTCGGCCGCGAGAACGTGGACGCGCCCGCGGGCGCGGCCGACCGGGGGTCGACGGAAGCCCTCGTACGGGTGGCGAGCCGCGGGCGCTCGGCCGCGGACATCGCGGCGATCCCCGTCAAGCAGCGCGGGGGCGCGGCCATCCTCGTGAGCGACCTCGCCCAGGTGGTGGACGGGGTCGAGGAGCCGAAGAACCTCGCTCTGCTCGACGAGACGGCCGCCCTCGCCCTCGACGTCCTCAAGCAGTCGGGGGCGAACACGGTGGCGGTGGCGGACGGGATCAAGACGGCGGTGGAGCGCCTCCAGGGCGAGCTTCCTCCCGGGGTTTCCCTGCAGGTGGTGCGGGACGACTCGACGTTCATCCGCGAGTCGATCCACGACGTGAACACCACCATGATCCTCGGAGGCGTCCTCACCGTCCTCATCGTCTTCCTCTTCCTGAACTCCTGGCGGTCCACCGTCATCACCGGGCTCACCCTGCCCATCTCCGTCATCGCCGCCTTCGCGGCCATGAAAGCCTTCGGCTTCACCCTGAACGTGATGACGCTGATGGGCCTCTCCCTCGCCATCGGCATGCTCATCGACGACGCGATCGTGGTGCGCGAGAACATCGTCCGGCACCTCCAGCAGGGGAAGGACCACGTGCAGGCGTCGGAGGACGGGACGGCGGAGATCGGCCTCGCGGTCATGGCCACCACCTTCACGATCGTGGCCGTCTTCGTGCCCGTGGCGTTCATGGGCGGGCTCGTGGGCCGCTTCTTCTACGAGTTCGGGATCACCGTCACCGCCGCCGTGCTCGTCTCGCTCTTCGTGAGCTTCACCCTCGATCCCATGCTGTCGTCGCGCTGGGTCGATCCCGACGTGGAGCACGGGGGCGGGAGGCCACCAGGGGCCGATCGGCCGCGTCCTCCTTCGCTTCAACCGGTGGTTCGACGATCTGCACGTGCGCTACGAGGCCCTGCTCGGCTGGTGCCTTCGGCATCGGGTGAAGGTGCTCGCCCTTGCCGGCTTCGCCTTCGTGGCCGGCCTCGGGCTCCTCGCGGGGATCGGCGGCGACTTCATGCCCGACTTCAACCGCGGGGAGTACCAGATCGCATTCAAGGCCAACCCGGGCACGACGCTCCGGGAGACCGGCGAACGCGCGCGGGAGATGGTCCGGCAGCTGAAGAGCCTCCCCGACGTCGAGTACACCTACACCACGGTGGGAGAGGCGGGCACGGCGTACCGGCCGGCGAACGAAGGCAGCACGTACGTGAAGCTCAAGTCGGGGTCGAGGAAGACGTTCAGCCAGGTCCTGAGGGAGGCCCGCCAGACGATCGAGGAGGTGCCCGGCCTCACCTACGGCCTCTTCGAGGCGGGGCCCTTCGGACAGAAGCCGATCCAGCTCAGCGTGCGGGGCACGGACGTGGACGAGCTCGACCGCATTTCCCGCGAGCTCACCACCGCCATGCGGGGCATCCCGGGCGTCGCGGACATCGAGACGAGCCTCGAGAAGTCGAAGCCCGAGCTCAAGGTGCGCATCGACCGCCGGCGGGCGAGCGACCTCGCCCTGAACGTGGGGCCGATCGGCACGACGCTCCGCGCCGCGGTGGCGGGCGAGGTGGCCACGACCATCGAGGACGAGGCGGGCGACAGCTGGGACGTGCGGGTGCGGCTGCGCGCCGACCAGCGCCGCTTCGCCGCCGACCTCCTCTTCCTGAACGTGCCCACCGACAAGGACGACGCGAACCAGGACAAGATCCTCGTCCCGCTGCGCGAGGTCGCGACCGCGGAGGCGGGGAGCGGTCCTTCCACCATCCGCCGCAAGGACCTCCAGCGCGAGGTCCGCGTCTCCGCCAATCCCGACGGCCGGCCCCTCGGCAGCATCATCACGGACATCGAGAGAGCCTCGACGAAGATCCAGCTCCCGCCGGGCTACGACATTCAGCCCGGAGGCGACGCGGAGGAGCTGAAGGTCATGTTCGAGAACATGATCCAGGCCCTGCTCCTCGCCATCATCTTCATCTATCTCATCCTCGCCTCGCAGTTCGGCTCGTTCACGCACCCCTTCTCGATCATGCTGTCGCTGCCCCTCTCCCTGGTGGGCGTCGCCCTCGCCCTCCTCGTGACGCGCGACACTCTCAACATCATGAGCATGATCGGGCTCATCATGTTGATGGGCCTCGTGACGAAGAACGCGATCCTCCTCGTGGACTTCGCGAACCAGGCGCGGCGCGAAGGCCTAGCGCGGAACGAGGCGCTCATCAAGGCGGGGAGCACCCGCCTCCGGCCCATCGTGATGACGACGCTCGCCATGATCTTCGGCATGCTGCCGCTCGCTTTCGCGATCGGTGCGGGCGCGGAGATGCGGGCGCCCATGGCTCGGGCCGTCATCGGCGGGCTCATCACATCGACCTTGCTCACTCTGGTCGTCGTGCCCGTCGTCTACACTTACCTGGACGGCTTTCGCCTGGCCTCTGTCACCGACTGGCTCAAACGGCGGCGCCGGAGCGACGTCCCGGACATCGCGGGGGTACTCGGTCCGGAACGGGTAAGAAGGTAACGTCGATCCCCGGCAGATCGCAGGGCCGTTGTCGAGGAGGGCAAGTCTGGGGGACGATTGTCCTCGTGCTTCGCGTGACCCTCCGCGCGCCGCTGTCGGCCGTCGTCGCCATACTCTTTCTCGCCGCGTGCGGACACGACAGCGCGACGACGGCTCCGGGCCCCTCCACGACGAGCCAGGAAGGGACCTTCCCCTCGACCGGGGCGAGCCTCCACTACGCACTCGACCTACCGCCGGGCTCGGGGCGGTTTCCTGCGGTGGTCATGGGTCACGGCTCGGGCCAGTCCACGAAGAGCGAGGCCGCGGCCTTCGTGAGCCTCTGGCGTCCTCTGGGCTTCGCCGTCCTCCGCTACGACAAGCGGGGAGTCGGGCGGTCCACCGGCGTCTATCGCCCGGTCTCGGCCGCGAACAGCCCGGAGCAGATCGCGGAGCTCGCGGGGGACATGCTCGCGGGCGTCGCCTTCCTGAAGACCCGCCCGGACATCGACGGCTCCCGCATCGGCCTCATGGGAGTGAGCCAGGCGGGCTGGCTCATGGCCTCGGCCGCGGGCCAGAGCCCCGACGTGCGCTTCTTCGTGGCCGCGGTGGGATCGGTGATGCCGATCGGCGAGAACATCTTCTACGAGAACCTGCGCACGGTTCCCCTCGAGCAGGCCTACGAGCAGCTCGCCGCCTACTCGGGTCCCGAGGGATGGGACCCGATCCCCTCGCTGCGCGCGGCCACTGCGCCCGGCATCTGGCTGCTCGCGGACGAGGACCGCCTCGTCCCCACGCGGATCTGCCGCGAGAAGCTCGCCGCGCTTCGGAGCGAAGGCCACCGCTACACCGTGCGCGTCTACCCCGGCTTCGGCCACGAGCTCGGAGGCTCCGCGACCTTCTGGCCCGACGTCGCGAGCTGGCTAGAGAGCGAGAGACTCCGATGATAAGGTGCGCGCGATGAAGGCGTACGAGATCCAGAAGGCCTTCGGCCTCGACAACCTCGTCGTCGCGGAGCGGCCGGACCCCCAGCCCGGGCCCCGCCAGGTGCTCGTCGCGATGCGCGCCGTGTCGCTCAATTACCGCGACCTCCTGATGGTCCAGGGCCAGTACTACCCGAAGCAGCCGCTCCCGCTCATCCCGCTCTCCGACGGCGTCGGGGAGGTCGTGCGCGTGGGCGACGGAGTGACGCGGGTGAAAGCCGGGCAGCGCGTGTCCCCGATTTTCTGCCAGAGATGGATCGCGGGGCCGCCCACGAAGTCGAAGCTCGTCTCCGCACTCGGGGGACCGCTCGATGGGACGCTCGCGGAGCAGATGATCCTGGACGAGGAGGGGGTCGTTCCCGTTCCCGCCCACCTGTCGGACGAAGAGGCGGCGACGCTCCCCTGCGCGGCGGTCACGGCCTGGAGCGCTCTCGTGGAGCAGGGCGGCCTGCGCGCGGGAGACACGCTCGTCGTGCTGGGGACGGGCGGAGTCTCCATCTTCGCGCTCCAGTTCGCGAAGATGCTGGGGGCGCGGGTGATCGTCACGTCGAGCAGCGACGGGAAGCTGGAGCGGGCGAAGAGCCTGGGTGCTTCCGAGCTCGTCAACTACAAGACGACGCCGGACTGGGACAAGAAGGTGAAGGACCTGACGGGCGGGGTGGGGGCCGACCACGTCCTGGAGGTGGGGGGCGGAGGGACCTTCCCACGCTCCGTACGCGCGGTGCGCGTGGGCGGGACGATCAGCCTCATCGGCGTCCTCGCCGGTCCCACCGCCGAGGTGAACCTCGCTCCCCTCCTGATGCAGAACATCCGCGTGCAGGGCGTCATCGTAGGCAGCCGCGAGACCTTCGAGTCGATGATCCGTGCGGTGGAGGGCCACCGGCTGCGCCCGGTGCTGGACCGGGTCTTCCCGTTCGCGGAGAGCCGGGCCGCGTTCGAGCACATGGCCGGCCAGACGCACTTCGGCAAGATCGCGATCCGGATCGGATGAAGGGCCGGACGGTCCTCGTGCTCCCCTGGCTGTTCGCGGCTACCGGCTGCACCGGGGACGAAGGCCCGCTCGTGGCGTTCCTGGGGGACAGCCTCACTTCGGGCTGGAGGCTTCCCGCGACCGAGGCGTACCCGGCGATCCTCGGGCGTACGCTCGAGGGCAAGGGCCGGCGCGTGCGCATCCGGAACGAGGGCGTGAGCGGGGAGACGGCGGCGGAAGGATTGCTTAGACTTCCCGCGATCCTCGGCCGGAAGCCGGACGTGCTCGTCGTCGCCCTCGGCATCAACGACGGCCTTCGCGGCCTGCCTCTGGAGGCGACGGAGGCCGCCCTTCGTCGCATCGTGGAAGACGCGCGGGCCGCGGGGGTGCTCGTGCTCCTCGTGGGCATGCGTATCCCTTCCGGGGCGACCGGCGAGGACTACGCCCGCCGCTTCGGCGACATCTACCCGCGGCTCGCCGCGGACTACCGGGTGCCGTTCGTCCCCTTCCTGCTGGAGGGTGTCGCGGGTCGGCGGGAGCTGAACCATCCCGACGGTCTCCACCCCAACGCGGCCGGCCACGCGCGTCTCGCCGAGGGCGTGCGCCCGCAGCTCGAGATGGTGCTCGCGGAATTGAGCGAACGGGCAAGCAAGAGGGAATCGGCCATGAGAGCCCTGGGGGCTGCCTTGGCAAGAAATCTCCTCGCAACAGGCATCACGATCGTTGCCACGACAACGACATCCCACGGCGACGACGCCTGGGACAACGTATCGCGCGTCGTCGCCGTGGGGGACGTTCACGGCGACCACGCCGCGTTCGTGCGCCGTGCTCAAGGACGCGGGGATCGTCGACGCGAAGCTCAAGTGGACGGGAGGAAAGGCCCACCTCGTCCAGACGGGCGACCGCGTGGACCGCGGGCCGGACTCGCGCAAGGTCATGGACCTGCTGCAGCGCCTCGAGAAGGAGGCGAAGAAGGCGGGCGGGCTCGTGCACGCGCTCGTCGGGAACCACGAGGCGATGAACATGCTCGGGGACCTGCGCTACGTGGTCCCCGGGGAGTTCGCGGCCTTCCGGACCCCCGACTCCGAGCAGCGGCGCGAGCGATTCTGGCAGGCGATCCAGGCCGAGCGCAAGAAGAAGGAGGAGCCGCCCCTCGGCGAAGAGGACCGCAAGCGCTTCGACGACGAGCATCCTCTCGGCTGGGTCGAGCACCGCCTCGCCTTCGCCCCCGACGGGGACGTACGGCTCCTGGCTCCGCCGCGAGAACGCGGTCGTCCGCATCGGCGACACCCTCTTCCTGCACGGCGGGATCTCGCCCAAGTACGCGGACTTCCCGCTCCGCGAGCTCAACGACCGCGTTCGCCGCGAGCTCGCGGAGCCCGATCCCCTGACGGCGCTCGTGTCCAGCGATCCCGACGGTCCCCTCTGGTTCCGCGGCCTCGCCCAGGGCGATCCCGCGCTCGCCCCGCACCTCGCGGCGGTTCTCGCGAGGCATCAATGCCGACGCATGGTCGTCGGCCACACCGTCACGGAGGGCGGCCTCGTCTTCCCGCGCTACGACGGGCGCGTCGTCCAGATCGACGTGGGCCTCTCGAAGTTCTACGGGGGTCCGCCCGCCGCCCTCGTCCTCGAGGAAGGAAAGGCCTTCGCCCTCCACCGGGGGAAGCGTCTCCTTCTTCCCGAGAGCGACGGAGAGCCGCTCCTGCGCTACGTCCGGGAGGTGATGGCGCTCGAGCCCGACCCCGCGAAGCTCCGGCTCCTGCTCTCGAAGCTCGAGTCCGCCCCTACTCGCGGCATCTCCGCCCTGATCCGCGTCGGCAGGTCGTAGAGGACACTCGCCTCCCCCCGCGCCCCGATCTTCTCCTCGTAGCAGCGCACGATACGGTCGCGGCGGGCGAGGAGCGCGTCGATCTGCCCCTCGTTCAGCAGGTCGGCGAGGAGCGGCTTGAGCGTCGTCTTGTCGAGGCGGCGCATCGAGGCCAGGAAGTCGCGCGCGCAGCGGTCGCCGAGGTTCTTCTCGCTCTTCAGCTCGTCGAAGATCTTGAAGGCGCGGGTGTGGTCGATCATCCAGATGTTCCACTGCGTGTCGATGAGGAGGTTGCCCAGGTTCCGGTCGAAGTTGTAGATGAGCTGGTCGAAGATCCGCACCACGAGCATCTGGCGGTTCCACTCGTCGATGTCGGGGGCGCGGATCTTCTTCTTGAAGCGCTCCTGCTCCACCATGAGCACGTCGTCCACCCACCAGGTGAAGGCGGCGTCGCCTTTGTCGTGCCGACGGACGACCGTCACCGGCACCATGCCCAGGCCGAGCGCCCGGTCGAGGCGGTAGGCCGCCACGTTGTTGCGCCAGCTGTCGCGGAAGTCCAGCTCCATGCCCGTGCCCAGGGTGATCTGGGCCTTGTGCTGGTCGATGCCCCTGGATGTGGGCGTCGTGCACGACGTCGCCCCGGCGGAGCGTGGCGCGCGTGGAGCCGGTGATGCCCCCGGGGGCCGCCCTTCGTCTTGACGATCTCGGCCTCGCGGAGGAAGACCTCCTGGTCGGCGTCGCTGAGGCGCAGGGGAGGAGGGGCGGGGGGGGGAGCCGCGGGTTGTGCGAAAGCGCGCGCCGAGACGGTGAGAAAGACGGCGAGCAGGACCCTTCTGTGCATTTTCCCCCTCCCCAAGCTGCGAGCTGCTTCTGTGATTGTAGATACGAAATGTCGGGGCTTGACAACCCATTTTTTCGGAGCCAGGATAGCGAAGAAAAAGCGAATGTCAGCTGCCACCAAGGCCGCCCTCGAGGACCTCCTGCGAGCCCGCCGGCTGCAGCGTGAGGGGCCGCCCCTGCGGGGAGAGGACCGCCGCCGCACCCCCCTCCCTTCGGGGATCGGAACCGTGGACGCGCTGCTCGGCGGTGGCTTCCCGCGCGGCGAGCTCTCCGAAGTCCACGGCCCCGCCTCCTCGGGGCGGACGGGCCTCGTCCTGTCCCTCTTCGCGCGCACCACGCGAGGGGGGGCGCTCGGCGCCCTCGTGGACCCCGACGATCGCTTCGACCCCGCCTCCGCCGCCTCTGCGGGAGTCGATCTCGCGCGACTCCTCTGGCTGCGCGGAGTGCCGGGGCCCCAGGCCCTCCCCTCCGCCGTCTCCGCGGTGGGGACGCTCGCGGGGTCCGGCCTCTTCGAGGTCGTCCTTCTCGACCTCGCGGACGCCCCCCGCCACGACCTCCGCCGCCTCCCCGGACCCACCTGGATCCGCTTGCAGCGCGTCGTGGAAGAGACACCCACCGTCCTTCTCCTCGTCGCCGAGGGGCACGTGGCGAAGAGCCCCGGAGGTGCCCGCCTCGCCCTCCCGCCTTCGCGGCCGAGCTGGTCCGGGCCCCCCGGCCCCGGCCGCCTTCTCGCCGCCCTGGAGACGGAGGTGCTCTCCGGGATCCAGGCGCCGCGTCGCGCGTCGTTCGCGCTTTGCACCTTCTCCTGAGGGGACCTCCTGCTCCGGCGGCGCCATGTACGGCGGGCTTCACTCTCCCCGGCCTCTCCCTTCCACGAGCGCGCTCCTCGACCTCGCGCGTGAGTTCACGCCGCGGGTGGAGGCCCGCGGCCCCACCGCCGTGCTCCTCGACCTTCACGGTCTCGGCCGGACCTGGCCGCGGCCGGAGGCATTGGGCCGCGCCCTCCTCCTCGCCGCCCATGGACGGGCGCTGGAGACGAACGTCGCCCTCGCCTTCTCGCGGACGACCGCGCTCGTCCTCGCCCGCGCGCGGCCGGGGCTGACCGTCGTCTCCGCGGGGGAGGAGGCGGCGGCGCTCGCCACCCTGCCCCTCGGCCTCCTCGACCTCGATCCCGAGCACGAGGAGCTGCTGCGCCGCTGGGGGATCCGGAGGATCGGCGATCTCGCGCGGCTGCCCGCGGTGGAGCTCTCCGCGCGGCTCGGTCCCGAGGGGCCGCGCCTCAGGCGTCGCGCCCTCGGCGAGGACGAAGCGGTCTTCGCGACGACACCCGTTCCGGAGTCGTTCGAGATGTCGCTCGACCTGGACTGGCCGGTGGAAGGCCTGGAGCCCCTGTCCTTCCTTCTTGCCCGCGTACTCGAGCCGCTCTGCGCCGGTCTCGTGAAGCGCTCTCGCCGTGCCGCCTCGCTCGCCCTCGACCTCGGCCTCGTGGACGGCTCCGTGCATCGCCGGGTCCTGAAGCCGGCGGCGCCTTCCGTGGAGTCGCGCACCTGGCGGACCCTCGTCCTCCTCGACCTCGAGGTGCACCCGCCGCGCGACGCCATCCGGGCGATCACTGTGCGCGCGGAGCCCACCCCCGCGCGCTCCGTCCAGTTCTCGCTCCTCGATCCCGCGCAGCCCTCGCCGGAGAAGCTGGCGGAAACGATGGCCCGCCTGCACGAGTGGACGGCCGCGGGACGCGGGGGGGCCGCGTCTCTCCTCGACACGCACCGGCCGAGCGCATTCGCCATGGGGACGTTCGCCCCGGGACCCGCGGCTCCGGTTCCTCTCTCTCCCGGCTCTCCGCGGGTGGGCCTGCGGCTCTTCCGCCCGCCGCGGAGGGCCGACGTGGTGCTGCGCGGGGGAGCCCCCGCGTTCGTCGCCGCGCCCGGCGTGCACGGGACGGTGGTCGACCGGGCGGGGCCGTGGCGCGCGTCCGGCGACTGGTGGGACGTGGCCTGGAGCCGCGAGGAATGGGACGTGGCCCTCGCGGGCGGGGGCGTCTACCGCATCTTCCGCGACCGGCTGCGCGAGGCGTGGTTCGTGGAAGGGGAGCTGGACTGAGCCAAGCGCGTCCGCGCGCCCGCCCCTAGGCTTGCGCGGTCTTCCCGATCTTGAGCCAGCGCGCGAGGATGTTGTCCAGGCTCACGGGACCGGGGCCGTAGAGGGCGAGCCACAGGAGGAAGAGGAGGTAGACGAAGGCGGGGATGTCGATCGGGTTGAAGTCGCTCGCGGGGGTCCAGGACTCGAGGAAACGCTCCTTGTCCGCGGTCATGAGGGCGACCCCCATCGTGGAGCCGAGCCCGGTCGCGAAGAGACGGGTGAGGAGGCCCCCGATCAGGCAGATGCCCCCCACGAGCTCCAGCGTGGCCACGAACGCCGCGTTCGCCTGGGGGAAGGGGATGCCGAGCTCGGTGAAGAAGGTCACGGTGTTGTCGAAGTGCGCCCACTTTCCGCTTCCCGTGAGGTAGAAGGCCCAGCCCAGGACGACGCGGGTGAGGAGGGGAGCCAGGAAGGCGAGGGCGGCGGCGACCTTCAGCCCCAGCTCGGCGGCTCGGCTCACGAGCATGATCGTACCTCTCTCGGGCTGTCGCGCGACGAGCGCGGTAGGATAGACCTTTCAGGATGACACTCTCCCGGGGCTCCGCCACCGTCCTCCTCCTTCTGTCCATGGCACTCGCGTCGTGTCGGACGGTCCACAATGCTCCTCCTCCTCCTCCCCCCCCAGGCACGCCTCTTTCCCCGGTGACCGCTCCCGAGGAAGAGGCGCCGCTACCCGTGAAGAAGGTCGAGGAGGAGATCATCGTGGCCGCCTGGGCGGAGCCGGCGAAGCTGCCCGAAGGCGGCGGACAGTCGCAGATCCTGGTGCGCGTCCAGAAGAGGGGCGGGGCGCGGTTCCCCGACGTCGAGGTTCGGCTGCGGGCCTCCAACGGGTCGCTCTACTCCGCCGGGCGCATCCTCGTCACGGACAGCCAGGGGATGACCCGCGACCGGCTCACCACGAAGACGACCGCGACGATCACGCTCAACGCCGGGGGGACGCGCTACCGCTTCCAGGTCCCCGTGGGCGAGAGCGTCCCCGAGCAGCCCTGACGTGCGTTCCCACGATCCCGGTCTCGTGGCCGACCTCGCCCTGATCCTCGATCCGGAGCGCGTGCTCTACCGGCCGATCGATCGGCTGGGCCGATCCGTCGACGCTTCGATCTACCGGCTCGTCCCGGAGGCGGTGGTGCGCCCCCGCGACCTCGCGGAGGTGCGCGACATCCTCGCCTACGCGCGCCGGAACCGCCGGCACCTGACCTTCCGCGCCGCGGGCACCTCGCTCTCCGGGCAGGCGGTCACCGACGACCTCCTCGTCGAGGTCGCTCCCTTCTGGCGGGGCGTGCGCGTCCTCGACGGAGGCCGGCGGGTCTGGGTCCAGCCCGGGGTGGTGGGTGCCCACGTGAACCGGCTGCTCGCTCCCCTCGGGTGGCGCCTCGGCCCCGACCCCGCGTCGATCGACGCCGCGATGGTGGGGGGCATCGTCAACAACAACTCGTCCGGCATGTGCTGCGGAGTGGTGCAGAACAGCTACCACACGGTCGACTCCCTCACGGTGATGCTCGCCGACGGCACGCTCGTGGACACGTCGAAGCCGGACGCGGACGAGCGGCTCCGCCGCGACCGCCCCGAGCTGTGGGCGGGCCTTCTCGCGCTGCGCGACGAGGTGCGGTCGGACGCTCCCCTCGCGGAAAGGATCCGCCGGAAGTTCTCGCGGAAGAACACCACCGGCTACAGCCTGAACGCCTTCGTCGACTACGACCGGCCCGTGGACATCCTCGCGCACCTCATCGTGGGATCCGAAGGAACGCTCGCCTTCGTCGCCGACGTCACCTACCGGACGGTGCCGGACCCTCCCGCGCGGGCCACCGCCCTCGTTCCCTTCGCCGAGCTGGAGGAGGCGGGGGCCGCCGTCTTCCCGCTCGCGGAGGCGGGAGCGGCCGCCCTCGAGATCCTCGACGCGGCGTCGCTGCGATCGATCGCCGCCGAGCAGCCGCACGCCTTCGCGGTGACCCCGCGCACCGCCGCCCTCCTCGCCGAGTTCCGCACGGAGGACGAGGAATCCCTGCGGGAAGCGGTGGAGAAGGCGGGGGGCGTGCTCTCCGGTTTCCGTCTGCTCGAGCCTCCCCGATTCACGAGCGACGCGGAGGCGCGGGCCCACCTCTGGAAGCTGCGCAAAGGGCTCTTCGCCTCCACCGGCGCCCTCCGCCCGCGCGGGACCTCCGTGCTCACCGAGGACGTCGCCGTTCCCGTGGAGCGCCTCGCGGAGGCGATCGGCGACTTCCAGGACCTCTTCGCCCGGGAAGGAGTGCCCGACACCGTGCTCTTCGGCCACGCGAAGGACGGAAACCTGCACTTCGTCCTCGCCGAGGACCTGCGGAGCGCGGCGGCGGTGGAGCGCTTCGGCGCCTTCATGCAGGGGCTCGTGGACATCGTGGCCGGGAAGTACGACGGCGCCATCAAGGCGGAGCACGGCTCCGGCCGCAACATGGCGCCCTTCGTGAAGCAGGAGTGGGGGGCGCGCGCCTACGAGGTGATGCACCGGGTCAAGTCCCTCTTCGACCCCGACCGCATCCTGAACCCCGGGGTGATTCTCAACGACGACCCGCGCGTCCACCTCAAGGACCTGAAGCCCACGGTCACGATCTCTCCCGTGGCGGACGCCTGCATCGAGTGCGGGTTCTGCGAGCAGCGGTGCCCCTCGCGCGACCTCACGCTCACGCCCCGCCAGCGCATCGCCGTCACGCGCGAGCTCGTGCGCCTGCGGGGGACGGGCGATGCGGAGGACCGCGCTTGGGCGGAAGCCATCGCCCGCGACTTCGAGTACGACGGGATCGAAACCTGCGCGGGCGACTCCATGTGCCAGACCTCGTGTCCGGTGAAGATCGACACCGGAGCCCTCGTGAAGGAGGCGAAGGCGGCGGCGATGTCCCCGCAGGCTCGCGGTCTCGCGCGCTTCGCCGCACGACACTTCGACCTGACCGCGAGCCTGTTGAGCTCCGGTCTGCGAATGGCGGGTGTGGTTCGGGCGTTGCCCGGTGGAGCGCGAGCGCTGGACATCGTGACCGACGTGCTCCACAGGACGGCGCCTTCGCTCGTCCCGCATCTGGCGCCCGAGATCGAGCTCCCCCGTGCCGCCCCTCCGCTTCCCTCGCCCGTCATCTCGGGCGCGCGCACCGTCGTGTATTTCCCGAGTTGCCTCACTCGCCTCATCGGTCCACTGCCGAGCGAAGGCGCCGTGACCCCACCCGCTCGGGCGATGGCGGACGTGCTCGGGTGGGCGGGCTTCGGATTCCGCTATCCGGAGGGGGTCGCGGGCCTCTGCTGTGGCATGCCTTTCGCGAGCAAGGCGTACTCGGAGGCAGCCCGCGTCGTCGCCGCGCGCACCGCGGACGCCCTCTGGGGCGCGTCGCGCGAGGGGCGAGACCCCGTCGTGACCGACGCTTCGCCCTGCGCGGGAACTCTGCAGGATCTGGTTGCCGAGGCCCTGCGTACCCGGGGCCGACGCCTCGCCCTCTACGACTTTCCGTCCTTCTGGGCGCGGGAGGTCCTGCCCGGCCTCGACTCCCTGCCGCGCCGCCCGGGCACCGCCGTGCTCCATCCCACGTGCACGCTCGTGAAGTCCGGCGGCCTTCCCGACCTCATGAAGGTCGCGCAGGCTCACGCGGAGTGCGCGCGAGTTCCCAGGAGTGCGGAGTGCTGCGGGTTCGCCGGCGACCGCGGGTTCTTCGTTCCCGAGCTGACCCGGGCCGCGACCGCGGCGGAGGGCGCGGAGGTGCGCTCGTTCGGGGACGACGCCGGCCTCTACTCGACCTGCCGGACCTGCGAGATCGGCATGGGCCGGGCCGCGGGTCGACCCTATCGATCGATCGTGCACCTGGTGCACGAGGCGGTCCGGGGTGTTTGAGCGCCTCCTCGACGGGCTGGCCCAGCTCCCCACCGTCCCCACGTACCTCGTGCTCATGGCCCTCTCCTCGCTCGAGAACGTCTTTCCCCCCGTACCCGCGGACACCGCGGTGGCGCTCGGGGCGTTCCTCGCGCGGCGCGGGGAGGTCTCGGTCGTTCCCCTCGCCTTCCTCTGCTGGCTGAGCAACACGCTCACCGCGGTCTGGACATACACCCTGGCGCGCCGCCACGGGGCTTCCTTCTTCGCGACCGGGTGGGGGCGGAGGGTCATGCCCGCGGCCGCCCTGACGATCCTCGCCGAGGCCTACTCGAGGTACGGCGTCGTCGGGATCTTCCTGAGCCGGTTCCTCCCCGGAGTGCGGGCCGCGGTCACTCCCTTCGCCGGCGTCGTGGGTATGCCCCTGCGGCGAGCCATCGTTCCCGCGGCGCTCGCGTCCGCGATCTGGTACGCCTTTCTCGCCGTCGCCGGCTACGCCCTCGCCGACAACTGGGAGGCCGTGAAAGCGCTCATGGGAAGCGCGAACCGGGCCCTCGGAATCGCCGCCGCGGTGGGAACCGTCTTCGCTGCCCTCTGGTTCTGGCGCCGCGTCCGTGCCTCACGCGTGCGTTGAGCGGCCGCCTTGACAAGTTTCGATTCGGGTCGAATCATGGGGCGGTCGTTCAAGAAATCGAACTCCTGGATCCGGCCGAAGCCGAAGCAAGAAAGAAGGGGACCATGTTGCAGCTACCGAAGTCGGGGCTGATCGCGGTGGCGTTCGCCATCGTCGCTCTGCCCGTGCTCGCCCAACCCACGGGGACGATCACCGGCGTCGTGCGCGACTCGAGCGGCGCGGGCGTGCCCGGCGCGATCCTCACGATCACGAACCAGGCGACGAAAGCCGCCAAGGACGTCACGTCCTCCGCCGACGGGACCTACACCGTAGCACTCGCTCCCGGCGTCTACTCGGTGACGGCATCGGTCAAGGGCTTCGCGAAGTGGACGGAGAAGGACCTGAAGGTCGAGGCGGGGGGGAGCGCGACGGCGAACTTCACGCTCGAGGCGCAGCTCACGGAGGAGATCACGGTCACCGCCATGAAGCGCGAGGAGACCGTCTTCAACACCCCGGTCTCGGTGGCCGCCCCCACGGAGGCGGTGCTTCGCTCCCGGGGCGTCGAGGACATCGAAGGCGTAGCCGCGAACGTGGCCGGCCTCAGCGTGCAGAATCTCGGGCCGGGGCAGAGCCAGGTCGCGATAAGGGGCGCCTCCTCGGGCCAGATCGCGCGCGATCAGCCGGGGGTCAAGGAGTCGGTGGGCGCCTACCTGGACGAGTCGGTCATCTCCCTCTCGCTCTTCACGCCCGACATCGACCTCTTCGACGTGTCGCGCGTCGAGGTGCTCCGCGGGCCGCAGGGGACGCTCTTCGGCTCGGGGTCCCTCTCGGGCACGGTGCGCTACATCAGCAACCAGCCCGAGCTCGGCGTGAAGAAGGTGTTCGGCGAGATCGGCGCGAGCACGGTGGACGGCGGAAGCCAGGGGGGCAACGTCAAGTTCGGCTTCAACGCGCCCCTCGGCGAGAAGGCGGCCCTCCGGGTCGCGGGGTACTACAACCGGCTCGCCGGCTTCACCGACGCAATACAGCCCGATCTGAGCGTCGAGGAAGACGTCAACACCGGCGACCGGACGGGAGTGCGCGCCGCCGTCCGCATCGCGCCGAACGAGAAGCTCTCGATCACGCCTCGTGTCTTCTACCAGCGGGCGGCCATGGATGGCTGGAACCGCATCGACGAGTTCAACATCCTCGCCAATCCCTTCACCACCACGCGGCCGGCGGTCACGCTCGGCGGGCGCAAGATCTTCTCCCAGATCGGCGAGCCCTTCACCGACGACTTCCTCCTCGCCGACCTCAACATCGGTTACAACTTCGGCAGCGTCGCGCTCACGTCGATCACGTCCTACACCTACCGCGACGTGCTCGTGGTCCGCGACGCGGGAGCCCTGACCTCCAGCATCACCGGGGGCACGGTCGGCCTCCCCCAGAACGTCTATACCCTCGACGCGCCGCTCGACGACATCACGAACGCGAAGGTGTGGACCCAGGAAGTCCGCCTCTCCGGCGGGAAGGAGCGCGTCCATTGGGTGGCGGGCGGCTTCTACAGCAACACGAAGCGGGACTACGCCCAGCACCTGCTGGTGGCCGGGTTCCAGGCCCTGAGCGGCATTCCCACCCAGGGGCTCCTCGCTCCCACCGACGGCCTCTTCTGGTCCGAGCTCGGCTACAAGCTCGACCAGTTCGCGCTCTTCGGGGAGGCGACGTTCTCCCTGACCGACAAGCTCAGCCTCACCGGCGGTCTCCGCTACTACAACTTCAGCGAGGACAAGACCCAGGTCTTCGACGGCCTCTTCGGCAACGACAACAACGGCACGTCGCTCGTGTCCCAACCGGGCGACACCGACGCGAACGGCGTCGCCCCCCGCGTCATCGCCGCCTACAAGGTGAACGAGAACCTGAACCTCAACGCCCAGATTTCGAAGGGCTTCCGGCTCGGCGGGATCAACGACCCGCTGAACGTGCCTCTGTGCACCGCGCGCGACCTCGAGACGTTCGGCGGCCGCGAGACGTGGGAGGACGAGACGGCCTGGAACTACGAGCTCGGGGCGAAGTCGCGGTTCATGGGCGGTCGGGGGACCTTCAACGTTTCCGCCTTCTACATGGACATCAGCGACCTCCAGGCCACCGTGACCGCCGGCTCGTGCTCGTCCCGCGTGATCTTCAACGTCCCCAAGGCCCGCAGCATGGGCGCCGAGCTCGAGTTCGCGGCGACGCCGAGCGACAACTTCGACTTCGCAGTGACCGTCGGCTTCAACAACTCCGAGCTCCGCTCCACCGTGACCTCGACCGCCCCAAACGGGACCGTGAGCGTCGTCTCGGGCATCCAGGAGGGGAATCGGCTGCCCAGCGTGCCGGAGTTCCAGCTGACCGCCGCCGCCACCTACCACTGGCAGATGGGGAACCGCTGGCTGGGTTACGCCACCGGCACCTACCAGCACATCGGCTCGCGCTTCACCCAGGTGGGCGACGAGGATCCATCCACCGGCGTCGTGAATCTGCTGTCGTTCGCGCCGAACACGATCGGGGGCCCCTTGACGCAGGCGACGTTCCGGTTCGATCCGGAGCTGCCCGCGTACGACATCGTCAACGTCCGCCTCGGCGTCATCATTGGCCGGTGGGACGTGGCCCTCTTTCTCAACAACCTGACGGACGAGACGGCCTTGCTGTCGCTGGATCGGGAGCGCGGCCTGCGCGCGCGCGTGGGCTTCATCACGAACCCGCCGCGGACGTTCGGCATCTCGACCCGCGTCAACTTCTGAGACCGGGGCGCCTCTCTCGGGGGGCGCCTCGGCTGGTTCTTCCGTGAGGACGACCCGCCGAGGATTCGTTCGCACCGCCGGGGCGGGCGCGCTCGGCGCGGCGCTCGCGCCCCGGCCGGCGCGCGGCCAGGCCCCCGCCGTCACGGCGTCCGCTCCTTTCGACGTCGTGGTCGTGGGGGCCGGCGTGTTCGGCGCGTGGACGGCGCTCGAGCTGCAGAGAAGCGGCCGGAGGGTGGCCCTCGTCGATGCGTACGGCCCCGGCAACGCCCGAGCGAGCTCGGGCGGACAGAGCCGGGTCATTCGCATGGGCTACGGCGACCAGGAGATCTACACCCGCTGGTCGATGCGGTCGCTCGAGCGTTGGAAGGAGCTCTTCCGCGAGGCGGGGCGGCCCTCGTACTTCCAGCCCGCGGGCGTCCTTTGGATGGCGCGGGAGCAGGATCCGCTGACCACCACCACGCTCGAGACGCTGAAGCGGCTCCGTGTCCCCCACGAGCGTCTCGAGCGCGAGGCACTCGAGAAGCGCTGGCCACAGATTTCCCTAGGCCCCGTCACCTGGGCCATCTACGAGCCCGACAGCGGGTTCCTCGCGGCGTTTCGCGGCGTGCAGGCCGTGGCCGAGAGCGCGCGGAAAGTCGGCGCCTCCTACGTTCAGGAGCGTGTCCTCCCTCCGGAAGGCCGCGGCGAGCTCAGGGCGGTGAAGACGTCGTCCGGCCGGGTCCTGTCCGCGGAAACGTTCGTCTTTGCCTGTGGGCCCTGGCTGGCCAAGCTCTTTCCCGAGCTCCTCGGCGCGCGGATCTTCCCGACGCGCCAGGAGGTCTTCTACTTCGGCGTGCCCCCTGGCGACACAAGGTTCCAGTCGCCGAACCTTCCCGTGTGGGTGGATTTCGCGGAGGAGATCTACGGGTTGCCGGACCACGAAGGGCGCGGATTCAAGGTCGCTCCCGACCGCCACGGTCCGGCGGCCGATCCGGACTCGCTCGAGAGAGTGCCCACCGCGGAGACGATGGCCGGCGTCCGCGAGTTCGTCGGCCGCCGCTTCCCCGCGCTCAGGGACGCGCCGATCGTGGCTTCGGAGGTCTGCCAGTACGAGAACACGTCGAACGGCGACTTCCTGATCGACCGGCACCCCGATCGGCCCAACGTCTGGCTCGTGGGCGGGGGCTCGGGCCACGGCTTCAAGCACGGGCCGGCGGTGGGGGAGTACGTCGCCGCGCGGATCGCCGACGGGAAGCCGGTAGACCCCCGGCTCGCCCTCGCCTCCAAGCAGGAGGTCCAGAAGCGCACGGTCTTCTGAGTCACGACGCCTTCTTGGCGAGCGCCTCCACCGTCTGCCCGATCTTCTCCCGACCGGCGGGCGAGAACCAGGCGTCCAGGAACTCTCCCTGCCGCTCCTTCTCCCCGGACTGCATCTCGCGGAGCGCCGCGTCGCGGAGGTAGGCCTTGGTCGTGCCCACCGCCGCGGTGTCCTTCTCCGCGAACTCCTGGGCTCGGGCGACGCACGCCGCCTCGAAGCCCTCGGCGTCCCGCACCTCGTGGACGAGCCCGATCGTCCGTGCTTCCTCGTCGGTGAAGTTCTCGCCGAGGAGGGCGACCCGGGACAGCGAGGCGGGGGGAACGCCCGCCTTCAGCAGGAGCGCCACCGACCACGGCAGCGGCAGGCCCACCCGCACCTCGTTCAGTCCGATCTGCGACCCGCGGCGCAGGATGCGGTGGTCGGCGGTGAGGGCGAGGACGCAGCCGCCCGCCACGGCGTGGCCGGCGATCGCCGCCACCACGGGCTTGCGCATCGAGAAGAGCGCCAGGACCGCCTCTCCGAACGTGCCCATGAAGCGGGACATCGACGGCCGGTCGTACTGGAAGAGAGTCGGGAGGTCGAGGCCGGGGCAGAAGAGCTTGGGATGGGCGGACGCGAGGAGCACCCCGTGGACGTCCCCGTCGTCGGCGACCGTGCGGCAGGCGTCGCGCATGTCCTCGGCGAACGGCTCGTCGATCGAGTTGCCGCGCGCCTTGTCCATCCGCAGGACGGCCAGCCGCCCCTGTCGCTCGACCTTCACGCTGCTCACCGTCGCCTCCCCTGTCCGATCGGATCTTAGCATTCACCTTCGCCCCGGAATGGGTAGAACCGTGACTCGGTCCGGACCGAGTGGGTCGCTATCCCCATAGCGCGAGCTGTCGGGCGGCGGCGAGGTGCTTTCTCTCGTCCTCCGAGGCCTGACGCGCGTCGAGCCCGTGCTTCTTGCGGAGGCGATCCATCATCGAGCGGATCTTGTCCGCGTAGGCTCCCTTCAAGTAGGCCGTTCCCTCATACGCGCGCGAGTAGGCCTCGTGATAGCTCGGGAACTCCTCCCCGATCCACCGCAGGTATTTCTCCCGCGTCGGGGAGCGGAGGAAGAGGATGTTCCAGAACATGTGCCGAATCCCGGCTTCCGCGGCTCGGCCCATGAGCGCGTCGAGGTCCGGTTCGGTGTCCGTGAGCGCGGGAAGGATCGGGGCGATCGAAAGGGACACCTCGAGGCCGGCTTCCCGCAGGCGCCGCATCACCTCCAGTCGGACATCCGGGGGCGGCGCCCACGGCTCGAGGCGCCGAAGCAGGTCTTCGCGCAGGGAGATGAGAGAGACGTTGAGACTCACGGACGAGCGCTCCCGGATCTTCGCCAGGAGGTCGACGTCGCGGAGGACGAGGGCGCCCTTGGTGGTGATCGAGAGGCGGACGTTGCGATGCGCGGCCACCGCCTCCAGGAACCGCCGCGTGACCTTGAACTCGGACTCGCCGGGCTGGTAGGGGTCGGTGGCCGTGCCGAGTGCTATGAGCTCGCCGCGTTTGACGATCGAGGAGAGCTGGCGCGCCGTCTCCACTTCCGCTCCTTCCTTGACGTAGATCACGGAGTGAAAGCTCTCGGGGGCGGCGATGCCCATGAACTCGTGGGTGTACGTCGCGTAGCAGTAGCGGCACCCCATCGCGCATCCCCGGTAGGGATTGACCGTCCACCGGAAGGGCATGCGAGGCGACGTACAGCGGTTGACGAGGCTTCGGGCCCGGAGCGTGTGATAGACGACGCCGCTCCGCTCGCGTACGACCTCCGTTCCCATGCGGGGCGCGAGGTTGGGAGCGGGGACGCCGGGTCGGATCATTACTTTCGCTTTTGATTCGCCTAAACAATATCGGCCTGCCGGGCGCGCCTGTCAAGGCCGCGGCTCCTATAATCAATGAAGGAAAGGCGGCGATGGCCGCGACGACGCAGTCAGCCCTCGGCCAGATGCTGGCCCGACAGACCCGCGAAGGTGCTCTCTACGAAAAGCTGGCGGACGACCGCGTCCGCTGCTTTGCCTGCGGGCACCGCTGCCTCGTCCCCCCCGGCCGCGACGGCATCTGCCGCGTCCGATTCAACGAGGGAGGCACGCTGCGCGTCCCCTTCGGCTACGTGGGCGCGCTCCACCTCGACCCCGTCGAGAAAAAGCCGTTCTTCCACGCCTATCCCGGCTCCACCGCCCTTTCGTTCGGGATGCTCGGCTGCGACTACCACTGCGGCTACTGCCAGAACTGGCTGACTTCGCAGGCGTTACGCGATCCTGCGGCCGTCGCTCCACCGCAGTCGATCACCGCCGGGGAGATCGTCGGCCTCGCCCTCTCCCGAGGCGCGCGCATCCTGACCTCGACCTACAACGAGCCGCTCATCACGAGCGAGTGGGCGGTGGAAGTGTTCCGGGAGGGAATGAAGAAGGGCCTCGTGTGCTCGTACGTCTCGAACGGCAACGGCACGCCGGAGGTGCTCGACTACATCCGGCCTTACGTCCGGCTCTACAAGGTGGACCTGAAGAGCTTCCGCGACAAAAACTACCGCGAGCTCGGAGGGACCCTCGACCGCGTCTTGTGGACGATCCGCGCCCTCCACGAGCAGGGCTTCTGGCTGGAGGTCGTCACGCTGGTCGTGCCCGGCTTCAACGACTCCGACGAGGAGCTTCGCGACATCGCGCGCTTCCTCGTCTCGGTGTCGCCGGACGTGCCCTGGCACGTCACCGCCTTCCACCAGGACTACAAGATGACGGACCCGGAAGCCACGAGCGCGCGCACCCTCGTGCGCGCGGCGGAGATCGGGGTCGCGGAGGGGTTGCGGTTCGTCTACGCCGGGAACCTCCCGGGCCGTCTCGGCAACTGGGAGAACACGTACTGTCCGGGCTGCCGCTCCCTGCTCGTGGAACGCGTGGGCTTTCGCGTCCTCAAGAACCGCCTCGCGCAGGGACGCTGCCCGGACTGCGGCCGCGAGATCCCCGGCGTCTGGAGCTGAAGCGCGCCAGGAAGGATGCGGACTCGATGATCCATCGCCGCGCCGTCGTGTTGCTCGTCGTCCTGGGCGCTCTCTCTCTGGCCCGTGGCGGCGTCGCCCAGATCGAGCCCGGGCCGCCCGTCCTCCACGTCGTCCTCTTCGCGTGGAACCCGGGCATGAGCCCGGCGGACGAGTCGCAGTTCCTCGAGGACTCGCGCCGGCTCCTCGCCGGGATCCCTGGAGTCCAGGAGGTGCGCGGCGGCCGCAAGGCCGCCGACCAGCGCGACGTCCACGTCAAGGACTACGACGTGGCCGTCTCCGTCCGGCTGCGGAGCCTCGCCGACCTCCCGCCTTACGCGGCCGACGCCCGGCACGTCGAGCTTCTCGCCAAGTGGAAGGGCCGGATCCTGCGCTCGCGCGTCGTCGATTTTTTCGCCGAGTAATCTCTCGCTTATTGCGTTAGGCGCGGACCTATCCTGTCCGGGTCCGGGCGTACAGTCGTTGCATGTCACTCGAACGGCCGCTCGACTCCCTGTCCGACGACGAGCTGCTCCGGCGACTCGCCGACCTCTTGCGTCAGTCGCGACGCGAGGAGGCCGACCTCGTCGCCCACATCGGGGAAGTGGAGGTGCGACGGCTCTACGCCCACGCCGCCGCTCCCTCGATGTTCGTGTACTGCACGGACGTATTGCATCTCTCGGAGCACGAGGCGTACTTGCGCATCACGGTGGCGCGCGCGGCGCGGCAGCACCCCTTGCTCCTCGCCATGCTCGCCGACGGCCGGCTCCACCTGGCGGGGATCGCCAAGCTTGCGCCGCACCTCACGCCGGAGAACCGCGACACTCTCCTGGAGCGCGCGGCGCACAAGACGAAGCGCCAGATCGAGGAGATCGTGGCGGAGCTGGCCCCGCGGCCGGACGCGCCTTCCGTGATGCGAAAGCTGCCCGGGCGGCCAGTGGCGCCCGTTGAAGACCCGCTCGCCCAGCCTCGACTCGGTCCAAACCGAGCTTCCATGACCGAGCCGGGACCCGCCCGGGTCACGGATCCGATTCCCCAACTCGGTCCAGACCGAGTTGCTGACAGGAGCGCAGCGACGATCCAACCCCTTTCACCAGCCCGATACAAGGTGCAGTTCACGGCGGACGCGGCGCTTCGCGACAAGCTCGAGAGGCTTCGGGTCCTCATGCGTTCCGAGGTGCCCGACGGCGACCTGGCCGCGATCATCGGGAAGGCCGTGACCGAAAAACTCGAGCGACTGGAGGCGAAGCGACATGCCGTGACCAGCGGTCCCCGAAAAGACCTTTCGGCCACGAAAACGACGGCATCGTCGCGCCATGTACCTGCGGCCGTTCGACGTGCGCTGAAGGAGCGCGACGGAGGTCGCTGCCGCTATCGCGATGACCAGGGCCGGCGCTGCCCGGAGCGGGTTCGCCTCGAGTATCACCACCGGCACCCCTATGCCCTGGGCGGCGACCACGGCCTCGACAACATCTGCCTGATGTGCTCCGCACACAACCGACACTTGGCGGAGATCGACTACGGAAAGGCAACCATGGCCCGGTACAGTGGCGCGCGCTCGCAGAGACGAGGCCCGACGGTTTCCGGGAGAGGCGGTATCCTCGGCGCCGGCCGCTGAGCGGAAGGACGGCGCGGACCTACTTCTGGACCTTGCCGAGCGCGTCGCGGCAGGCGCGGATGAGATCGCCCTGCTTCATCGAGGCGTCCAGCTGCTCGTTCGTGGCGCCGCTGACCGGGGGCTCGTACTTCGGCTGGGCCACGCAGGCGCGCAGATTGGGGATGGCGCTCTTGGCCGCCGGTCCCAGGTTGCCGATGGCGATCGCGGCCTGCTCGCGCACGCCGTAGTCGGCGTCGTTCTGCATCATGAACACGGCGGCGGACACGCAGTCCGCGCCGGCGAGCGCGCAGAGGGTGCGGATACCGCTCACGCGCTGGAGCGCGTTCTTGCTCCGGACGAGCCGGTTGGCCTCGTCGAACTTCTTGTTGGCCTCGATCGCCGCCTCGCGCTCCCTCTCGGCCTGCTGCATCTCCTCCTCGGTGACGGTCCCCTTCTGCCGCAATCATCTTCTCCATGCGGTCGATGTTTTCCTTGAGGCGGGGGTCGTTGCGGCCGGCTTCCGCTGCCTTCTGCATGTGCTCGCGGGCCTTGGCCAGGTCC
The DNA here is from genome assembly GCA_963742595.1 of uncultured Acidobacteriota bacterium. Classification (GTDB taxonomy): domain Bacteria; phylum Acidobacteriota; class Vicinamibacteria; order Fen-336; family Fen-336; genus CAVPGH01. The sequence goes on along the minus strand of CAVUMT010000001.1, from coordinate 2,024,597 downwards.
TTCTTGAAGAAGTACGCCCAGGCGATGCCGTTTTGGGCTTCGCCCGCCTGCTTGGGCTCGATCTGGATGGCCCGGTTGAACGCGGCGATCGACTCGTCCCAGCTCTTCGTGTACGAGTAGGCCCAGCCCAGGCCGAGCGCGGACTGCTCCTCCTTGGGGTCGATCTCGAGCGCCTTCTTGTAGGCGGCGATCGACTCGGCGGTCTTGGGGGGCTTCATGTTGCGGTAGATCCAGCCCAGGTTGACCCAGGCCGCCGCGTCCTTGTAGCCGGAAGTGGCCGTGACCTTCTTGAGCTCCGCCGCGCCCGCCTCGTACTGCCCGGCGATGCCCATGAAGAGGCCGAGGTCGGTGCGGTACTGCGTGTTCGTCGGCGCGAGCTCCACCGCCTTCTTGAACGCGTTCACCGCCTCGTCGAACCTCCGGTTGAACTGGTAGGCGCGGCCGAGGAGCGCCCACCCGACCGCCGAGCCGGGCGTGAGCTGCATCGCCTTCTCGAGCACGGGGATCGCCTCGACCATCTCGCCCTTGCGGAGCATCTGCTCGCCCACGAGCTGCTGGGCCTCGCCGCTCCCCGGCATCGACTCCGCGAGCTTCTTGAGGTCGGCGATCGTGGACCCCACCTTGCCGCGGGCGATGTCGGCCTGCAGCATGCTGAGCCGCGCGGTTCCGTACCCGGGATCGGACTCGAGGGCCTTCTGGTAGGCGGCGGACGCCTGGTCGTACTGGCCGTTGGCCTCGAAGATGCGGCCCACCGCGGTCTGGACCAGCGGGCTCTTGGGCAGAAGGAACGCCCCCTGCTGGGCTTCCGCGATCGCCGTGTTCCAGTCCTTGGGATTCTGGGCGAGGAGAGCGAGGCCGAGGACGGCGAACGCCTCGCCCGCCTTCGGGTCGGCCTCGGTGGCCTTGCGCGCCTCCACCACGGCTTCCGCCCCCTTGTTCTGGCGCGTCAGCTCGAACGCGAGACGGGTCCGCGCGAGCGTGAGCTTGGGGTCGAGCTCGAGCGCCTTCCTGTAGGCGGCGACGGCATCGTCGACCCGGCCCATCCCGGAGAGAGCCTCCCCGTGCGCCTCGTGCACGAGACCGCTCGTCGCGTGTTTGGCCACCGCGTCCTCGGCCGTCTTGAGGGCCGCGGGCGCCGACTCCGCCCGCACCTGGGCCCGCACGAGCGCGGCGAGGGCGGCGGGCGACGGCGCCGCCACGACCGCTTCTTTCGCGGCCGCGAGCGCGTCCTTCCCGGAGCCGGTGAGAAGTGCCATCGACGCCACGCCCGAGAGCACCTCGGACCTGGTCGCGGGGGCGGCGCTGGCGCTCATGTCCTTCGCCTTGGTGAGCGCGGCCGCCGCCTCGTCCACGTTTCCCAGGCGCTGCTGCAGCCGGGAGAGGGCCAGGTAGGCCTCTGCACTCGGGTTCTGCTCGACCGCCTTGGAAAGGGTCTTGAGCGCGTCGTCGGGCTTGCCCTTCGTCAGCTGCTCCTCGGCCTTGGCCACCGCCTGCTCCAGCTTGTTGTTCTGGGCCAGGGCGGGGGCGGCGAGCACGACGAGCGCCACGAGGGCTGTCAAGAGTCGCTTCATGGGGGGCTCCGTCAAGGGGTTCAATCGAAACTGCTGATGGGATTCATCATAGCATCGGTTCTCGCGTCGCTTGCGAGGAGCGGACCCGACGCGGGACGCGCGTGTGCTATCCTTCCTACCGCTTCGACAACCGGGTTGTTCCGCCGCATCCTTCGAAGTTCGACGACGTCCCTCCCGAGGAAGTGGTGCATGGAGCCCCCAGCCAGTTGTCAATCGTGCCGTCGGGCGGTGACGGAGGGTCTCCTCGACTATCGCAGGGGCGCGTCCCACGTACCTCAACAGAGCCTCCTGCAGTGCGACGTATGCGAGCGCTATGCGTGCGCCGAGTGCCTGCGCGTGTACGACATCCTCTCGGGATACGACTTCATCTGCGACACCTGCGCCCGCGAGATCGAGACGGCTCGAGTCAAGCCCGGACACTGAGGAAGTCGCCCGGTAGTTCTGTCGTTTCGTCCTGAAAAAAAGTCCCGGACGACACACCGAGTGGACGAAACGACACGGCCAAGTTGTCCGCAACCCTCGCGCGTTCAATTAGTTGACAAACCTTAACAATCGACGTGCAACCGGCACAGGACTTGCTTCGTCTAAGCGTTCAAGAAGGCCATATGAATTTCCTGATGGCTAATCTCACCATTCAAGTTACCCGCTAGTTTCGAATCCTACCCCCCTCACCAGGGGACCCTTCCTCAGCCGGTCGTGCAAAGGGCGCCGAAAGGCGCCCTTGCTTTTTTCCCCTTCAGTCGAGCAGGTAGCGCCGCACGAAGGCCACCGTCGCGTAGAGCTGGAAATCCTGGTTCTTGCGCTTGACGAAGCCGTGCCCCTCGTCCTTGGCGAGCAGGTACCAGACCGGCCTTCCGTCCTTCTTGAGCGCCGCCACCATCTGCTCCGACTCCGTCCAGGGCACGCGCGGGTCGTTCCTGCCCTGCACGACGAAGAGGGGCTTCGTAATCCTGCCGACGTTGTTCAGGGGGGCCGTGCGCTCCAGGAACTCGCGCATCGCCGCCTCGCGCTCGTCTCCGTATTCCGCCCGCCGCAGGTCGCGCCGGTAGCCCTCGGTGCGCTCGAGGAACGTCACGAAGTTCGAGATGCCGACCACGGAGAGCGAGCACCGCAGCCGGTCGTCGAAGTGCGTGGCGGAAGCGAGGGTCATGTAGCCCCCGTAGCTGCCGCCCGTCACCATGATCCGCGCCGCGTCGAGATCGGGGCGGGTCGAGATCCAGTCGAGGAGCGCGCCCACGTCCTTGACGGAGTCCTCCCGTCGCACCCCGTTGTCGAGCTTCAGGAACGTCTTTCCGTAGCCGGAGGATCCCCGCACGTTCGGGTAGAGGCGGGCGACGCCGAGCTCGTTCAGCCAGTAGTTGGAGCGCCCGAGGAAGCCCGGACGCGCCTGGCTCTCGGGACCGCCGTGGACTTCCACGACGACCGGCCGCCTTCCCGCGAAAGGCGCGGGCGGCTTGTAGAGGAAGCCCGAGATCGTCCGCCCGTCGAAGCTCTTCCAGCGCACGAGCTCGGGCTCGACGAAGGCGGCCGCGTTCAAGCCCCCGGTCTCGCTCTCCGTCCAACGCTCCAGGGTTCCGGTGGTGGGCGTGAAGGAGTAGGCGTCCGCGGGAGAACGCGCCGACGAGAGCGTGAAGCCCAGCGCCGATCCGTCGGGATGCCACTCCAGACCGGTGAGGACGCCGAGCGGCAGCTTCGGCGCCGCCTTGTCGCGGCCGGTGGCCGTGTCCATCAGGTGGAGGACGCTCGCGCCGTCTTCGTTCGTCTCGAACGCGATCGTCTTCCCGTCCGGGGACAGGTCGAAGCTCTGCACGTCCCAGGTCACGTCGGACGTCAGATAGCGCAGGGCCCCCGTCGCGACGTCGACGCGGGCGAGGCGCCGCCACTCCGAGTCCTTGTCCGTCACCGCGTAGACGGACTTGCCGTCGGGGGCGAACCGCGCGCCGAAGTAACCCACGGGCTCGCCCTCGACGCGGGGCGTCAAGCGCTTGCGTTCGCCCGTCGTGGCATCGAAGAGCCACAGGTGGGTCTCGTTGACGGAGAGGATCTCGCCCACCACCAGCGTCTTGTCGTCGGGAGACCAGTCGAGGGCGTTCCAGCCGCCGCCCTCGAGCTCGGCGAGCCGCCGGTCGGTACGGGGATCGGCCGGGGTCGAGACGTAGAGGTCGGCGTCCTTGCCGTTGCGGCGGGTCGACGAATAGGCGAGGCGCTCTCCCGAGGTCGACCAGCGGCCGCCCGTGTTTCGCGACTTGCCGTCGGTGAGGAGCGTGATCGCTGCCGTGGCCACGTCGTAGCGGTAGAGCTGGAAGAACTCGCCGCCGCCCACGTCCCGGCTGAAGACGAAGAAAGCCCCCGTGCCCGTCGGAGGAAAGGTGGCACCGGAGACGCGATCCGGGAGGAACGTGAGCTGGGTGCGGTCGCCCCCGGGCATCCTCACCCGGTGGACCTGGTTCGTGTCGCCGAACCGCGTGAGGATCAGCATCTCCTTCTTCGCCGGGTGCCACGTCTGGAACGAGGCTGCGCGAAACTCCGCGTAGCGACCCACGGAGTCCGCGACGGACGCGGGGATCGGCGGGATGCCGTCCGTCACGAGGCTTTCGTTGGGGACGAGGTCGCCCCCCTGGGCGAAGAGAGTGGCGCCGAGGAACGGTGCCGCGAGAACGAGAGAGCACTTCAAGGGCGTGAACCTCCAGTGCATTCGACGGATCGGCGAGTCTATCACCGCGGCGCGGCGGGGGACGGGGCCCGAGTGCGGGCGGCGGCCCGGGCCTCGACGGCGGCCTGTACCGCACGGCGGGCGTCGACGACGCCCCAGCCTTGGCGGTCCGGGTCCACGTGGGGCAGCCGGCGCGCCGTACGTATGAGGATGAGCTTGGCCTGCTGCGGCGTGAGCTGGGGATGGGCCTGGAGCATCTGCGCGGCCACCGAGGCGACGATCGGGGCGGCGAAGCTCGTCCCGTCCACGTGCTTGTAGGCGCCGGAGATCACGTTGTTGTCCTTGAGCTTGGCCACCACGAGCTGTCGGAGGAGCGGGGGCACGAGGTCACGGGCCGCGTCGAGCGCGGGATCGATCCCCGGGCTCTGCGCGAGGAGAGGCAGAGAGATCGGCGTCGCTCGCTGCCCCGAGCCGCGCGAGGAGCTCCGCCTGCGCGGCCGTGGGGGTGCCGGGCAGGATGGGGGCGGCCACCCAGATGCCGGGGGCGATGACCTCGGGCTTCTGCAGGCCGTCCAGCGTGGGACCGTAGCTCGAGTGGTACATGTCGTAGCCGGTGAAGACCAGTCGGTTCTTGTCGTCGAGCGCCGCCCACCGTGAGCACCGACGGCGCGGACGCCGGAGGAATCACGGGATGCCGCGGAAGGTACCCGAGGTTGCCCGCGGCCGCGCACACGAGCAGTCCCGCGCGCGTGGCCTCGTCCGCGGCCTGGCGACAGGCGATCGTCCAGGTAGGAAGCCTCGTAGTCGCCTCCGCAGCTCACGTTGACGATGCGGATCCCGTAGCGCTTCCGGTTCGCCATCACCCACTCGAGCCCGCGCCGGATGTCGTCGTGCACCACGCGTCGCGCGGTGCCCACCTTGACGAGGACGAGCCGCGCCTGGGAGGCGACGCCGCGGTACACGCGGCCGGAGAGCCAGCCGTTGCCGCACGCCACCACCGACGTCATCATCCCGTGCCAGCTCGACTCGTCCGGCTTCTCGAGATCGGCCTTGCCGGCGCGAGGGTCGTTCACGTCCACGTAGCGCAGGATCCGGTCGCGGGGGCGGGTGAGGTCGGGGTGCGCGTAAAACCCGGAGTCGAGGAAGGCGATCGTCACTCCGCGTCCCGAATAGCGCTCGTCGGCGAAGAGACGGACGGGGGTGGGCAGGATGGGAGTGCCGCCGCGGGCGAAGGCGGGGTAGTGAGCCTTGGCCTCCCGGTGAGCGGCCACGAAGCGCTCCGCGCACTCCGCGCAGATCCCCGTTTCCGGGCGCCACCAGGGGTTGTTGGCGAGGACGACGAGGACGACCTCGGCATCCAGCTGGTCCGCGCGCACGATCGCGCCCGGATCGACGTCTTGCTGGCACAAGTTGCACTCGCGCCCTCGTTCCGCGGGGCTCGGGGCGTCCGGGGGAAGGCTCACGTGTCCGTATCCTAGCGAAACCACGTCGCGTGGAGGCGCGAGCTGGGTATAATCCGCGGCCGTGGACCTCCCGGCCATCCAGCAAGCACTCGCGGAGCAGGGCCTCGACGGCTGGCTCCTCTACGACTTCCGCGGCAGCAACCCCATCGCGCGCGCGGTCATCGGCTTCGACGAGAAGCAGATCGGCACCCGGCGCTGGTTCTACCTGATCCCCCGCGAGGGGGAGCCGGTGGCGATCCTGCACGCCATCGAGCCCAACGCACTCAAGGGCGCGCCCGGACGGCACCGTGCTCTACCGCTCCTGGAAGGAGCTGGAGGCGCTGCTGAAGCAGCACCTCGCGGGAAGGAAGCGCGTGGCCATGGAGTACTCGCCGGGAGCGGCGATTCCCTACGTCGGCCGCGTGGACGCGGGCACCGTGGAGATGGTGCGCGCGGCCGGGCCCGAGGTCGTGAGCTCCGCCGATCTCGTCCAGATCTTCGAGGCCCGCTGGACGCCCGAGCAGAAGGCCCTCCACGACCGCGCCGCCAGCGGCTGCGTGCGGGCGAAGGACGAGGCCTTCGCCCTCATCAAGGAGCGGCTGGCCGCCGGCGTCCCGCGTCCGGGAGAGCGAGGTGCAGGCGTTCATCGCGCGCCCGCTTCGAGGCCTTCGGCCTCTACACCCACCACCCCTGCATCGTGGCCGTCAACGACCACGCCTCCGACCCGCACTTCGAGACGGCCGCCGGGCCGAACGACCGCGAGATCAAGAAGGGCGACGTGCTGCTCATCGACTTCTGGGCGAAGGTGGCGAACGACCCGCGCGCCGTCTACTACGACGCCACCTGGATGGCCTACTGCGGGCGGGACGTCCCCGCGCGCGTGCGCGAGGTCTGGGAGGTGGTGAGGGGCGCGCGCGACGCGGCGATGGACTTCGTCCAGCAGTCGGTGGCCGCCGGCCGCACCATCCACGGCTACGAAGTGGACGACGTCTCGCGCGGCCACGTCGAGGCGCGCGGCTTCGGCCCCTACTTCCTGCACCGCACCGGCCACTCCATCGGCTACGAGGTGCACGGCAACGGCGTGAACATCGACAACCTGGAGACCCGCGACCAGCGCCGGATCATCCCCGGCGTCTGCTTCTCCATCGAGCCCGGGGTCTACCTGCCCGAGTTCGGCGTGCGCAGCGAGATCGACATGTTCGTGGGCGAGGGCCGGGCGGAGGTCACGGGCGACATCCAGCGGGAGCTGCTGCTCCTGGCCTAGCCGGGCTCCTCCCCGGAAAGAGGTGACCCGCAATGGCGCTTCCCGTTCGCCGTTTCCTCGTCTTCGCGCTGCTCCTCGCAACGACCCCGCTCCGCGCCGCCGAGCGCCCGCCCCTCTCCTGGCTGCAGGACCGCATCGAGTTCCTCACCCGCCACGTGAACGCGGAGTGGGGGATCTACGTGAAGAGCCTGGACACGGGCGAGGAAGTGGCGCTCGACGCGGACGCGGTGTTCGACACGATGTCCGTCATCAAGATCCCGATCATGGTCGAGGCCTTTCGGCAGATCGAGGCCGGGAAGCTCGTCCTCGGCGACCGCGTGACGATCCGGGAGAGCGACATGCGGTTCGGCACGGGCATCCTCCGATCGCTCGATCCGGGGGCGGTGGTGACGCTCAAGGACGTCCTCATGCTCATGAACATCGTGAGCGACAACACCGCCACCGACATCCTGTACGAGAAGGTGGGAGGGCCGGCGCGGGTCACCGCGGCCATGCGCGAGCTGGGGTTCAAGACGATCGAGTCGAGGATCACCTCGTTCGAGTGGTTTCGGGCGCTTTCCGCGACCGCCGATCCTTCCTACGCCGAGCTCGACCCTTTGCAGCTCTTTCGCAAAGGGGGGGCGGGGGACGCCGCCTCGCGGTGGAAGTTCCACACCGAGGCGCGTTACCCCTACGGGCTGTCCTCCGCGCGGGAGATGGGGCAGCTCCTGGAGAAGATCTACAGGAACGAGGTCGCGTCGAAGGCCTCGTGCGAGCTCATGATCGACATGCTGGGGCGACAGGTGTACTCGACGCGCCTGCCCCGCTATCTCGGGGGGTACCGCGTCCCCCACAAGACGGGCGATTTCCTTCCCTTCATCGGGAACGACGTGGGCTACATCCTCTCCCCGCAGATCCACCTGGTGGTGGTGGTCTTCGACCGGCGGCATCGAGGGGACCCCGTGGCCTTCGAGGACACGATCGGCCGCATCGCGGAAGCGGCCAAGAGCTTTTTCGAGCTGTCTAGGTAGGCGGGGGAAAAAAGGTGAGGGGTCGCACCGGGCTGCCGAGACCGTCGTCGCTGGCGCCGTGCTCCCTGAACGGCCGGCGAAACTCCCTCCAAGCCTCGCCGTCGTTCAGGGGGCCGCTCGAGCGTCGATCGGCCTCTTTGGCCTGCGACCCCTCGCCGCCATCTAATAGCAACCCCGGTGCCAAGCGGGTGGTTCGATAAGAATCAACGACTTGCACAAGAGTCGACTTCGGGACGGTTCTGACATGGCCGATTTCGAGCCAAACGCGTGTCCGATTCGATGTCAGGCATGAGGCCAGCAAGGTCAGAGATAGCACCTTCGGCGCGATTACGTGTCCCCGTGCCGCGAGGTGAGGGATGTCTCGGGCTTGATGAAGGTATAGCCCTGGGCCTCTCGGTGGACGGCCTCCACCGCATCCACCCCGACCTGGCCCGCGGCGAGCAGGGCCTCCTGCAGCTGGTCGGTGCGCGAGACCGTGCTGTTGTCGCAGCAGAGCGCCACCGGCACCCCCGCTTCCAGGAAAGCGTGAAGGGGATGGCGGGAGCCCCGGGGCACCGCCCCGGTGTGGTAGTTGCTGGACAGGCAGCATTCGACCGCGATCCTGTCGCGGGCGAGACGGCGGAGCAGCTCGGGATCGCGGGCCGCCGAGCAGGCATGGCCGACCCGTGTCACCCCCAGCTCGTCCACCGCCTGCCAGACGTACTCGGGGGGCGCGTCCTCTCCGGCGTGGGCGGTCGTGCCCAGCCGCCCGAGGCGCGCGATCTCGTAGGCGCTCGCGAAGAGCCGCGGCGGGTTGCCGCGCTCGGGGCCGGCGATGTCGAAGCCGACGACGCCCGTGCGCTCGTGCAGGTGCTGGGCCTCGGCGAGGGCCTGCCGGGCGAGGATCTTCGCGATGTGCGGTCCGTGCTGGCGCATCGCGATGACCACGAGCCCGAGCTTCATGTGCGGCAGGCGCTTCCCGGCCTTGTTCATGCCGGAGAGGGCGGCGCGGATCGACTGGCGAGGAGTGAGGCCGGCGTAGGTGTGGATGACGGGCGAGTAGCGCAGCTCCAGCGTCACCACCCCCGCCTGCGCGGCCGCGAGCACGATCGACTCCGTGGCGCGGTTGATGTTCTCGTAGAACTGCGTGATCCAGAGCGGGTAGTGCATCTTGTCGAGGTAGGCGAGGAGAGTACCCTCCTCGCTTTCCTGGATCTCCAGCCGGCGCCGCATCTCGTCGAGCGTGTCCACGGGGTTCAGGCGGTTCTGCCGCATGAGCTCCCACGTCACCTCGGCGGGGATCGAGCCGTCCACGTGCTGATGCAGCTCGACCTTGGGGAGCGTCCGCAGGCGGGCCTCGAGATCGGTCCGGCTCGAGGTTTCGCTGGGAGTGGCGATGGCGCGGCCTCCGGTGCGGGCAGACTAGCACAGACCCCGCGGGTGGGGCATCATGGCGGGCCGTGAAGAGGAGCGCCGCGAGGAAGCCGCCGTCGCTCACGCGCGCCGATCGGCGCCGTGCGGCCGATCACCTGCGCCGGGTCGACCCCGTGATGGGCCGGATCGTCTCCAAGGTGGGCGCGTGCCGCCTCGAAGTCGACCGCCGGCTCGGTCCCTTCGCCCACCTCGTGACCGCGATCGTGCACCAGCAGATCACGGGCAAGGCCGCGGCGTCGATCGGCAAGCGCTTGTGCACGCTGAACCGCGGCCGATGGCCGCGTCCGGAGCAGATCACGGCGGCCTCCGACGAGAAGCTCCGCGCCTGCGGACTCTCCCGGCAGAAGGTCAGCTACCTGCGCGACCTCGCCACCCACGCGGCGAACGGCCCGTCCCTCCACCGGCTGGCCCGCCTCTCCGACGAAGAGGTGATCGAGGCGCTGACCGCGGTTCGGGGTATTGGGCGCTGGACCGCCGAGATGTACCTGATGTTCCGCCTCGGGCGTCCCGACATCCTGCCCGTAGACGACCTCGGCGTGCGCAAGGCGATGCAAGTCGCCTACCGGAAGCGGGCGTTGCCCAAGGCGGATTGGATGCGCCGAACCTCGGAGAGCTGGCGGCCCTGGCGGACCGTAGCTTCCTGGTATCTCTGGAGGAGCCTCGGCTGACGCTTCCGCCCTTTGCTCCCGGCCCCCTCGCGGTGGCAGCATAGGGGCGTCCCAAGGCGCCCGAGTGCCCCGGTCTTGACCACCCCCGCCCCCCTCCAGTTCGAGCCGTGGTTCGCGGCCCGGCATCCCGAGATTCGCCTGCCGGGAGCCCGCGCCGTGCTGGACCTCGCCGAGGGGGGCGCGACGGTGCCCTTCATCGCCCGCTACCGCAAGGAGCGAACCGGCAACCTCGACGAGGTGGCCATCCGAGCGACCCTCCGGGCCAAGGAGCAGTGGGACCGCCTGGAGAACCGCAAGACGATCGTCCTCGAGTCGATCGAGCGTCAGAAGAAGCTCACCCCGGAGCTGCGCGAGCGAATACTCGCCGCCGCCGACCTCGACACGGTCGAGGACCTGTATCTGCCTTACAAGCAGAAACGCAAGAGCAAGGCCGTCCTTGCCAAGGAGGCCGGACTCGAGCCGCTCGCGGATTGGATCTGGAACTGCGGGCACGGCACGGAGACGCCGCAGCCCGGGCAGACGCTCGACCTCTGGGCCTTCACGTTCCGCAACACCGAAAAGGGATTCCCCGACGCGGCCTCCGCGATCGCGGGGGCCCGCGACATCCTCGTGGAGCGCATCGCGGAGACCGCGGATCTGCGCGCGCGCGTCCGCGCCGCGGTGATGGACAAGGGGTGGCTCCGTTCGGTCAAGGCGCCCAAGGCGAAGCCGCACAGCAAGTACGAGACGTACTTCGCGTTCCAGGAGCGCGTCGCCTCGCTCCGCGAGCCCCAGAACTCGCACCGCTACCTCGCGCTGCGTCGGGGGGCGGCGGAAGACGAGCTGCGCCTGGCCCTCGGCGGACCCCCGGACGACCCGACGTTCGACGGGGGCCTGCTCGAGGAGTTCGAACGGGCGGCTCTCACCGTCCCCGACGCGCCGGGCGCGGACGTGCTCAAGTCCGCGGCCCGGACCGCGCTCAAGGAGCACGTCTGGCCGAGCCTCGAGAACGAGGCGCACCGCCTCCTCAAGGAGGGGGCGGACGAGGCGGCGATCCGCGTGTTCGCGGAAAACGTGCGCCGTCTCCTCCTCGACGCGCCCTTCGGCCCTCGCGCCGTCCTCGGGGTCGATCCCGGGGTGCGCACGGGCAGCAAGCTCGCCGCGGTGAACGCGAAGGGCGGCTTCGTGAAGAGCGAGGTCCTGCACCTGCAGACGGACGAGCAGAAGGCGCAGGCGAGGACGACGCTCGTCGCCTTCGCGCGCGAGGCGGGGGTGGAGGCGGTGGCCGTGGGCAACGGCACGGGCTCGCGCGAGACCGAGGTGTTCGCCCGCCAGGCCCTCCTCTCCGAGGGCCTGAGCGTGCCCGTCGTGCTCGTGAGCGAGGCGGGAGCGAGCGTCTACAGCGCGAGCGAGGCCGCGCGCGAGGAGCTGCCCGAGCTCGACGTCACGGTGCGGGGGGCGGTCACGATCGCGCGCCGGCTCCAGGATCCGCTCGCGGAGCTCGTGAAGACCGAGCCGCGCAGCCTCGGGGTGGGGCAGTACCAGCACGACGTCTCCCCCCACGCGCTCGAGACGAGCCTCGCCGACGTGGTGGACGCCTGTGTGAACTCGGTGGGAGTGAACCTCAACACGGCCTCCCGCCACCTGCTCACCCACGTTTCCGGCATCGGTCCCGCGCTCGCGGAGGCCATCGTGTCCCACCGCGAGGAGAAGGGCCTCTTCGACTCGCGGCAGGCCCTCCTCGAGGTGCCGCGCTTCGGGGCGAAGGCGTTCGAGCAGGCGGCCGGCTTTCTGCGCGTGCCGGGCGCCGCGAACCCGCTGGACAACACGGGCGTCCATCCCGAGCGGTATGCCGCCCTCGACAGGCTCGCGGAGAAGCTCGGCAAGAAGGTCGGGGAGCTGCTGGGGCCGGGGGTCGCCCTCGTGCGCGAGGCGGCCACTCTCAAGGAAGAGCTGGGGGAGTGGACGTACGAGGACGTGCTGCGCGAGCTCGAGAAGCCGGGACGCGATCCCCGCGCGAGCTTCACTCCCTTTGCTTTCCGCGAGGACGTGCGGACGCTCGAGGATCTGAAGCCGGGGATGACCTGCCCGGGCGTCGTCACCAACGTCACCAACTTCGGCGCGTTCGTGGACGTGGGCGTCCACCACGACGGCCTGGTGCACATCTCGCAGCTCGGCGACCACTTCGTGAAGGACCCCCGGACGGCGGTGAAGCCGGGTGATCGCGTGGAGGTCCGCGTCCTCAAGGTGGACCTGGACAAGCGGCAGATCTCGTTCACGATGCGCACGGCGCAGCCCGAGCGCCGGCGGCCCCGCCCGAAAGACTCGAGGCCTCCGCGTGCCGCGGGGTCGGCTCGACCCGACACGGCTCGTCCGAATCGTCCGGCTCCGCCGCCCGGTCCCTCGAAGGGCAAGGGCTCGCGGCGGGAGCGACCCGGTCCTCCGCGTGACGCCAAGCCCGGTCGTGACGCGAAGCCCGGGCGCGAGGCAAGGCCCGCACCGAAGCCACCTCCGCCCCGCCCCGCGGCGCCGCCTCCGCGTCCGAAGCCCGCCTTCAACAATCCGTTCGCGGTGCTCGCGCGGCTCAAGGATCCCGGGAAGTCCTAGCCGCTCTTCGTGCCCGCGATCTTCTCGATCACGGGCCGGCTGCCCTCGAGCGCCACCCGCTGCATGTAGAAGGAGAGTCCGCGCGGCCCGCCCAGCTCCTCGCCTCCCCCCGCCCGACCCGGGCCGCCGTGGACGAGGTGGGGGAGCACGGTGCCGGGGCCCGGCGACTGCTCGGCGATCCGGGCGCTGCCCAGGAACACGCGGCCGTGATAAGGGGCGAGGCCCAGGACGACCTCGCTCGTGAACGCGGCGTCCTCGGAGTACACCGAGGAGACGAGGCCACCCTCGCCGCGGGAGACGATCTCCGCGGCTTCCGCGGGCGAGCCCGACCAGGGGACGAGGGTGGCCACGGGGCCGAAGACCTCGACGGAGTGGACGGTGGGTGCTTGAGCCCCCCTCTCGACCTCGAGGAGCGTGGGGGCGACGAAGAAGCCCTTGCCCGCCGGCGACCCCACGCCGTCCAGGCGATCCGGCGAGCCGCAGACGATGCGGCCATCCGCGGCGAGCCGGCGAATTCCTTCCCGAACGTCATTGTGCTGCGACGCGGTGGCCACCGGTCCCATGCGCACGCCGTCCGCCACGGGATTGCCGACCGTCGTGGCCTTGACCCGGTCGCCGAGGTCTTCGCGCACGCGGTCGAGCAGAGCGGCGGGAACCAGCACGCGGCGGATCGCCGTGCACTTCTGCCCGGCCTTCTGGGTCATGTCGCGGAGGACGTCCTTCAGGAAGAACTCGTAGGTCTCGCCGCCCGGCTCCGCGTCGGGGCCGAGCACGGCCGCGTTGAGGCTGTCCGCCTCCACGTTGACCCGGACGTTGTGGCGGATCACCGGAGCGAGGGCGCGGATCTTCCTCCCCGTCTCGCCCGAACCCGTGAACGCCACCACGTCCTGGGGCCCTACGTGGTGGAGGAGATCGCCCACGCTCCCCACGAGCAGCGACAGCGCCCCCGGGGGCAGCACGGCCCCCTCCACGAGGATCTCGACCATGCGATGAGCGAGGAGGGACGAGCTCGTGGCCGGCTTCGCGAGGAGCGGGATCCCGGCGAGAAGGGCCACCGCCGCCTTTTCCGCGAGCCCCCAGGCGGGAAAATTGAAGGCGTTGATGTGGATGGCGACGCCCCGCCGCGGCACCGCGATGTGCTGGCCGTGGAACCGCGGGCTACGCCCGAGGGTGACGCCCTCCCCGTCGGCGAGCACGTGCACGGACCCCAGCTGTCGGCCGATCTCGGCGTAGGCGGACAGGGTGAACGTGGCCCCGTCCACGTCGAACTTCGCGTCGCTCCGGGTGTTCCCCCCGCTCGTGACCGAGAGGTCGAGGAGCTCGTTGCGGTGGGCGGTGAAAGCGTCGCACATGGCCTTGAGGAGCGCCCCCCGCTCCGCGAAGGTGAGGGCGCGGAGCGCCGGGCCCCCGGTCGTCCGGGCGAACTCGAGGGCGGCACGGCGGTCCAGGTTTGAAGCGCCCGCCCGGGCGAGCGGCTCCTCGGTGGCCGGGTTCACGAGCGTCTCGAGGTCGCCGGACGCGTCCACCCAGCGGCCGCCCACGTGGCTCTTGAGGGCGCGCACGCTCAGCCCGCGATCCCGACGCGGGTCAGGATGAACGCGTAGTCGAGCGCCGCCTCCCGGAGCGCGTCGTAGCGGCCCGAGGCCCCTCCGTGCCCGGCGGCCATGTTCGTCTTCAGGAGCAGCGGCTCGCGGTCCGTCTTGAGCGTCCGCATCTTCGCCACGTACTTCGCGGGCTCCCAGTACATCACCTGGCTGTCGTGGAAGGAGGTCTTGACCAGCATCGCAGGGTAGGCCTTCCTTTCGAGGTTGGTGTACGGGCAGTAGCCCCTCATGTACTCGTAATCGTTCCTCTTCTTGGGATTGCCCCACTCCTCGAACTCGCCCACGGTGAGGGGGAGGGTCTCGTCGAGCATGCTGTTGATCACGTCCACGAACGGGACCTTGGACACTACCGCGCGGAAGAGCTCGGGCCTCTGGTTGACCACCGCCCCCATGAGCAGGCCCCCCGCGCTCCCGCCCTCGACCACGAGACGGTCGGCAGAAGTCCACTTCTCGGCGATCAGGTGTTCCGCGCAGGCGATGAAGTCCGAGAACGTGTTCTTCTTGTTCATCATGCGCCCGGCGTCGTGCCACGCCTTGCCGAGCTCGCCCCCGCCCCGGATGTGGGCGATCGCGATCGTGAACCCGCGATCGAGGAGGCTGAGGCGATTGGAGGAGAAGCCGACCGGCATCGAGAGCCCGTAGGACCCGTAGCCGTAGAGGTGGAGCGGAGCGTTCCCGTCCCGCGCGAGACCGTGGCGATAGACGACGGAAAGGGGAATGCGCACGCCGTCGGGAGCGGTGGCGAACTGCCGCTCCGTTTCGTACCGCGACGGATCGTAGCCGCCGAGCACCTCGGTCTGCTTGAGGAGCACGCGCGTGCGGGCGTCCATGTCGTAGTCGAAGACCGAGCTCGGGGTGATGAGGGACTGGTAGCTGTAGCGGAAGACCGTCGTGTCGAACTCGGGGTTCGCGTCGGGGAAGGCGGAGTACACCGGCTCCGGGAAGGCGAGGCGGTGCGAGGCGTTCGTGCGGAGGTCCGTGATGCGGACGTGGGGGAGGCCGTTCTCGCGCTCGAAGACGACGGCATGGTGCAGGAAGAGGTCGATCCCCTCCAGCATCACCTCCGGCCGGTGGGGGACGATCTCCTGCCAGTGCTCGCGTCCCGGAGACGAAACAGGGGCCTTGACGAGACGGAAGTGGCGCCCGGTGTCGTTGACGCGGATCCAGAAGTGGTCGCCGTGGTGCTCGAGGTCGTACTCCTGCTCGTGGACGCGCGGGGCCACGAGCGTCCACTCGCCCCGGGGCTCGTCGGCGGCGAGGAAGCGCGCCTCGGACGTCGTGTGGCTGCCGATCCCGAGGACCACGTAGCGGAGGCTGCGGGTCCGCCCCACGCCGATGTTGAAGGCTTCGTCCGCCTCCTCGTGGACGAGGTCGTGCTCGGAAGTGAAGAGCCGGTGGCGGTACAGCCGGTACGGCCGCTTCGTGGAGTCTTCCTCGACGACGTAGAAGAGCGTCTCGTTGTCCGCGGCCCACGCCACGGACACGACCTTCTCGACCCGCAGGGGGAGGAGATCTCCCGTCACGACGTCCTTGACCTGCAGCGTGTACTGCCGGAACCCGACGTCGTCGACGGAGAAGGCCAGACGCTTCCCGTCGTCGCTCACCGTGTAGGCGCCGAGGTCCATGAACGGGCGGCCCTCGGCGAGCGCGTTCAAGTCGAGCGTGACCGACTCCAGACCGTCCAGGCTGCCTTCCCGGCGGCAGTAGATCGGGTATTGCTTCCCCTGCTCCGTGCGCGAGTAGTAGAAGAACCGTCCCTTCCGGTAGGGGACCCGCATGTCCGTCTCCTTGATGCGGGCCAGCATCTCCTCGTAGAGCGCGACCTGGAGCCCGGCGGTGGGTTGGAGGACGGCGTCGGTGTACGTGTTCTCCGCGTGGAGGTAGGCGGCCACCTCCGCGTCCTCGCGGTCGCGCATCCAGAAGTAGTCGTCGACACGCCGGTCGCCGTGAACCTTTTCGACCCGGGGCCGGCGAGCCGCCACCGGAGGCTCCGGGCGGTCGGAGGACGCGATCGTGGGGACGAGATCGGGAGTGGTCATGGGGGTGCCGTTCCGGGAGGTGCGGCTCGAGCGGGGCGCGACCCCGGACACGAGGAAGGCAGGGTATTCCCCGCCGGCGGGACCTGTCAAACCCGCGCCCAATCGGAGGAAATACCCATTTGGCGGGGTCGCCCTCGTGGTACCGTGCGCGCCATGACCACGGTGTGGGTGCTCGCCCGCGCGGGAGACGCCGGTCTTCCCGCGCTCGAGCCCGCGCCATCCGGGGTGACGTACGTCGTCGGCGACGAGCCGGAGCACTTCTCGAAGGCCCCGCCCGCCGACGCCCTCTTCGTCTGCTCGCTCGGTCGTCGGAAGGTCGAGCCCGTATTCCCGCTCTCGCCGAAGCTGCGCTGGGTCCATTCCCGATCCGCGGGCATCGAGCGGCTGCTCTTTCCCGCGCTCGTGGAGAGCCCGATTCCCCTCACGAACGGCAAGGGCGTCTTCAGCGCTTCGCTCGCGGAATGGGTGATCGGGGCCGTCCTTTACTTCGCGAAGGACTTCCGCCGGCTCGTCAAGAACCAGGGCGCGCGCCAGTGGGAGGAATTCGCTCCCGACATGGTCGACGGTCGAACGCTTGGGATCGTCGGATACGGAGACATCGGACGCGCCACGGCGGCGCGGGCGCGCGCCCTGGGGATGAATATCCTTGCCGTGCGGCGCCGGCCCACGGAGTCGCGCGGCGATCCCCTCGTGGACGAGGTCCTGGATGGAGACGGGCTGCCCGCTCTCCTCGAGCGGTCCGATTACGTCCTGGTCGCGACGCCGCTGACGGCGGAGACGCGACACCTCCTCGGGCGGAAGGAGCTCGGCCACCTGAAGCCAGAGGCGGTGCTGATCAACGTCGGCCGGGGGGCGGTGATCGACGAGAAGGAGCTCGTGCGGGCCCTGCAGGAGCGGCGGCTGAAGGGCGCGGCCCTCGACGTCTTCGAGGAGGAGCCCCTCCCCGCGGAGAGCCCGCTCTGGGGTCTCGACAGCGTGCTCCTGTCCCCGCACTGCGCCGACCAGACCGTGACCTGGCTCCAGGACGCGAGCCGCGCCTTCCTCCTGAACCTCGAGCGCTTCCGGAGGGGAGAACCTCTGCGGAACGTGGTGGACAAGGCGCGCGGTTACTAGCCGCCTCCCTACTTCTTCGGCTTCAGCATCGCCATCATCTCCTTGGCCTGCGCGCGGTCGAGGTGGGCGAGGCCCGCGAACTGCTGGCCGGAGAAGAGCGCCTCCGCCCCGTCGATCGTCACCTCGTCGCCCGTCTGGTAGGGGCTCGCGTCGCTCATCAGGTAGGCCACGAGGTTCGTCAGCTCCCAGTGCTCGCCGAAGCGGCGCGAGGGGATGCGGGCGCAGCGCCTGCTTCTCGCAGCTCCGAGCCCGGCATGAGCCGGCTGAAGGCGCCCTCGGTGGGGAAGGGGCCGGGGGCGATCGCGTTCAGGCGGATGCCGTAGGTCGCCCACTCGACGGCGAGGCCCTTGCATCATCGCGAGCACGCCCGCCTTGGCCGCGGCGGAGGGCAGGACGAAGGCGGAGCCGGTGGCGGCGTAGGTGGTGATGATGGAGAGGATCTCGCCCTTCTGCTTGCGCGCGATCAGTCGCCGGCCGAGCTCGCGTCGTGCAGTGGAACGTGCCGTAGAGCACGATCTGCACGACGCGAGTTGAAGGCGTTCGGCGAGAGGTCCTCCGACGCGGCGAGGAAGTTGCCGGCCGCGTTGTTGATCGAGCTGGTTGGCCGGGCCGAGCTCCGCCTCGACGCGCGTCGAAGGCGCGACTTCACCGCCTCGGGATCGCGCACGTCGCAGGGGGCGGCCGCGGCGATGCCGCCGGCCTTGCGGATGGCCTCGACGGTCTCCTCGCAGCGGCTCCGGACGGCGGCCCAGCACCGCCGACCTTCGCGCCCAGGCCGGCGAGCCGCAGCGCCATGGAGCGGCCGAGGCCGCTGCCGCCGCCCGTGATGAGCGTGGTCTTGCCCGCGAGCAGGTCCTTGCGGAACGGTTCGAACATGCGAGCCTCCCGAGAGGGCGCGAGCCTAGCACGGCTCGCCGTGGCTTCTCAGGGTTTTGGTTCGGGCGCGAGGATCAGGCAGGTGGTGGTGCCATGGGCGTAGAGCCGTCCGCCGCCGTCCACCACGCGGCCCTGGGCGGTGGCCACGCGCGAGCCGCGGTGGACGATCTCCCCCTCCGCTCGGAGCGGCCCCGTGTCCTTGGTAACCGCGCGGACGAGGTTCACGTGCAGCTCGAGTGTCGTGTAGCCGGTGCCCGCGGGTAGCGTGCTGTGGACGGCGCACGCCATCGTGGAATCGAGGGCGGTGGCGAGCAGGCCGCCGTGCACGCCGCCGATCGGATTGTAGTGTCGCTCTCCGGGAACCACCTTGAAGACGGCGCGCCCTTCGCTCACCTCGACGAGACCGATGTCGAGCAGCTTGCCGATGGGCGGCCCGGGCAGCTCGCCCCGCGCGATCTTCGACAGGAACTCGAGCCCGCTCGTTTCCCGGGCGGCCCGGGCCAGCGGCCCGGGGTCGTCCCACGCGATGCGCACCGACCGCTCGTCGCTCATTCCGCCTCCCGCGTCGACTCCGGCCTACTTCTTCGCGTACTCGGAAGCACCCAGGAAGTGCAGGGAGACGTAGGGAGCGTCGCCCACCACCCAGCTGTCGTGTCCGGCCGGGCAGTGGAACAGGTCCCCGTGGCCCACCACCACCTCCTCGCCGTCGTCCATCCGGATGCACGCCCGGCCCTCGAGCACGAGGCAGACGTGCTCCACCGGGCAGGACGCCTGGCCGGAAAGAGCCCCCACGTGCGTGGACCAGCGCCAGCCCGGCTCGTACCGCGCGCGGCCCACGGAGAGGCCGGCGAGGTCGATCACGTCGAACCGGCCCTTCTCGAACGCCCGCGCGTCCGCGGTGCTCTCGAATCGGCGAATGGTCACGCTCATGACTTCAGCCCCCCGCCCTCTTCGACTTGAGACCGCGGGCGCCGAGCGCCGCTTCCACCGCGTCGCGATGGTCGCCCTGCAGCTCCAGGATTCCGGCCTTGACCGTTCCTCCCGTGCCGCACGCCGACTTCAATGCCCGCGCGAGGGCCGCTTTGTCCTGCTCGGATCCGGGCAGGCCCGTGACGAGCGTGACCACGCGGTCGGAGGCGCGACGCTCCAGTCGGATGCGGATGCCGGGACCGGAAGGAGGCGCTCCCTTCCGCGTAACCCTCGGCTTCTCTTGCGGTTTCGTTTCGGCCTTTCCTCCCTCCGTGGAGTACACGAGACGGGAGTTCGGATCGGACGTCCGGGTCATCGAGCCTCCTGACTGCACCGGTCCGTGGTAAACTCGGAGCCACCTCCGAGGAGTTTCCCATGGCCAACCGAGGACGAGCCACGTTCGCCAAGCGCCAGAAGGAGATCGCCCGGCAGGAGCGCGCGCGGGAAAAGGCGGCGAAGCGGGTCGAGCGCAAGGAGCACAAGGTCAAGTCGTCGAGCGCAGAGCCGACGAGGATCCCGACATCGCAGGCATCGTTCCCGGACCGCAGCCGCTGCCCTACGACCTCCTCGACGAAGAGCCGCCGAAGACCAGCTAGCCCGCCGTCAGCGGGTCAGCACCTCCACCCCGTCCGGCTCGACGTAGAGCGTGTGCTCGGCCTGCGCCACCTTCCGCCCGCTCGTCTCCACGAGCGGCGCATAGGCGTGCAAGCGCATCCGCGCTCGGCGAGGAGTCGCTAGAGCCGCCTCGACCTCGGCTCGCGGGCAGTCGCCGGAGGTCGCGGCGCGAGAAGGGCAGGCCGTTGCCGCTCGAGGAGGGCGGCGGCGACATCGCGCGCGACGCCCTCGAGCGTGGGCCGGGCCGGGGAGCAGCCGGAAGACCTCGGGCGTGCCCGCGCTCCCCGACCAGTCCCGGGCCGTCCGTGGCGAAGGGCTCGATGGCGAGGGCCGCGCCCACCTCGAGCCGGTCGTCGCCGTCGTCCGGGCGGTTCGGGACGGGCGGCGGCGCAGTGCACGCGTCCAGCGGCCGACGTGGTGCCCGCAGAGGTTCTGCATCGGGCGCACGCGCGAAGCCGCGGAGGGTGGCCTCGATCGCCTGCGACAGCGCGGCGGATCGGGACCGCCCGGTCCGGCGACCGCGATCGCGGCCTCGAGCGCGGCCCGCGCCGCCTCCACCAGCGGGCGGTTCTCCGGACGGTCGCCCACGTTGACCGTGAGCGCGGTGTCCACCACCCAGCCGTCGACGTGCACGCCGACGTCGAGCTTGGCGAGGTCGCCGTCGGCGTAGACGCGTCTCGTCGTCGGGCGAGGGGCAGTAGTGGGCGGCGATCTCGTTGCGCGAGGTCTGGGCGGGGAAGGCGAGGTCGGCGCCTCGCGCGCGGATGAACGTCCTCGACCGCGGCGCAGACGTCGCGCAGCCGGGCCCCCGCCACGACGCTGCGCCGCCCCGAAATCGCGGGCGGCCGCGGCCATGCGGCCGGCTTCGCGAAGGGCTCCCAGGTTGTTCGGGCTCAAGCGCTCGCGGGCGGCCTCAGCCGTCCTTCTTCATGGCGGCGACCATCTCCGCGATCTTCGCGTCGGCCTCGGCCGCGCGGCAGCAGGCAGGTGCCCGCGCCCCGGTGGCCGCCGCCGCCGTAGCGCGACATGAGCTCGCCCACGTTCGTGCGGCTCGTGCGGTTGAAGATCGAATGGCCGACGGCCACCGCCACGTGCTCGCGGCTCGGGCCCCAGTGCACGCGCAGGGAGATGTTGGCCTGCGGGAAGAGCGTGTAGACGAGGAAGCGGTTGCCCACGGGCAGCGGGCTCACGCTCGCGGAAGTCGGTGAAGACGACGTTGCCGTCGAGCCGCGAGCTGGCCTGAGCGTGCTCTCGCGGAAGCGCGCGTCCTGCTCGCGGATGCGCTGCACCCGCTCCTCGACCTCGGGCAGCGTCATGATCTCGTCGATGGGCTGCGTCTTGAGCCAGTCCACGAGCTTCAGGAAGTAGTCCTGGTAGGTCGCCGAGGCCGGTGCGGGGGTCGAGGGTGTAGCCGAGCAGGATGTAGTCCTTGGGGTCGAGCACGTCGTCGATGTTGAGCTGGGCGGAGTCGAGGCGGTCGGTCTCGGCGAGCAGCCGCTCGTAGCGTCTTGAGGCTCGGGTTGCGGCGCGCATGTAGTACTCGTAGACCATGCGCGCGGCGCTGGGAGCGAGGCCGTAGCGGCCCTCGAAGCCCTCGGGCGGCCGCTCGTTGCTCTCGGTGAGCAGGTGATGGTCGAACCACTTGCCGCAGCCCGGCTGGTAGGGCAGGTTGGCGAGGATGTCGTCCGCCGTCGACGGCGAACTTCTTGTCGGTGATGTCCTGGGGGTGGACGAGCACGATCTCGTCGATCGTCTCGGAGCTCGTGATGAGGACGGCGCAGGTGAGGCCGTCGAGATCGCCGCGGGTCACCAGCCGCATGAGCGTCCTCCCGGAGTGTGGCCATCCTAACCGCCGGGCGACGTGCGGATCAAACCGAGGGCCGGAAAAGAAAACGCCCGGAGCCTTGCGGCTCCGGGCGTTCTCGGTGGTCGGTGGTGCGAGCCTCTAGACCTTGACGACGTTCGCGGCGCGGGGTCCCTTCGGGCTGTCCACGACCTCGAACCGCACGCGGTCACCCTCGTTGAGAGTCCGGAATCCCTCCGCCCGGATCTCCGAGTGATGCACGAACACGTCCGGACCACCCTCGCGGGAGAGGAAACCGAAACCCTTGGACTCGTTGAACCACTTCACCGTACCTTCGATCATGGACGTGCAGGCCTCCTTAGCCTTTGCCTAGCGCCACGTCACCTGCGCGCCCACGAATCGAAGCCGCCCACTGCGGGCGGCGTCTTCGAGTGCGCCAGAGCTTCTCCGGTCACTAGTGCGTGGGGCAATTGTTAGCAGAGCTTTGCGGCCTTTGTCAAGAGTGCAACATTTCTGAAGGCCGATGCAGTTCAGCAGGATGCAGGCCGAACCCAAGGGGTGGTAGCCTCCCCCTGACGGAGGCCCGAATTGATGCGTGTTGCGCTGTTCCTCGCCCTTTTTTCGACCCCGGCCGTCGCCGGCCCGCGGGCCCGCGACCTCGGCATCCCCTTCGACTTCGGCCGGCCCGGTCCCCTGAACTCCATCACCGACGTGCCGGGGGTCGAGGTGGGGCAGGTGACGCTCGTGGAGGGAACGAGCATTCGCACCGGGGTGAGCGCCGTGCTGCCACGCGGCCGGGGCGAGGCGGGGACGAACCCCTGCTTCGGCGGCTTCTTCTCCTTGAACGGCAACGGGGACATGACGGGAACGCACTGGCTGGAGGAGTCGGGCTTCCTCGACGGCCCCGTCGTCCTCACGAACACCAACAGCGTGGGGATCGTGCGCGACGAGGTCATCCGGTACGCGGCCCGGCGCTGGGGGGCCAGGGGCTACCAGGAGATCTGGTCGCTCCCCGTGGTGGCCGAAACCTGGGACGGCTACCTGAACGACATCTACGGGAACCACGTGAAGCCCGAGCACCTCGTGGCCGCCCTCGACAGCGCCCGCCCGGGTCCGGTGGACGAGGGAGGGGTGGGCGGGGGAACGGGCATGATCTGCTACGAGTACAAGGGAGGGATCGGCACCGCCTCGCGTCGGCTCCCCCCGGCGGAGGGTGGCTACACCCTGGGCGTGCTGGTCCAGGCCAACTTCGGCCGCCGCCACCAGCTTCTCATCGGCGGGCTACCGGTGGGGCGCGAGCTGCGGAAGGACCTCTTCCACACGAAGTCCGACGGGTCGATCATCATCGTGGTCGCTACCGACGCCCCCCTCCTTCCCCACCAGCTGAAGCGCCTCGCCCGCCGGGCGGCGATGGGGCTCGCGCGCACGGGGGCCACCGCCACCGACGGCTCGGGGGATCTCTTCGTCGCATTCTCCACGGCGAACGAGGTGCCCCGGAGGAAGGTCGAGCCCTCGACCGTGACCGTCCTGACCAACGACGCCATGGACCCGCTCTTCGAGGCCACCATCGGGGCCACGGAAGAGGCGATCGTCAACGCGCTCGTGGCCGGGCGAACCATGACGGGCATCGGGGGGGCTCGCGTGGTGGGGCTGCCCCACGCCGAGGTGCGCGAGATCCTGCGCCGGCACGGTCGCCTCGCGCCGACGCCCTAGGGGGGCGCTCAGCGGTGGGGAAGGAGCGCTCCCATCGCCCACCCCAGGGCGCCCGCGATCGCGCTGAGGATGGTGTTGGCCACGAGCCCGCCGAGGCGGATCCCCATCGCCTGCGCGAAGGGCACGGCCGCGGGCGCGTTGAGGGCGATCGGGTTGTTGAAGTAGGAATCGATGCCCAGCACGTAGGAGGCCGCGGTCGAGAGGAAGATCACGACCTGGCTCAGGAAGGCGAGGAGCATCGCCATCGCCATCGCCTGCCCGATCCGGAAGTTCAGCCATCGCCGTCCGAAGGCCCCGTAGAAGATCGAGGCGAACAGGGTGAGGATGACGATGCTGAGCTTGTCCGTCGCCTTCTCGTAGGGCACGTTCTGGAAGCCGAGAGTCCAGCGACCGATCGTCACGATGGCCAGCAACAGCACGTACAGCCGGGCCAGCCTCAGGTATTCGGCCATGCTTCCCTCCCCCTCAGGCCCATCCCAGGCCGGAGCCGCCACCCCGAAGGGCCAGATCGCGCGCGAAGTCCTCGACGTCCCGGGCCGCCGCCTCCGACAACGGCCCCGCCGCTCCACGGAGCCGAACCGCGTTCACCTTGAGATCAGCGTCTCGCACCGCCTCCGCCCCTTGCGCGCGGGAGACTACCCGGGCGTAGTCCTCGAGGGCCATCTCCCCCGCATCGTCGAGTCCGTAGGTTCCCTGGAACGCGAGATCGTACCACTCCTCCCGCGGCGGCAATGCGCTCTCCCGACCTAGGCCAGGCTCCGCTCGGGGAAGATCCCGTCGAGGAAGATGAGGTTGAGCCGAGGGATGCCGTCCTTGCCGATGTAGAGGTTTCGGATCTCCGCCCGCGTCCGGAAGGGGCCGCTCACCTCCTCGACCATCAGGACCTCCCCCTTCGAGACCGCCATCCCCGTCCGCACGCGCGCCCCCCCGGCACTCATGTTCTCCGTCACCGTGGTCTCTTCCTGCACCTGGCCGGTGGAGGGGTCGGTGCGCTTCAGACGCAAATTGAGGAAGACCTCGGTGCGCTCGTGCTTCCTCCTCTCATTATTCCCGTAGGGAGGGGGGGCGTCCTCGGGAAGCAGGAAGCGGCCGCCGGGGTTCAGCTCGTAGCCCTTGGGGGGTTTCTGCCCCAGGAACATCACGCCCACGTGTGCGACGTTCCCCGACTTCGCGATGTGGCGGACGAGCGCGTACGCCCGGTAGTGGGCGTCGGCCATCGCGTATTTCCGGAAGTTCTTGGGAAGAGGGAGGGACAGCAGGACCACCTGTCCCGATGTGAGGTTGTGACGGAGCGGAAAGGACGCGCCCCCGTGCGACGCGTCGTCGCTCGTCGTCATCTCTTCCCAAGGCTCGTTGTCGGGGCCGTGTCCCTGGACGCGCACGGGCAGGTTGAGCCCCATGCGGGATTCCTTGCGTCGATCGCGCTTGGACACCAGCCTCTGGCTCTCCTCGGCTGCGAGATCGCACCCGGCTCGGACGCCGCCTCGGCCCGACTACGGTAGCACGGCGCTCAACCGCCCGCCCCGGGGAGCGGGCGCCGGCGGATGGCGAGGGAAGGAACGAAAGAGCGCTACTTCTTCTTCGCGTACCAGTCGACTTCCATCTGCGCGAACTGCTTCCACTTGTCGGGCAGTTCCTCGAGCGGGGAAGATCGCCTGGACAGGACAGACGGGCACGCACGCGCCGCAGTCGATGCAGGTCTCGGGATCGATGAAGAGCTTCGTCTCCGCGGCGAAGTCCGGCTCGTCCTTCTTGGGGTGGATGCAGTCCACCGGGCACACCTCGACACAGGCCGTGTCCTTGGTGTTGACGCACGGCTCTGCGATGACGTAGGTCATGGACGCTGTCCTCCTTGGCGACAGCCCCGAGCTCTCCCCGGGGAGGCAACGAATCCTAGCGCAAAACCGGCCGCGTGTGCGACCCGTCTCCGCTACTGGGTGGCCTCCTTGAACAGGGCGAGGAGCCGTCCCTCGCTCGGGTTGACGGCCAGCCCGCGGCGGACCTCGACGAGCGCCCCGTCGCGGTCGCCCGCCTTCAAGGCGGCCCGCGCCCTCTTGATCGCCTCTTCGACGAGGATCGAAGCTTCCGCGTCCTGGGCGAGCTCCTTGGCCGCCGTGTTGGCCGGCTCGCGCTCCAGCACCGCCCTTCGCCTCCGCGAGGGCCTGCGCGTAGCGTCCCTTCTCCATGAAGTCGTTCGCGCGGTCGAGGCGCGCTTCCGCCGCGGAGACCACGGGAGGGGTGGAGGCAGAGGGGGTCGCCGCCGGAGTCGCCGAGGCCACGGGCGTCGGGGTCGGGGAGGGCGAAGGTCGGGACGCGGGGGTGGTAGCGAGGCTGGCGAGGGGGGCGGCGGAGGGGGTGGGTGAAGCACTCGCCGGCGGAGCGGGCGACGGGCGGGGGCCTTCCGGCCGCAGCACGAGGAAGAGCGCCACTCCCAGGAGGACGATCGCACCGCCGCCGAGGGCCGCGGCGAGGGCTACGGGCGTGCGTGACGGCGCCGCGTCGGCCGGCGCTGGTCTCTCGGGCTTCGGATGGACGACGGTGAGTGGAGGCTCCAGGGGAGCAGGCGCCGGCGTGGGCGTGCCCACCCCCGGCTTCCTCGGGGCGCGCACGAGCAGTCCCTGGTCGGAAGGCGTCATCCAGTCTCCGCTGCCTCCCAGGTCGCGGAGGGCCTCCTGGAGGTCCGCGGACATGCTGCGCGCGTCGGGGTAGCGGTCCTCCGGCTTCCGCCGGAGCGCGCGGGTGACGATCGCGCGGAGCTTCTCCCATTGCGCTCCCCGCGGGAACAGCCCGAGATCGGCGTCCTCGTTGACGATCTTGAAGAGGATGGCGACGATGGTGTCCGCGCGGTAGGCCTTCTCCCCCGTGACGAGCTCGTAGAGGATGAGGCCCACGGAAAAGAGGTCGCTCCTCCCGTCCAGCTCTCCCGCCCTCGCCTGCTCGGGGGACATGTAGTGGGGCGTCCCCACGAGCATGTTCTTCGTCGTCTGCATGCCCACGAGGCGGGCCACCCCGAAGTCCATGATCTTTGCGGGCCGCCCGGCGGGCAGGAAGATGTTCGAGGGCTTGACGTCGCGGTGGACGATCCCGCGCCTCGTGGGCGTGGCCGAGTCCGGCGAGGGCCTGGAGCACGATGGGGATCGTCACCCTGGGATCGGGCCGGATGCCAGCCTCGATCGCCTGCTGCAGGTCCATCCCTTCCAGCAGCTCGAGGGACATGTAGGGCGAGCCTTCGTGCTCTCCGAGCTCGTAGATCGTCACGATGTTGGGGTGCTGCAACCGCGCGGCCGCGCGTCCCTCCTTCAGGAAGCGGGCGCGGTCCTCGTCGCTGCCCTGCACCTGCATGACCTTGATGGCGACGTCGCGGTCGAGCGCCTCGTCCCGGCCGCGGTAGACCGCTCCCATCGCCCCCCGGCCCAGCTCTCCGAGGATCCGGTAGCGCCCGATCTGCGCGGGGAGGGTCACGCGGGCATCATAGGGGCCGCCTTGGAGGCTCGGCAACCGGAGGTGCGAGTATGCGCGCGGTGGTGCAGCGGGTGAAGGAGGCGTCGGTGAGAGTGGACGGCGAGGTGGTGGGTGCTATCGGGTTCGGTATGCTCGTCCTCCTCGGTGTCGATCGGGAAGACGCCGAGGAGGACGCCGGATATCTCGCGGACAAGGCCCTTCACCTCCGGATCTTCCCCGACGATGCGGGACAGATGAACCTCTCGGTTCTCGAAGCGGGGGGTGCGATCCTCGCCGTCTCCCAGTTCACGCTCCTGGGGGACGCGCGGCGGGGCCGCCGCCCCGGCTTCAGCGCGGCCGCGCCCCCGGAGGAGGCGAATCGCCTCTACGAGAGCTTCGTGGCGCGGCTTCGTGCCTCTGGGCTCCGAGTGGAGACCGGGGTCTTCCGCGCGATGATGGACGTGGCCCTCGTGAACCAGGGTCCGGTCACGATCCTCCTGGACAGCCGGAAGCTCTTCTAGCGGCGGCGGCGTTTCGCCGCCTTCGGGCGGGACCGGGGGGCGGGCTTCCGCTTCTTTGCCTTCGCCGAGGGGCGGCGGGCCGGCTTCCTCTTCGGCTTCGCGGCCGCCCGGGCCTTCGCCTTCTTCGCCGGCTTCTGCTTGGGCCTCGCCTTGGCCTTGGGCGCGGGCGGGGGCGCGGGCGCCGTGCGGCCCACCATCCGGTCCGGCCGCACCCACTGGTCGAACTGATCGGGGCTCACGAGCTTCAGCTCCACCGCCGCCGCCTTGAGCGTGATGCCCTTCTTGTGCGCGTGCTTCGCGATCTTGGCCGCGTTGTCGTAGCCGATGTGCGGGTTCAAGGCGGTCACGAGCATGAGCGACTTGTCGAGGTTCTCCTTGATGCGGGGCCGCGCCGCCTGGAGGCCCTCCGCGCAGTGCTCGCGAAAGCTGTCGCTGCCGTCGGCGATGAGGCGGCAGCTCATGAGCACGTCGTAGGCGATCACGGGCATGAAGACGTTCAGCTCGAAGTTGCCGGACATCCCCGCCACGTTGACGGTCACGTCGTTGCCCATCACCTGGGCCGCCGCCATCGTCAGCGCCTCGGACTGGGTGGGGTTCACCTTGCCGGGCATGATGGAGCTGCCCGGCTCGTTCTCCGGGATCGTGATCTCCCCGATCCCGCAGCGGGGTCCCGAAGCCAGCCAGCGCACGTCGTTCGCGATCTTGTTGAGGGAGGCGGCGACCGTCTTGAGGGCGCCGTGGGCGAAGACGAGTGCGTCCTTGCCCGCCATCGCCTCGAACTTGTTGGGGGCGGTCACGAAGAGGAAGCCGGTGAGCTCCGCGAGTTTCCGGGCGACGCGCACGGCGAACTCGGGATGGGCGTTCAGGCCCGTGCCCACCGCGGTGCCGCCGAGGGCGAGCTCCTGCAGGTGGGGGAGGGCCGACTCCAGGTGGAGGAGGCCGTGGTCGAGCTGGGCCACCCATCCGGAGATCTCCTGGCCCAGGGTGAGGGGCGTCGCGTCCTGGAGGTGGGTGCGTCCGATCTTGACCACGTCGTCGAACGCCCTCGCCTTCGTGTGGAGCACGTCGCGGAGCTTCTTGACCGCGGGGTGGACGCGCTCGCGCAGCGCCTTCACGGTCGCCACGTGGATGGCGGTGGGGAAGGCGTCGTTCGTGCTCTGTCCCCTGTTCACGTCGTCGTTGGGGTGGACGAGGCGCTTCTCGCCCCGGGCGCCCCCGAGGATCTCGCTCGCGCGGTTGGCGAGGACCTCGTTCACGTTCATGTTGCTCTGGGTGCCGCTCCCCGTCTGCCAGACCACGAGGGGGAACTCGTCGTTGTGCTTGCCCGCGAGCACCTCGTCGGCGGCGGCCACGATGGCTCGACCCTTCTTCTCGTCGAGGACCTTGAGGTCCATGTTGACGAGGGCGGTGGCCTTCTTGACGAGGACGAGGGCGTGGACGAGGGCCGAGGGCAGCCGCTCCCCGGAGATCTTGAAGTTGATCAGGGAGCGCTGGGTCTGGGCTCCCCACAAGCGGTAGGCGGGGACCTCCACCGGACCGAAGCTGTCGCGCTCGAGGCGCGTCCGCAGCGCGTTCATCGCCGCTCCTCCTGCGGGCTATTCTAAGCTTCGGAGAGCGCCTTTACTCTCGGGGGCGACAATCTGCTAGCCTTCGGGAAAGGGGCGGGAAGGCGGACGATGTCCTGGCGCAAAGTAGCAGCGGCTCTCTTCCTCGGCGTGGCCGGGGGGCATCCTCCCTGGGAGCGGCGGAGAAGGACGGTTGGGAGGTCCTCAACTCTCCCGCCAAGATATTCGTTCTTCAGGACATACATGGAAAGGCCCTTCGCTCCACCGAGCTCGCGGGGCGGATCGTGGTGGTGGACTTCTGGGCCACCTGGTGCGCTCCCTGCATCAAGGAGCTGCCCGCCCTCGCCGCTCTCCACGAGCGCCTCCGCGACCGCAAGGACGTGACACTCCTGAGCTTCAACGTGACCGATGAGGCCAAGACGCTCGAGGCGTTCGTCCGGGAGAAGAAGATCGCGTTCCCGGTCTATCGGGCGGATACCCTGACCGGGCCTTACGAGCTCACGGTCTTCCCGACCAAGCTCGTGATCGACATGCGGGGGGCGGGCCGGGCCAATCCCGGCGTCGTCCGTTTCCGGCGCGAGGGCCCTGTCCCCGTCGATGGGATCGAGGCCCGCGTGGCCGAGCTCCTCGCGGAAAAGCCGTAGCCGGCCCCCTTTCGCCCGGAACCGCTGGAGGAATCATGAATCCTTCGATCGGCCTCTCGGACCCCGACCGCCGCGCGGTGGTCGACATCCTGGGCGCGCTCCTCGCCGACGAGTACGTGCTCTACACGAAGACGAGGAACTATCACTGGAACGTGGTGGGGATGCCCTTCAACGACCTCCACAAGTTCTTCGAGGCCCAGTACGAGCAGCTCGACGACGTCGTGGACGACGTGGCGGAAAGGGCGCGGGCCCTGGGCGGCCGCGCCCTCGGCACCCTCGCCGAGTTCAAGGAGAAGACGCGCCTCAAGGAAGAGCCGGGGCAGGTCCCGTCCGCGCGCGACATGCTCTCCCGTCTCGTCGCCGACCACGAGACGCTCATCCGCCAGCTCCGGGTGGACCTCCAGACCTGTGTCGACAAACACCACGACGCGGGCACGAGCGACTTCCTGACCGGCCTCATGGAGTCCCACGAGAAGATGGCCTGGATGCTCCGCTCGTTCCTGGAGGGATGACGGACCGGGAGATCCTGTTCTACGACGGCGGGTGCGCGGTCTGCCACCGCACGGTCCGCCTAGTCCTGGCGGCGGACCGTGCGGAACGCTTCGTGTTCGCGCCGCTCCAGGGCGACACTTTCCGCCAGCTCGTGTCCGAGCCCGACCGTGTTGGCCTACCCGACAGCATCGTCGTCCGTTCGTTCGACGGCCGTTTGCTCGTCCGTTCCAATGCAGTCCTCTACGTCCTGGAACGTCTCGGAGGTCGCGTGGTCCGTTCTTGCCAAGTCTAGCCCGCCTTGTCCCTCGCCCGGTCCGTGATGCCGCTTACGACTTCATCGCCCGCATCCGTCTTCGTCTCTTCGCCAAGCCCGACGACTTCTGCCCCTTCGTCCCCAAGGAGCTGCGCGCCCGATTCCTGCCCTGAAAGGGTCCGCTTGACCCTTCCCGCGGGAGCGGGCTACGCTCGCCGGCCATGACCGTCGCCCCCGACATCCTGGACCGCATGGCCCAGAAGCTGCGCCGCCACTCCCTCGAGATCGACCGCGGAGGCCGGCTCCGGCCACCCCACGAGCTGCATGTCGTGCGCCGAGATCGTGTCGGTGCTCTTCTTCGACGAGATGCGCTTCGACCCGCAAGCGACCCGAGCGGCCGCGACGCAGGACGTGTTCGTGCTCTCGAAGGGCCACGCCGCGCCGATCCTGTGGGCGGTGCTCAAGGAGGCGGGCGCGATCGCCGACGACCTGCTGACGCTGCGCCGGCTACGACAGCCCGCTCGAGGGCCATCCGACGCCGCGCTCGCCGTGGGTGCGCGTGGCGACGGGCTCGCTCGGCCAGGGGCTCTGCGCGGCCGCGGGCATGGCCTGGGCGCGCAAGCTCGACGGCAGCCAGGGCGCGCGTCTACGCGCTCCTCGGGCGACGGCGAGGCGGCGGAGGGCTCGGTCTGGGAGGCCGCGCAGTTCGCGTCGTTCAACGGCCTCGACAACCTCTGCGCGATCGTCGACGTCAACCGCCTCGGCCAGAGCGGTCCCACCATGTACGAGCACGACATCGGGCGTCTACGAGGCGCGCTTCGCGGCCTTCGGCTGGGAGGCGGCCGTCGGTGGACGGCCACGACGTCGCCGCCGCTGCGCGACGCGTTCGCGCGGGCGCGCGGCGCGCTCCGGCCGGCCCTTCGGCGATCGTGGCGCGCACGCTCAAGGGCAAGGGCGTCTCGTTCCTCGAGGACAAGGACGGCTGGCACGGCAAGCCCGTGAAGAAGGGCGAGGAGCTGCAGAAGGCGGTGGCCGAGCTCGGCGACACGAGCGTCGACGCTCGCGGTCGAGCCGCGCCGCTACCCGCCGCGCCACGCGAGCCGCGCCGGCGCGCCCGACGCTCACGCCCGCCTACACGCTCGGGCCAGGAGGTGGCGACGCGCGAGGCCTACGGCACCGCGCTCGCCAAGCTCGCCGCAGTCCGCCCGCAGGTGGTCGCCATCGACGGCGACACCAAGAACTCGACCTTCTCCGAGCGGCTCAAGGAGGTCGGCCCCCGAGCGCTTCGCCGAGGCCTACATCGCCGAGCAGAACATGGTGGGCGCCGCCCTCGGCATGTCCACCGAGGGCAAGATCCCGTTCGCCTCCACGTTCGCCTGCTTCCTGACCCGCGCCTACGACTTCATCCGCATGGCCGCGCTACTCGCGCCCGTCGCACCTCGTGCTCTGCGGCAGCCACGCCGGCGTCTCGATCGGCGAGGACGGGCCGTCGCAGATGGCGCTCGAGGACCTGGCCATGATGCGCGCGATCACCGGAGCCACCGTGCTCTATCCGAGCGACGCGGTGAGCGCGGAGCGCCTGGTGGAGGCGGCCGCGCAGCACCCCCGGCATCGTCTACATCCGCACGTCGCCGGCCGAAGACCAAGGTCCTCTACGCGAACGACGAGTCCTTCCCGGTGGGCGGGTCCAAGACCCTGCGCTCGAGTCGCGCGGGACGCGGTCACGGTGGTGGCGGCGGGGGTCACGGTCGCCGAGGCGCTCGCCGCGCACGAGACGCTCGCGAAGGAGAGGCATCGCGATCCGCGTCATCGACCTCTACTCCGTCAAGCCGGTCGACGAGGAGACGCTCGCGGAAGGCGGCCGCGGAGACGAAGCGCATTCGTCACCGTCGAGGACCACAGCGTCTACGGCGGCATCGGCGAAGCGGTGGCCGCCGTCGTGGCCGGCCAGCGCGCGGTGCGAGCTCCTCGGGCGTCCGCGAGATCCCGCGCTCCGGCAAGCCGGCCGAGCTGATGGCCGCGCACGGCATCGACGCCGCGGCCATCGTGGCGGCGGTGCGGGAGCTCGCGAAGTCCTAGGGCGCGACGCGCCGCCAGACCTCGGCCTGGGCCCTCGGAGCCGACACGAATACGCGACGGTACTGCGCGTCCAGAGTCCCGCGCAGCTCGACGGTGCAGGGGTCGTCGCGCTCCTCCCACCGGGCGCCCCAGACGATCACCACCTCCGCGGGCCGGGGAGCCAGCCGGTTGAACCGGGCGAGACGGACGCAGGCGGGGAGCCGGTCGAGGCTCGTGCCCAGGAGCCGGTACGGGTCGTAGCCCGGTCGGTAGATCACCGGGAAGAAGCTGACCTCGGCTTCGTAGTTGTCCGCGTTCACGACCCCTCGCGTCGGGACGAGCCAGTCCGCGGCGTGGCGGAAGGGCCACGTCCCCGACGAGAGGGGGCCTCCGTCCCGGCTACGGCCGTGGTGGGCGTAGCTCAGGGGTAGAACCGTCGCACCCGCGGGCACCCAGGGGGCCACCGACAGGTATTCCCCGAGATGCGCGTTCAGCTCCGCGTAGCGGGGAAGCCGCAGGCCCACGAGACCGACGCCGATCGCGATCGTCGAGGCGAGAAGCCCGCGGCGCACGACCTTTCCGAGCGGCTGCGTCCCCACCCACAGCAGGAGGACGAGCCAGACGTGGGGGGCGATCCGGTCGTGGACGGTGCCTCCCCAGGGACCGTGTCCCGCCACGCCCATGGAAGGCGCCACGAAATAGCCGGCAGCGCCCACGATGCCCAGGGCGAGCAGCGCGTCGCTCCGTTGCCACCCTCCCTTCCGGGATCGCGCGACCAGGAGCGCGACGAGGGCCACGGCGAAAATCGCGGCGAGCATCGCGGACAGCCATCGCTCGCGGGCGTCGAGCGAGACGAGGAAGTCCATCGTCGCCGCCGACCGGAGCCGCTCGAGAAATCCCGGGCCGGGCCCCGTGACCCCGCCACTCTCTCGCGCCTGGAACCGGGCGAGGAGCAGGAGCGCGGGAAGGGACGCGGCGGCGAGCACGAGACCACGCCGAACGAGCCCGCGACCCCGGTCCGGCGGCGACCGAAGACGCTCTTCCAGGGTAGAGGCGGCGAGGAGGAACCCGAGCCCGAGCAGGGCGAGGACCAGCCCCACCGCGGCGCAGAAATAGAGCCAGAGCAGCAGGAAGGCGAGGCCGGCGGTCCCCGGGATCCCGAGCCGTCCTTCGCGGCGCGTCCAGAAGCCGAGGGACAGCAGGAAGGGGACCGCCGCGAAGGCGCGGTTGTAGTAGCCGAGGTGGAGGGCGGAATCGTAGACGAAGGGCAGGATCAGGCCAAAGAGCCCGGCCGACTCGGGGCGAAAGGCCGCGAGGGCGTATCGGAAGGCGGCGAGGAGCGCGAAGACGAAGACCGTAAGGAAGACCTTCTCGGCGGCGACCGGTCCGAAGACCGTGAGGAGGCCGGCCAGGCTCGCGTGGCTGAACCAGTTCGGACAGGGGTCGAGGTTGATCTCAAAGGTCCCGGTGAGCTCGGCGTGTCTCCCCGTGAGGAGCGCCCGCAGGATCCAGGAGTTCGCCACGTGCGACGGTCCGTCCTGCGACGGGAAGAGAGGAAATGCCCAGACGGGTACGAGGAGGAAGGCTCCGAGCACGAGCCCCGCCGCGAGCCTCCCCGCGGCTCGGCGTTCGAAAACCGCCGTCCGTGATTCCACGGAGCGATTGTGGACCGGCAGGCGCTCTGAGAACATGCCCGCCCATGGCCGGACCGGCGATCCGTCCTCGTGTAGCGTCTTTGGCGCAGAACCTGGGCCTCGTCCTCGCCTCGACCGTCCTCGCCCTTGGAGGGGCGGAGATCCTCCTGCGGCGCTACCTCCCCATGGACGGGTTCCTCTACCGCCTCCACCCGCGGAGCCTCTACGCGCTGGCTCCGAAGGCGCGCGCTCTCTTCGTGCACGCGCCGCGGAACGGCGGCGGGCTCGTGCTCGTCACCGTCAACTCGGACGGCTTCCGGGGCGACGAGCTCCGCGGGGGCCGCGATCCGCGGATCCTCGTCTACGGGGATTCGTACGTCGAGGCCGACTACGCGCGCCTCGCGGAGACGTTCACGGAGCGGCTCGAGGAGCGGGTGGGTGCCCTCGCCGGACGCCACGTGGAGGGGGTCAACGCGGGCACGAACGGCTACGGCCCCGACCAGGCCCTGCGGCGATTCCAGGACGAAGCGAAGGGGTTGCGCCCGAGCGGGGTCGTCTTCGCGCTGTTCGCGGACAACGATTTCGGCGATCTCCTCCGGAACCGCCTGTACCGGCTGGACGAGGGGAGGCTCGCGGAGGCGGGGGGCACGCTCGTCGGGCCGGTTCGGTCGATGTTCGACCCCGCAGGACGCGTCGAGGATCTCGAGCTGCGCAAGAGGCTCCGGTGGCTCGTGCGCCGCAGCCGGCGTCCCCGTCGATTGACTCCCGAGTCCCGCGAGGCGCAGCGCCGGGCGGCCATGGCCGACTACCTGCGGAGCTCCGTCGAGCTGTGCCGGCGTGAATACGAAGAGGCGGTGGTGAAGCGCAACCCCGAGATCTCGGACCTCGTCAAGGACCACTACGACGCGGACGTCAGCTTCTTTCCTGAGTCCGACGCGGCTGTCTACAAGCGGGCGCTCATGGAGGCCGTCCTCCGCGAGCTCCGTGCCTCGGCCCTCCGCGAGGGTGTGCCCGTCCTCGTGCTCGTCGTCCCTTCGCCGGTCGACATCTGCGAGGCCTGCGAGATCCCCGTGGACACGAAGGCCTATCCCGCCTACGACCGCCGTCGCTTGTCGTCGGAGTTGGCCGCGGCGGCAGAGAGGGCCGGGCTGCCCGTCGTCGACCTCTTCGACGCCTTTCGGAGGGCGGGGCCCGACGCCCTCTTCTACCGCGAGGGCGAGGATCACTGGAACGCGGCCGGTCAGGATCTCGCCGCTCGGCTCGTCGCCGAACGGATCGCGGCGGAAGGGTGGCTTCCTGAGCGATAGCAGGCCCCCCGCCCTCGGGTGCATGCGCCTCTCCACCGCCCCCGACCGCGACGACGAACGATCGGTCGCGCTCCTGACCGAGGCCCTCGACGCGGGGGTGCGCTTCCTGGACACCGCGGACGCCTACTGTCGCGACGAGAGCGAGATCGGACACAACGAACGTCTCATTGCGCGGGCGCTCGCGAGCTGGAAGGGGGACAGCTCGACGGTCACGGTGGCGACGAAGGGCGGGCTCACGCGCCCCGGAGGAGGCTGGGTGCCGGACGGACGCGCGCGGCACCTCGCCGCCGCCTGCGAAGCGAGCCTAAGCACCCTCGGCGTGGAGCGCCTATCGCTCTACCAGCTGCACGCCCCCGATCCCCGTGTCCCGCTCGCGACGAGCGTGCGCGCTCTCGCGCGGCTGCGCGGCGAGGGGCTCATCGAGGCGGCGGGCCTCTGCAACGTGACGGTGGGCCAGATCCGGGAAGCGGAGTCGATCATGCCGATTGCGTCCGTGCAGGTGGAGATTAGCCCCTGGCGCGACGACAGCCTGCTGAACGGCGTCGCTGAGCACTGCCGCGACCGGGGCATCCGGATCCTCGCCTACCGGCCGTTCGGCGGCCCCGAGCGCCGGTCCAGGCTCCTCGCCGACCCTGTACTCGGAAGGCTCGCCGCCCGCCACCAGGCGACGCCCTTCGAGATCGTTCTCGCCTGGCTGCAGGACCTCTCGTCGCTCGTCGTGCCGCTCGCCGGAGCCACGCGGGTGGAGACTGTGCGGTCCATCGTCCGTGCGTCACAGATCGCCCTGGACGAGGAGGATCGCGCAACGCTGGACGAGCGCTTTCCCTCGGGGAGGCTGCTTCGGCGGAACACTCCGACACGGCGGCCCGCACCCGCCGGCGATCGCGAGGTCGTCCTCGTGATGGGCCTGCCCGCGGCGGGCAAGAGCACGGTCGCCCTAGAGATCGCGGGCCAGGGCTACGAGCGGTTGAACCGCGACGAGGCCGGAGGCGCCGTGCGCGATCTCCTGCCCGCGCTCGACCGCCTCGTCGGCGAGGGGAAGGCTCGGGTCGTCATGGACAACACGTACGTGTCGCGGCGGTCGCGACGCCCGGTCCTCGAGAAGGCCCGGGATCTCGGCCTGACGGTACGCTGCGTGTGGCTCGACACCTCGATCGAGGACGCCCAGGTGAACGCGGTGGAGCGGATGGTCGCTCGCTACGGTCGGCTGCTCGAGCCGGACGAGACGAAGCGCGCGGCCCGTCACGACCCGGGCGCTTTCGCCCCCGGCGTGCAATTCCGGATGAAGCGCGAGCTGGAGCCTCCCTCGGTGGAGGAGGGGTTCGCGCGAGTGGAGGTCGTGGCCTTCGCCCGACGGCGCGACCCGAACCTTGCCGGCCGTGCGGTCCTGCTTTGGTGCGACAGCGTGCTCGTCCGAAGCCGCTCCGGCCGGCGGGCCCCCCTCTCCCCCGACGACGTGGAGGCTCTGCCCGGTCGGCCGGAGGTGCTGCGGCGGTACGCCGACGAGGGCTTTCGTCTGTTGGGCCTCTCGTGGCGTCCCGAGATCGCCGAGGGTGCGCTGACGCACGCTCAGGCGGACGCGGTCCACGCGAGGATGGCCGAGAGGCTCGCCGTGCCCCTCGAGGTCCTCTACTGCCCGCACCCCGCCGGACCTCCGATCTGCTGGTGCCGAAAGCCGCTGCCCGGACTGGGCGTCGTTCAGGTCGCGCGCCATCGGCTCGATGTGGAGCAATGCGTGTACGTGGGGGCGAGCCCCCAGGATGCCGCGTTCGCTCGCCGTCTCGGTCTCGCCTACCGCGAGGCGGCGGAGTTCTTCGCCTCGTGACAAGCCCGGCGCACCCTCCTAGACTGTCCGGAGTGGCCGACGATTTCGACGCGCTCGCCCTCGTTCTCGTGGACACCGCCGCCGGCTTCTACCGCCGGGGCTGGATGCTCGGGACGAGCGGCAACCTGAGCGCCGTGGTCTCGCGCGACCCGCTGAAGCTGGCGATCACCCGCAGCGGCGTCGACAAGGGCGCCCTCATTCCCGCCCAGGTCCTGGAGGTCGACGGCGGGGGAGGGCGGCTCCGCGGAGAGGGCAAGGCGTCGGACGAGACCGCTCTCCACCTCGAGATCGTGCGGAAGAGAGACGCGGGCGCCGTGCTCCACACGCACTCGGTCTGGGGCACGATCCTCTCGGACACCCACGCCGCCGCGGGGGGGTTCGCTCTCGAAGGCTACGAGATGCTGAAAGGCCTGGCCGGTGTTGTGACCCACGAGCACCGCGAGTGGCTCCCCGTCCTCCCCAACACCCAGGACTACGACGCCCTCGTCCGCGACCTCGGGGAGCGCCTCGACCGGCACCCCGAGGCCCATGGTCTGCTCCTCGCCGGCCACGGGCTCTATACTTGGGGGAAGGACGCGACGGAGGCGAAACGCCACGTGGAGATCCTCGAGTTCCTGTTCGAGGTCCGGGGGCGGCTCCTCCTCGCGGGGAGAAGCTAGAGATGGCGACGGTGCGCGTGCCCAGCGAGAAACGGGTCCTGACCGAAGAGGCCGCGGTGCGCGCGCGGCTCCGCGAGGCGGACATCCGGTTCGAGCGTTGGGTCGCCGCCCGTCCCGTCTCCGAAGACGCCCCCGCCGAGGACGTGCTCGGCGCCTACGCCGCGGAGATCGACGTCCTCAAGAAAGACGGCGGCTTCGTCACCGCCGACGTGATCGACGTCAAGCCGGAGACTCCCGGGCTCGAGGGCATGCTCGCGAAGTTCCGCCGGGAGCACTGGCACGACGAGGACGAAGTGCGGTTCATCATCAAGGGCCGCGGCCTCTTCCACGTCCGTCCCCGCGAGGGACCGGTTCTCGCCATCGAGGTGGGTCCGGGGGACCTCCTGCGCGTGCCGCGCGGCACCTGGCACTGGTTCGATCTCTGTGCAGACCGCCGCATCCGCGCCATCCGCCTCTTCCAGGATCCCGCCGGCTGGACGCCGCACTACACGGAGAGCGGGGCGGAAGCGGGATTCGAGCCGGTCTGCCTCGGGCCGTCGCAGCTCGCCGGGACGCTTCTCTCCGTTTGATGGCGGCGCCCGCCGCCTTCAAGGTCGTGCTCCTCGACGTGGAAGGGACCGTGACCCCGATCGCCTTCGTCCACGACATCCTCTTTCCCTACGCCCGCGAGCGGATTTCGGGGTGGATGCGCGTCTACGCGCACGACGCCGAGGTGAAGGAGGCCGTCCTTGCCCTGCGCCGCGAGCACGAGCGGGAATCGGGGCCCGACCGGCCCCCTCTCTGGAGCGACGAGGATCCCGGCGCCTATGCGTGCTGGCTGATGGACCACGATCGGAAGTCGACGCCCCTGAAGGCGCTCCAGGGCAGGATCTGGCAGGAGGCCTACGAGATCGGTCTCCTGCTGTCGCCCGTCTTCGAGGACGTTCCTGCAGCCCTGGTTCGCTGGACGAAGGACGGACGCGAGGTCTCGATCTTCTCCTCGGGGAGCGTGCTCGCGCAGCGGCTGCTCTTCGCCCACACCACTGCCGGCGACCTCACGACGTTCATCTCCGGCTACTTCGACACCAGCACCGGCCCGAAGCGCGAGAAGGCGAGCTACGAGCGTATCGCGGGCGCACGAGGCCGGACGCCCGCGGAGGTGCTCTTCGTGTCCGACGTAGCCGCGGAGCTGGATGCGGCCCGGGCGGCCGGGATGCAGACGGCCCTCAGCGTGAGGCCGGGAGCGCCGGAGCCCG
The DNA here is from genome assembly GCA_963742595.1 of uncultured Acidobacteriota bacterium. GTDB lineage: Bacteria > Acidobacteriota > Vicinamibacteria > Fen-336 > Fen-336 > CAVPGH01. The sequence goes on along the minus strand of CAVUMT010000001.1, from coordinate 1,985,623 downwards.
ACCGCGGCACCGTCCACCCCATCGTCCGCAAGTTCGACGAACTACCGTAGGCGGCCGAGCAACTTACCGTTACCCGCCGAGGTGCGCCCGGTCACACTCCGGCAAAACGAATGAACATCCGGAGACCCCGCCTCGTTTCCATTGGTAGAGGAGGCGAAAGTGAACATGCAGGTCCACCCCGGTATCCGAATCGACCGTATCCCCGCGGAGGGAGGAGGTGGGCTCATCTTCGCCGCCGCCGTGCCCGTGCTCGTCCTGGTCGCGATGCCCGGGCTGCTGCCCGTGGCCGCCGCCGCCGTAGTCGGCGGAGTCGTCGTCGCCTACCTGCTCCACCGCTCCTACTACTGATCGGCCGCTCAGGCCTCCGACCGGCGCTTGACGACGAGCGCGGTCGCGTCGTCCTCCCAGGGGCGGTCGTTGCCGAAGCGCAGGGCCGTCCCGAAGAGGTGCTCGAGGATCGCTTCGGCGGATTCGTCCTGGTGCTCGCGGACGATCGCGCGTAGTCCGTCCGTCCCGAAGAAATCGCCCTTCGCATCCCGACGCTCCAGGATTCCGTCCGTGCACAGCACGAGAACCTCGCCCGGTCGCACCCGTGCGAACCCCCGCCGGAACTCCACCTCCGGCAGGGGGCCGATCACGGTTCCCCCGAGCTTCAGCTCCAGCTCTCCCGTTGCCCCCTTGGGGTCGCGGAAGAAGAGGAGCGGGGGAGGGTGGCCGGCGTTCACGTAGATCAGGTTGCCGTCCGCCTCCAGCTCGCCGTAGAAGACGCTCACGAAGCGGCTGGAGAGGTTGCTGCGGTGGATCACGCGGTTCAGCTTGGCGAAGACCGTGGCGATCTTCAGCTCCTTCTCGATCCCCATGCGCAGTCCCGTGACCACGTCGCGCACGAGGAGGGCGGCGGGCAGCCCGTGGCCGCTCGCGTCCCCGATGGCGAGGCCGAGCATCTGCCCGTCGAAGGCGTGAAAGTCGTAGAAGTCGCCCCCCACCTCCTCCGTGGGCACGGAGCGGCAGGCGATGTCGAAGCCGGGGAAGTCCGGCGGCTCTTCGAGGAGGCTCTCCTGGATCTCCGCCGCCTGCTGGAAGGAGCCGCGCACGCGCGCGTCGATGAGGCGCGAGCCGAGGGCGGCGCGCACGGTGTTGAGCGCGAAGTCGAGCTCCTCGCGGAGCCAGCCGTCCTCGAGCGAGGAAGAAGAAGACGAACCGCTTGCCGCGCCGCCCCACCACGAGCCCCGCCGCCGTCGCCCGGGGCAGCAGTCCCAGCCGGTAGGGGGCGCCTTCGGCGAGAGGCTCCGGAAAGATGTAGACGCGGTGCCGGAAGACGAGCTGCAGGGGCGGACCTTCGGCCTCCAGGCTCTCGGCCACCGGCCCCCGCGGATCGCCCACCGTCTTGGCGTGGACGAAGCCGTCACGCCGTTCCTGGTAGAGGATGCCCGCGCGCAGCCGCAGATCCTCGCGCAGGGCCTGGAAGCAGTCCTCCAGAAACTGTCTCGAGTGAGCGCAGCCTGGCGTCGGCGCGGGTCGAGGGCGGCGAGGAGAGCGTCCAGGCGGCGGTAGAGGAGCTTGGCTTCCATGAGTCCAACTCCTGATTCTATCATTCCGTCCGACACGTCCCTCCCACCTCTCTGGCCAGGATCTCGATCACCTCGTAGACCGCGCGGTTCGCGGGGAGGGCGGCGATTGCCGCGCGCAACCGGGCCAGGCGCCGCGGGTCCTCGGCGAGCGCACGCCACCGCGGCGGGGATCTCGGTCCACCCTCCGACCACCACCCCGAGCCCGTTCTCCTCTACGAAGCGCGTGTTGAATCGCTCCTGGGGGATCGTGTGGCGGTCCCTCACCACGACCACGGGGACTCCTTCCTGGAACGCTTCCGCGAGGGAGCCGGGTCCCGGCTTGGTCACGAGCAGGTCGGCGGCGGCCATGAAGTCGGCGACGCGATCGGTGAAGCCGACGCGATGGAGTCGACCCGGCGAGAGCACCTCCAGGGGGGCGAGCTTCGCGTGGAGGTCCGGGTTGTCGCCGCAGAGCGCGATCACGCGGAAGGCCGGGGAGCCGTCGAGAAGACGCGTGGAGAGCGGCTCCATCTCGGGCGAGCCCTTGCCCCCGAACAGCAGCACCACCACGAAGCCGTCCTCGATCCGCAGCTCGCGCCGGACGCGCTCGTGCGCCTCCTTCCGCCCATCTGGTAGAAGCGCGGGTGCAGGACCATCCCCGAGACCCGCGCGATCCGCTCCTCGGGGATTCCGATGTGCCGCGCCTGCGCGGCCGCCCGCTCCGTTCCCACGATGACGCGGTCGAGCCCCGGCTCGATCCAGAAGCGCGGGGGGAAGTCCGCGAAGTCCGTGAGGAGCACGAGTGAAGGGCACGCCGGGGTGCGCTCCGGCGAGCGCGTCGCGGATGACGCCGTTGAAGTTCGGCATCACGGAAAGGACGGCCGCGGGGCGCGGGCGCGCCTCGAGGTGCCGGCGGAGAGCATTGACCAGCGAGCGGCGGCGCAGGCGGATGGCCCCGTGCATCAGCCGCAGGAGGGGAACGAGAAGCACCGTCCAGCGCCTGCGAAGGATGAGGTTGTAGCCCGCCTCGAGGCTGAGCCCCGTGCGCTCTCTTGACGAGATCCTCGGGGGCGAGGATCTCCTGCAGGTTCTCGACTTGCAGGCGGAAGGGGGCTCCCTTTTCCTCCGCCGCGGCGACCAGGGCGCGCGCGGCCGCGCGGTGCCCGCCCCCCGCATCGACGGTGAAGACGAGGATCTCGGGGTCTCTCGGGGGCACCGTCGCCGTCATCGTCCGACGGAACTGTGACAACGCCGTGAAAGCGGCGTCTCCGCGGCGTCACCGAATGTTTCCCTTGCCTTCATCTTTCCGCAATCGCCGCGGCCTTCAATGTAAGCGGAGTTGAAGGACTGGTTGAAGGAGGAGCGCGATGGTGAAGGAAGGGGCCGTCGGTGCGCTGTGATCTCCACGTTCATTCCTTGCACTCGGGGCCTGCGGACCTGCCGGTTCTCCGCCATCTCGGCCGGGAATGCTACTCCGAGCCGGAGGCGGTCTACGAGCAGGCCCGGCGGCGGGGGATGGACCTCGTCACCCTCACCGACCACGACTCGATCGAAGGAGCCCTCCGGCTGGCCCATCATCCCGACGCGTTCGTGAGCGAGGAAGTCACGCTCCACCTCGAAGGAGGGCGACAGCTCCACCTGGGAGTCTTCGACATCACGGAGAGGCAGCACGCCGCAATCCAGGTGCGGCGGAGGGACTCGGAAGCCCTGTTCGCCTACCTGTTCGAGGAGCGCATCGCCGCCTGCGTGAACCACCTGCTCTCCGCGCTCACCGGGGAGCGCCTCCTTTCCGATCTCCAGGTCCCCCTGGGACGGCTGCCGCTCGTCGAAGCCCTGAACGGAAGCCAGCCCGCCGGACACAACGCGCGGCGCCTGCCGCGTGGGCCGGCGCGCGGGAATGTCGCCGGTGGGGGGGAGCGACAGCCACACGCTCGCGGGCGTGGCCCGGGCCTGGACGAGGGTTCCCGGAGCGCGGTCGCGCCCGAGTTCCTGGACGGCCTCCGTCAGGGCCTGACCGTGGTGGGCGGGCGCTCGGGCACCTACGCCCGTCTCACGGGAGAAGTGGTCCGGATCTTCGCGGCGGGATATCACGACGCGATGCGCGGCCCCGTCCCCGGCTTCGCGCGCAACGCGTCGCTCGTTGGCCTCCTGCCTTTCCTGCCTCTCATTCCCGTCTTTACCGCGTTCGTCCACCTCCACGAGCTCGCCTTCGGAGCGCGCCTCCTCCGGCAGATCGAGAAGACCTCGGGCCGCCCCGGCGGCAGCCCTGGTGTCATGCGCCCGATTCTGGGATTGGGAGAGGCGGCATGAGCGTTCTCGGCTACGTCGAAGACTCCGACTTCCGGATCTCCGGGCGCCTCCTCGAGTGGCGGCCGCCCCGCTGGTTCCGCGTCTTCATGATCACGGCCACGCGCGCGGGCGACGGCTGGCTCTGGCTCGTGGTGGGGCTCGCCCTCGCCTCGGGAGGGAGCGACGGCCACCGCGTCTTGGCCGCGGCCGCGGTGGCCGCGGGCCTTGCCAACATCCTCCAGGTGCTCCTCAAGCGGCGGGTCCGGCGGACGCGCCCCTGCGACTCCGAGCGCGTCGGCCGGACCGCCTACGGGGTGAAGCCGCTCGGCCACTTCCCTTCGGACTGCTATTCCTTCCCCTCGGGCCACGCGCTGAACGCCTTCGCCATCGGCTCCGTGGTCTCCCTCGCGTTTCCACCCCTCGCCGCTCCGGTGCTGCTCGCGGCGGCGAGCGTCGCCGCCTCGCGCGTCGTGCTCGGGCTTCATTTCCTGAGCGACGTGCTCGCGGGATCCCTTCTTGGCGCGCTAGTGGGCGGAGGGGCGTATCTGCTGATGCTCGCCTAGCCCCGCCTCAGGGCCGCGACGCCCGAGCCGGGACCTTCGGCGGCTCGACCGGGAAGGGGACCTCGGGCACGGCGAGCGTGTTCTGGAAGGCGGCGATCCGCCACTGACCCGCCTTCTTGACCATCGTCAGCGTCTGGATGCCCTGCCGCGGCTCGGGCATGCCGGGAGGCGTTCGGGCCCCCGTCATCGTCCAGCGCGCGTGGGCGATCGCGATCTCGGGCGCGAGGAACCGGACCTCGACGTCGGTCACGGTCAGGGTGCTCGCGCGGAACACGTAGGCGAAAGCGGCGGTCATCCGCGCCTCGACCTGCTCGCGGCCCTTCCAACGCCAGCCCACGATGTTGACGACGTCCGCGTCCTCCGTGAAGAGGGCGGCGTAGGCCTTCGCGTCGTGGCGGTTCCAGGTCTCGGCCTGGCGGGCCTGCACGTCGCGGATCTCCGCCGCGTCCCGGGGCTGGTCGGCCCGCGCGGTCGGCGCGATCAGTAGCGCGAGGAGGACGAGCGTCCGGGCGTCACTTCGCATGCTTCACCTCGACGGCCCCGGCGGTCATCGTGCGGACGGCCCGCCCGAGCCGGGAAACTCCTTCGCGCAGCTTGTCGGGGTCTTCCTTGGAGAAGTTCAGCCGCACCGTGTTGGCGCCCGAGCCGTCCACGAAGAACGGCGCTCCCGCCACGTAGGCGACGCCTTCCTCCACCGCCAGGGGCAGAAGCTTCTCCGCGTCCATCCCCTCCGGGAGCGTGACCCACACGAACATCCCCCCTGCCGGCTTCACCCATGTGACGCCGGGCAACGCCTCCGTCTCGAGGGCGCCGACCATCGCGTCGCGCTTCTTCCGGTAGTACGGCCGGATCCGCGCCTTCTGCTCCTCGATGAGCCCGCGCTGCAGGCAGGCGAGGACGATCCGCTGGTCGAGGCTGCTCCCGCAGAGGTTCGCGGACTGCTTCGCGATCTCGATCTTGTCCAGGATGTCCTCGGGTCCGATCGCGAAGGCGGTGCGCAGCCCGGGGGCGAGTATCTTCGAGAAGGACGACAGGTAGACGACGCGCCCGTCCTCGTCCATCGACTTGAGGGTGGACCGCGCGGCGTCCTCGAAGTAGAGGTCGCCGTAGGGATCGTCCTCCACCACGAGGAGGTCCAGCTCGCGCGCCACCCGCAGGAGCTCGCGCCGGCTCTCCGCGGAATGGGAGATCCCGGAGGGGTTCTGGAAGTTCGGGATCACGTAGAGGAACTTGACGGTCCGGCCCGCGGCCCGCTCCTCGGCGTGACGCCGCCGCAGGTCCTCGAGGTCGAGGCCGCTCTCACGGAGGCGTACGCCCACCATGCGGGCCTGGGAGGCGCGGAAGGCCGACGTCGCGCCGATGTAGGACGGGAGCTCCACGAGCACCACGTCCCCGGGGTCCACGAGCACGCGGCTCACGAGGTCGAGGCCCTGCTGGCTGCCGTCGGTGACCATCGTCTCCGCGGTGCTCGCGGAGATGCCCTTCTTCATCGCGTATTCCCGGATCGCCTCCACGAGCGCGCCCACCCCGCGGGTGAGCACGTATTGGAAGGCCTGGGCGCTCTCGCGGGCGAGGATCTCCTCGGTGATCTCGCGGAAGGCCGCGACGGGGAACGTCTCCGGGCTCGGCTGGCCCGGCGCGAAGGAGATGATGCCGGGCCGCTCGATGAGAGCGCTCATCCGCCGGATGGCGGAGAAGCGCATCCCGCGCGCGGCCGTGGAGAAGAGGGTGTCGTGGCTCGTCATGGGCGGGAAAGTATAACGGCGAGCGCGGAAATCGTCACCGCGAGATCACGCGATTCCCATGGCGTTGCCATGGGGATCCGGCAGTCTGGATCCGCATGACCCTGCTGGGGCGGCGCTTCTTCCGGGCCGTTCACGGCTCCCACCTCGTCTACAACCAGTGCTGGGAGGACCCCGCGGTGGACCGTCAGGCGCTCAGCCTCACGCCGGACGATCGCGTCCTCGTCATCACGAGCGGGGGGTGCAACGCGCTCGACTACGCGCTGCTCGGGGCCCGCGTGGTCGCGGTGGACGTCAACCCGCGCCAGAACCATCTCCTCGAGCTCAAGCGCGCCGGAATTCGCGCCCTCGATTTCGAATCGTTCTTCACGCTGTTCGGAGCGGGCGGCTCACGGCGGGCCCGCGAGATCTACCGCGAGCTGCGGCCCGTGCTCCCCCGGACGGCGCGGGAGTTCTGGGACCGGGAGATCCGCCTCTTCGAGCCCGCGTTCGGGCGCGGGGGAGCTTCTACTACCGGGGAACCACGGGTCTCTTCGCCTTCGCGATGCGCGCCTACATCGACAAGGTGGCGCGGCTCCGCGAGGCGGTGGAGAGCCTGCTCGAGGCGCGTACGATCGAAGCGCAGCTCGGGCTTTACCACGCCGAAGTCAGAGAGCACCTTCTCGGGGAGAGCCTGCTGCGCATCGTGGGGAGCCCCGGCGTCCTCTCCCTCCTCGGGGTGCCCGGGCCGCAGCGCCAGATGGTGCACGAGAGCGTGGGAGGCTTCGCAGGATTCCTCCGCGACTGCCTGGACCACGTGATGTCGGTGGCGCTCTTGCGCGAGAACTACTTCTGGAGCGTCTACCTGAACGGCCGCTACGAGCGCCTCCAGTGTCCCGAGTACCTCAAGCCCGCGAACTTCGCGCGGCTCAAGGCCGGGCTCGTGGAGAGGATCGGGACGTTCACGGGGACCGTCACCGCGTGCCTCGCCGAGGAGAGGGAGCCTTTCACCGCCTACGTTCTCCTCGACCATATGGACTGGCTCGTCCGGGAGCCTCGCCTTCTCGCCGAGGAGTGGGAGCGCATCTTCGCCACCGCGGCCCCGGGGGCCCGGGTTATCTTCAGGAGCGGCGGTCGCGACGAGCGGTTCCTGCCCATGTCCGTGCTCCGGCGCCTCGTCTTCGAGCGCGAGCGGGCGGATCGGCTCCACCGCCAGGACAGGGTGGGAACGTATGGCTCCTTCCACATCGCCGGCTTCGCCCCCGCCGGCTGAGGCGTTCGGGCTCGACGCCCTCTCCCGCTTCTACCGTTTCCACGCCCGTGTCTACGACTGGACGCGGCCGCTCCTGCTCTTCGGCCGCAAGACGGCGGTCGACAGGCTCGCCTCGGGGCCCGGGGACAGGGCCCTCGACGTGGGATGCGGGACGGGCTTCAGCCTGCCTCTCCTCGCCGCCTCCGGAGCGACTGTCGTGGGGATCGAGCCCGCCCCGTCGATGCGGCAGCGCGCGGAGGCGAGGGCGGCTCGTCACGGCCTCCGGGATCGGGTCGTGCTCGACCCACGGCCCTACGGAACGCATCGAGGCTACGAGGGAGCGGTCGATCGCATCCTCTTCTCGTACTCGCTGAGCATGGTCCCCCCGTACGTGGAGGTGCTGGAGCAGGCCGCCCGCGACCTGCGGAGGGGGGGCCGGATCGTGGTGGTCGACTTCCTCGACGCGCGGCCTCCCGTTTCCTGGGGGCTGCGGGCGAGCCACGTGTTCCTGGGAGGAGAACGGCTCCAGGCGCTCCGACGGCTCTTCCCGGATCACGCGGTAAGGGTCCGCAGCGCGCTCTTCTGGCGGTTCTTCCTGTTCGAAGGCCGCGCCGGCTGATCCCTATCCCGTGAGCTCCTGGAGCGTGTCCTCCAGCTTCTCGAGCACCTCGTCCACCAGCGGACGCGGGATGGCGAGCGCGGGCTCGATCCGGAGCGTGCGCGAGTTAAGGAGCGTGCCGGCCACGAGGACGCCCCGGCGGAAGAGACCCGCCGCCACCGCGTAGCCGAACTGGTCGTCCACGAACTCGAGGCCGATGAGGAGGCCGAGGCCCCGGGCCTCCAGCAGGTGGTCGGGGTGGCGCTTCTGCATGCGGCGCAGCTCCCCCAGCATGTACTCCCCGGTGACCGCGGCCTGGCCCGGGAGGTCCTCCTCGAGCGTCACGTTGACGGCGGCGATGCCCGCGGCGCACGCGAGCGGATTTCCCCCGAACGTCGAAGAGTGGATGAACGGGTTGGGCTCGAGCACCTTCCAGATCTCGGGCGTGGAGATGAAGGCGGAGAGGGGCATCACCCCGCCTCCCAGAGCCTTGCCCAGGCACAGGATGTCCGGCACCACGTTCCAGTGGTCGACCGCGAAGAGCTTCCCCGTGCGTCCCATTCCCGTCTGCACCTCGTCGGCGACGAGGAGGACGCCGAAGCGCGTGCAGATCTCGCGCAGACGGGGCCAATAGTCGTCGGGAGGCACTATGGCGCCCGCTTCTCCCTGGACCGGCTCCACCACGAGGGCGGCGATCTCGTGGCCTACCGCTTCCGCCTTGCTGAGCTCCGCCTCCACCGCCTCCGCGTCCCCGAAGGGGACGAAGAAGACGTCCTCCAGCATCGGCTCGAAGGCCTTCCGGTATTCCCCCTTGCCCATGAGTGAGAGCGAGCCGTAGCTCTTGCCGTGGAACCCGCGCACGCAGGAGACGAAGCCGCGCTTGCCCGTGTAGAGCCGGGCGAGCTTCATCGCCCCCTCGATGGCGTCGGTCCCGTTGCTGATGAAGAAGCAGTCCTGGAGGTCGCCGGGGGCGAGCTCTCCCAGGAGCTCCGCGAGCGCTCCCCGCAGGGGATCGAGGAGCTCCTGCGACGACAGGGGCATGCGCTCGAGCTGCGACTTCACCGCCCGGACGATCTTCGGGTGGTTGATGCCCGCGGAGTAGATGCCGTACCCGCCCAGGCAGTCGATGAAGCGCCGCCCCGTGATGTCCTCGAAGTGGCTTCCCCTCCCGCTCCACTCCACCGCCGCGAACTCGCCCCCCTCGGTCACGGACTTCCTGTACTCGAGGTAGCCCCGGTTGTAGTACGAGCGGAAGTTCTCGACCGTCTCCGCGACGATCTTCCGCCGCTTGTAGTCGTTGAGCTTGTGCGCGTTGATGAGGGAGAGCCAGCGCCGGCTGTCCTCGATGATCTTCTTCGTGCTTTGGCGGCCGGGAGCAGGCGCGGGCCGTCTGTTCCGCCGACGCCTTCGCGGCGTCTCGGCGCGCTTCACGTGGTTCTTGATCGGCAGCACGACGACCTTGGCCATGGCGGACTCCCTCGGAGATGGCCGGAGAGACTCTTCCGGCGACGTTTCGGAGACGAAGCGTGGAGGGGAGAGTGGCCCGGGACGGCTAGGTGTCGCCGAAGACCCGTCGCGGCGCCTCGATCCGGAGCAAGCGTGCCCCCGACGGGCGTCGCCTCAATCGGCGCTTGGGGAACGTGGGGACCGGCGGTCGGCGCGGATTTGCAGCCATGACGGCACCTGCTCTTTCCGACAGACAACATCCTATCCCGGCCCTCGATACGGCTCAACCCGAGGGGGTCGCGGCCGTCACTCCGTGGTCACGGGAGGGCGACGCAAACGTCAAGGTCGTCGATTACGGTGCCCCGATCCCAGGAGGCCTGCAATCATGAACCGCGACGACAACGAGATGGTCAGCAACCCCTCGTCCAACCTGACGTTCGACGAGGTCCTGTCGGTGACCCGACGTCAGCTCGTGCAAGGGGGGCTCGGGGCCATGGCGCTCGCACTCGTGGGGGGATCGAAGGAGCTCTTGGCCCAGACCGCGGTGTCGGCGCTCCTCGGCTTCCGCAGCGTCCCCCTCACCGGAGAAGACCGGGTCATCGTTCCCGCGGGCTACACGGCCACCGTCCTCTACGCGTGGGGCGATCCGGTCTCCAGCGGGCCCGAGTGGGACACGAGCGCACTCGACACCTGGGTGGACCAGGAGCAGCAGGCGGGCATGCACCACGACGGGATGTACTTCTTCCCGCTCCCCTACGGCTCCGCGAGCTCGTCGCGCGGGCTCCTCGTGATGAACCACGAATACGTGGACCACGGACTGCTCTTCCGGGACGCCACCGCCAATTGGTCCGCCGACAAGGTGAGGAAGTCCCAGGCCGCCCACGGCGTCTCCGTGATCGAGATCGCACTCGCGGGCGATCGCTGGGAGGTGGTCCGGCCCTCGACCTTCGGCCGGCGCATCACCGCCTACACGCCGATGCGCGATCTCCGGCCCCGCCGCCGGCGACCCCGCGCTGCGTACGGCCGCCGATCCCTCGGGCACCCTTGTCCTCGGGACCGTCAACAACTGCGCCAACGGGTTCACTCCCTGGGGGACGTACCTGACCTGCGAGGAGAACTTCAACGGGTACTTCGTCTACCGCACGACGCCCATACCCGCCAACCAGTCGCGCTACGGGATCACGGCCACCGGCTCCGGCTATCGCTGGCACGAGTTCGACGCGCGCTTCGACTCCGCCGCCCACCCGAACGAGCCCAACCGCTTCGGCTGGGTGGTGGAGATCGACCCCTTCGACCCCCGCCACACTCCCGTGAAACGCACCGCGCTCGGACGGATCAAACACGAGGGCGCGTGGCCCACCGTGGCCCCGGACGGGCGTCGTCGTGATCTACATGGGCGACGACGAGCAGTTCGAGTACGTCTACAAGTTCGTGACCCGCGATCCCTGGAACCCGGGAAGCCGCGCCGCCAACACCAACCTCCTCGACAACGGGACGCTCTACGTCGCGCAGTTCAGCGCGGGCGGGCGTGGGCCGGTGGATCCCGCTCGTCTTCGGCCAGAACGGGCTCGATCGCCGCGGGCGGCTTCTCGAGCCAGGCGGACGTCCTCATTCGCACGCGGCAGGCGGCGGACCGGGTGGGGGCGACGCGGATGGACCGGCCGGAGTGGATCACGGTGATGCCGAACCGCGACGTCTACCTCGACCCTGCACCAACAACACCGCGCGCGGGGCCTCGGGCCGGCCCGGGCGTCGACGCCGCGAACCCGCGCGTCGACAACGCGTTCGGCCACATCGTGCGCTGGACGGAAGACGGGAGCGAACCCCACTGCCGTCACGTTCCGATGGAGCATCTTCGTGCAGGCGGGCGATCCGCGCGAACGCCAACGCTGCGAAGCGCGGCAACATCCGGGGCGACACTGTTCGGCTCGCCGGACGGCCTGTGGGCGGACAGCCGGGGTGTCCTCTGGATCCAGACCGACATCTCCACGAGCGCGCTGGGCACCGGCGACTACGTGAACATCCCCACCAACATGATGCTGGCCGCCGATCCCGCGACCGGGGACATCCGGCGCTTCCTCACCGGACCTCGCGGGTGCGAGGTCACCGGCGTCACCGTCACGCCAGATCAGCGCACTTTGTTCGTCAACATCCAGCACCCCGGGCGAGCCGGCGAGCGGCGACTCCAACCCCAACGCCACGGGAGCGATCAGCACGTGGCCGGACGGGCCCGGGGTTGCTCGCCCGCGCGCGGCCACGGTGGTGATCCGCAAGGAAGACGGGGGCATCGTCGGCACGTAGTCGGCCGGATCAGCCGTTGAACACGACGCGGTGGTCGTGCTTGTCCTCCCATCCCGGAAGAGACAGGAGCGCGACCGTCTCTCCGCGGCGGACGCGGACCACGTCCTCCTCCGTGAGGTCCAGGGCGTGGCCGTGCGCGGACGCTCCCTGGATCTCCAGCCGGAGCGCCGCTCCCGCCGCGAGCTGAACCGCGGTCACCACCGCCTCGTGCCCGTGGTTCAGCGAGATCGTTCCCGTGCTCCCCACAGGAGGCGCGGGACTCGCGGGAGACTCGGAGCGGCAGGAGGAATCGAGCACGCTCGCCCCGAGGAGGGCGAGCGTGCTCTCGCGCAGGAAGCGGCGGCGGCCCGGCAGGGACCGGGCCGCCGGCTTCCCCCGCTTCACTGATCTCGACGGCCCGAGCAGTGTCCGAAGCGGATCGACTGCGGCTCGAAGCCCGGAAGGTCCGCCGAGGGGATCGCGAACGCGTAGAACTTCGACGGCTGGGTGGCCAGGAAGTCGTTGTCGTGGGAGACGATCAAGAGATGGCGGCCGTCGTGGAGGTCGGGACCGAACGCCAGCCCCTCGATCTTCTCCGGAAAGGCGGCGCCCGCCAATCCGAAGGCGGGAGCGAGCATGTCGAGGAAGAGCGACTTGTCGACCGGGGTGACTCCGGTGGGGAGGTCGGTGCTGGGCAGGGTCTTCAGAGGCCGGATGTCCGTGGCGTCCGTGATGTCGATGAGGAAGATCTTCTTGTCCAGGGCGGCCGTTCCCACGCGTCCGTCGCGCTCGAGGACGAGGAGCTGGTGGTCGTTCACCGCGAGGATCTCGCTGATCCCGTTGCTCGCGCTGCCGAGGACGTAGAGGAGCTCGCGGAGGCTGCCCGTCTCCACGTCGATCTCCAGGATCCGTACGTTCGTTCCCACCCGGGTCGTCCCGCTCGGACCCCCGAGACCCCCGTCCTGGATGAGCGGGCTCTGCATGATCCCGTAGAGCTTGCTCCCGTCGGGGGAGATCGCGAGCCCCTCCATGCCACGGTTGGCCTGTCGGCCGAACGCGTTCATCGTGAGCTCCGGGGTGGTGGAGACGGTGGGGGAGGGCAGGTCGATCAGGAACTTGCCGGGAATGCCCAGCGTGCGCCGGCGCTTGCCGTCCGCCCCGAACTCGTAGAGGAACGGGCCGTACTCGTCGGAGACGAACACGCTGCCGTCGCAGCCCGTGGCGCGCACGCCCTCCGGATCGAAGCGGGTACTGCTCGGGGAGTTCGTCGGATCGAAGGCGGCCACGCTGCCGATGAGACGGCGGCCCTTCTCGTTGCGGAGGAGGCGGACGTCCCAGACCTGCGGGGAAACCACGTACTGGCCCGGGTTGGCGAAGTTCCGCCGCACGCCGATCCGGACGACGTAGAGGCGGTCGGGGTAGGTGGTGGCGCCGTCGGCGGGACCGCGGTCGGGCGTCGCGTAGTAGAAGTCTCCGAAGCCGGAGTAGGCGATGGCGGAGCCGAGCCCGCCGATCTGGTTCTTGGGAGTGACCCCGTCTTCGAGCAGGCCGGTGAGCCCGCTGTTGTCCAGGGCGGTGCCGGGGATCTCCCCGGTCCCCAGGAGCCGGATCTGGGCGGCCGCGGGGGAAGCCGTGGCCAGGAGGGTGGCGAGCGTCAGGACGTGTCGGGCACGAGCACGAGGCGTGATCATCTTCACAGGCTCTCCTTGTGGTGGAACCTTCCGTCGCGCACACGCTAGAGAGCCCCGATGATGTTTCGGTGCGGATCCGGCGACGAGGGGGATTCGCTCCAGACGTTCAAGGCCGGGTCTGTCACACGAACGCCACACGAAGGCTGGATCCTGCTGCACCTGTCGCGCGGCTACCCATTGCTGATCCCGGAGACGACTTACGGGTCCGACGAAGTCGGGCTCGTTTGCGGCTACGTGTTCGAGCCAGGTCAGCCCGGCCAACCCTTGGGCGCCGAGGAAGCGATGGCCCTCGCTGCCGAGACCGAGAGCCGCTTGTCGCCTCCCGACCGCTTCGTCTGGCTCCACTTCAACATCTCGAATGCGGCGGCCGAGCCGTGGCTTCGACAGCATCTCGCTCTCCCCGAGACGTTCTACGACCTCAAGGAAGGCACGGGCTCGACACGGGTGGAGGCGGCGGAGGGAGCTCTCGTGGCCGTGGTGAACGACGTCCTCTTCGACTTCGCATACGACGCCTCCCACGTGTCCATGGTCCGCCTGGCCGTCAAGCCCCGCTTCCTCGTGAGCGCGCGCAGCAAGCCGCTGCGCTCCATCGACAACCTGCGGGCCACCGTGCGGTCCGGGGAGACGTTCCGGTCGCCCGTCCACCTCCTCTCCCATCTCCTGCACCTGCAGGCGGAGGTGCTCGCCCGCATCGTCCGGGACGCCACAGTCCGGGCCGACTCCGCCGAGGACAAGGTGCTGGCGAGCCGGATCCAGACGAGCCGAGAGGAGCTCGGCCGGCTGCGCCGCGTACTCGTGCGCCTCCAGCGGCTCCTCGCCCCGGAGCCCGCGGCGCTCTATCGGCTGCTGAGCCGGCCCCCATCGTGGATCCTGGAGGCGGACGTCCAGGACCTGCGCTCGGCCGCGGAGGAATTCACCGCGGGGGTGGCGGACGCGGGGGCGCTCGTGGAGCGCGTCAAGCTCGTGCAGGAGGAGCTCGCGGCGATCATCGGCGAGCAGAACAACCGCAGCCTCTACATCCTGACCGTGGTCACCGTCCTCGCCCTTCCCTTCAACGTGATCGGGGGGCTCTTCGGCATGAACGTGGGAGGGATCCCCTTCGCCGACAGCGCCGGGGGCTTCTGGTGGATCGTGGCCCTCGTGGCGTCGTTCACGGGGATGGCGGCGTGGCTGGCCCGGCGCGGCCGCTAGCGTACCGCGCCCGCGAGCGCGCCTATCCGCCGTCGGCGGAGCGGGCCTCGAGGTTGGGGAGAGGGGGCAGGTTCAGGACGCGCGCGGGCAGCACGGAGACGATGTAGACGACGACCTCCCGTTGGGAGAGCAGCGCCGGGGGCTTGCCTTCCTCGCCCACGATAGGGATGTTCCTGTAGCCACCCACGACCATGCGGTTCAGGGCGAAGGCGATGCTGTCCTCGGGGGAAAGGGATTCGGGATCGGGAGTCATGACTTCTTCCACCGGGCGCTCCTGGTCGATCCCCGTGCGAATGACCCGGCGCAGGACGTCGCGCTCCGTGAAGATGCCGACCGGCCTGCCCTCGCGCTCCACGAGCACCGCTCCCAGGTTCCGGTCGAGCATGAGCTGGATGGCTTGCCTGATGGTCGCCGTCTCCTTGACCATGGCCGCGGGCCGGGGCTCGAGGTCGCGAATGGAGGCCCCGAGTATCGCTTCCCCGAGCTGCTGCTCCTCGAGCTCGTACTCGTTGGGCTCGTCTTCGTAGCCGTCGTCGAACTCGCTCATGCCCATCGTGGGACCCGCGTTTCCCGGGATCATACACCCCCGGGCGCCGAACCGCGGCACGAGCACGGCAGGTCGCGTGACGAGCGCGTGACGGAAACGGAGGTCACCGTGCCTTCGCCGCGCCGTCACGAAAACTCCTTTCGCCCCGGCGACCCTCGGAGGAACGGGAGGCTCAAATGGCCAGCCTATCGCCGGTGGCGCAAGCGGAGGATCCGGACGAGGACGACATGGACGATCCGGCGAGCGACGCGGCGGACGACGAGGACGAGGCCCCCGAAGACGACGACTAGCCCGCCACGGGCGGATCGCGGCGTCGTCATGTCGCTGACATCCCGCAAGCCTACCTTCGACGATGGATGAGCACTTGGGCCGTATCGCGTCGCTAGCGCTGGCCATTTGCCTGGCCGCGCCGCTCGCCGCCCTCAGTGGGCGGAACGGGCCGCCGCTCCTCCTCATCTCGATCGACGGGCTCCGGCCGCTCGACGTTCTCGAGGCCAATCGCTCGGGCGCGCGCGTCCCGCATCTGCGCCGGCTCCTCGAGGAGGGCGCTCACGCCACCGTCACGAGCATCGAGCCCGCGCTCACCTATCCCGCCCACACGACGCTCGTCACCGGGGTGGCTCCCATTCGGCACGGCATCCGCCAGAACAAGCCCTTCGATCCCCTCGGGCGAAACGCCGACGGCTGGTACTGGTACGCCGACGACATCCGAGCCACGACGCTCTGGGATGCCGCGGCCGAAGCGGGGGCCGCGACCGCCTCCGTCGACTGGCCGGTCACCGTGGGGGCAAACATTCGCTACGACATCGCGCAATACTGGCGATCGCGGGAGCCCGGCCTCGAGGACGGCGCCCGGCTCACCCGCGCCCTCTCCACGCGCGGACTCCTGGACGAGGCGGAGCGCGCGGTCGGCCCCTACCCGCGGGGCTACGCCTGCTCGGTGGAGGACGACGAGCGGCGCGCCCGGTTCAGCGAGTACCTGCTGGAGACGAAGCGGCCGCGGCTCCACCTCGCGTACTTCGCTTCGCTCGACGAGGCCCAGCATCGAAGCGGGCCGGGAAGCCCGGAGGCGATCCGGGCCCTGGAGCGGATCGACGCGCTCGTCGGACGCCTGCAGGCCGCTGCCGCGCGGGCGTCGGGCGGGGCGGTGGTGGCGGTCGTCTCCGACCATGGCTTCACGGTGACGGATCGCGAGCTGGACCTGAACCAGGCCCTCTTCGAGGCGGGACTCCTCCAGCACGACGATCGCGGACACGTGCGCGGCTGGCGCGCCGCGACCTGGGGGCAGGGGGGCTCCGCCTCGATCGTCCTGCGCGACGCCCACGACGTTCCCGCCCGCGTGAAGGTGCGGCGCCTGCTGGAGTCCCTGAGCCGTCTCCGTCCCTCGCCGATCGACCGTGTCCACGAGCTCGATCCCGCCCTCTACCCGGGAGGATCCCCCGGGGAGGCGTTCACGGTCTTCCTGAGCCTCGACACTCGGCTCGTCGACCTGCGGCGGGGCTTCGTCCTGCGCGGGGCGGACCCGGCGGGCGACCACGGCCACGACCCCCGCCGTCCCGAGATGGACGCGATCTTCCTCGTGGCCGGGCCCGGAGTTCCCGAAGGGCGCGATCTCGGAAGGATCGACATGCGCGACGTCGCCCCCACCCTCGCCGGCCTCCTTCGGCTCCGCCTCCCCGAAGCGGAGGGACGAGACCGGCTCGGGGCGACGCAGGTCGCCGGACGATCCCGCTCCTAGAAGCCCTCAGTTCCTCTCGGGCAGCTCGGGAAAGGCGTCGTCGTCGCGGGCCGCCTGCGTGTCGGGGGCCCGGAAGTCGAGGGGCGCGGCGGAGGTGGGAGGCCGTCCCGGCGCCGAGTGGCGGGCACGTCGGCGCCGGGTGGCTCTGCGGGTGGCGAGACGTCGCAGTGGACGCGATCTAAAGACCAAACTGGTCGCCAAGTTAGTCCCCGGCCATGACGGACGCATGGCAAGGCGCCCACGCCCGAGTGACGGCAACCGAGAAAGCGGTTGCGAGGAAATGGTTAACCTCCCGGTCACTTCCGCGTCACATCCTCGTCACCCGCTCCCCATAGCTTGGGCCTCGGTCTTCAACTCCAGATTCCTAAGGAGGCTCAACCGTGAAATCGATCGTAAGGCTTGCGTGCGTGGTCGTCGCCCTCGTGGTCGCCGCCGCGAGCGCCTCGGCCCAGGGGATGTTCTACGCCGAGGAAAAGAAGAACGACCGGATCTACGTCTTCAACATCAAGGCCAATTGGGACGCCTTCAAGGCGTCCGGCGAGACGGGAACGGGAATCACGCGCCTGGGCGTCGGCCCGAACGGCGAGACGGTCTTCGCCGACAACGAGACGGCGCTCGAGCTGTTCTTCTTCAAGTACGGCATCAAGGAGAAGGTCGACCGTCCCACGCCTCCGGTGCAGCGGATCGAGTGGCGCGACGGCAAGACGCGCTTCACGATTGGCAGCAACTTCTACATGGAGATGTCGAACCGCATCCAGGTGCGATACACGTTCGTTCAGCCCGACGATGCGATCACGCTCCCCGGGACGCCCGGTGCGGGCGACAGCAAGGGCAGCTTCCGCATCCGGCGGGCCAAGTTCAAGCTCGAGGGCTGGTTTTACAAGCCGAACCTCGAGTACGAGCTCCAGCTGAACTGGACGGACGTGGTCAACGCACCCGCGAGCCAGATGCTCGAGGACGCGAACATCGACTGGGACATCTCCAAGAAGAAGAAATTCCGGGTCAAGTTCGGCCAGATGAAGGCGCCGTTCGGCCGGCAGCAGCTCACCTCGTCGGGCTCCCAGCAGTTCGTGGACCGCGCGATCATCGACGGAACGTTCAACGACGCGCGTGAGACCGGCCTGGCGCTCTGGGGCACCCTGGGCACCAACAAGATCGACTGGCGGGCGATGATCTCGAACGGAAACGGCCGGACCCAGGTCCTGAACGACAACGACAAGTACCTCTTCACCAGTCGCGTGATGTGGCAGGCCCTCGGCAACGTACGCATGAATCAGTGGTCATCGGGCCCGCTCATGACCGAGGGCGATCTGGGCGACTCCGCGGCCGCCAACGGCCCGCTGCTGGCCATCGCCGGCGAGTTCGCCCACAACGACCGCCACCGCGTCACCACCGGTAACGACCTGAAGAACAGGACCTTCGGGGCGGACTACACGTTCAAGTACAAGGGCTTCGCGAGCGTGGCCGACGCGGCCTGGCGCACGTCGACGCCGGAGACCGGCCTGGAGTTCAAGCAGAAGGGCTTCATCGGTCAAGCTTCCTTCGCCTGGAAGGCGCCGGGTATCCCGGGGTCCTCGTTCTGGGAGCTGGCGTTCCGGTACGCGACGAGGGACCCCTCCGACCTCGTGGCGAACAACGACATCACCGAGGTCGGCGGGGCGGCCAGCTACTACTACAACAAGCACATCATGAAGGTGCAGGCCGACTACCTCGTGATCAAGGACGACGCCGCCAACAGCGGGCGGGGAAGCACGAACAAGGAGTTCCGCCTGCAGTGCCAGTTCATCTTCTAGGCCCTGGCGATTTAACGGTTCGTTTACACGGACGTAACCGGCCGTTTCCCGGGGTTGGGTAGCATCGACCTGGGAGGGGCCTCATCCGATTGGAGAAAATGATCATGAAGCGCTTGCTCTACACGTTCGCGACCCTGGCGCTGGGCGCGAGCCTGGCTTTCGCTCAGGCGGTCAAGGTCGATCCCGCCCTCGCGTCGTACCAGAAGACGTCGGGCGTCTCCGGGAACATCAACAGCGTCGGCTCCGACACCATGAACAACATGATGACGCTGTGGGCGGAGGCGTTCCTCAAGATGTACCCCAACGTCAAGGTGCAGGTGGAGGGCAAGGGCAGCTCAACCGCGCCCGCCGCTCTCATCGCAGGCACCGCCCAGTTCGGTCCCATGTCGCGCGGCATGCGCGCCACCGAGGTGGACCAGTTCGAGAGCAAGTACGGGTACAAGCCCGCGCAGCTCCGTACGTCCTACGACGCCCTCGCCGTCTACGTGAACAAGGACAACCCGCTGGAGAAGCTGACCCTCGCCCAGGTGGACGCGGCCTTCTCGAAGACCCGCCGTCGCGGCTACAAGCAGAACGTCACCACCTGGGGCCAGCTCGGGCTCACCGGCGACTGGGCGAACCGTCCGATCAGCCTCTACGGCCGCAACTCGGCCTCCGGCACCTACGGGTTCTTCAAGGAGCACAGCCTCGGCAACGGCGACTACAAGGACACCGTGAAGGAGCAGCCGGGCTCGGCTTCGGTGGTGCAGGGTGTCACGGAGGATCGGTTCGGCATGGGCTACTCCGGCATCGGTTACAAGACCTCCGGGGTCAAGGTCGTCTCCCTCGCCGACAAGGACGCAGGGCCGTTCTCGGACGGCAACTACGACGACGTGAAGTCCGGGAAATACCCGCTGAACCGGTTCCTGTTCATCTACATCAACCGGGCGCCGGGCAAGCCGCTCGACCCGCTGGTCAAGGAATTCGCCAAGTTCATCTACAGCAAGGAAGGCCAGGAGGTCGTGGTCAAGGACGGGTACCTCCCGCTCCCGGCCGAGATCGCAAAGCAGGAGCTGGCCAAGCTCGAGTAGTACCGCTCACCCCGGGGCGGGGCATCCGCCCCGGGCTCACACGGCGCGACACGACGCGAGGAAGAGGACGATAACCACCATGGCCGCCGCCGCCCCCGTCGCCACCGGCCCCTCCGGCATCCGCGAGCGCGTCCAGGCGCAGGCGAGCCGGATCAAGCGGGTCAAGCTCATCGACCGCGTCGCGGTAGGCTTCATCACTTTCGGCGGCATCTTCATCATCGTAGCGGTCTCGTTCATCTTCATCTTCATCTTCGGCGAGGCGGTCCCTCTCTTCCGCCCGGCGACCGGGGCCGCCCGGGGGACGGTGAACCTGGCCGCGGTCCCGGTGGCACCGCTGCCCGCTCTCGCACCCGCCTCGGCCAGGTCCGCCGTCCTCCCCGTTCCCGTCGCTCCTCCCAGCGAATTCAAGCCGCTGGTGCTGGGGATCGATGAGTACCAGATGTACTTCTACGAGGTCCTGGCGGACGGGCGGACCGTCTTCTTCAAGGCCGCCGACGGCTCTTTCATGAAGCAGGTGCCTCCGACTTCGATCACGGGGGCGACCCTGACCAGCGCCTCGCGCAGCCTGGAGGGGGAGTTCATAGCACTCGGCACCTCCGACGGGCGGGTGACGCTCCAGCAGGTGCGCGTCCTCCCCAAGTACGAGGACCAGAAGCTGGTGGACCTCGAGATGAGCGTAGCCGACCGGGGGCTGGTGGCTCTCGACCCCGCAGGCCGCAGCCTGCGGGAGGTGGCCTACGACGAGAAGGACGGCCGCAAGGTCGTGGCCGCGGTGGTCGGGGACGACGAGGTCCTCGTCTACCGGACCGACGACGAAGGCGCCGAGCACCGGGCGACCCTGAAGACGAACGACGGCGAGAAGGTCACCCGCGTCCGTCTCGGGCGGAGCGAGACGCTCATCGCGGCCACCGAGAAGGGGAACCTCTACCATTGGGAGCTGACCCCGGACACTCGTCTGACCGAGGTGGCCCATGTCTCGGCAGAGCCCATCACTGCCCTCGAGTACATCCTGGGCAGCGTGACCGCCATCGTCGGCGACGCCAAGGGCAGCGTCACGGGCTGGTTCCGCGTCCGGCTCAAAGAGGAGGACGCCGACCCCCAGTTCGTGAAGGCTCACGTCTACCCGTCCCAGGGAGTTGCCATCGCCTCCATCGGCGCCTCCACCCGCGACAAGAGCTTCGTCACCGCGGGCACCGACGGGTCTCTCGTGCTGCGCCACATGACCTCGGAGCGCTCGGTCATCTCCTTCCCCGCCACGGGGGAGAAGGTCGACACCGTCCTCCTGACCCCGAAGATGGACGGGATCATCGCGAAACAGACCGACGGCCGCCTGGCACGCTACGAGATCTCGAGCCCCCATCCGGAGATCACATGGAAAGCGCTCTTCGGGAAGGTCTGGTACGAAGGCTACAGCAAGCCGGAGTACACCTGGCAGTCCACCGGTGGCACCGACGACTTCGAGACCAAGTTCAGCCTCTACCCGCTCATCTTCGGGACGATCAAGGGTACGGTCTACGCGCTGCTCTTCGCCATTCCCCTCGCGGTCATGGGCGCGCTCTACACCTCGCAGTTCATGCACCCGACCATCAAGGCCAAGGTGAAGCCGATGGTGGAGATCATGGCCGCGCTACCGAGCGTGGTCGTGGGCTTCATCGCCGGGCTTTGGCTCGCCTCGCGCGTCGAGCGCAACATCGTGCCCGTCCTCCTCATGTTCGTGCTGCTCCCGTTCTTCGGGACGCTGGGTGTCGTCGTCTGGGACCGCCTGCCGCGGGCCTTCCGATTGCGCCTCCGACCCGGCATGGAGATCGCCCTCGTTCTTCCGCTGATCCTCGTGGGCGCGGGTGTCGCCCTCCTCCTCGGCCCGGCGGCGGAAGCCGGGCTCTTCGGGGGTGATTTCCGGCTCTGGCTCCAGAACTCGATGAACCTCGTCTACGACCAGCGCAACTGCCTGGTCGTAGGGCTGGCCATGGGCTTCGCGGTCATTCCCATCATCTTCACGATCTCCGAAGACGCGTTCTCGAGCGTGCCCCAGCACCTGACCGCCGCCTCCCTCGCGCTCGGGGCCAGCCGCTGGCAGACCGCGACCCGGGTCGTCCTGCCCACCGCGAGCCCCGGCATCTTCTCCGCGGTGATGATCGGATTCGGTCGGGCGGTGGGGGAGACCATGATCGTGCTCATGGCCACCGGCAACACGCCCGTCCTCGACTGGTCCATATTCAACGGAATGCGCACGCTCTCCGCCAACATCGCGGTGGAGATCCCGGAGGCGCCCTACGGGGGCACGCTCTACCGGACCCTCTTCCTCGCCGGCCTCGTGCTGTTCCTCATGACCTTCCTCGTCAACACCATCGCCGAGCTCGTCCGCCAGCGCCTCCGCGAGCGCTATCGAGCCATCTGATGAGCACTCTGGTCAAGTCCTTCCGCCGCGGCGACCCGATGATCTGGTTCACGGGAACCGCACTCGGCGTCTGCATGCTCATGATCACGGGCCTCATCCTCGTGATCCTGGTCAACGGTCTCTCCTTCTTCTGGCCCCAGAAGTTGGAGCTGGCGAAGCTCAAGGACGGCGGGGTCGTGCTCGGCGAAGTCGTCGGGCGGGAGCCCATCCCCGATCCCGGACAGCCCGACCACAACAAGAAGCACCGCCTCCAGTTCCGGCTCGGCAACCGCGACCTCACCGGCAGCGACTTCCGCTGGGTGAACGAGGACGAGATCGTCTCCCGCGAGTTCCCGAAGGACGCCTTCTTCGTGGAGCGTCGCGAGTACGGGCCGCTCGTGGGCACGCCCGCGGCGGTGAAGCAGGACGAAAAGGTCGTGGCCGAGGGTCCGGACGCGGTGGAGCGCCTCCTTCCCGAGCTGATCGCCAAAGCTCATGGCGACCGCGCCGCCATCGAGAAGATCGAGAAGGACGAGATCGGGGCGATCAACTACAGGATCGAGAAAGAGCGGCTGCGGGCCCGGAAGCTCGATCTCCAGGCCCGCGAGAACGCCGGGCGCGACCTCTCGAAGGAGAGGGCGGAGGTCGAGAAGACGACCGAGGAGCAGGGTGCGCTCTTCGCGGCCAGGACCGAAGAGCTGTCCAAGCTGATGGCCACCGCCGGCTCCACCTACGTTACCTTCAAGGCGGCCGACGGCGCGGAGAAGGACCTGCGCGCGCTCGACATCTACCGCGTCTACCCGGCCAACCGTCTCTCCATCCTCGGCCGCCTCGGCGTCTACGCGGGCCGCCTCTGGGAGTTCGTGAGCGGCGACCCGCGCGAGTCCAACACCGAGGGCGGGATCTTCCCCGCGATCTTCGGGACCGTGATGATGGTTCTCCTCATGAGCATCATGGTGGTGCCCCTGGGCGTGCTCGCCGCCCTTTACCTCCGGGAGTATGCGAAGCAGGGGACGCTGGTGCGGACCGTTCGCATCGCAGTCAACAACCTGGCGGGCGTGCCCTCGATCGTGTTCGGCGTCTTCGGCCTCGGCTTCTTCGTCTACTTCGTGGGCGGGGGGATCGACCGCATCTTCTTCCCGGAGTCCCTGCCCACTCCCACCTACGGCACCGGGGGCATCCTCTGGGCCTCCCTCACCCTCGCCCTCCTGACCGTGCCCGTGGTGATCGTGGCTTCCGAGGAAGCCCTGGCCGCGGTTCCCCGCTCGATGCGCGAGGCGTCGCTGGCCATGGGCGCCACGAAGTTCCAGACGATCCTGCGGGTGGTGCTGCCCGCGGCCGCCCCCGGCATCCTGACCGGGCTCATCCTCGCCATGGCCCGTGGGGCGGGGGAGGTGGCGCCCCTCATGCTGACCGGGGTCGTCAAGCTCGCTCCCGAGCTGCCCCTGGACGGCTTCTTCCCCTTCTTCCACCTGGACCGCAAGTTCATGCACCTCGGCTTCCACATCTACGACGTGGGCTTCCAGAGCCCCAACGTCGAAGCGGCGAAGCCGATGGTCTACACCACCACCATCTTCCTGCTCCTCATCGTGGTCGCCCTGAACTTCACCGCCATCGTGGTGCGCAACCGGCTGCGCGAGAAGTACAAGACCGGGGCGTTCTGAGAAAGACTATGCCCATGACCCAGGAAACAAACGCCGCCCGCGACACCGGCCTGCGCATCAAGACCGAGGTCAAGGCCCAGGACGCCGCGGCCACCGAGGTTCGGGAGCCCGATATCGTGGTGAAGACCCTGAACCTCAGCTACGGGGAGAACCACGTCCTCCACGACATCACGATGGACATGGAGGACCGGCGGGTCACCGCGCTCATCGGGCCCTCCGGCTGCGGCAAGTCGACGCTCGTGCGCTGCATCAACCGGATGAACGACCTCATCGACGACGTGAAGATCTGGGGGACGCTGCACGTCAAGGGCCTCGACATCAACGCCGCCACCACGGACGTGATCGAGGTGCGTCGCCGAGTGGGGATGGTCTTCCAGAAGTCCAACCCCTTCCCCAAGTCGATCTACGAGAACGTGATCTACGGCCTGCGCATCGCCGGGATCAACGACAAGGCCACCCTCGACGAGGCCTGCGAGAAGAGCCTGCGAGGGGCCGCGCTCTGGGAGGAAGCGAAGGACCGCCTCCAGGAGAGCGGCCTCGGGCTCTCGGGCGGCCAGATGCAGCGCCTCTGCATCGCCCGCGCCATCGCGGTGGAGCCCGAAGTCCTCCTCATGGACGAGCCGTGCTCGGCCCTCGATCCCATCGCCACCCTGAAGATCGAGGAGCTCATCTACCAGCTCAAGGAGAAGTACACGATCGTGATCGTGACCCACAACCTCCAGCAGGCCGCGCGCGTGTCGGACCGCACGGCGTTCTTCTGGCTGGGGCGTCTCGTGGAGTACGGGCTCACCGCGGACATGTTCACCAAGCCCAAGGACAAGCTGACAGAGGACTACATCACGGGCCGGTTCGGATAGAGAGATGCCCGCGGCGAGGATCCGTACGAAAGACAGGTAGCGAGCCATGGAACGACATCATTTCGAAGAAGAATTGCAGACGCTCAAGAACCGCCTGCTCACGATGGGTGCGCTCGTGGAGGAGCGCGCCCACCAGGCGATCAAGGCCCTCATCAACCGGAGCCAGGAGTCGGCGGAGCAGATCATCGCCTCCGACAAGGAGGTGAACGACCTCCAGATCGACGTCGACGAGCGCTGCCTGAGGCTCCTCGCCACCCAGACCCCGCTCGCGAGCGACCTGCGGCTCATCACCTCCGCGATGAAGATCAACTCGGACCTCGAGCGCATCGGGGACCAGGCGGTGAACATCGCGGAGAACGTGATCAAGCTCCTTCCCCAGCCCCCCCTGAAGCCGCTCATCGACATCCCGCGCATGGCGGAGATCGCC
Source organism: uncultured Acidobacteriota bacterium (assembly GCA_963742595.1). Lineage (GTDB taxonomy): Bacteria > Acidobacteriota > Vicinamibacteria > Fen-336 > Fen-336 > CAVPGH01. The sequence continues at coordinate 1,960,569 of CAVUMT010000001.1, read as the reverse complement.
CAGCAGATGACCCGCGACGCCCTCGATTCCTTCGTGAAGCGGGACGTTGCGCTCGCCCGCGACGTGCTGCGGAGGGACGACGAGGTGGACAGCCTGAAGGACCAGGTCTTCCGCGAGCTGCTCACCTACATGATGGCGGATCCCGGCACCATCCAGCGCGCGCTCGCGCTCATCCTGATCAGCCGGAACCTGGAGCGCATCGCCGACCACGCGACCAACATCGCGGAGGACGTGATCTTCCTGGTGGAGGCCAAGGACGTGCGGCACCACCACCTCGAGACGGAGACCAAATGAAGGCGGACCGCGCCGTGCGTACCCTCGCCCCTCCCGTTCCCGCGGACAGCCGGCGGCGGGTCGTCCTCATCGAGGACGACCACGACATCGGGGAGGCCATCGGCTACCAGCTCGAGAAAGTCGGCCTGCAGGTGAAGGTCGCGAAGACCGGAGAGGAGGGGCTGGAGGCGGTGCGCCGCGGCGCCGACCTCGTGCTCCTCGACCTGAACCTGCCGGGGATGGACGGGCTCGAGGTCTGCCGCCTCCTGCGCAAGCAGCCCACCACCGCCCACGTGCCCATCATCATCGTTTCCGCGCGAGCGGACGAGGTGGACCGCGTGCTCGGCCTGGAGATGGGGGCGGACGACTACATGGTGAAGCCCTTCTCCCTGAAGGAGCTCGCCGCGCGTTGCAAGGTCGCGCTCCGCCGAGTGAGCGGGGGAGGGGAAGCCCCCCAGGGCTATCGCGACGAGAACTTCGAGGTGGAGTACGACTCCTTCATCGTGCGCTACAAGGGACAGGAGATCCGCCTGACCCACAAGGAGTTCGAGCTCTTCCGCTACCTCGTGGAGCGCGCGGGGCGCGTGCTCACCCGCGAGCGGCTGCTCGAGCGCGTGTGGGGCTACGAGAGCGACGTGGAGACGCGCTCGATCGACGCCCACATCCGGCGCCTGCGGGTGAAGCTCGGTCCCGCCCGCGACCACATCGAGACGGTGGTCGGCCTGGGGTACCGCTTCGTCAAGTAGGGCGCCTCGCAGTCGGCTCGTTCACGCTGCGGTGTAAGTCCTTGACATCGGGCCGTTCCCGGCGTTAGATCCTGGCTCGACCACCCCCAGCCCGGGAGGCCTCCAGGTGGCCGGAGGCTGACCCGAGGCGACTCGAGCAGGGACGATCGGGGCCAGAGTTCCAAGAAAGGCGGATTTCCGTGAAGAGAACCGCGAGCAGTGCGAGACTTGTGTGGTCGTTGATACTACCGCTAGTAGTAGTTGCGGGGATGTGGGCCGTCCTCGCCACGGTACGCGCCGCGGAGGCGCCGAACTCCGGCGGCGCCTCCAAGAAAGCCAAGCAAGCGGTCGCTCCCAGCCGCCCGCCGACGGAGCAGGATGCGGCGCAGAACCCGGACCTCCCGGGACACCTCGTAGCGGGTGGCGAGGTGGACATGGAGTCCTACCTCGTCGGACGACAGGACCACATCGACGCGCTTCAGGGTCTGCCCTACACGCCTCCGAAAGGCCAGGCCAACCCCCGCCTGGACGCCATACGGAAGATGGCGATCGCGGAGAAGGCGCAGCGCGACCGCCAGGCGCTCCTCGGACTCGCTCCCCCCGATTGGCTGGAGATCGGCCCGCGGCCGATCCCCAACGGACAGACGCCGCAACCCGGCGGGAACCAGGTGCCCGTGAGCGGGCGCACGATCTCGATCGCCGTGCACCCCACGAATCCCGACATCGTCTACGTCGGAACCGCCCAGGGGGGGCTCTACCGGACCCTCGACGGAGGCCAGACGTGGAAGGCGATCTTCGACGGCGCCGCCTCCCTCGCGGTGGGGGCGGTCGCGCTCGCGCCCTCCGACCCCACGATCCTGTACGTGGGCACGGGTGAGAACGGCCTCTCGGGCGACAGCTTCTTCGGAGTGGGCGTCTACCGCATCGACAACGCGGACACCACGGCTGACCTCGTGGGCCCGATCAATCCCCTCGTCACTACCGGGATTGCCGACACCACCGCCTTCACCGGACGCGCCGTCAGCGAGATCCTGGTCCACCCCACGGATCCGGCGACGATCTTCGTGGGCACCTCCAGCGGCATCGCGGGCCTCGGCGCCACCGCCCTCGCGGGAACCGTCCCGCCTCTCGCCATCCGGGGGCTCTACCGGTCGACGAACGCGACGGCGGCGCTGGGCGCGATCGCGTTCGAGAAGCTGACGATCACGACGCTCGGAAGCGTGGCTCCCGACACCAGCGGGAACGGAAACGTCATCGACCTGGTGTTCGAGCCGGGGAACCCCAGCGTCCTGGTGGCCTCGGTCTTCGGCATCGTGGCCGGACCCCCTTCCGACGGCGGCGTCTATCGGACGGCCAACGCCCTCGACCCCGTCCCGGTCTTCACCCGGACTCTCGCCATCAGCCCCACGGGCACGCGCACCGAGCTCGCCGTCAACAGCGTCGGCGCGGCGGTCACCATGATCGCGGCGACCGGCGAGTCGGCCGTGGGCACGGCCTGCCCCGTGGGGAGCGGCAAGGTATATCGCTCCATCGACACCGGCCAGACGTGGGCGCTGCAGCAGGGGGGCGGCGGATTCTGCGGCGGCCAGTGCTTCTACGACATCGCGGTGGCCCTCGACCCCACGGACGCCAACATCGTCCACCTCGGAGGGGCCGCCCCCGGGGCGTGCTCGGTCGTCTACGAGAGGTCGACGGACGGAGGGGCCGCGTTCACGCGGCTCGACGCCGGTCTGCATCCCGACACGCACGCGATCACGGTGGCGCCCTCCAACCCCAACGTCGTGTACATGGGCAACGACGGCGGCATCTTCAAGTCAACGGACGGGGGCGTCACCTGGGGGAGCCTCAACAACTCCAGCTTCGGGGCCACGCAGTTCATGGGCCTCGCCATCCACCCGATCGACCGCGAGTTCCTGATCGGTGGGACCCAGGACAACGGGACGAACTTCCGGCGGCCCGACGGCAACTGGTTCCGCGCCGACTTCGGCGACGGCGGGTACGCCGTCATCGACCAGAACGCTGAGGACACGACCAACGTGACCATGTACCACACGTACTTCAACCAGACGAACGCCATGGGCTTCGCCAAGGTCACGGACGTGGCCGACGCCACCGAGGGCAACTGGGCCTTCTACGGTTGCGGCTTCGGCGGCTCGATCCCGAACGGTCTCGTGTGCGCCGGCATCACCGCCATCCAGTTCTACGCACCGATGTCCCAGGGGCCGGGGGACCCGAACACGCTCTACTTCGGCTCGGATCGGGTCTTCCGCTCCTCGAACGCGGGCGTGAACATGAGCCTCGTCAGCCAGGCGCCCCTCCACACGGGCTTCTCCGTCACCGCCATCGGCATCTCCCCCCAGGACGACAATGTGCGCCTGGCCGGCGTGCGGTCGGGGCGGGTCTTCGCGACCACGACGGGAGCGACGCCCCTCGTCGAGGTCACCGGACCCTGGCCGACGAACACGCTCGCGACGGACCAACCCCGCCGATTCGTCTCACGGCTGACCGTCGATCCCAGCGATCCCAACACCGCCTACGTCAGCTTCGCCACCTATTGCGGGGCGACTCCGGCGTGCGCCCAGGTCTACAAGACCACCACCCTCGGCGCACTCGTCGCCGGCGGCGGCGGATCCTGGGCTCCCGCGAACAACGGGATCCCCGACACGCCCGTGAGTGCGTTCGTCGTGGACCCGCGCAACTCGAACCGCCTCTTCGCCGGCTCCGACATCGGCGTGTTCCAGTCCGCGGACGGGGGCGCCACCTGGAGCCCCTTCGGGGCGGGCCTTCCCCGTGTCGCCGTCTTCGACATGAAGCTCCACGGCCCGACGGGCACCCTGCGGGTGGCCACGCATGGCCGCGGGATCTGGGAGATCCGGGCGAACACGGCCCAGCCCGAGTTCACCGAGCCGTCCAACGTCCTGATCCTCCCCGGGGAGACCCCCGTCGAGGTGTCCGGGCGACTCCTCGCGGGCTCCCTGACGCCTCCGGGAACCGTCAGCATCACCCTCAATGGTGTGACCCAGTTCGCGATCGTCGAGCCCACCGACGGCCGCTTCTCCGCGAGCTTCGATACGAGCGCGCTCCCCCTCGGCAACAATCCCATCGCCTACTCGTACCCGGGGGTTCCCGGCGACTACGAGCCCGCCACGGGATCGGGATCGGTGACGGTCGTCTCGACGCTCAGCCCCACCTTGACCGGTGTCGCGGCGCCCACCATCACCTTCCCCGCGGACGGTGTCGTGACCGTCGACGTGACCTCGTCCGCGGGAACCGTCGCCGGGGCGGTGATGCTCAGCGTCGACTCGGGCCCCCCGCTCACCCAGGCCCTGTCCGGCGGCTCGGCGACCTTCACCCTGCCTTCGCCGAGCGGGGGAGCGCATGCGCTCAACGTCAGCTATCCCCGGCAGCTGACGTTCGAGGGCAGCTCGACGTCGGGTGTCCTCGTCGTCAACAAGGGCAATGCGGTGTTCGGAAACCTGCTTCCCGTCTTCATCGCGCCGGGACAGTCGCCGGCGATCCTCTCCGGGACCATCCTCGCCGGGTCGGCCGCGCCTACGGGCAACGTGTCGGCCACGGTGAACGGGGTGACGCAGGCGACCCCGATCGGCGCGGACGGGAAGTTCCTGATTCGCTTCGACACCGCGGGTCTCGCGCTGGGTCGTTACAACATAACGTACGGCTACCCCGGTAGCGCCAGCTTCAACTCGACGTCCGCCACCGGGACCCTCACGGTCGTGAACGGCACCACCACGACCTTGAGCAACCCCGCGCCCATCACCATCCCGGACAACGCTCCCGCCGTTCCCTACCCGTCGACGATCGACGTCTCGGGTACGGGGCAGGCGGTCTTGAAGGCCACCGTCACCTTGACCGGGGTGACCCACACGTTCCTGGGCGACGTGGAGATGGTTCTCGTGGCTCCGGACGGAGCGACCACGACGCTATTCTGGGACCCCGACAACAACTCGGCCAGCGTGACCAACGCGAACTACACCTTCGACGACGCGGGGCCGCCGCTGCCGCCGTCGAGTGAATCGGGCACCTACCGGCCGACGCAGACGAGCACGCCGCCCAACCTGCCGGGCGCGGCGCCGGCGGGACCCTACGGCTCGGTGCTCTTCACGCACAACCGTGGCCGTGCCGACGGCACGTGGAGTCTCTACGTCGCGGACCGGTTCAACGGCGACACCGGCTCCATCTCCGGCGGCTGGAGCCTCTCCCTGACCACGGCCCCGATCCGAGTCCGCCCGGGTCCGCCCCCGGTCTTCCGGGAGGCGACGCCACAAGAGGAGTCCAGGCCGATCAAGCCGTAGGCGGCCGTCTCCGCCGTTCCAGGTCGCCGGGGCGGGGCCGTCCCGCCCCGGCGAGCCCGTCGCTCAGAAGCTCAGCTTCACGCCCAGCTGCACCTGCCGCTGCTGGTATCCGTTCGTCCCCGGGAAGGGATCCGGGATCGCCGCCGGAGGCACGCCCGCCGCGTTCGTCGTCACCACGCGGTTCACGGCCTGCACGTTGCTGTTGCAGGTGGCGTACTCCGCGGGGTCCGAGCAGCCGGTGTTGAAGAGGTTCTTGGCTTCCACGAACAGCTCGCCCCGGAAGTGCCTTCCGAGGGGGATGAAGCGCTGGTAGCGCAGGTCGATGTTGAAGACGGAACCCAACCCGCCCGTATTGCGGTCGATGCCGAGCGGCCGGTCGCTGGTGACGCCGTCCAGGTTGAGGTCGAGGTTGGAGCGGATGTTGAAGGGCAGGCCGCTGTTCAACGTGACGATGAGCCCGAGCTGGTTGTTGTCGGCGAGCCGCGACCAGAAGCTCGTCCCCTCCACCTCGGGGGCGAGGAGCGTGCTCATCACGAAGGTGTGGGTCTGGTTGAAGGGGACGTCGCCCTTGTCCCGGTCCTGGTTCGAGGGGTCGGAGAGCCGGTCGTCGAAGCCCGCCACGATGTAGGTGCTCGTGAGGGGGGCGTTGTCCTCGCCCTCCGCCCAGGTGTAGCTCGCCTGGACCTGGACGCCGTGGCTCATCCGCTTGTTGACCATCAAGGTGAAGGCGTTGTAGGTCCCCTCGCCCGTGGAGGAGAACGTGTCGACATGGTTGAAGGCGGGGTTCACGCGCGTCGCCGCGTTGACGGCGGTCGAGTAGACGGGCCGGCCGTCGCCGAGGCGGAGGCTCGTGGGGATGATGTTCGTGTCGATGAGCACGGGCATGTTCCGTCCCCGCGAGTTCACGTAGCCCAGGGACAGCGAGAGGTCGTTCGTGAGCGCGCGCTCGATCTGGACGTTGGTCATGAGCGCCCACTGGGTGGAGAAGTCCGCGGCCATCGCGAAGATGCTCTGCGTGGGAAGCGCGAACCCCGGAGGCAGGTTGGCGAGGGTGTTGGGGAAGGCGGGGGCCCCCGCGCTCGTGGGGTTGAGGGTGGTGGTGAAGCTCCGGGGATCGCCGTTCCTGAGGATCGCGTCCTCGTAGAAGTTCAGCAGGGGCGGCTCGTACATGATCCCGGTGGAGGCCCGCAGCACCGTCTTCGCCTCGCGGTCGAGCGTCCAGGAGAAGCCCACGCGGGGGGCGAAGTTGTTCTTGTCCATCTTGAACGACTGGGAGAGCGGGTTGGCGGGGAAGGGCCGCGCGTCGGGAACATCGAAGAGGTCGTAGCGGATTCCGAAGAGCAGCTTGAGCGACGGGCTGATGCGGAAGTCGTCCTGGATGAAGATTCCGTGGAACCCCGAGCTGTAGGAGACGGCGGGATTGCCGAGGTCCTGGACGAAGTTGGTGTAGGACCGCGGAGTGGTGCCCGCCTTCGCCGCGAGGTAGGCGTCGATCGTCGGGAACGTGTAGATCTGCCGCAGCGTGTTGACGCGGTCGTCGCCGATGAATTGCAGGTCGAGGCCGGCCTTGAAGCTGTGGCGGCCGCGAATCAGGGTGAAGTTGTCCGAGACCTGCCAGATCTTCTGGTTGAAGTCGAAGCCTCCGGCCTGGGTGGCGTCGAGCGGGCAACCGAAGGCGGCGATGGCGGTCACGAGCACCGCGGGGCAGGTGCCCGAGTTCTCGCTCGCCGTACGGAACTGGTGGCGCCGCGCGAACTGCACGCGCAGCTCGTTGAGGCGGCTCGCCCCGAAGGAGGAGATGAGCTGGACGGACGCGGAGTCCATCCGATCGTTGAAGTCGGTGGCGCGGTCCACGGTGTTGATCCCCCCCGCGATGTTGTAGGGGGAGCGATTCTTGAAGAAGAAGTAGCGGGCGGAGAGCTTGTGCTCCGGAGAGAGCTGGTAGTCGGTCTTCGCGATCCCGAAGTTGACCTTCTGCGCGGTGGGGATGACGCCGTCGGAGGGGACGGCCGTCGGGGACAGGCCCAGGCGCTGGGCGTTCGTGACTGCGCTCTGCTGGATCACTTTCGACGCGTCGCGCAGGTCCTGGTCCACGAACTCGTAGCCCAGGTAGTAGTGCCACTTGTCGGGGACGATCGGCCCGCCCAGCGTCGCATTGAAGTTGTCGATGTTGTTGTCGGGCTTTCGCGCGGTGGGAGACAGGAAGTACGGACGCTCGGTCATCCCGGCCCGGCGGTAGCGGTACGTGAGGTATCCGTGCATGGCGTTCGTGCCGGACGGGGTCACCGCGTTGTAGACCATCCCCGTGGTCTGGCCGAACTCGGGAGCGAAGCCGGACGTGATGACCTTGACCTCGCGCACCACGACCTCCGAAATGGGCAGCAGTCGGAGACCCGCGCGGTCCTTCTGGGTGTTCGTGTTGCCGTCGATCTGGTAGTTCGTGTGCATCTGCGTGCCGTTGGCGTTGATGCGAGGCACCCCGAATTCCTGGTTCTCGTAGCCGGTGACGTTGGCCTGGAGGAATGCGAAGTTGTACGGGTTGCGGGAGACGAGGGGCAGGTTCTTGATCTCGGACTCCGAGATCGTGCGCCCGAGGTCGATCTTCCCCGGCTGGGCCACGGGGAGCTCGCCCGTCACCGAGACGACCTCCTGCACGCCTCCCACCTCGAGGGCGACGTTCAGGACTGCGGTCTGCCCCGCGGAGAGCGAGACCCCGGTGCGCTCCGCCGCCTTGAAGCCCGGTATCTCCACGCGCACCCGGTAGGTGCCGAGGGGGAGCAGGGGGGCGCGGAACCCGCCGTCGGAGCCCGTGGTGAGCGTGCGCTGGGCGCCCACGTCCACGTTCGTGACGGTCACCGTAGCGCCCGACAGGACAGCTCCCGTCGTGTCCTTGACGACGCCCTCGATCGTCCCGTTGATCGCCGTCGACTGGGCCGACGCCAGGGCGGCGAGGCCCGAAAGAGAAACGACCACGAGCGCAGCAAGACGCGTACGCATGTCTGCCTCCAGGACCGGTTTAATGATGTCGCTTGAACGAGGGCCGTCACGCTCCAGCGAGGATCGCCCCTTGATCTGGAGTATGGCGACAGGCCCCGAGGTCGTCAAGAGTCGATGGATTGGACGCCACGCGTGGGACGAGCGCGTCCCGGCGGCGGACAGTCGGAGGCGGCATTGACTCGGGAGGAAGAACGTAAGTCCATGGGCGGCGACTGCTTGCGCAGGCGCCGCGAAGTGGCACGAGTTTCGGAGGCCTCCGCCCGCATGGACGCTCTCGTGCAGGATCTCCGCTACGCGCTCCGACAGCTCCGCCGCAACCCCCTCTTCGCCGCGGTCGCGGTGGGGACTCTCGCCCTCGGCATCGGGGCCAACACTGCGATGTTCAGCCTCGTGCGCGGCGTCCTGCTGCGGCCTCTTCCCTATCCCGACGCGGACCGCCTCGTCATGTCCGGACTCTCGCTCCCCGACTTCGAGGACCTCCGGGCCTCCGTGCGCTCGTTCGACGACGTCGCGCTCTGGGCCTCGAACCTCTACACGCTCGGCGAGACCGCCGGTTCAGGGGGCGGCTCCGAGCAGGTCCTGGGCGCGATCGTGTCGAAGCGGTTCTTTCCGCTCCTCGGGACGGCCGCGCTCGGACGGGCCCTCACCCCCGAGGACGAGGACCGGGAGGTCGTGGTTCTCGCCCACCGGCTGTGGGTGCGTCGCTTCGCGTCCGATCCTGGGGTGCTCGGGCGGACGCTCCGCCTCTACGGAAAGCCCTACGAGATCGTGGGGGTCATGGGGCCGGAGTTCCAGTTCCCGAACGGGAGGTTCCAGCTGTGGGTGCCCCTCGAGTCCGCGCTGGCGGCGACCCCCGAGCTGAAGGCGAACCGCACCGTCCGGATCTTTCGTCCGCTCGCGCATCTTCGTCCCGGGGTGACCCTCGGGGAGGCCCAGGCGGAGGTGGACGCGCTCGCCGCCCGCCTCGCGCGGGAGCATCCGGAGACGAACGGCGACGTCACGTTCCCGTTCACGCCCGTCTACGAGGACCTGGTCGGAGACGTGCGGGCGGCCCTCCTCGTGCTCATGGGGGTCGTGGCCCTCGTGCTCGCCATAGCTTGCGCCAACCTCGCGAACCTCCTCCTCGCCCGCGCCAAGACCCGGGAGCGCGAGACCGCGGTGCGATCGGCCCTCGGCGCGGGCCGGTCCCGGCTGCTGCGGCAGTACCTGACGGAGAGCCTCGTGCTGGCGATCGCGGGCAGCGCCCTCGGACTCGTGGTAGCGGCGGGCCTTCTCGATGCGCTACCCGCCGTCGCCCCCTTCGAGATCCCACGGCTCGTCTCGGTGCGCATCGACCGGGCGGTCCTCGCGTTCACGGCCGTGCTCGCCGTGGCTACGGGCTTCCTCTTCGGTCTCGCCCCCGCCTGGCTGAGTGCCTGGAGCCCGAGCCTCATCGAAGGCTTGCGCGACGGGGCCCGCGGGACGCAAGGCCCCGGAGGCCGGCGGCTGCGCGGGGTCCTGACCTCCGCGGAGATCGCCCTCTCCCTCGTGCTCGCGATCGGGGCGGGCCTGCTCGTGCAGAGCCTCGTGCGCCTCCTCCGCGTGGACGCCGGGTTCCGGGCCGAGAACCTGCTGACGTTCCACGTCGTGTTCGTGAAGGACGGGCTGCGGCCGCTCGACGAGCGGGCCCGGCTCGCCGCGGAGATCGCCGGCCGTCTCGGAGATCTTCCGGGAGTGACCGCGGCGGGAGGAGGCACCGGGCTCGCCCCCGTGACTCCTCAGCGCGTCACCGGCTTCGCGGTGGACGGCCTCGAGACGAAGCCGGGGGACTCGCGCGCGTTCTTCATCGCGGTGACCCCCGGCTACTTCCGGGCCCTCGGAACGCCGGTCGTGGAGGGCCGGACCTTCGCGGACACGGACGCGGCGGGAGCGCCCGAGGTCGTCATCCTCGGTCGCACGCTCGCGCGGCGGCTCTTCGGCACGGAGCCGGCGCTCGGGCGGCGGATCCGTCTCACCAACCCGGAGTACGGGGCGGGTTGGCGCACTGTGGTCGGTGTCGTCGGCGACGTCCGCTACAGGGGACTCTCTGCGCCCGCAGGCGACGCCCTCTACACGCCTTTCTCCCAGACGCCGTTCCCGTGGATGTACACGATGGTTCGGACCACCGGGAATCCGGAAGCCCTGGGCCGCGCCGTTCGCCAGGTGGTGGCCTCCGTCGATCCCGGGCTGGACGTGGCCGCTCTGCGTCCCATGGAGCAGCTCGTCGCGGAGTCTGTCGCCCAGCCGCGGTGGAACGTGGTGCTCGTGACCGGCTTCGCGGGACTCGCCATGGCGCTCGCCGCCCTCGGCGTCTACGGCGTCATCTCGTACTCCGTGGCGCAGCGCGTCCGCGAGATCGGAATCCGCCTCGCCCTGGGAGCGAGCCGGGCCGAGGTGGTCCGTCTCGTCGCCCGCGAGGGGCTCGGCCTAGCCGGAGCGGGGGTCGTCGTCGGCCTGCTCGTCGCGGCGGCGGCCACGCGCCTCCTCGAAGCCCTCCTCTTCGAGGTCCGCCCCCTCGATCTTCCGACGTTCCTGGGGGCGGGAGCGTTCCTCTTGCTGGTCGCGCTGGGGGCGAGCGCCCTCCCCGCCGTGCGCGCGGCACGCGTCGACCCCGCGACCGCCCTTCGCGCCGACTAGCGAGTTCCGCTTCTACGGCCTCTAGCGGTGGACCACGCGATCGTTGACGCGCAGGCTGTCGATCATGCGATCGAACGTGGCCGCGAAACGCGAGGCGTCGTCGCCCGGCGTGATGAAGCCGGGGTCTCCGTGTTCCGATGCCACATGAGGTGGGTGATGCGCCAGGCCCCGTTGGCTCGGGCGAGGAGCATGAGAAAGGGGTCGTCCACGACCGGGTCGGGGCCGCCGCTGCGCGACGCGAGACGCCCGCGGTTGTGGCCGCGCACGAACGCCAAAGACCCGCTCACGCATGCCTCGTCCACGCGCGTGACGAGCGCGGGAGAGAAGGCGGAGAACATCGCCTCGTACCGGGGACGGATCGACGCCTTCCCGACGACGGGGGGCTGCCCGGGAGGCATCAGCACGGCATCCGGCGCGTAGAACGCGAGCACGCGGTCGATGGCGCCCGCGTTGTCGGCCTCGATGATGCCCGTGGCCACGGCGGCGACCTCGCGCACCGTCGCGGACTTCAAGTCGCAGACCGTCGCGGCCGCCGCGAGAAAGAGTCCCGCCGCGACCATTCTCAGGCCCGCTTCGGGGCGGCGGCGTGGGCGACGAGCACGCGGTCGACGAAGTGCCCGGCGAGCCCGAGGGAGTTCCGGTAGTCGAGGGCGGCCGCGATCCGCTTCGGCGTGAGGTGGCGGCGCACCTCGGGGTGGGCGGCCACCGCCTCCCGGAACGAGGCCGCGCGGGCGAGCGCGTCGCGCGAGATGCGCAGGACGAGGTCGTGGGCGCGATCGCGCCCGATCCTGGGGGCGAGCGCCATCATCACCGCCTCCGAGAGCACCACCCCGCCGCTCCGCTCGAGGTTCCGGAGCATGTTCGCGGGCTTCACCACGAGTGTCCCGAGCACGCGCCCGAGCAGCGCGAGCTGGGCTCCCAGGAGGAGGCACACCTCGGGGGCGAACGACCACGCGGTCTCGCCCTGGCGGTGGTCGTCCTCCCCCTCGCAATGGATGTACTCGAGGGCGGGACCCATCCGCGCGCGGACGAGGCGCGCGAGGAGCACCACGGAGCCCGAGGCGACGGGGTTCAGCTTGTGGGGCATCGCGGAGCTGCCCACCTTGCCCTCAACGAACTCGGTGGCCTCGTCTACTTCCGTCTGCTGGAGGTTGTAGACGTTCTGGCCGATCTTTCCGAGTGTCGCCGACAGCATTCCCAGGAGCAGGAAGAATTCCGCGAAACGGTCGCCCGCGGTCTTGCTGGGGACCCGGGGGACGCCGAGGCCCAGTCGCTTCATGAGCCGGGCCTGCACCCGGAGCCCCGGCCGGCCGAGGGCGGCGAGCGTCCCCACGGCACCCCCGAGCTCGCCCACGAGAACCCGGGGTCGGCTCGCCCTGAGCCGCTCCTCCTGGCGCAGCAGCTCGTCCAGCCAGACCGCGCACTTGTAGCCGAAGGTCACGGGAAGGGCGTGCTGGCCGTGCGTGCGTCCCGCCATCACGGTGTCGCGGTGCTTGCGGGCGAGCGCGGCGAGGGTCCTCCGAAGGGCCGCGGACCCTCCGAGCACGACGGGGTAGGTGTCGCGGATCTGGAGGGCGAGAGCGGTGTCGATGATGTTCTTGCTCGTGGTGCCCCAGTGGACGTAGCGCGCCGCTCCCGGCGTGAGGCGCGCGCGCAGCGCGTCCACGAGGGGCATCACCGGGTTCCAGGTGCGGTCGAACTCGCGGCGCATGGCCCCGAGGTCGATAGCACCCACATGCGCCTTCCGCGCGATCTCGCGGGCGGCCTTGCGGGGGACGAGGCCGAGCTCCCCCTCCACGGTGGCGAGCGCCGCCTCCACGTCCAGCCAGCGCTGGACCATCGCCCGGTCGTCCCAGATCGCCCGCATCGCGGGCGAGGAGTAGCGGTCCTTGAAGTAGAAGGAGTCGAAGGCGCTCGCGGGCATCCGCGCCGATTCTATGTCAGCCCGCGCGTTCGATCTCGGGCAGCAGACGGTCCCGAATCTCGTCGCGGACCCGCCGGAAGACCGCCATGCGCTCCTCTTCTCTGCCCTCGGCCCCCGCGGGATCGAGGAACGAGACGTGCCGCCTCGGCACCGGACGCGGGAACACGGGGCACGTCTCGTTGGCCGCGTCGCAGACCGTGACCACCAGGTCCCAGGGCTCGCCCAGGTAGCGCTCGACCCGCTCGGGCCGCGCTCCCGAGATGTCGATTCCGGCCTCCGCCATCGCGCGCACGGCCAGGGGATGCACGCGCTCCGCGGGATGCGTGCCCGCGGAGCGGGCCTCCCAGCGGTCGCCGAGACGCTCGCGGATCCAGCCCTCGGCCATCTGCGAGCGGCAGGAGTTGCCGGTGCAGAGAACGAGCACCCTCCGGCGACCCTCGCTCATGCGTCACGCTCATGGATCATCGGATCCATTCTCCTCCGACGGGGGGCGGCGTACCGTCATTTCGTGGAGCGACGAAATGATGACGCAACCCCTGGACCATGCCGTCGTGACCTACAAGGCCCTCGCGCATCCCGTCCGCTTGCGGATCCTGGCGATGCTTCGGAGCGACGAGCTGTGTGTCTGCCAGCTCACGGCCGTGCTCGGCCTGGCCGCCTCCACCGTCTCCGCCCACCTCGGGGAGCTCAAGCAGGCCGGCCTGGTCTCGGAGCACAGGGACGGCCGCTGGGTCCGCCATCGCCTGGCCGAGGACCGGGAGACGCACACGCTGCTTCGCGACGCGTGGGACCGGCTGGGCGGAGATCCGGAGATCGCTGCCGATGCCCGCGTGCTCGGGCAGCTCGCGAAGGTCTCGCCCGAGGTGCTGTGCCGGGCCGAGCTGGACCTGGCTCGCCTGGGAATCGTGCGGCCGGCCGCGCCCGGCCGGTGAGGGAGGAAGCGATGCCGAACCCCGTACGGTCGATCGAGGTCCTGGGGCCGGGGTGCCCCCGTTGCGCGGAGACCTACCGGGTGGTGCGCCATGTCGTGGACGAGGCCGGCCTCGGCTCCCGGGTGGAGAAGAACCCGTCGGTGGACCGGATGGTGGAGCTGGGCGTCCTGAGGACGCCGGCCATCGCCTTCGACGGATCCGTCGTCTTCTCGGGTCGAATCCCGAAGGCGGAGGAGGTCCGGCGGCTCTTGGGCCTCGCCTGACCGGAAGGCAGGGCGGTCATGCGCGAGAGAACGAAGCTCGTCCTCCTGATCCTCCTGTTCGCGGCCGCCTACTTCGCGCCGGTGGAGGAGCCGCGCGTGCAAGGGGCGATTCTCGAAGGGTTCCTTTTCCTCAAGGACTACGCGCGCCAGCACGTGCTTCTCTGTCTCGTGCCCGCCCTCTTCATCGCGGGCGCCATCGCGGAGTTCGTGCGGCAGGGTGCGGTCCTGCGCTACCTCGGCGCCTCCGCGCCGCGCCCCCTCGCCTACGGCGTCGCGTCGTTCGCGGGCAGCATCCTCGCGGTCTGCTCCTGCACGGTGCTGCCCCTCTTCGCTTCCATCTACAAGCGGGGCGCCGGCCTCGGGCCGGCCACCGCCTTCCTCTACTCCGGCCCCGCGATCAACGTCCTGGCCGCCATCCTCACCGCCCGCGTCCTCGGTCTCCAGCTGGGCGTGGCCCGGGCGGCGGGGGCGGTCGTGTTCGCGGTCGTGATCGGTCTCCTGATGGCCGCGCTCTTCCGGCGCGAGGAGCGCTCGCGCGCCGCCACCGACCCGTTCGCAGTGCGAGAGGAGGCGCCCGCGCGACGCGGCGGACAGGACGGCCTCTTCCTCCTCACCCTGGTCGCGATCCTCGTCTTCGCCAACTGGGGGGCGCCCAACCGCGAGGCCGGCTTCTTCGCGGCAGTCTACCGGATCCACTGGTGGCTGGCGGCAGGATCGCTCGCGGCCCTGGTGTGGATGATGATCGGCTGGTACGAGCGCGAAGAGCTCGGAGCGTGGGTCGCGTCAACCTGGGGCTTCGCGAAGCAGATCACGCCGCTGCTCCTCGGGGGAATCCTCATCTCGGGCTGGCTCATGGGGCGGCCCGGGCAGGACGCGGGTCTCGTGCCCGCGTCCTGGGTCGCGGGGGCGGTGGGGGGTAACGGCGTCGGCGCGAACTTCCTCTCCGCCCTCGTCGGGGCCTTCATGTACTTCGCCACCCTCACGGAGGTGCCGATCCTCCAGACGCTGCTCGGGGCGGGAATGGGGGCGGGCCCGGCCCTCGCCCTTCTCCTTGCCGGCCCCGCCCTCTCGCTCCCGAGCATGCTCGTGATCAACTCCTACCTCGGGCCGCGCAAGACCGTGGCCTACGTGGGGCTCGTCGTGCTGATGGCCACGATCACCGGCTGGCTCTACGGCCGCCTCGTCGGCTAGGCCGGCTTGCGGGCCCGGAAGGTCAGCGAGTGGACCTTGCCCACCACGTCCTCGCGCCGGATCCCCACGCGGTCGAGCAGGGCCTGGATCTCGTCGGGCACGCCCCCGATGGCGGCGACGTAGTCGACGTCCTTCAGCACCTCGATCGACCCGAGGCCCGCCGCCTCGATCATCCCGAAGTACTCTGCGCGCTGGACCGCTCCCGATACGCAGCCCACGTAAGCGTAGACGTCCTTCTCCAGCACCTCGGGAAGGCGGCCGTCGAGCACGATGTCGGAGATCACGAGCCGGCCCCCCGGCTTCAGCACGCGGGCCACCTGGCGGAAGACTGCCGCCTTGTCGGGGACGAGGTTCACCACGCAGTTGCTGGTGACCGCGTCCACGCTCGCGTCGCCGAGGGGGAGCGATTCCAGTCGTCCTTCCCGGAACTCCACGTTCTTGTAGCCGCCCTTCTCCGCGTTCCGGCGGGCGCGGTCGAGCATGGCGGGCGTCATGTCCACGCCGATCACGCGGCCCGTCGGTCCCACCTTCTCCGCGGCGAGGAAGCAGTCGAGGCCGGGCCCCGAGCCGAGGTCGAGGACGGTCTCTCCCGGCTTCAGGTCCAGGAAGTCGAGAGGCGCCCCGCAGCCCAGGCCGAGGTTGGCCTCCTCGGGCACGCGGCCCAGGTCCTTCGAACGGTAGCCGATCTGAAGGGACAGGCCGCCATCGCCGCCGCAACAGGCGGTCGCCGCCTTGGGTCCGCAGCAGCCCGTGTCCGCCCCTTCCGCGATCTTCCCGTAGCGCTCGCGGACGTGCTCCACCAGCTCCTCAGCGGGAGCAACGCTCTTCGCACTCGTCGTCATCTCGGGTCCTCCCCGCGCGGGCTTGCTCCGGCGCGAAATCTCTCATCAGGTGGGCAAACGCCCCCGGACAGCAGGCCTCGGTGGCCACCTGCACGGCCGACACCAGGCTCTCCATCGAGTCCACGATCCCCGCCCGGCAGGCCGGGCTGAGGCGGTCCAGGACCTCGGCCGCGAAGTCGATCCCCTGGCGCTCCACCTTCTCGGCTGCTCGGTGCCCGGCCGCGGTCAGGGAAACTCGGAACGCCCGCCCGTCGCCCGGATCGGCGATCCGGGTCACGAGCCCCTCCTCTTCGAGGCGGGCGAGGTTCCGGGTGAGCGTGCTGGGGGCGATGCCCAGGCGGCGGCCGAGGGCGCTGAGCCGCATCCGCGGCGCAGCCCGCAGGGCTTCGAGGGTCGCGGCCTGGGCCACGGTGAGGCCGCAGCACTCCACGTCGGCGCGCTCCGAGACCGAGAACCGGCGCACGAGCGCCATGGTTGCGGAACGCATCCGGGCTGCATCTTCCTCGTCGTGGACGACCCGCCCCGCCACTCTCGCCTCCTACCGCAATATATTTGTATAATACAACAAAGTTCGTCGAAATCAAGCCCTGTCGGCAAGGCTCACGGCTGCTGTAGGATGGGCGCGCCCAGGAGAGCTGCACGATGAACGGCGGGGACAAGGTCGCCGACGTCCTGCAGAAGCAGGGCGTCCGGTTCCTCTTCACGCTCTGCGGCGGCCACATCTCGCCCATCCTGGTCTCCGCGAAGGCCCGGGGCATCCGCGTGGTGGACGTGCGCCACGAGGCGACGGCGGTCTTCGCGGCGGACGCGGTGGGGCGGCTCACCGGCGCGCCCGGGGTGGCGGCGGTGACCGCGGGCCCCGGCGCCACGAACACGATCACCGCGGTCAAGAACGCGCAGATGGCGCAGTCGCCGGTGGTGGTGCTGGGAGGGGCGACGGCCACGATGCTCCGCGGCCGCGGCTCGCTGCAGGACATCGACCAGATGGCCCTCATGTCCCCCCACGTGAAGTGGGCGACGCGGGTGACGCGCGTGCGGAACCTCGTACCCGTCCTCGAGGAAGCGTTCCGCCTCGCGCGCGAAGGCGTGCCCGGGCCCGTCTTCGTGGAGTGTCCGGTGGACCTGCTGTACCCGGCGGAGCTCGTGCGGGGGTGGTACGGGGCGAAAACGGGGGACAAGGCGGGGGGTCTGGGCGACACGCTCGTGCAGGCCTACATCCGCTGGCATCTCGGTCGGCTCTTCGGGGGAGCGGAGGGCGTCGCCGCCGCGGATCCTCGTCCGGTGCTTCCCCCCGAGCCCGACCCCGCCCTCGTCGAGGAAGCCGCGGGCTTCCTGAGGCGCGCCGAGAGGCCCGTCCTCGTGATCGGCAGCCAGGCGACACTCGCCGCCGCGGAGGTGGGCGACCTCGCCGCCGCGGTGCGCGCGCTCCGAATTCCCGTCTACCTGTCGGGAATGGCGCGCGGCCTCCTCGGTCCCGACGACCCTCTGCAGATGCGCCACAAGAGGAAGGAGGCGCTGCGGGAGGCGGACCTGGTGATCCTCGCGGGCACGCCGAACGACTTCCGGCTCGACTACGGAAGGCACGTGAGCCGGCGGGCCGTGCTCGTGTCGGCGAATCGGAGCAGCCGCGAGCTGACGAAGAATCGACGGCCCACCGTGGGGGTCCTCGGGGCGCCGGAATTGTTCCTGCGAGGGCTGGCGAGGATCGTGAAGCCGCGCGAATCGTGGGCGGGTGGGTCGCGGCTCTGAGAGGGCGAGACGGCGAGCGAGAGCAAGAGATTGCCGTCCAGGGCGCTGCCGTCTCCGCGAGCGGCCTCAATCCCCTGACAGTCCTGAGGTCGGTGGATCGCGCCCTGGACGGCAATAGCGTCGTCATCGCCGACGGCGGCGACTTCGTGTCCACGGCTTCCTACATCCTTCGGCCCCGGGGACCGCTCTCCTGGCTGGACCCCGGCGTCTTCGGCACGCTCGGCGTGGGGGCGGGCTTCGCCCTCGGGGCGAAGCTCGTCCGGCCGGAGGCCGAAGTGTGGATCCTCTACGGTGACGGCTCCCTGGGATACAGCCTCAGCGAGGCCGATACCTTCGTTCGCCACGGGCTGGCCGTTATCGCGATCGTCGGGAACGACGCGGCCTGGACGCAGATCGCGCGCGAGCAGGTGGAGGTCCTGAAGGACGACGTGGGCGTCGTCCTTCGCCACTCCGACTATCACCGCGCCGCCGAGGGGCTCGGGGCGTCGGGCCTGCGCCTCGACGATCCCTCCTGTCTGGAGACGGCGCTCGGCAAGGCGAAAGCACTCGCCCGCGAGGGCCGCCCCGTCTACGTAAACGCCATCCTGGGGAAGACCGAGTTCCGCAAGGGCTCGATCTCGATGTGAAGAACCGGTACCTCATCTATGGCGCGAACGGGTACACGGGCGCGCTCGCCGCCCGCCTCGCCGCGTCGCGCGGCGAGCGGCCGATCCTCGCGGGTCGGAACGCGGAGGAGGTAGAGCGCCTGGCGAAGGAGCTGGGCCTCGAGCACCGCGCCTTCGCCCTCGACGATCCCGCGGGCGTCGACCGGGGTCTCGAGGGGATGGCCGTGGTTCTTCATTGTGCGGGGCCCTTCTCGCGCACGTACCGCGCGATGGCCGAGGCCTGCTTTCGGACCCGGACGCACTACCTCGACGTCACGGGAGAGGCCGTGGTCTTCGAGTCGCTGGCCGCCCGCGACGCGGAGGCGAGGAAGGCGGGGGTCCTGCTCCTGCCCGGCTCGGGTTTCGACGTGGTTCCGTCGGACTGCCTGGCTCTCCATCTCAAGAACCGCCTCCCCACGGCGAAAAGACTCTCCCTGGGCTTCCAGCCGATCGGCGGCCTCTCCCGGGGGACCGCGACGACCATGATCGAGAACCTTCACCGCGGCGGACTCGTGCGGCGCGGAGGCCGGCTCGTGAGCGTTCCCGCGGCCTGGAAGACGCGGGTGATCGACTTCGGGCGCGGGCCGCGCACCGCCATGACCATCCCCTGGGGCGACGTGGCCACCGCCTGGTACAGCACGGGCATCCCCGACATCGAGGTGTTCATGGCCGCGCCGACGCGCGTGCGGGTGGCCACGCGGCTCAGCCGCTACGTGGCGCCGCTCCTCGGCGCGAAGTGGGTGCAGGACCGGATCAAGGCCCGCATCCGCTCCGGGCCTCCCGGCCCCACCGACGAGCAGCGGGCGCGCGGCAAGAGCTTGCTATGGGGCGAGGCGAGCGACGACCGCGGAGGCCGCGTGGTCTCACGGCTCGCGACGCCGGAGGGGTACACGCTCACCGCGCAGGCCGCCCTCGCGATCGTGGGGAGGGTGCTTGGAGGGGACGCGCCCGTGGGGTATCAGACGCCCGCCAAGGCGTACGGGGCCGATTTCGTGCTGGGGCTGGACGGAGTGACACGAACGGACGAGCCATGAAACGGATGGCCAGAACTTCCTTCCTCCCCGTTGGAGCTGCCCTTCTCCTCGGCGTTGCCGCCTTCGCGGCTCCACCGGGGAGGGAAAAGGTCCTGAAGCAAATCCGCATTCCCCACCACTACTACTACCGCGAGATGTACCTGCCCCAGGCCACGAGCGGGGAGGGGTCGCCCGCCTGGTCGCCCGACGGGAAGGAGCTGGCGGTCTCGATGGAGGGCTCTCTTTGGCGGGTGGACCCCGGGACGGGTGTCGCCCGCCAGCTCACGAGCGGTCCGGGCTACGACTACCAGCCCGACTGGTCGCCCGACGGACGATTTCTCGCCTATGCGTCCTACCGCGACGACGCGCTCGAGCTGCGTGCTCTCGAGCTCACGAGCGGCCGGACGTGGCCGCTCACGGAGAACCGGGCCGTCAACCTCGAGCCCCGCTGGTCGCCCGACGGTCGCCGCCTCGCCTTCGTCTCCACCGTCCACGAGGCGCGTCCGCACGTGCACCTCCTCGACGTGGCGGACGGGCGGCCGGGGAGCCTCGTGCGAGTCACCGAGGACCGCGACAGCGGCCTGCCGCGCTACTACTACTCGCGCTTCGACCACTACCTCTCGCCGACCTGGTCGCCCGACGGCAGCGAGCTCGTCCTCGTGTCCAACCGCGGGCGCATCTGGGGAACGGGCGGCTTCTGGCGGATGAAGGCGGAGCCGGGGGCGACGATGCGCCTCCTGCACTACGAGGAGACGAACTGGAAGGCGCGGCCGGACTGGGCGAGGGACGGCAAGCGGGTGGTCTACGCGTCGTACCTCGGGCGCCAGTGGCACCAGCTCTGGCTCATGACCGGCGACGGCGGCGACGTCTTTCCGCTCACGTACGGGGAGTTCGACGCCACCGCTCCCCGCTGGTCTCCCGATGGGTCGCGCATCGCGTACGTGTCGAACGAGGACGGGATCCCCCGGCTCTGGACGATCACCGTCCCGGGCGGGGAACGACGGAGGGTCGAGATCCGCGAGCGGCGCCATCTGGGTCCGGTGGGTCGCCTGCGTCTCGAGATCACGGAGGGGGGCCGCCGTCTCCCCGCCCGCGTGTCCGTCACGGGGACCGACGGACGGAGCTTCGCGCCGGAAGGGGCGTGGCGGCATTCCGACGACTACTTCGACCGGCAGGAGCGCAGGATCGAGTACGGGTACTTCCACACCGCGGGCGCCTCCGAGCTCGTCGTTCCCGCGGACACTCCGCTAACCGTCGAGGTGCTGCGCGGCCTGGAGTACCGGCCCTGGCGGCAAACCGTGGAGGTCAGGGCGGGGGAGGCCCGCGAGCTGGCCGTCGGGCTCGAGAGGCTGGGAGACTGGCCCGCCCGCGGGTGGTGGAGCGGCGACCTCCACGTCCACATGAACTACGGAGGGGCCTACCGCGCCACTCCCGCCACGCTGCGCTTCCAGGCGGAAGCGGAAGACCTTCACGCGGTCTTCAACCTGATCGTCAACAAGGAGCAGCGCGTCCCCGACATCGCGTCGTTCTCGGGCAAGCCCGATCCCGTGTCCACCGCCTCCACCCTGATACGGCACGACGAGGAGTTCCACACGAGCTGGTGGGGGCACACGAGCCTGCTCGGGCTCACCGACCACGTCCTGCTCCCCATCTACGCGGGCTACGTCAACACCGCCGCGGCGAGCCTCTCGCCGTCGAGCGTGGCGATCGCCGATCTCGCCCGCGCCCAGGGCGCGCTTGTTGGCTACGTGCACCCCTTCGACAGCGTGCCCGATCCCGCCCGATCCGGCGATCCGGCGTCGTACCCGATTCCCGGCTTCGAGGGCGGGGATCCGGTGGCCCTTCCCGTGGACGTGGCGCTCGGGAAGGTGGACTTCTACGAGGCCGTGGGGCTCAGCGCGCCGTTGCCCACCAACACGATCTGGTATCGGCTTCTCAACTGCGGCTTCCGGATCCCCGCGGGAGCGGGGACGGACGCGATGACGAACTACTCGTCGCTCCGCGGACCGGTGGGGATGAATCGGGTGTTCGTGAAGACGAACGGAACCTTGAACATGGGGAGTTTCTTGGAGGGGCTAAAGGCGGGACGGACGTTTGCCACGAATGGACCGCTCGTCGAGCTTTCGATCAGACGGAGCTCGACGAGCGTGGGACCCGGCGATGAGCTAACGCTGCCGGCCGGGTCCCACACTGTGGAAGCGCGCGTGTCGCTTCGGTCGATCGTGCCCGTGGATCGCCTGGAGATCGTGAGGAACGGGGAGATCGCGGCGACGATCCCCCTCGCCGGGGATCACACCGTCGCGGACGCCACCGTGTCCCTGCCCGTGAAGAGCTCGGGCTGGTACGTGCTGCGCGCGTGGGCGGAGGGCTCGCGCCATCCCGTCCTCGACTTCCACCCGTTCGGGACCACGAGCCCCGTCTACGTCACCGTCGCCGGACGGCCCGTGCGCTCCGTGCCCGACGCGCGCTACTTCGTGGCCTGGGTCGAGCGCGTCCGGGCGGCGGCGGACACGCACCCGGACTGGACGACGCCGGCGGAGAAGGCGGAAGCGCTCGCCCACCTCGATCGCGCTCGCCGCGAGTTCGAAGCGCGGGCGGCGGCTCCGCGGTAGCCTTCGAGAGGATGCTCGAACGTCCTCTCGTCCGGACGGCGCTGGCCGCGCTGCTCCTCGCCGTCATGGCGGGACTGCTCGTGGCGAGCAGCCTCGGAAAAAGGCTCACCTACGACGAGTACGACAACCTCGCGTACGGCTACCGGGTGCGCACGCTCGGCCCGCTCCCTCCGCTGAACGGACAGCGGATGCCCGTCCTCTCGCTGAACGCCCTCGGTTGCCCCGCGCCCTGCAAGGAGGTGGACGCGAACGCGACCGAGGGCCGGCGGCTCCTCGTCCGGCTCCCCACCATGGCTTTCGCCCTGGGGCTCGGCATCTTCTTATATATGTGGGCGGGGGAGTGGGTCGGCCCCCGGGGCGCCCTCCTCGCCCTCGCCCTCTACGCCCTCCACCCGAGCTTCCTTGCCCACGGCAAGCAGGTCACGAGCGACGTGGCGGCCGCGTTCTTCACCCTGGCCGCGGCCTATCCCGTGTGGCGGATCTTCCGCGGGCGCGGCGATCCGCGGATCCTGGTGGGGCTCGCCGCGCTCGGCACCGCGGGGGCGCTCGTTTCGAAGTACACGAGCGTCCTTCTCGTCCCGTTGCTCGCCCTCCTGTGGCTCGTCGAGAGGCGGGGGAGGGTCACCCGGCGCGACTGTCTCGGCGCGGCCGGCTATCTCGGTCTCGTCCTGCTCTTCCTGAACGCGGCCTACCTGTTCCAGGGGACGCTGCGCCGGGCCGACGACTACAACTGGAAGAGCGGGCGCCTCCAGTTCCTGCGGCACGTCCCCGTCCCGCTCTTCCTGCCCCGTACGTTCCTCCTCGGTCTCGATTTCTCCTACCACGTGCAGGAGCAGCCGGACGTAGGCCGCGGGAACAACTACGTCCTCGGTCGGATCAACACGGAGGGCGTCTGGTACGCGTTCCCGCTGATGCTCGTGCTCAAGACCCCGCTCGGCTTCTTCGCCCTGCTCGCTCTCGCCGCCCGCGCGCGCCCGCCTTCGGTGCCGGGTGCCTTCTGGGTCTGGCTGCCTTTCGGCCTTTTTCTCGCCTTCTTCAGCTTCCTGGTGGCCCCGCAGATCGGCATCCGGTACCTGCTGCCGGGCCTCGCCTTCCTCTTCCTGTGGGTGGGGCGGGCCGCGGAAGCCGATCGCCGGCTGGTCACCGTCCTGACCGCGTGGTCCGTGGTCTCCGCCCTCTCGTACCACCCGCACTACATGTCGTACTTCAACGAGCTCGTCGGCCCCCGCCGCAACGCCTGGCGATTCCTCGCCGACTCGAACCTCGACTGGGAGGACCGCGCGGAGGACATCGCCCGCTACCAGGCCGCCCATCCCCAACGGCCGCTGGTCGTGGAGCCCCTGGAGCCGCAGGCGGGCTGGATCCTCGTGGGGGCCAACAAGCTCGTGGGCGTCTACGCGCCGGAGAGGTATCGCTGGCTCCGCGAGAACTTCGAGCCCGTCGATCACGTGGGCTACAGCTACCTGCTCTTCCACGTCTCCCCGGAGCACCTCCGGGAGGTCGTGGATCGGTGACGATGCCTGCGGCCCTCCGTCCGTTCGCCGGGCTCGTCGGGGCCTGCCTGCCCGCGCGCTACTGGAACGGCTGGGACGGCCGCGTGCCTGTCCGCGCCCTGGTCCTTCCCGCCACGCTCCTGACGCTATTCGCGGGATTCGCGATCGGGATCCCCGGCTATCTGGCCTACGCGCAGTCTCTGGGCCGGCAGGTCGGCGACCTCGTGGTGGAGTCCAGCCACGAGGTGAACGCGGGACGAATGCCCGGCGAGGCTCCGGCCGTCGCCTGGTTCTCGATCGTCCTTGCCTTGCCCGCGTTCGTGCTCTTCACCCCGCGCGGGCTCGCCGCGACCTACCTCGTCGGCTCCGGCCTCTTCCGTCTCCTCGCCTGGGCGGCGAACGAGCCCCGCGGCGATCCCCTCGTCGGTCTCGTCGACGCCCTCGTCCGTGACCGGCGCGCGAAGAGCCGGCGACGGCGTGACGAGGAAGGGCGTCACGCGCAGGAGGGTCCGGACGTGGCGGATGTGCTCGTGCCCGGTCCGGCCGTGGGCCTTCCGGAGGCGGTCTATGCGGTCGTGTCGTCGCGCCTGAAGCCGGGATGGGAGCCCGGGGTCTTCCTCGTCCTCGCGGATGGCGGTCGGTACCGGCTGGGGGAGCGTCGCGACCGCCGCTACCGCGACGGCCTGCGCGCGGTCTATCCCCTCCTCGAGGTCCCGGCCGCGGAAGCCACGCGGCGCCGCGTGGCCTACACGCTGCCGCCCCTCAGCGAGTGGAACGCCACCGCCGGACGGGTGCGGTCAGCGGCGGAGTAGGACGACCGCGAGAAGGCCCAGGAGGGCGAGGAGGGCGCCCGCAACCACCGGCCGCGCGGACCACGAGACATCGACCGCGTGCGTGCCCGCGGGAACGTGGACGCCGACGAGATGCCCGTCCGCGCGCACGGTCTCCGCCGGCGCTCCGTCCACGCTCGCCCGCCAGGCCGAGAAGAACGACCGCGACCAGACGAGGACTCCTTCGCGACTCGCGTCCACAAGCACGCTCAGCCGATCCGGCGTTTCCCGGATCGTCTCGACGCGCGCGGATGTGACCGTCCCGGTGGCCTCGCCCGATCCGGGCAACACCACTTCCCGGCTCGGATCGAAGTCGGAGCGGCCATGGAGATCCACCGTCGCCTCCAGTGACGGGCGGCGGTGGACTCGCGTGGCGAAGCGCACGGTGGGCAGAGCCCCGTCCACGGCATAGAGCCGCACGCCCTCGGCGTCGTTCAGGACGGCGACCTCCCGGTAGGGCACGGGCTCGTCGGCGAGCACGTGGGTGACCCCGGCCAGTCGCAGCTCCGCGACCCGCTCGGGCCAGCTCCGCTCGTCGAGCAGCTTCCTGAGCGCGCGGTCGTCGTCGGCGTAGGCGCCGTCGGGGTCCTCGTCGAAGGCGTAGCCCGTGCCGGCCACGGTGGCGACGAGGGGCCAGAGCTCCGCGGAGGCGCGGCGGTAGAAGCCGCGCGTGGTGCCGTCGGGATGCGTGGCCGGTCCCACGGGGTGCGGCTGCAGGTCGAGCCGCGCGAGTATTCGCCCGGTGGTCGCCCGCGGCGGCGTCGCGGGCGGGCGGTCCAGGAAGGCGAGGAAGAGAGGCGCGTCGCACAGCAGCAGCACGGCGGCGAGCGTGCCAGGAAGGAACACGTTCGAGCGCGGACCGGCGAAAGCGACGAGCGCGGCCAGGAGTGCGAGCGACGCGATCGGGCCGGCGGCGGCGAGCAAGGTCGGCGGCCACTGCCAGGCGAGGACCCCCGTCGCTCCGAGGCCCAGGGCGATCGCGAGGGCGCGGCGGACCGGTCCCGGAGTCTCCCCTTCCGTGAAGCGGGCCGCGGCCCGCGCGACGAGCGGGACGAGGGCGAGGAGCACCACGTACCACCACTTCACAGGGAAGCGGACGCGGCCTCCGAGGGAAAGGAGCGGAGAGATCTCGCGGGCGGCGGGAAGGTAGCGGCCGAAGGCGAGCAGGGCCGCGATGCCGGCCGCGAGCAGGAAGGGCCACTCGTCCCGGGCGCGCGGACGCGCGTGGAGCAGGAGCAGGCCCAGCACGGGGAGGCCGAGGTGGAGGGTCCAGAGATAGGGCAAGTGGTGGTCGAAGAGCTCGTGGCCGTCGAAGCCCAGGCGGCCGCGCAGGTCCGGGCGGCCGTGGGGGAAGGGGAGGACCTGCTCGACGAGGCGGAAAGGATGCGTGGAGGTGCCGGTGGCGGTCACGAAGGAGAACGGCTTCCGCGCACGGCTGGAGTCGGGGAGTATCTGGGCGGTGGCCGCGATCTGCGGGGCGGCGAGGAGGAGGGCGATCGTCCCCGCCGCCGCGATCGAAGCGAGGATCGGCGCACGGCTTTCGCGGTCGTCCCATAGGGCCAGGAGGGACCGCATACCCACGACGAGGGCCGTGAGGAGCGCGATCACGGGCTCGCCCGCCAGGAGCTCGAGGCCTCCCCAGAGACCGGCCTCGGCCGATCGTCGTCGGCGCCCCGCCGACTCGTGCGCCCGGACGACCTTCACGAGCGCGGCGAGCACCCAGGGAGAAATCGAGAGGGCGAGGCCGCTGTTGTAGAAACGCCAGGTGGAAACGAAGACCGGCGAGAGCGCGAAGAAGACCGCGGCCGCCTCCGCGCCTGCTCGCGTCGCCCCCTCCGCGCGGGCCCAGCGTCGAGCTCCCACGTAGGCGAGGAGCAAGGGCAGGGCGAAGCGCAGCCCGAAGGCGACGGGGAGCGGAAGCACATACAGCAGGAGCGTGTCGGGGAAGAAGACCCCGAAGTTCGGGTTCCCGGCGAGAGGCTGGCCGAACGACGCGCCGGGATGGAGAAAAGGGAAGGCGCCCTCCCGGAGCTGTTGCTGGGTCGTGGCCTTGCCCGGCCAGTGAGTGAGGCTTGCGTCCTGGTAGGTCACGACGAGCGCTCCGGTTCCCAGGGGAAGGAGCGCGAGGAGAAGCAGCCCGCGGAGTGTTTTCATGCCCCCTCGGAGCCGTCCCCGACCACGACCTCCCGGCAGAAGGCCCAAGCCGTTCCCCCGAACAACACCACGTTGATCAAGGCCACTCCCGCCCCCAGGTCGCGGGCCACGCGCGTCGCCAGATGGAGGTCGGCCGTGCCTAACGCACCGGCGAGGGGTTGTGCGGGGAGAGCGCGCACGAGGTCGAGCCCCTGGTTCAAGGTGGCCGTGAGCGTGACGCCCGCGAAGAGCAGGAGGGCGGGCCGCGACAGGGGAGCGAGGAGGGCCAGAACCGCCACGAGGGGGACGATGTAGCGCTGGTGCACCTGTGTGGGCAGCATGAAGAAGGCGAAGAGCTGCAGGCTCGCGGCCCAGAGGAGCGCCCGGGGGGTGGGGCGTCGGGCGAGGGCGACCAGGATGAGGCCCGTGGCCACGCCGAAGACGAAGAGGCCGACGTGGTGGTAGGTGATCCCGCCGAACACCGGCCGGTCGTCCCGGCGGGCCTCGGGCGGGCTCATCCCCCGCACGAGAACGTCGTACCGGTCGAGGAGGTACCAGGTGTTGTAGGCCTCTGCCGTCCGGTAGGGGTAGTAGCCCACGGCGCCGGTGTAGGCCACGAGCATCGCGCGCCCTCGCCCCGCGACCACGTGGGGAGCGGCGAGGAGGCCCATCACGAGGAGGGCGGCGGCCGCTCCCCGAAGCACCTCCCGCGGTCCGAAGCGCCTCCACGCGTAGAGGGCGAGCACGGGCACGAGGACGATCGCGAGAAGCTTGGTGGCGAGGGCGAGGCCGAGGGCCACGCCCGCAAGGACCGGCTGGTCGCGCAGGAGCGCGAGGAGCGAGGCGACCATGAACAGCGTGAGCAGGACGTCGAACTGTCCCCAGAGGGCGGCGTTCACGAAGAGGGCGGGCGACGCGGCGAGGAAGAGGGCCGCGTGCCGCCCCGCGAGGTCGTCGCCGAGGCCGACGAGGCCGGCGAGGGCCGTGGGCACGAGGAGCAGGTGGGCCACGAGGCTCGGGAGCTTCAGGAAAAGGAGCGTGAGCGTGCTCAAGAGGGGGGCGGCCGCAAGCAGGCGTGCTCCCTCCGTGGCGGCGAGGAAGTAGGGAACGAGCGGCGGGTAGTCGCAGTCGTCGGCCCCCGCTCCCGGCGTGTAGGCGTCCCAGGGCCGCGCCCCCCCGGTGGCCTGCGCCCACGCGAGGAAGCAGTCGACCACGTCGTACTGGTGGTACACGTGCGGGGCCACGAGCAGTCCCAGCACGAAGACGCCGAGGGCGATCCACAGGGGAAGGGTGCGCCGCGGGGCGTCAGGCATCGCGAAAGTCTAATGCGGGTGGCGTCGCGGCCCTAAGGAGAGCGCGGGCGCTCGATCGCTTGCCGCGTGTGGGGGCAGACTATAGAGTCTCGATGTTCCCCGCGGCATGGCCCTCTACCTGGGCGTCTTCCTCCTCACCCTGTCCGGTCTCATGTTCGAGATCGGGCTGACGCGGATCTTCTCCGCGACCATCTGGTACCACTTCGCCTTCGTCGCGATCTCCGTGGCCCTCCTCGGCTGGGGTCTCGGCGGCCTCGCCTTGCACCTCGCGAAGGCGCGCGTCCGCTTCAGCCTCCACCGCGCCGCGCTTCTCTCCCTGCTCTACGCGGCGTCTCTCCCCATAGCACTCTTCCTGATCGTGCGCGTGCCCTTTCATCCCCAGCGCCTGGCCTTCTACTTCGTGGTCTCGCTCGCGCCCTTCCTGCTCGCGGGGATGGCGCTCTCCATGGTCTTCGACCTCCGTCGGGAAGCGGCGGGGGAGGTCTACTTCGCGGACCTCCTCGGAGCCTCCGCAGGGGCGCTCTCCGTGACGGTCCTGCTGTCCTGGCTGGGCGGGGAGACGGCGGTGCTCGCGGTGGCCCTCGCTCCCACGCTGGCCGCGGCCTGCCTCTCCCCGCGGCTTCGCGCGGCGAGCGCCGTTCTCGCCGCCGTGCTCGTGGCCGCGGTGGCGGCCAACGAGCAGACCGGTGCCTTCAAGATCCGGAGCGCGCCCACCAAGGGCCTCTACAAGCACGTCGCGGCCACGCCGGGAGCGCGCATAGCACTCACCGGCTGGAACGCGTACTCGCGAATCGACGCGGTCACCGGGTTCCCGTCGCCCTATCTTGCCCGCCTCTACATCGACTCCGACGCCTGGACGAACATCCTCGAGTGGGACGGCAAGGTCGAGAGCGTCGTCTCGTTACGCAACTGGTACCGGGCGCTTCCGTTCCAGGTGGCGCCGGAGAAGCCACGGACGCTCGTCATCGGCCCGGGGGGCGGATCCGACGTGCTCGTGGCCCTCGCCGCGGGGAGCGAGACGGTGACCGCGGCGGAGATGAACCCGCTCATGCTGCGGTTCGTCCGGCACTTCGGGGAGCGGGCGGGGAACCTCTACGACCACCCGCAGGTCGAAACCATCCTCACCGAGGGGCGTACCTTCATCCGCCGGACGGATCGTCTCTTCGACGTGATCCTCCTCGGCTTCGTGGACTCCTGGGCCGCGGTGGCTTCGGGCGGGCTCTCCCTCTCGGAGAACCACCTCTACACGACGGAGGCCTTCCGCGCCTACTACGACCACCTGACCCCGGACGGGGCGCTCGTGATCCTGCGATGGGACGTGGACGTGCCTCGGCTCGTGTCCAACGCGATCGCCGTCCTGGGGCGGGAAGAGGCGGGGAAGCGCGTCGCGGTCCTCTTCGAGAAGCGGGGCACGCGGCAGGACCCCTCGCAGATGATCTTCATGCTCAAGCGTCGGCCGTTCACGGAGGAGGAGACGGCGCGCATGGCGGGCTTCGCCCTGGCCGTTCCCTCGATCGTGCCCGGCCGCCACGTGGACGAGCCCTACGCGAGCGTCTTCGACGGTCGGATGTCGGTCGCGGATTGGGAGAAGACGGCACCCACGCGCGTCGATCCCGTCACGGACGACCGGCCCTTCTTCTTCGCCCGCGACAAGCCGTGGGTGCTGCCCCGGTTCATGCGCCTGGCCTTCGTGATGACGCTCGTTCCCCTGCTCGCGCTGTGCGTCCTCGTCGTCGCGACGGGGCGGCCGCGGGGAGAGCCGGTGCTTGCCTACCTCGCCTCCGTCTTCTACTTCTCGTGCCTGGGTGTCGCCTTCATCGCGGTCGAGCTCGGCTTGCTGCAGCAGCTCACGCTGCTGCTCGGCCACCCGATCTTCACGCTCTCGATTCTCCTGTTCACGCTCCTCGCGTCCGGCGGACTGGGAAGCTACTGGAGCGGCCGGTTTCCCCCGGGACGGGCGTGCCTCGCCGCGGCGGGCCTGGGCGTCGTCTACGCGGTCGCTCTCCCGCACGCGGTGCCCGCGCTCCTGCCCTTGCCCCTCGCGGTCCGGATCGCCCTCGCCATGGCCCTCGTGGCTCCCCTCGGCTTCGTGATGGGGATCCCCTTCCCGCGGGGGCTCGCGGGCGTGGGCCGCGGCCCGTTCCCCGGCGCGCCTTTCTACTGGGGGCTGAACGGTATCTTCTCCGTCCTGGGATCGCTCGCGACCATGGTCGCGGCGGTGACG
The DNA here is from genome assembly GCA_963742595.1 of uncultured Acidobacteriota bacterium. Taxonomy (GTDB): domain Bacteria; phylum Acidobacteriota; class Vicinamibacteria; order Fen-336; family Fen-336; genus CAVPGH01. Next base: position 1,930,443 of record CAVUMT010000001.1, on the reverse strand, counting down.
CTCGGGTTCCAGGTCGCCATGATCGCGGGGGCGCTCGTCTATCTGGGGGCGGCGGCGACCGCGGGTGCGCTCGATACGGCGCAGACGGCTCGGGAGGCGGAAGCGGCGTGAGAGGAGGCGCTCGATGAGGAACGTGGCGGGGGCCGTCCTCGCTGGTTTCGTCGCCGTCGGTTCGCTCGAAGCGCAGGAGAAGGCGGTCACCGTGGCCGCCGCCCGCGCGCTCGACGGCCGGGGGAGCACGATAGAGAACGCTCGGGTGGTCGTCAAAGCCGGAAGCATAGTGTCGGTCGAGAAGGCGAAGCCGGGAAGCGCGCGTCCCACGATCGACCTCGGCGACCTCACCCTCCTGCCCGGCCTCGTGGACACGCACGCTCACCTCGCGTGGCACCTGAACAAGCAGGACCGCCTGCACACCCCGGACGACGGGGAGACCGCGGAGGAGGCGAAGGCCGCCATCGCCGCCAACGCCCTCGCGACGCTGCGGGCGGGGATCACGACGGTCCAGAGCCCCGGCTCCCCCGAGGACAAGCCGCTGCGCGACGCCATCGAGCGTGGAGACACCCCGGGGCCGCGCGTGCTCACCTCCCTCGCCCCCCTCGACGAAAAGAGCGGCGGGCGAAACGCGCTTTACGGGCTCGTCCGCGAGCGCCAGAAGCAGGGCGCCGACCTCATCAAGATCTTCGCCTCGAAGAGCATCCGGGAAGGGGGAGCGGCGACGTTGACGCTCGATGAGCTGCGGGCCGCCTGCGGCGAGGCCGAGGCCTTCGGCCTGCGCACGCTCGTGCACGCCCACAGCCCGGAGGCGATGAAGCGGGCCACGGAGGCGGGCTGCAAGCAGATCGAGCACGGCGTCTTCGGCACCCCCGAGATCTTCGCGATGATGGCGGACCGCGGCGTCTACTACGACCCCCACGTCTGCCTCGTCTTCCGGAACTACCTGGACAATCGGAAGCGCTTCGAGGGGATCGGCAACTACAACGCCAAGGGCTTCGAGGCCATGGAGCGCGCGCTTCCCGTGGCCCTCGCCACGTTCAAGAAGGCGCTCTCCACCTCCGGCCTCCACATCGTCTTCGGCACCGACGCGGTGGCGGGGGCCCACGGCCGGAACGTGGAGGAGCTCGTCTGTCGGGTGAACGAAGGCGGCCAGGCGCCGATGGCCGCGATCGTCTCCGCCACGTCGCTCGCCGCCACCTCGCTCGGCCTCGCCTCGCAGATCGGCGCCCTCGCCCCGGGGCTCGCCGCGGATCTCGTGGCGGTGGAGGGGGACCCCTCGACGGACATTACCGCGCTCCGGCGCGTCGCGTTCGTGATGAAGGGCGGGCGGGTCTACGTCAGCCCGCGAGCGAGCGCAGCACCTTAGGGGGCAGGTACATCCGGAGCTGGCCGCCGTCCGCGAGGCGGCCGGGGACGTCCACCACCGCCACCCCCCCCTTCTTGAACTCGACGCGCTCGTCGTCGGGAGTGCCCAGGAGCCGCGCGAGGAGTGCGGAGAGGTGCGGCTCATGGCCCACCACCGCGACCGTGGCCGTGGGCGGGTAGTCGTCGAGCACGGCCGCGAGCTCCTCGAAGCTACCCTCCGCGAGGGCTTGTGTCTTCTTGGGGGCGATCTTGCCCCAGGCCTCCGCCGCGATCTCCGCGGTCCGGAGCGCCCGCAGCCAGGGGCTCGTCAGGATCTCCTCGGGGCGGTCGAGGATGCGGACCAGCCCCTCCGCCGCCTTCCTGAACTTCTTCTCCCCTTCGGGCGTGAGCGCGCGGTCCGCGTCCGGGATGTCCGGGGTGCCCCGGGGCACGGCGATGGCGTGGCGGACGATCACCAGGCGCATGCGGAACGAGTGTACGCCGTTACGCGGCGGAGCGCGCCCTCCCCATGGCCTCGAGCGCGCGCGTCAGCACCTCGGCGGGGCGCCGCTCCAGGAGCTCGGCATGCAGGCGGCGGCCCGCCTCCTCGAAGAAGGCCTGCTCCCCGTGGGCGGCCCCGGGGAGCCCCGAGGGCGCCCCGCCGGGGGTGGCGCGGGCCTGCCGCTCCAGCCAGGTGACGAGCACGTGGTTGTCGTGCAGCGCGCCGATGGCGTCCTGCAGGCCCTTGAGGAGGGCGGGCGCCCCCGCGTCCTCCCCGCGCAGCGCATCGCTCACCTCCGCGGCGTAGCGCAGGCGGCGCGTGGCCCGTCGGACGGCGTGGAGGGCGATCGGGTCGTACCGGTCTCCGACCTCGGCGAAGCCCGCGAGGAGGGCCGCTCCCTCCGCGTCCCTCGTGTCCCGCAGCCGGGCCATCACCGTGAAGACGCCTTCCGCGCCGCGGGCGACGACGCGGCGCAGGTCGCGCCGCACCCCCGCGATCTCGATGTCCATGAGCGCTTCCGCCATCCGCGTCCGGCTCCGGGTGCGCGCGGCCCGCAGCCGCCGTCGGAGCGCGAGCTGCTCCGCGGTGGGAGTGGAAAGGTCGGCGAGGCGCCGCTCGTAGAGGGCGACGATCACGTCGAGGTCGCGGCCGAGCCCAGCCGCGCGCGTCAGGTCCCGAAGGATGGCGAGGGCCCGCTTGACCCTCCGTCCGCGTGGTTTCTGGGCGAGCAGGGGAAGGGCGACCCGGAGGCGCCTCCCCGAGACCCGGAGCTGGTGGACCGACTCCTCCTCTCCCGCCAGGCCCTTCGGCAAATGGCGGAACACCGTGCGGATGCGCTCCTTCAGCAGGGAGGAGGTCTTGTCGGCGTCGGTCTGGGGGGAGGTCAAGGGGTCCCGTGGAGAGAGCGGGGAGGCTAGCACGCCCCGGTTCGCCCGCAAAATGTCATGGTTTCGTCACCCACGGCGCCCGACCATGGCGTCCTGGGGGGCCGCGAGTACAATGGCGAACGGGGTGACGCTGGCCCCCAAACCTACCCTGGCATGAAGATCGCGGCCATCGACCTCGGCAGCAACTCGTTCCACATGGTCATCGTGGAGACGAGCGCCCGCGGGGGCTTTCGGGTCATCGCCGGGGAGAAGGAGATGGTCCGTCTCGGGGCCTCCACACTCTCCCGCGGCCGGATCTCCGCCACCGCGATGCGCCGCGGCCTCGACGTGCTGCGCAAGTACAAGCGCATCGCACGCACCCAGGGAGTGGACAAGACGATCGCGGTCGCCACCTCTGCGGTGAGGGAGGCTCGGAACGGGGAGGACTTCCTCGAGCGCGTGGGCCGAGAGATCGGCTTCTGGCCGAAGGCGGTCTCCGGGGAAGGTGAAGCCCGGCTCATCTACCTCGCCGCCCTCCACTCCATCCACCTCGAGGGCAAGCGCGCGCTCGTCGTGGACATCGGCGGGGGGAGTGTCGAACTGGCGCTCGGAGAGGGCGGCCGGCTGGAGTGGGTGGCGTCCGAAAAGCTCGGCGTCCTCAGGATGGCCGCGGCCTTCGGCGAGTCGGATCCCCTCGGGCGGAAGGCGGAGTCGAAGCTCGTGGACCGGGTGGAGCGATCGATCGAGCCCCACGCCGAGCACGTACGGGAGGCGGGCTTCGATGCGGCCATCGGCACGTCGGGGACGATCCTCGCGCTCGGGCGGATGGCCCACCACATGTCCACCGGCGAGCTGCCGGAGGGCCTCCATCACCTGACCGTTCCCGCGGCGACGCTGCACGAGCTGCGGGAGCGCCTCGTGCGGAGCGACCTCCGCGAGCGGCTGCGCATACCGGGCATGGACCCCGAGCGCGCGGACATCATCGTGCCCGGCGCGGTGGTGCTGGACACGGTGCTCGACCGGCTGGGCGTCCGTCAGCTCGTCCTCTGCGAGTGGGCGCTCCGCGAAGGCATCCTCCTCGACTACGTCCACGGCCACCCGCGCGCCCTCGCGAGAGCCGAGGCCTACCCGGACGTGCGCCGGAGGAGCGTCGTGGCCCTCGCGGAGAGGAGCCAGTACGACGAGGCCCACGCGCGACACGTGGCCGGCCTCGCCCTCTCGCTGTTCGACCAGACGGCGGCCCGACACGAGCTGAAGGGACGCGAGCGCTCGCTCCTCGAGTACGCGGCGCTCCTCCACGACATCGGCCACCACATCTCCTACCCCGGCCATCACAAGCACAGCTACTACCTGATCAAGAACGGGGGGTTGCGCGGCTTCGACCCGCGCGAGATCGAGACGATCGCCACCGTGGCGCGCTACCACCGCCGTGGGCATCCCCGCAAGAAGCACGAGGGGTACGCGACGCTCAAGCGGAAGGAGAAGCGCGCGGTGAGGATCCTCGCCGGCTTCCTGCGAGTGGCGGATGCGCTCGACCGCAGCCACCGGCAGGTCGTGAAGCGCGTCGTCGCCTCGGAGCGGGCGGGAACCCTGCGCATCCGGGCGGAGGCGAAGGGCGACTGCGAGCTCGAGACGTGGGGCGTCGAGCGAAGGACGCAGCTCCTTGCCGAGGCCCTGAACGTCGACGTCCGGGTCAGCGCCGCCCGCCCCCCCGAGGTCGTTCGTCCCGCGCGGCTCCGCGCGGCTCGGGGCTAGCCCGGGATGGCCGCGCGCAAGCGACGCTCGCTGCCGCGTACGGATCTGCCCCCTCCTCCCCCCGAGGTCGAGCGGCCGGTCGCGGTCCTCGACATGGGGGCGAGCGCCATCCGGCTGGTGGTGGCGGAGAACGCGGCCGGTCAGGCCCCGCGCGTGCTGGAAGAGGCCTCGCGGGGCATCCTCCTCGGCAAGGACACCTTCACGAACGGTCGCCTGGGCGCGGCCACCATCGAAGCCACCCTCAAGGCCCTCGAAGGCTTCCGCCGGATCATGGACAGCTACGGGGTCGTCCGCTACCGCGCCGTCGCCACCTCCGCGGTGCGCGAGGCCCTGAACCGCGACACGTTCCTCGACCGCGTGCGCCTGCGCACGGGGCTCGACGTCGAGATCATCGACGGGTCCGAGGAGAATCGGCTGACCTACACCGCGGTGCGCGAGGTGCTGCGCGATCACGAAGCGCTCGTCTCGGGGGCCGCCCTCCTCGCGGAGGTGGGGGGTGGCTCCGCGGACACCTCCTTCCTGCGCAAGGGCGAGCCCGTCTACTCGGGAACCTACGCGCTCGGCTCCATCCGGATGCGCCAGAGCTTCGCCTCCTGGGGAGGCAGCCACGACCAGCGCATGCGCCTCCTGCGCCGCCACATCCAGAACGTCGTCCACGACATCCGCCGGGAGATGCCCCTGCGCGAGGCCCGGCACTTCATCACCCTCGGGGGGGACGCGCGCTTCGCGGCCACCCAGGTCGCGGGCCGCGACGTGCCCGAGAAGGGCTTCCTGACCGTGGCCAAGGAGCCCTTCCTCGCCTTCTGCGAGCAGCGGATGGGGGACGACGTGGAAGGCCTCGTCGAGCGCTTCCACCTGCCCATCATGGAGGCGGAGACGCTCGTGCCCGCCCTCCTCGCGATGCGCGAGCTGCTCCTGGAAACGCAGGCCGAGGAGCTCGTCGTGCCCGACGCGTCGCTCCGGGCGGGGCTCCTCCTAGACATGGTGCGGGGAGAGGAGGCCCAGGGCATCGAAGACCTCTCCCGCCAGGTCCTCCTCTCCGCGGAGGCCCTCGGGGAGAAGTACCGCTACGACGCCAAGCACGGCAAGCAGGTGTCGCACCTCGCGGGCCGGCTCTTCGACGAGCTCAAGTCCGAGCACGGGCTCTCCCGCCGCGACGGGCTCCTCCTGCAGGTGGCCGCGCTCCTCCACGACGTCGGCATCTACGTGAACCTGCGCGGACACCACAAGCACTCGCAGTACCTGCTCTCCGTCTCCGAGATCTTCGGGCTCTCGCGCGACGACATGGCCGTCGTGGCCAACGTGGCGCGCTACCACCGGCGCGCCACCCCCCACAAGTCCCATCTTGCCTACATGGCACTCGACAGCGACACGCGCGTGATCGTCAACAAGCTCGCGGCCATCGTCCGCGTGGCCAACGCCCTGGATGCGGACCACCTCCAGAAGGTGCGCGACGTGCGCGTGGTACGCGAGGACGAAGGCTGGGCCCTCGAGGTGGAGGGAGCGGGGGACTTCACGATGGAGAGGCTGGCCGCCCTCGCCCGCTCGGATCACATGACCGAGGTGTTCGGAAGGAAGCTCTCCTTCCGCGAGGCGGCGGTGCGGGCGTGAAGCCGGGAAAGGTCCGGAAGCGCGAGCCCGAGCTCTTCCTGAACCGGGAGACGTCCTGGCTCGAGTTCAACGGCCGCGTGCTGGAGGAGGCGCAGGACGCCACGAACCCGCTCCTGGAGCGGCTCAAGTTCGCGACGATCGTGGCGGGGAACCTCGACGAGTTCTTCATGGTGCGGGTGGCCGCCCTCCAGAACGCCGTGGCCGAAGGGGACCTCGCCCCCGACCCCGCCGGGCTCAGCCCGAGCCAGCAGCTCGGGCAGATCTCGGAGCGGGCGCACGCCATGGTGGACGCCCTCTACGACGCTCTCACCCGGGAGATCCTCCCCGCGCTCGCCGAGCGAGGCGTCCAGATCGTTCCCCTCTCGAGCCTCGTTCCCGCCGCGCGTCAAGCCCTCTCGAAGAACTTCCGGGACGAGCTCTTGCCGATCCTCACCCCCCTCGCCATCGACACCGCCCGTCCCTTTCCGATGCTCGCGGGCCTGAGCCTCAACCTCGCGGTGCTCCTCGCCCCCGCGGAGGGCGAGGAGGCGCCGCGGCTCGCGGTGGTGCAGGTGCCTTCCGGGCTTCCCCGGCTCGTGCGACCCGCGGGAGCGCCCGCCACCACCTACGTGCTGCTCGAGGAAGTCATCCGAGGAGAGCTTGGAGCGCTCTTCCCTGGCCAGGAGATCAAGGAGACCGCGGTCTTCCGGGTGGCCCGCGACTCCGAGCTGGACCTCGACGACGAGGGAGGCCGCGATCTCCTCCTGGTCATCGAGGAGGAGCTCCGGAACCGCCGTCGGAGCGGGATCGTCCGCCTCGAGGTGGAGGCGGGAGTGGGGGAGAGCCTCCTGGGGACGCTCGGGGCGCGCCTCGAGGTATCCGCGGAGGACACCTACCGCATCGCCGGACCGCTGGACATCCGGGCCCTCTTCGCCCTCGTGGACCTCCCCGCCCTCGAGGACCTCCGTGACCCGCCTCTCAAGCCCCTTCTGAGCCTCGAGTTCCCCGCGGACGGGGTCTTCTCCCTCCTCGACGAGCGCGACGTCTACCTGCACCATCCCTACGAGTCGTTCGACCCCGTCGTGCAGTTCCTGACCCAGGCCGCCGACGACCCCGACGTCCTCGCGATCAAGCAGACGCTCTACCGTACGAGCGGCGACTCCCCGCTCGTCCAGTCCCTCGCCCGCGCCGCGGAGAAGGGAAAGCAGGTCACCGTCCTCGTGGAGCTCATGGCGCGCTTCGACGAGCAGCGGAACATCCGCTGGGCGCGGCGGCTGGAGGAAGCGGGGGCCCACGTGATCTACGGGATCCGGGGGTACAAGACGCACGCCAAGATCTGCCTGGTGGTGCGGCGCGGGCGGCAGGGGATCCGCCGCTACGTCCACCTCGGCACCGGCAACTACAACGACCGCACGGCGCGGCTCTACACCGACTTCGGTCGGATGACCGCGGACCGCGAGATCGGCGAGGACGCCTCCGCCTTCTTCAACGCCCTCACCGGCTACTCCGATCCCCCCCGCATGAAGAAGCTCGTGATGGCCCCCACCCAGCTCCGCGAGCGGCACCTCCGGCTCATCGCCCGGGAGCGCCAGCGCGCGGAAGGCGGCCAGGCCGCGGAGATCCGGGCCAAGATGAACGCGCTCGTGGACGAGGACGTGATCCGCGCGCTCTACGACGCGGCGAAGGCGGGGGTGAGGATCCGTCTGAACGTGCGCGGCATCTGCTGCCTCCGACCAGGGGTGAAGGGCCTCTCCGAGACGATACAGGTGGTCTCGGTGGTGGACCGCTTCCTCGAGCACGCGCGCATCTTCTATTTCCGGAACGGCGGCGACGAGGAGGTCTACCTCTCGAGCGCGGACTGGATGCCGCGGAACCTCGACAAGAGGATCGAGCTGCTCTTTCCCGTGGAGTCGACGGAGGGACGCCAAAAGGTGCTCGCCGCGCTCGATCACGCGTTCCAGGACAACGTCAAGGGCCGCTGGCTGCAGGCCGACGGCACCTACAAGCGCCGTCGGCCCGCCAAGGGCGAGGAGCCCTTCCGCTCCCAGCTCCAGAACTATCGGGAAGTGCAGCGCGCGCTCGAGCGGGCGCGCGCCGCCGCGGGCGTCACCCTGGAGCCGATCACGTCGCCGGGGGCGTGACCACGGAGGGTCCGGTGGTCGCCGAGCCCGTTCTCGACGACGAAGAGCGCCGCGGCTTCGAGAAGGGCGTCCTCGAGTTCAACCGCGGCCATTTCTTCGAGTGCCACGACTCGCTCGAGGAGGTGTGGGCGGGGATCCGCGGCCCCGCCCGCGACTTCTTCCAGGGCCTGATCCAGATCTCCGTGGGCTTCTACCACTTCGGTAACGCGAACCGCGGGGGTGCTCTCACCCTGCTCCGCCGCGGCCTCGCCCGGTTGGAGCGCTATCCCGACGTCTACGGCGGGCTGAACCTCGGCACGCTACGCCCGGAAGTCGCGCGGTGGGTCGACCGCATCGAGGCGGGGGAAGGCTTCCCCGACTCCCTCGAAGCTCTCCCGAAGTACCGCCCGCCCGCCTCCTAGATGTTTGTCCGCTCGCGCGCGCGGTGATCCCAGTAACGGACGCCGCGCCGTCGAGAACGGGCACAACTCGCTGAGCCGTCAAGGGCTTCACTGCCGCGGCGTGGCACGGCCCTTGCGAAACCACAGGGGAGGAGGACGGCATGGGAGATCTTCTCCAGGATCTGCGACTGGGCCTGCGGCTGCTCGTGCGGCGCCCCGGCTTCACCGCCGTCGCGGTCGCAACGCTCGCTCTCGGCATCGGCGCCAACGCCGCGCTCTTCAGCGTGGTGGAGGCGGTCCTGCTCCGGCCGCTCCCCTTCCGCGAGCCCGACCGGCTCGTGATGGTGTGGGAGAAGAACGTCAAGCGGAACCGGATCCGCAACTCCGTCAACCCCGCGAACTTCGTGCACTGGCGCGAGCGCAACCAGGTCTTCGAGGGGATCGCCGCCTTTGCCCTGCGCGACATGAGCCTCGGAGGGGTGGAGGATCCCGTGCGCGTCAAAGGGGCGGTGGTCACCGCGGACTTCTTCGGCCTCCTGGGGATGAGCGCGAGCCAGGGACGAGCGATCGGCGAGGAGGACGGCCAGCCCGACAAGCCACTCGTCGCCGTCATCTCCCCGCGGCTCTGGAAGGGCCGGTTCGGGGGCGACGCGTCGGTCGTGGGCCGCGAGGTCACGGTGGACGGCCGCAAGCGGACGATCGTCGGCGTCATGCCCGAGAGCCTCAGCGTGCCCCCGGGGGCCGAGGTGTGGGTCCCCCTCCCCGTGACCGAGGAATGGAGAACGACGGGAGGCCGCTCGTTGCTCTCGATCGCGCGCCTTCGGCCCGGCGTCACCTTCGAGCGGGCCCGTGCGGAGATGGAGGGGATCGCTTCCCAGCTCGAGAAGGAGTTCCCGGCCCGCGACGCGGGCTGGAACGTGACCGTGGCCCCCCTGCACGGCGATCTCGTTCGAGAGGTGCGGCCCGCCCTCCTCGTCCTCATGGGGGCGGTGGCCCTCGTGCTCCTCATCGGCTGCGTCAACGTCGCCCACCTGCTGCTCGCCCGCGCCCTCGCCCGCGAGCGCGAGATCGCGGTGCGCATCAGCCTCGGGGCGTCGCGGGGCCGCCTCGTCCGCCAGCTCACGACCGAGGGCCTCGTGCTCGCGCTCCTCGGCGGGGGAGCGGGGGTGCTTTTCGCATCCTGGACGCTGGAGGCGCTCCGCGCCGCGATGCCCGCCGAGCTGCAGCAGGTGGCGACGATCTCGATCAACCCGGCCGTGCTCGGCTTCGCCGTGGTGCTGTCCGTGGGCAGCGCGCTCCTCTTCGGCCTCGCTCCCGCGCTGCAGATCGCGCGTCCCGCGGTGTGGAAAGCGCTCAAGGACGGCGGCTCCGCGGGAACGGGGCGCGAACGCCGGCGTCTCGCCCGCGGCCTCGTGGTGGCCGAGATGGCACTCGCCGCCGTCCTCCTCATCGGGGCGGGGCTGCTCGTGCGGAGCTTCGACCGCCTGGCCCGGGTGAACCCGGGCTTCGAGACGGAGGGCGTGCTCACCTTCGAGATCTCGCTCCCCGCCACCTCGTACGGCGAGGACGCGAGCCGGATACGCTACTTCACCGAGGCCACAGAGAGGCTGCGGCGCCTGCCGGGCGTGGACGCGGTGGGCGCCACGAGCTGGATCCCCTTCGTCCTGGGCTCGGCCACCCGCTTCGCCCTGCCCGATCGCCCCGTCCCCGCGCCCGGCGACGAGCCCAGCGCGGACGTGCGCTTCGTGACCCCGGGGATCTTCGAGGCGATGGGGATACCCCTGAAACAGGGCCGGGCCTTCACCGAGGCGGATACGGCCCTTCGCCCCACGGTCGTCGTCGTCAACGAGGCGATGGCCCGGCAGTTCTGGCCCGGCGAGGACCCGATCGGAAAGCGGGTCGAGATGGGCTGGGGAGAGCTCCGCAAGGCGGAGGTCGTGGGGGTGGTGGGCGACGTGCGCCTCACCTCGCTCGAGAAGACGTCGCAGCGGACGATCTACTGGGCCCAGGCCCAGATCCCGAACCCGTTCATGACGTTCATGGTCCGCTCGGGGCGCCACCCTTCGTCGCTCCTTCCCGACGTGCGGGCGGAGCTCAAGCACCTCGACTCGACGCTGCCCCTCGGGAACGTCCAGACGCTGGAGCGGGTGATGGAAGGCGCCCTCGAGCGGCCGCGCTTCACGTTCGTCCTGACCTCGGCGTTCGCCCTCACCGCGGCCGTCCTCGCCGGGCTCGGGCTCTTCGGGGTCCTCGCTCAGGTGGTGGCGCAGCGGAGAGCGGAGATGGGCCTGCGCCTGGCCCTGGGGGCGCTGCCCCGCGACGTGGTGCGGCTCGTCCTCCGCGAAGGTGTCGCCCTCGCCGCGCTCGGCCTCGCCCTCGGTCTCCTCGGGGCTCTCGCCGCGTCGCGCCTCCTCCGCAGCCTCCTCTACGAGACGAGCCCCGCGGATCCCCTCCCCTACGTCGTGGTGGCGGTCGTGCTGGGAGGGGTCGGGGTCCTCGCGGCCGCGCTCCCCGCCCTGCGCGCGTCGCGCGTCGATCCGGTGGCCGCGCTCAAGTACGAGTGACACCGTTCGGGCTCGGTCCGGACGGAGAACCCGAGTAGAAATCGCCGCACCCGCACGGACACGGCGCGACCGCGCCCTCGAGTGTTACCTTTCGTACTCGTTCCGGAACGAGTTGCTTGAGAAAGTACTTGAGGTACTCCGTCCGGACGGAGTTGGCCCTCTGGCGTCAGACCTTCAGGTAGATTCCGCGGCGGTCCATCTCGCGCAGGACCAGGTACCAGAACACGACGTTGGCCACCGCCCAGGCGAGTGACGCCGGGCAAGGAGGAAGCCAGGAGGCGAAGAGCGTCCGCGGGAGCCACGCGAGGAGCGAGACCGGGCCCTCGGGCCCGCCCACCTTGATCACGCCCAGGGTGCGCGCGACGAGGCCGGAGGCCACGAAGACGAAGATCGCGTTCCGGCCGTAGACGACGAAGGGCCGCGTCCACTTCCGGTACTCCCGCACGTCCGCGATCCAGTAGAGGAGGCCGAAGAAGTAGGCGGCCATCCCCGCGGTGAACAGCACGTAGGACGACGTCCAGAGGTTCTTGTTGAGCGGGAAGGAGACGCTCCAGGCGAGGCCGAGGAGGACGCCGGCGAGCCCGGCGGCGAGAAAACCCGCGGCCTTCCGCTCGCCCGCTCGGTCCGAGCGCAGCCAGCTGCCGGCGAGAGCCCCGAGCAGCGTCGTCGCGATCGCGGGCAGCGTGGAGAACGGACCCTCGGGGTCCCAGGTCTTCGACTGCTTCCAGAGGTGGCCCTCCAGCAGGGTGCGGTCCCACCAGGCGGCGAGGTTCTTCCCGGGCTCGAGGTTGGGCGGCGTCCCGTCGGGGACGGGCACCTGGGTCATCGCGTACCAATAGAAGACGAGCAGGAGAGCCGCGATCACGGCCTGTCCTCGCGGCCCGGTGAGGCGATGGACGCACCACGCGGCCAGGTAGCACACGGCAATGCGCATCAGGACACCGGGTATGCGGACCGTGGACAGGGCGAAGTGGGGATAGGAGGCCATGAAGAGGCCGAGGCCCGCGATCACGAGCGTCCGGCGCAGCGCTTCCCCCACGCGCGTCCGTCGCGAGAAGGGGAGGGCCATGCCGACGATGAACAGGAAGAACGGAAAAATGAGGTCGGTAGGCGTCCACCCGTGCCACGGGGCGTGGTCGAGCGGCCAGTACACGTGCTCCCAGTCCCCGGGGTTGTTGACCAGGATCATGGCGGCGACGGTCGCGCCGCGGAACGCGTCCAGCGAGACGAGCCGGTCCCTCTCCATGGCCGTGCGGCGCCGATTATGCTCCGGAGGGGAGGCACTTGACTCCGGGCGGAACGGAACTACGATTCCGGAAACGCCTTCGTCACGGGGGTATCCAGAAATGAGAACGTTCCAAATCCGGGCATCGCGATCCTTCCTGGCGCTTCTCTTCTTCGCCGGACCCGCGGTCGTCCAGGCCCAGACGGGCGCGGCCTCCATCACCGGCCTCGTCACCGACCAGAGCGGAGCCGCGGCGCCGGGCGTCACGGTCACCGCGACCAACCAGGCCACGAACGTCGCCTACACCGCCGTCTCGAACGCCGCGGGCAACTACACGATCACGTCGGTGCCCGTGGGGACCTACGTGGTCAAGGCCGAGCTCTCCGGCTTCAAGACCGCGACCACGAAGCCGATCGCCCTCGAGGCGAAGCAGATCGCGCGCCTGGACTTCCGCATGGAGGTGGGCGCGCTCGAGGACACGGTCGAGGTCACCGCGGGAGCGCCGCTGCTCCAGACCGAGTCGGCGACGGTAGGCGAGGTCATCTCGGGCAACACCGTCCAGTCGCTGCCCCTCAACGGGCGCAACGTCGGGCCAGCTCGCGCTCCTGCTGCCCGGGACCGTCGACCTACAACCCGCGCGGCTTCACCAACATCGGCAGCGTGAACATGAACCGCCCGTTCGTGAACGGGAACCGCGAGCAGACGAACAACTTCACGGTCGACGGCCTGGACGTGAACGAGACGATCGACAACCGCGTCGCCTACCAGCCGAGCCCGGACGCGCTCGCCGAGATCAGCGTCGAGACGAACAACTACGCGGCCGACGTCGGCAACGTCGGGGGCGCCATGATCAGCAACGTCATCAAGTCGGGCGGCGAACCAGTTCCGCGGGAACGTCTTCGAGTTCTACCGGAACAGCGACTTCGACGCGAACACCTGGGAGAACAACCGCTCCGGCGCGCCCCGCCAGGAGCGCAAGCAGCACATCTACGGCGGCACCCTCGGCGGGCCGATCCTCAAGGACAAGCTCTTCTTCTTCGCCGACTACCAGGGCTCGCGCCAGGACGCGCCGGGTGCTGCCACGGCCTCGGTCGCGCCCGAGGCGTGGCGCCGCGGCGACCTCTCGAGCATCACCACGGTGATCCGGGATCCCACGACGGGGCTTCCCTTTCCCGGGAACCAGATACCCGCTCAGCCGGATCAGCCCGACGGCGCTGGCGCATCCTGAACGACACCGCAAACTACCCCCTCCCGAACCGCAACGTGAGCGGGGTCACCGGGAACTACGTGGGCGAGACCCTCTTCAAGATCCGCGCCCACCAGGGCGACCTGCGCCTCGACTGGAACGCCTCGCCGAGCGACAAGCTCTTCGTCCGCTTCTCGTTCGCCACCTACAAGGACGAGCGCGACCAGCAGCCCTTCCCGCTCATCTTCGCCACCCGAAACGACCAGCCGTTCTACAACGTCGGCGTCAACTGGAACCGCGTGATCTCGGTCCCTCGCTCATCAACGAGGTGCTCGTCGGCTACAGCCACACGACGGTGACCGCCGAGACCTTCGACTGGGCCGGTGTCGGCGACGGCAACGCCCTCTACGGCATCGCGGGCGGCCAGCCGATCGACGGCCTGAGCTGCATCACGAACGCCACCGGGGCCTGCGGCGGCCTCAACGGCCTGACCGCCCTGGGAGCGATCGCGACGGACTCGGACACCCTGGCCAAGACCTACCAGATCAACGAGAAGCTCACCTGGCTCACGGGCCGCCACGCCTTCAAGTTCGGAGGCCAGTTCCTGCGCTACGACCAGCGCCGCTTCTACGCCGGCAACAACGGCCTGCTCGGGTTCATCGCCTACAACGGCTCCTTCACGGGCTCGCAGTTCGCGGACTTCCTGCTCGACCAGGTCTCGGGCAAGGGCCGGGGGGGCGGCGATCCCACCGACCCCTGGACGCACCTCCAGAACCGGATCGCCTCTTCGTCCAGGACGACTTCAAGGTCACGACGAGCTTGACCCTGAACCTGGGGCTGCGCTGGGCCTACACGTCACCGCTCGTGGAGAAGGACGACCGCCAGTCGAACTTCGACCTCGTGACCGGCCAGCAGATCTTCGCGAACGACGGCGACCGCGCGCTCTACGAGCCCTACTACAAGGGCTTCGAGCCGCGCGTCGGCGTCGCGTGGAGCGCGAGCGACCGCCTGGTCTTCCGCGGCGGCTACGGCATCTCGCAGTTCATGGAAGGCACGGGCGCGAACCTCCGGCTGCCCGCTCAACCCGCCGTTCTTCTTCGAGTCGAACGTCGACTACGACCGCACGACCGGCGCGGGCACGGCCCGAACCGGCTTCGCGGAGCTCGTCCCGGGCACGACCCCCTCCGGCAACGTGCGAGCCTACGCTTCCGACCTCCGCCCGCAGTTCACGCAGCAGTGGAACGCGTTCGTCGAGTACCGGGTCACGTCGTCGATGTCGGCCCAGGTCGGCTACGTCGGCCACCACGCGACCCACCTCGTGACGCCGACCGAGGGCAACCAGGCCCTGCCCGGCGTGGGCGATCCGTCGACCTGGGCGCCCAAGAACACGCGCCGGCCGCTCTTCGCCGGTGCAGCCGCTCATCACGACCATCGCCACCACCACCTCGCGCTCGGGCAGCAAGTACAACTCGCTGCAGGCGAGCGTCCGCCAGCGGTCGTGGAAGGGCCTCGAGTTCCTGGCCTCCTACACGTTCGCCAAGGGCACCACCAACAACCGCGGCTTCTACGGCGTCTTCGGGGGCACCGGGCCGCAGGGGGTGACGAGCGCCACCGAAGGTGCCTACTGGCAGAACACCTACGACCCCGACGCGGAGTGGGGACCGATGTTCCACGACGTCCGCCACAACTTCATCCTCTCGGCCACCTACGACCTGCCGTGGGGCAAGGGACGCAAGTGGGGCTCCGACTGGTGCGGGGTCAAGAACGCGCTCCTGGGCGGCTGGAAGGTGGGCGGCATCTTCCAGGCCCGCACCGGCCTCCCCATCACCGTCACCGACGGCCGCGCCCGCTCGCTCCAGGGCGAGCGCGGGGCCGAGAGGCCGAACTGCGTCGGCGAATCCGGTGCCGTCCGACCAGTCGATCACGCACTGGCTCGACATCAACGCCTTCCAGGCCGTGCCCCTCGGAACCTTCGGCAACTGTCCGGTGGGCGTGGCGCGGGCGCCGGGCTACAGGAACCTCGACCTCGTGCTCTCGAAGAGCTTCGCCGCTGGGAGCGGAGCGGTCCCTCGAGTTCCGCGTGGAGACCTTCAACCTGACCAACCACCCGAGCTTCGGTCCGCCCGCGCGCGACATCTCGGTGCCCAACACGTTCGGCCTGATCACGAACACGATCAGCGCGCCGCGCGTGATCGAGCTCGTCTTGAAGTTCTACTTCTGACGCGCGACTGACGGGTCAGCTCTCGGTGGGGTACCCGGCGGCCGTCCACGCGCTCGTGCCGCCCACCACGTTCCGGAGGTCCCGGAAGCCGTGGCGCCGGAGCAGGCTCGTGCCCGCGCTCGAGCGGTAGCCGCCCGCGCAGATGACCGCGGTCGGCTGCGCGCGGGTCGAGGCCCGCGAGCTCGCGCTCGAGGCGATCGAGAGGGCGGAGCGAGCGCCCTGGGGACGTGCCCGCCCGCGAACTCGGGCGGGCCGCCGCACGTCCACCACCTGCAGGGCGTCGCTCTCCCGCGAGGCGGGCCTCGAGCTCGTCCACCGTGATCTGCGGGACGGTCGCGAGCGGCAGGCCCGCGCGGTCCCAGGCGGCGACGCCGCCCGTCGAGGTAGCCCGGCCACGTTCTCGAGGCCGACGCGCGCAGGCGCAGCGCGGCCTCGTCCACCTGCTCCTCGTCCTCGGCCACGATCACGAGCGGGCGTCGCGCGGAGAGGAGCGTGCCCGCCCAGGACGCGAACTGCCCGGAGAGGCCGACGTTGATCGAGCCCGGCACGTGCCCGGTGCCGAAGGCCGCGGCGCGCGCGCACGTCGAGCAGGAGGGCGCCCGCGCGCCAGCGCGCCGGACCTGCGGCGGGTCCGAGGGCCGGAGGCCGCGGGCGGTCGCCGAGGGCGGGAGCGCCCTCGCGGTTCATCTCCACGTCGCGCGGGAAGTAGCGCGGGCACCTCGGGCAGGTCCGCCGTCATCATCCTCACGAAGTCGTCCTTCGGCATCGGCTGGAGCGCGTAGTTCGTCGCGCCGCTGCTCGCCGATCGTGGAGGAGGTCTCCTTCGAGATGTTCCGTCCGCAGAGCGAGCCCGCGCCGTGGGCGGGATAGACCTCGACCGCGTCGTGCAGCGTCAGGAGCTTCCCGTGCAGCGAGTCGTAGAGCATGCCCGCCATCGTCTCCGGGGATGAGGCCCCGTCGCGCCCGCGAGGTCGGGCCGGCCCACGTCGCCGATGAAGAGCGTGTCGCCGGTGAGCACCATCCGCGGCTCGGGCGCGCTCCGCGGTGTCGATCACGAGGACGGAGACGCTCTCCGGCGTGTGGCCCGGGCGTCTCGAGGAAGCGCAGCGCGACGTGGCCGATGCGGATCTCGTCGCCGTCGCGGACCGCCCGGTGCGGGAAGCGTGGCCTCCGCCTTCGCCCCGAAGACGATCTTGGCGCCCGTGCGCTCCGCGAGCTCGCGGTGGCCGCTCACGAAGTCGGCGTGGAGGTGCGTCTCGATCACGTAGCGGATCGTGAGGCCGCGGGCCTCGCGCCTCGTCGAGGTACTCGTCCACGTCGCGCCGCGGATCCACGACCGCGGCCTCGCCGTCGGAGCCGATCAGGTACGACGCGTGGGCGAGGCAGCCCAGGTAGAACTGCTTGAACTCCATGGCGCCGAGTCTAGATCGAAGCCGCCCTCAGCGCACGAGCTTCGCGCGTCAGCGTAGGCGATCACGCGCCGAGAGCGGGAATGGTGAGCACCCAGGCCCAGACGATGCTGCCGGCCACGCCCCACTTGACCGCGCGGAGAGCGCCGGCGTGGCGCCCACCCCGATGATCGCCGCCGCGTGATCGTGTGGGTGGTGCGAGACGGGATGCCGAGCGAGCGTCGCGCCCACGAGCGTGAGGCCGCGCCGAGGTCTCCGCGCAGAAGCCGCCGAACGGGCTGCGAGCTTGGTGATGCGCTGCCCATGGTCTTGACGATGCGCCAGCCGCCGAACATGGTGCCGAAGGCGATGGCGGCGTGGCTGAGCAGGATGACCCAGAGCGGCACCTCGAACTCCGGGAGGTGCGCCCGAGGCACGAGCAGCGCCGGTGATGATGCCCATGGTCTTCTGCGCGTCGTTGCCGCCGTGGCCCAGGCTGTAGAGCGCCGGCGGAGACGAGCTGCAGACGGCGGAAGAGCTGGTCGCACGCGTGAAGGGGTGGCCAGCGGCGGAAGATCCAGGTGATCGCGCACCATCAGCGGCGAAGGCCAGACCGAGCGCCCAGGAGGGGGCGAGCACGATGAACTCGAGCGTCTTCATCCAGCCCGAGAGCGAGGATCGCGGCGAAGCCGGCCTTGGCGACGGCCGCCCCCGCGTAGCCGCCGATGAGCGCGTGGCGACGACGAGACGGGCAGGCCGTAGTACCAGGTGATCGAGGTTCCAGACGATGGCGCCCACGAGCGCCGGCCAGGACCACCTCCTGGGTGACCATCGGCGAGGTCGATCATGCCCTTGCCGATGGTCTTGGCCACGTGGGTGCCCAGCACGAAGGCGGCCACGAAGTTGAAGAACGCCGCCCACAGCACCGCCTTCTGCGGCGATGAGCACGCGCGTCGAGACCACGGTGGCGATGGAGTTGGCGCGCGTCGTGGAAGCCGTTCAGGAAGTCGAAGACGAGCGCGACGAGGATGATGAAGACGAGCAAGGCCGAGTGCTCGCTGGGACATGGCGCGCCGTCAGGCGTTCTTGATGACGACGTTGCCGAGGATGTGGGTGTAGTCCTTGCACGCGTCGCAGGCGTCCTCGAGGCCGTCGTAGATCTCCTTCCACTTCAGGATCTCGATCGGGTTGCGGCTGTCCGTCTTGAAGAGGTCGGCGATCACGGTGGTGTAGAGCGCGTCGCCTGGTTCTCGAGCTCGGAGATGCGCACGATGCCGGCTCGTGGATCTCCTTGCTCGTTGGAGAGGTCCCAGACGAGGCCCGTGAGCCCGGTCGATCTCCTCGACCATGGCCACGAGGATGTCGGCGAACTGGCGCAGCGCCTCCGGGGACTCGGCGAGCTCGAAGAGCACGAGGTACTGGGCGACGCTCTCCAGGTAGTCGAGGATGTCGTCGAGGTCGGTGGCGAGTGGAGCGGATGTCCTCGCGGTCGAGGGGCGTGATGAAGGTGCGAGTTGAGGGCCTCGAAGATCTGGCGCGTGATCTGGTCGCCGTCGTGCTCGATGGCCTTGAGCTGGACCGTCTTGACGCGGCGGTCCTCGAGGCTCGTGGCTGGTCGCGATCTCCGCGAAGAGCCGCGCCGCCCTGCAGCGAGGTTCTGGGTGTCCTCGGCCGAGGAGCTCGTGGAAACGCTCCTCCTTGGGCATGAACCAGCGGATGATGCTGTCGGCCTTCATGGCGGCACCCTGCCAATTGCGGGACGTGCGACATTTGGATGACTTTTGTGTGACGGGCGGCGCGGATGCTAGCACGCGCGCCCCGAAGAGCGGCCCGGAAGGGCCGCTGCGGGCTACGGCGTGTGCTCGCGGCCGGCGGGCACGGTGACGCGGAACGCGCGTGCCCCGGCCGAGCTCGCTCTCGACCGTCACGGAGGCGCCCATGCCCTCGGCCAGGTGCCGGACGATGGCGAGGCCGAGGCCCGTGCCGCCCAGCTCGCGGCTGCGCGCCTTGTCCACGCGGTAGAAGCGCTCGAAGATGCGCGGCAGGTGCTCGGCGGCGATGCCGGGGCCGTTGTCCGTCGACCTCGAGGACGGCGCCGCCGTCCGGCCCGGCGCCGGCTCGCGACCTCCACCCGGCCGCCGGCCGGCGTGTACTTGACCGCGTTCTCCACCAGGTTCTCGAGGATGCGGCGCAGGCGGTCGGCGTCGGTCACCACCGCGGGCGCGCCCGCCGTCGCGTGCGCGCGAGCGTCGATCTGCTTGCGCCCGGCGAGGCCCGCGAACGACGCCACCACGTCCTCGGCCACCTCCGCCGGGCAGCACCTCCTCCCAGTGCGGCGGCCGCTCGCCCGACTCCAGGCGCGACAGCTCGAGCAGGTCCTCCACCAGCGCGGCCATGCGGTCGGCGTGGATGCGGATCTTGCCCAGGAAGCGCTGGGCGGTCTCCGGCTCCGCCACCGCGCCGTCCTCCAGGGCCTCCACGAAGCCGCGGATCGAGGTGAGCGGCGTGCGCAGCTCGTGGGAGGCGTTGGCCACGAAGTCGCGCCGGATCGCGCTCGAGCCGCCGCCGCTCCGTGACGTCGTGGAACGTGAGCACGGCGCCCGGGGGCGTGCCCTCGGCGCCGGGGAAGGGCACGCGCGGTGAGGGCGAAGACGCGCCGCAGGTGGCGGAGCTCCACCTCCACCGCGCCGGCGCTCGCCCGTGCGCAGCACCTCCTCGACCACCGCGCCCACCTCGCGCTGGCGGATCACCTCGAGGTAGTGGCGGCCCACGGGCTCGCGCGAGGTCGAGGCTGGCGGCGAGCGCGTCGTTGGCCAGGAGCACGATGCCCCGGTGGTCCACGGCGAGCACGCCGTCCTCCATCGCCGAGAGGATGGCGTCGATGCGCGCGCGCTCGCGGGCGATCTCCGTGCAGCCGCTCCTGGAGCTGGTCCGCCGAGTGGTTCAGGATGCGGCGCCAGCTCGCCGAGCTCGTCGCTCGCGGCGCACGCGGATGCGCGCGGCGAGGTTGCCGGCCGCGAACTGCCGGGCCGCGTCCATGATCTCGCGCAGCGGACGCGGCGAGGCGGCGCGGAGAGGAGCGCGGCGAGAGCACCGCGGTGATCGCGAAGGCGAGGAGCAGGGCGAGGCCCACCGCCCGCGCAGAGCTCGCGCACCTGCGCTCCTCGACGCTCCGTGAGCGGCAGGGCGACGCGCGACGACGCCCAGCAGGCGGCCCGTCGTGGCGGACGGGCACCGCCGCGTAGAGCAGCTCGTCGCTGCACGGTCGCGCTGTGGCGGGTCGCCGCGCCCGCGCCGCCGCGGAGCGCGGCCTGCACCTCCGGCCGGGCGGCGTGGTTCTCGAGCGCGGCGAGCGCGGCGCCGGACAGCGACGGAATCGGCGAGCACCCGGCCGTCCGGGGCCACGATCGGTCACGCGCGCCCGCACCTCGCGCGCGGCGCGCGTCCACCAGCGCGTCGAGCTCCGTCGGGGTCGCGCCCCGGGCCAGCGGCTCGGCTCCACGACCCGCGCCATGAGCCGCGCCTCGGCCAGGAGCGTCGTCGCGCGTCTGCTCCACGGGCGCGCGCGGCGCAGCGCCGGGCCCGACGAGCAGGAGCACGGCCAGCGAGGGCGGCCGCCGTGGCGGCCAGCGCGCCGTGACCGCCATGCGCGCGCGCAGCCGAGCATCAGCTCTCCGTCCTCGCGCAGGAGCCGGTAGCCGAGCGACTTGACGGTGACGATCGCGGGGCGCGAGCCCGGGATCTTCTCGCGCAGGCGCCGCACGTGCACGTCCACCGTGCGCGTGCCCTCGGCGTAGGAGTAGCCCCAGACGTCCTCGAGGAGGGCCTGGCGGCGCAAGCACGCGCCCGTCGGCCTCGAGCAGCGCCACGAGCAGGGCGAACTCCTTGGCCGTCAGGTGCACGGGCTGGCCCGTCGCAGCGCACCACGTGGCGCGACGCGGTCCACCTCGAGGGCGCCCGAGCACGAGCGGCGTCTCGTCCTCGTCGCTTGCGCTCCAGCCGCCGGAAGAGCGCGCGCACCCGCGCCACCAGCTCCTTGGGGCTGAACGGCTTCACCACGTAGTCGTCGGCGCCCATCTCCAGGCCCACGATGCGGTCCGCCTCGTCGCCGCGCGCGGTGAGCATCACCACGGGCACGTCCCGCGTCCGCTGGTCGCGGCGGACCTCGGCGCAGAGGGCGAGCCCGTCCATGCCGGGAAGCTGCAGGTCGAGGATCAGGAGGTGGTAGGCCTCGGCGCGGAGCCGCTCGAGCGCCGTCGCTGCCGTCGCTCCGCCGCGTCCACCGCGAAGCCGTCCGCCTGCAGGTAGTGGGCGACGAGCTCCACGATGTCGGGGTCGTCCTCGACGACCAGCGCGCGGCGCATTCGGGCGGGCCCAAGGATACTGGTTCTGTCGTATAACTCAGGCGCTCGACCGTGCGTGAGGAGGCATCCGATGCGCATCGTGGTGACGGGCGGGACCGGCTTCATCGGGCGCGAGGTCGTGAAGCGCCTGCTGGAGACGCGCGGGCGACGAGGTCGTCGTCACCACCCGCGACCCCGAGCCGGGGCCGACCCCTGGGGCGGCCGCGTGGAGCTGGTCCAGGCCTTCGCCGGCGACCCGGTGTCGCTGGGCAAGGCCTTCACCCGCGCGGACGTGGTGGTGCACGCCATCCAGTTCCCGAACCACCCCGTCGAGGACCCGTCGCGCGGCCGCACCTACCTGGAGGTGGACGGCAAGGGCACGGAGGTCGCGGTCGCGGTGGCGAAGAAGCTCGGGCGTGCGCCGCTTCGTCTACCTCTCCGGGGCGGGCGCCGGCCAGGGCCGGCCGCAGCCCTGGTTCCGGGCCAAGGACATGGCCGAGGCGGCGATCCGCGCCACGGGCCTGGAGTACGCGCTCCTGCGTCCCTCCTGGATCTACGGTCCGGGCGACCGCAGCATGAACCGCTTCGTCTTCTTCTGCCGCTACCTGCCCGTGGTGCCGGTGATCGGCGACGGCAAGACGCCGGTCTACCCGATCTCCGTGCAGGACGTCGCGCGCTGCGTCGCGGAGGCGGCGCGCCGCGAGGACGCGAAGGACAAGGTCTTCGAGCTGGGCGGGCCCGAGCGCCTGACCATGGACGAGATCATCCGCACCGTCCAGAAGGTGCTGGGCAAGCGCCGGCCCGCTGCTGCACCATCCCGGCGGCGCTCATGAAGCTGCTCGTGCTGCCGATGGCCGCTCCTGCCCGAGCCGATCCTCTCGCCCGGCGCCGATCGACTTCATCCTCCAGGAGGTCGACGATCGACCCGCGGCCGGCCATGGAGTACTTCGGCTTCCCGTTCCGGCGGCTGGCCGAGGACGGCCTGCGGGAGTACCTGCGCTGAGCCTACGGTTATCCTGGAGGTGTGAGCCAGACCTACTTCCAGAAGGGCTTCAACCTCAAGGCCGTCGTGGGCCCGGTCCTGGCCCAGAACTACCACAGCCGGGTGGTGGAGCGCCTCAAGGAGCTCGACTATCGCGCGCGCGGCGGGCGACGCTGACCCTCAAGCTGGCCCGCGAGTTCGGCTTCTGCTACGGCGTCGACCGCGCGGTGGAGTACGCCTACGAGACCCGCGAGAAGTTCCCCGACCGGCGCATCTTCCTGTCCGGCGAGATCATCCACAACCCCGACGTGAACGGCCGCATCGAGGCGCATGGGCATCCGCATCCTGCCCGAGGCGAAGGACCCGCCCGCGCGCTACGCGGAGGTCGCGGCCGCGCGACGTGGTGATCCTGCCCGCCTTCGGCGTGCCGGTGGCGCGAGATGGAGCACCTGCGCGGCCAAGGGCTGCGTGCTCGTGGACACCACCTGCGGCAGCGTGCTGAACGTCTGGAAGAACGTCCACAAGTACGCGCGCGAGGGCTTCACCGCCGTCATCCACGGCAAGCACTACCACGAGGAGACGAAGGCCACCGCCTCCCAGGCCCTGACCCACGACGGCGGCCACTACCTCTGCGTGCGCGACCGCGAGGAGGCCGAGGTGGTCTGCGCCTTCATCCGCGGCACGGTCACCGCGGCGGACGCTCGCTGCGCGCGCTTCGCGCCACGCCGGCGAGCCCCGGCTTCGATCCCGAGCGCGACCTCGCGCGCATCGGCCTCGCCAACCAGACGACCATGCTCATGAGCGAGAGCCTGGAGATCCAGGAGATGCTGCGCGCGGCCATGCGCGACCGCTACGGGCGAGGGCGAGCTGCGCGAGCGCTTCCGCGCCTTCGACACGATCTGCTCCGCCACCCAGGACCGGCAGGACGCGGTGCTGCGCATGCTCGACGGAGGGCGGCCTCGACGTGATGGTGGTGATCGGCGGCTACAACAGCAGCAACACCCAGGCCCTGGCCCGCATCTGCGCGGAGCGCCTGCCCACCTACCACATCAGCGGCGCGGACCAGCTCGATGGGCGCGGCGATCCGCCACCGGCCGGTGGGCGCCCACGCGGCGGAGACGCGAGACCGCGAGCTGGCTGCCCGACGGGCGCGGTGACGCGTCGGCCTCACCGCGGGCGCCTCCACCCCCAACAACGTGGTGGGCGAGGTGGTGCGAGCGGATCCTCGCCCTGCGGGGCCTCGCCGTCGAGAAGCTGGGACCGCTCGCCTAGAGGACCGACGTCCGCGACGCGGTGATATAGTTCGCGCCTCGCGGAGGCCCGCGATGCTGCTCGAAGGAAAGCACGGACTCATCCTCGGGATCGCCAACAAGCGGTCCATCGCCTGGGGCATCGCCCAGTCGGTGTCCCGCGAGGGCGCGCGCCTCGCCGTCACCTACCAGGGCGAGCGCCTCGAGGAGAACGTCCGCGAGCTCGCCGCGGGGCTCAAGGACCCGCTCATCCTGCCCTGCGACGTGAGCCAGGACGAGGACCTCGACGGCCCTCGCCGACGGCGGTGAAGCAGGAGCTTCGGCGGCCTCGACTTCGTGGTCCACGCGCGTGGCCTTCGCCCTGCGCGAGGAGCTCGACGGCGAGTTCCTGAACACCTCGCGCGAGGGCTACCGCATCGCCCAGGACATCTCGTCCTACTCCCTGACCGCGCTCGCGCGGGCGGTGGTCCCCCTCATGGAAGGCCGGGCGGGGAGCATCGTCACCCTCACCTACCTCGGCGGCGAGCGGGTGGTGCCGCACTACAACGTGATGGGGGTGGCCAAGGCCGCCCTCGAGATGTCGGTGCGCTACCTCGCCGCGGACCTCGGGCCCAAGGGGATCCGCGTGAACGCGATCTCCGCGGGGCCGATCAAGACCCTGGCCGCCTCCGGAGTGCACGGCCTCTCGAAGATGCTCGAGTACCACCGCACGCACGCGCCCCTGCGCAAGAACACCGAGCAGGAGGAGGTGGGCGACGCGGCGCTCTTCCTCGTGTCCTCGCTCTCGCCGCGGGTCACGGGCGAGGTCATCCACGTGGACGGCGGCTTCCACGTGATGGGGATGGCGGCGCTCTAGGCCCCTCGAGGAGGGCGGCGGCTACCAGTGCGGGCGGGGAGCCGTGCTAATCTGCCTTCCCGACCGTGCGATCGCCCTTCCCGATACTGGCCAGCCTCCTGGCCGCCGCGCTCGGTTCTCCCGCCGTCCCCGCTTCGGGTCAGACGGTGCCGAGGGCGCCGCGGCCTCCGGACACCGTCGATCCTTCGGCGCTCTCCCGAAGGAGAGATCCGCGTGCGCGCGGAGACCCAGGAGAAAGTGGGGCCGGGGCACTTCACCGCGCGCGGGATTCGTCGACGTGCGGCTGGGCGACATCCGCATCCAGGCGGACACGATGGACGTCTACGAGGTGGCGAAGCCCGACGGGAGCAAGGGACACGGCGCGTGGTGGCCGAGGGCAACGTGGTGTTCCTGCGGGGCGAAGAGCGGCTGTCCGGCGGCGCCTGGAGATGGACGACACGGGAAAGGGATGCCTTCGACGACGCCATCGGCTTCGTGGAGCCGGGGGTGTTCGTGGAGGGCCGGCAGCATCGAGCGGCTCGACGACAAGCGCTACCAGGTCGAGGAGGGCCGGTTCACGCTCCTGCGCGCAGCCGAACCCGCGGTGGGCGTTCTCCACCTCCAGCGCGGACATCGAGGTGGACGACAAGATCCTCGCCCGGAACGCCGTCTTCAAGATCAAGTCGGTGCCCGCCTTCTACATCCCCATCATCTACTACCCGATCGCAGCGAGGACCAGCGCTCCACGGGCTTCCTGTTCCCCCACTTCGGGTACTCGTCGCACCCGCGGGCTACGAGGTCGGGGAGCGGCTTCTTCTGGGCCATGGGCCGGAGCCTCGACCAGACCTTCTACGCCGACCACTACTCGCAGATCGGGTACGGCTTCGGCCACGAGCTCCGCTACGCGGCTGACACACCCTCGCGCGGCACCTTCCGCACCTACGTCTTCAACCCCACGGTGGCCGGGGGCGCGCTGGACTACGACCTCGACTGGAACGCCCTCCAGATCCTGCCCGGCAACGTGCGGGCCACCGTGAACGTGCGCCAGTACAGCAACCTGCTCTTCCAGCAGCGCTTCCAGGACAACTTCAACCTCGCCAGCACGCCGCACGCGGCGGGCGTCCTTCGCCCTGCAGCGAAGCTTCGGCTCCGTCACCGCGTCCAGCCTCCGCCGACTCCACGGAGACCTACTTCGGCGACGACGCCGGCGGATCAACCAGCACCTGCCCACGGTGCAGCGTCCGGCGCTTCCCCAAGTCTGTCGGCCGCACCGGCATCGTCGTTCGGCTTCGACGCCACGCGCGGAGAACCTGGGCCTGGGCGACGAGGACGCTGGTCAACCGCTACTCCCGCTTCGACGTCGGCCCGAGCGTGTCCCGCCCGCTCTCCGCTCAGCTTCCTGCAGTTCACCCCGCGGGCCTCCTACCGCTACACGCGCTGGGGCGACGAGCTATACGGTGGACTCGGAAGGCCTGAGCACGCTCGGAGGGCCGGACATCGACCGCACGTTCTTCGAGGGCGGGGTGGACCTGCGGGGGCCCACGCTTCTCCCGCGTCTTCCAGACGCCGGGAGGCGTTCTATACCGAGCGCTTCAAGCACGTGATCGGCCCCGAGATCAACTGGACGTACAGGACGCGCGTGGACGATTTCGACATCATCCCGAAGTTCGACGGCAACGACTACTTCCTCGGCACCAACGAGGTCGAACTACGGGATCGTGCAGCGCTTCCTCGCCAAGCGTCCTGAGCCCCTCGGGAAAGTCTGTCCCCTACGAGTTCCTCACCTGGCGGGTCTACCAGACCTACTACGTGAAGATCTCGGAGGGCCAGAACAACTTCGACCCCAACTACTCGTCGAGCGCCTTCGGCCCCGCGGGCGCCCGAGCACCTCTCGCCCCTCGTCTCGCGCGTGCGCGTCCGGCCCAGCCCCGCACTTCACCGTCGACTTCCTCCTCGAGTACGACGTGAACTTCCTGCAGTTCCGGCGCCGGAGCGTCGAACCGGGGGGATCAACGGATCGCGGGGCTCGCTGCAGCTCGGCTGGTCGCAAGAGCAGCCGGCTCGCCGAGGAACGAGGCGGACCGGCTGACCGTGGCCAACACCCTCCGCGGCAGCGCGACGCTGCAGCTCGTGCCGAACCGGCTCTCGCTCTCGACGCCAACGGGTACTACGACTTCGTGAACAAGGTCCTCTACACGATCCAGGGCGCGTCTGCGCTACGACGTGCAGTGCTGCGGCTTCAACGTCGAGTACATCCGCTACGACTACAACGGCCGCGCAGGAGCGGCAGTTCCGCTTCTGCGTCGACCTCGCGAACGTGGGCTCCATCGGCAACTTCAACGGCATCGACGCCCTGGGCAGCCAGCAGGGGCTCGGGCTTTACCGGTGAAGGTCCTCGTCACCGGCGCGGGGGGCTTCGTGGGCGCGCCACCTCGTGGACTTCCTGCGCTCGGAGCATCCGGACGTGGAGCTCGTGGGCCTCGTGCGTCCCCACGGCAGCGCGCCGCGCGGCGGCGCCGGCTTCGCGACGCTCCTCGAGGCGGACCTGAACGACCCCGCGGCGCATCGACGCCGTGCTCGAGCGCGGCCCCGTCGACCGCATCGTCCACCTCGCCGGGCAGTCGCAGCGTCCACGTCTCCTGGCTCGACCCCGGCGGGACGCTGCGCACGAACGTGCTCGGCCTCGTCCACCTGCTCGACTCGGTGCGGCGCCGCGGAGGCAAGCCCGACGTCCTCGTGGTGGGGAGCGCCGAGGAGTACGGGGCGGTGGGCCAGGACGAGCTGCCGCTCACGGAGGACCGTCCCGCTCCTGCCCGCCTCGCCCTACGCGGTGAGCAAGGTTGCGCAGGCCTGTCTCGCCGCTGCAGTACGGGGGCGCGTCGGGAATGCGCATCCTGCGGACGCGCACCTTCCACCACACCGGCCCCGGCCGCGGGCGAGACGTTCGCGGAGAGCTGCTTCGCCCGGCAGATCGCGGAGATCGAGGCGGGTCTGCGCGCCCCCGTGCTCCAGGTGGGCAACCTGGACGCGGTACGCGACTACACCGACGTGCGCGACGTGGTGCGGGCCTACTGGGCGCTCCTCGAGAGCGGGGGAAGCGGGGGCCGTGTACAACGTCTGCAGCGGTCGCGGCCGCAGCATCCGCGAGCTCCTGGACATCCTCCTCTCCGTCTCCGGAGCGAAGCTCACGGTAAAGATCCGCGTGGAGCCGGAGCGGCTGCGCCCCGCGGACGTGCCCGCGCATGTGGGCGATCCCCGCCGCCTCCAGGAGGCGACGGGGTGGAAGCCGCGCATTCACCTGGAGCAGACCCTCCGCGACCTGCTCGAGGACTGGCGCCGCCGCCTCGCCGCTCCGGGAGTGGGCGCTCTCCCGCGGTGAAGGTCCTCCTCACGGGCGGGACCGGCTTTCTCGGAAGGAACGTGGCCCGAAGCCTGGCCGCCCGCGGCCACGAGCTGCGCGTGCTCGCCCGCGCGGCGAGCAACCTCGAAGGGCTGCCTTCCGGGGCCACCGTGGTGAGTGGCGACGTGACCGACCTCGACTCGCTCCGGCGCGCCGCCGAAGGTTGCGCGGCCGTGCTGCACCTCGCCGCGCTCGTGAAGGTGTGGGTCCCCGACGCGGAGCGCTTCCGGGCGGTGAACGTGGGCGGCCTCCGAAACGCCCTCGAGGCCGCGTCGTCCGCGGGAGCGCGGCTCGTCTACACGTCGTCCTTCATGGCCGTCGGACCCGCGGGTCCGGAGCCCGCCGACGAGTCGCGGGTCCACCCGATGACGGGGATCCGCAACCCCTACGAGCGCACGAAGGCGGAGGCGGACGTGATCGCGCGCGAAGCGGCCGCGCGCGGACAGGACGTGGTGATGCTGTACCCCGGCGTCGTCTACGGCCCGGGCGACATGACCGAGGGCAACCTGGTGGCGCGCCTCGTCTCCGACCACCTGCGCGGCAAGCTCCCCGCCCTCGTGGGGCCGGGCAACCGGCTCTGGTCGTACTCCTACGTCGCCGACGTCGCGGACGGCCACGCCCTCGCCCTCGAGAAGGCAGCGCGCGGCGAGCGGTACTTCCTCTGCGGCGAGAACGCGAGCCTCAACCAGGTTTTCGAGCTCGTGCACGAGATGACGGGGATGGCACCTCCGCGCTGGCACCTCCCCTTCCCGGTGGCCACCGCCCTCGGACGGGGGATGTGGATCTGGGCGGAGCTCACCGGCCTCCCCCCGCAGATGACGCAGGGGGAGGTGGGGGTCTTCCGCGAGCACTGGGCGTACTCGAGCGCGAAGGCGGAGCGCGAGCTGGGATATCGCTCGCGGCCGCTCCGCGACGGGCTGCGCGAGACGATCGACTGGCTGCGCGCGAAGGGCGCCGCCTGATGGCGCTCTCCCGGGGCGAGCTCGCCCGCAAGCTCGTGCACGTGGGCTGCGGGGGGTTCGCCTTCCTGCTCCGCTACCTGACGGGCGCGCAGGCCGCGGCCATGGCCGCCGCCGCCTTCGTCTTCAACTGGCAGGTGCTGCCCCGCATCGGGGGCCGGGGCCTCTGGCGGGGAGCCGACCACGCGAAGGGCTACCCGCTGGGGATCCTTCTCTATCCGCTCGCCGTCCTCGGCCTCGTCCTGTTCTTCTGGAGCTCGCTCTGGATGGCGGCCGCGGTCTGGGGCGTGCTCGCGGTCGGGGACGGGATGGCGTCGGTCGTGGGCCAGGCCGTGGGGGGGCCGCGCCTCCCCTGGAACCGGAGCAAGGGGTGGGCAGGCTCCCTGGCGTTCGTCGTGTTCGGAACGGCGGCCGCCGCGGTGCTGATGGCGTGGACGTCTCGGCTTCCCCTCGACCCTCGGTCGTGGCACGCCTCGCGCACGATCGCCCTCGCCTTCGGCCTCGCGCTCGTGTGCGCGCTCGTGGAGTCGATCCCCACGACGCTCGACGACAATCTCACGGTCCCCCTCGCGGGCGCGCTCGTCCTGCCTCTCTTCGCCCAGGCGGAGCCGCAGATGCTCCTCGCCGACCCGGGCCTCGGCGGTCGCATCGCCGTCGGCCTCCTCGCGAACGGAGCCATCGCCGCGCTCGCGTACTTCGCACGCTCGATCGACTTGCCCGGGGCCCTTTCCGCCATCGTGATCGGCGCCACGATCACCGCCGCCCTCGGCCTTCCCGGCCTCGCGCTCATGGTCGCCTTCTTCGTGATCGGCAGCCGCGGCCACGCGGCTCGGCTACGCGCGGAAGGCGGCGCTGGGCATCGCCCAGGAGAAAGGCGGGGCCCGTGGGTGGCGGCACGCGTGGGCCAACGGGGGGGTGCCCGCCTTCCTGGCGCTCATGGCGGGCTTGAGCGCCGCTCCCCTGCGCGACGTCCTCGTCCTCGCCTACGCGGCGGCCGTCGCCACCGCGGCCGCCGACACGTGCTCGTCGGAGGTGGGGAAGGCCT
This sequence comes from uncultured Acidobacteriota bacterium, assembly GCA_963742595.1. Taxonomy (GTDB): domain Bacteria; phylum Acidobacteriota; class Vicinamibacteria; order Fen-336; family Fen-336; genus CAVPGH01. The sequence goes on along the minus strand of CAVUMT010000001.1, from coordinate 1,900,473 downwards.
TCGGTCGGCGCACGTTCCTGATCACCACCCTGCGTCCGGTGCCCCCGGGTACCGAAGGGGCGATCAGCGTGGAGGGAACGCTGGGCGGCCTTCTCGGCGCCGCCCTTGTGGCCGCGCTCGGCGCCCTTCTCGGGCTCTATGGCGCGACCGCGGCCGCGCTCGTCGCCCTCGCCGGCCTCGCTCGGCAGCCTCGCGGAGAGCGTCCTCGGCACCGTGGCCGAGAAGCGGGGCTGGCTGGACAACGACCTGCTGAATGCGCTCAACACCGCGATCGGCGCGCGTCGTCTGCCGTCGTCCTGCGTCGGTGCCCGCGGCGTCGCCGCGGCCCGGTGGACCGGCCGCCGAAGGCGAAGGCCTACGTCGAGCTCGCGCGCCCGTTCACGCTGCTCCCCCCGGCCCTCGGAGTCCTCTCGGGTGCGATCACCGCCTGGGGCGCCGGGCACAGCCGACCTCCCGTGACGAGCGAGCCTCCTCCTGCCCGTCGTCTGGGGAACGCTGATGGCCGCCGTCCTGAACGCCGCCAACAACGCGATCAACCAGATCTACGACCTCGACATCGACCGGGTGAACAAGCCGAAGCGCCCGCTTCCGAGCGGGGCCCTGACGACCTGCGCGAGGCCTGGGTCTTCACCGCTGGTCACCGCGGCCGTGGCCTGGGCCCTCGCCTGGCTCGCCTCGCCCGACGGCCGCCGCGAGTGCTTCTGGATCGTGGTCTTCACGACCTTCCTCTGCTGGATCTACTCGGCCCCTCCCCTCTGGACGAAGCGCCGCGGCTTCCTCGCCAACATCACGATCGCCATCCCCCGGGGCGTGCTCCTGAAGGTGGCGGGCTGGTCCACGGTCAAGACGATCGTCGGGCTCGAGCCCTGGTACATCGGCTCGATCTTCGGCCTCTTCCTGCTGGGCGCCGCGAGCACCAAGGACTTCGCGGACATCGAGGGCGACCGCGCGGGCGGCTGCAAGACCCTGCCCATCCTCTACGGGGTGAAGGCGGCGGCCTGGATCATCGCGCCCTTCTTCGTCCTTCCCGTTCTTCCTGATCCCCGTCGGGGTGTGGAGGGGATCCTCACCGGCAACCCGACGCTGCTCCTGGTCCTCGGGCCGACGCTCGATCCTGTACGGGGTCTACACGGTGTACCTGCTCGTCCGCCGTCCGGAGGAGCTGGCCGTCACCGAGAACCATCCGTCCTGGACGCACATGTACAGGATGATGATGGTGGCGCAGGTGGGCTTCGCCCTGGCCTACTTGATCTAGGCAAGGGTCCGGTATCCTCTTGTCCAGATGTCGGAAGGTGGCAGGCCGGAGCCGGCCCTCATAGAAGCCCTGGCCGCGGGCGTCGCTCACGAGGTCCGGAATCCACTGAACTCGGTTCAGATCAACCTCAGCATCCTCGAGCAGGAGCTGGCCGAGTTGCTGCCCGACCGCCCGGCGCACGTCTTCGCGGTGCTCGCGAAGATCGCAGGGGAGATCAAGCGACTCGACGACTTCGTCTCGGAGTTCCTCAGGTTCGCCCGCGCTCCGAAGCTCAACGTGGAGCACCTGCCGGTCCGACCGCTGCTCACGGATCTCGCGGCCTTCATCGCACCGGAGTGCTCGAAGAAGGGCGTCGGCCTCCGCCTCGAGCCCGGCGGTCCGGAAAAGGCCTGGGTCGACGGCTTCCAGCTCAAGCAGGCCGTCCTGAACCTCGTCCTGAACGCGCTGCAAGCTACATCTTCGGGCGGGGGAGTGACCATCCGGGCCGCCGGAGACACGCATCGCTTCATGGTCGCGGTGTGCGACGACGGAGAGGGAATGCCGACCGAGGTTCGGCAGAGGGCTTTCGACCCGTTCTTCACGACCCGGGAGGCCGGAACCGGGCTCGGCCTGCCCATCGTGCGACGCATTTTGGAGCGTCACGGCGGGTCGGTCGAGATCGCGAGCGAGCCCGGAAAGGGAACCACGGTCACCCTCGTCTTCCCGGCTCACCGGGGAGGAGACTAGGCCGTGCCCGGCGGCCGGTCGATCCTGATCGTCGAGGACCACGCGGAGAGCCGGAAGAGTCTTGCCTACGTGCTGGAGAAGCGGGGCGAGGTGGTCCACCAGGCCGCCAACGGACGCGCGGCCGTCGCCCTGGTGCGGCGCGAGCGCCTGCATGCGCTGATCCTGGACCTGAAGTTGCCCGACATGGACGGGCTCTCGGTGCTGGAGTCCGTCCTCGCCGAATCGCCCGGCCTCCCCGCGGTGGTCGTCACCGGCTTCGGCACGGTCGACTCCGCGGTGGAGGCGATGAAGCGGGGCGCCGCCGACTTCCTCACGAAGCCCATCCAGGTCGACGACCTGCTCTCCGTCCTAGACCGCTGCATCGAGCGCGCCGGAGTGAGCGGGGCGGTTTCGACGCCGCCGTCCGTGGCCAGCGCCGAAATGGAGGAGCTCGGCATCGTGGGAGAGTCGAAGGCGATGCAGGAGCTGTTCGATACCTTGAAGCGGGCTGCCCCCCACGATTCGACGGTGCTGATCCTGGGGGAGAGCGGCACGGGCAAGGAGCTGGTCGCCCGCGCCCTGCACACGCTGGGTCGGCGTCCCTCGGGTCCCTTCGTGCCGATCAACTGCGCGACGCTCTCGGACCAGATCCTGGAGAGCGAGCTCTTCGGGCATGAGAGGGGGGCCTTCACCAGCGCAGACCAGACAAAACCGGGGGTGATGGAGACCGCGGACGGCGGCACGCTGTTCCTGGACGAGGTAAACGAGATGGGCCTGGGCTGCCAGGCGAAGTTGCTGCGGGCCATCGAGCGGCGCGAGTTTCGCCGCGTGGGGGGGACCCGCAAGATCAAGGTGAACCTGCGTGTGATCGCCGCCTGCAACGTCGATCTCGAGGAGTGCGTCACCGTCGGCCGGTTCCGCACCGATTTGTACTATCGGCTCAAGGTCCTGAGCCTCGTTGTACCGCCGCTGCGCGAGCGCCAGGAGGCGATCCCGGTATTCGCAAAGCGGTTCCTGGACGAGGTGATCGCGAAAGCAGGGCTCCCCGCCAAGCGTCTGATGCCGGATGCGCTGGCGCAGCTCGGGCGCTACGAGTGGCCGGGCAACGTGCGCGAGCTGCGCAACCTGATGGAGAGCGTCGCCCTCATGGCCCCCGGGTACACCATCGGCGTCGAAGACCTGCCTCCGAACGTCCGCAAGGTCGAGGCGGGGGTGGTCAAGGTAGCGGTCGGGACCACCCTCGACGAAGCCGAGAAGGAAATCATCCGCCGGACGCTGGACGCCTACCCCACGGTCAAGGAGAGTGCCCACGTCCTGGGTATCGGTCTTCGGACCTTGCACGCCAAGATCCGGCGTTACGGGCTGCGCCGTCGTCGGTAAACGGCACCCGATGCGGCTTTGGCATCTGGGTGTACTTTCCCCGCCCCGGTGAGTGCCAGAACGGCGCGGGGGCTGACCGACGCGGCCGCCAGAGTGCCAGATCGGCACGTCGGGCTCCTGAATCCGGCTGCCGACGGGCGGCCCTGCACACGCTGACCGCGCCGAGTCAGCGGGATAGCCTCGCGGCACCGTCCGGGCACGGAGTCTGCTGTGCCTGCTTCCATGAATGTTTCTCGCCCGGTCGCGGCCACGCCAAAGGCCGTGTTGGTGGGAGACGACCGCGACTGGCCCCCCGACTTGAAGGACTCCCTGGGGCGCGACGGCTACACGGTCGACCGTGTGACCGAGCTCTCGCTGGTGCCGTCGCTCCTCGCCGATGGCAAGATGCGGGCGTTATTCGTCGCCGCGCGCCCTCTCGCCGCGAGTGATCTCCTCCTCTTGCAGCGAGTGCGCGAGACATCCCCCCGAACGGCCATCGTGGTGGTCGCGAGGGCGCCCACCCATCCCGATCTCAAACGCGCTTTTGAGAGCGGGGCCACCGCGTTCTTGTCGTGGCCCGCGTCGACCGAAGCCCTGCGGCAGGCCATCGACAGCGGGGGAGCACCTCCCGCCCCCGCCCACCTCCGTCCATGAAGCTGCGGACCGAGGCCCCGGGTTCGGCCGCGAAACTCTCGCCCCGGCATGAGGCGGGGCAGTTGATCCTGAACAACCGGCTGCCGCCGAATCACCCCCGGCGTCTCGACCTCGAGAACGCCATCCGCAGCGCCTTGACCGGACTCGCGGGCCGATGGGACGTCGTCCTCGAAGGCCCGCGCGGGCAGGCGCTGGTGGTGGCCGTGGTCGCTCCCGACGGGTCCGCGTGGTCCATGAGTTGCTGCAACGTGGCGTACCGAGCCCCCGCGTCCATAGCGGAAACCGTGTCGGCGGCCTGCCGCCGCCGCCGCTGGCTCGATCCCGCGCAGACGGTCGGCAGCGACGCGAAGGCGGGGGTGGAGTCGCCCCCCTCCGCCCGGGAGCGTTCCTGATGGCCTCCCCGGGAGCGCGGACGGCGCGCCCCGACGCCAGTCAGCCCGGCGATGGTCGCGTCCTCGGCGCCCTGGCCGAGATCGATGCGCGTCTGCGCGATCTTGACCGCGCTTGGAGGAGCGTGGCCCAACGACTCGAGGCGAACCGCCGGGAGCTGGCCGTGGCCGCGGTCCGGCTTCAGCGAGCGCGCTCCGCGGCTGCCCGGCGACCCCGTGGCGGAGACGACGAGTTCCACGAGCCGAAGCCGCCCGCGCTCGCCCAGAGCGAGGAAGCTCACCACGTCCGGCTTTTCGAGCAGTTCGAGGCAGAGCTCAAGGAGGCGGAGGCGCGGCGGTTGGCGGTTTTCAACGAGACCCAGAGCTTGAGGCGACGCCGGCAAGCAGCTCTCCGGCAGCTCTCGGCGGGCGTGCGTCCTGCCTACGAGGCGGCGCTTCAAGCGGGGCGAGTCCCGGTCCTCACGACGGTGACGGAGGGGACCTGCGGTGCGTGCGCGTCTCCGCTGCCGGCGCCAGTGGTCGAGGCCGTGGGGAGTGGGGCCATCCGAGTCTGTAGCGGCTGCGAGCGCTTGCTTTGCCCCTCTCCATGAGCGGGGAGCTGGAGCCGGCAGTGTGGCTCCCGACCGCCCTGGCGCTACGGCTCGGGAGCATAGGACTCGCGCTGGGCCTCGCGCGCACGACGGCCGCCAGCCGGTGCGCGGCCCTCGTCGGCTCCGCGCTGGCGTCCCTCCTGACCGGGGCCCTCGCCCTGTCGGTCCTCGCGACCGGCCGCCCCGCCCGCGGAAGCCTGCTCTCGCACGCCGCCTCCGGCTTCACCCTCGGCTACGGGGTCGACCGGCTTTCCGCCTGGTTCCTCCTCGTGCTGGTGGTCCTGGCCGTCCCCCTCGCGGTCTACAGCCTCGGCTACCTCGGCCAGGGCGCCCTCGACCGGCGGTCGCCTTTCGTGGCCATCGGCTTCAGCGTCCTGGTGGGGGCGGTCGAGTTGGTGTTCGCCGCGGATGGCGTGGTCGGCTTCCTCTTTGCCTGGGAGCTGATGACCCTCGCGAACGCTGCCCTGGTCGCGACCGAGCACGAGGAGGCGAAGACGCGCCGCGCCGCGTTCCTCTACCTCGCGATGTCGCACGTGGCCACCGGATGCCTGTTCGCAGGGTTCCTGATCCTGTCCGCGGCGGCGGGGTCGACGAGCTTCGGGGAGCTGCTCGCCGGCACCCCGCTCTCCGGCGGACGCCGTGACGCCGTGTTCCTGCTCTTCCTCGCCGGCTTCGCGGTAAAGGCCGGCGTCGTCCCTCTGCACGTGTGGCTGCCGGAGGCCCACCCGGCGGCGCCCAGCAGCATCTCCGCGCTCATGTCCGGGGTGCTGATCAAGACCGGGGTCTACGGCCTCTTCCGGGTGTGCGCCTTCGGCCTCGGACCGCCGGCACCGAGCTGGGGGGTCCTGGTCCTCGTTTGCGGCGGCGTCTCCGCCGTCCTCGGCGTCCTCTACGCGCTGATGCAGCACGACCTGAAGCGCCTGCTCGCTTATCACAGCATCGAGAACATCGGCATCATCCTGCTGGGGCTCGGGGCGGGAATGATGGCCCTGTCCTCGGGACGGGCGGAGCTGGCGGCGGTGGGGATCGTGGCCAGCCTCTACCACGTGCTGAACCACGCGGTGTTCAAGGGGCTGCTCTTCCTGGGGGCGGGGGGCGTGGTCGTGGCGACGGGGACGCGCCACATCGAGGAGATGGGGGGCCTGGCGAGGCGGATGCCGTGGACGGCACTTTTCTTCCTGGTGGGTGCTTTGGCGATCTCCGGCCTGCCCCTCCTCAACGGGTTCGTCAGCGAGTGGCTCCTCTTCCAGGCCTTTCTCTTCGGCTTCCAACTTTCCCCGGAAGCCCTTGTCCGCTTCCTGTTCCCGGTAGCGGGAGCGCTCCTGGCGCTCACGAGCGCCCTGGCCGCGGCGTGCTTCGTGAAGGCGTTCGGGGTGACGTTCCTGGCCCGGCCGCGGGGAGAAGGGGCGGAAAAGGCCCACGAGTCGTCGTGGGTGATGCTGGCCCCGCAGGCGTTCCTGGCCGTGACGTGCGTGGTCCTGGGTCTTTTCCCGGGCTTCGTGCTCGAGGGGCTGCGGGGAGTGGCGGGGTCGCTGCCCGGGGTGCGGCCGGCGCCGGAGATGGTGCGCGGGATATTCGCGATTGCGCCGGGCCCGGGGCACTTCGACCACCTCTCGCCGCTGCTGGTGGCGGTCGCGGTGGTCCTGGCTCTGGGGCTGGGGGGGGTGTTGTCCCTGTTCGCCGGGTATCGGGTGAGGGGAGCGCCGACGTGGGGCTGCGGAGGGGAGCTTTCGGCGCGGACGGAGTACACGGCGACGGCGTTCTCGAAGCCTTTGATGATGATCTTCAGCGCGATCTACCGGCCGACGCAGGAGGTGCAGGCGATCGGGGAGGCGTACTTCACGCGCGAAGTGACCTACCGGGCGGAGATCGAGCCGACGTTCGAGCGGTTCTTCTACGGGCCGCTGACGCGGGGGGTGCTCAGGGTGGCGGAGCGGATGAAGGTGATCCAGGCGGGCAGCCTCCACGCCTACCTCGCCTACGTGCTCGCCCTCGTCTTGAGCCTGGTGCTGCTCCTCTGGTGGAGGGGCTGAGGTGAACGCGAGCCTTGCCCGTGACTTCCTCCCTCTGGCCTTCGGGGTGCGCCTCGGCTCGCTCGCCCTCTCGCTGGCGCTGGCCGCTCGGCCTCGGTGGTCCAGCGGGCTGGCCCTGGCCGGCTCGATCCTTGCGTCGTCGCTGACGGGAGGCGCGGCGCTGACGGTCGCTCTCGGAGGTACGCCCGTCCAAGGCGTCCTCCTGACCCACGAGGCTTCCGGGTTTTCGTTCGGCTACACCCTCGGACCGCTGTCCGCCTGGTTCCTGCTCGCCCTGGCCGCGCTCGCGATCCCCGTGGCCTTCTACAGCGTGGGCTATCTACCCCACGCCGTGCCCGCCCCCCGCAGACCCTTCGTGGCCGCCGGCTTCAACCTCCTCCTCGGCGCGGTCGAAGCCGTGTTCGTCGCCGATGGCGTGGTCGGCTTCTTGTTGGCCTGGGAGCTGATGACGCTGGCCACGGCGGCGCTCGTGGCGACCGAGCACGAGGCGCCCCCGCACCGCCGCGCCGCTTACGTCTACCTGGCGATGTCGCACGTGGGAACCGGCTGCCTCGTCGCCGGGTTCTTCGTTCTCAGCTCCCTCGCGGGCTCCCAGGCCTTCCCGGTCCTCCTCGCCGGATCCGTGGCCTCGGGGAGCCTCCGGGACGTCCTGTTCGTCCTCTTCTTCGTCGGCTTCGGCGTGAAGGCGGGGATCGTCCCTCTGCACGTGTGGCTGCCGGAGGCCCACCCGGCGGCGCCCAGCAGCATCTCCGCGCTCATGTCCGGGGTGCTGATCAAGACCGGGGTCTACGGCCTCTTCCGCGTCTGCGCCTTCGGCCTCGGGATGCCGCGCTGGGATTGGGGCGTAGCGTTCGCCCTCCTGGGTTCGCTGTCGGCGGTGCTCGGCGTCCTGTACGCGCTGGCGCAGAACGACCTGAAGCGCCTGCTCGCGTACAGCACGATCGAGAACGCCGGCATCATCCTGCTGGGGCTCGGGGCGGGAATGATGGCCCTGTCCTCGGGACGGGCGGAGCTGGCGGCGGTGGGGATCGTGGCCAGCCTCTACCACGTGCTGAACCACGCGGTGTTCAAGGGGCTGCTCTTCCTGGGGGCGGGGGGCGTGGTCGTGGCGACGGGGACGCGCCACATCGAGGAGATGGGGGGCCTGGCGAGGCGGATGCCGTGGACGGCACTTTTCTTCCTGGTGGGTGCTTTGGCGATCTCCGGCCTGCCCCTCCTCAACGGGTTCGTCAGCGAGTGGCTGCTGTTCCAGGCGCTGCTGCAAGGCTTCCAGTCGACGCTGGCCCTGAGCCGGCTCATCTATCCCGTGGCGGGAGCGCTCCTGGCGCTCACGAGCGCCCTGGCCGCGGCGTGCTTCGTGAAGGCGTTCGGGGTGACGTTCCTGGCCCGGCCGCGGGGAGAAGGGGCGGAAAAGGCCCACGAGTCGTCGTGGGTGATGCTGGCCCCGCAGGCGTTCCTGGCCGTGACGTGCGTGGTCCTGGGTCTTTTCCCGGGCTTCGTGCTCGAGGGGCTGCGGGGAGTGGCGGGGTCGCTGCCCGGGGTGCGGCCGGCGCCGGAGATGGTGCGCGGGATATTCGCGATTGCGCCGGGCCCGGGGCACTTCGACCACCTCTCGCCGCTGCTGGTGGCGGTCGCGGTGGTCCTGGCTCTGGGGCTGGGGGGGGTGTTGTCCCTGTTCGCCGGGTATCGGGTGAGGGGAGCGCCGACGTGGGGCTGCGGAGGGGAGCTTTCGGCGCGGACGGAGTACACGGCGACGGCGTTCTCGAAGCCTTTGATGATGATCTTCAGCGCGATCTACCGGCCGACGCGGGAGGTGCAGGCGATCGGGGAGGCGTACTTCACGCGCGAAGTGACCTACCGGGCGGAGATCGAGCCGACGTTCGAGCGGTTCTTCTACGGGCCGCTGACGCGGGGGGTGCTCAGGGTGGCGGAGCGGATGAAGGTGATCCAGGCGGGCAGCCTCCACGCCTACCTCGCCTACGTGCTCCTCCTCGGGATTGTCCTGCTCCTCTGGCTGGGAGGTGGCCCTTGAACTTCGTGGAGTCGCTCGCCCTCGGACTGCTGCAGGCCGTGGTCCTCCTCGGCCTGGCGCCCCTCCTGCGCGGCGTCATCAAGAAGATGAAGGCGGCTTTCCAGATGCGCCAGGGGCCGCCCTTGCTGCAGGGCTACTACGACCTGGCCAAGCTCCTCCGCAAGGAGCCGGTGAGGTCGGACACGTCCTCCTGGGTGTTCGTCGCCGGACCGCGGGTCTACTTCGCCACCGCGGTGTCGGCCACCATGCTCGTCCCCGTCTTGTTCGCGGGGGCTCCCCTCGAGGAGGCGGGTGGGATCCTGGTGCTGGTCGGCCTCCTCGCCCTCGGCCGGTTTGCCCTCGCCACCGCGTCGCTCGACACGGGGAGCCCCTTCGGCGGCATGGGGGCCAGCCGCGAGATGACGGTGGCGGCCCTGGCCGAGCCCGCGCTCATGCTGGGGCTCTTCACCGTCGCCCTCTGGGGCGGTTCTCTCAACCTCGGCGACCTCGTGCGGGCGACGGCTTTGCGCGGCCCTTCCGTCCATCCCAGCGAGCTCCTCGCCGCCGCCGCCCTCTTCCTCGTGCTGCTCGCGGAGGCGGGCCGCGTGCCGATCGACAACCCGGCGACGCACCTCGAGCTGACCATGATCCACGAGGCCATGGTCCTGGAATACGCGGGCCCGGACCTGGCCCTCGTCGAGTGGGCCTCCGCGCTGAAGGAGCTGCTCTTCATGACCCTGCTCGTCAACCTCTTCCTTCCCCTCGGGCTGGCCGTCTCCGCGGAGCCCGCCGCCTTCGCGGTCTCGGCCGCCCTGTACGCGGGGAAGGTCTTCCTCCTCGCGGTCACGGTGACGCTCGTGGAGTCCACCAACGCCAAGCTGCGTTTCTTCCGGGTCCCCGAGCTCATGGCCGTGTCGCTCGGCCTGGGCTTCCTGGCTCTCGCCATCCGCTTCCTGTGAGCCAAGACCTCGTGATCCTCTGCGCGGCGGGCATGCTCGTGACCGCCTACCTGATGGTGGGCCAGAAGGCCCTCTTCGTGGCCATCCGGCTCTACGGCCTCCAGTCGATCCTCCTGGGCGCGGTGGCGGTGGTGATGGGGGTCGCCGACCATCGGCCGGACCTGTTCGCGAGCGCCGCGCTCACCATCGGCCTCAAGGGTGTCTTCATCCCCTGGTTCCTCATGCGCACGATCGACCGGATCGGCATCCACCGCGAGATCGAGCCCTACGTGAACACGCCGACGTCGCTGCTCATCTGCCTCGCCCTGACGGTGGTGGGCTACCGGGTGAGCACGGGGGTCGCGGAGGGGGCGGCGGGGGCCGCCCACCACGTGATCGGGGTGTCGCTCTCCATGCTCTTCATGGGCCTCTTCCTGATGGTGACGCGCCGCAAGGCGGTCACCCAGATCCTCGCGCTCCTGACCGTGGAGAACGCGGTCTTCCTCGTGGCCCTGGGCGCCACCTCCGGCATGCCGCTCGTCGTCGAGCTGGGGATCTCCTTCGACGTGATCGTGGCCGTGCTCGTCCTCGGCATCCTCGTGCACCGCATCGTGGACCGCTTCGAGTCGATGGACGTCAGCCGGCTCTCGAAGCTGAAGGGTTAGGCGACCGTGACCCTCCTCCTCTGGACCCTGCTCGTCCCCGCGGTGACCGCGCTCCTGGGCGTCGTCCCATGGCCGCGCCGGCTCAAGGAGGCCAACCTCGTCGGCGGCCTCGCCGTCACCTTCGTGCTCTCCATCGCTACCGCCGCCGACTTCCTCGCGGGCAAAGTACCCGCGGCCTTCGACGACGCGCTCAGGGTCGATGGCCTCTCCGCCCTCGTCCTCGTGCTGTCGGCTCTCGTGGGGCTGCTCTCCGGCGCCTACAGCGTGGGCTACTTGCGGCGGAACGAGGCGCGCGGTCTCGTCTCGTCCGGACGGCGCCGGGAGTTCGATGCGCTCGTGCCCCTCTACGTCTTCGCGATGCTGCTCGTCTCCGTCTCCAACAACCTCGGCCTCCTGTGGATCGCGGTCGAGCTCACGACGCTCGTCTCGGTGTTCCTCGTCGCGTTCCACAACCGCGACACGTCCCTGGAGGCGGCGTGGAAGTTCCTCGTCCTGGGCAGCCTCGGACTCGCCTTCGCGCTCCTGGGGACGGTGTTCCTCTTCGCTTCCGCCCGGGGGGCGCTGGGGGAAGGGATGTCGAGCCTGCACTGGACGCGGCTCGTCGGCCTTGCCCACGAGCTGCACCCGTTCACGCTCAAGCTGGGGGTGGTCTTCGCCCTGATCGGATACGGCACGAAAGCCGGCCTCGCCCCGATGCACACCTGGAAGCCCGATGCCTACCGCGAGGCGCCCTCGCCCGCGGGCGTCCTCATGGCGGTGGGCATGATGAACGGCGCGCTCTACTGCCTGCTCCGCGTCCACCTGATCTCGAAGGCCGCGCTGGGGCCGGACTTCTCCGGCGGCCTCCTGCTCGCGCTCGGCCTCCTCTCGGTGGCGGTGGCGACGCCGTTCATCCTGATCCAGTGGAACCTGAAGCGGCTGCTCGCCTACTCCAGCGTCGAGCACGTCGGGATCATGGCTCTGGGCGTCGGGCTGGGAGCGGAGGCGGCGACTTTCGGCGCCCTGCTCCACATGACCTACCACACGCTGGCGAAGCCGCTGTCGTTCTTCTCCGCGGGGACCCTGGCCCAGCTCCATCGGTCCTCGGACTTCGACGACATCTGTCCGGGGACGCTCGGCCGGGCGCCGGTGGCGAGCGCTCTCTTCGTCCTGGCGATCGTCATCATCACGGGCTCGCCGCCCTTCGGGATCTTCTTCAGCGAGATGATGATCCTCCAGGCCGGCTTCGCGGGTCCGCACACGGTGGTGGTCGCAGTGTTTCTGGGGTGCCTCGTGCTCCTCTTCTGCGGTTTCTTCTACCAGGTCGGCCGTCTCGTGCTCGGCGCCCAGCCGGGGGAAGAGCGCCCCGCTCCCGACCCTGAACGGCTCGATGCGGGCAGTGCCGTCACTCTCGTGTCGGCCGCCCTGGCGGTCGGGTCGGCGTTCTACCTGCCCCCGGGGCTCCTGGATTTGATCCACTCGGCGGTGCGCGTCGTGGAGGGCGGGCAGTGACCGCGGCGCGCGACGTCTTGCGAGAGCGGCTCCGCCTCGGAGCGCTGGCCGAGCTCCGGGCCGGCGAGTTCGCGGCCGAAGTCGACCCGAATGAGCTTCCGGCGGTCGCCGACCGGGCTGCCGGTGCGGGGCTGCGCCTGGCCACGCTCTTCGCCACCGACGAGGGGTCCGGGCATTTCGCGGTCCACCACCTCTGGGCCGCCCGCGAGCCTCCCGCGTTCGTGCGGGTCTGGGCCCGGATGGCAGGCGAGAAGCCGCGCTTCCCCTCGGTCGCTGCCCAGCACCCGGTCGCGAACTGGTTCGAGCGCGAGGTGATGGACTACTTCGGCCTGGTCCCCGAGGGCCACCCCAACCCCTTCCCCGTCGCCCTCCACGAGGACTGGCCCGAAGGCGTGTGGGCCATGCGGAAGGGCTTCGCCGACATCCAGCCCGTGCCGCGCGCCGCCGGCAGCCTCCATCCTTTCCGGCCGGTGACGGGCGAAGGCGTATTCCACGTGCCCGTGGGCCCCGTGCATGCGGGCATCATCGAGCCGGGGCACTTCCGGTTCGGCGTGGCCGGCGAGCCCGTGCTGTACCTCCAGCTCCGGCTCTTCTACGTCCACAAGGGAATCGAGAAGCGCTTCGAGAAGCTCCCGTGGCGCCACGGGATGTTCCTCGCCGAGTCCATCTCCGGCGACACCGCGGTCGGGCACGCACTGGCCTACGCGCACGCCATCGAGCGTCTCCTGGGTGTCGAGATCCCGCCGCGCGCTCGCTACCTGAGGACGGTGCTCCTCGAGATGGAGCGCCTCTACAACCACGTCTCCGACATCGGCGCGATCGCGACCGACGTCGCCTTCGCCGTGCCCGCGAGCGTGGCCCAGATCCTCCGCGAAGGTCTCGTCACCCTGCAGGAGCGACTCTTCGGTTCGCGACTGCTGCGGGGGACGGTCGCGCTCGGGGGCGTGAAATGCGAGCTCACGCGCGGACGCCGGAAGGAGCTGGTCGCGCACCTCGAACGGCTTCAGAGCCAGTTCGACGACCTCGTCACCCTCTTGATCGACTCCGGTACGTTCACCGACCGCGTCGACGATACGGGGATCCTCGACACTCGGGCCGCCCACGACCTGGGCGTCGTGGGGATGGCGGCGCGCGCGTCGGGCCTCGACGTCGACCTGCGGCGGGACCACCCTCACGACGCCTACGACGTTATGCGGTTCCAGGTGCCGGTCGAAGAGGGCGGCGACGTGCGCGCGCGGCTGATGGTTCGGGCCCGGGAAGCGGAGCAGTCCTTGTCCATCCTCCGCCAGGCGCTCGAGGCCCTCCCGGAAGGGCAGGTGGCGGCCCCGCTGCCCGATGCGCTTCCCCCTCGTCGTCGGCGCTCGGCTGGGCCGAGGGCTGGCGCGGGGAGTGCCTTCACTGGATCCAGACGGACGAGGAAGGGCGTCTGACGCGCGTGAAGATCACGGACCCCAGCTTCAAGAACTGGCCGGGGCTCGCCCGGGCCGTGCCCGGCAACATCCTTCCCGACTTCCCCGTGATCAACAAGAGCTTCAACCTGTCGTACTCGGGTAACGACCGCTAAGGAGGGGACGTGTTCAGAATCGTGGCCAAGAGCCTCAAGACCGGCGTCGTCACCAGGAAGGATCCGTTTTCCTCGCGGCCCCCCTTCGGCTTCCCCCGGATCGACTTCAACGCCTGCACCGCCTGCGACGAGTGCGTCCGGGTTTGCCCGACGGCGGCCCTGCAGGCCGACCGCCCCGCTCCCGATCGGAAGACGTTGTCGCTCTCTTACGCTCTCTGCATTCAGTGCCGCGAGTGTGTCGAGGCCTGCCCCGAGCGCGCGATCCAGCCCGGACGCGAGTTGGAGATGGCGGCGTACTCGCGGGAACAGCTCACAGAGCGCGCCTCCTTCGACGTCGACGGGGCTACCGGCCGTGTCTCGTTCCGGGCGATGGAGAGCGGGCCGGGGCCGAGCCCGGAGGAGTCCGCGGCCAGGCTCAAGGAGCGGATCCGGGGACGGCTCGGCCGGTCTCTCCACGTCCGGCAGGTGGACGCGGGGAGCTGCAACGGTTGTGAGCTGGAGATCGCCGCCACCGCCAACCCCGTCTTCGATCTCGAGCGATTCGGCATCCACCTCGTGGCCAGCCCCCGCCACGCCGACGTGCTGCTCGTGACGGGCCCCGTCACGCGGAACATGGAGATCGCGCTCCGTCGCACCTACGAGGCCACCCCGGAACCCCGCGTGGTCGTAGCCGTCGGGGCCTGTGGCTGCAGTGGGGGGATCTTCGGCGAGGGGACCTATGCGTCCCGGGGCGGCGTGGACCGCGTGGTACCCGTGGACGTCTACGTGCCTGGATGCCCACCCCGGCCGCAAGCGATTCTCAACGGGCTCCTCGTCGCCATGGGCGTCCACCAGGGCCGCGGCCGCACGGACGCCGCGCAGACCGCTCCCGAGTCGACCTCGGCGCCCGTACCGGACCCGGGCCCTCCTCTCCGGCCCGCACTGACGAGGAGCAGCAGGTAAGCCGTGACCCCGCTCGTACTGGCCCCGGGGCGAGTCAAGTAGTTCCCTGTTCGCGAGCGCGATCGGGCTGTCCGGAGGCGGACAGCGGGGCCGGCGTTTCGCATCTGTTCGCGGGCATCCACGAATGCCTGACGCTGGCATCGTCGTCGCATGCACCAGGGCCACGGAGGCACGCATGCGCCAGGACCTGCGGGAAGCGTTGCGTTCGCTCGTCCGGACACCGCTGCTCTCGGCGGTCGTCATCCTTTCCCTGGGACTGGGGATCGGGATGAACACGGCGGTGTTCAGCGTGGTGAGCGCGGTCCTGCTCGAGCCGTTGAGCTACACGGCTCCGGACCGGCTCGTCCAGATCCGTGGACGATTCCAGAGCAACGGTGTGGAAGACGCGCTCCTTCCGGGCGGGGTGCTGTCGGAAGTTCGCCGAGGAGCGAGCCAGGTCCAGGACGTGGCGGGTGTCGCCGCGATCCGGCAGAACCTCACCGGGCACGAGATGCCGGTCCAGGTCCAGGTGGGCTGGGTCTCCGCGCATCTCTTCCGCATGCTCGGCGTGGGTCCGGCGATGGGTCGCGGGTTCGCCGACGACGAGCCTCCGGGACGAGTACTCCTGAGCGATGCCTTCTGGCGTCGACACTTTGGGGCCGACCCCGGAGTGGTGGGAGAGGGCATCGCGCTCGACGGGCGCCCCTACGAGATCCTCGGCGTCATGCCCGCGGGCTTCCGTCTCGAGCTGCCTCGGCTTCCCGCGGAGATCGACGTCTGGAAGGTGCCGGACGACTGGTGGCAAAACGGGAACGTCTGGGATTCGTCCGACCTCGACGCGGGGATCCTGCGCATTGTGGGCCGTCTCGCCCCCGGCGCGAGCGTTGCGTCCGCGCGAGGCGAGCTCGAGTCCGTTTCCGCGCGGCTGCGGGAAGGGCGCGCCGAGCTCGCGCGGTCGGGCTTCGCTCTGGCCCTCGATCCGCTCCATGACGTTTTGGTGTCACGCGTACGGACGACGCTCTGGCTGCTCCTGGGTGCTTCGGGCTCCGTGCTCCTCGTCGCGTGCGCCAACGTTGCGAACCTTCAGCTCGTGCGAGGGCGGCGTCGGGCGCGGGAGATTGCGATGCGCCTTGCCCTCGGAGCGTCCCGGCGCCGCGTGGTTCGTCTCCTCCTCGCGGAGGCGCTCCTCCTCGCCGTCCTGGGAGGGGGCCTAGGAGTGCTCCTCGGCGGAGTGGGACTCGACGTGCTGCGGCTCCTCCAGCCCGCCGATCTTCCCCGGGCGGACGCGATCCGGCTGGACGGCGCTGTGCTCGCCTTCGCGGCGGCCACCTGCCTCGGCGCCACGCTCCTCTTCGGGCTCCTACCTGCCCTCGCGGCCACGCGGCGCGACGTCGCCGTGGACCTCCACGGCTCGCGATCACCGATCGGGCCCGACCGACGCTGGGCGGGAGCCTTTCTCGTCGCCGCCCAGATCGGGCTGAGCGTCGTGCTGCTTCACGGGGGCGGCGCCCTCGCGCTCAGCCTCGTCCGCTTGCATGCGGTGCCGCTCGGTTTGGAGGCGGACAAGCTCCTCACGTTCTCGGTCTCGCTGCCGGGCACGCGCTACGAGCGTCCCCTGGGCACGAATGCCTTCCTGACACGCCTCGAGGAGGCGGTGCGGGGGCTTCCCGGCGTCCTCTCCGCGGGCGCGCTGTGGCCGCTGCCGCTCGCCGGCACGCGATGGAGCAACGTCTACGAAGCGGGGACGGTCGGCCTCGGCCAGCGCGCGTACGCCGACTACCGTCTGGCGACGCCCGCGCTCTTCGAGACGCTTCGGATCCCCGTGCTCGAGGGCCGGACGTTCAGCGCCCAGGACCCGCGCCACTCCGTCGTGGTGAGCCGCCGGTTCGCGGAGCGCGCTTTTCCCCGCGTGAGCGCTCTCGGGCGGACTGTCCAGGCCAACCCCTGGGGGGGCCGCATGGAGGTGTTTCGGGTGGTGGGAGTCGTTGGCGACGTGCGCGCGCGCTCCCGCCGCGATCCCCCGGAGGACACGCTCTACTTCGACGCGAGGGGGTGGTCCTGGACGGACTGGGAGATCGACATGGTGGTGCGGACCGCGGGCGACCCGCGGGCCCTCGAAGAGACGATCCGTCGCGAGATCGCCCGCCTCGACCCCCTGGTACCCATGGCCCGCCCCCGGACCGTCGAGGATCTCGTCGCCCGCGACCTCGCGGCGCATCGGTTCACGCTCACGCTCCTCGTCGCGTTCGCCCTCGTGGCCTTCGTGCTCGCCGTCGTCGGCCTCTTCGGGATCGTCTCCTGGGCGGTGAGCCAGAGGACCCGCGAGATCGGCATCCGGCTGGCCCTCGGGGCGGCTCCCGGCGGAATGGTGGCAACGATCCTGAGGCGCGGTCTCCTCGTCACGGCCGCGGGGACGGCCGCGGGGCTCCTCGCCTCCTCCGCCGCGAGCCGCGTGCTCGGGGCCTTCCTGTACGAGGTGGCTCCCACCGAGCCGCGGGTGGTGGCGTCGGTCGTGGGTCTACTCCTCGCGGCGGCAACCCTCGCTGCTTATGTCCCCGCGCGCCGCGCGGCGGCGGTCGATCCCGTGGCGACGCTGCGGTCGGAGTAGGGCGCGCACGGCGCTCCTAGTCCTTCTCTTCGGGCTCCAGCAGGACGTCCCCGAGGGCCACGGGCTCGTCGTCGACCGGGTCGGCGGGCCGGTCTTTCTGGGCCCCGGCGATGATCTCCTCGAGGGTCGCGTCGTCGTCCAGCGCGTGAGCCTCGGGAAGGCTCGCTTCGGGCTCGGGCACCGCCACGAGAGGCGTCTCGTCGGCGCCGATGAGGTCGCTCGAGGGGATCTCCACGGGCACGGGCTTGCCGTGCTCGCCGATCACCACCCGCGACGGGCGCGCGACCCGGCCGTTCAGGCGGTAGCCGCGCATCAGCTCCTTCACGACCAGGTGGTGGTGCTCCGGATCCTCGACGGGGGCCGTGCCCACGGCCTCGCTGAAGTTGGGATCGAAGGGAAGGCCGAGCACGGGGATGCGCTCGAGGCCCTCCTCTTGCAGGGTCTGCAGGAGCTGCGTGCGCACGAGGATGAGGCCTTCGATCAGCGGGTTCGCGACGTGGCTCGTCTCCGCCGCCTCGAGCGCCCGGTCCAGGTTGTCGAGTATGTCGATGAACTTGAGGAGCAGGCGCTCGCGGCGCTGATCGAACTTGCGCTCCAAGTTGCGGGTGGTGCGCTCGCGGAAGCCCTCGTTCTCGTTCCTCGCCTTGCGGTAGGCGGCGAGGACCTCGGTGAGCCGGTCCTCGGCGAGATGGGCGCGCCGGAGCGCTTCGTGGGCGGGGTCCAGCTCCGGGGGGGCCTCGAGAGCCGCCTCGAGACCGCCGGAGGCCGGAGCTTCCTCAGTGTTCTCTATGGGTTCCACGGCTTCGACCGTGGGCTCCTCGGGCAACACCTCGAGCGGCGTCCCTTCGAGGGCGTCGTCCGCAGCCGTCGGCGCGTCGTCTTCGGGCTCGTCCGCGGCCAAACCCCCCCCCGCCCGGAGATGCAATATTGATTATATCCGCATTCCGTCACGGCCACGGCGCGCGAGGAGCAGTGCTATGTCCATGACGTTCGTCCCCGTAGGTCCGGTCACGATCAGGTCGCCGAGCGGGCCGAGGTAGCTGCCCGAGTCGTTGTCGCGCAGGAAGTGCGAGGGCGGCGCCATCCCCAGCGCGCGCGACCGCTCGAGCGAGCGATCGTCCACGACCCCACCCGCGGCGTCGCTCGCGCCGTCGACGCCGTCGGTGGCGAGGGCGGCGAGCACCGCGGGCACCGGGAAGGCGGAGAGGGGGTCGACCGCCGCCACCGCCAGCTCCTGGTTCCGGCCTCCGCGTCCTTCGCCGCGCACCGTCACCGTCGTCTCGCCACCTGCGATCAGGCAGACGGGGGGACGCGCGGGACGGCCTTCGTGGACGCACTCGGCGAGCACGCCGAGCAGGAAGCGCGCGGCGTCCCGCGCCTCCCCCTCCAGCCGGGTGGTGAGCACGAGGGGGCGGAAGCCCAGGCGCCGCGCCTCGCGGGCCGCGGCCTCGACGCTCGCGCGATTGCTGCCCACCACGCGCGTGCGCACCCCCGTGAAGAGCGGATCCCCGGGCTTGGGCGTCTCCGGCACGTCGCCGCGGTCTCCCGCTTCGAGGTGGCGGCGGACGGCGGCGGGCACGTCGCCCAGGACGCCGCGGCGGCCGAGCACGTCGAGGGCGTCGCGGTAGGTCGTGGGGTCGGGGACGGCGGGGCCGGAGGCGATCGTCGAGAGGTCGTCGCCCACCACGTCCGACAGGATGAGCGTCGTGACCCGGGCAGGGGCGGCGGCGCGGACGAGGCCGCCCCCCTTCAGGCGCGACAGGTGCTTCCGCACCGCGTTCAGCTCGTGGATCGACGCCCCCGCTTTCAGCAGGAGCGCGGTGGTGCGTACCTTGTCGTCCAGCGAGACGCCGGCCACGGGGGCGGGGAGGAGGGCGGACGCGCCCCCCGAGAGGAGGAGGAGCAGGCGGTCGTCCTTGCCGAGCGACCGGACGAGCGCTTCCACCTCGCGCGCCGCGTGCGCGCCGCGCGCGTCGGGCAGGGGGTGGGACGAGAGAAGGAGGCGCACGCGGCGAAGACCAGGGTCCGGGGCGGGCGCCACCGCGATGCCGTCGTGGAGACGCGAGCGGAGGACGGCCTCGGCGGCACGGGCCATGGCCACCGCCGCTTTCCCCACCGCGACGAGCACGAGACGCCCCCGCCCGGGCAGATCACGGGGGCCGAGGTGGCGTCGCACGAGACGCTCGGGGTCGGCGGCGCGTACCGCTGCGGCGAGGATGTCCGCGGCCGCGCGCCGAAGAATGGCGCGCTCCCGATCCGCCCGGGTCAATGGCCCTGTCGGGGGTCCAGCTCGCTCAGTCGCGTGAGGGTGTCGAAACGCTGCAGGAGGGTCTCGGCGAGGGCGGGGAAGCAGGCGCGGCCGCACAGGTGGTCGAGCTGCGTGGTCAGGAGGTGGTAGGCCTTGTCCGCGACGTCACGGTTGTCCGCGTCCAGCACGCCGGCGCGCTCGAGCTGCGCCATGTGCCTCAGGAACTCGTCCCGGTAGAACTTCGAGAGCGCCTGGCGTTTCTCGGAATCCACCGACCCTCCGGACACGGGAATGTTCTTGTTCGCAACATATTCCAGGCCTCGCGGGCGTGTCAACTCGACAGGCCTTCCCGGCCCAATGAAAGATGGGGCTCCGCGTTCAGCGTCGAAGCCGGCGCGCACCCCCTTTCGGAAGTTCACGTACGCGGCGGCCCCGATCATCGCCGCGTTGTCCGTGGAGAGTGCTATGGGTGGGATGAACACCGGAAGACCCAGCCGCTCGCCGGCTCGCGTCGCTTCGTCTCGCAGGCGCGAGTTCGCGGCGACGCCGCCGGTGACCACGAGGCTCTGCGGGGTAGTGCTCCTCCGCCGCCCGCACGAGGCCGCGCACGAGCGCTTTCACCACCGCCCGCTGGAAGGACGCGAGAGGTGGCGCACCTCGTCGGGGACGTGCGCGGGATCCGCGACGGGAGCGATCCCCTCGCGGCGCACGTGGTAGAGCACGGCGGTCTTGATCCCGCTGAACGAGAAGTCGGCGCGGCCGTCCTTGATGCGCGCGACCTTGAACGTCGACCGCGGAGTCGTCGGCGCCCCGGGCCAACCGGTCGATCTCGGGACCGCCGGGGTATCCGAGGCCCAGGAGCTTCGCCACCTTGTCGAAGGCCTCGCCCGCCGCGTCGTCCCGCGTGCGGCCGAGGAGCCGGTAGACGCCCTCCTCCGGCACCTGGAAGAGGCTCGTGTGCCCGCCCGAGACGACGAGGACGAGCGCGGGGAGCGGCACCCCGCCCCGGATCGAGGAAGGGCGCCTGGATGTGGCCGGCGACGTGATGGACGGGCACGAGCGGCTTTCTGTGCACGAAGGCGATGGCCTTGGCCGCCTGGACGCCCACCAGGAGCGAGCCCACGAGGCCCGGACCCTGGGTGACCGCGACCGCGTCGAGCTCCGGGAACTCGAGGCCGGCGTCGGCCATGGCCTTCTCCACCACGGGACACATGCTCTCGATGTGGTGGCGCGAGGCGAGCTCGGGGACGACGCCGCCGTAGGGGGCGTGGACCGCGGCCTGCGTGGAGACGACGTTCGACAGGATGCGGCGCCCGTCCTCCACCACCGCAGCCGCGGTCTCGTCGCAGGACGTCTCGAGGGCGAGGATCCTCATCGGGCCCGCGTCATCCCCGCACGAGCCGGGCGAGGCTCGCCTCGTAGGGGGGGCGGGCCACGCCGCGCTCGCACACGATGGCGGTGACGTAGCGGCCGGCGTCACGTCGAACGCGGGGTTGCGCACGGACACCCCGACGGGGGCGAGGCGCTGCCCGCCGTGGTGCGTGACCTCGTCGGGCGAGCGCTCCTCGATCGGGATCGCGGAGCCGTCCGCGGTGGCGAGGTCGATGGTGGACACGGGGGCGGCCACGTAGAACGGGATCCCGTTCTCGCGGGCGAGGACGGCCACGGAGTAGGTGCCGATCTTGTTGGCGACGTCGCCGTTGCGCGGCGATGCGGTCCGCCCCCACCACCACCACGTTCACCTCGCCCCGCGCCATCATGTAGCCGGCCATGTTGTCGGCGATGAGCGTCGTGGGGATGCCGTCCTCGCAGGAGCTCCCAGGCGGTGAGGCGCGCGCCCTGCAGGTAGGGGCGCGTCTCGTCCGCGATGACCTGCCGGATCTTGCCCTGGCGGGCCGCGGAGCGGATGACGCCGAGGGCGGTGCCGTAGCCCGCGGTGGCGAGCGCGCCCGCGTTGCAGTGGGTGAGGACGCGCGCGTCGCCGGGGAGCAGGTCGGCCCCGAGGTCGCCCATGCGCCGGCAGGCTCGCGACGTCCTCGTCCTGGATGGCGAGGGCCTCGCGCAGGAGGTCGTCGCGCAGGCGAACCCGCGTCCGCCCTCTCCGCGAAGCGGCGGCGCATCCGCTCGATGGCCCAGAAGAGGTTCACGGCGGTGGGGCGCGTGGCCGCGAGGTCGCTCGCACATCGCGTCGAACTCGGCGCGGAGTGCGTTGCCCTCGGCGGCCGAGCAGCGCACGCCGAGGGCGAGGCCGAAGGCGGCGGCCACCCCGATGGCGGGGGCGCCCCGGATCGCCATGTCCCGGATGGCTTCCGCGACCTCGCGGTGATCCCGGCAGCGCAGGTAGACCTCCTCGTCGGGCAGGCGGCGCTGGTCGATCATCACCACCGCGTCGTCGTCCCACTTCACCGTCGGGACCAGGCATCCGCCTCCTGTCGAGGGATCGTAGCGCATTGCGGAGCGGTAGAATGGAGGCGTGACGACGTCCGCGATCCCGGTCGACGAGGCCCTCGAGATCGTCCTCGCCCACACCCCGACTCTGGCCGCGGAGGAGGTCCTCGCTCGACGGAGGCGCTCGGCCGCGTGCTGGCGGAGGACGTCGCCTCCGACGTGGACATGCCGCCCTTCGACCGCTCGGCCATGGACGGCTACGCGGTGCGCGCGGGGGACGCCGCGGGCGCTCCCGTCGTGCTCGACGTGGTGGGACAGGTGCGGGCCGGCCAGTTGCCCGACCGTCCCCTCGAGCCCGGGCAAGGCGATCCAGATCATGACGGGCGCGCCCGTGCCCGCGGGCGCCACCGCGGTGCAGCAGGTCGAGAAGACGCGCGCCGTCGACGGACGGGCGGCGCGTCGAGATCCTGGAGCCCGTGGAGACGGGCGCGCACATCGCGCGCGGGGCTCCGAGGTGCGTCGCGGCGACGTCGTGCTCGCGCGCGGCCAGACTCTCGATCCCGCCGGCCTCGCCGTGCTCGCGCGCGGTGGGCAAGGGCCGGCGTCCGGGTGGGCCGGCGGCCCGAGGTGTCCGTGCTCGTCACGGGCGACGAGCTCGTGGACGTGTGGACCCGCCCGGCGGGCGGACAGCATCCGCAACAGCAACGGCCCCGCCGTGGTCGCCCAGGCGCGGTGGGCGGGGGCCGAGGTGCGCGGACCTCGGGGTCGTCCCCGACGAGTCGGAGCGGATCGCGGCGCTCGTGCGCGAGGGCTTCGCCTCCGACGTGCTCGTCCTCTCGGGCGGCGTCTCCGAGGGCGCCTTCGACCTCGTGGAGCCGGTGCTCGCCCGCTTCGACGTGGGCCTGCTCTTCACGCGGGTGGCGATCAAGCCCGGCGCGCCCCTCGTCTTCGGCCGCCGCGGGGACAAGCTCGTCTTCGGGCTGCCCGGCAACCCCGTCTCCGCGCAGGTGACCTTCGACCTCTTCGTCCGGCCCGCCCTCCTGCGCATGCAGGGGGCGCGCGTCGGTCTCGCGGCCGAAGGTCGAGGTCGAGCTCCTGGAGCCCGCCCGGAACCGCTCGGGGCGCGAAGGCGCACCTGCCCGCGCGCGTGCGCTTCGAGGGCGGCCGGCTCGTGGCCGCGCCTCGTGCGCTCGCATGGGCTCCGCCGACCTCGTGGCCCACGCCCGGGCCAACGCCCTCGTCGTGCTGGAGGCGGAGCGGCCGCGCGCCGAGGCGGGCGAGCGCGCGCCCGCGATCCTCCTCGGCAACTTCCTCGAGCGGGACGGCGCGCCCGCTCTAGCGCGCGAAGCTCAGCCACCTCGACGCGCGGGAAGGGCGCGCATGGTCGACGTGTCCGCCAAGGCCGCGACCGCGCGGGAGGCGGTGGCGCGCGGCCGCATCCGCATCGCGCCCGCGGCCATGCGCCTCGTCCGCGCGGGGCAGCTGCCCGAAGGGCGGGGTGGTCGAGGTGGCGCGCCTCGCCGGCATCCTGGCCGCCAAGCGCACGTCGGACGCGATCCCGCTCTGCCATCCGCTGCCCCTCGTCGCACGTGGACGTCGCGCTCGCCCCCCGGCGGCGACGGCTTCGCGATCGAGGCCCGCGTGCGCACGGAGGCGCAAGACGGGGGCGGAGATGGAGGCCCTGCACGCGGTGGCCGTGGCCGCCCTCACCGTCTACGACATGGTGAAGGCCGCGGACAAGGGGATGGAGATCGGCGACCTCGTGCTCGTGAGCAAGTCCGGCGGGAAGAGCGGTGACTGGAGACGCCGCCGGAGGCGATCGGTGCGCACTCCCTGAAGGCGGGTCGATGAGGCGGTGGAAGTGGACGCTCCTCGGCCTGGCCGGCGCCGGCCTCGCGCTCGCCGCGTTCGCCTTCGGGTCGCGAGAGCGGCTGCCCAGCGACGTGCGGGGCGGGCTCGTCTTCGTGAGCGACCGTGACGGGATACCCTCGCTCTACTGGCGCCGCCTCCCCCGCGACCGGGAGCGGCGGCTCACCCACACGAGCGAGCCGGTGGGCGATCCCGCGATCTCCCCGGACGGCACGCAGGTGGCGTTCGCGATGGGGGGGCGCATCGGGCTCGTGGCCGTGGCCACGGGCGACGTGCGAATGCTCACGCTGGGCGTCGAATGGAAGGACGGCGCTCCCGCCTGGCGTCCCGACGGCAAGGGCCTGGTGGTGGCCGCGCGCCGCGTGGCGGGCGCGGGCTCGGGTCTTCACGTCCTCGATATCCCCGCCGTGGGAGAGGGCGATCGCCATCCGCTCACGCAGAGCCGCGGGCTCGACGACCAGAGCCCGACGGTGAGCCCCGACGGCACGTACGTGGTCTTCGTGCGCGAGGACAACCTCTGGCGCGTGAGCCTCGCCGACGGCCTGACGAGCCGCCTCACCGGCGGCTTCCGGAAGTCCCGGGCGCCGCGCTTCCTTCCTTCCGGGCGGATCCTCTGCCTGTGGACCGAGGGGAAGGTCCAGGGCATCGACGTCCTGGACGCGGACGGCAAGAACCGCGAGACGCTGTGGCAGGGCGCCATCTACTACCGGCGCCTCGTCCCCTCGCCGGACGGCCGCTACTTCGCGGCCACGTTCACCTACGACCTCGGCTTCCACCCCGCGGACGCCTTCCGGGCCCGCCAGACCGAGGAGGTGCGACTGCTCGACGCGCGCGGCCGATCCGCCTCTCCGCGCCTCGAGCGACTCGTGGCGGCACGCAACCACTCCCCCGACTGGGCCGGATAGAGTTATATGATCGGCGGCCCGGAGGTGGGGATGGCGGTCTGTCCCGAGTGCGAGGCGGACATCGAGATCGACGAGTACGACGTCGACAAGGGCGAGATCATCAGCTGCCCGGAGTGCGGCGTCGAGCTCGAGGTGGTCGGCCTGTCGCCGCTGGAGCTGGACGTGGCCCCCCAGGAAGAGGACGATTGGGAGGAATGACGGTGACGGTGGCCGGAGAAGCGGCGGACGCTCGACGAAGGGCCTCGCGCGAGCATGGGCTCGGTGGTGGTGGCCTTCAGCGGGGGAGTGGACAGCGCCCTCCTCGCGGTCGCTCGCGCACCGCGTCCTCGGGGCGATCGAGCCTCGCCGTCACCGCCGACTCCGCGTCGCTGGCCGAGGTGCAGCGCGCCCATGGCGCTCGACCGTGGCCGCGCAGTTCGGCTTCGCCGCACCGCGTGATCCGAACCTCCGAGTTCGAGGATCCCGCTCTACCTCGCGCAACGACCCCGATCGCTGCTACCACTGCAAGACGCGAGCTCTTCCGCCGCCTCGTCCCCCTCGCCGCGCGCCGAGGGCTTCGCCCACGTCGCCTACGGTCTCGATCGCGGACGACCTCTCCGACTTCCGGCCCGGCCACCGCGCGGCCGCGGAGGCGGGCGTCCGCGCGCCCGCTCGCCGAGGCCGGGCTCGACAAGGACGACGTGCGGGCCGTCTCGCGCGAGCTGGGCCTGCCCACCGTCCGATCTGCCCGCCTCGCCCTGCCTGTCCTCGCGGGTGCCCTACGGGACGGCGGTCACGCCGGAGGTGCTGCGCCAGGTGGAGCGCGCCGAGGAGGCGGTGCGCGCCCTCGGCTTCCGCGAGCTGCGCGTGCGCCACCTCGGAGAGGCGGCGCGGGTGGAGATCTCGGCCGCGGAGATGGGCCCGCCTCGCCGAAGCCGGCGTGCCGGCCAGGCCGTGGAGGCGGCGGTTCGCGGCCGCGGGCTATGCGCGCGTGGAGATCGACCCCGAGGGCTACCGGCGGGGCCGGCTGAACCTCCGGGTCGTCCCCGTCGCCGGCTGAACGGACCACGCCGTGGCGCTTTCGCGGCTATGATCAGCGTTCGTCAGTTGGGAGGGGCACCATGTTCGGTCTCGGCTTCCCCGAGATGCTCCTCATCTTCGTCATCATCGTCCTCATCTTCGGCACCAGCCGGCATCCCCGAGCTGGGACGGGGCCTGGGTGAGGGCATCCGCAACTTCAAGAAGTCCATCAAAGAGCGACGCCGGACGAGGAAGAAGAAGACCTGAAGGCTCCGACGCGGCCATCGGGGGCGCGCCGTCGAAGCAACACTAAGGAGGGGTGGCTAGCATGAGGAAGTCGGACGCGTAGTCCTCGCGATCGTATCCGTCGTGGCGATCATCGGTGCTTGCGGAAAGCCGAAGCCCGCCTGCGCCCCCGCCCCCGCCGCCCGTGGCCCCCGCGACGCCGCCTCCGGCCGCCCCGCCCCCGACCCGGCCCGGAGGCGCCCCAGGTGGACGAGTACGCCCGCCTCAAGGCCATGGCGACGGACGAGATCGACCGCATGGGCCTGCTCGCGGAGATCCACTTCGACTTCGACAAGTGCGACATCCGCGAAGGCGACCGCGCGGTGCTGAACAAGAACGCCGAGGTCCTCAAGAAGTTCGACTTCCTCCGGGTCACGGTCGAAGGGCACTGCGACGAGCGCGGGCACCGTCGAGTACAACCTCGCCCTCGGCGAGCGCCGGGCCAAGGCCGCCTACGACTACCTCGTCTCCCTGGGCGTGCCCGCGGACCGGCTGAAGACCGTCTCCTACGGCAAGGAAATCCAGGTCTGCCACGAAGCCAACGAGGACTGCTGGGCCCGCAACCGCCGCGCCAAGCTTCACGGTCACCGGCAAGGCCCGCTAGGCCGCTGATCGAGACGGGGCGCGACTGCTCGCGGACGCGCCCGTCGTCCCGCAGTTGACACCCCTGGGGCTTATCTTCTAATGTCGACTCCCGGGTGACGCGTCCCTAGCCCGTCCGACCGAGTCGACCAGGACTCGAGCCCAAGGCTCCGCGCTCAAGGAGCTCTCCGGCCGCATCGGCAAGTACGACATCGTCAGCCTCCTGGGCAAGGGTGCCATGGGCCTGGTCTACCTGGCCACGACACCGTCTCGACCGCGACGTCGCCCTCAAGGTCATGGTGGCGCAGCATCGCCGACGACCCCGAGCTCAAGCAGCGCTTCGAGCGCGAAGCCAAGGCCGTCGCCAAGATGAAGCACCCGAACGTGGTGATGGTCTTCGACCTCGACTATCACACCGACGGCTCGCCCTACATCGCGATGGAGCTCCTGAAGGGCCAGGACCTCCAGAAGGCCGTGCGGACCCCGCCTCCCCTGTCCGTGGAGCGCAAGGTCGCGATCATCGTGCAGGTGCTGGCCGGCCTCGACCACGCCCACCAGCACGGCATCGTCCACCGCGACATCAAGCCCGCCAACATCTTCATCAACGAGGACGGCGCGGTGAAGATCATGGACTTCGGCGTGGCCCGGCTCACCGCGCGCCTCCATGACCGGCACCGGCAACATCGTGGGCACCGCCGACTACATGTCGCCGGAGCAGGTGAAGGGCGCCAAGGTCGACGGGCGCAGCGACGTGTTCAGCGTGGGCTGCATGCTCTTCGAGCTGCTCGCGGGCCGCCGGCCCTTCCACTCCGACAACCTCATGGCGATCTTCTACAAGATCACCCACGAGGAGCGCGAACTTCGACCTGATCCCCGAGGGCGAGCGAGTACGACGCGCTCCTGCCCATCCTGAAGAAGGCGCTGGCCAAGAGCCTCGACGAGCGCTACCAGACCGCCTACGACTTCGCGATGGACCTGCGCGACCTGGCTCCAGAGCCACGCGTCGAGCTGCCACCGCCCAGCACGCCCTCGAGGGGCTCGTGGACCTCGAGGCCCCCACGCATCGCCCCGATGCCCATGGGATCGGGATCGTTCCCGAACCGAACGAGCCGCGAGGCACCGTCGACCTGGGCTCCGGCCGCCGGACGCGATCCGGCACGCTCGACCGACCCGTCGCCAAGGCGCCGGGGCGCTCGACGCGCTCCGGCACGCGCGGCGCCGGCCCCACGCTCGTGGAAGCGGGTACCGGCGTCGGGGGAACGCAACGGCCGGGGACGACGCGGCTGGGGGGCAGCGGTCCCGCCCACGGTGGTGCGGCCCGGGCGGTTCGAGCCGCGGCCCGCGCCGTCGGGTACACATCCCGCTCTCTACGTCGGCCTCGGGGTCTCGTCGTCATCGCGCTCGGTCGTCGGCGGGTACATCTACTGGCAGAGCCAGCAGCCACGGCCTTGCCCCCCGAGACCATGACGGGGGCGCCCGCCCACGACCGTCCCGCCCCCCACGCTCGACGCGACCCCGCCCCCCACCGCGGCCCCGCCCCCGACGTTCGCCGAGGCGAAGGGCAAGGCGGCCGCCGCCATGAAGGCGGCCCAGGCGGCCTTCCGCGCGGGCAGACTACGACCAGGCGCTCGCCTCCGCGCAGCAGGCGCTCTCGCGAGGATCCCGGCAACGCGGGCGCGCAGAAGCTCGTGGAGAACGCGCTCGACGGCCAGAAGGCGCCGCCCGCCTGCGAGCGGCGGACGCCGCCCTGCGCCAGCGTGACTTCGCGACCGCGGAGAGCGAGGCGAGCGCCGCGCGCGCGCTCGCCCCCTGGGATTCGCAGGTGACGGGCATGCTGTCGCGCATCCGCGACGCGCAGCTCCAGGCGCAGCGCGACGCGGACCAGAAGGCGGCCGCGCAGTCGGCGGTCGCGGCCCAGCAGACGGCGACCCAGGTCGCAGGCCTTCTCAACCAGGCCGACGGCGGCGCTCGCCAGCCGCCAGTACGACGCCGCGATCCGCCTCTACGACGAGGCCCTGACGTCTGGATCCCGCGAACGCCGCGCGCGAGCCAGGGCCGCACCGGCGCCATCACCGCGCGCACGGTGGCCGAGGCGGCGGCGTCCGGGGGCGGGGGGGCCGGGCGGGCAAGGGCTTCGTGGCCAGCCGCACCCAGGCCTCGAGCGGCGAGCCAAGGGCGGCAGCGTCCCCGAAGGCTTCGAGGACTCCGCGGGCGTCGACGTCGAAGAAGGGGACGCAGGCGGCCGAGCTGCCCGGCAAGATCAACTTCGACATTCAACCCCGACGCCGTGAAGGCGGGCGAGCGCTACACCGTGAACATCTCGCTCTTGAACGAGGGCCTGGCCCCCATCCAGATCCAGGTCGGTGGTCGTGACCACGACCGTCAACGGCAAGAAGGCGGGCGGCGTGCCCGTGCCCCCTCTCGCCAGGGACGTCGCCCCCAAGCAGAAGACGGTCGTGCTCTCGCTCTCCGACGTCTGGAAGGAAGACACCACGTCCTGGACGATGGAGGTCACGGTGCGGACGACGCCGCGGGGAGACCTACAAGAACTCGGTGAAGTGGCAGTGAATGGAGAAGCACCATGACGCGCGCGCTTCTCGTCGGCTTCCTCGCTCGTCTCTCCCGTCGTGGGACGGCGCCGACGACGCGCCCTCGATCGACCACCAGCCCGAGCCCTGCACCGTGCCCGCGAAGGCGATCTCGCTCTGCGCGTCGATCAGCGACGACGTGCAGGTGGTCGACCGCCCGCGTCTACTTCCGCAAGGCGGGGGAGGACTTCTACAACTTCGTGGACATGGCCTTCACCGGTCTCAGCTACTGCGGCACCCTTCCCGCCCCGCGCGACGGCAAGGTCCAGTCCATCGAGTACTACGTGCAGGCGGTGGACGACCAGTTCCAGCCCACCCGCACGAGCACGTTCCAGATCGCCGTGCAGCCCGAGAACGTCTGCGAGTTCCCGCCCGTCGAGAAGGACGCGAAGAAGGCGGCCGCGATCAAGGTGTTCGCGACCAACAAGAAGCAGGGCAAGAAGCTCGACGAGTCCTTCACCGCCCTCGGGGTCACGTACGTTCCCGTGCAGGTTCGTTAGCCGCCGACTCGCCGTCCTCCTCATCCTCCTCTCGGGGACGGTCCTCCCCGCCGCCGCCGGTCGCCTCGAGGTGGGAGGAGCCGCGCTCCCCCGGGAAGAGGGCCTGGACGTCCGGGTGGACGTGCGCAACACGGGGGACCAGCCGATCTCCAACCTCCACGTCCTCGGCGAGCTGTTCGGGAGAAGGGAGGAGGGCCGTCACCCCGGAGAGATCCCCCCCGGGGGTGCTATGAGCCTCGTCCTGCGCTTCCCCGCCAGAGCGCCGCGGCCCGGCGTGCACGCCGTCCGCATGCTGCTTTTGTACGCGGAGGGAGCGGGTCCCGACGCGAGCGGCAACGTCGTGACGGCATCCGAGCCCGCCTATCTCCTCGTCACGCGCGGAGAGGAAGCTCCGGCGGCCGTCCGACTGTCGGCCCCCCCGATCACGATCGACGCCCGGGGAGTCCTGCCCGTGACGCTCGAGAGCGCGGACGGGGACGCCCATCGGGTCCGCCTGCGCGCGGTGACTGCGCGGGACCTCATCGCCGAGGATCCGCCGGAGATCGACGTGCCGGAGAAGGGGGCCGTCCGCGTCGAGCTTCCGCTCCGGCGCGCGGGCGCCCTCCGCGGGTCCCGGCCCGGCGTGTGGCTCCTCGCCGAGGCGGTGGACGGCCCCCTGGCGAGGACGAGCGCGGCCGCGGCCGAGGTGACGATCGCGACGGAGCCGGGGCGGCTTCCCCGCGTCCGGGTCTTCCTGTTCGTCCTCGGCGGCCTGCTCGTCGCGGGCGCTCTCCTCTGGGAGCTCCGGCGGCCGATAGCACCTCCGGCGGAGGCGTGATCCGCGCCGAGACCCACGGGGAGATCGTCCATCTCCGCCTGACCCGTACCCTGCTCGGCCGACCCCTCTTCTGGACGGGTGCCTACCTGGTGGACGGCCTCCTCCTGGACTGCGGGCCGCCCGCGACCGCGCGCGAGCTCGTGGGAGCGCTCGAGGGCCGTCGGATCGACGCCGTCGTGCTGACCCATCACCACGAGGACCACGTGGGTGCGGCGCCCCTGCTGCACGCGGCGCGCGGCCTCGTGCCCCGCGTCCACCCGGACGGGATCCCGCTCCTCGAGCACGGCTTCGCCCAGGAGGGCTACCGTCGGATCGTCTGGGGCCGCGCCCCTCGCTTCCGCGCCCAGGCGCTGGGAGACGAGGTGGACAGCGGATCGCTGCGTTTCCGGGTCATCCACACGCCCGGCCACAGCGTCGACCACGTCTGCCTCCTCGAGCCGGAGCGGGGGTGGCTCTTCACCGGCGACCTCTTCCTCGCGGAGCGCCTGCGCTACCTGCGCTCGGACGAAGAGCTGGACCGCCTCATCACGTCGGTGGAGGCGGCGGCGGCCACGGGGGCGAAGGAGGTCTTCTGCGCGCACCGGGGGCCCGTCCGCGGAGGGGTGGAGGCGCTTCGGCGCAAGGCCGACCACCTCCGCTCCCTCCGCGAGCACGCGCTCGCCCTGCTGGCCCAGGGCCTTTCCGAAAGGGAGGTCGCCCGCCGGGCCATCGGCTCCGAAGGCCCCATGACGTGGCTCAGCCTCGGCCGCTTCTCGGTGCAAAACTTCGTGCGCTCGCTCGCCCGCGAGAGGCGCCGTTGACTCCCGTGCTAACCTTCCGGCCCGTAAGGACCTGTTCCAAGGAGGAGATGCGGTGGTAGAAATCCTGAGCGTCCTCTCTCGCTGGGTTCACGTGCTCGCGGGCATCGTCTGGATCGGAATGCTGTACTTCTTCAACTTCGTCAACGGTCCCTTCCAGGGGACGATGGACGGCGACGCCAAGAAGAAGGTGAACCCGGAGCTCTTGCCGCGCGCGCTCTTCTGGTTCCGCTGGGGCGCCGCCTGGACCTGGCTCACGGGCGTGCTGCTGCTGCAGTTCGTCTTCTGGGGGGCGAAGATCACCCTCCGACCCGAAGTGGGCTGGACCGCGACCGCCATCGGCATGCTCGCCTTCGTGTTCGTGGCGCCCTTCGTCTACGACGTGCTCGCCAAGAGCATCAAGGACGCGAAGGTCTTCGGCGCCGTGGCCTACTTTCTCCTCTTCGTCGTGATCTGCATGATGCACTGGTCCGGCTACAGCTACCGCGCCTACAACATCCACTTCGCGGCGATGCTCGGCACGATCATGGCCTACAACGTCTGGTTCCGGATCTGGCCCGCCCAGCAGAAGATCATTCGCGCGGTGAAGGAGGGCACGGCCCCCGACGCCGCCCTCGTGGGCATGGCGGGCTCGCGCTCCCGCCACAACGTCTACATGTCGGTGCCGCTCCTCTGGGGGATGCTCAACGCGCACACGTCCTACTTCGCGGGCGGCAACCTGGGGATCGAGGACAACTTCGCCTTCGTGCCCTACCTCGTGATCGTCCTCGTCTCCTGGCACGTGGTCTGGCAGCTCTACAAGAAGGCGCCGACGATCAAGGGCTTCTAGTTCTTGTCGAACGAGTAGCCGAGCGACAGCACCCAGCGCGTCGACTTCGTCGCCACCTGACGCCCCTCGACGATCGTGGGGAAGCCGGGAACCTGGAGGCCCAGCTGGCCGAGCTCCCTCTCCTGGCTCCCGAAGGCGTAGTCCAGACCGAGGCTGAGGCGGCTCGCTCCCACGCGGAAGCCGACTCCGCCCGTGATGTGGACCCAGTCCTGGCTGTTGATCGAGGCCTCGCCGGTGATCACCCCGGGAGCGGTCGAGTTGTCGGTGCTGAACGCGCCGAAGAGGACCGTCCCCCAGGACGCGCTGCCCTGGTCCACCGTCCTGCCCCCGAGCCAGTACTCGGCGCCGACCCCGAAGTTGAGCACGTCGTCGAGCTGCTGGACGAGACGGACGGGCTGTCCTGCGGCGGTCGCCGATCCCTGGAGCACGTCGTACTGGTCGACCGCGGCAAACCATTCGACGGACGCGTGGAGCTGGAGGCTCCGACGCCGCCAGGCGCCGCCGCCGGCCACGGCCCAGGCGGACTTGTAGGTCGAGTCGACGTCCTTGTCGTATCCGTTGGCGGTGATGCTGTCCGGCTGCCCGTCGCCGTTGAGGTCCGCTCCTACCGCGGAGCGGGTATAGCCGATGTCCCCGCTGCCGAACAGCGCAAGCCGCGGCGTCGTGACCGCGAGGCCCAGGCGCACCGCGCTGCCTTCCCAGGCCAGCCCCAACTTCCCCAGCATCCCCCAGTCCGAGTACTGGAAATCGTCCACCACGAGGGCCGCCGCCGCGCGTCCCTGGACGTTCGCGAGCTGCAGGTTCTGCTCCCAGCGGGTGCGCTGGCCCCGGTAGACGCCGTAGAGCGTCCCGCCCAGACCGAGGCGGTCCGAGATCTTGTGGCTCACGGTCAGCCCGCCCCAGGTCTCGTGCATCCTCTGGTCGAAGAGGAGCTCGAAGCCGTCGTTGCTGCCGACGCGGCTTCCGGCGACGCGCAGGTCGACATGGGCGTTGTACTGCTGTCTCGTGAGCAGGGAGAAGGCAAAACGGCCGTCCTGGCCGAGCCAGCCACTGGGGAGCGCGAAAGACACGAAGCCCGGGTAGCTGTCGAAGTCGGTCTGCGACCTGTCGAGGAGGGGGTCGTCGCCGCCCCCGGCCGGCTCGACGGTCACGGTGTGCACCCGGAAGCCCTGCACGGACAGGAGGAAGTGCGGGTCCTCGCCGAGGGCGAGGCCACCCGGGTTGTAGAAGCTGGCCGAGAGGTCGCGCGTGCTGCCGACCACCTGGCCGCCAAGCTGCTGTCCCACCGGTCCGTACTGGATGCTCCAGTATTGCGAGTCCTGGGCCTGGGCCGGCGCGGCGCCGAGGACGAGCGCCACACTGGCGCTCGTGGCTCGGGCCAGGTGCAAAAGGCGACTTCGGTGCACGACGCCCCTCCTTGGTCGAATCCTGCCCCGGGGGTGGGGTTGCCGAATGGTATCCGGAGCCGCAAGAAATCCGGTCAGGGAAGTTGCTTCGAAAAGGTCTCGCTTGACAGTCGTCCAAGCTACCACCTATGGTGTGCCTGAGTGATGGAAAAGCCCAAGGACTACTACCAGATCCTCGGCGTGGCCCGCGACGCGAGCGCGGCCGCGATCAAGCGGGCCTACCGCCGTCTGGCGAAGAAGTATCACCCGGACATCGCCACCGACGGCGCGGTGCCGGACTTCCAGGAGCTTCAGGTCGCGTTCGAAACGCTCACGGACACGGAGCGGCGGCAGCGCTACGACGAGACCCTGGGGCGCTCGGAGCGCGCGGAGCCCCTTTCCTGGTCCTTCGTCCGCAGCCCCGCCGTGGGCGACTTGCGCCGTCCGTTCCAGCCGGGCAGCCTGTCCGGAGAGATCCTGCTGACCCGCAGCGAAGCGCTGGCCGGAGGTGTCCTTCCCCTCGAGGTGCCCGTCTCCTCCACGTGCCAGGCCTGCGACGGCACGGGCGGTGCGATGTTCGACTGCGACCGGTGCCTCGGCGAAGGCAAGATATCGCGCCGTCTGCCCGTTCCCGTGAGCATCCCTCCGCGCGTGCGCAACGGCGAGGTGTTCCAGGTCGCGACCGACGACCCGTCGCTTCCATCGATCTTCCTCACCGTACACATCCGCTACCATTGACCGGGCTTGGAAGCCCGGCGCCACCTCGTAATCACCTTCCATTGCTGTCCAGTTCCTTCCTCAGAAAACGCCACCACTGGTAGAGGTCCTCTGCGGCATGAACGGACCTCTTGAACACTGGGAAGGTGGAGGTGTCGGTGTGAAGAGAACGTGGTCAGCCCTATTGCTTTGCGCATTCCTGTCTTCCGCCGCCCGGAGCGGAGGGGAAGGGTTCTCCGGGTCGAACGACTGGGTGTTCCCCGGCGAGTACGAGAGCCATCAGGCCATCTGGATGTCGTGGCCCACGTTCGAGTACAAGGCCGGCTTTCCGTCTACGGAGCCGATGGCCGACATGATCCGTGCCATGCGGGGTCATGTCCAGGTTAACGTCGCCGTCCAGAATGCGGCAGACGAAGCGGATGCCCGGAGCATCCTCACTTCGCTCGGGGTGCCGCTCTCTCACGTCCACTTCTTCCACATCGAGCACGGCGACATATGGGCCCGGGACATGGGGCCCCAGTTCACGCGCGACTCCTCCGGAAACCTGCGCATCAACGACTGGAACTTCAACATGTGGGGGTACGAAGAGCCCGATAGCGACTTCAGCACCCTGGAGGAGGCCGTCGACCGAACCGTGGCCCGCGCGATCGACGTCCCGGTCCTCGATACCCGGGAGGGCCCAAGCACCGGCGTACGCATGATCCACGAAGGCGGTAGCGTGTCGCACAACGGGCACGGGACGATGGTCGCCGTGGAATCCGTCGTCATCCAACGAAACCTGGGGCCTGACCGCTTCTGCGGCGGGGAGGCCCCGGTGACGGACTACGACCAGCCGAACACCTACGCGCCGAACCCGGACTGGCCCGCGTGCAAGATCCTCGTGGAGAAAGAGTATCGACGGATGCTGGGGGTCCGGAAGGTCATCTGGATCCCCACGGGCGTCGTCGAGGACAACGGCACGTTCCGCGGTCGACTGGCCACCCACATACATGTGCCGAGCCTCGACGGCATCGACATTCCGCATACGGGCGTCTACACGCTGTTCACCACGAACGGGCACCCCGACGAGGTGGTCCGCTTCGTCGCCCCGGCCAAGGTCGTGCTCGCGCAGGAGACGCTCCCGAGCGGAACCCCTTCGACGCCGGTCGAGCAGCTCCTCCATTGGCTCCGGGAACAGAACCACCAGCGGCTCGAGCGGGTCTACGACATCCTCTCGCGGGCCAGGACCGAGTCCGGTGAGCGGATCCAGATCGTCCGCATCCCCATGCCGACGCTGACCCTCGACGTGTTGCAGCCGGGTGACGGGCAGTACGACTATTTCGCGGCCTACGATCGCTGGGAGGACGGCTCGACGCTGCCCGAGGCCATGCTCGCGGTCTGGCCCGCGAGCTACGTGAACTACGCGCCCACGAACGATCTCGTCCTCGTCCCGCGCTTCTGGAAGCCCGGGCGTCCGCTCGAGAGCCGGGAGAAGGACCGCGCGGCGCGCGCGGTCTTGGGACACCTGTTCCCCGGCCGCGAGGTCGCACAAGTCCACATCGAGAACGTGGTTCGGGGCGGGGGCGGGATGAACTGCATCACCCAGCAACAGCCCGCGAGCGCGAAGTTCGCTCGGCGGTGCGGCTGGGCGAAGGTCCAGGTGGACGTCCAGGTCGCCCCTCTCTACGTCCACCCTACCGGGAACGACACCCTGGGGACCGTGCCTCGCCTGACGCACTCTGGCGACGACGTGTACCTGGAGAGACTCTCCTCGTCGGGAGCGAGGGTGCGTGTCCGGGTCGTGGGCGCATTCGGACTCCATGGCGAAGTAGGCTGGATCGAGAAGGACGCCATCGAGAGCGCCGGAGAGAAGTGCCCGGCCGTCTACTCGCCGAACTGAAGCAGCCTTTCGAGGGCCGCCACCGAATCACGATCGGCGAGGCCCCACGACCGGTAGATCGGGAGACACTCCTCGATTCGTCGCCAGTCGGGGGGACTGCCCCCCTGGAGCACGCGCGCCCGCCCCAGCTCGCACGACGCCTCCGCGCGTCGGGCGTGCTCCGACTCGTCGCCGACGAAATAGTGGTGTGCGGCGGTCAGGACGGGCTCAGCCTCGCGCGGACGCCCCGCCTCCACCAGCATCCGACCGAGGATCACGCGGGCGAGGGCCAGCGTCCAGGCGGCACGGCCGTCCGTCGACTGTTGCAACGCCTCCACCGCGACGCTCGCCTCGGCCAGACCTTCGTCACGTCGACCCAGGTGGAAGAGCACCTGAGCCCGCTGGGCGCGAAGCCCCCACCGCCCAAAGTCGTCCGTGGGCTCGCCTCCGGCGGGCGCGGCGTTCGCCCGATCCATCCAGGAAAGCGCCTCCGAGTACCGCTGCTGGAGGGCCAGCGCCCGTCCCACGTTCCGCGCCACGTTCCGCGTGCGCCAATGGCCCTCCCCAAACAACGAGCGGTGCGTCTCGAACGCGGCCCGGAACGATCGTTCGGCGGCGAGGTGGTGGCCCGCGACGGCTCTCGTCGTCCCCAGGTCGTTGAGGAGATTGGCCACGGTCGCGCTCTCGGGTCCCAGAACCTGTCGACCCAGGTCGATGGCCTCGCGCTGAAGGGCCTCCGCCTCTCCCTGCGCGTTCAACTGACCCAGGACGGTGGCGAGCGCGCTCATGATCGCGATGGTGATCGGCCGCCTACGGTCCTCCGGCCGCGGGAACACCGAGAGAGCCTCGCGGTAGAGGTCGCGCGCACGCTCGTACTCGTGACGATCGAAGTGGTAGCCAGCGAGCGAGGACAGGCTCTGCGCCAGGTCGGGGTGATCCGCGGGCAGCACGGCCCGGCGCATGTCCAGGGCTCGCCGCCACAGCTCCCCTCCCTTCTCGAGATCGCGTCTTGCCACCACCGTCGCGAGGGCATCGATGGCCCGTGCCGTGCGCGCATGCTCGTCGCCGTAGACTCTTCGGTGTCGTTCTAGCGACTCCTCCAGGAGCGCTCGAGACCGCTCCTCGTCGCCGGCTTCGTGACATACCTCACCCAGGGCCTGCAGCGATTCGAGCGCCTCTGCGGCATCCGGCCCGGCGAGGCGCCGGCGCTCCTCGAGGGCCTCCTCCAGGGCCTGACGCGCGAGACGGTACTGCCCTCGTGTCTGATGGATGAGGCCAAAGACGTGCTGCAGCCTCGCCCGCACCGCTGGAGAGTCGCGCAGCAGATCCACGGAGCGCGCCTGCGAACCCCGGAGGAACTCTCCGACCGGCATCTGGTCGCCGTCGGGACGCACCGACGGATTCGTGGTCTCGAAGAGGTCGACAAGGACGCGCACCACCTGCTCGGACGTATCGCGCTCGATCTGCGCCACGCGCCGCTGCTCGGCCAGCACTCGCGCCTGCCAGGCGGAAACGCCGCCGAAGACGCTCACGCTGGCCACGAATACCGCGGAGGTGAAGACGGCCAGTCGGTTCCGCCCGACGAACTTGCGGAACCGATAGCCCACGGTATCCGGCTGCGCGAGCACGGGGCGGCCATCCAGGAATCGGCCGATCTCCTCGCCAAGCTGCCCGGCCGACGCGTAGCGTCGTTCCGCCTCCTCGCGCAGGGCGGTCAGGATGATCCGATCGAGATCGCCCTGGATGCGTCGCGCCCGCCACCGATGATCTGGCTCTCCCGGGCGAGTGCTCCGACGGAGGGCTTCGCTCGGAGGGGTTAGGGTCGTCGGCACGCCTTCGCTCCCCTCCGCCTCGTCGAGTGCTCCCTCGGCCACGGGCCGAACGCCGGCGACGAGCTCGTACAGCACCACACCCAGCGCATACACGTCGGTGGCGGTCGTGATGGGCCCGCCGCGGCGCTGCTCCGGCGCGGCGTAGTCCGGGGTCAGCGCGCGCATCTCGGTCCGTGTCTCCGGGCGTTCGATTCCCCAAGCCTGCGGTTCGAGGAGCTTGGCAATCCCGAAGTCCAGGAGCTTAACGTCGCCGGCCGTCGACACCAGTATGTTCGACGGCTTCAGGTCGCGGTGGACGACGAGGGCCCGATGGGCGTGCTGGACAGCGTCGCAGACGACGCGAAAAAGGAGGAGCGTCGCCTCCAGCGAGAGAAGCTGACCGCGACTCCAGTCGGTGACGGGGGCGCCGTCAACGAGCTCCATCACGAGGTAGGGGGTGCCGTCGGGGGCGATGCCGCCGTCCAGGAGCCCGGCGATGTTGGGATGCTTGAGGGACGCCAGCACTTGGCGCTCGGTGCGGAAGCGCTCACGGGCATACCGGTCGCCGGGCCGAGCCCGCATGAGCTTGACGGCCACTTCGAGCTGATACTGGCCGTCGGTGCGGGTGGCCCCGTAGACGTAGGCCCATGCCTCCGTGGCCGATCATCCGGGTCAGCGACCACGGTCCCAGAGAGCGGCCCCGCCAGGGGTCGGGGTGCGGATACGGGGGGACGTCCTCGACAACGAACCGCTCGATGCAAAGGGCTCGCGACTCGTCGCACGCTGCCAACATGGCCTCGACTTCCGCGCGCAGCGCGTCGTCGCCTCCGCACGCGCCATCGAGAGACCGGGTCCGCTCCTCGTCGGGCAGGTCATGCACCCGCAAGAAGACTTCCTCGAGGCGCTCCCAGCTCGCGGGGCCCTTCACGAGGTGGCGGCCACGCCTCCTCCGATCTCCTTCCGAAGCCATGCCCGGGCCGCGGTCCAGCTCCGCTGCACGGACTTCGAGGACAGTTCGAGGACGCGGGCCGTCTCTTCGAGCGTGAGCCCGCCGAAGATGCGGCACTCGACGACGCGACGGGCCCGTTCGTCCAGCTGAGCCAGACGATCGAGGGCCCGGTCGATGGCGAGCACCTCGTCCATTTCGAGAGGGGTAAGGAGCGGCGGCTCCGCTATCCTCGAGCGCCTCGGGTCTGGCACGTCCCCCCCGCTTCAGACGCGTGCGTGCGCGCGCGTGGTCGACCAGGATACGGCGCATGGTCACTCCAGCGATGGCCAGGAAGCCGTCGCGATCCGCCGCCGCCAATTGGCGCTGCTGGATCAGACGCAGGTAGACCTCGTGGACCAAGGCCGTGGCCGAGAGCGTGTGCCCGGATGCCTCGCGGCCCAGTTGGCGTCGGGCGAGTTGGCGCAGCTCTTCGTAGAGGAGGGGGACCAACCGGTCGACAGCCTGCGGGTCTCCCGCACGCCACTGGGCCAGAGCTTGTGTGACCTGTCCGCTCATCGCGCACTCAGATCGTTGCACCATACACCCGTAGCGGACGTCGAGCAGTAGGCTCCGTGGCGAAGGGCCCCGGCCTGTGGTTGAATCGAGGCGCATGGACGCCGAGGACATCCGGCGAGTCGCCGCGGAGAGCGCGGCCCTCAAGCAGCGTTTTTTCGGGGAGAACGCCTCCCTGCTGCTGGATGTGGGGAGCCGGATCGCGGAGTCGCTCCGGGCGGGGGGCAAGGTGCTCGCCTTCGGCAACGGCGGGTCCGCCGCGGACGCGCAGCACCTGGCCGGCGAGCTCGTGGGCCGGTTCCGTCGCGATCGACCCGGTCTCGCCGCCATCGCCCTCACCACCGACCCCTCGGTCGTGACCGCCATCGGAAACGACTTCGGCTTCGAGACGATCTTCCGCCGGCAGGTCGAGGCGCTCGGCCGTCCCGGGGACGTGGCCCTCGGGATCAGCACCTCGGGGCGCTCGCCCAACGTCCTCGAGGCGCTGCGCGCCGCGCGCGAGAAGGGCCTCGTCACCGTGGGCTTTACCGGCGGCGGCGGCGGCCCCCTCCGCGATCTCGTGGACTACCTGGTCGACGTCCCGCACTCCGACACCCAGCGGATCCAGGAGGTCCACCTCATGGTCGTCCACGTCGTGTGCCAGGTCGTGGAGGAGGCGGTCGCCCGTTGACGCACCGGCGGTCGCGCCGCGGCTCCCTCTCCCCCCTCGCACTTGACGGTGTCGCCACGTATCCCCTGCGCCGCCGCAAGAGCAAGGTCGCCCTCCGGGACTTCGCCCGCCCCGCGGTGAAGGGGGCGCGAGTGCGCGACTTCCTCGCCTCGCTGCCCCGAATCCTCGCCGGGGACACGCTCCGGCGGCTCGCGGGGGAGATCGCCCGGGGCCGCGCGCGGCGGAAGCCGCTCCTCTGGGGCCTGGGCGCGCACGTGCTCAAGGTCGGCCTCTCTCCCGTGATCGTCGACCTCATGGAGAGGGGCTTCGTCACCGGGATCGCGCTCAACGGCGCGGGCATCGTCCATGACTTCGAGCTCGCGGTGGCCGGCCAGACCTCCGAGGACGTGGAGGCGGGCCTGGGCTCCGGGGCCTTCGGGATGGCGCGCGAGACCGGGGAGGAGCTGAGCGACGCGATCACCGCCGGCGACCGCGACGGCCTCGGCCTCGGAGCCGCGGTGGGCCGCTACCTCACGGCGCGCCGGCCGCGCCACCTCGGCGTGAGCCTCCTTGCCGCCGCCCATCGGCTGGGCCTGCCCGCCACCGTTCACGTTGCCGTGGGCACGGACATCGTGCACATGCACCCGCGCTGCGATCCCGGTGCTCTCGGCCGCACCACCCACTTCGACTTCCGCCTGTTCGCCGCCCAGGTGGCGCGCCTGGGAGGCGGAGGGGTGTACCTGAACGTGGGCTCCGCGGTCCTGCTCCCCGAGGTGTTCCTGAAGGCGGTGACCCTCGCCCGCAACCTCGGCCATCCCCTCCGCGACTTCTCCACCGCGAACCTGGATTTCCTGCAGTCGTATCGGCCGACCACCAACGTGGTGGAGCGTCCGACGCGCGGAGTGGGACGGGGATACAGCCTTACCGGCCACCACGAGATCCTGGTGCCCCTCCTCGCCGCTGCCCTCGCCGAGGGATTCGGACGGCGATGAGCGGGCCCGTGCGGGCCGACCTCACGGGCAAGACCTGCCTCGTGACGGGGGCCACCGCCGGGATCGGGCGGGCGGCCGCGGAGGAGCTCGCGCGGCTGGGAGCCCAGGTCGTGCTCGGAGTGAGGAGCCGGGAGCGCGGAGAGGTGGCCCACAAGGAGATCATCGGGGCCAACCGCAATGCGCGAGTCGAGGTATTACACGTCGACTTGTCGAGTCAGCGCTCCATCAGGGAGGCGGGGCGCGCCTTCAGGGAAGCGCACCCCGCCTTGCATGTCCTCGTGAACAACGCCGGGGTCTGGCTGCAGAAGCGCCAGAAATCCGTCGAGGGTGTCGAGACGACCTGGGCGACCAACGCGCTCGGCTACTTCCTGCTCACCCAAGAGCTGCTCCCCGCCCTAAGCACCGCGGGAGCGGCCCGGATCGTCAACGTGGCCTCCCAGTTCGCGGGGAAGCTGGACTTGACCGACGTGGAGTTCGAGCGCCGGAAGTACGAGGGCCGCACCGCCTACGCCCAGAGCAAGCAGGCGGACCGCATGCTCACCTGGGCCCTCGCGCGGCGCCTCGAGGGCACCTCCGTCACCGCCAACGCGATGCACCCCGGGTTCGTGAGAACCGAGATCTTCGGCAAGGCGGGCGGTCTCCTCGGTTCCTTGGCCTCCGTCCTCGCGCGGCTCCAGGCGCGCCCGCCCGCGGAAGGAGCGGACACCGTGGTCTGGCTGGCGGCGAGCGGGGAAGCGGAGGGCCGGAACGGTCTCTTCTGGATCGACCGAAAGGAGCACCGCTGCCGGTTCCGCGATCCCGCGCAGGAGGAAGCCCTCTTCTCGCTCTGCGAGAAGATGACCGCGGCCTGATCGGGTAGACTGGCGATCCCATGGCCTCCGGCGCTTTCAAGGTCGGCCTCGTGCAGATGGCCATGTCCGCCCGCGTCGAGGAGAACGTCGAGAAGGCGGTGGCCCGCGTAGGCGAGGCCGCGCGGGAGGGCGCCCGGGTGGTCTGCCTGCCCGAGCTGTATCGCACGCCGTACTTCTGCCAGAAGGAAGACCAGGCCCTCTTCGACCTCGCGGAGCCGGTGCCCGGCCCCAGCACGGAAGCCCTCGGCCGCGCGGCCAGGAACGCCTCGGTGACCGTGGTGGTGCCGATCTTCGAGAAGCGCGCCCCCGGCCTCTACCACAACAGCGCGGTCGTGCTCGGACCGGACGGCCAGGCCCTCGGCCTCTACCGCAAGATGCACATCCCGGACGACCCGCTCTTCTACGAGAAGTTCTACTTCACCCCGGGCGATCTCGGCTTCCGGGCCTTCGACACGCCGGCGGGGAAGGTGGGTGCGCTCATCTGCTGGGACCAGTGGTACCCGGAAGGAGCGCGGCTCACCGCGCTGCAGGGGGCGCTCGTGCTCTTCTATCCCACCGCCATCGGCTGGCACCCGAGCGAGAAGGCCCAGTACGGGGCGGCCCAGCAGAGCGCCTGGCAGACGATCCAGCGCGCGCACGCGATCGCCAACGGCGTGTACGTGGCGGTCGTCAACCGTGTGGGGCACGAGATTCCGCCGGAAGGCGGGGCCGGTCTCGAGTTCTGGGGGAGCACCTTTCTCGCGGATCCCTTCGGGGTGGTGGTGGCGGAGGCGTCCACGGACAAGGAAGAGATCCTGTTCGGCGAGGTGAGCCCGTCCCGCATCGAGGAGGTGCGCAGGAACTGGCCCTTCCTGCGCGACCGCCGCATCGACGCCTACGCCGGCCTGGACCGGCGCTTCCTCGACTGAAGGTGGCCCAGGCACCGGGGGCGGGCTATGCGATGCCCGCCGAGTGGGAGCGTCACGAAGCCACGTGGCTGGGTTGGCCCCACCAGCTCACCGACTGGCCGGGGCGCTTTGCGCCGATCCCCTGGGCGTACGGGGAGATCGTCCGCAAGCTCGATCCGGGCGAGCGCGTCCGGATCATCGTGCCCGATGCGAGGACCGAGACCGGGGCCCGCCGCGTTCTCCGGAAGGTGGGAGCCGATCTCGGGCGCGTGGATTTCTTCCGCTGGCCGTCCGATCGCGGCTGGACGCGCGACAAGGGACCGATCTTCGTCCGTCGCGGAGGCGAACGCGCGATCGCGGGATTCCGCTTCAACGGCTGGGCGAAGTACCCGGACTGGAAGAAAGACGCGGAGACGCCGCGCCGGGCCGCCGCCGCCCTGCGGCTGCCCCTTCACGCGGTGGAGCACGGCGGCCGGCCGGTGGTCCTGGAAGGGGGTGCAGTCGACGTGAACGGGGGAGGTGCTTTGCTCACCACCGAAGAATGCCTGCTCGACCCCGCGGTCCAGGTCAGGAACCCGGGCTTCACCCGGAGCGACTACGAGAGCGTTCTGCGCGAGTCCCTCGGTGCGACCCACGTTCTGTGGCTGGGAAGGGGGATCGCGGGCGACGACACGCACGGGCACGTCGACGACGT
This sequence comes from uncultured Acidobacteriota bacterium, assembly GCA_963742595.1. Classification (GTDB taxonomy): domain Bacteria; phylum Acidobacteriota; class Vicinamibacteria; order Fen-336; family Fen-336; genus CAVPGH01. The sequence goes on along the minus strand of CAVUMT010000001.1, from coordinate 1,857,138 downwards.
CGCCCGCTTCGTGGGTGCGCGCACCATCGTGCTCTGCCGGGAAAAGGATCCCCGCGACCCCAACTACACGGCCCTGGAGGAGAACCGCGAGCGCCTCGAAGGCGCGCGCCTTGCCGACGGCTCCCGGCCCGAGGTCGTCCCCCTGCCGATGCCCCTTCCCCTGGTGTTCAACGGGCAGCGCCTGCCCGCGAGCTACGCGAACTTCTACGTGGCGAACGCGGCGGTCATCGTTCCCACGTTCAACGACCCCGCCGACCGGGTGGCCCTGGGGGTCCTTTCGGAGGTCTTCCGCGATCGCCCCGTGGTGGGCGTGCACGCCGTCGATCTCGTCTGGGGACTGGGCACCCTCCACTGCCTCACCCAACAGCAGCCGGCAGCCCAGGCCCTCCCTGGGACGCTTTGAAACGATTAGTGTTCAGGTGATCGGGATCACAGCGGGGCTTCCAAAGAGATCTTGCCGAGCGCCCGCGAACTCCAGATAGAATAGTCCCCAGGAACTTCGATGAACTTGCCCGGCCTGGGCCGGGGCCGCCTCCCGAGCGTGCCCCGGACTTTGAGGCGTTCTGTGACTTTGATCCCCCTCCTCTGGGCGGCGATCGCCGCCTTGAGCGCAGCTTGCGGCGGTCCGACTCCCGCCACTCCCACGTCCACGACGCTGCCGACACCCGTCCCCACTCCACCTCCCCCGCCCAAGGTCGCGATCCTCTCGGTGGACGGGCTCCGGGGGGATGCGCTCTCCCTGGCTCCGGTGCCCAACATCTTCGGCCTCACGCGGCGGGGCGCCTACACCTGGAAGGCGCAGACCGTCTACCCGTCGATGACCCTTCCCGCCCACACGTCCATGCTGACGGGCTTCGTACCCACGGGCCACGGGATCCTCTGGGACGACTACAACGCGCAAAGAGGCAACTGCACCGTGCCCACCGTCTTCGCCGTCGCCCACGACGCCGGGCTCCGCACCGTGCTCGTGGCCGGCAAGGAGAAGCTCCGGCACCTCGAGGTCGCGGGAACGATCGACGCGTTCGTGGTCACCCGCCTCGGCGACGCCGACGTGGCCAACGAGGCCATCGTCCAGGTCCAGGCCGGCTTCGACCTCATGTTCGTGCACTTTCCCGACGTGGACATCGCCGGCCACGCGAAGGGCTGGATGTCGGCGGCCTACCTGGAGCAGCTCGCGGAAGCCGACGCCGCGATCGGACGGCTCCTCACCGCCCTCCCTCCCGAGACCACGATCATCTTCACCTCGGACCACGGCGGGCGCGCCACCGTGCACGGATCCACGATCCCCGAGGACATGACGATCCCCTGGATCGTGGCGGGGCCGCGCATCCCCGGCCGCGGCCGCGAGCTCACCCGCCCCGTGCGCACCGTCGACACCGCGGCCACCGCGCTCTTCGTCCTCGGCCTCCGGCCCGGGGCCGCGGCCACAGGCACGGTGGTCAACGAGGCCTTCGCCGAATAGGGCTACGGTCCGCCCGTCTGGGCGAGGACATCCCCTTCCCGGGCGGCGATGATCCCCCGCAAGCCCCCCACGCCCAGCTCGAACTCGCTGTTCGTGAACGGCTTCTTGGGATCGGCGAGGGCCGACTCCCGGATCTGCGTGTAGGCCGTCTCCAGGCGCGGGGTGAGGTAGCGCGAGTTCACGAACGAGGTCACGGTCCGACGCAGCGTCGCGACGTACGTCTGCTGCATCGCGGGGTCGGCGAGGAGCCGGCGCGTCAGCACGTTCGTGTCGATGCGCAGATAGACGGACTGGCTGCCCGTGGAGAACGCGGAGTCCTTGTCCCAGGGCAGGAAGACGAAGCGGCGTTGACCGCCGTACTGGTAGAGGTAGAAGTTGTTCGTCCCCAGCCGGCCCACGATCCCGTCGCTCTCCGCCACGGCGTTCTCGACCGCGAGGTGCGTGAGGAAGCGGTCGCGGTCGAGCCAGGCTCCCATGGTGGCGGTGAACGTGCCGTCCGTCGCCCCGTTGATCGTGCGCACGAAGTCCACGAGGCCGGTCGCGTCGAGGTGATCCTCGTTCGTCTGGGGCTCGAAGGGCACGGGCACGTAGTCCCCGGGGTCGTCGCCCATGTACGAGAAGTCCCAGGGGAACGAGTACTGGTAGTCGAACAGGTTGCCGCTCTCCTCCCCGAGCCGCGCCTGCAGGAAGGGCTTGCTGATGGACTCCGTCACCTGGTAGAGCCCCCAGTACTGACCGTTCACGGAGAGCCGCGCGAACGCGTTGTGGGGAGCGGGAATGCCCATCGCCTCGAAGACCACGAAGGTGAGCCGCTCGCGGAGAAAGGTGGGGTCCTGGACCTGGTTGTCGAGCACCATGGTCTTGTAGACCCCGTACTCCTGGGTCGAGACGTACTTGTTGAAGTCCACCTTGAGCGCCGGCTTCACCTCGCTCCGCGATCCGGAGCCCCGGGACCGGATCCCGACCTGGCGCACCGTCGTCGAGTCGAGCGTGATGTCCGCGGCGTAGTAATCGTTGCTCCGGAAATTCTCCTGGAGGGCCGCCCAGTCGGAAGGATCGATGGAGATCCGCACCTCGTGCAGCCGGCTCTGGTCGAAGATGGGATCGCTCGAAGCGCTCGCTGGGGGCGAGGCCCCGGGGCTGGGGGTCGGAGACGGCGTCGCGGACGGGCCGGTGCCCGACGATCCTCCCCCCCCGCACGCGCCGAGGGCGAGCGCGGCCACGATCGACAGAAGCTCCCTGCGCATGACCTTCTAGGGTAACTCGATCTGGAAGCGAACGATCACGCTCAAGTAGTTTCCTTCCCGTCCTGGCTCCGGCGCGAGCAGGGGGTCCTCGAAGCTCTCCCGCGCCAAGTTCCCCTCGATGCGCAGGAAAGCGCGAGGCCACCAGGAGATCCCGGCCGTGAGGCAGCGTTCGGCCGCGAGACGGACGTTCCGCGAGCGGTCGCCCACGCCCGCGAAGCCGGTATCCGGTCCCACGTCGTCGTATCGAACCTCGTCGTAGCGGAAGCCCAGCTCCACGGCTCCGGGCCCGTGGAAGACCGGGCGGTCCGGCCGGATCGTGCGCTTCTTCTTCTCCCCGGTGACGAGCCAGGTCGCGGAGGCCGCCCACCCGCTGCCCTTGACCGCGGGAAGGTCCTCGAAGGTCGGCCCCTGGCCGCGGCGCTCTTCGCGCTGCTCCAGATACTCGCCCTTGATCCCGAACGGGCCCCGAAGAAACGCGAGGTCGCCGCCGATCCAGCGCCGGCTCCCGTCCACGTACTTCCGCTTGAAGAACTCGAAGGAGGAGACGGCGCGCCCTTCCTGCCCGCGGGGCTGGGGGAGCGCCCCCGGCACCTCCTCCTCCGGGTCCACGTCCCCCTGGGCGAGGGAGCCTCCGAGCGCGAGATCGCCGAGCTTCACCACCAGCCGGCCCGCGGCCGTGGGGCCCGTGCTCCGGAAGCTGTAGGAGTCGTCGCCCTGGAACACTCCGACGGTGTACTCGACCCGGCCGATCTCGCCGTGGGCCGCGACCCCCCAGTCGCGATCGGGGGACAGGTTGCGGGAGGGAAGCGACCGCAGCACGAAGTCGAGGCGGCGCGCCGAGGTCAGCCATTCGAGGCCCACCGGAACCTTGAAATGCCCGACCCGGAGCTCGAACGGCTTTGAGAAACGGTAGTTGAGCCAGGCGTCGCGAAGGCGCTGGGTCTCCGGGTCATCGGTGAAGTTCGCGACGTCCCCGAAGTCACCCTGGAGCTCCCACGAGAGCCGGCGCCACTCCCCTTCGAGGCTGACCCGGAGGCGCGTGGGATTCCAATCGGGGCTCTCCAGGGGCTGCGACTCGTCGAGGCTCTGCCAGTTGAGGAAATCGATGTAGTCGATCTGGGCGTAGCCGGTCACCCCGATCTCGAAGCCCGCGGCCTTGTTCCGGTAACGGAGACCGGGACCGAAATGTCCGCCCTCCTGGGCCAGCGCCGCCCCCCCGAGCAGGAGGAGGACGCCGCATAGAGCCCCCGCACGAGCTCCCTTCAAAGGCCCTCTCCGGGGGCGAGGGCCGAGCGGAGCACGGAGAGCGCGCCCTGGAAGCGGAGGAGGCCCGCCCGGTCGTCCGCCACCCAGAGAGTTCCGATCGCGTCCACGCAGAGGCCCTCCTGCTGCACGCCCGGGAGCGCCAGGCTCGCTTCGGGGGAGCCGTCCGCGCGCAGGACGAGCAGGCGGTCCTGCGCGTCCGCGATCACTACGAGCCGCTCGAGGGCGGGAATCCACGTGGCGCCGGTGAAGTCACCCTTTCCCTCGAGCTTCCGGCGCGCCACGACGCTTTCCGCCCCCAGCACGTCCGGGGCTCGGGCAGGATCGAAGGCCACCGTCACGAGCATCGCGGGGGCGCGCTGGTGCACGAGGTAGAAGACCCCGCCTCCGGGTCGGGCCGCGTCCTCGCGGAAGGCGAGGCCCTCGAAGCCCTGGTTCTTCACGGTGGGCTCCTCGCCGAGGAGGGCGCGCGTGTCGAGCCGGATCTCGCGACGCTCCTCCCCACGCGCCGCGTCGAAGAGCACGAGCGCCGACTTCCGCTCCGAGAGGAGGACCACGAGCCCGCTCGGAGTGTGCAGGGCCACGTCCTCGATGTCCCCCTTCAGGGGATGGGAGGCGAGCACGCGGCCCTCCCCGTCCAGCTCCACGAGCCGGCCCTCGTCTCCTACCAGGAAGAGGCGGCCGCGCGGGTCGCAGGCGACTCCCGAGGGCTCGCGGGCCCCGCTCTCGGCCACGCGCTCCGGCGGTCCGAGGGCGGCCGCAGCCCGCCGCGGAGCCTTCGTCCCCTTGGCGTGTATCGTCGGCTCCTGCCCGATCGCGAGAGCGGCGAACGCGATGACGGTGATGAGCACCGCGGCGAGCAGGGTCATGACCCGGAGGCCCGCGTAGAGCCGCCGGAGCGCCGTGTACTTGTCCTGGTTCGTGCGCGCCATGATGTGCGTCTGCACCGAGAGCTCGGCGTTGAGCTGGCCGAAGCGCACCTCGCGCCAGGCCCGCCGGTGCGCCTCGAGGTCCCTCGTCACCACGTCCTCGTAGTAGCGCAGTCCCATGGGAAAGTGCTCGGGACCCGCCGTCCCCGGGTACTCCAGGTGGGGATTGAAGCGGCGGGGGCGCAGCGCTTCGATGGCCTGCAGGAAGAAGTAGACGGCCACGAGGGCGTAGAGCACGAGGTAGATCGCGAGCCCGGAGCGCCAGCTCGCGGGGATGAACTCGATCAGCTCCGTGCGGGTGGCGAGGAGGAACGTGAGAACGTTCAGTGCTCCCATGATCACGAGCGCGAAACGGGCCTTGCGATCGGCGATCTCGAGGAGCTGGTGCCCCTCGTCGAGCGCGTCCACGAGCGCGCGGTAGCGCTCCCTGGCGTCGAGGGAGCGGTGCGCGTCCGCGGTCAGCTTTCGCTCCTTCTTGAGCCGCTTCTCCGCCTCGCGGTCGGGGGCAGCGATCTCGGCGGCGGCGGGCTTCTCGCTCACGGCCACTCGGACACGCTCCTTGGGCTGACGCGGGACAATTGGGACAGTATAAGCGCGCACGCCCGCCGCGGACATTGGGGGTGCTACGCGTATACTCCGCCCCTCCGTGCTCTTCCACCTGCACCAGCCTCGGCCGCCCCTCGACCGCTTCGTCGAGCTCGTCACGTACTACGAGGGCCACGACCCTTCCCACAGCAAGGAGAAGCTCCTTCCGGACGGGGCGGTCGAGATCGTGGTGGACCTGACCGACACTCCGAAGCGCCTCTACGACCGCGGTGACCTCGTCCGTTCCGTGTCGTTCCGCAAGGCGTGGATCTCGGGCATGCGGAACGACTGGATCGCGATCGAAGCCGCCTCCGGCGCCTCCATGACCGTGATCCGCTTCCGCCCGGGAGGGGCTTTCCCCTTCCTCGGCTTTCCCGCGGAGGCCATCACCGACACGGTGGTCGAGCTCGACGCCGTCCTCGGCGTAGCGGGCACCTCCCTGCGGGACCGCATCCTGGAAGCGCCCACCGTCCCGCTCAAGCTGGCCGCGGTCGAAGCCTGGCTGCTCGAGCGTGCGGCGGGACGCCTGGACGCGGACCCGGTCGTGGAGCACGCGACGGGACGGCTCTTCGCCCCCGCCGGCTTCCGGATCGCTGACCTCGCCCTGGAGATCGGATACAGCCAGCGGCACCTGCTCGGGCTCTTCCGCCGCTGGGTGGGGATCACGCCCAAGCAGTACGCCCGCATCCGGCGCTTCCAGCAGGTGCTCAACCACGTGGCCCGGAAGGAGGGCGCCGACCCCGCCGCCGAGGACCTGGAGCTGCGGGGCCGTCCGCCCGAGGAGCCCGACTGGGCGGACGTCGCGGTGCTCCACGGCTACTACGACCAATCGCACCTGGCCCGGGACTTCCGCGAGCTCGCCGGGGTCACCCCCAGTGGCTACGTGGCCGCGTTCCGCGGGCTCGTGAACTACCTGCCCCTCGACTGAGTTCCGTTTTTTCCAAGAGTCGGCGAGCCCCTCCGCCCTATCCTCCACGCATCGTCCTGAACCGAACGGAGGCGGGAATGAACGTCAATATCGGAGCCGTGCTCGCGGCGGGAGTCGTCAACTTCGTGATCGGGGGTCTCTGGTACTCGCCCGCCCTCTTCTACAAGCCCTGGATGCGCGCCAACGGCTTCACGGAGGAGGACGTCCGCAGGGGGTCGCCGGCGGTGATCTTCGGCGTGTCGTTCGTCTTCTGCCTGATCATGGCCGCGAACCTCGCCGCCTTCCTCGCCGGTCCCGAGACGACGGTCTCCTGGGCGGTGACGGCGGGTCTCCTCGCCGGCCTCGGGTGGGCCGCCCTCGGCCTGGGCGTCATAGCACTCTTCGAGCGGCGCCCCTGGAGCTACATCTTCATCAACGGCGGGTACCTGACCGTCTCCTTCGCGGCGATGGGCCTCGTCCTGGGCCTCTGGCGCTAGGGGACGGGGCGCGCCGACGTTCTCCGGCGGGTGTCGACCCCGTCGCGTCGGGTGTAGAGTGCCTCCTGGGAACCCGCGGGCTCGAAACCTGAAAAGGAGAACGCGATGGGTCTGATCGTCTACCTGATCATCGGCGGCATCGTCGGCTGGCTGGCGAGCGTCTTCATGAAGACGAACGCCCAGATGGGCATCCTCGCCAACGTCGTCGTGGGGATCGTCGGAGCAAGCCTGGGGGGTTGGCTCGGCGCCACGCTCGGAGTCGGAGGGACGCCGCTCATGTCCTGGGTCCTCGCCGTGGTGGGGGCGGCGGTCCTCATCGCCATCCTGAGGGCGCTCGGTATCTTCAAGTAACGGGCCCTAGTTCTCGAAGATCGGAGGGCTCTCGGGTATCGCCGCGCCGTCGTGGCGGGGCTCGGAGGCGCCGAAGTGGACGCCATCGGGCCGCGCGAGCACGGCCTGGCCCCATCCGAAATTGTCGCGGCGCGGGGGGACCACCTGCAGCACGTGACCCCGCCGCACGAGGTCGGCGCGCGCCGTTTCGGGCACGAGCGCCTCGATCTCGACGTCGCAGCCGGAGAAGGTCGGCTTTGTGAAACGGCCGGCCTCGAGCGCCTCCTGGATCGTGAAGCCGTAGTCGGCGACGCCGGCCACGAACTGCGCGTGGGCCTGCGCCTGGTTGAAACCGCCCATGATCCCGAAGCCGATCCGGACGCCGTCCTTCTCCATGAAGCCGGGGATGATCGTGTGGAGCGGCCGCTTGCGCGGAGCCAGCGTGTTCGGACGGCCGGGATCGAGCGTGAAGAGGGCGCCGCGGTTGTGGAGTGCGAATCCGGTCCCCTCCGGCACCACTCCGGAGCCGAAGGCCCAGTAGATGCTCTGGATGAGCGAGACGATGTTGCCCTCTCGGTCCACGACTGACAGGTAAATGGTGTCGCGGCCCGCGGAGTCGCTCACGCCGGCGAGCCGATCGGGCTCGACCGCGCAAGCCGCCTTCGCCATGTCGATCCGCTTCGCCTGGCGCGCGGCCCGCGCCTCGTCGAGGAGCTCGCGGGTGGGCACGGACGCGAAGCGCGGGTCCGCCACGTAGCGGAGCATGTCGGCGTAGGCCAGCTTCTTGGCCTCGATCATCACGTGCAGCGCGTCGGGAGAATGGAACCCCCAGGCTCCCAGTGGGAACGTCTCCATGATGTCGAGCATCATGAGGGCCGCGATCCCCTGCGTGTTCGGGGGGATCTCGTAGACGGTCCAGCCCCGGTAGCGCGTCGAAGCCGGGTCCACCCATTCGGGCTCCAGCTCGGCGAGGTCGGCCGGCGTCATCGTGCCCCCGCCCGCGCGCACTGCCCCGAGGATCGCGTCGGCGGTGGCGCCCCGGTAGAAGCCGTCACGCCCCGCCTCGGCGATCCGCTCGAGAGAGCGCGCGAGATCACTGTTCCGGAAGACGTCGCCCTCCCTTGGAGGGTGGCCGTCGATCAGGTAGGTTCGAGCCGCGCCGGGCGACGACCTGAGGAGGGCGAGCGCCTCCGGGTCGGCCCACGCCGCGGCGGTGACCTCGCCCACCGGGAAGCCCTCGTTCGCGTAGCGGATCGCGGGGGCGAGGAGTTCCCGGAAGGCCTTCGTCCCGAACCGCTCGCGGAGCGCGTGCCAGCCCGCGACGGCCCCGGGCACCGTGATCGGGTCCACACCCTCGATCGGCATCCGCTTGAGGCCCTTCGCGGCGAGACGCTCGCGCGTCAGGCCGGTCGGGGCCCACCCCGAGGCGTTGAGGCCGTGCAGCTTCCGCGCCTTCGCTTCCCAGTAGAGGACGAAGAGGTCGCCGCCGATGCCGTTCATGGCCGGCTCCATCACGCCCATGGCCGCGTTGGCCGCGATGGCGGCGTCCACGGCGTTACCGCCCCGCTCCAGCAGGAGCGTGCCCGCGCGCGCGGCGAGGGGCTGGGAGGCGGCCACGATCCCGTAGCGCGTGGCCACCATCGACCGGCCGACCACCGGACGGGAGCCTTCGCCTCCTTGAGCCCGCGTCACGAGCGCCGCGGCGAAGAGCAGGGCCGCCAGGCGTCGCATCCGCGCGCTCAGCGGGCCGCGCGCTTGGGCGCCGAGCGGGGCAGCATGTCCGCGAGGAAGCGCCCCGTGTAGGAGCCCTTGACGCCCGCCACCTCCTCCGGCGTGCCCGCGGCCACGAGGCGCCCCCCTGCGTCCCCGCCCTCCGGACCCACGTCGATGACGTGATCGGCGGTCTTGATCACGTCCAGGTTGTGCTCGATCACGACCACGGTGTTCCCCCCGGACACGAGGCGGTCGAGGACGCGCAGGAGCTTCTTGATGTCGTCGAAGTGGAGCCCGGTGGTGGGCTCGTCGAGGATGTACAGGGTTCGTCCCGTGGAGCGCTTCGAGAGCTCGCGGGAGAGCTTGACGCGCTGGGCCTCCCCTCCGGAGAGCGTGGGCGAGCTCTGGCCGAGGGCGATGTAGCCGAGGCCCACGTCCGCGAGCGTCTCCAGGGCCCGGCGGATCTGCGGGTGGTTCTGGAAGAGCACGAGCGCCTCGTCCACCGTGCGCTCGAGGACGTCCGCGATCGACAGGCCGTTGTACTTCACCTGGAGCGTCGCCTCGTTGAAGCGCTTGCCGTGGCAGACCTCGCACGGCACGTACACGTCGGGCAGGAAGTGCATCTCCACGCGCTTCACCCCGTCGCCCTCGCAGGCCTCGCAGCGGCCGCCCTTGACGTTGAACGAGAAGCGGCCCGGCGTGTAGCCGTGCATGCGCGCCTCGGGGAGGAGCGCGAAGAAGTCGCGGATCTGGTCGAAGAGCTTCGTGTAGGTCGCGGGGTTGCTGCGGGGGGTGCGCCCGATCGGGCTCTGGTCGATGTCGATGACCTTGTCGATCTCCGGCAGCCCCTCGATCTTCGTGTGCGCGCCCACCGTCCGGTCGCTGCCGTGGAGGGCCCGGGCCACCGCGGGGTAGAGGATCTGGTTGACGAGCGTGCTCTTGCCCGCCCCCGACACGCCGGTGACGCACACGAAGAGCCCGAGCGGAAAGTCCACGGTGAGATCCTTGAGGTTGTTCTCCCGCGCCCCCACCACCCGCAGCTTCCGTCCGTCCGCGCGGCGGCGTTCCTGCGGGAGGGCGATCTCGAGGTCGCCGCTCAGGTAGCGGCCGGTGAGGCTCGCCTTCGACTTCATGACATCGCCGGGAGTGCCCGCGGCCACGATCTGGCCGCCCTGCCGCCCCGCCCCCGGGCCGAAGTCCACGAGCCAGTCCGCTTCCTCCATGGCCTCGCGATCGTGCTCCACCACCACCACCGTGTTGCCGATGTCGCGCAGGTGCTGGAGCGCGGCGAGGAGCTTTCGGTTGTCGCGCTGGTGGAGCCCGATCGAAGGCTCGTCGAGCACGTAGATGACCCCCGTGAGCTCGCTCCCGATCTGGCTGGCGAGGCGGATCCTCTGTCCCTCGCCTCCGGAGAGCGAGGGCGCGGGCCGATCGAGGGTGAGGTAGCTGAGGCCGACGTCGAGCAGGAAGCGCAGCCGCGACCGGATTTCCTTCAGGAGCTCGACGGCGATCTTGGCCTCGGAGCCCTTGAGGTCGAGCGTGTCGAAGAACTCGTAAGCCCCCGCCACGGAGAGCGCCGTGACCTCCGCGATGTGACGGCCCGCGACCTTCACCCCGAGAGCCTCGGCCCGGATGCGGCGCCCCCCGCAGGTGGAGCAGGGGCGGCTGGAGAGGAACTTCTGGTAGTACTGCCGCATCTCCTCGGAGCGCGTCTCCCGCATGCGGCGCATCATGGAGTTGATGGCGCCCTCGTAGCGCATCCGGAAGGCCCCGGAGCCCCAGGACCCCCGGACCTGCACGCGCACGCGCTCCCCCCCCGTCCCGTAGAGGATGACCTTGCGGTGCGCGGCGGAGAGCTGCTTCCAGGGCTTGTTGAGGTCGATGCCGTGCTCCTTCGCCACCGCGCGCACGACGTCCGTCCCCCAGCTCGTCCCCTCGCCCACCGCGCCCAGGGGCTTCACCGCCCCCTCGTTCACGGAGAGGTCGGGGTTGGGGACCACGAGCTCGGGGGCCATCTCCATGCGCGTGCCGAGGCCCATGCAGTCCGGGCACATCCCCTGCGGAGAGTTGAACGAGAAGAGCTGGGGCGTGGGCTCGGGGAACGAGATCCCGCAATGGGGGCAGGCGCGGTGCTCGGACAGCACCATCTCGGGCTGCCCTTCGGGGGCCACGATCACGAGCCCCTGGCCGTGGCGGAGCGCCGTCTCCACCGAGTCGCTGAGGCGCTGGCTGATCCCCGGCTTGGCCACCAGGCGGTCCACCACCGCGTCGATCGAGTGCTTCTTCTTCTTGTCGAGCCGGATCTCGTCGTCGAGCGAGAGCACGATCCCGTCCACCCGCACCCGCGTGAAGCCGGACTTGCGCACCGCCTCCAGCACGTCCTTGTGCTCGCCCTTCCTCTCCTTCACGAGGGGGGCGAGCACGAGGAACTTCGTGCCCGCGGACAGCTCCGCGATCTCGTGGACGATCTGCTGCGCGGACTGCTGCGACACCGGCCGGCCGCAGCTGTGGCAGGTGAGCCGGCCCACCCGCGCCCAGAGGACGCGCAGGTAGTCGTGGATCTCCGTGATCGTGCCCACGGTGGAGCGCGGGTTGCCGCTCGCCGCCTTCTGCTCGATCGAGATCGTGGGGGCGAGGCCGCGGATGGAGTCGTAGACCGGCTTGTCCATCTGTCCCAGGAACTGGCGCGCGTAGGCGGACAGGCTCTCGATGTAGCGGCGCTGCCCTTCCGCGTAGAGGGTGTCGAAGGCGAGCGAGGACTTCCCGGAGCCCGAGACCCCGGTGAGGATCACGAGCTTCTTCTTGGGGATCTCGACGGTGACGTTCTTGAGGTTGTGCTGTCGGGCGCCCGTGATGATGATGCGATCGAGTTCCATCGTGGTCCTGCGGCCTCCGTCTCGGGGAGTCGGCCCGGCGCGCGGGCCAAGCGGCGATCTTAGTCCCGAAACCGGTCCGGGGTCGAGCCCGGGCCCGCGAGGGCTCAGGCGAGTCGGGCGCTCCGGAACTCGGTGGGGGTCTGGCCGGTGGTGTCCTTGAAGGCGCGGTTGAAGGGGGCGAGCGAGCGATAGCCCACCTCGTACGCGACCTCCGCCACGTTGCGGTGGCGGGTGTCGGGGTCGGCGAGGAGGCGCTGGGCCGCCCGGACGCGGTAGTGGTTGAGGAACGCGTTGAAGTTCCGGAAGCCGAGCTGGTCGTTGATGAGCTGCCGCACCTTGTACTCGTGCACGGCCATGCGCTCGGCGAGGCCCCCGATCGTCAGCCCTTCCTCCCGGTAGACGGCGCCCTCCTCGACCAGGCGGTGGAGCGCCTCGGCGAGGCGCGGGTCGAGCCCGGGGGCCTCGACCGTGACGCGGGGCGGCCGGAAGAGATCCGGACGCACGCTCAGAGACATGGCGATGAGCCCGAACGCGAGCAGGCTACGCACCGCGGAGGCGAGCAGCTCGGCGGGAGCCTCCGCGGGCGAGCCCTCGACGAACGCGTCCATGAGCGTCTTCATCAGGATGTAGGTGCCGGTCGACCACAACACCACGTAGCGGAGGCGGAGGCGGCTCACCACGAGGTCGGAGCGCGCGCCCACGTAGACGGTGAGGAGGGCGTGGATCGCGAAGGCGAGGCCGATGACCTTGGGGAGCAGGCGGAGGAGCGGAGGTGCTACGCCCGCGTCCGGGCGGGAGACCCAGGAAGCGACGAGGGGGACCGCGAGGAGGGCCGCGTGCTCCCAGGAGAAGCGGAACTCGTCGTCGAAGTGCACCTTGGCCAGCACCCAGAAGGACGCGGCGGTGAGGCTGCCCACCACGAAGAACGCCTTGCCCGTGATCGAGCCCGTGGAGACGAAAGGGTCGAACGCGTGGACGAGGCTCACCGTGACGAAGAAGAGCGTCGCGAGCGCGCTGCGGTCGGAGCGGTGGTCGCGGACGAGGAGGACGAAGAGGAGCGCGAGGGGAACGGCGGCGACGAGGTGAAGAACCTCTACGGTCGTCCACATGCCTATCGCCGCCGCCGGGTGCGCGGGATCGGCACCCGGCGGGGGGACGCTCGGCTGGTCCCTGTCTTACCGGCCGGCCCGGGCCGTGGCCGTGCCCGGAACCGCGAGGGTGAGAGTGTTCGAGGTGGACAGCGTCTCGCCGTGCTTGTAGCCCAGACGGACGCGCAGACGCGGCGAGGGTGCGAGGGGAAGCTCGCAGCTCCCCGTGAACTCACGATCCGCCTCCAGCTGCAGAGCCTTGTCCGAGTTCGCGATGCGGCAGCGCAGATCGGGCCGCGCCTTGAAGCCCTGGCCCTCGTCCACGTAGACGATGGGCTCGGCGGAAAGGTTCACCGGGACGTGGCTCAGGGCCTTGACCGTCAGCTTGACGGGCTGGGTGCCCGTCTCTGCCTTGACCTTGAGATGCACGCTGGCGGCGATCGCGGGGGCCGCGGCGGCCAGGGGGACGAGCACGAAAGCGATTGAACGGATGCGCATGGACGAAACCTCCTCGAGGGATCGGGGCCGCCCCTCCTGCCCTCCCTATGCGACAGAAGGTGGCCTCGGAAGACACTTTCGTCTGCCCGATGCCGCAGGAAACCTCCTCGATTCCGAAATCGAGGAGGGCTAGGCGCCGGTAGAGCCGAAGCCGCCGCTCCCGCGCTCGGTGGGGGCGAGGTCGCGTTGTCGCGCGAACGACGCGCGCTCCACGCGCTGGAGGAGAAGCTGGGCGATCCGGTCGCCGGGCCCGATCCGGAACGGGTCGGGGCCGTGGTTGACGAGCACGACCTTGACCTCTCCCCGGTAGTCGCTGTCGATGACGCCGGCGAGGGTGTCGATGCCGTGCCGGACGGCGAGCCCGCTGCGAGGCCACACGAGCCCCACGTGGCCGGGGGGAATCTCGATGGAGAGTCCCGTGGGGACCGCGGCGCGTCCGCCTGCGGGGATCTCGAGGGCAACGCTCGACCGTAGATCGGCCCCCGCCGCCCCCGGGGAGGCGTACTCCGGAAGGGTGCCCTCTCCCGAGCACGCGACGGGCACGCCCGCGGAACGCACTTGTCCTGGATCCTCGAGCGCCACTCTGGTCCTTCCCGCGACGGTCGCGGATCATACCCCTTCCCGGACCTGGCCGGGACGGCACGCGCGCTATCCTGCGCCCATGCTCAGCGACCAGGAAGCCGACGAGATCCGACGGGGCCTCGCGTCCGGGACACGCGGGCCCGTCCTCATCAAATGGGTGGAGCAGTTGCTCGCCGACCGCGCCGAACGCGTGGCCCTGGAGAACGTCCAGCGACGAGGCTGGTGGCCGGGGCCGCTCGCCGGTCCGGTGCTCAAGCGGCCGCGCCGGGACGTCTGAGCACGCCCTCGTAGCTTTCGACCGCGCCCAGGCCCCCCTCCGGCGCCGGGTCCCGCGGCAGTATGATCGGGCATGGCGCGCCCCAACCTCTTCGGGCTGGAGAAGGCGGAGTTGGAGCGCGCCGTTGCGTCTCTCGGCGAGCCCAGGTATCGGGCGCGCCAGGTCTACTCCTGGCTCTACCGCAAGCGCGCCCGCTCCGTCGCGGAGATGACCGACCTCGGCAAGGGGCTCCGGCGGCGGCTGGAAGCCGAGTACGAGGTGCGCTGGCCCGAGGTCAGGGAGCAGTCGCTCTCGTACGACGGCACGCGGAAGTACCTCTTCCGGCTGGAGGCGCTACAAGGCGAACGCACCGGTCCCGCCGCGGTAGAGAGCGTCTACATCCCCGAGGAGAAGCGTCGCACCATCTGCATCTCCACGCAGGCGGGCTGTCCGCTCGCGTGCGCCTTCTGCCTCACCGGCATCGCCGGCTACAAGCGCAACCTCCGGCCCTGGGAGATCCTCGGACAAGTGGCCGCGGTCATGGAGGACGCGCCGCCGCGCGAGCTCCCCTGGAACGTCGTGGTGATGGGGATGGGGGAGCCTCTCCTGAACTACGAGGCCACCGTCTCTGCGCTTCGGATCCTCATGGATCCCGAGGGCTTCGCGGTCCCCCCCAAGAAGCTCACCCTCTCCACGGTGGGGATCCTGCCCGCGCTCGAGAGGCTGATGCGGGAGCCGGTGCGGCCCAACCTCGCGATCAGCCTGCACGCTCCCAACGCGGTCCTGCGGCGCGCCCTCATGCCCATCGAGGAGAAGTACCCGCTCGCGGACGTCATCGAGACGGCCAGCCGCTATCCGATACCGCGGGGTGGGCTCGTGACCTACGAGTACGTGCTCCTGCGCGGGGTCAACGACAGCGCGACCCAGGCGCGCGAGCTCGTGCGCCTCCTGAAGGGCCGGCGGGTCAAGGTCAACCTCATCCCCCTGAACCCCGCACCCGAGATCCCGTTCGGCGCGCCATCGGCGGAGTCAGTGGAGGCGTTCGCGAAGGTCCTCGCCGACGCTCACGTGGCGGTGTCCGTGCGCCGCCCCCGCGGGCAGGACATCCTCGCCGCGTGCGGGCAGCTCCACCTGAAGCGCGCCGATCCGGGAGAGCGCCCCGCCTACCCCTGAGCTATTCGTCGTCGTCGCCGAAGAAGAACTGGTCCGCGCAGAGCTTGGTGCAGAACGTGCGGCCGTAGCTGCGAATCGTGCAGTTCTCGCAGACGAGCTTGAAGCAGATGGGGCACTTGTGCAGCGTCGTCTCCTGGTCGTCCTTCTGACAGACGCTGCAGTTCATCCGTGAGACCCTGTCGAGTGTAGCACGCGCGAATATGGCCGGTTTTCGTGTAAGCTTCAGGGTGGAAGGCGCCCGGTTTCTCCCCAAATCTGGCGGTGTAGCTCAGTTGGTTAGAGCACGCGGCTCATATCCGCGGCGTCCGGGGTTCGAATCCCTGCACCGCCACCAACTCTTCCGGAGGCCGGCTCCATGAGGATGCGACCCCTCGTCGGCGCGGTGGACCAGGCCCTCGCGGGTCGAGGGCGGGGTGTGCCTCGCGTCCTGGTCGTGGCACTTTCGGGGGGGGCGGATTCGGTGGCGCTGCTGGACGCGCTCGTCTCGCTACGGAAGCGGCGCGGTATTGAACTGGTAGCCGCACACCTGGACCACGGCCTTCGGCCGGAATCCGCAGACGACGCACGGTTCTGTGAGGACCTCTGCAAGAGGCTGGACGTGCCCGTCCGGATCGGCCACGCCGACGTTCGCGCGCGCGCCCAGCGCGAACGTCGGGGACTCGAGGACGCCGCCCGCCGGGAGCGCTATCTCTTCCTGCGCCGGATCGCGAGGGAGGAGAGTGCCGACGCCATCGCCACCGCCCACAACCGCGACGACCAGGCGGAGACGCTGCTGCTGAGGCTCGTCCGCGGGTCCGGACGCGCGGGTCTCGGCGCGATGCGCGCCCGGACCCGCGGACTCGTTCGACCCTTGCTCACGCTCTCGCGCCAGGAGGTGCTGGCCTATCTCGAAGAGCGGGGCCTCCCCTGGCGCGAGGACGTTACCAATGCCGATCCGCGTTTCCTCCGCAACCGCGTGCGTCACGAGCTACTGCCCTACCTGGAGAGCCGTTTCAACCCGCGGATCAAGGAGACCCTCGCCCGCACGGCCTCGATCCTCGCCGACGAGGCCCGCCTGCTCGAGCGGCGGGCGCGCCGGCTGCTGGTCCGCGTCGCCCGACGCGATGGCGACGGGATTCTCCTGTTGCGGAGGGCACTCGCCGCGGCCCCGCCGGCGGTCGCGCGCCTCGCCCTCCGCGCCGCCCTCGGCCAGGCCGGGGGGCGGCGCGGAGTTGGAGCAGTGCACCTGGAACGTCTCCTGGCGCTCGTCCGCTCACCCGGTGCGTCGGGCCGCTCCCTTGCTCTCCCCGGGAACCGCGTCGCCCACGTACGGTTCGACGAGATCCGAGTGGCCCCGCGCACAAAGGCCCCATCGCCCTTTGCCTATGCCCTGGCCGTGCCGGGACGTGTCGAGCTGCCCGGAGGACTCCTGGTGGAAACCACCCCGGAGGGGCAGGCGAACGAGGAAGGGCAGCGGGTCCCCGTCCCCCCCGGAGCGAAGCTCGTGCTCCGGACTCGCCGGCCGGGAGACCGGGTCCACTGGCACGGACACGAGATCACCCTGAAGCGATTGCTGCTGGAAAACCGCATTCCGGCCGAGGACCGCGACTCCCTGCCCGTGCTCGCCGCGGGGCCGCGCGTCCTCTGGTTCCCGGGAGCGGCTCTCGAGGGTCGGGCGGGAGACCGCTGGATCGGCCTGCGGCTCGCCGCATCACTGGAAACCGCGGGGACGACGGCATGAAGAAGCAGATGCCCGAGGTCGTTTTCAGCGAGGAGAACATCGCCCGACGGCTCACCGAGCTGGGGGCGGAGATCGGCGCCTTCTACGGCGATCGGGAGATCACCGTGGTGGGGCTCATGACGAGCTGCCTCATCTTCCTGGCCGACCTCGTTCGCAAGATCCCCCTCGAGCTGTCCGTGCACATGGTGCGGGCGCGCTCGCAGCGCGGGGAGGGCGCGGGGACGGCCCGGACCGAGATCCTCTATACCTCGACCGTTCCCTACGAGGGACGCGACATCCTGCTCCTCGACGACGTGATCGACACGGGGATCACCCTCAACTTCCTCCTCGACCACATCCGGGAGAAGAACCCGCGCAGCCTGCGCGTGTGCGCGCTCGTCGACAAGCCGGGGGAGCGCAAGATCGACGTCCACCCGGACTGGGCCGCATTCACCCTGGCGGGGCCGATGGGGGACCGCTTCCTCGTGGGGTACGGCCTGGACCACGCGGAGAGCTACCGGCAGCTCCCCTACATCGGAACGATCCCTCGGCCTTTTCCGGTCCCGGAGGGGCGTACAATAGGTATTTCCCGTGGGGGCGCGGGAGACGGGACCTAAATTCATGCCACCCCGCTGGACGTCGGAGGCAACGGAATCGTGAACGCCACTCTTAAGACCGTCATGTTGTGGATGTCCCTGCTGGTCGTCATCTTCCTGGCCTGGCACTTCGCCCAGATCCAGAAGAAGGAGACCCAGGTCAAGTTCAGCGAGTTCATGACCCAGGTGGAGTCCGGGCAGGTGGCGGACGTCACCATCACCGGCAACGAGATCAAGGGCCATTTCGCGAGCCGCGAGCCGTTCCGGACGATAGCGCCCCTCGGCTACGACAAGCTCGTGGATACCCTCCTCGCCCGCAAGGTCACGGTGAACTACCAGCCGGACACCACCCCGACCTGGGCGAACATGCTCATCTCCTGGGCGCCTTTCCTGCTCCTCATCGGCTTCTGGATCTTCTTCATGAGGCAGATGCAGACGGGCGGAAACAAGGCCCTGTCGTTCGGAAAGTCGAAGGCCAAGCTCCTGGCGTCGCAGCAGAAGAAGGTCACGTTCAAGGACGTGGCGGGAGTCGACGAGGCCAAGGAGGAGCTGCAGGAGATCATCGAGTTCCTGCGCGAGCCCCAGAAGTTCCAGAAGCTCGGCGGCCGGATCCCCAAGGGCGTCCTCCTCATGGGGCCCCCGGGGACGGGCAAGACGCTCCTCGCCCGCGCCATCGCCGGCGAGGCCAACGTCCCCTTCTTCTCGATCTCGGGCTCGGACTTCGTCGAGATGTTCGTGGGCGTGGGCGCCTCGCGCGTCCGCGACCTCTTCGAGCAGGGCAAGAAGAACGCCCCCTGCATCGTCTTCATCGACGAGATCGACGCGGTGGGACGCCACCGCGGGGCCGGCCTCGGGGGCGGGCACGACGAGCGCGAGCAGACGCTCAACCAGCTCCTCGTGGAGATGGACGGGTTCGAGTCGAACGACGGTGTCATCCTCATCGCGGCCACGAACCGGCCGGACGTGCTCGACCCCGCGCTCCTGCGCCCCGGCCGCTTCGACCGGCGCGTGGTGGTCTCGCGGCCCGACGTCCGCGGCCGCGAGGGCATCATCCAGGTCCACACCCGCAAGATCCCGCTGGCCGACGACGTGGAGATCGGCACCCTGGCCCGGGCCACCCCCGGCTTCTCCGGCGCCGACCTCGCGAACCTCGTGAACGAGGCGGCGCTCCTGGCCGCCCGCAACAACCAGAAATTCGTCACCATGCACGACTTCGAGAGCTCGAAGGACAAGGTGCTGATGGGCGCCGAGCGCAAGAGCATGATCATCACCGAGGAGGAGAAGAAGGTCACCGCCTACCACGAGGCGGGCCACGCGCTCCTCGCCGCGCTCCTGCCCCACACCGACCCTCTGCACAAGGTCACGATCATCCCCCGCGGCATGGCCCTCGGCCTCACCCAGCAGCTTCCCACCGAGGAGAAGCACAACTGGAGCAAGGACCAGCTGGAGAGCCGCATCGCCGTCTGCATGGGGGGCCGGATCGCGGAGGAGCTGACCTTCTCGCAGATCACCACCGGGGCCCAGAACGACATCGAGCAGGCCACGGAGATGGCGCGGAAGATGGTCTGCGAGTGGGGCATGAGCGACACCCTGGGCCCCCTCACCTACGGCAAGAAGGAAGAGGCGATCTTCCTGGGCAAGGAGTTCAACCGCCACCAGGACTACTCGGAGGCCACCGCCCTCAAGATCGACGCGGAGGTCAAGAGGATCGTCAGCGAGCAGTACGAGCGGGCCGCCCGCATCCTCACGGAGAAGCGGTCGGTGCTCGTGGGGGTGGCGGAAGCTCTCCTCGAGCACGAGGTGCTCGACGCGCCGCAGCTCAAGCAGCTCATGGCGGGCGAGCGGCTGGAGATGAAGGTGCCCGCCAAGGCGCTGCCTCCCCCGCGGGAAGGGAAGCTGGACGAGGGCGAGCGCAAGCCGGGCATCCTCCCTCCGCCCATGGCCGCGCCCAAGCCCACGTCCTAGGAGCGGGTCGATCGGGAGGGAGGCCGCGCGCCGGCGGTATCGGATCCCGCTGCGCGGGGCCGAGGTGGAGCTGGGCGGGCGTACGCTCGTGATGGGCGTGCTGAACGTCACGCCGGACTCCTTCTCGGACGGCGGGCGGTTCCCGGACGCGGAGGCGGCGGTGGCGGCCGGTCTCGCCCTCTTCGCCGACGGGGCGGACTGGGTGGACGTGGGGGGCGAGTCCACGCGGCCGGGGATCGTCTCCCGGGTGGACGCGGACACCGAGAAGGCGCGCGTCGTGCCCGTGATCGAGGGGCTTCGGCGCCGGGGGGCGGGGATCCTCTCGATCGACACGAGTCGGGCCGCGGTGGCGCGGGCCGCCCTCGACGCGGGAGCCGACCTCGTCAACGACGTGAGCGGGCTCCGCTTCGACCCGGGGATGCCCGCGCTCCTCGCGGAGCGAAAGGTGCCGTCGGTGCTGATGCACCTGCGGGGGGACTTCGAGACCATGCACCGGGAGCCTTGCTACGGAGACGTGATGGGAGAGGTGACCGCCGAGCTCGGGGAGGCCCTGCGGCGCGGCGAGAGAGCGGGGATGGCGCGGGAGAGCATGATCGTGGACCCGGGGATCGGCTTCGCCAAGGACGCGACCCAGAGCCTGGACGTGCTGCGTCGTCTTCCCGAGCTTCTGTCCCTCGACCGGCCCGTCCTCGTGGGGCCGTCGCGGAAGAGCTTCATCGGCAAGGTGCTCGACCTTCCGGCGGGGGAGCGCCTCTTCGGCACCGCGGCCGCGGTGGCCGCCGCCGTCCTCGGGGGGGCCCACGTGGTGCGCGTGCACGACGTGAAGGAGATGGTGCAGGTGACGCGTCTCTCCGACGCGATCCGGGGAGGGCTCTAGGTGCTCTTCGAGCGGATCGTCTCCCTCTTCTCCGGCACCGAGTTCCACTGGTGGGACGCGCTCGACATCCTGCTCGTGGCCTTCATCGTCTACCAGCTCCTCCTGTTCATCCGCGGGACCCACGCGGTGCAGATGGCCCTCGGCGCATTCGTGCTCGTGGTCCTCTTCTGGGCGTCGCTCCTCCTGAACCTCGAGACCGTGAACTGGCTGCTCCGCACCTTCCTGCCCTTCCTCGTGTTCGGGATCATCGTGATCTTCCAGTCGGAGATCCGGAAGGTGCTCGCCCATCTCGGCAAGACGCCGTTCCTCGGCGTCGCCGGGGCCAAGCACAAGGAAGAGGTCATCGACGAGGTCGTCCTCGCCGCCACCACTCTCGCCTCCCGCAAGACGGGGGCGATCATGGTGCTGGAGCGCGAGATGGGGCTCCGGAGCTACATCGAGACGGGCATCGCCCTCGACGCCGTCCTCACCTACGATCTCCTCATCAACGTCTTCACGCCGGACACGCCGCTCCACGACGGGGCCGTGATCGTCCAGGGCAATCGCATCGCCGCCGCCGCCTGCTTCCTCCCCCTGACCGTGAACCCCGAGCTCTCGCGCACGCTGGGCAGCCGGCACCGCGCCGCCATCGGGCTCTCCGAGGACACGGACGCGGTGGCGGTGGTGGTCTCGGAGGAGACGGGGATCATCTCCCTCGTGGAGGACGGCCGCATCCGGCGCGAGCTCGACGGCAAGACGCTGAAGATGGCCCTCGTCCAGACCCTCGCGGGAACCACGATCTCCCGTCCCGCCCCCGCTCCCCCCGCGGCGGTGAGCGCCCGCGGCGAGTGACGTGCTCTTCATGACCAACCTCTCCCTGAAGGTGGCGAGCCTCCTCCTCGCGATCGCCCTCTGGTTCGTCATCGCGGGGGAGAAGAGCTCCGAGCGAGGCCTCACGGCGCCTCTCGAGCTCCAGAACTTCCCGAAGGAATTCGAGCTGACGGGCGATCTCATGGACAGCGTGGAGGTGCGGCTCCGCGCCTCCCCCGGGATCATCCACCGCCTGTCCGCGGGCGACGTCTCCGCTCAGATCAACCTCGCGGGGGCCACGGAGGGCGAGCGCATCGTCCACCTCACGCCCCAGGCCATCCGCGTGCCCTTCGGCGTGGAGGTGGTCAAGGTCACGCCTTCCATCGTCACCCTCAACTTCGAGCGCACCCTCCAGCGCTCGGTGCCCGTCCGCGCCCGGCTGCTCGGGCGGCCGGCCGCCGGCTACGAGGTGGCGGAGATGACGAGCGACCCCGCGGAAGTCCGCATCGCGGGGCCCAAGAGCCGGGTGCAGGAGATCGAGAGCGCCTACACGGAGCCGGTCTCGGTGGAGGGCGCGCAGGGGAACGTGGTGGACTCCGTCACCATCGGGGTGGACGACCCCATGCTGCGCCTCCTCGGATCGAGCCGGGCCAAGGTCACCGCGCGCGTGCGCGAGGTCTTCGAGAAGCGCACCTTCGACAAGCTGCCGCTCGAGACACGCGACGCGGAGGTTCTGGTGCGACCGGGGACGGTACGGGTGGTGGTGGAAGGACCCGCCTCCCTCGTGCGGAGGCTGCGCCGCGAGGAGGTGCACCCGTTCGTGACGGTGGACGAGGTCGGTGGCGGGACGGGTCGGGCCAAGGTGGCGGTCGATCTCGCGCAGGAAGGACTGAACGTGGTGGCCACGGAGCCGGCCGAGGTGACGGTCCGCTCCGCGCCCCGGAGGAATCCATGAGCTCGAACCGCACCCTGTTCGGCACCGACGGCATCCGTGGCGTGGCCAACGAGGCGCCCATGACCCCGGAGCTCGCCCTCGCCCTCGGGCGGGCGGTCACGTTCGTGGCGGGTCGCGGGAAGCGCCATGCCCCCCGCGTCCTCATCGGGAAGGACACCCGGCTCTCCGGCTACATGCTCGAGACGGCGCTCGCGTCGGGCGTGTGCTCGATGGGCGGGCGCGTGCTCCTCTGCGGCCCCATCCCCACGCCCGCGGTCGCCCACCTGACCGTGAGCATGCGCGCGGACGCGGGCATCGTGATCAGCGCGAGCCACAACCCGTACGCCGACAACGGCATCAAGGTCTTCGGGGCGGACGGCTTCAAGCAGCCCGACGACGCGGAAGCGGAGATCGAAGACCTCCTGTCCGACCCCGAGAAGCTGGGGGCGCGCAAGACGGGTCCCGGCATCGGCCGGGCGGAGAAGCTGGAGGACGCGCGCGGCCGGTACGTGGCCTACGTGAAGGCCACCTTCCCGCGCGACCTCTCGCTCGACGGCGTGCGGGTGGTGGTGGACGCGGCCCACGGCGCCGCCTACCGCGTGGCCCCGCTCGTGTTCTCGGAGCTCGGGGCCAAGGTGTACCCCGTCGGCGTCCGTCCCAACGGCGTGAACATCAACCGCGAGGCGGGGGCGCTGCATCCGGAGCACGCGCGGAGCGAGGTCGTGAAGCACGGGGCCCAGATCGGGATCGCCCTCGACGGCGACGCCGATCGCGTCATCGTGATCGACGAGAAAGGCCAGATCGTGGACGGGGACGCGGTGATGGCCATGTGCGCGACGCGCATGGCCCGCGACGGCGAGCTCCGGAACGCCACGGTGGTGGCCACGGTCATGAGCAACCTCGGCCTCGAGCGGGCCCTCAAGTCGCAGGGCCTTTCCCTCGTGCGCACGCACGTGGGCGACCGCTACGTGGTGGAGGCGATGCGCCGGGGCGGGTTCAACCTGGGGGGCGAGCAGTCCGGCCACCTCATCTTCCTCGACCACGCCTCCACCGGAGACGGGCTGATCGGAGCCCTGCAGGTGCTCGCGCTCATGATGAGGACGGGCCGCCCCCTCTCCGAGCTCGCGCACAAGGCGATGGAGCGCGTCCCCCAGGTGCTGGAGAACGTGACCCTTCCCTCGCGCCGGCCCCTCGAGGAGATGGGCGAGCTCTCGCGGGCCACGGAGCGCGTCAAGTCCGCCCTGGGCGCCGACGGCCGCGTGCTCGTGCGGTGGAGCGGCACCGAGCCCAAGCTGCGGATCATGCTGGAGGGCCCGGACGAGGACCGCATAAGGATCTGGGCGAAGGAGCTCGGTGAGGCGGCGCGAAAGGACGTGGCGGCGACGGCCTGAAGATCCCTAGAACTTCAGCCGATACCGCACGAACGCCCCCCGCCCCGGCGCGTCCAGTCCCCACGAGACGCTTCGGTAGTTCCGGTCGCCGAGGTTCTCGAAGTCCACGAGCACCTCGTGACGCGTGCCGAACTGGACGGCGCCCCGCAGCCCGAGCGTGACGTAGCCGGGCACGGCGGTGTAGAGCGACGAAGACGCCACCCCCGGTCCGAGCACGCGGTCCTGGATCTGGGGGAGGGTCTCGCCGGTGGCGAGGAGCACGTCGTCCAGGTTGCCGGCAACACCGTCCGGCCCGTTGCCCACGAGGCCGCGCGCCCTCGCCCCGTTGGTGAAAAAGGCGGCGATGCTCGTACGGGAGCGGGAGGCGCCGGTGCGCCGGTCGTCGAGGTCCAGCGAGGAGAGGCGGCTCTGCCGGTCCGCCGCGTGCATGTAGGGCTCGACCCAGAATCGCCGCCCGCCGCGAGGCGCGTAGCGCACGCTGAGCCAGGCCTCCGGAGCCGGCGTCCCTCCCTCGATGTTGGGGGGCAGGCCGGTCGAGCGGTCCTCGGCGTGGATGTAGGTGCCCACGGCGTTCACCGTCCACGAAGAGCCGCCCCGCCAGTTCACGCGGCCCTCCAGGCCCTGGATGCGCGCCGTGTCGAAGTTCGCCCGCACGAGCACGGGGGTCGTGGTCACGGGGACGAAGACGACCCCGCTCGGGAGCTGGCGGGTAATCGTCTCGCCTGCGAGCGTCGTTCCCACGGCGCCCGGGGGCAGGATGAGCGACTGCTTCGCGATGTTCTGGTCGATCTCGCTCAGGAAGCCCGTGAGCTCGGCGGTGAAGGCCCGGCTCTGGTAGCGCGCGGTGAGCTCGAAGCTCAGGCTCGTCTCCGGGTCGAGCACGCGCACGGCCTCGCCGGTGGACACTGCGGCGGCGTTCGCCGTAGAGCCTACGGTCGCGCCCCGCCCGTCCACCTCGCGGTTCGAGACCTCGTACCCGGATCCGGTCAGGCCGAACGTGCCGAGATCGGTGATGTTGGGCACGCGATACCCGCGCGCGACGTACGCGGCGAACTGGAAATCGCGGCCTCCCGGCGTGAACATAGCACCCGCGCGGAAGGTCGGGCTCGAAGCGTCGAGCGAGTCGTCCGGCCAGAGGGGCTGTCCGTTCACCACGGGCGCGTCCGCGGCCTTGGCTTCGTATCCGGAGCCTCCCCAGCGGAAAGCCCCCGACAGGCGGAGACGCCCGGGCACCACGTCGAAGGCGTCGGTCACGAAGAGCCCGTAGCTGTCGAATGTCGCCCCGTCGGGTACGCGGCCCCGGCGCACGGTCGCGACGTTCGTCACCGGGTTCAACCCGTACGAGGGAGCCTTGATCTTCTCGAAGAAGAGGTCGCCTCCGGCGGTGACGCTGTGCGCCCCCCACGTCTTGGCGAGGAGGAGCTGACCGCCGTTCGCCACCGTGCGCTCGTACTCGTGGTTGATCGCGGCGCGGGGATTGCCGTTGCCGCCCTGGTTGGCTCGCTCCTCGCGCTGCGCGCCGAAGGAGTAGGTGAGGCTCACCCGGTCGAACCAGGCGCCGGTCTTCTCCCAGCGCAGGAACGCGTTGTCCATCATGAGATTGAGGAGCTCGGACACGAGGTTTCCGTCGCCCCCCAGGAGCTGGTCGTAGCGCTTCCCCCCGTCCTGCTGCCCGCGCATGTAGGAGGCGGTGATGCGCGAAGTGGGAGAGAGGGCATAGCTCAGCCTCAACCGCCCCCCGTACTGCGTGAAGGCGGTGTCGGGCATGCGATCGCCGATCGCGATGTCGGACGAGAGGCCGAAGAAACGAGTGACCGAGTTGTGGGAGTCGATCCCCTGTCCGGTGCGCAGGGTGTTGCTGCGCCGGCCCGCGAGGGACGCGGCGACGGCGAAGCGCGGGCCGACCTGGGAGACGCTGAGCGCGGTGCCGTAGCTCACGTCGGCGCTGCCGAAGTTCACGTCCCACGAGCCTCGCCAGGCCCCGCCTCCCGCCGGGATCGTGGGGATCTTCGTGAGGAACTGGACGCTGCCTCCCATCGCGTCGCTGCCGTACTCGGCGCTCGAGGGGCCGCGGAGCACTTCCACCGATCCCACGGCCGCGGGCTCGATGAGGTTGAAGAACGTGGAGACGCCTCCCCGCTGCGCGCCCGTCGTGAAGCGGACGCCGTCCACGTAGACGTTCACCTTCGTGCCGGTGAGGCCGCGCACGTAGAACTCGCCCATCGTGGGGCTCGTGCGCTGGAGGTGGACGCCCGGCTCCTCGAGAGCGGCCTGGGCCACCACCGCTTTGACCCGGAACGCGATGTCCCTCTCGTCGATGAGGTTGACCCTCTGGGCCACGCGCCCGACGTCGTCCACGTTGCCGAGACGGGCGCTCACCGTGACTTCCTCCTCGAAGACCCACGTCTCGAGCACCAGGTCCACGGAGGGAGTGGCGGCTCCCTCCTTCACGAGCACCGCCGCCCGCTGCGCCGTGAAGCCGGGGGCATGGGCGATGACGAGGTACGATCCGTGGCCCACCCCCTCGAAACGGAACTGGCCCTGCGCGTCCGTCCTCGTGGACGCGACCAGCGCCTGTTGGGGGCTCAGCAGGGAGACCGACGCCTCGGCCACCACCCCGCCCGTCGCGTCCCGGACGTGTCCGATGACCGCCGCGCTCTCGGCGGAGATGCCGAGCGCGGCCACGGCTAGCAGCAGGAATGTCATGGGGAGCCTCGCGATCTGAATCTAGCGACGGCTTCGACCTACTACCAGCCGTAGTAGCCGCCGGGAGCGGCTCAGGAGAGTGTGAGGACGATCCTCTCGAGGAGGGCGTGGATTGCCCTGAGGGGGCTGGACGACACGAGGACGGCGACGACGGTCAACGCCAGAGTGAACCGCGCAACGATCGCGCCGATCGGAGCGCGGGAGGAAGGAAGGGATCGGTCGTGCGAGAGGAGACGCTCGACTCGGCCTCGCAGATTACTCTCCGAGAGGAGCGCTACTGCCGAAACGGACAGGCGCGCTCCTCTCGGAGAGAGCGAAGCCACCTTCACCAGCGCCGAAGCGAGGTCGGCCGCGACCCGGCCATTCCGTCGGGTCGCCCGATCGTCCGCCGCCTCCTCCGACGCTTCCTCCCACTCGCGCCGCGGCCGGTCCGCGAGCCGGCCGAGCCACGGGAGGTCGGGGCACGAGCGAACGAGCCACCGCTTGAGGTTGTCCCGGCGGTCGACGTGGGCCCTCTCGTGATCGAGGACGGCACGGAGCTCCGACGCGGACAGACGGTCGAGTACGGAGCTCGCCAGGAAGAGGCGGGGACGAAGGACACCGACCACGGCCACGATGGGGAAGGCGTCGTCGAGGCGCCGGGCGGGTGCGGGCGCCCCGGGGAGCGCGATCGGACGGGCGCGCTTCTCCCACTCGCCGAGGAGCCGGCTCGTGACCACGAGGGAGGAGACCGCGCGCCAGGCAAAGACGAGGACGAGCCAGGCGCCGAGCGCGCCCGCGGCGAGGAGGACCGGTCCCGCGCGCTCTCCCGTGTGCGGGGGCTCGTGACGCGCGAATGCGACGGCGACGAGCAGGGCGAGGAGGAGGGCGGACGCGGTGGGCAGGAGCCGGAGCACGAGGCACCGACGGGCGCGCGCGGCCGCGGAGGGGGTGCGGCGCATCCACGCGAAGCCGAGGGCGACGACGGTCCCCGCGAGATGGGCCACGAGGAACGCTCCGAAGGTCAGGACGACGAGAAGAGCGAGGCGGCTCACGGCGTACCCCGCGACCGGACCTGCGACCGCCGCTTGCGCCGGACGAGATCCGAAAGCTCGTCGAGAAGGGCGCGGTCGTGCTCTCCCACCGTATCCACGAGCGAGGACAAGACGGGAGCCGCGCTCGCGCCGCTTCCCAGGGCTCCGTCGAGAAGGCGGCGCAGCACGCCTCCGTGGAACTCTCCCCGGCTCTGGCGCGCGGCGTACACGAACGCGCGGCCTTCGCGGCGGCGGTCCAGGAACCCCTTCTTGTGAAGCCGATCGAGTGTCGTCATGAGCGTGGTGTACGCGAGCCCCGAGTCGACCTTCGCGCGCACGTCGCGGACGGTGCCCGCGCCGGGGTTCGCCCAGAAATGCTCCATGACGCGGCGTTCGAGGGGGCCGAGTGAGCCGGCGAGCGCCATGACGGGAAGAGTATACTCCCCGCGGTGCCTCGCCTCGGCGTGAACATCGACCACGTGGCCACGCTGCGCCAGGCCCGTCGCGCAACCGAACCCGACCCCGTCCACGCCGCCGTCCTCGCGGAGATGGGAGGGGCCCATGGGATCACCGTCCATCTGCGGGGCGACCGCCGCCACATCCAGGACCGAGACGTGGAGATCCTGCGCCAGGTGGTGAAGACGCGCCTCAACGTGGAGATGGCGGCCACTCAGGAGATGGTGCGGATCGCCCTCACGGTGAAGCCCGACCAGGTGACGCTCGTGCCCGAGCGGCGGGAGGAGGTCTCCACCGAGGGCGGACTGGACGTCGTCCTGAACAGCGTCCAGCTCAAGCCGATCGTCAAGACGTTGCGGGACGGGGGGATCCAGGTCAGCCTGTTCGTGGATCCCGACCTCGAGCAGGTCAAGGAGTCGCACAAGCTCGACGCCCACGCGATCGAGATCAACACCGCCGCCTACGCCGACGCCCGGGAAGGGCGGGCGCGGGACGAGGCCCTCCGGAAGGTCGCGGACGCGGCCCGCCTGGGAGGGAAGCTCGGCCTCGCCGTAAACGCCGGTCACGGGCTCACGTACGCGAACGTGGGGCGGGTCGCCGCCCTTCCCGAGATGGCGGAGCTGAACATCGGACACAACATCGTCGCCCGCGCCGCCCTCGTGGGCATGGAGAGAGCCGTCCAGGAGATGGTGGCCGCGATCCAGCGCCGAGCCGCGCTCTGAGCTCTCGATTGACCGTGGGAAACAAAGCCCGTATCCTGCTGATCCAGATATGCTCGAGGCGTTTGGCCGGTCGGATGTAGGGCGCCGCCGCAAGCTCAACGAAGACAACTTCCTGGTCGCCCCCGAGCCGAGCCTCTACGCCGTCTGCGACGGCATGGGCGGTCACAACGCAGGAGAGGTGGCCTCCCAGATGGCCATCGAAACCCTCGCCTCCTTCATCGAGAGGAGCCACAAGGAGAAGGAGATCACCTGGCCCTACGGGCTGGACGTGAACCTCTCCTACGACGGCAACCGGATCAAGACCGCGATCAAGCTCGCGAACAAGAAGGTCTTCCGGGCCGCGGACAACCGCGAGGAGTACACGGGCATGGGGACGACGGTGGTCGCCGCCCTCGTCTCCGAAGACGTCATGACCGTGGGGTCGGCGGGGGACAGCCGCTGCTACCTGATGCGGGCGGGCGCTCTTACGCAGGTGACCAAGGACGACTCCTGGGTCTCCGCCGCCCTCGGGGAAGGCATCTTGAACTCGGACGAGATCGAGCGCCACCCCCTCCGAAACGTGATCACCAAGGCGGTGGGGGCCAAGGAGTCGATCGAGCTGGACGTGGTCGAGCAGAAGCTCAAGGTGGGCGACGTGGCCCTCATCTGCTCCGACGGCCTCCACGCGATGATCGCGGACGAGGAGATCCAGCGTCTCCTCCACCCGATGGCGCCCTCGCTCGAAGAAGCGGCGGGCAAGCTCATCGGCGCCGCGAACGAAGCCGGGGGCAAGGACAACGTCACCGTCGTCCTGCTGCGCTACACGGAGTAGCGCGGCCCCGCGGGCAATGGCCCGGTTCGGCCGCTACGAGACCCTCGGGAAGATCGGCGAAGGGGCCATGGGTATCGTCCACCGGGCCCGCGACACGAGCCTCGACCGCGTGGTGGCGCTCAAGATGCTCTCCGCCGACCTCCGGGCGGACGACGATCTGCACCACCGCTTCGCGCGAGAGGCGGAGGCGATCGGCCGGCTCAACCATCCGAACATCGTCTCCGTCTTCGACGTGGGGGAGACGGACGGCCACCTCTACATGGCGATGGAGCTGCTCGAGGGGGACGACCTGCGCGCACTCCTCGAGCGCGGGACGGACGTGCCCCTCGCCGACCGCGTCCACATCCTCGCCCAGATCTGCGACGGCCTCGGATACGCCCATTCGAAAGGCGTCTGGCACCGCGACGTCAAGCCCGCCAACATCTTCGTCACCGGCGCGGGCCGGGTGAAGGTGCTGGACTTCGGTCTCGCTCGCGTGGCCACCCTCGAGACCATCACCCGCCGGGGGATCATCCTGGGGACTCCCGACTACATGTCGCCCGAGCAGGCCATGGGCAAGCCCCTGGATAACCGCACGGACATCTTCTCCGCGGGAGCGGTGTTCTACGAGTTCCTGTGCCGGCAGAAGCCGTTCCGGGGGAAGAGCCTCCACGGCGTGCTCTACCAGATCATCTCCGAGGAGCCGGACCCGCTCCTCACCGTGAACCCCGAGCTCCCGGCGCGTCTCGCCCTCGTGGTGCACCGCATGCTGCGCAAGGCCCCCGAGGAGCGCTACCCGTCGTTCGAGGAGGCCGGACGCGAGCTTTGGCGCGTCCACGGCGCCCTTCGCCGGTCGCACGGCCGGTCCGCAATGCCCCGCGCCGGAGCCGCGGCGCTCCACGACAGCGACCGGGCGCGCGTGCGCGAGCTGGTGGCTCGGAGCAAGAAGCACCAGGACGGTGGGCAGGCGGACGCCGCGGCGGACGAGCTTCGGGCCGCGCTCGCCATCGACCCCGACAGCCGGGAAGCCGCGGAGGCCCTCTGGAACACCGTCCGGCGACGGCCCGCGGGCCGACGCCCGGAGGCCCGCCGCAGCCCGGAGGCGGAGGCCCGCATCGCCGCGCTCCTTCATCGGGCGCGGCCCGGCGCACCGGACCCGGAGGCCCGAAAGGCCATCGCGGAGCTGGCCCTCGTCGCCCCCGACGACCCCCGCCTGAGCGACCTCCTCCGTGAGCGGTCGGGCCGCGACCGCTGACCGGGCGGGGGCCTCAACACTTGTTGCACCCCCACCGCGGCGCTCCCCGCCGGCCTTTTGGGCGGAGCCCGAGCCGTGGTATATCGGATCGCGCCATGAGCACCGCGGGTCATGCAGCGAATGATGCGACGAGGCGCGGCATTCCGACCCGCACGGCCATCGAGAAGAGGATCGCCCGCTACGAGGACCGGCTCTCGCCGAACCGGCGGCGGCTGCTGCAGGCCACCCTGGAGAACCCCGACGAGACCTTCTTCCTCTCCTCGCGGGCCCTGGCCCGTCGCTACCGCGTCGACCCCGCCACGATCGTGCGCACGGTGCAGGCCCTCGGTTACGAGCGCTACACCGACTTCGCCACCGATCTCCGCGAGCACTTCGTCTCGCGGCTCACCCCTTACCGGATCCTCAAGGCCACCACCGACGAGAAGCGCAGCCTGGCCGACCACGTTCGGCACAGCCTCGAGCGGGACCTCGGGAACCTGAACCGGCTGCAGAGCGGCCTCGACCCCGAACGCGTGGTGGGCTTCGCCCGCCGCATCCACCAGGCGCGGCGCATCCTGGTGGTGGGGTCGGACCTCGCCGCTTCGCTGGCCTCGTTCTTCGCCTACGCCCTCCTGCCCCTCGGGTTCGACGCCGAAGCCCCGGTGGGGACCGGGGGCAACCTGCAGCACAAGGTTCGACTGCTCGGCCAGGAAGGACCTGCTCGTCGCCATCAGCTTCGGCCGCTGTCTCCGCGTCACCGTGGAGGCGGCGAAGCTCGCGCGGAGCCGGGGGGTCCCGACCGTCGCCATCACGGACAGCGACACGACACCCCTGGCCCGTGAATGCGACGGCTATTTCGTGGCCTCGACCGCGGGCGCGACGTTCAGCGGCTCGTACGTGGCTCCCATGGCTCTCCTGAACGCCATCGTCCTCGCCTGCGCGGAGATCGCTCCGAGCCGCGCCCTCGCCCTGCTCCGTCAGACGGAGAAGGAGTACCTCTCGGGTCCGCGCTGGTACGAGGAAGCGCCGGGACGCGACGAGGACAGGCCGAGGTCGCGGCGCGGACGAGGCACGCGAAGGCGGGAGTGACGGCGCTCTATCCGATCCGGTAGCCCAGGAGGTTCCAGTAGTTCAGGAACCACACGAAGGCGATCGCCGCCACCACCCCCGCGGTGTGAAGCAGACGCGCGCCCGCGCGTCCAGTACGACTCCCGCCAGACGCGCACGGCGCAGGACCACCGCGAGCGCGGTGAGCGCGAGCCCGATCAGCGGCAGGGTCAGCACGGCGTACAGGCTCCTGGGCACGGCGAAGATCAGCTCGTCCAGGCCGGCGGCGAAGATCGAGGCGAAGCCCACCAGGAAGGCCAGGTTGAGGGCGGCGAGCGCGCCGAGGTTGCGCCGGGCCCAGCGGGCGGCTCGCGGCCCCGCCTTGTCGCGTCTTCCAGTTCCGCAGCGCCGAGACGAGGGCGATCAGGAAGAGCAGGAGGGAGAGCCCGAGCAGCGTGAAGTGGAAGGGCGAGCTCTCGTACCAGCGCAGCTTGTAGAAGGGGATGAAGGCGAACTGGCCGACCATCCCCACGACCTGGCCGGCGCCGTTCTCGATGAACGCGACCGTCCTGTCCCCGTCGACCTCGCGGAACGACACCGGGCGCCACCTCCACGTACTGGGCGCTGTCCCCGAGCAGGCCGGGGATGACGAGCGTGTTGTCCCCGGTGGCGGCGACGGTAGCTCCTCCCAGCAGGGCGAAGACCTTCTCGAACCGGGTGTAGGAATGGCGGAGCGCGCGGTAGCGTCCGGCGTACTTTCCGGCCCGCGCGCCGAAGTCGGCGGGGGGCTTGACCACGGGCAGCCGCGCCGGGAAGTAGTGGTCCATGAAGGCACGGACGAAGTGCCGGGGCACGAGCGCCGCCTTGCCGCCCGTGTTGACGGAGACGAAGAACCCGACGCCTTCCTCCTCGAGCAGCCCGAGCTCGCTGTGGAAGTAGTTCGTGTCCCCGCCGTGCCCGATGATCCGCCGGCCGTTCATGTAGGTCTCGTAGAAGCCGAGGCCGGACCCGTTCACGGCGGGGTGAGGGCTGAAGACGCGCGCGTGCATGGCGCGGGCCGTCTCCGGCTTCAGGATGCGCGCGTCTCCCAGCGCCCCCTCCTGGAGGTGCGCGATCATGAAGCGGGCCATGTCGGTGGCGGTGGCGGCCAGCGAGCCGGCGGGACCGAAGTTCGCGATGAACTCGTAGCCGTGCGGCTTGAACGCACCCGCTTCGAAGGTGTAGCCGACCGACATGCGCTTCTCGAGCGCCTCCGGAAGCGGCTCCTTGAACGTGCTGCTGTCCATGCCCAGGGGGCGCAGGATGTTCGCCTGCACGTAGTCCTCGAACGACACGCCGGAGACGTTGGCCACGATCAGGCCCGCCAGGGACGTGGCCCAGTTGGAATAGGACGAGCTCAGGCCCTCGCCGCTCGTGCCCACCGGCCGCACGCGGGCGGGCTGATGCTGCGGCCAGGGACCGGGCCAGGGGCACGATCTGCTCGCGGGCTGCGCGCCATCAGGTATCCGATGCCGCCGTCCTCCAGCCCCACCGTGTGGGTGAGCGCGTGCCGGAGCGTGATGGGCGCCGTCGTAGGTGGCGGGGATCTTGAACTGCGTCAGGTAGGTGTTCACGTCGGCGTCGAGATCCAGCTTGCCCTGCTCGACGAGCTGCATGACCGCGGTCCAGGTGAAGAGCTTGGACACCGACCCGGGCCGGAACAGCGTCTCCTCCGCGTCGACCGGGACCCGGCGCTCCACGTCCGCCCAGCCGTAGCCCTTGGCGAAGAAGAGCTGCCCGTCCTTGACCACGGCCACGGTCAAGCCGGCCACGTCGTAGGCCTCGCAGCTCGCCGCCCACGAAGCCGTCCACGAAGGCCTCGAGCTCCTCGGGGCTGCGGAGGCCGCGCGTCGGCCAGCGGCTGCGGCGCGGCCGCCTCGACGGGCCGGTAGGTCGGGTCGCCTCCCGCGTCGAAGGCGCGCGCGGGCGTGTCGGCCGCCCCCACGATGGCGGCCAGGAGGCCGAGGGCCGAGGCGAGGGCGGCCCGCCGGCACAGCGGTCACGCGGCGTGACGAGCGAGTCATGGCGATTCGACCCCCTGAAGCCGGGAGAGCGGGCTCCGCCGATCCGCCCGTCACTTGCAACACTTGATGCTCCGGTGTCTTATCCCATCCGCCGGGAAGCCGTCAAGGCGGCGTCCGGCTCGACAGCGCCGCGCGCATGCGCGGCTTGACAACGCTGCAACACCTGATGCTTTGATCGTGTCCACGCAGCCACGCGCACCGGCAACTCCGGGAGGTGGTTCATGCGTCCTTCGAGAACGAGCGTCCTTGTCCTGACTCGGCCTGCTGTGCCCCGCCTGGCCTGGGCCCAGGAACCGCCGCCGCTCCGACCGAGGACGAAGGAGCCGCCGACGCAAGCCGCGGCGGACGATCCGTCGAAGCCCCTGGCCTTTCGCGAGGAGGTCGTCGTCACCGCCCAGAAGCGCACGGAGGCCATCGCGGACATTCCGGCCTCGGTCACGGTCGTCGGCGGCCAGCTGCTGGAACAGCAGCGGGCCGACGACTTCCAGGACCTCGTGCCGCTGGTGCCGGGCCTGAGCGTCACCACCGCCCGGCCGGGAGTCACCCGCATCACCTTGCGCGGCATCAACACCGACGGCGTCGCGTCGACCATCGGCGTCTACTTCGACGACGTGCCGTTCGGCTCGAGCACCGGCCTGGCCAACGCCGCGATCGTCGTCCGGCGACTTCGACACGTTCGACATCGCCCGGGTCGAAGTGCTGCGTGGCCCGCAGGGCACCCTGTACGGAGCGAGCTCGCTCGGCGGCGTCATGAAGTACGTTCCGAACCGGCCCAGCACCGAGAGGTTCGAGGCGCGCGTTCATGGGCAGCGCGGAGACCGTCGCCAACGGCGACCCCGGGTACTCCCTGACCGGGCCTCGTGAACGTGCCGCTCGGCGACAAGGTCGCGGTCCGGGCCAGCGGCTTCTATCGGTTCGACAGCGGCTTCATCGACTCGATCGGCAACAACCCGATCCCCAGCCTCACGAACCCGGCGATCAACGTCATCGACGGCACGCTCGTCGACGACGGCCTCAACTCGCTCGACCGGTTCGGAGGGCGCTTCGCCGCGCTGTTCAAGCCCTCCGACAAGCTCTCGGTCAACCTGGCGGTGCAGCTGCAGAACATGGAGAGCGACGCGTCCAGCACGGTCGACGGCGACCCGGACAGCCTCGAGCCGCTGAACGAGCACTCCGGTGCAGTCCCGCTACCAGTCGGAGTTCAACGACACGAAGTATCGGGTCTACAGCGGCACCATCGACTGGGACCTCGGGCCCGCCAGCCTCGAGTCCATCACGAGCTACGGCACGTTCGAGACGGACTTCCAGACCGACCTGGCCATCGCGACCAACCTGACGGGCGGTCCGCCCCTGGCCTCGCTCGTGACCCTCCTCTTCGGCGATGCCGCAGACGCGGCCGCTGAGCGCGGTCCTGCCGCAGACGACCAGCACCGACAAGTTCACGCCAGGAGCTGCGCCTCGTCTCGCCCAAGAGCGAGTCCTTCGAGTGGCTGGTCGGCGCGTACTACACCGACGAGGACTCCGCCATCAAGCAGAAGATCGTGGCCGTCGAAGCCGGCACGGACAACGTCGCCACCGGCGTCCCGACCCTGGCCGACGTCTCGCTCGACTCGACGTACGAGGAGTTCGCCGGGTTCGCCAACGCCACCTGGCACGCCACGCCGCGCCTGGACCTCGTCGTTCGGCGGCCGCGCTGAGCCACAACGAGCAGGTCGCGTCGCAGCTCTCCGACGGCCCCCTGGTCGGCGGACTCGTCGAGGTTCGACGACGTGGAGTCCTCGGAGAGCCCGTTCACCTTGTCGTTCGCGCCGCGCTTCGAGCTGAAGCAGAACGCGTCGATCTACGGCCGCGTCGCCACGGGCTTCCGGCCGGGCGGACCCAACGTGCTGCCGCCGGGCGCTCCGCCGGACATTCCGAGGACGTACGACTCGGACAGCCTGACGAGCTACGAGCTCGGCCTGAAGGCGGGGGGCGGGCCCGGCGGACAAGTTCTCGCTCGATTTCAGCGCCTTCTACCTCGATTGGGAGGACATCCAGCTGTTCCTGGTGGTGAACAACTTCGGAATCAACGGCAACGGTGGAACCGCCGTGAGCAAGGGCCTCGAGCTCGCGGCCAGCGTCTTTCCGGCGAGTGGCCTGGCGTTGTCCCTGAACGGAGCGTACACGGACGCCAAGCTCACGGAGGACACCGATCCCGTCGTCGGCGGCGAGGACGGCGATCCGCTCCCGTACGTGCCGGAATGGAGCTTCGCGCTGAACGCGGACTACGAATGGACGGTGAAGGGCAGCACGCGGGCCTATGTCGGCGGCACGCCTGGGCTACACCGGCGAACGAACGGTCCAGTTCGACAACCGGGCTGCCCGACGGCAGCCTTCGCCAGGCTCGACAGCTTCGTGACCCTGGACCTTCGCGCGGGCGTCTACCTCGGTCGATGGTCCGTCGAGCTCTACGGAAAGAACCTCACGAACGAGCAGGGCGTCACGTCAGCATCGGCGACGCCGGCCCCCTTCCCAACGGCGCGCTCGGCCTGGGCCTGATCCGGCCGCGGACGATCGGGCTGTCCGTATCGACGAGGTTCTGGGGCTCGTAGCGGCCGGCCAGGTGCGTCGAAAGCGGATGTCGAGAGCGGCCACGTTCGCGGCCGCGGCCTGGTGTCTGGCCGGCGCGGCGCGGGCCGACCCGCCCGACGGGCTTCGACGCGCGCGTCGAGCAGATCCGGACCGCGGTCGGCGTTCCGGGCCTCGCCGTGACGATCGTGGAGCAGCGGCAGGGTGACCCTGGCGCGCGGCTACGGCATACGGCGGCTGGGCGACGACGGCGCCCGTCGACGCGGACACGATCTTCCAGCTCGGCTCCGTCGGGAAGGCGTTCACGACCGCCGCCCTGGCCGTGCTCGTGGATCGCGGCCAGATCGCGTGGGACGACCCGGTGACCAAGCACATCCCCTGGTTCCAGATGTACGACCCCTGGGTCACGCGCGAGATGACGGTAGTCGATCTCCTCGTGCATCGCAGCGGGCTGGGCCTCGGCGCCGGCGACCTGATGTTCGTGCCGCGCTCGACGCTGAGCCGCGCCGAGACGGTGCGGCGCCTTCGCTACATCCGTCCCGCGACGAGCTTCCGCAGCGCCTATGCCTACGACAACGTGCTCTACGTCGTCGCCGGCCAGCTCATCGAAGAGGTCAGCGGCAAGAGCTGGGAGCGCTTCGTGCGCGAGGACGTCCTCGTCCCCGCGGGCATGCGCACGGCGACCTCGGACCGTGTCGACCGCCGCCGGACGGCGAACCGCGCCTGGCCGCACGCGCGCCGCGACGGCCCGATGCACGGCATGGGCACGCAGCAGGCGCTCGACGACAGCGGGCAGGCCGAGTTCGATCCCGAGCTGGGCGCAGAACGCGGCGCCGGCCGGGGGCGTCGCGGCCAGCGCCAACGACATGGCCCGCTGGATCGCGATCCAGCTCGCGCGCGGCGCGCTCCCCGAGGGCTCGGGCCGCCTGTTCAGCGAAGCGGCGTCGCGCCAGATGTGGACGCCGCGCGTGCACCTGCCCATCTCGCCCTCGCCCGGCCCCACCGCGGCGGCGACGCCGCAATTCAACGGCTACGCTCTCGGCTGGGTGGAGCGGGACTACCGCGGGCCGCCGGCTCCTCACGCACAGCGGCGCCGTGTTCGGCGCGCAGGCGATCATCATGCTGATCCCCGACCGCGAACGTCGGCTTCTCGGTGATGATCAACTGCGAAGACGGGGAAGCCGCGCTGGGCATCGCCTACGAGCTGCTCGACCACTACCTCGAGCAGCCGCGCTACGACTGGGGAGCCGCCTGGCAGGAGGTGGTTCGTCAGCGCGACGAGCGGGTGGTGGCGCTCCTGAAGGAGCAGACGAGCACGCCCGCGCGCGTCGGCCCGTCGCTGCCCCTCGAGCGCTACGCCGGCGAGTTCGCCGATGCCTGGTACGGGCCGATGGTCATCGCTCACCGCGACGGCCGGCTGACGATGGACTTCAAGCAGACGCCCGGCATGACGGGCGTGCTGACGCACTGGCAGTACGACACGTTTCGCGTCGACTGGCGCGACCCTCTGATCGAGCCGGCCTACGTGACGTTCGCGCTCAAGGCGGATGGCGAGCATCGACCGCATCAGCATGCGCGCGGTCTCGCCCCTCGCGGACTTCAGCTTCGACTACCAGGACCTGGACTTCAGGCCCGCGCCGAAGAAGTGAAGCCGTTTGAAATGAGCCTATTGCCGGGCATCACACAAAGGCCGGAGGGCGTGGTGCTATAATCCCAAGGTTTTGCCCCACACATGCATGAGCCGAGGCTCCGAGGAAGGATCGCGGCCGTCACGGGCGGGGGCAAGGGTCTGGGTCGGGCGCTGGTGAAGGCGCTCGCGGAGGAGGGGGCCGACGTGGCCTTCTCCTATCGGGAGAGCCGGCGAGGAGCGGAGGACGAGGCGGACGCCATCCGGCGTCTCGGTCGCCGCGTCCATATCGGACCCGCCGACGCCCGGATGCCCGGCGAGATGGCGGGCTTCGTGGACGAGGCGGCCGGCGTCCTCGGCGGTCTCGACTACCTCGTGAACAACGTCGGAGTCTTCCGGAAGGTACCGCTCGGGGAGCTGACGGAGGAGGTCCTCGACGAGGCCTTCGACGTGAACGTCAAGGCCGCGGTCATGGCCTCGCGGGCGGCGGCGCCGCACATGCGCCGTCGCGGCGGGGGCGCCATCGTGAACGTGGCCAGCGTGGGCGGACTCCGACCCTGGAAGTCGTATCTGCCGTACTGCGCCTCGAAGGCGGCTCTCGTCATGGCCACGAGCTGCCTTGCCCTGGCCCTCGCCCCGGACATCCGCGTGAACGCGGTGGCCCCGGGAGTCGTGGACCCCCCGGGGGCGGACGAGGAGGTGCGGCGTCGGATCCCGCAAGGGCGCTTCGGCCGCGCGGCGGAAGTGGTCGAGGCGGTGGTGTTCCTGCTCGTGGGGGCGAGCTTTACGACGGGCGACGTCCTCCGGCTGGACGGGGGGCGCGCGATCGTATGAGAGGAAAGGAGATCGTTCCGAGGTGAACATGACGTCGATTCACGAGGAAGACAAGCCCTGGAAGACGGACCTCGCGCGCAAGAGCGCGCAGCGCCGCGAACAGGTGCTGCAAGAGGTCGAGGAATCGATCAAGAAGGCGCCCTCCTTCGAGGAGTCCCTGCGCCAGGCGGTGGAGATCATGAAGAAGCGCTTCGCGCGCTTCTCCTCGATCACCGCCTACGTGGCGGACGGAGAAGACCTGGCCGTTCACATAGCACTCGAGAGGCCGACCGGTCCCGACCGAATCTGGACGGGCGCGGGGCCTCTGGCCGAGGCGGCGCAAGGCGCCAACCCCACGGTCGTCTCCGACGTCTCCACCGTGCCGGCCTGGGCGGGAGTGGGCCTGGCCACCGGGAGTGCCTTGGTGGCGCCGGTGAGGACGGACGCCGGGCTCTGGGCCATCCTCGAGGTCTGGAGCGACTTCCGCGACGCCTTCACGCAGCAGGACGTCCGGCTCATCGGGCGCGTGGCGCAGGCGCTGGGCAAGAAGACCCCCTCCGCCTGACCGGTGCCTTCTCCGGCTCCCTCCCCGTCGGGTGAGACGGCGGGAGGGCGGGAACGCCTTCGCGGCGTCATCCCCCCCCTCGTCACCCCATTCCTGCCCGACGGGGGGCTGGATCTCGCGTCGTTCGAGGCGAACCTCGAGTCCCTGGGCGAGAACGACCTCGCGGGCTACCTCGCGCTGGGCTCGAACGGCGAAGCGGCGAGCCTCGAGGAGAGCGAGAAGGTGGCGCTACTGCGCGCCGCGCGCAAGCACGCGGGGCGGCGCGTTCTCCTCGCGGGAACGGGGCTCGAGAGCACCCGGGGGACGATCGCGTTCACGCGCACGGCGGCCGACGCCGGCGTCGACATGGCCCTCGTCCTCACGCCCTGCTACTACAAGCCGCAGATGTCGGTGGAGGCCCTTCGACGCCATTTCGAGGCCGTGGCCGAAGCCTCGCCGATCCCCGTCCTTCTCTATTCCGTCCCGGTCTTCACGGGCCTCGCCTGGCCCGTGGCTTTGGCACCCGCTCTCGCCGCGAATCCCCGGATCCTCGGCATGAAGGAATCCAGCGGCGACCTCGGACTCATGGGCCGGATCGTGGCCTCGGTCCCCTCGTCGTTCGCCGTGCTGTGCGGCTCGGGACCGGTTTTCTATCCCGCCCTCTGCGTCGGCTCCCCGGGAGGCGTCCTCGCCGTCGCGAACTGCGCGCCTCGTCCGGTGGCCGCGCTCTACCGCGCGTTCGAATCGGGCGACCACTCGCGGGCGCGCCGCCTGCAGGAGGCGCTCTCGCCTCTCGCCGTCGCCGTCACCGCGACGCACGGCGTCGCCGGTCTGAAGGTCGCGATGGATCTCGCGGGCCGCCGCGGCGGCTCCGTGCGCTCGCCTCTCCTGCCCGCGGCTCCCGCCGTGCGCGACGAGCTCCGCGTGCTTCTCGAGCGTGCGGAGGGCGCGGTCTAGCCACTCCTCGACGAAGTCGAGGAGTGGAGCGGCCCGCGGACACGTGGCTCATTCCGTTTCCCCGAACGGTCCCTGCGGATCCTGCACGGTCGCCCGCGGCACGAGGACGTTCAGGGCCCGGGGGCGCAGCGCGATCTCGAGCCGGCTCGCCTCGGGCTCCGGCTCGCCGTCGCGGTGATGCTCGACCGCGACCGCGGGCGTGATCACGACGTGGCTCGCCTCGAGCCGCCGGTGGCGGCGCGAGCGGCTGAGACGCCCCAGGAAGAGCCGCGGCGCGTTCCAGGCGATCTCGGGGAGCGGCGCGTCGTCGAACACCACGATCTCGAACCGGCCGTCGTCCAGCCGTGCCCCCGGATTGATGAGGGCGCCCGCCCCGTACTGCGGTCCGTTGGCGACGACGAGAACGAAGGGACTCGCTTCGAGGCGGTCGCTCCCCGTGTCGATGACGAGGGGAGTGGGCCGGAAGGCGCTGACCAGCGAGAAGCTCATCCGCAGGTATGTGAGGATGCCGCGGCGGCCGCCATCGCGGCCCGCCATGTGGAAGGCCCACCCCACGACGGCGTCGAAGCCCACGCCCGCCACGTTCAGGAAGGGCTTGTCGTTCACGACGCCGACGTCCATGCGGCGTCGCGCCCCCGCCGCGAGCGCCATGAGCGCGCGCGCGGGGTCGAGAGGCACCCGCAGAGCGCGGGCGAGTCCGTTGCCGGAGCCCACGGGGACGATCCCGAGGGGCACGTCGGAGCCGAGCAGGCCCCGCGCGGTCTCGTTCACGGTCCCGTCGCCTCCCATGGACAGGACGATCTCGGCTCCCGCCGCCACCGCTTCCGCCGCGAAGACCTGGGCGTCCCCGGGCGCCGTCGTCTCGCGAACGGTCGCGTCCTTCCAGGGCGACCCCCCGCTTCGGAGCGCGTCGAGGGCGCGCCGGGCCGCGACCCCCGCGCGCGGGTTCCAGATCGCGTGGACGCTCACCGCGTCCCCCGGTAGACGTCCAGGGTCTCCTCCACCATCCGGTCCGCCGTGAACCGCTCGAGAAATCGCGCGCGGCCCGCGCTCCCCAGACGCCGGCGGAGGCCGGCGTCGCCGAGCACGTCGAGCAGGGCCTGCCCGAGCGCCACCGGGTTGCGGACAGGGACCACGATCCCCGTCACGCCGTCCTCCACCGCCTCCGGGATGCCTCCCGCGGCGGTCGCCACCACCGGCCGTCCGAAGGCCATGGCGTCGAGGAGGCTCGTTCCCAGTCCCTCGAGGTGCGAAGAGAGGCAGAAGACGGAGAAGGCGGGGAGCAGCCGGTCGACGTCTCTGCGGAATCCCGCGAAGATCACGCGACCCTCGAGCCCCTGCTCGCGGGCGCGCGACTCGAGCTCGCCGCGCAGCGGTCCCTCTCCCGCGATCACGAAGCGCACGTCCGGGCGCCGGCGCAGGACGACCTGGGCCGCGTCGAGCAGCGTCGCGTGGTCCTTGTGGCCGGTGAGCGCGGCCACGTTCCCGACGACGGGGGCGCCCTCGGGCACGCCGAGCGCGCGCAGCGCCTCGTCCCCGCCCGCGGGAGGCTCCCGGTCGGGGACGCCCTCGTACACGAGGCGCGACGCGCTCGCCGGGGATGCCGTCCGCCTCCAGGACAGAGGCGATGGCGCGGCTCACCGCGATCACGCGCTCGCAGCGTCCGTACTTCCCCCGGGAGAGGGGGCCCCGCAACCGGAAGTCGACGCGGCGGGTGGCCACGGTGGCCACCCCGGCGATCCGCGCCGCCGCCACAGCCGCTTCCCACGGCATGCGGGTCGTGGAGCTGCAGGACGTCCGGACGCGCCTCGCGGAGCGCTCGCGCCAGACCCCAGACCGCGGGCGGCCACAGGTCCCCGTGGAACGGCAGCGGCCGCACCGCGATCCCCTCGTCCCGGGCGCGCGTCTCGAGAGCCCCGCCCCGACCGGCACGCGACCACGACCTCGTGGCCGCGCGCGGCCTGTCCGAGCGCCGTGAGGAGCACCTGGTTCTGCCCGCCGCGCCAGGTGCGGGCCGTGTCCACGTGGAGCACCCTCATCGGGCGAGCGGGCGGACCTGGCGCGAGCTCGCGCAGCTTGGCGAGCTTGACGAACGTGTAGTAGGCGTTCAGGGTGGAGATCGTGAGCCCGGGAGTGCCGAGGAGGAAGCCCCGCTTCAGCACGTAGTTCCGGAAGAAGGCCCAGAGCCCGGCCGAGGCCATG
Source organism: uncultured Acidobacteriota bacterium (assembly GCA_963742595.1). Lineage (GTDB taxonomy): Bacteria > Acidobacteriota > Vicinamibacteria > Fen-336 > Fen-336 > CAVPGH01. Next base: position 1,814,739 of record CAVUMT010000001.1, on the reverse strand, counting down.
TCGAGCGGTCCCGTACGCCGCCCCGCCGCGAAGAACTGGCGGGCCCAGAGCGTCGTGTAGCGGTCGATCTTGCGCAGGTGGTCGCTGATGTCGGCGTAGGGGTAGTGGAGCGAGCTCGCCGTGCAGACGCCCCACCGTGCCCGTGCGCGCGCACCGACTCGTGGACGAGGTCGCCCTCCCATCGCGCCCGCGTCCGGTCGAAGAGGCGGACCTGCGGGTCCGGATACCAGTCCGTGCCCCGCACCCAGCGGCCGAGGTAGAAGGCCACGCGGGGGATGCGGTAGCCGGCGTGGGCGAAGCCGCGGGCGCGCTGCCCTTCGATCTCCTCGCGCAGGCCCGGAGTCACCCGCTCGTCGGCGTCGAGGGCGAGGACCCAGTCGTGGCGGGCCGCGTCGCACCGCGACTTGCGCTGGGCGACGAAGCCCGGCCAGGGAGCGTTGACGAGCACGCGGGCGCCTCCCGCCTGCGCGACCTCGCGCGTGCGGTCCGTCGGACCCCGAGTCCACCACCACGATCTCGTCGCAGAAGCGCACGCTCTCCATCGCGTCGGCGAGCTTGTCTTCCTCGTTCTGCGTGATGAGGACCGCGGAGAGCAGCGTCACCGGGGCAGTATATCCGGCGTGTAAGATACGCCGCGTGAGCGACGCCGACGGCCACGGGGACGCTCCTCCGCATCGTTCGAGGAGCGCGGCGCCCTGCTCTACGGGCACTTCCTGCTCTCCTCCGGTCTCCACTCGCCCCGCTACCTCCAGTGCGCGCGCGTGCTCATGGATCCGGTGCTCGCCACGCGCTCGGCAAGGATCTCGCGGCGGCGCTCCTTCCCGTCCTCGGCCCGCGCGCGCCCGCGGCGGTGGTGGCTCCCGCGCTCGGCGGCGTCCTCGTGGCCCACGAGGTGGCGCGCGCTCTCGGATGCCGCGGCCTCTTCACCGAGCGTCAGGACGGGCGGATGATCCTGCGGCGCGGGTTCGAGCTCGACCGGGGCGAAGCCGGTGGTGGTGGTGGAGGACGTGATCACCACCGGAGGCTCGACCCGCGAGGTGCTGGACGCGGTCGCGCGCCCACGGGGCGCGTGGCGCTCGGCCGTGGGGAGCCTCGTGGACCGGAGCGGGGGAGCCGTGGACCTGGGGTTGCCGCGAGCGGAGCCTGCTCACGCTCGAGGTCCCGAGCTGGCCGGCGTCGTCGTGTCCGCTCTGCGCCACGGGCGCGAAGCCGGAGAAGCCGGGATCGCGCGCGTCGTCCTAGCCCCGTGCCCCTCTACCGGATCACCCTCGCCTACGACGGCACGGACTTCCAGGGCTGGCAGTCGCAGGCCCGGGGGCGCGTACCGTGCAGGGGGTGCTGGAGAGGGCCCTCGCCCGGCTCGCGGCGAACGGGCGGGTGGCGGTGGCGGGGGCGGGACGCACCGACGCCGGAGTCCACGCGCTGGGCCAGGTCGCCTCGTTCGAGCTGCCCCGCGAGCTTCGCCCCGACGACCTCGCCCGCGCCCTGAACGGGCTGCTCCCCGAGGACGTGCGCGTGCTCGACGCCGCCCGCGCCCCCGAGGGGTTCCACGCGCGGAAGAGCGCGCGCTCCAAGCTCTACCGCTACGTCCTCGACACCGGCGGGATCCAGCGTGCCCCAGCGGCGGCGTACGCGGCGCACACGCCCTGGTCGCTGGACCGAGCCCGCGGTCGTGCGGCGCCTCGAGCCTTTACGTCGGGCGCCACGACTTCGCGTCGCTCGCGTCGGCGGGAGGATCGGCGAGGACGACCGAGCGCACGGTGACGAGCTCCGCCGCGCGTTTCGAGCCACGACGCGACGGAGCCGAGGGGGAGCGGACGCTCGTCTACGAGGTGGAGGCCGACGGCTTCCTGCGCAAGATGGTGCGCAGCATGGTGGGTGGCCTCGTCGCCGTGGGGCGGGGCGCCCTCACCGTGGACGATCTGGCGCGGGCGCTCGAAGCCCGCGACCGCCGGCGCTGGCCCGCCCCCGCGCCCGCCTGCGGCCTCACCCTCGTGCGCGTGCGACTACCCGGTGCTACCATTGAGCCTTTCGATGCGACGATGCCCCCCGTCTAGCCCAATGTCCCTGCAGGACCTGCTGGACGTCGTCCCCGCCGGCTCGGAGGAGCAGTCGCTCCTCCGCGCCATCGACTTCGCCCGCCTTCCGCGGCACGTCGCCATCATCATGGACGGCAACGGCCGCTGGGCGAAGCAGCGGCGCAAGCGCCGGGTCGAGGGGCACCGGGCGGGCATCGACGCCGTGCGCGACGTGGTCGAGACCTCGGCCCGGCTCGGTCTGCAGGTGCTGACCCTCTACGCCTTCTCGATCGAGAACTGGAAGCGGCCCGAGACCGAGGTCACGACCCTCATGGGCCTGCTCAAGCACTACCTGCGCATGGAGCTCAACACCCTCCTGAAGAACAACATCCGCTTCCAGGTCATCGGCCGCATGGACGACCTGCCCCGGGACGTGCAGGAGGAGCTGGAGCGGGGCATGGAGAGGACCGCGGAGAGCACGGGGCTCCTCTTCAACATCGCGCTCAACTACGGGGGACGGGCGGAGATCACGGACGCCGTGCGCCGGCTCCTCGCCGACGTGGTGGCGAACGGCCGCGACCCGAACAAGCATCGACGAGGAGACGATCTCGTCGTATCTCTACACCGCGGGCCAGCCCGACCCCGACCTCCTCATCCGCACGAGCGGCGAGCTGCGGGTCTCGAACTTCCTGCTCTGGCAGATCGCCTACGCCGAGATCTGGGTCACGGACGTGCTCTGGCCGGACTTCCGCCGCCAGCACCTGCTCCAGGCGATCGCCGACTACCAGAAGCGCGAGCGGCGCTACGGCGGCATCACCGCGGTTTGACCCCCGAGGTCACGCGGGTCCCGCCCGGATTCCTCGCCAACCTCGCTCGACGCGTTACGACCGCCGTCGTCGCCCTGCCCGCGCTCGTGGCCGCCCTCTTCCTGGGCCCCCCCGCGCTCGGGTGGAGCGTGGTAGCGGCGGTGACGCTGGTTGGGCCTACGAGTTCTTCGGGCTCCTGCGGGCGCGGCGGACTCGCGCCCGATGACGACGGCACGGGCTTCGTCCTGGCCGCCGCGATCTTCGTGGAAGTGGCGATTCCGGGACTGGTGCGGATGCCCCCTCTGGCCCCTGGCGCTGCTCGTGCTGTTCGTGGCCGACCCTCGCCCGCGGAGACGTTCGGCAGAGCGAGTCCCCGCGGCCGCGGCCACGCTGCTCGGAGCCGTCTACCTGGGGGCGCTCGGGGGCACGATGGCCGCCCTCCTCGTCGTCGAGCCCGTCGCCGAAGGGCGCCTGGCGCCTCGTCCTGCTCCTCGCCATCATCATGGTCTCCGACACGCTCGCCTTCTTCGTGGGGCACGCCTGTCGGGACGCCGACGCGCTCGCCCCCGCGATCTCGCCCGGCAAGACGGTCGAGGGCGCGCTGGGGGGGCTCGCTGGGCGGCGTCGTGGGAGCGCTCGCGGTTCGGGCCCTCGGCCTGCCCGACCTGCCGCTCGTCCACGCGATCGTCCTGGGGGTCGCCGTCGCGGCGCTCGGGATCGTGGGCGACCTCGACGAGAGCCTGCTCAAGCGCTGGGCGGGCGTCAAGGATTCGGGCGCGCTCTTCCCCGGCCACGGGGGGATGCTCGATCGCCTCGACAGCTTGCTGTTCGGCGCGCCGGTCCTGTACTATTACTTTCTGTACGTGCGCTGAAAGCGGCCCCGCTCGACGGGGCCGTTCGCGCTTAGAGCCCCCTCATGAAAGGCCTTTCCATCCTCGGCTCCACCGGCTCCGTGGGCACGAACGTGCTGCGGATCGTGGAGGCCTTTCCCGATCGCTTCCGGGTGATTGGCCTCTCCGCGGGAGCGAACGTCGGAGCGCCTGGCCGAGCAGGTGGCGCGCCACCGGCCGCGGGTCGTCTCCGTGGCGACGCGGCCCCGCCCGCGAGGCCCTCGGGCGGCTCGTCGACCTCTCGGGCCTGCGGGTCGGCGATCGGCGAGGCGGGGATGGTGGAGGTCGCCACCCACCCCGAGGCCGCGCATCGTGGTGGCCTCGGCGGTGGGAGCGGTCGGCCTCGTCCCCACCTACCGCGCGCTCGAGGCGGGCAAGGACGTGGCCCTCGCCAACAAGGAGACGCTGGTGATGGCGGGCGAGCTCATGATCGCGCAGGCCCGGGCGCGGGGGGCCGGCTCCTGCCCATCGACAGCGAGCACTGCGCGCTCCACCAGTGCCTGGACGGCCGCGGGCCCGAGGAGGTGCGCCGGCTCGTGCTCACCGCCTCCGGCGGCCCCTTCCGCAACCGGCCGCGCGAGACCTTCGACGCATCACCCGCGACGAGGCGCTCAACCATCCCACCTGGACCATGGGGCCGCAAGATCACGATCGACTCCGCGACCCTCATGAACAAGGGCCTCGAGGTCATCGAGGCGCGCTGGCTCTTCGGCGTTCCCGCCGCCCGCATCGAGGTGCTCATCCACCCGCAGTCGGTCGTCCACTCCATGGTCGAGTTCGTGGACGGCACCGTGCTCGCCCAGCTCGGCGTCACCGACATGCGCCTGCCCATCCAGTACGCGCTCAGCCACCCCGAGCGCTGGGAGGCGGCCATCCCGGGGATGGACTTCACGCGGCCCCTGCGCCTCGACTTCGACCCGCCCGACCGCGAGCGCTTCCCCTGCCTCGGCCTCGCCTACGCGGCCCTCGAGGCGGGCGGCTCCGCTCCCGCGGTGCTGAACGCGGCCAACGAGGAGGCGGTGGCCGCCTTCCTGGACGGCCGGATCCCCTTCCCCGCCATCCCCGAGTCCATCCTGGAGGTGCTGGACGCCCATCCCGCCGCGCCGCTCGCGCGGCTCGAGGACGTGCTCGCCGCCGACGCGCTGGGCGCGCGAGAGATCCCGAGAGGCTCTCCGGCGCCTTTCCGTGGCACGCGCCATTTCCTGAGTCATCTAGCCCGAGACCCTATGATCACCACGCTCCTCGCTTTCGTCTTCGTGCTCGGCGTCATCATCTTCGTGCACGAGTTCGGACACCTCATCACGGCCAAGGCCTTCGGCATGCGGGTGTTCATCTTCTCCTTCGGCTTCGGCAAGCGCCTCTTCGGCTTCAAGTGGGGCGACACCGACTGCCGGCGTCTCGCTCATCCCCCTCGGGCGGCTACGTCAAGCTCGAGGGCGAGCCCGACGACCACCTCAGCGAGGACACGAGCGCCGTGGTCGTCGGAGACGGCCGCGACTTCACGAGCCGCCCCCGCTGGCAGCGCTTCCTCGTCTACCTCGCGGGCCCGGCGATGAACGCCGTCCTCACCATCTCGCTGCTCACGGTCTTCTACATGATCGGCTTCGCGACCTTCGACAGCCGCTACGAGAAGGCCGTCGTGGGAGCGGTGGACGCCGGCTCACCCGCGGAGGCGGCGGGGATCCGGACGGGCGACGAGATCCTGGCCATCGAGGGCGAGCCGGTCGCGAACTGGGAGGAAGCGCACTACCAGATCCTCGTCCGCCCCGGCCGGAAGTACCCGATCCGCCTGCGCCGAGGAGGCGAGGAGCGCCAGATCGAGGTCGTCGCGGAGAGCGCAACCGCGGAAAGGGTGGGCTCCATCGGCGTCCACCCGCTCGTCCGCATCGGCCAGGTGATCGAGGGTCAGCCCGCGGAGGGCGCGGGCTTCAAGGCGGACGACGCGATCCTCAAGATCGGGGACAAAGCCGATCGGCTCCTTCAACGACATCCTGCCCCTCGTGGGCGCGGCCGCGGGCAAGCCCCTCGACGTCGAGATCTGGCGCGACGGCGACGTCCGGACGCTCTCCGTCACTCCGAAGGATTCCGGGGCGGGACCGCGCATCGGGATCGCGCCCAAGCTGGTGGTCAAGAAATTCGGGCCGGGAGGGGCGTTCGTCGCGGCCTGCCGCTGGGCCTGGGACATGACGCTGCAGACCCTCGACATCCTGAAGCGGCTCCTCACGGCGCAGCTCTCGCCGAAGACGATGATGGGCCCGCTGGGCATCGCCCAGGCCTCGGGGGACGCCGCGCGCGAGGGATGGGACCGGCTCGTCTTTCTCGTCGCGGTCATCAGCCTCCAGGTCGGGCTCCTGAACCTCTTCCCGCTGGCCCCCCTCGACGGCGGCCACCTCGCGATCCTCGCCGGCGAGGGTCTCCTCCGCCGCGACTTCAGCCTGTCCGTCAAGACGTGGATCATGAACGCGGGGGCCGCGGTCATGCTTCCTGCTCGTCGGGCTCGTCCTCTATTCCGACCTGAGCAAGACGAGCTCTCTTCGGGAAATTCCTGCCCTAGCCCGCTACTTGCGGCTCTGCCAGACCGGCGTGAACGAAGGGTCGAGCTCGAAGGCCTTGTCGAAGTACTCGAGCGCTTTCTGCTTGCCCGCGGAGTCGCGGCGGCGGGGCTCCGCGATCTTGTAGTAGGTGTAGCCGAGATAGAAGTTCGCGGCCGCGCTCGACGGGTCGGCCGCGACCGCCTTTTGGAACTCGGCCTCGGCCTTGGAGAAGCGGCGTTTCTTGAAGGCGGCGAGGCCGGCGTCGATGCTGGATTGTCCGCCGCCGGTGGCGGCGCTCGCAGAAGGGTCCTGGGGGGGCGGGGCCGTCATGGGGGCGGGCTCTTGCGCGGCGACGAGCGCGGAGGCGAGGACGAGGCTGGAGAGAAGCATGGCCTTGGCTCCTTAGGTTCGGGGGGTTCGGGGCGGCCCTGCCGTCCCTCCTGGGACCGGCCGACCTGACACTAGGGTAAGGGCAAGAAGCCCCGTCTAGTCAAGCTCAGTCGCGGTGGGTCGCCGGTGATGCCGGTCACAACGCCACTATTGAGCGCCCGGAGCGGCCTCCTCCGCGGCCCGCCAGGAGTGGAGCCCCCCGGCGCTGGGAGCGGCGACCGGTCGCCAGGGGACTCCGGGATCGAGGGCCAGGGTCCACACGCGCTTGGAGACGAGCCCCTCGGTGGGGAAGGCGGTCCAGGTGTCGCCGGCGTCGACGCTTCGCCAGAGGCCGCCCGTGCTGTAGTCGCTCGCGGCGAGCGTGCGCCCGTCGGGGTGCAAGGCCAATCCTGTGATGTCCAGCTGGGGCAGGCCTCCGCCGCGAGGCTGCCAGGTTCGGCCCTGGTCCGACGACTTGAGCAATCCGCCGGCAGTGGCCGCGAATACCACGCTGTCGTCGCCGGGCAGGAAGGCGAGTGCGTGGACCCGGATCTGCTTCGAAGCCTCCGCCGTGATCTCCCAGGAGCCCCCGCCGTCGGGACTGACGTAGAACGCGAGCGAGGTCACGGCCATGACCCGGCGCCGGTCGGTGAGGGCGCCCCCCAGGGCGAGCACCGGTCCTCCCACGTCGAGCGACTTCCGCTCCCATCGGTTGCCCCCGTCCACCGAGCGCAGCACGCCGTTTGGCGAAGCCGCGAGGAAGGAGCGGTCGGACACCGCCACCACGTCCACGACCCTGGGGTGCGTGTCGACGCCGTTCACGAGCGTGGGCAGGCGCCGCCACGGCTCGCCGGGCGCCGCGAGAAAGAGGCCGTCGTCCGTCCCCGCGAGCAGGGAGGGGCCGGCGAGCGCGAGCGAGAGCACCTCGCGCCCTTCGAGACCCGAGGCCACGCGGTTCCAGGGCCCTTCGGGGCGGGGAGCGGCGAAGACGCCTCCGAACTGCCGATCGCCCAGGATGCCGGCGAGGACCCTCCCGCTCGCGGGATCGAAGAGGACGCGGGACACGAACCGCTCGGAGAATCCGAGGTTGGACGGCGCCCAGGCCGCGCCGCCGCTCGAGCTGCGAAGGACGCCGGCCCCGTCCGCCCCGAGGAGCAGCGTCCCGTCGGGGAGGACGAGGACGGCGTTCACCACCAGGCGGCGGTCGGTCCGGAGCCGCCACGACGTCCCTCCGTCCTCGCTGCTCCAGAAGCCCTCGGTGGTGCCCGCGTAGAGCGTGTCCGTGCGGAGCGGGTGGAGCGCGAAGGCGCGGGTGCGACGGCTGCTCGAGGGGATGCCGCGGACCTTGGTCCAGCGCTGGGCCGCGTCGCGGCTGCGGTAGATGCCGCTGCACGCGGTGGCGTAGAGGACGTCGGGCAGGCGGCGGTCGAGGGTGAGGGTCATGATGTCGGAGTCGTCGATGATGCCCACGTGGATCGAGCGCCAGGAGCCCCCCCCGTCGCGCGTCTTCCAGGGAAGGTGCCAGGTCCCGACGTAGATCGTCTCCGCATCGGCGGGGTCGATGGCCACCGAGTTGACGTTACGGATCTCGACGTCGCCCTCCGGGCTGATTCGCTCCCACGTCTGGCCGGCGTCCCGCGTGCGGAAGACGCCGGTGAGGGTGCCTGCGACGAGGACCCGGGGGTTGGAGGGGGCGAGGGCGAGCGACCGCACGGCCTGGCCCGCGATCCCGGGCAGCACCGTGAAGGTCCGCCCGCCGTCCTCGCTCCGCGCCACCCCCCCGCCCGCCCCGTGGATCTCCCAGTACCCGGCGTACAGGACGCCCGCGGGGTCCACCACGATGTCGTCGATGCTCGCGTCCCGGAGGGGGAAGCCCGGCTGGGCACGGCGCCAGTGGAGCGCCGAGTCCTCGGAGCGGTAAACGCTGCCGCTCGCGGTCCCGAGGTAGACGACGCGCGGGTCCTGCGGGGCGGTGACGAGCGAGCGCACGTCGCCCCCGAAAGGCCCCACGGGCGCCCAGGACTGGGCGCGCACGGTGGCGGCGGCGGACACGACGAGGGTGGCGAGGAGGGAGAGTGTTCGGAAGGCCCGCTCCAATCGGATGGCCGCGCGGCCCCTGGCGGGGCCGCGGCTCACTGGCCGATGAACCGGGGCTGGAGCCGGATGGGCTCGATCGGAATCGTCTGCGACGTGACGGCCGGACCTACGGTCAGGCCGATCGTCAACGCGAGCGATTCGATCGCGTCGTTGCCGTAGCCCAGCCTCGGGTCCCACGGCTGGCTATACAGATAGAGATAGTAGGTTCCGGTGGGCAAGGCCGTCGTGGTCATCACCCGGGGCTTCGGCGTGCTGCCCTCCGTTCTAACGATGAAAGGGCACCTGCCGGCGTCGAGATCCTCGAAGCTGCAGAGCTGGGTACCGAAAGCCATGAGCATGTAGGTATTGGGAAACGTCCAGTCCAGCGTGAAGTCGAGGCGGCCTGGCTGGCCGAGGGGGATGGGGACATAGTACAGCTGGCCGGGCTGAAAGTTCGTGAACGGCTGCGACGGCTGGTCCGCGGTCGAGTAAACGACCGCCCGTACGCTGGGCACCGGAGTGGGAAGCGGCGTGGGGGGTGCCACCTCGTCGTCGCAGCCCGGAAGAAAGAACGCGCCGCCGATCGCAACGACGAGCACGCCTCTGCGCACGAATCGCATCATCGGCTTCCTCCGCACGGTGATTCTAGGCCCCTCGCGTCCGCCGCGCAAACCCGTGGCGGGCCGGGCACTTCCGTCCGGGAGCGCCTTCCTGTACCCTTTGCGCTTCTCTTCGGGAGGCGGGATGCGACTCTTCGCGTTCATTTCCTTGATGTTCGGCGTGGCACTGCCGTCGGTCGCCCAGACGGGCGCCGAACGCCGTCCGCTGACCGCGGAAACGCTCTGGGAGATCAAGCGCGTGGGGGCGCCCACGGTCTCTCCCGACGGGCGGTGGACCGCCGTGTCGGTCACCACCCCTGACGTCAAGCAGGACAAGATGCCGTCGGATATCTGGCTCCTTTCCACGGAGAGCGGCGAGGCGAGGGCCCTCACCAGCCACGAGGCGGGCGACAGCGGGCCGGCGTGGAGCCCCGACGGGAAATGGATCGCCTTCGAGAGCAAGCGCGGGGACGACGAGAACCCCCAGATCTACCTCATCTCCTCGAGCGGGGGCGAGGCGCGGCGCCTCACGAAGGTGCCCACCGGGGCCTCCGTCGCCAAATGGTTTCCGGACGGGAAGCGTCTGACGTTCGTGAGCCGCGTCTTCCCCGACCTCAAGACGTGGGACGAGATGGGCCAGCGGCAGAAGGAGCGCAAGGACGCCAAGATGAGCGCGCGCGTCTTCGACGACGCGCGCGTGCGCTACTGGGACCGCTGGCTCGACGACCGGGAAGCCCACGTCTACACGGTGGCGATCGAGGGAGGCGATCCCGTGTCCGTCACCCTGGGCACCGGCCACCCGCTCTCGCGCAACGAGGTCACGGCTTCGTCCTACGACATCTCGCCGGACGGCGCGGAGATCGCGTTCGCCTCCGACCTCGACTCGAAGGGCACGGACTCGAACGTCGACGTGTTCGTTGTCCCGAGCGCCGGAGGAACGGCCCGGAACCTCTCGTCCGACAATCCGGGAAGCGACGCGGGTCCCCTCTACAGCCCGGACGGGCGCTATCTCGCCTTCGGACGCCAGACGATCAAGGGCTTCTCCGGCGACCGCGTGCGCGTCGTCCTGCACGACCGCAAGGCGGGGACGAGCAAGCTCATCGCCGAGAAATGGGACCGCTCGGCGGGCGGGCTCGTGTGGGCGCCGGACAGCCAGTCGCTCTACGGGGCGGTCGAGGACGGGGGGACGCAGAGGGTCTACCGGATCGACGTGGCGGGGGAGCGGCCCACGCCGATCACCCGCGAGCGCAGCTACTCCGATCTCGCCTTCTCGCGCGACGGGAAGACGCTCGTCGCCCTCCGGCAGAGCCTCCAGGAGCCCCCGACGCTCGTCCGCCTCGATCCGCGCTCCGGGGCCGCGCGCAAGCTCTCGGCGTTCAACGACACGCTCTTCGACAACGTCGCCACCGGCAGCTACGAGAGCGTGACCTACAAGGGCGCAGACGGAGCGGACATCCAGATGTGGGTGAACTATCCGCCCGGCTTCGACCCGAGCCGCCGCTACCCCGTTTTCCTCGCTGATCCACGGCGGCCCCCACAACGGCTGGCTGGACGCGTACACCTTCCGCTGGAACGCGCAGGTGTTCTCCGGATGGGGCTACGTCACGGCCTGGCCGAACTTCCACGGCTCTTCGGGATTCGGCCAGGCCTTCGCGGACTCGATCTCGCGGGACTGGGCGGACAAGCCTTACCAGGACGTCGTGGCCGCGGCGAAGTTCCTCGCCGACAAGCCGTGGGTGGACGCGAAGCGGATGGTCGCGGGCGGGGGAAGCTACGGCGGCTACCTGACGACCGTGCTCCTCGGGCGCGAGCATCCCTTCCAGGCGCTCGTCGCCCACGCCGCCGTCTACGACCTCTTCGCGCAATACGGCGCGGACGTGCGGGGCGGTGTGGAACCAGCGTCACGGCGACTTCTGGAAGGACCCCCAGCGGTTCCAGGCGAACTCGCCGCATTTCGCGGCCGCGAACTTCAAGACGCCGACGCTCGTGATCCACGGCGCCCGCGACTACCGCGTCCCCGACAACAACGGGCTGGAGCTCTTCAACACGCTGCAGAAGCCGCGGGGTGAAGAGCCGGCTCGTCCACTATCCCGACGAGAACCACTGGGTCTTGAAGCCGCAGAACTCGATCTTCTGGTACGGGGCCGTGCGCGATTGGCTGAAGGAGTTCGCTCCCGGAGGTGGATTGTGAAGAGTGCGGGCACTTCGGCTCTCGTCGTGCTCCTCGCGGCCATGGCGCCGGCGGTGGCGCGTCCGCAGGCTCCCACCCCCGCGGCTCCCGCACCGCGGCTGTTCGCGGTCGTCTTCAAGACGGGGCCGACCTGGGACAAGGCGCTCGCCCCACCCCAGCAGAAGAACTTCAAGGAGCACTCGCAGAACATCGGCCGGATGCGCAGCGAGGGGCGCCTGAAGCTGGGGGGCCGGTTCGGCGAGTACGGGTTCGTCCTCATCGAAGCCCAGGACGAGGCGGAGGCACGGGCACAGATCGACCGCGACGCTTCCGTGGCGGCGGGGACGTTCTCCGCGGAAGTGCACGCGTGGTCCACGTTCGCACCCGGGTGCGTCGAGCGCGCACCGGCGGCGGCAGCGCCGCCCGCCCCCTCGCCCGCTCCTTGAGCCGCGTCCACTCGTCTGGACGACGTCGTCAAAAGTTGACAAGCCGTGGCGGGGGCATTGTGTTCGAGGCCGCCCGCCCGTAAGTTATCCGCCAGACACACGAGGGGCGGAGGGTGGACAGATGATCGATGTGCGAGGCCGCGGTGTGCTCGCGCTCGCGGGGCTGATCGTGGTGTCCTCGTCCGCGTGGGCGGGCACCGACGAGGACTGGCCGCGCCTCTGGGGACCCCAGGGCGACGCGCGGTTCCAGGGAGAGGGACACGTCGCGCGGGGCGAGGCCCCCAAGGCCCGCGAGCTCTGGCGGCGCTCCATAGGGAGCGGCTTCTCTGGCATCTCCGTGGTGGCGGGGCGCGGGTACACGGGAGAGTCCGACGGGAAGGAGGACAACGCCGTCGCGTTCGACGTCGCGACCGGGCGCGAGGTCTGGCGGACGCCCCTCGGTCCCACCTACCGCGGGCACGACGGATCGCGCGACGGGCCGATCTCCACTCCCGCGGTGACGGGAGAGCGCGTCTTCCTCGTCAGCGCCCACGGCGTCCTCTTTGCCCTCGAGGGGCCTTCCGGCAAGAAGCTGTGGCAACGCGATCTCAAGGCGGAGGACGGAGCGGCGGAGCCCTCGTACGGCTTCGCCACCTCGCCCCTCGTGGTGGCAGACCGCGTCATCGTCCAGGCGGGCGGGGACAAACGTCCGCTCCTCGCGCTGGACGCCAAGAGCGGCGCGCTCCTCTGGTCCGTGGCCCACTCGAAGGGGGCGACCTACGCGAGCCCGGTGCTCGGCACGCTCGCGGGGAAGGAGCAGGTGATCGTTCACGGCAACGACCTGCTCTACGGCGTGAAGCCCGAGGACGGCGCTTTGCTCTGGAGCCATCCCACGGGTGCCCAGGGGGAGGCGTCGCGGTCTCCGCTGCTGCTGGGCGACGACCGCGTGCTCCTCCCCTCGTGGGAGGAAGCGAAGCTCGTCAAGGTCTCGGCCAAGGACGGCGTCTTCTCCGTGGCCGAGCTTTGGCGGTCGCCGCGGCTCAAGTCGAGCTTCAGCCCCACCGTGTTTCACCGCGGGCACCTGTTCGGCCTGAACTCGGGGTACCTCGTCTGCCTCGATCCCGCGTCCGCGGACGTACGATGGCGGCAGAAGGTCTACCCGGGCTCGCTCATCCTCGTGGACGGGCACCTCGTCATCCTTGGCGCGGAGTCGGGGGACGTGCGGGTGGCCGAGGCCTCGCCGGACGGCTACCGCGAGAGGCTTCGCGTGCCGGTCTTCAACGCGGGCGCCACCTCCTCGACGGGACCGACCTTCGCGGGGGGGAAGCTCTTCCTGCGGAACGTCGAGGAGATCGTGGCCCTGGAGGTTCCATGAAACGCCTCGCGGCCGTCGTCTTCACCCTGGCCCTCGCCGCGGCGGGAGCCCTCGCCTCCTCTCCCGGCAGCGACTGGCCGCAATGGCTCGGCCCCACCCACGACGGCCTCTCCTCGGAGACGGGCGTCTTCTCGGGACGGCCCTCGCTCGGGCTGAAGAAGGCCTGGCGCCACGAGATCGACGGAGGACGCTCGGGGCTGGCCGTGGTCGGGAGCTCCCTCTACACCCTGGAGGCCGACGACGAGGCCGAGTACGCGCTCGCCGTCGACTCGAAGGACGGCAAGGAGAAGTGGCGCGTCAAGCTCGATCCCCTCGCCAACGCGGAGGGCATAGGGCCCGCGAGCACCCCCGCCGTCGCGGGCGGGCGCGTCTTCACGCTGAGCACGGCCTGCCAGCTGCGAGCTCTCGACACGGAGACGGGCAAGGTCGCCTGGGCGGTCGACGTCAAGGCCAAGTTCGGCAACCAGCTGCGGCTGGGCTGCCTGAACTCCCCGTTCGTCGAGGGGGGCCGGCTCGTCGTGCAGGCCGCGGGAAAGGACGACCATCGGGTGGTCGGCCTCGACGCGGCGACTGGCGAGCTCGTCTGGTCGTTCAAGGGCTCGGAGCGCGTCAGCTACGCCTCTCCCGTTCCCGCGGATCTCGCCGGCGTCCGCCACCTGCTGGTGCACCACATCCGTCCGGGTCCCCCCGCCGCGAGCGGGCTCACCGGGCTCAAGCTCTCGGATGGGACGCCGCTCTGGAGCACGACATTCGAGAAGGAAGCCTCGTGGGAGACGCCGGTGGCCCTGCCCGACGACCGCGTGCTGCTCCTGAGCTGGAACGACGCCAAGCTCGTGCGACTCGCGGGCCGCGAGGGGAAGCTGGAGGCCCAGCCGGTCTGGGTGGCCGCCGGATTGAAGTCGCGCGTGAGCCCGCCCGTCCACTACAAGGGGCACCTCTACGGCTTCGGAGGGGACGACCTCATCTGCGTGGAGGCGGCGAGTGGGCGCGTCGTGTGGACGGAGAAGACGTACCCGGGCTCGCTGATCCTCGTGGACGGCCACCTCGTGACGGTGGGCACGGTGTCCGGCATCGTCCGAGTGGTGGAAGCGACGCCGGCGGGGTACCGGGAGAAAGCGCGGCTCGAGGTGCTGGGCCGCGGCCCCTCGTGCGAGACACCTCCCAGCTTCGCGGGGGGCCGCATCTTCGTGAGGAACGAAGAGGAGATCGCAGCGGTGGAGATCGACGGCTAGTTCTTCCCGCCGGAGGGCGGCGGCCTTCGCCGCCGCCGCCCTCCACGCGAGACACGTCTCAGAGCAGCTTGACGACACGATCGGCGAGACCCTTCTCGCCGAGGACGACCGTCAGGTTGGCCTTCTCCGCGACCTTCTCGAGGACCTCGAGCTCACGCAGACGCATCAGGGTGGGGCTCGACTCGAGGATCTTCGCGGTGTTGGCCTGCGATCGCATGGCCGCCGTCTCCTCGCGGCGCGTGATGAGGGCGGCCTCGGCCGCCTTCTGGGCCTCGGTCACCTTGTTCATGAGGTCCTTCATCTCGCCGGGAAGGATGACGTCGCGGATGCCGAGGGCCACGACCTCGACACCGAAGCCGGCCACTCGGCCGCGGACGAGGCCGTCGAGCTCGCGGGCGACCGCGTCCTTGTCGCCCAGGAGCGCGTCGAGCACGCGCGTGCCCACGACGCCCCGCAGCGCGAGCTGCGCCTCGCGGTAGAGGGCCTGACGGTAGTCCTCCACCGCGCTCACGGCCTTCAGGGGATCCGCGACCTTGAAGGTCACGACCGCGTTCAGGCGCAGCGTCACCTTGTCCGCGGTCATGATCTCCTGGCCGGCCACGTCCACGACCTGCTCGCGGAGGTCCACGTCGAGGATGCGGGCCTTGCCGAAGCCCTTCCAGAAGGCGTGGGCGCCCGAGGCGAGCGTTGCCTCGTGGCGTCCGTCCTTGAAGAAGAGACCGGCGTGGCCCGCCTCCACGGTCACCGCCTCCAGGAGCGCCTGTGCGTTCCGCGCCTGGGTGATGACCGCGAGGTCGGGGTGCTCGAAGCGGACCGTGCGGGCGTCGAAGACCTCGACCCGCACGTCGTGGAAGACCGTCCAGAGCGCGTAGAGGCCCGCCTTGAGGACCGCCTCCACGCGGCCGTCCACCCACACCACGGCACGCTCGTGGTCCTTGAGGTCGAGGACCTTCGCCTCTCCCTCGAGCGCGCCCGAGCGGACGATCACTTCCAGGTCACGGTGGTCGAGCCACACGTCGCGCACCGACACGACGTCGGCATGGACGTTCAGCAGGGGGTCCCAGACGAAGCGGCGGCCGGGACCGAGGACACGCTGGAAATCGCGGTCCTTGAACAGGAGACCGCGCTCGTTCTCACGAACCTTGAAACGACGGAATAGAACCCACAATGGGCACCTCTCTTTCTCGCTATCCAATCGCCTGCCTGACGACAAGATGGTCCCCGAAGGGCGGGACGTCGGCCGCCACGCCTCGGGCATGGAGCGCGACTTGAGGCCCCGCCGAATCCACCCGTCACCCGAGAGGGCCACGCGCGACCTCGACCGAGCGTCACGCGCAGCGCCCCGGGGGATCGGGGTGTTTGGGCGGGGCCGGTATCCGCGCGCTTCAGGACGCCTCTGCGCGCTGCCGTCCGCGGACCTCACGAGCGCCCGCGATCGGCCGGCGGATCACGACGGCCGCCCTCCGGAGACCGCACTCACGACTCACGACTTTGGAGCAGGATTTGAACCTGCGACCCCCGAGTTAATGGCTCGGTGCTCTGCCACTGAGCTAGCCAATGGGTGATGGCGGGTGTCGAACCCGCCATCTCCAGTCCTGACACCTCCTTCGTTAGATCCCGTACGCGGAATGCGCACCGCCGACCACGAAAGTGGGGCGACACGCACCGCCGGCCCGGGGGTATCAGCTCGTTCGCGGCCTCGCCGCTGAGCTCTGTTTCGGATCCGTGGTGGAGGTGGGTCGGGGACTCAAACCCCGCTAACTGGCTTTGCAGGCCAGCGCCTCGTCGCTCGGCCAACCCACCACTCGTTCCGGAACGAGTCACCTCAAGTAGTTTCTGAAGCAACTCCGTCCGGACGGAGTTGACTCAGGAGCCACCCGAGGTCAATGGCGGAGAGGGAGAGATTCGAACTCTCGCGGCCGCCTGGCCTCGGCACGTTAGCAGTGTGCTGGGCTCCCCGCTCGCCCTTTCCTCTCCGTGGTCCCGGCCCCAGGTGCTGCCCCTGGATCTAGGCGCTGATCTGGCGCAACGGGGTATAAGCCCGCTCGAGGCGCTGGCCTCCCGACCGGGATGATGCGTCTGTGCGTTAGACGAAGCGGGGATGGTCCCCTCGGGAGGACTCCAACCTCCACTGACGGGTTCGTAACCCGGTGGTCTATGCATTAGCCTACGAGGGGAGCGGTTGGTGAGCCGCATTTTCGCGAGTTGGAACCGGATTGGCGAATGGGTCAGGCGTGTGAACTCGCTTCGGAACGCACCGTGAACAAACCGTGCCGGCCGTCCTTATTATTAGCGTTGTATGTTTTTGTCGTTGTTGGACCAGACATCGCTGAACGCGGGTGCGGCATGACTCGGGAAGCGCTCGGCGAGTTCGAGCACATGGTCCTCCTCGCGATTCTCCACCTCGGCGATGGCGTCTATGGTGTGCCCATCGTGGACGAAATCCACCGACGAACCGGAAGGACCGTCGCACCAGCTGCGGTGTACATCACTCTACGCCGCCTCGAATAGAAGGGCCTGTTGACGTCCTCGATGAGCGATTCCACCCCTGAGCGCGGCGGAAAGCCGCGGCGCTGCGTGAAGATCACCGCGCGCCGGTCTAGACATCCTGCGCGAGTCGCGCAAAGTGCTCGACAGTATGTGGAAGGGCCTGGACCCTAACTTAGCGCTCAACCTCTACGAACGCATCGTACAAACCGCTTCCGCCGCCCCAATCGGTCGGCTCCTCCTGGGTGAGGACGTTGACCGAGAGGCGCTTGCCACCCGCATCCGTGAAGCCGCCGAATGGCATCCAGGCCACGCCCGGCCGGACGCGGTCCGATACACGGCAGACGGCGCGCACTTCGCCGCTCCCGTTTCGGACGGACACGTAATCCCCGTTGGCGACCCCTCGCGTCCTCGCGTCGTCGGGGTGGATCTCGATGAACAACTCGCCCGCCCGCCGGCGATGCCGGTCCTGGTTGCTGTATCCCGAATTCAGGAAGTGCAGCTGCTTCCCGGTGATCAACTGCAGGCCGCCGTTCGATCGAATCTCGCCGGGCGATGGCAGCGGGTCGTGCCCGGCCTCGCGCAGCGGCTCGGAGTAGAGCTCTGCCTTCCCGCTCCGCGTCGGGAACCCGCCGTTTGCAAAGGGGCGCCAGTCCTCCGGACGGTTCAGACGCGCGTATCCCTGTTTCCACAACCGTTCGTACGTGATCCCGTCGAGCCACGGATGCCCGCTCGCCAGCGCCGCGCGCAGCATGGACTCGTCGCTCTCGAACAAGTACGCCTCCGTGCGGCCCAGCGCCCGTGCCAGCCGTCGGAAGAGCTCGGTGTTCGACACCGACTCGCCGCGCGGCGCGATGGCCGGGCGATTCAACGCCAGATACAGGTGCCCCCAGGCGGGTGACAGATCCAGATGCTCGATCTGGCTCGTGGCCGGCAGCACGTAGTCGGCGTACAACGCGGTGTCCGTGACGAACAGGTCTTGCACGACCGCGAACAGGTCGTCGCGCAGGAGGCCTTCGCGAATCCGGCTCTGATTCGGCATCGACACCATCGGATTGGCGCCATAGACGATGAGCGATCGGATCGGTGGCCGCAGGTCGCACAGATCCTTGCCGAGATCGCGCATGTTCAGCACGCGGACGCCGGGCTTGTGCACCTCCGGCATTTCCACGCGATCCTTGGCCAGCACCGCGAACTGCAGCTTGTGCGTGGACCGGGCGAGGCCGCCGCCGCGATGCCTCCATGCTCCGGTCAGTACCGGAAGGCAGGCCATCGTACGGAACTGCATCGCGCCGTTGCGATGGTGCTCGGGGCCGATGAGCGGCCGCAGCAGGCACGGCTGCGTCGTCGCGTACTCGCGCGCGAATCGCTCGATGTCGCTCGCCGGCAGGCCGACCGTGTTCGCCACGCTCTCCGGAGCGTATTGCCGCACGTGCTCCGCGAGCGCCTCGTACCCGACCGCATACCGCGAGACGTACTCGTGATCCACCAGGCCGTCGCGGACGATGACGTGCATCATCGCGAGCGCCAGCGCCGCGTCGCTGGCCGGCTTGATCGCAAGGTGCCAGTCGGCCGCTTCCGCAGTGCGGGTTCGGACCGGATCCACCACGATGATCTTCGCGCCCCGACGCTGCGCCTCGCGCACGAACGGCCAGAAGTGGAGGTTCGTGACGATCGTGTTCGTCCCCCACAACACGACGTACCGGCTATGGACAACTTCCTCCGGATCGATTCCGGTCCCGGTTCCAATCGTGGACGTGAGGCCCGCGGAAGCGACCGCGCCGCAGATGTTGCGATCGAGGCCGCTGCACCCCATCGACCCGAACAGCCGCATGTCGAGCGAGGCCTGCTGAATCAGCCCCTGCACGCCCGCCGAGCTGTAGGGCAGGATGGCTTCGGCGCCCGATTCCTCGACGATCGCCTTCCACCGCGCCGCGATCTCGGTCAGCGCCTCGTCCCAGGTTACGCGGACGAACTGTCCCTCGCCCTTGCGGCCCGCGCGCTTCAGCGGATGGAGGACGCGATCGGGGTGGTAGACGCGCTCGAGATAATGGTTAACCTTGGCGCAGAGGGTGCCGCGGGTGAACGGATGCGCCGGGTCGCCGTACAGCTTCCCGGCAGTACCGTTCTGCGCTTCCACTATCCAACTGCACGTGTCCGGGCAGTCGTGCCCGCAGGCGCCGCGAACGATCTGGATCGACATGGCCTGCTGCCATTGTAGGTCCGATCGCCTCGGTCTCCAGAGGGTGAAGCGTACCGAGTGGCCGCAGCACCTGCTGTTCTTCCCGGAAGGAATCGCGTACGACGGAAATCGATTCAATCGAACCGCCGTAACGGCACCGCTTTTCAGCTTCTTAGCGCCGTCTGAGAGTGCTGACGAAAGAGTGGAATGTTGGGTCCGCCTTCGCGAATGCTACGGCGGACAACCTTTGCGTGGCTTGCCAACCGTAGCTCACGCCTTGGTTGACAAGCGTGAGCGAAGGTTGGTGACCAGCCGTGGAATCGAACCACGTTCTCTCGGGCTTCAGCCGAGCGCTATGACCACACAAGCTCGCTGGTCGGAGTGGAGCCGACGGCGGCGGTCGAACCCGCGCTTGCGCGTTACGAGGGCGCCGTGCTTCCGGTAACACTTCGTCGACGTGTTCTGGGGTGAGCGGCCGGAATCGAACCGGCACTGGGAGGGACACAGCCTCCCCGAATGGCCGTTATCTTACGCTCACCATCGAGACTGGTGGCCGGTGAGGGAATCGAACCCCCGTATGCGGTTTGTAGGACCGCTGTCCTGCCATTGGACGAACCGGCTATTGGTGGCGGAGGCGGGAATCGAACCCGCATTTCGAGGCTTATGAGACCTCCAAGGTCGCCGTCCCTTCCCTCCGCAACAGACGAGCCCATCCTGGCGAGGACAACGGGACTCGAACCCGTACTGCCGCACTGACAACGCGGTGTCTTTCCCTTCGACTATGTCCCCCCCGGGATGGTCCCGCGCGTGACGCGGGGATGGTCGGCTCGCGGGGATTCGAACCCCGATCTGCACGGTCTGAACGTGCCGCGTCTACCGATTGCGCCACGAGCCGAGATGGTGGCCATGAACGGATTCGCTACTGGTCCCTCCGGGTGGACTCGAACCACCACCGCACGGGTCAAGGGCCCGGCATGCTGCGTTGACAGAGGGGGAACGTGGAGCGAGTGGCCGGATTCGAACCGGTCGTCATCGGGTTGGAGGCCCGAGGTCCTGCCGTTGGACGACACTCGCTCTGGATCGGCCTACGGGAATCGAACCCGTCCCCCCACGCGGGCAGCGTGGGATGCTTCCTCCACACCCAGGCCGAACATGGACCGGTGTCGTTCACCGGCCCATCGACATGCGTCGGTTGTCAAAGACCCCGCTCTTTCGAGCTGGTGAGCCCACGGCACCTAACGACTCTCCCGTCGCGAAGACACAACCTCCCTCCGGCCTGGCTCCGGTATTTCCGCGGAGTGCAGACCAAAACAAAAAAAGGCCTTCAAGGGGATCGCCCTAGAAGGCCTGTTTCTCAATGAGTGCAGACCCTTTAGGGCGTTTCGCCCTCCTTCCCGCTATCCAGCGCGCCGCTCAGCCGGTCGATCCAGAGCTCGGCCATGGATATCGACACGCCGACGACGGGTCGTAGCGCGGCCAAATAAGATGGCCTCGCCACCGACGTGCACTTCGAATTGAGAATTCGAATCGTCACTTGAGTCTCAGCACCCCAATGTAGGTACCGACCTCCAAACTGTCAAGAGCGATTTTGGAGCATGCCCGCTCCGCGTGTGAAGCACGGCGTTGCCCCTCGTGCGCCGCCGGCCGAGAATGGGAGACGGTCATGGAGAAGGCCTACATCGAGCTCGTCGCCGAAGGCCGTGTTCCCATCAAGGCGTGGGTGCGGGGCGTGCCCCTCGACGAGGGGGCCCAGCGCCAGCTCGAGAACACGGCGCGCCTCCCCTTCGTGTTCAAGTGGATCGCCGCCATGCCGGACGTGCACTGGGGCCTGGGGGCGACGGTGGGCAGCGTCGTCGCGACGAAGGGCGCGATCGTGCCCGCCGCCGTCGGCGTGGACATCGGCTGTGGGATGGCCGCCGTTCGCACCACCCTTCGCGCGGCGGACCTTCCCGACGATCTGCGCGCGATGCGCGATCGCATCGAGCGGGCGGTGCCCGTCGGCTTCACCGCGGGCCGTGGGAAGAAGGACCGGGGCTCCTGGCACGACGTCCCCGAGCGCGTCGGCCGCGCGTGGGAGCCGCTGGCGGAAGGCTACCGTCGCATCGTCGCGCGCCACCCCAAGCTCTCGCGCAAGCATCCTCCGGCGGCACAGCTGGGCACTCTCGGCAGCGGCAACCACTTCATCGAGGTCTGCCTCGACGAGCAGGAGCACGTGTGGTTCATGCTCCACAGCGGCTCGCGCGGTGTCGGCAACCGCATCGGCAGCTACTTCATCGAGCGGGCCCGCGAGGAGATGCGGCGCCTCGACGTGAACCTGCCCGACCGCGATCTCGCCTACCTTCGCGAGGGCACGAGTGGCTTCGACGAGTACGTGGAGGCGGTGGAGTGGGCGCAGGGCTACGCGGCGGTCAACCGCCGGTCGATGATGGAGTCGGTCGTGGCCGCGGTCGCGTCGACGCCGGGAGTTCCCCCGTTCGAGACGACCGCGGAGGTCGTGGACTGCCACCACAACTACGTCGCCCGCGAGGTCCACTTCGGCGAGGACGTCCTCGTGACCCGCAAGGGAGCGGTCCGCGCCGCCGAGGGCGACCTCGGCATCATTCCCGGGAGCATGGGCGCCCGCTCGTTCATCGTGCGCGGGAAAGGCAACCCGCAGAGCTTCACGAGCTGCAGCCACGGCGCGGGCCGCGCGATGTCGCGCAACGAGGCCAAGCGTCGCTTCACGGTGGCGGACCACGAGGCGGCCACCGCGGGCGTCGAGTGCCGGAAGGACGCGGGAGTGATCGACGAGACCCCGGCGGCCTACAAGTCGATCGACGCCGTCATGGAGGCGCAGAAGGACCTCGTCGACGTCGTGCATCGCCTCCGCCAGGTGGTCTGCGTCAAGGGCTGAAGAAAAAAGGGGCGCGACCCGAAGGCCGCGCCCCTGAAGGAAACGGAAGCGACGCGCTAGTCGTCGTCCTCCGGCACGGTCGCGCCCTCCGGCACGAAGATCACGTCGACGCGCCGGTTCTTGGCCCGGGCGGCGGCGGTCTTGCCGGTGTCGAGGGGCTTGGTGGCGCCGGCGCTCTTCGCGGTGACGCGGGCCTCTTCGACTCCGCGCTCCTTGACGAGGTAGTTCCTCACCGCCTCCGCGCGCTTGCGGCCCGTGACGTCGGCGTAGCGCTCGGAGCTGTCGGCATGGCCCACGACGACCACGCGGCTGCGCGGATCGGACCGGAGCTTGCTGGCCACGTCGTCCAGGCAGGCCTTGTCCACGTTGTTCAGGCGGGCCAGGTTCCGCGGGAAGCCGCCGGACGTGCAGGTCACCGCTTCGGGCTTCGCCTTCTCCGGGCAGCGGACGCGGACGCGAGTCCGATAGCGCTCGCCGTGCCGCCGCGGCCGTCCGAGACCTGCACGGTCACCGTGATCGTGGTGTCGCAGGGAACGCCGCCGGTATCGAGGGTGGTGTTGGCGCCGGTGCCGGTGATGCGCCCCGCGCTCGTGGACCAGGTGTAGGTCAGGGGGTCGCCGTCGGGGTCGGCCGCGGTCGCGTTGCAGGGCGTCGTCTCACCCTGGAGAACCGTGTCCTTGACGCAGTCGAGGGACACCGTAGGCGGCCGGTTGACCGGTGCCGGCGGCGGCGGGGGCGGCACGTACACCTCGCAGCACGGCGTCCCGCCGTGGTAGCCCACCGCGAAATTGAATGCCGGACTTCTTGGCCGTGGACCCGCCCACCCCGTGGTCGTCGTAGTTGAGCGCGTAGGAGTAAGCCGGGCGGACGAACCAGCCCTTGGCGAACCAGACCGCCGGGCCGATGATGAGGTCGGTGGCATCGGTCTGGTGCGGCGCCGTGTCGCCGTAGACCTTGCCCGTCACCTCGGCCTGGAGCTGGAACCAGCGGCAGGCGGGAATGTTCAGGCCGACGCCCCACTTGAAGGCGTTGGCGAGATCGACGCCGTCCGGATCTCCCGTGACCTCGTAGCCGATCGACGCGTGGAGGTCCACCGCGTAGTTGATGGTCTTGGACAGGACGAGGTCCACCCCGAACGCGGTCGTTCCCGTGCCGAGGCCCTTCGCCTCGTCCGCGGTGCCGAACTTGACCTTGCCCTTCAAGGCGAGGCCCACGCCCTCGCCCAGGTAGTCGTCGAGGATCTTGTACTTGGCTCCGATCCTGATGTCGCCGAAGCCCGTCTCCCAGCCCGAGTTGATGAAGGGGGCCTCGTTCCAGAAGCCCGGCTGGAAGAGATAGTGGGCCTTCGTCCGGTGCTGCACCCCGATGTGGCCGAAGAGCTCGAGCTCGATCCGTCGCGCCGTAGCCGACGTTGAGCCCGTGCTCGGAGTAGTCGATCCCCTTGGGATCGCGGTCGTAGTTGTCGCGGCCGAGGCTCAAGGAGAACGCGCGCCGCGGAAGCGTGTAGGCCGAGGAAAGTCGGAAGAGGCCGGTGTCCCCGTCGACGGTGGGGGCGGCCGGTCGTACGCTCCATTCCTTTCCGTCGACGGTCATCGTCCACGTCTTGATGTCTTCCTTCTTGACCGTTCTCGTGGATCCCTTTTCCTCAGTCGACCCGGACGCCGAACTCTGCGCCCAGGCCGAACCGGCCAGGGGCAGGAGGGTCGCCAGCGCCCAAGCGGCCGTGATTCGTCCCTTCATGACCGTCCTCCTAATGTGGTGCGCCAGAAGACAAGCCCGCAGACTATATACCTGTGGGTAACGTAACCGCAATGCGACCTTGGTCCTATGCAAGGCTTGCGCCGAGCCACGGCTCGACCGCACCCTTCCCCGGCCGTCCCGGGGTAAATTCTTGAGGCTCATGGCGGAGACCTTCGACCTCATCGTCATCGGCTCGGGCCCGGCAGGGGAGAAAGGGGCCGCGCAGGCCGCCTATTTCCGCAAGAGTGTGTTGCTCGTGGAGCGGGAGCGCAATCTCGGCGGGGCGGGGGTCAATACCGGGACCGTCCCCAGCAAGACCCTCCGCGAGACCGCGCTCTATTTCTCGGGGCTGCGGCAGCGAGGGCTGTACGGGGTCGACTACACGGTCAAGCAGGACATCAGCATCCCGGACTTCATGTACCGGGAACAGGAGGTCGTCCGTACCCTGCGGGGCTTGATCGAGGCCAACCTGGGACGGCACCGGGTGGAGGTCGCCCGAGGACAGGCGTCCTTCGCCGATCCGCATACCGTCCGGGTCGAGGGCGCGGCGGGAGCCCCCGATCGCGAGCTCCGCGCGCCCGTGGTCCTGATCGCCACCGGGTCCTTCCCGAGCTGGCCGGACGGGATCCCCCGGGACGGCCGGCTCTACGACAGCGACAGCATCCTGCGGATGGAGAGCCTGCCCGCGGTCGTTGGTGGTGGTGGGGGCGGGGGTCATCGGCTGCGAGTACGCCACGATATTCCGCGCTCTCGGCATCGAGGTGAAGCTCGTCGGCGGATCGGACCGCCTGCTCCCCTTTCTCGACAGCGAGATCTCCGAGCGCCTGCGCCTCCAGATGGAGCTGCTCGGCCTGGACGTGATCCTGAACGACGGGGTCGTGGAGGTAGCGCTCGACGGGCCTGTCGTCGGCCTGCGCCTCCGGAGCGGGCGAGTGGCTGGAGGCGGAGCGCGTCCTCTTCGCCACCGGACGCATGGGGCGCCACGAGCGGGCTCGGTCTCGAGAAGGCCGGCCTCCGGGCGGGCCCCCGCGGCCACCTGGACGTGGACGAGAACTACCAGACGGCGGTCCCGCACATCTACGCGGCGGGCGACGTCATCGGCTTCCCCGCCCTCGCTTCCACCTCGATGGAGCAGGCGCGCGTCGCGATGTGCCACGCCTTCGACCTCGGGTACAAGAAGAGCGTCTCCCGCCTCCTTCCCATGGCCGTCTACACGATCCCCGAGATCGCGGCGGTGGGGGAGACGGAGGAGTCGTGCCGCGAGAAGGGGATCGACTACGCGGTGGGGCGGGCGTTCTACACGGGCAACAGCCGCGGCCAGATCATCGGAGACATGTCGGGCCTCGTGAAGCTCGTCTTCGCCCGCGGCGACCTGAAGCTCCTCGGCGTCCACATCCTCGGGGAGATGGCCTCCGAGCTCGTGCACGTGGGGCAGAGCTGCCTGCACTTCGGCGGGACGATCGACGACTTCATCCAGTCCGTCTACAACTACCCGACGCTCGGCGAGGCCTACAAGTACGCGGCCTACGACGGCCTGCAGGACCGCGCGCGCCGCGGGGGGGCCTGATGCCGCGGGGGGCCGGGAACGCGCGAGCCCTTCTGCTGGGCATAGCACTCGGAGCCGCCGGTTGTCGCGCGGCTCCCCCCGCGCCGGAAAGGCCCGCGCTCTCCCTCACCGGCTACGCCCGCGAGAACGCGTACGCCACCGGCGATCCCGCGCTCGACGCCCTGCAGGACCTCCTCCGCCCCACCTTCGAGGCGAACCGGAAGGAGTTCGCGGGGAAACGGGGAACGGTACGGGGATTCGGCGCGGGAGACATCTATCCGCAGGTCTGGCTCCGCGACAGCGCGACGCTCATCCCGGGCACGCGCTACTACTACGACGTCGAATACCTCACGAGCTGGCTCGAGGAGCACCTCGCCCATCAGCGCGCCGACGGCGCGCTCTGGGACTGGATCGCCGCCGGCGAGCCCTCGGTCTTCCGGACGAACGCCCCCCGCGTCGCCGAGGTCTACCGGGCGAACGGGAAGGTGCTGTCCGCGGACAAGAACACGACCGCGAGCGACCAGGAGACGAGCGCCGTCGACGCCGCGGGGCAGGTCTTCGCCCTCATGGGGCGCCGGGAGTGGCTCACGGCGCCCGTGGAGGGTCGGCGGCTCCTCGACCGCCTCGATGGAGCACTCGAGTACGTGTGGCGCGAGAAGCGGCACGAGGGGCTCGTGACCGCGGCCCTCACCGCCGACTGGGGCGACGTGAGCCCCGTCTACCCGGACCAGCGGGTCATCTACCTCGACGAGGCGACGCCCCGGGTGGAGAGCCTCTACGCCAGCGTCCTCCTGGTGCGCGCGTCGGACGTCCTCGCCGGGCTCTTCGCGGCGGTGGGGGAGCCGGAGCGCGGCCGCGCGTGGGGAGAGCGCGCGGCGGGCTTGCGGGCTCGCATTCGCGAGCGGCTGTGGCAGGAGGGCCGCGGCTTCTTCCGGGTCTCGCGCGCGCTGCCCAACCCTCGGCCGCCCGACTTCGACCTCTCGCAGATGTTCGCGCTCGGAGGCAACGGCCTCGCTGCCCTCTACCTCGTCGCGGACGACCGGGAGGCCGCGCGCCTCTTCGCGACGGCGCAGGAACGGAGCCGCGAGGCCCGGATCGCGACCGTGGCCACCGTCCTCCTGCCCAGCTTCCCCACCGGCTTCTTCCTCCACCCGATCCAGAAGGACGAGTACACGTACCAGAACGGCGGCCAGTGGGACTGGTGGGCGGGCCGCTTCCTGCTCGCCGAGTTCGACAGGGGCGCGTCGGAGACCGCGCTCCGCCAGCTCCGCGAAATCGCCGCGCGCGTGGCCGCGGCGGGCGGCCTCTACGAGTGGAACACGCGGACGGGCCGGGGCCAGGGGAGCGCGCGCTACGCGGGCAGCGCGGGCGCCCTCTCGGGAGCGATCTTCCAGGGCCTCTTCGGCATCGACTCCCGCGCGCAGTCGCTGGCCCTGACGGTGCGGCTCGGCGCCTTGGCGGGGGCGGTGCGGACGTACGAGCCGGCGATCGACCGTTTCGTCGCCTACCGCCACGAGCCGGACCTCCCCGGCGGGAAGCTCCGCCTGACGTTCGAGAGCAACGCGCCGGGGTCCGGCGAGCTCCGGATCCGTCTCCCTCCGGACGCGGGAGGGCTCGAGGGGGCATGGCTGGACGATCGACCCTGGACCGTCGCCGAGGAAATCGTGGGGAGCGACCGTTACGTCAAGCTGCAGACCGACTGGCGTCGGCACGTCGTGCGCGTCAAGTGGCGGTCCTGATCGTCGGCTACGGCATCACCTTGCGATGCCGCGCCGACCTCCTCCTCGTAGTACTTCCGGTAGAGGACCTCCCACTCGTCGGAGCCCTCCACGATCGTGCGCTTCTGGGTCTCGATCTTGCGGCGGACCAGGGCGTCGATGGCCTCGTCCGTCTTCATCTCGTCGGAGATGAGCTTGACGATCTGCTGGCGGATCTCCTGGGGGTCGGCGTAGTACTCGATCGCCGTCGTCCTCGGTCGAGGTGGCCGAGGATGAGGTGGGAGAGGCGGAGGATCTTCTCCCGGGAGAGCTTCATCTCCCCCCGGCGCTCACAGGATGATCCCCTTCTCCCGGGCCATCTTCTTCTTGAGCATCTTGAACATCTCCGTGTAGGTGATGTTCGAGCGCTCCATCTCGGAGGCGTGCTGCATGAGCATCTCGCGGACCTCCTCGTTGAGGCGGTCCTCGACCGCGCAGCTCCTCGGTGATGACCCGGACGATGCTCCGCGATCACCGCGGCCGGCGTCGTCGACCTCGAGCTTGCCCTCGGCCACCAGCGTCTTCACGATCTTGCGGGAGATGAACTCGATCTCGTCGGTGGTCAGTCGCATCGCCGGAGGCCGAGTATAGCATCCGCCGCTCGCGTGAGTATCCTCCGCGCCGCCATGCCGCTGCACGTGGTCCGCCATCCCCTGGTCGACGACGTGCTCGCGGCCCTGCGCGACAAGACGACGCCCGTCCGACGAGTTCCGGCGGCTGGCCCGGCGCGTGAGCCTGCTCGCTGATCGCCGAGGCCACGCGCGACCTGCCGCTGGCCGAGACGCACGGTGGAGACGCCGCTCGAGACGGCGCGCGGTGCGCCGGCTGTCCGCGCGGGTGGTGGCGGTGCCCGTGCTGCGCGCGGGCCTCGGCATGCTCGACGCGTTCCTCGAGCTCGTGCCCTCGGCCGAGGTCGGGCTACTTCGGCCTCGAGCGCAACGAGGAGACGGCGGTGGCGCGCCGCTACTACGAGAAGGTGCCCGAAGAAGCTCGGGGACGCGGTCGTGTTCCTCCTCGACCCCATGCTCGCCACCGGCGGCTCGGCGGCCCTGGCCGTCGACGGCCTCGCGGGCCTGGGGGCGCGCCGCGATCCGCCTGCTCTCCGATCGTGGCCGCGCCCGAGGGGGTGGCGCATCTCGAGGCGGCGGCGCCCGACGCCGTCGTCTTCGCCGCCGCCCTCGACCGCGGGCTGAACGAGCGCAAGTACATCCTGCCCGGCCTCGGCGACTTCGGCGACCGCCTCTTCGGGACGTAATTGAGCTGGGGGGTGCTGCGTCGCACCCGCCTATGACCCCCCGCCGCTTCCGCGCGACGTGAATCGCGCTATCGCGTGCGTCGGCCCGTTGCGCGTCTTAGTTGACCTTCTCGAACGGGCTCTAGTAGTCTGGGCCGCAGTTGACGTCCGAGCATCTCTCCGTCCGCCGAAGGTCCGGCAAGGATCGCCGCTGCGTCATGTCCCAGATCTTCCACCGCAGCACGAACACCCTCTCGCAAGGTCAGCATCTTCGGGGCGCTCTTCGTCGTGGCGGGCGTCGTGCTCTGGGTACTCGCTCGAGGTGAACCGCTCGCCCTACGTCACCCGCGCCTACGAGGCGCGCGAGCAGCCGGTGCCCTTCAGCCACGCGCACCACGTGGGGGGCATGGGCGTCGACTGCCGCTACTGCCACACCTCGGTGGACAAGTCGGCCTTCGCGGGCATCCCGCCCACCAAGACCTGCATGAACTGCCACTCCCAGATCTGGAACCAGAGCCCGACCCTCGAGCCGGTGCGCGCGAGCTTCCGCAACGACACCTCGATCGAGTGGACGAAGGTCCACGACCTGCCCGACTTCGTCGTACTTCAACCACAGCGCCCACGTGAACAAGGGCGTGGGCTGCTCGACCTGCCACGGCCGCGTCGACCAGATGCCGCTCGTCTGGCAGGAGCAGTCGCTGCAGATGGAGTGGTGCCTCGAGTGCCACCGCCAGCCCGAGCGCTTCGTGCGGCCGAAGGACCGAGGTCTACAACATCGCCTACGAGCCGCCCGCCGACCAGCTCGAGCTGGGACGCGAGCTCGTGAAGGAGTACGGGATCAAGACCCGACCACCTGCTCCACGTGCCACCGATGAGCGCACGCCGACGTCCCTGCCGTGCCCGTCGAGCTCGCGGGCGTGCGCCGCCGCCTGCGACGGCGTGCACCGGGCCGCCGCTACTGGAAGAGCCTGGAGGAGCTCGCGGAGACGCCCGGGCTTCCTCGAGTTCCTGCACCGCGAGTTCCCGGAGCAGGCCTCGATCTTCGAGGACCCGAAGGGCCGGCGCGAGTTCCTCAAGCTCGATGGGGGCCTCGCTCGCCCTCGCCGGCCTCACCGGCTGCACCAGGCAGCCCGACGAGAAGATCGTCCCCTACGTGAAGCAGCCCGAGGGCGCTGGTCCCCGGCAAGCCGCTCTTCTTCGCCACCGCGGTCGCTCCACGACGGCTACGCGCGGGGCGTGCTCGT
Source organism: uncultured Acidobacteriota bacterium (assembly GCA_963742595.1). Classification (GTDB taxonomy): domain Bacteria; phylum Acidobacteriota; class Vicinamibacteria; order Fen-336; family Fen-336; genus CAVPGH01. The sequence goes on along the minus strand of CAVUMT010000001.1, from coordinate 1,785,162 downwards.
CGAGAGCCACGAGGGCCGGCCCACCAAGATCGAGGGCAACCCCGAGCACCCGCAGTCGCTCGGAGCCACCGACGTCTTCGGCCAGGCCCAGATCCTCGGCCTCTACGACCCCGACCGCGTCGCAGACCATCGAAGTTCCACGGGCGAGGTCCGGACCTGGGCCGAGTTCCTGCGAGGCGCTGCGCGGCGCCCTCGACCTGGCAGAAGCGCGCGACGCGGGGCGCGGGCTCCGCTTCCTCACCGGCACCGTCACCTCGCCCACGCTCGCGGCGCAGATCGCAGGCGATCCTCGCCGAGCTGGCCGGGGGCGCAGCTGGCATGCGCTACGAGCCGGTGGGCCGCGACAACGTGCGCGCGGGCGCGCTCCTCGCCTTCGGCGAGGTGGTGGAGCGCAGTACCGCCTCGACCGAGGCCGACGTCATCCTGAGCCTCGACGCCGACTTCGTGGGCGAGCGGCCGGCGAGCCTCCGCCTCATCCGCGAGTTCGCCGCGCGCCGCAAGGTGGAGGGCGAGAAGGCGGCGATGAACCGGCTCTACGTCGTCGAGAGCACGCCCTACCCTCACCGGCGCCGTCGGCCGATCATCGGCTGTCGCTGCGGCCTCGGCGCGATCGAGGGCCTCGCGCGGGCGGTCGCGGCGGGCCTGGGTCTCGCCGGTCGACGGGCGGCGACGACGGACCACGCCGACTGGGTCGGCCCGCTGGTGAAGGACCTGCAGGCGCCACGGCGGCGCGGGCGCTGGTGATCGCGGGAGAGACGCAGCCGCCCGCCGTGCACGCGCTCGCCCACGCCATGAACGAGCGGCTGGGAGCCGTGGGCAAGACCGTCGTCTACACCGCCTCGCGTGGAGGCGCGAGCCGGCGACCAGGACGGCCTCGCTGCGCGAGCTGGTCGACGGACATGCACGCGGGCAAGGTCGAGATGCTCGTCATCCTCGGCGGCAACCCCGTCTACGACGCCCCCGCCGACCTCGACTTCGCCGAGGCCCTGGACAAGGTCGGCGCTGCGCGTGCACCTCGGCCTCTACGAGGACGAGACCGCGGAGCGCTGCCACTGGCACGTGCCCGCAGGCGCACTCCCTCGAGGCCTGGAGCGACGCGCGCGCCGCCGACGGCACCGTCACCATCCTGCAGCCGCTCATCGCGCCGCTCTACGGCGGCAAGTCCGCGCACGAGGTCCTGGCCGCGCTTCACGGCCGCGCCGAGCGCACGCGGCTACGACCTCGTGCGCGAGCACTGGAAGGAGAAGGACTGGGCGAGGCCGACTTCGAGAAGCGCTGGCGACGCGGCGCTCCACGACGGCGTGGTGCCGGACACGGCGCTCCCCGACGCAGCGCCGTGACCAGTGAGCCTGGGCGAGTGGGCGAAGCGCGCTCCCCGCCGCGGCCGACGACTCGGCCTCGAGCTCGTCTTCCGCCCCGATCCCGGAGCCTGTGCGACGGCCGCTTCGCCAACAACGGCTGGCTGCAGGAGCTGCAGCAAGCCCCTCACCAAGCTGACCTGGGACAACGCGGCCATCGTCGGCGCCCGCGACCGCGCAGCAGCTCGGGCTGCGTCACGCCCGAGGAGACCGTCGCAGGGCCACGTCACGGACGTGGTGGAGCTCAAGTATCGGCGGCCGCACGGTGCAGGGCGCCGGTCTGGGTCCTGCCCGGGCATCCCGACGGTGCCGTCACCGTCCACCTCGGCCACGGTCGGACCCGGGCGGGCCGCGTGGGCACCGGCATCGGCTTCAACGCCTACGCGCTGCGCACGAGCGACGCGCCCTGGTTCGGCGCCGGGCCTCGAGATCGTGAAGACGGGCGCTCACCACGAAGCTCGCCTGCACCCAGAACCACTGGAGCATCGACAGACGCCGCACAGGCGCGGACGAGCGTCACGTCGTCCGCGCCGCCACCGCGGCCGAGTACGCGAGGACCCGCACCTCATCCACGGCATGGGCCACGACCCCGAGGCCGAGCCTCTCCCTCTACGAGGGCTCCGTCACAAGTACGAGGGCCACGCCTGGGGCATGGCGATCGACCTCAACTCCTGCGTGGGCTGCAACGCCTGCGTGATCGCCTGCCAGTCCGAGAACAACATCCCCGTGGTGGGCAAGGACCAGGTGGGCCGCGGCCGCGAGATGCACTGGATCCGCGTGGACCGCTACTACGAGGGCCCGCGGAGACCCGAGCCCCGAGACCTTCCACCAGCCCGTCGCTCTGCATGCACTGCGAGAACGCGCCCTGCGAGGTGGTGTGCCCGGTGGCCGCCACCGTCCACAGCGACGAGGGGCTCAACGACATGGTCTACAACCGCTGCGTGGGCACGCGCTACTGCTCGAACAACTGCCCCTACAAGGTGCGGCGCTTCAACTTCTTCCTCTACCAGGACTGGACGACGCCCACCTTCAAGATGATGCGCAACCCCGACGTCACCGTGCGCAGCCGCGGGGTCATGGAGAAGTGCACCTACTGCGTGCAGCGCATCAGCGAGAAGCGCATCGCCGCCAAGAACGAGGGGCGGGACGATCCGGGACGGCGAGATCGCAGACCGCCTGCCAGCAGGTCTGCCCGGCCGAGGCCATCGTCTTCGGCGACCATGAACGACCCGGAGAGCCGGGTCGCCGAGCTGAAGGCCGACGCCGCGGAACTACGGCCTCCTCACCGAGCTACCAGACGCGGCCGCGCACCACCTACCTGGCCGCGGTCCGGAACCCGAACCCCGAGATGCCGCGAGGGCGAGGCGCTGGCTAGCGAGCCCGTACCGCGAGCACGCACCAGGCCGAGGCACGACCGGCTCATCGCCCCCGGCCACGACCTCGGCACCGTCACCGACCGATCAGCGAGATCGTCCTGCAGCGGAAGACCCCGCAGCGGCTGGTGGATCGGGCTTCGCCATCGCCTTCTGCGTGCTTCCAGCTCCTGCTCGTGGCCATGGGCTACCTGCTCTTCGTGGGCATCGGGGTCTGGGGCCCGAACGTCCCCATCGGCTGGGGCTTCGACATCATCAACTTCGTCTGGTGGATCGGCATCGGCCACGCGGGCACCCTCATCTCCGCCATCCTCCTCCTGCTGCGGCAGGAGTGGCGCACCTCGATCAACCGCTTCGCCGAGGCCATGACCCTCTTCGCCGTGGCCTGCGCCGGCCTTCTACCCGATCTTCCACACCGGCCGGCCCTGGCTCGCGATCTACTGGCTGCTGCCCTACCCGAACACGATGGGCCTCTGGCCCAACTTCCGCAGCCCGCTCATCTGGGACGTGTTCGCGGTCTCGACCTACGCCACGGTCTCCGCGCTCTTCTGGTTCGTGGGCCTCATCCCCGACCTCGCCACCCTGCGCGACCGCGCGCAGAGCAAGCCCTGGAAGATCATCTACGGCATCGCTGGCCATGGGCTGGCGCGGCTCGGCCAAGCACTGGCACAACTACGAGACCGCCTACCTGCTCCTGGCCGGCCTCGCCACGCCCGCTCGTGGTCTCGCGTGCACACGGTCGTGAGCTTCGACTTCGCCACGGGCATCGTGCCCGGCTGGCACGCCACCATCTTCCCGCCCTACTTCGTGGCCGGCGCCATCTACGCGGGCTTCGCCATGGTGCTGACCCTCGCCATTCCCGCTCCGGAAGTTCTACGGCTCGAGGACTTCATCACCCTGAAGCACCTCGAGAACATGGCCAAGGTCATGCTCGCCACCGGCCTCATCGTGGCCTACGGCTACATGATGGAGGCGTTCTTCGCCTGGTACAGCGGCAACGAGTACGAGACGTTCATGATCAAGAACCGCATGTTCGGCCCCTACTGGTGGGCCTACTGGGCGCTCATCCTCTGCAACGTGGTGGCGCCGAACCTGCTCTGGATCAAGAACCTCCGCACCAGCGTGCCCTTCCTCTTCGTGCATCTCCTTCGTGGTGTCCATCGGCATGTGGCTGGAGCGGTTCGTCATCATCGTGACGAGCCTGCACCGCGACTTCCTGCCCTCGTCGTGGGGCATGTACGCGGGCACGCGCTTCGACTGGGCCGCCTTCGTCGGCACCCTCGGCCTCTTCGTCACCCTGCTCTTCCTGTTCGTCCGCTTCCTGCCCGCGATCTCGATCTTCGAGATGCGCACGATCCTCCCCGAGGCGGAGTCGAAGGAGGAGCAGCGCGTGAAGGCGGCCACGCGCCATCTCTACGGCCTGCATGGCCGAGTTCCACTCGCCCGCACGAGGTGGTGGAGGCGGCGCAAGCGCGTGCACGAGGCGGGCTACACGAAGGTCGACGCCTACTCGCCCTATCCCATCGAGGAGCTGTCGGAGGCCCTCGAGCTCCACAAGTCGCCCCTGCCCAAGATCGTCCTCGCGGGGGCATCCTCGGGATGCCTCGCGGGCTGGGGCCTCGAGTACTGGGCCGCGGTCATCGAGTACCCGATGAACATCGGCGGACGGCCCGTTCTACTCCTGGCCCGCCTTCATCGTCCCCGCCTTCGAGACCACGATCCTCTTCGCGGCGGGGACGGCGGTCTTCGGCATGCTCGCCCTGAACGGCCTGCCCCAGCCCTACCACCCGGTCTTCAACGTGCCGAGCTTCGCCCTCGCCTCGCCGCGACCGCTTCTTCATCTGCATCGAGTCGCGCGACCCGAAGTTCGACCGGCGAAGACGACCAGAAGTTCCTGCGACGCGTCTCGGGCGCCATGCGGCGGTGACGCGAGGTCGAGCACTGAGTCGCCACGCGCTCAGCCGAGTCGCGCGCACGGACGGACATTCGGATTCACCGAGGTCGCGGTCCGGGCGACACCTCGCCCTCGGTGCCTCGCTCCTGCTCGTGCTCTCCTCGCTCTCGGCGGCTGCCGGCAGGACATGCACGACCAGCCCAAGTTCAAGCCGCTCGCCGCGAAGCGACGTTCTATTCCGACCACCGGTCGGCGCGCCCGCGGGTCGCGGGCACGGTGGCGCGCGGACACCTCGCGAGGACGACGCGCTCCACACGGGCAAGGTTGACGGCGCGGCGGTCGAGCGAGCTGCCCGTGCCCCTCACCCCGGAGCTCGCTCCGCAGGGGCCGCGAGCGCTTCGAGACGTTCTGCGCGCCCTGCCACGGCCGCACCGGGCGCGGCGACGGCATGGTCGTCGCAGCGCGGCTTCAAGAAGCCCTCCTCGTTCCACGTCGACCGCCTGCGCGAGATGCCCGTCGGCTACTTCTTCGACGTGATCACGAACGGCTTCGGGGCCATGTCCGACTACTCGGCGCAGATCGCCGGTGGAGGACCGCTGGGCGATCGTGGCCTACGTGCGCGCGCTCCAGCTCAGCCAGAACGCGCGGCTCGAGGACGTGCCCGCCGATCGCGCGGTCGGCCCTGGACGCGCCGGAAGCGAGGCACCCATTGAGCAGCGCCGCGCCTGCCCACGCCCGCTTCCCTCGAGCGCCTGGAGCGTCGCGCCCTGCCCGTAGCCGGGCTGGGTCTCCTCGCGTGCGGGATCGGGCTCCTCACCGTCCCCGACCAGTTCTACCGCTCCTGGCTCTTCGCCTTCCTCTTCTGGATCGGGGATGTCGGTCGGCTGCCTCTCGATCCTCGCTCATCAGCCACCTCACGGGCGGGATGTGGGGCCTCCTGATCCGCCGCTTCCTGGAGGCGGGGACCCGGCTCTTCCCGCTCCTCGTGGTGCTCTTCCTGCCCGTGGCCGCTCGGGCTCGGTCGGCTCTACCCCTGGACGCATCCCGGCCAGGACTCGCTCCTCCTGCACAAGGCGCTCTACCTGAACGTGCCCTTCTTCCTCGGCCGCGCCGTCTTCTACTTCGCGGTCTGGATCCTCGCTCGCGCACTTCCTGAACCGGTGGTCGCGGGAGCTCGACGCGGGCGACGAGCCTGCAAGCTCTCGCGCAAGCTCCGCGGGGTCTCCGGAGGCGGGCTCGTGCTCCTCGGCCTCACCATCACCTTCTCCGCGATCGACTGGGGCGATGTCGCTCAACCCGCACTGGTTCTCGCACATCTACGGGGTCCTGTTCATGGTGGGGCAGGCGCTCTCCGCCCTCGCCCTCATGATCGTGCTGCGTGGCCCGCACCTGCCGACGAGGCGCCGATGCGGGACGCGGTGCGGCCCGGGACCGTCCACGACCTCGGCAAGCTGATGCTCGCCTTCACCATGCTCTGGGCCTACGTGAACCTCTCGCAGTTCCTGATCATCTGGTCGGGGAACATCGCGGAGGAGACGCCCTTCTATCTCGCGTCGCTTCCGCGGCGGCTGGCAGTACGTGGCCATCTTCCTCCTCGCTCTTCCACTTCGTGTTCCCGTTCCTCCTCCTGCTGTCGCGCGACCTGAAGCGCAACGCGCGGCTCCTGGGGAGCGCTGGCCGGGTTCATGATCCTCGTCCGGCTCGTCGACCTCTACTGGCTCGTCGCCCCCGACCTCCTCGGGCACGGACCGCGGGCGGTGCGCCTCACCGTGCACTGGCTGGACGTGGCCGCGGTCGCGGGGGCTGGGTGGCTCTGTGGCTCTTCTTCTTCGCGCGGCAGCTCCGCACCCGTCCCCTCCTTCCGGTGGGCGAGCCGGAGATGGCGGAGCTCCTGGCGGCTCGCGGCGGGGGTCGCGATGACCGAGCGCCCCGTGCCCTCGAATCCCGAGGTCCGGTTCGAGAAGACGGACGTCGACGCCGGCGCTCTCCTCAAGGCCGGCTTCGTCATCGTCATGGTCACGATCGCGACCGTGTTCTTCCTGTACTGGCTCTACTTCGTCTTCGTCCGGCAGGAAGCCTCGCGCCAGCCCCCGCCTCCGATCCTGAAGCCCGCCGCGGGTGTCCTCGCTCCGCCTCCGCCTCTGCTCCAGACCGGCCCCGCCCTCGACCTGACCGCCTTCCGCGAGCAGGAAGACCGGATCCTCGGAGGCTACGGCTGGGTGGACAAGGAGCAGGGCGTCGTGCGCATCCCGATCGAGGAGGCGATGCGGCTCCTGGTCGAGCCGGGGGGGCACAGTGACGCTCTCTCTCGCGACCGCGTCCTCGGGCGAAGGCGAAGTGACGCTCCTCGCCGGCCCATCCTGGCGGCCGGTCGCTCGCCCAGGCCGACCGCGCCCGACGCCCTGCGCGACATCGGCTTCGACCAGAAGCTGGGCGAGAGCCTGCCCCTCGACCTCACGCTCCGCGACGAGAGCGGCCGAGCGGTGCGCCTTCGCGACTACTTCGGCGGCAAGCCGGTCGTGCTGAACCTCGTCTACTTCGACTGCCCGATGCTCTGCACCGTGAGCCTGAACGGCCTCGCGAGCGCGCTCGAGGTCGTCTCCTTCGTCCCGGGCCGCGAGTTCGAGCTCGTCACGATCAGCTTCGACTCCCAGGAGGGTCCGGCCCTCGCCGCCGCACAAGAAGAAGGCCTACCTCGCCCGCTCGAGCGAGCCGGAAGCGGCAGCGGGATGGCACTTCCTGACCGGCGACGCCTCGGCCCTCGAGGCAATCGCGAAGGCGGTGGGCTTCCGCTACGCCTGGGACGAGGAGACGAAGCAGTTCGCGCATCCCGCGGGGCTCGTGGTGCTGACCCCCGAGGGGAAGATCGCGCGCTACCTCTTCGGCATCGAGTACGCGCCCGAAGGACCTGCGCCTCGCCCTCGTGGAGTCGGGGGAAGGGAAGATCTCGAGCCCGCTCGACCAGCTCCTCCTCTACTGCTACCAGTACGACCCCGTCACCGGACGCTACAGCGCCACCATCATGACCGTGCTCCGCCTCGCTTCGGCGCTCACGGTCCTCGTCCTCGGGGGCTTCGTCTTTCGCTCGTGGCGCGGGAGAAGGCGGCGGCGTCTCGCGGGAGGCGCGGCGTAGGCCATGGGCCCCGGTCTTCCGCTCTTTCCCGAGCAGGCCTCCATCATCGCCGGCGAGGTGGACGCGCTCTACCTCTTCCTGTGCGCGGTCACGATCGTCTTCTCGGCGGGAATCGGCCTCACCCTCGTCGTCTTCGCGATCCGCTACCGTCGGCGGTCCGAGCACGACCGTCCCGAGGAGATCCACGGCTCGCTCGCGCTCGAGCTCACCTGGAGCATCATCCCCTTCCTCCTCACCATCGTCATGTTCGTCTGGGGAGCCCGCGTCTTCTTCCACATGAACCGGACGCCCGACGACGCGATGACCGTGAACGTGGTGGGCAAGCGCTGGATGTGGAAGCTCCAGCACCCGACCGGCCAGCGCGAGATCAACGAGCTGCACGTGCCCGTGGGCGAGCCCGTGCGCCTCAACCTCACCTCGGAGGACATGATCCACAGCTTCTTCGTGCCCGCCTTCCGCATCAAGAAGGACGCGGTGCCCGGGCGCTACAACACCGCCTGGTTCAAGGCGACCAAGACCGGGACATACCACCTCTTCTGCGCCGAGTACTGCGGTACCGAGCATTCGAAGATGATCGGCCGGGTGGTGGTGATGGAGCCCGACGCCTACCAGACGTGGCTGGCCGGCGGTCCCGCCCCGGTGTCGCCGGCCAAGGCGGGGGAGAAGCTCTTCACGGAGCTCAACTGCGTCACCTGCCATCGGCCGGATTCCGCGGGGCGGGGCCCCGTCCTGAACGGACTCTTCGGCAAGCGCGTCGCCCTCCAGGGCGGAGGTGACGGTGGTGGCGGACGAGGCCTACCTCCGGGAATCGATCCTGAACCCCGCGGCCCGGATCGTCGCCGGCTACCAGCCGGTCATGCCGACCTACCTCGGGCAGGTGAGCGAGGAGTCGCTGCTCCAGCTCATCGCCTACGTCCAGTCCCTGCACCCCCGTGCTCGCGGAGGAAGCCATGATGAGAGGACAGCCGCACGTCCCTCCCGAAGCAGCACTACCTGAACGCCGACTACGGCTGGAAGTCGTGGCTGCTCACCATCGACCACAAGCGCATCGCGCTCCTCTACCTCGTCTCCGTCACGCTCGCCTTCTTCCTGGGCGGGGCCTACGCGGTGCTCATCCGCCTGCACCTCGTGGAGCCCACGGGGAGCCTCGTCACCGCCGAGACCTACAACAAGCTCTTCACCGCCCACGGCGTGATCATGGTCTTCTTCTTCCTGATCCCCGCCATCCCCGCCGTGCTCGGAAACTTCCTCATCCCCCTCATGATCGGGGCCAAGGACCTGGCCTTCCCGCGCATCAACCTGCTCTCCTGGTACATCTACGTGATCGGGCGCGCCTTCATCGCTCTACGCGCTCGTCGTGGGCGGGCTCGACACCGGCTGGACCTTCTACACGCCCGTACAGCACGTCGTCTACTCCAACCAGCGTGGTCGTGCCGCCGGCGTCGGCGATCTTCATCACCGGCTTCTCCTCGATCCTCACCGGCCTCAACTTCATCGTGACCATCCACAAGATGCGGGCCCCCGGCCTGACCTGGTTCCGCCTGCCCCTGTTCGTGTGGGCCCACTACGCCACCTCGCGTCATCCAGATCCTGGGCACGCCCGGTGATCGCGGTGACCATCCTGCTCGTGGCCCTGGAGCGCGTCTTCAACTTCGGCTTCTTCGACCCCACCCGGGGCGGCGACCCCATCCTCTTCCAGCACCTCTTCTGGTTCTACTCGCACCCCGCGGTCTACATCATGATCCTGCCCGCCATGGGCGTGATCAGCGAGCTCGTGACCTGCTTCTCGCGCAAGCGCGTCTTCGGCTACGGCTTCATCGCCATGTCGAGCCTGGCCATCGCGGGGATCAGCTTCCTGGTCTGGGCCCACCACATGTTCGTGACGGGGCTCAGCGTCTACGCCGCGATGATCTTCTCCGCCCTGAGCTTCCTGGTGGCCATCCCCTCCGCGATCAAGGTCTTCAACTGGATGGCCACCCTCTACCGGGGCTCGATCTCCTGGCAGACCCCGATGCTCTACGCGTTCGGCTTCATCGGCCTCTTCACCATCGGCGGCCTCACCGGACTCTTCCTGGCCACCCTGGGCCTCGACATCCACGTGACCGACACCTACTTCATCGTGGCCCACTTCCACTACATCATGGTGGGGGGCACGATCATGGGCTACCTCGGCGGGCTGCACTTCTGGTGGCCCAAGATCACGGGCCGGCTCTACCCGGAGTGGTGGGCGCGGGTGTCCGCGGTGATCGTCTTCGTCGGCTTCAACCTGACCTTCTTCCCGCAGTTCATCCTGGGCTACCTGGGCATGCCGCGGCGCTACCACGTCTACCCCGCCGGAGTTCCAGGTGCTGAACGTGATGTCCTCCGCGGGCGCATCGATCCTGGGCGTGGGCTACCTGATCCCGATGTTCTACCTCGCCTGGTCGATGCGCTACGGCAAGATCGCCGCCGCGAACCCCTGGCCCGCCACCGGCCTCGAGTGGCAGACCTCCTCGCCGCCCCCCACCGAGAACTTCGACGACGACGCCCGAGGTGCGCGAAGAGGTCTACGACTACCCGACCCTCGCAAGGGAGCGCTCCATGGCTGAGGCGACGGTGTCCGGACACGCCGCGCACGGCCCGCTCGTCCACCACTTCGCGGACCTCGAGCAGCAGAAGGAGGCGCGCACGCTCGGGATGTGGGTCTTCATCGTCCAGGAGATCATGTTCTTCGGCGGCCTCTTCGCGACCTACGCGGTCTACCGCTACCTCTACTACGACGCCTTCGCCGCGGCGAGCCACACCTCGTCTGGAAGCTCGGCGTCTTCAACACCCTCGTGCTCATCGGCAGCAGCCTCACCATGGCCATGGCCGTCCACTCGGCGGCGGTGCGGGAAGAGCGAAGGCGATCGTCGTCTGGATCGTCCTCACCATCCTCCTCGGCGGCGTCTTCCTGGGGGTGAAGTACGTCGAGTACCGCGAGAAGATCGCACCCTGCCTCGGGGACGGGCCGCATGCGGGGTGCCTGGTGCCGGGCAACCGCTTCGACCCCACCGTCGCTCGCACCTCGCCGCCGGATCAGGGGCCGCCAGGCGCCAGATCTACTTCTCGCTCTACTTCGGGATGACCGGCCTCCACGCGCTTCACATGATCATCGGCATCCCCATCCTGGCCGATCGTCGCGGGCGATGGCGGCGCGGGGCCGCTTCTCGCCCGCCTGGCACACCCCGGTGGAGATCACCGGGCTCTACTGGCACTTCGTGGACATCGTCTGGATCTTCCTCTTCCCCCTCCTCTACCTGATCGGGCACCACTGATGGCCGAGCCACGCACGTCGTCTCCTGGCGCGATCTACCTCGGTCATCTTCCTGGCTCTCGCCGTCGCTCACCGTGGTCACCGTCCAGGCGCGCGGGCCGCGACTTCGGCCCCTTCAACACCGTCGATCGCCCTCGGCATCGCCGTCGATCAAGGCGACGCTCGTGATCCTCTTCTTCATGCACGTGCGCTACAGCCCGCGCCTCACGACCCTCGTGCTCTGCTCGGGGCTTCGTGTTCCTCGCCATCCTCATCCTCCTCACCGATCGCCGACTACGTCAGCCGTCCCTGGCCCATCACCCCCGTCGGCTGAGCCGTTCCGGCGTGCCCCGCTGCTGCGTCATCGGCGCCGGTCCTTCCGGGATCACCGCGGCCAAGCACCTGCTCCAGGCCGGCCTCCGGGACGTGGTCGTCTACGACCGCAACCACCGCGTGGGCGGCAACTGGGTCTTCGATCCCGGACCCTCGCACTCCAGCGTCTTCGAGACGACGCACATCATCAGCTCCAAGGCCCTCTCGCAGTACTCGGACTACCCGTGGCCGCCGGAGCAGGCCGACTACCCCGGCCACCGGGAGCTGCAGGCCTACTTCGAGGGCTACGCGCGGCGCTTCGACGTGCTACCCCACATCCGTTTCGGAACGGAGGTGGTGAGAGCCGTTCCGACGGGGAAGGGTGGCGCGTCACGCTCGGCGACGGGTCGGCGGAGCGGTTCGACTTCCTGCTCGTCGCCAACGGCCATCACTGGGACCCCCGCATGCCGGACTATCCCGGGCGCTTCACGGGGGAGCTCGTCCACTCCCATGCCTTCAAGAGCGCGGCCCCCTACCGGGACCGCCGGGTGCTCGTGGTCGGCGGAGGCAACTCCGCTTGCGACATCGCGGTCGAGACCGCGAGAGTCTCTGCCTTCACCGGGATCAGCATGCGTCGGGGCTACTCACTTCGTCCCCAAGTTCCTGTTCGGGCTTGCCGTCGGACGCTGCTCCACTCGAGGCATCCTTTTCCTGCCGCGCCCCGTGCGGGCCCGGCTCCTCGAGTCGTGCTGTTGCGCCTCGTGACGGGGAGCTTCGAGCGTTACGGTCTCCCCCGACCGGACCACCGATTCCTCTCGTCACATCCGGTCGTGAACTCGGAGCTGCTGTATTTCATTCGACACGGAAGGATTCACCCTCGGCCGGATGTGGCCGGCTTTGAAGAGAAATCCGTCCGCTTCGCGGACGGATCGCGTCGAGGAATTCGACGCCGTGATCGCGGCCACGGGATTCCGGATCACGTTCCCCTTCCTGGACCGCTCGCTCGTCGACTTCTCGAGCGGCCCCGTCCCCCTCTACCTGCGCTGCTTCCACCCGCGGCTCCGGAGCCTCTTCTTCATCGGCCTCTTGCAGCCCGTCGGTTGCATCTGGCCCCTTGCCGAGCTGCAGGGCCAGCTCGTGGCCAACGCCATCGTGGGCCGCTACCGGCTGCCCGCGGACCTGGAGTCGCGCGTCGCGGAGGAGGCGCGCACGACCCTTCGGACGTTCATGCGCACGCCCCGGCACTCGACGGAGGTGGACTACGAGCCGTTCCGCAAGGCGTTGCTCAGGGAGATTCCACGGAGCGCCCCTGGGTGGCCGGGGGGGCGTTGACCAAGAACGCCTGAACACGGTACGCCGGGGAGGCGGTAGCGGTTGTCCGTCGGTGAGCACTGTGCAAAAGTACGCGCTGCGCGATCGGGGGGATCGAGCCGAGGACCTGGGAGCCCCGGGTCGAGCGTCCCGCATGGTATTCAGCTCTCCCATCTTCTTGTTCGTCTACCTGCCGATCGTCCTCGGCGTCTATTGGGCGCTCTTCTTCATCCAGAAGCACGGCGGCGATCGCGCGCCGATGCGCATGCTGACCCACGGCTTCCTGCTCACAGCGAGCGTGATCTTCTACGCGTGGGGCGAGCCACTCCTCACCTGGGTCATGATCCTGTCCATCGTCATCGACTATGCGGCGGGCTGGGCGATCGAAAGGGACTTTCGCCGCAGGGGGCAGGAGGATCGCGGCTCGGGGACATTGCGCAGCCGACGGCAGCGTGTCGCTCTCGTGGCGTCTTTGTGCTGCAACCTCGGCTTCCTGGCCTGGTTCAAGTACTTCCACTTCGGGCAGAGCGCCCTCAACCAGCTGCTCGGGGCGAGCGGGCTTCAGGCGTGGCAGTGGCACTCGATCGTCCAGATCAGCCTCCCCATCGGCATCAGCTTCTACACGTTTCAATCCATGAGCTACACGATCGATGTGTACCGGGGCGACACACGAGGCATCCGGAACCTGGTCGATTTCGCGTGCTATGTGACGATGTTTCCCCAGCTGGTCGCCGGCCCGATAGTTCGCTATCGGGAAATCGCGGCCCAACTCCAGGAGCGCGTCATCACTCGGACCCAGATGGCCTACGGCGCCAGCCGTTTCGCCTTGGGTCTCGCCAAGAAGGTCCTGATTGCCGACACGGCTGCCGTTGCCGCCGACGCGGTCTTCGGCGTGAATGCGGCGGCGCTTTCGACGCCCGCGGCCTGGCTCGGAGCCGTGGCGTACGCCGTGCAGATCTACTACGACTTCTCCGGCTACTCCGACATGGCCATCGGACTGGGCTGCATGATGGGCTTCACGTTCCCTGAGAACTTCTTGCATCCCTACAGCTCCCGCTCCATCACGGAGTTCTGGCGGCGGTGGCACGTGTCGTTGTCGACTTGGTTCCGGGACTATCTCTACATCCCCTTGGGCGGCAATCGGGGATCCTCCGCGCATACCGTCCTCAACCTTTACCTGGTCTTCGTACTGTGTGGCCTCTGGCATGGGGCGGGCTGGCCCTTCCTGGCCTGGGGTCTATACCACGGCACGTTTATCGTGATCGAGCGGGTGTTCCGCAGGCCGCCACAGGGCGAAGTCGTCGGGACGCGTGGCGCCTGGCTCCGGCAACCGCTGGAGCGTCTCTACACGCTCACGGTCATTCTGTTCAGCTGGGTCATCTTCCGTGCGACGACACTGCCCCAGGCGGGCGACTACACGGCGGCGATGTTCGGCCACCATCCCGACTTCACGGGCGAGTACACGTGGGGTGTCTTCTCGTCACCTCTGATCCTGATCGCGCTGGCGGTCGGCGTGACCCTCTCGATTCCATGGTGGAACGGCCGCCTGATGAGAGAGTCGCCCTCACGGCTGCGAGTGGTGATCGCCAGTTGGCCGCCGCATTGGGGTCCGCTCGAGGCGGGGGGTATTGCCATGGCGTGCATCGTGCTATTGGGCTTGAGCCTGTTGAAGGTGCTCGCGGGCACCTACAGCCCGTTCATCTATTACCGGTTCTGAGCTGTGGACCCACGAGCGTTGCCGTCCGTGCGGCACCTACAGAGCGCATTCATCGTCACAGTGCTCGTGGCCCTCTGCCTGCCGCTGGCTCAGTGGAGCCGGGGAGTCGTGAGTCTTGACGCGGAGAAACGCAAGGCCGGCGAGTGGCCCGGCATGCCCCGGACGCGTACCGAGGTGCGCGCTTGGCCGGCCGCCGTGGAGGCCTTTGTGCAGGATCGCGTCGGTCTCCGGGACGCCGCGGTGCGAGCCTACAACCGTCTCGTCGTCTTCGGCTTGCACGCATCGCCCGTGTCGCATGTCGTGCTCGGCCGCGGGGGCTGGCTCTTCTACGATTCCACCGGGACCCCGGGCCTGGACACCATGGCCGACGCACGCCGAAGTCGGCCCCTGCCCCGAAGGAAAGTGGACGTCCTTGCCGACATGATCCTGACGCGCAGGGATCTCGTCAGCGGCTGGGGCGGGCGGTATCTATTTGTCGTGGTGCCCGAGAAGTCCAGCATATATCCGGAATGGCTCCCGGCTGCCCTGACCCAGGTTGGGAGGGGCAAACCACTCGAGCAGCTGGCCGCGCGCCTCACACCCGCGCCCGACGGCTCGTTTCTCGACCTCACGCAGGTACTCTGGGCCGGCAAGCAGCGACCGGAGGTCTACTATCGAACCGATTCACATTGGAACCAGGTGGGGGCACTCCATGGGCTGGTCGCGATCATGAACGTGCTCAGCCGAGACCATCCGGATCTGATCATCCCAAACGAGGGCGACCTCGCCATCCAGCAATCTCGAACGGGCGGTGGCGATCTGGCTACGATGCTGAACCTGGCGCCGATGTTCTCAGACACCTTTTGGCAGCTGAGTCCAAGAGCCGATCTCGTCCTGCCGGCCTTCCAGAGGAAGCTGAGGATCTGGGTCTACACGGATTCCTCGTACCAAGTGCTGCCCCACGTCTGGGCGGCGTATCTCCCTGGCGTCGTTGCGCACCCGCCGACCAAGCTCTGGGTCGACGAGGAGGTGCGCGACGCCCGACCCGACATCGTGGTCCAGCTGTTGGTGGAGCGACGGTTGCGGTTTGACGGACGCGACCCGCGCCTGTCGCTGTGACGGTCATGCCCCACGCGATGTGCTACTGCTCCCCAAGCGTCTCTCCATCCGGGTACTCCGTAGGCACCGCCGCCCCCGCGCGGCGAGGAGCGCGCACAAGAGGTCGAACTCCTTGGGAGCGAGCTCCACCGCTCGGCGCGGGCCGACTACGAGAAGGCGCTCGTCCTCGACCCGAAGAGCGCGACGGCGTGTTGGCGGCTTGACGCGCTCTCGTCTCCGTCGCCTTCGACCCCTTCGAAGGACCGAGGCCGCGTGCTCGCCCGCGCGGTCCGGACGAGGATCAGCAGGGAGCGGCGCTCCGTAGCTGCCTCCGCGCTCGATGAACTCCCAGACGGAGTCTCCAGTCATGGGGAAGAGGAGCTCGGTCCCGACCTTCCAGGCGAAAGCGAGGAGGAGGAGGGGTGGAGCATCTCGTCGCTCTTCACGACCGCGTCACAGCTCGTCCGCGGTCCTGGGCTTGCCGTAGTGATCGCCCTGGGCGTGGGTGAAGCCGAGCTTGGCGCACACGTCGGCCTCGGCCTCGCTCTCGATGCCCATGGCCACCGTGTAGACCTTGAGGTCGCGGGCCACCGAGACGAGCGAGGCCACGAGCTGGCGACGCGACGGGGGGGCCTGGTCGATCTTGTGCACGAAGCGGATGTCGAACTTCAAGTAGTTGGGGGGCACCTCCGCCAGCTCGAGCAGGCGGGCCTGCCCCGCCCCGAAGTCGTCGTAGGCGAGCCCCACGCCTATACGGGCGAGCTGGGTGCGCAGGCCGTCGATGCTGGCGGGGTCGGCGAGGGCGCCCTCGTGGATCTCGAGGACGAGCTTCAAGTCGGGGTATCGCTCCGTGGCCTCGGCGAGCGAGGCCACGAGGTCGCCCTCCTGCTCGAGCTCGGCGGGGTGCGTGTCCAGGAAGATCGCCCCCAGGTCCCGCTTGCCGGCGACCGCCTCGAGCGCCGCCCGGCGGAAGAGACGCGACAGCTCGGCTTCCGTGGACATTCCCGCCGCGAGCTGGAAGAGCTCCGCCGGGTCCTCGGGAAGGCGCGGGTGGCTGCCCCGTCCGAGCACTTCGTAACCCGCGATCGACTCCCCGGGCAGGCTCACGAGCGGCTGGAAGGTCGTCGCCACCATTCCCTTGCTGAGCAGCTCCGGAAGCTCCCGCGTCTGCTCCAGGAACTGCTTGGGGAGCGCCATGTTGGAGATGGAGAGGGTCGGGGGCTCGCGCATCGGTTCGTCCGTCGGCTCGTCGATCTCCTGCCGCCCCAGCCGGAACTCGAGCTGCGCGAAGTGGAGGATGTCGCCCTCCTGGATCGCCGAGTCCTCCACCTTCATGCGGTTCAGGAAGGTGCCGTTCTTGCTGCCGAGGTCGCGCACGCGCAGGCTGCCGTCGTCGACGTAGATCTCCGCGTGGTCCTTGGACACCCCGTCCGAGGGAAGGGTGAGGCCGAGGCCGGGACGACGGCCGATCCGATAGGGGAGCGGGAAGACGGCGATCCGACGCAACTGGCGCCCGCCCTCCACGAGGCTTTCCAGGAACCACCGGTAAGTCGTTCCGCCGTCCGGGGGCGCTCGGTCTTCCTCCGCCATGGATACGGCGACAACGGTACCGCGTCTCGTGCGGAAAGGCGAGCATGTCGCCGCGCGGCGGGGCTCCTACGACGCGGCCACCTCGAACGAAGTCGTGAAGTCGAGGTCCGGGCGCAGCGAGTGCCAGACGGAGCAATAGGTCTCGCGCGAAAGGGCGATCGCCCGCTCCACCTTTTCCGCGGGTAAAGCACCCGTCAGGCGGAAGTGCAGGCGCGCCCGCACGAGGCGCTTGGGGTCGCGGGGCGCCCGCTCCGCGGAAAGCTCCGCGCGGAGCGTGCGCAAGTCGAGGCGTCCCTTGCGCAGGATGTGGACGACGTCGATGGCCATGCAGCCCGCGAGCGCGAACGCGAGGGCCTGGACGGGAGAGGCTCCCTTCCGCCCGTCGCTGTCGAGCACGAGCTCGACGCCCTCCGAGCGGCCGCGGAAGCGGAGATCGCCTTCCCAGACGAGGTCGAGCTCCACCCGGGGGCCGGAATCCGTGGCGTCGCTCACGCGACCGAGGCTAGCACGATCGAGGCCGACTGCGGTTAGTATGGGGCCGTACCGCATACGAGGTGTGCCATGAGTCGACGCCTTCTGCTGCTCGCCGTCCTCTTCGCCGTCCCCGCCTTCGCGCAAGCTCCCGAGAGCATGGATCCCGCGGTGATCCCCAACTACCATCGCGTGCGGCCGGACCTCGCCACCGCGGGTCGGCCCTCCGCCGAGGGTCTCCTCCGCCTGAAGGCGATGGGCTTCCGCACCGTGATCGACCTTCGAACGGAGGGCGAGGGGGTGAAGGCCGAGCAGGAGGCCGTTGAGAAGGAGGGCCTTCGCTACGTCTGGGTGCCGATGACGGCCGCGACCATGAGCGCCGCCGACGTGGCGAAGGTCGCGAGCGTCGTGGACGACGCAGCCGCCGGTCCCGTGCTGCTCCACTGCGCCGCCGCTAATCGAGCGGGTGGGGTTTGGGCGGCCATAGCTGCGGCGAAGGGCAAGTCGCTGGACGAAGCGGAGGCGGCGGGGCGCGCCGCCGGCCTCGCGAGCCCGAGCATGGTCGAGGCATTCCGGCGGGTGGCGGGGGCGCCGAAGCCCTAGCCGGCCGCGCTCCCTAGGAGTGCTCGGTCAGGCAGTCCGGGCAGATGCCATGGCTGAAGTCGACACCGGCGAAGCGCCGGATGTAGTCCTCGACACGGCTCCAGTCGCCGCTTTCCTCGTGCACCTTCTTGCACCAGGCGCACATCTTCATCAGGACATCCCGGCACGTGCCCTCGGCGTCTCCCTTCGCGGAGTCGGCGGAGTCCCGCGCGCCGGCGAGGGCCTGGAGCACCTCGGGCATGAAGCGGCCGGCGGAGAGGTCGCTCACCCGAACCCACCGGATGCGGCCGGAGGGGTCGGCCACGAACGTCGCCCGCACCGTACTGCCGTTGCCACGCCGAACGAGCCCGAGGGCGCTCGCGAGCGACTGGTTGGCGTCGTCGAGCAGGGGGAAGCGCAGCCCCTGGCAGGCCGCCCATCCCAGCCCGAGGGGGCCGAGGTCCTGACCCGCGCCCACGGCCTGGGCCCCCTGCGCCACGAGGTCCACGTGCCGTCGGTGCAGCTCGTCGATCTCGGAGGCGCAGGCGAGCGCGAAGTCCGCGGGCCAGTAGAGCAGCACGAGCCATCGGTCGGGAAAGGAGGCGGACGTGACGTGCGAGCCCTTGTCCGGGCCGGCCACCGCGCGCAGCCGGAAGTGGGGGAGCTGGTCGCCGACGGTCAGCACGCCATCGCCCCCGTCGCCGGTCCGCCGAAGAGCGAAGCCGCCTCCCGAGCGGCGAGCGCGGGCCCGAAGAGGAACCCCTGGGCGTAGCGGCAACCCATCGCGGAGAGGGAGGATCGCTGCTCGGGCGTCTCCACTCCCTCCGCCACCACGTCGAGGTTCAGGCTGCGGGCGAGGGCCACGATCGCGCGCACCGTCTCCGGCCCGCGCACGAGCCCGCTCACGAAGGAGCGGTCGATCTTCAAGGCGTCCACGGGCAGGTGATGCAGGAGGCTCAGCGAGGAGTACCCGGTGCCGAAGTCGTCCAGGGAGATCCGGATTCCCAGCTCCCGGAGCCGGGCGAGCCTCTTCGCCGCCACCTTCGTGTCTTCGAGGAGCGCGCTCTCCTGTGACTTCGAGGTGCAGGAGCCGTCCCGGGACCCCCGTCTCCTCCAGAACCGCGCGAATCGTCCCCACCGCCCCCCGCTCCGAGAGCTGCCGTGCGGAGAGGTTGACGCTCACCGGAGGGACCGCGTGCGGGCCGAAGCGGAAGCGCCATTCCGCGAGCTGGCGGCACGCCTCCCGCAGGACGAACTCGCCCAGGGGCACGATGAGGCCCGTGTCCTCGGCGAGGGCGATGAACTCCTGGGGGGCGACCGGCCCGCGAGAGGGATGGCTCCAGCGCGTGAGCGCTTCGAAGCCCGCGAGCCGGCCGCACCCCAGGTCTACGATCGGTTGGTAGGGGACCGCGAGCTCGCCCCTCTCGAGGGCGCGCCGCAGGTCGGTCTCCAGGCGAAGGCGCGACACCGCGCGCGCCTGCATCCGGGGGTCGAACATCTCGGTGTGCGCGGGGCCCTGCGCCTTGGCCCGCGACATCGCGGTGGCCGCGTCGCGCAGCACTTCGTCCGACCCCGGGTATCGAGTGAGGCTCACGGCGATCCCGATGCTCGCGCTCGTGAAGAGCTCCTGGCCGTCGAGGTCCACGGATCGGTGGATCTCTTCCTGGATGCGCGCGGCCACCCGCGTGGCGTCGGAGGCGTCCTTTACCTCCTCGAGCAGCACCGCGAACTCGTCGTCCCCCAGGCGGGCCACGGTGTCTTCCGGGCCGACGCACGCGGAGACGCGCTCCGCGACGTGGCACAGCAGGCGGTCGCCCACCGCACGCCCGAGCCCCGCGTTGACGAGCTCGAAGCGATCGAGGTCGATGACGAGCGCGGCGAAGGTGTGGCCGGTGTGCCTCTTCCCGCGCTCCACCGACCGGCCGAGCCGGTCCACGAAGAGCGCGCGGTTCGCGAGCCCGGTCAGCGGATCGTGGAGGGCGTCGTGCAGGACCTGGGCCTCCAGGGCCTTGCGGTCCGTGACGTCGGTCTGCGAGCCCACGAAGCGCGTGGCGCGGCCTTCCTCGTCACGGACGGCGAGACCCCGGCCCGACATCCACCGGTATCCCCCGTCGCGGTGGCGCATCCTGTACTCGCTCTCGAAGCGGTCCCTGAGCCCCTCGAGGTGCGAGACGATGGCCATCGCCAGGCGGTCGCGGTCCTCGGGGTGGGCGCGGGAGAACCACTCTCCGGCGCCGTTTCCGACATCGCCGTCCGCGTAGCCCAGCATCTCCTTCCAGCGGGGGGAGAAGTAGACCTCGTGGGTGAGGATGTCCCAGTCCCACAGGCCGTCGTGGGCGCCGCGGGCGGCGAGGGCGTAGCGCTCCTCGCTGCGGACGAGCGCCGCTTCCGTCCGCTTCCGCTCGGTGATGTCGATGGCGAGTGGAATCAAAGCGTCGCCTCGTAGGCGAACCCCGTGCGGTCGGTGACGTCGATCCCCACCGCGAGGATGCAGCCCCGACCGTTGACGGTCAGGAGCCGCGCGGCGAGGAGCATGCGGCGGGTCCGGCCGTCGCGTGTCCGGTAGGGCAGGACGTACTCGTCCACGGAGCCGCGTTGCCGGAGGCAACGGAGCATCTCTTCCGGTTCGGTCCAGAGCCCCGCCTCCTGCCCCGTGCGGCCCACGATCTCGGCGGGCGAGTAGCCGCTCAGGCTCACGAGCGCCTCGTTCACCTCGATGAAGCGCCCTTCGAGCGTGCAGAGTGCCACCCCCAGGGCGCTCCCTTCTCCGGAATCCGCGATCGGGCCTTCGAGGCCCTGGCGTCGCTTGATCTGCTGTGAGAGGGCCTCCAGCTGCGGCACGAGGGACGGCGGTGCGAGAGGCAGACCAGGGGCGCTCTTCTCGGTCGTCATGGTTCTCCCACGAGGGTCAAGGCCGTACTCGCGACGTTCGCGAGCGGCTGCGGCTTGCGGAGGACAGCCCGGGCTCCCAGGCTCAGGGCTTCGGCCTCCACTTCGTGGGACACGTAGGCGCTCATCACGACGACCGGCATCGCCGACCCCGCCCTCCGGAGGGCGCGGAGGACGTCGAGCCCTCCGCGTTCGTGCGGGGCGAGCCGGACGTCCAGGATGAGGAGGTCGAACGTCTCGCGCGCGAGAGCGCCCTCCGCCTCCGCGACATCACGGGCAGGGACGACCGAGTAGCCCAGCTCGCGGAAGTACTTCGACATGGGCCGGAGGATGGCCTCCTCGTCGTCGACGAGCAGAAGGCGCTTTCCGGCTCCATCCCGGGCCCGGGTGTGCGTCTTTGCGTCTTCCACGCGGTAGGTAATGGCAACGGCCGTGCCACGCAAAGGAGGGAAGCAACTCGCGACAGAAGAGCGACATCCAGCAGCGACGGGCGGATTCGATTCCGGTGCCCCAGACGGTCGTCCGGAAACCCGGACGCCGGTCGCTCAGCCGCGAAGCTTGGGAACGGAGATCCCGTGCTTCTTCATCTTCTCGTAGAGAGAGCTGCGGGAGATTCCGAGAGACTGGGCGGTGCGGGGCACCGCCCAGGAGTGGGCGCTCAGCATCTGCTCGATGTGGTGGCGCTCCGCCTCGTCGAGGGTCCGGGGAAGCACCCTCGACCCGCGGGGCGCGCCCGCCAGGCCTTCGCGAAGGTCCTCCGCTTCGAGCGTCTCTCGCGGAGCGAGGAGGACGCCATGCTCGAGGACGTTGCGCAGCTCGCGGACGTTCCCCGGCCAGGTGTGGGCCTGGATCGCACCCTCCGCGGCGGGCGAGAGCCTGACGCCGGGCCGCCCCAGGTCGGCCCCGATACGGTCCACGAGCCGGTGCGCCAGCAGCACGACGTCGTGGCCCCGCTCGCGCAGGGGCGGGACCGCGAGAGTGATGCCGCGGATCCGGTAGTAGAGGTCCTCCCGGAACTTCTCCTCGGCCACGAGGCGGCCGAGGTCGCGGTGGGTGGCCGCGACCAGCCTCACGTCCACGCGACGGTCCTGCACCTCGCCCAGGCGGCGGAAGCGCATGTCCTCGAGGACCTTCAGGAGCTTCCCCTGCACCTGGGAATCCATGTCGCCGATCTCGTCCAGGAACATCGTTCCGCGGTGGGCCGTTTCCAGGAGGCCGGGCTTGGCCGCGATCGCACCCGTGAACGCGCCCTTCTGGTGTCCGAAGAGCTCGGACTCGAGGAGCTCCCGGGAGAGGCCGGCGCAGTTGAGGTCGACGAACGCCTCCTCCGCTCGCGGGCCGTTCTCGTGCAGCCAGCGGGCGAGGACGCCCTTGCCGCTCCCCGTCTCTCCCAGGATCAGCACGGGAGTCGTGGCTCGCGCGACTCGGCGCGCCTGCTCCGCCAGCCGCTTCATCGGCGCGCTCTCCCCATGGAAGGGATCCACGGCCTCGCGAGCCCGGCGCGAGCGCCCCGCTTCCGTGACCTGGCGCATGCGTCCCGTCTCGAGCAGCCGTTCCGCGACGAGGTGAAGAGCGGGCAGCTCCACCGGCTTCGTGAAGAACTGCTCGGCACCTTCCTTGACCGCCTTCACCGCGAGGTCGATGGAGCCGTGGGCGGTGAGCACGACGGCGGGAACGGACGCGTCCAGGGACTTCAGCCGGCGCAGCAGCTCCAGGCCGTCGCCGTCGGGCAGCGAGTAGTCGAGAAGGCAGAGATCGGGCCGCGCGCTCTGGAACGCGGTCACCGCCTCCGCGAGGCTGCCCGCTTCCTGTACCTCGTAGCCCTTCTGGAGGAAGAACCGGCGTATGGGATGGCGGACCTCCGGCTCGTCGTCGACGACGAGGAGGCGGGCGCCCGTCACGGGGTCTCCCGCGACACCGCTTCTCCGGCGAAAGGCAGCCACACCGTGAACACGGCTCCTCCCCCCGTGCGGTCGCTCGCCGTCACCGAGCCCCCGTGCTCCTCCACGATCCTGCGCACGATGGAGAGGCCGAGCCCGGTGCCCCCCTTCCGGCGCGTGAAGAAGGGCTCGAATACGCGCCGGGTGTCCCCCCCGGGAAGACCCGGGCCCTGGTCCTCCACGGTGCAGGAGACGCCTCCCACGACGGACCGTGCGGCGAGGCGAACGGTCGACCCGCGGGGGGAGAGCTGGACGGCGTTGGCGATCAGGTTCTGGAAGACCTGCTCCAGGCGTCCCTCGTCGCGCTCGACGTCTCCGAGCCCGGGAGGGACGTCCTCGCCGAGCTCCACTCCCGCCTCCCTCGCCGCCGCGGTGTTGGAGACGACGGCCCGGTGGAGGACCGGGGCCAGGCTTCCTCGCGCCAGGCTGAGGGCGGGCGGCTTCCCGTAGTCGAGGAGGTCGGTCATCAGGTTCGTGAGCCGCTTCACCTGGGAGCGGAGAAGCCCCATGAACTCCCCGCGCTCGTGCTCGTCCGCGAGCTGACCCTCGTAGGCGTCGAGGGTCGCGGAGATGCTGAAGAGCGGTGTGCGCACCTCGTGGGCGACACCCGTGACGAGGGCCCCCACCGCGGAGAGGGTCTCGCTACGCTGCAGCGCCGCTTCCAGGCGCGCCCGCTCGCTGACGTCGCGCACGGCGGTCACACGCAGCGCGCGTCCCGCGACGTCGAGGGGCCGCCCCTGCACCTCCACCACCAGGGTCGAGCCGTCCTTGCGGATCGCGCGGTGCTTGTAGGAGGCGATGGAGCGTCCCTGGATGCTGTCCTTGACCCTCTCCTGGTCCACCGGGGCCACGAGGTCCGACACCGGCCGCCCCACGAGCTCCGACACGGAATAGCCGAGGAGGGCCGCGAGCTGCGGGTTGGCGTCGACGACCGTGCCGTTCTCGGAGAAGCCGATCCCCTCGAAGGAGGCCTCGGAAATCCTCCGCAGCCGCTCTTCGCTGTCGAGGAGGGCCTGGTGCGCCTGCTTGCGCGACGTGATGTCCGCCACCGTCCCTCGGACGCGCACCGGTCTTCCCGCGGGATCGCGGTCGATGCGCCCGCGGGCCTCCAGCCAGCGCGCGGTCCCCGCGGTGGTGAGGATCCGGTGCTCCTCCTGGAACTCCTCCTCTGGCCCGTGGAGGATCCGGTCGATCGACTCCGCCACCTTCACGCGGTCGTCGGGATGCACGAGGTCGAGATAGGTCCGCGTGCTTCCGAGAGTCCCCGCGGGAAGGCCGAGGAGCGCGTCCACCCGCGGCGACCACGCCGCCGCTCCCGTGACGACTTCCCATTCCCAGGTCCCCATGCGCGCGGCGTCGAGGGCGAGGCGCAGTCTCTCCTCGCTGTCGCGCAGGCGGGCCTCCCCCGCCCGCCAGTCCGTCATGTCGCGGGCGGTGGTGACGATGCACTCGCCCTCGTCGAGGTGGATGACCTCCGCGGCGAGGCTGCACACGCGGCGCTGCCGCGAGCGCGTTCGGAGGTCCACCGTCACGTCGCGGACGCCGCCCTCCTTGCGGAGGCGCTCCACCCACTGCGCGCGCTGCTTCGGGTCGACCCAGAGGCCGATCTCCAGCGCGCTCCGCCCGAGCACGTCCGCCCGCGCGTAGCCAAACGCGCGCTCGAAGGCCTCGTTGACGTCGAGGTACGTGCCGTCGGCGAGCGAGGAGATGCTGATGGCGTCGGGGCTGCTCCGGAACACCTTGGAGAACCTCTCCTCGGAAAGAGCGAGCGAGCGCTCCGCCTTCTTGCGCTCGGTGACGTCCGAGAGGAGGGCCCGGTGCTCGTCCTCCAGGAGGCAGACGATCGTGCCGAGGCCGAGGATGCCGAGGACGAGGAAGTCGAGGAATCCCGCGTACGCGAGGTGGTCGGCGGGGCGCCCGGTAGAGAGCCACACGAGGAGGAAGGCGCCCTCGTAGAGACGCATCATGCCGTAGACGGCGAGCGCCGAGGCGAGGAGGCGATCGCCCACCGCGGGCGGAGGGGGACGGCGGCTCGCGACGAGAGAGGCGGCGGCGACCGACGAGGAGCCGAGAGCGAGGCTGGGGAGCGCAATGGACACGAGGGCCGTCCCCGGGGTCGCCATCCCGGCGGCGAGGGCCGCGATGGACGCGAGTGCGCAGAGAGCGGCGAGCGCCATGGCGCTTCGGCGCAGACGCGCCGACGGGCCCGCACGCGCGAACTCGAGGGCGCCCAGCACGAGCCCGCTCGCCTGGAGGTAGAAGCCCGAGAGGACCGCGGCGCGGAGGGCCGCCCCCCCGAGGCGGCCCGCGTCCGGGAAGGCGAGGACGAAGGAGCCCACCTCGCACCCCAGGCAGACCAGCCACGCCCAGGCCCAGGTCGCCATGTGTGCGCGCGGGAAGACCCGCCGCAAGCCGACGAGGGCGGCGAGTGCGAGCAGCGTTCCCGCGATCTCGGCGACGAAGGCCGCGACGACGACGGCATTCAGAGGATGCGGCATCCGCCCACTCCGTCGGCGCCCTGCGGGACGCCGTCGCGCGAGATCTACTGCGCGGCGCATTATATCGACGGCTTGACAGCCTCGCGAGGCTCCTTTAGAGTCCGAGCTTTAGAGGATCCACGTGCCCACGACCCGCAGCGCTTTCCGCTGTCTCCCGCCGATCGCGGTCGTGTGTCGCTGGCGTCCCCGGTTCCACCACTACCGCTACCACCCGTAGCGGCGGGCCCCCGGGGTCCCGCCGCGGTAGCGGAACGGGTCCTCTGGGGAGGTCGGCGCCGGCCAAGTGAGCCTCTCCAGGGACCTGGAGAGGCTTTCGTGCTTTTGGGCGCTTGAGTCGAGGATGCCGACACAGATCTGCGTGAGCCTGACGGACACCGACACCACGGCCCTCATCGACCGCATGGTCGACCTCACCGAGGTGGCGGACCTCTTCGAGGTGCGCGGCGACATCGGCCGCGACCTCGATCTGCTCACGCTCCTCCGCGCGCGGACGCGGCCGATGCTCTACGCCTGCCACCCCGTGTCGGAAGGCGGACGCTGGGACGACGCGGACACGAAGGGGCGGCGGCTGCTCCTCCAGGAGGCGGTGAAGCGCGGGTTCGACTACGTGGACGTGGAGTACAGGAGCGGTCTCTTGAACGTGGCCGCGGAGAAGGCGGGACGCGGGCTCATCGTCTCCCACCACGACCTCGTGGGCACGCCCGCGGACCTCGACGGCCTCTACGCGGGCATGGCCGAGATGGGGGCGGATATCGTCAAGATCGCGGTCACGCCGCGCTCCATCGCGGACGTGGGCCGGCTCGTGGTCTTCGCCCAGGATCGGGCGCGCACCTCCGGCCCTCCGCTCGTGCCCATCGCCCTCGGCCCCATGGGATCCCTCACCCGGATCCTCGGCGGTCGCTGGGGCGCCCCCTTCACGTACGCGAGTGCTTTCGCGGGCCGGGAGGCGGGGGCGGGACAGATCCCCGCGGCCGAGCTCGCCGATCTGTATCGTGTGCGGAGAATCACGCCCGCCACGCGGGTCTACGGCGTGCTCGGAACGGACGTGGCCCGCAGCCTCTCGCCCGTCCTCCACAACCGCGCGTTCGCCGCTCGCGACCTCGACGCCGTGTACGTCCCCCTGCAGGCGGAAGCGCTCGCTCCGTTCCTCGAAGTCCTCCCCGCTCTCGGCCTCTCCGGCTTCAGCGTCACCCGTCCGTTCAAGACGGACGATCGTCCACCACCTGCAGGCGGTGGACCACATGGCGGGCCTCTCCGGGAGCGTGAACACCGTGGTCGTGCAGGACGGCACCCTCGTGGGGTCGAGCACCGACGGCCACGGTGTCGTGGCCCCCCTCAAGGAGAAGGTGGACCTCAAGGGGAAGCGCGTGGTGATCGTGGGCGCGGGAGGCGCTTCCCGCGCCGCCGCCTTCGCGCTGCGCCACGTGGGGGGGCGGGTCACCGTGCTCGCGCGCCGGCCGCAGCAGGCGGCGGAGGTCGCGGCGGCGGTGGGCTGCGACCACGGGGCGCTCGCGGACCTCGCGACGCGCGAATGGGACGTGCTCATCAACGCCACTCCCGTGGGCTCCGCCTCCGATCCGGTGAAGAGCCCGGTGGCGGCGCGTCTGCACCGCCCGGGGACGGTCGTCCTCGACATGGTCTACGACCCCCAGGTGACGCCGCTCCTCCGGGAAGCGCAGGCGGCGGGGGCCCAGACGGTGGGCGGACTGCAGATGCTGATCGCCCAGGCCGCCGGACAGTTCGAGACGTGGACCGGCCTCGAGGCCCCGCTCGACGCGATGCGCGCGGCCGCCCTCGTCGCGGCCCAGGAGCGGGCGTCGTGAGCCGCTACTCGAGGCAGGAGCTCTTCGCGGGCATCGGTCCCGAGGGCCAGGCGCGCCTCCGGTCGTCGCGCGTCCTCGTGGTGGGGGCGGGGGCCCTCGGCTCCGCCCTCGCGGAGACGATGACGCGCGCGGGCGTGGGGGCGCTCACCGTGGTGGATCGCGACTACGTCGAGGAGTCGAACCTCCAGCGCCAGTCGCTCTACGACGAGGAGGACGCGCGGGCGGGCCTGCCCAAGGCCGCGGCCGCCGAGAAGCGCTTGCGCGCACTGAACTCCGACGTCGAGGTGCGCGGGATCGTGGCCGACGTGGGTCCCGAGGACGCGGAAGCCCTCGTGAAGGGGCAGACGCTCGTCCTCGACGGCACCGACAACTTCGACACCCGCTTCCTGCTGAACGACGTGTGCGTTCGCGGGGGAGTGCCCTGGGTGTACGGGGCCTGCGTGGGGTCGTACGGGCTCGCGCTGCTCGTTCGCCCGGGGATCTCGCCGTGCCTGCGCTGCGTGCTCGAGACGAGGCCGGCGCCCGGCTCCGGGGCCACCTGCGACACCGCGGGGGTTCTGGCGCCCATCGTCCAGGTGGTGGCCGGCATCCAGGCGGGGGAGGCACTGAAGGTGCTGGCGGGGAGGACGGAAGCGGTCCTGAAGGGGCTGGTGAGCGTGGATCTGTGGACGGGCACGTTCGAGGTGCTGGATCTCAGCGGGCGCGCGCCGTGGTGCCCGGCGTGCACGGAGGGACGTTTCGAGTACGCGGAAAAGGCGAGAACGACCGACGTGCTCTGTGGGCGAGACGCTGTTCAGATACGGCCCGCCGCCGCCACGAACGTGGACCTGGACGGGCTTGCCCAGCGGCTGCGGGCCGTTGGGGAAGTGGTCTCGAACGACTACCTCGTGCGCTTTCGAGCACGAGGGACGGAAATTGTGGTCTTCGGCGACGGCCGGGCGATCGTCAAGGGCGTGAGGGACGCGGGGGAGGCGCGCAGCGTCTTCGCGCGCTACGTGGGGTAGCCCCGATGCCGCGCATCGAGGTGCCACCGGGCGTGCAGTGCTTCGTGGGCGACGAGGTGCTTCGGCGCCGGCACATCGAGGAAGCGGTGGTCTCCGTGTTCGAGGGGTGGGACTACGAGGAGATCATCCCGCCGCTGTTCGACTACGCGGATGCGTTCGCGGGGCCCGCCCTCGGACCCAAGACCTACTCGTTCGTGGGCCGGGACGGCAGCGTGCTCGCGCTGCGTCCGGACTTCACGAGTCTCCTCGCCAAGATCGCGGCCGGCCGGCTGCGCGACCGGCCCGCCCCGCTCCGTCTGTACTACTCGGGCGAGGTCCTCCGGTACGAGCCACCCAAGGCGGGAAGGCAGAGCGAGCTCCACCAGATGGGCCTGGAGCACCTCGGCGGCGACCCGGCGGCCGCCGACGCCGAGACCGTGGCCATCGCCGCCGAGTGTCTGGAGAGGCTGGGAGCGGAAGGCTGGGTCATAGCCCTCGGCCACGTCGGGGTCTTCGGGGGACTGCTCGGGGAAGCCGGGCTTTCCCCGGCGTCCCTGGAGGCTCTGCGAGACCGGGTGGAGGCGAAGGATCGCGAGGGCGTGCTCGCACTTCTCGCGCGCGAGCGCGTGGCCGAGGAAACGGCGGGGGCCGTGGCGCGTCTCACGGACCTCGCCGGACCGGTCGAAGTCCTGGACGAAGCGAAGAGCCTCTTCGCCTTCTGTCCTCCGGCCCGAGCCGCCGTCGCCGAGCTCCTCCGGCTGACGGACACGATGGCGGTCGCGGGCCTGGGCCCGCGGCTCGTCGTGGACCTCGGGGAGGTGCGCGGCCTCGACTACTACACGGGCGTCGTCTTCCGCGCCTACGCGCCCGGCCTGGGCTTCGAGGTCGGCGGAGGCGGCCGATACGACACGCTCCTCGGCCGCTTCGGACGTCCCCTTCCCGCCGTGGGGTTCATGCTCGGGCTCGACCGCGTGACGCTCCTTCTCGAGAAGCAGGGACGGCTGCCCGCCGTGGCCAGAGCACCCGTGGAGCTCGTGGCGGACCCGGGGCTCGGGGCCGCGCTGCTGCGCGCCCGCGCCGCGCGCGACGCGGGGCGGCGCGTGCGCTTCGTCAGCGGGGAGAGGCCTTGACCCTCACCGTGGCCCTCTCGAAGGGCAAGCTCCTCCTGGGGACGGAAGTCCTCTTCCGCCGCGCCAAGCTGCCCTTCCCCGAAGGAGAGAGCCGCCGCCTCGTGGTTCCGTTCGACGGCTTCCGGTTCCTCTTCGTGAAGGACATGGACGTGCCCACGTACGTCGAGTACGGCGTCGCCGACTGCGGAATCGCGGGCCGCGACGTCCTGCTGGAGACGGCGAGCGACGTGTACGAGCCGCTCGACCTGGGCTTCGGCCACTGCCGGCTCGTGGTGGCGGGGAAGAAGGACGCTCCCTTCGCCTACGAGAGCACCTCCACCGTGCGCGTGGCCACGAAGTACCCGCGGGTTGCTTCCGCCCATTTTCTGGAGCGCGGGCTGTCCGCGGAAGTGGTGCGTCTCGCGGGCTCGGTGGAGCTCGCCCCCGGTCTCGGCCTTGCCGACTGCATCGTGGACGTGGTGGAGACGGGCCGCACCCTCGAGGAGAACGGTCTCGAGCCCGTCGAGGAGATCGCCACGTCCTCCGCCCGGCTCATCGTGAACCGGGCGAGCTTCCACGCGCGCCGCGACGAGATCGGGGGGCTCCTCGCGACACTTCGGGTCACGTCGGAGGACTGGGCCTCGAGGGGGGGGTCGTGAGGACGCTGGCCTACGGGACGGCGGCGTTCGAGAGGTGGGCGAGGGGACTTCCGCGAGCTTCCGGGGATCGCTCAGGGGTGGAGGGAACGGTGGCCGGGATCATCCGTGCGGTCAGACGGGAGGGAGATACGGCCCTCGCGCGCTATTCCGCACGATTCGACGGGATCCGCGTGCGTCCCGAACGATTCCGCGTCTCCGCGCGCGAGGTGCGTGACCTCGCGCGCCGGGCAGACAAGGAAGTCGTGGGCGCGCTCGTGGAGATGCACGCGCGCATCGAGGCCTACCACCGTCGGCAGCTCACGCCCGGGTTCCGGATGCGCCTGCCCGGCGGGTCCGTACTCGAGGAGATGGTTCGACCGCTCGACTCGGTCGGGCTCTACGTGCCCGGGGGCGCCGGAGCCTACCCGTCCTCGGTGCTCATGAACGCGATACCCGCGCGCGTAGCCGGGGTCCCCAGGATCGTCGTGGTGACGCCGCCCCGGGCGCTCGCGGCGAACCCGGCGGTGGCGGCGGCGCTCGTGGCCGTGGGCCTCGAGGATTCGGTCTTCCGCGTGGGGGGCGCGCAGGCCGTGGCCGCCCTCGCCTACGGAACGCGCACGATCCCGCGGGTCGACAAGATCGTCGGTCCGGGGAACGCCTTCGTGGCCGCGGCCAAGCGCCGCGTCCGCGGCCACGTGGAGATCGACAACGAGGCGGGGCCGAGCGAGGTCGTGATCCTCGCCGACGACACCGCGGACGCGGGCTTCGTGGCCGCCGATCTCCTCGCCCAGGCGGAGCACGGGAGCGGCGACGAGACGGTGGTCCTCATCACGCCCTCGGCGGCGCTCGCCGAGGAGGTGCGGAGGCTCGTGGCGGAGGGCGCCCGCTCCGTGGCCAACTGGCGGGCGGCCCGCCGCGCGCTGGCTCGGAACGCGGCGGTCGTGTTCGTCCGCAACCTCGAGGAGGGCGTGGCCGCGGTCAACGGCCTCGCTCCCGAGCACGTCGAGGTCATGTCGCGCGGGGCGGACGCGCTCGCCCGGCGCGTCGTCGCCGGAGCCGTCTTCGTGGGCCCGCACGCTCCGGTCGCGGTGGGGGACTACGGCATCGGGCCGAACCACGTCCTGCCCACCGGGGGCACGGCCCGGTTCTCGTCGCCCCTCTCCGTGCGGGACTTCCAACGCCGGCAGAGCCTCGTCCACATGAGCGAGCGCGGGTTGCGGCGGGTGGCGGACGGGATCGTCCGCGTGGCCCGCGCGGAGGGCTTTCCGGGGCACGCCCAGAGCGTGCTCACGAGGTTCGCGGGATGAGCGATCCCCTCCTCCACGTCAAGCCCGCGGTGCGAGCGGCCGTCGCCTACACCCTGGCCGCCCGCCGGGCCCCCGTGAAGATCAACCAGAACGAGAATCCCTTTGACCTTCCGGAGGCGGTGAAGCGCCGCGTGGTCGACCAGGCCCTCTCCCGGTCGTGGTCGCGCTATCCCGACTTCGACCCCAAGGACCTGCGCGAGAAGCTCGCCGCGTTCAGCGGCTGGCGGGCGGACGGGATCCTCTGCGGCAACGGCTCGAACGAGCTGATCGAGGCGTTGCTGCTGGTCACGGTGGGCGCGGGGACTCGCGTGGTGATACCGGAGCCGACGTTCACCTTGTATGCGCTGATGACGACCATCCTCGGGGGGGAGGCGATCCGGGTCAGGCTGACGGAAGAACTGCAATACGACGTGTCGGCTTTGGAAACGGCCCACAGGACGTATGGGATGAGCTTGATCTGCTCTCCGAACAATCCGACGGGCAACGAAATCTCGTCGGCCGCCATCGGACGACTCGCCGGTCATGGCGGCCTCCTCGTGGTTGACCAGGCCTACCACGAGTTCTCGGGCGGTGAGTCGGTGGTGCCGCTCCTCGAGAAGCACCCGAACCTCGTCGTCCTCCGCACTTTCTCGAAGGCCTTGGGCATGGCCGGGCTCCGCGTCGGATACCTCCTCGCCGCGCCCGACCTCGTCCGCGAGATCAACAAGGCCCGGCTGCCCTACAACCTGAACTTCTTCTCGCAGGCGGCGGCGATGGCGGCGGTGGATTGCTACGAGACGACACTCCTCCCTCATGTGAAGCGTCTCGCAAGCATGAGGGAGGAGCTGGCAATTTCTCTCCGGTCGATGGAGGGCATACGCGTCTACCCGTCTTCAGCAAACTTCCTGCTGGTGGAATTCCTCAGAGCCGACCCCAAGGCCGTCTTCGAAGCGCTCTACGCGAAAGGGGTTCTGGTGCGGGACGTCACGTCGTATCCGATGTTGGAGAAGTGCCTACGAATCACTGTCGGCTCTGAAACGGAGAACGCGGCATTGCTGGAGGCCATGTCCGCCGCCATCCTCGCCGGGTCAGCAGCGAGGAGAGTGTAGTGGCGAGGATGGCGGCGGTGAGGAAAGCGGCCGTGAGGAGAGTGACTCGGGAGACCGACATCGCCCTCTCTCTGAGCCTCGACGGCTCGGGACGGTCGCGAATCAAGACCGGCGTCGGTTTCCTCGACCACATGCTCACCGCGCTCTCGACCCACGCCCGCTTCGACCTCGACGTGCGGTGCAAGGGCGACCTCCACGTGGACGCCCACCACACGGTGGAGGACGTGGGGATAGCACTCGGACAGGCCCTGAAGCAGGCGCTCGGCGACAAGAAGGGAATCGTGCGCTTCGGTCACGCCTTCTGCCCGCTCGACGAGGCGCTCACGCGCGCCGTGGTGGATCTCTCCGGGAGGCCCTGGCTGCACTTCGGGGTCGTCTTCAAGGCGCAGCGCGTGGGCACGATGCCCACCGAGCTCTTCGAGGACTTCTTCTGGGCGCTCGTGGACCACGGGCGGCTGAACCTGCACCTCGACACGCTCCGCGGCCGCAACGCGCACCACATCGCGGAGACGCTCTTCAAGGCCACCGCGCGAGCCCTCGCCATGGCCGTCGCTCTCGACCCCCGGGTGAAGGGCGTGCCCAGCACGAAGGGCAAGCTGTGATCGCCATCGCCGACTACGGGATCGGGAACCTGGGCAGCGTGACCAAGGCCTTCCGGCACGCGGGGGCCGAGACGGTGCTCACCGGGGATCCCGAGGTGCTGCGCGCGGCGTCCGCCCTCGTCCTGCCCGGCGACGGTGCCTTCGCCGCCACCATGGAAGAGGTCACTCGGCGCGGCCTCGTCCCTGTCGTGCGCGAGGCGGCGGCCGCGGGCAAGCCCGTGCTGGGGATCTGCATCGGCATGCAGATCTTCTTCGAGGAAAGCGAGGAGCACGGGCTCCACCCGGGCCTGGGCCTGCTCCCCGGCCGGGTGCGCCGGTTCGACGAAGGCCTGCCCGTTCCCCACATGGGATGGAACCGCCTGCGGCGGAGGCAAGCGCATCCGCTGCTCGACGGGATCGAGGACGGCGCCCACGTCTACTTCGTCCACTCGTACTACTGCGACGCCCCCGGGCCGGTGACCATCGCGACGTCCGACTACGGGCGCGACTTCGCGGCGGTGGCGGGCCGGGGGAGCGTTCTCGGCGTGCAGTTCCACCCGGAGAAGAGCCAGGGAGTGGGGCTGCGGATGGTCGCCAACTTCGTCCGCATGCTCGGCCGCGCCGCCGCCAGGAGGAGCGCATGATCGTGGTCCCCGCGATCGACCTCCGGACCGGCCGGGTGGTGCGCCTGAAGCAGGGCCGCCTGCAGGACGTGACCGTCTACGGCGGCGAGCCCGCCGAGGTGGCCCGGCGCTGGGAGTCGGAGGGCGCGGAGAGGCTGCACGTCGTGGACCTGGACGCGGCGATCGAGGGGCGGCCTCAGCCGGCCGTCGTGGCCGCGGTCATCGCGGCGGTGCGCATTCCCGTGGAGGTGGGGGGCGGCCTGCGCTCGCTCGAGACCGCGAAGCGCTATCGGGAAGCGGGGGCGGAGCGCGTCATCTTCGGAACCGCCGCGGTGTCGCGTCCCGAGATCGTGCAGGAAGCGGTGCGGCGGTGGCCGGAGGCGGTGGCGGTCGCTATCGACTGCCGTGACGGAAAAGTCGCGGTGGCCGGCTGGAACGAAGTGACGACCGTGGACGCGTTGGAGCTGGCCCTGCGGGTCAAGGCCTGGGGAGTGCCGCGCATCCAGTACACCGACGTGGTGCGGGACGGGACGCTCGTGGGACCGAACCTTCCGGGAATCGAGCAGATGGCGAGGGCGAGCGGCCTTCGAATCACGGCGGCGGGCGGGATTTCGAACCTCGAAGACCTGGAACAGCTCCGCGGGCTGGCGGGACTGGGCCTTGATGAGGTCGTGGTTGGGAAGGCTCTCTACGACGGCAAGATATCGCTCGTCGACGCTCGACGATCCGCGAATAACCGGCGCGTCGACGAGCGATGAGTCTGGCCAAGCGCCTCATCCCCTGTCTGGACGTGGACCGCGGGCGCGTGGTCAAGGGGGTGCAGTTCGTCTCCCTGCGTGATGCCGGGGACCCCGTGGAGTGCGCGGCCCGCTACGACGCGGAGGGCGCGGACGAGCTCGTCTTCCTCGACATCACGGCTTCCTCGGACGCCCGGCCCATCGTGCTCGACATGGTCCGGCGGGTGGCGGACACGGTCTTCCTGCCGTTCACCGTGGGGGGAGGCGTACGCACGGTGGAGGACGTGGAGGCGCTCCTCCGCGCGGGGGCGGACAAGGTGGCGGTGAACACCGCGGCCGTCGAGCGTCCCGAGCTCCTGACCGACCTCTCCCGTCGCTTCGGCTCGCAGGCGGTCGTCCTCGCCGTGGACGCGCGCGCCCAGGGCGGCGGGCGCTGGGAGGTCTTCGTCCACGGCGGCCGCACGCCCACCGGACGCGACGCGGTGGCGTGGGCCCGCGACGGGGTGGAGCGGGGCGCGGGGGAGATCCTGCTCACGAGCATGGACCGCGACGGCACGAAGGACGGGTTCGACGTCCTGCTCACGCGCGCCGTGGCCGAGGCCGTCACCGTGCCCGTCGTGGCTTCGGGGGGATGCGGCACCGTCGCCCACATGGCCGAGGTCCTCACCGAGGGGCGTGCGAGCGCCGCCCTCGCCGCCTCGATCTTCCATTTCGGCGAGGTGCGGATCCACGACGCCAAGGCGCAGCTCCTGCGGGAAGGCGTCGAGGTGCGTCCGTGACCCGCTTCTCCGAAAGCCTCGCCTACGACGCGAGCGGGCTCGTCCCCGTGGTGGTGCAGGACCGCGCGAGCGGGGACGTGCTCATGGTGGCCTGGGCGAACGCGGAAGCCGTCGAGCGGACGCTCGAGACGCGATACGCGCACTTCTGGAGCCGGAGCCGCAAGGTCCTCTGGCGGAAGGGCGAGACCTCCGGGAACGGCCTCCGCGTGGTGGAGATGCGGGCGGACTGCGACCAGGACACGCTGCTCCTCGTCGTCGATCCCGAGGGACCCGCCTGCCACGACGGCACCCGCACCTGTTTCGGCGACGGACCCACGTCCGACGGCGGGACGCTCGAGGAGCTGTCGAGGGTGGTCGCGTCGCGGGCGAAGGACGCCCCCGAAGGCTCGTACACAAAGCACCTCCTGGCCAAGGGACAGGACGCGGTGCTCAAGAAGATCGGGGAGGAGGCGACCGAGGTGGTGCTCGCCGCCAAGTCGGAGACCGACGAGCGTCTGGCCGAGGAGTCGGCCGACCTCCTCTACCACCTGACGGTCGCGCTCCACCAGCGGGGCGTCCCGCTGTCGCGGGTCATGCAGGTGCTGCGCCGCCGGAGGGCCGGGTGAACGCGCTCGGATACGAAGAGTACGAGCGGCTGTCCGCCGGGGGCGGTCCCGTGCCCGTCTTCCGCACGGTTCCCGGAGACCTGCGCACCCCCGTCTCCGCGTTTCTTTCCCTGGCCGCCCGGTCGGAGCGCGCCTTCCTGCTGGAGAGCGTCGTCGGCGGGGAGCGGGTGGCCCGCTACTCGTTCATCGGGCGCGACCCGGTGGCGACGCTCGAGGCCAGGCCGAAGGGTGTCGTCGTGACGGAGGGCGGGAAGACTCGGCCGGAGTCGCGCGGCCTGCTCGCGGCGCTCCGGGCCCGCCTCGGGCCGCCCGCCGCCGAGGTTCCGGGGCTGCCCCGCTTCACGGGCGGTGCCGTGGGCTACCTCACCTGGGACGCGGTGCGCCTCTTCGAGCGGATCCCCGACCGGCACGCGCCCACGGACGCGCCGCTCGCTTCCTTCTCCTTCTACCGGTCCCTCGTCGCCTTCGACCACGTGGGGCAGCGGCTCGTGCTGATCGCGATCGCGGAGCCCGGGAGCCGAAAGGCCTGGGAGCGCGCGCAGGAAACGCTGGACGGAATCGAGGAAGACCTGGGATGGGAGCGTCGGCCGGCGACGAAGGGGCCGACGGAGCCGCCGGTCGAGCCGACGCTGGGCGACGGACGCGGCTTCCGCGACGCCGTCGTCCGCGCCAAGGAGTACATCGCCGCGGGGGACGTCTTCCAGGTCGTGCTCTCCCGACAGCAGACGCTTTCCTGCGGGCTCGACCCCTTCACCGTCTACCGCGCGCTGCGGATGGTGAACCCCTCGCCGTACATGACGTTCCTGAAGGACGGCGACACCGCGGTGGCGGGGGCGTCGCCGGAGATGCTGGTGCGCGTGGAGGGACGCCGCGTGGAGATGCGGCCGATCGCGGGCACGCGACCCCGGGGCGGCGGGAAGAGCGACGCCGACCTGGAGCGCGAGCTGCTGGGAGACGAGAAGGAGAGGGCCGAGCACCTCATGCTCGTGGACCTCGGCCGGAACGACGTGGGTCGCGTCTCCCGCTACGGGAGCGTGACCGTGCCCGAGCTGATGCGGGTCGAGCACTACAGCCACGTCGCCCATATCGTGAGCTCGGTCACGGGCGAGCTCTGCGAGGGCAAGGACGCCCTCGACGCCCTCGCCGCGACGTTTCCGGCGGGGACGCTCTCCGGCGCCCCGAAGATCCGGGCGATGGAGATCATCGACGAGCTCGAGCCGGGACGCCGAGGGCTCTACGGGGGCGCTCTCGGCTACCTCGACCTCCGCGGCAACCTCGATTTCTGCATCGCGATCCGGACGCTCCAGTTTCGCGGCGGCCGGGTGACCCTGCAGGCGGGGGCGGGGATCGTGGCCGACTCCGATCCCGCCGCCGAGGAGCGCGAGACGAACGCGAAAGCGGGAGCGCTCTTCGAGGCCCTGCGCCAGGCGGGAGGACTCGCGTGATCCTGCTCGTCGACAACTACGACTCGTTCACGTTCAACCTCTACCAGTACCTCGGCGAGCTGGGGGCGGAGGTGGAGGTCGTCAGGAACGACGCCCTGACCGTGGACGAGGCCCTCGGGAAGAAGCCGGAGAAGATCGTGATCTCCCCGGGGCCCGGCACCCCCGATCAGGCGGGCATCAGCCTCGAGCTCCTGCGCCGCGCTCCCGTGCCCGTGCTCGGCGTCTGTCTCGGCCACCAGGCGCTCGGCCAGGCTTTCGGCGGCCGCGTGGTGCGCGCGCCCAAGCTCATGCACGGGAAGACGTCGGAGATCCGCCACGATGGCCGCTCCCTCTTCGCCGGCCTCCCCGACCCCTTCACGGCCACGCGCTACCACTCGCTGGTGGTGGCCTCGGACAGCATCCCCGAGTGCCTCGAGGTCACCGCCTGGACGGACGGGGGGGTCGTGATGGGCCTCCGGCACAGGGAGCGGCCGCTCGAGGGCGTGCAGTTCCATCCCGAAAGCATCCTCACCCCCGTGGGCAAGGACCTCCTCCGGAACTTCCTGGGGCTCGGGGCGCGGGCGAGCATCAAGAAGCACGTGGCCAAGCTCGCGCGGGGAGAGCGCCTCAGCGAGGAGGAAGCGGGCGCGGCCATGGGCGCGATCATGGACGGGGAAGCGACACAAGCGCAGATCGGGGCCGTCCTCGCCGCCCTTGCCGTGCGCGGGGAAACCGAGGACGAGGTGGTGGGCTTCGCCCGCACGATGCGGGCGCGGGCCGTACCGCTCGTGTCGAAAGGAGCCCTGGACACTTGCGGGACGGGGGGGACGGGGCGGGCACCTTCAACATCTCCACCGTCGCCTCCTTCGTGGTCGCGGCGTGCGGCGTCCCCGTGGCCAAGCACGGGAACCGCTCGGCGAGCGGGACGTGCGGCAGCGCCGACGTGCTCGAAGCCCTGGGCGTGCGCATCGACGCGCCGCTGCCCCTCGTCCAGAAGTGTCTGGACGAGGTGGGATGGACGTTCCTCTTCGCCCCGAAGTTCCACGCGTCGACTCGCCACGCCGTGGGCCCGCGCAAGGAGCTGGGCGTCCGCACCGCCTTCAACGTCCTCGGCCCGCTCACGAACCCCGCCGCGCCCGAGGCGCAGGTGGTCGGGGTGCCCCGCGCCGATCTCACGGGCTTCGTCGCGCGCTGCTTGCAGCGTCTCGGCACGAAGCGCGCCTGGGTCGTGCACGGGAGCGGGCTCGATGAGCTGACGCTGGCGGGAACCACTTCCGTGACCGCGATCGACGGGGATGGGCTCAGAAGCTTCACGGTCAGCCCGGAGGACGCGGGGCTGTCGTCGGCCTCCCTCGAGGCATTGAGAGGCGGGGATCCGCGCGCGAACGCAGCAATAACGCGCGCCGTCCTGTCGGGTGAGAAGGGTGCCCCCCGGGACGTGGTACTGCTTAACTCCGCCGCGGCCCTCGTCGTGGCAGGCCGGGTCCGAGATCTCAGGGAAGGTGCGCGTCTGGCCGCGGCGGTGCTTGACAACGGCCATGCCTTGCGTTTGCTCGAGCGCGTGCGCGAGGTGCTGGGGTGAGCGTGCTTGCGGAGATCGTGGCGAAGACGCGCGAGCGCGTGGCGGAGCGCCGTCGGGCCCGCCCGATCGAGGATGTGATCGCGGAGCCCGCTCCCGCGCGGCGACCCTTCGCGGAAGCGCTGTCGCGACCGGGGGTGAACGTGATCGCGGAGTTCAAGCGACGATCCCCGTCCCGCGGCCTCTTGCGAAGCGATCTGACGGTCGAGGCGACGGCCCGCGTCTACGAGGCCGCGGGCGGGGCAGCCCTGTCGATCCTCACCGAGCAGGATTACTTTGGTGGCTCGTTGGATGACCTCAGAGCCGCTCGAAGTGTCACTCGGAGCCTCCCCGTCCTCCGCAAGG
Organism: uncultured Acidobacteriota bacterium; assembly: GCA_963742595.1. Taxonomy (GTDB): domain Bacteria; phylum Acidobacteriota; class Vicinamibacteria; order Fen-336; family Fen-336; genus CAVPGH01. The sequence goes on along the minus strand of CAVUMT010000001.1, from coordinate 1,746,122 downwards.
ACTTCGTGGTCGACACCTACCAGGTCTGGGAGGCGCGGGCGGCGGGGGCGGACGCCGTGCTGCTGATCGCCGCCGCGCTCGAGGATCGCGAGCTGCGGGCGCTCCTCGCGGAGGCGCACGCGGCGCGCGTCGAGCCGCTCGTGGAGGTGCACGACGAGGCCGAGCTCGATCGTGCGCTCGTGGTGGAGGCGAAGCTCGTGGGCGTGAACAACCGCAACCTGAAGACGCTCGAGGTGAGCCTCGCGACGGCGCTCGCCCTCGCCCCCCGGATCCCGGACGAGGTGGTGGCGGTGGCGGAGAGCGGGATTCGCGAGGGCGGCGACGTGCGTCGCTTGCGCGACGCGGGGTACGACGCGTTCCTGGTGGGCGAGCACCTGATGGCCGCTTCCGACCCCGGCCACGCCCTCAGGGACCTGATCGTGGGGGGCCAGTGAAGCGGGTGTTCGTCAAGATCTGCGGGATCACTTCCCCCGAGGACGCCCGCCTCGCCGCGGAGGCGGGGGCGGACGCGGTCGGCTTCGTCTTCTGGCCGCAGAGCCCGCGTCGCGTGGACGCGGCCGCGGCGCGCCGGATCGGAGAGACGCTCCCCCCGTCGGTCGCGCGCGTGGGCGTCTTCGTGGACGCGACGCGCGAGGAGCTCGTGCGCACGGCGGAGGAGGCGGGGCTCGACCTCCTGCAACTCCACGGCAGCGAATCCCCGGAGGCCCTCGCCGACCTGCCGCGCCGGGTGTGGAAGGCGGTCCGCGTGGGGAGCGATTTCGCGCCGCAGACGGCGCTCCAGTACGAGGGCCGCGCCGCGGGAATCCTCCTCGACACCCACCGCGACGGCAGGCCCGGAGGGACCGGGGTGCCATTCGACTGGAGCCTCGTGCGAGAGGTCCGCCGGCGCGCGAGCTTCGTGGTCCTCGCGGGCGGTCTGTCGCCGGACAACGTCAAGGCCGCGCTCGAGGCGGTGAGTCCCGACGGCGTCGATGTCTCGAGTGGCGTGGAGGCGGCCCCGGGCCGGAAGGATCCGGCCCGGGTGCGGGCCTTCGTGGACGCGGTGCGGAGCCTCGAAGCATGACGACGGTCCGCCATCTCGGCGTCTGGCCGGACGCCACCGGCCACTTCGGGCCCTACGGCGGGCGCTTCGTCCCCGAGACGCTGATGGAGCCGCTGCGCGAGCTGGAAGCGGCCTATGCCGAGGCGCGCCGCGATCCCGCGTTCCGTCAGGAGCTCACGGCGCTCCTTCGCGACTACGTGGGGCGGCCCACTCCTCTCGGCTTCGCCTCGCGTCTCTCCGAGAGGCTCGGCTGCCGCGTGTTCCTGAAGCGCGAGGACCTCTGCCACACCGGAGCGCACAAGATCAACAACGCGATCGGCCAGGGGCTGCTCGTGAAGCGCATGGGCAAGAAACGGGTGGTGGCGGAGACGGGAGCGGGCCAGCACGGGGTGGCCACGGCCACGGTGTGCGCCCTCCTGGGTTTCGAGTGCGTCGTGTACATGGGCACCGAGGACATGGCGCGCCAGGCCCCCAACGTCCGGCGCATGCGGCTGCTCGGCGCGGAAGTCCGGGGCGTCGAGTCGGGGACGCGTACGCTGAAGGACGCGATCAACGAGGCGATGCGCGACTGGGTCACGAACGTCCGCACCACCCACTACCTGCTGGGCTCCGTTCTCGGCGCCCATCCCTACCCGCTCATGGTCCGGGATTTCCAATCCGTGATCGGCGAGGAGGCGAGGGCGCAGATCCTCGGCGTGGAGCGGGCCCTGCCCGACCTGCTCGTGGCGTGCGTGGGGGGCGGCTCGAACGCCATCGGCCTCTTCTTCGCGTTCCTGGAAGACGAGGGCGTGCGGATGGTCGGGGTGGAGGCGGGCGGCCGGTCGGAGAAGCCGGGAGACCACGCGGCCCGGTTCCTGGGCGAGGGCGCGGGGGTGGGCGTGCTGCAGGGGACGCGCACGTACCTCCTTCAGGACGGGGCGGGGAACGTCCTCCCCACGCACTCCGTGTCCGCCGGCCTCGACTATCCGGCGGTGGGGCCCGAGCACGCTCTCCTGCGCGACGAGAAACGCGTGGAATACGCGTCCGTCAAGGACGACGAAGCGCTCGCCGCCTTCCACCTCCTCGGCGAGACGGAAGGCATCCTCCCCGCGCTCGAGTCCTCGCATGCGCTCGCCTGGCTCGCGCGCGAGGCGCCGTCGCTCGGCGGGAAGCGCGTGATCGTGAACCTCAGCGGTCGGGGGGACAAGGACCTGGAGCTTCTATGAAGCGGACGAACATCGCCGGCAACAGCCCGTGGGAGCCCATCGTCGGCTACTCGCGGGCGGTCAAGGTGGGGGACGTCGTGCACGTGGCGGGGACGACCGCGACCGGCGACGACGGGAAGATCGTCGGCAAGGGCGACGCCTACGCCCAGACCGTCCAGGTCTTCAAGAACGTGGAGAAGGCGCTGGCCAAGGCGGGCGCGTCGATGAAGGACGTAGTGCGGACCCGCATGTTCGTGACCGACATCTCGCAATGGGAGGCGATCGGCCGTGCCCACGGCGAGCGCTTCAAGGACGTCCGCCCCGCGTCCACCATGGTCGAGGTCACCCGCCTCATCGACCCCGACATGCTCGTGGAGATCGAGGTGGAGGCCGTGATCACCGACCGGCTCGGAGGGTCGACGAAGGTGGGGATCGAGTGACGCGCATCGGGGAGCGCTTCGCCCGGAGCCGGAAGGAGGGTCGCACGGCCTTCGTGGCCTACCTGACCGCGGGCGATCCCTCGCTCGCGCGCACGGTGGAGGCGGCCCGCGAGCTGGACGCGGCGGGGGTGGACGTGCTCGAGCTGGGCGTGCCCTTCTCCGATCCCCTCGCGGACGGCCCCGTGATCCAGCGCGCGAGCGAGCGGGCCTTGCGGCGGGGGACGACCCTCGGCCGCGTCCTCGAGACGGTGCGGGCGATCCGCGAGAAGTCCGAGCTGCCGCTACTCCTCTTCAGCTACCTGAACCCGATCCTCCAGTACGGCGTCGACCGCCTGGCCCGCGAAGGGCGGGAGTCGGGCCTCGACGGCGTGCTCGTGACCGACCTGCCGCCCGAGGAAGCGGACGGATGGCTTCTCGCCGCGCGCGAGGCCGGTCTCGACACGGTGTTCCTCGCCGCCCCCACGAGCCCGGACGAGCGGCTGCGTCGCGTGGCGGAGGCCTCGCGGGGATTCGTGTACGCGATCAGCCGCACGGGCGTGACGGGAGAGAGGCAGGCACTCTCCGACGACGCGCGTCCCCTCGTAGAGCGGTTGAAGCGCCACACGGAAGAGCCGGTGGCGATCGGCTTCGGAATCTCGACGCCCGAGCAGTTCAGGTCGGCGGGAGAGGTCGCGGACGGCGTCGTCGTGGGGAGCGCGCTCGTGCGCTTCCTTGAGGAGACCCCGGAGGGAGACCTCGGGGCACAAGTGCGATGGCTGAAGAGCGCGAGCTGAAGGGGGCGCCGAAGCCCGCCTCGCCCCGTCGCACGGAGGGCGAGATCGACGCGCTCCGCAAGCGCATCGACGTGATCGACGAGCAGCTCCTGCGCCTGGTCAACAGCCGGTCCGCCTGCGCGGTGGAGATCGGCAAGGTGAAGCGCGCGCTGGGGCTTCCCGTCTACTCCCCGGAGCGCGAGGCCTGGATCCTGCAGCGCGTCACGCGCGAGAACCCGGGCCCCCTCGACGCGGGGGGCGTCAAGCGCGTCTTCGAGCGGATCATCGACGAGAGCCGGCGGCTGGAGCGGCTGGCCGCGGACGAGGACGGGGAACCGAAAGGGGAATAGGGACGCCATGGTCATCGTGATGGAGCATTTCGCGACGGAGGAGCAGGTCCAGAAGGTCATCGAGACCCTGGTGGAGGTGGGCTACGACGTCCACCGCTCCACCGGCGTGAACTTCACCGTGCTGGGGGCGGTAGGAGTGCCCCGTCGGCCGATCGATGCTCCGCAGCTCGAGCTCATTCCCGGCGTGCGCGAGGTCGTGAAGATCACCGAGCCCTACAAGCTCGTGGGCCGCACCTTCAAGCCCGACGACACGGTCGTGGACGTGAAGGGCGTGCTCGTGGGCGGCCCCGAGGTGATCGCGATGGCGGGCCCCTGCTCGGTGGAGACGCGCGAGCAGGTGGGGATCGTGGCCCGGGCGGTGGCGGCCTCCGGCGCGCGCGTGCTGCGAGGGGGCGCCTTCAAGCCGCGCAGCTCCCCGTACTCCTTCCAGGGACACGGGGAAGAGGCGCTGCGCTGGATGCGCGAAGCCGCGGACGAGAACGGCCTCGCCGTGATCAGCGAGGTGATGGACCTGCGCACGATCGAGATGATGATGCGCTACGTGGACTGCCTGCAGGTGGGCGCGCGCAACGTCCAGAACTTCGATCTCCTGAAGGAGCTGGGCAAGGTCCGGAAGCCCGTCCTCCTGAAGCGCGGCCTGAGCTCGACGATCGAAGAGTGGCTCCTCTCCGCGGAGTACATCCTCGCGGGCGGCAACGGCCAGGTCATCCTTTGCGAGCGGGGCATCCGGACCTTCGAGGTCGCCACCCGCAACACCCTGGACATTTCCGCGATCCCGGTGATCAAGAAGAAGAGCCACCTCCCGATCCTCGTGGATCCCAGCCACGGCACGGGCCGCCGCGACAAGGTGATCCCCATGGCCCGGGCCGCGATCGCCGCGGGCGCGGACGGCCTCCTGATCGAGGTCCACAACAACCCCGAGAAAGCACTCTCCGACGGCGCCCAGAGCCTCTACCCCGAGCAGTTCGACACGCTCATGGGCGAGCTGCGCATCATCGCCCCGGTGCTGGGGCGGACGCTTCCGCTGGCCCGCGTGCCCGCGCGGGAGGGACGGTAGACGCTACTCCTCCGTGACCACCCTCGTCACCGTGCCGCGAAAGACGTTCCGGAGCTGGTCGAAGCGGACGACGCGGCAGGCTCCGAAGATGATGTTGTGGCGGCCTTCGTAGACGCAGCCCTGGGGCTCCGAGGCGGGGCACCGGCTGAGGTCGACGCTGTCGCGGGCGTTCCACTCCTTGAAGGGATCGCCCACCTCGACGCACCGGGGCTGGAGCTCGGCCTGGAGGAGCGAGAAGAAGGTGACGCGGTGGGGGCCGTCGCAGGTCTGGAGGAAGGTGGCGAAGGGATCCGTGGTGCCGCGGAAGAGCCAGGGCTGCTCCTGGATCACGCGCTCCGTGGCCGCGGACTGGAGCTCCCAGGTCGTGTCGTTGTGGTCCGGTCCAGAGAGGTAGCACACGGACGAGACGTCGAGAGGCGCAGGCGGTGGCGGGAAATCGTATTTGTGGCGATCGTCCGGTGCGGGGCCGTCCTCGAGACGCGGAGCCGAGGGTGGGACTGCGGATCGCGGCCGGGAGGAGCAGGACGTCGTCGTGAGGAGGCAGGCCGACGCGGATTGCCCCGGCAGGTACTGTACGGGCTGCCCACCGTAGCCGACGAGCAGGGAGTCCCAGTTCGCATCGGACATGGGGCCCCGCCAGATCGCCACGTAGGTGCCGGACTGGGCCTCGGTGGCGGCGACCAGGGTGCGCCACTCCTGGACCGAGTGGTCGACGTTGTCCGATTCGTTCAGGATGCTCGGCACCTTCCGCCCGTCGGGGGCCGTCACCGGCTGCTGGAGGCCGAAGCCGTGCTGCGCAACGTAGTCGTAGAGGCGGCGCGTGGGCGAGTTGGTTTGGTTGAGGACGTAGGTGCTGCCCACCGGGCGGTCCGGATAGCCGAAGTCCTGGAGGGACACCTTGACGAGCTCGTTGAGGGCGTCCTCCCAGGCCCGCGAGGGTTGGCACCGCCAGCCCTCGTTGCCCAGGTTGTAGAGCACGCCGAGGTCTCCCGTCTTCTTCACGATCTGCCGGACGAACTGCCGGTAGTGGACGGGAGGCACGGTGTGGGTCAGGGCGCAGGTGTCGTTGTAGAGGTTCGGCTCCTGATGGACGAGGGCCCAGCTGTCGATCAGGTCGACCTCGACGTAAAGCCCCCTCGCGTTCGCGAACTGCACGTTCGCTCGGATGCGGTCCAGCATCCCCCACCCGTATCCCTGGTCGCTGAAGGGCCCAAGGCGGACGTGCGTCAGGTTGAAGCCGGCGCGGTCGAAAGCGTTGCTCCACTCGCGCGGGACGAGGGGCCAGCTCTCCGCGAGGTCGTTCGGGGGCTGGCAGCAGCAGCACCCGATCGCGCCGCGAAGCGGCGGGACGAACTGGCCGTTCACGATGCGGATCGGATCCTTGACGCGGTTGCGCAAGGGTCGCGGCGCGGTCTGGGAGAAGGCAGACTGTGGCGAGCTCGCGGAAATCACGGCTACGAGAGCCAGCAGGAGGGGGGCTTGTTTCACGTAAAGCTCCGGTCGAATGGGCCGTGGCCCAGCTCTATCGATCCGCAGCCCTGCGTCGGCCAGGCACTACGTCAGCACGTCCAGCCGGTGTTCAGTGGCCCCTATATACGTCCGCGCCACGCGGATTACAACCCGACGACGGCCCGGCGGTACACTGCGCGCCGCTATGAACACGAAGTGCCTTCGGGTCGTGGCTGTCCTCGTCGGAACATGGGCGGGCGCGAGCGGGATCCGGGCCGCCGAAGCGCCGCCGACGTACGTGAAGTGTGGACGGTTGTTCGACGGCTCCTCCGGCTCTCTCCGGACGGGGATCGGTGTCGTCGTGCGCGACGGCACGATCGTCGACGTGGGGCCGGCGGTCGCCGCGCCGCCGGGGGCATCCGTCGTCGACCTGAGCGCGGTCACATGCGTACCCGGGCTGATCGACGCCCACACGCACCTCGCTCTCCATCCCGGGGGCTACGACGACCAGATCCTCCGGGAGACACCCGAGATGCGGGCCATCCACGCGACCGTCAACGCGCGCCGGACGCTCGAGGCGGGCATCACGACGGTACGCGACCTGGGCAACGAGGGGGCCGGTCTCGCCGACGTGGCGCTTCGGGACGCGGTGGCGAAGGGCCTCGTGCCGGGGCCGCGCATCCTGGCCGCGATCCAGCCCGTCACCGCCACCGGGTCGTACGGGCTCACGGGCTATTCGCCGTATGCGAGCCTGCCTTCGATCTCCTACGAAGCCGACGGCCCCACCGAGGTCCGCCGGCAGGTGCGGACGCTCGTCCGGCAGGGGGCGGACGTGCTGAAGGTGTACATGGAGAGCTTCGAGAAGAGGCACATGTCGAGCGACGCGCTCTCCGGGGCTCGTACGTACACCGACGAGGAGCTGCGCGCGGCCGTGGACGAGGCTCACTCGGCGGGCCTGAAGGTCGCGGCCCACACCTACTCCGACGAGAGCGCCCGCCGGGCGGTCGACGCCGGCGTCGATTCCATCGAGCACGGCCTCTACCTGACGGAGGCCACGTTCCGGAAGATGGCGGAGCGGAAGGTCGCCTACGTGCCCACCCTTCTCGTCTACGAGCTGTGGCGCGACGGGAAGATCTTTCCGGACTCCACCGCAGAGACGCGCGAAAAGCTCCGCAGGACGGTGGACCGGCACGCCGAGTCGTTCCGCGCCGCGCTCCGGACGCCGGTAACCGTGGTGATGGGCTCGGACACCTTCGAGCTCCCCGGCACCAACGCCCAGGAGATCGTGGCGATGACCCGCACGGGCATGAGCCCCGCGGAAGCGCTCCGGTCGGCGACCTCGCGCGCCGCCGAGCTGCTCGGCCTCGCCCGCCGCGTTGGAACTCTCGAGAAGGGTGCGGCCGCCGACCTCGTCGCGCTCGCGGGCGATCCTCTGCTGGACATCGACACGATCACGCGGCCAGTGCTCGTGATGAAGGACGGGAAGGTCATCGTGGACCGGCGCTGAGCGCCGAACTCCGTCCGGACAAAGTCGGTTCAGGAACGGGTTGAGGCGACTCGGTCCAGGCTACGCGGATCCGGCCTTCTTCAAGAGGCCGATCTGCCCGGCGTGATAGACGACGTGGCGCACGGAGCTCCCGATCTGGAAACGGAGGGGATAGGGCCGTCCAGGCGTCGGGGCATCGAGCTGTTGCGGAGAGAGCCGGGCCACCGTCTCTCGGAGCCTTTCGTGCCCGGCGCAAAGGGCGGCTTTCGCGGCGGCCCAGCGTTCCGCCGTCGGGTGTCCCACCGGGGGATAGTCTCCCTCCTCCGGCTCCTCGATCGCCTGTCCTTCGAGACGGCGCCGGCCCACGTCGGCCCACGCGGCGATGTGGAGCACGAGCTCCCAGATCGAGTGACCGGCCTTCAGGGGATGTGCTGCCGCCTGCTCGGCCGAGACACCGTCCAGAAGCTCGGCGAGGGAAGGCCCGTGCCAGGGATCCCCTTCCCCGATCCGGTGTATCTCGTCCGCGAGGGACGCCACTTCGGTGCTGGGGTGCTCGGCGGCGGCCGCCACCTCGTAGTGCTCGACCGTGGGCGTGAGGGCGAGAAGGAACTTCTCGTCCTCGGGGTAGTAGCGCGCGCGCTCCGGGTCGTTTCCCGCGAAGCGCCTGATCCCGTCCATGGAGTCCCAGAGCGAGATCACGCGGAAGCGTGCGCGATCCCCGTCGGCGCGCCGCAGCAGGTAGACAGCGCGGTTGCCCTCGGTGGCGGAGAGGTCGGCGACGCCCGTCCGCCTCACGTACTCCGCGTACTCGTCGCCCCGCCGCGCCTCCGTGACGCCGTCCCAGGTCCTCGCGATCATTGAACCCTCCTCGCCTACGGCCCACGTCCCCTTAACCGCCTATAGGCGGTTCATCGGTTACAGTCTAGGTGGGAACACGTAACCTGTCAAGTGACAATTGGAGGTTACGGAGTAGTATCCTTCGGGGATGAGTGCTTTGATTTCGGCGGCGGGATCGATGAGGCTGATCGGGGGCGATCTCTGCCTCGACTTCGTCAACACCGTCGGAGGCCGCGACGGCGCCGGGCCCCATTCGCCTCCCGCGGTACGCGACGACAAGCTGGGCGGCTACGGCGATCTCGTCGCGTGGAGCCGGCACGCGGCAGGGACGAGCGAGGCTCGGGCACGCGAGCTGGCGAGACGGGCCGCGAGGCGATCCCGGGACGCGGCGGACGTGCTGGAGCGGGCCCGGACGCTGCGCGAGGCGCTCTATCGGGTGCTGCGCGCCCTCATGGCCGGAGTGCGGCCGGGAGCCCACGACGTGGAGCGCCTCAACGACGAGGTGTCCGCGGCGCGCCGCCGGGAGCGGCTGGTGCCCGCGGGGAACGGCCTCCGCTGGGAGGCCGTGGAGGGGGAAGAGCCCCTGGAGTCCGTGCTCTGGCCGATCTGCCGCGCCGCCTCCGCCCTCGTCACGTCGGGCGACCTCTCACGCCTGCGGCAGTGCGCCGGAGAGGGTTGCGGCTGGCTGTTCCTCGACCGGAGCCGCAACCGCAGCCGCCACTGGTGCACGATGAAGGACTGCGGCAACGTCTCGAAAGTAAGGCGGTTCCGGAGGAAGCGGCGATGAAGAGGACCCTGGGCGTCGGATTCGTGGGCAGCGGCTTCATGACGCGCTTTCACGTGCGCTCCTGGCCGGCGGTGCGCGACGCGGATATCCGGGGGATCTGGAGCCCGAACCGGGCGCACGCGGAGGAGACGGCGGGTCTCGCGCGGTCTCTAGGGGTGGGGGAGGCGAAGGCGTACGCGTCGCTTGCGGACATGGTGAAGTCGCCCGAGATCGACGCGATCTGGATCTGCGGTCCGAACCACCGGCGAGTCGAGAACATGGAAGAGATCGTGGCTGCCCGCGCCGCGGGGGCGGAGCTCCTGGCCGTCGCGTGCGAGAAGCCCCTCGCCCGCAACGTGGCGGAGGCGAAGCGGATGGTCGATCTCGTGGGGAAGGCGCGGGTCCTCCACGGCTATCTCGAGGACCAGCTCTTCTCGCCCGGCCTGGAGCGGGGCCACGCGATCGCCTGGGCGCGGGGAGCGGCCCTCTCGGGGAGGCCCTACCTCGCCCGCGCCGCCGAGGAGCACAGCGGCCCGCACATGCCGTGGTTTTGGCAGGGCGAGCTGCAGGGCGGGGGCGTGCTGAACGACATGATGTGCCACAGCCTCGAGGTCGCGCGCTTCCTCCTCACCAAGCCGGGGGGGCCGCGCTCGAGCCTGAAGGTCCGAAAGGTGTCGGCCCAGATCGCGTCCCTCAAGTGGTCGCAGCCCGGCTACGCGAAGGCCCTCCGCGAGTCCATGGGCCCCGAGGTGGACTACGAGCGCCGGCCGTCCGAGGACTTCGCGCGTGCCACCGTGACCTACGAGGCGGAGAACGGCCGGACCGTGATCGCGGAGGCCACCACGTCCTGGGGCTACGTGGGGGCCGGCCTCCGTCTGAGCATGGAGCTGCTCGGTCCGGAGTACTCCTTCACCCTGAGCTCGCTCGACGCGGGGGGGAAGCTTTTCCTGAGCCGCAAGGTCAAGGGCGAGGCGGGCGAAGACCTCGTGGAGAAGCAGAACGCCGAGCAGGGGCTCATGCCCGTGGTGGGCAACGAGGCCGCGGAGTACGGGTACGAGGGTGAGAACCGCTTCTTCACTCGGCAGTTCCTGGACGGTCGGCAGCCGGAGCTGTCGTTCGAGGCGGGTCTGTCCGTGACCGAGCTGCTGATGGCCGCCTACATGAGCGCGGAGGAAGAGCGGGTGGTCGCCTGGCGGCCCGCGGGCCTAGACTCTTTCGTGCCCGCGGTGGCGCGGGGCGCCTGGAAGCCCTGAAGCGTTCCGAAGCTAGACGAGGCGCAGGCTCTGGGTCTGCCGGCGGTCCCGGGTCGGCAGTCGCCGGCAATCCTCGACGTCCTGGGCGGCCTGCCGGCGATCCGCCCGGCGGCGGTCGAGCACGACGTGAAGGTCGCTCTGGACCCGCAGGATGCTCTCGAGGACGGGCCATGCGTCCTCGCGCTCGCGGCTGACCACGAGCGTCCGGAGCTCACGGCGCTGCCGGATCGCGCAGGCGGTGCAGATCCCGTGGGTGACACCCAGGTCGCGATAGGGGGGCTTGGTGCTGAGGTATCGCTGGCAGGAGGCGCAGACGACGGTCATTTTTTCGCTTCCCGGCTCCTTGATGGTCCGTAAGCGGAACGGATCTTAGCAGGACGAGGACCGGCGTCAAGAGAAAACGACGGTCTCCAGGGGGGCGGTCTCGGCCGGGATCAGAAGCTCGACCCAGAACGTGTCGCCCCGTGCCTCGTGGCGAAGGACGGCCTCCCTGCCGTAGAGGGCATCCAGCCGGCGGCGCACGTTCGCGAGACCGATGCCCGTCCCCTTGCGCCGCGGGCCCGTCGGCATCGACGTGGGTTCTCGATCGACACCCGAAGGTGCTCGCCATCGCTACGGGCCTCCAGCACCACGGTGCCCCCGTCGAGGCACTGGGCGATGCCGTGCGTCACCGCGTTCTCCACCAGCGGCTGGAGCACCAGCGGGGGCACTGGCCAGGAGCGCGCCCCCTCTTCCACCCGGCTCTCGAACCGCAGCCGCGAGCCGAAGCGCACCTTCTCGATGGCCAGCAGGTCCTCGGCGAGGGCGAGCTCCTCCGAGAACGGAATCCGGTCGCGGGCCCCCACGGTCAGGCCCCGGCGGAGGAAGTCGCCGAGCAGCAGGCACAGCCGGCGCGCCTCCTCCGGCTGGCCCGTGACGAGCGCGTTGATCGAGTTGAGGCTGTTGAAGAGGAAGTGCGGGTGGATCTGCGCGCGCAGGGCCCGGAGCTCGGCCTCTCGCGAGAGGACCTGGAAGCGGAGGGCCTCCGTCTCCGCCTGGCGGGACGCCTCGAAGGCGGCGATCAGGTAATGGAGCGCGGCGGCCAGGAAGTAGAGGAGCACGGCCCTCGCGAAGAGCAGGGCGGCGATGCGGCTGGGCCGGTCGACCATCTCTTCGAAGAGGCCGCTCCTCTCGAGGACGAGCGCCCACCCCCACGAAGCCAGCAGGTAGAACCAGGCACAGAGGACGGAGGCGGCGAGCTGCGTCCCCGCGACCCGGACGAGGCCGGAGCGGTGCAGGGGAGCGGCGCGGCAGACCCAGAAGGCCCCCAGGCAGATGAAGGAGTAGAGCGCGTCCAGGGGGAGGGCCATGGCCAGCGCTTCCTGCCACGAGAAGCCGCCGGTCACGACGAGGAGAAGGGCGAGGAGGACGGCCAGGAGCTCCCAGGCCGCGAGGTAAGCGAACAGGCGCCGCCGGTCCGCGAGGAGGGGGTGCATGGAGGGCTAGTTCTTGACCTCGACGCCTCCCATTACGGCGAAGCCGGTGATGACGAGGCGCTTCTTCTCGTCGGGGGGCCGACGCGTCTTGTCCTCGCAACCACCGAGCAGGGCGTTGGCGCGGATCTCCACCGTCCAGGTCTCGGGAACCCGGATCTCGATGCCCCCCATCATCGCGAAGATGTCGAGGACGGCGGGTCCGGTGTCGATCGATGCCTGTCGCAGGTCGAGCTCGACCCCGCCCATGAGTGCAAAGGCATTGCCCCCCTTGAAATCCGGCGAGCTCGAGCCCTTCTTGGAACCGCCCATGACCACGAAGGCGTCGACGAGGTCGTCCGTCCCGGGGGGGTTCCCTTCTCCGATCGTCCTTCCTCCCCAGACCGCCTTGAAGAGGATGATGGCGCCCGCCCCGAGAAGGAAGAGCGGGAAGAGGTGCCGGAACTGGAACACGTGGAAGTTCACGAGCAGGAATGCGAGGCCGATGCCGATCAGGCCCAGGCCTTCCGGCTTTCCGCCCATCCGTGCCCAGCGGCTGAGGCGTGTGAGGCCCAGGGCGACGAGGATGAGGGGCCAGAGCCGCCAGAAGCGCCGCGAGTCGAGGACGCCGAGGTTGTCGAGCGTGAGCATGAGGCCGACGGCCATCACGACGAGGCCCATGACGAGCCGGGGGGTGGCGGTGTGCGGTCCAGGGTGGCGCATGCCTCAGCTCCTTTCGTATTGAGGATACGGCGTCGCGGTCGGACCCCATCCCGGATATCGGTGGATCCCCGGCAGATACCGGCGAACGACCGGGGTTTTTGCCCCTAGAATCGCGTAGTGGTCGACAAGATGATCGGACGGACGCTCGGGCGCTACCGCATCACCGAGGAGATCGGCCGCGGGGGGATGGGGGTCGTCTACCGGGCCCACGACGCGCGCCTGGGCCGGGAGGTAGCGCTCAAGGTGCTCGGCCCCGGAACGGGAGAGGACCCGGACCTCCAGCGCCGCTTGAAGCAGGAAGCGCAGGCCGCGGCCCAGCTCGCCCACCCCGCCATCTGCGTCATCCACGAGATCGACGAGACCGACGGGTCCACCTACATCGCCATGGAGCTCGTCCGGGGTCTGTCGCTCGCCACGATGGTCAAGGGCCGCCTCGGTCCGGCCCGCGCCCTCGAGCTGGCCCTCGAGATCGGGGAGGGTCTGGCGGAGGCGCACGCGCGCGGTATCGTCCACCGGGACCTCAAGCCCTCGAACGTGATGGTCACGGAGTCGGGCCACGCCAAGATCATCGACTTCGGTCTCGCCAAAGTGGTCCGTCCCCTCGATCCCGTCACGAGCGACACCGACACTCCCAACCGCGGCCTCACCGACCCCGGACGCATCATCGGCACCGCCGCCTACATGTCCCCGGAGCAGGTGCGGGGAGGGACCATCGACCCGCGTAGCGACCTCTTCTCCTTCGGGGCGCTCCTCTACGAGATGCTGGCGGGCGTGCCCGCCTTTCGCCGGGAGACGGGAGTGGAGACGCTGCACGCGGTGCTCAAGGAGGCGGCGCCGAGGCTGCCGGAGAGCGGGTTGGGGGGAGCGCACGTGTCTCTCGGACGAATCCTGGACAAGTGCCTGGCCAAGGAACCGCGAGAAAGGTATGCGAGTGCTCTGGACCTGCTCGTGGATCTTCGGGCGGCTCTGAAAAGACTCGACGAGAAAGACGCTCCGGGGCCCCGCGAAGCGGACTCGGAAGTGCGGGCGAGCATCGCCGCATCAACCGTCGCGGGGCCCCTCCGCGTGGTGATAGTCGACGACGAAGACCCCGCCCGGGCGATCCTGAAGGAGTACCTCTCGAAGGAATCCGGCGTCGAGCTCGTGGGGGAGTGCCGCAACGGCTTCGAGGCGGTGAAGGCGGTCTCGGACCTGAAGCCCGACCTCGTGTTCCTCGACATCCAGATGCCCAAGCTCACGGGCTTCGAGGTCCTCGAGCTCATCGGCGGAGACCAGGCCGTGATCTTCGTGACCGCCTTCGACGAGCACGCGCTCAAGGCTTTCGAGGTGAACGCGGTCGACTACCTCCTGAAGCCGGTGGGAGGTGACCGCTTCCGCGCCGCGCTCGCCCGCGCCCGCGACCGCGTCCGCGCCAAAGCACCGATACCCGTGCCCCAGCTCCTCCAGGCCGCGCGACCGGACGGGGCGCCCGTCGAGCGCATCCTCGTGAGGCAGGGAGCGCGCGTCCAGGTCATCCCGATCCCCGACCTCGACTACGCGGAGGCCCAGGACGACTACGTGGGCCTGCACTCGGGGGGCAAGGAGTTCCTGAAGCAGCAGACGCTCACCGAGCTCGAGAAGACTCTCGACCCCGCGCGCTTCGTGCGCATCCACCGGTCGTACCTCCTGAACCTCGACCGGCTGCAGCGGCTCGAGGGCGACGGAGGCGACGGGCGCGTGGCGGTCTTGAAGAGCGGCGCCCGGCTGCCCGTGAGCCGGTCGGGTTACTCGCGGCTCAAGGCCTTTCTTTAGACGTGCCCGAATCCGGTCCCAGGTAGACCGCGGAGAACGCGGGCACGGGCACGAGCGTCTTCCCGTCCTTGGCGCGGAACCGGCGGCCCGTGAGGTGGTCGCGGGAGGCGGTGGCGAAGGGGACCTCTACCGACTGGTCCTTGTCCGAGGCGTTGAAGATCGCGATGGCGCGCTCCTCGCCCTCGGCGGCGCGCTCGAAGGCGAGGACGCGGCGCGCGTCGTCCGCGCTCAGGTTCTCGACGCTCCCCCGGCGGAGGGAGCCGAGGGCGGCCCTCGCCTTGCCCAGCGTCTGGTAGTAGCGGAGGAGCTCCGCGTCCACGCGCACGGGGTCGCGGCGGCGGCTCTGGCCCAGAGGGTGCGAGGCCTCGTCCTCGTAGCGCAGGTCGGGCCAGAGCATGGGCTTGCGGTTGTCGGGCTCGTCCGCGCCCCACAGGCCGTTCTCCGTGCCGTAGTAGACGACGGGCAGCCCGGGATACGCGAATTGAAAGGCGGCGGCGAGGCGCATCCGCTTTCCTTCCTCGGGCCCCGGCGCGCGGACGTCGTAGGAGGGATCGTCGCGCGGGCTCGCCATGTGGTCGTACGGCCGGTCGGGATTCACCACCCGGGAGGCGATCCGGTCGAGGTCCGCGCCGTCCAGCAGGTTCAGCATCGTGAGCATCGTCTGCGGGAAGGAGCCGGAGCGCAGGCCGGTGAGGCGCGCCTCCGCTTCCGAGGCGGGCAGAGGCGCCTTCCGATCGGCGACGAAGGCCCTGACCACCTCGGTCCAGCGGTGGTTCGTGACCGCGTCGAACTCGTCCCCTTTCAGCCAGGGCGTCGGGTTGGAGAGCCGGCCCGCGTCGAAGTCCTCCCAGGAGACGTCGCCCAGCAGGTACGCCTCCGGGTTGGCGGCGAGCACGTTGCGGCGCAGGTCGCGCCAGAAGGGATGGGGAAGCCGGTCCACGTGCCGTACGCGCCAGCCGTCCACGCCGTCCGAGGGGTCTCCGTCGCCGTTGGGGTCGCTCCAGCGGCGGAGGACGGCCCGCAGGTGATCGCGAGGACCCGCGGCGAGACCGTTCGCCTCGCGCCGCAGCTCGGGCAGCTCGCGCGCGCCTCCCAACGACGAATAGTCGAATTCGTCCGCCGGGGTCTGGGGATCGTCGAAGGCCCGTACCTGGAACCAGCCCGCGTAGCGCGACTGGGCCCCTCGCGCCCTCACGTCGCGGAAAGCCCAGAAGGTCATGCCTACGTGGTCGAAGATCCCGTCCACCACGACTCTCATCTGGCGGCGGTGGCACTCCTGCAAGACTCGCAGGAAGAGCCGGTCGGCCGCGCTCCACTTCCAGGTGGAGGGATCGGCGGGGTTCTCGGTGGCCCAGAGCAGCCGGTCGCCCTCGGGGTCGGGCCCGAAGTTGTTGTCGACGTGGTGGAGGAAGGTCGGATCGTACTTCAGGGCGGAGGGCGCCTCGAAGACCGGGGCGAGGAGGATCGCGTTCACTCCCAGAGACTGCACGTGGTCGAGCTTCTCCAGGAGGCCCTGCAGGTCGCCGCCGTATCGGCGCGTGGGGACGTTCCAGTAGAAGTCGTGTCCTCCCGCCTTCTCCCAGGGCTGAAGCCTGTACCAGTCCGCCGTCCAGCTCGAGACCTGCCATCCGTTCACGGTCTCGTAGGGCCAGGCTCCGCGAATGTCCGGGGGGCGGGGATCGTTGCGGAGATCCCCGTTGCGGAACCGGTCGAGCACGACCTCGTAGAAGACGCTGTCGGCCGCCCAGGAGGGCGGGCCGCTTCGGGCTGCGGGAGGCGCCTGCGCGGTTGCGAGCGAAGCGACGAGCATCACCGGGAGGACGCCGAGCCGGGCGCGCGGGGTCTCTCTGCGCATCGCCGATTCGCCAGCCTAGCAGAAAAACTCCGGAGCGACGGGTGTCGGCACCGCCGAGCGGATATGAAATGATGATGGCCCCGCCATGCAAGGCACAGACGGCGCTGCGCTCGTGGTCGAAGGCCTCACCAAGACCTTCCGGGAGAAGACCGCCGTCGACCACCTGAACCTGCGGATCGAGCGCGGACGGTTCTTCGGGTTCCTGGGGCCGAACGGGGCGGGCAAGAGCACGACGATCAAGATGCTCACCGGCCTCCTCCGGCCCACCTCGGGGGACGCAGTCATCGAGGGGGTGCGTCTCAGCCAGGACCTCCTCGGGGTGAAGCGGGTGATCGGCGTCCTCGGCGAGGAGCTGCCGCTCTACGAGCGCCTCAGCGGGGAGGAGTACCTGCAGTTCGCGGGGCGCATGTACGGGCTCGCGCGGGAGGAGACGCGGCGGCGCACGGAGGAGCTCCTCGAGTTCCTCTCCCTGCGGGAGGACCGCGGGCAGCTGGTGGTGGACTACTCGCAGGGAATGAAGAAGAAGCTCGCGCTCGCCGCCGCCCTCATCCACAACCCGCGCGTGCTCTTCCTGGACGAGCCCCTGAACGGAATCGACCCCGTCTCCGGCCGCGTGGTCACCGACCTCCTGCAGCGCCTCACCCGCAAGGGCGTGACCCTCTTCTTCACCTCGCACGGGCTGGACGTGGTGGAGCGGCTCTGCGACGAGGTGGCGATCATCGACCGCGGGCGGATCGTCGCGCAGGGGACGCTCGAGGAGATCCGCTCCCAGCGGCAGGTGGGGGCGGACGCGAGCCTGGAGGACGTCTTCCTGAAGCTGGTGGCGGCGGACGTCACCCGCGAGGACCTGACGTGGATCGGCTGATCGCGCTCGTCGTCCTGCGCTTCCGCCTGGACCTGCGCGCTCTCCTGGGCGCGCGGGAGAGGCTCCTGGGCCTCGCCCTCTTCGTGCCCATGCTCGCGCTCGGGTCCGCCGCCGCGTCCTTCTTCGTGTTCGTGGGAGTCCGCGCCCTCTCGAGCACCCATCCGGAGTGGCTCCTGCCCCTCGTCTCCGCGGCGGCCACGGTGATCGGCGTGTTCTGGGCGCTCTCACCGGTGCTCGCGGGCGTCTCGTTCAGCGATACCCACGACATGTCGCGGCTCCTCCACTTCCCGGTGCCCCTCCCCGCGCTCGTGGCGTCGTCGCTTCTCGCCAACCTCGTGGAGCCGCTCGTGCTCGCCAAGCTCCCCCCTCTCGTCGCCCTCGCGGTGGCCCTCGCCGGCCTGTCCCCCCGTCTGCCCTTGAGCCTCCTCGGGGTCTTCCTCGCGTTCGTCTTCACGCTCGTGGCCGCCCAGGTGACGGGTCTCCTCCTGCTGGGCCTCGCCCGGAACCGACGATGGCAGGACCGCGCGCTCTTCCTAGGCCTCGGCATGGGATTCGTGCTGAGCCTCGTCCCCCTCGCGCTCATGAGCGTGCGGGGGCGCTTTCTCCGTTCGTTCCTCGGCTTCGTTCTCGAGCGGGACCTCTTCCTCCTCTCGCCCTTCGGCTGGGGAGTGCGCGCGGCGGCGCACGCGGGGAGCGGGGAGATCCTCTCCTTCCTCGCGTTTGCCTCCGCTTCCGGGGCCGCCACTCTCGTCCTCGCGGGGACGGCGGCTCTTCTCACGCGAAGGATCTACCGGGGGGAGGTCGACCTCGGGCCGACCCGGGCCCCCGGGCAGGCGGGGGCGCGAATGACGTTCTCCGGCCCGCTGGGCACGCTGGTCGAGAAGGACCTGCGCGTGATGTGGCGCGACCCACGGCTGAAGGCCATGCTCTTCACGGGTCTCGTGGCTCCGGTGCTCCTCTTCCTCTTCGTCTCCCAGGGCGGGCGGCGGGTCACGCCCATAGCCCTCTTCATGCTCGCGACCTTCCTGGGCCTCGGCTCGTTCGGGGCGAACGCGCTGGCCCTCGAGCGGCGAGGCCTGCTCCTGCTCGTGGGCTTTCCCTTCCCCCGCTGGGAGATGCTCGTGGCGAAGAACCTGGGGGTGATGCTCCTGCGCGTGCCCGGGATCCTTCTCCTCGCTCTCGTCTCGCTCTTCTTCTCCCCGCTCACCCTCGTTCCCGCCGTGGTCACCGCGGCGCTCGTGACGCTCGTCCTCTGCAGCGCCGCCGACAACTTCGTCTCCGTGCTCTTTCCGGTGCCCGTGCCCGCCGCGGGCCGCACGCCCTACGCCGGAGGCGGCCGCGGACTGGGCGCGGCCGTCTTCTGCGTCGCTGCTCCTCGCGGGTGCCATCGCCCTTTCCGCCCCCTTCGTCTTCCTGGCCGCTCTCCCCTCGCTCCTCGAGCAGCCGTGGCTCTTCGTCGTGGCTCTCCCCTTGTCGCTCGGGGGTGCCGTCTCGGTCTACGCGATGCTCGTCGCGGGAGCGGCCCGGGTCTTCTCGCGCCGCGAGCCGGAGTTCCTGGAGAAGGCGCTGGTGGAGGAGTGAGACGCCGACCGACGGTGGCGGTGGTGGGGCTGGGCCTCGTGGGGGGCTCGCTCGCCCTCGCCCTCCGCCGCGCCGGCTACCGCGTGATCGGTGTCGACCGCGCGGCCGTCCTCCGTCGCGCCCGGGCCGCCGCGGCGATCGCGATCGCCCGCGCCGACGTTCGAAAGGCGGCGGAGGAGGCCGACGTCCTCGTGCTCGCCGCGCCCCCCGCGGCCAATCGCGTCCTTCTCCGGCGTCTTGCGCCGTTCGACCGGCTCGTGGTCACCGACGTGGGAAGCGTGAAGTCGCCCTATCGTTCGGGAGGCTCGCCGGCTGGGCCTCCGTCGCTTCGTGGGAGGGCATCCGATCGCGGGATCGGAGCGCTCGGGCTTCGCCGCCGCCCGCCCCGACCTCTTCCGCGGCCACGCCTGGGTCCTCGTGCCCGGGAGCGATCCCCGGGCCTTTCGGATCGTCCGTGCGCTCGTACGGGCGACGGGAGCGCGGCCGGTGCGCATGAGCGCCGCCGAGCACGATCGCGTCCTCGCCTACCTGAGCCACGTCCCCCAGCTCGTGGCCTGGGCGCTCCGGAGCGCCGCCGAAAGTGACGCGGCGGCGCGTCGCCGCCTGGGCCTCGCCGGGCCGGGCTTCCGCGACATGACGCGGCTCGCCCGGAGCCCGCGCGCTCTCTGGCGCGAGATCCTCGGCGAGAACCGCGCGCGAGGTCGGCCGGGCCCTGAGAGCCCTTCGAAAACGGCTCTCGACCGCTCCATGAGCGCCGGGGCCGTCGACGACCGCGGCCCCGGCCCCAACCGGGCCCAGGAAGCGCGCGAGTTCGTGCTCAAGCTCGGCCGTGGGCTCCACGCCTACGGTTACTCCGCGCACCGGCTGGAGGATGCCCTCGCGCGAGGTGTGCCGCCGGCTGTCGCTGCCCGGGCAGTTCTTCTCGATGCCCACGGCGCTCTTCGCCTCGTTCGGCGATGGCCCGGCCCACCAGACGTTCCAGATCCGGGTGGACCCCGGCCAGGTGGACCTGAGCCGCCTCGCTCGTCTCGACGAGGTGCGCGGCCAGGTCGCCCAGGGCGCTGAGCCCCGCCGAAGGCTCCGCCCGCATCGACGCGATCATGAGCGCGCCCGCTCCCTACGGGGCGACCGCCACGATGATCGCGAGCGCTCTCGCCTCGGGCGCGGCCTGCCGGTTCTTCGGCGGCGGGCTGCGCGAGATCGCGGCCACGACGCGTCATCGGTCTCCTGATCGGCCTGCCTGCCCCTCGTCCGCTGGCGCGCGCACGCCGGCAGCGGGCGTCTACGAGACGACCGCCGCAGCACTCGCCGGGTTCGCGGCCACGACCGCCGCGTGGTCCTTCCCACCGCTCTCGCCGCACCTCACGACGCTCGGTGGCCTCATCATCCTCGTCCCCGGCTTCACGCTCACCGTCGCCATGATCGAGCTCGCCACCCGCAACCTCGTGGCGGGCACCGCCCGGCTCGCGGGGGCGGCGCTCACGTTCCTGGCCATCGCGTTTCGGGGCCGCCGTGGGCGCCCGGAGCGCGGAGCGGCTCTTCGGGAGCGTGGCCGCCGTCATCCCCGCGCCGCTTCCCGTGTGGACGCTGTGGGTCGCGCTCGTGGTGGCCCCGGTCGCCTTCGCCGTTCTCTTCCGCGCGGACAAGCGCGACGTCCCGTGGATCGTGGCGGGCGTCCGTTGCCGCGTTCCTGGGGCTGCGCGCGGGGAACGTGCTCCTCGGCGCCCGAGTTCGGGGCGTTCCTGGGGGCCATGGCGGTGGCCGCTTTCGGCAACGCCTACAACCGGATCGTCTCGCGCCCGCACGGCGATCGCGGTGGTCCCCGGGCTCCTGCTCCTCGTTCCGGGCAGCATCGGCTTCCAGAGCCTCTCCGCGCTCCTGGGCCAGGAGACGATCTCGGGAGTGGAGGCCGCGTTCCGGATGGTGCTGGTGGCGGTCTCGCTGGCCATGGGCCTCCTCACCGCGAACGCCGTCCTGCCCGCCGCGTCCCGCCCGCCGCCGGCGGACGCTCGTCCCGGACTGATATCATCCGCCCCATCGAGGAGTCCTCTCCATGAAGAAGGTCGTGAAGAACGCCGCGGAGGCCGTCCGCGACATCCCGGACGGCGCCTCCGTCATGGTCTCGGGCTTCGGGCTGTGCGGCCTGCCCGAGAACCTGATCCTGCGCCCTGCGGGACCAGGGTGCGAAGGGCCTGACCATGATCAGCAACAACGCGGGCACCAACGACTTCGGCATCACCTTCCTGCTGCAGAACGGACAGGTGAAGCGGATGATCGCGAACCTACGTGGGCGAGAACAAGGTCCTCGAGAAGATGGCTCTCGGCGGGCGAGCTCGAGCTGGAGCTCGTCCCCCAGGGCACGTTCGCGGAGAGGATGCGCGCGGCGGGCGCGGGCGTTCCCGCCTTCTTCACCCCCACGAGCTACGGCACCGCTGATCGCGGAGGGCAAGGAGGTGCGCTGGTTCGACGGCCGGCCCCACGTGCTGGAGCCCGCGCTCCGCGCGGACTACGCGTTCGTCAAGGCCTGGAAGGGCGACCCCCTGGGCAACCTCGTCTATCCGCCGCACCACGCGCAACTTCGCCCCCGTGATGGCGATGGCCGCGCGCACCACGATCGCGGAGGTGGAAGAGCTCGTTCCCGCGGGCGCGACTCGACCCGGACGCGATCCACACCCCGGGCATCTTCGTGAAGCGGATCTTCCAGGGCTCGGCCTACGAGAAGCGCATCGAGAAGCGCACGCTCGCGGGGCCAGCAGGTCGAGGAGAAGGACGCCAAGCGCGGCGCGCATCGTGAGGCGGGCGGCCCGGGAGATGAAGGACGGGTTCTACGTGAACCTCGGCATCGGCATGCCCACGCTCGCCGCCAACTACGTCCCCGCGGGCGATCTCGATCGTCCTTCATTCGGAGAACGGCATGCTCGGCGTGGGCCCCTACCCGGAGCCCGGGCAGGAGGACGCGGACCTCATCAACGCGGGGAAGGAGACGGTGACGGAGCTGCCGGGCACCGTCTACTTCTCGAGCGCCGACTCCTTCGCGATGGTGCGGGGCGGGCACGTGGACCTCACGATCCTCGGCGCGCTGCAGGTGGACCGCGAGGGCAACCTCGCCAACTGGATGATTCCCGGCAAGATGGTGAAGGGAATGGGCGGGGCGATGGACCTCGTGTCCGGAGCCAAGCGAGTCGTGGTCACGATGGAGCACGCGGCGAAGGACGGCACGCCCGAAGATCCTCGAGAGCTGCACGCTGCCCCTCACGGGACGGCGCTGCGTCAACCTGATCGTCACGGACATGGCGGTGATCGAGGTGACCCGCGAGGGCCTCGTCCTGCGCGAGATCGCCCCCGACACGACGGTGGACGCGGTCAAGAAGGCGACGGGCGCCTCCGCTCTCGTCCCCGGCGACGTGAAGACGATGGAGGCTTGACTATCCCCCGTTGACAGCCGCGCGCGGCTTCCTCTATCGTTAGGCCATCCGGCTCCAATCGAGCAGGGCGCGAAGACTCCTCCTCCCCGTTTTTCCACCTCGCACCGAGAGAACTCATGGGCAACGACGATCCGGCTCCTCCCCCCGCGAAGGGCGGAGGCCCGCGCCGGGCGCGGGGGCCACGCGGCGATGGCCCCCGCGGAAGGAATCCGGAGCCCGGTCCCGATGCCGTAGAGGAAGAATCCCCGGGGGAGACCGCGGTGGCCACCGCGGACGAGGAGCCCGAGGCCGCCGCCCCTCCCCCCGCCGGCGGGGAAGCCGAGGCGGACAAGGACCGGCTCGACCTCGCCGAGCTCAAGGAGATGAGCATCTCCAAGCTCGCGCAGGTCGCCAAGTCCCTGGAGATCCCCGGGGCGGCGAGCATGAAGAAGCAGGAGCTGGTCTTCCAGATCCTGCGCGCCCAGGCGGAGAAGGAAGGGCTCATCTTCTCGGAAGGCGTGCTCGAGATCCTCCCCGACGGCTTCGGGTTCCTGCGCGCCCCCGAGTACTGCTACCTGCCGGGGCCCGACGACATCTACGTGTCGCCCTCGCAGATCCGCAAGTTCGACCTCCGCACCGGGGACACGATCAGCGGCCAGATCCGGCCCCCCAAGGAGGACGAGCGCTACTTCGCCCTCATCAAGGTGGACGCGGTCAACTTCGAGCCCCCCGACCGCGCGAAGGACAAGGTTTTCTTCGACAACCTGACGCCCCTCTACCCGGCGGGACGGATCCGGCTCGAGACGATCGCGGAGCAGCTCTCCACGCGCGTGATGGACCTCATGTCCCCCCTCGGCAAGGGACAGCGAGCCCTCATCGTGGCCGCCCCCCGCACGGGGAAGACGATGCTGCTCCAGGCCATCGCCAACGCGATCACCGCCAACCACCCCGAGATCGTCCTCATCGTGCTGCTCATCGACGAGCGGCCGGAGGAGGTCACGGACATGCAGCGGTCCGTGCACGGGGAGGTCATCTCCTCCACCTTCGACGAGCCCGCGGACCGGCACGTGCAGGTGGCGGAGATGGTCCTGGAGAAGGCGAAGCGGCTCGTCGAGCACCGGAAGGACGTGGTGATCCTGCTGGACTCCATCACCCGGCTCGCTCGCGCCTACAACACGATCGTGCCCCCGTCGGGCAAGGTGCTCTCCGGCGGAGTGGACAGCAACGCCCTCCAGCGCCCGAAGCGCTTCTTCGGAGCGGCCAGGAACGTCGAGGAGGGAGGCAGCCTCACCATCATCGCCTCCGCCCTCGTGGAGACGGGCTCGCGCATGGACGACGTGATCTTCGAGGAGTTCAAGGGGACGGGCAACGCGGAGATCGTTCTCGACCGGAAGCTCACGGACAAGCGGATCTTCCCGTCGATCGACATCCTCCGGAGCGGCACCCGCAAGGAGGAGCTGCTCGTGCCCAAGGAGGAGCTGAACCGCGTGTGGATCCTCCGGAAGGTCCTCTCCTCGCTGTCCGCGGTGGAAGCGATGGAGCTCCTGATCGAGCGGCTCTCGAAGACGAAGAACAACCGCGAGTTCCTCGAGAGCATGTCGAGCGGCGGCTAGGCCGCCGCGCGCGCCGACGGGAGACCGGTCAGTACTCCATCGTGCGGTCGCCCAGCCCCGGGCGCACCGTGACCTGGACGGTCTGGGCGGCGACGGTCCGCCCGTTCTTCCGCAGCGTGACCTTGATCGAGTAGACCGCGGCCCTTCCGTAGGTGTGGTGGGCGGTGAAGCGGCGCTCGATCTTCGCGCCGTCCGAGTAGGGCTCGCAGTCGGACTCTTCGACACTCTTGCCGCCGTCCCCCCACTCCCACGTGACCTCGGGGCAGTAGAGGTCCTCGTGGTTGTCGTCCCCTCCCTTGAGCTCGGCCGTGAACAGGACCTCGGCGGGGGAGAACGACATTCGGGGGGTGGCGCGCAGGTCCAGGCCCGGCTTCTTGGCCTTCTTCGCGTCCTCGGCGGAGAGCGCGGGAATGACGGTAAAGAGCAGGACGGCGAGGACTCTCGACATGTCTCGTCTCGGCCTCCGGTGCGGGAAGCCCCCCGACCGCCATTCTAGTCGCCGCCCCGGCGCCTATACAATCGCGGGATGAGCGAGGTGAGGGGGCTGCGCGTCGCTCCGACCACTGCGCTCAAGGAGCGCCGGCTGCAGACACTCCTCGCCGGCCGGTCTCCGGAGGACGCCCGCCTTCGGGAGGCCGTGCAGGATGCCCAGCTCCTGGGAAGCCTCGAGCTCGCGGGCTTCGCCGTCACTTGGGACGAGGTGCAAGCCTCCGGCGGCGGAGGACAAGCACCCGACTGCGTGGTGGCGCTGCGCCGGGCGCGGGAGGCGGTTCCGCCATCGCAGGCGTTCGGAGTGGAGTCGCTTCGGACCTGGAGCGCCGCGCTCTCGCCCGGGGCCACGGGCTTTCGGCGGAGCCCCCGCACTCGGGAGGGACCGCCGCCCGCCCCCCCCGAGTTCGTCGAGTCGCGCCTCGCCATCCTGGAAGGCTGGCTGCGGAGCGAGGGGGTGATAGCACTCAAGCCCCTGGCGCAAGCGGCCCTCGCTCTCGCCCGCATCGTCGAGATCCTGCCTTTCGAGGACGGGAACGGAAGGATCTCCCGTCTCGCGGCTTCGCACCTCATGGCGGCGGGCGGTCTGCGCCCGCCGATCATCGTGGGGGGCGACGCTGCCCGTCTCCGGGCGTCGCTCGAGGCCGCTTTCCGCTTCGAGACGGAACCGCTCGTGTCGTTGCTCGAGGAAGCTTCAGGACGCGGGCTCGACGTGATGATCCAGACGCTGGAGCACGGATGAGCGGGCTCACGCTCCCTCCCGCCATGGCACCCCTCGTCGCCGCCGTGCGCGAGGCGGGAGGGCGGCCCCTCGTGGTCGGAGGCGCGGTCCGCGACGCCCTTCTTGGCCTCCCCGTCAAGGACTACGACCTCGAAATGTTCGGCCTTCCCGAGGAGCGACTCCAATCGATCCTCGCCCGCCTGGGTCGTGTCGACCGCGTGGGCGAGGCGTTCAGTGTGTACAAGCTGAGCGGCGTGGCGGGAGTGGAGGGTGCCATCGACATCACCCTGCCCCGGCGCGACTCCAAGGTGGGGCCGGGACACCGCGGCATCGCCGCCGCTTCCGATCCCGCTCTCTCGATCTCGGAGGCGGCACGCCGTCGGGACTTCACGATCAACGCGATCCTGTTCGACCCGGCCACTGGCGAGACGCTCGACCCGCATGGAGGCAGGAAGGACCTGGAGGCCCGCGTCCTGCGCGCGGTGGACGCCCGCACGTTCGTAGAAGACCCCTTGCGGGCGCTGCGCGCGATTCAGTTCGCGGCGCGCTACGAGCTCACGGTGGAGCCGGAGACGGCGCGGCTTTGCGCGGAGATGTCGCTCTCCGAGCTGCCCGCGGAGCGCGTGTTCGGGGAGATCGAGAAGCTGCTGCTGAAGGCGCCGCGGCCGTCCATTGGACTGGGTTTGATGAACGGGTGGGGAATGCTTGGCGAGATCGCGCCTCAACTTCTCCCTCTGGGTGCCACGCCCCAAGACCCGCAGTGGCACCCAGAGGGAGATGTTTGGACCCACACGCTCCAGGTCGTGGACGAGGCGGCCCTGCTCCTCGAGGATCTCGCCGACGACCGGCCTCGCGCGCTCGCCGTGATGCTGGGCGCGCTCTTCCACGACCTCGGCAAGCCCGCCACCACGCTCCGCGCCGAAGACGGCCACGTCCGCTCCCCCGGGCACGAGGAGGCGGGGGTGGCGCCGGCCACCAGCCTCCTCGACCGGTGGAACGTCCACTCCCTCCTCGGCTACGACGTGCGCGGGCAGGTCCTCGCCCTCGTGGCGCATCACCTGAAGCCGGGCGAGCTCTACAAGGAGCGCGCGCGCGTCTCGGACGGGGCGATCCGCAGGCTCGCCCGGAAGTGCGAGCCGGACCTTCTCTACCGGGTGGCCCGCGCCGACTGCCTGGGGCGTCGCCCCGGCCGCTTCGAGCCCGTGGCCATGGAATGGTTCCGCGAGAAGGTGCGGGCGCTGGACGTGGCGGTCAAGCCTCCCGACCCCCTGCTTCGCGGGCGCGATCTCCTGGAGCTCGGCCTCGCCCCGGGACCGGAGATGGGCCGCGTCCTCCAGGCGGTCTACGAGCGCCAGCTCGACGGCGCGGTCACGACACTCGAAGAGGCGAGGGCCGAAGCGCGACTCCACCTCGCCGGCCCAGCGCACGGCTCTTTCAGGAATGGGTAATTTCGTAACTCCGTCCGGACGGAGAAGGCGAGTCGACCGTCAGCCCGGGACCGTGGGCAATGTATTAGTACATTACCCACAGTGCCGACGCTGAACGCTGACGACTCCGTCCGGGAAGAGTTCCTTGAGAAACTACTTGAAGTGACTCGCCCCGGGGCGAGTACCGAAAGTTGACACCGAGGCCAACACATGAGCCTGGACCGAGCCCGAGCCCGCACACCGACCGCTCAGGCCTCCGAAAGGTGCTAGGCTCCCGCCACAAAGGCACATCCAGTCGCAAGGCACATCCAACCGACGGGCTCACACGTCGAGGAGGAAGACATGAAAGGCGCACTCTGGGTCGGAGTCCTGGCCGCGTCCGTTTCCGCGCCGGCGTTCGCGCAGTGTCCCGAGGCCGCGCGCCTCGAAGAGCTCGATCATGCCTGGTCGGAGGCCACGAGGAAGGGCGATCGAGCTGCACTGTCCGCTATCGTGGCCGACAACTTCACGGGGATCACGCCCACCGGGACGACGAGCAAGGCCGAGATCATCGACAACGCGGTGAGTGCCGCGGAAGCCGCGAAGACGAGCGGCAAGCCGGCGCCCAAGACGGTGTACGACGCCTACATCATCGCCTGCACCCCCACGACGGCCACGGTCACCCACAGGAACGCGGTGACGACCACGGAGAACGGCAAGGAAGTCACGTCGTACAGCCGCAGCGTGCACGTGCTCGAGAAGCGGGGCAATGCGTGGCAGGTGGTGTCCAACGCGGGACACCCCCTCGACGACAGGACGGCTCTCCTCTATCTGGAGCGGGACTGGAACCAGGCGGAGATGAAGCAGGACGCCGCGTGGTTCGAGCGGACCCTCGCCGACGAGTTCGCCGGCGTCGATTCCCAGACGGGCAAGCCCACCACGAAGGGCCAGACCATCGCGGACATCAAGAAATCGACGACCGCCGCCGCCGACCTGTCCGGGCTGGACGTGAAGATGCAGGGCGACACCGCCGTGGTCACGGGTCTGACCCACAACAAGGGCAAGGACGAGAAGGGCGTGGCTTTCGATCGCCGGATCCGCTTCACCGACGTCTGGGTCAAGCGCGACGGGCGGTGGGTGGTGTTGTCCAGCCAGGGCACCGACGTCAAGTAGCCCCCCGGCGGGCGATCGGTACGGCTAGCGGCCGTACACGGTCTCGCGGTCCAGGACCTCGAGGGTGCGCACGTAGAGGTCGTCCACGTCCTCGCGGCTGTTGGCGATCGCGGTGACCCCCATCTTCCCGAACTCGGAGAGCGCCCCGATCAGGTGGAAGAGCACCCCCGACTCGCTGCCGTGGCTGTAGTGGAGCTTGTTCACGGTCAGGATCTCGACGAGGTCCTCGGGCAGGAGGCCGCGGTAGCTCTCCGAGTTCAGGTTGTCGGTGGCCCGGTAGTACTTGGCGTGCCCGCTCGAGGCGAGGAAGAGCCCGGTGTCGGGGTCGATGGCGCCCCCGGTGAGGAACTGCAGGGCGAGGAAGGGATGCGTCGTCCCGCCCATCCTGAGGTTGATCTCGAGGGCGGTGATCTTCCACTCCGCGTCCGGCTCCTCGCGGTGGACGAGGTAGTCGACGGCGAAACGGCTCACCACCCCGTAACGGGCGAGTACCTTCCCGATCCTCTGCCCCGTCTCCTGGACCTTCATCCGGTAGTCGTCGTGGGCGGGGAAGCTGCAGCCGAGGAAGACCTGCCCGCTGGGGCCACCCAGGATCTGGTCGTGCGTCGAGATCGCGGTCGACTCCTCGTGGGGGCTGATGCGGTGCTGCGAGCTCGGGGCGAATGCTTCTCCTTCGCATCCACGAACTCCTCCACGATGCCGCCCATGCGCGCGAACTTGTCGAAGTAGGCCTCGGGCGTCTCCGTGGGCACGGAGAACTCCACGTGGCGGAGGGCGTCCTTGTAGGCGTTGACGCCGCCTCGCTCTCGGGATAGCGGAAGATCGCGTTGCCCTCGCCGGAGAAGCTGTCGTTCAGCTTGACCACCGCCTTGCGGAGCGAGGGATGGTTCTCGCGCAGCTCGTGGAGCGCCTCCGCCACCTCGCGCTGCGTGTGGAGGTCCTCGGCCCCGGGCGGGAGGTCGACCCCCGCCTCCCTGAAGACCTTCCGGCTTCCCGACTTCGTGCCGAGGTGGGAGAGGTTGGGGTCGCAGCCGTTCAGGGGGACGCCGAGCAGCACCGCGAGCTTCCGCTCGAGCGGCGTCGAGTTGAAGACGGTGAGGTAGGAGCGGCTGGAATCCACGATCCCCGCGCGGATGCGCTCGATGAGGCGCGGCCGCTCCAGGATCTTCTCCGTCAGCGACCGCGGCGAGGCGTCGTCCGCGCAGAGGAGCGTGAGCCGCGAGCGGGCGTGGCTCGCGGGTATCCCCGCGAGGAACTGGAGGTAGTACTCGAGGATGATCGGGTGCACCGCCTGCGAGGTCACGTAGACGAGCCGCGCGCGGGGATTGCGCAGCCGGATGAGGAGGAAGAGCAGCCGCTCCTCGTAGAAGTGCGACCCCGGGAGCTTCTTGAGCTCGCTCTGGTCGAGGGTGAGGGAGGGGACGATCACGGAGGTGTGCGGCTCCTCGTCGCGCATGGTGAGGACGTCCCAGACCTCGGCGAGACGCGGCTTGAGCTTCTCGAACTCCGCGATCTCCTGCTCGAGGGTGAGGTCCTTCGCGAAGGGAGGCTTGGGGATCAGAACGCTTCGGTCGAGCGACCGCCGCCGAGGCCCACCGCGGAGCGCTCGAGAGCCTCCAGGAGCTGGTCTTCGTGCACGTCCGACCTCGAGGCCCCGCGCCTCCGCCCGGAGCCGCACCTGTCGCCAGAGGTGGAAGCGCAGCGGACCCAGGAACGTGTAGTCCGAGGTCACGTGCAGGCGCTGGTCGATGTCCTCGTCGGGATAGATCCGGGTGAGGATCTCCAGCCGCTCCTGGTACCACTCGTTCGCGACCTCGCCGCGGTCGCGCTTCTGGGTCGAGGATCATCACCTGGCGGAATCGGTCCACGATCTCGGGGTGGTGGTTCACGGCCATGACGCGCGGCATGAGCCCCTCGCGGTCGCGCGCGAACTCCAGCATCGTCACCGCCTCGCCACGCGGTCCGCCGAGGCCGAGGGTCTCGTAGCCGATGGGCACGACGAAGCCGGGGAGCCCGCCCTCGCGGGGCAGGAGGTCGAAGAGCCGGTTCTCCACCACGCGCAGCCGCCGTCCGTCCGGCAGCTCCTGGGAGAGCCGCCGAAACCAGGGGTGCTGGCGAGCCTCCGTGGTGAGCACGTTCTCGAGGATGCCGGTGCTCTTGCCCTTCTCCGGGCTGCGGAGGGCGGGACGGGCGGCGCCCGACCACCGGCAGAGCACCCCGAAGCTGTGGCAGATGCCGAGGAGGGCGGCGCTGTCGTCGGCCACGACCGCGTCGAAGAGGCGGAAGAGCGGAGCCTCCCACGAGGGGTCTTCGCGGATGCCCTGGCTCCCCTCCGTCACCCCGTCGTTCATCCGGGGGTCGAGGTGCCCGGGGCCTCCCGTGCCCACGTAGAGCGAGAAGCGCCCGTCGGGCGCGGGCACCATCCCCTTTCGCCGCACGTCGAAGGACAGCGCGCGCACGTGAAGTCCGGTGCCGGCCAGCGCCAACCCCAGGTCGCACGCCGCGTCCTTGAGGGCGTGGACGATCGAGTCGTGGCCGAGGTTGGGCCAGCCGTGGTTCATGTCGAGGACGGCCACGTCCACGGCGAGCGGGTCGGCGGGGGGAACGTCCTCGGGCCTCTCTACGCGGTGGTAGCGGAAGACGCCGTCCCTGGCGTCGGCCGGGCAATCCGTGACGCAGTGCTGCCGGCCGAACTGCACCTTGAAGGAGCAGGAAAGGGGCATGACCCGGCTTCAGTCTACAAGCGACGGGCGCCCGTCGTCCAGAACACCGCGCGGGGGCGCACCCTATTCGTCCCCGAACACCTCGGCGGGTAGCCCCAAAGCGCGTACCGAGAAAGCGATTTCCTCGAGCCGGGCCACCGGCAGCGAGCCTACCCTCGGATCGGCGGGCTTGCGCGAGACCGTGTAGACCTGGACGCGGTCGATCCGGCCGCCCGCGGCGAGGAGGTCGCGGAGGCGGCCCACGTAGGCCGCGATCTCGGCGTCGTCCGGCCCCTTCCCCTCGAAGGTCAGGAAGAGGCTCTGCACCACGATCGGCCGCTCCCGGGCCACGAGCCGGAGGTTGTCGAGGACGCGCGCGAACGGCAGGCGCGTCCCGTCCACGAGGTGGAAGTAGGCTTCCGTCCCCGCGTCGAGCTTGCACCAGAGCTCGTCGAAGTCGGGGAGGGCCGCGCGGACGCTCTCGCGGTGGAACATCGTGGCGTTCGTGATGAGACGGAGAGGGAAGGCGAGGCCCCTCCGGTCGCGCTCCTCCCGCGCGGCGCGCGCCGCCGCCGGGAACTCGCGGGGCGTCGTGGGCTCGCCGTCACCCGCGAAGGCGATGTCGGCCACGTTGCGTCGCCCGGGAAGGACCGTGTCGAAGGGGGGCACGCTCCAGAGATCGCCCGCGGCCACGAGGTCGAGGAGGCGGCCGAGCTCCGCGGCGAGCGCCGGCACCTCCACCGCGGACGGGCCGCCCGGTGTCGTACGGTCCACCTGGCAGTAGGGGCAGTCGAAATTGCAGACCTTGTCCGGGTTGAGGTTGACGCCGATCGACACTCCCCGCGCCCGGCGGGAGACCACGGCGTAGACGTAGCGGTTCTCGAGGAGCTCGCGCCGGTGATCGCGGACGTTCAGGGTGCGGACCATGCGTCGATGGTACCCGCGAAGCTCAGGCCTGCGGGCGCAGGCAGCGCCTCACCTCGGCCACGAGGGTGGGGGAGCGGTAGGGCTTCTGAAGGAAGCCCGCGAGGTCGTTCGGCGCGAAACGACGCCGCGCCTCCTCCTCGTCGTAGCCCGACGAGAGGACGACGGGTACGCCGCCGTCCAGCTTGCGCAGCTCCGCGAAGGTCTCCTCCCCGCTGCGCCCGGGCATGGAGAGGTCGAGGAGCACGAGGCCGATCTCGCGGCCCTGCTCGCGCAGGACGGAGATCCCGCTGTCTCCGTCCGCCGCGAGACGGTAGCGGATCCCCTCGGACTCCAGAGCGTCCGCCACCGCTTCCCGCACGACCTCCTCGTCGTCGATCACGAGGACCGTCCCACTGGCGGTGCGGGCGGCGGGGGGCGCGGCCTCCCGCGACGCAGGAGAGCGCTGGCTACGGGGAAAGACGAGCCGGAACAGCGTGCCCTTGCCCGCCTCGCTCTCCACCTGGAGCCCGCCCTTGTGTCCGCGTACGATCCCGAGCACGGCGGCGAGACCGAGCCCGCGCCCGGTGAACTTGGTGGTGAAGAACGGATCGAAGATCCGCTCCCGCACGCTCGGGCTCATGCCCTGGCCGTCGTCCTGGACCTCGAGGGTGACGAACGTCCCGGGGACGAGGGGCTCCCCGGTGTGCCGCCAAAGCGCGTTGTCGCGGCTGCCCACCGCACGGCTTCCCGTGGTGACCGTGACCGTGCCCGGGCGCTCCCCGATGGCCTCCGCCGCGTTCGTGATCAGGTTCATCACCACCTGCTGGATCTGGCCCACGTCGGCGTCTATCCAGGAAAGCGAGGGCTCGAGGGCCGAGAGGAGGCGGACGTTCTTGGGCACCGCCACCTCGAAGAGGTGCAGGTTGTCGAGGATGAGGGCGTTCAGGTCGAGGGTGGTGACCTGGAAATGGCCGCGGCCGGAGTAGGCGAGCATCTGGCGCGTGAGGTCGGCGGCCCGCTCCGCCGCCCGCACCGCCTTCTCGAGGTTGGCGCGGGAGGGGCTGTCCGCGGGAAGGCGCGAGAGGCCGAGGGAAGTCTGGCCGAGGATCGCCACGAGCAGGTTGTTGAAGTCGTGGGCCACTCCTCCCGCGAGGAGACCCAGGCTCTCCAGCTTCTGGGTCCGCCGCACCGCCTCCTCGGTCTGCTTGTGCTCCGTGATGTCGCGGCAGAGTCCGATGATGCCGATGATCGAGCCGCTCGCGTCGCGATAGGGCGTCTTCGTGGTGAGGAGGGAGCGCGAGGTGTCCCCCACGGTGACGAGCTCCTCGAATGTCCGGCCCTCGCCCGTTCTCATCACGTGGAGGTCCTGGTCGCGGAAGGACTGCGCGACGTCCGGAGGAAAGAGCACCCGGTCGTCGTGGTCCAGGATCTCCGCGGCGGTGCGTCCGGAGTGGCGAGCGAGTGCCGTGTTGATCAACAGGTAGCGCCCCTCCCGGTCCTTCACGAACACGAGGTCCGTCGTGCCCTCGATCACCGCGTGAAGGATCGCGTTCGCGCTCTGCAGCTCCCCCGTGCGCTCGCGCACGCGTCCCTCCAGGGCGTCGCGGAGGTGGTCTTCGGTGCGCTTCCTCTCGCTGATGTCCCGGGTGATCCCGATCACCCCGCGCACGTTGCCGTCGCGGTCGCGGAAGGGCGCCTTGGAGGTCATCGTGGTGACCGGCCGCCCGTGGCTCGAGTCCGTGAACTCGGAGGCCTTGGCCTCGCCCGACGCCATCACTTGTGCGTCCTCCTCCAGGAAGAAGGCGACGTGCGCCGCCGGGAACACCTCGGTCTCGTGCCGGCCCACGATGTCCTCGACCTTCAGGTCATGAAGGCGCGCGAAGCTCGTGTTCACGAGAAGGAAGCGGCCCTCGCGGTCCTTCACGAAGATGCCGTCCGACGTCCCTTCCATGATGGCCTGGAGCAGTCCCCGCTCGTCGCCGAGCCTCCTGTCGTAGCGGAGGAGACTCCACGCGAGAAGGCCGGCCACGACCATGACGGGCACGAGGGCGACGATCCCGAGCCGGTGCGCGGAGATGGCGCCCGCGTTCTGCAGGCTCCACACGGCGAGGGCGACGGGAAGGACGAACGCCGCGACGAGGAGGACGAGGGCGCGGCGCCGGAACGTCATGCGGCCGCCCTCGGGCGGGCGAGGGCCGCGAGGACGACGCCCGTGACCACGGTGGCGACGGCCACGAGGACCTCGCGCTCCGTGGCCCCGAACCTCACGAGCACGAGGGCGAGGGCGAGAGTGGGCACGGCCAGCCAGGCGTGGCGGGGGGCGAGGCCGCGCTGCCGGCGTCGCGCGAGCACCACGAGAGAAGCGGCGGTCACGCCGAACTGCATGAGCACGGCCATCGCGGAGAGGGCGAACAGCTCCGACAGGTCTCCCAGGTTGACCATGACCGTCACGATCGCCCACGTGACGAGGAGAGCGCGCAGCGGGACGCCGCTCGCCGCCTCGCGCTCGAGGCCGAGGAGCGCGCGCTTCCCCCCGGCGAGGGCCGAGAGGTAGCGCGGTGTGGTGACCATCATCCCCAGGCAGATCCCGAGCGCGGAGACGCTCGTGCCCCAGGCGACGCCCCTCGACAGCAAAGCACCGCCGAGGACGGCCGCGGCGTCCGCGAGAGGGGCCTCCGACTCGGCGAGGGCGGGAAGGGCGGAGACGCAGGCCCACGCGAGCCCCACGTAGAGCGCTATGGCCGCGAGCAGGGAGCCGACGGTGGCGAATGGCACGCTCCGCGCGGAGGCGCGCACGTGTCCCGCGATCACCGGGACGATCTCGAAGCCCTGGTAGGCGAACATCACGGTGAGGCCGGCGCGGAGCCAGGAGGTCGAAGCAACCTCGGGATGGTACGCGGGGGCGGGGCCGGGGCCGTGAAGGAGGAAGGCGAGGAGGAGGGCCACGAGGGGGAGAAGCTTCAAGACGGTGAGGGCCGTCCAGGCGCGCGCGGAGATGCGGATGCCCGAGGCCACGAGGAGCGCGAGGCTCGTGACGAGGAAGGTGGCCGCGACACGCCGGGCGACCGGTCCGTCGAGGCCGAGGGAGGGAGCCACCGCCCCCGTGAGGCCGACCATGACCGCAGACGTGCTCAGGAAGGCGCTGACGTACGCCACCCATCCCACCACGAACGAGACGAAGTCCCCGAAGGCCGCGCGCGCGAAGACGACGGGGCCGCCGTCCACGTCGAAGCCGCGCCCGAGGACGGCGAAGGCCACGGCCACCGGAAGGAGGGCGAGGCCGGTGAGGACGAAGGCAAGGACCGCCGCGAGGCCGGGGGCGTGGCGGGCCACCACCGCCGGCGCGAAGAAGATCCCGACCCCCACGATGCCGTTGACGCCGAGGGCCAGCAGCTGGAGCGCCCCCACCGGTCTCGGCGGAACGGTCGCGCTCATCGCCGGGAGTTCAGCATGGCCTTTCCCGGGATGCAAATTCAGCCGCGAGGGGCGGGGATCACGTACACACCGCCCTCGTCGTAGGCCACGGTCCAGGCAGGGTGGCGCTTGATCTTGCCCTCCAGGATCAGGTTGGCGACGGGAGCCTGCACGAGCCGCTCCACCGTGCGCCTTACCTCGCGCACTCCGCAGTCCGGCTCGAGCCCCGCCTGTGCGATGAACGCTTCGGCGGCGGGCTCCACGGTGAGGACGACCCCGTGCTCGCGCCGCATGGCGTCGATGAACCCGTCCAGGAGCGGCCTCACGAGGCGGGCCGCGTCCTCGGGACCGAGGGACCGGAAGACCACCTGCTCGTCGATCCGGCCCAGCACCTCGGGCCGGAAGAAATGGCGGATCTCCTCGAGCGGTGCTTTGGCGGCGGTCCCGAGCTTCGATGTCATCACGAAGACGGAGTTGCGGGCGTCCGCGGTGCGTCCGCGGCCGTCCCGGAGCTCGCCGGTTTCGAAAACCTTCAAGAAGAGGTCGAGGACGCGGGGATGCGCACCCTCCACCCCGTCCAGGAGCACGACCCCGTAGGGGCGCGTGCGCAGCCGGGCTCCGAGCTGGCCCTCCTCCTCGTGACCCACGTATCCGGGAGGCGCGCCCACGAGGCGGACGAGGCTCCGCTCCTCGGTGTACTCCGACATGTCGAAGCGGGCGAGCGCATCGGGCCCGCCGAAGAGGTATGAGGCGAGGAGCCGGGCCGTCTCCGTCTTGCCCACCCCGCGTGGGCCGAGGAAGAGGAACACCGCGGGAGACCGGCGCGGCTCGCGCGTCTCCGCGTGGGCGAGCCGCAGGCGACGACAGATGCGGGCGAGCGCTTCGTCCTGTCCCACGATGCGCGCGCGCAGGTGGTTCTCCAGCTGGAGGACGCGGGAGCGGCCGGCGCCGGGGAGGGCGTCGGCGAGGAGCTCCAACGGCAGCCGGAGCCTCTCCGCGAGGACCTGGGCCACCGCCCGCTCCGTCACGCGGCCCGTGGCGACGGGCCTCCCTCGCGTCGGAGCGTCCTCCGGAGCCTCGGCACTCGAGAGCGGAAGGCCCACGCGGGCGGCCGCTCCCTCCACGACGTCTTTGGCCTTCCGCGGGAGCCGGTGGTCGTGGTCGAAGCGCAACGAGAGGTCGACCGCGGCCGCGAGCGCGTCGTCGTCGATCGCCACCCCGTGGCGCTTCTCCCAGTAGGGCACGAAGGCGCGCAGGACCTCGAGCGACTCGTCGCGCGTGGGCTCGTCCACGTCGACCTTGTCGAAGCGCCGCTCGAGAGCGGGGTCGGACTCCAGGTGGCGCCGGTAGGTGTCGGGGGTAGCGACGGCAAGGAAGCGCAGGTCGGTGCGAGCGAGAGCGGCCTTCAGCCGGTCTCGAAGCGCGGCCCCGGAGGGGACGGTCTGCCCGGTCCCCAGGACCGAAGACAGGTCGTCCACGAAGAGGAGCACCTCCGGGTGGGTGCGCGCGTCCTCGAGCGCCCGATCGAGACGCTCGCCGAGGGTGGCGGCGTCGCCGGCCTCCGCGCCGAGGGCGGCGGGGAGGAGCTCCACGATCCGGCGGCCGGCGAGGAGCGCTTCCCTGCCGTCGGCGGCCTGGGCGGCCAGGGCCTGTACGATCGCGGTCCGGCCCACCCCGGGTTCGCCGACGAGCACGGGGTTGTTCTTCGTGGTGCGCGACAGGATCTGCAGCACCCGCTGGATCTCGGCCCGCCTCCCGATCAGCTCCGGAGCTCCTGTCGGACTTGCGAAGGCGGCTCCCCGGGGTGCTTGGCGCTTCTCCTCGGCGCGCACGGGGGCGGCTCGCGCGACGAGAAGGGCCTGCTCCTTGAGCGCGTCCAGGCTCGCCCCGAGGTCGCGCAAGGGCCTCGAAACGACGGGGTCGGGGTCCTGGGCGACTGCCGCCAATAGATGAAGACACGTGACCTCGCTGCCCCCCGCGAGAAGGGCGGCGCGGTAGAACGTCTCCTTGCAGGCGCCGCTGCGGCCGACCGGCCGGTCCGCGTGAACGTACGATCCGCGTCCCAGGCGCTCGCGGAGGGCACGGCGCAAGGGGGCCGCTTCGAGACCCGCCCGGGCGAGGGCCGCCTCCACGCGGTCGGCCTCCCGGCGCACCGCGTCCGCGGTCCCCGGGGAGAGGGCGCGCTCGTCCTTCGCCGCGAGGAGCTTTTCCAGGCTGCACAGCCCCACGAGGAGGAGCGCGTTGCCGATCTGGGGATGGCGGGCGCTCGCGGCTTCGGCCGCCGCCACCTTCCAGGCCATCTCCGCGGCGACGGAAAGGGCTCCCACCTAGGGGTGCTTTCCGACGATCGCGTCGCTCGGAAGGGCCAGCATGTCCAATTATGCAGTCGCGTCACTTCTTCAGGGAACCAAGCCTCGCCTTCGCGTGCGCGATCTGGGAAGCGAGTGCTTCATCCGCGCCGTCGAGGAACGTCCTGTAGGACCGCGCCGCGTGCGCGGCGCGTCCGAGGAGGTCTTCCGCGCAGGCCTTGCCGAATCGCGCGAGGGAGTCCTTGCCCTCCCGCGAGAGCGTCTCCTCGAACGCGGCGAGCGCGTCCGTGGGGCGCCCCCCCTGGAGCAGCGACCACGCCCGCCCGCGGCGGGCGGCCGAGTGACCGCGATCGAGGCGAAGGGCCTCGTCGAAGCAGGCGAGGGCCCGGTCGTGCTGGTTCTGACGGGCGAGGCCCGCCCCCTTCGCCTGCCAGAGCCGGGGATCGCCGGGGTCGGCTTCCAGGCCCTGCTCGTAGCAGGCCATCGCCTTGCGCGGATGGTGCAGCTCCGTGAGGGCATCCCCCTTCAGGAGGAGCGCCGCTGCGAGACCGGGAAGCAGCGCGAGCGCGCGGTCCAGCGCCTCCACGGCCTGGGCATGCTTCCCTTCCGCGATGAGCCGGCTGGCCTGCGTTAGGAACGCGTGGGCGGAGCGGGGGGCGGGTTTCGCTCCCGCTGCCTCGAGCTCCTTCGCGGCGCGGCGGGCCGCGGCCAGGTGCTTCGCCGGCTCCGATTCGCCGAGGCTCAGGTACTCCCGGAAGGACGCGAGGGCGAGCGCCGACCGGCCCATCCGGTTCTCCATCCCTCCCTTGCTCAGCCAGGTGCGCGGGAACAGCGGCGCCACCTCGATCGCGCGTAGCGCGGCCTGGAGCCCCTCTTCGCGCGCGCCGGACTCGAAGAGGGCGTTGGCCTTGTTCATCCAGGCTTCCACGTAGAGAGGGCGCGCGACGATCGCGCTTTCGAAGCACGCGAGGGCCTCGGAGTATCGGCCGGCGGCGAAGTGCTCGCCGCCTTTTTCGTTCCAGGACTTCGGGGAGCCGGCCTTGGCGACGGTCTTGGCCTCGGGGGGCAATCAGGCACGCGGCTCCACCAGGAACGCCGGCACCTGGCCTCCGCCGGACGTCACGTTGGCGAGCGAGGTCCCGGAGAGGCGGGTCAGGAAGCCTTCCACCTCGCCCTCGAAGACGTAGGGATCGAGGTCGACGACGAAATCCCGGAAGCGCAGGTCGGGGGCGAGCTCGGGGAAGGACTGCTTGAGCAGCTCGACCTTCTCCTGCACCACGTAGGACGAGCGGAGTGCTATGGCGAGGGCGTCTTCCCACTCGGTGGGTGTCGTCTCCCAGCCGATGAAGACTCCCTTGCCCCCGTACTCGTCGTTGGGCTTCATCACCAGGCGATCGCGGTGGGCGACGATCCAGGCGGGGAGGTCGATCGTCTGGCCGTCGCGCGTGGTCTTGCCTTCGCGCACGCGGCGCGTCCACGGCACGTGGGCCCGTATGGCCGCCCGCTCGTCGTCCGTGAAATGCCGTTGCATCTCGTCGTCGGTGAGCACAGCGAAGATCGCCTTCTTGTGGAGGGGCTTGCAGCGGAACGGGTTCACCATGACCACCGCGCGATCGCGCACGGCCTCGTAGAGCCCTTGGACCTGGGCCCGTCGCTCGAGGAACTCGTTCACGAGGAGACGCTTGTAGACGATGTCCACCACCCGGCCCTCGTGACGCAGCGAGCCCCCTTCGTAGACGAGGTGACGCGGATCGCACACGACCGCGGGGCAGCCCTTCGACTCGAAGAATCGGGCCACGAGGTGGTGCTCGGTCCGCGTGGGCACATCCTCGTAGTCGGTGACCGCGATCGTCGGGTGCGCGGCGCGGCCTCCGGCTTCGCGGTAGCAGCGGAGGAGCGTTTCCAGGAGCCGCTCCTGGGTGCGGAACCTTCGCAGCGTGTAGCGCTCCTGGAACTTCCGGATCACCGGCAGGTCCAGGAAGACGTCGGCCAGCGCCTCCGCGTAGGCGCCGCCCGCCGGGGTCTCCGCGTTGAGCTCGACGAACTGGTAGGCGGAGGTGGTGAGGAACGAGTCGAGTCGCGAGAGAGGCGAGGCTCGCGCGTAGCCGGCGTCCATGGCCACGAGCTCGCGCTCCTCGGGCTGGAGGTCCACGAGGTCCCAGAGCCGCTCCCCGAGTGCTTTGTCCACCGTCTCGATGGCCCGGAAGATGCCTCGGCAGACTCCCCGTATCTGCTCGTAGACACCCGCGGACACGAGGTTGGGCCGGGGGAACGAGCAGAAGACGCGCCCCCCGAACGTGATGCCCGAGGCGCGCATCCTCTCCAGGAAGTTCGCTTCGAGCTCGTCGCGCAGCGCGCGGTCGTCGCGCAGGAGGGCGTCGTAGTCGGCGATCGCGCGCTCGGTGACGGGATCCACGGGGCGAAAGCCCTCCGGAACGTGGGGGGACGGTAGCACGCCGCCGGAGTAAGATCGAGGGGTGATCGAACCCCGCGAGCCTCTCGACACGCTGATCGCCCCTCCCGCGCGCTTCACCGCGGGGACGACCTTCCCGCGCGCGCGGGAGATCCGGCTCTACGACACGACGCTGCGCGACGGCGAGCAGACGCCCGGGGTCGCCTTCACCCCCGAGCAGAAGTACGAGCTGGCCTGCATGCTCTCCGACGCCGGGCTGCACATCATCGACATGGGCTTCCCCTCCGCCGCGCCCTCGGAGCGGCGCGCCCTCGAGCTGATCCTCGAGGGCAAGAAGCAAGGGCCGCCTCCGCCCCGACCTCGAGATCATCGTGATGTGCCGCTCCAACGCCCGCGACATCGACGTCACCATCGACACCCTCGAGAAGATGGGGGCGAAGCCCGACGACTGCACGCTTCTTCATCTTCACCTCCGGCTCCGACCTGCACCTCAAGTACAAGATCGGCAAGACGCTCCTCGCAGCTCGAAGGCCGCAAGGCCGAGGAGTGGCTGGACCTGCCCGTCTCCTTCTACCGCGAGGCCAACATCAGGATGGCGACGCGCGGCCATCGCGCCACGCGCGCAGCCGCGGCGTGCGAGAGATCGAGTTCGGCGGCGAGGACGGCTCGCGCGCCGACGTCGACTACCTGATCGAGCTGGCCCGGGCCTGCTACGAGGCGGGCGGCACGCGCTACTCCTTCCCCGACACCGTGGGCTTCTTCGCCCCCGAGGGCGTCGACTACTACATCCCGAAGCTCGTGGCCGCCTTCCCCGACAAGCCGCTCGTCATCCACTTCCACAACGACTTCGGCCTCGGCGCCTACAACACCGTGCGCGCCCTCCACCACGGCGCCACCATCCCCACCTGCACCGTGAACGGCATCGGCGAGCGCGCGGGCAACGCGCCGCTGCAC
Organism: uncultured Acidobacteriota bacterium; assembly: GCA_963742595.1. Lineage (GTDB taxonomy): Bacteria > Acidobacteriota > Vicinamibacteria > Fen-336 > Fen-336 > CAVPGH01. The sequence goes on along the minus strand of CAVUMT010000001.1, from coordinate 1,705,736 downwards.
ACGACGGTGATGATCCTGAAGGAGCTCTACGGGGTCACCATCCCCGGCTTCCGCTACGACATGCTGTGGGCGCTGCGGCGCAAGGTCGAGGAGATGCAGCGGCCTGCCCGTGGGCGCGACGCGAGCCCATCATCGGCCACAACGTCTTCAGCCACGAGACCGGGCATCCACACCGCGGGCATCACGATCCACCCCGCCATCTACCAGGTGATCGAGCCCGAGACGCGTGGGCGGGCAGCTGCGCTTCCTCTTCGGCAAGCACTCGGGGGCGATGGCCATCGAGGCGGTGCTCGAAGCGCCACGAGGACGAGCTGCCGGCGGCAGGGCGTCGAGGTCACGCCCCGGCTCGTGCAGCTCCTGCTGCGCCTGGTGAAGGAGGTGCGCGAGAAGAAGGCGATCGTCTCCCAGCACCTCGACGGCGTCCGCGAACTACTACGCGCATCTCGAGCGCCTGGGCCTCACCGAGCAGGACCTCCTCGCCTACGCGCTCGTCCTCGGCCGGGACGGCGAGGCCGTGCGCCTGAGCCGGCCTCGCCGACGCGCGAGGAGCAGCGCCTCCGGGCCGACCGCGGGCCCATCCTCGACATCCGCGTCCGCTGGCGCGCGGGCCAGGTGGCCCTGGGCCTCGCCGGCGTCCTCACCCTCGTCGCGCTCGCTGCGGCCGCTCGGCCCCGGCGGTCTCGCCCTGGCTGAAGCTCGCTGTCACCCTCGTGCCTCGGCCTGGGGGTCGCCGGCGCGCGCTGCTCTCGAGCCTCAAGCGGCCGCGGCCGGGCCGAGACGCTCGCCTTCTACGCCTTCCTCGACCCTCGCCGTGGACGGCCTCGGCCAGGTCCTCGGCCCCGCTGGGCTGGCCGGTCTGGCCGCTCATGGCGCTGCTCGTGGCCGCGCGTGGCGGTGGCCGAGCCGCTGCCCGGTGGCCCTCGGGGTGGCCGGCGCTCGCCGCGCTCCTCGCCGTCGCGCGACGCCGCGGTCGCCGGGCTTCGCGGCGCTGGAAGCCGGCGCTCGCGGCCGACGCCTCGGCTACGCCGCGCTCGTGCTCGCCATCAACCGCGCGCTCGTCGGGCGAGAAGCGCCGGCTCAGCCGCGACCCTGGCCGAGCTCGCCCGGCTGCGCACGGCATCGACCAGCTCGAGGACGAGGGCGAGCGCGGCGCCGTGCGGCCGCGCACGCCGGCGCACGCCCTCCAGCAGGTCTCGGAGGAGGGGCGTCGCGCGCGCCAGCTCGACCGCGCGGCCGAGCTCGGACGAGGCCCTGCGCGCGCTCGTGGCGGTGGCGCGGGCGGCCCTCCACGCCCACGCCGTCCTCTACTTCGACGTCGACCGCGCGCGCGAGAGGCCTACCTGCGCGCGGCGCGACGGCCCCGCGACGCCTCGTCGCGGACTGCGTCGTGCCCCTCGAGCGACGACCCCTTCGCCTTCGTGCTCGAGCGCGGCAGCGCCTTCTACGCCACCGACTTCAAGCGCCTGCTCTGGACGCTGCCCTACTACCACGGCGAGGTGAAGGTGGGCTCCCTGCTGGCCGTGCCGGTGCGCACGGGCGACGTCGTCGCGGGCGTGCTCGTGGCGGACCGGCTGGAGATGCAGTCCCTCACCGGCGACGAGCCCGAGCTGCTCGAGGCCTTCGCCGAGCCTCGCCGCCGACGCGATCCGGCAGGCGCGGGCCGCGCTCTCGCCGCGAGGAGCTGGACGTCGAGTTCAAGGCCGTCTACCCGCTCTCGCAGAGGCTCGCCACGCTCACCCGCGAGCCCGAGGTGCGGGACCTCCTGCTGCGCTCCGCGCGCAACCTCGTCGCCCTGGAGGGGGCGGCGGTGGTCGATGACCGACGAGCTGCAGACGCGCTACATGGTGGAGGAGCGCCACGGCTGGACGGCCGAGTTCGCAGAGGCGCGAGGTGGCGCTCGCGGAGAAGACGTGGGCGGCCTGGGTCCTGCGGAGCGCGGAGGACGCCTACCTGCTCGACGACGTGGCCGGCGCACGAGGAGCGCATGCCCATCCTCGTGCTCGACGAGGGCGCGGGCCGGGCGGAGTCGCTCCTCGCCGTGCCCCTGCGCGCGCGCAACCGCACGCTGGGCGCGCTCGTCCTCACGGGCGGCGCGGGGCTCCTTCGACGCCGCCTCGCAGCGCGTGCTCGCCATCCTCGCCAACCAGGCGGCGGCCACGCTCTCGCTCATCCGCGACAAGGAGCGGCAGAAGGAGCTGGCGGTGCGCGACGGCCTCACCGGCCTCTACAACCGGCGCGCGTTCGACGAGCTGCTCGTCCAGGCCGTCGCCCGCGAGGACCGGCAGGGCGGCCGCTTCGCCCTGCTCCTCCTCGACCTCGACCACTTCAAGAAGCTGAACGACACCTACGGCCACCCCGCGGGGGACGCGGCCCTCGCGCGCCGGCGCGAGGTCCTCGACGCAGCACCTGCGCAAGGGCGACCTGGCCGCGCGCTACGGGGGCGAGGAGTTCGTGGTGATCCTGCCCGGCACCGACGAGGCGGGCGCCCTGCACCTGGCCGAGCGCGTGCGCGAGGCGGTCGCAGAAGAACCGCCTCGTCTTCGAGGGCGCACGCCTCGATCGTGACCGCGAGCCTCGGCGCTCGCGGTGTGGCCCGGCGGACGGCCAGGAGCCGGAGGCCCTCCTGGCCGCCGCCGACCGCGCGCTCTACGCGGCCAAGCAGGCCGGCCGCAACCGCGTGGTCGCCGCCTCGCAGGTGCCGAGCGCGGCTTCCGCGTAGCCCCACCGTCCGGACCGAGTTGTCCGTCCGGACGTTCGAACTCGGTCCGGACGGAGCTGGCTTCTTTATTCGTTAGGTGCGGATCCATTGTGACCGGCCTCGGGTCTACAGTCGTTGCATGTCACTCGGACGGCCGCTTGAATCCCTCTCCGACGACGAGCTCCTGCGCGGGCTCACCGACCTTCTCCGTCAATCCCGTCGCGTCGAGGCCGATCTCGTCGCCCACATTGCCGAAATGGAGACGAGACGTCTCTATGCCCGCGAGTCCTCTCCCTCGATGTTCGTCTACTGCACGAGCGTCCTCCACCTCTCCGAAGCCGAGGCCTATCTGCGGATCTCGGCGGCGCGTGCGGCTCGCGAGCACCCGATGGTCCTCGTGATGCTCGCGGACGGCCGTCTCCATCTGAGCGGCATCGCCAAGCTGGCGCCGCACCTCACTCGGGAGAACCGGGACGTGATCCTGTCTCGCGCCGTCCGCAGCTCCAAGCGACAGATCGAGGAGCTGCTCGCCGAGTGGGCTCCCCGGCCAGACGTTCCAGCGGCACTGCGGAAGCTGCCTGACCGGACGATTCGGGAGGACCGGGCGGTTCAGGAGGAGGGTCGCGAGGTCCCGACCCGGGAACTCCGCCCGGACGGAATTCCCGTCACCCCGGCTCGGGAGGTGGCCCCCCACGTATCGAAAAGTCCTGCCCTCGTCCAGCCGCTCTCGCCGGCGCGCTACAAGGTCCAGTTCACGGCCGGAGCCGACCTCTGCGACAAGCTCGAGCGACTGCGGGCCCTACTGCGCCACGAAGTGCCCGACGGCGATCTGGCCCAGATCATCGAGAAAGCGGTCACCGAGAAGCTCGAGCGGTTGGAGGCCCGGCGATTCGGCCGGACGGAGTCCCCGCGGAATGGGCCTGTCCGGGCGAATCCCTTCTCGCGGCACATCCCGGCAGCGGTTCGGCGGGCTGTTCACCGGCGCGACGGGAGTCGATGCCGCTTCGTCGATGTCCAGGGCCGAAGATGCCCGGAGCGTCACCGCCTCGAGTTCCACCACCGGCATCCGTACGGGCTGGGAGGCGGGTCCGATCCCGACAACATCAGCCTGCTGTGCGCGGCCCACAACCGGCTGATGGCCGAGATCGACTACGGCACGAAGGCGATTTCTCGGCATGACTCCGCGTGGAGGCGAACTCCGTCCGGAATGGGTAGGACGGTAACGTCGCTCGGAGAGTCGAGACCTATTGACAAACAATAGGAAGAACGACATCTTTTAGACTACCAAGGAGGCCGACAGTGGGCGACAAGAGCGAGCTGCTCCAGGGGACGCTCGACCTCCTGATCCTTCGCACTCTTTCCCTCGGGCCCCTCCACGGCTACGGGATCTCGCAGCGGCTGGAGCAGCTGACCCGCGGGGTGTTCCACGTCAACCCGGGCACCTTCTTCCCCGCGCTCTACCGGCTGGAGGAGCGGGGCCTGGTGGCGGGCCGATGGGGGCGGTCCGAGAACAACCGAAAGGCGCGCTTCTACTCGCTGACGCGATCGGGGGAGCGGCGCCTCGAGGCGGAGACCCGGAACTGGGAGCAGGTCCGGGAGGCCATCACCCGCGTGCTCCGCGCGACGGAGGCCTGAAGGTGCCGCTCCCCGTCACTTCTTGAAGAGCGAGTCGAAGACGGAGCGGGCGCGCTGCCGGTCGTGCTGCGCCCCGCCCATCCCCGGCGGGTTGCCCGCAGTCTCGCCGAACACGAAGAACTCGCAGAAGTTCGCCTTCTCCTTGTCGGGACACCACTCGGCCTGAGGCTCGCGGCACTGGTTGTTGACCGCGGGGTCGAAGAAGCGGCAGTTCAGGCAGCACTTCAGGTCGGAGAGGCAGTTCCCGCAGGAGTCGGTCCGCTGCAGCTCGGACAGCAGGTGGATCTCGTTGCCGCACCGGTGGCACAGCTTCACGGCTTCGACTCTACCGCTTTTCGGAGGGAGGGGAGAAGGGCGAAGGCGAGCACCGCGAAGATCGCGGCGTCCACGAAGTAGATCCCGCGGAGGTGCCAGCGCGCGAGGAGGCCCGCGACCGTGGGGGAGAGAGCGCCTCCGAAGAGCGCGGCTCCCGAGAAGAACCCGAAGGCGGTGGTCTTCACCTCCGGAGGGACCATGAGCCCTCCGATCGTGTAGCAGAGCGTGAGGGAGCCGCCGGAAGCGAGCCCGAGCAGGGCGGCGAGGACGAGGATCCAGCCGTAGGAGGGGACGCGGGCCATGGGCAGGACGGTCAACGCTCCGCCCACGAGTGTCGCCACGAGGAGCCCGCGCGGGGACCGCGTACGCGCGGCGCGTCCCAGCATCGTGGCGGAGAACGCGGCGGCGACGGAGTAGACCGAGACGAGCATCCCCGTGGCGAACGCGAGCCGCGAACGGTCGACTCCCAGCTCCTGCAGGTGGAGGGGAAGGATCGGAGTGAACGAGCGCCCGACGAAGTTCACGAGGAAGAGCACGACGAGGAGGGAGGGCACGGCGGGGATCCGGAGGACGTCGACGAGTCCCGGAGCGCGCGGCGCGTCGTTCGCCGCCGCCGCCGGGGGCGCCTCCTGGTAGTAGCGCATCACGAGCAGGAGGGCCACCGCGCAGAGGCCGGCGGTGGCGAGGAAGGTCTGGCGGATGCCCACCGCATCCGCCAGCCATCCCCCGGCGAGAGGGCCGATGGCGGCGGACAGGATCTGCGCCGCCTGGACCATCCCCACCGCGCGTCCCGTCTCCTCGCGCGGGGCGAGAGACGTGGCCATGGCGAGGCCGAGAGGCCCGATGCCGCCGAAGAGCCCGACGCCGATGCGCAGGGCGAGGAGCTGACCCACGCTCGTGACGAGCGAGGAAAGGGCGAGGAGAAGGACGTAGGCGACGAGGGCCTTGATCGCGATCCCCTTCTGTCCGTAGCGGTCGCCGAGCCTCCCCCACACGGGGGCGAGGAGGCCGGCGAGGAGGGGGGCGATGCCGATCAGGACGCCGGCCCAGAGCGCCGCCTCGTGCGGACGCTCCACGCCGAGCTCGCGGACGTAGAGGGGGAGGAAGGGGATGACGAAGGCGAAGCCGGTGAAGACCACGAAGACCGCCGCCACCGTGACGTATTGGTTCCGGCGCCAGGGCTCCCGCGGGAGGATCACTTGAGGAGCCAGACCTCGCCCACCGCCAGCTCTCCGCGGATCTCGAGGAACGACCGCGTGCGGCCGCTCGACCCGAGCCCGCGCGCGAACGCGGCGGCGCCTCCCTCGAGCCGCACCGTGGAGGGATCGCCGAGGTCGACCACCACGTCCCGCCAGCGGACGCCGCGACTCCAGCCCGTGCCGAGGGCCTTGCTCGCCGCTTCCTTCCCCGCGATCGCGAGGGCCACGGCCCTCACCCGCTCGGGACCCGCAGGAAGCCGCATCGACTCCGACGGGCCCATGATCTTCGCGAGGAACGTGGCGCCCCAGCGGCCGAGTATCGTCTCCACCCGGGAGGTCTCGACCAGGTCGACGCCGAGACCGACGACCAATAGTCCCCCTTCGCCCGCTCCCCGGGCGGACGATAACACGGCTGGCCACGGGGGGCCGGATCGCGCCAGAATACCCCCCGGGTCCCCCGACGGGGCCCGACCCCTCCAGGGATAGTGGCGTGGACACGATCGGCGCGTTCCAGATCCGAAAACCTCTCGGTCGTGGCGTGAGCGGAGTCGTGTACGAGGGCTACGACCCGGTCCACGACGTCGTGGGCGCCATCAAGGTGTTCACGCAGGTTTCGAACCACACGCCCGCGCTCCGGTCGAGACTCCTGCGGGACGCCCAGGCGGCGGGCGAGCTCCACCATCCGAACCTCGCGGGCGTGCTGGAGGTGGGGGAGTACCAGGGACACCCCTTCGTGACCGCGGAATGGGTGGAGGGGGTGGACCTCGCCCAGGTGTTGCGCTCGCGCAAGCCGTTCCCCGTGGAGTGGGTGCTCGACCTCTGGCGCCAGATCTGCGAGGGGCTGGCCCACGCCCACCGCGCCGAGCTCCTCCACCTCGACCTCAAGCCGACGGACGTGCGCGTGACCCCGTCGGGAGAGGTGAAGCTCGTGGACTTCGGTGTCCAGCACCTCAAGACCCTCGAGCGGTCGAACGGCCCCGCGGTGGGTGGGGTGCACTACCGCGCTCCCGAGCAGGTGGAAGGCAAGAAGCCCGATCCCCGCGCGGACGTCTTCGCGGCCGCCGCCATCGTCTACGAGCTCCTCGCCCGGCAGCGCGCCTTCCCCGGGGACGACCTGACCACGGTCCTCCTGGGCATCACGCGGGGGCGTCCCGACGCGTCGGCGCTGCCGACGACCGCCTTCTCCCCCGGCCTCGAAGAGATCGTGCTTCGGGCGATGGCCCGCGATCCCCGCGAGCGTCCCGAGTCGTTCGAAGCGCTGCACGCCCTGCTCGTCGGCCTCGTCCGAGAAGCGAGGTCTCGCCTCCGGCCTCCCGCGAGCGTTGCACCCCCCGCCCCCGAGGAGGCGGGCGAGTCCGCCTCTTCGGAGGAGGCCGCGCAGGAGCGCGAGCGCCTGCTCACCGAGCTCTTCCGTGCGCGTTCCGAAGACCACATGCAGCGCGGGCTGGACATCTGCCGCCGCCTGCTCGAGCTGGACCCGGACGACGAGACCGCGCGCCGGGCGGCCTCGGAGATCGAGGCGGTGGTCCAGGACCGCGAGGTGGAGCAGCTCGTGGGCCTCGCCCTCTCCTACGCCGCGGACGGAGACACGGAGCTCGCCACGAAGATCGCGGAGAAGGTGGAGCGGGTCGCTCCCTGGAGCCCCCGCTACCTCCAGCTCCAGGTCTACCTGGACGAGGTGGCGGCGCGCCAGACGGTGGACCGCCTGGTGGCCACGGCCCGCGAGGCCCTGAACTACGATCGGACGGAGGAAGCCCGGTCCGCGGCGGAAGAGGCGCTCCTTCTCCTGCCCGGTCACCCGCCGGCCCAGAGGCTCCTCGACGAGATTTCCTCCCCGGGAGAGGAGGACGTCTCCGACGGTTCCCTGCCCCGCTTCGACACCCTTCCCGGCGCCATTCCCGAAGCGGCTCCCGTTTCCGCCCCCGCCGACGCGCGGCAGGTGGAATCGCTGACTTCCGCCGCCCTCCGCCACTTCGTGGAGAACGACCACGGCAAGGCCCGGCAGGCCGTGGAGAAGGCCCTTTCGCTGGACCCCGGCAACCGCCGCGCCCTCGAGCTCCAGAAAATACTCGGGACCCTGGGCTAGAGGGCCTATAATACGAGCTGGTCTTGAGTTAGGAGGTCCCCTATGCGCTTGCTGATCGGCGCAGCCTTCACGGCGGCGTTACTGCTCGTGGCGGCGGCGAGTCCGGCTCAGAGCTTGAGCGACGCCGCGGCCAAGGAGAAGGCGAGAAGGAAGACGGTCACCGCCCCGGGCAAGGTGATCACGGACGAAGAGCTCCGCACCGGCGGGGGCACGGTGAGTAGCCCCGGCCAGCCGGCGGCGACCCCGTCTCCGAGCCCGTCGCCGGGAGCGGCGGGTGCTGCCAAGAAAGACGGCCCCAAGGAAAAGACGGCGGACGAGCTCTCGGCCGAGGCCCAGGCGGACTGGCGGAAGCGCATGGCCGAAGCGACCCAGGAGGCGGCCACCCGCCGGGAGCGCGTCAACCAGATCCAGCTCGCGCTCAACGACACGAGCGGGGGAACGTTCACGCCGCGGCGCGCCGCCCTCCAGACCCAGCTCGAGCAGGCACAGAAGGACGCGGCGACCGCCGACCAGAAGGTCGCGACCCTCGTCGAGGAAGGCCGTCGCCAGGGTTGGCGCTAGCCGGACGCGGTCTCAGTAGCCGACCCGCTCCGCGCGCAACAGCAGGGCCCGGTCCGCGTTCAGCTCCACGCGCCGAGGCGCCCACGGCGTATCGAACGTGAAGCTGCCGCCGCGGGGCGGGAGGCGCACGGACTGCGCGTCCCGCTCCCCGTCTCCCACCAGGGTGACGGCGAGGGGGACCTCCCCCGGGAGGTCCCGGGCTTCGACGCGGACGGTCGTGCGGCGCCCTACCTTCGTCGTTTCCGTGCGCCAGGCGTAGCGCAGGCTCGGAAGGCTCGTGCCGTAGATCCACTCCTCGAAGTAGGGGCGGAGGTCCTTTCCGCTCGCCGCCTCCAGGGCTTCCCGGAAGTCGTCCGTCCCCGCCTTCGCGAAGAGGAAGCGGTGCTGGAAGTCGCGCACGCCGCGGAAGAACGCCTCGTCGCCCACGATCGCGCGCAGCATGTGCAGGACGTAGGCCCCCTTGTCGTACACGACGGCGCGGAAGACCTGGGCATTGCCCTTGACGTGCCCGAGCCGATGGCCGAGGTGAACGGGGCCGGAGGCGGTGAAGCGCAGCGCCCAGCGCGCGAAGCGGTCGAGCATGCCGCGAAAGGCGCCGTCCCCCCGGCTCTTCTGGATCCAGAGCGCCGCCGCGTACTGGGCCCAGGCTTCCGACAGCCAGCGCTCCCTGTAGTTCGCGGGGGCCACCGCCTGTCCCCACCACTGGTGCGCGAGCTCGTGGGCGAGGAAGAAGCCGGGGACGTCGCTGAAGTTGGCCGGGTCCTCGGGCAGCGGCCGCCCCGCGAGGAGGGGCGGGCGGACCTGGACGAGGACGAGGCCGGGCGGGCTGTGGCCGCCGGGGGTGCGCCACTCCGTGACGCCGAGGTTCAGGAAGGGATAGGGGCAGGGTCCGAACCGCTCGCGGTAGAAGGCGAGGACCCTCTCCGAGGCGAGCATCATCTCCTGGGCCGCGCCGCGCGTGCGGGGGAGGGCGAAGCCGCGGAGAGCGAGCTCGCCCTCCTGCCGCAGGCCGAGGTCCGTGAAGCGCCCCACCGCCGCGGTCAGGTACTTCGCGGGCTGCTCCAGGCGGTACTCCGCGAACGTCCCCCGCTCCCCCGTCCCCGAGGCGACGAGCTCTCCCCCCGAGAGTGCGGTCCAACCTGGCGGCCCTTCCAGGCGCAGCCGGGCCTTGGCGTAGTCGTCGGTGTCGCCTCGGGGATACCAGGCGGTCCGGTTCGTGTAGACGGGAACGCGCTCCACGAAGATCTCCCCGTCCTCCGCCTGGATAGCACCCGAGCCCACGATCTGCAGGAGCTCGTGCTCGATGGGAGCGGGATCGTGCGAGCCCGCGTAGCGGACGCGGAGCGTGACGTCGCCCACCCTTCCCGAGAGGGGCCCGAGTGCTATGACGAGGCTGCTCTGGTCGCGCACGCGGAAGAACAGGTGGTTGCCGCCTTCGGGCGACGTCACGCTGAGGACGCGCAGCGAGTCGTGGAGCCGCAATCGCACGGTGCTCATGGCGGCGAGGAGCCGCATGCGGATGGTGTCCTCGCCGGAGATGCCGAAGACGTCGGGCTGAAACCGGACGCGCAGGTCGTGGGAGAGGATGTCGATCGTGCGCGAGTCGTCCTCGCTGTAGCGAGGGAAGCGTCCTCCCGAGGGGTAGCTGCAGATCTGGACGCGACGCTGGCGGTCGAAGAACGTGACGTCCTCGGCGTCCCCGCTCGAGAAGTTGTAGGTGAGGGCCCCCCGGCTGCCCGTCTCGAAGGTGACGGACGCGTCGCCCAGCCCCGGCATCAGCCACCACGGAGAGCGGGGCAGGGTGGCGTCGAGGAGGAAGGTCTTCTGCGACTGCTCCCGGAAGAAGCGCTGGGCGACGGGCAGGCGTCGTCGGGCGTCCGGGTCGGGCTCCATCCGCACGGGAGACAGCACCTGGTGAAGGTCGCTCGGGTGGATCCGCGCGAACGCGACGCTCACGCGCTCGCGCAGCTCCTCCCCCCCGAGTACTGCCGGAGCTGCTCGCGCTCGGCCAGGGGCTGGGGCCGGAAGTGCACCTCGCCGTCCCCGACGAAGACGAGGAGCGTGGGTCCGAGATTCGGCGGGGAGAGGAATAGCGTCCCGTGGTGGAACTTGAGGTCGAAGTCCTCGAGCTTGAGGGCGAGCCCGTCCGCGCTGAAGCCCGCGGGGTCGAGGGAGAGATGCACGAGGCCGTCCACCGCGCCCAGCTCGTCGCGGGCCACCAATACCCAGCCGCGCTCGCGTCGTGCGAGCTCGAACCTCCAGTCGGCCAGCCGGCCGCGCGGCTCGAGGGCGAAGAAGACCTCGGCGTGGACGTCGGCGGCCACGGCCCCCGGGGGCGGGGTGGGCCGCTTGAGCGTGAGCCGTGTCTCGTCCCCGGAGAAGAGGCTTCGCGCCACGTCCCCCTGCGCCTCCAGGTCTTCCGGGCCCACGTCCCAGAGCGCGAGATAGGCCTCGAGGTCCCGCGCCTTCCAGGCCGCTTCCAGGCGGTCGAGCACCGCCCCCAGATCCTCGGCGCGGGCGGGGGCCGCTCCCGCGAGGCCGATGAGGAGGACGAACGCGGCGAGCGGGCGACGTCCGGGGCTCACACCCGCGCATCCGGGATCGGGCCGGCCACGAGCGGCCCGGGCAGGCGCACGTGGAAGACGCTGCCCTTCCCCGGGGCGGCTCTCCACCTCGATCGTGCCGTGGTGGAGGCGGACGATCTCGCGGGCGAGGTAGAGGCCCACTCCCGCCCCGCGCCGGCGTCGGGTGAGGCTCCCGTCCACCATGTAGAACTTGTCGAAGATGCGGGGGATGTGCTCGGGAGGGATCCCGACACCGTTGTCCTGGACCTCGAGGGCTCCGAACGGCCCCTCCGTGCGGCCCCGCACTACCACCCGGCCCCCCGGGTCGCTGTACTTGAGCGCGTTGTCCACGAGCTTGCGCACGAGGTGGTCGAGGAGCGCGGGATCGCCGTGGACGCGCACGGGCTCCGCGGGGAACTCCAGCTCCAGCTCGATCCCCTTCTTGGCGGCGCGGAGGCGGAGGGGATCGACGGAGGCGGCGGCCACGTCTCCAAGGTCGATGCTGCGGAGAGCGAGGCTGCGCGCCCCCTCCTCCTCGATCCGGCTCACTTCGATGAGGGTGTCCACCATGTCGATGATCTGGTCGCAGCTCTCCACGATCACGCGCATCACGTCCGAGATCGACGCGTCGGGGGGCGAGCCCTCGTTCATCAGGTGCTCCCCGTAGCCCCGGATCACGGTGAGGGGGGTTCGGAACTCGTGGCTGACGTTGCGCAGGTACTGGTTGCGCAGGCGGTCGAGCTGCTCCAGGCGCTCGTTGGCCTCCCGGGCCCGGCTGAGGTGGGCGCGCGCCTCCGCCTCCATGTCCCGCGCCCGCGCCGCGGTGTCGAGGAGCTCCACGTTCTTCCCCTGCAGCTGGCGGTTGGTGTCGTGCAGGCGGTTCTGGATCTCGTGAAGGTAGGAGCTGGTGGTGCCGCCCATGAAGGCGCAGAAGAGGAGGGCCACCGCGTGAAGGGCGCCCTCGGGCTGCTCGGTGGTGATGGCGGCGAGGAGGAGCACGATGCCGGCGTCGAGCGTGCCCATGGCCATCGCGTAGCGCAGACCGCCTCGCACGGAGACCGCCACCACGTGGGCGTAGAGGAGCAGCCAGATCGGGCTCGCGAGGCCCCCGGAGTAGTAGGAGCCGACCCCCACCGCGGCCGCGTCCACCACGTCGTGGAGGATCTTGATCCGGCGGCTCCACGCCGGGAATCGGCGCCTCAGGTAGCGGGCGGCGAAGAAGAAGCTGATCCAGGCGACACCGGTGAGGCTGGCGGGCAAGGACCGCGTGCGGGGGCTGTTCCAGAGCAGGACGAGGGCGGCGAGGGCGAGAGCGCTCGAGAGTCCGCGGGCGAGAGTGGTGATCCATTCCTTGCGGCGATAGAGGTCCGCTTCGCTGCTGGAGGCTCGTCCCGTGACCATGGGCGGTTTGGCGTCAAGTAGACCACACGCCCTTTCCCCCGACAAAAGTGGAGGGGCCGGTCGCTGTGTCTATTTGAAGTAGCCGCTGGCGTCCAGGACGAGGTGCACTTCGCCCGGGGAGCCGTTCCGGACCTGGACGGTGCCGCCGCCTCCCAGGGGCAGCGCGACGATCGCGTTGTTGCCTCGCGTCTGTCCCGCGGAGAAGTTGAGCGTGCTCGCCAGGGGAGCCTGGGGAGCGTCGCCTGCGAAGAGCGTCAGGTAGCCGTTGGCCGTCCCCTGGACCGCGGTCAGGTTCACGGAGACGGCGGAGGCGTCCGTGGGAATCGTGCACAGGCCGATGATCGGGAGGGTGCGCGTCTCGCCGGCGGCGAGCGCGGGGCCGCCCGAGGGTCCGGGAGCGGTGCGGGTGTCGGCGAGGCGGCACGGAACCACCGTGTGGAAGGCGCTCGCTCCGCACGACGGGAAACGGAGCGCGCCGATGCGCGTGCTCCAGTTGAGGGTGCCGGTGCTCTTCAGGTACGCGGCCGTGTAGAAGAACGTGCAGTCGTCCGCGGGATCCAGGGCGAGGGAGCTGAAGGCGCCCCAGCGGCTATCCGCGACCTGCGAGCCGGCGCCCTCGACGAGGCTCGCCTCCGCTCCCAGCGTCCCCGGCGCGTCGGAGACGGCGCGTCCCGCGAACCGGATGGACGGGAAGAGGCTGCCGCTCGACACGCCATGGCCCAGAGCCATGTTTCCCTGCCGGTCCATGGCGACGCTGCCCATCCAGCGGTGGTCCGAGGTCGGGGCGTGGGTGCCCTGCTGGAAGACCGTGGGGGCGGTACCCGGACTCCGAATCTCGTACCAGCGGATACCCGTGACGCCTCCGCCCGCGTCGATCGAATGGTTGACCACCAGCGAATCGTGGTCTCCGAAGTTCCGGTAGGCGAGGCGAGGCATGAGGCGATTTCCTGCGGAATCTAGCTGCTGGGTCGTTCCGGGTTGGGTGATGCAGGCTCCGCCGTTCAGGCACGCGTTCGCGTAGGGCGAGGCGGGGATGCTCCAGGGTGCCTGTAGAGGTGCAGTGGAGCCGACGAGCGGACCGAACTCCCAGAGAAAAAGCGAATCCGGCCCGAGGGTGACGAGAAAGTTGGGGGACCCCGCAGGAGGAGGAGTGGCGCCGTCGAGATCCGAAGGCAGGAGCTCGTTGACACCTTGGCTCATCGTGCGGCAGGCGACTCCCGGAAATGCGGTTCCCAGCAGGGCCGCGCGCTCTACCGCACAGGCGTCGGCACCACGAGGTGGAACCGTCGGACGAGCGTCCATCGTCATGTAGTAGGCGTCCGGCCAGACGCCCAGCCTCCCTTCGACCCATGTCGCGCTCCCCGTCTGCGTGCCGACCGCGAAAGTCCTGTACTGACCCGTGGCATCCGCAGTCCTCGAAACCGCAAGGCAGAACAGAACGACAGGTTGAGTACCGGGCACGGTTGCAGGCACGCTCGCCGTCTGCATGACGATCCAGCGATTCGCCGCGCGGTCGTACGAGATCTGGGGGGCTCGCCGGGCGCCGTCCAGGCACTGGATCATGAGTGTCCAGAGGGTGTCCGTGGACGCCGGACCGAAGACGAGAGCGCCTGTCGTCTTGTCGAAGACGGCAAAGGCCTTGTTCACTCCTTGGACGTACTGGGTGGCGCCCACCGCTCCGTTGGCGTCGGAAGGGAGGTCCGCCGGCACGAAGCCGTGGTCGCCCGCTCCCAGGCCAGCGAAATCCCGGAGGAGCTGCGGGACCGGGGAGACGCCCGACGACAACCACGCCGCAGCACCCGGAACGATCGCCGGCCCTTCCCCGACCCGAGTCGAAGGCGCCAGATCACGCAAGGGTGGCGTGACCCCGCCGTCGATAGCGAAGAACTCGCCGGGTTCTGGACGCGCCGCCGCCTGCAGTCCTTGGGTCGGCTTCGTCGCCACAAGGGCCAGGGCGAGGACCACGGCGAGGCTCATGGAGAGACGAAGCATCACGCTATCGGGGACGGCGTGACGATAGCACGGCGGGCGGAGAGGAGCCGCCATCTATAATGAGCGGGTGACCATCTTCGACCGGCGCCGCCTGCCCGCCTTCCGTCTTCAAGCTGGACGTCGAGCGCATGCGCCAGGGCTGGTACTCGGACAAGTACTTCATCAACATCGCGCGCACCCTGGCCGAGCTGGCCGCGCCAGGGCTACCGCTTCGGCGGGCAGCGCCCCCGACCTCTCCGACCTCGACGTCGACCTGCGCGAACGTGGACGTGGGCTCGATCGAGGTCGAGATGCAGTGGTTCCCGCGCCGCGCAGCCCTCCTGCGTGGTGGTGGGCGTGGACAAGGCCCTGGCCATGCTCGCGCGAGTGCACCGGGCTACTTCGACGAGGCCGGCCGCTTCGTGAACACCTTCGACCGCATGGAGGTGTGGGCGGTCCACGACGGCAGCGAGGCCGCCCTACGACGGCGACGTCCTGAACGTCACCCCCGTGATGCGGGTGCGCGGCCGCTACCGCGACTTCGCGATCCTGGAGACGCCGACCCTGGGCGCGCTCACCCGCGGCAGCCGCGTGGCCACCAACGTGTACGAGGTGCTGAAGGCGGCGCGCGGCAAGCAGGTGCTGTTCTTCCCGGCGCGCTTCGACGCCCACGAGGTGCAGGCCGCCGACGGCTACGCCTACCAGGTGGCGGTCCAGCTCTTCAACCAGAACTTCGGCAAGAGCCTGTCCGCCTACGTCTCCACCGACGCCCAGGGCGACTGGTGGGGCGGCGCCGGCGGCGGCACCGTGGCCCACGCCGCCATCGCCTGCTTCCTCGGCGACACCGCCGAGGCGACCATGGCCTTCGCGGCCACGCGGCCCGCCGACATCCCGCGCATCGCCCTCGTGGACTTCCGCAACGACTGCGTGGGCACCTCGCTCCAGGTGATCCGCACCATGTTCCGCGCGCTACCTGGAGCTCCTGCAAGGCGGGCCGCGCCGAGGAGGCGCGCGAAGTACAAGCTCTTCGGCGTGCGGCCCGACACCTCCTCCAACCTGCGCGACGTGTCGGTGCCGCCGCTCGGCGACAAGCGCCTCGACTGCGGCGTGAACCCGCGCCTCGTGTTCGCTGATGCGCGAGGCCATCGACCGCGAGTGGCAGGAGCTGGGACCTCGCCGGGCGAGGACCGGCGCCTCGCGCGAGCGCTACTGCCGCGACGTGCAAGATCGCGGTGACCGGCGGCTTCACGCCCGCGCAAGATCCGGCAGTTCGAGGAGCTGCGGCGTGCCCGCCGACATCTACGGCGTGGGCTCCTGGCTGCTCTCCTCCTGCGACGTCTGCGGCACCAACAACGACTTCACCGCCGACGTGGTGCGGGTGCGCATCGACGGCAAGCTGGTACGACCTGGCCAAGACCGGGCGCAAGGCCTGCGACAACCTGATGCTGGAGCGGGTCCGAGTAGCCGCCATGGGCGTCCGCCGCCGAGTCCGTCTCCGTCGCTGGCCGCGCTCCTCGCCGGGCTCGTCTCCTTCGTGTCGCCCTGCGTGCTGCCCATCGTGCCCGGCTACCTGTCCTTCATCAGCGGCGTCAACGTGGCCCAGCTCAAGGACGAGCGAGGCGCCCGCCGGCCTGGCGCGGCGCGTGGCCCTCACCAGCGTCGTCTTCGTGCTGGGCTTCTCCACCGTGTTCGTCGCGCTCGGGCGCGGCGGCCACCCTGCGTCGGGCTACCTACCTCCAGCAGTACAAGCGCGAGCTGGGGATCGTGGGCGGCGTCGTGATCGTCATGCTCGGCCTGCACACGGCGGGCATCCTGCACGATCAAGTGGCTGCTCTACGAGAAGAGGGCCGAGGTCAAGACGCAGCCCGCTGGGCCTGCTCGGCGCCTACGTGGTGGGCCTGGCCTTCGCCTTCGGCTGGACGCCCTGCATCGGGCCGATCCTGGGCGCGATCCTGCTCTACGCCTCGCAGCAGGAGACGGTGACGCAGGGCGTGCTGCTGCTCTCCGCCTACTCCGCTCGGCCTGGGCATCCCGTTCCTCGCGTCCGGCCTCGCCATCAACGGCTTCTTCCGCGACCTTCGGACGCGCTTCGAGGCACATGCGCACGATCGAGTACGTTCGCCGGCGCTCTGCTCGTGGGCGTGGGCGTGCTCCTCGTCACCGACCGGCTGACGCGTCCTCGCCCAGTACTTCTCGAAGGTCTTCCCCTTCCTGGCCCGGCTCGGCTAGAGCCCGCGCCGCGCGTCGGATTGCCGACCGGCGCCGCTCGTGCTCATAATGGCGGGATGGGTCGGGTGAGCTTGTTCGTCGTGACGGCGCTCGTGGCTTCGTCCTGCACCGCTCCTCCTCCACAGGCCGAGGTGCGCCCCGCCCCCGCCTTCGACCTGCCCGACCTCGCCGGAGGACGGGTGAGCCTCGCCTCGCTGAAGGGCAAGGTGGTGGTGCTCGACTTCTGGGCCACCTGGTGCGGGCCCTGCATCGAGGAGATCCCCGACTACGCCGACTTCTGGAAGAAGAACCAGCCGCGGGGCGTCGAGGTGGTGGGGGTGGTCGTGCGACTCGGGCGAGCCGCAGGAGATCCTGGACTTCGTCCGCGAGTACCAGCATCCCCTACCGGCAGCTCCTGGGCGACGAGAAGGTCCAGGAGGCCTTCGGGGTCGACCAGGGCTTTCCCACGACCTTCGTCATCGACGCAGAGGGCATGATCCGCTTCAAGGCGCTGGGCAGCGCTCCCGCGCAAGTTCGAGAAGCTGCAGGAGACCGTCGACGAGGCCCTCGCCGTCCGTGAGCGGCTCGACCCAGGAGAGGACCACGTGAGCGTCACCCAGGAACAGGTCCTCGCCGCCCTGCGCACCGTCCAGGACCCCGACCTCCACAAGGACATCGTGACCCTCGGCTTCGTGAAGGACGTGAAGATCGCGGGCGGCGAGGTCGACTTCACCATCGAGCTGACCACGCCCGCCTGCCCGGTGAGGACCAGATGAAGGCGGAGGCGGAGGAGAAGGTGGCGGCCCTCCCCGGCGTGACCGCGGCGCGCGCGACGATGACCGCCGACGTGAGGGCGCGCGGCGGCTTCGGCCGCCAGGCGGTGCCCGGGCATCCGCAACATCGTGGCCGTGGGCGCGGGCAAGGGCGGGGTGGGCAAGTCCACGACCGCGGTGAACCTGGCCGTGGCCCTGCCGCGGAAGGGCGCGCGCGTCGGCCTCATGGACGCCGACGTCTACGGCCCCAACATCCCGCAGATGCTCGGGATCGACGGAGCCCGCCCGAGGTCGAGCGACGACAAGAAGATGATCCCGCCCGAGGCCCACGGCATCAAGGTCATCTCCATGGGCATGCTGGTGCCGCCCGACCAGCCGATCATCTGGCGCGGGCCCATGCTGCACGGCGCCGTCCAGCAGTTCATGCGCGACGTGGAGTGGGGCGAGCTCGACTACCTGGTGGTGGACCTGCCCCCGGGCACGGGCGACGTCTCGCTCGAGCATGGCCCAGAGCGTGCCCGTGGCGGGCGCGGTGGTGGTGACGACGCCGCAGGGCGTCTCCGTCTCCGACGTGCGCAAGGCGGTGGCGATGTTCCGCCAGCTCAACATCCCCATCCTGGGCGTCGTCGAGAACATGAGCTACTTCGTCGTGCGGCCACTGCGGCGAGCGCACCGAGATCTTCGGCACGGGCGGCGGGCAGGCCATGGCCGAGGACATGGGCATCCCCTTCCTGGGCGAGGTGCCGATCGACACGCGCGTGCGCTCCGGGCGGCGACGAGGGCCGGCCCATCGTGGCCGCGGCCCCCGACGCCGCCGGCGGCGCAGGCCTTCGCGGAAGTGGCGGGCAAGGTGGCGGCGCAGATCTCCATCCAGAACATGCGCGTCCTGAGGGTCATCCAGACCGCCTGACGGTCCCTTTGATAGCGGATGTCAATCTGCGAGGTTCGCCAGATTGACAATTGCAGGGAACGGAGGCCAGCCCACTGACGTAATAGGCTTCGTGGGCCCCCCGACCGCCGCCGCTTTGGACGTTCCGGATCGCCGCCTCCTCTTGGCGCTCTCCCGGGACGGGCGCCGTTCCGCCGCCGCCCTCGCCAAGGAACTGGGCCTGAGCCGCCAGGCCGTCACGCAGCGGATCAAGGGCTTGGAGCGCCGGGGAGTCATACGCGCGTATCGGGCCGACATCGATCCCGGGGCGCTCGGACTCGAGGTTCGCGCCCAGATCCGTCTGGCCCTCGACGGGGCGGCGCCCCGGGATCGTGAGAAAGACCTCTTGAAGCGGCTCTCCGCGAGCCCCCTCGTCCGTTCCGTCTACCGCGTGAGCGGCGAGGACTGCTTCGTGGCCCACGTCCACTGCCGCCGGATCGAGGACGTGAACGACCTCCTCGTCGACCTCAAGAAGAGCCGGGCCGTCTCGTCGTCGCGGACGGCCTTCGTCCTGGAGACGCTCGTGGAGAAGGCCGGCCTCGGGCCCGTGGAGAGCGGGCTCCTTTCGGGAGGCGAGTGATGCCCGCGCGCGGCCGTCTCCTGCCCTGGATCGCCCTTCTCGTGGTGTGGACGGTCTGGGGCTCCACCTATCTCGCCATCCGGGTCGTGGTGCGCGAGATGCCACCGTTCGCGGCGGCGGGGCTCCGGTTCCTGGCCGCGGGCGTCGTGATGGCCGTGCTCGCCTTCGTCCTGAACCGCCGGGACGGCTGGCCGACGAAGCGCCAGTGGCTCGACTACTCGGTCATCGGAATCCTCCTCCTCGCCGTGGGCAACGCCCTCGTGATGTGGTCGGAGAAGACGATCCCCAGCGGCATCGCCGCCCTCATCGTGGCCACCGTGCCCGTCTGGATCGTGCTGCTCGACGGCCTGCGCCCGGGGGGCCAGGCCTGGTCCGCCCGCGTGTGGGCGGGAACCGTCGTCGGTCTCGTCGGTGTCGCCCTCGTGGCCCGGCCCGAAGGCGGCCTCGCCGGCGGCCACTGGAAGGGGATCCTCGCCCTGCAGATCGCCGCGTTTTCCTGGACCATCGGTTCGCTCTACTCGAAATCGCTCTCCGAGCGCCTGCCCGTGCTCACCGCCGCAGCGGTGGAGATGCTGGCGGGGGGGGCGTTCCTCTTCCTGGAATCGTGGCTCTTCGGAGAAGACCTGGGGCGAATCGCCGACGCTTCCAACACCGCCTGGGGGGCGCTCGTCTACCTCGGCGTCTTCGGCTCGCTCGTGGGCTTCACCGCGTTCGCCTACTGCCTGGAGGAGCTGCCCGCCCGAACGGTCGGTACCTACGCGTACGTGAACCCGGTGGTCGCGGTGGGCCTCGGCGCGCTCGTCCTCGGCGAGCCTCTCTCCGCGGGTCTCCTGGCGGGGGGGGTGCTCATCCTGGCGTCCGTCCTCGTCTCGACGCTGTCGGTCGCTCCGCCACGCTCCGCGCGGCCGCAGGAAAAGAAGGAAGAAGCGGCGGCCTGAGCCGCCATCGCCTCAATAGATGAGGTAGGGCGCGCGCCGCCTTCGGAACGAGGCCGCTTCCTTCCGCCAGCCCGCCACGAGGCTCCGGGGCGAGGCGCCCGCCTCGATCGTCCGCCGCACCCCGTCCGTCCCGCAGAGGATGTCGATGGGCCGCTTGACGCGCTCGTACTCGTACGGAGGATCGCGCCAGGCGAATTGCCGGGGGGCCTGGCGGCGCGCGTGGTGGACGAGCAGCAGATAGCTCAGGAACGCGGGGAATCGGCGGCGGTCGGTGACGTGCACCTGCACCCCACCGCAAGGAAGGCCTGCGTGCTTCTGGAAGGTCGGGGTGAAGAAGACGGGCCGGAAGACGCACGCCGGGAAGTCGCTCGCGCTCGAGGTCGCGGGCAGAGCGCCCAGGGGTCGAGCCAGGGCGCGCCCACGAGCTCGAAGGGTCGGGTGGTCCCCCGCCCCTCCGAGAGGTTCGTGCCCTCGACGAGGCAGCCCCCCGGATAGACGAAGGCCGTGTCCACCGTCGGCATGTTCGGGGAGGGGATGACCCAGGGAAGCCCCGTGTCCTCGAAGTGCATGTCGCGCCGCCAGCCCCTCATCTTCACGACGCGCAGGTCGACCGCGAGGTCCAGCTCGCGGACGAACAGCCGCGCGAGCTCGCCCACGGTCATGCCGTGGCGGACGGCGAGAGGGTGCATTCCCACGAAGGAGCGGTATTCGGGGTCGAGCACGTTGCCGTCGACCACCGACCCCCCGAGGGGGTTGGGACGATCGAGTACGGCCACGGGCAGGCCGGCCTCGCGCCGCCGCCTGGAGCACGTGCAGCATCGTATAGATGAAGGTGTAGTAACGGGAGCCCACGTCCTGCACGTCGAAGACGACCGCCTCGCAGGCCCTCGAGCATCTCGCGCGTGGGAATGCGCGTCCGGCCGTAGAGGCTGTGGACGGGGAGGCCGGTCGGTCGATCGCGGCTGTCCGGCACCTCCACGAGGTCCTGGGCGTCGGCCCAGATCCCGTGCTCGGGACCGAACAGGGCGGCCAGCCGGAACGCGCGGGAGGTGCTGAGAGCCAGCGAAGCGTGGACGAGGTCGGACGTGACCGACGTGGGGTTGGCCACGAGCCCGAGGCGGAGCCCGCGGAGCCGGCCGGGACTGGCGAGAAGCTCGTCGAGTCCGGTCCGGACTCGCGGCCTCCTGCCGGCGGACGCGCGTCCGGCCACTACTCGACGTACTTGAGGGAGAAGCTCCCGCTGGACGCCGACTTGGCCCCGGAGCCCCGCTGGATGGTCCCGCGGATCGTGTCCGTCTCGACGCTGCCGCTGAAGACGCGGGAAGAGCCCGCGACGTCGGCGCGGAAGCGAAGCGTTCCTTTCTCGTAGGCGACGTCGCGGAGCGGAGAATCCACGGTCACGCTGCCCGCGGTGGAGCTGAGAGTGCCCGCGAGACGGGATCCCTGGGTCTGCAGGCGCACCTGGAGGTCGCGCACCACCCCTCCCTCGTCCATGGTCCCTTGCCACAGCCCTTCCACGGTCGCCGCGGCGCGCGCAGGCTCGTCCGGGACGAGGAGCGCCATGTCCCGCAGGCTCTTGGCGAGGGTGGTGGTGAGGGGCAGGACGACCCCGACGGGCACGCCCTCGCCCTCCGCCTGGCGCTGCGCGGTGGCGTAGAGATCGCTCAGCACCTTGCCGCGCGGAGTCAGGGCGAGCACGCGCAGCGGGCGCTGGCGCAGCACGAACAGGCCGAAGTAGTCCTGCAACAGGGCCGTCCAGTGGGCGGCCACCGACCGCGGGCTCGCGCGCCGAACCTTCTTCGAGCCCGCCTCCCAGGGCTTGGTGTAAGCCGCCGCGTCCAGGGATCCCACCGCCGCGAGAATGGTCGGCTGGCCCACGACCGCCACCGAAGGAGTCGGCTTGTCGCGGAGCTCGAAGCTCGGGGGGCTCGTTCCCGCCTCGACGACGAGCGCGTTGAGCGCGGTGGCGAGCCGGACCGCGCGCTCCGCGGTGGACGAGGCGTCCCCCTTCTCTCCGAGGATGAGCAGGGGGCCCATCTCCGTCGCCACGAACGCGAGGTCTTCCGCGGGGTACTCCGTCACGGGAGCGGCGTAGAAGCGCGGGATGAAGATCGACGAGGAGGCGCGCGTCAGCACGAAGGGAGCCGAGGTCGTCGACAGCTTCCCCCCGGCCTTCACGTTGATCTCGGCGTTCAGCGTCCCTTCGCCCTTCGGAGGCACGGGCGCCACAACCGTGAGCTGCGTCGGGGTGGCGGTGAGCACCAGCGCCGGCTGACCCGAGAACAGCACGTCGTTGGCCCAGGGGGACGGATCGAAGCCCCGGCCGGACACGACCACACGGTCTCCGGCCTGACCGCTCTTTGGCTCCGCCCCGGACACGAGGGGCAGACGGCCGATGAGCAGGGCCATCGGCTGGGCCGTGTCGCTCCCCACCTGGACGGTGACCGAGGACTTCAGGCCCTCCACCACCGGGATGGCGGGGATGACCACGCGGATCTGCTCGGGTTGGGCCTCCTTCACCACCGCGGGCATCCCTCCGATTACGACGGAAAGGGGCGTGCCCGTCAGGTTCTGGCCCTTGATGAGCAGGGCTTCGCCGGGCATGGCCACGTCGGGCTCGACGGCGGTGACCTTGGGGGCGCGATAGATCTTGAACGAAACCGGCTTCGACTTCCCGCCCGCGGTCTCCACGACGATCGGCACGTCGATCTCACCCGAAGGGGCGAGGCCCGCGGGCACCGTCACCGCGAGCTGCGTGTCGGTGGCCGAGGTGACGAGCGCCGTCTGGTCGCCCATGCGAACCGCGTTGCCGCCGGGGTCCGCGACGAAGTGGAGGCCGCTGAGCGTGATCGTCTGCCCCGGCTCGCTTCGCGCGGGGTGCACCGACTCGAGGACGGGGGGCGACTTCCAGTACGACTTGACCGCGTAGTAGGCGCCCCCGGCCAGGGCGACGACGAGGACGCCTCCGATCAGGGCCGGGGAAACGCGGAAGCCGCCGCCTCGCCGAGGGCCGGAAGGGACCGCCTTCTTCGCGGGCTTGGCGGCGCGCCCCGGCGGCGGCGCCGGCGGGACCTCGAGGGGCTCGCGCGTGCGCTCGCCCCCGCCGATCGAAGGCTGCTCCGTCAGGTAGTCGGGCTTGGCCGCGGAGCGCCTGGCGTCCGCCGCCGGACCTGAGGGAGGCGGTGGCGGCGGCGGGGCCATCGCAGGCGGCGGAGGGGGAGCGGGAGGAGGAGGAGCCTCGGCGGGCATGGCCGGCGTCTCCGCCGCGGGGGGCCGCTCCGGCTCGACCAGCCGCAAGGGCTCGTCGTCGTGCTTGATGGCGATCGTTTCGGGGACGTCCTCGAAGGGGGTGTCGTTGTCGGACGCGAAGGGGGCGACTCCGGACGGTCCCTGGTCGACGGCGATAGCACCTCCCCCCGCGGGTACCCTCACGATCAGCTTGGCGCTACCCTTCGAGCCAGGAGGGCCCAGGCTGATGCGGTCGCCGTCCTGAAGCACCTGCTCCACGATCTTCTCGCCGTTGACGTAGGTCCCCGTGGCGCTCCCCCCGTCCTCCAGGACGAGGCCGCGGGCCGTCCGGCGCACCTGGGCGTGCGCGGGCTCCACGTTCCCCAGAAGGAGCTGCAGGTCGGCAGTCCGAGCTCGCCCCCAGGATCCGCGCGGCGGGCGAGGCGTCGATCTCGAAGGTGGTCCCGTCGAGCGGTCCGCCGGTGACGATAAGGGTGGGGACGGTGATAGGAGCCGAGGGGTCGCTCACCGAGGGGTGCCCTCCCGCGAGGCGGTTGGAAACACTGGACTTACCGCGGGGGCATTCAAGCACACGGGTCCCCCCCTGTCAACGGATCGTTGACAGCCCCTTCCGGGCGGTGCTACGGTCCGGCCCAAGGGAATCTTTCAAAAAGTCGGGACAGGTGCACCGAGATGACGAAGGCGGCATCCCCAGAGCCGCAGGACAACGACCGGACGCCCTCGGACAGCGTTCTGCGCAAGCTCCGGATCCCGTTCGTTCGACGGGCGACGCTCAAGTTCCCCGACCGCGAGGAAGACGCGTTCACGATCGATGTGGGGCTCGAGGGCGTCTTCATCGAACGGCGCGATCCCCTGAAGATCGGGCAGGAGCTCGAGATCCGCTTCGCCTTTCCCGAGAGCGAGATCCCCATGATCGCGCGCTGCCGGGTGGCCTGGTGGCACCAGGAGAACGCGCCGCTCGTCCTCGAAGTCCCTGCCCGCCGGCGCGGGGCTCGAGTTCGTCGAGATGTCCGACCAGGACCGCACGCGCATGCGCGAGCAGCTGCTCGCCTACTGTCGCCAGCAGCCCTCGCGTGCGGCGGTTCCTCCGCCACTGGCCGCAGGCGGAACGCGAGAGGACGATCCGTGAAGACGATCGGCGCGCTCGTCGAGGGTCGCGAGGTCTACCACGTGCGGGTCGACCAGAGCGTGCGCGAGGTCGCCCGCTACATGACGGAGCGGCGGGTGGGTGCGGTGTCCGTGCTTCGAAGGCACGCGCCTCGTCGGGATCCTCTCGGAGCGCGACATCATGAGCCGCGTGGTCGCGGCCGAGCTCGATCCCGACACGCGTCAAGGCGGGCGACGTCATGACCCGCGACCTCGTGGTGGCCGGGGCCGACGATCCCACGAGGACGGCCTGCGCAAGATGAAGCAGGCCGGCTGCCGCCACCTGCCCGTCGTGGAGGGGGACCGCCTCCTGGGCATGGTGTCGCTGCGCGACCTGCTGCAGGTCGACCTCACCGAGAAGGACGAGGAGATCCGCTGGCTGAACGCCTACATCCACTTCATTCCTCCTGGGACAGAGGGCAAGCGCTAGCCCCGCCTCGCCCCCTTGCCCGCGTCCGCATCGTGCTCGTCCGCCCCGAACCTCCGCCAACGTCGGGGCGTGCGCCCGCGTCGTCCGCAACACCGGCCTGGCCGGGCTCGACCTCGTCGCGCCCGGCGACTGGCGGACCGTCGAGTGCTGGCGCACCGCCTGGGGGGCGCAGGACGTGCTGGAGCAGGCGCGCGTCTTCCCCGACCTGGGCGCCGCTCTGCCGGATGCGCCCGCGTGGTGGCCCTCTCCGGCAAGCGCAATCGGCGGCGCCTCCCGCTCGACGTGCGAGAGGCTGGCCGCAGGAGATCGCTTCCCTGGCGGAGGGCGAGTCGGCCGCACTCGTGTTCGGGCCCGAGACCTCGGGCCTCACCCTGGCCGAGCTCGCGCTCTGCGGCCGCCGCGCGATCATCCCCACGCATCCCGTCCAGCCGTCGCTCAACCTCTCCCACGCGGTCATGGTGGCCGCGTACGAGGTGTTCCGGGCGGGGCGTCACGCGGCGGACGCGGCGCCCCGCCGGGCCACCCACGACGAGAAGGACCGCGATGCTGGCCCTCTGGCGCGACGGCCTGCTGCGGCTGCGGGCCCTTCCGGAGCAGAACACCGACGGCTTCTTCCGCGAGTGGGTGGAGCTGTTCGCGCGGGCCGACCTCACGCCCAAGGAGGTCAGGCTGCTCGAGCACGTGGCCCGCAAGATGATCGACCGGGAATGACCCGTGGCCGACGAGCAGGAGCCTTTCGCGGACGTCGAGACGACGGAGGACGGCTTCTCGCTGCCCGAGCTCAAGTGGCGCGAGCTCCTGTTCATCGGCGCGCTGCGCGCGGAGGGGGAGCTGTTCGTTCGCGAGCCCGCGAAGCCGCTGCCCCCGTTCCGCCGGCCCGGCCTGTTTCCCGAGGACGTGCGGTTCCGGATCGAGCGCCGGGGTGACCGGGTGGTCGTGCGCCAGGAGGCCCCCGCCCCCGCCGCCGGAAGGCTCGACTTATAATCGGGGCTGTGCCCGAGCTCGGCAACGTCGCCTCCCGGATCCTCGCCCGCTCGGACCACATCGTCTCCCGCAAGAACATCGACGCCGATGCCCTCAAAGTACTGTATCGACTGAAGAACCACGGATTCGTGGCCTACCTGGTGGGCGGGGGGGTGCGCGACCTGCTGCTCGAGCGCAAGCCCAAGGACTTCGACATCGCGACCGACGCCTCACCCCCAGCAGGTCAAGAAGCTCTTCCGCAACTGCTTCATCATCGGCCGGCGTTTCCGCCTCTGCCACGTCCGCTTCGGGCGCAAGGTGATCGAGGTCTCGACCTTCCGGCGGGCGGCCGAGCCCGAAGAGGGCGACACGCTCATCCGCCGGGACAACACCTTCGGGACGCCCGAGCAGGACGCCTTCCGCCGCGACTTCACGGTGAACGCGCTCTTCTACGACATCGCCACCTTTTCCGTGATCGACTACGTGAGCGGGCTCGACGACCTGCGGGACCGCGTGATCCGGACGATCGGCGACCCGGGCGTACGGCTGCGCGAGGACCCCGTTCGGATGCTGCGCGCCGTGGCGCTCGCCGCCCGCCTCGATTTCACGATCGAGCAGGACACCGTGGAGGCGATCCGCTCGCTGCGCGGCGAGATCGTGCGCAGCAGTCCCGCCCGCATCCTCGACGAGTTCTACAAGATCCTCCGGCAGGGCCGGTCGCGCGAGACGTTCCGCCTGCTGCACGAGTACGGGCTGCTCGCCTACCTGCTGCCCGAGGCCGACCAGGCGATCGCGGAGGGAGGCGACCGCCTCCTGGGCAGCCTGGGCCGGCTGGACGAGTACAGGAACGCGGGGCTCGCGTCGTCCGACCAGCTGACGAACGCGCTCGTGATGGGCAGCCTGCTCGTTCCCCTCGGCGTCCCCCTGCGGCGGGTGGCCGCGCAGGCCCCGGCGCGCCGGAACGAGGAGCGCGCGGAGGAGCCCGCCGAGGAGGGCGTCGAAGAGGAGCCGGCGGACGACGTGGCCGCCGAGATCGCCGCCCTGGGAGGAGCCGAGGAGGAAGAGGCTCAGCCCGCGGCGCCGCTTCCCGGACCGCTCGTCCTGCCCTTCGCCCGACGCGATCTCGATCGCTTGCGTCTCGTCCTGCTGGCGCAGCGGCGGCTGCGCGAGGCCGACGGCGGAGCCTCCGCCAAGCAGGCTCTCGCGGGCCGGCACTATTTCGACGAGGCGCTCCGCTGGCTGGAGATCCACGGGGGCGAGGACGGGCGCGAGCTGGCCGTCCACTGGCGCGCGATCGAGCCGTCCGCGGCTCCCGTCCCCGCGAACCATTCGAGCGCGGGACAACCAAACGCCCCCGGCTCGCACGCGCCGGGCGAAGCGCGTCCGGATGGAAGTCCCGGCCCGCGCCATCGGCGCCGCCGCCGCCGCCGCCGTCCGCGCTCGGCCCCGGACTCGACGCCGCAGGTCTCCGAATGACGAGCAAGCTCGACGAAGCGGGAATCAAGGAGAAGCTGGCCCGGCTGTCCGGCTGGGCGCGCGCGGGCGACGCGATCCGCAAGGAGTACACGTTCGCGGATTTCGCCGAGGCCATGGGCTTCGTCACCCGCGTGGCCCTGCGCGCGGAGGCGATGAACCACCATCCCGACATCCTGGTCAACTACTCGCGCGTCACCCTGACCCTCAGCTCGCACGACGCCGGCGGCCTCACCGAGCGCGACTTCCGCCTGGCGGAAAAGATCGACGCTTGAAGGCCCTCGTCACGGGCGCTTTCGGCCAGCTCGGCCGCGAGCTCGTGGCGCTCCTCGGCGCCGAGGCGGTCTGGTCCGGGGGCCGTGCCGAGCTGGACGTGGCCCGACTGGAGGACGTGGACGCCCTCGTCGGCCGCATCCGCCCCGACGTCGTCTTCAACGCCGCCGCCTACAACCAGGTGGACCGCGCGGAATCGGAGCCCGGCCTCGCCCTGGAAGTGAACGCGCTGGGCCCGCTCGTCCTCGCCCGCGCTGCCCGCAAGGTCGGCGCCCTCTTCGTCCACTTCTCGACCGACTACGTCTTCGACGGTCGCGCCACGCGACCCTATCGCGAGGAGGACATTCCCGGTCCCCTCGGCGCCTACGGCGTCTCGAAGCTCGCGGGCGAGCACCTGGCGGCGAGCGCGCGCGGCGAATGCCTCTGCGTCCGCACGAGCGGCGTCTTCGGCCGGGGGGGAAGCCGCCAGAAGGGCGGATCGTTCGTCGACCGCATCCTCGCCAAGGCCCGGTCCGGCCAGCCGCTGCGCGTCGTCTCGGATCAGGTGTTCGCGCCCACGTATGCCCCGGACCTCGCGCGGGGCGTCCTGGAGGTGGTCCGCGCGGGCGCACGCGGGCTCGTCCAGGTGACGAACGCGGGATCCTGCTCGTGGCACGAGATGGCCGTCGAAGCCCTCTCCTTGTCCGGCCTGAGCGTCGAGGTCGCTCCGATCACCGCGGCCTCGCTCGACCTGCCCGCGGCTCGGCCGGCCTACTCCGTCCTCGACAACGCTCGGGCGCTTTCCCAGGGCCTCTCTCCGCTCCGCTCGTGGAAGGAAGCGCTCGCCGACTCGCTCGCGTCTCCCGCCGGGGCTTCGTAGCCGGCGTTTGACACGCCCTGCACCCTCCGATACCCTTCATTGTTTGTCCGTTGGGCGGTTAGCTCAGCGGTAGAGCACTGGTCTTACACGCCGGGTGTCAGAGGTTCGAATCCTCTACCGCCCACCAGACAGACCCACCCGAGCGGGGTGGTAGTTCAGTTGGTTAGAACGCCGGCCTGTCACGTCGGAGGTCGCGGGTTCGAGTCCCGTCCACCCCGCCAAATTTCCTTCAAGGACGGCCACTTGCGGCCGCGCCTTGTCAGGAGATCGAACGAGCGCTGGCGGCCAGCCGCGGCCGCGTGTACGGCGCCGAGGGCGCGGCGGAGATGCCCGGCGTTCCCCCCAGCACGCGGGAAGCGCGCAGGGCTGATTCCACTGCACCTCGTTGCGGGGTCACAACGGCGGTGCGTGCCCGAAGGTCGCGCTCGATCGACACTCGTCGCCCAATCAGTCCAGTTCTACGGGCAGGACCCTGAGGCCAAGCGCCCCGCTCCGATCGACATGACTCCCATCTGTCCCGCTACGCCGGGATCGCCGTGGCGGAACCGCCGCGGCTCGCGGAACGGGTGACGTACGAAACCGCCAGCGCGCCGAGCAACGGAACCGGCAGCAAGGACTTCCCGTCGCCGGCCACGTGATGCGCCACGATTGCCGCGATCCACATGAAGGTACAGCCTGCGTAGGCCCATTCCTTCAAGGTCGGTAGGCGCGGGAGGAGCAGCACGATGGCTGCGGCCAGCTTCGCGATGCCGAGCAGGACGCGGAGCTGCTGCGGATATCCCACGTTCCGGAAGTTCTCGACCGCCTCGTGGGCGCCCGTCAGATAGAAAAACGCGGCGGACAGCGTGGCGAGTCCCACGAGCCCCGTCGCTCCCCAATACGCAATCTTTCGTCGCATCTTCATGACTCCTCTATTCCTAGAAAACCGGCTTCTTGAACGGGCTGGCGAGCGTCGGAGTCACCTGCAGCTGCACGTTCCACTTCGGACCGCCGCCATTTGGGCGAATCGCGTAGTACTGGAACTGCAACTGCAGCAACGTCGGCGTGCCTCCGCACTTGCACATCTTCCCGACCTGCGCCCCGATCGGGAACGTCACTCGCTCACCATCCCGCGCCTCCCAATCGACGAAGAGGTGTGGGCTGGGTCCCGATGGTCCACCCGTTCTGGAACACGCGCGTGACGTTGAAGACGGTGCTCATCTGGCTGGTCTTCCGACCGTCCCCGCCGACCTTGAACCACTGCTGCGCGAAGGCATAGGCGATCACGTTCCGGAGCTGCAGGACGGCTCCCAGGTCGGGGCCGAGCTGCCACACGTCCTGGCCGAGCTCCCGCTCCGACGCGGTGGGAACGATGAACGTCGGCCCCGCGCCGACCATGAGCTTGCCGCCGAACAGCGGGCGCGGAAGCGCAAATCCGAGAACGGTGTCGCCGAACCCGGTCGTTCGGTCACCTTGCCCGTTCTGATCGAGGGAGGGCCGGGAATTGACGATGGTCACGACCGGACGGATGATGAGCGGCCAGTTCTCCGTCAGTCTCACACTCATCAACGGCTGGAACTGCAGGTTGCTCTGCACCCGTCCTTCCTGGCCGAAGGGCATCTCCACCCAGTTGTTGTTCTGCTGGATCTGCATCAGCCAGCTTGCGGCGAACGGATTCGTCGCTTCCTGGGCCATTGCGGCGGTGGATGGGCCCTCGTCCGCCTGCGGGCGGTGTCGCGTTCGCCGGCTCGGTTTGCGCCAGTCCTGCCTCGGCCACGCACGCGAATGCGAAAGCACGACCCACGATCCTGACGACCTTCTGACGGTTCACCTTCAAAGTGCACCACCCAAATCTGGGCGTCTGATCTGATCGCAGCGCCCGCCTCATGTTCAGCACGGGATGTGCCGGCCGAGTGCGTAGCAACGGCGATGCCAGCGCGCGATGCATCGTGAGTACGCCAGAATCAGCACTGTTCGTCGGCAGTGGAACCCGCGTCACGGCGTGATTCGCGCGGTGTGTGCGACAGGAATCGTCGGCGCTGAGCGCCGCCACCGCTCGCCCGGCGCATAGGCACCGCGCGATGCCCAGCTCGCGCTCGTTGTGGAACCACAACGGGCACGGGGCCTGAGCCGCTCCCTAGCGTCCCGATCGCACCCCGGCGGCAGCTGGTGACACGCCGGTGAGCCGCGTCTGGCCACGCCGGGCGGCCCGTCGCATGATGCGCACCTGCAAGGAGTTCTGCGCCCCCACACATCCCCATCGGCTTCGACGGCAGCGCCAATTCTGGCGCGTTCACGTTGGATCGCGCGTTGCGGCATCGCCGTTGCAGTGGCAGCGAGGCATGACGGCCGGACCTCCCAACGAGGTTCGCTGAACAGTGACGGTCGCGTCGATCGCGACGTCGGTGGAGGTGGTGATGCGGGGGTTCACAAAGCGTGCGCGGTCCCTGGTGCGAAGTGCGCTGGTGGCCTGTGCGATTTCGTTGGGCGCGCCGTGTGTTGCCCAGGAAGCAGATCCACCAGATCCACCGACTGTGCCTCTGCCTGACGTTGGCGGTGGACGTGGCTCGCTGTTCGCGCCCTCGGCCTGGCTGGTGCTGAACAGCCCGGTGCGGAAACCGATCGATCTCAAGGTCTATGGGTTCTACATCGGCGAGCTGGGAGTGCCCGTCGCGCAAGTCGACGTCCCGATCCGGGCGGCGAAGTTCCTGACCATCACGCCCAGCTACATGGGCTACAGGGTTCCCGCGAGCGGCCTCAATGAGATGACGCCGGAGCCGGGACGGTTCACGGACAGTTACCACGAGCACCAGTTCCGGATCGACGGGACGGTGGCGATCCCCATCCGCAAGCTGGAGGTGTCCGTCCGCAACATGTACGTCCGCAGGTTCCGGCCGGATGGCGCGGCGGACGTCAATCGCTATCGCGGCCGGATCGCGATCGCGCATCCCCTCGCGGTGGGAGGCCGCAATGTGAAGCCGTTCGTCTCGTACGAAACGTTCTACGAGCGCATCGGCGGGTGGAACAGGGATCGACTCTGGACCGGCGTCACGCTGCCAGTGAACCGCCGCGTCCTGGTTCAGCCTTCGTACATGTGGGAAAGCAGTAGAGGCAGTAGAGACGTCCACTACCTGTTGCTCGGCCTGATCGTCAACACGAGATAGGCCGCTGTTTTCATCTTCACGGTTTGAAAGGAGACCTCGAATGTCGAAAGTCTTGAGACGGGGAACCGCGATGCTCGCGGGGATGGTGGCCAGCCTGGCGTTCGTCACGAGCGCGCTGGCCCAGATGCCGACGTCGCCCTGGAAGAAGGGCGCACCGTTCCCGGAAGCCGACGAGGAGCTCTACGGCGTTCCCTCGAACGGCAAGCTCTACGTGTTCGGCGGCTTTGGCGGGGGCAAGGCCCGGGGCATCGCCTACGAGTACGACCCGGCCACCGACAGGTGGACGAAGAAGGCGTCGATGCCGCGGCCGGCCCACCATGCGGCCCTGGCCGCTGCGAACGGCAAGATCTACGTGATGGGCGGCTTCGTCCCTCCGAAGGACACCGCCATCCCGGTCGGCGGCGCGTGGGAACCCATCGACAACGCGTGGGAGTTCGATCCGGCGGCGGATTCCTGGAAGGCGCTGCCACCCCTGCCCGGCAAGCGCGGGGCCGCGATCGCCGCGGAAGTCGGCGGCAAGATCTACGTGATCGGCGGCGCCACGACGGTGGAAGGGTCCAAGGACCCGTTCTTCACCTTCATGGGACCTGCTCGCGTCCTCGGCACCAATGACGTGTACGACCCCGCCACGAACAAGTGGCAGAGCCGCGAGCCGATGTCGGTGCCGCGCAACCACGCGTTCAGCGGCGTCGTCAACGGCAAGATCTACGTGATCGGCGGCCGCACCGGCCACGGCTTCATCCTGTCCGCCACCAACACCGACGTGGTCGAAGAGTACAACCCCGTCTCGAACACCTGGAGCGCGCCGAAGGATCGGCTGCCGACCGCTCGCAGCGGAGGGGCTTCGGGCACGGACGGACGCCGGATCTACGTGGCCGGCGGCGAGGTGGCGACCAAGAACCTGGTCGGCGCGTACAAAGCCATCGACGCCTATGACCCCGCTGACGAACTCGTGGATCGCGTTGCCGTCCATGCCGATGCCGCGTCACGGCAGTCGCGGGCGCGGTGATCGGGAATCGCTTCCACCTGGTGAGCGGGATGATGCAGTCCGCCGGGGTGATGACGTTCCTCGACCCCACCCTCTCGGCGCACACCGCGCTGCACGACATCCTGGAGCTGCAGTTCGGTGCCCCGCCGCCGGCAGCTGGTGCCGCCACGAGCGCACAGGCGACGCCGTCCCAGGGCCGGTGACCGAGATCACCCCTCATCAATCATCAATAACTTTGAAGGAGACCGTCATGTCGAGAGTGTCACAACGGGCAACCGCACTGGTTGCCGGGATGATCGCCAGCCTGGTGTTCGTCACGAGCGCGCTGGCCCAGATGCCGGCGTCGCCCTGGAAGAAGGGCGCACCGTTCCCGGAGCCGGATGAAGAGCTCTACGGCGTCCCCGCCAACGGCAAGCTCTACGTGTTCGGCGGCTGGGACGATGGCAAGGCCCGCGGCGTCGCCTACGAGTACGACCCGGCCACCGACAAGTGGACGAAGAAGACGTCGATGCCGCGGCCGGCTCACCATGCGGCCCTGGCCGTCGCCAACGGCAAGATCTACGTGATGGGCGGCTTCGTCCCTCCGAAGGACACTGCCATCTCCGTCGGCGGGGCGTGGGAGCCGATCGACAACGCGTGGGAGTACGACCCGGAGGCGGACTCCTGGAAGTCGCTGCCGCCGCTGCCCGGCAAGCGCGGGTCCGCGGTCGCCGCGGAAGTCGGTGGCAAGATCTACGTGATCGGCGGCGCCACGACGATGGAAGGGTCGAAGGACCCGTTCTTCAGTCTTCTTCGGACCTTCCCGTGTCCTCGGCACCAACGAGGTGTACGACCCGGCCACGAACAAGTGGCAGAGCCGCGAGCCGATGTCGGTGCCGCGCAACCACGCGTTCAGCGGCGTCGTCAACGGCAAGATCTACGTGATCGGCGGCCGCACCGGCCACGGCTTCATCCTGTCCGCCACCAACACCGACGTGGTCGAGGAGTACAACCCCATCTCGAACACGTGGAGTGCTCCGAAGGAGCGGATGCCGACCGCCCGCAGCGGCGGGGCCTCCGGCACCGACGGCCGCCGCATCTACACGGCCGGGGGCGAGGTGACGACCAAGGAGCTGGTCGGCGCGTTCAAGGCCGTCGAGGCCTACGACCCGCTGACGAACTCGTGGATCGCGCTGCCCTCCATGCCGATGCCGCGTCACGGCATCGCGGGCGCGGTGATCGGGAATCGCTTCTACCTGGTGAGCGGGATGATGCAGTCCGCCGGAGCGCTGATGTTCCTCGACCCGACGCTCTCGACGCACACGGCGCTGCACGACATCCTGGAGCTGCCGTTCGGCGCGCCTCCGCCGGCGCGCTGCGGCCAAGAGCACCGGCGGCGGCGCCTTCCCAGACGAGCAGTGGCGCAGCTTCGTCCTCGAGCAGCGACCCGACGAGCGCGACCGCCGCGGCTTCACAGGGCCCGAGGAAGCGCCACACCCGCTACAACGTCAACAGCCCGCGAGGGCCAGGTGATGCTCGCGAAGTACGCGCGGGCGGTCGAGATCATGCGGGACGTTGCCCGAACACGATCAAGCGCTCGTGGAAGTGGTGGTGGAACACCCATTGGGTCAAGGGCTTCCCGGCGGCCCTGTGGGATCTGTCCAAGAAGAGGAAGGCGGAGGTGATCGCGACCCTTCCGCCGGAGTCTCGAGCCGACGCCGAGGCCGTCTGGAACGGCTGCCAGGCGCACCCCTACGACCCCTCTGACCCTGAGCAGTTTCAACAGTGGTACTTCCTGCCGTGGCATCGACTGATGCTCGCCCAGTTCGAGGGCGTCATTCGCGAAGTGCTGCAGGACGAGGAGTTCTCGCTTCCGTATTGGAACCCGGTCACCGGCGACCCCAACGATCTCATCGTCCCCGCCGTGTTCCGGGACCCGGGCACCACGCTGTACAACGGCACGCGCTGGTTCTGGGTGAACGGGGGCGAACGGATCGACACGCTCTACAGGGACTGGATCACGTCTGGACGCCCTCAACGAGAAGTTCTACATCGACTCGCCGCACGGGCAGCCTTGGCTTCAATCCTCGGCTCGACCAGAACCCGCACTTCTTCACTCATTTCGCCCTCGGGGGCGACATGGCCGAGTTCTCCACGGTCGGAGGCGACCCGATGTTCTACCTCCACCACGCCAACATCGACCGGCTCTGGGAAAGCTGGAACCGGCTCGGCAACACGAATCCCGACCGATCCCAAGTACCTCGATCGCAAGTTCGCGTACGGGGACAGGAGCGGCAAGCGCGTGGATCTGCCGGTCAGCTCGAGTGACCGTACAGCGCAGCTCGGCTACGAATACGACGGCTACGAGAAGCCGCCGCAGCCACAGAACCTCACGGCCGAGCAGGCCGCCGAGCGCGTGCGCACCTACAAGAAGCTCCACGAGCAGGCCCTCGGAGGTTCCCATGCGGGCGGCCGTGGGACGAGCCCTTCCGGAGTGAAGTAGTCGCGACATGCTGACGGGAGGCTACGCCGATGAAACGCTTCATGACGGTCATCGCGCTCGCCGTGTGCCTCGTCGCGGGTTCGTTCGCCGGCACGTTGTGGGTGCATCGGTCGGGCACGGCGGGAGCCAGTGCGCACGCGGCAACCGTCTACACCTGCCCGATGCACCCGGACTATCGGAGCGACCATCCCGGCGACTGCCCGGTCTGCGGCATGCGCCTCGAGGCGGATCGTGCGGGCGGCACGGCGGACGGCGACGCCGCGGCCCCCGCACGGCCGGACGGCGCGGTGGAGGTGAGTCCCGAGCGGCAGCAGGCGATCGGCGTCCGGGTCGGCGTCGTCAGCCGGGTGCCCGGCACCCGGCGACTGCGGACGACCGGGCGGGTGGCGCCCGACGAGAACCGGACGTACCCGATCGTCGCCGCCGTGAGCGGCTGGATCCGCGACGTGGGCGGCGTCGCAACGGGCGACGCCGTGAAGAGGGACCAGGTGCTCGCGACGTTCCTGGCGCCCGAGGCCGAGTTCAGGAACGCTCAGCAGTCGTACTACACCACCCTCGACGTGTTCTACCGCATGGCGGCCACGCAGCCGCCGCCGCAGGCGCGGCCACAGGCGCAGTCGCACCCCTCCTCGCGCGGCGCGGACGAGATCGAGCGGATGGCCGACGAGCTGCGGACCCTGGGCGTCTCCAACTCGCAGCTCAGGGAGATGGGCCAGCGCCGCGAACTCGTGCGTGACATCCGCGTGGAATCGCCGGTGGACGGCTTCGTGCTGAAGCGCAGCGTCTCGCCCGGGCCTCCGGTTCGATCGCGGCTTCGAGCTCTACCGGATCGCGGACCTGAGCCGCGTGTGGATCCTGGCCGACGTGTACCGCGACGACCTGCCGTTCATCCGCCGCGGCGCCTCCGCGCGGATCACCACCGCCGAAGGCAGCCACGCGCTGCGGGCGACGGTGAGCGCGTCGGAGCCGGTCTTCGACGAGGCGACGCTGACGCTGAAGGTGCGGCTCGAGGCGGCGAACCCGCAGCGGGCGCTCAAGCCCGGCATGTTCGTCGACGTGGAGTTCCCGGTCGACCTCCCGCCGACGCTCGTCGTGCCGGCGGATGCGATCGTGGACTCGGGCCTGCGCAAGACGGTGTTCGTCGACAGCGGCCACGGGTACTTCGAGCCGCGGCTGGTCGAGACGGGGTGGCGCATCGGCGACGACGTCGAGGTGACGAAAGGGCTCATGCCCGGCGAGCGAATCGTCATCTCGGGCACCTTCTTCGTCGATTCCGAGAGCCGCATGAAGGCGGGTACCCGAGGGGCTTCAGCGGCGCCGGAGGCGGCGGTGCTCGACCCGGTGTGCGGGATGCACGTGGATCCCACGGAAGCCGGCGAGGCCGGCCGCACGGCGGCGCACGGCGAGCGCCGGTTCTACTTCTGCTCCGACGGCTGCAAGCAGCAGTTCGTCGCGGACCCGTCGCGCCACGCGAAAGGCGCGAAGCCATGATCGACCGCATCATCGACTTCTCGGTCAGGAACAAGTTCCTCGTCCTGCTGCTCGTGGCCGCGGCCGCGCTCGCGGGCGCGCGCTCGCTGCGCAGCGTGCCGCTCGATGCCCTCCCCGACCTCGGCGACACGCAAGTCATCGTCTACTCGCGGTGGGAGCGCAGCCCCGACCTCGTCGAGGCGCAGGTCACGTATCCGATCGTGACGGCGTTGCTCGGCGCGCCGCGGGTGCGCGCGGTCCGCGGCGTCTCCGACTTCGGCTACTCGTTCGTCTACGTGATCTTCGAGGACGGCACCGACACCTACTGGGCGCGCACGCGGACACTGGAGTACCTCTCGGGCGTGCTGTCGCGGCTGCCGCCCGATTCGCGGACGGAGCTCGGCCCCGACGCGACCGGTCTCGGTTGGGTATTCCAGTACGCGCTCGGTGGACCGCTCGGGCCGACACAGCCTGGCCGATCTGCGGTCGTACCAGGACTGGTACCTGCGCTACCACCTGAAGGCGGTGCCCGGCGTGTCGGAGGTGGCCTCGCTCGGCGGCTTCGGCCGGCAGTACCAGGTGAACGTGGACCCGAACCGGCTGCGCAACTACGGCCTGTCGATACAGCGCGTGGTCGAGGCGGTGCGCGGCGGCAACGTGGAGACGGCCGGTCGGCTCATCGAGTTCGGCGGCACCGAATACATGGTGCGCGGCCGCGGGTACGCGAAGTCGGTGGCCGACTTCGAGGGCATCGTGGTGTCCGCCAGCGAGAGCGGCACGCCGATCCGGATCCGCGACATCGGCCACGTGGCCGTCGGCCCGGATCTGCGGCGGGGCCTGGCGGATCTGGACGGCGCCGGCGAAGTGGTGTCGGGGATCGTCGTGATGCGCCAGGGAGAGAACGCGGTCGACGTGATCGACCGCGTCAAGGAGCGCATCCGCCAGATCGAGCCCGGCCTGCCGCCGGGGATGGAGATCGTCCCGATCTACGACCGTTCGGCGCTGATCCGCAGCGCGATCGACAACGTGAGCGTGACGCTCGTCGAAGTGGTCCTCACCGTGGCCTTCATCGTGCTGCTGTTCCTGTGGCACGTGCCGAGCGCGCTCATCCCGCTCATCACCATTCCGGTGGCCGTGCTCGTGGCGTTCATCCCGTTCCACGGGCTGGGGATCACGGCGAACATCATGTCGCTCGGGGGCATCGCGCTCGCGATGGGCGAGCTGGTGGACGCGGCGATCGTCGTGGTGGAGCAGACCCACAAGAAGCTCGAGCAGGCGCAGCGCGACGGATCGACGCGCGACCATCACAAGGTCGTCCTCGAGGCGGTCAAGGAGGTGGCGCCGGCGAGCTTCTTCGCGCTGCTCGTGATCGCGGTGTCGTTCCTTCCGGTGCTGGCGCTCGAGTCGCAGGAAGGGCGGCTCTTCAAGCCGCTCGCCTACACCAAGACGCTCACGATGCTCGTGGCGGCGGCCCTCGTGATCACGCTCGACCCGGCGCTGCGCGTGCTCTTCACGCGCGTGCGGCGCTTCGAGTTCCGGCCCGCGTGGCTGTGTCGGGTGGCCAACGCGGTGGTCGTCGGCCGGATCCGGTCCGAGGAGTCGCATCCCATCAGCCGCTTCCTCATGCGGATGTACGAGCCGGTCGTCCGCTGGTCGCTGCGGTGGAAGTGGTCGGTGATCGGCGGCGCCGTCGCGCTCGTCGTCGTCACGGTGCCGGTGTTCAGCGCACCTCGGGTCGGAGTTCATGCCGCCGCTCCGCGAGGGGTCGCTTTTCTACATGCCGACGACGATGCCCGGCATCTCGATCACCGAGGCGCAGAAGCTGGTGCAGGTGAGCGACCGGGCGATCAAGCAGTTCCCGGAGGTCGATCGCGTGCTCGGCAAGGCGGGGCGCGCGGACACGAGCACCGATCCCGCGCCCCTTTCGATGCTCGAGACGGTGATCACGCTCAAGCCGACGTCCGAGTGGCGCCGGGTCGAGAACGTGGTACTCCGGGTGGGCGCCGGAGTGGACGAAGCGCGTGCTCCGGCATATCACGCCCGATCACATCTCCGAGGAGCAGCTGGTCGAGGAGATGAACGCGGCGCTTTCGTATCCCGGGGTTTCGAACGCCTGGACGATGCCGATCAAGGGGCGGATCGACATGCTGACGACCGGGATCCGCACGCCGGTCGGGCTGAAGATCTCCGGGGCCGATTTCGCGGAGATCGAGAGGATCGGCACGGCCATCGAGGCGGCGCTCCCCTCCGTGAGCGGCACGCGCAACGTGTTCGCGGAGCGTACCGGCAGCGGGCGCTTCCTCGACATCGAGTGGAACCGCGACGCGCTGGCGCGCTACGGATTGAGCGTCGAGACCGCGCAGAGCGTGGTCCAGAACGCGATCGGCGGCGAGAACGTGACCACCACGATCGAGGGGCGCGAGCGGTATCCGGTGAACGTCCGCTACATGCGCGATTTCCGGTCCGACATCGACGCGCTCGCGCGCGTGCTCGTGCCGGTTTCCGAAGGGCAGCGGCAGATCCCGCTCGGCGAGCTGGCGCGCGTGAAGGTCGCGACCGGACCCGCGATGATCCGCAACGAGGACGGGCTGCTCACCGGATACGTCTTCGTGGACGTCGCCGGCCGCGACATCAGCAGCTACGTGGACGAGGCGAGCCGCGTGGTGCGCGAGCAGGTGAAGCTGCCGCCGGGGTACGCGGTGCTCTGGAGCGGCCAATACGAAGCGATGGCCCGCGTGCGCGCGCGTCTCGCGTACATCATTCCGCTCACGCTGCTCCTCGTGTTGGTGCTTCTGTACCTGAACACGCGGTCGCTCGTGAAGACGGCGATCGTGTCGCTGGCCGTACCGTTCTCGGCCGTCGGCGCCATCTGGTACCTGTACCTGCTCGACTACAACATGAGCGTCGCCGTGTGGGTCGGGCTGATCGCGCTGCTCGGCGTCGACGCCCAGACCGGCGTCTTCATGCTGCTGTATCTCGACCTCGCGTACGAGAAGGCGTCGCGCGAAGGACGCCTGCGGACGCTCGCCGATCTCCAGGCGACGATCGTCGAAGGCGCCGCGAAGCGGCTGCGCCCGAAGTTCATGACGATGGCGACGACGTTCATCGGGCTCATCCCGATCATGTGGGCCACCGGCACCGGGTCGGACGTGTGGAAGCGGATCGCCGCCCCGATGGTCGGCGGCATCTTCACGTCGTTCGTCCTCGAGCTGGTCGTCTACCCGGCCATCTACGAAATCTGGAAGTGGCACTTCGAGATGAAGCACGGCCGCGCCGAACCGCAGCCCGCTCTGCTCGCCGCCCTGCCGTCGCCCGAGGCGGCGCCATGACAGCGATCGAGATCGAGAGCACCCAGCACGTGTACTCGCCTGCTCAGGAATACTGAGCGCGCGTCGAGCCCGAAAAGAGGTCATGACGCTCCGCCAAGGGCGGCATCGACTATGCTTGCAGCATCAGCCCGTTCGAGCTAGAACTCGCAGTGTCGGAGGGGGATTGGTGCCCGTCCGACGACTCGTGTGCCGGTGCGTCGGCCAATGCGTTCGATGGTCACCCAGCGGAAACCCCTGCTGGCCGCCATAACCGTCTGCGCCGGGGGAGACGAACATCGAGCCATGACTGCCACGCGGATGCGGACGGCCAGGGCGGATGGACCGGCGTTTCGGCTGGTGCTGATCGTGCTCGTCGCGGCTTGCGGCGGGCAACCGGCGCCCGCGCAGACCGCCGCGCCTGGAGGTCAACCCATCATCCGCCACGCGGCAGGTGGCCACGCTCTGCCGCGCGACCTCAAATTCAGCCGCCTCACCACCAAGGATGGCCTGGCGCAGGACAACATCGTGGCCATTCTGCAGGATCGCCGAGGGTT
Organism: uncultured Acidobacteriota bacterium; assembly: GCA_963742595.1. Classification (GTDB taxonomy): domain Bacteria; phylum Acidobacteriota; class Vicinamibacteria; order Fen-336; family Fen-336; genus CAVPGH01. The sequence goes on along the minus strand of CAVUMT010000001.1, from coordinate 1,665,541 downwards.
CATGTGGTTTGGCACCGGAGAGGGCCTCAACCGCTATGATGGCAACTCTTTCGTCGTATACAGAAACGACCCCAAGGATCCCGGGAGCATAAGCCACAATTTCATTCGCACGGTGTTCGAAGATGCCCAGGGGTACTTGTGGGTTGCTTCGTATCCCGGCATCAACAGATTCGACCCCAGGACTGAACGTACCACTCGGTATCTTCACGATCCGAAGAATCCGAAGAGCTTCAGCGGCGATTCGCTTGCGAGCGTTACCGCCGACAGTCGCGGCCATCTATGGTTCGCTACCCTGGACAGCGGGCTGGACAGGTTCGACCCGGCGACCGAAACATTCACGAACTACCGGAATGACAGCGCCGGTCAGTTCGTCGGGTGGGTCAGGCGCGTCATTGAAGACAAGCGCGGGGAGATCTGGTTCGTTGGCGACGGCGGCCTGTTTCACGTGAACGTCCAGACAGGGCAGGTCACGGGTCCTGCTCCGATAGTCACCGGCTTGGCCGTGTATGACGTGTACGAAGACAGCCACGACGATTTCTGGCTGCTCGCCTCTTCCCCGATGGTCGGTCTGGTCAAATACAACCGCCAAACCAAGCGGTTCACCGAATATCCGCTCGGCGCCGGGGCGACGCTGCTGGACAGCAGCACCCTTCTCGCTGACGGAGCGGACGGATTCTGGGTGCCGTCCAGCTCAGGGGCTCTCCTACTTCGACAGGCGCACCGAGCGTTTCGCGCGCCTCTTCCAACATGCTCGAAACGAGCCGGACAGCCTCAGCGACAACAGCGTTGTTTCCATCTACCGCGATCGGTCCGGGCTGCTTTGGGTAGGCACGGCCAATGGCGGAGTCAACATTCTCGATCTTCGGCAGGCACAATTCAGCCACTATACCCATCGTCCCGAAGAACCCGATAGTCTCTCTCCCGGCAAGGTGAGCGCGCTCCACGAGGACTCCGACGGCGTCCTGTGGGTCGGTTCATTCCCCCGCGCCCTTGATCGCTTGGATCGCAAGAGCGGCCGCATCACGCACTATGTTCCCGCCGCGGACATCCGAAACCGTCTCAGCAAGGGCATTGAAGTCAATAGCATTCTCAAAGATGCACGCGGTTATCTCTGGGTGGGGGGCGAGGGCGCGGGTCTGGATCGGTTCGATGAGCGCACAGGCCGGTTCAAGCATTATGGACACGACCCTCGTGATCCCGGCAGCCTGATGACCAATCAGGTCATCTGTGTCTATGAAGATCCTCGCGGCGGGTTATGGGTGGGACAGTTTGGCGGCGTGAGCCACTTCGATCCAGCAACGGAGCGATTCACCAACTACCGGCTTGGCCCAAGTGCGTCGGAAGACCTTCCATTCAGCGTTTCGGCGATTCTTCGCGATCGTTCCGGCACGCTGTGGTTCGGGACGTGGGGCGGCATCCTGAGCCGCTTCGACGATCGAACCAAAACCTTCGTGCACTACATGCCCAGCCTGAGTGACCCTCAGAAACTTCGGGGAGGCAGCATCGGAGCCATTCACGAAGACCGGGCCGGGGCACTCTGGCTGGCCTCTGGAATGGGCCTCTATCGATTCAATCGTCAGAGTGAAGCCGTCACGCGCTACACGATAGGAGATGGTCTGCCGAGCAACGATCTCATGGGTATTCTGGAGGATGCCGACGGCAGGCTGTGGATCAGCAGCAAGAAGGGTATATCCCGGTTCGATCCGCAGAGCGAGAGTTTCAAGAACTACGACGTCTCCGACGGCTTGCGGAGCAACGACTTCTCGCGGAGCTGTTACCAGCGAGGGCGGACCGGCGAGATGTTCTTCTGCGGCAACGGAGGGGTTACCGGGTTCTTCCCTGAAGATATCCGCGACAGTCCCTTCGTGCCGCCAGTCGTTCTCACCAACTTCAAAAGCTTTGACGACCCTGTTCCCATCGGCGCCGAGTCGGTACTCAAGAAGGCCATTCCCTACGCCGACTCCTTGACGCTGCCTTACGCAAGCAATGTGTTCTCCTTCGAGTTCGCTGCGCTGAGTTACGCTAACTCCCACAAGAACCGTTATCGGTACCGGCTCGAGGGCTTTCGATCCCGGCTGGAACGAGGCGGACAGCAGACACCGCCTCGCAACCTACACGAACCTCGACCCCGGCGCATACGTGTTCCGCGTGCAGGGATCGAACAGCGACGGCATCTGGAATGAGCTGGGAGTGTCGCTGCCGATCGTGATCACGCCTCCTTGGTGGAAGACCACCTGGTTCCGCGCCTCGTGCGCGGGCCTGCTCGTGTTCCTCCTGGCGGGGGCATACCAGCTCCGGATGGGCCAGGTGCAGCACGCGTTCGACATGACTCTCGAGGCGAGGATCGCAGAGCGGACGCGGATCGCCCGGGAGCTGCACGACACGCTCCTCCAGAGCTTCCATGGGCTCCTCCTGCGCTTCCAGACCGTCTCGTACCTGCTGCCCGAGCGCCCGGCAGAGGCCAAGGAGACGCTGGAGGGCGCGATTGCGCAGGCGGCGCGGGCGATCACTGAGGGTCGGGACGCGGTGCAGGGCCTGCGGCCCTCGGATTTCGGGCGGAACGATCTCGCGGTCGCCATCAGCGCCCTGGGTGACGAACTCGCCGCGGCCGGCAGCGCGACCCGGCCGCCCACGCTGCGGGTGGCCGTCGAGGGGCACGCGCGGGACCTGCGGCCGATCGTTCGCGACGAGATCTACAAGGTCGCGGCGGAGGCGCTTCGCAACGCATACCGGCACGCTGAGGCCGGGCAGGTCGAGGCCGAGATCCGCTACGACGACAAGGAGTTCCGCTTGCGGGTACGTGACGATGGCAAGGGCATCGACCCGGCGGTGCTCGCCAGCCAGGGGATCCAGGGACACTATGGACTGCGCGGCATGCCAGAGCGGGCCGCGCTGATGGGAGGCAAGCTGGCGGTGTGGAGCGAAGTCGGCGTTGGCACGGAGGTGGAGCTACACCTTCCGGCCGGCGCGGTGTATGAGGCGTCCCGGCGGCCCTCCTGGATGTCACGGCTGTTCGCCTCCCGCGCGCCGGCACGATCAGGAGACATGTCATGAGCCCCGACCTCCCGCCCATCCGGGTTCTCACCGTCGACGACCATCCGCTCGTGCGCCAAGGCATCGCCGGATTGATCGGCGTGCAGCCGGACATGACGGTGGTCGGCGAAGCCGGGAACGGCCGCGATGCGATCCAGCAATTCCGCACGCACCGCCCGGACGTGACACTGATGGACCTGCAGATGCCGGAGATGAACGGCCTCGACGCGCTGATCGCCATTCGGACCGAATTTCCGGAGGCCAGGGTCATCATGCTGACGACCTACGAGGGCGACGTGCACATCCTCCGCGCCCTCAAGGCGGGTGCTCAGGGCTACCTGCTCAAGAACACGCTCCATTCGGACCTGCTGCGCACGATCCGCGCGGTCCACGCGGGCAAGAGGAGCCTGTCGCCCGAGGTCTCGTTCCAGGTCGCCGAGCACATGAGCGACGACGCCCTCACCCCCGCGGAGATCGCCGTCCTGCGGCTCATCGCGGCCGGGAACGCGAACAAGGAGATCGGGGATCAGCTCGGCGTGACCGAGGACACCGTCAAGGGGCGGGTCAAGAGCATCCTCTCGAAACTGGATGCCAACGACCGCACGCATGCGGCGATCATCGGGGTCAAGAGAGGAATCATCGAGCCGTAGACTCCGCTCCGAGCCGCGTTGGTCCGCGACTCGAAAGAGTCGAGGCCCGGACCCGATCGGGGGTTTCGACTCGCGCCCACAAGGACGATCCTTGTTGCGTACGGGTGCGAGTTGCGACGCCTCTATTCCACGTTCGCGGGCGGCTGGCCGGGCGCAGGACTGATGCTCCTGCGGCTCGTCGTCGGCTGCGTCGTCGTCGTGCGCGTCGGCTCGAAGCTGTGGGCAGGCGCGCCCCTCCCCGACACGCTCACCTCGGCATCCCTGGCGGCATCGGGAGTGCTGCTGATCGCCGGGCTGTGGACGCCGCTGGCCGGAACGGTCATTGCCGCTCTCGAGCTCTCGCACATCCTGACCATGGCCCCCGATCGACTGGTTTGCCTCCTGGCCGGGACCGTTGCGGGCGCTCTCGCGATGCTGGGACCGGGTCGCTGGTCGGTCGACGCTCGGCTCTTCGGATGGAAGCGCATCGACCTCGGGGGGCACGTCAAACCAGCCACTCGGGGGACGACCACCTGAATCGGTCTCGCGGCGGTCGCCTATCGGGACGCCGGCTGAGCCGGCGCGGCGAGTGCGCTGTCCCACGTCTCCATCGGCAGAGTGCCGATCGCTTTCGCGATCTCCGCGGCCAGGTCGGCCACGAGCGCGCTCATCGCCTCGACCGCGCGTCCCGGGTCGGCCCGACCGGGATCGCGCCGTAGCTCGACGTCGCGGCTGAGGAGCGGACGCTCGCTCTGCGCAGGCAGGACGACGAAGCGCCCTGAGAGCGCGACCTCCCCGCCTGGCTGAAGGCCGAAGCGGACCAGCTCCACGCGCACGCGGCATTGGACGGTCGTGGATCTCGCCCAGGGCGAGCGGATGACGCGATGCGAAGCCAACAGTGTCTCCAGGTCGTCCGCGAGCACGCGCTGCACGCTCGCGTCCAGGGGTTCGGCCCACCGCAGGAACTCGTCGACGCGGACTTCTCCCGGAGCGCTCCAGGCCACGAGCTGCGGACGCTCGAGAAAGCCCGGCAGCGAGACGGGGAGCACGCCGACGATTCCGAGGCCAGCAGCATTCGAAGCCGGGCGGCCGGCCGCTCCGCGACCGGTCGCAGCGTGAAGAAACGGGCCTCCGGCGTGCGCTTGAGCGACACGCAGCCGGCGAGCGCTCCCGCAGCGAGCAGCGCCGCCACGGATCGAGTGATCCTCATCGTCTCGTCTCCTTCTCGGCCGGCACGCCGGAGCCGATCGCGGACCTCTGCTTCCCGACCACGAGCGCCTCGGGATGCGTCTGGAGGTACTCCACGAGGTTCCGGACCGCGCGCAGCGTGTGTGTCAACTCCTCCAGCGCCTGGGTGGCGGTGAGCCGCGTGTCGTCGGCGCCGCTCAGTGTCTCCCTTGAGCGTCGGTCAGGCTCTCCTGCGCCTGCGTCGGCGGTCTTGTGGAAGGCGCGCAGCGTCTGCCGCGCCTCCTCCGCCGTCGGGCCGTCTCGCCGCGCAAGGCAACGAGCGTCTCGGCGGCCGTCCGGAAGGTCGCCTCCACTTGCACGAGCGTCGACTCCATCTTCCGCGTGCTCCGATTCGCGCCGGCGAAGGCGTCCCGCAGGTCGCGCGACTCCAACACCTCCCGCGCCGCGACGAGCGTCTTGCGCAGGTCGTCCAGCATCTGCTCGAGCGGCAGGTCCGCCAGCTTCTCCACGATCGCTTCGGCCCGGTCGCCCAGCCTTTCCGCCGCCGTGGGCGTCGTCGGCAGCTCGGGATACCGCGGGCGCAGCCCCGCGAAGCGGGCCGGCTCCTGGGGAAGGAAGTCGAGGTCGATGTACTTCTGTCCGGTGAGCAGGCTCGCGCTCTTGAGGCGCGCGCGGATGCCGCGCGCGATCAGTCCGCTCGCGAAGTCCTTCGCCGACGCGGACGGCAGCAGGTCGGCGGGCACGCTCTGCCCCGGCGGCACTTCGACGACGTTGTTGCCGGACCTCGATCACCACTTCGATCTGGATGAGGGCGGCCGGTCGGCCGGTGAGGATGGCCTGGACGTCCTGCACCTCTCCGACCTTGACGCCGCGGAACGTCACGGGCGCGCCCTTGTCGAGGCCCTTGACGGAACCGGGAAAGTAGAGCGCGAAGCGGTCGCGCCGCGCGAGCCAGTTCCCCGAGCTCAGCGCGACGATGGCGGCGAGCACGAGCGCGATCGCTCCGAGGACGAAGGCGCCGACCAGCCGCGGGTGGGCCTTCGCGCTCACAACCGCCCCCGGCTGAGAAAGGCCCGCACCTTCGGATCCGGGTGCTCGCGCAGCTCGCTGGGCTTGCCTCGCGCGATCATCGCCTTGCGCTCCCCGTCGAGGAACACGGCGTCGTCGCCGAGCGCGAAGATGCTGGGCAGCTCGTGGGTGACGAGCACGACCGTCGTCCCCGCGCTCTCCCGCTGCTCCAGGATGAGGTCGTCGAGCCGCCGTGAGCTCAAGGGATCGAGCCCCGCCGAGGGCTCGTCGAGATAGAGGATCGAGGGGTCGAGGGCCATGGCGCGGGCCAGGCCCGCGCGCTTGCGCATCCCGCCGCTGATCTCGGAAGGATAGTGCTCCTCGAAGCCCGGCCAGTCCGACCAGCGCCAGCTTCAGCCGGGCCACCTCGGCCGCGTCCGCGGCCGAGAGCCCGCGCTTGTCGACCAGCGGCAGCGCGACGTTCTCGGCCAGCGTCATCGAGCTCCACAGGGCGGCGCTCTGGTAGAGCACGCCGAAGCGCTGCTTGAGCGCCTCGCGCTCCTCGTCGTCCGGCCGCCCAGAAGGCCTCGCCCTCGTAGAGGACCTCGCCGCTCGCGGGGCGATTGAGGCCGATCATGTGGCGCAGGAGCGTGCTCTTGCCGCCGCCGCTGTCCCCCATGATCACGAAGATCTCGCCTCTTGCCACCGTGAAGCTGAGGTCCTTCTGGATGACCGTGTCGCCGTAGGCCATGGTCAAGCTCCCGCACCTCCACGTGCGCCTCCGCCGACGTCGTCACAGCCCGAGCGCGTAGAGGAAGACGGTGGCGACGGCATCCACCACCACCACGAGCACGATGCCCATGACCACCGCCCGGTCGTCGCCACTCCGACCGCGGCCGCGCTGCGTCCGCAGCGGATCCCGTAATAGCAGCCGGTGAGCGCCACGACGATCCCGAAGACGACGCTCTTGCCGAGGCCGATCCACACGTGCGCGAGCGTGAGCGCCTCTCGGGTCTGGCTGAGGTACTCCGCCGTGCCGAGGTGCAGCATCGTCACACCCACGAACAGGCCGCCGAGCATTCCCATGAAGTCCGCGTAGGCCACGAGCGCGGGGAGCATGAGCGCGGTGGCCAGGACCCGGGGCAGGACGAGGAACTCCATCGGCCGCAGCCCCATGGTGACCAGAGCGTCCACCTCCTCGTTCACGGTCATGGTCCCGAGCACGGCGGCGAAGGAGGCGCCGGTGCGGCCGGTCATGACGATCCCGGTCATCATCGGGCCCAGCTCGCGCGTCATCGCCGATGCCCACGAGGCTGGCCACGTAGATCGCGGCCCCGAACTGCTCCAGCTCGACCGCGCCCACGAACGCGAGCACCGCCCCGATGAGGAAGCTCACGAGGGCCACGATGCCGACCGCCGCCACCCCGGTGGCCTCGACCGCGGACAGCAGGTCGCGAGCGCGGATGCCGGCCCGGCCGCGAAGGAAGTTGACGAAGGCCAGGAGGGTCTCGCCCACGAAGTCGAGCGCGTCGGCGGCCGTGTCCCGGGCGCGCAGGGCCTCGCGTCCCACGCGCGCCGTGAGCGCGTCGTCCACGACGGCGCGGGCGCCGGCTCGGGGAGGAACGGCCCGCGCGAGGTCCAGGAGTTTCCGGGCGCCGGGAGGGAGCCCGCCCACGTCCATCTCGATGCCGCGCTCTCCCGCGAGCCTCGCGACGGAGTAGGCAAAGGCGACGAGCGCGCTGTCCCACTCCGCGAGCTCGTGGGCATCGAACACGAGGCGGCGCGGAGGCGATCCGCCGATCTCGCGCGCCACCGCATCGATGGAGGGTAGACCTTCCGAAAGCGTCCAGTCGCCCGCCAGCGCCAGCCGCAGCTCGGGCCCGTCACGCGTGACGTCCAGGACACGTTCCATCCCTCCTCGTCCGCTCCGAAGACGCCCGCTCATCGCGTGAGGGATGCCTGGCCAAAGACCCGAAGGCGCACCAGGTCGAAAACCGTGGGGGCGATCGAGACGATCAGCGGCCCGATCAAGAGGCCCTTCACGCCGAAGACCGCTGCGCCGCCGAGGATTCCGAACAGCAGCGGCAGGAGGCTCACGCGGATCCGGCGCCCAACCAGCCAGGGCGCCGCGAAATTGTCGATCCCGAGCACCATCACCGTTCCCCAGGCCAGGACGAGGAGGCCCGGCACGACGCGGCCGGAGAGGACGGTCACCAGGCCGACCGGGACCCAGACGCTGCTCGTGCCGACGACCGGCACGACGCTGGCAACGCCTGTGAGCACGCCGAGCAGGACGGCGGCCTGGATTCCCATGACGGCGTAGCCCAGCGTCGCGATCGCGCCCTCGAGCAGCGCGGTGAGCAGGAGGCCCCGTACGACCGCAACGGTCGCGTCGCGCGTCCGATCCAACAAGCGCTGTGTGTCCTCGGCGGACAGCGGGAGGAATTGACGCAGACGCGCGACGTAGGCCGCCCCGTCCCGCAACAGGAAGAACGTGATCAGCGGACACAGCGCGAGGCTGAGCGCAACGCCCTCGAAGCGCCTCCGCGGCCGCCTGCGTGGCCCCGTCGGCGAGATGGTCGAGACCTCGGGCGGCGGAACCGAGCATCCAGGCCCTCGCCTGCGCGCGGCTCAGCCCTATCCGGCGTGACACGGCTTCGGGGATCGGCTGGATTCCGCGCAGCGAATCGTCGAGACGGCCTTCGTGGATGGCCTGGGCGGCCGCGATCCAGCGGGACAGCCCGGGCCGGAAGTGGTCCACCTGGCTCGCCGCCATCCAGATCAGGAGGACGACGGGGACGAGGACGAGCGTCAGGATCGCGAGGTCCGTGAGCAGCGCGCGCACGGTCGGCGAGAGCCGGGGCCAGCGCCGTCCGATCCAGCAGTAGACCGGGTAGGCGGTGATCGACAGCGCGCCGGCGAGGACGACGGGCCCGGCGAAAGGAAGAAGGATGGCCGCCGTCGCCGCGAGCGACGCGAAGCCGAGCAAGACGAGGAAGACGGTCGCCGCGGCCGAGCGCGGCGGCGTCAGGCCGCGAATGGGCGCGCCGGTGGTCGGAGCCGAAGTTACCACGAGCTCTCCAATTGAACTCCGACCGCGGTGCCGCGCTCGGCGCTCGGGTAATGACCGAGAAAACGCGGACGACTGGCCGTGCCGTGGACGTCGCCCGCGTCGTCCCGGTGTATGGAATCGAAGAGAACGACGACGTCGCCGAGGATCACTCCGACCAGCCGGGCGTCCTCGGGAAACACGACGAGCCTCATGAGGAGCGCGTCCGCGAGCGCCGGCCGCAATGCCGGCGGCGCTTGCGCGCGCAACGCAGTCGGACAGGCAGTGGATGTCGGAACGACGCTGAGCCGGTGGTGACGCATACGGGCGGGCCGTTGTGCAGGGCTCGTGCCACTCGTTTCGGAGTGCGCGTGTCGCGCAAGTCAGCGCCGGAACGCGAGCGAGCTACCGTTGAACGTCGCTGGGCACGGGTCGTCGTTGTGGATCCCCAACGCTGCCCGCGCTCGCCGCACGCTCCTGGCCGATCGACACTGCGAGGCCCATGGCCAGGCGCCGCGCCGGCGGCGGCCAATCCGGCCGCGACCCGAACGAGTCAGGTGCCGTACCCCGGAAGAGTCGGCCGCCCCCCGCTGGAAGGAGTTCGCGCGACGACCGAACGAGTGCTCCGCGCGGCCCGAGAGGAGGTTGTCCCGCCGATGTGCGGAGTCCCACAATGCGCGCGTCGCATCGCACAAAAGGAGACGCGCCATGTCGACGGCAATCGCAGTTCTCGGCGACTTCGAATCGAGCGGGCAGCCGGTCGGACTTCACCTGCACGCGGGTGTCTCCGCGCTGACGCCCATGTTCGGAGAGTCGAGCGGAGGGACCGGCCGCGCGGACGTGATCGCCTCCAGCGGCGCCACGTTCGGCATGGTCGGCGAGTCGCCGGTCATGCGACGCGTGCTCGACCGCGTGGCTCGTGTCGCCCCCACCGGGGCCAGCGTGCTCGTGACGGGCGAGACCGGGACCGGCAAGGAGCTGGTCGCGCGCGCGATCCACGCCGGATCGCCGCGCGCGAAGCGGCCTTTCGTGAGGGTGAACTGCGGCGCGTTGGCCGAGGGCGTGATGGCCTCCGAGCTGTTCGGCCATGAGCGGGGCTCTTTCACGGGGGCCCTGGAGCGGCGCAAGGGTCGCTTCGAGCTCGCCAACGGGGGAACGATCTTCCTCGACGAGGTCGGCGAGCTGCCGCCCGCGCTACAGGTCGCGCTCCTCCGCGTGCTCCAGGAGGGCGAGTTCGAGCGCGTGGGCGGCACCGAGACGCTGAAGACCGACGCGCGCGTGGTCGCCGCCACCAACCGCAACCTCGACGAGGCGGTGCGCGAGGGACGCTTCCGCAGCGACCTCCTGTTCCGCCTGAACGTGTTCCCGGTCGCCATGCCTTCGCTGCGCGAGCGAAAGGGCGACGTCGCCTTGATCGCCGGACACTATGCGCGACAGTACGCGACGAAGCTCGGGAAGCGGATCCGTGGCGTCAGCCCGAGCGCGATGGAGGCTCTCGTTGCCTACCCCTGGCCCGGCAACATCCGTGAGCTGCAGAACCTGGTGGAGCGGGCCGTGATCCTCGCCCGCGGCGAGGTCCTCGAGCTTGCCGATTTCGAGCTGCCCGGCCCCGCGATTCCGCGGAGCGACGCCGAACCGGCGGACGAGCGACAGAGCATCGAGGCGGCGCTGCGAGCCGCTCGAGGTCGCGTATACGGGCCTGACGGTGCCGCGGCGTCGCTCGGTATGGCGCCGAGCACGCTCGACTCTCGCATTCGACGGCTCGGCATCGACAAGTTTGCGTTCCGCGCGGGTCGCCGCAACTGACCCCGATCAATCCTCAATCCGTCGCCGCGCCCGCTCCGGCGGGGGCTTTCGCCGCCTGCCACGGCCGCTGTGATCAAGGGTCTTGAGCCCTGACCGGTCTCCCTAACTCCTTCTGCTAGGGCAGCGCGACCTCCGGCTCGAGAGAGGCCAGTCGCGAATCCCGCCGCAGCCGCTTTCGCAGCCAGTACCCGTGCTCGACGCCCACGGTAACCACGATGCGCTTGCCGGCGTTGTCACGGGCCACGTCGAGGATGCGGGAAAGGAAGTGCTCGTTCCAGCGCTCCCATCCCCGCCGCTCCTCGGGCCCGTAGAGCGCCGACTGGAACTCGTGCTTCACCTCGAAGAGGGCGTCCGTCTGGCGTGAATTGACGGCGAGGGAGTCGCGGGACGGCTTCGCCAACGCAGCGTAGTCGTCTCGCGTTACCTCGCTGATCCCCCGTCCACTCTATGCCAGCGAGTCATTCTGGGCAGCGGTCGCCCCTCGTGCCCTTTGGCGATGGGATCCGAGGGCGCCCGCTCTCGCCGGGCGAGCAGGACGAAGGGCAGCGCGAGCAGCTCGATGACCGCGCCCGCGACGTAGGAGGCGGGGTAGCCGGAGACGTCGGCGTACTTGCCCAGAGCCGGCTGGATGACGACGCCCCCCGACGAGGCGAGGAGATTGTCCGTCGAGAGGACCGTGGCTCGCTGCTCGGACGGGATGAGGGCGTTCATGTAGGCCTGTCGGACGGGCGAGACGGCCGCGAACACGATGGCCCAGATCGCGAAGAGTGCGAGGGCCGCGCCGAAGGTGGAGACGACCCCGAGGGCCGCGAGGGCGGCCGCGCTCACAACGGTGCCGAAGAGCAGGAATGACGTCCGGCGCACACAGGCCTTTCCGACGTAGCGCACCAGGTAGCCTCCGACGATCTGCGTTCCCGCGACGACCGCGGCGGCGAGGCCCGCGGTGGAGTAGGCATCCCTGCGCCCGTAGAGCTCGAGGAGGTAGGGCTGCATGGCGTAAAACGCGTACATGCCCACCCCGCCGCTGAACGGGGCGCCGAGCATGAGCCAGCGGACGGGGGGCTTGCGGAAGCCGTGGTCCAGGGAGGATCTCAGGATGCCGCGCATCTCCGCTCTGAACGAGGCTCCCTTCCTGGGCGCGAAGCCCACGTCGCGCATGGAGACGAACGCGACCGCGAACGTCAACGCGAGCAGGATCGCGCGCAGTACGTAGGGCACTCCGAGGTCCCAGGCCTGGGCGATGACGCCCCCGGTGACGGTGCCGGCCAGCATGGCGGCGCCCCCGGCGATCTGGCCCTTGGCGAACGCCGAGTCCAGCGTGCCCTCGTATCCGGCGAAGTGCAGGCCGTCGACCAGCCACGCCTCCGTAGCCCCGGAGAAGAAGCTGAAGCCGAGCCCCAGCAGCATCGACACGAGAGCCCACGCCCAGAACGGCCCCTCGGCCTTCCACAGGAAGAGGTAGAGCAGTGTCGACACGAAGAGGGTGGCGGAGCCGAGAAGGTAGGAGGCCCTCCTTCCCACCGTGTCGGCGACGACGCCCGTCGGCACTTCGAACAGGACCTGGCCGGCGGTGAAGAAGGCGTTGGCGGCGAAGGCTCCGGTGACCGTCAACCCGGCATCGAGCAGGAAGAGGGTGTTGATTCCCCAGATGAACGAGGAGGCGAGGGTCGACAGGACGGTCAGAGTGACGTAGGTACGGAGGATCGATTCCCTCACCAGGAGAAGCTTAGCCGCTAGCGACCTCCGGCACCCGAGACGATGCGGCCGGGGGCCTATGCGAAGCGGGCTGGTTCAGACTCGGTCCGGGCGGAGTTGCTCGAGCGTTACTCTCAGCCCGCCCGCAGCACCTCGGCGGCGTCGATGCGCGTGGCGCGCCACGCGGGATGCAGGGAGACGGCGAGGCCCACGAGGGGAAGGACGAGGATCGCCACCGCGGCCGCGGGATCGGCGGGGCTCACGCCGAACAGGAGCCCGGACGACGAGCCGCGCAGAGGCGGCGGCGAGCAGGCCGCCGAGCGCGACGCCGACGAGGGTGAGCCGCAGCCCGTGTCCCGCGACCCACCGCAGCAGGTGCGCGCGATCCGCGCCCACCGCCATGCGGATCCCGATCTCGCGGGTCCTCTCGCGGACGCGGTGCGAGAGGATCCCGTGGATGCCGAGGAGCGAGAGCACGAGCGCCACCGCGGCGAAGGCCGACAGCACGAGCATGGCCTGACGGTCGCGGGCGTAGGTGGCGCCGAGCAGGTCGTCGAGAGAGTGGATTCCGTGGGCGGGCTTGCGCGGATCCAGCTCGCGCAGGACCTCGCGGACGGCCGGCGCGAGGTAGCGCGGGTCTCCCGTGCTGCGGACGGCCACGTTCATGACGAGGTAGGGCCGCTGGGCGTGCGCGAGGTAGATCTCCTGCCGGGGCTCGGTGCGCGGACCGCCGAAGCGCACGTCGTTCACGATGCCCACCACGTCGTAGGGATAGGTGCCCGCCGTGCTGTAGTCGACGACGAGGCGTCGGCCCACCGCGCTCCCGTCCGGCCAGAGCCGGCGCGCGAGGCCCTGGCTCAGCATGACGGCGAGCGCGCCGTCGCGGGCCGTCGCGCTCGTCGAACGACGCGCCCGGCCACGACCCGCATGCCGAGCGTCCGGAAGTAGTCGGTCGTGACCACCCGCACCCACGCGGGCCGCCGCGTCCTCTCGTCGCCCGGGTTCTCCTCGGGCCAGACCGGCCGCTCGAAGTCGGGGCCGAGCGGGCTCGCGGGCAGCGCGGTCGCGCCCCCGGCGGAGACGACGCCGGGCAGGGCCTCGAGCCGCTCGATCAGGGTCGGAGTAGTACGTGCGGCTCTTCCCGCCGCGCCCGTAGCTCTCCATGTCGAGGAAGATCGGCGCGACGAGCACGCCGCTGCGGATCGAACCCGGGGTCGACGGCCTGCAGCGCCTGGTAGCTGCGCACGAGGAGGCTCGCTCCCGCGAGGAGCACCACCGCCATCGCGACTTCGGCGACGACGAGTGCGTCGCGGAAGGCGTGGCGGCCGCGGCCTCCGGCGACCCGGCGCGGGCGTTCCCACGAGGTCCGGGGCGGGCTCGGCGCGGGCCCGGCGCCAGGCGGAGGGCAGGCCCGAGATGAGCGCGGCCGCCGCCGTCGCGACGCCCGCGAACAGGAGCGCCCGGGGATCCAGCGCGACCTCGTGGACGCGGGGAAGGCCGGCGTCCGCCCGCTTCAGAAGGGCGAGCCCCGCCACGGCGAAGACGCGCGCCCAGCAGCCCCTCCGGCGAGAGAGAGGAGGACCGGCTCCATCAGGAACTGGCGGAGGAGACGCGGCCGCGACGCGCCGAGGGCGAGGCGGACCGAGGCCTCGTGCTCGCGCTCGAGCCCGCGCGCGAGGGACAGGAGGGCCACGTTGGCGCAGGCCACGAGGAGCACGAGCGCCCACCGCGGCCGAGGAGCACAACGAGGGTGCGGCCGGAGTCGCCCACGACGTCTTCCTGCAGGGACACGACGCTCGACGCTCCAGCCCTCGTTCGTCTGGGGATGCTCCCCGGCGAGGCTCGCGCGCGACCGCGCGGAGCTCCTCCTCGGCCTGGGGAAGCGTCGCGCCGGGGGCGAGGCGCGCCACTGCCGAGAGGTAGTGCTGGTCGCGCGGCTCGTCGCCGGCGAGACCCCAGGGCAGGAAGACCTGCACGTCCGGCGCGGGCATCGCGAAGCTCGCGGGCATCACGCCCACCACCCGGAAAGGCCGTCGCTCCAGCATCACCGTCCGCCCGACGACTTCGGGATCGCCGCCGAAGCGCCGCTGTCCAGAGGCCGTGCCCGATCACGACCACGGGGTCGGCCCCCACCGGCGCGGCCGCGGTGTTGAAGCGCGCCGGCCGCCGTCTCCTCGGGCGTGAACGTCCGGCCCACCGCCGCGGCCACGCCGAGCACCGGGAAGAAGTCCTCGGTCACCTGGGCGCTCAGCACGACCTCCGAGTCCGTTCCCACGGTGAGCGTGCGGCCCATCGTGTAGTGTCCGGCGAGCCCGCGCAGCGTCGCGCGTGCGGCTCCGCCAGTCGGACAGGTTGCCGCTCGCCACTCCCGTGCGCTCGACGCCCTTGGCGAGGTTCGTGTCGTAGATGCGGACGAGGCGTCGCGGGATCGGGCAGGGGCAACGGCCGGAGGAGCACCGCGTCCACCACGGCGAAGAGCGCCGTGCTCGCGCCCACGCCCAGGGCGATCGTGAGCACGCAGACCGCGGAGAAGGCCGGCCGCTTGCGGAGGAGCCGCAGCGCGTAGACCGCGTCCTTCGCGAGCGAGTCCAGACCGTAGCCCGTGCGGCCCTCGCGGAGCCGCTCGCGCGCTTCCTCCGGATCCCCGAGCTCGATCCGCGCCTCGCGTCTCGCCCGCGACGGGATCGGTCCCCGCCTCGATCCTCTCGGCCGCCGCGAGCTCCAGATGCTGTCGGAGCTCCTCCTGGGCCTCCCGGTCCAGCCGGTCCTCGTGCCACGAGCTCGCTCCACTGCCGCCGGAGCCGCTTCAGCATGGCTCGCTCCTCCTCACGTCGCCTTCAGGATGCGCGTCACCGCCGCGGACACCCGCGCCCAGTCCTTCTCCTCCGCGGCGAGGCGACGTCGCCCCGCGGCGTGATGCGGTAGTAGCGCGCGCGGCGGTTGTTGTCGGACGTCTTCCACTCCGCGTCGATGAGGCCGTCCTTCTCCAGTCGCTGGAGAGCGGGATAGAGCGAGCCCAGGGTGACCTTGAAGACGCCGCCCGACGTCTGCTCGATCCGCCGGGCGATCCCGTACCCGTGGTGGGGGGCGAGGTCCAGCGTCTTGAGGATCAGGAGGTCCAGCTTCTCGGTGGCCAGGGGTCAACTCCTATCGATATCGATAGGAAGATAGTCCCGCCGCCGGGGCTCTGTCCAGCTTTTTTCTGGCGGGCCACGCGAAAATAACCCGCGATTCTCGTCGAACCCCCGCATTGTGTTTCGTCGTATAGCTGAGGTGAGCATGGCCTTCTGGCAGGACGTCCGGTTCGCGGCGCGGTCGCTCTGGCGGTCCAAGGGATTGACGATCACCGTGGTTCTGACCCTAGCCCTGGGCATCGGGGCCAACGCCGCCATCTTCAGCCTCGTGCGGGGGGTGCTGCTCCGCCCCCTCGCGAACCGCGACGAGGACCGGCTCGTCTACATCCGCCAGACCGCCCAGGGGATAGGGGCCGAGAACGCGACCTTCTCGGTGCCGGAGATCCAGGACCTGCGGGACCGTGTGCGCGGCCTGAGCTCGTGGGGCGACTTCTCGACCATCCCCTTCACCCTCGTGGGCCTCGGCGAGCCCCGCGAGGTCCGATCCGGCGTGGTGGGAGGGACGTATTTCGAGGTGATGGGCCTCCACCCCGTCCTCGGCCGGCTGCTCGGGCCGGACGACGACGGCCCGAACGCCGAGGGGGCAGTGGTCCTGACCCACCGCTTCTGGACGACCGCCCTCCAGGGCGACCCGTCGGTGATCGGCAAGACCGTGCGGCTGGGATCGCGGTCCGCCACCGTGATCGGAGTGCTGGAGCCGTCGGTGCCCTATCCGGCGGAGACCGAGATCGTCGCGAACGTGGTGACGAGCCCCCATCACCTCTCGGCGACCATGGTCACCGGTCGCGTCCACCGCATGACGGAGCTCTTCGCGCGGCTCGGCCCCGGGGTCGACCTCGAGGCCGCGCGTGCCGAGCTGCGCGCCGTGCACGAAGGCATGCGCCAGGAGCACCCGGAAGCCTATCCCCCGAACGCCGACTTCCGGATCGAGGCCCGGCTCCTCCGCGAGCAGATCACGGCTCGGGCGCGCACGGTCCTCCTCGTGCTGCTCGCGGCCTCCGGCCTCGTGTTCGTCATCGCCTGCTGCAACGTGGCCAACCTCGTCCTCGCCCGCGCGGTCCGCCGGGAGGGCGAGCTCGCGATCCGGGCCGCGCTCGGCGCGAGCCGGGCTGCCCTCCGCCGCACGCTCCTCGCGGAGAGCCTGCTCCTCGCGGGCGCGGGGGCCGCCCTCGGCGTGCTGAGCGCCCGGCCGATGGTGGCGATCCTCGCCCGGTATGCCTCGCGCTTCTCGGTGCGCGCCCTCGACCTCACCGTGGACGCGACGCTCCTCTGGGTGGGAGCCGGTCTCGCCCTCCTCGCCGCGGTGGGTGCTCGCGTTCGTGCCGCGCCTTCCCTCCGCGGACGGCGCCCAGGGGCTCGGCGTTGCGAGCGGCAGCTTCCGCATCACGGGCAGCACGAGCCGGCGCCTGCAGATCTTCGCGGTGACGCAGATCGCCGCGTCCTTCGTGCTCCTCGTGGGCGCGAGCATGCTCCTCAAGGCCCTCCTCGCCCTCCAGTCGGCGGACACGGGGCTCGACGTGCACAAGGTGCTGGCCCTGAACGTCCCCGTGGTTTCATACGACCGCGCGGACCCCGACAAGGTCCCCCTCTTCTACAAGGAGGTCATGCGGCGGATCTCCGCTCTGCCCGGGGTCGACCGCGTGGCCGTCGGCACCCTCGTACCCTGGCGGGACGCGGGGTCATTCGGCCCCGGCTTCCAGTTCACGGTGGAAGGCTACGAGCTCGGCCCCGGCGAGCACGATCCCCACGGACGTTTCCGCATCGTCTCCCCGGGTTTCTTCGCGGCGCTCGGCGTGCCCCTCCTCGCCGGCCGCGACTTCGACGAGTCGGATCGCCGCGACAAGAGCACCCGTCGTGATCGTGAGCGAGAGCCTCGCGAAGCGCATGTTCCCGAACCAGGATGCGGTGAACCGCCACCTGCGCTGGACCGACCCCGTGATGGAGTTCATCGACGTCGACACGGGGCCGCGACGCATCGTGGGGATCGTCAAGGACGTGGACGACGAGAACGTGGTGCCCGGGGAGGCGGTCACCGTCTACCACCCGCTCGACCAGCAGGAGCTCTGGGGAGGCCGCCTGTTCGTGCACGCGAGCGTCGATCCCTACAGTCTCGTCGACCCCATCACGCGGACCATCCGCGAGCTGTCAGCGTGGACCAGCCGGTGGAGCGCGCAGCGACCCTGGCCGACGTGCGCGCGGAGGTGCTGAGTCCCGACCGGCTCAACGCCCTCGTCTTCGGCGGCTTCGCGGGGGTGGCCCTCGCCATCGCCGTGGTCGGCGTGGCGGGAGTGCTCGCGTTCTCCGTGAGCGCGCGGACGCGGGAGTTCGGCGTGCGCCTCGCGATCGGCTCCGAGCCCCGCCACCTCCTGGCCGCGGTCGTCCGCGAGGGCGCCTGGATGGCGGCCGCGGGAATCGTGGCCGGGACCGCGGGCGGCTTCGTCCTCGCGCGTGTCGCCGGGGGCTGGCTCCAGGAAGTGCGCCTCCCCGGGGCGGTGCCCCTCGTCGGCTCGGCGCTCGTCCTGCTCGCCGCGGCGATCGTGGCCTCGGTGCTGCCCGCGGCCCGAGCGGCGCGCGTGGACGTGATGCAGGCGCTGCGGTCCGACTGACGCCATCGACTGAGCTTTGCTCAGTCGATATCTGGGCCACCTCTCGCCCGTGTCCGTTTCAGTCGACTCTTGCGCTTTTTCTCCTGCAGGCGTCTCTCGCGGCCGCCGCGGAAGCGCGTGTGGGCTTGCGCGTCCGCGGTGGCGTGAGCACCCCCGCCACGATCGCACGCGCCTTCTCCCGGGCGTCCTCGAGGTTCCGATGCTGGTCGCGAGTGCGTTGGCTCGTCAGGAGAAGCCGCCCTTCCGCGTCGAGGCGGCCTCGGACCGCGCCGGCGAGGCGTGCGCGCGCCCCCTCGTCCAGCGCCTCGACGCGTGAGAGATCAATACGGAGCTCGACTCGGGACGAGACCTTGTTGACGTTCTGGCCGCCGGGGCCCGACGAGCGCGTGGCACGGACGACGATGGCGCTCCCGGGGATCACGACGCCCGGGGCGACCACGATCGGCTCCGCCATGGGTCAGCGGAAGAAGTTGATGCAGGCCGTGATGAGGAGCGCGTTCGTGAAGTCGATGAAGAAGGCCCCGACCATGGGCACCACCAGGTACGCGCGGGGCGCGGGGCCATACCGCTCCACGAGCGCTCCCATGTTCGCCATCGCGTTGGCGGTGGTGCCGAGCATGAAGCCCGCAAACCCGCTAGACATCACGGCCGCGTCGTAGTCGCGGCCCATCGCCCGCGGCACGACCGCGAGGCTCAGCGCGGCCACGAGCAGGACCTGGGCCACGAGTATCGCGGTGAGGGGCAGGGCGAGTCCCGCGAGCTCCCAGAGCTTCAGCGTCATGAGGGCGAGCACGAGGAAGAGCGAAAGGGCGACGGTGCCGAGGTCGTCGATGACCTTCTGCGAAAGGCGGAGCCACCCCGTCGCGTCGTCGAAGTTGCGGATCGCCGCGGCCGCGAGCATCGCCCCGATGTAGGCGGGGAGTGTCATGCCCCAGGACGACGAAGAGGCGGCTCAGCCACCCTCCCGCCCACATCGCCACGAGGACGACGACGAGGGCCTTCAACAGCGCGTAGCTCTCGACATCCTCGCCGGCCGGGGCCGCCGTCGGGCGCTCACCGAGCTGGTCCTCGGCGACGTTCTCCGCCACCGTGGGATGAGGCGCGCGCGCCGCTTTCGGGCGCACCCCGAGCCGCTCGATGAGCCGGGTTCCGATGGGGCCGCCGATGAGGCCGCCGGACACGATTCCCACCATCGCCGCCGCCACCGCGAGGGTGGCCGCTCCCGGCACGCCCGCCTTTTCGAAGTGCGGGGCGAAGGCGAGGCCGGTGGCGGGCCCGCCCGTGAGCGTCACGGATCCCGCGAGCACGCCCATGAGCGGGTGCTGGCCGAGGAGGGCGGCCACGCCCGCGCCCACCACGTTCTGGAGGACCGCCGCGATCGTGGACAGCACGAGGAAGACCGCCACCGCGGGCCCTCCCACCCTCAGTAGCGAAACGCTCGCCCCGAATCCCACGGAGGTGAAGAAGGCGATCATCAGGGGCGTCTGCAGGGTGGTGTCGAGCTGCAGGAGCGTCACTCCCCGAAGGCGAAGCAGGGTGACGACCGCGGCTACGAGCAGGCCCCCGATCACGGGAGCGGGAATGTTGACACGGGCGAGCGGCGGGACGAGCCCCCGGATGCCGTAGCCGAGGAAGAGGACGACCCCGGCGAGGGCCACGGTGTTGACGAGGTCGAGGGTGATCACGGGAGTGCCGGGATTCTATCCGGAAGCACGCGATTCATACCCGGTGGTAGCGGTGGCAACCCACGAGGTGGTCGTTCACGAGCCCCGCCGCCTGCATGAAGGCGTAGCAGATCGTGGGGCCCACGAACGTGAAGCCGCGGCGCTTCATGTCCTTGCTGAGAGCGCGCGCCTCCTCGGTCTCCGCGGGCACATGGCGCTGCTCGCGCCAGCGATTCTTGATCGGCTTGCCGCCGACGAAGCCCCAGAGGTACCGGTCGAAGCTGCCGTGCTCCTCCACGACTTCGAGGAACGCCCGCGCGTTCTTCACCGTCCCCTCGACCTTCAGCCGATTGCGGACGATCCCCGGATCGCGGAGGAGGGAGGCGACCCGCGCGCGGTCGAAGCGCGCGACCTTCCGCGGGTCGAACCGCGCGAAGGCCTTCCGGTAGGCGGGCCGCTTGCGCAGGATCGTGATCCAGCTCAGCCCCGCCTGCGCGCCCTCGAGGTTCAGGAGCTCGAAGAGCGCGCGGTCGTCGTGGAGAGGAACACCCCACTCCTCGTCGTGGTACGCGAGGTACAGGGGATCGCTGCCCGCCCACGCGCAGCGGACCTTCGGCTTCGGCACGCGGCTCAGCCTCTCGAGGAGGTCGCGGTCGCGGCGGGGACCGGGCCCAACCCGCGCGCCTCTCGATAGGCGGCGAGGCCGAGGGCGAGCACGCGCACCGCGGTCTGGAGGTGCTCCTTCTTGAGCACGTAGGCGATCCGCACCTCGTTCCGGCCGAGTCCGGGTGTCGCGTAGAAGCCGGCGAGCCGGGGAGACGAGCACGGTCGCGCCCTCGTGCGAGAAGTCCGACAGCAGCCAGGCGCGCGAAGTCCTCGCGCGTCCTCGATGGGGAGGCGGGCCACGAAGTAGAAGGCACCCTCCGGCTTCCGGAGCAAGACGCCCGGGATGTCGCGGAGCCCCTCGTAGAGGATGTCGCGCCGGGCCTGGTATTCCGCGACCATGTCCATCGTGTAGTCGGGCCCGAGCTCGGTGGCACCCAGAGCCACGAGCTGGGCGAGCCCGGGGGCGGAGAGGCGGCCCTGGGCCATGCGCAAGCAGGCGCCGTAGACATCCGCGGTTCCGCGTGACGAGGCAGCCCGAGGCGGATGCCGCAGGCGCTGTAGCGCTTGGACAGGCTGTCCACCACCACCACGTTGTCCTCGAAGCCCGCGAGCGACAGGGCGCTCACGTGCCGGCGCCCGTCGTAGACGAGCTCGCGGTAGACCTCGTCGGCCACGAGGAAGAGCCCATGGTCGCGGCAGAACTCCGCCACCATCCGGAGCTCCTCCTCGGTGTACACGGTGCCCGTGGGGTTGTTGGGGTTGCAGAGGACGACCATCCGGGTACGCGGCGTCAGCGCGCGCTCCCAGGCCTCGCGCGGCGGCAGGTGGAAGCCGTCCTCGCCCCGCGTGGGCAGGGCGCACGAGACGCAGGCCGGCCATCGTCGCGAAGGCCTGGTAGTTCGTGTAGAAGGGCTCGACGAGCAGCGACGTCGTCGCCCTCGCTCGCGCACGCCATCATCGCGAACTGCACGGCCTCGCTGCCGCCGGTGGTGGCGATGATGTCGTCGCGTGGCGAGCGGCAATGCCGAGCCGCCGGTAGTACTCCTGGAGCGTGGCCAGGTACTCGGGGGTGCCCGCGGAGGGCGTGTAGGCGAGCACCGTCGGGCGCCTCCGCGAGGCGGCGGCGCATCGCGGCCGGCGTCTCGAGGTCGGGCTGCCCGATGTTGAGATGGTAGACCCGCACTCCCCGGCGCCGGCCGCGTCCGCCAGGGGCATGAGCTTGCGGATGGGCGAGGACGGCATCCGGCGGCCGCGCTCGGAGACTACGGGCTTCATGCATCAGCTTCCAGGTGAGCCGGCAGGTGCCGGTCTCGTCGCGGTCCGAGGTCACCACCGTCTCGAGGCTCCAGCGACGACACCTCGCTCCGCCCAGACGCTGCGCGTCTCCGCGACCAGCGCTCGCTGCGTGGGAGCGACCTCGCGCACGAGCGGGCTGAAGGCGGCGGGGGTCTTCGCTTGCCGTTGACCGCGGTGACCATGCTCACCGCCTTGAGCCGCACGGACTTCTTGCCGTCGTTGACCAGATAGACCCGCACGGAGAAGTCCTGGCCGCGGCGCGGGCGACAGGGGCACCATCTCGAACTCGATCCGCCCCACGAAGTCGGGCACGCTCCTGCTGTCTTCACGTCGGCGGTGTCGAAGCCCTGCAGGTCGCCGCCGCGCGCGACGCGTCACGATCACGGTGTTGCCGGTCACGAAACGCCGGGTGGAAACCGCCGCCGTCGCCGGCTCGGGGGCCGTCGGCGTTGTGCCGGCGAGGGAACCGGGCGGTGCGGAGACCGGCGGGCCGGCGGCCGCGGGTCCCGTCCTCGCGGCCGGTGGAGGGGCGCTCTGCGCGACGAGGGGCGCGCGGGCGGCCCGCCGCACCCGATCGAAGCCGTCGCGGGACTCCAGGAAGGCGCGGGTCGCGCTCGCGAACTCGCCGCTGGCGAATAGCCCTTCCCCCTCCTTGGCGAAGGCCGCCGCCTGGGCATACCCCTCGGCGGTCGTCGCCTTGGCCTTCTCCGCTTCGGCGCGGGCCTGCCGCATCGAGCGAAGGGCGTCCTCGGCCTGCGAGCGGAACACGGTGTTGAGCCCCGCGCTCAGCTCGGAGGCCGCGGGGTGCCGGGGATCGATCTCGAGGATCTGGGAGAGCGACTGCGAGGCGGCGGCGGTGTCGCCGCGTTCGAGAGCCTGGCGGGTCTGCTTCACCGCGGCGTCCAGGTCGTGCTTCCGCTGCCGGGCCTGCTCCACGATCTTCCGCGCGGTGGCGCTCTGCGGCTGCGATCTTGAGCACGCGCTCGGCCTGGGCCACGGCCGCGTCGTAGTTCTTGTCCTCGAGGTCCCGCGTCGCCAGCTGCAGCTGCGTCTCGGCGAGGGCCGCCGTGAGGGCGTTCACCTCGGAGGAGGAGCCCGCGGGCGACGTGGAGGTCGCGTCGGGGTCGGCGGGGCCCGTCCCGGGCTTGCGCAGCAGGAACATGTACGCCCCTCCGGCGAGCCCGAGAAGGAGGAGGGCCCCCAGGCCGATCGCCACGACCGGCGAGGATCGTTGGCGGCGAACCGGCCGGGTGCGTCCGGAAGGCCGGCTCCGGGGACCTGTAGCGGGTGCGCCTCCCGACGACGTGGGGGCGCCCGACTTCGAGCCGTCGCGCGTCTTCGGCACCGGGCTCATGTCGAGAGCGATGGTCCCTTCCACGTAGCCCGGGTGCGAGCCGGAGCCCGTGGGGTTGGAGCGGAACACGGGGGACTCGGCGCGGTTGGCCGCGGCGCGATTGGCCCTCTGCGACTCCTCGGCGAGCGAGGCGTCGTGGGCGGCTCCTGCCGCGAGCGCGGTGCGGGCCACGGACAGCGCGGCCTTCATCTGCCGCGCCGTCTGGAAGCGGAGGGTCTTGTCCTTGACGAGTGCCCTCTCCACCACGTCCACGAGGACGCGGGGGACTTCGGGCGTCCACTGCCGGATGCCCACGGGGTCCTTGTGCACCACCTGGAACAGCACTCCGGGAGTGGAGTCCGCGTCGAAGGGCTTGTGGTTGGAGAGGATCTCGTAGAAGACGGCGCCCGCGGAGAAGATGTCGGAGCGCGCGTCCACGCGGTCGCCCATCGCCTGCTCGGGGGACATGTAGTTGGGGGTGCCGAGGACGATGCCCTCCTGCGTCATCTCGGACGTGTCGATCCGCGCGAGTCCGAAGTCCACGATCTTCACCTGGCCGTTGGGCTGGATGTGGATGTTCGCGGGCTTGAGGTCGCGGTGGATGACGCCCTTGGAGTGGGCGAAGGAGAGGCCGGCAGCAGATCTGCTCCATCACCGAGAGCTTGTCGTCGATCGACTTCAGCAGCTCGCGATCGATGGCTTCCCGGAGGTCGGTGCCCTCCAGGAGCTCCATCGCGATGTAGAGCAGCCCCTGCTCCTCGCCGAAGTCGTGCACGGTGACGATGTTCATGTGGCTCAAGACGGCGGCGGCCTGGGCCTCGCGCTGGAAGCGCTGGTGCGTTCTCGTCCCCCAGGCCGGAGACGGCGGAGAGCGTCTTGATCGCGACGAAGCGGTTGAGGACGGGATCGTGGGCCTTGTAGACCTGGCCCATGGTGCCGCGGCCGATCTCCGCCACGATCTTGTACTTTCCGATGCGCTCGATGTCCATGAGTCTGGCTGGTCCTCGGCGCTTGGCGGGCGGAGGGGCCCGAGGGCGGATCTTATCACGGCGGCGAGGGGCGCCACCGCACGGGAACCTCTTGTCGCAGAGGAGCTTCCGGACCGCAGTCGCTAGAGCGCGCGGATCGCGTCCACCGGAGTGAGGCGGGAAGCGCGGAGGGCGGGCCAGACGCCGGCGGCGAGGCCGATCACGAGCGCGAACCCCGCGGCCAGGACGAGGCCCAGCGGCGACACCGCGAGCCCGTCCTCGAAGGCCTGGCCGGCGAGGAGCGTGACGCCGTAGCCAAGCGCCGCCCCGAAGAGCCCGCCCACGAGCGACAAAGACATCGCCTCGATCAGGAACTGGCCGAAGATCGCGCCGTCCGTGGCCCCGATCGACTTGCGGAGGCCGATCTCGTACACGCGTTCGGAGATCGAGATCTGCATCACCGAGAAGATCCCGATTCCCCCCACGAGCAGCGAGATGCCGGCGATGGAGGCGAGGACGACCTGCCAGTTGGCGATGAGCACGTCCACTTCCTTGCGGATGCGCAGCATCTCCTCGCCGATGTTCTCGACCTTGAAGTCCGAGATCCCCCGGTGGCTGCGCCGGAGAAGTGCTGCCGCCTCCCCCTCCGCGGCCACGACCTGCTCCTCGTCCTTCACCCGGAACGCGAAGGTGTCAACGGTCGTCTCGCCCGTGAAGTACTTCTGGGCCACGGTGATCGGCACGTAGACCTTGCGGTTGTCGCGCCGCATCTCCGGGTCGTTGACCTGGTTCGAGCCGAGCGAGCGCTGCACCCCCACGATGCGGAAGCGCACGCCGCGGAGCAGGATCTCCCGGCCCACCGCGTCGTTCTGGCCGAAGACGTCCTCCTTGAGCTGCGCGCCCACGACGGCGACCGGCGACACCGCCGCCATGTCCTGGTCCACGAGGTATCGTCCGCTCTCCACCTCGCGGTTCCGGATGCTCGCCCACGCGGGTGTTATCCCGTCCACGTCGAGGACGAGGGTCTCGCCGTTGATGCGGGCGGTCTCGTCCTTCAGGCTGACGAGGGGGGCCGCTTCTCCGATGAGCTCCTTGCCCGCGTCGATCGTCCGGAGATCGGCGGTGCGGAGCCCGCGGGAGTAGCCCTGCTTCTTCCTCTCCAGCCTCTCGGTGGCGGGCTGGCCGGTGACGAACATCACCCCGTCGAAGCCGAGATCGGTGAGGCCCTTTTGCACCGCCTTCGCGGCCCCGCCGATCACCGAGACCATGACCACGAGCGCGGTCGTCCCGAGCACGATCCCCGCGAGGGTGAGGATCGAGCGGAGCTTGTGGCCCAGGATCTCCGCGACGGACGACCGGATCGACTCCGCGAGGCTCATCTACTCGTACCGGAGGGCCTGGATGGGGTTGAGGCGGGCCGCCTTCACCGCGGGGTAGAAGCCGAAGAAGATGCCCACGAACACGGAGAAGAGAAGCCCGAGGAGCATGATGGGAGGAGTCAGCACCACGGGCTGCTGGATGAGGGCGCTGATCGCCGTGGTGAATCCCACCCCGAGGCCCAGGCCGAGGAGGCCACCGAGGATGGTCACGACGACGCTCTCCACCAGGAACTGGGCCATGATGTCGAGCCCGGTGGCCCCCAGCGCCTTCCGCGTCCCCACCTCGCGCACGCGCTCGTTGAAGGAGGCGAGGAGGATGTTCATGATCACGATCCCCCCCACGAGCAGCGAGATCGTCCCGCAGATGAGGAACGTGATGTCGTAGATCCGTCCCTGCGCCTGCTGCTGGGCCATCCGCTGGGCGCGGTTGATGACCTCGAAGTCCGCGACCCCGCCGTGGGCGCGCTTCAGGATGTCCGTCACCTCGTCCATGGCCTTCGCCATGTCCCCCTCGTCGGCGGTGCGCGTCTGGACGTTGATGTGGGCCACCTTCTGGCCCGTGCGGTCGCCGGCCATGCGGTTCACCATCGTGGTGACGGGGATGAAGACGAGCCGGTTCATCCATTCGAGGCCGTTGTCGTTCGCGGAGTTGAAGAAGAACTCCTTCGTCTCCATGACCCCGACCACCGTGTAGCCGCTCCCCCCGATGTTCAGGACCTGGCCCACCGCGGGCCGTCCCCCGAAGATCTGCTCCCGGCGCGTGGAGCCCAGGACCACGACCTTGGCACTCTGGGCCATGTCCTCGGCGGTGAGGAAGCGGCCCTCCGCCGCGTGGAAGTCGTACATGGGCTCGTAGGCGGGGGTGTTCCCGGCGATCTCCAGCGTCTTCTCGTAGCCGGGGGCCTTCACGATCTCCTGGCGCTCCATCGTGGGCTCCACGAGCTCGATCGTCGTGGCCTCGCGCTGCAGGGCGAGGGCGTCGTCGTAGGTGAGGCCTTTCGAGCTCCTCTGCGCCGCCGTCTGCACCGGGCCCTTGTCGCGCAGGTTGCGGATGAACATCTTCCGGATGCCGCCCGTCCGGTCGAAGAACTCCGTCATCTGCCGCTTGCCCCCGTCGATGAGCCCGAAGGTGGCGACCACCGAGGCGACACCGAGGACGATGCCCACGAGCTGGAGGAGGGTGCGGCTCCAGTGGCTGCGGATGTCCGCGACGCCGTCTATGACGGACTCCCGGAGGGAGGCGAGGTGCTTTCTCATGAGGTCAGTTGAGGCGGTCGTCTTCGATGCGGCCGTCCACGATGCGGACGACGCGCTCGCACCGCTCGGCGATGCGCGGGTCGTGGGTGACGATCACGACCGTTTCCCCGTGCGAATGCATCTCGTCGAAGAGGTCGAGGATCTCGAGGCCGGTCTTCGTGTCGAGGTTGCCCGTGGGCTCGTCGGCGAGGACGAGCGAGGGTCGGTTGACGAGGGCGCGGGCGATGGCCGCGCGCTGCCGCTGGCCGCCGGACAGCTCCGAGGGCTTGTGCTTGGCGCGCTCGCCCAGGCCCACGCGACGCAGGGCCTCCGTCGCCCGCTCGCGGCGCTCCGCCCCCGCGATGCCTCCGTAGAGGAGCGGCAGCTCGACGTTCCGCAGGAGCGACGCCTTCGGGAGGAGGTTGAAGGTCTGGAAGACGAACCCGACCTTGCGGTTGCGGATGGACGCGAGCTGGAAGCCGGTGAGGGTGGAGACGTCCTGGCCGTCGAGGTGGTAGGCGCCGGAGGTTGGAGCGTCCAGGCAGCCCAGGATGTGCATGAGGGTGGACTTGCCGGAGCCGGAAGGGCCGATGATCGCGACCATCTGGCCCTTCCGGATGTCGAGGTCGATACCGGAGAGGGCTTTGACCTCGAGCTCCCCCGCGTCGTAGGTCTTCACGACGCCCTCGAGCCGGATGAGGGGCAGCCCGCTCACCCCCTCCGCCGTGCCCGAGGACGCGAGCGCGGGCAGGGAGAGCGCGTCGCTACTCACGGTCCTTCTTTTCCTTCTTCTTCGTGGGGTCCTCGACCGCGATCTCGGTCCCCGGCTCGAGGCCCTTCACGACCTGGACCTTCTCCACGCTGGAGAGGCCGGTCTCCACCTCGCGGATCTCGAACTTCTCCTTCCACTTGTCCTTCAGGTCGAGCTTGGCCGCGGGATCGTCCTTCTTGCCTCCCGCGAAGACGCTCGTGAGGAAGCCGGTGGACGCCGCCTTCGGGGTTTCCGCCTTCTTCAGGTACACGAACTCCTGGTCGTCCTTCCGGAAGAGGGCCTCCACGGGCACCGTGAGGACTCTCTCGCGCTTCTCGCCGATAACGTCGATGTTCGCGGTCATGCCCGTCCGCAGCTCGGCGCCCTGGCGGTCGATCGCGATCTCCACGTCGAAGACCTTGACCTTCTCCTCCAGGCGGGCGGCGGGTGCGATCCGCTTGATGACCCCCGCGAACTTCACCTTCGGGTAGGCGTCGAGCGAGACCTTGACCGGCTGCTCCAGCCGCACCTTGCCGATGTCCACCTCGTTGACGCCCGCCTTGATGATCATGGTCTCGACGTCGGCCACGGTCATGAGGACGGTGCCCGCGTTGAACGAGGAGACGCCGGAGGTCACGGTGTCGCCCAGCTCCACCGGGCGGCGGATCACGACGCCGTCCATGGGCGAGCCCACGTTCAAGCGCTGCGTCATGTCCGCGCCGGCGAGGGCGATGGGGACGCCGCTCTCCTGCACGATCCGGTACTTCTCGAGGGCGGCGTCGTAGTTGGCCTTGGCGGCGCTGAACTTCGTCTCGGTCTCGAGGTCGGCCTGCTGCGAGAGGAGGCCCTGGTTCAGGAGGCCGCGATTGCGCTCGTACGTGTCCTTCGCCTGCTTCAGGGCGATTTCCGTTTCTCGCACCGCGTTCTTCACCTGCGAGAGGTCGCGGGCCTGGTTCACGTCGGGCTCCACTCGGGCCAGGACCTGGCCCTTCCGGACGCGGTCGCCCTCGCGGACGAGCAGCTCCACGACCTTGCCGGAGAGCACGGACTTCACGTCCACCTTGACCTGGGGCTCGACGGAGCCCACCTCGGTCACGCGGACCTGGACGTCGCCCACTTCTGCCTTGGCCGTCCGGATCTTGTCCTTGTCCTCCTCGGGCTTGACGCCGGGCCGGGCCGCCGCCACCCCCGCCCCCACGAGGAGCGCTATCGCCCCGATCCACAGCCGCTTGCTCCTCTTTACGCTCAACTTCTTCATGGCCCTGCCTTTCGACCCATTGCCCATGTAATACGCGTCACACCCCGGGTCGGTTCCTTTTTCTGGATGCGTCAAGTCCTGTCCGGACGGCACTTACGCGCCGAGCGGGTAGAATCGCGGCATGTCCGAGACGGCCGCCGTCGTTCGCGTCGTGCCCGCCCAGACCCGTGGCCGTTATCTGATCGAAGACCGTCCGGGGCCTCTTCCCCTCCTCGTGGGGTTTCACGGCTACGGCGAGAACGCGGAGATCCATCTCGCGGAGCTGCGTCGGTTGCCGGGGGCGGATCGCTTCCGGCGGGTTGCGGTCCAGGCGCTGCACCGCTTCTACAACACGAAGAAGGGCGAGGTGGTGGGGAGCTGGATGACGAAGCTCGACCGCGAGCAGGCGATCGCGGACAACCTCGCGTACGTGTCGCGGGTGCTCGACGAGGTCGAACGGGACTTCGGCCCCGCTCCCGGCCTCGTGTACGTAGGCTTCTCCCAGGGGGCCGCGATGGCCTACCGGTGCGCGGCGCGGATCGCGCGTCCCTGCCAGGGAGTGATCGTCCTCGGCGGCGACGTGCCCCCGGACGTGGCCGACGACCCGTCGGCGTCGCTTCCGCCCGTGTTCATCGGCCGCGGCACCGAGGACACGTGGTACACGGGGGCGAAGCACGCCCGCGACCTCGAGGTCCTGCGCGCGCGCGGCGCCGCGGTGGAGACGCTCGTCTTCGAGGGGGGACACGAGTGGACGACCGCGTTCCTGGAGGCGGCGGGGAAATTCCTGGACGAGAGCGTGCTCTCCCGAGCGCGATGAAGCCACGATCCTTCGCGACCGCCGAAGCCTTCCGGGCGTGGCTCGAGGCTCACCACGCGTCGGTCAAGGAACTTCTCATCCGCCTGTACAAGAGCCACGCCCGGGGCGAGGGAATGACTTATCGGCAGGCGCTCGACGAGTCCCTCTGCTACGGCTGGATCGACGGGGTGAGGCGGCGCCACGACGAGCGGAGCTTCGTGCAGCGATTCACGCCCCGCCGGGCGAAGAGCTTCTGGAGCCAGGTCAACATCAAGCGCTACCGCGAGCTCGAGGCGGAAGGGCGCGTGGCGGCGCCGGGGCGCGCCGCCTTTGCGGCCCGCGACCGCAAGACGAAGGGGAAGTACTCGTTCGAGTCGAAGCCGAAAGCACTCGCTCCCGCGTACCTGCGCACGATCCGGGCGCAGCCGAAGGCGTGGGAGTTCTTCCAGGGCTGCCCTCCCTGGTATCGCCGCCTGTGCGCGTTCTTCGTGATGAGCGCCAAGAAACCCGAGACGCGGGCGGCCCGCCTGGACCGGCTCATCGCCGCCTCGTCGCGCGGGGTCGCGATCTCTCCCCTCCTGCAGGGCAAGATAACCGCGCGTCCGCGCGGCCGGCGCTGAGGCGATGGAGGGCGGCTTCGGCCGGGCCGTCGTCCGCCACCGCAAGAAGCTGGCGCTCGCATGGCTGCTCGCACTCGCGGCGGTCGTCCCCGCCGCGACCCGCCTGAACGACCGGCTCGAGGTCTCCGCGCGGATACTGGGCAGCGAGTCGGCGGCGGTGGAGAAGACGCTCGTCGAGCAGTTCGAGTCGCCCTTTGCCACGAGCGTCCTGCTCGTGGTGACCGGCGTCCCCGGTCCCTTCGGGGGCGAGGGCCGCCGCGTCCTGGAGGAAGTGGTGTCCTCGGTCCGGGCGGAGCCCGGCGTCGTCCGGACGTTCTCCTACCTCGACCAGGACGATCCCTACTTCGCGGGCAAGGACGGGCTCGGGACCTTCGTGGTGGTCGGGCTCGATCCCGCGGGAGGCCGTCCCGACCGGCTCCTGCCCCGCTTGCGCGAGGGGAGCGCACGCCTGCTCGAGCGTCTTCGCCCGCGTCATCCCGAGGCCGCCCTCCGCTACACCGGCGAGGTCGCGTTCAACTTCGACCTCTGGCGGCTCAGCACGGAGGAGGCGCGGGCCGCCGAGCGCCGGACGCTCCCCGTCACGCTCTTCCTGCTCCTCCTGGCCTTCGCCTCCGTGGGGGCGGCCGTACTGCCCCTGGCGGCGGGTGTCGTGGCGGTCGTAATGTCGTTCGGACTCGCCGGGCTCCTCGCCGCCACCACCCCCCTCTCGATCCTGATCGTCAACGTCGTCTCCATGCTCGGGCTGGCCCTCGGCATCGACTACGCCCTGCTCACGGTCAGCCGCTTCCGCGAGTCCCGGGCGGCCGGACGCCCGCCGGAGGAAGCGGCGTGCGAGGCGGCGTCGCATGCGGGGGGGACGGTGGCGCTCTCCGGAGCCGCGGTGGCCATCGGCTTCCTGGCCCTCTTCGCGGTCCGACTGAACGAGCTCCGGTCCGCCGCCCTCGGAGGCGTGCTCGTCGTCCTCGTCTCCGTTGCGTTCAACGCCACGATGCTGCCGGGCGTCCTCGCCGCGCTCGGCTCGCGCGTGGACGTGGGGTGGCTCCCCGGCCGACGCGGGACGGGCGAGCGCTTCCGGCCCTGGGGACGCTGGGTCGTCCGCCACCCCGTGGTGGTCCTGCTGGTGGCCGGACTTCCCCTGGCCCTCCTCGCGGCGCAGGCCCTGCGCCTTCGGGCGACGGTTCCCCGGGGCGACTGGCTCCCCGCGAGCCTCGAGTCGGTGGCGGCGCTCCGCGACCTCCGCACGATGGGTCGAAACGGCGTCGTGGAGACGGTGCGCGTGGTGGTCGACCTCCCGGAAGACACCTCCGCCCTGAGCCGCGAGGGATGGGACGCCCTCGGCAACGTGCAGGCGGCGATCGGCCGCGACGCGCGCGTGGCCCGCGTGCAGTCGCTGCGCACGCTCGCGGGAAACCGCGCGGACGACCTCGCCTTCGTGTCGCTCCTGCCCGCGGAGGCCAAGCGTACGTTCCTCGGCGGGGAAGGGGAGCAGGCACTCCTGGAAGTCGTGCCCGCGGAGTCCCTCGAGCCGCCCGACGTCGTGGCTCTCGTGCGCGACCTGCGGGCGAAGGACGCGGCCGCTCTCGCCCGCCTTCCCGGGACGAGGCTGCGGGTCGGAGGCCTCCCCGCCTTCAACGCGGACTACGAGGACGCGGTCTCCGGTCGCGGCCGCCACGCGATAGCACTCGTGATACTCGCGACGCTCCTGTCGCTCTTCGTGGCCTTCCGGTCCGTCCTCGTGCCCTTGAAGGCGGTGGCCTTGAACCTCCTCGCGGTCGCGGGGTCGCTCGGGGCCCTCGTCCTCGTCTTCCAGGACGGCCACGGCGCGTGGCTCGTGGGCCTCGAGCGTCCGCTGGACGGCGTCTTTCCGATCGTGCCCGTCCTCGCCTTCTGCACCGTCTTCGGGCTGAGCATGGACTACGAGGTCTTCCTTCTCGCCCGCGTGCGCGAGGCGCGCCGCGCCGGTCTCGGCGAGGACGACGCTCTCGTGGAGGGCCTCGCCCGCACCGCCAGCCTCATCACGAGCGCCGCCCTCATCATGATCGCGGTCTTCGCGGCGTTCGTCCTCGGCCGATTCGTGCTCGTGAAGATGCTCGGCTTCTCGCTCGCCGTCGCGGTCTTCCTCGATGCGACGGTGATCCGCCTCGCCATCGGGCCCGCGCTCCTCCGCCTCGCCGGGCGGTGGAACTGGTGGCCGGGGGCCTGATTCCTAGGCCCGTCCGGTGGGATCGGGCGGCATCCGCCGATCCGCCGAGCAGAGGTAGATGAGGGCCACCCCGCAACCGCCGACGAGCAGGGACCGTCGCCACAGGCACTTTTCGACCGTGGACAGGGACCGGGTGAAGCCGAGGTGGAGCAGCACCACGAAGGTCGGGACCAGCCAGAAGATCACGAGCTCGCGCATCCCGGGGGCGACGAGAAAAGCTGTGAGCGGACGGTCCGACAGAAGATGGACCGGGAGCTCGAGAAGTGCGATCCCCAAAGCACCGCACGGCGCCCAGGGCAGGAGCCGGAAGAGCCGGTCAGTCATGGCTGCCGAGCATCACTCCTATTCCAGCACAGTCCCGGAAGGGCGTGATGTGGGAAAGTCCACCCTGGGGCGCTTGGCGGTGTCCCAGGTCACAAGCAAATCTTCAGGCAACTCCGTCCGGACCGAGTTCGACATGCCTAGCCATGTGACTCACGAGGCGAGCCGTACGAGCTCGTCGAGCTGGCGTGCAGGGGACGGTGGCAGCTCGACCACCGTCGGAGGCCCTCCACCTTCGAAAATGTCGTAGTCGTCGTCCACCAGGGCACGCCGGAGCGCCTCGTCGACCCGCTTGCGGAACCGCGGGCTCTCCCCGGAACGCGCGGGGGGCCCCTGTCGGGTCACGGGCAACAACACGATCAAGTCCAGGCTGCGCACGCTTCTCCTGACGTCGGGGATGGCCCCCGCCAGGAAGTCGGCCACGATCTCCTTCGGCCAGGAGCGACTGGCCGCCGCATAGGCCAGGTAGTCCACCGGACTCCTTTCGAAGACGACACTGGCGTCGGGACGCCGGCTCTCGAGGACGGACGCCGTGAGGTCGAGCAGGGCCCGAAGGCCATCGGCCGTCGGGCCTTCGTCCGACGTCAGGTCGATGTCGTCGGCCAGGGTCTCGAAAGCTTCAGGCTCGTACACGTACCGAGGACACCGGGCGAGGAACGCGGAGATCAGCGTGCTCTTGCCCGTGCCCTGCGATCCGGAGACGGCGATCCTCACGCCGCGTGACCTGCACAGCCCGCTACGAGGGCACTCCCGTGGCCCACCGGGCGAAGGCCAGCCAGGCCGTCGTGCCCGAGACGGCGAGCCGCAACGGCTGCGACACGACGAGGGCGGCCCCGCCCCAGAGCGTCGCGGGGTGCAGGCGGCCTCGCGACTTCACGTCCCAGACGCCCAGGGCGACGAGGAAGAGGTCCGTGAGCGCGAAGTAGAGCAAAGGATTGCCGACCGAGATGAAGCCCGGCCAGCGCCCGATGGCGGCCGTCATGAGGTTCATGGTGGCGAGGAGCATCCAGCGCTTATGGGCCTGGGTGTCACGCCGCTTCGCCACGGCGAGGGCCACGAACGACCCGAACAGCACCATGTCGAAGAAAGGGACGGCCAGGAAAGAGAGCGGCGGGACGGGGATGCCCACGAAACCCGAGGGGCGTCGTGCGGCCACGAGCGCGGCCTGCACCCCGAGCCCCACCATGAAGACCGCGAGCAGGGCCCCCGCCACTCCGAGTCGCCGGTGCCGGTCGGTGCGGCCCGCGGTCACGAGCGACGCCTGCACCACCAGCAGCACGCACCACGCGCTGAAGACGGCGCCGTGAACGTAGACGATCGGCTCCGCGGGCGACGGCCAGGTCGGGAACAAGGGGCGAAGGAAGAAGCTGCGTGCGAACCCGACGTAAGCCGTGAGCGCCATCGCCACGGTCATGCCCAGGTAGAAGACGCGCTCCGGCGCCCAGCGCGCGCGAGTCAGCGCAAGAGTGGCCATGTCTCTCCTCCGAGTGGTTGCGGGCGGGAGACTAGCACGGCACGGCGCTACTTGAGTCGCGCCGCAGAACCCGCCTTCTATCGAACGGGCTCGATGCGCAGCTCGACCGTGGTGCCCAGCTTGAGCGGCGTGGCTTCTCCGCGAAGGCGACCTTGACCGCGAGGATGCGCGTGTCCGTGGGGCGGCTCGGGTCCTGCGGCTTGAGACGGCGCAGCGTGACCGAGTCGGGGATCTCCTCGACGCGGCCGTTCCAGGACCGGCCGGGGTAGCCGTCGGCGGTGATCGCGACGGGGGCGCCCAGCGCGATGCGCGCCGGCGTCGGCCTCGTCCGCCTCGCCCTCGACGCGCAGGCGGCGCGAGGTCGGCGAGGGTGAACGCCGCGTCGCCCGGCCTCCACGGTCTGGCCCGCGTCCACCTCGCGCGCGGTGACGGTGCCGGCGATGGGGCGCCACGATGCGCGATCTTGCGGAGCTGGGCCTCGTAGCGCGCGACCGTCGCCTTCGCGGTGTGCTACGCGGGCGCGGGCGATGTCGAGGTCGCGGGTGGCCTGGTCGAGGTCGTGGGCGGCCACGATCTTCTCGTCGACGAGCCGCTGGCGGCGCTCGCGGTTCAGCTCGGCCAGGCGCGACCTCGGCCTCGGCCTCCGCGACGCGGGCGCGCGCCTCGGCGAGCGCGGCGCGCAGCTCGTCCGACTCGATCTCGGCGAGCAGCTCGCCCTTGCGCACGGCCTGCGCCCTCCTCGACGCGCACGCGCACGAGCCGCCCCGCGCGCTCGGCGCCGACCTTCACCTCCGCGCCGGGGTAGGCGACGACGCGGCCTTCCGCGGCCACGCTCGCCGCGCGGCCGGCGGCGGCGCCGTGGCGGCGCGCCCGGCCGAGTGCGCCGGCGCGGAGCCGCGTCCGCGTGCCTGGATCGCGCGCCCGCGAGCAGGCCGATCGCCGCCGAGGCCCATGAGTCCGACGAGTGACGCCGTCTTCATGTGCCCGATTCCTTCTTTCCGCTGCCCCGTCAGGCCGCCAGCCGCCCGTCGCGGATCCCCACCACCCGGTCCGCGACCGCCCGCACCTTGGGGTCGTGGGTCACGATCACGAGGCCCTTCCCCTCCTCCTTCGCCAGGTCGCGGAAGAGCTCGAGGACCTGCGTCCCCACCGCGGTGTCGAGGTTGGCCGTGGGCTCGTCGGCGAGGATCACCCGCGGCGAGCCCGCGAGCGCGCGCGCGATGGCGACCCGCTGCTTCTGCCCGCCGGAGAGGTCGCGGGGCAGGAAGTGCAGGCGGTCGCCGAGGCCGACCCGCTCGAGGACGCGCGTGCGCCTCCTCGCTGCGCGGCCCGGCCCGCGGACGCCCTTCACGTTGAGCGCGTACTCGACGTTCTCGAGCGCGGTGAGGGCGGGGAACAGGTTGTACTGCTGGAAGACGAAGCCGATCGCCGCGCGCCGCACGTCGCGCAGGCGCTCCGGCCGGTCGCCGGCCACGACCTTCGCCCGGCCACCGTCGACCTCGCCCGAGGTGGGCGTGAGGATGCAGCCCATGATCGAGAGCAGCGTCGTCTTGCCCGAGCCCGACGGGCCCTCGAGGGCCACGACCTCGCCCGCGCTCGACCTCGAGCGAGACGCCGCGCAGCACCTCGACCCGCTGCGAGCCCTCCTCGAACACCTTCGCGACGTCGTCGACGGCCAGCACCGGTTCGCTCATGGCCGTTCCTGCCGTCCCTCAGGTCCGGAACACGAGCGCGGGATCGATCGTGGCCACGCGCCGGAACGACAGCATCGCCGCGCCCAGGCACATGAGCACCGTGCCCACGAAGACGGCGCGCCGCGAAGCGCGGGCGAGACGAGCACGTTCAGGTAGAGCTTGGCCATGAGCGGCCGCATGGCCGAGCGAGATCGCCGCGCCCAGCACGAAGCCCACCACCGCCGCGATCAGCGCCTGCTCGCCGAGGATCCGGTAGATGTCCCAGTTCGAGCCGCCGATGGCCTTGACCGTGCCGAACTCCTTCACGTGCTCGACCGCCGAGGTGTAGAGCGTCTGGGCCACCACCACGATCCCGACCAGGATGCCCAGGAAGACGGTGATCGCCCATGTTCATGCCGAGGCCGGTGGAGACGACCCAGTAGCGTGCGCGAGCGGCGCGCCCACTCGTCGCGGTGTAGACGTCGTTGTAGGGCAGCCGGCGCGCGGATCTCCGCCGTCACCGCGGCCGCGTCCGCGCCCGGGGCGAGCCTTCACGAGGACGTAGCTGCGTCTTGCCCTGCAGCGTCTGGAGCTGCTCCTGCGCGTTGCTGGTAGTCCATGAAGACGATGGGCGCGGTGGTGAACGAGGCGGCGTCCGAGGTGGTGCCGATGATCTTGAAGCGCCGGCCCGAGCATCTCGCGGTACTCGCCGACCGCGAACGGGCCGAAGCGGCGCTCCGCCGAGCGGTCCATCAGGATGTAGCGCCCGCGCCGCAGGTCGCCGCACGTCGCCCTCGTTCACCTTCCAGGGCAGGTTCCAGGCGGTGAAGTCCTCGAGCGCGTAGACGAGGCTGCCCTCCTCGGCCCCGTTCGGGAGCTGGATGTTCATGAACTGCGACGATCAGGTTGTCGGCGCGCTCGACGCCCGGGCACGCCGCGCACCCGCAGCACGTTCGTCTCCGGGAAGGTGTGGGCGAAGTCCACGTTCGGCGTCTCGCGCGACGTGACCCAGATGTCGGCGCTCGCGTTCTCGATCGTGACCGTGGCCTTGTCGAGCAGGCCCATGAAGAGCCCGACCTGCACGAGCACGAGGGTCACCGCGAAGGCCACGCCCGGACACCGTGATCACGAAGCGGAGGCGGTCGTGGAGGAGGTTCTTGCGGGCCAGGGAGACCATTAGCGCCCTCCGCTTGTCCGGGGTCGCGAGGAAGCCGCGGATGCCGTTCTCGATCGTCTGGTCCACGAGGTCGGGCGCGGCGGGGGCCACGGGCCAGCAGATCGCGGCGGCAGCGTGATGAGCAGCGCGACCGCGCCGTGGAGGCTCGGCCCAGAGCACCTGCGACGATCGTGTCGACGTCGCCTCGCCGGAACTGGCCGGTCTCGATCGCGCGCGCGACCGCCGTCCGCAGCACCTCGAAGGACTGGTCGCCCGGGGCGACATCGGCCCGTGGTTCTCCTTCTTGTGAGCGGTCATGAACATGAACCGGTAGTGGTTCGGGATGCTCGAGGCCGAAGCGCGCGTAGGCGCGGCCCGAGCTGCCGGATCCGCTCGACGGGGTCGGCGGGCGGGTCTGCCTCGCGGAAGACGCTGCGAGGAGCCGCGAGAAGTCCTCCTGGCAGAGCGCGCGCACGAGGTCGTCCTTGTCCTCGAAGTGGTTGTAGATCGTGGTGGGCGAGTACTCGATGGCCTCGGCGATCCGCCGCATCGTGACGTGCTCGTAGCCTTCGCTGGCGAACAGCTCGCGCGCGGCGTCGAGGATGCGGGTCCGGACCTCCTCGCGCTCCCGCTCGCGCCGCTCCGTGATTCCCATGCCCTCCGCCTCTTCTCGGGACTATCGGCGTTCCCGTAGTTAACGACGTTAAGTCTATGATGGATGTTCCATCAGATGGCGAGACCCTGGATTTAAGTCTATGAATGGAATACAATTATTTTGGTTGACGGCTCCGAAGGCGGCGATAGACTGCCTCTTCTGTCATGAGTACCACCACCGCCGATCCGCTTCTCGAAACCTGGTCAACGACTTCGGGGGGAACTACGACTTCGCCCTGGACCTGCTCGACCAGTACCGGCGCGACCGGCGCTCCGTCGACGCGAGCTGGCGCGAGTACTTCGATCAGGCGCTCGGAGTGGCGTCCGCCGCCCGAGCCCCCGGGACGGCGAACGGACGCGAGTCGGCGACGACCGCGAGCGCGGTCGTCCGCCAGCGACCCCCGCGGCTCCCGCTCCCGCCGCGAAGTCGAAGGCGGTCGTCCTTCCCGCGATCCTGCCCGGCGACATCGCGCAGCCCATCCGCGGCGGCGCGCTGCGCATCGTCGAGAACATGGAGGCGAGCCTCCAGGTCCCGACCGCCACCTCGGTGCGCGACGATTCCCGTGCGCACGCTCGAGGAGAACCGCCGGATCCTCAACAAGCACCGCGACGTCGCTCGGCCAGCAGCAAGGTCAGCTTCACCCACCTCGTGGCCTGGGCGATCCTGCGCGCCCTCGACACCTTCCCGCGCCTGAACGACGCCTACGCGGAGCTCGAGGGCCAGGCCCACCGCATCCAGCGCGACGCGGTGCGGCTCGGGCATCGCCGTGGACGTGCAGAAGAAGGACGGCACGCGCACGCTGCTCGTCCCCAACATCAAGGACGCGGGCAAGCTCGACTTCGCGGCGTTCCTGAAGGCCTTCGACGAGCTCGTGGGCCGCGCGCGCAAGGGCACGATCTCGCCCCGACGACTTCCTCGGCACCACGATCTCGCTGACCAACCCCGGCACCGTGGGCACGACGCAGCTCGGCCCCGCGGCTCATGCCCGGTCAGGGCGCGATCATCGCCACCGGCGCCCTCGACTATCCCGCCGAGTACCGCTCCATGGCCCCGCGCACGCTCTGCGCCTCCTCGGGATCAGCAAGGTCATGACCGTGACCTCGACCTACGACCACCGGATCATCCAGGGCGCGGAGTCGGGCCTCTTCCTCGCCCGGATGGAGGAGCTGCTCAAGGGCGAGGACGGCTTCTACGAGCGGATCTTCGAGGACCTCGGTCTGCCGCACCGGCCGGTGCGTGGGAGATGGACGAGCACCCCGGCCTCTTCGGGCCCGCCGGCAGCCGCGAGGAGATCGGAGAAGCAGGCGCGCGTCCTCCAGCTCATCCACGCCTACCGCGTGCGCGGCCACCTCGTGGCCGACCTCGACCCCCTCGACTCGCAAGCGCGCGCCCCACCGCGACCTCGACCCCGCGACCTACGGCCTCACGCTCTGGGACCTCGACCGCGAGTTCATCACGAACGGCCTCTCCGGCAAGGACAAGGCCACGCTCCGGGAGATCCTCGAGGTCCTGCGCGAGACCTACTGCGGCACGATCGGCGTCGAGTACATGTACATCGCCGACCCCGAGCGGAAGGACTGGCTCCAGGAGCGGATGGAGTCCGCGCGGAACTACCCGGCCCTCGACGCGGCGAGCAAGAAGCGCGTCCTGGAGAAGCTGGTGGAGGCGGAGAGCTTCGAGCGCTTCCTGCACGCGAAGTACGTCGGCCACAAGCGCTTCTCGCTCGAGGGCGGCGAGGCGCTCATCCCCCTCCTCGACCGCATCCTGAACGACGCGCGCCCAGCGAGGGCGTCGACGGAGGTCGTGATCGGCATGCCCCACCGCGGCCGCCTCAACGTGCTCGCCAACACGGTGGGCAAGCCGCTGGCCCAGATCTTCTCGGAGTTCGAGGGCAGACGTGGACCCCGACTCCACCCAGGGCTCGGGCGACGTGAAGTACCACCTCGGCGCGACGGGCACCCACGACGCGGACACCGGGCGAGACGCTCACCGTCACCCTCGCCCCCAACCCGAGCCACCTCGAGTTCGTGGACCCGGTGGTGGAGGGGATGGTCGCGGGCCAAGCAGGACGCGCTCGGCGACCGCGAGCGCTCGCGCGTCATCCCCATCCTCCTGCACGGCGACGCGGCCTTCGCGGGCCAGGGGATCGTGGCGGAGACGCTGAACCTCGCCGGCCTCGAGGGCTACACCACGGGCGGCACCATCCACGTCGTCGTGAACAACCAGATCGGCTTCACCACCCTGCCCGAGGACGCGCGCTCGCTCGACCTACTGCACCGACGTGGCCAAGATGGTCCACGCCCCCGCCTTCCACGTGAACGGCGACGATCCCGAGGCGGTCGTCTACGTGGCCGGCCTCGCCCTCGAGTACCGGCAGCGCTTCAAGAAGGACGTGGTCATCGACCTCGTCGGCTACCGCCGCTGGGGCCACAACGAGGGCGACGAGCCGAGCTACACCCAGCCCCTCATGTACGCGAAGATCAAGAGCCACACCTCGGTGGCGCAGCTCTACGGCGAGCAGCTCGTGCGCCAGGGCGCGGTCACGCGCGAGGAGCTGGACGCGCTCTGGGCGGAGAAGAAGGCGGAGATGCAGCGCGAGGGCGAGGAGGGGCCGCTCGCCGGATCGCCGCGCCGCGCCCCCGTGGAGCCCGCCGGCCGTGGACGCCGCGGCGATGTGGGGCCGGCTGCGGACCGTCGCTGAAGGTCCTGGGCTCGCTGCCCGCAGGGCTTCGAGATCCACCCCAAGCTCGTGCCCTTCGTGAAGAAGCGCGCCGAGCTGCTCGAGGGCAAGGGCGAGGTGGACTGGGCCACCGCGGAGTCGCTGGCCTTGGGCACGCTGCTGCTCGAAGGCGTCCCCGTGCGGCTGTCCGGCCAGGACTCCGGCCGCGGCACCTTCAGCCAGCGCCACGCCATCCTCTACGACGTGAAGACGGCGCAAGGAGTACGTGCCCCTGAACGCGCTGGCCCCCGCCGGGCGTGCGCTTCGAGGTCTACGACTCGCTGCTCTCCGAGGCCGCGGTGATGGGCTTCGAGTTCGGCTACTCCGTGGCCGAGCACCGCGCGCTCGTGATGTGGGAGGCCCAGTTCGGCGACTTCATGAACGGGGCGCAGGTCATCATCGACCAGTTCCTCTCCGGGCTCCGAGACGAAGTGGGGCCAGCCCACGGGCCTCACCCTGCTCCTGCCCCACGGCCACGAGGGCCAGGGGCCGGAGCACTCGCAGCGCGCGCATCGAGCGCTTCCTGACCCTGTGCGCCGAGGACAACATGCGGG
Organism: uncultured Acidobacteriota bacterium; assembly: GCA_963742595.1. Classification (GTDB taxonomy): domain Bacteria; phylum Acidobacteriota; class Vicinamibacteria; order Fen-336; family Fen-336; genus CAVPGH01. The sequence goes on along the minus strand of CAVUMT010000001.1, from coordinate 1,624,752 downwards.
TCGTCTATCCCTCGACGCCCGCGTCGTACTTCCACCTGCTGCGCCGGCAGGGCCGCGACCCCGTGGAGAAGCCGCTCGTCGTCTTCACGCCCAAGAGCCTGCTGCGCCACCCGCGCTGCGTCTCGTCGCTCGACCAGCTCGCGGAGGGCGCTTCCAGCCCGTGATCGACGACGGCGGCGTCGACCCCGCGCGCGTCCGCCGCGTGGTGATGACCTCGGGCAAGCTCTACTACGACCTGCTGAAGGCCCGCGAGGAGCGCGGGCGCCGAGCGACGTGGCGCTCGTGCGGATCGAGCAGCTCTACCCGTTCCCGGCGGCCGAGCTCGCAGGGCGCGCTCGCCCGCTACGTGCCGCTCGCCGAGCTCGTCTGGGCCCAGGAGGAGCCGCGGAACATGGGCGCCTGGCGCTTCGTGCGCGAGCGCTTCCTCGACGGGGACGTGCGCGACCTCGGGCCGGCCCGCTCCGCTACGTCGGGCCGCGCGGCGAGCGCCTCTCCCGCGCCCGGCTCGCACAAGTTCCACGTCGTCGAGCAGGACGCGCTCGTCTCCGCGGCCCTGTCGTCGAACGGCTGACGGATTCTTTCGACGTTACCGTCCTACCCATTCCGGACAGAGTTGCTTGAGGAATCACTTGAAGTAACTCGCCCCGTGGCGAGCTAGGATCCGTGGCGATGGCGAAGGTGCTGGTCCTCACCCACGCCGAGGTCGAGAGCCTGCTCCCCATGGCCGAGTGCGTCGAGCTCATGGCGGAGGCCCTCTCCGAGCTCGCGCGCGGCCGCGCGCACCAGCCGCTGCGTCTCGTCTTCCGGCCGCCGGGAGCCGCGGGCCTCCTCGCGTCGATGCCGTCGTATCGCTCGAGCCCGTCGCCCGCCTTCGCGGTGAAGACGGTCGGCGTCTTTCCCGGCAATGCCGGACGCGGCCTGGACACCCACCAGGGGAGCGTCGTCGTCTTCGACGGCGAGACGGGGGAGCTGCGCGCCCTCCTGAGCGCCTCCGCGATCACGGCGATCCGCACCGCCGCCGTTTCCGGCGTGGCCACGCGCGCGCTGGCGCGCGAGGACGCGGGCGACCTCGCGCTCGTCGGCTCGGGCGTGCAGGCCCGAACGCACCTCCAGGCTATGGCGGCGGTCCGTCCGCTCCGGCGGGTGCGGGTGGCGAGCCGGCGGCCGGAGCGGGCGCGCGCCTTCGCCACGGAGACGGGTGCCCCCTGCCCGATCGAGCCCGTGGCCACCGTGGAGGAGGCGGTTCGGGGCGCGGACCTCGTGGTCACCGTGACGAGCGCGGCGGCGCCCGTGGTCCGGCGCGAGTGGATCGGCGCGGGCGCGCACCTGAACGTGGTGGGGGCGAGCCTGCCCGACCGCCGCGAGGTCGACGGGCCCACCCTGGCCGCCGCCCGCGTCTTCGTCGATCGCCGCGAGTCCGCGGAGAGCGAGGCCGGCGACTACCTGCTGGCCGTCCGCGAAGGTGCCATCCCGGCGTCCGGGCATATTCGCGCGGAGCTGGGCGAGGTCCTGACCGGAGCCGAACCCGGCCGGACGTCGCGCGACGAGATCACCCTCTTCAAGTCCCTCGGCCTGGCCGTCGAGGACCTGTGGGCCGCCGACTACGTGTGCCGGAAGGCGGCCGAGCAGCGCGTCGGAACCCGCGTCGACTTCTAGGGCTCGGGTCCGCTTTTCGGCCGCCTTGCCGCCGCCCCTCTCGCCGAGGCGCTCAAATCGCCTGATTCCAAGGCCATGGACGTGGTTCGCCGCGCGGCACGGCGGTTGCTCTCTCGGGCAGCACGGGAGGTCGAGAACATGCGCAGTCCAGCCCTTCTCGCCGTCGTCCTGGCGACCGGCCTAGTAGCACCGCTCGTCGGGGCCGAGCTCCCTGCACCGTCCTTCCCCAATCGCCTGCGGGTGCTCGTCTCCTCGGACGAGATGCCCGAGGTCTTCTCCTTCTCCTTCCGCCCCGGAGATCCCCCGGGGTTCGAGCGCGAGCTCGTGGAGGGCTTCGCCCGCGCCCGGAAGCTCGAGCTGCAGGTCGTCTCGGTCAGGAACTGGGACCAGATCATCCCGATGCTGACGAAGGGCGAGGGCGACCTCATCGTCGGGATCGTCGACACCGAGGCGCGCCGCAAGCGCATCTCCTTCACGAAGGAGATCTACCCGGTGCGGCACGTCGTGGTGACCCGCCAGCCCGCGCCCCCGGTGGCCACGGTGGCGCAGCTCCGGGCGATGAGGGTGGGGGTGATCCCCGGCACGACCTGGGCGGAGGCCGCGCACGAGGCGGGAGTGCCCGCTTCGAACACGGTGCCCTGCGCCGATCTCAACGACGCGCTCGACGCTCTCCGGACGGGACGGGCGGCGGCGACCGTGGTCGCGGTGTTCGACTACGCTCTCGCCCGCAAGCGCGACAAAGCACTCGAGGCGGGCATCTTCCTGGGGTCGTCGGGGACCGCGGCGTGGGCCGTGCGCAAGGACGACGGCACGCTCCGCGCCGCCCTCGACGAGTACCTGGAGGCGCTGCGGCACTCGCCCTACCGGAGCAGCCTCGCCGTGAAGTACTTCAGCGAGGAGGCCCTGAGCCTCCTGCGACGCGCTCGCCAGCAGTAGAGACGGTCAGGGAGCGGGAGCGCGGATCTCGACGCCTCTTGCCACCACCTCGACGCGGGACGCGGCCGCCGCTCCGCCGCCTTCGGCCTGGAGGTGCTTTATCTCCTCGGGCGATCTCGGCTTGAGCTTCACGCGACCCTCGAGGACCACATAGCACCCCGCGGCGCCCTTGGGCACGAAGAAGGAGTAGCCTTCGAAGCTCACGAGCACCGAGCTCTCGCCCTCCTTGAGCTCGAGCCAGCAGCCCTTCTTCTGGCAGACCTTCTCGATGCGGCCCTCGAGACGGACGCGCTGGCCGCTCTCCGGGCTCGCGAGTACTTTGGCAAGGGATGTGAGGGGCCAGCCCTGCAGCGGTTTGCCGAACCGCTTCGATTCGACCGCGGGCGACGACGCAATAATAAGGACGAGGAGGGCGATGTGGATCATGGCGCACATCCTAGTGCCTTTCTCCCGGGATCAGTAGGGGTCGCCTGCCCCGGGGAGACACCCCGCCGGAGGGCGGTCGGTCGCCGATGCTATAATCGAAAATTGCCGGCTTTTGGAGAGCCCCAGAGGGCACGGCAGCGAGGTCAGAGTATCCATGGCGACGACGGAAGCACCGCCCAAAGTCCCGAGAAAAAAGGAAGTACTGGATTCCGCGGTCATCCGCTTCGCGGGCGACTCCGGCGACGGGATGCAGATCACGGGCAGCCAGTTCACGAACACCACGGCCCTGTTCGGGAACGACCTGGCGACCTTCCCGGACTTCCCCGCGGAGATCCGCGCCCCCGCGGGAACGCTTCCCGGCGTCTCGGGTTTCCAGGTCAACTTCGGGGCCACCGACGTCTACACGCCCGGCGACGCGGTGGACGTCCTCATCGTGATGAATCCCGCCGCGCTCAAGACGAACCTGATGGACCTGAAGCGGGGCGGCATCCTCATCGTGAACACGGACAACTTCAAGGAGACCGACCTCAAGAAGGCCCAGATGACCGTGAACCCGCTCGAGGACCACTCCCTCGAGGGGTACCGTCTCTTCCCCGTGGAGCTCACGAAGCTCACGCGGCTCGCCCTCGCCGAGCTCGGTCTGGACGCCAAGAACATGGACCGGTGCAAGAACTTCTTCGCGCTCGGCATGTGCTACTGGCTCTACAACCGGTCGATGGACCCGACGTACCGCTGGCTGGACGACAAGTTCGGCAAGAAGCCGGTGCTCGCGGAAGCGAACAAGCTCGCGATGAAGGCGGGCTACGCCTACTGCGACGCGACCGAGGCCTTCCAGGTCACGCTACGACATCCCGCCGGCCAAGCTCAGCCCCGGGACGTACCGCAACCTCTCCGGCAACACGGCCCTCGCCCTCGGGATGGTGGCCGCCGCGCAGAAGGCCGGGCTGCAGCTCTTCCTCGGCAGCTACCCGATCACGCCCGCCTCCGACATCCTCCACGAGCTGTCGATGTACAAGGAGTTCGGGGTGGTGACGTTCCAGGCCGAGGACGAGATCGCGGCCGTGACCTCGGCCATCGGCGCGGCCTACGGCGGCTCGCTCGCCATCACCACGACCTCGGGCCCGGGCATGGCGCTCAAGATGGAGGCGATCGGCCTCGCGATCGCGATCGAGCTGCCCCTCGTCATCTGCAACATCCAGCGCGGCGGGCCTTCGACGGGCCTCCCCACGAAGACCGAGCAGGCCGACCTCTTCCAGGCGATCTTCGGCCGCAACTCCGAAGCGCCGGTGCCCGTCCTCGCCGCCTGCACGCCGGCGACTGCTTCTGGATCGCACTCGAGGCGAGCCGCATCGCGCTCAAGTACATGGTCCCCGTGATCGTGCTGTCCGACGGCTACCTCGCCAACGGCGCCGAGCCGTGGCGGATCCCCGACCTCTCGGAGCTGCCCGATTTCCCGGTGACGTTCCGCACGGAGCCCGAGGGCTTCCAGCCGTACCTCCGCGACGAGCAGACGCTCGCGCGGCCGTGGGCCGTGCCCGGCACGCCCGGCCTCGAGCACCGCGTCGGCGGCCTCGAGAAGCAGGACGACGACGGGCAACGTGAACTACGAGCCGCTCAACCACGAGCGCATGGTGCAGCTCCGCGCGAGCAAGGTGGAGCGCGTCGTGCAGGACGTGCCCGACGTGGTGCCCGCGGGCGATCCCGAGGGCGACCTCCTGCTCGTGGGGTGGGGCTCGACGTACGGATCGATCACCGCGGCCCTCCGCGCGCAGCGCGAGAAGGGCACGAAGATCGGCCACGTGCACCTCCGGCACCTGAACCCGCTGCCGAAGAACCTGGGCGAGGTCCTGAAGCGCTACAAGAAGGTCGTGGTCCCGGAGATGAACCTGGGCCAGCTCGTCTGGATGCTGCGCGCGAAGTACCTCGTGGACGCGATCCGCTACAGCAAGGTCCAGGGGAAGCCGTTCAAGCAGTCGGAGATCGAAGCGAAGATCGAGGAGGTCCTGCGGTGACGGCCACCCTGCCGGTCTACACGAAGAAGGATTTCCAGACCGACCAGGAGGTCCGCTGGTGCCCCGGCTGCGGCGACTACGCGATCCTCTCCGCGGTGCAGACCGTCTTCCCGGAGCTCGGCATGCCCCGCGAGAAGTTCGTGGTCGTCTCCGGCATCGGCTGCTCCAGCCGCTTCCCGTACTACATGAACACCTTCGGCTTCCACACCATCCACGGGCGCGCGCCCGCGGTGGCCACCGGTCTCAAGATCGCGCGGCCCGAGCTCGAGGTCTGGGTGGCCACGGGCGACGGCGACGCGCTCTCCATCGGCGGCAACCACACGATCCACATGCTCCGCCGCAACGTGGGCCTGAAGGTCCTGCTCTTCAACAACAAGATCTACGGGCTCACCAAGGGGCAGTACTCGCCGACGTCGGAGATCGGCAAGAAGGCGAAGTCGACGCCCTACGGCTCGATCGACCGGCCCTTCAACCCGCTGTCGCTCGCCCTCGGCGCCGAGGCCACGTTCGTGGCCCGCTCCGTGGACGTCTTCCAGGCCCACCTCAAGACCGTCCTGAAGAAGGCGGCGGCGCACCAGGGCACCGCGTTCGTCGAGATCCTCCAGAACTGCAACATCTTCAACGACGGCGCCTGGGCCACGCAGACCGAGAAGGACGTGCGTGACGACCACACGATCGCGGTCGAGCACGGCCAGCCGCTCGTCTTCGGGAAGACCAAGGACAAGGGCATCCGCATGAACGGCCTCGAGCTCGAGGTCGTCACCCTCGGCAACGGCGTCACCGAGAAGGACCTGATCGTCCACGACGAGCGCCACCCCAACCCGGCCTACGCCTTCCTCCTGTCGCGGATGGACCAGACGCCGGGCTTCCCGACGCCGATCGGCGTTCTGCGGGCCGTGGACGCGCCGCGGTACGAGGACGGGATGAGCGAGCAGCTCCGCCAGGTGATGCAGAAGAAGGGCAAGGGCGACCTCGGCCAGCTCCTCCGCGCCGGCGATACCTGGGAAGTGAAATAGCCGCCTCCGTCCGAACCAAGTTCTGGAATGGGTAGATCGGTTACTCGGTCCGGACGGAGTCGCTTCAAGCAGTACATCAGCTAGTGACTGAATATGCTCTTCATTTCTGCCGCGCGGCGCGAAGCGCGGTGGACCAACTCCGTCTGGAATGGGTAAGTGAGAAGTAGCCTTTCCATGAGCCATTCTTTCTCTTGACACGTCGCGTCGCGGGGACCATCTTTGCGGTAGGACGCGCCCGCTGCCCGTTGGAGGGGGCACGCCAGCTGGTCGGACGCGGGCGTGAGTTCGTGCGATGTGAAGGAGAGCCGTATGCCAAACGAGGTCACTCCGCCCGGCTAGGCCGGGGCCGCAAGGCCCGACGTATCCCATTCGGTTGAGAAGCGCGCCTTGACGGCGCGCGGGGCAAATAGCCCAATCACGACCCGGGTAGCTTCGCGCTCCCGGGTCTTTTCACGTCCGGCTACTTGGGAAGAGGCGGAACGGTGAAACGCACGGGCCCCTCGTCCGTTTCGAGGACCGCGTCCGTGGAGTCCACCGACTTCACGACGCCGTCCGCCAGCGGGTCTCCGGGCTTGTACGCGTCGAGCGATCCCGTGGGCGAATAGGCGAAGGCGATCCAGCTGTCGCCGGGGGAGGCCACTCCCGCGAGATCGAACTCCATGACGGCCAGCTCCTGGGGACCCAGCACCAGCCGTCTTTCCGTCGCGGAGCCGGCAACGGGCTGAAGCACCTCTTCCGAGCCCGTATTGCGCGAGAGGAGCCGCCGCCCCTCCTCGATGCGCTCGACGAGCCCCGCGGCTTGGATGAGCGAAGCGCGGAGGTCCAGGACGGGAACGTCCTTGGCCCAGAGGCTCACCTTCCCGAGGCCGCCGGGCGGTCCGAGCGCGGCGAGCCCGGGATCCATGTCCGTCATCACTGCAAGGATCTCTCGCACCTCGGTCCGCTTCAGCGCGAAGCTCGCGGTGGGCGTTCCTCCCGCGGTCGCGGCTCGGGCCGTCGGCAGCCGCGCCACGGAGACGCGTCTCACGATTCCGGAGTCCTGGATGTCGACGCCGCTCTTCTCGAGGCTCGAGATGAGCTCGGTCAGCGTCACCTTGTTGAGGTCGAGACTGACGCGGCCGGTCACGTCGCCGTCCACGAGGAAGCCCAGGCCGGTGAGCAGGTGGACCACGCGGAAGACGTCCGCGAAATCCACGTCACGGAGGCGAAGGGTGAGGGGACCCTGTCCCGGCGTCTTCGTGTTCGGACCTTTCACGAGAATGGGACGCAGCGCGTCGCGGTCCACGCGGCAGGGTGCGTCGTCCTGCTCGAAGGGGTCTTCCGCGGGAAGGGGGAGCTCCGCCTCGCTGCCCGCCACGGGGACGCGGCCTTTCGCCTCGAAGCGATGGCATCCCCCCTGACGGGCCATGAGGAACTCGCTGACGCGGAAGAAGCCCTTCTCGAACCGGCTCTCCAGCGCCCGCATCGGCCCTTCGCCCACTCCGAGCCCGCGCACCACGAAGTCCTCGCTCGCGGAGGCGTAGCCCAGGACCACTGGACGGTCGCGCGTGATCGCGGCGAGCTCCGACAGGAAAAGCCGGGGGTTGCGGCGCATGCGGCGGAGGCCGGCGATCGTCTCCGACTTCGCGAGGGCGAGCGACTGGTCGCGGTAGTAGGCGTCCACGACCGGCCGCGCCACCCCGGTGGGGCGGCCCCGCGGGGTGTCGGGAGGCGCCGGGAGGGGCGCGCGCAGGGGGCGGAAGGGCGCCCGCACCACCGCCGTCATCTTGACCACGTCCTCCGGGGTGGCCGTGAGCGTCACGTGCTCGACGTCGAGGAGCCGGGGAGAAAGCGCTACGGCCCGGAAGAAGCGGTCCACCTCCACGAAGCGGCCGAAACCCACCACGTCCATCGGCACGTCTCCGCGCGCCCCCGCCTCCACGGGAGCGCGGGCGGTGACCTCCACGCGCAGCACCTTCGCGGCGTCCGCGAGCTGGCGCACGTGGGCGACGTCGGCGAGAGGGCTCGGACCGTCGGGAAGGATGCGCCGCAGGGTCTCCAGCCGCCGGTCGAGGAGGATGCGTTCCTCCGCGAAGTCGCGGGGGGGAGCGGCGGCGGCGAGGAAGGCGAGGAGGCCGGGAAGGATCATCCCCGCGTCGGATCTCCTAGCGGATGCGCAGCGACCAGAGGTGGCTCGCCCCCACGCAGTCGACCGGCACGCCCACGGGAGGCGTGACCGAAAGGTCGCCCTGCATGGTGCCGTTCACCACCTCGCCGCGGCCGTCCGAAGCGCGCGAAACCGTGCCCATCGCGACCATCCGGAACCAGACGAAGTATCCGGCCTGGACGGGCACGTCGGTCTGAGTTCCCATCGAGCCGCGAAGCTGTCCGGGAGAGGTGAAGAGCATCGACACGCCGACGAGGGGATCGTTCCCGGGCAGCGTCGCGCGCAGCTCCGTGCGCGTTCCGTTCGCGACCTGGGAGGCTTGCACCTGGATCTGGTAGGGGCTCCCCGGCGCCGGACACCCCGGGCCGTTCTGCAGGAAGAGCGTGTAGTTCCCGTTGATGGCCGCGGTCACGGGAGCGACCGGGGTTGCGTCGGTGGGGGTGTCGTCGGTCCCGCACGCGGCGAATGCGCCGGTGAGGAGCACCGCAAGGACGGAGCGCGTGCGCATCACGGCTTCACGTTCAGGATCTGCACCGCGTCGAGGTCCGCGCCCTCGCTGTCGGTGCCGCCCGGGCAGGGGTAGAGCTCGCCGTCTTCCACCTTGAAGTAGCGGGCCTCCTCGAGCCCCGCGTCCGCGAGGTCGAAGTCGCAGTAGCCGATCTGGTTCGTGACCCGGATGCCGCACTCGATGCGCGAGTCGAGAAGCACCCAGGGACCGGTACCCGTGCTGGAGGCGTAGAGCGTGACCGGCTCCTGGGACACGGCCTGGTAGACGCGCACGTCGTTGCCGGGCACGTCCTGCGCGCACGCCTGGATGTCGAGGCTCACGAAGCCTCCGTCGCCCAGGCTCACGAAGCCGCGGAAGCCCGCCGCGGCGTTGCCCGCGGCGTTGGGCGCGCCCAGTGCTTCCTGGGTGTTGTTGTAGCGGTTGTTGGCGAGCGAGCAGGAGGAGATCCACGACTCCGTGACCGTCTTCCCGTAGGGGTCGCGAGAGTTGCCGCAGACCGGAGCAGGGAGCCGGAAGGTCGATGGATCGGACGCCACCTCGGTCCCGCTCGTGTTCCGCGCGACGACGCGCCAGGAGAGTGTCGCGCCGCGGAGGAGGGGAGCGGGGAAGACCGTTGCCGTCTCGCCCTGTCCCGCGTTCACGACGTAGGAAGCGACGAACCGGCCCGTGGAGGCCACCGTCACGATGAAGGTGTAGGTCGCCGCTCCCGCGTCGTAGCCCGCGGCGTTCCGGACCACGAAGCGCGGCATGTCCGTGTCGAGCCGCTGGCCGCTCGACGGCTCGAGCAGTTCGGGACGCGCGGGCAGGGAGCCGCCGCCGCCGTTGCCCCCGTCCTCGCCGCACGCGGAAAGAGCGAGGATCGATACGATGACGATGGGCAGCAATCGCCTCGAACGTGCCGTGGGCGGGAGGGAAGGGATGAAGGCTCGAAAGAGCAGGGGCGCCTCGACCGGAAGGCATGCTACAGTACTGATCACGCGACGGTCAACGTGCGAAACCCTCTCGACATGAAATTCGTAGCGTTCACGGCGGCGGCGAGCGCGTTTCTCCAGCTGTCCACCGTCCGCGCCGCCGATGCGCCCCTCGTCGTGCGCGTCTCCCCCGCCGCCGCGCCCTGCACCCAGGCCGCGGCCCGCGCGTGGGAAGCGAACCGCGGCGCTCCCGTCGCCGTGACCGTGGGCGCGCTCCCCGGCACCGACCCCGCGGACGCGTTCGTCGGCGCGAGCGTCGAGCTCACGCGCGTTCTCGAGGGGGGAGCGGGCGCCCTCGACAGCGAGACCAACGTCGCCAACATCCCCTGGGTCCTCGCCGTCGCTGCGGGCAGCTCCGCCGGCGTGAGGTCACTCTCGGATCTCGGCCGCGCAGAAGAACCGGTGGCCATGCTGGGCGGCCCCGCCGGCTATGAGGCGCGCCGCGCCCTCGCCGAGAAGGGCGGCGCCCGCGTCCGCGAGACGACCGAAGCCGCGGAGCTGCGCGCAGCCCCCGTCGCCATCGTCCCACTGTCCCTCGCAGGACCGGGCGAGCGCCACACCCTGGACATCCGCCCCATCCGCGTCGTCGCGGCGGTCGCCGAGCAGTCTCAGCGCCCCGACGCGGCGCGTGCGTTCGTGCGCTTCCTCGGTTCGGAAGCGGGCCAGAAGGCCTTCTCGGCCTGCGGCCAGGCCGCGGCTCCGGTTCGCTAAGGTAGAGCCGCCGCACTTCCCAAACGTCCAACATCAGTACTGTCAACCTCTTCAATCGATCCGACGACGGCACAGCCACAGTGGTGTAGTGCCTCGCTCCCTCCATTGTTGAGCGGCAACCAGATGGCTCCTTATCAACCGTGAATCGTATTCAACTGTGTCTTTAGACGTCGCTCTTATGCAATAGATCAACAAAATTTGCTTGACATGGGCGTAGAGCGGTATGAGACTGCACGCCCTCAAAAACTGACCGTAGGGTTTGTCGCCTCGGTGAGAGCCGCGGCGAAGAAACGGGTGAAGAGATGATGAAACCCACTTGTCTCCGCCTCGCCGTCCTGCTTTCTCTCCTCCTCCTTCCTCCGGCAGCTCGCCCCGAGCCCCAGTCCACCGACTGGAGAGCTATCCAGGAGTACGTCTATGCGGGCTCGCGCCTTCTCCTGATCAGCCCTCCACACCCATCCGGCGGCTGGATCACCAATGTTCCGACGCCCATGGTCATCTCCGAGAAGGCCGGCCGAGCCAACATACCCGTCAATCTCACCACGCCCTCGGGCGAGGCCACGATCGAGGAGGTGCGCGTCAAATACTCGACATCGTCAGGTTCGGCTCGCTCTGGCTCAGACTTCAAGGCGAAGTCGGGGGTGCTCGTCTTTCCCCCTCAATCGGTGAGCGGAACGACACTCCATATCGACGTGGAGATCCTGGATGATGCCAGGAGCGAACCCGAGAAGTCGTTCAGCGTCGTCTTGTCAGAAGCTGTAGGGGCGGAGATCGTCACGCCCACACGGGCAATCGTGATCACAGACGATGACCCGGTTCCCGGCGCTTCGAGTGGAGAGCCGCAGTGAGCGCCCGAGCGGTTGCATTCCTACTTCTAGTCGCGTGCGCGGCTCAGTCAACGCACGCGCAGGACGAAGAGCTCTCCGTCACCGACGGCAGCACCCCGCTCGCTCTAACGCCTGGTGCACCTGCTGGCACGTTCGCATTGAGCGGCTTCGACACCGTAAACCTCTTCAACGGCAACTTGAACTTCCGTCTCCCTCTCCTGAACGTGTCAGGCCGGGGAGAGTCGGGAACCTCGCTCACTCTGGCCATCGAGCGGCAGTGGAGCATCCGGGTGCGGAAGACTCCGACGGGGCCTATTTGGTACGAGCCGCAGGAGAAACCGTGGCCCCGCCCAGTCGAACCCGGTTACGGGCCGGGGGTGCTTCTCACGCGATTTGGCGTTCAGGAGGTTGATAGGAACGGTACACAAGTCCTCTTTCAGCGTTCGTTGACGCGCATGACGTTCGTCTCATCCGACGGGACGGAGACGGAACTCCGCGATGCGGCCCTCAACGGCGAGCCAAAGGTCTGGCGCCATGGCTGGGCGCCCATCAACCGAGGGACGGTCTGGAACGCAGTCGACGGCAGCGCAGCGACTTACCTTTCCGACACCGACGTCTTGGATGCGGTTGGAAGGAGCACCAGCGGCAAGGCGCATCAGGGGCGCCTTCTGACGCGGGATGGCACCGAGTACCGGATCGGCAACGGGCAAGTGAAGGGAAGGGGCCTCATCCACTCGATTCGCGACCGGAACGGGAACCGAACGTCCTTCCTCTACGACACCGAGAACCGCGTCAAGGAAATCACAGACTCCTTGAACCGCAAGGTCACCGTGACCTATGCGGCGAATAGCGACGAGATCAAGTATTACGGCTTCCGAGGAAACGGCGCCGCGAACGGGGTGAGGACGATCGTGATCGTACGGGCTCCCCTCAGCGAGCGCTTGTCCGAGGGGGAAACGGTCCAGACGTACGGCGACCTGTTCGGGGGAATCGGCTACACCCTCTGGCAACCCGAAAGCACGTTCAACACTCAAGTTGTCGCGTGGGTCGAGCTGCCCAACGGCACGAAATACGACTTCTGGTACAACGCCTACGCCGAGTTGACGAAGGTCCAGCTCCCGACCGGCGGAATCATCGAGTACACCTGGGAGAGCGGTACCGAAGATCCAGGCGGCGTCTACCACGTTCCTACCAGTAGGGATTGGGTCCCCCGCATTGCGATCCACCGGCGCGTCAAGTCGCGCAAGATTTTCAACTACGGCGAGCTCGAGCAGTGGACGGAGTACGTCCTGCCCGAGGACTGCGATTCCTCAGAAGGTATCTGCGTGGACGCTCGCTACCTGACCCCGAACGGAAACCTGATCGGGCGAGAGAGGCAGCATTTCGTGGGTTACCCGCTCGCCTCCTTCGACCAAGCGGCCTGTGATTACCCGGGCTGGCGGGACGGGCGGGAGACCGTCGTCGAAATCTACGATGCGGGAGGGACGCTTCAACGCGCTATTGCCAATACGTGGGAGCAGCGCACGAACGTGCCCTGGTGGCCTGGCCCGGCTGAGCGGGAGCCGGCGACCGATGTCCGGCTCAACAAGGCTGTGACCATCCTCGATACGCGCGAATCCTCCAAGGTCACCTATGCCTACGATGCCTTCAACAACGTCACGCTGAAGGAGGAGTTCGATTTCGGGGCGAGCTCGGCTAGCCGAAGCACCCAGACGACCTACGAGGGCAGAACCGAATATGTGCACCCCTACTCGGCCCACATTCGGGACTTGCCAAAGATCGAGGAAGTCAGGGAGGGCACGGTCCTGCGGTCGAAGGCGGAGTACTTCTACGACGAGGGCCCGCCAAGTTGGCCCCCCGGAGTCGTTCAGCTTGAGACACTCCCGCCAATCCGCGAGGGCAACCGAGGGAACCTCACCCGTACCCGTCGGTACTTGGACAAGCCCCGGCCCGGTCAGCCGACCTACGTGGAGTCGACGCGACAGTATGACGCCACCGGCAATGTGCTGAGGATCATAGATCCCGAGAATCACAGCACGACAATCGAGTACGTGGACAACTTCGGCGCTCCGAACGGGGGCTATCAGGACCAGACGGGGTACAACACCTACGCATTTCCAACGCGGGTCTGGAACGCCAAGAGTCACGAGACGCGCACGCAGTACGACTACTACCTGGGACGGCCGGTGGATCGGATGGACGCGAACAACGTCGTCACCAGCCTCCACTACGACGATCCCCTCGATCGATTGACTCTCGTCGAACGCGCTTCAAATCCCGGCTGGACGAACTACCTGAGCAGGACGGGATTCACCTACTTCGATGGGCGAACCCGACGTCGGATCCACACATACAAGGACAGAACGGCGCCGGGAGGCGCAGACCAGCACAAGGAAATCGAGTTCGACGAGCTGGGTCGGGAGTGGAACGCCTTCTCACACGTGTCGGGCACACAGATCGCGACACGGTCGCGGTATGACGCGCGTGGCCGCAAGTTCATGGTGCAGGCGCCCATGGCCGCCAGCGAGGACGGACCGTGGACGATCACAGAGTTCGATGTCCTGGACCGACCGAGGCGCGTGACCTTTCCGGACGAGTCGAGCGCGGAGACGGAGTACGAGGGGGCGATGACCCGAGTCAAGGACGTCCTGGGTCGTGTTCGGCAGCTCCGGACGGATGCGCTGGGGCGCGTGGTGGAGGTGATCGAGGACCCTTGGGGAGGCTTGAATCTCAGGACTGTCTACGACTACGACGCCATGGACCGGATCACTAGCGTTCGTCAGGCCCCACAGCCCGCCCGGACCTTCGAGTACGACACCCTTGGCCGGCTGACGCAAGCGTTCAACCCTGAAAGCGAAACAATTAACTACGAGTATGACCGGAGCGACAACCTCGCGCAGCGGACGGATGCCCGCCTCTGGAAAACCACCACCAGCTACGACTCGCTGAATCGGCCCTTGCTGAAACGGTACCAGGACAAGTGGGGTGCGATCGTTGACGAGGTCACATACACCTACGACACCGATCCACTACCCGATACTTTTTCAAAGGGGCGGCTCACGGAAGTCTCCAATTGGGCCTCACGCACAAGCTATAGCCATGATGCATTGGGCCGTGTGTTTCGCAGCGTCCAGACGACCGATGGGCGAAGCTATGTCTTCACCTATCAGTACGACCGAGCGGACAACCTGATTCGCCAAGTCTATCCGACCGGCCGCACGGTGGACACGAGCTACGACGATCTCGACCGGATCACGAGCGTGTTCCTCAAATTCATACGCTACGCTTCCGAGTTCGCGTATTCGCCGCACGGTGCCGTGACGCAGATGAAGCTCGGAAACGGTCTCTACGAAACCGTCAGCTTCAACTCACGCGTTCAACCGGAGAGCGTCGGTTTGGGGCACACGGCGGCTACCCCAAATCTTCTGAGCCTCCGCTATCAGTACTGGCCTGAAGGGGCATCGGCTCGATCCAACGACGGAAATGTTTGGAAGCACACGATCGTCGCTGGAGGTCTGGCGCAGACTCAGTTCTTCGACTACGACCGCGCCGACCGGTTGTATACCGCCTTCGAACCCGGTGGATGGTCACAGACCTACGACTATGACCGTTGGGGTAACCGAGCAGTCACGGGTACGCTGATCGACCCGGTCCTCACACCAGGGACCCTCCTCGCCTTCGACCCTGCTACTAACCGTCGGATGTCCTACTACGGGTCCTACGACAATTCCGGCAACGAGAGGCGTGATCCACTTGGCCGGCCCAGCACGTATGACGGTGAAAACCGACAGACGAGTTTTGCCGGGACGACGTACTCCTACGACGGCGAGGGACGACGCGTACGCAAGACGGAATCGGGCAAGACCACCGTGTTTGTCTATGATGCACTCGGCCGTCTGGCCGCGGAATATGCAGGCCCAGGAGTGCCGCCGATGCCAGCCCGGACGGCTCGCTACCTAACACCCGACCCCCTCGGCTCGACGCGCATCGTGACGGACCAGCTGGGTGCCGTCGTGTCCCGGCGCGACTACTTGCCCTTTGGCGAGGAGATACCGGTCTCCTTCGGGATCCGCGCCGCGATTGGCGCCTACGGGGCGACCGACGGGGTCAAGAAACGATTCACGAGCAAGGAACGCGATCTCGAGTCAGGGCTCGACTATTTTGGAGCCCGGTATTTTTCGGGAGCGCAAGGGCGATTCTCGGGCGCTGATCCGCTCTTCAACTGGGATGAGCACGTCGTCGACCCTCAGCAGTGGAACCGTTACGCTTATGTTCGCAACAACCCCCTCAAGCATACGGATCCCACAGGCGAAGTGATCGAGACCCCGTGGGATGCCGCGAATGTCGCGCTCGGGGCCGCATCTCTGCTATCGAATATCGTGAGTGGCAATTTCGGTGCCGCGGTCGTTGACGCAGTGGGCCTCGGCTACGACACGTTCGCCACAGCCGCTCCGGGCGTTCCGGGTGGTGCGTCTACCGCAATCAAGTTTTTCCGCGGCGCGGACAAGGCAGTGGACGCCCTAAAGGCTACAGACAAAGTAGGCGATGCAGTCAAGGCGGTGCCGAATCCATGGGGCAAACTTGGCGGCCCAGAGCACAGAGCGAAGGTAGCTGAGATTGCCGAAGATGTGCGCAGTCGCGGCCTTGAGGCTGTGAGTGAGCTGAAGGTGCCAACACCGGGTGGAGAGAAGGGCACTCGCTTCGTCGACGTGGCTGGGAGAGATCCTGCGACGGGCAAAGTGGTTGAAATGCACCAAGTTGGAAAACAAACCAAGGGTGGAACTCCGATCTCTCGTGAGCAACGGGCGATCAACGACATCAAAAAAAGTTGCCCGACTGAGCCTTGCTTCCATCCGTACAATAAGCGTTGAGATGGGTCATCAGATTCAGCTTTACCTTACTCAGTCAGACTTGGTGTTCCTTGAGGGGGCACTCCGATCAACTACAGAGCTGGTGGGCCTCAACTACCGTACCGATGGTCCAGTTCCGGCTATCGCTCCTTCGTTTGAGGTTGTGGATTTGGGTAAGACGTGGCTGACAATTTTCCTCGCCAGGCCGGGTGATCTTGGTCTGCTAAGATTCACGGAAGTGCCAGTCCAGAAGCATTGGACACTTGACGTGCTCGCAGAGCCAATTGTCGAGCTATCACGGCCGTTTTTTGACGGCACTCAGATGAGGCGAGGACGCCTCTACTACCAGACAGGGTCGTTCGATCGAGACGGCAAATGGCTTGAAAAACCCAAAGGGTTTCTGCTCTGGGCAGACAAACTCTTCAAAAGGACTAGGAGAGTGCTTCACCGGGACGCTTCATTGGACGGGTACTTGGGCCCCGAGGCACTGGCTCTCCACACCAGGGGCAAGATCAAGTTTGCCTTCGCCTAGTACTCGTGTCAGGGCGGCCAAGTAGTGCTCTTGCACGAATGATAGTAGGAGGCGACGCTTCTCGTCGCCAACGGACTGCCTCAGCATGGGCAGCAGGCTAGCGAGGCAACTAACATGTCCTCCATGCCCAGCAGGGCCCGGATGCCCCTCCGTACGTGAATGCAATGCACCGGCGACTTGCTCTTAGCGCCCGATCAAGATCAATAGCCCGGCCGCGAAAGCCAGCGGAGGGAGGATGAATCCCAAACCCGCGAGGCCGATGCCTGCGAGCTGGATGACCGCGCCGGCGATCAGCCAGACGGCGAGGAGTTGGAAGCCGAGCTGCTTGGTGGGTTGGAACGCCATCGGGCCCTCCCTCTTGTAAAGGTGCGCTTGCGCGCGGGCCCGGAGTCTACCTCGGGAGGTCGACCGTCGAGTCGAAGACGCGGACCTTCTTCCAGGTGGCCTGGTGCTCGGCGATGAACTGCTTGTGGCGCGGGGCTTCCTGGTAGAGGTCGTGGGCGGCGCGGTCCTTGAAGTAGATGTGGAGGGCGACGTCGAAGTCGCGGTCGTTGACGGGGCGGTCCAGGTCGGGGGCGAGGGTGCCGACGGCGAAGTAGACGGTACCTTCGTGGCCGGTCAGGTACTTCTTGCAGGCGGCGACGAGCTCGGCTCGGGTTTTGGGCGACGGATCCTTGAGCGAGAAGTAGACGTCGTGGGCGAGTCCTTCGCCTTCGGCCTTGACGTTGGGCGCGGCGAGGCAGAGGACCGCCAGGGCAAACAGGTTCCTGCGCACGTTCGTCATGGAGCCCCCACAGAACCCGTCCCGCGTGGCGGGAGGGCTCAGAGCCTAATAGTCGGTGTCGTCGTCCTTGATGTCGTCCCGGCGTCGCCGGGGGTTGCGCGGGCGCCCGGGGGGACGTCCCCTTTCGCCGCCGCCTGCTGGACGGTCGCGATTGCCGCCGCCGGCGGCGGTGCCACCACCACGGAAGCGACGGCTGCGGCCCTCGCCTCGTCCCTCGAACTCGGGACCGGGGGGAGGGGGGAACCCCGAGGGGGGTCCTCCGCGGAAGGAGCTCGGACCGCCGGGGCGGAATGGCGGGGGGCCGCCGGGTCGACGGAAGGGTGGCGGAGAGCCGGGCGGGCGCGGCGGGCGGTTCTCGGCCTCGTTCACGCGCAGGGGGCGGCCCTTGAGATCGCGCCCGTTCATGAGTGAGATCGACTTCTGCGCCGCCTCGTCGTTCTCGAACTCCACGAAGGCGAAGCCGCGGGGGCGACCGGTCTCCCGATCGGTGGGAACCTTCGCGTCCACGACCTTGCCCGCGCTGCTGAACGCCTCGATGAGCTCCTCGCGGGTCACGTCGAAGCTCAGATTGCCCACGAAGACCTTGTTCGAAATGGCCCTTTCTCCAATGCTACGGGGCCCGAAATCGGACTCCCCCGAGATCGAGGACTGTAGCAGATATCCGGTACTCTTGCCTAGCCTCGCGGTATGCTGTTTCTTCCATGCCGGACGAGCGGATACCCGCCATCAAGGTCCTGCTCCTGCCCAAGGACACGAACGCCTTGGGCACGATCTTCGGGGGCGTGATCCTGTCCCACATCGACCTCGCCTCCGCGGTCGAGGCGCGCAAGGTCGCGTCCCATCGCTACGTGACGAAGGCGATGCGCGAGGTGGAGTTCCACGAGCCGGTGTTCCTGGGCGACATCGTGAACTTCTTCACGGAGACGATGCGCGTGGGCCGGACGTCGATCACGGTCAAGGTCACCGTCGAGGCGGAGCGCTGGGGCAGCGGGCGGGGCGAGCGGGTGAAGGTCACGGAGGCGGAAGTGGTGCTGGTGGCGGTGGACGCGTCGGGACGGCCCACGCCGATGAAGGGGGAGTGATGGCGACGACTGTCGCCAAGGTGGTCTGCCCCCACGACTGCCCGGACACGTGCGTGATGACGGTCGGCGTCGAGAACGGGCGCGCGGTGACGATCGGCGGCGACCCGGAGCACCGGCTTCACCCAGGGCTTCCTGTGCGCCAAGGTGAACCAGTACCTGGACCGCGTCTACAGTCCCGACCGGATCCTGCACCCGCTGCGGCGGACCGGGCCGCAAGGGCGAAGGGCGGTTCGAGCGGATCTCCTGGGACGCGGCCCTCGACGAGATCGCGGACCGCTTCCGGGGGGTGATCGCCGCCCACGGCGCCCAGGCCATCCTTCCTTATTCATATGCGGGGAACATGGGCCTGCTCTCCTACGGGAGCATGGACCGGCGGTTCTTCAACGTTCTCGGGGCGAGCCAGCTCGCGCGGACGATCTGCTCCAGCGCGGGGGGCGCGGGCTACAAGGTCACGATGGGCAAGACGATCGGCTTCGACCCCGAGGCTGTCGTCCACGCCCGGCTGATCGTGGCCTGGGGCGCGAACATCGTCAGCTCGAACGTCCACTTCTGGCCGTTCGTCGAGGAGGCGCGCCGGCGCGGGGCGCGGCTCGTTCGCGTCGATCCCTACCGCTCGCGCACGGCCGAGAAGTCGGACGTCCACCTCGCCCTGCTGCCCGGGACGGACGCGGCGCTGGCCCTGGGCGTCATGCACGTCCTCTTCCGCGACGGGCTTCTCGACCGGGACTACCTCGAGCGTCACGCGCTCGGGTGGGAAGAGCTGCGCGACGCGTGCGGCCGAGTGGACGCCGGAGAAGACGGCGGCGACGACCGGGCTCGACGAGGGCGCAGGTCGAGGCCTTCGCCGCGCGTACGGCGACGACGCCGCTCTCCGCCATCCGCATCAACTACGGCCTGAACCGCCACGCCGGCGGCGGCATGGCCGTGCGCACGATCGCCTGCCTGCCCGCGCTCACCGGGGCCTGGCGGCATCCGGGCTGCGGCGCCCTGCTCTCGACCTCGGGCACCTTCCCCCTGGCCACGGAGGCGCTCGAGCGGCCCGACCTCGTCCCTCCGGGCACGCGCACGCTCAACATGAGCCAGCTCGGGCGGATCCTGACGGACGAGACGCTCGATCCGCCGGTGAAGGCCCTCTTCGTCTACAACTCGAACCCGGCCGCGGTGGCGCCCGACCAGGAGAGCGTGCGCAAGGGCCTCGTGCGCGAGGACCTCTTCACCGTCGTCCACGAGCTCTTCCCGACCGACACCGTGGACTTCGCCGACATCGTGCTGCCCGCGACCACGACCCTCGAGCACTACGACATCCACAAGGCCTACGGGCACCTCTACCTGAGCCTGAGCCGGCCCGCGATCGATCCGCTGGGGGAGTCGCTCCCCAACACCGAGCTCTTCCGCCGGCTCGCCGCCCGGATGGGGCTCGAGCATCCGTCGCTGCGCGAGACCGACGAGGAGATGGCGCGCCAGGCGCTGGACTGGAGCCACCCGCACCTCGCAGGGCATCACGTTCGAGCGGCTGGAGCGCGAGGGCTCGATCCGGCTGAACGTACCCGATCCGCACGTGCCCTTCGCGGAGGGCGGCGTGCCCACGGCGTCCGGGAAGTGCGAGCTGCGCTCGGAAGCGCTCGTCAAGGCAAGGGCTCGATCCTCTCGCGGGCTACACTCCGCCGCGCGAGAACGTGCTCTCGTCCCCGGAGCGCGCCAAGCGCTTCCCGCTTGCCTTCATCTCGCCCCCCGCCCACCACTTCCTGAACTCGACGTTCTCCGCCCAGCCCGTGTTCGTGCGGCGCGAGGGCGAGCCGAGTGTCACCGTCCACCCGCAGGACGCGGACGCCCGCGGCATCCGCGAGGGGGCGATGGTCCGCGTCTTCAACGACCGCGGGGCGTTCCAGGCGCACGGCCCGCGTGTCCGACGCGTCGCGGCCCGGCCTCGTGGTCGGGCCTCTCGATCTGGTGGGCCAAGATGTGCCCGGGCGGGCGCAACGCCAACGCGGTGACGGGCCAGGAGCTGACCGACATGGGCGGCGGGCGCCACCTTCTACGACGCGCTCGTGGACGTCGCCCCGCTCGCGGGGGACTGACCTGGTCGGCTTCTACGTCGCCGCCACGGTGGTGACGCTCGTGCAGCTCCTGCGGCTGCGCGACCCGAAGCTCCTCGTCCTGCTGGTCCTCTTCGCCGCTCAGGCCCTTGCATTCAGTCTCGACTGGCGGAACCCGCTGCAGAACGTGTTTCAGGTTGTGTCGGGGCGTTGCGGGCCTGGCGTTGCGTCATTCTGGTTTCTCGACGATCTTCGACGAGGCACTGAGGGGTAGGAAAGGAGAAATCATGCGTCCGCGGGTTTGCGGGCTTGCTCTGATAACGGCCTTCCTCGCCTTGTCTCGTTCCGCCGTGTCCGACGAAATGGCTCTGCCCGACGAGACAAGGCTCCGGAGCATGCACTGCCCGCTTCGCACCCGCGGATATCGGGGCGAACGTCAAAGCCCTCCCCGACAGCGAGCAGAAGGCGCTCGTCAAGCTCGTCGAGGCGGCTCGCCTTCTGGACGCCATCTTCCTGCGGCAGGCGTGGGCGGGTAACGAGTCGCTGCTCCTGGAGCTGCTGCGGGACGGCTCGGCGCTCGGGAAGGCGCGCCTTCAGTACTTCCTCTTGATGAAAGGCCCGTGGTCGCGGGTTGACGAGGACGCTCCGTTCCTGCCCGGAGCGCCGAAGAAGCCCGGGGGGGCGAACTTCTACCCCGCGGGGGCGACGAAGGAGGACGTCGAGGCGTGGATGAAGGCGCTCTCGGACGAGGTGCTAAGAGAGGCGACGGGCTTCTTCACCACGATCCGCCGCAAGCCGGACGGCAGCTTCGTTGCGGTGCCCTACAGCATCGAGTACCAGGGAGAGCTGGCCCAGGCGGCGGCTCTTCTCCGCGAGGCGGCCGCGCTCACCCGCGAGCCGACACTCAAGACCTTCCTCGAGAAGCGCGCGCAGGCGTTCGTGACCAACGACTACTACGACAGCGACGTGGCGTGGATGGAGCTGGACTCGGCCCTCGAGCCCACGATCGGGCCCTACGAGGTGTACGAGGACGAGTGGTTCAACTACAAGGCGGCGTTCGAGGCTTTCGTCACCGTGCGCGACGACGCGGAGACGAAGAAGCTCGAGCGCTTCGGCTCCGAGCTGCAGTGGCTGGAGGACCGGCTGCCCGTGGACGGAAAGTATCGGAACCCCAGGATCGGAGCGCTGGCGCCCATCAAGGTGGTGGACGTCGTCTTCTCCGCGGGGGACGCCAACCACGACGTGCAGACCGCGGCCTACAACCTGCCCAACGACGAGCGCATCGTCTCCGCCCGCGGGACGAAGCGCATCATGCTCAAGAACACGCAGGAGGCGAAGTTCGATAAGGTGCTCCGGCCCATCGCGCGCGTGGCCCTCGCCCCCGCCGACCAGGACAAGGTCGCCTTCGACGCCTTCTTCACGCACATCCTGATGCACGAGCTCGTCCACGGGCTCGGGCCCCACAACATCACGGTCGGAGGCCGCGCCACCACGGTGCGGCAGGAGCTGAAGGACGCCTATAGCGCGATGGAAGAGGCCAAGGCCGACATCGCCGGGCTTTGGGCGCTGCAGCAGCTCGTGGACAAGGGTGTCGTGGACAAGGCGATGGAGCGCACGCTCTACACGACCTTCCTGGCCTCCGCCTTCCGCTCGATCCGCTTCGGGACGAACGACGCCCACGGCCGTGGCCAGGCGATCCAGCTCAACGACCTCCTGGACCGCGGAGCGGTGCGCGTGGCGGCGGACGGGACCTTCTCCGTGGACCCGGCGAAGATCAAGGCGGCGGTCACCGCCCTGTCCCGCGAGATCCTGACGGTGGAGGCGGAAGGGAACTACGCCAAGGCGCGCGACCTCATCGACCGGATGGGCGTCGTGCGGCCCGACGTGCAGAAGGTGCTCGACCGGCTGAAGGGCGTCCCGATCGACATCGAGCCCCGTTTCGTCACCGCGGACGCGCTAGCCCGCCCATAGCTCAAGCCATGGACCTCGTCCTCAATCGTCGGGGCGGAGTGCCGATGCGGGACCAGCTCGTGGCCCAGCTCGAGCTGCAGATCCTGGGGGGGCGGCTCAAGCCCGGCCAGCGGCTCCCGAGCCTGCGCGCGCTCGCGCGCCGCCTGGACCTCCACGCGAACACCGTGTCCGCGGCCTACCGGGAACTGGCGTCCTCGGGGCACGTGGAGGTGCGGCACGGTGCCGGGGTGTTCGTGACACGGCGCTCTCCCGCGTCGCTCGAGGAAGCGGGCAGCCTCGACGAGATGATTCGCCTCGCTCTCCGGGCGGCTTTCCGCAAGGGCCATAGCCTCCCCGCCGTCCGCGAGGCGGTCGAGCGGTGGCTAAAGGCGGCCGCGCCCGAGCGGATCGTGGTGGTCGATCCCTCGCCGGAGATGGGAGAGCTCGTGGCCCGCGAGGTCCGGGACGTCCTCGCCGTGCCGGTGGCGAGCTGCTCGGTCAAGCAGGCGAGGGCGAAGCCCGCCCTCCTGTCGGACGCTCTCGTCCTCACCCTTCCCTATCACGCGGGCACCGTCTCGGAGCTGGCCCCGAGCACCGCGGTCGAGGTGCTGCACATCGAGTTCTCGCGAAAAGACCAGCAGCTCGTCCAGGACCTGCCGGAGTCCGCGACGATCCTCGTGGTCTCGCACTCGCCGACGGTCCTCCCCTTCGCGAGCGTGCTCCTGCGCGCCCTCCGCGGCGACGACCTGCACGTGCAGGTGGGTCTCCTCTCCCGGAGCCGGGAATGGCGGCGGCTCCTCCCCGTGGCGGATCTCGTTCTCGCGGACGCCCTCGCCGCGGACAAGCTCCGCGCGCTGCGCCCGCGGCGGATGCGCGAGTTCCGGGTCCTGAGCGAGACGGCGCTCTCGCGGTTGAAGCGCTCGCTCGCCGCGGTCGCGCCCCGCCGGCCTTGACGGAAGGCATGGGGTCTCCCATGATGGGCGCGGTCCATCGCTCGAGAGACCCCATGCGGCCCTCCGCCGATCCCGGTCTCGCCGTGCCCTTTCCCGCCAGATGGTGGATCGCCGCGGGCACGCTGTTGCTGACCGCGCTCGTCGCCATCGAGCTCTCGCCCCTCCCGCCGGAGCAGACGCAGAAGGTGAGCGACTGGCTCCAGTTCGGCCTCGCCGTCCTCGCCTCCCTGCTCTCTGGCCGCGCTGCCTACCGGGAGCGGGCGCAGGGCCGGGTGTTCTGGCTGCTCATCGGGCTGGGCTGCCTCGTCTGGTCGGCGGGACAGCTCGTCTGGACGCTGGAATCGGTGGCCCTCAGCCCGTTCACCAGGTTTTCGGTGGCCGACTTGTTGTTCCTCGGCTGCAGCACGCCCTTCCTCCTCACCGCGCTCGTACGGCCCGATCGTCCCGTCGCGACCGGGGTCGGCCTCGCGTTCGACGCCGGCCTGCTTCTCGCCCTCCTCTTGAACGCCGACGCCTACTTCGTCCTGGGGGAGCTGGTCGCGGGGGACGCGGAGCAGTACCAGCTCTGGCAGACCCGGCTCCTCGCCGCGCGCGGTCTCCTCGTGCTCGGCGTCTTCTTCTATCTGGTCCGTACGTCGCGGCCGCCCTGGCGGCGCCTCTACGCGGAGCTGGGCATCGCCCTCGCGGTGCTCTACGGCGTGGGGACGCCGATCAACCTCATCCTGGCCGAAGACGCCTATCGTCCCGGGCTCATGGACGTCGCCTGGACGTTCCCCTTCGTCTTCGTCGCCCTGAGCGCCGTCGGCTGGCGGCCCGAGAGGGCGCCCCTTCGCTCCCCGGTGGCGCCCGCCGCTCCCGAATGGCGGGACACGCGCCGGGGAACCGTGCTCGCCCTCTTAGCACTCACCCTCCTTCCCGCGGTCCACTTCCTGAGCGAGTCCATGGGCGCGCCCAACGCGAGGCTGCAGAGGCTCCGGGGCGGCATCACCCTCGTGGCCACCTTCGTGGTGGGCGCGCTCTTCCTGCTGCGCCAGCTCCACATCCTGAAGCGGGTCGAGGAGACCCAGCTCGAGCGCGAGATCCAGCTGCGACAGTCCCAGAAGATGGAGGCGGTGGGCCGGCTGGCGGGAGGGGTGGCCCACGATTTCAACAACCTCCTCACCGCCATCCTGGGCTACGCGGGGCTCCTGCTCCGCCGCATGGGTCCCGTCGATCCCTCGCGCCGCCACGTGGAGGAGATCGAGAAGGCGGCGGAGCGCGCGGCCGAGCTGACCCGGCAGCTCCTGGCCTTCAGCCGCAAGCAGGTCCGGAACCCGCAGGTGGTGGACCTGGGGGCCGTGGTCGCGGCCACCGAGAACATGCTGCGGCGGCTCATCGGCGAGAACGTCGAGCTCGTCACCTTCCGGGAGACGCCGCTCGGGACGGTGACCGCGGACGTCAGCCAGCTCGAGCAGGTCATCGTCAACCTCGTGGTGAACGCCCGCGACGCCATGCCCCAGGGCGGCCGCATCACCATCACCCTCCGGAACGTGGAGCTCGACGAGACCTTCGCGCGAGAGCACCCGGGAGCCCGGCCCGGTCCCCACGTGCGGCTCGGCGTCGAGGACAACGGCGTGGGCATGACCACCGAGACGCAGAGCCACCTGTTCGAGCCGTTCTTCACGACCAAGGACCTGGGGCGGGGCACGGGTCTCGGCCTCGCCACCGTCTACGGCATCGTGAAGCAGAGCGAAGGCTACATCTCGGTGCGAAGCGATCTCGGCCGCGGCTCCGCCTTCGAGATCTACCTCCCGCGCGTCGAGAAGGCCGCGAGCCTCCTGCGGACCGAACGGCCCGTGGGGTCGTCGCGGGGATCGGAGACCGTGCTCCTGGTGGAGGACGAGGATGCCGTGAGGAGCCTCGTGCGCGAGATCCTGGGCGCGGCCGGGTACTTCGTGCTCTCCGCGGCCGGCGGCGCTGAAGCCCTGGAAAAGAGCCGGGCCCACAACGGGCCGATCCATCTCCTCATGACGGACGTGGTGATGCCCCGGATGAGCGGGCCGCAGCTCGCGAAGGAGATCGCGGCCTCGAGGCCGGAGATGCGGATCCTCTACACGTCGGGCTACCCGGACGACGCCCTGGACCCGCACGGCGGTCTGCCTCCCGGCACCGCCTTCGTGCCCAAGCCCCTGAGCCCGGACACCCTCGCGGACCGCGTCCGGGAGGTGCTGGACGGCCCGGCGCCGGCGAGGGGTGGCGATCAGGAAAAGGTGGTCTAGGGGTCGTGTAAGATCCGCCCCACCATCCCATCGGAGGCTGTCCCATGACTTCGAGGAAGTCGCTGCTGTGCTCGCTCACCCTCCTCGCCGTCGCGGCCGTTGCCGGAGCGCAGGCGAAGCCGGCGCCCTCGGTCAAGGCCACGCTCGCCGCCTACGACAAATCGCTGCTGCAGGGCCTGCAGTGGCGGAGCATCGGCCCCTACCGGGGCGGGCGCGTCACCGCGGTCACGGGGGTGCCCGGTCAGCCGCGCGTCTACTACATGGGGGCCACCGGGGGCGGCGTCTGGAAGACCACCGACGCGGGGATCAACTGGCAGCCCCTGACGGACGGCCAGGTGGGCACGGGATCGGTGGGGGCGGTCGAGGTCGCCGCCTCCGATCCCAACGTCGTCTACGTGGGGATGGGCGAGAGCTGCATCCGCGGCAACGTCTCGCACGGCGACGGGGTCTACAAGTCCGTGGACGCGGGCAAGACCTGGAAGAGCGTCGGCCTCAAGGACACGCGCCAGATCGGGCGCGTGCGCGTGCATCCGACCGAACCCCGACCTCGTGTACGTGGCCGCGCTCGGCCATACGTTCGGCCCGAACGCGGAGCGCGGGGTCTTCCGCTCGAAGGACGGGGGCGCCACCTGGCAGAAGGTCCTGTTCGTCGACGACAAGACGGGGGCGGTAGACCTCGCGATGGATGCCACGAACCCGCGCGTGCTCTTCGCGGGGTTCTGGCAGGCCCAGCGCACGCCGTGGAGCCTGGAGAGCGGCGGTCCGGGGAGCAGCCTCTGGAAGTCGGTGGACGGCGGCGACAACTGGACGAAGCTCTCGGGCGAGGGACTGCCCAAGGGCGTCTGGGGCCGCATCGGCGTGACGGTGTCTCCGCGCCAATTCCAACCGCGTGTGGGCCCTCATCGAGGCCGCAGGAAGGGGGCGTCTTCCGCTCGGACGACGCGGGCAAGACGTGGCGAAAGACGAACGACGAGCGCAAGCTCCGGCAGCGCGCCTGGTACTACACACACATCCTCGCCGACCCGAAGAACGCGGAGTCCGTCTACGTCCTGAACGTGGGCTTCTTCCGCTCGCTCGACGGGGGCCGGACGTTCAGCACGATCCGGGTGCCGCACGGCGACAACCACGACCTCTGGATCGCCCCGGAGGACCCGGCGCGCATGATCGAAGGCAACGACGGGGGAGCCAACGTCAGCTTCGACGGCGGGGCGCACCTGGTCGTCGATCGACAACCAGCCGACCGCGCAGTTCTACCACGTCATCACGGACGACCGCTTCCCCTACTATGTCTACGGCGCGCAGCAGGACAACTCGACGGTGGCGATCGCGAGCCGCAACCGCGGCCCGGGCCTCGACGTCACCGACTGGTACGAGGTGGGAGGGTGCGAGAGCGGCTACATCGCGCCCAAGCCCGGCGAACCCCGACGTCGTCTACGCCGGCTGCTACGGCGGCTTCATCAGCCGCTACGACCACAGACGGGCGAGCAGCGCAACGTCACCGTGTGGCCGGAGAACCCGATGGGCTGGGGGGCGGAGGGGATGAAGTACCGCTTCCAGTGGACGTTCCCGATCGTCTTCTCGCCGCACGACTCGGAGACGCTCTACGCCGCGGGCAACGTGCTCTTCAAGACGCACGAACGAGGGGCAGAGCTGGGAGGCCATCAGCCCCGACCTCACCCGCAACGACAAGACGAAGCTCGTGCTCGTCGGGCGGTCCCATCACCCAGGACAACACGAGCGTCGAGTACTACGGCACGATCTTCGCGATGGCGGAGTCGCGCGCTGGAGAAGGGCCTCTCTGGGCGGGCTCCGACGACGGGCTCGTCCACGTCTCGCGGGACGGCGGGCAAGAACTGGACGAACGTCACCCCGAAGGACATGCCCGAGTGGAGCATGGTCAGCCAGATCGATCCCTCGCCCCACGACGCGGGCACGACGTACCTCGCGGTCAACCGCTACAAGCTCGACGACTACAAGCCGTACGCCTGGGTCACGAACGACTACGGCAAGACCTGGCGGAAGATCACGGGCGGCCTCCCCGAGGACGGCTTCGTGCGCGTGGTGCGCGAGGACCCGGGCAAGCAAGGGTCTGCTCTACGCGGGCACGGAGACCGGGCGTGCACGTCTCGTTCGACGGCGGCGCGCGCTGGCAGCCGCTGCAGCTGAACCTGCCCGTCGTCCCCGATCACCGACCTCGTGGTCAAGGACGACGACGTGGTCGTCTCCACGCAGGGCCGGAGCTTCTGGATCCTCGACGACATCGGACCCGCTCCGGCAGCTCGCGGACGGACGATCGCCGCGTCCGACGTGCACCTGTTCAAGCCGGACGCGACCGTGCGCTTCCCGGGCGGTGGCGGCCGGCCCCAGCCGCCCCTCGGACAGAATCCCCCGAGCGGCGCCGTCATCTACTACTACTCGAAGACCGAGCCCAAGGAGAAGGAGGAGGTCACGCTCGAGGTCCTGGACGGCGGCGGGAACACGATCCGGACGTTCTCGAACCTCAAGGACGAGGAGGGAGCCCCGGAGTCCTCGGGCGACGGCGAGGGATTCGGGCCGCCTCCGTCCGATGCGCAAGCTGCCGGCCAAGGCCGGGCTCGAACCGCTTCGTGTGGGACCTCCGATACCCCGACGCGAAGCGCTTCAAGGGGATGATCCTCTGGTCGGCGGAGATGCGCGGCCCCGTGGCGGTGCCCGGCAAGCTACCAGGTGCGGCTGAAGGCGGGCGGCAAGACGCTCACCCAGCCCCTCGAGCTGCGCCCGGATCCCCGCCTCGCGACCACCGCGGCGGACTACCAGAAGCAGTTCGACCTCCAGACGAAGATCCGCGACAAGGTGAGCGAGACCCACGACGCGATCGAGCGGATCCGCGGCGTGCGCGAGCAGGTCGACCTCGGCCGTGGACCGCGCCAAGGGCAACGCCGACGAAAAGGGGATCGCCGACGCGGGCGGAGGCTTTCAAGAAGAAGCTCACCGCGGTGGAGGAGGCGCTCTACCAGACGAAGAACCAGAGCAACCAGGACCCGCTGAACTTCCCGATCCGCCTGAACAACAAGCTCGCTTCGCTGCAGGGAGTGGTGGGCAGCGCCGACGCCGCTCCCACCGATCAGGCGTTCGCCGTCTACGACGACCTCGCGAAGAAGATCGACGCGGAGCTCGCGACGCTCTCGGCCGTCCTCGACAAGGACCTGCCCGCGTTCAACCAGCTCGTGCGCGACAAGAACGTGCTGGCGGTGAAGGTCCCGTAGTGTGCCGACGGACTTCAAGAAGGCGACGCAGCGGGTCTACAGGGCGAAGGACGCGCCGTCGCTCGTGCGGCTGACGGTGCTGCCGTGAGGAGCCTGGAGTAGGGCTCCGCGAGCGAACTCCGTCCGGAATGGGTAGAACCGTAACTCCGTCCGGACGGAGTTGCGTGAAACGGACTAACGGAAGCTGGGACGGGCTCCGCGGGATATCGAACGGAGACGCGAGCGGCCAAATACGCCCGGACCGAGTCCGCGAAAACAGACGGACGGACGACTCGGTCCGGGCGTAGGTGTCGTCGCACGACTTCTAGAATAGTTCTTTTGTCCGTTAGGTGCGGACCCATTGTGGCGGGCCATGGGTCTACATTCGTCGCATGTCACTGGAACGGCCGCTCGAGTCACTCTCCGACGACGAGCTCCTTCGCGGGCTCGCCGATGTCCTTCGTCAGTCCCGCCGTGTCGAGGCTGACCTCGTCGCCCACATCGGTGAGGTCGAGACCCGACGCCTCTATGCCCGTGAGGCAGCCCCCTCGATGTTCGTCTACTGCACGAGCGTCCTCCACCTCTCCGAGCCCGAGGCCTACCTTCGGATCGCCGCGGCGCGGGCGGCCCGGGGGCACCCCGTCCTGCTCGAGATGCTCGCGGACGGTCGACTCCATCTCTCCGGCCTCGTCAAGCTGGCCCCGCACCTCAACCGTGAGAACCGCGACCTCCTCCTCTCTCGCGCTGTCCACAGATCGAAGCGCCAGATCGAGGAGCTCATCGCCGAGTGGGCTCCGCGCCCCGACGTTCCGGGTGTCCTCCGGAAGGCGCCGGACCGGCCGATGCGTCCGGAATCGGTGGAGCCGAAGGTCGAACTCCGTCCGGACGGAGTTCCCGCCTCGCCAGCTCCTTCGGCTCCAGTCCTGGCGCGCGTGCCCGTAGCCCCCACGTCTGTCGAGCCGCTGTCGCCGGCTCGGTACAAGGTCCAGTTCACGGCGGGGGCCGAGCTTTACGACAAGCTGGAGCGGCTTCGGGCGCTCCTTCGGTCAGAAGTGCCGGACGGGGATCTCGCCGCGATCATCGAGAAGGCGGTCACCGAGAAGCTGGAACGGCTGGAAGCCCGGAGATTCGCCCGGGTCGTGTCTCCGCGGAAAGAGCCGGTCCGGATCGCTCCCGCTCCATCCTCGAGGTACATCCCGGCCGCGGTGCGGCGGGCGGTCCACCAGCGCGACCGGGGCCAATGCCGCTTCGTCGACGCCAAGGGCCGACGGTGCGCTGAGCGGAACCGTCTCGAGTATCACCACCGGCACCCCTTCGGGCTCGGCGGCAATCATGGACCCGACAACATCTGCCTGATGTGCGTTGCCCACAACCGGCTGATGGCGGAGGTGGACTACGGGAGGAGGGCGTCGTCTCGGCATTGGGGAGCGACACAGGAGACGAGGGCGGACGGGGACAACGCGGCCCGGACGGAGTTGCTCTGAAACGGGACTAACGGAAACTGGGACGGGTTCCGCGGGATATCGAACGGAGACACGGGCGGCCAAATACGCCCGGACCGAGTCCGCGAAAACAGACGGACAAACGACTCGGTCCGGGCGTGACTAGGGCAGCTCCGGCCGCTTGTACGGCTTGCTCTCGGGAGTGATGCTCTTCAGGAAGGCGAGGAGCTCCGTTCGCTGCTTGGCCGTCAGCTCGCGGGGCTTGAGCTTCTCGTCGAGGTGCGGGTTCGGGATCCCGCCCTTGAGCATCAAATCGACCGCTTCCTCGAGGGTGGCCGCGCGTCCGTCGTGGAAGTAGGGCTGGGTGAGGGCGACACCGCGCAGGCTCGGGGTCTTGAAGGCGCCCTGCAGCGCGTCCGCGTCAGCGGGGGCGGGCTGGGACGCCTTGGCCGCGTTGTCCACGAGGATCTTGCCCCGCCCCAGATCCGGCTTCTCCTTGTCCATGCCGATCCCGACGTTGTGGAAGAGCGTGTCCGAGAAGACCGGAGGGAGGTGGCAGAGCGTGCACTGGGCCACCTTGGAGAAGACCTCGAAGCCCCGGCCGGGCTCGCTCCTGTCGCGGGTCTTCGGGTCCAGCCGGTCCCAGGACGTGTCGCCGGCTTGGATGGTGCGGACGAACGAGGCGAGCGCCTTTACCACGCGGTCCCCGGTGGGCGGCCCGCCCAGCTCCGCCTCGAACGAGGCCTTGTAGGCGGGGATCGCGTCGAGATCACTGGCAATGGCATCGGGGTCGGCCCCCATCTGGCCCTTCCACGCGGCGAGGATCTGGGCCTCGAGGCCCTTGGCCCGGCCATCCCAGTAGAGGTCGGGATAGAACCCGACGCCGTAGAGCGTCGGCGAGTGGCGGACGTTCTGGCTCCCGTCGAACTTCGGCGAGAGCGCCAGGTGGTCCGTCCAGCCCTTCTCGGGGACGTGGCAGGTCTCGCACGACATGGCCTTCGTCTTGGAGAGCCGCTTGTCGAAGAAGAGCTGCTCGCCGAGCTTGATCTTGCCCGCGGTCATCGGGTTGTCCGCGGGAACGGACATCTCCTGGTCCTGCAGGCCGCGCGGCAGCGAGAAGGCGGGCTTCGTCTGGGCCCGGCCCGAATCGGTTCCCGCGACCGCCACCGCCATCATCGCCAGCCCCACGACGCGCGAGATCCTCATGCTCTCTCCTCCGCCCCCGGAAGGCTCATCCGTCGGATTTCTAGTTTCGGGTCCAGCCTGGCGGCAGACCGGTCCGCCGGTACTCTTCTTCGAGGTCGGCCAGGGCCTGGCGCGCCTGGCGCAGCTCTTCCGTCTCCTGGAACTTGCGGACGCGCTGCTGCACGGGGATGCCGCTCACGAAGACGGTCTCCACCGTGTCGTACCACCCGTTGGCTTCCGCGACCGACACCCTCTCGCGCGCGTTCGCGAAGCGCACGCGCCACTCCGCTTCCTTCCTCTTGCGCTCAGCGCGCTCCTCGTCCCCGGGGTCGCGCTCGGCGGACGGGGAGGCGGACGGGGAAGGACCGGGCGACGGCGAAGCGCTCGGGGGCGGAGCGTCGCCTCGCTTGGCCACGAGGTCGTCGTCGCCGTACGTGCGCGCGGGCTCCTTGCCCTGCTTGGTGCGGCGCTCGCGCTCCTTCTTCGCCGCGTCGCCGAGCGACTGCGCCGTGCCCAGGGAAGCCAGCCCGAGGCCGGCCGCGAGGAGGAAGGCCATCCCTGCCGCCTTCATGGGCCGATCTTACCGCAGCACGGGAGCCTTGGGACGGCTGAGGAGGTTGGCGAAGAGCCGGTAGGCCCCGGGCACGCCCGCCGGGAGCAGGCGGAAGAAGGGCACGGCGGCATAGACGTAGAGGCCGCGTCCCACCGGCGCCTGGATGAGCAACCCCTTCTGGGGCGGATCGCCCTCGTCGTGCGCTTCGAGGAGCGCCGTCCAGTGATCGTCCATCGGATTCATGTTGGAGACGGACCGCTCCTGTACCCAGCCCTCGAAATCCGCGGGGCCGATCCGGTTCGGGAAGTTGAAGAGCGGATCCCCGGGGACGAGGACGGTGACGGGCGTCTCCTCGTCGGTGACGCGCTCGTTCATCCGCGCGGGGTAGGGGGGCAACCCCTTCTCCGCGTACTCCGGGCGCTGGTACTGCACGACGAGCGTGCCCCCGGCCCGCACCCACTCGAGGAGCCGGCCGTGGCTCGACACGAAGTCGGGGCGGACCTTGGCCGCGAGGATGCCGGCCACGATGACGTCGAACCGGGAGAGGTCGCCGGAGAACAGGGCGTCCTCGTCGAGCCGGGTCACCGCGAGGCCCATCCGCTCGATCGCGTCGGCCACGCGGTCGCCGCTGCCCATCACGTATCCCACGCGCACCGGGGCCACGCGCAGCGGGAGCACGCGCACCGTGGCCGCCGCGGGCTGGAGGATCCGGTGGGTCTGGATGTGGGGGTAGGCGAGGACGCGCACCGCCTTCTCGAACGTCGCTCCCGCGACGGTGGCCCGGGCGGAGACCGCGTAGGCCCCCGCGGAGGTCCCGCCGGGGACCCCGATCTCGAACCGCACGTCCGTGCGCTGGTCCTTGCCCTCGATTCCGAACGGCGCCTCCGCGGGCGTCGTCTTCCAGCCCGCGGGAACCTCGAGCCGGACCGTGCCCGCGACCTTTCCCGCCGTGTGGGCGACCAGGCGGACCGCGAGCGCGCGCGTCGTCGCCTGCGGCGACGTGGGGACGATCAGGAGGTCCTCGGCGAGCGCTACGGAGAGCGTGGGCACCACGTCGATCCGGCGGCGCAGCTCGCCGCGGACCGCGTCGGCGATGCGGAAGCGGACGGGCACGCGCAGGACGATGGAGGCTCCGGCCACCTCCGCGGGTACCGACGCCTCCAGCACGGAAGAGCCGAAGGGGAGGCTGCGGCCGTCGTCCTTCGGCCACTCGTACGTGTTGCCGTTCCGCGGGCGCTCCAGCCAGTAGGGGACCGTGGGGCGAGCGTCCGCGGCCACCGTGACTCGAAATGCCGCCGCGAGATCGGGGGCCTCGGTGAGGCGCCGCCGCGTGATGGGCGCGGGAGAAGGCATCGGAGTCGGTGCGATCTCGAACCCGCCGCGCGACACGAGCTCGGGCGCGCCCAGCTTCACGCGGTCGCGGTCGGCGAGAAAGACCTGCACCGTCACGATGGCGCTCTCCCCCGGGGCGAGCGTCTCCTGATCGGCCAGCGCGTCCACCTGGAGCCCCGTCGTCCGGGCGAGCGCCTCCACGAAGTCGCGCTCCTTCGTCTCGAGGAGGAAGCGGGCCTCGGCCCGCGCCGCGGGCGAGGCGGCGACGCTCGGGACCTCGGCGAGAGCCTGGCGGAGCGCGCGCAGACCGCGTGCGAGGTCGGGGACGATCCCGCCGGGAGCGCTGACGTCGAGCGAGTCGCGGGCGGCGACGGCGGCTCTCTGGGCCTCTGCGAGCGGCCGGCCGAGCGCCCCCGGGGGCAGTCCGCAGAGCGCCGCGATGCCGGCGAGCGAGGTGTCGATGCCGTCGAAGACGCCCTTCTCGGTCGTGGGCGCCTTCACGCGGCTCTCCAGCAGCCGGACGCCCGAGGACTGCGGACCCGAAAGCTCGAGAAACCCCTGCTCCTGCGTCCGGTGGAGGCTGCGCCCTTCGATCGCGATCTGGAAGTAGCTGCGGCCGAGCACCGGGTCGAGGAGGCCGGTGGGGAGGCGCAGGCTCGGCTCGGTCGAAGCACCGGGCTGGAACGACTCGCTCACGTAGAGCTTCAGCACCGACCAGGGCCGCAACCCCTCGGCGATCTGCTCGGGAAAGGCCTCCGGGTCCGCGGCCCTAAGGAACGCGATCGGCGTCAGGCGGCCGGCGAGCTGGTGGTTGCCGTGGCCGTCCGCCGGCGTTCCGGTGAAACGGCTGACGATCACGAGCGGTCGGAAGAGCCGGATGGCGCGCACCATGTCGCCGAGGGCGAGGTCCTCGCCTCCCCACTTGGCCACCGTCTCCGGCAGGCTCTCCGTGTAGCCGAAATCGCGGGCGCGCGTGAAGAGCTGATCGGCCCCGTCCAGGCGTCGGGCCTGCAGCAGCTCCTCCGTGCGGACGACGCCGAGGGCGTCCCCCTGCTCGGGGCCGAGGATGTTCTGGCCGCCTTCGCCGCGGTTCAAGGCGAGGTAGGCCACGCGCGCGTGGTCGCCCCGTGCGAGACGGGCGAGGAGGGCCGAATCCTCGTCGTCGGGGTGCGCGCCCGTGTGCATCGCGCTGGCCACCGTGGGCAGGCGCTGGATCAGTTGGACGAGGCCCGTCGCCCCGGTGTCGTAGACGGGCCGGACCTGGGCGTGGAGCGCCGGGAGGGTCAGGGCGAGCGCCGCCGTCGGGAGCAGGATCGCGGCGAATCGTGTCGTCTTCACTTGGCCTCCACTCCGAACCGGAGGCGCGCGCGGTCCGCCTCCACCGTCAGGACGGCCGAGCCCACGCGGTGCTGGGCGCGGGGCACCCGCGACTGCAGCGAGAACTCGACGTCCCGGATTCCCCGCGGCGCGCCTTCCGGGGCGGGGACCACGCGAAGACGCACGTCGGGGCCGGCGAGCACGATCGCCTCCTTCTCGTCCCGGGACGAGTACCCGACGGCTCTGAGCTGGGCGGCGAGGGCGTCCCGATCCTCGCCGGGGAGGGCGAGGGTCAGGGACACGACGTCCTTCATGAGGAAGTTCGCGCGGCGCGCGGCCTGGCCGATGCGGCCCACGTAGCGGTCGAGCACGTCGGCGCGAGTGATCGAGCGGGCGGGCGTGAGGTCCGGGTACCAGCGGGCGAGGAAGTCGCGGTCGTACTCCATGAGCCAGACGCTCAGGACCGCCGCGGTGGTGGGCGCGGGCCGGCCCCCCTTGGCGAACGTCATCTCGAACCAGGGCACCTCTTCCGTATCGGTGCGACGGGTCACGGGGCCGCCCTCCGCCCCGCCCGCCGCCTCCGCCCAGCGGGCCTTGACGGCGGCGCTTCCGTCCGGCGTCTCGACACCGAAGGCGAGTCCGCTCGTGCCCGTCGGGCCCTGGGCCCCCGGCTCGAAGAGCTCGAAGTACGTGCGTCGCCCGTAGAAGTAGATCCCCGTGTAGGTCTGGTCGTTGCGCACGGTCGTCCTCTTCTCGAACGGTGCGAACTCCTTCGTGAAGAAGCGGGAGGTCTGGGCCTCCGTGTAGGTCGCGGCGTCCGTCACGACGAAGAAGTGGTTGAAGAGCACGGACGGAGGCTCCGGAAGGGTGTCGGAGGACGAAAGGGCGGACAGAACCAGGCAAGACGAGGACGCGACGACGAAGGCGAGGAGCGGGGTGGATCTCATGGCGGGACCTCGATTCGCTCTGGGCGCGCGGATTGTAGCGCGGGGCGACGGGGTACGGGCGCGACCGCCGCGCGGTTCGGCTATGATCGCGGCGCTTGGGAGTCAATCGAATGGATCGTCACATTCTGCTAGTGATGCTCGTGCTCTCCGCCCCGGCGCCTCTCGGCGCCGGGGAGGGGATGTGGACCCTCGACAACCCGCCCCTCTCGCAGCTCGAGCAGCAGTTCGACTTCGTCCCCGACGCGCATTGGCTGGAGCGCGTGCGGCTGGCCTCCGTGAGGTTCATGGACGGGGGATCGGGAGCCTTCGTCTCCCGCGACGGCCTCATGGTCACGAACCACCACGTGGCCCTCACCTGCATCCAGAACGTCTCGAGCGCCCAGAAGGACCTCATCGCGGGGGGTTTTCCCGCGGCGTCGCGCGCCACCGAGCTCGCCTGTCCGGGCTACGAGGTGAACGTGCTCGTGGGCAGCGAGGACGTCACGGCCAGGGTCCAGGGCGCTATGGCTCCCGCGAAGAGCGACCGGGAATCGGGAGAGCGGCGCCGGCGGGCGGTCGCCAGCGTCGAGCAGGCGTGCCTGAAGCAGACGGGGCTGCGCTGCGAGGTCGTCGAGCTCTACGGGGGCGGCGAGCTCTGGCTCTACCGCTACAAGAAGTACACGGACGTGCGCCTCGTCTTCGCGCCCGAGGAAGGCATCGCCTTCTTCGGCGGCGACCCCGACAACTTCACCTACCCGCGCCACGACCTGGACATCGCCTTCTTCCGCGCCTACGAGAATGGGGCCCCCGTGCGGTCCGCCTCGTTCTTCAAGTGGTCGATGGGAGGTGCCGCCGACGGCGAGCTCGTGTTCGCCATGGGGAATCCCGGCTCGACGTCGCGCCTCATGACCATGGCCCAGCTCCGGTCCGAGAGGGACGTCGTCCAGCCCACGCGCCTGAAGCAGCTCGACGGGATGCTGGAGGCGCTGCGCGCCTACTCCGCGCGCTCGTCCGAGAACGCGCGTCGGGCGGTGGACGACCTCAGGACCTACGAGAACAGCCAGAAGGCGCGCCGTGGATTCTCGAGAGCACTCCGCGACGAGGCCGCGATGGCGAGGAAGGCGGCGGCGGAGGAGGAGCTGCGGGCGAGGGTCGCCGCGGATCCCGAGCTCGCGAAGGCCGTGGGAGATCCCTGGAGCCCGGTCGCGGAGGCCACGAGCCGGCTCGACACAAGGTACGTGGAGACGCGCCTCACGGGCTTCCTGGGCTCCGAGCTCCTGGGGATCGCGGGCCTGATCGTGCAGTACGTGGTGGAAGCGAAGAAGCCGAACGGCGAACGGCTCGAGGCCTATCGGGACTCGAGTCTCGCCTCCCTCGAGAACGCGCTCTACTCGACGGCACCCGTCCACAAGGACCTCGAGGAGGTGAAGCTGCGGGAGCGGCTCCGGCAGT
Organism: uncultured Acidobacteriota bacterium; assembly: GCA_963742595.1. Lineage (GTDB taxonomy): Bacteria > Acidobacteriota > Vicinamibacteria > Fen-336 > Fen-336 > CAVPGH01. Next base: position 1,587,667 of record CAVUMT010000001.1, on the reverse strand, counting down.
CGGAGGAGGCGCTCGGCAAGGATCACCCCTTCGTGCGCGCGGTCCTTCAGGGGCGGACGCCCGCGGAGGTGGCGTGGGAGGCGGTGGCGGGGACGACGCTCGACGACGCGGTCGCGCGGCGGGCCCTCGTCAAGGGCGGGCCGGCCGCGGTCGAGAAGTCCGCGGATTCCATGGTCGCCCTCGCCCGCCGGATCGATCCCTTCTACCGTGCGACCACGCGCTTCCAGCAGGACGAGATCGACCCCGTGCTCACGCGGGCCTCCGAGAGGCTGGCCCTCGCGCGCTTCCGGGTCTACGGGCGGTCGTCGTATCCGGACGCCACCTTCACGCTCCGCCTCTCGTACGGCACGGTGGCGAGCTTTCCCGCCTCCGGCACGATCGCGGCCCCCCGCACCACGTTCCACGGCCTGTACGACCGCTGGGCCTCCTGGGGAGGAAAGGCGCCCTGGAACCTTCCCGAGCGCTGGGTGGAGAGGAAGAGCCGTCTCGAGCTGACGACGCCCTTGAACTTCGTCACCACCAACGACACCGTGGGCGGCAGCTCCGGAAGCCCGGTCGTCAACAAGGCCTGCGAGCTCGTGGGCGTCGTCTTCGACGGCAACATCGAGAGCCTCGCCGGCGACTACTACTACGACGAGACGCTGAACCGGACGGTGGCGGTGGACGCGCGGGGCATCCTGGAAGCCCTGCGACACGTCTACGACGCGGAGAGCCTGGTCCAGGAGCTTCTGGGGTCCTAGAGATGAAGATCGACGGGCGCCGCCTTGTCGTTTTCCTCGCCGTCGCTTCCGCGGCCCTCTTCCACGGCACCGGAAGGACGGCGCCTCCCGCCGGCCCGCGTTTCGTCGTGACCTATCCCGCTCGCCACGGGGCCTTGCCTTTCGACGGCCGCGTCCTCCTGCTCGTCTCCGCGGCCGAAGGCAAGGAGCCGCGCTTCCTGATCAGCGACACGAGCCTCGAGTCGCAGCAGGTGTTCGGCGTGGACGTCGAAGGCTGGAAGCCGGGACAGGAAGCCGTGGTGGACGGGAGCGTGCTCGGCTATCCGGCGGAGCGTCTCGCCGACGTCAAGCCGGGGACGTACTCGGTGCAGGCCCTTCTGCACAAGTACGAGACGTTCCGGCGCGCGGACGGGCACGTCGTGAAGCTGCCCATGGACAGGGGCGAGGGCCAGCAGTGGAACCGCGCCCCCGGCAACTTCGTGAGCACGCCTCGCAAGATCGCGATCGATCCGGGCAAGGACGAGGTCGTCCGGATCGAGCTCGACCAGGTGATCCCGCCCCTCCCCGATCCCCCGACCACGAAGTACGTCAAGCACGAGCGCATCCAGAGCGAGCGGCTCACGAAGTTCTGGGGGCGGCCGATGCACCTCGGAGCGCACGTGCTCCTGCCCGAGGGCTTCGACGAGCACCCGAACGCGCGGTACCCCCTCGCCATCTTCCACGGCCATTTCCCCGACACGATCGGGGGGTGGCGGGAGACGCCGCCCGACCCGGACCTGAAGTGCGAATACAGCGACCGCTTCAAGCTCGACTGCTACAACCGCATCCAGCAGGAGGGTGCCTACCAGCTCTACAAGGACTGGACCGGTCCCGGCTTCCCCCGGATGATCGCGATCGAGATCCAGCACGCGAACCCGTACTACGACGACTCCTACGCGGTGAACTCCGCGAACCTCGGGCCCTACGGCGACGCGATCACGTACGAGCTCATCCCCTACCTCGAGAAGAAGTACAGGGCACTCGGGGGCGGGTGGGCCCGCTTCATGTACGGCGGGTCCACCGGGGGCTGGGAAGCCCTGGGCGTGCAGGTCCTCTACCCCGACGAGTACAACGGAGCCTACGCGGCCTGCCCGGATCCCATCGACTTCCGCGCCTTCACCGTCGTGGACGTCTACGGGGACGCGAACGCGTACTGGGCGGAGGGGCCGTTCAAGAAGGTGCCGCGCCCGGGGCATCGGAACTACCTCGGCCACGTCTCCGCGACCCTCGAGCAGGCCAACCGACTGGAGCTCGTGCTCGGCGCGAACAGCCGCTCCGGCGGGCAGTGGGACATCTGGCAGGCGGTCTACTCTCCCGTGGGGTCCGACGGCTACCCCAAGCCGATCTGGGACAAGCGGACGGGCGCCGTCGACAAGTCGGTGGCCGCGTACTGGCGCGAGCACTTCGACCTCGGCGACATCCTGCGGCGCGAGTGGACGAAGGGGCTCGGGAAGAAGCTCGAGGGCAAGATCCACCTCTACTGCGGGGACATGGACAACTACTACCTCAACAACGCGGTCTACCTGGTGGAGGACTTCCTGAAGACGACGAAGGACCCCTACTACGGCGGCGTCGTGGACTACGGCGACCGGGCCGAGCATTGCTGGAACGGCGACCACACGCGCCCCAACGCGTACTCGAGGCTCCGCTACCACCAGATGTTCGCGCCGAAGATCGTGGAACGCATCCTGAAGAGCGCGCCGCCCGGGGCCGACCTCAAGAGCTGGCGCTACTGAAGGCGCCATCGAAGGCGACGTGAGCGACCTCCTCAGCGAGCAGATCCACCAGCTCGGGGACCTGCTGGGCGAGACCCTCATCGAGCAGGAGGGGAGGGGGCTCTACGAGCGGGTCGAGGAGGTGCGGCACCTCGCGAAAGCGCACCGCGCGGGGGATGCCGCCGCGGGCGCGCACCTGCTCGCCCGCATCGAGTCGCTGCCCCTCTCCGAGGCTCGCGGCGTCGTGAAGGCCTTCGCCGCCTACTTCCAGCTCGTGAACCTCGCCGAGGAGGAGGAGCGCGTGCGCATCCTGCGCCGGCGCGCCCGCGAGTCCCAGGAGCGCCGCGAGCCCATGGGGGAGACGATGGCGGCCGCGGTCCGGCGGCTCCGGGAGGAGGGGACGACCGCGGCGGAGATGCAGGCCCTCGTCTCCCGGCTGCTCGTCATGCCCGTCTTCACCGCCCACCCCACGGAGGCGAAGCGCCGGACCGTGCTCACCAAGCTCTCCCGGATCGCGGACGCGCTGCGCTCCCTCGACTTCGGATCGCCCACGCCCGAGGAAGCGGAGATGGCGCTCGAGCTGGTGCGCGAGGAGGTGGTCTCGCTCTGGCAGACGGAGGAGACGCGCAGCTACCGGCCCGGCGTGATCGACGAGGTCATCAACGGCCTCTACTACTTCGAGAGCACCCTCTTCGACCTCGCTCCCCTCCTCGTGCGCCGGCTGGGGCGGGCCCTCGCCGCCGAGTATCCCGGGCACGCGTTTACCGTCGGGCCCTTCCTCCGCTTCGGGAGCTGGATCGGGGGCGACCGCGACGGCAACCCCTACGTCACCGCGGCGGTGACCGAGGGGACGTTGCGCGAGCACCAGGCGCTGGCCCTCCGCCTCTACCAGCGCGCGATGGACCGCATGCGCGGGCTCTTGAGCACCGCGGAGAGCCTGGGCGTGAGCGACGCCCTGCGCGCGAGCCTCGAGGCCGACTTCGCCGTCTTCCCCGACGACGGCCGGCGGGCGGTGGACCGCTACCCGCGGCAGGCGTACCGGCAGAAGCTCGCCCTCGTCTACCGGAAGCTCGGAGCGACACTCGAAGCCGCGGGCCGTCCCTGGCGCCCCGACCATCGCCCGCCTCCCGGCGTCTACGAGACCCCCGGGGCCTTCGTGGCCGACCTCGCCGTCGTGCAGGAGAGCCTGCTCGCGCACCGCGGGGAGCGCCTCGCCCGCGGGCGGCTCCAGACGCTGCGCGAGCAGGCCGAGCTCTTCGGCTTCCACCTCGCGACGCTCGACCTGCGGCAGCACGCGGTGGTGCACGCGCGCGCGCTCGGGGAGATGTTCGCGCGCTACGGCCTCGGCGAGGGCTACGCGGCCTGGCCGGAGGAGCAGAAGGCGGCCCTCCTCACCCGCGAGCTCGGGACCTCCCGTCCGCTCTCGCCCGCGGAGCCCGACTTCTCGGAGGAGACGAACGAGGCCCTCGCCGTCTTCCGCATGGCCCGCCGGGCCCACGACCGCCTGGGGCCGGCCGCGGTCGACGCCTACATCGTGAGCATGACGCAGGGACCGAGCGACGTGCTCGCTCCGCTCCTCCTCGCCCAGGACGCGCGCTGCGCGGACGGTCTCGACATCGTTCCCCTGTTCGAGACGGTGCGGGACCTTCACGAGGCCCCCGCGGTCATGGCGCGGCTCTTCACGAACCCCGCGTACGCGCGCCACCTCGCGCGGCGCGGCGGCGAGCAGCCGATCATGATCGGCTACAGCGACTCCAACAAGGACGGCGGCTACGTCACCGCGAACTGGGAGCTGCACCGCGCCCAGCACGCGCTCGCCTCGGTGTGCCGCGATCACGGGGTGTCGCTGCTCCTCTTCCACGGGCGGGGGGGCTCGGTGGGCCGGGGAGGCGGGCCCACGAACCGCGCCATCCTCGCGCAGGCCCCGGAATCCGTGGCCGGCCGCTTCAAGCTCACGGAGCAGGGAGAGGCCATCACGAACCGCTACTCCACGCGCGACCTCGCGGAGCGCCACCTCGAGCAGCTCGTGCACGCGGTGCTCGTCACGAGCGGAAGCCGCGCCCGCCCGCCCGCCGCGCGCGTCGCGGAGTGGGAGGCGATGATGGACGCGCTCTCTCCCGCGGCGGAGGCGGCCTACCGTTCGCTCGTGCACGGCGCGCCCTCGCTGCTGCGCTACTTCCGCGCCACCACCCCCATCGACGAGATCGGCTTCCTGAACCTGGGCAGCCGCCCCGCGTGGCGCCAGGCGGGGGGGCGGCTCGAGGACCTGCGGGCGATCCCGTGGGTCTTCGCGTGGACGCAGTGCCGAGTCGTCCTCCCCGCGTGGTTCGGGCTGGGCACCGCCCTCGTCACGTGGGCCGCCGAGGATCCCGCCCGCTGGGGCCACCTCGCCACGGCGTACCGGGAGTGGACGTTCTTCCGCACGCTCGTGGACAACGCCCAGCTCTCCCTGCGCAAGGCGGACATGCTGATCGCGGAGGTCTACTCGGCTCTCGCCTCGGCCGACGATCGCGCCCAGGTGTTCCCGCGCCTGCGCGCGGAGTTCGAGCTGACGGAGACGGCGATCAAGCGCCTCACCGGCCAGAAAGAGCTTCTCGACCAGGAGGCCTGGCTGCAGCGCTCGATCCGCGTCCGCAACCCGTACATCGACCCCATGAACTACGTGCAGGTCGCGCTCCTGAAGCGCCTGCGGTCCGCCCCCGAAGGCCCGGAGGCCGAGGCCTTGCGCGAGGCGGTCCTCCTGAGCGTGAACGGGATCGCGGGGGGGCTCCGGAACACGGGCTAGACGATATTCATCGCGGCCGGGCCGCGCCGAGGAGCGCGGCCAGCGGCTCCGTGTGTTTCTGCTTCGCCACCTCGAGGGCGGTGCGGCCGTCGGGTTCGGGCCGGTCCAGAGCACCCGCGGCGAGGAGGGCGCGCACCGACTCGAGCCCGGTCTCGGCGTACGGGCTCACCCAACCGGGGTCGTAGGCCTCGACGGCGACGCGAAGCGCGCTCCGCCCCTTCGCGTCCTGCCGGTTCGGGTCGGCGCCCGCCCCGATCAGCGCCCGGATCATCTGGAGCTCGCTACCCGGCCGCTGCGCCGCGGCCATGAGCGCGGTCCGACCCTCCGCGTCCGCGGCGTTCACGTTCGCGCGGGCGTCGATCAAGAGCTTCAGCGTGGCGAGGGGGTCGTTGGGCTCCCCCTCCCGATAGCGGGATCCGAGATATCCCCGGCCCTCGGCGAAGCTCGCCGCGGCCGCGACGAGCGGCGTCGTCCCCGCCCCCGCCGCGTTGGGGTCGGCACCCGCGCGCAGGAGCGCCGCCACCACGCGCGGGGAGCGGGCGGAGAGCAGGGGAGTCTCGCCGTCCCTCGTCTTCGCGTCGGGACTGGCGCCGGCCCCGAGGAGTCGCGTAACGGCGCCGAGTTGAGCGTTCCGTGCGGCGGCGTGGAGCGCGGTCATGTCGTGACCGTCCCGGGCGTTCACCTTCGCCCCCGACGAGAGAAGGAAGTCCAGCATCTCCTCGTGCCCGTGGTACGCGCTGCCCCCGAGGGGAGTCAGGCCCAATTCGTTGGCTCCCTCGAGGCTCGCCCCCTTCGCCAGCAGCAGCCGGGCGATCGGAACGATGCCGGTGAGCGCGGCCGCGGTCAACGTACCCTCGCCCGAGGCGTCGGCGCCTCTCTCGAGCAGGGCGCGCACGGTCTCGACGTCGCCCCCTTCGATGGACAGGAGGAGCGGTGCCGGCTCCCCCGGCCGCGCGGACGGATCCGCACCCGCGGCGAGGAGCGCGCGGACGACGTCACCCCACCCCATCATGAGCGCCACGGCGAGAGGCCGGCCGCGCGCCGTCGTCTCGTCGATCCGGGCTCCCGTGGCGGCGAGGACGGGGATCGACTCCGCCTTGCCGGCGAGGACGGCCGCGAGCACCGGAGTCGCCCCGTCGTAGGCGGAGGCGGCGTTCGCGTCCGCGCCGGTGGCGAGGAGCGCCCGCATCTTCTCCACGTCCCCGGACTGCGCGGCGACGCGGAGCCCGTCGGAAGCGCCGCGCTCGGGCGCCCCGGGCGGGATCGACGACGCGGAAGGCTGCCCGGTGAGCACGGACTTCAGGCGCGCGAGGGCTCGCGCCGGATGGTCCGATCGGACGATCAGGGTTTCGCCCCGCCACACCACCTTCCAGGGAACGTGCCCGTCTCCCTGCGATTCGGTCGAGAACTCGACCGTCTGGTCTCCGCCGACGAGACGGATGGAGAGGGAGGGATAGTCGTCGGTCCATTCCAGCCGGGGAACGTAGGCTCCGCGTGTCAGGTAGGCCTGCTCCAGCCGTTCGAGGAACTCCTTCATCACTTCCTCGGACACCTGTCCGTCCCCCCGCCAGGTCGAACCCTCTCGCCGCAGCCGCCAGCGTTCGTTCCGCGGGCGACCGAGGCCGCCCCACGAGTCCTCGATCTCCACCTCCTGGGCGCCCCGGATCCACGCCACCACCGCGGCTCGTTCGTCCAGCGACAAGGAGCGTTTCGTGTCGAGGGCGAAGCGGATCGCGAGGCTCTGGTCGTCGTCGCGGAAGACGAAGCTCGAAGACCCTGGCGCCTTGGCCCTGAAAAAGAAGGACCCCTGGAGGCGCCGCTCGTGCCCGTCGAGCCTCCCCCCGTAGCGGGCGGCCTCCGTCGTCTCGTAGTGGTCGTAGCGGCGCCCGCGATCGTCCTCGAGGTACATCTTGCGGTTGCCGGCATCGGCGCCCTTCTCGATCTGGAGAAACCCCATGGAGGCCGTCCAGCTCGTCAGGAGCTCCAGGTCGCCGTTGGGGGCCACCGTGACCACGTCGACACACCACCGGACGCCCTCCTCGCGGGACCCACCCGGGACGTCGACGCCGACACAGGCGCCGTCGAGGCCGTAGGTGCCGGGGAGGGGCGGGGGGGAAGCCGCGGAGCAGCGAGCGGCGCCGCCCAGGCCTCCCAGGAGGAAGATCGTAGCCAACGATCTCTTGAGGTTCATGCGATGAGTACCCGCGCGGCGCTCGGAGTATTCCACGGTTTGGATTCCTTGTTGACAACCCGCCGCCTTCGACCCTAGCGTCGGTTCATGGAAGCCAGCCACCTCCTCACGGACGTGCGCGCGACCACGCGCGCGCACCGGCGCGCCCTCATGCGGCGGTTGCCGGACGGGCTCGTCCTGCTCACCGCCGCCCGGGAGGCCGTCCGCAACGGCGACGTCCACCACCCGTACCGCCAGTCGTCGGACTTCCTCTGGCTCACGGGCGTCGAGGCTCCCGGATACGCGCTCCTCCTCGACCCGCGGCGCGGCACGGAGGCCCTCTTCGTCCCCCGCCTCACCCAGTCGCACGCGGTGTGGCTGGGGCACATCCCGAGCCGGAAGGAGGCGCGGGAAGCGTTCGGCATCCGGGAGGTGCGCTACACCGACGAGCTCGTGAAGGTGCTGAAGAAGCGCGGGCGCGCGCGCCTCCACGCCGACCCGCGGGGGGCGGCCGTCGCACGGAGCGACGCACGGTCGCTGCGCCCCGACACGAAGGAGCTGCGCGAAGCCCTGGACGAGCTTCGCGTGATCAAAGACGCGGGAGAGATCGCACTCCTCGAGCGGGCGAGCGCCGCCACCGCCGCCGGCCACCGGGCGGCCATGCGGGCGGCGCGCCCGGGTGTCTTCGAGTACCAGGTGCAGGCGGAGCTGGAGCGCGCGTTCAAGGCCGCGGGGTGCGCGCAGCTCGGCTACGGGTCGATCGTGGCCGGGGGTCGGAACTCCGCGGTGCTTCACTACGTGGCCAACGACTGTCGTCTCGCCGCCGGCGACCTTCTGCTCGTGGACGCGGGTGCTGAGTATCGCGGATACACGGCGGACGTCACGCGCACCTTCCCCGTTTCCGGACGGTTCACTTCGCGTCAGCGCGCCCTCTACGAGGTCGTGCTCGCCGCCCAGGACCGCTCCATCGACTTCGCCCGGGCGGGGACCGTGAGCATGGACCTTCAGCGGCTCTCGGAGCGCGTCATCGCGGAGGGGCTGCGCGACCTGGGGCTCCTCAGGGGCGGCGTCGACGAGCTGACGGAGACGCAGGCGGTGCGCGTCTTCTATCCCCACGGGATCGGCCACACGCTCGGCCTCGACGTCCACGACGTGCACGGGGGCCGGAAGCGCCGGCTCCGCCTCCCCCCCGGGTCGGGACGGCTCCGATTCCGGGCCCGGCTCGAGCCCGGCTTCGTGATCACGGTCGAGCCGGGCGTCTACTTCATGGAAGCGCTCCTGCGCGACCCCGAGGTGCGCAGGAAGCACCGACGCCGGATCGACTTCGACCGCGCGGAGCGCTGGCTCTCCTTGGGCGGCGTGCGCATCGAGGACGACGTCGTCGTGCGCTCCGAAGGCCCGCCGCAGAACCTCACCGCGGTTCCCAAGACGGTGGCCGCGGTGGAGGCAGCGTGCTCAGCCGGCCCTGGTAGATGATCGTGCCCTCGGGAACCTGGTTCATCCGTCGAAGGAGGAACCAGAGGACGAGGGCGAGCACGAGGAACAAGGCGAGGAGCTCGAGCACGCGGGGCTTGCGCGAGGCCTTCTCCGAATGCTTGTGCTTGCGCTTTCGGCGGCGGCGGCGGGGTCCCCCCGTGGGAGCACCGGACGCATCCGTGGGGGGCGACTCCAGCTCGTCGTCTTCGTCTTCTTCTTCCTCGCCGTCGCTCTCCCCCAAGCCGATCGTCGCGACGGTCCCGTCCTCCGTGGGGAGGGGCGGCATATCGAGGCGGACGGCGGGCTCGACCTGCCCGGGGATCGGAGGCGGCAGCTCGATGCGCAGATCCTGGAGGTCGCCAGCCTTCGTCCAGGCGCTGAGGCCGCTGCGCCAGACGAGCGTCATCTCCGGGACGTCCTGCGCGAGCAGGGCCTGTACCAGCCCGCGGCGGTCGAGCGGGCCCTGACGCCGGCCCTCGCTGACGTAGAACCAGTTCTGGTCCTCGTCCGTCCTCAGGATCATTGCGGGATTTCCGCCAGATTAGCGGAGCCGTCCCGGGTGTCAAGCCCCGAGTCGTGGTAAGAAGAAAGAATGTGCCGAAATATCCGGACGCTGTTCAATTTCGAGCCTCCCGCGACCGACGAGGAGGTCGAGGCGGCCAGCCTTCAGTTCGTGCGCAAGCTGAGCGGCTTTCACCATCCTTCGAAGGCCAACGAGGCGGCCTTCGAACGCGCGGTGGAGCAGACGGCGGCGGTGGCCCGACGGCTCGTGGACTCGCTCAGCACCGTGGCCCCCGCGCGGAACCGCGAGGAGGTCGCGGCCCTCGCCAAGGCCCGCTCCGCCAAGCGCTTCGGCCCGCGCGCCTAGGCCTCGCTCGCGCGCTCAGGCCCCGCCGAGACCCAGGCGCACCAGCAGATCGCGCTTGATCCGCGTGCCCCGCTCGTCGAGCACCGAGCGCACACGCTCGACCTCCGCGCGCGATGCCGCGCGCCCCACGAGCTCCAGGTAGAACTTGATCTTCGGCTCGGTGCCGCTGGGGCGGGCGAGGAGCCGCGAGCCGTCCTCCGAGTAGAAGCTCAGGACGTCGGAACGGGGAAGGGCGACGGGCTTCCGCTCGCCGCCGGAGGTCCTCTCCTCCCCCGCCTCGAGGTCGAGCGAGCGCACGACAGGGCTCTCGCCGATCGCCTTCGGGGGATCCTGCCGGAGCGCGGCCATGGCCGCTCCGATGCGCGCCTTGCCGTCGGCGCCGGGAAGGGTGAGCGACCACTGGAGCTGGTGGCTCATGCCGTGCTCCACGAGCAGCTCGTCCACGCGGTCGAGGAGCGACCGGCCGCGGCCCTTGAGATGTCGCGCGAGCTCCGCCATGCGGACGGCCGCTCCGATGCCGTCCTTGTCGCGCACGAGCGCGCCCACGGTGTAGCCGAGCGCCTCCTCGTAGCCGAAGACGAAGGCGAGGCCCTCGGCTTCCGCGCGGAGGGCGCGGTCGCCGATCCACTTGAACCCGGTGAGCGTCTCGTCGTACGCGGCCCCCCGGTCGCGCGCCATCCGCGAGAGGAGGGTCGAGGACACGATGGTGGTCACCACGAGCTTCTTCCGGCCGCCCGTCTCCGCGTGGGTGAGGACGTCGTCGGCGAGGAGCCAGCCGATCTCGTTTCCGCTGAGCATGCGGAAGCCCTTCCCGTCGGGAACCGCGACACCCAGGCGGTCGGCGTCGGGGTCGTTGGCGAGGACGAGGTCCGCCCCCACCTCGGCGGCGAGGGCGAGCGACCGGTCCATAGCACCCTTCTCCTCGGGATTCGGGAAGGAGACGGTCCGGAAGGCGCCGTCCGGGTCGGTCTGCGAGGCGACCACCGCCACTCCGGGGAACCCCGCGCGCAGGAACGCCCGCCCGGCGAGGCGATGGCCGACGCCGTGCATCGCCGTGTAGACGAGGCGAAGGGGGGTGGGCTCCGGGGGGTGAACGGCACCCCGGGACAGACCCTCGAGGTAGTCACCCTCCACCGAATCTGGAACCGGACGCCGCAAGCCAGCCAGTGCGGCATCCGGTGGGGCCGGCCGCGCGATCTCGGGCACGGGGGGCGCCGCCGCGATCCGCTTCGCGATCAGGGCGTCCACGGGAGAGATGATCTGGGAGCCCGTCTCGCGATAGACCTTGTAGCCGTTGTCGCGCGGCGGGTTGTGGCTCGCCGTGACCATGATCCCGGCCGCGGCCCGGAGCCGGGGCACCGCGAAGGCGCAGAACGGTGTCGGGACCGGATCGGGGAAGAGGTGGACGGGGATGCCCAGGCCGGCGAGGACGGCCGCGGCGTCCTCCGCGAACTGCCGACTGGAGTGACGGCCGTCGAAGCCGACGACGACCCCGGCCTGGCGGGCGTCGAGCCGCGGCTGGTCGAGGAGCCAGGAGCCGAGCCCGTGCGTGGCCTTGATCACGACCACGCGGTTCATCCGGCCGAGGCCGGCCTCCACCCGTCCGCGCAGTCCGGCGGTGCCGAACTCGAGAGGGGCGGCGAAGCGGTCGGCGAGGTCCTTGCGGGCCGCGGCGTCGCCGCCATCGACGCGGACGAGGAGGGCCTCTAGCTCCGCCCGAGTCTCGGGATCGGGATCCTCGGCGAGGAACGCCCGTGCGGCCGCGATCGCGTCCATGGGATCTACGGCCTGGCGGCTTTCGTCCACTGGTCGAGCCAGCCGAGGACCGTTTCGTGCCAGAGCTTCGAGTTCTGCGGCTTCAGCACCCAGTGGTTCTCGTCGGGAAAGAAGAGGAACCTGGAAGGCACGCCCTTGCGCTGAAGGGCGGTGAAGGTGGCGAGTCCCTGGGTGTACACGACACGGTAGTCTTTGCCTCCGTGGATCACGAGTGTGGGCGTCTTCCAGTTCTTGATGTGGTCGATCGGGGCATGCTTCTCGAAGCCCTCGGGGTTCGTCCAAGGCGTTCCTCCGTGCTCCCATTCCGGGAACCACAGCTCCTCCGTCATCAGGTAGGCCGTGCGCTCGTCGATGTTGCCGTCGTGGTTGACGAGACAGCGAAAGCGATCCGTCTGGCCCGCGATCCAGTTCACCATGTAGCCGCCGTAGGACGCGCCGAGCGCGGCGACGCGGTCGCCGTCCAGCCACGGATAGCGGCCGAGCACGTGGTCGAGGCCCTTCATCAGGTCCTCGTACGGCTTCCCTCCCCAGTCGCCCCGGATGGCGTCGGTGAAGGCCTGGCCGTAGCCGGTGGAGCCGTGGAAGTCCACCGCCACCGCGGCGTAGCCCGCGCCCGCGTAGGCCTGGGGGTTCCAGCGGTAGTGGAAGTCGTTGCCGAAGGAGCCCTGGGGACCTCCGTGGATCAGGAAGGCCACCGGGTACTTCCTAGTCGCGTCGAAGTCCACCGGCCGCACGAGCCAGCCGTGGACCGTATCCCCTCCCGCACCCGTGAACGTGAACGGCTCGGGCGTGCCGAAGCGCGCGGCCGCGACCTTCTCGTCGTTCAGGCGGGTGACGCGCCTCTCGTCGCGGCCGTCCCGGGCCACCGTGTAGAGCTCCGTGGGCCCGAGGAGCGAGTTACGGGCGAAGAGGATCCTCCCCGTCTTGCCCGCGGGCTGGGCGTCGGACGTCTGTCCGTCCGGTACGACGATAAGCACCTTGGCCGTCGCCACGTCGAACGCGAAGACCGGTTGCTGACCGAGGTGCTCCGGCGACATGAGCAGCTCGCGCCCGTCCGCGGTCCAGGCGAGGCTGCCCGGTGAGCGGTCGCCGCGCGGGGAGGCGTCGGTGCGCAGGTCGTGGATCGTCTCGCGCTCCGAGGCCCAGTCCCGGAGGACGATCCGGTTGCGATCGGCCTCGTACCCCGCTCGGCTCATCGACAGGTAGGCGAGCGTCTTTCCGTCGGGAGAGAAGACGGGGTGGCCGTCCGTTCCCGGGTGGGTGGTGATCTTGCGCGGCGGAGCGGAGCCGTCCGAGGGCACGACGAACAGGTCGAAGTTCGTGGACCAGGCCTCCTCCCGGCCCGCGTCGCGGGCGGAGAAGACGACCGTCTTGCCGTCGGGGGAGACGGCGTAGTCCCCGCTGTCGCCCAGCGGCTTGCTCGGGCAGTCCGCGTCCATCGCGGGCATGAGATCCGTGGCCTTGCCCGTCGCGAGGTCGTAGGCGAAGAGATGGTTGCGCGTTCCGTCGGACCAGGTGTCCCAGTGGCGGACGAAGAGCCGGTCGTAGAGCATGCCGGTCGCCTTCGACTTGGACTTCTCGTCGAGCGTCTTCTGCGTTTCGTCCGGCGACTTTCCCGGGAAGACCGGCATCGAAAGGACGAGCATGCGCGCTGGAGGCGACCTCGAGGGCGTCCACGTCGAGCGGGAGCCGCGTCGTCTGCTCCGACTCGCCTCCGTCCGCGGGGATCCTGAAGACCTGGGCGGAGCCGGTGCGAGTGGAGACGAAGTAGAGGCTCCGGCCGTCCGCCGCCCACCGGGCCTGGGTGTCGCTCGCCTCGTGGCTCGTGAGGCGGCGCGCCCCCGAGCCGTCGATGGCGGCCAGCCAGACGTCGTTCCGCCCCCGGTTCGCCGCCATGTCCGTGACGCGCACGGTGAAGGCGACGCGGGTCCCGTCCGGGGAGACGCGGGGATCCGAGATGCGGTCCATGGCGAGCATGTCCGCGACGGAGAACGGATGGGTCTCCGCCCGCGCGGACGAGGTGCCGAGGAGAAGAGCCGCGGAGGCGGCGACCTTCGAGAGGAGGCGGCGAGACGGGCCCCTCACTTTGCGACCGCCGCGCGGATCTTGTCCGCCAGATCCGCCCCTTCCTTGCCGTCGAGCGATCCCCCCTTCCAGCCGATGCCGAGCCCCGCATCCCCGAGCCTGGGGATGATGTGGAAGTGCACGTGGAGCACCGCCTGGTGCGCGGCCGCCCCGTTGTTCTGGAGCACGTTGTAGGCGGTGGCCCCGGTGGCGGCGAGGACGGCGCGGCAGAGACGGGGGAGCACCCGCCCGATCGCCGCCGCCGACTCGTCGGAGAGCGCGTCGAGCGTCGCCGCGGGCTCCTTGGGGACGACGAGCGTGTGCCCGCGGGACAGCGGACCCACGTCGAGGAAGGCGAGGACCTTCTCGTCCTCGTACACGCGGTGGCAGGGGATCTCGCCGCGGATGATGCGGGAGAAGATCGTCTCGGTCATAAGAGGTAAACCTAGCACAAGGCCGGCGGGAGGCGGGCCGTGATAGCGTTCCCCGCGTCGCTCCCGAGCGGAGGTGATGAGTGAGCGCTGCTCTCGTGCTGTCCCTGTGGGCGTCGGCATCGGCCGGTCCCGCGGACGCCAAGGTGGACGCCGCCGTCCGGAAGGCGGCTCCCGCCGTCGTGGAAGCCCGACACCGGATTCACCAGCACCCGGAGCTCGGCAACCGCGAGACGAAGACGGCGGAGACGATCGCGGCCCACCTCCGGTCGCTGGGCCTCGAGCCGCGGACCGGGATCGGCAGAACGGGCGTGGTCGCGAACCTCAAGGGAGGCCGGCCGGGGCCCTACGTCGCGGTCCGCGCCGACATCGACGCCCTCCCCGTGACGGAGGACACACAGTACCCGTTCAAGTCCACGGTGCGCACGACCTACCTCGGCCAGGACGTGGGGGTGATGCACGCTTGCGGGCACGACATCCACACGGCGGTGCAGATGGGCGTCGTCTCGGTGCTCGCGGAGCTCCAGGCGGACTGGCCGGGCGAGGTCCAGTTCATCTTCCAGCCCGCGGAGGAGGGACCTCCCCCGGGCGAGGAGGGCGGGGCCGCGCTCATGCTCGAGGAGGGGCTCTGGAAGGAGAGGAAGCCCCAGGCCGTCTTCGGGCTGCACGCCTCCGCGCACGACGACGTGGGCTCGGTGACGTACTGCACGGGACCGGCCCTCTCCGCCGCCGACGACCTCGACGTCACGATCAAGGGGAAGTCCGCCCACGGCGCGCGCCCCGACCTCGCCGTCGATCCCGTGGTCGTGGCCTCCCAGGCGGTCACGGCCCTCCAGACGATCCGTTCCCGCAACGTGCCCCCCCGCGCCCACAGCGTGATCACGATCGGGATCATCCGGGGCGGCCAGCGCCGCAACATCATCCCCGCGGAAGTGGAGCTTCAGGGCACGGTCCGGACCTACGATCCGAAGGTCCAGGACCTGATCGAACGGCGTATCCGCGAGGTGCTCGAGGGCGTCACCCGCGCCGCCGGCGCCAGCTTCGACATGCGCTACTCGCGGTTCTACCCGGTCACCATCAACGATCCCGCCCTCGCGCGGCAGACGGTGCCCAGCCTGGTGCGGGCGCTGGGCGCGGGGAACGTGACGGAGGTGGGACCGCTCGACGCCTCCGAGGACTTCTCGGTCTTCGCGAACGCGACCCCGGGGTTCTTATACTTCCTCGGCACGCGCAAGCCGGGCACCGTCTCCGGCGACCACCACACGCCGACCTTCGCCGCCGACGACTCGGCGGTGGCGGTGGGCATGCGCGCGATGTCCTTCGTGCTCCTCGACTATCTGGCCCGGGAGTCGGGGCGGCCGTCGCTTCCTCCGCGTCGCTGAGCCGCTCGCGTACACTCGAGCGAGTGGCCTCGCCCCTTCCCGTCACCGTCGTCACCGGCTTCCTGGGCGCGGGAAAGACGACGCTCCTCAACCGGCTGCTCGCCGCCTCCGGCCCCCTCCGCATCGGCGTCCTGCAGAACGAGCGCGGGGCGGCCGGCATCGACGAGCCCCCCGCGACGCTCGCCCGGGTGGAGATCAGCGAGGGGTGCGCCTGCTGCGTCCGCAACCCCGACCTCGTGGCCGCGATGCGTGAGCTCTCGGGCCGCCGCGACCTCGACCGCGTGCTCTTCGAGACCTCGGGCGTCGCCGACCCCCTGCCCCTCGCCTGGACGCTGGGACGCCCCGACCTCCAGGACCTCGTCCGGCTGGACGCGGTGGTGGCGGTCGTGGATCTCGTGAACTTCGGGAGGAGCCGCGGCGAGGCGCCGTCGGCGCAGGTCGAGGCGGCCGACCTCGTGGTCTTCACGAAGCGCGAGCTCGCGGGAGAGGTCGCGAGCCGGGCGGTGGAGCAGGAGGTCGCGCGACAGAACCCTCGGGTGCGGCGGCTCGACGCGGGATCCGTTCCCGCGCCCGGGGAGAGCGACGCACTGGCCCGCCTCGTCCTCGACCTGGAAGGCGACGCGGGCCGTCGCCCCGCGGAGCCGGTGAGCGCGCGGCACGCGAGCGTGCGCACGCTGAGCGTCGCCGGAGGGGAACGCTACCGGACGGAGGCGCTCGAAGACCTCCTGGAGGCGCTGCCGGAGGGCGTCTTCCGGGCCAAGGGGGTCGTCGCGGTGGAGGAGGGCCGCTGGCTCCGCTTCAACGCCGTGGGCGGCCGCGTCCAGGTGGACCCGGACGTCGCCCCTCCCGAGCACGGGGAGAGCCGCATGGCGTTCTTCGGCCTCGGGTTCGACGAGCCCGAGCTGCGCGTCCGGATCGCGCGGGCGCGGCGGAGAGCCTGAGAGCGACGTCGATGCTAGAGTGTCGACGGGGCGTGAATCGAGGGAGATCGATGGTCCGGCGCACCTGGCTGGCGGCGCTCGTCGTCGTCGCCGCCGATCCGACGTCCGGCTTCGCGTGCAACACCGCGAGCTGTCCTCTCGTCACCCAGATCCAGGGGAACGTGCGCGACAAGGGCTCGTTCCGCTTCGACCTCTCCTATCGCTTCATGGACGAGAAGCGGGTGGTGGGAGTGGACGGCGGCGACGGGCTCGGATCCCGGGTGGACTTCGAGCAGGGGCTGGTGTTCTCCGGCCACCACCAGGACAAGGGGATGCAGCACCGGCAGCTCCAGCTCGAGGCGGCCTACGGGATCACCCGTCGGCTCACCGTCTTCGGCACGCTGCCCATCCTGAACGACCGCGACCACGAGCAGTACGAGATGGTGGTCCCGGGGGAAGCGATCCCCACGCACACGCACGCCGCGGCGGTACCGGGAGCGGTGGTGAGCTCGATCGTGGGCGAGCACGGTGCGCGCGGCTTCGGCGACGTCCAGCTCGGGGCGCTCTTCGCGATACGCGCCCGTCCGGACACGCCCGTCATCGTGCGGGTGGCGGTGGAGCTGCCCACCGGCGCCTACGACCTGGTGGACGAGCGCGGGACGATCGAGCGGCCCGACGTCCAGCCGGGGAGCGGTTCCACCGACTGGATCCTCGGGCTGCAGCACGCCCGCCCCCTGGGCGGCGTCGTCTTCTTCACCGCCGCCTCCGTCACCCTGAGCGGAGCGAGCCCCCTCCTCTATCGCTTCGGGGACGAGTTCGACCTCTCGGCGGGGGTCTCGCGGCAGACGGGAAAGCGCGTGCAGGTCTCCGGCCAGCTGAGCCTGCGCCAGTGGGGACACGACGAGTTCCGGGGTGCTTCGGTCCCGAACACGGGGGCGACGCTCGTGAGCCTCGTCCCCGGCGTCCGCGTGAGCGTGCCGCGGCGGTTCGCGGTCTACGCCTACGCCAAGCTGCCCCTCTACCAGAACCCGAACGGCGTGCAGCTCCTCCCGCGCATCGACGTGATCACGGGGATCGCCAAGAGCTTCTGAGCCGCTACTTGCGCGTCACCCGCAGGGAGATGCGCCGATTCAGGGCCCGGCCCTCCTCGGTCTCGTTGTCCCCGACCGGGAACGCGTCGCCGTAGCCCTCCGTGGCGAGCCGCTCGTCCACGATGCCCAGGCCCAGGAGCTCCTTCATGACGTTCGCCGAGCGATCCCGGGAGAGCTTCATGTTGAACGCGGGGTCCCCGACGTTGTCGGTGTAGCCCCCGATCTTCACCTCCACCTCGGGAAAGGCCTTCAGGATCTCCGCGATGTTCGTGAGCTGCTCCCCGGACTCCGGCCGCAGCGTGGCGGAGCCGGTGTCGAAGAGCAGCCGGTCGAAGTCGAACCAGGTGTCCTTGTCCACGGCCTTCGACTTGTCCTCGATGAAGGAGAGGAGCCTCGCCTCCATGCCCCGCTCGGGGAGGCGGAGCTCTACCTTGCTGGGCAGGGCCTTCGTGTGGAAGGTCCCGAGGTCCGGCCATGGCGGCGTCGCCTCCGCCGACGGAGTCGCGCCGTGGGCGGCTTCGGATCCCGCACGCGGGGCGCGGCCGAGCCACAGGATGAGCAGGACCGTGATCGCCAGGATCAGCGGGGGCCACACAAAGCGCCCTCCGAGAGCCTCGGTCGTGTCCGCGGGCGAGATCCGTTCGTCGGAGGCGTTGTTCGACACGGCCACCGCCTTTCTTGTCTCGACGCGCATGCGACACCAGGGCGGTGGCTCCTGTCAAGGCGCTCCCGGCGTCGGTCGCGAAGCATCGGGTTATGATCCGCGTCCTATGAAGCACGTGACCGGGCTCCTCGCGACACTCCTCCTGCTCGCTCCGCTCCCCGCGGCCGCCCAGGTCGATCCCGGCCGCCTGGGCGGCCTCAAGGCCCGCCTCATCGGTCCCGCGGGAATGAGCGGGCGCGTCACCTCCATCGAGGCGCTGGAGTCCGACCCGAACGTGGTCTATCTCGGGGCCGCCACCGGAGGCGCCTGGCGGTCGCGCAACGGCGGGCTCACCTGGGAGCCGCTCTTCGACGAGCAGCCCGTGCACGCCGTGGGTGCTCTCGCCGTCTTTCCGCCGAACCCGGACATCGTGTGGGTGGGAACCGGGGAAGGGAACCCGCGGAACAGCGCCTCGGTCGGGAACGGCGTCTACCGGTCGGTGGACGGCGGCCGCACGTGGAAGAACGTCGGTCTCGAGCGGACGGAGCGCATCCACAAGCTCCGCCTGCATCCGACGAACCCCGAGGTCGCGTACGCGTGCGCGCTCGGGCAGGAGTGGGGGGAGAACGCGGATCGCGGCGTCTTCAAGACGACGGACGCGGGTCGCACCTGGTCGAAGGTCCTCCACGTCGACGAGAAGACGGGCTGCGCCGACCTCGTGATGGACCCGAAGAACCCCGAGAAGCTGTTCGCGGCGCTCTGGCAGTTCCGGCGCTGGCCCTGGTTCTTCAAGTCCGGAGGACCGGGCTCGGGCCTCCACGTGACGCACGACGGCGGGGCCACGTGGAAGCGCCTGACCGACAGAGACGGGCTTCCCAAGGGCGACCTCGGACGCATCGGCGTCGCGATCGCCCCCGGCAGTCCCGAGATCGTCTATGCGCTGGTGGAGGCGGAGAAGAACGTGCTCCTGCGCTCGGAGGACGGGGGCAAGGGATGGAAGGCCGTGAACGAGCGAGGCGACGTGTCCCCCCGTCCGTTCTACTACGCCGACCTCCGCGTGGACCCGGAGCGGCCGGACCGGCTGTACCGGCTGGCCACGCAGCTCTCGGTCTCGAACGACGGGGGGAAGACCTTCGAGACGCTCTCCGGCACCGGGCGCCGCCAGGTGCACGTGGACTACCACGCGATGTGGATCGACCCGCGCGACGGCCGCCGCCTCTACGTGGGCAACGACGGGGGCATGGCGGAGAGCCGCGACCGCGGCCAGACGTTCCGCTTCGTGGGCAACCTGCCCCTCGCGCAGTACTACCACGTCGCGGTGGACCAGGACCTTCCGTACAACGTCTACGGCGGCCTGCAGGACAACAACTCCTGGCGCGGGCCCTCGAGTGTCTGGAGCCAGGGGGGGATAAGGAGCCACCGCTGGCAGGTGGTGGGAACGGGCGACGGCTTCGACGCCCGCCCCGACCCGCGGGACTCCAGCCGCGGCTACTCGCTCTGGCAGGGCGGCGGCCTGATGCGGTGGGACGTGAAGACGGGCGAGCGCCGGGACCTCAAGCCCGCGGCCTCCGCGGGTGTCCGCTTGCGCTTCAACTGGAACGCGGCCCTCGCTCTCGATCCGTTCGAGCCGGACACGGTCTACCTGGGCAGCCAGTTCGTCCACCGGTCTACGGACCGCGGCGAGACATGGACGGTGATCAGCCCCGATCTCACGACGAACAACCCGGAGTGGCAGAAGCAGGCGGAGACGGGCGGCCTCACCCTGGACGTGACGTCGGCCGAGAACTTCACGACCCTCCTCGCGATCGTGCCGAGCTCTCTCGAAAAGGGCCTCCTCTGGGCGGCCTCCGACGACGGCCGGATCCACGTGACGCGCGACGCGGGGAAGACGTGGACGTCGGTGGAGGGTGGACTGAAGGGCGTGCCCGCGAACACCTGGATCCCCCACGTCGAGGCCTCGCGATTCGACCCCGCCACCGCCTACGTCGTCCTCGACAACCATCGCCGCTCCGACTGGACGCCGTACGTCTTCAAGACGAGCGACTACGGGAAGACCTGGACGAGCCTGGGCACGTCCGACCTCCGCGGCTACGCGCACGTGATCGTGCAGGACGTCGTCCAGAAGGACCTCCTCTTCCTGGGGACGGAGTTCGGCCTCTACGCCTCGACCGACGGCGGACGGCGGTGGCTGCACCTCGAGAAGGCGATCCCCACCGCCTCCGTGATGGACCTCGCCGTCCATCCCCGCGAGCACGACCTCGTCGTCGCCACCCACGGCCGCGCGATCTGGGTGCTCGACGACATCCGGCCCTTCCGCGCCCTGACCGCGGAGACGCTCAAGGCACCCCTCCATCTCTTCGAGGTCGCGGACGCGCAGCAGCACTGGCGCGCCGCCGAGGAGGGGGGCAGCGGCCTCGGGGCCGGCGAGTTCCGCGGCACCAACCGGCCCTACGGCGCTCTCGTCACCTACTCGCTGAACGTGGCCGGGCTCCCCGCGGCCGAGGAGAAGGACGCGGCGGGACGCAAGGACCTGCCCGAGGTCGAGCTGCGGGTGTCGGACGCAGCGGGCAAGGTGCTCCGGACCTTCAAGGCGCCCGCGCGCCAGGGCCTGAATCGCGCGGCGTGGGACCTCCGGCGCGACGCCCTAAGGCGTCCCCCCCGCCCCGACGACGATCCGCCCGACGACGACCAGGGCGGCCCCGAGGTGCCTCCGGGCGCCTACACGCTCACGGTCAAGTACCAGTCGCACGAGGCGTCCCGGCCCCTGCGCGTGGTCGCGGACCCCCGCTCGAAGAACACGCCCGAGGACTGGTCGCGCCGGTGGGAGACGATCGCAAAGGCGGGCGTCCTCAACGACGCCGCGGTCGAGTGGGTCCAGAAGATCCGCCGCACGCGCGACGACGTCTCTCTCGTCCAGCAGCGGGTGCGGCAGGCCGCGGCCACTCCCGCGGAGCGGCGCCTCGCGGACGAGAAGCCGGTGGTGAAGGCGGGCGATGACGTGAAGCCGGGGCTCGACCGTCTGGAGCGCCAGCTCTGGCAGCCGCCGGAGCAGAAGGGGATCGTGGCCCGCGAGCAGGTGCTTTCCGACGTCACGAGGGCCCTCGGCTACGCGCAGTCTTCCTGGGACCCGCCGTCGCCCACGCACCTGGAGCACCTGAAGCAGGCGGAGGAGAGGCTCGAGGCCTTCCGGCGCGAGGCCGAGGCCTTCTTCGAGAAGGACGTCGCGTCCTTCCGCGAGCAGGTGGAGGCGGCCGGGCTGGGCCTGCTGAAGTAGCATGGGCCTCATCCTGCTGAACCGGATCCGCTTCGAGGGCGTCCACGGGGCCGCCGCCCCCGAGCGCGCGCTCTCGCGGCGGTTCGAAGTGGACCTCGAGATCGAGACCGCGACCGCGGCCGCGGAGCGCAGCGACCGGCTCGCCGATACCGCCGACTACGCGGTGGCCGCGGAGGTCATCGTGGGGATCGGGACGGGGCCGCCCCACCACCTCCTGGAGTCGCTCGCCCGCACGATGCTCGACGCGCTCGCAGAGCACTTCGCGGGGGCTCGTATCCGCCTCGATCTGCGCAAGCTCGCCCCTCCGGGATGCCCCGGCAGCCCGGACTGGGCGGCGGTGAGGCTCGCGCACCCGTCCGAGTAGGCGACGTCCCCGCCGCACCTTGACCCTCCCGGGGCCGGAGGGTACTGTCGAAGCCAAATTCTGGGGAGGACTTTGGACCCGTCGTTGATAGTGGGCGTGGTGGTGGGGGCGGTCGCGGCGTGGGCCGTTCTGCGCGCTCGCCGCACCGATCCCGTCCGCCCGCTCGAGTCCTCGAGCGAGCGGGAGGAAGTCCCCCGCGAGGGCGAGGTCCCCTACCGCCGCCTCGTGGAGTCCGCGGACGATCTCATCTACACGGCGGACGAGAAGGGGCGGATCGTGTACGCCAACCCCGCGGCGAAGGACGCCCTGGGGGGCGGGGAGGTGGCGGGCCGGCACTTCCGCGAGCTGGTACGAGAGGACTACCGCGACGTGGCCGACCGCTTCTACGGCGACCAGGTGAGCCAGCGCATCCCCAACACCTACTGCGAGTTCCCGGCTGGCGGGGAAGGGCGACGACGACTGGATCGGCCAGCAGATGCAGCTCGTCATGGAGGGCGAGCGCATCACCGGCTATCCAGGCCATGGCCCGCGACATCACGGAGAGGAAGCGCGCGGAGCAGGCGGTGGAGCGCGAGCGCGCAGCAGCTCCTGCGAGATCGTGGAGCACGCCCCGGTGGCCATGGCCCTCCTCGACCGCGAGCGGCGAACTACCTCGCGCACAGCGCGAAGTGGCTCAAGTACCTGGGGCTCGAGGGCCAGTCCATCATCGGCCGGGCCAGTTCTACGAGATCTCGCCCGCGCTCCGCGAGCAAGTACGCGCAGGTGATGGAGCGCGCGCTCCAGGGCGAGCTCGTGTGCGACCCCGAGGACTCGGTCGAGCGGGAGGACGGGTCGCGCGTCTACATGCGCTGGACCGTCCACCCCTGGCGAGGCCCCCAGGGAATGGTGGACGGGGTGGTCGTGGTGGCCCAGAACATCGACGTGCTCGTGCGGCGCGCGCCAGGCCGCCCTCGAGGCCTCGCGGCTCAAGTCCGAGTTCATGGCCAACATGAGCCACGAGATCCGCACGCCGATGAACGGCGTGATCGGGATGACCCGCCTCCTCCTCGACACCGAGCTCACGCCGGAGCAGCGCGAGTACGCGGAGATCATCGATACCTCCGGCCACGGCCTGCTCGAGATCATCAACGACATCCTCGACTTCTCGAAGAGTCGAGGCGGGGCGGCTCGAGCTCGAGAGTCGTGGACTTCGACCTGCGCCGGCTCGGTGCGCGACGTCATCGGCTCGTTCGCGGAGCACGGCGCAGGCCAAGAGCCTGGAGCTCGCCTGCCTGATCCACCACGACGTCCCGAGCGGCCTGCGCGGCGACCCCGGCCGCCTGCGCCAGGTCCTGACCAACCTCGTGGGCAACGCGGTCAAGTTCACCGAGCAGGGCGAGGTCGTGCTCCGCGTGAACCGGGTGGACGGTGCCGTCGCCGAGCCCACGCGATGCTGCGCTTCGAGATCAGCGACACCGGCATCGGCGATCTCCTCCGAGGCCCAGCCGCGGCTCTTCCAGTCCTTCGTCCAGGCCGACGGATCCACCACCCGCCGCTACGGAGGCACGGGCCTCGGACTCGCGATCTCCAAGCGGCTCGCGGGCCTCATGGGAGGCTCAGATCGGGGTGAAGAGCCAGCCGGGACAGGGGAGCACCTTCTGGTTCACCGCCCGCTTCGAGCGCCAGCCCGGGGAGACGTTGTCCGAACCCGGACCCACGACGCGCCTCGCCGGCCGGCGCGTGCTCGATCGTCGACGACAACGCGACCAACCGGCAGATCCTGCGGCAGCAGCTTTCCCACTGGGGCTTGCGGGTCTCCACGGTGCGAGGACGGGCCGCGGGCCCTCCATGCCCTGGCGGCGGCGACGGCGAGCGACGCCCCCTTCGACCTCGCCGTCCTCGACATGCAGATGCCGGAGATGGACGGCCTGTCGCTGGCCCGGGCCATCAAGACCGACGAGAAGCTCGTCCGCGGCGAAGCTCGTGCTCCTCACCTCCTTCGGACAGACGGGGCACGGGGCGGAGGCCACGCGCGCGGGCATCTCCGGATACCTCACGAAGCCGGTGGACGAGGCCGATCTCCACGACTGCCTGGTCGAGATCCTGGGAGGCGCGCCGCGCACGACCGAGCCCTCGTGACCCGCCACAGCCTCCGCGAGGACCGCCCCCGCGCTCGCCGCGCGCATCCTCGTGGCCGAGGACAACGACGTCAACCAGAAGGTCGCGGTGCGGATCCTCGAGAAGCTGGGCTACCGCGTGGACGTGGCCGACAACGGGAAGGAAGCGGTGGAGGCCTGCGTGCGTACGCGCTACGACGCGGTGCTGATGGACGGCCAGATGCCGGAGATGGACGGCTTCGAGGCCACGGCCCGGATCCGCGAGCACGAGGGCGGGGTCCGCCACACCCCCATCGTGGCCATGACCGCGAGCGCCATGAAGGGCGATCGCGAGAAGTGCCTCTCCGCGGGCATGGACGACTACATCGCCAAGCCGATCGGTCCCGAGACGCTGCAAGCCGTGCTCTCGCGCTGGGTGCGCTCCGAGGGCCTCGCCGGGGAAGGCGAGGAGGAGGAATCGCCCGTCGACCCCTCCATGATGGAGACCCTCCGGGCCATCGACGGAGACGGCGCGCTCCTCGTGGAGCTCATCGACACCTTCCGGCGCATCGCCCCCCTCCGCATCACCGCGCTCCGCAAGGCGAGCGCCAAGGGAAGTGCGAGCGCCCTCGAGCGCACCGCCCACAGCTTCCTGGGGAGCTGCGCGAATCTCGGGGCGCGCTACATGGCCGACGTCTGCGCACGGCTTGAGCAGATGGGGCGGGCCGGCTCCACCACGGGGGCGCGCGAGCTGATCCAGACCCTGGAAGAGGAGTACGGGGTGGTGCAGGAGGCCCTGCTCGAGGAGAAGCGGCGCCTCACCGCCGGGGCCGAGAGCCCCTCCGCGAGCTGACCGCCGGCCTCATGGCCCTGAGCCTGCGGTCGGTGGTGCTCCCGCCGCTCGAGGCCCTCTTCCGCGTCCTGTTCTCCTACGAGTGCCGGGGCGCGGACAGGATCCCGGCGAGGGGACCCGCGGTGGTGGCTTCCAATCACCCGTCCTACCTCGATCCCATCCTCCTTTCCCTGTCCGTCCGTCGGCCCATCCGCTTCATGGCCTGGAGCGCCCTCTTCCGAGTACCCATCCTCGGCGCGCTCATCCGCTCTCTGGGGGCGTTCCCCGTGGACACGCGCCCGGGCCACGGCCGGGAGGCCTTCGAGGAGGCCCTGAAGTACCTGCGCGCGGGCAAGGTGGTGGGCCTCTTCCCTGAGGGCCGGCGGTCGCGAGCGGGGTGGCTGGAACCCGAGCTCCGGGAGGGCGCCGCCCGCCTCGCCCTGCAGACCGGGGCGCCCCTCGTGCCCGCCACCATCGTCGGCGCCTTTCGCGCCTGGCCCTACTTCCGCTCGCTGCCCGAGCCCGCGCGGATCAAGGTCCGTTTCCACGACCCCATCGACTCCGTGCCCTGGCAGGGCCGGCCGGAGGAGGAGGCTCTGCCCGCGCTCCTCGCCGAGGTTCGCCGACGCGTGGACCGGACGCTCCTGCCCGGCGTGAAGGCCGACCTCAAGATGTCGATGCTCTACCGGCAGCCCGCGCCCTGGCCGCGCCTCCACGAGTACGCACCCGCGCTCGGTCTCGCCCTCTTCGTCTTCTGGAAGACGCGGAGCTTCGCCGCGGTGTGGCCGGCCTATGCCTACCTCGCGTACCTCCTGCTCGACCTGCTCGTGATCCCTCCCCGGCGGCTCACCAAGTGGATCCGCAACGGCTCGTCGATGTTCTTCCTGCTCGCCTACGGGGGCTGGCTCCTGCCTGCGCTCGGTCTTCCCCCCGTGCCTGCGCGGCGTGCCCTCCTCGCGGTCGTCGCGGGCGCGACGTTTCCCTACCTCTACGAGCGCGGGGGCATCGTCCTCGACTACGTGCAGGGGATGGTCCTGACGATCCTGCTCGAGCTCGCCGCGCTCCATCTCTGGCCGACGGGGCTCGGTCCCCACGTGGCGCTGCCCGTCTACGCCGCCGCGTTCGCCTGGGAGCGGCGCACGGTCTTCTCGCGCTGGAGCGTCCCCGTGCTGCTCGCCTACTCGCTGGTCGTGACGCGAATGCTGCTGGGAGGGATCGATGTCCTGCCCCATCTCGTGGCCGGTCTCGCGGGATGGCTGGTGATCCGAATCCTTCCCGGAACGCGGACACCCGCGGCCGAGGAGCCGGCGCCTCCGACGAGCACGCTCGGCCTCGACCTGCGCTGAGGGGCTAGGCCGGCAGGCCCCTGAAAATCTCGCCGAGCGAGATCCACCGTGTGCGCTCCCGCACGACGCGGTACTGACGTTTGAAGGAGTGGGCGCGGCGGTAGCGCTGGACGACGGTCACCCACACCTCGTCGGGGGCCACGGGCTCGATGGGGCCGGCGGTGACCACGATCGCGGGACGGCTGCTCGCGATCTCACGAGCGCGCGAGCGGCCGACCTCGCACTCCGCGGCCCGGCGCACCGCGGCCTCGCTCCGGAAGCGGGCTAGGAACTCCTTGCTAACGCTCTGTGGAGCGGCTCCTCCAGGGTCGACCTCGAAGCAGAGGACGACCCCGCCCGCTCGGGTTTCGGGGTCGAGCAGCTCGACGACCTGCTGGCGGAAGACCGCCTCGAACACGTCGTCCTCGAGGGATCGGTCGTCGGCGCGGAGGGACGAGGGCACGGCCGCGGCGGCCGCGACCAGGACAAGTGCCGTGAAGCCGTTCGAGCGCGTCATGCCTTGATGTGCGGCAGCATCCTCTTGAAAGCCTGGCCGTCGCTCCGTCCGAGGAGCTCGTAGGTCGCCATCTCCGCGCTGGAGAGGAGCGCCCCCGAGCGCTCCATCCGCGCGAGGCCCACCCGGTAGTTCTCCTCCGTGCGCGAGCCCACCGCGTCCGCCGCCACGTGCACATCGTAGCCCTTCTCGAGCGCGCCGAGGACGGTCTGGCAGACGCAGATGTGGCCTTCGACACCCGTGACGAGGAGCTGGTCGCGCCCCTGGAGCGAGCGCAGCCGCTCCAGGAACGCCGGGTCGCCGAAGCATCCGAACGCGACCTTGTCGAGCGGCTCGTTCCCGGGGGCGGCCGCCCGTATCTCGGGCAGGATCTCGCCCAGTCCCTTCTTGTACTGGCTCGTCAGCACCACCGGCATGTCCAGGACCTCGGCGAGACGCATCAGGAGCAGGCTGTTCTTCACCACCCGATCGTGGCCCTCGATCGCGGGGAGTAGCTTCTCCTGAAGGTCCACCACCACGAGCGCCGTGCGCTCGGGACGCAGGACGCTCGGGGCCTTTTCTTCCGTGCGGCTCATGCGGCCTCCCAGGGGCGCCGGGCGGCCCAGGCGCGAACGGCTTCGAAGAGCGCGTCCAGGTGCCCGGTGAAGAAATGGTCGGACTCGGGGACAACGACGATGTCGCGGGGAGGAGGGAGAGGCTCCACCACTGCGCGGAGCGACGCTTCCGGACCGAACTCGTCCATAGCACCTTGGACGAAGAGGCGCGGCTTGCGCGAGCCGTTCAGGAAGGCGGTGTCGTGCATGCGGCCCAAGGGAAGGCCGAGAGCGAAGACCGCCCGGACGCGTGGATCCGCGAGGCCCACGCGGAGGGCCATGCTGGAGCCGAAGGAGAAACCACCCGCCACGAGGGGAAGGCCGGGGAAGCGCCGCGCGAGCTCGTCGAGGGCGGCCCGCACGTCGTCCTGCTCACCCCGGCCGTCGTCGTGCGTCCCCTCGCTCCGGCCCACGCCGCGGAAGTTGAAGCGGAGGGCGGCGAGACCCTCCTCCTGGAGGGCCTTCGCGGTCCGGAACACCGGCTTGAAGTGCATGATCCCGCCCTGGAGGGGATCGGCGTGGCACACCACCGCCGCGGCGACGGGCGGAGCCTCGGGGTGCATGAGGAGGGCCTCGAGCCGTCCCGCGGGGCCCGCGAGGTCGAACGTCTCGTTCTGGGCCACGCCTCGATTCTAGCGGCGATTCACCGAAAGGTCGGCCACCCTGCTGGAATGGTAGGCTTGGCGCAAATGACCAAGACAACTTCCCTCGCGCTCGGACTCGCGGCTCTCGGGGCCGTCTCCGTCGGCCACGCCCAGTCGAGCTCCGCCCGCCCGCCCTACCTCGACCCCGACGTCGACTTCGAGCGGCGCGCGACGGACCTCGTGTCGCGCATGACCACGGAAGAGAAGATCTCGCAGCTCACGAACGACGCCGCGGCGATCCCGAGGCTCCAGGTCCCGGCCTACGAGTGGTGGAACGAGTGCCTTCACGGCGTGGCGAGGGCGGGAGCGGCCACGGTCTTTCCCCAGGCCATCGGGCTCGCCGCCTCGTTCGACGCTCCCCTCCTGAAGGAGGTGGCCTCCGCCATCGCCGACGAAGGACGGGCCAAGCACCACGAGTTCGCGGCGCGCGGGCAGCGGGGGCGCTACCAGGGCCTCACGTTCTGGTCGCCGAACATCAACATCTTCCGCGACCCGCGATGGGGTCGCGGCCAGGAGACCTACGGCGAGGACCCCTTCCTTACCGCGCGCATGGGCGTCGCGTTCGTGCAGGGCCTGCAGGGCGACGACCCGCGCTACTTCAAGGTGATCGCCACCGCCAAGCACTTCGCCGTCCACAGCGGCCCCGAGCCGGAGCGGCACACCTTCGACGTGAAGCCGAGCGAGCGCGATCTCTGGGAGACCTACCTTCCCGCGTTCCAGGCCCTCGTCCAGGAGGGCAAGGCCTACTCGGTGATGGGCGCCTACAACCGCATCAACGGCGAGTCGGGCTCGGCGAGCCAGCGCCTCCTCCAGGACATCCTGCGGAAGCAGTGGGGCTTCGACGGCTACGTCGTCTCCGACTGCGGGGCCATCGACGACATCTACAAGCACCACAAGATCGTGGCGACTCCGGAAGAGGCGGCGGCCCTCGGCGTCACCAAGGGCTGCGACCTCGAATGCGGCGCGACCTACAAGTCGTTGGGCGCGCGCCCGGGCCAAGGGCCTGCTCACCGAGGCGGACCTCGACCTCGCGGTGAAGCGCCTGATGCTCGCCCGGCTCAGGCTCGGGATGTTCGACCCGCCGGCGATGGTGAAGTACGCACAGATCCCCTACCGCGTGAACGAGGCCCCGGAGCACGACCGCCTGGCGCGAAAGATGGCCCAGGAGTCGATGGTCCTCCTGAAGAACGACGGCCTCCTTCCCCTGTCGCGCAAGACGGGGACGATCGCGGTCGTGGGTCCGAACGCGGACGAGCTCATGACGCTTCTCGGGAACTACTACGGAACTCCCTCCAAGCCCGTGACCGCCCTCGCGGGAATCCGGCAAGCCGTGGACCCGAGCACGAAAGTCGTCTTCGCGCGCGGCACGGAGCTCGTCGAAGGGCGGCAGGATCCCCGCGCGGCCGCGCTCATCGACACCACCTACCTCCGTCCGGCCGCGGGATCGTCCGACCGCGGCTTGAAAGGCGAGTACTTCAGGAATCGCGAGCTGCAAGGGCCGCCCGCGCTGACGCGCGTCGACCCCCGCGTGGACTTCCGCTGGTACCGCGGGGCTCCGACGAGCGAGGGTGTCGCGCGAGGCGAGATCCCCGCCGACCAGGCCTTGCCCAACGACGAGTTCTCGGTGCGCTGGACGGGTCAGCTCACCCCGCCCGCGACGGGCCGCTACGAGATCGTGGCCACGGGCGACGACGGGTTCCGCGTCTTCCTGGACGGCAAGGCGATCATCGAGGACTGGACCGTGCACCCCCGCGCGTTCGCGAAGAGTGCTCTCGTGGACCTCGAGGCGGGCAAGGCGTACGACCTGCGCGTCGAGTACTTCGAGAGCATCCGCGACTCGGAGATCCGGCTCGGCTGGCGGATGCCGGGGGCCAAGGACCTGCACGAGGAAGCGCTCGACGCCGCGAAGGCGGCGGACGTGGTGGTGTTCGTGGGCGGCCTCACCGGCGACGTGGAAGGCGAAGAGATGGCGGTCTCCTATCCCGGCTTCGCCGGCGGGGACCGGACGGACATGGCACTTCCCGCCCCCCAGGAGCGCCTGCTGAAAGCGCTCCACGCCACGGGCAAGCCGATCGTGCTCGTGCTCATGGCGGGCTCCGCGATCTCCGTGGAGTGGGCCCAGAAGAACCTGCCCGCGATCCTGATGGCCTGGTATCCGGGCCAGCAGGGAGGGAGAGCACTCGCCGACGTGCTCTTCGGCGACGTCAGCCCGGCGGGACGCCTGCCCGTGACCTTCTACAAGTCGGTGGCCGACCTCCCCCCCTTCGCGGACTACGACATGAAGGGCCGCACGTACCGCTACTTCTCGGGCGATCCGCTCTATCCCTTCGGCCACGGCCTCTCCTACACGCGCTTCGAGTACTCGGGTCTCCGGATCGACAAGGGCCGCGTGGGCCACAGGCGACGCGGTCACGGTGGCGGTGAACGTCAGGAACGCGGGGACGCGCGCCAGCGACGAGGTCGTCCAGCTCTACGTCCGCCACGATGCGCCGAAGCTCCCCCAGGCGATCAAGTCGCTGCGCGGTTTCGAGCGGGTGCGGCTCGCCCCTGGCGAAGAGCGCGACGTGACCTTCCGACTCGTCCCCGCCAAGGATCTCGCGCACTACGACGTCGCCACGAGGGCGTACGCGGTCGAGAAGGGGCGGTACGAGATCCAGGTGGGGGCGTCCAGCAAGGACATCCGGCTCACGGGTCCGCTCCAGGTGAACTGAAGCCCGCGGTAGAATCCGCCTCTCGATGGCTCAGGCACTCCTGACGGCGCTCCTCGCGGCCGCGGTCCAGGCTCCGCCGAGCCCCGCGCCCCCCCAGGAGCCGCCCGCGCGCCCGATTCCCGGCGTGGGCGTGACCACGGAGCTCCTGGAGCTGGACGTGGTCGTGACCGGGAAGGACGGCCGGCCGCTCACCGACCTCTCCGCCGCGGACTTCGAGATCCTGGAGGACGGCCGCCCGCAGCCCCTCACGCATTTCGCGCCCGGCTTCGGCCCCGGGCCGGGACCCGCCCAAGCACCCGACCGTCCGGGCGGTCCCGCCCCTTTTCCCGACGAGGGAGCGCCGCGGGCACGCTACTTCGTGCTCGCCGTCGACGACTACCACATCCAGCCGAGCGAGCTCTCGACCGTCCGGAACGTCCTCAATCGCTACGTCGATGAGCAGATCAAGACGGACGACCAGGTGGCGGTGGTGGCGATGAGCGGCAGCCTCGGGGCCCTCCAGCAGTTCACCTCCGACCGCGCCGTCCTCCGCCGCGCCATCGACCGGCTCCGCGCGCACGATCGTTCCTTCCGTCCGCCCGTGGACATCCCCAGGATCACGGACTACCAGGCGCAGCTCATCGACATGGGCGACAGGGAGGCCTTGAGCCTCGCCGTGGAAGAGCTGATGCGCGCCGAGCCCATCGCCCGGCAGACGGGGACCAACCAGAGCCGGCTCGAGCAGAGGGTGCGGACGATGTCCCGGCAGATCGTGTCCTCCACCGCCCACGTCACGTCGCTCACATTCCAGTCGCTCGAGCGCCTGGTGCGGACGATGCTCCCCCTCCGGGGCCGCAAGGTTGTGGCATTCTTCTCCGGCGGGTTTTTCCTCGGGTCGAGCCGCGAGTCGAGCCGTCGCGACCTCGAGGTGATCGCGGACGCCGCGCTCCGCGCGGGGGTCGTCGTCTACACGATGGACGCGCGCGGGCTCCTCGCGACCCCCGCGATCGGCGATGCGAGTGTCGGCAGCACCTACAACATCACGACGAACCCGGGGACGCGGGAGCGTATCGAGCTCCGGGCGATGGAAGCCGCGCGCGACGGGATGAACGCGCTCGCCGAGGACACGGGAGGCCTCGCCCTCTTCAACCGCAACGACCTCGGCGACGCTCTGGGCCGGGTGATCGAGGACAGCGCGACCTACTACCGGCTGGGCTACGAGCCCCAGTCGTCGCCCCGCGAAGGGCGCTTCCGCAAGCTCGAGGTCCGGGTCCCCGGCCGCTCCGGCGTCAAGGTGCGCACGGCCAGCGGCTATTTCGGCCAGGCCGCGATGTCGGCGGCTGCGGTGGCCACCGCCACCCGCACGACGCCCGCGGCCCAGGAGGAGAACGCGGCGACCCTCCTCCGGACGGCGCTCGACTCGTCGTTCCCGCTGCGCGGCCTGCCCCTCGCCCTGTCCGCGGACTTCCTGGGGACGAGCGCGGGGGACGTGGTGGTCGCCACCGCGTTCATCGAAGCCACCCGTCTGCTGTTCCGGCCCACGTCGGACGGCCGCGAGGCCGCCGCGTTCGACATCATCGGTGTCGTCGTCGACGAGAAGGCGGCCACGGTGGGCCAGTTCAGCCAGCGCGTAGAGCTGAGCCTCCCCCCGGAATCGAAGGAGCGCGCGCTCGTCAATGGCATCGTCTTCCGCAAGAGCGTCGCGGTGCGTCCGGGGCTCCTCCAGGCCCGGATCGCGGCGCGCGACGACGGCAGCGGGGTCCTCGGAAGCGCCACGCAATGGGTGGACGTGCCGGACCGCGCGAAGCAGCCCCTTGCCCTGAGCAGCATCCTCGTCATGGCCGAAGGCGAAGAGGCGAGTGCGGCGCCCGCGGTGACGGCGCAGGGAACCGTGTCCTTCGAGAAAGCCATGCGCGGGGAGGTCTCGCGGAGCTTCCCGCGGATCGGGCACCTCGACTACATGCTCCTGGCCTACCCGCGTACGAAGGCCGGAGCGTCACCCCCGAGCCTCGCGGTGGAGAGGCAGATCCTCTCCGGGACGAACATGCTCGCGAAGTCGCCCCCGAGCCCCGTGCCCGCAGAGGCATCGTCCGGCGTGCAGGTGATCAGCGGCCGGCTGCGCCTCGACGCCTTCAAGCCCGGGGAGTACGAGCTCCGGCTCGTGGTCACGGACGGCCAGGCCAAGGGGACGGCGACCCGAAGCCTGAAGTTTCGGGTGGAGTAGTCCTCAGGCGGGGAGGAAGGTGAAGGCCAGGACGCCGAGGACGAACCAGAGGACCGCGAAGACCGCGTTGTAGCCGATGAAGGTGCGGAAGTCGACGCGGGCCACCCCCGCCACGATCACCACCCAGAAGGGCGAGATCAGGTTGCCCACGTGGTCGCCCACGCTCAGGGCGAGGAGGGCGCGCTGTGTCGTGACCCCCACCGCGGCGGCCGCCTTTGCGGTGACGAATCCCTGGATGACCCACTGCCCGCCGCTCGAGGGGACGAACAGCGAGACGACCGCCGAGGCGACCGCGGTGAAGAGGGGGAAGGTGAGAGGGGTCGAGATGTCCGCGAAGGACGCGGCAAGGGTGTCGCCCACGCTCGTGTACTGGATGAGCCCCGCTATCCCGGCGTAGAGGTGGTAGAGGACGATGACCGGCCAGGCCGCGATCACGGCCCCCTGGAGGGACCGGGTGAAGCTCCGCGCGGTGCGGTGGAAGAGCAGGGAGGCGAGGAGCAGCATCGTGTTGAGCGAGTTCAGGTCGAGACCGCCGCCCTTCGTGACGAAGTGGTGCCACAGCCATCCCGCGAGGGCGAGGCACAGCAGGGCCACGGGCAGCGGGTTCGACTCGAGCCTTTCGGACGGCGAGACCGGGGGATCGTCGGGAGGGAGTACCTCGCCGCCCACGACGCGGG
The DNA here is from genome assembly GCA_963742595.1 of uncultured Acidobacteriota bacterium. Classification (GTDB taxonomy): domain Bacteria; phylum Acidobacteriota; class Vicinamibacteria; order Fen-336; family Fen-336; genus CAVPGH01. Next base: position 1,554,376 of record CAVUMT010000001.1, on the reverse strand, counting down.
CTTGCGGGAATTCCGAGAGGGGGCGCGGTGCCCGGGGGTGCAGGAGGAGCGCGGTCAGGAAGATCGCGACGAGGAAGGTAGCCACGAAGGCGAGAGACGCGGGGGCGAAGATCGTGGTGGAGAGCGGCATGAGCCCCGTCGTCTTCTCGAGGAAGTGGCCGGGTGTGTTCATGAGCAGGGGCGCGCTCGCGGAAAACCCGAACTGCCAGACCGCGTTCGCGGCCCAGGTCACGCTCAGGAGGAAGGGAAAGTCCAGTTTCAGGCCGCGCTTCTCCGCCTCGCGCGCGCAGTGGACGGCCACGAGCGGGCTCAGCGCGATGCCCAGGCCCCAGTAGAGGTACGAAAGCCCGGCGCTGACGAGGATGGTGAGGGCCAGCACCCCGGGAAAGCTACGAGGCCAGCGGGCCACCCGGACCACCAGGCTCTTGAAGGCGGCTGTGGCCCCGAGCGTCCCGCTCAGGACGAGGATCAGCGCCATCTGCATGGTGAACGGCAGCAGCATCCACAGGCCGCGGTAGTACGCGTCCATGGTCGCGGCCACGGGGTTGCCGAGGGCGAGGGCCGCCGCGAACACCACCACGAGCATCGCGATCGAGGTGGTGAGCGCGTCGGGAATGAGCCTCCCGCTCCAGTCCGCGAAGCGGCTGAGGCGGTCGGTCACGCGGCCCGGAGGCTAGCACCCCCCCGCGGTCCGCCGCAAGGACGACCGGCGACTACTCCCTCGCCAGCGCCACCTCGTCGATCCAGGTGGTTCCCAGCAGCCGCTGGGTCAGGAACTCCACCTGCACGCCGACGTAGTCGTGGGGCGCTGTCGCCCGCAGCGTGAACGCCGCCCAGTCGCGAGTGCCGGTCGGAAGATTGCGGCTCGAGGCGGTGCGGCGGCCGTCGGCCCCGACGAAGACGAGCCGCGCTCGTCCCTGAAGGGCGGAGGTCACGAGGTGGGTCCTGGCCCAGTAGGTCAGGTTCAGCACGTCGCCGGACCGACCCTCGAGGGCCACGGACTGTGCGAGCTGCTTTTGCCACGGGCTGGGGCGCAGGCGGAACGAGCAGGCTCCGCCGAGTGCCATGTTGCAGTCTCGCCCGTCCAGGAGGCGATGGAGCAGGAGCCCGCTTCCCGTCCAGCCGTCGGGGAGGAGGTCGCCGTTCTCGTCGAACTCCATGCCTCCGTTGACCAGGTCCGGCTGGGGCGCCTCGAAGCGCAGGCCGACGACGAGGGCGTCGTGGTCGGCCGCCCGGTAGGGTGTGCCCGCCTCGAGCGCCTGCTGGGCCGGGGACTTGAACTCGAGGTTGTAGTCCAGCACGGGGGGCTCGTCCGCGCTCGCGTGCAGCTCGGCGACGCCCGTGACGCTGCCGGCCAGGCTGCTGCTGTACAAGGCGTGGTCGAGTGCGCCGGACTGTCCGAGGAAGACGAACGAGTAGGCGCCGGTGCCGATGTGCTGCTGCACTCCGTTGACGTAGCCGCCCGCCACGAGGGCCTGGATGGGGTCCTCCCGCAGGTAGCTGTTCAGGTCGCCGATGATCAGCACGTCGGGATCGCCGGTGCCCGTGGGATCCGTGGCCAGCCAGGCCAAGAGCTCCTGAGCCGACTGCACGCGGGTGGCGTTGAAGCAGCCCTGGCCGTCCCCGAGGTCCCGGTCGGCGGGGGCGGAGCTGGCGTCGCAGTTCTTCGACTTGAAGTGGTTGACGACCACGACGAAGACCTGCCCCGTGGCGTTGTCCTCGAAGGCCTGGGCGACGGGGGGGCGCGACCGGTCGGCGAACGTGCCGGTCAGCAGGACGGCGGTCGTCCCCACCGGCGTCACCGTGGACGGCTTGTAGAGCAGGGCCACCCGGATCTGGTCGGTGCCGATGACTCCCGTGTCGATGAACGCATAGGGGTCGCCGGTCACGGCGTTGAGGCCGTCCACCAGGTCCTCGATGGCGGCGAGCTCGCCGGCGGTCGAGTCGTTCTCGATCTCCATGAGGCCGGTCACGTCGGCGTCGATCAAGCGCAGGGCGGCGATCGTCTTGGCCCGCTGGCGGGCGAACTCCTCGGGGCTGTCGGCCCCGCGCGACGTGGGGAAGCCGCCCCCGGCCCCGTCGCCATTGAAGTAGTTGAGCACGTTGGCGGCGGCCACCTTCAGCGTTCCCCCCACGTCGGGGCGCGCCACCGGGCGCGGGTTGGCGGCGACGAACGCGGGCGGCTCGACGGGTTGGACCCGGTAGCTGCCGAACGCGAAGTGCATCACTCCGGCGAGGCCGCTGACCGTGTGGCCGACGCGCAGCGTCGAGTCGACTGCCGGCGTCGCGGGGTCGTCGAACATGTACGGCGTGGGGTCCGGATTCTGATTGTCCCGCCCATCGTCCAGCACGATTTGATTCAGGGCGTTCGCGGCTTGCTGGGCGACGGCCGGCGGACCGGGAGCGACGACGTTGGTGGGGGTCATGAGGCGCCCGCTGGAGGACAGCAGGACCTCGCCGAACCGCGCGAGGTTGAAGACCTCGGTCACGGTCAGCGTCTGGGGGAGGACGACCGCCATGCCCTCGAAACGCTCGGCGTCGGTGGCGCTCGAGAACGGCAGGCTGACCGTGGCCGGAGTCACGGACTGTCCCGGCGCGCACACGTCGACACCGGTCACGCCTCCGAGCTCGGTCAAGCCGCCGAACTCCGACACGGTTCCGCTCACGCGCACCCGGTCACCGGGCAGGGCGGGGGTGACGGTACTCCCGGTGAAGACGAACACGCCCTCCGAGGTCAGGGGGTCGGAGTCGGCGTCGTCGTCCTCTTCTTGCACGAAGAACCCTCCGAGGGTCTCGGAGCCGCCCTGGAAGTTGCCCACCACAACGCCTTCGATGGTGACGGACTGGCCGAGCAGCGGCGAAACCGCGCCGCTGCCCTGGACGTCGTGGATGGCAGTGGCCGAGCTGCCGCAGGCGGCAGCGGTCGTGAAGGTGAAGAGGTGGTCGGCTTCCATCGAGTCGGGCGGGTCCTGCAGGTCCTGGTCCGTGACCTCTGCGCCGACCACGGTGACCGTGCAGGTCTCGTCGCCCGCGAAATCGACGTCGGGATCGAGGGTATAGGTCGAGGGACCGCCGCTCACGGACGCGGTGTGCCCGCCGCTCGTCGAGCAGGTGATGTCGAACCAGGCGCCGTGCACGTCCACGGGCTCGCTGAAAGTGATGGCAATGCCCGCGTTGACGGGCACACCCTGCGCGCCTCCGGTGGGGCTCGTGGCGGAGACCGTCGGCGCCGCGTCGCCGCCCCCACAGGAGTTGAAGGGGGCGAGGCTGTTGCGCGGGGTGGGCGGGCCGGCGGCGAAGTCGGCGGCGTTGCTGTCGGTGTCGGTGCACCCGCCAAAGCCGCGAAACGCCGCCGTGGTGTTGGAGAGGGTGGGGGCCGCGCCTGTCCCCTCGAAGAAGTTGGCGTTGCCGTAGCCGACGAGGTCGAGGATCCTCGCCAGCTGCGCGGAGTCGCACGGCGTCGAGCCGCCGTTGCAGCCGAGGGACGTCGTGCCCGTCACGAGCGCGACCTTGCCCGCGGTTCCGGACATGTTGATGGGCGTCGGGTCGATGACGTCAGGCATCGGCAGCGGAGCGCCGATGGCGCCGCTGGCCTGGGCGACGAGAAAATACTGACCCGGCGACAAGGTGACCGCTGGCAGATCTGTGAGCTGGCCGGAATTGGCCCCGAAGTTTCCGGTTCCCGTCGCGCTCGCGTACTGCAGGGACAGGCCGCCTAGGCTCACGGGCGCCGACCCGCGATTGAAGACCTCGATGAAGTCCTGGTTGAACGGGGCGCCGGAGTTGCCGCCGCCGCCATAGACCTGGCTGACGGCCAGGTCGCTCGCGGCGATGGCCGGCAACGCACGACCGAGGACGGTAACGACGGCGAGGGCTCGGAGGGCGATCTTGGTCTGGCGCACGGTTCTCTCCGCTTCTAGGGCGCTCTTGCGGGGACCCCCGCGGCACGCTGCGTGGGGGCACAGCGTCGGGGGCGGCAACTCCTCTTTCCTGGCGCGGACAGTCTAGCAGCGCTGTCAACGACGGCGATGTTACGAACGAGCGATGCGGGCGGGGCTACTGGAAGTAGCCGTTCACGTCCAGGACGAAGTGGAGCGAGCCCGTCGAGCCGTTCTGGACCGCGAGCACGCCCGATGCGTCGGTGGCGAGGAGCACGATGGCGTTGTTGGCCCGGGTCTGGCCCGCGGAGAAGTTGAGGATGCTCGCCATGGGAGCGATACCGTTGCCCGGGAAGAGCTTCAGGTTGCCCGCGGCCGCGGGTCCCGTGACGGTGAGGTTCACGGAGATCGCCTTGGCGCCGGCGGGGATTCCGCACACGCCCGCGAGCGTGAAGTTCCGCCGGGCCGAGCCGGCGATCGCCGGCCCGCCCAGGGGGCCGCCAGGGTTCCTCGTATCCACGAGACGGCACGGCGCGAGCGTGTAGTAGCTGGCGGCGGACGGAGGTGTTGAGTACTGGTAGCCGCTGGGTAGAGACGCGGTCATCCCGTTCGTCTGCACGACGACGTCCACGATGCCGGCGGCGTGGGCGGGAGTGGTGGCGGTGATCGTGGTGCCGCTGACGACGCTGACACCGGTGGCCGCGGTCCCGCCGAGCGTCACGGTCGCGGGAGCGACGAAGTTGGTCCCCGTGATCGTGACGGGCGTTCCCCCCAGGGTCGTGCCGGCATTGGGGTTGATGGAGGACACCGTGGGACCGGAAGAGTAGGTGTAGGCGAGGCGCAGCGCTCCCGTCTGGTGGTCCGGGTTCATCACCACCACGTCCGTGATGCCGGCCGCGTGGGCGGGGGTCACGGCGGTGATCGTCGTGGAGTTCACGACGACGGTCGACGCGGCGTTGACCGAACGGACGAGGTCCGCGAAGACGACGCTCGCCGGGCTGCGGAAGCCGGTGCCCGTGATCGTGACTGCGGTGCCGCCGCTCGTGGAGCCGGAGGGAGGCGAGATGCCGCCGACCGTGGGGGCGGGGTTGGCGCTCAGGGGGAAGATGCAGGCTCCCACCGCGGCGTCGATCCGCGGGGAGAAGACGTTCACCGTCGAGGGATGAAAGACGTTCGTGACCCCGCATCCGGCGAGGTTGTGGCAGTAGCTCATGAGCGTGCCGCGCACGTTGTTGATCGTCGCCCCCCCGCCGTTGAGGGGCGTGATCGAGAAGGGGACGGGGCAGCTCACTCCCGGATTCGGCGTCCACGCGCCGGTCGAGCAGGCTTCTCCAGAGTAGCAGTAGTCGATCGGTTGGGTTCCCGTCGCGCCCGGGTTGGTGTCCGTGCAGTGGGTGTGGCGGGAGCCGAAGTTGTGCCCGACCTCGTGGGTGAGGAGCTGGACGTCGCTTCCGCCCACGGAAGTGCCGGTGCGGAAGACCTGGTTGAAGCTGTAGCCCACGGAGTTGCTGCAGAGCCCGCCGATCCAGGCGATGCCCGACCAGCCTCCCGACGGCTGCTTGCCCGAGATCATCATCGACAACGTCCGCTTCACGCCCGCGTAGTTGGACTCCCAGTAGTCCGAGAACTCGTTGAGCTTGGGGCTGTCCGCGTTGCCTCCCGCGTTCTGGACGTAGGGATCGGGGGTCGTGGAAAGCCGGAAGATCGTGTAGCCCTGGTAGAACCGGATGAAGGCGTCGCGCTCGTACACGGCACTCATGCCCGCCACCGCCTGGGCCATCCAGTTGGCGGCGGTGGTCGTGTTGTTCGAGAACTTCGTGCCCATCGCCTCGTTGTCGGTGTCGATGGCGAGAACCGCGGTGTGAACGCTCGTGGGCAGGGCGGGCTCCACGGCGCCCGGCGCGGGCTCGGGGCGCTCCACTCCCTGGGGCAGCTCGGACTGGCCGCACGCGAAGCTCCGCTCGTCGCCCGAGGGGCGGAGGGACGCGCTCGCCGCCACGAGATGCCTTCCTGGCCGCTCCGCCACCGGAGGCAGGAGGTCGAAGACGCCGTCCGCTCCGACGACGAATCCGGAGAGCGTCCGGTCGTCCGGATCCAGGGCGATCATTGCCGTGCTCTCGGGATCGCCTTCGATCGTGCCCCAGAAGAACACGAGCCGCGACCGCGGGACCTCGATTTCGCGCCCCTGGTCGAGGGCGACGATCCGGGCGTCGGGAGCATAGACCTCGTGCCGCGTCACCACGAGCGTCCCCCGGAGACCCGGAGCGACCGGCCAGTCCAGGACGCGTACCTGGCTCTCGAGGGGGACCGCGAGGAGCTCCGGAGCCACGGCGGGATCGAAGGTCACGAGCTCGGCCCGGCTGACCCCGTCGGGGGCCGCGATCAACGTGCCCCGCGGGGCCGCCCGAAGCCCCTCGGAGGCCTGGGCGGGGGGGAGGAGGCCGAGCCCGACGCCCACGACGAGCATCAGGGGAAAGTGCCGGGTGCGGGCAGAATTCGCCACTCCGTGGAGCGTAGCGTCCCCGGCACGGAGTGGCAGTGCCCTTCGACACACCGCGCAAGTCCCGGCAGCGCAAGCGTCTATGCGGCGCCCGTGCGAGCGTCTCGCATGTGGAAGCGGCCCGTCGTACGATCGGCCATCGTGCGCGGAGCCTCCTCCCTTTTCCTGCGACCGGGTCTTGCCACCGCCGCGGGCGTCGCGGCGGTGCTGACGGCGGCCCTCGCGGGGGCGGCCCCCGCCGACGTCGCACGGTCCCGGCCCAACATCGTCTTCGTCCTCGTCGACGACCTGCGCTGGGACGAGATGGACTACCCGTTCGTGCGGTTCCCGAACGTCCAACGGCTCGCGCGGGAGGGCGTCCGCTTCCGCAACGCGTTCGTGACGACGCCCCTTTGCTCGCCCAGCCGGGCGAGCTTCCTCACCGGCCACTACGCGCACCGGCACGGCATCCTCGACAACACCGACCGCAGCCCCCGCAGCCACGAGCTCGTGACGTTCCCCCGCCTGCTGCACGACGCCGGGTACGAGACGGCCTTCCTCGGCAAGTGGCACATGGGCCTCGACGACCGGGCGCGACCGGGCTTCGACCACTGGGTGAGCGTGCCCGGCCAGGGACGCTACGAGGATCCCGAGCTCAACGTCGACGGGGAGCGCAAGGTCGTTCCCGGGTACTTCACGGACATCCTCAATGAGTACGCGATCGACTTCCTGAAGCGCCCGCACACGAAGCCGTTCCTGCTCTTCCTGGCCCACAAGGCCGTCCACCCCGACGTGATCCAGCGCGCGGACGGCAGCACTTCGTCTCTCCGGGAGGACACCTTCATCCCCGCGGACCGGCACAAGGCTCTCTACGCGGGGGCCGAGGTCCCGCATCGCCCGAACTACGCGCGGCCACCGCTCGGCAAGCCCGCGCTCCTCCGGAAGATCGGAGACCTACCTCCCCTCGGGCCGGAGACGGTCACGAAGGACGACACGATCCTGAAGCGGCTCCGGATGCTCCAGGCGGTGGACGAGGGCCTGGGTCGGATGCTCGAGACGCTCGAGAGCGCGAAGCGTCTGGACGACACGCTCGTCGTCCTCACGAGCGACGAGGGCTTCTTCTACGGCGAGCACGGCCTCTCGGAAGAGCGTCGCCTCGCCTACGAGGAGTCCGTTCGCATTCCCCTGGTCATGCGGTGGCCGGAGCTCATCCCCCCCGGACGGTCGCTCGATCCTCCGGTGCTGGGACTGGACATGGCACCCACGCTCCTGGAGATCGGGAAAGCGCCGGCGCGGACGGACATGCACGGCCGCTCGCTCGTCCCCCTGCTACGTGGGGAGAAGGTCGCATGGCGCGACTCCTTCCTCGTCGAGTACTTCTCGGACACGGTGTTCCCCCGCGTCCTCAAGATGGGCTATCAGGCGGTGCGCACCGGTCGCTGGACCTACATCCGCTACACGGAGCTCGAGGGCATGAACGAGCTCTACGACCGGGAGAGAGATCCCTACCAGGTGGAAAACCGGATCGACGATCCCGAGGCGAGGACCGCGCTCCGCGTGCTCGAGGCCGAGCGGGGGCGTCTCCTCGAGGAGTCGCCCTAGGACGCGCCGAAGATCTTCTTGAGGGTGCGGTTGAGCTTCTCCGTGTCGGTCATGCGGAAGATCAGGGAGAACTTGAGCCGCCACTCCCGGCTCGTGCGCTCTCCCACCGCGTACGGGACCTCTTCGGATCCGGACCCGAGGCCGAAGTCGCCCCCCGCGACGTAGCTCGCCCAGCGGTACTGGAACGCCGCGTCGAGCTTGAGGCTGTTCGTGTTGTATCCCGTCCCCACGGCGAGCATCACGAAATCGACGGGGTCACGGGTATAGGGATCGCGCGCGCCCTGGGGCTCCCAGGCCGCCCCGAAGCGCAGGGGGACGACGAAGCCCTCGCCGAAAAAAAGGCGCTCCGCCCCCGCGTTCACCGTGAGCGTGTCGCGGCTGCTCGTCCGGTCCTGCGGGAGGCCGTCGAGGAAGTTGATGCGGCCCTGCTCCGGGCTCTCGAACGTCGCTTCCGTCCAATCGTCCCAGGTGAAGTCGAGGGCGACCGTCCACCGGGGGGAAGGACGCCAGGCGCCGCCGGCGCCGAAAGAGCGCGGGAAGTGCAGGGTCGCGTCACCCGCCGCCGCCGAATCGGGATCCTCGTCGCTCGCGATCAGGCTCTCCGTGCCCGTGAAGTCAGCGTCGAGCGATCCCTGGTGGACGAGGCCCACGCTCCACCGCGGGTAGGCGAGCATGAGGCCGACGCTGAAGCTGTTGCCGCGGACGCTGCTCGTCCTCGAGAACGTGCGGAACGTGCTGTCCCCCGGGGCGATCGGAGTCGCGGCGAAGGACTGATCCTCCGACCAGTCGCCCCGCCAGTAGTTGAAGCTCCCACCGAGGGCGAGACGCGAGGTGAGCTTGACGGCTCCCGCGATCGAGAGGATGTTGACGCTCCCCACGAGGTCGGCGTTGACGTCGGCCTCGATGGGTGGCGGCCCCTCGGGGACGACGGGCACCCGCGTCGTCGAGACCACCTCCCGATAGTCGAGCGTGTAGAGACGGCGCCACGAGGCCTGGAACGTGACCGGCTTCCTCCAGAGGGTGACGGGAATGGCCAGGCTCGCGAAGTCGAGGTACGTGTTCTGGTAGGAAGAGTGGGCGGAGGTGAAGGCGGCGAGGTCGTCCAGGGTCCGGAATCCCTCCGCGTCGAGCGAGCGCCCGAAGGTGGAGCTGACCACCGAGAGCTCGGGCTTGCGGAGCTGGCCCAGGCCGGCGGGGTTCCAGGATGCCGCGGTCCCGTCGTCCGAGACGGCGATGAAGGTGTTGGCCATCCCCGCCGCGCGCGCGCCCGAGCCCGTGCGATTGAACGAGGTCCCGATCTGGGCGAAGCCACTCGTGCTCGCGAGGAGAAGCGCCAGGAGGAGCGGGCCGCTGGCGCGCGGGGTCATCGCGGTGAGTATAGACGGTCAGGCCGCCCGGTTCAGCCAGTCGCGCAGGGTGACCACGAGCTCCTCCGCGCTCGCCGGGCGCTCCGCGGGGCTCTTGCGCAACAGGTGCCGGACGATCGCGTCGAGCTCGGGAGGGACGCCGTGCTCCAGGCGGGAGGGAAGCGGTGATTCCTCCGTGGAGTGCTTGCGGAGCACCGCGAAGGGCGTGTCGCCCGTGAACGGGCGCTGGCCGGTGAGCAGCTCGAAGAAGATCACGCCCAGCGAGTAGAGGTCGCTCCTCGGCTCCGTGCCGCTGCCCTCGATCATCTCCGGGGCCACGTACTCCGGCGTGCCCAGGAACGCACCGGTCGCGGTCAGCCCGTCGAAGCGGCGAGCGCGGGCGATGCCGAAGTCCATCACCTTCACGTCGCCGTCGGGGAGCTGCATGATGTTCGACGGCTTGAGGTCGCGGTGGACGACGCCCTTCGTGTGGGCGAAGTCCAGGGCCTCCGCGACCTGGGCCACGATGGACGCCGCGGTGCGGGGGTCGGCGGGGCCGCGGGCGCGCACGAAGGCGTCGAGGGTCTTTCCCTCCACGAGCTCCATCGTGAAGTAGGGCACATGGTCCACCTCGCCGCGCTCCAGGATCCGCACGATGTTCGGGTGATTGAGCGAGCGCCCGATCTCCGCCTCGCGCAGGAAACGTTCGAGGAACTGCGGGTCGTCGAGAAAGAGGGAGAGGGGCCGCTTGAGGGCCGAGAGCTCGCCCCGGCGCTCCGCCTTGAAGACGGAGGCCATTCCGCCCCTTCCGAGCATCTCGAGAAGCCGGAAATCCCCGAACCACTCCTGCCCGTGCTCGTCGCGCCGCGCCCCGGGGCTGAGCTTCCCGGGAGTGGACGGAGGCGGCGCGCCCGTCCGACCGTCGCGCGGCGTGGGGACCCAGAGCGGGGGCGGGCTCTCCGGCCCCCGTCGCAGCGCCATCCAGACGAGCGCGCCCACCACGACCACGGCCATCACGACGAGCGCCAGGCTCAGGGGACCGAGGCCGGAAGGGGCCGCGTCGAGCTTCCCGAGCACCGCGGTGAAGGAGGCCCGCCCGCCGGCGGGGACCTCGATGTCCCGCGCGACCTCGTCGTGCCCGGTCCGCGCGACTCGCACCCGATGGCGTCCTTCGGCGAGCCCGGACTTGACGAGGCGTCCCGTCTCCGGGTCCGTCGAGCCGACGGGCTCGTCGTCGATGTAGACGTCGGCGCCCGCGGGCTCGGACACGACCTCGAGCGCCCCCGTATCCGGCTCGGTCGGGGCCGGGGGGAGCGAGGGGGCGGCGGTCGGGGGCGTGACGCCGCGGGCCCGGGGCGTTTCGCGGCTCACGGGAATCGATGGCGCCGGGACGGGCGGAGCCGCGGAGGCCACCGCGACCGGCGGCTCGGGAGGGGCGCCCGGGGGAGGCGCGGGTGTCGCGATCGTCGTCGTCGGTGTCGCGGGAGTCGGCGTCGGAGGGGTGGCGCGCGGACGCCGTTCGTCCGCGGCCGCGTCGAGCCGCTCCAGGAGCTTCTGGCGATCCTCCGCCGGCTCGCGTCCCCATCGCGACGAGGCCTCGAGGGCCTGCTGCGCCGGCTCGAGCTGGCCGAGCGCGAGATAGGCCTCGGCCAGGCGCAGATAAGGGAAGTAGCGCGGTTCGACGTTCGTGCCGTACGTCACGACGTTGCGTCCGGGCTCCGGGCGAAGGACCACGGCTCGCCGTAGCGCCTCGACGGCACGCTGCGCGTCTCCTCGAGCCAGCGCGGCCACTCCCGACCGGTAGGCCTCGTGCCACTCCTGGGCGCCCGCCGTCGCCCCGCCGAGCGAAAGGCCCACGGCAAGAGCCAGGGGAGGGAGGCGTTTGCCCATGCCGGGCGGATTCTACCGCCCTGAATGCAAAAACGGGGGCGCCGGACCCGTGGAGATCCGTGCGCCCCCGGAACGAATGTCGAAGAGGGCCGGGGCTAGTTCCTCGGCTCGGTCGACATCGGCTTGTTCACCTGGATGGCGGTGACCGCCTTGTGCTCGCCCTTGTCGTTGTCGCGACAGGTCAGGGTGACCTTCTCGCCCGGCCGCAGGGCCTTGAGAGCCGTCACGGCACTGCCCTCGACGGCAGCGATCTTCTCCATGCCGTCGGAGCCCTTGATCGTGAGGGTGTTCTTCGCGGTGTCTACGGCCACGACCTCGGCGGTGACCTGGTGGCTCTTGTCGGTGGACGTCGCGGCGGCTTGATGGGTCGAGGCCGAGGCTACCGTCCCCACGAGCCCGAGGGAAAGAATCAACGCGAGTGTCTTCATATTGGCGATCTCCTCAAATGAGCGTACGTACGTCATGAGGATTCAAGGTGGCAATGTCGATGCCAGCCTGGATGCCTTCTCGGCGATTTCTACTGCAAGCCCATGAGTGCTTTAGGGGGCGTGCGCGGCGGCGAGTTGTGAACGAATGTGAGGGCTTGACGCAATGGTGCCCTCGGCTTGCCGATATGGGAACTACTCGACCTCGGCCAGTCGCCGCGCCAGGTACCGCCTCTCCGCGTCGTTCCCGACGAGGACGAGCGCCCGTCGATAGGCGGCGGCGGCTTCGCCCCTGCGGCCGAGCCGGCGCAGGAGGTCGGCCCGGGCCGCGGGCAGGAGGTGGTAGCGATCGAGATCGCCCCTTTGGGAGAGGAGGTCGAGCAAATCGAGGCCCTGCTCGAGGCCGTCGGCCATCGCCACTGCGACGGCGCGGTTCAGCTCCACGACCGGAACGGGGTGGACACGCACGAGCAACCCGTAGAGGGCGGCGACCTGCGGCCAGTCGGTATCCTCCGCCCGCGGGGCCTGGGCATGCAGGGCCGCGATGGCGGCCTGCAGCGCATAGGGCCCGGGGAGGCCCGTGCGCAGCGCCTGCTCGACGAGCGTAGCGCCTTCCGCGATCTGCCCCCGATCCCAGAGCGTGCGGTCCTGCTCCTCGAGCGTGAGCAGCCTCCCCTCGGCGTCCACCCGCGTCGCGCGCCGCGCGTCGTGGAGGAGCATCAAGGCGAGGAGACCCATGGGCTCCGTCCGGCCGGGCATGAGCTCCACGAGCATGCGGCCCAGCCGGATCGCCTCCGCGCACAGCTCTCCCCGGGTGAGCCGGTCGCCGGAGGTCGCGGCGTATCCTTCATTGAAGACGAGGTAGACGACGGCCATCACCGCGTCCAACCGCTCCGTCAGGTCCTCGTCGGAGGGGACCACGTAGGGGATGCGGGCGTCCCGGATCTTGGCCTTCGCGCGTACCAGGCGCTGGGCGAGCGTGGGGACGGGTGTGAGGAACGCCCGCGCGATCTCCTCGGTGGTGAGCCCGCCGAGGGTGCGCAGGGTGAGCGCCACCTGCGCCTCCGCGGCGAGCGCGGGGTGACAGCACGTGAAGAGGAGGCGAAGCCGGTCCTCGTCCACGGGCGTCTCCTCCTCGGCGCGGGCCCGAAGGTAGAGCGCCAGCTCTTCGCGTCGGGCTTCCTGCCGCGCGGCGCGCCGGAGCTCGTCCACGGCCTTGTGCCGGGCCGTCGACACGAGCCAGGCCACGGGGTTCCCGGGCGTGCCGTCCCGGGCCCAGGTCTCGACCGCCACCGCAAACGCCTCCTGGACCGCCTCCTCCGACCGGTCGAAGTCCCCGACGAGACGGATCACCGTGGCGAGGATCCGCCCGTAGTGCGCGCGATGGACCTCGTCGAGCGTCATCTCGCGGCGAGAGTACACTGACAGCGAAGGAGAGGACCCTGTCGAAGGTCTTGATCGTCGGCGAGCGCAACCTGGCCCCCGAGCTGGGCGACACGCTCGTCTGGGGACCCGGCATCGAGCGCCTCCACGCCTCTTCCCCCGCCGCGGCGCTCGAGATCGCCCCCGTGTTCGTGCCCACCCTCGTGCTCCTCGACGCCACCGACGCCGACGCCGCGCGGGGGCTCGTCCAGAGGCTGCGCGAGGGCGCGGGGACCCGACGCTCGTCGATCGTGGTCCTCGCCACGTCGCCGGAGGCTTCCGAGCACGAGTTGCTCCAGGCCGGCGCCAACCTGGTGCTCCGGCCCCCGATCGACGTCGCCGCGTGCGACCAGGCGTTCAGGAACCTCCTCGTGGTGCCGCGTCGCGTACGCTCGCGGTTCCCGGTTCGCTACCTGCCGTCGGCGGGGACCCCGGACGCCAGCGCGCTCGAAGCCCTGGCGCTGGACGTCAGCGTGGGAGGAATGCTCCTCGAAACGGACAAGGCCCCTCCCAAGCCCGGAGAGACGATCGACCTCGTCCTGAGCCTGTCGCGAGAGGTCGAGGTCAAGCTGCGGGGCCACGTCGTGAGGCTTTACGCGGGAACCGGCTCGTCGACCGTCCAGGTGGGCATTCACTTCCGCGACCTCTCGAAGAAGGCGCGCGAGACCATCGACCGGATCGTCTCCACGATGGGCCCGGAGCTTTTCTTCGGACGCTACGAGGTGCTCGGACTCCTCGGCCAGGGCGCCATGGGCCGCGTGTACCGGGCCTTCGACGGCATGGCGCGGCGGGTGGTCGCCCTCAAGGCCATCAAGCCGGACCTGCTCGAGGACGCCACCGTGGAGGAATACCTGACGCGTTTCCGTCGGGAGGCGCAAGCGGCGGCCCGCCTCGTCCATCCGAACATCGTCACCATCTACGACGTCGGGCACGACTACTTCGTGATGGAGCTGCTGGAAGGCCGCACGCTTCACGCCTTCCTGCGGGAGCGCGGCCGTCTGGGTCCCGACGAGGCCCGAGCGATCCTCGGCCCGGTGGCCGCCGCCCTCGACTACGCCCACTCGCAGGGGACCATCCACCGCGACGTCAAGCCCGCGAACATCATGGTCCGCGTGGACGGACGCCCGACGGTCATGGACTTCGGCATCGCGCATCTGAGCTCGCCCGGGATCACCCCCGCCGGGGAGACGTTCGGGACCCCCGCCTACATGGCTCCCGAGCAGGTCGCGAACCGGCAGGTGGTGCCGGCCAGCGACGTCTTCTCGCTCGCCGCCGTCGCCTACGAGATGCTCACCGGACGCCGGCCGTTTGAGGGCGAGAGCCTGATGTCGACGCTCTACAACGTGGTCCACCGCGAGGCCCCACCGCCCACGAGCCTGAACGACGCCCTTCCCGCGAGCTACGACGAGGTCTTTCGCCGCGGTCTGGCCAAGGAGCCGGAGGATCGGTTCCCCTCCGCCGCCGACCTCGTGGACGCCCTGGACCCCGCCACCACCGCCCGGCTCGTGCTCTCCGACGGCCCCGTAGCGGCGGTGGCGGCCGCCGGTGCGAAAGTTTCCGAAGAACCAGTCCTCCTGCCCACGGTGGCGCTCAAGAGACGAAGGCTTCCCTCGCGGCGCGCGCGGTGGGCGACCGTCGTGAGCGCGATTGCGGTGGGCCTCGCCGCGATCGGGTGGTGGCCCCGGCTCTTCCCGCCGAAGTCGACCAGCTTGCCGGCGCCCCCCGGCCTTCTGGTGTCGACGACTCCCCCGGGGGCGACGATCTACCTCGACGGAGCGGAAGTGGGTACGACACCCCAGCTCGTCACCGGTCTCGCGGTGGGCGGGCACTCCATCCGGGTCGTTCATTCCGGATTCGCTCCCGCCGAGCTCACCGTCGAAGCGACCGGTGAAGGGCCGCCCATCCCGCTGCGATTCACGCTCTCCCCGTTGACGGCCACGCTCGTGATCGATTCCGTCCCCGCGGCGGCGAGCGTGGAGATCGACGGGCGCCGCTACGAGAGCCCCCCGGCCACGGGGCTCCCGATCGCGCCGGGCGCGCATCGCATCGTGCTCCGGCGACCGGGATTCCGTAATTGGAGCCGTGCCGTGGAGGCCGGCCCCGGCGAGTCCGTCCGGCTCAGCGCGAGACTCGAGCCCACGGGGAAGCCGATCTCGACCACGGAAGCGCTCCGGGCGAAGGGCTGGGTGGGGGCCGGCGACCTCGTCGAGGTCGGTCGCGGTGTCGCCCCTCCGAAGAGGCTCACGGGGCAGCCCCCCACCTATCCCGACGCGGCGCGGAAGATGCGCTTGACCGGGACCGTGACCGCGGAATTCACGGTGACCGAGACCGGCTTCGTCCACGAGCCCCGAGTGATCGAATCCGCGGGCGAGCTCCTCGACGAGGCGCTGATCGCCGCGCTACGGACCTGGCGCTACGAGCCCGCGGAGAAGAACGGGGTGAAAGTGCGCGTGCGCCTTCGCGAGCGCCACACCTTCAACAGGGGCTAGATCCCCGGAGGCCGCGGGAAGACGGGGCGGACCTCGACGGTTCCCTCGAGGCCCATCACGGGGATCCGCTTGGCGATCGCGACCGCCTCGTCCAGGTCCTTCGCCTCGACCAGGTAGTACCCACCGAGCTGCTCCCTCGCCTCGGCGTACGGCCCGTCGGTGACGAGGGGCTTGCCCGCTTTCCATCGGACGGACGTCGCGGTGGACACGGACTGGAGCTGGTCTCCCGCGCGGTAGTGGCCGCTCTTGACGATGCCGTGCGTGAAGTCCCGGAACTCCTGCATGATCTTGCCTTGTTCGGCCTGGGGCAGGGCCTCGAACTTCTTCTCGTCGTCGTAGATCAGCAGCATGTATTGCATGGTGGTCGCTCTCCCTTTCGAAGGATAGTCGACCGGGCATCCCTGAAATCGACGGAGGCCGGCGTTTTTTTGCGAGAACGCGGGGCCCTCGGCACGTAGACTCCAGGAGGGGGCGGTCCCAGGGTCATCCATGAAACTGAAGGTCGGACGGTGGCTGGTCGCCGCGATCACCGTGGCCGCACCCGTTCTTGGCGCGGAAGCCTCGCGGATCGCCCCGCGAGACGCGCCGTGGTCCGGGGAGGTCGCCCCCGCGAGCGAGCCGGGGGAGCGTCTCGAGGTCAGCGGGGTCGTCTACGCGCCGGACGGCCGGACGCCGGTGGCGCGTGCCTCGGTCTACGTCTATCAGACCGACGCCCGCGGGTACTACAGGCCCGACGACGCCATGGGCAACCGGGATCCGCGCCTCAAGGCGCTTCTCCGCTCGGACGCGCAGGGTCGATACGCCTACAGCACTGTCCGCCCGGGCTCGTATCCCGGGACCCGCGTCCCCCGTCACATCCATTACGAAGTCACGGGGGACGGACACGGGACGCGCGTCTTCGAGATCGTGTTCGACGACGATCCTTTCGTGACCGCGCAGATCCGGGAGGACGCGGCCCGCCCGGGGTCGATCTACGCGATCCGCAAGGTCGAGCCCGCTGCGGTTGGCGGCGGTCGGGTCGTCCAGGACGTCGTGCTGCCGGGCCCCTGACGGACCCGAGCGTTCCCGCCGCTCTGCTATGCTCCCGGGGCCCCGCGAAGCGATGCCGGAAGAGATCCGTCCCTCCGAACGCCTGTCCGCCGCGACCACCCGCACGCGGCCCCTCCCTGCCCGATTCGGCGAGGCGCGCCACCTGCTGGCGCCATTGCAGGTGGTCACGAGCCCGGAGACGGGCCTCCAGTACCGCGTGGAACGCCTGCTCGGGGAAGGGGGGTTCGGACAGGCCTATCTCGCGCGGCGCCTGGGGCGGTCGCCGGTCGTCCCCCTCGTCCTGTGCATCAAGGTCAGCGCGAACATCGACGGGTGGCTGCGCGAAGCCTACTTCGGGCAGCTTCTGGACGGGCACCCGCGCGCCATCGCCGTCTACGACAAGTTCCCGATTCTGGGCAGGGGGGGGCGCGTTCTGTATTGCCTCGCCATGGAGTACGCGCGGGAGGGCGACCTCCGTGCGTACCTCCACCGCAACGGGAAGGGCTGGCCGGAAAGCGTCGCCCGGCGCGAGATCGCGGGGATCCTCCAGGTGCTCGGGAAGCTCCACCGCGGCCAGCTCCTGCACCGCGACCTCACGCCCATGAATGTTTTCGTGTGCGAAGGACGAAGCCTCAAGCTCGGCGACTTCGGGATCGTCCGCCAGCAGAGCGACCGGCGGGGGGCGATCGCCGACGCGCTGAACCCGATGACCGCCCCCAGCGACATCGTGGCCGGCCTCGCCCCCAAGTGGCAGGCGCGCGACGACGTGTACCAGGTGGGGCAGCTCGTGGGAATGCTCGTCAGGGGCGACGCGCGGGAGCGCATCCGGCCCCTGGAGATCCGGCTCCTTCGCTGCAGCGACCACCTCAAGGAGATCGTCTACCGCTGCATCGGCGAAAGGCGCAAGCGCTACGAGAGCGCGGACGAGCTGATCGAGGCCCTTCGCAACCCCCCGGCCGTCCTGAAGGCGGGCGTGCTCCGGACGCTCAAGGGCGTCCACCTCGCGTTCACCGGAGTGCTCAGCAAGAAGCGCCGGGTGGCGAGGGCGGCGGCCCGGAAGGCGGGTGCCGTCGTGCACGGGATGCCTTCGATTCGCACGACCGTGCTCGTCCGCGGCCGCCCCAACCCGCGGCAGGCCGCGGGCCGCGACGCGGGGCTGAAGCTGATGGAGATCAAGCGGCTTCGCGATAAGGGACACCGCATCACGCTACTCAACGAGAAGCAATTCTGGCGGCTCGTCGGCAATCGCTGAGCGGGCGGCGGGTGCTCGCGCCGCGCTGACGTATCATCGGTGCGCCCATGGCCGGCGGCTCCATCGATCTGAACGAGCTCGGGCGGGACCTTCGCCACGCCGGGCGCAGCCTCCTTCGAAAGCCCGGCCTCGCGTCGTCCGTCATGCTGTCGCTCGCGATCGGCGTGGGGGCGAACGCCGCGGTCTTCACCGTGGCGAGTGCTTTGCTCCTGCGCCCCCTGCCCTACGCGGACGCAGAGCGCCTCGTGATCCTCTGGAATCGCTCGCCGGGCATCGGCATCCTCGAGGACTGGTTCTCCACCGCGCAGTACTTCGACATCCAGACGGGTCACCAGGGCCTCGAGCAGGTCGCGATCGCGATCGGCGCGAACTACAACCTGACCGGCGTGGGGGAGGCCGAGCGGGTGGGAACGCTCCGGGTCTCCTCCAACCTCCTGCCGATGCTGGGGGCGCGGGCGGCGGTGGGACGCCTCTTCACCCCCGCGGACGACGTGCCCGGGACGACGGGGACGGCGATTCTCGGCCACGCGACCTGGAGGCGCCGCTACGGCGGGGACCCCGGCGCCGTCGGTAGGACGATCGTCCTCAACGGCCAGCCGTACGAGATCGTAGGCGTCCTCGAGGAGGGCTTCGACGTGCCTCGGGAGGTGATGCCGACGCTCGGCGTCGCCGAGCACGCCGAGGTCGTGCTCCCCCTGCCTCTCGACGCGGAGGCGGCGAGCGTCCGCAACCGCGAGGACTACAACATCGTGGGCAAGCTCGAGGCCGGGGTTTCCGTGGCCCAGGCCCAGACGGAGATGGACGCGATCACCGCCCGGCTCCGACGCGATCATCCGGAATTCTACCCGCCGAACGGGGGGCTGACCTTCAGCATCGTGCCCCTCCATGAGCAGGTCGTGGGCGACGTCCGGACCGCCCTCCTCATCCTCGGAGCGGCGGTGGCGTTCGTGCTGCTCATCGCCTGCGTGAACGTGGCGCTCCTCCTCCTCGCGCGGGCGGCGTCGCGCGAGCGCGAGGTGGCCGTGCGGTCCGTCCTCGGAGCGAGCCGGGGACGAATCCTGCGCGGGCTCCTTGCCGAGGCGGGGCTCCTCGCGGTGGGGGGGGAGTGCTGGGGCTCCTCTTCTGCCTGGCGAGCGTCCGCGCTCTCTCCGTGCTCGCGGTGGCGAGCGTGCCCCGTCTGCACGAGGTTGCGGTGGACGGCCGGGTGCTCCTCTTCACCCTTGCGATCACGGCGGCTTCGGTCCTCCTGTTCGGGCTCCTTCCCGCGTGGAAGCTCTCCGGGCCGGAGCACGCGGCGCTCGCCGAGGGCCGGCGGGGGTCGTCGGCGGTGGGGGAGGGCTTCTCCCGGCGCAACCGGCTGAGGCGGCTGCTCGTGGCGGCCGAGCTCGCCTTGTCCGTGATGCTGCTCGTGGGCGCGGGGCTCCTCGCGCGGAGCTTCTCCCGCGTGCTCGCGGTCCCTCCGGGCTTCAATCCCGAGAGCGTCCTCACGTTCGAGCTGACCCTCACGGGCTCGCAGTACGGGGAGGCCCCGGTCGTGATCGAGACGTATCGGCGGCTCTGGGAGGGGCTGGCCGGACTGCCGGGCGTCACGGCCGTGGGGGGTGTTTCGGCTCTTCCCTTGAGCCAGATGATGGCGTGGGGTCCGATCACCGTGGAGGGACGCACCCCCGCGCCCGGCGAGGCCTTCATCAATACCGACATCCGCGTGGTGGGCGGCGACTACTTCCGCGCGATGGAGATCCCGCTCCTCGCGGGACGGCTCTTCGGCGAGCACGACACGCGCGCGACCGACCGGGTGGTCGTCGTGGACGAGGCGTTCGCCCGGCAGCTCTGGCCGAACGAGAGCGCACTCGGCAAGCGCGTGCGGTCGGGAGGCTTCGACGTCAAGGCGGACACTCCGTGGCTGACCGTCGTGGGTGTCGTGGGGCGCATCAAGCAGGACCGTCTCGACGCGGATTCCCGCATCGCCCTCTACCACCCGCAGACCCAGACGGGCACCCGGGGGATGAACGTCACGGTGCGGAGCCGCCAGGAGGCGGCGCCGCTGGCCGCGGCGGTCACTCGGGAGGTCCGGACTCTCGACCCCGACCTTCCGGTCTACGGCCTCCGGACGATGCGCGATCGCGTGGACGAGTCGGTGGCCCGCCGCCGATTCTCCATGCTCCTCCTGAGCCTCTTCGCCGGCCTCGCCCTCGTCCTCGGGATCGTCGGGACCTACGGGGTCATGGCCTACCAGGTCAGCCAGGGCACGCGGGAGCTGGGGATCCGCCTCGCCCTCGGAGCGGCCCCGGGGCGCCTCCTCGCGTTCGTGCTGCGTCGGGGGATGGCCATGGCCCTTCCCGGGGTCGCCCTCGGGGTGGCCGGGTCTCTCGCGCTGTCGCGGCTCCTGCGCTCGATGCTCTTCGGGATCGAGACGATCGACCCGCTCACCTTCGTCGTCGTGCCCGCAGTTCTCGTCCTCGCCGCTCTGGGGGCGAGCTATCTGCCGGCGCGGCGGGCCGCGGGGATCGACCCCTCCGTGTCCCTCCGGAGCGAGTAGCCGCCCGGAAGACGCGATAGACTCCGTCGCCGGAGGTTCCTCATGAGCCGACGCCGCCGGACCACGGCCGGCGTCTTCGTGATTTCCCTGATGATGGGCCCGCTCGCCTTTCCCGCACCCGCCGGCCCTCCCCCCAAGGGGCACGAAGACCTGGTCAGGCTGTTCACGGAGTGGCGGGCCTTCCAGCCGCCTCCGCTCCGGGACGGAGTCCCCGACTACACCGCGGCCGCGATGCAGGAGCAGCAGCGCCGGTTGCCCGAGCTGCGCGCGCGCCTGGAGGCGATCGACACGAGCGCGTGGCCGGTGGCGTGGCGCATCGACGCCGAGCTCGTGCGGGCGGAGATGAACGGCCTCGATTTCGACCACGTGGTGCTCCGTCCCTGGGCCCGCGATCCCGCTTTCTACTCGGTCGTGATCGACTCCGAGAGCGACACGCCGCTGAAGGAAGGGCCGTCCCTGGCGGGAGCGATCGAGCTCTGGCGGATGAGCTTTCCGCTGCCCGCGGAGGAGATCGCACCCTTCCGGGCCCGGCTGCAGGCGATCCCGCGGCTCCTCGAGCAGGCGCGCGGAAACCTCGTGGGCGACGCGCGCGACCTCTGGTCGCTCGGCATCCGCGTCCAGAAGGGACAGAGCGCCGAGCTCGCGAAGCTGGCGCGGACTCTGGCCTCCCGGAGCCCCGACCTCGCTCCCGACGCCGATCGCGCGCGGCAGGCGGTGGACGCCTTCGTCCTCTGGCTGGAGCAGCAGCTTCCCGCGAAGAAGGGCCCCTCGGGAGTGGGTGTCGACCCGTACAACTGGTATCTCCGGAACGTCCACCTCGTCCCCCTGACCTGGCAGGACGAGCTCGTCCTGATGGAGCGCGAGCTCGCGCGCGCCACCACGTACCTGAAGCTGGAGGAGGCGCGCAATCACGCCCGGCCGCCGCTCGAGCCCCCGGGGACCGCCGCGGAGTGGCAGGCGCGCGCCGAGAAGGCGATCGACGACTTCCTCCGCTTTCTCCGCGACCGCCCGGTGCTCACGGTGCCCGAGTACTCGGCGGCCGCCCTCCGCGTCCGTATCTCGCCCTACAAGGAGGCCGAGGCGCGGGACTTCTTCGACCAGGTGGACCTGCGCGACCCGCGGGTGATGCGGTGCCACCAGTTCCACTGGATCGACAAGGCGCGCATGGAGCGCGACCCCCACCCGAGCCCCATCCGCCGCGTGCCGTCGCTCTACAACATCTGGGACAGCCGGGCCGAGGGGCTCGCGACCGCGATGGAGGAGCTGGCGATGGGGGCGGGCTTCTTCGACGACAGCCCGCGCAGCCGCGAGCTCGTCTACATCATGGTGGCCCAGCGCGCCGCGCGCGCGATCGCGGGGCTGCGCGTGCAGAGCAACGAGTGGACGGTCGAGCAGGCGGTGCGGTTCGCGAGCGAGAAGACGCCGCGTGCGTGGTTCCGGCCGGACGGCGACCTCGTGTGGTTCGAGCAGCACCTCTACCTGCAGCAGCCCGGCTACGGCACCTGCTACCTGACGGGGAAAGCCCTCATCGAGGGCCTGCTCGCGGAGCGCGCGCAGCAGCAGGGCGCGAGCTTCACCCTCAAGGGTTTCATGGACGGGTTCCTCGCCTCCGGCCTCGTCCCCGTCTCACTGATCCGCTGGGAGATGACCGGCTCTCGCGGCGGGCTCCAGGCGAAGGACGCGCCGGGTCGCCCCCCCGACGGCCGACGCTGAATAGGGGAGCGGGAAGCTCTCGCCCCTCGCCCAGAGCGGGGCGAGGTCGCGGTAGTGGGGGCTCGCCGGGTCGCCGGACTGGCCCGGGGTGTTGATCGCGCGCGAGGCGTCCCAGTTCCCGACGTCGAGGACCATCCGGAAGGACGCTCCCGCGGTGAGCCGGAAGTCGCTCGTGCGATAGCTGGTGTTCATCGGGGTGTAGGCGGATCCGCCGATCGGCCAGTCGCCCACCTCGAGCTGGACGCGGGTCTTCTCGTCCACGACCTCGGCCAGAGGGTGCCCGAAGACCGCGCGATGAAGCGCTCCCCAGGTCCATCGGGAGGGATCGCTCCCGAGGCGATCCTCGACCTCGCGGAGCGCGGCCGCCAGCGATTCGAGCATCACCTGGTCGCGTGTCTCGGCGCTCATCCAGCCTTCTGGGTTCTCGAGGACTTGCAGGACCCGGCTCGCGTCGCCGCTTCCCACGGCCTCGGCCGCCTCGGGGGGCAGCGCCTTCCGCACCGTCGCCCGCCTGAGGTGCTTCGAGAACCAGACCTCGAAGAGCGCGGCGGGTGCTTTCTCCGCGGACACGTTGCCGTCCCACGCCCGCAGGGAGTCGAGGGCCCGGCCGACCTTGGGGTCCGGGGACGAGAGCGGGCCGAGCAGCGCCTTCACGCGAAGCGCGTGCATCGACACCGTGTCCTTTTGCCAGGCCAGCGAGTCCGTCACGCTCGAGCGACTCTGCCCGGCGAGCAGACCCTTGAGCCTCTGCGACCGCGCGGCGTCGCTCCATTCCGAGCCGATGCCCTTCCCCCGCGCGGGGTGGTCGGGGGGAATGTTGTTCTCGTTGGCCGTGACCACGTAGCCTCGCGCGGGGTTGCGTTCCCACGGCAGCTCGTCGCGGTGGCGATAGCCGGCCCACTCGTAGCGCCCGTCGCCGGGCACCGGCGTGAGCCCGTCCCAGTTCGGGCGGATCGGGGTGAGTCCGCCCGGCACCCATCCGATGACGCCGGTGCTATCCGCGTACACCTGGTTCTCGCCCGGGGCGCCCCAGCGGTTCATGGCCGCCGCGAACGCGTCGAAGTTTCGTGCCCGCATGTAGTCGATCGAGCCGAAGTAGGGGGCCATCCCCGTCTCCAGCCAGGCGGCTCTGAGCGCGAAAGCACGCCGGGTCTTCGGGTCCTGGTGCAGCACGGGGCCGTGCCGCGTGAAGCGCAGCGTGACCCTGCGCGGCGGCTCGCCCTTCACGGCGATCTCCTCCTCGACGGTAGTCATGGGCTCGAAGCGCCCGCGGTACCGATACTCGTCGGGGTGGTCCGTGTTCGTCTCGTAGACGTAGAGATCTTCCTGGTCCATGTAGAAGCGGGTCAGGCCGAAGGCGATCGTTCCGTTGTGGCCGATCGAAATCCCGGGGAGAAAGGGCTCCCCCGCGCCAATCGCGTCGAGGCCGGGCGCCTTGAGGTGGATCAGGTAGCGCAGGCTGGGGGCGCCGTGAGCGCGGTGGGGATCGCTGGCGAGGATGGGCCGCCCCGTCGTCGTCCGAGACGGTGCGATCGACCAGTTGTTGGAGCCGAAGGCGACGGCGTCGAAGGGCCGCTCGTTCCAGCCGTAGAGCGGGCGCAGCACCGTCCCGCTCGCTCCCGCCGGGACGGATGCGCGTGTGAAGCGAGGCGCGTCGGTGGCCAGCGCGTAGGCCTGCTTCAGCTCGGTGACGGGAAGCGAGCAGGGATCGAAGCCGTCGACCAGCACCGGCGGCGTCGGCGGATCCAGCTCGCGACGGAGCCAGTCCGCGCGGCGGCCGACGCTCGCCGCACCCTCGCTGCCGAACCGGCAATAGAGGCTCGCGCGCTCCACTTCCGAGTCGAAGTTCAGGGTCAGCCCGTGGTGGCGGATGCGCGCGATGTCCTCCGCCTTCCACCCTGCGGGCTTATAGCCGAGAAGCCGGAACTCGATCGGGAGCAACGAGGGATCGCGCACCGTCTCCGCGACGAAGGCGTTCACCCCGGCCACGAAGCTCTCGGCGACGCGCTTCGCGTCGGACCCGTAGGCCAGCCACTCCCGGTACATGTCCCCGCGGAAGAGAACGGCTCGCGCCATCGCGTCTCCCGGAGCGAACGCCGGGCCGAAGTCGCGGGCCATCTCTCCCAGTCCCCGCTTCCTCCAGAGGTCCATCTGCCAGAGGCGATCGCGCGCGGCCACGAAACCCTGGGCCACGAACACGTCGTAGAGGGACTGGGCCTCGACGTGGGACACGCCCCACTGGTCGATGCGCACGGTGACGGGCTTCTGAAGGCCGGCCAATTGATATCGGTCGGCCGAGCCGGGAGCGCCGCCGCTGGCTATCGGAGCAAACCCCACGAGGATGATAAGGGTCGTGGCGCGACGATTCATGGGCGGGAGCATACTTCCGCCGAGTCCCTGTGGAAAAACTGTGGAAACTCGTTCCGGAACGAGTACGAGAGGTAACAGTCGGGGCTAGCCGCGGTGCGGGATTCCTCCGACGAGCGGATCCTTCGTTAGGCGGTGGGACGCAGCGCCCCCGCCCCGGTGGCCTGCGCCGCCGCTTCCGCCGCCGCGCGGGCCCGGAGCTGGGCCGCGCGCGGGGGAGGGGTGCCCTGGTTGGCGACGTCCTTGACCACGCGCACGGCTCCCAGCGATCGCGCCCGGCCCACCGTGGCCTGGAGGAGCGCGCGGTCGGAGCCCTTGGGGGCGTCCGGGGCGACGGCCAGCTCGTCGAGGCAGGCGAGGAGGCCGCCCAGTCCAATCTGGTAGCGGAGCGAGAGCGTAGCCATGCCGACGATACGCCCCTCCGCCTCGGCCACGCGGACGAGGAAGTGCGGGTCGCCGATCGTCTTGCGGAAGGTCTTGGCGAAGGACAGGGGCTCCGGGTAGTAGCCCACCTCCTCGAGGAGGGCGAGGACGGCGACGCCGTCCTGCAACGAAGCCGACCGCACCTGGACGCCCATGAGGCCCTCCTCCTGTGCCCCCCGGACCACGCTCGCGTGTCGTCGCGGCCACGAGAGGGTGCTGAAAACCCCCGTTTACTCCGGTCGCGATGTCCTAAAGCAAAGCCGGGGCCAACCTCGCCGTTAGGCGGGGGTCAGCGCGGCAGGCGAAGCCGGGCGATGCAACCGGAGCGATCGGCGCGGTTCTCGAGGGTGAGGATGCCGCCGTGCGCCTCGGCGATCTGGCGGGAGAGGACGAGACCGATGCCGGACCCCCTGGGCTTGGTCGTGAAGAACGGAACGAACAGGTTCGCCGACGAAGGAAGGCCCGGGCCCTCGTCCTGGACGAACACCTCCACCCACGGCGAGCGGCCCTGCCGCGTCCAGCCCACCTGGATTCCCCCTTTGGCCTCCTCGGCGGCGTCTACCGCGTTGTGGAGGAGGTTGATCAGGAGCTGCTCGAGCTGATCGGGGTCGGCGCGCACGGTCACGTCGGGACCGGACCGAAGGGAGACGGGCACGCGGGTCTCCAGGCCGGCCACCCTCTTCACGAGCGGGCCCACCTCGACTGACTGCAGCTGGGGATTCGGAAGGCGGGCGAGACGAGCATAGGCCTCCGTGAAGCGCGAGAGCGATTCCGCCCGGGCGCCGATCACGGCCAGACCCTTCCGCATGTCCTCGTCGAGGTCGGCCGGCCGCTTGGGACGGGCGAGCAGGCTCTCCAGGCTGCCCGCGATCGACTTGATGGGGGCGAGCGAGTTGTTCAGCTCGTGGCCGAGCACGCGGATGAGGCGCTGCCAGGCCTGGCGCTCCTCCTCCCGCAGCGTGCGGCTGACGTTGGCGAGCACCAGCAGGCGATGGGGAAGACCTCCCTGCCGGAACTCGCCTCTTCGCGCCTCGAAGCGGCCCGCTTCCCCCGGCAGCGCGAGGTCGAGGACGCCCGGAGTGTTGAGGGCGTCGGACAGGCCCAGCTCGTGGGCGCCCCGTCCGAGGAGC
Organism: uncultured Acidobacteriota bacterium; assembly: GCA_963742595.1. Lineage (GTDB taxonomy): Bacteria > Acidobacteriota > Vicinamibacteria > Fen-336 > Fen-336 > CAVPGH01. The sequence continues at coordinate 1,528,392 of CAVUMT010000001.1, read as the reverse complement.
TGCTCCGCGGGGCGGTCGAGGAGCCGCTCCCCCGCGCGATTGACGAGGACGAGGCGAGAGGCGTCGTCGAATGCGAAGACCGCGACGTCGATCTCTTCCATGACCTTGCGCAGAAGGGCGGTGGCCTCGAGGGCGCCGAGCCGCTGCTCGCGCAGCGTGTCCGCGAGGGCGTTGACCTCGACCATGGCCTGGGCGAGGGCGTCGTCGCCCCGGGTGCCGCGGGCGCGGAACGAGAAGTCCTCCTCGCGGAAGGCGGCGACCAGGTTGGAGAGCGTTTGCAGCGGGCGGACGACGTTCTCGAGCACTGCGAAGGCGAAGATGAGCCAGACGCCCACGATCAGCAGACCCAGCGTCCAGAAGACCTTTGGGCTGTAGCCTCCCGCCCACAGGAGTCCCACGCAAGCGAGGACGCCGGGCAGCCCCGCCCCCAGGGCGAGGAGCAGCACGCGCTTCTCGTGAGACATGCTGTAGTGCCGCGCCATCTCCCGTTCGGCCTGCCGTGAGCATAACGGAGATGCCCGGCGAGCGGGCGCGTGCTAACGTGGGGCAGGGTCCCCTACCAAGTTCCTGGTCTTGTCGGTCGAGGGCGCTCGCATCGAGGATTCGCTCTCGCCGGCCGCGAAGGGAGCGCCGTGATGCGTCGATCGACGCCGGTTGGCGGAACGTTCGTCGTCTGCCTGCTTCTCGGCGCCGGATCGTCCGGCGATGAGAAGCCCCGCGAGATCAGGGACCGCGACCGGAGGGTGATCGAGGTCCTCGGGGAAAAGGGGCGGCCGCGGGATATCGGCCAGCCTCCGTCCAGTCGTCCCGCCGCCGCCTCGGCTTCGCGGGTTCCCTCCGCGCGCTCGTCTGGAGACGAGAGGCCCTGCCCGAACGTCGCCGGCCGCGAGGGATACGTTACCCGGGAGAGCCGTGGAGCCGCGCGAGCCGTCGATTCGTGCGGTCGGATCACGGGAGAGCTACCGGCGGGCGGCGCGTCCACCCCAACCCCGGCCACCATCGACCGCATGACGACTCGCACCTTCTTCGGCTCGTACTCGCCGGGCTGGCCGCTCGAGCTCCTCGGCAGCGCCGACGTCTACCATCTGAGCGACGGAACGCAATGGTCGAGCGGTGCCGGGAGCTACTACAACCACGGGTCCTCCCTGAGCAGCGTCGACGTCTCCGGAACGACGATCCGGTACACGCTGTCCCCGCCGACCGTGGGGCTCATCTACGAGCAGACCGACTACGATTCCGGCGACCACTCCGCTCAGGGCAGCCTCGGCCCCTCGGGCCCGCTCGTCCTCGAGGCGCAGGTGGGATCCACCACGGCCGTCCTGCGCGGGCACGCCGTCGTGGTGTCGAACGACCCCACCTGGTACGGGGAGCCCCGCTTCAACTACTACACCGCGATCGTGGGCTCGGTCGTCCCCTTCGAGATCACCTACACGCGTACCGTCGGTACGTGGACACCGGCAGCCTTCGGGGCCGCCTTCGACTACACGAGCACGGGGTGGGTGGACTTCGCGCACCCGGTCTCGACGCCACCCGCCGTCGAGCTCACGATCGGCGGCCCGTCGCGCCTCCCCGACGCCTCCACGACACCGTTCCAGGCCGTGGTCCGGTATGCCAGCGGCGCGCTCCGCAACGTCAGCGCGCGTGCGGCGTGGGCGGTCGAGCCGGCGTCCCTCGCCAGCGTCACGGCGGGTGTCCTGACGATCGAGACGCTCCAGACCCCCCAGGAAACGCTGGTCCTGCACGCGAGCTACACGGAAGGATCGACCAGCGTCATCGCGCAGAAGCAGGTGCTCTGCCTCCCCGACGATCCCGCGGAGCGACCGGGGAGCTGGCCGATGTTCCAGGCGAACGCCCGACACACGGGCTACCTCCCCATCTCGCTCGACCCCGCCACCTTCGCCACGAGGTGGGAACAAAACCTCGGGGGAGCCCTGGCCCTGAACCCCGTGGCCGCGGGGGAAGGCAAGGTGTTCGTGACGCTGAACTACTACTTCGACGACACGACCACTCTGTTTGCGCTGAGCGCGGTCGACGGACACACGCTCTGGTCCAAGGGCTTCGGGAGCGTCTTCTCCGTCAACCCGCCGAGCTTCGCCTACGGCAACGTGTACGTGCAGACGGGCAACCACGCGAGCGACACCTGGCTGCACGCCTTCGAGGGGACGACCGGCGCCCTGCTCTTCAAGTCTCCGCACGACGCGCAGTGGGAGCGCTACTTCGCGCCGACCATCCACGAGGGTAGCGTCTACGTGAACGGCGGCTCCTACGGCGGGATGTACGCCTTCGACGCCTACACCGGCGCCCGGAACTGGTTCGTCGCGCTGCCGCAGTACGACGAGTGGACGCCCGCGGTCGCCGACGGCAAGGCCTACGCCTACGTGGGGGACTACGAGCCGGGACTGTACGTCCGGGATCGGCTCACGGGAATCCCCGCGGGCTTCGTGCCCGACCCGGGTTTCGACTGGGACGGCTGGAGCATGAGGCTCGCTCCCGTCGTGGGCGCGCACGGCGACGTGATCGCGATCCACGATGGGCGGCTGATCAACTTCGACCCCTCGGCGGGAACGATCCGCTGGGAAGTGGCGGGGACGTTCCGAGGCCAGCCGAGCCTGGCTCGCGATCGGATCTACGCCGTCGACGCGGGGCGCCTCGTCGTGCTCGACGAGCTCACCCACGCCGAGGTCTGGTCGTGGCCGTTGCCGGCGGCGGCGGTCGGCCCCCTGGTCGTGACCGATACCCACGTCCTGCTCTCGACGGCGCAGAGCGTCCACGCCGTCGACCTCATCACTCGACAGGGCGTGTGGTCCCATCCGAAGGGAGGCCGCCTCGCCCTCGCCGACGACACCCTCTACATCGCCTCCGACGACGGGACGCTCACCGCGATCACGGCGCCCAGGGTGGTGCCCGCCGCGCTCCTCTCCCTGGAGGTGGCGGGACCGGCGCAGGTGGTCGAGAGCTCCTCGGCCGCCTACGTCGCCCGTGCCCACTACGCCGACGGCAGTGTCCTCGAGCGCACGATCCAGACGGAGTGGTCCGTGGAGCCGGCGCGCTTCGCGACCGTGGTCGGCCCCGGCCAGCTCGAGACTCACGAGCTCATCCAACCGACGCACGACGTGATCGTGAAGGCTCGTTACACGGAGCAGGGACAGACGGTGGAGGGCGAGCGTTCCGTGCGCATCGTGATTGCCGTGACCGCCCGGCAGCTCGTTGTCAGGAACGTCCTGGCTACGATCCAGATCAAGCAGGAGACTCTCCGCGGTCTGGATGAGGCGCTGGAGCGCGAGAGAGCGAGCCTGGACGTGCTCATGGGCCTCCCTCCGTCGGGACCGATATTCCGGGCGCGGGCTCGCGTGAGGCTCGCGATCTGCCGGGAGGAGGGAGCGCGCAGCCAGATCGCATGGAGCATCTACGACCTCGCGCGCGCGGTGGAAGGCTGGAAGGGTGCGGGGTCGATCGAGCCGCCGCCGGGGGGCCGTCCGGGGCGGGACTGCACCGGCCTCCTCGTTGCGGAACCGGAAGAGGGGGGCGCGGCTCAGAGGCCGTAGCGCTGCAGCCGGCGGTAGAGGGCGCTGCGCGAGAGGCCGAGGGCCTCCGCGGCCCGGCTGACGTTGCCGTCGTAGCGGGCGAGCGCCTTCTTGATGAGGAAGCACTCCACTTCCTCGAGGCTCATGTCGTCCAGACGGGTCTCGCGCTCGCCGCCCGCGCGCAGGCCCAGGTCGTCCGCCTTGATCTCGGGGCCCGCGGTCATGAGCACGGCGCGCTCCACCGCGTGGTCCAGCTCGCGCACGTTGCCGGGCCAGAGGTGCTCGGTGAGGGCGCGCATCGCCGCCGCCTCGAATCCGGTGACGCGCTTCCGGTACCGCTGGGCGTGCTGGCGCAGGAAATGGGCGGCGAGGAGGGGGATGTCCTCCCGGCGGTCGCGCACGGGAGGGATCCGGATCTCGATCGTGTTGAGGCGGAACAGGAGGTCCTGCCGGAACCGGCCCGTCTTGACCTCTTCGTGGAGTTCGGAGTTCGTGGCGGAGATGATCCTCACGTCGGCGCGGCGGGTCTTGGACGACCCCACCCGCTCGAACTCGCCCGTCTCCAGCACGCGCAGGAGCTTGGGCTGGAGGTTCATGGGGACGTTCGCGATCTCGTCGAGGAAGAGCGTCCCCCCGTCGGCCATCTCGAAGCGGCCCACCCGGTCCGCCTTGGCGTCCGTGAAGGCGCCCTTGACGTGTCCGAAGAGCTCGCTCTCGAAGACGCCCTCGGAGAGGCCGCCCGCGTTCACGGTGGCGAGAGGACGCGTGGAGCGCAGCGAGACCGCGTGGAGGGCGCGGGCCACCGTCCCCTTGCCCGTCCCGTTCTCGCCGGTCACCAGGACGTTGGCCTCTGACGGCCCCACCCGGGCGATCATCTGGAGCACGGGCTGCATCGCCGCGGACTCCGCGATGAGGCGGACCTTGCCCTCGTCGCGGAGGAGGCCGATCTCCGCCTCCAGGCGCTGGCCGCGGCGGAGGGCCTGGCCCAGCTCCATCTGCGTGCGGAGGATCGCAAGGAGCCGCGCGTTCTCCCACGGCTTCTGGATGAAGTCGCGGGCCCCCCGGCGCATCGCCTCCACCGCGAGCTCGATGGAGCCCCAGGCGGTCATGACCACGACGGGCAGCGCGGGGTCGATCTCCCGAATCCTCGCGAGGAGGTCGAGCCCCTCCTGGCCGGAGGTGGTGTCGCGCGCGTAGTTCAGGTCCATCAGCACCGCCCCGAACTCGTGCGCCTCGAGGACGGCCACGATCTGGCCGGGCGAGGTTGCGGCGTCGATGGCGAAGCCCTCTCCCTTGAGAAGCAACCGGAGCGCCTCCAGCACGTCGGGCTGGTCGTCGGCGATGAGGATGCGGGGGGCAACCGCGGGTGTCGTCCGGAGGGGCGAGGCGCTCATGACGGCGGCTTCCATCCTACGACGGCCTCAGTCCTGGCGCAGCGTCTTGACGGGGTCGAGACGCGCGGCCCGGCGCGCGGGAACGAAGCTCGCCACGAACGCCACCCCGAGTAGGACGAGAGCGACCGCCGCGTAGGTCGCGGGATCGGACGAGCCGATGCCGAAGAGGAGACCGGCGAGCGCGCGGCTCGACGCGAACGCGAGGAGGAGCCCGGTGGCGACCCCCACGAGGGCGGGAGTCATGCCCTGCGACACCACGTGCCGCACCACGTCCTCCGCCCGCGCGCCCAGCGCCATCCGCACCCCGATCTCCTGCGTGCGCTGGGCCACGGACCACGCCACCACCCCCCAGATGCCCAGGGCGGAGAGGAGGAGGGCGAGCGCGGCGAAGCCGGCGATGAGCACGCTCCGGAAGCGCGGAGCGCCTAACGCATCGTTGACGATCGAGCCGAGGGTGGCGACGCCGGTGACCGCGGTGTCCCCGTCCACGGACTGCACCTCCCGCCGGACCGCCGCGGCCACGGACCCGGGATCCGTGGCGGAGCGCACGATCAGGAACTGGGCGGGGAAGGGAGACTGGTCGCTGGGCACGTAGAGATCCAGGCGGACGTCGTTCAACTCGCGGTAGCGCCCGTCCGCGACCACTCCCACCACCGTGGTCCAGAGGAAGTGCCCGTCCTTGTCCTTGGGCGTCCCGTGCGTGGCCATCCGCTTGCCGACCGCGTCTTCCCCAGGCCAGATCTTGCGGGCGAGGGTCTCGCCGACGACCGCGACGCTCGGGGCGCCCGCGACATCCCGGTCATCGAAGTCCCGGCCGGCTTTCAAGGGAATTCCCATGGCCCGGAAGTACCCGGGCGTCACGCTCAGGTAATTTGTGGCCGGGCTCGTCGGGATCTTCTCGGCGGGCTCGCCTTCCTCGAGGATCCAGGCGTTCAGCCCGATCGGCCCGAGCTCGAGCGGCCGCAGGAGCACCCCCCCCGCCGCTTCCACCCCGGGGAGCGGGCGCACGCGCTCGAGCACGTCGTGGAAGAACCGGCGCTGATCCTCCGGGTTCGGGTATTTCCAGGCCGGGGGCCAGAGCCCCATAGTCACGGTGCTGCGGGTCTCGTAGCCCAGCGGGACCTGCTGGAGGCGGAGGAAGCTCTGGACGAGCAGCCCCGCCCCCGCGAGCACCACGAGAGCGAGCGCCACCTCCGCGGCCACGAGGGAGCGCCGCCAGCTTCGATCGTGGAAGGTGCCCGTCCCTCGCGTCCCCTCCCGCAGGAAGACGGAGGACGTCTCGCGCGCGGCGGCGAGGGCGGGGAGGAGGCCGGCGAGGAGCGCCACCACCATGGACAGCCCGATCGTGAACGCGAGCACCCGGCCGTCGATCCGGATCGTGTCGAGCCGCGGGATCTCCCCGGGAGCGAGGGCCACCAGCACGCCCGTGCCCCACGCGGCCAGGAGGAGCCCCGCCACCGCCCCTACGAGGGAGAGGAGCAGCGTCTCCAAGAGCCGCTCGCGCAGGATGCGGCCCCGGCTCGCCCCGAGGGCGAGACGCACCGCGGTCTCGCGCCGCCGCTGCGCGGCCTGGGCGAGAAGCAGCGTCGCCACGTTGGCGCAGGCGATGAGGAGCACGACCCCCACCGCGCCCAGGAGCACGAGCAGGGCGGCACGCGTGCTGCCGAGCATCTCCTCCGTGATCGGGGTGAGGACGGCGCCCCGGCCCTCGCTCTCCTGCTGATACTCCGCGGCGAGCTGCTTGACGATGCCGTCGAGCTCGGTCTGCGCCTGCTTGCGGTCGACGCCCGGTCGGAGCCGGCCCACGACCTGCAGCCACCCTACCTTCCTGTCGCCCACGTACTGGGGCTGCGAGGGGACGATGGGTGTCCACAGCTCTGCCCCCTTGGGGTAGGCGAAGGCCGGCCCCATCACGCCCACGATCGTGAACGGCGTGCCGTCGAGCGTGATCACGCGTCCGAGCGCGTCGGGCGCGCCCCCGAACTGTCGCTGCCAGAGCCCGTGGCTCAGCACCACCACGCGCGGCGCTTCCGGCCGGTCGTCTTCCGCGCGCAGGCCCCGGCCGAGCACCGGCAGCGTCCCCAGGAGGTCGAAGAAGCTCGCGGAGACGGAGACGCCGCGGAAGCGCGTGGCCTCGGCCGCCCCCGTGAGCACGAACTGCTCGGACACCGCGTTGGGCATGGCCGCGAGCTGCTCGAAGCTCTTCGCCTGCTTGCGCCAGTCGTCGAAGTTCGGGTAGCTGATCTCCGCGCGGCTCATTCCGCGCTTCTGGTCCGTCTCCCAGATCACGAACAGACGGTCCGGATCGGAGAAGGGGAAGGGACGGAGGAGGACGGCGTCCACGGCGCTGAAGAGCGCGGCGTTCGCGCCGATGCCGAGAGCGAGTGCGACCACCGCGAGGACGGTCGCGAGAGGCCGCTTGCGCAGCGCGCGGTACGCGTGGCGGATCTCGTGGAAGAGCGTGCTCATCGTGCGCCTCCCGAACGGAGCGTGCGGCGTCCCATCTCCAGGGAGTACGCAACTCAAGGCACGTGCCAGGGGCCCTAGCCTTCTCAAGGCCTGCTAAATCAACGACCTCACTCGTTCTCGCACGCCGGCGAGGGCGCTCCGGTGTCCGGGGACGGAACGGCGTCGTCCCAGGAACGGGCGACGGTCTCGAACGAAGTCGAGGCGGGGTGCGTCCGGACCAGAGAACTCGTTCCAGCTCTTGCTCCGTACGCCGGCAGTCGGGACGTGCGCCCGCTCGAGCGTCTCGAGCGCGGGCGTATGGACCCATCGTTACACGTGTTGACCGTGTGCCGGTGCGGAAAGGCCTGTCGAGGCGACGAGAGCCAGGGCGACGCCACCTCCGAGAAGGACAGCGAGGCCCACGAACACGCCCCGGTATCCTCCGAGCGCGGCGTAGGCGACGGCGGCGCCTACCGGTGCGACGGCACGGGCCACGGTCGTGAAGAGCGCGACGATACCGCTGATGCGGCCGTACTCCGACGGGCCGAAAGCTTCCGCGACGAACGACGCGCGAAGCAGCGTGGACATGCCGCTCGCCATGCCGAAGGCCGTGACGAACGCCAAGAGGCCGGGGCGGCCGGAAATCCAGGGCAGGCCCGCGAGGGCCGCCGCCTGCATCAAGACGACCAGTGAAGTCGCGGGGACCAGCGAGAGCCTTCGCCGCAGCGGCCCGTACAGAAGACGTCCTGGGAGCTGCATCGCCCCCAGGAGGCCGACCACGGCCGCCGCCGTCTTCGCGGGCACGCCTCTCTCGAGGAAGTAGGGGACGAGGTGCACGGCGGCGGCAACGGTCGCGAAGTTGCCGAGCACGAAGACGAGGACAAGTCCCCAGAAGGCCCGGCTCTCCACGGCCGTACGCCATCCGACCGAGCGATCCGGAGCCGTGGCCTGGGCGACGGGGGGACTCGTCTCGCCGTCCGGCACGGACCCCACGTCGCGCGGGTGGCCGCGCAGGACCAAGGCGTGGAGGGGGACCGTCGTCGCCGCGAGCAGCACCGCGAGCGCCGTTACCGCGCCCCGCCAGCCCCGCTGCTCGAGGAGCCAGGTCGCGAGGGGGACGAAGACCGTGCTCGCGAGCCCGGCCACGAGCGTGAGCATCGTGAGCGCGCGGTGGCGGTGGCGGACGAACCAGGTGGTGACCACGGCGAACGCGGGCTCGTAGAGGACGGCCGCCATCGTGAGACCCAGCCCCGCCCACAGGAGGTAGAAGACGCCTGGCGATTCGACCCGGGCCCAGCCGAAGAGCAGAAGGGACGCGAGGATCGAGCCCGCGGTCATCAGGCCGCGTGCCCCGTGGCGGTCGAGCCAGTGCCCGACGGGCACCGCGGCCAACCCGGAGGCGAGGAGCGCCACGGAGAAAGCGCCCGTCACCTCCGTCCGCGACCAGCCGAGCTCGCGCTCCATCGGACGGACGAAGACCGAGAAGGAGTAGTAGAGGATCCCCCACGAGATCGTCTCCGCGATGGAGAGACCTCCGAGGAGAACCCAGCCGTAGTAGATCCGTGGACGCGTCTTAGAGACTCACGAGGGAGCCGATCACGAACGGAAGGAGGCCGATCGTGGCCAGGATCCCCGCGGCCCCCGCGAGGTAGTAGCCGACCGAGCGCCGGGCCACGGGATCCTCGACGTCCTGCGCGAGGTTGACGAGTGGCTCGACCGCGGAGACGAGCGACGACGCCACGAGAAGCGCGGCGGCCGCGGCTTCCGCGCCCGCGGACAAGGCCGAGAGGCGAACCGCCCAAGGCATGCCCAGGAGGAGGAATCCCCACCAGAGCGACACGCGGTGGGCGAGGACGAGGTAGCGGCTGGGCTCCGGCGTCCGCCGCCGTCGACGGCTCAGGGCGAAGCCGATCGTGAACGCGAAGACGAGGTTCGCGAGGCCTCCCAGGACCAGGATGCGGGAGGCGAGGTCGAGAGGGTCCGTGGGCGGCACTAGCAGCACGACGCGGAGACGGCGTCGGGAAGGTCCGCGCTGCAGACCCCCGTCTGCGGGAGCACGAGCCGCACCCGCCTTGACTCCTCGAGGTCTCCCGCGATCGCCGCCACCACCGACCGCACCTGCTCGTACCCGGTGAGCATCAGGAACGTGGGCGCGCGCCCGTAGCTCTTCATGCCCACCACGAAGAAGTCCGGCTCGGGATGCCGAAGCTCCGCGGCGCCGTGAGGGGGCACGGTGCCGCAGCTGTGGACGTTCGGATCGATGAGGGACGCGAGGCGCCGCGGGCTCTCGACCACGGCGTCGAGGTCGAGCCGGACGTCGCGCAGCATCGAGAGGTCGGGACGGAAGCCCGTGGCGGCGACGATCTCGTCGACCGCAAGCAGCTCCCTCTCGCCGTCGGAGGCGACGACGCCGTCTTCCTTCGTCGTGAGGCGGCTCGTCCGGAAGCCCGTGAAGACGCGGAGCGCCCCCGCTTCGACGAGCGCGCGCATCTTCTCGCCCAGCCGGCCGCGCTCCGCGAGCTCGTCCGCGTCCCCCCCGCCGAACACGCGGCCGAGACTCTCACGTCGCACGGCCCAGAGGATCTCCGTCGCCGGCGCTTCGTCGCGGAGGGCGGCGAGGTCGAGCAGGACGCCGAACGCGGAGTGGCCGCTGCCCGCGACGAGGACGCGGCGGCCCGCGTACCGCTCCCGGTCGCGGCCGAGGACGTCGGGAATGCCGTAGAAGACGCGCGACCGGGCCGCGTTCTCGCCGAGCGCGAGAAAGCCGCTCGCGCCCAGGGGATTGGGGGACGCGTACGTCCCCGACGCGTCGATCACGGCGCGGGCGAGGACGTCGCGCTCGACGCCGTCCTCGTCGACGCGCAGGACGAAGGGCTCGCGTTCCCGCGCGGCCGTCTTCGTGCGGTCCATTCCGCGCCGGCTCACGCCGACGACGCGCGCGCGGTAGCGGACGTGGGGGCCGATCGCGGGATGATCCGCGAGGGGACGCAGGTACCGCTCCACGAGCTCGCGGCCCGTGGGGTGCTCGTCCTCCGCGGGAGCCGACCATCCCGACGCTCCGAGAAGCGCCGCCGCCACCGGGTCCACGTCGTAGCGCCACGGCGAGAAGAGCCGCACGTGGCCCCACCGCAAGATGCTCGCCCCTGCCGAGTCGCCGGCTTCGAGGACGACCGGCCGTTCTCCATTCGCGACGAGGTGCGCGGCCGCGGCCAGACCTACGGGGCCCGCGCCGATCACGGCCACCGGCTGCTTGTCCGTCGTCATCTCGAGCACCCCTTCCCCTGGCACTCCATGACGCCCGCCCGGGCGTCGAGCAGGATCCGGCAGCATTCCTCCATCGCCGCCTTGAGTCGGCGCCGGGCCCGCTGCACTCGGGCCTTCATTCCGGAGAGCGAGAGCCCCTCCGTCCTCGCCACCTCGACCTGGGTCATTCCCTGCAACTCGACGAGGTCGAGGGCGCGGCGGTCGCTCGCGGAGAGGCGCCGCATCATGCCGCGCAGGCAGCGCGCCGCCTGCGCGCGCGGCGAGACGGCGGGCTCGGCCTCGGATGTCGCCCCGGCCACGGCTTCGAGGTCCCGGGCATCTCCTTCCGGCCGCTCGCGCCGCCGGGCGGGCGCCCGGTAGTGATCCACGACGGCGTTGCGGACGGCCGCGAACAGCCACGCGCCGATCCGATCCGCCCGACGAAGGGCCGGGAGGCTCCGGTGCAGGCGAAGAAAGACCTTCTGGACGATGTCCTCGGCATCGGCGGCCGAGCCCACCTGACGCAGGGCGAACGCCCGCAGCCGGGGATGGAAGGCGTTCCAGGCCGCTTCGGTGGTCATGACGCTCAGCAGCCGCAGCGCGTCGGCGCGGGCTCCGGGCCGCAGCACTCCGCCTTTTCCGCGGGCGCGCAGCACTCGGCCTGGGTCTTGGGCGCGCAGCAGGCGGGCGCGGCCCGCTCCGCCTCGCGGCGATCGGGCGTCTGGGCTTCGTTCGGTCTCGATTCGGACATGGCTCACCTCGTTTTCGGGGTCGGCCGCCTCGTGCGGCGCGCCCTCATCCCTGGAGACGGAGGGCGAGGCAAAAGGACGCAGGTCAGCGGCCCCCCGCGGAGCTGCTTTCGGCCCGACCCGACGGAAGCGCATGAAGCGACAACGTCCCCTCGTCCTTCACGAGGATGCCGAGCGGGGTCGGCACCGGGTGGGCGTACGTGGCCGACGGCGCCACCTCGTAGGTGGCGACCGGGGTGAAGGAGTCGCCGTCCGCCCGTAGCACGACGAGGCGACCGTCGCCCTGGAGGGCCAGTACAGATTCGCCGACGACCACGAAGGCCGTGTTCTGTCCCTGGCCGCCAGCGCCCTTCCAGCGCACGGCGCCCGTCTCCGCGTCGAGAACGAAGAGCTGGCCCTTCTGCTTGTGCGAGAGACCGATTACGCGGCCGTGACGCGCGACGGGTGAGCTCATGTACATCGAGACGTCCTCGGTGTGCCAGGCGAAGCTCGGCTTCCACTGCTCTCCCCCCCGGTCGAGCCGGATCGCCTTCGTCCCCTGGTCCAGGCTCGAGACGACGATGTGGCCTCCGGCGAGCAGTGGCGTCACGATGTTCTGGTCGCAGGGCGTGACGAAGGGCAGGCTCCAGAGAACACGACCCGTCGAGGGAAGCACGCCCAGGATCCTCTGGTGGACCTGGAGGACGATCTGCTCCTGGCCGAGAAGTGTCACGAGGATGGGGGACGAGTAGCTCGGTCCGTCGCCCTCGAGGACCCAGTCCTCCTTGCCGGTGGCGGGATCGAACGCGATGAGCGCGCCCCCTTCGTGGCCGCCCGCGTGGACGATCAACCGGCCATCGGCGACGAGGGGAGACATGGAAGTCCCGAAGGGCGGGGCGGGGGCGGGGAAGCGGCCCGCGAAGGTCTTCTGCCAGAGCCGCCGTCCGCTCGCCGCGTCAAACGCGGTGAGGATGCCGCCGATGCCGAACGTGAAGAGCCGCCCCTCGTGGACGACCGGCGTCGACTTCGGTCCGCCTCCGAACGAGCGGGCCCCGGGGTAGACCTCGTAGGGCGCAGGGTAGCCCTGCCGCCACAGCACGCGCCCGCTGTCGAGGTCGAGGGCGCGCGCGACCTCGTTGACGCCTTCGCGCGAGAAGAGGAAGACGGCGCGGCCCGAGACGACTGGGCTCGACTGGCCCGCGCCCACCTCCGTCCGCCACTTCGGAAGGAGCTGCCCGGGCCATTCCCGCGGGCTCCCGTCCGCGGCGGAGACCGCGTCGCGTGCGGCCCCGCGCCACTGCGGCCAGTCCCACGACGCCGTGGGGGCCGCGCCGAGGATGACGAAGAGGGCCAGGCTCGCGGTCATGCGCGTCTCCTATCGTTGTTACTCGCAACTATCGTAGGCAGAAGGAACGTCGGCATCGGGTCACTCCTCGTCGGGGGAGCAGGTCTCCTGGGCGCAGGCGGGTGCGCACGAGGTGGCCCCGCCCACGCCGGCGCGGTCCGCCGCGGCACGCGCGAGCCGGAAGATCAGTCGGGCCGCCGCCTCGCGCACCTCGGGCTCGAAATCCTGGAGGAGGCGCTTCTCCTCCCCGACGAGGCCCCGCCGGATCTGGTCGTGGAGTCGCCGCCCCGCCGAGGTGACGGTGAGCACGACGGCTCGGCCGTCATCGGGGTGCCGCGCGCGAGTGACGTAGCGCTTCCGCTCCAGGGTCGCCACCACCCGGCTCGCCGTGCTCTTGTCGAGGAAGAGCTCGGAGGCGAGGGCGTTGAGCGTGCTCGGGCCCCGACGCAGAAGAGCGTCGATGGCGTAGCACTGGGTCACCGACACGTCGTGGCAGCAGATCCGGTCCCGGTCGCGGAACTGGTAGACGCGCACGAGCTCGCTGAGGGCCTCGTGGAGCGCCTCGGCGTTCTTCTGGAGCGAGGGCGCCCTTTGGGGGGAAGCCGCCCCCGCTCTCGGGCCCGCTCGCTTCAGGGATGCCGTTCCCACAGTTGAGCCAATCGTTGGCACTCGCAACTATATTGTGCCGGAGCGGGCGTGTCAACCCCCGAGGCCTGGGTAGAATGGCACCTCCAACGGGAGGTCGCCCATGTCCTCGATCGCGTTCCTCCGGAAGAACCTCGGGTAGCCGGCGGTCAAGCGCGACGACCACGCCCGTGATCTCCTGCGCCGACGCCCTCGCCCGCACGCTCCGCGAGGCGGGCGTCACCCGGATGTTCGGCTTGCCCGGCGGCGAGATCCTCGATTTCCTGGAGGCGGCCCGCCGCGTCGACATCCGCTTCGTGCTCACCCGCCACGAGGCGACGGCCGCCTTCATGGCGGACGTGACCGGGCAGATCCAGGGCCGTCCCGGCGTCTGCGTCTCCACGCTGGGGCCGGGGGCGGTGAACATGACCCTCGGGGTGGCCAATGCGTTCCTCGACCGCTCGCCCGTGCTCGCCATCACCGCCTCCCTGCCGCGCGCGTCCCTGCCCTACGCCACGCACCAGCAGCTCGACCTGAACGCGGTCTACCGGCCCTTCACGAAGGACGCGCTCACCCTGGACGGGGAGGACACGGAGGCGAAGGTCCGCCGCGCCTTCCTCACCGCGACCTCCCCGCGGATGGGACCGGTGCACATAGCACTGCCCAGCGACGTGGCGCGTGAGCCGGAGCGCTCTTCGGGGAGCGCTCCGGCCGTGCCCCTCCGGCCGGGACCGGTGCCCTCGGCGCCGGCCGAGGCCGTCGAGCGAGTCGCGACAGCCCTCGCCGCCGCGCGGCGGCCGGTGGTGATCCTGGGCCTCGACATCGATCCCCGAAGGGACGTGTCCGCGGTGCGGGACTTCGTGGATCGGTTGGGTGCTCCCACGTTCGTCACCCCCAAGGCCAAGGGGATCCTTCCCGAGGACCAACGGCTCTTCTGCGGCGTCTGCGCCGGGGTGGCGGGGGACGGGGTGGTGCTCGAGCTCTTCGAGCGCGCGGACCTCCTCGTCGGCATCGGGTTCGACCCCGTCGAGTCCGACAAGCTCTGGCACCACACGCGGCCGCTCGTCGCGGTGGGGCCGGTGTCGATCGCGAGCGGAGAGTTCCGCCCGGGACACGAGGCGGTGGGCGCCGTGGCGACGACGCTCGAAGGACTCCTCCGCCGTCCTCGCGAGCCGCTCGAGTGGGAAGGCGACGTCTGCGCGCGATTCCGAGAGCGCCTTCACGCGACCCTCCGCCCCCAGGCTCCCCCTCGCGGGCTCTCGGGCTACGCGCTGACGCGGGCCCTGCGCACGCTCCTGCCCCGCGACGGGATCCTCTGCACCGACGTCGGATCCATCAAGTCCGTCACCACCCAGGCGTGGACGAGCTACGAGCCCTTGACCTTCTTCGAATCGAACGGCCTTTCCGCGATGAGCTACGCCTTTCCCGCGGCCATGGCCGCCCGTCTCGAGTTCCCCGACCGCCCGGTCCTCTGCACCATCGGCGACGGGGGATTCGGGATGACGCTCGCGGAGGTCGAGACCTGCGTGCGGGAGCGAATCCCCTTCGTGACGGTCGTGTACGACGACGACGGCCTGAGCCTCATCGACATGGCCCAGCGGCGAAGGGGCTTCCCGACCCAGGGCGTGCGCTACGGACGCGTGGACTTCGCGGCGGCCGCCGCCGGTCTCGGGGCGTGGGCGCGCCGCGTGGAGACGATGGAGGCGCTGGAGGACGCGGTCCGCGAAGGGTTCCGCGTGGACCGGCCGGCAGTCATCGACGCGGTGGTGGACCCCGCCGAGTATTTCGCGCAGCACCCGCGGGCGGGCTGAGATCCAGCTCGAGGAAGAGCGTCCCCGGAACCGGGTTGTACCGGTAGGGGGGGATCTCGTGGAACCCGAGGCTGCGGTAGAGGGGTATGGCCTCCGCCATCGAAGGCAGCGTGTCGAGGCGGAGGCGCGCATAGCCGAGCCGCCGACCCTCCTCGATGACGTGTAGCGCGAGACGCCGGCCGAGACCGGAGCCGCGCCCTTCCGGGCGCACGTAGAGCCGCTTCATCTCGCAGGCGGGAGGATCGAGCGGCCGTAGCGCCACGCAGCCGACGGCGGCGGCGCCCTTTTCGGCGAGAAAGAGAGCCCCCCGAGGAGGCGCATAGTCCCCGGGCAGCTCGCGGAGCTCGCGCTCCCAGTCCTGGAACCCGAGGTCGATCCCGAGGGCTTCGGCGTATTCGCGGAAGAGCTTCCGCGCGGTCACGACGTCGTCCGGGCCCGTGGCGGGCCGGATGCGCGTCTCGCCGTTCACCCCATCCCTCCGCGGCAAAGCGCCGCGGAGAGTCTACGCCCCGGCCGGCCCTCAGGCCGCGCCGAGCTGCGCTTCCTCTCCCGGCCGCGGACGCAGGCCGAGCCGCTTCATCTTCTCGTGGAGCGTCGTGGGCAGCACTCCGAGGATCTGGGCGGCGCGGCGCTGGTGGCCGCCCGTGCCCTCGAGCGCCGACACGATGAGCGACCGCTCGTACTCGTCGAGGAGCTCTCGAAGGCTGCGGCTGACGCTGTTTCCGTGCAACATGGGTCCCTCCCGTCCGTGATCAACACCAAGCCGCGTGCCAACCCCCCGTGGCCCCGCAGAACCCCTTGGCGGCGCGGAAGTTGTCGGTCGCGTCCTCAAGAATTTGAACACTCGATCTCGTCCGAGGGCGCACAAGCCCGTCCCAGGTTCGATCAGTCCTCCGCGTCGCCCACGCGGCACACACGCATCCATGCGGCAAACGAGAGTTGTTCGCCGCCGCTCGCGACACGGGTCGTATGAGACGAAAGTCAGGCGGCGGTCAGGTGACGATCAGGAGACGATCCAGCCGTCCGCCATCTTGATCACGCGATGCCCGTAGGCGGCGTTGGCCTCGGAGTGCGTGACCTGGATGATCGTCGTCCCCTCGCGGTTCAAGCGCTGGAAGAGCTCCATGATCTCGCGCGCCTGGCTGCTGTGGAGGTTGCCCGTGGGCTCGTCGGCGAGGATGACCTTGGGGTTGGCCACCACCGCGCGCGCCACGGCCACGAGCTGCTGCTGACCCCCGGAGAGCTGGTTCGGGTAGAGGTCCTTCTTGGCCACGATGCCGAAGCGGTCGAGCGTGTCCGCCACGATCGACTGGCGCTCGCTCTTCTTGACGTCCCGATAGGAGAGCGGGATCTCGAGGTTCTCGTAGACCGTGAGGTCGTCGAGCAGGTGGTAGCTCTGGAAGACGAACCCGATCGTCCGCTTCTGCAGCTCCGCCCTCTTCTTGCGGTCGAGGGCGTGCACGGGCTGGTCGAGGAGCAGGTACTCCCCGGTCCACGAGCTGTCGTGCATGCCGAGGACGTGGAGCAGTGTCGACTTCCCGGCGCCCGAAGGACCCATGACGGAAACGAACTCGCCGTCCTTGACGTCAAGGTCGATGCGGCGAAGGACCCAGACGCGCGTCGGACCCTGCTCGAAGGACTTTTCGACTCCGCGTAGCGATATCACGTGGCCAGGAGACACCAAGCACTATGCCACAGGTCGAGGCGCGCATTTGTGGGGGTTGGATGGTGGTCGGTCCCGGGGCGGCGTTCGCGCGTGGGACGTCGCCTTCCCGGAACCGAGACGGAGGATCGGAACCGAGGCGGGCCCTAGCTCACCGCGGCGCTTGCGGGGACGCGTCGCCGGTCCGCGATGCGCTCGCGGATGAGCTCGCCCAGCCAGCGCAGGCTCACCGGCTTGTGGAGGAAGGCGTCCACCCGGAGGCGGGCGGCGGCGGCGGCGCTCGTGGGCGCGCCCGTGAGGATCACGACCGGCATGTCCTCCCACAGCGCGCGGATGTACGCGGCGATGGCCAGCCCCTCCTTGCCCGCCACCTCTTCCGACAGGGAGACGTCCGCGATGACCGCGGAATAGGGGGTGGAGGCCAGCCGGGTCGCGGCTTCCGGGAGGGAGCACGCCACCTCCACCGCGAACCCCGCTTCCGCCAGGTGCGAGCGGAGGACCTCCCGTACCGCCTCGTCGTCATCGATGATGAGCACGCGCTCCGACATACCGACCTCTGAGGGGCAAGCCGGATGCCAGACATGGATCCTTCAGCGTCAAGCAGTTACGGGAGGTCTCCCGCCGCCGTCCTGGCCGAGAAGCGGTCAGCGACAGGAGACTTGACGCGCTCGCTAACATCGAACCGGGGGAGAAGCCCGAGGAGGACTAGAGTGGCGGACGCACGGGAACGGGAGACGCTCATCCGGCGTTACGAAGAGGGTCCGCAGCGGCTGAAGTCGGCGTTTGCGAAGGTTCCGGAAGAGGCGCGGCAATGGCGCCCCGCTCCCGGCAAGTGGAGCGCGCACGAGATCGTCTGCCACTGCGCCGACTCGGAGACGAACGCGACCCTGCGCATCCGTACCCTGGTCGCGGACAAGGACCCGCTGATCGTGGGATACGACCAGGACGAGTGGGCCGCGCGGTTCGACTACCACGCGCATCCCGTGGACATGGCGCTCGGCGCGGTGGAAGCGGTCCGCGCCAACACGGTCCCGCTCTTGCGGCGCCTGCCGGAGTCGAGCTGGGGGAAGGTGGGCCGCCACACGGAATCCGGGACGTACTCCGCGGAGGACTGGCTGCGCATCTACGCCGAGCACCTGGAGAAGCACTCCCGGCAGATCGAGAAGAACCTGGAGCTGTGGCGAGCGCGATCGACGCGGTAGGCGTCGCTCGCGCCCTCCGTTTCGGGGCGTTCGAGCTCGACTTGCAGAGCGGCGAGCTGCGCCGGTCGGGCGTGCTCGTCCACCTGCAGCAGCAGCCGGCGAGGGTCCTCATCCTTATCGCCGGGCGGTCGGGCGAGCTCGTGACGCGCGAGGAGATCCAGAAGGAGGTGTGGGGCGCGACGTTCGTGGACTTCGAGCAGGGCCTGAACTTCTGCGTGAAGCAGATCCGGGCCGCGCTCGGCGACCAGGCGGCAACACCTCGCTACCTCGAGACGCTGCCCCGCCGGGGCTACCGATTCCTCGCCCCGGTGCAGCGGATCCCGGACTCCCCGGGATCGCCGTCGGACGGGCCGATCGCGGCCCCTCCGGTCGCGTCCCGGCAGGGCCGGTCGGCGGGGGCTTGGGCCGCGGCGGGGGCGGGCGGGCTCGTCATCCTGCTGGCCGCATTCGTCCTCCTTCGCCCCGTCCGCGCACCGGAGCCTCCGTCGCGCGCCATGCTCGCCGTGCTTCCGTTCGAGAACCTCTCCCCGGATCCCTCGCACGAGTTCTTCAGCGACGGGCTCACCGAGGAGATGATCACCCAGCTCGCCCGCTTGCAGCCGGAGCGCCTGGGGGTCATCGCGCGGACTTCCGCGAACGTCTACAAGAAGGCGGCGAAGCCGGTGGACGAGATCGGCCGCGAGCTGGGCGTCGACTACGTGATCGAGGGCAGCGTGCGACGGGAAGGCGATCGCCTCAAGGTCACGGCCCAGCTCATCCGGGTGAAGGACCAGACTCACCTCTGGGCGGAGAGCTACGAGCGCCGCCTGGCGGACAGCCTGGCCATCCAGGACGACCTGGCGCGGCGCATCGTGGGAGCGCTGCAGCAACGGCTCCTGACCCCGACCCCCGCGGTGCCTTCGAGAGGCGGCGCCCCGAGCCCCGGAGCCTACGACGCGTACCTCAAGGGTCGATACCGGCTCGCCGTTCGGCGTCCCCCGAGCACGGGCTCTCCGGCACTGCGGGAGAGCGTCGCCGCGTTCGAGGAGGCGGTGCGGCTCGACCCGGGCTACGCCGCGGCGTGGGCCGGCCTCGCTTCCGCCTTCGTCGCCCTCGTGGACGAGGATGCGCGGTCGCCCGAAGAGGGGTTCCCGCCCGCCCGGTCCGCCGCCCGGAAGGCGCTGGGTCTCGACGAGGGCCTCGCCGAGGCCCATGTCGCCCTCGCCACCATCGCCCTCTACTACGACTGGGACTGGAACGCGGCGGGGCAGCACTTCGCGCGTGCGCTCGCCGTCGATCCGGGGCGGGCCACGAGCCACCACGCCTTTGCCGGCTTCCTGTCCGCCCAGGGCCGGCACGAGGAAGCGATCGCGGCCATGGAGACCGCGCGCCGGCTCGACCCCCTCTCGGCGGCCGTCAACGGCGACGTGGGGTGGTATTTCTACATGGCGCGCCGCTATGACGAGGCGATCGCCTGCTACCGGCGCACGCTCGACCTCGAGCCCCGCCTGCGCTGGGTGCAGGCGTTCCTGGTCGACGCGTATGCACGGGCGGGGCGGTGGAGCGAGGCCCGACAGGAGGCGCTCCGCGCCATGCGGGACGGCGGAGCGCCGGCGGATGACCTGGAGCGTGTGTCGAGAGGGGGCGCGCGAGAAGGCGTGCGAGAGTTCTGGAAGCTCGCGGCGCGTCGAGGCGAGACATCCAATCCACCGGACGCCGAGTTCATCGCGCTGCGGTACGCGCAGCTCGAGGACGAAGAGCGCGCGCTCGACTGGCTGACGAGAGCGGTCGACACGCGGGCCCGCTGGGTGGTGGCCCTCCTGAGTACCGATCCCTGGCTGGATCCCCTTCGGTCTGACCAGCGCTTTCTTGCCCTCCGCCGGAAGGTGGGACTCGAAAACTGACGTACCACGCTTCCGCAGACTCCCTCAGCAACTCGTCCAAGTTCTTGAGTCGTACGTAATTCGCCGCTCAGCCCCAACTCAGCGTAAACACCCCCCCTACGCATGGTCAAGGAGAGCTTGCGCCCCTAACGTTCAGCAAAGGGGCCGCAGCTCGACCTCGGGGGGGCTGAGCGGGCCTGGGAGGAACGGGTGATGCACGTTCAGACGGTAGTCGAGGCCAAGGTGGGACGGCCCGTCGACGGCGGCGAGACGCAGCGCCCCAGCCTCAAGCAGTTGGTGGCGGATTACGAGCGGCGACTCATCCAGAACGCACTGGACGCCTCGGGGGGGCATCAGCGCCGGGCGGCCGCTCTCCTCGGCGTGCTGCCGACGACACTCCTCGAAAAGATGAAGCGTCTTGGAATGCACCGGACCCGCTCCATGGAGAACATCCTTCCCCGAGCCCTCGCGCGCTGAACGGCCCACCGCGCTCCAGGTGGTTGGAGAATCGAACTTGACTCCAGCCACCTGGATCGCCCAACCCTCGCGTCCTCCGAGAGAGCCATGTCGGAATCGGGTGTCGTGGCCAAGCCGGCGTTCACCGCAACCCGGGATCTAAGCACGTGAACCTGAACCCATCGCCCTGGCCGCCCGCCCGGGTCCCGGAGACGCAGGTTCGGCAGGGCGTCTCCGAGAACACCGCCGCGTCCGCTCCGAAGAACCCGCTGGAGACCACCCTCGAGTGCATCGGGGACCGCTTCAAGACCCTCATCGTGTGGCACCTCTTCTGGGGCGCGCGGCCGTTCTGCGAGCTCATGCGCCTGACCACCGGCATCAGCAAGAAGTCGCTTCGCCAGGCCCTCGTGGAGATGGAGAGACACGGGCTCGTGCGACGAGAGGTTCGTCGAGGAGCCACCCACCGGGCGGAGTACGCGCTCACGCCCCTCGGGGAGTCCCTCAAGCTGGTCGTGGGGACGATGTACGAGTGGGGCCTGAAGCAGCAGCTGGCCCGCCCCCGTCCGGTCAACCTCTCTCCCCGCGCCGCTCGGTGACGGCTGGAGACGGCGCGAGTCGGACGGCCGGTCCGGCGAGGTTCATATGGTCGAACCGGGGCCTCGCGAACGGCGCGGCTTGGGCATAGGCTAGTCGGGGAGGTCGGGATGGCGAGAGTGCGGGTATCGCGCCGCGAGGTCATCCGCACGGGCGCCGCTGCGGCCCTGGGCGGCGTTTCTGCGCTCGCCGCGGCGGGAGCGGAGGTACCGAGACCGACGGTTCCCGGCGACGAAGCCCTCGACGAAGCGCTGCGCCTGCTCCAGAGCCGCGAGCCCGAGAGCCGGCACGGCCTGTCCAACCACGCGCCTATGGTGGCGGAGGCGCTCTGCGCCCTCGGACACTCCGAGAAGGCGGTGGCGTGGGTCGCGGCCTACAGGGGTCCGGACGTTCGCCTCCCCCCGCCCTCGCGGCCCATCGACCGCGAGAGATGGCGGAGCGCCCTGGGCGTGCGACAGGGTGCTTCGAGCTGGGAGGAGGCGCTCCCTCGGTACGGGGACTGGCGGGACTTCTTCGCGGCCGAGCTCGAGGAGGCGTCCTGGAATGAGGTGCTCGATACCTGGAGCGCCCGGCTCGCTCCAGGCCTCTGCGCCGCCGCCACCCATGGCGTGATCCGCACGGCCCACGCCGTGCGCGGCCTTGCGGGGCGGGAGACGAAGACGAGGCGAGCGGAGCTGGCCCGCGGCCTCGCCTACTGGGCCTCCGCCTACGAGGAGCTGGGACCTCGGCCCGCGGGACCGGCGGAGGGGACGGAGCTCGCGAACGCACTCTCCCGCCTGCCCCTTTACACGCAGCAGCACGGCGACGTCCCCGCGGGCAACATCGTGGCCGGCCTGCGCGCCGCGCGGGAGCTGCCGGGGTTCGCGCAGGCGACGAGCGCCGACGCCTCCACCGGCGACGTCGGAGCGGCCCTCTCGCGTCTCACTGCCGCGTTCGCCCGCGCGTACCTGCAGCACGGAGCCCCCGGTCCGCAGGTGGCCACGATCGCCTTCGTCCATGCGGTGACGGGACCGGCGGCCCTGCGCAAGATCGCACCCCACGTGCGGCCGGAGACCGCGCGCGCCGCCCTGCCCTACGCGTGGCAAGCCGCGGCCGGCATCTACGCCGCGTACGCGCGCCGCGACAACCCGCGCCGCGACCCTCGAGAATCGAGGCAGACGCCGGCCGAGCTCGCCGAGCGCGCCCTGGCGAACGGCGACGAGCACGCGATCAAGTTCACGGAAGCGCTGCTCGCCGAGCACGCGCTCCGCCCCGACCCCGCCTACCTGGCGGCGGCCGAGGACGCGGTCGGTCGTCTCTAGCCGCCCGCTCCCTATTCGAAGTAGCCGCTCACGTCGAGGATGAGGTGTGTCGTCCCCGCGCCCGAGACCGTCGCGCGCGCTTTGATCCGGCCCAGCCCGTCCGACGAGAGCGCGACGATGGCGTTGCTGGATCGCGTCTGGCCGGCGGAGAAGTTCACCGAGCTCGTGAGGGGCGGGGCGGAGTTGCCCGGGTAGAGGGACACGTTGCCCACGTTCGTGGCCCCCGTGACCGCGACGTTCAGGGCCACCGCGCGCGCGCTCGCGGGGATGGCGCAAGCACCCGTGACGTCGAACAGCCGCTCCGTGCCGGAAACGAGCGGTGTCGTCGAGCGGGTGTCGACGAGCCGGCAGGGCGCGACCGTGTGGTAGCTGCGGCCCGGTCCGGAGATCCGGTAGATGGCCCCGAGCCCGATCGACACGACGTACACCGACCCGTCGGGCCCTTCCTTCAAGTCCGTGATCCCCCCGAAGCCGCTGCCGATCCGCACCGCGTGGCGCTCCGTGAGGTCGTCGGCCACGAGGTCCGCGAGGCCCATGATCCCCGCGACGTCGAACGCGGTGCGCGCCCCGTTCAGGGGGAAGGAGTAGAGGTTGCCGTTGTTGGCGTCGCCCACGAAGGCGACGGTGTCGTAGAGCGGTCCGAGGCCGCGGGGAAACAGGATGGCGGTGGGGGCCACGGTGGCGAGCCACGAGAACTCGGGGTCGCTGTAGGTGGAGCCTTCGTTGGGCATGTCGAAGAGGTCGTCGGGGTTCTGCGGGTCGCGGTCGTCGGGGCCCATGATGAGGTTCCAGCCGCTGTTGACGCCGGGATCGATGCGGTTCACCTCGTCGTAGTCGCCGGGGCCGTTCTCCGTGTCCCAGAGCGCCCCCGTGACGGGGTCGATCGTGAGGCCGAAGCTGTTGCGCACGCCGTAGGCGTAGTAGCGGGCCACCTGGGTCTGGCACGTCTGGCCGGCCGGGCAGTCGCCGCTCGTCGCGCACGTGGTGGTGGTCGTCACCGAGCAGTAGGGCGTGAAGGGGTTTCCCGCGGCCGCGGTGCCGTTCGCGTTGACCCGCAGCACGACCGAGGTGTCGTCGGGGGCGGCTCCTCCCGAATTGTTCTGGAGCTGCCCGTTCCGGTTCAGGTCGCCGATGATCGCGTAGAGGCGCCCCTGCGCGTCGAGGGTGAGGACGCCGCCGTCGTGGTTGGCGCCCGGAAGGACGGGGAGGTCGAGAACGAGCTGGGGATTCGTGAGCGTCCCGGGACCGCTGTTCCAGGTGTAGCTGTAGACCCGGTTGCCGAGCGGGGGCTGTCCGTCGGCCGACGCCTCCGTCAGGTAGAAGAAGACGCGGGGAGGGTTCGTGGGGCTCACCGCGATGCCGAGGAGGCCCCGCTCGCTGGCGGAGTTGACCGGGAAGTCGATGACGGGGGCCGCTTGCAGCACGCCGTTCCGCACCCTCCGGACCTGACCGTCGTTCTTCTGCAGCACGAGGATGTCCCCCGGCGCCACGAAGGCCATCGTGGTGGGGGAGCTGAGGCCGTTGACCACGAGCTGCGCCTGCAGGCCGGGGGCGGTCACCACCTGACCCGCCGACGGGCGTGCGGCAAGAAGAGAGACGGCGGCGACGGCGAGAACGGCGGCGGTCGATTTCATGGGGAGCCTCTCGTCAGCGGAAGCGACCGTCGCCGGGGAAGCGCGCACGCGCCTCCGCGGAGAGGGCGCGCGCCGCCTCGACGTCGCCGAGCACGGTCGCGGTTTGAACGGCCTTCGGATACGTCTCCGCACGGGGGGCCTGGGCCACCAGCTCCGCGAGGGCCTTCCGCGCCTCTGTATCACGCCCCTGGGAACGGTATAGCATGGCGAGGCCCACGCGTGCGTCAGCGGAGTGGGGATGACCTCGAGCTCCTTTATGTGAGCGGCCCCTGGTGAAGGGTCGAGAATGCTCACGCGGCTCAACAGAGCGCCTCCCATGGTGATTCGGCAGTCTGTCGGATGTTGTTCGTGACTTTTCGGCGCTGGGCGCGCCGGGTCGCGATTGGGATGCTCGCGCTAGTGGTGCTCGCTCTTGTAGGTTACGGCACCCTGTTCGTTCCGACGGCCTATTTCCGCGTTGCGTTCTTCCTCATTCAACGCAACTCCCTCATGCGTGACCGCGTCGACTGGATCGCCGTGCGGGGCGAGGCCGATGCCCTGATGCGGGGGGCACGAAGCACGCGGGACACCTACCCAGCCATCCGGCTCGTGCTGCAACGCTTGGGCGATGACCATAGTCATCTGGCTTCGGCCGAGACGGTGCGGGCCCACCGTGTCGGCTCCAACCTTACGTTGGGGCTAACTGCGATCTGGCCCGAGTCTACAGTCGCGCTCGTCACGCTTGGCGGCCCAGCCGACGAGGCCGGAATCAAGGTGGGCGACCTTGTCGAGGCGGTCGACGGAAGCGCGCCGGCACACGTGCATGGTGTAGTGCTGCTGCCCCGAGGTCCTCAGGGCGTCAGCCTGCTCCTCCGACGCTCTGGCAGAGAGGAGCCCCTATCGGCTGGACTCGCACCGCGCTCCATGCGATTCAATCAACCGGCTACGGTCCGCCGCCTGGAGAGTGGCCTCGGATATGTCGACGTTCCTGGAGTCGTCGGAGGGGGCGACTCGTTCGATCGTGACGCCGTGGCGGCCATCCGCGAGGTCGACGCGGCGCCCATCTGCGGGTGGGTGGTGGATCTCAGACGGAATGTGGGCGGCAACATGTGGCCGATGCTGCACGCGGTGCGACCGATTCTTGGCGAAGGCAACCCCTTCACGTATCGCTATGGGAAGGGCCCCTGGTCACAGGAACCCGTCTATTCGCTGAGGGAGCCCAACCCGGCAATCGCAGTTCTCACGAGCCGTCTGACCGTCAGCTCTGGCGAGTTGTTGACCGTCGCATTCCGCGGTCCTTCGGCCACTCGCACATTCGGCGAGGCAACCAGCGGGCTTTCGACCAGCAACACGAGCTATCCGTTGGTAGACGGTGCCATGCTCGTGCTCACGACCAGTCGGGCTGCCGATCGCACAGGGCGTGTGTACGATGGGCCGATCCAGCCCGATCAGCCTGTCGAGATCGACTGGACGCGTATCGGGACCGGCGACGACCCCGTCATCCGTGTCGCTTCGAGCTGGCTTCAAGAGCAGACTCGATGCCGCGCACTCCGCTAGCCGCCAGGCACCTACGATGCAAGGGATCGACGAGGCCGCCCAACAAAGGGGTATCTGGACTGGCTGGTGTTGGGCTGTTGGTGGCGGGCGTCCTGACCCTTCGCCATTGGCGGCACTGGCCACTTGTCCTGCTGATGTTCCTGCTACTTGCACCCGTGGTTGCGTACGGGCCACTACGAGCAGCCACGGGGCTCCGCCAGGACGTGCTTCTCCTTGGCTCCGGACCGCAAGCCGTAACCGCTAGTTCGTGGCCGCGGCCGCCTCCGCCTGCGCCGTCATCTCGTCCACCACCCGGCCGTCGAAGAGGTGGATGGTGCGGTCCGCGTGGCGGGCGAAGCGAGGGTCGTGCGTGACCATGCAGATCGTCGAGCCCGCGCGGTGCAGCTCGCGCAGCAGCGTCCATGACCGCGTCGCCGTTCTTCGAGTCGAGGTTCCCCGTGGGCTCGTCGGCGAGGAGGATCGAGGGCTCGCCCACGAGCGCGCGGGCCACCGCCACGCGCTGCTGCTGACCGCCGGAGAGCTGGCTGGGCAGGTGCTTCGCGCGGTGGGCCATGCCCACGCGCTCGAGGGCCTCGTTCACGCGCTCCTTGCGCTCGGCGGCCTTCATGCCGCGGTAGGTGAGGGGCAGCTCGACGTTCTCGAAGACCGTGAGGTCGCCGATGAGGTTGAAGCTCTGGAAGATGAACCCGATCTCCCGGTTGCGGATGCGCGCCCGCTCCGAGAGGTCGAGCCCCTGCACCGGCTTGCTGTTGAGCGTGTAGGTGCCGTCCGTGGGCGAGTCGAGCAGGCCCAGGATCGAGAGCAGCGTGGACTTGCCGCAGCCCGGACGGACCCGAGATGGCCACGTACTCGCCCTTCTGGATCTCCAGGTGGATGCCGGAGAGGGCGTGGGTCTCCACCTCGTCCGTGTAGAAGACCTTGGTCAGGCCGTCGAGGTGGATCAGGGCATCGGGCGAAGCGGTCATCGTCACTCCTCCAGGCGTTGTCAGTTCAGGCGGATCCGGTCGAAGGCGTCCCAGGCCGAGGTGTCGGACAGCACCACCTGGTCGCCGTCCTTGAGCCCGGACACGATCTCGACGGTGTTCACGGACGCTCGTCCGAGCTGGACCTTGACCCGCGTGGCCTCCACCCCGCCCTCTCCGAGGCGGAAGAGGCCGACCAGGCTCTCGGCCTGGCCCTGCGCGGGCCGGCCCACGTAGAGTACGTCAGTGAGGCGCTCCAGCTCGATCGTGCCGTCCACGGAGAGCTCGGGCCGCGCGCCCTTGGGCAGCGGGCCGTCGAGGGCCACGTCCACCGTGACCGTCCCGTTCTGCGCCGCGGGGTCGACGCGGGCCACGTGGCCCTCGACGACGCCGTTGCGGGTGTCGACCGAGGCCTTCTGGCCCTTCTCCACGTCCTTGGCCTGCGTCTCCGCGATCCTCACGACCGCCTTCAGCTTGCCGGGCTGCGCGACCCGGGCGAGGTTCGTCCCCGCGGTCACGCGGGATCCCACCTCGACGGGCAGCTGCTGTAGCACGCCCTCCATGCCCGCGCGGACCTTGAGCGCGTTGAACTGCTCGCGCCGCAGGCGGGCGAGGGCCTTCGCCTGCTCCACCTGCGCGACTTGCACCGTGAGCTGGGCCTCCACCGCCTCGCCGCCGATCGAGAGGCGCTCCTGCTCGATGCGGTCGCGGTTCTGCAGCTCGTCCGCGGTGACGCGCGAGATCTTGACCGTTATGTCGGCGACGAGGCCGTCCTTCGCGAGCTGCTCGTCGGCGTCGGCGCGCATGCGGGCCTGGAGCGTAGTCCGCCGCACGCGCGCCGCCGCCGCCTCCTGGTCGAGGCGCTGGCTCTTGAGCCGCACCGTGAGCTCGGTGTACGCCGCCTCCGCGGCGCGGAGCTGCGACTCCGCGTCCAGCGCCTGCAGCTCCACCTCGGGGTTGCTCAGCTCGAGGATCACGCTGTCGGGCTTCACGTCAGTCCCGGGGAGGATCACGTGCCGCTCCACGCGCCCCTCCGTCTGGGCGGTGATCCAGCGGATGTCCTCGGGGACGAGGGTGCCCAGGCCGCGCACCTGCCGCAGCATGGGACCCCGCTTCACCGTGTCGATCCAGACCGTCGATCGCTCCACGGTGGGCGCGGCCGGCTTGAGGCGCGAAAGACCGAGCGTGATCAGGAGCACGGCGACGAGGCCGCCGGCGCCCATGACGATCCGCCGGATCCTCTTCTGCCGCGCTTGCGATGGTCGAGCGATGTCCACCATTCCGTCTCCAGGGCCGTCTGAAACGAGTCCGCCCGAGATGGGAAGATCAAGGAGCGTGCCGAGCCGCTCCGACGGGCCAACTGCTTTCAACAGAGCGTATTTAGGGTCCTCACCGCCTTCCCCCGACGGGCCGGGGTGTTCGCTTGCGGCACGTGAATGTCCCACAAGCGGTGTGACGCTCGAGGCCTCATCGTGGTTTACCGAGCACGGCTTTCAATTCCCTGATTGTAGCCACATGGGAGGGGTCCGAGGCCAGGTTTCGGTGCTCGCCGGGGTCGTCCTCGTGATCGTAGAGCTCGGGGCCTTGCTCGGGCCACTCCGTGTACCGGTAGCGGTCGGTGCGCACGCTCTGGGCCACCAGCCCGCGACGGTTGGCGCCCACCTTGCGCATCGTGAAGGCCGCGCTCCGGCCCGGGGCCTCCGGGCTGCGGAGGAGCGGTGCGAGGCTCTGTCCGGCCAATCCCTTCACCCGCGGCAGGCCGCAAAGCTCGACGAGGGTGGGATACACGTCCACGAGCTCGGCGAGACGGGTCGTCGCTTCCCCGGGACGGACGAGCCCGGGAGCCGCGATCACGAGGGGTACTCTGGCCGATTCCTCGAAAAGCGTCATCTTCCCCCAGATCCCGTGCTCCCCCGCGTGGAAGCCGTTGTCCCCGAGGAAGACGACGACGGTGCTCTCCCACAGCCTCTTCCGGTCCATCGCGTCGAGGATGAGCCCGAGCTGCGCGTCCATGAAGGTGATGGACGCGGAGTACGCGGAGAGGGCGGCCCGCTCCTGGTCCGCGGGGATCTCCATCGCCGCTCCGCGCCGGGCCCCGAGGACCTGCTCGTCCGCGGGCACGGTGGGAACCGCCATCGCGTCTTTCGGGTACATCCGGAAATACGAGTCGGGCACCACCCAGGGATCGTGGGGCTTCAGGAAGCCCACGGCCACGAAGAACGGCTTCTCTCGCTGCGCCTCCAGGAGCTCCACGGTGCGGCGGGCGGCGCGGCCGTCCGGCTCGTCCTCGTCGCGCCGACCCGAGGGACCCCACGCCGCGGCCGGGCCTTCCTCCGGTACCTCGTCGTAGGTGTCGATCACCGCCGACCAGCGGAACTCGTCCTCGTAGCGGCTGTGGTAGACCTTGCCCACGCGCGCCGTGAAATAGCCGTTGGCCTCGAAGTGCTCCTGGAGAGGAGTGGCTCCTGCCACCATCTCTCGCGGCGGCCGCAGGTTCCCCCACACCTGCGTCCGCTCCGGCCGCCACCCGGTCAGCAGGGACGTCCGGCTCGGACTGCACAGCGGATACTGGCAGTACGCGCGGTCGAACCTCCGTCCCCGGCGGGCCAGCCGCTCCAGGTTCGGCGTTCTCGGGCCCTCGCCGTAGAGGCCGATGCGGAACGACAGGTCGTCGGCGAGGACGAGGAGGACGTTCGGCCGGGAGTCGCGCGGGGCCTTCGCCCCCGTGCAGGCCGTGGACAGCAGGAGGACGAGCGCCGACGCTACCTTCCGCGCGCGTCCAGGCATGGGGCAGCGAGTCTAGCAGGGACTCGCGGGGACCGGAGAGACCCTCAGGGGAGCGAGGCCTCCCGCTCGACGCCGAGGCGTGCGGCGGCGGGGCTGCGCGGGGCCAGGATCTCCTCGAGGTTGCGGACGAAGGCGCGTCCGCAATCGGGATCGATCGGCGCCCTCATGCCGAGCAGGAAGGTCCGGTCCATCGAGTGGTGCATGAGCCCGCCGCTCGTGTGCGGCGCGTCGGGGGCCACCGCGTGCACGACCTCGTGCGCGACCACGCGCGCGAGGGCGAGGCCGAGCTCGTTCGCCTGCCGGGGCGACATCCGCGACGAGCGCACGTCGTGGCCGAGCGTCCACCGGACGCTGGAGAGGAAGACCCACACCGCGCGCGGGCCGAGGGATTCCCGCGGCACGAGTCCCAGCACCCGCCGGGAGGCGCGCGTGGGCATGGGATCGGCGGGGAGGAGGATCACCGGGATGTCGAGGCTTCCCTCCCCGAGGTTCGTATCCGAGCTTCCCTTCTCGGAGCGGAGCGTCACCCCCACATCGCGGAAGATCCGGCTCACTTCCCTGGACGCGGGCTCGAACACGAAGGGAGCGAGGCCCTTGGGATCGAACCAGTAGAGCCGGAGCTCGCCGGTCGGCGGTGGCGCTTCCGGGAAGGCGGGCGAAGTCGGCGCGGGCTGCGGCAGCGAGGGCGCTATCTCGGGGATGAGGGTGTCCGGCCGATCCGCCCCGCTCACCTCCGGCGCCGCGGCGGCGAGGGCGAGAGCGAGCGCGGCCGCCGTCCCGAACCGCGCACCGCTCCGCCGGAAGCCGTCCCGCGTCCCGCGCCCAAGCCGTTGGTCGTCGCGCATGCCGCTCTCGTCCTCTGACGCGAGAGAGCGGACAAAGGTTCTGGGTTATGTTTTTGAACGAGCGTGCCTAACGCACGATGAACAACGTGTTGGACGCGCGGCCTACAGCGGTTTGTACGTCGGGGGGACGGGGAACGTGCTCACTCCCACGCGATGCCCGTCGGGATCGCGGAAGTAGAGGGTGTGCTCCGTGCGGTCCACCACCGCCACTCCCGCCGCGCGCAGGCGCTCCGACCACGCCTCGAGATCGTCGACCGCGAGAGCGAGCAGGTGACCGGAGCCGGAAGCGTCGCCCCCGCCTCGCAGCTCGCGCTCCAGCATGAGCACGACGGGACCCGCGTCCAGCCAGAGGGCGCGAAGCCCGCGCTCGTCCTCGAGACGGCGGCGTACGGGCAGGCCGAGGAGGTCGGAGTAGAAGGCACGCGACTTCTCGAGGTCGGCCACGCGCAGGGCGAGGTGGTGGATCACCTACTTCACGTAGACGGTCTTCACGTTCACGAACTCCCGGATCCCGAAGTGCGAAAGCTCCCGGCCGTAGCCGGAGAGCTTGATTCCGCCGAAGGGAAGCCGGGGATCGGACTTCACGGGGCTGTTGACGAAGCAGGAGCCCGCGTCCAGCGCCTCCGCGGCGAGGCGCTCGCCGCGCGCGCTGTCGCGGGTGAAGACGGCCGCCCCCAGCCCGAACGGGGAGTCGTTGGCGATCCGGACGGCGTCCGACTCGTCGCGGGCGGAGATCACGGACGCCACCGGCCCGAACAGCTCCTCGTCGTAGGCGGGCATCCCCGGCCCCACCGCGTCGAGGACCGTGGCCGGATAGTAGGCTCCGGGGCCCTCGGGTACGTCGCCTCCGAGGACGACGCGCGCCCCCGCGGCCACGCTCCGGCGCACCTGGTCGTGAAGCTCGTCGCGGAGGTCGCGGCGCGCCTGCGGGCCGAGGTCGATGCCTTCCTGCAGGGGGTCGCCCATCGTCCGGGCCTTCATGCGCTCGACGAACCGCTCGAGGAATCGCTCGCGCACCGACTCCACCACCACGAATCGCTTGGCCGCGATGCAGCTCTGGCCGCCGTTGATGAGCCGCGAGGCGGCACAGGTCTCGGCGGTGGCGTCGAGGTCGGCGTCCTCCAGCACGACGTAGGGGTCGCTTCCTCCCAGCTCGAGCACGGTCTTCTTGAGGAGCGACCCGGCGCGCGCGGCCACCGCCTGGCCGGCGGGCGTGCTTCCGGTGAGGGTGACGGCCATGACCTCGGGGGCCGCGATGATCTCGGCCACGCGCGTGGACGGGACGAGGAGCGTGCGGAAGAGGGCGGGCGGGAGGCCCCCGTCGGCGAAGATGCGCTCGATGGCGAGCGCGCAGCCGGAGACGTTGCCCGCGTGCTTGAGCACGCCCGCGTTGCCCGCCATCAAGGCGGGCGCGGCGAATCGGAAGACCTGCCACAGCGGGAAGTTCCAGGGCATGACCGCGAGCACGACCCCGAGGGGGACGAACGCCACGTAGCTGCGGGAGGCGTCCGTCGGGATGACCTCGGGGGACAGGAAGCGCTCGGCGTTCTCCGCGTAGTAGTCGCACACCCACGCGCACTTCTCCGCCTCCGCCCGCCCCTGGGCCACCGGCTTGCCCATCTCGAGGGCCATCAAGCGCGCGAGCTCCTCCCGGCGCTCGCGGAGGAGGGCCCCCGCGCGCTTCAGGGGGACCGCGCGTTCGGGGAACGTCGTCCGCCGCCACTCGAGAAACGCCGCGTGCGCTTCGCGAAGGATGCGCGCGACGGCTTCCGGCTCGGCTTCGGGGTACTCCTGGACGAGCCGCCCGTCGGCGGGGTTGACGGAGCGGAGGGCCATGCTCAGGCCGGCATCTTAGCCCAGCGAACGGCCGGTTGACGGCGATGCTATGCTCGGCGCGCTCAGGCCGTCGCTCGGCGGCCGTGGAGCGGGTGGCGGCCGAATTCTGGACAACTCTAAGCGCAGAAGACCGGCTCCGCGACCGAAAAAGCCCTCCTTTTCATTGGATAAGCCTTTCCCATTCGTGGCACGTCCGTTGCACAATCGTACGAGTCGATCATCATGATCTGTCCCTCCTGCAAATCGAAGAACGACGACGGCGCCGAGGCCTGCTTCACCTGCGGGCGGGCGCTCACGGCGCTCACCCAGGGCGCCCTGATCGCGAGCCGCTACGAGGTGCAGAAGCCGGTGGGCCGCGGCGGCATGGGCATGGTCTATCGCGCCCACGACCGCATGCTCGACGAGATCGTGGCGATCAAGGTCCTGCGCGCGGAGCTCGCGGGCACGAGCGAGGCCGCCCAGCGCTTCCGCTCCGAGATCAAGCTCGCCCGGAAGGTCTCCCACCGCAACGTGTGCCGCATCCACGAGTACGGCGAGGACGGCGGGGTCCGCTACATCTCCATGGAGTACGTGGAGGGGACGGACGTGAAGCAGGTCCTCCGCGACGGAGGCCTCACGCTCGAAGAGGCCTTCGAGGTCTGCATCCAGGTCGCGGACGGGCTCCAGGCCATCCACGAGGTCGGCATCATCCACCGCGACATGAAGACGCCGAACATCATGCTCATGCGCGACCAGGCGCAGCGCCCCGTCATCCGCCTCATGGACTTCGGCATCGCCAAGCACGAGACGAGCAACACCGGGGGCCTCACGTCCACCGGCCAGATCATGGGCACGCCGGAATATATGAGCCCGGAGCAGTGCCTGGGAGAGAGGATCGACCACCGATCCGACGTCTACGCGGCGGGGGTCGTCACCTACGAGATCTTCACCGGCCAGGTGCCCTACAAGGGCGACACCGCGGTGGCCACGCTTTTCAAGCACATCCAGGACCCGATCCCCGTGGAGGGTCCGGCGGCGGCGCGCTTGCCCGCTCCCCTCATTCCCGTCATCCGCCACGCGCTCGCCAAGAACCGCGCGGACCGTTTCAAGTCCGCCCACGACATGGCGACGGCGCTCCGGGAGGCCTACGCCCAGTTCAAGGCCGGCCCCCCGCCCGACCAGCTCCGAACCGGCTCGCATTCCGCGGCTCCTTCGCCGACGCCTTCCGCCCAGGAGCGTCGACGCGACACGCGGCTCGACATCTTCGCGAACTTCAAGCTGCGGCGCATGGACAGCCAGGGCGACGTGCTCCAGGAGGAGCGGACGATCGCGGAGAACGTCGGGCGGGGCGGGGCGCGGGTCTGCACCTCCATGGCCTCGCTCGGGCCCGGGGACGTCGTGGTCATCGAGGAGGTCGGAGGCCCCAACAAGGACGAGCAGTTCACCACGCGGGCCGAGGTCCGCAACTCCTACCTCGGCAAGGACAACATCCGGCGGCTGAACCTGCGCTTCCTCGACCGCTCCGCCCCCAAGCACCTGGTCGTGGAAGAGGACGCCCGCAGCAGCCGGCGTTAGGCTCGCGCCCCCGACACTCGTCGTTCCCCGCCTTGCGTGGGATACTGCCCCGGAAAAGCATGGACGCCGTCTACCGCAGCCCCCGGAACCGGGGCGTCCCCTTCGCGGCCTCCGGTGAGTTCCCGCCCGTCGCCATCGGTCCGATGCGGGTGTGGCCGCCCGTCGTGCTCGCTCCCATGGCCGGGGTCACGAACCCGCCCTTCCGCACCCTTTGCCGCCGTTTCGGGGCCGGGCTCTACGTGAGCGAGATGATCACCGCGCGCGCCCTCGTCGAGGGCAACCGGAAGACGCTGCTCCTCGCGAGCTTCGGCGAGGAAGAGACGACGCGGAGCCTGCAGCTCTACGGCGTCGACCCCCACTACGTGGGGGAGGCGGTCCGGCTGATGGTGGGCGAAGGCCGGATCGACCACCTGGACCTGAACTTCGGCTGCCCGGTGCGGAAGGTCACGAGCAAGGGCGGGGGCGCCGCCATCCCCCTGAAGCCGAGGCTCCTGCGGAGCATCGTGAG
The DNA here is from genome assembly GCA_963742595.1 of uncultured Acidobacteriota bacterium. GTDB lineage: Bacteria > Acidobacteriota > Vicinamibacteria > Fen-336 > Fen-336 > CAVPGH01. Next base: position 1,494,535 of record CAVUMT010000001.1, on the reverse strand, counting down.
CGCCGCGGTGCGGGCGGCGGGCCGGGTGCCCGTGACGATCAAGTTCCGCGTGGGCATCGACGACGAGCATCCGACGTTCCTGGACGCGGGGCGCATCGGGGAGGAGGAGGGCTGCGCCGCGGTCGGGCTCCACGCCCGCACCGCCGCCCAGCTCTACGACGGGGAGGCGCGCTGGGAGGCGATCGCGGAGCTGAAGCGCGCGGTCACGCGCATCCCCGTCCTCGGCAACGGCGACGTCTGGGAAGCGGAGGACGCGCTGCGCATGATGCGCGCCACCGGGTGCGACGGGGTGATCGTGGGCCGGGGGTGCCTGGGGAGGCCCTGGCTCTTCCGCGACCTCGCCGACGTGTTCGACGGACGCGAGCCCGAGAACCCGCCGGACTACGGAGGTGTCGTGGACGTGATGCTCGAGCACGCGCGGCTCCTCGTCGCCTGGGCGGGGGAGGTGAGCGCGATGCGGACCTTCCGCAAGCACAGCTCCTGGTACACGAAGGGATTCCCGGGAGGGGCGGCACTGCGGCAGCGGCTCATGCAGGTGAAAACCCTCGACGAGCTGGGAGAAGTCCTCGCGGGTGTCGACCGGAGCCAGCCCTTCCCACCCGATGCGGTGCGCGTCCCCCGCGGAAAGACCGGGGGCACTCAAAAGGTCGCGCTCCCGGAAGGCTACCTGGACCAGCTGGACGACGACACGCCGCCCGGGATCCTCGCGGAGGCCGCGGAGTCCGGGGGCTAGGGATGCCCGAAAAGAGCGCCCTCCGCTTCACGGCCCACAAGTGCGAGATATTCGACGGGGGCCTGCGAGTGACCTCGGCCCAGGGACGGACGCGCGAGGTCCAATGGAAAGAGATCGGACGCCTCGTGGTGCGCCAGCTTCCTCCGGACCCTCCGTGGGACGCGGCCGTGCTCCTCGACGTGGTGGCCCTCGCCGACGGCGTCCGCTGGGAGCCCGTCCGGGTCTTCGTCACCACCTTCGTGAACTACGGGGTGCTGCCCGGGGGCTCCTCTACCTCGCGCCTCGACAACATCCGCAGGCTCGCGCGTCTCTTGCGCGAAATGAATCCCGCGGTCGACGTCGACCCTGACACGACGGCTTTCCTGGACGGCCCCGCCCCTCCCGCGCGTTTCGCGAACATGCCGCAGTTCGAGCAGTACGACAGGGGTTATCAGTAGCGGGCGCAGGGCGATCACGCTCGATTCACCCACCTCATGATCTCCGGGTAGCGGGGAGGGGCGGCGCGAAGGCGGGAAGTACAATGGCGCTGGCCATGCAGGCGCGCTCGGCGGACACCGACCCGGATACCGAGCGCAAGCACTTCGAGCTGTTGCGCGCGGCGGGGCCCGCTCGCCGGGCGCAGATGGCCCTCTCCTTGAGCGCGCAGGTGATCGGGCTCGCCCATCGGGCCATCCGCGAGTCGACGGGGCTCACCGACCCCGTCGAGGTGGGGCTTCGGTTCGTCGAGCTGCACTACGGCCTCGAGCTCGCCGCCGGCGTGCGCACCCGTCTCGCCGCGCGCACGCCGTGACCGCATCCGATCTGCTGAGGGCGCTCGGGCCGGTTGTCGATGCCCTGGACGCCCTGGGGGTGGCGCACTACGTGGGCGGGTCCCTGGCCAGCTCGGCCCACGGTGTTCCCCGGACGAGCATCGACGCGGACGTCGTCGCCGATCTCGACCTCGACCAAGTGCGGTTCCTGGTGGATCGTCTTGGAGAGCGCTACTACCTGGACGAGGATCGGATCCGGGCGTCCGTCGAAGCGCGCCGCTCCTTCAATCTCATCCATCTCGACACGATGTTCAAGATCGACGTGTTCATCTCGAAGCGGAGACCCTACGACCTCGAAGCGTTGCGGCGCGCGCAGCCGGCAGCCCTCGAAGACTCGGCCTCGGCTCGACGCTTCCCCGTGGCCTCCCCCGAAGACACCGTGCTCGCCAAGCTGGAGTGGTTTCGAGCGGGAGGCGAGGTCTCGGACCGCCAGTGGACGGACGTCGTGGGCGTGCTCCGGACGAGGAGCGGCGCGATCGACGACGGCTACCTCGAGCGCTGGGCGGCCAGCCTGGGAGTCGGGGATCTACTCGACCGCGCCCGACGCGATGCGTCGACCTAGTGTCGCCCCACGGGCGGGTCAGAAGGTGACGGAGGCCGACGAGCCGGGGGACGGCCACGATCCGGCCGATCTGGTCGAGCTCAGTGCCGAGGAGCTCGCTGTCGTGCTCGAGGACGACGGCGAGTCGTCCGTACCCAGCTGGCGGGGTGCGATCGCCGAGATGATCGTCGCCCTGCTCGCGGTGGTCGCGCTCATCGCGGCCTTCATCGGCGTGGCCGTGATCCTCGGGTGGCTGTTGCCGTGAGTCACCTTCTCTTCACCCATTTCATGATCTCCGGGAACGTCGACCGCTAGTCCTCGCCAGTCAGGTCCGCGAGAGCGCTCCGTCTATGGAATTGGTCGGGAATGCGTGCCGCTCGACCTGCCTCGCCGGGAGCCTAACGGAATGACCGAGCGGTTCTAGGGTTTCGCTAGGTCTTTGCCTCGAAGCCGAACGAAGGCGTGACGCGCCTCGTCTACCTGCATGTCGCCGCACTCATCCGTGTACCGCACTTCCAGGCGGCGCCGCACGACGTTCAAAGCCGCTCATGGAAGGAGACTCGTCATGTTGAACAGAAGCTCGCGTATTTCCGCAGCCGCCGTTCCCGCTCTCGCCGCCTTGATCCTCGTCAGCTTCGTCGCCTGCAGCGGGCCCGCGTCGCCCACCGGTTCCGACCCGCTCGCCGCCGAGCCAAACGTGATCCTCACCCAGGTGTTCGACAACGTCGAGCCGGGCGGCCAGCGACTCCTCAACGTCAGCGTGCCTTCCACAAGCAACCTCGAGGTCACGTTGCAGTGGAACGATCCGGCCAACTCGGTGAGCGCCACCCTGGTCGGCGTGGGCTGTCCAAACTTTCGCGCGGCCGCAGATTGCGAGCGGCGGTCGTTCCCGCGCAACGGAAGACGGGAGGGCGTCATCGCCAACCCCGGCGCGAGCGGGACTTATGACCTTGTGGTGGAGAACGCGGGCCCGGGTGTGGAAACGATCCGCGTGACGGCGGCCCTGCTCAATTGGCAACCCACCCCGGTCTGGCCCAGTCCCTATCCCACTTCCTATCCCACGGCTCCGCCGCACTAGCATGTGGGAGCTGCCGCGAATCGCGGGCGGTGCAACCGACCGCACCGCCCGCACCGGAAGCGCCGGAAGCAGCACGGGCGGGCGGGCAAGGCGGCATAGAGCCTCAGGTTCTATTAACCCAACGCAGGATCTCAGGGAGCGTTGGGCGCTTGCCGTACATGAGGATGCCCACGCGGTAGATCCGCGCCGCCACGAAGAGGACCCCGACCACGGTGGCGCTGGTGAGGACGACACTCAAGACGATCTGCCAGGCCGGAGGCGTGAGGATGGTGATGCGCAGGAACATGAGGAGCGGGGTGAAGAGCGGGACGAGGGAGAGGACCGTGGCGAGGCGACCGTCCGGGGACTGCAGGACGATCGGGAAGAACGTCACGGCGAAGACGAGGGGCATGAACACCGGGAAGGCGAGGCTCTGGGCTTCCTGGGTGGTGTTCACGCACGCCCCCACCGCGGCGAAGAGGGAGGAGTAGAGCGCGTAGCCGAGCAGGAAGAACACCATGAAGGAGACGAGCACGAGGGGCGTCACCTCGGGGAGCTTGTCGCGGGGGGCGTAGGCGGCCGCGCCGATCGAGGCGAAGAAGATGGAGGCCGACCACACGACGAACTGCGTGAGGCCCGCCGCCCCCACCCCCAGGAGCTTGCCCGCGAGGAGCTTCATCGAGGAGACGGAGGAGGCGATGACCTCGACGACCCGGCTCGTCTTCTCCTCGATGACCCCGGTCATGACCGCCTGGCCCCACATGAGGACCGTGGTGTAGAGGATCATCAGGAGGACGATCGCGAAGATCATGGTCGCGCCCCGGTCCTCGCGCTCGCCCGCCGCGGTGACGCGGATGGTCGTGAGGTCGATCTTGCGGGTGAGGGTCCGGATCCGGTCGGAGTCGAGGCCGGCCGCGGCCAGACGTCGCCCTACGAGCGTGTCCGAGACGGTGTTCTCGAGCACCCGCAGGTCGACGGCGTTGCTCACGTTGCGGCCGTAGTAGACGGCCGAGCCCTTCTCGAGCGCGTCCGCGGGGAGGTGCAGGTAGCCGTCGAGCTTCTGCGCCCGCACCGCCTCCTTCAGGCGCTTCTCGCGCTCCTCGCGAGGACCCTCCCCCCGCGGCTCCACGAGGAATCGGCGCTTGCCCTCCCGCTCGCTCCGGGCGAGCGCCTCTTCCACCGGGCCTTCGAGGCTTCCCGTGTCGTCGAGCACCGCTACCCGGAGGGCGTCGCCTCCCCGCCCTGCGACCATCGCAGGGACGAGGGTGATCCCCGTCAGGAGGATGGGCCCGAGCACGGTGGCGATGATGAAGGCCTTGGAGCGCACGCGCTCCAGGTACTCGCGCCGCGCCACCACGAGCACGCGGGTCACGCGACCTCCTGCTCGTGTCCGGTGACCCGCGCCACGAAGATGTCGTGCAGGCTCGGCTCCACGATCTCGAACCGGCTGAGCCGCAGGTGCCTGGTGGCCTCCCGGAGCACGGCCTGGGGATCCGCCCCGTCCTTCAGACGGATCTCCACGTAGCGGCCGTGGTCCGTGAGACGGAGAACGCCCGGGAGGTCGGAGAGGAAGCTTCCGTCCCCGTCGAAGGCGAGCACGAGGGAGTTGCGGCCGTGCTGCGCCTTCACATCCGCGACCGCCCCGTCGAGGATCTTCTCCCCGCGGTTCAGCAGGGCCACGCGGTCGCAGATGCGCTCGACCGTCTCCATCTGGTGGCTGGAGAGGACGAGGGTCGTCCCCTTCCGGCGTTGGTCGAGGAGCACCTCGCGCATGAGGTCCGTGCCCACGGGATCGAGGCCGCTCATGGGCTCGTCGAGGATCAGCACGTCCGGCTCGTGGAGCACGGTGGCGATGAACTGCGCTTTCTGCTGCATCCCCTTCGAGAGCTCGTTGACGCGGCGCTTCCCCCACTCCGCGAGCCCCAGCCGCTCCAGCCAGGCGGGGAGGCGCGCCGCCGCATCGCGGCGCGACGTGCCCTTGATCTCGGCGAGGAACAGGAGCAGCTCCCAGAGCACCATGCGGGGGTAGAGCCCGCGCTCCTCCGGCATGTAGCCGATGCGGTCGCGCGCCGCCACGTCGGCCGGCCGTCCCCCGATCTCGATCCGTCCCTCGTCGGGGGCGAAGACGTTCATCACCATGCGCAGGGTGGTGGTCTTGCCCGCCCCGTTGGGGCCGAGGAGCCCGAACACGCTCCCTCGCGGGATCTCCAGCGAGAGGTCGCGCACCGCGACGTGGCCGTCGAAGGCCTTGCGCACTCCCTCCAGACGTACCGCGACTTCCGACAAGGGCACCTCCCGGAAAAGCGATTGTAGTCGCGGCTCCCTATACTGGGGCGCCATGCCCCCCACCCGGGAAGTCGCCGCGCGCCCCGAGGCCGGGCGCGGCCTCGTCCTGATCCTCGTCAGCACCGTCGCCTACGGGACCATGCCCATCCTCGCGAAGGCGGCCTACCGCTACGGGGTCGAGACCGGTCCCCTTCTCTTCTGGCGCTTCCTCCTCGCCGCGGGCCTCTTCGCGCTCCTGACGCGCGGGAAGACGCTGCCCGTGCGGCAGCGTCTCTTCCTCTGGGCGCTGGGAGTCGTGTTCATCGGCAACGCCGTGACCTATTTCAAGGCGCTCGAGACCGTGCCCGCCACCACCGTCTCCCTCGTGGTCTACACGTATCCCGTGATCGTGATGCTCGAGTCGGCGCTCCTGGGCCTCGAGCACCTGACGGTGCGCGGCCTTTTGTCCGCCGTGCTCGCGTTCTCCGGGTGCGCCCTGACCGCGGGGGCGGCGATCGCCGGGGGACCCGGGATCTACTACGCGCTCGCCTGCGCCGTCATCTACGCGACCTACATCGTCCTCTCCAGCCGGTTCGCGCGCGACGTGCCCGCGGAGACCGCGGCCCTGCACCTCGCCCAGGCGGCGGCGGTGGGCCTGGGCGTCCTCGGGGCGGCCCGTGGCGGCCTCGCGCTGCCTCCCTCCCCCGTGGCCTGGCTGCTCGTGCTCGCCATCGCGATCCTCTGTACGGTGGTCGCGATGTACGCCTTCCTCGGCGGGCTCGCGCGCGTCGGTCCCGGCCGCGCTTCGGTCCTGAGCTCGCTGGAAGTCGTGGTCACGCTCGTGCTCGCGTTCTTCTTCCTCGGCGAGCGCCTCGGGCCGCGGCAGTGGGTGGGGGCGGTGCTGATCCTCGGCGCCGTCGTCCTCCAGAACATGGGCCGGAGATTTCGGGTGGATCGGCGCCCGGCGCCTGAACTATGATCCGAAGATGATCGTCACCGTATCCGGCGCGTGCAGCCGGGCGGGCAAGACCGCGGCGGCCGTGAGCGTCGTGGAAGCCATCCCCTCTCGAAACGCCGTCGCGGTCAAGTTCACGACCACCGAAGACGTGTTCAAGCGTTGCCCGCGGGGAACCCCTTGCGTCGTCTGCGACATCGAGGAGCCGTTCCGCCTCATCGAGGACCCGGAGGTGCTGCGTCAGCCCGGCACCGACACCGACCGGCTCTCCGCCGCGGGCGCCCGCCGCGTGGTCTGGGTCATCGCCAAGCGCGAGCACGCGCCCACGGCGTGGAACACCGTGCGGGGCTCGCTGCGGGGCGACGAGCCGGTGGTGATCGAGGGGTCCACGGTGGTGGGGATCGCGCGCCCCGACTGGAACGTCTTCGTCGTCCACCCCTTCCTCGCTCCCGAACGCTGGAAGGCGGGCTCCGAGGACCTCGTGCGCAACGCGGAGGTGGTGGTCGTGAACATCCACGCGAAGGAGCGGCGGTCCCCCGCGCAGTCCGTGATTTCCGCGCTGGAGCGCTGGCGCGGCGGGCGGGAGATCCGCGTCGCAAACGTCACCCGGCCGATCGCGGAATGGGCGCCCGACCTCCGGTCGCGCCTGTCCGCGCACTCTTTCAATGAAGATCTCGCTCGCGCATAGCCCCGACTCCGACGACGCCTTCATGTTCTACGGTCTGGCCCGGGGCAAGGTGCCCACGGACGGGCTCGAGATCGCGCACGTCCTCACCGACATCGAGACGCTGAACCGGGAGGCGGCGAAGGGCACCCACGAGGTCACCGCCCTCTCGTTCCATGCCTGGCCCTACGTGGCCGATCGCTACGCGCTGATGCCCTGTGGCGGGAGCATCGGCGACGGGTACGGCCCCCTGCTCGTGGCCCGGGAGCCCCTCGAGCCGCGGCGCGTGGCGGAGGCGCTGGTGGCGGTGCCGGGCACGCTCACCTCCGCTTTCCTCGCGTTGAAGCTCTACGCGCCCCAGGTCCGCACACGGGTCGTGGCCTTCGACCGCATCCTCGACGAGGTCCGCGAGGGCCGGGCGGACGTCGGCCTCGTCATCCACGAGGGCCAGCTCACGTTCGGCGGCGAGGGGCTCGTGAAGGTCCTCGACCTCGGGGCGTGGTGGAAGGAGGAGACGGGGCTGCCGCTGCCCCTCGGGGGCAACGCCGTGCGGCGCGACCTGGGGCCGGAGCTCATGGCCCGCCTCACCCGCCTCGTGCGCGAGACGGTGCGGTACTCCCTGGGGCACCGCAAGGAGGCGCTCGAGTACGCGATGAGCTTCGCGCGGGGGATGGACCCCGCGGTGGCCGACCGGTTCGTGGGGATGTGGGTGAACGACATGACGGTCGAATCCGGCGCGCGCGGGCGCCAGGCGGTCCAGACCTTCCTCGATCGCGGGCACGAGGCCGGCGTCATCCCGAAGCGGGTGATCGCCGACTTCGTCGAGGCGTGAGCGTCTCCGGCGTCCGCCGGGACGGCCCGTTCCCCGCCCTCTCCCTCCCCGGTCTCGACGGGCAGAGCCACCCGACGGCCGAAGCGTGGTCGGAGGGGGAAGCGCTCTTCCTCGTCGGCCATCGCAACTGCAAGACGACACGGGAGACCCTGCCCTATTTCGATCGGATCCACCGGCGAGCGGGCGGCGGCCGCGCCGTGAGGCTCGTCCTCCAGGACGACCCGGACACGGCTCGGACCCTCGTGTCCACGATGGGTCTGGCCGTGCCCGTGCGCCTGGAGGCCGACCCCTATCCGCTCGCGGAGTCCCTGGGCCTCCTGACCGTGCCCACGCTCTTCCTCGTCGACGGATCGGGCCGGATCGCCCACGTCACCGAGGCCTTCAACCGCGCCGAGCTCGAGATTTTGGCGGCGCGGATGGGCGTCGACGGACCCCTCTTCACGGCCGAGGACAAGACCCCCGCCTTCAAACCGGGTTGACTGCCCAAAGAAGCCTCGGCGAGGTGAATCAGTTATTCGGGCTGTGGGGCACGATCACCGTGTCCGTCGTGTCCGCCGTGTTGGCCCCGTCCGAAGCCGTGTAGAAGATCGTGTAGACGCGCCCGTTCCCGCGGCCGGAGCGTTCGGCGCGCAGCTTGAACGCGGTATCCGGCGTCCCGAAGGTCGCGCCCTGGATGTCCCCGACCGTGTCCCCGTCTCCCAGGCCGTTATCGGGCTCGTTGCTCGTGATGTTGGTGAGGACGAAGGTCGGCGCGGGGTTGCACACGTCGGCCACCACCACGGTCGCCGTGATGTCGCGGAGCTTGTGGTTCGGGGGCCAGAGCCGATCCGGGTCGACGCTCGCCGCGATCGTGGGCGGATGCGTGTCGGCGACGGTGACCTGGGCCACGCACTGCGCGGAGTTGAAGGAATCGTCCGTCGCCGTGAAGGTGACGTTCGTCACCCCCACGGGCAGGAGGCCGGGCGCGTTATGGGCGATGGCGACCGCGGGATCGCAGGCGTCGGTCGCCTGGGCCCCCGCGAAGAAGGCGGCGAGCTGGGGGTCGTTGACCGTGATCCCGTTGTTCCCCGTGCACTCCACGACGATGTCCGGGGGGCAAACCACGTTCGGGTCGAGCGTGTCCTCGATCGTCGTGGGCGGCGACAGGGCGAAGAAGATGTTGTTCACGGCGTCGATCCGGACACGGGCGCTCGGGGCCAGGGTCGCGGGCACGAGCACGCTTGCCGCCCCGTCGTTGGCGGTACCCGCGGCCAGCGTGATCGGGAAGGTGGCGCCTCCGTTGGTGGAGAGGCGAACGTTCACGGTGGGCGCCACGTTGCCGCCCCCCACGGTCCAGGTGACGTCGTCCGTGACGCCGCATTCCAGACCGGCCCCTGCCCCGGTCCCGGGCGACGTGAGAAGGAAGGGATCGCCCAGGACGGTGATCGTCATCTCGTCGTCGTCCGCCCCCCCCCCGCCCGCCACGTTGTCGCGCACCGTGGTACGGAAGTCGAGGGAGCGGTCCTGGCTGGGAAGCTGCTCTCCGAGCTTGTTCGGAAAGAGGTTCGGCGACCCCGCGAGGAGGTCTGCGAAAAGGGGAAAGGTGCGGTCCGGATTCGTCGTGGGCGGACGCGATCGGAACAGCGGGATCTGGCCGTCGTCCACGGCGTTCAGCGCGGCCTTGGGCCCGAGATCGAACTGCTCCCAGGTGTAGCTCAGGCTGTTCCCCGCATTGGGATCGCTCCCCGAGGCCGTGAGTACGAAGGGGGTGCCGCGGGGGATCTGGTAGTCGGCGCCCGCGGAGACGGTGGGGGCGGCGTTTCCGGTGTTGCTCACGGCGCCGCAAGCCCCCCCGCCGGCGGTGTAGGTGGTGATCTGGGCCCGGCTCCCCGCGTGGAAGTAGAGGTTGCCGACCTGGCTGCCCTGGATGTTGTCGGCTCCGCAGATGCTCGAGTACGACATGATCGTGGTTCCGCTGCCCGGCTCGTAGCGGGCGGGCGACACCTCGTTGCCGCAGCCGGGGCCGTTCCAGGTGTGGTTGGCGCCGTGCTGGTGTCCCATCTCGTGGGAGGCCAGGAAGGTGAAGTTGCCGCTGCTCGGGTTGGGCCCCTGGCTCCAGCCGCTGCCCTTGAGGCCGGCCGTGCACACGCAGCCGATGCAGCCGGCATTGCCGGAGATGCTGCTGCCCGCGTTATGGAAGAGGTGGCCGATGTCGTAGTTGCCGTTGCCGATCGCCGCGTCGATCGCGGCCTGCGTCTCCGCGTTCTTGTCGGCGAGCGGGAAGGGGTCGGTCGTGGGATCCGGGAAGACGATGGTGTTGTTGTTTCCCACGAGCACCAGGTTCACCGCGATGTCTAGGTTGTAGATCGCATCCACACCGTTCACGGTGGTAGCGATGGCCGCGAGGGCGAGCGCCTGCGAGCCGTAGAACTGCGTGTACTCCCCGGTAGCGGCCACGGCGAGGCGGTACGTCCGCAGCGCGTTGTTTCCCGAGGGGAAGATCGACGTGATGGCGCCCGCGGACCTCGAACGGGCCAGGGAGGTCACGAGACACTCGAACCCTTCGGCGAGGGGGCCGTCCGCGTACACGCTCCGATAGGCGACGGCCTCGCGGTCTTCCGGCTCGACGAAGAAGACCCCGTCGGGGGTCACGACAGTGGCCTGGAATCCGAGCGGGGTCCGCGCCAGGCGCAGGCTCGTCGCGGAGGACGGAGCTCCCTGCCCCCGGTAGGTCCGGATCTCCGGGAACTGCTGGGCGAGCTCCGGCTCCATCACGGGCGACTCCTCGACCTGGAACGAGAGGAAGGCGCCACTAGGACTCGGCACGGTCAATCGGACCCTCGCTCGCTCGGTAGCGTCCGCCGGCACCCTCGCGAGAAGTGCGTCGAGAGCCTCGAGATCGAGGTGGTAGCGGCGCGGAGGCCGTTGGTTTGAGCCATCGCTGGGCGTTCCGGCGTCCGCGGCGAGGTCGGTCCAGAGGCCGTCCGGCGACGACGCCCGGGCTTCGGGGGCGAAGAACGAAAGAGAGCCGAGGACGAGGGTGAGTGCGGCAGAGCGGCGGATCCGCCGGTCCCTGGGCATAAGACCTCCTCAAACCAGCCCGGTCACGGCTGCGACTGGGTGAGGGCGCCCCCCCAAGGGGCGGCCCGGGTGGAACCCGGGACCCCGACGTGCTCGACCGAGAGGGCAGACGTTAGAAGGTGGCCCGCCAGAAGTCAACTGGAAATTGACCCGTCGTCTCCGGTAGGCTGCCAACGAGTATGTCCATCAGTCTCTTGACCCTTGCCTTCGTGGGAACCCTGGCTTTCCTGGGGTCCATCGTGCTCGGCTACCAGGTGCCGGGCGCCCCCGTGACGATGCGGTCGCACTTCCTCGTGTCGCTCCTCGCCACGACCCTGCTCGTGGCCGCCCACTCCTTCATCATGTTCTTCCTGATCGCCACGGGCGTGGAGATGAAGAACATGGAGAAGGAGAAGGGGTGGGGCGACTCCTTCCGCCGCCGCACCGTGGCCATGAAGGGAAAGGTCTTTCCGGTGATGACGCTCGCCCTCCTCCTCGTGGTCGCCAACTTCATCGTCGGCGCCGCCATCCACACGCGCGTGCTTCCCCCCCTCGTGCACGAGGCATTCGCGTGGCTCACCTTCGCCGTCTGCCTCGTAGCCCTCGCGAGGGAGTGGCGGGTGATCGGCGACAACAACCGGCTGATCGAAGAGGCGGGCCTCAAACGAACGACGCCGTGACGGAGGCTCCCGGCCTCCTCGTGGTGGGCGGGGCCTCGATCGACCGTCTCCACTTCGCGGGGAGGACCGAGCACGCGGCAGGCGGCGCCGGCCTCTACACGGCTCTCGCCGCGCGCCGCGCGGGCGCACGCGTCACCATGCTCGGCCCCCGTCCCGACCCCATGCCCGCGGAGCTCGCTCCCGCGGCGGAGCGGATCGAGTGGATCGGCAGGGCGGTGCCTCCGGAAGAGCTTCCGCACTTCGAGATCTCGCACGACGGCTTTGGCCGCGCCACGATGCGCCGCGCGGTGTGGGGCGCGGAAGGGCGCCTCACCCCCGCCGAGCTCCCGTCCGGCGACCTCCCGGAGTGGGTCTACTGCGTTCCCTTCTTCGAGCCCGGCCGCCAGATCGACTTCCTTCGGGCGGTGGGCGCGCGCGGCCGTCGAACCGCAGCCGGGACCTATCGGCGCGCCACCGCCGCGGAGCCGGGGCGCGTGCGCGAGGTGATCGCCCGAGCCGACGCCTTCTTCTGCAACGACGAGGAGGCGCGCTCGCTCTTCGGCGATCTGGGCGCGGCCCGCACCGCACCCGGACGGCTGCTCTTCGTCACGCGGGGGAAGCGAGGCGCGCTCGTCGTGCAGGGGGAGCACGCCACCGAGGTCCCCGGCGTGGCCGTTCGGGAGCTGGATCCCACGGGCGCGGGCGACACCTTCTGCGGCACTACCCTGGCCCGCCTCGGCCTCGGCGACCACCCGGTGAGGGCCGCCGAGCACGCGGTCCGGGCCGCCGCCGAGATGATCACCGCCGTGGGCCCCGCGGCCCTGCTCCGGCCGGGGCCGCTCCCCCCGGAAGTCGAGGACGCGCGTGTGCGCGTCGACGGCGATCGCATCGAGCGGGTGGCGCGGCGGCTCGCCGGGCTCCCCGAGGTCCGGCCGTTCGACTTCGTCGGCGAGGACTTTCCGGAGGTGGGGGACTCGCGGGCCCTCGACTATTTCTTCGCGGCGACGCTCCAGCAGTTCGGCTTCTGGCACCTCGAGGACGGACGCTACGCGCGTCCGCTCGTCGCGTCCCTCGGAGGACGCGCGCGAAAGGGCAGCGACTACCTCTGGGCGGCGTACCGGCGCTGGCTGCGCGACGAGCCCGAGGGACTGACACCGGCCGGCCAGCGCGGAATCGGAGAGCGCCACTTCGCGGGTCGTTTCGTGGCCGACGAGGGGGACGACCCCATGCCCGCCTCCGAGCTGCGCCTTCGCGAAGCCCGCGCCTACGGACGGGACATGCTGACCCTGGGGTGGACCCCCGCGGAAGTGGTCGCCCACGCGCGAGCGGCCCGTCGCCCGCTCGGCACCTTCCTGAGCCGGCTCGACCATGTCGGCGGCTACAAGGAGGATCCGCTCCGCAAGAAGTCGGCGCTCCTCGCCATGATCCTGCGGGAGCGGCCCGAGCAATGGCTCCCCGCCGAAGGGGACGACGATCTTCCCCCCATCGTGGACTACCACGTGCAGCGGGCGTGCCTGCGCCTCGGTCTCCTGTCCATCGAGGACGACGTGCTCCGGCGCCGACTCGAGGCGCGCGAGATCGTGTCCGCCGACGAAGAGCGCGCCGTCCGGCGCGCGGCCTACCGGGCCGTGGCCGAGCTCAAGGAACGGAGCGGACGCACGATGGCCGCTTGCGACCGCTTCCTCTTCGAGATGCGGACGCGCTGCCCAGAGATGGCGGAGCCCGAGTGCGCGCGCTGCCCCGCCGACCCCGCCTGCGCCCACCGGAAAGAGCTGTTTCAACCGGTGCTGCGGACATCTTTCTACTGACGGGTGATTCGTGTCACGAGCCCTCCGGACGCCGCTCCCTACACTGGGCTCGTGGGCATCTCAAGGAGCCTGGACATGAAGACCCGCGCCATCGCACTCGTCGCCGTTCTCGGTTCGGTCGGTTGTCAGACTCAAGCCCCCCGCGAAGCGGGGGCTCCCGGCGAGAAGGTCGCCGCCGCTCCCGCGGGACGATCCGACGCCTCGGCGGAGAGGCCGGCGGCTCCCGCCGAGAAGCCGGCGCCCGAGCCGACGCCCGTCCCCACTCCGGAGCCGATCGTCGTTCCCGGGGGGACGACGCTCGTCCTCGTCTTCGGGTCGAGCGTCTCCTCGGCGATCGCGCGAGCGGGAGACGCGGTGACCGCCCGCCTGGGCGAGGACGTGACGGTCGGCGACGAAGTGATCCTCCCCGCGGACAGCGAGGTGCGAGGCCACGTGGTCTCGGCCAAGCGCTCGGGCAAGGTGAAGGGCCGGGCCGAGCTCCAGGTGGAGTTCGACACGATCGAAGTGAAGGGCCGGCCCTACACCATCGACGCCACCGCGGTCGCGGAAACGGCGACCTCCGACAAGGGCCGCGACGCCAAGGTGATCGGAGGGGCGGCGGGCGCGGGCGCCATCATCGGTGGCATCGCCGGCGGCGGATCCGGGGCCCTGAAGGGGGTCCTCATCGGAGGCGCCGCGGGGACGGGCGGCGTCCTGCTCACCCGGGGCAAGGAAGTGGTCTTCGAGCAGGGCTCGCGCCACCGCGTGAAGCTCGAGAAGGGCCTTCGCCTCCGTTAGGCCCGGCCCTCCTCGCTTTTCGTCGAACCGTCGGTCGCGCTCAGGCCTTGGCCGGCTTGTAAACCGCCGCGGCCACCATCCCCATGACGATGCACACCGCGAGGCCCGACACGAACCACTTCAGGGCCAGGGTGTACGGGATCGGATAGATCACGTAGCTGTCGTAGGCCTGGGGCACCCCGAAGAACAGGCCGATGATCGCCCCGTACCGCGCTCCTTCCACCAGCCCCTTCCCCTCGTAGCCGCGGGCGAACACGTAGCAGAAGAAGAACGCGAAGACGGCCCCCGTCACGAACATGATCCACATCTTGGACTCCATGTCCGCTTCCGGCCGCCAGACGCTCGCGAGCGACTGGTACGTGGGCGCGAGCCATTGCGCGTGAACGAGGAAGTTGCAGACTTGGCCTACGACGAAGACGGCCACGAAAGAGATCAGCAGCTTCTTCCAGTCGGTTTTCATTGGCCTTCATTCTAGTCGGCGATCCACGCGTGGCAAGCGCTTTTCCCCGTCGCCTTGCTGCGCCGCCGCCGCCCGGCGAGAATCGGCGGCCATGGCTCCCTTGCCGCGAACGGCGGTGCTGCTCTTCGCGGCAGCCCTCGCGGCTCGGGCGGCGTTCGTGGCGCTCGAGCCCCCCACGAGACGCGTCGACGACGAGCCCGTCTGGATGGCGCTGGGCCAGGACGTGGTGGCGGCGAGCTTCTCCCCGTTTCGGAACGTGCAGGTCTTCCATCCGCCTCTCTACCCCTACTTCATGGGCGCCCTGGACACGGTGTTCGGGGGCCTGGACGCCGTGAAGTGGGGGCAGGCTCTCCTCGGCGCTTCCCTCGCTCCTCTCCTCTTCCTGCTGGGGACGCGCGCCTTCGGCGAGAGGACAGGGCTCGTCGCGGGGCTCCTGGCGGCCCTCTATCCCGAGCTCGTCTGGTACTGCGCGCATTTCTGGTCCGAGATCGTCTTCGTGACGCTCTTGTGGTGGGCCTTCGAGCGGCTGCTGGCGAGCGAAGGGGGGAGCGCGTGGGCCGCCGCGGGGGCAGGGGTGCTTTGGGGCCTCGCCACCCTCACGCGTGAGACTGTCCTCCTTTTCATTCCCCTGGCGGTGTGGTGGCTGGTGCGCGGCTCGTCTTCCGGGCGGCGCCGGGCCGCGGCCTTCCTCGTCGCCGCCACGGCCGTGATCGCACCGTGGACGGCGAGGAACGCGATCGTCACCGGGGCCCTCGTGCCCGTGGCCACCCGGGGCAGCTTCAACCTGTGGCTCGCGAACACCCTCCGTCCCTGGGAGGAGATCTACCGCGAGAACCTGGCGGTCGAGGGGGGGCCGATCGCTCAGGAGCGGCACGCACGCAGGGAGGCGCTGCGGGCCGTGGCCGACCGCCAGCCCCGCTGGCTCTTCGACAAGCTCGTCCACGAGACGAAGGCGTTCTGGGGGGTCAACGACCAGATCGTCGTGCACCTCGAGCGAAGGGCGTACAAGCGGCTACCGGTGGGGACGAACCGGCTCGTAGCGTCCGTGACCGTGCTTCCGTACCTGCTCGTGCTCCTCCTCGCGGTGCCCGCCCTCGCGTCGGCGCGAGGTGACCGCACGAGCGTCCTGCTCCTGGGGTTCCTGCTGTTCTCGCTGGCCCTCCACGTGGTCGCGTTCGCCTCGACGCGCTTCCGGTTGCCCGTCCTCCCCGTGCTGTTCCTCCTCGCGGGGCAGACGCTCGATCGCGGCATCCTTCCGACCCTGCGCGGGTTGAGCCCGCCTCGCCGGTTCGCGGCGGCGCTCGTCGCGGTAATCCTCGCGGTCGCCGTGGGGGCCTCGACGATCGAGACCGCGAACGATCCTGCGTTCGCGATGGGGCCTTGGTAGGATCGGGGCGCATGGATCTCATCACGTACTTCGTCGACTTCCTCCTGCATCTCGACCGCCACCTGGCCGAGGTGATCCAGAACTACGGGCCCTGGACGTACGCGCTGCTCTTCGCGATCGTCTTCCTGGAGACGGGGCTCGTGGTGACCCCGATCCTGCCCGGCGATTCCCTGCTGTTCGCCGCGGGCAGCTTCGCGGCGCTCGGCGCGCTCGACCTGTCGTTGCTGTTCGTGCTCCTCACGGTCGCGGCGATCCTGGGCGACACGGTCAACTACTCGATCGGCCACTACCTGGGCCCGAAGGTGTTCCACTACCCCAAGTCGCGCTTCTTCAACCCCGAACACCTGCGCAAGACGCACGAGTTCTACGAGAGGTACGGCGGCAAGACGATCATCATCGCCCGCTTCGTGCCGATCGTGCGCACGTTCGCGCCGTTCGTGGCGGGCGTGGGGGCCATGAGCTACAAGCGCTTCATCCTCTACAACGTCGTGGGCGGCGTGCTCTGGGTGGCGGTGTGCGTGGGCGCGGGCTACCTCTTCGGCAACCTGCCGTTCGTCAAGAAGAACTTCAGCCTCGTGATCCTGGGCATCATCCTCGTCTCGATGCTGCCGGCGGTCGTCGAGTACCTGCGCCATCGGGCCGCGGCGAAGGGTCGCGCCGCGGCGTGAGCGGTCAGGGGGACGGCGCGTAGAGGATCGCCCGCCACTCGCCGAATCGGTGGGTTTCGGCGGGCTGCCCGAGGACGGCGACGAGCTCCGGCGTCTCGAACCGCTCGGGACGGCGCGAGCTGACCACCAGCAGCGGCCGGCCGATCTCGCCCGCGAGACGCCGCGTCTCCCGGAGCCGACGCTCGTCGTCGGGGAGCGCCTTCAGGTAGACGACCGCTCTCGCGGGGTCGCCGAAGAGCTGGGCGATGTAGTACGTGCCCCAGGACGTGTGCACCTGCAGTGTGCTGCCGTCGAGGCCCCCGGTGCGCACGAAGCGCAGGAGCGCGTCCTTTTCGAACGACGACTCGAGAAAGGGGGTGGCCAGGGGCAGGCGAAGGCCGATGGAGAGCCACACGATCCCCACCGAGGCTCCGGCGGCCGCGAAGGCGCCGCGGGGAAGCGCGTCGAGGACGAGGGCCAGGGCCATCGCGAGGAAGACCACGGCGAGAACGACGTGGTGGGGCCACCGCGTGTAGGGGCTGGGAAGCGAGAGCCCGAACGTCAAGGCGAAGGAGGCGAGAAGAAGGAGGATCTGGGTCCGTAGCGCGGAGCGTGCGCGAAGGCCCCAGACGAGCAGCCCCGCCGCGAGAACGGCGGGGAGCGCGTCCGTCGGAGACGACGGCAACGTGAGCGTTCGCGCGGCGGCCAGCGAGGCGTCGACGAGATAGCGGGACAGGTGGGCGCCGGTGCCCGCCGTCGCCTCGGAATCAGTGGACACGCGGGCTCGCGTGATCGACGCGTAATAGGGATGGCCTTGATTGTCCTTCGAGGCCAGGAGGCCCAGCGACGGCAGAATGGCGGCCAGGGCCAGGGCGACCAAGGGACCGGCGACGCTCCGGGAAGGACGACGAGACGCGCGGAGGTCGCGCTGGCCCTGGAGCAGCAAGGCGGGCAGCCACCAGACGAACAGGAGCTTCGTCCAGACGCCCAGGAAGAGCGCGAGGCCCGCGGCCCCCGCGGCGAGGAGGCGCTCCCGAGGGGCGGCGGCGGCGACGGATCGTCGGAAGAGGAGCAGCGCCGAGAGCAGGAGGACGATCGAGAGTCCCACCGGACCCTCGTCCGCGAGGAAGGAGGCGGCCACGAGCGGGAAGGCAAGGCCGGCCAGCGTCACCGAGCGGAGCCGCACCCGCAGGTAGCGGGCCGCGAGAACGCTGGCGAGGAGCATGAAGAAGGCGCCCTGAACTCGCGCCGCCACGGGATCCTGCAGGACCCTCCAGAAGGGATAGAAAACGATGGCGGGGAAGCTGCCGATGTAGAGGTACGAGCGCAGGGGCAGGGGGTGATCGGTCCCGGGAAGGCGCAGGTCGTAGAGGTGGCAGGACTCGCGGAACTCGCCCAGCCGCTCGCTCAGGGGAGCCGTCGCACAGCCGAGCGGCTGGTAGTGGACGAACTCGTCCATGTTGTAGGGGAGCCAGCGCGGGGACGACCAGGCCACGACCAGGAGGACGACGGCCCCCGCGAGAGCCACGGCCCGCCCTCGCGGTCCGTCGGGAGAGTCGCTCACTGTCCGGCGGGAGTCGTCGGGAGCGTCCCTTCCTCCAGGCGCCGCAGCGCCCAGCGCGCGTGCTCCGACACCACCGTGTCCGCGTCCGCGGCGAGCCGCTCCAGCGTCGGACGATGACGCCGATCTCCGGCGTTGCCGAGGGCGACCGCCACGTTTCGGAGAAGGCCGCGGCGCTTGGCGCGCTTGACCGGGCTCTTGCGAAAACGCTCCCGGAAGGCCTCGTCGTCCAGGAGCGCCAGGTCGGCGAGGTCGGGGGACACGAGCCCCGGCCGCGCCTCGAACTCGGCGGGGCCCCGCACGCGGCGCCGCCGGTTCCAGGGGCAGACGTCCTGGCAGATGTCGCAGCCGAAAACGTGGCGGCCCAGATCGGCTCGACGATCGGCAGGAATTGCGCCTTTTACCTCGATCGTGAGGTAGCTGATGCACCGCGTGGCGTCGAGGACGTAGGGGGCGGGGAGGGCGCCCGTGGGGCACGCGTCCAGGCAGGCCGTGCAGCTTCCGCACATGTCGAGCCGCGGCGAGTCCGCGGGCAGATCCAGGTCCGTCACCACCTCGCCCAGGAAAAACCACGAGCCGTGCTCCGGATGGAGGAGGCAGGTGTTCTTGCCCCAGGCCCCGAGGCCGGCGGCCGCCGCCCACGCCCGCTCCACGAGGGGCCCCGTGTCCACGTACGGCCGCGCCTCGAAATCGCCCGCCTCGCTTCGCAGGCGATCCACCAGACGGGCGAGCATCGCCTTCATCACCTCGTGGTAGTCGTCCCCCCACGCATAACGCGCGATCCAGCCCCGGTCGGTGGGGCCGTCGGTCGAGTAGGGGGCGGGCGTGTCGTACTGGAGGCCCACGCAAAGGACCGAGCGGGCCCACGGGAAGGCGGAGCGGAGGTCCGACCGCTTGGCGACCTGGGAGGTGAGGTACGCCATCTCGCCCGCGTACCCGCGGCTCACCCATCGCGCGAACGCGGCGAGGTCGGGGGCTTCGTCCGCGCGGGCCAGCCCCACGAGGTCGAAGCCGGCCTCGTGGGCCAGCGTCTTGGCGCGTGCGGCGAGGGCAGCCTTGTCCATCGGAAGATCAGTCGCCCTCGCGCAGCCGTCAGGTGCGGATCTTCACCTGGCCCGCGCCCACCGGCACGCAGAAACGGCCGTTCTCTTCGGTGAAGCGGTCCAGGAGGATCTGGTGCGCGCCCCGGGAGAATACGGCGCGGGCCCGGCCTCCGCGCACCGGGCACTCGAGACGTCCCGTCTCCCAGTCCACGTAGGCTTCGCGGAGCGGCTCCTCGGAGCCGTCGTCGAGCATCACGCGCGCTTCGCCGCGCGCGGGGTCGAACGCGACGGTCAGCACCTCGAGGGGCGGACCCTCGACCACCACCGGCATGCGCTGCTCGCCGTCCACCACGAAAGCACCCTCGTCCTCGAAGACGAGGCGTGACTTGAGGTGGCGGAGGGACGGCTCGTGGACCACCGGGTACCCGCCCACGCGCCACCCTCCGTCCTTCAGGACGCGGACGCCTTCGGGGATGGACCAGTAGTCGGTCACGGCGGCGAGTATAGCCCTAGCGGTCCTCGCCCGGATCGTCTTCCCGGGACAGGGCGAGGCCGCACTCCGGGCACTCGGGAGCGCCGGCGGGAACGGGGGTATCGCAGGCGGGACAGGCGGGGTCACTCTCGTCCGGTCGGTCCTTCGTGCGCTCCGCGTAGGCGACGGCCTCGGGGCCGTGGAGGGGCGCCAGAACACGCAATGCGGACGACGCGTCCGCGTCGCGGACGTGGATGGAGAGATTGGACCGACGCTCCTCATTCGGGACGCGGGTCTCGACGACGTGGAAGGCGAGGCCGGCTTCGCGGAGCGACTCCGCGGCCGAGCGGAGGTCGCGGGGCTCTCGGGTCTGGAAAACGGAACGATGGCCGGCGAGGTCAGAGGGCGGAACCGGTTCCGACGCCGACGCGCGTGGGCCAGAGAAGCGCGCGTCGGCGTCGGTGTGGGCGTCGGTGTCGCGATCTTCGAGGGAACCCCCGCAATCGGCGCACACCGCGATCTCCGGCCGGTACTCCTCGCCGCAGTCACGGCAGACGCGAACGTGCATGGCCGCCGCCACTATAATCGAGACGGAGGACGGACCCATGCCGTTCCAGGTCGCGCTGCCCGAGAACGTGAAAGTAGCGTCCCCCGCGGAGACGCAGGAGCGCATCGCCGCGGCCAAGGAGGCGCTGGGGAAGCGCCTCGTGGTCCTCGGCCACCACTACCAGCGCGACGAGGTCATTCGCCACGCCGACTTCACGGGCGACTCCTTCAAGCTCGCCCAAGCGGCGGCGAGCCGGCCGGAGGCGGACTGCATCGTCTTCTGCGGCGTCCACTTCATGGCCGAGTCCGCGGACATCCTCGCCGGCGACCACCAGGTGGTGATCCTGCCGGACATGAACGCGGGCTGCACGATGGCGGACATGGCGGAGATCGAGCAGGTGGAGCGGTGCTGGGAGGACGTCACCGCGGTCATCGGCGAGGAGATCCTTCCCGTCACCTACATGAACTCCACGGCCGACCTCAAGGCGTTCGTGGGACGGCACGGCGGGGCCGTCTGCACGTCGTCGAACGCCCGCGCGGTGATGGAGTGGTGCTTTCCGGCAGAAGCCGCGCGTGCTCTTCTTTCCCGACCAGCACCTCGGACGGAACACCGGCTACCGCATGGGCATCCCGCTGGACGCGATGCCGGTCTTCGACCCCTACGAGGACGGGGGCGGGCTCGAGCCGGAGACAGGTCCGCTCGGCGAAGGTCGTGCTCTGGAAGGGGCACTGCTCCGTGCACAACCGATTCACGCCGGAGATGGTGGACCGCCGCCGGGCGGAGATCCCCGGGGTCAAGGTGATCGTCCATCCGGAGTGCCGGTTCGAGGTCGCCCAGAAGTCGGACGCGATCGGGTCCACCGAGGGCATCCTGAAGACGGTGCGGGAGAGCGCGCCCGGCACGAAGTGGGCGGTGGGGACGGAGCTGAACATGGTGACCCGCCTCGCCCGCGAGATGGCGGGAGGCACGGCCCACGGTCAGCCTCGACGACTGCTTCTGCGTCTGCAGCACCATGGCGCGCATCGACCCGCCCCATCTGCTGTGGGTGCTCGAAGGCCTCGTCGAGGGCGACATCAGGAACCCCGTGCGCGTGCCGGAAGAGGTCGCGCGCGAGGCCCGGATCGGCCTCGACCGGATGCTTGCGATCCGATAGGAGCGAACCATGAGCCAGGAGAAGCCCGACCACCACGACGCCGAGCTCGTCCTCCGGGTGTACGAGCTCCGGCGCGACGAGGTCATGCGCGCATCGCGCCAGGCCATGAACCGCGAGTTCTGGCCCCGCGTCTACGAGGACGTGCTGGCGGTGCTGAAGCCGGAGAATCCCCTGAACGCCGCGTTCCGACAGGTCGCGAGCTACTGGGAGATGGTCTACGGCTTCGCCCGGCACGGAGTCGTGCACCCCGAGTTCTGGCTGGAGAACAACGGCGAGGGGATGTTCCTCTACGCCAAGACGGCGCCCTTCGTGGAGCGCCTCCGGCAGGAATGGCAGCCCGTCGCTTTCCGGAACGCGGAATGGGCGGCGAACGAGACCGCCGCCGGCCGACGCTCCTTCGAGACGTTCACCGGCCGCATCAAGAAGAAGCTGGAGTCACGGTAAGAGCGGCCCTTCGCGTCCCCTCGTTCGTGGTCGTCGGCGGAGCCGAGATCGGCGCGGCCACGACCCGCCGGCTGCTGCGCGCCGTGGAAGCGGGGCGACTGGAAACGGACCGCATCGTGGTCGTCGACCGCGACCCGGCCTGCGAGGCGGCCGCCCTGCGCGATCCGCGCGTGCGCTTCGTGGCCGCCGAGTGGTCCGACTGGCTCGACACCCACCTCGGCGCACTCGGCGCCGGCGATCATTTCGTGCCCTATCACTGGGCGCCGCACCTCCTGTCCGACTGGCTGGCCCGGCAGATCCGGCGGGTGGGAGGCATGGCGACGCGGGGAGGCGAAGTGCCCGTCCAGGGCGTGCCCGTGGAGCGGCCGACCGCGGAGGGCGACCGGGCGCTGTCGTACGCGACTTGGATCTGCCCTCCCACGTGCATCGAGCCGGCTCTATGCCCTCACACGCGCGGGCCCAAGGACTGGAGCCTCGCCTCGAACCTCGAGTCCGTCCGTCCGGGAGACCCCTTCGCCGGCCGCATCGTCTTCCGGTGCCTGCACCTCGTCTGGGGAGTCGGCACGGTACCGTTGTCCGCGATCCTCGGGGCGCGCGACCGCGTCCTCTCGGCCCTCCCCCGGGGGAAGCACCGCTATCTCGTGGCCACCTCGAGCCATTGCCACGCGCTCGCCGCGGTACTGGAGGTCGCACCCAATCCCCGTCTCCTGGGCTAGACTGATCGTCTCAAGTGTCGGTGGGTGTGGCCGGAGGTAGTTTCGATGTCCGACTACGAAAGGGCGTTCGCCGCTGCCGAGCTGCCGCCCGGCCAGGGCCGGGAGGTCGCGGTCGCGGGCAAGCCCTTGGCGATCTTCAACGTAGCGGGGGTCTTCTACGCGATCAGCAACACCTGCCTGCACCGCGGCGGGCCTCTCGGGCAGGGCTTTCTCGAGGGTCAGCAGGTGACGTGCCCCTGGCACAGCTGGACGTTCGACGTGACGACCGGACACAACGTCGTCAACGCGGAACTCAAGGTTGCCTGCTACCCGACTCGGATCGAGGACGGGCAGGTATTGGTCAAGGTGCAGTGAGGTCATGACGCAGAGATTCATCGCTATCGGACTCGTCCTCTTCCTGGTGCCCGGGCCGGGGTCGCCGCAATCGCTTCCCCCTCCGCCCGCTCCCCCCGGCCACGCCGCCCGGCCGGAGCCCACACCCACTCCGCGGCCCGACCAGACCCCGACCTTCCCCGCGGGGGTCGAGCAGGTGATCGTGGACGTGGTGGTGACGGACAAGAAGGGCGTGCCCCTCACGGACCTGAAGCAGGAGGACCTGCAGATCACGGAGGACGGCAAGCAGCAGACGATCGTGAGCTTCGAGGCGATCTCGGTGCCCGCCGCTCCCTCCACCGCCCCCCCGGTCAAGCCGAGGGTCTCCACGAACATCGCGCGCGAGGAGACGCGCGGGCGCACGTTCATCATCGTGTTCGACGACGTGCACCTCACGCCCCAGCAGGCGCACCGCGCGAAGGGCGCGGTGACCGAGTTCCTGAAGAACGGCGTCCGCGAAGGCGACCGCGTGGCCCTCATCGCCACCGGGGGCGGGGCCTGGTGGGCCACGCGCATGGAGGCGGGGCGGGACGAGCTGATCGAGCTCCTGAAGCGCCTGGACGGCCGGCTCATCCCCGACATCCGGTCAGGACCGGATGTCCGACTAGGAGGCGATGCGGATCCACACCTTCCGCGACACGCAGGTGATCTCCCGGGTGGCCCGCCGCTACGAGCAGTACGGGGTGCACCCAGCAGATGATGAACAACTCGGACGCCTCCACCCGCGTCGGCGGGCAGGAAGACCCCTACGTCACGCGCGCGCGCCACCGACGTGTACTTCCAGGCCACCTCGCGCAACCGCATCACGCTCGAGGCGCTGGAGCGGGTGCTCTCCTCGCTCATCTCCACGAAGGGCCGCAAGTCCCTGATCCTCGTTTCCGAGGGCTTCATCTACGACCCCAACCTCGACGAGTTCAAGCGGGTCATCGAGGCCTCGCGCCGGAGCAACGTCGCCGATCTACTTCCTGAACGCGAGGGTCTCGAGGGGATGCCCATCTACATGACGGCGCAGTTCGGGCCCGCGCTTCCGGACGCAGGACATCGGGTACGCGTTCACGGAAACCTACGAGACGTCCGAAGGGCGCGGACTCCATCGCCGCGGACAGCGGCGGGTTCGCCGTCCGCAACACGAACGACCTCGGCGCGGGCATCAAGCGGATCGCCGACGAGAACCGCACGCTACTACCTCGTGGGCTACAACCCCTCGAACACCACGCGCGACGGCAAGTTCCGGAAGATCTCGGTCAAGGTGCCCGGGCGGAAGGGCATCGAGGTGCGCGCGCGCAAGGGCTACTACGCGCCCAGCGAGACGGGGAAGACCGCGCTCACCCCGAAGCCCGGCCAGGACCTCCAGATCCAGGCCGCCCTCGATTCCCCCTACGAGATGGACCAGATCCCGCTCCGCATGACCGCCTACATCGGGACCGAGAGCGTCCTCGGCAAGGCCCAGGTCATGATCGCCACCGAGGTCGACATCCGCACGATCGGCTTCGAGGAGAAGGACGGGCGGTTCGCCGACACCGTGGAGTTTCTCCTCGTGGCCGCCCACCGCGAGACCGGGGAGTACTTCCGCTACGACCAGAAGATGGACTTGAAGCTGCTGCCCTGCCACGAAGGAGCGGATGGAAAAGTCGTGGCTCCCCATCTCGCGCGACTTCGAGCTGAAGTCGGGAGGCTACCAGGCCAAGATCGTGGTCCGCGACCGGAACTCGGGGCGCGTGGGCACCGTCGTCCACGAGTTCGAGGTGCCCGACCTCTCGAAGTTCCGGGTGTCCACCCCGCTCCTCAGCAGCGTCCGCCAGGTGGAGAACGGCCAGCCCACGGGCAAGCTCCAGCTCCAGGTGCGCCGGGAGTTCGCGCCGGAGGGGCCGCTCTTCTGCTCCTTCGAGGTGTACGGCGCCGCCAAGGACCCGAAGTCGGGCATGCCGCGAGTGATGATGGGTTACGTAGTGCGCCGCGAGGACGGGAGCCCCCTCACCCGGGTGGAGCCCACCGAGATCCGTGCCACGTCCCTCGGCCATCTGAACCGGATGATCGGGTTCCCGGTAGACCACGCCTCGCCCGGGAACTACGAGCTGGTGATGACGTTCAAGGACGAGGTGAGCGGCACCTCGATCGAGCTCAAGGAGCCGTTCGGCATCCTCGGCACGGACGCCCCCACTCCGGTGGCGGACAAGCCGACGGGGGAGTAGGCCCGGGAGAGCCCGTTCGCCCCCGCCGCCCTTACTTGGTCTGCGGGCTCGCGGGAGCGGTCGTGGGTGCGGGCGCCTCGCCGGCGGGTGCTTTATCCCCCGTGGGCGGCGCCACCGGGATCGAGGCCGGGGCGAGGGGCGGCGCGGTGGCGGCGGCGCTCGGTGTGGCCGCCGGCGCGGGCACACGGTCGAGGATCGTGGACTCGCGGTGCTTCAGGATCGACAGGCTGAAGCTCGTCACCATGAAGAGCCCGGCGAGGATGGTCGTGGCTCGAGAGAGCACGGTGGCGGAGCCGCGGGGGCCGAAGGCGGCCTGGGTTCCGCCCCCCCCGAAGGCGCTGGCCAGGTCCTGGCCCTTGCCCTGCTGGAGCAGCACCACGGCGATGAGGAAGAGGCACGCGATGACGTGCAGCGTGAGTACGAAGTAGTACAGGATGGCCATGCCGATATCCGCTCTCTTCTCGCCGCGCTTCGCGTCCGGCGGCAAACCCCAACTATAGCAGGGCCCGGCCCTCGGCCCAACCGGGGTCAGGCCGAGGCGACGGAGCGTATGGCGGCGGCGATCTCCTCGGGAACCTCCTCCTGCAGAAAGTGCCCGGCGGCCGTACGCGTGACCCGAGCCCCGGGCAGGAGCTTCTCGATCCAGGTCCGCACCCGGCCGAGCACGGGATCGCGGTCGCCCCACACGATCGCGGCGGGGCCGGCGAATGCCTCCACGACCTCCTGGCAGCGGCGCAGCGGCTCGATCGTGGGATGCGTCATCGTGTCGGGGACCATGCGGGCGAGGGCGAGCGGCGCCGCGTTCCGCGCGAGCCCTTCGAGAGGAAACCGGTAGGCGCGCGCGACGTCGCCGCGGATGCTCGCGGGGTCCCCCTGGGCGCGGTGCAGGGCCCGCTGGGGGAACCCGAGGGCGCGGAAGACGAGCGTGCTCACCACCGGCGTCCGCGCCAGACGGTGGAAGGCCGAGGGACGAAAGCCGGGCCGCGGCGGACCCACGACCGTGTTCAGGACCACGAGGCCGGCGAGACGGCCCGGACGATCCGCGAGCGCACGCAGCCCGATCGGCCCGCCCCAGTCGTGGGCGACGAACACGAGGTCCTCGAGCTTCATCTGGTCGAGCAGCGCCCCCAGCCAGCGCGCGTGGTTGTCGAGCGTGTGCGCTGGGGAGCGGGGCTTGTCCGAGAAGCCGAGGCCCACGAGATCGGGGACGACGAGCCGCAGCGGCGTGCCTTGGAGCGCGGCGACGACCCTTCGGTAGAGGAAGCCCCAGGTCGGGTTGCCGTGCTGGAGAAGGACGGGGCGGCCCTCGCCCCACTCCATCACGTGCATCCGCGCTCCCCCCACGTCGAGGAGACGGCGCGTCACGCCGGGAGGGAGCTGACGCACGATCCAGTCCGGGATCGGCGGCGGCTCCACGGCTCAGGCGGGCGGGTAGTGGACGATCTTCAGGAAGGAGGCGGCGGTGAGCGAGGCGCCGCCCACGAGGGCGCCGTCCATGTCGGCCTGGGCCATCAGGGCGCCGATGTTGTCGGGCTTCACGCTGCCGCCGTAGAGGATGCGCACGGCGCGCGGCCGCGGCCTCGCCGTGCGAGCCGATCGACGAGCCGGCGGATGAAGCGCGTGGACCTCCTGGGCCTGCTCCGGGGTGGCGGTGCGGCCGGTGCCGATGGCCCACACCGGCTCGTAGGCGACCACGCAGCGCGCGCCACCTGGTCGGCGCGTGAGCGCCGCGGAGCGCGCGCTCCATCTGGCGCTCCACGACCTCCATGCGTCCGGCTGCGACTCGCGCTCGGCCAGCGTCTCGCCCACGCAGACGATCGGCGTCGAGGCCGTGGCGGAAGGCGGCCTCGCGCCTTCCGCGCCACGCCCTCGTCGGTCTCCCCGAAGAGCTGCCGGCGCTCGGAGTGGCCGAGGATCACGTGCGTGCAGCCCGCGTCCTTGAGCATGAGCGGGCGAGACCTCGCCGGTGAAGGCGCCCTCGTTCTCCGCAGTGCATGTTCTGGGCGGCGAGCGCCGACCGGCGCTGCCCTTGCAGGGCGGCCGCCACCGCGTGGAGGGCGGTGAAGGGCGGGCCACGAGCACCACCTCGCACGTCGCGTCGCGCGTGGCTCCGCCGCGGATCTCGCGTGGCCAGCGCGACCGCCTCGGGCACCGTCTTGTACATCTTCCAGTTGCCGGCGATCAGCGGGTCGGCGCATCAGCTCAGGCGTCCTGCAGGCAGGCGACGCCGGGCAGCGGATCGCCGGCCAGGAACTCGAGCGAGGCGCCGCCGCCGGTGGAGACGTGGTCGATCTTGTCGGCGAGGCCCATCTGCGTGACCGCGGCCACGCTGTCGCCGCCGCCGACGATCGAGGTGCCCGGCGCTCTCGGCCAGGGCCTGCGCCATCGCGAGCGTGCCCTCGCGCGAAGGGCTTCATCTCGAAGACGCCCATGGGCCCGTTCCAGAGGACGAGCTTCGCCGGCCGGACCTCCTCGCGCGAAGGCGCGGCGCGGTCGTGGGGCCGATGTCGAGGCCCATCCAGCCCTCGGGGATCTCGGCCACGGGCAGCGTCTTGCGCTCGGCGTCCGCCTTGAACGCCGCGGCCACGACGTGGTCGACGGGCAGGTGGATCTTGCCCTCGGCCTTCTCGAGCAGGCCCTTGGCGAGGGCGACCTTGTCCTCCTCGACCAGGCTCTTGCCGGTGGCGAGGCCCTGGGCCCGGAAGAACGTGTAGGCCATGCCGCCGCCGACGAGCAGCGCGTCGACGCGCGGCAGCAGGCTCTCGATGACCTGGATCTTGTCCGAGACCTTGGCCCCGCCGAGGACGGCCACGAACGGCCGCTCGGGCGCCTCGAGGGCCATGCCCAGGTAGCTGCAGCTCCTTCTCCATCAGCAGGCCGGCCACGGACGTCTTCACGTGGTGCGAGACGCCCTCGGTCGAGGCGTGGGCGCGGTGCGCGGTGCCGAAGGCGTCGTTCACGAAGACGGTGGCGCCCGCTGTCCGCGACGAGCGCGCGCGCGAAGGCGGGGTCGTTCTTCTCCTCCTCGGGGTGGAAGCGCACGTTCTCGAGCAGCAGCACGCCGCCGTCGCGCGAGGGCCGGCCGCGCGCGCTGCACGTCGCGGGCCGACGCAGTCGGGCGCGATCGCCACCGGCGCGCCCGAGCAGCTCGGAGAGGCGCGCGCGCCACGGGCGCGAGGCTGAACTCCGGGCGTCGGGCCCTTCTTCGGGCCGGCCCAGGTGCGAGGCGAGCACGAGCCGCGCGCCGCCCTCGATGCAGGTGCTCGAGGGTGGGCAGCGACGCGCGGATGCGCGTGTCGTCGGTGATCGCGCCCGTCCTTCGAGCGGGCACGTTGTAGTCGACGCGCACGAAGACGCGCGTGCCCGTCAAGTCCCCGAGGTCGCGGACCGTCTTCTTGGGCATGGCCGCCCCGTCAGGCGGCGCGATCCCGCGACGCCATGAAGTGGAGCAGGTCCTTCACGCGGTTCGAGAAGCCCCACTCGTTGTCGTACCAGGAGAAGACCTTGGCCAGGTTGCCGTCCACGACCTTGGTGAGCGGCGCGTCCACGATCGAGGAGTGCGGGTTGCCGCGGAAGTCGATCGAGACGAGCTCCTCGTCGGTGACCGTCGAGGATGCCCTTCATCGGGCCCGCGCCGCGGCCTTCTTGAACGCCGCGTTGATCTCCTCGGCGGTCGCGGTCTTGCCGAGCTCGACCGTGAGGTCCACGAGCGAGACGTTCGGGGTGGGGACGCGGATGGCGACGCCGTCCAGCTTGCCCTTCAGCTCCGGGATCGCGAGGTAGATCGCCTTGGCCGCGCCGGTGGAGGTGGGGATCATCGACAGCCGCGGCCGCGCGGGCGCGGCGCAGGTCCTTGTGGGGCAGGTCGAGGATCTTCTGGTCGTTCGTGTAGGAGTGGATGGTCGTCATCTGGCCCTTGCACGATCCCGAAGGTGTCGTGCAGCACCTTGGCGACCGGGGCCAGGCAGTTGGTGGTGCAGGAGGCGTTGGAGACGATCGTGTGCTTCTTGGGGTCGTACTTGTCCTCGTTGACGCCCAGCACGATCGTGAGGTCCTCGCCCTTGGCGGGGGCGGAGATGATGACCTTCTTCGCGCCGGCGGTGAGGTGGGCCTTGGCCTTGTCGGCGTCGGTGAAGAGGCCGGTGGACTCGATCGCGTACTCGACGCCCGAGGTCCTTCCAGGGAAGCTGGGCCGGGGTCCTTGATCGCCAGGACCTTGATCGTGCGGCCGCCACGTGGATCGTGTCGCCTTCGGCCTTCACCTCGTCCGGCAGGTTGCCGAGGATCGAGTCGTACTTCAGCAGGTGGGCCAGGGTCGTGCGCGTCGGTGATGTCGTTGACCGCCACGAAGTCGAGCTCCTTGTCGTGGAGCGCCGCCCGCAGGATGTTCCGCCCGATGCGCCCGAACCCGTTGATCCCGACCCGGATAGCCATTTCCACTCCTCTGTTGTCGACCGCTGCGAGTGTAGTCGACCCGATTTGGAAGCTCAAGAACCCGATGATCCAGCCGGGAAGGGACAGAGCACCGTCGGCTTGTGCGCTCGGCGGGGCTTCGTATATGTTCGCGCCGCCCAGAAGTCGCACCGAGGAGGAAGACGATGACTCGACGCGTCCTCGTATCCCTGGCCTGCGCCGCCGCACCCGTGCTCGCGTCGGCGCAGGGGAATGACGAGGCCTATACCAAGAAGATACGGGAATACACGACGGACCCGATGTTCCTCACCGAGCTCGTCGACCATCTGCCCGCGTCGGCGCGTGTTCCCACTCCGGAGAAGTTCCTCGGCTACGTCGTGGGGACGCCCGAGAAGCTGACCTATGCGAAAGACGTCCACCGCTATTTTCGGGAGCTCGCGAAAGCCTCCCCGCGCGTGCGCGTCGCTTCCCTCGGCCTGACGGAGGAGAACCGCGAGCAGATCCTCGTGGCGATCTCGGACGAGGCGAACCTCGGCCGGCTCGACCGTCTGAAGGAGATCACGGCGAAGCTCGCCGATCCGCGCGGCCTCAGCCCCGCCCAGGCCAAGGCCCTCGTCGCCGAGGGCAAGCCCTTCTACTGGGCGACCGGGGCCATGCACTCCCCGGAAACGGGCTCGCCCGAGATGCTGATGGAGCTGGGCTATAGGCTCGCCGTGGAGGAGACGCCGTTCGTCCAGGCGATTCGCAGGAACTCCGTCGTGCTCTTCACCCCCGTGCTCGAGGTGGACGGGCGCGAGCGCATGGTCGACGTCTACCGCTACCGCAAGGAGAACCCGACGCGGACGCCGCCTTCGCTCCTCTACTGGGGCAAGTACGTGGCCCACGACAACAACCGCGACGGCATGGGCCTCGCGCTGAAGCAGAGCCAGCACGTGATGAGGACGGTGCTGGAATGGCATCCGCAGGTCATCCACGACCTCCACGAGTCCGTGCCCTTCCTCTACACCTCGACGGGCACGGGCCCCTACAACTCGTGGCTCGACCCCATCGTGATCGACGAGTGGCACCTCCTCGCGTACCACGAGATGGAGGAG
The DNA here is from genome assembly GCA_963742595.1 of uncultured Acidobacteriota bacterium. Taxonomy (GTDB): domain Bacteria; phylum Acidobacteriota; class Vicinamibacteria; order Fen-336; family Fen-336; genus CAVPGH01. The sequence continues at coordinate 1,463,895 of CAVUMT010000001.1, read as the reverse complement.
CTGACGAAGCGCGGGGTCCCCGGGGTGTGGACGCACGGGTTCTACGACGGCTGGGCGCCGAACTACATGTTCTACGCGGCCAACGGCCACAACGCGATCGGCCGCTTCTACGAGACGTTCGGCAACGGGGGGGCGGACACGAAGGAGCGCACGGTCCGGGGCCAGAGCGAGCGCGCGTGGTATCGGCCGAACCCGCCGCTGCCCAAGGTGAAGTGGTCGATCCGCAACAACGTGAACCTCCAGCAGTCCGCGCTCATGCTCGCGCTCAAGTTCGTGGCCGACAGCAAGGAGCGCTTCCTCGAGAACTTCTACCTGAAGAGCCGGCGGAGCGTCGAGAAGCCGCAGAAGGAGGGTCCCGCCGCCTACGTGCTCGCCGCGGACGCGCGTCCCGCGGGGGCCGCCGATCTCGTCAAGGCACTTCGCGCGCAGGGGATCGAGGTCCACAAGGCGACGGCCTCGTTCAAGGTCAAGGTGAAGAGCAAGGACGACAAGGGGAAGGAGACGGAGCGGGAGGACGAGCATCCCGCGGGTGCTTTCGTCGTCCGCATGGACCAGCCGTACAGCCGCATGGCGGACATGCTCCTGGACACGCAGTGGTACAACGTCAACGACCCCCGCCCCTACGACGACACGGGCTGGACGCTGGGCGCCCTCCACAACGTGAAGACGTCCCGCGTCGAGGACCTCGCCGTGCTGAAGGCCCCGATGACGAAGCTCACGGGCGACGCGTCGGCCGCGGGCGCCCTCGCGGGCAGCGGCGGGGTCTATCTCGTGGAGAACCGCGCGGAGATGCAGCTCGCGACGCTGCGCTTCCGGCTGAAGGACGTCCCCGCGTCCATGGCCGAGGAGGGTTTCGAGGCGGGGGGACGGAAGTTCGCCGCGGGCACACTCCTCCTCGGCGGCGACGGGAGCCCCTCCGACCTGAAGGCGCGCGCGGAGGGCGCGGTCAAGGAGCTCGGCCTCCTCGCGCTCGCCGTCGACTCCCTTCCCAAGGTCGCGTCCCACAAGGTGGGCGTGCCCCGCATCGCCCTCGTGCACGACTGGATCAACACGCAGAACGAGGGCTGGTGGCGCATCGCCTTCGACCGCGCCGCGGTGCCCTACGACTACGTCTCCGTACACGAGCTCGCGCGGAACGCGGACCTCCGGGGACGCTGGGACGTGATCGTCTGGCCTCCCGTGGGGAACGCCTCCGTCCAGCGGCAGATCCAGGGCGTCCAGGCCGCGGACGTAGTGCCCTGGACGCCGTCCGACAAGTACCCGAACTTCGGCGGACCCGACAAGACCGACGACATGCGGGGTGGCGTGGGCTTCGAAGGCCTCGCGAACCTCCGGAAGTTCGTGGACGGCGGCGGCCTGTTCATCGCCGCCGCGAGCTCGGCCGTCCTGCCCATCCGGGTGGGAATGGTGGAGGCGGTCGACGTCTCGGAAGCGCGCAACCTGCGGGCGCAGGGCGGAGTCTACCGGGCGGACGTCGTGGACAAGGGAAGCCCCATCGTCTACGGCTACGGCGACACGCTGCCCGTCTACTTCAGCCAGTCGCCGGTGCTGGAAGCGGGCCCGGCTGTCGCCCTCGGGAGCGCGCGCCGCTTTCTCGAGATCTTCGGGCCGCCCACCCAGGGCCGCGTCTCCGGCCGCGGGGGGCCGAAGGATCCCGACATTCCGGTGGGCCGTCCCTACATAGCACCGCCCGAGCCGGCCAAGGCGGCGCCCGAGACGATGGCGGACATCCCGGACGAGATCCTCGACTTCGTGAGAAACCTCCTGCCTCCGGCGGACCGGCTGCCCCGCGTGGTGATGAAGTTCGCGAAGAAGGACGATCTGTGGATCTCCGGAATGCTCGACAAGGGCGAAGAGCTCGCGGAGAAGGCGGCGGCGGTGGACTGCCCGGTGGGCAAGGGCCACGTCGTGCTTTTCGCGAACAACCCCATGTGGCGCTGGCAGACGCACGGCAGCCACGCGCTCGTCTTCAACGCGATCCTCAACTGGGACAACCTGGGGGTGGGACGCGCCGTCGCGGCGCCGGCCAAGGAGAAGAACGAAGGCAAGGCAGGAGAAGCGAGACCGGTTCTGTGAAACGGAAGACCAACGCCCCCGCCCGCCGTACGCGCCGGACGCGGGCGGGGGTGCGTCAATACCATCTGGGCGTGGGGCCTGAGGACGTCGCCCCCTTCGTGATGCTCGTGGGCGACCCTGGCCGCGCGGACAAGGTGGCCGCCCACTTCGAGTCGCGGCGCGGGGAGTGGCGCCACCGCGAGTACGTGAGCATCACCGGCCGATACAAGGGTCGGGACCTCACGGTTCTCGGCACCGGCATCGGGCCCGACAACATGGAGATCGCGGTCATCGAGCTCAGCCAGTGCCGGAAGGACTTGACGTTGATCCGCGTCGGCTCGTGCGGCGCGTTGCAGCCCGACATCGACGTGGGCGACCTCGTGGTCTCCACGGGCGCCGTGCGCCTCGAGAACACCACGACCTATTTCGTGCCCGAGGGTTTCCCCGCCGTCGCCAACTTCGAGGTCACGCGCGCGCTCGTGGAAGCGTGCCGGGCCACGAGGGCGCCCCACCACGTGGGCCTGACCGCGAGCGCCCCCGGCTTCTACGGCGCGCAGTCCCGGCACATCCCCGGCTTCCCGCCCCGCTATCCGGACCTCCCCGGCGACCTCGGCAAGCTGGGCGTGCTGAACCTGGAGATGGAGATCAGCTCGCTCCTGACGCTCGCCTCTCTCGGGCGGCACCGGGCGGGCGCCGTCTGCGCCGTCTACGCCCAGCGCCCGCGCGGCATCTTTGCCGACGCGCGCCAGCGCGATGTCGCGGAGGCGCGGGCCATCGCCGCCGGGCTCAAGGCTTTCGAGATCATCGGGCGCTGACCTCCTTCAGCATGGCCACCCGAGAGGAGCCGCTCGCCGAGTTCACGCTGAAGGCGGTCGTGGCCGGCGTCGTGCTCGGCATCGTCTTTGGCGCCGCAAACGCCTACCTCGGCCTGCGCGTGGGCATGACCGTCTCCGCCTCCATCCCCGCCGCGGTGATGACCGTGGCCGCGTTCCGGGTGCTGCGCCAGAAGACGACGATCCTCGAGGCGAACCTCTCGCAGACGATCGGCTCCGCCTCCACGTCGCTCTCCACGGGCACGATCTTCACCATCCCCGCGCTCTTCCTCTGGGGGATGGCCCCGCCCTACCTCCAGGTGGTGGTGCTTGCCTTCCTTGGCGGCGTGCTCGGCCTGTCCGCCATGATCCCGCTGCGGCGGATGCTGATCGTGCAGGCGCACGACGAGCTGCCGTACCCCGAGGGGACGGCCTGCGCGCAGGTCCTGAAGGCAACGGCCGAGAACGCCTCCGGCAGCGAGTGGATCTTCCGAGGAATGGCGGTGGGGGCGGCGGTGAAGCTGCTCGTGTCGCTCGTGTTCGTCCTGCCGAGCGAGATGCGGTCCACGGTGCCCGTGCTGCCGAAGGCGGAGATAGCACTCGAGCTCGCCCCCGCGCTCTTCGGGGTCGGCTTCATCCTCGGCTACCGGCAGTCCGCGGTGTGCGTGGCGGGCGCGATCATGTCCGCGCTCGCCCTCACCCCGCTCATCGCGTTCTTCGGGGCGTCCCTTCAAGCACCGCTCTTTCCCGAGACGAAGCGGCTCGTCGCCGAGATGGGACCGGGCGACATCTGGTCGCGCTACGTCCGGTACATCGGGGCGGGAGCGGTGGCCACCGCGGGGATCCTGACGGTGCTCCGCGGCCTGCCCGCGATGATCGGTGCGTTCAGGGCGGTGGCGCGAGGGCTCACCACGAGGAGCGCGCCGCGGTCCGACGCCGCGGCGCGCGACGAGCGGACGGATCAAGACCTTCCCCCGTCGTTCGTCGCGGGCGGCATCATCTTCGTGGTCCTCGTCGCTGCCCTCGTCCCTGGCGTCTTCGCGGGAGACCTCGGTCCCCTTCAGCGCGCGGTGTGTGCGGCAGGCGTGGGTGTCTTCGGCGTGCTCTTCGTCGCCGTGGCCGCGCGCATCGTGGGGATCGTCGGCGTCTCTTCCCAGCCGACGTCCGGCATCACGCTCGTGACGCTGCTGGGAGTCGCCTCCGTCTTCGCGGCCGCGGGCTGGACGGAGCCGGGGGCCCGGGCCGCCGTCCTCACCGTGGGCACGATCGTCGCCATCGCCGCGTCCAAGGCGGGCGACATTTCCCAGGACCTGAAGACGGGCTGGCTCGTCGGAGCGACTCCGGCCCGCCAGCAGCTCGGCCAGCTCATCGGGGCCGCGTTCGCGTGCTGGGCGGTGGCGGCGACCGTGCTGCTGCTGGGGACCGTCTACACGTTCGGCTCCAAGGACATCCCCGCCCCCCAGGCGACCCTGATGAAGACGATCATCGAGGGCGTGCTCGCGGGAGCGCTTCCGTGGGGTCTCGTGCTCACTGGGGCCGGCCTCTCCATCGGGGCGATGCTCTGCGGCGTCTCGGGCCTCGCCTTCGCCATCGGTGTCTACCTGCCGCTCTCGACCATGGCCGCCCTGTACTTCGGAGGGTGCGTGCGCGCGCTCGCGGAGAGGGGCCGCAAGAGCACGCCGGAGGTGGATCCGGGCGTGCTCGCCGCCTCCGGGCTCGTGGCGGGGGAGGGGCTGGCCGGAGTGGGGGTGGCCGGGCTCGTCGCGTTCGGCGTGGCCGCGCGGTCGCGCGAGGCGCTCTTCGGGGGTTTCGCCGGCGAGCTCGCCGCGGTCGCGACGACCCTGCTCATCGGCTATTTCCTCTACCGCGCGGGGCGCGCGGCTCGAGGATGATCCGGGACTCGTCTGGAATGGGTAGATCGGTAACTCCGTCCGGACGGAGTTGATCGGACGAGTTCAGTGGTCCGCGCCTCGTCGCTCGCCATCGTCGCTTTCGTCGCGCTCGGTCCCGCGGCCGCCGAGGAGCGACTCGTCCTCCTGGGCGGCGGCCCGCGCCCGCGCGAGGCGATGACGCGTTTCGTGGAATGGGCGGGGGGACGCGACGCGCGCGTGCTCGTGGTGCCCTGGGCGAGCTCGGACCCGAAGGGATCCGCGAAGGACGTCGTCGGGGAGGTCGTGACCCTGGGAGCGGGGCAGGCCGAGTCCGCCCCGCGGGCCCCCCTGAAGGAGAAGACCCGCGCGCAGTTCCTCACGCAGCTCGCGGCTTCCACCGGGGTCTTCTTCACCGGGGGCGACCAGGGCCGGATCATGGACGTGCTGCGCGACGACCCGCTGCTCGTGGCGCTGTGCGAGCGCTTCCGCGAGGGGATCGTCTTCGCGGGGACGAGCGCGGGCACCGCGGCCATGTCCGCCCGCATGATCACGGGCAATGGCGACTTCACGGTGATCGACGGTACGAAGGTGGAGACGCGGCCCGGCCTCGGCCTCCTCCCGGGCGTGATCGTCGACCAGCACTTCGGCAGCGCGAGAACCGTCTCTTCGGCCTCGTCCTCCTGCATCCCGAGGAGCGCGGGGTCGGGATCGACGAAGGCACGGCCCTCCTCGTGCGGGGCGGCCGGGAGGGAGAGGTGGTGGGCGCGGGAGCGGTCGTGCTCGTGGACGCGCGAGCGGAGGGGGACTCGCTTGTCGTGACCCTCGTCCGGCCGGGTGCGCGATTCGCCCTTCTCCCCGCTCGTGGGGACCGCTGACGGCGCGCGCGACCGCCGGCCTATAATCTCTCGAGAGATCGCCGCTCCTTGTACAACCTCTACAGCCTCAGCCTCGCCCTCGGCTTCGCCCTCGCGTTGCCCTGGTTCCTCTGGAAGGGCCGCGCCACCGGCAAGTACTTCCGCACCTTCCGGGAGCGGATGGGCCACCTTCCCGTCTACCTGAACCTCGACGGCGACCGGTCGATCTGGGTCCACGCCGTCTCCGTGGGGGAGGTGAAGGCCATCCGCCCCCTCATCCCCGCGCTCAAGGAGCGCTTTCCCCGGTACCGCGTCTACCTCTCGACCACCACCATGACCGGCAACGCGGTCGCCCAGAAGAGCGTCCACGGCATGGACGGGCTCTTCTACGCCCCCTTCGACCTGCGCGGTCCCGTGCGCAAGGCCCTGGCCACGCTGAACCCCGCGCTCCTCCTGCTCGTCGAGACGGAGATCTGGCCGAACCTCATCCACGAGGCGCACGCCCGGGGGACGAGGATCGCCCTCGTCAACGGCCGGATCTCGCCGCGGTCCTTTTCCCGGTACCGGCTCATCCGCCGATGGCTGGCGCGCGTGCTGTCCGAGGTCGACCTCTTCCTGATGCAGGGGGAGCCCCACGCGGAAAGGATCCGCAAGATGGGGGCACCGCCGGACCGCGTGCAGGTCACGGGCAACTTGAAGTTCGACGCGGCGGAGACCGGCCGCGCCCCGTTCGGCCTCGCCAGAATCCTCACCACCGGTCTCCGGCGCCGGCCGCTCTGGGTGGCGGGGAGCACGGTGACGGGCGAGGACGAGAAGGTCCTGGAGGCGTTCCACAAGGTGCGGGAGCGCGTGCCCGAGGCGATGCTCCTCATCGCTCCCCGCCATCCCGAGCGGTTTCCCGCGGTCCCCTCGCTCGTGGAGGCCGCGGGCTTCCGCTGCCGGCGCCGCTCGGAGCTGGAGCGCGGCGCGTGGGACCCCGGCGACGTCGTGGTGCTGGACACGCTCGGAGAGCTCGCGCAGGTCTACCTCTTCGCCGCCGTCGTGTTCGTGGGCGGGAGCCTCGTCCCCTCCGGCGGCCACAACATCCTCGAGCCGGCGGGAGCGGGAAAGCCCGTGATCGTGGGCCCCCACATGGACAATTTCCGGGAGATCGCGGAGCAGTTCCTCGCGGAGAAAGCACTCGTGCAGGTCGCGGATGCGGAAGCCCTGGGCCGGACCGTGGCCGATCTTCTCGCCGACGAGCCGCGGCGGCGTGCGCTGGGGGCCAAGGCGCGGAGCCTCGTCCTGAAGAACCGCGGAGCGCTCGCGGGGACGCTCGACCGGCTGCACGGCCTGGGCGCGTGAGGGCCCTGCTGGGGTCGCTGTTCGGCGCGGTCGCCGCCTTGCGCGAGTCGGCCTATCGCCGCGGGCTCCTCTCTCGCTATCGGCTGGCGGGACCCGTCGTGAGCGTGGGCAACCTGAGCGTGGGGGGCAGCGGCAAGACGCCGGTGGTCGCGAGGATCGCGACACTCCTCCGCGACGAGGGCCTCCCCGTGGCCGTGCTCAGCCGCGGGTACGGCGGCTCCTTTCGCGGCGGTGCGCTCGTCGTCGGAGACGGCTCGCGCGTGCTCGCCTCCGCGGAGGAAGCGGGAGACGAGCCGGTCATGCTCGCGAGGGAGCTGCGGGGAGTGGTGGTGGCGGTGGGGCGCCGCCGGGACGAGGTGGGGCGGGCGGTGGAGGCCCGCTTCGGCCGGCGCGTGCACGTCCTCGACGACGGCTTCCAGCACCTGCGCCTCGCCCGCGACCTCGACATCGTCTGCCTGGACGTCCACGACCTCGCCGACCGTCCGCTGCCCGCGGGCCGGCTGCGGGAGCGGCCCGCCGCCCTCTCGCGCGCGGACGTGGTGCTGCTGACGCGCGTGGACGCGGCGGACGAGGATCACCTCCGGGCCCTCCAGAGGGAGCTCGGCCCGGAGCGGACCTTCCGCGTGCGCCGCCGCGTGCTCGGGCTCCGCACCCTGGACGGAGCGGACGCCCGCCCGCCCGCGCGGGCCTTCCTCGTGGCCGGCATCGCGCGACCCGAGCGCTTCCGCGAGGACGCGAAGGGGCTCGTCGACGTGGCGGGGGCGCTCTTCTTTCGCGACCACCACCGCTATCGGCCCGAGGACGTGCGCGAAGCGGAGGCGCGCGCCCGCGCCGAGGGAGCCGACGCCATTCTCACAACCGCGAAGGACGCCGTACGTTTTCCCGTCCTCGTGGCCACCCTGCCCGTGCTCGTCCTCGCCGTGGAGGCCACGATCGAGGACGAGGAGCGACTGCGGGAACGCCTCCTCGCCGTGGCCCGGAGGGCCGCGTGAGCGGGGGCACGGTCGCGGGCGGAGCCGTGGCCGCGCTTGCTGCGGTCGTGCGGCGGCTGCCCCGACGGGCGGCCCTCGCCGCGGGCCGCGCGATGGGCCGTTTTTGGGGCGACGCCGACCGGAGGCATCTCGAGATCGCCGCCGACCACCTGCGGCTCGCCTTTCCCGACTGGCCCGCGTCGCGCGTGCTGCGCACGGCCTCGGACTGCTACGGCCACTTCGGGGCGGGGCTCGTGGACATCCTTTGGCTGCAGGGCCGGCCCCGTGAGGAGGTGCTGCGGCTCGTGGACGTCGAGGGCCGCGAGCACGTGGACGCGGCAATGGCGTCCGGACGCGGCGTCGTCCTCGCCAGCGGCCACATCGGCAACTGGGAGGTGCACGGGCTCGTCCACGGCTGGACTTTCGGGCCGATCGGCGTCGTCGCGCGGCCGATCGACGACCCGGCGCTCGACGCACGTCTCGTGGCCTTCCGCTCCTCCGGCGGCAACTCGGTCGTCTACAAAGAGAGAGCACTCGGTCAGGTGCTGAAGATGCTCCGGGCCGGGAGGAGCGTCGCCCTCCTCCTCGACCAGAACGTGGCCGCGGAGGACGGCGTCTTCGTGGATTTCTTCGGCCGACCCGCGGCGACCACCACGGTAGCGGCGGCGCTCGCGGCGAAGACGGGGTGCGCGATCGTCCCGAGCTACCCTCGCCTGACCGCGGAGGGCCGATATCGGTTGACCTACGAGCCCGCGATCACCTGGGATCCCACGGCGCCGCGGGACATTGGAGTCTTTCGGATCACGCAGCAGATCGCGCATCGGCTCGAGCAGTGGGTGCGCGAGGCGCCAGAGCAGTGGCTCTGGATGCACCGGCGCTGGAAGACGCAGCCACGCCCAGGGGAACCGACGCCGCCCTCGTTCGCACAACCCGCGTCTCCCCGGCCATGAGGGGAGCACCCAATCGCATCGTGATACGGGCCCCCAACTGGGTCGGCGACGTGGTGTTGTCGTTGCCCGCGGTGCGCGACATTCGGCGGAACTTTCCGGGTGCGCGCATGACGGTGCTGGCGCGGGCGTGGGTGGCCGATCTCTATCGTGCCGTGCCGGAGGTGGACGAGGTTCATGAGAGCCAGGGGACGCGCAATGACGTGGACTGGCTCAGGGGGGCTTTCGACGCGGGTGTGCTGCTGCCCAACTCGTTCGGGGCCGCCCTTTCCTTCTGGATGGCGGGCGTCCCCGAACGATGGGGTTACGCCACCGACGGCCGCTCTTCGCTGCTCACGCGGGCGGTCCCGGTGAGCGGCGATGTCCGGGGCCGAAGCCAGGTGTACTACTATCGCTGGATGCTCGCGGGCCTGGGATTGCACGTATCCGGAGCGCCCGATGCGTCGCTCGCGTGTCCCGAGGAGTGGTCGCGCCGGGCCGCCGACACGCTCGGAGACGACGGCCCCTGGCTCGGTCTGAACCCCGGCGCTTTCTACGGGACGGCCAAGCGCTGGCTTCCCGAGCGGTACGCGGCGGTGGCCGACGTCGTCGCGAGCCGCACGGGTGCGAAGGTCGCGATCGTGGGCGGCCCGGCGGAGCGCGGGCTCGGAGAGCACGTGGCCGGCATGATGCGGACGCCCGCCCGCCTCCTGAGCGGGGAGACGACGCTCCCCGAGCTCGTGGGCGTCCTCTCCCGCCTGCGCGCCCTCGTCACGAACGACTCCGGTCCCATGCATCTCGCTTCCGCGCTCGGCGTGCCCGTCGTCGCCGTCTTCGGATCCACCGACTGGACGGAGACGGCACCCGCCCAGGGGCGCGCACGGGTCGTCCGCGAGAACGTCCATTGCGCCCCCTGCAGGCTCCGCGAGTGCCCCATCGACCACCGCTGCATGCTCCGGGTGGGTGTCGATCGCGTGGCGGAAGCGGCGCTGGAGATGCTGGCGTGAAGCCGGCGATCTTCATGGACCGCGACGGCACGCTGTCGCACGAGGTGGGCTACGTCAACCACGTCTCGCGCTTCCGTCTCTTCCCCTGGTCGGTGGACGCGGTCCGCCTCGCCAACCGCGCGGGGTGGCTGGCCGTGGTGGTGACGAACCAGGCGGGGGTGGCCCGCGGCTACTTCCCGGAGTCCGTGATCCACGAGGTCCACGGCGCGCTCGGCCGGTCCATGACGGAAGGGGGCGCCCGGCTCGACGCCGTCTACTTCTGCCCGCACCACCCCTCGGTGGGGGAGCCTCCCTATCGGCAGGACTGCGACTGCCGCAAGCCCCGGCCCGGCCTCTTGAGGCGCGCGGAAGCCGAGCTCGGGGCCGACCTCGCGCGCTCCTGGGTCGTGGGCGATCGCGAGGGCGACCTCGAGCTGGCGTGGTCCGTGGGCGCGCGCGGGGCCCTCGTGAAGAGCGGCTACGGCCTCGGGGAGTGGACGCACCTCGCTCCGCGCTGGCAGCGTCCTCCCGACCTCGTGGCCGAGCACGTGCTGGAGGCGGTGGAGCGCATCGTGTCCGGAGCACCCGCGTGAAGTCCCGCCTCCTCGAGATCGTCCGAGCCTTCCGTGGCCGCCGCGTGCTCGTGGTCGCGGACCTCGTGGCCGACGAGTTCGTCTACGGGCGCGTGAAGCGCGTGAGCCGCGAGGCGCCCGTGCTCATCCTCGAGCACGACACGACCGACCTGCGCCTGGGCGGCGGAGCGAACGCCGTCCACAACATCCGCACGCTCGGGGGGGTGCCGCTGCCTTTCGGCGTGCTGGGACGGGACGGCCCCGGCCGCGACCTGCGCCGGCTCCTGCGGGGGAAGGGGATCTCGGTCACGCGCGTCCTCACCGAGGCCGGTTACGCGACACCGGTCAAGACCCGAATCCTGGCGGGGAGCGTGCATTCCTCGCGGCAGCAGATCGTGAGGATGGACCGCGCCACCACGCTTCCCGCGCGGAGCGCCGCGCGGAAAGCCCTCGTCCGGGAGCTGCGCGCCTACCGCGGTCCCCTCGACGGCGTCCTCGTGAGCGACTACGGCTTCGGCCTGCTCGCCCCGGAGGTCGTGGGAGCGGCGGTCGCGCTCGCCCGGCGCCGGCGCGTGCCCGTGACGGTGGATTCGCGCTTCGACATGCTGCGATTCACCGGCATGACCGCGGTCACGCCCAACGAAGCCGAAGTGGAGGCCGCCCTCGGGACGACGATCGGGCTCGATCGGAAGCGTCTGGAGGCGGCGGGCCGGACGCTGCTGCGCCGGCTGAAGACCGAGGCCGTCCTCGTCACCCGCGGCCGCGACGGGATGGCCCTCTTCGAGCCCGGGCAGCCGCCCCTCCACATCCCGATCCACGGCACCGACCAGGTGGCGGACGTCACGGGGGCGGGGGACACGGTGATCGCCACCTTCACCCTCGCCCTCGCCGCGGGGGCGCGCCCCGCGGAGGCCGCGCGGCTCGCCAACTATGCCGGGGGGGTGGTGGTGATGAAGCACGCCACCGCCACGGTCTCCGCGGACGAGCTCGTGGCGGCGGTGGAGAGCGGCGATTGAGAAGGGCGGCGGACAAGATCGGCGTGCTCGATGAAGTGGCGGGCCGGATGCAGGAGGCGAGGCGGGCGGGGAAGACGGTGGCCTTCGCCAACGGCTGCTTCGACGTCCTCCACGTCGGCCACGTGCGCTATCTCGAGGGGGCGCGTGCCGAGGCCGACGTGCTGGTCGTTGGGGTGAACGCGGACGAGTCCGTGCGCCGGCTGAAAGGCGAGGGCCGGCCCGTCCAGCCCGCGGAGGACAGAGCGCTCCTCGTGGCCTCGCTGCGGTCTGTCGACCACGTGGTCGTCTTCGCGGAGGACGACGTGTCCCGGCTCCTCCTGACGCTTCGGCCGGACGTCCACTGCAAGGGCACCGACTACACGCCCGACACCGTTCCCGAGCGCGACGTGGTCCGATCCTACGGGGGGCGGGTGGCCATCGTGGGCGATCCCAAGGACCACGACACGCGCGCGTTGCTGGAGAAGCTTCGCCGGTGAAGGTCCTGGTCGTGCGCACCTCGTCGATCGGGGACGTGGTGCACGTGCTCCCCGCGCTCGCCGCCCTTCACAACGCGGGACACGAGGTCACCTGGCTGGTCGAGCCCGCTTCGAAGGTGCTCCTCGAAAGCAATCCCCTCGTGTCCCGCGTGGTGACGGTTCCGGCGGTGAAGGCCTACCGGGTCGGGGAGGCGGTCGCCGCCCTCAGAGCTCTCCGAGCGGATCGCTGCGACGTGGCACTCGACTTTCAAGGCCTCTGGAAGTCGGCGGCGTGGGCGTGGCTTTCCGGGGCTGGGCGTGTGATCGGCTACGGTCGGCCCTGGCGGCGGGAAGGGGCGTCCGCGATCCTGCTCGACCGGAGGGAGGACCTCCCCGCCGCGGCCGTGCACGTGATCGACAAGAATCTCGCGCTCCTTCGGGCACTCGGCATTGACGCGCTCGGGCTGCGGGAGTTCCCGCTGCCCCCCCACGCGGACGCGAGCGTCCGCGTGGACCAGGGCCTCGCTTCGCTCGGCCTCCGGGAGTTCGCGATCCTGAATCCGGGAGGAGGGTGGGCGAGCAAGCTCTGGCCGGCGGAACGGTTCGGCGAGGTCGCGCGCGGGCTTCGCGAGAAAGGCGTCGCGTCGATCGTGACGTGGGGGCCCGGCGAGGACGGTCTCGCGACGAGGGTCGTGGCCGCTTCCGACGGGGCCGCCGTTCGCTCCTTCCCGACGAGCCTGCTGGACTACGTCGAGCTCGCGCGTCGCGCCCGTGTCGTGGTGGCGGCGGACACGGGAACGCTCCACCTCGCGTGCGCGGTGCGCACCCCGGTGGTGGCGCTCTTCGGTCCCACCGATCCCGCGCGCAACGGCCCTTTCGATCCCGCGGACGTCGTCTTGCGTCGCGTGCCTCCGTGCGCGCCCTGCCACAAGAGGGTGTGCCCCCGGCACGACGGCGTCCTCGAGGGGATCGCCGCCGGCGACGTCCTCCTTGCCGTGGAGCGCCGTCTCGCGTCCCCGAAGGGGCGGCTTGCCGTCTAGGCTTCGCGTTCCCGTCGGCTGGGTAGCGGGGATCGCTGCGCTCGTGCTCGCGCGGCCCTCGGTGAGCTCCCTGCTGATGGGCCTGCCGCTGGCCCTGCTGGGCGAGGTCGTCCGCCTCTGGGCGTCGGGCCACATCGAGAAGACGCGCGCCCTCGCCACGGGCGGCCCCTACGCCCATACCCGCAACCCCCTTTACTTCGGCAGCGTCATCCTCGCCGCGGGAGTCGCCGTGGCCGCGGCCAGCCCCTGGGTGGCCCTGGCGGGAGCCGCGTACCTCCTGGCCTTCTACCCGTCCGTGATTCGCGAGGAAGCCGCTTTCCTGCGGGAGAAGTTCGGTGCGGCCTACGCCGAATGGTCGGCCGCCGTGCCGCTCTTCTGGCCGCGCCTCCGGCCCGCGGGCCCCCGGACGACGCGCTTCGACTGGGCGCGCGTCCGCGCGAATCGCGAATGGCGCACCGCCCTTGCCCTCCCGTTCCTGGCGGCGCTCTTGTACTTCCGGCGCGACTTTCCCTTCTAGAGACGGATGGTATGCTGGCTGGGGAAGATGTCGGATAACGTGAGGAGCCCGATGCGCTGGTCGCTCGCCGTGACGATCGCGCTCGCCGTGGGTGTTTTCGGGTGCTCGGCTGGGGATGCCCCCCACGGGCCGGATGGCGTCGTGTGTACGGCCCAGTACGTGTTCGGGCTTTCGGTGATCGTCCAGGACAAGGCCTCGAGCCAGCGGCTCTGCGATGCCGAGGTCGTCGCCCTCTCGGGCTCGTACCGGGAGACCCTGCAGGCCCACGGACCCTCCGAGAGCTGCACCTACTCGGGTGCGGGCGAGCGGCCCGACGTGTACGAGCTTCGTGCGTCCAAGGCGGGTTTCCGGCTCGCCACCGTGAGCGCCGTCCGCGTGGGCGCCGACGAGTGCCACGTGATCCCGACGCGAGTCACCGTGAGCCTGGAGCGCTAGCCCGGCTCAGTCGACGGTCTCGGAGTCGAAGTCCGTGACCTGGCCCTCCTCGTTCAGGAAGAAGCGATAGCGCCGGTCACCCTCCTTCCTTCGAAGGGCGCAGTAGACGACGGCGCGCAACGGCTCGCCGCGGCGCTCCAGGCCGCGGCCCGAGAGATCGTCCTCCCCGAGGAACGTGAACGACTCGGCCTCCGCGAGATTCTTCGCCGTCGTCTCGCGTCCCCGCTGCTCGCGAGTGCTGTTCGCCAGGCGGCGAAGCCCGTGGCCCATTCGCGGCGAGGAACGCCCGCGCGACCAGTCCTCGAGCGCGGCGCGGAGCGCCGCCGTGCGGGGGGGATCAGGGTCGGTCGGACCCGAGCGGGTGTCGGGAAGGGCGAGGGCCGGCTCGACGAGCCCGGCCACCGCGGCCACGACACGCTCCGGCTCGGCCGCGTCGAGATTGGCGAGGGCGATGACGGTGAGGTTGCGCGCAGGGTAGCGCGCGATGGCGGTGCGGAATCCCTGCCAGGAGCCCCCGTGCTCGATCACCCGATCGCCCCGCTGCACGTCCAGGCGCCAGCCGAATCCGTAGGGGTACGTCGTCCCGTCCACGAGACGGACGGGAGACCACATGAGGTCGTAGCTCTCCTTCTTCAGGAGACGCCCGGCGCGGAGGCCGGCGTCCCATCGCGCGAGGTCGAGCACGGAGAGATAGAGCGACCCGTCGGCCGTGGTGTTGAGCGAGGGGGAGACCCAGCTCTGGTTCTCCAGCTTTCCTTCCTTGATCTCGTAGCCCGCGGAGCGGTTCTTGACGATGTCGGCCTCGCTGATCACGCGTGCCGTCTCCATCCCCAACGGACCGAAAACGCGCACCTTCAGCAGGTCGCCGTAGAACTGCCCCGACACCTTTCGCACGAGGATCCCGAGGAGCACATAGCCGGTGTTGCTGTAGCTCCAATGCGTGCCCGGCGCGAAGTCGAGCTTGAGCCCCTGCGCGATCTTCACGAGCTCGTCCTCGGTGTAGTCGCGGCGGTAGTCGAGCAGCTTGTATTCCCAGTCCGGGATGCCCGAGGTGTGGGTGAGCAGGTGACGCACGGTGATGTCCTTCCAGGAGCGCGGCGAGCCCGGGAAGTACTGGGGCAGCCGATCGTCGAGGCCGAGCTTGCCCTCCTCGACGAGCATCAGTATCACCATCGACGTGAACTGCTTGCCCACCGAGCCCGACTGGAAGATCGTCTCCGGCTTCACGGGCACGTCGAGCTCGACGTTCGCGAGGCCGTACCCGCGGGCCTTCACCACCTCGCCGTCGCGGCAGACGGCGAGGGCGATGCCGGGGACGCGATGCTTCTCCCGATAGGCTTCGACGAAGTCGTCCACCGCGTCCGCCGCGGAGGGAGATGGCAGAGCAAGGAGCGATGACAGGAGAACGAGCGGCAAGGGGGTCTTGGGCACGGCTCATCTTCCCACGACGACGGCGGGCCGATCCTGGGTGAGGCGGATAGGGCGTAGGATTCCGTCATGGAGATTCGCGTGGCCGTCGGGCTCCTCGTGGCGGCGCTGTGGGCTCCCGTGAGCGCCGGGGCCGACGACGTCGTGACCGTCACCGACCTCTCGCGGGGGGACCAGGTGCGGGTGCGCCTCACGAGCGGCGGAGAGCCGGTCCGCGGCACGATCGACGAGGCGAGTCCGGGGGGGATCGTCGTGCGCCCGCGAGACCCGGCGCAGGCGCCGCTGCGCTTGTCGCCTCACCAGATGGAAAAGCTCGAAGTGGTTCGGGGGCGTCGCTCACACTGGGGCGTGGGGGCGGCCGTCGGCTTCGTGCCGGGGGCGCTGCTCGGCGCCATAGCCCCCCTGGCCACAGCGGAGTGCGATCCGAACTGCGACCACACCGGGGAGGCCCTGGGTTACGCCCTGGTGGGCGGAGTGATCACGGGCACGGTGGGCGGCCTCGTCGGCCTGGCGATCAGGACGGACCGATGGGTCGTCGTCCAGGACCGGCAGCCCAAGCTGTCGCTGACGCTGGCGCCCGCGAGAGGCGGCTTCCGCGCCGGTTTCTCCTACAGCTTTTGAGCCCATCCATGGTCCGAGCCGCCACCGCAGTCCTGCTGATCGCCGTGCCTCTCGGCGCGGCCGAGCCCGCGCCGCCGCGAACGCGCGAGTTGGAGCGCCTCAACTGGATGGAGTTCCAGGAGTGGGTGCCCGCACGGGTCAAAACGGTCCTGCTGCCCCTGGGCACCCTCGAGCCGCACGGGGTCACCGCCAACGGGGCGGACATCCTGGCCCCGGTCGCGATCGCACGCGAGATAGCACCCCGCGTCAACGCGTTCGTGGCTCCGGTCATCCCCTACGGCTTCACCGGGTCGCTCGACGCCTATCCCGGTGCGTTCACCGTGCCCGAAGAGGCGTATCGCGCCTACGTCCGCGCCGCGCTCGTGGGGCTGGCCCGGAATCGGTTCAAGAACATCATCCTGATCAACGGTCATGGTGGGGGCCAGACCGCGCTCGTCTCGTCCCTGGCCCAGGAGGTTGGACGAGAGCAGCGCGTGCGAGTGCTCGTCGTGAACTGGTGGTCCACCTGCTCGGACGTCACGCAGGAGGTCTTCGGCGAGGACGGGGGACACGCGGGGAACAACGAGACCGCGTTCATCCAGGCCATCGATCCCTCCTCGGTGCTCTCCGAGCGTTACCGCCGGGAGATGACGACCGCGTACCCGGCGGCCAACACGTGGAGCGCCTATCCCTTCCCCTCGAGCATCGGGCTCTACAAGGAAGGCCAGGGCTATCCGACGTTCGACGCGGCCAAGGCCAAGACGTATTACGCCAAGGTGAACGACAAGGTGGGGCGACTCGTGGAGGAGACGATCCGGAAGTGGGACATGGCCCGCATCTTCGAGGAGGAGCGATGAAGCACCCGCTGAGCCGGCGCGAGTTCGTGAAGGCGGGGGCGGCGAGCGCCGTCCTCGCCTCCGCTCCCGAGGTCCTCGTCCCCAAGGCTACGCGGCCCGTCGTCATCGCCTCCGCCAACGGGAACAAGTACAAGAACGGCGGGCCTCGGACCGCCGTGGAGGAGGCCTTCGCGCGGATCGTGAAGGGCGAGGACGTGCTCGACGCGCTCGTCGCCGGCGTCAACATCGTCGAGCTCGACCCCGAGGACGACAGCGTCGGCTACGGTGGCCTTCCCAACGCGGACGGCGTCGTCCAGCTCGACTCCTGCTGCATGCACGGCCCGAGGAAGCGCGCGGGGGGGGTCGCCGGCCTGGAGGGCGTGCGGACGCCCTCGCTCGTCGCTCGAACGGTGCTGCAGGAGACCGACCACCACCTCCTGGTGGGAGAGGGCGCGCAGACCTTCGCCCGCAACTTCGGCTTCACGATCGAGGACGACCTCAACACCGAGAACTCGCGCCGGCAGTGGCTGGAGTGGAAGCGGCGCACCGACCCCGACCACTACCTCGACCCCAGGAAGCGCACGGACGCGGGGGATCGGGCGCGCGAGAGCATGATCGCGGACGGCCTCCTCGACCCCCGCCACGTCTACGGCACGATCAACTGCGACGGCGTCAACGCGAAGGGCGAGGTCTGCGGGGTGACGACCACGAGCGGCCTCGCCTGGAAGATCCCCGGACGGGTGGGGGACTCGCCGATCCTCGGCGCCGGTCTCTACGTGGACGGTGACGTGGGGGCCGCGGGCTCCACCGGACGCGGCGAGTACAACCTCTACAACCTCTCGTCCTACGCGATCGTGGACAACCTGCGCCGGGGCATGGCCCCCAAGGACGCCGCGATCGACGTCCTGAAGCGCATCCAGGCGAACACGGTGGAGAAGCGGCTCCTCAACAGCAAGGGGCTCCCCAAGTCGAACGTGACCTTCTACGTGCTCGCCCGGGACGGGCGCCACGCCGGCGTCTCCTTCTATTCGCGGGTCAAGGAGGAGCGGCTCGAGTACGCGGTGTGCACGGAGAGCGGGCCCCAGACGCTCGCCTGCGAGAGCCTCTTCGGGGACGCTCCCGCCTCCTAGAGACCGCTCCGGCCTCCGTACCGGGTACGATAGCCGCGGGTTCATGGCCGCTCCGGGCGACCGACTGTTCACCGTCCGCTTCTTCACCATGTGCGGTTTCACCTTCACGGTGTTCCTGTCCGCGTTCCAGCTCCTGCCCACCGCCCCCGTCCGGATCCTCCAGCTCGGGGGGACGACGTTCGCGGCCGGCCTCTTCCTCGGCTTCCTGACCTACGCCTCCGCGCTCTCCGCCCCCGTTACGGGCGCGCTCGCGGACCGCGTGGGCAAGCGCCGCATGCTGATCGCGGGGAGCCTCGTGATAGCGGTCTTCTTCGTGGCCTACGCGCTCTCCCGCCACTACGTGGTGCCGCTCGTGCTCGTCTTCTTCCACGGCCTCGCGTGGTCCGGCCTTCTCTCCGCGTCCGCCGCGTACATGACCGACTCCATCCCGGAGAAAAGGCGCGCGGAAGGGATCAGCTATTGGGGGATGTCCACGATGCTCGCGGTGGCCATCGCCCCGAACCTCGGCTTCTGGATCCTGCAGACGTACGGCTGGGGGTGGCTGTGCACGGGCGGAGCGGTCCTCAACCTCGTCATGGCGGCCATCGCCTTCAGCCTGCCCGAAACGGACGTAGCCGCCCGCCTCTCCCGCGAGCGGTTCTTCGGCGCGCACCTCGTGGAGTGGCGGGTGGTCGCAGTGGCCGTCTCGCTCTTCGTCGTGTCCTTCGGCTACGGGGGGGTGACGAGCTTCGTCGCCGTCTACGCGGAGAGGAACGGCATCGCGCCCAAGGGGATCTTCTTCACGGTCTTCTCCGTGGTGGTGATCTTCCTGCGCATCTTGGGGGGGCGGATTCCCGATCGCGTGGGCCACCGGCGCTTCCTCATCCCCTGCCTCGTCCTGGCCAACGTCGGCCTCCTCCTCCTCCCCTTCGCCCACACGCGCCCGCTCATGATCCTCTCCGCCGCCATCTTCGGCGCCGGCTTCGGGAACATGTACCCCTCGTTCGCGGCCCACATCGTCAAGCACGTGGACGACAACCGGCGCGGGGCCGCGTTCGGGGGGATCCTCGCCGCCTTCGACACCGGCATCGGCACGGGCTCCATCGCGATCGGGGCGATGGCCCAGCACTTCGGGTTCGCCCCCGCCTTCCTCGCGGCCGGTCTCTTCTCCTGCCTGTCCGTCCCGATCTTCATCTGGACCGAGGGCCGCTTCCTGCGTCGTCCCGCCTGACCCGAGCCGGTCCTCGCCGGCCGGGCTACCCCTCCCAGAGCCAGGCCGCGCCGCGGACCCCGCTCGCCGCCCCGTGCCGGGGCGGCAGGAGCTTCGTGTCCACGCGGTCCGAGAAGACGTAGGCGGCCCATCGCCGGGGCACGCCCTCGTAGAGGCGCGTCACCTGGGACATGCCTCCCCCGAGCACGATCACGTCGGGGTCCAGCACGTTGACGACGGTGGCGAGGGCGCGGGCCATGCGGTCTTCGTAGCGGACGAGCGCCTGCTCGGCCGCGTCCTCCCCACCCGCGGCGCGGGCGACGATCTCCTCCGCGGGGATGGTGGCGCCGCTTCCCGAGTAGTCGCGCGCGAGACCGGGGCCGGAAAGGAACGTCTCGACGCACCCGGTCTTGCCGCAATAGCACCGAGGGCCCGGCCGCTCGTCCTCGCGCGGCCAGGGGAGCGGGTTGTGTCCCCATTCCCCGGCGATGGCGTTGGGCCCGGTGAGGACGCGGCCGTCCACCACGACGCCTCCGCCCGTGCCCGTGCCCACGATCACGCCGAACACAACCCGCGCTCCCGCCGCCGCGCCGTCCACCGCCTCGGACAGGGCGAAGCAGTTGGCATCGTTCGCGAAGCGCACCGGGCGGTCGAGGCGGCGGACGAGGTCCTCCTCGAGGCGCCGCCCGATGAGCCACGTCGAGTTCGCGTTCTTGACGAGGCCGGTGGCGGGAGAGATCGTCCCCGGCATTCCCACGCCCACCGTCCCAAGCACCCCCGTCTCCTTCTCGAGGCCGAACACGAGGTCCGCGATCGCCCGAAGCGTTCCCTCGTAGTCGTCGCGGGGTGTGGGCAAGCGACGGCGCGCCCGGAGCTCGCCGCGGTCGTCGAGCACGACCGCCTCGATCTTCGTCCCCCCGAGGTCGACCCCGATCCGCATGCGCGGGCGGATTCTACGAGCGGCCGAAGCGCAGCGCGGCGAGCACGAGGAGCCCCAGGAGGGAGAAGACGAAGAGCCCCGCGTGCCGGCGCAGGCCCGTGAAGTAAAGGGCCGGCCCGAGCACCACGTAATAGAGGCCGATCGCCCACGCCACCCGCCGCCCGACCGGGTCGCCCTCGGAGGCGGGGCCGGAGACGAGGACGAGGAGCGCGCTCACGCAGAGGTTGGCGATCCCGGAATACGACCAGGCGACGCTCAGGAGGTCGCCGAAACGTTCGCTCACCTCGCCCGCGGCCGTCTGCTCGCGGATCCTGGGTAGGCCGCGGGCGAGGGTGAGGAGGTTCAGGAGGAGCTGCAGGGAGCCCGTCCCCGCGAGAAGCCAACGCGCGACGATCGCCGTCATTCGATCGCACTCCCTTCCTTCGACGTCGTCGGGGGGACGCGGAAACGCCCCAGTGGGTGCTCTTCCGCGCAGAGGGCCTCGCAGCGCTCGTCGAGCGCTTCGTACTCCCGGCCGTGCTCGCTCTTGAAGGCCTCGAACGACGACTCGGACTCCCACCAGTCGAGCACGAGGAACCGCCCGGGGTCGGCCGCATCCTCCGCGAGGACGGACTCGCGATAGCCCTTCGCCTTGCGGAAGAGCGCGGCCCAAGCACCGTCCGCGCCGTAGGCGCGGACGAAGTCTTCCTCGCGGCCGGGAACGGGTCGGAACTGCCAGACGATGAGGAGCACGAAGCGGCTGGATTCTAACTCCGCGGCCTCGCCCTACAATGCCCGAAGGAGAACATGCCGGGCCGTCCACTCGTCATCGCCGCCAGCGTCGCCCTCGCGAGCCTCGCCCTCTCCCTGGCCTTCTGGCTCGGGGCCTGGGCCTTCGACGTCCGCAGCGTCCTCAGCCACGAGGCACGCTTGCGGCATCTGGTGCAGGAGCAGCCCTCCATCGACCGGGCCACGCGGGGCCTCGATGACGAAGGGAGCCGGCTCGTGGCCGCGCCGGCCGGGGAGGACGATCTGCGCCGCGTGGTGGCGGAGCGGGGAGGGAGCCGCGCTCCCGCGATCCTCGAGAAAGCCCGGAAGTTCCCCCACGTCCGGGTACACGCCGCCGGCGCAATGGTCTACTTCCTCTTCTACGACGCGGACGAGAAGCTCCGCGATTACGTGCTCGTCGCCAACTGACTCAGTGGATGGCCGCGATCGTCTCGAGCTTCTCGCGCTGGCCGAGGCGATAGAACCGCCGGGCTTCCCGCGCGAGGTCGACGAGGCGCGAGTGGCGCAGGAACCGGGACTCGAGCCAGCCGCAATAGCGATCGGCGAGGCTCGAGGCCACGCGGTAGCGCTCCGCGCTCTCGGGGGTGAGTCCGTCCGCGAGCCGATAGCTCCGGAAGAGCAGGTGCCGGAGCCGCGTGGAGACGGCACCCTCGTTCTGGAGGCTCAGGAGGAAGGCGGCGGTCAGGTACTTGTCCACCTCGGCTTGCAGCTCCAGCTCGAGCTGGGTGGCGGGACGGGAGGCGCGCGCGCGGTGCATGAGATAGAGGAAGTGGCTCACCTCCTCCGTGAGGGTCGAGAAAGCGCCGAGGTTGGCGCCGTCGAGCTTCTCTCGAGGGTCCGCCCGCTCGAGGTGCTCGCCCACGCTCGTCTCGAGCACGACCGCGAGCGAGACCTCGTCGCCCTCCTGGCGGACGAGCGTGCGGCTCCCTCCGCCCGGAAATCGCGCCGCTTCCTCCGGCTCGATCAGGAAGTCGGTGACCGGCGCTTCCGCGGGGAGCGCGTAGAAGGTCTCGAGGCGCCGCTGCACGTCGACCACGAGGGGAGCCGGGCTCGGAAGGGCGCTCAATGGAGCCGGTCCTCGCCCGCGGGCACCGGAGTGATCCCCCGCTCCTCGAGGAGCGCCGCCGCTCGTCGGCTTCCCGTCTGCAGCCATCGCTCGTAGAGGCGGACGAGGGACGCGGGGGTCGAGAGCCGGCTCTGCTCCGAGACCTCGGACAGAACGTCCACGAACTGCCGGAAGCGGGCGGCGAGCTCCGAGAAGACGGCGGGCCCCAGGCTTCCCCGCCCCTCGTGCTCCCGGCTCAGGTACGAGTAGGCGCGGCCCCCGAGGATCGCGTAGTACCTGACGTCGGCTTCGGTGTCCGCGAGGCTCTCCGCGAAGAACCCGGACACGAAGAGTGCCGTGTCCCCCATGGCGCGGAGCCGGCGCGCCCGTTCGAGGGGCGACGCGTCGAGCGCCCGCACGTAGTGGAGGGCGAGAGGCGTTTCGTCGAAGCCCGGCTCGCGCCCGGGCAGGTGCTCGCCGCGCATGAACGCGGTGAGCAGGTTGACGAGGTAGTACTCGGTGAAGGCGGAAGTGGAGACCCGCTGATGCTCCATGGCCTTTCCGACCTGCTCGCGAAAGAACTCGACCGCCGTCTCCCCGCGCAAGAGGCTTTCCGGCATTCGCGTTCCCTTCTCCCGGGACCGTCCCGGGGGGTTGCCGACAGGGTTACTTGCACGAACCGTGCGAGCACTCGAGTGCTCCGACTGCAACGCGGCAAAGGACTGGTGCCGTTGATCTTTGCGGTCTTTCCGCGGGAAACCGGTGCCCAGCACTGTCTCCCCGGTAGTCACCTGCGCGGACAATCCTTGTCCGTCACGGACGCGTCCAGGCGCGGCCCAGCAGGCGGGCGTGGTCGACCATCAGGCACCGGTCCATGACCACGGTGACCCCACGGGCCTGGGCGCTCCGCGCGTTCTCGTAGTCGATGCAGTCGAGCTGGAACCAGAGGGCGGGAGCGCGAGCCGCCAGGGCGTCCTCGAAGACCGAAGGCAGGTCTTCGCTCTTCCGGAACACGTCCACGAGGTCGAAGGATCCCGGCACGTCCTGCACTCGGCGGAACGCCGTCTGGCCGAGGATCGCGTCCTCCCGAGGGTAGACGGGAACGACGTCGTAGCCGCGGGCGATCAGGTAGCGGGCGACCTGGTGCGAGTCGCGGTGGGGTTTGGGGGAAAGACCGACCACGACGATCCGGCGGGCGCGCTCCAGAAGTCCGCGGATCGCTTCGTCGTCCGGGTTCTCGAAGGGTCCCAGGGTTCCCAAGGGATTCGATGTTGATCGCGATGCTAGCACGCGCGGGGGACGGCGGAATGGCAGTCTGACCCCGCGAGTGCCAGCTATCGGGATGAAGGCGACGGAGACGGCGAGGGCGCCGGCGAGGCGGACGCCTCCCCGCCGATGTAGCCGATCGTGGTGAGGTCGCGGATCACGTCCTTGTCGATCTCGGAGCTGCCCACGTCGGGGGCCGCGTCGCGGGGACGCGCCTCGTAGCTCCCGATCGTACGCACGGGGAAGCGGCGGAGCTGCCCCGCGGCGAAGGCGTCGCGGAGAACCGTCCCGTCCATGTCGGAGGCTGCGGGCTGGCCCATCGCGTAGAGCACCGTGGGGGCGACGTCGTAGAGGGTCGCCCCCTGAAGGCGCGCGCCCCGGCGCACTCCCGCCCCGTACAGGAAGACGACGCCGTCCGGCGGCTCCTGCGCGTCGTTGGCGTGGGAGTACGCCCCCTGGAAGAACCGGAACCCGTGGTCGGAGCAGACGACGAGCAGCGTCCGGCGGTCGAGCCGCTCGACGTACTTGGCGATCGTGCGGTCCATCTGCTCGTAGACCGGCAGGAGGACGCGCGCGAAGTCCGCGTCCAGACGCGCCTCCTCCTTCGCGTCGAACGTCCCCTCGCGCTCGCGCCCCACCGCCTCGTTGTAGAGCGCGCGGTCGAGGTAGTGATCGGCGAGGTGGCTCGTGACGTCCACGAGCCGGAAGTAGGTCGAGAAGACCTGGACGGGCCGGTTCTCCCAGAGCCAGTCGCTGGCGCGCTCGACCGTCATGTCCTGCGCGACGTAGTACCCGTAGGACTGCAGGATCGAGCGCGTGTTCGTGATGGGGATGGTGGCGTCCTCCTCCCGCCATTCCCGGAGCCCGAGACGCTTCATCTCGGGAAGGACGTCGCCGGGGTAGTGCCACCGCAGGGCGTCGACGCTCGGGAAGAGCTCGGGGGGGTGCACGGTGGTCGGATCCGCGCGCGCCTTGAACGCGTTGCTGACGAGAAACCCGTGGGGCACGGGAAAGGGGGGATGGGAAACCCACCAGTTGAGCGTCCCCGTGCGGAAGCCGCGCTCCTCGAGGATCTCCCAGTAGGTCTTCACCCGGCGCTTGCGGTCCTGGTAGGGGACGGAGATTCCCTGCTGGTTGATGTAGGTCCAGTCGACGATGCCGTGCTTGACCATCGTCTTGCCGGTGGCGATCGAGTTCCAGAGAATGGCGCTCTTCGTCGGCCGGGCTGAGCGGAGGGGGCCGTAGGCGCCGCCCTCGACGAGCCGGCGGATCGCGGGGAGCTTTCCCTCCGCGAGGAGAGGGGCGATGAGGTTCGGGGCGGCGCCGTCGAAGCCGAGCAGGACGACGCGCTCGATCCGCGGGTAGCGGTAGGCGTCGGCGAGGGCCCAGGCCACGCCGGCCGCCACCACGAGAGCGAAGATGTAGAGAAGGCGGGAGCGGGACATGCGCGACCCTCCAGCCTAGCACGCAACCCGGTTTGACGGCGGACGCCGCGCCCGCGTAGCCTCGCAGCGTGCGCAGGCGGCTCGCGCCGGCGATCCTCCCGGCCCTCGTCGCCCTCTCCTGCGGGACGGTGCGAGCCCCCGCTCCGCGCGTCGAACGCCCTCACGTCCTGCTCGTGCTGCTGGACCGGGTGGGGATGGACGTGGGGGCCTACGGCGGGGAAGCGGAGACGCCCTACCTCGACCGCCTCGCCGCGCGCGGGCGGCGCTTCGACCACGCGTACGGCCAGTACCCGGCGCTCGTCCCCTCCCGCCTCTCGATCCTCACGGGGACGCGTCCGGAGCGCACGCGTCTCTTCGACGAGATCCCTTCCCGCGGCGCGCTCGGGGACCTGACGCCCCTGCCGGAGGCCTTTCACGCCAGGGGGTACTACACCGCGCGGGTGGGACGCGTCGTCGGCGGGGCCTCGGATGCGCCCATCGCGTGGGACCGCGTGGATGAGCCGGGCCCGGAGGTGGTGGGGAAGCGCGCGCAGGAGGTGCTGGCGGAGCGTCCGGACCGCCCGCTCTTCCTCGCCGTCTCTTTCGAGTCGGGCGACCCGAGGCGGCTTCCCCCCGCCGAGTTCGTCGAGGCCTACGACCCGCGACGGATCCGCTTGCCGCCGCCGGGCGATCCGAAAGGCCTGCCCCCGCTCGCGCTCGCGGACGCGGGAACCAAGCCGCCCCCGACGGTCGTGCCGCCCGAGGAGCAGCGCCGGCGGCAGCGAGTGGCGGAGCTCGCCCGGGTCTCGCAGATCGACGCCCAGGTGGGCGGGGTGCTGGACGCGCTGGACCGCGCGGGGCTCGCCGAGCGCACGCTCGTGGTCGTCGTCGGGGACACCGCGGCGAGCGTGGGCTGGGCGCGGAGAGACGTGCTCTTCGAAGAGGCCCTCCGCGCCGCGCTCATCGTCGCCGGCCCCGGCGTAGGCGCGCCCGGGGAGCCGGTCGACGAAGTGGTGGAGCTCGTCGACGTCTACCCGACCCTGGCGGAGCTGGCTTCGCTTCCGATTCCCGCCGGTCTCGACGGCAAGAGCCTCGTCCCCGTCTTCGCGGCCCCGCGCGGGTCCGGCGACGGAGCCGCCTTCTCGGCCACGCGCCGTGAGGCGGGGACGGTGGGCCGGAGCGTGCGCAGCGCACGCTACCGCTACACGGAATGGCCCGACGGGAGCCGCGAGCTCTTCGACCACGCGAGCGACCCCGGCGAGACGACGAACATGGCCGGGACTCCGGAGCACGAGGGAGCGCTCGGCGAGATGAAGCGGCTCCTCGCCGCGGGGCCGGTCGCGGCCGCCGCGGGTCCTGGTCCTGCCCCCTCTCCCTCGCCGGCCGTGCCGCCGCCGGCGACGCCCGCGCGGCCGAACGTGCTCCTGATCCTGATCGACGACCTCGCGCCCCGGCTGGGCTGCTACGGGGCGGGCGTGCCCACGCCCGCCCTCGACCGCCTCGCCCGCGAGGGCCGGCGCTTCGACCGCGCGTATTGCCAGGTCTCGTCCTGCAGCCCTTCCCGCACGTCGATCCTCACCGGCCGCCGCCCGGAGAAGACGGGGGTTCTGGACAACCTGCAGTCGCCCCGTGATCGGCTGAAGGACGCGGTGCCGCTTCAGGAGCACTTCCACGATCACGGCTACTTCACGGCGCGCGTGGGCAAGGTCTACCACGGGCCGTTCGAGGACCAGTTCGCCTGGGACGTGGCGGAGCACACCCCCTACCTGCCCGAGGACGAGGCGAACGAGCCTCTTCCGCGGCGCGAGCGCCTGGCCCAGGGGGGGCCGTCGCTCGCCTGGACCGCCTCCGGCAAGGACGACGAGGACGAGCCCGACGGTCGTACGGCGCGCCGCGTCGTCCGGCTCCTCGAGGAGCGCCGGGAGAGACCCTTCTTCATCGCCGTGGGCTTCAACAAGCCCCACATCCCCTGGGTCGCTCCGTCGCGCTATTTCGAGCAGAACCCGGCGGACAGGGTCGCCCTTCCCCCGGAGCCCGAGGACGACTGGAGGGGCGTGCCCGAGATCGCGGTGTCGCGCCGGCCCCCGCGTCGGGCCGGGCTCCTCCTCTCCGCACGGCCGGACGCCCGGGACGACGAGCTCCGGCGCCAGGCCGTCGCCGCCTACGACGCATGCGTGTCTTTCGTGGACGCGCAGATCGGGCTCGTGCTCGAGACGCTCGACCGGCTGGAGCTCAGGGAGCGGACGATCGTGGTGGTGCTCGGCGATCACGGCTATCACCTCGGCGACAAGGGAGGGCTCTGGCGCAAGAACACCCTCTACGAGGCCTCGCTGCGCGTGCCGCTCCTCATCGCCGCGCCGGGTCTCCGCGACCCCGGTGCGGCGACGCCCGGTCTCGTCGAGCTCTTGGACCTCTACCCGACTCTCACGGACCTCGCCTCGCTACCGTCGCCTCCGGGTCTCGACGGCACGAGCCTCCTGCCGCTGCTCGAGGATCCTCAGCGCGTTCTCAAGACAGTCGCGTTCTCGGTCGCCCCCCGCCTGCCCCCGGAGCTGGGCCGGACCGTGCGCACCGCGCGGTGGCGCTACACGCTCTGGCCGGACGGCGGGGAGGAGCTCTACGACCTCGCCCCCGGCGCCTGGTCGCGAGTGCGCGCGCTCTTCGGGGGAACCCCGCCGCCTTCCGTCAACCTCGCGGGTCCGGCGGGTTCCGGGGCCCCCCCCGCCACCGTGGCGGAGTTGCTGAAGCTTTTCGACGCGCTCGACGCCCGCTGAGAGGCGGCCGGAGACCGAGCGCCTCGCGCGGCCGACCGAAGGGTGCGGGCGGCCACGAAATCCTCGATCTTCCCCGCCGTCCTCTCCGGGGCCTCCAGCATCGGGAAGTGACTCCGCGTCTCCAGGGCCTCGGCCTCGAACCAGGGCTGGCGGCGCGCGAACCACATCTGCCGATCGAGGAAGGTGTTGTGCGGCGAATGGGAGAAGAGGTGGAGCGTGGGCACCGGAGGATGCAGCCCGGTGAGCGCGTGGAGCGGGCTCCGGTGCTCCGCGTAGAGATCGGAGATCACGCGAGCGGCCCGCGACCACATCTCGAAGCCGTAGGGCTCGACGGCGTCCGCGAGAGTGCGGGCCACGTCCTCCGAGCCGCCGCGCCAGTCGGCGAGCAGCCGCTCGCGGCTGTCGAGCCAGCGCGCGGGGCTCTGCAGGTCCTCGAGGGCCTCGCGGAAGCCGTCGGGCGGCTCCAGGACAAGCCAGTCGAGCAGGACGATGGCGGGGACGCGCGTGCCGAGCAGCCGGCGGAGCTCCAGCGCCACCCATCCTGCGTTGCCGAGGGCGACGGGGACGACGGATCCCGCCCCGCTCTTCTCGATCACCGCCCGCGCGTCGGCGGTGAGCGCTCTCCCGCCGAAATCCGCGAGCGGAGGGTCGGAGGCGCCGTGCCCGCGCCAGTCGAGCGTCAGCACGCGCCGCCAGCGGGCCAGCACCGGGGCCAGGCGATCGAAGACCGTCCGGCTCACGCACCATCCGGGCAGGAGGAGCAGGGCCGGCTCCCCTTGCCCCCGGTCGTCGTAGTGGATTCGGAGACCGCTGAGAGTCCGCGCCTGCACTCCGGCCCCGTTTCCGGATCGCGCGGCGATCCAGGCGTCCCCCATCAGTGACGGACGAGGGAACGGGGCCTTTTGTTTCCTAAGCCACGAAAGTGACCTTGTTGATCTCACGGAGGGTGGTCACGCCGGCGAACACCTTCTCCAGCGCGGAATCGCGGAGAAACGTCATCCCTTCCTCGCGCGCGGCCTGCTTGATCTCGGAGGCGGGGCGCCGCTCCAGGATCATCTGGCGGATCCGGTCGGACATGTCGAGGAGCTCCGCCACCGCCGTGCGTCCGAGGAACCCCGTCCCCCCGCATTCCTCGCACCCCGGCGCGTCGTAGAAGGACTGGTCGGAATAGATGTCCGGATCGAGCCCGGACTCGCGGAGGAGCGCCTCCGAGACTTCCGCCTGCCCTCGGCAGCGGGGGCAGAGCACGCGCACGAGCCGCTGCGCCATGACGCAGTTGAGGGCGGAGACGAAGTTGTGGGGCTCGACGCCCATGTGGATGAAGCGGCCGATCACGTCGAACACGCTGTTGGCGTGGACGGTCGTGAAGACGAGGTGCCCGGTGAGAGCGGACTGCACCGCGATCTGCGCCGTCTCCGCGTCGCGCACCTCGCCCACCATGATCTTGTCGGGATCGTGGCGGAGGATGGAGCGCAGGCCGCGAGCGAAGGTGAGACCCTTCTTCTCGTTCACCGGGACCTGCGTGATCCCCGGGATCTGGTACTCCACGGGGTCCTCGATCGTGACGATCTTGTCCTCCGGGGAGGCGATCTCGGAGAGGGCGGCGTAGAGCGTCGTGGTCTTGCCGGAGCCGGTAGGGCCCGTGACCACCACCATCCCGTAGGGCTCGGTGATGTACTTGCGCAGCTTGCGGAGGTCGCTCTCCGAGAAGCCCAGCACGTCGAGGCGGAGGCTGCGGAAAGCGGCGTTCAGCTGCTCCTTGTCCAGGATGCGGATGACCGCGTCCTCGCCGTGGATGGACGGCATGATCGACACGCGGAAGTCGATGGTGCGGCCCTTCACGCGCAGCCGGAACCGACCGTCCTGGGGGATGCGCTTCTCCGCGATGTCGAGCTCGGACATCACCTTGAGCCGGCTGATGATCGTGTCCTGGTGCTTCTTGTCCAGGGGGTCGAGGGCGGGATAGAGCACGCCGTCGATCCGGTATTTCGCGAGGACCTCGCGGTCCTTGCTCTCCACGTGGACGTCCGAGGCGCGGCGGTCGATCGCGCCCAGGATGAGCGAGTCCACGAGGCGGACGATCGGGCTCTCCGCGGGCAGGCTCTTGAGGTCCCCGCCCTCGCCCGCTTCGTCGTCGGCGACGAGCTCGAGGCGCAGCCCCTCGCTCGCCTGCTCGAGGAGCAGCTCGCCCCCGCGGTGCCGGCGGAGGAGGGCGGCCACGCGCCCCGCGGGAGCGACGACGGCCTCGATCGGACGCTCCAGCAGGAACTCCAGCTCGTCGACCCTGGTGATGTCCTCGAGTCCGCCGAACGCGAGGACGAGCCGCGCCCCCTCCTGCCGCAGGGGCACGCAGGCGAAGCGCACGAGCAGCTCGAGGGGGACCTCCGACCAGAGGCCGGGCTCGTCCGGAGGCGCGTCGAGGGGAGCGTAGGGAAGCTGCAGCAGCTCGGCCTGCGCTCGCGCGCGCTCGGAGTCGCTCGACCCCTTGCCCGCGGTGCGCGACGGCGTCGTCACCGGGTCGGCCACCAGGGAATCGTAACAAATAGCAACGATGACATCCGGAGGGCAGGTAAAGGCACGTACTTTGCACCCTTGGTCCACGGAGGTACGACATGGCGCAGAGACGCGGAAGCAAGAGGTCCGGACGTCGTCGCTACGGGAACAAGGCCAGCGAGAAAGTCGAGAAGACCATGCACGAGATGAAGCGGGGCCAGCTTCGCTCCGGCCGCTCGGGCAAGAAAGTCACGAGTCGAAAACAGGCCATCGCCATCGGGCTGTCGCAGGCGCGCCGGGAGGGCGGAAAGGTCCCCTCGCGGCGTTCGTCCCCCAGGAGGTCGAGCCGGCGGCGCTCGAAGTAGTCCCAGCGCTCGGGGCGCCGGCTCCGGGACGTGGTTGTTCGCCTGCGGACAAGGGACGAGCGGCCTCGTGCCGGCTTCCGCGGGGCGCAATCGTCTGCGGTCTCGCCACTTAAGGCCCTCTCCGCACGCGTGGCACCCGGCTTGCTCGTCAACAAGCCGGAATCTCCGGTGGAGGACTTCGTCCAGGACTTTGGCCACGCGCTCCGGTCGCTGCGCCGGGAGCCGGGGTTCGCGTGCGTCGCCCTCGTGACCCTCGCGCTCGGGATCGGCGCCAACGCGCTCATCTTCTCCGTGGTGCACGCGGTCCTCCTGCGGCCCCTCCCTTTCGCGGAGGCGGGCGAGCTCGTCCGGGTGAGCGCCGACTTCGAGAAGCCGACCCTGCAGGACGCCGGGCTGTCCGCCCTGGAGCTCTTCGACCTCCAGGCCCGCTCGGACCTCTTCACCGGCGTCTCCGGCCTCTTTCCCATCAGCGCCAACCTCACGGGTTCCGGCGAGCCGGAGCGGGTGGAGACGCTGCTCGTCGACACGAACTACTTCGCCCTCCTCGGCGTGCGCCCGCAGCTCGGCCGGCTGTTCACCGAGGCCGATTTCGCCCCCGGCATCGCCGAGGTCGCCGTGATCAGCGACGGCCTCTGGCGCCGGCGGTTCGGTTCCGACCCGCTCGCCGTGGGGAAGAAGGTCCGCGTGGACGGCGACCTCTTCACGATCGTGGGCGTCGTCTCCCGCACGTTCCACCACCCGGGACGCGGGATCCTCGGCGAGGTGGAGATGTGGGCGCCCTCGGGCTGGAAGGCCTCGCCCTACCCCGAGCCCAACCGTCGCGCGCGGTTCCTGCAGGGGGCGCTCGCGCGGCTCCGTCCGGGAGTCGCCCTCTCCGCGGGACGCGCGGAGCTCGAGGGGCTGACGCGCTCCCTGCGGGCGCAGGACCCCGGCGACTATCCGGAAGCCGCGGGCTGGTCGATGCGGCTCTATCCGCTCCAGGACGACCTCGTGGGCCGGGTGCGGCCGGCGCTCCTCACGCTGCTCGGAGCGGTGGGCTTCGTGCTCCTCATCGCCTGCGCCAACGTGGCCAACCTGCTCCTCGTCCGGGCCACCGCGCGGCGGCGCGAGATCGCGGTGCGCAAGGCGCTGGGGGCGGGAGAAGGCCGCCTCTTCCGTCAGCTCGCGACGGAGGCGGGCGTCCTCTGGCTCCTCGGCGGGGCGGCGGGCCTCGTCCTCGCGGCGTACGGGCTTCCGCTGCTCGTCGCCCTGAGCCCGGCTCCCCTGCCCCGCGGACAGGAGATCGAGCTCGACCGCACCGTCTTCGCCTTCACGGCGGCGCTTTCGCTCGCGTGCGGACTCGTGTGCAGCCTCTTCCCGGTGTGGCTCGCGAGGCGCACCGAGGTGCACGCCACGCTGAAGGAGTCCTCGCGGACGGCCGGCGGCGACCGCGGACACGTGCGAGGCGCCCTGGTCGTGGCGGAGACGGCGCTCGCCCTCGTGCTCCTGGTGGGGGCGGCGCTCCTCCTGCGCAGCGCCGCCCGGTTGAACGCCGTCGATCCCGGCTTCCGCACGGAAGGGATCGTCACGGCGCGGCTCTGGCTCCCCCAGCCGAACCTGCCGGAGACGGGCGCGTACTTCCGGCACGAGACGCGCGGGCCCTTCTACCGGCAGGTGCTCGCGCGCCTGGCCGCGCTTCCCGGCGTCGAGGCGGCGGCGGGCGCGACGACGCTTCCCCTCGACGGCTCGCGGTCCTCGGCTCGCTTCACCGTGGAGGGCCGCGCGGCCGCGCCGGGAGAGGTCCTTTCGTCCCGCTCCGTGATCGCGAGCCCGGGGTACTTCGAGGCCCTGCGGATCCCGGTGCTCCGGGGGCGGCTCTTCGACGCGCGGGACGACGAGAGGGCGCCGGGAGTGGCCCTCGTGAGCGCGGGCTTCGCGCGCAAGTACTTCCCGGGGGAAGAAGCTCTCGGCCGGCGCCTCGTGCTTCCCGCGCGCCGCGACCAGCGGGCGGACACGGCGGTGACGATCGTGGGGATCGTGGGCGACGTCAAGGCCGACGGTCTCGACGTCGAGAGCCCCCCGGTCCTCTACCGCTCGCTGGACCAGGACTCGATCCTCCTCGTGAGCCTCGTGCTGCGCACCGCACGAGGACCGGCGGCGCTCGAGGAGGCGATCCGGCGCGAGGTGGGACAGATCGACGCAGATCAGCCCGTCTACGGCGTGCGGGCGTTCGAAGAGATGGCGGCGCGCGCCCTCGGGCCGCGCCGGTTCGTGACGATCCTGCTCGGCCTCTTCGCCCTCGTCTCGCTCGTGCTCGCGGCGGTGGGCATCTACGGGGTCACCGCCTACACCGTGGGCCGGCGGACGGGGGAGATCGGCCTGCGCATGGCCCTCGGTGCGCGCCCGCCGGACGTGCTCCGGCTCGTGCTGGGGCAGGGCATGGCCCTCACCGGCCTGGGGATCGGGCTCGGGCTCCTCGCCGCGGCCGCGCTCAGCCGGGCCCTGGCCACGCTGCTCTTCGGCGTGAGCCCCACCGACGCCGTGGCCTTCGGCGGGATCGCCGTCCTCCTCGCCTTCGTCGCCCTGCTCGCCTGTGCCTTGCCCGCGCGTCGCGCGGCGAGGGTGGATCCGCTCGTCGCTCTCCGCGAAGAGTAGCGAGTCAGCTCCGCGGGCCGCGGCCGGATCGGCGAGCGCTCCGCGGCGCGCGATCCGCGACCCCGTAGCGGCCCTCGCGCTCGACGTAGCCCATTCCCGCGAGGACGCCGGCCACTTCGTGCGGCGCCACTCCCAGGACCTTGGCCGTCTCGGGGGGCAGGACGAAAGCACCGCCGCGCGCGAGGCGCGCCAGCGACGCGGCGACCCGGTCGAGCCGATCGACGCGGACGGCGCGCGGACCGACCGCCTGGTATCCACAGGCGGCGTAGAACGCGGAGGGCAGCGCGGCGTCGAGCGGCACCGAGGGGATGCCGTCGGGCGCCGCCGCTCCCGGGCCGCCATGACGGGCCACGAAGAGGCGGGCGCGGAGACGCAGGACATCGGGGCGGAGCAGCGCGGGAAGGAAGACGCTCAGCCGCCCGAGGGTGACGCCCAAACCCGCGAGCGCGCGCCGATCGTCCGGGGAGAGGGCGGCCACCTGGGCGGCGACGGCGCGGCGGGCGATCGTGCCCAGGGACTCCGAGAGCGCGAACGCCAGGCCGCGCGCGGCGCCCGCCGGGGCCCGGCTCCGGAGGGCGTGGAGAGGACCGAGGGCTTTCTGGACGCTCGCCTCGACCCATGCGGCGAGCCGGCGCCGCACCTGCTCGCGGAGCGGAGCGTCGAGGAGATCCGACGCGTGCACCTCCACCTGCGGCAGGAGCACGCTCTCTCCCGCCGTGAGACGCGCCACCGGCGCGCCGCGCCAGGCGAGGGCGCCGGAGGCGAGGAGCGAGAAGGCGTCGTCCGGGTCCGCGGCGAGTACCGCCACGCGGCCGCGGATCGCGGCCCGCAGCGAACGGTTCGCGGCGGCGAGCAGGCCCTTCGAGCCTTCCCGCACGGAGGGATCGGGGTGGAATCGGAAACCCTCGAGGTGGCCCGCGCGGAGCCCCTGCACCAGCACCTCTCCTCCGTCCGCCACCACCGTGATGAGCTCGGCGGGGTCGTAGCGGAGGAGGATCGCCGCCGGGCGGTCCACGTACTCCTCGGTCAGCCGCTCGTGGAGCGCGTCCGAGAGGCGGTCCTCCACCGCGCGCGCCCGCTCCTGCCAGTGCCGGGTGTCGGAGAGCCAGCCCGAGCGATGGGCGAGGTAGGTCCAGGTGCGGATGCCGGCGAGGCGGGCGAGCAGCAGGTCGAGCGGCCCGTCCTGGCGGTCGAGGTCGCGGACGCTCTCGGCGACCCACGATTCCGGGAGGCGGCGCGCGGGGCCCGAGAGGTGGCGGAAGCACTCCGCGAGGAGGTGCGCGTGCCCGTCGCTGCGCGTGCCCTGGAAGTCCGGCACCTGGCAGACGTCCCACAGCAGGCGCACGCTCTCGTGCGACCGCGCTCTCGACGCGATCTCGGGGACGGCGAGGAGCGCGCGGAGGGCGCGGTGGTCGTCGGCCTCCGCCATCCGGCGCAGCCATTCGTGGGGTGGGCGGCGCTCCAGCGACTTCAAGAGCGCGGGCCCGGACGAGTAGTCGAGGTCCGGAGTGCGCCAGTAGAGCGTCTCCAGGGGCGGGAAGCGGTGGTCCTCGACCGCGCGCACGAGACGCTCGTCGAGGGGTCCCATGTCGGTGGTCGGCGCGAAGTGGCCGTCCCGGACGTGGCGGCCGGCGCGCCCCGCGATCTGCGCCACCTCCGCCGTGGTCAGCGCGCGACGTCCGATCCCGTCGTGCTTGTCGAGGGCGGTGAAGACGACGCAGTCGATGTCGAGGTTCAGGCCCATGCCGATCGCGTCGGTGGCCACGAGGAGGTCCACCTCCCCCGACTCGTAGAGGCCGACTTGCGCGTTGCGTGTGCGCGGGGAGAGGGCACCGAAGACGAGGGCGGTCCCGCCCTGCTCGCGCCGCAGGCGCTCGGCCAGCCGGTAGATCTCGGGGATGGAGAAGGCGATCACTGCGCTCCGCCGGGGAAGCCGGCCGATCTTCTTGGGCGCCGAGTGGGAGAGCGTCGAGAGGCGGGGGCGCGAGATGAACGCGGCCTCGGGGAGGAGGCGCCGGAGCAGCGGCCGGACGGTTTCCGCCCCGATGAGCATCGTCTCCTCGCGTCCGCGCGCGTGGAGGATGCGGTCCGTGAAGACGTGGCCGCGCTCGCGGTCGGCCGCGAGCTGGACCTCGTCCACCGCCAGGAAGTCCACCGTCCGGTCGAGGGGCATCGCCTCGACGGTCGCCACCCAGTACCGGGGCCGCGGGGGCACGATGCGCTCTTCGCCCGTCACGAGCGCCACCGCGTCGGCTCCGAGCGTGCTCGCGAGCCGGTCGTAGTTCTCGCGGGCGAGCAGCCGCAGCGGGAACCCGATCATCCCGGTCCTGTGCGCGAGCATGCGCTCGAGGGCCAGGTACGTCTTGCCGGTGTTAGTCGGCCCGAGGAGGGCGGTGACGGTCGACCGCATTCGAAAGGATCCCTTTAGAGCTGGCGCCGAATCAACCACGCGGTTGATTCAGAAATCTGATCGAACAATGTACGACACAATGGATTCAATATCCAACTCACAGTAGATAGGGCGTCCAATTTGTGGGACGTCGCCCATAACTCTTTCTCTACTTTATAAGAAGACACTCGTCAAGGGGATCCCATTCGTGGCACTTAGCTTGCTCCAATCAATAGAAGTCGTCAGATCAAAAAATTGGTTGAGGTTCCGTGACTGAAGTCCGAGGGAGGACACATGAGTCTTGATCGCAGGAAGCCGGGGGTCATCGGGGCGATCGCCCTCCTGGCGCTCGTGCTCGGCCTGGCGCCGGCCTTCGCACAGGGCACGCAGACGGGAGTGATCACGGGGATCGTCCAGGCCTCGGACGGAGCGGCGCTGCCGGGCGTGACGGTCACGCTCAGCTCGCCCGCGCTCCAGGGCGTGCGCTCGATCACCACGGACGCCACCGGGGCGTACCACTTCCGCGCGCTGCCGCCGGGGAACTACAAGGTCGCCTTCAGCCTGAGCGGCTTCTCCGAAGTGCAGCGCAACCTGGTTCTCGCGCTGGGGGCGTCGAGCGACCTGCCCGCCACGATGTCCGTCGCCGCGGTGACGGAGACGGTTGAAGTGCTCGGCGGCTCGGCGTCGATCCTGGACGAGACCCAGGTGGCCACGAGCTACAAGTACGAGGAGGTCGTGGACAAGCTCGCGGTGAACCGCACGCTGTCCGCGATCTCCGACCTCGCTCCCGGCCTCAGCGACAACGGGCCTAACCTCAACCAGGTCGCGATCGCCGGCGCCTTCGCCTACGACAACGTGTTCCTGCTGAACGGCGTCGACATCAACGACAACCTCTTCGGCACGCCCACGAACCTCTTCATCGAGGACGCGCTGCAGGAGGTCTCGATCATGACCTCCGGGATCTCCGCGGAGTACGGGCGCTTCTCCGGCGGCGTGATCAACGCCGTGACGAAGAGCGGAGGCAACCGCTTCCAGGGCAGCTTCCGCACCGACATGACGAACCCGAAGTGGCAGGACGAGAGCCTCGTGGAGAAGAACGCCATCGCCGCCGGGCGCGGCCAGCCCCACATCGACGACACGGGCTTCGTCTTCAGCGCCACTCTCGGGGGACCGGTCGTCAAGGACCGGCTCTGGTTCTTCGGCGCCTACCGGCGCGAGAACTCCGCGGAAGCCCGGGCCTTGAGCGTCACCGGCCAGGGCTACACCTACGGCCTCGCGAACCGGCGCTACGAGGGCAAGCTGACGGGGAGCATCACCGCCAACCACAAGGTCTCGGTCGACTACGTGCGCCGGTCGAACGACGAGACGAACGCGGCCTCGATCAACACCACCCTCAGCATCGACGAGCACGTCGCTCGTCGACCGCAAGGGACCGGCGGACCTCATGGTGGCCCGCTACGACGGCGTCCTCTCGCCGAACTTCTACGCGGAGGCCCAGTACTCACGGAAGGTGGCCTCCAGCGAGACCGGAGGAAGCGACACGGCGATCACGGCTTCACCCTTCCTCGCCCTCGGGCGGGCCGGCCTCCCCGCGAACAGCCACTACCACGCCCCCTACTTCAGCCGCCTCGACCCCGAGGACCGGAACAACCGGCAGTACGCGGGGGCTCTCTCGTACTTCCTGTCCACGGGACGCGGGGGCCGGCACGACCTGAAGCTGGGCGGCGAGTACTTCACGTCGTCCCGCACCGGCGGAAACTCGCAGTCGGTTACGAGCTACGTCTTCCTCGCCGACCCCGTCGTCGTGGGCGGCCAGCCCCAGCGCGACAGCGCGGGGAACATGATCCCGAACTTCCAGCCCGGGCTCACCCAGATCCAGAACTGGCGCTCGCTCCAGGGCGCCCAGATCGACCTCAACACCGCCGCCCTCTACCTGAACGACCGCTGGCAGCTGAGCAGCCGCTGGACGTTCAACCTCGGCATGCGCTTCGAGAGGCACACGACGGACGCCACCCAGGCCGGGGTCACGAGCATCACGAGCTCCGCCTTCGCCCCCCGGCTGGGCACGACGTTCGACGTCAAGGGCGACGGCCGGTGGATCCTCCAGGCCACGTACGCCCACTACGCGGGCAAGGCCGCGGAGACGCAGTTCGCGGACAACACGAACGTCGGCACTCCCAGCCTCGTGCAGAGCCTCTACACCGGGCCCGCGGGGACCGGCGTGGGCTTCACCCCCGGCTTCAACCTCGCCAACTACTCCGTCGTGGGCGGGAACTTCCCGGTCGCGAACGTCTTCCTCGACGAGGGCCTCAACACCCCGGTGACCCGGGAGTGGACGCTGCAGGCGGGCACCCGCCTCGGCAACGGCGGCGAGGTCAAGGCCGTCTACACGAACCGCAGCACCTCGAACTTCCTCGAGGACTACATCACGATCGACAACGGGAAGACCACCGTCACGGACGGGGGAGTGAACTTCGGCACCTTCGACAACGTGGTCATCCGCAACAGCGACGACCCCCAGACCCGGCAGTACCAGGGCCTGATGCTCCTCGCCAACTACCGCTTCAACGACAAGTGGTACGTCGGCGGCAACTGGACGCACCAGTTCCAGAACGACGGGAACTTCGAGGGCGAGGCCGCCAACCAGCCCGGCAACTACTCGATCATCGGCGACCGGCCGGAGTTCTACAGCGAGGCGCGGCACTACCCGATGGGCCGCCTCGCGAACTACCAGGCGGAAAGGGTGCGCCTCTACACGATCTACGACCTCGGGCTCGGGGCGGCGGGTACGCTCAGCCTCGGCGGGCTCTACCGCTACGACTCGCCCACCACCTACAGCCTGTTCGCGACGAACGTCCCCGTGACTCCCCAGCAGCTCGCCCGCAACCCCGGATACGCGCGTCCGCCCACGACGAACAACCCCGCGCTCTACTTCGGCGACGAGCGCGGCATCGGGGAGTTCGAGGCGTCGCACATCTTCGACTTCACGCTGTCCTACGACGTGCCGGTCTACAAGACGGCCTCGCCCTTCCTGAAGATCGAGTTCCGGAACGCCTTCAACTCGCAGCCGCTCATCGGCTACAACACGACGGTCACCGTCGATCCCGCGAGCCCGCGCGACGAGCTGGGCCTGCCCACCGGCTACATCCGGGGCGCCAACTTCGGGACCCCGGTGAACAACCACACGGCGACGGCGCCGCACGTGCCGTTCCCGCGGGAAGTCCGGTTCAGCGTCGGATTCCGCTTCTAGCAGACTCCTCGTTCGCGACCAGGAGGGCGGGTCCGTTTCGACCGCCCTCCTTTTTTGTTCGATCTCAAATCCAATGATCTGTATGCAGGCAGACTGCAGCCATCCATACCGTTGGATGTCCAGACTCCCTATCAAGCCAAAGAGGACGTGTAAACCATCTAAAATGTGATATTTGTAAACAACACCCAGCCCATTGGACGTGGCACCCTGATTGCTCTTCTCCTGGTTAGCTCGCCGTAATGTGAAACCCAGCGTGGATCGTAGCGGTCAATCGCCGGTCAGGCGGGTGGCGGACGCACTGACGTCCCGCCCGCATCGGACCTACTCGTCCAGGAGGACACATGAGTCTTGATCTCAGGAAAGCGGGGGTTGTCGGGGCGATCGCCATACTGGCGCTCGCCCTTGGCTTCGCCCCCCTGTTTGCCCAGGGCACGCAGACGGGAACCGTGTCCGGCACGGTCAATGCGAGCGACGGATCGATGCTCCCCGGCGTGAGCGTGTCGCTCGGCTCGCCCGCGCTTCAGGGCACGCGACAGACCACGACGGACGCCAGCGGCGCCTACCACTTCCGGGGCCTGCCTCCCGGGGCCTACAAGGTCGCGTTCACGCTCTCCGGGTTCGGCAACGTGGAGAAGAACGTCGTCGTGGCCCTCGGCGGCAACACCGACGCCAAGGCCACCATGGCGGTGGCCACCGTCCAGGAGTCTCTCGAGGTCGTGGGCCGCGAGGCCTCGATCCTGAGCGAGACCCAGGTCGCCACCAACCTCAACTACGAAGACCAGGTCGACAAGCTGGCGATGAACCGCACCCTCGCGGGGATCGCCGCGCTCGCGCCCGGCCTGACCACGAACACCCCGAACGCGGGGCAGATCACGGTCGGCGGGGCGTTCGCCTACGACAACGTGTTCCTGCTCAACGGCGTCGACATCAACGACAACCTCTTCGGCAGCGCCAACCCTCTCTTCATCGAGGACGCGCTCCAAGAGGTCCAGGTCCTGACCTCGGGCATCTCCGCGGAGTACGGGCGCTTCTCGGGCGGCGTCGTCAACGCCGTGACCAAGAGCGGCAGCAACACGTTCCAGGGCAGCTTCCGCACCGACATCAACAACGCGGACTGGATCGACGAGAGCCTGACCGAGAAGACCGCCGGCACGCAAGCACGTCGACAAGACGAACCTCATCTACACCTACACCCTGGGCGGGCCCGTCATGAAGGACCGCCTCTGGTTCTTCGGCGCCTATCGGCGTGAGACGAGCACCGAGGCGCGCGCGCTCAGCGTCTTCAACACCGGCTACGACTTCGGGACGATGAACCGGCGCTACGAGGGCAAGCTGACGGGGAGCATCACCCAGAACCACAAGGTCACGGTCGACTACATCAAGCAGAGCAACGAGAACTCCAACCTCGCCTCGATCAACCTGGCCCTGAGCATCGACGACCGCACCCTCGTCGACCGCCAGACGCCGGCCGACCTCCTGGTGGCGCGCTACGACGGCGTCCTCACCCCGAACCTCTACGCAGAGGCCCAGTACTCGCGCAAGACGTTCGGCTTCCGGAACACGGGCGGCACCGACACGACGTTCACCGAGTCGCCGTTCCGCGCCCTCGGGCGCGTCGGCATCGCGGTGGACAGCCACTACCACGCGCCCTACTTCAGCTCGCTCGACCCCGAGGACCGCAACAACCGGCAGTACGCGGGCGCCCTCTCGTACTTCCTGTCCACGGGGAGCACGGGCCGCCACGACCTGAAGTTCGGCGGCGAGTACTACACCTCGACCCGCACCGGCGGGAACTCCCAGTCCGCGACGGGCTTCGTGTTCTTCGCCGACCCGGTGATGGTGGGCGGCCTGCCCTCCAAGGACTCGAGCGGCCAGATCATCCCGAACTTCCAGCCCGGACTCAGCCGGATCACGAACTTCCGGTCCGTCCAGGGCGCGCAGATCAACCTGAACACGTTCGCGCTCTACCTGAACGACCGCTGGCAGCTCAACTCGAACCTGACGTTCAACGTCGGCGTGCGCTGGGAGCAGCACACGACCGAGGCGACCCAGGCCGGCATCACGAGCCTCAGCAGCTCGGCTCTCGTGCCCCGTCTGGGCGCGACCTGGGACGTCAAGGGCGACGGCCGGTGGATCCTGCAGGGGACGTACGCGCAGTACGCGGGCAAGGCCTCGGAGACGCAGTTCGCCGACAACACGAACGTGGGCACGCCGAGCAGCGTCACCTACACCTACGCCGGGCCCCCGGGCTCGGGCTTCGGCTTCGCGCCCGGGTTCAACCTCGCAAACTACAACATCACCGCGGGCAGCTTCCCGGTGGCGAACATCTTCATCGACGAGAACCTGGACACCCCCCGCACCCGGGAGTGGACGATCCAGGCGGGAACGCGCCTCGGGAACAAGGGCGAGGTGAAGGCCGTCTACACCGACCGCCGGACCTCGAACATCCTCGAGGACTTCATCACGATCGATCTCGGGAAGACCGTGGTCACCGACGGTGGCGTGAACTTCGGCACCTTCGACAACGTCGTGATCCGGAACACGGACGACCCGAACTTCCGCAAGTACCAGGGCGTGCAGTTCATAGTGAACTACCGCCCGACCAACGACTGGTTCGTGGGCGGGCACTGGACGATCCAGCTCGCGAACGAGGGCAACTTCGAGGGTGAGGCGGGCAACCAGCCGGGCAACTACTCGATCATCGGCGACCGGCCCGAGTTCTACAGCGCGGAGCGGCACTTCCCGGTGGGCCGCTTCGACGACTACCAGGAGCACCGGGCGCGCCTCTTCACGACCTACGACCTGCAGCTCGGCAAGGCGGGCACGGTTACGGTCGGCGGCACCTACCGCTACGACTCGGCCCTGACCTTCAGCCTCCTGACCAACAACGTGGCCATCACCCCGCAGCAGCTCGCGCGCAACCCCGGGTATGCCCGGCCGCCCACGGTGCAGACGCTCTTCTACGCCGAGCGTGGGTCCGAGGAGTTCAACCCGTCGCACCTCTTCGACTTCTCGCTGTACTACGAGATCCCGGTCTACAAGACCGCACGTCCGTTCTTCAAGGTCGAGCTGCGGAACGCCTTCAACAAGCAGCCGCTGATCGGCTTCAACCGGACGGTCAACCCCGACCAGACGAGCCCGAGAGACTCGCTGGGCCTGCCCACGGGGTACACCCGGGCCTCGACGTACGGGACTCCGCAGAACAACTACACCGCGACGGAGCCGCACGTCCCGCAGCCCCGCACGCTTCTGTTCGCGGTCGGATTGCGGTTCTAGACTCGAGACGAGTTCGTTCGTACCGGGGGCGGCTTCGGCCGCCCCCTTTTTGTCGTCTCAGGGGAACCGCGCTCCACCTGAGCTCGCTCCGGATCGAGTCTCGGTCCGGACCGAGCTTGACTCCACGTGCCACACGTGCTACACGTGGTTTACCTGGACATTCAGTAAATGACTTCAAAACAGAACCTTACAGTCCGCCTCGACAAGACCACGATCCGAAAGGCGAAGATACTGGCGGCCAAGCTGGGCACCTCGATCAGCGCGTTCGTCGCCCCCCAGATCAGGACATCCGTCGAGGAGGACGACGCCTACGAATCGGCGCGACGGGCGGCTCTGGAGCTGCTCGAGCGAGGCCTGCACCTCGGGGGACGTCGCGTGAGCCGAGAGGAGCTCCATGACCGATAGGACGTTCGTCGACACGAACGTCCTCATCCGCGATCGGTGAACGCCGTGGATGGACTCCTCCAGGATGTTCGGCTCGCCGGGCGGGCCATGCTCCGAGACCAGGGGCTCTCCGCCGCTGCCCTCCTGTCGCTCGCCCTCGGGATCGGCGGCACGACTGCGCTCTTCTCCGCGCTCTACGGCGTCCTCTTGCGACCGCTGCCTTACTCGGACGAGGACCGCCTCGTGCGCGTCTACCAGGAGAACCCGGGTGGCCGGTCGATGGGGCGCGCGCACCTCCTGAGCAACGTCGCGTTCGAGGCGTGGAGCGACGGGACGACGATCGAAGGGCTTGCCGGCTATCGGAACGGGACCTACCGCGAGACCCGCGGCCCGCGCGACTTGGTGACGCGCCTTCGCGGGGCCTCCGTCTCCCCCGTGCTCTTTTCCGTGCTGGGAGCGGTGCCCGCCGCCGGCCGGTTCTTTGTCGCGGACGACGCGCGCCCGGAAGCGTCGCCGGTCGTCGTGATCTCCCATCGTTTCTGGCAAGACCGCCTCGGAGGCGACCCGGCGGCGGTGGGCCGGACGCTCACTCTCGAGGACAGCGCCTGGACGATCGTGGGGGTGGCCGCGCCGGAGTTCTACTTTCCGGACCGCGACACGCTGCTCTGGCAGCCCCTGGGGATGCCCGGGCCGTCCGAGGGAGGCATGGTCTTCTCCGCGATCGCCCGGTTGCGCCCAGGGGCGACGCCCGCGCAAGCAGGGGCGGAAGGCACCGCCGCCGCCCGCGGCAGCGCGCGTCCCGCCGCGATGGAGATCATCTTCGGGAAGGGGGGCCCCGTCGTGGTGCACGCGCTCCCTCTGCGGGACGAGATGACGGCGCAGGTGCGGCCGGCCCTCGTCGTGCTCACGGTCGCGAGCGCCCTCGTGCTGCTCATCGCGTGCGCGAACGTGGCCCACCTCCTGCTCGCCCGCGGCGTCACGCGCGCGCGGGAGCGGGCGGTGCGCGCGGCGCTCGGGGCGAGCCGTCCTCGCCTCGTGCGGCAGCTCCTGACCGAGAGCCTGCTCTTCTCGCTCATCGGGGGGGCCCTCGGGCTCGCGCTGGGGTGGACGTGCCTGCAGCTCCTGCCCCTCCTCGCTCCCCCCGACTTC
Source organism: uncultured Acidobacteriota bacterium (assembly GCA_963742595.1). Taxonomy (GTDB): domain Bacteria; phylum Acidobacteriota; class Vicinamibacteria; order Fen-336; family Fen-336; genus CAVPGH01. The sequence goes on along the minus strand of CAVUMT010000001.1, from coordinate 1,420,701 downwards.
CCGCGGCTCCGTGACGTTCGTCTCGATCGCGTCGCTCTCGGCTTCACCGCTCTCGCGACGCTCGCGACGGGCTTCCTCGCCGGCGTGCTCCCTGCCGCCCGCGGGTCGCGGGTCACGCTCGTTCCCGCCCTCCGGGACGGGCAGGGAGCGACCGCCGGGCGCGGATCGCGCCGTCTGGGCGGCGCGCTCCTCGCCGCGGAGTCGGCGCTCGCGGTAGTCCTGCTCGTGAGCGCGGCCCTGCTCATCCGCAGCTTCGTGCGGCTCCTCGACGTCGATCCGGGCTACGACTCCACGGGAGTGGTCCTCGCCCGCGTCTACCTGCCTGAGAACGCGCGGGCAGGGAGCGAGGGCTCGCCCATCGACGGCGCCCTCGAGCGGCTCCGTGCGCTTCCGGGTGTCGAGGCGGCGGGGGCGGCCAACATGGCTCCGTTCGTGCCGATGACGATGATCGCGCAGCTGAGGCTGCCGGGGGCGGGCGAAGGCGGCGAGCGCGGGCAGGCGCGCGCCGCCGTGTACGTCGCGACGCCCGGCTTCGCGGAGGCGCTCTCGCTGCGCCTTCGGGAGGGCCGACTTCTCGCCCGCGCCGACGTCGGATCGGCCGTGCGGGCCTTCGTCGTCAACGAGGAGTTCGTGCGGAGCTATCTCTCGGACGGCCAGCCCGTCGTGGGGCGCCGCTTCGAGCGGCTCTGGGGGACGGCGGCCTCACCAGCGAGATCGTCGGGGTCGTGGGGAACGTGCTCAAGAACGGGCTCGACGCGCGGCCGCAACCCGAGATCTACGCTCCGCCCGGCAGGGAGGTCGAGCTCTCCGACGAGCTGAGCGTCGCCGTGCGCGCCACCGGCGATCCGACCGCCGTCATGCGCGCCCTTCCCCTGCTCGTGTCGGAGGCGCAGCCCGCGGCGGCGGTGGAGGTGGCCACCCTCGCCCAGCGGATCCAGGCCTCCGTCGCCCAACCCCGCTTCGCGACGGCAACGCTCGTCGCGTTCGCCCTCCTCGCCCTCACGCTCGCCGCGACCGGCCTCTACGGCGTCCTGTCCTACGACGTGGAGCAGAGGCGCGCGGAGATCGGCGTGCGCACGGCCCTCGGGGCGAGCCCCCGGGCCATCGTGGGGCTTGTGCTGCGCCAGGGCTTAGGGATCACAGTTGCCGGTCTCGCCGCGGGTCTCCTCGCCTCCGTATTCACCACGCGGCTCCTCCAAACGCTTCTCTTCGGAACGGCCCCCCTCGATGCGCTTTCGTTCGCGGCGGCTCCAATGCTCCTGCTCGCGGTCGCGCTCGGCGCGTGCCTCATCCCCGCACGGTGGGCCGCGGCCACCGATCCCGCCCAGGCTCTTCGCGGCGAGTAGCCTGCGCGGTCAGGGTGACGGCTTGTCCGGCGCGGAACTCCGTCCGGAATGGGTAGAAAGGTGACGTCGAAAGAGGCGGGACGGAGGTCTTCTACGAGAACCGGACGCTGACCAGCTTGGTCACGCCCGGCTCCTCCATCGTCACGCCGTAGAGCTGGTCCGCGATCTCCATCGTCTTGCGGGAGTGGGTGATGAGGACGAACTGGGTCTGCTCCTTGAGGCCCTCGAGCATGCGCACGAAGCGGCCGATGTTGGCGTCGTCGAGGGGAGCGTCCACCTCGTCGAGGATGCAGAAGGGCGAGGGCTTGTACTGGAAGATCGCGAAGAGGAGCGCGATCGCGGTCAGGGCCTTCTCGCCGCCGGAGAGCAGCATCACGTTCTGCAGGCGCTTGCCCGGGGGCTGGGCCATGACGTCGATGCCGCTCTCCAGCAGGTCCTCCTCGTCGATGAGGGAGAGACCGGCGGTCCCGCCGCCGAAGAGCTGGCGGAAGACCTCGCCGAAGTGCTGGTTGATGACCTGGAAGGCCTCCTGGAAGCGCTCGCGCGAGGTCTGGTCGATCTTCCTGATGGCCTGATCCAGCTCCGCGATCGAGTCGAGCAGGTCCTGGCGCTGGGCGGTCAGGAAGGCGTGGCGCTCGTCCAGCTCCTGCGCCTGCTCCACGGCGAGGACGTTGACCGCGCCCATGCGGTCGAGCTTCTCCCGCAGCTCCACGATGCTGGGCCTCGAGGGCGGCGAGCTCCTGGGCCCGCTCCTCCTCGGACAGGCTCTGCGGCCGCCTCCGCCGCGGTCAGGCCCACCGCCTGCTGGCACTCGCGGGCGAGGTGGTCGAGGTCGGAGCCGTTGCGGGCCTTCGGGACCTCCAGCTCGCGAGAGCGCGTCGCGCAGCATGTCGCGCTCGCGGCGGCGCTCCTTCAGCGCCCTGCTCGCGGCCCTCCAGCTCGTTCGCGCACGTCGCGCACGCGGTCCTCGGCGAGGGCGGCCTCGTCCGGTCACGCGATCGCGGGCGGTCAGGGCCTCCGCGAGCAGGCGCTCGCACTCGAGCCGCTCCGCCTGGAGGGCCTCGCGGCGGGCCGCCGTCTCCTGGCCGCGGGCCCGCGCCGCGTCGATGCGCTCGCGCAGCTCCGCCTCGTCGGTCCTGGCAGGCGCCGGCACTCGTCCTCCGCCGCCGCCAGCGCGCTCGCGCAGCGCGGCCAGCGCCGCTGCGGGCCTCGGAGGAGCGCGCCTGCGCGGTCTCCGCTGCGGCGCGCGCCTCGGCCACGGCGGCGGCCGAGGGTCGGCGAGCCGCGCGGCTGCCCTCCTCGCGCTCCGCGTCCTCGGCCGTGCAAGAGCGCTGCTCGATCTCGGCCAGGCGCACCGCGGCCGCGCCCTGCTCCTCCTCGGCCTGGCTGGCGCTCCGTGTCGAGGACCGCCGCCCTTGCGCGCGAGCCGCGACAGCTCTTCCTCCGCGGCGGCCAGGTCGTGGCGGATGGCCACCAGGTCCTTCTCCGCGGCGTGGATGCGCTCTTCGCAGCGCACGCGCCTCTCGCCGAAGCCGCCTCCGCCCGTCGCGGCCTCCTCGGCCGCGGCGGCGCGAGCGTCCCGCAGAGCCGATCTCGATCGTCTTCCCGCCGCGCCGAGCTCTCGCGGATCTCGCGCCGGGGCGCGAGCAGGCCCTTGACCCCGCGTCCGCCCTCGACCATAGCACCCGCGCAGCGTCTCGCCGGCGAGCGTGACGCAGGCGACCGGGCCATGGCGCCCCACGATCTCGAGCGCGTCCTCCAGCGTCTCCACGACGAGGGCGTCCGGCAGGGAGGCGCGGATGCGGTCGGCGTGCGGGCCGGTCACGCGATAGAGGTCGGACAGCAGGCCCTTGACCGTGGGCTCCTCGCGGGCGATCTCGCGCAGGGGACCGCAGTCGAACCGCGTGCGGGCGGAGGCGAGGGGCAGGAAGGCGCCGCGGCCCGCCCCCGACTCCTGGAGGCGCCGGATCCCGCGCAGCGCGTGCGCGGCGTCGGGCACGAGCACGGCCTGCAGCGCGATCGCCCAGGAAGGCCTCCACCGCGCGCTCGTGACAGCGAATCGGTCTCGATCGCGTCGGCCACGACGCCGAGCGACCTCGATGTCCCCGGGCTCCGCGAGCAGGGCGCGCACGCCCTCGTCGAAGGCGGAGTGCGTGGCCACCATCTCCTCGAGCGAGGCGAGGCGGCCGGCGAGGCTGTCGCGCTCGCTCTGGAGCGATTCCGCCTCGCGGGTCGAGGCTCTCCGCCCGCGTGCGAGCCGCCTCGGCGCGCGCGGCCGCTTCGTCGCGCTCGCGAACCAGGCCGGCGAGGAGCGTCTCCGCCTCGTCGCCCGCGTCGCGCGGGCGGCGTCGCGCAGCGACGTCGACCCGCGCGCGCTCGCGCTCCAGCTCGGAGCGCTCCGCGGCGAGCTTCAGGAGGTCGGCGCCCGCGCGCTCCGCGCTGCCCGACACCGAGGCTCGCGCGCGTTCTGCGAGAGTGGCGATGCGGCCCATGAGGGACGACCTGCCCGTCGCGGGCCCGCTCCTGCTCGGCCTCCGCGCCGCTCTGGCGGCGGACGGCTTCCTGTACACCGGCGTCCGCCGCCGCGCTCTCGCTTCTCGGCGGCGTCCGCTTCGTCGCGAAGGCGCGCCTCCTCGCGCTGCTGCGCGTCGTAGGCGTTCCTCAAGCGGTCCCACTCGCGTCTCCAGCTCCTCCGCTTCCGCGCCGGCCTCTTCGGCGCGGGTCTCGGTCTCCGCGATCTGCTCCTGTGCAGTAGTCCACTTCGCCCCTGGTGGCGGTCCACCGCGAGCGTCAGCTCGCTGAGCCGCCCCCGCACCTCCTCGAGGCGCGCCTTCCTCCTCGTAGAGATGCTGGCGGCGCACCTCGATCTGCGCTTCCTCGGTCTCGAGGGCGAGGGTGGCGGCGCGCTCGCGCTCTGCCCTCGGCGGCGAGGCGCTCCTCCAGGGACCGCGACTGCTGCATCAGGTCGAGGAAGCGCCGGCCGAAGAGCACGCGCTCGACCGCCCTGCATCTCCTCGCGCACGACGCGGTAGCGGCGCGCCTTGCTCGCCTGGCGCTTCAGGCTCTCGAGCTGCTTCTCGACCTCGTGGACGATGTCGTTCACGCGCAGGAGGTTCTGCTGGGCCGCCTCCAGCTTGAGCTGCGTCTGCCGCCGGCGCGCCTTGTACTTGGTGATGCCGGCCGCTTCCTCGATGAGGGCGCGGCGGTCCGCGGGCTTGCTGGAGAGGATGAGGCCGATCTTGCCCTGCTCGATGATCGAGTAGGCCTTGCTGCCGAGCCCCGTGTCCATGAACAGCTCGTGGATGTCGCGCAGGCGGCAGACCTCGCCGTTCATCAGGTATTCGCTCTCGCCGTTCCGGTAGAGGCGGCGCGTGACCACGCACTCGGGCGATGCCGTCGGGGCTGTTGCCGTTGAGGCCGGAGACCTTGAGGTTCACCTCGGCCATGCCGAGGGGCTGGCGCGACTGGCGTGCCCGCGAAGATCACGTCCTCCATCGACGTGCCGCGCAGGCTCTTGACGCTCTGCTCGCCGAGGACCCAGGAGATCGCGTCCGAGATGTTGCTCTTGCCGCAGCCGTTGGGGCCGACGATGCCGGTCACGCCCCCCTGGAACGACAGCTCCTGCTTGTCGCAGAAGGTCTTGAAACCGACGATCTCGACCGACTCCAGACGCATCGAAGACATTCGGACCCCTAGATGTTGCGGACCAAGGGGAATGTAACACAAGGGAGTGGAGTACCCCTAGCACTCCCTAACGGCGGTCAGGTCAAGGAGTTTCGGCGGCCTCCCCCTCGACCCGTACGGGCACGCCGTTGAGACGCGAGGTGCCGCTCAGGGTGTCGACGAGCGTTTCGTCGGAGAGGTCGTTGAAGCTGACCCCCGGCCGCGCACTCGCGACGCGAAGGCGGGTTCCCGGTCGCTCGTGGCCCCAGCCATGGGGGAGGCTCACGACACCCGGTCGCATCTCGTCGCTCTCCTGGAGCGGGGCCAGCACCGAGCCGGCCCGGGACGTCACGCGGACGCGCTGACCGTCGCGGAGCCCGCGCGCCCGCGCGTCGTCCGGGTGCATCAGCAGCGTGCAGCGCTCGCGGCCCTTCACGAGGCGCTCGCAGTTGTGCATCCACGAGTTGTTGGACCGGATCTCGCGGCGGCCCACGAGCGAGAGCGCGCCGTTCGGCGACTCGCGAAGGGCGAGGACGAGCCGCTTCAGGTCGTCGAGGAAGGGCATCGGCGCGAGCTCGATCCGGCGCGTCTTCGTGTAGAGGCGTTCGGGGAAAGCGGGCTGCAGCGGGCCGAGGTCGACGCCGTGGGGCAGGCGGCGGAGCTTGCGCAAGGTGAGGCCCTTCGCGAAAGGCAGCGAACCGGCGCCGTAGGGGCCGGTTCGGAGGAGCAGCGCGAGGATTCCGTCGGGGCCGAGGAGGGAATAGAAACGGCGCTTGATCCGCGACCGCAATCGGCCAGCTCCCCGCGCCGCCTCCAGCCTCGTTCCCAGCTCGAGCAGGATCTGCCAGTCGTGCCGTGAGTCCGGCGGCGCGGGGAAGAGTGGGTGCGAGAATTTCGCCGTGTTTCGCACCGCGAGTGCGTGGAAGACCAGGTCGTAGTGCGAGCGCTCCAGGGCGAAGGTCGGGGGAGGATGAGGTGGGCGTGGCGGCTCGTCTCGTTCAGGTAGAGGTCGATCGAGACCATGTAGTCGAGCCGGGAGAGGGCGCGGTCGAGCCGGGCTCCGTTGGGCGTCGAGAGCACGGGGTTGCCCGCGCTCGTCACGAGGGCGCGGATCTGGCCGGGTCCCTCCGTCTCGATCTCCTCCGCGAGCACCGCCACCGGCCACTCGCCCCCGAACTCGGGCAGCCCCCGCACGCGGCTCCGGCCCTTGTCGAAGTGGCCGCGGTGGCCGATGCGGTCGCCGAGCGTCACGATGTCGGCGGCGGGGGTGGGGAACATCGCCCCCCCCGGCCGGTCGAGGTTGCCGGTCACGAGGTTGAGGGCGGTCACGAGCCAGGAGGCGAGGCCGCCGAACTCCTGCGTGCACGTCCCCACGCGTCCGTAGGCCACGGCCGAAGGGGCCTTGACGAAGTCGCGGGCGAGATCGCGGATGGCGCTCGGAGCGAGGCCCGTCCGCTCCGCGACCGCCTCCGGCGAGAAGGCTTGACCGCGTCCGCGAGCACGTCGAGGCCGCTCGTGAGCTCCGCGAGCCGCCCGGGCCGGAGCCGCTCCTCGGCGAAGAGCGTGTGCAGGATCGCGGCGAGGAGCGGCGCGTCGCCGCCGGGGCGGATGGCGAGGTGGAGGTCGGCGACCGCGGCCGTCTCGGTGCGCCGCGGGTCCACGAGCACGATGCGGCCGCCGCGGGCCCGGATCGCCTTGAGCCGCTTCTCGACGCCGGGAGCGGTCATGAGGCTGCCGTTGGAGGCGAGCGGGTTCGCGCCGAGGATCAGCAGGAAGTCCGTGCGGTCGACGTCGGGGACGGGGAGCAGGAGCTGGTGGCCGAACATCAGCAGCGAGGCGAGCATCTGCGGGAGCTGGTCGACCGAGGTGGCGGAGAAGCGGCTCCGGCTCCCCAGGCTCTGGAGGAAGACCTGGCCGAAGAGGATCGACCCGTGGTTGTGCACGACGGGGTTCCCCTGGTACACGGCGACCGCGTTCTTGCCGTGCTCCTTCTGGATCGCGGCGAGGCGCCGGGCCGCCTCGTCGAAGGCCTCGTCCCAGCCGATCTCCTCCCAGCCGGACGCGGTTCTTCGCAGGGGCCGGCGCAGCCGGTCGGGGTCCTCGTGCACGTCTTGGAGCGCTACCGCCTTGGGACAGATGTGGCCGCGGCTGAAGGGATCGTCGTGGTCACCCCGAATGGACACGATCCTGTCCCCGTCCAGCTCGATGGCGATTCCGCACATCGCCTCGCAAAGGTGGCAGGTCCGGAAATGCGTCCTGGACATACGGTCACCTTCCTGGGGTCGGGAGGGTGCTATGGTGGCACGCGAGCCGGCCGGACGAAAGCGCTTCCTTCCAGGTTGTTGACGGGACGGGGGAGACCGGCCTACGATCCGACCGCCCTCGACACTCCACCACCAAGGTCCCGCAAGGGACGGGAGGCCTCCATGAAAGCATGGATCCCGGTCGTGGTCGCAGCGCTCCTCGTCGTTCCCGCCGCCGCCCAGGACAAGGGCAAGAAGGACGACAAGAAGAAGGACGACAAGAAGGCCGCCGCTCCCGCCGCCAAGGCGACCCCCGAGGACCTCATCAAGCAGGCGGACGCGAAGACCGCAGCCGGGGACGTGGATGGGGCGATCGACCTCCTGAGACAGGCGGCCGCCGCCGACACCACCGGCCAGGCGGCGCTCCATCTGGGACGAGCGCTCGAGGGGAAGTTCGACCTGGACCTCGCGATGGACGAGTACCAGTCGGCGGCGGCCAAGCTTCAGGGCCCGGCGAAGGGGGAGGCCCTAGGGCGTCTGTCCGTCCTGCAGGCCACGCGGGGGATGGCTGCGGAGGCGGCGGCGAGCGCCCAGGCGGCGGCCGCGGCCGATCCGGAGGGGGTCTGGCCGACGATCGCCTCGTCGCGTCTGCTCGCTCGGGAGGGAAAGGCTGACGAGGCCATCGCTCTCGCGCAGAAGGCGGCAGCTTCCGGCGGGATCGCCGCCGCGACCGCTCTCGCCTTCGCCCAGGAGGGGAAGGGTGACCTGGCCGGCGCGGAGGTCACCTATCGCGCGGCTCTCGCCAAGGAGCCGGAATCGGTGTCCGCCGCCATCGGCCTCGCGCGCGTACTGCGCAAGACGAACCGCGCGGAGGAGGCGTTGCCCCTCCTCCAGAAGGCGATCGAGAGGGCCCCCGGGGCGATCGCCGCCTACAAGGAGTCGGCCCTCTCGAAGCTGGCGCTCGGCCGCAGCCAGGAGGCGCTCGGGGACGCGAGCATCGCCGCCGCGATGGCCGAGAAAGACCCGGAGGCCCAGGCTCTCGCGCTCGAGGTGAAATCGGCGATTGCCCTCGACGCGATTCGCCAGGGCCAGGTCGATCTCGCGATCCAGGACCTCACCGCGCTCCGCGACCAGAGCCCGAGCTCGGCGGCGGTGCGGGTGGGCCTCGCGAAGGCGTTCATCGCCAAGCGTCAGCCCGACCTCGCAATTCCGGAGCTCCAGAAGGCGGTCGAGCTCGACCCCAAGATGGCGGAGGCGCAGTACCAGCTCGGCTACGTGCAGCACGTGATGAAGAACAACCCGGCGGCCGCGGTGCCCGCCTACGAGGGTGCGGTGGCCCTCGAGCCCGGGAACACCACCTACCGCACGAACCTCGGGGCCGCGCTCGTGGCCACGAAGCAGATCGACCGCGCGGTGGAGGAGCTGACGAAGGTCACGGCGAGCCCTGGCTACAACAAGCCCGACGCCTGGATCTACCTCGGACAGGCCTACGTGAGCGCGAAGAAGTACAAGGAGGCGATTCCGCCTCTCGAGAAGGCGGCGCAGATAGCGCCCAACAGCGACCAGGCCTACGCCTACCTGGGCTGGGCCTACTTCGGGCTCAAGGACGCGGAGAACTTCAAGAAGTCCGCGGGCAAGGCCCGCACGCTCGGATACAAGGAGCCGACCCTGCTGCAGTACCTCGGCCGGGTGGAGGCGGGAGAAGCGATCAAGTAGCGGCGGTCTCGGCCGCCCGTGGAGGTTGTCGCATGCGGACGCTAGCGGTGCTGTGCCTGTTTCTCGCGCTCGCGGGGTGCAAGAAGTCGGAGCCGGACCCGTCGAGCTCGACGGTGAAGATCGTCGACGACAACCAGACGCTCGCGGCGGCCAGCGCGGCGGCGGCCGACGTCGTGCGCGCGGCCGGAGACTGCGAGGCGGTGAAGGCGGCCCTGCCCACGGCGCGCCAGAAGCTCGCCGAGCTGGAGGGACGCGTGCGGACGGAGACGGGGAAGGTGACGTTCGCGGCGGTCAAGAAGCGCGTCGAGGACGTCGCCACGATGTGCCCGTCGTAGGCTGCCAACCCACTTAATTCTAGACACTTCCACCCTCAAACCAACCGCAGCGCGGGTCCCCACATCCCGGGCCCGCGTGTGCCCTCTTGACAATAGTTATCAATGTGATATCATTTTAATAGCCAAGGAGGCGCCGTCATGATCCGCGAGCGGGTTCGATCCACGGTATCGGGATTTTTGGTCCTCCCCATCGTCCTCGTCGTGCTCGTCGTGTCCGCCTTCGGTTTCCGCCGCGCGGCGATGGCGCAAGACGCATGGAGTGTCCTCGCCTGGGTGGGCGCCTTCGTCGCCTCCCTGATCGTCGCGAAGGGAGTCTTCGTCCTGAGCCCGAACGAAGGCAAGGTCCTCCAGCTCTTCGGGGCCTATCGCGGCACCGTCCGCACCCCCGGTCTGCGCTGGGCGAACCCGTTCTATACGAAGTACCGCATCTCGCTCCGCATCCGGAACTTCGAGAGCGCGCGGCTCAAGGTCAACGACACCGACGGCAACCCGATCGAGATCGCGGCGGTCGTGGTGTGGAAGGTGGTGGACACCGCGGAGGCCGTCTTCGAAGTCGACGACTACGAGAACTACGTGAAGGTCCAGAGCGAGGCGGCCGTCCGCAACCTCGCCACGCGCTACCCTACGACGCCCACGAGGACGACGGGATCTCGCTGCGCGGGAACACCGCCGAGGTGGCCAAGGACCTGAAGCACGAGATCCAGGACCGACTGAGCAAGGCGGGCGTCGAGGTCATCGAGGCGCGCCTGAGCCATCTCGCCTACGCGTCCGAGATCGCCGTCGGCCATGCTCCGCCGCCAGCAGGCGGGGGCCATCATCGCCGCGCGCCAGAAGATCGTGGAGGGCGCCGTGGGCATGGTGGAGATGGCGCTGGAGCTCCTCGCCAAGAGCCAAAGCGTGCACCTCGACGAGGAGCGCAAGGCGGCGATGGTCAGCAACCTGCTCGTCGTCCTCTGCGCCGACCGCGAGGCCCAGCCGGTCGTGAACACGGGCACGATCTACCAGTAGCGCGGGAGAGTCTTGGCCGAGCGGAAGGCCTTCCTCCTCCGGATCGACCCCGTGGTCCTCGCCGCGGTGCAGCGGTGGGCGAACGACGACCTGCGCAGCCTGAACGCGCAGATCGAGTTCCTGCTGCGGCGGGCCCTCGGCAGCGAGGGGCGGGGGAAGGAGCTGCGGGCGCCGCCTCGCGGGGAGAAGTGACGACGGGTGCTCTGCCTAGCGGCGGGGGAGCCGAAGCTTCCGCGTGGGCACTCTCGAGCGGCCGAGCTTCATCGGCGGATGGGCGACGAGCCGGCGCCGCAGGAGCCTACCCGCGGAGGCCACCGCGGAGGGCGTGAGGAGAGCCTCGCCGGGACGGGCCAGGTCCTCGCCGAGCTTGCTCGCGAGGTTCATTTCCAGGCCGAAGAGGTCGCCGTCCACCTCCAGGAGCTCGCCGTAGCCGACGCCGTAGCTGAAGCGGAGACGCTCGTCCTGGGGACGCCCGCGGTTGAGGCGGGCGAGGAGCCCCTCGAGGGCGTCCACTCCGCGGCAGGCGGCGTCGGTATCCCGGAAGCGGAGGAGGAGGCTGTCCGCCTCCACCTTCACGAGCTCGCCTCCGTGACGGCGCACGAGCGGCCGGGCCTGCTCCACGAGCCGATTGAAGACCATCAGGAAGTGCAGGATGCCGTCCCTCGCCGTCCGCACCGTGAAGTCGGCGGTGTCCGTGTAGACGACCGCCAGGCGCTTCGACAGCCGGGGGAGATGCCGGCTGTCCATCGCGCGGCGGACCGGGGGCGCCGCCTTCTCCCGGCCCTTCAGGTACGCGAGGACACGCCTCGTGCGGGGCCCGCCGCGGTGCAGGAACAATGCGCCTCCATGGCCGCGCCTTGGCCAAGGCCCGGATTATGGGCGAAAATGGCCGTGTGATCATCCCGACATTCCGGGACGTCCACGAGCAGGTAGGGCGGATCCTGCGCGAGCAGGGCTGTCTCGCGGTGATCCTCGTGGACCTCGCCCCCCTCGCCCACATCGAGCGGAGCTTCGGGGGCAAGGCCTTTCAGTCCCTGCACGAGCAGATCGAGCCGCTCTTCGAGGAGATGAAGGACCGCTTCCGCCAGGGCGACCTCCTCACGAGGGACGAGCGCGAGGGCGATCGCTTCCTGCTGTTCCTCGGGGGGCGGCGGCAGGGCGAGATCGCCTTCGTGGCCGCCGACCTCCGGAAGCTCGCCGACCGGGTGGAGGACTTCCTCACCCCCCGGGTGGGACGCCTCACGCTGCCCTACCTCCGCGAGCGGCCGGTGATCGACGTGGGGTACGGGTTCGTGCTCTGGAGCCCGCTGGAGAGCGAGGAGCGCCAGATCCTCCGGGTCATCGACGACGCCACCGGCTCCGCGGACCTGCGCAAGGCGGTACGCGACCGCGACCAGCGCGAGCGGCTCGCCGAGATCATCTACAACCGGCAGATCTGGACGGCCTTCCAGCCCATCGTGGAGATGGAGACGCGTCAGCCGATGGGTTGGGAGGGCCTTTCCCGCGGCCCGCGAGGCTCCGACCTCGAGATGCCGATGGTCCTCTTCGGGCGCGCCGGACGCCACGGCCTCACGGAGGAGCTCGAGCGCTCGTGCCGCCGCCAGGCCTTCGTGGACTGGGAGGTCTTCGGGGCTCCCGGGCGCCTGTTCGTCAACACGGTCCCCGCGACGATCCGGGACACGAGCTTCCTCGGGCGCGGGGTCCTCGACTACCTGGGCCCCCGCCTCTCCCCGCGCCTCGTGACGCTCGAGATCACGGAGCGCCAGGTCATCGACAACCTGAACCTCTACCGGGAGGCCATGCACTCGTTCATCGACCTCGGCTTCTCGTTCGCGATCGACGACCTCGGGGCGGGCTACTCGGGGCTGGAAACCGTGGCCACCCTCAAGCCGACCTACCTCAAGGTGGACATGAGCCTCGTGCGCGACGTCCACCAGAAGCGGGTGAGCCAGCAGGTGGTGAAGGCGATCGTGGAGATGGGCAACGGGCTGGGGGCGACCGTCATCGCCGAAGGGATCCAGACCGCAGACGAAGCCGACGTGCTGCGCTCCCTGGGCGTCCGCTTCGGCCAGGGCTATCTCTACGCCCGCCCCGCCGATCCCTACGCATCCAACGCGACCGTGGTGGGGAGGGTCTAGCCGCTCCTCGCCGCGAATACCTTCAGTTGACGTCGAGCCGCCCCACCATGCTCGGGTGGAAGGCGCAGTGGTAGGGGAACATTCCGGTCTGGGTCATCAGGAGAGGCGGGCTCGTGGCCCCGGGGGCGATGAACCCCGTGTCGAAGCCCGTCCCCGTGTCCTCGGTCGCCGTGTGGCCGATCGAGTCCGCGTTGTGCCAGGAGACCGTCTGGCCCGCGTTCACCGAGGCCGGGTTCGGCGAGTACGACATCGGTCCCTGGATCCCCGCGATCTCGATGACGAGGTCCGGCGGCAACGCGAAGTAGCCGTTCACGTCCAGGATCATGTGGGTGGTGGTCCCCGCGGCCTGCACGGCACGCGCCTTTAGCGTGGTCGTCGCGCTCAGGAGCACGATTACATTGTTGGCCCGAGTCTGACCCGCGGAGTAGTTCACCATGGAGGCGAGGGGCAGGGGCTGGTCGGCCGGGTAGAGCCGCAGGTTCCCCGCCGCCTGAGGCTGGGTCACGGTGACGTTCACGGAGACCGCGCGGGTCTGGGCGGGGACGGCGCAGGCGGAGCCGACGCCAATCAGGGAGAATTCGCGGTCGACCTGGCCCACGAGCGCGGGTCCCCCGAGCGGACCGTCGGGGCCGCGCGTGTCGATGATCCGGCACGGGGCGATCGTGTAGAACGTGAGCGGGGGGTTGGCGCCCGAGGGGACCGGGTCCTCCCGGCCGGAGGGGGTGCCGCCGCTGCTCGCGGCGACCAGCGCGAGGAGCAGAGCTCCGGTCAGGATGGTCGCCGTGGGGGGGCGGAGTGCATTGCGCGTCATACCGTCGCCGAGCAGGGGAACGCTACCGCCGTGGCGCCCGGCCTGTCAATCACTCGAGGGGCTCAGGGACGAGCGCGGTCGCGACGCGCGTGAAGCGGCCGGGGTCGAAAGCGGCGAGAAGCGCTTCCGCGGTCGGGCTCTTCGTCTCAGCAAGGTGCTCCTCGAGGAGCGTCCGGACGGCAGCGGCGTCGGCCTCGTCAAGGGCCGACCCCCGCACGTACTGGCGATTGAGAGCGGCCTCGTCGGCGTCCAGCAGGTAGACGACGCCTCCTGTCATCCCGGCACCGAGGTTGAAGCCGGTCGGACCCAGCACGAGGGCGGTGCCGCCCGTCATGTACTGGAACGCGTTGGCCTCGACACCCTCGACCACGATCGTCGGCCCGCCGCCTTCGTGGCTGCGGCGCAGGCAGATGCCGAAGCGGTTGCCCGCGCGGCCCCGGATGTAGGCCCGTCCCGCGCGGGCGCCGTAGCCGAACGCGTTGCCCGCGAGCGTGAGCGCCCGTGCGTGACCGTTGCCGTTCCCGTTGCCATTTCCGTTCTCGGGCACGATCACGACCTTGCCGCCGTACGCGGCGGTGAAGCTCGAGTCGGCCACGAGCCCTTGCACGTAGAACTCCATCCCCGAGAGGCTGTAGGCCGCGTAGAAGTGCCCGGCCGCGCCCTTGTGGCGCATGACGATCCGGCCTTCGGGCAGGCCGGCGTCCCCGAAGCGCCGGGCGACCTCGCCAGCGGCGGCGACACCCACGCAGCGGTCGATGTTCGTGAGGCGCCGCTGCAGCTCGACCGTTTCGCCCGCGATCGCCCGCTCCGCCGCTTCCGTCTCGCTCACCCGCGGCGGGGGGGTGTGGAGCTGCGTCTGCTTCGCGTAGTGCCGCTCGCGCACGCTCTGGGACGGCGCGCTCACGAGGTGGCCGACGTCGACGAGCGCAGCCTTCCCGGAGAGGTCCGGCCTTTTTTCCAGCAGGTCCCGACGGCCGATCACGTCGGCGAGTCGACGGACCCCCATCGCCGCGAGGCGCTGGCGGATCTCCTGGGCCACGAGGCGCAGGTACGACGTGATGTTGCGGCTCCGGCCCGTGAAGCGGGCCACGTGGACGGGGTCCTGGGTGGCGACGCCCGGCGTGCAGCCGAGGCGCCGGGTCCCCGTGGTGTCGCCCGGCTGCGGGCCCGCGAGGTGGCACTGGCGCAGCATCGAGCAGCCGATCGAGACGAGCACGGTGGTGCCGAAGCCGATCCGGTCGGCCCCGAGGAGCGCGAGCTTCAGCGCCTGCTCGCCGTTCTGCACCCCTCCGTCCACGCTCAGCTCGACGAGGTCGCGCACGCCCTCCTCGACCAGCATGTCGTGGACGGTGGGAAGGACGGCGGCCACCGGCACCCCCGCGTGCTTCTGGTCGACGCGCTTGGCCGCGCCCGTGCCCCCGCATCCGTCGGAGAGGTGCAGGCGGTTCGCCCCCGCGTTCACGCCCCCCACGCACACCATCTCGACGCCGGTGGTCGCCACGTACTTGAGCGCGCAGTTGACCGCGGGATTCAGGTGGCGCCAGCTCTCCAGCATGAGCTTGACGTCCTCGATCGAGTAGAGGTTGTGGTTCACGGGAGGGGAGACGAGCTCGTAACCCGGCTCGCAGCCGCGCTGGTGGGCGATGCGCGCAGAGACCTTCTTGCCCGGAAGCTGGCCGCCCTTGCCCGGCTTCGCCCCCTGGGCGAACTTGACCTCCGCTTCCTCGGCGCGGGCCGCGGTCATGGGGGTGATCGTGAAGCGGGCCCCCGCGTACTGCACGCTGCGGTTGCCGTCGCGCCCCCCGATGCGCGTCTTGTCGAACCCGCCCTCGCCGCTGTTGGCCACGGGGCCGATCCCCGGGGGAAGCGGGCGTCCCGCCCGCTTGAACTTCATCCGGCAGTAGCGGTGGAGCACGTTCA
This sequence comes from uncultured Acidobacteriota bacterium, assembly GCA_963742595.1. Lineage (GTDB taxonomy): Bacteria > Acidobacteriota > Vicinamibacteria > Fen-336 > Fen-336 > CAVPGH01. The sequence goes on along the minus strand of CAVUMT010000001.1, from coordinate 1,405,521 downwards.
TGGCCCGGGCGACGGCGCGGTGGGCCGGCTCGGAGAGGGCGCCCTCGCTCATCCCCGGGGTCATGAAGCGCCACAGAACATCTTCTTCACCCTCGACCTCGTCCAGCGGCAGGGGTGTACTGGCATTCTTGATCTGGACGAGGTCGAGAACAGTCACTGGATCCCGGTTGGACACGATCGCGCTGAACTCGCCATACGCCTCGGGCGAGGCCGGCGCGTGAAGGCGAGCCTTCTTCTCATAGCCGGCGGCGGAGTGCAGCGCGCGGACCGCGTCGGGGCCGTTGAAATGAGGTCGACCGCCGCGCCGGTAGCGGAATTCGCCAACGTCAACAGGACCAGTTGTGTCGGCGTGGAAGGCAAGACGGTGAAACTCGAGCCACTCGCGGTTCAGAACCTCGGGGCCGAGACCCCCGAGGTGACCCGGCACTCCAGGGAACTCGGCCCCGAGGAATGAGGCATCGAGGCCCACCGCCTCCACGAGCTTGGCCCCGCAGTACGCGGAGGCCGGGGTGACCCCCACCATCGACATCGCTTCCACGAACCCGGTGCGCAGGCCCTTCAGGTAGGTGGCCTCCTGCTCGCCCGCGGTCAGGATCCCCAGCCACGGGCAGACCGCGTCCGCGCCCATCGAGACGAGGAGGGCCGAGTGATGCACGTCCCAGACGCCGAAGTCCGCGACGAGGCCGAGCTTGTGCCGGAACCCCGCCTTCACGACGGCGTCGTGCAGCCGCGCCACGAGGCGGAGGCCGGGCAGCGGCGCCCGCTCCGCGTCCACGAGCCGGTCGGAGAGGACGAGCACCGCGGCCTCGCGCCCCTGGGCGATGGCCGCCTCCACGGCGGCGCCGAGGGCGCGCTCGAGGCCGTCGGGGCCTTCGGCGGCGGGGAACGTCGCGTCGAAGACGGCCACCCGCTCCTGGCCGCGCAGCCAGCACAGCTCGCCCGCGGAGAGGATGCGGTCGGGAAAGACGTAGAAGGGTCCCTGCCCCTCGTCCCAGAGGCCCGATCGGTCGCCGAGCGCCACCGTCGTCTCGAACACCCACGCGTCGCGAATGGGATCGATGGGGGGCGAGGTCTCCTGGGCGAAGCGCAGCTTGAAGTGGTCGTCGAGACGCCGCGGGAGGGCGTCGAGGATCGCCGCGGGAGGCGTGTCGTCGCCCATCGAGCCCACGGCGAGCTTCCCGTCCTTCAGGAGCGGCCCGAGCACGACGTCCAGGTCCTCCTTCGTCATGCCGAAGGCCACCTGCTGGTGCTTGAGCTCCGTGGGGGATTCGACCGGGCTGCCGCACGAGAGGCCCTCGACGCGTCCCCGGGGGACCGGGAAGCGCTGGCCGGCCACGTGCCGCCGCACCTCCTCGGTGAGCAGGACCTCGCCGGTGGACAGGCGGACGATCGCCGTGTCCCCCGGCCCGAAGATGCGCTGCATCTCGACCTTGCCGAGATCGAGGGTGCCCGTGAGCTCGCTCGCGGCGAGCGCGTAGTCTCGCGTGGTGGTGATCCAGAGCGGGCGAAGCCCGTTGCGGTCGAGGTGGGCCACCGCCTCGTCGCCGTCGCAGGCCACGATGGCGGCGGGCCCGTCGCAGGCCCCGAGGAGCACGCCCATCGCCTCGTGGAAGGCGGAAAGCCCGGGCTCGCGCTTCAGGAGGGACGGCGATTCGGGGAGGAGGGCGAGGAGGGACTGGGGGAGGCTGAGGCCGCCCGCCACGAGGGCGATGAGCATGTCGTCCAGGTTCGCGCTGTCGGAGCCGCCGGCGCACACGACCGACTTCACCTTGGTGGCGATGCGGCGCAGGCCGGGGTTGCGGTCCACGATCTTGCGCACGAGGTCCGGGCCGATGGCGTGCATCCAGGCCACGTTGCCGCGGATCGTCGCGATCTCGCCGTTGTGGGCGAGGCACCAGAGGGGCTGCGCCCGGCGCCACGCGGTGGTGGTGTTCGTGGAGTAGCGGCTGTGGAACAGCACGAAGCGGGACGCGCAGTGCTCGTCGCGGAGGTCGGGGTAGAGCTCGGCGATGCGCGAGAGCTGGGCGAGGCCGCGGTAGACGACGGTGCGGTTCGACAGGCTCGAGATCGCGAACTCGTCGCCCGCGGAATCGCTGAGCGTCTCGTCGAGGGCGAGGCGGAGGAGGTACCGGCAGGCGAACCACCCGTCCTCGCCAATCCCGGGGGGCCGCCGGAAGAGGGCCTGGCGGACGACGGGGGCGGTGCGCCGGGCGGAGGAGCCGGCGGGCAGCGCCTCCACGTTGAAAGGCACGTCCGCCCAGCCCAGCACGTCCGCTCCCGCCTGGGAGGCGAGCTCCTCCACCGTCTCCACGCACTGCCGGCGCCGCGCATTGTCGAACGGCAGCATGAACATCCCGAGGGCGACGTCGCGCTGGGCGATGGCCCGCGTGTGCTCGGGGAAGCGGTCGAGGAGGAGGGGCCACGGGATGTCGAGGAGGAGGCCGGCCCCGTGCCCCGGGGCGCCCCGGTGGTCGAACTGCTGGCAGAGGCCGAGCGCCATGCCCACCACGGCGCGCTCGGGCACGCCCTTCCTGGAGGCGAGGAAGCCGATGCCGCAGGCGGCGGCCTCCGGCTTCGAACGACGCGGACGGGTCCCCGTGGTCATCGTTGGCCGACCAGTCTAGAGGGGCCCCGGTGTACAAGAAAATTAGAATCTTCTTCTAGGAGCCATGCGCCTGGAGCATAGGTGAGCGGGGCGCCTTGACACCGTTTCGTCACCCGCCCATCATCGTCCGTGGTTAGGAGGCCCTGATGCGCTTGCCCCCGCGGCGGCTAACCCTCGCTCTCGCCTCGCTCTGGCTCCTTCCGGTCATTCCCCTCGCTGCGGGCGTCGTCGCCTCGCGGACCGAAGAGGCGCCATCGGCCTCACGGGCCCGCCACCTGGAGGACGCGCGCGCCCTTCTCGCGCGCGAGGACGTGGCCCAGGCGCTCGCCGCCCACGGCCTGAGCGCCGAGGACGTGGACCAGCGCCTCGACCGGCTCTCGGACGAGGACCTCACGGCTCTCGCCGCCAACATCGACCAGGTCCAGGCCGCGGGGAACGTGCCTAAATACATCTGGATCCTGCTCGCCATCTTCCTGGCCGTTTCGATCCTCGTCCTGATCTTCTGAACGGGCGCGTCCGGCGCGCGGCCGGGCTCGGGGCGCTCCTCGTCCTGCCCGGCTGTGCCGCTCGGCTTCCCCCCTCGCGGCCGCCCGGCCCCCAGGCCACCGTCGTCCCGGGCGTGCCCGTCCGGTCGTTCGGCGAGGACCTGTGCGGCCCGGGGAGCCTTGCCGTCGTCCTGAACACGCTCGGGGACCCCGTGACCCCGGAAGAGCTCGACCAGGCGCTTCCCAAGGCCCGGGGAGGCGGCGTCCTCTCCGTCGACCTGCTTCTCGCCGCCCGCCGACGGGGTTTCGACGCGGGCCTCGTCGCTGGGAGCGCCGCGGTGATCCGGACGGAGGTGCTCGCGGGCCGGCCGTCCATCCTCATGCTGAGGCTCCTCGACCTCCCGGGAGTGCTTAAGGACGTCTTCCACTACGTGGTCGGGGATGGTCTCGATACCGAAAGGGGGCTCTTCCGCTTCCAGTTCGGCGACGGCACGGTCCGCTGGGCCACCCTCCCCTCCCTCGAGAAGAGCTGGGCGGCCGCCGGGCATGCGCTGCTGCTCGTCCGGCCGAAGCCCGTGACCCTGCTCGAGCTTCACCGGGCCGTGGGGCTCGAGGAAGCGGGACGCCTCGACGAGGCCGAAGCGCTCTACCGGAGCGTGCTCGCCGTGCGTCCCGACTGGGCTCTCGCCTGGACCGACCTCGGCAACGCGCAGGTGAAGCGAGGCCTCTCCGCGGAAGCGGAGAAGGCCTACCGGGAGGCCCTGCGCATAGCACCGGAGTCCGACGACGCGCTCAACAACCTCGCGTGTCTCCTGCTCCAGGAAGGGAGCCGGCTCGAGGAAGCGGAGGCCCTGGCCCAGCGGGCGGCCGCCGTGCCGGGTCCCGATCGACACGAGGCGCTGGACACTCTGGGGAGGGTCCAACTCGCTAGGAGACACTGCGGCGAAGCGGCGGTCACGTTCGGCGAGGCCCTGGCCGTCGAGGGGCTCCCGGAGGACACGCGCCACGAGCTGCAGTCAGGGTTGGACGAGGCACGGAATCGGTGCGTGCCGCCGGACCTCCGGTAGGTTCGAGTCAGCGCCACTCCAGCGAGAGGTTCCTCCGAAGACCGCCCAGGCTGCCGAGACGGACTTCCAGACGGCGCGTCTTCCCGGCCTCGAAGTTCCCGATGATCGTCTGGGTCTTGGCGCTCCCCTCCCACTCCACTTCGACCCGGACGACATGCCGCCCGGGCGAGAGCTCGAGCGTGTCGCTCGCCCGGCCCCTGCGGAGCTTCAGCCCGGCAATCTCGCGGGAGACTCGCCCGTCGACACTCTGGTCCATGGCGATACTGTCGTCCACCCACACCCTGAGCGTCCCGCTCTTCAGGGAGTGCTCGAAATCGATCTCGAGCTGCGCCGGCTCCGGCGCGTTGAGCCCGGACTTGACCCGCTCCAGGGCGCGCTCGAGCAGGCTGTCGGGCGTCGCCGTCGGCGAGGCGAGCGGGGCGGCCGCGGGGGACGGCTCTTCCGCGACCGGAAGAGTGGGCGGCGTTACGGCTTCTCGAGCCAGGAAGGCCGCGCCGAGTCCGGCGAGGAGGAGGACGACGGCCGCGACGGAGATCGCCGCGACGCGGGCGCGAGACGTCCCCGTGACGGGAGCCGGCAGGACTCCCTCGCGCCGAGACACCCGCGTGGCTTCCGAGTCGTTCGGGTTCAGGGCGGCCCGCCCCGGGAGGGCTCGTCCGGAGAGGACGCGCGCGAGATCCTGGGCGAGGGATCGTGCGTCCGGATAGCGGCGCTCGGGGGCCTTGGCCAGGCAGCGCGCGAGAATCCGGTCGACGTCGGCGGGCAGGCCGCTAACGACCGTGGACGGGGGAGGCGGATCCACGGTCGCCACCGCGAGGAGGATCCGGGGCACGCTTTCCTCCGCGAAGGCTCTCCGGCCCGTGATCGTCTCGTAGAGGACGCTCCCCAGCGAGAACAGGTCGGATCGCGCGTCCACGGGATGTCCGAGCGCCTGCTCGGGCGACATGTAGAGCGGAGTCCCGAAGAGCTCCCCCGCGGCGGTCAGCGTCGAGGCCTCCACCTTGGCGATCCCGAAGTCCATGATCTTGGGCTCACCGGACTCCAACACCATCACGTTGGCCGGCTTGATGTCGCGGTGCACGATGCCGTGGGAGTGGGCGGCGAAGAGCGCTTCCGCCAGGCTCTGGCCGAGGCGCAGGGCCTCCCGCCAGGGCAGGGGCCCTTTCTCCCGAAGCACGGCGTCGAGAGGGCGCCCCCGGAGCAGCTCCAGCGCCATGTAGGGGCTGCCCGTGGCGGGGTCGCGGCCCACGTCGTGGACGACGACGATCCCCGGATGGGAGAGGGAGGCGGCGCTCCGCGCCTCCTGCAGGAAGCGCTTCTCGAAATCGACGCCCGCGGCCTCCGCTCCCGCTGCGGGACGGATGACCTTGAGGGCCACGTCCCGGCCCAGGGCGGGGTCGTGGGCCCGATAGACGACGCCCATGGTGCCGCGGCCCAGCTCCGCCAGGATCTCGTAGCGGGAGACGGAGGAGGGAAGCTCGGCCATGCGCGGGTGTGCGCGCGGTCCCGGTCCGCCTAACGCGCGGGCGGACCCGGGACGATGCCGTGCTCCGTGCGGAGCCGCTCCAGGGCGGCGATGCGCACGGGCCGGCGCACGTCGTGCTCGTCGGGACGGTAGCCGGCACCGTGCTCCACGAGCTTGGCCCGGGCCATCAAACGGTCGCGGTCGATGACCAGCTCCGCGCGGGAGGTCCCGACGAGGTCGTTCTCCCGGCTCATGAGGATGGCCTCCTCGGGGCAGGCGTCCACGCAGAAGCCGCAGTAGACGCAGCGCAGGAGGTCGATCTCGAACCGCGTGGGGTACTTCTCGATCGTCTTCTCCGGGCGCTCCCCGGACTCGATGTAGATGCACTCCGCGGGGCACACGGTGGCGCACATGTAGCACGCCACGCACTTGGGGGTGCCGTCCATCCGCTCGGTCAGGATGTGGATGCCGCGGTAGCGGGCGGAGTGGGGACGCTTCTCCTCCGGCCACTGGATGGTGGCGGCGGCGCCCCCGAAAACCGTTTGGAGCATGTTCGTGAGCGTGATCTTGAGCCCCAGGAGGATGGGACCCACCCCGGGCTTCTGGTTCCGATTCACCGTGACGACGCGCGTGGCCATCAGGCCCTCGCCTCGCCGGCGCCCGCCGGTTGGTCCTTCAAGGGGAGGGCGTGTCCCTGGGCTCCGATCGTCCGGTAGTCGAGGCCGGCATAGTCGGGAATCGCCTTGGCCACGAGGGCGAAGACCTCTCGGGCCGTGGCGGCGGTGAGGGGCTGCCCGAGCCTCTGGAGCACGCCCGCGGCGAGCTCCCATCGAGGCTGGGCGTCGCCCGGCGGAGGAACCGACGCCTTGATCCGCTGCACGCGCCGCTCGTAGTTCGTGAACGTGCCGTCCACCTCCGCCGGCATCGCCGCGGGAAGGACGCAGTGGGCGCGATCCAGCTCCGGCCCCTCGTGTGTCGCCATCACCGCGATGAAGGGCACGCGCGCGAGCGCCTCCCCCGCATCCGGCACCCGGAGGAGCTCCGGGCCCTGGAGCAGGAGAGCCTTGATGGCACCCTTCCGGCACGCGTCGAGGATCGCCGCCACCCCCGCCTTGCCGAGCCCCTGGTCGAGGCAGCCCTGCGTGTTGGGGTTGCGGTCCTCGCGCAGGAGGACGTCGTCGGAGCGCCTGCGGACCCTGTCCTGGGGGTCGCCCACCCGGAAGTCGAGCTTGCCCCCGACGGCGTCCGCGAGCAGACGGAAGACGAGGAGGTCTTCGTTCGTCCCCTGGGGGCTGGCCAGGAAAGCGGACTCGGCGCCCGCCTCCTTGAGGCGGACGGTCACGGTGTCGAGGGCCTGGGAGACGCCGAGGCCCTCCCAGTTCGGCCCCCGCACCCGCGCCCCGGTCACGCGCGTGGTGGCGCCGATCTCCTTGTAGGAGTAGCGCCCGATGTCGCACATCCAGGACTTGTTCACGTCCGCGTTCCGGCGCGGGCGGAAGCGGTGCACCTCGCCGTCCCGCTCGTCTACGAAGATGTTGCAGCCGGTGGAGCAGCCCGCGCAGACGGACTCGTGCTCCTTCAGGAACCAGACCCGCATCTTGAAGCGGAAGTCCTTGCTGAGGAGCGCGCCCACCGGGCAGACGTCGTGGAGGTTGCCCGCGTAGCCGTGGGTGATGGGCCGGTTCTCGAAGGTGGCGATCGAGGTGTGGTCGCCCCGGCTCACGAGCTCGAAGCTGTTCGTGCCCGTGACCTCGCTCTCGAAGCGGATGCAGCGCGTGCAGAGCACGCAGCGCTCCGCGTCGAGCATGATCGGTCCGAGGTCCACGACCTTCCGCTTGTGGACCTTGTCCTCGAGCTCCACCTTCGCGTCATAGAGCCCGTGGCCCATGTAGATGTCCTGGAGATAGCACTCGCCCGCCTGGTCGCACACCGGGCAGTCGATCGGGTGGTTGATGAGCAGGAACTCGAGAGTGGTGCGGTGCGCCTCCACCGCCTTCTCGCTCTTCGTGTGCACCACCATGCCCTCCGTCACCTGCGTGTTGCAGGCGATCTGGAGCTTGGGCATCTTCTCGATCTCGACGAGGCACATCCGGCAGTTGCCGTCCACCGGGAGGTCGCGGTGCCAGCAGAAGTGGGGAATCTCGATCCCCGCGTCCGCCGCGGCCTGGATGACCGTCGTCCCCGCGGGGACCTCGAGCTCCTTCCCGTCGATCGTGAACTTCGGCATTACCGGTCGAGCTCCCCCGCCACCACGTTGAGGCCGCCGATCATGGCCACCGCGTCCGCGAGCATCGCCCCGCGGATCATGTCGGGGAACGCCTGGTAGATGTTGAAGCAGGGCGGCCGCACCTTCACCCGCCAAGGGCACTTCGTGCCGTCGCTCACGATGTAGTAGCCGAGCTCGCCGTTGGCCCCTTCCGTGTACCCGTAGACCTCGCCCTCGGGAGGGAGGATGCCCTCGTAGATCAGCTTGAAGTGGTTCATCAGGGCTTCGATGTTCGAGTAGACCTCGGACTTCGGGGGGAGGGCCACGCGCTTGTCGTCGGTGATGAACGGCCCCTCGGGCAGCTTCGCGAGGGCCTGCTCGATGATGCGGATGCTCTGCCGCATCTCCTCCATGCGCACGAGGTACCGGTCGTAGCAGTCGCCCACCGTGCCCACGGGCACGTCGAAGTCGTACTCGTCGTACCCGGAGTAGGGGTGGTCCTTGCGCACGTCGTAGGCGACGCCGCAGCCGCGCAGGCACGGCCCCACCCAGCCCCAGGAGAGGGCGTCCTCCGGGCTCATGGTGCCCACGTCCCGGAAGCGGTTCATGAAGATCGTGTTCCGGGTGAGGAGCTTGTTCGTGAGGTCCCAGTTCTCCTTGATGCTCGCGAGCACCTTGCGGCAGCGGGCCTCGAAGTCCTCCGGCACGTCCTGGGCGACGCCTCCGATGCGCACGTAGGAAACGGTGAGGCGCGCCCCGCAGCAGGCCTCGAGCAGGTCGTAGATCTCCTCGCGGGCGCGGAAGGCCACGAAAAAGGGCGTGATCGCCCCGAGGTCCACCACGTTCGTGGTGATGCAGACGATGTGGTCCATGATCCGCGAGAGCTCGGACAGGATCACGCGGATCGCCTCCGCCCGCGGAGGGGCGGGGACGCCCAGGAGCTTCTCCACGGCGAGGGCCCAGCCGTGGCCGTTCATGAACGAGGAGCAGTAGTTCAACCGGTCCGTGTACGGGATCACCTGCCAGTACGTCCGCTCCTCCGCCATCTTCTCGAAGTTGCGGTGCATGTAGCCGATCTCGGCCTCGGCGTCCACGATCGTCTCCCCGTCCATGAGCGCCTGCACGCGGAACGTCCCGTGCATCGCGGGGTGGGAAGGCCCGATGTTGACGAGGAAGCTCTCCGACTCCGGGGGCACGTGGAGGAGCCGCACCTTGGGCTCCTTCAGGACGTGGCGCCGGGCGGTGGGATAGTCCTTGCGCATCGGATGGCCCACGAACGAGTCGTGGGTCAGGAGCCGTTCGAGGTTCGGGTGCCCGTTGAAGACGATCCCGTAGAGGTCCCAGGCTTCCCGCTCGAACCAGTTGGCGCCCCGGAAGACGCGGACGAGGCTGTCGAGCTTCGGATCCGCCTCCGGCACGTCGACCTTGAGCCGGACGTGGTGCCTCCAGGAAACCGAGTAGAGGTGGAGCACGACCTCGAAGCGCTCGGGCTGGCCCGGCTTGTCGAGGTAGTCGACCGCGCAGAGGTCCAGGAAGAGCTTGAAATCGCACTCCGGGTGGTCGCGGAGCAGGACGGCGGCCTTGACCCAGGATTTGCGGGAGACGGTGAGGGTGAGATCACCTCGGAAATCGTCGGCTTTGAGAAGGTCCGCCCCCAACGCTTCGGAGAGTACGCGCGAGGCGGGCTTCGCAATGAGCGTAGGGGGCGTAGCGACGCTAGCCATGATGGGCGTCGTCGTCCGGGTCTGGCTCAATGACGCGCACGGGCAGAACGCCGCGGGGGGGTAGCCCCTGCGCGTGGCGGGCCGCGTCGTCCTGGCCCCACACCCGGCGCCGCTCGCGGCGGTCTATGGCGCCCGCGCCGGGGGCTCCCACGCGGTGGGCGCCCTGCGGGACCTTCGCCTGCTCGCCCTTGGCGATCCGCTCCTGGATCTTCATGATGGCCGCGAGGAGCGCCTCCGGGGAGGGAGGACAGCCGGGCACGTAGACGTCGACGGGGATGATCTCGTCGATCCCCTGCATGACGTGGTACGACCGGTAGAAGCCGCCGGAGCTGGCGCACACGCCCATCGAGATGACCCACTTGGGCTCGGGCATCTGCTCGTAGATCGTCTTCAGGATGGGGGCGAGCTTGTCGGGGATGGTGCCCGCGACGAACATGAGGTCAGCCTGCCGGGGCGAGAAGCGCAACACCTCCGCCCCGAACCGCGCCACGTCGTAGTGGGAGGCCGTGAAGGCCATGAACTCGATGGCGCAGCACGCCGTCCCGAAGGGCATGGGCCAGATGGAGGACTTGCGTCCCCACTTGGTCACCGCGTCGAGAGTGGTGGTGATGATGTTCCCGCCGCCGTGGACGCTGGCCCACGTCGGGTCCACGAATTTTCCTGAGAAGAGGTCGAGGAGTCCCATGGAGAAGCTTCCGGGACGGCGATTCTAACCCATCTACGACGGACCCCGCTCGGACCGCCAGAAGAAGGCGGGCAGCTCGCGCTCGCGCGGCCAGATCTCCTTCATCGTCTCCGCCTCGTACACGGTGCCGTTCTTCACCACCCACCGGATGAGCGTCGTGTTGTGGATGTCGGCGAGAGGATCGGCGTCCAGCACCACGAGGTCGGCGAGCTTGCCGGGGGCGACGGTGCCGAGGTCGGGCGAGAGGCCCAGCTTGTCCGCGGCCGCGCTCGTGGCGGCGCGGAGCGCCTCCCGCGCGCTCATGGCCCGCCCGGCCGCTCCCCCTTCCCCGGCCATCGCCCAGAGCTCCCAGTGCACTCCCAGGCCCTGGAGCTGGCCGTGGGCTCCCAGCGACACGTTCCCGCCCGCCCGCGCGACCGCCGACGCCCCCTCGGCCACGAGCGGGAAGCGGTACTCCTCGGGCCAGATCCAGGGATGGCGGCGCCCCAGCCCGTCGAGGCTCACGTGGGGGGTGAAGCGGTTGAGCTTGGGGTCGTCGTGCGGGTTGCGGGTCTGGTAGTAGAAGAGCTCGCCCCAGGGGCCGCCGTACGAGACGAGGAGCGTAGGCGTGTAGTGAGTGGACGACCGGGCGAGGAGCTGGACCACGTCCTCGCGCAGCTCCACCGGAAGCGAGTGCTCGAAGGCGGTGTAGCCGTCGAGGGCCATCGTGAGGTCGGTGTTGAGCTCGCCCGCCCCCTCCGCGGTGAGCAGCATCCTCTCCTGCCGGCAGGCCTCCGCGAAGTACATCCGCTGCGACCGGCGGGGCTGCTGGTAGACCTTGATCATCCGCGCGCCATAGGCCTTCATCCGCCGCACCTGGCGCAAGGCGTCCGCCTGGTTGTTGACCTCGGCCCAGATGTCGAAGGCCTGGCCCCCGTACAGCACGTCGCCCGACGAAAAGATGCGCGGCCCGAGCATGAGGCCGGCCTCCACCATCTCGCCCTGCGCGAACACGTCGAGCGAGGGGGCGCTCGGGTCGTAGACCGTCGTCACCCCGTAGGCGAGGTTGGCCGCGTACTCCCACTTCGTGTCCGCGAACAGGTCGAAGCCGGAGTAGTGGAGGTGCGCGTGGGCGTCGATGAGGCCGGGGATGACGGTCTTCCCCGTCGCGTCCAGGACGCGCGCGTTCACGGGAACGGAAACGCGCCCCGTGGGTCCCACGGCGGCGATCCGGTTGCCGGTGACCACGACGTCCGCGTCCTCGAGGACCTCGTCGCCGTTCATGGTGAGCACCCGCGCGCCCTTCAGGACGAAGCTGCCTTCGGGAGCGGCGCGGGGAGCGGAGAGGGCGATCCCGATCTTTTCCGGCGTGGGCAGCAGGAGCTCGTCTTCGTCCTTTTTGGCCGCGTCCGCCTTGTCGTCCTTCTTCTTCGCGTCCGCACCCTTCTCGGCCGCCGCCTTCCGGCGCTGCTCCTCCGCGAACTGGACGGCGGAGGCGAGCGGCAGGCGATAGAACGTGGGGCCGAGCACCCACGTGAGCGTCCGGCCGCCCCCCGCCCATCCCACATACGCTCCCGCCTCGCTGGAGAGACGCCACACCGGGATTCCGCCCTCCTTGAGCGAGACCTCGGGCGCCTCCTTCGTGAGCGTCGAGGGGAGGGCGGCGACGTAGACGTTGTCGCGCGAGGCGAAGGCCACCCATTGGCCGTCGGGCGAGGGGACGAGCTCCGACAGGGCGGGCAGGCGTAGGTGGCGCTTCTTGTCGGTGCCGTCGAGCCGCACCGACACCAGGTCTACCTTGGGGTCGTCCGTGGGCTTCTTGGGCTCCACCGGGTCCGGGTAGAAGAGGCGCGCGCCGTCGGCGCTCCACGTGACACGAGGGTGGAAGCTCTTGCCGTTCGACGGCTTGACCGACGTCACGTAGTGGGTCTCGCCGCCGGTCGCCTCCAGCCAGCGGATCTCGAACGCAGACTCCTGCTCGGGCTGGCGGCCGCGGAACTCCAGGCCCGAGCCCCGGATGAACGCCAGCCGGTCCCCCGCCGCCGACCAGCTCGGGTTGGCGTAGTGTCCGGCGACCTCTGTGAGCTGCTGCGGCTCGCCGCCCTCCACGGGAGCCTTCCAGATGTGGCCGCCGTCGCCGTCGCTCCAGGTGACGTAGGCGACCCACTTCCCGTCCGGCGAGAATGCGGGGGCGTACTCGCGCTGGGGGCGCGCGGCGACGTCCGTGGTCAGCCGACGAGGGGCGCCTGCCGGCTTGCCGGCCTTCAGGTCCTGGACGAAGACGCGGCCAAAGGCGTCGAACACGATCCGGCCGCCGTCCGCCGACTCCCCGGCCCAGCGCAGGATGCGCGCCTCGACAGGTCCCGTCGGGAGCTTCTCCTGCCAGGCGACTCGGGGGGCCAGCGACTGGACGACGGTCGCCCTGAAGGGGATCTCCTTCCGCCCGCCGGTGGCGAGGTCCAGCCTCTCGATCTTGCCCCCGGTCGAGAAGACGAGCGACGCGCCGTCCGGGGTGAAGGCGTAGCCCGGCCACAGGTCCATCTGGGCGAAGCCCTCCTGCTCGTCGCGGAGGAGGCCCGTGGCCACGACCTTCTCGCCGCCCGTGGCGAGGTCGCGCATCACGAGCACGGTGTCGCTGTCGCGGCGGCTCACGTAGGCGAGCCGCTTCCCGTCCGGCGAGGGCAGCGGGCGAACCGCACCCCCGAAGCCCTCGGTCAGCGGGAACGTTTCCCCCGTGGTGCGGTCGTAGCGGGAGATCTGCCAGAGTCCCTGCGTGAGGTCCGGGATGTAGTTGAACGGGACCTTGCGGGTGGAGAGGTAGATCCATCGTCCGTCCTTCGAGGGCGCCGCCCCCGACGCGTTGTTCACCTCGTCGGAGCTCGTGAGCTTGATCCCGCCGCCGCCTTCTCGGTGATAGAGCCACATCTCGACGGGCTGGAGCCCGGCCTTCCGGCCGTCCTGCTTGCGCGCCACGACGTACGCACCGTCCGGCGTCCAGGCCGGCGTCCTCACGAAGAAGTCCTTCTCCTGCGTGAGGGCGCGGGTGTTCTTCCCGTCCGCGTCCATGAGCCAGACGTTCTCGATCCCGTCCCGGTCCGAGGTGAAGGCGATCGCCCGTCCGTCCGGAGAGAAGCGCGGCATCGCATCCCAGGCGGGGCCCGAAGTGAGCGCCCGTGCTTCTCCGCCCTCGAAGGGCAGCGCGTAGAGGTCGCCGAGGAGGTCGAAAACGATCGTCCGTCCGTCGGGTGCCAGGTCCACCGACATCCACGTCCCCTCGCCGACCTCGAAGCTCACGCGGCGGGCGTCCGCCCGCGGCGCGTTGATGTCGGCCGCGACGTCCTTCTTCTTCGGGGTCTCCTTGCTCGGGGCGGCGGCAAGGCAGAGGGGGAGGGCGATCAGGAGCGGGACGGACGCCATCGGGCCCTTCACTGCTTCTTCGGAACCAGGTTGACGACGAGGGACACCGCGAACTGGTTGTCCCACTTGCCGAGGGGGACGAGGGCCGTTCCCACGGCCGGGGGAATCGGAACGCCGCCTTCCTGCGCGGGGAAAAGGAGGACCTCCTCGAGCGCGGGCAGGTGGTCGTAGAGGAGCAGCCAGCTCACCTGGAGACCGAGCCGGTCGTTCATGTTCACCGTCAGGCTGTTCCACCAGGTCCAGCGGAAGTCGTCGGTCGTCTGGAGGTTTTCGTCCAGGTTGGTGCGGCTGTTGAAGCTCCCCGTGCTGAAGGGCACGACGAGGTCGGCCATGAGCCGCAGGCCGACGAACGTGTCGTCGGAGTTCGGGTCCTCGATCGTCTCCGTCTGGTGGGTGAGGGTGCCGAGGAGCGCCGTCTTGAATTGGACACCCTTGCTCGCGGGATCCGTGAAGAAGTAGCCCACGCCTCCGCGCACGTTCTCCCGGCTGTCGATGCCGGCGAAGGTGTTCCGCATCCAGCCCGCGCCCGATGTCCAGAAGAAGCGGTCCGAGATGTTGTGGTCGAGGTTGGCGTCCAGGAAGTAGTTCGCGGCGGTGAGCGTGCTCGTTTCCGTCTCCACGAGCTCGAAGTCGCTCTCGCTCGCCCCCACCCCGAAGCGGGTGACGGTCGTGCTGTCGTTCCGGACGGCCGCGCCGTTCAGCGAGAAGAAGGTCTTCGTCCAGTTGTAGTTGAGGCTGAAGCGGGCCCCCAGGTTGTTGGACTTCGAGTTGCCCGTGGTCTGGACGTAGCTGAGGCCGGCCTTGGCCGTCCAGCCCGTGGGGTTCGCATCCTTGGTCGCGCCGGCCGGCCCCGGAGCGGCGGGCGGCGGAGTCTGGGCGGATCCGCCCGCCGCGAGGATGGTGAAAAGGAGGCAGAGCGCGGGCGTCGTGAGTCGTCGAATCATCGGGTTTCCTCGAAAGAGTGCGTGAACCTGCGGATCCTTCAGAGCCGTCCCACGACGTCGAGCGTGGGCAGGCGATCCATGATCGCGGAGAGCGGGGAGGCCGCGGCGTCCTTGGGCGAGAGGATCGGCTCGCGCACCGGCCACGCGATGCCGATCTCGGGATCGCTCCAGAGCACGGTGAGCTCGTCGCCGGGGTTGTAGAAGTCGCTGCACTTGTACTCGACGTCCACCCGCTCGCTGAGCACGCAGAAGCCGTGGGCGAAGCCGGGGGGGATCCAGAGCTGGCGGAAGTTCTGGGCGGAGAGGACGACACCCACCCAGCGGCCGAAGGTGGGGGAGCCGCGGCGGATGTCCACGGCCACGTCGAACATCTCTCCCTGCACCGCGCGGACGAGCTTGCCCTGCGGCCGCTCGACCTGGGCGTGCAGGCCCCGGAGCGTGCCCCGCACGGAGTTCGAGTGGTTGTCCTGCACGAGGGGTCCCGGCAGGCCCAGCTCCGAGTACTTGTGCTGGTGGTAGGTCTCCAGGAAGAACCCGCGGGAGT
Organism: uncultured Acidobacteriota bacterium; assembly: GCA_963742595.1. Taxonomy (GTDB): domain Bacteria; phylum Acidobacteriota; class Vicinamibacteria; order Fen-336; family Fen-336; genus CAVPGH01. The sequence goes on along the minus strand of CAVUMT010000001.1, from coordinate 1,390,400 downwards.
CGTGGTGGACTTCGGGCTCGATGATGAGGACGCCCGGGAGCTCGGTGGGGATCGCTTTCACGTGCCTTCCGTGAGGCCCAGCCTCTCCCGCGCGTAGCGGCCTGCCTGCACGCCCTCGCACCAGTCCCGGTTCTTCAGGTACCAGCCCACTGTCTCCGCGAGGCCGGCCTCGAAGTCGTGCCGTGCCCGCCATCCGAGCTCGGTCCGCGCCCTGGTGGCGTCGATCGCGTAGCGGCGGTCGTGGCCCGGCCGGTCCTTCACGAAGGTCTTGAGCTCGGAGTAGCTCCGCTTGCCGGCGAGGGCGGGATTCTGGGGCGCCGGCCGCGCGCGGTCCAGGATCGCGCAGAGCGCGTCCACCACCTGCAGGTTCGTCCGCTCGTTGCCCCCGCCGATGTTGTACTTCTCGCCGGGCCGGCCATTCTGCAGGGCGAGCAGGATCCCCTCGCAATGGTCGGCGACGTAGAGCCAGTCGCGGACGTTCCCGCCGTCGCCGTAGATCGGCAGGGCCCTGCCCTCCACGGCGTTCAGGATCATGAGGGGGATGAGCTTCTCGGGGAACTGGAAGGGGCCGTAGTTGTTCGAGCAGTTCGTGATGAGCGCGGGCAGGCCGTAGGTCTCGAACCACGCCCTCACCAGGTGGTCCGCTCCCGCCTTGGACGCCGAGTAGGGCGAGTTGGGCGCGTAGGGGGTCGTCTCGGAGAAGGCCCCCGTCGGTCCGAGCGTGCCGTACACCTCGTCCGTCGAGACGTGGACGAACCGGAAGGACGGGTCGGGGTGATCCTTCAGGTGGAGGCGCGCGGCCTCCAGGAGCTCGAATGTCCCCAGCACGTTCGTCCGGACGAAGGCGCTCGGGTCGTCGATCGAGCGGTCGACGTGGGTTTCCGCGGCGAAATTAAGCACCGCGCTCACGGAGTGAGCGCGGAAGAGGTTCCTCATCCTCCCGCGGTCCGCGATGTCGGCTTCCTCGAAGCCGAATCGCTCGTGTCCCTTGACATCGTCCAGGGTCAGGAGGCTGCCCGCGTACGTCAGCTTGTCCACCACCAAGACGCGGTCGTTCGTTCGTTTCAGAGCCAGCCGAACAAAGCTCGATCCGATGAACCCCGCCCCGCCCGTTACGATCAACGTCTTCACTCGGCCCCTCCGAACGCCCGAGTATAACCGCCGCTCAGCCCTTCCGGATCGCGGCCCGCGCGACTCCGAGGCCGCCGAAGCGCGACTCGTAGTCGACCTGGCTGCGCGCGATGACGGCGTGGGCCTCCGTCCGCCCGTAGACGTGCGTGATCTCGCAGGAGGGGTGGGCCTCGTCCGGTCCCTGCTTGTAGGTCAGGAAGTAGTGGCGCAGGCGGTCGAGGAGGAGGGGTGAGAGCTGCGAGATCTCGCGCACGTCCCCGTAGACGGCGTCCTCGTGGAGCACGGCCACGATCTTGTCGTCCACCTCGTGGCCGTCGAGCATGCGCAGGCCGCCCACCGGCTCCGCCTGCACGAGGACGTTGCCGTGGGGGATGTGCTTCTCCGTGAGCACGCAGATGTCGAGGGGGTCCATGTCCCCCACGAGGTCTTTCTGGCCGGTCTTCTCCGCGCACAGGCCCGCCACCGCGTCCGCGCACAGCGTGCGGGGCACGAAGCCGTAGAGGCAGGGGGGGACGTTCGAGTACTTCTGCGGGCGGTCCACCGTGAGGAGCCCCGTCTCCTTGTCGAGCTCGTACTTCACCGTGTCCGTGGGCACCATCTCCACGTAGACGGTGACGCGCTCGGGGGCCGCCTTCCCGATGGGGACGCCGTGCCAGGGATGGGAGACGAAGAGAAGGCCGAGCGAGGGGACGATCGGATCCGACAACCGCGCTCCGGCTATCGCCCCGCGTAGAGCGTGAGGGCGCCCCGCGCCCACTGCTCGACGCGTCCCCAGAAGAAGAGGGGGAGGACGTTCGCGAGGGCGAGGAAGACCACCCACGCGGAGTCGATCGCGGGGAGCCGCAGCGCGGGCCGCGTCTCGTGGCCCTCGTCGATGACCATCGTCTTGAGGATCCGGAAGTAGTAGTAGGCGGCGATCGCGGCGTTGACGGCGCCCACCACCGCGAACCAGTAGTAGGCCGACCCCTGCTCGATGACGGCCGCGAAGACGTAGAGCTTGCCCATGAACCCCACGAACGGCGGTATTCCCACGAGCGAGAGCAGGAAGACGGCCATGGCGAGGGTGAGCAGCGGCGCCCGCCGCGACAGGCCCGGGTAGTCGCGCAGGTCGAAGCTGCCCTCGTGCCTGTGAACAAGCGTCACCACGAAGAAGGCCCCGAGGTTCATGAAGAGGTAGGCAAGCAGGTAGACCATCGTCCCGCGCGCCCCGTTCTCGGAGAGGGCGACGACGCCCATCATGATGTAGCCGGCGTGGGCGATCGAGGAGTAGGCGAAGAGCCTCTTCATGTTCGTCTGGGTGAGGGCGGCCACGTTGCCGAGGGTCATGGTGAGGACGGAGACGACCATCAGGACCTGCGGCCAGTCGATCGTGCCCGAGAGGTCCCAGGGAGAGTTGCCGGGAACCGCGAAGCCCCCGAAGAAGAACCGGAGCATGATCGCGAAGCCCGCGGCCTTGGGGGCCACGGAGAGGAAGGCGGTCACGGGCGTAGGCGCGCCCTGGTAGACGTCGGGGCACCAGAAGTGGAAGGGGACGGCCGCGACCTTGAAGCCAAAACCGGCGAAGACGAAGAGGGCGATCACGTACGCGGCGAAGCGGTTCCCTTCGGAGAGGCCGCCCGCCAGGAACTCCTGGATCTGGGGAAGGCTGGTCGTCCCCGTCATCCCGTAGAGGAGCGAGAGGCCGTAGAGCATCCCCCCTGTGGAGACCGCGCCGAAGAGGATGTACTTCAGCGAGGCCTCGTTCGACATCCGGTCGCCCTTCATGTACGCGACCATCACGTAGGAGGTGATGGAGACCATCTCCAGCGCGAGGTACAGCATCGCGAGGTCGTTGGAGGCGGCGAGGAGGAGGTTGGAGAGCGTGACCGCGATCAGGAGGGCGTAGAACTCGCCTTGGCCCAGGCCGTGCAGCTCCTTCGAGTTGTCGAAGGTGAACAGGAGGACGGTCAGGAGCGAGGCCGCGACGAGGAGCACCTTGAAGAAGATCCCGAGGGGATCCACCACGAGCATGCCGCTCCAGATGGTGGTGGACGGGCTCCGCGACTGCAGATCGAGGGTCAGCACGAGGGCGGCCACGAAGGTGGCCGCGGTCAGGAAGCGGTTGACGGGGTTCCGCCACCGGGCGCCGATCGAGTCCACGAGCACGACGAGGAGGAGGCCGACGGTGAGGGCCGTCTCCGGCCGGAAGAGGGCGAGGCTCCGGGTCACCTGCTCCATGTCAGCCCTTGAGGACGTCCGCCTCGTCCAGGTTCGGGGTGCGCCGCAGCCGGTAGAGCGTGAGCACGATGGCGAGGGCCACCGCCACCTCCGCCGCCGCGATCACGATCACGAAGACGGCGAAGAGCTGCCCGTTCAGGTTGCCCGAGCCGAATCGGGAGAAGGCCACGAGGTTGATGTTGGCCGAGTTCAGGATGAGCTCGATCCCCATGAGGACGTTCACCGCGTTGCGCCGGGTGAGGACGCCGAGGATCCCGAGCGAGAAGAGCGCGGCGGAGACGGCGAGGTAGTGGCCGAGGCCGACCATCAGGCCTCCTTCTTCCGCCGCACGATCATCGCGGCGCCGATGAGGGCGACGAGCAGGAGGATCGAGGCGGCCTCGAAGGGGAGGAGGAACGTGCTCAGGAACGCGTGGCCGATCGCCTCCGTGGTGGGGGCGGGAGGCCGCGGGGTCGCGGTCATCCACTCCGTGCGGCGGGCGGTGGTGAAGAGGACGATGAAGAGGCCGGCGGCCACGATCGCCCCCGGCCCGAACTGCGTGACCTCGCTCCGGAGGTCGAGGTCGTAGAGCTTGTGGGTGAGCATCACCCCGAAGAGGAGCAGCACCAGGATGCCGCCCACGTAGACGAGGAGCTGCGTCGCGGCCAGGAAGTCGGCGCCGAGCAGCACGTAGAGGCCGGCCACACCGAAGAAGGTGAAGAGCAGCGCGAACGCGCTGTAGATCAGGCTGCGGGCGAGGACCACCACCGCCGCCGATCCCACCGTGACGAGGGCGAACAGGTAGAAGACGCCGTCTCCGACGGTCATCGCTCTAGGCTCCGGCCGGGGCCGCCGGCGGGGGAGTGACGGGGGGTGTCGTGGGCGGAGGCGTCGAGGGCGTCGGCGTTCCCGTCGCCGGAGCCGCCGCGGTGGCGGCGGGCGCCGCCGGGGCCGCCTTCTTCTTGGGGTCCTCGAGGATGAACTTCGCGTCCTTCTTGGCGAAGTGGTAGAGGTGCTGCGTGAGGTCCGTGGTGGCGAACTCGAACTCGGGGGTCATGTAGATGCAGTCCGTCGGGCAGGGATACGTGCACAGGTTGCAGTAGCAGCAGAGCGACATGTCGATGTCGAAGACGGTCACGTCCAGCTTTATGCCCTGCCCGTTGGCCGCGAAGATCGGCGGCGACGTCGCCGGGCGCTTGTCCGCCTTGATGTAGATGCAGGCGACCGGGCACGCGCGCGCGCACTGCCCGCAGCCGATGCAATCCTCGTACTTCATGAAGAGACGCATGCGGCTCTTCGGGGGGAGCTGCCAGCGCTCCTCGGGGTAGTGCAGCGTCACCTTGCGCGTGAAGAGGTGGTGCCAGGTGATGCGCATTCCCACGAGGACCGTCCAGAAGCCTTCCCAGAGATCCTTGAGCCACTGCTTCATCGGTTGCCCGGCCTCCTAGGCCGCCATCTCCTGGACTCGCCGGCGGCTCCAGCTGAAGGCCCGCAGGATGCCGAACGCCAGGTAGAGGAAGAGAAGGACAGAGAGGGGCCACATGTAACGGTCCCAGACGAAGCCGTAGGGCTTCCAGAGGACCAGACCCCCCACCGCGACCACGAGCACTAACGCGATGGGGAGGAGCACCTTCCAGGCCATGTACATGAGCTGGTCCACGCGGAGGCGGGGCAGCGTCCACCTGAGCCACATCATCACGAACATGAGCGCCCACGACTTCGCGATGAGCCACACGAGGCCGAGACCGAAGTTCGGGAAGCCGACGAGGCGCAGGTCCTGCAGCACCGGATGGGGCGCCAGGTACCCGCCGAAGAAGAGCACCGACGTGACCGCGGAGATGATGAACATCTCCGTGTACTCGGCCATGAAGAACATCGCGAAGAAGAAGCCGCTGTACTCGGTGTGGAACCCGGCCACGAGCTCGCTCTCCGCCTCGGGGATGTCGAAGGGCGTCCGGTTGCACTCGGCGAGCCCCGCGGTGAAGAAGATCAGGAAGGCGACGGGCATCAGCGGGAAGTAGCGCCAGATGAGCCAGTTCTGGATTCCCCCCGTCTGCGCGGCCACCAGGTCCTGCAAGGAGAGGCTGCCCACGATCATCACGGGCACGAGCAGCACCATCACCGCCGGGATCTCGTAGGAGACGATCTGCGCGGCCGAGCGCATGCCGCCGAAGAGCGCGTACTTGTTGTTGGACGACCAGCCCGCCATGATGATCCCGACCGTCGAGAGGCTCGCCACCGCGACCACGTAGAAGACGCCGACGTTCAGGTCGGCCGTCTGCAGCCTCCCGCCGAACGGAACCACGACGAAGGGCAGGAAGGCCCCCACGCAGACGAGGCATGGGGCGAGCACGAACAGGACCTTGTCCGCGCCCGCGGGGAAGATGGCTTCCTTGAAGAGCAGCTTCACCGCGTCGGCGATCGTCTGCAGCATCCCGTGCGGGCCCACGCGCTTCGGGCCGATCCGGTCCTGCATGAAGCCAGCGACCTTCGTCTCCGCGTACACGTAGACGATGGGGCCGACCGCCATGAAGGTGACGAGCGCGACGCCGGGGACGAGAGCAGCCACGGCCATCAGGACCCACTCGGGCGAGCCGGCGAGGCTCGGGACCAGCTTGAAGAGGGTCTGGAAGATCAGATCCATGAATTGCTTTGGGGGGCAGGAATGATCAACGGGGCAGGAAAGGCGAACAACGACATCTGATCGGATCGCATTACCGATCGATCTCGCCTAGTACGACATCCAGCGATCCGATCAGGGCGATGATATCCGCCAGGTACATCCCCTTCGCCAGGACGTGGAAGATGCTCATCGCCGTGAAGCAGGGGCTCTTGACCTTGACGCGGTAGGGGTTCACCCCGGTTCCGTCGGCCACGATGTAGTAGCCGAGGTTGCCCCGGGGGGCCTCGGAGCGCGCGTAGACCTCGCCCTTGGCCGGCTTCACGCGCTTGGGGACCTTCTCGCGGACGTCGGTCTTCTCCATCCGCTCGAGGCGGTCGAGAGCCTGGTGGATGATCTTCGAGCTCTCGTGCATCTCGACCGTGCGCACCCAGTTGCGGTCGAAGCACGAGCCCACGGGCCCGTACTCGCCCTTCCCGACCGGGATGTCGAACTGGTAGTTCTCGTAGCCGCAGTAGGGATGGTCCTTCCGCAGGTCGCGGGGCAGGCCGCTGCCCCGGAGGTTGGGCCCGGTGAGGTCGTAGGCGATCGCGAGCTCCTGGGAGCAGACGCCCACCTCCGCCGTGCGCTTCACGAAGATCTTGTTGCCGATGAGCAGGTCCACGAGCTCGGGGTACGTGATCGCGTCGAACTCGCGGAGGAAGTGTCGGCCCGCCTTCACGAACCCCTCGGGGACGTCGTGGCTCACCCCGCCCACCCAGTTGTAGTTGTAGAGGAGGCGGGCGCCGCAGGTCCACTCGAAGAGGTCGAGGATCTTCTCGCGGTCGCGGAGGAGATGGAGGAAGGGCGTGAACGCGCCGATGTCCATCCCGTACGTCCCCACCGCCACGCAGTGCGAGGCGATCCGCTGCAGCTCCGCCATGATCACGCGGATCGTGGCCACGTACGGCGAGACCTCGATCGACAGCAGCTTCTCCACCGCGAGCGCGTACCCCAGCGAGTTGCCCATGGACGCGACGTAGTCCATGCGGTCCGTGTAGGGGATGACGCCCGGGTAGTCGACGCTCTCCGCGTGCTTCTCGAAGCAGCGGTGGAGGTAGCCGATGTGGGGCCGCGCCGCCCGCACCACCTCGCCGTCGGTGCGGAGCTCGATCCGGAGCACCCCGTGCGTGGACGGGTGCTGCGGACCCATGTTGAGGATCATCTCGTCGGTGTCGATGTCCTCTTGCGACCAGTCGTTGACGGGAGCGGTGGCCATCAGGATTGGGGCATGTGCGCGTTGGGCGGGGTGAAGTCGAAGGGCCCGACCCCGATCTTCTCGCCGCCCATGGCCCGCTCCGCCATCTGGGGCGTGGGCTTCACGTGCATGCCGTTGTAGAAGTCGGGGTCCGTCCAGTCCTTGCGCAGCGGGTGGCCGACCCAGTCGTCGGGAAGCAGGATCCGGCGCAGGTCGCTGTGGCCGACGAAGGCGATGCCGAACATGTCGTAGGCCTCGCGCTCGTGCCAGTTGGCGACGGGCCAGATCCCTTCCACCGTGGCCACCGCCGGGGTCTCGCGCGGCAGGAAGACCTTCAGCGCGAACGTGTGGTCGTGCTTGTACGAGTAGAGGTGGTAGACGACCTCCATCCGCGGCGGCGTCTCCTTCGGGTAGTCGACGGCGCTCAGGCACATGAGGTTGTCGAACGCGAGATCGGGATCGGCCTTGCAGAAGGCGCCGATCTCGACGATCGCGTCCGGTCGCGACCACCGCGAAGGGGCTCTTCGCCTCCAGGTTCGCGGCCGTGACCTTGTCGCCGAACTTCGCGGCGAGCTTCTCGTGGATCGCCTTCGGCGTCCACTACTTCGTCGCCTCGGCGGCCATCGACGCGCCGACCAGGCTTCCCAGCGTGTCCCCCTTCCGGCGGAGGACGCGGTCTTCCTGGATCTTCTCCTGCAGCTTCATGACGCCGTAGAGGAGCGCCTCCGGGCGCGGCGGGCAGCCCGGCACGTAGATGTCGACCGGGATCACCTCGTCGACACCCTTCAGCACGTGGTAGCCCACGCGCCAATAGGGTCCGCCGTTGTTGGCGCAGGAGCCCATCGAGATCACGTACTTGGGCTCCGCCATCTGCTCGTAGAGGCGCTTCACCCGCGTCGCCATCTTGAGCGTGACCGTGCCCGCCACGATCATGAGGTCGCTCTGGCGCGGCGTGCCGCGGGGAATCAGGCCGAAGCGGTTCCAGTCGTAGCGCGTGCCGCCGGTGGCCATCATTTCGATCGCGCAGCAGGCGAGGCCGAACGTCATCGGCCACAGGCTCGACTTGCGCGCCCAGTTCACGACCTGGTCGACCGTCGTCGTGACCACGTTGTCGCCGAACTTGTTCTGGACGACGCCGCCGATCTCCACCATCAGTTCCGGTCCTCCGCCCTGACCCACTGCAGGTCGCCCTTGCGCCAGACGTAGACGAGGGCGACCACGAGGATGCCCAGGAAGACGAGACCCTCCAGGTAGGCCAGCATCCCTATCTTCCTGAATACCACCGCCCAGGGCAGGAGGAAAACGGCCTCCACGTCGAACACGATGAAGATGAGAGCGAATACGTAGAAGCGGATGTTGAACTGCACCCAGGCGCTCCCCGTCGGGTTCTCGCCGCACTCGTAGGTCGTCAGCTTCTCCTCACTGAAGCGCGAGGGCCGGATCACCCACCAGACGATGAGGTTGACGACGAGGAAGCCGACGATGATGACCAGGAACGTCAAGACGCTCGAGTGAGAGGCGAGGAAGTCACTGCTAGGGGCGGGGGGCATCGGCTCCTAAGTGGGCGGACGATATCAGAAAGCCTCGGGCCGATGCAAAGCAAGGCCCGCCCGCGGTTTCAGGGCCCCGTGGGAGCGATTTCCCGCCGATAGATGTGGATTTCCGGGTTCACCTTGTCGAGGTTCGACCGGAGAGGCTGCCCCGGCCGGTCGGCCAGGTCCTCGCTCCGTATCATCATGTAAGAGGAGCGGAACCGGTGGCTCCAGACCCGCTGGTAGCCCAGGGTCCCCGCCTCGAGCCCCTGGTAGAGGGCTTGCTCGGCCCCGCCCTCGTCCGCTCTTTCGGCGTAGTCGGCGTTCGTCACGACGAATTCCGGGGCCACCTTCTCGAGGCGGTCCGTCGAGGGCCCGACCGTGCGAGCGTTGAGCCCGTCCTGCCGGGGCAGATACTCGGGAGGGCCTATCATCGCCACGAGCGCTTCGCCGCCATGCTTTTCTAGCCATTTCTCGGCAGCGAAGCGCGAGTCATTGGCCATCATGATGTCCACCGAGATGGCTCTTGCCAGGCCGTACATCAGAACCGCGACGGTTGCCGTTCGCCCAGCCCGTCCCTGTCTCGCCATCTTCCCAAGCATGTCCCCCGCAAAGAACGCCAGACAGACCGCGATCGGCAGCACGAACCGGTCGTAGCAGTAAAGCGCGACGGACATGAAGAACAGGTAGTACGAGATCGCGGGCACGAGCATCGCAAGTAACCGTCGATCCCGCCTTCGGGTCGCAAGCGCGATTCCCACCAGAGCCGCCAGGAACGCCGGCACCCCCATGACGAACGCCGTGTTCAGGACGGTCGACCAGAGCAGCCCCCCTTGGCCGGCAAGGGTGTTCGGAAACTCCTGGAAGTCCTTGCTCGCGGAGCCGGTGATCAGGCGTAGGTGCGCTCGCAGTCCTTCGACGTTCCCCGGCAGGCCGTAGATCGCCTGCAGCACCAGCGCTCCCGCGGCCACGGCGAGCATCAGCTCGAGCGAGAAGATCGCCCGTAGCCAGCTCCTCTCGTGGCTCCGCTCCCTCCTCGACCACGCCAGGAGCGGAGCCACGAGGACATAGAGCCCGTACGCCTGGTCCTTGGTCCCCACCGCGAGCGCCGCCGCAACTCCGAGCCCCAGGTAGTCCCGGAGCCGATGGCTTTCGAGCGCCCGGATCAGGAAGAAGAGCGAAACCAGCCACCAGAAGAGGTAGGGCACGTCCACGTTCGCGAGCTTCGCGTAGAAGACGAACGGCGCCATCACTGCCACGAGAGCCGCGGCGAGAAGTGCCCCCAGATCGCCGATGAGCCGCAGCCCGCACAGATAGACGAGCAGCACGACACCGACTCCCATCGCCACGCTCAGCGCGCGACCGGCCAGGAAGAGGCGGTCGTAGATCCCATGAGGTATGGGTACGTCGGCGCGCGTACCGTGACCACCCTGGATCGGAGAGTAGACGGCCGCGAGCAGCCGGAAGTGGAGCGGCGGATACTTGTCGAACCACCCGCCGGAGAACCGCCGCGCCTTCGCCTCCAGGACCGCCGAAGGCAAGATCTCGTCGGGAGCCCAGCCCGCCGTGCTGGGCAGGCCCCAGGTCACCATCCAGGCGTTGAGGCCGAGGCTGACGAAGAGCAGCAGGACGGCCCACAAACGTCCGGATCGAGCCATCGAACGCGCGATGCTAGCACGCGCTCCCCTTGGCCCCACCTGACCCTTCTGCTACGATGGCCGATCGTGCGAGGATCGGCCTCGCTCGCCTGTCTCAGCCGGCGTAGCTCAGCGGTAGAGCAGCTGATTCGTAATCAGCAGGTCCACGGTTCAAATCCGTGCGCCGGCTCCAGTCTTGAATCATTCGAAGTAGCCGTTGACGTCGACGATCACGTGGACGTTTCCTGAGCCTTGACCTACGTAAACCGCGAGCGCGGCTGAGGTGCCGAGGGGTGTAATGGCATCGTTTGCCCTCGTCTGGCCGGCGCCGTAGTTGATCGTCGAAGCCGACGGGAGGAACCCTCCGCTCGGGAAGAGCCCAGATGCCCCGGTGCAGTTGGCGCGGTTACGGCGACGTTCAGCGAGACCGCTCGGGCTGTGGTTGGGATTCCGCAGTGCCCTCCGACGGGGACCGCGTTCAGGCTCTCTGCTACCAAGGGAGTTGGACCACCCAGGCCAGGGTCTCGCGAGTCGAAAACGCGGCAGGGTTGCACGGTGAAGAAGGGTTGGCTTGGCGAGGCGGACAACGTTATGCGCCCGATTTTGTTGCCTTGACTCTCCGTAAACCAGAGATTCCCGTCCGGACCGGTCGTGATGTGAGTCGGACCGCTAAAGGGCACGGCGAGCGTGAACTCCGTGATGGAGCCGGTCGGGGTAATTCGCCCGATGCCTTCGAGGGTCGTGAACCAGAGATTGCCGTCGGGCCCCGTTGTGATTCCGAACGGCGAGCGAGCCGTTGGAGTGGGAACTCGGTGATCGAGCCGGCGGTCGTGATCCGTCCGATCCTGTTGCCGAGGTCCTCGGTGAACCAGAGATTGCCGTCGGGGCCCGCCGTGATCGTCCGCGGATTGCTATTGGCAGAGGGGAGCGGGAACTCGGTAACCACCCCTGCCGTCGTGATTTGCCCGATCCTGTTGCCGATCCTCGGTGAACCAGAGATTGCCGTCCGGCCCGCAGTGATCGTCCAGGGACGGCCCGCGCCCGGGGCAGGGGAACTCGGTGATCGTCCCGTCGGCGTGATCCGCCCGATCATGAACGGACCCGTGCTCCGTAAACCAGAGGTTCCCATCCGGACCTGCCACGATCCCGTAGCCGTGATTGAACGAGGGAAGGTTGAACTCGGTAATCGATCCCGCGGAGTGATCCGCCCGATCTTACTGTTGGTCTGCATGAACCAGAGGTTGCCGTCGGGGCCTGCGGCAATCACATGGGGGAAGTCGAAAGGCTGGGGGATCGTGAATTCCGTTATCGTACCGGTGGGCGTGATCCGGCCTATCTTGCTGGGTATCGTTTCGGTGAACCAGACGTTTCCGTCGGGACCTGCCGCCACGCCATGAAGGGTGGCATTCACCGTCGGCACCGGAAATTCCGTGAGCAACTGCGCGAAGCCCACGCGAGGGAAGCCCGCACCGGCAAGGAGCAGCATCGCCATGCCAACGCGCCTGTTGGCAAGCCACGAGGTACGGCGTAGCTGCATATCGCCTCCCGAAATTCATTGCTTAGACGGACGCGTGCCGGTCTATTCTCGCCGCAGGTGACAGGCTTGTCGCGCCGCTGCTACCTCGGCGGAGGGCCAGCCGTACCGATTCGGGAGGGCCGCCATCAGGCCGAGCGCCGTCCACCTGATCGGCGCGGGCCCGTCGGTTTGCGCATCCCGGGCGCGAGGCCTATGCTCCCTCGAAGTCCCGGAGGTTGACTACGATGCGGATGGGCACGGCGGCCGCGCTGCTGTTCGTCGTGCAGGTCCACCCGGCCAGCGCCGAGGAGTGGTCGCGATTCCGCGGGCCCGGCGGGTCCGGGGTCCTCGAATCCGTGAACCTGCCGGTCGAGTTCGGAACCGACCGGAACGTCCGGTGGAAGATAGCGCTTCCGTCGGGACACTCTTCCCCGATCGTCGACCACGGCCGGGTATTCCTGACCGGCTTCGAGCAGGAGACCCTCGTCACCCTCTGCGTGCGCGCCGAGGACGGCAAGATCCTCTGGAGGCGCGAGCTCCCGCGTCCTCGCCAGGAGCGTCACCACAAGAACAACAACCCGGCGTCTCCGACCCCGGTCACCGATGGACGCTCCGTCTTCGCGTTCTTTCCCGACTTCGGCCTCGTCGCCTACTCCATCGACGGAGAGGAGCTGTGGCGACAGCCCCTGGGCCCCTTCCTGAACTTCCAGGGCATGGCCAACTCTCCCGTCCTCGCCGGAGACGCCTTGATCCAGGTCTGCGATCAGGACGCGGGCTCGTTCCTCGTCGTGGTGGACAAGGCATCGGGCCGCGTTCTCCGCCGCGTCGAGCGCTTCGGGCCCTCGTACTGCTCGCCCGTCGTCCACGAGCGGGGGGGAGCTGCGAGATCGTGATCGCCGGCAACATCGAGCTCGCGGGCTACGACTGCGGCTCACTGGAGCGCCGGTGGTGGGTCTCCGGGCTTCCCTGGCAGCCCAAGGCCAGCCCGATCGTCACGACGATCGACGACGAGCCCGTCGCCATCTTCCCGGTGCTCTCGGTCGACAACATCGAGGAGTCGCTCCCTCCGTTTTCCAAGTGGCTCTCCGAGCGCGATGCCGACAAAGACGGCCGCTTGACCCTCGCGGAGATGCCGCTCGCCAAGTTGTTCGACCGGGACGGCGACGGCGTCCTCGTCGAGGCCGAGTATGCCGAGATCAAGCGTCAGGCTCGGGCTCCCCATACGATGCTGGCGGTCCGCCTGGGCCAGCGTGGAGACCTCACCGACAAGGTGCTCTGGCGCAGCGGCCAGGCCCTCCCCAACGTGCCCACCCCGATCGTCTACCGGGACATCTTGTTCGTGCTCAAGGAGGGCGGGATCCTCAGCAGCCTCGACCCGAGAACCGGCAACGTCCACAAGCGGGGCCGCCTCGAGGCGGCGCCGGGCGACTACTACGCGTCCCCGGTGGCGAGCGGAGGACGACTCTACCTGGCGAACCTCGAAGGCAAGGTCGTCGTGGTCAAGGCCACGCCGGAGTGGGAGGTCGAGTCGGTCGGCTCCCTCGACGAGCCCGTCTTCTCGACTCCCGCCATCTCCGGGGATCGGATCTACATCCGAACGCCCAGCACCCTGTACTGCTTCGCAAAGAAATAGCGAACACGCCTCACCTATCCGGCGTCGTGCTCGTGCTTGGGATGCTGCCGGGGTCGGATTGGTTGGTCGAGGGTTCGCGCGCCTGGACCAGGAGGTTCATGATCAGCACCTGGACGGGCTCGCGCTGCTGGTTCAGGGTCGTGCTCCGGATCCTCACGAAGCCCTGGCCGGGCCGGCTCTGGGAGGGCCGAACGGCGAGGACCTCGGCTTCCACCTCCAGCTCGTCGCCGGGCCGGACGGCGCGCGGCCATTTCATCTCCTCGGCCCAGGCCCCGATGATCCCCCCGGCGGGTTTCAGGTCGCTCTCGACCAGGAGGCGCATGGTGAGGGCCGCGGTGTGCCAGCCGCTCGCGGACAGGCCGTGGAAGAACGAGGCCCGGGCTGCGTCGTCATCGAGATGGAACGGCTGCGGGTCGAACGCGGCGGCGAAGGCCTTGATCGCCTCCGCGTCCACCCGAAGGCGTCGAGTCACGTACTTCTGTCCGACCGCGAAGTCCTCGAGATGGAGCGTCATCCGCAGGCCGCTGAAGGCGAGGCGAGACTACCACTTACTCTACTAGACGCGTGAGGATTCGCACGAGGGCCTGCTGCTCGCGGAGAGACAGGCGCTCGAGGGCGGCGGGCGGGGCGCGTCATGCGGTCGACGAGGAGGGCGCGGAGCCGGACGCCCGTCGGGGTGAGAACCAGCACCTTCACCCGGCGGTCCGCCGCCGACGGGCGGCGACGCACGAGACCCCGGGATTCGAGCCGGTCCACGAGCCCGGTGACGTTCGACGCGTCGCAGGCGAGCGTCTCGGCCAGCTGTCCCATGGGAATGGGCCGCTCCGGCTCGATCAGGTGCAGGACGTGACACTGGGCCGGGGAGAGCTGGAGCTCGGCGGCCAGCGGAGGGAGGTTCGCCCGCTGGGCGAAGAACAGCCGGAGCAGGAGCGGCCAGGCTCCGCTCTCCGCGGGAGCGGCCCGTTTCATCCAGGACAGTATAGTTCATTGCAGGATGATTGACATACTCAAGTATTGGGCCTAGATTCGAGGCATGGCACACCTCAGGCTGGTTCCCCTCGACGACGTCGTGGTCTTTCCGGGCATGCCGGTGACGCTGCCCGCCGACGTCGGCGGCGACACCCGCGCGTTCCTCGTCCCCCGGCACGGGAGCGGCTACGCCAAGGTCGGCGTCGTCGCGGAAGTGACGGAGCGCGTCGCCATCGGCGGACGGGGAGTCGCTTCCTTCATGCCGCTGCACCGGGCCCTCCCCGGCGCCGCCCAGACCGGGCCCGACGGCGTCCTGCGCGTGGAGGTCGAGGAGCGTCCGGACCAGGATCCCGCACCGGGCCGGACCCGCGAGCTCGAGCGCGAGTACCGGGCGGTGGTGGAGGAGATCCTCGAGCTCCGCGGCGACGACGGCCGGATCAGCGCCTTCGTCCGCTCCATCACCCACCCGGGCGCCCTGGCGGACACGGCCGGCTACTCCCCGGACCTGAACTTCGACCAGAAGCTCGAGCTGCTCGAGGCCCTGGACGTGGTCGAGCGGCTGACCCTCGCCCTCCGGCTCCAGCAGGAGCGGCTGGCGGAGCTGCGCGTTCGGAAGCGCATCCGCGACGAGGTGGAGTCGGGGGCGCAGAAGCAGCAGCGCGAGTACCTGCTGCGGCGGCAGATGGAGGCGATCCGCAAGGAGCTCGGCGAGAACGAGGGCTCGGTGGCCGAGGAGTATCGGAAGAAGATCGCCGCCGCGGGCATGCCGGAGGCGGTCCAGAAGCAGGCCGAGGGCGAGCTCGCGCGGCTCGAGCGGATGGGGGAGTCGAACGCCGAAGGATCGATGATCCGGACCTATCTGGACTGGCTGCTCGCGGTCCCGTGGTCGAAGCGATCGGAGGAGCGCCTGGATCCCCAGCACGCGCGCGAGGTGCTGGACGCCGATCACGCCGGCCTCGACGACGTGAAGCGGCGCATCACCGAATACCTGGCCGTACGGAAGCTGCGCGCGGAGCGCGGCCTCACGGACGATCGCCGGTCGGGCGCCATCCTGACCCTGATCGGCCCTCCCGGGACCGGCAAGACGTCGATCGGCGAGTCGATCGCCCGAGCCACCGGCCGGAAGTTCGTCCGCATGTCCCTGGGCGGCGTGCGCGACGAGGCCGAGATCCGCGGGCATCGTCGCACCTACATCGGCGCCCTGCCCGGCCGGCTCGTGCGCGCCCTTCGGGACGCGGGCACGATGAACCCGGTGATCCTGCTCGACGAGGTCGACAAGCTGGGAGCGGACTGGCGCGGCGATCCGTCGGCGGCGCTCCTCGAGGTGCTCGACCCCGCGCAGAACCATGGCTTCCAGGATCACTACCTCGACGTGGAGCTCGACCTGTCCCAGGTGCTGTTCCTGGCCACCGCGAACGTGGCGGACACGATTCCCGGACCGCTGCTCGACCGGATGGAAGTGATCCGGTTCGACGGCTACACGACCGACGAGAAGGTGGCCATCGCGCGCGACTACCTGTGGCCGCGCCAGGTGGAACGCAACGGCCTGCGCCCGACCGACGTCGCGATCGACGCCGACGTGCTCCGGTTCGTCGTCACCAACTACACGCGGGAGGCGGGCGTCCGTCAGTTGGAGCGCGAGCTGGGCACCGTGCTGCGCAAGACGGCCTCGCGGATCGCCGCCGGCGATCACGCCGAGGCCGGTCGTCATCGACTCGGCCGCCGTGCTGGAGGCGCTGCGGCGGCCGAAGTTCCATCAGGAGGTCGCGGCGCGCACCGGCGTTCCCGGCGTGGCCACCGGTCTCGCCGTCACCGGCGCGGGCGGAGACGTCCTCTTCGTCGAAGCGGCGTCGATGGCCGGCAAGGGCGGGCTCGTGCTCACCGGGCAGCTGGGCGACGTCATGAAGGAATCCGCACGGATCGCCCTCACCTACGTTCGGAGCCACGCGTCCGAGCTCGGCATCGACGAGCGCGTCTTCGACGGCCGCGAGTTCCACGTGCACGTGCCCGCGGGGGCGATCCCCAAGGACGGGCCCAGCGCCGGCGTGACCATGGTGGCGGCGCTCACGTCGCTCCTCACCGGTCGTCCCCTCAAGAGCACGGTGGGCATGACGGGCGAGGTGACGCTGCAGGGCCGGGTGCTGCCGATCGGCGGGCTCAAGCAGAAGGTGCTGGCCGCGCATGCCGCCGGCTTGACGGAGGTGATCCTCCCCGAGCGCAACGCGCCCGACCTGGACGACGTGCCGGCGGACGTCCGCGAGCACATGCAGTTCCATCCGGTGAAGACGGCGGACGAAATGCTCGCGCTCGCGCTGGAGCCGCGCCCGCTGGCGAAGGCGGCGTAGTCGAGCCTTTACTCGGTCCGGACCGAGTTGGCCGTTTCTCGCACGAGTCGATGCGCGCGCGCTCGAGCGACACTCCAGGTTCGCCAATCCGCCTCGGAATCCTTCCAGCGGGCGTTCAGGCCGACGACGAGAGCGCACTGCTGCGAGGGGCCGAGGGTCGGTAGGAGCTGCAGGAGGGATGGCACCGCGTCGGCGCTCCGGGCGAGGGCATAGGGGACGTCGAAATCGCGGAGATGGCCGGCGTTCGTCCGGACGATCCAGGCGTCGGGATCGGCGACGTGCAGCAGCAGCACTGCGATCCCGGCCGTGGCGAGCGTCGCCTGCGCGAACGAGTCGCGGCGGCCTCGAAGGACCGTGGCCATGAAGACCACGATCAGGACTCCCAGCCACAGCATGAACGCCGTCGTGTAGAAGCGCAGCTCGGTGAGGCCGTACTCCTCGCGGTAGAGACGCATGCGCTCGAAGGCCGAGGCGAGCATGACGAGCACGAAAAGAGCCTGTGTGCCGGCGAGGATCGCGAAGGTGCGCGCCTTGGTACGCGTCTCGGGACGGAGAAGCCAGTGCGCGACCAGCAGCAGGGGAAGAACGAGTGCTGTGACGGCGCTGAGCTCGAAGAAGCCGCGCCGCGCATACGCGGAGTACGTGAGGCCGGGTACCTCGTGCAGCCACGCCTCGCCCCCGAACAGGTAGCGGATCTGGATCCAAACGAAGGCGGCGAACAGCATGTCCACGAGGCCCAGGAGAAGCGAAATCTCGATCTGGCCGAGGGCCAGCCACCGGGGCCGCTCGGGGAACGCGTGCGCCGGCCGTGCGCGCACGACGGCGGCGCGGAGGAGGCCGGCGGCGCAGTGGCCGGCGATCGCGATCCCCGCGACGTGCCCCAGCACGAGAACGACGTCCACGTCGAAGACCTGGTCGACCCAACGGCCGAACAGGGGGTCTGCGTTTACGAGCAGCGCCGTGAAGACGAGGAGGACGGGAAACGCGATCGCGAGGCCGCGGCCCACGGCGAGGAGGAACCGCAAGAGCGCGCCAAGGCCCACCTCCGACCAGTCGACGTCCTGGGCGACGAGGAGCGGCGTGCCGACCGCCCCGTGGGCCACGGTGCCGGCGATCCTCAGGAGGTAGCCGGTCAGCGAAGGCGGCGCGGCCTGGCCGCGCCGGGTGCTGGCGAGAAGGCCGAGCAGCACCGTGATGCACAACAGATCGAGCACCTTGAGAACGGTTGCGTCGCGCCACGCCAGGCCCACCGCCGCGGCGAGCACCGCGACCCCATAGCCGATGCGGCCGGGACCCGCCCCGGTCCCATGGTCCGCCTGCTGCCAGAGGATGACGGCCACGAGGGCCATCGCCACGACCGTGGCGTTCAAGCCCCAGGGCAGCTCACGGAGTGTCAGGTCGGCCAGAGCGCCGATCGCCAGACCCAACGCCAGCAGGCGCAACCCCGTACTCGTTTCGGACATGACCCTCCTTTGCGCGACGGTTGCGCTGGTTGGAGAGTCAGGCTTGGAGCGGGGGAATAGGTGAGCGAATTCTCAGCAGGACGTGAGAAGTGGCTGAATGCCGGGTCTATCTCGACTGGGCCAGCGCCACCGCGTCGGCACCTGCGGGAAATCGAAGCTGCCCGGACGCATCGTTCACGGCACGCCACACCGCCTCGGCCACGTCGGACTCGGTCGTCACCGCCGCCGGCCCTGCGCCCAGTGAGGCGAAGATGCGCTGCGCGAACGGCGCGTACGCCTCGGGAATCAGCCCTTCCATGCGCGTCCCCGAGTTGCTCGTGAAGCGCGTGGTCGGGCCGTAGCCCGGCTCGACCAGCTTCACGCGCACGTCGAAGGCCTCGAGCTCGAGAGCGAGCGACGCGGTGAACCCTTCGATGGCCATCTTGCTCGCGGTGTACGCGGCCACCAGCGGCATCGGCGCCAGCGTCGCGCTCGAGGTCACGTTCACCACCACCCCCGACCTCCGCGCGCGAAACTGGGGCAGCACTGCCTGCGTCATCGCCATCACGCCGAAGGTGTTGGTCTCGAAGACCTCGCGCACCGTGGCCATGGGCGTCGCCTCGAAGGCGCCGAAGAGCCCGATGCCCGCGTTGTTGACGAGCGCGTCGATGGGCCCGCTCGCCTCGAGCGCGGCCGCGATGCTCTCGGGCTTCGTCACGTCGAGCGCCAGCACGCGGAGCCGTTCCGAGCGGGGCAGAACGTCTTCGCGCGGCGTCCGCATGGTGGCGACCACGTTCCAGCCCTGGGCGTGGAAGTGGCGCGCCGTCTCGAGGCCGTAGCCGGAGGAGCAACCCGTAATGAGCACGGTCTTCATCGTCTTCATGCTGGCGAATGTAGGCGCAGCCGCTCCGGACTCGCTACAATGTAGAGTCCACATTTCATTTGCGAGCGTCCAGACATGAGCGACCCACTCTCGGAAGTCATCGCGCTGCTTCAGCCGCGCGCCGTGTTCTCGAGACGCATCAGCGGCGCCGGTCGCTGGGGCGTCGCCTACTCGGCCTTCGGCCACCCAAGCTTCTGCGCCGTGCTCGAGGGGCGCTGTCGTCTGGCCGTGGACGGCCAGCGTGCCCTCACGCTCGAGGCGGGCGACTTCGTGCTCCTGCCGGCGACGCCGGGCTTCACCATGTCCGGCTTCGAGGCGGTGAGGCCAGTGCGGTTCGACCCGAAGGTGACGTCCACGCAGCTGGGTGAAGTCCGCCACGGCACGCGCCGGGGTCCCCCCGACGTGCGCCTGCTCGGCGGCTGGTTCGCCTTCGACTCGCCCGATGCGGCGTTGCTCGTGTCGCTGCTGCCGGCGCTGGTGCACGTGCGTGGCGTCGAGCGGCTATCGGTCCTGGTGCGCCTCGTCGGCGAGGAATCGAGCGAACAGCGGTCGGGCCGCGACCTCGTGCTCACGCGTCTCGTGGAGGTGCTGCTCGTCGAAGCGCTGCGGTCGACGTCGGGTGAAGACGCGCCTCCGGGGCTGCTGCGCGGGTTGGCCGATGCGCAGCTCGCGCCGGCGATGCGGCAGATGCACGGCCAGCTCGCGCGTTCGTGGACGGTCGCCGAGCTCGCGAAGACGGCCGCGCTATCGCGCTCGGCGTTCTTCGAGCGCTTCACGCGTAGCGTAGGCGTGGCGCCGATGGAATACCTGCTCGCCTGGCGCATGGCCGTCGCGAAGGATCTGCTCCGGCGTCACGACCTCGGCGTCGCCGAGGTCGCCGAACGCGTCGGCTATGGATCGGCGAGCACCTTCAGCACCGCGTTCAGCCGGCACGTGGGGCAGCCTCCGAGTCGCTACGCGCGCAAGCATCCGCCAAGGGTCGGCGATCAGTACTCCTCGAGCGCGTCGTCCGGATAGCAGTACAGCCAGCGTTCGCCGGGCTCTGCGGAAGCGATCACGGGATGCCCGCTCGCGCGCGCATGGGCGGTCGCATGCCGGTTCGGAGAATCGTCGCAGCACCGCGTCGTGCCGCATTCCTGGCAGGTCCGAAGGTGCATCCAATCGGAGCCGACCTTCACGCACTCCTCGCACTCCCGCCGCTTGGCCACTTTGACCTTGGCGACCGCACGAAGGTGAGCGCACGCTCCTTCCTTCACTTCGACCTCCACCCCTCCGCCAGTGCCTGATGGACGAATGCGATCGCGGTCGAGCCTTCGCCAACCGCCGACGCGACGCGCTTCATGTTCCCCGCGCGGACGTCGCCGACCGCGAAGATTCCGGACAAGCTCGTCTCGAGCAGGTGGGGCTGTCGGGCGAGCGGCCACCCCGCCGCCGCGAGATCTTCCTTGGAAAGGTCGGGGCCGGTCTTGATGAAGCCGCGAGAGTCCAGGGCCACGCACCCGGCGAGCCACGCCGTGCCCGGCGACGCGCCCGTCATGACGAAGACGTGACGAATGTCTCGCGCTTCGACGGCGTGGGTCACGTGATGTCGCCAGCGGACTCGCTCGAGCGTGCCGTCCCCTTCGAGGCCGATGATCTCCGTCCGGGTGTGGAGCACGATGGTGGCGCTTTCCTCGATCCGGCGCACCAGGTACCGCGACATCGAGTTCGCGAGGCCCCCCGATCGCACCAGCACGTGCACGCGCGCGGCGGTCTGGGCGAGGAACACCGCCGCCTGGCCGGCGGAGTTGCCTCCCCCCACGACGACGACCTCCTCGCCGCGGCACAACTGGGCCTCCATGAACGTCGCGGCGTAGTAGACACCGGCTCCTTCGAACCGCGCCAGGTTGTCGACGGCCAGCTTCCGGTACTCGGCGCCAGTGGCGAGGATGACGGTCCGGGCGGGGACGCCGGGACCGTTGTCGATCCGCACCTTGTAGGGTTTCCTTTCGCACGAAATGCCCGTGGCGACCTGGGCGATCGCAACATGCGCCCCGAACTTCTCGGCCTGCGTGAAGGCGCGTGCCGCGAGATCCTGGCCGGAGATTCCCGTCGGGAACCCGAGGTAGTTCTCGATCCGGGAGCTGGACCCGGCCTGTCCGCCCGGGCGAGTTCGCCTCCAGGACCAGCACGTCGAGCCCTTCCGAGGCCGCGTAGACGGCGGCGGCCAGCCCCGAAGGGCCGCCTCCCACGATCACTACGTCGCGGATGTGGGTCTCGTCGACGGCGTCGTTGAAGCCCAGGCAGTCGGCGATCTCCCGGTTGCTCGGATTGCGCAGCACGACCTGGCCCCGACAGATCAGTACGGGGACGTCCGCGTCGGTCACGTTAAACCGGTCCAACAGCTCCTGCACGTCGGCGTCCCGATCCAGATCGAAGTAGGCATGGGGATGGCCGTTGCGCGTCAGGAACTCCTTGGCGCGGAGCGTCCCCGGCGAGTGCGCGGAGCCGATCATCACCACGTCTCCGACGCCATGGGCGATCAAATCGACGCGCCGCAGGATGAATGCGCGCATGAGGATCTCGCTGAGCTCGGCGTCGGCCTGGACGAGCGCGAGCAAGTCGTCCCGCTGCAGCTCGACGACTTCGCCGGCGTGGGTGGCACGTACCTGGCCGACACTCGGCCGTCCGGACAGCGTGTTCATCTCGCCCGTGAACTGACCGGGTCGGAACTCCGCCACCAGTTGCTCAGTGTGCCCGAGGCGAACGACCTCCAGCTGGCCCGACGTCACGACGAACATCCGCGTAGCCGGGGTGCCCGCCTCCAGGAGCACCTCGCCCGCCGCGATCGGGCGCACGCGTCCGCGGGCCTTGACGCGTGCGATCTGCGCCGGCGTCAGGCTGGGGAAGATGTGCTCGATGCGAGAGGAGGCGGCGAGCGGCTGACGATCGGCCATGTGCTAGGCGTCGGGCTTCAACTCGCCGAGCATGGTCGGGATCAGCTCGGAGACGGTGGGGTGGATGGGCACCGCCCGCTGCAGCACGTCGCAGGGCAGGCCGGCGTTCATGACGTCCAGGATGCCGTGTATCGCTTCGTCGCCGCCGGTGCCGAGGATCGCGGCGCCGAGGATCTTGCGCGTCTCCGCGTCGACCACGACCTTCATGAAGCCGCGCGTGTCGCCCTTCTCGATGGCCCGGGCGACGCGGGTCATCGGGCGCCGGCCGATCAGCAGGCGGCGGCCGATCGCCCGCGCTTCGGTCTCGGTCTTGCCCACGCGTCCGAGCGGCGGGTCGATGAAGAGCGCATAGGCGGGGACCCGGTCGGACACGCGGCGGTGCTCGCCATCCAGGAGGTTGGCGGCCACGATCTCGAAGTCGTTGTAGGCGGTGTGCGTGAAGGCGCCCCGCCCGTTGCAGTCGCCCAGGGCCCAGATCCCGGGGACGTTCGTGGCCAGGGAGTCGTCGACGGTGATGTAGCCGCGCGCATCGGTCGCGACTCCGGCCTTGTCCAGCCCGAGGTCGTCGGTATTGGGACGTCGACCCACCGCGAGGAGCACGTGCGATCCGACGACGGTGGGCTCGCCCTCCGCGCAGTCGACGAACACCGCGACGCCGCGCTCGTGACGGCCCAGGCGAATGCACTCGGCCCCCGTGCGGACCGTGACGCCCTCGCCGATCAGGATCTCCCGGATCGCCTCGGAGACGTCGGCATCCTCGCGCGCGATCAGATGAGGGAGCCGCTCGACGATCGTGACCTTCGCCCCGAAGCGCCGGTGCATCTGGGCGAACTCGAGGCCGATGTAGCTGCCCGCCGACGACCAGCAGGTGCTCCGGCACCTGGTCGAGCTCCAGCATCGTGCGATTGGTCAGGAAGGGCACGTCGTTGATCCCCGGCAGGGGAGGCACCGACGGGCGGCCGCCCACGTTGATGAAGATGCGGGGAGCGGTCAGGAGATCGGCCCCCACGCGCAGGCGGTCCGGCGCTTCGAAGCGTGCATGGCCCTCGATGAGCGTGCAGCCCTTCATGCCTCGGAGCCAGCGGTCGAGACCGATGCGAGAGTTCGCGGCGACGGTGTCGGCGCGCGCCTTCACCTTCGCCATGTCCACCCGGATGGCGCCCTCGACGAGGACGCCGTAGTCGGCGGCGCGGCGGGCGGCGTAGGCCGCCTGGGCGCTCGCCACCAGCGTCTTGGTGGGCGTGCAACCGGTGTTGACGCAGGTGCCCCCGACGAGCTTGCGCTCGATGACGGCGACGGTCATGCCGGCGGCGGTGAGCCGCCCGGTCAGCGGCGGGCCGGCCTGCCCCGCCCCGATCACGATCGCGTCGAAGCGGTTCATCGCGACGCCAGTACGACCGCGAAAGCGGCCCCGATGGCGATCGCGTCCTCCAGCAGGGCGGCGGGGCGATCGCCGCCGAAGGCCGCGGCCATGCGCGCCCGAAACGCGTGTCCGCCGAGCGTGCCGGCCACGGCGCCGGCGATACCCACGATCGCACCGAGCAGCATGGATCCGGCGCCCGCGGTGAGCGCCGCTCCGCAGACCCCTCCCATGAGGATGCGCGTGCCGAACTGGACGGGCACCTTGCGGCTCGGCGTCGAGGGGAGCTGGTCGGTGACCAGCTCGCCGGCAGCAAGGAGCGTGAGGATCCAGGGCGTCCAGGCGTAGCCGAGGAAGGCCAGCCAGGTGCCGGAAAGGCTCAGCTTGCCCAGCCGGGCCGCCCAGCTGATCGCGGCGGGCGCGGTCATGGCTCGCATGCCGGCCACGATCCCGATCAGGAACGCGAGCAGACAGGGCACGACGATGTTTCCACTCATCGTTCCTCCTAGCCCCGAGCGGCGGGCAGACCTGGACCAAAGTCCTATAGCTCTCCACCCCTGGATGGGGATGCTTCGCGGGGCAGCAGGCTGCGCGTTCTCGAGGCGACGACGAAGAGTACCGCGTTCTGCTTCCGTTCATCAAGGACGGGACCCTGTCTCGTCTGTATCGGATCCGAGTGAACTCGCACATGCGCGACGGACAGAGGAGGGTGAGATCGTGGACATGAAGCTCGAGGTTGTGGCGTTGCCCGTCGCCGATGTCGATCGGGCCAAGCGCTTCTACGGGAGCCTGGGGTGGCGGCTGGACGCCGATTTCGCCGCCGGTGACGACTGGCGGCTGGTGCAGATGACACCTCCCGGCTCACCGTGCTCCATCATGTTCGGCAAGGGATTCACGACCGCCGCGCCGGGCTCGGTTCAGGGAACGTTCCTCGTCGTCGATGACATCGAGAAAGCACGCGCCGAGCTCATCGGACACGGCGTCGACGTGAGCGAGGTGTTCCATTTCGAGGGCCCCCTCCGTGCCGTCGGGACGAAGGGACGCGCGCCGGGCAAGGACCCGCAAGGTACCTCCTACCGCTCATGGGTCTCATTCAGTGATCCTGACGGCAACGGCTGGCTGGTCCAGGAGGTCAAGACGCGGCTTCCCGGACGAGGGTTCAGCAGCATGGACGTCGCGACCCTGACCGAGCTTCTGCGCGAGACAGAGAAGCACCACGGCGAGTACGAACCGACCGCTCCGAAGCACCACTGGTCCGATTGGTACGCCGCCTACATCGTCGCGCGCGAGCGCGGGAGGACTCCCGAGGAGGCCGCCAAGGATGGCGCGCTCCACATGGACGTATCCCGCCGATGAGGGCCGAGCCTGGTGCCAAGTGGAGACAGCGTGGGCACGGCCCCGGAGTGTCACACAACTGCCGCTCGCTACGCGTACACTCCGCCGCCCATGCGCAAGAGGAAGAGGCTCGCCACTAAGCTGGGCGGGGCGCGCAGAAAGCGCGCGCAGCTCGATCGCCTCATCTTCGCGGAGCTGCCCTTTTCGGGCCACCAGCCGATCTCGCCTGGGGACACCCTCGCGGATGAGCTCATCGCGCGCGCGATGAGCCAGAAGGCGCTCGCTCGACTGATGGGGGCGTCGGAGCGGGTGGTGAGCGGGATCATGAACGGAGAGCCCCTCGTTGCCCGGACCGCATTGCAGCTCGAGATGGCCCTGGGGATCCCTGCGGAAACGTGGTTGAACATCGAGCACCGCTACCAGGTCAGGAGGGTCCTCCTCGCGCGGAAGCGACAGCGGCGAAGGGGATAGGGAGCGCCCGCGTCAACTCCCTGCCCCTCCCGAACGAGGAGCGATCTCGCGGGACGGAACGCCGTAGGCTGCGACCCATCGGAGCAGGGCATCGAGCACCGGGCAGAGCGACTGACCCCAATTGGTGAGGCGGTACTCCACCTTCGGAGGAATCTGCTGGTACGCGATCCGTCTCACCAGGCCGTCGGCCTCCATCTGGCGAAGCTGCTGGCTCAGCATCTTCTCCGATATGGGGGGTATCGCGCGCTCCAGCTCCGAGAAGCGCCGGACCTCGCCCCCGAAGAGCTGGAAAAGGATCATCAGCTTCCACCGACCCGCGAGAAACCTCAGGGCCTCCTCGACCCCTTTCGCCGCCGACATCCGCGTGTGCGGCACACCGTCCCGGGTCGCCATTTGGGGATGAGCGCGGTGCGCCCTCGTCCTGCGTTGCATGGCGACATTGGAACGACATCGCGCATCGCCGTCAAGACGCGGGTCTAGGCGGTGGGGACCGTGCCTCCGTCGATGACGTACTCGGTACCGGTGATCGACGCGGCCTGGGATGACACGAGGAAAGCGATGAGATCGGCCACTTCTCGTGGCTTCGCCGGCCGCCCGATGGGGATGCCGCCGAGTGACGTCATCAACCTGCTCCTGGACGCGTCCTCGTCGATGTGGTTTTGTTGCGCGATTTCCCGTACGAGGCCTACCGCGGCTTCCGTCTCGACCCAGCCGGGGGAGACGCGCACCACACGGACGCCCTTCGGGCTGACTTCCTTCGACAGCCCCTTGCTGTAGTTCGAGAGGGCGGCCTTTGCGGCGGCGTAGGCGATGGTGGCCTCGGGCAACGGCAATTGGCTCTGGATCGACGTGACGTGGACGATCACTCCGGAACCCCGCGCGAGCATTGTCGGCAGGAGAGCGCGATCCAACCGCACGGCGGGGAACAGGTTGAGGTCCAGCGCCCGCAGCCACTCCTCGTCGTCGAGGACCGCGAAGCCGCCCGCCGGAGCAGACGATCCTCCGGCGACGTGGACGATGATGTCGACGTCCCCAAAGCGGTCGTGAACGGCGCCGGCCACCGCGGCACAGCCGTCCGGGGTGGCCACGTCGGCGGCCACGAAGAGCATTCCGTCGGCCGCATTGCCAGGAGGCGTGCGTGCCGTCCCCAGGACGAGGGCGCCCGACTCTCGCAGCCGCCCCGCGACGGCCTGCCCGATGCCTTTAGTCGCACCCGTGACCAGCGCCTTGCGGCCGCCGAGGTCGATGGAAGCGGTCATCCGATCTCCAGCGACGCAATCTTCCCGCCTTCGATCGTGAAGACATGCTCGAGGTCCAGCGGGCTGTTGGGGAATTTCCCGGCGACGCGCGCGATTACGACCGTTTTCCCGTCACGGCTCTTGACCTCAATCGGCTCGGCCGTGTGCTGGTACTTCGCCTTGGCGTCTTTCATCCACTGCTTGATATGGCTCGGGCCTTCGATCGTCCGGCCTTCGTCACGCACGATGGCGTGCTCGGCGAAGCATCCCGCCAGGGCATCGAGGTCCTGCGTCTTCTGGGCCGCGAAGAAGGCGGCCACGGGCGTCGGTAGCGCGATTGGCATAGTCGTAGTCGTACCTCAGGTCACTGTGCCTGACCTTCCTGGAGAATATGCATTGCTCTCGACGCGTGGCAAGAACGCACGGAAAGGTAAGGGGCTAACCGGGACGTAAGCGTCCACGGCTACCCGAAGAACTCCTGCTCTATTGCCGTGCGGAACGCCTCGTCGCCGAGCTTCCGGCGAGTGGCATGGGTGGCGATTGCATCGGGCCCGGCCAAGTAGCGGAGCTGATCCTTGCCATCCGTCGCGGCCTCGTAGACAACCTCGGCGATCTGCTCGGGCCGCGAGTACGTCTCCATCTGCTTCGGATCCGTGACCGCCCCCATCACCTTGTCCACCAGCGCATCGTAGGCCGGGTGTCTGCTGACATCGAGGCTGGCCCCCACGGTGCCCCACACATACTCCAGAAAGCGGCGACGCTCGATCGAAGACAACGGCTTTTGGGGCTGGCGCATGGAAAATCCCCTTCCCTTGGCAAACGGCTCTAGCGGATTCGGGGAAGGTATGCGCCGCTTGCTGCGAAACGGGGACGTTCCGGTTGATTTGCGGAGACCACTGCCCGGGCGAAGTCGGTCAGGGAACGCGATAGGCGAGCGCGGCCTCGAGGAGGGGGTCGCGCCCCTCGCGATAGTCCCGGACGGTCGGCTCCGCGTGCAGGTCGGGCATCACCGAGGGAGGGTCCGCGCCCTCGATCAGCCGGTAGAAGGTCGACTGGAGTAGAAGACCTGAAGGCCGGAGTTGCGCAGGAAGAAGTTGCGCACGTTGCCGTAGGAGTTCGGTTTCCCTCCGGTCGGGGTTCCGACCAGCACCGCCCCCCGGCGGCGAAGGTCGTCGGCCGTCCACATGCCCGACGAGAAGGTCTCGCCGCCGATCAGGCCGAAGAGGCGGCCGCGCGTGAAGCGGCCCGCCCGCGCGTCGAGCCCCCGGAAGAGCGCGTCGTCGACGCTCGAGTCGCCGCCCCCGTTGTGGCGGACGTCCACCACCAGTCGCAGGGCGGGACCCTGGTCCAGCTCGCGGAACACGCGTTCCGCGAACGTCGTGAACGGCTCGGAGCCGTTCTGGCAGCGGTTGTACTGCACGTACACGGCGCCGGCTTCCGCGAGCGGGGTGTACCAGTAGTTCTCGTTCCGCCTCTGTCTGTGGAGGGGAAGGGGGAAACCCGCGCTCACCGTGAGATCCACGAGGGCGGGGGTGACGGTCGCCGGCGCGTCCACCGCAAAGCGGGCTCCCCGCTCGTCCTCCACCAGCAGCCTCACCGTGGTCACGTCGGGCGCGACACGCAGCGCGTGGAGGATCTCGGGAACGGCGAGAAACGCCGGGGAGCGCACGGCCAGCCAGGCCGCGTTCTCGTGCGGGACGAGGGACCGGACCGCGTCCGCCGCCTCCTCGATCGTCCGCTCCCCGATGGCCAGCACCCGCGCCCCCAGGGCGTTGGCCAGGCTGGCCTCGGCCCCGGTCACGTAGAGGCCGTCCGGAAACCGCGCGAACCGTACGGGAAGCTGATGGAAGGTCCCCGGGAACGACAGGCTCGTGTGCGCGTCCCCGGGGAGCGCTGTCAGGCGGAGCAGAGAGACAGCGACCTCGTGCTCCTGTTGCGAGGGGACGGCCCGCCTCGCCTCGTCTACCGCGCGATCGAAGTCGGCGCGCGGCGTCCGGAAGAAGAGGTTGGGATGAAGCCGCGGGAGCTGTTCGGCAAGGTAGTCGATGTCCTGCACCCACCGGCCGTCGCGGGTCGCGGCCGGGGGGGGCGGCGCCTCCAGCCCAGAGCCGCACCCGTGACCCAGCCCGGCCAACAGGCATGAGGCCAGAATCCATCGCGCCCAACGGGATGGGCTCCGAGGCATCCGTTCTGTAAACACCCGAGCCGTGCCGCCGTGTCACTCCCGACGGCCCTCGAGCCCCCTCGACCGTCTAGATGCTAGTGCAGGAACCAGAAGAACGGTCCGGCGAAAAGCTCCACGGTGAGAGGAACTGTCCAGGTGGGGTCGATCCTCTTGAAGAGGGTCGGGGTCCAGGCGACGGTCGTCAGCAGGTCGGGGTCGTTCACGTCGTTCCAGGCCGCGACCACGTCGACGCGATCCCTCGAGAAGAAGCCGTTCACGAGCGTGCCCCGGGCCTGAATCGCGGTTCCGTTGAAGCGCTCGATGAACATGTCGGGGCTGATGGCCTGGTCCGTCTTGAAGAAGTTGTTCTCCGCGAAGACCGCCGATTGGATACCGACGCCCCAGCTGTACCCGTAGTTCCCCACGTTCTTGATCTCGTAGAAGTTGTTGTAGACGTGGGCCTGGCCGTAGCGGACGCGGGGGACGCGCTGGCCGAGGGATTCGAACGAGTTGTGGTGGAACGTGACGCGCAGCTTCCCGACGTCGAGGGGGGCGTTGTCGGACGACCCGATCAGCATCGTCTTGTCGTGGTTGCGGAGTTTGTTCCAGGAAACGGTCACGAGGTCGGAGGCGTTGGTGATGTCCAGGAGGCCGTCGTGGACCTGATAGAGGACGCCGAAGTGGTGGGGCAGTGTCTCGTCAGCGGTCAGGACGTCCTCGAAGGTGTTGTGGTCGACCCAGACGTGGTCGGAGTCCCGCAGCGAGACGGAATCGTAGAGGGCGTTCCAGCTTCCCAGCAGGCCGTCGGTCGGGGACCACTGCGGGAAGCAATCGTAGGTGTCGCGGAACGTCAGGTTGCGGACGATGATGTTGGTCCGGCTGCCCGCGACACCGACCTGCCCGCGGATGTCCAGCCAGACACCGTTGAGGACGGCGAGCTTCCCGAGGCCTACGATCGTCGTGTTCGAGCCGACCCGGATCCGGACCCGGTCCTGCTGCGCGTTTCGCGACACGATACGCGCGTCCTCGAGCGGGCCGACCGGGTTGGTCCGGCCCCAGACCGCGGGGTCGTAGGTCGCCAGGAAGGCGTCCAGCGTGTAGCCGTTGCGGTAGTAGTCGGGGCACTCCAGCGGCTGGTTGAGATCGTCGACGTTGCCGTCGATCGTCCCCACCACGTAGACGATCTTCGGCTCGTTGGACGGCACCGAGGACGGCGGCGGGTAAACGCCGTTGTTGAGCGCTCCGACGAGCTCCTGCCGGTTGTGGACGAAGTAGACTTGTTCTGGCGCGGCGGCCGAGCCCCCGGTCGTTCCCGTACCGAACGACGCCCAGCCGTCGTTCGCGTCCAGGGTCTCGCGGCCAAGGTCACGGTGTCCGGCGCTGGCGGTGGGGCTCAGGGCGATGGTCGCCAGGAGGCACGCTGCAGGGATGAATGCTCTCGGAATGCACATGGGGGCTCTGCTCCTCGTTCGTGTCGGGGAATCCCGCGGGGTGGCGCCGCGTGACCGACGAGTCAACTTTGTTCCGGATCCCTCGTCGTGCTCCAGTCAAAACCGACGGGAGGCGGAGGTATCGCACTGCGAAACGACGCCCCTTGCGGACAAACGAACGGCAAAGGAATATTCCTTGACAGGAATATTCTCTGAAAGGAACGCCCATGAAGGCACCCTCCAAGACCGTCAGCGCGTACGTGGCAGGCTTCCCGCGCCCCGAACGGGCCTTGCTCGAGCGCGTGCGCAGCACGATCCGCAAGGCGCTGCCCGGAGCCGAGGAAGTGATCTCGTACGGCATCCCCGCATACAGGCTGCACGACCGCGCGGTCATCTATTTCGCAGGGTGGAAGAAGCACTACTCGCTCTATCCCGCGAACGCTCGCCTCGTGGCCGCGTTCGGGGACGACCTCGCGCCCTACGAGGTCAACAGCAAGGGAACGATCCGCTTTCCGCTGTCCGAGCCCGTGCCCGCGAAGCTCATCGCCAGGATCGCGAAGTTCCGGGCGCAGGAGGTCGCAAAGGGGGAGGCGCCGAAGCGAAAGAAACGCTAGTGCGACTGCCACTTCCAGCACAGGACCTCAAGTAAACCCTCAGTCAACTCGGTCCGGACCGAGTCCGATCCGGGACTCCTGTGCGCCCGAGCACTGTACCGCAGGGCCGGAATCCGTAGCTTTCCAATGTGGATCTCCCACAAGTGTGTCCGGGGTGCGAGATGCCCCTGGTCGAAGCCGAGAGCATCACCTTCGTCGAGTGCGACGGCGTCGTGTGGGCGGCGCACATGTGGTGCTACATGCGGGACAAGATGAGACCCGCCTCAGTGGACACGCTGCTCGCACTCTACCGTCCGGAGTGGCTCGATCGCGCCGGCCGCCCGCGGAGCGCACCCCCGGCCAGCTAGGCTCCCGGCCTTCGATAGTCGAACCTGTGGAGGCTCGAGTACGTAACCACGGGCAGCCCAACCCCCGGGAGGAGAAATGGAGTTCGTCCACGACCTGAGCCACGGCGTCCGCCTGCTGGTGCGCCGGCCGGGCTTTGCCGCCGTAGCCATACTTTCCCTGGCGCTCGGCATCGGCCTCAACACCACCCTGTTCAGCGTGGTGAACGCCGTGCTCTTCCGCGCCACGCCCGTGACCGCCCCCGAACGGCTGGTGGAGATCTACTCGAGCGCGAGCGCCGACATCCCGCAGTTCACGACCTCCTACCCGGACTACCTCTCGATCCTCGAAGGCGCCGACGCCTTCCAGGGAGTGGCCGGGCATGCGTTCGTCCGGGGGATCCTGTCCACCGGAGGGAAGCCGGTGCTCACGACCGGCGAGGCCGTCAGCGCGAACTACTTCGACGTCCTCGGCATCCGTCCCGCGCTCGGCCGCGCCTTCCTGCCGGATGAGAACGTCGGCGAGGGGCAGCACGCGGTCCTCGTCATGGGCCACGGGATGTGGCAGCGCCGCTTCGGGGGCCGGCCGGACGTCGTCGACCAGACCGTGGAGCTGAGCGGCGTGCCCTACACGGTCGTGGGCGTGGCTCCACCGGGCTTCTCGGGAGTGCTTCCCGGCCTGCAGCCCGAGTTCTGGGTCCCCGCGATGATGGTCGACCGCCTGAGCTTCGGTGGCCTGCAGGCCACCACCGACAACGAGCCGGGGAAGACGAGGATCCAGCAGCGGGGCAACCGCTGGCTCTTCCTGAAGGGGCGGCTCGCGGACGGCCGCAGCGTCGACGAGGCGCAGGCCCAGGTGGAGACCGTCTTCGCCCGCCTGCGGACGGAGTACCCGGCGACGAACGAGAAGACGAAGGGGACGGTCATGCCCGCGGCGGCCATCCGCTTCCATCCCATGCTCGACGGCTACGTGAAGGGGGCGAGCGCCGTCCTCCTCGCCGCGGTGGCGCTCGTCCTCATGATCGCGTGCGCGAACGTCGCGAACATGCTGCTCGCCCGCGGAGCGTCCCGGACCCGCGAGCTCGCGGTGCGCGCGGCCATCGGCGCGAGCCGCGGCCGGCTCGTGCGGCAGCTCCTGAGCGAGAGCCTGGTGCTCGCGGCGGCCGGGGGAGCGCTCGGGGTGCTCGTGGCGACGTGGGCGACGGGGCTCCTCGCCCGCATCCCGTCGGACGCGCTGCCCGTTCCCGTCCGTTTCGACCTGCGCGTGGACGGCACCGTGCTCGCGTTCGCGGCGCTCGTGTCCCTGGCCGCGACGGTCCTCTTCGGCCTCCTGCCGGCCCTGACCGCATCCCGGCCCGCGCTCGTCCCCTCCCTGAAGGCCGACGCCACCGGGGAGGGCTCGGTCCGCCGCCGCATCACGCTGCGCGACGGGCTCGTCGTCGCCCAGCTCGCGCTCTCTCTCGTCCTCCTCGTCGCGGGTGCCCTCCTCACGCGGGGACTTCTCACCGCGCGGGCCACCGATCTCGGCTTCGACCCCACGCCCGTCTCGTCCCTGTCGTTCAACCTGCAGATGAACGGCTACGACAAGGAGCGGGCCCTCGCCTTCCGCAAGCGCGTGATCGCGGACCTCCAAGCCGTCCCGGGCGTGAGCGCCGTGGCGCTCGCCTCCCGCGTGCCCCTCGCTCCGGACATCAACATGGAGGGGATCCGCATCCAGGGCCGGCACCAGCCGCAGGACGAGCCCACGCCGATCGACGCCGTCTCCGTGGGGCCCGACTACTTCCGGACCGTCGGCGTGCCGATCCTGGAAGGGCGTCCCTTCGGCGAGGACGAGGTCGACGGGGAGAAGGGTGTCGTGATCGTCAACGAGGCGTTCGCCCGGCGCTACTGGCCGGGGAAGAGCGCGCTCGGCCAGCACGTCTACACGTCGGGCTTCGACAAGGCCCCCCACGAAGTGGTGGGCGTCGCCCGCGACCACAAGGTGCGCTCGGCCGGGGAGGAGCCGACACCCTACGTGCACCTCCCGGCGGCGCGGTCCCGCCGCATCGCGCTGCTCGTGCGCACGTCCCAGCCCGCGGAAGCGGCCCTGCCCGCCCTGCGCGCGGCGGTGCTGAAGCTCGAGCCCGACGTCGTGTTCACCGAGGACGTTCCCGCCGCCGAGGTCGCGGCCACGACGCTCGCCCCCACCCGCATCGGAGCGGCGCTTCTCGGGGCGTTCGGATCGCTCGCGCTGCTCCTGTCCGCGGTCGGCCTCTACGGGGTGATTTCATACTCGGTCACCCTCAGGACGCGCGAGATGGGCGTGCGGATGGCTCTCGGAGCGCAGCGAGGGGATCTGCTGCGGCTGGTGCTGCGTGCTGGAGCCCGGCTTGCCCTGGTGGGTGTGGGTGTGGGGACCCTGCTCGCCGCCGTGGTGGGCCGCGTCTTCAGCGCCTTGCTCTACGGCGTGAGCGCGCTGGATCCCCTGGCCTACGCAGTGGCAGCGGGCGTTCTCCTCGCGGTCGCCGGCGCCGCTAACCTCGTGCCCGCCCTGGCCGCCGCCCGCGTCGACCCCATGCGGGCGCTGCGGAGCGAATAGGGCCGGATAGCCCGACCGAGCCCGACCCGGCACGGGTCCTGCTCCTGCCCCGGGCAGGCAGGGCGGAAGCACCCGACCCTGTGGAGCCATTGAGCCCCGACAGCTCGATCGGAGGGGGCGATCTCACGGGAAGTGCTGAGGTTCGGGCCGGAGAGAGGAAAGCGGGTGCCGCCGGCATCACCGCCGCCGCAACCCGGCTGTCCTCGATCGCGACCATCGACTGTCTCCGAGGAGGACGCATGAGGCCCCTCCTATCGAGGGCGTTTGTCGCCCTGGCGCTCCTGGCCGCGGCCGCGGGCGTGCGCGGCGAGGCCCCGCTCACCACCGCGGATCTCGTCCGGTTCCTGAAGGCGGGAATCAGCGAGAAGACGATCCTCACGGAGTTGGACAACCGCGGCTTCTCCGAGCCCCTGGACTTCGGCCGGGAAACGTCGCTGCGCGAGGCGGGGGCCAGCGAGACGCTGGTCGTTGCGGTGCGGCGCACCGCTCCCCCCGAAGTCGTGGCGGCGCCGATAGCACCCGCGCCCCCCCGGACCGCTCGCTACGAGCCACCGGTGCCGATCGTCGCGGCCCCCGGCGGGGCGGGCGGGAAGCCCACGTTCGCCGCGGCGACCCGCACGGTGAGGGTGCCCGTCTCCGTCCTGGACAGGAGGGGTCAGCCCCTCATGGGACTCCAGGGGGCCGACTTCCGGATCTCCGAAGAGGGCAAGCGGCAGGAGGTCACGCTCTTCAGCGGCGAGCGGCAGCCGCTCCGGATCGCGATGGCGCTCGACGCGAGCGGCAGCATGCAGAAGAAGATCCGGCAGGTGGAGCGCTCGCTCCGCTATTTCATCGAGCTGCTCGAGCCGGCCGACCAGGTCATGGTCGTCACGTTCAACGACCGCGTGCGTGTGATCCAGGACTTCACCTCCGACCGGGACCTCCTCTACCGGGTCCTCGACCAGCTCGAGCCCGTAGGAGGGACGGCGCTCTACGACGCGGCGTACGAGGCCATCCAGCGCGTGGCGAGGGGGCCCGCGGAGTCGAAAGCGGTCGTGCTCGTGACCGACGGCGTCGACACCACGAGCGGAACCTCCTTCAACATGCTGCGCGACCTCGCACGGAGGTCCGAGGTCCCCGTCTATTCGATCGGCCTCAGCGGCAACATGATCCGCAACCTCTCGGCTCCACCCCGACGGCCCGGGGGTGGAGGGGTCCCGGGGGGGCCCGGTCCCGGTCGAGGGCGGCCTCCGGGAGGCGGACCCGGATTCCCCGGCGGCTGGCCCGGGGGCGGGGGCGGCCGCGGGGGCACGCCGGATGACGGCCGCGGAAGCTGGCCGGGGAGCGGCGGTGGGCAGGGAAGCGGCTACGGGGTCGGCCGATCGGGCTTCGACGCGGGGCCGCTGCTCGACCTCGCCGAGGAAACGGGAGGGCGGGCCGAGATCCTGGACGGGCTCGAGCACTTCTCACCCGACGACGACCTTCCCGGCAGCGCTCGCCTGCAGCGCGCCGTCGAGTCGATCGCCCTCACGCTTCGCCACCGCTACCTTATCGGCTACGAGCCGCCCCCCTCGGGACGGCGCGGCTGGAGGAGGATCGAGGTCGAGGTCGACCTGCCCTCCGCCACGGCGCGCGCGAAGAAGGGCTACTACTCGGGCGGCTAGCCGCGCGGCGGACCCCCGCCTGACGTGGAAAACCTGTGCGTAAGCTGTCCAAGCCCCGCGGAAAGGCCGCGGATGGGTTGTGGAAATCGGGCTACTTGACGACCGTGAACGACAGCGTGTTCGTCAGCCCGCTCGAGTCGGACAGGGCCACCGCGTAGGAGCCCGGCGGAACGTTGGGATCCAGGCTCAGGAGCACCTTGATCAGCGTGGAGTCCATGTACTTCTGACGCTGGACCGAGATGCCGTCGGTGTTCTCCTTGACCTTGATGATGCGGGCCTGCTGGTCGGGGCGTAGACCGGTCCCCCGCAGATCGAGCATCGTCGTCCCCCCGCGCTTCACCGTGAGCGGCGAGACCGCCGTGAGGAGCGCGGGCGCCGCAGGTGCGGTCGTGGGAGGCGGCGTGGGTGGCGGCGTGGCAACGACTGCGACCGGCGTGGGGGTGGCCGCAACCGGCGTCGGCGTGGCCACCGCGACCGCCCGCGGAGTCGGTGTGGGGACGGGAGTGGCGGCGGGCGTCGGCGTGGTCCCGGCCTTGGGCGTTTCGACCACCCTGGGGGTGGCCACCGCCACCGGCGTCGGTGTCGTCTCCACCGTGGGCGGAGGTGTCGCAAGTGTGGTGGGCGGGGGGAGCGAGGCCACCGGCGTCTCCGTTCCCGACTGCTTGAAGTAGAGCCAATAGCCGGCGCCCGCGGCGAGCGCGAGCACCGCCACGGCCACCACGAGAGGCAGGTTGCTCTTCGAGCCTCCGCGAGCGGGCGCGCGACGCGCGGGAGCGGCGGAGGACCGGGAGCCGGAGTGCTTCGGCTCGGCCGCGCGCGGCGCGGCGCGGCCCGCGCCCTTGCCGCCGCGCAGCGTGCCGACGACCTGCAGCAGGTAGGAGAGGTCCTTGGGTCGCCAGTCGGGTCCCTTCTCGAGACAGCCCATGACCGCGTCCGTGAGGTCGCGAGAGACGTCCGGGCGCAGGTCGGCGAGAGGGGTCGGCCGCTCCCCGGTAGGCGTCCGGCCCGAGAGCATCTCGTAGCAGATGACGCCCGCCGCGTAGATGTCCGACTGCGGCGAAGGGGCGCCGCCCTCCCCGAGCTCGGGGGCGCGGTAGGCGTTCGCGGACGATCCCGACGTAGCGCTTCCGAGGTCGCATCCGCCGTCCGACTCGACGTCCACGTTCGCCGGGTCGAGCCCTCGGTGGACCACCCCCCGCCCGTGGGCCTCGTTCAAGGCGTGGCAGAGTCCCTCGATGACCTTCAGCTGATCCGTCAGGGAATGATCCTGCCTCAGCCAAGCCTCGAGGTTCATGCCGCGAGGCTACCGGGAGGCCGCGTGTCGGTCAAGAGGCAGCGAGGCGCCGACCCGGGGTCAGGCGGCCGGACGCTCCCCGCGCTTCTCGCGGTAGAGGGCGAGACGTACGTCGGCTGCGATGCGGGTGTCGTACACGATGTCCCAGAAGCCGTTCGTCAGCCCGAAGGCGACGTTCATTCCCTTGGGGCTGTGGTGGTACAGGTGATGCCGCTTGATGTACCGGAAGTAGCGTCCCTGGAACTCGTAGAAGTGCACGGAGTGATGGACCCACTCCTCGACGATGTAGGCCTGCAGCAGCCCGGCCAGGACGGCGGACAAGGTCCAGGAGGGGAACAGGAGCCCCAGGAGCGCGACCGGGGCGGTCAGCGGGAGCGTGTCCGCGATGGTGCCGTTGATGTGGTTGCCGTCCCAGGGCCGCTTGTGGTGCTCCCAGTGCAGGTGGTCGAAATACTTGTGTAGAAAGTGCTCGAAGAAGCCGGGGCCGTCCGGGAAGCGGCCGTGCAGGACGAACCGGTGCGCGTAGTACTCGAGGCCCGTCCACAGGACGACGCCGAGCCCGAACGAAAGAAGGGCGAGCCGCGGGCGGGTGCGCAGGGCCGTCAGGAGCACCACCGTGGCGAACAGGGTGTAAAGGACGGTCACCGGATAGAGCCGACGTCGAGCTTTCCTGGCCTCGGCCGAACGATCGACTACGCTCGAAACGACCTGTACGCTCCTCACAGCAGGAACCCCTCATGCGGCGCTAGGCCCCCCTTGCGCCCGCTCGAGAAAATACGGCAAATGGACCATTAAGGATCCTGCAAGAGCCGAGCCGAAATCAAGTCGGCCTAGTGGCCCTTCGCCTCCGCCAAGGGAGGAAAACCCTTTGCCTGGGCCTCTTTATCCACCACGGACACGAAGTCCTCGACGCGCGGGAGCTTCTTGCCGTTGATCAGAAGCGTGGGGGTCGCCTGGACCCCGACGCGCCGTCCTTCCTCGATGTCGGCGACGAGCGACTCCCGGGTCTTCGGGTCGCCGAGGCAGCTTCGCACCGCGTCCGGGTTCAGGCCCGCCTCTCCCGCCAGCCTGATGACGTCCTCCGCCTTGGGGTCGCGAAGCTCCGCCGCGAACACGCGATCGTGGTAGGCCTGGAACTTCCCCTGGTAGTTCGCGCAGATCCCGCCCAGCGCGAGCAGGCAGGCCCCGGGGTGGCTCGTGCGGGGGAGCGAGGGGTTGCACTCCTTGTCGAGCGGGTAGTTCTTGAAGTAGACGGCGACGCGGTTGCCGGACTGGGGGACGAACTGCGCGAAGGCGGCGGCGATGTTGCGGCAGTAGGGGCAGAGGAAGTCCGAGAACTCGACGACCTGAACCGGGGCGTTCGCCGGCCCCTTGAACGGCGTGTTCGCCAGGTCCAGCTTCTGCACCGGCGCCTTCTCGAACTCCTTCGCGGCTTTCGCGGCGTAGTAGTCGTTGAGCTTCTGCGGGTCGTCGAGGGTGTCCTGCAATCGCTTGGCGAGATCCTGGTAGTACTTCAGGTCGCCCGCGGGGGGCGCGGACGCTGCTTGGACCTCGGGCGTGGGCGCCGGCGTGGCGGCGCTCACGGCGCCGACGGCGCCAGGGACTTGAACGGCGGTCGCCATCGTGGTCGGGGGAGCGGGCGCCGGCGCCCCGAGGAGCGCCCCGATCCGCGCCTTCTCGCGCTGGGCGAGTGCGCTCTCCGCGGCCAGCACGCTCCCCACGATGGCAAGCGAGCCGAGCGTCCAACCCGCGAGGGCGAGGCGGCCGGTCGTCCCCTGGGCCGCGGGACCGACGGCTCGCGCGGCCCGCCGGGCGGGCCAGAGCAGGGCGAGGCACGCCGCGTTCAAGACGTAGGTGACGAGGCAGAGCACGCAGTAGGCCCGGATGGAGAAGGCCTGGAGGCCCAGGAGCACGAGGTCGACGACGAGCGCGGCGCCGAGTGCGGCGACGACCAGGAAGACGAGCCCGTCGCGGGCCTCGGGGGGAGCGAGGACGAGGAGCGCCAGCAGGATGACGAGCGAGCCGTAGAAGGCGAGGCCGATCGCGGCGAGAGGGACGCCTCCCGCCTTCGACCAGGAGCTGCGGGCCACGGTCTCGCAGCCGCTCGTCTGCCCGTCGCCGCAGACCTGGTTCACGGTGGACGAAGCGACCGGCTCGCCGTGGTGCTGCAGGAGCAGGAGGCCCGAGATCGCCGCTCCCGCCAGACAGAGCACGAGCACGCCCACGATGCGCTTCGCCGCACTCTCGCCCAAATGCCGCCTCCCTTCGAATCCTCGCGACTCTAGCCCACGCTCTCCGCGGCACGCAAGCAATGCTAGTCTCCTCGCCGTGACCGCCTCCGGTGCTCCCCGTCCCCACGTGGTCGTCCTGGGCGCGGGCTTCGGGGGGCTCGAGGCCGCGCGCGCTCTCCGTCACGCCCCCGTCCGCGTGACCGTGGTGGACCGCCGCAACCACCACCTCTTCCAGCCCCTCCTGTACCAGGTGGCGACGGCCGGACTCTCCCCCGCGGAGATCGCGTCGCCCATCCGCCGTATCCTCCGCAAGCAGGCGAACACGTCGGTCGTCCTCGCGGAGGCCCGGTCGATCGACGTCGCGGGGAGGTGCCTTCTCCTCGCGGACGGCGCGCTCGCGTACGACTAGCTCGTGGTCGCGGCGGGGGCCACGCACTCCTACTTCGGCCACGACGAGTGGGAGCCGCCTCGCCCCCGGCCTGAAGATCGCTCGAGGACGCGCTGGAGATCCGCCGCCGCGCGCTCGTCGCCTTCGAGGCGGCGGAGCGCGAGGAAGACGCGGAGCGCCGGCGCGCCTGGCTGACCTTCGTCGTGGTGGGGGGCGGGCCCACCGGGTGTCGAGATGGCGGGGGCGCTTCGCGGAGATCGCGCGCCACACGCTCGTCCGCGAGTTCCGGCGGATCGATCCGCGCGCGGCCCGTGTGATCCTCGTGGAGGCGGGCCCGCGCATCCTCCCCGCCTATCCCGCCCGATCTCTCCGACCGCGCCGCGCGCCAGCTCGAGGCCCTGGGGGCGCAAGTGTGGACGGGCATGGCCGTCACCGGGCTCTCGCCGGAGGGCGTGCAGATGGGCGCCGAGCGCGTGGCCGCGCGCACCGTCGTCTGGGCGGCGGGCGTGCAGGCGTCGCCCCTCGCTCGCTCGCTGGGCGCGCCTCTCGACCGCGCGGGTCGCGTGAAGGTGGACGCCTGACCTGGCGCTTCCCG
Organism: uncultured Acidobacteriota bacterium; assembly: GCA_963742595.1. Classification (GTDB taxonomy): domain Bacteria; phylum Acidobacteriota; class Vicinamibacteria; order Fen-336; family Fen-336; genus CAVPGH01. Next base: position 1,350,659 of record CAVUMT010000001.1, on the reverse strand, counting down.
GCCACCCCGAGGTGTTCGTCGTCGGCGACCTCGCCTCGGTCGAGCAGGACGGCCGACCCGTCCCCGGAGTCGCCCCCGCGGCGATGCAGATGGGCCGGCACGCCGCGCGCAACGTCCTGCGCGCCCTCGACGGCCAGGCTCCTCTTCCCTTCCGGTACGTGGACAAGGGCTCGCTGGCCACCATCGGTCGCCGATCGGGGGTGGCAGTCGTCGGCAAGCTCCGTCTCTGGGGGTTTCCGGCCTGGGCGGCCTGGCTCGCCATCCACATCTTCTTCCTTATCGGCTTCCGTAACCGGTTCGTGGTCCTCTTCACGTGGGCCTGGGCCTACCTCACCTACCAGCGCAGCGCCCGGCTCATCGTGGGCGGGGAGCGCGGACGCGATCGCTGCTAGAATCGGCATGCCGATGGGTCGCCCCGTCCGACTCCTCCTCGAGCCCGAGATCCGCGAGCTGATCGGCCCCCGCCAGGCGTTGCGCGAGGTCAAGCGAGGCGTTCGCCCGGCTCGGTCGCGGACGAGGCGGTCGCTGCCCGGCGTCATCGCCCTCGACATGCCGGGGGGGGCGGGGGAGGTGCACGTCAAGGCCGCCTACCTCCACGGCGCTCCGAGCTTCGTGCTGAAGGAGGCGGGCAGCTTCCCGGGCAACGCTTCACGGGGCCGGTCGCCGGGGAGCGGGGTCATGCTCGTGTTCGACGCGGCCACGGGCTTCCTCGAGGCCGTGCTCTTCGACAACGGCTACCTCACCGACCTGCGGACGGCGGCCGCGGGCGCGCTCGCCGCCGATCTCCTCGCCAATCCGCTCGTCGCGCAGGTGGGGATCCTGGGCTCCGGCGTGCAGGCCCGCTTCCAGCTCGAGGCGCTCCTGCTCGTGCGCAAGCCGCAGCGCGTGATCGTCTGGGGACGCTCGGAGGACAAGGCCGCCGCCTACGCCCGCGAGATGCAGGAGCGCTTCTCCGCTGCCCGTGGAGGTGGTGGGCAGCGTCTACCAGGCGGTCGAGGGGTCGGAGGTGCTGATCACCGACCACCGCCGCGTCCGAGCCCCTCGTGCGCGAGGACTGGGTGATCAAGGGGACGCACATCACCGCGGTGGGCGCGGACGCGCCGGGCAAGCAGGAGGTCTTCGCGCTCGTCCTCGCCAAGGCGGACCGCGTGGTGGCGGACTCGCTCGCGCAGTGCCTGCGCTTCGGGGAGATCCACCACGCGGTGGAGACGGGCGTCCTCAAGCCGGAAGACGTGTACGGCGAGCTGGGCGAGCTCGCCGCGGGGAGCAAGCCCGGCCGCGGAGCGACTGGACGAGATCACGGTGGCCGACCTGACGGGCGTGGGCATCCAGGACGCGGCGGTGGCGGGCTACGTGGCCGCGGAAGCCGCGCGCACCGGCCGGGGGCGGGTGATCGAGGTCTGACGCCGGCCCTCACGAAGGGCCATAATCGAAAGACATGCTGGGCGAGACGGTCTCCCACTTTCGCCTGACGGAGAAGCTCGGCGCGGGGGCGATGGGCGAGGTGTATCTCGCGGAGGACCTGCGCCTCCACCGGCCCGTGGCCCTCAAGATGCTCACCGGGGGCGAGTCGGCGGACGAGCAGGCGGGCGCGCGCCTCGTGCGCGAGGCGCGCGTGGCCTCCGCCCTCAACCACCCGAACATCGCCGTCATCTACGAGGTCGGCGAGACCGAGCGCGACGGGCAGAAGCGCACGCTTCATCGCGATGGAGTACGTCGCGGGCCGGACGCTCGCCGCGCTCGAGCGGGAGCGGCGGCTCACGGTGCCGGAGGTCCTCGCCATCGTCCGGCAGGTGGCGGACGCGCTCGCCGAGGCCCACGACCGCGGCGTCGTGCACCGCGACGTCAAGCCGGGGAACGTGATGGTCACGGACGTCGGGCGGGTGAAGGTCCTCGACTTCGGCCTCGCCAAGTACGTCGCCCCGATCGGGGAGGAGACCGAGACCTGGAGCGGCCGGCACCGGGGCTTCGAGACGCCGGGCGCGCTCCTCGGCACCCTCGCCTACATGTCTCCCGAGCAGGCGCGGGGCGGGGAGATCGACGCGCGGAGCGACGTCTTCTCGCTCGGCGATCGTGCTCTACGAGCTCGTGGCCGGGCGGCGTCCGTTCTCGGGCACGAGCGCCGTGGAGCTCCTCGCCTCGATCCTCCGCGAGGAGCCGCCGCCGCTCGTCCGCGACGGCGAGCCGGTGGGCCCGGACCTGCAGCGGCTCGTTTTCGACATGCTCGCCAAGGACCGCGACCGCCGGCCCGCGGGCATGCGCGAGGTCCTGGAGCGGATCGCGGCCCGTCGGCACGGAGGCGGCGCGCGGCCGCCGTATCCCTCCCCGAGGCGCGGACGGTGGCGGTGATGAGCTTCGCCAACATCACGGGCCGCCCCGAGGACGACTGGCTGGGCACGGGCATCGCCGAGACCGTGGCCGCGGACCTCAAGTCCGTGCCCGGGCTGTGCGTGGTGTCGCGCGAGCGGGTCTTCGAGGTCATGCGCAAGCTGGGGGGCGGCGCCGGAGCGAGGAGCTCCGCCGTCCGGCTGGGCCGCGAGGTGGGCGCAGGCCTCGTGGTGAGCGGGGCGTACCAGCGCGCGGGCGATCGCGTGCGCGTCACCGCGCGCGTCACCGAGACGGAGACGGGCGCCGTCCTGCAGACGATGAAGGCGGACGGCCGGATGGACGACGTCTTCGCCCTGCAGGACCGCATCGTCGCCGAGCTCAGCGCCGGCTTGCGCCTCCACGTGCCGGTGACGCCGGGATCGGAGGACCGAGGAGACGCAGAGCGTCGAGGCCTACGAGGCCTACACGAAGGGCCTCCTGAACTTCCGGGCGGAGACGCCCGAGTCGCTCGACCGGGCCATCCTCTTCTTCGAGCGCGCGGTCACCCTCGATCCCGCCTACGCGCGCGCCCACGCCGAGCTGGGAAGCGCCTACGAGGTGAAGGCCTCGTACCTCGGCATGCGCGAGCTCAACGAGCGCGCCCTCGCGAGCATCCGCCGGGCGATCGAGCTGCGCCCGCGCTTCGCCCACGCCTGGCGCGAGCTCGCCCCGCCTCTCCTCGCGCTGGGACGGGACGACGAGGCGATCGAGGCCCTGGAGCACGCGCTCGCCCTCGACCCCGTGCGACGCCACCGCCTACTCGGTCCTGGGCCGCGTGCACTTCATCGGCCGCGGCGACTTCGCCCGGGGGGTCGAGGCCTACGAGAAGGCCCTGACCCTGAACCCGCAGGCGGGCTGGAGCGCGCTCCAGCTCGCGCACTGCGCCGCCCTCCAGCGCGACTTCCCGCGCGCGGAGGCCGCCGCGTGGCGCGCGATCGTGTCGCAGGAGGAGTTCCTGTCGGGCAAGGCGGGCGTCGTGATCGTGGGCGCCTACGTGCGCCTCGGCCAGATCTACGCCCTGCAGGGGAGGTCCGCCGAGGCAGCACCAGTTCGAGCGCGAGCTGGAGTTCCTCCGTCGCGTGGACCACGCGCTCAAGGCGCGCATCTTCATCGAGCTGCACCAGCGGCTCGGCGAGGCGCACCTCCGGCTCGGCGACCCCGCCGCGAGCAAGGCGGCTCTCGACCTGTCGATCGAGGCCTTCGAGCGGCGCCTCCGCACCGGCGCCGACGACCCCTTCACCCGCTACTACGCGGCGTGCGCCTACGCGCTGCGCGGCGACGTCGATCCTGCCCTCGATTCGCTCGAGCGCGCGATCGAGGGCCAGCGCCGGTTCAACGTCGCCCGCGCGCGGATCGAGCCGGCGCTCCTGGGTCTGCGGTCGGACCCCCGCTTCCGGGCCCTCGTGGGGGAGTGAGGGCGGGAACGAGTCGCCTTGTGTAGCGTCGCGGGTGCGCGACTCGTCCTGGAATGGGTAGATCGGTTACTCGGTCCGGACGGAGTCGCTTCAAGTAGTACTTGAGTTCGCGACTGACCACGCATTCGTTCTGCTGGTCGCCGAAGCCGCGGGGGACTACTCGGTCCGGACGCAGTCGGTTGAGGTGCGACAATCTCCCGAGGCGAAGCCGGTCGAAGAATTCTTCTTCATTCGTTAGGCGTTGGACCCATTGTGACCGGCCTCGGGTCTACAGTTGTTGCATGTCACTCGAACGGCCGCTCGAATCGCTCTCCGACGACGACCTCCTTCGCGGACTCACCGAGCTGCTCGCGTCAGTCCCGCCGCGTGGAGGCCGATCTCGTCGCCCACATCGCCGAGGTGGAGGTGCGGCGCCTCTACGCCCGCGAGGCCTCCCCCTCGATGTTCGTCTACTGCACCGACGTCCTCCACCTCTCCGAGGCCGAGGCCTACCTGCGGATCGCGGTGGCTCGGGCGGCTCGAGAGCACCCTGTGATCCTGGAGATGCTCGCCGACGGTCGTCTCCACCTGAGCGGCATCGCCAAGCTGGCGCGGCACCTGACGCGGGAGAACCGGGACGTGCTTCTCGCTGGAGCGGTCCACAAGTCCAAGCGGCAGATCGAGGAGCTCGTCGCAGAGTGGGCTCCCCGCCCCGACGTGCCTGCGTTGCTGCGAAAGCTGCCGGAACGGCCGATTCGAGAAGACCCGACGATTCGCAAGGCTCGAGCCGAGGTCGCAATCGGTGAACTCGGTCCGGACGGAGTTGCACGTGCCGCAGCTTCCGAACTCGGTCTGGACGGAGTTGCGGGCACCGTGACTCCTCGCCGTCCGGACCTCGTCCCTCGTCCAGTCCCGGTCGCCCCCCCAATCGTCCAGCCGCTTTCCCCGGCTCGGTACAAGGTGCAGTTCACGGCCGGAGCCGAGCTTCACGACAAGCTCGAGCGACTTCGTGCCCTCCTGCGCCATGAAGTCCCGGACGGCGATCTCGGACAGATCATCGAGAAGGCGGTCAGCGAGACGCTCGAGCGACTAGAGGCCCGGCGATTCGGCCGGGCGAGCTCTCCCCGGACGAACCCTGTCCGGACGAACCCCTCCTCAAGGCATATCCCGGGCGCGGTTCGCCGCGCCGTTCATCGGCGCGACGAAGGTCGATGCCGTTTCGTGGATGTCCGAGGCCGAAGATGCCCCGAGCGTCATCGCCTCGAGTACCACCATCGGCATCCGTTCGGGCTCGGAGGTGGCCCCGAGGTCGACAACATCTCCCTGATGTGCCCTGCCCACAACCGGCTGATGGCCGAGGTCGACTACGGCAGGAAGGCGATGTCTCGGCACTGGGGATCGGCAACGGGACGCCAATCGGTCCCGAACGTGGAGGGGCCTCGGGGTTAGCCCGGTGCCCGATCCAGATGGCCCGCTTCCGAATCGCCCATCTCCACGCCGCCCGCTGGGAAGTACTCGCGCCAGCGCCGACTGACGGTGGCCGCGATCGCGGGGTCGCACGAGAGCTCCTTCGGCAGCGACGGCTTCCGGCGGGCGTCGATGACGATCGGGGGCTCGTGGACGAGGTGATGGCGAACGACGCGCGTTGTGGCGGCGTGGATGTCGGCCGCGGGCTCGAAGCGGGTGAAGGTCGTCCAGAGAAAGTTCATCGGGCTCGCGGCCGCGCGCCTGGGCTCGTCGGTGAGGACCACGAGAGGCCAGCCGCGGAAGGCGGGATGAGCGGCGAGCCGGGAAGGAGCGTCCCGGTCGGACTCGAACGGCGGACCGCCGACCACGAGGCATCCTCCGCAGAAGACGCGCACGTCCGAGAGCTCGGAAGGCACGGCCGTGGACGGCCGGAATTCCCGCGGAAGCTCTCGCACCGGATCCCCGAGACCCAGCCAGACGCCCTTCGAGCCCTGGTTGACCGCCGGCCCCGTGTAATCGAGCGTGTCCATCGAGAGGTTCGAGAAGACGTAGAGGTCGGTCTCGGGGTGCGTGCGCTCGAGGACGTGCTCGAGGGTTTTCCGGAAATCGTGGAGGTCGACTCGCTGGTCGGTGAGGAGCAGGAACTTCGTTAGAGAGAGCTGGCCCTCGCCGAGGATCCGGAAGGCGGAGGCCATGGCCTCCCGCGGATAGCGCTGTTTGACCACCGCCGCCGCCAGCGAGTGATAGCCCGTCTCTCCGTACGACCAGAGGGCCTCGACCGCGGGCATGACGAGCGGGAAGAGGGGAGAGAGCAGCTGCTGGAGCAGATCGCCGATGAAGAAATCCTCCTGGCGCGGCTTGCCGACGACGGTGGCCGGATAGATGGCGTCGCGGCGGCGGCACATGTGATCCACGCGGAAGACGGGATAGTCGTGCCGCAGCGAGTAGTAGCCGTAGTGGTCGCCGAAGGGTCCCTCGGGCCGCCGCTCGACCGGAGGCACGGAGCCGACGAGAGCGAACTCCGCGCTCGCGACGAGGGGCAGCGGACCGGGGCCCGCCGCGAGAGGCAGCCGCTCGCCCTGCAGCAGCGAGGCGAGCATCAGCTCCGGGACGTTCTCGGGCAGGGGCGCTATCGCCGCGAGGATGAGGGCGGGCGGCCCGCCGAGGAAGACCGCGGCGGGCAGGGCCGTTCCTCGCGCCTCCGCGACCGCGTAGTGGAAGCCGCCTCCCTTGCCGATCTGCCAGTGCATGCCCGTGGTGCGCGCGTCGTGGACCTGCAGGCGGTACATGCCCAGGTTGCTGCGCCCGGGAGCTGCGCTCCCGCGCGCAGCTTCTCCTCGCAGACGCTCGGAGTCGCTCCGCCCCTTGCTGTCGGGGTGCTCCGTATAGACGAGGGGCAGCGTGACGAACGGGCCGCCGTCCTCGGGCCAGCAGGTGAGGACGGGCAGACGGTCCAGCCGGACGTCGCTCGTCGTCACTTCCGTGACCGGCCCGGCCGTCCCCCGACGCAAACCGATCCGGATCACCTGGCCCAGCGCGTCGCGGGCGCCCCAGAGCTTCGACGGCGTCGGCGGGAGGAGCGTCTCGGCCAGCTCGACCAGCCGTTTCACGAGCCGCATCGGCCGGCGGCCGAACGCCATCTCCGCGCGCCGCGCCGTCCCGAAGAGGTTCGTGGCGAGCGGGAAGTCCGCCCCTTTCACACGCGTGAAGAGGAGCGCGGGCCCGCCCGCGGCGATCGCGCGCCGGTGGATCTCCGCGGCCTCGAGACGCGCGTCCACCTCGGCCTCCACGACCACGAGGTCCCGGTCCCGGCGCAACTGGTCGAGGAAGGAGCGCAAGTCGGGGAAGAGGGGCTCGCTCAAGTCGTCTCCGGTAGCCGGCATTCTGTCGTGCGGGCGCCACGCCGGCAAACTTGATTCGAGGGGCGGCCGCGGGAGAGACTCGCGGGCATCGATGCTCGAGCGGACGCTGATCGTCGGGGCCGGAGGCTTCCTGGGCTCCGCCGCGCGCTACCTGGTCCAGGGACTCGCCTACCGATTCCTGCCCGCGGACTTCCCGTACGCCACGTTCTTCGTCAACGTGAGCGGGTGCTACGCCATCGGCTTCCTGGGCGTTCTCGCCCAGGAGATGTTCCTGATCGGCCCCGCCCTTCGACTCTTCCTGATGGTGGGCGTCCTCGGCGGGTACACGACGTTCTCGACGTTCGGCTACGAGACGCTGGAGCTCATCCGCGAGGGAAGCGGCCTCCGCGCCGCGGTCAACGTGGCGGGGCAGGTGATCCTCGGCCTCGCCGCGGTGTGGGGCGGGGCCACCACCGCGAGAGGCGTCCTTTGACGCTGCCGCGCGACGGGCAGCTCCTCCGCATCTTCATCGGGGAAGCGGACCGGTGGGAAGGACGCCCCCTCTACGAGGCCATCGTCCAGGAGGCTCGCCACCGCGGGCTCGCGGGCGCCACGGTCTTCCGGGGCTTCGAGGGCTTCGGCGCCCGGAGCCGCGTCCACACCTCCCGCATCCTGCGCCTGTCCGAGGACCTGCCCGTCGTCGTCGAGATCGTCGATACGGAAGAGAAGATCCAGGGATTCCTTCCTCGCCTCGACGAGATGGTGAAGGAAGGGCTGGCCACCGTGGAGAAGGCCACCGTCCTGTTCTACCGAGCCGGCGACCGGCCGTCCGACTGACATGGCGTACCTCATGGGAGGCCGGGAAAGCGAGCTCGAGAGGCTGCGCCTCCAGGCCCGCGTCTGGGAGCCCGAGACGGAAGCGTTCCTCGACCGCATCGGCATCAAGGAGGGCTGGCGCTGCGCAGATCTCGGCTGCGGCGCCCTCGGGATCCTGGGGCCGCTCAGCCGTCGCGTCGGAGCGAGCGGGCGCGTGGTGGGAGTCGAGAACGACGCGATCCAGGTGGAAGGCGCCCGGGCGGTACTGAAGGAGGAAGGCTGGACGAACGTGGAGCTCGCGGAGGTGGACGCCTATCGCACGCGCCTTCCTCGCGCCTCCTTCGACCTCGTGCACGTGCGGTTCCTCTTCGCCCCCGGCGGACGCGACGAGGAGCTGCTGAAGGAGATGCTCGCGCTCGCCCGCCCGGGCGGCGTCCTCGCGGTCCAGGAGCCCGACACGTCCTCGTGGACCTGCCAGCCGCCCCGCCCGGCCTGGGACCGCCTCACCGCCACCGTTCGCGAGGCGTTCCGCCGCGGGGGCGGCGACCTCGACGCGGGACGGCGCACGTTCGGCCTCCTGCGCGCGGCGGGAGTAGAGGACTTGAGGCTCCGCGCCGCGGTGCTGGGGCTCAAGGACCGGAACCCCTACCTCGGCCTTCCCGCGATGTTCGCGAAGTCGCTCCGGCCGCGCATCCTCGAGGCGGGCCTGCTCACGGCCGCGGAGCTGGACGAGGCGATCGCGGGCGTGGAGGCGGTCGCCGCCGACCCCGCCACTACCGGCCTGAGCTACGTGGTCACCCAGGTCTGGGGCCGCAAGCCCCGCTGAGCCGATGCCGGAGCTGCCCGAGGTCGAAAGCGTCCGCCGCCGTGCCCACCGGGCTCTCCGGGGCCGCCGCATCGCCGAGGTGATGGCCGCCCCCGACTCGATCGTCTACGAGGGAGTGAGCCCGCGTCAGTTCGAGGACGCGCTGACCGGGCGCAAGGTCCTCGCGGTGCGTCGCAAGGGGAAGCATCTCTGGATGGAGCTCGACAAGCGGCCCTGGCCGCTCTTCCATTTCGGGATGACGGGATGGTTCGAGCTCTACCGGCGCGAAGAGGACCGCCCGCGCTTCTGGAAGATCGAGCTGCGCATGGACGACGGCACGCGGCTCGCGATGCCCGACGGCCGCCGCCTCGGGCGCATCCGGCTGCGCTACGAGCCGGAGCGCGAGACCCCGATCGTCGACCTCGGGCACGACCTCCTCCTCGATCCGCCGTCCGAAAGTGAGCTCGTGCGGCTGCTCGCGCGGAGGAGCGCGCCGATAAAGGCCGTGCTCCTCGATCAGGCCGTGTTCGCGGGTGTCGGGAACTGGATCGCGGACGAGGTGCTGTTCCAGTCCCGGATCCGGCCCGACCGCCATGCGTCGCGGCTCTCCCGGGCGGAGGTCCGGCGCCTGCGCTCACGGCTCGTCTCCGTCGTGAAGCGCGCGGTGCGGGTGGACGCGGACTCCGACCGGTTCCCCCGAGGGTGGCTCTTTCATCGTCGCTGGGGCAAGAACCGCGAGGCGCGCACGGCGGCGGGGGAGCGGATCGTGCACCACACGATCGGGGGGCGGACGACGGCCTGGGTCCCCTCGCGCCAGCGCTGAGCGCGTCCCGTCCGGTGTACGGTCCTTTCCCCGCGTGTGGGATAGTGGCGTGCGGATGTCCGGAAGGGAGCTGTCCATGAAGATCGTGCGATCGACACCCTGGGTCCTCTTGGCGACGATCCTCGCGCTGGGCTTCGCCGCCTGTCAGAACACCGCGGAGGGCGTGAAGAAGGACGCCAAGGCAGTCCGCGGACAAGGCCGCGGACGCCGTGGCGGATGCGGCCGCGAAGACGGCGGACGCCGCGGCGAACGTGGCTGCGGATGCCGCCCAGAGCGCTTCGGAAGCGGGCGCGGCCGCCGCGCAGAGCGCCAAGGAGATGGGCCAGGCGGCCGCCAACGCGGCTGCGGGCGCCGCCAAGGATGCGAGGGCGGCGGGCCAGGCCGCCGCGGAGAGCGCCGGCTCGGCCGCTGCGGAGGCTTCGAAGCAGGCGGGGGCCGCGGTGGCGGCGGCGACGACCACCGCCAACGTGAAGGCAGCGCTCCTCGCCGACAAGACGATCGACGCGAGCCACATCAACGTGGACACCGACGCCAAGACCCAGACGGTCATCCTGAAGGGCAGCGTTCCGTCCGCGGAGCAGAAGGCGCTCGCGGAGAAGGTGGCCACGTCCAAGGCCACGGGCTACACGGTCGTGAACCAGCTGGAAGTGGTCAGGAAGTAGCGCGATCGCCGGTCTTCACCGTACGTCGTTGGCGGTCTCGCCAGGCGTCGACGACGGCAAAAGCCCACAGCCCCACGAGGACGGCGGTGATACCCGTGAAGAAGGCTGCGTTGTCCTGGCGGATCGCCCCCGCCATCTCGAAGAGCCGAACGAGGTCGAAGTCCGCGGGATCGGTGGGCATGCGGCGGAGCGCTTCGTCGGCCACGCGCACGACCAGCAAGCCGAACGCGGCGAGCGTGCCCGCGACAATCAGCAGACCCTTCCGCAGGTGGCCGCTCGCGAGCTGACCGAGGCCCGGCCAGACGAGGCCCGACAGGAGCACGGGGCTCACGCCGCGCGAGGAGACGGAGGCGGCGAGACGGGCGTGGACCCGGCGCGCGACCGCGAGCGCCTCCGCGGGATCGGCGCGACGCTCGCTCGCGAAGAGCCGGGCGCCCCGCTCGTTCGCCGGAAGGTCGGGAGGGCGCGCCACCACGTGCACGTGGCAGTGGTGCAGCACCTCCGCGAACACGGACACGTAGACCTTGGCGCAGGGCGTCTCCGCGCGCAGCGCCGCCGCGACCTCCGCCACGAGCGGCCCCAGCGCCGCCCGCTCGACCGCGTCCAGCGCGTCGACCTGCTCCACGTGACGGGCGGGTGCGACGAAGAGCCAGCCGGGCACGGGGAACGGCTCGGGCGCCGGCGTGCACCACGAAGGGGCCGCGCCGGAGCACCGGGGCGCCGAGCGGAGTCGCTCCCGCGCGCACGAGATCGCACTCCGGGCAGCCCACGGGATCTAGCGCGAGCGGAGAACGTCCCGGGGAGTGGGCTGATCGTGGCCGTGGACGGGATGGGGCTTGTAGGCCGCCTCCAGTCGCCTCGTCTCCTCGTCGGTCAGGCGAAGGGCGACCGCCTCCGCGAGGTCGTCGAGGTGGGAGACCTTGCTCGCCCCGACGATGGGGGCGCCGACCCCCGGGCTGGGCGAGGAGCCAGGCGAGCGCCACCTGCGCGGGCTTCCGCTCCCGCTGGCGGGCCACCGCGAGCACGGCGTCCAGCACGTCGAAGTCCTCGGGCTGGAAGTACATCTTGTCCGCGAAGTCGTCCGCGCGGGCGCGCTCCGTCTCCTTCGCCCCTTCGCGGGACCGGCTCCCCGCCAGGAAGCCGCGGGCGAGCGGGCTCCAGGGCACGAGGCCCACCCCTTCCTCGATGCAGAGCGGGATCATCTCCCTCTCCTCCTCGCGGTAGACGAGGTTGTAGTGGTTCTGCATCGAGACGAAGCGGTGGAGGCCCTTCTTGTCTGCGAGCGAGAGGGCGCGGGCAAACTCCCAGGCGGCCATGCTGCTCGCTCCGAGGTAGCGGACCTTCCCCGCGCGGACGAGCGAGTCGAGTGCGGAGAGCGCCTCCTCGGCCGGCGTCTCCGGGTCCCAGCGGTGGATCTGGTAGAGGTCGATGAAGTCCGTCCCCAGCCGCTTGAGGGAGGCGTCGCAGGCGGCGAGCACGTGCTTCCGGGAGAGCCCGGATCGGTTCTCGCCTTTCTCCACCGGGAAGAAGACCTTGGTGGCAAGCACGTAGTCGTCGCGCTTGGCGAATCTCGCGCAGCAGCCGGCCCGTGACCTCCTCGCTCTTGCCGCGCGAGTACATGTCGGCGGTGTCGAAGAAGTTGATCCCGAGCTCGAAGGCCGCGCTGGAAGTGCGGGCGCGCCGCCGCTTCGTCGAGCATCCAAGGCCGCCAGGCGGGATCGCCGTAGGTCATGCATCCGAGCGCGAGCCTCGAGACCTTGAGGCCGCTCCGGCCCAGGCGAACGTATTCCATGTCTCGTTCCGTCTCCGTGGCGCACCGTCCCGGATGACGAGCCGCGGGACTAAGATGCGCGAAGGGTGAAGCCCTCCGCCACTATACGCCCGCCCGCCGTGCCCAGCATCTCTCCCCGCGAGGCGGAGGCGCTCGTCGCGGAAGGTGCTTTCGTCCTCGACGTGAGGACGCCCGAGGAGTACGACGAGCTCGGCCACGTGCCGGGAGCGCAGCTCCTGCCCTCCGACCTCGTCGCGTGCGGCCCCGCGGTGCTCCCCGAGGACGGCCGGACCGATCGTGGTGTGCTGCGAGCACGGGATCCGCAGCCGCCACGCCGCCGCCTTCCTCGCGCGGGCGGGCGTTCCCGGCGTCGTGAACATGTCGGGCGGCATGTCCCGCTGGACGGGAGCACGGGAGCACGGGCCGGGCGCGATCGACGGACCGTCCTCGTGGCTTCTGTCGAACGCCGACCTGCTGCCGCGGCGAGGGCGTGCGCTCGACGTCGCCTGCGGGCGCGGGCGGCACGCGCTGCTTCTTGCCGGCGCCGGCTTTCACGTGAACGCGGTCGACAGGGACGAGTCCCGGGTGTCGGGGCTCGCGGCCGTCGCCGGGCGGCTGGACCTTCCCGTCGAATCCCGCGTGCTGGACCTGGAGACGGGCGACGTCGCTCTCGGCGACGAGGCGTTCGACGTGGTGGTGGTGTTCAACTACCTGCACCGCCCGCTCTTTCCCGCGCTCGTCCGTGCCCTCGCCCCCGGTGGCCTCCTGCTCTACGAGACGTTCACGACGGCCCAGGCCGCGCGCGGGAAGCCGACGAACCCCGATTTCCTGCTCGAGCCGGGCGAGCTCGTCCGCAGGGTGGGCCCGCTCGAGGTGGTGCGCCAGCGCGAGGGCGACTTCGAGGGACGAATGGTGGCGGGTGTGGCGGCGCGGAAGGCGGCACGGTGATCGCCTCTTCGATCGTCTATGCGGGCCTGCTCGCCTCCGCCTTGGCCCTCGTGCTCGCCGTGCGGGTGCATCCGGCGCTGGGCCGACGCGGGGCGCTTGCCGTCTTCGGCGCGGGACTCGTCCTGGCCGTCCTGGGTGCGCTGCTGCCCGTGTCGGAGAGCCGGACCGCCGCCGACGACCGCATCGATCGTTTCCTCCCGCGCTGGCACTTCCACGAGGTGCACGAGACCACCATCCGGGCGTCGCCCGCCCGGGTGATGAAGGCTGTACACGACGTATCGGCCCGCGAGATCCGGTTCTTCCGCGGCCTCATGGCCATCCGCGGTCTCGGGCTCCGGAGACGGGATCCCGAGGCGGAGGGGCAGCCGCTGCTCGGTGTCGCCCTGCGGGGCGGCTTCCTCGTGCTCGCGGAGGACGGGGACCGGGAGCTGGTCCTGGGCACGGCCGGGCAGTTCTGGCGGAGGGCGGGAACTCGCGTTCACGTCGCGGGCCCCGAGGAGTTCCTGGCCTTCGAGCGGCCCGGCTGCGCCAAGGTCGCGATGAACTTCCGCCTCCTGGACGAGGGGCACGGCCGCACGCGATTGACGACCGAGACGCGCATACTCGGCGTGGACGGCGAAGCCCGCCGGAAGTTCGGAGCGTACTGGCGGCTCATCTACCCCGGGAGCGCCCTCATCCGGCGAAGCTGGCTCGCCGCGATCAAGGCCCGGGCGGAGGCGAGCGAGACGGAGAGGTGAACGCGATGAGGCTCTGGATGTCGTCCCTGGTCTTCGCCGCGGCCGTGCCGAGTCCGCAGGAGGTGACGCCGACGCCTGCGCCCGCGCCCGCGGTCTTGTCGTGCTCCGGGCTGAGCGAGGACTGGAGCCTCCTTCTCTCAGGGAATCGCGGTCAGCTCTCGGTGGCCTCGGCGAGGGAAGCGAGGTTCGAAGGCCGCTTCTCGACCGATGAATCGGCCACCTTCGGGTGGCGCGGCCGGGCAATCGGAGAGGGCGGGGACCTCGTGGTGTTCGTGCGCGAGGCGGCCTGCTCGACGGCATCGGGCGAGGAGCAGCCCCTCTCGGTGAACGTGTCGCTCCCCGACGGCCGTTTCGTAGCGGGCTGCTGTCGGCGCCCGGGGGACGTCCCCGCCGACGAAAGCGCAGCGAGGCCCCGCCGCCGACCCTCGCCCGCGCCCACTCCGGCCCCCTCTCTCGGCGACTGGATCTCGTCGCTCTCCACGTTCTATCCGGCGATCAAGGAGTGCGTGACCGAGCGCAACCCCGCGGAAGCCGTCGTGTTCGCCGCGATCCGGCCGGACAAGACGACGCACCTCGTCCTGCGCTTGCCCGAGGATCGCTACGCCGACTGTCTGCTGCCCCCGGGGCGAGGCCCCGCGAAGATCGTCGTGCGGCCCCGGGACGCTCCCCGGAGTGCCGAGGAGCAGGCGGCGATGCTCTCGCTCCTTCCCACGCCTCCTGCCATGGAGCCGTGCTACCGCCCGCAGGCAGTGTTCGACGGCAACGGGGACCGGGTGGGCTGGATTTCCCTCAAGGGCTGCTAGCCGTCGGCGCGAGGCAACTCCGTCCGGACGTCGGTACTCGCCCCGGGGCGAGGAACTCTTCCCGGACGGAGTCGTCAGCGTTCAGCGTCGGCACCGTGGGCAATGTACTAATACATTGCCCACGGTCCAGCACGGGCTGACGGTCGACTCGCCTTTTTCGTCCGGACGGAGTTACACCCGCCAGCTCGTGCTCTCGTACTCCATGTAGGTCGCGGTCTTCTGGGCCACGTCGCGGCCGAAGTAGCGCTCCACGACGTGCAGGGCGAGGTCGATGCCGGAGGTCAGGCCGCCGGCGGTCGCGACGCGCCCGCTCTCCACGAAGCGCAGACCGCGCCGCAGCTCGACGTCGGGGAACTCGCGGGCGAAGTCGTCGAAGAAGACGTGGTGCGTGGTGGCGGGCCGGCCCTTCAGGAGGCCCGCCTTGGCGAGCGCGAATGCGCCCGTGCAGACCGACATCGTGAGGTCCGTCGTCTCGCTGGCCTTCTTGATCCACTCGCGCAAACGCGGCGTCGACCGGTGCGCGGGCACCACGATCACGCGGGGCTGGGGGGCGTCGTCCACCGTGTAGTCGGGGACGACCTGCATGCCGCCGGTGACGCGCACGGTGGCGGCGCTCTCCGCCACCGTGAAGAGGTGGAAGGCTCTCGCCGGGCGCCGGCTCTCGCACCTGGCAGTCCTGGAAGACCTCCCAGGGTCCCGTGAAGTCGATCATGGTCGCGTCGTTCGAGATGCACGAACGCGACCGGGATCGGGCCCTGGGCGGGGGGCACGAGGTGCGCTGACGCGGCTCGTCGGCGCCGACGCGGCACGACCGACGCCGCGGCGACGCGGCCGCGCCGCCCGGCGAGCAGCTGCTCGGCCGATTCGCATGGTCACTCCGAGCGCAGCGCGAGCATGGGATCGATCCCCGTCGCGCGGCGCGCGGGCAGGAACGAGGCGACGAGGGCCACGATCGACGAGCACGAGCGCGGAGCCCGCGAAGCACATGGGATCGGTGGGAGCGACGCCGAAGAGCAGGCCGGAGACGAGCCGCGAGAGGCCGAGCGCGCCCACGAGGCCGACGAGGAGCCCGATCCCCACCGAGACGAGCCCCTGGCCGAGCAGCATGTGCAGGACGCTCTGCGGGCGCCGCGCCCAGGGCCATGCGGATCCCGATCTCGCGCGTGCGCTGGCTCACGGAGTAGGCGAGGACGCCCGCGAGGCCGGCCGCGCTGATCGCGAGGGCCACGAACGCGAAGAGGCCCGAGCAGGAACGCGGTGAGCCGCGGCGAGGCGAGCGCCTCGTGGCGGATCGTCTCCAGCGTGCGGACGTTCGACGACCGCCGCCTGCGGGTCGAGGGCGCGGACCACGCTCGCGCACGCGGTCGGCCATGGCGCCGCGGATCGCCGATCGTGCGCACGAACAGGGTCGACGTGTAGCCGGGGAACTGCGCGAAGGGCAGGTAGATGACGTCGGGCGGCTCCTGCGGCGAGGCCGGTCTGGCGCACGTCGCCCACGATCCCCACCACGCGGCTCCAGTTCTGGCCGCGGTCGGTGGAGATCCGCTTGCCGAGCGGGATCCTCGGCGCCCCAGTGCCGGCGCGCGAGGCCGCGGCTCACCACGACCACCCGCTCCGCGCCGTCGCGGTCGTGCGCGTCGAAGACGCGGCCGCGCATGACGGGCACGCCGAGGGTCTCGAAGTAGCTCGGGGCTCGCGCCCGCGGTACTCCGCGCGGGGCAGCGTCTGCCCGTCGCTCGTGGACGCCCTCGACCATGAAGCTGCCGTTGCTGCTGAACGCGCTGTTCAGGGGGAAGGTCCACGCGGTGCCCGCGGTCACGACGCCCGGGATGCCGCGCGGACGCGTGTCCCAGAGCGGCTCGAAGACCTTCAGCACGCGCTCGCGGTCCGGCGCGGCGCTCGGGCGTCGTGTACTTCGACCAGTTGAGGTCCACCGTCATGGTGAGGACGTTGTCGGCGCGGAAGCCCGCGTCCACCTGCTGCAGCTTCGCGAAGCTGCGCAGCATGAGCGCGGCGCCGATCAGCAGCATGAAGGAGAGCGCGAGCTGCGAGACGACGAGGGCGGAGCGCAAGCCGCTGGCGCGAGCGGCCGGCGGTGGTGCGCCCGTCCCCGGCCGAGAGCGCGGGCGAGCCGCTCGAATGCGGGCAGCCCGGGCAGCGAGCCCACGAGGAGGCCGGTGACGCACGGTCGCGGCGAGCGAGAAGGCGAGCACCGCCCCGTCGATCTGCACCTCGTCCGCGCGCGGCGTGAAGCGGGCGGCGAACTGCACGAGGGCGTCGCGGGTCAGGAACGCGACCAGCGAGGCCCGAGCGCGCCGCCCGAGCGAGGGCGAGCAGCGTGCTCTCGGTCAGGAGCTGGCGCAGCAAGCGCGCCGCCCCGCGCCCGAGCGCGGCGCGCACGCCCAGCTCGCGCCCGCGGTCGGAGAGGCGGGCCAGCGTCAGGTTGGCCACGTTCGCGCAGGCGATCAGCAGCACGAGGGCGACCGTGCCCAGGAGCACGAGCAGCGTGGGCCGCGCCGTCGCGCACCATCTCCTCGCGCACCGGGCACGAGCGTCGCCGTGGGATCGACGCCCTTGCGGATACGCGTCCGGGTACTCCTTCTTGAGGCGCTCCGCGACCGTCGCCAGGTCGGCCTGCGCCCGCTCCAGCGGCACGCCCGGCTTGACGCGCGCGAAGGCCTGGTAGCCGCGGGCCTGGCGGTTCTCCATCGTCGTCCGGCCGCGAGCGGAAGGGGCACGCCGAGGCCGGCATGTAGACGTCGTTCTCGTCGGGATAGCCGGGCAGCGGCGGCAGCACGCCCACCACCGTGTGCACGCGGTCGTTCATCTCGAAGTGTCCGGCCGACCACGTTCGGGTCGCCGCCGAGCTTCTGCTGCCAGTACGAGTGGCTGAGGACGAGCAGCGGCCTCCGCGCCCAGCGCGTCCTCGCCGTCGCGGAAGGTCCGGCCCAGGATCGGCTCCACGCCGAGCACGTCGAAGAACGCGGCGGACACGACGCCCGTGCGCACGCGCTGCGGCTCGGGGCCGCCGAGCAGCGTGAAGTTCATCGAGTGGTACTCGACGACGTCCTCCAGGCTCGGGCGTGAGCGTCGCCGTAGTCGCGGACCTCCTTCACCGAGAAGCCGATGTCCTCGATGCCCGCCTGCGGCGGCGGGCTGGTGGAGGGCCACCACCTCCTGGCCGCGCGCGTAGGGCAGCGGGCGCAGGAGCACGCCGCGCACGACGCTGAAGACCGCGGTGTTGGCGCCGATGCCGAGGCCCAGCGTGAGCGCGACCACGCGCGGTGAAGCCGGGGTTGCGGCGCAGGCTGCGCGCGCCGTACTTGAGGTCCTGGGCGAGCGTCTCGAGGAAGCGCACGCCCCAGGACTCGCGGCACTCCTCCTTGACGCGCTCGACCCCGCCGAAGCTGACCGACGGCGCGGCGGCGCGCCTCCTCGGGAGCGTCGCCCTCGCGCTGCCGCTTCTCGGCCTCGAGCTCGAGGTGGAGGCGCAGCTCGTCGTCGAGCTCGCGCTCGACCGCGTCGCGGGAGAGGAGGGCGCGCAGGAAGTGACGGATTCGGGCAAGGGCGCGCATGGCTCAGGCCATCCGCAGGACGCGGGCGACCGCGCCGGACAGGCGCTCCCAGTTCTCCGTCTCCTCGCCAAGCCGCTTCTGGCCCGCGCGGGTCAGCCGGTAGAACTTGGCGCGGCGGTTGTTCTCCGAGCTGCCCCACTCGGCCTCGATCCAGCCCTCGTGCTCGAGCCGGTGCAGCGAGGGGTAGAGCGAGCCCTGGTTGACGCGCAGCACGTCCTCCGAGATCTGCTGGATGCGCTGCGCGATGCCCCAGCCGTGCTGGGGACCGGTCTGGAGCGTGCGCAGGACCAGCAGGTCGAGCGTGCCCTGCAGGAGGTCGACGTTGGCGGGCGAGGGCATCGGGTCTCCTCTAGACGGTCTACAAGGAAGATACGTCTCTCCTGTAGATTGTCAAGGGGAAAGGTGCTCTGGCTACCCGCGCCGGAGGAAGGCGACGAGGGCCTCGATCTCCGCGCGATGGCCCGCGTCGTGCTCGGCCATCATGCGCGGGACGTCGGCGAGGCGGACCGGCCCCACGCCCTCCTGCGTACCCTCGCGCGACCACGCCGCGTCCGGGAGCCCGCGGAGGAACGCGATGTTCCCGGTGCGGGCTTCCGAGAAGCGGCGAAGGCCGTCCACGAAGGAGAGCGACGGGTAGTCGCGCTCGCGAGCGATGCGGGCGCCGTCGAAGTCCGGGAGGGAGGGCTCGGCCTCGGCGAGGAGCCGCCGCAGGCGCTCGCCGTAACCCTCTCTCTCGAGGTCCGCGAGGTGCCACGCGTGCTCGACGAGCGAGAAGCCGCCGTCCGGCCCGGGGCGACGGAGAGTCGCCATATCGAGAGACGAGCCGGCCCGAGCCAGCAGGGCGGGCATCTCGGCGAGGCGGGAAAGGACGTCCTCCGTCGGGGGGGCCGCCTCGCCTCGCGCGGGGGGCGAAACCGCGCTCGTCACGGCCGCGGTCGAGGCCTCGGCCGACGCGCGGGCTCGGGCGTCTTTGGCCGCTCCAGCCGGGGCCGCTCCTCGAAGAAGCGGCGGCACGCGCGCTCGAATCGCTCGGACAGCTCGCGGGCGGCGTCCCCGGGCACATGGCCCAGCCGCTGCCAGGCCGCCTGGGCCGATTCGATCTCCGTGGTGGCCTCGTGCCACCGTGCCTCCACGGCCGCCCGGCCGCCCATCGTGTTCGTGGCCAGCGCGTCCTTGAGACGCGTGGCGAGGTCCGCGGCCGAGCCCGCTTCGCTCGCGGGCGCCACCTGTTGCAGCACCGCTTCCACGCGCGCGCAGAGTTTCTCCATCTTGCGCCGGTTGGCCTCGGGGTCGAGTTCGGAGCCCTCGAAGCCCTTCGGCCAGACGACGACCAGCCGGTCGCGGGCCGCGTTGAACCGCGCGAGGAGGGGCGCCACCGCGTCGCGCGGCGCGTCGCCCGATTGCTTCCAGCTCGCCTGCGCGGCCTGGACTCGCGCCGCGAGGTCGTCGGGCGCCGCCTTTCCCTCCTCGGACGGGACGAGGCCCTCCATCTCGACGCACGCCGCCTCGTAGCGGGAGAGGGCGGCGGCCCGCGCCAGCTCGTCGCGGTTCTTGTAGCGGTCGAAGAAGTGGTCGCACGCGGTCCGGAAGCGCTGCCACACCGCGTCCGACCGGCTCTTTTTCACCGCCCCCGCCGTCCGCCACTCCGCCTGGAGACGGCGGACTTCCGCGGCCGTCGTCTCCCAGTCCGCGGAATCCTTGAGGGCCTCCACCTGGGCGCAGAGGGCCTCCTTCCTCTCGAGGTTCTTCGCCCACTCCTGCTGGCGCTGGTCGCGGTGCTCGTGCCAGCGCGTGAAGAAGCGGTCGCAGGGCTTCCGGAACCGCTGCCACACCGCGTGGGCCTGGGCGCGCGGGGTGGCCCCGATCGTCTTCCACTCCTCCTGGAGCGCCTTCAGCTCGTCGGCCGTCTTCAGCCAGTCCGTGGAGTCGGCGAGCGTCTCCGCGCGCTCGCAGAGCGCCTCCTTGCGGCGCTGGTTGGCGGCCAGCTCCTCCGCCTGCTTCGCGTAGAAGGCGTCGACCTTCGCCTTGGCCGCGTCGCGGGCGGCCTTGAAGCGGTTCCAGAGCGCCTCCGCCTTCTCGCGCGGCGCTTCACGGGCCTGCTTCCAGCGGGCGTCGAGGTCGCGGAGCTCCTGGGCGGCCTTCTCGACGTCCTCGAGGGCGACGAGCGCCTCCGCCTTGGCGCACAGGTCCTCCTGCACGTCCTCGTTGGCCCAGCGCTTCCACTCCGAGTCCTCGCGGAGCAGCTGCCAGCGGGGGTAGAGCTCCTTGCGCGCGGCTTCGAGACGGTGGAGGAGGCCGCCGTGCTCGCGGCGGGCGGCTCCGGGATGGTCGAGGGCCTCGCGCAGCTCGTGGAGCACGCGGTCCACGTCGCGAAGGGCCGCGTTCTCGTCGCGCGCGAGGTCCACCGCGCGCTGCCGAAGGGCAAGGAGGCGCTCCCGATCCTGCCTGTCCTTGCGCCCGCGCTCCTCGCGCTCGGCGCCCTCGCGGGCCGCGAATCGATCGGCGGCGCTCCGGTAGCGCTCGCCGAGCGCTTTGAGATCGTGGGCGCCGGCCTCCGCCTCCCACTCCTTGGCGAGGGCGGCAAACACCCCCTTGGCCGCGGCGAGGTCGGGCGATTCCGCGAGGGCCTCCACCTTCGCGCAGATCTCGTCGAGCCGCGCGCGCTTCTGCGCGATGTCGAGGAACGTGGCGAGCCGGCGGTCGGCGGCGAGAAGCTCTTCCTGGAAATGCCGCTCGAGCGTCGCGGTCTCGGACGAGGAGAACGGGGCGAGGGCCGACCACGCCGCCTGCGCCGCCTCGATCGCAGACGGGATCGCCGAGCCGTCGGCGGCGGCGAGCGTCGCGGAGATCGCATCGCGCGCGGCCACCGCGGCCGCCCGCTCCCCCGCCTCCCGCTCGTGCTGGGCGCGCGCCCGCTCGTAGGCGGCGCGCTCCTCGTCGTCCGCGAACGTCGGAGGCGGCGCCGGGGAGGGGACGGAAGGCGCCTCGGCCACGAGCCGCGCTCGGGCCCGGCGCGCCGCCGCTCCCACCTTGGCCCGGGCCGCGATCGCCTCCAGGTCCGTGCGTTCCTGGACGCGCTCCACCGCGGCCACCGCCACCACCTTGACGTCGCTCTTGAGGGCGAGGGCGACCAGGGTGGGCTCGTCGTGGATGCGCGCGAGGGCGGCGAGCCGCACGGCGGCGTCCTCCGCCTCGCGCACGACGCCCGCGAGCGCTTTGGCATCCTCGATCCGCGATGCCGCGAGCTGACGTACCTCGGGACGGGACGCGGTCTTCGCGACCTGCGCGAGGTGCCGGGCGTCCCGGAGCCCGGCCACCGCGGCCTCGCCGGCCGCGGCCTCGTGCGCGTGGACGGCCGCGGCGGCGAGGCGGAGGGCCGCCTCCTCGCGTACGCCCTCGTCCGCGTCCCCCTGGGCGATCTCCGCGAGCACCGCCGTCTCCTGGATCTTCTTGACCGCGGCCCGCCGCACGCGCGCGTCCTCGTCGCCGCGGGCGAGGGCGAGGACCGTCTCGTGCTCGTTCGCGGGCAGGCGCAGGACCGCGTCCGCGCGCACGGCGGCGTCCGGGCTCTGCCAGTCGGGCTTGGAGCGGAACTTGTCGAGTAGGCTCTTCAGACGCCGTCTCCGGGATCCCCCGACTATACTATTTCCCGTCCGGGGGCGGTTCGGAAGGTTGAACGATGCGCTCGTTCGGTCGTGACGTTCGCCAGGGATCGCGCTCGCTCCTCCGCTCGCCGGGATTCGCCGCGGCCACGGTGGCCGTCCTCGCCCTCGGCATCGGCGCCGTCACCGTCGTCTTCACCATCGCGAACGGCGTGCTCCTCCAGCCGTTGCCCTACACGGCGTCGGAGCGCATCGGCATCGTCTGGCACGATCTCGGGAAGGGCGCGCAGTCGCTTCCCGCGCTCAACGCCCTCGACTACCGCGACTACCGCGAGCGGAGCCGCCATATCGAGGATTTCGCGGTGGCCACGGGCCGGCAGCGCATCCTCGGCGACCCCCGCGAGCCGAGCCTCGTCCAGGTGGGCCTCGTGGCGTCGCACTTCTTCCGATTCTTCGGCGTCGACCCGATCCTCGGCCGGCACATCGCCCCGGAGGAGGACGTGGCGGGAGGATCGAGAGTCGTTCTCCTGAGCCACGACTTCTGGACGTCCCGCTACGGGGCCGACCCCGCGGCGATCGGGAGGAAGCTCGACCTCGACGGCGAGCCCCACGAGATCGTGGGCGTGCTGCCCCCGGGCTTCCGCCTGCTGCTCCCCCCCGAGGCGTTCCGACTCCGCGACGCGGCGCTCTGGGTGCCCATCCAGCTCGACTGGCCGAGGCTTCCCGCGCGGAACGTCACCGGCCACACCGCTTTCGGTCGCCTGCGTCCCGGCGTGACGTTCGCGGAGGCGCAGCACGAGATGGACGGGATGGCGGCCCAGCTGCGGCGCGAGCATCCCGAGCACGCGGCGGCCAACCTGCGCGCGCGTATCGTCCCCCTGCACTTCGACGTGGTGAAAGGGGCTCGGCCCGGGCTCGCGCTCCTGGGGGGCGCGGTGGGGCTCGTCCTGCTCGTGGCCTGCGCGAACGTCGTGAACCTCGCGCTCGTGCGCGGCCGACGCCGGCAGCGCGAGCTCAGAGTCCGGGCCGCCCTCGGGGCGGGCCGATGGGGGCTCGCGCGGATCGTGCTCGCGGAGACCCTCGTGTTGGCCGCCGCGGGCACCGTCCTCGGCGTCGTGATCGCGGACGCCGCCCTTCGCCTCGTCCAGCTGGCGGCGGCGAACAGCCTGCCCCGGCTGCAGTCAGTGTCGGTGGACGGCCGGGTCCTCGCTTTCGCGGCGGTGACGTGCGCGGCGGTGGCGGCTTTCGCGGGCCTCATCCCCGCGGTCGCGGCCGCCCGCGCGGATCTGACAGCTCCCCTCACCGAGGGGGCCTACGCCAGCGAGTCGCGGCGCCAGGGCCGGCTGCGGACCCTGCTGATCGCGAGCGAGGTCGCCCTCTCCATGGTGCTCCTCGTGGGCCTCGGGCTCCTCGCGCGGAGCTTCGTGGCCCTGCAGCAGGTCCGCCCGGGATTCGACCCCGAGGGTGTGTTGAGCCTGCACCTGTCGCTGCCCCCCCGGCCCTACACGGAGGACGCGCGGCGCCTCGCCTTCTACGACGCCCTGCGCGCCCGGATCAAGGCTCTCCCCGGCGTGAGCGACGTGGGGACGATCCACCAGCTCCCGCTCACGGGGAGCGGGATCCTCCAGCCGTACGCCTACGACGAGGAGACGGCCCGGAATTGGGAGAGCGTAACCGCGGACCACCGGTTCATCTCGCCCGGCTGGTTCGCCTCGGTGGGGGCTCGGCTCGTCGCGGGACGGGACTTCGTGCGCGACGACCTGGGACGCGAGCGTCGGATCGTCGTCATCGACGAGACGCTGGCCGCCCGCGCCTTCGCGGGCCGCGATCCCGTGGGGCAGCGCCTGCAGGTGGAGGCGAACGACCATCCGAGCCCCTATGCCGAGGTCGTGGGCGTCGTCGCGCACGTGCACCTGCACGATCTCACGCGCGCCGTCCTGCCCCAGATCTACGAACCCGCGTTCTGGATCCAGACGAGCGTGACCGTGCGGGGCGAGGGCGACCCCGCGCTTCTCGCCCCTCTCGTCCGCCGCGAGATCCGGTCCCTGGAGCCGGCGGCGGCGATCGAGCACGTCACCCCCCTGGGCACCCTCGTGACGGCGGCCACGTCGTCGGCGCGGCTGAACCTCGCCCTCATGGGCGTCTTCGGCGCCCTCGCGCTCGTCCTCGCCTCCGTCGGGCTCTACGGCGTCGTTTCGTACTCGGTCAGCCGGCGCACGCGCGAGCTGGGCGTGCGCCTCGCCCTCGGCGCGTCTCCCGCGGGGATCCGCCGCCTCGTTCTCGGCCAGGGGGCGCGCCTCGTGGCCGCGAGCCTTGCCGTCGGCCTCGCGGGTGCTTCCGCCCTCGCCGGCTTCCTGCGCGCGCTGCTCGTCGGGATCGCCCCCTGGGACCCGCTCACCTACCTCGCGGCGGCCGGCCTTCTCGGCGCGGTCGCGCTCCTCGCGTGCTGGGTGCCCGCGAGGCGGGCGGGCCGCATGGACCCGGCGGCGGCGCTGCGCGCGGACTGAGGTCGAGCGACTGTCCTTCCTCGAGCTCGCCGCGTCTCCCCTCGCCCTCGGGATCGCCCCCGTCCGCCTTCACTACCGCCGCCAAGGGGCGGGCTTCCCCCTCGTCTTCCTGCACAGCGGCTGGGGCTACGGCGTCTACCCGTTCGACCGGCAGGCCCCGCATTTCGTGGACGCGTTCGACGTCGTCATCCCCGACCGCTCGGGCTACGGGCAGTCCACCCGGCTCGAGCATTTCGCCCTGCCGCTGCACCGCAACGGTGCTCTGGAGACCCGGCTCATTCTCGACGCGCTCGATATCCCTCGCGCCGTCCTCTGGGGGCACAGCGACGGAGCGGTGATCGGAGCACTCGCGGGCGTCCTGTTCCCCGACCGCGTGGCCGCGGTCGTTCTGGAGGCGATCCACTACGACCGCCGGAAACCGGGCTCGCACGAGTTCTTCCAGGGGCTGCTCGAGCCGGCGACGCTCGACGCGCGGCTCGTCAGGGGGCTCGAGGCCGACCACGGACACTCGTACTGGCGCGACGTGGTGCGGATGGAGGGCGAGGCCTGGCTGGACATCTTAAAGAAGGCGGGGGATCCCGCGCACGACCTCTACGAGGGGCGGCTCGCCGAGCTGCGCGTGCCGGCGCTCGTCGTCCACGGCGAGCTCGACCCGCGCACGGAGCCGGGAGAGCTCGACGAGGTGCGACGGCTCCTCCCCCGCGCGCGCTTCCACGTCCTGACCGGGGCCAAGCACTGCCCGCACCACGAGCGCGCCTACGCCGCGGAGTGCGGCCGGCTCGTCCGCGAGTTCCTGGACGGCCTCGGTCTTGACGCCCCGGGGGCCGTCCGCTAGCGTGGCCGCGATGTCGCTCCACGACCTCGTCCTTCACCTCCCGATCCTGAGCACGATGGTCGCCGCCTTCTTCGCCTTCGAGCTCTTCTCGCGCTACCGCGCGAAGGGCGGGGGACCGCACCTCCTCTGGTGGGGGATCGGCATGGTCACGTACTCGATCGGCACCGCGACCGAGGCCCTCACCACTCTCTTCGGCTGGAATCCCGTCGTCTTCCGCTTCTGGTACGTGGCGGGCGCCTACCTTGGCGGGTATCCGCTCGCCCAGGGCTCGGTCTACCTGCTCATGAACCGGCGGTTCGCGAACGCCTCGGCCGCGTTCTGGTCGAGTGTCATCGTGATGGGGGGCATCCTCGTCTTCCTGTCGCCGCTCCACCTCGCGGCGGTGGAGACGTATCGCCTGTCCGGCAAGGTGCTCGGCTGGTCGTGGCTCCGCCTCGTCAGCCCATTCATCAATACCTACTCGCTGGTGTTCCTCGCGGGGGGGGCCATCCTCTCCGCTCGGCGCTTCCGCCGCGAGCCCGCTCTCCGCGACCGGTATGCGGGGAATATCCTGATCGCGACGGGGGCGATCCTGCCCGCGATCGGGGGCAGCTTCACCCGCTTCGGGTACGTGGAGGTCCTGTACGTGACGGAGCTCGTGGGCCTCCTGCTCATCCACCGCGGCTACAAGCGCTGCCTGGCCGCCCCGCGGCCCGCTCCCGCCGACGTCGTGGATCAGCCGAGCGCGAGCGTCGCGAGCGCGAGGATCGCCGGCAAACCCTGAACGAGGAAGATGCGCGGGGAGACGGTCATCGCCCCGAAGGCGCCCGCGACCACCACGCAGGCGAGGAAGAAGACCGTGACGGGTATCGCCACCGCCGCGTTCCCCGACAGGAGGCCCCACGAGAGGCCGGCGGCCAGGAAGCCGTTGTAGAGGCCCTGGTTGGCCGCGAGGGCCGCGCTCGCCTGCGCCTTCTCCGGTGTCATCCGGAACGTCTTCAGCCCGAGCGGCTTCGTCCAGAGGAACATCTCGAGCACGAGGAACCAGACGTGCTCGAGGGCGACGACGGCGACGAGGACGCGCGAGAGAAGGGTCATCGATCCTCCGGTCAACAGTTGGACGGTGGTTGGTTGTTACCTTTCGTACTCGTTCCGGAACGAGTTTCCACAGCTTTTCCACACGTCCGGCGTTAGGCGCCTCAGGCCTGTCCCACGACCACGGACGTCATCGATATCGAGCTCACGACGTCTTCATTGAAGAAGGACACGGGCTCGCCCGCGGACTGGAGGGCGAGGACGTAGAGAAGCGGCAGGTAGTGCTCCGCCGTGGGCACGGCCAGACGACCGTCCGCGGAGAGGGCGAGCGGGTCGAGGAGCGCCTCGTGGTCCCGGGCCCGTATCCGCGCCTTGACCTCCGCATCGAAGCGCTTCGCCCAGTCGAGCGGCTCCGAGCGGTCCCAGTCGAAGCGGCGCAGGTTGTGGACGAAGTTCCCGCTGCCCAGGACGAGCACGCCTTCCTCCCGGAGCGGGGACAGCCGACCAGCGAGGTCGTAGTGAAAAGCTCCGGGCTCGCCACTGTCGAGGCTGAGCTGCACGACGGGGATGTCCGCGTCCGGGTACATCGCGCAGAGCACGCTCCACGCGCCGTGGTCGAGCCCCCTCACGGGATCCTGGCCTACGTCCTGGGGGGCCAGGAGTGCTATGACGCGTCGGGCGAGGTCGGGATCGCCGGGCGCGGGATAGCGCACGGCGAAGAGTGCTTGAGGAAAGCCGGCGAAATCGTGGATGGTCTCCGGCCGCGGCGCGGCCGTGACCCGCACCCCCTTCGTCTCCCAGTGCGCGGAGACGCAGAGGACGGCCTTCGGCTTGGGCAGGCGCGCCGCCGCCTCCCGCCAGCCGCGGCTCCAGGCGTTGTCCTCGATCGCATTCATCGGCGACCCGTGGCCCACGAAGAGCGCCGGCATCCTGGTCAATGCGTCCTCACACCACGAGCACGATCTTCCCCACGTGCGCACCCGACTCCATCAGGCGGTGCGCCGCCGCGGCCTCGTCCAGGGGGAACGTGGCGTGCACCACCGGCGCCACCCGGCCCGATTCCAGCAGCGGCCAGACCCTTTCGCGGAGCGCGCGCGCGATCCTACCCT
Source organism: uncultured Acidobacteriota bacterium (assembly GCA_963742595.1). Classification (GTDB taxonomy): domain Bacteria; phylum Acidobacteriota; class Vicinamibacteria; order Fen-336; family Fen-336; genus CAVPGH01. The sequence goes on along the minus strand of CAVUMT010000001.1, from coordinate 1,323,583 downwards.
TCTCCTCGACCGTTCGAGGCCGCAGAGTGGAGCCGGTGACGGTGAGGCGGCGCTGCATCAGGGGGAGCACGTTCACGGTGGCGGTGACCCCGCCCTGGACGGCGATGATGACGAGCCTTCCCTCCTCGGCGAGGCATTCGATGTTGCGAGGGACGTAGTCGCCGGCCACCATGTCCAGGACCACGTCGACGCCCCGTCCTCCCGTCTTCTCCTTCACGACCGCCACGAAGTCCTGCTGCCGGTAGTCGATGGCGACCTCGGCGCCGAGCCGCAGGCAGGCCGCGCACTTCTCCGCCGTGCCCGCGGTGGCGAAGGTGCCTGCTCCGAAGGCCCGCGCGAGGGCGAGCGCCGTCGTCCCGATGCCGCTCGTGCCGCCGTGCACGAGAAGCGTCTCCCCGGCGGCGAGCCGGCCGCGCTCGAAGACGTTGGTCCAGACCGTGAAGAAGGTCTCGGGAAGCGCCGCCGCCTCGACGAAGCCGAGGCCCTTCGGCACGGGCAGGCACTGGGGAGCGGGGGCGGGGCAGTACTCGGCATAGCCGCCGCCCGCCACGAGAGCGCACACGCGATCGCCGACGTGCCAGGCGTCGACCCCTTCGCCCACCGCGACGACCTCGCCCGCCACCTCGAGCCCGGGAATGTCCGAAGCGCCGGGAGGGGGCGGATACTTGCCGAGGCGCTGCATCACGTCGGGACGGTTGACTCCCGCGGCGGCCACGCGCACGAGCACCTGACCGCTCCCGGGCGGCTCGACCGAGCGCCGCCCGGGAGTAAGCACTTCCGGCGGCCCCGGCCGTGCGATCTCGACGACCCGGCCGTCCGCGGGGATCACCGAGCGCTTCCCACCCCGTCGAGCTTTTCGATCGTGGCGAGGGAGGCGGGCCGCGACCCCTGCAGCCGGCGGGCCGTGGCCTCCGCCGAGCGCAGCGCGCGAAGCAGGTTCCCCTGGGCGAGCTTCGCGAGGTCGGCGTCGCTCCACCCGCGCCGCACGAGCTCCGCGAAAAGCCGCGGATACCCGGACACGTCCTCGAGCCCTTCCGGCCACGTGTCGTTGCCGTCGTAGTCGCCCCCGAGGCCGACGTGGTCGACGCCTGCGACCTTTCGAACGTGCTCCACGTGGTCCGCCACCTGCCCGATCGTGATCCTGACCTTCGGTGCCCGGGAGAGGACCTCCTTGTAGATCCGCTGCCGCTCCGCAGCATCCGTGACGCCCGCCGTCCTCTCCTTCACCTCCGCCCAGAGCGGCTCGGTGGCCTTGCGGTACTCCTCGGAAACGAAGGCGCCCACGAACGTCACCATCACGACCCCGCCGTTCTTGGGAAGCCGGCGCAGGACGTCGTCGGGGACGTTCCGGACGTGGTCGCAGAGGGCGCGCGCGGACGAGTGCGAGAAGATGACGGGCGCTTCTGCGACGCCGAGCGCGTCCTCCATCGTGGCCGGGGTCACGTGCGAGAGGTCCACGAGCATCCCCAGCCGGTTCATCTCCCGCACCACCTCCTCGCCGAAGCGGGTGAGGCCGCCGTGCGTGTCCTTGTCGCCCGCGGCGTCCGCCCAGTCGAGCGTCTTCGTGTGGGTGAGGGTCATGTAGCGCACGCCGAGGTCGTAGAACGTGCGCAGCGCGGGCAGCGAGTTCTCGATGGCGTGGCCCGCCCTCCATCCCGAGGAGAGAGGCGATCCGGCCCGCCTTCATCGCCCGCTCCATCTCGTCCGCGGTGCCCGTGAGCACGAGGTCGGCGGGATAGCGCGCGACGACGCGGCGCGCCACGTCGATCTGCTCGAGCTGCGTCCGCACGAAGTCGCCCTTGGCTTCCGCGGGGATGTAGACGGACCAGAACTGCCCGCCCACGCCCCCTTGCCGCAGCCGCTCGAGGTCCGTGTTTCCCGACGTTCGCTTCCGAAGGTCGTAGCCGTCCACGTCGCCGGGGATGCCCGTCTTCTCCCGGATCTGCCAGGGCAGGTCGTTGTGGCCGTCCACGACGGGGTGCTTCCGCAGGACCTCGCGCGCGTGCGCGAGCGCCGCGTCCTCCTGCGCGAGGAGCGGAGCGGCGAGGAGCGTGACGGCGAGCGGGGCCAAGAGCGGCCCTCGCCCGAGGGCGGTTCGGCGCGGATTCATGGGGGCTCCTGTGATGCGGGCATTATGGCCGCGGACGTCCCGCCGGGCGAAGCGACGAAGGTGCTAGCGGATCTCGGCGCGCGGAGTGGGGGGCGGCGTGCCCACCGGCAACGGCGTGGCCACCTCTTTCGGCCGCGGCGCGTTCGCCGCGAAGCCGAGCACGGGGTGGATGGGGGTGGGCTGCCAGGGCAGGAACATGCGGACGACGGCGAGGACGGCGATCACCGCCAGCCCCACGAGCAGCAGCTTCACGTCGCGCCCCAGCGGGCCGAGCGGGAGGCGCCGCGGCCGCGGTTTCCAGGTGCTCGGGCGGGGACGCTTCGTGGCCGTCTGCTGGGCGGCGGCGGCCTCATCGGCCTGCGCGCGCGTGGTCCCGCAATGGCACGTCGAAACCCGGTTGGGGACCCGGCGCTTGCAGCTCGGACACGTCCACGTCACGGACGACATCAGGCCTTCCATCGTAATCCAGAACGGGTCGCGCGGCGCAAGCCCCGCCTCCGCCGGGGTACCATGGCTCGGATGTCCCGTGCCCTGCCCGCGCTCCGGCGCAACCTCGACGTGATGGTTTCCCCGGTGCACGACCGGCCCGGCCTGCTCCTGCGCGACCCGTTCCGTTACACCGAGGACGTGCTGATCATCCCTCCGCCCCTCGTGCCCCTCCTGCGCCTTTTCGACGGCCGGCACGTCGAGGCGGACCTCGAGGAAGCACTCGCCCACGCCTCGGGGGAGAGCGGGACGGGGGAAGTGGCCCGGCACCTCGTGGACACGCTCGACCGGGGCTTCCTGGAGAGCGGGGCCTTCGAGCGACGCCGGGACGCGCGCCACGAGGACTTCGCCGGAGCGCCGCGCCGCGCCGCGGTACACGCGGGGGCCGCCTATCCCGACGCGGAGCCGGCCCTCGCCCGCTGGCTGGAGGACGGCATCGGGCGACGGGGGGACGCGGCCGCCACCGAGGGGGAGGCGCTCGTGGGGCTCGCCGCGCCCCACGTCAGTCCGGAAGGCGGCTGGCGCACGTACGCCGCCGCCTACAAGGCCCTTCCCCGGCGGGATGGGGTGCGCACGGTGGTCGTCCTCGGCACTTCGCACTACGGAGAACCCGAGACGTTCGGCCTCACCCGCAAGCCCTACGTCACGCCACTCGGCGAAGCGCGGACGGACGTCGCCGTCGTCGACCGTCTCGCCCGCGACGGCGGCCCCGCAGTGCGCATGGAGGACTACTGCCACGCCGTCGAGCACTCGATCGAGTTCCAGGTCGTCTTCCTCCAGCACGTGCTGGGGCCGGGACGTGGCCATCGTGCCCGTCCTCTGCGGTCCCTTCGCGCAGGCCACCGTGGAGGGCGGCCGACCGGAGGACGACCCGGGAGTCAGGCACTTCCTCGAAGCCCTTCGCGAGCTCGCGGCCCGCGACGGCGGGCGGCTGCTGTGGGTTCTGGGGGTGGACCTCGCCCACATCGGCCGCCGATACGGAGACGAGGCGGAGGCGCGCGCGGGCGAAGGGAGCCTCCGGGAGGTGGCGCGGCGCGACCGCGAGCGCCTGGACCGCGTGGCGGAGGGCGACGCCGACGGGTTCTGGCGGCTCCTCCGCGAAGGGGGCGACGACCTCCGCTGGTGCGGCGCCTCGCCTCTCTACACTTTCCTGAGGGCGGCGGGCCCGGTGAGGGGCGCGGTCCTCGAATACGAGCAATGGAACATCGACCCCGAGAGCGTGGTCAGCTTCGCCGCCGTCGCCTTTCGTCGCGGCCCCGCTTCTCCCGGGAAAGGAGACGCATGAGCAGAGCGGCGAGGACCATACTCTTCCTGGCGGTGATCGCGGCCGCGGCCGGGCCCGGGTGGGCGGGGCCCGAGGACCCACCGCCTCCCGCGGGGGCGGTGGCCCGCGTGGGCAACGTCACGCTCACGCAGGCCCAGGTGGACGAGGTCATCAAGGGGCCGCTCAACGAGCTCAGGATGCGCGAGAGCACGCTCCGCGCGCAGGGCCTCGAGGAGCTGATCGCGCAGACGGTGCTCGGGCAGGAGGCGGCGGCGCGGGGCACGACCGTGTCCGAGCTCCTGAAGTCCGAGGTGGAGAAGGTCGCGCCGACGGAGGCCGAGACGAAGGCGTACTACGAGGCGAACAAGGAGCGCTTCAAGAACATTCCCGAGGCGGACGCCCTCAAGCAGATCGAGCCGGGATTGCGCCAGCAGCAGCAGCGCGCGCGGCAGTCCGCCTACCTGCGCGAGCTCCGGCGGAAATACGGAGTGAAGGTGCTGACCGAGCCGATGCGCATGAGCGTCGACACGAAGGGAGCGCCCGTGCGCGGGAACGTGAACGCGCCGGTCACCATCGTGGAGTTCTCGGATTTCCAGTGCCCGTTCTGCGCGCGGGCCCGCCCCGTGGTCAACCGGGTGCGGGAGGCCTACGGGGACAAGGTGCGCGTCCTCTTCCGCGACTTCCCCCTGCAGATGCACCCGCAGGCGATGAAGGCGGCGGAAGCCGCGTCGTGCGCGGGAGACCAGGACAAGTTCTGGGAGATGCACGACCGGATGTTCGCGAGCCCGTCGAAGCTCCAGGTCCCGGACCTGAAGCAATACGCGACGGAACTGGGGCTCAAGGCGGACGCGTTCGGGGAGTGCCTCGATTCCGGCAAGTACGCGTCGAAGTGGCAGCAGGGGCTCGCCGACGGCACGCAGTACGGCGTGACGGGGACTCCCGCGTTCTTCATCAACGGACGCCCGCTCATGGGGGCGCGGCCCTTCGAGGACTTCGCGACCGTGATCGACGACGAGCTGGAGCGCGGAGGCGTCGCTCCGCCCGATCCCGCCAAGGCGGCGCCGCTCGCGGAGAAGTAGCCCGGCCCGCCGTCAGGTCTGCAGCGAGAAGGGCGTGAAGTTCGTCCGCCGGTCGAAGTAGTCCTCGCTCTCCGCTCGCTTGAGGAAGTTCACGAGCCGGTAGGTGACGGGGGTCATGACCACCTCCCAGCCGACCTTCAGGGCGTAGTTCGCGAGCATGACGCTCATCACGAGCTCGGGAGACCACACCCCGAGGAACGCGATCGGGTAGAAGATGAGCGTGTCCACGGCCTCTCCCACGATCGTGGACCCCACGGTGCGCGCCCACAGGAAGCGCCCCGCCGTCTTGACCTTCATCTTTGCGAGGACGAACGAGTTGCAGAACTCCCCCGAAAAATAGGCGACGAGCGAGGCGAGCACGATCCGAGGCGTGGCGCCGTACACCGTCTCGTACGCCGCCTGGTTCGGCCAGCCCTCGGCGGGAGGGAAGGCCAGGATCGCCCAGCTCATGAACGACGCGAAGGCGAGGGCGGTGAAGCCCGCCCAAACCACCCTCCTCGCCCGCGCGTAGCCGTACACCTCGGTGAGCACGTCCCCGAAGATGTAGCTGATCGGGAAGAAGAGGACCCCGGCGCCGAACTTGAAGCTCCCGATCTGCGCGACCTTGGCCGCGCCGATGACGTTGGCGCAGAGGAGGACCGTCACGAACGCGGCCATCACGAAGTCGTAGTAGCGATATTGGCGGCGCGCAGGCTCGTCGGGCATGCCTTCCTGATCTCGGGCGCGCCAGGGGTGGTGGGCGCTGTAGGATTCGAACCTACGACTTCCACCGTGTGAAGGTGGCACTCTACCGCTGAGTTAAGCGCCCGGTAACGTAGGCCAAGAGAATAGACCCGCGGCCTGCCGAGGGTCAAGAAGTGGTCCCGCCCCGAGCGGGCGGGCGCCTCATCGAGGAGCGCAAACGGCCTTCCGGTGTGGGCGAATGGCCTCCCAGAGAGGAGGAAACAGCGTGTCGGCGATGAGGCGATGTCCACGGGCGTTCGGATGCCAGGGATCGGCGGGCTCGACCCGGTACTCGGCGGGGTCGAGCTCTCGGAAGACCGGGAGGAGGTCGATCACTTCGGCCCCCGCGTCCCGCAGGCGCTCCGAGAGCCGGCGGTGCAGATCGAAGCCCGCGTCGCCGTAGTTCTTCCAGTCGTCTCCGACGGGCCAGGTCGGATAGAGAAAGACCACCGCCCGGATGCCGAGGGAGTCGAGGTGCCCGACGGCCCCGCCGAGGCTGCCCAGGACGCTGTCCCATCGACACACGAGGTTCGCCTGGTCGGGAGTGAGCGAACCCTCGGGGTATCGGCGGACCTTTTGTTTGCAGAAGTAGTTGTCCAGCTTGCCGTGCACGTAGAAGAGAAAAGAGCTGGCCGGCCGATGGTAGAACTCCCCGAAGCCGCCGCTGTGGAGCGAGGGTTGAGCATCGTTGTCGTGGAACTGCCAGAGGACCAGATCGGGGGCGTAGGCGAGCACGCGTGACTCGAGCAGCCCGACCTCCTGCTCCGTGTTGTAGCCGGTCACGCCGAAGTTCAGGACGTCGATGCCGCCCGGACACTCGCGGTCGAACCGGCTCTGCAGCTGGCGCACGTAGAGCTCGTCCAGGGTCAGCTTGCCCTGCATCGTCACCGAGTCGCCGACGACGGCGATCCGGAACGTCCCCGCCGGCTTGGCGACGCTCCGCGGCAGGTCGCGGAACCCGTTCGCGTTCGTGAAGCCTGGAAAATCCGGCTTGAGGTCGTAGTAGAGGGGTGGGGATGCGGCTCGTGTGACGAGCTCCTCCGGACGCCGCCCGTCCAGGAGCTTTTGCCGCTTCCCGGCCGCTCGAGCGCGATGATAGACCTCGGCCCCCGCGAGGACGAGAAGGGTGGCGATCGCCGACAGGAGCAGCTTGCCGAGGAGGGGATGGCGGGAGCCGCTCATGCGTCCTCTAGTCCCGATTGGCGCCCGAAGACGGCTTCAGGCTGGCAAGGAAGGCACCTACTTCGCGTACGACGTCCCGTTCGTTTGACAGGAATATGTAGTGCGCACCCTGTAGTCTGACCACGCGAGCGGCGGGCGAGCCATCTTGAAAAGCCTTCGCCTGCCTTTCTGTCAGAGCATCGACGGCCGTGAAGTAGGCTCCGGCCGCGTCCCGCACGGCGGGATCGGCGCTCGTGTTCATCCACGTCTCTGGTAGATGCGGGATCGCAAATAGCACGAGCGTGGGCGTCGGAATCGCCGTGTACCGCTTCGCGCCGGTCATGATCGCCATGAACATCGGCGCGCCCGGGGCCTCGCGCGCATTCGCGGGTCGTCCGTCGGAGGTCGCATTCCAGGTCTGGCGGAACTCCGCCTCCGGGATCCGAAATCCATTCACCTCCGCGTCCCACTTCTGCAGCGAGCTGAAACTGGACAGGTCGGAGTCGGCTCGAGTTGGAGGTCGAGGTCCTCTGATCTCTAGGAACTCCTCCATCGTCGGCCCCTTGCCGTTGTCGAATGCGTATGGATAGCCGGCTTCGAGGTAAACGAGCCCCGCAACCCGGCCTGGGTACGAGGTGGCGACCGCACTCAGTTCCGCGCCGGCGATCGAGTGGCCCACCAACACGGGTCGATCGATTTCGAGCGCGTCGATGACCGCCAGCACGTCGTCACGGAGGCGATCAACCGTGTGCTCCGGCGTCGAGAACCCGGATGCTCCGAACCCGCGCCGCGTGATCCCGTAGACACGGCAGTGGGCCTTGAGCTTGGGTGCGAAATCGTCGAATACGTGTGCAGTGTTGCCACCCCCGGCCAGGAGGATCACCGGTTTGCCCGAACCGCCCCAGTCGAGTACCTCCAGCCGAACGTCCCCGTCGACAGCCACAAGACGTCCGCTGTGAGGGCTTGGGTCCTGCCAGGCCGCGGGCCGCTGCGAAAGAAGCGGGGCCAGCGGTGCAATCAGCAGCACGGAACCGCTCAGCAGAGCGCGCAGCATGGACGTTCAGCCTCTTGACGGGCGGTAACGGTTCACGGATGTCCGGAGTTCCCAATTCTCTCCGCTACGTAAGCAAGGAGAACAGACCCCTCAGCGGGGGTCAACCCTCGCGTGGCGGGCCCCTGCAACGGACGGGTTAGAATCCCGCGCTCTCGAGGAGGCGAGGCTCCCTGATGGATGGCCGGCGTGCGACGCTCGTCTTCCTCCCCGTCTTCTTCGCGAGCGGGTTCGCGGCCCTTGCCTACCAGATCGTCTGGCAGCGCCTGCTCGCGTTCTTCAGCGGCGCCGACGTGTTCTCCGTGACCCTGATCGTTTCCGCGTTCATGGCCGGTCTCGGCCTGGGAAGCCTGGCCGGGGGGCACCTCGCGGACCGGCTCTCCCCGGGCGGCCGCTTCCGGGCCTTCGCCGTCGCCGAGGCGGCGACCGCCGCCTTCGCCCTCGTGAGCGTGCCTCTCCTCTACGACGTCCTCTACCGGCACCTCGCGGAGAAGAGCCTGCCCCTCTTCGTCGTCGGCCTCCTGCTCTTCGCCGTGCTGCTCTGGCCCACCTTCCTCATGGGGTTGTCCTTGCCCCTGCTCGCACGCGCGCTCACCGAGGACGCCGCTCTTTCCGCGCGGCGGATCGGCGGCCTCTACGGCTGGAACACGCTGGGGGCGGCCACGGGCGCCCTCGTCACCGTGTTCGTGGTGGTGCGCCTCCGCGGCTTCGAGGGGGCGGTGGCCGTGGGGGCCGCGCTGAACTTCGCTTGCGCCGCAACCGCGCTCATGGCACTTCGATGGCTGCGGCCTGCCGCGACGGACCCGCCGGTGACGACGAGAGTGCCCGAGGAGGCGGCCCCTTCGACGCGGCGAGAGAGCGGCATCCCCTTCGCGTGGTGGCTCCTCCTCTACGCCCTCTCCGGCTTCGTCGCCCTCTCCCTCGAGATCCTCTGGTTCCGCCTTCTGGGCGTGATCGTCAAGTCGAACTCGTTCACCTTCGCCTGGCTGCTCACGCTCTTCCTGTCGGGCGTGGGCCTGGGAGCGCTCCTCGCGCGATCCGCGGCCGCACGGTCCTCCCGTCCCGGGCAGGCGTTCCTCGTCCTCCAGATGCTCGTGGCGGGCTACGCGGGTCTGTCCGTGGCCGTTCTCACGCATGGGATCGAGGCCTGGTCCTCGCTCGCCGCGCTCAGCCGCTACCTCGGCGAGTACGACGCGATCGAGCTGGACGCGGCCGTGCGGTCGCTCTTCCGATTCCTGGCTCGGGGGGGCGACGTCGCCCCGTTCGCGAGGGACCTCGCGGACCAGCTCGTCCTCCTCTACGGCCTCGTGCCCGCGGTGTTGATCGGCATTCCCACGCTCCTGATGGGGGCGAGCTTCCCCTTCCTGCAGCGCGCCGTGCACGCGGACGTCGACCGCCTGGGACGGCGCGTGGGCTGGCTGCAGGCGGCCAACATCGCGGGCGCCACGCTTGGCGCGAGCGTGACCGGCCTCGTCCTCCTGCAGGTCCTGGGAACCGCGGGCACGTTGCGGCTGATCGTGGGGCTGGGGGCCGTCTTCGCGCTCGCGGCCGTCAAGGGCGCGGCCTCGCGTTCCCGACGAACGCGCGCGCTCTTCGCCTCGGCCGCCGTGCTGCTGGTTCTGGCCCCCCTCTTCACCCCATCCTCGGATCGCCTCTGGGCAAGGCTTCACGGCAGCGAGCCCGGCAAGGTCATCCTCGACGAGGACGGCTCGGGGCTGTCGCTCCTGAAGGAGGGTGTCGAGGACGGCCGGCCCCACGTGGGCGTCTTCGTCAACGGCCTCGGCCAGAGCTGGCTGCCCTACGGGGGCTACCACACGATCCTGGGTGCTTTGCCCGTCCTCCTCCACCCGTCTCCCGGAGCGGTGGCGGTCATCGGGCTCGGCTCCGCCGACACCCTTTTCGGTATCGCGGGTCGGCCGGAGACGCGCACGATCGAATGCATCGAGATCGTGGCTCCCCAGAAGCGCACCCTCGAGATCCTGGCCCGGCGCCGGGTCTTCCCGGGGCTCGAGCAGATCCTCACCGACGGGCGCGTGCGGATCACAACTGGAGACGGCCGGGCGTTCCTCGCGCGGAGCGCCCGCCGGTACGACGTGATCGAGGCCGACGCGTTGCGCCCGGTGTCGGCGTGGGCGGGGAACGTGTACTCCCTCGAGTATTTCGCCCTGCTGCGCAGCCGTCTGCGGCCGGGAGGCTACGCCGTGACCTGGTGTCCCACGACTCGAGTACGCGACACCGTGCTGCGCTCCTTCCCCCACGTCCTCGAGGTGGGGACGACGCTCATCGGCAGCGACGCGCCTATCGTCTGGGACCCCGCGGCCCTCGTCGCGCGTGTGCGCGAGCCGTTCGCGAAGGCGCACTACCGCCGCGGCGGCGTCGACGGCGAGGCCCTCGTGGCGGAGATGGTCGCGGCGGCCGTCCGCTCCTACGGACCGGACCTGGATCGGTCGGCGATCGAGGACGTGAACACCGATCTCTTCCCCAAGGACGAGTACCTCGCGTCCAGCCGGATGCTGCCCTCATCGGTCGATTGAGATCAGCTGATTTTTTCGATATCGAATCGAGTTTTGCTTGTAACCAAGCCCCATTAGGTCTAGGATAGTCATGTTTTTTCTAAGGGGCTGATATGAAGGGAAGAGCTTCATTTTCCGGGCTGTTCCTCCTGGCGATCCTGGGCTGCCAAACCATTACCGAGCTGCCGAGCTCGCCCACCCCGTCTCCAACACCCGGGGCGGTCACTCCCATCCTGATCCCGATCACGCACGTGCCGACTCCAGCCCCGACGCCAGTACCCGCGCCCACCCCCGTGGGTCCTCCTCCCGCCCCCACTCCGCCGCCGAGCTCGCCTCCGCCTCCCGGCGGGTCGATCACCGTGCTCTGCTCGCCCGCGATCCCTCCCGACGGGTTCCCGTGCCCGCGCAATCCGAACCCGGTGCACGTGGGAGCCGTCGAGGCCGCGATCCTCAAGCTCGTGCGCGACCAGCCGGGGCTCTTCAACGGCTACAACGTGCTCAACGAGACCGCCTACTACAACGGGGTGTTCAGGAACCTCTACGACGCGGGCTACTGCGCCGCCCCCGACAGCGAGGAAGTCGCCATTTCGACGCGGGCGGACCGGAAGTATCGCGAGAACTACCAGATCCTCACCTCCCAGAAGAAGTACCGGACCGGACCGAACAGCCACATCTCGGCCTGCCAGGTCCCCTAGAGGGGTGCGCCCGTCACCCGAGCACGGATCGCTCCGGGGTGACGGCCTGGTCCTCGCGTCGATCCTCGGCCTGGCCCTCGCGTGCCGCCTGATCGCGGTGCGCGCGCTGCCCGTGGTGTTCGACGAGGTCTGCGTGATGGCTTACGGACTCTCGCGCGCCTTTCGCGGCGTCCGGGCGTTCCTCTTCGAGGCGCCGATCGCGGTCTCGAACGGCATCACCCCGCTCTGGCTCTGGGCGCAGGCGGCGCCTGCCGCCCTCCTGGGCGAGACGACGAAGGCGGGGCTGCGAACGCTCCCCGTCGTCCTCGGTCTCGCCGCGGTGTGGCTGACGTATCGGGAGGCGGAGGCGCTCGGTGGCCGCGCCGCCGCATGCGTGGGGGGCTTCCTCGCCGCCGTCCACGGCCCCTACCTGTTCGCGAACGCCCGCGGGGAGTACTCGGAGTCGCTCCTCGTGGTGCTCGTGTTGCTCACGTTGCGCGAGCTCCGCCGCTCCGGCTCCTCGCTTCCCGGCCTCCAGGCGGCCACGTGGCCGGCGCTCGCGCTCCTCGCGTACGTGGGAAAGGGGCTCGTCGTGTGGGCCGCCTTCGCGACCTGTGTCGTGCTCCTTCTCGCCTCGCGCGTGTGGCGGGGCGCCGCGTCTCGAGCGGACTCGGGACGCGTCGCGGCCCTCCTCGCCGTTCCTCTCGTCCCCTCGTTCGCCTGGCTCGTCGCGGCGCAGCTCGTCCTCTTCCGGGCCGGTCAGCCGCTCGTCACCGACCTGGGTCCGGTGGAGAGCGTCTGGACGAACCTGCGCCGGCTGACACTCGGCTACGGCACGGACGCCCAGCCATTCATGGTCGGGAGCGTCGGGGACGCGCTCTGGGTCTACACGCAGTTCGACGTGTGGCCGACGCTCGCCCTCCTCACGGTCCCCGCCGTGGTCGCGCTCGTGTCGCAGGGACGGAATCTCTCCCGCGCGCTCGCGACGCGGGACGGCGACTCGGCCGCGGAAGCGTTGCGTCCGCTGGCGCTGGTGCTCGTGCCCGCCGCGCTGCTCGTGGCGAAGGGCGCCCTCGACGTCCGGTTCCACCTGCTCTACTGGCCCGTCCTGCTCGTGTACTGCGCCGTGGCGGTCGCGGCGTGGCCGGCCCTCATCGAGAAGGGGCGGCCCGCCCTCTTCTGGATGGCGGGCCTCGCGACGTGGATCTACGTGATGTGGAGCACCAGCTCCGCCCCCACCACGCGAGTCGCGTGGCAGGTGGTGGGGGCGGCTCTGACCCTCCTCGCCCTCGTTTCCGTTTTCAAGGCCAGTCCCATGCGCCGCCTCGCCCTCGTTCCGGTTGCCGTCTTCGTTGTGTGGAGCGCCGTGTCCCTCGGCCCCCTCGACTGGGGACGGCGCTGGGCGTGGGAGCCGAGCCCGCTCGCGTCGGACGTGCCGCGACCGGTGGGGACCTTCCCCAACGTCGACCTGCAGCTCGTCCGCTGCGCCCTGGGCCGGGACACCGTGGCGGACGCCCGTCCCTTGCTGATCCGGGCCCTGGAGCGGCAGGGCGCCGACAGGCAGACGGTTCTCGAAGTGGGGGAGTCCCTGGTCGGAGGACAGGTCGGGGACGCCGCGCTCGCCGTCGCCGCGCTCGGCGAGCTCGTCCGGCGGAATCCCGGCGACGCCGAAGCGCGGGACCTGCTGGAAAGGGCGGTTCGGGCGGACCATCCACCTTGACCTGCGCGCGCGGTCGTGGTCCTATTAGGGGTTTATTTGCGTAGCCAGTCGATTCATAGGAGGACCGAGTGATCAGGATGACCCGTCGGGCGTCCGCCGTGCTGTGCTTCGTCGGTGCGCTTTCTTTCGTTTCGTGTGGCAGCGACAACTCCTCGAACCCCACTCCCCCGACCACCCTCGCTCCCGCTCCCGCACCCAGCCCGACTCCCAACGCGACTCCCACTCCGGGCTCGGTCACTCCCCGGTCCTGCGGCGGCCCCGCGCCGAGCGGCGGCGTGTGCGGCTATCGTCCCGATCCCCAGCTCCGCACCCTCCTCTCGCAGGCCGAGGACGAGGTCAAGGCGCAGAGGGACCTCTTCTACCCGGACGGGCTCACGATCCGCCACCTCACCCGCTACCGCGCGGCCATCCTGGCCGCGCTCGACGCGCGCGGGATCTGCGGCATCTGGGACTTCGGCAACCGGATCGGCGACAACCTGTACCTCCGCACCGCGGACGGGCGCATCAGCGAGGGTTACGACGCGATCACGGGCCGCGGGCAGCCCGGTCTCGTCTACGCCAACTCCTGCGAGCCCGCGGGCCCCTTCCCTCCCACGGATCCCGGGTACGGCGTCCACGACCCCTCCTGCTCGCTGCCCCCGAGCGGCGAAACGTTCTGCCTGGGCAGCAACTTCGACAGCGAGTACCGCGACGACGTGCGCAATGCGATCGTCCAGCTCACCACGGAGCGGCCGGAGCTCTTCGACCTGAGCGACGCCCTTTCCTCGGAGCTCAGCTACAAGCTGCACGACCCCAAGGCCTATACCGACGCCGTGGTGGCCAAGCTCAAGGCCAAGGGCTACTGCGCGTTCGAGGACGAGGAGCTGGCCGTGAAGCGGGACAACTCCATGAGCGAGAACTTCGACATCGTCCGCTCGCCGGGAGACCGGCCGAGCCAGTACTCGCTCTTCTCCTACAAGGGCCGCTGCCACAACGCGACGTTCTGACCGCGTAGAGGCAGGAACGTCTGCCTCAGTGCGCGGAGCACCGCTCCTGGGGCTCCGTGCCCGCGACGAAGGCCTCCGAGATCACCTTCGGACAGGACGGCGTAGCGAGGAGGCCCGTCTCCTTGTCGACGTCGATGAAGACGATGCCCTCCATCGGCGGACGAGGAAGCGCTGCGTCTTCTTGCCGGCGAGGGCGTCCTTCATGAACTCGACCCAGATGGGGAGGGCCGCCCGCGAGCCGGAGAGGCCGATGGGCGTGTTGTCGTCGAACCCCACCCACACGACGCACAGCAGGTCGGGGGTATAGCCGGCGAACCAGGCGTCGCGCAGGTCGTTCGTCGTGCCCGTCTTTCCCGCGGCGTCGAGGGTGAAGCCGAGGCCGCGCGACGCCGCCGCCGTCCCCTCGTTGAGCACGCTCCGTAGCATGTTCGTGACGAGGAAGACCGACTCCTCGTGGACGCACGCGCGGCGGCGGGGCGCGGGCGCGTGCTGCTCGAGCGTGCGGCCCTTGTCGTCGGTGACCCTGAGCACCGTCGACGGGCTCGACCTTCAGGCCTCCGTTGGCGAGCACGTTGTAGGCCATCGCCATCTCGTAGGGCGTCGCCTCGAAAGAGCCGAGGGCGAGGGCGGGGTAGGGCTTGATGGGCGGCGCCGATCTTGAGCTTCTTCGACCAGAGGTCGGCCACGCGCTCGTAGCCCACCATCTCCGCGACCTTGACCGTGGCCACGTTCAGGCTGTTGGCGAGCGCCTTCCGCAGCGTGACGTAGCCCGAGGTACTTGTCCTCGTAGTTCTGCGGGCATGTACTCCTTGTCCTCGTAGAAGAAGACGGAGGGCGTGTCCTCCACCACGGTGGCGGGCGTGATCGGGCGGCAGCGCGGGATCGTCGAACGTGGCCTCGAAGGCGGCGAGGTACACGAAGGGCTTGAACGTGCTGCCCGGCTGGCGCCGAGCCTGGGTGACCCGGTTGTACTGGCTGGCCCCGTAGGACCGTCCGCCCACGAGCGCCACGAGGCGCCCGGTGACGGGCTCGAGGGCGATGAGGCAGCCCTGGACGGGCGGATGCTCGCCCTTCCGCTTGATCATCTTCTCCGACGGCGTCCAGGCCCTTCTCGAGCGCCGTCTGGGCGAGGGACTGCAGCCGGAGGTCGAGCGTCGTGTGGATGGAGAGGTTCTGGGTGGTGAGGTCCTTGGGGTCGTAGCGCTCGGCGAGCTGCGTCCGCACGAGGTCCACGAAGTAGGGAGCGTCCGCGGTGTCCAGGGTGCCCCGCTCCACCTGGAGCGGCTGTCGCGATCGCACGTGTCCATGGTGGCGGCGTCGATGAAGCCCGCGTCGTTCATGGCGCGGATGCACCTGGTTGCGCCGCTCCGTGGCCCTCTCGGGGTGGCGGTAGGGGTTGTAGGGGTTGGGCGACTGGATCATGCCGGCGAGGAACGCGGACTCCGGCAGGGTCGAGGTTGCACACGTCCTTGTGGAAGTACATGCGGGCGGCCTCGCCCACCCCGTTGATGCTGAAGGATCCGGCCTGGCCGAGGTAGATCTCGTTCAGGTAGAGCTCGAGGATGTCCTTCTTGCTCGCGCGCCGCTCGAGCACGAAGGCGAGGATCGCCTCCTGCATCTTGCGCTTCGCAGGTGCGCTCCGGGGTGAGGAAGAAGTTCTTGCAGAGCTGCTGGGTGATCGTGCTCCCGCCCTGGAGGTAGCTCTCGGCGCGGATGTTCCGGACCGCGGCCCCCACGATGCGGAAGGGGTCGAGGCCGGGGTGGCTGAAGAAGCGGCGGTCCTCGATCGCGAGCACCGCCTTGACCAGGTGGTCGGGCAGCTCCTCGTACTTCACGTGCCGCCGCTTCTCCCGGCTCTCGTCGAAGAGGTACGTGATGAGCTCGGGCTCGAGGGTCTGCTCCGTGTACCTCTTCTTCGACCGCGACGCCCCGGATCTCCTTGACCTGGTCCTTGTCGAATCACGATCGAGAGGGCTCGTCGGCGGCCCGGGGATGGGCCGCGGGAAGAAGGCGAGCGACTTCTCGCCGACCACGAACTGACCGGGCTGCGGCGTGCCCTCCGTCTTCTGCTCGTACTTGAGCCCGTTCAGCGTCTTCACGAGCGTCCGCGGATGGTGAGGGGCAGCCCCTCCGCGAGCACGAGCGGCCGCGCGTAGATCCGCGAGGGGACCATCCAGCGCTCGCCCTGAAGGCGCCGGTCCACCATCACCCCGAAGCGCAGGTAGTGGTAGATGAAGACGGACGCCCCGATGACCACGGGAAGGGTGACGAGGGTCAGCAGGATCAGGACCAGCCGGAAACGCTCCGGCGAGTAGACCCGCCGTTCGGGGGTGCTCATCGATGGGACTTCCAGTATACGGTGCGGGTCCCGCGAGCCGGATGCGGTCTCCTATCGGCGCCGCACCGCCAGGAACACGATGCCGCCGCTTTCCTCCGCGAAGGTGCGGCGGTCCGCCACCTCGCCCTCGGGGAGCGTCGACGAGAGGGCGAACATGTCCGCGGCGTTCCTGTAGTCGAGGTGCCAGTCCATGAAAGCTTCGAGATAGCCCACGTCGCGGATCCCGTGCACGAAGTTCGTGACGAGCAGGAGCCCGCCCGGCTTCGTCGTTCCGAAAAGCGCCTCCGTGAGGCGGGTGGCCACCCAGCGGTTGAGGTGATCGTAGGGCCCCGCCGCGTACACGAGGTCGAAGGCTCCGAGCTGGGGTGCCATCTCGATGAGCTCGTTGACCGTGCTCTCCGCCGTCTCTACGCCGAGGGGCCCGAACTTCTCCCGCACGACGCGCAGGCTGTCGGGATCCCGGTCCACCGCGAGGAAGCGGCCCACCTTGCCCCGCTGCACCGCCGCCGAGATCTCCGCTTCGCGCAGGTGCCCGCACCCGAGCGTCATGATGCCGGCGGGCTCCGCGGAATCCGACACGCGGTCGATGAACGTCGCGAGGATCTCCTTGCGCCGTCTTAGGGCCCGCGCCGCCGTCGCGCTGCTCGTGTACCTGTAGATCCTCTGGCCGAGCTCGGTGGCCTCGTCGACGTAGGGCTGCACGCCGTCTTCCCCCAGGAACAGGTCGAGGAGGACGGCGTCGCCGGGATAGCCGCGCGGCTTGAAGAACGCGCGCTCCGTCAGCGGATCCTGATGCACCTTGAAGCGCACGGGGTGGCTCACGCACTCCGTGCGGCAGAAGGCCTCCCACTCGAGGGACGGGACGTTCTGCCGGAGGCTCTGGAGACCGCGGATCAGGCGATCCATGGCCTCGTCGACCCGAGGGCCTTCGAGCTCGTCACTGACCCTGTCGAGGAGGGCCCGCCCTGCGAGAATTGGCGACTGCATGCTTCCGTTCGAGTCTACCCAGTTTGCGTGACATCCGGAAGCAATAGTCGCGGACCTAGCCGGGACCCACGATCTCCAGCCGAACCTGGCCCGTGCCGGGGCCGATGAGGCCGATGGCCTTGGCCGCCCCCTTTGACAGGTCGATGACGCGGCCCTTGTGGTTGGGGAATCGGTCGTTGACGCGCACGACGACGCTCTTGCCGGTCTGGAGGAACGTGACGCGCACCTGCGTGCCGAAGGCCCAGTCGAAGTGGGCGGCGGTGAGGGCGTCCTGGTCGAAGACCTCGCCGCTCGAGGTGCGGTTGCCGTCGTAGCCCGGGCCGTACCAGGAGGCGACGCCCGTGACCACCGTGCCCACGGGCGGCGCGTAGGCGGGAGGAAACTTGACCTTGGGCTTGGGGTGCTGGTGGCAGGCGGAGACGAGGGCGAGAAGGCCGGTGGCGGCGAGGAGGGGAGCTCTCACGTGATGGCGTGGACGCGGAGCATGTTCGTGGCGCCCGTGGTGTGGGTCTGGCCCGCGAGCATGAGGATCGTGTCGCCGACCTTGACGAGGCCGCGCTCCTTCAGGAGGGCCTGGCCGTGCAGGATCATCTCGTCGGTCGTGACCTCGAGGAGGCCAGAGAAGAGGGGCACGACGCCCCACCAGAGGGCGAGCTGGCGAAAGACCGGCTCGTGGCGCGTGATGGCGACGATGGGGGAGCCGGGGCGGAACGAGGAGACGAGGCGGGCCGTGGAGCCCGACTCCGTGAAGGCCACGATCAGGCGGCACTGAAGCTCCTCGGCGACGGTGGCGGCGACGCGGGCGAGGCTGCGGGCGACCAACGGGACTCCGGGCACCGGGGGCGAGGCGCGGCGCCGCGTGGGGGAGCGGTGGAGCGAGAGGTGCTCTTCCGTATACCCGGCGATGCGGGCCATGGTTTCGACCGCGGCCACGGGGAAGCGGCCGGTCGCGGTTTCCGCGGAGAGCATGACCGCGTCCGTGCCGTCGAGGATGGCGTTGGCCACGTCCGAGGCCTCGGCCCGCGTGGGCCGCGCGCTGTCGATCATGCTCTCGAGCATCTGCGTGGCGGTGATGACGACCTTGCCCGCCTCGTTGGCGCTCTCGATGATCCGCTTCTGGAGCGTCGGCACCTCTTCCGTGCTCAGCTCGACACCCAGGTCGCCCCTTGCCACCATCACGCCGTCCGCGGCCCCGAGGACGGCGGAGAGCTGGTCCACCGCCTCCCGCTTCTCGATCTTGGCGATGACCGGGACCTTCGCCCCCGAGGCGGCCACGAGGGCCTTCGCCTCCGCGACGTCCGCGGGCTGCCGGACGAACGAGAGGGCCACGTAGTCGACGCCGTTCTGCAGGCCGAAGGCGAGGTCGCGGCGGTCCTTCTCGGTGAGGGCGGGCGTCGAGAGGCTCACGCCGGGAAGGTTCATGCCCTTGTTCGACTTCAGGCGGCCGCCGTGCACCACCTCGCACGCGACGGTCGTCGCCTCCGTCGCCAGCACGCGCAGCTCGAGGTTGCCGTCGTCGAGGAGGATGCGGTCCCCCTTCTTGACGTCCCGGGGGAGCGGGTCGTACGTCGTGGAGATGAGGGCGGGCGTGCCTTCGATCGACTCGTCGGTGGTGATCGTGATCGGGGCGCCGTCCTTGAGCTGGATTCCCTCGGCGTCCCGCACGCGGCCGGTGCGGATCTTCGGCCCGGAGAGGTCCTGGAGGAGGGCGATGGCCTTGCCCCGGCGCTTCGCGATCTCGCGCGCGGTCCGGATCACCTCGAGGTGCCCGGGGTGGTCGCCGTGCGAGAAGTTCAGGCGGAGGACGTCCACGCCGGCCTCTAGGAGTCGCTCCAGGGTCGCCGCGTCGCGCGACGCGGGCCCGATCGTGGCCACGATCTTGGTACGGCGCATGCGGGATGAGTATACCGGCCGCGGTGTTCTCTTGCCGGCGCGGAGCCGGCGGGATAGAGTGCGCGCAAACTCGCGGAAGGTGAGCGCATGATCCTGGCCCTCGCGTCGTTCCTGTTCTTGCAGGCGGCCGTCCCCAGCCCGTCGCCCTCGGCGACGCCGGAGACGGACAAGGCGAAGGACAAGAAGGAAGACGAAGAGAAGCCGATCACCACCCGGCAGGAGCTGCGGCTGGGAAGCCGCGTCCTCAAGTACTCGGTGACCACCGGCGTGCTTCCCCTGAAGAGCAAGGACGGGGACACCGAGGCTCGCATCTTCTTCATGGCCTACGTGGCGGACCGGACGGGGGGTCTGGAGAGCCGGCCGCTGACCTTCTCGTTCAACGGCGGTCCCGGATCGTCCTCCGTCTGGCTGCACCTGGGCGCGCTCGGTCCCAAGCGCGTGGCCATGCTCCCCGACGGCAGCATGCCCCAGGCCCCCTACAAGCTCGTGGACAACGAGCACACGTGGCTCGACGCCACCGATCTCGTGTTCATCGACCCCGTGGGGACGGGCTACAGCCGGCCCGCGAAGGCGGACCTCGGCAAGAAGTTCTGGGGGCTCTCGGGCGACATCGAGTCGGTGGGGGAGTTCATCCGCCTCTACCTGACGCGCTACGAGCGCTGGAGCTCGCCCCTCTTCATGGTCGGGGAGAGCTACGGGACCACGCGCGCCGCGGGACTCGCCGGATACCTCGTGGACCGCGGGATCGCGTTCAACGGGATCCTGCTCGTATCGTCGATCCTGAACTTCCAGACCGCCCGATTCATGCCCGGCAACGACCTGCCCTACCTGCTCTTCCTGCCCACCTACACGGCCACCGCGTGGTACCACAAGCGGCTCGCCCCCGAGCTGCAGGCGGACCTCGCGAAGACGCTCGCGGAGGCGGAAGCGTTCGTGGCCGGCGACTACGCCCGCGCCCTCGCGCGCGGAGACTCGCTCACGGCGGCGGAGCGCGACTCGACGGCCCAGCGCCTTTCCCGCCTGACCGGGCTCGAGAAGCGCTACCTCGAGGAAGCGAACCTCCGCATCGAGATCCAGCGCTTCTGCAAGGAGCTCCTGCGCTCGGAGCGGCGCACCGTCGGCCGCCTGGACAGCCGGTTCAAGGGCATCGACGACGACGCGGCGGGAGAGCAGCCCGACTTCGACCCGTCGCTCGCCGCCATCCGCCCGCCGTACACGGCGATGTTCAACGATTACGTCCGACGCACGCTCGGGTACAAGTCGGACCTCCCGTACTACATCCTGGGCGGCGGCATCGGCCCCTGGGACTGGGGACCGGACGGCAACCTCGCGACGGACACGAGCCAGGCCCTGCGCGCGGCCTTTTCCAAGAACCCGTCGATGCGCCTCTTCGTCGCCTCCGGCTACTACGACCTCGCGACGCCCTACTTCGCCACCGAGCACACGCTCACCCACATGGGCCTCGACCCCACGCAGCGCGCGCGCGTCACGAGCACGCGCTACGAGGCCGGCCACATGATGTACATCCACGAGGGCGAGCTCGCGCGGCTCAAGAACGACGTGGTCGCGTTCTTGAAGAAGGCGCTCGCGTCGGACTGATGGACTTCCTGGGGGCTTCGGCGGTGGCGCTCGCCGCGGGGGTGCTCATCGCCCTCTCGCCTCGGGACACCTGGGGGCCGGCCCTCCGGGCCGCGGGGGTCTTCGCCGGGGTCACGATCATTCTGTCCCTGGTGCTCCCGCCCCTGACCGCAGTCGTCTTCGGGGCGCGGGACGAGCTGGGCGCCTACGTGCCCAGCAGCACGGGTGCTTTGGCGGACGTCGTGGGCTTCGTGGTCCGGCGCGGGGGCGTCGCCCTGATCGTCGGCCTGCTCCTGGCCCGTCTCACCGCGACCGGGGCGCCGCGCGCCGTCACGATCGGCATCGCCGCCTTCCTCGCCGGAGCCCTCGAGGTGGCGCTCCAGGTGGATGCCATCCGTTCCCTCGCCGCGGTCTTCCCTCCGGTGGTGATCGCCAACCTGCTGGTGCCCGAGGTGACGCCGCCCGTTTTCGGGGCGGTCGCCGCCGGCCTCTTCGCCACGCGCGACGCGTCCCGGTGAGGCGATCATCGGCCGTCTGGCGGAGGCCCGAGCCGCCCGTGTGGAAAAGCTGTGAAAACTCGTTCCGGAACGAGTTGGCTCAAGCGATGCTTGAGGTGCCTCGCTAGATTGACCCAGCCGCAACCGGACGCTATAGTTGCGCGGTTTTCTCGTCGCCGCGTCCGCTAGCCAGAGGTCCTTCGCCACTCGACCCCCAGCATGCTGCCCAACTACGTCCCCATCCTGATCCTGGCCCTGATCGTGTTCGGGTTCGCGATCTCGACGGTCATCATGTCGCGGATGATCGGGAAGCCGCGGCCCAACGACGTCAAGAGCGCGACCTACGAGTGCGGCGTGCCCCCCATCGGGAGCGCCCGCGAGCGCTTCCCCATCAAGTTCTACCTCGTCTGCATGCTCTTCATCCTGTTCGACGTGGACGCCGCCTTCCTCTATCCATGGGCCCTCATCTTCCGGGACCTCGAGAGGCCGGTCTTCGCCTTCGTGGAGATGGGGGTCTTCATCCTGCTCATCGGGGGCGGCTTCGTCTACGCGTGGAAGGTGGGAGCGCTCGACTGGTAGCCATGGAGTTCACCCGCGACAACAAGAAGAAGTTCGACGAGCTCGTCGCCCGCTATCCCGTGAAGCGCTCCGCGCTCCTCCCGGTGCTCCACCTCGCCCAGGAGCAGGCGGGCTGGCTCGGCACGGAAACGCTCGAATACGTGGCGAAGCTGATGGACCTGACCGCGGCCCAGGTCCACGACACCGCGAGCTTCTACACGATGTTCCGCCTGAAGCCCGAGGGGAAGACGCTCGTCGAGTTCTGCACGACGCTTTCCTGCGCGCTCGGAGGGGCGGACGCGCTCATGGCCGGGACCTGCGCCAAGCTCGGGATCTCGCCGGGGGGGACGAGCGCCGACG
The DNA here is from genome assembly GCA_963742595.1 of uncultured Acidobacteriota bacterium. Classification (GTDB taxonomy): domain Bacteria; phylum Acidobacteriota; class Vicinamibacteria; order Fen-336; family Fen-336; genus CAVPGH01. The sequence goes on along the minus strand of CAVUMT010000001.1, from coordinate 1,301,605 downwards.
GGAAGTTCACGGTGAAGGGCGTCGAGTGCCTGGCCGCGTGCGGAGGCGCCCCCGCGGTTCAGGTGAACGGGGAGTGGCTGGAGCACGCGACGGAGAAGGACATCGACAAGGTGCTCGCGGGCGAGACGGTGCGCCGCAAGTTCGACTGGCCGAAGAGCCCGGGGGAGACGGTCCTGTTCAAGAACGTCTGGACGAAGGACTCGGCCTCCATCAAGGTCTACGAGGCGGGGGGCGGCTACAAGACCCTCCAGAAGAACCTCTCGAGGAAGCCCGAGGAAATCGTCGAGGAGCTCAAGAAGAGCGGGCTCCGCGGCCGGGGGGGCGCGGGGTTCCCCACCGGGCTCAAGTGGAGCTTCCTCCCCAAGGACAACCCGAAGCCACGCTACCTCTGCGTGAACGCGGACGAGAGCGAGCCCGGGACCTACAAGGACCGCGTCATCATCGAGAACGATCCTCACCAGCTCATCGAGGCCACCGTCCTCTCCGCGCACGGCATCAAGTGCAAGCTCGCCTTCATCTACATCCGGGGGGAGTTCCACGAGGGGTTCCGTACCCTCGACAAGGCGCTCAAGGAAGCGTACTCCGCCGGCTACGTGGGCAAGAACATCCTCGGCACCGGTGTCGACGTGGACATCGTGATCCACCGCGGCGCCGGGTCCTACGAGTGCGGCGAGGAGACGGCGCTCATCGAGAGCCTGGAGGGGAAGCGGGGCCAGCCGCGCCTCAAGCCCCCCTTCCCCGCGAACGTGGGCGTCTACGGCTGTCCCACGATCGTCAACAACGTGGAAACGCTCTGCAACGTCGCTCTCGTTCTCGACCGCGGCCCGGAGTGGTTCGCCTCCTACGGGACGGAGAAGAACGGGGGGCCCAAGCTCTACTGCATCAGCGGCGACGTGGCGCACCCGGGGAGCTACGAGGCGCCGATGGGGAAGGTCACGCTCCGCCAGCTCATCTACGACTACGCGGGGGGGATGAAGCCCGGACGCAAGCTCAAGGCCGTCATCCCCGGCGGGTCGTCGACCCCCGTCCTCCGCGCCGACGAGATCGACGTGCCGATGGACTTCGACAGCATCGCCAAGGCGGGGAGCATGCTCGGCTCCGCGGGCACGATCGTGCTCGACGACTCGCGGAGCATGGTCGCGGTCGCGCGCAACCTCACGTACTTCTACAAGCACGAGTCCTGCGGGAAGTGCACGCCGTGCCGCGAGGGCACGGGGTGGATGCTGCGCCTGCTGGAGCGGCTGGAGGCGGGGGGGGGCCAGGAGAAGGACCTCGACCTCCTGGCCAAGATCTGCGACTCGATCGCGGGCAAGACGGTCTGCCCCTTCGGGGACGCGGCGATCGCCCCCGCCCTCTCCACGATGGCGAAGTTCCGCGAGGAGTACGAGTACTACATCCGCGAGAAGGGGACGTGGAAGCGCGCAGGGGCCACGTTCGAGGAGGCGATGAGCCACACCCCCGCGGCGGTCCCGCGCTGATGCCGCCCCTCACGATCTGGCAAGAGCTCGCGGCGTCGTCGGCGAAGGCGCTCGTCGTCTTCGGGGCGAACTTCCTGCTCTTCGTCCACATGACCTGGATCGAAAGGCGCGTGCTCGCCTTCATGCAGTTCCGCCTAGGCCCCAACCGCGTCGGCCCGATCGGGATCTTCCAGCCCTGGGCGGACGCGATCAAGCTGATGTTCAAGGAAGAGGTGATGCCCGCGGCCGCGAACAAGTGGGCCTTCCTCGCGGCTCCCGTGCTCGCGATCGCCGCCGCCTTCCTCTCCCTCGCCGTGATCCCCTACGGGCCGCCCTTCACGCTCTTCGGCCGCGAGTGGCAGCTCCAGGTCGCCGATCTCAGCGTGGGGATCCTCTACATCTTCGCGATCACCTCGCTCGGCGTGTACGGGATCGTGCTCGCGGGCTGGTCCGCCAACAACAAGTTCACGCTGCTCGGCGGGCTCCGGTCCTCCGCCCAGATGTTCTCCTACGAGATTGCGCTCGGCCTCTCCTGGGTGGGAGTCATCATGCTCGCGGGGTCCTTTCGCATCGTGGACATCGTGAACGGGCAGTCGGGCTGGTTCATTCACTGGAACGCGTTCAGGCAGTTCCCCGCGTTCCTCGTCTACTTCATCGCCGCCTGCGCCGAGGTGAGCCGCACGCCGTTCGACCTGCCGGAGGGGGAGACGGAGCTCGTGGCCGGCTTCCACACCGAGTACTCCTCGATGAGCTTCGGCCTCCTGCAGATCGCCGAGTACATCAACATGATCACGGTCTCGGTGCTTGCCACGAACCTCTTCCTCGGGGGCTGGAACTCCGGGCTTCCCTTCCTCCCCTCCACCGCCCCCCTCGGCTTCCTGTGGTTCGTCCTCAAGGTCGGCTTCATCCTCTTCGTCTTCATCTGGCTGCGGGGCACGCTGCCCCGCTTCCGCTACGACCAGCTCATGCACTTCGGCTGGAAGGTCCTGATTCCCGTGGCCATGGTCTGGATACTCCTGGTCGCCGGCTGGATCACCTTCTTCGACAAGTGATGACGCTTCCGGGAACGATGGACGCAGCGCTCTTCTGGCTCTTCGCGGCCATCGCCGTGGCGGGGGCGCTCGTCGTCATCCTCCAGAGGAGCCCCCTCTACTCCGCGCTCGCCCTCATCGTCACGCTCTGCTCGCTCTCCGCGATCTACGGGCTCCTCGGCTCGCCCTTCATCGCGGTGCTCCAGATCGTGGTGTACGCGGGGGCGATCATGGTGCTCTTCCTGTTCGTGATCATGCTGCTGAACGTGAAGCGCGAGGAGCACGAGTCGGGACAGGGCCTCTTCAAAGCGGCGGGGGCGACGCTCGCTGCGCTCCTCGTGGCCCAGGTGGGAACCGTCCTCGTCCGGGCGGGCCCCCGTACCCCCTCGCCCCGGTTCGACGCCTCCACCTACGAGATGGCGAAGGTGCTCTTCTCGCCCTACTTCCTCTACGTCTTCGAGGCCACGTCGATCCTGATCCTCGCCGCGCTCGTGGGAGCGGTCGTGCTCGCCCGGAAGGAAACATGAGCGGCGCCGAGGCTCCTCCCGCCTTCATCCAGCCCGCGCTCCTCCTGAGCCTCGTGCTCTTCGCCCTCGGGGCGCTCGGCGTCTTCCTGCGCCGCAACGTGATCACGGTCTTCATGTGCGTGGAGCTGATGCTGAACGCGGTCAACCTCGCGTTCGTGGCGGCGAGCCGCGCGCACGGGACGCTCGACGGCCAGGTGCTCGTGTTCTTCGTGATGGTGGTGGCGGCGGCGGAGGCGGCGGTGGGCCTCGCCATCGTCATCGCCCTCCAGCGGCACCGCGACACCCTCGACGCCGACGCTTTCAGCCTGATGAAGTGGTAGAGATGCTCGAAGACCGCGTCCTCCACATCGTGCCCACCGCCATCCTGCTCCTCCCCCTCGCGGGCTTCGTGGTCCTGTCCCTCCTCGGCGACTGGATCAACCGCGACCGGGAGCAGACGGGGGCGGGGGTGCTCGCCTGCCTGACCGTGCTCGCTTCTTTCGGCCTCTCCTGCTGGAGCACGGCTCGCCTCTTCGCCCTCGTGGGCGGCCTCGACACGGGCTTGCGCTTCTTCCAGCCCTACCTCGGCTTCGAGTGGATCGACGCGGGCGGATTCCGCGTCCCCTACAGCCTCCTCCTCGACCCGCTCTCCGTGGTGATGATCCTCGTCGTCACCGGCGTGGGCTCTCTCATCCACATCTACTCGCTCGGCTACATGTCGCACGACGGAGACCGCGTCCGCTACTTCTCCTACCTGAACCTCTTCACGTTCTTCATGCTCCTCCTCGTGCTGGGCGGCAACCTCCCCCTCATGTTCGTGGGGTGGGAGGGTGTCGGGCTCTGCTCCTACCTGCTCATCGGCTTCTGGTACAAGAAGGACAGCGCGTCCGCCGCGGGCATGAAGGCCTTCGTGGTGAACCGGGTGGGGGACGTCGGCCTCATCCTGGGCATGGTCTACATGTTCCACGCGTTCGGGTCGCTCGACCTCGTGGACATCGCGGACAACTCGGGGGCGTTGCCCCGCGAGGCCTTCGGGCAATTCGGGCCGGCCACGATCGCCGCCCTCCTGCTCTTCGTCGGCGCCTGCGGGAAGAGCGCGCAGATCCCCCTCCACGTCTGGCTGCCCGACGCCATGGAGGGTCCGACGCCCGTCTCCGCGCTCATCCACGCGGCTACGATGGTCACGGCCGGCGTCTACATGGTGGCGCGTCTCGCCCCGCTCTATATCGCCTCCGATACCGCGATGGCGACCGTGGCCGCGGTGGGGGCGGTGACCGCGCTCATGGCCGCGACCGTCGCCCTCGTGCAGACGGACATCAAGCGCGTGCTCGCGTACTCCACGGTGAGCCAGCTCGGCTACATGTTCCTGGCCTGCGGCGTGGGGGCGTTCGGAGTGGCCGTCTTCCACCTGTTCACCCACGCGTTCTTCAAGGCCCTTCTCTTCCTCGGCTCGGGCTCCGTCATCCACGCGATGTCGGGAGAGCAGGACATGAGGAAGATGGGCGGCCTCCGCCGGAAGATCCCCTGGACCTTCTGGACGTTCGCGATCGGCACGCTCGCCATCGCCGGCATCCCCCCCCTGAGCGGCTTCTACAGCAAGGACGAGATCCTCCTCGGAACGCTCAACGCGGGCCAGCCCGTCCTCTTCGCGATCGGACTCTTCACCGCGCTCCTCACCGCCTTCTACATGGCGCGCCTCGTCTTCCTGACCTTCTTCGGGGCCTTCCGGGGAGGCCACGACGCCGAGCATCACCTGCACGAGTCTCCTTGGACGATGCTCGCCCCGCTGATCCTCCTCGCCATCGGCTCGGCCGTGGTGGGGATCTTCAACGTGCCCTTTCTCGTCCATCCCGTCTTCCGGCTGCCCTTCGAGCAGGAGCACCAAATCGCCTGGCTGCCCTGGCTGGCCACGGGAACGGCCGTCCTGGGGATCGCCCTCGCCTACCTTCTTTATGTACGCAACCTGGCCCTCCCGGGCCGGCTTGGCGAGGCCCTTCTACCCCTCCGCCGAGTGCTGGAAGGGAAGTACTACTGGGACCACCTCTACGACGCGTTCGTCCGGGGTCCCGTGGTGAAGGGGAGCGAAACGCTCCTCTGGCGGTGGTTCGACGCGGGGCTCATCGACGGGGCGGTGAACGGGAGCGCATCCCTCGCCGCCGACCTCGCGGAGCGCGTCCGATTCGTGCAGTCCGGCTACGTGCGCGCCTACGTGCTCGCGACCCTGGCGGGCGCCGTGGCCCTCTTCGGCTACCTGCTCTGGCGATGAGCGTCCTCGACGGCCGGATCCTGAGCCTCCTCGTCTTCCTCCCCGTGGCGGGGGCGGTGCTCGTGGCCCTCACGCGCCGCCGGTCGGAGGGGTTCCAGAGGTGGGCGGGCCTCGGCGTCTCCACCGCCGTCTTCCTCCTCTCCCTCGTCCTCGTGCGCGACTTCCGGCTCGTGCCGCAGATGCAGTTCGTGGAGCAGCGGCCCTGGATCCCCGCGTGGGGCGTCTCCTACCACCTGGGCCTGGACGGGCTCTCCCTCTGGCTCGTCCTCCTCACCACGTTCCTGACTCCCCTGTGCCTGCTCGGCTCCTGGACGTCGATCGAGAAGCGCGTGCGCGAGTTCGTGGTGTTCATGCTGCTGCTCGAGGCGGGGATGATCGGCGTCTTCGTCTCCCTCGACCTCTTCCTCTTCTACGTGTTCTGGGAGGCCATGCTCATCCCGATGTACTTCCTCATCGGGATCTGGGGCCACGACCGCCGCATCTACGCCGCGGTGAAGTTCTTCCTCTACACGTTCGCGGGCAGCGTGCTCATGCTCGTGGCCTTCCTGGTCCTCTACAACGCGGCGGGCCGGAACACGTTCGACATCCAAGCCCTCGCCTCGGCGCCCGTCGATCCCGCGACCCAGACCTGGCTCTTCCTCGCGTGCGCCCTCGCCTTCGCGATCAAGGTCCCGATGTGGCCGTTCCACACCTGGCTGCCCGACGCCCACGTCGAGGCCCCCACCGCGGGATCCGTCATCCTCGCGGGCGTCCTCCTGAAGATGGGGGGGTACGGCTTCCTGCGCCTCGCCATCCCGTTGTTCCCGGACGCGGCCCAGCGCTTCGCCCCCGTGATCGGGGTGCTCGCGGTGGTGGGGATCGTCTACGGGGCCCTCGTTTCCCTCGTCCAGCCCGACCTCAAGAAGCTCGTGGCCTACTCGTCGGTCTCGCATCTCGGCTTCGTCATGCTCGGGGTCGCCGCCTTCACCACCACCTCGGTGGTGGGATCCGTCTACCAGATGCTCAACCACGGCATCTCGACGGGGGCGCTCTTCTTCCTGGTGGGGATGCTCTACGACCGGCGCCACACCCGGGCGATCGCGGAGTTCGGGGGGCTGCGCGCCGTCATCCCCTGGTACTCGGCGGTCTTCCTGATGATCAGCCTGTCCTCGATCGCGGTGCCCGGCTTCAACGGCTTCGTGGGGGAGTTCCTGATCCTGATGGGCTCCTGGCCCTTCGACCCGCGGCTCGTCGTCGTCGCGTCGCTCGGGGTGGTGCTCGCCGCCGGCTACATGCTCTGGATGGTCAAGCGCGTGTTCTACGGGGAGGTCCGGAACCCGAAGAACCTGGGGCTGCCCGACCTCTCCTTGCGGGAAGCGGCCGTGCTCCTCCCCCTCGTGGTCCTCGCGATCGTCATGGGTGTCGCCAGCCCCTGGTTCACGAGCCGGATCGAGCCCACGGCGAGCGATCTCGTCCAGCGCGCGAAGCCGACGAGCCCGCCCGGCTCGAGCTTCGCGGGCGCCTCGCCGCCGGCGGAGGCGCGCCCGTGACCGCGCTGGTCGACCTCCGGCCCCTCATCCCCGCCATGCTCCTGGCCCTTACCGGCCTCGTGGTGCTGCTCGCCCAGGCCTTCACGCCGCCGGGGCGGAGGGCACCCGCAGCACCGCTGTCCCTGGTGGGGCTCCTGGGGGCGCTCGTTTCCGTGTGGCTCCTGTTCCAGGGTTCCGGGCGAGGCGCCGTCACCGGGGGGACGGTGACCGCGGACGACTACGCTCTCTACTTCCAGGCACTCCTCATCTCGATCGCGATCGTGGCCGTGTTGCAGTCGCCCTCCTACCTCCGCGCGAACGAGCTCGATCGGGGCGAGTACTACGCGCTCGTGCTCTTCTCGGTGGTGGGGATGCTGGGGCTCGTGTCGACCCTCGAGCTCGTCTCCATGTTCGTGGCCCTGGAGATCATGTCGATAGCACTCTACGGGCTGGCGGGGATGAGGCGGACGCACGTGGAGAGCCAGGAGTCGGCGCTCAAGTACTTCGTGACCGGTGCTTTCTCCTCCGCGTTCTTCCTGTACGGCGTCGCCCTCCTCTACGGCCTGAGCGGGTCCACGTCGCTCGACCGGATCGCCGTAGCACTCGGCCAGACGCCGCCGGGAGGGTCTTCGATGGCCGTCCTCGGCGCGGGGATGCTGCTCGTGGGCTTCGGCTTCAAGGTGGCGAGCGTCCCCTTCCACATGTGGGCTCCCGACGTCTACGAGGGCGCTCCCACCACCGTGACCGCCCTCATGGCCGCGGGCGTGAAGGCGGCGGCGTTCGGGGCACTTCTCCGGGTCTTCCTGGGCTCGCTGCCCACGGCGGCCGCCGACTGGCAGAAGGCGGTGGCGGTGCTCGCGCTCGTCACCATGATCGTGGGGAACCTCGCCGCCCTCGCCCAGACGAACCTGAAGCGCATGCTCGCGTACTCCTCCGTGGCCCACGCCGGCTACCTGTTCACCGCCCTCGTGGCCGCCCCCGCCCTCGCGGCGGAGGCGGTCCTCTTCTACCTCGTGGCCTACGCGGCCGTGAACCTCGGCGGCTTCGGCGTGCTCGCCGCGCTCTCGCGCGAGGGACGCGAGCCCCTGTCGGTCTCCGACCTCTCGGGCCTGAGCGACCGCCATCCCGTGCTCGCAGCCGCCCTCACCGTCTTCCTCGTGTCCCTGGCCGGCGTGCCGGTATCCGCGGGCTTCGTGGGGAAGTTCTACCTGTTCTCGGCCGCCGTCTCCGCGGGGAAGGGGGGAGTGGTCCTCGCGATCGTGGGCGTGCTGATGAGCGTCGTCTCCGCCTACTACTACCTCCGGCCGGTGGTCGCGATGTACATGCGCGACCCGCAGGGAGAGGACGACTGGGGAAAGGTCGCCCCGCAGTCGGCGCTCGCCCTCGCCCTTTCCGCCGCGGTCGTCATCCTCCTCGGCGTCTACCCCGGGCCCGCCCTCGCTCTCGCCCGTCAGGCCGCGGAGTCCTTGCTCCGCTAGGCCGCGCGCGGCCCTCGAAGGACGCGGGCCGGCAGGAAGATGACGGCCTTGAAGAGCTCGAGTACCCCCGAGACCGCGATCCCCACGATGCGGAAGGGGAGCAGCAGGAGCCACACGATCGGGTAGAGGACGAGAGCGAGCAGGGCGAGCGGCCAGCACACGACCAGCAGCAGAAGCCAGAGCAGGAACTTCGTCATCCTCGGGTTCTCCTCTACAGATTGAACGCGCGAGGGGCGGGAAAGGTTCGAGCTCTAGCCCAGCACCAGCGCCAGCACGTCGGGGTCGACGCCGATCCCGTGCAGGTACGTCCGCCAGTGGACCTGCGGGCTGGGGGCGATCCCGCTGTCGCCGGAGAGGCCGATGCGTTCCCCGGCCTGGACGCGGTCGCCCACCCGCACGGCGATCTCCTGGAGGTGGAAGAGCGCGCTCACGACGCCCTGGCCGTGGTCGATGACCACGGTGTTGCCCGCGAGGGTGAAGGAGGCGGCGAAGAGGACGGTCCCCGCGGCGGGGGCCGTGACCACCGTGCCCAGTGGTACCTCGAAGTCGCGCCCGCGGTGGCCTTCTCCGTAGAGGCTGTCGAGCATCGACTCCACGGGCGATCCGCCGAGCCAGGTCTGCGGGCTGCCGAAGCCCAGGCCGGAGCCGATCGTGACCGGCGGCCGCAGCGTGCCGGGGACCTCCGGGTTCTCGGTGCGCACGAGGGACAGGAGGTGGCGCCCGTCGCGGACGACCGTGGGCTGCCGGAGGAGCGCGCGCTTGCCCTCGGGGATGGCGACCGTACGCGGCGGATAGCTGCGGGGCTCGATCGTGACGGCAAGAGGGATCCGCTGCCGGCCGCGCCGGCCGAGGATCTCGACGCCGAGTGTCGTCGGGCCGGCCACCGCGGTGAGGGGAATGGGCACGAGCGCGCGAGGGCCGCCTGCGAGGTAGAAGGGCACGCGGCGGCCGTCGATGATCGCGTACGCCGCCCCTAGCGGACGCTTGGAGCTCAGGCGGACGACCACCACCCCCCCCGGGAAGGCCTGGCTGGGGTCCGCCGTGAAGGTCACGTTGCCCACGCGCTTGACGACGTCCTGCGCGGGGAGGGGGACCGCGAGGAGCAGCGCGACCGAAAGGGACAGCAGGGAAGAGAGGCGGCGCATCGAACCTCTCATGATGCCATCAGGGCACCGGGTCTCCAAGCGAACGCGCCGCGCGGACGATCGCCTCCCGGAGCCGGCCGTCGTCCTCGGGCTCGACCGTCCGAAGGTCGAGTACGAGACGGCCCTCGGCGATGCGGGCGAGGACGGGTGGCGTCCCCGTGCGGAGAGCCGCGGCCAGGGCATCCGGGGATCGCTCGCGGTGGGCGAGGGCGACGAGAAAGGTGGGCAGCCCCACCGTGGGGGCGGCTCCTCCGCCGACCGCCGACTCCCCCGGCTCCACGGAGACAGACAAGGCGGGATCGTCGTCGGCCAGTCCGCGCGCGAGCTCCCGGGCGCGCCCTTCGATCTCACCGGCGCGGAGCGACGCCATACGCACCACGGGGACGCGCTCCCTTGCCCGGCCCGCTTCGTGGTCGGCGAGGACGGCGTCGAGGGCGGCGAGCGTCATCTTGTCCACGCGCAGGGCGCGGTAGAGCGGATTGCGGCGCATCGCCTCCACGAAGCGCCGTTTCCCCGCGACGAGACCGGCCTGGGGCCCCCCGAGCAGCTTGTCGCCGCTGAAGAGGACGACGTCGGCGAGGAGGCACGAGGCCACGTCGGGCTCGTCCGCCGCGGCCCCGGACAAGGGGGCGAGGAGCCCGCTCCCCTGGTCCTCCACGAGCGGAACCCCCGCCGCGGAGGCCAGGTCGGCGAGCTCCTGGAGCGTGGGCTCCTCGGTGAAGCCCACGATGCGGAAGTTGCTGGGGTGGACCTTCAGGATGAGGGCGGTCTCGGGAGTGAAGGCGTTCCGGAAATCGGCGATGCGCGTGCGGTTGGTCGTGCCCACCTCGCGGAGCCGCGCCCCCGACTTGGCGAGGATGTCCGGGATGCGGAACGAGCCGCCGATCTCCACCAGCTCTCCGCGGCTCACCAGCACCTCGCGGCCTTCCGCGAGCGTGTTCGCGGCGAGGAGCACGGCGGCCGCGCAGTTGTTCACGACCGCGGTCGCCTCAACGCCGAGCAGGTCGCGCAGCCGCGACTCCGCGTGGACCTCGCGATCCCCGCGCTCTCCGCGGGCGAGGTCGAGCTCCAGGTTCGAGTACGAGCCGGCGATCTCCGCGACGCGCGCCGCCGCGTGACGGGAAAGGGGCGCGCGGCCCAGGTTGGTATGAACGACCACTCCGGTCGCGTTGATGACCGTCACGAGCGACGGGCGAGACGCGGCCTCGAGGCGTGCGGAGAGTGCTTTGGGGAGAGAACGAAGGGCCCGATCGAGCTCCCCCTCGTCTCCGCGAGCCGCCACTCCGCGGGCTTCCTCCAGAAGCGCCCGCAGGTGCGCGGAGGAGGACGGCTCGGGGATGTGCGACGAGGAGCGCCGCCACCTCCGGGCGCACGCAGCGCCTCGTCCACCGAAGGGAGCCGCCGGCGGAGGTCGGCGCCCGGAACTTGCGCCATGCCCGGACTATACACGCTCGACGCCGTGGTATTCTGGCGCCCATGGGTCGGGAGCGCCCTCCGGACTTCGCCGACCGCCTGCCCCGGCTGGTCCCCAAGCAAGAGAAGGACATCTCGCATCTCTCCGACGAGATGGCGGACATCCTCTATCCGGGCCGGCGACCCCGTCCCTTCCGGATCGGACTCACGTTCGAAGCCTTCGAGGGCCCGCAGTACCCCCGCGCGGCTCGAGCTCGCGCGACGCTCCTCGGTGTACCGCGAAACGCCGGGGACGGATGGCCTCGTCCATCACGCCGCCTTCGACTCGACGTCGCGCGCGGACGCTGCGCGACCTCTTCGACCTCGTGGGCGGCCGGCCGGGCACGGAGGTGGTCGTGGACGGCAAGCGGGTCCCCTACGGGCACGAGCTGTGGCTGCCCCTCTTCTGGATCTTCGTGGGCGCCGAGGCGCCCGCGGCTTCATGGAAGAAGATGCCTCTCGCCGAAGACCTCGCGGAGATCGAGAAGCAGATACGCCAGCTCCAGATCGAGTGGGACAAGTTCTTCGGCGGGCTCGAGAAGAAGCCGCCCACCGACCTCAAGATCGCGGCTCGAGGCGGTCATCCGCCGCCACGCCAACGTGGAGATCCGGAACAACACGGAGCGCTTCCGCTACCAGAGCCTGGTCGCGAAGTACAACACCTTGAACGAGCTCTGGAGCAAGAAGCTCCGTGCCCGCGAGGAGGGGAAGGCCTTCGGCGTCCACGGCCTCAAGGCGGACGTCCTGCCGCCGCCGCCTCCCCCCGTGGCCGCCCCCGCGAGGCGCGCCGCGCGGCCCGCCGCGGGCGGGGAGTTCCGCGTGCAGAACCCGGAGCAGCGACCTCGCCACGGTGCGCGCTCTCTACGACAACTTCCTCGTGGCGCGCCAGCGCGCGGGAGAGCAGGCCCCCGTGAAGTTCGAGAGCTTCCAGAAGCTGATCGGCCAGCAGGCCTCGCGCATCCTCACCGACAAGGGAGCGCAGGCGGTGGACTTCCGGCTCGAGACCAAGGACGGCAAGGTCTCCTTGAAGGCGAAGGTCGTCAAGTAGCGCCGTGCGCCGCGTCCTCCTCCTGACGGGACTCCTCGGCGTGCTCGCCGCCCCTGCCCAGGCGTGGCCGGAAGACGTGATGAAGGCGCTCAATCGCGACGCCCGGCGGCTCCTGCCGCGGTCCCTGGCCAAGCTCCTCGCGGAGCGGGAAGCCCAGGTGCTGGCGGAGCTGCGCCGCTTTCCCGCCCCCGTCACCCAGGCCATGGCGGGAGACCTCGCAGACGGGCCGGCTGAGCCCGGAGACCGCGGCCGCTCTCGACGCGGAGACGAACCAGGTGGTGGAGATGCTGCGCCACCAGCGCGTGACCGAGGGGCTCGTGCGCCTGGGCAGCCTCCTCCGGATCCCCGCCGACCTCGCCGACCCCGTGCTCTCCGCGGGTCCCGAGGGCTATCCTGCCGGGCCTCGTGCGCGAGTACTACGCCTTCGTCTCGTCGAACCTCGCCAAGATCCCGGTCGTGCTCGACAACCCGGACTCCCTGAAGCTCGCCCGCCGCGAGCTGCCCGTCTACTGGCAGGGCCTCGTCGACCGCAGCCGCGCCGCAGTCGCCGGTGCTCCGCACCGAGCTGTTCAAGAACGGCCGGGTCGTCGAGCTACAAGACGATCGACTTCCGCTCGCCCGTGTTCGGTGTGGCCTCGCTCAGCTACTCGCGCGCGGTCACGGCGATCGCCGCGACCTGGCTCGCCGTGTGGCGCGACGCCCGCGGCGACCTCACCCGCCCGGCCCGCCAGCGGACGGTCACTCCCCGGGACGACGCGCCGCCCCTCGTCCTTCCCGACCGCCGCTCCCCGCCCCCGGAGGAACAATGAGCAGCAAGAGAGCCCTCCTCTCCGTCCACCGCAAGGAGGGGATCGTCGAGCTCGGCCGAGAGCTCCTCGCGCGCGGCTTCGAGATCGTCTCCACGGGCGGGACCGCCGCCGAGCTCGGCAAGGCGGGGGTGAAGGTCACGACGGTGGAGAAGGCGACGGGCTTTCCGGAGATGCTCGACGGCCGGGTCAAGACGCTCCACCCGAAGATCCACGGCGGCATCCTCGCCCGCCGCGACACCCCCGCCCACGTCGCCGCCCTGAAGGAGCACGGCATCCCCCCGGTGGACGTGGTGGTCGTGAACCTCTACCCCTTCGAGGACAAGGTGGCCAAGGGAGCCGCGTTCGCGGAGGCGGTGGAGAACATCGACGTGGGAGGGCCTTCGATGCTCCGCGCCGCGGCCAAGAACTTCACGCACGTGGCGATCGTGGTGGACCCCGCGGACTACAAGCTGCTCGCTGGAGCAGCTCGACCGCGAGGGCGGGATCGACGCCCCCACCCGCCTCTACTTCGCGCAGAAGGCCTTCCGCCACTCCGCGCGCTACGAGGCGGCGATCGCCGGCTACTTCGCTCAGGTCGAGGCGAGGGACGGTGGCTTCGCGGTCGCGGAGTCCGAGGACGTCTTCCCCTACCGGCTCTCTCTCACCTTCGAGAAGGTGCAGGATCTGCGCTACGGCGAGAACCCGCACCAGCGGGGGGCCTTCTACAGCGACCTCGGCTCGACGCTCTACTCCGTGGCCGCCGCCCGCAAGGTGCAGGGGAAGGAGCTCTCGTTCAACAACATCCTCGACCTCGACGCGGCGTGGCGCCTCGTCACGGACCTGAAGGAGTCCGCGTGCGTCATCATCAAGCACACGAACCCCTGCGGGACCGGCCTGGGGGCGACCACACTCGAGGCCTACGAGCGGGCGTGGGCGGGCGACCCCGTGTCCGCCTTCGGTGGCATCGTCGCCTTCAACCGGAAGCTGGAGCACGCGGCCGCGGAGAAGATCGCCTCCGTGTTCGTGGAGGCGGTGATCGCCCCCGGCCTCGCCCCCGACGCCCGCGAGGTGCTGGCGAGGAAGCCCAACGTGCGCGTCATGGACATGGACACCACGGGCATCCACAAGGTCACGGGCTTCGACCTGCGTCGCGTGATGGGGGGGCTCCTCGCGCAGCAGTGGGACCTCCACGAGCTCGACCGCTCGAAGTGCGAGGTCATGACGAAGCGGAAGCCCACGGACGAGGACTGGACGGCGATGGAGCTCGCGTGGACCGTGGCCAAGCACGTCAAGAGCAACGCCATCGTCTTCGCGAACGCGGTGCAGACGGTGGGCGTGGGGGCCGGTCAGATGAGCCGCGTGGACTCCGCGCGCATCGCCGTTCAGAAGGCCCAGCTCCCCCTGAAGGGCACGGCCGTGGCCTCCGACGCGTTCTTCCCCTTCCGCGACGGCCTCGACGAGGTGGCGAAGGCGGGAGCGGTGGCGGTCATCCAGCCCGGGGGCTCCGTGAAGGACGACGAGGTCATCGACGCCGCGGACGAGCACGGGATCGTGATGGTCTTCACGGGGGTCCGGCACTTCAAGCACTGAGGTTCGAATGAGGGAGATGGGGGCCGCCCGCCGTTTTTCCGCGGCGGCGCTGGCCACGCTCGCGGCCGCGGCGTGCGGGTCCGGAGATAGGCGAGGCGCGCCCCCCGCGATCCGGCTGGTCGACCTCTTCACCGCCAAGAACGTCGAGGGCGGTACGGCCGCGGCGGCGACCGCGCTGCCGCGCATCGAGTGGCGGTTCGACGGAACCGCGCCCGCGCCGCCGGCGTCCCCCTCCGCGACCACGCGCGGCTTCGATGCCGGCCCCTCGGTGGCCGGCCTTTCCGTGCGCGACGGGCTCCTCGTCGGCCGCTCGACCGACGATTTTCCCCTCGTGCACGTCGAGCGCACGTCGGGCCTCGACAATCCCGACCAGGTGCACACGATCGAGGTCCGGATGCGCGCCTCGGCGGGGGCGAACCTGTGGGTGCAGACCCTCGGCGACGCCCCTGTTGATTTCCTGCGCGCGGCCGCGCTCGGCCGAAGACAACCGTGGCCGAACGTCACGCCGATCGTGGCGGGCGACGAGACGAAGACGTATGCCATCGTGCCGGGCTTCCCGCTGATGGCCTCGACGGTGCGGCACCTGCTGATCCGGCCCACGGACGCCGCGAACGCGAGCTTCGCCATCGAGTCCGTTCGCATCGTCACGCGCAAGGAGCACCTTGCCGGGATCCCCACCGGCGTGGGCTTCCAGGGGCTTCGGCAGGTCTTCAAGGAATCGCTCGTGTCGCGCTCGCCGGAGACGCTGCGCTTCGACGTGCGGCTGCCCGCGCGGCCCTGGCTCGACCTTTCCGTGGGAACGGTCGAAGAGGTCCCCGCGACGTTCCGGGTGAGCGTCCGGCCCGAGGGCGGGGGAGAGGAGCTCGCGGGAACGGTCCGCACCGTGACGACAGCCCATCGCTGGGAGCCTCTGGCCCTCGACCTCTCGACCCTCGCGGGCCGGCGCGTGACGGTCGGGCTCTCCCTCGAATCGGAGCACGCGGGGACCGTCGGCTTCTGGGGCGCGCCCGTGGTGCGCGCGAACCAGCCCACTCCCCGTGGGCGGCCGCGGGGGGTGATCCTCGTCCAGACGGACACGCTGCGCCGCGACCACCTCGAAGCGTACGGTCACGGCCGGCCGACCGCCCCCGGGCTCACGCGGCTGGCGAAGGAAGGCGTCCGGTTCGCCCATACCTTCTCGCAGGCGAGCTGGACCAAGGTCTCGTCGACGTCGATCCTGACGTCGCTCTATCCGCCAACCCACGGGGTCCTGGAGTTCAACGACCGCCTGCCCGCATCCGCCACCACGATCGCCGAGGTCTACCGCGAGCACGGCTACGCCACCCTGTCGCTCTCCTCGGTGCCGTTCACGGGCCAGGCCACGAACCTGCAGCAGGGGTTCGAGGAGCTGCACGAGGGCGCCCCGCTCACCGGCCGCGGTGCCTACCCGAGCAAGACCGCGCGCGCGTCCGTGGACCGTGCGCAGCGGTGGCTCGAGGAGAGGAAGGGTGCGCCCTTCTTCATGTACCTTCACGTGTTCGATCCCCACTCGCCCTACGAGCCGTACGCCCCCTACGATCGGCTGTGGGTCGACGCGGAGACCCGCGCCCGGCACGTGCGCGACAAGGGGGAGGCGGTCAAGCGGATTCGGGATCCCTTCCTGAGGGTCCGCGAGATGCCCAACCGCCGTGAGGTCGCGGAGGCCGGCTTCGACCCTGCGGCCTACATGAAGGTCGAGCAGGACTGGTACGACGCCTCCATCCGTGGGATGGACGTGGAGCTCTCCCGGCTCCTCGAGTGGCTTCGCGCGACGGGGCGGGAAGCCGACACGATCGTCCTCGTCACGAGCGACCACGGCACCGAGTTCCACGAGCATGGGGACGTGTTCCACGGGCAGGGCGTCTACGGCGAACTCACGAACGTCCCCCTGATCGTGAGCTGGCCGGGCCGCATCGCCCGCGGACGCGTAGTGGACGAGGTCGTGCAGTCCATAGACGTCATGCCCACGCTCCTCGACCTCTCCGGCCTTCCCTCCCCGAAGGAAGCGCAGGGCCGGAGCCTGCGGCCGTTCCTCGAGACGGCTCCGCCCTCCGCCGCCTTCCGCGCGGAGTGGTCGTCGCGCCCTGCCGTCTCCCACCGCGTCCCCAACGGCCCCAACCAGCCCCCGCCCCGCGACCGCGTGGCCGAGTCGATCGTCGACGGCCCGTGGAAGCTCGTCCGCAGCCACACCCCGGGCTATCCCGAGTTCGAGCTCTACGAGTGGAAGACGGATCCCCTCGACCAGAAGGACGTGGCGAGCGGGAACCCGGAGGTCGTGACGCGCCTCACGCGGGCGCTCGACGCCTGGCGCGCCTCCGCCGAGAGCGCGCGGCTACCGTCCGACGCCGAGTCCACGAAGGACCTGGACCCGGAAGCGCTGGAGCGGCTCCGAGCGTTGGGATACGTTCGCTAGCGGAGACGCTCTTCGCCTCAAGTAATTCCTGAAGCAACTCCGTCCGGACCGAGTTGTCGAGGAGATGTACTCGAGGTGCCTGCGTCCTACGCCGCCTGCCGCCGAAGCACTTGCCAAAGGAACCGAGGCCCCGCTCGAAGCAGCCGGCGCTTCAATCCGACATATCCCTGCCGGCCGAGCACGAGGTCGGCCAGGACCTCGCGCACCGCGGGGCTGCGGCGGCTGAACGCGACCATCCGGCGCGCGAAGCCGGGGGCGAAGAACCGCTCGCGGAGGGCCGCGGACTTCAGGAGCTCGTGGCCGAAGTCCTCGAGGGCGCGAGCGGGGTAGGGGGCCGCGGAGCCGTGGTCGCGCAGGGTGTCCGCGAGGACGAGGGCGGACCGCAGCGCGTAGTAGATCCCCTCGCCGGTGATGGGGTCGGCGAGGGCGGCGGCGTCGCCCACGAGCGCCCAGCGCGCCCCCGCGATCTCGAGGATCGAGGCGGGCTCGGGTGAAGGGGAAGGGATCGTGTGGGCGTAGCGTCCGCCCTCCGTCTCGAGGAGCGCCGGGAAGTGGCGCACCACTTCGGCTTCGAGCCGGCCCACGAGGTCCTTCGTGGGCACCGCCGCGAGGGGAGCGCAGATGCCGACGCCCACGTGGTCGGGGCGCGGGAAGAGCCAAAGGTACCCGGCGAGGCCGGGCATGAAGCGGACGAGCATGGGGGAATCGCCCCGCGCGTACCAGCCCGTGGCCATGTAGAGGCGCGCGGGAGGCGTCGGCTGCAGGAACGTCCGGCGCACGAGGCTGCCCGCGCCGTCGGCGCCCACCACCAGGTCGAACGACTCCGCCCTCCCGCCCGAGGTACGCAGTCCGCCGGAGGCGTCGACGGAGACCACTCGCTCGGCCACGTGCTCGGCGCCCGCCTCGACCGCCCGTCGGAGCAGCCAGGCGTCGAGGTCGCGGCGGGCGCAGACGGCAACGGGGGAGGCGAGCGCCACCTCGACGCTTTCGCCGGCGCCGGACTCGAATCGGCACTCCGCCACTCGACGCGCGGGAAGGGGATCGGAGGGCGGTGGAGGCGGAAGAAGGTCGAGGGCCTTGCCCGTGAGTCCTCCGCCGCAGGGCTTCTCGCGCGGGTGCGAGGGATCGAACACGACAGCCGAGGCGCCGTCCCGGACGAGTCGCCAGGCGAGCAGCGAGCCTGCGGGGCCCGCGCCCACGACGGCGACCCTCACGTGACGCCGGCCGCGGCCAGGATCTCGCCGGGCGTGGCGCAGGCGGTCCCGAGCTTTCCCACCACGACGCCCGCCGCGTAGTTGGCGAGCACCGCGGCCTCGGTGGTGCGCGCCCCCGCGCAGAGCGCGAGGGCCAGGGTCGCGATCACGCTGTCCCCCGCGCCCGTGACGTCGAAGACCTCGCGGGCGGAGGTGGGGATGTGCACCGGCCGGCGGCCGCGCTCGAAGAGGCTCATACCCTGCTCGCCGCGCGTGATCAGCACCGCCCGGCACTCCAGCCGCTTGAGCAGCTCGCGGCCCGCGGCGAGGAGCGGCCCGGAGCCGTGGATGGCGATGCCTGTGGCCTGCTCCGCCTCGCGCTGGTTCGGAGTGACGAGCTCCACCCGCCGATAGAGCGGAAGGTGATGGACCTTGGGGTCCACGAGGACGGGGATCCGGCGACGGCGCGCGAGGGGGAGGAGGCGGCGCAGCAGCCCCGCGGTGACCACTCCCTTCTGATAGTCGGACACGACGAGGGCCTTGCAGGAGGCGAGGGCCAGAAGCGCGCTCTCGAGGATCGCGCTCTCTACGCTGTCGGGCACCTCGCTCGCGGACTCGCGGTCCGCGCGGACGACCTGCTGGTTGTGGGCGACGATCCGCGTCTTCACGGTGGTGGGCCGCCCCGTGTCGGACACGGCGAGGAGCGACTGGATGCCCGCGGCGCCCACCGCCTCCAGGACCCGCTCCCCCGCGGAATCCTTCCCCACCACTCCCGCGAGCAGCGCCTCCCCGCCCAGCGCCCGGACGTTGCGGGCGACGTTGCCCGCGCCCCCCAGGTGGAAGCTCTGGTCGGTGACCTCGACGACGGGCACCGGGGCCTCCGGCGAGATGCGGGCGACCTTCCCCCAGATGAACTCGTCGAGCATCACGTCGCCCACCACGAGCACCCGCTTGCCGCGCATGCCGGCGAGGAGAGCGCGGGCCCTCGCCGCGGAGAGGAGGCTCACGCGGCCACGCGCTCCCGCCGCAGCGCGTAGGGGACGGCGGAGACGAGGAGGATGAACATCAGGACCTCGGAATCGCCGAAGTTATACTCGAAGAGCCCGCCCGCGAGGACGGCGACGAGGATGCCCAGGGCGCCCGCGGCGCACCACGCTCCCGGACGCGCGGCGAGCAGCGCGGGCCGCGATTCGCGCCAGGCGTCGGCCATCACCGCCGCCACCCACCAGAGCCAGAACACGAGGCAGGGGAGCCCCCGCTCCGCGGCGAGCTGGAGCGCGTTGTTGTGGAGGTGGGGGGCGCGCGGGTTCGGGGCCTCGGCCCACCGGTAGCGCGGATACGTGTCGAGGATCATCCCCGGGCCCTGGCCGAAGACCGGCTTGTCCGCGATCATGTCGATCCCCGCCTGCCACATGTAGTAGCGGTCACGGCTGCTGTCGTCCTCGATGGTGAGCCGGCCGGCGACGGCGGTCGGGCGCGCGAGGAGGACGAGCGCCCCCGCGGCCCCCAGGAGCCAGAGCGTCCGAGGGGCGCGCAGGACGGCCACCGTCGCCCACGCCGAGAAACGCGCCGAGCCAGGCGTTGCGGGTCTGCGAGACGACGAGCGCCCACGCCGCGAGGGGCACGACGAGCGTCGCGAGTGTCGTACTCGTCGTCCGGGCCGGCCACTCCCGGCGCGACGAGGGTCATCGCCACCACCGCCACGAGGAGCGCTATCACGAACAGCCGGACGGCGAGGACGCCATGACGTCCGCTCGCCTGGGCTCCCGCCACGAGGACGAGCGCGACGAGGAGAGCGGCGAGGAGGCGCGCGTCGCCGGGAAGCACGCGCGGCCGCTCCCGCGAGAACGCGAGGCGCGCGCCCGCGGCCAGGACGAGAACGCCCATGCAGAGACCCGAGGCCGACATGTAGTGGCCGAGGAAGCCCGACGGCCGGTCGAGTGGAGCGTGTCGAAGCCGAGCAGGGCATGCTGCAGGACGATGAGCCCCGAAAGAGCCAGCCCGCCCACGAGCGCCGCCCGTGAGCACGCGCTCGCGGTCGGCTTCTCGGGAGAGGGTCTCACTGGCCCAGGTAGAAGAGGGCGAAGAGCAGGAGCTTCTTCGCGTGGTCCGCGGAGACGAGGGGAGTCGGCGGAGAAGGCGGCGGAGAGCAGCGTCCAGACGCAGAAGGCG
The DNA here is from genome assembly GCA_963742595.1 of uncultured Acidobacteriota bacterium. Lineage (GTDB taxonomy): Bacteria > Acidobacteriota > Vicinamibacteria > Fen-336 > Fen-336 > CAVPGH01. The sequence continues at coordinate 1,281,540 of CAVUMT010000001.1, read as the reverse complement.
AGAAGCGGTGCGTCGAGGGGCGTCGCGGACCACCCGGGCCCGGCCGAGGACGAGCCGGGCCCCCAGGACGAGGAGGCCCAGGACGAGCAGGGCTTCGCTCGCGAAGATCGAGACGAAGAGGGCGGCGGCGAGCGCCGCCACGAGGGCGAGCTGGATCCGCTCGAGGTTCGTCCTAGCTCCTCGATCGTGGCTTCTTCGGGCAGCATGATCGGGATGTCGTCGCGAACCGGGTAGACCCGCTTGCACTGGGCGCAGCGCAGCCCCGCCCCGTCCTTCACCACCGTGATGGGGGTCTTGCACACCGGGCAGGCCAGGATCTCGAGAAGCTCCGGGTGGATCGCCATGCCGGGCAGTCTAGCAGAACACCGGACCTGCCCCGGCGCCCCGCCGTCGTAGGCTCGTCCTACCGCACACGACCACGCCGGGCGGCACGGGCCGCCCGGAATACCCGCCGGCCCTTTCTCCCGCCGGCTGCCAATCGATGAATCGACCGACGGAGGACGCCATGCGTGTGCAGTTCGTGCAGAAGGAGAACGAGCCCGAGAAGCTGGTGTGCGAAGCGGAGGTGCTGTTCGAGGAGGAGGGGCCGCTCACCGGCATGAAGCTCGTGGGCTTCTCGCTCTGGCGCTCGCCGGAGGGCGAGGTCTACGTGACCTTCCCCTCGCGTGCGTTCGGGTCGGGCAACGAGCGTCGCTACTTCGACTACCTGCGTTCCGTGGAAGGGACCGCCGACCGACGTCAAGAAGGTGAAGGCCTGGATCCTCGAGGAGTTCCGCTCTTCGTTCCCGCCCGGCCTGAAGCCGTTCGTCCGTGCGGCGGCGCCCTCCGGGTAACCCGCCGGGGGGCGCCGCCATTTTGACTCGCGCGCGAAGCGCGTGTGAGAATCGCTTGGAGGTCTTCGTACTCCAACATGCACGCACTCCTGCTCGCTCTCTTCGCCAGCCAGGCGGCCCCGCCGCCTTCTCCAACCCTGCCCGCGGTCGCGCGCGACCGGGCCGAGGCCTACTACCACTTCAGCCTCGGGCTGCAGGCGCGCTTCTCCGGGGACGCGCAGACCTCGCTCGAGGAGTACCGCAAGGCGGCCCGGCTCGACTCGGGCTCCGCCGCCATCCGCGTGGAGATGGCGCGGCTGCTCCGCGAGGAGCGCAAGTTCGACGAGGCGGTAGCCGCGGCCCAGGAGGCCGTCCGTCTCGACCCCGACCTCGCGGACGCCCACCTGATCCTGGCCCAGCTCTTCCAGCTCCGCTCGGAGAGCACGCCGGGCGACGAGGGCCTGAAGCGGGCCGCGGCGGAGTACGAGCAGGTCGTGCGCCTCCACCCCGGCGACCTCAACACCCTGCAGACTCTCGCCATCCTCTACGGCCAGCTCCGCGAGCACAAGGACGCGGCCCGGGTCTGGCAGCTCTACCTGGCGCTCGACCCCGGCAGCTTCGAGGCACTTCTCCAGCTCGGCTCGCACCAGCTCGCGGCGGGCGAGCCCGAGCGGGCGGCGGCCTCGCTCAAGCAGGCCCTGGAGCTGCAGCCCGACTCCGCGCGCGTCTACCAGCTCCTGGGCGAGATCTACGCCCAGGCCAAGCAGACCGACCAGGCGATCCTCCACTACCGGAAGGCGCTGGAGCTCGACCCCGACAACGTGCGCGTGCAGCTCGCGCTCGGCGACGATCCTGTTCCAGTCCCGGCGGTTCCCGGAGGCGCTGGCCGACGCGGAGTCGATCCTCGCGACCGACGCCAAGAACCGCTTCGCCCTCGACCTGATGGCGCGGACCCTCCGCGACCTGCGCGAGTTCGACGAGGCGGACGCCGCGGCGAGCTCCGCTCCTGCTGCAGGACCCGAGCGACCTGAAGACGCAGTACCTGAAGGTGACGATCGCCGAGGCGCGCCGCGACTTCGCGGCGGCGGCCGCGCTGCTCGAGACGATCATGGCCCGCAACCGCGGGAACGAGGACCCGGAGGAGAGCGGGAACAACGACCGCGTCTTCCTCGTGCACCTCGGCTTCGCCTACCAGCAGCAGGGCACGTTACGCCGAGGCGGCGGAGCGCGTTCGGCCGCGCGAAGAGGGCTGGCGGCGGAGCCCCGGACGCCGAGCTGCTCGGCTACCACGCCGAGGCGCTGCTACCTCGCCAAGGACCTGGACCCCGCCCTCGCGGAGACGCGGGCGGCGCGCGAGCGCTTCCCGAAGGACCCCGACCTCGCGAGCCTCGAGGCGACGATCCTGCGCGAGAAGGGCGACACGCCAGGCGGCCCTCGCCCTCGTGGACACGATGCGCGCGAGCGCTCCCCGGACGACCCGCAAGGTGCTGGGCCAGGTGGCGGACTTCTACCGGAGGGCGCGGCGCTTCTCGGAAGCCGAGGCAGTGCTCCGCCGCGCGCGGCGAGATCAACGCCCAAGGACCTGGGCACGCTCTTCCAGCTCGGCGCGGTGCTGGAGCGGCAGAAGAAGTCGGACGAGGCGGAGGCGGTCTTCCGCGACGCCCTTCAGCTCCAGCCCGACTCCGCGCCCGTCCTGAACTACCTCGGCTACATGAACGCCGACCGCAACGTGCGCGTGGAGGAGGCGCTCGCGCTGATCGAGAAGGCGGTGGCCCTCGACCCCGAGAACGGCGCCTACCTCGACAGCCTGGGCTGGGCCCTCTATCGGTCGAACCGGCTCGACGCGGCCGAGCAGATCGTGCGCAAGGCCCTGGCCAAGCAGGCGGACAACGCGGTGATCCTCGACCACCTGGGCGACATCCTGAAGGCCCGCGGCCGCGTATCCGAGGCCCTCCAGAGCTGGCAGAAGGCCCTGGAGGGCGAGGACGAAGAAGGCGAGCTGGACCGCGGCCAGGTCGAGCGCAAGATTCGCGAGGGCAAGGCCGCGCTCGCGGCGCAGCAGCAGAGCCGGTAGTGACGCGGGCGGCGCGCGCGCGCCGGCTTGTGCTCGCCGCCCTCTGCGGGGCCTGCGCGTCCGCGGGGCTCCCCCCTCCGGGGGTGGCGGAGCGGGCGCGCGCCGCCACAACCTACAGCGCGAGCCTCCGCGTCTCGCTCCGGGGCCGACCTCCGCGGGCGGACGCGCGTCCTCCTCGCCTTCCGCCGCCCCGACGCGCTGCGCCTCGAGGTCCCGGGCCCGACCGGCGCCCGCCTGCATCGCCGTGGCCGGCGAGGGACGCGCTCGTGGCCGTGTTCCCCGCCGAGCGGGCCGTCTTCGAGAGTGCCGCGACCCCCGCGGCCCTGGAGGCCCTCGTGGGGGTGGCCTCGCCCCCGAGGAGCTGATCGACCTCCTGGTGGGCGTGCCCTCGTCGCGCCTGCGTCTCGTACGAGACGCGCTGGGGGGCCCACTGCCGAGGCAGATCGAGGCCGTCCTGCCGCGACGGAGCCCGGCTCGTGGCGAAGATCGACGAGGCGGAGGCGCGACCGCGCCGCTCCCGGCGGCGGCGTTCGACGCCGCCGCCCCACGCCGGCTATCGGTCGATCGACGCCGACGAGGCCGGCGGCTTGTGGGGCATCGCGGTGAAGCATCCGCGAGTCCTATCGCCAAGATCAACCTCGGCCTCGAGGTGCTGGGCCGTGCGCGCACGACGGCTACCACGAGCTGCGCACGCTCTTCCAGACCGTCGACCTCGCACGACGACGTCGTGCTCCGGCGCCCGCGGGCCGGGGATCGAGCGTTCGCTGCGACCATCCCGCTCGTCCCGACGGACGAGGCGAACCTGGCCGTGCGGGCGGCCGAGGCGCTCCGACAGCACTGCGGCGTCGCGGAGGGGGTGCGAGATCGGCATCCGGAAGCGGATCCCGGTGGGCGGGGGGCTCGGCGGGGGCAGCAGCAACGCGGCCGCGGTGCTCCTCGGCCTCGACCGCCTCTGGAAGCTCGGGCTCGGGCCCGACGGGCTCTGCACCCGCTGGCCCGGCGCCTGGGGGCCGACGTGCCCTTCTTCCTCTTGGGGGGACGGCCCTGGGCCTCGCCCGGGGGACGAGGTCTATCCGCTCCGCCGGCAGATCCGGGCCACGTCGTCCTCGTCGATCCCGGGCTCCCCGTGTCCACCGCCGCGGTTTTCCAGCGGCTGGACGCGCGTTTGACACCCCGGGAAAACAGCAGTAGCATCTTCTCGCTTTATATCGAGGGACTTGGAGGGGGATGAGCCGTATCGTCTCCTGACCAACGACCTCGAGGAGGCGGCCCTGGAAGAGGCTCCGGTCCTCTGGGACGCAGGTGCACCGCATCCGGAGCCGTGCTGGTCCGGGAGGGGGCCGGCTCGCGGCGCTCTCCGGGAGCGGGTCGACGTACTTCGGCCTCTTCCCGGACGTCCGCCGGGCCCGGCGAGCCCGGGCGGCGCTTCGCGGCCGCGGGCTTCCGGCGCTCTGCGGGCGCGGACGCTTCACCCTGGACGAGTACCGGCGGGCGTTGCCACGTGCGGCTCGCGGACGCGTGAGGGGGCCTCGCGAGGGACGGAGAGGAGCGGACATCATGGAGATCACGGACGTCAAGGTCATCCCGGTGGACGACGAGAAGCTCAAGGCGTTCGTCTCGATCGTCTTCGATCAGTGCTTCGTGGTGACCGACATCAAGATCATCCACGGTCCCAAGGGACTGTTCGTGTCGATGCCGAGCAAGAAGCGCAAGGACGGCACCTTCAAGGACATCGCCCACCCGCTCAACAACCAGATGCGGCAATACCTCGAGGAGAAGATCCTCGGCGTCTACAAGCAGCAGGTGGCGTCGGGCGCCGGCCGCGGCTTCGGCCCGCGCCGTGCGGGCGAGCCGCGGAGCGCCGGCCGAAGGACGCCTCGCAGGGCTGACCAGGAAGCGTCCCGGTTGGGGCGTGGCCAAGTGGTAAGGCGCGGGGCTTTGGACCCCGGATCGAAGGTTCGAATCCTTCCGCCCCAGCCATCCGTACCTGGATCCGTCGAGGCGCGGTACGAGGCGCGATGAGGTCCAGGAGCGATGTCAGCGAGCTGAGATCTTCACCGGGAACGCGCACCCCGCCCTGGGGGAGGCCATCGCCCGCTCCCTGCGGCGTGCCCCTGGGCCGCGCGCACCTCGCGCGCTTCAGCGACGGCGAGGTCTGGTTCCAGATCCAGGACAACGTGCGCGGGGCCGACGTCTTCGTGGTCCAGCCCACGGCGCCGCCCGTCAACGAGAACCTGATGGAGCTCCTGGTGATGCTCGACGCCTTCAAGCGCTCGAGCGCCTCCCGCATCACCGCGGTCATCCCCTACTACGGCTACGCCCGCCAGGACCGCAAGGACAAGCCGCGCGTGCCCATCTCGGCCAAGCTCGTGGCCGACCTCCTGAGCGCGGCGGGCACCGACCGCGTGCTCACCATGGACCTGCACGCCGCGCAGATCCAGGGCTTCTTCGACGTGCCCGTGGACCACCTCTTCGCCGCCCCCGTGATCATCGACTACGTCGCGAAGCTCGAAGCTGCCCGACCTCACCGTGGTCTCGCCCGACGCGGGCGGCGTGGAGCGCGCGCGCGCCTACGCCAAGCGCCTCGACGCCACCCTCGCCATCGTGGACAAGCGCCGCGACCAGCCGAACGTGGCCGAGGTCCACAACGTCATCGGCGACGTGGAGGGGCGCACCGCCCTCATCGTGGACGACATCGTGGACACCGCGGGCACCCTGGCCAAGGTGGCGGAGGCGCTCAAGGAGGCGGGGGCGCGCGAGGTGCTGGCCTGCTGCTCGCACGCCGTGCTCTCCGGCAACGCCATCGAGCGCGATCGAGAGGAGCCCGCTCGTCCAAGCTGATCGTCACCGACTCCATCCCGCTCGCCCCCGAGAAGCGAGATCGACAAGATCGTCGTCGCTGTCCATCGCCGAGCTGCTGGGCAAGGCCATCAAGAACATCCACGAAGAGACGCTCGGTCACGAGCCTGTTCGTCTGATCAGCCGCAGTCCTACGGAGTGAGCGAACATGCCTGAGATCGTGGTCGCGGCGGAGAGCCGGACCGAGACGCGGAAAGAACGCGAACCGTCGCCTGCGCGTCAAGGGCACTGATCCCCGGCGATCCTCTACGGGGCGAAGAAGGAGCCGATCTCCGTCGCGGTCTCGCCCCAAGGACATCGGGACCATCCTGAAGAGCGCGGCGGGGGAGAACACGCTCTTCGACCTCGACCTCGGGGGCCAGCAGCGCAAGGTGATCCTGAAGGAGTACCAGCGGGAGCCCCTGAAGGGAACAGCTCCTGCACGCGGACTTCTACGAGGTGGCCCTCGACAAGACGCTCGAGGTCAAGGTCCACGTCGAGCTCACGGGCGTGCCCGTGGGGGTCAAGACGCAGGGCGGCATCCTCGACTTCGTGACCCGCGAGCTCGAGATCGAGTGCCTGCCCGCGGACATCCCGGAGAAGATCGACGTCGACGTCTCCCACCTCGAGATGGGCAAGCACCTGCGCGTGTCCGAGCTCAAGCTCTCCGACAAGGTCAAGATCCTGACCGAGCCCGGACGTCGTGGTCGCCCACGTGGTGGTGCCGCGTGCCGAGGAGGAGGTCGCCCCGGCCGCGGAGGCGGCGGCGGCGGCGGCCGAGGCCGCGGAGCCCGAGGTCATCAAGAAGGGCAAGGCGGTGGCGGAGGGCGGCGAGGCGGGCGAGGAGAAGGCCGAGAAGCCCGAGAAGGCCGAGAAGAAGGAGAAGAAGTAGGAGCCACGCCGGCTGCGGTTCGTCGTTGGCCTCGGCAACCCGGGCGAGCGCTACCGCCGGACGCGGCACAACGTCGGCTTCATGGTGGTCGACGCCCTCCTCGCCGCGCGCCGGAGCCCGACCGGTCGCGAGTTGTCGGCGATGCCTGGGTGGCGGACGCGGTGTCGTGGGCGGCGAGCCCGTCCTGCTGGTCAAGCCCTCACCTTCATGAACCGGAGCGGAGTGCCGGTGGCGCGGCTCCTCTCCGCTCATCGAGGCACGTCCGCCAGACCTCGTCGTCATCCTGGACGACGTGGCCCTCGACCTCGGCACGCTCCGGATCCGCGAGCGGGGCAGCCACGGCGGCCACAACGGCCTGCGCTCGATCATCGACGTCCTGGGGACCGAGGAGTTCCCGCGGGTCCGCGTCGGGCGTCCGCGAGGGCGAGCTGCCCGGCGACCTCGCGGACTACGTGCTCTCCGACTTCCCCGAGGAGCAGGTGCTCGTCGTCCAGGAGATGGTGGGCCGGCCGCGGAGGCCGTGGAGTGCCTGGTCGCGGAGGGCGCGGCCGCGGCCATGAACCGCTTCAACGGGCCGAGGCGGGCACATCCGGCGCGCTCCGCGAAACCCGGACGGACCATCGACTCGGTCTGGACGAGTTACGTTCTACCCGTTCCGCCGAGTTGGCGACCGATCCGCGGTTCGTTGGACAACGCAGGGAGGCCGCCTATAATTCGTGTTTCGCGCTCCCGTTGGGGGCGCGGCCAGAACCCTTGCTCCCGGTAGGGCCCCTCGGGCCCGAAAGGGGCGAACCGGGACCCCGCGAGGGCGCCCCGGATCCAGAAGGAGGATCAACAAGCGTGAGCGACCGTGTCTACGAGATCCTGTTCATCGCCGACCCGAACCTCGGCGGAGCCGGAGGTCGACGCCCTGACCGAACCAGTCCAGGGCTTCGTCGAGAAGGAAGGCGGCAGCATCTCCAGAAGGTCGAGAAGTGGGGCAAGAAGCGCCTCGCCTACCTCGTGGGCCGGCACCGCGAGGGCTGCTACGTCCTGCTCGTGGCCGAAGGCCGGGCTCGGTGGTGAAGGAAGTGGAGCGCCGCATCCGGGTGACGGACGGCGTCATCAGGTTCATGACCGTGCGCGTCGACGAAGAGCTGAAGAAGGCCGAGCGCCGCAAGGCGAAGCGCGCCGCGGAAGAGGCCAAGCGTCCGCGGCGGCCGACTCGCCGAGCGTCCGGCGATGCCCAGCTACGAGGGTGAGGAGGTGCAGCTGTGAGCTTCGGATTCGGGCGGTCCGGCAGGCGGCGGAGGCGGCGCGGGGCGGCAGCCGGGGGCAGCGGACGCTGCGGCGGCAGACAAGGAGCAGGGGCAAGCGCTACTTCTTCCGCCGCCGCAAGGTCTGCAAGTTCTGCGCGGACAAGATCGACTACGTCGACTACAAGGACGTGAAGCTCCTCGGCGGGCTTCGTGCCCGAGCGGGGCAAGATCCTGCCCCGGCGGATGTTCGGCACCTGCGCCGAGCACCAGCGCAAGCTGACCGTCGCCATCAAGCGCGCGCGCAACATCGCCCTCCTGCCGTTCGCGGCGGAGTAGCGTCGGAGGGTCGTCGGGCATGACCGAGCAGGGCCCGGTGTCCGCTCCCGCTCCCGCGCGCGCGGTGGCGAAGGCGGAGCCGCGGCCGCACGGCGTGGTGGCGGCGGGGCTCGTCTCCGCGTTCCTGCTCTCGCGTGCCGCTCGTCCTGCCGCCGCTCTTCCCGACGAGCCTCGTGTCTCCCGTTCCCGCTGCTCGCTCCAGCGGCTGCGGGGCGGCCCGGCGGCGGCCGCTGCTCGCGACCTTCGTCGCCGCGGGCGCTCCTCGGCGCGGCGTTTCTCGCCCGGCCACGCGCGTGGCCTTCCTGCTCCTCCTCGCGCTCCCGGCCTCCTGATCGCGGACGCGCATGGCCCGCGGCCGCGGCCTGCTGCGGGGCTGCGGCTGGGCCTTCGTGCTCGTCTCCCTGCAGATGGCCCTCGCCCTGCTCTTCGCAGAGCGACGCCATGGCCACGCGGATCCTCGAGCCCCTGGACACGATGCGCGCGTCCGCGGAGTTCGTGGAGGGGCTCAAGACCGCGGCTGGTCGGCGGAGAACATCGAGGCCTGGACGGATTCAGGCGGCCTCGCCCGGAGCGTCATGGCCGTCGTCTATCCCGGCGTCTACATCATCCTGGGCGGGATCGATGGTGCTCGCCAACGCCGCCCTCCTGCGCTTCTACCTGGCCCGGCGCGACCCGGGCTGGCTGGAAGGCAGCGAGTTCGAGGGCATCCGCTGGTCCCCCCGGCCTCGCGTTGGCGTTCGTGCTCGCGGGGTCCGCGGTCGCCGTCGAGGCTTCCGGCCCGCCGCCTACAACGTGCTCCTGGTGCTCGCGTTCTTCTTCGCGCTCCAGGGGCTCGCCGTCGTCGCCTTCTACGCGCACCGCCTGGCCGTTCCGCCCCTGCTGCGGGCGGCGGTGGTGGTGCTCGTCCTCGTGAACCCCTGGGCGCCGCAGATCCTGGCGCTCCTGGGCCTGTTCGACATCTGGATCGACTTCCGCAAGTGGGCCGAGCCGCCCGCGAAGCGAGGCAGGCATGAAAGCACCCGGGACGAACCGTCAGGGAGTGAATTCCATGGAAGTGATCCTGAGAGAAGACGTGACAACGCTGGGCCGCCGCGGCGACGTGGTGAAGGTGGCCGAAGGCTACGGCCGCAACTTCCTGCTGCCGCGCGGCCTGGCCATGGTCGTGAACGAGTCCAACAAGGCCATGATCGAGAAGGAGAAGAAGGCCCACGCCGCGCGCTGGCCAAGGAGAAGGCGGAGTTCGAGAGCCTGGCCGGCCGCATCGGCGGCCTGCGCTTCATGGCCCCGCGCAAGGTGGGCGAGAACGACGCAGCTCTACGGCTCGGTCACCTCGGGCGACGTCGGGCGACTTCCTGAAGGGCAAGGGCATCGAGATCGACAAGCGCAAGGTCCAGCTCGACGACCCCATCAAGAAGCTGGGCGAGCACGAGGTCAAGATCAAGCTGCACCCCGAGGTCGTGGCCACCCTGAAGCTGCTCGTCACCAAAGAAGGCTAGCCGCACCGATCCGGTCCGCCGATTGCGAGCGCGGACCGGATCGGCCTTGAGCCAGCCGCTCCTTGCGGCGAGGTCGACCGAGTCACCTCAAGTAACCTCTCAACCAACTCCGTCCGGACGGAGTCGATTTTCGGAACCGTCCCGGTCCGGTCGGGGATAGAATCGCGTTCCCCGTGGCTACCGAGACCCCCGCCAAGGACAAGACGCTCCCCCACAACGCCGACGCGGAGCGCACCGTGCTCGGCGCCGTGCTCGTGGACAACGCCGCCTTCAACTCCGCGGCGGAGATCCTCACCCGCGACGACTTCTACCGCGAGTCGCACCGCCGCATCTTCGAGGCCATGGCCGCGCTCGCCGAGAGGAGCCAGCCCATCGACCTCGTCACCCTGAAGGACGAGCTCGGCGCGGGCCACCGCCCTCGAGGCCGTGGGCGGGGCCGCCTACCTCGCCGAGCCTCGTGGACGGGCGTGCCGCCGCATCACCAACGTCGAGCACTGGAGCCGGATCATCAAGGAGAAGGCGGTCCTCCGGAACCTCATCCACGCGGGCAACCGCATCGTGCAGTCCGCCTACGAGGCGGAAGACGATGCCGCGATCATCCTCGACCGCGCCGAGAAGTCGATCTTCGACATCGCGGAGCGGCGCATCCGCCAGGGCTTCGTGGGGATCCGCGAGATCGTGAAGGAGAGCTTCCGCACCATCGACCAGCTCTCGCAGTCGAAGGACCTGGTGACCGGGCTGCCCACCGGCTTCGTGGACCTCGACGAGATGACGAGCGGGCTGCAGAAGGGCGACCTCATCATCGTGGCCGCCCGTCCCGCCATGGGCAAGACCTCGTTCTGCCTGAACATCGCCCAGCACGCCTCGCTGCGCGCGGGCGAGACCGTCGGGCATCTTCTCGCTCGAGATGTCGAAGGAGCAGCTCGTGCTGCGCATGCTCTGCGCGGACGCGCGCGTCGACGCGCATCGCCTGCGCACGGGCAAGCTCAACGAGAAGGACTGGGCGCGCCTGGCCAAGGCCTACGCCGACCTCTCCAACTCGCAGATCTTCATCGACGACTCCGCGATGCGTCACCCCCCTGGAGATGCGGGCCAAGTGCCGCCGCCTGAAGGCCGAGCACGGCCTCGGGCCTCGTGATCGTGGACTACCTGCAGCTCGTGACGGGCGGCGGGCGCGTCGAGAACCGCCAGCAGGAGATCTCCTCGATCAGCCGGTCGCTGAAGGGCCTGGCCAAGGAGCTGGGCGTGCCCGTGATCGCGCTCTCCCAGCTCTCCCGCGCGCCCGAGGCGCGCACCGACCGGCGGCCGCAGCTCTCCGACCTTCGCGAGATCGGGCGCCCTCGAGCAGGACGCGGACGTCGTGATGTTCATCTACCGCGAGGAGGAGTACAAGCCGACCGACGAGAACCGCGGCATCGCCGAGATCATCATCGGCAAGCAGCGCAACGGGCCCACCGGGAACCGTCAAGCTCGCGTTCATCCGGAGTTCACGCGCTTCGAGAACCTGGAGTGGCGGGGGTCGACGTAGGAGCGTCTTCCCGACCTAGCCTCCGATGAACGCGAGCAGGTCGGCGTTCACGCGATCCTTCTCCGTCGTGCAGATGCCGTGGGAACCTCCCGGGTAGACGACGAGCTTCGCGCCCTTCACGAGCTTCGCGGTGAGCATCGCGGAATTGGCGATGGGCACGATCTGGTCGTCGTCCCCGTGGATGACGACGGTCGGCACGTCAACCTTCTTCAGGTCCTCGTACTGGTCCGTCTCCGAGAACGCCTTGACGCAGAAATAGCAGGCGGGAAGGCCGGCCTGCACGCCCTGGAGCCGGAACGATTCGCGCACGCCTTCCGAGACCTTGGCCCCCGGCCGGTTGTACCCGTAGAACGGCATCGTCAGCTCCCAGAAGAACTGCGAGCGGTCGGCGAGGACGCCTTTCCGGATCTGATCGAATACCTCGATCGGCAGCCCTCCGGGGTTCGCCCCCGTCTTCAGCATGAGCGGCGGGATCGCGCTGATGAGCACCGCCTTGCCGACGCGCTTCGAGCCGTGGCGGGCGAGGTAGCGCACCACCTCTCCACCCCCCGTCGAATGCCCCACGTGGACCGCGTCCCTGACGTCGAGATAATCCATGAGGGCGGCGAGGTCGTCGGCGTAGGTGTCGAGGTCGTTGCCGCTCCAGGGCTGGCTGGAGCGGCCGTGCCCGCGGCGGTCGTGAGCGATGCACCGATAGCCCTTCGTGGCTAGGAAGAACATCTGGTCCTCGAAAGCGTCGGCGCTGAGCGGCCAGCCGTGGCTGAACACCACGGGCCGACCCGCCCCCCAGTCCTTGTAGTAGAGAGAAGTTCCGTCCTTGGTCGAGTAAGTTCTTGACATGCCGTCCTCCTGATCGCCGTTCAGTCGCGCCCGGCCGTTTTCGGGTCGTGGGGCGAACCACCGTTCCTGCGAGAGACCACGGCGAAGGTCTCGAACACGACCTGCAGGGCGAGGAAGAGTGTCGCGTCCGTGGGATCCAGGGGAGGTGCCACTTCCACGACATCCATGGCGCGGACGGGCAGCGCCTCCAGGAGCCCCCGCGTGAGGTCCAGGAGCTCCCGGCTCGAGAGGCCTCCCGCCACGGGCGCCCCCGTCCCCGGCGCGCACGCGGGGTCGGCCACGTCGATGTCCAGCGTCAGGTAGACCGCGGGGAGGCCCGCGAGCTGCTTCCGGGCGAGCTCCACCGCCGCCCCCGTCCCCATCCGGACGAGCTCGCGCGCGGGCACGAAGCGGATGCCCGCCTCCTTCATGAAGGCGAGCTCGGTGGGATGGTACGAGCGCGTGCCGAGGATCAGCAGGTGCCGCGGCTCGAGCGCTCCCGTTTCCAGCGCCCGCCGCATCGGGCAGGCGTGCGAGGTCTTCGACCCGTCGTAGGTGTCGAAGAGATCCGGGTGGGCGTCGAGAAGCACCATCCCGAAGCTCGAGTGCGCGCTCGCGAAGGCCCGCGCGAGCGGGATCGTGACGGAGTGGTCGCCGCCGATCGAGAGCAGGAACGACGAGGCCATCTCGCGGGCCGCCGCCGCCTGGACGCGCTCGAAGTAGGCGGTTCGCGCCGCCTCCGACCCGTCGATGGCGCCCTTGCCGTCGCGCGGCGGAGGGACGTCCCCGGCGTCGCGGACGCGGAACCGCTTGGGCTCCACGACGTAGCCGTCCTCGGACACGGCGGCGGAGCAGTTGGAGATGGCGCGCAGCCGCGCCGGGGCCTCGGCGGCGCCCGCCCGGAAGCACACAGCGCCGTCGTAGGGGATGCCGAGGATCGCGACGTCGGCGCCCGGCGCGCTCGAAGGGGGGGCGAGGTCGCCCCAGGGATGGCGTGACAGCATGGAGGACGCGCCGAAGTATAGTCTCCCGGCGAACCCCTGCCCGAGGGAGGCCAACTCATGCGCTACACCGCGCCGATCCTGTTCCTCGCCACCGTCGTCAGCGCCGCCCCCCCTCCCGCCGCGGAGAAGCCGCCCGAGCCCTTCCAGGGGATGCAGTACCGTCTCGTGGGCCCCTGGCGAGGCGGACGCTCCCTGACCGCGGTGGGCACGACGGGAGACCCGAACACCTACTACGCCGGCTACACCGGAGGCGGGGTCTGGAAGACGACGAGCGGCGGCGTCTCCTGGAAGAGCCTCTTCGACAAGGAAGCGGTCTCCTCGATCGGGGCGATCGCGGTCAGCGCCTCCGACCCGAGCGTCGTGTACGTGGGGACCGGAGAAGCTTGCATCCGCGGGAACCTGTCGCACGGGGACGGCGTCTACAAGTCCACCGACGCGGGAAAGACCTGGTCGAACGTCGGCCTCAAGGACACCCGTCACATCGGAGCGGTCCTCGTCCATCCCAAGGACCCCGACCTCGTCTACGTCGCCGCCCTCGGTCACGTCTACGGGCCGAACGCCGAGCGCGGCGTCTTCCGCTCCAAGGACGGCGGCAAGAGCTGGGACAAGGTCCTGTTCCGGGACGACAAGACGGGCGCGGTCGACCTTGCGATGGACCCCAGGAACCCCGGCATCCTGTTCGCCGTGATGTGGGAGGCGAACCGGACGCCGTGGAGCCTCACGAGCGGGGGCCCCGGGAGCGGCCTCTACCGGTCGGGGGACGGCGGCACCTCCTGGAAGAAGGTCGAGGGGAAGGGCTGGCCCGACGCCGTCCTCGGCAGGATCGGGGTGAGCGTGTCCGGCGGCGACAGCCAGAGGATCTACGCGATGGTGGAGGCCGCGGACGAGAAGGGAGGCTTCTACCGCTCGGACGACGGGGGCGAGACCTGGAAGCACGTGACCGACGACCACCGCCTCCGTCACCGCCCCTGGTACTACACGCACGTCACCGCCGATTCCCGGGAGCCGGACACGGTCTACGTGCTCAGCGTCGGCCTCTACCGCTCGCGTGACGGAGGGAAGACCTGGACGCCGATCGAGACGCCCCACGGCGACTACCACGACATGTGGATCGACCCCGCCGACCCGAAGCGGATCGCCGTGGCCAACGACGGAGGGGCGACGATCAGCGTGGACGGGGGGGAGACGTGGAGCCGGCAGGACAACCAGCCCACGGCGCAGTTCTACCACGTGAGTGTCGACGACCAATGGCCCTACATGCTGTACGGCTCGCAGCAGGACAACTCCTCGGTGGGGATCCGCAGCCGGAGCGAGCAGGGGGCGATCACGCGCGCCGACTGGAACGCGGTGGGAGGCGGGGAGGCCGGGTACATCTCGGCGACTCCGGACGGGAGCGCCGTCTACGCCGGGGAGTACTTCGGCATCCTCACCCGCTTCGACCGGACGACGGGCCAGGCCCACAACGTGAGCGTCTGGCCCGACGACACCGACGGGCACGAGGCGGCCCACCTGAAATACCGCTTCAACTGGACGGAGCCGATCCTCGTCTCCCGCCACGACCCGAGCGTCGTGTACTACGCGGGCAACGTCGTATTCCGGACGACGGACAGAGGGATGAGCTGGACGCCGATCAGCGGCGACCTCACGCGGAACGACAAGACGAAGCAGCAGCGCTCGGGCGGCCCCGTCACGGGAGAGAACATCAGCATCGAGTACTACGACGTCGTGTTCAGCCTCGCGGAGTCGCCTCGGCAGAAGGGCCTGCTCTGGGCGGGCACGGACGACGGTCTCGTCCACGTCACCAGGGACGACGGCAAGACCTGGACGAACGTCACGCCCAAGGACCTGCCGGAGTGGAGCCTCGTCAGCCAGATCGACGCGTCGCCCCACGACCCCGCGGCGGCGTACCTCGCCGTGGATCGCCACGAGCTCGACGACTACAAACCCTACGCCTGGGCGACGCGCGACTACGGGCAGACCTGGCGCCGTCTCGCCACCACCGGCATCCCCGACGGCAGCTTCGTGCGGGCCGTGCGGGAGGACCCGGTGAGGAAGGGGCTTCTCTACGCGGGGACGGAGACCGGGGTCTTCGTCTCCTTCGACGACGGCGTGCGCTGGCAGCCCCTGAAGCTCAACCTCCCCACCGTCCCCGTGCACGACCTCGTGGTCAAGAACGACGATCTCGTCCTCGCCACGCACGGCCGGGCGTTCTGGATCCTCGACGACGTGGCGCCCCTGCGGCAGTGGAACGACGCGGTGGCGAAGGCGGACGTTCACCTGTTCGCGCCGAGCGCCGCCTATCGGTTCCGGGGGAGCGGCGGCGGACGCGGCTCTTTCCAGGGCAAGAACCCGCCCGCGGGGGCCGTCCTCTACTACCAGCTCGCCCAGGCCCAGGAGTCGGTGCGCCTCGAGATCCAGGACGACGCGGGCAAGGTGGTTCGCACGTACAAGAGCGAGGAAGAGGTCGTTCCCGACAAGCCCCTGCCCGAGAGCCCGGAGCCGGAGGAGAAGCCCGACGTCCTGCCCAAGGGGGCGGGCCTTCACCGGTTCGTCTGGAGCCTCCGCCACGACAAGCCGAAGCTCGTGGGCTCGGCGATCTTCGACATGGGCGCCCCCGACATGCCGATGGTCCTCCCGGGAACCTACCAGGTGCGGATCACCGCGGGGGGCAAGACCCTCATAGCACCCGTCGAGGTCCGGCTCGATCCGCGGGTCACCACCTCCGCGGCGGACCTCCGCCGCCAGTTCGACGCCATGGTCGACATTCGCGAGACCCTCGGCCGGGCCCACGAGACGATCCTCGAGGTCCGCGCCGTGAGGGGCCAGCTGACGGCGCTGAAGGAACGACTCGGCGACTCCCCGAAGGGCAAGGCGGTGGTGGCCGCCGCCGACGCGCTCGACGCCAAGGCGTCGCCCCTCGAGGCGGGGCTTCTCCAGGTGAAGGCGCGCTCCTCCCAGGACATGTGCAACTGGCCGACGATGCTCAACAGCAAGCTCGGCTGGCTCTCGAACGTGGTGGACAGCGCGGACGCGGCCCCCACCCGTCAGGCCATGGAGCTCTTCGCGGAGCTCAAGGCGAGGACGGAGGCGCTCGTGGGCCCCTGGAAGCAGGCGCTCGCCCGGGATCTTCCCGCGCTCAACGAGCTGATGCAGAAGGAGGGCGTGCCCGCGGTGGGCCTCGCCGGCGCCCCCTAGGTCAGCGCGAGAGGCGCTTCACGAGCTGGTTCTCGACCGGAAGGAGCGACGTCGGGACGTGTCCGGAAGACGTATCGGAAGCGTCCGCACGACGCCGAGTGACTCGGGTCACACGCGCGGCAACGGCGAACGTGACATTTTTCCCGCGTCACCCCGGCGGAGAAGAGACATGCTGCAATGGATCCAGTGTCACTGGCTCGGCTATCGGCACGACCCGGTTCGGCACCCGGTGTCGGGGTTCCGATGCACGCGCTGCGGGGCGGTGGGAAGCGATCTCGCCGACCTCGGATACGGCGACAGCTCGCGGGTTCCGCTCGTCCGCCGCGTCTACTGCCGCGACCGCGCGGATCTGACCCGGACGTCGGTGTGGGACACGGGAGAGTACCGGGCCATACGCCGGCCCACGGTCTGAGCTAGCCCGCCGCCGAAGGCTCGAACCGCAGGGCGAGGCCGAGGATCCGCTGGAGGAGCGGCTCGTACTCGATGCCCACGCGCCGAGCGGAGTCCGCGAAGTCCTCGCCGCGCGCGAGCTGCGGGTTGGGGTTCGCCTCGAGGACCCACATGCGGCCCGAGGCGTCGAGCCGCAGGTCGATCCGGGCGTACCCGGAGAGCAGGAGGATGCGGTACACGCGGCGGCAGAGGGCCTGGATGCGCTCCGTCGTCCCCGGCGGGAGGTCCTTCGCCTCCTCGCTCCCGATCCCGTGCCGCTCCTGGTAGGCGAGGCTCCACTTCAGCCGCTCGGTGGCGATCCGGCGCGACTCCTCGGGCATGCGGGCGAAGTTCAGCTCCCACACGGGGAGCGCCTGGACCCTCTGGTTCCCGAGGAGGCCCACGTAGAGCTCGCGCCCCTCGATGTACGCCTCCACGAGCGCGTCCGTGCCCAGGCTCTCGTGGATGAAGCGTACGCGCTCGGCGAGCTTGTCCTCGTCGTCCACCACCGAGGCCTGGGAGATGCCCGCGGAAGCGTCGAGCGTGAGCGACTTCACGATGAGGGGGAAGCCGAGGCCGCGGGGCCGGCGCACGGCGCGCCCGCGGGGAGCGGTCACGAACCCGGGGACGGCGATGCGGTGGAAGCTCAGGAGCTTCTTGGTGAGGGCCTTGTCGCGCCCCAGCATGAGGCCCCGCGAGTTGCAGCCGGTGTAGGGGACCTTGAGGAGCTCGAGATAGGCCACCACGTTCTGGTCCCAAGTCACCACGTCGTCGAAGTTCTCGAGGAGGTTGAAGGCCACGTCGGGGCGGAAGTCCCGGACCGCGTCGCGGATGGGCGCGAGATCGCCCGCCACCCCCACCGTCAGCACCTCGTGCCGGAGGTCGCGGAGCGCGGTCACGACGTGGTACTCGGTCTTCCAGTCGGCCTTCTCGACTTCCTCGCGGGTGGCGGTCTCGGGAGGGACGAGCGAGCGGTGGACGAGTGTCAGGACCTTGAGCTTCTTCACGCTCGTCATAGCGGGACCCGGTGACGGCCCGTCTGGAGCGCGCTCATGATCTGCACGGTGAAGAGCACGTTGAACTGCAGGCGCGCCTCCGCCTCGGGGGCGGTGAGGCGGAGGCCGAGCTGCCGCGAGCGCTCGATCATGTCCCCGAGCACCTGGTCGATCAGGTAGAGCCGCTGTCCGGTGAAGCGGCGCACGAGCTGGCGCGAGTCCCGGCGGATCTTCTGGAGGAACCGGGCGGCACTCGTGCCCCCCCCTGCCGGAGGGGAGAAGAGCCGCCGCAGCTCCGCGTCGTAGGCGTCGCTCGCGTCCACGCGGTAGTGGGCGCGGCGTCGGCGGTAGTGCGTGCGGAGCGTCCGCCGGAGGAGGGGCAGGGGGTCCACGGTGCGCCGGGTGTCCACGAGGGGAGGCCGCCCCCGGAGCGTCCGCATGACCTCGTCGACGTACTCGAGCTTGCGGAGCGCGGGCCAGCCCGCGTAGCGGCGCCGCCAATCGGACCCCGGGGCGAGCCAGACCGCGAACGTCTCCGCGAAGTCCTCGTCGGGGTGGCTCTGCGCGTACCAGGCCTCGAGGTGGACCACGTAGCTCCGGCTGTAGGGCTTGGGGGAGTAGGAGTCGGGGTAGGGCACCGAGGTGCGGCCGAAGAGTCGCCGGCGGCTCCGGCGCCGCCGCAGGAGATAGGCATTCTCCAGCGCGTGCCCCGCCTCGTGGCGGAGGATCCGCATGCACCACTCGGGGGAGCCACCCTCCACCTCCAGCATCTGGGCGAGCTCGAGCCGGGCGAGGCGCGGATGGGCGAGGTAGAAGGGGACGGCGATGCCGGGGATCCCGTCCGGAGTGAACCACTCGTCGGAGAGCCAGAAGTGCGGCTGGAAGGAGAGGCCGGCCGCTCCGAGCTCCTCCTTGAGCCGGGAGAGCTGCTCGGCGAGGAAGCCTTGCTCGAGCGAGAGCTCGAGGTCCGAGAGCCGGAGGTCGAGGAGGCGACCGTCGTCCCAGGACTCCCAGACGGAGGGAGGGAGCCGCCCCCCACGCTCGGGTGCGGCGGCCGCCCGGTCGGTCTCCGTCACTCGGAGTAGCCTACCCTAACGGACCCGAGAGGGATCCCGCCAATGGGAGAATCGCCGTCGTGAGCCGTCTCAAGGTCGTCTTCGCCTGCCAGGCCTGCGGATTCGAGAGCTCCAAGTGGCTGGGTCGGTGCCCCGACTGCGGGGAGTGGAACAGCTTCATGGAGGAGCGGCCGGCGCCCGAGCCCCCCGCGGGCCGGGGGCGTCAGGCCGCGCTCTCCATCGAGGGGGGCCGCCCGCGGAGCTACGACGCGATCGACGGGGCGGACGAGCCGCGCTCGTCCACCGGCATCGGCGAGTTCGACCGCGTGCTGGGGGGCGGGCTCGTGCCCGGCTCGCTCGTCCTCGTCGGGGGCGAGCCCGGGATCGGCAAGAGCACCCTCATCCTGCAGGTCGCGCACCTCCTCGGCCGCACCCACGGCACCGTCCTCTACGTCTCCGGCGAGGAGTCGGAGCGCCAGATCAAGCTGCGGGGGGAGCGGCTGGGGATCACCGGAGGCGGCCTCTTCCTGATGGCGGAGACGTCCCTCGAGCGGATCCTCGACGAGGTGGAGGAGCTGAAGCCCCGGGCCCTCGTCGTCGACTCGGTGCAGACCGTCTATTCGGCCAAGTTCCCCTCCGCCCCCGGCAGCATCAGCCAGGTGCGCGAGGTGGCGACTCAGCTCCTGTTCCTGGCCAAGGGGCGGGGCATCACCACGTTCATCATCGGGCACGTCACGAAGGACGGGAACCTCGCGGGGCCCAAGTCGCTGGAGCACATCGTGGACACCGTGCTCTACTTCGAGGGGGAGAAGAGGCAGCACCACCGGATCGTGCGCGCGGTGAAGAACCGCTTCGGCGCCGTCTCCGAGATGGGCGTCTTCGAGATGACGGGGACGGGGCTCCAGCCGGTCGCCAATCCCTCCGCGCTCTTCCTGGCGGAGCGGAAGGAAGGGTCGCCGGGCTCCGCGGTGGTGGCGACGATGGAGGGCACGCGACCGATGCTCGTCGAGGTGCAAGCCCTCGTTTCTCCCACGAGCTTCGGGACGCCGCGGCGCATGTCGCTGGGCATCGACCCCAACCGCACGAACCTCCTCCTCGCCGTCCTGGAGAAGAGGGTGGGCCTGGAGCTCCTGGGCGACGACGTGTTCGTGAGTGTCGCGGGGGGCCTGGAGGTGGACGAGCCCGCGGCCGATCTCGGGGTGGCCGCGGCCGTGGCCTCGGCGTTCCGCAGCCGGCCCCTCCCCGCGCACACGGCGATCTTCGGCGAGGTGGGGCTGGGCGGGGAGGTGCGGGGGGCCGGCCAGGCCGGGCTCCGCCTGCGGGAGGCCGCGCAGATGGGGTTCACCCGCTGCGTCCTTCCCGCCCGGAACATCCCCCCCGACGTCCCTCCCGGGATCCGGCCCATCGGGGTCAACACTCTGGACGAGGCCCTGGAACACCTGCTGGCCGGCGACTGAGTTATCATCTGGGCAATCGTTGGTCTCCTGATTCATATGAATAGACCCTCGTCATCGCGGGGCTGCGGTCGCCGGTCCCCAGAGGTTCGCCCATGTGGCTCGTGTTGTTCCGCCTCTTCATGGTGGCGCTTCTCGCTCACGCCGGGTACTTCTACTCGCCGTTCCCCGGCAACGCCTGGGCCGGCGCCCTCCTCGGCGTCCTGGGGGCGACCGGAATAATCGTCCTCGAGCTGAACCTCCGCGGCGTTCCCGCCCATCACCTGGTGGGGGCCCTAGTGGGGGGCGTGATCGGCCTCCTCGGAGCGCACCTCCTCTGGGGGGTGATGAGCGGCCTCGACCTCGTGGCCGAGCACTTCATCCACGTCCTGCTCATCGTCTTCCTGATCTACATGGGGATCGTGCTGGGGGCCCGCAAGGGCGAGTGGTTCGAGCCCGCCCGGATCATCGCCGCGTTCAAGGACAGCTCGAGCCTCCACCAGTACAAGGTGCTCGACACCTCCGTGATCATCGACGGGCGCATCGCCGACATCTGCGAGACCGGCTTCCTCGACGGGACGCTCGTGGTGCCCCAGTTCGTGCTGCGCGAGCTGCAGCAGGTGGCCGATTCCTCGGACTCGCTGAAGCGGAACCGCGGGCGACGCGGGCTGGACATCCTCCAGAAGGTCCAGAAGATGTCCGGCGTGCACGTGCAGATCGTGGAGACCGACTTCCCCGAGGTCCGCGAGGTGGACCTGAAGCTCATCGAGCTCGCCCGCAAGCTGAACGGGAAGATCGTCACGAACGACTTCAACCTAAACAAGGTCGCCCAGCTCCGGGGCGTCGCCGTCCTCAACATCAACGAGCTCGCGAACTCGCTGAAGCCCGTCGTCCTGCCCGGCGAGGTCCTTCGCGTCTTCGTGATCAAGGAAGGCAAGGAAGCGGGCCAGGGCGTCGCCTATCTCGACGACGGGACGATGGTGGTGGTGGACCAGGGCAAGAAGGCCCTGGGGCGGACGATCGAAGTCACGGTCACGAGCGTCCTCCAGACCACCGCGGGCAAGATGATCTTCTGCCGCTGGGCGGAATCGGGGCCCCCGGCCGACGCCGACGCGCGCCGCGAGGGACGTCCCTCGGAGCGGCGCGAGGGTCGGACGAACGGCCGCGAGTCCCGTCCCGGCGATGGGGCGCCCTCCGTGGGGGCTCCAGTCGTGGCTCCTCCCGCGGCCACGGTGGTCGCGCCGGTCGATGCGCCGGTGGTGGGGCCCGCGCCTACGGCTCCCCCGGTGGGGTCCGGGGCCAAAGTCGAATAGCCCGTCCCCCGCGTGCTCCGCGTCCTCCTCGCCGTGCCCTTGATCGCGGCCGATACCCTCGTCTGCGGTGCTCTCACCCTCGCTGCGGGCCCGTTCGACGGCAGCGGGCGGGCCTGCCGCGCCATCGCCCGAGCCTGGGGGCGGGTGATCCTGCTCGGCCTGGGGGTGCGGGTGGAGGTCGAGGGGGGCGAGAACGTGCCGGCCGGACCGGCCGTCTACGCGGTCAACCACGGCAGCGCGCTCGACATCCCGATCCTATTCGGCTACCTGCCCGTGAACTTCCGATTCATCCACAAGCGCTCGCTCTACCTCGTGCCCGTGCTCGGGTGGTCGCTCTGGGCCGCCGGGCACGTGGGGATCGATCGCGGCAAGCCCTTCCGGGCGCGGAAGAGCCTGCACGCGGCGGCCCAGCGCATCCAGGCCGGGACGAGCGTCGCCGTCTTCCCGGAGGGGACGAGAAGCCCTGACGCCGAGGTGAGGACCGTTCAAGCGGGGAAGCTTCGTGCTCGCCGTGGAGGCGGGCGTGCCCGTCGTGCCCGTCTCCCTCCAGGGAGTGAAGCGCGTGGTTCCCCGCGGTCTCATGACACTCGAGCCGGGCACCGTGCGTCTCGTGATCCACCCCGTGGTGTCCACGGCGGGGCGGACGGCGGAGGCCGCCGCGGCGATCGCCGAGGAGGTGCGGCTCGTGGTGGCGGGCGGCGTCGAGGTCGCGTGACGAGCCTCCTCGCCCTCGTCCTGCTCGCGGCCCCGGCCGCGCCCGCCGCGTCGGAAGCCCTGGCACGGGAGATCGACACGATCGTGGAGCGGCCGGCCTTCGCCCCCGCGTTCTGGGGGATCGAGGTCCGGAGCTTGAAGAGCGGACAGGTGCTCTACGCGCGCGACGCCCGGAAGAACCTGCGGCCCGCCTCGACACTCAAGCTGGTAGTGGCGGCCGCGGCCCTCGACGCCCTCGGCCGCGACTTGCGCCCGCGCACCACCGTCGAGACGGCCGGTCGGGTCGACGGCAAGGGCCGGATCCTGGGAGACGTCTACCTCGTGGGACGGGGCGACCCCAATCTCTCCGCCCGGTTCACGCCGGGGCGGCCGACCGCGGCGTTCGAGGAGCTCGCGGATGCGCCTCCGGACGGCCGGGGTGACGCGCATCGAGGGCCGGCTCGTCGGCCACGAAGGCGCCTTCACGGGCGACCGCCGCGGCTCGGACTGGGGCTGGGAAGACCTCGTGTGGTGGTACGGGGCCGAGGTCTCGGCGCTCTCCTTCAACGACAACGTGGCGCGACCTGCGGCTACTGCCGGGCGAGCAGCCGGGCGACCCCGCCGTCCTGGAGGCGAGCCCCGCCACCTCCTACTACTCGGTCGTCTCCACGGCGATCACGACGCCGGCGGGCGTGAAGGCGGAGCTGACGCTCGAGCGCGACCTGGGAACGAGCCGGATCCGTCTCTCGGGCACGATCCCCCTCGGCGGGGGCCTGGGAGGGGAAGCCCGCGCTCGAGGACCCGGCGCGCTATGCCGCGACGGTGTTCTCCGAGGTGCTGCAGGCGCGGGGCATCCGCGTGATGGGGCCGGTGGCCACGACGTCGGAGCCGTTGCCCGCGGGCGCGCGCGTCCTCGCCGCCCACGACGGCCCGCCCCTCTCCGAGATCGTGAAGGTCGTCAACAAGGAGAGCCAGAACCTCCATGCGGAGATGCTCCTGCGGCTCGTCGGCCATAAGGTCCGCGGGGAGGGAAGCGTCGCCGCGGGGCACGACGCCGTCCGCGAGTTCCTCTCGCGAATCGGTGTCGCGTCGGAGTCCTGGGGACTCCAGGACGGCTCGGGGCTGTCGCGCTCCGACGTGGTGGACCCGCACGGTCTCGTCGAGCTGCTCGTGGCCATGGACCGGCACCCGCAGGCCGCCGCCTTCCGCGACTCGCTGGCGGTGATGGGCGTCGACGGCACGCTCAAGGACCGCCTGCGAGGCACGCCCGCGCAGGGGAGGGTGCTCGCGAAGACCGGGACGGTCCGGCTCGGCAACGGCCTGGCGGGATACGTGACGGCCTCCTCCGGAGAGCGCCTCGCCTTCGCCATCCTCGTGAACAACCACACGGTTCCGTCCCGGGAAGCGGTGGCCGCGATCGACGAGATCGTCCGAGCGCTCGTCGCGCGCTGATCCGGTCCTCCCCGGGCCCGCCGGTCGCATAGGATGGGTTCCGGGATGAGCCTCGACTTCCAGCTGGCGGACGAGCTGCGCGGGCGGGTCCGGCTGGGACTGGCGGTCCTCGAAGGCGTCACGGTTCGCGAGGCCGACGCCGCCCTCGCCGGGGAAGTGGACGGCCTCTGCCGCGAGCTACGCGAGCGCTACGGCGAGGGCAAGAGCGCCGAGGTGCCGGGGGCGGCCGACGCCCGCACGCTCTACAAGGCGCTCGGTCTCGACCCCACGAAGACGCGCCCCTCGAACGAGGCCCTCCTGCGCCGCGCCCTCAAGGGCGAGTCGCTCTACCGGATCAACACGCTCGTGGATGCCCTGAACCTCTGCTCGCTGCGCTACCAGCTCCCCTTCGGGCTCTACGACCTCGACCGGGTCGAGCCGCCGGTCGTGCTCCGCAAGGGCCGGGCGGGCGAAGAGTACGAGGGGATACGCAAGGGGCCGGTTCACGTGGAAGGCCGGCCCGTGCTCGTCGACTCCCGAGGTCCTTTCGGAAATCCGACTTCCGACTCGGCCCGGACCATGATCACGCTGGAGGCCCGCCGGGCGCTGGTGGTCGTCTACGCGCCGGGCGGCTACGCGATCGCCCGGCTGCGAGAGGTCGCTGACGGCACCGCCGCCGCCCTCACGCGGTTCTGCGGGGGCAACCTCGCGGAGCTGTTGGCTGGTGCCCGCGGCGTGACGAGCGCTCCGGGCGTCGCCGCCCCCACGGGCGAGGAGCGCGTCCTCGTCGGCCTCTCGCCCGCCCAGCGCGAGGCCGTGCTCCACGGTGACGGGCCGCTCCTCATCATCGCGGGGGCGGGCACGGGCAAGACCACCGTCCTCACCCGGCGCATCGCGCACCTCATCTCGAGCAAGCGAGGCGCGGCCCGAGGAGATCCTCGCCCTCACCTTCACGGAGAAGGCGGCGCTCGAGATGGCGGAGCGCGTGGACCAGCTCATCCCCTACGGCTACGCGGAGACCCCGATCCTGCACGTTCCACGCTTTCGGCGACCGCGTGCTGCGCGAGATCGCGCTCGAGGGGGGGATGAACCCGGAGTTCCGGGTGCTGACGCGGCCCGAGGAGATCATCTTCCTGCGCGAGCGCCTGTGGTCGTTGCCCCTCCGGCGCTTCCGGCCCCTCGGCGACCCCACGCGCCACCTACACGCCCTGCTCGGCCTCGTCAGCCGGGCCAAGGACGAGGACGTGTCGCCCGAGGAATACCGGGCCTGGGCGGAAGCTCGCATGGCCACGGCCTCCGACGACGTGGCGCGCGACGAGGCCGAGCGGCATCTCGAGCTCGCGGCCTTCTACGCCGCCGGCCAGAGCCTCCTCGCGCGAGGCGGGCCTCGCCGACTTCGGCGACCAGATCCACCGGACGCTCGGCTTCCTGCGGACCCGGCCCGCCCTTCTCGCCAAGCTGCGCGAGCGCTACCGGTACGTCCTCGTCGACGAGTTCCAGGACACGAACCACGCCCAGCTCGAGATGCTGCGGCTCCTCGCGGGGGAGGGCACTCCCAACATCACGGTGGTGGGCGACGACGACCAGGCCATCTACCGGTGGCGGGGGGCGGCCGCCGCGAACCTGCTCGCCTTCCGTGAGCTCTATCCCGAGGCGCGGGAGGTCGTGCTGAACGAGAACCACCGCTCGCACCCAGTCGATCCTCGACGCGGCGACGCGCCTCGTCTCCTACAACAACCCGTAGCGGCTCGAAGTGATGGCGGGGATCGACAAGCGCCTCCGCTCCCCGCGCCACGACGGGCCGCCCGTCGTGCACCTCCACTACGACACCGTCTCCGCCGAGGCGGACGCGGTGGCGGCGATGGTCGAGGACCGCATCCAGCGCGGCTATCGCGCGCGCGACGTGGCTCTTCTCGTCCGGAGCAACGGGGACGCCGATCCGTTCCTGCGCGCGCTGAACGTGAAGGGCATCCCGCACCGGTTCAGCGGCAGCCGCGGCCTCTACGCGCGCGAGGAGGTCCGGCTTCTCGTCTCCTTCCTGCGCGCCCTCGCCAATCCCGACGACTCCGTGTCGCTCTTCTACCTGCTCGCCTCCGAGGCCTACGCGGTGCCCGATGCCCGACCTGCTGCGCCTCAGCCACTACGCGCGGCGGAAGAGCCGCCCGCTCCTCGAGGTGCTGCGCGGCCTGCCCGCAAACGAGGAGCTGGCGAGCGTCGGAGGCGAAGCGCGGGCGGCCGCGGCCCGACTCCTCGCGGACTTCGAGCAGGCGGCGGCGGACGTGCCGCGGCTGCGCACGGGCGAGGTCCTCTACAAGTTCCTGCAGCAGTCGGGTCTCCTCCAGCGCCTGACCCGGGAGGCGTCGGCGGGAGCGGAAGCCCGGGTCAAGAACCTCGCGCGCTTCTTCGAGACGGTCAAGGCCTACGGCGACGTGGCCGAGCACGACCGCGTCCCCGCGTTCGTGGCCCACCTCGACCTCCTGCGCGAGGCGGGCGACGACCCCGCGGTGGCCGAGGCCGACCCCGACGAGGAAGCGGTGCACGTGCTGACCGTGCACAAGGCCAAGGGCCTGGAGTTCCCGGTGGTCTTCCTGGTGGGATGCGCGGAGGGCCGGTTCCCCGTGCGCCGCAAGGCCGAGCGTCTCGAGCTTCCCGCCGATCTGGTGAAGGGCGTCGCCCCCGGGGCGGATCCCCACCTCGCCGAGGAGCGCCGCCTCTTCTACGTCGCGATGACGCGGGCGAAGGACGAGCTCGTCCTCACCTCCGCCGCCGACTACGGCACCGCGCGAGCCCGCAAGGTCTCGCGCTTCGTCGTGGAGGCGCTCGACCTGCCCTCGCCGGCGCCCCTCGCGCGCAAGAGCCCGTCGCTCGAAGTGCTGGCGCGGCACCAGGCGGTGCCGGAGCCGACGCCGTCGGCGTCGCCCCCCTTGCCCGACGAGCAGGTCCTGCGGCTGTCCTTCGGTCAGATCGACGACTACGAGACCTGCCCGCTCAAGTACCGATACGTCCACGTCTGGCGGGTGCCGCTCCTCACGCACCACCGCGTCGTCTACGGCAGCGCCGTGCACAAGGCGATCCAGCAGCACTTCCGCGCCCGCCTCGAGGAGCGCCCGTTCGGCGAGGACGACCTCGTTCGGGCCTTCCGCGAGTCCTGGGTCTCCGAGGGCTTCCTGTCCCGCGAGCACGAGGAGGAGCGCCTCCGCACCGGCGAGGAAGCGCTGCGCCGCTTCTACAGGGCGGACGCCCTGCACCCGCTCCGCCCCCGCGGCGTCGAGCAGGAGTTCGCCTTCTACGTGGACCGTTGCCGCGTCCAGGGGCGCTACGACCTCGTGGTGGAGCAGGCGGGCCGCGTCTCCATCCTCGACTTCAAGACGAGCGCCGTGGACGATCCGAAGAAGGCGCGGGAGAGGGCGCGCGACAGCCTGCAGCTCGACATCTACGCGCTCGCCCACCTCCGGACGACGGGCCGCCTGCCCGACTGGGTGGAGCTGCGTTTCCTGGAGTCGGGGCTCGCGGCGGGAAAGAAGCCGACGCTCGAGGAGGCGGACGCGGCGGAGAAGCGGATCCGCGAAGTGGCCGCCCTCATCCGCCGCCGGGAGTTCCCGCCGACGCCCTCCTACATGGCCTGCGGCCAGTGCGCCTTCCGCGACATCTGCCCGCACACCGCGCGGGGTCCGCAAGCCGACGAGTGACCCTGGCCTCGCATAGAATGCCGGGTCGACGATGGGACTCGAGGCGACGTGCGAGGCCAGATTTGGCAGGCAGAGGGGCGTAGGCAAGGCCCACCTCGAGCCGGAGGCCCTGGACTTCCGCGGCGATTTCCGGCTCCGAATCCCCGCCAAGTCCGTCAAGTCGGTCGAAGCAAAGAAGGGCGAGCTCCGGATCGAGTGGCCGGAGGGTGTCGCGACATTCCGGCTCGGCGCCGATGCGGAGAAGTGGGCGCTAAAGCTCCGCTATCCGCGCGGCTTGTTGGAAAAGCTGGGAGTCAAGCCGGACGCGCGGATAGCGGCTCTGGGCCCATTCGAGTCCTCTTTTCTGGCCGACCTCCAGAGCCGGACCCATGACGTTTCCCTGTCCCGTCCCAAGAAGAACTCGGATCTGATCTTCGTGGCCATGAGCGCGAAGAGCGCCCTTGCCAGGCTGAGCGCTCTTCGCGTGCGGATCAAACCCGAGGGTGGCATCTGGGTCGTTTGGCCGAAGGGCCGCAAGGAGTTCCGGGAGGACGACGTCCGGGCCGCCGGTCCCGGGGTGGGCCTCGTCGACGTGAAGGTCGTGGCGTTCTCGGAGACGCTGAGCGGGCTGAAGATGGTGATCCCGGTGAAGCTCCGGAAATAGTGGAGAAGTGATGAGCGACAAGCGCATCGGGTTCGCGGGGCTCGGGCTCATGGGGAGCCGGATGGCCCAGAACTTCCTCAAGAAGGGTTTCCCGCTCACGGTGTGGAACCGCACGCCTGAACGCGCGCGCGAACTCGCCGCGGGTGGGGCCCGGGTCGCCGAGACACCGCGCGAGCTGGCCGAAGCCTCCGACGTCCTGGTGGCCTGCGTGGCCGATCCACAGGCGGTGGAGAGGCTCGTCTTCGCGGAGGACGGGATACTCGAGGCGGTCAAGGCCGGCTTCCGATACCTCGAGTGCTCGACGGTGGACCCCGGCACGACTCTGCGCGTTCAGAAAGCACTCCGGGAGCGCGGCGCGGATGCGCTCGAGGGTCCCATGACCGGCTCGAAGAACGGGGCGGCGCAGGGCACGCTTCTCTTCATGACCGGGGGAGCCCGGGAGGTCCACGACGAGCTCATGCCCGTGATGATGGCGATGGGCACCAAAGCCATCTACTGCGGCGAGATGGGCCAGGGCTCGGTGACCAAGCTCATCGGCAACACGGTGATCTCCTTCATGCTCGAGGGCCTGTGCGAGGGTCTCGTGGTGGGACAGAAGGCGGGCATTCCCATCCAGACGATCCTCGACGTGATCATGGCCGCCGGCTTCTCGTCCCCCTACTACGCGTTCAAGGGCGGAGCCATCGCGAAGCGCGACTTCGACCAGCACTTCTCGATCGACCTGCTCGTCAAGGACCAGACGCTGATGCTCGCGGAGGCCTCGGCGCGCAAGGTCTCGATGCCCGGCCTCGCCGCCATCCGCGAGGTCTGCCAGGCCGCGCGAGGGATGGGTTACGGGCAGGAAGACATCGGCGCCGTCGTGAAGGCGCTGGAGCGGATGGCCGGGAGCTGACGCGCCGGCCATGCGTGCCTGCGTCCTCCACGACGTCCGGGCTCTAGACGTCCAGGACGTCCCTAAACCCGAGCCTGGATCTCACGACGTCCTCGTCCGCGTAGGGGCCGTCGGCGTATGCGGAACAGACCTTCACATCTTCAGCGGCGAAGCGAACTACAGCTCCGACGAGCGCGGGCGGCCCGTACCTCTGGCGCTTCGCCCGCAGATCCTCGGTCACGAGATCGCCGGCGTCGTCGAGGCGGCCGGGCCCGGGGCGGGCGATCTGCGCGCAGGGGATCGTGTGATCGTCGACCAGGGTTTGAACTGCGTCAGCCGTCGCCGAAGCTCCCTCTGCGAGTACTGCGCCACGGGGGACTCCCACCAGTGCGAGTTCTACGGCGAGCACGGGATCAGCGGCCTGCCCGGCGGGCTCGCCGAGTATCTGGCCGTCCCCGCGGTGAACGCGGTGAAGGTGGACTCCGATCTCGACCTGGTGGAGGCGGCCCTCTCGGAGCCTCTCGCCTGCGTGGTGCACGCCTCGAGCGCCGTCGCGCGTGCCGCCGCAGCGCGCTACACGCTCGGTGCCGGCGACGCCGCGCGTCGAGTGCAAAGCGTCCTCGTGTTCGGGGCCGGTCCGGCCGGCATTCTCTTCGTGCAGTACCTGCGCAAGGTCGCCGGCTTCGACGGGCCGTTGCTGGTGAGCGAGCCCAACGCGACGAAGCGGGCGCTCGCCGCGAAGTGCGGCGCGGAAGGAATCGATCCTGGCGCAGTCGACTTGGTGGAGGTCGTCGCCGAGAGGACGGGCGGGCGGCGCGTCGAGTACGTCGTCGACGCCTCGGGAGCCGGCGAGGTCTTCAAGGTCATCCCGGGCGTATTGCGAAAGCAAGGGACGTTGCTGCTCTACGGCCACGGGCATCGGGGCGCCGATCTGACCGCGCTCAATTCCGTCCAGTTTCTCGAGCCCACGCTCGTCTCCCCCGTCGGCGCGTCGGGGGGCTTCGAAGCCGACGGACGACCGTCCGCCTACCGGAGGGCGCTGCGCCTCATCGAGGAGGGAACGATCAGGGTCGCGCCCTTCATCACGCATCGGTATCGGTCGTTGGAAGAGGTCCCGCGGGCGTTCACCACCGACTACAACGACCCGGCCTACGTCAAGGGCGTCGTGCTGCCATCACCATCATGACGCTGACCATCGGGGTGGTGCCCAAGAGCACGAAAAACCCGTACTTCGAGGACTGCCACCAGGGCGCCCTGGAAGCCGCGGCAGAGCTCGGGTTCGTTCTCCGCTGGGACGGGCCGAAGGACACGGATGCCTCCCGTCAGGTTGAGCTCGTGGAGGAGTGGACGGCCGAGGGGCTTCCCGTGATCGCGGTGAGCGTGGAGAGCGGACCGCGGCTCACTCCGGCGCTCAAGGCGGCGCGGGCGCGGGGAACGAAGATCCTGACCTGGGACTCCGACGCCGAAGCGGGGGCCCGGGACTTCTTCGTGGTGCACGCGACCGCGGAGTCCGTGGCGCACGCCCTCATGTTCGAGACCGCGCGGATCCTCGGGGGAAAGGGCAGCTTCGCCGCCATCACCTCGACACTCTCCGCTCCCAACCAGAGCGCCTGGATCGCCGAGTTCAAGGCTCGTCTCGCGAGAGAGTACCCCGACCTTCGGCTCGTCGGCGTACGCTCGTGCAACGACGTCTCCGACCTGGCGCGGCAGGAAACGGTGAAGCTGCTCGAGAGCCATCCCGAGATCAAGGCGATCGTGGGTTTCTGCTCCCCTGCGGTTCCCGGGGCGGCGGATGCCCTGAAGGCGTTGGGTCGGGGGGACGTCAAGATCACCGGGGTGTCGCTGCCGTCTCTGTGTCGAGGCTACATCGAGGAGGGCGTCGTCCAGAGCGTGGTCATGTGGAAGACGCGCAACCTCGGGTACCTGGTGGGGGCGAGCGCCCAGGCCCTGGCCCAGGGTGCGCTTGCGCTCGGCAGCGTATCGTTCCGCGCCGGACGGCTCGGCACGATCCTGGTCGTGAAGGACGAGATCCGGCTCGGCCGCTGCCACATCGTGACTCAGGGGAACGTCGGCCAGTTCAGCTAGTGAGGAAACCCAGATGCCAGTGAGTGTCCGATCGGGAATCGCAGCCTTCGGTCTGGCCTGCGCCGTGCTCCTCGCGGGCGTGTCCGAGGCTCGGGGCCAGGGGCGCGCGGCGACGGGGCCGCTTCGTGTCACCCGTCTGCGCGCGGAATACAAGGAGAACCCCGTCGGCATCGACGTCGCGAAGCCGCGGCTCGGCTGGCAGATCCAGTCCGGGAGCCGGGGGGTCGTGCAGTCGGCCTACGAGGTGCGCGTCGCCCCAGGCGATGGCGCCGTGCGGGCGGGTCGCGAGCTCGTGTGGGGCTCGGGCCGCATCGCCTCCGACGCCTCGACGCAGGTTCCCTACGGCGGTCCCGCGCTCGTCTCCGGACAGCGTGTCTATTGGCAGGTGCGCGTCTGGGACGGGAGTGGACGCACCTCCGCCTGGAGCGAGCCGGGTCACTGGGAGATGGGGCTCCTGAAACCGTCGGACTGGCAGGCGACCTGGATCGAGCCCGACCTGGGCGACGACCCCGCGAAGCCGGGGCCGGCTCCGATGCTCCGCCGGGAGTTCAAGCTGAGCGGCCGCGTGAAGAGCGCCCGGGCCTACGTGACGAGCCACGGGCTCTACGAGATGCACCTGAACGGCCGGCGCGTGGGGGATGACGTCTTCACGCCCGGGTGGACGAGCTACACCAAGCGCCTGCAGTACCAGACGTACGACGTGACCTCCTTATTAAGGACGGGGGACAACGCGGTGGGGGTCGTACTGAGCGACGGCTGGTACCGCGGGGAGCTGGCCTGGGAGGGTAAGCGGGCCCTGTACGGGAAGACGCTGGCGCTCCTCTGCCAGATCGACATTCGCTACGCGGACGGCCGCCGCGAGATCGTGGGAAGCGACGATCGCTGGAAGGCGTCGACCGGGCCCATCCTCATGTCCGAGATCTACCACGGCGAGACGTACGACGCCCGGCTCGAGAAGCCCGGCTGGACGTCCCCCGGGTTCGACGTCGGGCCGTGGGCGGCGGTGAAGAGCGCCGCGCACCGCAAGGACGACCTGATCGCGCCCGAAGGTCCTCCGGTCCGCCGCATCGAGGAGCTCCGGCCGGTGAAGATCTTCAAGACTCCCGGCGGCGACACGGTTGCCGATCTCGGCCAGAACATGGTGGGCTGGGTCCGGTTGAAGGCGCAGGGCCCCGCGGGGACGACCGTCACCCTCCGCCACGCCGAGGTCCTCGACAAGGACGGGAACTTCTACACGGCGAACCTGCGCAAGGCGAAGGCGACGCTCCGCTACACGCTCAAGGGCGGCGGCGTCGAGACCTTCGAGCCGCACTTCACGTTCTTCGGCTTCCGCTACGTGGCGGTCGACGGCTACCCGGGTGAGGTGACGCCGGACATGCTCACCGGGATCGTCGTCCATTCGCAGATGGCGCCCGCGGGGGAGTTCGAGACGTCCAAGCCCCTCGTGAACCAGCTCCAGCGAAACATCGTCTGGGCCCAGAAGGGCAACTTCCTCGACGTCCCCACCGATTGCCCGCAACGCGACGAGCGGCTCGGGTGGACGGGAGACGCCCAACAATTCTTCCCAACCGCCGTCTACAACATGGACGTGGCCGCGTTCTTCACGAAGTGGTTGAAGGACGTGGCCGCCGATCAGTTCCCGAGCGGGGCCGTGCCCCACGTCGTCCCCAACGTGCTTCCGCAGTTCGCGGGCCGCGACCCCGCGGGGGCGGCGGCTTGGGGCGACGCGGCCACCATCGTCCCCTGGGGCATGTACCTGGCCTACGGCGATACCCGTGTCCTCGAGTCGCAGTACGAGAGCATGGGGCGGTGGGTGGCCTTTCAGAAGACCCGTGCCGGGGACGATTCCATCTGGGATGGCGACTTCCATTTCGGCGACTGGCTGGCCTACACCTCCGCGGGCATGGCCGCGAGCGCCTATCCGGGCGCGACCACCGGCCGGGACTTCATCGCCACCGCGTTTTTCGCGCGTTCCACCGATCTCCTGCGGCGCACGGCGCTCGTGCTTGGAAAGTCCGAGGACGCCGCCCGCTATGCCGACCAGCTCGCAAGGATCAAGGCGGCCTTCCGCAGGGAGTTCGTGACGGACACCGGACGCGTGGGAGAGGGAACGCAGACCGCCTACGCCGTCGCCCTCGAGTTCGACCTCCTGCCCGAGGAGTTGCGCGCGGCGGCGGCTCGGAAGCTCGCGGAAGAGGTGCGCTCGCGGAAGCACCTCACCACCGGCTTCGTCGGTACGCCGCATCTGTGTCACGCGCTGAGCCGCTACGGCTACCTGGACGAGGCCTACATGCTGCTCAATCGCGAGGAGTACCCGTCGTGGCTCTATCCGGTGAAGCAGGGCGCGACCACGATCTGGGAACGCTGGGACGGCCAGAAGCCGGACGGCACGTTCCAGACCGCGGAAATGAACTCGTTCAATCACTACGTCTACGGCGCGATCGGCGACTGGATGTACCGCGTCATGGCCGGCATCGACATCGACGAGGGAGCGCCCGGCTACAAGCACATCCTCATCCAGCCGCGGCCGGGCGGCGGGTTCACGAGCGTGAAGGCGAGCCACGAGACGCCGTACGGCCGGGTCGCCTCCGCGTGGACGCTCGCGGAGGGCAAGTACGAGCTGTCCGTCGAAGTGCCCCCCAACACGCGGGCCACGGTGCGGCTCCCCAAGGCCGAGATCGCGGCGGTCACGGAGTCGGGCAAGCCGCTCGCCGACGGTAACGGCATCGGCGCGCGCCGCCAGGACGGCGAGGTCGCGGTTGTCGAGATCGGCTCCGGCCAATATCGGTTCGTCTATCCCCTGTCGAAGTGATCGCGGCCTCGACCGGACTCGTTCCAGAACGGGTAGGAACGTAACTCTGTCCGGACCGAGTTGCGTACGGCCGGCCCGGACCTTGCCCGGCCCGTCGGCGTGCGACTCTCGTCGGGATGTCGCCAACCGTGGCTCTTGGGCTGGCCGTCTTCTTTATGGTGCTGCTGGCCGTCCTGGCCCTGGTCGCCTTCCGCCGGCCGGCCGACGCCGCGTCCCTGCAGGGGGTTGCCAAGGCCCTCGCGAGCCTGCAGACGGAGCTGGCCCAGATGAGCCGGGTGCAGGAGACCTTGCGCCTCGAAGTGCACCGCGGGCGAGAGGCGTCGCTTCGCGAGCTGGCGGAAGCCGCGCAGGGCATCCGGGGCGAAATAGGGCAGGCCCAGCGTGCCCTCGCCGAGGTGAAGGCGCTCGAGCAGGGCCGTGCGCGGCAGATCGACTTCGCGGCCGACAGCCTTGCGCCGGCTCGAGGCGGTGGTGGCCGGATCGGGCACGCGCGGCGCGGCGGGGGAGAACATCCTGCTCCGGGCCCTCGGCCAGCTTCCTCCCGACCTGCTCGAGCTGAACGTGGCTTTCGGGGCGAAGGTCGTGGAGTACGCGCTCCGGCTGCCCGACGGGCGCTACCTGCCCATCGACAGCAAGTGGACGAGCGCCGCGCCGCCTCGAGCCCGGCTCGCCGACGAGGACGACCCGGGCGAGCGGCGGCGGCTCGACGGAGCAGATCGCGCGCGACGTACGGGCGCGGATCCGCGAGATGGCGAAGTACCTCGATCCCGAGAGCGCACGCTCTCGCTGGCCGTCCTCGCCGTGCCCGACGCGGTCTACGTCGCGGCGCCCGAGGTGCACGGCGAGGGATACCGCGAGGGCGTGCTGATCGTGCCCTACTCGCTGGCCCTGCCGTTCGTGCTCGCGCTCTACCGGCTGGCCCTGCGCTTCGGGTCGGCGTCGAACCGGGAAGCGCTGGCGGCCCGCCTGCGCGTCGCTCGAGCGAGTCGCTGCGCCGCATCGACGACGAGGTCGAGGGGCGGCTGTCCCGCGGCCTCGTCCAGATGCGAGAACGCCCGCGACGCGCTCCGCGGCCACGCCTCCGAGGGCGGGGCGCGCCGAGCGCTGCTGCGAGGAGCGCGCCGACGTCGGCGGCCCGGCTCGCAGCCGTATTGACCCGCTCGGGCGGTAGCGCGCTTAGTCTGCGTCCGGCGCCTCGCCGCGTCGCGGGCGCGCTGCTTCATGACACGCCCTCGCCATCCTGGTGGCCGCGGGGCGCGGGGAGCGCATGGGGGCGTCGCGGCCCAAGGCCTTCCTCGAGCTCGGCGGCGAACCGCTCCTCCTGAAGGCCGCCCGCGCCTTCGAGGCCGCGCCCTCCGTGGCGGCGATCGTGGCCGTGGTGCCCGCCGACGAGGTCGAGGCCGCGCGCGGCGCTGCTCGCAGCCCCTCCGCAAGCTCGCGCGCGGTGATGGCCGGCGGGAGCGCGGCGCCAGGACTCGGTGCTCGAGGGCCTGAAGCAGGCGCCGGACGGCTTCGACGGGCGTCGTGCTCGTCCACGACGCGGCCCGGCCCTTCGTCGACGTGGCCCTCGATCGAGGCGTGGTCGCGCGGCCGCGGCGGAGCACGGGGCGGCGCTGCCCGTGCTCGCCCGTCGTGGACACCGTGAAGCGCGTCCGGGACGGCCGGGTCGTGGAGACCCTCGACCGCGCGCGAGCTCGGCGGCGGCCCAGACGCCGCAGGGCTTCCGTTTCGCGCTGCTGGTGCGCGCCTACGAGGCAGGCCTTCCGCGACCGGGTGACGCTGACCGACGAGGCGATGGCGGTCGAGCGCCTCGGGCGACGGTCGTGGCCGCGGTGCCGGGCTCGCCGCGGAACCGCAAGATCACGACCCCCGAAGACCTGGCCTGGGCCGAGGGCGTCCTCGCGGCCGCGAGACGGCGCGCGCGCGTGAGCGCACTCGCGTGGGCCAGGGCTTCGACGCCCATCGCCTGGTCGCGGGCCGGCCGCTGATGCTCGGCGGAGTGCGGGTCCCCTACGAGCGCGGCCTCGAGGGCCACTCCGACGGCGACTGCGTGCTCCACGCGGTGTGCGACGCCCTCCTCGGGCGCGGCCGCGGCGGGAGACATGGGCCAGCACTTCCCGAGCGGCGACCCGACGCTGGAAGGGCGCGCGCGAGCCGCGTCTTCCTCGAAGAGGTGGCGCGCCTCGTCCGGGAACGCGGCTACGCGGTCGAGAACGTCGACGTGACCGTGATCGCCGCAGGCGCCCGGCGCTGGCCCCGCACCTCGACGCGATGCGCGAGACGCTGGCCGCGCTCCTGGGCCTGGCCGACGGACGCGCGTCTCCGTCAAGGCCAAGAGCACCGACGGGCTCGGCGCCCTCGGCCGCGGCGAGGGCATCGCCGCCCAGGCCGTGGCGCTCCTGCGGAGCGCGAATGAGCGCCGCGCATGAGCGTCCTCGCCGCTGCCTCGCCGCTGGTCGCTGCCCGCCGCCCAGGGCGAGACGCGAAGTCGCCGGCGACGACCGAGCGCCGGCCGCCCGATCCTGCGTCGTCATGAACGAGGTCGATCGAGCGCCTCTATCCCGATGCTCGTGGCCCCGCCCTCGAGCGAGGCGCGCCGGCGTCTCGGTCAAGCGACGGCCTCGTCGGCCTCGGCGCCTACGACGCCTCCCGGCGGCGACCGGCTACGGCGTGCAAGGCCCTCCGCTCCACCTCTTTCCCGCGCGCCGGGCGCGGGCAACAGCCTGAACGTCGACCCGATCACCGGTCGCAGCTACTTTGGAACCACTGCCATGAACCTCATCTGTGGAATCAACCCCGTGCTCGAGGCGCTCGGCCGCGGGCACCCGGCACTTCGACCGCCTGCTCGTGGCCAAGGGCCTGCGCAACCGCCGCATCTCCGAGGCCATCGGCCGGGCCAGCCGCCTGGCCATCCCCCTGCGCTTCGAGACCCGCGAGACCCTCGACCGCATGGCGGGCGGCGTGCCGCACCAGGGGCTCATCGCCGTGGTCTCGCGCGAAGCCCGCGATGCACGCCTCGAGGAGCCTGCTCGACCGCGGCGCGCGATCCCGCGCTCTTCGTGGTGCTCGACGGCGTCGAGGACCCGCGGAACCTGGGCGCGATCCTGCGCACGGCCGAGGCGGCGGGCGTGCGACGGCGTGCTCCTCCCCGAGCGGCACAGCGCCGGCCTCTCCGAGACCGTGAACCGCGCCTCCGCGGGCGCCCTCGAGCACGTGAAGCGTGGCGCGCATCGGCAACGTCGTGCAGGCGCTCGAGGCCCTGAAGGCGCGCGGGATCTGGGTGGTGGGCTTCGACGCCGCGGGCACCGAGCGCTGGGACGCGGTGGACTGAAGCCGCCCGGTGGCCCTCGTGCTCGGCGGCGAAGGCAAGGGCATCCGGCGGCTGGTGCGCGAGCACTGCGACCACCTCGTCTCGCTCCCGCTCTTCGGGCACGTCGAGCTCGCTCAACGTGTCGGTGGCGGCGGGCGATCGCGCTCTACGAGGTCATCCGGCAGCGGGGCTGGTGCCGAGCCACGTGCGGCCCATCCCGGCGCGCCCTGCCGTCGCCCGCCGCAGGTCGTGGGCCCGGACGCGGACGACGACGAGCGCGACCCGGGCGCGCATCGGCCGCCTCGGGTCGCCGCGGCGGCGGACGCCGACGACGCCGAAGGGACGAGACCCGACGTCCAGGTCGTCGAGCTCCACGAGGAGGCGGCCTGGGCGGGTCCGACCGTGCTGAAGCCGGTCGAGTTTCACGCGGCGCCGCGGCCCGCGGTCGCGGGCGGGGTCGCGACGGGACCGGGGGCGCGGCCAGGCGCGACCGCGACGGCGGCCGGCCGCGCGGACCGTCCGCGTGACGGTCGGGGTCGCCGGCGCGAGCGGCGTCCGACAGGAGGGCCGCCGACCGCGGAACTCGCGACGGGACGTCGGGCGGACCAGCATCGAGGCCGTCGGCGTCGCCGCGGCCGGCGCGGCCCGGAGGCGCACGGGAGGCCGGCGCCGGCGGCGCCGGGCGGAGGCGGCCGGGCCGAGCGCTCCGCCGCCCGGCGACGGGCCCGCGCCAGGGCCGGGAATGCCGGCGAATGGGCCCGCCCTCCGGGCCGCCGGGGGCCCCGGGCGGAGGGGCGGCGCCGCCGCCGCCGCCGTCGGCGCCGGCGCTGACTTCGACCCTCCGGGGACGCTTCTCCGGCATCCCCCTTGCAACGAGCTTTCCGCCTTTGGTAGCCTCAGCGTTTGTCGCTGGCGTAGCTCAGCGGTAGAGCAGCTGATTTGTAATCAGCCGGTCGGGGGTTCAATTCCCTCCGCCAGCTCCACCCGAAGAGCCGTCGAGCGCGCGAGCCGGTGCGCCGGCGGCAAGGCGCGGGGAGGTAGCGAAGCGGTCAAACGCAACAGACTGTAAATCTGTCGGCCCTCGGCCTTCGAAGGTTCGAATCCTTCCCTCCCCACCATCGGGATGCGCATCAAGGGCTTGAAGGACGAGCCGATAGAGGACGAGGGATGGCGCTGGGAACGAGGCGGGTGTAGCTCAGCTGGTAGAGCTCCAGCCTTCCAAGCTGGATGTCGCGGGTTCGAATCCCGTCGCCCGCTCCACTTCGAGAGGCGCGGCGGCAGGGTGTGCGGAGTCGGAGGGACGGGATCGGGCCCACGTAGCTCAGTCGGTAGAGCGCGTCCTTGGTAAGGACGAGGTCACCAGTTCGATTCTGGTCGTGGGCTCCAGCTCGACGGTCGGTGGTCGGAGACGGGAATCATTCGCGGAAGACGAGTGACTAGAGGAGACAGCATGGCCAAGGAGAAGTTCGACCGGTCGAAGCCGCACGTGAACATCGGGACGATCGGGCACGTGGACCACGGGAAGACGTCGCTGACGGCGGCGATCACGAAGGTTCTGGCCGCGACGAACCCGAAGGTGACGTTCAAGGCCTACGACCAGATCGACAACGCGCCGGAAGAGCGGGAGCGTGGGGTGACGATCAACGCGTCGCACGTGGAGTACGAGACGGGGAACCGTCACTACGCGCACGTGGACTGCCCGGGCCATGCGGACTACATCAAGAACATGATCACGGGAGCGGCGCAGATGGACGGGTCGATCCTGGTGGTGTCGGCGGCGGACGGACCGATGCCGCAGACGCGGGAGCACATCCTGCTGGCGCGGCAGGTGGGAGTTCCGGCGATCGTGGTGTTCCTGAACAAGTGCGACATGGTGGACGACCCGGAGCTTCTGGACCTGGTGGAGCTGGAGGTTCGGGAGCTTCTGAAGTCGTACAAGTTCCCGGGGGACGACATTCCGGTGGTGCGGGGATCGGCGCTGAAGGCGCTGGAAGGGACGGGGAAGGACGACTCGGCGAAGCCGATCCTGGAGCTGATGGAGAAGGTGGACAGCTACATTCCGCTGCCGCAGCGAGACATCGACAAGCCGTTCCTGATGCCGATCGAGGACATCTTCACGATCTCGGGACGTGGGACGGTGGCCACGGGTCGAGTGGAGCGAGGGAAGGTGAAGGTCGGGGAGGAAGTGGAGATCGTGGGTCTGCGTCCGGAGAGCGCCGAAGAAGGTGGTGACGGGCGTCGAGATGTTCAAGAAGCTGCTGGACGAGGGAGTGGCGGGGGACAACATCGGGGTTCTGCTGCGGGGAACGGAGCGGAAGCGAGATCGAGCGGGGGATGGTCCTGGCGAAGCCGGGAGCGATCACGCCGCACACGAAGTTCAAGGGCGAGGTGTACGTGCTGTCGAAGGAGGAGGGGGGGCGTCACACGCCGTTCTTCACGGGGTACCGGCCGCAGTTCTACTTCCGGACGACGGACGTGACGGGAGTGGCGCACCTTCCCGACGGGAGTGGAGATGGTGATGCCGGGGGA
Organism: uncultured Acidobacteriota bacterium; assembly: GCA_963742595.1. GTDB lineage: Bacteria > Acidobacteriota > Vicinamibacteria > Fen-336 > Fen-336 > CAVPGH01. Next base: position 1,242,020 of record CAVUMT010000001.1, on the reverse strand, counting down.
CAACACGCAGATGACGGTGGAGCTGATCATGCCGATCGCGATGGAGAAGGGGCTGCGCTTCGCGATCCGCGAGGGCGGCCGCACCGTCGGCGCGGGCACCGTCACCGAGATCGTCGAGTAGCGGGCGAGTAGAGCCATGCGCGACAACATCATTCTCCAGTGTCCCGACTGCAAGCGCCGGAACTACGCGACCACGAAGAACAAGAAGAAGACGACGGAGCGGCTGGAGCTCGCGAAGTACTGCCGCTTCTGCCGCAAGCACACGGCGCACAAGGAGACGAAGTAGGCAAGTCTAGGCCAGTAGCTCAATTGGTGGAGCACCGGTCTCCAAAACCGGGGGTTGGGGGTTCGAGTCCCTCCTGGCCTGCCAACCAGGCCGGCACCGAAGGCTTCTGACTGGAGTCGAGAGGAATTGGCAGTGGCCGTAGCGAGAAGGCGAGAAAGATGGAGAAGGCCGAGAGGAGCCCGAGAAGGCGTCCGGGCGAGCGCCGAGTCCGGCTCGGCGAGCCGGGGCCGTCGCCAGGCCATCGACTGGCTGCCCCGCAAGTGGCGCGAGCTCGCGCACCTTCCTCAGCGAGGTGCGCTCCGAGCTCAAGAAGGTCACCTGGCCGAGCCGCAAGGAGGTGCTACTCCACCACCATCGTGGTGATGGCCACCACCGTCTTCTTCGGGTTCTACCTCTGGGGGCTGGACCTCGTGTTCTCCGCAGGTCCTCTCCCAGGTGCTGAAGAGGTAATGGTGAGCGCCACGGTGACGTCGAAGCAGTGGTACATCGTCCACACCTACTCGGGCTTCGAGAAGAAGGTGTCGGAGAGCCTGCGCCAGCGCGCCAAGGCCTACGGCCTCGAGGACCAGATCGGCCGCATCGAGATCCCGACCGAGGAAGTCGTGGAGATGAAGGGCGGGCAAGAAGGTGCAGACGGCCACCCGCTTCTTCCCCGGCTACATCCTCGTGGAGATCGAGACCGAGGAAGGGGCGGACGGCAAGAAGATCCCCGACTCCACCTGGCACCTCGTGAAGAACACGCCCAAGGTCACGGGCTTCGTGGGCTCGGGCAACCGGCCGGTGCCCCTCTCCCAGGAGGAGGCCGACCAGATCTTCAACCAGGTCAAGGAGTCGATCGAGAAGCCGAAGCCGAAGTACACCTTCGAGCGCGGCGAGAGCGTGCGCATCATCGACGGTCCCTTCTCGAACTTCCAGGGAGTGGTGGAAGAGGTCAACCTCGACCGCAACACCCTGAAGGTCATGGTCACCATCTTCGGCCGCTCGACCCCGGTCGAGCTGGACTTCCTGCAGGTGGAGAAGCTCGTAAGCAATGAAGAAGGTCGTCGGACAGATCAAGCTGCAGATTCCCGCGGGGAAGGCGACGCCCGCGCCGCCGGTGGGCCCCGCCCTCGGCCAGGCCGGGGTCAACATCATGGACTTCTGCAAGGCCTTCAACGCGAAGACGGCGAAGGACGAGGGCCTGATCATCCCCGTGGTGATCACGGTGTACGCGGACCGCTCCTACACCTTCATCACCAAGACGCCGCCGGTGGCCGTGCTCATCAAGCGCGAGGCGGGCATCGCCAAGGGCAGCGGCGAGCCCAACAAGAACAAGGTCGGCAAGATCACCATGAAGCAGGTCGAGGCCATCGCGAAGCTCAAGATGCCCGACCTCACCGCCGCCGACCTGAAGGCCGCGGTCAACACCGTGCTCGGCACCGCGCGCAGCATGGGCGTCGAGGTCGCGAGCTAGGCGTGAACGAACCACCGCTCGGGAGAGCAACCCGAGACTGGTGGGAGGCGGGCGGGGCCGGGCGAGGACCGCAGGGCTCTGAGACTGCCGGAGGAGAGCGGAATGAGAAGAGTCGGAAAGAAATTCAAGAAGGCGAAGGAGACGGCGGCCGGAAGCCGCACTACCCGCTGCCGGAGGCGGTGGCCACGGTCACGAAGACCGCGTTCGCCAAGTTCGACGAGACGGTCGAGGTGGCGATGCGCCTGGGCGTCGATCCCAAGCACGCCGACCAGATGGTGCGGGGCACCGTCATCCTGCCCCACGGCCTCGGCGGGCAAGGCCAAGACGCGTGCTCGTCATCGCGTCCGGCGAGAAGATGAAGGAAGCCCAGGACGCGGGGGCCGACTTCGTGGGCGGCGACGACATGGTGACGAAGATCCAGAGCGAGAACTGGCTGGACTTCGACGCCGTGGTGGCCACGCCCGACATGATGAAGTCGGTGGGCCGGCTGGGGAAGGTGCTGGGGCCGCGCGGCCTCATGCCCAACCCCAAGACGGGCACCGTGACCTTCGACGTGGGCAAGGCGGTCCGGGAGATCAAGGCGGGCAAGGTCGAGTACCGCGTGGACAAGACGGCGATCATCCACGCCCCCATCGGCAAGGTCTCGTTCGGCGCCGGAGAAGCTCCTCGACAACGCCAAGATCCTGATCGACAGCGTGATCAAGGCCAAGCCGGCGGCGGCCAAGGGCAAGTACGTCAAGTCCATCGCACTGTCGCTCGACCATGGGCCCCGGGGTGCAGGGTCGACCTCGCGTCCGTCGAAGACCACGCGTAGGCGGGTAGAGGAACATGAATCGCACGGAAAAGCAGGCACTGATCGACGAGCTCCACGGGAGTTCGAGGCCTCGCCCCACGCGATCCTCGTGGACTTCCGGGGGCTCGAGCGTCCACGCGGTCACCGAGTTCCGCGCGCAAGGTGCGGGCAGTCGGGCTCGCGCTACCGGGTGGTCAAGAACTCCCTGGCCCTGCGCGCGGTGAAGGACACGCCCCTCGAGAAGCTGGGCCCGAAGTTCGAGGGCACGACCGGCGTCGCCTACACCGGCGACGGACCCGGTGGCCCTGGCCAAGGTCCTCGTCGACTTCGCAAGGACCATCCCGCGCTTTCGCTGAAGGGCGGGCTCGTGTCGGGCACGCCAGGTCCTGGACGCGGAGGGGGTGAAGGCCCTCTCCACGATGCCCAGCCTGCCCGAGCTCCGGGCGAAGCTGCTCGGGCTCCTGCAGACGCCCGCCACGCAGCTCGTCCGGCTCCTCGGCACCCCCGCCACCCAGATGGCGCGGGTGCTGAAGGCGCACCAGGACAAGCTCGAGGGCAAGTAGGAATTCATTGGAACGGAAGACTTCGTAACGGGCGGTTATCGAGAGAGGAAGAAGGAAGACAGATGGCTGACATTCAGGCGATCGCGAACGACCTGAGCTCCCTCACCGTGATGCAGGTGGCCGAGCTGGTGAAGACGCTCGAGGAGAAGTGGGGCGTCTCCGCGGCGGCGGCGGCCCCGGTGATGATGGCGGCGGCGGGCGCGCCCGCGGCGGGGGCGGCGGCGGCGGCCGAGGAGAAGACCGAGTTCGCGGTCCACCTCACGGGCGCCGGCGACAAGAAGATCAACGTGATCAAGGTCGTGCGCGAGGTGACGAGCCTCGGCCTCAAGGAGGCCAAGGACCTCGTGGACGGCGCGCCCAAGGTCGTGAAGGAGGGCGTGTCCAAGGACGAGGCGGCGGCGATCAAGAAGAAGTTCGAGGAAGTGGGGGCCACGGTCGAGATCAAGTAGCCGTTCTTGCGAAGCAGGCAGGAACGGTTGATCGTCCGGACCTCTCTCGACGTGGGACGGCAGCGTCGAGGGGACGAGGTGTCCTCTCTCGGGGGCTTTCCTCATTTAGGCGGCCTGCATTCTCGCCCCTTGGGTGGCTGAGCGGATGTACACGGCTACGAAGAACGTCTATCGGGAACGGATCGACTTCGCGAAGATCAAGACCTCGATCCCGATCCCGAACCTGATCGAGATCCAGAAGAACTCCTACGAGCGCTTCCTGCAGATGCGCGTGCTCCCGCGGGACCGCGAGGACGCGGGCCTGCAGTCGGTGTTCAAGAGCGTCTTCCCGATCACCGACCTCCGCGAGAACTGCTCGCTCGAGTTCGTCGACTACTCGATCGGCAACTGGGAGTGCAAGTGCGGCCGGCTCGTCGGCCTCGACAAGCTCGGGCGGCCCTGCACCTTCTGCGGGGCCACCATCATCACCGACCCCCGCGGCGACCGCGAGATCCACTGCGTGAAGTGCGGGCACCTGAACGAGAACAAGCCCGTCACCTGCGAGACCTGCGACGAGCCGGTGGGCCTGAAGCTCAAGTACGACGTGGACGAGTGCCAGGAGCGGGGCATGACGTTCGCGGTGCCCCTCAAGGTCACCATCCGCCTCGTGGTGTGGGACAAGGACCCCGAGACCGAGGCCAAGACCATCCGCGACATCAAGGAGCAGGAGGTCTACTTCGGCGACATCCCGCTGATGACGGAGAACGGGACCTTCATCATCAACGGGACGGAGCGGGTCATCGTGAGCCAGCTCCACCGCTCGCCCGGGGTCTTCTTCTCCCAGCCCGAGAAGGGCCTCTTCGCCGCCCAGATCATCCCCTACCGCGGGAGCTGGGTGGAGTTCGAGTACGACTCCAAGAACCTCCTCCACGTGCGCATCGACCGCAAGCGGAAGTTCCTCTCCACGGTCTTCCTGCGCGCGATCGGGCCTCAAGAGCGACGCGGAGATCCTGAAGCGCTTCTACAAGTGGGACCGCATCACACGTCCGCGAAGGCAAGCTCTTCTGGAAGGTCTCGCGACGAACCTCGTCGGGCCTGAAGCTCAGCAAGACGATCCACGGGCCCAAGGACGCCTCCGGCCGGCGCGACGAGCTCGCTCCACGCCGGGCAAGAAGATCACCGCCGCCGTACGTCCAGCAGCTCGAGAAGCTCGAGCGTGCGAGGAGATCGAGATCACCGAGGCCGACCTCGAGGGCGCCTTCACCGTCGCCGACATCGTGGACCCCAAGACGGGCGAGGTCGTGCTCGAGGGCAACGAGGCCCTCTCCCCGCGCGTCCTCTCCGTCATCCAGGCCGAGGACAGCCAGATCAGCGCGTTCGAGGTCTTCTTCCCCGAGCGCGACGACGTCGGGCTCGATGATGTCCATGACGGTCAAGAAGGACACCATCAAGACGCACGGAAGAGGCGCTCATCGAGATCTACCGGCGCATGCGGCCGGGCGATCCCCCGACCCTCGACTCCTCGCGCAACCTCTTCGAGGGGATGTTCCTGAACCCGCAGAAGTACGACTTCTCGCGGGTGGGCCGGCTCAAGCTCAACACCAAGCTCGGGCCTCGGACGCCGCTCTCCGACAAGATCCTGCACCTCGACGACATCAAGGCGGTCATCGCGCTTCCTGCTGAAGCTGCGCCGGAGCCCCCTGGACGTGGACGACATCGACCACCTCGGCAACCGCCGCGTCCGCAGCGTGGGCGAGCTCCTGGAGAACCAGTTCCGCATCGGCCTCGTGCGCATGGAGCGCGCGATCAAGGAAAAGATGAGCGTCTACCAGGAGATGGCCACGGCCATGCCCCACGACCTCATCAACGCCAAGCCGGTCATGGCGTCGCATCCGCGAGTTCTTCGGGTCGAGCCAGCTCTCGCCAGTTCATGGACCAGACGAACCCGCTCTCCGAGATCACCCACAAGCGGCGGCTCTCCGCCCTTGGGCCGGGCGGCCTCAGCCGCGAGCGCGCGGGGTTCGAGGTGCGCGACGTGCACCCCACGCACTACGGCCGCATCTGCCCGATCGAGACCCCGGAAGGTCCGAACATCGGGCTCATCTCGCAGCCTCTCCTGCTTCGCCCGCATCAACGAGTTCGGGTTCATCGAGAGCCCGTACCGCAAGGTGAAGAGCGGGAAGGTCCTCGACTACTACCAGGTCCTGGACGCCGGCGAGCAGCCACTACAAGGTGGGGGACATCGTCGAGAAGGACGAGATGGAGCGGGAGAACGACGGCGCTCAAGGCCAAGAAGAAGAAGCCGGCCGAGATCGAGCCCTACTGCTTCTACCTCTCCGCCTGGGAAGAGGACAAGTACACGATCGCCCAGGCCAACATCAAGCTGGCCGACGACGGCGCCATCGTCGAGGACCGCGTCTCCGCCCGCAAGACCGGCAACTTCATCCTGGCCAAGCGCGAGGAGGTCGACTACGTCGACGTCTCCCCCAAGCAGCTCGTGTCCGTGGCCGCGTCGCTCATCCCCTTCCTGGAGAACGACGACGCCAACCGCGCCCTCATGGGCTCCAACATGCAGCGCCAGGCCGTGCCCCTGCTCCGCTCCGAGGCGCCCGCTGGTGGGCACGGGCATGGAGCACATCACGGTCAAGGACTCCGGGGCGGCCATGGTCTGCCGCCGCGCGGGGGTGGTCGACTCCGTGGACTCGCGCCGCATCATCATCCGCGTCGAGGCCCAGGACGGCCCCGACAAGGGCAAGGAGATCGGGGCCGACATCTACAACCTGACGAAGTTCAAGTGCTCGAACCAGAACACGAGCATCAACCAGAAGCCGATCGTGAAGGTGGGGCAGCACGTGGCCAAGGGCCAGATCCTGGCCGACGGGCCCTGCACCGACATGGGCGAGCTGGCCCTGGGCCGCAACGTGCTCGTGGCCTTCATGCCCTGGCGCGGCTACAACTTCGAAGACGCGATCCTGGTCAGCGAGAAGCTGGTCAAGGAGGACATGTACACCTCGATCCACATCGAGGAGTTCGAGATCGAGGCCCGCGACACCAAGCTCGGCCCCGAGGAAGTGACCCGCGACATCCCGAACGTCTCGGAGTCGCTCCTCAACAACCTGGACGAGAGCGGGATCATCCGCATCGGCGCCTCCGTGAAGCCGGGCGACATCCTGGTGGGCAAGGTCACGCCCAAGGGCGAGACCCAGCTCACCCCCGAGGAGAAGCTGCTGCGCGCGATCTTCGGGGAGAAGGCGGGCGACGTGCGCGACGCCAGCCTCGTGTGCCCCCCGGGCATCGAGGGCATCGTGGTCGACGTGAAGATCTTCTCGAGGAAGGGCGTCGAGAAGGACGACCGCGCGAAGCAGATCGAGGACGCCGAGCTGTTCATGATGGAGAAGAACCTCAAGGACGAGATCCGCATCCTCCAGGACGAGCGCGACAAGCGGATCGAGGACCTGCTCGACGGCAAGACCGTCGCAGAGCGACCTCCTGAACGCCCGGGGCGACAAGGTCATCAAGAAGGGCCAGAAGCTCGACCCGGGACGTGCTCCAGAAGCTGCGCCACTCCGACATCCTGAAGCTCCGCGTCAAGGGCAGCGACGACGAGGACGTGCGAGGAGGAGCTCAACGAGATCGTGGACAAGACCGAGCGCCAGATCGAGGTCTTGAAGGCGCTCTTCGCGGAGAAGGAGAGCCGGCTGAAGCGGGGCGACGAGCTGCCCCCCGGCGTCATCAAGCTGGTCAAGGTGTTCGTGGCCATGAAGCGCAAGCTGCAGCGTCGGCGACAAGATGGCCGGCCGCCACGGCAACAAGGGCGTCATCGCCCGCATCCTGCCCGACGAGGACATGCCGTACCTCCCGGACGGGACGCCGGTGGAGATCGTGCTGAACCCCCTGGGCGTGCCGTCGCGCATGAACGTCGGGCCAGATCCTGGAGACCCACCTCGGGTGGGCGGCCAAGGCCCTCGGCCTCCACTTCGCGACCCCCGTCTTCGACGGGGCCCTGGAGAGGGAGATCAAGAAGCTACCTCGTGCAAGGCCAACGACGCGCGAGGAGAAGCGCAACCCGCTGCGGCCGAACCTGCTGGAGTCAGGGCAAGATCACCCTCATCGACGGCATGACCGGCGAGCCCTTCGAGCAGAAGGTCACCGTCGGCTACATCTACATGCTGAAGCTGAGCCACCTCGTGGACGACAAGATCCACGCCCGCTCCATCGGACCCTACTCGCTCATCACCCAGCAGCCCCTCGGCGGCAAGGCCCAGTTCGGCGGCCAGCGCTTCGGGGAGATGGAGGTCTGGGCCCTCGAGGCGTACGGGGCCGCCCACATCCTCCAGGAGCTGCTCACCGCGAAGTCCGACGACGTGTACGGCCGGGCCAAGATCTACGAAGCCATCGTGAAGGGCGACACCGTGTTCACCCCCGGCCTGCCCGAGTCGTTCAACGTGCTCATCCGGGAGCTGCAGAGCCTGTGCCTGGACGTCGAGCTGATCAAGACGAAGCACTGACGGAGCCAGGGAATGGACATGAGCCTGATGATTCCCGATGCGGCCGAACCTCGAGATCCGGGACGGACGGTCATCGACTTCGACGCGATCAAGATCCGCCTGGCCAGCCCGGAGAAGATCCGGTCCTGGTCCCACGGCGAGGTCACGAAGCCGGAGACCATCAACTACCGGACCTTCAAGCCGGAGCGCGACGGCCTCTTCTGCGCGAAGATCTTCGGTCCCATCACCGACTGGGAGTGCCTCTGCGGCAAGTACAAGCGCATGAAGCACCGCGGGGTGATCTGCGACAAGTGCGGGGTCGAGGTCACGCAGTCGCAAGGTGCGCCGCGAGCGCATGGGCCACATCGAGCTCGCCTGCCCGGTGAGCCACGTGTGGTTCTTCAAGGGGCTGCCCAGCCGCATCGGGCACCTCCTCGACATCTCGCTGCGCGACCTCGAGCGGATCCTCTACTTCGAGTCGTACGTGGTGGTCGACCCCGGGGACTGCCCGGAGGTGAAGCGGCAGGAGCTCGTCAGCGACGACCGCTACCGCCAGCTCCGCGAGAAGTACCCGCAAGCTCCGCTGCGCCATGGGCGCCGAGGCCATCAAGGAGCTGCTGCGCCGCATCGACGTGGAGAAGGACGCGGTCGAGCTGCGCGAGCGGATGCGCACCGAGAACTCGGTCCAGAAGAAGATCAAGTTCGCCAAGCGCCTCAAGGTCGTGGAGGCGTTCCGCAAGAGCGGCAACAAGCCGGAGTGGATGATCCTGGACGCGATCCCGGTCATCCCCCCCGAGCTGCGGCCCCTGGTGCCCCTCGACGGCGGGCGCTTCGCCACCTCGGACCTGAACGACCTCTACCGCCGCGTCATCAACCGCAACAACCGCCTGAAGAAGCTCATCGAGCTGCGCGCGCCCGACGTCATCGTGCGCAACGAGAAGCGCATGCTCCAGGAGGCGGTGGACGCGCTCTTCGACAACGGCCGCCGCGGCCGCGTGCTGCGCGGGGCCAACAACCGGCCCCTGAAGTCGCTCTCCGACACCCTGAAGGGCAAGCAGGGCCGCTTCCGCCAGAACCTGCTCGGCAAGCGCGTCGACTACTCGGGCCGCTCCGTCATCGTGGTCGGCCCCGAGCTCAAGCTGCACCAGTGCGGCCTGCCCAAGAAGATGGCGCTCGAGCTGTTCAAGCCCTTCATCTACAGCAAGCTCGAGAAGGAAGGCCTCGTCACCACCATCAAGGCGGCGAAGGAGATGGTGGAGCAGCAGCGGCCCGAGGTGTGGGACTTCCTGGAGGACGTCATCCGCGAGCACCCGGTGCTCCTGAACCGCGCGCCCACCCTGCACCGCCTGGGCATCCAGGCCTTCGAGCCGATCCTGGTCGAGGGCAAGGCCATCAAGATCCACCCCCTCGTCTGCACCGCCTTCAACGCCGACTTCGACGGCGACCAGATGGCCGTGCACGTGCCCCTCTCCCCGGAGGCGCAGATCGAGGCCAGCGTGCTCATGCTGTCCTCGAACAACATCCTGTCCCCCGCCAACGGGCAGCCCATCGCGATCCCCTCGCAGGACATCGTGCTCGGCTGCTACTACCTCACCAAGGAGAAGAAGGGCACGAAGGGCGAGGGCCGCGCCTTCGCCTGCAGCGAGGACGTGCTCATCGCCCTCGAGCACAAGGAAGTCGAGACGCTCACCCCCATCCGGCTCATCTACACGGGTGAGCTCATCGACCTCACCACCGTCTACGACGACCAGGACGTGATCCACACCGAGGTCCAGAACGTCAAGAACCAGATCCTCAACACCACCGTGGGCCGGGTCATCTTCAACGACCACCTGCCGAAGGGCATGCCCTACATCAACGGCCTCCTGCGCAAGAAGGGCCTGCAGCAGCTCGTGCAGTACTGCCAGCTGCGCTTCGGCCTCGAGAAGACCGTGGAGATGCTCGACGCGATCAAGGACCTGGGCTTCACCTACGCCACCCAGGCCGGGATCTCCATCGGCATCGACGACCTGATCATCCCCGAGGGCAAGGAGAAGATGGTGGCGGGCGCCCAGAAGGACGTGATCGACGTCGAGAAGCAGTACCTCGACGGCGCCATCACGAACGGCGAGCGCTACAACAAGGTCATCTCCATCTGGTCGAGCGTCACCGAGAAGGTCGCGGACGCGATGTTCAAGGAGATGGAGCACCAGGACAAGGAAGGCCAGGAGTTCAACCCGATCTACATCATGGCCGACTCGGGAGCCCGCGGCATCGCAAGCAGCAGATCCGCCAGCTCGCGGGGATGCGCGGCCTCATGGCCCGTCCCTCCGGCGAGATCATCGAGAACCCCATCACCTCGAACTTCCGCGAAGGCCTCACCGTGCTGCAGTACTTCATCTCCACCCACGGCGCGCGCAAGGGCCTGGCCGACACCGCGCTCAAGACCGCGGACTCCGGCTACCTCACCCGCCGCCTCGTGGACGTGAGCCAGGACGTGATCATCAGCGACCACGACTGCGGCACCATCGACGGCATCGACATCCGGCCCATCATCGAGTCGGGCGAGGTCATCGAGCCCCTGCGCGACCGCATCGTGGGCCGGGTGAGCCTGGAGAAGGTCAAGGACATCGAGGGCCAGATCGATCGTCGACGCCAACAAGGAGATCTCCGAGGAGACGGCCAACGCCATCCAGGCCGCGGGCATCGAGAAGGTGCGCATCCGCTCCGTGCTCACCTGCGAGGCCCAGCGCGGGGTGTGCGCCCTCTGCTACGGGCGCGACCTCGCCACCGGCAAGCTCGTGGAGATGGGCCTCGCGGTGGGCGTCATCGCCGCGCAGTCCATCGGCGAGCCGGGCACCCAGCTCACCATGCGCACGTTCCACATCGGAGGCACGGCCAGCCACACCACCCAGCAGACGACGCTCGAGGCCAAGAACTCCGGCACCCTGAAGTTCCACAACCTGACCACGGTCAAGAACAAGAAGGGCGACCTCGTGGTGATGAACCGCTCGGGCGCCCTCGTCATCCACGACCAGAAGGGCCGCGAGCGCGAGCGCCACGCCGTGGTCTACGGCGCGCGGCTCAAGATCAAGGACGGCCAGGAGGTGAAGCAGGGCCAGCTCCTCGTGGAGTGGGACCCCTACTCGTTCACCATCCTCACCGAGGACGAGGGCGAGATCGCCTTCAAGGACGTCATCGACGGCCAGACCGTGCACGAGCAGGTGGACGAGAACACCGGCATGTCCGCCCTCGTCATCATGGAGTCCCCGGACGAGAAGAAGCAGCCGCGCATCGAGATCAAGGACGAGAAGGGCAAGACCACCAAGCAAGTACCTGCCTCCCGCGCGGCGCCCACCTCATGGTCGAGGACGGGGCGGAGGTCGCGGCGGGCGACGTGCTGGCCAAGATCCCCCGCGAGACGGCCAAGACCAAGGACATCACGGGCGGTCTGCCCGCGCGTGGTCGAGCTCTTCGAGGCCCGGCGGCCGAAGGAGCCCGCGGTCATCACCGAGATCGACGGACAGGTGCGGTACGGCGACGTGGCCAAGCAGCACCGCAAGATCTTCGTGACCGGCGACGACGAGCAGCCTCGCGAGTACCAGCTTCCCCGGGGCGCCCACATCAGCGTCCAGGAAGGCGAGCGGGTGAAGGCGGGGGAGCCGCTCATGGACGGTCCGATCGATCCCCACGACATCCTGCGCGTCCAGGGCGAGAAGGAGCTGCAGCGGTACCTGGTGGACGAGATCCAGGAGGTCTACCGCCTGCAGGGCGTCAACATCAACGACAAGCACATCGAGGTCATCACCCGGCAGATGATGCGGTGGGTGAAGGTGGAGGACGTGGGGGACACGGAGTTCCTCATCGACGAGGTGGTGGACAAGTTCCGCTTCATGGCGGACAACGAGCGTCTGATCGCCGCCGGGAAGAAGCCGGCGAGCGGCCACCCGCTCCTCCTCGGCATCACCAAGGCCTCGCTCTCCACCGACTCCTTCATCTCCGCGGCGAGCTTCCAGGAGACGACGCGCGTCCTCACCGAGGCCGCGATCAGCGGGAAGGTCGACCACCTGCGCGGCCTGAAGGAGAACGTGATCATGGGCCGCCTCATCCCCGCGGGCACGGGGATGGAGTTCTACCGCCGCATCAAGATCCCCGACGAGGTGGTGGAGCGGCCGGAGAGCGGTCTCGAGGGCGGCTACGAGGCGGAATACCTCGTGGAGCCCGAGCACATCAAGGACGGGGTGGAGGTCTGAGCTAGACCCCCGTCATTCCGGATTCGCAAACGAGGGCCGCCCGTGCCGCGAGGCACCGGCGGCCCTTTCGTGTCTCGATCGACCCTCGGCGGATGGCAGCTGCCGTCGTCGTGACGGGCCTGGGGGGCAGCCGCCCCTTCCGTCTTCGCCGGTCGCTCTCCCACCGGCTTGTCGGCTGGTGTGGAGATCACCTGTCGGGTCTACAGGCCGGGCGGGCTCGGGACACGCCCCTGTTCGGTATGGTCGAGCAGCACCTCGAGGAGTTTCTGCGCGTGTACGAGGAGCGGTTCGTCAAGGTGCACGGCCCGCTGCGTCCTGTCGTTGAGCGGGTGCTCCGGGCCTTCCTCCACGTCGTCGTCTTGACCATACCCCGGCTGCGGCGAGGCATATTCCGGAAGCGACGGGACCTGCTGCTCGATCTCTCGCAATGCGGTGCGGAAGCACTCAGCGAGTACATGAGCAGAGAGGTGGGAGCGACGCACGGCCCGGGATCGTGGTCTCGGTCGCCACCAGCGGCGACTTGTTGCAATGGCACGTTCGGCCTGCACGTTCTCGCGACCGACGGCGCGTTCTCAATGGCTATGAGTTACTTCTTGAGGACGGCTGGGTCGAAGTCGGCATCGATCTTCTTCAATTCGCTGATCACGCTGGCGAGGTCGGCTTTCCAGATCTGTCCGTCCTCGAATCGGACCCGCGAGACGTAGAGCACACCGATTAGATAGGCGTGCGCCTCTGGCGCCGACTCCCAATGAGCGGTCTGGAGCTTTGGGCCGGACGGTATAGGCTGGTCAGGGGCATCCAGCCCATAACTGCTGCGCATGAATTCGTTGAGATGAGCTCGGAGACAAAGAGCGCCCAGGGGATAGGCCGACCGTTGATTCTTCCATCACACCTCGGAGAACTGGATGACGACCTTGACGTCGTCAGGTCCTCTCTCCAGAGCCTGTTTGAAGCTCTCCGGCTTCTCACGGCGGGTGATCAGGCGGCTCAGCCACTTCCGGTCCAGCCGAGACAACCTCTCACTCGCCATGTACCAGTGACGCTTGTTCGCATTCACGCTGCCGACCATCACGTTGTTCTTCAGGACCGCCTTCGCCGCGACGTCGGCCACGGCGTAGCCGGAGAGCCCGCCCCCCCCGACTCCCGTCAGACAGAGGACCCCGCCCGCTCCGATCTTCTGGATCGAGTCCGCGATCACCGATCCGACGCCTGTGCACTCGACGATGACGTCCGGCTCGAATCCGAGATTCAGGACGCTCCCCGAGTGGTACGTGGCGCCGAGGGCGCGCACGAGCTCCGGCTTCAGGCCGGTCTCGACACGATCGAGGACATGGACCTCGGCTCCTCCCAGACTGGCGACTCCGGCCGCCAGGAGACCAATCGGGCCGGCGCCCGTCACGAGCACGGTCTTCGGTTCCCAGAAGGCGCGTCGGCCCACCGCGACGACCTGCTCCAACGCCTTCGTGATCACTGTCGTCGGCTCGAGCAGCACACCGAGGATTCCGAGCGACGGGTCCACCCTGACCGCGTACTCGGGTTCGATCCGCCAGCGGTCCGACATGAATCCGTGGATCTCCTTGATCCCCCGCTCGGTGTACTCGCCGTTGCGGCACATGTCCCACTCGCCGACGGCGCAGTTGGGACAGGGCACGGGGTCCGGGCGGCGAACGATGCCGACCACGAGCTCGCCCTTCTTGAGCCCGCTGCTCGGGCCGGGGTCCACCACCCGGCCGAGGGACTCGTGGCCGAGCACGAGGCGCGTCTGCCCAGGAGGGGGCCAGCCGTACTTGCCCTCCGTGATCTCGACGTCCGTCCCGCAGACGCCGACGGCAATGGCTTCCACGAGGACCGAGCCCTCACGAACGTCCGGCTCGGGGATGTCCTCCAGGCGTGCCGTCTCCGGCTTGCGCGGTTCCACTGTGATGGCCTTCATCTCGATCCCTCCACACAATCCTGTCTCCGGCTACCTGCTCCTGGAAGCAGTGGCCGGCGCGTCTTCGTTGGTCACTTCGCCGCGTTGGCTCCCTTCACGCGCATCCCGACCCCGTACAGGCCCATGCTTGCCGTGATGAAGAGCGTCTGTCTGTCTTTGCCGCCGAAGCTGACGTTCGACGTCCAGCGCTCGTCGGGGACCGGAATGTGCTCGATCTGCCGGCCCTCCCTGTCCAGCACCAGGACGCCGTCGCCCGTCAGGTAGAGATTGCCCTCGCTGTCCAGTGTCATGCCGTCCGAGCCGTGCTCGGCGACGAGCGTCTTGCCGGCGAGGCTGCCGTCCGGCGCGACGTCGTATCGGTAGGTCATCTCCGCATCGATGTCCGCCACGTAGAGCGTCTTGCCGTCGGGCGTGCCGATGATGCCATTGGGCTTCGTCAGGTCATCGGCCACGCGCGCGAGTCGCCGGCGGTCGGAGGAGAGGAAGTAGACGTGCTGGCCGTCCTGCGGCATCGTGTGGTGCGTCCACCAGGACCGGTCGTAAAAGGGGTCGGTGAAGTAGAGCGCGCCATCCGGCCGCACCCAGACGTCGTTCGGGCCGTTCAGGAGCTTCCCCCCGTAGTCGCCGACGAGCACGGTGACATTGCCGTCCGGCGCGATGGACCACAGGGCGTTCTTCTCGTCGGCGCAGGCGATCAGGTTGCCCTCGGGGTCGAAATGCATGCCGTTGGCTCGACCGGCCGGTCGCATGAAGGTGGACAGCTTCGCTTCCACGCTCCACTTCAGGATGCGATCGTTGGGCTGGTCGGTGAAGAAGAGGTTGCCCTCCGCGTCACACGTCGGCCCCTCGGTGAATTCGAAGCCGCCCGCCAGCTTCTCCACCCTGGCACCGGGCTCGACCACACGGGCCTCGGGGCCACGGTCAATCCCAGCCCCAGTACGGTCGTCCCCACGCTTCCTCATTGCGCTTCTCCGTGGCCAGCCGGTGGGCGCCCGCGGCCGCTTCCTTGTCCAGGTTGGACGGGACCTCGGCGACCGGTACGGTCCCCACTTCTTCCAGAGGATCCCCGCCTCACAAGGCCTCGTTCAGCCGCTTCTGCTCGGTGCAGTCCGCGATGCACGATCCTTCTCCTCACGTCGCGGCAGGTGCACGCTACTCTCGTGCTGGCCCCGGGACTACTGCCCTTTAGGGAAGGCTCCGCTCGCCAGCAACATCCCGCACAGGAACGCCAGAAGCGACCCCCGCTCACCCGCTCGACCACCAACGCAACGCCCGGCAATGTCCACAACTCGGTGGTGTAGCCCGCCCTCGCGCTCGAGGGAGGGATGCCGGCCAGGTTCGGTCTCTGTGGTGGCGCAGCTGGGACGGCAGCCTTCCCTAAAGGGCAGTAGTCCCCGGGCGCAGCACAGGAGTAGCGTTCCATGACGTAAGCGCGTGCCGCGCCCTGAGGAGCAAAGGAGGCCGCTATGAGTTCCACCATGGCACCGAACGTGCGCGGAGTCGGCGCTCCGGGCCGGCGCACGGTATACAGCATGTGCGGCATGTGCGCGGTGCGGTGCCCGATGGAAGTGACCGTCGAGGACGGTCGGATAGCCTGGATACAGGGCAATCCGCACGACGAGGCGATCGGCGCCAGCCTCTGCGCGAAGGGCGCGGCCGGGCTGGCCTTCGAGTTCGACGACCAGCGGCCGCAGACGCCGCTCATCCGCAAGGGCCCGCGTGGCGGCGGCCAGTGGCGGCGGGCGTCCTGGGACGAGGCTCTCGACTATGTCGCCGACAAGCTGAAACAGACGATCGAGGCCTTCGGCCCGCGGGGCATCGTGCTTTCCGATCGCGGCGGACCCTTCGCCGACCTGACGAAGACCTTCGTGCAGGCGCTCGGCTCGCCGAACTACTTCAACCACGACGCCTCCTGCAACGGGAACGCTCACAATGCCGGGCGCTCGATCTACGGCTTCGGCTCCGCCGGGCTCGTCTTCGACCTGAAGAACACGAAGCACCTCGTGCTCTACGGCCGCAACGTCGTCGAATCGCTCATGGTCAAGGAGGCCAAGGCCTTCATGGCCGCCGTGGCGAACGGGATGCGCGTTACCTACATCGATCCGCGCGCCACCATCACGGCCTGCAAGGCCACCCGCTACTGGCAGGTGCGCCCGAACAGCGACTACGCGCTGAACCTTGCCATCATTCACGAAGTCCTGAAGACGGAGGCGTACGACAAGGACTTCGTCGAGCGCTTCGTCACCGGCATGGACTCCCTTCGCGCGGCGGTCAAGGACACGACGCCCGAATGGCAAAAGAGCCATACCGGCGTTCCCGCCGCGGAGCTCCGGGCCTTCGTGAAGGAGATCGCCGCCGAAAGACCACGCGTGATCTTCCATCCGGGCTGGATGAGCGCGCGTCACAAGCAGTCGTTTCACGTCAGCCGCAGCGCCCTGATCCTGAACGCCCTGATGGGCAACATCGAGACTCCGGGCGGCTGCGTGATCGCCAAGCCGCCCGAGTTCTACGGCCGCAAGAGCCTGAAGCAGCTGACGGCGCGCGTGCCCAAGGTCGCCGAGCCGCGCGTGGACGGTGCCGGCACCACCCGGCCCTCCTGGGATCCGGCGATCGGCATGCTGCACCAGGCGTTCGCCGCCATGGAGACCGCGCAGCCCTACGGGGTCGGCGCCTATATCGCCTACCGCCACGATCCACTCACCGGGATGCCTGATGCCGAGGCGATGACGCGTGCGCTGGACAAGCTGAAGCTGCTCGTTTCGATCGACGTGCGTTACTCGGAGACGGGCTGGTACTCCGACGTCATCCTGCCCGAGTCAACCTACTTCGAACGGGCCAACGTCCTGGCCGGCTTCCCTGGCCCGGTCCCGGTCGTCTTCATGCGCGACCAGGCGATCGCGCCGCGGTTCGACAGCCGCCCGGCCTGGTGGATCTTCCGCGAGATCCTGCGCCGCATGGGCATCAAGGAGGCGCTCGACTTCGAGACGATCGAGGAGCTCTGGAACTACCAGCTCGAGGGCACGGGCGTCACCGTCGCCGAGATGCGCGAGGCCGGGTTCGTCCGTCTGGCCGACGCGCCGAAGCTGACGCCGCGCGACAAGCTCAGGTTCCCGACCCCCTCGGGCAAGATCGAGATCGAGAGCGATGTGCTGAAGCAGGCCGGGCTGGCCAGCCTGCCGCCCTACGAGCCGAAGGCGGCGCCGGCGGGCGACCAGTTCACCCTGCTGTTCTCGAAGACCGCGACGCTGGCGCACGGGCAGTCCCTCAACAACCCGCTCCTCCGCGAGATCGCGCCGGAACAGGTGCTCTGGATCCACCCCGACCGTGCCCGGCCGCTCGGGATCGGCGATGGGGACGAGGTCGAGATCAGCGGGGGCGGAGGTTACCGCGGAAGGATCAAGGCGAAGGTGACTCCCTGGATCCACCCCGAGGCCGTGTTCATGTTGCACGGCTACGGCGCCACGGTCCCTCTCGCGACGCGTGCCCGCGGCGTCGGCCTGGCCGACCAGCGCCTGCAGCACGGCAAGCTCTACGACTTCGACCCGGCCGGAGGGGGCTGCGCCCTCACCGAAACCGTCGTCCGTGTCAAGCCGTTGGTAACGGGGGGAGGAATCCAGTGAGCAGCTACAGCCTCCGCCACGACGAGGCGAACTGCATCGGCTGCCAGGCCTGCGAAGTGCACTGCAAGACCAACAAGGACCTCGGCCCCGGCCCGGCCCCCTGCAGGATCATCACGGTCGGTCCGGTCGACGTCGGCGGCCGGCCGCGCATGCGCTTCGCCTTCCTGCCTTGTTTCCACTGCGAGGATGCGTGGTGCATGAGGGCCTGCCCGACCGGGGCCATGCAGCGGCGCGCGAAGGACGGCATCGTCTTCGTCCAGTCCGTCCTCTGCATCGGCTGCAAGAGCTGCATCGCCGCCTGCCCCTGGGGCACGCCGCAGTGGGATCCGGCCACGAAGAAGGTGGTCAAGTGCGATTACTGCATGGATCGCCTCGATGCCGGGCTGCAGCCCGCCTGTGTGACGAAGTGCGTGACCGGCTGCCTCTCCTTCGGTGTTGCGAACGAGCTGCCGGACCCGCGTCGCGAGCGCTATGCCCGCCAGCTCCTCGCCGAGCCGCCGGAAGCGCCTGAGAAGGAGCCATGAGCGAACTCCGGGCGCTGCCGGCGTGGCTCGACGCAGGCGCTGCCGCGCTGGCGGGCGCCGTGCCGCCGGCGCCGACCCTGGCCGGCGCCCTGCCGGGCCTCGACCGTGCCCAGTCCCTGACACCTTTGCAGCGGCTGCAGCGCGTGCAGGAATCGGCCCTCACCGAATGCGGCGGTGCCGGCGAGCCGGTCCATCTCGCCTGGCGCCAGTTCCTGCGCGGCCGCGGGCCTTCGGTGCTCGTGATCGACGCGACCCAACTCGACGTGCGGGCACGCGGCACGGCCGCCGTTCTCGCAGGCGCTCCCTGGCTGGTGGCCGAAGGCGTGCTGATCGCGGCTGGCCTGCGCGACAGTCTCGAGGCCGAGTTGCGCCTGCCGGCCGAGTTGACGGGCCGTGAAGCGGCCTTCCTGAATGCAGCCGACGCCATCCGGTCGCTCGCTCAGGTCGCCATTCCCCGCCGCAAGGTCGAGGTGCTGCGCGACAGCCGGCCAAGCTGCTGGGGGGAGAGACCGACCACCGACGCCTCGCGGCTCGTCCACACGCCGGAGACCTGGTGCCGGATCGCCCTGCTGTTTGCCGGCGCTTCGGGCCTCGACGCGTCGCTGCTGACGCTGCGGCGCGGCATGAAGCAGCGCGGCCTGGTCGAGCTCGCGCACTCCGGGAATCTGCGAAGCCAGATCGACGGCTGGAGCGGCGGCGTCGAGGTGCAAGGACAGGGCGCCATGCTCGTCTTCGACGACGGCCTGGGCGGCTTTCTCCCGCTCTCGGCGGCAGATCTGTCATGCGATCCGTTGTCCTTCGCGGGCGCTGGCATCATCCCGGCGGCGTCCAGCCTGATGGTGATGGCCGAGGGCGCGTGCGTCGTGAAGCAGACTGGGCGCGCGCTCTATCGCCACTGGCAGCTTGCACCGGAAGCCGCCCCGGTGCGCGGGTTGCTGGCGCGCGCCGCGCGTCTCGTGACCGAGATCACGCTCGGCCGCGGCGAGGCCGCACATCTCGCCGCCTTGGACGAAGTGGCCC
Organism: uncultured Acidobacteriota bacterium; assembly: GCA_963742595.1. Lineage (GTDB taxonomy): Bacteria > Acidobacteriota > Vicinamibacteria > Fen-336 > Fen-336 > CAVPGH01. The sequence goes on along the minus strand of CAVUMT010000001.1, from coordinate 1,222,681 downwards.
TCGAGCTCTCGACGCAGGGGCTGGCGGCCGCCTGGCCGCTCGGCAGCTCGCTGCGCCATTACCGCGAGCAGTGGGAGCGCCATGTCCGGCGGGAGTCCTGCCCGGAGGGCCTCTGTCTCTTGCCGCGGGCCGCGCCCTGCCACAGCACCTGTCCGGCCAACATCGACATCCCGAGCTTCATCGCCCACCTGGGCAACGGCGACTACCGCTCGACGATCGAGGTGATCCGGCGCGACAACCCGCTGCCGCTGACCTGCGGCCTCGTGTGCCCGGCGCCGTGCGAATCCGCCTGCGTGCGCGGCGGCAGCGACGGGGCCGTCTTCATCCGGCCGCTGAAGGCCAAGGCGGCCGAGCACTGCCTGGCCGAGGGCGGCTACCCGAAACCCGAGATCGCGCCCGATACCGGCAAGCGCATCGGCATTGTCGGGTCGGGCCCAGCCGGCCTCACGGCGGCCTACTACCTGCGCACCTACGGTCATGAAGTCGAGATCTTCGAGGCGCAGGAGAAGGCCGGGGGCATGCTTCGCTACGGCATTCCGGCCTATCGCCTGCCGCCCGACCTGCTGGACCAGGAGATCGACCAGATCCGTGTGTTGGGAATTCCGATCCATACCGGCGCCGCGGTCGGCAGCCTCGAGGCGTTCCGCAAGGACTACGACGCCGTGTTCCTCGGGCTCGGCACCCAGCGGTCGCGCCTGATCCAGGTCGACGGAGTCCACCAACCCTTCGTCCTCGGCGGCATCGACTTCCTGCGCGCCGTGCGCAGCGGCGAACAGGTGCGGGTGGGGCCGCGGGTGGTGGTCGTCGGCGGCGGCGACGTCTCCATCGACGTCGCCCTGACGGCTTTGCGGCAGGGTGCTACGCACGTGGACCTCACCTCGCTCGAGAAGCGCCGCGACATGCCGGCGAGCCCTCACGAGATCGAGCTCGCGGTGGCCGAAGGTGTGAAGCTGCACGCGGGCTGGGGCCCGGTGCGGATCGAAGAGGATGGTGAGGTCACCTTCCAGTTCTGCGAGCGGGTGAAGGACGAGAACGGCAAGTTCGATCCGAGATTCGACGCCGCCCGGCTGCTGAAGCTCGAAGCCGACCATGTGATCCTGGCCACGGGCCAGGGCACCGACCTCACGATTCTCGAAGGCAGCGGAGTCGAGAGCGCGCGCGGCTTCATCGTCGCGGACCCGAAGACCCTGATGACCAACATTCCGGGCGTGTTCGCCGGCGGAGACGGCCAGCGAGGCCCGCGCACGGCCGTGGAGGCAATCCGCGCGGGCAAGATCGCCGCGGCCGGTATCGACGCCTGGCTGCGTGGTGCGGCGATCGACGCCAGCATCGGCAAGCCCGTGCGCCGCGCCAACCTCATCCCCTTGACGGTCCTGGCGCAGGATCGCACTCACCGGCTCCGGGCCGTCATGCCCGAGAGAAGCGTCGAAGAGGTCCTCGGCGAGGGCAACTACGTCCGGATCGAGGAGGGCCTGACCGACGCGATGGCGCACGACGAGGCCCGCCGCTGCCTGCGCTGCGACGTCTGCATCGGCTGCGGCCTGTGCATGGCGACCTGCAGCGAGATGGGCATCGAGGCGCTGCGCATGGCCGACACCCCGGCCGGCCGGCTCGCCTACTTCGACTTCCTGCGGCCGGCGAAGCTTTGCATCGGCTGCGGCGCCTGCACGCAGGTCTGCCCGACGGGTGCCATCCGCATCGAGGACCGGGACGGGGTGCGACGCACGATCATCACGGGAACCGTCGTGCGCGAGCAGCCGCTGCTCGCCTGCAGCAGCTGCGGAGCGCCGACGCAGACGCCCGCGCACCGCGAGTTCGTCCGCCACCGCCTGCCGGATCACATGGCGGCGCTGCTGGACCGCGAGCTCTGCCCGTCCTGCGCTCGCCAGCGGGGGGATCGTCCCATGGTTGTTGGCCGACGCACGTGAGCGGGAAGGGAAGGAAGCGAGGCACGATCGCGCTCGTCATCGTCGTGTTCCACGTGCTGGGAGCCCTCTCCTCCATTCACGCGATCATGCATACCCGCACCGAGCAGGGGGCGATCGCGTGGGCGGTGTCCCTGAACACCTTCCCGTACGCCGCCGTGCCGGCCTACTGGGTCCTGGGACGAAGCCGCTTCGAGGGGTATGTGAGCGCGCGTCGGGAAAACATGGAGGAAATCGTCGGCCTCACGACGGAGGCGGTGGCGGCGGTCGCGCCGTTCAGGATCCCGGATGCGGAGGTCGGCCCCGCCGTCCAGGCCGCCCAGCACCTGGCCGGAATCCCGTTCCTCCTGGGAAACGCCGTCGAGCTCCTGGTGAACGGGGACGCCGTGTTCAAGAGCATCCTCCAGGGCATAGATGCCGCCCGCGAGTACGTGCTCGTCGAGTACTACATCGTCCACGACGACGGCATCGGCCGCGAGCTCAAGGCCCACCTGATCGAGAGGGCCAAGGCCGGGGTCCGGGTGCGCTTCCTCTACGACGAGGTCGGCAGCCACGATCTACCGCGCGCCTACGTCGACGAGCTGCGCGCCGCGGGGATCGAAGTTCACGAGTTCCATACGCGAAAGGGCCCGCGCAACCGGTTCCAGCTCGATTTCCGGAATCATCGCAAGATCGTGGTGGTCGACGGGAAGCTGGCGTGGGTCGGCGGCCTCAACGTCGGCGACGAGTACCTCTCCCGCAACCCCAGGATCGGTCCCTGGCGGGACACCCACGTCCGGATCGAGGGGCCGGCCGCGCTGGGGGCGCAGCTCACGTTTGCCGAGGACTGGCACTGGGCCGCCGGAGGCCGGCTCGACGTCCGATGGGCTCCGGTCCCCTCGAGCGCCGGAAACGCTCCCGTGCTGATCCTGCCCTCCAGTCCGGCGGACACGCTCGAGACCGCGAACCTCATGTACATCCATGCCATCAACTCGGCGAGAGAGCGGATCTGGATCGCGAGCCCCTACTTCGTTCCCGACAAGCCCGTGACCGACGCCCTGCAACTTGCCGGGCTTCGCGGCGTCGACGTGCGGATTCTCATCCCGGACAAGCCGGACAACGCCCTGGTGGGTCTGGCGGCCTACTCGTATGTCGACGACGCGAGTCGCACCGGAGGCAAGTTCTACCGGTACGGACCGGGGTTCCTCCACGAGAAGGTCATGCTGATCGACCACTCCACCGCCACCGTGGGCACCGCCAACTTCGACAACCGTTCCTTCCGGCTGAACTTCGAGATCACGGCGGTCATCTCGGACGCGGCCTTCGCGGCGGAGGTCGAGCGCATGTTCGAGGCTGATTTCGCCCGCTCGAGGGTCATGGACCCGGGCGAGTACGACCGCAAGCCGTGGTGGTTCCGCTTCGGCGTCCGCCTCGCGCGGTTGACCGGGCCGGTTCAATAGCGCGACATGAGCAGGAGCGCGATCCTCGACGGACCAGCACAGCAGTGTGGAGGTTGATGATGAGAGCGACTGGTTGGGTAGTGGTGGGCACGCTCGCGGCGGTGGCCGCGGTGACGGCCTGTGCGAGCGGTAAGGCCGCCACGGCCCCGGCGGGAGCGGTCCCGGCCCCGAACGACACCGTTGGCCGGTTCCTCTGGCACGACCTCGTCACCCACGACGTGGCGGCCTCCCAGAAGTTCTACGCAGCGCTCCTCGGCTGGGAGTTCGAGCCGACGACCCGCAGCGGGCACCCGTACGTCATCGCGCGGTCCAGCGGCGAGCTCACGGGCGGCATCGTCCAGCGCGACGGGGAAAAGACCGGGCCCGCGACGTGGCTTTCGTACCTGTCGGTCGCCGACCTGGACCGGGCCGTCGGGCAGGTGACGTCTGCCGGAGGCAAGGTGCTTCTTGCCCCGACCGCGGTCGGCGCCTACGGACGCGTGGCCGTGGTGCTCGATCCCCAGGGAGCGCCGCTCGGCCTCGCCGGCGTGACCGGCACGCTGCCGGCGGAGCCCGCCCAGCCACCCCTCAACCGGTTCTTCTGGATGGAGCACCTCGCGAAAGACGGCCCGGCGGCGCTTGCCTTCTACAAGGGCCTCGCGGGATACGAGAGCAGCGTCACCGCGAGCGAGCACGGGATCGACTACAACGTGCTGAAGCGGCGGCGCTCACGCGCCGGCCTGCTGCAGCTTCCCCCGCAGCTCGAGGGGGTCCAGCCGAACTGGCTGCCCTACGTCCGGGTGGAGGACCCGGCCGCTCTCGCGGCGAAGGCGATCTCGCTCGGCGGGAAGGTCGTGATCGAGCCGCGCGCCGACATCCGCAAGGGAACGCTGGCGATCGTCGTCGACCCGACGGGCGCGGCGCTCGCCCTCCAGAAGTGGCCTCTCTAGGCTAAGGAGACATGGATCATGAACCGCAAGCACTTCCGGCGCGTCGCCGCCTTCGCCTTTCTAGCCGTCATCAGTCTCGGATCCGTCGCGTGCGTCACCACAGTCGGCGTAGGTGTCGGTGTCCCGGTTTACGGGGGCTACGGGGGCTACGGAGGCTACGGCCCCCGTCCCTACGGCGGTGTCTACGTCGGCGGACCGATATGGCCCTAGGCCGAAGAACGAGGATCCATCCATGGTGACCACGCCGACGAAGAGCCGACTCTACCGCACCGAGCGAATCCTGACCCGGACGCTGCGGGTCGCCTACCCGTCAGGGCGCGGCCGCGTGGTGCTCCGCACGGAGCAGGACTGGGAGCGGAGCCTCGATCCGGTCGAGGTCAGCGAGGACGGCAACGTCTCCACCTTCGCGCTCGAGGTGGACCAGCCCTTCCTGTACTTCAAGCCCTGCCTCGTCGAGAGCGGCGCCACGCACTGGGCGGTCGGCCCCAACAAGCTCGTGATCATGACGGAGAAGGACGCGCGGGTCGTGTACCCCTTCTTCTTCGGCCCCGAAGTGGGGCGCTTCTCGCCGCTAGTGGAGCTGCCGTCGAAGATCCTCGGGCGCGACCACAAGGTCCGCGGCTGCCTGCCGCCGGGGTATGACGAGAACACTCTCAGCCGCTTCCCCGTCGTCTACATGCAGGACGGGCAGAACCTCTTCTTTCCCGACGAGGCCTTCATGGGACGGGACTGGGAGGTCGAAGAGACCGGCGACGTCCTGCGCGCCATGAACGCCGTAGAGGACGTTCTCATCCTGGGGATCTACTCCGGCGACCGGATGACGGAGTACACCAAGCCGGGCTACGAGCGGTACGCCCGTTCGCTCGTCGAGGAATTGGTGCCGGAGCTCGAGCGCCGCGGCGTCCGCGCGGAGCACCACCGCCGGTATCGCTCGGTCTGGGGCTCGTCCCTCGGCGGCGTCGTCTCGTTCTACACGGTCTGGCAGTACCCCGAGGTCTTCGGCACCGCCGTCTGTATGTCGAGCACCTTCTCGCACCGCGACGACCTCATCGACCGGGTGTTCGCGGAGCCTTTCCGGGACGTCGGCTTCTACCTCGATAGCGGCTGGCCGGAAGACAACTACGAGGTCACGGTCGGGATGGCCATGGCGCTGATCTCCCGCGGTTGGGAGTACGGGCGCAACCTCATGCACCTCTGCTTCCCCAGGGCCGGCCACAGCGAGACGGCGTGGGGGACGCGGTTGCACCTGCCCCTGCAATTCCTGAACGGAGCGGTGGCTCGGGCCTACCGTGTCAACCGGCCGGTCCTGGGAGATCAGCCGTTCGAGCGGGACCAGGCCTCCCCGGAACGACGGTGACGGCGCCTCCGGACCCGACCCTGCCCTCCGCCTAGCTGGACCTTCGACGTGGTGACCAACCTGTCGCCGGCGTAGCGCTCGTCTTCGTCACCCGGCGGGCGAGACGGCGAAGACGTGGTAGCCCCACGCCGGCATGTCGAGGTAGAGGCCCTGCCGCGTCAGGTCGCCTCCCTCGCGGTCGTAGACGGCGGGCCCCATGAGGTCCGGAGGCGCCACGTCCGCCCGTCGAGGTCGCGCCACGGCATCGCGACGTAGCACTGGCTCTGGTGATCGGCGTAGTTGACGGCGACGAGGCGGCGCTCGTTCGCCCGGGCCGGTCCAGGAGAAGGCCACGAAGGAGTCCGACGTCTCGTTCCCGTCCCAGGCGGGACGGCACTCGAGGAGCTGCCAGTCGCCGTCGCGGAAGGCCGGGTCCTTCAGGCACTCCAGCAGGCCGTCGTAGAACGCGGCGATCCCGGCGTCCGGCGCCTCGACCGGCCCGCGGCCGAGGTGGACGGGGATGCGCACCCGCTTGCCCTCGCGCTGGCCCTGGTGGAAGAAGCGGAGGCCCGGCGTGAGGAAGGTGAGGATGGCGGCGGCCCGGTGCACGTCGGGCGCGAACGTGGCCGCGGCCCGCGGCTCGTCGTGGTTCTCGAGGAAGCGGGCCAGGTGGTCCTGGAAGTCGAGGCCGGCGAAGAGGTGCTCGCGGACCGGGCGCGCGTGGCCCTCCACCAGGCGGTCGTAGAGCCGCTTGTCGTAGGTGTAGTCGAAGCCCTGCTGCTGGAGGGTCCACTCGAGGTCCCAGTAGACCTCGGCGAGGAAGAGGAAGCCCGGGACCTTGGCGCGGACGGCCTCCGTCGCCCGGGGCCAGAACGGCGGGGCGGAGATGCCCCAGGTCCTCTCGAAGACCTCCGGCAGGACGAGCATCGCCATGTCGCAGCGGACGCCGTCGCACTGGCGCGCGATGCGCCCGAGCTCGCCCAGCATCGCCTCCTGCAGGGCCGGGTTGCCGTAGTTCAGCTGGAGCGTGTCCGGCCAGCCGTCGAAGTAAGGGTCGCGCCCGTACGCCAGGACGCGGGCCCCCGGCCCGTCCCGACGCGGCAGTAGTTCTGGGGCTGCGCGGCGAGCTGCTCCTCCGTCCCCGACACGAAGAAGTCCGGGTGCTCGGTCACCCAGGGGTGGTCCGGCGCCATGTGGTTCGGGACGAAGTCGAGGACGAGGCGCAGGCCGCGGCGCTTCAGGCGCCCGCGGAGCCGGGCGAGCGCCTCGTCCCCGCCGAAGTCCTCGTGGACGCGGTAGTCCCGGATCGCGAAGCAGGAGCCGCAGACGTCGTCCTCGCGGAAGTCGGGGAGGACGCGGTGGTACTCGGCGAGCCACTCGGGCTTCGACCGCGAGACGCGCCGGGCCGCCTCGCCCGTCTGCCAGACGCCGAGGAACCAGACGAGGTCGAACCCGTCCGCGGCCAGCCGGTCGAGCTCCGCGTCGGGGATGTCGTCGAGCGTCGCCTTTCGCCCCAGCGTCGGCCGCGAGCTCCGAGAGCCGGACCCGCGTGTTGACCTGGAAGAGCGCGGGATAGCGAGGCGGGGACATGGCTTTCCTATTCCGCCGCCCACCTGCTCCCGGACCAGGCGGGCCTGCAGCTTCTCCTTGGGGGTCTCCAGCGCGTCCTCGGCCGTCACGCGGCCGAAGAGGTCCAGGAGGAGGGCGATGAGGCCCGTCCAGCCCGTCTGGTGGCTGGCCCCGAGGCCGGCCCCGATGTCGCCGTGGAAGTACTCGTAGAAGAGGATGAGGTCGCGCCAGTGCGGGTCGTCCTGGAACTTCGCCGAGCCGCCGTAGACGGGCCGGCGGCCGCTCGCGTCGCGCAGGAAGATGCTCGAGAGGCGCCGCGAGATCTCCTTCGCGACCTCGAAGAGCGTCATGCGGTTCCCGGAGCCGGTCGGGCACTCGACCTTGAAGTCGTCGCCGTAGAAGCCGTAGAGGTTCAGGAGACCCCGGACGATCAACGCGTTGACCGGCATCCAGATCGGCCCGCGCCAGTTCGAGTTGCCCCCGAACATCCCGGTGTTGGACTCGGCGGGGAGGTACTGGACGCGATGCTCCTGGCCGCCCGCCTGGAAGACGAACGGGTGCTCGAGGTGGTGGCGCGAGAGCGAGCGGATGCCGTAGGGCGAGAGGAACTCCTTCTCGTCGAGGAGGTAGGAGAGGATGCGCTCGAGCTTCGTCCGGGTGAGGGGCGAGAGCAGCCGGCGCCCCGCGTGGCCGATGAACCCGTCGACGGTCGGAGCCACGTGGGCGAGCACCTCGGGGTGGCGCTTCCGGAAGAGCGCGATCAGCTCCATCAGCTTCGGGTGGCGCGTCACCGTGTCCTCCTCGAACACCGTGCTCGCGCAGAGCGGCAGCAGCCCGACCATCGAGCGGACCTTCAGCCGGAACGCCTCGCCGTCCGGCAGCCGGAGCACGTCGTAGTAGAAGCCGTCCTCCTCGTCCCACATGTCGTCCCGGTGCTCGCCGGCCTTGTCCATGGCGTAGGAGATCCAGATGAAGTTCTCGAGGAACTTGAAGGCGACCTCCTCGTAGACCGGGTCGTGGTCGGCGAGGATGAGGGCCATCTCCAGCATGTTCTGGCAGTAGAAGGCCATCCAGGCCGTCCCGTCCGCCTGCTCGAGCGAGCCGCCGGTGGGGAGCGGGGCGCTGCGGTCGAAGACGCCGATGTTGTCGAGGCCCAGGAACCCGCCGGCGAAGACGTTCCTCCCCTGCGGGTCCTTCCGGTTCACCCACCAGTTGAAGTTGAGCATCAGGCCCTGGAACGAGCGCGCCAGGAACTTGAGGTCCTCCCGGCCCAGGTTCTTCTCCATCTTGTAGAGGAAGAGCGTCGCCCAGGCGTGCACCGGGGGGTTCACGTCGCTGAAGTTCCACTCGTAGGCCGGCATCTGCCCGTTGGGGTGGCTGTAGAGGCTGCGGAGCATCAGGAGCAGCTGCTCCTTGGCGAAGTCGAAGTCCACGAGCGACAGCGCGATCGTGTGGAAGGCCAGGTCCCAGGCCGCGTACCAGGGGTACTCCCACTTGTCGGGCATGGAGATGACGTCGCCGTTCAGCATGTGGAACCACTCGGCGTTCCGGACGCCGCGGCCGCGCGCCGCCGAGGAGCGGGTGCGCCTGGTGCTCCTTCAGCCAGCGGTCGAGGTCGAAGTAGTAGTACTGCTTCGTCCAGAGCATCCCCGCGAGCGCCTGGCGGTGGACCCGCCGCTCGTCCTCGCCGAGCGAGCGGGGCGTGATCCGCTCGTAGAACTCGTCGGCGTCGAAGAGCCGCTGCCGGAGCGCCTCCTCGAACGCGCGCGCCGAACGCCCCGCCGCCGGGCCCTTGGCCAGGCGGAGCTGGACGACCTCGCAGCCGCCCGCCGGCACCTCGAGGACGTAGCGCGCCGCGGCCTTCGTCCCCGTCTTCCCGGGGTTCACCGCGTCGCGCTCGCCGGAGACCACGTACCGGTGGAACGCGTCCTTGACGTACGGCGTCGGGTTCGGCTGGCCCCAGAGCCTCTGCGCGTTCGTCTCGTTCTCCGTGAACAGCAGCTCCGGGGCGCCGCTCGCAGGAGAGCGTGTATTCGCCCAGCTCGGGATGCGAGGCCACGATCGCTCCCGCCCTTCTCGCGGAGGACCGGCTTTGCTCCCTCGTCTCCCCACGACCAGGTGTTCCGGAACCACAGCGTCGGAAGGACCTGCAGCCGGGCCGCCTCGCTTGCCCCGGTTGTGGACCGACACCTGGATCAGGATGTCCTCCGGTCCCGCCTTCGCGTACTCGAGGAAGACGTCGAAGTACCGGTCGTCGTCGAAGATCCCCGTGTCGAGGAGCTCGTACTCGAGCTCCTCCCGCGTGCGCCGCCGGTTCGTCTCGAGGAGGTCCCGGTAGGGGAACTCGCGCTGCGGGTACTTGTAGAGGTACTTCATGTACGAGTGGGTCGGCGTCGAGTCGAGGTAGAAGTAGTACTCCTTGACGTCCTCGCCGTGGTTCCCCTCGCTGTTGGTGAGGCCGAACGCGCGCTCCTTGAGGATGGGGTCCCGCTCGTTCCAGAGGGCGAGGGCGAAGCACAGGCGCTGCTTGTCGTCGGAGATCCCGCCGAGGCCGTCCTCGCCCCACCGGTAGGCCCGGGAGCGGGACTGGTCGTGCGTGAAGTAGTCCCAGGCGTTGCCGTCCGCGCTGTAGTCCTCGCGGACCGTCCCCCACTGCCGCTCGCTGAGGTACGGGCCCCACTTCTTCCAGGGGATCCCCGCCTCGCGGGCCTCGTTCAGCCGCTTCTGCTCGGTGCAGTCCACGATTCCGGTGTCGACCGTCTTCCTTGTTGCCATTGGCGTTCCTCGATCCTGGTCACAGTCGCGGTGACCGTCAGGGACCTATTTCTGCCTTGCCCTTCGCCCCGCAGCCGCGGGCCTCTGGCATTGTGCGACGGTCTCCCTCCAACGTAGCCCTGCGCCTCATTCAGCGAGCCGCGGCGAGGCGCTCGCGAGCCGTCTTCAGATTCTCCTTCACTCCGGTCTCGATGCCGTCGCGAACCTTGCCCATCAGGGCGCCCGCCAGCACCCCGGTCGGCGGATCGAGCCGCGTCCGGTAGAGGCTCAGCAGGTAGAGGCCCTTGCCGTCCGGTGTCGGCACGCCGGCCATGAGCTCGAGGCTGGCATTGAAGAAGTGGCTGGCCGCGAGCAGCTTGTTCGACATCAAGAGGCCGCGGGGGCCCTTGTAGAAGGTCGCGTGGTACCCGGAGACCACGGGCTTGAGGCCGAAGGTGTCCTTCGCCCAATACAGCACGTCCTGGGCCCCGGCCAGCTTGCCCTTGGGATAGGCCGCCAGGTAGTCGTTGAACTCCTTGACGTAGTCCACGAGATAGGGCGAGTGGTCGAGGAGGGTGCGGTACTCCTCGGCGCGGGATTTCTCCTGCTTCTTGTCGAGCACGTTGCCCATCGCCTCCGTGCCCCCCTGCTCGTACGCGTTCACGTAGTCGACGATGGCCTGGTTGAGGATCGCCACCGCGCGCGTCTCGGCGTCGGGCGCTTTCCAGTCGATCCGGGACACGGCCTCGAGCCCCTTCGTCCCCAGCTTCACGTCGCAGCTTCCCGGCTTGCACTTCTTGAGGGCGGCGATGTCGTCCGGAGGATGGTCTAGGCCCTTCAGATTCTCGAGCGTCGCGGGGCTCGAGAAATAGCCCATCTCGGGAATCTGAGGCACCTGGCGGAACTTCTGCACGTCTTTAGCCAGGGTCAACAGCTGGTCCAGGGTGCCGGCGGTCTTCACGACCCCGAATGCGGCGATCTCAGGCTTGTCGGTCGTGGGCAGGAGCTTCGTGACCACCTCGCCCTTCTCGACGGCCGCGAGCTGGCCGTCGTCGAGCTGGATCACCTTGCGCAGGAACGGCCGCGGCGGCGGCTCCTGCGCCGAGGCCGCCGCGGGCGACAGGGCCACCAAACAACACAGGGACACGCGGGATGAAACCTGCTTCAAGAAATCTCGTTCGCTCATCGGCATCCTCTCTTCGTTCTCTACCCCGTTCGGGAGTCAGATTCTAGATCGGGAGACCCTCCGCGAGACCGAGACCCAGCCGAAGGCGTTCGTGTGACGGCGCCGATCTCAGATCACCTTCCGAACCCAGCGAGCCATGCGCCGCTGCCATTGCTTGTAGGGCGGCAGCAGGCGGTCGAGCTCGTCCTGGCTCTCCAGCCACGTGGTCGAGCCGGTGAGCATCCACATGTCGGAGATGGCCCACATCGCCCACGGACCGGCCGTCACCTGCAGCGATTCGCCGTCGGTCATCATGCCGCGGGCGTCCTTGTTGAGAGAGCCGACGGTCATGTACAGCACGGCGCGCTCCTGGACGCCTGCGGGCAGGTCGTGGAACGCGTCGAGATAGGGCGCGAAGAGCGGCCGCAGGTCGGCGTCCGCCGTCGGCGAGCCCCTCCGGATCGAACGCAACGCCCTCCCTGGCCACGAACGACAGCTGGTCGGCGATCACCTGCTGGGTGCGCGGGTCGCGCACGAGGTCGCAGAGAGCGTGTCCCGCGTGGCGAAGAGCTGCGTCTTTCGGTGCATCTTGGGGGCGCGGGCGCGGGCGTCCTCCGGCAGCTCCCCCGCGGGCTTGTAGCCCTGGGCCGCGAGCTGTCCCTCGGCCTTGCCCAGGCGGGCGTAGAACTCCTCGGGGAAGGGGAAGTCCTCCTTGAGGAAGGGGTAGCGCTCGAAGGTCGCCCGCATCTCGGCGAGCTTCGCCTCGACGTCGTTGACGTCGGCGCGGCGGGTGTAGAGCCCGGCGCGTAGCCGCCCGCCGCGGGCCTCGATCTCCGGCCCGAGGAGCTCCTGGATCTCGAGGAAGCGGCTGAAGATCTCGCGGGTGCGGGAGAGCTGGGGAAAGCCCGCCGACGGCGCGTTGGGCGCGCTCGGGGCGATCACGTACACGTGGCAGCCGCGCAGCGCGGCGCCCGTGAGGTAGGCCGCCCACAGCTCGTGCGTCCAGATGGAGTCGGGGACGACGATCAGGCTGTTCGGCGGCATCAGCGTGTAGAGCACGGCCGACGCGATGCTCGCGTCCTTCTCGCGCGAAGCCGCGGTCGTTGTGCACCTGCATCGCGGTCGCGGTCCAGCCCCGGGCCTCGAGGGTCCTCACCTGCTGGTCGTAGTCGGCCGGCTTAGGCAGCGGCTGCAGCGGAGGAGGGATGTTTCCGTCCGTGAAGCCGTTCGCCTTCAGGTAGCGCCGCGCCGCGTCCTTCAGGGTCAGGGCCGCGGGGCCCCTGAGGCGGACCGCGCGGTCCTCCCAGGTGGCGGTCGCGTACTGCTCCCCGACCCCGACCCCGCCGAAAAGCGCCTCCCCCTTCGCGGGGTCGAGCTCGGTCAGGTCGAAGAAGGCGATCTTGCGGTGGTCGCGCACCATGTTGTCGGGAGCGATCGGCAGGTATCCGATCAGGCGACTCGTGCGGTAGGAGACGTCCGCGGGGTTCATCACGTCGAGGTGGACGGCGACGTACTTCCGCAGCCAGCCCTGCCCGCGCCGGGCCGCCTCCTCCTGCAGCCGCTTCGACCCGGCCACCGCCTCGCGCAGCTCCTGCTGCGCCCGGTCGATCCCCTCCTGCAGCTTGCGGTTCTCCGGGTCCTCCTGGCGCGACAGCCGCGCACGGGCGCCGAGCGGGTCCTGCAGCACGTCGGTGTAGAGGCGGCCCCGGTTGCCCTCCCAGTAGTTGAGATCGACCAGGATCATGTAGACGGGCAGCTTCCCGGTCCGGTCGAACTCGCGCACCCGCTGCGTGAGCGCCTCCAGGTAGCCCTCGACGCTGATGTAGTAGCCGACCACGTCGGGGTTGCCGGCCCCGTCGACGCCGTCGTAGTCGTGGAGCCAGAGAACGTGGTAGTCCTCGGCCGCGCGGATCGTCCGCCGCAGCTCGACCTGGAACTGCTGGGCGGCCCAGTAGTGCACGGTGTTGCCGCCGACGAGAGGCGTCCCCTGGGCGCGGGAGACGATCGCGTCGATCTCCGCCTGGGTGTCGTGCTGCTCGTCCCGGAGCACCAGCTGGAACGGGAGCCAGGCGAGCCGCGAGTCGGCCTCGAGCCGCTTCAGCCACCACTCCCGCGTCTCTTCGAGGACCCTCAGGTAGTCCTCGAAGACGTCGAGGATGGCGTCGCGGCGCGCGCCGGCAAGGCCCGCGGCGTCGAGCTTCGCCACGAAACGCGCTCGCGCCTTCGCGACGAGACCCCAAAGCTCTTCCGGTCGCTTGTACTGCCCGAAGAGGCGGTTGTACGGATAGAGCACCTCGTCGAGCGCGACCTCGCGCGCCGCCGCCGCGACCGGAGCGCCTTGCGCCCTCGCCTCCGCCGCGCCCGCGCCGGTGGCGAGCCCGAAGGCGAGGTCGAGCCGGTCGTGGAGGATGCGGACCTCGCTCTCCATGCTCACGCCCTTCGGGCGATCGGGGCTCGTCTGGCCGATGAGCTTCTTGAATTCCAGGATCTGCCGCCGCGTCCGCTCCAGGGACTTCACGACGGTCGGACCTGTCGTCCGACCAGAAGGCGGTGCTGAGGACGGCGATCCCGCGCGCGGACGTGCGCACCTCCTGCATCGCCGCGACCACGGCCGGGTCGATCGGGGCGCGCGGGCGAGGCTTGCTCGCCCGCGGCATCTCGACCTCGGTGTCGCGCGGCCGCGTCTTGCCCATGTGCGGCTCGAGCGGGACCTGCAGACCGAAGTTCCAGGAGTTGCCGCGGCCGGGCAGCCAGTCGACGCGCAGGTGGGTCCCGTAGCCGAGGACGCCGCCGCGGCGCAGGGGCACGGTGAGCGAGAGGATGAACGACGCGTCCTCGCGTTGGAAGTCGTAGTCGACGCCGGCCTTGAGGAAGAGCCCGCGCAGCTCGGCGAGCGCGCGGACGCCGCCGTCCACGCCCGACACGCCGCTGTAGCCGCCGAGGTACGCCTCCGCGCTCGCGCCGACACCGACGATCGACGGCAGGAGGTCCTTGTACAGGCCGGCGAACGCGGCGCCACCGGAGCGAGCCTGCTCCTCGCTCTGGTCGAGACCGTAGTACCCGCCGACGAAGGGCTTCCAAACCGGGGGCCTTCCCATCGAGCGGACCGGCGCGAGGGGGTCGGGCGGCGGCGCGGTCTGCGCCCCGGCGGACGCCGCCCAGAGCAGAGCGACGAGGATCAGCGGGCGCTTGGTTCTCATTTCACCATCCTCGCGACCGGAAGCACCTGTAGAGCCCGGCGATGAGCGCCATCGCCCCGAGGGCGGTGGGATCGCCGTAGCGGTAGCGATGCTCCGGCATGACGTCGAAGTGCATGCCCCAGATGCCCGCCATGAGCGTCAACGGCACGAAGATGGCCGGGAAGATGGTGAGCTCGCCCGGCCGGGGCGATGGTGTCTCACTTGTCCTTCTGAGGGTCGGGCCAGTATTTCCCGCGCGCGCGCATTTCCTCCTTGGTCTTCTCGGGGATGAGATCGACGGGGTTCGCGCTCTGGCGGACCTCCCACCCGCCCCCGAGCGAGAGGTAAACCCCGACGAGATTGACGGCCACGGCGCCCTGGATCGAGGCGAGTTGATCTTGCTGGCCGACGAGGGCCCTCAGGGTGGAGACGACGGTGTTGTAGTCCACGAGGCCGTCCTGGTACTGCTCCGTCGCGACGTCGACGGAGCGTTGCGCCGCATCGGCCGCCTGCTGCAGGGCGGCCAGCTGCTGGAGGGACTTGAAGTACGCGATCAGGGCGAGCTCGACCTCGCCCTGCGCCTGAATCACGACCTGACGGTAGTCCTCGATCGCTTGCTGGACGGCCGCGTCCTGGAGACGGACGTTCTCACGGATGCGTCCCCAGTTGAACAGGTTCCAGCGCAGGAACCCGCCGAGTGAGAACCCGACGTTCTTCACGTTGAAGAGGTCGAGGAAGTCCTGGCCCTCCGTGGCCGTCGAGACGACAGGGCCGATGGACCCCGCCAGTCCGAGACTTGGGTAGAGGTCGCTCACGGCAACCCCGATCTGGGCGCTCTGCGCGGCCACGCGGCGCTCGGCCACGCGGATGTCGGGCCGGCGGCGAATCAGGTCCTGCGGCATGCCGAGCGCGACGAGCGGCGACACGGCCGGAACGGGTCTCGGCGGGCCCAGCCGCGGGGTCAGATCCTGGGGCGGCTGGCCGAGGAGGATGGCGAGAGAGACCTTCAACTGCTCCAGCGACTGTTCCAGGAGCGCGATCGACGCCTGCGTGTTGTAGAGCAGCGTCAGGCCCTGTTCGACATCGAGCGAGCTGGTGTCCCCGGCCTCGAGTTTCGCCTCGCTGATGCGCACGCTCTCGGTCTGGTACGCGAGGTTCTGCCTGGCGGCCGCGAGACGCTGCTCGGTGGTGCGTATCAGCAGGTAGGTCTGCGCCACCTGGCCGACGACCAGCACCAGGACCCCGTCGTAGCTCGACAGCGTCGCGTCGTAGGCCGCCGATGCCGATTCGACCTGGCGGCGGACTCGCCCCCAGACATCGAGTGTCCAAGTGAGGTTGAAGGTCGCGCTGTACGATTCGAAGGCGCCACTCGAGACGCCCGGGTCCACGACCGCCGCGCTTGCCCCGAGGTACTGCTCCTGCGGAAGGCGCAGGTTCGCCACGATCAACAGCTGCTGGCGCGCCTGCAGCACCCGCAGGGCGGCAGAACGGAGGGTCAGGTTGTCGGCGAGCGCCTCGTCGACGAGCTGGTCGAGCACCGGGTCCTTGAAGGCCTGCTTCCACCAGAGCGGCACGACGGGTGAGGTCGCCGCGAGGCTCGGGTCTTCGAACTCCAGCCAGCGAGGCGAGACGTTGACCGTGGCGGGCCGATAGTTCGGTCCCACGGTGACGCACCCGGAGCTCAGGCACCCCAGTGCGGCAACAAGGCGACGAACCGGTTCACGCATTTCACCTGGGGTACCCTCACTGGGTTCGACCGGTTCCCGTTCTTTCTGTCGGATCCGCTGCTCTTGCTGACCAGCACCGAACAGGTCGTGCCCACGCGAAGTTGGATGTCCTTCGGCACGTCGGCCAGGTGCACGCGCACGGGAATGCGCTGCGCCAGCCGGATCCACTCGAATGTCGCGCTGACCTGGGGCAGGAGATCGACCCCGGTGCTCCCGTCCTTCTGCGAGATGCCCCAGCCGACGCTGTCCACGACGCCCGAGGAGCGGCCGATCCGGGTACGACATGAGCGTGACCACCGCGCGGTCGCCCGCTTCGATGCCCCCGACCTGGTTCTCCTTGAAGAAGCCGTCCACCCAGTAGCTGGCCGTGTCGACGAGGGCCAGGGTCGGCTGATTGGCCACGACGTGACTGCCGAGCCGCAGACGCAGATGGGTGATGTACCCGTCGGTCGGCGCGTGGATCTTGGTGAACTCCAGGTTCAGCTCGGATTGCCGGACGGTGGCGACCGCGAGCCGGAGTTGCGGATTCGCTTCGCCCAGGGCGCCCAGCCTGGCCTGGGCTTCGGCCAGCGCCGCCTTGGACTTGAGCAGGTTCGCCTCGGCCTGGCGAATCGCCGCCTCCGCCATCTTCTTCTCCTCCAGGGAGACCTCGTACATCGCCTGGGCGCGTTGCAGGGCTTTCTGCGAGGTGGCCTTCTTGGGCAGCAGATCCTGCTGCCGCTCGTACTCGGCCTTGTTCTTGTCGATGACCGACACGATCTGCGCCGCTGCGCTCTGGGCCTGGTTGATCGAGGCGCGCGACACCTCGACGCCCGCCCGGGCCGATTCGATCTGCTTCATGGACGCCTCGACGCTTCCGCCGGCCTGGTCGAGCTGCGCGCGCGCCTGGTCGAGGCTCGCCTGGTACGTGCGGGGGTCGATCTCGAAGCAGCAGCTCGCCGGCGCGCACGAACTGGTTGTCGCGGATCGGCAGCGTGACGATCGGCCCCGACACGCGCGGCGCGATCTGGATCACGTTGGCCTGCACCTGGCCGTCCCGCGTCCAGGGGTTCTCGAGGTACACGCGCCACCTGCAGACGCCGACTGCAATCGCCGCAAGGACGATCGCGCCAGTCACCAAGTACCTGATGGTCGGTTTCATGGCGTGGGAGGCTCCTGATTAGAAGGGAACGAGCACGTAGCCCACCGCGACCGTGTACAGCACGGTCAACGCGACGAAGACGAGCGGTGGATAGTAGAGGTAGCGGGACAATCGGTAGCGATTCAGCAGATGCGCCGTCAGGTACGCCAGCAGCACGCCGAGCGTGCCGGCCACGAGCATGGGCGGCAGGTACACGCCGCCGACGTTCAGCTCACTGGGAACGCCGGTCATGAGAACCGCTCCTCCCGCCACTCGGACCAGTTGATGGACTGCGCGACGCCGGCATACGCGAGGGCCGCCTCCGACACGCCTCGGTAGCCGCCGAGCAGCCGGAAGAATTGCTCGTTTGCGTCTGCGCTCAAGTCGCGTCCGCCCTGGTTGACGACCTCCACGAGGCGGGTCTCCATCTGGGCCAGCTGCCTCTCCAGCCGCTGCTCGAGCGTGGCGACAGGCTCGGCCTCGGGGTGACGCGCCCACCTGCCGAAGACGACCTCGAGACCCGCGTGCCAGGTCGCGAGGTCGTCCCGCACCTCGCGGACGAGGGCCGCTTCCCGGCCGGATCCGCCCGCGTCCATGAGCTGCTCGATGCGGTGGACCAGGGCCTGCAGGCTGACGACCAGGGCCTGGATGCGCTCGGGCGTCGTGTCGGGACAATGCGTGCGGTCGACGGCCGTGCCCCACGCCGCGAGCTTCGCCGGCATCGACTGCAGCTGACGCTCGTGGAACGCGATTCTCCACCGGTCGACGAGTGACACGCTGGCCGCGTCGGCGCCGGTGCGCGACATCAGGAACTCGGCGCTGCGGAAGAACCGGTCCAGCATCCGCAGCATGGTCTTCTCGGGGCGCGGCGATCCCAGCATGTAGGACATCACGAACAGGAACGTGAAGCCCATCACCAGGAAGAGGAAGATGTTGACCATCACGTAGAAGCTGTAGACCTGCTGGTTCTGGATCTGCAGCATGTTCAGGATGGCCAGGGTGGTGAAGAACCGCGCCATGCCCGTGAGGAAGTAGTGGTTCAGGAACATGCACAGGAACAGCAGCGTCCCGAGCCCGAGGAAGCTGGACAACTGCGGCATGACGAGGACGTAGATCGCCAGACAGATCGCGGAGGTCACCGCGACCGGCAGGATGAGCTTGCTCGCCCGCATCTGCGGGATGGTCGCGACGAGCAGCGCGATCGTGCCCGACAACTGGAACCAGCCCGAATGGCCCGGCGGGTCGAACAGGATCCAGATGAGGAAGCCGACGCCCGTGGTCGCCGCCACGAACGCGGCGCGCCGCAGGTGATCCCATTCGGGCACGGGCAGCCACGTCGATCGGTTCGCGCGCCCGGTGCTCCGCAACACGCGTGCCGCGTCAGCGCTGGCGGCGCCGCCGGCCAGCTCGCGGGCGCAGGCGACCAATGCCGCGGTCAGCTCGGCGACGCGCTCCATCTCCTTGCGCGCGACCTCCACCGCGGCGCGATCGAAGGCGGACAGCCGCGAGAGAGCCGCCCCATCGACCTCGAGCCTCGCCGAGCGGCGCGGGCGCATCCGTCGAACGGCCGGCGAGCAGCTCGGGGAGCGCGGCGAAGTGCGCGTCGAGTGCCGCGAAGAACGCCGGCAGCCCCGGGAACACCGCGCGCACGTCGATGCGGGCGAGCTCGGCGAAGCCGGACTGAAAGCGTCCTGCCGTCTCCAGCCAGTCCGTCGACTAGAGCGTGGAACCGCTCCCAGAGGTGGCGTACCTCGCTCACCTCGTAGCTCTCCGAGCCTTCGGCGGTCAGCACCTTCGCGTACTGCGCAAGGCGCTCCACGACCTTGCCCTGCAGTTCCGCGTAGCTCGCCTCGGGCTTCCGTTCTCCGACCAGCGTGTCCCGGCCGGCGCGGCAGACGTCCCACAGCGCCGACGCCAGGGCCGCACTCGACTGCTTGATCGCCCCGAGGTTCGTCCGCGGCCACAGGAAGATGGAGATCAGGGTGTAGACCACCACGCCCATCACCGTTTCGACGGTGCGAAACACCGCGCTCTCGAACATGTTCTCCGACGAGTCCAGGTCGGACAGGAGGATGATCAGGCATACGTAGCAGGCCATCAGCCACACGTAGGAGTCCTTCGGCCGGCTGACCATCAGGTAGCTGGTGAGGAAGGCCCAGGCGCAGGTGAGGAACATGAACAGCCAGCGCTCCTGCGGCGCCAGGGCGTGGATGACGAGGGCGGCAAGGCATCCGGGGATCGTGCCCACCACCCGCAGCGTGCCCTTCCGGATCGCCTCCCCCGCGGTGGGCAGCGCGATGACGGCCACGGCCCAGCCCGCCCAGTACGGGTTCATCCAGCCGAGCTGCATCGCGATGCCGAAGACCGCGGCGAAAGCGAGGCCCGTCTTGATGGCTTCCTTGAGGATCGTGGTCCTGCTCATGTCGGGGCGGATTCCAGAGGTGTGGATCGGCCGGAAATCGTCTCTGGTTCCGTATGCATCACGAGCACACTAGTCAAGTGCTGCGCCCGGGCACAACTGCCCTTTAGGGAAGGCTCGCATGGCGGCAGCCAGCGTTCCCGCGGAGGAAATGGGCGGTACATTCCGCCTGGAGAGGGTCGGGCTGGTCCGGGACCGGGAAACATGAGAGCCTTCCCGCCATGACCACGCCTTCCCAACCGGCGCAGACGACCGCGCCCGAGAGCTCCCCGGCGAGCACCGTCCGCCAGGACCTGGCGCGGACCACGCTGGCGATCATGTGCCTGCTGCTGCTCATCGCCACGACGCTGTGGGTCTTGCGCCCGTTCCTGACGGCGGGGGTCTGGGCGACGATGGTGGTGGTCTCCACCTGGCCGCTGCTGAAGGCCCTGCAGGCCCGACTTGGAAACCGGCGGGGGCCGGCCGTGGCGTTGATGACGCTGGGCCTGCTGCTGCTGTTGATCCTCCCCCTCTCGGCGGCGATCCACACCATTGCCAGTCATGCCGACGGGGTGTCGGCGTTGGCGAAGTCGGTGGCGCAATCGGGCCTGCCGCAGCCGCCGGCGTGGGTGGGCGGGGTGCCCGTCGTCGGCGGGAAGGTCGCGGCGACGTGGGCGGAGGCGGCAGAAGGCGGTCCGGACGGCCTCGTCGCCCGACTGGCGCCCCATGCCGCGGACGCCTTGAGATGGGTGCTCAGCCACGCCGGCAGCGCGGGGGGCATGCTGGTCCACTTCCTCATGGTTGTCATCTTCTCCGCCATCCTGTACGCCAACGGCGAAACGGCAGCGAGAGGCGTGCCCCGTTTCGGCCGGCGCCTGGCGGCGGAGCGCGCGAGAACTCCGTGATCCTGGCGGGGCAGGCCATTCGGGCCGTCGCGCTGGGGGTCGGCCTGACCGCGGTCGTCCAGACAGCGCTGGGAGGCATCGGCCTGGCGGTCGCCGGGGTCCCCGCTGCCGGCTTCC
Organism: uncultured Acidobacteriota bacterium; assembly: GCA_963742595.1. Lineage (GTDB taxonomy): Bacteria > Acidobacteriota > Vicinamibacteria > Fen-336 > Fen-336 > CAVPGH01. The sequence continues at coordinate 1,202,118 of CAVUMT010000001.1, read as the reverse complement.
TTTCCGCGGTGATGCTGATCCTGTGCATCGCCCAGCTGGGGCCGGCCCTGATCCTGTTCCCGGCGGTCGGCTGGATGTACTGGACGGGCGAGCACGCCTGGGGGACCATCCTGCTGGCCTGGAGCCTCGTGGTGACCGCCCTCGACAACTTCCTGCGCCCCGTGCTGATCAAGAGGGGGGCAGACCTGCCCCTGCTCCTGATCTTCGCCGGTGTCATCGGGGGCATCCTCGGCTTCGGCTTGATCGGGATCTTCGTCGGGCCGGTGGTGCTGGCGGTCACCTACACGCTGCTCAAGGCCTGGATCGAGGACGGTCTCGGCCAGGCTGACTGACGTCCATAGCGATTCGGCAGGTCTCCGAGAGGATGCGGGCGCGGGCTGTGGGAGAAGACCCGCGAATCTATCGGAACAAATTGGACCAGAAAGTAGCCGATGCTAGAAATAGTTCTCAGCGCGTCCGTTCTGGTGGCTGTCACGGTAGCCGTCCACGCGGCCGGTCTGGCCTTGCTACTGAGCGGCGCGAAGAGGCGTCGCGTCGCCGCAGCGACGCGTTTCTGGCCGATCACGGGGACGCTGATCCGTCTGGCTTGGGGGCTGATACTGATCCATCTGGCCGAGATCTCGGTCTGGGGTTTCTTCTATTTGTGGCGCGGATGCCTGCCAGATGCCGAAACGGCCTTCTACTTCTCCGGAGTCACTTACACGACCGTCGGTTACGGCGATCTGGTGCTCGCGAAACCCTGGCGGCTACTGGCACCGATCGAGGGGTTGATCGGCGTCCTCATGTGCGGCTTGTCGGCGGGTCTCTTCTTCGCAGTCGTCAACCGCATCTATGCGTCCCGGCGCGTGGACCCTGTCGGTGTCTCCCAATCGGCGGCTTCTCGATGAGGACTCTTCGACCAGGTTGGCCGTTCGATCTCGCTGACACGGCACACCGGTGACGAGTCACCGTACCGGCTGCGCCTCCGCCCTGCCCTCATGCTCCGGCGCGCTCGCGGGAAGCGCCGCAACTCGCGAGGCGTAAGAGTCGATTCCCGGCATCGCCGACAAGCCGTGGGCGAAGATGCTGGCGAGCACCGTCACCGTGACCGTGAGGCGAATCGCCGGCACGTCGCGGAGGTGTGTCGCGTGCTCCAGGTAGACAAGGCCGAGGACGATCGAGGCCAGTCCGCGGGGGCCGAACCAGCCCATGAAGAACACGGTCGCGAAGGAGAGGCGCGTCCCGATGAGGGAAATGGCGACGGGGAGGATACGGACCACGGTCAGGCTGAGGAACGCGTAGATGAAATGCCTGGGCGCGAATCCGTGCCACCCGCGCGCGACGAGAATCCCGAACAGGAAGAAGACTGACAGGTTCAGCGTCTGGCCCCACTGCTCGGTGAACTCCACGCTGTGCCTGCCGGCGTCGGTGAAGCCGCGCTGCACGAACAGCCCGGCGACGAACGCGACGATGAACATGCTCGCCCCGACGACCTCGGCGGCCAGGGCGCCAAGAAGCGGAATCGCCACCAGGGCCAACTGCGTCGACGATTCCGCCATCCAGTCCCATCGCTTGGCCTGTCCAACGAGCAAGCCGCCCCCCAACCCGACGCCGACGCCGACGAGGACCCCGTAGCCGAGCTGCTCCACCATGAATCGGCCGAGGCTTGCCTCGCCGGTTGCCGCCATCGCCATGAAGAAGAGGAGGAATGGCACCGAAAGACCGTCGTTCAATCCGGCTTCGACGTTCAGGGCCTGCCGGATCTTCATGGGAACGCGAGGGCTGCTGACGATGATCTGGCCAAGCCCGGCGTCGGTCGGGGCGAGGATGGCCGAGAGAATTCCCGCCTCGAGGAACGAGATCCCGGGGAAGACGGCCCGGGCGGCGACGGCGCCGAGGACGAGCGTCAGCGGCATGCCGATGCCCAACAGGCGCGTCGGGAGCGCCCTCGCGTGCCTCAAGACGCTGATGTCGGTCTTGCTGGCGTCGGTGAACAGGAGCAGCACGAGGCCGAGCTCGGCCACGGTCAGCAGCACGCCGATCCCGTCCTCGGCCACGTGGAGATCGGTCCCGGCGGCGTACACGAGGATGCCCGCGGTCGTGAACAAGAGGGGCGCCGTAACGACGCTCTTTTCGAGCCGCGCGGAGACGAGGCTGTGAACGAAGACCAGCCCGACGAAGATTGCGACGAGCGTCAAGATGTTCCCATTTCGAGGGCCGACTCCACGGCCTAGAAGCTCATGCCGGCGCCCACCCCAGCTCGGACCACGTGTAGAAGAACTTCTCCGACGAGTCGCCGGTGTCGAACACGTACTCGCTCTCGCTGCTGAGCTCGAGCTGCCGCCAGCCGAGGGAGAGCTTGCAGGCCGGCGCGAAGCCTCTCGTGTCGCCGAACACGCCGCCGAGCATGGGCGTGAGCTCGAACGTGACCTCCTTGCCGACGCTCCAGTTGTAGCCGGAGGAACGCGCCGATCGCGAGCAAGGCAAGCAGTCGCGCCTGCCTCATCCTCCGAGCGCCATGGTGAGGGCCGAGAGCACGGCGCCGATTACCACCATCGAGATCCCCACCAACCAGGGGTGATGTCCGACGTTCCGGCCGTACACGTAGCCGGTGATGAACAACATCACGATCGCGATGGCGTTCGAGACGCGGAGGGCCGGCACGGCATTGCGCATCACGATGAAAGGAATCACCACGGGGAACGTGGAGAGGAAGACGACCAGGAAGACGGCCGCGCCGCCCAGCCAATCGTCCTTGCTCACGCTGTGCCTGTCGAGGGGGCTCGGGTAGCTGCTTCAGCCGCTGCTGCATCGCGTCGAGCTCCGCCGGCTGCAGCACCGACGCGATCACGGGCGGCAACGCGTCCGCGATCAGGCGGTGGGCCTGCTGCGGATCCGTGGCCCTGCGCACGGCCTGGAGGGTCATGAGGTTGCTGGCCCTTCTCGGCCAGGCACCCCATGAGGTACAGGATCCCGTCGATGATGCCCCACGCCAGGTTGCATCCGAGCGCGCCGATCAGCATCGCGCGTATGTCGTCGCGGCCGGCGTTGGCGACGCTGAGCGAGCCGGTGAAAGTCAAGACCATGATCAACCCGAACAGGACCTCGGAGACGCGGTCCACCGGGTCGAGGACGCGCTTGGATGACTTCGTCGCGTGGTCGGACATCGGCGCTCCTTCGCGTCCCGTCACAGCGCTCGGGGGGAACGAGTAGGCGACGCAGGTCTGCCCAGGAGCGCTCATCCGGACGTGACGAGCACGCTACTCGTCGCCACGCGCCTGGGCTACTGCCCTTTAGGGAAGCCCCTCGATCCACGACTGCGTCGGCTCGGCGACCGACTGGACGCCGCCTTGTGCGTGATGGCGGTGCAGCTTCACTGTGCGCTCGTCAATGCCGAGGTCGGCGCGATCTGCTTGTTCAGCTGACCGCGAAGGACGTGATCGATCACTGCCCAGGCGCACCGCATGAACCGACGTGGAAGGTGTCGCTGCCTGGTCAGGAACAGAAACGGCGGGGGATCGTCGCTTCCGGCGGGACGGCCTGCAGATTCGAGCGGGAGGGAGCCATTGGCGTTCCGCCGCAGTTTCCGGATAGCGGGCCACGCCGCGCGGGCTGATAGTTGGCCCAGTTGCGGGCGGCGGGATGACCGCCCTGCTCCGGAACGGGAGGCGTCATTGGGTGAGGTCCTCGGCAAGCGGTGGCGGCAGTTGCTGGCCGCCTTGCTCCTGTTCGGCGCCCTCGGTGCGGGTCCCTGGGGCGGCCAGGCCTTCGCCTCGACGGAAGAAGGCGGCCTCCCCCGGAACGCCGTCGAGATCGCCCGCCCCTTCGGCTTCCCGATCACCAACTCCATGGCCGTCAGCTGGGCCGTGGCCCTGGGCCTGATCGTCTTCGCCCAGATCGCGACGCGGAACATGAAGCAGGTTCCGGAAGGGGCGCAGAACTTCCTCGAGTGGCTGGTCGCGGGGCTCTATGGCCTTCTCGAAGGGATCATCGGCCCCCACCTTGTGAAGCGGACGTTCTGGTTCTTCGCCACGATATTCATCTTCATCCTCGCGGCGAACTGGTTTGCCCTGATCCCGGGGGTGGGGACGATCGGCTGGGGACGTGAAGGCGCCCACGGCTTCAAGGTCGACCAGCCGCTGCTGCGCGGGGCCAATGCCGACCTCAACCTGACGCTGGCGATGGCGATGGTCTTCTTCGCGCTCTGGATCTACTGGGCGCTTCGGGAGGTCGGGCTGCGCGGAGCACTGCACGAGTTGTTCGGCGCCAAGGGTGACACCGCAGGGTTCATGAAGGTGCTGATGGTGGTCGTGTTCTTCGCGGCCGGCTGCCTGGAGGTCATCTCGATCCTGTTCCGGCCCGTCTCCCTGAGCTTTCGTCTCTACGGCAACATCTTCGCAGGCGAGAACATGCTGGAGACGATGGCTACGCTGGTCCCAGGCTTCGGTTGGTTGCTGCCGATACCCTTCTACTTCCTGGAATTGCTGGTGGGCCTGGTCCAGGCGCTGGTCTTCATGCTGTTGACCGCCGTCTTCACGCTGCTGATCTGTCAGCACGAAGAAGAAGCGCCGGCGACTGCGACGGCTGAATGACGAATTTTCGGCGCTTGGATCGCGTCGGCTGGAAGAACGCCGTGCGGAAGGACAAGAAAGGCAGGAACTCTATGACGGGTAGCATCCACGTCGGCCTGGCGGCCATTGGTGCAGCTATCGCCGTGGGCATGATCGGCATGGCCGCTTCGACCGCGGTGGGCCGCAATCCCGGCGCGTCCACGAAGATCCTGGTGCAGTCGATCCTGGCGATCGCCTTCGCCGAGGCGATCGTGTTCTACGCGCTCTTCCTCGTGCGATAGGCAGCGGCTCCCGCACGAACCCGTGAAGGTGCAGCCATGACTGCTCTCCTTCTGCTGGCCGAGCCCGCCGGGCGGCGGGCAGGTCGAACAGATCGCCCGGACCTTCGGCGTGGACTGGCCTCAGTTCCTGGCCCAGGTCATCAGCTTCGCGATCGTCTGCGCCCTTCTCTACCGCTTCGCCTATTCGCGCATCCTGGCGATGCTCGAGGAGCGACGCCAGCAGATCGCCCAGGGACTGGCCAACGCCGCGCAGATCAAGGCCGAGCTGGCCCGTACCGAGGCGCAGCGCCACGAGGTCATCGAGCAGGCCAACGGCCAGGCCACGCGCCTGATCGAGGAAGCCCGCGCAGCGGCGGCCCGCGTGCAGCAAGAGGAGACGCAAAAGGCGATCGCCGCAGCCGAGCAGATCATCGCCAGGGCTCGGGAGGCCACTCTCCAGGACCACGCGCGGATGCTGGCCGAGCTGAAGCGCGAAGTGGGAAGGCTGGTCGTGCAAACCACCGGTGCGGTGACCGGCAAGATACTGACGTCGGAGGACCAGAGGCGGCTGGCCGAGGAGACGGCGAAGCGGCTTTCGAGCTGACGGAGTCGCAACGAGACCACTATGAAGATCAACCGGCGAGCCCGACGTGGAGCCAGGCGCCTCTACCGCGCCTGCGTCGTGGACGGGCTGCTGGACGAGGCCCGCGTCCGCCAGGTCGCCGAGGGCGTCGCGGGAGCGGGCACCCGGGGTAGCCTGGCCGTCCTCTCGCATTTCCGGCGGCTGGTTGGCCTGGACCTCGACCGCCACAGCGCGGTCGTGGAGAGCGCCGCCCCCCTTCCCCCGGACCTCCGGGCGAGCGTCGAAGCCGGCGTGGCACGGCTCTACGGACCGGGCGTCAGCACGTCGTTCACCGACAACCCCGCGCTCATCGGCGGGATGCGGGTCAGGATCGGGAGCGACGTCTACGACGGCAGCGTGAGGACCGCGCTCCTCAACTTGGAGGAGAGCTTTAGGGATTGGGCTTAAGTCCTATGGACAAGCTGCTACGGGAAATCGAGGCGCAGATCGCGGGGGCCAAGGCGGCCACCGCGAAGCAGAACGTGGGCGTGATCCGCGAGGTCGGCGACGGCGTCGCCAGGATCGAGGGCCTGGCGGACGCCATGCTCAACGAGATGATCGACCTCGGCCACGGCGTCATCGGCCTGGCGCTCAATCTCGACGAGACCGAGGTGGGGGTGATCGTCCTCGGAGACTACACACAGCTCCAGGAGGGCGACGAGGCTCGCTGCACCGGCAAGCTCCTGCAGGTACCCGTCGGCAGGGCCCTGCTCGGGCGTGTCGTGAACACCCTCGGGGAGCCCCTGGACGGCAAGGGCCCCATCAAGGGCGACGCCTCCTACCCCGTCGAGAAGACCGCTCCAGGGATCATCAAGCGCTACAAGGTGAGCCAGCCCGTCCAGACGGGCATCATGGCCATCGACGCGATGATCCCCATCGGCCGCGGGCAGCGCGAGCTGATCATCGGCGACCGTTCGACGGGCAAGACGACCCTCTGCATCGACACCATCATCAACCAGGCGCGGCTGAACAAGGCGGCCGAGGCGAGGGGCGACAAGGACCATCGACCCCTCTACTGCATCTACGTCGCGATCGGTCAAAAGCAATCCAGCATCGCCCGGATCATCGCCACCCTCGACAAGGAGGGGGCGATGGCCTTTACCACGGTCGTGGCTTCCCCCGCTGCCGACTCGGCGGCCAGCCAGTATCTGGCGCCGTTCGCGGGAGCGGCCATGGGCGAGTGGTTCATGGACAACGGGATGGACGCCCTCATCATCTACGACGACCTGTCCAAGCACGCGGTGGCCTACCGTCAGGTCTCGCTGGTGCTGAAGCGCCCTTCGGGCCGTGAGGCCTACCCGGGCGACGTCTTCTACCTCCACAGCCGTCTCCTCGAGCGCGCCGCGCGGGTCGGAGAGAAGTACGGCAACGGCTCGCTCACCGCCCTGCCCATCATCGAGACGCAGGCCGGCGACGTCTCCGCGTACATACCCACGAACGTCATCTCCATCACCGACGGCCAGATCTACCTGGAGACGGACCTCTTCTACCAGGGCGTCCGCCCGGCCATCTCGGTCGGACTGTCGGTGTCGCGTGTGGGCTCGGCCGCGCAGCTCAAGGCCATGAAGCAGGTGGCCGGCCAGCTCAAGGGTGACCTCGCCCAGTTCCGGGAGCTGGCCGCGTTCGCCCAGTTCGGCTCGGAGGTCGACGCCCAGACGCAGGCGCAGATCGACCGCGGCAAGCGCATCGTCGAGATCTTCAAGCAGCCCCAATACAGCCCGGTGCCGGTCGAGATCCAGGTGGCGGTGATGTGGGTGGTCCAGAACGGGTTCTTCGACGACGTGCCCGTGGCGCGGGTCGGGGAATGCCAGGCGAAGCTGACGGACTTCCTGAACACGCGGAAGGCCGAGCTGCTCGCGAAGATCGGCCGGGAGAAGGCGCTCGGCGACGCGCTTGACGGCCGAGCTCAAGTCCGCCGCCGAGCAGTTCAAGGAGGGCTGGAAGTGAGCCCGCGGCCCCCGAGCGACTGAGCCATGGAGAGCCCCCGCGAAATTCGCCGGCGCATCCGCTCGATCGGCAGCACGGCCCAGATCACCCGGGCCATGCAGATGGTGGCGGCGTCGAAGATGCGCAAGGCCCAGGATGCGGCCCTGGCCGGACGTCCCTTCATCCAGCTCCTGTACCGGATCCAGCGCGCGGCGACCCGGGCGGCGGACTTCCACCACCCGCTGCTTCAGGTCCGCGAGGTCCGCAAGCGGGGCGTCATCCTGGTCGGCGCGGACAAGGGCCTGTGCGGAGCCTTGAACAGCAACGTCCTGCGCCTGGCCTTGGAGTACGACCCCGCCTCGACGGTCTTCATCACCGCCGGCCGCCGGGCCGCCCAGTTCGTCGCCAGCACCGGCCGGCAGCTCGCCGCCGAGTTCGCCTACGGCGACAACCCCACCTTCGCCGAGGCGAGGGCGATCGCCGGCTTCGCCCGCGATCTCTTCCTGAAGCGGGAGGTGGACGAGGTGTCGGTCGTCGCCACTCGCTTCGTCAACACCCTGACCCAGGAGCCGTTCACCGCCGAGTTCCTGCCCGTGGGCGAGATCAAAGGGGTGAAGATCCCGGGGACGGAGCCCGAGAAGGCGTCGAGGGACGAGTCCGAAGACTGCGTGTTCGAGCCCAGCGCGGAGAGTCTCCTCGCATATCTGCTCGGGCACTATCTCAACATCTTCATTTATCAGGTCCTGCTGAACGCGAAGGCCAGCGAGCAGAGCGCTCGCATGGTCTCGATGAAGAACGCCACGGACAGCGCCGAGGGCCTCACCAAGGACCTGACCCTCGACTACAACAACCTGCGGCAGGGCAACATCACGAGGGAGCTGCTGGAGATCGCGGGCGGCCAGTCCGACTAAACGGAAGCGGAGCCGTCCGCCACTGAAACCGGGTGTGGGTATGAACAAGGGAAGAGTGGTCCAGGTCGTCGGTCCGGTGGTCGACGTCGAGTTCCCCGAGGGACGGCCCGGGATCTTCAACGCGCTGACCCTGGAATACCTGGTGCAGAACGAGCCGGTCAAACTGACCCTCGAGGTCCAGCAGCACCTCGGCGACAGCTGGGTCCGGACGATCTCGATGTCCGGCACCGAGGGCCTGAAGCGCGGCGTCGAGGTCACGGACACGGGCGGGCCGATCTCCGTGCCCGTCGGCGAAGGCGTCATGGGCCGGGTCTTCGACGTGACCGGGAGCCCCGTCGACGAACGAGGGCCGGTCAAGGCCGAGAAGCGCTACGCCATCCACCGCCCGGCTCCTCCCCTCGTGGACCAGTCCCCCTCTCCCGAGGTGCTCCCCACCGGGATCAAGGTCATCGACCTCATCTGCCCGTTCCTCAAAGGCGGGAAGGTGGGCGCCTTCGGGGGCGCGGGGGTGGGCAAGACGGTCGTCATCATGGAGCTCATCAACAACATCGCCAAGCTCCATGGCGGGGTGTCGGTGTTCGCCGGTGTGGGCGAGCGCACCCGCGAGGGAAACGACCTCTACCAGGAGATGTCCGAGGCGGGGGTCATCAACCAGAAGGATCTGGGCGCCTCCAAGATCGCCCTCGTCTATGGGCAGATGAACGAGCCGCCGGGCGCCCGCCTGCGCGTGGCCCTCGCCGGCCTCGCCATCACCGAGTACTTCCGGGACGAGAAGAACCAGGACGTTCTCCTCTTCATCGACAACATCTTCCGCTTCTCCCAGGCGGGCTCCGAGGTCTCGGCGCTCCTCGGCCGGACGGCCAGCGCCGTCGGCTATCAGCCGACCCTGGCCGCCGAGATGGGCGCGCTCCAGGAAAGGATCACGTCCACCAAGAAGGGCTCGATCACGTCCTTCCAGGCGGTGTACGTGCCGGCCGACGACCTGACCGACCCCGCTCCGTCCACGACGTTCGCCCACCTGGACGCCACCCTCGTTCTGGAGCGGTCGATCGCCGAGCTGGGCATCTACCCGGCGGTGGATCCTCTCGCCTCGACGTCCCGCGCCCTGGCCCCCGAGGTCGTCGGCCAGGAGCACTACGACGTGGCGCGCGGCGTCCAGCAGGTGCTCCAGCGCTACAAGGACCTGCAGGACATCATCGCGATCCTGGGGATGGACGAGCTCGCGCCCGCGGACAAGATCACGGTGCTGAGGGCGCGCAAGATCCAGCGCTTCCTGAGCCAGCCGTTCAGCGTGGCGGCCGTGTTCACGGGTCGCGAGGGCAAGCAGGTCCCCGTGAAGGAGACCGTGCGGGGCTTCAAGGAGATCCTGGACGGCAAGCACGACAAAGTGCCGGAAGGAAACTTCTACATGAAGGGCGGGATCGACGAGGTCAAGGCCGACTGAGCGTCGAGGCTCGCGCGGAGCGAACATGGCCGACACCCTGAAGCTCGATATCGTGACGCCGGACGGCAACGCCTACTCCGAGGACGTGGAGATGGTCACCCTGACGGGGGCGGAGGGCGAGATGGGGATCCTTCCCCAGCACGTCCGGCTCATGACGCAGATGATGCCCGGGGAGCTCGTCGTGCGCAAAGACGGGCGCGAGCACTTCCTCGCCGTGGGCGGCGGAATCGTGGCGGTCTCGGCCAGCCGCGTGGCGATCCTCACGGACATGGCGGTGGCCGCCGAGAGCATCGACGAGGCCAAGGCCGAAGAGGCGCGCCTGCGGGCCGAAGCCCGGCTCAAGGACAAGCTCGCGGACGAGGAAGTCGCCACGACCAACGCCGCCCTGGCCCGCTCGCTGGCTCAACTGCGCGTCAAGCGCCGGCGGCGAGGTTGACGTCCTCGTGAGCGAAGTGGGGCGGTGCGCCGAGGAGCGAAGGCGGTCCACGACGCGACCCGACGGCTCAAGGAAATGGGCGTTCACAGGAACAGGCGGCGACGGACAACATGACGAGCGATCCCGAAGGAGACGCGATGGCGGACGGGGAGCCGGCCCCTGGAAACGAGACCGCAGCCGGGCCACCGGCGGATTTGGAGATCCAGCGCGAAAGCGAGGTCACGAACGGCGGCACGGCGATCCACGCGCCACTGGAAGACGAGGTACGGTCGAGTCAAAGCACCCGCGCAAGGAGATGGCATGAGAGGCGATGCGAAGAGCGACAAGAACGAAAAGAAGAAGGAAGGCCGAGCGACCGATGAAGGGCAAGGCGTACATGAAGGAACTGCGCAAGCTCCAGGCCGAGCTGTGCCATCTCCAGGAATGGGTGAAGGCCACCGGGGAGCGGATCATCATCGTGTTCGAGGGCCGCGACGCGGCGGGCAAGGGTGGGACGATCAAGGCGATCACCGAGCGTGTCAGCCCGCGCGTCTTCCGGCTGGTGGCCCTTCCGGCGCCGTCGGACCGCGAGAAGACCCAGATCTACATGCAGCGCTACATCGCGCACTTCCCGGCCGCGGGGGAGATCGTGATCTTCGACCGGAGCTGGTACAACCGTGCGGGCGTCGAGTACGTGCTCGGGTTCTGCTCGAAGGAGCAGCACCGCCGCTTCCTGGACATCTGTCCCCTCTTCGAGAAGCAGATCGTGGAGAGCGGCGTCCGGCTGCTCAAGTACTGGCTCGAGGTCGGCCCGGAGGAGCAGAAGCGGCGCTTCCGGGCCCGCATCGAGGACCCCCTGAGGCAGTGGAAGCTCAGCCCCACGGATCTCGAGTCCCGGCGGCGCTGGTACGGCTACTCGCACGCCCGGGACATGATGCTCGAGGCCACGGACACGAAGGACGCCCCGTGGCACATCGTGAAGTCGGACGACAAGAAGCGCGCGCGGCTGAGCTGTATCCGACACATCCTCGACCAGATACCCTACCAGCGTGTGCCGCAGCAGAAGATCGAGCTGGTGAGCCGCTCGCGCAAGGGCGCTTACGACGACGAGGCCCCGATGAAGAAGCGCCGCTGGATCCCAGAGGCCTACTGAATCAAAGCACCGGCCGAACCTGGCGCCGAAGGCGAACCAGCGGAAGGCGCCGGTCCGGTCCGTCTCAGACACCGCGGCCCTGCGCGGTGTACCGCTCGACGGCCTGCGCCAGCGTAAAGAACATTCGCTCCCGGCCCAGGCTGGCGCCGAGGGGCGATGCCTGAACGAGGGGCAGGGCCTCCGGGCTGAGTGCCGCGAGCCAGAGTGCGACGCCTTCCTCGCGCATCTTGGCCTCGGCCTCCACGATCATCTTGAGCGCGGTGAACTCGAAGCTGGGAATTCCGCTGCAGTCCAGCAGCACGACCTTCGGACCCATCTCGCGGATCAACGCCCAGAAGCGGTCGCCGATGTTCTGGGCGTTCCCGAAATAGACGCGCCCTTCGGTTCTCAGGATCAGCAGGCCGGGGAACGATTCGTCATCCGGGTGCTCCCCGGACAGCGGCCGGAAGACGTCCGCGCCACGCTTCCGCCCGATCACGTATACGGGCGGCTTGTTGGCCATGTGCAGGAGGCTCAACATCGACAGAAGCACAGCGGCCAGAATGCCCTTGAGGGTTCCCAGCAGCACCACCCCCACGCACGCCACGAGGGCCCACCGGAACTCCTGGGTCCGGAATTGCCGGATCTTCCGGAACTCCGCGGGGCTGACGAGGCCGATCGAGAATGCGATGACGACGGCCGCCAGCGTCGCCTGGGGTATGAGGCCCATGATCGGCGCCAGAAAGAGCAGCGTGGCGAGGGCCACCGCCGCGGTCACGACGCTCGCGATTTGCGTACGCGCGCCGGCCTTCCTGTTCACCGCCGTCTGCGAGGTGCCGCCCCCGCCCGGCATCGCCGCGAACAGGCCCCCGAGGACGTTGGCAGCGCCGGTGGCCACGAGCTCCTGGTTCGGGTTGGGCCGCGGCTCGCCGGGCGCCACGAAGGCGCGCCCGGCCGCGATCGTCTCGGTGAAGCTCATGAGCGCGATCGCCATCGCCCCCGGCCAGAGCGCCACGAGGAGGGACAGATCCGGGCGGACGATCGGCGGAAGCCCACCCGGGATGTGCCCGACGACAGCGACGCCCGACGACTGAAGGCCCAGGAAGAAGGATGCCGCGATGCCCCCCCCCACGACGAACAGTGGCGAGGGCAGCCGGGGCGCGAAGTGCTCGAGGCCGAGGATGATAGCGAGCGTGGCGATCCCGACGGCGAGCGTCGGCATCGACGTCTCCGGCACGTGCCGGACGAGGGCTGCGGCGTCGTGGACCCACCCGACCTTGTCGTAGTGGACCCCCAGCAGCTTGGGCGCCTGATCAAGCACGATGACCAAGCCGACGCCCGCCTTGAAACCGGTGAGGACCGGATCAGAGATGAAGTTGGCGACGAAACCGAGACGCAGAAGGCGGGCGATGACGAGAATCGCGCCCACCAGCATGGCGAGGGTCGAGGCCGCGGTGATGAGGGCGGCGCGCTCGGCGTGGGGCACGACGTCGGCGAGCTCGCTCGCGCAAAGGATGCCGAGGGTCGTGCTCGTGCTGACGCTCAAGGGCCGCGAGGTGCCGAGGGCGGCGTACACGACCATCGGCACGAGCACGGTATAGAGGCCGACCTCGACGGGAAGGCCGGCGATCGTGGCATAGGCCATGGCCTTCGGGATGACGACGGCGGCGGTGGTGAGGCCGGCCAGGACATCGGCCCTCAGCCAGGGACGCTTGTACCCGGCCAGCCAGCTCAGGCTAGGGACGAGGGCGCTGCTCATACGCATCCTCCGGGGTAGGCAGCCACGGACTCGGGGTGCTTGGCTGTGCGCGTGAGTCTCTCACGATCATCGGCTCAAGACGGGGCGAAGCTGTGACTCGCGTCGCAAACAACCCGGCGGGCCACGAGCCCTCGCCCACCTCCGGCTCCGTTCGATAGGGTCATGGCGTCGTCGAGGGAGGCGCACCCGCTGTCCGCGCGAGCGCGCTGGAGCGTCTTGCCCGGAGTCTCGCCAAAGAGCCGCCGGTACTCTTGGGAGAACCAGCCGAAGTGGGAAAAGCCCCAATGGAGGGCGATGTCGGTCACCCTGGTCTTTGGCAGTCCCTGAGGAGGTCGTGATGGGCCGCGTTGAGACGCAGGGTCCTGAGATAGGCCTTCGGCGTCGTGCCCAGGTGCTCACGGAACGCCTCGTGGAGCGTACGCTCGCGGGCGCTGAGCGCCCTGCAGAGGGCGGCTATCTTCGGCGGCTCGGCGAGATTCTGCCGGAGCCAGGCCTCGGCTCGCCAGGCCAGCCTGTGGCTGGTGGCGGTGGTCCGTGGTTCCCGCGGAGTCTCGAACTGCGACAGGAGGACCTTCACGAGACTTCCCTTCCAGGCGGCTCAGCGAGGCGGCGTCTCGGAGAAGCCCTGGGTCGGCGGCCGCCCGAGCCGCAACCTGGTGGCACAGACGGCCGAGGAGGCCGGGGTCCGTCCGGAGCCCGCTCAAGCGCCCCTGGAGGCGGAGCTCGCCGAGCTGCCGGCCGAGCAGGCTGCTGACGCGCCCCTCGAGCGCGGCCCGCTCGATGCTCACGCTCACGAGCCGGGCGGGACCGGCCGAGCGGTAGTCGAACTCGTCGCCGTCGAACAGCACCACCACATCACCCGCGGCGACGGGGCGCCCCTGGATCCGGGGGGCTCCACTCTGGCCGAGAGGGACGAGGAAGGTCACGGAGCCCCGGGGAGCCCGGCCTCTCTTGAGCATGCCGAGCGACCAGGCCTCGAGGCAGAGCTGCAAACGCGCGGTGTGAACGCCGAGGTGTCGGCAATCGCATCGGCCGTTGCCCAGCTGCGCGTAGCGGACGTCCCAACCGACGGATGCCGCCTCCAGCTCCTCGCCGTCCGTCGTCCGGACGTCGACGACGCGCCCCATGGCAAACGCCAAGCCCCGCGGGGGGGACTGCTGCGCGTGGCAGCGTCGGATCCGAGGCCAGTGCGGTCAGCGTAGTCATCCGTCTTCCGTAGCGTTCCTTTCAAGAGCAACCCCGCTCGATGTGTCCGCCGGGCAGTGCTGCCGTTCGCCTGGCTTCGACTCGCAGACGAGCGGTGCGGTGGCGGGCGGCCCCTGCGCCTGTGACAGGGTGGGTACCAGCCGCCCGAGCCCCGCGGCCAGGTCGCGGGCGTGTGATGTGTCGCAGTCCGTTTGTCACGAATCGCTCTCCTTCCGTCTGCAGCGAGAGCAAGCTACTCCTGTGCTGCGCCCGGGGACTACTGCCCTTTAGGGAAGGCCTCAGCTCTCCGACGGGACCCGGCCGCGCTCGCTGGCCTGACAGCTCGGCGTTGTCGCGCCCTTGGTGGTCGACAGGGTCTTCATGTGCGCTCGGCTACCTTCGGCTGCGCCGCGCGGCGAATGGCCTGGAGCACCTCCCGGCCGGGGGCGGTCTTGCGAAAATACGCGGCGCAGCCTGCGGCCTGCGCTGCCTCCCGGGTCTCGGGCTCGTCGTGGGCGGTGACGTAGATGACGGGGGTCGACGAGCCGGACGCATGGAGTTGCCGGTGGAGGTCGATGCCGGACATGCCGCCCAGCTCTATGTCCAACACCAGGCAGTCGAACATGGGCCGCTTGGCGTCGGCGAGGAAGGCCTCGGCGGAGAGATAGCTGACCGCCTGGATCCCCTCCGCCCGGAGCAGGCGGCTCAGAGCCCGGCACGCGCTCTCGTCATCATCGACGATCGCGACGTAGGTCTGGCCAGGAGTGCTCATCTGCCGTGATGGCCACGCTACTCCTTGCTGTGCCAGCGGGACTACTGCCCTTTGGGGAAGGCCTCCATCCACAGCTGCGTCAGCTCGGCGACGGACTGGACGGCCACCTTGTTCGTGATGGCGGTGCGGTGCAGCTTCACGGTGCGTTCGTGGATGCCGAGGTCCGCGGCGATCTGCTTGTTCAGTTGACCGCGAAGGACGTGCTCGAGCACCTCGCGCTCGCGCCCGGTGAGCGTTGCGAAGCGCGCGCGCGCCTCCTGGACCCGCGCGCGCTCCGCTCGTTCGCGGGCGTCGCGGGCGAGCGCGCGGTTCACGGCGTCGAGCAACGCCGCCCTGGGCGCGCGCTTGGTGAGGAAATCCTCCGCGCCCAGGCGCATCGCGTGAACCGAGGTGGGAATGTCGCCATGCCCGGTCAGGAACAGCACCGGCAAGGGATTCTCGCTTCCGGCCAGCGCCGCCTGCAGATCCAGGCCACTCAAGCCCGGCATCTGCAGGTCCGCGACCACGCAGCCGGGGCCCGCCGCCGGCAGGGTCTCAACGAACCCGGAAGCCGAGGAGAAGGCCTTCACCTGATGACCTGCCGCCCGCAGCAACCGCGAGATGGCTGTGCGAAACGACGTGTCGTCGTCTACGACGAAGACGGTAGGTGGAGGGGAGAAGCTCGTCATTCCTCGGGGTTCACCGGCACGGTGAAATAGAACGTGGCCCCGGCGGGGCCGCTATCGGCCCAGATCCGCCCCCCGTGCGCTCCGATGATGGTGGCGGAGATGGGCAGACCCAGCCCCAAGCCGTCGGGCTTGGTGGTGAAGAACGGCTCGAAGAGTCGCGCGAGCTTGGCGGCGGCGACTCCGTGACCGGCGTCGGCGATCGCCACCTCGATGGTCCCGGCATCCGCCTGTCGCGCACGCACGACCAGGCGTCGCCTCTCGGCCGGTACTTCGGCCATGGCATCCATGCCGTTGAGGATGAGGTTGAGGAGCACCTGCTGCAGGTGCACGCGATCGCCGCGCACCGGGGGCAGCGCCTTCTGGGACCTCCACGCCCAGCCGCACCTTGCGGCTCGCCGCGTCCGGCTGCACCAGGACCAGGACCTCGTCCACCAGCTCCGCGAGTTGAGCTCGACGCGTTCCAGGCCGCGCCGCTTGAGGAGAGCCCGCATGCGATCGATGACCTCGCCCGCCCGGTGGTCGTCCCTGCAGATGTCGGCGAGGATGGCGCGCACCTCCTCCAGGTCCGGCGGGCTCCTCTGCAGCAGCAGCTCGGCGGCCTCCGCATTGCGCAGGATCGCCCCCAGCGGCTGGTTCAACTCGTGCGCGAGGCCCGAGGCCAGCTGGGCCATGGTGGACACGCGACCGGCATGGGCCAGATCGGCCCGCAGTCGCAGCACTTCGGCTTCGTCCTGCCTGCGGGCGGTGACGTCCACGATGGCGGCCAGGACGAGCGGCCCGTCTTCGCGCGGAACCGGGCTCAATCCGATTTCTGCTGTGAACTCCGTGCCGTCCTTGCGGCGGGCGGAGACCTCCCGCCCGAGGCCCATGGGGCGGGCGCGCGGAGCGGCCAGATATCCCGCCCGATGCCCGGGGTGGTCGCCGCGAAATCGCTCGGGCACCAACATCTCGACGGACTTCCCCGTCAGTTCCTCACGTGTGTAGCCGAAGAGCCTCTCGGTCTCCGCGTTGACCAGCACCACCCGGCCTTCGCCGTTCATCAGCACGATCCCGCTGGGCGAGGCTTCCACCACGAGGCGGAACCGTTCTTCTGCCAGGGTCATCTGCTGCTCGCGCTCGCGCAACTCATCCGAGAGCCTCGCGGCACGGAGCACGTCGTCGCTCAGCTGGTAGCCCATCGCCGCGATGAGGCCCAGGTAGAACAAGCTCGCAGTGAGAGGAGCATGGACGATTCCCCCCAACACCAGCACGGCCTCGAGCGTTCCTCCCAGCGCGAAAAACGCAATGCTTCCGCCCACCACCAGCGCCTGTCGCCGGTCACCCCTCCGCCAGGCCGCGACCGAGGCGTCCGTGACGAACAGTACGAGCAACAACAAGCTCAGTTGACCGACCACCGTCCAGGGATTGCGCACGCCCTCGCCAGCGGAGACGCTTTCCCCGAGAAACGAGAAGCGTCGCAGCGCGGATATCTCCCGGTAGTTGACGTTCGGCCCCGAACCGAAACAATTGATCAGCAGAGACAGCGTCCTCAAGCCGCAAACTGTCCAGGCCAGCCACAAGCGCCCCGCCCGCAGGTAGAGCCGTGCGAACGCGACGAGCGACACGATCGTCACCCAGACCGGTACATGCGCCCACCGCAACGCCAGACCGAACTCTCCGGGCGTCTCGGCCCGCATCATCCACAGTTCGCACCCCGCGTAGGCCGCCACACCCGCCGCCGACAGGGAAAAGAGCAGATGGGCCCACGCGGTGCGTCTCCCGGACCAGACGCGCAAATGCATCGCCGCCAGCGTGAGACACGCCGACGCGACCATGGACCAGACGATCGTGACCCAGCTCATGGCGAGGCCCGTGGCAGGCGGCGCGGCACATGGATTCGGCACCATCGCGCTGTGTTCGGAAGAGTCGCGGCCGACATGGATCTGCGGAGCAGGATAGCCACTCCGAAGCCCCGCGCCAAGCCGGGAAATGCACCACCATGCGTCGGTGAGCCCAGCCTCACCAGCAAGAGCGCGAAGAGAAGGGTGAGGAACCTCGCAGGTCTCTTGACACTCGAGGGCCACTTCAGAGAAGCCACTTCGCTGGCCCTGGTGTCTAGGAGACCCACAGATTCCTAGCCTGTTGTCCCCTTGAATTGGTCCGCGCAGATGGAAAGCACGCGAGCGAGGACGCGAGCGCCGGCGCTCCATCGGCTGCCGTGCTGTACGTCATCGCAGAGCTGCGCTCGGGCTAGGCGCGGCGCGAGGTGCCGAGCCGACGCAGCGATGGATACTCGTCTGGGCGGTCCACAGCGCGCAGAGGAACCAGACCAAGGCTCAGTCCGGCAAGGGCGCAAGGCGATGATCGTGCGAACGGCAGCGGTTCTCGATCGTGACACCCGGGCGACGTGGCCAAGCAGCATCGGAAGATCTTCGTCACCGGCGACGACGAGCATCCGTGGGAGTACCAGCTGCCCCGGGGCGCCCACATCAGCGTCCAGGAAGGCGAGCGGGGTGCGGGCGGGGGAGGACGTGGGGGACACGGAGTTCCTCATCGACGAGGTGGTCGACAAGTTCCGCTTCATGGCGGACAACGAGCGTCTGTCTCTCTCCACCGACTCCTTCATCTCCGCGGCGAGCTTCCAGGAGACGACGCGCGTCCTCACCGAGGCCGCGATCAGCGGGAAGGTCGACCACCTTCGGGGCCTGAAGGAGAACGTCATCATGGGCCGCCTCATCCCCGCGGGCACGGGGATGGATATGAGGTCTACCGCGCGGTCTCCAGGGCGAAGCGCACGCTAACGGTCAGGAGGACCTTGAGCGGCACCCCGTCCTTCAGGGTTGGCGTGTAGGTCCACTGCCGGACCGCTTCTATGGCTGCGGCGTCGAGGAGAGGGACGCTGCGCAGGACGCTCACCTTCATGATCTGGCCTTTCGGACCCACGAGGCATTCGAGCACGACGGTGCCCTGGACTTTGGCCCGTGCCGCCAGCTCGGGGTAGGTGGGGTTCACGTGCCGGAGCTTCTTCGGTTCGCGAATCTCGCCACCCACCTTCACGACCGGAACCTCCGGCTCGGGAGGGGGAGGCAGGCCTCCCACGACGGCACCTACCACTCCGCCCGGTACGCCGCCCTCGACGCCCCCGGGCTCGCCCGCTCCGGTCCCGAGGTCGAGCGCTTCCTCCGGAGCGACCCTCTCCGGGATGGTGACCGGCGCCGTGAAGGCGGTCTCGGACGGTGCGATCCTCACCGGGGGCCGCGGGAGAGGGGTGGCATTGGCCCGGGGCGGGGGCGGAGGAGGAGGCGGAGGAGGCGCCAGTGCAGGCTCGACGAAGACGGCCTTGGCTCCGGCGGGAAGGGGCAGGCCCTCGTCCATGACCACCGGAAGGAGGGTCGCGGCCAGGAGCAGCACGCTGTGCAGGAGCAGGGACACGGGCCACAGCCAGGCGCGGCCCGGGAGCCCGGAGGTCGGGGGAGCGCTTACGATTCCGGTCTCGATCCGGAGAACAACGTCCTGGCCTGGCCCGCTCTGCGGGGTCGGTCGCGGTCCCGGGGCAGAACCGCGCAGCCTCTCCTCACGCAGCTCGGAGAGCAGGTCCCCCAGCGGGGAAAGGCTTGATGCGGGCACGGTGGATCCGAGGAAACGATAGCACCGAGGGATGCGAACTCAGTCCGGACCGAGTACCCGCGCACTGACGACGCTTCACTCCACACGGTCGATCCAGAAGCCGCTCGTGACAGCCTCCAGCCGCGTCCCCGCCGGTAGCTCCAGGGGGCGGCCGGAGCGCGGTAGGGATAGAATCCCGCATCGCCCTGCTCCCGAGGACCGAGTCCCACGCGCGCTCCGACGGAATCTAGTACCCACCCGGTGTTCTACAGTTGGGGACTAGAATCCGGGCCATGCGCCCGATCGAAGACGTCGCCGCCGACCTCGACCTCGCCCCCGCCGACATCCAGCCCTGGGGACCGGGGGTGGCCAAGGTCCGCTCGGAGGTGGCGTTCCGCGCCGACCCGCCCCGCGCGCGGCTCGTCCTCGTCTCGGCCATCAGCCCCACCCCCGCGGGCGAAGGCAAGACCACCTGCACCGTCGGGCTGACCCAGGCCGCGCGGGCGAACGGCGTCCTCGCCGCGTGCGCGTTGCGCGAGCCGTCGCTCGGACCCGTGTTCGGCCAGAAGGGCGGGGGCACCGGGGGCGGCCGCTCGCGCCTCGAGCCGTCGGCGCGGATCAACCTCCACTTCACGGGCGACCTGCACGCGGTGACCTCCGCCCACAACCTCCTGGCCGCCCTCGCCGACAACCACGTCTACTTCCGCACCCCCGCGGGGGCGGCCGCGCGCGAGCTGGACCACCGCCAGATGACGTTCCGCCGCGTTCTCGACATGAACGATCGCTTCCTGCGGCACACGGTCATCGGCCTCGGGGGCAAGGCCATGGGGGTGCCGCGCGAGGACGGCTTCGACATTACGGCGGCGAGCGAGGTGATGGCGATCCTCTGCCTCTCGCGCGACTACGCTGACCTCAAGGAGCGACTCGGGCGGATCCTCGTGGGCTTCACGCGCGACGGCGAGCCGCTCTACGCCCGCGACCTGAACGCACAGGGGGCGATGGCCGCGCTCCTCCGCGACGCCCTCCTGCCCAACCTCGTCCAGACAGGGGAGGGCGCGCCCGCCCTCGTCCACGGCGGCCCCTTCGGCAACATCGCCCACGGCTGCAACAGCATCGTGGCCACCCTCTTCGCCCTCCGCCGGGCCGAGGTCGTGTTCACGGAGGCCGGGTTCGGCTTCGACCTCGGGGCGGAGAAGTTCCTCGACATCAAGTGCCGTACCGCCGGCATCTGGCCGCACGCGGTGGTCCTGGTGGCGACCCTGCGCGCGCTCAAGTTCCACGGCGGCGTAAGCGCCGCGGACGCGGCTCGGGAGGACGCGCCCGCCCTCGCGCGGGGCATGGAGAACCTCGAGAAGCACCTCGACAGCGTCACCCAGTTCGGCCTTCGGCCCGTGGTCGCGATCAACGTGCGCGCGGGGGACACCGCGGCCGAGCAGCGCTTCGTACTCGACGGCCTGAAGGGCCACGGTGTCGAGGCCGGCCTCGCCGACGTCTACGGCGGGGGCGGCGCGGGGGCGCAGGCGCTCGCGGAGACGATCGTGTCCCGGGCGCGGTCGGCGTCGCCCACTCCCCGGTTCGTATACGACCTGAAGGACGCCCCCGATGAGAAGATCCGCAAGATCGCCCGCGCGATCTACGGCGCCTCGGACGTGGACTTCACGGTGACCGCCCGCAACCAGCTCGCGCGTGCGGTGAAACTGGGATTCGCGGAGGCGCCGATCTGCATGGCCAAGACCCACCTCTCGCTCTCCGACGACGAGAAGCGCGTGGGCCGGCCCCGCGACTTCGAGATGACGGTGCGCGAGGTCCGGGTCGCGGCGGGGGCGGGCTTCCTCGTTCCCCTCACTGGGGAGATCCTCACCATGCCCGGGCTCTCGAAGCGGCCGCATGCCGAGGACATCGATCTCACGCCGGACGGGACGATCGTGGGTGTGGAGTAGCGGGTGCGCATCGACCTCTTCCGCATGGAGCGCATGCAGTCGCTCCACTGGCACCGCGTCGAGTACGACCTGTCAGAGAGCGGCGTCCGGTACGATGTCGACCGGACGCTCGCCGGGCTCGCCCGCGTGGACGCCACCCTCGCCCGCCTGGTCCGGAAGAGGGCACCCTCGCGCCGCCGCCGCAGCGCTGACGGCCACCTCCAATGACGCGGCAACAAGCCGACGATCTCGCGGGCCAGCTGGCGGCGGTAGGCGATCACGCCCGGGAACTCGCGCAGGAGTTCTCCTCACGCGAGCTCGCCGAGCCTCCGTCCCCGGGGGCCTGGAGCGCGTTCGACAACTTGATGCACCTCACGCTCGCATCGCAGGCATTCATCCCGCGCATGAGCAGAACGCTCGCCAAGCTCGCGGAGGCGGGGCGGCGCAGCGACCGGCCGTCCCGGCGCGACCTCGTCGGTCGGCTCTACTCCTGGACCCTCGAGCCTCCGATCCTTTTCAAGGCGAGGGCGCCCCGGCCCTTCGTGCCGCCGGCCGGGACGGGCGGGGACCAAGCCCTCCCGGCCTTCCTGGCGGAGCAGGAGCGCATTCTCGCTCTCGTGAAGCAGTCCATCGGCCTGGACCTCGCCGCACGCAAGGTGCCCACCCCGGTGAGCCGCTATCTCCGTTTCAACGTCTGCTCGGCCTTCCACGCCGTGGCCGCGCACGAGCGGAGGCACCTGTGGCAGGCGCGCCGCGCGGCGCTCGCCGCGCGCGAGAAGCTCACGGGCTCCACCGGCGATCGTCACTGAATTAAGTTGATGGCCACCGCCGGAGTGGTCGTGAACAGGGCAACATCAAGATCCCCGACGAGGTGGTGGAGCGTCCGGAGAGCGGTCTCGAGGGCGGCTACGAGGCGGAATACCTCGTGGAGCCCGAGCACATCAAGGAGGGGGCTGGAGGTCTGATCTAGACGCCGGTCATTCCGGAATCGCAAACGAGGGCCGCCGGTGCCGAGAGGCGTGGGCGGCCCTTCGTGTCTTGTGCGCCCGCGGATCACCTGTCGCGAAAGGCCCGGATCCAGCGCGCAATCGTCTACGGCTCGCGGTAGCATTCGGCCGTTCGCCTTAAGCACTCGCCCCCTTCAGCGTTCGGAACGAGGAGGATCCCATGAGGAGCCAACCATCGCCCCGAAGCCAGGCCATTGATCGGAGCCACCGGAGATCCCAGAGGTCGCTCGCCCTCGCCGCTATCCTCACTCTGACGGCTGTCGCCTCGACGGGAGAGGCACCAGAGAGTAGCCCGCTGCCGCCTGAGCCGACGCAGCGGGCAACCGCCAGCTACGGCAAGCTGCCCCTTCATTTCGAATCGAACCAGGGCCAGACGGATGGGCGGGTGAAGTTCCTGGCGCGGGGCAGCGGCTACGGCCTGTTCCTGACGCCGACCGAGTCGGTGCTGGTCCTCCGCAACCCAGAAGCTCATCGCCAAGGGAAGGGGCTGGCCCGAGGGGAGGCCGCGACGCCGAAGCAATCCCACGCTCCCCAGGTGCTGCGGATGAAGCTCCTGGGCGCGAACCCTCGCCCCGCCATTGAGGGAAGGGAGGAGCTACCCGGCAAGAGTCACTACTTCATCGGCAACGACCCGACGAAGTGGCGGACGGCCGTCCCCCAGTACGCCCGGGTGAAGTACCAAGACGTCTACCCCGGGGTGAGCCTGACGTACTACGGCAACCAGGGCCAGCTCGAGTACGACTTCGTCGTTTCCCCCCGGGGGAATCCCAGGCGGATCCGCCTCGGGATCGAGGGCGCCAAGCAGATCCACGTGGACGCCGGGGGAGACCTCGTTCTGAACCTGCCGGGGGGCCAAGTGGTGCACAAGGCGCCGGTCGTCTACCAGGAGGTTGACGGCGCTCGGAAGACCGTCGAGGGGCGGTTCGTCCTGAGGGGGCGACGCGAGGTGGGGTTCGAGGTCGGCGCCTACGATGCGGACCGGCCGCTCGTGCTCGACCCCTTTCTCTTGTACTCCACCTACCTCGGCGGCAGCAGCGTCGAAGAAGGCCACGGCATCGCCGCGGACAGGCCGGGGAACGCCTACGTTACGGGCTTCACGGTCTCGACCAACTTTCCGACGGCCAACCCTCTCCAAGCCGCGAACGGAGGGTTCTACGATGCCTTCGTGGCCAGGCTGGACGGGGCGGGGTCAGCCCTTGTGTATTCCACCTACCTGGGCGGGCTCGGTGACGACCGAGCCGGGGGGATCGCGGTAGACGCGTTGGGGAACGCCTACGTCACGGGCTTCACGGCCTCGACCAACTTTCCGACGGCCAACCCCCTCCAGGCCGCGAACGGAGGGAGCTACGACGCCTTCGTTGCGAAGCTGAACTCAGCGGGGTCGGCCCTCGCCTATTCCACCTACCTTGGCGGCAGTAGCGACGACTTCGGCTATGGCATCGCCGTGGACGCATCGGGGAACGCCTACGTCACGGGCGAGACGGGCTCGACCAACTTCCCGACGGCCAACCCCCTCCAGGCCGCGAACGGCGGGAACGATGATGCCTTCGTGGCGAAGGTGAACGCGGCGGGGTCGGGCCTCGCGTACTCCACCTACCTCGGCGGCAGCAACATCGACTTTGGCCTGGGCATCGCCGTGGACGCGTCGGGGAACGCCTCCGTTACGGGCAGCACGAGCTCGGCCAACTTCCCGACGGCCAACCCCCTCCAGGCCGCGTACGGAGGATTGGGGGACGCCTTCGTGGCGAAGGTGAACGCGGCGGGGTCGGCTCTTGCCTACTCTACGTACCTCGGCGGCAGCAACGAGGACCTTGGCTCAGCCATCGCCGTGGACGCGCCTGGAAACGCCTACGTCACGGGCTACACGGTCTCGACCAATTTCCCGACCGCCAACCCCCTCCAGGCCGCGTTTGCAGGATTCCAGGACGGCTTCGTGGCGAAGGTGAACGCGGCGGGGTCGGCGCTCGTGTACTCCACCTATCTCGGTGGCAGCCTTCTAGACGGAGGCTGGGGCATCGCAGTGGACGCGTCGGGGAACGCCTACGTAACGGGCGAGACCAACTCAGTCAACTTCCCGACGGCCAACCCCTTCCAGGCCGTGATCGGTGGGAGCTATGACGCCTTCGTGGCGAAGGTGAACGCAGCGGGGTGGGCGCTCGTGTACTCCACCTATCTTGGTGGCGCGGGAAACGACGAAGGCTACGGCATCGCCGTGGATGCGTTTGGAAACGCCTACGTCACGGGCGTCACGGGCTCGGCCAACTTCCCGACGGCCAACCCCCTCCAGGCCACGCCGGGCGGGAACACGGACGCTTTCGTGGCCAGGATCTTCGAGTCGAATGACTCGAATTTCTTCACTGTGACGCCCTGCCGAATGGCGGACACCCGCAACCCGGCCGGCCCCTCCGGCGGCCCTGCGCTGGGCGCCGACACGATCCGCAGATTCCCGGTGACCGGCGTTTGCGGGATCCCGTCCACGGCCACCGCGGTCGCCCTCATCGTGGCGGTGGTTGACGAGACCGACGTCGGGAACCTGCGGCTGTATCCGGCCGGGAGCCCGGCCCCCGGCTCCAGCACGATCAACTTCGCCGTTCAGAAGGCACGTGCGAACAACGCCATCATCGCGCTGGGCTCGGGCGGACAGATCGCCGTCCAATGCAACATGCCGCCGGGCTCGACGGGCCAGACGCATTTCCTGTTCGACGTCACGGGCTATTTCCAATGAGCGACATGGTCCGGCGCCTGCGTGAGCGGAGGATCCTCGCCTCCACGAGCCCGTATCGGCAGTCCTTCGCCCGGCTCGCGGGGAGCATCCCGAACAAAGCCCAATCATCTCCGCGGCGAGCTTCCAGGAGACGACGCGCGTGCTCACCGAGGCCGCGATCAGCGGGAAGGTCGACCACCTTCGGGGCCTCAAGGAGAACGTCATCATGGGCCGCCTCATTCCCGCGGGCACGGGGATGGAGTTCTACTGGCCGCTTCAGGGAAGTGGAGGCGGGAGCCACGAAAAAGGGGGCGCCGCCTGCGCGGCGCCCCCTTTGCGGCCGGACGTTTCCTAGAAGAAGTTGAAGTAGGCGACCGCGTCGGCGGCGGCAGGGATGCGCAGGGTGAGCCTGCGGCAGGTCCCCTCCCACGAGCCGTTGGTCTTCCAGTTGAAGTGGTATTTGTCCCCTTTCTGGGAGATCCCACTGGCGCCGGGAGTGGCCGGCGGCGACGGGGCCTCGCCGGTGGGGACGAGCGTCGTGCAGTCGACCGGCTGCGAGTCGATGAGCAGAGGGCTGCCCGCGCCGGACAGCGTGAACTTCACGGGCACCGTGGATCCCGCGTTGACCTGGTTGACGGCGGGCGGTCCGTCGACGGGAGGCTTGAAGCCGCCGAAGACGGCGGCGGTGCAGCTGGCGGGCAGGTCGAAGGCCTCGACCCCGTCGGTGCGGCTCTGGCGAGCTGCCCTGGTTCGCGCTGAAGCCCAGGCCGCGCTTGGCGAAGCCGCGCCAGATCTCGCACTGGTTGTCGCCGCCGGTGAGCGCCAGGTCGGCTTGCAGGATCGCGTTGCGACCGTCCACGAAGCCCGGCCGGCAGACCTGGAACTTCAGGCCGTCCATCACGAGCTGCAGCGCCAGGTTGTTGCCGCCGGTGGTCCAGTCGCCGTACACGTCGGCGTTGTAGCCGTAGCGGTCGACCAGGTTCCAGTAGACCTCCCACAGCATCGTGTTCCACACGTAGCCGATGCCGTGCGGCTGGCTGATGTTGACCACGTCCGCGACCGATGCGTAGGTGGACGGGTTGACGGCTCATGTCGGTGGTGTACGGGCGTGGGGCGGATGCCCAGGCCGTCGGCCGGCTCGAAGATCACGTAGGTGCCGATGCCGCGCGGCGTCGTGGGGCGGTCGTCGGGGTGCGTGGTCAGGGTGAGCGCGAACCAGTCGCTCCAGCCCTCGCCCATCTGCTCGGCGTTGTTCAGGCAGTTGACCACGGCCGGCCCGCCGGTCAGGCGGTTCGAGATGCCGTGCCCGTATTCGTGCGCGATCACGCCGTTGTCGATGTCGGAGTCGCGATCGGGCGCGCCGCCGGTACCGTCGGCGACGGTCGCGGTCAGCGGCAGGTTGGCCTTGAACAGGTCGCCGTCGTCCAGGCTGATCATCACCGACGGGATGGTGATGGTCGGGTCGGCGCCGCCCATGGCGACCGGCGGCCCGGCGATGTTGTTGGCCACGATCACCATCAGGGCGCCGTTGTCCTGCGCCTTCTTGACCTTGGCGGTGAACGTGCAGCTGCCGCGGTCGATCAACGCGATCTGCCCGGCCGGGTTCGCCAGGTACGGGTCGAGCGGCTGGCCGGCCTGGTAGGCCGGGTCGCAGCCGCGGCCGACGTAGACCACCGTGCCCGTGATCGGCCCGGTGGTGACGAGGCTCTCGCCGAAGCCGGCCATGGGCCCGAAGTACGTCCCGGCGATGGGCGAGGGGGCGGCCACGGTGATCGGGTTCGGCAGCGGCCGAGCGCCACTCGAACATCTGCATGCGCGGCCGCACGCCTTCCACGCCGGTGCCGAAGTTGGCGTTGTTGCGCCCGCTGCCGTCCTGGGCCTCGGCGCGCACGTCGTCGTTGCCCAGTCCCCCGTTGCCGTAGTTGTTGACCTGGAAGTTGCCCGCGGCCTCGTCGAAGCCGTAGCCGTGCGTCACGTCGTGCATGATGTTGTTCCAGTAGAAAAGGTTGGTCACCATGGCCGGCTGCGAGTCGAGCGGGCGCAGGCTCAGGTCGAGCGGGAAGTCGAAGTGGAGCGCCGCGCCGCCGTTGGGGTCGCTGCCCGGGTCGGCCACGTTGTTGTTGTCGCGGTCGGCGTAGGCGTGTACGTTGTTGCCGCGGGTGACGGTGAACTCGGCTCCGGCCGCGCCGTTCGTGTCGTGCCAGCCGAAGGGCGACGACGTCGGGTCGGCGGCACTCGCCGACCAGCGAGCGCGGCGCCGTCGCTGGGGCTCTCGAAGGGTAGCGGGAACACGTTGTAGAGCGCGCCGTCCGTGACCGGGAACTCCGGCGCCTCACCCTGTGTGCGCCGCGACGCCGTCGGTCGCGCCACGGCGCGGGCGATGGCCAGCGGCGAGTCCTGGACGACCAGGTCTTCCCGGAAGACCAGCTCGCCCGTCCGGGCGTCCACCAGGGCGTACCACCAGTGGTCGCCGCTGCGCTCTTCGATCTCCAGCCTCCAGGCCAGCTTGACCTTCTCGCCCACCGGCAGCCACACGAGCTTGGCTTCGATGGGTCGCACTGCGATCCCGCCGTCGGAAAGGGTGGTTGGCCGGTCGGCGCCCGCTCGCCGCGCCAGGACTTCGAAGCGTTGGGTTGCCCTGAGGTTCAGCTGGGGAGCTGCCGCCGCGGCCGCCTCCACGGCGCTCTTGCGCACGTTCGGGCGGCCCGCCGCCGCGGCGAGGCCCGGAACCAAGCGGTTGCCCGCGCTGATCACGCGACCGTCGGCCCCCACATTGACGTTGGCGATGGCGCCGTGGACCTCGATACCGGCATGCCGCTGCTGCAGGTAGACGTGGGTGACGCCGTTGTGCTTGCTCGGTACCACGCTGCTGACGACGAGGTCGCCGAGGTCAGACAGCGAGAGCCCGGACTCGTGCCGCTGCTGCAGAAGGTAGGCGCGAGCCGCTTCCTCAGGTTTTGCCGGGGTTGCCCCGTCGGTGGCACTACCCAGGCCGGCCAACGCCAGGGCGGCCAGCATGCGAACCAGCAACTTAGGTGACATCAGACCCTCCTCGGTCTTCGAGTGTTCGAAAACTTGCCGTCGATTGGAAGGAGACCAGCCCAGGTGGAAGTCCAAAGCCTTGCACAATGCGCCCCGGGGGCTCAAGCAGAAAATCGGCGAGACCCCGCCGCCTCTTTCGTTCGGCGCTCGACCTGGGGCGGCCGTGCTGCAGCCTTTAACGATTCGAGGCGTGGCTCAGCGGACGGCCTCGGCCTCGCTCGAGGCTCAATCCCCGTCGTCTGGGCTACGCAAATTTGAACCCGATGGGCCTGGCAGGCGTCACATGCGATGAGGTATTCCATGACCCTGTTGCCCGGCAGCATTCCCTATTCCCTCCGTCAGTTCCGGCAGTCGCCCGTGTTCACGGCCGCGGCCGTCCTGACCTTGGCCCTGGGGATCGGGGGCACGACCGCGATCTTCACGCTGATCCACGCGGTGATGCTCCGGTCCCTCCCCGTCTCCGATCCGGAAAGGCTTTATCGGGTGGGTGACGGGGACAATTGCTGCGTGGAAGGGGGGCCTCAGGAGCGATGGGGGATGTTCTCCGTCCCCTTGTACGAAAGGCTCAAGGCGGAAATGCAAGAGTTCGAGGAGGTTGCCGCGTTCCAGGCGGGACGGGGGCGGCTGGGGGTCCGGCGCGAGGGCGTCGAATCCGCCGCCCGTCCCCTCCGGTCCGAATACGTCAGCGGCAGCTACTTCTCGACGCTCGGCGTGCGCGCGTTTGGCGGACGCCTCCTCACCCCCGAGGACGACGACCCCGGCGCCGCGCCGGTGGTGGTCCTGAGCCACCGCGTCTGGCAGACGGTCTACGCCTCCGACGCCTCGATCCCCGGCTCGACCCTCGTCGTGGACGGCCATCCCATGACCGTGATCGGCGTCGGACCTCCAGGGTTCTTCGGCGAGATGCTGGAGAGCGACCCTCCGGACCTTTGGATTCCGCTGCAGCAGGAGCCGCTCGTCAACGGCGAGGGGAGCCTGCTGCGCCAGCCCGTCTCCGCGTGGCTTCGCGTGATCGGCCGTTTGCGGCCCGGCGCCTCCATCGACGGAATGGGGCCGCGCCTCACGGGAGTGCTGCGGCACTGGCTCGAGCACGACTCCGGGTATCCACCCAACTGGATGGCCGACGTGGTCCAGGCTCTCCCGAAACAGGTCGTCAACGTCGTCCCCGCGGGAGCGGGTGTCGCCGTCATGAAGGAAGAGTACGGCCGGAGCCTGCAGATCCTCCTGGCGGTGTGCGGCCTGGTGATGCTGATCGCCTGCGCCAACGTGGCGAACCTGCTCCTCGCCCGCGGCATCGCGCGCCGCGGGCAGACCGCGGTGCGGCTGGCCCTGGGCGCCACGCGCGGGCAGATCGTCGCGCAGGCGCTCACGGAGAGCGTCCTGCTCGCCCTCGGCGGCAGCCTCCTCGGCCTGGTCGTGGCGGCGGGTGCCGCGCGGCTCCTGCTCTCGCTCGCCTTCCACAGCGCGACCTTCCTTCCCATCAGCGTCGCTCCGTCGCTCGTCGTGCTGGCCTTCGCTTTCGCCCTCGCCCTGCTCACGGGTGTGATCTTCGGCTCCGCCCCCGCGTGGCTCGCCACTCGCGCCGATCCGGCGGAGGCCCTTCGCGGAGCCGGTCGAAGCACCCGGGACCGGTCGACCTTCACGCGCAAGGCGCTCCTGGTCGTGCAGGCGACACTGTCGGTCGTCCTCGTCGCGGGCGCGACCATGCTCGCCCGCAGCCTGGGCAAGCTCGAGAGCCAGGACTTCGGCTACAAGGTGCAGGGGCGCGTCGTAGTGGACGTCAACAATCCCCCGGCGACCTACACCCTGGCTCGCCTGCAGGCCCTCTACCGTCAGCTCGAGGAGAGGCTCGTCGCTCTCCCCGGAGTGCGGGGCGCAGGCCTCGCGCTCTACAACCCGCTCACCGACAACTGGGGCGAGCTAGTCATGGTGGCGGGCCATCCGCCCGCCAGCCTCAACGAGGAGTCGGGCGCGTCCTGGGACCGCGTGAGCGCGAGCTACCTCCAGAACTGGGGCATGCCCGTCCTGCGGGGACGCGCGTTCACACAAGCCGACGACGAGGCCGCGGAGCCCGTGGCCGTCGTCAACGAAGCCTTCGTAAAGCGTTTCTTCAAGGGCGGCGAGGACCCGCTCGATCAGCACTTCGGTATGGACTTGCCCGAGCTCGCCTCCACCTTCCGCATCGTCGGAGTGGTGCGCGACGCCAAGTTCGCGGGCTGGGGTCTGGATCGGCCGGCGCGACCCATGTTCTACGTCCCCCTGGCCCAGAACGTCGACTACGAGAACGAGCTGATGCGGAAGATCGAGCTGCGCTCGCACTTCATCGGCGGGATCATGCTCGTCACCGACATGCCTCCGGGTACGCTCGAGCCCGTGCTGACCCGGCTGCTGGCCGACCTCGACCCCAACCTGACGATCAACAGCGTGAGGACCATGCGCCAGCAGGTGGAGCTCTCCTTCGACCGGGAGCGTGCGGTCGCCGCCCTCGCCGGGCTCTTCGGAGGGGTGGCCCTCGTCCTCGCGGCCGTGGGCCTCTACGGCGTCACGGCCTACACCGTGGCCCGGCGTACCAACGAGATCGGCATCCGCGTGGCACTGGGGGCCGACCGTTCGAAGGTGATCGGGCTCGTCCTGAGCGGAGCCTTCAAGCGGGTGCTGATCGGACTCGCCGTGGGGCTACCCCTCGCCGTGGGAGCCGGGCGCCTCATTTCCGCCCAGCTATACGGCGTTTCCTTCTGGGACCCCATAGCGCTCGGCCTCGCCGCGGCCTCGCTCACCCTCTGCTCGTTCCTCGCGGCGGTCATTCCCGCGAGCCGGGCCGCCGCGATCTCGCCCGTAGAGGCTCTCCGCATCGAGTAGCCTGCGCCTTGGCGACGCGTCAGGCGGGCGGCGTGAGCGCCGACTACTCGCTCACAGGCCTCCAGGTCTTGTCCGGATTGAAGCGCTCGATCGTCTTCAGGGCGTTCAGGGTTCCCTCGCCGAGGTCTTTCTCGTAGACGACGCCGTCGTGGCTGACCATGAAGGTCTTGACCCCGGTGACGAGGTACTCCGCCGGGACCGCCAACAACGCGAAGCCGCCGATCATCACGCCCTTCACCACGAAGTCCATCTCGCCCATCGGCGCCGCCGGGCCCTGGCCCTTCAGGACCTTGAAGAAGTAGCCGTGGTAGGGCATCGCCTTGTCCGTATAGCCGAGCGCGATCACCCGAGCGATATCCTCGCCCACGGGCCCTTCCCACGTTCCGTCCGGGTTGCGCCAAGCCAGGCCGTCCTGCGTTCCAGGCGTGCTGATGATGCGCTGCGCGTACTGGTTGACGGCTGACCCGTTGCGCTCGAGCAGCGCGTACTCGACCTGCGCCTCGACGTAACCGCGGCAGATCTGGATGGCGTC
Source organism: uncultured Acidobacteriota bacterium (assembly GCA_963742595.1). Classification (GTDB taxonomy): domain Bacteria; phylum Acidobacteriota; class Vicinamibacteria; order Fen-336; family Fen-336; genus CAVPGH01. The sequence goes on along the minus strand of CAVUMT010000001.1, from coordinate 1,170,826 downwards.
GAGCTCGTTTGCGCCGATTCGACGGTAGAGGACCTCCTGCCGGCCGGCGGCCGTGTCGAAGCGCCAAGTCCCTTTCTCCCGGACGATCGGGATGGAGAGCGGCCAGTCCTGGTTCCCGACCGAGAGGACGGCGCGATCCTTGTTCTTCGGGTCCGTGTCGACGGCGAGCTTTTCGCGAGCCTTGGCCGCGAAGGCGTTGGCGGCGTCGCGGTCCTTCACCGGCTCCGCCGTCACGACGAGGTCCTCGCCGTCCGGCCCCAGGATCGCCTTCATGGCCAGCACGTCGAAGCTCTCCGCCGCCGAAACGAGGGCATCCGCGGCTTCGCGGGCCGTGGCGAAGGTCTTCTGCGCGGCTGCGGGAGGCGGGGCCGGCTTCTCTTGCGCCCCGGCGGCGGCGCAGAGGACCAGGGCCTGCGCCCCGGCCGCGACGCAGAGGCATCTCATTTCTCGTCTCCAGGTCATCGTTGCCTACCTCCGCCGCCCGCCGCCACCACCTCGGGAGCCGCCGCCGCGGGAGCCTGCGCTCGAGGAGCCCCTCGAGCTGCTCGCCCGCGCACTCTGGCCGCTGTAGCTGTGGGGGCCGCCGCCAAGGGCGCTCGACCCTCCCGACCCGCTGCCCCTCGAGACGTCACGGCTCCCGATCCGGTCACCGCCTCCGCCTGCACTTCCGCTTCCGCGACTGCTCTGGCCAGATCCCGAAGGGCTTGCGCTCCGTGCTCCGGAACGGTCGCTCGCGGCGGCCCCGCCTCGCGCGCCGCTCCCCGCCGACTGGGTGCTCGCTCCTGCGCCGCCCGCGCGGCTGGCCTGCGTCCCTTGCGTCCGTGCACTCGCCTGGCGGGACTCCCCGCGTGCCGTCCCGCCGTACTTGCTCGCCGTGGCTTGGTTCGAATAGGGTGCGGCGCCGCGGTGCTGGGGATTGTGGCTCCAGCTCGTGTTCCCACCCCTATTGACGTTGGTGTTTCGATTGATGTTGGTGTTCCGGTTGAAATTGTTGTTGACGTTGACGTTGATGTCGTTGTGGCCCCAGCCGCAGCCGTAGCCCCAGCCCCCGTGGAACGCGGCGCCGACCATCATGCCGACGCCGAACGAGATCATGCTGGCGGCGACCACCGATCCGGGCGGCGGGTAGTAGATCGGCGGGTACGCGTAGACGGGCGGGCCGTACACGACGACCGGGTTGTAGCTGGGAACGTAGACGACCTCGGGGTTCGCCTGCTGAACGATGATCACCTGCTTCTGCTCGATGACCTTCGTCTCGACCTTCTGCTGCTCGGTCGTCTTGAGCGCACCCGTCCCCTGGGCCTTCTTGCGCATCCTCTGGACGGCGTCCATCACGTCGCTCTGTTGCGCCAGGAAGGCGTTGCCCAGCTCCGTCGTCCACTGGATGTCGTCGCCCAGGCGCTTGACCACTTCGGGGAGGCCCGCCATCCCCTGGATGCTGGGGTCCCAAGACTGCTTGGCCACGGCGTCCGTCAGAGCCTTGCCCTTCAGGTCCTTGTTCTTCAAGAGCCATTGCTGGAGCTGGACGATCTCGAGCGGGTAGGTGGAGGCCACGAGGACCTGTCCCAGGAGCTCGTCGGGATAGAGGGCGATCGGCGCCACCAGTGCATCGAGCTGATCGGCCGGAAGCTTCGCTTCACTCGCTGCGGCGGGCGCCTGTGCGGCCTGAGCGAGAAGTACTGCATCGCCGGGGGTGAGCAGGGCTGCGCACACGACCGCAACGAGGCCCCGGCGGGCCCGGCCCGAGATTTTCGATCCGCCGGCTGTAGTGGTCATGGCGCTCGGCTCCCCCTGGGATGTGCGCCCGGGAGTAGGATCTCGCGGACGCAAGGGCTTTGGAGACGATCGCAGAACCAAGGGCCCAAGTCCAGTGGGCCTAAGGCACCTCGAAGTCGAGGCTGACTCTCCGCGGCAGCCACACGGCCATCCTGTCCTCGCCGCGGTTCGACCAGACGTTGTACGGGACCGCGAGAAAGTCCTTTTCGCGGGTGACCACCGTGCGCCCGTCATCCCCGGGGAAGAGGCCGAGCGCCCGCCCCGTGATGACGGTCACGCCCCCGAGGAGGTCGGGGCGTCGCTCGGCCGACAGGGCTGCGGCGTCGGGCAACACGATGTTGAAGACGTCGCCTCCATTGTCGATCGACTCGACCGCGTATACGATGGGCCCCCGCTCGAGCGCAACCCGGCCCCGGTTTGCCGCCACCCGCTCGTCGCTGACGAGCCGGCGCACCGGCATCGGCAGGGACAACTGGACGGTGTCGCCCGCCTTCCAGCGCCGTTTCAGGACGGCGTAGCCGCGGACGAGCTCGACCTTCGCCGGCTGTCCGTTGACCGAGAGCGTGTACGGAAGACCGGCGCTGTCTTTGTAGCGGTACAGGTCGCTCGGCACCGGCTGCTCCCTCGCCCAGCCCGGCACCCGGACGTGCAGTGCGAACTCCGCCTCGGCGTCAGGCTTGACGCTGATCGCGACGTCGCCCTTCCAGGGGTACTCGGTGGCCTGGCGGAGCTCCACGCTGCGGCCGCCCAGAGCGACGCGCGTGCGCCCGCCCAGAGCGACGCGCGTGCGCCCGCCGACGAACAGGTTGACGTAGATCCCGTCGTCGCCCTGGGCGTAGACGTAGCTGCCGAAGCTCGCGAGGAAGCGCGCCACGTTGGGCGGGCAGCACGAGCAGCGGAACCACGGGCGCCGGCCCGTGGACTTGTCGGCGTTGAATGCAAACTTCCCGTCCGAGGCCAGGGGGTTGACGTAGAAGAATTGGTCGCCGCGGAGCGCGACGCTGGAGAGGATCGTGTTGTAAGCGGTCCGCTCGATGACGTCGATGTACTTCGCGTCGCCGTGCAGTCGGAACAACCGGTAGTTCCACATCGCGTTCGCGATCGCGGCGCAGGTCTCGGAGTAGGCGGTCCGGTTCGGCAGGTGGAACTGGTCGCCCATCGCCTCCCCCTCGTGCTCGGCGCCGATGCCGCCCGTGACGTAGAGCTTGCTCGAGACCACGTCGTTCCAGATCCGGTCGAGGGCCGGGACGTAGCCCTCGGCGCCGGTGAGCGCCGCCACGTCCGCCATGCCCGTGTACAGGTAGGCCGCGCGCACCGCGTGGCCCACCGCGGTCGACTGCTGGACGATCGGCGCGTGGTCCTGGGCGTAGGGGCCGTACAACTCGTGCCCCTGGGCGTTGCCCCTCTGGTCCAGGTAGAAGCGCGCGAGCTTCAGGTACTCCTCGTTCCCGGTCACGCGATACAGCTTGACGAGGCCGATCTCGACCTCCTCGTGTCCGGGGACGCCCATGTTCTTGCCGGGCCCGAAAACGCGGGTCAGCAGGTCGGCGTACTTCGTCGCCACGTCCAGCAGGTTCCGCTTGCCCGTCGCCTGGTAGTGGGCCACCGCGGCCTCGAACAGGTGCCCGGCGTTGTACAGCTCGTGGCCCATGCGGAGGTCCTCCCAGCGGGACTTGCTCACGCAACAGATCGGCTTCTCGGCGGTCTTGCCGATCTGGCCCACGGTGTACAGGTAGCCGTCCGGCTCCTGAGCGGCCGCGATCTTCGCGATCACGTCGTCGAGCTGGCCGTCCAGCGCCGGGTTGGGCTGCAGGCCCAGGGTGAAGGCGGCGCCTTCGATCACCTTGTAGACGTCCGAATCGTCGAACCCGAACACGCCCTGGAAGGATCCCTCGGCCTGTCGGGCGGCCACGACGAAGTTCTGGACTCGCCCAGTGCGCTGGCAGCTCTGGAGGTTGTGGTGGATGGTGACGTCGCGGTTCGTCCCGATCCGCGGCGCCCAGAAGGCGTCCGTGATCGCGGTCTGGGTGAACGGCACCGGCTGGATCGGGTAGTCGCGGGCGGCTGCCGGCTCCGCCGCCAGGCCCGCGCACGCGAGGCCGAGCGTCAGGGACAGCGTCGCACCGGTCAGGAATCGGGTCATGCCTCTCGCCTCTCTGTTCCTCGAATGGCGACGCGTGTGCGGACGGATTCCCGCAGCGCGCCGACACCGCGAATTGTAGATCCTGAGGTCTCGGTCCATGTAGCGCTTCCGCCCCTAGACGGTGAGCGGGCCCTCCGGGCCCTCGGGCTCGCCGCCTTCGGGCTCGCCACGGCCGGGATGGCCCTTGGTCGCGTGCGGGCAGGCGGTCCATGAAGAGCTTCAGGTTGCCCTTCATCACGATGTGGGGAGCCATCCGGATCACCGGGCGGGGCCGGACGCCGTCGACGAGGAACCTGTAGAGCGCCTGGAATGCGAGCTGGCCCTGCATGGAAGGGCGCTGGTACAGGGTGGCGGCGACCCGTCCCGACTCGATGAACGGACCGAGGGCCCGGAAGAGGTCCGAGGTGATGACGGTGGCGCGGCCGGCCAGACCCACGTCCTCGATCGCCTTCAGCACCGGGATGGAGTTGACGGTGCTCACGTAGACACCGCCGATGTCGGGCGTCGAGGTCAGCACCTGCCGGCTCTTCTCGTAGGCCTCCCGTTCGTGGTCGTGCGCCTCGACGACGCTCGAGCCGCAGGTCCGGCCACATCTCGGCGAGCGCCCGGCGGAAGCCCGCCACCTTCTGCGCATGGTCGATGGTGCCGAGCTGCCCCGTCACCACCATCACCCGGCCCTTCCCCGCGAGGAACCGGCCCATCAGCTCCCCCGCGAGCAGGCCGGTCGTGAGCGAGTCGACGGAGACGGTCACGAGGTGCTCGACCTCGGGTGCGTCGGTGTTCACGCAGACCACCGGCAGGCCGCGCTCCGCCGCTTGCTTGAGGAGCGGCGCGAGGGCCGCCGGCTGGCCCGGCACCATGATGAGTCCGTGGAGGTCGTCCGCCAGGGCTTCCGCGAGCGCGTCTTCTTCGCCGTCTCCCAGCCCGGGGTAGGAGCGATGGATGACCCTGACGTGGCTGGTCTCGACGGAACGCACCGCCGCCAGGATGCCCTCTTTCACCAGGTCGAAGAACGACGCGATCTCGCGCGGAAGGTTGACGCCGATCCGGAGCTGCTTCTGCGAGGAGAGGAAGCGCGCCGCCAGGTTCGGACGGTAGCCCAGCGCCTCGGCGCGCTGCAGGATCCGGCGGCGCGTCTCCCCGTTGATCCCGGGCCGGTTGTGGAGCGCGCGGTCGACGGTCCCGATCGAGAGGCCGAGGCTCTCCGCGATCTCTCGGATTCCCGGCGGCTTCGTCCGCCCAGCGTGCTGCTTCACCCCCCTGGGCATTTCTCATCCTTTCCGGTTTCGCGTTCAGCCTAGCTCAGTCGCCCGCCCCTCCAGAAACGCCGCAAAACCGAGCCCTTGGTGGCGATCCCAAAAAAGTGCTTGACAGCCGCAGGCCGTTAACGTAAACGGTCAAGATGTTACCGTACTTAGCGGTGGGCGGAAGGTGGTGGATATGTCGAGGTTCCCCGTCTTGGCGGTCCGTCCGGTACTCGTCGCGCTCAGCAAAGCGTCGCTGTTCATCCAGGTGTTCATCGTTTTCCTGCTATTCACGGGTTCCGCTTCGGCCCAGTTCACCGGCAACATCCAGGGCACGGTTGAAGATCCCAGTGGCGCCGCGATCCCGCACGCGAAGGTCGCGCTCCTCAACCTTGCCACGCAGGCTTCGGCGGCCACTACGACCGATGCCACGGGAGGCTTCCGGTTCCTGAGTCTCGCGCCCGGCCCGTACAAGATCACGGTGGAGGCGCCGGGCTTTGCCGGGACGGAAGTGACGGTGAACCTCGCTACGAACCAGAACCTGAACGTGCCCATCTCCGTCAAGGTTGGCACGGGGGCGGAAACGGTGAACGTCACCGCGGAGACTCCGCTGGTCAACACCTCCGAGACCCGGAATCAGATGACTCTCGAGACGAAGGAGCTTTCCACCCTGCCGCTGGCGGGGCGCAGCATGTTTACCCTCGCCACGGTGGCGCCGGGCGTTTCGGGGCTGGGAACCTCGGGTGCTGGCGCTCCGGGATCGGGTGTCGACAACTTCTCGACGGAAACGCAAGTGGATGCCAGCGCCAACGGCCAGGGCACGCTCGCGAACATGTGGATCGTGGACGGCCTCGACGTCACCAGCCCCATCCGGCAGGGCGTCCTGAACCTCACTCCCAATCCCGACGTCATCCAGGAGGCGTCCAACCAGGTCAACACCTTTGCCGTGGAGTACGGGCACTCGAGCTCGATCCAGTTCGCCATGACCACGAAGTCCGGACAGGATCGATTCCACGGCATGGTGAGCGACTACTACAACAAGGAGAGCATGTACGCCAAGTACTCCTTGCCCGGCTCCGATCATGAATACAATCCGTTCCACAGCCACAACCTTTCGGCGACGGTCGGCGGCCCCATCATTCCGGGCAAGCAGTTCTTCTTCTTCTTCGGGGCCGAAATCCTGCGCTCGTCGGCCTCCACGGGCAACCAGGTGCTGACGTTTCCCGCCCCCGAGTTCGCCGCGTGGGCCAGGGCGAACTATCCGAACACCTTCGGGACGAAGATCCTGAACGAGTACCCGCCCTCCAACGCGACGGTCAGCGGCGTCACGAGCACGGCGCAGAACATCTTCCCGGGCACGTGCGGAACCCCGGCGACCAACAACCTGCCCTGCGCCACCCCGATGATCAACAGCGGGATCTTCAACTCGAGCAATTTCCGGGATGGCGAGCAGTACTTCGGCCGCATCGACAAGTCCTTCAAGAACGATCGGATCTATGCCAGCTTCTTCCGAACGACCCTCAACTTCGGCGGACCCGACGTCATTCCCCAGTTCTCGACCACGAACCACACCACGCAATTCGCCGTCCAGGTGAACTGGACACACACCTTCAGCCCCAACACGTTGAACGAGTTCATCTACGGCCAGAATCGCGTCGAGGGCTTTCTCGCCGAAACGGGTGACTTCACCATCCCCAACGTCAACGTCACCGGGCAGTCGGTCAACTATGGTGTCGGCTTCGCCCAGGGCAACTTCATCCAGAACAACCATCAGTGGCGCGACGTCCTGACGCACGTTCGCGGTGCGCACGTGTTGAAGGTGGGGGTCGAGGGCTGGTTCGGAGACGACGTGGAGCCCTTCCAGGGGCCGTGGTCGTATCCAACGTTCAGCTTCGACAACCTCCTGAGCCTGGCCCGGGACGCGCCCCTGAACCAGGGCAGTGTGATGTACAACCCCAACACGGGCCAGCAGCAGCTCTGGGACTGGGATGCGGCTTCCAAGACCTGGGGGGTCTTCGTACAGGACACCTGGAAAGCCCGGCGGAACTTGACCCTGACGGTGGGTCTCCGCTTCGACGATCAAGGCAACCCGTATTCCCGGTCGGACTCGACGGTCTTCGGCAACTTCTATCTCGGGTCCGGTTCCACGTTCAACGAGCAAGTGGCGAACGGCGTGGCCCGACCATCGGAGAAAGCGCTGAACAGGTCGCCGAAGGTCTGGAATCCGCGGATCGGCGCGGCCTGGGACGTCACGGGCAAGGGTGACTGGCTGGTGCGCGGCGGCTTCGGGTTCTACAGCAACTGGCTGACTCCGGCCAACGTCCAGGAACAGTTTCGTGGGAACCCTCCCGGGCTCATCCTGCCGACCTTCTTTGCCAACTCACCGAGCCCTCCCATCTTCAGGCAGGGCACGGGCAGCACGCCGCCGTTCGGATTCACGTTTCCTGCGCTGGCCGGAACCTCACTGTGTCCCACTGCTCCCTGTCTCGACGAGAAGGGAGGGGTGAAGGGGGCCGCGTTCACGATTGGTGCCATCAACCCCGACATAGTCTCGCCCAAGGTATACGTCTGGGCGGCGACCCTGGAGCGCCGGCTCGGCAAGAACCTGGTGGCGAGCTTGCTCTACAGCGGATCCCACTCCACCGAGCTGGTCTCGGGCGGAAATCAAACCACTACGGTGAGCTACGGGACGAACATCAATGCCCTGCCCGGAGACCTGCTGGACCAGCCGCCGGGAACGGCGCCGACGCGGCTGAACTCCAGCTTTGGCCCGATCAACTACACCGAGAACGATCGCGTGGGCAACTACAACGGCATCACTGTCGACCTCAGGGGGCAGTTCAGACGAGCGTTCTTCGACGTCTCGTACACCCGCTCCTCGGCGAAGGACGACGCCGGCGTCTACCCGACGTCGGTCAACCCGCACCAGTTCTATGGGCCGTCACCGTGGGACATTCCCAATCGCTTCTCGCTCAGCTTCAACTACGAGCTCCCCGGCTCGGGCCGGTTGAAGGGAGGCTGGGGCGTGGGCGGCACGAGCATCTATCAGAGCGGCTCGCCCTTCACGGTCTTCACCAGCGCCTCGTTCACGGGCGGCGGCGACTACAACGCCGACGGCGACAACCGGGACTACCCCAACGTGACCAACTATAACCAGGGAACGGGCGACGCTTTTCTCACCGGCATCTTCACGACCGGGCAATTCACCAGGCCCACTCCGGGTACGAACGGCGACGAGCAGACGGGTCAATTCCGCAACCCGAACTTCGTCCAGACGGACCTGACCATCTACAAGGACACGCCCATCGCGAAGGGCGTCAACATCCAGCTGCGATTCGAGTTCTACAACCTGTTCAACCATCCAAACTTCAGAACCGTCGTCAACGACCTGAGCAGCGGAAACTTCGGCAAGGTGTCGGCCCAGACGCTGCCGCGATGGTGGCAGGTGGGCGTCAAGATCTGGTTCTAGGACGGGACGCGACCGGAGACCAGCTCGAAGTCGCGGCTACGACCTGGACCAGCCGCGGTTCGGCACTGTTCCTACGCCCTCTCTCAGGGTGACGAGCTGATTTGCGGCGACGTTCTTGAACGACTCTTGGAGCCCGTTCGGCCAATAGACGTCGAGATCGACCGAGGTGGAGCTCCCGAGGCCGAAGTGCAGCCGGGGATCGTTGCAGGAATAGAAGCTGGATTGGCTCAGCGACCGCCTGGGCCTGGGTCTTCCCCCCATAGCGGGCGAGGACCCGGGCCCCGATGGCGCTGCGATTGGACTTGACGCCTTCCAGCTTCACCTTGATCCAGTTCTGCTTCCCGCGTAGGTCGTTGCGCAACAAGCGACGGAGGCTCGTTCAGGTTGACGATGAGCACGTCCACGTCGCCGTCGTTGTCGAAATCGCCGAAGGCGCATCCCCGGCTGCAGTGCGCCTCCGCGACCGCGGGCCCCGCCGTCTCCATCAGCTCCTCGAAAGTCCCGTTGCCGAGATTGCGAAAGACGGCGCGCGGTGTCTTGTTCGCGTATTGCGGGAGCTTGCGTTCCACCTCCGGGTAGACCATGCCCGTCACCATGAACAAGTCCGGATGGCCGTCGTTGTCGAGGTCGACGATGCCGGCGCCCCAGCAGACGTAGCGCGTCTCCACGCCCACCCGCGACGTCCGGGTGACGTCGTCGAAATTCCCCTTCCCGTCGTTGTGATAGAGGCCGTTGGCGTCGTCGGCGAAATGCGTCTTGAAGAGGTCGAGGTGTCCGTCGAGGTCGTAGTCGCCGATCCCCACGCCCATCCCCGCCTGTTCCGCGCCGTCCTCGCTGAGGGCCACGCCCCGCAATACTCCCTCTTCGCGGAACGTTCCGTCGTGGTTGTTCATGAACAGCAGGCTGGGGGTGGAATCGCAGGCGACATAGATGTCCGGCCACCCGTCCTCGTCGAGATCCGCCGCCACCACGGTCATGCCGTAGCCTTGTGGTGGCCTGGGCGATGCCGGCCTGCTGGCTGACGTCGGTGAACGTTCCATCCCCGTTGTTTCGATACAGGGAATGCCGTCCGGTCGGCATCCCCCGCGGTCCGCACTCGACGGGAATGCCCTTCCAGTGGCAGTTGGTGTTCGCCCCGGGGACGGGCGCGTGCTCGAACGAGAAGCGCACGTAGTTGGAGACGAACAGGTCCAGGTGGCCATCCCGGTCGTAGTCCAGGAAGCTGCATCCGGCTCCCCAGCGCGGCTCGGCGTTCAGGAGCCCCGCCGCCTTCGTCACGTCCGTGAAGGTTCCGTCGCCGTTGTTCCGGTAGAGGGTGTTCTGCCCGAAGCTGGTGCAGAAGAGATCTTCGAAGCCGTCGTTGTTGTAGTCCCCGACGCAGACTCCGGAAGCCCAACCCACGGCACCCAGGCCGGCCTTTTCCGTGACATCGGTGAACGTCCCGTCACGATTGTTCTTGTAGAGGCGGTTGGTCGCGCCCGGCGGAGCGCCGTCGAGGCGGGTGCCCGAGAGCAGGAAGATATCCATCCAGCCGTCGTTGTCGTAGTCGACGAACGCACAGCCGCAGCCCGTCGACTCCAGGATGTACTTCTTGCTTTCGACGCCTCCATAGATCGTCGGCGCGTGCAACCCGGCGGCGGAAGCGACGTCGACGAAGTGTGCGTCGAAAGGGCGCCCGGAAGGGGCCTGCCGGGGCAGGGGCTTGGCGGTGTGAGTGGAAACGCCCTGTGCGAGGAGCCGCTCGGCGGCCATCGAGAGTGCCGAGCCGAGCGAGAGTCGCACAAAGGTGCGGCGCGAGGGGCTCATGGGGGAAGGGATCCGGGACCTGATGCCATGCAGAACGGTTCGATTATTTCCGCGCCGACTCCGCGTGTAAAGGCACCACGTGGGGAGCCATGCGGATCACCGGGCGTGGCCGGACCCCGTCGACGAGGAACTTGTAGAGCGTCCGGATTGCGAGCTGTACCCTCCAGGCGCTGCCCGAGGGCTCGGGATACCTGGAGGTGACATCGGTCGCGGAGATCCAAACGCTGGTCGAATAGCCCAGCCGGCGTCAGCGGCCCGGCGGCGCGAGCCGGCGGAGCTCTTCGAACCAGCCTTGCACCAGCGTCAGCTCGCGCAGCGACGACGCTTCGTCGTCCTCGATCATGACGAACCGGCGCCCGTCGGGGGCGACATCGTACGCCCCGTGCCGGCCCTCACCGTCGTAGGCGCCCGAGAACAGCCGGCGCGGCCGCTCCGCCCGAAAGCCCCGCTTCGTGTCGACGCTCGCGACCAGGAGCGCGTCTCCCTGGCGGAAAAAGATCTCGCGGCCGTCACGCGACCAGCGCGGGTGGGTGCCGCCGTCGGTCGAGATGCCAGCGCGGCGCCCGAAACCGGGATAGCTCGCGACGTAGACCTCCGCACGCCCCGATTCGTCCGAGACGTAGGCCACGAAGCGGCCGTCGGGCGAGATCGCGGCGTTCCTCTCGTCGTAGGGCTCAGCCAACAGGGTGCGCGCCTCGCCGCCGCGGCTCAGCACCGAAAGGTCGGTGCCCGTCGCCCCCTCCACGTCAAACAGCAGCTCGCGCCCATCGGGCGACCACGACATCGGGTATAGCGGGTTGTCGTCGGGGCGAGGAAGGAGCACGCGCGGCGCCGCGCTGCCGTCGGGCGACACCTCGGCGATCCCGCCCGCGGTGTTGAACGTGATGAGCCGTCCGTCGGGCGTCCACACCGGCCAGCCGTTGTGGCGTTCCCGCGTGAGCCGACGCCTCGTTCCAGTCCGCAGGTCGTAGACCCACACGTCGCCGCGGCGCGTCTCGTCGTTGACGGCGACGGCGAGCTGGGCGCCGTCCGGGGAGAGCCGGGGGCTGCGAAACGCCGCGCGGTCGGCGCTGATCGGCGACCTTGCGCCGCTGCGGTCGACCCAGACCAGGCGGTGGCGGTAACCCGTCGTCGCGTAGACCAGAACGCCGGTCGGAGCGACGGCGAAGTAGACGGCGCCCGCGTTGCGCGCGCGTTCGACAGACTGGACGGCCGAGGCGACGGGGCCCGTCAGGCGTGCCGACGCAGGATCGAACGACGCGGCGCGCACGATGCCCGGGGCCTGGCCGAACACGATGTGGCCGGTCGGCAGGTAGCGGGCCTGCGCCAGCGTGCCCGTCCCCAGGACGGCGGGTCCGTCGAGCGGCGAATCGGTGGTCGTCGCGGCCACGCGGAACGCGCTCCCGTCGATGGACATGGTCGCGAAGGCTCGTTGCGTGGTGAAGAGCACCGTCCGGCCGTCCGGCAGGATCTCCGGCCAGCGCGCGTCCTCGAGGCTACCGATGCGCCGGGGCTCGCCGCCTCTCGCCTCGACGACGTGCAGCCCCGATCCCCACAGTGCGAACACGATGCGGTCGTCGCGCCCCCAGCTCGCGCCGAGGCTTCGCGCCTTCACGGTGCAGATGCGGAGCGGCGCTCCGCCGGAGGCGGCCACCTTCTGGAGCGCGCCACCCGCAAAGTAGCCGATCCACTCGCCGTCGGGAGAGAAGAACGGGTGCGTCGCTCCCGCCGTTCCCGCGAGCGGCTTCGACTCGAGGCTGCTGAGCTCCCTGACCCAGAGCTGGGTGGCGCCATCCTGCTCGCCGACGTAGGCGAGCCGTCGGCCGTCCGACGAGAGTGCCAGGGCGTAGGTGGCATCGCCGGAGGACAGCTTCTGGCCGCGCGGCAGCACGATCGTGGTGCGGATGGTCGTGGGCCCGACCGACTGGAGGGCGCCGACACGGCGCCATGCCAGGGCGAGTGCTATGCCCGCGAGGAGCAGCGCGAACGCGAGCGCCAGCTGATGGCGGCGCTGCAGTCGTGGGGGAGTTGGGCCGGGCTCGAGCGCGTCGCCGCGGGCGTCAGAAGGATCGTCCATGTCCGCGAGCGCGTCGCCGATGTCGCGCAGCCGGCGGCGTGCGTCCTTTTCGAGGCATCGGCGCAGCAGTCGGCGCAGCCACTCCGAAGTCGCCGGCGGCAGCACGTGCCATCGAGGGTCGGCCGCCAGGATCGCCGCGAGCGTGTCGGTGGCCGTGTGCCCGTCGAAGGGTCGACTACCCGCGAGCATCTCGAACAGCAGGCAGCCGAATGCCCAGACGTCGGTCCGCTTGTCCACGGGGAGGCCGCGCGCCTGCTCGGGAGACATGTAGGCCGTCGTGCCGAAGACTGCTCCCGCCCGTGTGATTGGCGCCGAAAGCGTCGGCGACTCCGAGCCGGTGGCCGCTCCGGTCTGTCCATCGGTCGCGCAGGCCTTCGCCAGCCCGAAGTCGAGGATCTTGACCCGACCGTCCGGCGTCAGCATGACGTTGGCTGGCTTCAGATCGCGGTGGACCATCCCCTTCTCGTGCGCCTCGTCGAGCGCCTCCGCGACCTGCCGGGCGATCGCGAGCGCCTCGCCCTGCGCGATCGGTCCGCGCTCGAGACGGCGGGCGAGGTCCTCGCCTTCGACGAGCTCCATCGCGAGCACGTGTGCGGCCTGCCCGGAAGGCGCCGCCACCTGCTCGAAGCCGTAGACGTGGGCGATGTTGGGATGGTTGAGCGCGGCGAGCAGCTTCGCTTCCCTCTCGAAGCGAGCGAGCCGGTCGGGATCGCTCGAGACGGCCGCGGGCAGCAGCTTGAGGGCGACCGCGCGCTCGAGCCGCGAGTCGCTCGCCCGGTACACCTCGCCCATACCGCCCCCGCCGAGGAAGGCTTCGATCGTGTACGGCCCAAGCCGAACGCCGGGGGCGAGGCTCACCGCGAAGCTCCGAAGGAAGGAGAGACGGACGCCATATTACAGGAGCCGGGGTCGTGCTCCGACCGGCGCCTTGGCCAAGCACGCCGTGGTTGCGCGGGCCAGAAGTGCCCGATGGCGACAACCGCATGATAGTCACCGAAGGCGGCCTCGAGGGCAGATCCGGCTCGGCGCGAACTTCGATTCTGGCGGCGATTGGATTCTTTGGCCTTCGTTCTCTATTTCACGGCGACTGTCACTCTCTTGATCGTTCCGGTGAACTGGTTGTCGCCCTTGGCGTACGCGGGAGTGACGGCTCTGTAGAGGGTGGGCTTTCTCAGCATCGTGGCTTCTCCTTTGCGCCGTCATCTCGCGGGGACGGCGGCTTGGGCTCTACTTCTCCCGGATCCACACGATCGACTCCGGCGGCGGCGGTTCCGGACGCGGCGTGCCGGGGGCCGGCGGGGGACCGGGCGACGGCTGCGGGGCCGGAGGATGGCGGTTGTACCGCATGGGGTTCGGAATCGCGGTCATCGGCGCGCCGCTCGCGAACGTGCCCTTGATGACGTTGACGCCGCCGAGCAGATCGGCTCGCCACTCGCTGACGAGGGGCGCTTGCGGCGGGAGCACGCCGGTGATGTCCTGGTCCACCTTCTCGATGTTGTAGACGAGCGGGCCGATGCGCAGCGCGACCTTGTCCTTGACCGGCGACGGCCGGCCGTCGCCCGAGATGATCTTGTCGCTCCCGTACACGCGCTGGACGGGCATCGGCAGGGTGAGCTCGATCGTGTCGCCGGCCTTCCACCGCCGCGAGATCTCCGCGTAGCCGCGCGCCTCGGGCGCCTTGAAGGCAGTGCCGTTCACCGTCATCTTCGTGATCCCGTCGCCGTTCGGCGTCGCGCGGTAGAGCGTGCTCACGTCACGCTTCGGCACGCGGATCCGCACCGCGAAGGCCTTCGGCGCCTTCGGGTTCACCGTGAGCTTCACCGTGCCGTCCCACGGGTAGTTCGTCTCCTGCACCATCTCGACCTCGGTGCCGGCCACCTCGCCGAGATTGACCCGCATGCCGGCGAAGAGGTTCACGTACACCGCGTCGGCGGACCGCGAGTAGGCCCAGGTCGGCAGCATCAGCATCGTGCGCGCGATGTTGCCGACGCAGCACGGGCAGTTGTGCCACGGGTACCGAGCCGTGATCTCGTCGAGCGGGTTGTCGTAGTAGAAGTTCTTGCCCGTCAGGTCCAGCGAGCCGTAGACCGCGTTGTACAGGGTCTGCTCGTAGAGGTCGGCGTACTGCGCGTCGTGATACGCGAGGTGCAGCTTCCACTGGAAGAAGATCTCGCCGCAGCTCGAGCAGGTCTCGCAGTAGCCGTCGTTGCGCAGCGAGTAGTTCGGCCCGAATCCTTCCGCCGTCTCGCCGCTCCCCACGCCGCCCGTCAGGTAGTACTTCTTGTTGACGAGGTTGTCCCAGATCGACCTGATCGCGCTCTGGTAGTCGACGTCGTGGGTCTCGACGGCGACATCGGCCATGCCCGAGTACGTGTAGACCGCCCGCACGGCGTGGCCGACCGCCTCGTACTGCTGCTGGACGGGCAGGTGGCTCTGGTCGTACTCGGTGCCGTCCTTGCGGCAGTCCAGGAGGAACTTCGCGAGGGCGATGTACCGGTCGCCGGGGCCGGTCTTCGAGCCCGGTTTCCTCTCGATCTCGTTCACGAAGCGGCCGAACCGGACGAGCGCCTGCTCCATCTGCTGGTGGCCGTCGTACCACGCCTGCTTCGGCGCGGGGCCGATGTGATCCGCCCAGCAGTCGCAGAGCTTCTTGGCCGCGTCGTACAGACGGAGGTCCTTGCCATCCGACATCACGTAGTGGTTGATCGCCGCCTCGATGAAGTAGCCGGCGACGTAGCCCTCGTGATTCCGCCGGTGGGAGACGGACCACCGCTCCCGCCAGGGTTCCCGCCCGCCGGCGGCGGGCTGCTCGGCGCGCGGCGCGTTGCGCAGCGTGAACGCCGTCTGCAGGTAGCCGTCGGGATGCTGCGCGGCCAGGATCTTCGGGATCCAGTCCTCGAGGGACGCGCGCAGCTTCTTCTGCGCCGCGATGATCTCCTGATCGCCCTGCGGGTCGATCATCAACGCCAGGCAGATGGACTCGACCGTCTGGTGCACCCACGCGTTCGAGAAGACGTAGCCCTTGTGCGCGGCGTACGGCTCGCCGCGCAAGGCCTTCGCGGCCTCGACGAAGTTGTCGATGCCGCCGTCGCCTCGCCCGGCGGGGATGTCGGTGCGGTTGCACTGGTCGATGCAGTACGGAATCCACGAGGTGATCAGGGCCTTGACCCGGGACGCCCAGAACGGGCCCGTCACCGCGTAGGGCCGCGTGACCACGAAACGGAGCTGCTCGGGCGGCGGCGGCAGCTCGACCTTCACGACGAGGGTCGAGGTCGCTTTCGCCGTACCGTTGTCGGCCGCCATCTGGACGACGTACTCGCCCGGCGCCGAGAACGGAGCCGTCGTCACGGGCGCCTTCGGGTCGGCGAACGTGACCGTGCCCGGACCGGACACCTGGCTCCAGGCCACGGCCGGGGCGGGCCCTGGTGGTGGTGGCGGCGGCGGGGCGGCCTGCGGGGGAGGGCCACCAGGGAGGCGCTGCCTGCGCGGCTTTTGGCCGACGCCGGTCCACGCGTTCAGATATGTCTTGCCGTGGCGCATCACCACGCGGTCCGGCCCGGCGACAGCGTTGAAGGTGGCCGGGGGGAGCGCCTGCGCCGACAGCACGCCGTCGCCGCCGAACGCGAGCTCGACGAGCGGCGAGGCCACCACCACGGCCGTCGCCTTCCCCGCAGTCTTCAGCAGCTCACGTCGGGTCAGGGAGCTCTTCTCAGTGTGGCTCATGAATCACCTCAGAACCTGACGTCGACGCGTCTGCCTGAGTACTGGACGGTCCGGGTCGTGCCGTCGGGGATCAACTCGACAGTGAATGTGCGCCGAGCCGTCAGATTCGTCGCACCGCCGGGCGGGCCCGGCTCGAGGGTCAGCCGCGCGCTCCGCTCGTTCCACGTCATGCGGGTCAAAGCACCTTTTCCCGCCAGGTAGTCCTGGCTGATGCCGTCGTCCTCGTACAGCGTGTACTGGCCGTCCGCGCCGCGGTACACCCTGAGCGTCGTGGGCTCGCTGACCACCTGGCTCGTGTACTGCCGGACGGGGTCCAACGGGATGATCGCTCCGGCCCGGACGAAGATCGGCATCGTGGCGAGGTCCACGGCGCGGGTGACCCTCTGCCCGCCCGCGTGCGTCGCATTGGTCCACCAGTCGTACCACGTCCCGGTGGGAAGGTACACCGCCCTGGACAGGGCACCCTTCTCGAAGACCGGCGCGATCAGCATGTCCCGCCCCCACAGGTACTGCGTGCCGAGCGCCCGCGCGGCGTCGTCGTGGGGATAGTGCAGCCACATGGCGCGCATCAGGGGCATGCCCGTCTGGCGGGCTTCCCACGCCAGGGTGTAGGTATACGGCATCAGCTGGTAGCGCAACTCCGAGTACCGCTTCACGACCGGTTCGATGGCAGGGTTGTTCATCTCCGACGGCAGGACGTTGCGCGGGTCGTCCGCGGGTATCGGGGCGTTGGTGTTGTTGTGCTCCCTCGGGCCCATCTCGTTCGAGCCCCACCCCCAGGGAAGCCGGAGCCACCACGTGCGCCCGTGCGAACGGAAGGACCCGCAGAACGCCGCGAACTGGTGCCAGCGCGCGTACAACTCGCCCGTCAGCTCGTTGTTGGGGTAGAAGCCGCCGATGTCCGAACCCCAGAACGGGCCGATGCTCAGCGAGTAGTTGAGGCCGACCGCGATCTGGGCCTCGAGCGTCTTCCACGACGAGTCCGTGTCGCCCGACCAGACCCACCCGCCCCATCTTGCAATGCCGGGGTAGCCGTTGCGCTGCAGGCTCCACGGCCGCACGTTCGGCGTGGTCGACAGGGCCCCTTCGTAGTAGAGCTGATGGCGCTTGATGCGTTCGAAGAGATTGAACCAGTCCCCCTCGTCGGGCCAGAAGGCATCGACGCCGGCCGCAACGAGGCCCGCGTGCGGCTTCCAGTAGTTCTGGATGTGGGATGCGTCCAGCGTCTCGCCGGGTTTGGCCGGGATCGACCCGTGGAGCGTCGGCAGCTGGTCCCTGTCCCACGGGACGATGTGCACGGCGACCTTCACGTTGCGGGCGTGCATGTCGGCCAGCACCTGTTTGGGGTCCCGCTTGAACACCTCGGGATTGAAGTCGAACGATGGCTGGGTGGTGTTCCAGCCCCGGGGGCAGAAGCCGGTGCCGAGGTAGATCACCGCATCGAGCGGGATCTTCTTGGCGCGGAAGGTGTCGACGATGCCGAGCATCTGCGCGTCATCTTCGAGGGTGCGATGCGACTGCATGTAGCCGAGCGCCCAGCGAGGGGGCATGGCCGCGGGGCCGGTGATGACGGCGAAGTCCCGCATGGCCTTTGCAGGCTCGTGCGCGTCGAAGACGAACAGGTCGAAGAGGCCCGGAACGATCGCGCTGACGGGATGGACGCCCTTGCCGAGGTTCTGGCGCTGGTTGTCCCGGGTCTGCGGGACGTCAGCGCCGCTCGGCGGCTTGTAGGGAATGAACAGGCCGCGATCGTCGCGCCGCATGTCGACCTGCACCCAGGGCGTTGCGACGAAGAGGCCCCATCCTCCGGTGCCGAGCAGCATGGCCGCGGGATTGCGCGACCCGTACATGTCGGCCTGCCACCGGGGCTCCATCAAGTCCAGCTGGCCGCGCCGGTCGAACTGGACCGCGTGGCTCCGCCATGGGCTTCCGGGTGCCGGCAGGGGCCCGCCCTCACCCATCCCGAGGACCGGCTGCCCGTCGAGGCCGAACGACAGGTTGCCGTCCGGCTCGAACACGAGCGTCTGCACGGGCTGGCCGGCCGCGTTCGTGACGACCACCGTGAGAGGGTTCGGGCGCACGTCCACCCGCAGAGTCCCGACCTTGGCCGTGGCGGGAGCGGTGATATCCCGGAGGCTCACCGCGGAAGCGGGGTACGACCGTTCGGTCACCGCGGGCGTGAAGGGAAAGTCCCCCGCAAACCCGATGGGCTTGAGCGTGACGCGGATGCTGTGCTCGCCGGCGGCGCGAATGTCCAGCTGCGCGGGCTGGCCGGCGGCCGTGATCGGCTGCGCGGGTACGGAGACGACGGTGGCGAGAGGCAACCACAGAACCAGGACAGGATGGATGAAGCGCATGTGGAGGCTCGGGCTCACCGCGCTTTGACGCGGAGCACGTCGAGACGCAACATCTGACCCGGGCGGGGATCGTCTACCACACCCGCGATGATCTGCTGCCGATCCGGACCAGGCTTCCCGTTGTCGATCTGTCGATCGTTGCCATCGATGACGCGGACGACAACGGTTGCACCCGCCGCCACCGCAATGGTTGCTTCGAAGTCCTCCTTGTAGATCGTGTGCGAGACCTTGGGATAGTGATTCAGCCAGTAGGTCTGCTTGGGGCTCGACACTTCGATGTGCCAGTGCGACCAATCCAGGGCATCCACGGTTCCACCAACCCTGAAGTAGGGATGTTCGGGGTAGGGCGTCTCGCCACCCTTGATGATGGTGGGTTCGAAGATGCCCCGGATCCGCAGCGCGACGTCGTAGACGGTTCCGGCCTTGCCGCCGAACACGAACGACTTCTCGTGGAGCCGTTCGTGGGCGCAGGTATCGGGCTGGGGCGGGTATTGCCCCGTGCACTCGTCGTGCATGAAGAGCTTGTCGAAGCCCGCGGCGACCTGCGCGGGGTCCTCGGCCTGCGCCCGCTCCGGGGGCCCCGCGATGGCGGCGGGGGAGACGAGGGAAAGAGCAACCAATGCTGCTCGCAGACGGCGTCGCGTGTCGGACATCTCTGGTCCTCTCAGGCAGGCAGCGTGAAAGCAGGCAATCGCACGATCGTTCCGCCCTGCAGCGCCGATTCGTGAGCGAGGATGCCGGTGCAAGTCCAATTGGCGGACTCGACCGCATTGGGGAAGGGGTCGCGATCCTGCACCAGGGCCTGGATGAACTCGTGGGCGAGGTGCGGGTGCGAACCACCGTGCCCTCCGCCCTGCGTGAAGGAGAGGTGATCCTCGCCTTCGCCGTAAACACCTTTGGTCGTGAAGCGCCGAATGGGCTCGGGCAGCAAGTGGGCGAAGTCCGGCACCTTGACGCGCTCGGGAATTTCGGGCTCGGGCTTCTTGGCCGTGTGGAGGATGGGGTCTTCGCCTTCGATCAGCGGCCACTCGAAGGTTCTCTTGCTGCCGAAGACATCGAAGCTCTCGCGGTATTGGCGTGCCGTATCGAAAAGGCTGCGATGGATGCGTGCCGTGATGTCGCTCTCGTGCAGCTTGATGTGGGTCGTCTCGACCGCGAACGGCGAGCCGTAGCGGCCGATCATGTCCTCGCGAATCCGCCCCGAGCCGAAGCAGGACACGTATTCGGCGTACGCACGAGTCAGGGCGAGGCAGGGGCCCACGCAGTGTGTCGCATAGTGCATCGGCGGCAGACCCGGCCAATAGCCCGGCCATCCATCCATGTCTTGCTGGTGGCTGGCCTGGAGGAACTGCACGCGGCCGAGATCGCCGCGGCGGAAGAGCTCCCGGACGAACAGGAATTCACGCGCGTAGACCACCGTCTCCATCATCATGTACTTGAGGCCGGTCTCCTTGGTGAGGCCGACGATCCTGCGACAGTCGTCGACCGAAGTCGCCATGGGCACGGTACACGCCACGTGCTTGCCCTTTTGGAGCGCCTTGATGGATTGCGCGGCGTGATCGGGAATCGGTGTGTTGATGTGAACCGCGTCGATGGCCTTGTCCTCCAACAACTCATCGTAGGACGTGTAACGTGTGGCGATCTTGTAGTGGTCCGCGATCCGCTTCAGTTTGTCGGGATTGCGCTGGCAGACCGCCACGAGGTTGGCCTCGGGATGTGCTTGATAGATCGGAATGAACTCGGCGCCGAAGCCGAGTCCCGCGATGGCCAGATTGATCTTCTTCGTGCTCATGTGGGTCACCGCAAAGGCTTAAGTGAACGTGCGGCGCAGGAATGCGAGCCCGCGCTCGGCAAACTCATCCTGGGTCCTGGTCCGTCGATTCCAGATGCACACTGCGCCGGCGAGGTCCCGATTTTCGGGTGTGAAGCTCTCGAGCACCACGAGACCTCGATACTCGATCGCGCGCAGGCCGCGGGCAAACGCCGCCCAGTCGGTCAGACCGGTACCGGGCACGCCGCGGTGATTCTCCGAGACCTGCACATGGACGAGCAACTCGCCGGCTGAGCGCACCGCCGCTTCGAGGTCCGCCTCTTCGATCGTCATGTGGAAGCTGTCGCACATGACGCGCGCTGCGGGATGATCGACATCGCGCGCCATCCGCACCGCATCGGCGACCGAGTTGCAGAGATCCGTTTCGAAGCGATTGATGGGCTCGATCGCGATGCAGAGGTCGCGTTGCGCGGCGTCCTCGCACACGCCGTGGATCTCCTCGACGGCGAGCGCCCATTCGGCGCGGCGTTCGTTCTCGGGCAGTTGGCGGCGTTTACCCACCTGGGCGTAGAGCGGACCGGCGACAAATCCGGCTCGGATGGTCGCGGCGAAATCCAGACAGCGACGCAAGTAGTCACGCGTGGCAGCCCGAACCTGCGGATCACCATTGGTCAAGTCGCGTCCCGGGCCGAACGCTCCGCACACTGTGGCCGTGATGCCGTGATCGGACACCACGCGCAGAACGCGCGCCGCGTCCACGGCGGCCACGTCCTCGAGCGGGAGCTCGACGCAGTCGTAGCCCATGCGCGCAATCAGCGGAACGAGACGCTCGGCCTCCGCCGTAGTGAGCGGCGAGGTCCACAGCCAGGTACTGACTCCAATGCGCATCCGCGGCTCAATGCGATGCATCGAGATGGATGGGTTTGTATCCGCCGCGGCTTCGGAACCAGACGATGAGACTCGAGTAGGCCACCAGCATGATGATCGGAAAGATGGTCACCTTGGCCAAGGATCCCTGGCGAGCTCCCTTGTCGGCCGCGGTGATCCTGTCGGCCAGCGGTTTGTCGGTCTCCTCGAGCGCCATGAGCTTGTCGGCATCCACGGCAGCATAGGTGCCCAGGAAGTAGGCACGTTCGGTCGATATCTTGCCGTAGTCGGCTACCGACAGGTGCTGCTCGATCGCATCCTGAGCCGACTTTTCCTGCATGGCGCCGATGAGAGGATTGCCTAGAACTCCGACCGAGAGCATTCCAATTCCGCCAATGGCATTGAGCGTGAGAGCGCCGCCCTTGGGAGTCTGCTCGGAAGCGACGCCCAGCATGGTCGGCCAGAAGAACGTCTTGCCCAAACCGTAGACCGTGGCGGCAGCAAAGATGGCAAACAGTCCGGAAGCGGCGGAGAGGAAGTAGAGTCCCGCGATCGCGAGCGTCGACGCGGTGGCGAGCAATCCGAGCGGCGAGATCCTGCTCACGATCGAACCGGCGAAGAAACGCAGGATCAGCATGATGGCCGAGGTGTAGATCAGGACCCACAGCCCGTTGAAACCCGCCTCCGTCAGCGGCCCGGTCATGATCCCCGAAATGGCGCCGTCCGTGCCGAGTTCCGTGGTCGCGAGCGGGATCATGATCAAGCACAGGACGACGAGGATCGGCCGTCCCAGAGAGCGACAGTAAAGGCCAAAAGCCCCCACCGCGATCGCCAGGACCAGCCACATCACCGTGTCCGACCATCCAAAGACCAAAGCGAGTTGCTTGGTCACGAGATAGCCCGCTATCGCCGCACCGAACACCCCGAACTCGGCCAGCATCTCGCGGTACGTCGCACCCATGGCCACGCGCTCGTTCACGGGGAACTTGATACGAGCGAGCATGAATGCATAGACGATGACCGGCAGAGCAATGATGTAGACCAAGAGGCGCCAATCCCTGGCGACCCGATCTCCGAGCATCAGCGTGATGAGCCCCCCGCCGACGAGACCGCCCGGCCAGCCGGCATGCAGGATGTTGAGCCACTTCGTCTTGTTGCGCCTGAACATCGTGGCGACGACGGGGTTGATGAACGCCTCCACCGTGCCGTTGCCGAGGCCGAGGCTGATCGAGCCCATGGTGAGCAGGCTCAAAGCGTGTGGCTTCGCATCGGGCGCGCCACCGTGCACGACGTCGTAGGCCATGAGTGCCAGCACGGCGTACAGCGCATAGCAGATGAATGAGAACCACATCGCGGCCTTGTAGCCTATGCGATCGATGATCAAGGAGAAGAGGATGATCGAGATGGCAAAAGGCCAGATGCCAGCGCCGAAGAGCTCTCCCGCCTGCACCTTGTCGAGGCCGAATTCCTTCGGCCACAGATTCGGGTCGTTGACGAGGAACGCGCGGGTGATGAACGCAAACGAGGTGGTGATCAGCGCGACGAAACAACCCCAGAAAAGGGTCATGTTGGGCGGCGCATCCGAGGCGGTGGACCCTTGGGTGTTCATGAGGGGGCTCGAGGTTGGCCGAGAGAACTATAGGGGCTTTCGCATGATCTGTCCGCTCACCTTCCCGCGGGAGGGTCCTCTACGATCAGCTTGTAACGATAGCGCTCCCTTTCTTCCTTGGTAGCCTCTTCGCGAAGCTGCGCGAGCCTCTTCAGCAAGTCGGGAATCTCGCTCGTCTGTCCCGTCTTGCGCAGCGCCTGAATCAGTCGATACAGCGCGGTCTGGTCCTTGGGATCGCTCTTCAAGGCTTCCCGGCACTGCTCGACCGCTTCCGGATATTGCCCCGCCTGCATGTACAGCTTCGCCAGCACGCCGCGTGCTTCGCCGAGTGTAGGCTGCAGACCGACCGCCTTTTTCGCCGAGCGCATGGCGAGCTGAAACTCGGGCGTGCCCACATCGGCACCCTTCTCAGAGAGCACGTCTGCTTGCAGGTACAGGAGGACCGCGTCGTCCGGTTTCCGTTCGAGCTTCGCCTGAATCGAGGCCAATGCGTGATCGGGATCGTTCGCCTGCACGGCGGCCAACCCTTGAGCGGCCGTGCTCAGTGACTGGTGCGGATCCAGCTCGTATGCCTTCTCGAAGTCGGCCTCCGCCTTGTCATATTGCGCGAGCTGAACGTACAAGACGCCGCGTGCCACGTAGAGCTGCGCCGCGCTCGGCTGCAGTCGCATTCCTTCACTGATCACGTCGATGCCGACTTGAAACGACTCGTGGGCAAAAGAAATGTTGGCGAAGTCCAGGTACAGGCTGACGTTCCGCGGGTCGAGGAGGATGGCCTGCCGGAGCGTGCTCACAGCGAGTGGCGTGTCGCCCGCGTCTTCAGCGGCGTTGGAAGCGAGCTGCAAGGTAGCCGCGGTCGGATTCCCGGCGTCGAGCAGCGGCCGCAGCGTGGCCAGGGCGTCCTTGGGCTTCTGGCCCATGATCTGGATGGATGCCAGGAGGTGACGTTCCTGTGGATCATCCGGGCGGAGAGCCAAGGCCCTCTGAAGAACTGCGGCGGCTTCGTCGAGCCGCTTGAGCCTTGCGAGGCAGGTGGCGTAGGCATGGAGGGCATCGAGCTGGGAATCGAGCAGCTTGCCCGCCTTGTCGAAATGAGGGACCGCTGCCGTGCAGTCCCCCTTCCGGTATTCCAGAACCGCCAGCATCGCGTGGCTGGTGGGATCGCCGGGACGCAGTTGCAGTAGTCGGTTGAGCAGCGGTACCGCCTCCGGGCCGTTCGCTTCGTACTCGATCTGAGCGGCACCCGCCAGCGCCGCGAGGCTGTTTGGTGCGATCTTCAGTGCCTGCTGGAACGCCGCCAGGGCCTGCTTGCTGTCTCGCTTGCCGGCGAAGGCAATGCCCTGCAGGGTCCACAATTGAGCGTTGCCGGGCGAGGCTCGGAGCGCAGAGCGGGCCAACTCGACGGCCTTGTCGAATTCCCTGGCCCGCAGCGCCGAGCCAATAGCTTCAGTCGGGTCCTCGCGGGCCTGGGAATGAGCCATGGAGTGGCAAGCCAGCAGGACAGTCAGGAGACCAAGGGTCCTGAATCGAGCCATCGCGCGTGACCGGGCCGACGTCGACACTCTCTCTAGGGCTGCTCGAGCAGCGCGGCTCCAAACACGGCGGGACCCGGCTTGCTGGGCTGGGGCATGATCCACACCGCGAGCTTTCCGTGGCGCCGCGTCAGGGCTTCGGGGATGGCATAGGAGAGCTGCTTGATTCGGAGCGGCTTGTCCTTCTTCAGGTCGGTCTGGCCGATCCGGATGCCGTTCGCGATCACGTCGAAGCCGCCCTCGGTCCCGCTCCACAGCGACAGGCTCAGCTCCAACGGCTTCGCAGCGCTCTTGGGGTCCAGCTCGAAGCGCACGTAGCCGTAGGCGTCCTTCCGCAGCTCCCACGCGGGGCGCCCCAGGACCAGGCCTAGAGGTGCGCTGGCGGTGTCGAGGCCATGCGCCGTGGCCGCGGCCGCGTCTCCCGCCACCAGGCGGTCCAGCGTCCGGGCCTCCACCGCCTTTCGCTCGGCCTCGCGCGTCTCCCATTCGGTCTCGCTCAGCCGGTCGAAGTACACGGGGGAGTAGGAGTGATGAGCCATGTAATAGGGCTTCAGGAGCACGTCCTGAGGCCGGCCGAGACCCACCGTCCGGAAGTGCAGCGGGCCTTCGGGCAAGCTTGGTTTGACGCTCTGCTCCAGCCGCCGCCGGTCCCCGGCCACGAGGACGGGCATGGGGAAAGAAGGCTTGCCTTCGGGGCCGAGGTCGGCGGCCAGGAGCACGGGCCCATGGAACAAGGCGATCTTGGTGGGATCGTCGGGTGTCGCTTCGATGCGGAGGGCCATGGGGAGCCTGACCTCGAGGACATCCCCGCTCTTCCAGTCACGGTCGACAGCGAAGTACTCGCCGGCCTTCGTGGCGACCCTGAGGGGATTGCCGTTGAGCGTGACGGCCACAGGGCGGGCGGCCCAGAAGGGATGGCGGACCTTGAGGGCGAACCGAGCGCCCTTGCCGCCGATCTTCAGACGGGTGACGTCCTCTTCGGGGAAGCGGGTCTCCTGGGTGACGGTGATGTCCTTCTCCTTCCAGTTCAGCGCGGACGCGATGAACAGGTTCACGTAGAGCGTCCCGGCATCGTGGAAGTAGATCGAATCGGTGTAGCGAGCGGGGTTCTCCCATCCCGTGCCCACGCAGCACCAGAATGAATCGAAGGGCGTGCTGTACTCCTTGGGCATGCCGGCGAGGGGCATGTAGTAGCTCTTCATCCCGGTCCCGGGCTCGGTGGAAGCCAGGATGTGGTTGAAGAGGGCCCGCTCACAGTAGTCGGCATAGCCCACCTTCGGCTCCCAGGTGAAGAGATGCCGAGTGAGCTTGAGCATGTTGTACGTGTTGCAGGTTTCCGACGTGTTCTCGGTGAGACGGGTGGACAGCACGCCGGGAGGTCCGAAATATTCCGCCTCGCTGTTCCCGCCGTTGGCGTATGTGTGGTTCTTGATCACCGTGTCCCAGAAGAAGGCGGCGATCTGCCGCCCTCGCTCGTTCGCGGTGACCTCGTAGTCCCGCGCGGCACCGATGACCTTGGGGATCTGGCAATTGGCGTGGAAGCCGTTGAGCTTGTCCTGTCCCTCCGCCAGCGGTTCCAGCGTCTCCCGGTGGTAGAAGCGCCGGGCGAGACCCATGAAGGTCTCGTCGCCCGTGCGGGCGTACAGCTCCGCGAGGGACTCGCTCATCCCCCCGAACTCGGCGTAGAGCATCTTCTGCCACGCGGCGTCGTCCATGTTCCGGGTGATCCGGGCGGCCCACCGGCCGTACCGCTCCGCGACCGAGAGCGCCTTCTGGTTTCTGCAGTAGCGGTGTGCATCGAGCAGGCCCGCGAAGATCTTGTGGATCGTGTACCAGGGCGCCCAGAAGTTGTTGATGTAGTTCTGACGGACGTTGAAGAAGTTCCCGGTCTCGATGTCCCGGAAGAGGGCGTCCTGGTTGGGGATGCCGCCGAGGTAACCGTCGCCCCGCGCCTCCTGCACCCGGGCGAGCTCGTCCACGATGTACGTCACACGCTCGAGAAGGCGCGCGTCTCCGGAAGCGGCGTAGGACAGGGCGCAGGCGGAGAGGTAGTGGCCGAGGCTGTGGCCCGAGAGACCCTCGGCCTCCCAGCCGCCGTAGAGCTCGCCTTTGGGCGCTATGCCGTTGTAGGCCAGGAAGCGGTGAAGCAGACGGTCAGGGTCGACCCTCAGGAGGAAGCCGGTGTTGTCGTCGAACGCCTTCTTGAAGGGGCCCTCCAGGAGGCGGACATCCGCGGGCTCGAAGGCCCGGACCTTCAGGACGGCCTTGTCGGCCCGTCTCTCGTAAGGCTCGGCGCGTTCAGCCGCCGCGCTGGGCATCGCCAGGGCGCAAGCCAGCGTGATGCTGGCGGCGAGCCGGGGGAAGGAAAACTCGAGGACAGTCACAATGTCACTCGGCCGAACGCTACCACACTGCGTTTCCCTGCGGGTTGAAAGGCCGGCACAACCAGCGTCTCGATGAGTTACGCTACGCGGAGCCAGGAGGTGACCATGAGCTTGAGCATGCGTGTCGTCGTGATGGGCGCCGCTTGTGTCGGCTGGCTCGTCTCCGTCGCTCCGTCAGTGGCGGGGCCGCCCGCGCTCCTCGCGCAGGCCCAATACGTCGCCCTCGGCTACGACCTCGGCAACGGCTTCGTCAGCGACAGTGACGTGTTCATGGACGTCCTCCCCGACGACCGCACGGCGTTGCAGCGGATCCGCGCGGGGCTCGAAGCTTGGGGCCGCTACGAGATCGTCCTCCGCCCCGACGATGCCGACCTGCTGATCGCGATCCGCAGGGGAAGGCCGGTGAGCGTAGCCGGCGGCATCTCCGACCCGTCGTCGGGGGCCCGGGGGCAGCCGGTCGGCGCCGGCCAGTTCGGCAACGCCCAGATTTCCTCGCCGGACGACATGATCGAAGTCTTCGACAAGTCCAGGGTGCTCGTCTGGCGCGGGATAAAGCCGAAGGGGCTGTCGGGCGCCGCCCCGCCGCTCCTGGATTCGTTCCGAGCCGAGGTGCTGAAGGCCGATACCCGGACCCGGAAGCCCTGACACGCTCGACGAAAGAGACTGAGCTCCCGCGGCGGGCACTGCCTTCGAGGCCGGTCAGTAAGGCGCGTCTCCCAGCCGGCAGACGAAGCCCCATCCGCCGCCGAGCTCGCTGAGGGCCAGCATCAGCTCGTTGCGGCCCTTCCTCAATGGAAGGTAGACCGCGTCGTCGTCCGCGCTGACGATTCCAAGGAATCTGGGGTCGCGGAAGCTCTGGGCGCTTCGGCCACGGAACAAGATCTGGTCGTTCAGGAACACGCTGACGTCATCGCTGTAGCCGATCGAGAGCTTCTTCACCTCGTCGCGGTCGGAATCGATGGTGGTCCGCGCATACACGACCTTCATCCCCGGCTGGGGTTCCAGACGCTTCGAGAAATCGGTCTGAAACGAGACCCTCGGGTGCGGGGCCTCGCGATAGCGATAGAGGACCACGACGCCGGGCGGCTCCGCCTCCACGTCCTGCCACGGGATGGCATTGCTCTCGTCAGGCGGGAGTGGGCGCTCCAGATCGCGTTTCAGCGCGTCGTATGAGGGAGACAGCCTCCACTTCGTCAGCGTGCCCGGCGGCATCGCGGGGAGCTGTCGCCGCCAGGGAGCCTCGGGCGTCGGCCGGATCTCGAAGTTCGAGAAGTAGGTCGCGCCCGTCAAAACGGCGAGCGCCACCTGGCCTCTCTGCACGCCGCTCTTCAGGTCGTCCATCACGAGCGCCGGCGTGTCCATGTCCTTGACGAAGACCTTGGCCTGCGCGCCGACCACCTCCAAACGCAGGTGGAACCAGACGTCCTTCGGAATCTCGACGGCGCCGGTGAAGCCGGGCCCGCTGTAGATCTGCCAGTTGAGGCCTGTGTTGAGGACCGGCGTGTACTGCATGGCGTCGGGGAGCCCGGACTGGTGCGGGCGGAGATAGACCCACTCGGCGTTGACATCGTCGGCGATCCGAAACTGGATGCCGAAGAACCCGCGGCTCGCGGGGGTTGCAACGTCCACGTCCACGACGCCGTCGCGCAGCTCGAAGTCCTTCAAGGTCGCCGCCCCGCCGTCGAGGAACAGGCAGCTTCGGCCTTGATACTCGGCCACCTTGGCTCGTCCTTCCAGGTTCCATCGCGGCGAGTCCGCGGGAACGGCGAGCGTCCCCGGCATCTGGGCCCGCGCCCCGCCTCCCGCCCCGATCAGGGTCAGGACCAGGAAGACCGACGCGACCCGTTGATGTGTCTTAAATTCAAGCATGTGAATAAGTTTCATTGGCATCCGCGCGCACGGTACTGCAAGAAGAAAGCGAGATCCACCGTTTTCCTCGCCCCACTTCGTAGCGCCCGATCGCGCACACCTTGACCTTGGCGATGGTTCGCTTGCGCGGGCCCACGCCGAGCAGGGGCGTGTGCAACCTGCTGGGACAAGGCGGTGACGGACGACAGGACGGCGACTCGCGCGACGGCTACTTAGTGACCGGGAACGTATGTCACGGACACCGTGTCCCGAGGCTTCTTCCAGCCCGCGACCAGGATGGTCTCGATGTTCATGTCCTGGAAGTCGGAGCGGCAGAATAGCTGGACCCTGATGTCCAGGTCTCCATCCCCGTCCGCCACGATCTGGTGCGGCACATTGCCGCCGGGCTGGGGGTCCGGGAGCAAGCCGGCCAACCGTACTGGCATTCCCAGGATGTCGGCCGATTGCATCACCGCGAACTCCCCCCCGAGCGGACCGAACAGGTTCCCCGTCCGGGTGTCGAAGACGGTCCCGTCGATCTCGACGGAGTTGACGCTCAGGAACGTGAAATCCACGGGGTTCATGAACCCTCGCTTCACGAGGATGCTCGTCACCACGAACGTAGCCCTGCCGTCGCTGTCGATGACAATCTTGGGATTCGAGCTCCCTGAGGGCCCGGAGTCGCACAGTCCCCCCGCGGATTCGACCTTGAAGGGCACGTAGGGTTGTCGGACGTTGTGGCTCCGCGCCACGAGCTGATTCAGCTCGCTGCTCATGGCTCCGAGCTGGTTCAACTGGGCGCTGATGGCCGCGAGTTGGCGCTGGATATCGGTAGCGGGGGCCCGGTCATCGCTGCTCGTCGGTAGCGTGGACACGGCGAAAACCGTGATTCCCAGGATCGACACCCGAGCGAGTCGTCGTCGATTTCGCATTCTGACCCTCCTTTTCTTCTATTCCCAATCCGACTTCCAAAGGGCGCTGCAGCGGGTTGCTCTCCCAAGTAAAGCGCAAGTCGTGCGAAGAACGGAGCGATTTGTTGACCACCGGCGAACCAATGCACTGGGTCGCCACGCACTCGAGCGTCCTGCCCGAGTTCCAGGACCCCCCTCGACGAGGGCCGCTAGCGACGCCCTACGCCTCGCTCCAGCGATCGATCCGCCGGAGGAGGTATCCCCCGACGTAGAGCGCCACGCCCAGCGTCATCAGGCAAGCGATCCGGACTACCGGACCGGCGCTGGCCACGTCGAAGAGGAGGACCTTGGCCGTCGCAACCGCGAAGACCAGGAGCGACGAGCGCGCGAGGATCCTGTCCCGCGCCGACAGTCCCCACAGCAGGATGCCGAGGGCGAGCAACTCCCAGAGGCCCGAGACCACGAGCCGGAACGCCGTGGGTGACCAGGAGGCGCTCGTCGCCTCGGCGATGCGGTAGAGCCCGGTCATGGCCTGCACGCTCCCCAGCGCGAGGACGAGATACCAGACCCCGGACGCGGCCCCCTTCGTTGTGGCCCTCCGGTACGTCCACAGGGGGGCAGCGGCGAAGAGCCCGTTGAGGGCGATCCACTCGGCCCGCGGAACGCTCTCGGGCCAGCCGATGAGGGTCTTCCCGTAGTTGATCGCCACGATGAAAACCACCGCCAGCAAAAGGAACGGCCTGCTCGTTCCCGGCTTGATGGCCGCGGTCAGGGCGGGAGAAGCCAGGAAGAGGGCGAGGGCGAACCAGGGCGTGACCCGGGACGGCAGCAGCTCGAAGTACACGGCGTGCACGAACACGATCGCCAGGAAGACGATCACCATCTCGCGGCTCTCGAGGTCGAGGTCCTCGAGGATCGTTGCGGAGACGGCATAGGCGGCATAGACGGCGGCGCCGAACCCGATGGCGAGCCAGGGGGCGAGGCCGGGATGGAGCCGGCTCACCGTGCCGTATTCGAGCAGGTAGAAGAAGAGCAGGAGCGGGAAGTAGCCCCAGGATTGACCCGCGGTGAGCGACGCCCGGCGCGCCGTGGAATAGATCACGATCCCGGCCAGGAAGACCGCGAACTGGACCGCCTGGAAGAAGGCGATAGCTCCCAGCCCCGCCGGTGCGGGCCGGACCCACATCTCGGGGGAGACGACCGCGAACGTGAATATCGACAGGTAGGCGGCCAGGAGGAGGACGACGCGACTGCGCAGGAGGACCGATAGTGCCGCGTAGCCGAGGTCCCAGATGAAGTAGAACAGCATGAGGTTGAAGCGGTCTCCCCTCGTCGCCGGGACGAGCAGCGGCGTGAGGTACGTCCCCACTATCGCCACCACTGCGTAGTACTCCTGGTCGAAGCCGCGGTAGAGGACGAGGGAGACGACGGAGACGAGGGCGGAGAGGCCGCCGGCGGCCCAGCCGTCGTACAACCCGTAATAAAGATGGCCTCCGTAGGCGCACATGTACAGGATCACGATCCCGCTTCCCGGCAGGAGGCTCAGGTAGGGGAGGTCCCGGTCGCCGAACACGACCCCGGCCGCGATCAGCGTTCCCCCGAGGATCGCGGCCATGGAGAGCTGGCGGGCGGGGGTAAGCCAGCCCGAGTCGATCGCGAGCTTGACGAGGAAGCTGGCGGCGAGGACGAAGCAGATGACCGCCACCGCGCCCAGGAGCCAGCTCGCCCCTCCGCCCTGTTCCCGGGACGGGGCCTTGCCCAGGTTCTCCTGGAAGCGACGCGGGGGCACCGTCGTCGGCCGCGCGGCCCGGGCCGGCGGGCCGGACGGCGCCGGCTGTGGCGAGGCCGGCTTTGGCGAGGACGGCGGTGGCGAGGCCGGAGCGGGGGCCGGCGGCCGAATCAGCGTCTCCAGCCGCTCGATCCGTCCCCGCAGGTCTTCGACCTCCTTCTTCAGGTCGGCGGCGCGCGCATCGTCCATGGCGGAGATGATACGCCCGTCGGTCCGTCATCCCTGCCGCCGGCGGCCCTTCGGTCTTGGTAAATGGTAGTTTCATCGAAGCATGACGCCGATCCGTTGGCCAGCGGTGCTTCTTGCCGGGGGGATGATGGCGTGCAGTCCGCCGACGACGCCCGAAGGCTATCCCGTCGTCAGCGGCGAGTATCGGGGGCAGCCTCACGGCCGAGTTCACCTCCGTGCCGGGTGGCGTGAGGACCTCCGGAGGCCCGTGTGGAGCCACTCTCACCTTCACCTCCCAGCGTGCCGCCAACCTCGAGGGCCGATTCGAACGGGGCTTTCCGTGTGCGCGGGGCGCGTATGTGTTGACGGGAACGGTCGAGAAGAACGGCCGCCTCACCGTCGACATCGCCGGGACCGATGCCCACCAAAGCTTCGACAAGTGCCGCTACCGCGCCGGCGACCAGCGGTGGCGGGGTGAGTTCCGCGGCGACGATCTCGACCTGTCCCTCGACGTGCTGCTCGCGTGCGAGGACGTCGGCGAGATGCAGACCCACGGCACGATCACGGCCCGCCGGGCTCCCGACGGGCGCTGAGGAGCACGTCATCAGGGGCCGCCTCGTCCCGGGGCGGCGGAATCGCTAGCGCGATCGGCGGCGCAGGGTGGCGAGGGTCGAGTCCACCCGTGCGAGGCCGGCGAGGGTCCGGTCGATGTCGTACCCGAAGCCGAAGCGAAGGCTGCGCCCCGCTCCGAGCATGTCGCCGGGCACCAGCAGCACCGACTGCTCGCGCCGGATGCGATCGACGAGCGCCGCCGAGCCGATCGGCAGCCGATAGCGGGCGAGGGCTATGGCCCCGGCTCTGGGGGGAGCCCATTCCAGGATGTCCTCGTGGCTCCGCAACCAGCTTTCGAGGCGTGGCCATTGCTGACGCACGATCCGGCGCGTGCGCGCCAGGATCTGGTCGCGACGGGCGGGCTCCAGCGCCGACGCGGCCAACCGATCGGAGAGCATCCCCGGGGTCAATGTCGTGTAGTCGTGGCGGTTCCATATCTTCTTTATAAGGTCCTGAGGGGCAATCACCCATCCCACGCGCAATCCGGGCAGGCCGAACGCCTTCGAGAGGCCGCCCGTGACCGCGACCCGCTCGTAGCGCCCGAAGAAGGTCGGCGTGAGGGCGTCGCCCGCGAGCTCGGCGCCCCGGTAGATCTCGTCCGCGACGATCCACGCGCCCACCCGCCGGGCCGCCGCCACCACCGCATCCATTTCCTCCGGCTCCAGGACCGCGCCGGTCGGATTATCGGGATTGCAGACGAGTATCACGCGCGTCTTCTTCGTCACCGCTTTGCGCAGCCCGGCCTCGTCGAGGGCCCATCGACCGTGGCGCAGCCGCAGCGAGAAGGTGTCGACGCGGCCTGTGTAATGCCGGCCCAGGCCCCAGGACTGCATGTAGTTCGGGAGCATCAGGGCCAGCCGGTCTCCCCGCTCGAGCAGCGACCAGAGCACCAGATGGTTCGCCTCGGACCCGCCGTTCACGACCGTGACGTTTTCGGGGGAGGCCCCCGGGTAGAACGCGGCGACGCGCTCGCGCACGACCTCCGAGCCCTCGGAGAGCGGATAGCCGAGGGGCGTGTCGAGGAAGGCCGCGGGCGTGAGCCCGTTTCCAAGGAGCTCTCCCACCTTGAGCGGCAAGACACCGCTCTCCGAGAGGTCGTACTCCACCCGGTGCCAGTGCAGCGACTGCAGGCGCTCCATGCGGAAGAGGTCGATGCGCATGGCCCGATCAGCGTGCGCTGCCGAGGGCGGCTTCACACTTTGCGATTTCGCGGGCGAGTACGTCCGGCGCCGCCGCTTCGTCTCCCGTGGCCAGACCACGGTCCCGCATTTCCGTGTAGAAGGCATGGCCAGCCTGGAATCCGGCCTTCGCCTGGCGCCAGTGTCCGAGCCGTGCATCCCGAGCGACCGCGGGGTTGGCCCCCAGGGCCGCATGGGCGTAGCCCAGCCCGATGTTGTAGGCGGCCACGTGCCCGCGCGCGTTGAGATTGCCCGAATCGCGCGCGACGACGGGCTCGAGCAGCTTCGCGGCCCGGTTGAGCAGGCGGAACGCTTCCTCCGTCTCGCCCTTCTGCGCCAGGCTCGTGCCCAGACGCTCGCAGGCAACCGCCAGGTCCGATTGCGCCTGCAAGTTGGCCGGATCCGCCTGCGCGAGCTTCTCGAACTCGTCGAGCGCGCGGCGATAGTAGTCGGCCGCGGCCGCCTGATCTTCGAGCCGGTTCGAGACGTTGCCGAGGAGAAGAAGCCCGGCACTGACCCTTCGCCGAAGGAGGGTGTTCGAAGGATCGGCTCGGGAGAGAGGCTCATCGAGTGCCAACGCCTTGCGGAAGTACTGAAGGGCCGCGTGAAGGTCGGGCACGAGCCCGGAGACGGGCGTGCCCTGGTCCAGAACTTCTGCAAGGTAGCTGTACGCCAACGCGAGCTGCACCTGGACCTGCTCGCGCTTCCAGCCGGATGCCTCCAGCAATTCGAGTAGGGCGATCGCCTTCCGTAGCCGGTCGAGGCTCTCGACGGTACGACCGCCGGCGCCGAGCAAGTAACCGTCCAGCGTGTAACTCGTCCCGAGGCGAAGGGATTGGCGAGGCGTCTTGTCCGTCGCCGCCAGCATTTCCTCGATGACCGACGACTTCCGGGCTACTTCCACGGCCGCTCCCGCGTCTCCCGTGTAGAACAGGACGTGAGCCAGCTTCAACGACGTCGTCGATAGATCGCGCTGTATCTCGCGATTCGTGGGATCCGCGGCCCGCAGCCGTTCGCGGGCCGCCTGGGCCTTGCGGTAGGCCGCCACGGCGCCTTTGGCGTCGCCCAGATTCGGGTAGCCCGTGCGGCCGAGGACGTCCGCCATCTTCTCGTAGCCGTTGGCCAGCTCGCGCTGGAGCGACGCGTCCGCACCTGCCTCCAACGCCAGGCTGTCGAGATAGCCCAGCGCTTCGGTCACGAGGAGCTTCCGCGCCGCGGTGGATCCCGGCAGCTTCTCGATGGCGTCGTGGACGTCGAACATGAAGGTGTTGGCGAGCTTGCGCACGTCGCTGAACCGGCGCTCGGCGCGCTGCGCCTGCCACCAGGTCGCGGCGCCGCCCAACAACAGCGCCAGCGTGACCGCGGCCGCCGCCGCCAGACCCACCCAGTGCCGCGCCGTGAACTTGCGTGCGCGATAGCTCCATGCGTCCGGCGCCGCGAGGACGGGCAGACGGTCGAGATGCCGCTGGATGTCCTGCGCCAACTGCTCGACCGACGTGTAGCGCCGCGCCGGATCCTTCCGGAGCGCCTTCAGGGCGATGAGGTCGAGATCGCCCCGAAAGTCGCGACCCCGCGGGCCGGCGTCGCTTGGACGCAGGGGCTCTTCTTCGCAGATCGCGTGCACGATTTCAGTGTCGGTGGTCATGTGGCCACGGTAGGGGCTCGCCTCCGTGAGCAGCCGGTACAGGAGCACGCCGAGCGAGTACACGTCGGTAGCCACGGTGACGGGTTCGCCGCGCACCTGCTCCGGGCTCGCGCTCTCCGGGGTGAGCACGCGGAAGGCCGTGCGCGTCCGGCTGCCGTCGATCCCGCCCGGCTCCAGCAGCTTTGCGATGCCGAAGTCCAGCAGCTTGGGAGCGCCGTCCGGGGTCACGAGGATATTGCGCGCCTTGATGTCGCGATGGACGACCAGATGCTGATGCGAATACTGCACCGCCCCGCACACGCGCATGAACAGTCCCAGTCGCTCGTGGACCGTGAGGCGCCGCGTCGAGCAATAACTGTCGATGGGCTCGCCCTCGACGTGTTCCATGACCACGTAGGGCATGCCGCCTTCGGTCGTGCCCGCGTCGAGCATCCGCGCGATGTGGGGGTGATCCAGGGAAGCGAGAATGCGGCGTTCCTCTTCAAAGCGCTTGAACACTGCCGGATGCACCAGGTCGCCGGAGACCACTTTTATGGCGACCTGCTTGTCGAAGCGGTCGTCGTCGCGAGTGCCGAGATACACGACACCCATCCCACCCCGCCCCAGCTCGCGTCGGACCCGGTACGCACCGAACCGCTCGGGCAGCGAACGGTCGCCGGCCGCCGCCTCGGTCGTCTCGACCACGCGTCTCGCCGCCCCTGGTGAGGCGAGCGCAGGCTCTTCCAGAAACGTCCCCGCCCGGTCATGTGCCCGGAGAAGCGCCATGACCTCGCCCCGGAGGACCGAATCCGCGCCGCAGGCCCGTTCGACCCAGGCCGGGCGCCCCTCCGGCGCCAAATCGATCGCGTCGGCGACGATCCCTTTGATTCGAATCCAACGCGAGTCCGAGACGTCGGTCATCGGGAGGCGGACACGCTACCCCGCTCCCGGAGCGATCGTCAACTTGCGCTCAGTTTTGACAGCGCCGACGCGGAGGCGTATCTTTTTGGTCTCCAATCAGTTATGCAGGAAGCCGCACGTCGGCTCGACATCACTCGCCTCCTGCGAGAGTGGCAGGGCGGCAGCGCCGAGGCCCTCGAGCGCCTGATCCCGCTCGTGTACGACGAGCTCCACACGCTCGCGTCCCGATACCTGTCCAGGGAACGACGCGATCACACCCTCCAGGCCACCGCGGTCGTCAACGAGGCCTATCTCAAGCTCGCCGGCCAGAGAGAGGTCGACTGGCAGAGTCGCGCGCATTTCTTCGGCATCGCCGCCCAGCTGATGCGGCGCATCCTCGTCGACCATGGTCGCCGCCATGGTCGGGTCAAGCGCGGCGGCCATGCGCTGCACGTCCCGATCGACGACGCCGATCCTTCCTCGCCGCCGGCCCCGGTCGACGCGATCGACGTCCATGCGCTCGACCGGGCTCTTTCACGGCTGGAAGCCATGGACCCCCAGCAAGGCCGTGTCGTCGAGCTGCGCTTCTTTGGTGGGTTGACGATCGAAGAAACGGCGGCGGCCATGGGCTTGTCGTCAGCCACCATCAAACGCGAGTGGTTGGTGGCCCGGGCCTGGCTGTATCACGAGCTCAGCGGCCAAGCGGAATAGTCACTCCGAACGTCATCCCCGCGGGTGGGGGCGGCACCGTCTCGGTTGTCTTGTTCACCTGCTTCACCACGACGTAGGTCATAGCCGCGCTCGCCGCAAGACCCAGCACGACCATCAACATGCGCGAACCACCGCCCCCCCCGCCCCCCGTGCCGTTCGCCTGCATGGCTCGCGCCCTTCCCGAAGCTTCGCGGACCTGGGGGGGAGCGGTCTGGACGGCCCGGTCGATCGATTCCCGCAGAGGCGTCCCCGACAAGACCGGCGCCGCTTCGACCGGTATCGCCATCGCGGGCAGTGCCGAGACGACCAGTGACAGCGTAACAACCATTGCGAGAGACCTTTGAGCGTTCATGGACAGGCTCCTCTTTTTCGCCCGGCCAGGAAGGTCGGGCCTCACCTGTTAACGCGCCAGGTCTTTCTCGAAGGGCTCATAGGCGGCCCTTCGGCGCGTTCAAATACTTGACAAACACGAGCCAGCCGTCTACTTTTGCCCGGCGAAAACGGCACCACTGACGAGCGTTCGGATTGGAACGCGTCGATCCCTCCTGCGCGTTCCAGAGGAGCGAGAGGGGTCCGCGACGGCACACGCGGGGGCGTGCGGGCCTGGAGCTCCGGAAGCAGGCTCTTTCCAAGTAAGGACCGGACTCGAAGGTGAGCGTCCGCACTTACGGCGATGGGGGCGAGCAGTCAGGATCGGGCTAGCGTCAGGAGGACAAATGGGGGGCTTTCGCGTAGGCCGTCTTGTGCTTCAGGTGGGCATGGCAGCCCTCCTGCAGAGCCTGGTTCCGGTCGGGGTGAGCGCTGATGACGGCGCTGACCCTACCTCCAAGCAGGACAAGGCGTCCGGTCGGGAGCTCATGCCCGTCGAGGGTCGCGCGGAGCGGTTCGGGGTGTCCGAACCGGTCCGGGACATGCCGGCCGCGCCCCTGCGGGAGATCGACCCGTACCTGGATCCGCGAGAGATCCGGAACCCCGCGATCAGGAGGGTCCGCAAGGCCCCCATTCGCCGGGAAGCGGGAGTAGCCGGGTCGCCCGACCAGGCCCTGAGCCCGGCCGTGGTCCCGAACGTGATGGACCCTCCCCTGGTCACGTTCGAGGCGCTCAACAACTTCCAGAGCGGCCAGCTCATCGGCGGCTTCGTCTACCCGCCGGACACCAACGGCGACATCGGACCGAACCACTACGTCCAGACGGTCAACCTGGTGGTTCGTGTCTTCAATCGGAACGGAACCCCAGCCTCGCCGACCTTTCTCATGAGCAGCCTCTTCGCCGGGCTCGGCGGCGTCTGTGCCACGACCGACGACGGGGATCCCATCGTCCTCTACGACCACCTGGCGGATCGGTGGCTCATCAGCCAGTTCGCACTCCCGAACTTCCCCAATCCTCCCTTTCACCAGTGCGTGGCGGTCTCGCAGACGGGCGACCCCACGGGGGCTTACTACGCGTGGGACTTCGTAATGCCGGGCGCCAATCTCAACGACTATCCGCATTTCGGAGTCTGGCCGGACGCCTACTACATGACGGACAACCAATTCCTGGCCCCCGGCCTGGCCTTCAACGGCGCGGGAGCGTTTGCGTTCGACCGGACGAAGTTGCTGGCGGGCGATCCCGCTGCGAGCTTCATCTATTTCGACCTCTCCTTGCTCGACCCCAACCTCGGGGGAATGCTCCCCTCCGACCTCGATGGGCCTCCGCGCGTGCGGCCGAACGTCTTCTCGATGTTCACCGCGACCGAGTTCGGCGACCCCCAGGGAGACGCCCTGCGGCTCTTCGAGTTCACGCCCAACTTCGTGACGCCGGCCTCCTCGACATTCGTGGAGCTGCCGTTCCTGCCCGTGGCCGCGTTCGACCCCATCAGCCCGGCGGGCCGCGCCGACATTCCCCAGCCGGGCACCGCCATCCGTCTCGACTCCATTGGGGACCGGCTGATGCACCGGCTGCAGTACCGGAACTTCGGCACCCACGAGTCGCTGGTGGTGACGCACACGGTCGACGCCTCGGGCAACCCCACGGCTGCCGTCTATCGCGCCGCCCCCCGCTACTACGAGCTGCGGCGAGCGCTACCTGGAGGCGCCTGGACGGTCCGCGAGCAGGCCACCTTCGCGCCCGCAGATACAGTCAATCGCTGGATGGGGAGCGCGGCGATGGACAACGACGGCAACCTCGCCGTCGGTTACAGCGTCTCCGACGCCACCGTGACCTTCCCCGGGATTCGCTATGCCGGGCGTCTTGCTGCCGATCCCCTGGGCGGCCTCGCCCAGGGCGAGGCGACGCTTCAGAACGGCTCCGGCGTCCAGACGGGAGCGGCCAACCGCTGGGGCGACTACAGCATGCTGGCAGTCGATCCCGCGGACGACTGTACCTTCTGGTACACGACCGAGTACTACTCGAACGTCAACCCCGGCTGCACGGGCGGGGGTGCGACCATCTGCTGGCAGACCCGTGTGGGCAGCTTCAAGTTCGCAAGCTGCACGGCGGGTCCCGCCAACGGGACGCTCACCGTGGGCGACGCCACCGTGACCGAGGGGGACGTGGGCTCCGTTGACGCGAGCTTCACGGTCACCCTGACTCCCGCCTCCTCCAGCACCGTGACCGTCAACTACAGCACCGCGAACGGCACCGCGACCGCGGGCTCGGACTACACCGCCACCGCGGGGCCCCTGACCTTCCTCGCGGGGCAGACGACGCAGTTCGTGCTGGTTCCGGTCATCGGCGACACCCTTGACGAAGACAACGAGACGTTCACCGTCAACCTCAGCGGGGCGATCGGGGCGACCGTGGCCGACGGCGTGGGCCTCGGCACGATCACGGACAACGACGCGCCCCCGACGCTCGGCATCTCGGACGTCAGCCAGGCCGAGGGGACGGGCGGGACCACGTCCTTCGCTTTCGCGGCGACCCTGTCCGCCGCGAGCGGCAAGACGATCACCGTCAACGCGGACACCGCGGACGGGACCGCCATCGCGCCGGGCGACTACGCGACCAGGTCCGCCGTCCTCACGTTCCCGCCGGGGACCACGACGATGCCGTTCGCCGTGGACGTGGTGGGGGACCCCGTGATCGAAGCGGACGAGACGTTCTTCGTGAACCTGAGCGGCGCGACGAACGCCACCATCGCCGACGGCCAGGGCGTCGCCACCCTGGTCAACGACGACAGCAACTACTTCACCGTGACCCCCTGCCGGCTCGCCGACACGCGGAGCACGACACCCCCGGCGCTCGTCGCCGGAGCGTCCCGCAACTTCCAGATAGGGGGCCTCTGCGGCATCCCCGCCGATGCTCGGGCGGTGGCCTTCAACCTCACGGTCACCGAGTCGACGATCGCGGGGTTCCTCAGCCTCCACCCGACGGGTCAGCCGCTTCCAGTGGTCTCTTCGATCAACTTCGTGGCGGGCGTGACGCGCGCGAACAATGCGATCATCCCCCTGGGAACCGGCGGACAGATCGCGGTATTCAATGGCATGGCGTCGGGCACGGTCCACCTCGTCCTCGACGTGACCGGCTACTTCAGGTAGGACGGGGCCGGCGAGCGAAGCCTACGGAGGGAGGACCGCGGCGCCCGGGACGTAGCGCTCGGGCGCGCGGCCCTCCACCACGCGGTAGAAGGCGTCCGTGGCGAGACCGCCCAGGACCTGGGCCCCGCCCCCGGGCCAGTGGATCGTCAGCATCGTCGATGCGAGGCGCGCCCCCACCGCGCTGCGGTTGGCGCGCACGCCTTCGAGCCACAGGCTCACGAACCGCCCCGTCCCGGAGTGACGTTCCGGCCGCGGAGAACCCGGCATCTCTCTCGTCCCCCGACCGATGCGAGGGTCACCGGTCTCCACGGAGACACTAGGGGGCTGTCAACGCTCCCGCCGAGCGAGCGCCATGAACAGGAGGGTTGACTCGGCCTTCGTGTACCGCTAGCGTGAGAATTCCGATGCGCGGACGACGTTTATACCAGGGGGTGGCCGTCTTCTTCCTGGCTACGATGATTTCCGGCCCGAGGGCGTACGTTCCGGGCGAGGGCGACACGAGCGGAGGGCGTGAGCACGCCGGGCCGAGCACCAAGGTTGAGCGCGCTCGCCTTTCCCCCGTGGCGCACGCGGCCGTTTCCGGCGCGATCGGGCGCGCCGATCCCGCCTTCCACGCGCGTCCCACCGCGAGCGGATACCGGCTCGAAAACCCGCGCCACGAGCTCGCAATGGAGCTCTCCACCGACGGCGTCCGTGTGACCGCTCCCGACCAAGAGTGGCGTCTCCGTTACCACGGCGTCGGCCGTGCCGGCGTGGGCGAAGGCGAGGACCACGTGACCGCGGAGGCCGTCCCGGCGGCGGCCAACCGCGTCGAGTTCCGTCGTGGTCTCGTGACGGAGTGGTACGTGAACGGCCCCTCGGGCCTGGAGCAGGGCTTCACCCTCGCGTCGCCTCCACCGGGCGAACGCGGTCGCCCGGTCCGCCTAGTCGTGGGCCTCACCGGCGACGTGTCGGAAGACGGGGAAGGCGGGCTCCGGCTCGGTCGGTCGGGGGGATGGCGATACCGCGGGCTCTTCGCGGTCGACGCCGCAGGGCGCGAGCTTCCGTCCCGCCTCGACTTCAACGAGGGAAGGCTTTCGATCGAGGTCGACGACCGCGGCGCGACCTATCCGCTGACCGTGGATCCCCTGTTTCAGGCGGCGAAGCTCACCGCGTCGGATGCGGAGCAGAACGACGAGCTCGGCTACTCCGTGAGCGTCAGCGCGGACACCGTGGTCGTGGGCGCTCTTTCGGCGAACGCCGACTCGGGGGCGGCCTACGTCTTCGTCATGGGAGCGGGGGGCTGGGCGAGCATGACCGAGACTGCGAAGCTGACCGCGTCGGACGGGGAGCCGTTCGACCTCTTCGGTTTCGCGGTGGCGATCGACGGCGACACGATCGTCGTCGGGGCCATGGGCGACGACCTCGGCGTCGTCACCAACCAGGGCGCCGCCTACGTGTTCGTCCGGCCCCTGACGGGCTGGGTGAACGCGACGGAGACCGCCAAGCTCACGGCCTCGGACGCGGCTTTGGCCGACGAGTTCGGATGTGCGGTATCCGTGAGCCGGGACGTGATCGTCGTGGGGTCGCGCTGGGCCGACAACGCGCCGCCGGGAGACCAGGGGGCCGCCTACGTCTTCGTGAGGCCGGGTGGGGGATGGACGACGGCAACGCAGACCGCGAAGCTCTCAGCCACGGGCGGCATGCCCAGCGATCTGCTCGGTGCTTCCGTCGCGATCGACCGCGACACGATCGTCGCGGGCGCGCCGGGAAGGGACGGGACCGCGGCGAACGAGGGCGCGGCCTACGTGTTCGAGGAGCCGGGCGGGGGCTGGGCGAACATGACGCAGACTGCGAGGCTCACCGCGCTCGTTCCGGGAAGTCTAGACGAGCTCGGAATCTCCGTGGCCATCGACGGCAACGTCGCGGTGGCGGGAGCGTGGGGCGCCGAAGTCGGCGGGAACGTCAGCCAGGGGGCGGCCTACGTCTACGAGAGGCCCGGCGGCGCGTGGGTCGACGCCACGGAGACGGCGCAGCTCACCGCTTCCGACGGGGCCCCCACGGACTTCTTCGGAGTTTCAGTGGCGACGGGTGGAGACGCGGTGATCGTGGGCGCCTACCAGAACGACGTGGGGGCTTCCTCCAGCCAGGGCTCCGCCTATTACTTCGTCGCGCCCGCGGCCGGCTGGGTGAGCGCCACGGAGAACGAGAAGCTCGTGGCTGCGGACGGAGCGGCGGGCGACGAGTTCGGGCGGGCCGTCGCGATCGCGGAAGGCGTGGCCGTGGTGGGGTCTCACCTCTCCTCCGGCTCGAACACCGGCGCGGCCTACGTCTTCGACATTCCGATCCCCACCTCCTTCTTCACCCTCACCCCCTGTCGCATCATCGACACCCGAAGCCCCGACGGCCCCCTCGGCGGTCCCGCACTCGCTGCGGGCACGGATCGTGAGTTCACGCTCGTGGGCGCCTGTGGGATACCGGACACCGCCCTGGCCGTGTCGGTGAACATGGCCGTGACCGGCTCGAGCGCGCCGGGCAACCTTCGCCTGCACCCGGGAGCGTCGGCGGTGCCCCTCGTCTCTTCGATCAACTACGGGGCGGGACAGACCCGATCGAACAACGCCATCGTTCGGCTGAACGACGAGGGCAGCCTTGCCGCGTTCGCGTCCCAGGTCTCGGGGGCCGTCCATCTCATCCTCGACGTCAACGGCTACTTCCAGCCGTAGCGACCGGGCTTCCCCTAGGCCGTCAGCTCATCGTCCGAGGGGAATCCGTGCTGCCTCCGTCCGGGCGGCCCGTCGTCCCGCATCGACGTCTTGTAGAGCTCGAAGCGTCCGTCGGCGGCGGTGTCGCGGACGCGCGCGCGAAGGGTCTCCATCTCCGCCCGGCTCATGGGCGAGAACCCGCGGGCCACGCGCAGGTTCTGGCGGAGCACGGCTTCCGAGTCGATGCCGCTCACGGTGGTGGCCACGGGCAGGCTCATGGCGTAGCGAAGGCCTTCCTCGGCCTTGATCGCGCGCTTCCTCACGGGATCGCCCATGCCCGCCAGGCTCTTCATGCCGATGGCCGCGATGCCGCGGCGGACGAGCTCGGGCAGCACCTGGCGCTCGAAGCTCCGGAAGCTCGCATCGAAGCAGTTGAGCGGAAGCTGCACGGCGTCGAACGGGTAGTCGTGCGCGAGCATGCGCAGGTGGATCGACGGGTCCTTGTGGCCCGTGAAGCCGACGAAGCGCGTCTTGCCCTCGCGCCTGGCCTGGTCGAGGGCCTCGACGGCTCCGCCTTTCGCGAAGTGGAGATCGGGGTCGTTCTCGTAGACCACCTCGTGGATCTGCCAGAGGTCC
Source organism: uncultured Acidobacteriota bacterium (assembly GCA_963742595.1). Classification (GTDB taxonomy): domain Bacteria; phylum Acidobacteriota; class Vicinamibacteria; order Fen-336; family Fen-336; genus CAVPGH01. The sequence continues at coordinate 1,127,492 of CAVUMT010000001.1, read as the reverse complement.
AGGTGGTCGGTCCCGAGGCGCCGGAGCGACTGCTCGAGCTGGCGCATCGCCGTCCTCCGGTCGCGGCCATGGGTGCAGACCTTGGTCATCAGGAACACCTGGTCGCGACGGCCCCGGAGCCCCTCGCCCATGAGGGTCTCCGCACGTCCGTCGTGGTACTCCCACGCGTTGTCCATGAAGGTCACGCCGGCGCCAACGGCTCGTTGCACCAGACGGACCGCGTCCGCCTTGCGCTTGACCGTGCCGAGGTGGAAGCCGCCAAGGCCGAGGGCGCTGACCCTCACGCCGGTGCGGCCGAACACTCGTTGGGGAATGGGTTCGTCCGTTCTCACGAGTACCTCCGTCGGGATGATAGGCCGAGGCGAGCGAGCCGCCTACTACCCTCGTCCGGGGGAGGAACCAACCTCGCGCCGCGTTCTTAGAGGCTCCGGAGCGCCTCCCGTGGCGTGACTTCCACGCCGTTCCGGAAGAAACGGATATGGCCGCCCGCGAGCACCCGCACGCGGTCGAGCAGCGGCATGCTCCGGAACTGCTCGACGCTCCATCGAGACTCGCGGCCGTCGACGGTCAGCGTGGCCGTGTCGAACCCGGAGCCGGGAGCCCCGGGCTCGCCGGCGAGCGCCATCTGCGGCGGCGCGGCCTGGCTCATCGGGCGGCCGCCCGGCCGTTCGCGGCGGCGTACTCCGGCTCCTCGACCGGCCGGTCGAGCACGGACGTCTTCGTCCATTCGCTCTCGGCGAGCGCCTCCAGCTCCGCTCCGCGCTCCGCGATCGCCCGCATGTCCCGCACGCCGCGGAGGCACTGCACCACGAGGAACGCGTTCGCGAACACGACCCAGAACGCGTGCTCCAGGAAGCGCCACCACTCCGGGTTCACGATCCCGTAGACCGATTCCGGCCACAGCAGCCCCCGCACGAGGTGCTCACCGGCCACGACCACGGTGGCCGTGAGCAGCACGCGCCAGTCGCGATAGCCGGCGAGAATCCCCAGCGAACCGAAGACGTGAAAGTGGGACTCGATGCGCCCGCCGGTCAGATGGATGAGCAGCGCCGACCAGAGCATCTGGGCGGCCGCCACCACGTGACGGGTCACCGTGGCTCCAGGACGCAGGGCGATCAGCAGCAGGGGCAGGCCGCTGACGGCGCCCCCCAGCAGGATCGCCGTCCAGACGTGGGGGTGCAGGGCCTTCTCCTTGCCTTCCCAGGCGTACGGGGAGAATGTCAGCGCGACCACGATCGCGAAGATCCACTGGCCGATCATCAGCGCGCCGAAGAGGCGATCGGTCGCGGTCATCAGTCGGCGCCGCTCGATCTCGAAGCGCTGTTGTGCGCGCCGAACGATCGCCTGAACGGCGGACTCCGAAACTTCCTTCATTACGAGCTCCCTCCTTCGAGGTTGTCTAGGTGATTGACGCCGAGGGCACATCCGAACACCGGGGCATCTTCTCGATCCGGCGTCTGGCCCGAGAGCACCGCGAGAATGCGGCGTCGCCCGAAGCTGTCGCCCTCGTGCCCGCGCGAGGACGTCAGGCCTCCGGAAAAGCGGAGGCGACCGTCCGCGTCGTAGAGCACGGCGTAGCCGGACGCCGCGGCGCGGAAGCGAGCCGCCTCCACCCCCGCGTCGTCGCGCGTTACCGCGGCCCCGGGAATGGACGCCGCGCGCTGCCGCAACTCCGAATCGTCCCAGCTCTCGGGGGCGTCACTCGGACGAACGACGACCACATGCGCAGCCAGCCGCTCCTGCGCGCCCGCCACCAGGCGCGCGAGCTCGCTCACGCTGGCCCGCGTGCAGGGGCATTCGGGGTGGGCGAACAGCACCAGGGTGGCTCGCGGGTTGGCGGCGCGCGCGAGGCGGCTTTCCCGAGGCCACCGCGCGGGCGGGCGATGGGCTTCCGCCGGCGTGTTCTTGTAGCGCAGCAGTAGCGCGAAGCCGCCGGACACCACCGCCGACCAGGTGAGCAGAAGCGCAACGATGCCGACTCGGTTCATTCTCACGTTTCGATCCGGGCAGAGTGAAGGCAAGGGCGATGCCAGGAGGGCACAGGGCGCGGCCCCCGGAAGTCATTGACTAGACGGAGCCGCAGAACCTACACGCATCCGATTGGAGGCCGGCAACGCGGCGCTGGCATGAATCGAGACACCACTGGTGCGCGCGGATGCGGCACCCAAGATTCAGCGGATCGCGCCCGTTGCCAGCGCCACCAGCGTGATACGGCTAGGGCTTGCCGGTCGCGCCGCGGTCGCCGGCGGTGAACGTCTCGCCGGTGTGCTGCCCGAGGGCCGGCGGGGGATTCGTCGGGGGTGGTGGAACCCCGGACAGCTTGACCGGATTTCCCGGCACCTTCACCGAAGCGGCGCCGGCGGGGACGTCGACCAGCATGCCCCGAGCCGCGAGCTGGGCGTCCCGCAGCACCTCGTCGATCGACCGCACGCGCCCGCAAGGCACCCGGGCGGCCGTGAGACGCTCGATCAGCGAGTCGACGGTCTGGTCCTTGAACACGTCGCGAACGGCTTCGTTCAGGGCCGCCCTGTTCTCCAGCCGGGAGTTGTTGGTAGCGAAGCGGGGGTCGTGCTCGAGGTGTCCCGCGCCCACCGCCGCACAGAAGCGTGCCCACAGCCGCGGGTTCGCCACGGCCACGATGACCTGGCCGTCCGCCGCAGGAAAAGGCGCGTACGGCGCCAGCGAAGGATGCTCGTTCCCCAGGCGGCCGGGCCCCTGGCCCGTGGCCGCGGCGATCCCGGTGGGCAGCCCCAGGATCGACACGGCCGAATCGAGCAGGGCGATGTCGACGAGCTGCCCCTGGCCGGTCTGCATCCGGCTGATGTGGGCGAGCAGGATGCCTTGCACCGCGTAGAGGGCAGCCAGGCAGTCGGTGATCGCCACTCCGACCTTGGTGGGGCCGGTCTCGGAAAAACCCGTGACGTCCATCAACCCCGACTCGCCCTGGATCACCATGTCGTAGCCCGGCAGGTCGCGGCGCGGGCCCGTGGCCCCGTAGCCGGAGATCGAGCAGTAGATCAAGCGCTCGTTGAGTGCGTGTGCCTCCTCCGGACCGAAGCCGAGCCGCGCGAGCGTGCCCGGCCGGAAGTTCTCGACGAGCACGTCCGCGGACCGGACGAGGTCGACGACGATCGCCCGCCCCTCCGGGGACCGGAGGTCGACCGCGAGGCTCCTCTTGTTGCGGTTGACGGCCAGGAAGTAGGTGCTCCACCCGTCCACGAAGGGCGCCCATTCGCGCGTGTCGTCGCCGTGGCGTGGATCCTCGATCTTGAGGACGTCGGCGCCCATGTCGCCGAGCAGCATCGTGCAGAACGGGCCCGCGAGCACCCGCGTGAAGTCGAGCACCTTGAGCCCGTGCAGCGGCCGCGCGGCCGATTCGTCCATCGTCACGGCCTACCCCCACGGCCCGCTCGGACGCGGCGGGAGGCGCGGATAATGGCCGAAGTGATATTGTGTCGTCAATACTTCGAATGCCCGGGGAGACCACGCGCGACGCCACCGACGTCGGCCGGTTGATCGACGGCGGAAAATGCGGCGCGGCCCAGGTCCTGTGGGTGGCGCTCGCCGCGCTCACCATCGTGTTCGACGGAATCGACAACCAGCTCCTCGGCGTCTCCATCCCGTCGCTCATGGCGGACTGGAGCGTGGCGCGGACCGCGTTCGCGCCGGTGGTGGCGCTCGGTTTCCTCGGGATGATGATCGGCGGGCTCGTCGCGGGCGCGGCCGGCGACCGGGTGGGGCGCAAGGCGGCGCTCCTCGGCAGCGTTCTTGTGTTCGGAGCGGCCACGCTGGCCGTGGCATTCGCGTCGAACGTGGCCGCTCTCGGAGCGCTGCGGCTCCTGGCCGGCGTGGGGCTCGGGGGGGCCATGCCCAACGCGGCCGCGCTCGCCGCGGAGTACGTGCCCCTGCGCCAGCGTGCGCTCGCCGTCACCATGACCATCGTCTGCGTGCCCCTCGGCGGCACGCTCGCGGGGCTCATCGCCATCCCCGCCCTGCCCGCCTTCGGCTGGCGGGGCGTGTTCCTGGGCGGGGGCGTCGTTCCCATCGTGGCCGCCGCCGCCCTCTGGCGCCTCATGCCCGAATCGCCGCGGTTCCTGGCTCGCCGTCCGGAGCGCGCGGCCGAGCTTCGAGGGGTGCTCGCCCGCATGGGGCATGCCGTCGCCGCGGACGCCACTTTCGTGGGGGAAGCCGAGAGCACGGCGAGTCGCGCGCCCCTCGCCTCCCTCTTCGGGAGGGGCTACCTCCGGGACACGATGGCGCTTTGGTTCGCCTTCTTCTCGTGCCTCCTCGCCGTCTACATGGCCTTCAGCTGGATCCCCTCCATCCTCACCAGCGCGGGGCTGGGACCGGCCGTAGCGAGCACCGGCATCACCGTCTTCAACCTGGGGGGTGTCGTGGGCGCGATCGGGGGCGGCGTCGTCATCCGCCGCTTCGGGTCCCGTATCACGATGCTCGCCATGACCCTGGTCGCGGTCGCGGGGGCGGCCACCCTCGGCCGGATGGCGATCGGGGCGCAGGCGCAGGTGCTGCCGATCATCCTGATGCTGACGCTGACCGGCGCGATGATCAACGCCGTGCAGACCACGATGTACGCGCTCGCCGCCCACGTCTACCCGACGAGCGTCCGCGCGACCGGCGTGGGGACGGCGGTGTCCGTCGGGCGGTCGGGGGCGATCGTCAGCGGCTACGCGGGGCCCTGGGCGCTCGACCTCCGGGGGAGCGGCGGCTTCTTCGCCGTGATGGCGGCGTCCCTCGTCGTCACCTGGGCGGCGCTCGCCCTCGTGCGGCGCCACGTCCCGCCCCCCGACGCGCCCGAGCGGGCGTGAGAGCGGTGCGCTCCGTCCGCATCGCGTCCGCGGAGGCGGTGGTGACGCGGGGCGCGGGAGGCGTCGTCTACATGCGCTCTCCCCGGAGCCTGGGCCCCTACCCGGCGCGGATCACCGAGAAGCTCGAGACGTGGGCCGACGAAGCGCCCGAGCGCCCGTTTCTCGCCGAGCGCGCGGCGGACGGCGCGTGGCGGACGCTGACGTACGGGGACGCGCGGCGGCGCGTGCGCCGGATCGGCCAGGCGCTGCTGGAGCGCAAGCTGTCCGCGGATCGCCCGCTCGTGATCCTGTCCGGTAACGGCATTGAGCACGCTTTGCTCGCTCTGGCCGCGATGCACACGGGCGTCATCTACGCGCCGGTGTCTCCCGCGTATTCGCTCCAGTCGAGGGACTACGCGGCGCTGCGGCGGATCTTCGACCTTCTCACGCCCGCGCTCGTGTTCGCCGACGACGGGGCGGCGCACGCACGGGCGCTGGCGAGCGTCTTGCCGAAAAATGTCGAGCTGGTCGTCTCCAGGGCCGGCCCCCCGTCGTCCACCCCGTTCGCCGAGATGGAGGCGACACCCGCCACGGCGGCGGTGGACGACGCACATCGCCGCGTCGGCCCCGACACCGTGGCCAAGGTCCTCTTCACCTCGGGGTCCACCGGGCGGCCCAAGGGGGTGATCAACACCCAGCGGATGCTGTGCTCGAACCAGGAGATGCTGCGCTCGGTCCTGCTCTTCCTGGCCGACGAGCCGCCGGTGCTCTGCGACTGGTCGCCCTGGAACCACACCGCGGGAGGCAATCACAACTTCGGCCTCGTGCTCTACAACGGAGGGACCCTGTTCATCGACGGGGGCCGGCCGGCGCCCGGGCTGTTCGACGCCACGGTGCGCAACCTGCGGGAGGTGGCCTGCACGGCGCACTTCGCCGTGCCGCGGACCTACGAGATGCTGATGCCCCACCTGCGCGCCGATCCGGTGCTGCGCGAAACATTCTTCCGCCGCCTGAAGCTGCTCTTCTACGCCGCGGCGGGGCTCGGGCAGCGCTTCTGGGACGAGCTCAGGGACGTGGCGCGCGAAGCCGTGCGGCGAGGAGGTCCTCATCATGACCGGGTTCGGGTGTACGGAGACGGCGCCTTTCGCGCTCAGCAGCGGGCCGTCGGGGGCTTTCGCCGGGCTCGTCGGCTGGCCCGCCCCCGGCGTCGAGCTGAAGCTGGTTCCGGTGGGGGCGAAGCGGGAAGCGCGGGTGCGCGGACCGAACGTCACGCCCGGCTTCTGGCGCGACGAGGCGCTCACCGCGGGGGCGTTCGACGAGGGGGGGTACTACCGTATGGGTGACGCCCTGCGGCCCGCGGATGACGCCGACCCCGGCCAGGGGCTCGTCTTCGACGGCCGGCTCGCCGAGGACTTCAAGCTGTCCACCGGCACCTGGGTCAGCGTGGGGCCACTGCGGTCGAGGATCCTCGCCGCGGCCGCCGGGTACGCGCAGGACGTCGTGGTGGCGGGTGCTGACCGTCCGTTCGTGTCGGCGCTGATCGTCCCCAACCTGGCGGCCTGCCGTGAGCGCGCGGGGGCCACCCCCGACACGCCGCCCTCTCGTGTTCTCGCGGACCCGAGCGTTCGGGCGGCATTCCAGGAGGCCCTCGACGGCCTCGCCGCCGCGTCGAGCGGCGGCTCGACCTTCGTCGCCCGGGCGCTGCTGCTCGAGGAGCCCCCGTCCTTCGACGCGCGCGAGGTGACGGACAAGGGCTCGTTGAACCAGAGGGTCCTGCTCGCGACCCGCGCCGCGCTGGTCGAAGAGCTCTACGCGGAGTCCCCGCGCGTCCTGCGCAGCCGCGAGGCGGCCACCCCCGCGGCGGCGGTCGCGAAATGACGACGGGAAGCCGCATCGACGTCGCGCGCCTCGCCGCGATCGACGTGCACGTGCACCTCGAGGCGCCGGGCGAGCCGAGCGAGGCCCAGCGGCAGGCGGCCGCCTACTTCAAGCGAGACGCCGCGAACGACCCCGCCGCGCTCGCCGAGTACTACCGCTCGCGTCAGATGGCCTGTGTCGTTTTCACCGTGGACGAAACGCTCAGCGGCACGGTCCGTCTCTCCAACGATGCCGTGCTCGAGTTCGCGGCGCGGAATGCGGACGTGGCGATTCCCTTCGCCAGCCTCCACCCGCGTCGGGGGCCGGAGGGGGTGCGGGAGGCCCGCCGGCTCATCGCGGCGGGGGCGCGCGGCTTGAAGCTGCACCCTCCGAGCCAGGAGTTCTACGCCAACGACCCGGTGGCCTATCCGCTCTACGAGGTGTTCGCGGAGGCAAAGCTGCCGGTCGTCTTCCATACCGGCCACAGCGGCTTCGGCGCGGGCGCACGCGGCGGCGGCGGCGTTCGCCTCAAGTTCGGGGACCCGATGCCGATCGACGACGTGGCCGTCGACTTTCCCGACCTCCCGATCGTCATGGCGCACCCGTCCTTTCCCTGGCAGGACGAGGCCCTCTCGATCTGCCTCCACAAGCCCAACGTCTATATCGACCTGTCCGGGTGGTCGCCCAAGTACTTCCCGCCTTCGCTCGTGCAGTACGCGAACACGCTGCTGAAGGACAAGGTGCTGTTCGGTTCGGACTACCCGTGGCTCACGCCGGACCGGTGGCTGGCCGATTTCGACAAGGTCGGCTTTCGCGACGAAGTCCGCCCGCTGATCCTGAGAGACAACGCCGTCCACCTGCTCGGCCTGGGGCCCGCGGCCAACCCTGCGGCTACGGCCTAGTCTAGCGGCCGCTCGCGGGGAGGGTGAGCTTGTTCGCCATCCGCACGAGCTCGGCGAGCGATCCCGCTCCCATCTTGTGCATGACCCGGGAGCGGTGGACCTTCACGGTCTTCTCCGTCGTCCCGAGCTCGGCCCCCACCTGCTTGTTGAGCAGGCCCGTGACGACCAGACCGAAGACGTCGCGCTCCCGTGGCGTGAGGGTCTCGAGCCGACTCTTGAGCAGCGTCCGCTCCGCGCGGGCGGCGCACCGGTCCCGGTCGCGGTCGAGAGCGCGACGCACCGCTCCCAGCAACGCGTCGTCCGAGAAGGGCTTCTCCAGGAAGTCGATGGCCCCGCCCTTCATGGCCCGGATGCCGCTCTCAAGATCGGCGCGTCCGCTGATGAAGACGATCGAGATGTCGAAGTCCCGCTCCGTGAGCAGCTCCTGGAGGTCGAGCCCGCTCAGGCCGGGCATGCGCAGGTCGACCACGAGGCAGGAGGGGACTTCGTCGCGCTCCGCGGCTTCGAGAAAGTCCTCGGCGGTGGGAAAGGCCTCCGCCGGATACCCGGAGGCGCTCAGGACGCGGGAGAGGGCGCGCCTCACTCCCGAGTCGTCGTCCACGAGGTAGACGCGGCACCGACCCTCCGGCGGAGACAGCTGTATCGCCCCTCTACTCGAAGTGTGCACGTCCCTCCCCCGAAACCGGATACTAGCACCGACCGGGGGGATTGGACCAAAGGCCCATTGCGCCTGTGCAGGCCAGGACCGATTGTCAGGTTACAGGTTCTCGATATGGCCGCTCCATCGCCAGGCCGCCTTGGGTGTCGTGTTCCCGACCCGTGCCTTGCGGCCTCCGAGGGCTCCCGCCGGGCACCAAGCCCCTTTTCAATCCGTGCCTTCCTCATGTGACGACCTGATCACGGTGCGAGCCGGCTGAAGCCGGCTCGCATCCCGCCCTTCGCCTCCGGGCTCGACGAGGGGTAGCGTCAGCGTGAACCGGGCGCCCTTCCGAAGCGTGTCGTCCGCGAAGATCCTTCCCCCGTGTGCCTGGAGAATCGACCGCGCGATCGAGAGGCCCATGCCCATGCCCTGGGCCTTCGTCGTGAAGAAGGGCTTGAACACCTCCCGCCCGAGAGGCGGGGGCAGGCCGGGACCGGTGTCCTCGACCGAGATCTGCGCCGTCGCTCCGGGGCCCCGCTTCGTCTGGATGCGGATCCGTCGGTCTCCTTCGGTCTCGGCGAGCGCCTCGAGCGCGTTGACCACGAGGTTCATCAGAACCTGCTGCAGCTGGACGCGATTCCCGCGGGTGGCGAGAGCTTCCTCGGCGAGGTCCGACCGGAGGGCAACCCCGCGGATCATCACGTCGTTGCCCAGTAGCTTCACCACTTCTCGGACGAGACCGTTCACGTCGAGGTCCTCGCGGGCGTTCTCTCCCTTGCGCAGCAGATCGCGCAAGCCCCGGATCACCTCCCCCGCCCGCCGGCCCTCGTCGATGATGTCGCCGACGATCTCCCGGACCTCGGCTCCTACCCCCTCAGACCGGGCCTGACTGCTGAGCAGCTTCCGCGCGGCCTGGGCGTTGGCCAGGATCGCGGCCAGCGGCTGGTTCAGCTCGTGGGCGATCGAGGTCGTCAGCTCCCCGATGGTCGAAACGCGGAGATAGTGGGCGAGCTCCTGGCGGATCGTCTGCGCCTCCCTCTCCGCGATGCGGCGCTCGGTCACGTCGGCGTGGGAGACCACGGCCCCGCCTTCCGGCCGCTCCAGGGGCACCACCGTCATGTGGAACCACCGCTCCAAAGCACCCTCCCGCGCGCGGTATTCCTGGCTGAAGGTGGGAAGCTCGCCGAGGAGGACCCTCTCGATCCCGTCGAGGGCTTCGAACGCCTGGTCGTCCCCTCTCTCGCCGGACGTCCGGAAAGCGTCGAGATAGCTGCGGCCCACGCCCACGGCGGGCTCGAAGGGGGCCGTCTTCCCCCGCCCGAGCCGCGTCCAGCTCTCGTTGACGGCGATGATCCGGCCCTCGCGGTCGAGGACCGCGACCCGGCTCGTGAGGGACGCGAGGACGGCGGACTTCATCGCCTCGCTCTCCCGCAGGGCGTCTTCCGCGAGCTTGCGCGCGAGGGCGGCGGCGAACACGTCGGCGACGAGCCGGCAGTTCTGGACGACTCCGTCCGACCAGACGCGTCGCCGGGTCATGGACAGGCTCAGGCAGCCGAGGACCTGCTCGCCCGCCATGAGGGGCAGCGCGAGCGCGGAGCGGGCCCCCGTCGCCCGGAGCCGCTCCCGCACCGCTGCGGCCTCGGGGGGCAGCTCGTCCAGGTCCGAGCAGACGAACGCCTCCTGGCGAAGCAGCTTGGCGACGATCCATCCGAAGTCGGCGCGCTCCGCGGGCTCGGGCAACACGGGGGTATCCGGACCCGCCCAGCCGGCGAGGGGGACGAGCGTCCCCGCGTCGGGGGTGAAGCGCCACAGGATCATCCGGTCGAAGCCGAAGAAGCGCCCCACGCGCTCCAGCCAGGTCTCGAACTCGCGATCCATCTGGTGGCTGGGGAGCTGCACGAAGGCACCCGAGAGCTGGGAGAGGAGCGCCTCGAAGCGCAGTCGCTCCCGGAGCGTCTCCGCGCTGCGGCGCCGCTCCTCGATGAGCGCGCTCGAGACGAGGAGGGGCACGCCGACGACGATCAGGAAGACCTGTAGGGCGCGTATGCGCTCCTCCACGGGGAGCACCGTCAGGGGCGTCCAGCCGGACATGGCGCTCGCGATGGCGAGAAGGGCGGTGGCGAGGAGGGACAGGCTCGCCCCCGCGGGGCCGAAGCGTACCCCGGCGTACACGAGCAGGGGCATGAGCAGGGGCAGGGCGGTGTAGGGACCGCCGGGCAGGAACGCGGAGTCGCGCTGGTAGCCGCTGAACACGAGCGCGCACAGCACGACGAGGCCGACGGCGAGGAGCAGCGCCTCCACCCGGCGACGGCGCTCGGCGAAGCGTAGCCAGGCGAGCCCCTGTCGGAAGACGACGATCGTGGACGGAACGAGCGTGAGCTGGCCCAGGCTGTTCGAGAAGAAGCGTCGAAAGAAGACGACCTGGAAGGGCTCTCCCTGGAAGAGGTGCACCGCCGCCGCGTCGGGCAGGCTCGAGACGAGAGGGGCCAGGAAGACGGCACCTCCGACAAAGACGATCACCCGGTGCAGCGTGTCGAAGCGCGTCGGATCGTCGCTCAGGCGGCGGACGATTCCCGCGGCGATCCCGGCCTCCAGGCAGTTGGTCACGAAGAGCGCGAGCATGAACGCCGGGGAGAAGCCGGCTTGGAGCGCCACGACCATGTGGGCGGGGAGGGCGGCGAGGATGCAGAGCCACCAGCGGGCCGGCGGCACCAGCAGGAAGACGGCGGTCAGGAGGGGGTTCGGGGGCCAGATGAGCGAAGTGGTCGCGGGAGGGAAGCGGAGGACGAAGCCGACGCGCGCGCCCACGTAGTAGAGCGCGGCCACCGTCGCGAGGAGGAGCGCCGTCCTTGCCCGCGGCGACCACGAGGCGCCGGCCTCGAACCCGCCCGGACCGTCCGATTCAGGCATCAGAGCTGGCACTGATGGTAGCTCAGGGATGTACGACGTTGGTCCAATTCCCTTCCCCCCCTGATCGGTGAGACCGTTACCCTTCGAGGGGAGGCCCATTGGTGCCCGAGGGGACGGTGTTCCTCGTCGACGACGATGCCTCGGTGCGGAAGGCTCTCCAGAGGCTCATCCGCGCCGCCGGCTACGAGGTCGAATCCTTCGCGGACGCCGCGGAGTACCTGGCGCGATCCGCTCCCTCTCCCCCCGCCTGCATCGTCCTGGACATCCGGATGCCCGTGATGACGGGCTTCGAGCTCCAGAGCGCCATCGCGGGGACGAGCCGCGCCCTGCCCGTCGTCTTCATCACCGGCCACGGCGACGAGGACGTGCGTGCTCAGGCCCTGCAGGCGGGAGCGGTGGACGTCCTTTTCAAGCCCATCGACGAGGAGGCCCTCGTCACGGCCATCGAGAGGGCGCTCGCTCCCCTGCGCCCGTGAGATAACATAACCGGTTCGTAGAGGAGGTCCCTCCATGCGCAACCCTCGCCGGGGAGTCACGGGTGCGTTGCTCGTCGCCGCCGTCATGCAGACGACGGCCCTCGCGCAGGTGCCGACCCCCCAGCAGCTGGGCATCTTCGTCTACCCCGCGAAGAACCAGGAACCCGCCCTGCAGCAGGCCGAGGAGGCGGAGTGCTACGGCTGGGCGCAGAAGCAGACGGGCATCGACCCCACGGCTCCACCCCCGCCTCCGGCGCAGACTGCGACGGGGCCGGACGGCGGGGCGATCAAGGGCGCAGCCGGAGGGGCGGCCGTGGGTACGGCGATCGGGGCCATCGCCGGCGACACCGGGGAAGGGGCGGCGATCGGCGCGGTGGCGGGAGCTCTGCGCGGCCGGCGCAAGTCGAAGGAGAAGCAGAAGGCCCAGCAGCAGCAGGCCCAGGCGCAGTCGCAGGCCGCCCACGCCGGCGCCAAGGAGACATTCAACAAGGCGTACGGCGCTTGCCTCGAGGGCAAGGGCTACACCGTCAAGTAGAGGGCCTTCCATGAGATCGACCTTCGCCTGGTCCGCGATCGCCGCGATCACCGCCGCCGGGCTCGCGTCCTCTCCGGTCGCCATGGGCTCCCAGGCGCCGTCGCCCGCTCCCAGGGCCGGGTCCGCGACGACGACGATCGACCCCAGGGCGGACGATGTCATGAAGAGGATGTCGGCCTTCCTCGCGGGGATGAAGACGTTCACGCTCGAGGCCGAGGAGACGTTCGACGCCGAGTTCGCGCGCGCGTATCGCATCCAGCTCACGAACGTCAGGACCCTGACCGTGGAGCGGCCGTCCCGATTCGCCACGGTGGCCACGGGCGACACCCTCCACCGCGCGTCGTGGTACGACGGGAAGTCGCTCACGGTCCTGAACCGCAAGCAGAACGTCTACGCCTCGCTGGACATGCCGGGCACGATCGACGCCGTGCTCGACGCGCTCGCCACGGACTACGAGGTCGTGCTCCCGCTGTCCGACCTCCTCTACAGCGAGACCTACCCCACGATGATGGGAAGCGTGCTTTACGGGAAGTACCTCGGGACGCACCTCGCCGCGGGTACGTCGTGTCACCACCTGACCTTCGGCCAGGAAGGTCTGGAGTGGCAGATCTGGATCGACGCGGGCGCCCAGCCCCTCCCGCGAAAGCTGACGATCGCGTACTGGGACCAGCCGGGCGTCCCCCAGTACCATGCCGTGTTCCGCCGGTGGATACTCGACCCGAAGATCACCCCGGACCAGTTCGTCTTTCGTGCCCCCGCGGACGCGAAGAGAGTCGAGCGCAAGGACCTGGCGGAGGGCGCCGTCACCGGCGGGTCGAACACGTCGCGCTGAGCGGACGAAAAAAGCCGGGCCGCCGGGTGCGCTTCCGGACGACCCGGCCCGGAGGGAACTAGAACCGGAAGAAGATTCCGCCCTGCAGGTGGAACTGGTTCGAGTACTGGGCGTTTTCCACCACGTAGCAGCCCCAGTAGGGATCGCACCACCAGCCGGCGGAGTCGGACTTGATGTAGGTCGGAACCCAGCGAGCCGCGAGGTTCACGCCGAAGCGGGGGCTCGGGAAGATCTTCAGGCCCGCGCCGAAGATCCCCGAGAACTGGGAGTCGCTCTGTGTCTCCCCGGTAAAGGCTCCCACCGAGAAGGGGACGGTTCCGTAGCGCGTGACCCCCGCGCCGATCATGAGATAGGGCCGCACCGAGGCGTCGGAGTCGCCGAAGTTGTAGGCGAAGTAGCCGTGGTAGTTGTCGACGCTCATGTCGCCGATGTCGACGGTTTGCGATCCGAAGACCTGAAGCGTGCTCTTCTGCTGGGCGAACAGGAAGCCGACCTCCGCGTTCTCGTTGACCAGGAATCCCAGGTTCAAGCTGTAGGAGAAGCTATCCTTGGGGTCGATGCCGTTGTAGATGTTGCCGTCGTCGGCGACCACGCCGTCGAACGTGACCCCGTCGCTGAACGTCCAGCCGACGGTTCCCCCGATCTCGACTCGCGGGTCTTGCGCGTGCGCCGAGGCGGCGACGGCAAGACTGCCGATCATGCACGCCAGTACGCTCCGAAGCCTCTGTCCAAACATTGTCATCCCCTCTTCTTGGATCCTCTATCAGTGCCCTTGTGACACATTACGAGCCGGGAGGAACCCGGTTCAATAAGACCTTAGTCCTATTTGTGACCTGGCCGCGGGGCATGGGACCAAAGGCCAATACCCGGGCGCACTCGCTCGTCAAGATGCCCGCGGCGCACTAGACTTCGCCGGGTGAGGCCCTTGCCGTTGGTCGTCGCGGCCGCATGGGTCCTGCTGCTCGCCGCCCGGCCGGGAGCGGCGCAGGAACCCGCTCCCTCTCCGGAGCCCACAAAGGATAAGGACAAGGACGGAGGCGGCACCAGCGTCACCTACGGCGCGGACGGCCTCGTCATCAAGAGCGCGGACGGGAACTTCCGGGCGCAGATCCGATTCCGCCTGCAGTTCCGGCTGAGCTACCCCTTCGACGCCGACCCGGAGACCCCCGAGGACTTCGCGGATCCGGCCCGTCTCAACATCTCCATCCGCCGCGCGAGGTTCAAGCTCGGCGGGAACGCGTTCCGGCCCTGGGTCGAGTACTACATCGAGTACGACTTCCCTTCGTCCCGCCTCTACGACTTCAGGGTCACGCTCGCCCGGTATCCCTGGCTGCAGCTCCGCCTCGGCCAGTGGAAGGCCGAGTACAACCGCGAGCGGCGCGACTCCTCCGGAGAGCAGCAGTTCGTCGAGCGCTCGCTCGTGAACAACAGCTTCACCATCGACCGGCAGGAGGGCGTGCAGGTGAGCGGGCGGGTGCTCGCGGGCCAGCTCCTCGACTCGACCTACTTCGCGGGCGTCTACACGGGCATGGGAGCGAACGAGCGTACCAACGACGACTCCGTCCCCATGTGGGTCGTCCGCTACCAGTGGAACCTCCTGGGCCGCGAGCTCGGGTTCTCCCAGTCCGACATCGAGGGCAAGAAGAAGCCGGAGGCGAGCCTCGCCGCGGGAGCCGTCTGGAACCGGAGCCCCTTCACGAGCTTCTCCAGCGCGGGTGGGGGCGAGCTTCCCGGGTTCGCAGTGGGCGTTGCGAGCCAGTATTCCGTGCGGCAATGGTTGGAGGAAGCCGCGTTCCAGTACCGGGGGTTCTCCTTCCAGCACGAGTTCCACTGGAAACGGATCCTCGACAACGTCGCGGGCACCCTGACCCAGCTGCGCGGCAGCTACGTTCAGGCCGGATACGTGGTCTACAAGCCGAACCCCGAGAAGCCGCGCGGCCTGGAGGTGGCCGCGCGCTGGGCGTTCGTCGACTACGACACCGCGGTGCCGAACAACAGCGAGCAGGAGCTCACGGGTGCTTTGAACTGGTTCATCCGCGGCCACGCCAACAAGATCACCCTCGACGCGTCGCGTCTGTCGCTCGAGCAGCCCGACGGGCCCACCCTCGCGCGCAGCCGGGTTCGGCTGCAGTGGGACGTGCAGTTCTAGCTATCGGAAGTCCTCGATCAGCATCAGGTCCGCCCGGGCCTCGAAGGTCGCGAAGAGAACGGTCCTTCCCCGCGGGGAGACCGCGATCCCGTTGAACCCCGCGCCCGCCGGCAGCTGGCCCACCGCGTGGCTTCGTCCCGCCGGATCGAGGCGGAAGAGCGTGAGCTTTCGCCGCGCACTGGGCGCGAAGAGTCTCGCCGTCTCGGGATCCGGACAGGCCGCGTAGTAGAGCCCGTCGGGACCGTCAGCGAGGCTGCGGCTGACCGCGCACTCGAGGACCTGGCGCTCCGACCGGCTCTCCAGGTCGAGCGCGAAGACGGGCGACATGTCGTCGCGCCGCGCATAGTAGAGCGTCTTGCCGTCGGCGGACACGCGGGGAAGAACGCCGCCCTGACGGGTGAGGCGCTCCGAAGCGCCGCCCGAGGTGGGGATCCGCGCGATGTCCCGGCCGTAGTCGCGCTCCTCGCGGAAGTAGACGAAGCGGCCGTCGCGGGACCAGGTCGGCATGCCCTCGCCGGTCGGCGTGTCGGTGAGGCGGCGAGGCGCGCCCCCGGCGACGTCGATCACCCAGAGGTCGTTGAACGCGTTCGTCTCGTCCCGCGACGTGAAGGCGACCTGCCGGCCGTCGGGCGAGAAGGCGGGTGTCCCCTGCCACACCCCCGGGCCGTGGGTGAGCTGGACGGGGTTCGCGCCGTCCGCGTCGGCGAGCCAGATCTCGTGGCTTTGGCCCGAGCGGCCGGACTCGAACGCGATGCGCGTGCCGTCCGGGGAGAAGGCGGGGAAGTAGTCCGAGAACGACGAGGCCAGGATGGGCTTGACGGCCTGGTCCGGCTCCAGCTCGTACACGTCGGCGTCCGTGCCGTCGAGCACGAAAGCGAGGCGGTCACGCGCGAGAGACGTCGCCGGAGCCAGGGCCCCCAGGGGTGCGATCTCGACGCGCACGGGGGCTCCCTCGGCCTCCGCCTCGACGCGCCAGAGACGGCCCTTGTCCAGTCCCGTGAGCGCGGTGCTGTATACGAGAGACCTCCCGTCCCGCGTCCAGGCGATGCCTTCGATGCCTCCGGGCTGACGGACGCGCAGACGCGGCGCGCCTTTCGGCTCGAGCCCCGGGCCGAGGTCGAGGACGAGCAGGTCGCAAGGCGGGAACATGAACGACCGGCACGAGGCGTAGGCGAGGTGTTGCCCATCGGGCGAGAACGCGGGGTGGGCGTCGAAGCCTGGGGGCGGGTGCGCCGTCAGCGCCCGCGATTCCCCTTGCAGCACGGGAACGAGATGGATCGCGGAGCCCTCGGGTCCCGTCTCACCCTCGAAGCGGGCGCGGCGGACCGCGAGCCAGCGTCCGTCGGGAGACCAGGAGAGGCGCGAGCGCTGGACGGGAAAGTCCGTCAGCTTGCGATCGGCTCCCCCCAGCGGAGACACGAGCCGGATCACTCCCGCGCGGGCGCCCGGCTCAAGCCGGACGAAGGCGATCTGGCGACCGTCCGGCGACCAGCTCGGGAAGCCGTCGAAGGCCGGGTCGGTCGTGATCCGCCGCGTCTCCGACGAGCCGACGATCTTGACCCAGATGTCGAAGTTGAGCACCGCTCCTTCCCCCGCGCGCTCGCCCTCCCAGGCGAAGGCGACCTGCGTCCCGTCCGGCGAGAACGTCGGCCAGCCTTCGTAGCCGGACGACGTGGTGAGGGGGACGACCCGGGGGGGAGGCGTCGGGACCGGGCGCGTTCGTGCGGCGAGCCACAGTGCGGCTCCCCCCGCGGCGACGAGGGCCGCCGCCGCCGCGAGGCGTCGCGCGCGCCTGCCCCGGCGCGAATCCGAAGTCCCCGCGGACCCGGAGGTCGAGCCCTGCCGGATCTCCTCCAGCTCGACCTTCACGTCCGCCATGTGCTGGAAGCGGCGCTCGGGCTCCTTCCGCAGGCAGCGCAGGATCACCCGCTCGAGCTCGCTCGGGACGTCCGTCGCGATCTCGCTCGGTGGCTTCGGGGCGTCTCGGAGGAGGGTCGCGAGTGTCTCCGCCCGCGAGCCTCCCGGGAAGGCCCGGCGCCCCGTGACCATCTCGTAGAGGAGGCATCCGAACGCGAAGATGTCGCCTCGAGCGTCTACCTTGCCGCCCGTCGCCTGCTCGGGCGACATGTAGCCCGGCGTGCCCGCGATCGCTCCCGGGCCGGTCGCGAAGCGGTCGGACGTCTCGTCGGTCGCCGTGTCCCCCCCGCCTCCCGAGTCCTCGGGAGCGGTGAGCTTGGCGATGCCGAAGTCGAGCACCTTGGGCACCCCGTCGGGAGTGACGACGACGTTGGCGGGCTTGAGGTCGCGGTGCACGATGCCCGCCGCGTGGGCCCGCGCGAGGGCGTCGGCGACCGCCACGGCGATCCGCAGGGCCTCGGAGAGGGGCATCCGCTGGCGGACGTGCGCGCCCAGCGTCCGGCCGGGAACGTACTCCATGACGATGTAGTCCCGGCCGTCCTCTGACTCGATCTCGTGGATCGTCACGATGTTCGGATGGTTGAGGGCGGAGGCGGCCCGCGCCTCCTGGACGAATCGCCGCCGACGAGCCTCGTCGTTCGAAGAATCGGCGGGCAGGACCTTGATCGCGACGTCCCGGCCGAGCCGCGTGTCCCGGGCGCGGTACACCTCGCCCATCCCCCCGGCTCCGAGCGACGCCAGGATCTCGTACGCGCCGAGGCGGTCGCCGGTTGCCAGGCTCATGGCCAATGCCGCAAGGGCAGGAACGGGGCGGAGACGGACGCGAGTATACCGGTGGTGTCGCGCGGCCGGATGGGACCAAAGGCCAATAGATCCAAGGCGGTCCCGCGGCTACCGTCACGACCAGATCGCGAGGGACGTCGAGCGTAAGATCAAGGCGAAGGCGGGGAAGCCCTAACGGAAAAAAGGAGACGTGTGATGAGGTGGAACGCCAGGCAACTCGTGGTGGGCGTCCTCGTGTCGCTGGCAGCGGTGCCCGCCACCGCCCAGAAGGACCCCCTTCCGTCCTGGAGAGACGGCACGTCCAAGCAGGCCATCCTGAAGTTCGTCGCCGACGTCACGAAGGAGGGCGCGCCCGGATTCGTTCCGGTCGCGGAGCGGATCGCCGTCTTCGACAACGACGGGACGCTGTGGTCGGAGCAGCCCCTCTACTTCCAGCTCGCGTTCGCCCTCGAGCGCGTGAAGGTGGTGGCCCCTCAGCATCCCGAGTGGAAGGACAAGGAACCCTTCAAGTCGCTCCTCGCCGGGGACGTCATGGGCGCGCTTGGCCAGGGGGAGAAAGCGATCCTCGAAGTCATCGCCGCCACCCATACAGGCATGACCACCGACGACTTCGCGAGGACGGTGTCGGACTGGGCGGCCAGCGCGAAGCACCCGAAGTCCGGGCATCTTTACACGGAGATGATCTACCAGCCGATGCTGGAGCTCCTGACCTATCTTCGCGCCCAGGGGTTCAAGACCTTCATCGTCTCCGGGGGTGGGATCGAGTTCATGCGGCCCTGGACGGAGAAGGCCTACGGCATTCCCCCCGAGCAGGTCGTGGGGAGCAGCGGGGAGACCCTGTTCGTGATGCGGGCCACCGGCCCCGTCCTGATGAAGGAGGCCAAGGTGAGTCTCATCGACGACGGTCCGGGGAAGCCCGTGGGCATCAACCGGCACATCGGCCGGCGGCCCGTCTTCGCCTTCGGGAACTCCGACGGCGACCTCCAGATGCTGCAGTGGACAGCGGGGGGGACGGGCAAGCGGTTCATGGGGATCGTCCACCACACGGACGCAGATCGCGAGTGGGCGTACGATCGGGTATCGCACATCGGGAAGCTGGACAAGGCGTGGGACGAGGCTCTGGCCAAGGGCTGGACCGTGGTGGACATGAAGAAGGAGTGGAGCCGGATCTACCCGTACGACAAGTAGCGATGGGAGAGATGCGCGGGGCCGTCACCGTGTTCGCCGTCGTCATCGTCGCGTGCGGCCCCGCCGCCGAGGCTCCCCGCTCGTCCGCCACGCCCGCGGCAACCGCCGCCGCCTCCACGGCCACCCCCCAGACGCTCGTCGGCCAGTGGGTGCGCGCCGACTCCCCGTACGTGATCTCGATCGAAGGTGTGTCCGCCGACGGGAAGCTCCTCGCCCGCTACCTCAACCCGCGGCCGATCAACGTGTCGCGCGCGGAGTGGAGCGAGGCGGGCGGGCGGCTCACCCTGCTCGTCGAGATGCGCGACCAGCTCTACCCCGGGAGCTACTACGAGCTCACCTACGACGCGGCAAGCGACGGTCTTTCCGGCGTCTACCACCAGCTCGCGGCGAAGCAGGACTTCGACGTGGCCTTCTACCGGATGGGGAAGGGCAGGGACGCGGCGCCGTGAGCCCCGGCCCGCGGGGATGACGTAGCATAGATCCTCCAGAGTGCTCCCCCCCGGCCACGTGAGCCTCCGTTGACCCGACCCGTTCGCGGGAGCCTGCTCGCCCTTGCGCTACTGGTGGGCCACCCAGGTTCGGCCCCGGGCCAGCAACCCGAGCAACAGGAGTGCCCGCCCGAGCAGGAGTGCCCGCCCCCTCCCGCACCGGAGAGCGTCCCCGAGGCGCCGGCCCCCCAGGAGCCCACAACTGCGCCGCCTCCCGAAGTGGCCCCGCCCGAGGCGCCAGTCGCCAAGAGGGTAGTGACGCTGTTCCCCGGCGGGGAGATCTACCCCGTGTACGTCGCCGACCCCCATCGCACCGGAAACGCCGCGATGATCAGCTTCTATTCGCGCACGGAAATCGCCGAGTCGAGCGGCACGCGGACCGGCCTCAAGGCCGGAGGGCGCTTCGGGGTGGTGCGCTGGGGTCGGCTGGAGGGACGCCGCTGGCAGGCCAGCATCGACGCCGGCCTGGATGCGATGTTCGATTCCCAGCACAAGCTGGACAACATCGGCTGGGACGGCAATTACGGGTTCACCCTGACCACCGCCTCCTTGAGCCGCTTCTCCTACAAGATCGGCCTGCTCCACACCTCGTCCCACGTGGGCGACGAGTACGTCGAGCGGACGGGCCGCACCCGCATCGACTATACCCGGGAGGAGCTGGCGTTCGGCGCGCGCTTTCGGGTGGCCCCGCAGTGGAGTGCGTACGCCGAGGTCGGTGTCGCCTACAAGGAGCTCACCGAGGAGCAGGCTCCCTGGAGATGGCAGGGCGGGATGGAATGGGAGTCGTCGCGCACGCTCCTGGGCGGGCACTTCGTCTGGTACGCCGCCCTCGACCTTGCCCTCTGGCAGGAGCGCGACTGGCGACCCGACGTCACGCTCCAGGGCGGGCTGGCCGCGAAGACGAGCGGGCCCACCTGGCGCTTCGGCGTCGAGTACTCGAACGGCCGCGCGCCCCTCGGCGAGTTCTTCCAGGACACCGAGGCGCGATTGACCCTGGGTTTCTGGGTGGACCTGTAGCCGGGCGCGCTTTCGGTCGCCGCCGCGCCGGCGTATAGTCTCGGGGCCAAGGCAAGCTCCAGAGGGGGATGGGCCGGGCGTGGCGCGCGTCACTCCCTCGACAGAGGGTTGCGAGTAGGCTGCCCCCCAATGAATGGAGCCGCCGACTACATGCAAAAGAGATCTCTCCTTCCCATTCTCGCCGCGGTCCTGCTCACCGCCTGTTCGACCACGGAGAAAGCGCCCGATGTCGCCGGGCTGATAGCCGATCTGCAGAGCGCGGACCCCCAGAAGAGCGGCCGCGCCAACCTCGAGCTCATTCGGATCGGCGAGCCCGCCGTACCCCCCCTCATCGAGATGCTCCGGGGGAGTGATCCCCGGCTGCGCGCTCTCGCCGCCTCCACCCTCTGGGGGATGGGGGGCAAGGGACGCGCGGCCGCCCCGATCCTCGGCGAGATCCTTGCCGATCCCGACCCCGAGCTGCGCGTCTCCGCGGCGATGGCCCTCGAGAACATGGGGCCCCAGGCGGGCGACGCCATCCCCGCGCTGGTGAAGGCGCTCTCCGACTCCGACAACCGCGTGCGCCAGGCTTCGGTGAAGGCCCTGGGCGCCATCGGTCCCGCCGCGACGCCCGCGATCCCGGTGCTCACTCGGGCCCTCAAGAAGGGCTCCTGGCCGGAGGCGGAAGAGGCGATCCTCAAGATCCGCGGCCGGCCCTACGACTCCGCGACCGATCAGTGAGCCTCGCGGGACGGCTCGAGGACAACGAGCTCCCCGAGCTGCTCCACTACATCTCGCTCAACAAGAAGACGGGAAAGCTCAGCCTGACCCGTCGGGACGCCCACGGCCTGATCGTGGTGCGGCTGGGGCGCATCCTCTACGCGGCGAGCAACTCGGTGCGGGAGACCTTCGGCAACATCCTCGTGTGCCACGGCGTGCTCAGCGAGGCCGTCCTGTCGGAGGCGCTGGAAAGGCAGCACTCCGAGCCCGAGCCCCGCAAGCTCGGCCGGATCCTCATCGAGATGGAGAAGCTCACCGAGAAGGACATCACCGAGGTCCTTCGCCAGCAGATCGGGCTCGTGGTGCTGGAGCTCTGCCGCTGGAAGGCGGGCTACTTCAAGTTCGAGTCGGTTCCGATCGCGGGGGAGGGCGAGATCGGGGTGGACGCGGAGGACTTCGTGGTGGCGGGGGGGGTGAACACCGACGAGGTGCTCGTCCAGGCCCTGACCCGCCTCGACGAGGACGTCGCCGCGAACCCTGAGACGGAGGGTGTCCCGAAAGCGGGAAGCGTCGCGCCGATCGCGGAGCCGGCGCGCCTCCAGGAGATCGCGAAGGAGAACCGCTCTCCCGCGCTGCGGGGCGAGATTTCCCTCAACCTCATGCGGAGCGCGTCGCGCGTGGTGACCCGTGGCCTGCTCCTCGTCGTCCGGGGCGACGAGGTGCAGGGGACCGTCAACTTCGGCCTCACCAACGACGACCGGGAGACGCCGGTCCGCAACATCCGCGTCCCCCTCGCCGAGGCCTCCGTCTTCTCCGACGTGATCGACCGCCGGGAGACGTTCCGGGGCCCGCTCATCGACCTGCCCGAGAACCGACGCTTCGTGCAGTTGATCGGAGGCTCGAACCCGCGCGAGGTGGTGGTGGTCCCGATGCTGGTCCGCGAGAGCGTGGAGCTCATCTTCTACGGCGACAACCTGCCCGAAGGCAAGCCGATCGGCCCCACCCAAGAGCTCGAGATGGCCATGACCGAGGCGAGCCTGGCCATGGAGCGCGAGGCCCTGGAGCAGCGCATCCGCGACTTCGACCGCGCGCGCTGGCGGGCGGCGGAGGCCGGCGAGGCCACGACGAAGACGGGAGACGTCTAGAACATCTCGACGGGCTGGGGGCGGCTGAAGTAGAAGCCCTGGGCGTGGGTGAAGCCGATCTCCGCGCAGACCTCGGCCTCTTCCTTCGTCTCGACCCCCTCCGCGACGGTCTTCACGAGCAGGTCGCGCGCCATGCCGGTGAGCGCGGTGAGGAGGCGCCGGCGCGAGGCGGGCGCCTTGTCGATGGACTCCACGAAGCGGCGGTCGAACTTGAGGAAGTGGGGAGGGGCCTCCCCGAGCTCCAGGAGGCGCGCCTGTCCGGCCCCGAAGTCGTCGTAGGCGAGGCCGATGTTGCTCTCGGAGAGGATCTGGCGCAGCTCCGCGATGGCCACGGGGCCGGTGAGCAGGCTCTCGTGGATCTCGAGGGCGAGGTCGAGGTGCGGAGCGAGGGCGCGGAGCTCCTCCAGGGACTGGACGAGCCCGGGCACGACCATCTCCGCGGGGTGAGTGTTCAGGAAGAGCGTCGGCAGCTCGAGACGACCGCGGAGCAGCTCCACCGCCTTGCGGCGGAAGAGGCGGCTCAGCTCCGCGGCAATCGCCGGTCCCAGGCTCTCCGCGACCTTGAAGAGATCGAGCGGGCCATCCGGCAAGCCGGGATGACAGCCCCGCCCGAGCGCCTCGTAGGCGGAGACCTGGCCGTCGGGTAGCCGCACGATCGGCTGCAGGTGGACGGTGACGCATCCTTCGCGGAG
The DNA here is from genome assembly GCA_963742595.1 of uncultured Acidobacteriota bacterium. GTDB lineage: Bacteria > Acidobacteriota > Vicinamibacteria > Fen-336 > Fen-336 > CAVPGH01. Next base: position 1,104,457 of record CAVUMT010000001.1, on the reverse strand, counting down.
GAGCTCCTTGAGCTCGCGCGTTCCCGCCACGAACTGCTGGGGGAGGAGCCTGGAGTCTATGGACAGCGTGGAGTCCGGGGCGAGCGCCTGCGTCGAGTCGGGGCCCCAGCACCGGACCTCGTCCCGGGCGACGCGGTACTCCGATTTCGCGAAGTGCACGATGTCCCCTTCCCGGAGGGGCGCCTCGCGCACGGCCTGCCCGTTGACGAACGTTCCGTTGGTGCTCTGCAGGTCCCGCACGAAGAGGATGCCCCCGGAGGCGTAGATCTCCGCGTGGACCTTGCTGACCGAGGACGTGACGAGCACGAGGTCCAGATCCGGTCGGCGCCCCACGCGGAAGGGCAGCGTGTGGATGGGCTGCCGCTGCATCCTTCCCTCCACGAGGCTCTCCAGCCGCCACCGTGCGGGGGCGGCCGGCTCCAGGCTGGTGGAGCGGGCCCGGAAGGGCTCGGGCTGGGGGTCGCGCAGGGCGATCGTGGATTGTCCCGACTTCCGTCTGAGGGGACGGGCGCTGGAAGTCACGCCGCGGGTGGAGCAAAAGTCGGACCGGTGCGTCTGTATACGATCAAATCGTTTCAGGCATTGAGGTTGACCCCATTTATCCCCGCTGCGGTCAGATTCCGATAATCGGCCACTGCCGCCGCAGGCGCGCGGTTTCGGACAGGACCGAGGAGTCTGTCCGCGGGAAAGCGCGCGCCACCCAGCCTTGACAAGTGCCGACGCTTGTATAAAATTGGGGGGTTGCTCAGGCGGGATGTGCGGCCACCGGGGTCGCGTGCCCGCGCTTCAACGCCACAACGGAGGATGTCCTGCCCACGGTCAGTCAGCTCGTCCGGGTCGGTCGGTCGAAGCTTCGCTCGAAGACCGACAGCCCGGCTCTTCAGGGATCGCCCCAGAAGCGGGGCGTGTGCGTGCGCGTCTTCACCTCGACGCCCAAGAAGCCGAACTCGGCGCTCCGCAAGGTGGCCCGCGTCCGGCTCACCAACGGGATCGAGGTGACGGCGTACATCCCGGGCGTGGGGCACAACCTCCAGGAGCACTCGATCGTGCTCATCCGGGGGGGCCGCGTGAAGGACCTGCCGGGCGTGCGGTACCACATCGTCCGCGGCACGCTCGACGCGGTGGGCGTGCAGGGCCGCAAGCGCAGCCGGAGCAAGTACGGGGCGAAGCGGCCCAAGGCGTAGGGCCGTTTCCTGATTCGGCCGGGCCCGCGAGGGACCGGCGGAGGTCTTGGAGAACAGCGTCCGGCGGGATCGCTGGAAAGACACGGTCGGGGAGATCGGGCCTCCGGTAGCGGTCGAACCGGGGGTCAGGATCCTCGAGGCGGGGCGGTCGTTGAGCCTCAGACGACGCCGGCGGGGCCGGGCGCAACGGAGACCCGAGGCGCCGTCTGTTGTTTTTTCGGGAGTGAGAGAGGGAGAACCGGATGCCACGTCGCGGGACGGTACCGCGGAGGGAGGTCCTGGCCGACCCCCTCTACAACAGCGCGCTCGTCACCAAGTTCATCAACTGCATGATGTACGGGGGGAAGCGTTCGCGTCTCCCAGCAGATCATGTACGGCGCTCATGAACGTGGTGCAGCAGAAGACCCAGGACGATCCGCTCAAGGTCTTCAAGAAGGCGGTGGACAACGTCAAGCCGTCCCTCGAGGTGAAGAGCCGCCGCGTGGGCGGCTCGAACTACCAGGTGCCGGTGGAGGTCAACCCCGCCCGCCGCACCTCGCTGGCCCTGCGCTGGCTCATCGGCTTCGCCCGCAAGCGGCCGGAGCGGACGATGGTGCAGAAGCTCGCCAACGAGATCCTGGACGCCGCCAACCTGCGCGGCGGGGCGGTGAAGAAGAAGGAAGACACCCACAAGATGGCGGAGGCCAACAAGGCCTTCGCCCACTATCGCTGGTAGGACCAGGAAACCAAGGACAGAAGCGTGCCCAGGACGACGCCACTCGAGCGGACCCGGAACATCGGGATCGCCGCGCACATCGACGCCGGCAAGACGACGACCACCGAGCGCATCCTCTATTACACCGGGGTCAACTACAAGATCGGCGAGGTCCACGAGGGCACCGCCACCATGGACTGGATGGAGCAGGAGCAGGAGCGCGGGATCACCATCACCTCCGCCGCCACCACCTGCTTCTGGAAGGACCACCGCATCAACATCATCGACACCCCCGGCCACGTGGACTTCACGGCCGAGGTGGAGCGCTCGCTGCGCGTGCTCGACGGCGCGGTGGCGGTGTTCGACGCGGTGGCCGGCGTGCAGCCCCAGTCGGAGACGGTGTGGCGCCAGGCCGACAAGTACAAGGTCCCGCGCATCGCCTTCATGAACAAGATGGACCGGGTGGGCGCGAACTTCCTGCACTCGATCGAGACCATGCACGACCGCCTGAACGCGAAGGCGGCGGTGGCCGATCCAGCTGCCCCTCGGCCAGGAGGAGAAGCACGAGGGCGTCATCGACCTCGTGGAGATGAAGGCCGTCCGCTACCTGAACGAGGAGCTCGGGGCCAAGTTCGAGGTCGATGAGATCCCCGCGGACCTCCTGGACGACGCCAAGCACCACCGCGACGAGATGATCCACAAGGTGGCGGAGGCCGCCTCCGAGGCGGGCGACGACCACCTCATGGAGAAGTACGTGGGCGGCGAGGCCCCGACCGTGGCCGAGATCAAGGCGGGCATCCGCAAGGCCACCATCGCGATGAAGCTGTTCCCGGTCATCTGCGGCTCCGCCTTCAAGAACAAGGGCGTCCAGCCCATGCTCGACGCGGTCGTCGACTACCTGCCCTCGCCCCTCGACGTCCCGCCCACCATGGCCAACGACCCGAACGACCGGGGAGCTCGTGCCCCGCGCCGCCCAAGGACGACGCGCCCTTCAGCGCCCTCGTCTTCAAGATCATGACCGACCCCTTCGTCGGCCAGCTCGCCTTCATCCGCGTCTACTCCGGCAGCATGAAGACGGGCGACACGCGTGCTCAACACCACGAAGGGCCAGCGCGAGCGCATCGGCCGCCTCCTCAAGATGCACGCGAACAAGCGCGAGGAGATCAAGGAGGTCTACGCGGGCGACATCGCGGCCGCGGTCGGCCTCAAGAACGTCACCACCGGCGACACCATCTGCGATCCCGACAACGCCGGTGGTGCTCGAGTCGATCAACTTCCCCGCCCCCGTCATCGCCCTGGCCGTGGAGCCCAAGACCAAGAGCGACCAGGAGAAGCTCGGGACCGGCCTGGCCAAGCTCATGCAGGAGGACCCGACCTTCAAGGTCGAGACCGACAAGGACACCGGCCAGACCAAGATCTCGGGCATGGGCGAGCTGCACCTCGAGATCCTCGTGGACCGCCTGAAGCGCGAGTTCGGCGTCGAGGCCAACGTGGGCAAGCCCCAGGTCGCCTACAAGGAGACGATCCGCAAGGAGGCCAAGGCCGAGGGCAAGTACATCAAGCAGACGGGCGGCCGCGGCCAGTACGGGCACGCAAGATCGAGATCTCGCCCGCGCCCGGCGAGGGCTTCGTCTTCGAGAACGACATCACGGGCGGCACCATCCCCAAGGAGTTCATCAAGCCCATCGAGAACGGCATCCGGGAGGCCCTGCGAGCGCGGGCATCCTCGCCGGCTACCCGATGGTGGACGTGAAGGTCCGCCTCTACGACGGCAGCTACCACGACGTCGACTCGCTCGGAGATGGCCTTCAAGATCGCGGGCTCCATGGCCTTCCAGGAGGCGGCCAAGAAGGCGAACCCCGTGCTGCTCGAGCCGATCATGAAGGTCGAGGTCGTGACCCCCGACGACTACACGGGCGCGGTCACCGGCGACCTCTCCAGCCGGCGCGGCCACCTCGAGGGGCAGATCTCCCGCGGGCGGCACCCAGATCATCACCGCGCTCGTGCCGCTCTCGAACATGTTCGGCTACTCGACCGACCTGCGCTCGCGCACCCAGGGCCGCGCGACCTACACGATGCACTTCGAGAAGTACGCCGAGGCCCCGCGCAACGTGAGCGAGGAAGTCGTGGCCAAGGTCATGGGCAAGGTCGACAAGGCATAGGCATTCGAGGCAGAGGTTTCAGAGAAGCGATGGCCAAGGAGAAGTTCGACCGGACGAAGCCGCACGTGAACATCGGGACGATCGGGCACGTGGACCACGGGAAGACGTCGCTGACGGCGGCGATCACGAAGGTTCTGGCGGCGACGAACCCGAAGGTGCAGTTCAAGGCCTACGACCAGATCGACAACGCGCCGGAGGAGCGGGAGCGCGGGGTGACGATCAACGCGTCGCACGTGGAGTACGAGACGGGGAACCGTCACTACGCGCACGTGGACTGCCCGGGCCACGCGGACTACATCAAGAACATGATCACGGGAGCGGCGCAGATGGACGGGTCGATCCTGGTGGTGTCGGCGGCGGACGGACCGATGCCGCAGACGCGGGAGCACATCCTGCTGGCGCGGCAGGTGGGAGTTCCGTCGATCGTGGTCTTCCTGAACAAGGTGGACATGGTGGACGACCCGGAGCTTCTGGACCTGGTGGAGCTGGAGGTGCGGGAGCTTCTGAAGACGTACAAGTTCCCGGGGGACGACATTCCGGTGGTCCGGGGGTCGGCGCTGAAGGCGCTGGAGGGACGGGGAAGGACGACGCGGCGAAGCCGATCCTGGAGCTGATGGAGAAGGTGGACAGCTACATTCCGCTGCCGCAGCGAGACATCGACAAGCCGTTCCTGATGCCGATCGAGGACATCTTCACGATCTCGGGCCGCGGGACGGTGGCGACGGGTCGAGTGGAGCGCGGGAAGGTGAAGGTCGGGGAGGAAGTGGAGATCGTGGGTCTGCGGCCGGAGAGCCCGAAGAAGGTCGTGACGGGCGTCGAGATGTTCAAGAAGCTGCTGGACGAGGGAGTGGCGGGGGACAACATCGGGGTTCTGCTGCGGGGGACGGAGCGGAAGGACATCGAGCGGGGGATGGTCCTGGCGAAGCCTGGGAGCATCACGCCGCACACGAAGTTCAAGGGCGAGGTGTACGTGCTGTCGAAGGAGGAGGGGGGGCGGCACACGCCGTTCTTCACGGGGTACCGGCCGCAGTTCTACTTCCGGACGACGGACGTGACGGGAGTGGCGCACCTTGCCCGAGGGTGTGGAGATGGTGATGCCGGGGGACAACACGCAGATGACGGTGGAGCTGATCACGCCGATCGCGATGGAGAAGGGGCTTGCGCTTCGCGATCCGCGAGGGCGGCCGCACCGTGGGCGCCGGCACCGTCACCGAGATCATCGAGTAGAACGGCAGGGTTTCGAACCGATGATGCTGAACGAGAAGATCCGGATCCGGCTGAAGGCGTACGACTACCGGATCCTCGACCAGTCGACGAGCGAGATCGTGGACACCGCGAAGCGCACGGGCGCGCGGGTGGCGGGGCCGATCCCCCTGCCCACCATCAAGAACCGCTGGACGGTGAACCGCTCGCCCCACGTGGACAAGAAGAGCCGCGAGCAGTTCGAGATCCGCACCCACAAGCGGCTGCTCGACATCTTCGAGCCCACGCCCCAGACGGTGGACGCGCTCATGAAGCTCGACCTGCCCGCGGGCGTGGACGTGGAGATCAAGGCTTTCGGCAAGGAGCACGCCAAGTAGGCGAGGTTGCCGCGAGGGGCACGGCGCGCCGACCCCGTGAAGCGGCGACCTCGAGAGAACGAGACAAATGTCAGTCCAGGGAATCATCGGCAAGAAGGTCGGCATGACCCAGGTCTACGCCGAGGACGGGCGGGCGATCCCCGTCACCGTCCTCGAGGCGGGGCCCTGCGTCGTGGTGCAGCGCAAGTCGAAGGACAAGGACGGCTACTCCGCGGTCCAGCTCGGCCTCGTGGAGGCGCGCAAGACGAAGCGCGTCACCAAGGCCATGAAGGGCCACTTCGACAAGGCGGGCCTGCCCGCCCTGCCGCGTGCTGCGCGAGTTCCGGTCGAGGACGGCGCCGAGGTCAAGGTCGGGCGACAAGGTCTCGGTCGAGCTCTTCGCCGCCGGGCGACAACGTGAACGTCATCGGCATCAGCAAGGGCAAGGGCTTCCAGGGCGTCGTCAAGCGCCACCACTTCCGCGGCGGCGCGGCCACCCACGGCTCGATGTTCCACCGCGCCCCCGGCTCCATCGGCGCCTCGGCCTTCCCCTCGCGCGTGCTCAAGGGGATGCGCGGGGCCGGGCCACATGGGCGCCGGACCGCGTCACCGTGCGCAACCTCGAGGTGGTGCGGGTGGACGCCGAGCAACAACATCCTGGTCGTGCAGGGGCGCGGTGCCCGGCGCGGGCGGCGGCTACGTCGTGATCCGGAAGGGGAGCTATAGCCATGGCGGAGAAGAAGGCGAAAGCGCCAGGCCGCGCCCAAGGCCGAGAAGCCGCGGGCGAAGGCAGGCCGAAGAAGGCGCCTGCTCCCAAGGCCGCGAAGCCGGCGGCGAAGAAGGCCGCGAAGCCGGCGGCCGAGAAGCCGGCGCGGAAGGCCGACCGCTCGACGGTGGACGTGGTGAACGCGGAGAACAAGAAGGTCCGCGAGCTCAAGCTCTCGCCCGGAGGTGTTCGGGTGCGAGGTCAACGACCACCTGCTCTACGAGGCGGTCAAGCAGTACCGCGCGGGCGGGCGGCGCGGCACGCACATGACCAAGAACCGCGCGCTCGTCTCCGGCTCGGGCAAGAAGCCCTGGCGGCAGAAGGGCACCGGCCGCGCCCGCGTGGGCGAGATCGCGCAACCCCGCTCTGGCGCCACGGCGGCACCGTCTTCGGCCCCATGCCCCGCGACTACTCCTACACGATGCCGAAGAAGGCGCGGGCCGCGGCCCTGCGCTCCGCGCTCTCCCAGCGCGTGAACGAGGGGGCGCTCAAGGTGGTCGACGGCCTTCCCGGTCGAGGCGCCGAAGACGAAGGTGCTGAAGGGCATCCTCGACAAGCTCGGCGTCGCGGGCAAGACGGTGCTCGTGGACCACGAGCCCACGGACGCCCTCGTGCTCTCCGGCCGCAACATCCCCGGCCTCAAGGTGGTGGCCGACATCGCACCTCACCGTCTACGACGTCCTCGACTGCCAGCACCTGCTCGTCTCGCAGGAGGCCCTCGACAAGCTGGAGGAGCGGCTCACGCCGTAGGCGAGGACAAGAGCCATGAAGAACCTCTACGAAGTGATCCGCCGGCCGCTCATCACCGAGAAGTCGACCCTCCTCAAGGAGACGCAGCGCACGCTCTGCTTCGAGGTGCACCGGGACGCCACCAAGCCCGAGATCAAGAAGGCGGTGGAGACGCTCTTCGGCGTCGAAGGTCGCGGACGTGCGCGTGGCAACGTGCACGGCAAGGTCAAGCGCCAGGGCCGCTACGTCGGGCCAGCGGCCCGGACTGGAAGAAGGCCTACGTCGTCCTGAAGAAGGGCGAGAAGATGATCGAGTTCTTCGAGCAGGCCTAAGGAAAGATGGCACTCAAGCAATTCAATCCGACGTCGCCGGGCCGGCGCTTCATGACCGCCCTCACCTTCGAGGAGATCACGAAGACCGACGCCCGAGAAGGCCCTCACCGAGCCCAAGAAGCGCACGGGCGGCCGCAACAACCGGGCCGCATCACCATCTGGTTCCGGGGCGGCGGCCACAAGCGGCGCTACCGGATCGTGGACTTCCGCCGCGACAAGCGGGACGTCCCCGCCAAGGTGGCGGCCATCGAGTACGACCCCAACCGCTCGGCCCGCCTCGCCCTGCTCCACTACGCGGACGGCGAGAAGCGCTACATCCTCTGCGCCCGAGGGCGCTGAAGGTGGGCCAGACCGTGGTCGCCGGCGAGGGCGCCGACATCCTGCCCGGCAACTGCCTGCCCCTGAAGCTCATCCCCGCCGGCACCATGATCCACAACATCGAGCTGCGCCACGGCAAGGGCGGGCAGATGGTGCGGAGCGCGGGCGGCGCCGCCCAGCTCGTGGCCAAGGAAGGCGACTACGCCCAGGTGAAGCTGCCCTCGGGCGAGGTGCGCAAGGTCCACGTCGACTGCGTGGCCACCATCGGCCAGGTCGGCAACCTCGACCACAAGAACGTCTCCTACGGCAAGGCGGGCCGCAAGCGCTGGCTGGGCCGGCGGCCCCACAACCGCGGCGTCGTCCATGAACCCGGTCGACCATCCGCACGGCGGCGGCGAGGGCAAGACCTCGGGCGGCCGCCATCCGGTGACGCCCTGGGGCAAGCCCACCAAGGGCGCCAAGACCCGCAACAACAAGCGCACCCAGTCGTTCATCGTCAAGAGGCGGAAGTAGCCATGGCACGATCGCTCAAGAAGGGCCCGTTCGTCGACGACCACCTGATCAAGAAGGTCGACGCCATGAACGCGGCCAACGACCGCAAGGTCATCAAGACCTGGTCGCGGCGCTCCACGATCACCCCCGAGATGGTCGGGCCACACCCTGGCCGTCTACAACGGCAGGAAGTTCATCCCCGTCTACATCACCGAGAACATGGTCGGCCACAAGCTCGGCGAGTTCTCGCCCACCCGGCAGTTCAAGGGCCACTCCTCCAAGGTCGAGAAGGTGGCCAAGGTCGCCGGGCGCGCCCGGAGCGCCGGCGCCCGGGCCGCGGGCGCCGGCGCCAAGAGCTAGGGGAAGGCGATGCTCGAAGTCAAGGCCACCGCCAAGTACATCCGCACCTCGGCCCAGAAGGCCGGGCTCGTCCTGGACCTCATCCGGGGCAAGAAGGCGGCGGACGCCCTCGCCATCCTCCGCTTCACGAAGAAGTCGGTGGCGCGGGACATCGAGAAGACGCTGCGCTCCGCCATCGCCAACGCGGTGCACGTGGCGGACAAGAACCAGAAGCGCCGGCTGGACGAGGACGACCTGGTCGTCAGCGCGTGCTACGCGGACCAGGGGCCGACCCAGAAGCGCGTGCGCCCCGCCCCCATGGGCCGGGCCTACCAGGTCCTGAAGCGCACCGCCCACCTCACGGTGCGCGGTGGCGGAGAGGGAGAAGTAAGTCGATGGGTCAGAAAGTCCATCCCATCGGGTTCCGGCTCGGTTTCAACAAGACCTGGCGCAGCCGCTGGTACGCCGAGAAGGAGTACGCGAACCTCCTCCACGAGGACCTCGCCCTCAAGAAGGACCTCAAGAAGCGCTTCGCCCACGCCGGGCGTCTCGCGGGTCGACATCGAGCGCGCGGCCAACAAGCTGAAGATCAGCATCTTCACCTCGCGCCCCGGCATCATCATCGGCCGCAAGGGCCAGGAGGTCGACAAGCTCAAGCAGGAGATCCAGAAGAAGACCGGCAAGGAGGTCTTCATCAACATCCAGGAGATCCTGAAGCCCGAGCTCGACGCCCAGCTCGTGTCGGAGTCGGTGGCCCTGCAGCTCGAGAAGCGCATCGCCTTCCGCCGCGCCATGCGCAAGGCGGTGGACGCCGCCCTGCGCTTCGGCGCCAAGGGCATCAAGGTGCGGGTCTCCGGCCGCCTGAACGGCGCCGAGATCGCGCGCTCCGAGTGGTACCTGCACGGGCAGCTGCCCGCTCCACACCCTGCGCGCCGACATCGACTACGGCTTCCACGAGGCGAAGACCGAGCTTCGGCCAGATCGGCGTGAAGACCTGGATCTACAAGGGCGAGCTGGACGCGCTCCGTCCCGCCAAGGGCCTGTAGGGAACGTCATCATGTTGATGCCCAAGAAGGTCAAGTTCCGCAAGCAGCAGCGCGGCCGCATGAAGGGCAAGGCCTGGACCGGCTGCACCGTCGCCTTCGGCGACTACGGGCTCAAGGCCCTGGAGTGCGGCTGGGTGACCCAGCGCGAGATCGAGGCCGGCCGCATCGCCATCACCCGCTTCATCAAGCGCAACGGCCGCATCTGGATCCGCATGTTCCCGGACAAGCCCATCACCAAGAAGCCCCAGGAAACGCGCATGGGCAAGGGCAAGGGCGCGCCCGACTCCTGGGTGATGGTGGTGAAGCCGGGCCGCATCCTCTACGAGATGGAGGGCAGTCCGCGAGACGGAAGCGCGGGAAGCGCTGCGCCTGGCCGCGCACAAGCTCTGCATCAAGACGCGGTTCGTGACGCGCGCGCGCGGAGGTGGCGTCGATGAAGGCCGAGAAGATCCGGGAGATGAGCGCCGACGACCTCAAGGCCAAGGAGAAGGAGCTCGCAGGAGCAGCTCTTCCGCTGCGCTTCCAGAAGGCCATCGGCCAGCTCGACAACGCGCCTCAAGGTCGCGCGAGACCCGGCGCGACATCGCGCGGGTGAAGACCGATCCTCAAGGAGAAGCAGGCCGCGTCCGCGCGGTCCTGAGGGAGAGGCAATGGCAGGCACGAGCGAGAGCGACCGCGAAGAGGCCCCGCGCCGCAGCGAGCAGGTGGGCGTCGTCGTCAGCGCCAAGATGCAGAAGACGGTGGTGGTGGCGGTGGAGCGCCTGGTGCGCCACGACCTCTACCGCAAGACCATCAAGCGCACCTCCACCTTCATGGCCCACGACGAGATCGGGGGCGAAGCGGGGCGACAAGGTGCGCATCGTGGAGACCCGGCCGCTCTCCAAGAACAAGCGGTGGCGCGTGGACGAGGTCGTGGAGCGAGGCGCGCCGTGGCCGACGAGGACGCCGCCGACGCGCCGAGGCCTGAGGCAGAGGAGGGACGCCATGATCCAGATGCGAACGATCCTCGAGGTGGCCGACAACTCCGGCGCCCGGAAGATCTCCTGCATCCTGCCCCTCGGGCGGCTCCACCGGCCGCTACGCGAGCCTCGGGGACGTCATCACCGCCAACGTGAAGGAGTCGGCCCCCGACGCCCCCGAGCCCGTGCGCAAGGGCAAGGTGGTGAAGGCGGTGATCGTGCGCTGCCGCAAGGAGCAGCGGCGCCGCGACGGCTCCTACATCCGCTTCGACCAGAACGCGGCCGTGCTCATCAACGAGGAGGGGGAGCCCGTGGGCACCCGCGTCTTCGGCCCCGTGGCCCGCGAGCTGCGCGACAAGAAGTTCATGAAGATCGTCTCCCTGGCCCCGGAGGTGCTCTAGCCATGCGCAAGAAGCCTCGGAGCGGCGAAGATCCGGCTCAAGAAGAACGACCTCGTGGAGGTCATCGCGGGCAAGGACGCGGGCAAGCGGGGCAAGGTCCTGAAGGTGCTGCGCGACAAGGGCCGGGTGATCGTGCAGGGCGTGGGCTTCATCAAGCGCCACACCCGGCCCGAACCCCCAGCGCAACATCAAGGGCGGCATCGCGGAGCGCGAGGCCGCCATCCACGTCGTCGAACGTGATGATCGTCGCCGGAGACGACGACAAGCGGACGCGGATCGGGTCGAAGGTCCTGGCCGACGGGCGCAAGGTCCGCATCGCGCCGCCGCGGCGGCGAAGTGCTGGACAAGTAGGAAGCGAGCATGGCTGCGCGAATCAAGGAGACGCTACGTCAAGGAGATCGTGCCCCGCCTCATGAAGGAGCGGAGCTACCCGAACGTCATGGCGGTGCCCCGCCTCCAGAAGGTCGTGGTCAACATGGGGGTGGGCGAAGCCACCCAGAACATCAAGCTCCTGGACGCGGCCATGGACGAGCTCGGGCGATCGCCGGGCAGAAGCCCGCGCTGCGGCGCTCCAAGAAGTCCATCGCCGCCTTCAAGCTGCGCCAGGGCATGCCCATCGCCGCCACCGTGACCCTGCGCGGCGACCGCATGTACGAGTTCTGCGACCGGCTCTTCAACGTGGCCCTGCCCCGCGTGCGCGACTTCCGGGGCGTGCCCCACGAACGCCTTCGACGGCCGGGGGAACTACACCCTCGGCCTCAAGGACCAGATCATCTTCCCCGAGATCGACTACGCCAAGGTCGACAAGCTCCGGGGCATGAACGTGACCTTCGTGACCACGGCCCGGACGGACGAGGAGAGCAAGCTCCTGCTCTCCGTACCTCGGCATGCCGTTCCGGAACCAGTGAGGAGGAAGGGTAGTGGCGAAGCTGTCTCTCATTGCCAAGGCCAAGCGGAAGCCGAAGTTCGCGGTGCGCGACTACACGCGCTGCCGCTACGTGCGGCCGGCCGCGGGCCTACCTCCGGAAGTTCGAGATGTGCCGCATCTGCTTCCGGAAGCTGGCCCTCGCCGGGGACATCCCCGGCGTGATCAAGGCCAGCTGGTAGGCGAGGCGAAGGTAAACCAGATGAACATGACCGATCCCGTCGCGGACATGATCACCCGGATCCGGAACGGGGTCCGGGCCCGGCTGCCCAAGGTGGACGTGCCCGCCTCGAAGCTGAAGGTCGAGATCGCCCGCATCCTGAAGGACGAGGGCTACATCGCGAACTTCAAGACCACCGAGGACGAGCAAGCAGGGCGTGCATCCGCGTCTACCTGAAGTACGGCCCGGGCATGGAGCGCGTGATCACCGACCTCCAGCGCGTGAGCCGTCCCGGCTGCCGGATCTACTGCGGCAAGGACGAGATCCCCCGCGTGTACGGCGGCCTCGGCATCAACATCCTCTCCACCTCCCGCGGGCTCATGACCGGCCGGGCGGCGGCCCGCGAGGGCGTGGGCGGCGAGATCCTCTGCAACGTCTGGTAAGGAGCTAGCACATGTCTCGCGTCGGACGCAAGGTCATCGCCGTCCCCAAGGACGTGAAGGTCCAGGTCGCGGAGAGCCGCGCTCGAGGTCCAGGGGCCGAAGGGCAAGCTCCAGACCCCGGTGCCGCCGGGCATCACGTTCGCGCTCGACGGGCGCCGAGCTCACGCTGCAGCGCGCGAACGACGAGCGCCAGCAGCGGGCCTTCCACGGCCTGGCGCGGGCCCTCGCCCAGAACGCGGTCAAGGGCGTGACCGAGGGCTTCACCAAGGAGCTCGACATCGTGGGCGTCGGCTACAAGGCGGCGGTCGAGGGCAAGCAAGGTGGTGTTCGCCCTCGGCTTCTCCCATCCCGTGGAGTTCAAGATCCCCGAGGGCATCAAGATCGCGGTGGACAAGCAGACCCGGGTCACCGTCTCCGGGATCGACCGGCAGAAGGTCGGCCAGGTGGCGGCGGAGATCCGCGGCCTGCGCAAGCCCGACCCCTACAAGCAGAAGGGGATCCGCTACGTGGGCGAGGTCCTGAAGAAGAAGGCCGGCAAGGCGGGCGCCACGGGAGCGGGGCGAAGTAAGGAGCACGGGGAACGCCCGGCGAGGATCGACGATGAAGGTCAAGACCAAAGAAGACATCCGGCAGCGGATCCAGGCCGGATCCGCAAGAAGATCTCGCGGCACGCCCGCGCGGCCGCGCCTCGCCGTCTTCCGCAGCCAGGGCCACATCTACGCCCAGGTCATCGACGACGACGAGGGCACGCACGCTCTGCGCGGCCTCCTCCCTCGACAAGGACCTGAAGGCGAAGGCTGAAGCGGGGCGGCAACGTGGCCGCGGCCAAGGAAGTGGGCCAGCTCATCGCGGCCCGGGCCAAGGAGAAGGGGATCGCGGCGGTCGTGTTCGACCGCGGCGGCTTCCAGTACCACGGGCGGATCAAGGCCCTGGCCGACGCCGCCCGCGAAGCCGGCCTGAAGTTCTAAGGATGGGAATGCGAGCACCAATCATCGAGAAGATCGACGTCGGGCAGCCTGGAGCTCAAGGACCAGGTCGTCTCCATCAACCGCGTGACCAAGGTCGTGAAGGGGGGCAAGAACCTCTCCTTCAGCGCCCTCGTCGTGGTCGGGGACGGCGACGGCCACGTGGGCTACGGCATGGGCAAGGCCCGCGAGGTCTCCTCCGCGATCAAGAAGGGCGTCGAGGCCGCCAAGAAGAACGTGGTGAAGGTGCCCATCACCGAGAAGGGCGCCACCATCCCGCACACCGTGACCGGCCACTTCGGCTCGGGCGCGGTGCTCCTGAAGCCGGCCTCCGAGGGCACGGGCGTGATCGCGGGGGGCGCGGTGCGCGCGGTCATCACCGCCGCGGGCATCCAGAACATCCTCACCAAGAGCCTCGGCAGCACGACCGCCCACAACGTGGTGAAGGCGACCGTCGACGCCCTCACGCAGCTGAAGCAGCCGGAGCGGGTGGCGCGCCTGCGCGGCAAGACGGTGGAGGAGATCCTGGGGTCGAGGAGAAGAAGGAGAAGGCGGAGAAGGCGGCGCCCCCGCTCCGCCGAGCCGCCCGCTCCCGAGACGGCGCCCCAGGCCTGAAAGGTTAGCTTTCCATGACGAGCAAGAAGGCGGCGAAGGCGGGCGGGAAGATCAAGATCAAGATGATCGGCAGCGTCATCGGCTGCACCGACGTCCAGCGCGCCACCGTGCGCGGCCTCGGCCTGCGCCGGATGCACCAGGTGGTGGAGCGCGAGGACACGCCCGAGGTGCGGGGGATGGTCAACAAGGTCCCCCACCTCGTGGTCGTCGTGGTGGAGTAACGGAGGAGCAGTGGCACTTCACAATCTGAAGCCGGCCGAGGGCAGCGACCCGCGAGCAGGAAGCGCGTGGGCCGCGGTCCGGGCAGCGGGCTCGGGCAAGACCTCGGGACGCGGGGAGAAGGGCCAGAAGAGCCGCAGCGGGTACGCCCGCAGGCCCGGCTTCGAGGGCGGCCAGATGCCGCTCCACCGCCGGGTGCCCAAGCGCGGCTTCCACGAACGCCCTTCCGCAAGGAGTACGCCGAGGTCAACCTCGGACGCCTCGAGGTCTTCGAGGCGGGCACCATCGTGACCCCGGAGGTGCTCCTGAAGCGGGGGCTCGATCAACGAAGCTGCTGGACGGGGTGAAGATCCTGGCCAAGGGCGACCTCACCAAGGCCCTCACCGTGCGCGCGCACAAGTTCAGCGCCAAGGCCCAGGAGCGGATCGCCGGCCTCGGCGGCAAGGCCGAGGTCCTCGGAGGAGTAGGGAGCCACGATGCTGCAGAGCCTCCGGAACATCTGGGACATCCCGGACCTGCGCAAGCGGGTGCTCTTCACCCTGGGCCTGCTCGCGGTCTACCGCCTCGGGCAACCACATCCCCACCCCCGGGATCAACGCCGCGGCCCTCATCGACTTCTTCGAGCAGAACAAGGCCAACTGGTTCGGCCTCGTGGACATGTTCTCGGGCGGGCAACCTGGCGCAAGGTCACGATCTTCGCGCTCGGGATCATGCCCTACATCTCCGCCTCCATCATCCTGCAGCTCCTCACCGTGGTCTGGCCCTACCTGGAGAAGCTGTCGCAAGGAAGGCGAGCTCGGCAAGCGCAAGATCACCCAGTACACCCGCTACGGCACGGTGCTCCTCTCCATCGTGCAGTCGCTCGGCGATCGCGATCTACCTCGAGAAGATGACGCTCGGCCAACAGCTTCAAGATCGTCGACCACCCGGGCTGGGCGTTCAAGGTCATGACCGTCCTCACCCTCACCACGGGCACCGCCTTCATCATGTGGCTGGGCGAGCAGATCACCGAGCGCGGCATCGGCAACGGGATGAGCCTGCATCATCTTCGCGGGGATCGTGGTCGGCTTCCCGCGCGGCCTCATCGACACCTTCAGCATGATCCAGCGCGGCGAGCTGAGCCTGCTCGCCGCCCTCCTGCTCGTGGCGGCCATGGCCTGGTCGTGATCGCGGCCATCGTGTTCGTGGAGCGCGGCCAGCGCCGCATCACCGTGCAGTACGCGAAGCGGGTGGTGGGACGCCGCATGTACGGGCGGCCAGTCGACCCACCTGCCCCTGCGCGTGAACACGAGCGGCGTCATCCCCGTGATCTTCGCCTCCTCCATCATCGCCTTCCCCCAGACGATCGCGTCCTTCTTCCAGGCCAACAACCCCTGGATGCAGTCGGTCTCCGAGCAGCTCCACTGGGGGATGCCGCTCTACAACCTGCTCTACGTCACCTTCATCATCTTCTTCTGCTACTTCTACACCGCGATCGTCTTCAACCCCGACGACGTGGCGGAGAACATGCGCAAGTACGGAGGCTTCATCCCCGGCATCCGTCCCGGGAAGAAGAACGGCGGAGTACCTCGACCACATCCTGGGCCGCATCACCTTCGGGGGGGCCATCTACCTTGCGCTCGTCGCCATCCTTCCCGAGTTCCTGATCACCGGCTTCAAGGTCGCGCCCATCCCCGTGATCGGCCCGCCCCTCGACATGTTCCTCTCCGAACAACAACCTGGGCTGGATCACGGAAGGCCTGCACCTCAACTTCTACTTCGGCGGGCACGTCGCTCCTCATCGTGGTGGGCGTGGCCATGGACACCGTGGCCCAGGTCGAGGCCCAGCTCATCATGCGGCACTACGACGGCTTCAGCGGAAAGGGAGGGCAGCCGGATCCGTGGCCGCCGCTAACCCCCAGGACGATCGAGCCCCGAAGGCCCGAATCATCTTCCTCGGCCCCGCCGGGGCGGGGAAGGGAACGCAGGCGGTGCGCCTCGCGGAGCGCCTTGGGTGTGCCCCAGCATCTCGACCGGGGACATGCTGCGCGAGGCACTCGCGCAGGGGACGCCCCTCGGGAAGGCGGCGGAGCCGCTCATGGAGAAGGGGCAGCTCGTGCCGGACGACCTCCTCATCACCATGATCCGTGAGCGCATCGCCGCAGCCCGACTGCGCGCGCGGCTACATCCTCGACGGCTTCCCGCGCACGGTGCGCCAGGCGGAGGCCCTCGAGTTGCTGGTGCCGGGAGGGGTGGCCGCAGTTCGTGCGTCTTCGACATCGAGGTGCCGCGCGACGAGCTCCTGCGGCGGCTCTACCGGCCGCGGTCGCGACGACGACAAGGGACCGACCGTGCTGAGGCGGCTGCAAGAGTACGAGGACAGGACGACTGCCCCTCATCGACTTCTACAAGGCCAACGCGCGCTTCCACCGCATCGACGGCGTTCCGCGACGTGGACGTCGTGCAGAAGGACCTGCGCGAGCGTCTGGAGAAGCGCTCGTGAGCGTGCAGAAGTCCTGGCGCGGAGCTCCAGAAGATGGCGCGGGCCTGCCGCATCGTGGTGGAGACCCTGGACCTCCTCGAAGCAGGCGGCGGTGCCCGGGGTGACCACCAAGGAGCTGGACCGCATCGCGCTGCGAGCGGCTTCAAGAAGGACGGGGCGAAGCCCGCCTTCCTCGGCTACCGGAACTACCCGGCGAGCCTGTGCGTGGCCATCAACGACGAGGTGGTGCACGGCATCCCGGGCGAGCGCGCAAGCTCAAGGAAGGCGACATCGTCGGGCTCGACCTCGGCTGCGTGGTCGACGGCTTCTACGGAGACGCGGCGCGGACGGTGGCGGTGGGGAGGATCAGCGACGCCGCGCGCCGGCTCATGGAGATCACCGAGGAGGCGCTCGCCGCAGGGATCGAGGCCTGCGCGCCCGGGCAAGCGCGTGGGCGACATCGGCCACGCGATCCAGAGCCACGCCGAGAAGCCGGGGCTACTCCGTGGTGCGCGAGTTCGTCGGCCACGGCATCGGGACGCAGCCTCCACGAGGAGCCGCAGGTGCCGAACTACGGACCCGCGGGGCGGCGCGAGCGGCTCGTGCCGGGGATGTGCCTGGCCATCGAGCCCATGGTGAACGTGGGCGCCCCGAGGTGGAGATGCTGGACGACGGCTGGACCGCGATCACCGCGGACGGCAGCCTGTCCGCCCACTTCGAGCTCTCGGTGGCGATCACGCCCCACGGGCCGTGGATCCTCTCCGAGCCGTACCCCTACGCGGATCGGGAAGCGGAAGGAGCCCTCCATGCCTGAGGTGGCCCTGGAGGTGAAGGCCACCGTGCGGGAGGCCCTTCCCGAACGCGCTCTACCGGGTGGAGCTCACGGGGGCCACGCCCGGGCAGGTGACCGCCCACGTGTCGGGGGCCGCGACGTCGCTCCTGCGGCTGCTGCCGGGGGACGCGGTGGTGGTGGAGCTCATGCCCTACGACATGACCCGCGGGCGCATCGTGCGCCGACGCGGACTCGAGGTAACGAGTGAAAGTAAGGTCGTCGGTCAAGAAGATCTGCGTGAAGTGCAAGGTGGTGCGGCGCGCAGGGCGTCGTCTACGTCATCTGCGCCAACCAGAAGCACAAGCAGAGGCAGGGGTAAGGAATGGCACGTATCGCAGGCGTCGACCTTCCGCGCCAGAAGCGGGTGGAGATCGCTCTCACCTACATCTACGGCATCGGGGTCGCGCGCAGCAACAAGATCCTCGAGAAGGCCGAGATCGATCCCAGCGTGCGGGTCAAGGACCTCTCCGAGGAGGAGATGAGCCGCATCGCGAAGATCATCGACGGCGAGGGCGGCGGTGGAGGGCGACCTCCGCAAGGACGTGGCCATGAACATCAAGCGCCTGATGGAGGTGGGCTCCTACCGGGGGATGCGCCACCGCCGCAACCTCCCCGTGCGCGGCCAGCGCACCCACACGAACGCCCGCACCCGGAAGGGCCCGCGGCGGGCCATGATCCGCAGACCCAAGAAGCCCACGACGCCAGGAGCGTAGGAAGAAGATGACCGACAGCCGACCGAGAAGGCGCCGGCGAAGGCGCGGCGGAGAAGCCGGCCCCCAAGAAGAGCAAGAAGGAGAAGAGCCACGTGGTGCACGGCATCGCCCACGTCCACGCCTCCTTCAACAACACCCACGTGACCATCACGGACCTGGAGGGGCAACGTGGTGACGCTGGTCGAGCGCGGGCACCCTGGGGTTCAAGGGCTCGCGCAAGGGCACGCCCTTCGCGGCCCAGCAGGCGGCCACCACGGCCGCCACCGTGGCCAAGGAGCAGCGGGCTCCGCTCGCTGGACATCCGGGTCAAGGGGCCGGGGAGCGGACGCGAGTCGGCGATCCGCGCCCTCCAGGCCGCGGGAGTGGAGATCAAGTCCATCAGGGACGTCACCCCGATCCCGCACAACGGCTGCCGCCCGCCCAAGCGGCGTCGGGTCTAAGGAGAGAGCTGTGGCGAGATACATCGGTTCGGTCTGCCGCCTCTGCCGCCGGGAAGGGATGAAGCTCTTCCTCAAGGGGGACCGCTGCTTCACCGAGAAGTGCGCGATCGAGAAGCGCAACTACGCTCCCGGGCAGCACGGCAAGGGCGGTCGCATCAAGAGCAAGCTGCAGGGCTACGGCCTCCAGCTCCGCGAGAAGCAGAAGACGAAGCGGCTCTACGGGATGATGGAGGGGCAGTTCGCCCTCACCTTCACCCGCGCCAGCCAGGAGAAGGGGGTCGTGGGGGAGACGCTGCTCAGCAAGCTCGAGCGCCGGCTCGACAACGTGGTCTACCGGCTGGGCTTCGGCAGCTCGCGGGCGCAGGCCCGCCAGCTGGTGCGCCACGGGCACGTGCGCATCAACGAGAAGAAGATGAACGTGCCCTCGTTCCAGGTGCGGGTGGGAGACGTGGTCTCGCTCGCCCCCGGGCGGCCAAGAACGCCCTCGTCACCGCCTCCGTGGAGTCGGTGAAGGGGCGGGGCGTGCCCAAGTGGCTGGAGCTGGACGCCACCGGCATGAAGGGGAAGGTCCTGTCGATGCCCGCGCGCGACGACGTGAACTTCCCGATCCAGGAGCAGCTCATCGTCGAGCTGTACTCGAAGTAAGCGAAGAGAGGACGAGCAGAAAGATGCTGTGGAAAGGGTTCCAGAAGCCGAAGCGCCTCGAGGTCGACCGTGACACGCTGACCGACCACTACGGCCGCTTCTTCGCCCAGCCCTTCGAGCGGGGCTTCGCGACCACCGTCGGCAACGCCCTGCGGAGGGTCCTGCTCTCGAGCATCGAGGGCGCGGCCATCACCGCGGTGCGCGTGGAAGGCGTTCTCCACGAGTTCTCGCCCATCCCCGGGGCGATGGAGGACACGACCGACCTCATCCTCAACCTGAAGCGCATCCCCCTCAAGATGCACGTGGAGCACCCGAAGACGCTCATCCTCAAGACCTCCGAGGCGGGAGAGATTCGGGCCAAGCACATCACACCCGACCCCGACGTGGAGATCCTCGATCCCGAGGCCTACGTGGCCACCCTCGGCCAGGGCTCGACCCTCTCCGTGGAGATGCGGGTGAAGCCGGGCCGCGGCTACGTCTCCGCGGACAAGAACTTCGACGAGGACCTGTCGATCGGGTGGATCCCCCTCGACTCGGTGCACTCGCCGATCAAGAAGGTCAACTACTTCGTGGACGCGCGCGCGCGTGGGACAGGCCACCGACTACGAGAAGCTCACCCTCGAGGTCTGGGCGAACGGCGCCGTCACCCCCCGCGACGCGGTGGGGCTCGCGGCCAAGCTCATGAAGGACCACCTCTCGATCTTCATCAACCTCGAGGAAGAGGACGAAGAGACGGAGGGCCAGGTCGTCGAGATCTCCGACTCACGAGCGCGAAGCCTGGATGGACAAGCTCAACAAGAGCGTCGACGAGATGGAGCTCTGCGTCCGCTCCTACAACTGCCTCAAGAACGCGAACATCCGCACCATCGGCGAGCTCGTGCAGAAGACCGAGGCGGACATGCTGAAGACCAAGAACTTCGGCCGGAAGTCGCTCAACGAGATCAAGGAGATCCTCACGGGAATGGGCCTGTGCCTGGGGATGAAGCTCGACAACTGGCCGACGTCTCAGCCGAGGGACTGAGCAGGAACCACCCATGAGACATCGCGTCGCGCATCGCAAGCTGGGGCGGATCGACGCCCCACCGGATCGCCCTCCTGCGCAACCTGGCCACCGCTCTCTTCGAGCAGGAGCGCATCCGGACCACCCTGATGAAGGCCAAGGAGCTCCGGCCCGTACGCGGAGCGCCTCATCACGCTCGCCAAGCGCGAGGACGACCGGCTGCACGCGCGTCGCCTCGTGCTGCGCGACATCCAGGACCCGACGGTGGTGAAGAAGCTCTTCGACAGCCTGGGCGCGCGCTTTGCCACCCGTCCCGGGGGCTACACCCGCATCCTGCGCCTGGGACCGCGCCGCGGCGACGGCGCGGAGATGGCGATCCTCGAGCTCCTGGGCTCGGAGTTCAAGCCCAAGGCCAAGGACGAGAAGGGCAAGAAAAAGGAAAGCGAGCCCGCCAAGCCGAAGGCGGAAGCCAGGTCGGAGGCCAAGCCCGCGAAGAAGGAGAAGGGCAAGGCCAGGGAGAAGGCGGCCGAGTAACACACCCGGCCGCGCGAGGCGGGGGGTCGTCCTTGTGAGGCTCGCCCGGTCGCGCGGTCGACGCAGGGCAGCGCACGACGAACCCGTGAATGCCACCCCGCCGATCTCGTCGCTCATCGCGTCCGCGGAGCGCGGCGATCGCGCCGCCGCGGACGCGCTGTTCGCCGCCCTCTACTCGGACCTGCATCGGCTCGCCCAGCGGCAGCTGGCGCGCCGCGGCGGAGGCGTGACGCTCGGGGTCACGACCCTGCTCCACGAAGCCTACCTCGAGATCTCCCAGCGGGAGGCGGCGGTCTTCCACGACCGCGGGCGCTTCATGGGCTACGCCGCGAAGGTGATGCGCGGTCTCATCATCGACTACGCGCGCCGCCGCCAGGCCCAGAAGCGCGGCGGCGCGTTCGAGATCACGTCGCTCGAGGGCGACGTCGGCGCCGACCTCGCCGACGGGCAGGAGCTGGCCCGGATCAGCGGCGCCCTCGACGAGCTGGCCGCGGTCGAGCCCGCGCTCGCGCAAATCGTCGACCTGAAGTTCTTCTGTGGCTTCTCCTTCGCCGAGATTGCCGCGCTCCGCGGCGTGTCCGAGCGCACCGTGCAGAGGCATTGGGAGAAGGCGCGCATCTATCTCCACCGGACGCTGCGGGAGACGAGCCTCGCGTGAGGGTGCGCGAGTAGAGGCATATGGCGCTCTTGGGCAGGGAACGCTGGCAGGCGGTCAGCCCCTACCTCGAGCGCGCCTTGGAGCTAGGCAGCGAGGAGCGCCGAGCCTGGCTCGAATCCGTCCGTGCGCAAGACCCGGCGCTCGCCCACGACCTCCAGGAGCTGCTCCAGGAGCGGACGGCCCTCCTCCGCGAGCGCTTCCTCGAAGACAGCCCGGTCGTTCCACCCGTGTCGCCCTCGCTGGCTGGCCAGACGATGGGCGCTTATACCGTGGTTTCGCAGATCGGACAGGGAGGCATGGGCAGCGTCTGGCTCGCCCGGCGCAGCGACGGCCGCTTCGAGGGTCGAGCGGCGGTGAAGCTGCTCAACGCCGCGCTCGTGGGCCACGCGGGCGAGGAGCGGTTCCGCCGCGAGGGGAGCATTCTGGCGCGCCTCGCGCACCCTCACATCGCGCGAATCATCGATGCGGGGGTGTCGCCGGCCGGCCCCCCGTACCTCGTCCTGGAGTACGTCGAGGGCGTGCCGATCGACCGCTATTGCGACGACGAGGGGCTCGGGGTAGAAGCGCGCGTCCGCCTCTTCCTCGACGTGCTGGCGGCGGTCGCCCACGCGCATGCCAACCTCGTCGTGCATCGCGACATCAAGCCGTCGAACGTGCTCGTGGGGGCCGGTGGGCAGGCGAAGCTTCTCGACTTCGGCATCGCGAAGCTGCTCGAGGAGGGCGCGGGTGCCAACGACGCGGGCGCGCTCACCCGCGAAGGGGGGCGGGCGCTCACTCCGGAATACGCCGCGCCCGAGCAGGTCACGGGGGGGGCCATCACGACCGCCACGGACGTTTACGCCCTGGGCACGCTTCTCTACCTGCTTCTCTCGGGCCGCCATCCCGCGGAGGCCGCCCGCCGCTCGCCCGCCGAGCTCCTCAGGGCCATCGTGGAACTCGAACCCCCACGGCTCTCCGAAGCGGCTTCCGAGCCGAAGGCGCGGCACGCGTTGCGCGGGGATCTCGATACCGTCGTGGCCAAGGCGCTCCGGAAGGATCCCCAGGAGCGTTACGCGTCGGTGACGGCACTGGCCGACGACCTGCGGAGGCATCTCGTCCACGAGCGCATCGGCGCGCGGCCCGACACGCTGGCCTACCGGACGGCAAAGTTCGTGCGCCGCAACCGGGTGCCCGTGGCGCTCACGGCCCTGACCCTGGTCGCCCTCGCCGGGGGCCTGGTGGGCACGATCTCCCAGGCGCGTGAGGCCAGCGAGCAGCGCGACTTCGCACTGCGCCAGCTCTCTCGCGCCGAAGCCATCAACGACCTGAACTCCTTCCTCCTTTCGGACGCGGCGCCGTCGGGCAACCCGTTCACGGTGGGCGCCCTTCTCGCGCGAGCCGAGCAAATCGTCGACCGGCAACAGGACGAAGCGGGCGAGGACAAGCTGGAGATGCTCATTGCGATCGGCCGCCAGTACCAGGCGCAGGACCAGGACGACAAGGCGCGCCCGTTGCTCACCCGAGCCTACGACTTGTCGCGCCGGGGTTCCGACCGTGCTCTCCGCTCCAAGGCGGCGTGCGCGCTGGGGGCCGCGCTGGCCTCCGCCGGCGAGCTGGAGCGCGCGGAAGAGCTCGTCCGGGAGGGGCTGAACGAGCTGCCGGACGATCCGCAGTTCGCCCTGCACCACATCTTCTGCTTGCTGCGCGGCAGCTACGTGGCCCGGGAGGCGGGGGATCCGAAGGCGGGGATCGACCGCGTGGAGGCCGCGCAGCGTCGGCTGGGCGAGTCGCGTCTGCCCTCGGACCTCCTCAAGCTTCGCGTGTCCATGGACCGGGCGGAGGCCTACCGCATGGCGGGTCGGAACCGCGAGGCGGCGGCCGCATTCAAGGAGACCTTCGCAAGGCTGTCGGCCCTCGGACGCGGCGATACGGAAATGGCCGGCACTCTCTTGAACAACTGGGGGATCGCGCTCGAGGTGCTGGGACAGCCGCGGGAGGCGGAGCGGCTCTTTCGGAAAGCGATCCACATCGCCAGCGCCGATCGGACGGGGGCAAGCGTGTCGCCGATGCTGCTCAACAACCTGGCGCGGACGCTGCGCGATCTCGATCGCCTCCCCGAGGCGGCGGACCACGCCGAACGGGCCTACGCGGAGGCGCGGCGGATCGGCGACGAGATCATCGTCAACCAGGCCCTCGGAATGCGCTCGGCGATCTACCGCCAGCAGGGCGAGCTCGACCGCGCGGGGGAGATGCTCAGGGAACTCGAGCCCCGCGTCGAGCGCCTGTTCGCGCCTGGCCACATCTTCTTCGCCGCTCTGGCTTCGCACAAGGCCCTCCTTTTTCAGGCACGGGGACTGGCGGCCCCGGCGATGACGGAGGCCGATCGTTCCGTGGCCCTCGCCGAGGCGAGCCCCCAGGGCCTCGACGCGCTGCCGACCTTCCTGCTGCGGCGGTCCGGAATCGGGTTGGACCTCCGTCACCTGGAGAAAGCCCGCACCGACGCGGCGCGGGCACTTCGCCTGCAGCAGGAAGCCGCGGAACCCGGAGCGATCTCGAGCGTGATCGGCCGCGCCCAGCTGGCCCTCGGCCGTGCGCTCCGCGCAGAAGGAAAGCACGACGACGCCCGGACGTCCGCCGCCTCCGCGCTCGAGCACCTGGAGCCGACGCTCGGACCCGACCACCCCGAGACCCGGGAGGCCCGCCGCCTCGCCGCCGGGGAGCAAGCCGCCCGATAAGACCCGTCCCGGGAGCTCCGGAACGACCGCCCGCGTGTCGTCTTTTCCCTCCGCTTTTCGATCTTCCTGGTGAGGGGGAAGCCATGACTGCTGAGGCAAGATGGACGACGTGGACGCGCCGCCTGCTCGGACTGGCGGCCGTGACCGCCCTCGCATCCTGGCCGTGGGGTCCCGCTCCCCTGGCGATTCCGACGCTCCCCCCCCCTACGCCATCCGGTTGTCCAGATCCCGTCGGCGTGGAGCTGCAGCTCGTAGGCATCCCGAAGCTCGTCGGCTATCCCCTCGTGGGCTACAAGGTCGAGATCGACGCGCGCCACGTGAAGTTCCAGGGGAGCTACCCCGATTCCTGCCAGAGGCCCGACTTCGTGAGCCCCGTGACGGACTTCGAATGGGGTCTCGAAGCCCCCGGCAGCGGCCAGAGCCTCACCGACGTGCTTGGATTGCAACCCCATCTCGTCCTCGACACCTCGGGCCCGCGCGTCGTCCGGCTCACGGTGTGTCCGGCCGGTTGCACGATCGCGGAGCCGTTCGGGCAGCTCGTGAACGTGGCACCCCAGAGTGTCGAGCTGGCATTCGAAGCGCTCGCCTCGGCGCGGCTGGGACCGGAGACGATGCCGCTCGTGCCGGCCCAGGCCGCGGCTTCGCCGCATGTCCTGCAGGAGAACCACTGCGGTTTCGACGCGGGCATCACCGCTCCCCAGTGGTACGCCGTGGAGCAGATCGAAGGACCGGAGGACTACCGGCTCGCGGAGGGAACGGTCCGGAAGAGCCGGGTCTCGCGCAAGGACAGCCCTCTCAACCACGATTCGCAGGACTTCAACATCTACGTGAACCTGGACCCGCAGTTCAGGAACGTGCTGTTCGAGCCCGCGGAGCCGAACGAGGCGCTGGAGGTGGAATGGGAGCGGGGCAGCCTTCCCGAGCGCTATCGGCCGACGATGGGCGACCGCGTCTCGGTGTTCGGGCACTGGATCTACGACTGCGCGCACTCGAGGCACCCCGAGATCCACCCCCCGGTGGGCCTCGCCGTCCACCGCCCGCGGCCGATCCTCATCCCCTCCGGCAGGACTTTTGAGCAGTTCAACAACCAGATCCCGGGGACGAACGTCTACGTCCCCGGGATCATCACCGACGTCTTCTTCAGCACCGACGGCGGGGATCTCATGGACTGCAGCACGGACACCGGCCTTCGGAACGCGGAGATCGTGCCGCCGCCGCCGGGCGGACCCCCGCCTCCCGCCTGCCTGCCCGCGCCGAGCCTCGACCGCCTGTTCGAGTTCGACATCTATCTGCCGCGGAACCCGCGGGCGATCGCGTCGGAAGCCGGGCTTTCCGCGGCGCCGCCGGTACCGCTGTTCCTCGACTACGAGACCCCTCCCTGGGCGTCTCCGGGGCCGATCCCCATTCTCGAGCCGCGGCCGAACGCGGAGGCGCCGACCCACGTGCACGTGACCCTCGACCTCCGCGGCTTCGCCGGCAGCCGATATGAGAAGCGGATCGTCACCGGCTGGGTGCTCCCCGCCGCCGACAACTGGGGGCTCGGACGCTGGCGGCTGAGGCTGAACCGCCTGGACGTCTTCGAGGACGGAGACGGCGGCGCCAGGGGCGACGGGGACTGGCGTCTCTGGGTCAACACCAACAACGCGACGAACGTCGGATTCCCGCTGCGGCAAGAGTGGATCCAGGTCCTGAATCGCGACGTGAACACCGGCGTCGAGAACTTCGGCAGCCAGCCCTGGGAGACCGGGCCTTCATCGTCGTCCTTGTCGCGATGGCTGGGGCCGGATCTCCTGCGCTATCCCTCGACGCACCAGGCGATTCCGAGACCGCGAGACCCTCGGATCCTCTTCCACTCGACCGGCTACGAACAGGACAATTTCACCGACGACGACGCGGGCACGGTCAGCGTGATGTCGGCGGCCGAGCCGCAGCCCGCATTCGGATTCAGCAACATGTGCCATTCCGTCAGCGACGTCGGAGGCCTCGTCTACTCGGGGTGCGTGCGCTACACCGCGTATTTCGACGTGCGACGCGGACCCGCCCTGCCCGCGGCGAGCCTGAGCGCCGGAGCGAAGGCCGTCGCGGATGCCTACGTGTTGCCGGGATGCGACCCTGGAAGCGATCCCACCTGCGGCCTGGAGCCGCCAATCGTGGGAGCCGCGGTCGAGCCTCCCCCCGTGCATCCCCTCGACGTGCACCTGGGACGCCGCGCGAGGGCGACGCTCTTCACCGAGTTCGGGCCGTT
The DNA here is from genome assembly GCA_963742595.1 of uncultured Acidobacteriota bacterium. Taxonomy (GTDB): domain Bacteria; phylum Acidobacteriota; class Vicinamibacteria; order Fen-336; family Fen-336; genus CAVPGH01. The sequence goes on along the minus strand of CAVUMT010000001.1, from coordinate 1,077,907 downwards.
CCGGCCCGGCGGGCGGGAGCGCGCGCTCACCGACATCACCATCCAGGAATTCAATGCCATCGTCACGACCGTCCGGCGGACGGACCCCGCTCGCGTCAATCGGATGCTCGAGAGGCTGCGGGCGGTCCTCCGGAGCCGGCTCAGAACACCCGCGCTGGCTGGAGACGTCTCCGCAGACGTCTCGACCCTGAAGGCAGCGCTGCCCCGCGATCTCTGGGTTCGGTACTTCGCCGACATTCCGCGTCCGCACCCGAGCCACGACCTGCCCACGGGGCTTCTCCATGGATCGGGCACCGTCGGCTCGCTCCAGCGGACGTTCGAAGTGAGCAGGATCCGCGTGACTTGCGCGCAGGAGCGCCCGGTCAACCGGCTGACGGTGCGGTGGGGGAGCAACCGGTTCGATCTCGACGTCCTCGGAAGCGCGAGATGCCTCGACGATCCCCTCGTCGCCAACTCACGCTGGGCGGACTTCGACACGCATCGGGGAATGGGAATCGGCCGCTACAACGGCGTCCCCGGGGCGGTCGTGGAGTGGACTCTCGTGGATGGCGGCGTATCCGGCGCGAAGGACTCTGTCGCACTCACGATCCGTGCGGGGGCGGACAGCGCAGTCGTGCTGAGCGGATCGGGCACCATCCGGGACGGCAACCTCTGGGCCCTCGGAAGGGGCGGCCAGCCCTGAGACGGCCTCTGCTCGGCGCGATCGCCCGAGGGATGCCCTCCGTGGGGGGCAGGGGCGTTCGAGCCGATTGTCAAGAGCCGAGAACGGATGTCATATTGACGCGTAGCCTTTGGAGCCGGAGGTTCGATCCCGCGCCGGCAGGGACGAGAATCCGTGAAGCCCTGGACACCGAGGCCCTCGCAGGGATGCGATCTCATGGCCCTCCAGCTGGGCACCGAGGAGGGGTTCGTCCTTTCCCGCATCGACGGGACGACGGACCTCGATCAGCTGGCGTCAGTGACCGGCCTGCCCGTGCCCCGTCTCGAGGCCATCCTCGAACGCCTGGTACGCGAAGGCGCCGTGGAGGCGCCTGCGGGCGCACGGAGTGCCGCGCCGTCGCCACCCCCGGCCGAGCTTGACCCGCTCGTCGGTCTACTGGACTCCCCCCCCGACGAACAGACGCCGGAACACGTGGAGTCCGACTCGGCCGCGGGCTCGCCCCGCCTGCTCTTCGAGACGAGACTCCACCCGCTGCCCGAGGACACGCGGGCCGGGCTCGCGGGCACCGCCGTCGAGCCGGAGCTCTCCGCCTTTTGCTTCGACCCCGTCCCCCAGGTCATCGCCCGGGTCCTCGGCAACCCTCGTTGCGGGCTCGCGCACGCGCGGTTGATCTCGGCGCACCACCGCAACGCCGCCGGTTTCGAAGCCCTGGCCGCCCGCTCCGAGTTCCTCCGCGACGGCGAGGTCCAGCGCTTCCTGCTACGGAACCCGCAGACGCCCGCGCACCTGCTGCGCGCTCTCCTCCTCAAGCGTCGGCTCGCGGACCTGTACCGCGCCGGCCATGACCGCGAGGTGAGCGAGCGGACTCGGGGGGCGGCCCGGGAGGTGCTGCGTGAGCGGTTCGCCAAGGGCAGCCCCGAAGAGCGCGCCGAGCTCATCGTCGTCACCGAAGGGAGAGCGCTGGCTTGCGCTATCGGGCCTGTCTCTCGACGGCAGGACGACGGCGATCCTCTGCGCGCGACCACCCGCCTCGACGCTCCTCATCGAGAACCTGGCGCGCTGGCCGGCCACGCCCCCGACCTTGATCGCCCAGCTGCTGAATCAGCCGATGGTGCAGAGGTCCCCCCAGCTCCGTACCCTGCTGCAGCGCCACCCCAACGCTCCCCGCTCGCGCTGAGGGGGTCGGCGACGTGGGGCCACCGCGCGTGCTCTAGGGCGTCGCGGGAACCTGGACCTGCGGCTTCACCGACGCCGTCACCTTGTCGCCCTCGTACTTGAAGAGGGCGATCAGGAAAAGCCGCTCCACCTTCGTCCGGCGGAAGATCCAGGAGAGGACCGTCTGCTCCGCGGCGGGGCGCAGGAGGTCGGGGCCCTTGACCGACTCGACCTTGGTCGATCCGGAAGCCCCCACCGAGAAATCGACCTCCACCGCCCCCTGGGTGCCCGTCATGCGGGCGAAGGGCGGCACCACTGGCCGACGCCCCCGGGCGAGGTCCGGCACGCCGCTCTCCGCGAGCACGACGTCGCGAACCGCGGAACTTCCCGTCTCGGCAGGCTCCGGCGGCGGGGGTGCGGAGATGACCTCGACGGGCGGGGGAGTGGTCTGGCCGGGTGCAGGCGACGCGGCCGCAGGGGGCGGTACGGACGGGGCCGGGGGCGAGGCTTGAGCGGTCGCTCGCGGTGAGGCCGTCGGTCCCGGGGACGGCGCCGGGCTCGCCGGCGCCGGAGTAGCCGGGATCGTGGCGGGGAGCGTCACGGGAGCGGGAGGCGGGGTCGGCGAAGCCTTGATGGGCGGCGGCGCGGCCGCCGGGGCCGGGGGCACCGTGGCCGGAGCGGCGGGAACCGTCGCGGGCGCCGGTGGAACCGTCGACGGCGGCGCCGCTGTTTCCGGGGCGCTGGGCGTCGTGGGCGGGGGGATCGGCGCGGCCGCCATCGTGGTCGGCGGCGGGACCGACGCCGCCGTCGGCGTGGAGGCGAAGGTGTCGCTCTTCCGCAAGCTGTCGAGCCGGAGCGCTACCTTCTGGGCGTCTCTTCCGCGGGCGGGAACGAACTCCGCCTGCACGCGGAACGAGACCGGGGCGGCGTCCGCGGGAGACGAGAACCGCCAGGTCCGGAACGCGCGGAGCGCCGCGTCCGTCCACGGCGCCTCGCCCTGGACGATTCGGATCTCCGTCACCATGCCGTCGGCGTCGATCGTCATCTCCGCCGCGACCTCGGCGGCGCCGCGCTCTCCCTCGGGAAACCCGGGGGGGGCGCCCTGGCGCAGCTCGGGGATCCCCTCCTGGCGAGAGACCTCCGGCAGGCGCATGGCGAAGGTGATCGGGACGGTGAGCCGGACGCTCACGGGCTTGCCGCTCACTTTCGTGATCTCGTACTCCCACTGACGAGCGGCCTCCACCGCCGCCTCGTCCAGCCCCGGTACGCTGCGGATCACGTTGACGGATCCCACCTTCCCCTCGACGTCCACCACGAGCTCGAGGATGACGATTCCGCGGATGCCGGCGGCCTGGGCCTCCGGCGGGTATTGCGGCGGCACCGTCTTGCTCCGCTTGGGGACGGGGACGCCATCGCTGCCCGCTTGCAGGGGGGCGTCCTTCGTCTCCTGCGCGCCCAGAGGCGGCCAAAGGGACAGCGAAACGATGAGGGCGGCGGCGCCCAGGCCTCGAGGCTTCATGGGCCCCATGTTACTCCGCCTCCTTCACGTCGCCACGCTCCGCCCTGGCCGCGGCGATGATCTTCTCCTGGAGGTGGCCCGGGACCTCGTCGTAGTGGCCCGTCTCCATGTGGTACGACCCGCGACCTCCCGTCATCGACGTGAGCTCGGCGTCGTAGGAGAGCATCTCCGACAGGGGGACCTCGGCCTTCACGACCTGCAGCGTGCCCTTGGGCTCCATCCCCTGGGGGCGCCCGCGCCGGCTCGAGAGGTCGCCCATCACGGAGCCCGCGTACTCCTCGGGCACCGCGATCTCCACCTTCATGACCGGCTCGAGGAGGGTGGGCCGGCACTTGGCCACCGCGTCCTTGAAGGCGAGCGAGCCCGCGATCTTGAACGACATCTCCGAGGAGTCCACGTCGTGGTATTGGCCGTCGAACAGCTCGACCTGGAAGTCGACCATGGGGAAGCCGGCCACGAAGCCGCGCGTCCGTGCCTCCTGGATCCCCTTCTCCACCGCGGGGATGAAGTTCTTGGGGATCGAGCCCCCGAAGATGTCGTCCACGAACTTGAAGTCGGATCCCCGGGGCAGCGGCTTCATTCGGATCTTGCAGTCGGCGAACTGTCCGTGGCCGCCCGTCTGCTTCTTGTGGCGCCCATGGCCCTCCGCCGCGCCCTTGATCGTCTCGAGGTAGGGGATCTTCGGCTTCCTGAGGTTGACCTCGACCTTGTAGCGCTTCTTGAGCTTGCCCACGACGACCTCGATGTGGAGCTGGCCGATGCCGGAGAGGAGCATCTCGTGGGTCTGGGCGTCGCGCGACAGGCGAAGCACGGGGTCCTCTTCCATCAGCCGGTGCAGGGCCGCCGAGATCTTGTCCTCGTCGCCCCGGGTCTTGGGCTCGATGGCGAAGGTCGTGGCGGGCTCCGGGAAGCACGAGCGGGGGATACACGATGGGATGCGCCTTGTCGGAGAGCGTATCCCCGGTCTGCGTCTCCTTGAGCTTGGCCACCGCCCCCAGGTCGCCCGCCTGGATCTCCGGCACCGGCGTCTGGGTCTTGCCCTGCGAGCAGCTCGAGGTGCCCCACCCGCTCCGCCGTGTCGCGGTTGGCGTTGTGGACCGTGCTGTCCGACTTGAACACGCCGGAGTAGACGCGGAAGACGGAGATGCGGCCGGCGTGGGGATCGGCGACGGTCTTGAAGACGAAGGCGGAGAAGGGAGCGTCCGCCGCCGGCTCGCCGCGCCGTCTCCTTCTTCGCACGGGGTCCGTTCCCTGCACCTCGCCGCGCTCCGTGGGGGACGGGAAGAGGTCCACGATCGTCGTCGAGCAGCGGCTGCACGCCGATGTTGCGGCCGGAGGAGACGGGGAAGGACGGGGAAGAGACGTGCCCGCCACCACCGCCTGGCGCAGGCCCTTCACGAGGTCGTCCTGGGGCAGCGTCCCCTTCTCGAAGAACTCCTCCATCAGGGCCTCGTTGGTCTCCGCGACCATCTCCACGAGCTTGTCCCGCAGCCGCCTTTGCGGCGGTCTCGGTACTCCTCGGGCACCTCCACCGTCTCGAACTTGCCGCTCTGGTCGTCGCTGTAGACGTCGGCCTTCTCGGCCAGGAGGTCGGTCACGCCCACGAAGCCCTTCTCCTCGCCGAGGGGGATGGCGAGGGGCACGACTCCGCGTCCGAACGCCTTCTCGAGCGACTCGAGCGTGCGCAGCGAAGGACGCGCGGTCGCGGTCCATCCGGTTCACCACGATGATGCGGGGCAGTCCGTACTCCTCGGCATAGCCCCAGACCTTCTCGGTCTGGACCTCCACCCCCGCCACCGCGTCCACGACCACGATGGCCGCGTCCGCCACCCGCAGGGCGGACCGCGCCTCGGGCAGGAAGTTCGCGTATCCGGGCGCGTCGAGGAGGTTGACCTTGATCTTCTTCCACTCCCCGTAGGCGAGGGCGGTCTGGAGGCTGATCTTGCGCTCGATCTCGTCGGGGTCGAAGTCCGTGACGGTGGTGCCGTCGTCCACCCGACCCAGGCGGTTGACCGCTCCCATGTCGAAGAGCATGGCCGAGGCCAGCGACGTCTTGCCGCAGCCACCGTGACCCACGAGTGCGACGTTGCGGATGTTGGGCGCGTCGTAGACCTTCATGCGAGGAACCTCCAGGCGGAAGGGCTTCGGATCCGAGCGGATCGGACGGGGATCATACAACGGCCCCCTTCCTCCCGAAACCGGGGTGCTATCATCGCGAGAGGATGGTGTTGGCCCTTCGGCCCCCGGTCTACGTGGGCTTCGACGCCACGGCGCTGTCGGGGGCGGCCCTCGCTCGAGGGTTTGGCCGCCGCCGACTGAGCGCCTTCGAGTGCGTAGCCCTGCCCCCCGGCGTCCTCAATCCTTCCCCCGTTTCCCGGAACGTCCTTCGCCCCGGGGAGCTCCGCGAGGCCCTGTCGAGTCTCCGCGCCCGCCTCGGCCGGGGCAGTGGCGCCGTCCTCGTCCTTCCCGAGGGTGCGGCGCGGCTTTCCCTCCTCGAGATCGAGGGGAGCGACCTGCGCGACTACGCGCGCTTCCGGCTCGGCTCCGGCCTCCCCTACCCGGTCCAGGAGGCGGTGGTGGACGTGCTGAAGGTCGGGCCCGGCCGCGCCCTCGCGGGGGCGGTGCGACGCTCCATCGTCGAGGAGTACGAGGCGGCCGCCGCCGGGGCCGGCTTCGTCCGGGCGCGCGTGGACCTCGCTCCCCTCGTGGGAGTGGCCGGCGTCGTGGAACGCGATCCTTCCCCCGCGGTCCACGCACTCCTCGGGGACAGAGCGCTCTCCCTCGCCGCCTGCGACGGTCGGGGTCTCGTCGCCTATCGACAGCGGCGTCGCGATCCTTCCGCGGGCGAGGGTGAGCGGCTCTTCGCCGAAGCGGCCCGAACGGCACGCCTCCTGGGCAACGGGAGCGAGTTCCGCCTGACTCTTTCCGGCGCGGGGGCGAGGCAGATCGGCCGCGAGCTGACCGCTTCGGGGCTCTCCGTGGAGGTCAGGGGGCCGTCGGAACCCGCCCCCGCGGGGGAGATGGCCTGGGTCGCCGGTCTCCTCGCGTGAGCGCCCCCGACTTCTCCGCGGCCCCCCGACGCCGTCCCCCTTCACGCGACCTGGTGCTCGCGGCCGTGGCCGTGGGGCTCGCCCTCCTCTCCGTGCGAGCCGCCGTGGTGGCTCACAACGAGCGACAGCGGGCGCAGTCACGGGTGGCGGAGGTACAGGCCGACATCGAGGCCTCCAAGGCCCGGCTGCGCGGGCTCGGGGGCCGGGGAGGGGGGAACGACGGACCGCTCGGGCAGGCGGTCCTCACCACCGAGGCGCCCTTCCCGCGTCTCGTCGCGGAGATCGCGGAAGTGCTGCCCTCGGACGTCCGGCTCGAGCGGATCGGCCTCGAGTACGGCCGTGAGCTCGCGGTGGAGATGAACGTGGTCGCGCGCGATCCCCGCGCGTTCGACCGCCTGCTGGAGCGCCTCGACTCGTTTCCTCGGCTGCGCGACGTCCGTCCCGGGCCCGAGAACCGAGCGGGCGAGGTGAGGACGACGGTGCGCGCGGTGTGGAGGCCCCGTCCGTGAGCCTCCGTGCGCTCGCCCTCGTCGCCGTCGCGGTCGCCGCCCTCTGCTGGGTGGCCGCGGTTCGCCCCGCCGCCCAGGGTCTCGCGGCCGCGCAGGAGCAGTTCGGCCGGGTGCGCGAGGAGCGCGAGCGGCTGCGCCTGCGGACCGCAGCGCTCGAACGGCAGGTTATGGCGCACGCGCGCCTCGCCGGCGCGGCGGGCGCGGGTTCCGCAGACCCCGCGAAGGCGCTTCGGCGCTTCGTGGTGGACTCCGTGTCCGGGGCCCCTCTCTCGGACGTGCGCCTCGAGGCGAGCCCGGGGCGCGGGGCCACCGCGGCTCGCGTGCGGCTATCCGCGATCGGGAGCTTCCGCGAGATCCTGGGTCTCGGGGAGAGGCTGGTGGGGCCGGGCTCGGGTCTTGCGCTCGAGCGCGTCCAGCTCTCGGCGGCGGGGTCGGGACGGGTGCAGGCGGAGATCGAGGGGTTCACGCTGGGGGCGGGATCTCCGTGAGGGCGCGGCTGCTGGGCGCCTTCGCGCTGCTCGCCTTGATCGCTCTCCTTGCCACGCGCGAAACGGGTCGGGCCGTCGTGGCTCCGGAGACGGGGGGCCGCCGGGCCGTCCCGTCGCCCGCGACCACGCTCCCGCCCGAACCGGTTCCGATCGACTCGGTCCGGGACCCCTTCCGGTACGGGGATCTCCCCGCCCCTCCGGCTCCGGCGCGCCCGGCCCGCGTGGCCGCGCCGGCCCCCGCGCCGACGCCCACCCCGGAACCGGCCTATCGGCTGGTCGGCGTCGTCCGGCGCGACGGGCGCCTCCGCGCCGCGCTCTCCATCGGGGGGGAGATCGTCCTGCTCGCTCCCGGGGAGACCGCAGGGGGCGTGACCGTCCTCGCCGTACAGGAAGACGGAGTCCGCCTCCGCGGGCCCGACGGCCGCGACGAGGTCATCCCCCAGTCCTGATCCCTCCGTCGTGGGTCGTTTCGTACACACTCACGTCCATCCCTGCCCGCGCTCCCAAGAAGCCGCGTCCCCGAAGGCCTTGAAATATCAGGCGGATCGGCCTGGCACACCTCTCGCTTACGGAATCCGCGGAGGTGGCTATGCAGGTCGGGCTCGAGATCGTGGTGGCGACGGTGGGATGCGCGGTGGCGGCAGGGGCCGGATGGCTGGTCCTGCAGACCGTGTTCGTCCTGACCTTCGGCCGCGGGAAGTGACCCGGGCTCAGTTGAGGGTGGAGTCGGCCTCTCCCCGTCCGTCGGTGGCCTGCCGGTAGTAGGGGCCGAAGCGGGCGCGAATCCGGGCGAGGGCGGCGCTTCGGGCTTCGGTAACGGGGGCGATCTCGTCCGCGACGAGCACGAACGCCTGTCGGAGGAGCCGTGGAGCGCGGGCCGCCTCTGGAACCCGCGGCCCCAGCACCGCGACCACGTCCTCGATCCGGACGTCCCTTCGCGAGCCGGTGAAGCTGATCCCCGCCTCCGGCGTCGAAGAGAAGCGAAACGCCCGGTTGGGGCGGAAGTTGTCCGGGTCCTCCACGTAGAAGAAGGGAGGCACTTCCTCCGGCGCGCGCAATCCCATCACGTACTGGTCGAGGGCGCTGTAGCCACGCGTGATGTCCACCGTCTCGAAGCGGCCCCCGCCCCTGTCCGCGATGGCGTTGCCCTCCATGACGGAGGCCTGGGTGTCGAAGAAGAAGCTCCAGTGGACGAGACCCCGACCCAGGAGTGCAATGCTCGAGCGTCCCCGGGCGTCGCGGAAGAGGAGCCGGGCGAGCCAGCGGTGCCCGACCTCGTGACCCAGGATCTCGAAGCCGTCCACCTCCAGGTACTGGTCGATCGAGTCCATGTAGGCGACGCTCGCGAGGGCGCCCGAGCTGCCCCAGGCCGCGGATTCGTCGAGGTCGGGGGCGAGGCCGATGCCCCGCACGTCGTTCCTGACGTTCACCTCGAAAGCGAGCGAGCCGGATAGCGGGTTGAGCGGCCGGGTGGTGTAGACGACGAGCTGCTCGAACTCGTCGGGGTGAGCGGCGAGGAAACGCCGGCTGATCGAGACGAGGTCGGCCTTTTCGGTGTCGCTGAAGCGCTCGACCAAAGCACCGGGGCCGCTCCCTCCCCCGGAGAGGTCGACCGCCGTGAAGGTCGAGGTGCTACCGGGGGAGACTCCCACCACCGCCTCCCGGCTCTGCATCGCGCCGAAGACGATCTCCACCGCGCCGCTCGCGTGAAGGACCGCCTGGAAGGTGTTCCGGTTGATCTGCCCGCTTCCGGGGACGCCCGTCCAGGAGAAAACGGCCCGCCCGGAGCCGAGCTCCGCGGAAACGGAGCCGCTCCGGCCGGGGTCGAGCGAGGCCATGAAGGCGGCGATGCGGGGAGGACCTCCCAGGAGGCGGCCCAGGCCGCGCTCGCCCGGCCCCGTGTCCGGGCCCTCCAGCGTCAGGTTGCCGTCGGCGCTGACCCAGACGCGCGAGGTGACGCTCCCGAAGAAAGGGAAGACGAAGGGCAGGTCCACGGGCACCGAGCCTCCGGAAGCGAGGGCGAGCGGCGTTCCCGTCGGGCTCGGGGGCAGGGAGAGACGGACGACGTCGAACCCTCCGGCGGGAGCGGGGGTGAAACGGAGCCCGGTACCGTCCAGGTCGAAGGGATTCCGGCGCACCACGAGGTCGCCGCGGTCGTACAGGAAAGCGACGTGGGCCACGTCTTCGTCCTCCCGGGGAGGTGCCCCCGCGGGCCGGTGGCCTTCCTGGCGCGCGTAGAGGTGCAGGGCGAGGAAATCGGGAGCCGCCTCGGCGGCGGTGGCGCACGCCGCGCGCTCCGACGAACCCGACGGGGTCGCGGCGGGCTCCGGTCCGGAGCGATCGCGGGGAGCCTCCGGCGAGCATCCACCGACGACGAGCACGATCGCCGCCGCCGCCGCGCGCACGAGACCATTCTACGAGGACCGGGAACGAGCCGTTTTGTTGAAGTCACCCCGAGGCGCGTGCTAGATTCGCGCGAAACCGGTTCTCGAGCCTCCGAAAGCAATCATGAGCAGGAGAGAGAAGTTCGGGAAGCTCGTCCTCCTCGAAGAGATCGAAGCCACAGGTCTCGGCACGGAGTACCGCGCGGCCAAGCTCGGGGCCGCGGGGCTCGAGAAGATCGTCACCATCCTCCGCCTCAAGCCCGCGATCTCCGCGAACAACGAGCTCGCGCGCGCCGTGATGGACCAGGCGAAGGTGGCGGCCCAGCTCCAGAACCCGAACATCCTCAAGATCTTCGGCATCGGCAAGGTCGAGCAGGCGTACTACATCTCGTACGAGCACGTCGAAGGGAAGAGCCTCCGGGCCATCCTCGATCGCTGCCGTCAGGACTCCTTCCCCTTCCAGGTCGACCACGCGCTTCTGATCGCCAGCAAGGTCGGCTTCCGCGCTCGAGTACGCCCACGGGCGGCGCAGCGACGCGGGAGCGCGCTACTTCCACGGCCTGCTCACCCCCGCCGGCATCCTCGTCTCGTACGAGGGCGAGGTCCGGGTCAAGGGCTTCGGGTTCTGGCCGAGCCGCGTCCACGAGGCCCAGGTCCTGCCCGCGGAGGATCGGCTCTACCTCGCTCCCGAGCAGGCGACCGGAGCCGGAGACCCCCGCTCGGACATCTACGCCCTGGGGGCCGTCCTCTTCGAGACCCTCACCGGCGAAGCCCCGGGCGCCAGATCTCGCCGCGGAGACTCGGCTCCGTGCACCTCATGAGCCCCACCGGCGACGACGACGCGATCCCCAAGCCGCTCGCCGACATCCTTCACAAGTCGCTCGCCCCCGACCCCGCGCACCGCTACGGCGACATGCAGGAGATGCGGAAGGCCATCGACACCCTGCTCTTCTCGGGCGACTTCACCCCCACCACGTTCAACCTCGCCTTCTTCATGCACTCGCTGTACCGCGAGGACATCGACAGGAGACGCGGGCGCTCAAGGAGGACAAGGAGGCGAGCTACCTCGAGTTCATCGGCGGAAGAGCAAAAGGCGGCAGGGGGCCGGCCCGCCTCCCCGGCCGCGTCGAACAAGACGGAGCCGGTGGACCCCCGGCTGATCGCCGCCGCTCGCGCAGCCGCGGCCGAGGTCGCCCCGTTCCCGCCTCCCGAGGCGGCCCCCGAGACCCCTCCGCAAGCGTCTCTCCCGGCCGTTCATGCTCCGACCCCCCCACCGGCGGCGAGCCACCCGCCCCACCAGAGCACTCCCGGACTCTCCGCCCGAGAAGCCGCTTCCGGCTTCACGTTTCACAAGGGGGAGGCCAAGGCGCGCCGGGGGCCGCTCGTCATCGGCCTCGGGGCGGCGGCGGCGCTCGCCGCCGGGCTCGGGGCATGGCTCCTGCTCCGCGCCCAAGCACCGGCTGCCCCGCCGCCGCCCGTGCCCACGACCTTGAGCGCCGCGGCGGAAGCCGCGCTCGTCCGCGTCAGGGAGCTCGAAGAAAAGCTGGCCACGCTCGGAGCGCGAGAAGGTCGAGGCCGAGACGAAGGCGGCGGACGACGCCAAGAAGAAGATGGAGGCGCAGGCGGCGGCCCGAGGGCAGGCCGTAGACGCCGCCGCCGTCGAGCGAGCGCAGGAGGAGGCCCGGCGCAAGGCCAAGGAGGAGCAGGAGCGGCGCCAGCAGGAGGAGCTGCGCCGCATCGACGACGAGAAGAAGGCCGAGGAGGCCCGGCTCGCGGAAGAGCGTCGTCGGGCGGAGGAAGCAGCACGCGTCGCGGAGCAGCAGAGACAGGAGGCCGCGAAGGCGGCGGAGCAGCAGGCGGCCGCCGCCGCCCCCGCCCACCACGGTGGCGTCGGCCCCGGAGGCTCCGGCCCCCACCGACGCGCCCTCCGGCTTGCGTCCGGGCACGCTCGTCAACCTGACCGACCCGGGAGTGACGCCGCCCGTCGCGGAGAAGGCGCCGGCTCCCGTCTATCCCGCCCATCGCCCTGCGCCAGCGCGTGGAGGGCATCGTGGAGCTCAACGTCTTCGTGGACGAGAAGGGCAACGTGGTGGAGACGCAGGTCGTGCAGGGCGCGGGAGGGAGGGCGGGCCTCACCGAGGCCGCCGTCGACAACGTCAAGAGGCGGCGCTACCGCCCGGCGACCAAGGACGGCGTGCCCGTCAAGGTCTGGCTGCCCGTGCGCGTGATGTTCCAGCTCCCGCGGTAGCGCAAAAAAAGGGGAGCCCGAAGGCTCCCCTTGTCCGCAAACGTCCGAAAGACCTACGGACTAGAACCCGCCGTGGTGCCGCCGCCGGGACCGCCCGGAGCCGCCTTGTCGTCCTTGTCCTCGGGGATCTCGGAGACGAGAGCCTCGGTGGTGAGGAGCAGCGACGCGATGGACGACGCGTTCTGCAGCGCGGAGCGGACGACCTTGGTGGGGTCGATGACGCCGGCCTCCACCAGGTTCTCGTACTTGTCGGTGAGGGCGTTGAAGCCCTCGTCGGTCTTCGATCTCGCGCACCTTGGCCACGACCACGGCGCCCTCGAAGCCCGCGTTGCCGGCGATCTGCCGGAGGGGCTCCTCGAGCGCGCGGCGGATGATGCTCGACGCCCACCGCCTCGTCGCCGTGGGCCTTGATCGCGTCCACCGCCTTCTGCGCGCGGAGCAGGGCCACGCCGCCGCCGGGGACGATGCCCTCCTCGACCGCGGCCTTGGTCGCGTGCATCGCGTCCTCGACCCGGGCCTTCTTCTCCTTCATCTCGGTCTCGGTGGCCGCGCCCGACCTTGATCACGGCCACGCCGCCGACCAGCTTGGCCAGGCGCTCCTGGAGCTTCTCGCGGTCGTAGTCGGAGGTCGTCTCCTCGACCTGGGTGCGGATCTGCTTGACCCGGCCCTCGATGTCCTTCGTCTTGCCGGAGCCCTCGACGATCGTCGTGTTGTCCTTGTCGATGGTGATCTTCTTGGCCTTGCCGAGGTCGTCGAGCTTGATGTTCTCGAGCTTGATGCCGAGGTCCTCGGTGATGGCCTTGCCGCCGGTGAGGATCGCGATGTCCTCGAGCATGGCCTTGCGGCGGTCGCCGTAGCCCGGGGCCTTGACCGCGGCCACGTGCAGGGTGCCGCGGAGCTTGTTCACGACGAGGGTGGCGAGGGCCTCGCCCTCGACGTCCTCGGCGATGATGAGCAGCGGCTTGCCGAGCTTGGCCACCTGCTCGAGCACGGGCAGCAGGTCCTTCATGCTGGAGATCTTCTTCTCGTGGATGAGCACGAGGGCGTTCTCGAGGACCACTTCCATGCGCTCGGGGTCGGTCACGAAGTAGGGGGAGAGGTAGCCGCGGTCGAACTGCATGCCCTCGACCACCTCGAGCGAGGTCTCCATGGACTTGGCTTCCTCGACGGTGATGACGCCGTCCTTGCCGACCTTCTCCATGGCCTCGGCGATGATGTTGCCGATCGTCTCGTCGTTGTTCGCGGAGATGGTGCCGACCTGGGCGATCATCTTGCCCTTGACCGGCTTGCTGAGCTTCTTGAGCTCCTCGGTCACCGCGGCCACCGCCTTCTCGATGCCGCGCTTCAGGTCCATCGGGTTGGCGCCGGCGGTGACGTTCTTGATGCCCTCGCGGTAGATCGCCTGGGCGAGAACGGTGGCGGTGGTGGTGCCGTCGCCGGCCACGTCGCGAGGTCTTGGTCGCGACCTCGCGGACCATCTGGGCGCCCATGTTCTCGAGGGGCTCCTTGAGCTCGATCTCCTTCGCCACCGTGACGCCGTCCTTGGTGATGACGGGGGAGCCGAACTTCTTGTCGAGGACGACGTTGCGGCCCTTGGGGCCGAGGGTCACCTTGACCGCGTCGGCGAGCCGGTTCACGCCGCGGAGGATCGCCTGGCGCGACTCGTTGCCGTAAGTAATCTGCTTCGCCATGACTTCTTGACCTCTCCTTGTGGGTGAATCAGCCGACGATGGCCAGGACTTCGTCTTCGCGCAGGATCAGGTACTCCTCGCCGTCGATCTTGATGTCGGTGCCGGAGTACTTGCCGAAGAGGATCTTGTCGCCGGCCTTGACGTCGAGAGCCAGCTTGGTGCCGTTCTCGAGGATCTTGCCGTTGCCCACCGCGATGACCTCGCCCTCCTGGGGCTTCTCCTTCGCGGTGTCGGGGATGATGATGCCTCCCTTGACCGTCTCCTTCTCCTCGATGCGGTGGACGATCAGGCGATCGTGAAGCGGACGAACCTTCATGCGAGTCGTCTCCTTTCAACACTGTTCTCTGCTCTTGGTCAGCAAGTCTCTCGACTGGAAGCGTTTCGGGGCGCCCGGGGGATTTTCCGAGCGGGTTGCTCGAGGCGTCACTTCCGACGATTGGTCGAAAATATAGCGCGGGCCTTAGCACTCTGTCAAGGAGAGTGCCAGGGGCCTGGAGGCACTTGACGGCTCTGAAGGGTTGGGACTGACCACGACATCGGACCATTCATGAGGAAGCCAAGACGGCCTCATGAATGGTCCGGGCTAGAGCTTGTACTCCTCGATCTTCTTGCCGAGCGTGTTGCGGTGGATCTTCAGGTCCTTGGCGGCCCGCGAGAGGTTGCCCCGGTGCCGCTGGAGGACCCGGGAGATGAACTTCTTCTCGAACTCGCGCCTGGCCTCCGTGAACAGGATCCCCTTTTCGATCATCTCGGAGACGAGCGACTCCAGCTGCTGCTTCACGGGAGTGACTGCTCCCCCCTGACGCGCTGCCCAGAGCTGGCGTCCTTCGTCGTTCGCTCGAGGCGACCGAAGATGCTCCTCTCCGCCGCCGCTGCCGTGACCGCCATCACCGTCGTGGGCTCTCTCCGGTAGCGCGGCTCCGGCGTCGCCGACGCGCACAGCCGGGCGAGCGCTTCGACGTACTTCTCGCGCGTGCGCGCGACCACGTCCGCGGGCAGCGCCGGCCCGGGCGGCCGCTTGTCCCAGGCGAGCGTCTCGAGGTAGTCGCGCACGTACTGCTTGTCGAAGCTCGGCTGGGCTCGACCCGGGCGTCGTACTCCGTCCCGCGGCCAGAAGCGCGAGGAATCGGGGGTCAGCGCCTCGTCGATCCAGACGAGCCGTCCGTCCACGAGCCCGAACTCGAACTTCGTGTCCGCGAGGATGATGCCGCGCGCCTCCGCGTGTGCGCTCGCCCGCGCGTAGAGCGCGAGGCTCGCCGATCGCGCTTGCTCGGCCACGGCCTGCCCCGACGCGCTCCACCATTCCCGCGAACGGGATGTTCTCGTCGTGGCCCGACTCCGCCTTCGTGGCGGGGGTGAAGAGCGGCTCGGGCAGCCGGTCCGACTCGCGGAGTCCCGGAGGAAGCGCGATGCCGCACACCGCGCCGCGTGCTCTGGTAGTCCTTCCAGCCCGAGCCCGCGAGGTATCCGCGCACCACGCACTCCACGGGCAGGGGCTCCGTCTTCCGCACGATCATCGAGCGACCCTCGAGCTGCGTCGCGGTACGGCCGCAGCTCCGTGGGGTACTCGTCGACGTCCGCGGTCAAGACGTGGTTCGGGACCACGTCGGCGAGCAGGTGGAACCAGAAGAGCGAGAGCTGCGTGAGCACCACGCCCTTGTCCGGGGATGCCGCCGTGGGAGCACCACGTCGAACGCGCTCAACCGGTCGGTCGCGACGACGAGCAGGCGATCGCCGAGGTCGTAGACGTCGCGCACCTTGCCGCGGCGCCACAGCGGGCAGTCGGGAGGCTGCTCTCCACGAGGGGTCGCTTTGATCGAGAGCGGGAGGATCGTGGCCACTCGGAAAAGACTCCTCACTCCATCAGCGAAGGGGCTACGAGAAGGGTCGGAGTCTACAGGAAACGTCGTTCGCGAGGCAAGAACGAAAAACGCTCGCGCCGGCGGCGGCCGCGGACCGGCCTAGAGCTCCCCGGAGGCGGTGGCGGTGCGCTCCTCGACGGTCACGTCGCCGTCCGCGGAGAGCTTCACGAGCGCGCCGCCCGTTCCCACCGAGCCGTGCGCGTTCTTCTTGTCGCGCGTGAGGGTGAGGCCGGGCACGTCGACGTCCACGTCTCCGCGTCGCGCCTCCGCCTGGAGCTCGAAGCGGCTGCCCGCGGGAACCTCGAGCCGGATGCCGCCCCGCCGCGCGCGGATCTCGATGGGCTCGGTGAGGGCGCCGCGGAGAGCGACGCGCACGGAGCCGCGGTCCTGATCGACGTCCACCGCGCCTTTGACGCCCTCGAGCTCCACGTCCTCTCCCGAGGCCTTCACCTTCACGCCTTTCTCGACTCCCTTCGCCTGCACGCCCCCGTGGTCGACCGTGACCTCGGCCGGGCCCCCGATGTCCTCGAGCTCGACGTTGTCGTAGCGTGGCGGCGGCCGTCACCGCCCCCTTGACTCCGCGGAGCTTCACCCCGCCGTGCTGCGACCTTCACCCGGGCGTCCGCCGTCCACGTCCGTGAGCTCGACGTCGTCGAACGACGTCTCCACCGACGCCGCGCCGCGTCACGCCGCGGCGCGATCACCCCGCCGTGCGGCGTTCGTGACGCGAGATCCCCGCGGACGTCGTCCACCGCGACGTTCCCGTGGGCGTGGTCGATCTCCAGGCCGCCTACGGCGTTCGCGCTCGACGGGGCCATGCTGGGTCTCGATCTTCGCCCGGCCTCCCACGTTCCGCACTTCCACGCCCCGTGGCGAGCTGCTCAGGGCGAGGGCGCCCTCCACGTCGGACACGGCGACGTCGCCGTGCCGGCTCTTCACTCCCACCGCACCCTTCACGCGCGTCGACGCGCACGTCCTCGAAGCTGCTCGTGACGTCGGCGGAAGCCACGTCCTGGATCTCCACCCCGCCGTGCTCGTTGCGTCACCGTCACCGGCGTCCCCGGGGGCACCACGAGCGAGAGGTGCGTCTCGAAGCCCACGCGGTCGTCGCGCCCCAGCCACGTCCCGGTTCGTGGCGACTCGCACGACCCCTCCCGCGGTCTCCACGCGGGCAGAGACGCGGTCGGCGAACTCCCGGGCCTCGCTCTCCGATGCGCGGTAGACGACCTTGCGCAGCGTGAGCTCGACCACTCGCCTGCTTCTCCGGCGACTACCTGGACCGCGCCGAAGGCGTTCGTGACCTCGAGCCGCGCCCCCTCGGGGGTCTGCCGTTCGGGACGTGTCCTCGAAGGCATAGGAGGGCCCGTAGAACTTTCCTCCGAGCACCCGGCAGCCCTCGGGGCCGATGTCGACGTGTCCCTTGACCGTCCAGGCCGTCTCCAGGACCGCCCCCACGCCGAGGATCAGGAGCAGGAGGGCGATCTTGCGTGCGCTCATGTCAGGACCTCCCGGACAGACGGCCGAGGTAGAAGCTCGCGAGATCGAGCCCGCCCCAGACGACGAGGCTCACCGGCCACCACGTCCGCAGCGTGTCGAGCAGGTCGAGCCGGCCGAGATTGGACAGAAGCCACAGGATGCCCACGGCCACGAGGCAGACCCCGAGGACGAGGCCCTCGACGCTAAAGGCGCGGGCTGCCATCGACGCTCTCCTCGGCCTTGCGCTTGCGGACCGATCCGTAGATGAAGAAACCGCCCGCCGCGATGAGGAGGAGAGGCCAGAGCCGCGCGAGCGTGTCGAGGTCCAGCCAGCCGAGGTTGTGGACGAGGAAGACGATCCCCAGGACCACGAGCGTGATTCCCCAGGCGGGCGACTCCGAGACCTTCTCCTCCTCCACGGCCTTGCCCCCGAGGAAGCGGTCGTTGATCGCGGTCGCGCCCTTCCAGGCGTCGATGAGCGCGAAGAAGAGGATGAAGGGGATGAAGAACGCGAAGGGGAAGGGGTTGCCGTGGGCCACCAGGTTGATGCTCCCCACGAAGCCCGCGAAGAAGACGAGCGCCTTGGCGAGCTCGCCGTTGTAGACCTGCCCGAGCCCGGGGAAGAGCAGGGAGAAGATGACGGCGAGCCAGGGGTTCTTGGGCAGCCGCGGCGGCGGCGTGTAGGCGGCCGGCGGGAGCGGCGGCGGTGTCTGCGGTTCGAGCGGCGGGCTGCTCATCGAGTCATTCCTCCGTGGGTTGTCGTCGTCCATTCAATTGGCTTCTACGCGAGGCGCCGGTCGCCGGTTCGGAAAGTCTCGGCGAAGAGGCGGGACACCGGGCCACCCGTGCTCCGCTTCTTCTCTTCCTCCGACGCGTTGCGTCGGCGCTCCAGGAGCTGGCGGTAGTCGTCCATGCGGTCGTTCACCCGGTCGAGCCGTCCCTCGAACGCGGTCCCGATCACGACGCCGAGGATGCGCACGTCCTCCACGAGACGGTCCTTCCGCTCGAGCAGGAAGCTGCCCGCGGTGACGGTGCGGTCCACGAGCCGCGTGGCGGCGCGCGTGGGGGCTTCGGGGCCGGTCACGAGGAGGAACGTCCCCGCGACCACGAGCGCGAACCCCGCGGCGGCCGCCTGGAGCCAGGAGGGGAGCGGCGTGGGGCCGCGGCGCCGCGAGCGCGGCGCGGCCGGGCGAGGGCGGCCGCAGCGACGCGCTCGGCGAGGCCGGAACCGGGCTCGAGAAGCGGGAAAGAGTGCAATGCGTCGATGACGCTGCTCAGAGCCTCGAGGAGTGCGCGGCAGCGGGCGCACTCCTCGAGGTGCTTGTCCACCTCCCCGCGCACGGGCGGGGAGAGCGTGCCCTCGCAGTGGTCGGAAAGGAGCTCTTCGGCGCGGCGGCAGTCCATGGGTCCCCTCACGTGCGGAAGGCGAGTGCCTTTCGCTGGCCGACGAGGCGCTTGGCCAGCTCCAGGCGTGCCGCGATTGATGCGGCTCTTCACGGTTCCGAGCGGGAGGTGCGAGCGTCGACGCGATCTCGTCGTAGGGAAGGCCCTGCAGATCGCACAGGATCAGGGGATGGCGCAGGTCGGCGGGCAGCGCGCGCAGCCCCCGGTGCACGAGGCGCCTCGTCTCCTCGCGCTCGAGGCCGGGCAGCGGGCCCTCCTCGCCCGAAGCCATCCCCTCGACGATCTCCGGATCCTCGACGCGGCGGACCCTCTCCTGCCGCCGCCGGCGGTAGTGGTCGATCGCCTGGTTGCGGGCCACGGCCATGAGCCAGGCCGTGAAGGATCCGTCCCCGGCGCGGTAGCGGTCGAGCGATCTGGTACACCTTCACGAAGATCTCCTGGGTCAGGTCTTCGGCCTCGTCGACCCGTCCCGTGAACCGATAGGCGAGGGCGAAGACGCGGCGGGTGTGGCGCGCCACCAGCTCGCGCCAGGCCGCCTCGTCGCCTCCCCGGCACCGGGGCAGGAGGTCGCTGTCCGTGTCGCTCAACGGTCGTCTTTCGAAGGCTCCAGGCCGCGAACCCCTGCCACAGGGTCGAAACGAGCCCAGCCGGGCGGGGGTTCAAAAAATGCCGTCCGGACGCGCAGTTGGGCGGGTGAAGACGCGGGTTTGACGCTCGCTCGGCGCATTGTAGTAGAGTCGCAGATAGGCTATCAAGTCTTTGAAGCAAAAGACTTTGTGAGGAGAGCGGAGGGCACGTTGAGCGGCGCGCAGCGGGGGCGGCTGGCCGTGGGGGGCGTCCTGGCCCTCCTCCTTCTCTATTGGTTCTTCCGGGGCATGGACTGGGAACGCGCTCGGCGCGGCCCTGCGGAAGGCCAAGGACCGGCCCCTATATCTGGTGGGCGTCGTCGCCGTCACCGCTCGTCGTCTACCTCGCGCGGGCCTGGCGCTGGGGCTACCTCCTCGCCCCCCTGGCGCGCGTGTCCCTTCGTCGATCTCTTCTCCGCCACCATGGTCGGGTTCATGATCCGGCCTGATCATCCCCCGCGCCGGCGAGATCGTGCGGCCGTACCTCGTCTCGCGCCGCTATCCCGTGAGCGTGTCCGCGGGGTTCGCCACGATCATCCTCGAGCGGCTCGTCGACCTGCTGACCGTGCTCTTCCTCTTCGGGCTCTACCTCTACGTCCTGCCCGCGCCCGCCGCGCAGACGCACGGTCCGCTCCTCGGCCTCCTCCAGAAGCGGCGGGCTGCTCGTGGGCGCGGGTGCCATCGTCGTGGTCCTCGTGCTGCTCGCCTTCCACGTCCATGCGGAGCGCGCGCTCGCCGTCTGCGATCGCCTGCTCCGTGGCTGCCCGCGTGGCTGCGGACGCCGCTCGCGGGCGATCCTGCGGTCGTTCTCCGAGGGCCTCGCCGTGCTGCAGGCCCCCGCTCGCCCACCTGCTCGTGATCGTCGGCCCAGTCCGTTCGTCGTCTGGCTGCTCATCGCCCTCGGCTTCCACTGGAACAACCGTGGCCTTCGGCATCGACCTGCCGTTCCACACCACGTTCCTGATCGTCGCCTTCCTCACCGTGGGGGTCGCGATCCCCACCCCGGGGATGGTGGGCGGCTTCCACGCCTTCTACCTGATCGCGCTCACCGAGGCCTTCGGCGTGGACGAAGGAGACCGCGGCGGCCGCCGGGCTCGCCGCCCACGCCCTCACGAACCTGCCCGTGCTCGTGCTCGGTCTCGCCTTCCTCGGCCGCGAAGGCCTCACCCTCGGCACGGTGGCGCCCAGATGAGCGACGCGCGGGCCGCTCCCCCAGGAGGCCGAAGCCGATGAAGTGTCCCTTCTGCGCGCACCTCGAAGACAAGGTCGTGGACTCGCGCGAGAGCAAGGAAGGCGAGGTCATCCGCCGCCGGCGCGAGTGCCTCGGCTGCGGCAAGCGCTTCACCTCCTACGAGCGCATCGACCAGATCCCGCACCTCGTGGTGAAGAAGGACGGGCGCCGCGAGCGCTTCGACCGCGAGAAGGTCCTGGCCGGTCTGCTCGAAGGCCTGCGAGAAGCGGCCGGTGCCCGTGAAGACGCTGGAGTCCGATCGCCGACCGGGTGGAGGCGATGGTCCACGAGAGCCCCGACCGCGAGGTCCCCGCCGACCAGGTCGGCGAGTTCCTGATGGAGCGGCTGCGCGAGCTCGACAAGGTGGCCTTCGTCCGCTTCGCCTCCGTCTACCGCGACTTCAAGGACGTCGACCAGTTCATGGCGACGCTCAAGGGGCTCCTCGAGGGACCCGGGACTAGGCCGGTCCGATCCTCTCCGCCGGCGTCGTTTCGAGCCGGAACTCGAGCCGCGTCTCGCCGATCTGGATCACGTCGCCCTCGGCGAGGACGTGGCGGCTTCACGCGACGGTCGTTGACCCTCGTGCCGTTCGTGCTCTCGAGGTCGTGCAGCGACGAAGTGGTCGTCCTCCGGCCGGATCGCGGCAGTGCTGGCTCGAGACGGCGACGTCGTCGAGGACGATGTCGTTGGCGCGCGCGCGGCCCACCGAGAGTCGTGCTCCCGCGCGAGAGGGGGAACACGCTGCCCGCGGCGCCGGCCCTGCGCGTCACCACGAGCACGGGCTGCTCGCGCAGGAGAATCGTCCGCTCGCAGGTACTCCTCGCGCGATACGTCGAGACGCGCGAGGATCGTGGCGGGGAGCGGCCGTCGTCGGGATCTCGTCCGAGCGCGACGGGGTACTCGGCCCTGCCGCGGTGTCCGCGCCTCGGGCACGTTCCGGCGTCCGCGGTGGCGAGGCAGGACGAGGCCTCCGCGCCACCGCGAGGAGGAGAAGGCCGGCCCCGGTCCAGAGGAGCGGAGAGACCGGCGGCCTCGGGCGGCGGCAACGCGGCGGAGGGTGCGCGGGCGGACGCGGACGGCGGGGGAGCCGTCGCGGCGTCGGCGGGTCGCCGCGGGGGCGGGCGCCTCCGGCGCCTGGAGCATCTCGCCGCGCGATCGTCTGCCGGATCGGCCTCGAACCCCGGCCGGTATCGACCGCTCGGTGAGCTTGGCGATCCGCCGCAGGACGCGCTCCTCCACGCGCCCGACCCCCACGCAGAACACGGGGATGCCGATCTGCCTGGGCGACCGCGAGCGCCGTCCTCCAGGACGAGCGCGCTGCCTCTCGTCGCGGCCGTCCGTGACGAGAACGATGGCGCGGCGCGCGCCCGGGCGCGTCGCGCAGGTAGCGGCTGGCGTCGTAGAGCGCGTCGTAGAGGGCGGTGTAGCGTCCCGAGACCTGCAGCCCGGCCACCGCCTGCCTGACCGCGTCCGGCATCGCGCGTCCGGGGCAGAACGAGCCGCGACTGGTCGTCGAAGGAGAAGACCGCGGCCTCGCTGCCCGCGGGGAGCGCGGCGAGGACGCCCAGCGTCAGCTCGCGGGCTCGCGTCCAGGTCGGCGCGCCCGAGGCTGCCGGAGGTGTCGATCACCAGCGCGAGGGTGACGGCGGGTCGCTCGGCGGCAGAGCCGGCGGCCCGGCCGCCAGGCAGCACACGACAGGGCCGAAGCGACGGCTCAAGGCCCAGTCTTCCCGCCGGCGAGAAGCTCACGCACGCGGATCTTCCTAGCCGACAGCAGGTGGCTACGCAGTGTGGCTCGCCAAGCTACAATGCGTCGAGCCGCGGAGCGTCTCGCGAGTCATGCCCAGAGACGAAGTTCCGCAACAACGCGCGGCTCGTCCTGGCCACCACCGGCGGGGCCCTCGCCGTCTTCGTGCCTCGTCGAGGTCCTGCTCCGCAAGAGCCGCGACTTCTCGCCCGACTTCCTCGCCTCGGTCCTCCTCTACGGCCTGACCGTCCTCAACCTCACCCTCCTCCTCGTCCTCGCTGTTCGTGCTCGGCCGCAACCTCGTCCGCGTGGTGCATGGAGCGCCGCCGCGGCGTGCTCGGGGCGCGCTTCCGCATGCGGCTCGTCCTCGTCTTCCTGCTGATGGCGGTGGCGCCCCGCCCTCCTGCTCATCGTCGTGGGCAGCGACCTCATCCAGCAGACCGTGGACCGCTGGTTCAACGTGGACGTGGAGCGCATCCTCTCGTCGCTCGCAGGCGCTGGGCACCGCCGCTCGCGCGACGTCGGGCCGGACCGCAGCCGCATCCACGCGCGGGCGCTGGCCCGCGAGATCGGAGGCGCGCGGCCTGCTCGGCGCCGGCGGCGCAGGGCCGGCTGCGCCGCACGGTCGAGGTGCGGGCGCGCGAGCTGGAGCTCGACATGGTCAACGTCTTCACCGCGGAGGGCGAGCTCCTGGCGGTGATCGACCCGCGCCTCCCGCCCGCGGCCTGCGACGCCGCCGTCGGCGGAGGCCCTGGCCGAGGCCGCCCTCGCCGGGCCGCGAGGCGAGGCCACCGTGCCCTTCGCGGGGGGCGAGCTGGTGCGCGTCGCCGTGCCCGTGCGCGGGCGCCGACGGGCGCGGTGACGCGGCGCGGTGGTCGTCTCGACGCTTCCTGCCCGGCGGCGGTGGCCGCGGAGGCGCGCGAGGTGCAGGAGCGCTACACGAAGTTCCGCAAGGCGGAGAGCTTCAGCGAGCCCATCAAGGCCGTCTACCTCTCGCTCTACCTCTTCCCCGCCCTGCTCATCCTCTTCGGCGCGGTCTGGCTCTCCCTCTACCTCGCCCGCCGCATCACGACGCCGCTGCGCCTGGTGGCGGAGGGCGCGGAGCGCATCGCCGCGGGCGAGCGCGGCGTGCGCGTGGACTTCCCCGTCGGGCGACGACGAGTTCACCGCGCTCATCGCCTCCTTCAACCGCATGTCGGAGCGCCTGGCCCGCAGCGAGGAGGAGGTGGAGCACAGCCGCGCCGGCCTCACGCGCAAGAACCAGGAGCTCGAGGAGCGGCGCCGGCTCATGGAGACGGTGCTGGAGACGGTGGGCACCGGCGTGCTCGTGGTGGACGCGCGAGGGCACGATCACCGCGATCAACGCCGCCGCCTGCCGCCTGCTCGACGTGGACGCCGACCGCGGTGGGCCGCCCGCTCGCGGACGCCCTCGCCGGGGCCGGGCGCGACGAGATCGCTGGAGCTCGTGCGAGCGGCTGCTCTCCGGGCGCGGTGACGCGCCAGGAGCGCGAGGTGCGTCGTGCCCGGCGCGCGGGCGCGACCGGCACCTCGCGGTCACCGTGGTGCCGCTGCCCGGGCGCGCCCGGGCTCGCCGCCGGGAGCCGTGGTCGTCCTCGACGACCTCACCCCGCTCATGCGCGCGCAGAAGGTCGCGGCCTGGGGCGAGGTGGCGCGCAAGCTCGCCCACGAGATCAAGAACCCGCTCACCCCCATCCAGCTCTCCGCCCAGCGCGTGCGCAAGGCCTACCTGAAGGGCGCCCCCGACTTCGAGAAGATCCTCACCGAGTGCACGCGCGGCGATCGTGGACGAGGTGGAGGCGCTCAAGAACCTGGTGGACGAGTTCGCGCAGTTCGCGCGGCTGCCCGCGGCCAACCTGGCCCCGGCCTCGCTGCACGAGGTGATCGACCAGGCGCTCTCGCTCTACGACGGGCTCTTCGCGGGCGTGCGCGATCGAGCGCCGGCTGGCGCGCGGACGTGCCCGTCGCTGCGCCTCGACGCCGACCAGATGAAGCGCGTCGCTCATCAACCTCGTGGACAACGCGATCGAGGCCACGGACAAGAAGGGGCGCGGTGGTGATCGCCACCGAGTTCGACCGCGCCGCAGGGCCGCGTCCGCCTGGGCGTGGCCGACGACGGCCCGGGCATCGCCGCCCGAGGACCGGGACAGGCTCTTCGTCCCGCACTTCTCGACCAAGAAGCGCGGCAGCGGCCTCGGCCTCGCCATCGTGAGCCGCATCGTCCAGGAGCACCACGGGGTCATCCGGGTGGAGGAGAACCAGCCCACGGGGCGCGCGGTTCGTGGTGGAGCTGCCGGCGTGAAGACCGACCGGACGAGCACGGGAGCCCGCGCTTCGGTGGCGGCGACGAGGAGCGTGATGCGTGAATCGATCCTGGTCGTCGACGACGAGAGCGGGCGTGCGGGCCTCGCTGGCTGGGCATCCTCGGGCGACGAGGGCTACGTCGTGGAGGCGGTGGAGAGCGGGGAGGCCGGCCTCGCAGGCGCTCGAGGGCCGGCGCTACGACCTGCTCCTGCTCGACGTCTGGCTGCCGGGCATGGACGGCCTCGAGACCCTGTCGCGCGTCCGCACCCTCGACCCCGAGGTGCCCGTGGTCGTGATCTCCGGCCACGGCAACATCGAGACCGCGGTGCAAGGCCGTGCGCATGGGCGCGCAGGACTTCGTCGAGAAGCCGCTCTCCCTCGAGAAGACGCTGCTCGTGGTCAAGAACGCGCTGCGGCAGCGGCGGCTGGAGGCCGAGAACCGCGTCCCTCAAGGAGCAGGTCGAGCACCGCTGCGTGATGGTGGGGGAGAGCCCGGCCCTCGCACGCGCCTGCGCGCGGAGATCGCCCAGGCCGCGCCCACGCAACGGGCGCGTGCTGATCTTCGGCGAGAACGGCACGGGCAAGGAGCTGGTGGCCCGCAACATCCACCACCAGAGCCTGCGCGCGCGCGGGCCCTTCGTGGAGGTCAACTGCGCGGCCATCCCCGAGGAGCTGATCGAGAGCGAGCTCTTCGGCCACACCCGGGGCGCCTTCACGGGCGCCCTCGACCGCCAAGAAGGGCAAGTTCGAGCTGGCCGACGGCGGCACCCTCTTCCTCGACGAGGTCGGGGACATGACGCTGAAGACGCAGGCCAAGGTCCTGCGCGTCGCTCCAGGAGCAGAAGGTGGAGCCGGTGGGCGGGACGCGGCCTCGGTCACCGTGGACGTGCGCGTGATCGCCGCCACCAACAAGAACCTGCGAGGAGGAGATCCGCAGGGGCGCCTTCCGCGAGGACCTCTTCTTCCGCCTGAACGTGATCCCCTTCCACGTGCCGCCGCTGCGCGAGCGGCGCGACGGACATCCCGCTCCTGGCCCGCCACTTCATGGCCACCCTCTCCGCGGAGTACGGCCGCCGGCCCAAGGAGCTCGCGCCCGAGGTCGCTGGAGCGTCCTCGTCGCGCCAGCCCTGGCCGGGCAACGTGCGCGAGCTGCGCAACATCATCGAGCGGCTGCGTGATCATGACGCCGGGCGACCGCATCGAGGCGCGCGCACCTGCCCGCGCCGCCGCTTGCGGGAGCGCGCCCGCGGCGCCCGCGCGGCCAGCCGCGGCGGCGCCGGCCGGGCTCGGCGACTTCCCCTCCCTGGCCGAGGCCCGCGACGACTTCGAGAAGCGCTACATCTGGAGGAAGTACCAGGAGTGCGGCGGCAACATGAGCCGCACCGCCGAGGCGCTGCAGGTCGAGCGCTCGAACCTCTACCGCAAGATGAAGGGCTTCGGGCTCATCCCCGCGCGCCGGGGCGAGCCGGTCTCCGGCTGAGCGGGTCCTGCGCCTCTCGGGACGGAGTGACGGGCCCTCGACCCGGACGCGTCCTCGTGCTCGCGGCGCTCGCGACATCGGTTCCCCTCGCGGTTTCTCACGCCGCCCCTCTCGACGCCCTCGCCCCCTACGCGGGACGGACCGTCGCCGCCATCGACCTCCAAGGAAACAACACCACGCAGGAGTACGTCATCCGTCGGGAGATCCAGACCGCGGTGGGGGAGTCGCTCCGCGTCGACGTCGTCGAGGAGGACGTGCAGCGGCTCGACAATCTCTCGATCTTCGCGCAGGTCCGCGTGGAGGCGGAGCCCGTCGGGGAGGGGGTTCGACTCGTCTTCCGCCTCAAGGAGATGCCGCCGTGGGTCCCGTTGCTGGGCTTCTCCTACACGGAGGAGGACGGCTTCTCGGGAGGCCCCAAGCTCTCCGCCCTCAACCTGAAGGGACGCGCGATCTCGCTCGGCGTGCGCGCGTACTTCGGAGGGGCCAAGCAGTATTCGGCGCGCTTGTCCTGGCCCTGGATCAAGGGCAATCACCGTCGCTCGACTTCTACGGGGCGCGTCTCCACCGCTTCGACACGCTGAACGACTTCGAAGAGACGAGCTACGAGTTCACTCCCTGGGTGGGCAGGTATCTCGGGAAGCACGGCCGCCTCGCCGGCAAGTTCTCCCTCTTCCAGATGGGGAGCGACGTGGACGGCAAGACCCTGGACCCCGACAACCACGACATCCTTCCGCGCCTGGGCGCTTCCGTCGGCTGGGACACGCGCGACTCCTGGCGCTTCCCGCGCAGCGGCTGGCAGAACGAGCTGGAGGTCTGGTACACGAGCGGCGATGGCGATTTCGTGTCGATGAACCTGGACCTTCGCCGGTGGGTGCCGTTCGGCAAGCGCCAGCGCCTGCTCCTGAGCTCCCTCACGTCGCTCCAGAGCGGCACGGTGGGCGTCGACATTCCTCAGTACCTCATGTACCGGATGGGGGGCGCCAACTCCATCCGGGGCTACTCCATCGACCTGGGTGAAACACTGTACGGCAAGAACCAGCTCATCGGCACCGTCGAGTACTCGCTGAACCTGCTCCGGCTCAGGCGCTGGAATTTCTGGAGCTTCGCGTTGCGCCTGGGGCTGGACGTCGCGGTCTTCGCCGACGCGGGCACTGCCTGGAACGACTCCTCCGAGCTCACACTCAGGACGGCCCGCGCGGGCATCGGGGCGGGGCTGCGGCTCCTCGTTCCCGGCTCGGAGATGGTGCGGTTCGACGTCGGCTGGAGCCCGGAGGGCGGGTTCCACTTTCATTTTGCGAACGGGTCCAAGCCGGTGGCGCAGCGGCAGCGGATCCGATGACTTACGCGAGCCTCAGTCCCGCCGTGGCCAGGCCGTCCACGATCCTGCTCATGACGTCGGGCCGCTTGATGAAGTGTGCGATCAGGACCCGTCCGCGCGTGGCGAAGTCGGGCTTGGCGCGAAGGATCTCGGCGACTTCCGATTCCGCATCCGTCCTGCGGCCAAGAGGGGCCAGGCAGGAGGCCCGCATGACGGCCCGCCAGAAGAAGCTCGTGTCCCGGTAACCGAGGGCCTCCTCTTGGGCGGCCTCGAGCTCGCCGCGCTGGAGGTGGTCGAACCACAGGCCGAACGAGGCGTGCGGCAGACAATGCGGGTTGCGCTCCCGGGCCGTCCGGACGAGGGCGGGGCCACGCTCCGAGTCGCCGACGAGCGTCAGGAGATCGCCGATCGCGTCCAGGGAGACGAGGGAATCGGAGCCGAGCCGAAGCGCCTCCTCGAGCTCGTGCCGGGCGGCGGTCAGCTCGCCCTTGACCAGTAGGGCGGCGGCGAGAACGATGTGCGCCGGTCGACTCGAGGGGTCCACCCGCACGCCGTGCTGGGCGTAGGTGATCGCCTGGTCGACCGGTGTCGAAAGAGGCGTGACCTCGAAAGCGTGGTTGGCCAGGGAGAGGCGGGCGAGGCGGCTCCAGGCGAGGCCGCACTCGGGTTGCTCGTCGACCACCTGCCGCAGCGCCTGGAGGGCGCTGGAGAAGCGGCTCCGGTCGCGGGCGAGAAAGAAGTCGTACGAGTGCAGGATGGCGCGGTAGGGCGTAATCGGAGCAAGCATCCGCTTGCTGCTTTCGCGCGCGAGCCGCTGGACGATGACGCCGTCCTCGGCGGCCACGCGAGCGGCGATGGCGCGCCCGATGTCGTCGAGGGGGCCGCTCCACCGATCCGGCCGAGCGCCCGTGTGATACTCCTCTCCCCACACCTGCGCGCCCGTCGCGTGATCGACGAGGCGCGCCGTCACCCGCAGCCCGCCGTCCTCTTTTCGTAGGCGTCCCCCGACGGAGAATCGCACGCCCTGGCGTCGGGCCGGCTCGTGCCGCTCCATCTCGCTCTGCAGGAACGCCTGCACGTCCGGGTACCGGCCCAGCTCGAGGATCAGAGACTCCATGAGGCGGACTGCCGATTCCTGAGGCTCCGGTCCCGCCGCGGCGGGCTCGAACGGGCCGACGGCGACCGCGGGCCACTCGCCGAACCGGGCGGTGGAAGCCGCAGTCTCTTCCGCCCGCGCGGCGGTCGCCGGCTCGCTCTCCCGGAGCGGCCGGAAAAGGGGGACGTAGGTCCCGCGGGGCAGCTCGATCCGCAAGGTGTCGCCGACGCCTCCCAGGAGGTAGTACCGCTCGAGGGATCGTCGCAGACGCCCCGCCTGGATGCGGACGATGGGGTCGACGAGGGGGTCGAAGTCCTCTCGACGGCCGAAGACGCGGCTGGCGATCGCCGCCTGCGTGAGGCGCGCTCCTCGCCCGGCCAGCGTCTCATCGACGATGAAGCGAAGGAACTCGCGGGAGCGGCGCGAGGCGTCGAAGTCCCCGCTGGCGATGACCCGTTGCAGCTCCTCGCGAACGTGCGTCCGATTCGAGCGGTCGGCCGCAGTGCCGAGTACGCCGCGCCCGCCATAGAGGGTCACGACTTTGAGCGGCAGGACGGCCCCGGGGCGGGCGATCGACATGGCTTCAGCTCCTTGGTCGAGGGGGGTACATTCCGAGAAGACCGGCCGCCAGCATAGGAAGGCGAGCGAGCCCCCGTCTATGGGACCTTGGTACCAGGCGGCGTTGGCCCGGGCTAGCAGGTCCCCAACGGTTGGAGTAACTTTCGGGCGCAATGACGCTCTACCACGTCACGATCACCGGGCGTGACCGCCGGCACCTGACGGAGCTCGGGGCCAAGCACCGGATCCTGGTGGTGGGCTACCGCGAGGACCCGAAGCGCGGCGTGCTCGTCGACGCCTACGTGACGCGGGGGAAGGCGGAGTGGCTGGAGAAGCACGGCTACGGCGTCACGCGTCACGAGGAGGTCGGGGGTCGGGACCGGCAGCGGCAGGCGGAAGGCCGCCGGGCCGTGGCCCGGCGGATCCAGGGCGGTCACTACGGGGACGTCATCTGGGGGGGCGGCTACCTCACCGCCGACGAGGTCGAGAGGGCGATCGAGCTCGGGGCCGAGCGGTTCCCCGACACGTTCGAACGCATCGCCCTCCCCAACCGGACCTGGGAAAAGCGGCGCTGCCATGCCCTGCGGATCGGGAAGGGTCGCGGGGGGAGGCGCCCGGCGGTCCTCTTCATCGGCGGCGTGCACGGCCGCGAGTGGGGGAGTCCCGACATCCTGATCTATTTCGCGCTGCGGCTGCTCCGGGCCCACCGCGACCGCGAGGGCATCCGCCTGGGCCGGAAGACCTTCACTGCCGCCCAGATCCGGAAGATCGTGGAAAAGAGGGACGTGTTCCTGTTCCCTCAGGTCAATCCGGATGGCCGCCGCTTCAGCATGGAGCGACACCCCATGTGGCGGAAGAACCGGCGCCCGGCGCCGCGAGGGCGCGGACCAATGTGCGTCGGTGTCGACCTCAACCGGAACTTTCCCTTCCTCTGGCGCGCCGAGCGCTACTTCGCGCCCGGAACCGCGGACAGCTCTCCCCACCCGGGCGCCTACGAGACCTACATGGGTCCACGCGCCGCCTCGGAGCCGGAGACGCGCAACGTGAGATGGATGCTGGACCGCTACCCGCGGATCCGGTACTTCATCGACGTCCACAGCTACGGCGAGACGATCCTCTACAGCTGGGGGAGCGACGAGAACCAGTCGCGTGACCCCGACATGAGCTTCCGGAACCGGGCCTACGACGGAAAGCGCGGCCGCATCCACGACCACGAGTACCGCGAGTACATCCCGCCGGTCGACGCGCGAGGAGTCGTCCGTCTGGGCCGGCAGATGAGCCGGGCCATCCGGCTCGTGCGGGGCCGGAAGTACGACGTGCGGCAGTCGGTGGGACTCTACCCGAGGGCCGGATCCTCCGACGACTACGCCTACAGCCGCCACCTCACGGATTCCGCCAAGTCCAAGGTGCTCGCCTTCACCGTCGAATGGGGCCGCAGCCGCGCGGTGACCCCTTTCCACCCGCCGTATCCCGAGATGCGGAAGGTCATGCGCGAGGTGGCCGCGGGCCTGCTGGAGTTCTGCTTGAGGGCGACCTAGCCCACCGTCCTAAAACACCGGCCGGGGCGGCGGCGCATGGCCGCTCTCCTGGTAGCAAAGGACGAGATTGCGCATTCGCTGCTCGGTGTCCGGATGCGTCGGCCCGAGCTTCCGGCGGGAAGCCTCGACGACCTCGCGGAAGAGCGCTTCCGCGAGGTCGTACCGCTTCCGAGCCTGGTAGATGAGGGCCAGGTTGTTCTTGGTGGTCAGGGTGTCGGGATGGTCGGGGCCCAGCGAAGCCGACCGGGCCTCCGCGACTTCCTGGAAGAGCGCCTCGGCCTCGTCGATGCGCCCTTCTCCCCTGTAGACCGCGGCCAGGCCGTTGCGGCTTACGAGCGTGTCGGGGTGATCGGCGCCGAGCTTCCGCGTCTGGGCCTTCACGACCTCGTCGTAGAGCGGCTCGGCGTCGTCGTAGCGGGCAAGATCCCGATAGAGGGCTCCGAGGTTGGTCTTGGCCCGCAGGGTCTCCCTGTGCTCCGCGCCGAGTGTCGCGGTGTCGGCGCGAACGACCTCCAGGTAGAGCGGTTCGGCCTGCGCGTACTTCCTCTGGGACCTGTACACCTGCGCGAGGTTGTTCTTGCTGGTCAGGGTGTCGGGGTCGAGGGCGCCCAGCCGGGCCGTCCGGCCCTTCACGACCTCCTCGGAAAGCGGCTCGGCGCGGTCGTACCTCCCTTGTGCGCCGTAGAGGTACGCCAGGTTGCTCTTCGCGTCCAGCGTGACAGGGTCGTCGCCTCCCAGCCGCGTGGCATAGAGCTCCACCGATCGCTCGAGCTGGCGCTGCCCCTCCGGATAGTGGCCCAGCGCCCGGTAAGCCTTGCCGACCGTCAGGCGGATGGCCGCCTCCGTCAGGGGTTCCTCCCGGAACTTGCCCTCGATGGTCTGGGCCGCCCGGTCGAGGAGCGTGCGCACCGTCACGTCCGGGTCGCGTCCCGCACCCTCTCCCGGCTGGTTGGCGAGGTCGGCCTGGCCCAGCAGGTCGTTCTGTAGAAAAGCACTCACCGCCGCGGCAGTCTTCTCGGCCCGGGTCGCCCGCACGGCCTGCCACGTGCTGACCGCGGCCCCCGCGACGAGCAGCGCGAGACCCGCCGCCGCGCTCAGCGCCGCCATCCGGTGGCGGCGCAGGAACTTCCCGAGCCGGTAACGGGCGCTGGGCGGACCGGCCTCGACGGGCTCGTGCTGCAAGTAGCGCTCGACGTCGCGAGCGAGCGCGCTCGCCGCTTCGTAGCGTCGCGCCCGGTCCTTCTCCAGGGCCTTCATCACGATCCAGTCCAGCTCGCCCTTGACTTCGCGGACGAGCCGCGCGGGATCCGAGCTGCGCATCGTCGCGAGCCCCTTCAGCGACTCGCCCGACTGCCCGAGGCGCACGCTGGGCTTCGGCGGGTCCTCCTCGCGGATCAGACGGATCGTCTCCGTCAACGGGGCGCTCCGGAGCCTCTGGGCGTCGAGTGGAGTGCTGCCGGCGAGGAGCACGTAGAGCAGCACTCCCAGGGCGTAGACGTCGGACCGGGTGTCGATGTCCCAGTTGTGGAGCTCCGCCTGCTCGGGGCTCATGTACTCCAGTGTTCCCACGAGCTGCCCCACCTCGGTGTGCATGGGGCGCTCGGTGAGCCGTTTGTGCAGCGCCTTGGCCACGCCGAAGTCGATGACCTTGGGCACCGGCTCGTTCTCCTCCATCGCGACGAGCACGTTCGCGGGCTTGATGTCCCGGTGGAGGATCCCCTTCTGGTGGGCGTGCTGGATCGCGTGGCAGACCGCCCCGAACAGCCGGAGCCGCTCGGCGATGGACGCCTTACGGTCGTCGCAGAACTTCGTGATTGGGACACCCGAGACGAGCTCCATCACGAAATACGGGCCCGCGTCGGAAGTGCCCGCGTCGAGCACCGTGGCGATGCTCCGGTGGTTCATCAGGGCGAGGGCCTGCCGCTCCGCCTCGAAGCGCTGGAGGATCTCCTGCGAGTCCATGCCCGCCTTGATCACCTTCAGGGCCACCCGGCGACGGACGGGTTGAAGCTGTTCCGCCACCCAGACCGTTCCCATGCCCCCCTCGCCGAGCCGGTCGAGGAGCCTGTACGGTCCGATGAGCACCTCGGGTGTCGCGGGCACGGCGTCTTCGCCGGGGCCCAGGGGCTGGAGCCCGGAAATCCAGGTGTCGGACTCGGGTGGCTTGGACGACATCATCCGCCTCCTGAGGGCATTGGGCCCCAGGATGAACTGCTGGCCTGGCGAAAGGAAGTATGACGACGCGTAAGCTACCGTAACTTACGCGATCTGCTACTTCTCCTGGGGCATCCCATCGCCCATCCTCGCTCGGCTGGAGGACCGCAACTCCTCCGGTGCTGGGGCGAAGGAGGGGATCCAGATCATGATCGAACGCACCACCCGCGCCCTTGTCCGGCGCGCCCTCATCGTGGACGACGAGCTGGGTCAAGCGTCTACCGCCGGCGGACGCAGCGTGCGCGCCCTGGCCGAAGAGCTGCGGGCCCGCGGGATCGAGGTGATCGAGGCCCTCTCCTGCGAGGACGGCCTCGCGAACGTCGTTTCCGATTCGGCCATCCACTGCGTCTTCGTCAACTGGACGCTGGGCAGAAACGACAAGAAGGCGCACGCGGAGGCCACGGAGCTTCTCCGGACGGTGCGGGCGCGTAACGACAAGGTCCCGATCTTCCTGATGGCGGACCGGAAGGTCGCGGGCACCGTCACCATCGAGGTGGCGACGCTCGTCGACGAGTTCGTGTGGATCCTCGACGACACCGCGGCCTTCATCGGGGGCCGTGCGGCGGCGGCGATCGATCGCTACGTCCAGGGCCTGCTCCCGCCGTTCACCGCGGCCCTCGCTCGCTACGACCGGGACCGCGAGTACTCCTGGGCGGCTCCCGGTCACCAGGGCGGCGTCGCCTTCCTCAAGTCGCCCGTCGGCGGGTGTTCTTCGACTTCTACGGCGAGAACCTCTTCCGCACGGACATGGGGATCGAGCGCGCGGCCCTCGGCTCGCTCCTCAGCCACCTCGGCCCGATCGGGGAGAGCGAGACGTACATCGCCCGCGTCTTCGGCGCCCACCGCTCGTACTCGGTCCTCACCGGCACCTCGGGCTCGAACCGTGCCATCATGTCCGCCTACATCGGCGACAACGAGATCGCCCTCTGCGACCGGAACTGCCACAAGTCGATCGAGCAGGGCCTCATCCTCAGCGGCGGCATCCCCGTCTTCCTGAGCCCCACCCGCAACCGCTACGGGATCATCGGGCCCATCCCGCCCGAGGGTCTCGAGCCCAAGGCGATCGCGAAGGCCATCGCTGCGAACCCGCTCGCCAAGAACGCCGCGAGCCCGCGTCCCGTCTACTCGGTCCTCACGAACTGCACGTACGACGGCATGTGCTACGACGCCAAGGGCGCCGAGGGCCGGCTGGCCAAGAGCGTCGACCGCATCCACTTCGACGAAGCCTGGTACGGCTACGCCCGCTTCAACCCGATGTACAGGGACCGCTACGCCATGCGCGGCAGTCCCGCCGACCACCCGAAGGACGGTCCCACCGTCTTCGCGACGCACTCCACCCACAAGCTGCTGGCGGCCCTCTCGCAGACCTCGCTCATCCACGTCCGAGAGGGCCGCGGGGCGATCGACCACGGGCGTTTCAACGAAGCCTACGCCGCGCAGAACAGCACCTCCCCGCTCTACGCGCTCATCGCATCGAACGAGGTCGCGGCGGCGATGATGGACGGCCCCGCGGGCCAGGCGCTCACCCAGGAAGTCATCGACGAGGCAGTGGCCTGTCGCCTCGCCGTCGCGCGCGTTCGCCAGCAGTTCCTGGCCAAGAAGGACTGGTTCTTCGCGCCCTGGAACGCGGAGCACGTCAAGGACCCGAAGACGGGCAAGCGCATCGCGTTCCACGACGTTCCCGCCGAGCGGCTCGCCACGGATCCCTCCTGCTGGGTTCTTCACCCCGGCGAGCGCTGGCACGGCTTCGAAGACATCCCCGACGGCTGGTGCATGCTCGACCCCATCAAGTTCGGGATCGTCTGCCCGGGCATGAAGGACGACGGCGCGTTCGACGCCAAGGGCATTCCCGCCGACCTCGTCA
Source organism: uncultured Acidobacteriota bacterium (assembly GCA_963742595.1). Lineage (GTDB taxonomy): Bacteria > Acidobacteriota > Vicinamibacteria > Fen-336 > Fen-336 > CAVPGH01. The sequence continues at coordinate 1,043,465 of CAVUMT010000001.1, read as the reverse complement.
CCGCCTACCTCGGCCGGAACGGCATCGTGCCCTCGCGCACGACCGACCACATGGTCCTCTTCCTCTTCTCGGTCGGGATCACCAAGGGCAAGTGGGGGACGCTGATCAACAGCCTCCTCGACTTCAAGACGGACTACGACCGCAACGCGCCCCTCGCGGAGGTCCTGCCGAAAGTCGCGGCGGCCGGGCCCGAGCGGTACGCCGGGATGGGGGTCAAGGACCTCGGCGACGAGATGTGGGCGCACATGAGGAAGAGCCGGCAGGGGCACTGGCAGGCCCAGGCCTACGCCACGCTGCCCACGCCGGAGATGACGCCGCGGCGCGCCTACCAGCGGCTGATGGCGGGAGACGCTGAAAAGCTCCCGCTCGACCAGATGGCGGGCCGCGTGGTGGGAGTGGGCGTCATCCCCTACCCGCCCGGGATCCCGATCGTGATGCCGGGAGAGAACGTCGGCCAGGCCGACGGCCCGTGGCTCACCTACCTGCGCACGCTCCAGGAGTGGGGCCACCGCTTCCCCGGCTTCGCCAAGGAAGTGGAGGGCACCGAGGAGAAGGACGGGACGTACCACGTCTACTGCCTGAAGAGAGGCAAGTAAGTCAGGGCGGCAACGCAGGAAAGGGAAGGGTCATGGCAGAACCAGCCAAAAAAATGAGTCTCGTCCAGCTGACGCTCATCGTCGCCGTGAACATGATGGGCTCGGGGATCATCATGCTGCCGACGAACATGGCCAAGGTCGGCGCGATCTCCCTCTTGTCCTGGATCGTGACGGCCGTGGGCTCGATGGCGATCGCCTACGGCTTCGCCCAGGCGGGCCTCTTCAACCAGAAGCCCGGGGGCATGTCGGCCTACGCGGAGGACGCGTACGGCAAGGACGGCTACTTCATGGCGTTCTTCCTCTACTTCCTCTCGCTGGCCATCGGCAACGTGGCCATCGCGATCTCCGCCGTCGGCTACCTGGCGGCGTTCTTCCCCGGGCTGTCGGCGACGCCGATCGCGACGTGCCTCGGGGTGATCGGGCTCCTCTGGCTGACCACGGTCGCGAACTTCGGCGGCCCCAGCATCACCGGGAAGATCGGCTCGATCACGGTCTGGGGCGTCATCCTCCCCGTCGGGCTGCTCTCGCTCATCGGCTGGTTCTGGTTCAGCGGCGCGACGTTCGGGGCGGCCTGGAACCCGCAGGGCTTGAGCCTGGCCGCGGGGATGGGCTCGAGCATCTCGCTCACGCTCTGGGCCTTCCTGGGGATGGAGTCCGCGGCGCAGAACTCGGACGCGGTCGAGAACCCCAAGAAGAACGTCCCCCTCGCCTGCATGTTCGGCACTCTCGGCGCCGCCGTGGTCTACGTCCTGTCCACCACCGTCATCCAGGGCATCGTGCCCAACGCCGAGCTCGTGAAGTCGACCGGTCCCTTCGGCGCCGCCTACGCCCACATGTTCAACCCCACCATCGGCTCCCTCGTGATGGCGCTCGCGGTGCTGGCCTGCCTGGGGTCGCTCCTGGGCTGGCAGTTCACGATCGCCTCCACCGGGAAGGCGGCGGCGGAGGAGCGCATGTTTCCCGCGTTCTTCACGAAGGTGAACAAGATGGGCGCGCCCGTCATGGGGATGGTCGTCCTGGGGATCGTGCAGTCCCTGCTCGCGCTCTCGACGATCTCGCCGAACCTCAGTGAGCAGTTCGGCGTCCTCGTGAACCTGGCCGTGGTCACCAACGTGGTTCCCTACATCATCGCGCTCTCCGCCCTGTCCGTGATGATGAAGGCGGCGAAGGTCTCGCCCTCGGTCTACACCCGCAACACGTGGATCGCGGTCCTCGCCATGCTCTACAGCGTCTATGCGCTCTATGCCGCGGGCAAGGACGCCGTCCTCGGCGGCATGATCGTGATAGGGCTGACCTACGTGATCTGGGGCTTCCTCGCGCCCCGCTTCGTGGCCAAGGCGGCCGCCGCGGTGGTCGCCCTCGTCCTGTTCGGCGCCGGGACCGCGTCGTTCGCGCAGACCGCGTCGACGTCGCTCGATCGAATCCGGACCGCGGGCCAGGTCAAGCTCGGCTACCGCGCCGACGCGCGGCCCTTCTCCTACAAGGACGACGCGGGCAAGGCGGCCGGATACTCCGTGACGCTCTGCTCGAAGGTCGTGGAGGCGATCCAGGCCGACCTGGGCGCTGCGAACCTCGGTGTCGAGTGGGTGCCGGTCACGGCCGCGGATCGCTTTCGCGCGGTCCAACTCGGCAACGTCGACCTGCTGTGCGAGGCGGATAGCGTGACGCTCGCGCGGCGGAAGGACGTATCCTTCTCCATCCCCATCTTCCCGGGCGGCATCGGAGCGCTCGTCCGCACGGACGCTCCCGCCCGCCTGCGGGAGGTGCTCGGCGGACAGAGGCTGCCGCAGGGGCCCGCCTGGCGGGCGTCCGCGGGCCAGCTCCTGCAGGCCCAGACTCTGGCCGTGGTCTCGGGCACGACGGCCGAGAAGTGGCTCGCGGGCAAGCTGGACGACTTCCAGCTCACCGCCCGTGTCGCGCCCGTCGACAGCTACGACGCGGGGGTGCGGCAGCTTCTCGACCGCAAGGCGAACGTGCTCTTCGGAGATCGGGCGATCCTCCTGGACGCGGCGGCCCGCAACTCGTCGGCGAGGGATCTCGTCGTCGTCGACCGTAGCTTCACCGCCGAGCCGCTGGCCCTCGCCCTCCCGCGGGGGGACGAGGACTTCCGCCTCGTGGTGGATCGCGCGCTCAGCAGGGTCTTCGCCTCCGGGGAGATGGGCGCTCTCTACGCCAAGTGGTTCGGCGAGCCGGACGAGAGCGCGCTCCATTTCTTCCGGTCGAACACGCTCTCGGAGTAGCCGTCCCTGGCCGCGGAGGCATATCGATGATCGAGCGAAGCATCCGGCGAATGAGCATGCGGGCGCTCGTGGTGGACGACGAGCTCACCCACCCCACCGCGGAAGGCCGGGCCGCGCGCGCCCTCGTGCAGGAGCTGCAGGCCCGCGCGATCGAGGTCGTGGAGGCGGGGTCCGCGGAGGACGGCCACTCCGTGATCGTGTCCGACTCGGCGATCCACGTCGTCCTGCTGGACTGGACTCTGGGCGACGACAAGGCCCACGCGAAGGCCAGGAGCCTCCTGAAGTTCATCCGCTCCCGCAACGACAAGATCCCGATCTTCCTCATGGCGGAGAGGGGGGACGTGTCGGACGTCCCCGTGGACGTCATGCGGATGGTGGACGAGTACGTCTGGACTCTCGAGGACACCGCGGCCTTCGTCGGGGGGCGGGTGGTGGCCGCGGTCCGCCGCTACCTCGAGGTGATGCTGCCTCCCCTCGCGGCGGCGCTCATGAAGTTCACCCAGGAGTACGAGTACTCGTGGCACACGCCCGGCCACACCGGGGGCACCGCGTTCCTCAAGTCGCCGGTGGGCCGGATCTTCTTCGACTACTTCGGGGAGAATCTGCTCCGGAGCGACCTCTCGATCAGCGTGGGGGCCCTGGGGTCGCTCCTCGACCACACCGGGCCCATCGGCGCGCACGAGAGGTACGCGGCCCGCGTCTTCGGAGCGCACCGCACGTACTGCGTCACGAACGGCACCTCGATGTCGAACCGGGTGATCTTCATGGCCGCCGTCGCCCGCGACCAGATCGCCCTCTGCGACCGCAACTGCCACAAGTCGATCGAGCACAGCCTGGTCATGACGGGAGCCATCCCGACCTACTTCGTGCCCCTCCGCAACCGCTACGGGATCATCGGTCCCATCCCCCCCGCGCGGCTGAAGAAGGAAGCGATCCAGGCCGCGATCAAGGCGAACCCCCTCGTGGCCAAGGGTGCTTCGACGCGCCCCGTCTACTCCGTCGTCACCAACTCCACCTACGACGGCCTCTGCTACAACGCGCGGCGCGTGGAGGAGCTGCTCGACCCCACCGTGGACCGGATCCACTTCGACGAGGCCTGGTACGCCTACGCGCGCTTCAACCCCCTCTATCGCGACCGCCACGCGATGCACGGCGACCCCAAGGACCACAAGGGGCCCACGGTGTTCGCCACCCACTCCACGCACAAGCTGCTTGCCGCGCTCTCCCAGGCCTCGCTACTCCACATCCGCGACGGGCGGAGCCCCATCCCCCACGAGCGGTTCAACGAGTCGTTCATGATGCACGCCTCCACGTCGCCGCTGTACACGATCATCGCTTCGAACGACATCACCGCGGCCATGATGGACGGACCCGGTGGTATCGCCCTCACGAACGAGTCGATCGAGGAGGCGGTGGCCTTCCGCCAGGCCATGGGCCGCGTGCATCGCCAGTTCACAGCCAAGAAGGACTGGTTCTTCAACACCTGGAACGCGGACAAGGTCAAGCAGGGGAAGGGCGCCAAGAAAGTCGCGTTCGAGGACGCCTCGCCTGAATTCCTCGCCACCGACCCCGACCCCTGGGTGCTGCATCCCGGCGAGACCTGGCACGGGTTCACGGACCTCGAGGACGGCTTCTGCATGCTGGACCCGATCAAGGTCTCGATCGTGACCCCGGGAGTGGCGGACAAGGGGGGCCTCGACAAGCGCGGCATTCCCGCGACGCTCCTGACCGCCTATCTCCACCGCCGGGGTGTCGAGGTCGAGAAGACCACCGACTTCACGATCCTCTTCCTCTTCTCGATCGGCATCACCAAGGGAAAGTGGGGAACCCTCCTGAACGCGCTCCTCGACTTCAAGAGCGACTACGACAGGAACGCGCCGCTCGCCGAGGTGCTGCCCGAGCTCGTCTCCGACCATCCCGACACCTACGGGGGCCTCGGGCTCCGGGACCTCGCGGACAACATGTTCGCGCAGCTCAAGGAGTCGCGGCAGACGCATTGGCTCGCGGAGGCGTTCTCGACACTGCCCACGCCCGCGATGACTCCGAACGCGGCCTACCAGTACCTCGTGAAGGACGAGATCGAGCACGTCGCTCTCGACGACCTCGCCAACCGGGTGCTCGCCACGAGCGTCGTCCCCTATCCGCCGGGGATTCCCATGCTCATGCCTGGAGAAGGGACCGGAGCCCAGGACGGGCCCTACCTGGGCTACCTCCGCGCGCTCGCCTCCTGGGACAAGCGCTTTCCCGGCTTCGGCCACGACACCCACGGCGTCGAGAACCGGAAGGGCACCTACTACGTGCAGTGCCTGAAAAAGGGAGCCAAAGCCTGAGGCTTGCCTGGCCGATCCCCCGCCCGAAGGAGTCATCCATGCCTCGAGTCATTCCATCCGTCCACGGTCTCCGTCCTCGGCTGATCCTGCGCGTGTGCGCGCTCACGACGCTGGGCGCACTCGTGTCGGTGGGCACCCTCGCCCAGACACCGCCCCCGCCGCCCACGCAGCCCTCCGCGCCCCCGCCGGCGCCCGCAGAGGAGGAAGAGCGGACCACGGGATTGCCGAAGAAGGAGGCCTGGACGTTCAACCTGGACATCGGCCTCGGGGGGTTCGGCTTCCAGAACTCCCTCTACACCAACGTCCGGCCCGATCCCTCGGGGAACCTGAGCGACAACTGGGCGGAGAGCTTTGCGAAGCCGGCGATCTCCGCGAACTTCGGCGTCGGGGAGAGCGAGATCTACGGCAAGGCGAGTGTCGTCGGCGAGCGCACGTTCGCCGCTCCGCCGAGCCTGGTGGGCGAGGACGCCTCGTCGTTCAAGGTCGAGGACCTCTTCATCGGCTGGCGCTCGGGCAAGTCCCTGGGCGGCTCCGAGAACCTCCTCGACTTCACGGTGGGCCGGTCGCAATACAAGATCGGGCACGGGCTCATCCTCTGGGATGGGGCCGGGGAGGGAGGCAGCCGCGGGGGCTTCTGGAGCAACGCCCGCAAGGCCTGGCAGTTCGCGGCGATCGGCCGATTGAAGCCCGGCAACCATACGTTGGAGGCCTTCTACCTCGACCGGGACGAGGTCCCGGAAAGCGACACGGACACCCGGCTCTGGGGCGCGAACTACGACCTCGCGATCGGCGAGAACACGACGCTCGGCGCGTCCTACCTGAAGTTCTACGCCGACCCGCTCAAGAAGCCGTTCCGGGACGGCATGAGCGTGATCGACGTGCGAGCGTTCACCAGTCCCTTTCGCAGCCTGCCCGGCCTCTCGTTCGAGCTCGAGTACGTGCACGAAGACAACCGCGACCGCCTCACCTCCGACGCCTTCAACGGGCTCGTGGGCTACGAGCTCGCGAGTGTCGCCTGGAAGCCCAAGCTCTCCTATCGCTACGCCTACTTCGAGGGCGACGACGATTCGACGCTCACCAACGAGAACTTCGACTCGCTCATCACCGGCTTCTACGACTGGGGCTCGTGGTGGCAGGGAGAGATCGCGGGAGAGTACTTCCTGTCGAACTCCAACCTGATCTCGCACCAGGTGCGCCTCCACCTGACGCCGAGCGAGTCTGTCGGCACCGGGCTCATCTTCTTCAAGTTCCTGGCGGACAAGGCCGCGGCCTACGGCCCCGGCGTGACGTCCGACGACATCGCCTTCGAGATGGACTGGTACCTGGACTGGAAGATCAACAAGAACTTCACCGCCAGCTTCGTGGGCGCCTACAACAACCCGGGCGAGCTGGTGGCTCAGGCCTTCGATCGCACGAAGAACTTCTCATACGGCATGGTCTACCTCGCCTACAGCTACTGAGGCCCGGCCCCTGGCCATCTACCACGTCGCGATCACCGGACGCGACCGCCGCCACCTGAGCGAGCTCGGGGCCAGGCTCCGGGTCATGGTCATCGGCCATCGCCAGGAGAAGCGCGGCATCGTGGTGGACGCCTACGTCCGCTCCGAAAAGGTCGGGTGGCTGGAGCGGAAGGGCTACGGCGTCACCCGCCTCGAGGAGATCGACGCCCACGACAAGCAGCGCCAGAAGGAGGGCCGCCGGAGCGTCGCCACTCGGCTCCGGAGCGGACGCTACGGCGACGTCATCTGGGGAGGCGGCTACCTGACCGCCGACGAGGTGGAGAGGGCCATCGAGCTCGGGGTCAAGAACCACGCGGCGTACTTCGAGCGGATCCCGCTGCCGAACCTCACCTGGGAGAAGCGGCGGTGCCACGCCTGTCGCATCGGCAAGGGGCGCTCCAGGAAGCGAATCGCGGTCTGCTTCATCGGGGGCGTGCACGGACGTGAATGGGGCAGCCCGGACATCCTCGTGTACTTCGCGATCCGGCTGCTCCGGGCCTACCGCGACCGGACGGGGATCCGTCTCGGGCGGAAGAGCTTCACGTCCGCCCAGATCCGCAGGATCGTCGAGACGAGGGACGTCGTCCTCTTTCCCCAGGTGAATCCCGACGGCCGGCGCTTCAGCATGGAGCGTCATCCCATGTGGCGCAAGAACCGGCGGCCGGCGCCGCGGGGCCGCGGCCCTCACTGCTATGGGGTTGACCTCAACCGGAACTTCCCGTTCCTCTGGCGCTTCGATCGCCACTTCGCCCCGAAGACCGTGGAGTCCTCTTTCAATGCCGGCGACTACGAGACGTACGTGGGAACCCGGGCGGCCTCCGAGCCCGAAACGCGGAACGTGATCTGGCTGCTCGACCGCTTTCCGAACGTCCGGTATTTCGTCGACCTCCACAGCTTCGGCGAGACCATCCTGCACAACTGGGGCACCGACGAGAACCAGTCCCGCGACCCGCAGATGTCCTTCAAGAACCCGGCCTACGACGGCAAGCGGGGCCTGATCCACGACGACCTCTATCGCGAGCACATGCCCGCTTCGGACCAGAAAGAAGCCCTGCGCATGGGCCAAGCGATGGCCGGCGCCATCCGGCTCGTGCGTGGCCGCAAGTACCGGCTGCAGCAGTCGGTCGGCTTGTACCCCACCACCGCCTCCTCCGACGACTACGCCTACAGCCGCCACATGGTCGATCCGAAGAAGGGCAGGATCATCGCCTACACGATGGAATGGGGCCGGAGCCGCGCCAAGACGCCGTTCCACCCGCCCTACGACGAGATGCGCAGGGTCATGCGGGAGGTCACCGCGGGCCTGCTCGAGTTCTGTCTGCGGGCGAAGTGATCGCGCTCCGGCGGAGAATGCATCCCGCACTGAGGCTCGTGAGCGACCGGCTCCCGAGCGTCAGGGGGCAGGCCGAGATCCTCTTCGAGAGGGACGACGTGTTTCGCGATCTTTGCGACGAATACCGGGCGTGCGACGAGACGGCAAAGCACCTCGAGAGGGCTCGCGGGTCGCGCGCGAAGCTGCGCTGGGAATACGGGGCCTTGAGACTTCGCCTCGAGGGCGAGCTGCTGCGCTACCTCGCGGAACACCCGGCCTCGTGATGTCCGAGCGGCGTCTCCCACGTGTAGACTAGGGGTCCGATTTTTTGGAAGCGATGGAGGATTGAATGAGCATGCGCAAATACGTAGTCGCCGCCAGCCTCACCCTGTTCGGGGCCACGGCTTTCGCACAGGACGTCAAGACGGACTTCGACAAGAGCGCCAACTTCGCCTCGATCAAGACCTTTGCGATCAAGATCGGCACGAGCTGGAACAACCCGATCGGCGAGAAGCGGGTGCTGGACGAGATCGCCCAGACCCTCACCGAAAAGGGCTGGACGAAGGCCGACGAGGGCAAGGCGGACGCGATGGTGGTGCTTCACGGCGCGACCGAGAAACAGAAGACGCTGAACACCTTCTACTCCGGGGGCTACGGCGGCTACGGGTGGCGCGGCATGGGCATGGGAGGCATGGGCACCGCCACCACCACGGAGTCGGAGTACATCGTCGGCACCCTGGTCGTGGACATCTTCGACGCGAAGACGAAGCAGCTCATGTTCCGGGGCACCGCCCAGGACGAGCTCTCGGAAAAGGCGGACAAGAACGTCAAGAAACTGAACAAGGCCTCGGAAAAGATGTTCAAGGAGTTCCCTCCGGGATCGGGCAAGAAGTAGCCCTCGCGCAGGGTCGGCGGCCGGTGCTCGCGGCCGGCCGCCGGCGCCCTGCGTAGGGCCTGGAAGGCGAACCCGATGATCGGGGGGTGAGCGTGCGCGCGGAGAGCCTTCCCGGCCTGAGGCTCCTTCGCGGGTACTCGCTCGGCTGGCTCGGGAGCGACGTCGTCGCGGGCGTCGTCCTCGCCGCCTATCTCCTGCCCGCCGGCATCGGGGACGCCTCGCTCGCGGGCCTTCCCCCGGAAGCCGGCCTCTATTCGTGCCTGTTCGCCGGGCTCGTGTTCTGGCTCTTCTGCAGCTCCAGGCACACCGCGGTCACCGTTACCTCCGCGATCTCGCTCCTCGTGGGCACGTCGCTCGGGGAGCTCGCGGGAGGGGATGCGATGCGCTATGCCGCGCTCGCATCGGCCACCGCCCTCATCGTCGCCGCGCTCGCGTTCCTGGCCTGGCTCTTCGGGGCGGGAAGCCTCGTGACCTTCATCTCGGAGACGGTCATGACCGGCTTCAAGACCGGTGTGGCCCTGCATCTCGCCAGCACGCAGCTTCCGAAGCTCTTCGGCTTCGGGGGCGCCCACGGCGACTTCTGGGAGCGGATGGGGCACTTCTTCTCGCATCTCCCGGAGACGAATCCCGCCTCCCTCGGCCTGGGAGTGGCAGCACTCTCCCTGCTGCTCCTCGGGAAGCGGCTTCTGCCGAACCGGCCGGTGGCCCTGCTGGTGGTGGTGGCCGGAATCGCCGCCGTTCCGGCGCTCGGGCTGGCGGCTCGGGGGGTGGCCCTCCTGGGCGAGGTCCCTCAGGGCCTACCCGTGCCCGCCCTGCCCTCCGTCCATCCGTCGGACGTGAACCTGCTCCTCCCCCTCGCCATGGCGTGCTTCCTCCTGGGGGCGGTGGAGACCGCCGCGATCGGACGGACGTTCGCCCGCAAGCACGGCTATCGGATCGACAGCAACCAGGAGTTCCTCGCCCTTGCCGGCGGCAACCTCGCCGCGGGGCTCGGGCACGGCTTTCCCGTGAGCGGCGGCATGTCCCAGTCGCTGGTGAACGAGGGGGGCGGCGCCCGCACGCCCCTCTCGGGGCTGGTGGCGGCCGGCATCATGGGGCTGGTCGCCCTTTTCCTCGCGGGTCTCCTGCGCGACCTTCCCCAGCCCGTGCTCGCCGCGATCGTGCTGACGGCGGTCACCGGGCTCTTCAGGCTCTCCGAGCTTCGCCGGCTGTGGCGGTTCAGCCGCACCGAGTTCGGGGTGGCCGCGGCCTCACTCCTCGGCGTCCTCGGGTCCGGTCTGCTGCGCGGGGTGCTGATCGGGGTGGCGATCTCCCTCCTGCTGCTCCTCCGGCGCGTGTCGCGGCCCCGCACCACGGAGCTGGGGCGCGTCCCCGGCACCGACTACTTCGCCGACGTGGTGAGGCATCCCGAGAACGAGCGGCCGGCGGACGTCTTCGTCTTCCGCGTCGAGTCCTCCCTCGTCTACTTCAACGCCGAGCACGTGCGGGACCAGTTCTTCGAGCTCTTGAATGCGCGCGGGGACGGCGTGAAGCTGGCCGTCTTCTTCCTCGGGACGAGCCCCGGTGTCGACCTTGCGGGGGCGGAGCTGCTCGAGGAGCTCCACGACGTCCTGCGGGAACGCGGGATCGCCTTCCGCCTCGCCGAAGCGCGGGGGGACGTGCGGGAGACGCTACGGCGCGCCGGCTTCGAGGAGCGCTGCCGGCCCGTGGTCGCGAATCAGCCGGTGGCCACCGTCATCGACCAGTGGCGCGCCGAGTAGCCCGACTCATTCGAAGCAGTTGGCGAGGAGCGCTCGCCCTACCCCCGTCTTGTTCCCCGGCACGCACGCGTCCCCGGCGGAGGCGCAACACCAGCAGCCGTCGGCGACCTCTGCGATCCCGCCTCGGGGGATCGTGATCTCGTAGACGGGGCCTTCGCTCAGAAGCCCGCAGGACTCGCCCACGAGGGGAGCGGTCCGCACCGTCACCCGCTCGTTCGTCAGGTTCACGTACGTGGGAGTGGCGGCGGTGCCGGGGAAGGCGACGGCGGTGACCCGCTTGTCCGAGGGGCCGAGCTGCCGGTAGATGACGATCATCCTGTCTCCCGGCTTGAACTGTTCGGCCTCGGCGATCACTTCCTTCTCGAACTTCCAGACGAGACGCTGGCCCTCGTCCGACACCATCACGAGCGCGCTCAGCCTCTTCTCCACGCTCTTGAGCTTGCCGTACACGCTCTTCTTGGGCCGATCCGGCGCGGGGGAGGGCGAAGGCTGGGCGGCCGCGCGAGACGGCTCGCCCGAAGCACCCAGGCCCAGGACCAGGACCGCGGCCCACTTCACGCTCGATCGCAGACGCGGCATGTCCCCTCCTTAGCGGCGGCGACCCCCGCCGCCTCCGCGGCCACCACCACCGCCTCGGTACGAGCTACCGCTGCTTCGGCTTCCCCCGCTCGAGCGGTAGCTGCTGTAGTCGCTCGTGCGCTGACGGCCCTCGGTGCGCGCCGAGTAGTCGCGGTTGAGGTTGTCCATGGTCGAGGAAGTGGCGGGCGGCCCCGTGGTGGAGGAGCGGTCGCGGGTCGTCGAAGAGCCCGAGGGCCGTTCGACCGAGTTCCAATTCCCGTTGTCGTACTTCTGCCAGCCGCCGTCGCCCTTCTGGTAGACGTTTCCGTCCCGTCCCGCGTACACGTCGCCGCTGCCTGTCCGCACGACACCGGATGCGTTTCCGGCGCCGGCGGGGTTGCGGGTGATCGCCGCTCCGCCCTCGCTTGTCCGCGTCGCTCGTGTCGTGGTCCCCGTAGCCCTGTTTGTCGTCCGCGCGGTCTGTGCCCACTGGTCGCCCCGCTGCACGGACGTGGCCCCCCAGCTCCCGTAGACGTTGGAGCCCTGGCGCGTCTGCCCGTAAGCGCCGGTGCGCGGGTTGTAGGCCTCGCCGTAGCCGCGCGCCCCGTAGGGCCCCCAGGCCGCCGCGCCGCGCGAGTAGGTGCCGGTGCGCGGGTTGTAACGCGAGCTTATGCCGGCTCCGCCGTACGGGCCGTAGGCGACGGCGCCGCGGCGATACGCGCCGGTCCAGGGGTTGTACGAGGCGCCGTAGCCGTACGTCGGGTAGCGGGGATAGTAGTAGGGGTACATCCCTCCGTAGCCCCAGTACGGCGGGTAGTAGTACCCGGTGCCCCAGACCGCGCAGCCCCAGGCGATCATCACGCCCGTGTAGGCGGCGGCCGTCGCGAACGTCGCCCATTCGTCGTCGTCGTCCTCCACGACGGTCACGTAGGTGACGTTGTTGGCGGACGAGCTGACCGGGATCTCGTAGATCTCCTTCGGCACCTTCGACGTCACCTCCCAGGGGCCGGTGGCGGTCTTGGACATGAACCAGACGCCCTGGAAGCACATGTAATAAAGATCGCCCACCTTGATGATCTGCTTGTCCGTGTTGACCGCCTGCTCGACCGTGGTCTTCTCGATCTTCTCGAACTTGGGCTCGCCCTGGTACACCACCTCGGGCGCCTTCAGCTCCTTCTTGTTGACCCGCGCGGTCTGGGGCACCTGGGCGAGCAGCACGGCTTCCGCGGCCTGCTGCGTCCCGGGCACGGAGGCGAGCACCCGGGATCGCGGGTGCTCGAGCGGGATCTTCTGGAAGTCGGCGGGCAGGCTGGGTGTGGCGAAGGTCCAGGGCCCGATGAAATCGGGCGCGCTGAACCACCGCCCGGAAACGAGGAAGTAGACGGGACCGGTGGCCCCCATGCGGAACACGTCGCTCTCCGTGTTGCTGACCCAAAGGAGCTTGGTGTCCGTCACCATCTGGTAGAGGGGGGGGCCGCTCACGAGGATCATCTCCGCCGGGGTCGTGCTCACGAAGATCTTCGGCGCTTTCTTGGGGTCGATCGCCTTGCCGGGCAGCGCGGCCTTGACGTCCTTCCAGTTGTCGTCGACGGGAAGCTTCTTGAAGCTCTCCGGCAGCGTGCCCGCGGGCGTCCACGGTCCCTCGACGGCCGCCGCCTTCAGCCAGGAGCCCTCGTTCCGGAGGTAGAAGGTCTTCGTCGGCCCGTGCTCGAAGAGGTCCCAGTTCGTGTTGACCGCGAACTTCAGGTCGTTCTCCTTGATGGGGCTCCAGATGGGATCGCCGTCGAGGTTGACGAGGAGGGCCGGCGAGCTGCTGTAGAAGATCGTCGGGGGGTCCGCCCTGACCCCTTCGACGTTCTTCGGAGTGATCTGGCTGCGGTCCACGCTCGCGAGCACGCGATCAAGGGCGATGACGCGATCCGCGCGCGGGAAGCCCTTGTCGATCTCGGCCACCACTTCGCGCGTCTGCTCCTTCTCGAGGGTGGGGAAGTTGGCCTCCGTGATGCTCAAGTCGCTGAAGTTGACGAGCCGCTCCGACGTGGACACTTTGGTGTCCGCCTCGAGCTTGAGGCTGCCGAGGGCGGGCTTCGTCGCCCCCTTCGCCTCGTAGCCCACCGCGGCATAGGCGACCATGTGGCGCTGCGCTTCCCAGCTCGCCACCTGGGGTTGGTAGACCAGGATGCGGCCGCTGCTCGGAGTGGTGTAGGCGCGGGGCCACCCGCCGTCGACGGGAGGCGCCGCCGCGGGCTTTGCCGCCGCGGCGCCAGGCGCGGGGCTCGGAGCAGGGGACGGCGCGGCCTTGGTGACGGGGGTGGGCGCGGCCTTGGTGGCGGGCGAGGGCGTAGCCTGCGGGACGGGCGTGGACGCGGGCTTCGGGGTCCCCGCGGTCTGGCCGGCGGCCTGCGGGACCACGGGGCCGGCCAGGAGGGGCGCGGCAGGGGACAGCCCGAGGGAGAGGGCGGTCGTGATCGCGACCGCGCTTCGTCCGACGACGTGATATCTCCTCATAAGGACCTCTTCTAGAAGCTCCATCCTAGTGCGAAAGTCACTCCGTAGTCGTTGGTGGGCGCCCCCTCGGTGGCGGGCCGGCTGTCGTAGCTCTCGTACCCGCGCAGGGTGGCGTGGAAGTCCCTGACGATCTCGCGCTTGAGCTGTGCATCCACCTCGAGGCGGTAGCGCCCGCCGTTGTTGAGGCTCGCGAAGCCGGCGACGGTGACGGAGACGTCCACCTTCGGGAAGTCGTAGGAGAACCGGTCGTAGGCGACGACCGCCACCACCTCGAGGTTGGTGGTGTTCTCGCCCTCGATCGGCTTCTCGCGGTTGACGCTCAGGCCGAGGGCCGTGAGGAGCTTGTCCCTCGTGCTCTGCGCGAGATACCGCCCTCCCCCCGCCGACGCCGAGCTTCGGAGGTCGAAGCCGAGCTCGCGGTTCTGCTCGAGCTGAGCCTGCACGAGCGCCACCCACCGGCGCTGAAAACGCCGCTCGTAGGAGAGCGAAAGCACGCTGCGACGCGTGTCGTCGATGCCCGGCTGGGAGCTCAGGGTCGAGCTGGCCACGACGGAGACCTGGTAGCCCGGACGCTCGACGCCGATCTGGCCCGCGAGGTCCAGCTTGAAGAGCGAGCTCGCGCTCGTGTAGCTGGCTCCCACGTCCAGGGATCCGTCGAGGCGGCCCCAGAAGCTCTTGTTCAATCGGCGCATGCGGATCACCTGCAGGAGCTCCACCGTCTCCGACCGGTCGCCCCAGGCGATGAGCAAACGGCCCGCGACCGGGCCCGGGACGAGCGAGCCCATGTAACGGTTCCCTTGCAAGTCGTCGACGTCGAAGGGGGCGGCGGCCGTCACGCTTTCCACCTTGTCCCACTCGATCTCGACCGTCCCCACGTCGTCCGTATCCAATTGCAGGCGCCCCCGCTCGAGCTGCTGGACTTCTCCGGTGAATCGATCGCCGTTCTTGAGGACGACGACGTCGGTCTTCGCGGCCATCAAGGGACAGGCAAGGAGCGCGAGGAGAAGGGACAGGAGCGGCCGGTGGCGGGGTGCACGGTCGGGACCGGCATTCACGTGCCGCTTACCGCGTGAGCATCACGATGACGGGGCCCCAGGCGGTGAGGAGGATGTTGCCGATGGCGTAGGGCACCGTGTACCCGAGCACGGGGAGCTTGCTGCCCGCTTCGTCCTGAATCGCCCGGAGGGCGGCGGTGACCGTACCCGCCCCCGCGCAGGCCCCGAGGAGGATGACGGGGTTCATCCGGAGCACGTAGCGCCCGAAGAGGAGCGCGGCCACGTGCGGGAGGAGCGCCACCACGAAGCCGACCACGAGGAGGCTTGGACCGGTGGAGCGAAGGCCGGCCACGAAGCTCGGGCCTGCCTGCAGTCCCACGACGCCGATGAAGACGGCGAGGCCGACGGTATCGAAGACCCAGAGCGCGGGCTCGGGGATCCGGCCGAAGGTCGGGCGGACGGACCGCAGCCAGCCGAAGACGAGCCCCATGATGAGGGCGCCCCCGCTCGCGGTGAGGCTCAGGGGCAGGTCGCCGGCCTGGAACGTGAGGGCGCCCACGAGGCCGCCCACGAGGATGCCCAGCCCGACGAAGACGACGTCCGTCTCACTCGAGGGCCGCTCCACGTACCCGATCGCCTTGCCCGCCCGCTCGACGTCGCTCGTCGCTCCCGCGAGGCGGAGTATGTCCCCCCGATTCACCACGGTGCCCGGCGCGAAGGGGACCTCTTCGCCGGCTCGGACGAGCCCGAGGAGGACGACACCCCGTCCGTGCGCTTCCGCGATGTCGCGGAGTGGACGGTCCGCGACCTCTTTCCTCGTGACCACCGCGCTCAGGGCCGCCATTGGGAAGTCCAGGAGCGCCTTGTCGTCGACCTCCTCCCCGAAGGGAGAGCCCGCGGCGACGAGTACGTGACGTCGCGCCGCCACCACGACGACGTCGCCCGTCTCCAGGACCTCCGCCGGCGTGACGTCGACGAGCCGCCCGCCCCGCCGGATCCTCTGCAGGAACACGCGCGCGGGGGCGAAGGACCTCTCGACCTCGGCCGCGGAGCGCCCGGCGAGGGTATCCGGGATGCGGAAGGCCCTCTGATCCCAGTCCCGATAGGCGGAGGTGGTTGCCGTCTCGTCCTTCGAGGTCGCGGCAAGCGTCGCTTCGAGCGCGCGGGCCTCGGCGCGAAGGTCCACTCGGAGGAGGCGCGGAGCCAGGCTCGAGAGGAACCACACCACGAAGCCCGTGCCCACGAGGTAGCTCACCGCGTAGGCCACGGGGATGTTGTTCAGGAGACGCTCCTTCTCGGCCTCCGAAAGATCGAGGCGGGCGATCGTGTTTCCCGCGGTGCCGATGACGGTGGACTCGGTGAAGGCCCCGGCCATCAACCCCGCCGCGGTGCCGCTGTCGTAGCCCATGGCCCGGGCGAAGACGACGGTGGTCGCTAGGCTAGCCACGCAGAGGACGAGGGTGACGAGGGCCTGGGGAATGGCGTTCTTCTTGAGGCCGCGGAAGAACTGCGGGCCCACCTTGTAGCCGGTGGCAAAGAGGAAGAGGTCGAAGAAGACCACCTTCACGAGGGGGTCCACTTCGACGTGGAGCTGACCGACGAGCACGCCCGCGAGGAGAGTTCCCACGACGTTCCCGAGCCGGAAGGTCCCGATGCGGATTCGGCCGATGACGAAACCCATGGCGAGCGTCAGGAAGATTGCGAGCTCCGGGTTCTCCCGAATCGACGTGACGATCCAGCTCATTCGTTGTCTCCCTCTTGTCGTGTCCGAGGCCCTGGCCCGCTTCCCGGGGCCTCACAGCAGCCACTCGGCGAGGCCGAGGGCGGCGACAGCGCTCGTCGCCGTGGCCACGAGCCCCGGGCGCATGAAGCTGTGGTTGAGCAGGTAGCGACCGATTCGTGTGGTGCCCGTCTGGTCGAAGGAGACCGCGGCGAGCACCGTCCCGTAGGTCGGCAGGAAGAAGTTGCCGTTCACCGCCGGATACGCGCCGACGATGAGCGTCGCGGGCAGGCCGATTGCGATCGCCACCGGCCCCAGGATCGCGATCGCCGCGGCCTGGCTGAAGAGCAGGAGCGAGAGCACGAAGAGGCCCACCGCGAAGACCCAGGGATGCGTCTCCACGATGGAGGAGATCCCGCCCACGATCGCGGCCCGATTGCCCTCGAAGAAGGAGGACCCCATCCACGACACGCCGAGGATGGAGATGATCGCGGTGAGCCCGCCCTTCATGACGCTGCCCTTGATCGCCTTGTCGGGATCGGACCGCGCCAGGAGCAGGATCAGGCCGGCCGCGGCCAGCATCACGATCATGGTCGCGCGCCCCATCTCGACCTGGCCCGTTTCCGTGACGCCTTCCCCCGTCTGCTCGTAGATCGGACGTAGCCCCGGGAAGATCCCGATCAGGACCACCGCGACGATGGCGGCCAGGAAAATGCCGCACGAGGTGACGGCTGTCGCCGCGCCGCTCCCGGGAGGTCGGGTCGTTCGGCGGGCACGCTCACCTTGCCCTGGGCGAGGCGCTCCTGGTAGCCGGCATCGTCGGCCAGCTCGGCGCCTCGGAAGGCGACGGACAGCGTTCCCGCGGCGAGGCCGACGAGCGTCGCGGGGATCACGACGAGGAGGATCTGCGGCAGCGTGGTCGAGCCCGCGAGGGTGACGACGAGGGCGGCCGTCACCGCGGACACGGGCGAGGCGATCAGCCCCTGCTGCGAAGCGATGACGCTGATCGAGAGCGGGCGCTCCGGACGGATGCCCGCCTTGCGCGCCACCTCGGCGATCACGGGGAGGAGCGCGTAGATGACGTGCTGGGTGCCCGAGGCGAAGACGAGCGCGTAGGTGACGAGGGGCGCGAGGACGGTGACCCAGCGCGGATTGCCGCGGAGGACCCTCTCCGCGAAGCGAACGACGAGGTCGAGGCCGCCCGCCGCCTCCAGCAGGGAAAGGGCGGTGATGACGGCGAGGATCATTCCCAGGACGGTGCCGGGAGGGCTCCCCGGAGGCAGGCCGAAGAGGAACACGAAGATGAAGAGGCCGACGCCGCCCATGGGCCCGAGAGCCATCCCCCCGCGGCGTGCGCCGAGGACGATGGCCCCCAGCAGGACGACGAGCTGGAGCCAGAAACCCATCAGTTCTGCGATCCTCCGCCGGACAGCATTCTAAGTGTCCTGAACGTAGACCGGACGGGGCCGCGGGAGCTATCCGGAATCGGCAGGCCCCTGGGAAAGCGCTCAGCCTCCGAGCGCCATGGTCATCGCGACGAGGACCGACCCCAGGACCACCATGGCCACTCCGGTCCACCAGGGGTGGTACCCGGTGAGGCGTCCCGTCGCGACCCCGCAGACGAACAGCAGCGCGATGGCGACGCCGTTGGAGAGGCGCAGGGCGAGGTGGGCATCGCGCACGAGGAGGAAGGGGATGGCCACGGGAAGCGTCGACAGGAACACGAGCAGGAACACCCCGAGGGCGCCCCGCCAGTCGTCCTTCTCCAGGCCGGCGGGCCCTCTCGGCTCGGGGAGCTGGGCGAGACGCTCCCGCATCGCCTCGAGCTGCGCAGGCTCCAGGACGGACGCGACGAGCGGCGGCAGGGACTCGGCGACGATCCTCCGCCCCTCGTCGGGAGTGGCGGCCCTCCGCAGTCCCCGAAGCGCGAGCAGACCCTCGCCCCTCTCCGCGAGGATGCCCATCAGGTAGAGGAGGGCGTCGATGACGCCCCAGGCGAGGTTGCACCCGAGCGCGCCTACGAGCATCTCCCGAACCTCGGCCCTGCCGGCGGTGGCCACGCTGAGCGAGCCGGTGAACGTCAGCACCATGATGAGCCCGAAGAGGACCTCGGAAACGCGGCTCATAGGATCCAGCACTCTCTTCATTCGTGCTCTCCCGATGGGCGGTTGCCGCGGGCTCTCCGGGCTCGTGTACGGGACGATCAGCGAGACGAGGTTACTTTCCCGGCCCGTCGAGCGAGAGCTGGACGGCCTCCGTCCAGGTGAAGTCCACCTGGTCGCCGACCTTCACCTGCTTCAACACGTTCTTGTCCATGATCCGCCGGCTATACTTCCAGCCGTTGGGACCCTTGAAGCTGATGGACGGCACGTTGGCGTCGATGGCCTCGACGGTCGCCGTCATCGTCCGCTGCTTGCCGATCGTGCCCCCGGACTTGCCGCCCTCGTTGGGGGTCACGGCGCCCGCCGCCTTGTCGGTCGACGCCTCGCCCGGCTGCTTGAGACGGACGGTGACGTTGTCGTAGTAGGTCGCGGTAACCTTGTCCCCGACCTTGATGGCGTCGAAGCGCTGCGCGTCCGCGGGCACGTCGACCGTCGTGAACTCCCCCGACGCCTGCTTCAGCGTGAGGACGCGCTGCTGGTGATCGATCGCCTCCACCGTGCCCGTCTTCGTGACCCTGTTCCCCGGGATCTCCTTGACCTGTGCCCATGCCCCGGCGCCCCAGAGAATCCCGAGGGCCACGAGACCGCCCGTCGTCACCAATCGCTTCATTTCTCCCCCCTGCAGATGTTTCCGTCGGATGGCGAGCATGCCTCGGGAAGGCGGGGGCGTCTATCCGGAAACGGCGGCTCGTCCCTTTGACTGCCGTGGAGCCGCGGCGTATCAATCGGGCAGCGGTCATGCGCCTCCTCCAGCCCTTCGGCCTGTTCCTGCTCCTGAGTGTCGTCACTCGAGCGGCCTTCCTCTCCATCCCCATCCTCGACGTCGACGAGGCGGCCCACATCGTTGGGTCGTGGGAGCTGCTCGAAGGGGGACGCCTCTACACCGACTTCGCCGACAACAAGCCCCCGCTCCTCTACGCCTACTACGCGCTCGGCCAGGTCGTCTTCGGCCGGGGAATGCTCGCCGTCCGCGTGCTGACGACCGCCCTCGTCCTGCCCCTCACCGCCCTCGCCCTCTCCGCCTTCTTCGGCCACGACCGTCGCGGGGTGGCGGCCGGCGTCCTCTACCTCGTTTACGGGGCCTCGTTCTACGCCCACGACATGCAGGCCGTGAACGCCGAGATCCCGATGCTCCTGCCCGGAGCCTGGGCTCTCGTCCGACTCCGAAACGACTCCTCGGGAGGGAGGGACGCACTCGTCGCGGGATTGCTGTTCGGGATCGCGTTCCTCGTCAAGTATCAAATCGCTTTCTGGCTGGCTGCCGCCCCCCTGGCGTTGGCGTGGAGCGGGGAGTACCGGCGTGCCGCCAGGTGCGCGGCGCTCCTCGGCGCGGGGTTCGCGCTCCCGCTCCTGGGAGCGTGGGGTGCTTTCGAGGCTACGGGAGGCGCCGCGGATCTGCTCTACTGGACCTTGAGGTCGAACGTCACCTACCTGGACAGCGCCGTTCCCGCCCACGAGGCTCTGCTCCGCGCCGGCCGAGGGTTCCTGCCCTTCCTGGCGGCGACGGCTCCCCTGTGGTGGGGGTGGCGTCGGTCGGCGGCCCTGTTCGCGACCCGCTACGAGCGTCTCCTCGTGGCCGCTCTCATCCTCGTTTCCGTCCCCCCGGCCTTCCTCGGCTTCCGCTTCTATCCCCACTACTTCATCCAGCTCTACGTGCCCCTGGCGCTCGCCGCCGCGCCCTGGGTCTCGAGGGTCTTCACGCCGCCACTCGCCTCCGGCGCCCGGCGCTTTGCCGCGGCGACCCTCTTCCTGTTCGGCGGGTTCACCGCCGCGGGCGTCTACCTTCATCGCTTTCGGACGGACGTGTACGAGGAGACGTACCCCCATCTCGCCGAAGCGGCGGCCTGGCTGCGAGCGGATCGATGCTCCTCGACCGCGACCCCGACACTGTTCGTGTGGGGCTATGCGCCGACTCTCTACTATTTCTCCGGACTGCGGCCGGCCAGCCGCTTCGTGATGCCCCAGACGAGCCTTACCGGCTACATCGCGGGCAACACGGCCAGCGCCACGGGGGAAGTGGACGCGACCCGCCTCGTGAGTGCTGAGCACTGGGACATCCTGCTCCGCGAGCTCGAGGGAGTGCCCTCCACCTACATCGTCGACACGGCCCCCTCGGGCCTCCATCGGTGGAATCGATACCCGCTCCGCGAGTTCAAGCGCCTCCACCGGCTCGTCGGCGAGAGCTACGAGGAGGTCGCGGCCGTCCACGGCCTCGTCATCTACCGCCGCCGGGAGTGCCGGGGTTGAGTGCCCACCGGGCCCGAGGTGCTATCGTCTAGCGTCCTTGCGGCGGAGGCGGAGCCTGTACGAGCGGATCGTGATCGCCGATGCCCGGAAGGAGCTGGTGGCGGCGCTCGACCGTTTGGAGGCCGGCGGTCGCCGCGCCGGCTTCGCCGAGGCGACCGTGCTCGAGCTGCGCCTGGTCGCGGAAGAGGTCCTCACCAACATCGCGAAGTACGGCTTCGAGCCGGGAAAGGTCCCCGCGGTCGAGCTGCTCTTCTCCTTCGGCGACGAGGCCGCGGTGCTCGAGTTCCGCGACCGGGGAAAGGCCTTCGATCCTCTCGCCCATCCCCCGCCCGACCTCGACGCCCCGCTGGACCAGAGGCCGCTCGGCGGGCAGGGACTGCCGCTCGTTCGCGCGCTCGTCGAGGAGGCCCGCTACGTCCGGGAAGGCCCCACGAACGTGTTGCGCCTCGTCAAGCGCAGGGCCGCGCAGTAGAATCTCGGCGGCGAAGCGACCACACTCGCTGGCCCAGGAGACGGAGGCAAGCATGGCCCTGAACATCCAGCTCGAGGAAGGCCGCTCGTTCACGAAGACGCTGCGCCTGGCGGGACGCCTCGACAACGAGTCCGCCGCGGACCTGGACCGCGAGCTGGACAAGGTCCTGGGCACGGCGCTCAAGGTGCTGGTCTTCGACCTCGGCGGCCTCGAGTACACGACGAGCGCCGGCCTCCGCGTGTTCATGCGCGCCCAGAAGAGCATGAGCCAGCGCGGAGGCCAGACGCTGTTCGTGAACATCCAGGCCCCGGTGCAGAAGGTGTTCGACATCGTCAAGGCCGTGAATCTCGCCACGGTGTTCCGCAACGTCCAGGAGCTGGACGACTACCTCGACGCGATGCAGAAGAAGGCTAAGGAGGAGTCGCAATGAGAACCTCCGGCCGGACCTGCCCCGCCTCGCCGTAACGGCCATTCCCGGCACCGCCGCCGACATGCGGGCCACGCCATGACCATCGCTCGACGGATCCTGCTCCTCGCGGGGATGCCCGCGCTCATCCTGATCGCGCTGGGCGCTCTCAACCAGATCGAGCTGGGCGACGTCGAATCGCGCAGCCGATTCGTGGCCCAGATGCAGGTCCCCAGCCTGTCCGCCCTGGGCAACATCTCCCGCACGTTCGAGGAGATGCGCGTGGCCCTTCGCGATCACCTGCTGGCGACGGACCCCCCCGTCCAGGCCAAGGCCCGGGAGACGTTCGCGGCGCGTCAGATCGAGCTCGTGCGGCTCCTGCGGCAGTACGCCGACGCGATGGTGTCCGACGAACGGGACCGGCGCCTCCTGGACGAGTTCCGGGACACCCACGCCGAGTGGACGAAGGACGCGGAAGCGGTGATGTCGCTCGCGGAAAAGCACCGCCGCGACGAGGCCGCTGCCTTGCTCCACAGCGGCCGCATGGAGGCTCTGGGCGCGCGAGGCGGGCGACGCCT
Source organism: uncultured Acidobacteriota bacterium (assembly GCA_963742595.1). Classification (GTDB taxonomy): domain Bacteria; phylum Acidobacteriota; class Vicinamibacteria; order Fen-336; family Fen-336; genus CAVPGH01. The sequence goes on along the minus strand of CAVUMT010000001.1, from coordinate 1,021,187 downwards.
TCAGTGAGTGGATCGCCCACAACCAGGCCCTCGCCACCGCGGCCGGGGACGAAGCAGTCACGAGCCTCCAGAGCGCCCGGCGCCATTTTCTGATGGCCGTGGCCCTCGCCCTGCTGCTGTCAGGCGGCCTGGGCTTCCTGACGTACCGAAGCATCGTGCGCCCGACCCGGGCGTTGCAGGCTTCGGTGGAGTCCATCGTGGGTGGCGATTATGCGGCCGTCGTTCCCTTCACCCATGCGCAGGACGAGATAGGGTCCCTCGCGCGCTCGATCGACGTCCTCCGGCGTGGGGCGGGGGCCATGGAGGACCAGCGCTGGGTCAAGTCGAACGTCGCCACCCTCACCGGCGCGCTGCAGGGAGCCGCGACCCTCGCTGAGTTCGGCGAGCGGCTGCTCTCGGGGCTGGTGCCGGCGCTCGGCGGAGGTGTTGCGGGCTTCTACGCCCCGGAGCCGGGAGAGACGCGCCTGCGCCGGATCGCCGACTACGGCCTCGCGGAATCCGTTCAGTCCCAGGAGTGGATTGCCCTCGGCGAGGGTCTCGCCGGCCAGTGCGCCCGCGAGCGAAAGCCCGTGCAGCTCGCCGGCCTGCCTCCTGACTACCTGCGCATCTCCTCGGGCCTGGGCGGGGCGGCGCCGGCGCAGGCGGAGGCCTGGCCCCTCGCGTCGCGCGACGCGCTCCTCGCGGTGGTCGAGGTCGCCTCCTTCCGCGCGCTCGGCGCCCGCGAGCGCGTGCTACTCGAAGAGCTGATTCCCTCCGCGGTCCTGAACCTGCAGGTGCTCCAGCGGAACCTGAGCACGCAGGAGCTGCTCGTGCAGACCCGGGAGCAGGCCGAGGAGCTGGAAGCCCAGCAGAAGAGTCTCCAGCGCGCGAACTTCCTCGCCGACTCCGCGCTGGACCTGACGAAAGCCGGCTACTGGCACGTGCCGCTGGACGGCTCCGGCTGGTACAACTCCTCCGAGCGGGCGGTGCGGATCTTCGGCGACCTGCCCAGCCCGGACCACCGCTATCGCCTCGACGACTGGGCCGCGCACGTCCACGAAGGCGACGAGGCCGCGGCCCAGCTCACGATGGCGAACTTCGCCGCCGCGGTGGCCGGCGAGATACCCGTCTACGACTCCACCTACGCCTACAAGCGGCCGGTGGACGGGCGCGTCGTCTGGATCCACGCGCTCGGGCACGTGGTGAAGGACGCCAGCGGCAAGCCGACCGACATGTTCGGCGTGACCCAGGACATCACCGACTTCAAGCGGCTGGAGGGAGAGCTGGTGGGCGCCCGGCAGAAGGCCGAGGAAGCCACCCAGATGAAATCCATGTTCCTCGCGAACATGAGCCACGAGATCCGCACCCCGATGAACGCGATCATCGGCCTGTCGCACCTGGCCCTGAAGACCGAGCTCACCCCCAAGCAGCGGGACTACGTGGGCAAGATCCACAACGCGGGGACCTCGCTCTTGACCGTCATCAACGACATCCTGGACTTCTCCAAGATCGAGGCGGGGCGGCTCGACATCGAGTCCATACCCTTCGGCCTCGACAAGGTGATCCAGCAGGTGGCGGTCGTCACCGGGGAGAAGGCCCACGACAAGGGCCTGGAGTTCCTGGTGGACGTCCCCCACGGGATCCCCGAGAACCTCGTGGGCGATCCCCTGCGTCTGGGCCAGGTCTTGACGAACCTCGTCAACAACGCGGTCAAGTTCACCACAAAGGGCGAGATCCGGGTGAAGGCGGAGCTCCTGGAGCGCACCGGGGACAAGGCCAAGCTGCGCTTCTCCGTCCGGGACACGGGCATCGGAATGAGCCCGGACCAGGTGGCCAGGCTGTTCCAACCCTTCACCCAGGCGGACATGTCCACCACTCGCAAGCACGGGGGCACCGGCCTCGGCCTGACCATCTCCCGGCGGCTGGTGGAGATGATGGGTGGGCAGATCTGGCTCGAGAGCAAGGCGGGAGAGGGCAGCACCTTCATCTTCACGGCCTGGTTCGGGCTGGGCTCGGCCAGCACCCACATCGTCCCCGCCAGCCTCATGACGCTCCGCGCGCTCGTCGTGGACGACAACCCCGCGGCGCGCGACATCCTCACCGAGGCGCTGGGGGGGGTGGTGGCCGGGGTGGACGCGGTGAGCGGGGGCGCGGAGGCGGTGGCCGCGGTGAAGCAGGAGGACGCCAAGTCCCCCTACGACGTCGTCTTCATGGACTGGAGGATGCCCGACGTGGACGGGCTCACGGCCACCCGCCTGATCAAGGAGGACCCTGCGATCCGCAAGCAACCCGCGGTGGTGATGGTCACCGCCTTCGGCCGCGAGGAGGTGCGCGAGGAAGCCGAGCGGCTCGACATCGACGGGTTCCTCGTCAAGCCGGTCACGAAGTCCATGCTCGTCGACACCCTGGTCACGCTCTTCAGCCCCGCCAGCGGCGAGATCGCCAAGGCCAGCGCGGCGGCGGAGGAGCGCGGGGTTCGCCTCGACGGCATGCGGGTGCTGCTCGCCGAGGACAACGAGATCAACCAGCAGGTCGCGGTCGAGCTGATGGAGGGTGTCGGGATCTCCGTGGACGTCGCCCACCACGGGCGTCGGGCCGTGGAGATGCTGGAGGCCGCCGGTGACCCCGTCCCGTACCACGTGGTCCTGATGGACGTCCAGATGCCCGAGATGGACGGCTACCAGGCCACCGCCCGCATCCGCTCGCAGGAGCGCTTCGCTGGCCTGCCCATCGTGGCCATGACCGCCCACGCCACGGTGGAGGAGAGGCAGCGGTGCGTGGCCGCCGGGATGGTCGACCACGTGTCGAAGCCCGTCGACCCCGCCGCCCTCTACGCCACGCTCACGCGCTTTCGCCCCGGCGGGCCGGCGCCCGCGCAGACTGCGGCGCCGGCGCCGAAGGAGCCTTCTCCGGCGAACCTGCCCGCGATCGATGGGCTGGACACGGCGCAGGGCCTGCGGCGGGTGGCGGGCAACCAATCGCTCTACGTGCGCCTGCTGCGACAGTTCCTGGCCAGCCAGGCTGACGCCGCGGAAAAAATCCGGGAGAGCTTCGATCTCGGTGAACGAGCGGTGGCCGAGCGCCTGGCCCATACGGTCAAGGGCGTCGCGGGGAACCTCGCGGCGGGCCCGGTCCAGTCCGCGGCGGGGGCGGTCGAGAAAGCGATCCGCGACGGCGTCGAGCCCGCGCGGGTGGAGGCCCTCCGGACCCGCTTGGCGGACGCGCTCGCGCGCCTGGGCTCGGCGCTCCGTCCCGTGCTGGAGGAGATGGCGCCCTCTCCCGAAGCGGTCTCGCCCCCGTCCGTGGCGCCCCCCGCCGACCCCGCCGTGCTCGGGCCCCTCGTGGAGCGCTGGTCGCGGCTCCTCGCGGAGTGCGACGCGGGGGCCGTCGACGGTCTGGAGCGGGAGGGCGACCTCCTCCACGCGCTCTTCGGCGACGCCAAGGCCTTCGCCGGGTTCGCCAGTCAGGTCAGGTCCTACGATTTCGAGAGCGCCCTCGAAGCGTTGCGGCGCGCCGCCGGCGAGAAGGGAATCGGGGGATAGCCATGGCCGTCAAGGAACTGTCCGAGTGCCGCGTGCTCGTCGTGGACGACGTCAAGGCCAACGTGGACATGCTGGTGGAGGCGCTGCGCGGGGAATACAAGCTGAGCGTCGCCCTCGGCGGAGAGCAGGCCCTGCGCGCGGTGGAGAAGAACCCCCCGGACCTTTTGCTCCTGGACATCGTGATGCCCGAGGTGGACGGCTACGAGGTGTGCCGTCGGCTGCGCGCCGATCCCGCCACGCGTGAGCTCCCCGTCATGTTCCTGAGCTCCCTGGAGGACGTGAAGGACAAGGCAAAGGGCTTCGAGCTGGGGGCGAACGACTATCTCACCAAGCCGTTCGAGATCCTCGAGGTGAAGGCCCGGGTGCGCTCGCTGCTGAAGGCGAAGGCCTACGCCGACGCGATACGCGAGGCCCAGGAGCGCGACCTCGCCATCGCCCGCGAGATCCAGCTCGGGCTCCTCCCCTCCGAGCTGTCCGAGCGCGCGAAGGGCACCGGTTTCGACGTCCACGCCATCATCGAGCCGGCGCGGCACGTGGGAGGCGACCTGTTCGAGGTCCTCCGGGTCTCCGACGATCGCCTGGTCGTCGCCGTGGGCGACGTGTGTGGCAAAGGCATCACCGCCGCCTTGTTCATGGCGGTCGCCGTGACCCTGCTGCGCACCCTGGCCCGACAGTTCGAAGCGCCGGACGAGATCCTCCGCCGCCTGAACGACGAGCTGGCGGCCCAGAACCCGCGGAACATGTTCGTGACCATGTCCTGCCTGGACGTGCGCGCGGGAGGCCGGGTCACCTGCGCCAACGCGGGCCACGACACCGCGCTCCTCGTGGGATCGACGGCTCCCCGACCGATATTTCCGTCGACAGGGACGGTTCTCGGCCTCTTCCCCGGCCAGAACTACGTCAGCGAAAGCGTCGAGCTGGCGCCCGGGGAGACCCTGATGCTCTACACGGACGGAGTGACCGAGGCCGCGGATCCGGGACAGAGCTTCTTCGGCGACGAGCGCCTGCACGCGTGCTTCGCGGAGGGAGCGGGGGAGACGGCCACCGACTCGGTGGACCGGCTCCTGCGCCACGTGCGCGCGTTCGCGGCGGGGGCGGCGCAGTCCGACGACATCACGATCCTCGCCCTGCGGCGCACGGGCGGGGGCGATGCGCGTCCCGCGCAAGGAGCCCGGTCATGAGCCACGCCGAACCCTCCGTGCTCATCGTCGACGACGAGCGGGTGAACATCGACATCCTGGTGGACCTGCTCAAGCCCCATTACCGGACGCTGGTGGCCACGGGCGGGGAGCAGGCGCTGCGGCGCGCCGGCGCCGAGCCCGCCCCGGACATCGTGCTCCTCGACGTCATGATGCCGGTCATGGACGGCTACGAGGTCTGCCGCCGGCTCAAGGCCGACCCCGCCACCCGCGACATCCCGGTGATCTTCGTGACCGCCCTCAGCGAGGTGGGCGACGAGACCCGCGGCTTCGCCCTCGGCGCCGTCGACTACATCACCAAGCCCATTTCCCCACCCATCGTGGAGGCAAGGGTCAAGGCGCACCTCGAGAACAAGCACGCGCGCGACTTCATCGAGGACCGCAATCGCGTGCTCCAGGGCATGGTGCTCGAGCGCACGCGCGAGCTCGCGGCCACCCAGGACGCCACCATCCTCAGCATGGCCACCCTCGCGGAGACGCGCGACAAGGAGACGGGCTTCCACCTGCGACGGACGCAGGGCTACGTGCGCTCCCTGGCCCTGCAGCTGCGCGAGCACCCCCGCTTCCGGGACCATCTCGACGACCACGCCCTCGAGCTGCTTTTCAAGTCGGCCCCCCTCCACGACATCGGCAAGGTCGGGGTGCCCGACCGTATCCTGCGCAAACCCGCCCGTCTCGACCCCGAGGAGTACGAAGAGATGAAGCGGCATACGCTCTACGGCTACGAAGCCATCGTGGCCACGGAGGCGCTCCTCGCCGAGGCGGGGGCCTCGGCCGCCGCCACCTCCTTCCTGCGATTCGCCCGCGAGGTCGCGCGCAGCCATCACGAGAAATGGGACGGCTCGGGCTATCCCGACGGGCTCCGCGGCGACGCGATTCCGCTCTCCGCACGCCTCATGTCCGTGGCCGACGTCTACGACGCGCTGACCTCGAAACGCGTCTACAAGCCCGGCGTCAGCCACGCCCAGACGACGGTGGAGATCCAGAACGGCCGGGGAACCTTCTTCGATGCCGACGTGGTGGAAGCCTTTCTCGCCCGAGGCGACGAGTTCCAGGCCATAGCCCGCGGCTACGCCGAGAAGCTGCCGTCCTGACCTTCCCGGACGGGGGCACGACGCAAGCGTCTCACCGGAGCATGCTTCGGAAGTGGGCGCGCTCGTAGGCGGCGGGGTCGGGGATCCGCCCGAAGCTCATGTTGGCGCGCATCTCGTCGAGCGAGGCCCACTCGTTCTCCCGCATCCACGCCAGGAGGTCCGCGCGGAGAACGCGGAGGTGGCGGGGGCCGATTCGGACGAGGGCCGAGACCGAGCTGCGTGACGTGCGCGCCCGCCATGGTGGCCTTGATCACGTCCTGCGCGGTATGGACACCGCCCGCGACCGCGAGGGACGCCTTGACGCGTCCGGCGAGGACCGCAACGCCCCGAAAACGGAGCGAGAGGTCCGCGGAGGTCGAAGGCTCGGAGCGTGCGCAGGACCTCGAGCTCGACCACGTCGATGTCCACCCGGTGGAAGCGGGTGAAGAGGACGAGCCCGTCCGCCCCTGCCGCGTCGAGCTGGCCCGCGAAGTGGGCGAAGGCCGTGAAGAGCGGAGACAGCTTGACCGCCACGGGGATGCGGAGCCCCCGCTTCACCTCCCGCACGATGTCGAGCATCTGCCGCTCGACCTCGGCCCCGCTCCGCGTCGGGATCGCTCGCGGCGTGGTAGAGGTGGAGCTCGAGCGCGTCGGCGCCCGCCTGCTCCAGGAGCCGGGCGTACGAGGTCCAGCCGCCGGGGGTCGAGCCGTTGAGGGCGGCGATGACCGGGATCTTCACCGCAGCCTTCACGCGACGCAGGTGCTCGAGGTACTCGTCGGGCCCGGGGGCCGTCTCGGGCTCCGGAGCGTAGCTCGTGGCCTCGGCGAAGGAGTCGCCGTGGCCCTTCGGAATTGAAGAACTCGCCCATCTGCTCGCCGGTGATCTCCTCCTCGTAGAGGGGACGCAGCACGAGGCCGGCCGCCCCCTCGTCCTCGAGCCGGCGGACGGTGTCGAGATCGTCGGTCAAGCGAGCCCGAGCCGACGACCAGGGGGTGGGGGAGCGCGGATCCCCAGGTAGCGTGTGGCGAGGCTCATGCGCCCTCCTTCGCCGGCGGAGCGGCGGGCGGCGGCTCCTCGGCCTTCGGCTCGGCCGGGGGCACGCTGATCCCCGCGAGCTGCTGGTAGACGACGTAGCGGCGCCGGGCCGCGTCCTCCGATTCCTCGAGGAACTTCTTGTAGCGCGCGGGGTCCGCGCGCTCGACCATGCGGAAGCGCGACTCGTTGCGCATGTAGTCGCCGACGCTGGCCTTGGGGGGGCCGTAGTCGAGGTGGAGGGGCGGCTCGCCCTTGACGAGCCGTGCGGGGTCGAAGCGGTAGAGCGGCCAGACGCCCGAGTCCACCGCCCGCTTCTGCTGCGCGGCGCCCTGGGCCATGTCGTAGCCGTGGGCGATGCAGTGGCTGTAGGCCACGATGAGCGACGGCCCGGGATAGGCCTCGGCCTCCAGGAAGGCCTGGGCGGTCTGGGCCATCTTGGCCCCGAAGGCCACGCGCGCGACGTAGACGTGTCCGTACATGGTGGCGAGGAGGCTCAGGTCCTTCTTGCCCACGGTCTTTCCGGCGGCCGCGAACTTGGCGGAGGCCCCGAGCGGCGTGGCCTTGGACGCCTGCCCGCCGGTGTTGGAGTAGACCTCGGTGTCCATGACGAGCACGTTGACGTCGCGGCGGCCCGCGAGGACGTGGTCGAGGCCGCCGTAGCCGATGTCGTAGGCCCACCCGTCGCCGCCCACGAGCCAGACGCTCTTCTTCACGAGGTAGTCGGCCAGGGTCTCGAGGCGCCGCGCCTCCGCGGTCTTCAGGCCGCCGAGCTTCTTCTTGCAGCGCCGCGACGCGCTCGCGCTGGGCGGCGATGCCCGCCTCGCCCTCCTGGTCCGCCCCCAGGATCTCCTGGGCGAGCGTCTCGCCGATCTCCGGCGCCAGGCGCTCGACGAGGCCGCGGGCGGCGGCCACGTGGGCGTCGAGGGCGAGGCGGAAGCCGAAGCCGAACTCCGCGTTGTCCTCGAAGAGCGAGTTCGCCCACGCCGGTCCCCGGCCGTCGCGGTTCGTGGTGTAGGGGGTCGTGGGCAGGTTGCCCCCGTAGATGGACGAGCAGCCGGTGGCGTTGGCCACGAGCAGGCGGTCGCCGAAGAGCTGGGTCAGCAGCTTCAGGTACGGCGTCTCCCCGCAGCCCGAGCAGGCCCCCGAGTACTCGAAGAGCGGCTCCAGGAACTGCGAGCCCTTGTGGTCGAGGCGCGCCACCTCCGTGCGCGGCAGCTCGGGCAGGTCGAGGAAGAAGTCGTAGTTGGCCCGCTCCGCCTCCCGCAGCGGCGCCTGGGGCGCCATGTTGATCGCCTTGTGCTTCGGGTTCGTCCGGTCCTTGGCCGGGCAGACGTTCACGCACAGGTTGCAGCCGGTGCAGTCCTCGGGCGCCACCTGGATCGTGAACTGCTTGCCCTTGTACTCGTTCCCGCGGTAGGCCGTGGCCTTGAAGGTCGAGGGCCGCTTCGCGAGCGCCCCCTCGTCGTAGACCTTGGCCCGGATCGCGGCGTGCGGGCACACGAGCGCGCACTGGTTGCACTGGATGCAGACCTTCGAGTCCCACACCGGGATCTCGAGGGCGAGGTTGCGCTTCTCCCACTTCGCCGTCCCCATCGGCCAGGTGCCGTCGACGGGGAAGGCGCTGACCGGGAGGAGATCGCCCTTGCCCGCCAGCATCACCGCCGTGACCTTCTGCACGAAGTCGGGCGCCTTCTCGGAGACGAGGGGCGGCCGCGCGTGCGGCGTGGCGCTCGGGGCCTTCGGGCACCTTGACCTCGTGGAGATGGGCGAGGGCGAGGTCCACCACCTCGCAGTTGCGGCGCACCACCTCCGGCCCGCGCTTGCCGTAGCTCTTCTCGATGGACTTCTTGATGTGCGCGACCGCCTCCTCGCGGGGCAGGATGCCGGAGATGCCGAAGAAGCACGTCTGCATGATCGTGTTGATGCGCCCGCCCATCCCCACCTGCTTGGCGAGGGCGTAGGCGTCGATCGCGAAGAAGCGGAGCTGCTTCTCGACGATCTGCTCCTGCATCTCGCGGGGCAGGTGGCCCCAGACCTCGTCCGCGGCGTAGGGCGCGTTCAGGAGGAAGACCGCACCCGGGGCGGCGTACTCGAGCACGTCGATCTTGTCCACGAACTCGAACTGGTGGCAGGCCACGAAGCTCGCGCGGTCCACGAGGTAGGCAGAGCGGATGGGCCGCGGGCTCGAGCGCAGGTGCGAGACCGTGATCGCCCCCGACTTCTTCGAGTCGTAGACGAAGTAGCCCTGCACGAAGCGGTCGGTCTCCTGGCCGATGATCTTGATGGAGTTCTTGTTGGCGCCCACGGTGCCGTCCGCGCCCAGGCCGTAGAAGAGCGACGTGGAGACGTCCTCGCCCTCGGTGCGGAACGAGGGGTCCCAGGCGAGCGACTGGTGGGTCACGTCGTCCACGATGCCCACCGTGAAGTGGCGACGGGGCGCCTTCTTGCCCAGCTCGTCGAAGACGGCCTTCACCATGGCCGGCGTGAACTCCTTCGACGAGAGGCCGTAGCGGCCGGCGACGACGCGCGGCTCCGCCTTGAAGGGCGAGACTCCTTCCGCCCGCGCCTCGCCGAGCGCGGTCATGACGTCGAGGTACAGGGGATCGCCGAGGGCGCCCGGCTCCTTCGTACGATCGAGAACGGCGAGGGCGCGGGCGCTCGCGGGCAGCGCGGCCAGGAACGCGGCGCGGGAGAACGGCCGGTAGAGGCGCACCTTGAGGACGCCGACCTTCCCGCCCTGGGCGTTCAGGTGCTCCACCGTCTCCTGTACGGTCTCCGCGCCGGAGCCCATGATCACGATCACGCGCTCGGCCTGGGGGTGGCCCGCGTACTCGAAGAGGCCGTAGCGCCGTGCCCGTCCGCTCCGCGAACGCGGCCATCACCCGCGCGACGATGCTCGGGGCAGGCGTCGTAGAAGGAGTTCGCGGCCTCGCGGGCCTGGAAGAAGACGTCGGGGTTCTGGGCGGTGCCGCGGAGCACGGGCCGGTCCGGGGTGAGGGCGCGCCGGCGGTGGGCGAGGACGGCGTCCTCCGAGACGAGGCTCCGGAGGTCGTCGTCGCCGAGCGCCTCGATCTTCGCCACCTCGTGCGAGGTGCGGAAGCCGTCGAAGAAGTGCAGGAATGGCACGCGCGACTCGAGGCTCGCCGCGTGGGCGACCGCGGCCATGTCGTGCGCCTCCTGGACCGAGTTCGACGCGAGGAGGGCGAAGCCGGTCTGGCGGCAGGCCATCACGTCCGAGTGGTCGCCGAAGATCGACAGGGCGTGGGTGGCGAGCGTGCGCGCGGTCACGTGCATGGTGAAGGGCGTCAGCTCCCCCGCGATCTTGTACATGTTGGGGATCATCAGGAGGAGCCCCTGGGAGGCGGTGAAGGTCGTGGCGAGCGCCCCCGCCTGCAGGGCGCCGTGCACCGCTCCCGCCGCTCCGCCCTCCGACTGCATCTCCGCCATCTCGGGGACGACGCCCCAGAGATTGGTCTTCCCCTTGCTCGCCCACTCGTCGCACAGCTCGGCCATCGTCGAGCTGGGCGTGATCGGGTACATGGCGATCGCCTCGCTCACCCGGAAGGCGACGGAGGCGGCGGCCTCGTTGCCGTCGACGGTGATGCGGCTCTTCTTCGCGGGCATTGCCTCACTTCCCCTTTTCCGCAGGGCGGCGCCGTGCGTGAGCGGCGAGCATCCCCACGGCGCAGCTCGCGATGCGGGAGCGCACGCTGTCCGCGCGGCTCGTGAGGATGATCGGCACCTTCGCCCCCAGGACGAGCCCCGCGCTGTCCGCGTTGGCGAGGAAGCTGAGCAGCTTGGCGAGGATGTTCCCCGCCTCGAGGTCGGGAGCGAGAAGGATGTCCGGATCGCCCGCGACCTCGGACTGGATTCCCTTCGTCCGCGCCGCTTCCTTGCTGATCGCGTTGTCGAAGGCGAGGGGGCCGTCCAGGACGCCCCCCGTGATCTGCTTGCGCTCGGCCATCTTGCACAATGCGGCGGCGTCCAGGGTGGCCGGCATCTTCGAGGTCACGGTCTCGACCGCGGCGAGGATCGCGACCTTCGGCCGGTCGACGCCCAGGGAGATCGCGAGGTCGATCGCGTTCTGGCAGATGTCGACCTTGTCCTCCAGGGAGGGGGCGATGCTGATCGCGGCGTCGGTGACGATCAGGACCTTGTGGTAGGTCGGCACGTCCATGATGAACACATGGCTGATGCGGCGTCCCGCCCGAAGGCCCGTCTCGCGCGCCACCACCGCCCCCAGGAGCTCGTCCGTGTGGAGGCTGCCCTTCATCAGGAGCTCGGCCTTGCCCTGACGCACGAGCTCGACCGCCTTGGCGGCCGCGGCATGGCTGTGCGGCACGTCGACGATCTCGGCCCGGCCGAGGTCGACCTTGGCCTTGGCCGCCACCTCCCGGATCTTCGCGGCGGGACCCACGAGGACGGGCTCGATCAGGCCCTTCTGCCCCGCCTCCAGGGCGCCCAGGAGCGCCGACTCCTCGCAGGGGTGGGCGACCGCGGTGGGGATGGCCGCGAGGCTCTTGCACTTCTCGAGAAGCCGTTCGTACTTGCCGGTTCCGGGCTCTTGCTTCATGGGTTCCCCTTCCCCGGGGCCGCTAGCAGAGAGTGACCGAAACCGCCAGGCCGCCTTCCGAGGTCTCCTTGTACTTCGAGTTCATCTCCTTCGCGGTGAGCGCCATCGCGTTCACCGTCGTGTCGAAGTCGACGCGGCGGTGGGCCGGGATCTCGTTGCTGGCGATCATGAAGCCCGTCCACGCCTTGACCGCGCCGAACGCGCACCGCTCGATGCAGGGCACCTGGACGAAGCCCGCCACGGGGTCGCACGTCATCCCGAGGTGGTGCTGCAGGGCGGATTCGGCGGAGTTGGCCACGACCTGATGATCGAAGTCGTGCGCCTGGGCGATGAGGGCCGCCCCCATGGCCGAGGCGACGCCGATCTCCGCCTGGCAGCCGCCCTCGGCCCCGGAGAGAGTGGCGTTGTGCTTGCAGAGGTATCCGATGCCGGCGCCCGCCAGGAGACCGCTGCGGATCTTGTCCTGCGGCAGCTTGCGGCCGCCCTCACCCAGCACGTAGACGAGCGCGGGCATGACGCCGGCCGAGCCACCCGTGGGGGCGGTGACGACGAGGTGACCTCGGGCGTTCTCCTCCGACCCGGCGAGGGCGTACGCCGACACGACGCCGACGCCGCGCTGCTTCTCGAACTTGTCGTCCATCGCGCGCTTGTAGACCTCGCCCGCCTTGGTCTTGAGCTTGATGGGCCCGGGCAGCGTGCTCGTGGGGGCGGCGAGCCCCGACTTGACGATCGCGACCATCGCCCCCGAGATCTTGTCGAGGAAGGCGTTGATCTCGGCCTCGCTCTTGCCCGAGACCGCCACCTCGTTCGCCATGACCACCTGCGCGAAGGACAGCTTGTTCGCGTCGGCGTGGGCCTGCAGCTCCTTCATCGTCGCGTAGGGGTACTTTGGCTGTCCCTTCTTCGGCGGCTCGTAGCCCTTCCACTCGATGAACCCGCCGCCGACCGAGTAGTACTCCTGCTCGAGCAGCACGCTCGTCGCCGCCCATCAGCTTGCAGGTCATCGTGTTGGGGTGCGGGAAGTCCCCCTTGGGCGAGTCGTAGATGATGTCCTTGAGCGAGACGTCGAACGTCTTGTCGCCCAGCTTCACCGGGAAGACCTGGTCCGGCTTCTCGGCCAGGCCGTCGAGGAACGCCGGGCTCGACGGTCGCCGGCTCCTTGCCCACGATGCCGGCGAGGGAGGCGCGCTCCGTGCCGTGCCCCTTGCCGGTGGCGCTCAGGCTGCCGAAGAGGTGCACCTTCAGCGCGGTCGCCTTCGCGAGCTGGTCCGCGGGCAGCTTCGTGCAGCGCTGGTAGAAGTCGTAGGTGATGCGCATCGGGCCGATGGTGTGGGAGCTGGAGGGTCCGGGGCCCACCTTGTAGAACTCCTCGAGCGTCGTCATCACCGGGCCCTTGGACTTCTTGACGACGTTCAGGTCGTCGGACATCTTGACCGCGGGGGGCGCGGCGGTGGCCGCGGCGTCATGCTGCTTCTCCGATACCGAGCAGCCCGAGATGACCGCCGCCGAGCTGACGACGGCGCTTCGCATCATGAACGTCCGACGATCGACACCCGGCGGGAGCGTCTCTCGGCTCCACCTCCTCCGCGGGCAACAACGGGTTCTCGTCGCCTTCGACCCTGGCCTTCATGAGTGCTCCTTTCGTGGCCGGCGCGGCACCGGCATGCCGACGGAACTCTGCGGGACGGTCGGCTGCCCGTCAAGCTGACTCTAGAAGTGGCGGAACGGCGTCGCTATCCGAAAACGGCGGGCCCGCCTCCTTCGGAAGAGCTAGTATTCCCAGCGGTCCTGAGGGACCAGGACCAGCGGAACCCCGAGGCGGGTGGCAGGAGCGGAACATGGAGCACATCAGGGCGCTGCTCGAGCAACAGCCGCTGCTCGCGCTGTTCCTCACCGTCGCGATCGGCTATCTCGTGGGAGAGATCAACCTCAAAGGACTCTCCCTGGGCGTGGGCGCGGTCCTGTTCGTGGCCCTGGGCATGGGATGGTTCGCACCGGAGGCCGCCCCGGCCCCCATGGTCGGAACGCTGGGTCTCGCGCTTTTTCTCTACACCGTGGGCATCCAGTACGGCGGCCAATTCTTCCTCGGCCTGACGAGCGCCCGCGGGCTCCGGGCCAACCTGATCGCGTCGATCGGCGTCTTGACGTCGGGCGTGGTCAGCCTCCTCTTCATCAAGGTGATGGATCTCAAGATCGGATACGCCGTGGGGCTCTTCGCGGGAGCCGGCACGAGCACGCCGACGTTGCAGGCGGCGATCGCGACGCTCGGCAACGACGATCCTGCCGTGGGGTACTCGGTCGCCTACCCGGTCGGCGTCGTCGGGCCCATCCTGCTCCTGTATCTTGCCTTCGTCCTTCTGAAGCCCGCCATCGCCGTGACCGCAGGCTCCGGAATGGAGCTGCTCGAGATCGGCTTGAAGCGAGGGGCATACTTCGGCAGGAGCGTGCGTGAGCTGACCGCCGTGCTGCCCGCGGCCGTCCAGATCGTGGCGTTGCGCCGCGACCAGCAGAACCAGCCCGCCTCGCCGGACACCGTCCTCGCGGAGGACGACGTCCTGCTTGTGGTCGGACCGACCAGGGCGGTGCTCGAAGAGGCGCGGGTGGCGTTGGGCGAAGCGGCGACCGGCCGCCTCGCGCAGGATCGCCGGGATCTCGACTACCTGAGGGTATTCGCGTCCCGGCTGGCCACGGTGGGTCGGATGCTCGGTGATCTCGAGCTGCCCGGCGAGAAGGCTTCGGTGGTGATGCACGTCCGCCGCGGCGACGCCGATCTCCAGGCGCGCCCGGACCTCGTGCTCGAGTTCGGCGATCGCGTGGGCCTTCTCGCCCATCGAGCCGATTTCCCCGCCCTGCGAGCGTTCTTCGGCGATTCGATCAAGGGCACGGCCGAGTTCAGCTACATCTCCATCGGGTTGGGAATAGCGCTCGGCCTGCTGTGCGGCGCGGTCAGCGTTCCCGTCCCCGGTGTGGGCAAGGTCTCGCTGGGGCTGTCCGGCGTGCTGATCACGGCGCTCGTTCTGGGCAAGCTCCGGCGCACCTCCGGCCTGAACTGGACGATGCCGCTCTCCGCCAACCTCGTGCTGCGCAATCTGGGCCTCACTCTGTTTCTCGCGCAGGTCGGAATGTCCTCGGGGCCGCAGTTCGCGGCGACGGTCGCCCAGACCGGGTTTCTCATGCTGGGCCTGGGAGCCGTCGTGCTGATCGCGCTCGTTGGGCCCATCCTGTTGCTGGGACTCTTCGTCTTCCGGCTGCCGTACGACGAGCTCGCCGGCATCGTTGCCGGCGCCTGCAGCAATCCGGCGATCCTGGCGTATGCGAACAAGCTGGCGCCGACGGAACGACCGGATCTCGGTTACGCCATGATCATTCCCGGCATGACCATCCTGAAGATCCTCTTCGTCGATGTCGCTCCGGCGTTCTTCTGACCTGACGAAGCATACCCTTGCCCGGGGGCCCGGGCGTATAGTGACGCCATGCCGCGGCGCCGCCGCGTAGTCATCGTCCTCTCGATCGTCGGGGGGCTCGTCCTCGCGATCGTGCTCTACCTCGCCTTCGGCGACCTGAGCCGGCACAAAGGCCGCATCGAGGCCTTCGTCGCGAAGAAGACGGGGCGGCCCTTCGCGATCGACGGGGCCTTCGAGCTCAAGGTGCTCCCGTCGGTCTCCGTTGCCGCGGAGCGCGTGCGCCTGGGCAACGCGGAGTGGGGCTCCGCGCCACAGATGGTCGAGGTCGGGCGCTTCTCGACCGAGATCGGCCTGTGGTCGCTCGTCTCGGGGCCGATCGACGTCCGCTCGCTCGAGCTCGGCGACGTGTCCGTCCTGCTCGAGAAGGGCAAGGACGGCAAGGGGAACTGGGTCCTCGGCGAGGGGAAGGAGCCCGAGGAAGGGCAGGAGGATGCGGACTCGCTCGACCCGGGCGCGACCGAGGTCCCGGCCGTCATCCGGAAAGGCAATCTCAGCAGCGTGCGCGTCACCTATCGCAGCGCCCGGCAAGCCGGACCGCGTCGCGCTCCTCGAGACGCTCACCATCGCGCCGGGCACGGCCGACCTGCTGGCGATCTCCGGCAAGGGCCGGGTCGGCAGGTACGCGACCACGTTGACGGGAGAGGTGGGTCCGCTCGACGCCCTCTTCTCGGGGCGGGACATGCGCATGGCGCTCGAGGCCGGGGTCGAGAGGCTCCGGCTCGACGTCAAGGGCGGCCTGGGCCGCCTGAACCCCCTCGACGGCGCCGACCTCACCCTCAAGATCGAGCACGCGGACGTCGGCACGATGCTCGAGAACCTCCGCCTGCCGGTGGTCGCCACCGGCCCCCTGAACGTCGACGCCCGGTTGAAGGACAAGGGCGAGCTCACCCAGCTGGACGTCGACGCGAAGCTCGGGGACATCGCGGCGAACGTGAACGGCACGCTCCGGACACTCGGCCTTCCCGGGTCGGACCTGCGCTTCTCGGCCTCGGTCGCGGACGCGGCCCGTCTCGCGTCGGCCTTCGACGTGACGGGCGTGCCCGCCGAAGCCCTCGAGGTCGGCGGGCACGTCGTGTCCTCGAGCAAGGAGATCAAGCTCGACGGGGTCAGCGCGAAGTTCGCCGGAGCGGAGGCAAAGGCCGACGGCAGCATCCGCGCGGGTCGCGACCGGGGCGCCGCCATCACGTTCGCGGTCACCGCCGAGAGCCTGTCGCGACTCCGTGAAGGGCTGCCGGAGATTCCCTTCCGGGCGAGCGGGAGCTACGCCGGCAGCCGGGACACGCAGGAGCTGAAGGACCTGAAGGCCGTCGTCGGCAAGAGCGAGATCTCGGGATCGGCCAAGCGGACGCCGGAAGGGCGGCAAGCGGGTCGAGGCCGAGCTATTCTCGCCCAGCCTCGACCTGACGCCCTTGACGAAGAAGGAGAAGAAGGCCGAAGGGGCCCCCGCCGCGAGCGGGGCGCCGGCGGCGAGCGCGCCGCCCCCGGCGAAAGAGCCGAAGAAGAAGTACGTCTTCGCCGAAACCCCCCTGCCGCTCGACAAGCTGAAGGGCGCGGACGTCAAGCTGCACGTCGTCGCCACCGAGGTCGCGCTCGAGGCGGGCCTCCTGAAGGACGTCGACGGCACGCTGACCGTCGACGACGGCCAGCTGGTGCTCGAGTGGCGCGCCCGCGGCGGCTACGAAGGCTCCCTCAGCGGCACCGTGAGGCTCCTGCCCGCCGCCGACGGCGCCGCCGACCTGAGCGTCGAGGCCTCGATGCAGAGCGTGCGCGCCGGCCTCGCCGCCGGGGAGGGTGTCGATCCCCGCGAGGTGCCCCCGACGAGTGTTGCGGTGAAGCTCCAGGCGAGGGGCGCCTCGCCGCGGCAGATGGCGGCGGGCGCGAACGGGAAGGTCCTGGTGACGATGGGACCGGGCAAGGTCAAGAGCGGCCTCGTGGGAATGCTCGGGGGCGGCGTCGTCGGCCAGCTCGCCTCGAAGCTGAACCCGTTCTCGGCCAAGGACCCGTACACCAAGCTCGACTGCACCGTGACCCGGGTCGACATCGTGGACGGCCAGGTCAAGGTCGAGCCCGTGCTCATGCAGTCCGAGAAGGTCACGGTCACCGCGGGTGGCAAGGTCGACCTCGGCACGGAGGAGCTCGTGTTCGACTTCAACACCCGCCCGCGCAAGGGCATCGGGGTCAGCCCCGGCATGTTCACCAACCCCTTCCTCAAGCTCGACGGCACCCTGGTGAGCCCGAGGCTGGGAGTGGGGGCCAAGGGCGTCGCGTCCGGCGGCGTCGCGGCGGCGACCGCCGGCGCGTCGGTGGTCGTGAAGGGGCTCGTGGATCGCATCGCCGGAGAGGCGGACCTGTGCAGTCGACGCTCGAGAAGGCCACGCACCCCCCGACCCCGGCTGGCGAATCGAGGTGATTCCATGTCGCTGCTCGCGTGCTGCCTGTGGTGGTTCGTGCTGGGCGCCCTCGCCGGCTGGCTGCTGTCGTGGCTCGTCACCCGGCTCGTCGGCCGCAGCGGGGTCCAGGAGATCTCCGCGCGGCTCCCCCCGCCCCCGTGGTCGCGGCGGCGTCGCGCGTGGACGACCTCGTCGTCATCGAAGGCATCGGCCCGAAGATCGCCGAGCTCTTGCGCCGCCAAGGGATCGACTCGTTCGAGACGCTCGCTCGCACGAGACGTGGCGACGCTGTGGTCGATCCTCGACAAGGGCGGCCCGCGGTTCAAGCTCGCCAACCCCGGCACCTGGTCGGCGCAGGCTCTCTATTGCGTACGCGGCGACTGGGCGGGTCTGAAGCGCTACCAGGACGAGCTGTACGTCGGGATCCAGCTCCTCGCGGACGTGCCGGCCGAGGTCGTGATCGACGTGGCCGCGGCGACGGCGGCCGGCTTCGACATGAAAGGCCCCGACGACCTCGAGATCATCGAGGGCATCGGGCCGAAGATCGCGCAGCTCATGCGACAGCACGGCATCACCACCTTCGTCCAGCTCGCGACGGCCGCTCCCGCCGAGATCGCGGCGATCCTCGAGAAGGGCGGTCCAGACTTCCGCATCGCGAACCCCGGCACGTGGCCGGAGCAGGCCGGCCACTGCGTGCGCAACGACTGGGCCGGCCTCAAGCGACTCCAGGACCGGCTGACCGCCGGCCGCGAGTGAGGTAGCGGCCATGCAGCTCATCAACGGCCGCACGCCCGAGCAGTGGGCGGCCTACGACCGGGCGAAGCTGATCGGCGCGGTCGCGCTGGCGCTCCTGCTCCTCGTTCTTTGGCTGGCCGGCCTCGGGCCGACCCGCGCGGCGGGGTGCTGCGGCTCGCCCCCTGCCAACACCGAGGCTCCGCCTGCCGCTCCTCGCGCTGGCGACGCCGCATGCGCGAGTGCGCTCGACTCCGATGTGCTCTTCGCGACCGACAGCGCGGAGCTCACTCCTCGGGGCCGTTCACTCCTCGACCGCCTCGCGCCCTGCTGGCGTGGCGGGCGCTTCGAGGTCGAAGGCCACACCGACGCCAGCGGCACGGACGCGGTCAACCAGCCCCTGTCCGAGCGTCGCGCGGCCGCCGTCGTGGACCATCTCGTGGTGCGCGGGATCGAGGCATGGGCTCTCACCCCGCGAGGCTACGGCTCGAGTCGGCCGGTCGCCGACAACGCCACGCCCGAGGGCCGGGCGCGAAACCGTCGCGTGGAGTTCCGCAGGGTTCAGCCGAGCCCGGACAAGTAGGCCCGCCGGGCTCTGGCCGTCCGTCGGAGTACGCCCAACGGCAGTAGCTCCTTCAGCGCTTCAACGCGTCAGGTCGGCTGAGGTGGCGTGCGCTCAGCTTCCAGTCACCGTCGTGCTTGGTCCACACGTCGACGACGGCGAACTCGCCGCTGCGGTCGAGGGTGGTGCCCGCTACCGCGATGCGGTAGGGCTGCAGGCGGACGACCGCCACGTTGCCGAAGACGCGCGCCGCGAGGTGACGGATCTCGAAGCCGACGAGCGCGTAGTGCTCGGAGGTCTTCAGCCACTCGCCGCGGTTCAGCACCACTGGCGCTCGCCCCTCGAGGAAGGCCATGAAAGCGAAGTCCTTCGCGAGGAGCTCCTCGAGTGCTGCGACGTTCTTCGCCTGGATCGCGCCCGAGACACGGGTTTCCAGGGTCTGGAACGGCTCCTTCTCGGTGTCGACGGTACCGTACGGGGCGGCCTGCAGCAGCGCCGCGATTAGGGCGGAGGCGAGGAACATGGGATTCTCCTTTGGGATGGAGTCTAGCAGAGACGCTCCACGTTCCCTTCGCGCAGGAGACTGCGATGTTCGGTTCATCGTCAGTCGCCAACTCGAGAAGAAATGTGAGCGTGCAGGCGGCACCGAAGAGGGGCCAGCTTCTCCTGGTCGAGCTCGACGCTGCAAAGTTTGCCCTTGACTCCTGTGCCTGCAGAGGGCACATTCCTGACCATTAGCGCCTCCCTCTCGTCTCGTTCGTTGCCCATGGACAGCGCGACTGAGGGGCCTCACACCGTTCGTCAGTCAAAAGGGAAGGGCGCCTCGTAGTCCCACCGCCCAGCCCACCGGTGCCTTCCTGTTTGGCATCGGCCAGCTGGCGGCGTAGGAGGTGTTTGCGATGACGAACCAAACGATACGCACGTTTTCCGCGGCCTCGGCATTGGCGGTCACGTTGATCGCGTGGACGTCGATGGCGCCCGGCTGCCGCGGTGGTGGTGGCCGACGAGGGACAGGCCCGGCAGCTGCTGAAAGCCATGGCCGACTACGTTGGCTCGCAGAAGTCGATTTCCTTCGCATACGACGCGAACCTCGAGGTCGTGACGAAGGACAAGCAGAGACTCGCGCTGGCCTCGTCGGGGACGGTCTTGCTGGCCCGGCCCGACAAGATCTTCGCGACGCGATCCGGCGGGTTCGTCGACATCGAAACCCTTTTCGACGGCAAGACGCTCACGCTGCTGGGCCGCAACAAGAACGTCTACACGCAGGTCGTGATACCGGGATCGATTGATCAGCTCATCAACGAGCTGCAGAACAAGTACGACCGGCCGCTTCCTGCGGCCGACCTGCTCCTCACCGACGCCTACGAGGGGCTGATGGCCGCCGTGGTCGACGTCAAGGACCTGGGCAGCGGAGTGATCGGCGGCACCGAGTGCGACTACCTCGCCTTCCGGACCGAGGAAGTCGACGCGCAGCTCTGGATCGCGCAGGGAGCGCGTCCCTATCCCTGCCGGTACGTGATCACGTCCAAGCGCGTGACCGACGGGCCGCAGTACAGCATCCAGATCCGGAATTGGAAGGCCGGCGGCCCCGTCAACACCGCCGCGTTCGGCTTCAAGGCACCGCCAGGCGCCAGAAAGATAGAGCTCGACGAGCTGCAGAAGATGAAGAACATGGGGGAGCTGCCGAGCCACTTCATCATGGGAGGTCAGTGATGAGCCGCTCACGCACGATCCGCTTCCTGCTGCTCGTCGGCCTCGTCGCGCTTGGCGCCCTCGAGCTGGGCGGGCGCCCGCCCGTCCCCGTCAGCCACGGCCCCGGCTCGATCGTCAGGGCCGACGTGGGGCGCCCGCTCACGCCCGTCAGCGTGGCGGGTGTCGCGCGACGGTCATCGCGCTAACTGACTCCGTACAGGAGAAGACTCCCCCTCAGGGAACGATGACGATCGCCTGGGGGTTGCGGCCCATGGCCGCGGGCTGATCGCATCCTGAAGATCCTCTTCGTCGACGTCGCTCCGGCGTTTGTCCGACTCTAGAGGCCGTCGGGGCGGGCGTCCACCGGGTGCCAGGTCTCGTCGGGGTCGTACCGCGTGATGGCCTCGACGAGTGTCGCCGTCTCCGGCCCGAGGTCCTTCTGGTGGCCGACGCCCTCCTGGTTGACCACGAACGTCATGATGCCGGAGGCGCCGTAGTGCGCCGGCCACGCCACGAGCGCGAAGCCGCCTGACATCTCTCCGTCGACGACGTACTCGGCGGCGCCGCCCTTCGCGGACTTTCCCTGGCCCAGAAGGATCCGGAAGTAGTAGCCGTGGAACGGAGTGGACCCTTGGCCGTCGCCGCTCCGGTGATAGCCCTCCTCGGACGCCTTCGCGACGAGCACACCGAGAGGGCTGCGCGGCTCGCCGCGCCGGGCCGGCCAGTAGAGCCCGTTTTGCTTGCCCGGGTCGCTGCCGAAACGGCGTGCATAGAGGCCGGCTCGCTTGCCGTCGTGGCCCGTGCCCGCGTAGGCGCGCTGGGCGGCGACGTAGCTCCCCAGGACTTGGATCACGGCCAGCTCGTTGCGGCCGATCCGGCGGTTCAGGATCTCCTCGCGACCGGCGCTCGCGTCGAACGACCAGCCGGCCGCGGTCCGGACGAGCGGGATCGGAAACGGCCACGCCTCGTTGCCGAGCACCAGCTCCTTGCGGTCGCGGCCCTTGTCCGCGAGCCGCCAGCCCTCCCCGATCGCCGCGACGAACACCTCGCGGTTCCGTCGGCCCGTGGCCGCGTCGGAGGTGTCCAGGAGCTCCTGTCCCCCGGGACCGAAGAGGGCGGCGAGGCCGACGAGGTCGCCCGCCTTCACTGTCTCGATGAGCGTGCGAACCGCCTCCTCCGGTGTGGCGAAGTTCGCGCGGCCCCGCTCCCTCGGCGCGGACGGGGGGAGCGACCACGGGCAGAGACAGGCGACGGCGACAGTCGCGGTCAGTGTTCGCGGGCTCATCGCCGGCGGCTCCGGCCGCCGCCCGAGCCGCTCCGGCTGCGCTGGCCCCGCGAGCTGGCCTCCCGGGTCGACTTGCCGCTCGAGTAGTCCGAGAAGGCGTCGGAGCGCGTGCCGCTCCGCTCGCCGCTCGTACGGCTCCCCTCGGCGCTCGTCCGGCTGCGCTCTCCACTGCCGCGCGCCTCGGTCGATGCCGTCCGCGACTGCCCCTCCGGCGTCGTGCCCGTGCTCCGGGCCTGCTGCGCGGCGCCCTGCGCCTCGGTGCGGCGCGCGTCGCGCTGCGCCTGGGCCTCCGGAGTGCTCCGCTCCCCCGTCCGCTCGGTGCGCTGCTCCTGCGCGTTGCTCGCCCGCTCGGAGCGGTCGCCCGCCGTATCCTCGCGATGATCCTGCCAGTCCTCGCGAGCGTCCTCGCGGTTGTCGTAGAAGTCTTCCCGAGCGTCCTCGCGATCGTCGTACCAGTCGTCCCAGCCGTCGTTGTACATGTAGGCGCCGCCGCCACGCCAGCCGTAGGGACCGTAGTAGTAGTTGTTGCTGACGGCCGCGCCGATCGCGACGCCGGCGGCGAACCCGACGACGGCGCCCGCGATCGCCGCGTCGTCGTCGTCGTCTTGCACCACCACCGTCGTCGGCGCGGGCTGGGTGTAGACCACCTGCGGGTTGTACTGCGGCACGTAGACCACCTGGGGATTGGCCGGCTCGATGACGATTACCTGCTCGCCGCTCTGGGTGACCTGGTTCTTGACCGTCTGCTCGGGCGTGCTCTTGAGGTTGCCGGCGGCCTGGCTCTGCCCCCGCAGCCGCTGGATGCTGTCGAACACCGCTCCGCGGTCGACCGCGAACGCCCCGCCCAGCTGCGAGGTCCACCGGAGGTTGCCGGCCATCAGGTCCACCACCTGCGGGAACGGAGCCAGCGCGATGAAGCTCGGCTCGAAGCCCGCCTTCTGTGCGGCGTCCTGCAGGTCGCTGCCCTTGAGCGACGCGTTCTTCTTCAGCCACGCGCCGAGCTCGCCCACCTTCGACGAGTTCTCGGAGCACAGGAGGATCTGGGCGAGCAGCTGGTCGGGGTAGAGCGCCACCGGGGCGAGCAGCTGGTCGAGGTAGGCGGGGGAGAGCCCCGAGCCGGCCTGCATCGGTGACGCAACCGCCGTCGCCCCGGCTCGCGTCGAGCCGGCCACCATCAAGATGACCGTTGCGAACCCGGTGCCGACGACGGCCTTCCATGTGCCCATGAGTGCCTCCAGTGTTGGTAGCGGGGCTAGGCGCGGGCTCCGGACAGTCCCAGGAGCCGCCCCGTGTGCCGCGCGATCATCAGCTCTTCGTTGGTGGGGATGACCCAGGCCGAGGTCCTGCTCGCCGCCGTGGAGATCCGCGGGCCTCTCGCCGCGTTGGCCTCGCCGTCGATCGTCGATGCCGAGCCACGCCGAGGCCTCGCCGATGCGGCGGCGGATCTCCGCGGAGTTCTCGCCGATCCCCGCGGTGAAGACGAGCCCGTCGATTCCGCCGAGGACCGCGGCGAGCGCGCCGATCTCCTTCGCGGCCCGGTACACGAAGTAGTCGACCGCGAGACGGGCGTCGGGCTCCTTGCTGTCGAGGAGGTCGCGCATGTCGTTGCTGATCCCGGAAATGCCGAGGAGCCCCGATTTCTTGTAGAGGAGGGTCTCCACCTCCTTCGCGGAGAGCCCGAGCCCCTGGAAGAGATGGAGCACGACCCCGGGATCGAGAGCGCCGGGGCGGGTGCCCATGCACAGCCCGTCGAGCGCCGTGAAGCCGAGGCTGCTGTCGACGCTCTTCCCGTTGCGGAGCGCGCACAGGCTCGCCCCGCTGCCCAGGTGGGCGACGACGACGCGGCCCTTCGCGATCCCGGGGGCCACCTCGGGCAGCACGGAGGCGATGTACTCGTAGGACAGGCCGTGGAAGCCGTACCGCTGGACGCCGGCGCCGCGGATCTCGCGGGGAAGAGGGACGAGCTCCGCGACGGCCGGCTGCCCGCGATGGAAGCTCGTGTCGAAGCAGGCGACCTGGGGCACGCCGGGGAGCCTCTCGAAGACCGCTTCGATGGCGCCCAGGTTGTACGGCTGGTGGAGGGGGGCGAGCGGAACGAGCTTGCGCAGCTCCTCGAGCACCTGGGGAGTGACGACGGCAGGGCCGGCGTACCGCGGCCCGCCGTGGACCACCCGGTGGCCGACGCCGAGCACGCGGGCCCCTCCGTAGCGCGAGCGCAGCCAGGCGGCGAGGGCGTCCAAAGCGCTCCTGCCGTCCCGGACCGTCTCGTCCAGCGCCGGAACGGCCAGGGACGCGCCCGCGCCGTCCTTGGCGGAGAGGCGCGGCTTCGTCCCGATCCCCTCGATCTGGCCGCGCGACTCCAGGCGCCACGCGTCCGCCTCCGGCCGGCGGTAGACGCAGAACTTCAGGCTCGACGAGCCGGCGTTGAGCACGAGGGCGTAGCTCATCCATGGTCAGGCTCCCAGCGCGAAGAGGGCCCCCCGCTTCGACGGTGACCGCTCCCGTTCCGAGCGGTCACCCCGGCCCCGCTCCAGCGTCTGGCGGGGCGTCTCTCCGAAGAGCCGCCTGTAGTCCTGGGAGAACCATCCGAAGTGGAGGAACCCCCAGTCGAGGGCGACGTCGGTCACCCTCGTCGTGTCTCGAGCCTTCACGAGATCGTGGCGGGCCGCGTTGAGGCGCAGGGTCTTGAGGTAGGCCTTGGGCGACGTGTCGAGGTGCTGCCGAAACGCCTCGCGGAGGGTGCGCTCGCTCGCGTCCAGCGCGTGGCAGAGATGGGCGATCGTGGGGGGCTCGGCGAGGTTCTGGCGCAGCCAGGCCTCGGCCCGGCACGCGAGGGCGCGGCTGCGGCAGGGTGTCTCGCCTTTTGCGGAGGGGCCGAGCCCGGCGAACAGGGCCTTCACGAGCTTCGCCGCAACACCTTTCACGAAGGCCGCGTCCCGAAGGAGCCGCGGATGGGCTGCGGCCCGAGTCGCGACGTCGAGGCAGATCCCGCGGAGAAGGGCGGCGTCCGCCCGGAGCCCGTGGAGGCGGCCCTCCAGCCGCAGCTCGCCGAAGTGCCGGTCGAGCAGGGCGCGAACGCGCTCTTCCAGTACCGCACGCTCCATGGTCACGCTCACGATCCGGGCCGGCCCCGTCGAGCGACAGTCGGATTCTTCGCCGGCGAGCAGGACGAAGACCTCGCCCGCCTCGGCCGGCCGGCCCTGGATCCGCACGGACCCCCACCGGTCCAACGCGACGAGGAAGGTCACGGCCTCCCGCGGAGTGCTCTCCGTCCGGAGCAGGCCGAGCGACCAGGCCTCGTAGCGAAGCTGCAGGTGCGCGGTCTTCAGGGCGACGAGCCGGCACTGGCACCGGCCGGTGCCCAGCTGGGCATACCGGACGTCCTCCCCGGCCAGCGTGGCCTCCATCTCCTCGACGCTCGACACGCGGAGATCCACCACTGCGGCCATGGCCGGGGAGCTGCGACCTGCGACGGACGCCGGCGATGAAGCCACGGCTTCGTTCCTCGGCCGCGCGCTAGCGCGGCTTCACCGCCAGGGGGTTGCCCCCGAGCGCGTTCGAGATGTCCGCGATCGCCTTCTGCGCCTTGACCGAGTTGCCGGCGTCGTCGAGGGGCGGGGAGATGACCGCGATGCCGAACTTGCCGGGGGAGACCGCGATGACGCCGCCGCCCACGCCGCTCTTGCCGGGGAGACCGGTCCTGAAGAGCCACTTGCCCGAGTCGTCGTAGAGGCCGGCCGTCGCCATGACCGCCAGGACACGGGGCACGTACCCGGGGTTCATGACGAACTTGCCGGTGACCGGGTTCTTCCCGGCGTTCGCGAGCGTCCCCGCCATCGTCGCGAGGTCCTTCGCGTTGACGCTCACCGAGCACTGCTCCGTGTACACGTCGGTGGCCTGCAGCGGGTTGGCCTTGATGTAGCCGTAGGCGTACATGAGGTAGCCGATCGCCTGGTTGCGCTGGTTGGTGTCGGCCTCGGACTTGAAGACTTCCTGGTTCACCGAAAGGGGCCGTGCGGCGAAATCGGAGTAGAAGCCCAGGAGGCTCTTCCAGACGTCGGCCCGGGTCGCGCCCTTCACCATGCTCGTCGCGGCGATGGCCCCGGGATTGACGAGGGCGTTCATCTCCGGACCGCCGAGCGACTTCTGGGAGAACTCGATCGAGACGATCGAGTTGAACCGCATGCCGGTGGCGTCGACGCCGATCGTGTTCGCGATCGCGTCGGGGCCCGACTCCTCCATGACCTTCGCCATCGTGAAGACCTTGGAGATCGACTGGATCGACACCTCGGACTTGACGTCTCCCGCGGTGTAGACCTTTCCGTCGGTGGTCACGAGGGCGATGCCGTAGATGTTCGAGTCGACCTTGGCGAGGGCCGGGATGTAGTCGGCGTTCTTGCCCTCTTTCAGGTCCTTGTACTTCGCGAGGGCCGCGTCGAGTGCGCCCTGGATCTCTGCCGGGGTCTGCGCGCGCAGCGCCGGCACGGCGAGGACGAGAGCCGCCGCCGTCACGATGAGGAGCCGGAGCCCCTTGCGAACGGCATTGAACGCCTTCATCACTTACCTCCCACAGAATGCTTGAAGTTGTACTTGGCCGAGAACTGGATGCGGAAGTCGTCCGAGGTGAAGCCGTCCCGGAAGTTCTCGCGCTTGCCCCACTGGATCTCCGGCCCCAGGAACACGCTCGGGGTGGGGTAGTAGAGGAGATTGGCGAGGGCGTACTGGCCCTTCTTGAACGCCATCGCCGCCTGGCCGTCGCTGTTGTCGATGTCCAGCATCGAGTAGCCGACCGTGCTCGTCCACTTCGCGTTCCAGTTGAGGTCGAGGAAGGCCACGATGCCCACGAGGGGCAGGGCCACGCCCACGATGGGAGTACGGGGGTTCGAGAAGTTGTTCTGGATGCCCACGTCCACCGGGGCGTCGTTCATGTAGTTCTGGATGCCGTCGCCGTAGACGAAGGAGGCCCGCGCCACGTGCTTGGCGATCTTCACGTTCGTGCTCACGTTGATGCCCCAGCCGGTGGCCTTGCCCGAGAGGTCGAACTCGTCGGTGTTGAGGTCGTCCCACTGCATCCGCCGCAGGATCCCCGCGACCTGGATGTGGCCCCAGTCGCCCGCCTTCCGGAAGTGCGCGGAGAGGTCGGGCAGCGGGAAGCGTGCCTTGACGTCCGCGAGCTCGATGCGTCCCTCGTAGTCGCCCTGGTCGGCGCTCGCCCCCGGACGCTCGAGGGCGACCATGAAGTTCGAGTCGCCCTTCTGCCATGGAGTCCAGCGGACCTGCACGTTGCGGAAGAAGACCATCCCGTTCGGTCCCCAGTACTCGACCGAGTTCGGGAACACGTCGATGTCCATGAACGGGCTCCAGCTCTGACCGGCCCCGATCTGCCCGAGCTCGCCCCAGGCGTGCCGGAGGCGGAACGTCGTCTGGCCCGCGTCCACTCCGGTGCCGAACAGCTCGAACTCGAAGATCGTCTTGATCTCGCCGACGCTCGTCGGGATGAATCCCTTGACGCCCAGGCGGCTCTGGCGCACGCCCGCGTAGTAGTGACCGTCCTCGCCGAACTCGTTCTCGAACGACGGCAGCTTGGTGGGCCGCACGACGTCGTACCAGTTCGGATCGTTCTGCTTGAACTGGAAGCCCGAGTCGAGCATGGCGAAGCCGTAGATGTCCAGGCGCGGCTTCGCGTCGGCCGTTGCCGCGGGGTCCTGGGTGGCGGCAGGGCTCGGCGCGGGGCTCGGAGCGGGCTCGGGTCCCGACGCTCCGGTCGACTCGGCCCGCGCCCAGGGCCGCGTCCCCAGCACCAGAGCGGCCACGAGCAGCCCGCCCATCCACTCGCGAACGCGGTCGGTGCGCTTGAGTCTCATCACAGCTTCCTCCTCGTCATGATTGCGGACGGACATTGGCTTTCTCCCAGGCCCGCACCCTGCGGCGGGCCTCGTCGAAGAGACGCTCGTAATTGCCCTTGCGCAGCTTGGCGCTCGCCTCGGGCGTGAGCTTCGCGAAGAGCGGGGCGTACATGTCGTAGACCTTCAGGTACTTCGCCTGCTCGGTCGGGGCCACCTCGTCGGTCCCGAACAGGAAGCGGTCGGGATGGCGGTTGATGAGGTCCGCCGCGGCCTGTGTCGCCTCGGGAGTCGCCACCAGGTACTTCGCCACCTCGTCCCAGGAGATGTCGATCGCGACGTGGGCGAGGGCGGGGTCGTCGAGAGCGCGCCCGACGATGCCGAGCTGGTCCTTCACGGGGTGAACGATGCGCCCGAGGCCGCAGTGCGCCCAGATGATCGAGGTCTTCGGATGGCGCCGGAAGAGCGCGCCGAGTTGCGCCGCCTGGTAGGGGTCCTGGCCGGGCTTGGGGAACGGCATGTCCACGTCGTTGTGCAGGATCACCACGAGCCCGACCTCGCCCGCGAAGGCCAGGATCGCGTCGAGGGCAGGGTTCGTCAGGCTCGCCGTCTCTCCCGCGATCTTCGAGGAGACGAACTCCTTGTGGATCGTGAACTCCCCGATCCCCGAGAAGACGCCGGGGAAGGTCTCGAGCACCCGCCGGATGTGCTCGGCCGCGTACATGTCGGCGGGGTTGAAGCCCGTGATCATCGGGTCGAAGCGCGCCTGCTCCGCGGGGGAGAGCGACCGGTACGCCATCGCGATGAAGGCGTCGGTGAAGGAGTAGTAGTAGAGGGGCGCGTCCGTCTGCAGGTAATAGGTGGGCGCGAAGTCGCCCGTGTTCCCGTACGACCACGTCTGCTGCAGCGGGATTCCGAAGAGGGCGACGCGGCCCACCTTCGTCCCCATGATCTTCAGGAAGTCCCGAATGTCCGTGCCCCGCTGCACGTAGTTCGTCAGGTGAAAGTGCGAGTCGTTCACGACGTAACCGGTCGCGGGCCCCTGGGAGGGCTGCGCGGAGAGGACGCCGGAGGCGAGGGCGACGACGGCTAGAGGGCCCGGACGTGTGTATCTCATGTTTCCGTGCGGCTCAGAAATTCATCTCGATGTTCGTGTGGAAGACGTTCCCGTTGCCTCCCACGGGATAGGGAACGGCCGTGTAGCCCACCGGGCACTTGTTCAGGTGGAGCCACTCCGCGTTCAGCCGCAGGCCGCGCTCCTTCATGAAGTACCAGTTGACGCCCGCGCGCACCTCCGACGAGTCGCCGTAGCGGTCCCCGTAGATGGCCGCGCCGCTCAAGTACACCTGCAGCGTCTTCGGGACGACCATGGCCGAGGACTGAAGCTGGAAGCCCGTGTCATGGATCTCGGCGATCCCCTGGACGTTGCTCCCCTTGAAGTCGCTCAGCCAGCGCCAGTAGTACTCGCCCTCCAGCGACAGGCCCCGGTACTTGACCCCGGCGTCCACGCTCACCATGTCGTAGGTCACCTTCTCGACGATGATGCCCGGGCCGAAGAGGTCGGGCGTGAAGATGACGCTCCCGTCGGTGAGACGGATCTGGCTGTTCTCGATCGTGTTCGTGCCCGGCTGGCTCTGCTTGTCCTCGACGCTGTGGGTGTAGTGCGCGCCGAAGCGCGTCGCCACCTTCTCGTGGTGGTCGAAGTCGCCGAACGTCCCGTAGAGGCCGAACTCCCCCGTCGTCGGCAGCCACTGGACCATGAGCGACGTGGTGTTGATGTCGTTGTCGAGCTGGGCCGCGCTCACGCCCAGCGTGCTCAGGTTGTTGGCGAGCATGGCCATGTACTTGACCTTGGTGAAGATCTCGCCCTTGAGCCAGATGCCGGTCGTGTACGAGCCGCGGAAGAACTCGTCCGAGGTCAGGCGATCGTCGACGCCGAGCCAGTAGGGGAACTGGCCCTCGGTGCTGCGCACAGCTCGGGAGGCTCGTGATCCCCGCCCCCAACGTCACATACCTGTTGAAGACGTAGCTGAGGTTGCCCGCGCCCACCACCTGCGCGGGATCGCCCTGCGAGACGTTCGAGGACCAGACGTAGAGGTAGTAACGGAACTTCGGCGTCAGGAACCAGCCGGAGAAGGGCAGGAAGAACTTGTTGAGCTGGAAGTCCTCGCGCTGGGGCACGAGCTTCGGTGTTGCCGAAGGCATCTTCGTAGGTCGGGTCGAGGCCCTTCTGGTTCAGATAGCGCGCGTAGCTGAAGAGGCGGACGTACATCTCGCCCTTCTCGCCCGTCGACGAGCAGGAACCCGGCGTTGGGGATGTACTGGAGGGACTTCTTCTTCGCCTCTCCCGTCTCCACCGCCTCGGCCAAAGCCCGGCCGACGACGAACTCACCGCTGCATCCGTCCGCCACCCAGACGCCCTTGTCGTCGTAGCCCCACGTCCTGCCGAGAAGGCAGGGCGATTCGCCGGAGGACTTCGCGAGGACGACCCCCTTGGACGTGTCGGCCGGGCAGTCCTGGCGCTCGCCCGGCTTCGAGGAGCAGGAAACCGTGACGGGGACGTTCACGGACTTCGCGGCCGGAGTGGACTCCTGCGCCATGAGCGGGAGGGCTAGGCCCAGCGCCAGGGCGGTCGCTCCGACGGATCGGATGTTCTTCATCTCTCGCATGGTGCCTGCCGGGTCCCTTTCGGCTTCTAGCTCAGTTGACGAGCGGGATCTGGGAGGAAATCTTCAGGTTGATCAGGTTGTTGAGGCGGCTGTCCACCTGGAAGAAGCGCGCCACCGTCTTGGCGGGCAGCACCTTGAGGAACTCGTCCTTGTACTTCTTCTCGAGCCCCACGCGCTGCTCCTCGATCGCCATCGAACGGTCGAGCAGGCCCTTGGCCTTGGCGTCGTTCAGTGCGTCGAAGTGCTCGGCGAGGTCCTGGATCACCGCCAGCCGCTGGTCGCCCAGCGTCTGCCGCTCCGCCTCGTAGGCCTTGTAGACGGGCCAGAAAGCCGCGGCCTGGGCGGCGTCGAGCTGCATGGTCTTCGCGACGATGTCGGACTTCTCCGCGCGGACGTCCTTGCGGAAGATCTCGATCACCTTGTCGAGGTCGGCCGTCTTGGCCGCCGCGGGGGCAGCCGCTGGGGCGGGGGCAGCCGTCTGGGCCCCCACCGGACCGCCCACGAACCCGAGCGCTCCTGCCAGCACGAACACGAAGCTCCTGACGTTCATCGGAAATCCTCCATTTGGACACACGTCGAAAGGGTCAGGCTGGCGGGTGCTCCGACAGGTGCCGGAGCAACTCGCCCTCCAGGCGCAGGCGCAGCGCCCCGTACTCTCTAAGAAGCGCCACGCTCGTCGGTCCCGCCCTTTCGAGGCGCACCGCCGCCTCGCAGCAGACCTGGTACTCCTCGCTCAGCTCACGAAAGGCGTCGTCCTGCTCGAACAAGAGCTCCGCTTCATCCCGAACAGACGAAAACCGTTCGATCACTAGCTTCAACGCTGGATGCATGCTCGTCGACCGCCGAGCCACAAGATGCGCGTGAGGAGGCCGGAAAAGAAGTAGCGTGAACGTAAGTTACGGTTGCAACGGCGTGGGGCGCCTCCTCCGGGGCGGGTTGCCCTGACGGCAACCCTTTGATACCGTGAAGTTTCGTTCTGGGTCCCGCCGCTCGCTATGGGTGGCTGGAGACCGTGGTCCTACCCATGAGCACGCGCCCTAGTACCGGCGCCGGTTCGAGTCCCCGGGGCTCATGGACTGATGCGGGGGGCGAGAGGCCGCGCTTGTTGAGTGGTCGGAAACCTTCCTCCTCACGAGCCCGGTCAGTGCGTCGACACCTGGGGCAGCTGCTCCTGAGCCCGGACTTCGACGCGTCCCCGCGCTCGCGTGAGTTCCTGCGCTTCGTGGTCGAGGAGGCGCTGGCCGGAAGGGGAGAAGAGCTCACCCAGGTCGCGCTGGCCACCCAGGTATTCGGCCGGAACGTCGATTTCGACGCCCTGGTCGATCCCATCGTGAGGATCCAGGCCGGCCGCTTGCGCCGATCCCTCGAGCGCTACTACCTCCTGGAAGGGAAGGGGCAGGCCCTCAGGATCGAGCTGCCCAGGGGGAGCTACGTCCCCGTGTTCCACGACGTGGAAACCACCGCGTCGGAGGCGCCGGAGGCGGTGGCCGTCTCACGACCCGAGGCCGGAGCCGGCGTCTCCACCAGCGTGCCGGCAACAGGCGAGCCGGAGCTCTTCGGGGCCGCGAACCCCTGGCCGTCCATCGCTGTGATTCCGTTCGAGGTTGCCGTCGGGGACGCCGCTCCCCTGGCGATGGCGACCCGGCTCAAGGACGAGGTGATCACGGAGCTCGTTCGGTACCACGACGCCCGAGTCCTTTCGCACCGGGACGCGGAGAAGCTCGTCTCCCAAGGTCAGGAGGCGCATTTCGAGCTGCGGGGACGCCTCCGGCGAGAGGAAGGCGACTTCGTGGTGACCGCCCAGCTCGTCCACTGCGCGACGGGCGAGCACGTCTGGGGCGACGACTATCATACGGCCGCCCACCCGGGCCGGTGGGCGGGCACCCCGGAAGACATCGCCCGCGTCATCGCGGCGCGAGTGGGAGCCGAGGAAGGCGTCGTCACCCAGCATCTGGCCACCGAACGTCGAAGGAAGAACACCGCATCCCTCACTCCCTACGACGCGATGCTCCTCTCCTTCGAGTTCTTCCTGGCCCGCGACCCGCAGACCCTCCGCCCCGCTCTGGACGCGCTGCATCAGGCGGTGAAGGCGGACCCCGAGTGCGGTCAGGCCTGGACGCGGCTCGCCCGGGTGTGCATGGCCAACTACGCCTTCGAGGTGACGTCCATCCCCACCCCCATCGACCACACGATCACCTACGCCCACCACGGCGTGCGCGTGGATCCTTCCAGCCGAAGGGCGCGGTGCGTCCTCGCGTCCGCCCTGATGGTCAAGGGAGAGCTGTCCGCGGCGCGGGAGGAGCTGGAGCAGGCCCTCCGACTGAGCAACGATTCCCTCGTGTACCTCGAGATCATCGGCTACCTGCTGACCCTGCTCGGCGACACCCGAGGCCCCGGCCTCATCCGGGCGGCGTCCGAGCGAAATCCCCACTGCCAGCCGCTCGGGGCCTTTGGCCTCTGGTTCGATTTCCTTCGTCGGGGCGAGACGAACCTCGCCTATCAGACGGCGCTCGAGTACCGTGACCCGACGTTCTTCTGGCGCGCGGTCATGCGCGCGAGCAGCCTCGGCCTCCTGGGGCGCACCGCGGAGGCGAGTGTGGAGGTCGCCGAGCTCCTGCAGGCCAAGCCGGACTTCGGCGCTCGCGGACGCACCCTGATCGGCTACTACATCAAGCCTCCCGAGGTGATGGACCTCGTGGTCGACGGCCTCGAGAAGGCCGGCCTGCCCCTGTCGTGAGGTAGCCGCAAGGCAGCCTGCAACCGTAACTTACCCCCTTGTTACTTCTCTTCCGGCGGCGCGTGGCCGATCGTGTGAGCGTTCCGCCGTCTGAAGGAGGTCGTTTCATGAAAAACGCGAAGCGGTTGGCCGCGACCCTGGGGCTCCTCGTGCTGTGTTCGGCTTCCGGGGCGGGGGCCGCCGAGCCGCAGGCCGCTCCCCGCACGCGGATGGAGAAGGACCTCCTGGGGGAGAAGGCCATCCCGGCAGACGCCTATTACGGCGTGCAGACGGCGCGGGCGCTGGAGAACTTCCAGATCTCCGGAGTGCTCACGAACCACTATCCCGGCTTCTTCGAGGCCTGGGCCATCGTGAAGCTCGCCGCGGCGCGGGCCAACACCGACGTCGGGGCCATGAAGAAAGAGAAGCTGGCCCTGATCGAGAAGGCCTGCCAGGCCGTGCTGGACGGCAAGTACCACGACCAGTTCCGCACCGACTGGTACCAGGGCGGCGCCGGCACCTCCACGAACATGAACGCCAACGAGGTGCTCGCGAACGTCGCCCTCGAGCTGGCCGGCCACCCCAAGGGCAGCTACAACATCGTCGAGCCGCACGACGACCTGAACATGTCGCAGTCCACGAACGACTCGTACCCCACCGCGATCAAGATCGCCCTCATCCTGCGCAACGGGAAGCTGGTGGCGGAGCTGGAGCAGCTGGCCGCCTCCTTCCGCGCCAAGGGCAACGCGTACCTGAAAATCGTCAAGATGGGCCGCACGGAGCTGCAGGACGCAGTGCCCATGACGGTGGGCCAGGAGTTCCACGCCTTCGCGGCCTCGCTCGAAGGCGAGATCCAGCTCCTGCGCGACGCGGAGAAGTATCTCTACGCGGTCAACATGGGGGCCACCGCCATCGGCACCGGCTTGAACGCCCCCGAAGGGTACGCGCCGCGCTGCGCCTACCACCTCGCCCAGATCACCGGCAAGCCCATCGTGCCCGCCAAGGACATGCTGGCCGCCACCTGGGACCAGCAGGGGTTCGTGGTGTATTCGGCCGCGCTCAAGAGCGTCGCGATCAAGCTCTCCAAGATCGCCTCCGACCTCATCCTCCTCACCTCCGGCCCCCGCGCGGGGCTGGCCGAGATCAACCTGCCCGCGATGCAGCCGGGCTCCTCGATCATGCCGGGCAAGGTCAATCCGGTCATGCCCGAGCTGATGAACCTCGTCGCCTTCCGGGTGATGGGCAACGACTACACGGTCACCCTGGCCGCGCACAGCGGACAGCTCCAGCTCAACGCCTACGAGCCGGTGGAAGGCGTCGCGATGATGGAGTCGCAGCACCTCCTCCACAACACGTCGAAGGCGTTCCGTACCAAGTGCGTGGACGGGATCACCCTCAACGAGAAGGTGCTCGCGCACTACATGGAGACCACGGTCGGGATCGTGACCGCGCTCAACCCGGTGGTGGGCTACGAGAAGGCCACCGAGCTGGCCGCCGAGGCCTACAAGAGCGGGAAGGGCATCCTGGAGATCATCCGCGAGAAGAAGATCCTCACCGAGAAGCAGATCGCTGACCTCCTCGATCCCGTCAAGCTGACGAACCTCGACCGGATCAAGTACGAGAACAAGTAGTCGAACGCGCCCAAAGGAGCGATTTATGCAAACGTCATCGAAGGCGTGCCTGGCCCTGGCGGCGGCCCTCATCGCCGGCGGCGCACCGACTGCGGGGGCCCAGGAGAAGAAGCTCCCGAACGTGGTGATCCTGGCCACCGGCGGGACCATCGCGGGGGCGGCGGCCACGGGGACGCAGTCCGGCTACACGTCGGGCGCCGTCACCATCGACGCCATGCTGCAGGCCGTGCCCGGCATCAAGGAGCTGGCGAGTGTCAAGGGGGAGCAGATCTCCAACGTCGGCTCCCAGGACATCAGCTTCGACATCATGCTGAAGCTCGCCAACCGCATCAACGAGCTGGCGCCGACCAGCGGTGTGGACGGGATCGTCATCACCCACGGCACGGACACCATGGAGGAGACCGCGTACTTCCTGAACCTGGTGGTGAAGACCGACAAGCCGGTGGTGCTGGTGGGCTCCATGCGGCCGTCCACCGCGGTCAGCGCGGACGGCCCCCTCAACCTCTACAACGCCGTGGGCGTGGCCGTCGATCCCAAGGCCCGCGGGCGCGGCGTGCTGCTGGTCATGAACGACTGGATCCACGCCGCGCACTCCCTGACCAAGACGAGCACCACCTCCGTGCAGACGTTCATGTCGCCGCTGCGCGGGCTCGTGGGGGTGGCCTCGTACGGGAAGAACGACTTCTACAACAGCCCCCCGTGGAAGCACACCACGGGGAGCGAGTTCAGCGTCAAGGGAGTGACCAAGCTCCCGCGGGTGGACATCATCTTCGCCTGCGCGGACATGTCGCCCGACCTCATCGACGCCGCGGCCGCGAGCGGAGCCAAGGGCATCGTGATCGCCGGCGTGGGCAACGGCAACATGAACAAGGTATCCCTGGATGCCGCCGCCCGCGTGGCCAAGAAGGGAGTCGTGGTCGTCCGCAGCAGCCGGGTGGCCACGGGGAACGTGGGCCGCAACGTGGAGGTCAACGACGACGAGCTCAACCTGATCGCCTCCGACGAGCTCAACCCGCAGAAGGCGCGGATCCTGCTCGCGCTCGCGCTCCTGAAGACCCGCACGCCCAAGGAGCTGCAGGGCCTCTTCTACGAATATTGACCGCCCGTGAATATTGACCGCCACCTGGTGGTGGCGTGCGCGTTGGCCGTTGCGTTCCTGACCCCGGGCTCGGCCCGGGGTCAGCAGCCCGCTCCCTCGGACGAGCCTCCCACGCTGGACGACAGCCTCGAGGCGGGCGAGGCGCTCGCCGAGGAGCCCCGGCGCCAGCTCCTGAAGTGGAACCATTACGAAGGCCCTTACTTCACGATCAGGCTCGGAGGGGGCTTCCTCTACGACGTCGCCGGGTACTCACAGGACGAGGAGAGCCGCGAGCAGTTCGATCTCGCGCCGGAAGGGGGGGTCCGTGACGCCCGCCTCGTCTTCAAGGGGCGCTTCTTCCCCAAGTGGGAGCGGGCAATCACCTATTCGCTCGGACTGATGTACAACGGCCCCACAGACGAGTTCTTGTTGCGGGAGACCGGGATCATGGTGGCGGTGCCCGAGCTGTGGGGCCATATCTTCGTCGGCCGCACCAAGGAAGGGTTCTCGCTGAACAAGGTCATGGTCGGCTACTCGGGCTGGACGATGGAGCGCATGACGATCAACGACGCCACGATCCCCATCCTGGCCGACGGCATCAAGTGGCTCGGTTACCTGCCCAAGCAGCGCATCCTGTGGAACCTCGGCGCCTACACGGACTGGCTCTCCGAGGGGCAGAGCTTCTCGACCTACGAAAAGCAATTCGTCTCCCGCCTGGCCTGGCTTCCCGTCGCCTCCGAGGAGACGAAAACCCTCCTCCACCTCGGGGTGGGCGGCCGCTACGGCAAGCCCAAAGACGGCGAGCTCCGGCTCCGATCCCGACCCGAGGATTTCCTGGCGGAATACTTCGTCGACACCGGCACCTTCCCCTGCGAGGACACGAAGATGCTGGCTTTCGAGGCGTACTACCGTCCTGGACCGCTTCTAGTGGGGACCGAGTACTTCTTCCAGTGGGCCAAGGCGCCGGAGGCCGGCGACCCCTTCTTCCAGGGAGGCGAGGTGGTCGTGAGCTGGCTCCTGACCGGCGAGACCCGCAAATACAACACGCGCGGCGGGTTTTTCAACGCGGTCTCCCCGGCGAGGACCGTGTTCCACGGCGGTCCCGGCGCCTGGGAAGCGGTCTTCCGGGTCTCCTACATCGACCTCGACGGCGGCACGCTCAGGGGCGGCCGGTTCTGGAGGGTGACCCCCATGGTGAACTGGCACCTGTCGGACAACGTCCGCCTGGAGGCCGCCTACGGCTACGGCCAGCTCGATCGTTTCGACCTGACCGGCGGCACGCAGTTCTTCCAGAGCCGCATCCAGCTCACGTTCTAGGAGCCACGAGCTCCGCCTCGAGCCCCGCCGCCCTGCGGCCCGAGGAACACGACACGGCCGCGGACACGTAGCAGATCAGCCCATAGGCCAGGGGAGGCACGAGCAAGGCACCGTCGGAGAGGAGCGTCAGGGCCACGAACGCGGCCAGGGCGAAGTTCTGCAGGCCGCACTCGAGTGCTACCGCGATGCGCTGCCGGAAGTCGAGGCGGAAGAGAGCGGCCGCGGCCCAGGCCAGGGAAACGGCCAGGACGTTGAGGACGAAGGCGGGTCCGCCCGCCCGGGCCAGGGCCGGAAGCACGTTGTCCTTTTCGCTCAGGACCACCGCCGTGATGGCCACGGCGAGCGTCGCGAGGCCCACGGCCCCCGCGCGGGCCTCGATGGCCCGAGCGGCGGCCGGCCGCCGCTGCCGCAGGAGCATGCCGGCGCCCACCGGCAGCGTGCAGACGACGAAGAGAGTCAGCGACGAGGCCAGGACGGGGAGGTGCACGGCGGATGGGCCGTCGGAGAAGAGTCGAAGAGCGGCGTTCATGAACAAGGGAAGCGTGACGACGCTCGTGAGGCTGGCCGCCGCGGTCAGGCAGACGCAGAGCATGGTGTCGCCCCGGGCGAGGTGGGTGAAGAGGCTGGCCGGAGCGGCCGCCGGAGCACGAGGCGATGAGCACGAGGCCGATGGCCAGGGTCGCGCGGCAGCTCCAGGGCGAAGGCGAGGACGAAGGCCAGCCCGGGCAGGAGCAGGGCGTGGGTCACGACGCCCACGAAGAAGGCCCGCGGGCGACGGAGCACCCGGTCGAGGTCGTCGCGGGTGAGGGTGGTGCCCAGGGCGAACATCACGACCACCACCAGGATCGGCAGCAGGACCTGGGTGATCGGGTTGTGGACGCTCAACGTTCCCTCAGAAGCTCAGGCGCGCGGCGATCTGCACCTGCCGGGGCGCCGCGGCCTTGGTGAAGCGCCCGTAGGTGACCCGGCCCAGCTCGTCGCGCTGAGGCTCGTCCGGGAACGACCTCGGGCCGAAGACGTTGTTGACGTCGGTGTAGTTGACGCGGTTCGCGAGGTTGAAGGCTTCGACCAGCACCTCGAGGGCCGTGTTGCGGGGCAGCGCGAAGCGGCGCGACAGACGCACGTCCACCGTGGCCGTGCCGGGCAGACGCTCGCCGTTCCTCTGGACACGCGTCGCCGGGTCGCGGGGATCGCGCCGGGCCCGGTCCGTCACCGTCAGGCCGTCGCCGTTCGAGTCCACTCCGGAGAGCGCCGTGAACGGTCGGCCCGACCCCACGGTCACGATTCCCGAGAGCTCGAGCCGCCACGGCAGCCGGCCGAGCGCGCTCAGCACGAAGCGGTGGCGCTGGTCCACCGCGGAGGGGCCGCGGAACGACGCCGGGTCGAAGCCCAGGGGCGCGCCGGCCGGATCCCGGGGATCGCGGCCGCGGCCCGGATCCTCCGTCACGTTGACCTGGCCGACCAGGTCGCTGACCGTGTCTTCGGCCTCGGACAGCGTGTAGGACGCGAGGGCCTCGAACCCGTGTCCCATCCGCTTGCGGAGCGAGACGGCCAGGCCCCGATACCAGCCCTCGCCGTAGTTCAGGAACTGATTGACCGAGGTCGTCGACCCCGCCCTCCCGTCGCGATCGTTGGGACGCCGCCCCGGGCCGAGCGCGGGCACGAGCGGGTTGTAGTCGACGATGCCGAGCAGCCGATGGCCCCGGACCGAAAGGGCATCGAGGCTCAGCGTGATCTCGCGTCCCAGCTCCTGGGTGAAGCCCAGCGAGAGCTGCCGGGCATGGCCCACGCCGAGCCCCGGGCCCGCCACCTGGACGACGCTCGGGAACGGCGACGAAGGCTCGGGGAGGCGATGGTCCGGCGATCGCCAGGCCTCGGCCGACAGGGGCAGGCTCGCGCGCAGGAGCCGCAGGTTGCGTCCGTTCACGATCTCGGTCACGAGGGCCGTGAGCAGGAGCGGGTCCTCGTGGAACAGACCGTAGGCGGCGCGCAGGGACGTGCGGCCGCGGCCGCTCGGGTCGACGGTGATGGACAGGCGAGGGGCCAGATCGCCTCGGTCCGGGACCTCGTAGGTCAAGGTCGTCCCGTCGAGGTCCGAGACGGTGACGGGCGCGAGGCCGAGGGCATAGCGCTGATAGCGGAGGCCCGCCTCCAGCGTGAGCCAGGGCCGCGCTCGAAAGCGGTCCTGCGCGAAGACCGAGTAGAGGCGCGAGGTCCCCGAGGCGGTGGTTCCGCCGTAGCCCTGGAAGTAGAGCGCGGGAAGCCCCTGGTCGAAGGCCTCGAGCGCCGAGAGCGGCCGCGACACGAGCCCGGGGATCGCCGGCAGCGCGGTGAAGACGTAGCGCCCGCCGAAATCCTGCGCGAGCCCCCCGTCGCGCCACATGAGGTCGATGTCGAAGCCGGCCTTGATCGTGTGCCGCCCCGTGGACCGGGTCAGCGTGTCCGCCAGCTGGAGATCGAGGTTCCCGCGGAGCTGCGGCGTGTTGAGCTGCCGGCCGGCCACCGCGAGCCCGGGCAGGGTGACCTCCGGCCCGCCCTGGTGCACGTCCCGGCAGGGACCGCCGCACGCGGGATCGAGGCCGTAGATGTCCTGGTCGCCGTCGACGAGCTGGAGGCGGCCTTCGTTGACCCAGCCCGAGGAGAAGACGTCCGTGGTCGCGGCCGCGATCCCGAAGTCCCGGCGCAGCTGAACGGCTCCATGGCTCCTCGCCACGATCCCGCCGAAGGGCTCGATGTTCTCGTTCGTGCGATCCGAGAGATGGCCACGAACGGTCAGGCGGTGATTCGGGGTGAAGGTGTGATCGATCTTGGCCAGGGCGCTCCAGGTCCGCTGGGCGTAGGGCACGCTGCCGAGCGCGACCTCGAACCCGGCGGCCTCGAGCGACGCGGCCACGCCCGGGTCGATGGTCACGAAGTTGGCCGCGTCCAGAGACCGGCGCTCGAACGAGAGGAAGGCGAAGGTCCGGTCCTTGCGCAGGGGGCCGCCGAGCGTGGCCCCCCACTGGGCCTGGTGGAACGGCCCCTTGGGCGCGTCCACCGGGTTGCCGAAGACGTCGACCTTCTCGAAGTGCTCCTTCGAGTTCAGGGCCTGGTCGCGCAGGAAGAAGAAGGCGCTGCCGTGCCAGTCGTTGCTGCCGCTCTTCGTCACCGTGTTCACGGTCCCGCCCGCGGCGTGGCCGAACTCGGCGGGGGCGGAGGCGGCCAGGACCTGGAACTCCCGCACCGCCTCCTGGCTGAACGCGGCCGCCACCGCTCCCGTGAAGGCGTCGTCGTTGTCGAAGCCGTCCACCATCACGTGGTTGGCGCGGGCGCGCTGGCCGGCAAAGGACAGACCGGAGGAAGCGGTGGGGCCGGTGGGCGGCGTGCGCTCGGCGACCACGGCGGGAGTCAGCAGGGAAAAGGCCACGAAGTCGCGGCCGTTGGCCGGTAGCCCGTCGATCGAGCGGGCCTCGGTGAGGGCGGCGACCGCGGCGCCCTCGTTGCCGTCACCCGTGCCCTCGCGATGGACCGTGACCGCTTCGGAAGCGGCCAGGACGAGGCCGACGTCGACGACCAGGGCCCGGCCGACCGCGGCCAGGAGACCCTCGCGCTCCCACGTCCGGAACCCGTCGGCCGCCACGCTCAATCGATAGCTTCCCACGTGAAGCGCCGCGAAAGCGTATCGCCCCTGGGCGTCGGTCGAGGTCGTGCGCACGATGCCCGTGCCGTCCTCGACGAGGGTGACGAGACTCCCCGCGAGGCCTGCGCCAGTGCCGTCCCGCACCGAGCCTTCGAGTGATCCGCCGGTGAGTCCCGTCTGGGCATCGAGACCCCGGCCCGCTCCCAGCGCCAGAAGCACCAGGTACACCACGAGTCGAAAGCTCCGTCGTTTTGAGGCAGCGGACCCCATCCGCGAGAGCCGTCATCCTACCAAAGCCCCCGGCGCGGGGGGGCGAACCTATGGGAAGTAGGCCGCGATCATCCTCCGCCACCGCGCCCACGACTCGGGGAAATGCGTCTCCGGAGGCTCGGACAGTCCGAACGTGTGGAGGATGAAGGGCCCCTCGTATCCCGCGTCGAGCAGCGGGCGCAGGTAGAGCCGCTCGACGTCGAACTCGCCCGCGGCGAGAGGACGGATGGAGCGGCTGTAGTCGAACAGGTTCGCCTCGCGCTCGATATCGGCCCCGTTGATCGTAGCCAGGACCATATGGCGGGAGACACGAGCGATCACCTCGGCCAGGCGGTTCTGGTGGCCCGCCTTGAGCTCGTGGCAGAGATGCAGGGACAGCCGCACGTTGGGGCGCCCGGACCGGATCATCACGTCCAGGGCGTCCTCGGCGTCCGCCATCGGCTCGCCGGCGTGCGGATAGAGGGCGAGCACCGCGTTCGGATCGACGTCCCTCACGATGTCCGCCACCTGACCGGCGATCGTGGCCAGGCGGTCGACGCCCACCGTCGAGAAGGCGGGGATGTGGAGGCAGGGGAGAGCCCGGGCGGCGAGGATGGCCTGCATGGCCGCCCGAACGGTGGCGGGATCCACGCCGTCTTCGGCAATCACCCCGTACAGGACCATCAGGACGGGCAGGCGACCGTCGGCCACCGCGGGCGTCGCCCGATACTCACGCAGGACATCGGGGTCGTACAGCAT
This sequence comes from uncultured Acidobacteriota bacterium, assembly GCA_963742595.1. Taxonomy (GTDB): domain Bacteria; phylum Acidobacteriota; class Vicinamibacteria; order Fen-336; family Fen-336; genus CAVPGH01. Next base: position 979,779 of record CAVUMT010000001.1, on the reverse strand, counting down.
GGCAACCCCTTGATAGCCGGTGGACGCCATGAGCTGCACCTGGGCCGCCACCGGCCGGGCCTCGAGGGTGAAGTTGAAGCTGCCCAGCCGGTTGGGAGTCCGCGCGGGCGGCGACGGCGTAGGCTCGGGCCCCTCGAGGTTGCTTCCACACGCGCACCCGAGAGCAACGAAGCCGAGGAGCGCCAGCACGCGCCACATGGTTTGATGATACACGGGCGTGCGGGCGGCGCCTGGCGCCTGTGGGGCCGGCTCGATTCGCCTCGGGGCACGCGATTGACACTGTGGACCGAGGGCGCTCTAATCGGCCGCGGTAGCACTGAACATGGGTGTAGTCGCAGCAGCCTCCCGCCCGCGGGCGCGACACGCCCTTTGCCTGGCGGCAGCCGGCCTCGCGGCCTCGCTGCTCGCCGCACCGGCAGCCCGCGCCGACGACGCCAAACCAACCTGGCAGCCGAAGGCCCCGGAGGGCCTGCCCGCGGACTTCGACTGGATCCGGCTCCCGTCGGACGAGTGGCTCAAGGGCGAGATCGTGTCGATGTACGACGGGAAGCTCGAGTTCGACAGCGACGAGCTCGGCGTCCACACGTTCGACTTCGCCGACATCAAGGAGCTGCGCTCGTCGCGGGTCCTGCAAGTGGGCCTCGCCGACCGCCCGCCGCGTCACGGGCCGGCTGATCGTGGACGGCACCAACGCCCGGACGATCGCCGACGCGGGCGAGACCGCCTTCGCCCGGTCGGAGATCGTGACCATCGTCGTCGGCGCCAAGAGGGAGATCGACTACTGGTCCGGCTACACCAACCTGGGTGGCACCATCCGCAGCGGCAACACCGACCAGATCGACTACACGGCGCGGCTCGGGACGGTGCGTCGGTCGGTGCGGGACCGCACCGGCATCGACTACATCGGCAACCTCACCCGCATCAACTCCGAGGACACGTCGAACAACCACCGGGTCACCCTGGGCTGGGACCGTTTCCTGAGCAAGCGGCTGTTCCTCAACCTGGTCGGCCTCGAGTGGTACCGCGACCCCTTCCAGAACATCGCCAACCGCTGGACGGTCACCGCGGGCGTCGGCTACGAGATCGTCGACACCTCCCGCACGACCTGGAGCGCGACGACCGGCCCTGCCTGGCAGTCGACCAATTGGACGAGCGTTCCCCCCGGCGACGACGACTCCGCCAGCAGCCTGGCGCTGCGCATCGGCACCCGCTTCGACCACGAGTTCACCGGATCGATCGACGTCTACGCCTACTACAACGCGTTCTTCACCGACGAGGTGTCCGGCCGCTACACCCACCACGTCGACACGGGATTGAAGATCGAGCTCGTCGGCGACCTCGACCTCAACTTCGCCTATGTGTGGGACCGCGTTCAGGATCCCCGCCCGCTCGAGGACGGCAGCTTTCCCAAGAAGGACGACACCCGGCTCGTGCTGGGCCTCGCCTGGTCGTTCTAGTCTCTACCCTAGAGAAGAGCGCCGACGATCTTCTTCAGGACGTCCTTGATCGGGACCTGGGTGGAGAGCAGAGCCAGGATGGGGATCAACGTCGGGACCGCGATGCCGAGCAGCGTGGACTTCCCGAAGGGCACGGCCCGCATCCGGCGGACCGCGTCGTAGAGGGCCAGCGTGTCGGCCACCGGCCCGATCTCCGGGGCCTGCAGGAGCGCGTCGTCTGCCGGTGTTCTCGCCCAGGATCCAGCGCCGGCGCACCAGGCGCCCGTGCTCGCCGACGAGCGCACCGTAGTCCAGCAGAGCGCGACGCTTGGCGGCGGCGAGGGGACCGGCAAGCGCCAGCAGGGGCGCCACGCAGATGACGATGACCAGCACCACGAAGCCGGTGAGCACGACCTTCAGCGACAGCAGGGTGACGCCGTGGTACATGACGTCGTGGGCGAGGCGCGAGGCCACCACCGCCGAGGCGGCGAAGGCGAGCAGGCTGAAGGCCTTCGGCATGTCCTTCAAGAATCCCAGGCCGCCTGCCCCGTCGGGATGGGTCGGCACGATCGAGAGATCGAGCCGGGCGATGCGCCTCAGCAGGACGAAGAGCAGGGCCAGACGCCAGAGCCACCCCGCCAGGAGAACGCTGAAGATGGGCCGGCTCACGTACAGGAACCACCAGCCTCCGAACCCGAGCCCGCCGCCTTCCGCGATCGACGCCCACTTCGCCTCGTGCCCCGCCTCCGCTCCGACGGCCGACGGGCTGCAGGATCGTCCAGGCGAGCACGACCACGGCGATCACCACCCAGGGAAGAGTGCGATCGCGCAGGCGGGCGACGCTTCCGACGACGCGGACGAAGGCCCCTCGCTGCGCGGGCGGGACCACGCCCGACGTCAGGAAGTAGGGAATGAGCGTCGTGCTCACCCGGTGAGCCATGGCCTCGCCGAGGATGAGCGCCGGAACGGCCAGCAGGAAGCGGACGTGCACGCCGAAGTGCATGACCAGCGGCTCGTCGACGACGCCGGGCAGTATCCGGCCCGTGTACAGGGCCCACGCGACGAGGGGCAGCCACGTGAGCAGGGCGAAGAACACGGCCCGGCGAACGACACCGAGGCCCCGCGCGGGGACGAGCCCCACCTGTCGCTGCAGCCGGAGCGCTACGTCGTCGACGAGGGACGGGGCGAGTGACGGATCGACGGACTCCGCGCTCATTGACGATCGGGATTCGCGCTATTTCACGCTGTAGCCGCGTCCCTGGAGGCAGGCGCCCCAGGACTTCTTGAAGGTGTCCTTGCTCGCGGCGTCCTGGGCCTGGGCGGTCTGCTGCGCCTGGGCCTCGGCCTGCTTCCCGGCCTTCTTCTGTTGACGGCGTCCCTTGGCCGCGCCCGCCGCCGCGCCCGCCGCCGCGCCTTCTCCGGCGTCGAGATTGCCCTCGTCACGCTGCCGGTCGTCGTCGCCGACCGCACCGACGGCGGCTCCCTTCGCCGCGCCGCGGGCCGCGCCCTTGACCGCCCCGCCCTTCGGTGTTTCCGCCGCCTGGGCGGGAGTCGGAGCCGCCGTGGGGTCGATTCCGGTCTGCTGTTGAGCCCAGGTGTAGCACTCGCCTTCGTCCTTGCCTTGCTGAGTCGCATCCTGGCCCGAGCCGGGATACACGGCGAGGCCCAGGGTTGCCGGCTTCATCGTGCCGGCCGGGGGTGGCGTCGCAGTCGTCGCCGGAGCCTGGGCGAAGCCGTGCTCGACCCGAGCGCCACGGTGATCACGAGCGGCAGCCAATACGCGGCCGTCTTCGTCTTGCTCATCATCTCGTCCTCCCAGCTCGTCCACGGCGCCGCCGCGGACATGGCTGCGGGTTTCGGCGGACCCGGCCGGGGCTCACCCCGGCCGGGGAGCGGACACTGAGGGTTACTTGGGGGCGGTGCCCGAAACGACGACGTCGTGCGTGATCACGGTCACCGGCTCCTCGACGATCTTCGTCCCGGTGAGCTTCATGCCGGCACGAAGCTCCATCGCATCGAGCTGCTTTCCGGCGACGTTGAACTTGAAGCCTTCCGGCACCTCGTACTGCTTGTTCTCGCCGCCTTCCAGCGTCACGATGATGCTCTTCGGAGAGGCCCAGAAGACGGTGCCCTGCGTAATCGTCGTGGTCCGTTTGATCACCGGCGTCTCGGTGGTGGTGGCGGTCGATGTCAGAAACGTCCCCATCTGGAGCTGGTCCAGGGTCTTCGGGCACGCCGTCGACGATGGCCTTCCTCCCCGCCTGAACGTTGTAGAGCTTGTAGAAGCCGGCCGAGTCCTTCGCGATGAGCCAGTTCGAGCCCTTGGCCACGAGCTCTCCACTCACCTGCACCGTCTTCACCGTGGCGGGACCACCCGGCACGGTCTCCTTCGTCTGGGTCGTTTGTGCGGTGGCGCCGATCGCCAGGCCCAGGGCGGTGGCTCCGATGAGGAAGACCCGCCACGTGCTGAATGTGGCTTGAAGCATGCTGTTCTCCTTTGACAAACCCCGTCTAACCTGGGGACTCGCCGCCGGCCGGGGAGACCAGCGGTGCCGACGTCCGCGGAGCATCACGACCCCCAAGGACGAGGTTACTTTGGGCTCGCGGGTGCCCTGGGGGAAGTAACAGCACCGTAAGTTACCGTAGCTACGCGGGCAGCGCCTCCTACCAGTGGCCCTGCCGTAGCCCCTTCTCCATGAGCTTCTTCTCGAACCGGGCCAGGCCTTCCCGTTCCCCAGCCGTCACGGACTTCATGTATTCGTCGGCGTGGAAGATCCGGAGGGTCACCCCGACCTCGGGCTTGAGCTCGTTCTGCGGCCGCATCACGATCTCCGTGCCCGATTCCTGCCACTCCGTCCGGGCGACGCCCTCGCCGGGAGTGATCTCCTCCTCCAGGAAGGCGCGCATCTCCTCCTTGAGGCGACGGCTCGCCTCCCGGCGGGCGGCCACGGGCTCGTCGGCGGGAAAGGCGCCGTAAAGCGTCAGGGTGAACCCGACCTGAACCCTGTCCTGGCCGCGGAGCTCCACGAGGGGGCCGACCTCGAAGGCCACCCTGTTCTCCTTCGCCCACGCGGCCCGTTCGGCGGCGCTCTTGCTCATTCCCGGGCCGCCGCCTCCGCGGCCCCGCCCTGCGGGGGAGGCTCGGGGGCCGCGGGCCAGCCGCCGCCCAGAGCCTTGTAGAGGCGCACCAGCGAGACGAGGTGGCTGCCGATCGTCGCCGCCTCGTCCAGCTCCGCGTCGAAGAGCGAGCGCTGGGCGTCCAGCACCTCGAGGTAGGCGGTGACGCCGCCCCGGTAGCGCAGCTCGGCCAGCTCCAGCACCTTGCGCTCGGCCTCCACGCGCACTCTCTGGGCCACGCGCTGCTCGCCGGTCATGCGGTAGGCGATGAGCGCGTCCTCGGTCTCGCGGAAGGCCTGGAGGATCGTGCGCTCGTAGTCGTAGAGCGTCTGGCGCTGCAGCGACTCGGTGATCTCGACCCGCCGCTTGTTCTTGCCCGCGTTGAAGATCGGCTGCAGCAGGTTGCCGATGATGTTCCAGGACTTGCTGGGGCCGTCGAACAGCGTGTCGAAGTCGGTGCTCGCGAAGCCGAAGGAGCCGGTCAGGGCGATGCGGGGGAAGAGCAGCGCCTTGGCCTGCGCCGATGTTGGCGGTGTCGGCGGCGAGGGTGAGCTCGGCTTCGCGCACGTCCGGGCGGCGGTCGAGCAGTGCGGCAGGAAGGCCGGCGGGGACGGCGCTGCCGGCAGCTTCTGCTCGTCGATCTCGCGGCCACGGACGATGGGGCCCGGATTGCGGCCGACGAGCACCGAGAGCTCGTTCTCCTTGAGCGCGATCAGGCGCTCGAGGTCGAAGACCACGACGAGCACACGGTGGAGCTCGGCATCGGCCTGGCGCACGTCCAGCTCGGGGGTGAGGCCGCCCTCGAAGCGGTCCTTGGCGACTGGACATTTTCCCGGCGCGTCTGGATCGTGCGCCGGGCGATCGCGAGCCGGCGGTCGAAGTCCCGAAGCTCCAGGTAGACGCGGGCCACGTCGGCCACGAGGGTGAGGACCGCGCCGCGCCGCGCCTCCTGCGTGCCGAGGAACAGCGCTTTCTGGGCCTCCGTGGCGCGGCGGATGCGGCCGAAGAAGTCGATCTCCCAGCTCACGTCGGCGGAGACGGCGTAGATCGGGGTCTCCGTCCCTTCGCTGATCGTGCCCGCGTCGCCCTCGGGAGTGTGGATGAGGCTGCCCGAGTTGAAGCGGAGGCGGCCGCGCGGTGCCGCTCAGGTCGACCTTCGGCCAGATGTCCGCCTTGGCGAAGCCGTACCGCGCGCGTGCCTCCTCCACCCGCTCCACCGCGATCTTCAGGTCCTTGTTCTCGACGAGCGCGAGACGGACCAGCTCCTGGAGCTGCGGATCGTCGAAGACCTCCCACCAGGGCAGGTTGGCCAGGCTCTCCGCCTCGGCGACCGGCAGGTCGCGCCAGGTGGGAGGGGTCGGGACGGCCGGTCGGCTGTAGTTCGGACCGAGCCGGCAGCCGCCGGCAAGGAGGGCGAGGAAGGCGACGACCGGGGTGAGGCGTCGGCGCGCCATCTCAGTGCGCTCCCCCGTGAGACGGCGCGGCGTGGGGCGGCGGCGCCGTGCCCGCCGCCTGCTTCTTCCGGCCCAGGAGCTCGACGAAGGCGTAGTTGCCCGGGATCAGGAAGACGCCGAGGGCGGTGGCCACGAGCATCCCGAAGAAGACGGCGGTGCCCATCACGTTCTGCGCGCCCGCGCCCGCGCCGCTCGCCCGCATGAGGGGCACGACGCCCAGGATGAAGGCGAAGGCGGTCATCAGGATGGGCCGGAAGCGCAGGCGCGCCGACTCGAGGGCGGCCTCCTCGATCGCGCATCCCTTCCTGGTCGTGCTTGGCCTTGGCGAACTCCACGATCAGGATCGCGTTCTTGGCGGCGAGGCCGATGAGCATGATGTTGCCGATCTGGACGTAGACGTTGTTGTCGTAGCCGGCGAGCCAGACCCCGAAGAAGGCGCCGAGGGCCACGAGGGGCGAGCCGAGGAGCACCGCCCAGGGCAGCCGCCAGCTCTCGTACATGGCGGCGAGGAGCAGGAAGACGAAGACGATGGCGGCCACGAAGGTCGGGCCCGGCGGGAGGCGCGATCTTCTCCTGGTAGGACAGCGACGAGTAGGCGAAGCCCATCTCCGGGGGCATCGTCTGCTTGAAGACGTCCTCGAGCGCGGCGAGGGCCTGGCCCGGAAGCGTAGCCGCGGCCGGGAACGCCGTTGAGCTCCACCGAGCGGAGCAGGTTGAAGCGGTTCGTGAGCTCCGTGCCCGCCTGCGAGCTGATGGTGATGAGCGTCGCCAGCGGGATCATGTCGTTCGTGGTCTTGCTGCGCACGTAGATCTGGCCGATGTCGTCGGGCTTGCGACGGTAGTCGGCCTCCGCCTGGACGTAGACGCGGAAGAGGCGTCCGAACCGGTTGAAGTCGTTCACGTAGCTGCCGCCCAGGCTGGAGGCGAGGGCCTGGAACGCCTCGTTGATCGGGCACGCCCATCTTGCGCGCCTTCTCGCGGTCGAGCTCCACCTTCACCTGCGGGTAGCGCGGGTCGAACGACGTGAAGATGTTGCCGATCTCCGGCCGCTTGCGCGCCGCCTCCTGGAACTCGCGGCTCAGCTCGCCGAGCCGCTCGACGCTCAGGCTGCCGCTGCGGTCCTGGAGCAGGAAGTTGAAGCCGGCGGAGGCGCCGAAGCCGGAGATGGTGGGGATGTTGAACGGGAAGATGATGGCCTCGGGGATGCTTGCCGAACTGCCCGGCGAGGCGGGCCATGAACCCGCGCGCGTGCATGGCCTCGCCGTGCCGGTCGTGCCAGGGCTTGAGCCGGATGAAGACCGTGCCGAAGTTCGGCTGGTACGTGCTGGTCACGACGCCGTACCCGCCGATCGTCTGGTACGACTCGACGCCCTCCGTCTTGCCGATGATCTCCTCGACCTGCAAGAGCACCGCGCTCGTGCGCTCGAGGGACGAGCCCGCGGGCAGGGTCACGTTGACGCCGAGGATGCCCTGGTCCTCTTCGGGGATGAACCCGGCGGGCAGCAGGGAGCCGAAGAAGCCCCCGCCCACCGCGACCAGGGCCACGATCCCGATCGTGAGGATGGAGCGACGGACGAGAATCTGTGCGCCCGTCACGTAGCCCTTCGTCGCGCGGTCGAAGACCCGGTTGAAGCCGCCGAAGAACTTGCCCAGGAGGCCGGTGGCCGGCTTGGCGGGCTTGAGGAGCATGGCCGCGAGAGCGGGCGACAGCGACAGCGCGCTGAAGGCCGAGAGCAGCACCGAGATCGCGATGGTGAGGGCGAACTGCTGGTACATGCGGCCGGTGAGGCCGGGGATGAAGGCCACGGGGATGAACACTGCGGTGAGGATGAGGGCGATGCCGATGACGGGGGCCGACACCTCCTTCATGGCCTGGACGGTCGCGTCGTGGGGGCTCATCCCGTGCTCGATGTGGTGCATGACCGCTTCCACCACGACGATCGCGTCGTCCACGACGATGCCTATCGCGAGGACGAGGCCGAACATCGAGAGCGTGTTCACGGAGAAGCCGAGGAGCGGGAAGAAGATGAACGTGCCGATGAGGGACACGGGCACGGTGAGGAGGGGGATGATCGTGGCCCGCAGGTTCTGCAGGAAGATGAACACCACGATGGTGACGAGGATCACCGCCTCGACGAACGTGTGGACGATCGACTCGATCGAGGCCTCCACCGCAGGGGTGGTGTCGTAGACGATCCGGTAGTCCATGTCGGAAGGGAAGAAGGTCTTGGCCTGCCGCATGGCCTCGTAGATCCCCTCCGCCGCCTGGAGCTGGTTGGCCCCGGGCAGGAGGTAGACGGCCATGGCCCCCGCCGGCTGGCCGTCGAGCCGGCCGAAGGAGTTGTAGTCCTGCGACCCCAGCTCCACCCGGCCCACGTCCTTGACCCGGATCTGGGCGCCCGTCTCCGACTCGCGGATGATGATGTTCGCGAACTCGTCCTCGTTGATGAGGCGGCCGGGAGCGCTCACCGTGTACGTGAACTCCTGGTCCTTCGGGGAGGGCCGCATCCCCACGCGGCCGGCCGGGGCCTGGAGGTTCTGCTCCTTGATGGCGTTCATGACGTCGGCGGGGGTGAGGCCGAGCTTGGCCATCTTGTCCGGCCGCAGCCAGATCCGCATGCCGTAGTCGGTGCCCCCGAAGAGGTCCACCTGGGCGATCCCGGGGATGCGCAGGATCTGGTCGCGCAGGTTGATGCCGCAGTAGTTGATCAGGAAGTTCGCGTCGTAGCTGCCCTTCGGGGAGTAGAGCGAGATCAGCATCAGGATGCTGGGGCTCTGCTTCTTGACCGTGACGCCCTGCTGGATCACTTCCTGGGGCAGGCGGGCCTGGGCGGAGGAGACGCGGTTCTGGGTGAGCACGTTGGCCATGTCCTGGTTCGTGCCCACCTGGAAGTTCACGTCGAGCTGCATGCGGCCGTCGCTGGTGTTCGACGACTTCATGTAGACCATGCCCTCGACGCCGTTCACCTCCTGCTCGATGGGCGTGGCCACCGACTGCTCCACCGCCACCGCGGAGGCGCCGGGATAGGTGGCGGTCACGCGGATGGTGGGCGGGGCGAGGAAGGGGTACTGCTCGAAGCTCAGGCCGCGGAGGCTGTTGAGGCCGAGCAGGACGGTGATGATCGAGATGACGATGGCGACGATCGGCCGCCGGATGAAGAAGCTCGGCCATGAGCCTACTTCTTCTCCGCGGGCCCCGCGGCGGGAGCGGCGGCGGGTGCGGGAGAAGCGCCCTCTTCGATCGTCGCGGGCAGCGCCTTCACCTTGGTGCCGGATCGGACCTTCTGCACGCCTTCCACCACGATGCGGTCCCCCGCCTTCAGCCCCTGGTCGATCACCCAGAGGGTGCCGACGCGCTCGGCGGCCTGGACCATGCGCAGCTCGACCGTGTCGTCCGGCTTCACCACCGCCACGTTGTAGACGCCCTGCAGCTCCGTGACCGCGCGCTGGGGAACGAGGATGGCGCCCTTCTTCTCGTCGATGGCCACGCGCACGCGGGCGAACTGGCCGGGCCGCACGACGCCGCCCGGGTTCGGGAAGGCGACCTCCACCAGGATCGTGCCCGTCTGGGCGTCCACCGCACGGTCCACGAAGACGAGCGTGCCCTTCTCGGGGTGGACCGAACCGTCGGAGAGGACCATCTCGAACTTGAGCGGGGTGGTGTCTCCGGCCTTCCGCCTCTCCTCGCCCCGCCGGTTGTACTCGATGAAGTCCTTCTCCGGGATGCTGACCCGGACGTGGATCGTCTCGACCTGGGAGATGTGCGTGAGCAGCGTGCTCTGGCCGCGTCCCACCAGGGTGCCCGGGTAGACCTCGGTCTTGCCCGCGATCCCCGAGGCGGGGGCCTCGACGCTGCGTGAACGAGAGGTCGATCTCGGACCGCTTGCGCGCCGCCTTCGCCGCGTCCAGCGAGGCCTCGGCCGCGCGCTGTACCACGACCGCGGTCTCGTACTCCTGTCGCGAGATCGCGTTCTTGGCCACGAGGGGCTCGTACCGCACCACGTCCTGTCGGGCCCGCGCGAGCTGCGCCTCCGCCTGCGCCTGGACACCCGCGCGCCTGGGCCACGTTCGCCTCGAACGGACGCGGATCGATCGTGTAGAGGAGCTGACCCTTCCGGACGAAGTTGCCCTCCTGGTAGTCCACGGACTCCAGGAAGCCCTCGACCCTCGCCCGCACCTCGATCTCCGTCGAGCCGCGGGTCTGGCCGATGACCTCGACGTAACACGGGCACGTCCTTCTGGAGGACGGTGGCCACCTTCACCTCGGGCGGGGGAGGGGGCGGGGCTTCCTTCTTGCCGCAGGCTACGGCGAGGAGCGCAGCCGTCACGAACGTGGTTGTCTTCATGGTTCTCCTGCGATGGTGACGGAGGCCGGCGAGAGGTGTCGTAGCCGACCGCGCGAAGCCTAGCCCCCGCTCGCCGTCGTGGTCAAGCTTCATGGCCGCGCGAACGCCCCTTTCTTTCCGACCTCGAGAAGGCGCTTGCCGTCGAGCCGGCCGAAGAGCCCCATGAGGGCGGCCACGAGGCCCGTCCAGCCCGTCTGGTGGCTCGCCCCGAGGCCCGCCCCGTTGTCTCCGTGGGGAACTTCTCCGTCCCTCCGTAAACAGGCCGCCGGCCCCCTTCGTCGCGCAGGAAGATTCGCGTGAGCCGAACCGAGATCTCCCGCGCCACCTCGAAGAGGTTCATCTGCCGTCCCGAGCCGGTGGGACACTCGATCCGGAAGGAGTCGCCGTAGTAGCCGTAGAACTGCAGGAGGGCCCGGACGAGCAGCGCGTTGACGGGCATCCAGACGGGGCCCCGCCAGTTCGAGTTGCCTCCGAACATCCCGCTGTCGGACTCCCCGGGCAGGTAACCCACTCGGTGCTCTTCGCCGTGCACATGCACCGAGTAGGGGTGGTCCAGGTGGTGGCGCGAGAGCGCCCGGATGCCGTAGGGGCTCAGGAACTCGCGCTCGTCGAGCATGCGGGCGAGGATCCGCCGCAGCCGCTCCGGGTTCACGACCGCCATCATCCCGCGGTCGGCGTAGCCGAAGTGGCCGGGGCCGGTGGGGTGGATGCTCTTCAGGAGCTCGGGCCTGCGGCGTACGCGCTCCGCCACCAGCGCCACGAGCTTGGGCATGCGCTCGCGCTGCCAGGGCTCGATGACCGTGGTGGCGCACAGAGGCAGGAGACCCACCATCGAGCGGACCTTGAGCCGCGTCGCCTTTCCGTCGGGGAGGCGCAGGACGTCGTAGTAGAAGCCGTCCTCTTCGTCCCACATCCCGTCCGGGCCCACCTTGTTCATGGCCTGGGCGATCCACAGGAAGTGGTCGACGAACTTCGCGGCGATGTCCTCGTAGGTCGGGTCCTCGGCCGCGATCTCCACCGCGAGCTCCAGCATGTTCTGGCTGAAGAGCGCCATCCACGCGGTCCCGTCCGCCTGCTCGAGATGGCCGCCCGTGGGCAGAGGGGCCGAGCGGTCGAAGACGCCGATGTTGTCGAGCCCCAGGAAGCCGCCGTCGAAGACGTTCTGGCCGAAACGGTCCTTGCGGTTCACCCACCAGGTGAAGTTCGCGACGAGCTTGCCGAAGGACCGCTTCAGGAAGGCCACGTCGCTCTCCCCGCGCAGCGCCTGCTCCATGCGATGGAGGAACAGGGTGGCCCAGGGATGGACGGGAGGGTTCACGTCCCCGAAGTTCCACTCGTAGGCGGGGATCTGCCCGCTCGGGTGGAGGTACATCGAGTCGAGCATGAGCTCGAGCTGCTGTTTCGCGAAGTCCACGTCCACGGGCGAGAGGGCGATCGCGTGGAAGGCGAGGTCCCACGCGGCGTACCACGGGTACTCCCACTTGTCGGGCATGGAGATGACCTGGTCGTTCACCATGTGCGCCCAGTCGCGGTTCCGGACGGTCCCGCGCACGCCTCCGGGCGTGCCTGCGCCGTGCTCCTCCAGCCACTTGTCGAGGTCGAGGAAGTAGTGCTGCTTGCTCCACAACATGCCCGCGAGGGCCTGCCGCAGCACTCGAGCCTCGTCTTCGCTCGATCCCTTCGGGGCGACAGACGCGTAGAACTCGTCCGCCTCCGCGCGGCGTTCCGCGACGAGCTCGTCGAAGCCGGCGAACGGATCCTTCGATCCGGCCCCGGTGAGCCGCAGGCGCAGCACCGCGGGGCGGCCCGGCTTGACGGTCAGGCGGTGGTGGGCCGCCATCTTGGTGCCCGCGGGGACCCGGCTCACCGCGTCGCGCCGCCCCTCCACCACGAAGTCGTGGATGCCGTCCTTCACGCAAGGAGACGCGTTGGCGGTCCTGTCGATCCGGAGGCGGTTGGTCTCGTTCTCGGTGAACAGCAGGGGAGCGTCGCCTTCGACATGAAGCCAGCGTTCTCCGAGCTCGGGGTGGGACGCGGCGACGAGCCGGCCCTTCTTCCCCTTTGCCTCGACCTCCTTGAGGTGGGGCCGGGGCGGACCCGGCCACCACGTCCAGGTGTTGCGGAACCAGAGGGTGGGAAGGACGTGGATCTCCGCGGGTTCGGGTCCGCGGTTCTCGACCGTGATCCGGACGAGCACGTCCTCGGGGGTCGCCTTCGCGTACTCCACGAAGACGTCGAAGTAGCGGTCGTCCGCGAAGACGCCGGTGTCCAAGAGCTCGTACTCGAAGTCGTGGCGCGAGCGGTTACGGTTCGTCTCCACGAGGTCCGCGTAGGGATAGGCGCGCTGCGGGTACTTGTAGAGCCACCGCATGTAGGAGTGGGTGGGAGTGGAGTCGAGGTAGAAGTAGTACTCCTTGACATCCTCGCCGTGGTTGCCCTCGGCGTTGGTGAGGCCGAAGAGCCGTTCCTTGAGGATGGGGTCGCGGCCGTTCCAAAGGGCGAGGGCAAAGCAGAGCCGCTGCTTCTCGTCCGAGAAGCCGGCGAGGCCGTCCTCCCCCCAGTGGTAGGCGCGGGAGCGGGCCTGATCGTGGCTGAAGTAGCTCCAGGCATCGCCGTTCTCGCTGTAGTCCTCGCGAACGGTGCCCCACTGGCGCTCGCTCAGATAGGGCCCCCACTTGCGCCAGGGGACCCCTTCGCGCGCCTCCTCGAGCCGTTTCCTCTCCGCGTTCCGACCCTTCTCGCTCATGCCACCCCGGCCCACGGCCCGCTACTGGATGAGGCCTTGCTTCTTCATCTCCGCTGCTGCCCCCGCCGCGAGCTCCTTGATGAACGGGCCGACCTTGGAGGGGTTCGTGCTTTCGCTCCGAGCCGCGAACACGAGCTTGTCCTGCTCCAGGCTGAAGACGAGCGTCTCCACGGTGACGACCGTGTCCGTCATCAGGTAGCCGGGTGCGTAGACTCCGCTCCACCCCCAGCCGTAATAGCCCGAACCCCAGAACGTCGCGTAGTTCGGCCCCGAGTAGTAGCCGCCGATGCTTCCGGTGACCTCCTCGTGCTGCCCCACCACCCGCATCGCCACCACTCCCGCGACGTTGGCCTTTTCCAGGAACTCCTTCGCCTTCTCCTTGTCGCGGACGATCTCCTTCGGGATCAGGTTGAAGGCGGGAATGCCGATGGCACCGCGCGCCGTGATCTCGCGGGCGAGAGCGGACTCCGCTTCGTAGCGCGCGTCCTCCTCCTTGCTGATGACGAGCGCCGCCACCTTCCTGCCCTTGAAGCTCAAGGGAGCGGCACCCGGCGCCTTCCAGGTGGAGTTGTACTGTGTGGAAGCGCAGGCGGCCACCACGAGGGCGGCCCCCGCCAGCACGGCAACCTTCGATCGGAGCATTCTCCCGTCCTTATTAATAGGCAACGCTCGGGACCCGACGTTCCCGTCGCTTCGCCCGCGGATTGTATGCGACGATCGCGGCTGGGGAGGCCATGCCGAAGCGCAGGATCCCCTAGCCGGAAGCCGGGTAGAAGTAACAGGGAGGTAAGTTACAGTTGCATCCGAGCTTGACGCCGAGGTCGTGGCGGGTCCTCCGGCGCTTCTGGGAGCACGAGCCGGGTCTCTCGATCCTGCTGGGCCTGCTCCTCTTGCTCGTCTTCGTGGCCCCGCTGTTCCTGGCTCCGGGGGAGGATCGGGGGCCCCTGATCGACGTCGTCTTCACCCTCCTCCTCGTCGCGGGTGTCGCGGGCCTTCGACTGGGCCCCGGCGTGCGGGGGCTGCTCCTCGTCCTCGCCCTGATCGCGGCGGTCGCGCGGTGGTTGCCGGGGGCGGGGGCCGCGGCCACGGCCCTCTCGAGCGTCGTCTCGATCGGGATGCTCGCGCTCGTGGTTCTCGTCAAGACGTTCGGCCGCGGTCCCGTGACCCTCCATCGCGTGCAGGGTGCGGTTGCGGCCTATCTTCTCCTGGGCCTGGTGTGGGGCTACGCCTACCAGCTCGTGGCCGCCCTCGCCCCCGGCGCCTTCGCGAGCGCTGTCGCGACCCCCGGCCAGGATCACAACTTGATCTACTTCAGCTTCGTCACGCTCACCACCGTCGGCTACGGCGACGTGACGCCCGTGCACCCCGCGGCCCGCTCGCTCGCCCTCATGGAGGCGCTCACGGGCCAGCTCTACCCGGCGATCCTCCTGGCCACTCTCGTGACGCGGTACACGGAAGCGGAGGGGAGACGCTGAATAGCCCGTAGGCGGGCGCGTGAACCCCGATCAGGGGACGAGAGTCAGGAACAGGAACGCCGCGAAGATCACGAGATGCACCGCCCCCTGCATGAGGTGCGTGCGGCCGGTGCCCAGAGAGATGGTGCTGACCGCGAAGGCGAGCGCGAGCAGGACGATGTCCTTCGCGTCGAGCCCGAGCACGAGCGGCAGGTCCAGGAGGATCGACAAGAGCGCCACCGCCGGGATCGTCAGGCCGATGCAGGCCAGCGCGGAACCCAGCGCGAGGTTCATGCTCGTCTGCAGCCGGTTCGCGAGGGCCGCGCGCAGGGCGGCGGAGGCTTCGGGCAACAGCACGAGCGCCGCGATCGCGACGCCGATCACGGCGGGCGGCGCCCCCGCCGCATCCACGGCCGCCTCGATGGCCGGCGAAAGGACTTTCGCCAGCCCGACAACGCCCACGAGCGAGACGAGCAGGAGCGCGAAGCTCACCCAGGTCTCGCGCAGCGTGGGGGGTGCGGCATGGGCGCTCTCGTCGTCCGTGGCCTCGAGGGGCAGGAAGTAGTCGCGGTGGCGGATCGTCTGCACGAACACGAACACCGCCCAGAGCGAGAGCGACGCGACCGCGGTGAAGGCGAGCTGGGCCTTGGAGTAGTAGTGCGGTCCGGGCGCCGAAGTGGTGAAGACCGGCAGAACGAGCACCATCGTGGACAGCGTGACGAGCGCCGCGAGCGCCGGCCCTGCCCCTTCGACGCGGAACGACTGCTCACGGTGGCGGAGAGCGCCCGCGAGCACGCAGGCCCCGACGATCCCCGTGCAAGTGATCATCACGGCGGCGTAGACCGAATCGCGCGCGAGCGCGGCTTTCTCCGGCCCCCCCGCGAGCATCATCGATACGACCAGGGCCACCTCGATCACGGTGACGGCGAGCGCGAGCACCAGCGTTCCGAAGGGCTCGCCCACCCGGTGCGCCACGACCTCGGCGTGGTGCACGGCCGCGACCACGACGGCCATGAGCGCCGCGACGCACGTCAGGGTCAGAAGGGGGTGCTGCGGCACGAAAAGCGCCGCCCCCAGCAGGACTGCCGCCGCGACGGGCACGGCGACGGTCCAGACCTTGGCGGGAGTCTTCAAGCGAGAAATTCCACCCTCCCCGAGGCGAGATCGTACATCGCGCCCGCGATACGGAGGGAGCCCTTCTTCTCGAGATCGGCGAGGATCGGGCTCCGCCGCCTTATGTTGTCGAGCGTCACCACGACGTTCGTCCGGGCCACCGCATCGACGTAGGCCGCATTCTTGCTGGACTTCTCGCCGTCGAACGTCGTCGTGGTGATCGCGGGCTTGATGCGCGCGAGGAGGCCGGTGAGGTTGCCCATCTCGACGTCGTCGATGGCACCCTTCACCGCGCCACACGCCGTGTGCCCCAGGACCACGACCGCTTTCGCGCCGGCGACGGCGCAGCCGAATTCCATGCTTCCGAGCAGGTCGTCGTTCACGACGTTGCCCGCGATCCGCGCGTCGAAGGCTTCGCCGATCCCGGCATCGAAGAGGATCTCGCCCGGCGCGCGGGAGTCGATGCAGCCCAGCACGACCGCGGCCGGGAACTGACCGGCGGCGGTGGTCCGCTGCTGAGCGACGTAATCGTGGGGGAGCATCTTTCGCGTTCGAAAACGTTCGTTGCCATTCTTCATGTCGGCGATGACCTGGTCCGGCGTCATCCGGTCGCGCGCCTCCTTGGTCAAGGCACCGCTTCCGGCCTCCTGCGGATCGGACCAGGACGTCATCGGGGCGAGGGCCCAGGCACTGACGGCGGTCTGGACGAAGCGACGGCGGCCTCCCACGCCGCGTACCTCTTCAAACTTCATCATGGCTTCCCTCCTCTTCATGCTCGGCGAGGCTCTGGCCGCGCGCGTCACAGGGCGGCCAGGAACATGCGGATCACGAGCGCGTTCGCGACGTCGATGAAGAAGGCGCCGACGAGGGGCACGATCAGGAATGCGAGGTGCGAGGGGCCGTGGCGCTGGGTGACGGCGGTCATGTTGGCGAGGGCGGTGGGCGTCGCGCCGAGGCCGAAGCCGATGAACCCGGCCGCCACCACCGCCGCGTCGTAGCCGCGTCCGAGAGCGCTGAAGCAGACGTACAGCGCGAAGATCACGGCCAGCAGGAGCTGCAAAGCGAGGAGCGCCGCGATGGGCCCGGCGAGGCCGCCGATCGTCCAGAGCTTCATGCTCATGAGCGACATGGCGAGGAACACGCCCAGCGCGACCTCCGCGATGAGCGCGAGCGCCGCGGTGCGGCTGGGCCAGGCGCCGGACGGAAGAAGGTACTTGAGCAGGTTCGTGAGAAGAATCCCGGCGGCGAGACAGGGCAGGTACAGCGGCACGTTGACGCCCGCGCCCTCGAGCCACCTGCTGATCAGGATCCCGACGATCGCGGCGACGTGGATGGCCAGGATCGCGCGTAGAAACGAGAAGTAGTCGATCTGGGGGTGCTCGGCCTCGAGGACCACACCGACATCGAACCCGTTCCGCCGTGACGCCTCGAGGCGGTGACGCCGGATCAGGTAGCCGGCGACCGGCCCGCCGGCAAGGCTCGCGAGGACGAGACCCAGGGTGGCGCACACGATGCCTATCTCCATCGCGTTCGCGACCCCGCGTTTCTCGGCGATCACGGGCGCCCATGCGATCGCGGTGCCATGGCCTCCCGTCATCGAAATGCTGCCCGCGAGCAGCCCGACCGACGGGTCGAGCCCGAGGAGGCGCGCCGCGCCCACCCCCACGAGGTTCTCCGCGAGCATGAACGCCGCGGTGACCGCGAGCAGCGCGAGGAGCGCCTTCCCGCCCCGCCCCAGGTCGCCGACGTGGGCGTTGATGCCGAGGACCGTGAAGAAGTAGACGAGCAGGATGTCGCGAGCGCCCAGCTCGAAGTCGATCTGGACGCCGGACACGAGATACGCCAGGGCGAACGCGATCGAGAAGAGCAATCCTCCGGTCACCGGCTCCGGAATGTTGTACTCGCGGAGCGGGGCGAAGCGTTGGTTGAGCGCCTTGCCCACGAAGAGCACGACGATCCCCGCGGTGACCGAGAGGAACGGGCGAACGTGAAGCACCTGCTGCGCGTCGAGATCGAACATCCGGATCCGCCTACCGCGACCGAGGGTCCAGGGGGTTGCCGCCGAGCGCGTTCGAGATGTCGGCGATCGCTTTCTGCGCCCGAACGCTGTTGCCGGCCGCGTCGAGAGGCGGCGAGATGACCGCGATCCCGAACTCGCCGGGCGAGACCGCGATCAGGCCGCCGCCGACGCCGCTCTTGCCGGGGAGGCCGGTGTGGAACAGCCACTTTCCCGAGTTGTCGTAGAGACCCGCGGTTGCCATCACCGCCAGGAGCCTGGGCACGTGTTCGGCCTCGAGCACCCGCTTGCCCGTCACCGGGTTCGTCCCGCGGTTGGCGAGCGTCCCCGCCATCGTGGCGAGGTCCTTGGCGTTGACGCTCACCGAGCACTGCTCGGTATAGATGTCCGTGGCCCGGGCCGGATTTTCCTTGATGTAGCCGTAGGCGTGCATCAGGGCGCCGATCGCCTGGTTGCGCTGATTGGTGTCGGACTCCGACTTGAAAACCTCCTGATCGACCGAGAGCGGGCGACCCGCGAAGTCGGAGTAGTAGCCCAGGAGGCTGTTCCAGATCGCGTCCCGGCTCGCGCCCTTGACCATGCTCGTCGCGGCGATGGCGCCGGGGTTGACGAGGGCGTTCATCTCGGGGCCCCCGAGCAACTGGGCGAACTCGATCGAGACGATCGAGTTGAAGCGCATGCCGGTGGCGTCGACGCCGATCGTATTCGCGACCGCCTCGGGGCCCGACTCCTGGAACACCTTGGCCATCGTGAGCACCTTGGAGATCGACTGGATGGACACCCGGGACTGCACGTCGCCCGCGGTGTAGACCTTGCCGTCCCTGGTGACGAGAGCGATGCCGTAGATCTTCGGGTCGACCCGGGCGAGGGCCGGGATGTAGTCGGCGTTCCTGCCCTCCTGGAGGTCCCTGTACTTCGCGTACGCCGCATCGAGGGCGCCCTGGATTTCGGCCGGGGTCTGCGCCCGCGCCGCGGAAGCGGCCAATGCGAAGGCCAGCGCGACCCGCACCAACAGGCGCGCAGCAACCCCTGCCGCCTTGCGTCCGCTCATCGCTCGCCTCCAATCGACATGCTGAAGATGTGCCAGCCGTAGTGGCGCGATGCTACCGCCGATCTGGTGCACGCTTCGAGTACGTTTCGATCTCGAGAAACGAGGCGGGAGGTGTCTATGTTCCCGTAGGGTCGATCAAGGAGACTTCGTCTCCGCCCTACTTAGTCCGCGATGTCCGTGCGGGGGCGTACCAGACCGGAGAGGTGTAGGCGCGATCCTGGATGGCAGAAGGGGCGCCTGTGGGCGGCTTCGTGCCGAAGAACTTCGCGTCGTAGGTGGTCCAGCGCGGAGTCGGAATCTCGATCACCCGTACGTAGTAGAAGGCGCGCTCCTGCGGGTTGAAGCTCGGGTCTTTCCAGAAGCCAAAGAGCATCGGCGCACCGATGCTGTTCTTGTAGCTGGCATCGGCGACATTCACGGTATTGCCGACCGGCGTCTTGCATCGGCCATCCGGTCCCATCTTGCGATCGCCGGAAACGGCCACGTCCCACACCTGCTCGTGCGTCTTGCCGCTGGCATCGAGCCAGCCCTTGATGACCTGGACTCGATCGAGGTTCGCGCCGTCGGCATCCCTGAGCGCGCGAACCACGAACGTCGGAGACTTTCCGGCCGGCGCGGCGCCGAGCTCGCCGCCCATCGGGACGCCCTTCTGGTAACCGTACCGGGCAAAGTCGTGGCGCTGCACGTCGTCGGGTGCGAAGTCGAAGCCGGCGAAGATGCGCACCAGGAGACGCGTCCCGGAAGTCGCGTAGACCTCCTTGCGCGACATGGCATCCCACAGCGCTTCGCGCGTGTTGTCGGTCGCCCACACCGCGGCGAGGCCGGAGGCGCTCGTCATCCAGCCGTATTGGCGGCGCGCCGCATCCTCCGTAAAGCGTCCCGTGATGATCTCGTCGAAACGCTCCGGTCTCGCGGAAGGCTCGAGCGGCGCGACCTTTCCGAAGAAATTGTCTTCCGTCGTGGTCGACAGCCCGGTGTGCGAGTCGGTCGAGCCGACGACGCCGAACTTGAACGGGTTGGCTCCCAGCTTCGCGTCGTAGCCCAGGCCGCGCTTGAAGGCCTCGCGCGCGTACTCGCGCGGGAGCATGGCGGGGGTATGGACGTCGTTGCCAAAGCTCCCCTTGTCCCAGGTCTCGAAATTCGCGAACTCGTCGTTCGGGGAGAGCACCGGGTGCGCCTCGCCGTCGCCCTTCATCTGGGTGACTTCGTAGAGCGGCTCCCAGCGCATCCGGCGCTCCGCGTAGTCGCGGTCGAGCGGTTTCTTGGTCGAGCGCGTCACGTCGTCGAACATCAGGCCGCTCGAGAGGTTGCCGTTGTGCGGAATGGCGAGCACGCGGGCGCCGGTCTTCCGCTCCGTCTCGCCCATCCATCTCCACAAGTCCTCGGGGTCCTCGCTGTCGTACTGCGAGAACGGAATCACCTGATCGGCCTTGGCCTTGCCGTCCCGGAAGATCACGTTGCGGTGCAGGTTGTTGCCGTTCGGAGTCGAGGTCCACTCGTAGCCGATGAAGGCGGTGAACTTGCCTGGTTCGTTGTATGTTTCTGCGGCGGCGGTCTCCCGCGCCCACATCGACCGCGTGATGGCGTCGCTGCCCTTCAGGGGGTCCTGCCGGACGAGCATCCTCTCTCCCCAGGTGTTGTAGGCGAGCCCACCCTTCCCGCTCTTGACCAGATCGTGCACCATGCGTCCGAATTCCGTCTTCAGGAGGTCGGGGTTCGACTCGGCGATCATCGGCGCCAGACCGAGATTCTCCGAATGATCGGCGACGACCAGGAAGTCCAGCGGCCGAAGCAGCCGCGCGCGGACGCCGGTGCTGGAGGTGACCTCTTCGCCGCGGGCGAACCGATAGGCCTCCTCCGGCCCCAGCCGGCAACCCATCATTCCTGCATCCGTCGAGTAGGACGTGTGGAGGTGCGTGTCGCCGAAATACACCCGATCGGGGTAACCCTGGTCGAGATACGGCGAGTATTCGGTTTTGCCGAGCTGGACGTGCTTGGGATCGACTGCCGCGTCCTGCGCAAGCACGGTGGAGGGGAGTGTGCACACGCAGAGCACGAGAGCTGGACCGAACGCCCGCTGAACACGAAGGCCGAGGTTCTCCTTCCGGGTGATACTCATCACGTTTCTTCCTCCTGTGGATTCCGGCGGTCCTATTGCGCGAGCTTCTGGTAATTGCTGTTCGTGATCCGGACCTCGACCTGGCTGGCCGGCATCCCGAGGACGACGCTCCCGGGGTAGTTCACCCCGTCCGGCAGGGACTGAAGGGCCACCTTCAGCGTCACCGGGCTCTTCGGGTCGTCGAGGTGCGTGGCGACGTCGATCTGCCGCAGCGCCTTCACGGCCGCGTCGAAGGTCAGGCTCAGCGAGTCGCCGGCTTTCTCGTACCCGGGGAACTTCAGAACCACGACTCCCGGCCCCCCCTGGGAGAGCGACGCCGTGCCGGCGTTCATCACCACCTGCATCTTGCTCGGGTCGGGTGGGACGTAGCGGTGGACGAGGGCCGTGGCCGCCTCGAGCTCCGCCTTCATCTCTCCCGTCTTCTTCTCGATCATCTTGCCCTTGAGGCCGCGCTTCTTTTCAGGCGGGGGCGGCTCCACGACCGCCGTCTTCTGGACCTTGCCATCGGGGCCGTACCGGCAGGAGTTGACCGTCGTGTTCTTGACCTCGCCCTTGAGGCTGAGCTCGACCTTCTCGATCCAGCCGTACGAGCGCAGCGCCTGCTGGTTCTGCGCGGCCGACTGCTTCGCCGCGGCGAGCTTCTGCTGCAGGTCCTGGGCCGCGGCCGGCGGCCCCGCGGCGGCGAGCACGAGCGCCAGAGCGGCCACCCCTGATGCAAGATTCTTTCGAGTCATCGTCTCTCCTCTCAACGAACGGCCACGCTGGTCATGATCTCCACCTGCAGCGGCACCGCCAGCGTGAAGGCCTGGGCCGACTGCGCGCGGATCACCGCGGCCTCCTCCGAGCCGGCGGCCGCGCCCACCGCGCCGACGCCCGCGCCGATCGCCGCCCCGACGGCCGCGCCCTCTCCCCCGTCGGCAATCGCGCCGATGCCGGCTCCGAGGGCGGCTCCGCCCGCGATCTTGCGGCCGCCCTTGCCGGCTTCGCCCTTCGCGCTGATCGGCTGCGTCTTGACGGAGACGACCTGCCCCCCCACCTGAAGGTCGGTGAGCGTCACGCTGAGCGACGGCTGGCCCTTCATCTTGTCGCCCTTCTCGGCGGCGGCGACGATGCCATAGGCGCGGCCCCCCTTGGCCGCGACGAGGCGGCCGTTCGCGGAGAGGTCCTGGTCGAGGAAGCCCTGGAACCGGTCGCCTGCCTTGGCGCTGGCGGAGCTGATGTCGGCCGCCAGGCGCACGACGAGCACCGTTCCGGCCGGCACCGCGAGAGTGTCGGCGACCGTCCGCACGGCCGGAGCCGGGTCGGGCGGCGTGGTTGTCGCAGGGGCCGGAGGAGCCGCTGGCGCTCCCCCGGGCGGCTGCGGCGGAGGGTCCACCATCACGTACAGCTCCTTGCCGTCGCTCGAGAGGTAGGGAACGTAGTGCCGGCCGCCCGCGACGAAGTACATGGTGTTGAACTGCTCGACCTTGAAGTCGGCGGGCAATGCCGGCACGAACACGACCCCGGCCGGCGGCGTGACGACCACGAAGCTCTCCTCGGCGCCGTTCATCACCCGGCGGTAGAAGGCATTCGCGTGGAGGTAGTACGTCGTTCCGCCCAGGGTGACGAGCACGCGCTCGGCGGGCAGCGTCTTTACGCTCGCCCCCTCGGGGGCCGGGACCGCCTGGTAGACCGTCTTGCCGTCGCTGCTCGTCGTCTGCTGGCAGTAGCTGCCGTCCTTGGCCATGAGGTAGGTCGAGCTCGAAACGACCACCACGACCGCGCCCGTCGGGGGATAGCTGTAGTACGAGTAGTAGGGGGGCGGCACCGGATAGTAGTAGGGCACGCCTCCGTACGTGTACGGCCGGTAGTACGCGCCACCGTAGCTGTAATAGGGCCGGCCGTAGTAAGTGCTCGTGCGGTAGCCCGACGGCAGCGTGGTCGTGACCTTCCCGCCGTAGGGCCCCGCGGTTGCCGTCGTCCAGCCGCCATAGGGATTCTTGGCGCCGGCGGTCGCATAGCTGCCGTTGTACTTGGTGTTCACGCTGCCCGCGTACGCCGGCTGCCCATAGGCATTGCGGCCCGCCACGCCCTCGCCGGACGCCTTCCGTCCCGTGCTCGTCGAACCGCTGCCCTCGATCGAGGCGTAGCCTCCTTCGTTCTGGACGGTCCGCTCGCGTGTCGCGGACTGGCCCCAAGGGTTCGTGGCCGTGGAGGTTCGCTCCGCGCTGCGGTCCTGGGTGTCGATGTCCTTGTTGACGTTTTTCGAGTAGCCGCTCTGCGTCTGCACCTGCTTGTTCACGTTGTAGCCGTCGCCCGTCTGGTTCACCGTCCGGGAGCCGCTGGCGCGCTGTCCCTGGTACGAGCCGGTGTTCCCCGACTTGCTGTAGCTTCCGCGCGACGCTGCGGAGACCGAGCCGCGGCCCTCGCGGGCGAGGAGCGGCGCGGCCTGCCCGAGCACGAACAAGGCGGACGTCACCACCGCCGTGACTTCAGACTTCATGGCTTCACCTCTGGCGCTTTCTCCTTCGGGCCCGACGGCACGGTCACGGGCGGCGCCTCCGGAACGCCCTTCCCCACGAACGCCGGGATCTCGACACGGCGCGCTCCGGCGGGCGGCTCGAAGCGGAAGAGCTCGTCGGGCACCTTCGCCTCGAGGTTCCACTTGCGGATCGTGACCGCGTACTGCGGCACCTCGTCCTCGGTCTTGTAGGCTATCACCATCTTGCGCGGGACAGGGTCCTTGCCCGCGTCGATCCAGAGCTGCCAGTCGATCGTGGCCTGCTCGAACGAGAGATGGTGGCACGGGACTCCCGCCGCGTCGTGAATGCCGAGGTACACGCCGCGCTGGACGGCGCTCATCAGGCGGGAGTAGACATCGCTGTACACAAAGTCGGCGCCCGGGATGACCGTCCCCGTCGTGTCGAAGACCCAGTCGAGCGCCGCGTCGATCGTCTCGGGGACGGCGCCGCTGGTCCAGGCGTTTTGCTCCTTGTCGTGGGCGTAGAACGCCTTGCCGTCGTACCAGAACGACCGGTTGAGCGCGTCGCCCGAGACGTCTCCGGCGATACGGTCCGGCCGGCGCACGGCGACGCGCCGGGTCGCGGTCAACTGCACACGCGGGCTGTGCTCCGGCACCTCGTCGTAGATCTCTTCTGCCTCGAGGGCGAAGGCGCTTGCGCGGGCGAGCCGGTCGCTCATCTGCCGCACCAGCTCGTCCACCCGCGGCTCGACGAGCCTCGACTGCGGTGCGAGCTCCGGCTCGATCGGGGGCGGTGGGGGCTCCTGGGCGCCGGCCGGCGCCGCCAGCACCAGGACGGCCAACGGTATCCAGTGTCGCTTCATCGTCTTCTCGGCTCCTTGCGCGTCCGTCATCTCCGTCCGGCCTGATTCCGTGCGCCGGGCGCCTCTTTCTCCCGCTACTTCTTGGACCCCGGAGGGAAGTCCTTCAGCATCTTGCTCACGGCCTTGTCGATCTTCTTCTCGTTCTTCTCGGGCTTGTCGGATCTCTCGTCGGTGGCGACGCCGCGGAAGAGGAGCGTCTTCGTCTTCGTCTCGAAGATGTCCACGACGATGCTCCCGACCTTGTAGTCCGTGAGCTGCGCGGAGCCCATGCCGCCGCCCCAGCGCCAGCCGCCCGTGCTGTACCCTTCCAGCTTCTTGCGGTCATCCGACTGTCCGTGCAGCACCACGGTTGCGTCGGCCGCGCCCTCCGCCTGGGTCCAACCCTTTGCGGCGAGCCCCTGGGTGACGGCGTTCACGAAGTGCTTCGCCAGGAACGGATCCTTGGCCTCGCTTCCTTGCTGGATCGCGAAGGTCTTGATCTTCGAGAAGTCGTACGTCTTGTCGTAGTTGACCGACACCGCCTGGGCCAGCGCCGCGAGCGGCACGACGGCCAGGAGTGCGGCTATCCAAATCGGTTTGGGCATGTTTCTGCCTCCTAATGTAGGCCGTTGCCGTTACCGTTGCCGCCCTCTACGGCCACCACCGGCAACTTCCGCTTGTTGCGTTGCCCACGGTGTAGCAGCCCCAGTAGGGGTCGCACCACCAGCCCACGGCGTCGGACTTGATGTAGGTCGGCGTCCAGCGCGCCTCGACGCGGATGCCCAACTTCGGGTTCGGGAATACCTTGACGCCCAGAGCCCCCGAGCCGGAGAACCGCGTGTCGCCGGCGGCGGTCTATGTCGTGCCACCGACGTTGGTCGTGACGGAGCCGTACTGGGTGGCGCCGAGGCCGATGAGCAGGTAGGGCCTGGCCCTCCCGTCGCTGTCGCCGAAGGTGCCCACGCCGGGCACCACCACGGCGGTGGTGGCGCTCACCCCGTCGCTCCACGTCCAGCCGGCCGTGCCGCTCACCTCGACGCGGGCGTCCTGCGCCGACGCCGAGCCGCCGGCCAGCGCCACCACCATCGCCATCAGTACTGTCTTCCGCTCCATCACACGGCTCCTTTTCACTTGACGCTGATCATGAGCGCCTGCGTGTACGCCAGCTCCACCTTGTCGCCTACCTTGACGTCCTTGAGGTGCTTCTTGTCCTGGACCTTGAAGCTCACGGTGCGCCCGTCCTCGGTCAGGACCGTCACCGACGGCACCTTGGCGTCGATCGCCTTGATCGTGACCGTGGCGGTCTCCTGCTCGGCGATCGTCCCGCTCGGTCGCGCGCCCTGGCCGCGGGTGATGGTGGCCTCGGTCTGCGCCGGCAGGCGGCTCGGCTGGCCCGGCTTACGGATCTCGTAGGCGACCGACTCGTAGTAGCGGAAGGTCACCGTGTCGCCGACCTTCAGCTCGTCGAAGCGCTTCACCTCCGGCCCGCAGTAGATGCTCTCCGTCTCGCCGTCTGCGTCCTTGAGGACGACCAGACGCTCGGTCTTGTCGATCGCCTCGATCTTGGCGGTGATCTCGACGGCTTCCGTCTTCGCGACGCGAGCCTGAGCCAGGGCGACGAGAGGCAAGACGACCATTACGGCGGATGCGAACAGAGTCTTCTTCATGACTGGCTTTCAACCTCCATGAGTGAGCGGGTCGGTCGAACCGACGGCTACTGCGTGAGCTTCTGGTAGTTGCTGTTCGTGATCCTGACCTCGATGCTGTTCGAGGGAACCGCCAGCACGATTGCGCCCGCGTAGCTCGTGCCGTCGGGTAGCGACTGCATCTGCACTCCGAGCGTCACCTTCTTGTCCGGGCTGTCCAGCCACGTGTCCACGTTGACCTGCTTCATCGCCTTGGCCGCCGTGTCGAGCGCCAGCACCAGCGAGTCGCCCGGCTTCTCGTAGTCGGCGATCCGCAGCGTCGTCGTGGCGCCGGGGGCGAGCGTGATCTTGCCCGCCGCCATCGCCGCCTGGATCTTCTCGGGTGAGGGGGGCAGGTACTTGTGGACGAGCGCGCCCGCCGCCTGCATCTCCTCCTTCATCTCGCCGGTCTTCTTCTCGATCACCTTGCCTTTGAGCCCGCGCTTCTTGTCCGGCGGGGGCGGCGGCTCCGTGAGCGGGGTCTTCTGGACCTTGCCGTCCGGCCCGTAGCGGCAGGACTCGACCTTGCTGTTCTTCACCTCGCCCTTCACCGCGATCTCGGTCTTCTCGATCCACGTGTACGAGCGCAGGGCCTGCTGGTTCTGTGCGGCGGCCTGCTTCGCCGCCGCCACCTTCTGCTGCATGTCCTGGGCCTCGAGGGACTGCCCGGCCGCCAGGGCGAAAGCCACGACCGCCGGCCCGGATACCATCACGCTTCGCTTCATCTCTTTCCGTCCTCTCTCCAAACGACGCACGCGTGTCCTACCAGGAGTAGGCGAACCAGAGGCGCGGACCGCTGTAGGCCACGTCGAACTGCCTGAGCTCGACGCCCTCTCCCTTTTCGTACTCGATGTCCATGTAGCGCCAGCCGGCGCCGAAGCTCCAGCGCGTCCACGGCCGGAACGCCAGGTCGCCCTCGAGGTTCCACGTGAGCTTCGAGCCGAAGCCGGCGATGTCGGCCCGACCCAGGATCGCGGCACGCGACCCGAGCGGCGCGCGGAACCTGAGGCCGGCCAGGGCGTCCACCCAGTCGAGCTCCTGGAACTGCCCGTTGTGCGCGACCCCCGCACTCGTTTCCGCGGTGAGTCGCGACCGCGTCCCGCTGTACCGCCCCCCGACCAGCAGGTCGAGGTGTGCCGGGTTGTCCGCGCGACCGCCGCTCGCGGCGCGGTAGAACACCAACCCCTCGGTGATGAGCTGTCGGACGTCGACCGTGAACTGCCCGACCGGCGTCTGCGCCGCCGGCACGCTGAGCTTCGACCAGATGAGGTCGAACGCGAAGCCGAAGCGGTTCTTGCGAGCCTCGAAGTGGCCCTGGAGGCCGATGTCGAAGTTGCCGAGGACGTCCGAGACAGAGGCGTCGACGGGGACCGACGGCAGGTTCGCCACGGAGACCTCGCCCTTGATGCCGGTCATCCAGAAGTAGGGCACCACGCTGAAATGCCATTGGTCGTCCATCGCCGAGGTGGGGTCTCCCTGAGGCGGCGATTGGGCCCACGCGGGCGCCGCCGCCAACAAGAGCGCCACCGCCGCCGCTCGCCGAGCTTCCCTGCCTCCGATCCTCATCGCTTTCCTCCGATGGTCACTTTTCCGGTTCGCCCATCCAACCGCCAAGAACAGGCACGGGACACCCACTCTAATCCCACCTGGACGTGCGGCCGAGGCTTGAGCCTCATGCGCTTCAGCGGAGCCATTCTGCCAGCCGCGTTGGAGGTGGCGCAATCCCGCGTATGTCACGAATATGTCACGAGCTAACCCGTGCGAAGGCGGTAGCAAGGGGGCCAAGTCAGAGGATGGGGAACGTCCAGGTGACTTCTCGTCGCGGAATCCGGGCCGGCCCACGGCGTCCCCCGGGCGCCTGCCTCGCCCTCGCCGGCTTCACGCTGTCGGCGACGATCCAAGCCGGCACCGTGCAGGCGGAGCAACAGAGCGTTCTCGCGTTGCCCGCGGCCCTCATCGAAAGCGAGCTGTTCGGCTACGAGAAAGGCGCCTTCACCGGCGCCATCCAGCGCGCGCTCGGGCGCTTCGAGGTGGCCCACCGCGGCTCGCTCTTTCTCGACGAGATCGGCGAGCTGCCGCTCGAGATGCAGGCCAAGCTGCTGCGCGTGCCGCAGACGGGCGAGTTCGAGAGGCTCGGCTCCGGCGCGATGGGTGGGTCTAGCGCTCGCAGGCAGGCCCAGCAGCAGGCGGCTGCCCAGGGCGCCCAGAAGGCACAGGCGCAGTACCAGCAGGCCCTGGACACCTTCAAGAAGGCGGCGGGAGCTTGCCTGGAGGCCCGCGGCTACTCGGTGAAGTAAGCAGTTAGGTTACAGTTGTGTCGGAACCTGATGCCGAGGCACTGGCGCGTGATGTCGCTCTCGTCCGCGCTCCTCCTCGCCGCCCCCGCCGCGAGCGCGCAAGCGACCCCGCCCCCGCCGCCCTACTCCCTTCCCTGGTTGTTGCGTCCCGCGACTCCGGCTTCGGTCGTTCGGCTGGACGAGACGATGGCGTTCTACGAGGACCCGGCGTCGGGAACCGGCGGCGCCTCGTACCTGACGGGGCTGATCGCGACACGGAAGCTCGGCGCGCACTGGGTCCCCATATTCCGGGAGGTCTTCGTCCACAACGGCGCGCCCTCGGCCGGCTCCACTCCCTCGGGAAGCGGCTTTTCGAATCCGCTCCTCGGCGTGAACTACTACCACTCGCTCGGTCGGAGCTGGCGGTGGAGCGGCTTCTTCGCCTCCACGATCCCGATCGGCTCGGGGGGAGGCGACGATCCCGACCGCGGCGCCGAGGCGGCGATGACCGCGGCGCTCTCCGCGCGGTCGGCCATGGACAACGCGCTCTTCGCGGTGAACTACTGGACGGTGATCGGCGGCCTGGGCGTCGCCCGGATCTCTCCCGCCGCGACCTTCCAGGCCGAGGTCACGGTCCTCCAGCTCACGCGAGCCCGAGGCCCGAGCACCCAGGACGCGAGCCGGACGAACATGACGGCGGGGATCCACGCCGGGCATTTCTTCACTCCCCGCTTCTCGATCGGGGCGGAGGCCCGGATGCAGCGCTGGCTGACGAATGCGGCTCCGGTGAGGAGCGACCCCGCGGCCCGGGAGCAGTTCACGGTCGGCATCGGCCCGCGCTTCCACATCCCGCTCGGACGCGGCCGCTGGCTCCGGCCCGGGATCTCCTACAGCCGGGCCCTCGACGATCCGATGAAGGCGAAGGGCTACGACATCGTCCAGGTGGACGTGCCGTTCGCCTACTGAATCGCGGCCCTGCCTCCTCGCGCGGAGGGGATTATACTTTCGCCCCTTCCATGCTCGACCCCGACAAGCCGGTCGTCGCCCTCACCAAGGAAGCGCGAGACGCGCTCACCCCCGACGAGATCCTCGAGCGGGCGAAGGCGGGGAACCGGCGGTTCTGCGAGGGCCGGACGATCGAGCGCGACTTCCTGGCCGAGCAGCGTGCCACCGCCGCCGGACAGTACCCGGCGGCGGTGCTCCTCGGCTGCATCGATTCCCGCAGCCCGGCCGAGATCATCTTCAACGTCGGCCTCGGGGACATCTTCAACTGCCGCGTCGCGGGAAACGTCGAGAACGACGACGTCCTCGCGAGCCTGGAGTTCGCGACCGCCCTCGCGGGGGCCAAGCTCGTCGTGGTGCTGGGCCACTCGGGGTGCAGCGCCGTGAAGGGTGCGATCGACGCGCTCGACCTCGGCCACCTCACGCAGCTCCTCCAGAGGATCCGCCCCGCCGTCGAGGCCACGGTCTACGCGGGCGAGCGCACGGCCAGGAACCCGGAGTTCGTGAGCGCCGTCTCCCGCAAGAGCGTCGAGCTGACGCTGGCCGGCATCCGGAGGAAGAGCCCCGTGATCGCCGAGCTCGAGCAGTACGGCGCCGTGCGGATCGCGGGGGCGTTCCACGACGTCACCACGGGCACCGTCGAGTTCCTGGCCTGATCCCGGCCTAGGGAGCGGCGGCGGGCGGCTCCGCGCTTTTGGCTGGCGCGAGCCCCATGTCGATCCACGCGGTGAGAAGCGTCGAGGACACGGCGAGCACGACCGGGCCGATGAAGATCCCCACGAGCCCGAAGGCCACGAGGCCGCCCACGACCCCCGAGAAGACGAGGGGGAACGACAGGTTCGCGCCCCTCCTGATCAGGAGGGGGCGGAGGATGTTGTCGAGGGGAGCGACCACGATCGTCCACACGAGGAGCACCGTCCCCGACCCCGACTGCCCGCTCCAGTAGAGCCAGGCCACGGAGGGCACGAGCACGGGCATAGGCCCGAGCTGTGCGAGGGCGAGCATGAACATCACGGCCGTCCAGAGGGCCGCGAACGGTATCCCCGCCACGAGCATCCCGAGGCCGCCGAGGACGGATTGCAGGAGCGCCGTGCCCACGACGCCCAGCGCGACCGCCCGGATCGCCTGGGCGGCGAGGCGCACGGCGCGTTCCCCCTGGGCCCCCGCCAGCCGCACTGCGAACCGTCGTACCTCTTCCGCCGCCGACTCTCCCGAAGCGTAGAAGAGCGCGGTGACGACGACCGTCAAAAGGAATTGCAGGAAAAGCCCTCCCACGCTACCGACGGAAGAGGCGAACCAGAGAGCGATGCTGCTGAGGTAGGGCTTGAGCTCCTGGGCGAGCTTGCCTCCTCCCTCGAGCTCGTGCCAGGCCGCGGTGATCTTCCCGCCGACGAAAGGCAGCCTCTCCAGCCAGGCGGGAGGGGGCGGCAGCTCGAGCGTGAGGAACGCGCGCAAGTGCTCGGTGATGGCCTCCGCGTTGGCGACGATCGCGGCCACAGCCGTCGAGAAGGGCAGGACGAACACGAGGAGGAACGCCCCCGTCATCACCGTGACCGCGAGGCTCCTCCGGTTCCAAAGACGCGCCTGCACCTGGAGCAGCAGCGGCCACGTCGCGACCGCGATGGTGGTGGCCCAGAGCATCGCGGGGAGGAACGGGCTCAGGATCCGGAGCGAGAGCAGGACGAGGGCGCCGATGAACAGCACGGCGAAGACGATGCGAGGGATGTCCTTTTGGGGCTCCATGCGGGCGGGAATGGTACCTCTGCCGGGGCATCCGCACGAACGGCGGACGGGATGTAGAATCCGCACGGCATGGACGGGTGTCGCGGACCGGGCGGCAGGCACCTCATGGAGGTCATATCGATGACGAAGAAACTCTCGTTTGCAACTGCGGTGGTCGTGCTGGGCCTGGTCGCGGCGGCCTCGGCGGCTCCCCAGGCCAAGCCGGCCTCTCCGGCGGCGAAGGCACCGACGCAGGCCGACGTCGACAAGCTCGTCGAGCTCCTGAGGAAGGACGTCCGGGCCCAGAAGTCGGACATCCTCGCGAAGACCATGACCCTCGACGCCGCGCAGTCCGCGACATTCTGGCCCCTCTACAAGCAGTACGAGGCCGAGCGCGCCGCCCTGGGCGACGAGCGCGTCGCGATCATCCAGGACTTCGCGGAGTTCTACGACTCGCTGAACGACGCCAAGGCGAAGGGGCTCATCCTGCGCTCCCAGGCCCTCGAGGAGAAGCAGATCGCCCTCCAGAAGAAGTACGTCGACGAGATGCTGAAGGTGATGCCGGCCAAGGCGGTGGGCCGCTTCTTCCAGATCGACCGCCGGCTCAACATGCTCATCGACCTCGAGCTGTCCTCGCGGCTGCCGCTCGTGAACTAGGGAGCCTGGTTGCAGATCGCGGCGAGCTTCTCCACGGGGCGGTCCCGGGGCGTCGCCGAAGGGAGTCTCCTGGCCTCGAACACCTGCTGGAGGAACGATCGCCCCCCCTCGAAGGGCAGGCCCGGGTCCTCGGCGTAGATAGGGTCGCTCTGCGCTTCGTCGAGCGTGACGAGGTCGAAGCCCCGCTTGTCGAGGAGGTCGAGGAGCCGGGGGAGCATCGCGACCTGGAGCGCGCCCACGTGCAGGAGCATCACGTGCTTGACGTCCCGCCCGTAGAGCTGCGTGGCGTCCCGCTGCCCCTTCTCGGTCCAGGCGTCGGCCTCGCTCAGGTAGCTCTCCTTCAGCCATTCGACGCCCTTCGTATCGCCCTTCTCCGCGCACCGGGCGTAGGGGGAGTTGTAGGCCCAATCCCAGAAATCGAGGGTGACCTGCGCGACGCGATACCCGCGCTCCTTGAGGAGCGCGCGTGCGCCGTCGCGCCTCCCCCTTGTGTTTCCTTCGCGCAGGAACGGGTAGCGGAACCAGTGCCAGTCTCCGCCCCCCATCAGCTCTTGCAGGACCGGCTCGTTCAGGGCGACGTCGTCACCGTAGGCGTCCACCGTGTTCGTGTCGAGGTCCATGTGCGAGAACGAGTGGTTGGCGAGAGGGTGGCCGGCGGTGCGCCAGAGGGCGAGGAACTCCCGGGTTTCCGGAGTGTCCGCGGTCTTGGCGTTGATGAAGCCGTAGGTGGGAGGGGCCTTGGCCGCCCGGAGCGCGTCGAGGATGCTCCGGGCCACGTCGAGCCGGCTGACGCCGGGCGGCAGGGGGCCGTGCACGGGGAGGTCGTCGAAGGTGAGCGCAACCTTCGCACGGGCGGCGCCCGCCGGCGGCGAGCCCTCGAAGTACCGGCCGGCGAAGGCGAGGAACGTCGGCCAGTTCGGGCCCGGCGTGTGACCGCCGCTGTGCTGACGGAACGCCACGTCCCCCTCCACGAGGGCCGTCTCGATCGGCGGGAACTCGGTCGTCCCCATGTCCTTCCGGCCGAGCAGGCGGTAGACGGGTCCCGCTTCGGCCGCCGCGAGGAACATGCCCTTGGCGTCCACCCAGCCGTCTCCGTTCACGGCTCCCGCGCTGATGAAGACCGGGCGCGGCGCGCAGAGGGCGACGAGCTCGTGCGCGTCCACCGGCAGGTCGTTCGGCGTCAACGGCCCCGCGTATTTCACGTAGTTGCCCGCCATCCAGTGGTACTCGCCCGACCCCGCCACGTTTTCCAGGAGCTCGCCGTAGGTCCGTCGGTGGATCTTGGCTCCGGCCGCCCCCGAGGAGCTGACGAACGCGACGGCGAAGCGCGGATCGTCGGCCATGGCCACGAGAGCGGCCTTCCCGTAGCGTGAATGGCCCTCTAGGGCGACCCGGCGCGCGTCCACGGTCTTGTCCGTTTCCAGGTAGTCGAGGAGACGGCTCGCCCCCCATCCCCACGCGCGCAGCGCCCCCCAGTCGTCGAGTGCTCTGGGCTGGCCCCGGTTGACGAGGCCGATGACGCCTTTCGTCAGGCCGGCCCCGTTGTCGGCCTGGACGCTCGTGGGCACGAGGGTGGCGAAACCCCATCCCTTCGCCAGCACCTGTTCCTGCCACGTCGGCCCGGGCGGGGGAGTGGGCGCCCCCGGACGAAGGCCCGCAAAGGCGAGCTGCAGGACGATCGGCACCGGTCCCGTGGCGCGCGAAGGCGTCGTGAGCGTCGCCAGAATGTCCACCGCGATCTGCGGGCAGGAGGAGTTGTCGACGTGCCCGACGAGATCCTTGGTGATCACGGGGACGTCGCCCACCGTTTCCCGCCTCGTGGCGGCCACCTCCCAGCGGACGCTCGGGGTGACCGCGGGCATCCTTCCGTAGACCTCGCGGTCGAAGTCGAGGGCGATCTCCGGCCGGCGCTTTTCCCACCAGTCGCGCGCGGTCTGCACCGGGAGGCCGCTCTTCGACGTCAACACCTCGGGCAGCGGGGGATAGGGACGTACCCTGGCCTCGTCGTAGTTGGCGGCGTTCGGGGCTTCGGGGTTCCGGCCGTCGGCTCCCCGGCGGAGCGACGTGATCCCGAGGAGGCCCAGCGTCCGCTGGTGGTCCTGCTCCGCGGTGAGCTCGACCGGAGCCGGGCAGACGGCGAGCGCGAGCACGAATGGGGCGATCACCTCTACTCCGCGTCCGCGATCTTCCGCTCCAGCACCTGGGAGGGCCGGAATCCCTCGAGACGCAGGAAGTGGTCGGCGGCGTCGAGGAGGGCGTCCATGGGTACGAGGCCCACGATTTCGCTGCCTACGACGCTCACGCCGTGGCGCGCGGCCTCCGTGCGGACGGTCTCGAAGACGCGGTGGAGCGGCGTCTTCTTGAAGTCCGTCATGTTGATCGAGACCTGGGCGATCCCCCGCTCCTGCAGCATCACTCCCATCGCCTTCACGTAGCGGTACCCGCCGCTGCTGTGGCGAATGGCCTTGGCGATCCGCTTCGCGACCTCGAGGTCTCCCGTCCCGAGGTTGACGTTGTACGCGATGAGGGGCATCCGCGCCCCAAAGACGCTCGCTCCCGCGGAAACGTGGGGGGCCGCCGGACCGAAGTCGGGCGCCCACTGCGGGTCCTTCATCTTCAGCTCGAGGCCCTCGTACTCCCCACGCCGGATGTCCTCCAGGTTGCGCCGGTGGGGGGCGCTCGCCGCGTCCTCATACAAGAAGATGGGGAGGGAGAACCGTTCGGCCACGGCCCGGCCCACTTCCCGGGCCAGGGCCACGCAATCCGCGGTGGTCACCCCCTCGATCGGGATGAAGGGCACGACGTCCACCGCCCCCAGGCGGGGGTGCTCGCCCTTGTGGGACCGAAGGTCGATCCGCGCCGTCGCGAGGGCGAAGAGCTCGGGAATGGCCGCGCGCAACGCCGCTTCGTCGCCCACGAGGGTGAGGACGCTCCGATTGTGGTCCTTGTCCGACTGCACGTCGAGGACCCGGATCCCGGGGGTCCGCTTCAGGGCGGCCACCGCCTCCGCGACCACATCCGGGCGGCGGCCCTCGCTGATGTTGGGGACGCACTCGATGATTCGCGGCATGGCCTTTAGTACCACAGGCCTCGCCCGGCGCGAACCGCGTTTTCCCTGTTGAAAGCGCGCAGCCCTTTTCCCATAATGAGGTCGGACCGGAGGGCAGACGACGGGGATGGAGGGACAGACGGACCAGACCGAGCGCCTCCTGGAACGTGGCACGAAGCTCCTCCGGCGAGGCCGTCCCCACGAAGCCTCACTCGTCTACGGACGCATCCTCCTCCGCGATCCTTCCCACGCCGCCGCCCGGGAAGGGCGCGAGCGGGCGGCAGAGGCGCTTGCCGAGCGCGAGCGTGCCGCCCGTGAGACCCTCGACCGCGCGGCCGAGGCCCTGACCGCCGGCGACCGGCAGGAAGCCCGCCAGCTCATCCGGCACGCGTTGCGCGAGGGAGCGGATCCCGAGCGCGCCCACGTCCTGCTCGACCGCCTCGACGGGCGGACGGGACGTATCCGTGAGGTCGCTCCGGGGGCGCCCCCCGCGGGCGACGTCCCCGCACCTCGCCGCCCCGTCTCCTGGTCGCGCCCGGTTCTCGCCGGCCTGTGGGTGGGTGTTCTCGCCATCGCCGGGGCTTCCGTCGCGTCCAGCTTCGACCATCTGGTGGGCCGCCTGGCCGGGCCGCCCGTCCCCGCCGCTCGATCGGCGGGAGGAGCCCGGTGAGCTGTCCCGCCTGCGGAGAGGCGCTCGAGCGACAACGCGAACGCTGTCCCGCCTGCGGCGCCCTCGTGGCGCCGCCGGTCGAAGGCGCTCTCGCCCCTTTGCCCTCCGCCGTCACGCCGTCCGCGAGGCGCGAGGCCCCGGGACGTGACCTGGGGCCGATGAAGAAGCGGGAGCGGTCCTGGCAGGACGAGGTCAAGGACCGCATCCGCCACCGTCGGCAGCGCCGGGGTGGCGGTACTGCGCTTCCGCTTTTCAGCGAAGAGGAGCCCGAGGCGCCTCCCGAGCCGGCCGCCCGCGAGCGGGACGATCGCGAGCCACCGGCTCCGGAAGCGGACGTCCACGACGAGCCCGCGAGTCGCCTTCTCGCCGACGAGACTCCGCTCCTCTCGCCCACGGAGGGCGAGCTTCAGGACTTGCCGCTGCGCGCGGCGGAGGTGAGCGAGGAGTCCTCGGATCCCGAGCCCGCGCCGACGCGTGCACGCGCGGACGCCCCATCTCCCATGGAGGAGTACCTGACGGGCGACGAGCCCGGAGGCGGGGCGGAGGAGTGGCTGGACCTTCCGTCGAAGCCACCCGAGGCGCGGCCCGTGGAGCGACCCGCGCTCCCCCAGGAGCGGCTCCAGGCCGCCGCGGTCGACCTCGCCCTCCTCGTCGGCGTCTGGACCGTGGTCGTGTACTTCGCGAGCCGAGCGGCCCACGTGTCTCTCGCTTCCCTCCGCCCGAGCTGGCCGTGGCTGCTGGGCTACCTCGCGTTCCTCGGCCTCGTCTACGCCAGCTACTTCACGGGCACCACGGGGCAGACCCTCGGGAAGATGGTCACGGGCTTGCGCGTCCTCCATTCTTCGAGCCGTCCCCCCGGATACCTCCGGGCGTTCCTGCGGGCGGGAGCGGGCGCCCTCGGCATCCTGAGCGTCGGCCTCGGGCAGCTTCCCATGATGTTCGACCCGGCGCGCCGCGCCTTGCACGACCGCCTCTTCGGCACGCGCGTCGTCAAATACTGAGCCGCCCGACGCCCGTTCGTGCCTAGGGCTCGACCATGGATGCGGTCACCCTCGACGGTCTGCTCGCCGAGCTCGTGCCCTCTCTCGTGGGCCGACACCTGTCGCGCCCCCGGCTGGTGGGCGCGGGCGCTATCGTTCTCGAGATCTCGGGCGCGCGCGACGCCCGCCTGTGGCTGGACGCCGAGCGGGGCACCGCCGGGCTCTATCGCCTGACGCGTGACGAGGCGAAGTCCATGGAGGCGCTCGGCGGGCCGGAGCCGCCCGGCCGCGCGCGCCAGCTCCTGCTGCACCTGCGCAAGCACCTGGACGGGGCGCGCGTCGGATCCGTCCGTCGCATCCCGGGCGAGCGCGCGGTCGTGGTGGAGACCGGGGACGGAGTGCTCGTCCTCCGCCTGTCGGGGCCGGCGCCCGTGCTGAGCTTCGCGCTCGAGGGCGCGCTCCTGGGCAGCCTCGGGCGACGGACCGGACGCCTGGCCGCCGCCGGAGCCCGCCCCGGAGCGGGAGTGGGACCGGATCGATCCGGCGGCCGTGGAGGCCCGGGCCGCGGAGGGGGGGATGCGTGCGCGCGCGATCCTCACCGCCTGCCCCGGTCTCGGCCCCGCGCTCGCACGCGAGCTGGACGGCACGGCACTCTCCTTCGAGGCGCTACGAGCACGGCTCGCCCGTCCTCGACCCACGGTGCTCGCGGCCGGGCCGACCGGGTCCTGGCACGACAGGGACCTCGCCGCCTCTCCCGCCGTCCTCCTGCCGATTCCCTCGACGCGCGCGTCGCTCGTCGCCATCCACCCGCCGACCTGGACGGAGGCGGGGGCGCTCTTTCTGCGGGCGCGGCGGCGGGGAGCCGCGTTCGACCGCCGCCGTCGGCAAGCGCTCGACGAGGTGCGGCGGCGGATACGGAAGCGCGCGCAGCTCGAGACGCATCTCGTCCGCGACCGCGACCGCCTCCCCGACGAGGCCGAGCTGCGGCGCGATGGAGAGGCGCTTCTCGCGTCCCGGGGCGCGCCGGCGGGGGCGACGGAGGTGACGCTCGACGACCCCTACCGGCCGGGTATGACGCGGCGGGTCGCGGTGGACCCACGCCTTTCTCCCCCCGCCAACGCCGACCGGGTGTTCGAAAAGGCGCGGCGGATCGAACGCGCCCGCCGTCAGGTCGAGGAGAGGCTCCGCGAGGCCCGATCGCAGCTCACGGCCGATCGCGCGCGCGAGCAGGCCCTCCTGGACGTGAACGACCTCGAGGACCTTCCCGCGGCCGATTCCGGGACGGCCGGAGGGCGCGCCCCCGACGGAGATCGCTCCGGGCCGCGGCAGTACCTGACGTCGAGCGGTCTCTCTTTCTTCGTGGGCCGAGGAGCCAGGGAGAACCACCAGCCTCACCTTCGCGGATGGCGCGCCCCGAGGACCTCTGGCTGCACGCCCGCGACGTGCCGGGCGCCCACGTGATCCTCCGCGACCACGAGGGACGGGCGGCGGCCGACGACCTGCGCGAGGCCGCGGAAGTCGCGGCCTTCTTCAGCGATGCGCGCGCGGAGGCCGCGGTGGACGTGCACGTCACGCGCCGCAAGCACGTGCGCCCGGGACGCGGCGGCCCGGGTCGCGTCCAGATCGCCCACTCCGACACGCTGCGCGTCGCGCCTCGTGATCCCGAAGGTCGCCTGCGGCGGCGGTGAGTATGATCCCCGGATGTCCGTTGCTCTCCGGGCCGCCGTCTCTCGAAGCGCTTTCGTCGTGGCCACCGGCCTGGGCTCCGGCTACTCGCCGATCGCGCCGGGCACCGCGGGCTCGCTCGTGGGCCTCCTCCTGTTCTGGCCGCTCGCGCATCGTCCGGCGCTGCAGGTCCTGGCCGCCACCGCGGCCCTCGCCCTTCTCGCCGTCCTCGCCTCGCACCACGTCGCGCGGGTCCTGGGCCGGAAGGATCCCGGCCTCGTGGTGGTCGACGAGGTCGTCGGGCAGTGGGTCTCGCTGCTCTTCCTGCCGTTCACCCCGGCACGGCCGTCGCGGCCTTCTTCCTCTTCCGCGTCATGGACGTGCTCAAGCCCTGGCCGGCGCGCGACCTCGAGCACCTGCCCGGCGGGTGGGGGATCATGGCCGACGACCTCATGGCCGGGGTCTACGCGAACCTGCTGCTGCGCGCGGCCCTGACCGTCTGGCCGGTGACATGAGCCGTCCGCTGCGCGCCGAGATCCTGGCCATCGGCAGCGAGCTCCTGGCCCCGCTGCGCTCCGACACCAACGCGCTCTGGATGACGGGCCGGCTGCTCGAGGTGGGGGTCGAGGTGGGGGCGCGCATCACGGTGGCGGACGACGCCGCGCTCCTGGAGTCCGCGTTCCGCGACGCGCTGGCGCGCGCCGACGTCGTGATCGCGACCGGCGGCCTCGGGCCCACCGAGGACGACCTCACCCGCGAGGCGGCGGCCGCCGCCCTCGGCCGGCCGCTCCACCGCGACGCCGCGCTACTCGAGGCGCTCAAGGCGCGCTTCGCCCGCTTCGACCGGCCGATGGCGCCGGTCAACGAGAAGCAGGCCGACGTCATCGAGGGGGCGGTGCTCCTGCCCAACGCGCGCGGCACGGCGCCCGGCCAGAGGGTCGAAGCGGACGGGCGCCTGCTCTTCCTGCTCCCGGGCCCGCCGGGCGAGATGAAGCCGATGTTCGAGGAGCAGGTGCTGCCGGTCGTGCGCGAGCGGGCGGGGGGCACGGTCGCTGCGCACGCGCATGCTGAGATCGCGTCCATGGGGGAGAGCGACGTGGAGCAGCTCGTGGCTCCCGTCTACAAGACCTTCGCGAACCCGCGCACCACGATCCTCGGAGCGGGCCGGCCAGGTCGAGCTGCACCTCGTGGCCGACCGGGGCCTCGCTCGAGGAGGCGGAGGCGAAGCATCGAGGAGCTGGCGGTCGGGGATCCACGAGCGGCTCCCCGGGCGCATCTTCAGCGAGGACGGGCGCGAGCTGCCCGAGGTGGTGGCCGCGCTGCTTCCGCGAGCGGAGGCTCACGCTGGCCCTCGCCGAGTCGTGCACGGGCGGCCTGCTCTCCGCGCGGCTCACGGACGTGCCCGGGGCGAGCGCTTTCCTCGAGCGCGCCTTCGTGACCTACAGCAACCGCGCCAAGGTCGAGGAGCTGGGCGTCGACCCGTCGCTCGTCGAACGGCGCGGGCGCGGTGTCCGAGGAGGTGGCGGCGGCCATGGCCGCGGGCGCGCGACGGGTCGCGGGCACGGACGTCGGCGTGGGCATCACGGGCATCGCCGGGCCCGACGGCGGGACGACCGGAGAAGCCGGTGGGGCTCGTCTTCGTCGCGCTCGACGGCGCCGCGGGCACGCGCGTGCGCCGCGCCCAGTTCCCCGGCGACCGCGAGCGCGTGCGCTTGCAGGCCACGCAGATGGCGCTCGAGATGCTGCGGCGCGGCCTGCTCGGCCTGGCACCCCTTTCTTGAAGGACGAGGAGAGCCTCCGCACCTTCGTCGCGCTCGAGATCGCGGAGGAGATGCGGGAGCGGATCGCCGCGCTGCAGGACCTGCTAAAAGAGCGCGCCCCCGGTTTGCGTTGGGCGCGCCCGGAGGGGATCCACCTGACGCTGCGCTTCCTCGGGTCCACCTCGACGGCGCTGGTGGGGCGGTTGGCGCCCGCGCTGGCCGCCGCCGCAGCGGAGTGCGCGGCGGGCGAGGTGGATGTCTCGGGTCTGGGCACGTTTCCGGAGCGTGGCTCACCTCGCGTGCTCTGGCTGGGCCTGTCGCTGCCCGAGCGAATCCTGAAGCTCCAAGAGGCGTGCGAACGCGCCGCGGTCGCGGCGGGGTTTCCTCGTGAGGAGCGCCCGTTCCGTCCGCACCTGACCCTCGGACGCTGGCGCGATCGGGCGCGTCGGCCCGAGCTTCCCGCCGCCGACCTCGGCTCGACCCGCGTCGGCACTCTGACGCTCTTCCGGAGCGAGCCGAGGTCGGGCGGAAGCGTCTACACGCCCCTCCACCGCTGGGACCTCGAGCCCCGCGCCTAGATATACTTCGCGCCAGCCATGCCCGAGAGCGTCCTGATGCTCGCCGGGGCGTACCTCCTCGGCTCGATCCCCTTCAGCTACCTCGTGGCCCGGGCCTTCGGCGTGGCCGACGTGCGCACCGTGGGCAGCGGCAACGTGGGGGCGACGAACGTGATGCGCAGCGCGGGGAAGGGCCGCCGGGATCGCCGCTTTCCTCCTCGACGCGCTCAAGGGAGCGGTGGCCGCGGGAGCCGCGACGCGTCTCGTCCCCGGGTCCGAGTGGACGGCGCCCGCTCGCCGCCGTGGCCGCCGTCCTCGGCCACATGTACCCGGTGTGGCTCGGCTTCCGCGGCGGCAAGGGCGTGGCGACCGGCGCGGGCGCGTTCCTGCCCCTGGCGCCCGTCGCCACCGCCGCCGGCCGCCGTCGTGTTCGTCCTCACCCTCGCTCTCGGCCGCTACGTCTCCCTGAGCTCGATGGTGCGGCGCGCGGCGCTCGCCGTCGTCGCCTTCCTGCTGGGGCGCCCCTCGGCCCGTCGCTGGATCGCGCCGCCGTCCTCGCGCTGCTCTGATCGTCGAAGCACCGGGCAACCTCGAGCGGCTCGCCGCGGGCACCGAGAGCCGGCTGGGGAGCGGCGGCGGTGAAGATCGCGGTCGTCGGCGGGGGGGCGTGGGGCACCGCCCTCGCCGTCCATCTCGTCCGCGCCGGTCACGACGTCCGGCTGTGGGTGCGACGCAAGCGACTCGGTCCAGGAAGATCCGCGAGCGCCATCGAGAACCGACGCTACCTGCCCGGCGTTCTCCTGCCCGACGGGCTCGCGTCCGAGCGACCTCGCGGCGGTCGTGGAGGGCGCGGAGCTCGTCCTCGTCGTGATCCCGTCCGAGTTCTGCCGCGCGATCTACCGGGAGGCTGCGCGCGTCGCTTCTGCCCCGAGCGCCGCCGCTCGTCTCCGCCACCAAGGGGCTCGAGATCGACACGCTGCTCCGGATGAGCGAGGTCGCGGCGGCAAGAAGCGCCGGGTCGGCGCTGTCGCCGTCGCTCTCCGGCCCATCGTTCGCCCTCGAGGTGGCGCAGGGAGCAGCCCACCGCGGTGGTGGT
Source organism: uncultured Acidobacteriota bacterium (assembly GCA_963742595.1). Taxonomy (GTDB): domain Bacteria; phylum Acidobacteriota; class Vicinamibacteria; order Fen-336; family Fen-336; genus CAVPGH01. The sequence goes on along the minus strand of CAVUMT010000001.1, from coordinate 938,504 downwards.
CGCGTCCGCCGACGCGGCGCTGGCGGAGGCCGTGCAGCGCACGCTCTCCACCCGCGCTTTTCGCGTCTACTCGAGCGACGACGTGGTGGGCGTCGAGCTGGGCGGCGCCCTCAAGAACGTGATCGCCATCGCGGCCGGCATCGTGGACGGGCTGGGCTACGGGCACAACACCGTGGCCGCGCTCATCACCCGCGGCCTGGCGGAGATCGCCGCGCCTCGCGGTCGCCCTGGGAGGTCGGGCCGGACACCCTCGCCGGCCTCGCCGGCCTCGGCGACCTCGTCCTCACCTGCACCGGCGGCCTCTCCCGCAACCGCCGCCTGGGCCAGGCCCTGGGCGCGGGCGAGCCGCTCGAGGAGGCGCACGCCGGGGCCGCCATGGTGGCCGAGGGCGTGCGCACCACCCTCGCCGCCTGCGCGCTCGCCGAGCGAGCGGGCATCGAGATGCCGATCGCGCGCGCAGATGCGGGCGGTGCTCTACGAGGGCAAGCCGCCGCGTCCGACGGTGGACGAGCTGATGCTGCGGAGCCTCAAAAGGGAGTAGAACTCTGAGGAACGGCGTAGACGGGTCGGGCATGGCGCGCCCGCGGACCGCATGTATCGCCTGCTCTACCAGGACGGCGACACCCCGCAGACGTACACGCTTCACGAGCGGCGAGGTACTGATCGGCCGCTCCCCCGAGTGCCAGATCGTCCTCAAGGACTTCGGCATCTCCCGCACACCACGCCCGCATCGTCGGCGGACGAGGACGGGGTCCGCATCGCCGACCTCAAGTCCAAGAACGGCACCCAGGTCAACGGCGTGCCGGTGGTGGAGGCGCCCCTCAAGGACGGCGACAAGATCCTGCTCGGCAAGTTCCAGATCACCTTCAGCAAGACCCTCGAGGGCAAGGTCGTCCTCGACGAGGCCAAGCCCCTCTCCGAAGAGGCGGGCACGATCATCCGCAGCGTCGGCGAGCTGTCGCAAGCTCCTCGCCGACACCGGCGCCGCGCGCCGGTCGCCGCCGGCCGACGTCAAGAAGAGCGCCCGCGACGTCCAGGAGATCGAGAAGAGCAACCGCATCCTGAAGGTCCTCACCAAGGTCGCGGAGACCCTGATCGCGGTGCGCCCGGTGGAGGAGGTGCTCCAGCAGGTGATGGACATCGTGTTCGACCACATCCCCGCCGACCGCGGCTTCCTGATGCTCCAGGAGGAGCCCGACAACAAGCTCGTGCCGATGGTCGTGAAGCACCGGAACCCCGCGAGCGCGGCGGAAGGGAAGATCACCATCTCCAAGACGATCGCCGACCGCGTCATCAAGGACCGGGTCTCCATCCTCACCTCCGACGCCATGGTGGACCCGCGCTTCGGGGCGGGCGACTCCATCCGCTTCCACGGCATCCGCAGCGCCATGTGCGCGCCGCTCTGGAACAAGGACCAGGTCATCGGGATCATCCACGTGGACTCGCCGATGCTCACGAACTGCTTCACCCTGAACGACCTCGACCTCCTGACCGCGCTCGCCAACTACGCGGCGGTGGCGGTGGAGCGCGCGCGGCTCAACCAGAAGATCGTGGCCGAGGAGAAGAAGCGCGAGCGGCTGGGACGCTTCCTCTCCCCCCAGGTCACGAGCCGCATCCTCGCCACCTCCGAGTCGCAGGGCGGCGACCCTCGGCGTGCCCGAGGTGAAGGAGGTCTCCGTCCTCTTCGCCGACATCGTGGGCTTCACGAGCATGTCGGAGAAGATGAGCCCGGCCGCGGTCGCTCTGCTCCTGAACGACTACCTCTCGCGCATGACGGACGTGATCTTCAAGTACGAGGGCACCCTCGACAAGTACATCGGCGACGCGATCATGGCCGTGTTCGGCGCCCCCCTCGACATGCCCGACCACGCGGCCGCGCCATCCGCGCGGCCCTGGAGATGCAGGAGCGGCTCGAGGAGTTCAACGCCGAGCGCAAGGACGGGTCCCCACCTCCGGATCCGCATCGGCATCAACAGCGGCAAGGCGGTGGCGGGGGAGATCGGCAGCATCAACAAGAAGGAGTACACGGTGCTCGGCGACACCGTGAACATCGCGAGCCGCCTGGAGAGCTCGGTGGCCAAGCCGGGGATGGTCGTGGTCGGGGAGAACACCTACGACGACGGTCGCAGGGCCAGTTCGAGTGCCAGAGCCTCGGGAGCTCACGCTGAAGGGCAAGGAGAAGGAAGTCGACGTGTACGAGGTGCTGGGCCCCGCGCGCGCCGAGGCCGCGGTCGCCGCGGCGCCGGGGGAAGCCTGAGCGATGACCGGGACCGCCCCCCGCCGGCGCCGGGGCCGCATCCTCGTCTCCCTGCTCGCTCCTGCTCTTCGTCGTGGGCGTCGTGCCCCTGCTCGGCACCTCCTGGAACCTGGTGGCCAAGAGCCGCGAGAGCCTCGAGCTCAACCAGAAGGCACCTGCAGCTCGACAAGGCCCGCGGCCTCTCCCAGCAGGTGGCGATCTACGTGGAGAGCCTGCAGCGCCAGGTCCTGGCCATCGCGCGCACGCTCGAGGTGGACGCGGGGCAGACGCCCTTCGCGGGCCGTGTGAAGCGCATCCGCGAGCAGCGACGCCCTCGAGCGCTACGTGGGAGACCAGAGCCGCTTCATCTACGTGAGCGTCGTGGACGCCACGGGCGCGGGCGCGCAGTCCGGCGTGCAGCTCCAGGAGCCGCCGATCCAGCAGCGCCTGCAGGAGGGCTTCTCCGGGGCCTGCAGGGCAAGCCCATGGTCAGCCACCCCATGATCTCCGCCTCCCTGCAGGAGCCGGTGATCGTCTCTCGGCGAGCCCGTGACGGCGCGGGAGAGCAAGGTCGAGGGCGTCGTGCTCGCGGTGGCGAGCCTCCTCCCGATCTGGGAGATGACCCGGCAGAGCGGCGAGGGGCTCTTCGACGTCTACGTGGTGGACGGCCGCGGGCGGCTCATCGCCCACTCCGATCCCAACGAGCGCTGCTCGGGAGCCCGACGTCTCGGACGTCGAGATCGTCCGCTGTTCCTCGACTCGAAGGGCGTGGGGGCCGACGGTGCCCTTCGCCATCCCCGCCGAGGGCCAGGCGATCAAGATGCTCGGCACCTACGCCGGGTGCCCGACGACTCCGGCTGGGGCGTGATCGTGCAGGTCGAGGAGGACAAGGCCTACTACGCCGCCAACGAGATGCGGCGACAGTCGCTGGCCCTCGTCGGCCTTCGTCGCCGTGCTCGCCGTCGTGCTCGGCACGCTCTTCGCGGGCCAGATCAGCCGGCCCATCCAGAAGCTGGCGCGCAGGGCGCGCGGCGCCTGGCCGGCGGCGACTACGCCACGCGCGTCGCCGTCAAGAGCGAGCAACGAGGTGGGCGTCCTCGCCGACGCCTTCAACCAGATGGGCGACGAGATCCAGAAGTCCTATCGAGGAGATCCGCAGGCGGCGGACGACGAACAAGGAGCTGTTCATGGGCTCGATCCGCATGCTCGCCAACGCCATCGACGAGAAGGACCCCTACACGCGCGGCCACTCCGAGCGCGTGGCCTTCTACTCGATGGTGCTCGCCAAGCACCTCGGGATGTCCGCCGGAGGAGGTGGAGAAGGTCCACCTCTCCGGCATCATCCACGACGTGGGCAAGATCGGCATCGAGGACAAGATCCTGCGCAAGGCGGCCGCCCTCACCGAGGAGGAGTACGAGATCATGAAGCAGCACCCGACGCAAGGGCGAGCACATCCTGGAGGCGCGTGCCCCTGCTGCAAGGAGATGGCGGGGGCGGGCCTCATGCACCACGAGAACGTGGACGGCAGCGGCTATCCGGACGGGCTCAAGGGCGAGGAGATCCCGCTCCTCGGGCGCATCGTGAGCGTGGCCGACGCCTTCGACGCCATGACCACGGACCGGCCCTACTCGAAGGCGATGACCTTCGAGGCGGCGATCGCCCGCCTGAGGTTCCTGGCCGGGAAGAAGTTCGACCCCGCGTGCGTCGAGGCCTTCGAGAAGGCCTCCGCCGCGGGCGACCTCACCCCCGCCAAGGCGCGCCGGGCCTCGGTGGCGGCGCGCCAGGCCCCGCCGGAAAGCGCTCCTCCCCCCGCGGGAAGCGCTCCTCCACCGGCCGCGAGCGGCGCGCCGTCGCCTCCTCCCACCGCCTGATGCGCGCGCTCCCGACACTGCTCGCCGCCCTCCTCGTCGCGACGGGGCTCCTTCCCGGCGCTCCGCCCGCGCAAGCGCAGAGCGTCGATGGAGAGGCCCGCTTCAACATCGGTCTCATGCACATGCGCGAGGGACGCTCGACCTCGCCCTCGAGGAGTTCAAGAAGGCGATGAAGGCCGACCCCAAGAACCCGTACTTCCAGAAGGGCCTGGGCATGGCCTACGCCGCCAAGCAGAAGTGGGGCGACGCCGTCGACGCCTTCCGCAAGGCCCTGGAGCTGAACCCCTACTACGTCGACGTGCGGAACGACCTGGGCATGGCCTTGATCCTCGCGGGCAAGCGCGAGGAGGGCAAGAAGGAGTTCCTCACGGCGTTCGGCGATCCCACGAACCCGACCCCCGAGTTCTCCGCGCGCAACCTGGGCCAGGCCTACTTCGAGGAGAAGAACTACGCGGAGGCCGCGAACTGGTTCCGCACGAGCCTGAACCGCAACAAGGCCTACGGCCTGGCGTACCTGGGGCTGGCCGACGCGCTCGCGGCGAGCGGCCGTCCCGAGGAAGCTCTGCTCCAGCTGGAAGCGGGGGCGAAGGAAGCGCCGGACGACGTGACGCTCACGCTCGCCCTGGGCCAGGCCTACCTGAAGGCCGGCCGCTTCACCGAGGCGCGCACGCGGCTCGAGGACGTGGTGCGGAAGGACCCCACGGGGGCGGCGGGGCGCCGCGCCACCGCGCTCCTCAAGGAAGTTCCCCACTAGGCCCGTGCCCTACCTGGTCGTCCTCCAGCAGCTGGTCGAGGCGGTGGCGGGCGCCCAGGCCGCGCTCCTCCTCGACCCGCAAGGCGAGGTCGTGGTGGAGGCGGGCAGTGCGCGACGATCGGCACCGACTGATCGGCGCCTATCAGGGGATCGCCCTCTCCACGGCGCAGCGCACGACGGAGCGCTCCGACGTGGGCGCGCTCCACCTCGTGGTCTGCCGCTACAAGGGCGGGAGCGTCATCCTGCGTCCCCTGAAGGACGGCTACTACCTCCTCGTGTCGCTCCTTCCGGCCGCGAGCCTGGCCGCGGGCGTGCACTTCTCCGCGCGGGCGCAGCAGAGCCTGAACGCGGAGATCTGACGGCGGGAGACGACGCAGGCGGCGATGAAGACGGCCCTCGTGGAGCGGCTCCGGGCCGGGCTGTCGCGCACGCGCGACGTCCTGAACACGCCGGTAGAGGACCTCGTGCGCGGAAGGCGCCTCCTGGACGAGGGCGCCCTCGAGTCCGTGGAAGAGGCGCTCCTCGCCGCCGACCTCGGGCTTCCCGCGGTGAGCGAGGCCATGGAGGTGCTGCGGGCGCGCAGCGGCGAGATCGCGGGCCGGGGTGCCGACGGGATGCGCACCGTGCTGCGCGAAGAGATCCGGAAATCGCTGGAGCGGCCGCTCCCGAAGGCTCCCTTCTCCGCCCGCCCCTGGGTCGTCTTCGTGGTGGGCGTGAACGGCGCGGGCAAGACCACCACCATCGGCAAGCTCGCCGCGGCCTGGAAGGCGGAGGGTCGCTCCGTGCTGCTCTGCGCCGCCGACACGTTCCGCGCCGCCGCCGCCGAGCAGCTCGCGGTGTGGGCGGAGCGGGCGGGCGCGCAGTTCCACCGCGGGGCCGAGGGCGCCGATCCCTCGGCCGTGCTCACCGACGGGCTGCGCGCGGCGCGCGCGCGCGGCCTGGACGCCGTCCTCGTGGACACCGCGGGGCGGCTCCACACCAAGACGAACCTGATGACCGAGCTCTCCAAGATGGCCCGCGTGGCCGGCCGCGAGGTCGAGGGCGCCCCCCACGAGTCGCTGCTCGTGCTCGACGCCACCGTGGGGGGCAACGGGCTCGTCCAGGGCCGCGAGTTCGCCAAGGCGGCCGCGGTGACCGGTCTCGTCCTCACGAAGCTCGACGGCACGGCCAAGGGCGGCGTCGCGGTGGCGGTCGTGCGCGAGCTGGGCGTGCCCATCCGCTACGTGGGAGTGGGCGAGTCGATCGACAGCCTGCTGCCGTTCGAGGCGGACGCCTTCGCCGAGAGCCTGGTCGGGTAGCGCGTGAGGGAGGACCGGGAGTGGATGCGGCGGGCGCTCCTTCTCGCGGCCCGGGGCCTGGGAGAGACGAACCCGAACCCCGTGGTGGGGTGCGTGATCGTGAAGGACGGCCGCGTGGTGGGGGAGGGGTATCACGCACGTGCGGGGGGACCGCACGCGGAGGTCCTGGCTCTGAAACGAGCCGGGACCGCCGCGAAAGGGGCGACGATGTACGTGACGCTCGAGCCGTGTGCCCACGCAGGTCGGACACCCCCGTGCGCTCCGCTCGTTGCCGGCTCGGGGGTGCGGCGAATCGTCGTGGCTACGAGGGACCCGAACCCCCGCGTGGATGGCCGTGGCGTGCGACGGCTGCAGAACGCGGGGGTTCGGGTGACGGAAGGCGTCCTCGCGGAGGAAGCGCGCCGGCTGAATCGCCGGTTCTTCCTGTCGTGCCGAGAGGGCCGGCCCTTCGTGCTGCTGAAGGCGGGGATCACCCTCGACGGCCGGATCGCCACCGCTTCCGGCCGCTCGAGGTGGATCACGAGCCCGGAGCAGCGCCGAGCGGCGCGCCGGTTGCGGCGCCTCTACGACGGGGTGCTCGTGGGGATCGGCACCGTGCTCGCGGACGATCCCGTGCTCCTGCCCGTCCCGCGCACGAGGCGTACGTTCGTACGCGTGGTTCTGGATTCGCAGCTCCGGATTCCCAGGCGGAGCCGGCTGGTCCGCACGGTGGGAGTCCGCTCGCCGCTCTGGGTTTTCACGCGCGTAAAGGGCGGGAACCGTCGCCGACGGCTCGAAGCCCTTGGAGTGACCGTGATCCCGATAGCGGGAGGCAAGGGCCTGCTCCCTCCGCGCGCCGTACTGCGAGCGTTGTCCGCGCGCGGAGTGAGCAGCGTGATGGTCGAAGGCGGCGGGGAAGTGCTGGGCTCGTTCCTGGCCGCCCGCGTCGTGGATGAGGTAGCGCTCTTCCGGGGGCCGCTTCTCCTCGGCGGTCGTGGCAGCCGGCCGGCGTTCGGAGGCGAGGACCCCGAGCGCATCGAGCAGGCGCTGCGGCTACGGCCCGCCGTTCCGGGGCCGCTCCTCGAGATCTGGTCTCCGGAAGTCTCCCGAACTCGCCCCGGGGCGAGTTAGCGCTACTCGACGGCGACGACGAACGCCTCCGGGCCGTCTTTCAGGACGATCTGGGCGAACCCGTCGTCCGAGAAATCCCACCCTGAAGCACCGGCGGCCGCCGGGCGGCGCGTCAGTGGCGAGCGGTCCACGACCACGCGCGCCGGCTCGCGGTCGGTGCGGATGCGCAGGACGAGATCGCGCGAGGGCCGCCACGAGCCTTCGAGGGCGCTCCCTTCGACGATCCGCCGCGTGCCCTCCACGCGCTGCGTGAAGCGGCGCCGCGAGAAGGCGCCCTGCCGATAGTCGAGGCTCAGGCCGTCGTCGTCGTAGTACGAAGCCTCGGAGCGGGGGGACGGGTAGACGGTGACGAGGAGTGGCTGGCCCGCCATCTCTCCCGTGTGCTGTACGACGGGCTGTCGGAAAAGGAAGGCGCCCGCGCGCACGTAGATCGGGATCGAGTCCAACGTCACGGGGACACGGATGCGGCGGCCCCCCGCCACGCGGCGGCCCGTCCAGTAGTCGTACCAGTCGCCCGCGGGGAGGTAGACCTCGCGCTCGGTGACCGCCTCGCGAAGGACGGGGGCGACGAGGAGGTCACGCCCGAACATCAGCTGGTCCTGCAGCCCCCACGTCTCCGGGTCCTCGGGGAACTCGAGGAAGAGCGGTCGCAGCGGCGGCACGCCCGTCTCGCTCGCTTCCTTCATCGCCTGGTAGACCTGGGGCAGAAGCTCGTAGCGCAGCTCGATGGCGCGGCGGTTGACCGCCTCGTGCCGCGCTCCGTACGACCACGGCTCCTGGTCGGGCGTGCCGAACGTGGTGTGCACCCTCATGAAGGGATGGAAGACGCCGACCTGCAGCCAGCGGGTGAAGAGCTCGGGGGAGGGCGCCTCGGCGAAGCCGCCGATGTCGGTCCCCAGGAAGGGGAAGCCCGAGAGGCCCAGGCCCATCAGCACTGGCAGGTTCTGGCCGAGGGCCGTCCAGTCGCTCACGTTGTCCCCCGGCCAGATCGCGGCGTAGCGCTGGCCCCCCGCGAACGTCGCGCGGGTCAGGACGAACGGCCGCTCGCGGGGCCGCAGGCGGGACAGGCCCTCGAAGGTCGAGCGGGTGAGGAGCTGGCCGTAGACGTTGTGGATCTCGCGATGGTCCGTGGGCTGCCCCTCGTTGTCGTGGCGCACATCCAGCGGCATCGTGGCCGCCGGCGGGAGGAAGACCGCGGGCTCGTTCATGTCGTTCCAGATTCCCGCGATCCCGATGTCGGTGAAGAACCGGTACAGCCCCCCCCACCACTCGCGGGCGGCGGGCTTGCTGAAGTCCGGAAAGACGCTGGGCCCGGGGTTCTTCTCCGCCTGCGATGGCCACACCGGGCCCTCGAAAACGGAGCCGTCCGGGTTCTTCACCAAGTGATCGCCGGCGAGGCCTTCGTCGTAGGGTGTCGTGCCCGGCTGCTTCTTGGGATGGGCGTCGAGAATGACGACGGTCCGGAGGCCCTGGGCCCGGAGGTCGGCCACGAGCTTCTTCGGGTCGGGGAACCGGGCGGGGTCCCAGGAGAAGGGCCGGTAGCCGTCCTGGTAGTGGATGTCCAGCCAGATCGCGTCGGCGGGAATCCGCCGCTGCCGGAAGTTGTCGGCGATGAAGCGGACCTTCGACTCCGGGTAGTAGCTGTAGCGGCACTGGTGGAAGCCGAGGGACCAGCGCGGGGGGAGCGGCGTCCGCCCAGTGAGCGACGTGTACCGCTCGATCACCTGCTTGGGCGAGGGCCCGTCGATGAAGTAGTAGTCGAGCTCGCCGCCGTCCGAGCCGATTGCGAGGAGGCCGTGGGACTCGTGCCCCACGTCGAAGGAGCTCCTGTAGGTGTTGTCGAGGAAGATTCCGTGCGCGCGTCCGCCCCGCAGCACCATGTAGAAGGGAATGGAGGCGTAGATGGGATCGGTGGAGGCGTCGTAGCCGTAGGTGTCGCTGTTCCACATCGTGTACGCGTAGCCCCCGAGCTGCCAGCCTCGCTTGTCGAGGCGTCCCACCTTCTCCCCGAACCCGTAGACGTGCTCGTCGGGACGAAGCCGCTTCCAGACCTTGAACCGCGAGCCCGCCACCGCGGTTCCCAGGGAGGCGTCGTCCTCGTCCAGGGACTCCCCGGAAGCCGTCGCGAAGGCGACCCGGAAGGGCGAGTGGAAGACGGTCACGCGCAGCGCGCGCGTCCGGACGACCGAGCGGTCGGCCGCCGTCTCGAAGGTGGCGCCAGGATCGCCGAACTCGCTCTGCACGATCGCGTAGGAGTGGTCGCGCCCGAAGGTGGGGGTTGGAGAGAAGCGGACGCGAACGATCTCCGGGGCGAGCGCGGTGACCGCCACGACACCCTGCTCGTTCTTGAACGCAAGGGATCGGCCCTCGCGCGTGGGCGCCGGGAAGGCTCCGAGAGAGGCCCACCCCGCGTGGGCCGCGGGGGCGACGAGAGCGCCGAGGACGACCAAAGCGGTCCGAACGAGTCCGGGCCGCGCGTGCGGTGGTTTCATGATCGAACCCCCACCCATTCCCCTCGATTTCGGGGAGGGCTAGGATTCTACTCCTCGGCCCCGCTTGACCCTGGTCTTCCCACCGCACTAGCCTTCTCAGTCCAATGGATCGGCCATGAGGGGAACGAGGCGGGTGCCTTGCGCCGTCGTCGTCCTCATCGGGATGGCCGCCCTCACCGCGCCGCCGGAGCAGGCTCGCACGAGCGAGCCCGAGCCACTCGGCTTTTCATTTCGGAGCGCTGCGGCGGAGCGGGGTCTCACCGCCCTCACCGTTTTCGGTGGACGGGAAAGCAACCGCTATCTCCTGGAGACGACGGGTTGCGGAGTCGCCCTCCTCGATTACGACGGCGACGGCTGGCTGGACGTGTTCCTGGTGAACGGGACGACGCTCGAAGGATTTCCCGCGGGCGAGGCGCCCACCAACCACCTCTACCGCAACCGGGGCCACGGGCAGTTCGAGGACGTCACGAAGAAAGCCGGCCTCGCCGAGAGCGGATGGGGACAGGGCGCGTGCGCGGGCGACTACGACAACGACGGCCACGTGGACCTGTTCGTGAGCTACTGGGGCCAGAACCACCTCTACCGCAACCGGGGCGACGGAGGGTTCGAGGACGTCACGGTCAAGGCGGGCCTCCGGAGCGAGCGAACCCGATGGGGGACCGGCTGCGCCTTCCTGGACTACGACCGCGACGGCAGGCTGGACCTGTTCGTAGCCAACTACATCGACATGGAGCTCAAGACGACGCCCACTCCGGACTCCGGCCTCTGCCGCTTCAAAGGCGTGCCCGTGGCCTGCGGCCCGCCGGGTCTCACGGGGGGCAGGAACTTCCTCTACCGGAGCAAGGGAGACGGAACATTCGAGGACGTCTCCGACGCTTCGGGGATCACGAAGGCGAGCGGGACCTATGGCCTCGGCGTCAGCACCCTCGATTTCGACGACGACGGCTGGGTGGACCTTTACGTGGCGAACGACTCCAACCCCGCCGCCCTCTACCGCAACAACCGCGACCGGACGTTCTCCGACATCGGCGTCACCGCCGGCTGCGCCTACAGCCAGGACGGGAAGCCCCAGGCGGGGATGGGGGTGGCAATCGGCGACTTCGATCGCAACGGGACGATGGACATCTTCAAGACGAACTTCGCGGGCGACACCTCGACGCTCTACCGGAACACGGGGGACGGCTTCTGCGAAGACCGCACGTTCGCGGGAGGGATCGGCACCAACACCCGCTGGCTGGGATGGGGGACGGCTTTCGTGGACTTCGCGAACGACGGCTGGCTCGACCTCTTCCTGGTCAACGGGCACGTCTACCCGGAGGTGGCGCAGCTCAAGACAGAGGCCGGCTACAAGCAGAGGAAGGTCGTCTACCGCAACCGAGGCGACGGCCGATTCGAGGACGTGACGGAGCGGCTGGGCGCTCCCGCCACCACCCCGAAGGCGGGGCGGGGATCCGCTTTCGGGGACATCGACAACGACGGGGACGTGGACGTGGTCGTCAACAACGTCCACGACACGCCAGACCTTTTCCTCACGGAGACGAGCGGCCGCAACCACTGGCTGATCCTCGAGCTCGTGGGCACGCGGTCGAACCGCAGTGCCATCGGCGCGCGAGTGCGCAGCACCTCCGGCAAGACGGTTCAGACTCAGGAGGTGCGGGGGGGCGGGAGCTACAACTCGCAGAACGACCTGCGTGTACACTTCGGCCTGGCCGAGGCCACGAAGGTGGAGCGCCTGGAAGTGCGCTGGCCGAGCGGACTCGAGGAGGAATGGCGGGACCTCGCTGTGGACCGCATCCTCACCCTGCGCGAAGGTACGGGAGCCTTGCGCACGGCGATCCCGTGAGGGCAGGTCGGATCGTGGGCCGAAGAGCTCGGCCGGGGTAGAGCCGGTTGGCGTCATTCCTCGCGCAGCGCGGCCATCGGCTCGATCCGCGCGGCCCGATACGCCGGGAGGCCACAAGCAACGACCGCGGTGAGAAGCAGCGCGACCACGGCCGCCGCGTGAGCGACGGGATCGGCGGGCCTGATACCGTAGAGGAGGCTCCCCAGCACCGGCGACACCAGAAACCCCAGACCCAGTCCGGCGCACAGGCCGGCCACCACGGGAGCCATGGCCTGTCGAACCACGAGTCGGATCACGTCCTCGTCCTCTGCACCCAGGGCCCGCCGAATTCCGATCTCGTGGGTGCGCTGCACGATCGAGTGGGCAAGCAAACCGTAGAGCCCGACGGCCGCGAGCAAAAGCGCCAACCCCCCGAAGAGTCCCAGCACGCCCGCGCTCACGCCCGCGGGAACCATCCCGATCGTGAGGTGCTCCCGCATCGTCTTCACGTTGTGCACGGGCAGCTGTGGGTCCAGGGTGCTGATCTCGTGGCGCATGCGAGGGAGAATGGCCTCCGGAGCGCCCGCGGCCAGTTTCGTCGACGTGCGCACGAGCACCGTCATTCCCCCGGCGCTCTGCCGACGGAAGGGCAGGTAGAGAAACGGCGTCGACTCCTCGCCGAGGGTCATGTACTTGCCGTCCTTCACGATGCCCACCACGCTGTGCAGCGCTCCGCCCACCATGAGCGGCTTGGGGAGGGCGCCACGGCTCGGCCAGAGCTGCCGGGCCAGCGTCTCGTTGACCACGACCTCGAGGGCCCCAGCTTCGTCGCCATCGCTGAAGACACGACCGCCGCGCAGCGAGATCCGCATCGTCTCGAAATAGCCGCGATCGACGACCGCGAAGTCCACGGACGGCAGGCCCCGGTGCTCTTCACCCGGAACCGCGGCCGGAAGGCGGATGATGTTCAGCTCGAAGGGAACCCGATTGGCGAGGCCCACGGATTCGACGTCGGGTACGGTGGCCAGCCGCACAACGAGCTCGCGCCAGAACGGCTCCGACGTCCGATCGTCGTAGCCCTGCAGCTCGAGGTTGACCGACGCCATCGCCACCCCCTCCGGGTCGAACCCGAGATCCATCCGGTGTGCGTTCGACAGGCTCCGCAGGGAGAGACCGGCGCCGATCAAGAGCACGACGCAGAGGGCTACCTGGCCGGCCACCAGAGTGCTGCGAAACGGCGAACGGAAGCCGAGCGCGCGGCCGGTCTCCCGGAGGTTTTCGATCACATCCGTCCTCGAAGCGGCAAGCGCGGGCACGAGCCCAAAGACGATTCCCGTAAGCGCGGTCGCGCCGATCGAGAACGCCAGGACGCGGACGTCCACACCGACGTCCACGAACAATGGCCGGTCCAGCGGCAGCTCGACCGCAACTAGGGCTTTCACCGCCGCCACCGCGAGGCAGGTGCCAAGGACGCCGGCCACCAGCCATAGCAACCCACTCTCGATCAACAACTGCCGGACGATGCGGTAGCGGCTGGCACCGACGGCCAGGCGGACGCCGACTTCCTTGCGCCGGCCGGCGGCACGGGCAAGCAAGAGGGCCGCAACGTTGGTGCACGCGAGGAGCAACACCAGGGCCACCGCTGTCGTGAGCGCCGCTCCGAAGCCCACGAAGGCATCACGCACTAGCGGATGCACTCCACCTTCGACCTCCGGGAGCACCGTGAAAGTGATGCCCCGATGGGCGGCCGGCTCGGATTCCTGGAGCTGGCGACCCAGGGCCGAGAGCGCGGCGCGCGCCTGCTCGATCGTCACCCCGGGCTGGAGCCTGCCGATCACGAAATGGCCCCGCCCCCCGCGGTCTTCGAGCCTCACCGGGACCCACAATTCCGGCCTCAAACCCACGTTGACGCCGTGGAAGCCGGTGGGCGCGACCCCGATCACCGTGAAGGGGCGACCGCTCAGGGCTACGGTCGTCCCTAGGACTCCGGGATCGCCGCCGAAACGGCGCTTCCAGAAGCCGTGGCTCACGACGACGACCGGATGACCGTCGGGCGCTTCGCCCTCCTCGGGCAGGAAGAATCGCCCGAGCGCCGGCGTCAGGCCGAGCACCGTGAAGTAGTTGCCGCTGACGTTGTAGACCCAGATCCGCTCACTCCGCCCACCGGCACGGAGGTGCATCGGCGCGGGCTCATCGGCCAGCACGCCGGAGAAGATCTGCCGCAAGCCGCAGACGTGGAGATAGTCCGCCGGGCTGACCGTGAAGAACCGTGGTCCGTTGGCGTACGTCGTGTAGATGCGGACGAGTCGCCGCGGCTCCTGGACGGGCAGCGGGCGAAGAAGGACGCTGTTCACGAAGGAGAAGACGACCGAGCTCGCGCCGATCCCGAAGGCGAGCACGAGGGCCGCGGTGACGGCAAAGGCCGGGTTCCTGACCAGGATCCGTAGCGCGTAACGGAGGTCGTTTCCAAGGCCGGCCATCGGGTCATTGTGGCGCCAGACGCCGCCCAGTGCTTCCGTAGCCTCGGGGCGGCGGCCCGACAGGGACGCCAGGACGAGGGACGGATCGACTTGCGCCCAGGGGGTACGGCGCATAATAAGAGCCGCAATGAAGCCAACGGTGCTGTTGCTCTTCTCCTCCCTTCTCGCGTCGAGTGCATTCAGCCAGGTCGCGACGCCGCCCCCAACCGCGCCGCCGCAGGCCACCGCCATCACCACCGTGGCCATGGCGGCGGCCACCCATACGCTCCCCTCCCCCAACGGGAGGTTCACGCTCTCGTTTACATTGACGCGGGATGGCACACCCACCTACCAGCTCTCGTTCGACAACAAGCCCGTGGTCACGGCGAGCGCCCTGGGAATCGAAATGAAGGATCAACCCGCACTGACCAGCGGCTTCGCCATCATCGCGGCCGACGCGACGGCGAAGGACGAGAGCTGGGAGCCCGTGTGGGGCGAAGTGAAGACCATCCGAAACAACTACAAGGAGTTGGCGGTCACGCTCGCACAGGCGTCAGTGAACGATCGCCGCGTGATCGTGCGATTCCGGCTCTTCGACGACGGGCTCGGGTTCCGCTACGAGTTCCCCAAGCAAGAGAAGCTGAAGTCCTTCATCGTCTCCGATGAAAAGACGCAGTGGAGCCTCACGGGCGACCACAAGGCCTTCTGGATCCCCGGCGACTACGACACGAACGAATACGCCTACACCACCACGAACCTGAGCGCGGTCGACTCGTCGAAGGGGAACGCCGCGGTGGAGATCGCCGCCCGTACCCTCATCCCCGGCGACTTCGTCCAGACGCCGCTGATGCTGAAAACGGCCGACGGCCTCTACATCAACATCCACGAAGCGGGCCTCGTCGACTACCCGGCCATGAACCTGCACGTGGACAAGAAGACCCATCGCCTGTCCTCGCATCTGGTGCCGGACGCGGTGGGGAACAAGGCGTACCTCCAGACCCCTGCCCACACGCCCTGGCGAACCGTCATCGTCAGCGACAAGGCCGGCGACATCCTGGCGTCCAGGCTCATCCTCAACCTGAACGAGCCCTCGAAGATCGCGGACACGAGCTGGATCAAGCCGCAGAAGTTCGTGGGCGTGTGGTGGGAAATGCACGTCAAGACGGGCACGTGGAGCTACTCCGACGAGACCGATCTCAAGCTCGAGGGAACCGACTGGAACGCGCTCGAGCCGAACGGCAAGCACGCGGCCAACACGAAGAACACCAAGCGCTACATCGACTTCGCCGCGAGGAACGGCATCGACGCGGTTCTCGTCGAGGGTTGGAACGTCGGCTGGGAGGACTGGTTCGGTCAGTGGAAGGAGAACGTCTTCGACTTCGTCACCCCGTATCCCGACTACGACGTAGGCGGGCTGCAGCGCTACGCGGCGGAGAAGGGCGTGAAGATCATCATGCACCACGAGACGTCGGCGTCCGTGACCAACTACGAGCGGCGCCTCGACGAGGCCTTTCGCTTCATGAAGGACCACGGGTATGACGCGGTCAAGACGGGCTACGTCGGCCGCATCATCCCGCGGGGCGAGCATCACGACGGCCAGTGGATGGTGAACCACTACAATCGCGTGGTGTCGAAGGCCGCGGGCTACAAGATCATGATCGACGCCCACGAGCCCGTGCGCCCCACCGGCCTCCATCGCACGTACCCCAACTGGCTCGCGTGCGAGGCCGCACGCGGCAACGAGTTCAACGCCTGGAGCAGCGGCAATCCCCCCGAGCACGAGACCATCCTGCCTTTCACGCGCTTGATGGGCGGTCCCATGGACTACACCCCCGGGATCTTCGAGATCAAGATGTCGGTCTACGACCCGACGAACAAGGCACAGGTCCACACGACCCTCGCGAAGCAGCTCGCCTTGTACGTCACGATGTACAGCCCGCTCCAGATGGCAGCCGACTTCCCCGAGAACTACGAGAAGCGGATGGACGCGTTCCAGTTCATCAAGGACGTGGCCGTGGACTGGGACGACACGAGAATCCTCGAGGCCGAGCCCGGCGACTACGTCACCATCGCCCGCAAGGCGAAGGGCAAGGACGAGTGGTATGTCGGAGCCATCAGCGACGAGAACGCCCGGGTCGCGACGATCCCGACCCCCTACCTGAAACCGGGCACCGTCTACCTCGCCACCCTCTACCGCGACGCACCCGAGGCGCACTGGGAGAAGAACCCCATGGCGTACAAGATCGACAAGTTCCTGGTCACCGACCTCTCGGTGCTCGAGGTGAGTCTCGCCCCGGGCGGCGGCGCCGCCGTGAGCCTCCGGCCGGCCTCCGCCGCCGACAAGAAGCAGTTCAGGCCGTACCGACGATAACCGCCTGAGTGCTGGTCGTCTCGATGAGCATGCTGCCGCCCCCGCGCCGATTCGCTGGCTTCGTCCTCGTCGTCGGGCTGCTGGGCGTCGTCCGGCCCGCCGCCGGGCTCGCCCCGGTCCCCCCGCCGGCCGCGGCTCGAGCGCGGAGCCTGGCCGCCGAAGGCCTTCACCTGCTGGAGACGGACCAACCGGCCCTCGCCGAGCGGAAGCTCGAGGAGGCGCTGAAGCTGGACCCGACCCGGGCCGAGGCCCACTACGGTCTGGGCCTGGTTCGCGAGCGCCGAGAGGATCTCGCGGGAGCACGCGACTCGTACGCGGCCGCAGTTCGGCTCGATCCGAAGTTCGGGGAGGCCCAGGATCGGCTCGGCTGGGTTCTCGGCCGCCAGGGCGAGACCATCGAAGCCATCGCCGCGTTCGAAAAGGCCGTCCGTCTGAATCCCCGCTTCTTCGACGCGCAATACCACCTGGGCGCGACGCTCTGGTGGACCGGGAATCCGGACCGGGCGCTCCCTTCGCTTCAGGCGGCGGTGCGGTTGCGGCCCGACCATGCCGAGGCCGGCTACTACCTCGCGCTGGTCCTGAAGCAGAAGGGCCAGTTGGGCGGGGCCGTCGACCAGCTTCGCCGCGTCCTGAAGCAGAGTCCGGACTTCGCCCTCGCGCAGTTCCAGCTGGGGCTGGCCCTCCGCGAGCAGGGTGACCTCACCTCTGCCCTCGCGGCCCTGCGCAAGGCGCTCGAGCTCGACCCCTCCTCCGCCGATGCGGCCAACGGCCTGGGCCTGGCCCTCATGCAGAAGGGGGAAGCCGACGAGGCGGTGGCCACGTTTCGCGGGCTCGTGTCGCGCCAGCCGGACAACCTGGTGGCCCGCCACAATCTCGGCAGCGCTCTCCTGCAGAAGGCGGATCTCGACGGTGCCATCGCCGTCTACCGCGAGCTGGCCGAGCGGCCGCCGGGAAGCGCCGAGGCCTTCTACAACCTCGGCATGGCCCTGAAGCAGAAGGACGACTTCGCAGCCGCCGAGGTCGAGCTCCGCAAGGCCATCGCCCTCGACCCCACGCTGCCGGAGGCGCCGTACACGTTGGCCGTCGTCCTCTGGCAGACGCAGCGGCCCGCCGAGGCCATCCCCTTCCTGCGAGCGGCGATCGCGCTCCGGCCCGATGACGCCGATGCGCACTACGTCCTGGGCACGGTACTGCGCCAGCAGGGCCAAGCCGACGAAGCTCTCGTCGAGTTCCGGGAGACGATCCGCCATCGCCCGACCTCCGCCGAAGCCCACCTCAGCATCGGCCAGATCCTCCAGCAGAAGCGCGACGCGACGGGAGCGGCCGCCGCCTTCGCGGAGGCCGACCGCCTCAACAAGAAGAAGGGCGACGTCCAGGTGGCCGCCCTCGCGGTGGGAGTGGGCCGGCAGCGCCTCAAGCAGGGCGACGTGGCGGGGGGGGCCGAGCGCTTTCGGGAAGCGGTCCGCCTCGATCCCGAAAACGCCGATGCGCACTACGAGCTCGCACTCGTCCTCCAGACTCAGGGGGCCGCGGCCGAAGCCCGCACGCACTTCGCGGAAGCGCACCGGCTGGCCCCCTACCTCACGCCCCCCACCCCCAAGGACTGATGGGCCGCGGCACGGCGGTGGTCCTTCTCCTGGCCACGGCTCTTGCCCCGCCCGCTCTGGCCCAAGGCCCGGCGTCCGAGCCACAGGCCACCCTCACCGAGGCCCGCGCCCTCATCAACCAGGGCAACCCGAAAGAGGCGCTCCAGAGGCTCCAGGCCCTCGACGCGAACGACCCCCAGGTCGCGTATCTCCAAGGTGTCGCGTACTACCACGTGGACGACTACCCGCAAGCCGTCGCCAAGCTCTCGCCGGTCGTCGGCCAACTGAAAGACGGGTCGATCGAGCGGCGCGAAGCCGTGCAGGTGCTGGGCCTGTCCCTCTACCTGGTCGGGCGGCTCGTCGAGGCTCTCCCCTACCTCGAGCAGACGCGAGCCTGGGCCACGGACAACCTCGAGCTGGCCTACATCCTCGGGAACGCCTACGTCCAGACGCAGAAGCCCGACGAGGCGCGCGCCGCGTTCGCCCGCCTCTTCGGCGTGGCTCCGGACTCGGCGGCCGCCCACCTCCTCACGGCCCAGATGATGACGCGGCTCGAGTTCGAGGAGATGGCCGACGCCCAGCTTCGGCGGGCGATCGCCAAGGATCCGCGCATTCCCCAGGCCCACTACCTGCTGGGGCAGGCCGCGATCTTCCGCGGCCGCCTCGAGGAGGCCCGCGGTCTCCTGGCGAAAGAATTGGAGGTGAACCCGGGCCACGCCATGGCCCTCTATCGGCTGGGCGATACCTACACCCGCGAGGGTCGGTGGGATGAGGCGATCGCCGCGCTCCAGAAATCCCTCTGGCTGTCTCCCTACTTCAGCGGGCCCTACATCCTCCTGGGCAAGGCCTACCTCAAGAAGGGCGAGCCGGCCACGGCCGAGGGGATGCTGCGGCGGGCCATCGAGTACGACCCGAACAACAAGGCCGCCCACTACCTGCTCGGGCAGGTCCTCCAGCAGAGCGGACGCGCCGAAGAGGCCAGGGCCGAGCTGGCCATCGCCGAGAAGCTGCAGGCCGAGCCGGAACGGCGCTGAAGCGATGAGGGCCTTCCTGCTGCTCGTAGCCACGGCCGCCTCGACGGCCCTTCTCGCTCCCTCTCCCTCGCCCGGGGGTCCGTGGCCGGTCTCGCTCGTGGACGTGGCCGACCGCGCCGGGCTGCGCCGGCCGTCGGTGTACGGCGGCCTCACGGAGAAGCGCTTCATCATCGAAACGAACGGCGCGGGTGTCGCCTTCGTGGACGTCGACAGCGACGGCTGGGTCGACGCGCTGGTGCTGAATGGCACGCGCCTCAAGGACGGAGCCCGCGAAGACGCGGCCTGGCCCGCAGGGGAGGAGCCCACCAGCCATCTCTACCGCAACAACCACGATGGAACGTTCACGGACATCACCGCCCGCTCCGGTCTCCGGGGCAAGACGGGCTGGGCGTCCTCGGTCTGCGTCGGCGACTACGACAACGACGGCCGGCTCGACCTGTTCGTCACCTACTACGGCCGCAACGTGCTCTACCACAATCGCGGCGACGGCACGTTCGAGGACGTGACGGCGAAGGCGGCTTTCCCCACCACGGGAACCCGCTGGGGCTCGGGCTGCAGCTTCATCGACTACGACAGCGACGGGAAGCTGGACCTGTTCGTTTCGAACTACCTCCGCTTCGATCTCGCCACCGCGCAGGAGCCCGGCCAGGGCCAGAACTGCCTCTGGAAGGGCATCCCGGTGAACTGCGGGCCCAAGGGCCTGCCCACCGACACGAACCTGCTCTACCACAACGAGGGCGGGGGCGCCTTTCGCGACGTCTCGGTAGCGTCGGGCATCGCGAGGGTCACGGGCCGCTACCCGATGACGCGTAGCCGCGGCCGATCTGGACGGCGACGGCTGGCCGGACCTCTACGTCGCCTGCGACTCGACCGCCGCCATCCTCTATCGCAACAACCGCGACGGCACGTTCACGGACGTCGCCCTGGAAAGCGGCGCGGGCTACAGCGAGTACGGCAACTCGCAGGCGGGCATGGGCCTCGCCGTCTCGGACTACGACGGCGACGGCCGGCTCGACCTCCTGAAGACGCACTTCGCGGACGACATACCGGCTCTCTACCGCAACCTGGGCCACGGCCGGTTCGAGGACGAGGCCGCGGCCAGCGGGCTCGGCGTGCGCAACCGCTACGTCGAGTGGGGCGCCGGCATGCCCGACCTCGACAACGACGGCCAGCCGGACCTCTTCTACGTGACCGGGAACGTCTATCCGGAAATCGAGCGGCGGCTCAAGGAGTACCCGCACCGCGGGCCGCGCATCGTGTTCCGAAACGTCGATGGCCGGCACTTCGAAGACGTGACCGACCAAACGGGGCCGGGGGCGACCACGCCGCATTCGAGTCGGGGCGCCGCCTTCGGGGACTTCGACAACGACGGCGACCTCGACGTCCTCATCATGAACATGAACGAGCCCCCGTCGCTGCTCCGGAACGACGCGTCCCCTGCCCGACGGCTGGCTCGAGGTCGAGCTCGAGGGAACCCGCTCGAACCGCGCGGGCCTGGGCGCGACGGTGGTGGTGACCGCGGGCGGCCGGCGGCAGGCCCGGGCCGCGCTCAGCCAGTCCAGCTACTATTCGCACGACGATCTCCGGCTGCACTTCGGCCTGGGAGCGAGCGAGAAGGCCGACACGATCGAGGTGCGCTGGCCGAGCGGTCAGGTCGACGTTCAAAGAGACGTGCCGGGACGGCGCCGGGTCACGATCCAGGAAGGCGGCGACCCGCTCTCGGCCCGGGATCTCGAGGGGCGGGCCGTACAGCCAATCCAGACCGCGGGCGCCAAGGCGACGGTGCTCCTCTTCGTAAGCACTGACTGCCCCATTTCCAACCGATACGCACCCGAGATCCGACGCCTCCGGGAGCGCTTCTCCCCCTCGAGCGTCGCCTTCTGGCTGGTCTACGTCGATCCGGAAGAAGACGCCCCCGCGGTCCGCCGCCATCTGCTGGAGTACGACCTTCCCGACGTCGCGCTCCGGGATCCGCAACGGGCGCTCGTGAAGGCGGCGGGCGTTCGCGTGACGCCGGAAGCGGCGGTCTTCGTTCCCGCCGCCGCCGGACCCCGGCTCGCCTATCGCGGGCGTATCGACGACCGCTACGTCGACTTTGGCCGGATGCGCGCCCAGCCCACGGTGCACGACCTCGAAGACGCGCTGGCGGCGATCCTGTCGGGCCAGGCGGTGCCCCACGAGACGACACCCGCCGTGGGCTGCTTCATCGCAAACGCGCCGTGAGGCTCCTGGCCCCGGTTGCCTTGCTCGCGGTCGCCCTCGGCCGCCACGGCGAGGCTGGCGCCCGCGAGGAGCGACCGCCGGCCGAGGATCGCGTCACCTTCAATAAAGACATCGCACCCATCGTGTTTGCGAGCTGCGCGGCCTGCCATCGACCGGGTGAGGCCGGACCGTTCAGCCTTCTGACCTACGCGAACGTGAAGTCGCGGGCCCGGCAGATCGCGGCCGTGACGCAGAAGCGTTACATGCCGCCCTGGCCGCCCGAGCCGGGCAAGGGCGACGTTCGCCGGCGAGCGCCGGCTGAGCGACGCCCAGATCGCCCTCATCCAGAAGTGGGTGGAGACGGGAGCATCCGAAGGCGATCCCGCCCACCGTCCCCCGAAGCCGAAGTTCACGGATGGCTGGCAGCTCGGCGAGCCGGACCTGGTGCTGACCGCGAAGTCTCCCTATCCGCTCCGCGCGGACGGCTCCGACGTCTTCCACAACCTCGTCTTCGAAGCGCCGGTCGCCACGACCCGCTACGTGCGAGCGGTGGAGATCCGGCTCGACGACCGCAAGGTGGCCCATCACGCCAACCTCCTGATCGATCGCACCCGCGCCTCGCGGCGCTTGGACGCCGCCGACCCCGCGGTCGGATTCGGCGGGATGGACCTCGCGACTGACTCAGTAGGCTTCGACCCCGACAGCCACTTCCTCTTCTGGAAGCCGGGCACCGTGCCCTACGAAGAGCGGGCAGGGATGGCCTGGCGCCTCGACCGTGGCACCGACCTGGTGCTCAACATGCACCTTCGGCCTTCGGGCAAGCCGGAGCGCGTCCGGCCCACGATCGGCCTCTACTTCACCAAGCAGGCGCCCACCCGCTATCCAATGCTCTTGCAGCTCGAGCACGACGGCGCCCTCGACATTCCGCCCGGAGACCGCGACTTCGTGATCACCGACGAGCTCACGCTCCCGGTGGACGTGGAGGTCCTGGCCATCTACCCTCACGCCCACTACCTGGGCAAGGACGTGCAGGGCCTGGCCACGTTGCCCGACGGCACGAAGAAGTGGCTCATCCACATCGCGGACTGGGACGTGAACTGGCAAGCGGTCTACCGCTACGCGCAACCGCTGTTCCTGCCCAAAGGGACCACGATCACGATGCGCTGGAGCTACGACAACTCCGAGGACAACGTGCGCAATCCGAGCCAGCCGCCGAGGCGCGTGACCACGGGAAACCGGGCGGAGGACGAGATGGGCCATCTCTGGCTCCAGGTCCTGCCCCAGGGAGGCGAAGCCACGGGCGGCGTGGGCGATCCGAGGATCGCTCTGCAGGAGGCGCTGATGCGGCGACGCCTCGCGAAGTATCCCGGCGACTTCACGGCCCACTACAACCTGGGGGCGGCCTTCCAGGCGGAGGGCCGGCTGGAAGACGCGGTAAGCGAGCTCAGAAGAGCCCTTGCCATCGACCCCGACGCCTCAACCGCGCACAACAACCTGGGGGCGGCCCTCCAGGCCCAGGGACACTCGGAAGCGGCCCTCGTCGAGTATGGGCATGTACTGAGGTTGCGCCCCGCCGACGCGAGCGCCCAGTTCAATCTCGGCCAGGCCCTCGTGGCCCAGGGGCGCTACGCCGACGCCCTCGGTCACTATCGCGAAGCGGTGCGGCTCGACCCCGAGGACGCGGGCGCGCAGGCGGAGCTGGGAGCGGCGCTTCAGCAGACGGGGAGAGTGGAGGAAGCGATGCTCCACTTCCGCGAGGCGCTTCGCATCGACCCCGACCACTTCAACGCGCGCTACAACCTGGGGCAGGCCCTGGCCGGGCAGGGCGAATGGGCCGCGGCCGCAGCCGCGTTCCGCCAGGCCCTCGACCGCAAGCCGGAAGACGCCGACGCCCACGACGGGCTCGGTCTAGCCCTCCTGGCCCTGGGCCAGACGGACGACGCGATCGGCGAGTTCCGCCAGGCCCTGCGGGCGAAGCCCGACGACCCGACGGCCCATGACGCTCTCGGCCAGACGCTCTTCGCCCGCGGCGACGTGAACGAGGCCGTCCGGCACTTTCGCGAGCTGGCGAAGAGCCGGCCGGACGACGCGGACGTCTGCAACAACCTGGGGAGCGCGCTGGCCGCGCAAGGTCAACTCGCCGAAGCGGCGGTGCAGTTCGAGCGAGCGCTCGCCCTCGACCCGTCCCATGCCGCGGCCAGCGCGAACCTCGCGCGGGCTCGCGCCGGCCTACCGAAGCCCTAGCGTCACCTCGCGCCGGACGTAAGACCCGGCGGGACCGTCGAACGCGACCTGGACTGCGAAATCGCGACCGCCGGTGGCGCGCACCACGGCGCCGGTCGCACCCGTCACTTGCTTCGGTGAGCGCACCCGAATGGCGTAGGTCCGTCCGCCCAGGCCTTCGAGCACGAGGCGCAGGGCGCCGGGCTCGGCCTTCGAGCGCAGGATGCGCAGGCCCTCGCCGCGGGCTCCTGGAGAGGGCAGCTCCGCGCGCACGTAGGCGTCGGTTCCCGGATCGTATTCGACAACCACCTCGGTCCGCGGCCCCGCTGCCTCCACCACGACCTCCGCCCGCTGCAGGTCGCCGAGGGACTTCAGGTCGAAGCGGGCGCCCCTGCCATCGACCCTGACGGCGCGGACCCGCGCGTCGAGCGGGTAGGACGGGGCCAGGGTCAGGCGGAGAGGCGGACTCGCGTCCCCGCCGCTCCGCCTGACCACCGTGATCGCATCCCGGCCGGGGCGCCGCGCGAGGGCCAGGTCGTAGCGAGCGCTTCCCGCCGCGACCTGGCGCGCGGCGGCGTGGTCCCAGTCCGCGGGAAGCTGGGGGGCAAAACGGAGTGCGTGGCCTCCCGCCCCCACCTCCAGGCCGAGCAGGCCGCGTACCACGGGCGTGACGACCATGGCCTCGGACCAGATCTGGTGGTGCGACGACCGGCCGAAGGCCGCGAGGTAGTCGCCGGAGAGCAGCTCGGTCACGTAGCCGAGGGCGCTCTCTGAGCGCAAGAGCGCGTTTGCCATCAAGGCTTGATAGCCGACGTGGGGGCGGCCATAGCGATAGGCGGCCATCGAGGTCCAGCCGGTGAAGAGCGGCCAGACCGAGCCGTGGTGGTAGGACAGCGGGTCGTAGAGTGCGCTCTGGTCCGAGAGCAGGCGCGCTCCCCAGTCGGTGGCGAGGGCGGCGCTTCCGAGGTGGTCGACCGCCGACTGCGCCCGGCCGTCTTCGAGCAGGCCCCACCACATGGGGACTGCCGGCAGCGCAGTGTCCTCGTCCACGAACGAGCTCTTCGCGAGGGCCGAGAGCCGCTCTTGCCGCTGCTCGCGCCCCGGCCCGCGTTCGGCCTCCCTTGGCTCGTCGCGCGGAAGCACGGTGGCGAAGCCGTAGAGCCGGCGGCCCTCGATCCAGTACGTCTTCTCGACGGCGGCCCGAGTCCGCTCGGCCCACTCCCGAGCCTCCTTGGCCAGGTCCCCATCGGCACGCACATCGGCCAGCTCGGCCAGGCCGCGACAGGCCGCGATCCACACGCCTTGCTGGTAGATCTCCTCGTGGGCCGGGTAGAGATCGCCGCCTTCCACCCAGCCGTGGCCGAACTTCGTGTTCTCGACCAGGCCGTTGCCGTCGAGGTCGGTCGCGGCCGTGAAGCGCCAGGCCTTGACGATCGAATCCCAGCTCGCCTCCAGGAACCCCCGGTCCCCCGTGGCCCGCCAAAGGTCCGCCTGTGCGATCACATAGAGCGGCGTGGCGTCCGCGCTGTTCCAGGCATACGGGTAGTCCGTGAACCACGGGATGAGAGACGCGCTCTGCGAGATCTCGTGGGGAACTTTGCCGTCCGCACGCTGGAACTTCTTCAGGAAGTCGAGGGCGGTGCGAGTCGCGCCGAAGTCGCCATAGGCGTCGAGGGCGAGGGTCGTCCAGAGGGCGTCGCGACCGAAGAACCAGCCGAAGCCGGGCCGCTCGCTGTCGCCCGACGTGCGGAAGCCGGCCAGAAGGCCGGTGCCGAGCAGGGGATTGGTGGCGATGCCCTTGTCGATGCCGACCTTCGCCCAGGCGAACGACTCGTCGAGCCGGGAGTCGGGCGTCTCGATCGACGTCGTCTGCTCCTGCAAACGACGATAGTGGTCGACGTTCTTCGCATAGAGGTCGGCGGCCGAGGCCAGAAGGCGGTCGTAGACGGCCTTGGCTTCGTCGCGCCCGGTCACGCTGCCGGTCATCACGATCGGCAGGTAGCCGGAGCGCGCGGCCGACATCGGAAACTCCATGGCGAAGCGGATCAGGACGTCCTTCGGCTCCTCCTGATAGGGCATCACCGCCATGTCTCGGGCCCGCGGCGAGCCGAGGACGCCGGCAAAGCGCTTGCTCTCCTCGGTCAGGAAGTACACGTGCGCCTTCTCGTCCCACTCCACGTTGGGGGTCATGAGCCCGGCCGGCCACATCAGCCGAAGCCGCGGCCGGAAGGCGCCGGTGATGGTCATCGGAAGGACGCTGTCCACGTCCAGGAGCACCACGATCCCGGGCTCGTCGATGGGCGCGAGCAGGATCTCGCGAACCGTGAAGGCCGCGTGGGAATAGGTGAGGATGGTCGCTTCGGGGCGCACCGCGACCCTGACCGCGATGTCCTGGGCTTCGATGTCGAGCGGATAGTCCTTCAGCCGGAACGAGAGCGAGAAGTCGTCGACGAGCTTGAGCGGGTACACCCAGGCTTCGAGGGGACGACCTTCGTAGCCGAAGAGCGCCGAGCGGCGGCCCACGACATCGAGGAAGCGGCTGCGCTGTGTCGGCCGAACCAGCTCGAGACCGCTCTTCCCGAGCGGGAACCGGGGGACGTCGGCCGGACTCGCCTCCGCTGCCGCCGCGCCCGCCCCCGGTGCCAGAGCCGACGCGAGGAAGAAGGGCATCAGGCGGCTGCAGGCCATGACCGCGGAGCGTAGGCTCGACGTCAGTCGGAGGTCAAGTCTGATGCCGTGTAAGTCCTGACCAGCCTCGATGGAAGCGGTTGCACAAAGATCTTGACTTGTACGACAGGCGAGCATAGGTTTTACGCTAATTGCGTAAATCAAAGCGGTTTAGTGCAGGGGCGATCGAGGAGGTTCAGATGACGCAGGTGATCCGGCCGGGCCACGTTGCCAGGTGGGGACTCTTGGGGTTGGGCTTGGTGCTGGCGAGCGCTGCGCCGGGGTGGGCACAGGCGGTCTACGGGAGCATCGCGGGATCGGTCGTCGACTCCACCGGAGCCGCCGTGCCGGGAGCCACCGTGACCATCACGAGCCTCGAGCGAAAAACGACGGTCACCGCCATCACCAACCCTTCCGGCAACTACCTCAAGGACCGGCTGCTCCCCGGGACGTACGAGGTGAAGGGCGAGCTGAGCGGGTTCAAGGGCGCGCAGGTGTCGCAAGTGAGGGTGAACGTCGACACCCAGACCAAGGTCAACCTCCAGCTCGAGCTGGGCGAAATGAGCGAGACGGTCACCGTCGATGCCACCGAAAGCCAGCTCCTCAAGACCGACCGGGCCGACGTGGCCACCACCTTCGAGGCCAAGCAGCTCACCGAGCTGCCCGTGCTCGATCGCAACTTCACGAAGTTCATGCTGCTCACCCCCGGCACCCAGCAGCAGACCTGGCAGCACGCGGCGAGCGAGAACCCCCAAGCCTCGGTCCAGACCATGGTGAACGGCCAGACCTTCAGCGGCACGGGCTGGCAGCTCGACGGAACGGACAACCGTGACGTGATCCTCGGGATCGCCGTTATCAACCCCACCCTCGAGTCGATCGGAGAGGCCAAGATCACGTCCCAGAACTACGACGCCGAGTTCGGCCAGGCGGTCGCGGGCGTCGTCTCCGTCCAGACCAAGTCGGGCACGAACAGTTTCCACGGCAGCGCCTTCGAGTTCCTGCAGCGGGACAAGTTCCAGGCCCGGAACCCCTTCTCGCAGCCCGACACCGCCGAACCCCGTCACGGGCAAGGTGCTGCCCGAGACCAAGAAGGACCAGTTCGGCGGCTTCGGTCGGCGGGCCGATCGTGAAGAACAAATTCTTCTTCTTCGGCGACTACCAGGGCTCGCGGAACACCGTGGGCGGATCGCAGCTCTTGACCGTGCCCACGATGGCGGCCCGCACGCGGCGACCTGTCGCGCGTACGGCGTCAACATCTACGACCCGCTCACCGGCGATCCCACCCAGCGCCAGCAGTTCCCGGGCAACGTGATCCCCAGCGGCCGCCTGTCGCCCCAGGCCCAGAACCTCCTGAACCTGCTGCCGCTCCCGAATGCGGCCGGGACCCAGAACGGTACCCGGAACAACTACATCGCGCAGGGCTCGGAGAGCTTCAACGGCGACCAGTTCAACACGCGCCTCGACGGGCGGCTGAGCGACAGCCTGAACACCTTTGCACGGTACAGCTACGCCAAGTACGCCTCGACGGGCCGGTGGCGTTCGGCGAGGGCGGCGGCGCGGCGCTCGTCTCCCTCGGCGGGCAATCGAAGGTGAAGAACCACAGCGTGGCCCTGGGCATGGACTACACGCTCAACTCCACGACCATCGTCGACGTCCGCTTCGGCTGGTACCAGTACAAGGTGGACGTGCTGCAGTTCGACTTCGGCACGACGGGCGCGACCGACGCCGGGATCCCGGGCTTGAACTTCAACGAGTTCAGCTCCGGGTCTGCCGTCGATATTTCTCGGAAGTAACAACAGTAACGGACCGAGTGACGTCGATTTGGAGCGGGCCTCGAGATCAATCGCTGCAACTGCCCGCTGGCCCAGAACGAGAAGCAGTGGCAGATCGTCTCGAACCTCACCAAGCTGAAGGGCAACCACACCATCAAGTTCGGCCTGGACATCCGCCGCGCCAACAACCTGCGCGTGCGCGAGCGATGCCCACCGGTCGGGTGAGCTGGACCTTCAGGGAAGACCGGACGAGCGGCCCGAACGGCGCCGGGCTCAGCCTCGCCGCCCTCCTCCTCGGCGACGTGAGTATCTTCCGGCGCTTCGTGAGCACGAGCACCAACGCCCAGGAAAACCAGTGGCGCCAGTTCTATTACATCCAGGATACCTGGCGAGCCACCCCGAAGCTGACCCTGAACAACGGCCTCCGGGCCGACATCTACAGCCCGCAGACCGTCAATGAGCCGGGCAACGGCGGCTGGCTGGACATCAGCACCGGCCAGATGCGGGTGGGAGGGGTGGGCGACATCAACCTCGCGGGCAACGTCGAGAACACGATCAATTGGGCGCCCCGGGTCGGCGCCTCGTATCAGATCAACGAAAGAACGGTGATTCGCGCCGGCTACGGGCGGAGCTACGACACCGGCGTGTTCGGCTCCACCTTCGGCCACGCCGTCACCCAGAACCTGCCGGTGCTCGCCATCCAGCAGATCAACCCTCCCAACAACTACGATTCGGTCTTCAACCTGGCGCACCGGGCCCCCGCCTCCGACCTTCTCGCAGCCGGGTCCGGACGGTACGTTCCCCGCGCCCAACGGCGTGGGCCCGCGGCCTGCTGCCCGACAAGATGCACGTGCCCGCTCTCGACGCCTGGAACGTGACCGTCCAGCGGCAGCTCACGAAGACGATGTCGGCCGAGATCGGCTACGTCGGCAACCACAGCAACCGGGCGTTCATCGGCAACGGCCCTGCGGCCAACTACAACGACCCGACCCTCGTTGGCTTCGGCACCCTCAACACCAACCAGCGGCGCCCCTTCTTCGCCGGCCCGATCTCGGGCGCGCCCAACGGCGCCGAAGGTGACTCTCGGAACCTTCGGTGCCGCCTTCGGCTGGACGCATGGGCATCGACTACTTCTGCAGCTGCGGGAAGACGGATTACCAGGCCCTGCAGGCCAAGATCACCCGACGGTTCGCGAACGGCTGGCAGCTTCTGGCCAGCTACACCTACCAGCATGCCAAGAACAACGACGGCAGCTACTTCTTCATCGACCCCAACCTGAACTACGGGCTGAACCCCTTCCAGCGCACCCACAACTTCATCGTGTCCGGGATGGCCGAGCTGCCGTACGGGAAGGGCAGGAAGTGGGGCTCGGATGCGGGCGGCGTGGCCGAGGCCATCCTGGGCGGCTGGCAACTGAGCTCGAACATCTTCATCCAGAGCGGGCTTCCCTTCGACGTGCAGTACAGCGGTCGCGGGCGCCGACCGCGACGTGGGGCCGAACCGTCCGAACCTCGTCGGCGACGCGTCCGGGCCCAAGACCAAGGACCAGTGGTTCAACGCGACGCCCATCGGCTCGTCCGGGAGCGCGTTTCTCCAAGCCCAGCCGCCGGGACATTCGGCGACATGGAGCGCAACTCGTTGACCGGCCCTGGATACTGGAACGTGGATGCTTCGCTCTTCAAACGGTTCCACATCGTGGGAGACAGCAACCTCGAATTCCGCATCGAAGTCGTCAACCTCTTCAACCACGTGAACCTCGGTCAGCCCGCACAACACCGTGGGCATCCCGGCAACCCGGTGGGGAACACGGGCCAGATCACCAGCACCGCGTCCCAGAACCAGATGCGCAACCTGCAGTTCGGGTTCCGGTTCCAGTTCTAGGCGGTCGTCGAGGAGCCCGCGGGGCTCCGAATCAACGGCGTTCCTTGGAGGGGCCCCACGGGGCCCCTCCTCATTTTCAACGCGCCCCTCCTGAGCTTCGCGTCCTCGTTGGATGGCCTAAGCTTCGCCAATGGGTGTCTCTCGGATCCGGCCGGCTGGGCTCGTGCTCCTCGTCGCCCTGTGCGCCCCCGGTCGCAGCCACGAGGCCGCGCCCGACGGTGCCGAGGCGCTGCAGGGGAACCGCTCGCCAGTGGCCGACCGCATCCGAGGACGGGAGATCGCAGGCCAACTGGCGCCCCTCGACCACCCCGAACACCGGACCGCCGCGACGGCCACCCACATGCGTGACGATGATCTGGTGTGGGGAGTCGTCGTGGCCGGGCACCCCCGGGCCTACCCGTGGTGGATCCTGAAGAACTACCACGTGGTCAACGACACCATCGGCGACATCCCGGTGGCCATCGCCTTCTGCGAGCAGTGCTCGGGCGGCGCCGCCTTCCGACGGTCTCAGAACGGGCGTGTCCTTTCCATGGAGGTCCCCGGCGTTTACAACGGGACGATCATCCTGAGGGATCGCGAGACGCGGACGCTCTGGGCCCCTTTCAGCGGCCGGGCGATCGAAGGACCGCTCGCCGGAGCAAAGCTCGACCGCTTCCCTCTCCTCCTTACGCACTGGGACGAATGGGTGGCCCGCCACGCGGACACCGACGTCTTGTGGGCTCGCCCGAGCGCTCGAGAGGGACATGGATCGTGGTACCGGCCGGGGAAATGGGGGATCGTGAGCGAGATGGGCGAGACCCTCGCGAGCCTTGACCCTCTCCTCCCGGAGAACGCCCTCGTGTATGGCGTCGAGGCCAACGCGAGCGCGAAAGCGTACCCGCTCTCGAGGATCGCGCTCCGAGGGGGCGTGCTCAACGACCAGGTAGGTCAGACCCCCGTCGTCGTCATCGCCAAAGGCACCTTCGAAGCCGCGGGCTATTCACGCCGCCTCAAGGGCCGGCTCCTGACCTTCCGTCCCTCCTCCCTTCGCGAGGGCGTCATGACCGACGCCGAGACGGGCAGCCTGTGGTCCATCGGAAGGAGAGGCCATGGGCGGGCCGCTGCGCGGGGAGCGCCTCGAGGCTCTGGACGGATACTCCGTGGAGTGGCATGTCTGGTCCGCGTACCACCCCCGGGCGGCAGTTTTCGACGAGCCAATCCCGGCCGGCCCCCGTCGGCCCCGGGACGAGTGGGTGTTTCCCGAGCTCACGCTTCCGAGCCTCACGACCGGCACCCCCCAGAAGCTCGCCTTGTCGGGGGAGGTCAATCTCGTGGCCCTCTGGGCGGCCTGGTGCCCTCCCTGCCGCGTGGAGATGCCGCTCCTGGAGAGGCTCGTCCGTGAGAACGCGTCGCGTGGCCTGTCCGCCGTGGGTGTCGCCATCCACATCCCGGAAGACATCGAACGGGAGGCCATCCGGCGCTTCGTGGCGGAAGCCAAGATCACGTTCCCGATCCTCCTGATCGACGACCCGAGCTACGAGCAGCTCGATTCCCTCGCCCGGGACACGGGAAGGCCGGGCCTCGTTCTCCCCACGGTTTTCCTCGTCGACAAGCGGGGAAAGGTGCTGGCTGTTTTCAGCGGGAAGGAGGTCGATTCCCTCCGCGGCGCGCTCGGGACGTTTCTCCGCGGACCGCACCCCTGACCAACAGTTAAGATAGGCGGCGTTTCCGCGCGGTCCGCGGCCCTTGTCACAGATCCCGGGGGTGGAGCCTTGGTCCAGCACTGGAAGATTCGCCTCTCGCTCGGGCTCAACTTCGTGGTGTTCGCGATCCTGCTGAACACCGTCGGCATCGTCATCAAGCGCGTCATCGACGACTATGGCGTGAACGAGGCGACCGCGGCCAGCCTGGAGGGCTTCAAGGACCTGTCCATCGCCGCCGCGTCCTTCCTGCTCGCGTCCTACATCCCCCGCCTCGGCTATCGGCGCGCCATGCTGACGGGCCTCCTGGTCGTCAGCCTGGCCAGCATGCTCGTGGCCGCCGTGGCGGGGTTCTGGGTCACCCCGGTGCTCTACATGGCCATCGGGGTGAGCTTCGCGCTGATGAAGGGCGCGGTGTACTCGACCGTCGGCCTCATCACCCGGGACCAGGGCGAGCACACCAGCCTCATGAACGTTCTCGAAGGCGTCTTCCAGGTGGGGGCGCTCCTGGGGCCGCTGCTTTTCTCGTTCGTGCTCGCCCTCCAGTACTCCTGGCGGGAGACCTACTGGATGATTGCCGGGGTGAGCGCTCTCGCCTTCGCGCTGCTCCTCACCACTTCCCTGGACGAGAGCGAGGTGGCGAGCCACCCTGAGCAGGCCGGCTTCGTGGAGATGCTCAAGCTGCTGCGGCTGCCCGCGGTCTGGGTGTTCACGCTCTGCGCCTGGCTCTACGTGATGATCGAGCAGAGCTTCGGGACCTGGCTGCCCACGTTCCACGAGCGCGTCTTCGGTCTGTCGCCCGCGCTGGCCGCGGGCCTGCTGAGCCTGTACGCCGGCTCGATCGCCCTGAGCCGCTTCCTCATGGGCTACCTTTCACGCCACTTCTCCTGGCTCGCGGTCCAGCTGACGCTCCTCGCGGGGGGCTTCCTCCTGACCCTGGGGGTGCTGCTCCTGACCGTCGGGCGGCAGGGGGGCGCCACGGTCGAAAGCTGGTCGGGAGTTCCGGCCCTCGCGCTGGCCTTCTCCTGCATGGGCTTCTTCATCGGGCCGATCTACCCCACCATCGTCTCCATCGTGCTCGGCCGTCTGGAAAAGGCCAGGCATCCGGCCATGACCGGGCTCATCATCGTGTTCTCAGCGCTCGGGGGCACGACGGGGTCGTTCATCGTCGGCTTCATCTCGCGCAGCTTCAACACCCACGACGCCTTTTTCTATCCGCTGCTGCCCATGGCCCTGCTGGGGCTGCTGCTCGTCCCGTATCGGCGAATGACCGCGCGCTAGGCGGGCGCATGGGGGGAGTGGTCCGCGTTCGCGTCGAGGACACACTGCAACGGCTCCTCGCCCAGGAGGACACGGACAGGGATCGGCAGATCACGGTCAAGGACACCGGGCCCCGGCGGTTCGTGCTCCAGGGAGACGACGGGACCACGTGCGTCGTCCTGGGGACCTACGCTCTCTCGAACTTGCTGCAGGAACTGGCCCGGGCCCGGGAATCGGGAGGCGAGCAAGTTGCTCTCGACCCGGCGGCCCTCGACGAGAACCCGGTGCGTCGCATCTCGCGCCGGATCCGCGAGGAGTTCTGGGACGGCCTCACGCGACGCATCGACGAGGAGGGGTTGACGCGCATCCTGTCGGACAACAAGGCCGGCGCCGGCCGCCCCCGTCTCTACGTTCCCGCTACGGACCCGCAGGCGCTCGCCTTCTTCGCTCGGGTCGCCCGTGAGCGGCCCGAGCTGAGCCTGGAGGTCGTCCGTCTCCCCGAGCGCGTCACCCCCGAGTACGTGCTCGCGATCAACGGCGAGCCGGGCCTCCTGAGCCTGGCCCTCCGGCCGGACGAGAGCGGTCGGCTGCACGGGCTGCCCTTCGTGGTGCCCGGGGGACGCTTCAACGAGCTCTACGGATGGGACAGCTTCTTCGAGGCGCTCGGCCTCCTCGAGGACGGACGGCTGGACCTCGCCCAGGCCATGGTCGAGAACTTCCTCTACGAGATCCGGCACTACGGCCAGATCCTGAACGCCAACCGCAGCTACTACCTCACCCGCTCGCAGCCTCCTTTTCTCACCTCGATGGGCCTGGCCGTTTACGAGCGCATGCCCGAGGGGGAGGCCCGCACCGAATGGCTGCGCGAGGTCATCGAGGCGGCGATCCGGGAATACGAGACGGTCTGGACGAGCGAGAGACGTCTCACCGCGACGGGCCTCAGCCGCTACAACGGGGGCGGGATCGGAATGCCTCCGGAAACGGAGGAGGGCCACTTCGACGCGGTGCTCCGGCCTTACGCGGAGCGGGCGGGTCTGGACGTGCGCACCTACGGCCAGCGCTACGCGAACCGCCTCGTCGTAGAGCCCGAGCTCGACGCCTACTTCGTCCACGACCGCACCGTGCGCGAGTCCGGCCACGACACGAGCAACCGGCTGGAGGGCCGGGCCGCGCACCTCCTCACCGTGGACCTGAACGCGCTGCTCTACAAGTACGAGGTGGACATCGCCCGCGCTCTCGAGTCGAGGCTCGGAGAGGGCCACAGGAGCGGCGAGTGGTTGGCCCGCGCGGAGCGCCGCAAGGCCTTGGTGAACGAGCTGTGCTGGGACGAAGGGCGGGGGATGTTCTTCGACTACGACTTCGTCGAGCGCAGGCGGACGGGCTACGAGAGCGCCACGACGCTCTACCCGCTATGGGCGGGCCTGGCCAGCCCGGACCAGGCCCGACGGCTGGTCGAAAAGGCCCTGCCCCTGCTCGAGGCGAGCGGCGGCCTGGTCGCCGGTACCGAGGCCTCCCGGGGCGAGGTCACCCGGGAGCGCCCGCAGCGGCAGTGGGACTATCCCTTCGGCTGGCCTCCCCATCAGATGCTGGCCTGGCAGGGTCTCGTCGACTATGGCTACCGGGAGCAAGCGCAGCGGCTCGCTTACCGCTGGCTGCTCATGATCACGCAGAACGCGGCCGACTATAACGGCACCGTTCCCGAGAAGTACGACGTAGTCCAACGGACCCACCAGGTCTTCGTCGAGTACGGCAACGTGGGCACGCAGTTCGAGTACATCACCCGCGAGGGATTTGGCTGGATGAACGCCTCCTACCAGGTGGGACGGGCGCTCCTCTCTAAGGGCCAAACGGCGCACCTCGAAGCGCTCGCGCCGCTCGAGGTGGCGTTTCCTGGTTCGTGAACGCCTCGGCGACCCCGACGTGTTTGTCGGCGCCGCCGTAGTAGAACAACCAGCGGTTGCCCTCGCGCACGAGCCCTTCCACGAAGACGACGTTCGGCACCTGACCCTGAAGCTCCCAGCCGCGTTGCGGCTCGAAGACCGGCGTGTCGGAACGGGCCACCACGCGGGTCGGGTCCTCGCGGTCGAACAGGACCCAGCCGGTACGATAGACGAGGCGATCGTCGGCGCCGTTGTAGACGAGCAGGATCCCCTCCGGCGTCATCAGGGGTGAAGGCCCCGGCTCGACGACGCGGGAGTCGAAGAAGCCGGGTCGGCGGGCGAGCACCGGTTTGTCCAACGCCTCCGTCCAGCGCAGCCGGTCTTCCGAGTACGCGACTCCCATCTGATCGGAGCCGCTCGCCGCGTCGGCCATGTAGTACATCCAATACCGTCCGTTCACCGGTTCGTCGAGGATCGCCCCCGCCTTCGTCCATTTCACGTTCCAGCGCCCCGCGTTGGCCGGCATGATCACGCCGCGCCGCTCCCACCGCCGGAGGTCCGGCGAGGTCGCGAGCGCGAGTTGGGCGTCCCTGCCGTTGTAGGCGGTGTAAGTCAGGTAGAACGTCCGGTCGATCTTCTGAAGCCGCGGGTCCTCGACGCCGCCGTGAAGCTCGTACTCGGCTTCGGGCGCCAACACCGGATCGGGCTCCCGAAGGAAGTGAATCCCGTCCTCGCTGGTCGCGATCCCCAACCGCGACGTCCCCTTCGCGTCCTGGGCGCGGTAGAGCATCACGTAGCGGTCGCCGTCCCGGACGACCGTGGGGTTGAAGACGCCTTTGGCCTCGAACCCGTCGCCCTGCGGCGTGAGGATCGGCTCACCGCCGTGCAGGCGAGACCAGGCGCCGAACGGCGGGCGATACGGTGGATGCGAGGTGAGCGCCGGGGTGATCAGCGCCAGGACGGCGGTCGCCCACCCGGTCGGAGCTCTCACGCCGACATGATACCGCCGGGCCTTTTCACGACAGGGCGCGGACGGTTCTCCTCGTCCTCGCCCTCTTGACGTGAGGGAGCCGCCGAGGCATGTTCTTGCTGACCTTCCCGCCCCGAGGTGGCTCCGTGCGAGAGCGGCTCGTTGTTGGATTACTCCTGGCCCTTGCCGTCGCTTCTTCCGTCCACGCCGCCGCCGAATCCTGGCGGCCGCTCTTCAACGGCAAGGACCTCCGCGGCTGGAAGCACGTGGGCCCCGGGGAGATGACGGTGGAAGACGGCCTCATTCGCACCCACGGCGGCATGGGCCTGCTCTACTGGACAGGAGGCAAGCTCGGCAACTGCGTCATCCGCGTGGTCTTCAGGATGCGCGATCCGAACGACAACTCCGGCGTGTTCATCCGCATTCCGATCGAACCCCGCGAGGAGTGGATGCCGGTGCACTACGGCTACGAAGTGCAGATCGACAACGAGCCGGAGAAGTCCAACGAAGACGACCACCACGTCACCGGCACCCTCTACTCCCTGACCAAGGCCCTTGCCCGTCCCGGCAAGCCCGGCCCGGAGTGGAACACGATGGAGATCACGCTGGAGGGGCCACGCACGCTGGTCACCTTGAACGGAGTGAAGGTCACGGACTACACCGAGGGCCAGGCGGTGCCGCCGCGGAAGTTCGACTTCGAACCGCAGCGCGGCCCGCGTCCCGACGAGGGCTACATCGGCCTGCAGAACCACAGCGACAAGGACGTCGTGTTCTTCAAGGAAGTCGCCGTCCGGCCGCTCAAGAACTAGCGTCTGCTCCGGCACCCGGCTCGGAGCCAGAGAGGAGCCGCCCATGGGCCGCCCGACCCGCCGTGCATTCCTGCAGACGAGCGCCGGAGCCGCCGGCGCCCTCATTGCCGCCAGGAAGATCCTGCTGGATCCCGAGGCGCTCCAGGCGTCGTCCGGACGCGGTCCGGCGAGCGACCGCGTGCGTTTCGGCATGATCGGCGTCGGCATGCAGGGGTCGGGCCTGCTGGAGACCTCCATCGCGCTCCCGGGAGTGGAGTGCGCGGCCGCCTGCGACCTCTACGACGGCCGCCACACGCTGGCCCGGGAGATCGCGGGCCCGAAGCTGCGCACCACGCGGCGCTATCAGGAGCTGCTCGACGACAAGGAGATCGACTGCATCGTGGCCGCGGTGCCCGACCACTGGCACCGGAAGGTCGTCGTGGACGCCGTGAGCGCGGGCAAGGACATCTACTGCGAGAAGCCGATGTCCCACACCGCCGCCGACGGCTTCGAGATGGTGGCGGCGGCGGAGAAGAGCGGGCGCATCGTGCAGATCGGCTCGCAGCGCGTGAGCTCGGTGATCTGCGCCAAGGCGAAGCAGCTGATCGCCGAAGGCGCCCTCGGCGACATCACCCTGGTGGAGGGCTCGCTCGGCCGCAACGATCCCACCGGCGCCTGGGAGTATCCGCCGCCCCCCGACCTGTCACCGGCGACCCTGGACTGGGACACCTGGCAGGGGGACGTGCCCAGGCGGCCGTTCGACCCCAATGCGTTCGCCCGCTGGCGATGCTGGAAGGAGTACGGCACCGGCGTGGCCGGCGACCTGATGGTGCACCTGATCAGCGGAATGTTGTACGCCTGGGGCCGCAACGAGGTGCCGAAGCGGGCCATGGCCATGGGCGGCATCCTCCGCTGGAAGGACGGCCGCAACATGCCCGACGTCCACTCCGTGCTGTTCGAGTACGGCGACGTGCCGGTGTACATCCGCCTGAGCCTGGACACGGAGACCCCCGAGATCCTGCGCTTCCTCGGCTCCAAGGGCATCCTCGAGCTGACCGAGACGGGCGTGAGCTTCGCTCCCCAGCGGGGCGTCGACACCGCGCCGAGCTACTACACCATCGGGTTCCCAAGGCCCTGCGCGAGGCCTACGTCAAGAAGTGGCACGAGCAGAACGACCCCAAGCCCGGCCAGGAACCGCTGCTGGAGAGCGTGAGCTACCGCGGGCCCTCGTACGACGAGGTGAAGCCCCACCTCTGGAGGTTCTTCGAGGCCGTGCGCACGCGGCAGCCCGTGGTCGAGGACGCCGTCTTCGGCAACCACGCGGCGCTGGCTTGCCACATGGCCAACGAGTCCTACTTCCGCAAGACCGTCGTGTCTTTCGACGCTGCGTCGAAGAGCATCAAGAGCTGACCGCCCGCGGGCTTCACCCCGCCGACCACCACAGGTCGATCGGCTTTCTGGCCCGGCTCTCGAAGGGGAGCATCACCTTGCGTCCCGTGCGCGCCGACTCGTAGGCGGCGAAGATCGCCTCCAGCACCGCCCGCCCGTCGTCCCCGGTGACGAGCGGCGGTCCGGTCGTTCCGCACGCAGTCGACGAAGTGGGCCATCTCCCCGTGGAAGCCGTAGTTCCACGCTTCCTCGTAGATGGTGAAGCTCCAGCCCCTGGTCGAGCCCGCCTTCTCGACGGCGTAGTCGTAACCGGTCGAGCTGTAAGTCTCGATGGCGTTGCCGTGCAGGAGGTCGGCATAGGCGACACCCTGGGAGCCGTGGACCTCGGCGCGGTCGTCCATGCCCCCGAGCTTGGTCCAGCTCTCCTCCGCGACGGCCGTGGTGCCGCCCTCGAACTCCAGGATCAGGATCGCGTTGTCGTCGCCGCGCGTCCGCTCGCCGTGGACGCGGGTGCTCATCTGGGCGTAGACCGACTTGATCTTCGGCCGGCCCAGCATCCAGCGGAAGAACTCGATCGCGTGGCAACCCATGTCCATCGTCACGCCGCCGCCCGAGCGCTCGACGTCCCAGAAGTGCGGCGGCATGGGGGCCGTCGTGCTTCTCGGAATGCTTCACGAGCGTGGCGCGGCCGAGGGCGCCGCCGTCGAGGAGCTGCTTCAGCCGGACGTACTTCGGCGCGAAGCACAGCTCCTCGGCGTACATGAGCTTGACCCCGGCCTTCCCGCAGGCGGCGATCATGCGGTCGGCCTCCGCCAGGTTCAGGCAGAGCGGCTTCTCCATGACCAGGTGCTTGCCGGCGGCGGCGGCGTCCAGCCCGATCTGGCAGTGCACGTCGTTCGGCGCTCCCACCACCACCATGTCGATGTCCGGCATTGCCAGCATCTGCCGGTAGTCGGTGAAGTGATGCGGGACGCCGAAGCGATCCGCGAAGGCCTTCGCGTTCCCGGGGGTGGGTGAGGCCACCGCCCGGATGTCCGCGGGCGGATACGCGCGCAGCGACTCCGCGTGGATGGTGGAGACGAACTGCGAGCCGATGATGCCGACGCCCACCTGCTTCATGCTCGGCCCGCGTTGCGCTTTGTCCGCATCACCGCTAGCCTCTTCGAAAGCGAGACTAGCACACGGATGTTCACCGGCATCGTCGAAAGAACGCGGGACGGTGAGCGCCGCGGAGCGGCGGGGCGACGTCCTGCGCGTGCGGGTCGGCGCCTCCGGCCTCGAGGGCCTCGCCGCGGGCGGCTCCATCGCCGTCAACGGCTGCTGCCTGACCGCGGTCGAGGTCGACGACGCGGCGGCTTCGCCTGCGAGCTGACCGAGGAGACGCTCGCGGCGCACCGCCTTCGCCGACCGGCTCCGCGCCGGGCGCGCGCGTCAACCTCGAGCGGCCGCTGCGCGCGGACGGCCGCTTCGACGGCCACATCGTGCAGGGGCACGTGGACGGGGTGGGCCGCGTCGCGCGAGCTGCGGCGCGACGGCGGCCGCGGCCGAGCTCGCGGTCGAGTGCCCGCCCGCGCTCGAGCGCTACCTCGTGGAGAAGGGCTCGATCGCGGTGGACGGCATCTCGCTGACCGTGGCCGGCTTCGCGGGCAGGCGCCTTCACCGTCGCGGTCATCCCGTATACACTGGAAGCGACGAACCTGCGGGACGCGCGCGCGGGCGACCGCGTGAACCTCGAGGTGGACGTGATCGCGAAATACGTCGAGCGCCTCCTGGCCGCCCGCGGCCGCCCGTGATCCCGGGACCCGAGGAAGAGGATGCCGTTCAGCACCATCCCCGAAGCCATCGACGACATCCGCGCCGGCCGGATGGTCGTGGTGGTGCGACGACGAGGACCGCGAGAACGAGGGCGACCTCACGATCGCCGCCGAGAAGGTGACGCCCGACGTCATCAACTTCATGGCCCGCCACGGCCGCGGGCTCATCTGCCTGCCCATGACCGGCGAGCGCCTGGACGAGCTGCGCATCCCGCTCATGGTCCAGGACGAGGAGAACAGCGCGCGCTTCGGCACCGCGTTCTGCGTGCCCATCGAGGCCAAGCAGGGCACGACCACCGGCATCTCCGCCGCCGACCGCGCGCGCACCGTGCTCGCCGCGATCGACCCGCGGACGCGAGCCCGAGGACCTCGCCCGCCCCGGCCACATGTTCCCGCTGCGCGCGCATGCCGGGCGGCGTGCTGGAGCGCGCCGGGCAGACCGAGGCGGCGGTGGACCTCGCGCGCCTCGCCGGCCTCTATCCGGCCGGCGTCATCTGCGAGATCATGAACGAGGACGGGACGATGGCCCGCGTGCCCGAGCCTCGAGCGCGTTCTGCCGCGACGCACGGCCTCCGGATGATCACCATCAAGGACCTCATCCAGCACCGCATGCGGCACGAGCGCCTCGTGCGCAAGATGGCCGAGGCGAGCCTGCCCACGAGCTACGGCGGCCTTCCGCATCCACGCCTTCGAGAGCCTCATCGACGGCGAGCACCACGTGGCCCTCGTGCTGGGAGAGATCGACGCCCGAGGACGCGGTCCTGGTGCGCGTGCACTCCCAGTGCCTCACCGGCGACATCTTCGCCTCCACCCGCTGCGACTGCGGCGAGCCAGCTCCACAAGGCGCTGGAGATGATCTCGGCCGGAGGGCAAGGGCGTGCTGCTCTACCTGCGCCAGGAGGGGCGCGGCATCGGGCTCATGCACAAGATCATGGCCTACCAGCTCCAGGACCAGGGGCAGGACACCGTGGAGGCCAACGAGGCCCTCGGCTTCAAGGCCGACCAGCGCGACTACGGCATCGGCGCGCAGATCCTCGTCGAGCTCGGGGTGCAGAAGATCCGCCTCCTCACGAACAACCCGCGGAAGTTCGTCGGCCTCGAGGGCTACGGGCTCAAGATCGTGGAGCGCCTGCCCGCTCGAGATCCCCGCCTCCTCCGAGGCGAGCCGGCGCTACCTGAAGACCAAGAAGGAAAAGCTCGGCCACATCCTGCGGAGCGTGTAGCCCGCCGCCGCCCTCCCCATGATCCAGCAGTTCCTGAAGACGGTTCCCATCTTTCGCGAGCTGGACGACGACGAGCTCGCGCAGCTGCTGATGGTCGGCCTCGTCCGCCGGTTCGCGCAGGGGACGACCATCCTCACGGAGGGAGAGGCCGGGGGGCTGGCTCCACGTGATCACGGAGGGCCACGTCCGCATCAGCAAGGTGGTGCCGGGAGTGGGGGAGGAGGCGCTCACCATCCTCGGCCCGGGCGAGTTCTTCGGCGAGGTCGAGTTCTTCGACGGCGGTCCGGCCTCCGCCCACGCGATCGCCCACGCGGACTGCGAGGTCCTGGCCATCCCCCATCGCGAGATGCGCGGCCTGCTGCGGAGCCGGCCCGGGCTCGCGGCCAAGTTCCTCTGGGCCTTCGGCCGGACCCTGGCCGCCGCGCCTGCGCGAGGCCAACCAGAGGATGGCCAGCCTTCTCGCCATCTCCCGCGGACTTCTGAGCGGTTCCGCCTAAGCCACGCAGCGGCCTCAGGGTTTGACATGGCCCGGGCCTATCCGTAATATCGGTCTGTTACTTTGGGTTCGCCTGCGCGGGTGAGGCGCCGCGGGACGGGCTCCGTCTCGCATGTCGAGGCGGTCGTCGTGTTCGACACCCTGAGCGACAAGCTCCAGGGGATCTTCCGCTCCCTGCGCGGCCAGGGGACCCTCACCGAGGCCCACGTCGACGCGGCGCTGCGCGAGATCCGCCTCGCCCTGCTCGAGGCCGACGTCCACTTCAAGGTCGTCAAGCAGTTCCTGGAGCGGGTCCGCGCGCGGGCCGTCGGCCAGGACGTCCTGAAGAGCCTCACCCCCGACCAGGCCGTCCTCCGCATCGTGCGCGACGAGATGGTCGACGCTGCTCGGCGGCGACGAGCCGCCGCGCCTCGCAGCACCGCGTCGCGGCTGCCCTCCGTCGTCCTCATGACCGGGCTGCAGGGCTCGGGCAAGACCACCACCACGCGCCAAGCTCGGCCGCTGGCTGGAAGCAGGCGGCCACCATCCCCTGCTCGTCTCCACCGACGTGCTACCGGCCCGCCGCGCGCGAGCAGCTCCGCACGCTGCGGCACGCAGGCCGGCCTCAAGGTCCACCATCCCGAAGGGCCCAGGACCCCGCAGGCGCTCCTGCGGTCGCGCCCTCGACGAGGCGCGCGCCGTCGGGCCACGACTTCCTGCTCGTGGACACCGCCGGCCGCCTGCACATCGACGACGAGCTGATGGCCGAGCTCGCGGAGCTCGAAGGCCATCGCCGAGCCCAGCGAGGTCCTGTACGTGGCCGACGCCATGACCGGCCAGGACGCGGTGAGGAGCGCCGAGGAGTTCCACCGCGGATCGGCATCACCGGCATCGTGCTCACCAAGCTCGACGGCGACGCGCGCGGCGGCGCCGCCCTCTCCGCGGCCGCGGTCACCGGCTGCCCGGTGAAGTTCGCGGGCGTCGGCGAGAGGGTGGACGAGCTTCGAGCCCTTCCAGCCCGCGCGCATGGTGGGCCGCATCCTCGGCATGGGCGACGTGCTCGGGCCTCATCGAGAAGGCCGAGGAGGTCGTCGACCGCGAGCAGGCCGAGGCGCTGGTCCGGAAGCTGCGCCGGAGCGAGTTCACGCTCGAGGACTACCGCGACCAGCTGGCGCCAGATGCGCAAGATGGGGCCGCTCGACCAGGTGCTGGCCATGATCCCGGGCCTGGGCGCCGCTGAAGGGCGTGGACGTCGAGGCCAGGGCGAGCGCGAGATGCGCCGGGCCGTGGCCATCATCGACTCCATGACCGCCGCGCGAGCGGCGCGAGCCCTCGGTGATCAACGGCAGCCGGCGCAAGCGCATCGCGAAGGGCAGCGGCACCACGGTCGAGGACGTGAACCGCCTGCTGAAGCAGTTCGCGCAGGCGCGGAAGCTCATGAAGACGATGGGAGGCGGGGCGGGCGCCATGAAGCGGCTGGCCGGGCGCATGCCCGCAGTTTCGCTAGGTTTACGACGAGAGGACAAGCAAGAGAATGCTTTCGATCAGGTTGAGACGGACGGGGACGACGAAGCGGCCGTACTACCGGGTGGTGGTGGCGGACTCGCGCGCGCTGGCGCGACGGGCGTTTCGTGGAGGTGCTCGGCCACTACGATCCGCGCAAGAACCCGGCGGTGGTGAAGATCGACGCCGAGCGGGCGAAGTACTGGATCGCCAAGGGCGCGCAGGCCTCCGACACCGTGAAGAGCCTGCTCAAGAAGGACGCCGCGGCCCGGTAGGCGCGACGGGATCCGGGGCAGATCGGTGAAGGAGCTGCTGAGAGCGCTCGCGCGGGCGCTCGTGAAGGAGCCCGACGAGGTGCGTGGTCCACGAGTACGAGGAGCGGGGCGGCACCCTGCTCGAGCTCGAGGTCGCGCCGGAGGACCGCGGCCGCGTGATCGGCCGGGGCGGCCGCACCGCGACGCGCTGCGCACGCTGCTCGACGCGGTGGCGGCGCGGCAGGGCCGCAAGTGCGACGTGGAGATCCTGGATTGACCGAGCGCTTCGCCGAGACTGGTGGCCATCGGCCGGGTGGTGAAGCCGCAGGGCCGCAAGGGCGAGGTGCTCGACGAGCCCCTCTCCGACCGGCCCGACCGCTTCCCCGCGCTGCAGCGCGCGTTCGTGCCCGGCCCGGGCGGGCGGCGCGCGCGAGGTCGACGGTCGACGTCCTGCTGGCCGCACAAGGGCCGCTTCGTCCTGAAGCTCGAGGGCGTCGACTCGATCGACGCAGGCGGAGCGCTATCGCGGCCTCGAGCTGCGCATCGCCGAGGAGGAGCTCGCCGCCGCTGCCCCGAGGGCTCCTACTACCACCA
This sequence comes from uncultured Acidobacteriota bacterium, assembly GCA_963742595.1. Taxonomy (GTDB): domain Bacteria; phylum Acidobacteriota; class Vicinamibacteria; order Fen-336; family Fen-336; genus CAVPGH01. The sequence goes on along the minus strand of CAVUMT010000001.1, from coordinate 894,896 downwards.
CCAGCTCGCGGGCCTGCGCGTGCGAGGACGAGGACGGCTGCGCGCTCGGCGTCGTGGAGGACATCCTGGAGACCGGGCGGCGACGCGCCGGTGCTGGTCGTGCGAGGGCGCCGGCGGCGAGATCCTGATCCCGCTGGCCGACGCCTTCGTGAAGCGCGTGGACCTCGCCGGCGGCGTCCTGGTGGCGCGTGCTCCGGAGCTGGTGGAATGACGAGCGATCGACGTCGTCACCATCTTCCCCGACCTGTTCGAGGCGCCCTCGCGGACGGGATCGTCCACCGCGCGCGCGGAAGCGGGCCTCGTGGAGATCCGGCGTGCACGACCTGCGCGACTTCACCGACGACCGCCACCGCACGGTGGACGACGCGCCGTTCGGCGGCGGGCCGGGGATGGTGATGAAGGCGGAGCCGTTCCTCCGCGCGGTCGGAAGCGCTGCCTGCCCGATGGCCGCCGGGCCGGAGACGCGGTCGTGCTGCTCTCGCCGCGCGGGCCGGCGCTTCGACCAGGCGACGGCCGAGCGCTACGCGCGGCTCGACCGCGCTGGTGCTGCTCTGCGGGCGCTACGAGGGCGATCGACGAGCGCGTGCGCGAGACGCGTGGCCACCGAGGAGCTGAGCCTCGGCGACTTCGTGCTCACCGGCGGCGAGGTGGCGGCGCTGGCCGTGATCGAGGCCACGGTGCGCCTGCTGCCCGGGCGCCCTCGGGCGACGAGGACTCGGCGGAGGCCGACTCCTTCGCGGACGGCCTCCTCGACTTCCCGCACTACACGCGGCCCGCGACGGTGCGCGGGCTGCGCCGTGCCCGAGGTGCTGCTCTCCGGCGACCACGGCGGATCCGCCGCTGGCGGCGCAAGGAGGCGCTGCGCGCCACGCGCGAGCGCCGGCCCGACCTGCTGGGCGCGGCGCCGCGCTCACCGCCGAGGACGAGGCGCTCCTGCGCGAGATCGAGGACGAGAGATCCGAAGGACGTCGCAGACGTGCTAGAGAAAGTAGGAATGAAGACATGAATCCGATCGACAGCATCGAGGCGGCGGACCTCAAGAAGGGGCTGCCCCGCCTCACCCCCGGCGACACCGTGCGCGTGCACGTGCGGGTCAAGGAGACGCGCGGTCAAGGAGGAGATCAAGGGCAAGCCCAAGGAGACCGAGCGCGAGCGCGTCCAGGTCTTCGAGGGCATCGTGATCGGCCTCCGCGGCACCGGCGCCCGCGCCACCATGACCGTGCGCAAGGTGTCGTTCGGCCAGGGCGTGGAGCGCATCTTCCCGCTGCACGCGCGGACCATCGAGAAGATCGAGGTGGTGAAGCAGGCCCGCGTGCGCCGGGCCAAGCTCTACTACCTGCGCGAGCGGAAGGGCAAGGCCGGCCGCATGAAGGAGAAGCGCGCGGAAGCGGCATCGGACAACTAGCGCCGGGCCAGCGGGACCGTTCCTTCCGGGCGGAGGTTGATGGCGGGCAGCAAGGGTGCTTTGAAGCCGGGCCGGCGACCGCTGGTCTACAAGGGCGTCGAGCTCCGCTGCAGCTGGCGCTTCGAGGAGGAGGCCCGGACGGCCGGGCACGTCGTCGTGGCCGGGGTCGACGAGGTCGGCCGGGGCGCGCTCTGCGGCCCGGTGGTGGCGGCGCGCGGTGGTCCTCGGGCGAGGGCTTCGACACCGACGGGCTCGACGACTCCAAGCGCCTCACCGCGCGGCAGCGCGAGGCGCTGGCCGCAGCGCATCCGCGGCCAGGCGCGCGGCCTGGGCGCGTCGGCCTGTGCCGAGCCGGAGGAGATCGACCGCCTCAACATCCTGCGCGCCACCTACCTCGCCATGCGGCGGGCCGTCGAGGGCCTCGGCCGTGCGGCCCGACCTGCGTGCTCGTGGACGCCCTGCACGGTGCCCGGCCTCGCGCTGCCCGCAGCAGGCCGATCGTCAAGGGCGACGCCCTCTCGCGTCTCGATCGCCGCCGCCTCCATCGTGGCGAAGGTGGCGCGGGACGCTATCATGCGCGAGTGCGACCTGCGGCTACCCCGGCTACGGCCTGGCGCGGAACATGGGCTACGCGAGCGAAGACCATCGCGACGCCCTGCGCCGGCTGGGGCCCTCCGCCATCCACCGGCGCTCGTTCGCGGGGACCCAGCGGTGGCTCTTCTGAGGACGGCGGAGCGAGACCAGGGGTAGCGTGGCCAAGATCAACCCCGTCAAGGTCAAGCAGGACGCCGACAAGGAGGAGAAGGCCGGCCGCTCGACCAGGCCATCGACCTCTACAAGCAGCTCGTCGACGACAACCCGCGCGACTGGAACACCATCAACAAGATCGGCGACCTCTACGCCAAGCTCGAACAAGAACCGCGAGGCCGCAGCGAGCGAGTACGCCAAGGTCGCGGACTTCTACGCCAAGGACGGCTTCCTCCTGAAGGCGATCGCGATCTGGAAGAAGATCAACAAGCTCGACCCCACCGCCCTCGAGCCCTACCTGAACCTCGCCGACCTCTACGCCAAGCAGGGCCTCATGATGGAGGCCAAGGGCCAGTACCAGATCGTCGTCGACGAGTACATCAAGCGCGGCAAGATCCGCGAGGCGGGCGACGTCGCTCAAGCAAGATGGCGGACATCGACCCCGCCGACCTCAAGATCCGCAGCAAGCTCGCCGACCTCTACACGCGCGACGGCAACTCCGGCGAAGGCGGTCGAGGAGCACATCGCGATCGCGGAGGAGCTCAACAAGAAGGGCCACCTGGCGGAGGCGCTGCAGGTCCTCGAGAAGGGCCTCAAGATCGACCCCAAGAGCGGCAAGCTGCGCGCGGAGCTGGCCCGCGTCCACCTCGTCCAGAAGAACTACGACAAGGCGGTCCACGTACCTGGAGGAGGCGATCCAGCAGGCGCCCGAGCGACCCGCAGGTCCTGCGCACGCCTGGGCGAGGCCTACCTGGGCGCCAAGCAAGATCGAGGAGGCGGAGGCGATCTTCAAGCGCCTGCTCGAGCTGGACCCGCAGACGACGAGGACGCGCGCATCCAGATGGGCCGCGTGTTCCTGCTCGCAGGGACAGCTTCGACCAGGCCTTCGAGCAGTTCCTGCCCGTCGTCGAGCGGCTGGTGGAGCGGCGGGAGGGCGAGCAAGGCGGCGGCGCTCCTGCAGCAGATCGTGCAGAGGAACGCCGGCGCACGTGAAGAGCCTGGCCAAGCTGGTCGAGGTCTACCGGCATGCTCCAGCAAGGACAGCGCTGGTCGGCCGCGACCTACTCGCAGCTGACCGAGGCCTACATCCACGCAGGGCCAGATGCGACCAGGCCGCGTCCGTGCTCGAGATCCTCGTCGGGCTGCGAGCCGCAGAACGAGCAGCACCGGAACAAGCTCGAGTTCGTGCGCGGCCAAGCTGAGGGGCGGCGGCGCCGCGCGCCGCGGCCGCCGCGCGTCCGCCCGCGCCCGCCGGACTCGGCGTCGAGGAGGACTTCGAGCTCGACGCGGAGCCGAGCGACGTCCCGCTGCCTCTGGCTGACGAGCCGCCCGCCGCCGCGCCCGCGCCGGCGCGCCGGCCCGCCGCGCCCCGGCCGGCCGATCATCGAGCTCTCCGGGCCCCTCAGCGAGGAGGACCGCGAGTTCATCGACGAGCACCTCGCCGAGGGCCGGGTCTTCCGCAAGTACGGCCTCGTCGACAAGGCGCGCCGACCAGTTCGAGGCGGTCGTCGCGCGCTTCCCCGACAACGTCGAGGCGCGCCAGGAGCTGCGCGACGTCTACCAGGAGAAGGGCGACAAGCCGAGCAGGCGGCCGAGCAGTGCCTGGCCCTGGCCGAGATCTGCCGCCTGAAGGGCGACAGCGCGGGCGCAGACGAGATGGCAGGCGGAAGCGGGCGCCGCCTCCTGCCCCAGGCCGCGCCCCGCCCCCGCCGCCGCGGCCGCCATTCCCGCGGCGGCCGCCCATCGCCCTACCGGAGCCGGAGCCCTGAACGCTCCCGCTCGAGGAGGTGGAGGAAGCGGAGGAGGCGGAGGAGGAGATCCCGCTCGAGGTAGAGGAGGGCGGCCTCGAGGAGCCGGCGCTCGAGGAGCCGCGCGGAAGAGCTCGCAGATCGACCTCGGCGCGGAGCAGGCGGCCGAGTCCGGCGAGCGGAATCGGCGAGCAGTTCGTGGAGGAAGAGGAGGCCGCGCCGCGCCACCCGATTTCGAGGCGGACGCGGAGACGGTCGCGGACGACCCGATCGACGAGGAAGCTCGAGGCGCCGGTGGTCTCCGCCGAAGGCGCCCGCGCCGCCGCCCCGCTGGCTCCGAAGCCCGGCCGCCCGCCAAGGCCCCGCCCGGCACCGCAGGGCCGCGGCGACGCCGCCCGCCCCGAAGCCGAGTCGCATCATGCCGAAGCCGGCGGCCGCTTCCGCCCCCTCGCTCCGCCGAGCGAAGGCCCGCCCTCGTCGCCAAGGCGGTGGCCGCCCCGGCCCCGGCGAAGGCCGGCGTTCCTCCGGAGCTGCAGAGGATCCTCGACGAGGTCGAGTCGTACGTCTCGCTGGGCTTCGTGGACGACGCGAAGGAAGCGCTCGGCGAGATCGACCGCCCGGTTCGCGGACCACCCGGCCCTGGTGCAGAAGCTCGCCGAGCTCGGGCTCGAGGTCGGCGCGCCCGCGCCGAAGCCGGCGGCGGGGAAGCCGGCGGCCCGCCCCCTGGCGCCCGCGGCCCCCGCAAGCCCTCGCCTCCGCCCAAGCCGGCGGCTCCTCCGAAGCCGCCCGTCGCGGAGAAGCGCGGCGAAGCCCATAGCACCTCCTCCTCGCCCTCCCGCGCGTCCCGACCCGCCGCCGCCCGCTCCCGAGCCGGACTTCGACATGGGCTCGCTCGTGGACGAGCCGGCTTTCGACGAGGCGTCGCTCGACGACGCGTCGATCGAAGAGCCGGCGCCGGAGGAGCCGGGGATCGATTCCGGGCTGGAAGTCGAGGATCCCGAGGTTGGGGAGCCCTCGCGGATCGACGATCCGTTCGGCGAGCTCGGCCGGGCGAGCCGTCCTCCTCGGCGGCCGCGGAAGAGGCGATGGCCGAGGGAGGGGGCATCGACCTCGGTGACGAGCTGGGCGACCTGTTCGGAGCGCAGGCGGCGGTGGCCGAGGAGCCGCGCGTCCGTGGACGGCACCGACCTCGGGCGACGCCGGCCTCGCCGACATCTTCAAGGAGTTCAAGAAGGGCGTCGACAAGCAGCTCGGCAAGGAGGACTACGACACCCGCTACAACCTCGGGCATCGCCTACAAGGAGATGGGCCTCATCGACGAGGCCATCGCCGAGTTCCAGCTCGCGGCCAAGGACGAGAACCGCATGCTCGAGTGCAGCAGCATGCTCGGGATCTGCTTCCTCGAGAAGGGCATGCCCAAGCTCGCCGTCAAGTGGTTCGAGAAGGGCCTGACGCGCTCCCGGCCGCAGCGACGAGGAGTACCAGGGCCTGCGCTACGACCTGGCGATGGCCCACGAGGCGGCGGGCGACGTCGGACCGCGCGCTCGGACTCTTCACCGAGCTCTACGGCCAGGACGCCAACTTCCGCGACGTGGCCACCAAGGTGCGCGAGCTCCGGGCGGCGCTGCGCTAGGACGCGGACGGCCGCCCCGCCGTGGCTTCATTCCTGATCTTCTGCTCGCTCCTGGTCGGGTGCTTCCTCGCCGTGCGCGCCCTGGACGCCCGTTCTGGGAGGTCAACTACCTGCTCGAGCCCTATCCCGTGCTGCGCGGGCTCGTGCTGTCCAGCTTCACGCGCGGCGCCGTGAGCGGCCTCGGCCTCGTGAACATCCTCCTCGCCCTGCACGACGCCCATCAGCACGGGACGGACTCCGGCGAGAGTACCTGACCGGGCGGAGGGCGTGCTGACGAGCGAGTCGGAGGCGAAGGTCCAGATCGAGAGGCTTCACGCCGCGCTCGTCCAGGCGGGGGAGAGCACCCCTCGCCTTCGCGAGGTCCTCTCCCGCGAGGACCCGGACGAGGAGATCGTGCTCGTCGTGCTCCGGAGGCCCGTGCCCAGGCTCTTCCTCGAGCATCGTGGGGACGACACCCCCCTGGTCGGAGCGGCCGCGCGTCCTCGCCCGCATCGTCCTCCACCCGCGGGCCCCGCGGCCCCTGTCCCTCCGTCTCGTCACCTCGCTGTTCTGGCGCGACCTCGCGGACGTGGCCGCGGCCCCGCACGTGTCGGCGGCGGTCCGCGTGCGCGCGGAGAACACCCTCAAGGAGCTGCGGGAGGACATGCGGCTCGGAGACCGCGTGTCCCTCGCCAAGGTGGCGACTCCCGCGCTCCTCCCGGGCCTCCTGATGGACGCCGATCGCAAGGTGACCGAAGCCGCGCTCATCAACCCGCGCCTTCGCGAGGAGGACGTCCTGAACGCCCTCCGCACCCCGGAGGTGCCGCTCGCCCTCGTCGACGCCGTCGTGTCCTCCCCGAAGTGGTCGCAGGTGTACGCAGTTCGTCTCGCGCTGGTACTCCAGCCCCGGACGCCCCTGGCCGTCGCCCTCCTGCAGATCAGCTCCCTCCTGAAGCGCGATCTCCTTCGGGTGGCGGAGTCTACGGCCATCCGCCCTCTCCTCCAGGCCTCGGCCGCGCGCGGTCCTGGAGCGGCAACCTCCAAGGACTCAGTGACATAACGAGTTGACAGTCTTGCCCCCGCTCGAATAGAATCGTCGCCCGTTTCTACGTCGAGAATTGGAACCGGGAAAAGGGAGCGGCGCGAGCGCCTCGATCCATCATGGCGTCCTTCGGCGATAACCTCCGCAGAGAACGAGAGCTCCGCGGCATCACGCTCCGCGAGATCGCCGAGGCGACGAAGATCAGCGTCCGCTTCCTGCAAGCGCTGGAGCAGGACAAGATCGACGTGTTGCCGGGAGGCCTCTTCCCGCGCGCGTTCGTGCGCCAGTACGCGCGCTACCTCGGGCTCGACACGGAGAAACTGGTGGCGGAGTACCTCTACCTTCACGACGAGCTGCCGGTGCCGGACAACCGTCCTCCCGGCGCGCGCCCACGGCTCAGGGTCTCACCGGGGACGCTCTTCTTCGGCGCGGTGGCGGTGGCGGCGATCGTGCTTTCCGCCCGACGCTCCACCGAGCCGGCGAAGAGCGCCCGCGGGGCGACGTCCGCCCCCGTCGTGACGGTGCAGCCCGCCGTCCTTCCCGGGGACCGCGTGTATCCGGCTCCGGGAACGGCGGCCCCGCCGCCTTCCACGACGCAGGGCCTCACCCTGACCCTGACCGCGCAGCAGAGCTGCTGGGTGGAAGCGCGCGCGGACGGGCAGACCGTGATCAGCCGGGTGCTCTCCGAGGGAGAGACGGAGACACTGGAGGCGCGTGGGGGAGATCGTGCTTTCCGTGGGCAACGCGGGTGGCCTCGCCATCAGCGTGAACGACCGCCCGGCAATGCCTCTCGGTAAGAGCGGCGAGGTCAAGAAGAACATCGTCATCACACGGAAGAACCTGCCCTCCTTCGTCCCCGAAGCCGCGGCGCTCGATCCCCACAGCAGCTGACGCCGCATGACCGAGGTTCGGGCCACCAACCCGCTGGTCGATCAGTTTCGCAAAGGGGGGGTCCCGAAGGACCTGCGGCTCATGGCCGCGCAGGGCGCGCTGCCCGCTCAAGCCCGAAGATCTCCTGGAGCTCTGGACGGACCTCGTCCGCGATCGGGACCCCGCGATCCAGGAGGCGGCCACGAAGTCCATCACCACTTTCGCGGTCGCGGAATTCCTGCCCATCCTCAAGAGCCGCGAGACCCCCCCGGCGGTCCTCGCCTGGGCCGTGATCCATCGCACGGAGCGGGAGCTGCGGGAGGTCGCGCTCCAGAACACGTCGCTCCCCGACGAGACGATCGAGTCGCTCGCCCCCTCCCTCCCCGCGGAGCTCGCGGAGCTCGTGGTCATCAACCAGAAGCGCCTCCTGCGGCGCACGTCGCTCCTCGAGGCGGTGGAGACGAACCCCCACCTCAACAACGACCAGCGCCGGCGCCTGCGCGAGCTGCGCGAGACTTTCAAGATCGGTGTCGTGGAGGCCCCTCCCCGCCCCTCCTCCCGAGGCCTGGGCTCCCGAGCCGAAGCCCGAGCCCGAGCTCGCCGAGGTCACGCTGGACGCGCCGGAGATGTCGGAGGACGAGGCCAAGACCTTCTACCTCTCGGAGGAGGAGCGCCAGAACTCGGAGAAGGTCAGCACCGTCCAGAAGATCTACCGGCTGAACACCGCGGAGAAGATGATCCTGGCCCTCAAGGGGACGCGCGAGGAACGGGCGATCCTGGTGCGCGACCCGAACCGCCTGGTGGCGGCGGCGGTGCTCGGGAGCCCCCGGCTCACCGACGCCGGAGATCGAGTCGTTCTCCGCCATGAAGAACATCTCCGACGAGATCCTGCGCAAGATCGGCACCCACAAGGAGTGGACGAAGCGATACGCGATCGTCGCGAACCTCGTGCGAAACCCCCGTACCCCGGTCGGGATCTCCATGAGCCTGGTGTCCCGGCTGACTCCGCGCGACCTGAAGAGCGTAGCCGTCGACCGCAACGTGCCCGGAGGCGATCCGCAAGAAGGCCCAGAAGTTCGTGAAGAACGTCGAGCCGGGCCAGAAAAAGCACTAGGCTAGAGGGAGATGGTCGACTACTACGAGCTCCTCGGGGTGGCGCCCTCGGCGGCGACGCCCAGGACATCCGCCAGGCCTACGTGCGCCTCGCCAAGGAGCGCCATCCCGACCAGTTCCCCGATCCCGCCGAGAAGGAGAAGGCCCAGTTGTTCTTCCAGGACCTCACCACCGCCTTCAACACCCTCTCCAACGAGGCGCGGCGCCGCGAGTACGACGCCGAGCGCGAGCGCCCCAAGCCGCAGACGCCCGAGGAGATCGCGCGCGACGCATACGAGCAGAGCGCTCCCGCCTTCGAGCAGGGGGACTACGAGGGGGCGCTCACCTACCTCCAGACCGCGGTCCACCATGCGCCCCACGAGGTGCACTACCACGTGGCCCTCGGCCGCGCGATGGGCCGATTCCGGGAAACCGCGCGGAAGGCGGTCGAAGTCCTCGAGAAGGCGAGCCAGCCTTCCCCCAGAACGCGGCGGTCTGGTACGAGCTCGCCGTCCTCTTCGAGGGCCAGGGCTTGAAGCTCAGAGCCCAGAAGGCCGTGGAGTCCGCGCAGCGTCTCGCCCCGCGCGACGCGCACGTTGCCCGGCTCGCCGCCCACCTCGGCGTCCACCGCTCGTGACCCCCGACATGAAGATCGCCTACAAGGCCCTCTCCGACGTCGGCCGGAAGCGCAAGGGGAACGAGGACGCGCTCTTCGTCAACCCCGAGCAGAAGCTGTTCGTGGTGGCGGACGGCATGGGCGGGCACGCCGCGGGGGAGATCGCGTCGCAAGGTCGCGGTCGACGCGATCAACGAGTTCGTCTGCCTCACCGGCGGCGACGAGGAGATCACCTGGCCCTTCGGCCTCGACGAGAACATCTCCTACGACGGCAACCGGCTCAAGACCGCGATCCGCCACGCCAACCGCAAGGTCCTGGAAGCCACCAAGGAGAAGACGGAGTACGAAGGGATGGCCACCACCGTGGCCGCGGTGCTCGTGGACGGCGACGTCGCGAACATCGGACACGTGGGGGACAGCCGGATCTACCTCCTCAGCGACGACGAGTTCACGCAGCTCACGAGCGACCACTCCTGGGTGAACGAGCAGATCCAGAGCGGGGTCATCTCCGCCGACCAGGCGCGCAGCCACCCGCTCCGCAACGTGGTCACGCGCGCCCTCGGGGGCAAGCACGGACCTCGCCGTGGACATGCAGACGCGCAAGATGAACGGCGGGGGACCTCCTCCTCCTCTGCTCGGACGGGCTCACGACCATGGTGCCCGACGAGGAGATCGAGCGCGTGCTGCGGGAGGCCGGCGGAGACGTGGAGAAGGGCGTCCGCGGACCTCGTGGGCGCCGCCAACGAACACGGCGGGGAGGACAACATCACGGTCGTGCTCCTCAAGTTCGAGACCTAGGTGCTGCTCCGAGCGGACGGACCGCGGAACTCGCTCTCGCATCGGCCGCTACGTCGTCATCGGGCGCATCGGCAAGGGCGGCATGGGCATGGTCTACCGGGGCCTCGACGAGGCCCTGGAGCGCGAGGTCGCGGTCAAGACGCTGACCGGCGAAGGGAACCTCGACGAGGAGAGCCGGAAGCGCTTCGAGATCGAAGCCAAGGCCGCGGCCAGGCTCCAGCACCCGAACATCGTCACCGTCTTCGAGCTGGGGGAGGACCGGGGCGTCCCCTTCATCGCCATGGAGATGCTGCCGGGGGCCGACCTCGAGGCGCTCCTCCGCTCCGGGGAGGCGCTGCTCCTCGCGGAGAAGCTCGACGTCGTGATCCAGGTGTGCGCAGGGCCTCGCCTACGCCCACGAGCACCGGATCGTCCACCGCGACATCAAGCCCAGCAACATCCGCCTCCTCGACGACGGCACCGCGAAGATCATGGACTTCGGCATCGCCAAGCTCGGAGGGGACCCAGCTCACCAAGACGGGCATGATGGTGGGGACCGTCCACTACATGAGCCCGGAGCAGGTCCGCGGCCAGAAGCTGGACGGACGGAGCGACGTCTTCTCCCTGGGGGTCATCCTCTACGAGCTTCTCGCCGGTCGCCGTCCGTTCAAGGGCGAGGGTGCTACGGACGTGCTCTACAAGATCGTCCACGAGGCGCCGGCTCCCCTCGACCTCGCGAGCCTCGGCGCGCTCTCCCCGCGCCTCCAGGAGATCGTGACGCGCGCCCTCGCCAAGGAAGTCCAGGAGCGCTACCCCACCGCCACCCAGCTCGCGGACGACCTCGCCTCCGTCCTGGAGATGCAAAGGCGCGCGGAGGGAGTAGCGGGAACGCCGGCGTCCCTGCAGGAAGCGCTGGCGATGGCGCGGCGACAGGTGAAGGAAGGGCGGATGGAGGAGGTCGTGCGCCGGCTGCGCGAGCTCCAGCAAGCGCACCCGCAGTCGCTGGAGACGAGGCGGGCCCTGCGGTCCGCCCTCCGCGAGAAGACCCGCCGCGAGAAGCCGCCGGAGCCGGAAGCCGCCGCGTTCCCGGAGCTGGAGGCCACGTTCCAGAACCCGCCCACGAGCCGCGAGCCGGAGACCCGGATGCAGCCCACGGTCGTCCTGCCCGAGCCCAGAGGGAGGCGCCGCCCCGACGCTCGCCGGCGCCTTTCCTGATCGGGGGCGCGGGTCTCCTCGCCGCGATCGCCGCGGGCGTCGTCCTTCTCCGCAAGCCGGAGGCGGCGGCGCCCGTCGCGATCCGCATTCCCGTGCGCTCGCAGCCCATGGGAGCCGCCGTCCTCCTCGACGGAAAGGAGACCGGAGTGGTGACGAACGGCGAGCTCGTGGTGCCGGCGCCCGCGCCCCCCCAGGTGGTCCTCACCTTCCGCAAGGAGGGCCAGAGGGAGGAGAAACGCATCGTCAAGCTCCCCCTCGCCGAAGGCGAGGGGGTGTCCGTCACCCTGCTCGCGGCGGCGGCCACGGTTTTCCTCCGGACGGATCCGCCCGGGGCCTCGGTCTCGCTCGACGGGGAGAAGCTCACGAACGCTGACCCCCACGACCTCTCCATCGACCCCGCGACGGAGCATCGGCTCACCGTCGCCCTCGAAGGCCACGTCTCCCAGGAGTCTGCGACTCCGTCCCGGGGCAGGTGAAGCCCGAGCTCGTTCTCAAGCTCGAGCCCGCGGGGCCCCAGGGCTCCGTGGCCATCGCATCGAGCTATCCGATCGACGTCTTGTGGAAGGGGCGGGTGCTCGCGAAGGACCAGCTCTCCCCGCGCGTGAGCCTGCCCGGGGGACGGCACACCCTGACGCTCCTGTCGCCCACGGCCTTCCTGAAGTCGGATGTCACGGTGAACGTCACGGGCGGCGGGGAGACGGCGCTCTCCGCCCCCGGTCTGGGCAAGCTCAACATCCGCGCCCTCCCCGACAACTGCCAGGTCGCGATCGACGGCACGTTCGTCGACTACCCGCCGATCCTGAACAAGGCGGTGTCGGCGGGCACGCACGTGGTGTCCTTCACCTGGCCCGACGGCAAGAAGGCCCAGGAGTCGGTCGAGGTGGCATCGGGAGTGGCCGCGTACGTGACGGGGCGGAAGGAGTAGGCGTGTCCCTCCGACTCGCCACCCTCGCCGGCATCCTCGTTCTCGTCGGGGCGGTGCCCGCCCTGCCCCAGGAGAGCGCCGAACGTCCAGGCCCGCCGGCCTCCTCGACGACGGTCGGGCCTACCGGGCGAAGGGCCAGCTCAAGCAGGCCCTCGAGAACTTCAACATCATCGCGAGCAGCTTCCCCAACTCCGACTCCGTGGACCAGGCGCTGCTCGAGATCGGGCGCTACCGCCTGGACGTGGAAGGGGACAAGGACAAGGCCCGCGCTTCCTTCGAGCAGGTGGCGAAGCAGTATCCCCAGAGCGCGGGCGCCCCCGGGGCCTACTACTACCTCGGCCTCCTGACCCTGAACCGCGCCACCACCGCCGCCGACCTCGAAGACGCCCTCGCCCAGTTCACGCGCGTGCAGAACCTCTACCCGCGCAGCGACTGGGTCCCGTTCGCGCTCCAGGCCATGGGCCTCGTCCACCGGCGAGCGGGCCGCCTCCCGGAGGCGGTCGACGTAAGCCGCCGGGTCTTCCTCGAGTACCCGAGCAGCGAGGCGGCGGCCGCCGCGCAGTTCCAGGTCGGCCAGTGCATGGCCCTCCTCGGCGAGCCGCGCGAGGCCATGGAGGAGTTCCAGCAGGTCCGCAACCGCTTCCCGCAGAGCGAGTGGGCGGCCCGCCGCCCTCGACCGCATCACCGCCCTCTACCGCCTCTTCGGGTCCGGAAAGCCGACGTTCACGCTCGACCCCGGCTACTCCGTGGGAGTGGGGGACGTGCTCAAGGACGTGCGCGCCATCCTCATGGCCCCGGGAGGCATTTTCTGGATCGCCTCCGAGAAGGCGAAGGCGGCCGTGCCCTACGACACCTCGGGCAAGCCTGGCCTCCACCCTCAACGCGGAGGAGCCGCGCGCGCTCTCCCTCACGCCGCGGGGGGAGATCGTGGTCGCGGCGAAGACGGCGGTACGCATCGGCCCCCGCGACGTCAAGACCTTCACCATACCCTCCGACAAGCCGGGGGTGCCCGAGCCCCTGGAGCGCATCCTGTCCGCGGTGGTGACGCCCGCGGGGCGATCCTCGTGGCCGACGAGAAGAAGAAGAAGGTCTACCGGTTCGACGCGAAGCAGGAGTACCTCGGGACGTTCCCCGACAAGGACACGAAGGAGCGCGAGATCACGCGGATGTTCCTGGACGGGGAGGGCGGCATCGTCCTCCTCGACAAGGAGGAGCGCACGGTCCGGGTGGTCGACGAGACGGGCAAGGTGCTGCGGACGGTCGGGCCGGCGGGCCTCAAGAAGCCCGTGGACGTCGCGGTCGACTCCTTCCGCAACACCTACGTGGCGGACGAGGAAGGGTCGGTGCTACATCTTCAACGAGAAGGGCCAGCTCCTCGCGACACTCGCCGTCCCGGAGATGAAGCGGCCGCGCGCCCTGACGCTCGACGCGGACGGCGCCGTCCTCGTCTACGACGACCGCGCCGAGAAGGTGCTGCGCTTCAAGTAGTGGGCTTTCCCCGGAGGTTCAGGATGATGTCGAAGCGGCGGTCCGTGCTCGTCCTCGTCTTCGTCCTGGCGGGCGTCCGTGCGTCGCCCGCGCCCAGACCGCCGTGGACCCGGCGCAGCGCGAGGTGCAGGCGGCCCAGGACCAGCTCGCGCGGGCGGTCGCGGAGTTCGAGGGAGCCCAGCAGAGCCGATCCATCGTCCTCTTCGACGAGATCATCGGCCGGCTCGACGTGGTGAACCGCCAGGGGCTCCTGCCGACGCAGGGTCGCGATCTCCTGGCCCAGTCGTACGAGATGCGCGGGCGCGCCTACTTCAACATCGGGCTCCAGGAGAAGGCCTCGGAGAACTTCCGGCTCCTCGTCCAGCTCAAGCCCGACTACGCGATCTCGAAGGAGAAGGTCTCGCCGAAGATCGTCGACCTCTTCAACTCGGTCAAGAAGGCTCCTCGTCGGCTACGTGGCGGTCGCGTCCACGCCCGCGGGCGCGCGGGTGACCCTCATCGGGGGAGACGAGGGTGGAGCTGGGGCTCACCGACTTCTTCCCCCTGGAGGTCCTGGCGGGCGACTACGTCGTGGAGGTCGCGAAGGAAGGCTACCGCAGCGAGACCCGCCCCCTGAGCATCGCCCCCCGCGCCACGGAGAGCCTGCAGTTCGATCTCGTGCGGACGCTCGCCAGCGTCTTCTTCGTCACGGAGCCCGCGGGGGTGGAGGTCTGGATCGACGGTGAGCTCCGGCTCACGACCGCGGGCAACCTCGCCCCGGACCTCCACGAAGGGGCCCGCGCCAAGGGGCTCGATCCCTCGCGGACCTCCGCGCGCGTGGAGGTGCCGAACCTTAGCCTGGGCACCCACACGATCGAGTTCCGCCGAAAGTGCTACGAGACGGCGAGGCGCACGCTGGACACGAGCCTCGCCCAGGACTACGAGGCCGACCTCGTGCGCCTGGACGACTCGCTCGCCTCGCTGCGCCTCGTCTCCGATCCTCCCGGGGCCAAGATCTTCCTGAACGGCGAGGCCAAGGGCGTGACTCCCGCCGAGCTCGAGGGGATCTGCACGGGCAAGGTGCGCGTGGAGGTCAAGCACGCCGCGGGGAAGTTCATCAAGGACCTCGTGCTCGGCAAGGACGAGGCGGTCAGCCTCGACTGCCCGATCCGTCCCACTCTCGCCTTCCTGGGGGTGGTGGCGGAGACGCCGGCGGGGGAGCGCGGCCTCGTGGACGCCGAGGAGAAGATCCGCGAGAACCTCGCCCGGATGACGAGCCTGAACTTCATCCCCGCTCCCCGCGAGACGGTGGACCGCGTGCTCGAGCAGGAGAAGGTGACGCGCAAGGGCCTCGCACCCGGGGGGGGGACGGATGCCGACCTCGTCCGGAAGGTCACGGAGAAGCTCGCCGCCTCCCTCGACGTCCAGGGGTTCCTCGTCGCCGTCCTGCCCGAGGAACGGCTGCAGCGCACGGCAAACCTGAACCTCCTGGCCGCGGGCAACGTCGTGGCCGACCCCTGGCCCGTGACCTTCGCGGAGGGCGCTTCCTACGGTCCATTCCTCGCGCGGCTCGACCACAGGGTCACGAGCTTTCGTCCGTGGAGCGGGCTCATCACCGTGGACACCCTGCTCTTCCCCGACGGCGTGCCCGTGCTCCGCGTCGTGCCGGGCAGCCCCGCGGCGGAAGCGGGCGTCCAGCCGGGGGAGCTCGTGGTCGCGGCCGACGGCAAGCCGGTGGTGCGGACGACCGACCTCCTCGCCGCGGTGGCGGGCAAGAAGCCGAAGGATAAGCTCGCAGCTGCACGTGAAGGGCACCGCGGGTCCGCGGGCGGTCGAGCTCACGCTCGGTCAGACGCCCCAGGAGATCCCTCTCTACGACCCGAGCCTGCTCTACAACAAGGTGATGATGGACCTTCGGGCGCAGGTGGAGGGCTATCCCGGGCACCGAGCAGGCGGCGTTCGCGGGCCTCAATCTCGCGATCGCCGCGATGCACTTCCAGGACTACGCGGCCGCCCACGACTACCTGATGAAGGTCAAGGGCGAGCTCCCCACGCGGCCCGGAGTGTCCCAGGGCACGGCGTTCTACTACCTCGGGCTCGTCCTCGAGAAGCTCAACTACAAGACGCAGGCCGTGGAGGCGTACCGGCAGGCCGCGGGCTTCAAGGACGCGACCCTCATCAGCAACGACGGCCCCGCGGTGGCGCCGCTCGCGGCCCGGAGGGGCGGCTCCTGAGCGCCCAGGCCGCCGGGCCCCGGCTCGTCTGGGAGCGAAAGGACGGCTCCCGGGTGGACTTTCCGCTCGCCGCGGACATCCTCACGGTGGGGCGGGACGAGACCGCGGACATCCGGGTGGACGAGCCCCTCGTGTCGCGGGCCCACGCCCGCCTCGAGAGGCGGGACGGGGGCTACGTGGTCTTCGACCTGGGCTCCACGAACCTCACCCGCGTCAACGGCGAGGTCGTTCACGAGCAGGTGCTGCGCCACGGCGACGAGCTTCGCTTCGGGCGCGCCCGCTGCCTGTTCGTGACGGACGGGCCCGATCCCGTCGCGGGCGGGGTGTAGCCGCCCAGCTCGTCGACACCCCGGCTTCGCAGTTCCGTCCCTGACTAGGCCCGGAGCTCCCTTCGGTCGAGGTTGTCGTACCAGGTGAACTTCAGGATGACCGCGGTCACCGCGACCACGGCGAGGGCGGTGAGCGCCGTGTCGAACTTCCGGGTCACCAGGGATACGGGGAACACCACGAGGCTCGTCTGCCAGCAGATCCCCACCAGGATGTTGAACATGTCGCGCCCGAAATCCCGGTTCGGCGCGAAGGACGGATCCTCCGCGCGCACCTTGGCGAGGATCGGCCCCCAGAAGCCCCAGGGCCGGACCCGCTTGTAGAACGACTTCAGGACGTCGTCGTCCTCCGCCTTCGTGAGCAGGGTCCCGGCGACGCACCCCACGAGGGAGATCGCGAGGATCAGGGGGAACGCGTTGAACGCGGAGAGCGTCGTGAGCTGGATCCTCTGGGCCACGAGCAGGACGAGCGAAGCGCCGATGCCCGTCACCATCCCCCAGAAGTAGCCGTACCCGTTGAAGCGCCACCAGTACCACTTGAGGACGTTGGACGCCGTGTAGCCTCCCCAGAGTGCCGCGGTGATCCACTGGATCACCTCGTTGATCGACTCCACGAAGAAGCCCACGGTGATGCCCACGATCACGACCGTGAGGGAGGCCGCGTAGCTCATGCGGACGTAGGTTCTCTGGCTCGCGTTCGGGTTGATGAAGCGCTTGTAGATGTCGTTGACGATGTAGGGAGGGGCCGCGTTCACGGTGGCGGCGAAGTTCGACATGAAGGCGGCGAGGAGGCCGGCGATGAGCAGGCCCTGGAGGCCGGTGGGGACGAAGCGCTCCAGCGCGTAGGGGAGCACCATCTCGAAGTCGATGCTCGTGCCCATCCCCCGGATGGCGTCGCTGTAGAAGACGAGGGCGAGGATGGTGAGGCCCGTGATCATGAAGTAGCGGGGAAAGATCAGGACCACGTTGACCCAGGCGTTCATCAGCGACGCCTCGCGGGGGCTCTTCGTGGAGAGGATGCGCTGCATGTCGTAGTTGGGGGCGGGCCCCGCCGCGCTCACCAGGAAGCCCTTGAAGAGAAGCATCATGAAGAAGATCCCGAAGTAGCTGTAGCCGTCCGACGCGATCTTGGCGTCGACCGCGGGGATGAGGGCGGACCAGTCGAGGTCGAGCTTCCAGCCGAAGAAGAGCTCGTCCCAGCCCGCGGGGACGACGCGGTGGAGCATCTCGGGGGTGACCTTGCTCATCGCGATGAGGCCGAGGGCGATGCTGGCGACGGACAGGATGCAGAACTGGACGACCTCGGTGACCACCACGCTGAACATGCCGCCCTTGACCACGTAGAACGTGGTGAGGGCCATGAGGATGAGCGCGTACTCGTTGGCGGAGAGAGACCAGGGAAGGAAATCGACGGCGAACTTGCCGATCCCCTTGAACGCGTAGGAGAGGAAGCCCACGACGCTCACGAGGGCGAAGACGACGACACTCAGGTGCGAGAGCTGGGCTCCCCTTCCCTTGCCGAACCGCGTCTCGATCCACTCCGCCCCCGTCATCGCGTTCGAGCGGCGCAGCCAGGCCGAGAGGTAGACCATCAGGAACACCTGGTTGAAGACCGGCCACACCCAGGGGATCCAGACGCTCTTCAGCCCGTACACGAACATGATGTAGACGAGCCACATCGTCCCCGCGATGTCGAACATCCCCGAGGCGTCGGAGACGCCGAGGACGTACCACGGCATCACGTTGCCGCCGAGGAAGTAGGAGCGCAGGTCCTTCGTCGCTCGATGGGAGACCCAGTACCCCACGAACACGGAGAGGAGCAGGTAGACGACGACGATGACGACGTCCAGGGTCTGTAGGTGCACGGGCCTCCCTCTTGGGTGACGAGCGGCCGCGAGTATAAGCCTACTCGCTGCCCGCGTCCGGCCGGGCGAGGTAGTACCCCTGGCCGAAGTCGACGCCCATGCTCCGCAGGGCCTGCGACTCGTCCTCGGTGTGGATCCCCTCGGCGATGACGGTGGCCCCGATGCCGTGACCGAGGGAGATGATGGCCTTCACCATCGCGCGGTTGACCATGCTCACGTGGACCTCGCGCACGAGTGCGATGTCGATCTTCAGGAAGCTCGGCTTCAAGCGGGCGATCGACTCCAGCCCCGAGTAGCCCGCCCCCACGTCGTCCACGGCGAAGGTCATGCCGAGGTCCGTGAAGTAGGCCATGCTGTCGCGGAAGAGGCTGTAGTTCTCGATGACGAGCTTCTCCGTGATCTCGATGACGATGCGGTCGGGCGAGACCTGGGCCTTTCCCAGGAGGTCGATGAGGGGCTTGCCCCGGAACTGCGGGTCGCGCATGGTGGCGGGGAGGGTATTCACGAACACCTTGGCGTTGCTCGGCACGCGGCCGGAGTTGAGGAGTGCGCGCCGCCGGCACAGACGGTCCACCTCCACGAGCAGCTTGTGCTCGGACGCGGCCCCGAACAGGGAGTCGGCGGTCTCGAGCCCCGAGCCCCGCGGGCCGCGGGACAGAGCCTCGAAGCCCATGACCGTCCCTTCCTTCATGCGCAGGATGGGCTGGTAGGAGGTGACCACGCGCTCTCGGAGCAGGATGTCCTGGAGGCGCTCCAGCACGAGCTGGTCGTCGCTCTTCCTCTGGTGGGCGGCCTGGGCGAGCGCTTCCTGGATCGCGCGCTCCACCATCCGCCCGGGGTGGAGGAGGGGGTTGTGCACGGCCACGCCGTAGCCGACGTCCAGTCGCGGGGCCGGCTTCAGGAAGGGATGGGCCGCGCGAGCGAGGTTGGCCACGAGCGAGGCCGTGAGCCGCCCCCGGGCCGCCCTCATGTCCGCCACCGACGAGGCGACCTGGCGCCGGCGCTTGCGCTCCAGGAAGAAGAGAAAGCGCAGGCCCCGCGGGAGGTCGAGGGCGAGGATGTCGCCGGTCCGGTAGTCCTTCCCCTTCTGCTCGTCGAGGATCTTGAATACGCGCTGGCGGACCTCCTCGTAGGCGTCCATCCCGTACTGGTCCTCGATCTGGGCGAGGGGAGTGGCGTCCAGCACCAGGAGCCCGACGTGGCCGCGCTCGGTCAGCTCCTTCTCGATCTCGGGAAGTCGCTCGTGAAATGGGGGAATGGGCTCGGGCATCTTATCGACGCCGCGGAGGGAGCGAGCGTGGCCAGGATGATAGCCCGCCCCGTCGGCGGCGTAAAGCAGGGTGGCGGCCAGGGTTGCTAGAATAGGGGCCCTTTCTTCGGAGGTGCTCTGCCCATCCTCGCCCGGCTGCTGCGCGACCGCGGGGTCGTGACGGAAAGACAGCTTCAGGAAGCCATCCAGCACCAGGTGCTCTACGGGGGTCGCCTGGGGACCAACCTCTACGAGCTGGGCTACGTGACGGAGGAGCGTCTGAAGGAGGCCCTGAGCCGCGCCCACGGGCTGCCCGCCGCGGACACGCAGAAGGTGCCCGGGGACGCGCCCGCCCTCCTCCCGAAGAAGCTGGCGGCGCGCCACAAGGTCTTTCCCATGGAACTCAAGGGCAAGACCCTCTTCCTGGGGATGGTGAACCCCGCCGACCATAGCGCGGTCGCCCAGGTCGGCTACACGCAGGGCTACATCGTGCGCCCGCTCGTGATCCCGGAGTTCCGCATGATCCAGCTCCTCTACGACCACTACGGCGTCGACGAGCGGTGGCGGTTCACGGACACGCACCGGGGGACCACCCCCGCACCCCGGGAGGACATCGACGTCCCCACCGCCGCCGCTCGCCTCGACGCCGCGGAGAGCCGGGACGAGGTGGTGGACACGATGCTCTCGGTCTGCCACCGGTTCTTCCGCCGCGTGATCTTCTTCATCGTCCGCGAGCCGTGGGTGCTCGGGTGGAGCGGACGCGGGGAGGGCATGGACAGGAACCTCGCGTCGCGCCTCCGGATCCCCCTGGAGCCGCCGTCCGTCTTCCGGACCGTGACCCGCGACAAGAGCGTGTTCATCGGCCGCTTCGGTCCGGAGGAGGAGAACCAGCGATTCCTGGAGCAGGTGGGGAAGCGGCCGGGGACGAACGCCGCCTTCTTCCCGGTGACGGTGAAGGGGCGCGTGGTGAACCTCGTGTACGGAGACCAGGGGGCGGCGGGCAACGTGAAGGCGGACGTGGGCGAGCTGATCGTCCTCGTTCAGAAGGTGCCCCAGGCCTACCTTCGCATCGTGAAGGAGCGGCAGGAGCAGACCCGCAAGATCGCCGGGGGCAAGCCCGGCGGAGAGGAGAAGACGAAGGCATGATCGAGAGGATGAAGGAGCTGCGCCGTCGACGTCACCGCAAGGCGAAGGCCCGCAAGGCCCGCAAGAGGGAGGCCATCGCCGCCGCCAAGAAGCCGGGAAAGAAGTAGCCCGCCCGCCGATGGCGACGACGCTACGCCGCCTCGCGGCGGCCGCCCTCCTCGTCTTCTCCGCGTCCGCGGAGGCCGCGGAGCGGCGGCCGCGGATCCTGCTTTCCAACGACGACGGCATCACCGCCCCCGGTCTCTCCGCCGCCTACGTCGAGCTCGCCCGGCTCGGGGAGGTGACGGTGGCCGCCCCCGCCGAGAACCAGAGCGGGGTGGGCCACGGGCTCACCTTCATCGAGCCCATCATGATGCGCACGATCGACCCCCTCGTGAAGGTCGACGGCGCCCAGGGTCCCTGGTACCGGATCTCCGCCCGGCCCGCCACCTGCGTGCGGCTCGCGCTGTCCGCCCTGCTTCCGGAGAAGCCGGACCTCGTGGTCTCCGGCATCAACCGCGGGGACAACGCCGGTCTCACGATCTACGTGTCCGGCACGCTGGGCGCCGCGCGGGAGGCCGCTTTCGACGGCATTCCCGCGATCGCCACGAGTCTCGTGGACTCCCCGAAGATGGACTACACACCCGGGGCGGCGGTGCTCGGGCGCCTGGCCGCGGAGACGCTGAAGCGCGGGCTGCCCAAGGGGACGTTCCTCTCCGTGAATTTCCCGGCACTCGACATTCGGGGGATCAAGGTCGTCCGCCACAGCATGGAGGCGGGAGTGACGAGGTTCGACCGCCGGGAGAGCCCGGAGCACCAGGTCTACTTCTGGAACATCTGGGATCCCCCCGCCGACCTCGATCCGGAGACGGACGCGGGCGCCCTGCGCGACGGCTACGTGGCGGTGACGCCGCTGCGGGTGGACGTGAACGACGCGGGCGCTCGAAAAACCATCGAGGGGTGGGGCCTCCGTTGAGCCGCGTCCCTTGAGCGAGGAGCGAAAGCTCCCGGCCTTTCTCTCCCCGTTCGCCTTCCGGAGCTTCCGCCTCCTGTGGACGGGCGCCTTCCTCTCCAGCATCGGCACGTGGGTCCAGGACACGGCCATGAACTGGTACATCCACACCCGGCTCGGCAACCCCATCTACCTGGGCCTCCGCACGTTCGCCGCGGAAGCTCCCCTCATGGCTTTCATGCTCGTGGGGGGAGTGGCGGCGGACCGGATCAGCCGCCGTGGCATCCTCGTCACCTCCCAGGTCTTCCAGATGTCGATGGCGATAGCGCTCGCGGTGCTCTACGCGCTCGATCTCCTCGGAATCGGGGCGATCCTGGTCATCGCCTTTCTCACCGGCCTCGCCCAGTCGCAGTCCGCGCCCACGTACCAGGCCGTGCTCCCGAGCCTCGTGCCCCGCGAGCGCATTCCCAACGCGGTGGCCTTGAACGCGCTCCAGTTCAACCTCTCGCGCGCGATCGGGCCCGCGGTCGCGGGCCTCCTCCTCGCCGCCGCGGGGACGGGCGTCTGCTTCATCGCGAACGCGCTGTCGTTCCTCGCCGTGATCGTCGCCCTCTGGCGGATCGAGCTTCCGCCCCTCGCGGCCACGCCCAAGGAAAGCCTCGGCGCCAGCCTGAAGGCCGGTCTTCGGCACGTGGCCTCGAGCCCGACCCTCTCCGGGCTGACCCTGCTCGGTGCCGTGGGGAGCTCCCTCGCATTCCCGCTCATCACGTACCTCCCGGTGGTGGCGGGCGACGTGCTGCACACGGGAGCGCGAGGCTACAGCCTGCTCCTCACCAGCCTCGGTCTGGGCGCGATCCTGGGGGCCGTCACCACGGCCCAGCGGGGGCACGTCCCGCGGAGGGGGCGCCTCCTTCTGACGAGCTTCGTCGGCTACGGCGCCGCAGCACTGGTCGCAGCCCTCTCGCGGTGGCAGTCGGTGTCGATGGTCTTCCTGTTCGTGGCCGGTGTCTGCCTGACCACCGCGTTCTCGACGGTCAACTCGCTCGTGCAGGAGAACGCCCCCAACGAGATGCGCGGCCGCGTGCTCAGCATCTTCGGCCTCGCCTTCCGGGGCGGCAATCCCGTGGGGAGCCTGGTGGCGGGGGGCCTGGTGAAGGAGCTGGGCGCTCCCGCGGTGATGGGCGCCTTCGCGGTCACGCTGGCGCTCGCCGCGGCCTTCATGCTCCTGCGCCACGGTACGCTGCGGGAGCTCTGACCCGTGACCTTTCGCACCTTTCCCCGCCCCGCCCTTGAACCCCCCGGAAGCGGGGCGTAAGCTCGTCTTCGTGGCGTTCACGTACCGCCGCCCCATACCGCCCGAGGATCCGCACAAGCCGCGGAAACCGGCCCAGGTCACGTACACCGCGGGAACCTACGTCGGATGTACGGCTTGCGGGCGCCTCCTGAAGATCGGTTGGGCGGTACGAAGCCTCGTCTGCTCGTGCGGGGCGCAGGTCGTCACTTCCCCGCCCCGCGAGAAGTAGGCTGCCCGCCGCCTTCCGTCGCCTCCCCGCGGACGCGGCCGTCGTCCCCGCCCTCCTGCTCCTGATCGCGCGCGACCTGGCGGTCTACGATCCGCCGCGCGTCCTCGCCTGGCGGCTTCTGCACGACCCGCGATTGGCGGAGGCGCCGAGCGCTCTCGCCTTCCTCTGGCCCCGCCCCGCCCCCGACCTCGACCGCGATCCCGTGGCCCTTCTCCTCGCCGCGCTCGCGGTCGGCTTCGCCCTTCTCCATCTCGCGCTCGGGGTGTGGGGAGCGGCCCTGCGTCACCGCGCACGGGCGATCGCGGCGGCCGCCCTCGTCCTCGTCGTGGCCCCGAGCGCAGCCTTCGTGGCCATGGGTATCGCCACCGACCGGCCGTACGGACAGGACGGGGGCGTCGTCCAGCTGCCCCTGGCGCTCGACAAGATCCTTTCCGGCGAGAGCCCCTACGGCGCCGACTACTCGGGGACGATGTTGGGACGGCAGGCCCGCGCCTCGAGCTTCTGGGAGGCGCGGGGCGAGAACCCGATCCTCCACCACCACGCCTACCTGCCCGGCACGCACTTCGTGATGGCGCCCTTCTACCTCGTCGCGCGCGCCCTGGGCGTGCCCTTCGACCCGCGCTTCGTGACGCTTCTCTTCTACGCGCTCACCGTCGTCCTCGCGGGCCGCCTGCCCGCGGACGGCGCGCTGCGCCTCACCGCGGCCGGGGTGGCGGCGCTGAACCCGCTCGTCTACTGGCATCAGATCTTCGGCGCGAACGACCTCGTGTTCGTGGCGATGGTGCTGGGCGCCGTGCTCCTGGCCCGCGGAGGCCGTTCCACGGCCGCGGGGGCGGTGATAGGGCTCGCCTGCGCCACGAAGCAGCTCGCGTGGCCCTACGCTCCCTTCGTGCTCCTCGCCCTCACGGGGGCCCATCGAATGGGCGACCTCGCGAGGAAGGCGACGTGGGCGCGCACCCTCCCGCCCCTCGGGGCGGCGGCGGCGGTGTTCTTCGCGGTGGTGCTTCCCGTGGCCGCGCTAGACTTTCGGGCGTTCTGGGGAGACATCGTGGTCTACAACGTGGGCCTCCCCGGGGCCGACAACTACCCGCTCGGGGGGACGCCCGGCTTCGGCTTCGCGAACTTCCTCATCTATTTCGGGCGCGTCCAGAGCCTGCGCGACTACGTTCCCTTCGGCGTCTTCTACCTGGTTCTCGTCCCCCTCGGCCTGCTCCTCGCGCGTCGTCAGCTTCGCGAGGGGACGCCGGTCGCGGCGCTCTACACGGGCACCGCGGCTCTCCTGCTGTCCCTCTACTTTTCGCGCGTCGTCCACCCGAACTACCTCATCCCCGCCGCGGTCCTCCTGCCCCTCGCTTTTCTCGGGCTCCGGCGCCAACCCGACGTGGCGGTGGCGCCCCTTCTCCTCCTGCTGCTCGCGGTCGAGATCGCGGAGAACGCGGTGTTTCTCGAGGCCGGTGTCCAGGCGGCTGTGGCCGGCCTGCCTTCGCGCCTGGGCGGCCTGGCGGCCGCGCTCGGCCCCAGGGCCGGCCCCGACCTGACGCCGGATCCCCTCGGCCTCGTGTTCAGCGCGATCGCCGCGGGGGCCGCCGTCGTCTTTCTCGTGGCGGCCGCGCTCGGTCTGCGCCGTAGTGGACGTCTGGCGGTCCTGGCGCTCGCCGGAGCATTCGTCGCGGTGCCTCCCGCCTGGGTCCTGCGCGGCGTAAGCGAGCGGACGGGGATCGTCCGGGCACAGGACCGTTGGGCGGTGCAGGTCCAGGCCGACGCCGCTCGTCTGGCCGAAGGGAAGAGCCCCTACGCCTTGCCCGCCGCCGCCACGCCGATCGGCCGCGAAGCCTTCTCCACGAGCTTCCGGCTCGAGCCCCCTCACGAGCTCGTGCCCGACCGGCCGCTCGCCCCTCCGGGGACGAGCTCGCTCGTGGCCCTCCTGCGCCCGCTCGGACTACGCGATCCGCGCCCTCTGCTCCTCGCCGCTCTCGCGACTCTCGCAGGGCTCGTCTTGTTCCTGGGTGGTCGTTCCAAAGCTCCGGCCGCCCTTCTGCCCGCTCTCGTCCCCCCATTCGTCATGGGGACGGTACTCGGTTCGCCGTCCGTCCTCCCGACCGCCGCCCTCTTCGGCTCCCTCCTGGCGGCGCAACACGCCCGCCCCGCCGTTGCGGGATTCCTTTCCGGGGCGGCGGTCGCGTTCGATCACCGCGCGATTCTCATAGCACCCTTCCTGGTATTCGGGCCGGCCCCGGCGTGGCGTCGCGTGGCCACGGGGTTCGTCCTGGGCTACGGACTTCTCGTCCTGCGCGTGGCCCTGCTCGACCCCGGCGCGTGGCTGAGCTACACCTTCGCGCCGCCCCTCCCGGCGGAGCCGGGAGTCGGCCTCGCCAACGTCGCCTTCTATTGGGGCGCAGCTCCTTCCCCCGTCGCTCTCCTGCTGGCCGTGGGACTCGTCGCCGCGGCCCTTCTGGCTCTCGTCGCGAAGGGCCGCCTCGACTCGTTCTCCGGCGCAACGCTCGCTTCGCTCTCCGCCGTCTTCCTGGCGGGAGGACCGCCGGAGGCCCTGGGGCTGCCGCTCGCGCTCTTGGCCCTAGGGGGTCTCGGGGAGGGGGAGGATGAGGGATCCCCGGGATGACGTTGGTGCCGGAGGCGGGATTCGAACCCGCACGGATTTCTCCACACGCCCCTCAAACGTGCGTGTCTGCCAGTTCCACCACTCCGGCACGCCGGTGGGAGACGAAGAAGCAATACTAGGGGGCGGCCCCGCGGCTTGTCAACGCGGCTTCAGGGGGCGGGCGGCTTGTCGCCGAAGCGGCCGCGCATCTCCGCGAAGACCCGCGTCATCTCGGTGATCGCACGGGGGACGTAGTCGGATTTCAGGTAGACCCACCCCGTCTCGCGAAAGAGGCGCCGGCCTCGCAGGCGCGCGAAGGCCAGCCGCCGGTGCCCGCGCACGTCGCGGGCGACGGCCGCGTAGGGGACGATGGTCACGCCGAGGCCGGCTCCCACCATGGCCTTGATGATCTCGACGTTCTCCGTCTCCATGGCGACCCGGACGGGGACGCCCTCCTCCACGAGGAACTGGTCGAGCACGCGCCGCGTGTTGGAGCCGGACTCGTAGAGGATGAGCGGGAACTTGCCCAGGCTCTTCGGGTCGACGCTCCTTTCGCGGGAGAGGGGATGGCCGGGGGCGGTGACCACCACCATCTCCTCCTTGAGGACGGGCACGACCTCGAAGTCGTCCGCGACCACGGGCAGGGTGAGGAGGGCGAGGTCCACCTCTCGCGCCCGGATCTTGCGGAGGATCGCTTCGGAGGGCCCCGAGACCACGCGCAGGTCCACCTGCGGGTAGAGGCGGCGGTACTTCTTCAGCACCGGGGGGAGGACGAACATGCAGACGGTCATCCCGCCGGCCAGGCAGAGGCTGCCCCGGCGCAGGGTCTGCGTGTCGGAGATCTGGGAGACGACCTCCTCCACCTCGCGGTGGACGCGATGGGCCGTGCGCAGGAGCAGCTCCCCCGCGGGGCTCAGGGCCACCCGGCGCGCTCCGCGGTGGAGGAGGCGCCCCCCGAGCTCCTCCTCCAGGAGCTTCACCTGGCGGCTGATCGCGGACTGCGAGACGCGCAGCCGCTCCGCGGCGCGGCTGAACGTGCCCTCCTCGGCCACGGAGCGGAACATCTCGAGCTGGCGGAAGTCCATGGGGTTCCTATCTCAGAATCGCATGACTGGATTGACAAGATTCTATCCCAGGCATGGATCGCGGGACGTGCCTTCCTCCCGCGTGGGCGCTATCATGACGACCCCGCGGGAGGACAGATGGCCCAGGATCTACGCAGCCGGCGGATCACGGAAGGGACGGGTCGGGCGGGGGCCCGGGCCATGCTGCGCGCCGTGGGCTTCACCGACGCCGACTTCGCGAAGCCGCTCGTGGGCGTGGCCAACGGCTACAGCAACGTCACCCCCTGCACCGTGGGGATCGGGGCGCTCGCGGAGCGCGCCGAGGCCGCGCTCAAGTCCGCGGGGGCGATGCCCCAGGTCTTCGGGACGATCACCGTGAGCGACGGGATCGCGATGGGCACGGAGGCGATGAAGTACTCGCTCGTGTCCCGCGAGGTCATCGCGGACTCGATCGAGACCGCGTGCAACGGCCAGGCGATGGACGGGGTCCTCGCCCTCGGGGCCTGCGACAAGAACATGCCGGGGGCGATGATCGCGATCGCGCGGATGGACATCCCCGCCCTCTTCGTCTACGGGGGGACGATCAAGGCCGGCCGGCTCGGGGGCCGCGACCTCACGATCGGCAACGTGTACGAGGCGATGGGGGCCCACGCGGCCGGGAAGATCGACGAGAAGGAGCTGGGAGAGATCGAGCGCAGCGCGTGCCCGGGCGCGGGAGCCTGCGGGGGGATGTTCACCGCCAACACCATGTCGTCGGCCATCGAGGCGATGGGCATGAGCCTGCCCGGCTCGTCGACCATGGCCGCGGAGGACGCGGAGAAGGCGGAGAGCGCCGCGGAGTCGGCGCGCGTCCTCGCGCGGGCCGTGCGGCAGGGCCTCTCGGCCGCGGCGGATCCTCACGCGCCAGGCCTTCGAGAACGCGATCGCGGTGGTGATGGCGGTGGGGGGCTCGACGAACGCGGTGCTCCACCTCCTGGCCATCGCCCGCGCCGCGGGGGTGCCCCTCGCGATCGACGACTTCGAGACGATCCGGGCGCAGGTCCCCGTGCTCTGCGACCTCAAGCCCTCCGGCCGCTTACGTCACCACCGACCTCCACCGGGCGGGGGGGATTCCCCAGGTGATGAAGATCCTGCTCGTGCACGGCGTCGTGCACGGCGACGGCGCTGACCATCACCGGCCAGACCGTGGCGGAGGCGCTCGCCGACGTGCCCGAGACGCCCCCGCCGGCGCAGGACGTGATCCGCCCCTGGGACCGCCCGCTCTACCCGCAGGGCCACCTCGCGATCCTGCGGGGGAACCTCGCGACCGAGGGGGCGGTGGCCAAGATCTCCGGCGTGAAGCAGGCCCGACTCACGGGGCCCGCCCGCGTGTTCGACTCCGAGGAGGCGGCGCAGGCCGCCATCTACGGAGGGAAGATCCGGAAGGGCGACGTGGTCGTGATCCGCTACGAGGGGCCCAAGGGCGGACCCGGCATGCGCGAGATGCTCTCCCCGACCTCCGCGATCATCGGCGCGGGACTGGGCGACTCCGTCGGCCTCGTCACCGACGGCCGCTTCTCGGGCGCGACCTACGGCATGGTGGTGGGCCACGTGGCCCCGGAGGCGGCGGTGGGCGGAGCGCTCGCCCTCGTCCGCGAGGGCGAGGCCGTCACGATCGACGCCGAGAAGCGACTGCTCCAGGTCGAGGTCTCGGACGAGGAGCTCGCGCGACGTCGCGCCGCCTGGACCCCGCCCGCTCCGCGCTACACGAGCGGCGTGCTCGCGAAATACGCTCGGCTGGTGTCCAGCAGCAGCCTGGGGGCGGTTACGGATCTCTGACACGGGCGCGACGCGCGCGTCCGGCAACGTCGCGCCCGGCGTTGTTGTTTACGCTCCCAATAGTGACAAAATTGTCTGCTCATTCCAAGCTGCCTCCTCCGGTCCGTCCGTTCGCGCCGGTTGCCGTTGTCAGAGCAACGTCGATGGCCGGGCCGTCGCGCCTAGAACCGACAGCACTGAACCCCGCATCGCCAGGAAGCGACAATATTGTCGTAACTGACACCTCGCTTCCGTCCTGAGCTCGACCGACCCAACTCACTTCCAGACCAAGCCTTTCCCGCACTATCATTTCCCTCTCGCCCGCGGTACGCCGCTTGCTGCATTGACGGCCAACCATGGAAGTCCAACGGCTCGCCCTTCCGGGGCGCGATGCGTCGGACGGGCCCGCGCTCGGCGGCGCTCCCGCCGACCACGCGGAGTCGTTCCGGCGCTTCCTCCGGCTCGAGACCGAGCGCCTGCGCATGCGGCACCGCATGGGGCTCGGGGGGGCGGAGATCGCGGGGGGCCGCAGCGACCAGGTGGACCTCGTGGTCACGCGGGTCTGCCAGGTGGCCGCGGAGGAGGCCGACCGCGAAGCCCGCCGCGATCTCGTCCAGTGCGCCGTGGTCGCCCTCGGCGGCTACGGGCGCCGCGAGCTCGCGCCCCACTCCGACGTGGACCTGCTCTTCCTGCACGGGGGCAAGGTCTCGCCCGGACTCCGCCGTTTCGTGGAGCGGGCGCTCCAGCTCCTCTGGGACGTCGGGCTTGAGCGTGGGCCACGCCGTCCGCTCCGCCCGCGAGTGCGTCGCCCTCGCCCGCACGGACCTCCACGCCCGCACCACCCTCACCGAGGCGCGCCTCGTCACGGGCAGCCCGGAGCTCTTCGCCGCCCTCACGAAGCAGGTGGAGAAGCGGACTGGGCGACGCGCGGGCCACCCGCGACTTCTTCGCCCTGATGCGAGCGGAGCTCCTGGAGCGTCACACGCGTTGGGGCCACGCGGTGGGCCTCCAGGAGCCGAACGTCAAGGAAGGAGTGGGCGGGCTCCGCGACCTCCACGCGGTGGTCTGGCTCGGCCATGCCCTCTACGGGAGCCGCGGGCTCCACGGCCTGCACCGCGAAGGGTGGCTCGGCGACCAGGACTACGTGGTCGCGCGCCGGGCCCACGACTTCCTCTCACGCGTCCGCAACGAGGCCCACTTCAACGCGGGCCGCCGCGCCGACCTCCTCACCCTCGACCTGCAGCCGGAGCTCGCCAAGGGCCTCGGCTACCAGGCCCGCGGGGGCCTCCTCGCCTCCGAGCTCTTCATGCGCGACTACTACCGGCGCGCCTCCGAGCTCTACCAGCTCGCCACCCGGCTTCCTGCTCGCACCACGTGCCCGCGGCGAAGCCGGGGCGTCCGCGCGTGGTGGCGGGCTTCGAGATCCAGCGCGGCGAGCTGTTCGCGCGGGGGGCGGGGCTGAAGGGCGGCCCGCTCCGGGTGCTGGAGAGCGTGGCGGTCGCCCAGGCGGAGGGCGTGCCGCTCGAGCGACTCCCTCCGCCACGCGGTGCGCGAGCGGCTGCAGCTGGTGGACGTGGAGTTCCGCACGTCGCGGAACGCGAGCCGGGCGTTCCTGCGTCTCTTCGAACGTCCCGGGCGCGTGGCCCCCGCTCTGCGGGAGCTGCACGAGACGGGCTTCCTCGGCCGGCTCATCCCCGAGTTCGCGCGCGTGACCTTCCTCGTGCAGCACGACCACTTCCACCGCTACACGGTGGACGAGCACACGCTGAAGGCGGTGGACGCCCTCGACGAGGTGGCGCGCGCGGAGGAGGGGGTGCCCGGGGCCTTCGCCCAGGTGTTCGCGGAGATCGGAGAACCGCGACCGCCCTCTACCTGGGCATGCTGCTCCACGACATCGGCAAGGGGCGGGGCGGCGGCCACGTGGCCCGCGGCGTGAAGATCGCGGAGCGGATCGTCCGCCGGCTCGGCCTCGACCCCGCGACCGCGGGCGACGTCCTCTTCCTCGTCGGCGCGCACCTCGAGATGTCGCAGCTCTCCCAGCAGCGCGACGTCACGGAGCCCGGCCTCGCCGAGGCCTTCGCCCGCCGGGTGGGGACCCTCGACCGCCTGAACCAGCTCATGCTCCTCACCTACGCCGACCACCGCGGCGTGGGGCCGGGGATCTGGAACGACTGGAAGGCCTCGCTCCTCTGGACGCTGTACGGGCGCACGCGCCCCCACCTCCCCGGGGGAGAGCGCCGCCGGCAGGCGCGCAACGGGGGAGCCGCGAGGGAAGGAGCGCGCGCGGCGCTCGAGGCCGAGTTCCCGTCGTCGCAGGTGGACGACCACTTCGCGCAGATGCCCCCGCGCTACCTGGGCACGACGGACGCGGTCCGCATGACCCGCCACTTCCGGCTGATCCAGGGGCTCGGCGAGAGCACGGCCCGCGTGGACTGGCAGGACGTCGAGGAGGGCGGGGTGACGGAGCTCACCGTGGTCGCGCTCGACCGTCCCGGCCTCTTCGCGAGCCTCGCGGGCACCCTCACCGCGCACGGGCTCGACATCCTGAGCGTCGACGTGTTCACGCGGCGGGACGGGAGGGCCCTCGACACGTTCCGCGTGACCGAGCTCCAGGCCCACCAGCCGGTCAAGAAAGAGCGGCGCGAGCGCATCGGGCGCGCCCTCGTGGAAGCGGCGGCGGGAAGCCTGGACGTCGCCGCGGCGGTGGAGCGCTGGCGGGCCAAGGTGCGACGCCCCCGCACGCTGTGGGGCCGCGCGGTCAAGGAGCCGCGCGTGCGCTTCGACCTCGAGGCGTCGTCGACGGCCACGGTCGTCGAGGTGCGGGCGCCCGACCAGCCGGGTCTCGCCTACACCCTGGCCCACACCCTGTCCGGACTCGGGCTGGACATCCGGTTCGCGCGGATCGCGACCGAGAAGGCGCTGGCCCTCGACGTGTTCTACGTGACGGACGCCGAAGGGCGGAAGCTCGACGCGGAAGCCTGCGCCCATGTGGAAGAGGCATTGCTCTCCGCCCTCCCGGCGAAGAGCGGACGCGAATCCCGGAAAGAGGAGGCGTGATGAAGAAGGTCGAAGCCATCGTGCGGCCGCACCTTCTGGAGGCGGTGAAGACGGCGCTCCAGGAAGTGGGCATCGTGGGGATGACGGTCACCGAGGTGAAGGGTTTCGGTCGCCAGAAGGGACACACCGAGACCTACCGCGGAAGCGAGTACAAGGTCGAGTTCCTGCCCAAGATCAAGATCGAGGTCGTCCTCGGCGACGAGCTCGTGGAGCAGGCGGTGGAGGCCGTGCTCAAGACGGCCAAGACCGGCAAGTTCGGCGACGGCAAGGTCTTCGTCAGCCCACTCGAGGACGTGGTGCGCATCAGAACCGGAGAGCGGGGCGAAGCGGCCCTGTAAGTCGCCCGCTCTCCACGGATAACGAACTGCAAGGAGGAATGATGGACCTCGTACAAGCCAAAATCGCACTGGACACGCTGTGGGTCGTGATCACGGCCTGCCTAGTGTTCTTCATGAACGCCGGCTTCGCCCTGCTCGAATCGGGGCTCTGTCAGGCCAAGAACGCCGTGAACATCCTCGCGAAGAACTTCATCGTGTTCGCGGTGTCGTCGATCGCGTTCTGGGTCGTGGGCTTCGGGCTCATGTTCGGGGACGGCAATCCGTTCGTCGGCCTCACCGGCTGGTTCCTCGGCGGAGCGGACAACAGCCCGGCCATGGGTGAGGCCTACCAGGGCGTCTTCACCGCCCTGAACTGGACGGGCGTACCGCTCGCCGCGAAGTTCTTCTTCCAGCTCGTCTTCGCGGGCACCGCCGCCACCATCGTAAGCGGGGCGGTGGCGGAGAGGATCAAGTTCCTGAGCTTCATCCTCTTCTCCTTCGCGCTCGTCGCATTGATCTACCCGATCGGCGGGCACTGGGCGTGGGGCGGCGGCTGGCTCGGCGTCGGCGGGTTCAAGGACTTCGCGGGATCGACCGTCGTGCACTCGATCGGGGGCTGGTGCGCGCTCACGGGTGTCGTCATCCTCGGCCCTCGTCTCGGCAAGTACGCGGCCAACGGCAAGGTGCAGCCGATACCCGGCCACAACATGGGGTTCGCCACACTGGGGACGTTGATCCTCTGGCTCGGGTGGTTCGGCTTCAACCCGGGCAGCACGATGGCCGCCGACGTGGCGCTCATCTCCACGATCGCCCTCAACACGAACATGGCGGCCGCCGCCGGCTGTCTTGCCGCGACCGCGGTGGCGTGGATCGTGCTCGGCAAGCCGGACCTCAGCATGATCCTGAACGGCACGCTCGCCGGTCTCGTCGCGATCACCGCGGGCTGCAACGCGGTGGGCACGGCAGACTCCGTGATCATCGGAACCCTGGCCGGCGTGCTCGTGGTATTCGCGGTCCTCTTCTTCGACAAGGTCCGGCTCGACGATCCGGTGGGCGCGCTCAGCGTGCACCTCGTCAACGGAGTCTTCGGGACACTCGCCGTCGGTCTCTTCGCCACCGAGGGCGGGCTCTTCCACGGCGGCGGCATCGCCCTCACTCTCACGCAGATCAAGGGCATCCTCGCCGTGGGCGCCTTCACCGCCGTAGCCTCCGCGATCGTCTGGTACGCCCTCAAGGTAACCGTCGGCATCCGGGTCTCTCCGGAGGAGGAGCGAGAGGGCCTGGACGCGGGCGAGCACGGCATGGAGGCCTACTCCGGCCTCACCTCGCACGCGGCGATGAACGTGGCGGCCACCAAGGTGTAGCGCGCGCGGCGACTCGATAATCCGGCGGCGCGCCGCGGCCACGGCGCGCCGCCCCGGTGTCACGTCAACGAACCATTGGAGTGAATGGATTATGACACGCAACAGACGACTGTCGAGACTTCTGCTCGTGCCCGTGATCGCGTCCCTGGCGCTGGCCTCCGCTCCCGCCCGTGCCCAGACGCCGTCTCCGTCCCCGAGCCCCGAGCCGGAGCCTTCGAAGATCGACGTGACGGGGTTCGTGGACGTGTACTACATGTACAACTTGAACCAGGTGGATCCGGTGGCGCGCACGTTCGACGTGCAGCACAACACGTTCTCCCTGAGCCTCGCGGAGATCGCCTTCGCGAAGACGGTCACGCCGGAGAGCCGCCTCGGTTTCCGGGTCGATCTCGACTTCGGCAAGACCGCCAACCTCGTGGCCGCGTACGAGCCTGCGGAAAACGGCACCGAGATCTTCCAGAACATCGAGCAGGCCTACGGCAGCCTCCTCACGGGGAAGGTGACGTGGGACGTCGGGAAGTTCGTGACCCCTCTGGGAGCGGAGGTGATCGAGTCCGGAGACAACTGGAACTACAGCCGGTCGGTCCTCTTCGGCTACGCGATCCCGTTCTACCACGTCGGCGTGCGCGGGACGATCGCGGTGAACGACAAGTTTTCGATCGCGGGCTACCTCGTGAACGGCTGGAACAACGACAGCGAGATCAACGGGGCCAAGACGTTCGCGGCGAGCGCGACGTGGAAGCCGGGCCCGAAGTTCACCTGGGTGCTGAACGACATGATCGGCAAGGAGACGCCCGGATCCGACGACACCCGCAACATCTTCGACACCACCCTCACCCTGGTCCCCACCTCCCGGCTCAGCTTCATGACGAACTTCGACTACGGGACGGAGGGGGACACCACCTGGTGGGGCATCGCCGCCTACGCGAAGCTCCAGGCCCGGCCGAGCTGGGCCGTCGTCGGCCGCTACGAGTACACCGACGACACGGACGGCGGCTTCATGACGTTCGGGACGAAGGTCCAGTCGCTCACCCTGACGAGCGACCACCTCGTCATCGGAAACCTCAAGCTGCGCCTCGAGTACCGGACCGACTTCGCGGACGAGGCGATATTTCCCAAAGACGACGGGTCCTCGCAAGGACTCGCAGACGACCCTTACCGTCGGGCTGGTGTATGGCTTCGGCGGCAAGATCTGACCAACCCGGGGCGCCGGTCGTGAGACCGGCGCCTCGACACACTGCCTGAAGGAGGCGGAATGACCGCAAGCGACGTCCTGAAGCTGGCCAAGGAGAAGGGCGCCAAGATCGTGGACCTCCGGTTCATCGACATGCCCGGACTGTGGCAGCACTTCTCGATCCCCGTGGCCGAGCTCACCACCGATCTCTTCTCGGAAGGGATCGGGTTCGACGGATCCTCGATCCGGGGGTTCCAGGCGATCAACGAGTCGGACATGCTGCTCTTCCCCGACCCGGACACCGCGCAGATGGACCCTTTCACCGCCGTGCCCACGCTCGTGCTCATCTGCGACGTGAAGGACCCGGTGACGGGGGCCAACTACGGCCGTGACCCCCGCTACGTGGCCAAGAAGGCCGAGGCCTACGTGAAGAGCACGGGCCTCGCGGACACGATCTACATCGGTCCCGAGCTCGAGTTCTTCATCTTCGACGACGTGCGCTTCGACCAGGGCTACAACTTCGGCTACTACCACGTCAACGCGGAGACCGGCCACTGGAACAGCGGCCGCGAGGGCACGCCCGAGAACCCGAACCTCGGCTACCGCCCCCGGGCCAAGCAGGGCTACTTCCCGGTGGCCCCCGCCGACCACCACCAGGACCTGCGCTCGGAGATGGTGCTGAACCTGGAGAGCGTGGGCGTGAAGATCGAGGTCCACCACCACGAGGTGGCGTCCGCGGGGCAGACCGAGATCGACATGCGGTTCGACACCCTGGTCAAGATGGCGGACAAGGTGCTCTGGTACAAGTACTGCACCAAGAACACCGCGAAGAAGTTCGGCAAGACCGTGACGTTCATGCCCAAGCCGATCTTCATGGACAACGGCTCGGGGATGCACACGCACCAGTCGCTGTGGAAGGGGGGGAAGAACCTCTTCTACCAGAAGGGCGGCTACGCCGACATCTCCGAGATGTGCAAGCACTACATCGGAGGGATCCTCAAGCACGCCCCCGCCCTGCTCGCGTTCATAGCACCGTCCACGAACTCGTACCGGCGTCTCGTGCCCGGCTACGAGGCTCCGATCAACCTCGCCTACAGCGCGCGGAACCGCTCCGCCGCCGTCCGCATCCCGATGTACTCGAGCTCCGAGAAGGCGAAGCGGCTGGAGTTCCGCACCCCGGACCCCACGTGCAACCCCTACCTGTCGTTCGCGGCCTGCGTGATGGCGGGCCTCGACGGCGTGCAGAACAAGATCGACCCCGGACAGCCGCTGGACAAGGACCTCTACGAGCTGCCCGCGGAGGAAGCGGCCAAGGTCAAGCAGCTTCCCGGCTCGCTGGACATCGTCCTCGACAACCTCGAGAAGGACCACGAGTTCCTGCTGAAGGGAGACGTGTTCACGAAGGACCTGATCGAGACGTGGGTGGAGTACAAGCGGAAGAACGAGGTGGACGCCATCCGCCTTCGCCCGCACCCGTACGAGTTCACCCTGTACTTCGACATTTGATATCGAGCTGGGGGGGCCTCTGAGCGGTCCCCCCAGCGCCTCTCAGTACCGCGGCGGCGCTGTTGTAGACTGCCGCTTCCATGAAAAACACCGCTTCCGCATGGGCCGCATGCGTGATCGCCGCGGCCATCCTCCTCGTGGGGCCTTCCGGCCACGCCCAGGCTCCCGTCACACCCGGCGGGACGTCGGCCAGCGCGGTCCTCCGCGCCGACCAGCCGGGCCCCGTCGTGAACCGGAACGTCTACGGCCACTTCGCCGAGCACCTCGGCCGGGGCATCTACGAGGGCATCTGGGTGGGCCCCGATTCCCCGATCCCCCACACGCGCGGGATCCGAAACGACGTGGTGGCCGCGCTCAAGGAGCTCCACATCCCCGTGCTGCGCTGGCCGGGCGGCTGCTTCGCCGACGAGTACCACTGGAAAGACGGGATCGGGCCCCGCGAGAAGCGCCCGTCGATGATCAACACCCACTGGGGCGGGGTGGTCGAGGACAACAGCTTCGGTACCCACGAGTTCATGGACCTCGTGGAGCAGCTCGGCACGGATGCCTACATCACCGGCAACGTCGGCAGCGGGACCCCGCAGGAGATGATGGAGTGGGTCGAGTACCTGACCTCCGACGCCATCTCGCCCATGGCCAACCTCCGGCGCCAGAACGGCCGCGAGAAGCCGTGGCGCGTGCCGTACTTCGGGATCGCCAACGAGCCCTGGGGCTGCGGCGGCAACATGCGACCCGAGTACTACGCCGACGAGTACAGGAAGTACAACACCTTCGTCAAGAACTACGACCGCGGCAAGCCCATCTACCGGATCGCGGCCGGCGCGAACGCCGAGGACTACAAGTGGACCGAGGTGATGATGAGCATGGCCGGGCGACGGATGGACGGCCTCTCGCTCCACTACTACACGTTGCCCACCGGCAACTGGGCCGCGAAAGGCGCGGCGACCGGCTTCGGCGAGGACCAGTGGTTCTCCACGCTCCAGAGGACGCTGCGCATGGACGAGCTCGTCACCAGGCACGCCGAGATCATGGACAAGGTCGAGGCCGAGACGAGGTCCGCGTCCGCGGGCCGGCGCGGAGCCGACAAGAAGGTCGGCCTCGTAGTGGACGAATGGGGGACCTGGTACGACCCTGAGCCCGGCTCGAAGCCGGGCTTCCTCTACCAGCAGAACTCGCTGCGCGACGCCCTCGTCGCGGCGCTGAACTTCCACGTCTTCCACCGGCACGCCGATCGCGTCGTGATGGCGAACATCGCCCAGACGGTGAACGTGCTCCAGGCGATGATCCTGACCGACAAGGAGAAGATGCTGCGGACGCCCACGTACTGGGCGTTCGAGATGCTCAAGGTCCACCAGGGAGGGACGTTCCTGCCCGTCGAGCTGCAGTCGCCCGATTACGCGTTCGGCCAGGAGAAAATCCCGATGCTGAGCGCGTCGGCCACCCGGGCGGCCGACGGATCGGCCGTGCACCTTTCGCTCGCCAACACCAGTCCCGCGCAGGCGGTGACGCTGACCGTGCGACTGGCTGGCCTCTCCCCGAATGCGGTCACGGGGCGGGTCCTGACCGCGCCGGTCCTGCACGCGCACAACACGTTCGAAGCCCCCAACGCGGTTCAGCCGGCGGCGTTCACGGGAACCGCGCTCAAGGGCGGCACGCTGGAGGTCAAGCTCCCCGCGAAGTCGGTGGTGGTTCTCGCCCTGAAGTGACCGGGGAGACCCCCGGGTGAATCGGGCTCCGTTTCGACGGAGAATCGCCCATCCATGGGCGCGCGCGACGTCCGCGACCTCCTCCTCGCCTCTCGTCTCGAGCCGGGCGAGGTCGAGGCCATCCTCTCCCGCTTCGGGATCCGCGACGCCGCGGCCGCGGACCGAAATCTCCAGTCGATGGCCGAGGACCCTCTGGCCCGCGCGGCCCTCGCCGAGGTCCTCCCCGACCTTCTCGGAGCCCTCGCCCGCTCCGCCGACCCCGACCAGGGCCTGAACCTCCTGGAGCGGTTCGTGCGGGCGAGCCTGGGCACGCGCAGCCTCTACTCGCACTTCCGCTCCGACCCCCGCGCCCTCGAGATGCTCGTCCTGACCTTCGGGGCGAGCCCCTTCCTGGCCGAGATCCTCATCCGCGCCCCCACGTGGTTCTACTGGGTGGCCGATCCCGCCGTCCGCTTCCACCCGCGGACGGCCCGGGACATCGCGGCCGACGTGAGCGCCGCCCTCCGCGCCGTCCCCTCGGAAGAGCGGCAGCGCCAGGCTCTCCGGATCGCCAAGCGCCGCGAGCTTTTGCACATCGGCGCGCGAGACCTCTTGCGCCTCGCCTCGGTGGAGGAGACCGTGGCGTGCTTGAGCGTGCTCGCCGACGTCCTCATCCAGAAGGCCTTCGAGATCTCGGATGCCGCGCTGCGCGCCGAGCTCGGGCTGCCCCGGCGAAGGAGCGTCAAGGACGCCTTCGCCGTGCTCGGCCTCGGCAAGCTCGGCGGCGAGGAGCTGAACTTCAGCTCCGACGTCGACCTCATGTTCGTCTACGGCACGGACGAGGGAACGATGGGGAAGGGGCCGGAGTCCCCCTCCCGCGGCGACTACGCACGGAAGCTCGCCCGGCGGGTGACCGCGGCCCTCGCCGACCTCACCGAGGAGGGCGCCCTCTACCGGGTGGACCTCCGCCTGCGGCCGGAGGGACGCGTGGGCAAGGTCGCTCACACGCTCGCGGAGGCGGAGGAGTACTACCGCGAGAGGGCCTCCACCTGGGAGCGCCTCGCCCTCCTCAAGGCTCGGCCGGTGGCGGGGGATCGGGCGCTCGGCCTGCGTTTCCTGAAGCACGTACGGCCCTTCGTGTTCGGCCGGCCCTTCGGCAAGGAGGCGCTCGGCGAAGTACGGGACGTGAAGCGCCGTCTCGACCAGAAGATCGCGGAGAGGGCGGAGACGGATCGCCACGTCAAGCTGGGCTTCGGCGGTATCCGGGAGATCGAGTTCGTGGTCCAGGCCCTGCAGCTCGGGCACGCCCAGCGGCGGACGGAGCTGCGCGAGCGGGGCACTCTCGTCGCTTTGCGCGTGCTCCACGAGAGCGGCCTCCTCCCGGAAGCGGAGCTTCGCGAGCTGGAGCCCGCCTACGTCTTCCTCCGCGACGTGGAGAACAAGCTGCAGATGGTGGCGGACACCCAGACCCACACCCTGCCCGTCGAGCGGGAGGCGCTCCGGGCGTGCGCGCTACGCCTCGGGTACGCGGACGGGCCCCTTCCCGCGGAAGACCTGCTCCTTCGCGACTACCGGCGGCACACCACCGCCGCCCATCGCGTGTTCCACCGCGTCTTCGAGGAGCCGAGCTAGGGCCGGTCGTCCAGCTTGTTCCGGCGCAGGCGCAGGCGCACGTCCTCGAGCAGGACGCGGTTGGCCGCGCTGAGCCCCGCGAGGAAGGCGGCGACCAGGGACAGGCCGCCGAGCAGGATGAGGAGGAGCGAGAGGATCAGCGACTGCACGTGCAAGAGCTAGCTTCGAAAACGAGCGTCGAAGAAGGACGCGACCCGGTCCCGGTGCCGCGCGACGTCCGCGGCGAGGGCGCGCGCGGCTTCCTGGCGGTCGGGTCCGGGATAGCCGAGACGCCGGGCGAGAGAGCGGAGCTCTTCGGTGTCGTCGGCGGGCAGCAGGAGGTCGCGCGCGTTCCCCCGGACCATGCGGAGGGCGTCCGCGAGACGCCGCCAGAAGAGGTAGGCGTCGCGAAGCTCGTCGTGCTCGAGAGCCGTCACGAGGCCGAGGGCGCGCAGCGCGGAGAGGGCTCGAAGGGTCTGGGGCGCGCGCAGCTCGGGGTGCTCCCGGCCGTGCCGGATCTGCAGGTACTGCACCGCGTACTCGACCTCGACCATCGCCCCGCGGCTCAGCTTGACGTTGAAGCGGCCCGGGGGAGACGAGCTCGCGGACCTGGCGGTCCCGGAGGTGGAGGGCGTCCTCGCGATCCCAGGGCTCACCGCTCCAGACGAACGCGTCGCGAAGCCGCTCCACGTCGTGGCCCAGGGTTTCGTCGCCCGTCACGTAGCGAAGCTTGATCAGGGCCTGGCGCTCGAAGGGCGCCGCCCCCCCGCCCGGCGCGGTAGTAGTCGCGGAGGGCGTCCAGGGGACTCGCGAGCGCGCCCTTTCCTCCGTGGGGCCGCAGCCGGAGGTCCACGTGGAAGATGCCGTCCTGGCGCGCCTCGATCAGGCGGGCGAGCTCCTGAACGAGGGCCTCGAAGAAGCGCCCGGTCTCGAGGCGGGTCGTTTCCGTTCGCCCCGGGCCCGCGTAGGCGGCGAGAAGCTCGATGTCGGACGCGTAGCCCATCTCGCCGCCGCCGTACTTGCCGAGGCCGAAGAGTGCCACGCCGCAGTCTGCCCCCGCTTCGGTCAATGGGCGGCCGTGCTCCTCCACGAGTCGGGCGCGCGCGATCTCGAGCGCCTCCTCGATCACCACGTCCGCGAGGTCGGTGAGGGCCCGCTCGAAATCCGCGATCGTCACCGCGGGATCGAGGAGATGCTTCATGTCGAAGAGGAGCATCTCCTCGTCCTTGTATTCGTTGAGCCGCCGGCGCCTCTCCTCGTGGGTCGCCGCACCGAAGAGGCGCGCGCGGAGCGCGGCCTTCAGGGCGGCGCGGTCGGGGACGGGCCGCGAGCTCCACTCGTCGAGGACGGGACGGAGCTGCTCGAACTGGGCGCGCAGGAAGTCCTCCCACAGGAAGGCGCTGCTCCCGAGGAGCCGTGCGAGCTGCCGCAGCCCCTCCGGGCTTCGGAGGAGGCCGAGGGCCTCGTCGCCCGCACCGCCGGCGAGGACGCGGTCGAGGAGCTGGTCGAAGGAGCGCAGGGCCCGGGCGGGGTCGGGAGCGGAGGCGAGGAAGAGCGTGAACTGGTGGATGAGCACGACGGCCACGCGCAGCGCCTGCTGGTCGGCGGCGCCCTCGATCTTGCGGCCGTCGCGGTCGGTGACCGCGAAGCGGTCGTGCACGTCCGTGCCTCGGCTCTCGATGCTCACGCGGTGCACGTAGAGGCCCCGAGTGGCGAGGGCGTTGGCGAAGGCGTAGAGGAAGCCCGGGGCGTCCCGCCCCTGGACGTCGAGGAGCGTCCACGAGGGCGACGACTCGTTGTCGAATGCGATGTCCACGGGCTCGGGGGAGGGAGGCGCGCCCATCCGCTCGAGCGTCTCCACCAGGCGGAGGGTGAGACGCTCGCGGGCGTCCGCGGTGCGTCCCTCGGCCACGAGGCCGTAGAGCTCGACGAGCTCCCGCTCGAGCGTCGGGGCGTCGGGGGGCGAGCGACGCGGCCGCACGCGGAACACGTCGAGAATCCTCCGCGAGTCGGCGACGGGACGCGCGCCGCGCCGGCGATCCGGAGACGCCTTCTGGGGCGGGATGGTATGAACGTGCCCGGCGATGATCTCGAGGCCGTTCACGGCAAGGAGCCCACAGAGCGTCGCGAACTCCCCGAAATAGTCGTAGGCGGTGATCGCGACGTCGAAGAGCCCATCCGGGCACGAGGTCACCCGGACCCGCGCGGGACGCAGCGGGGACAGCGACTCCGCGAGGCGGAGGTGCGCAGCCATGTCCTCCGGGCTCTCACGATCCCAGTACCCGGGATCGAGGCCCGACAGGAAGAGCCGGGCCTTCTCCGCCCCCACCTCGGGACAGAGCCGGCCCAGCGATTCGAGGAGCTCCTCCGGGGGAGTGCGGGCGTCGGTCGCCCCCGCCATGACCGCCGACTATAGCCGCGTTTCAGGTCACGGCTGCGGCGACTTCGGTTGAACCGACGAAGGGGACGGAGACGGCCGTGGTTCCGGGGCCGGGGCTCGGGGATTCGGCGGCACGCCGAGCGACGCTGGGTTCAGCCCCTCGGGCAATCCCTGGGGAAGCCGGGCATACGGCCGCAGCTCCTCGGGGACGGGCCGTGCGACCTGAAAGTAGCTCGACCGCTCCGCGGAGGGCGCCACCAGGGCGCCCGTGACCAGCCAGATGCCGGCGGCGACGAGGCCGATGCCGCAATTCGCGTCGCCCTCGACCGATGCGCAGGCCCCGGCGAGCGCGCCGCCCGTGACGACAGCGCCCACGACGGCCCACGTGAGCGCCTTGCGGGCTCCGAAGCCGTGGCGCTTCACGTCGATCCTGCGGACGGTGGGCAGGGGCACATCGCGCACGCCTTCCTTGGTTCGCACCCACAGGCGATCGCTGCCCACCGCGAGGAGCTCGCCCTTCACCTTTGGCCCCTCGCCGTCGGTCTGGATGCTCACCGACCGCCCCACCACGGGCACCGTCTTCGGTGCGCTGGCACACGCCGGGACCAGCGCCAGGCCGAGGACCACGGCGAGACGAACCGGCTCTTGCTACCATGACGTGCCTCATCTCTGGAAGCGGCTCGCCCAGAAAGCCCGTTCCATGTCGCCTTCGCGCCCCTTGAAGGAGCCCGCCATCCGCCGGAGCGCTTCCGCGGGGTCGGCCACGACGAGCGTCGCCATCTCTTCGTCCTCCTCCGCCAGCCACTCGTCTCGCATCCACTCGTAGTAGTAGCCCTCGCTCTCGAGGAACAGCTCGAGGCCGTGGGGGGCCTCCGGGAGGTCGAAGGCGATGCGGTACTCGTCTCCCGGAACGGTGATCAGGTGTCGATCCCCGCGTCGCAGCAAGGCGAGGGCCCGCGGGTCCGGTCGCCCGCCGCTCTCGACCGAGACGGGCTCGAGACGACGCGGCGTGACGGGGGCACCCAGGCGAGCGACGGCCGCGTAGTCGAGCCTCCAGTGGCCCTTGGCCTGGCGCAGCCGGACCCGGAGAGGACCGCCCGCCGCCTCGAAGGGAATGACCTTGACGTCGCCCGCGATCGGCCCCGCCTCGTCGAAGCTGCCGATGCGACGCCACGGGCCTCCGTCCTCGGAGACCTCCGCATCGATCCCGCCGAGAAGGCGTGCCATGCCCATGGCCCGCTCCGCGACCGCGGGCCCCCCGCGCTCCACGCTCGCGAGGAAGCTCCCGGCCCGCGATCCGAAGTAGGCCAGGGTCTGATAGAAGAGGTGCGTCGAGAGGAGAGTGTTGCGACCGGCCACCGCCAGGCCCAGCCGTCCCCTCACGGGGGGGAATGTGATCTCGACGGTTTCGCGGGTTGCGAGGTCGAGGGAGTCGGCGGCCGAGAACCGCTCGGTGCCTCCGATCGCGACGAGGGCCGGAAGACAGTCGCCTGCCCGCAGGCGGTCGCCTGGGGTAGAACCGACCGTCGACGCCCGCGAGCACGCGGCCGTCGGAGGGACGGTCGGCGACGAGCAGGTGCACGGCCCGCACCGCGTGCGTCTCGAGCGCCTCGTTGCGCATGGCCAGCACGAGCCGGCGGCCCGGCGACGTGTCGAAGAGGGCGTCGACGTCCCGGGCCTCGAGGGCCCGGGCGATCGAGGCCGAGAAGCCTTCGGCGACCGGCCGGTCCCGGCTGCCGCCTTCCACGTAGAAGGTCGGACAAGAGCCGAAGCAGGATTTCGGGTCGATCACACAAGCGAGGGTTACCGCTCCGAGGATCGTGGACATGACGGCGAGGACGGCGGTGCTGCCCGCCCCGACCTTGTCCGGCCGGTTGGTCTCGAAGAGCGCCACGTCCGCGACCGCGATCGAGAGCTGCCCTTGCCCTCGAGCCGGCGGTGGACCGAATACCGTTCGCCGGTTCCTTCCAGCTGGCGGCCCTCCTCGTCCACCCGCCACGACGTGAGCGTGAACAGCTCTCCCGAGCGCATGTGGACCTTCAGCATCGGCACGCGCGACTCGGCCACGGGAAGACTCGAGGGCGGGTGCACCGAAGGCACGAGGATCGTGCGACACGCGGCGCCAGACGCGGCCCACGCGGTCAGGGTGACGATGAGCCAGAGACGCGAGGGGCGGGCGAGGAGAGTGACACGCATTTGCGACTCCGCAGAAGCAGGACGCGTGCCTACCGCCGTGCGAGGCGCGCGTCGACTCAAGTGCCGGCCAGACAACGGGGACCGCGATCGCGGGCCCTCGCACCGGCCCGTCAGGTGCCCAGCCAGTGCGCGAAGTCGCCCAGCGCCTGAGCACCACTGTTCCCCAGAGCTGCTCTGACCCCCGGCAGGGTTGGAGGCGTGCGTGGTCGGCTTGAGGCGGCTGGGGCCTCGGGCCGCGAGCGCGGTCGTCGTGGCGGCCGCGATGTGCCGCTCGGGCCGGCACGCTACGGCATCAAGTGGGAGAGCCTCGTCGTGAGCCCGGACGGCGGACGCGTGACGCGCCCCCAGGGTCAGCCGGATGCCGATCTCACGGCGCCTTTGGGAGATCGCGTCGCTGAGCGTCGCCCGAGCCTTTGGGGGCGGGGAGGGCGGGGCCTGCGACGCTAGAAGGAGGACAGCGGAAATTTCTCGCAGCTACCGCGCCCGCGCCGCCGAGCGGGGCACCGTAGGATCAAGAACGCTGTCGGTAGTAGATCTTTCCGA
The DNA here is from genome assembly GCA_963742595.1 of uncultured Acidobacteriota bacterium. GTDB lineage: Bacteria > Acidobacteriota > Vicinamibacteria > Fen-336 > Fen-336 > CAVPGH01. The sequence goes on along the minus strand of CAVUMT010000001.1, from coordinate 850,813 downwards.
GGAGCCGGCGCAGCTCTTTGACCTCGCCATGAGTCAGGCGCTCGGTCAGGGTCCGATCATGAGCCAGGACGAGCTGCTGCAATGCCGACAGCACCTCGCGGCCCTGGGGTGAGATATGGATTCCGTTGGAGCGGCGATCCCGCGGATGGGAACGGCGTTCGACATAGCCACGCTCCTCCCAATAGTCGATCGTGACGGTCGCCATGGGGCGCGAGAGCCCCAGGGCCTGGGCGAGCTGCGCTTGTTGCAGGCCGGGATTGGCACCGATCAATGCGAGCATGGAAAAGCGCAGCTGCGTCACCGTCTTGTCCCCGACGGACCTGGCGAATCGGCTGAAATCAGACAGCTGAGCGCGACGCAAGCCGAAGCCGGTCAGCTGCGGGAGCACGCCGAAGTCGAGCGCGGGGTCGAACGGTTTGAAGCTCTTTCGCCGGCGTGGCTGCGCGGCGCGGGATTCCGCCGGACGGGAGTCTTCAGGGCGGCCCGGCGAGTTCCTGCTGGCCTTTCGCTTCATGGTCCTCGTCGTTCGGGGCCGTTCAGCCACGAACGGGTTTCGATGCGTCGCGGGCTTCGGCAGCGATCGCGACGAAGGTGTCGAGGGCGGTCGGGTCGAGAAGCGCGTCCCGGCTCGCCACGCGGTCCGATGGCTCGCCCCGGAGAATGCGCTTGACCGGAGTCTCGAGCTTCTTGCCGGTCAGGGTGCGCGGGATGCCAGGCACGGCGCGGATCGCGTCGGGGACGTGGCGCGGCGAGAGCTCCGACCAAAGAGCCTTCGAGATGCCCGCGCGAAGCCGATCGTCCAGCACCGCGCCGTCGGCGAGTACGACGAAGAGCAGCAGCTCCCCGGGACCGCCACCCTCGTCCTCGAGGTGGACGACGAGGCTGTCCCGGATCTCGGGCAGTTCCTCGACCACGCCGTAGAACTCGCTCGTGCCGAGGCGGACACCGCCCCGGTTCAACGTGGCGTCCGAGCGACCACTCACGACGCAGCTGCCGCGCTCGGTGAACATGGCCCAGTCGCCCTGGCGCCACACGCCGGGGAAGGTGCCGAAGTACGAGCGACGATACGCGGAGCCGTCGGGGTCGCCCCACAGGCCGACGGGCATGGAGGGCATGGGCTTCGTGATGACGAGCTCGCCGAGCTCGCCGACCACCGGCCGACCGCCGGAGTCGAAGGTGTCGGCGGCGACGCCGAGGAGGCGTCCGGACATCTCACCTTCGTAGACCGGGAGCAACGGCGACCCGCCGGCGATCCCCGTGCAGACGTCGCTCCCGCCGGTGCCGTTGATCAAGAGCACGTCGGGGCCGAGCTGCTCGTAGACGTAGCGGTAGCCCTCCGGGGAGAGCGGGGAGCCGGCGGTGGAAAAGACGCGTATCGAGCCCAGGTCGTAGTCCTTCCCCGGCTCCAGGCCCGCCTTGCGACACGCCATCAGGAAGGTGGGGCTCACCCCCATGAAGGTCGGGCGCGTCTCCTCCGCCACGCGCCATTGCCAGCCCGGGTCGGGCCAGGTGGGGTCGCCGTCGAGCATCACGATCGACGACGCGCACGACGAGGGCGGCGACCAGCGCGTTCCACATCATCCACGAGGTCGTCGAGAACCAGAGCAAACGGCCCCCCGGCTTCAGGTCCCAGCTGAGAGCGTGGGACTTGAGGTACTCCAGCAGGATGCCGCCATGGCCGTGGATGATCGCCTTCGGCCGTCCCGTGGTGCCCGAGGAGAAGAGGACGAAGAGGGGGTGGTCGAAGGGGACCGGCTCGAAGGCCAGGGGCCCGGTCTCGGAGAGGAGCTCGTCCCAGGTGAGGGCCTCCTCGACCGCGTGCTCGCCGTAGGGGACGTGGACCACGTGACGCAGGGTGGGGAGAGCGGCACGGATCGTAGCCACCTCGCCTCGGCGGTCGATGGAGCGGTCCCGGTAGCCGTAGCCCCCCACCGTGAGCAGGACGGTCGGGTCGAGCTGGGCGAGGCGGTCGATGACGCTGCGCGGGCCCAGCTCGGGTGCGCAGCTCGCCCAGATCGCGCCGAGGCTCGCCGTCGCCGCGAACGCCACCAGCGTCTCGGGGATGTTTGGCATGAACGCGACCACCCGGTCGCCGAGTCCCACCCCGAGCCGCTGCAGACCGCGCGGGCGCGGCCGACCTGCTCCCGGAGGTCGGCGAAGGAGAGCTCGCGTTTCTCCCGGGTCTGGGAGTAGGAGACGACCGCCACCCGCTCGCGCGTCCTCTTCGGTGCCCCATCAGGTGCTCGGCGAAGTTCAGCCGCGACCCGGGGAACCAGGTCGCCCCGGGCATGGCGCTGTCCGCGAGGACGGCACGGTACGGGCTGTGGGCCGAGACCCCGAAGAAATCCCAGATGGAAGACCAGAAGCCGGGGAGGTCGTCGACCGACCACCGCCAAAGCTCGTCGTAGTTCCGGAACGCGAGGCCCCGCTCGCCTTCCAGCCAGCCGAGGTAGCGCCCGACCTCGGTCGTCTCCCGGACGTTGGCGGGTGGCGTCCAGAGGACGGCCGGCTGGTCGCTCATCCCTGAATGGTCTCCTTCCCCGGGGGGGGCGACTATAGTGAGCCTCGTCGGGCCCCGTCAATGTGCCGGACCCTGCCCTCGGGAGCACGGGGAAGCTGAGCGACGGCGCTTGACCCTCGGAGTCGCCCGCTCACTGGAATCGGTCAAGCCCAGCTTTGCCATTAATTGTTATTGACCATAACCCTTCCCTGTGGCACCCTCCCGCAAGTCAAAAGTCGCGAAACCACTGTTCGCCGTGGAGCCACTGGGGAGGAGTGACGTATGCGCAAAGTCCGGTTGTCGTTGTCCGCAGCGTCGCTGACCCGCTGCAGCGCACTCGTTCTGGCGGCCGCATGCATGTCCACATCGGCCCACGCACAGGAACGAACGCAGCCGCGCAGGCAGAAGGGACGCCGGCCAAGCAAGATGATGACAAGGCGCCCAAGATGCCCCCGCCGAGAAGGCCGGGGACGCTGGCTCCGACACGGTGCGCCTCGCCGAGGAGATCGTCGTCACCGCGCGGCGCCGCGAGGAAAGCCTGCAGGACACGCCCATCGCCATCTCGCGCCTTCAGCGCCGAGACGCTCCTGGAGCGCCAGATCCGGCAGACCGCAGGATCTCGAGCGGATCACGCCCAGCCTGCAGTTCAAGCCGGCCGGGCAGCTCTCGGGCAACACCGCGGCGAGCGTCGTCTTCATCCGCGGCGTCGGCCAGCTGGACCCGACGGCCGCGGTCGATCCGGGCGTCGGCATCTACTCGACGAGGTCTACGTCGGGCGCGCCGTGGGCGGCGTGATCGAGTTCGGCGACATCGCCAGCGTCGAGGTCCTGCGCGGGCCGCAGGGCACCCTGTTCGGCCGCAACACGATCGGCGGCGCGATCCTGGTGCGGACCCGCCGACCCGAGATCGGCGGACTTCAGCAGCAAGGCTGCGCCTCCGCGTCGGGGAGGACGGTCTCTACGACGGCTTCGCCGCGTTCAACCTGCCGCTCGGGGACACGCGCGGCGGCGCGGTTTTCGGGCGCCTTCCGCAAGCGCGACGGCTACGTCACGCGCGTGTTCGACGGTCGCGACCTCGGCAACGACGACCGCTACAGCGTGAACGGCGGCCTCAACTGGGCGCCGTCCGCGAAGCTCCGTCTGTTCGTCCGCGCCGACTACACCAAGCGCGACGAGAACGGCGCGCCTTTCGTCTTCGCCGGCATCAACGAGACCGCACCGGTTCCGGCCATCGTCAGCGTGGCGCCGGTTGTCCCGGCGCGACCATCCCGTTCCTGCCCCCCGGCGACCCCCGCCTGGGGCCGCCCAACGTGCCGCTGATCGACGACCCCCGCTGCGCCAACGACTTCCAGGCCCTGGGCGACTTCACCAGTGGCGGCACGGCACCCGTCGTGAGCACGTCGGAGGTCTGGGGGGTCAGCGGTACCGCGAACCTCGCAACTGACCGACAAGGTCTCCCTCAAGTCGATCACCGCCTACCGCTCGACCGACTCGCGTCGGCGTGCGCGATGCCGACAACACCCCATTCGTCATCCTGACCACCGACCTGACGACCGACTCCGAGCAGTTCAGCCAGGAGCTCCAGGTGCAGCTCGCGTTCGACAAGGTCAACGCGATCCTCGGCGGCTACTACTTCAACGAGGCGACCGACGAACGTGCTGACCGTGTTCCTTCCCTTCCCGCCGACTCCACCGCTCATCGCCTCGCTGCTCGCCGGTGGACCGGGCTCGCGCGACCTGCAGTTCTCGGATCTCGAGACCGACTCGCTCGCCGCCTTCGGTCAGGTCTCGGTCGAGCCGATCGAGCGGCTCGAGCTGGCCGGCGGGCTGCGCTACACGGAAGATCGAAAGACCTACCAGGGGACGGTGCTCAACCTCTTCCCCTCCACCCGGCCCGATCCCGATCCCCTGCCCACCCTGGCGATCCCCGAGGGCGGGCCGCTGTTCATCTACAACCGTCCGTTCGAGGACACCTTCTCGGCGCTGACCGGCTCGGCGAGCGTCCAGTACCGCTGGAACGACTCGATCAGCACCTACGCCTCCTATTCGCGCAGCTTCAAGTCCGGCGGCTTCAACACCCGCTACAACGCGCCGCCGCCGGGCTTCGTGCCCGTGCCCTTCGACGAGGAGAAGGTCGACAGCTTCGAGCTGGGCGCCAAGCTCGACATCGGTCGCGACCTCCGGCTGAACCTCGCCGCCTTCCGGGCGGACTACGACGACATGCAGATGATCTTCCGCCAGGGCGTGGTGCCGCTGCTCTTCAACGCGGGCGAGGCGACGATCAAGGGCGTCGAGGCCGAGCTCCGCTATCGTCCGACCTGGGGCCTGATCCTCGAGGGCGGGCTCAGCACGCTCGACGACGAGATCAAGAGCATCACCGCAGGTTCCGGGCGCCATCGGCCACGGTCGCGCCTGGGGACGACCTGCCGCTGACCCCGTCCTTCCAGGGCGAATCTGCGGCATCTCCGTTCCCATCGCCCTGAACGACCGCTTTACGCTGACGCCGCGCGTCGACGGCAGCTACACGTCCGAGCTGATCTTCATCACGGGAAGCGTCCCGATCATCGAGCAGGACGCATACTTCGTCGGCAACGCCTCGCTGACGCTCGCCGACAAGTCCAAGCGCTGGCAGCTGACGGCCGGGGTGCTGAACCTGTTCGACGAGCGCTACCTCATCCAGGGCAATGCCTCGCTCGCCACGCTGGGCTACGCCGAGAGAATGTACGCCCGGCCGCGCAGCTGGTTCCTGCAGTTCTCGGTTGACTTCTGAGTCATGGGCGATCGGCGCATTCGCGACGGCGGCTTGGGGGGGGCTGCGGGGCTGAGACGTGACCTCCACGGGGCTCGCCGGGGCCAGAACTCCCGCGTAGCGGAGGGTGCGCTCCCCCGAAGAGCTGCGACTGCATCAGGCGCGTGACCCCGGCCGAGGCGAGAAGCCCGATCGCTACGCCGATGGACCAGAGTTCCCGAAGAGCCCGACCCTGCGCCGCCTCCGTCGCGCCGCCTCCGTCGCTTGACAACCCCCCCCTGGCCCGCTTAACCTCCGCGGTACTCGCAATGAGCGTCTCGACCCAGCCCCGCCTCTCCGAAACCCCGCAGGTCGACGTACGACTGGGCCTGCGACTGCTGCTGCTGTCCATCATTAGCAACGGGGGTCCGGTGACCTAGGCTCAGGCCAAAGTCGAGATCGACCGAGACCCCCGGGAAGGAAAACCCGGGGGTTTTTGATTTTCAGGGGGTCCGTGGAACGGACGAGGAGACAAGGGTGCAACTGACCGGCGCGCAGATCCTGTGGGAGTGCTTGGTGAAGGAGGGAGTCGAGACGGTCTTCGGCTATCCCGGTGGCGCCATCCTTCCCGCCTACGACGCGATGCTCGACTACCCCGTGCGCCACGTACTCGTCCGGCACGAGCAGGGGGCGGCCCACATGGCCGACGGGTACGCTCGGGCCAGCGGCCGGGTGGGAGTGGCGGTCGCCACCTCCGGACCCGGCGCGACGAACCTCACCACCGGCATCGCGACCGCGATGCTCGACTCCGTTCCCACGGTGTTCATCACCGGCCAGGTGCCCTCGAAGCTCCTGGGGACCGACGCCTTCCAGGAGACCGACGTCACCGGGATCACGCTTCCCATCACGAAGCACAACTACCTGGTGACGGAAGCGCGCGAGCTGGCGCGCACGCTCCGCGAGGCCTTCCTGGTCGCCCGGTCCGGTCGGCCGGGGCCGGTGCTCGTGGACATCTGCAAGGACGCGCAGCAGCAGAAGACGGAGTTCGAGTGGCCGGAGGAGATCCACCTTCCCGGCGACAAGGACGTCGCTCTCCCGCGGGCGGACGACCTGCGCCGGGCCGTCGAGCTCATCGAGAAAGCGGAGCGGCCGCTCATCCTCGCCGGGCACGGTGTCGTGCGGTCCGGCTCCTCGCGCCTCCTCCAGGAGTTCGTCGAGAAGACGGGGACGCCCGTGGCCTCGACGCTCCTCGGCCTCGGTGGCTTCCCGGCCAGCCATCCCCTGTCCCTCGGGATGATGGGGATGCACGGCGAGGCCTTCGTGAACACCGCGATCCAGAAGGCCGACCTCCTGCTCGCGTTCGGGATGCGTTTCGACGACCGCGTCACCGGCAACCTCAAGACGTACGCCCCCCACGCCAAGAAGATCCACGTGGAGATCGACCCGTCGGAGGTGGGGAAGAACGTGGCGGTGGACGTGCACCTGCTCGCCGACCTTCGCGCGACGCTCGAGGCGCTCCTGCCCCTCGTGTCCGGGAAGAAGCACGAGGAATGGGTCAGGCAGATCGCCGAATGGCGGGCGGACACCCGCTCCCGCGACATCGTCCACCAGCCGGACACGGGCCGGCTCCTCGCCGCCCACGTCATCCACGACCTCTGGAAGGCCACCGGGGGCAACGCGGTGATCGTCACCGACGTGGGCCAGCACCAGATGTGGGAGGCCCAGTACTACCCGCACGAGCACCCGCGGACCCTCATCACCTCGGGGGGCCTCGGCACGATGGGCTTCGCCCTCCCCGCGGCCATCGGGGCCAAGATGGCGCGCCCCGACGCCGAGGTGTGGGTGGTGGCGGGCGACGGCGGCTTCCAGATGACGCAGTGCGAGCTCGCGACGCTCCAGCAGGAGAAGCTCGACATCAAGATCGCGGTGGTCAACAACGGCTTCCTGGGCATGGTCCGCCAGTGGCAGGAGTTCTTCTACGACAAGCGCTACGCGGCGACCCCGATGCTCTCGCCCGACTTCGTGACCCTCGCCTCCGCCTACGGGATCCCGGCGGCGGCGCGTCTCCGAGCGCCGGGACGTGATCCCCACCGTCGAGGAGGCCCGGAGGAGCGGCGGACCGATGCTCATCGAGTTCCGGGTGGAGCAGGAGGACAGCGTCTTCCCCATGGTCCCCGCGGGGGCGGACCTGCACAACATGATCCGCCGTCCGGCGGAGAACGGTGTCGAGGTGAGCCGATGAAGCACACGATCGTGGCCCGCGTGCAGGACCACCCGGGCGTCCTGAACCGCGTGGCCAGCCTCTTCCGCCGCCGTGCCTTCAACATCGACAGCCTCACCGTCGGGGGCAGCGAGACCCCCGACTGCTCGCGCATGACGATCGTCGTGGACACCGCCCGTGTCCCCGCCCGGCTCGTGGAGGCGAACCTCCGGAAGCTCGTCCCCATCGCTCGACGTGACGGACGTGACCCACATGCCCACCGTGGACCGCGATCTCGCCCTCATCCGGGTGCGGTGCGCGCCCGCCGAGCGGGCCGAGGTGTCGAGCCTCGTCGACATCTTCCGGGGACGGATGGTGGACGTGGCCGAGGACTCGGTGATCGTCGAGATCACGGGCGACCTCGAGAAGGTGAACGGCCTCGTGGATCTCCTGCGGACGCGGGGGATCCTCGAGATGGTGCGCACGGGGAAGGTCGCGATGATCCGGGGCACCGCCCAGAACGGCAACCAAACGGTACAGGCCGCCACGGCCTGAGTTCGGAGGAGAGATGGCACGCATCTACTACGACAACGACGCAGACCTCGAGGAACTCAAGGGCCGCCGGGTGGCGGTCATCGGCTACGGCAGCCAGGGGCACGCCCACGCGCTGAACCTGCGGGACAGCGGGGTCGAGGTGGAGGTGGGGCTGCCCGCCGCGAGCCGCTCGCGCGCCCGCGCCCAGGCCGAGGGTCTGACCGTGCGCGAGGTGAAGGACGCCGCGGAGCGGGCCGACATCGTCATGATCCTGACCCCGGACACCGGCCAGGCGAAGCTCTACAAGGAGGAGATCGCCCCCCACCTCCGCAAGGGCAAGACGCTGATGTTCGCCCACGGCTTCAACATCCGCTTCGGGACGATCGAGGCCCCCGAGGGCGTCGACGTCTCGATGATCGCCCCCAAGGCTCCCGGCCATCGCGTGCGCGAGGTCTTCAAGGAGGGCCAGGGAACGCCCGGCCTCCTCGCCGTCCACGAGAACGCGACGCGGCAGGGCCAAGGAGACGGCCCTCGCCTACGCCAAGGGCCTCGGCTGCACGCGCGCGGGGGTCATCGAGACCACCTTCGCCGAGGAGACGGAGACGGACCTCTTCGGGGAGCAGGCCGTGCTCTGCGGCGGCGTCTCCGCCCTCGTGAAGGCGGGCTTCGAGACCCTGGTGAACGCCGGCTACCAGCCCGCCATCGCCTACTTCGAGTGCCTGCACGAGCTGAAGCTCATCGTCGACCTCATGTACCGGGGCGGCCTCGGCTACATGCGCCACTCCATCTCGGACACCGCCGAGCACGGCGACTACACGGGCGGCCCCCGTCTCGTGACCGAGGAGACGCGGCGCGAGATGAAGAAGATGCTCGAGGAGATCCAGTCCGGTGCCTACGCGAAGAAGTGGATCGCGGAGAACGAGGCGGGACGTCCCTGGTTCAACCAGCAGCGCAAGGAGGGAACGGGACCAGCTCCTCGAGAAGGTGGGCGCGGAGCTCCGGGTGATGATGCCGTTCCTCGACGCGGTCGTCGTCACCCCCGAGGGCGAGGTGCGCGGGCGGCGGAGAAGCCCGTAGAGGCCGTACGATGAAGCCCGACGAGCGAATTACCATCTTCGACACCACCCTTCGCGACGGCGAGCAGTCCCCCGGCTTCTCCATGAACACCGCGGAGAAGCTGCGGCTGGGTCGCCAGCTCGAGAAGCTCGGCGTCGACATCCTCGAGGCGGGCTTCCCGATCGCGTCCCCCGGCGAGGTCGATGCCGTGAAGGCCGTGGCCGAGGAGATCCGCAGCGTCAAGGTCGCGGCCCTGTGCCGGGCCAAGGAGGCGGACATCAAGGCCGCGGGCAACGCGCTCCGGAACGCGGCCCGACCCGTGATCCACTGCTTCCTCGCCACCTCGGCCATCCACCTGAAGTACAAGCTGAAGATCACGGCCGACGAGGCGTTGAAGCAGGCCGTGGACGGCATCCGCCTCGCCCGCACGTTTGCCAAGGAGGTGGAGTTCTCCGCGGAGGACGCGTCGCGCACCGACTACGGCTACCTGCGCGACCTGCTCACCGCGGTCCACGAGGCGGGAGCGACCACCCTCAACGTCCCGGACACCGTCGGCTACTGCTTGCCCGAGGACTACGCGGACATGGTGCGGAAGCTCGTCCGCGACATCCCGGGGGCCGTCATCTCCGTCCACTGCCACAACGACCTCGGGCCTCGCCGTGGCGAACTCCATCGCCGCCGTGCAGGCGGGAGCGCGCCAGGTCGAGTGCACGATCAACGGCATCGGCGAGCGCGCGGGCAACGCCTCGCTCGAGGAGTTCGTGATGGCGGTGAAGGTCCGGGGCGAGGACCTCGGCTTTTCCACGGGCATCCGGAGCGAGCTCCTCAACCCCACGAGCGCCATGCTCGCGGGCATCACCGGCGTCTGGCCGCAGCCCAACAAGGCGATCGTCGGCCGGAACGCCTTCGCCCACGAGGCGGGAATCCACCAGCACGGGATCCTCGCCAACCCGCTCACCTACGAGATCATGACCCCGGCGAGCGTGGGCGTGAAGGAGACGCTGCTCGTGCTCGGCAAGCACTCGGGCAAGCACGCGGTCGAGTCGCGCCTCCGGAGCATCGGCCTTCGCCTCGAAGGCGAGGAGCTGGAGCTGATGACGGCGCGCGTCAAGGAGCTCGCGGACAAGCAGAAGTTCGTCTACGACGACGACCTCCTGGCCATGGTCGAGCGCGCTCCCGCCCGCCGGGCCCAGCTCGTGCGCTACCAGGTCCTGGCCGGCAACCTGATCATGCCCACCGCCACCGTCGAGGTGGACGTGGAGGGCCAGAGGCGCTCGGCCTCCGCGGTGGGGAAGGGGCCCCTCGACGCCGCCCTGAAGGCCGCGGACGCGGCCGTCGGCCTCGACCTGCAGCTCCTGGAGATGCACACCCGCGCGGTGAGCGCGGGCAAGGACGCGATGGCCGAGGTCATCGTGCGCGTGCGCCACGACGGGCACGAGGGCACGGGGCAGGCCGCGAGCACCGACACCATCGAGGCGACCCTCCGCGCCTACCTCTCGGCAGTGGCGGCGGCCAGGGACGCCCGGGCCGCGGCATGACCACGCCGCGCACGCTCCTCGACAAGATCTGGGACGCCCACGTGGTGTCCCCGTCTTCCGAGGACACGCCGGCCGTCGTCTACGTCGACCTTCACCTGATCCACGAGGTCACGTCGCCCCAGGCCTTTTCGCTGCTCCGCGAGCGCGGGCTCTCCGTCCGGCGGCCCGACCGCACGCTCGCCACCATGGACCACGCGATCCCCACGGCGCCCGGCCCTCTGGCGGGCCGCCGTGCCCCGGAGGGCGAGGCGGCGGGGCAGATCCGGGAGCTCGAAGCGAACTGTCGCGACTTCGGGATCACGCTCTACGCCGTGGGCAGCGACCGACAGGGCATCGTGCACGTCATCGGGCCCGAGCTGGGAGCGACCCATCCGGGCATGACCATCGTCTGCGGGGACAGCCACACGAGCACCCACGGAGCGTTCGGCGCGCTCGCCTTCGGGATCGGCACGAGCGAGGTGGGCCATGTCCTGGCCACGCAGACGCTGCTCCTCGGCAAGCCCAAGTCGTTCGCCCTGGAGGTCGAAGGCCGGCTGCCCGCGGGGGTGACCGCGAAAGACCTGATCCTCGGGCTCATCGCGCGCTTCGGCATCGGGGCCGCCACCGGCCACGCGCTCGAGTACCGGGGTAGCGCCATCCAGGCACTTTCGATGGAAGAGCGGATGACCGTCTGCAACATGTCGATCGAGGCGGGGGCGCGGGCGGGGATGGTGGCGCCGGACGACACGACGTTCGAATACCTGGCAGGAAAGCCTTTCGCGCCGCAGGGACTGGCTCTGGACCAAGCGATCGAAGCGTGGAGAGAGCTCCCCAGCGACCCCGACGCACGCTTCGATCGCGTGGAGCATTTCAACGCCTCGACGCTCGAGCCCATGATCACCTACGGGACGAACCCGGGCATGGGGGTGCCCATCCACGGCGTCGTCCCCGATCCCGCGGGGGACGCGAGCCACGAGAAGGCGCTCGCCTACATGGGCCTGCGGCCCGGACAGGCCCTCCTCGGCCGTCCCATCGACGTCGTCTTCATCGGAAGCTGCACGAACTCGCGCCTCTCCGACCTGCGCCAGGCCGCGCGCATCTTCAAGGGCCGGAAGGTCGCGGCCGGGGTCAAGGCCCTCGTGGTGCCGGGCTCCCAGCAGGTCAAGAAGCAGGCGGAGGCGGAGGGCCTCGACCGCGTCTTCCAGGACGCGGGGGCGGAGTGGCGCGAGTCGGGCTGCTCGATGTGCCTGGCCATGAACGACGACCGCCTGGCCCCGGGCCAGTACGCGGTGAGCACGAGCAACCGCAACTTCGAGGGGCGGCAGGGACCGGGGGGCCGAACGTTTCTCGGACAGTCCCCTGACCGCCGCCGCCGCCGCCGTCACGGGCCGCATCGCCGACGCGAGGGAGTTCCTCTCATGAGCGAGCCCATCACTCTGATCCGGTCGCGCACGGTCGCGCTCCCCGCCGAGAACGTGGACACGGACCAGATCATTCCCGCTCGATATCTGCTGGGCACCGGCCGCGCCGGCTACGGCAAGCACCTGTTCGCGAATTGGCGCTACGACGAGTCCGGCAAGGCGCGGCCGGATTTCGTTCTGAACCGTCCCGAGGCGCAGGGGGCCGAGATCCTCGTGGCCGGCCGGAATTTCGGTTGCGGCTCCTCCCGCGAGCATGCCGTTTGGGCGTTGCGGGACTGCGGGTTCAAGGCTGTAGTCAGCACGGCCTTTGCCGACATCTTCAGGGGCAATGCTCTGAAGAACGGGCTTGTGCCAGTAATCGTGGACTCAGCCATGCACGAAGGCCTCCTCGCCCATTCGGGCGAGGAGGTGACCATAGACATCCACGCTCGCACCCTTACCGCGTCCGGTGGTGCGAGTGTTGCGTTCCCTATCGAACCCTTCGCCCGGTACTGCCTGATGAAGGGGGTCGACGAGCTCGCTTTCCTCATCTCGCGGGGGCCCGAGATCGCCGCGTTCGAGGCGAAGAATGGTCCTGTCCCCTGGAGGTTGTCGTCATGAAGCCCAAGGTAGCGGTTCTCCCCGGCGACGGGGTCGGCCCCGAGGTCACGGCGGCCGCCCTCAGCGTCCTGCAGGCGGTGTTCCCGGTCGAAGCGCGAGAGGGCCTGGTGGGAGGTGCCGCCATCGACAAGGCGGGCGACCCCCTGCCGAAGGCGACCCTCGAGCTGTGCGCGAGCTCCCACGCGGTCTTCCTGGGCGCGGTGGGCGGACCGAAGTGGGACGGCCAGCCCGCGCGGCCGGAGGACGGCCTCCTCCGCCTGCGCCGCGGCCTCGGCCTCTATGCGAACCTCCGCCCCGCGCGGTACCTCGGCCTGCCCACGCCCCTGAAGGAAGGCCTCGCGCGGCACGCGGATCTCCTGGTGGTGCGGGAGCTCGCGGGCGGCGTCTACTTCGGCGAGCCGAGGAGCCTCACGGCGGACGTCGCCGTCAACACCTGGCGGCAGACCGCGGACGAGGTGCGGGCGGTGGCCCACGTCGCCTTCCGCCTCGCCCGCCGGCGCCGCGGGCTCGTGACCTCCGTGGACAAGGCCAACGTGCTCGAGGCCTCGCGCCTTTGGCGCCGGGTGGTCACCGAGGTGGCGACGCGAGTACACGGACGTGAACCTCGAGCACCGCTACGTCGACGCGACCGCCTTCGAGCTCCTCCGCGTGCCCCAGCACTTCGACGTCGTCCTCACCGAGAACCTCTTCGGCGACATCCTGAGCGACGAGGCCGCGGCGGTGGCGGGCTCCATCGGCCTCTTGCCCTCGGCGTCGCTCGGCCCCGGGCCCGGCCTCTACGAGCCCGTGCACGGCGCCGCCCCCGACATCGCGGGGCGCGGCATCGCCAACCCCACGGGCGCTCTCCTGACCGTCGCCCTCATGCTCGAGCACGCGTTCGGCCAGCCTACGCTGGCCCGGGTGGTGGAGCGGTCGGTGCAGGCGGCCTTGCGCGACGTGCGGACGCCCGACGTCGGGGGGACCGCCACCACCGCGCAGTTCACGGCCGCCGTCCATCGGCACCTCTCGTGGTCGCGCTGGTCGGACGAGGAAGGGGAAGTGCCGCGGGTGGCGGAGTGGGGAGTGTGAGGCTCGCCTTGACAGCCGCGCACCTCCTCGCAATAATCGCGGGCATGACGCAGGCTGTTCTCCTCGCGGTCGTCGGTGCGGCGGGACGGCGTGTGTCGATGGGCCCCATGGCGATGCGAATTCACATCCGCCGGGGCCCTGTCCGCGCCCGCTAGCCGGTAGAGAGCGACGCGCACCCCACGGGCCCTCGGCGGAAGCCGAGGGCCTTTTGCTTTTTTCGGGAGGTTGTCATGAGTTTCGTGACCGGTCTCCGGTGCCGGGCCTGTGGAAAGACGAGGGGCAAGGACCCCGTCGCCGCTTGCGAGGACTGCTGGGCGGGCCTGGAGCCGATGTACGACATGGACCGGGTTCGCGAGACCTTCACCCGGGAGGGGATCGCGGCGCGCCCCCGCGACCTCTGGCGCTACCGCGAGCTCCTGCCGATCGACGGCGAGCCCACGGTGGGACGGGGAACGGGCTTCACCCCGCTCCTGCGCGCGCCGCACCTGGGGTCGCGTCCTTGGAATCGGCGACCTCTGGATCAAGTACGACGCGGCCTGCCATCCGACGCTCTCCTTCAAGGACCGCCTCGTCGCGGTCGCCCTGACCAAGGCGAAGGAGTTCGGGATGCACACCGTGGGCTGCGCCTCCACCGGCAACCTCGCCAACGCGGTGGCGGCGGGGGCGGCGGCTTCCGGGCTCGAGGCGGTGATCCTCGTTCCCCAGGACCTCGAAGCGGCCAAGATCTCGGGCACCGCCGTCTTCGGCCCCACTCTCGTCGGCGTCCGTGGCAACTACGACCGCGTGAACCGCCTCTGCGCGCAGATCGCGGACCGACGGGGCTGGGGCTTCGTCAACGTGAACCTGCGCACGTACTACGGCGAGGGCTCGAAGACAGTGGGCTACGAGGTGGCGGAGCAGCTCGGCTGGAAGCTCCCCGGCCACGTCGTGTGTCCGATGGCCGGGGGAAGCCTGGTCACGAAGGTGCCGAAGGCATTCCGAGAACTCGTCACCCTCGGGCTGGTGGATGACGTACCGGTTGCCATCCACGGAGCCCAGCCCGAGGGCTGCAATCCGATCGTCGCGGCTTTCAAAGCTGGTCTTGACTCTCCAAGACCGGTCAAGCCGAACACGATCGTGAGGAGCCTGGCGATCGGAGATCCTGCGGATGGTCCCGCAGCGCTCGAGGCCATCCGCAGGAGTGGTGGGCGCGGCGAGGAAGCGAGCGACGCCGAGGTCCTGGAGGGCATCCGCCTCCTTGCAGAAACGGAAGGCCTTTTCGCGGAGACGGCCGGAGGCACGGTGGTCGCGGCGGCGCGCCGGCTCGCCTCCGCCGGTGCCTTCGCGGACTGGCGACCCGTCGTCCTCCTGATCACCGGTCACGGGCTCAAGACCGTGGAGGCCCTCTCGGCGACGCCGGAGTTCGACACCGTCATCGACGGAAAGCTCGAGGAGTTCGAGGCCTTCTGGGCGGAGCGCGACACGGCGGCCTAGACCGTACCTCGGCTACCTGCTCTTCAGAACTCCGTCCGGACGGAGGACCCGAGAAGAAATTGGCCGTTTCGGGGGACTGAATCAGGCGGTCGCTTCTTCCCGGACGGAGTCGTCAGCGTTCAGCGTCGGCACTGTGGGCAATGTACTAATACATTGCCCACGGTCCAGCACGGGCTGACGGTCGACTCGCCTTCTCCGTCCGGACGGTTGCTCGTCTGCGGCTCGCGGTAAAGTGTGCCCCATGTACGACCAGGGACGCCGTGACTTCCTTCGCTCCGCGGGGTCGTTCGCTCTCCTGCCGCTCGTTCGCACGGAAGCGGAGGTCATCCTTCACAACGGGTCATTCTTCACCGTGGATGAGAGGCAGCCCCGGGCGCGCGCCGTCGCGATCGCGGGTGGGCGCTTCGTGGCCGTGGGAAGCGACGACGAGGTCCTGAACCTGGCGACGGCCGCTACCCGGAAGGTCGACCTGGAGGGCCGGACCGTGCTTCCGGGGTTCATCGACGCCCATACGCATCCGGCTTCCGCCGGGTACGCCCACCTCAAGAAGGTGGACTGCGACCTTCGCTGCATCGACGCCATCGTGAAGGCGCTCGCCGCGCGGGCCGCGAAGACGAAGCCTGGCGACTGGGTTCTCGGCTTCAAGTACGACGATACGAAGACGGCGGAGGGCCGGCCCCTCGGACGCGAGGACCTGGACGCCGTATCCACGGCCCATCCCGTCCTCGTCGAGCACCGTGGCGGGCATACCGCGTACGTGAACTCGCGGGCCTACGCCGCGGCGGGGGTCACGGACAAGACGCCCGATCCGCCGGGAGGACGCTTCGACCACGACGCCCAGGGGCGCCTCAGCGGTCGGGCGGCGGAGACGGCGACACTTGCGTTCGAGAAGGTCATACCCTCGGATCTCACGCGGGACGAGCGCCGCGCCGGCGTGCGGCTCATCTCCGAGATGATGAGCCGGACGGGCGTGACCTCGGTCCACGACGCCTACGGGACTCCCGACGACCTCGCCGCCTACCAGGACGCGCGGGAGGCGGGGATGTTGAGCCTTCGCGTGTACTGCTCCCTCGGCGCCGCTCACCTCTCGAAGATGCTCGCCGCCGGCGTCCGCACCGGGCTCGGGGACGAGTGGGTTCGCGTCGGCTTCCTGAAGGGCGTCTGCGACGGCTCGATCTCGGAGCGCACCGCCCGCCTCCGGGAGCCCTACGTGGGACGCCCGGATGACCGGGGCATCCTCGTGAACGGTGAGGAAAAGCTCTACGAGACCTTCCGGCCCGCCCACGAGGCGGACTGGCAGATCGGCATCCACGCGAACGGCGACGAGGGCATCGACATCGTGCTCCGGCTCTACGAGCGACTCCAGCGCGAGCGGCCCCGGCGCGACCCCCGCTTCCGGCTGGAGCACTGCACGGTCGTGAACGATGCGCTCGTTGCGCGCATCAAGGCCCTCGGCGCCATTCCCACGCCGTTCTCGACCTACGTCTACTACCATGGCGAGAAGATGCGCGAGTACGGGGCGGAGCGGCTCGAGCGCATGTTCGCCCTCCGGAGCTTCCTGGACGCGGGAGTGCGGGCGACCCAGGCCTCGGACTACCCGCCCGGCCCCTTCGAGCCCATGATGGCCCTCCAGTCCGAAGTCACGCGCACGGACATCAAGGGGACGCCCTGGGGCTTGAAGCAGCGGATCTCCGTGGAGGAGGCCATCCGCGTGGGCACGCTCCACGGGGCCTACGCGTCCTACGAGGAGAAACAGAAGGGCTCGATCGAGGCGGGCAAGCTGGCCGACCTCGTCGTCCTGGGCCGCGACCCCTTCAAGGAAGACCCCAAGCGTCTCGTCGATATCCTCGTCGAACGGACGATGGTCGGGGGGAGATGGGTTTTCGGAGGCTCCGACTAGAGCCTCCACGGACTCTGTCCGGACCGAGTTACGTTTCTACCCATTCCGGACCGAGTCGAGCCTCGCGCGTCAGCGAGGACGCGGGGGGGGGAGTGTCGTCGCGACCGCTTGACACAGTACCAGTGTACTAGTACACTGGTACATATGGCGCCCTCGCCCCGGATTCGCGTGAACCCGGCGCTGCCCGTGCCGATCTGGAGCCAGATCGAAGACGGGGTGCGGCACCTCGTGGCGTCCGGGGCGCTCTCTCCGGGGGCGCCGCTGCCCTCGGTCCGGGACCTCGCGCGCGAGCAGCGCATCAACCCGAACACCGTGGCCAAGGCGTACCAGCGCCTGGTGGAGGCCGGGGTGCTCGAGAGTCGGCGGGGGGAGGGCACGTTCGTGGCGGAGCGGCCGCCGGCGATGCCCGCGGGGGAGCGCATCCGGGCGCTCAGCGAGGGGGCGCTGCGCTACGCCTCACTGGCCGTGAACCTGGGCGCGAGCCGGAGCGAGGCCACGTCGCTGCTCGCCAATGCGTGGCCGGCCGGCGAGGCCAAAGGAGGACGAAAGTGAGCACGCAGGCGGAGGCGGCGTCCACCGTGACGCCGGCGGAGGCGGCCGTGGACGTCCGCGACCTGACCGTCCGCTACGGCCGGCACCTGGCGGTGGACGCGGTCTCGTTGTCGGTTCCGCGGGCGAGCGTCTACGCGCTCCTGGGGCGCAACGGAGTCGGGAAGTCCTCGCTCGTGCGCTGTCTCGTCGGCCTGCAGCGCCCGGACGGCGGAAGCGTGCGGCTCTTCGGCCGCGACGCATGGCGCTTCCGCCAGCCGCTGATGGAGCGCGTGGGCGTCGTGCCGGAGGAGCCCGACGCGCCCCCCGAGCTCACGGCTCGGGAGCTGGTGCGGCTCTGCGGCCGGCTCAACACGAAGTGGGACGAGGGCTCGGTCCTGCGCCGGCTCGAGCGCCTGGAGGCGCCCCTGGCGACGCCCTTCCGGTTGCTGTCGAAGGGGCAGAAGGGAGCGGTCATGCTCGCCCTCGCGCTCGGGCACGACCCCGAGCTGCTCGTGCTCGACGACCCCACGCTCGGGCTCGACGTGGTGGCGCGACGCCTCGTCTTCGGCGAGCTCGTCGGAGAGCTGGCCGACCGCGGCACCACGGTCTTCGTCACCACGCACGACCTCACGGGCGTCGAGGGGATCGCCGACCGCGTGGGGATCCTGCACCGCGGGCGCGTCGTGCTCGACGGCTCCCTCGAGGCGCTCAAGGCCGAGCACGACCACTCGCTGGAGGAGATCTTCGCGTCGGTCGCGGGCGAGCGCGCGGGCGAGTCCGCGGAGCGCGCTTCGGGCGCGGGAGCAGAGGCGTGAGGGCGCTCTGGGCGATCACGGTACGCGAGGTGCGCGAGCGCTGGACGCTCGTGCTCGCGGTGTTCAGCTTCGGCTGGATGCCGCTCGTTCTCGCTTTGCGCTACGGAGGGCGGCCCCTTGCGTTCGCCACCGTCCTCGCGGCCCCCACCGCCTGGTCCGTGGCGCTCCTCATGGGCGGCTCGGTGATGGCGCGGGATCTCGGCGACGGCCGACTGGGCTTCTTCTTCGCCAGGCCCGTGCCGTGGTGGGCGATCGGCGGGGGCAAGCTGCTGGCCGCCGTGGTGTTGGCGCTGGCCACGGCCGTCGCGGCCGTGATGCCCGCGATGTTCCTGGAGGGGAATTTGTCGGCCCGCGCGGGGTGGCTGCTGGACGCGGGGGCGAGCGGCAGCCTGGCCCTCTTCCTCGTTCTCGTGGTCGGCCTCGTCGCCTTCGGTCACGCGGCCGGTGTCGTCTACCGTGCGCGCTCGACGTGGGCGGCGCTGGACGTCGTGCTGTTCGGGGCGGCGATCCTCCTCGCGATTCTCCTCTTTCGGGGGTTCGTGCGCATCGGCGCCGTGGCGATCGCGCCGCCCGGCGGCTGGCGCTTCGTCCTCGAGCTCCTCCTCGTCGCGCTCGTGCCGCTCGCGGGGGCCGCCGCGCAGGCGGCCTGGGGCCGAAGCGACCTGCGGCGCGGACACCGCTTGCTGTCCCTGACCTTCTGGTGCGGCGCGGGCATCTGGTTCGCGGTCATGGGCGGCCTTCTCGCCCGCGAGCTCGCGGCGACGCCCGCGGACTTTCTGATGCGTCGCCTCTTGCGCACGACGAACGACGGCCGCTTCGTCGCCCTGCTCGCCGGCGAGCCTTCGCCTCACGGCGGCACGGCGAGCTTCCTCCTCGACACCGCGTCCGGGCGCTCCCTGCGCACGCCCACGCTGAGCCCGCTGGCCTTCGCCGCGGACGGCCGTCATGCCGTGTGGGCGGAAGAGGCCCCCTTCTGGGGGCGTCAGGGCCACGACCTGGACCTGGCGCTCGCGCGCCTCGACGGTCCCGCCCCGGTCGTGGAGACGCTCGAACTCGACCCGCCGCTTCCCGAAGGGGACGTGCGGGATCTCGCGCTCGACGCGGGGGGAGAGCGGGTCGCGGTGGTGCAGGCGCTCACGCTCTCGATTCACGAGCTGCCCTCGGGCCGGTCCATCAGCCGCACGGCGGGGGCCGACGGCGAGTGGCTGACCGCGGCGTTCCTCGAGGACGGGCGCGTGCGCGCGCTGCGGCGTGTGCGCGGGGTCGTCGGGGGGCCCGGGCGCGCGGTGCTTCCGGGATTCCTCGAGGTGGTCGAGCTCGCGGGCGGCGTGCCGTCGAGCCGGGTGTCGTTCGACGCCGTGGGTCACGCCGGGTTGGCGTCCGGCATCGCGGGCGAGCGCCTCCTGCTCCACGAGCCGCAGTCGCCGCGCGGCGTCTCGCTCCACGACATCGCGAGCGGCCGCCGCCTGCGCTTCTTTCGGGACGAGGACGGCTGGACGATCACGGACGTGGCAATGCTCGAGAGAGGCGGGGTCGCGTTGGTCGAGCGCGCCGCGGGGGCGAACCGCCTTCAGCTGGCGGCGGACGGCGAGAGCGATCGTCTCGTCGAGCTGCCGGGCGAGCTCGCGATACTCGGCGGCGAGCTCCCGGGCGACCGCATCGCGGTCGGCCAGGCCCGGCTGCTCGGAACCTCCGGCGGCGACGCGACGAGCGTCGGGGATACGGTGATCGTCTCGCGCGCCACGGGCGAGATACTGCGGCGCGAGCCCGGGCTCATGCCCGCGGCCCGCGGGGGCTTCTACGGAAGAGATCGGTCTCCAGGCGGCGCCACCCTCTTCGAGACGGATGGAGGCGATCTGGTGCGCCTCGACCCCGATACCGGAACGCGCCAGGTCGTGCTGGCGGCGAAGACGCGGCCCTAGCGCAGGTCCTTCAGGATCTCCCGGGCCGCGTTCGGCCCCGGTAGCCCCGTGACGCCGCCGCGTGGTGTGTCCCCCTCCGCTACGTGCCCGCGGTCGTGAACTCGACGGACTCTGCGAGGCCGGGGGGTCGGAACGGTGCGTAGGCCCGACCCTTCCACTGAAGCCAACGGAGAGAGGGATGCTCCAGGGGAACGTCGAAACGAAATCGCACTTCCCAGGGGCGGCCGTCTTCCTTGACGCTCGCGACCTCCACCACGAGTCCCGCAAGCTCGATCCGGTCACCCGGTTTCAAGGGGTGGAGGGGATCGCGGAAGACCGTGTCTTCGATCCTCGTCAGATACCCGCCCTTCACCCGAACCGCTAGCGTGCGCTCGTCCAGGCGGGCCGCCGTCCCGGAAGAGGCGCTCGCGGCCAGGCCGCGGAGGCGCAGGGGCACGGCCTTCCCGTCGACGGCCTGCACGTAGGGGAGCCAGTACGTCGCCACCGCGTTCGGAGGGTTCAGCACCACGAGCGTCTGCCTCTCAACGGTGTAGTCGAGCGGTATCCGAGCGAGATCCGTCACGTCGGGAGACGGCTGGGCCTTCAGGAAGAGAAGCAGGGGGCCCAGCAAGAGACGGCTGACGGCAAGGAAGACGCACACCACCCCCGTGGTCGCCCGCAAGCCGAGCGACATTGAAACCGGTGGCTTCAGGGACGACGCAAAGAGCTGTGCGAGCAGCCCCGCCGCCCCGAGGCCGGCGAAGAGCAGACGCCGACCCGACGTCACCACCGCGCATAGCGGCAGGAGGCAGAGCAGCATCCCCAGCGCCCAGAAGCGAGCGATTGGATCGCGGCGGAGGAGAGGGAGAAGGACCGCGCCCACCACCAGGGCGGCAGCCACCGCCACCACCGACAGCTTTCGGCCTTCGCCCAGAAGCCCGATCATCAAATCCAGGTCGATCCACTGGCCGAGCAGGAGATAGGGACCCCTCCCGAGGACCGCTCCGAGGAAGCGCAAGGGTTCGGCGGAAGGGTTCAAGTAGGCGCTCGAGCCGTAGACTCCGAAGCCCATCCCGACGTAGACCACCTGCCACAGGACCACGACGACACCGTACGGGACCAGCGCCCTCATTCGCTCCCACGGAGTGCCCCGATCGACGAAGACGGCGTGGGCGCAGACGTACGCGAGGGAGGCGATGCCGACCTCGGCGGCGAAGAGCGAACCCGCCAGAAGAACCGGGGCGAGGACGGCCGCCGGCCTCCAATTCTCGACTCGGCCCCGCACGTGAGCGTGTATGCAGAGAACGCCGAGGAAAAACGCTACGAGAGCGTTGCGAAACGTGATCGTGTAGGCGGAGGTCCAGGGCGCGTTGTCGAGCGCGAACAGGCAGGCGGCAAGCCCCGCCACGGCTGCGGAATACGGCGAGAGTATCCGGCGGTAGAGCGACGCGGCGGCCATCACGCCGAAGGCCGCCCAGAGGAGGCTGTGGAAGTGCATCGCGCCCGCGGATTCGGGCCACAGGCTGTGGTCGAGCCAATGGGTGAACGCGGTGAGCAGCCTGAGGCACGACACCTTCAGCTGGGGCATCGTCCACCAGGGCAGGACGCCGACGTCCATCTGCCGGGCATTGGCGCGGGGATCGATCGACACGTGCAGATCCACGACGGGGCGGGAGTGGAACAATGCCGGATCGAGACTCGGGTAGCGATCCCTCCCCAGCAGCCACACCCTCTGCATGCTGTCGTCGCCGTCGAAGCCGCGCTCCAGCGAGGGCAATCCCAGGGTCATCAGCCCCGCGACCAGGTACAGCGGCAGGCGTGGCGACGCGAGGAGCTTGCGAGCGATCCCCTCGAGGCGACCGCCGGTCAGGTCCGTGCCATCGAACCCCATGGATTCGTGCACCTTTGCGGAGCCCAGGGGGCTTTGGAGGGGCCCCGTGTCGGGGCCCGGAGCCCGCGGACCCGATTGCGAGACCGGTTGTACCATACGGGCGCCTATCCGACACCGTCCGGCGCCGGCCGGGGCTTGCGGCCCGAGCTCACCCGGACGAGGAATGACGTGGACGGCAGCAGGCTACCAACGATCGGCGTGCGCGGGCGGGGACAGGTCCGTCAGCTCCTCGCGTCTCCGCGGTTGCCGCTGTATCTGGTCGCCCTGGTCGTCTCGCTGGGACTCCCCGCGCTGGAAGCGGGCCTCGGCGGGGATGACTACATGCAGAGGGTGTGGCTGCTCGGGCGCGCCCAGTACCCCGATCTCGACCCCGTGCTGTTTCACTCCCGGCCCGTCCTCGAGCTGCACGTCTCGATCGATTCCCGGGTCAACCAGCCGCAGATGGACGTGGGAGTGCTGCCGTGGTGGTCGGCTCCCGATCTGCACATCTCCTGCTTCCGTGTCCTCACGGCGCTGACCCACTGGGTCGACCATCGTCTTTGGCGCGATTCCGTCCCCCTCATGCACGCCCACAGCCTCGGCTGGGCGGCCCTTTGCGTGCTCGCCGCGAGCTTCCTGTACCGCCGGCTCCTCGCTCCCACCTCCCTGCCCGTGGCGGGTCTCGCTGCCTGCCTGTTCGCGGTCGACAGCGCCCGCGGCACGGCCTCCTACCTGCTGGCCTACCGCAATGGACTGGTCGCGCTCTTCTTCTGCATCCTCACGCTGCTGGCCCACTGGCGCCGCCGCGAGGAGGGTTGGAAGCCGGGTACGTTCGTCGCTCCCCTTCTCCTGGCCGCCGCGCTGCTCTCGGGCGAGGTCGCGCTCGCCACGCTCGCCTACCTCGTCGCCTACGCCGTCTGCCTGGATAGGGGCACTCCGGGGCAGCGCGCACGGACCCTGATCCCCTACGTTGCGGTGGTGCTCCTCTGGCAGCTCCTGTACGTCGGGATGGGCCATGGAGTCTCCGGCTCCAGCGACTACATGCATCCCGCCGCCGAGCCCTTGCGCTTTCTCGCCGCGCTCTTGGAGCGCGGCCCCTTCTACCTGCTCGGTCAATGGGTCGACCTGGACGTCCTGCTCTACCTGCTGGGCGCGGGCCGGCGCCTGTGGGTCCTCGGCCTGGTGTCTTCGCTGGTGGTGGGGGCGGCCTGTCTGCCCCTGCTCCGCGGGAGTGCTACGGCGCGTTTTTGGGCACTGGGCATGCTGCTCTGTCTGGTGCCGGTCTGCGCGACCACCCCCACGAGCCGTCGGCTGATCTTTGCGGGTCTCGGCGCGGCGGGTCTTCTCGCCCAGCTCTTCGCGTGGGTGGTCGCGTCCTCGTCGGCGAGACCGCGCGGGCGGTGGGTGGGGCCAGCCGCAGTGTCGGCGTTCCTCGCATTCAGTCGTCTGGTGCTCGGCCCTCCGCTTCTCATCGTGAAGGCGATTCCGTCCGGGTACGTCTCCACGCTCGCCGAGATGCCTCTCGACCGCACGGTGGAGAGGCAGACGCTCGTCGTCTTGAATCCCCCGACCGCGTTGGCCTTGATGGCGCTGCCGTTCGTCCAGGCGGTCGAGGGACGGGCGATTCCGCTGCGGACACGCGGCCTGGCCGGGAGCGCGGCATCGGGAGCGGCGGAGCGCACGGACGAGCGGACTCTCGCGGTCCGGGTCAAGGGAGGCTTCCTCTCGGAGTCCGCGGACACGGTCTTCCGCGACTCCACCCGCCGCATGAAACCCGGCGATCGCATCGAGCTGACGGGAGTTACCGTGGAGGTCGTCACCGTCAAGGAGGGCGGCCGCCCCTGGGAGGTCCGCTTCCGCTTCGATGTGCCTCTCGAGGACGGTTCTCTCCGCTGGGTTCAGTGGACGGGGCTCGCCTACGCGCCATTGCGCCTCCCGGCCGTGGGTGAAGTCGTCCTCTTCTCGCCCGACGGCGTACGGCCGGGGCGCTGACCCGACCTACTTCAGGTCCTTCAGGATCTCGCGCGCGGCATTGGATCCCGGCAGCCCGGTGACGCCGCCGCCCGGGTGAGTCCCGGCGCCGCAGAGGTAGAGGCCGGGCACGGGAGCGCGGTACCGTCCCCAGCCCAGGAGCGGACGGGCCAGGAAGAGCTGGTCGAGAGACGGCTCCCCGTGGCCGGGGTGGCCGCCGGTGATGCCGTAGGTGTCCTCGAAGTCCTGGGGGGTCAAGATCTGCGATCCCTCCACGAGCTGGCGCAGCCCGGGTGCGTACTCCTCGAGGGTGGCGAGGACGGCCTCGAGCACCTCACCCCGCCGGGACTTCCAGTCGCCCGTCCTGAGCCGGTAGGGCGTGTACTGCAGATAGACGGACATCACCTGCTTCCCCGCGGGGGCGAGGTCGGGATCGGTCAGGGACGGAATTGTCACGTCCAGGTACGGCCGGCGCGAGATCCCGCCGTACTTGGCCTCGTCGAAGGCGCGCTCGAGGGCGTCGATCTCCGGGCCGACATGGATGCGGCCCTGGAGCGCCTGGAGGTCGTCGCCGGCCGCGGGGAAGGTGGGCAGCGCGGAGAGTGCCAAGTCCACGCGCGATGCCATGCCCTGCAGACGGAAGTTGCGGACGCGGCGCAGGTCGTCGGGGTCGAGGGCGGCGGGGTCGAGGAGGCGCAGGCAGGTGCGCTGGAGATCGGCGCTGGAGGCGATCGCCCTCGTCTCGATCTCCTCGCCACTCTCCAGGGCGATACCCGCCACGCGTCCGTCCTTCAGGACGACGCGAGAGGCGGGCGCCGACGTCCGCACCTCCACCCCGAAGCGCTTCGCGGCCGCGGCCAGCCCCTGGGTCAAGACACCCAGCCCCCCCTTGACGAGGACGGTCGAGCCCGCGCCGTTGCCGCCGGTAGCCGCCGCTTGGAGAAGAAGGTGGGCCGTGGTCCCCGCCGACCAGGGACCGGCGAACGCTCCGTGGATTCCGCGAGCCGCGACCACTGCCCGCAGGAGCGGGGTCTCGAACCATTCCTGGGCGAAGTCGGCCACCGCCATGGGGCCCCAGCGCAGGAGGTTCTGACCCTCCTTGCGCCCCAGCCCCCGCAGGTCCCAGCCGAGCCCGAGCAGCGGGAAGACGTCGCGCACCCGCGGGTCGTCGAGGTCCGGAGGGGTGAGCGTGAGCGTGCGGGCGAGGACTCCCGCCGTGCGCTGCATCGACGCGTGGAACTCGGGCCACCGGGCCGCGTCCTTGGCGGAAAACGTCGCAATCGAAGCCGCGGAGCGGGCCGGATCGCCGTAGAGTCTGAGCCCGCGTCCGTCGGGAAGGGGAGCGAAAAGACGCGGCTCGGGCTCGAGGAAGGCGAGGCCGTTGCCGGAGAGTCCGAGCTCGCCGACGAGCGAAGCGCTATAGGGTCCGGCGGTGTGCGCGACCGTGGAGGCGCGAAATCCGGGATGAAACTCCTCCGTGACCGCAGCGCCTCCGAGCGTGGGCCGCCGCTCCACGAGCACGGTCTTGAGGCCGCCCTTGGCGAGGAGGGCCGCGGTGGTGAGGCCGTTGGGGCCCCCGCCTATGACGACGACGTCGGCTTTCACGCGACCTTCCCGCGATCCCAGTCCTTCAGGACCTCGAGGGCGGCGATGCGCCCCGGGGCGCCCATGATCCCGCCCCCGGGATGGGTGGCGGAGCCACAGAGGTAGAGGTTGTCGAGGGGCGTGCGGTAGCGCGCCCAGCCCGGCACCGGTCGCAGGAAGAAGAGCTGCTCCAGGCTCAGCTCCCCCTGGAAGATGTTGCCTTCGGTGAGCCCGAATTCCCGCTCCAGGTCGAGGGGGGTCAGGACCTGGCGGTGGAGGATGATCTTCTTGAAGTTGGGCGCGTGCTCGGCGATCGTCTCCACCACGGTATCGCCGAACGCTTCGCGCTTCTCGTCCCAGGTGCCCTCGCGCAGCTTGTAGGGCGCGTACTGGACGAAGCAGGACAGCACGTGCTTTCCCGGGGGGGCCACGGACGGATCGGTGAGGGACGGGATGACGATGTCGATGTAGGGCCGGCGCGAGAAGTCGCCGTACTTGGCGTCGTCGTACGCGCGCTCCATGTACTCGACGCTGGGGGACATGGAGATCGCGCCGCGCAGGTGCGCCCCCGGTCCGGGGAGGCACGTGAAGTCGGGCAGCCCGTCGAGGGCGAAGTTGACCTTGCCCGACGAGCCGCGGAACTTGTAGCGGCGCACGTCGGTGAGGAACTCCTCGTCCAATCCGCCCTCCGAGCAGAGTTTCAGGAAGGTCACGTGGGGGTCGACGCTCGAGAGGACGACCTTGGCGTCGATCTCGTCCCCGTTGGGCAGCACGACGCCGGTGGCCCGGCCTTTCTTCGTCTTGATCTGGGCGACGGGCGCCTTCGTCCGGATCTCGACCCCGGCTTCCTTCGCCGCGGAGGCGATGGCGAGGCTGATCGCCCCCGTCCCTCCGCGCGAGAAGCCCCAGG
This sequence comes from uncultured Acidobacteriota bacterium, assembly GCA_963742595.1. Classification (GTDB taxonomy): domain Bacteria; phylum Acidobacteriota; class Vicinamibacteria; order Fen-336; family Fen-336; genus CAVPGH01. Next base: position 824,236 of record CAVUMT010000001.1, on the reverse strand, counting down.
AGCGGAACGCCCCGTCGATCTCGCCCATGTAGTGGTGGAGCAGCACGTAGGCGGTCCCCGGCGAGCGCACCCCCAGGAACGTGCCGATGATCCCGCTCGCCGACATCGTGGCCTTCAGCACGTCCGTCTCGAACCACTGGTCGAGCATGTCCGAAGCACTCATGGTCATGAGCTGGAGCAGATTGTGCTGGTTGATCCGCGAGAGCTTGCGGAAGCGCTGGCCGAGGTCGAAGAGCCGCGCGAAGCCGGGGAGGTCGAAGGAGTAGGGGTCGGGGGGGACCATGGAGAGGATGGGCTTCACGAACTGGGCCATCTCCACCATCGCCTTCGCGTACTCGTCGTAGGCCTCGGCGTCGGTGGGGGAGTGGCGGTAGATCTCGCGCCGCGTCCGCGCGTGGTCGCTCATCCGCCAGAGGTGGTCGCCGTTCGGCATCGGCGTGAAGGTGCCGTCCAGCGGAAGGATCTCCAGGCCGTGGCGGGGAAGGTCCAGCTCGCGGATGATCTCCGGCCGGAGGAGCGAGACCACATAGGAGCAGACGGAGAACTGGAAGCCGGGGAACACCTCTTCCGTCACCGCCGCCCCTCCCAGCACGTGCCGGCGCTCGAGGACGAGCACCTTCTTGCCCGCGCGGGCCAGGTAGGCGGCGCTCACGAGGCCGTTGTGGCCGCCCCCGATGACGATCGCGTCGTAGGAAGCGCTCACATCTCCTCGAGGACGGCCTTGATGAGCAGGGGCCAAACGGTGGTGGCGTCGGCGTAGACCTCGGCGAAGCGCCCGCCCTCCGCCTCGGGCACGAACTTGCCCCAGGAGACGCCCTCGGAGTACGTGCAGCCGGAGAGGCCGCCCCAGTGCGTGGGCTCCGGGCAGATCCGCACCGCGTACTGGAAGCGCGGGGGCGTGAAGGTCGAGACCCAGGCGGTGGTTCGTGATGTCCACGTACGGCCCCACCTCCTGCGCCCAGTTGCGGGGCACGCCTCCGCCGATGGTGAAGATCCCCAGCCGCTTCGCACTCAGGGCGAACCGGGCGATAGCTCGCGAGGTCGAGGAACGGGTTGAAGCGCGGGACGTTGGCCATGAGCGCGTCCGCACCCTTGACCCCCCGGCCTGCGCCTTCTTCATGGCCCAGGTCGAGAGGTCGAGGCCCAGCTCGGAGTCCGTGAAGGCGGGGACGTAGACGGGCACCTGCTTCACGAAGGCGCTCCGGAGCACGCCCGCGGCCGTGCGGGTCCTCGGCGAGCACCTCGCCGAGCGTGCGGCAGATGCTCTCGCTCGAGAGGTCGCCCTTGCCCTCGAGGCGGTCGAGCGCCTGGCCCGTGAACTCCTCGACGTAGTTGAGGTTCGCTTCCATCTCCAGCGTGTCGTAGACGCGGTTGTAGCCCTTGTCGAAGAGCTCCTCGTCCGACATGCGCGGGTCGTGCCGGTAGTGGACCATCCCCACCGCCTCCGAGAGGCCGTGGGCCATGAGCGCGCCCGTGGAGACCACGGCCTGCACCATGCCCGTGTCGATCATCTTGGAGATGACCTTGCCCATCTTGGCGATGGTCATGGCCCCGACAGGGTGAGGACGACCTTGCAGTCGGGGTCCTTCACCATGGCCAGCGTGACGTCGAAGGCTTCCCCGAGGCTGCGTCCGCTGAAGGCGGTGCGCCGCCATCGCGCGGAGGAGGGCCGCGAACGACGTGACCTTGTCGAGGTCGAGGCTCTCGAGGGGGACGAGCCCGTCGTCCGCGCCCGTCGTGGAACGCTCGCTCTGTCATGATGCGAAATACTACCGCAAGAGACGTTTCGCGGCGCGCGTACAATCGGGAAGCGTGAAGCGCGGACGAACTGCGAGCGTCGACTCGACGAGCTCTACCGCGCACTACGACCATCGCTTCGTGGACCCCGACCCGCTGCAGTTCGTGCGGCAGCAGGAGGGCCGCGAGGACCGCGAGGTGGTGGGGCTCGTGGCGTCGGGCCTCGCCTTCGGCAACGTCCGGCAGATCAAGCGCAGCATCGGAGCCGTGCTCGACGTGCTGGGCCCGCGTCCGGCGCGGGCGGTGCGCCGTCTCGACCCCGCGGACGCCGCACGCCGGCTACGGGGCTTCAAGCATCGTTGGACCGACGGCCGCGACGTGGCCTGCCTCCTCTTCTTCGTTCGGCAGATGCTGGAGAGCGCACGGATCGGTGGAAGCCTTCTTCGCGCGACGGCCTCCCCGACGGAGGCCGACGTGGGGACGGCCCTCGCCTCCTTCTCCGCGCGCGCCCTCGCCCTCGACCACGGCGGCCTCTACCGGGCACGCCGGCTGCCGACGGACGCGGGCGTCCGCTACTTCTTCCCGTCGCCGGACGACGGCAGCGCCTGCAAGCGGCTCAACCTCTTCCTCCGCTGGATGGTGCGGCGCGACTGCGTGGACCTCGGCGTCTGGTCGGCGGTTTCCCCCGCCGCTCTCGTGATCCCCCTCGACGTCCACATCTACAACGTGGCGCGCCGGGTCCGGCTCACCCGCTACAAGTCGGCGGGCTGGGGGATGGCCGCGGACATCACGCGGCGGCTCCGCGCTTTCGACCCCGCGGACCCCGTGAAGTACGACTTCGCCTTCCACCGCATGGGGCTCTTCAAGAAGCACGACGAGATACGCTCCCTTTCGCGGTAGACTCCGGCCCCGCATGAGCGACTTTCCCACGCGCGCGGACCTCGTCGTCATCGGCGGAGGGGTCGTGGGCGCCGCTTCGGCCTTCTACGCGTCGCGGGCGGGGCTCGGGGTCGTCCTCCTGGAGCGCCGCTCCGCCCTCGCCAGCCTCACCACCACCCGCTCCCTCGAGGCCTTTCGCGCGCAGTTCGACGAGCCCGAAGACATCCGGATGATGAAGGAGAGCATCGACGTGTTCGAGCGGTTCGCCGCGGTGGTGGGATTGCCGGGCTACGACCTGAGCCTTCACCAGCAGGGATACCTCTTCGTCACCCAGGCGGCGGACGGCGAGAGGCAGGTCGCGGCCCGCGTCGCGGCCCAGAGGGCGGGGGGGCTCGAGGACGTGCTGGCGCTTCGAGGAGACGAGGCCCGACGGCGCTTCCCGTTTCTCGCCCCCGCGATCACGGCCGCCGCATTCCGCGCCCGCGACGGCTGGCTGGCCAGCCACGAGCTGACTTACGGCTTCGCGAAGGCGTCCGGAGCGCAGGTCTTCGTGGAGACGGAAGTCACCGGCTTCGAGATCGAAAAGGGGCGGCTCGTGGCGGTGCGCACGAGCCGGGGACGGATCGGGGCGGCGCGCGCGGTGATCGCCTCCGGGCCCTACACGGGCAAGGTGGCGGCGCTCGCCGGTCTCGAGGTGCCGGTCACCGCCGTGCGGCGGCATCGGGCGGGGATCAAGGCTCACCCCCTCGTCCCCCGGGACGCGCCCATGACGATCAGCCTGGACACCGGCGCGCACTGGCGGCCCGAGGGTCCGGGGGCGTGGCTCGGCTGGTCCGGCGCCTTTCCCGACGAGCCGCGAGAGCCGAAGGACGAGGTCAAGGCGGACTGGCGGTTCCCCGCGCTCGCGATGGACCAGGTCGCGCGCGACACGCCGTTCTGGGACGAGATCGCGGAGCGGCTCACTCAGTCGAACGTGACCGTGGAGGCGGGCCTCTACGACATGTCGCCGGACGCGCACCCGATCATCGGGGCGGCGGGGGGGGTCGCCGGGATCTACGTCAACGGCGGCTACAGCGGGCACGGGGTGATGGGGAGCCCCGCGGGGGCGCGCCGGCTCGCCGACCTCATCGTGGGGAAGGAGAAGGAGGAGGACAACCCCTTCCGTCTCGCCCGCTTCGACGCGGCCCGGGCCCCGCTGCCCAAGCATCTTCCCTTGTAGCGTGCGCGTCGTCAGCCTGCTCCCGAGCGCGACCGAGATCGTCTGCGCACTCGGCTGCGGCGACCGGCTCGTCGGCCGCTCGCACGAATGCGATTTTCCCCCCGGGGTGGAGGAGCTGCCCGTCCTCACTTCCGCCAAGGTGGACCCGCGCGCGGGCACGGCGGAGATCGACCGCGACGTGCGGCGGCTCGTGGAGCAGGGGCTCTCCGTCTATCGGATCGACAGCGAGGCGCTCGAGCGCTTGCAGCCCGACGTGGTGGTGACGCAGGACCAGTGCCACGTGTGCGCGGTGTCGCTGGGCGAGGTCGAGACGGCGGTGCGACGGATCGCCCGCCGGGACGTCCGCGTCGTCTCCTTGTCCCCGCTGTCCCTCTCCGATGTCCTCCGCGACGTGGTCCGCGTGGCGGAGGCGCTCTCTGTGGACTCGCGCGGGGCGGCCGTGGTGGAGACGATGTCGGCTCGCATCGAGCGCGTCCGGCGCGCGGCCATAGCACCCCGCCCCCGCCTGCTGCACGTAGAGTGGGTCGAGCCGCTCATGGTGGGCGGGCACTGGATCCACGAGCTGGTGGACGCGGCGGGCGGGGTGCACGGCCTGGGAGCGCGCGAGGCGCGGACGGAGCCGGTGACCTGGGAAGCGGTGCGGTCCTACGACCCGGAAGTCCTGGTGATAGCACCCTGTGGCTTCACGGTGCCCCAGTCGCTCCGCGACCTGGCGCTCCTCACAGGCCGCCCGGGGTGGGGCGACGTGACCGCGGCCCGCATGGGTCGCGTGTTCGTGGCCGACGGCAACGCGTTCTTCAATCGGCCGGGACCGCGCCTCGTGGAGACCGCCGAGATCTTCCAGGCGGCGCTCTCCGGCCGGCGCGACTTCCACCGGTTTCCCGAGGAGGCGCTTCGGCGGGTCTCCTGAGATTCAGTTTCCGGGGCCACCCACGAAGGCGAGGGGCGCGCCGTTCCGGAACAAGCGGCGCGCGGTGTCGTTGAGCTGCACGAGCGTGAGCCCGGCCGCGGTCTCCGTCTCGTCGGCGATGGCCGTCGCCGCGGTGGCGAGCGCTCCCTCCCGGCCGCGGGCCGCCTTGCCGCGCAGGTAGGCCTTGGCCTCGGCGAGGTCGGCTTCCGTCAAAGCACCCCGGGCGACGTCTTCCAGGACGGTCCGGATGCGGCGGAGCGCTTCGGGGGTGTCCTTCCGAGCCACCGCGGTTCGCGCGACGATCAGTCCGCCCTCGAGCGTCGTGTTCACCGAGTAGACGAGCCCGGGCTCGACGAGGGCGCGGCCGAGGCGGCCCGAATAGTAGGTCTCGCCGAGCAGGTAGAGGAGGACCGCGGTGGCCGCGCGATCGTGGGCTTTCGAGCGATCACCCGGCCAGACGACGAGAACCTCGTTCTGCGTTGCGCTCGGCCATGCCAGTGTCAGCTCGGTCCAGGTCGCCGGACCCCGGGCGGGGGCCGGCAGCGCGTTCGCCGCCCGTGTTTCCGCCTTCGGCAGCACCGCCGCGGCGCGGCGAACGCCCTCGACGGACACGTTGCCGGCCACGACGAGGCGCAGGGGGCCCAGAGCCCGAAGGAAGCGAGCCGCGTCGTCTCGTTGAACGGCGGCCACGGCCTCCGGCGTGCCCCACGGCGGTCGCGAGGCTCGAGACGACGCGGGGAAGAGCTCGGCTCGCGCCCGCGCGAGGAGCGCGGTCGAGAGAGTGGCCGCTCGTTCCTCGGCTCGTTGGCGCGCGGACGCGCGCAGCCGTTCCCATCCGTCGCCCTCCGGCAGGGTTCCCTGGAGGCGGCCGGCGAGAGCGCGCAGGAGTCCCGGGACGTCCTCGGCGAGGCCGGAGGCGGTGAGCTCGACGGTGCCCTCGTTGACCGAGGCCTCGGGATCGTTGAGAAGGGTCCAGGAGAGGGCGGGGACGGATCGGGTCCTCTGCCGGGCTGGCGCTCCGCGAGGTGCTCGACGACGACAGGAAGGACGCCCTCGGGGGCGGAGCGGAGGGGGAGTCGTCCGCGGAGGGCTACGAGGGAAGTGTCGGGGAGGGGGATGACGGTGAGGGAAGCGCCGCCCGGCAATGTGAACGAGCGGGGTGGCTCTGGAACGGAAACGGACAGAGCCTTCGGCGCCGAGGGAGTTCCATCGGAGGGATTCGGCCGGGGGAAAGTCGGCGCGGGGAAACTCGGCGCCTCAGGTGCGGGAACAAACCACCCGACAGTGGCCAGCTCGGGGCGCAGGCGCTCGCGCACGAAGCGCTGCACGTCTGCCGTCGTCACGTTGTGAAGGCGCTCGGGGAGGTCGAGGAGCTCGCGCCAGGACCCCGCGACCTCGAAGAAAGCGAGCTGGTGGATACGCTCACCCTGCTCGTCGAGGTCGCGTGCCCAGCCACGCCTCACATGCCGAATCGCCACGTTCTTCTCCTCATTCGTCCATTCCCTTTTCGCAGCCTGTTCGAGCAGGGTGAAGAACGCGGACTCGGCCTTCTCGAGGCCTTCCGGCCTGCTGACGGATGCGGAGAAGCTGTAGACGTACGGATAGGGCGACGCCTGCCATGCCGTACTCCCGTCGGTGACGAGCCCCCCCAAAGCCTCGTCGAGCGGTGTCCCGCCGGGCGCCGGGTACTTCTCCAGAAACCGAAACCCTTTTCCTCCCGCCAGGAGTGCGTCCAGCAGAACCATCACGGGAAAGTCCGGATCGAGAAGCGCCGGCGCGCGAAACGCGACCATGAGCCGTGCGTGCGGCCCGGGCTTGCGGACGGTCACGCGGCGCTGACCGGTCTGCACCGGCTCCACCGTTCGCACGGCCGTGGATTCGCCGTCGCCCGGCAGCGCAGAGAAGCGATCGCGGACCCGCGACAGCACGTCTTCGACAGGCAGGCCGCTCGCCACCGCCAGCACCGCGTTGTTCGGATGGTAGTAAGCGGCGGTAGAACCGGTAGGCCTCGTCGCGGGTCACGCCGTCGACGTCGGACGAGGTAGCCGATCGTGTTGTTCCGGTAGGGGTGGATCTCGAACGACGCGGCGCAGGACGTCGTCGTAGAGGAGGGAGTGGGGGTCGTCGTAGGACCGCAGCTCCGCGAGGACGCTCGTCCGCTCCTGGTCGAAAGCCGCGGGATCGTAGAGCGCGTCCGTCATGCGGTCGGCCTCGAGGTCGAGGAGCGTGGTCGAGCGCGTCCTTCTCCATCGTCGATCGGTACCAGGTCTGGTCGATCCACGTGTAGCCGCTCCAGCGGCCGCCCCGCCGCGTGATCGACTCGGTCGATCTCGTGGCCGGGGAAACGTCGGGTGGCCCGGAAGTTCATGTGCTCGGCGTAGTGCGCGAGGCCGGTCGTCCCCGCCGCCTCGTTCCTGGCCCCCACGCGGTACATCGTCCCCACGGAGACGAAGGGCGAGCCGGGCTCCGGCAGCAGGAGGACGGTGAGGCCGTTCCGAAGGACCTCGCGACGCACGCCGTCGAGGGGGGCGCCGAACGCGAGGGACGGGAAGGATGAGGAGACCGACGAGGGCGGTCCGCCTCGTCAAGAAGCGGGGCCCCACACGCGAATCCGCCCGTCGCCGAGGGCCACGGCGATGTGGTCGCCGCCGCCGAAGAGTGCCAACCCGACGAAGCTCTCCGTCGCCGGCCCGGAGAGCGCGGCGATGGGCTTGCACCGCCTCGAGGTCCCAGAGCTGCACCTCGTTCTCCTGGGCGACGCTCGCGAGGTGCTTGCCCTCCGCGAGGAAGGACAGCGACGTGGCCGGCTTCCGGTGGCCCGCCACCGCCGTCTCCTGCTCGCGGCTCGAGAGGTCGAAGAGGCGGATCGTGCGGTCCTGGCTGACCACCGCGACGTGCGGCCGTCCGGCGACGGCACGAGCAGGGTCACCGGGGCCTCGGGGCCGCGCATGCGTCGCGAGCAGACGGCCCGTGCGCGCGTCGAGCAGGCGCAGCACCGGTTCGAGTGGCCGGTGACGAGCCATGTCGCCCCCGCCCGCGTAGGCGAGGGCGGTGACGCTCGCGGGCTGGCGGTGGAGCTCGCGGCGGGCCTCGCCCCGCGTAGCGCCGCCCCCACGTCCCAGAGGCGCAGGTTCGAGTCCACGGAGCCCGTGGCGAGCGTCGACCCGTCGGGAGAGAAGGCGAGCGCGGCCACGACCGCGTCGTGGCGGAGCTTGACCGGGATCTCCTGGCCGTGCTCGACGTCCCAGAGGTGCACGCTCGCGTCCACGTGGCCGGAGGCGAGGAGCTTGCCGTCCGGGGAGAAGGCGAGGCAGAGGGCGAGGGCGTCGTGGCCCGTCCGCTGGTGCATCTCGGTGCGCAAGGTCGACGACCTTCGTCCGCGAGTAGCAGGTCCCACATCCGGATGGCGCCGTCGTCGCCGGCCACGGCCAGCACGTCCTTCACCGGCGAGAGGCTGACCGACTGGGTGGCCGGCGGTCTCCCCGAAAGTGGCGAGCTCGCGGAAGACGGAGGCTCCCCGCGTGCGGAGGTCGGTGAGGGTCGCGGTGCCGAGGCTCGGAGGGACGAGCTCGATCGTGGGATGCGAGATGTGGGTGCCTTGAGGCAGCCCGACCTGGCGCGTCGGATCCTGCGGTCCGGGCCTCGGAACCCTGGGAGCGGGCCGGCGCACCGTCTCCACGTTGCGGAGCTGCTCTTCGATGGTCGAGATTAGGGAGAGGATGGCGGTCTTGGCGGGGTCGAAGGCCTGGGCGCGCCGCGCGGCGGCAGCGCCGCCGTCGAGGTCGTTGTCCGCGAGCCGCTGGCGCGCCTCCTCGAAGTTGCGCGCGTACGCGCGCTCGCGCACCGCGGGCTCCACGAGCGGGTCCGCGGGGGGCGTCGCCCCGATCGCGTTGAGCAGCGCCTGCGCCATGTCCGCCAGGTCCGCGTAGCGATCGTAGGGTGTCTTCTCGAGCGTCTTCCGCGCGACCGCGACCAGCGCCTCGGGGAGCCCCGCCGCATGTCCAGGGGAGGCAGGGGCTCGTGCACGATCTTGTAGACGAGGCCCGGTATCGTTTCCGACTCGAAGGGGCGCTTCCCCGTGAGAACCTCGTACAGGATGATCCCCGTCGCCCACATGTCGGCGCGGTGGTCGACCCGCGCGCCCTTCAAGACCTCCGGGGCCATGTAGCTGGGCGTGCCCAGCACGAGCCCGGTCTGAGGTCAGCTCGCGACTCCGCGGGTCGGGCGATCCCGAAGTCGACGATCTTGACCATCCCGTCGCGCGAGATCCGAACGTTCGCGGGCTTGACGTCGCGGTGCACCACCCCCTGCTTGTGCGCGTAATCGAGCCCGCGACAGATGTCCACGACCATCCGCACCTTCTGGTCGAGAGGGAAGCGGTCCGGCCGGATGCAGGGCCTGGCCGAGGTCCATGCCCTCGACGTAGCTCCATGGCGATGAAGAGGACCCGTCCGGCTCTTCGCCCAGCTCGTAGATGGTGACGATGTTCGCGTGCTGCAGCCGCCGCCGCCGACTGTGCTTCGCGCTTGAAGCGGGCGTAGATCTGGGTGGTCCTGCAGCAACGAGGGAGCTACCGTCTTGAGGGCGACCTCCCGGCCGATGGCGGAGTCGCGGGCGCGATAGACCTTTCCCATCGCGCCCTGGCCGAGCTCGGCCAGGATCTCGAACTTGCCGATCTTCATCTAATGGTGCGCGCGGCTCCAGAGCATGCCGATGACCATGATAAACGGCGTTTCAGCGAGCTTGGAGCGCTCGGAGCAGGTCGGTCCCGAACTCCTCGATCCTCCAACGCCGTAGCCCCTCGACCGCCCGCAGGCCCTCGGCGTCACGGGGGGCCGCCTCGGCGACGCGGTCGATCAGCCTCTGGGGGAGGACGACCGAGACGTCGAGGGCGAGGCGCTTGGCCTTCTCCGCCCGCCAGGCCTTCAGCGCATCGACCCGGCGTCGGACGGCGTCCGGCACCACGGGGCGGGGCACGCGGGGAAAGGCCGGAAGCTCCGATTCGGGCAGCTCCCGAGCCCTTCGGAGGGCCGTGAGCAACGCCTCGACTTCGCGTTCCAGGCGGGGGAGGACGCCCCTTACCGACGCGAGCTCCTCGCGCGTCCCGGGCGACCTTTCCGCGAGCACGATCAGCACCTCGTTGCCCAACACCTTGAAGGCCGGTACGTCGGCCGCGGCGGACCGGCCCTCCCGCCAGGCTGCGAGCTCGCGGAGCCCGGCCAGCGTGCGCGGCCGGAGACGTGCGGCCCCCTTGATCCGCAGATAGGCGTCGGGGTCCGTCTCCCGACGGGCGGCGGGCAGCGCCGTCACCGCCTCGCACTCCTCCCGCACCCAGTCGAGGCGACCGCGCTCCCGGAGCCGGGCCTCCAGCCGTGCCTGCAGCGCGAGCAGGTGGCGGACGTCCGAGAGCGCGTAGTCCTCCTGGCTGGGAGAGAGGGGCCGCCGCGACCAGTCGTCTTTCTGGTTGGCCTTGGAGAGCTCGACCCCCAGCTCCGTCCGGGCCAGGGCCTGAAGGCCGATCTCGGGAAGGCCGAGGAAGCGCGCGGCGATCATGGTGTCGAAGAGCGAGCCGAACGAGAAGCCAAAGTCGCGCTTCATCGTGGTCACGTCGTAGTCGGCGCCGTGGAAGACCTTGAGGACGGACGGATCGGCGACGAGCGGGGCGAGCGGCCGCAGGTCGCGGACGGCGAGGGGGTCGACGAGCCAGGCCCCTCCGCGATCGCTCGCGAGCTGGACGAGGCAGACCTTCTCGAAGTGGTGGTGGAGGCTGTCCGACTCGCTGTCCAGGGCGACGGCGCGCGCGCCGTTGAGCGTCTCGACAAGGGAGGCGAGGGCTTCCGGGGTGCGCACCCAGTGAGAGCCCGGGCCGGGGACGGAGCCGATCACGGGCAGGAGTATACGCGGGGGCCTGTAACGCGGGGCCCCTCCCCCCGTCCAAGGTCGGAGGTGATACCTTGAGCGACAACGTGCGTGTGCTGACGGATGCGAGCTGGGAAGAGGACGTGCTGAAGGCGGAAGGGCCGGTGCTCGTGGACTTCTGGGCTGCCTGGTGTCCGCCCTGCCGGATGATCGCCCCCGCGATCGAAGCGGTGGGGGAGCGATACGCGGGCCGCGCCCGCGTGGGCAAGCTGAACGTGGACGACAACCCCGTGACGGCCGCCCGCTACGACATCCGGTCCATCCCCACGCTGCTCGTCTTCCAGGGCGGGAAGGTCGTGGAGCAGCGGGTGGGGGCCCTGCCTCCGGGAGAGATTGCAGAGCTCCTCGAGCGGCAGCTCGCCGGCATCTCCGCCTGACGGGATGCCGCCGGTCCGGGAGGGGCCGTCCCCGCCGTCGGCGCGACGGGAGGCCCTTCACCGGTCCCTTGTCGAAGATGGTGACCGGCTCTATGCCCTGGCCCTGCGCGTGACCCGGGACGCCGACCTCGCGGCGGACGCCGTTCAGGAAGCGTTCAGGGCGGCGCTCGAAAAGGAGGAAAGCTTCCGGGGCGAGGCGCGCTTCTCCACGTGGCTCTATCGCATCGTCTACAACAAGGCGGTGGACCTCCTGCGCCGGCGCGGGCGGGAAGAGCCCTGGCCGGAGGACGAGGACCTGGCACCTACCGCGGAGGACGACCGGCGGAGCCACGAGCCCTCCTGGGCCAGGCCCCCCGACGAGATCCTGCTGGGTCGGGAGGCGAGAATGGCGCTCGACGCCTCTCTGGACGCCCTCACGCCGCTGCAGCGCGCGGTTTTCGAGCTGCGAGAAGTAGAGGCCCGGCCGACCGGGGAAGTCGCGGAGATCCTGGACCTCACGCCGGGAGCCGTCCGGGTCCACCTGCACCGCGCGCGTCTGCGGCTGCGGGAGCGGCTCTCGCCGCACTTTCGAGGAGAGCGAACATGAACTGCGACGACCTGCTCCTTCGCCTGACGGAGTACCAGGACGGCGCCCTCGACGAGGCGATCTGCGAGGACGTCCGCCTCCACCTTTCGACGTGCGACCCCTGCTCCGAGGTGCAGCGCGACCTCGAGGACCTCGTCCGCCTCTGCGCGTGCGCGGAAAGGCCCGGAATGCCGGCCGATCTGAGACGCCGGCTGCTCGAGCGGCTCCGGGGGAGCGGCTCCTAGGCCAGTGTAGACTAGCGGCCCATGCGGGGCCGCGAAGTCTCTCGTATCGAGGGGTTCAGCGACGCCGTGATCGGCTTCGCGCTCACGCTCCTCGTCGTGTCCCTGGAGGTCCCGGACAGCTTCCTCGCCCTCCGGGAGACGCTCGGCGGCTTCCTCCCCTTCGCGGCGACGTTCGCGATCGTCGGCTGGATCTGGTTCGAGCACTACCTCTTCTTCCGGCGCTTCCCGCTCGAGGACGGCTGGACCATCTTCCTGAACCTCGTGCTCCTCTTCGTCGTGCTCTTCTTCGTCTACCCGCTGAAGTTCATCTTCACGCGCCTCCTCGGAGGGATGGCCGGCCTCGGGGCGCGGGAGACCTCCTTCCAGGGAATGTCCGCCGACGACGCGCGGCTCCTGATGCTCGCCTACGGCGTCGGCTTCGTTCTCGTCTTCGGCATCCTCGCCCTCTTCTACCGGAACGCGCTGCGCCGCCGGGCGGAGCTCGCCCTCGACGAGCTCGAGCTCTTCGACGCGCGCGGCGGCCTGCGGCGACACTGCGTGAGCGTGGCCGTGGGGCTCGTGTCCATCGTGCTCTGCCTCGTCGTCCCCCCGAGGGGTCTTTGGGCTCCCGGCCTCGTCTACTTCGCGCTGGGTCCTGCCCACGGCGTGAACGGGTACCGTCACGGGCGGGCCCGCGCCCGGCTCGTCGCGAGCCGTCTCGCCGCTGCCCCCGCGTGAAGGAATGACCGAAACGGTCGAGATCGAGCCGGCGCGGCCGGCGGACGCGGCCGTCGTCCTGCTCCACGGCCTGGGGGCGGATGGCCACGACTTCGAGTCGCTGGTCCCGGAGCTGCGTCTCCCCGCGAGCCCCGCGATCCGCTGGGTCTTCCCCCACGCTCCCGTCCAGCCGGTGACGCTCAACGGCGGGATGCGGATGCGGGCGTGGTACGACATCCTGGGCCTCGACCGGCGCGCCGCCCAGGACGAGCGCGGCATTCGCGCCTCCGCGGAGACGGCGACGGCCCTCCTCCGCCGCGAGACGGAGCGCGGCGTTCCGTCCGACCGTCTCGTCCTCGCGGGATTCTCGCAGGGCGGGGCCATCGCCCTCTTCGCGGGGCTGCGCTACCCGCAGCGGCTCGCCGGGATCCTCGCCCTCTCGACCTACCTGCCCCTCGACGCGAGCCTCGCCGCGGAAGCCCACCCCGCGAACGCCGCGGTCCCCGTGTTCCAGGCCCACGGGAGGTTTGACACGGTCGTCCCCCCGGCGCTCGGCGAGGGCACGCGGGACCTGCTCGTCGGGCGGGGCTACGATCTCGACTGGCGGACGTACCCGATGCCGCACAGCCTGTGCCCCGAGGAGATCGGCGACCTTCGCGCCTGGCTGCTGAAGGTCCTGCCCCCGCTCTAGCCGCCCTTCTCCTGGCGCTTGGCCTCGTCCCAGAGCGCGTCCATCTCCGACAGCGTCGCGTCCGCGGGCTTTCGGCCCTGGGCCTTGAGGCCGTCCTCGACGTGCCGGAAGCGCCGGCGGAACTTGCGGTTCGCGGCTTTGAGGGCCGCCTCCGGGTCCACACCCAGCAGACGGGCCACGTTCACGGCCACGAACAGAAGGTCGCCGACCTCCTCGTGGAGGGCGTCGTGCTCTCCGCCTCCGGAGATTGCGGACCTGAGCTCGCCCGTCTCCTCGTCGAGCTTCTCGAGCGCGCCCTCGGCGTTGGGCCAGTCGAACCCCACCCGCGCGACCTTGGTCGTCATCTGGAACGCCTCCATGACCGCGGGGATGCTGCGCGACACGCTGTCGAGCATCGACTCGTCGCCCTTCCCGCGCGCCGCCCGCTCCGCGGCCTTGATGGCCTCCCAGTTCCGGAGCACGGTGTCCGGGTCCTCCGCCGTCTCCCCGGCGAAGACGTGCGGGTGCCGGCGCACCATCTTGTCGGCCACGCGTGCCGCCACCTCCGTGACCGTGAAGGCTCCGCGCTCCTCGGCGATCTGGGCCTGGAACACCACCTGCAAGAGGAGGTCGCCCAGCTCCCCCGCGAGCTCGCGGTCGTCCCGGGAGTCGATCGCCTCCACGACCTCGTAGGCCTCCTCGATCACCGTGGTCTTCAGGCTCTCGTGCGTCTGCTCGCGATCCCAGGGGCACCCTCCGGGCGCGCGCAGGCGTGCGATCAATTGGACGAGCCGGGCGAACTCGGGTCCCGCGGTCTCATCGGTCATGCGCTATTCTCGCCCCATGAAGCTTCCCCTTTATCAGGTCGACGCGTTCGCGTCCCGGCCCTTCGCGGGCAACCCCGCGGCCGTGGTACCGCTCCCGCGCTGGGTGGACGACGCGCTCCTGCTCGCGATCGCCGCGGAGAACAACCTCTCGGAGACGGCGTATCTCGTGGGAGGAGGGGGCGCCTACGAGATCCGCTGGATGACGCCCGCGACGGAAGTGGACCTCTGCGGCCACGCCACGCTCGCCTCCGCCTGGGTGGTCTTCGAGAAGCTCGAGCCGGGCCGCCGCGAGGTCACGTTCTCCTCGAAGAGCGGGCCGCTGCGTGTCTCGCGGGAGGGTGACTCGCTCGCCCTCGACTTCCCGTCGCGTCCGGCGGAGCGCGCGGAGGAGGCGCAAGACGCCCTCTCCGCCGCCCTCGGCCGCGCGCCCCGCGAGTCCTGGGTGTCGCCCCGCGACTACATGGCCGTCTTCGACGGCGAGGAGGAGGTCCTGGCACTCTCTCCCGACATGGCGCGAACGGCCACGCTCGACGGTCACGCCGTCATCGCCACGGCTCCCGGCCGGGAGGTCGACTTCGTCTCCCGCTTCTTCGCCCCCGCCTTCGGCGTCCCCGAGGATCCCGTCACCGGCTCGGCCCATTGCACACTCGTCCCCTACTGGGCGAAGCGGCTCGGGAAGAAGCGGCTCTCCGCGCGGCAGGTATCGGCGCGGGGAGGCGAGCTCGTCTGCGAGGATCGGGGCGCGCGCGTCTCCATCGGCGGGAGAGTGGCTCCCTACCTCGAGGGTACGATCGAGGTGCCGGTCTAGTTTCCGCGCAAGGGAATGCGGCGGACCTGCCCCGAGCCCACCTCCTCGAGGTCCACGGACTCGAAACCGATCTTGGAGATCTTGTAGCGGTTGGCCACCACCTCGCCCGGCTGGCCCGTGAGCACCTCGTTGCGGTCCGTGAGCAGCACGGCCACGCGCACTCCCTTCGCGTTCTCCACGGAGCCGATGAACTTCAAGTTGAGGGCGGGCAGGCGCGGCGCGGGGGGGGGAGTGGGGGCCATCTCCTCCGTGGCGGGGGGCGCGGTGACGGGCGGAGGTGGCGTGGGCGGCGGGGTCGGCGGGACGCCGTAGTCGAAGATGTTGCGGCGGCCCGCCGTCGTCTCCGGCCGTTCCTCACCGAGCCGGGCGAGGTCGATGAGGGGGACCGCCTCCGTGGTCGAGGCCGCCTCGGCGCGGCGCACCGCGGCCGGCGAGAGCGGGCTCGCCCGCAGCCCGAAGTACGCGACGGAAACGAGGACCAGTGCGAGGAGGCTCAGCACCACCCTCTCGCGCGGCTTCACCGTGAAGGCCACGAAGTTCAGGGTAGCACGAGGGGCATATACTCGCCGTCCGTGTCGGAGGAGAGAGCATGAAAGCGATCCGCGTGGCCGCTCATGGAGGACCGGAGGCGCTGCGCCTCGAGGAGGCGCCGCTTCCAGTGCCGGGCCCCGGCCAGGTCCGTGTCAAGGTGGAGTCCGCCGGCCTCAACTACATCGACGTCTATCACCGCATCGGGCTCTATCCGAACCCGCTGCCCTTCACCCCCGGCCTGGAGGGGGCGGGGATCGTGGACGAAGTGGGCCCCGGGGTCGAGGACCCGAAGAAGGGCGACCGCGTGGCGTGGACGAACGTTCTCGGCTCCTATGCAGAGCAGGTCGTCGGTCCGGCGGAGAAGTTCGTCCCGATTCCTCCGAAAGTCGAGCTGCGCACCGCCGCCGCCCTCATGCTCCAGGGGATGACCGCGCACTACCTGACCGAGTCCACGTTCCCCCTCCGGAACGGGCATACGTGCCTGGTCCACGCCGCCGCGGGCGGGGTGGGACTGCTCCTCGCCCAGATGGCGCGCCAACGGGGCGCGCGGGTGCTCGGCACCGTTTCGACCGACGAGAAGGCCGTCCTCGCCCGGCAAGCCGGCGTCCACGAGGTGATCCTCTACACGAAGGAGGACTTCCTGGACGCGGTGAAGCGCCTCACCGACGGCAAAGGGGTCGACGTCGTCTACGACTCCGTAGGCCAGACCACGTTCGAGAAGAGCCTGGACTGCCTCTCCCCCCGCGGCATGCTCGTGCTCTTCGGCCAGTCGAGCGGTCCGGTGCCTCCCTTCAACATCGGCCAGCTCGCGGCCAAGGGCTCGCTCTTCCTGACGCGGCCGACGCTCTTCCACTACACGGCGGACCGGGCGAGCCTCCTCGCCCGCTCCTCGGCCGTGTTGGAAGCAGTGGCCTCCGGCACGCTCCATGTCCGCATCGAGCGCACGTTCCCGCTCGCGGCGGCGGAGGAGGCCCACCGTGCGCTCGAGGGAAGGAAGACGACGGGGAAGGTGCTGCTCTTGCCATGACTCGTGGTCGACGCGTAATAGGTGGGCCCAATCGTGAGCAGGACCTGGGCTGTCAACGCCGCCGCCTATGCTGCGACTCATGACAGCTCGCCGGAGTCACGCGGAAGCTGCGGCGGCTCTCGAGCTGATTCGCTCGGGTCTAAGCACGAGTATGGTGGCGCGCCAAACTCACATTCCGCGGAGCACGCTCAGATACTGGTACTCCAATCCGAGTCGTGTCTCCCGCGATTTCGATTGCCCAGTCTGCAGCGGCGTCGATCTGGACCGATTGCAGTACGCCTATCTCCTCGGGTTGTACCTCGGAGACGGACACGTCGTCTGCCACCGGCGGGGCGTCTTCCGGCTTCGCATCTTCCTAGACGCTAAGTATGGGGGCATCGTCGAAGAGTGCGCGAGGGCGATGTCCGTCGTCTCCAAAGGACGGCGCGTGCTGCGTCAGCAGGGGGAAGGGTGCATCGTGGTCGGATGCTATTGGAAGCACTGGCCATGCTTGCTTCCGCATGGGCCAGGGCCCAAGCACCGCCGAAGCATTCGATTGGAATGCTGGCAGGAGGAGATCGCGCGCGCCTACCCGGCGAACCTCCTGCGTGGTCTAATCCATTCCGACGGCTGTCGCGTGCTCAACACGATCGGGGAAAAAGTCTATCCGAGATACTTCTTCAGCAATCGTTCGTCCGACATCCACGATATCTTCTGCAGGGCCTGCGACGATGCGGGTATTTTGTGGACGCGATCCAGTTGGAAGGAAGTCTCCGTCGCGCGTGCCGCGGAAGTCGCAAAGCTGGACTTGATCGTGGGGCCGAAGAGGTGAACTGGGCGAACGACTGCCGTAGACTTCCGACTGGGCCGGGGTGGCGGAACGGCAGACGCGATGGGCTCAAAACCCATTGGGCCTCACGGCCCGTGCGGGTTCAAGTCCCGCCCCCGGCACCAGATAGCGGGAGCCCCTAGGTGCGCGGCCGGACCTACCTTGGCAGGCGCCGGTGCTAGCGTCCGGACATGATTAGGAGTGTTGTCGACTTCGGATCGTGGGTACCCGACGACGAAGAGCGGAGCGATGTCGAGTACTGGGCGCGCCGGCTGCCCGCCGACTGGCGAGTCCGGTGCAGCAACGGGGACGCCAGCACGGGATCCTTCTTCGCAGTGGTCGAGGATGCCGCTGGGCAGGAACGCGCCCGGGGAGCCTTCGGGTACGAAGCGTTTCACGACGTTGCCCGATTCGTCGAGAAAGTCGTCGCCCAGGGAGGCCGCGAGGTCGCGTAAGGGCCGACCCCGCCGGCTGACCTACTTCATTTAGGGTATCCTTCTCGCCCCCACCCATGGCCACGCCCTGGGACGACGTGCGTCGCGACTTCCCAGGCCTCGAAGGCAGGGCCTACCTGAACGCCGCTGCGGCGTCGCCCACCCCCCGGCCGGTGCGCGAAGCCGTCGAGCGCTTCTACCGCGAGCAGGAGGACGGGGGCGACCGCGACTGGGAGGAGTGGCTGGAGCGGCGCGAGGACGTGCGCCGGCGCGTGGCCGCCTTCGTGGGCGCCGAGCCCGAGGAGATCGCCTTCGTGCCCAACGCCTCCACGGGAATCAACCTGATCGTCGACCTTCTCGAGGGCGACGGGGCCGTGCTCGCGGGCGAGGAGGAGTTTCCCTCGGTGACGCTGCCCTGGCTCCACCGCGGATCGCAGGTGCACTTCATGCCGCTCGTGGAAGGCATCCTGAGGCTCGAGAGCTTCGCGCTCTCCCAGGCCCCCCGCGCCGCCACCATCGCCGTGAGCCACGTCCAGTTCACGAACGGCTGCCGACAGGACCTGGACGCGCTGGGCGCGCTCAAGGAAGGCCGGCACCTCGTGATCGCGGGCAGCCAGTCCCTGGGCGCCTTCCCCGTGGACGTGCGGAGGAGCGGGATCGACGCCCTCGCCACGGGCGGACACAAGTGGCTCTGCGCGGGCTACGGGAGCGGGTTCGTCTACATCCGCCGTGCCCTCGTGGAGGCGCGGCCGCCCCGGGCGATCGGCTGGATGAGCGTCGAGGAGCCGTACGCGTTCGACAACCGCCACGCGCGCGTCGCCGTCGCGAACCGGCGCACGGAGGTGGGCTGTCCCGCCTTCGGGCCTGTCTTCGCGCTGGGCGCGGCGATCGACTACCTGCGGAACCTCGGCACGGACGCGATCGCGGAGCGCGTGCTCGCCTTGAACATGTACCTCACGTTCCAGCTCGAGCGCGCCGGCTTCGAGGTGCTCTCCCCGGGAGGCGAGCACCGCTCGGGCCAGACCCTCGTGTGCATCGACGCGCCGGAGCGCGCGCGCCGGTTCCTGCAGACCCGCGGCGTGTACGTGACGGAGAAATCGGAAGGCGTGCGCGTGTCCACGCACTTCTACAACAACGAGCACGACGTGGACGCGTGCGTTGGTGCCCTCGTCGCGTGCCGCGACTCACTTTCGCCTTCCTGATGCCTGCGCGTCCCGCGGCGTCGAGCGTGCGCGAGTTGCCGAGCCGACGATCGCCTGCTACACTTCTCTTCAGCGGTTCCACCTCCCCCTACAGGCGGCCCACGAGATCCTAGAAAGAGAGGGCAACGTGGTGTTCCAAGTCGGCGAGAAGGTCATCTATCCCAATCACGGCATCGGAGTCGTGGAGAGCATCCAGACACGTCCTACTCCCACGGGAAAGATCAGCCTCTACCAGCTGCGCATCCTCTCCAACGATTCACGCGTTTGGGTTCCGCAGCAGAACGCGGACGGCGTCGGGCTGCGTCCGGTGATCAGCAGCTCCGACGTGCGCAAGATCTTCACCCTCCTCGGCGACGGCACCGTGGTCCAGCCCTCCAACTGGAAGGGCCGCTTCAAGGAAAACTCCGACAAGATGCGCACGGGAAGCCTCTACGAGGTGGCGATCGTCCTGAAGGGGCTCACCTACCTGTCGCGCAAGAAGGCACTGTCGTTCCGCGAGAAGCGGATGCTGGAGCGGGCCAAGTTCCTCCTCGTGAGCGAGATCGCCGAGGTGGAGATGAAGCCCAAGGCTTCGGTGGAGGAGCGCGTGGACCGCGCCCTCGCCCGGACGAGCGTCGAGCAGAAGCCCATGCAGAAGCCGGTGGGGCTGCGCAAGAAATCGAACGCCTGAAGCCGCATCTCCCAAGGATTCCTTGACTTCGGCGGATTCTCCGGGCTAGAATCTGCCGAAATATCACGGTCTTCTACGCCCCCGGATACCACCAGGGGGCATTGGCCGGGAGACGCCAAGGCAATGTCCGAGCCCTCCAGAACCGCGATGACCAAGGCGGACCTGATCAGCATCGTGGCCAAGCGCCTCGATATCACGCAGGTACAGTCGGGCATCATCGTCGAGGCGGCGCTCCGCAGCATCGTCTCCGCCCTCCAGGGAGGGCAGGAAGTCGAGATCCGAGGCTTCGGGAGCTTCCGTTTCCGCAATCGTGCCCCCCGCAAAGGGCGCAACCCGAAGACCGGAGAGAAGGTCGACGTGCCTCCCAAGAAGATCCCTTATTTCAAGATGGGGAAGGAGTTGAAAGCGCTCCTGAACGGCGCCATGCCGTCCGAGGAAGCGAAGGCCCCGACCCCCGCCGCCGAAAGCTGACCCTTCCGCCGGTCTCGCCGTCCGTCCTTTCCTCTTGAGCGTCTTGCGCACGGCCCTTGTCGTCCTGTTCCTGGGCCCCTATGCCGTCCTGGCCAGTGTGTTCGGCTATCCCATCGCCCGCGTACTCGGGTCTCCCGGCATCCTCTACTCCCTCGGCCGCTTCGGGGTGCGGACCGCATTCCTCCTGGCGGGAATCCGCGTTCGCCTCGACGGGCTGGAGCGCCTGAAGGAAGCGCACAACACGGTGCTCATGCCGAACCACGTGAGCCACCTCGATGCGGCCATCCTCTTCGGCTTCATCCCGGTGCCTTGGAAGGCGGTGGTGAAGCGCGAGCTCTACCGCTTCCCCTTCGTCCACTACTGCCTGCGCTTCGCCGGTTTCATCGACGTCGACCGGCGGGTGCCTCGAGAGGCCCGCACAGCACTCGCGCGCGCGGTGGCCTCGCTCGAGGGGGGGAGCGCCTTCATCATCTTCCCCGAGGGAACGCGCAGCGACACAGGCGCGCTCGGGGACTTCAAGAAAGGCGCCTTCGCGGTGGCGATCGAGGCCCGGAGCCGCATCGTGCCCGCGGCCATCCTCGACGCCGCCCGGCTCATGCCGAAGGGCGGGTTCTGGATCCGGCCGGGCACGGTGCGCGTGCGCCTTCTGGACCCGGTGGAGGCGGGCGAGTACAGTTACGACGACCGTGACGGCCTGGTCACGGAAGTGCGGGGCCGCATCGCGGCCGCACTCGCGGAGTAGGGGGGGCGCTTGGTCGCGAAGAGGACGACGGTACGCGTCAAGGAGAAGCGGCGCACGGAGCGGATCATTCCCTTCGTGGCCGCGTGCCGGATCGCGAAGGGCCGGAGCCGGAGCCGGCTCGCCGCCTACGTGACCGACCTCTCGCCTCGGGGCGGGCGCGTGCACTGCGACGCGGGGGCGCCGGGCAAGGGGGCCGCGGTGGTCATCGAGATGCGCGTGGGCGGGCAGCTGACGCACCTTCGGCTGCCCGCGGCCGTCAAGTGGGTACGCCCGGCCGCCCGCGGCGGCCAGGACTTCGGATTCACGTTCGGCCGGCTGGATCGCTCGGCGCGCCAGGCCTTGGAGGGGGTGCTCGGCGATTTCCGCCGCCGCGCGGCCGCGATCGCCTGAGCGGAAAAATGGAAGACGACGGCTCGGAGCGGCGCCGGCCCCCGCACCCGCTCGCCCCCGTGGTGGGCTCGGGAGGGTGGCTCGCCCTCAAGGACGACGATCTCCTCTACCAGATCGAGTCGCTCGGCGACCGCCCCCACGAAAGGGACCAGGCGCTCCTGGAGGTGCTCCAGAGCGACCGCCACTTCTTCATCCGCCAGGAGGCGGCCAAGAAGATCCGCGACGCCGAGCTCCTGAAGGCCTTCGCGGCGGACCGACACATCGGCCAGATCCTCGTGCGCCAGATGACGCGAGCCGCCGACGTGACCTACCTGGAGCGACTGCGCGACGAGAGCCGTTATCTGGAGGTCCGCAAGGCCGCGGACGCGCAGCTCAAGGTCATCGCGAACCTGCAGTCCCGGAACCGGTAGGCCGGCTAGCGGGCAGGAGAAGTGGCGGGGCGGAACGACGCGACCTCGGCCGCGATCCGCCGCACGTCCGCCAGGGGCAGCTCCGGGTAGAGGGGCAGCGACAGCACCTCGCGCGACAGCTGCTCCGACACCGGAAGGTCTCCCACCTTTCCGCCGGCCTCCGCCATCGCCGGCTGCAGATGGATCGGCCGCGGGTAGTGGACGGCGCTCGCGATGCCCCGGGCCTTGAGGTGGGCCTGCAAGGCGTCGCGCTCGGGGACGCGAATCGTGTAGAGGTGCCAGGCGGAGCGGGCCCCGTCGCGCTCGCGGGGAAGGCGGACGCCGGGGAGGTCCCGGAGCGCCTCCGCGTAGGCGTTGACGCGCGCCCGTCGCTCTTCGTCCCACTGCGGCAGGTGGCGGAGCTTGATCCGCAGGATCGCGGCCTGCAGGGTGTCAAGCCGGCTGTTGGTGCCCACGACGAGGTTGTCGTAGCGGTGCTGGCCCGCGCCGTGGTTCGCCACCTGCCGGACGCGCGCGATGAACGCCGCATCCGAGGACACGACCATCCCCGCGTCCCCGTACGCCCCGAGGTTCTTCGCGGGATAGAAGCTGAAGCAGGCGGCGTGCCCCAGGGACCCGGCGCGCCGGCCCCCCTCCTCGGCGCCGTGGGCCTGCGCGGCGTCCTCGAGGACGGGGAGCCCGCGGCGGGCGGCGATCCGGTTGATGGCGGCCATGGGGGCGGGGTGCCCGTACAGGTGGACGGGAAGGACGAGCCGGGTCCGCGGGGTGAGAGCGGCCTCGAGGGCCGCGGGATCCATCGTGAAAGTGTCGGGGTCGACGTCCACGAAGACGGGCCGGGCCCCGTTCAGGAGGATGGCTTCGCCGGTGGCGATGAACGTGTTGGCGACGGTCACCACCTCGTCCCCCGGGCCGATCCCGTAGGCGCGCAGGGCGAGGACGAGCGCGTCCGTGCCGTTCGCCACCGCCACCGCGTGGCCGGCCCCGCAGTAGGCGGCGAACTCCTCCTCGAGCCGTGCGCAGTCCTCGCCGTGGATGAATCCGCGTCGTCTCCAGGACGCGGGCCATCGCCGCGTCCACCTCGGGGCGTATCCGTGCGAGCTGCGCCTTCAGGTCCACCATCGGGACGGGCGGCATGTCGTCCATGCTACCCGCCGCCCGCGGCCGGCTCCAAACGCTCAGCCGAGCAGGTGCTCCGCGGCGGCGTCGAGGCTTTCCGCCAGAAGGTCGGGCCCCGAAGCGCGAAGCGCCTCCCGGTTCGGGAAGCCCCCGGGGATCCCGACCGCGTAGGCCCCCGCCGCTCGCGCCATCTCCACGTCCTCCGGGCTGTCCCCGACGTAGGCGACGTCCCTGGCCGGAGTGCCCATTCGAGAGAGGGCGAGGAGCAGGGGCTCGGGATGGGGCTTCTTCCGGCTCGCCTCGCCCGCGCACACCACGGCCCCGAAGAACGGCGCCACGCCGAGGACGTCCAGCTCGCGACGCACCCGCGTGCCGTCGCCGCTCGTGACGATCCCCAGAGCGAGCCCGCGGCCGCCGAGGCGGACGAGGGCGTCCCGCGCGCCGGGCACGAGGACGCTCTCGTCCCTTGCGTAGGCGGAGAGCCAGCGCGTGTCCGCCTCCTCCCAGTGCTCGCGGGGGAGGCCCACCGCCTCGTACGTGCGCGTCCACTCGGGCGAGTAGGTGCTCTGGAAGCGCTCTCGGTCGAAGGCGAGGCCGAAGGAACCGAAGACCTCCACGTAGCAGCGGAAGCTCTTCTCCGCGGAGTCCACGAGCGTGCCGTCCCAGTCGAAGAGGACGGCGCGCAGGCCGGGCGGGTTCATCGGAGCGGGGTCGTCGGCGGGGGCGGCCCCCGCGGGTCATGCGGAGCGAAACGCCGATGCCCGAGAAGAGCACGGCGAGCACGAACAGCGACACGAGCGCGAAGAGCCAGTCGCGCGCCACGAAGAGGCCCGACCGTGAGGACGACGACGCCGCGCCACGGGGGTGAGCAGGAGCAGAAGGACGCCCCACGCGCAGCGCCCTCTGCCCAGCCTCCCGCGAGGCCCAGGAGGAGGAGCGAGGCGCTCGCCACGAGCCCTGCGGTGAGCGTGGCTTCGATCGCCCGCTCGAGCGGCTTTGCCATCTCAGAAGGCCTTCCAGGCCATCTGGGCGCCCACGCCCAGGAGGACCACGGCCATCAGGAACTTGAGCGACCGCGCCTGCACGCGATGGGTGAGGCGGGCTCCCAGAAGGCTGCCGGGCAGCGCTCCGAGCGCCACCGCCGCGGTCAGGGGCAGCACCACGTCGCCGCGGCCGAAGTAGACGAAGGCGGAAGCGGCCGCGGTCACCCCGATCATGAACGCGCTCGTGGCCGCGGCCACGCGGATCGGGACTCCGCAGAAGGTGTTCAGGATCGGCACCTTGATGATCCCGCCGCCCGAGGCCCAGGAGCCCCGAGATCGCCCCCGCGACCGAGGGAGGCGACGAGGGCGAGCGGGCAGGCGCTGCACGCGATAGACGAAGGTGGTCGACCCTTCCAGCAGCCGGCCCCCCAGGCGTCCCGGGTCCACGTCAAGGTCGGCGATCACGTTGCGGCGGCCCGAGCGCGCGGCCACCATGACCCCCATGGCGGCGAGCACCAGCCCGAACAGCAGGAAGAGCTGCCGCTGCGAGAGGTGGACCGCGGTGAGGCCCCCCGCGAGGCCCCCAGCGTCGTGGCCACCTCGAGGGCGAGGCCCAGGCGCAGGTTCACGAGCCCGCGGTCCAGGTTCACGGTGGAGGAGGCGGAGGACGTGGCGATCACGGAGACGAGGCTCGCCGCCACCGCCGCCCGGAATGGGAACGCCCAGGCCGAGGGTGAGGAGCGGCACGAGGAAGCACGCCGCCCCCGAGGCCGAGCAACGAGCCCACGAGGCCGGTGGCGCCGCCCAGCGCGAGCGGCAGCCAGGACGGGAAGTCGGTCAAGACAGGGGAATATTACCGGAAGTCCGCGACGGTCATCGGGCCGAGCCCTCACATTGTTTGACAAGTTACTGGGAAACCCGGACTTCCCTCCGACGTACTACTCAATAGACGGAGAAGGCGTGGCGCTGTCGACGGGGTGACGGCGCGCCCGGGCTGATCGAGTGCCCCCAGAGAGGCCCCAAGGCGTGGCCGTCTTGTCGGGCGCCACGCTTCCTCCGGCGTTTTTTTTCGTCCCCGGGAATCCTCCAATCGCTGGAAAGGACACCAACGGAAGTGCCCGGGCGCTCCTCGAGCCTCCTGAAACCTTCCTTCAGGTCCGTGGTCCGCCGCCAGCCTGCTATCATCGGCCCCGCCATGTCGCCAAGCGGGTCGTGTTGATGCGCTGGGTCAAGCGAGGGCTCCTCGGCCTCGGTTTCCTCCTCGTCCTGTTCGTCTTCGGCTGGGCCCCCTACTTCCTGGCCGGCGTCGGCACCACGCGGCGCTTCCAGTTCCCCGACAAGGAAAACAAGGACATGACGCCGGCGTCGTTCCAGCTCGAGTCGGAGGACGTGGTGTTCAAGGCGGCGGACGGGATCGAGCTCAGGGGCTGGTGGGTCCCCGCGGAGAGCGCGCGCGGGAGCGCCATCCTCGTCCACGGCCTGAACCGCTCGCGGATCGAGATGATCCGGAAGGCCCCGTTCCTCCACGCCCAGGGGTGGAACGCGCTGCTCTTCGACCTCCGGCATCACGGGGACAGCGGGGGAGCTTCCACCACCTTCGGCTATCGCGAGAAGGAAGACGTGCGGGCGGCGGTGGCGTACGCGCGCGACCGCTCGAGCGCTCCCGTCGTGGTGTGGGGCGTCTCCCTCGGCGCCGCCTCCGCCGTCCTCGCCGCCGCGGACGACGCCACGGTAGCGGGCGTCGTCTGCGACAGCAGCTACCTCAGCCTGCGCGACACGGTCTACCACCACGTGCGGCTCGCGCGCGGCTGGCGCTGGTGGCTTCGGATCCTGCCGTCCTGGCCGGTCGGAGACGAGGTCCTGTTCTGGATGGGCCGGCGGGGGGGGTTCGATCCCGAGGCGGTGGACGTCAAGGCGGCGGCGGGAAGGCTGCAGGGACGGCCGGCCCTGTTCGTGGCCAACTCCGAAGATCGACGCATGCCCAAGGAGATCGCCTTCGAGCTGCAGAGAGCTGCGGGCGAGAAGGCGCAGGTCCTCATCGTCCCGGGCAAGAGCCACGGGGGGGCCTGGCGAGACGGCACCGCTGCCTACGAGGCGGCGGTGACCGCGGTCCTCGACGCGGCCGCCGCGAGCGCCCCCGCGACGCGCCTGGCCGCGCGATGACACGAGGGACGAGGACGACCTATTGCCGGGTCCCGGGGAGCGGGAGCCGGGGGAGTTGCCCGTGAGCGATAAGGACAAGCCGCATCACGTCCCGTTTCCCGAGGAGGACAACGGGGACGCCCGGCCCCAGCCCACCTCGTACACGATGGTGGACCCCCGCTTTCGCCAGCACTACTTCGCCTTCTACAAGGAGTCGTACAAGACCTCGGTCATCGACCGGAAGACCAAGGAGCTGATCGCCATCGCGGCGAGCCTGGCCGCCAAGTGCCAGGGCTGTCTTGAGGGGCACGTCAAGAAGGCGCTGAAGTTCGGGGCCACCCGCGAGGAGATCTCGGAGGCGATCGCCATCGCCATCGGCGTCAACGCCGCCGCGGTCGTGGACCTCACGGACATCGCCGCCGAGAACATGAACCTCAAGCTGTACTAAGGCCCGTTTTTTCCGGAGGTCTCGCATGCGCTCGTTGCCCCTCGTCGCGCTCCTGGCCGTGCTGCCCGCCGCTCTCTTCGCAGGAGGTCCCGTGCCCGATTCCCTCTACTCGCTCACGACGACGACGCTCGCCGGCCAGCCCGCCGACCTCGGGCAGTACAAGGGCAAGGTCGCGCTCGTCGTGAACGTGGCCAGCCAGTGCGGCCTCACCCCCCAGTACACGGGGCTCGAGAAGCTGTACGAGCAGTACAAGGGCAGGGGGGCGGTGGTGCTCGGGTTCCCGAGCAACGACTTCGGCGGCCAGGAGCCCGGCACCCCGGAGGAAATCACGGAGTTCTGCAAGAAGAACTACGGTGTCACCTTTCCCCTCTTCTCCAAGGTCGTGACCAAGGCCGGGCCGGACCAGTCGCCCGTGTACGGCTTCCTGGGGACGGGCGGTCAGCTCCCGACCTGGAACTTCGCCAAGTACGTGATCGACAAGGACGGCAAGGTCGTCGCCTTCTTCAACAGCAAGGTGACGCCGGAGGCGAAGGAGCTGCGCGACGCCCTCGACGGGGCGCTCGCCCGCTAGAGAGGCTGCGCCTCCGATCCGAAACGGGACGCGCGTGAGGCGCTTCCCGTCGCTCGCTGCGCTCACGGCGGTGGCCCTGGGTCTCGTCGCGACCCGTCCCCTCCGTGCGCCCTCGCCCCCCGTCGCCGAGATGCGCCCCCACGAGGTCGTCTCGCCGCACGGGACCCGGCCCGATCCCTATTACTGGCTGCGCGACGACACCCGGTCGCGGGCGGACGTGCTCGAGTACCTGAGGGCGGAGAACGCCTACTACGAGGCGATGACGGCCCCGCGCCGGGGGCTCACGCGGAAGCTCTATCGGGAGATGTCCGCCCGCCTGGCTCCGGACGACCAGACCGTCCCCTACCGCGACCGCAGCTACCGCTACTCCGAGCGCTACGAGGCAAAGCGCGAGCACCCGATCTATGCGCGCCGGCCGCTCGCGGAGGGCCGCGAGGAGGTCTTCCTGGACGCCAACCGGGAGGCGGCGGGGAAGGTCTACTACTCCCTGGGGGCGTGGGCGGTGAGCGCTGGGGAAGACCGCCTCGCCTTCCTCGAGGACGTGGGCGGCCGCTACCAGTACACGCTGCGCTTCCGCGACATCGCCACGGGACGCGACTTCCCCGACCGCATCCCCGGCCTCCGCCCCGAGGTGGCGTGGGCCAACGACAACCGCACCGCCTACTACGTCGAGAACGATCCCGTCACCCTCCTCTCCACGCGAGTCAAGAAGCACGTCCTCGGCACGGATCCCGCCCAGGACCCCGTCGTGTACGAAGAGAAGGACACGAGCTTCTATATGCACGTGGAGAAGAGCGGCGACCACCGCTACGTCCTCGTGAAGCTCGAGAGCACCGTGGCCAGCGAATGGTGGGCGATCGACGCCGACGCCTCCTCTCCCGCGCTTCGATGCCTGGCCCCGCGGCAGCGCGACGTTCTCTACGATTCCCACCACGTGGCCGGCCGCTGGGTGATCCGGACCGATTGGCAGGCTCCCAACTTCCGGGTGATGGTCGTTCCCGACGCCGAGATCGGGGACCGGGCGCGCTGGAAGGAGCTCCTGCCCCACGACCGCGCCGTCTTCATCGAGGAGATCGTGACGTTCCGCGGCCACCTCGTTCTCAGCGAGCGCAGCGACGGCCTCCTCCGCCTGCGGGTCATGCCCTGGGGAGCCCCCGAGAAGGCGTTGTACGTCCGTGCGGACGAGCCCGCCTACGCCGCCCGGCCGTCGATCAACGCCGAGCAGGACACGCGTACTCTTCGCTACACCCAGAGCTCGCTCGTCACGCCTCCCAGCGACTACGAGGTCGACATGGACACGGGCGAGCGGCGGCTCCTCAAGACGAAGCCCGTGCCCGGATACTCAGCAAGCGCTTACGCGACGGAGCGCGTGTGGGCGGACGCGCGGGACGGCACGCGTATCCCGGTCTCGCTCGTGTACCGCAAGGGTCTCCCGAGGGACGGACGAGCGCCGCTCTACCAGTACGCCTATGGCGCCTACGGCTCCTCCGTCGACCCCGACTTCGACGCCACGTGGCTGCCTCTCCTGGACCGCGGTTTCGTGGGCGCGATCGCCCACGTGCGCGGGGGAATGGAGATGGGGCGAAGCTGGTACGAGGACGGGAAGCTGCTCAAGAAGATGAACACGTTCACGGACTTCATGGACGTCACCGACCACCTCGTCCGTGAAAGGTACGCGTCCGCGGACAAGGTCTTCGCCTCCGGCCTGAGCGCGGGGGGGCTCCTCATGGGGGTCGTGGCCAACATGGCGCCCGAGAAGTACCGGGCGATCGTCGCCGAGGTTCCCTTCGTGGACGCGGTGACGACCATGCTCGACGAGACGATTCCGCTCACCTCGAACGAGTTCGACGAGTGGGGTAACCCCACGGAGAAGCGGTACCACGACTACCTGCTGTCCTATTCTCCCTACGACAACGTGGGGCCGCGACCGTACCCGGCCATGCTCGTCACCACCTCGCTCTACGACTCCCAGGTGCAGTACTACGAGCCCGCGAAGTGGGTGGCGAAGCTGCGCGCCGTGCGGCGGGATCCGCGCCCCCTGCTCTTCCGGATCGACATGGCGGCGGGGCACGGGGGAGGGGCGGGACGTCTGCAGGGCCTGAAGGAGGCGGCGGACGAGTACGCGTTCCTACTGGCCCAGCTGGAGCCGGTCGACTAGCGCCCCGGCCCGCGCATCACGGCATCGCGGCCTGGAAGCGCTCGCGCATCCAGTCGGGGAGCGGAGTCGACTTGAACGTCTTCAGGTCCACGAGCACGGCGGTCGTCCTTCCCTGGAACACCGGCTTGCCGCCCACCGATCCCTCGTAGCGCATCCGCACCGAAGAGCGGCCCACGTTCTCCACGACGACGTCCATGTCCACGGAGTCGCCGTAGTGCACCGGCGAGAAGAACTCCATCTCCACCTTCACCGTGGGGAAGGCGAGGCCCGCTCTTGTGGACCTCCGGATAGGGCCGGCCCACGTGACCGACGAAGAAGTCCTCGAAGGCCTCGTGGAGGAAGTTCACGAGGTTGGGGTAGTACGCGATGCCCGCGCGCGTCCAGGTCGCCGAAGCGGACGAGGATCGTCGTCCGGAACACGCTCAAGCCTTGCTGCCGAGGTGCTCCATGACGCTGAGGGCGAGAATGCTCGGCGAGCGCCGTCGTAGAGGGCTCTCGCCCTCCTCCACGGTGGCCGCGGTGGGATCGCCGAAGTAGGCGTCCTCGCCGCCCGCCTCCACGAACGTCTTCGCCCCCTTCTTGAGGGCGGGCATGAGCCCGTCGAACGGAGGGCAGGCTGATGCGCTCGTGCTCGCGCACCTTGTCCGGGCGCGGCCGCCATCATCGAGCGACGTCTCGAACGAGCCCGCGTGGTCGCCGGCGAGGAAGGCCGCGCCCAGCTTCTCCGCCCAGCGCTTCTTCGTGATGTCGGTGAAGCAGACGTTCGCGCCCCGCCTTCACCGGCCTCGTCCACCGCCTTCTTGACGCATCTCCACGTGCGCGGGCTCGAGGTGGATGTTCACGAAGGCCACGGTGCGGAAGCTTCTTGCCGGGGCGACGGACAGGTCGCGCAGGAGCGCGGTCGCGGTCTCGGCGGGGAGGCTGATGGTGCCGGCGAAGTCCGCGCCGAACTCGGCCACCGTGAAGTTCACGGGGGGCAGGATCAGCGACGGTGACGCCGCGTGCTCCTTGAGCTTGGCCGCGCCGCGACGGCCATCTCCATGGCGATGACGCGTGTCGGTGGAGACGGGGAGGTGGGGGCCGTGGGCCTCGGTGGCGCCCACGGGGACGAGGGCGACGGGACGGTCCTTCATCGCCACGCTCGACCTCGGTCCAGGTCATCTCGGACATCAGCACGTTCTCAGCCATGATCCTCGGGAAGGATGCGCTCTCCTTCGCTCCTTTCGGCAAGTACGGCGTTGATTGGCGGGGTTCTCGGACGGTTCTCCGATGGGTCTTTTATACTCGATCGCGTTTGCGTCTGCTAGTCATCGGGGGCGCGTGCCCTTCATGCCCTTCCCACCCGCCCCCGATAGAGGCTGACCTGGCTCCCGAGGAGAACGAGGCGGAGGCCGATCCGGCCCAGCACGACTGCCTGGAACATCGCAAGAGTGACGACCTGGCTCCGGTAGCCGGTCGTGATCCAGCGCGTGTCGAAGGCGGCCCAGAGCGCCAGCAGTACCCCGCCCGCCAGTCCCACCGCCGCGTACTGCCCGGCCACGCGTCCGAGGTTTCCGAGGGTGAACCCGAGGCTCGTGAGGCACGCGAGCACGGCGCTCGACCGCTCCTGGAGGACGATCGCGACCTTCGCGTACGAGGAGACGGCGTGCACGAAGAGTATCGCGAGGAGCAGGAGGGCGTGCCGGCCGAAGAGCCAGAGAAGGGCGGTCGTCTCCGAGACCGACTCGCGGGCCCGCGTGTCCGCCCAGGCCGCGAACGGCCGGTTCAACAGGAAGACGAAGCCGGCGGCAAGAAGCGCTATGAGCGATACACGGAGGATCCGGCCGAAGTAGAAGCCGGACCCGTGGAGGAGGCCGCGAACGGTCCACCCTCCCGATGGAGACCGGAGGACGCCGAGCACCCCTCCGGTGAGGAAGAGCTGGACGAGCCAGTAGAGGAACCCCGCCCCCAGGATGACGGGGTCCAGGGTGGGGGCACGGTCGTCGCGCTCGTCGCCGGTCGCGGCCTCCACGTGGAAGAGACGAAGGGGCAGGACTCCCCGCAGGAGCTGGTCGAGGTTCTTGAAGGCGAAGCCGCGCCCGAAGACGTCGGGGGCGAAGGTGCCCGTCCAGCCCTTCTGGCCTTCCGACCAGGGCTTCCACCAGTCGTGGTCGAAGCCGTTCATCATCGCGACGGAGGCGCCCTTGTGGCGGAGGTCGCGCTCCAGGACCTCCAGGAGCGGGCCCGCGAGCAGGCGCGCGATCAGGAGGTTGGGGACGAGGAGCAGGACCACGAGCCCCCAGTTGCGCCTCACCGCGGTCCATCCTTCGCGCAGGGAGTCGATCATCGCGCCCCTAGCCCAGGAGAAGGTGCAGCTCCAGGAGATTCTGGAGCCAGAACATCCAGCGCGCCGCCCACTTCGCGGCCGCGCGCTCCGCGGAGCCCGTCTCCGCGACCCAGTCGTTGTTGCCGCGGTCCACGTCGAGCGCGATCTTGCCGTCGGGATCGACCACCGCCCGCACGACCTTGGACGCGTCGGAGTAGGTGAAGCGCTTCCAGCGGTCCTTGCCGTCCCAGGCCTCGCGCACGGAGCGGCCGTCCGCGAAATCGACGCGCACCTCCACGGGGAGGCGTGCCTCGCCCAGCCGCCGCACCGTGACCTTCGACTCCCAGGGGCCGCTCGGCTTCTCCTTGCGGGCCGCGCTCGGCGTCAGGTGGAGGGCGCGGTCGGGCCCTTCGGACCATCCCTCGACCTTCCGCGTTCCCTGGACTTCGACACCCACCGCGTAATCCACGAGATCGCTCGAGAAGAACGTCTCGTCGAAGAACCAGCGGTAGTCCTTCCCCGTGACCTCGTTCACCACCGCGATGAAGTCGGCCGTGGTGGGGTGGGCGAAACGGTAGCGCCGCGCGTACGTGCGCATGACGCGAGTCATGGTCAGGTCGCCCACGAGGCCCTCGAGGGTCTGGAGCGTGAGGCCGGGCTTGCCGTAGGAGTTGATCGTGTAGGAGCCCGACGTGCGGTACTCCCATCCCGCGCGGGCCATCACGTCCGTCCGGCCGTTCTCGCGCAGGCTCGCGAGGTCGTCGCGCCCCCGGCCGATCCACACCCCGGGGGCGACCACCGGCCAGCCCGTTCGTCCTCCGCGCCCCGTGGTGAACCCGAAGTAGCGACGGCCCCATCCTTCCGGGCCCAGGGCCGACTCCATGGCCTTGCCCTGCGTGTACGTGTTGAAGCCCTCGTCGAGCCAGGCCTCCTCGAACTCGTTGTTCCCGACGAGCCCGTACCAGAACTGGTGCCCCGCTTCGTGGATGGTCACGGACTCGGGGCTCTGCAGCTCCGGAGGGGCGAGGACGTTGGCCCCGCCCGTGAAGAGTGTCGGGTACTCCATCCCCCCCGAGCCGGAGCGCCAGGCGGGATCCACCACCGTGATCTGCGCGTAGGGGTAGGGGGCCGACCACGTCCCGTATGCGCGGAGTGCGATCTTCGTGGCCTCGAGGTACCTGTCCGACAGGTGTGCGTGCTCGGGCTGCACGAGCAGCCGGATCGCCACCGGCGGGTAGCCGGGGTCGTCGAAGCGTGGCTTTCCTCTCGAGGAAGCGGAGGCTGGCCGTCCAGGCGAAGTCGTGGACGTCCTCCTGCACGAACCGCAGCGTCCGGGTGCCGTCGCCGTTGTCGTTCGTGCCCTCGAGGCGGCCGGTGGCCCCCACCACGTACCCTCGGGGCACGGTGAGTCTCACGTCGTAGACGCCGTAGTCCGCGAAGAACTCCGTGAAGGGGTGGAACTGGTGGGCGTTCCACTGCCCCTTCCAGAAGACGCCGATCTTGGGGAACCACTGCACGATGAAGTTGTAGTCGTGCACCCAGCCCGCGCGGCCCACCGTCCCGTAGGGGATGAGGGACGTCCACTCGACGCGGAAGCGGACGGTCTCTCCAGGCGCCACCGCGCGCGCGGTCTGCAGCTCCATGACGGTGCGGTCGTCGGCGTTGCCGTCGTCGGGGGAGACGTAACTCGGCTTCAGGTCCTCCTCGGGATCGAGCCGGCGGACGGCCTTGACGTCGATGTAGCCGAAGGTACGGTCCTCGCCCGCTCCGACATTCGGCCGACGGCGGCCCCCGCCGCCCCGCGACGAGGTCGAGAGGTTGTTGCGGAAGGCGTTCCAGTAGAGATGGAAGGGGAAGCGGTCGAGCGGCCGATCGGAGGTATTTCGCCACTCCAGCACGAGGCTCCCCGCGATCTCGTGCTTCTCGGGGTCGAGCCGGGCCTCGATCGTGTAGTTGGCGTTGCGCGGCGACTTGTCCGGGAGCGGCGGCAGGCCGTCGTCGGCCGCGAGCAGGGGCGGCATCGCGGGACGCCGCGCGTCGCCCTGGGCGGAGGGCCACTCGCTCAGGAGACACACGCCCGCCGCCACCAGGACGGCCGCTCGCAGTCGCAGGGAAGCCCTCGGCAGAATGCGGGGATTCTACACGCGGCTCGCGCCGATCAGAAGGTGATGGAGAGGCCCCCCGTCACCTGGAACCACTCGGGACGGAAGCGGATGGGCTCGAGGCGCTCCTGCACCTGGGCGAGCAGCAGCTCCTCGATGGGATTCAGGGGACGGCCGTCGGCGCGGCCCCAGGTCACCGTCTGCTCGGAGAAGCGGAAGTACCGCGCGTCGCCCACGAGCGCGACCTTCTCGTTGAAGGGGATACGCAGCATCACCCCGCCGTTCCACCCCCAACGACTCTGGCCCTCCCCCTGCGGCTGGATGATGGCGGCGAAGGGGAGTGTCGTGATCTCCAGCCGCTGCGCCGCGGCGTTCAGCTCGCGCACGCCCAGGGCGATCGTCTGGCTTGCGGTGAGACTGAAGGAAGGGAGGTAGCTCATCCCTCCCGAGATCCCGAACGCGAACCGCCCCGGGGTCTGGAACTTCAGGTTGAACGAGACTGGCGTCAGCTTGTCGACGTCCACCGCGCCCGTGCCGAGGTCGAGGTCGGTGCTGATCGGCGGGAACGGGGGGAGCGAGACGTTGACGTGGAACTGGGCTCCCTGGGTCTTGATCTCGACCCCCGCGAAGTCGATCCGCGCTTCCAGAGCCACCGCGGAGACGAAGTAGTAGGCGGCCCCGAAGCCATATGCCGTCCCCCCTTGGGCGTCGAGGGAAAAGGTCCCCTCCTGCCGGATGGATATCCCCGGGATCGGCAGCGTCACCGGCCCGGGATCGTAGGTGAACGTCTGGCTGTAGAAGGGGAACGTCACGCCGAAGTTGCCGTAGATTTCGAACTGGCCCGCGCCGGCGGGACGCGGGAGGAGTATCAGGGAAAAGCAAACGAGGGCGAGAGCACGGAAAATCGACGGAAAGAGGGCATTTTTCATCATTAGATCCAGTCTAGGAGTGGGAGGGGTCAGGAGAGGTCCAAACCGCGGGGGTGAGACGCCCGCGGTGGTGGCCGGGGGCCTTTGGCCAGAGCGTGCAGGTGACGACGCGGTGGTGCTGGTCCTCGTCCTCGCAGAAGGGGCAGAAGACGCAGGCCCGCGGCCGCGTCGTCGGCCCCGGCCCGCCACTTGCGCGGCAGGTCGGGGTCGGCGAGCAGCGCGCGGGCCATGCCGACGAGGTCGGCCTGGCCGTCGCGCAGGATGGCCTCGGCCTGGGCGAAGGTGTGGATCTTGCCCGCGGTCACCACCGGGATCGCGAAGCCCGGCCGCCCGCACCGCGTCGCGGATGCCCGTCGGCGAGGTGGGCGTTCACCGCCGGCGGGTCCTTCTTGTCGCGCGGGATGCACGTCCGGCCGCTGTGGCCCGTGTAGGGGTAGGCGGCTTCGCCCACCGGCGGGCTGCTGCGCGTCCTCGAACTTGCCGCCGCGCGAGATCGACAGGAAGTCGAGGCCGGCCCGCGCCAGCGCGACGCCGATGGCCTGGGCGTCCTCGAGCGTGTTGCCGCCGACGCGCCCGTCCTCGCCCAGGATGTCCTCCGAGCCCAGGTAGCGGCAGCCCACGAGGAAGTCCCGGCCCACCTCCTCGCGCACGGCATCGATCACCTCGCGGGGCAGGCGCAGGCGGTTCTCGAAGCTGCCGCCGTACTCGTCGCGTGCGCCCGTTCGTCACGGAGAGGAACGAGGCCATGGTGTAGGCGTGGGCGAAGTGCAGCTCGACGCCGTCGAAGCCCGCAGCCTGCGCGCGCGCCGGGCCGCGTCGGCGAACCAGCCGGGGATGCGGCGGATCTCGGCCAGGTCGAGGTCCTCGATCGTCTGCCGGTAGCCGTAGCAGGAAGTCGCGCCGGTCGCGCGCGCTCGGGCAGCCAGCGGTCGAGCTCGCGCTCGAACTCGGCGTCGCTCGCGTCGAGCGCGCGCCTCGGGCAGGCGGCCGCGCCGCACCAGCGCCCTCGATGAACGCGCGCGTGGGCTTGCGCCGCGCGATCTTCAGGAAGTCGATGATCTGCGGGACGACGAGCGAGCGCGACGACCGCCCTCATCTCCGTCGACGCAGGGCGCCGCAGGCCGGGCACGAAGCGGTCGTGGGAGAGGCGCAGCAGCGGCCCGCTCGCCACGTCGCGGATGCCGGTGGCCTCCAGCACGATCATGCCCGCGCCGCCCAGCGCGTAGCGCAGGTAGATCTCGCGCACCGCGTCGGTGACGAAGCCGTCCTCGGTGCCCCGCCAGGTGACCATGGCGGGCAGCCAGATCCGGTTGGGCAGCGACGAGCCCGCCCCGCGCCGATGGGGAAGGGCGTGAAGAGCGAGGGACCGCGCGCTCGCTCCGCGATCGTCGGCCGGTCGTCAATCTCGTCGTCGTCGTCCCGTCGTCCTGCATCTCGCTCCTCGATGCCCTGGTCGATGAGCCGGCGCTGGAGGGCGTCGAAGCCGCGGCGGTCGGGCGCCGTGCCCTCGCGGAAGGCCTCGAGGATCTCCTCCAGGCGGGCCACGCGGCGCGCGAGCTGGCCGATGACCTCGAGGTCGAGCGGCGCCCTGCCCGGCCGCGAGCCGCGCGAAGGCGGCTCGCTCGCCGAACGCGCCCAGCACCTCCACGCAGGCGCGCGCTCAGGCTGTCCGCGGCCTCCACCAGCTCGCCCTGGAGCAGGCTGTCGTGCACGAGGGCCAGGGCGTCCTCGATGTCCTCGTCGCTGCCAGTCCGCGCGCAGCGCGGTCCCAGGCGTCGGGCGGCAGGACGAGGCCGTCCGGCTCCCTCGTCCGCCGTCGGCCGCCACCTCGCCGCACAGGTCCACGATGCGTCCCATTCAGCGCTTCTCCTTCAGCAGGCTCGCCCGCGATCACGAGCTTCTGGATCTCGCTCGTGCCCTCGTAGATGCGCAGCGCGCGCACCTCGCGGTACAGGCGCTCCACCGTCGCTCCGCGCATCACGCCCTGGCCGCCGTGGAGCTGGACCGCGCGGTCCACCACGCGCTGGGCCATCTCGGTGGCCGCGAGCTTGGCCGTCGCGCCTCGCGGGTGATGCGCTCCTGGCCCCGGTCCTTCAGCCAGGCCGCGTGGCGCACGAGCAGGCGCGCGCCCTCCAGGTCCACGTGCATCTCCGCGAGCGCCATCTGCGTGGCCTGGAACTCGGCCAGGGGCTGCCCGAACTGGCGGCGGGCCTGCGACCAGCGCACGGCCTCGTCGAGGGCGCGCGCGGCCAGGCCGCAGGCGGCCGCCCCCACGCTGGGCCGGAACGTGTCGAGGGTCGCGAGGGCGAGCTTGTAGCCCTTGCCCTCCTCGCCCAGCAGCACCGCCGGCGTGCCGTCGAAGCGGACCTCGCCGAGCGGGTGCGGGGCCATGGGCTCGAGCGGCTTCACCGCGAGGCCGGGGCTC
Organism: uncultured Acidobacteriota bacterium; assembly: GCA_963742595.1. GTDB lineage: Bacteria > Acidobacteriota > Vicinamibacteria > Fen-336 > Fen-336 > CAVPGH01. The sequence goes on along the minus strand of CAVUMT010000001.1, from coordinate 787,520 downwards.
CGCGTCCACCAGGAACATCGAGAGGCCCGTGGTGCCCTCGCGCCGTCCGACGGTGCGGGCGAGCACCGTGTAGAGGCCGGCGATGCCCGCGTTCGAGATGAAGGTCTTGACGCCGCGTGAGGCGCCAGAGCGCGCCGTCGCGCGTCGCGCGTGGTGCGCACCCCCGCGAGGTCGGAGCCGGCCTCCGGCTCCGTCACCGCGAAGGCGCAGAGCACCTCGCCGCGCGACCACCGCGGGCAGCCAGCGGTTCTTCTGGACGTCGGTGCCCGCGCGGCTCGAGCGGGTACGAGCCGAGGCCCTGCATGGCGAAGGCGGTGTCGGCGAGGGACGAGAAGTAGGCGAGGCCCTCGCGCACCGCCACCAGCGAGCGCAGGTCCATGCGTGCCGTGGGGCGGCGGCACCGCCGCGGCCAGGAGGCCGGCCTGGCCGAGCGCGCAGCGCGATCTCGCGCGTGCGGCCCGCCGGGTCGCGCCTCGTCCTCGGCGCCCGCGCGCAGGTGGCTGCTCGCCGAACGCGCGGACCTCGTCGGCGAGGGCGCGGTGGCGGTCCTCGAGGAACGGGTCCTCCGCGTGCGTCATTCGGGGCGCCCTCGAAGCGGGGCGGGCGCTTCTCCACGAAGGCCGCGAAGCCCTCCCGGAAGTCGGGGCCGCGTCATGAGCTCGGCCTGGACCGCGCGCCTCGTGGTCGAGGGCCGGCTCCAGACGTCCATGTGCATCTCGCGCGTTGAGCGCGTCCTTGGTGGCGGCGAGGCCCGCCGCGGGCCCGCGGACCAGCGTGTCGCACGAGGGCCGCGGTCTCCGCCGCCAGCCGCTCGGCGGGCACCACGCGGTTGTAGAGGCCGATGCGCAGCGCCTCGGCCGCGTCGATGAACGTCGCCGGTCATGAGCAGCTCCGTGGCGCGTCCCAGGCCGACGACGCGGGGCAGCAGGTAGGCCGCCCCCATGTCCGCGCCGGCCAGGCCCACCTTCACGAAGAGGAACGCGATCTTGGCCGTGTCCGCGGCGACCCGGAAGTCGGAGGCGAGGGCGATGGCGGCCCCCGCGCCCGCCACCGTGCCGTTCAGCGAGGCCACGATCGGCTGGGGCAGCGCGCGCATGGCGCGCGATCGAGGTCGCAGGTGAGGCGCGTGAACTCGAGCAGTGCCTGCGCGGTCGCGGTGCAGCAGCTCGCCGATGATCTCGCTGACGTCGCCGCCCGTGCAGAAGGCGCGGCCCGTGCCGGTGAGGACCACCGCCCGCACGTCCTGCCGCGCCGGCGAGGGCGCGGAACGTCTCGGTCAGCTCGCGGTAGACCTCGAAGGTGAGCGCGTTCAGCGCGTCGGGGCGGTCGAGGCGTGATGCGTGGCCACGGGCCCGGCCTCGTCGATAGCGGAAGCTCCGGGGCGTCATGGCTTCGCGAGCGCCTCCAGGACCGCGGCCCAGGTCCGCCCGAGCAGTCGCGCAGGCGCGCGAGGTCGCCGGCGGGACGGCGGCGCCAGCAGCCGCTCGACGTCGCGGCGATGGGCGGGCATGACGCGTCGGCATGCGCCGCCGGCCGCGCGCGGTGAGCCGCACGCGCACGGCCCGCCGGTCGTCGGGCACCGGCTCACGCGCTCCACCAGGCCCAGGCCTGCACGAGCCGGTCGCACGATGCCGGTGACGTTGCCGGCGGTCACGAGCAGCGCGCGCGTCAGCTCGCCCGGGGGTCATGCCCTCCGGCCGGCGGTGGAGCTGGGCGAGCACGTCGAACTGGGGCAGGGTCAGGCCCGCGGGCACGCGCCGGCGCACCTCGCGGAGCAGCGAGGCCGTGCGCCTTGAGCAGCCGCACCCACACGGAGAGCGCGAGCGCGGGATCGGCGGTCTGGGCCCGGCGCCGCACCCGGGGAGTGCGCTGCTTCACAGGAGCGCCATCGCCTCGATCTCCACCTTGGCGTCGTCCTCGAGCAGCGACTTCACCTCCACGAGGGCCATGGCCGGGATAGTGCTTGCCCATGCGCGTCGCGCCAGGCCTCGCCGACGGCCTCGCGCGCAGCGCCGGTACTCGTGCTTGTCGGTCACGTAGACGACCATGCGCGCCACCGACTCCGGCGTGCCGCCCGCCGCCCACACCACGTCGAGGACGTTGTCGAGCGCCTGGGCGAACTGCGCCACGAAGTCGCCCGAGACCATGCGGCCCTCGCGGTTCCAGCCGATCTGGCCCGCCACGAAGAGCAGCTCGCCCTCGCCCTTCATGCCGTGGCTGTAGCCGCGCGGTTGCGCGAGCGACGTCGGGGTTGACCGGGGTCAGAGCCGTGTCCATCATACCACCGTCCCGCCGTCGACGCTCAGCGCCTGGCCGGTGATGCCGCGCGCCGCGTCGCCGCACAGGAAGAGGACGAGCGCCGCCACCTCCTCGGAGGTCACCATGCGCTTCTGCGGGCTCATGCTCCTCGAGGCGCTTGCGGATCTCCGCCGGCGCCTGGCCCGGTCTTCTCGGCGATGCGCGCGATCCCGGCGTCGGTCATCGGCGTGTCCACGTAGCCGGGGCAGACCGCGTTGACGGTCACGCCCTTCGCGGCCACCTCGAGCGCCGCGCACCTTCGTCAGGCCGAGCACGCCGTGCTTGCTGGCGGCGTAGGCGGCGATGTAGGGCATCGCCGACTTGCCGGCGATGGAGGCGATGTTCACCACGCGCCCCCAGCCGCGGCTCCGTCATCTCGGGCAGCGCCTCGCGCAGGCAGTAGAAGACGCCGCGAGAGGTTCACCGCCAGGACCGCGTGCCACATCTCGTCGGTGGTCCGGGCGAGCGGCGCGGAGGGGGCGATGCCGGCCCCGTTGACGAGGATGTCGACGGGACCCAGGTCCTTCCGGGCGGCCGCGAACAGCCCCTTGACGTCGGCGGCCTTCCCCACGTCGGCGGGGACGGCGAGCGCACCAACCCCGAGGGCGCGGACCTCTTCTGCGACCGCGTCGATCTCCTTTTTGGTGCGGGCGGAGAGCGTCACGGCCGCCCCTGCGCGGGCGAGAGCGAGGGCGGTGGCGCGGCCGATGCCGCGGCCTCCTCCGGTGACCACGGCATGCCGGCCCTGCAGTTCCATGATCGTTTAAATTTAAACGAACGACCGGTCCCGGTCAAGCACGCACGACCTCTTCGGAAAGTTCCCCGGAACGGAGGCGCGGTGTGGGCTCCGTCACGGGCAATCCGCTGCGGCACCAATCTTTACGCTTCTTTGCAGATCGCCGCCCGCCTTATTCGTAGACACCAGTGAGGCCGGAGAGGGCGGGGCCGCCGGCCCAGCGAGGAGAGGCCATGACTTTTCGAGGTGCCGCAGTCGCTGTCGGGTTCGTGCTCGTCGCCACCCTTCCGGCCCACGCGGCCGACGACGCGACGGTGCAGCGGAAGATCGAGACCCGCCTCGCGAGGGCCGGCCTGGACAAGACCGCGGACATCCAGGTCTCGGTCAAGGACGGCGTCGCCTCCCTGGCCGGCATCACACTGAGCGTGGCCGACCGCCGGCGCGCGGAGGAGGCGGCGGGCAAGGAGTCGAAGACCGTGGACAGCCGGCTCCAGGTGTTCCCCGAGAAGCGGTCGGACCGCGAGCTCGAGAAGGACGTGGCCGACGCCATCCTCGGCTACGTCTACTACGGCGTCTTCGACAGCATCAGCGCCGGCGTGACCGACGGGGTCGCCGTGCTCCGAGGCTCCGTGCGGGACGAGTACCGGCGCGACCAGATCCTCGACCGGGTGTCCCGCGTGGCCGGGCTCCGCGACCTCGAGGACGAGATCCGCGTCCAGCCCGTCTCGTTCTTCGACGACCGGCTCCGCCGCGAGCTCGTCGCGAGGATCTACGGCGACCCCAACGGGCTCTTCGTCCGCTTCGCGAACACCGTGAACCCGCCCGTGCGGATCATCGTGGAGAACGGGCGGGTGACGCTCACGGGCTACGTCGGGACGGCACTCGAGCAGACGGTGCTGAGTCACATCGCGCGCGGGACCTCCGCGTTCCAGGTGGACAACCAGGTGGAGCTCGAGAGAGATCGGGCGCGGGAGGAAGCGCTCCTCACGACGCACGAGGGCTAGGCTATCCTTCTCGGCATGGGGGTGCTGCAGGACCTTCGGTACGGGGCGCGGCTCCTCTTCAGGAACCCGGGCTTCACCCTCGTCGCCGTGCTCTCGCTCGCCCTCGGCATCGGCGCGAACAGCACGATCTTCACGCTCGTGGACGCGGTGCTGCTCCGCCCGCTCCCCGTCGAGGATGGGGAGCGGCTCGTCGCCCTCTTCACCACCGACGAGCGCAACCGCGGGTCGTTCCTGAACCTCCTGCCGACGTCGCGCCTCAACTTCGCGGACTACCGGGAGGAGAGCGACGCGTTCTCCGGCATGGCCGCGATCAACGCCCTGCCGCTGGCGTTTTCGGGTCGGGGGGACCCCGAGCAGATCTTCGGCGAGATGGTGACCGGCAACTTCTTTGCGCTCCTCGGTGTGAAACCGGCGCTCGGCCGCGCCTTCCTCGCCGACGAGGACGCCGTCCCGGGCGCCCGGCTCGTGACCGTGCTCTCCCACAGCTTCTGGCAGCGGCGGCTGGGCGGGGACCCCGGCGTCGTGGGCGGTACCCTCACCCTGAACGGGCAGGCGTTCACGGTGATCGGGGTCGCCCCCCGGGGGTTCCAGGGAACGAACGCCACCTTCTCCCCCGCGCTGTGGGTGCCGTACATGGCGTACCCGCAAGTCACCTCCGGCTTCCTCCGGGAGAACCTGGACAGCCGGAGGGCACTCCTCTTCCAGGTGATCGGTCGCTTGGCGCCGGGGAAGACGATCGACGGTGCGGAAGCGAGCCTGAAGACGATCGCGGAGCGGCTCGCGCGCGAGTACCCCGACGCCAACGGCGGGCGCAGCGTCGCCCTCCTCCCGCTCGCCGAGGCCACGATCAACCCCGGCTTTCGCGGGAACGTCGTGAGCGCGGCCACGCTCCTCATGGCCGTCGTCGGCCTCGTGCTCCTCATCGCCTGCGCGAACGTGGCGAACCTGCTGCTCGCGCGGGCGGCGGTGCGGCAGCGCGAGGTGGCCGTGCGTCTCTCCGTGGGGGCCTCCCGCGGCCGCCTCGTGCGGCAGCTCCTCACCGAGGGCCTGCTCCTCGCCCTCGCCGCCGGTCTCCTCGGGATCCTGATCGCCTACTGGGGGCAGGGGCTCCTCTGGTCGGTGCGCCCTCCCGCGATCCCGGCGGATGCGATCGATTTCTCGCCGAGCGGGCGCGTCCTCGCCTTCACGGCACTCGTCTCGCTCCTGACCGCCGCGCTCTTCGGGCTCGCCCCCGCGTGGAGCGCCTCGCGGCCGAGCATCGTGGACGAGCTGAAGCAGCGGGGCGGCCCCGCGATCGGCGGCAATCGGCCCCTGAGCCTCCGCAACCTGCTCGTGGCGGGCCAGGTGGCGCTCTCGCTCGTGGCCCTCGTGGGGGCGGGGCTCTTCGTGCGGAGCCTCGCGAGCGCCCAGAAGATCGACCCCGGGTTCGACCACGAGAAGCTCGCCGCCCTCACCGTGAACCTGGGGGCCCAGGGCTACGACGCCGCGCGGGCACGCGAGTTCCGGCGCCGCATGCTCGAGCGCGCGTCGGCCCTCCCCGGGGTGGAGCGGGCGACCCTCGCGACGGTGATTCCGCTCTTCCAGGGCGGCTTCCTCCGGACGGTCTTTCCCGAGGGCGTCGACAGCTCGGACCGCGGGAAGGGAAGGCTCGTGCAGCTCACGACGGTGGAGCCCGGCTACTTCGAGACGATGGGCATTCCCCTGCGACGGGGTCGCGCCTTGCTCCCCGCGGACGACGAGAGGGCGCCCCGCGTCGCCGTCGTCAACGAGACGATGGCGAAGCAGTTCTGGCCGGATGGGGACGCCGTCGGAAAGCGATTCAAGTTCTTCGGCCAGGAGTGGTGGAACGAGGTGGTGGGAGTGGCCGCCGACGGGAAGTACAACTTCATCGGCGAGAACCCGCAGCCCTACATCTACCTCTCCCTCGGGCAGTCGAACGAGCCGGCGGTGAGCCTCGTCCTCCGCGCCGCCTCCGATCCCGCGAGCGCTCTCGGCCTCGCGCGTCGCGAGGTCCAGGAGATGGACCGCGCCCTGCCCGTCACGAACGTCTTCACGCTCGCCGACGTCCTCCGCCAGTCGCTCTGGGCCCCGCGGACGGGGGCGTTGCTCCTCGCCCTCTTCGGCCTGCTGTCCCTTCTCCTCGCGGTGGTGGGGATCTACGGCGTGCTCTCGTACTCCGTGAAGCAGAGGACGCGCGAGCTCGGGGTGCGCATGGCCCTCGGGGCCGGCCAGCGCGACGTGCTGCGGCTCGTGGTGGCCCAGGCGCTCACCCTCGTGGGGGTGGGGATCGCGATCGGGCTCGCGCTCTCGCTCGCCGCGGGGCGCCTCGTCGCGAGCTTCCTCTTCGGCGTGAGCACGCGCGATCCGCTCACGCTCGTGGGCGTCCCCCTGCTCCTCGGCACGGCCGCTCTCGCCGCGAGCGCCCTGCCCGCGTGGCGGGCGACCCGCGTGGACCCCGTCGCCTCGCTCGGAGTAGCGGGGGAAATTACGATCGCGCTTCGCTCGGAGTAAGCGTCCGGGCTACGATCGGGCGCTCTCCGATCCGGGAGGGCGGGGGCGGAGCGCACGCGATGTTCAATTCCCTGGGTGTCGCCGCCGTCGTGCTCGTCTCCTCGACGGTCGCGCCCGATCCGTTCGTGCGGGCGCACGATGCCACTGAGGCCTACAAATCCGGAAACTACGCCGCGGCCGAGGCCGGGTTCCGCTCGCTCGCCGCCGACTACCCTCAAGCGTCCACCGGTCCCGTGGGACTGGGCCGGTCGCTGGCGCGCCTGGGGTGTGTCGAGGAGGCCCTCGAGTGGCTGGGGAGGGCGGCGACGCTCGGGGTGGGAACGGACCCCGCGCGGCTCCAGGAGGCGTTCGGGGCGGCCGCCGACGCGCCCGAGGTCCGCGCCCTGCTCTCCCGATTCCGAGGCAACGTCACGCCCGTGGTCCGGAGCAAGCTCGCCTTCCGTCTCGTCGAGAAGGACCTGCTTCCCGAGTCCGTCGCCTACGACCCCGCCGAGGATACCTACTACGTGGGAAGCCTCTACCGGCGGAAGATCGTGGCGGTGAAGGACGGCGTCGCCAGGGACTTCGTCCCGTCGAAGCGCGACGGCCTCATGTCGGTGCTGGGAATGAAGCTCGACGCGTCGCGGCGCGAGCTGTGGGCCAACGCCTGCAACGGGACGAGCCCCGTGATGCTGGACCCCGAGCCGCGCCGGCAGGGCACGACCGCGGTCTTCCGCTACGAGCTCGGTACCGGCCGGCTCCTCGGCAAGCTCGAGGCGGGAAGCCGCAAGGAGCCTCAGTGCTTCAACGACCTCGTCGTGGCCCCGGACGGCGACGTCTACCTGAGCGGCGAGGGGGCCGTGTTCCGGGTGGTGCGAAAGGAGGCCCGGCTCGAGCGGTTCGCGCCCACGCCGGGGCTCTTCGTGAACGGCATCGCGATGTCGCCGGACGGGCGCACGATCTACCTCGCCGACCACCTGCAGGGAATCGTCCTCCTCGACGTGGCGGCCCGCTCCCTCCGGCCGCTCCCGACGCCGCCGGGCGTGACGCTCGCCGGGATCGACGGGCTGTACGTCCACGGCAAGAGCCTCGTGGGGGTCCAGAACGGGTTCTCGGCCGGACCGGCGCGGGTGGTACAGGCCTTCCTGGGCGATGGGGAGCCGAGCGTCACGTGCGTCGACCTCCGGGAGCGTGAGCATCCCGACTACGACGTGCCCACGACCGGAGTCGTCGTGGGGGACGACCTCGTCTACGTCGCGGGCAGCCAGCTCAACCGGCAGGACGACAAGGGGCGGCCCTGGCCGCTCGACAGGCTGCGCGAGTCCGCCCTTCTCCGGCTCCCCCTCGCGTCGTCCTGCTCGGCGGGCAGCGCGCGTGCACGTATCGACCTCGAGGCCGCTCGCGCCGCGATCCTGGCCACGGTGGAGCGGGACCGCCTCGCCCACTACCGGGCGGACCCGGCGCTCCTCGCCTCCGGCACGGGCGACTCCTTCCTCGCGGTCAGCCGGGGGAAGGTGGACCTCGTCACCCCGGAGTCGCAGCGGCGGATGTTCGAGAGGGTCTTCGCGGGGGCGCGCTACGAGGAGTGGGACGACGTCGAGCCGCCGGCGGTGAGGATCTCCGACGACGGCAGCGCAGCGTGGGTGATCTCGCGGCTCAAGGTTCGACGGACCTCTCCCGACTCCGCGGGCGTCCGGCAGGTGCAGTCCTTCGTCTACGCGGGGATCATGGCCTACGAGAAGCGGGACGGCCGCTGGGTGAAGGTGGCCAACGCCTCCACCTTCGAATAGCGCCTAACGAGCGGACGCGGGGATCACTCCAGGAACGGGCGCCACTTTTCCTCGGGGGGCGCCGGCGTGAGCAGGCTCACCACCACGAGGCAGAAGAGCGAGGCGAGCACCGCGGGGTAGATCATGAACTCGGTGACGTCCACCGGCTGCGCGTACCGCGCGGAGAGCCATGCGGAGAGAGCGCTCTGCTGCCACGTGATGAGGACGGTGACGAGCATGCCCGCGGCGATGGAGGCGGTGCCTCCCGCCGGAGTCACGCGCTTCCAGAGGAAGGCGGCGAGAAGGGCCGGGGTCAGCCCGGCCCCCACCATCGTGTACGCGGTAAACGCCATCTGCAGGATCGTGGTGAACTGCGTCGCGAGGAGGAAGGCCAACACGCCGACCACGACGATCATGATCCGCTGGAAGAGCACGATCTGCGCTTCCGTCGCGTCCGGCCGGAGGAAGCGCTGGTAGATGTCCCGGGCGAGGTTCGTCGAGGGGATCATCAGGAACGTGTTCGCGGTGGAGAAGATGATGGCCATGCCCGCGCCGAGCAGGAGGCACCCTGCCCACACGGGCAGGTCGTGGCGGGCGAGGTAGAGGATGATCGTCTCGGTGACGGGAGCGTCGAGGGTCCCGTCCGCCGCACGGAACGGCGCCAGGTTCCAGTACTTGCCCGCTCCGACGACCGCGAGCAGCGCGAGGCACGTCTCGATGATCACGACCCCCACCACCATGCCCAACACGGCGCGGCGGGCGGATTGCTCGTCCTTCGCAGAGAAGAACTTCTGGTACATGCTGCTCTCGCCGAGCAGCAGGAAGAAGGTGGGGAAGAAGACTCCGAAGGCCCACACCGGCCCGTGCGCGCCGAAGACCGCGAAGTGAGTGGCGGGGACGACGGCCGCGACCTCGCTCCAGCCGCCGACCGCGGAGAGGGCGAAGGGTAGGGCGATGAGCACACCCCCGATCATCAGCACGCCGTTGAAGATGTCGATGGAGACGATGGAGACCATGCCCGCGAGGAGCGTGAAGACGATCACGAGAACACAGGCGAGGACGCGTCCCTGCTCGACGCTGATCTGGGGCAGTCCGCCGGGCAGGTCCGCGGTCACCAGGTTCATGAGGCGGCCCGCGCCCCGAAACTGGTAGCCCGCGATCGCCATGTAGGCCACGATCACGGTCGTGGTGCCGAGCACGCGTGCGAGCGGCGTGTAGCGCTTCTCCAGGATGTCGGCCACCGTGAACTGCGCGATCCGGCGCACCCGGTGCGCGAGGAAGTAGACGAGCACGATCCCCACCCACGCGCCCGCGCTCATCCAGAGGTCGCCGATCCCCTCGCGGAACGCGAGGCCGGCTCCCCCGAAAAGGCTGCCCGAGCCCACCCAGGTGCAGACGAGCGTCCCCACGAGGAACCACGTGGAGACCCGGCGGCCCGCCACCATGAAGTCCTCCTGGGTGCGGGTGGTCCGGCTCTTCCATACTCCCACTCCGAGCAGGACCGCCACGTAGATGACGATCGTCGCGAAGAAGAGCATGAACCCTCCCGGGCACGCCGACGGCGGTGGCGGGCGGGAACATACCACGGCCCTGCTTTGACTTTCCGGGCCGATCCCCTATCCTTCGCGCCAGTCGCCGCCGCTTCCGATCCAGGAGGGGCCCTTCTCATGTCTCAGCAACAACAGCAGTGGGCGAGCCGGATCGGAGTGATCCTGGCCGTGGCCGGCTCCGCGGTGGGGCTCGGCAACTTCCTGCGGTTCCCCGGCAACGCGGCCCAGAACGGCGGCGGGGCGTTCATGATCCCGTACTTCTGCGCCCTTCTCTTCCTGGGCATCCCCATCGGGTGGGCGGAGTGGGCGATGGGACGCTACGGCGGGAGGAAGGGCTTCCACTCCGCGCCCGCCATCATGGGGGTCTTCGGGAAGGGAGCCTGGGCCCGCTACGCGGGGGTCACCGGTGTCCTCATCCCGCTCGTCGTCTACTTCTACTACGTGGTCATCGAGTCGTGGTGCCTCGGGTACTTCTGGTACTACCTGACGCAGGGCGGCATCGGTATCGGCACCGGCCAGGGTGTCGTAGAGCAGGTGAAGACGTCGAGCAGCTTCTTCGGGTTCATCACCGGCTCGAGCCGCGAGGGCGAGCTCTTCGGCGGCGGCCACGGCCACATGTTCGTCTTCTGGGGCATCACGTTCGTTCTCAACTCGTGGTTCGTCTACAAGGGCCTCTCCAAGGGGATCGAGACGGTCTGCAAGTGGGCGATGCCCACGATGGGAGTCTGCGGGATCATCGTCCTCCTGCGCGTGCTCACGCTGGGGACTCCCGACCCCTCGATGCCCGAGCAGAACGTGGTCAACGGCCTCGGGTTCATGTGGAACCCCGACTTCGCGCGTCTCACCGACTTCCGAGCGTGGATGGCCGCCGCGGGGCAGATCTTCTTCAGCCTGTCCGTGGGCTTCGGCGTCATCATCAACTACGCGTCGTACCTCAAGAAGAAGGATGACGTCGTGCTCTCCGGGCTCACCGCCTCCGCGACCAACGAGTTCTTCGAGGTCTGCCTGGGCGGCCTCATCACCCTGACTGCGGCCATCGTCTTCCTGGGCGAGCCCCTGACGCGCGCGAACACCGGCGGGACCTTCTCCACCGGCTTCAACACGCTGCCCGTCGTGTTCGCGCACATGCCGCTGGGAGCGTTCTTCGGGGCCCTCTGGTTCCTGATGCTCTTCCTGGCCGCGATCACGTCGTCGCTCTCCATGCTCCAGCCCGCGCAGGCGTTCTTCGAGGAAGCGCTCGGGTGGGGACGGGGGCTCTCCACCACCGCCGTCTCCGTGATCGCGTTCTTCGGGAACCTCTTCGTCCTCTACTACAGCAAGGGGCTCGTGGCCCTGGACACGATCGACTTCTGGGTGGGGACGTTCATGATCTTCATCATGGCCACCGTGCAGATCATCTGCTTCGGGTGGATCTTCGGCATAGACCGTGGGCTCGACGAGGCCCACCAGGGCGCGCAGATGCGCATCCCGCGCATCTACCGCTTCATCATCAAGTACGTCTCGCCCGTCTACCTGATCGTGGTCTTCGTCGGCTTCTGCGTGCAGCAGGTGCCCGGCTACGTGCGCACCGTGCTGGGTGATCCCGCGAACAATGTGCCGCCCAACCACGAGGCGCAGCTCGCGTGGCTCGTGATCCTCGCGTCGCTGGCGCTGCTCGTCGCGGTCACCGCGGTGGGCACGCGCCGCTGGAAGGCGCTCGGCTTGGACGTGGACGGCACCCGCCCGCCGGCGGACGAGCCGGCGCGATAGGAGGAAGAACATGAACGGCCTGGGTTGGATCTTCATGCTCGTCTCGGTGGGGGGAGTCACGATCCTCACCGCCTGGTGCTTCTACCGCGTCCTCGGCGCTCCTCCGGAGGCCGCGGAGAAGGTGAAGGATTTCCACAGCGCCTGACCCGGAACTCTCAGGAGAAACCATGGCCAGCCAGCTCTTCGCGCGCAAGCCGCTTGCCCTTCTTCTCGAGGAAGCGCGGGGCGAGAACCGCCTCCGCCGCGTCCTCGGCCCCGTCCAGCTCACGAGCCTCGGCGTCGGCGCCATCATCGGCACCGGCATCTTCGTGCTCACCGGCGTGGCCGCCCACGACAAGACCGGGCCCGCCCTCATGCTCTCGTTCGTGGCCGCGGGCCTCGCCTGCATCTTCGCGGCCCTCTGCTACGCGGAGTTCGCGTCCATGGTGCCGGTGGCGGGCTCGGCCTACACCTACGCCTACGCCACCCTGGGCGAGCTCTTCGCCTGGATCATCGGCTGGGACCTCATCCTCGAATACGCGGTGGCCTCCATGACCGTCGCCCACGGCTGGTCCAAGAACTTCCAGGACGTCCTGGCGATCTTCGGGATCCACCTGCCCAAGGCGCTGTCGCAACTCGCCCTTCGACTACGACCCCGCCGCTCGGGCCACTTCGTGAGCACGGGCAGCCTCGTTCGACCTGCCCGCGGATCGCTCATCGCCGTGCCTGGTCACCGTGGGTCCTCGTCATCGGCATCCAGGAGAGCGCCGGCTTCAACACCGTCATGGTCGTGGTCAAGGTGGCGATCGTGCTCTTCGTGATCGTGGTGGGCGTCTTCTACGTCAACCCCGCGAACTGGCACCCCTTCGCGCCCTACGGCCTCACCGGCATCAGCTTCTTCGGCCACACGCTCTTCGGCCAGACGGGCGCGGGCGGCGAGCCGCTCGGGCATGCTGGCCGGGCGCGGCGATCATCTTCTTCGCCTACATCGGCTTCGACTCGGTCTCCACCCACGCCGAGGAGGCGAAGAACCCGCAGCGGGACGTGCCCATCGGCATCATCACCTCGCTCGTCGTCTGCACCATCCTCTACATCGCGGTGGCGGCCGTCCTCACCGGCATGGTCCCCTACGACAAGATCAACATCGAGACGCCCGGTCTCCGACGCCTTCCGCCAGGCGGGCCTGCCCTGGGCGCGCTTCCTGATCAGCGTCGGGGCCATGGCCGGCATCACCTCCGTGCTCCTGGTCATGATGCTGAGCCAGCCGCGCGTCTGGCTGGCCATGGCCCGCGACGGCCTGGTTCCCCGAGTCTTCTTCGGCGCCGTGCACGAGAAGTACCGCACGCCCTGGAAGGCGACCATCCTCACCGGCGTCGCTGGTGGCCATCGGCGCCGGCCTTCCTGCCCCTGCGCATCCTGGCCGACCTCACGAACATCGGCACCCTGTTCGCGTTCGTGGTGGTCTGCGCGGCCGTCCTCATCATGCGCGTGCACGCACCCGGAGGCGGAGCGGCCGTTCCGCGCGCCGTTCTCAGCCCGCTCGTCCCCGATCCTCGGCATCCTCACCTGCCTGATCCTGATGTTCTCGCTGCCGCCGGAGAACTGGTAGCGGCTGCTCATCTGGCTCGCCGCTCGGCTTGCTGATCTACTTCGGCTACGGCCAGAAGCACAGCGTGATGCGGAAGCGGATGGAGCAGGGGAAGGCCTGAGGGCGGCTCAGCCGGCGCGGGCGACCACGGCGAGGATGCGCGCCCCGTAACGCTCGGCCTTGGCGGGGCCGATGCCGTGGGCGCGCTGCAAGGCCTCGAGCCCGCGGGGTCGCAGGACGGCGATGTCGCGCAGCGTGCGGTCGCTGGCCACGACGAACGCGGGGACGTTCTCGGCGCGGGCCAGCTCGGAGCGCAGCCGGCGCAGGGCTTCGAAGAGGGACGACGCTTCTGCGGGCAGGACGTCCTCGGCTTCGGAGGGCCGGGCCCCGCGCGTCCCGGGAGTGCGATAGGGGGTTCGCGACGCAGGGGGGGCGACGTGCTCGCGCGGCACGACGAGGCGAGCCGGCCGATCGCCCTTCATCACCGCGCGGCCCGAGCCCGTGAGGAGCACGATGGGCTTGTCGCCCGGGGTGAAGTCGACCCAGCCCGCGGTGACGCAGCGCCGGAGCAGCTGGGTGAGCCACGCCTCCGAGTGCTCGCGGAGCGTGCCGTAGGTCGGGGTGCGGTCGAGCCCGGCGCGCTGGAGCCTCGGATCGGGCACGCCGGCCAGGAGCTTGACCGCGGCCGTCAGGCCGTAGCGCCGGTCGACGCGGGCCACGGCGGAGAGCGCCTTGCGCACGAGGAGGCTCGTCTCCTCGTCGCCCGCCGGGTCGTCGCCCATCTCGCGGCAGACGTCGCAGCGGCCGCAGCCGGCGAGGGTCTCGGTCTCGTCCCCGAAGTAGCGCAGGATCGCGTCGTGGCGGCAGCTCCCGCCCTCGGCCCAGCGCATCAGGTCGAGGAACAGCCCCCACTTGTGCTCGACGACCTCGGGCCGGGGGGCGTCGCCCCCGCCGCCAGACTCGAGCAGGCGCCGGCGGAGCGGCAGGTCGCCGGGAGAGTGGAGAAGGAGGCCAAAGGCCTCCTCGCCGTCGCGTCCCGCCCGGCCCACCTCCTGGTAGTAGGCCTCGACCGATCCCGGCGGTGCCAGGTGCACGACCGCCCGCACGTCGCTCCGGTCGATCCCCATCCCGAACGCGTTGGTAGCCACGACCACCTCGAGGGCGCCCTCGGCGAAGGCGCGCTGCACCCGCGTGCGCGTCTCTCCGGTCATCCCCGCGTGGTAGCCGTCGGCGCGCCAGCCCCGCGCCGCGAGCCGGGCCGCCTCCTCCTCCGTGGATCGGCGCGTGGGAGCGTAGACGATGGCCGTCCCGCGCCGGGAACCCGGGCCCCCGAGGGCCTCCTCGAGCTGCGCGTCCACGTCACGGTCGCGGTCGCGCTCGGACGTGACGTGCCGGACGCGCAGCGCCAGGTTCGGGCGGGCGAAGCCCTGGAGGAGCTGCGGGGTGTCGGGACCGAGGCCGAGGCGCACCAGGATCTCGTCACGCACGATCGGTGTCGCGGTCGCGGTGCAGGCGAGCACCAGCCGCGGACGGAGCTCGGCGAGGAGACCGCCGATCGCCAGGTACTCCGGCCGGAAGTCGTGGCCCCATTCGCTGATGCAGTGGGCCTCGTCGATCGCGACGAGCGGCGCCCCGAGGTCCTGGATGAGGGCCCTGAACCCCGGGTAGGCGAGGCGCTCGGGGGCGACGTAGGCCAGCTTGAAAGCACCCTGGCGGAGCCGCGCCAGCCGCTCGCGCATCTCCGGGGCCGAGAGGGTGGCGGCGAGGAACGTGGCGGGTACCCCACGTGCCGTGAGGGCCTGGACCTGGTCGTGCATGAGGGACACGAGCGGGGAGATCACGAGGCTCGTGCCGGGGAGCAGGCTCGCCGGGAGCTGGTACGTGAGGCTCTTCCCCCCGCCGGTGGGGGCGACCTGCAGAAGGCGGCCCTTCTGCAGCAGGGCGAAGATGGCTTCGCGCTGGCCCGGCCGGAACGTCTCGTACCCGAGCCGCGCCAGTCCGCCGTCGAGATCGAGCTCGAGCACCGGCGAATCATAGGGGCCGCAACGGACAGGGGAGGACCGCTCCCCTGTCACCTTTCTACCCGTTCCGGACCGAGTGAATGCGGGGTTTGACTCCGGTCGTCATCCCAACGTAATCTCGACGGGTTTGCCGCCCCCACGGCAAGACACTCTTACAAGTCAGCTCATGGGAGGCTCGATGTCGGTCGACAGCGTTCTGCCGCTCGTCCTGGGGATCAGCGTGGCGTCGCTCGTGGTGGCCTGGCTTCCTGGCCCGGCACGTGCTCGCCGCGGACACCGGCAAGCCCGAGATGCGCGCGATCTCCGACGCGATCCGCGAAGGGGCCGAGGCCTTCCTCTCCCGGCAGTACCGGACGATCGCGCTGCTCTCCGTGGTGGCCGCCGCCGCCATCTTCGGCTTCTACTACGTGAACCGCGAGGTCAAGAACATCGCCGAGATGGGCGAGGGGACCTTCTGGAAGGTCACCATCTCCTTCCTCATCGGCGCCCTCTGCTCGGCCATCGCCGGCTACATCGGCATGTTCGTCTCCATCCGCGCCAACATCCGCACCGCGGCCGCGGCCATGACGAGCCTCAACAAGGCGCTGCAGATCGCGCTGCGGGGCGGGGCCGTCTCCGGCCTCTCCGTCGTGTCCATGAGCCTGCTCGGGCGTGGGCGGGCTCTTCTGGTTCTTCGGCGGGCTGCCAGGACTACCGGCACGTGCCCCTGCAGATCGTCGGCTTCGGCTTCGGGGCCAGCTTCGTGGCCCTCTTCGCCCAGCTCGGCGGCGGCATCTACACGAAGGCGGCCGACGTGGGCGCCGACCTCGTGGGCAAGGTGGAGGCGGGCATCCCCGAGGACGACCCGCGCAACCCCGCCGTGATCGCCGACCTCGTGGGCGACAACGTGGGCGACTGCGCGGGCCGCGGGGCCGACCTCTTCGAGTCGCACCGCCGCCGAGAACGTCGGGGCCATGATCCTCGGGATCGCCCTCTATCCCGGTCTTCGGCATGGGCGGCATCCTCTTCCCGCTGCTGGCGCGCGCCTTCGGCCTCATCGCCACGATCGTGGGCGTCTTCTCGGTGAAGTGCCGCGAGGACGAGGACCCGATGAACGCGCTGAACCGCGGGCTACCTGGTCACCACCATCCTGGCCATGGTCGGCTTCGCGGCCGCGGTCTTCCTGCTCCTGAAGCCGGTGCGCGGGAGCTGGCCGTCCGGTGCAGCCAGGGCTACCTGCTCCTCGCCGGCGTCATCGGCATCCTCACCGCCTACGCCTTCGTCTGGATCACCCAGTACTACACCGAGTACAAGTACCGGCCGGTGCGGTCGATCGCGGAGGCGAGCCGGACCGGCCCCGCCACCAACATCATCAGCGGCCTCGCCGTGGGCTTCGAGTGCACGGGCCTGCCCGTGCTCGTGATCTCGGCCGCCCTCCTGGCGCTCCTACTGGTGCGGGAAGATGGCCCTCGGCGACCTCGCGGGAGCCGGCCTCTACGGCACCGCCATCGCCACCATGGGCATGCTCGCGCCCTGCGCCTACATCCTGGCCATGGACACCTTCGGGCCCATCACCGACAACGCGGGCGGCATCATCGAGATGTCGAAGCAGCCCGAGGAGATCCGCCACAAGACCGACCGCCTCGACGCCGTGGGCAACACCACGAAGGCCCTCACCAAGGGCTACGCCATCGGCTCCGCCGCCCTCGCCGCCTTCCTGCTCTTCAGCGCCTACCTCGACGAGGTCGCGAAGATCACCGGCGAGCACATCGAGGTCGACCTCACGCGCGTGCCGGTCTTCGTGGGCGGCCTGCTCGGCGCCACCCTCGTCTTCGTCTTCAGCGCCCTCGCCATCAAGGCCGTGGGCAAGGCGGCCCAGGTCGTGATCGCCGAGGTGCGCCGGCAGTTCAAGGAGAACCCCGGGATCATGGCGGGCACGGCCAAGCCCGACTACGCGCGCTGCGTCGACATCGTGACCGTGGGCGCGCTGCGCGAGATGGTGGCTGCCCGGCCTCCTGGCCGTCCTCACCCCCGTCGTCGTCGGCTTCAGCTTCCGCTACCTGTCGCCCGACGGCCAGGTGGGCGCGGAGTCGGTGGCCGCCCTCCTCATGGTGGGCACCATCACCGGCATCCTCATGGCCACCGTCATGAACAACGGCGGCGGGGCCTGGGACAACGCGAAGAAGTACATCGAGTCCGGCGAGTTCAAGGTGGACGGCGTCGTGGTGGGCAAGAAGTCCGAGCCCCACAAGGCGGCGGTGGTGGGCGACACGGTGGGCGATCCCTTCAAGGACACCGCCGGGCCCTCGCTGCACGTGCTCATCAAGCTGCTCTCCACGATCACGCTCGTGCTCGCGCCGCTGTTCATCGTCTAGGACGCCCGCCGTCCGATCTTCCTGCCATCGAGGGGATGGCGAGGGAGTTGGTGTCCTTTCGAAACGCGTCCTGCGCCAAAGCCTTGCTTACTTTGAACATAAAGGGTACAAAGGCTAACGCTAAGCGGTAAAGAAACGTAGATGTCCTACTCGTTCCCAGCGTTGGGTGGGCTCGTGGTTTCGGCCCTCCTTCAGGCTTCGAGCTGCGGTGCGCAGTCGCTGGCTCGATTTCCGGCGGCGGAGGTCGGGGAGTGGGACTCCTTCCCCGCCGAGGAGCTCGAAAGGCTCTGGGTGGACGCGCAGCGCTCGGCCGGGGTGCTCGTCGTCGAGCCGTACACCGCAGCGGTCGGCTCGCGGGCCGCCAAGAAGAAATCCTGGGCCGTGGCCGACCGGACCTTGAAGTTCTTCTCTTACGGGTACGACCCGATCTGGTTCCCCGCCGACGTCATCCGCCGCACGGCGTGCGGTCCGGATGCGAGGTGGAGCTATTTCTGGCACGGCCTTTCCGGCGACGAGAGCGACCTTCATCCCTGGCTGGATGGCGGCAAGGCGTTCCAGGACCTGCTCGGGGACAATGGCTCGGCGCTCCACGGTGTCGTCGACGCCGCGCAGTGCCGTGAAGTGGTCGGGGGGACGGGGACGGAGGCCTGCCTCTACGGGGAGGTGTCGCCCACCGCCGGCTTCGACGCGTGGTTTTGCGGCGACCGCGGCGCGACGTGTCGAGGGAGGATCAACGCGACGCACAAGTCCGCGCCACCGGGGTTCGACGCGCCTCACACGCTGTGCATGCACGGTCCCTTCGTGCTCGAGCGTGTCCATGGCTGGCGTCCGGAGATCCACCCCGCGGAGGTGCTCTGGGCCCGGGAGTCGGCGGATCGCGACGCGTGGATGATCGCGCTCGTGCCCGATACCTCGGAGCGGTTCGACGAGGCGAAGCACTACGACGACGGGGGACGCTCGCCAAGGGACGCGTGGCGTCCCTGGAGCTCGGAGCGCCCGGTCGAGCTCTGGGTGGCCTTTTCCGAAGACGAGCGCGCTCCCCGTCTCTTCGACCTCTCGAGAAAGGTGCTCGGCAAGAGGGGCGCGCCCGCGCGTCAGGCGACGCTCGAGCCTTCGGTCGCGAGGACGTTCGAGGTATTGACGACCGGCCTCGACTCTGTCCTGGCCGCCGTGAAGAAGTGGCCGGCGGGAGACGCGAGGCGGCACGGCTTCCTCGTCGTGCGCACGACGCTGCGCCAACGCGAGGCCCAGGCGGTGGTGCTGCGGCTGCGCGGGAGGGGGGCCGCCGAGAGCCCGCCGTCGCCCGAGATCGAAGGAGCGACGCCATCCCCCACGCTGGGGGAGCCGGAAGCGGAGACCGTGGGGAGCGTGCGGATGCTGGGCGAGATCCGGTCGGAACCCGCCGTAGCGGGAAGCGTCTCGATCAACACCCTCGTCCGCTTCGACCCTCGGCGTCCGTCGGTACCTGCGGACGAGGAGGCCACGGACCGCCTGAACGAAGCCCTGAAGGGGGACTCTTCCGACAGGGCGGCGCAGTTCGGAAAGGAGCGCCCGTTCCGCGTGGAGTGGGATCTCACGGCCACTCGGGACGGGAGCGGCGCCAGAGTTCCCGTCGAGATGGCCGCGCCGTCGCGGCTCGTCGGAAGCCGGGTCTCCGACCGCGTCCTCGTCGCCGCCTTTCCGGGCCCGGCCACGGAGGAGGTGCGGGTGAAGACGGACGTCGCCCCTCCCGAGCTCGTGGGCGCGGAACGCAAGCCGGTGTCGCTCGGCCAGCTGCTCCTCGCGGTGCCGGGGGGCGTCACGGTGAGGGGCCAAGGGCGGGTCATCTACCTCGGATCCAAGCCCCTGGGCCTGCCCGAGCCCGCCCTCCGCCTCACCCTGCGCTACCCGGCGTGGAGCTACGCGAACGAGTGGGACCTCATCAAGGACGTGCTCGACGAGCTGGATGCCTCGACCGGCGATCGACGCCTGACGGCGCTCAAAGCGGACTCGTGCGCGCCCGCCCCCCCGGAGCAGTGCACGAGAGAGCCTCTCGCCCCCGACGTGGCGAAGCGCCTCCAGGATCCGGTCCACCGCTTCCTGACCCTGCGCGAGCTGGAGAGCGGGAGCCGTCCGTTCGCCCGCTTCGTGTGGCTGTTCGCGCGAGACCTCCGGTGGGACGGGCGGGTGAGCAACGACGAGCGGGACCTGTTGAAACGGCTCCTGGAGAACTCGGGCGGAGGTCAGTGATGCGGAACGATGTGGCGGTTTCCCGATGGCTCCTCGGACTCGCCCTAGCGGCGTTGACGCTCGCTCGGCCGACGGCCATCCAATCCCAGTCCCGCATCGAGGTCTTCAAGCTCGCGCCCGACTCGCCTCTCGCCACGGACGGATCCTCGGTATTCGGCGTGGCCGACGATCGCCGAACGCTCCTCGTCAACCCCGGGGGGACGACCGGGTGGCAGGCGCTGGCGGTGAGGCCGGCGCCGAAGCAGATCAGCGGCCTCGCCTGGTGTCGGGAAGGCCTCTACCTCGCCGACGAGACGTCCGGGACGGTCTACCGGTTGCCCGAGCCCGATCGCCCGACGGCGCAAGTCCGGCCGGGGAAGACGGCGCTCGTGCGATCCGCCACGGTCTTCTTCCAGGGTCCGCCGCTCCAACGGCCCGGTCGTCTCGCGTTCGCGGGGGGCCTCCTGCTCGTGGCCGACCGGGGAGCGAGGGCTGTGTTCCAGATCGATATCTACGGCGACCGCAAGCCGCAGGAGCTCGCCGGCGGACTGCCCGCGGGGCCCATCCACGTCGCCGCGGATCGCGGAGCGGTGGCTATCACCTCTCCCGAATCGGGGCAGATCCGCCAGCCGGCTCCCTTCGAAGCCCGCGTCGCGCAGAAGGGACCCGCTCCCGTCCAGTTCTCGGTGTGGGACACGCGCTCGCCCGCCCCCCCCCAGCACGAGAGCGGCTCTCCGCAGCGGGTGCCCGCGGCGGTGTCCCGCCCCATCGAGAAGCCGGGAGCGGTGATCCTGACGCGCGGAAGCCTGTACGTCGTCGACGAGGCCACGGGCTCGGTCTACGTCGCGCTCCGGCAGGAAGCGCGCTGGACCAGGGTCGCTCCCGCCACTCCCGTGTCGAAGCCCACGAGCCTTCTGTACCTCGGCGATTCGCTCCTCGTCCTCGACGCCGATCGCGGCGTCCTCGACCGCTGGCCTCTTCCGATCCCGACGGAAGTGGACCTGGGCCGTGTCATCCGCCCCGCCCTCGAAGGGCTCTACGCCAGCCTGTTCAACCGTCGGGCCCTCGCCACGCGACGCGTGGCCTGGCGCGGTTCGCTCGACGAGACCCTGGCCCAGGAGCGGGTCTGGGACGCCCCGGCGAGCCCGAGGGTGGCCACCGTGGTCTGCTCGCTGAACCCGGGATCGTGCGCCCAGGGTCAGTGGCGGACGCCGGCCCCCTCCCACGTCGTCGTTCCCGACGTGCCGATCGAGAGCGTCGTGGACCTCGCGACGCTGGAGACCCGCGAGCTCGAAGGGCGCACGCTGGGCGAAGAGGTGGACCGGCGCATCGTCAGCCCCGCCTTCCACGACTACCGCGACGGCTCGGAGCTCATGGAGCTGAACGCGAGCCGTTTGACCGCGGTGCATCGGACCCCGACCTACGGGAAGCAGCGATGGGGCCCCTACGACGCCGCCAACATCCGCAACCTCAGGCAGGGGGACTTCCCCCCGGGGTTCAGCCTCACGGTGCCGACGGAGAAGCAGCGCGCGCTCGTGGCCCTTCCCCGGACCCTCCTGCGCGAGGACGGATGGCTTTCCGAGATCCGCCTCGTATCGCCCGGCTTCAACTGGATCGCCCTCGAGGAGACGGAGGCGAAGGCGTACGGGGCTCTCCCCCAGCCCCCGCCGAGCCCCGCGCCCTCCCCCTCGCCTTGCGACATGGCCGCGCTCAAGAGGGAGCGCGAGGACCTGGCGAAGACGATCCACCAGTCGCTCCCGTCCGGCCTCGGAGCCGTCAAGGTGGGGGTAGTGGAGGATCGGCCGATCGATTTCCACCATCCCGCCTTCGGCGGGCCGAACGTGGCCTTCAGCTTCATCTCGGCGCCCCCGACGCCAGCCCCCGCCATCACCGCTCCCCCCACGTGCCAGGCGTCGACGACACTCGAGGACCATGCCACCGCCGTCGCCGGCCTGATCGCGAGCCGGGCCGTCCAGGACGGCCTCGCCGGAATCGCCCCCAACGTGCAGATCGTCCCTCTGCGCAGCACGGACGACGACGTGGGCCGGGAGCTCTTGGCGGCGTTTCGGGATCGGAAGGTCCGGATCTTCAACTTGAGCCTGCACTACGAGAAGAAGCTGGTGACGAACATCCGCCAGAGGATCAACGAGCTCGACGCGTTGTTCGTGGTGGCCGCGGGCAACGATCCCACCGACCAGAGGCCGGTGTGCGAGAGCGTCTATCCGTATCCGGCTTATCCCGTCTGCGAAGGGGAGAGGACGAACGTCCTCGTCGTGGCCGCCACCAACGCCCAGGGCGACGGGCTCATCGAGAAGACGGTGAGCCCGCCCGCCCCCGGCTCGAACTGGAACGAGAGGGTCGTCCAGATCGCCGCTCCGGGCACGGGCTACCACGCGCCCACGTGGAACAACGGCTACGCGCCGGTGCGGGGCACCTCCTTCGCGGCGCCTCTCGTCACGGCCACGGCCGCGATCCTGTTCGCGCAGGGCGTGACCGATCCCTGGCTGATCAAGCAGCGCATCATCGCCACGGCGGACCAGAAGGACAACCTGATCGGAAAGGTCTTCGGGGCGGGCCTTCTCAACGTCCAGCGCGCCGTGACGGCCCCCCAGCACGCCGTCCTCACCAAGGGCCCCGCCACCAGGCGGGTGGAGCTGCAACTCGACCCGCAGTCGAACGTCATCACCATCAACTGGGCCGGGGGATCGCGAACGCTGCCTCTCGCCAACGTCCGCCGCTTGACGAAGAACATCACGGGCCAGAGCTACCGGATCGTCTATCTCGACGACGTCACGAACCGGCTGATCGTCCAGCCGGAGATCGACCGCGGGTCCTGGCCCTTCAAGCACCAGGTCGTGGACGCCGCCACGGGAGCGCCCACCGGCGGCTTCGTCGCCGACCAGCTCGAGAACTACGACGACTACGTCGGCCCCGTGAGCTGAGGGGCCCGTCAGGAGGAAGCATGCTGCACAAGGCAGGGATCACGGCGGCGGTCCTGTTCGTGGGGGTTGCGGCTCTCGCCGCTCGTCCCGCGGCGGCCCAGGCGTTCAAGGTCGAGCGGGAGAAGGTCCTCTACAAGGACATGAAGGTCGTGAGCGTGGGCCCCTTCGTGTCCGCTCCCCAGGGGGGCTCGGGAGTGATCTGGACCCGGGTCGTCTCCCACACGACACCCGTGCCTGCGGTCCGCGTTCACGTGCAGGTACGACGTGGACGCCCGGCCGCGGACTGGCGGATCCGCATCCGCGACCTCTCGGGCCAGGAGGTCGAGTCCCACGTGGGAGGCTCGCGGCTCCTGGCGTCGGGTGGGGTCTGGAGCGGCGAGGTGCCCGGACGCGGAGCGGAGGTAGAGCTCGTCACCGACACCGACGCCCAGGGCCTGGAGATCGCCGTGGACCAGTACGCCTTTCGCGTGATCTCCTCGGTTCCCCAGAGCATCACCGGCCTCGATCAGCGGATCCCGATACGCACGGCCCCCCAGGACGTCCGCGGCTGGGCCCCCCCCATCGCCCGCCTGAGCTTCATCCAGGACGGCGACCAGTTCGTCTGCACGGGGTTCCTCGTGACCGCGGACCTGCTGCTCACCAACGAGCACTGCCTGGGGACGGAGCCGGCGGCGCTCAGCGCGCTCGTGGAGTTCGGCTTCGACACGCCCAACGCGACGCCCACGACGTTCCGCGTCTCCAAGCTCGAGGCGGCGAGCGTCCCGCTGGACTACGCGATCGTGCGGCTCATCCAGGCCCCGAGTGGCTTCGGCCGCGTGAAGCTCGGAGCCGGCCCGGCGGTCGAAGACCAGGCGCTCGTCATCGTCGAGCACCCCGCGGGCGAGTTCAAGCAGGCGTCCATCGACGACTGCAAGGTGAAGTCCGTGGCGCGGCCGGGCACCGGGGGAGGGGCGACCGACTTCGGCCATCTTTGCGACACCCTGGGGGGAAGCTCCGGATCCCCCGTCCTCGACCGGCAGAGCGGCGGCCTCGTGGGCCTGCACCACCTGGGCATTCCCTTCGGCGCCGTGGACCCGGTGAACCAGGCGGTCCACATCGGCCAGGTCCTCGACGACGTGCGCACCCGCGTGCCGGCGCTGCACTCCGAGATCACGAGCCAGAACCCGTGAGCACGAGCTCGAAGGCAAGGCTCGCGCCCATCGCCGCCTCGCTGCTGGCGGTGCTCTCGTGCTCGGGGCAAGCACCCGCGCCCGCGCCCGCGCCGACCGCGAGCCCGAGCGCGGCTCCGGTGGGGGCTCGCAACGGCCTCGAAGGCGACGAGCAGGCGCGCTTCTACCACCTCGGCGAGGGGAGCGAGGTCTACCCGCTCTCCTGGTTCCGTGCCCTGAACGACAGCTCCACGAAGCGGCCCTTCACCGAAGGGCTCGAGCGCTACGGTCTCATCCCCGACCCCGTCGGTCCCCACAACCCCGAGGGCCTGCCCATCGGCATCACCGCGGACCAGACGCGGGATCTCCGCTTTGCCGGCACGACGATGGTGGGCGTGAACTGCGCGGCCTGCCACGTCTCGGAGCTCAAGAAAGACGGCCGCGCCGTGATCCGCATCGACGGGGCCCCGAATCTCTTCGATCTGAGCCGGTTCTACGGCGACCTCGCGCGCTCCACGGTGGCGACCTTCACGGACATCGGGGAGCTGTGGGCGTTCGTGGGACGCTTGCGGGCGCCCCGGGGCGGACAGGAGGCGGCGTATCCGCGCTTCGAGTCCCTGCGCAATGCGCGGGGGACGGACAAGGCGTTGGCCGAGGAGCTTCGAGCGCTGCACGAGCAGGAGCTCGCGCGGCCTGCCGAAGAGCTGGGCAAGGGCGTCGTGATCGCCGGACGCGCGGAGGCGGCGCCGCAGCCCCCGGGTATGGTCCGACCGGAGCAATTCAGGTCGCGCGCCCGCAAGGTGCTCGCGGCCCCCCCCGTCGAGACGGGCGCCCTCGAGCACCTGGGCCCGGAGGACCAACGCGAGGCCGCGCTCGAGCGCACCTTCGCCGACTTCGTGAATGCGGCGCGATTGCTCAAGGCCCGCGCAGAGTTCCTGTTTCACCTCGCGATGGGACGAAACCTCGATTCCACCCCTCCCGGCTACGGCCGCGTCGATGCGTTCGGCGGGGCCCGGAATCTCCTCTTCCCCGCGGAGGCGCGCCCCCTGACCGCGCCCATCGGCTACCCGCACCTTTGGGACATCGGACGCACCTCCTGGTACCACTGGGACGGGAGCACGAACTCGCTCCTCGAGCGCAACGTCGGCCAGGCGCTCGGTCTGGGAGCGGTGTTCGACCGAAGGACGTTCGTCTCCACCGTGAACGTCGCGAACATCCAGGAGCTGGAGCGGCTCGCGGGCCGGATCACGCCCCCGGCGTGGCCCGCCGCCTTCGGCGTGCCGGAGGCCACTCGTGTCGCGCGTGGAGGCGAGCTGTTCCGCACGCGTTGCGCGACGTGCCACGCGGACCCCGCGGCCGGGCAGCCCCTGGGGGACTCGCTCTTCGAGCTGAGCGAGATCGGCACGGACGAGCGTCGCGCCCTGAACTTCGCCCTGCCCGTGGGCACCACGGAGTTCGACGCCGCGATCGCGCCTGCCCTCGAGCGGATCATCCGCGCGGCGGGAGGCACCCCGCGCGACGGAGACGTCTGGCGGGTCACCCGGAAGTACGCGGGCCGGCCCCTCGTGGCCGTCTGGGCGACCGCTCCCTACCTTCACAACGGGTCGGTACCCACGATCGACGACCTCCTGCGGCCCGCCGCCGAGAGGCCCGCGTCGTTCCCCGTGTGCAACCGGGAGTACGACCCGGTGAAGCTCGGCCTGGCCGGCGGCGATGGCGATCCCTCGTGCGTCTTCGACACCACACAACCCGGCAACGGCAACGGAGGGCACACCGGACGGGCATACGGGACCGAATCCGACCTTTCGGACGAAGACCGTGCTGCGCTTCTCGACTTTCTGAAGAGCCGCTGAGAGGGTGCGCACTGCGTGCGCCCCGTCACCGGCGTTCGACGGCGATCGCCTACAATGTCGGCACGAGAGGTGCTGATGCGGACCGCTTCCCTCGCGCTCGCGATGGGCCTTGCCGCGCTGGGGGCGTTCGCCACCCCGGCCCGTGCCCAGGTCGTCTTCCTCCAGAACGACAGTTTCGGGGGCGGGGCGGTGACCTGCTACACGGGCGTCGGCGACGCGGACAGCATGGCCGCCCGCTTCACCGCGTCCCCCGGGCAGTACCCGTACACGATCGATCGCATCCTCGTCTTCGGGTGCGGAGGCGGTCAGGACCCGTACAACATTTCCATCTACCAGGACGACGGAGGCGGCGTGGGCCCCGGATCCCTGATCTGGCAGAGCTCGAACGACTACTTCCTCAGCGGTAGCAACGCCTTCAATCAGATCCTGATGTCCCAGGAGCCGATCCCTCCTCCCGCCATCACGAGCGGCACCATCCGCGTGGAGCTCTTCCTCACGCTCGACATCCTGCAGCCCATAGGCTTCGGCGCGGACACCAACGGCATCACTCCCCAGCGCAACTTTATCCGCCCCCAGGGTACGTGGCAGTTCGCGGAGAGCCAGGGCGTCACCGGAGACTGGATACTGCGCCTGGGCATCCTCCCCCCTTCGTCTCAACCCACCGTTTCCGTTCTGGACGTCATCGTGCCCGAGGGGAACAGCGGGACGAGCCCGGCCCTGTTCACGGTGACGCTGTCGCCTTCGAGCGGCCAGCAGGTCACCGTCGACTACACCACGTCCAACGGCAGCGCGACCGCGGGCTCGGACTACGTGGCCGCCACGGGGACCGTGACCTTCATACCCGGCCAGACCGTGGCCACGTTTCCCGTGACCATCAACGGCGACCTCGCCGACGAGGCCGACGAGACGTTCACGGTCACCCTCTCGAACCCCCAGAACGCGGCCATCGACGACGGCACCGGGCAGGGGACGATCACGGACGACGACCCGCTGCCGCAGCTGAGCATCGACAACGTCTCCGTGACGGAGGGCGATTCGGGCTCGGTCAACGCCAACTTCACCGTGAGCCTGACCGGGCTCACCAACCGGACGGTGACCGTGGCCTACGCCACCGCCAACGGCACCGCCATCGCGCCCGGCGACTACACGCCCGCGTCGGGCACCCTGACCTTCACCCCGGGGCAGACGTCGCAGCCGGTCACGGTGGGCGTGAGCGGAGACACGACTGGGGAGGCGAACGAGACGTTCTTCGTCAACCTGACCGCGCCCACGAACGCGGGAATCGTGGACAACCAGGGCCTCGGGACGATCGTCGACGACGACGGCTTGAACTTCTACACCCTCACGCCCTGCCGGATCCTCGACACGCGGAGCGGCCAGCCCCTCTCCGCGGGCGTCGACCGGACCATACCGATCACCGGCTTGTGCAACGTGCCCTCCACCGCCAAGGGGGTCTCGCTCAACATCACGGTCGCAGGCCCCACCGCCTCCGGCTTCGTGAAGCTCTTCCCGGCGGGAGGGACGGTTCCGGTGACCTCGGCCATCAACTACTCGACCGGCGTGACCCGGGCCAACAACGGGATCTACGGCCTGGGAACGGGAGGGGCGCTCGTCGGCCGCTCCGATCCCGCGGGTACCACGCATCTCATCCTCGACGTGAACGGCTATTTCGAATAAGCGATTCTGGGAAGGCCTCGTCCTGGGGGGGCTCGCGGGCGAGTTCGCCCGCGAGCTGGACCTCGCGAGCCTCGTCTCGTTCTGGGGCGACCGGCAGTTCCTGATCCTGGGCGCGGCCCTCCTCGGGGGGCTGCTGGGCCTGACCCGCCTGCGCCCCCTGGTGGCGATCGCGGCCGCGAGCCTGGCAGTGCTCTGGCTGGCCGTGTGCTTCACACCGCTATCCGCCTGGCTCGCCCAGGGTCTCGTGCGCCGCGACACCTTGCAGTCGGCCGACGCGGTCTACGTCCTCGCCTCGAACGTCCAGCGGGACGACGAGCCCGCGCCCGGGGCGGCGAGCCGGCTCTGGCGCGCCATGGAGCTCCTCGCGCAGGGCCGGACGACGCGCCTGGTGCTCTCCGAGATCCCGCCGCCGGCCGGCCGCTACGAGCCGCTGGCGCGGGCCTGGCTGTCCACCTTCCAGCTGGACCGCGAGCTGATCGTGATCGGACCGATCGAAAACACGCGGCAGGAAGCCCTGGGAGTGGGAGCACTCTGCCGCGCCCGGGGATTCGAGCGGCTCCTCGTCGTGACCTCGCCCACGCACACGCTGCGCGCGTGCGCCGCCTTTGAGTGCGTGGGCCTGTCCGTGGTCTGCGTACCCGCGATCGAGACCCAGTTCGACCTCGAGAACCTGCCGAAGCCCACGGACCGGGTGAGGGCCTTCGGGCCGGTCATCCACGAGCGGCTGGGCCTCTTCGTCTACCGGCGGAGAGGCTGGATCCGGTAGGGGGACCGGGCGGCTAACGGGCGGCGAACGGCGCCTTCATGGCCAGGGTGCCCCAGGACATCGAGAACTCGCCCTTGTCCTTCTCCCCCTTGAGCTCGATC
This sequence comes from uncultured Acidobacteriota bacterium, assembly GCA_963742595.1. GTDB lineage: Bacteria > Acidobacteriota > Vicinamibacteria > Fen-336 > Fen-336 > CAVPGH01. The sequence continues at coordinate 759,287 of CAVUMT010000001.1, read as the reverse complement.
GTGAACATCTCCACGGACGCGGGCAGTGTGCTGCTCGCGAGGGGGATCGTGGCGACCTTCGCCTCGTCCTTGCCGAGGACGTTGAGCGTCCACTTGTCCGCCTCCACCTTGGTGGCCTGGAGCGTGTAGTCGCCCTTCGGGACCTTGACCCCGGAGAAGTCGAGGTCGGCTTCCGTCTTGAGCGTGGTCGACGCATCCGCGCCCATCCGCCACGGCGTGCCCACCTGGGCCTGGCCGAGCATGTCGCGCCCGCGGAGGGACGGCCGTCCGTAGTCGATGCTCACGGATTTGCCGGAGACGGTGGCCTTCGCCTCGCCGCGCGCGTTCTGGGCGAGGGCGGGCACCGCCGTCGCCGCCAGGAAGAGTGCCGCCACCGCGATCCGGTTATTCATGGAGAGCTCCTTTTCATGTCGACCCCCGTCTTCTCCTGCGAGAAGACCCCTCAAGCTATATCGGCCCGCCGGGGTCGGGCAAGGGGGTGTCTAGGGACGGCGGAGGAGAAGGGTGGCGAGCGCGCCGAGCGCTCCCAGCTTCACGAGATCGGCCACCACGTAAGCACCGTGGAGCATGCCGAAGCGGCGGCCCACGTCGGCGGGCAGCGGGCGGGGGAGGAACTCGATCGCGCGGCCCACCGAGGTGATCTCGCCGGCGAGGGCGAAGGCCTGGACGGCGGTGAGCACCAGGAGGAGGGCCGCGAGAGCGCGGGGGGCACCTCCCCCCGACCACACCAGGGCGACGAGTGCCATGCCGAGCACGAGCTGCACCCAGGACCCGCGCTGGAACATCCAGCGATTGATCTCCCCCGCGAGGTGTCGAAGGGCCGCCCGCCGGTCGTCGGCAGGGACGCTTCCGAGCCGCGCCGCCAGCTCGGGTCGGATCTCGCTCCCGAGGACGCGCTCGACGATCCGGAAGTTGGCGGCGGCCACGGCTCCGGACGCGACGAGGAGGCCGAGCCAGAAGCCGGCCAGGAGGACGGCGGCGCGGGCCACGCTACTCGTTGTCGAAGGGGTGGGGAGGGCGGGACGCCGGGTCGGCCTCGGCGCGCTTGCGCGCCTCCTCGAACTTCTTGTCCAGGATCTCCTTGGAGTGGCGGGTCTGCTGGACGGAGCGCTGGAACTTCTCGTCGAGCTGGCTCTTCTGGCTGCGGACGCGGCTCACGAGGTCGTCGAAGTCCTTGGCCGGAGCCTTCTTCTTGTCCACCCAGACGACGGCCCCGGTTTCGGGGTCTACCTTCAGGAGGGCCTGGCAGCAGGGGCAGGCGACATCGAGCGCTTCCGGCATGCCCGATTGTAGCCCCCCCGCCTCCTTTTTGAATTTGAAATTGGATTTCATTTTCAGGATAATCGGGAGGTGGAAGCCGAGGCCGCCGTCCCCGATCTCGAGGCCCCCCGGTGCCGCGCCATGACCCGCTGCGAGTGCGCGGAGCTGGCCTTCTCGGCCATCGCGCGCCTCCACCGCGAGGAAGGGCTCTCCCTCGAGGAGATCACCCACCGTACGGGCTGCGGCAGCACCTGCACCGCCTGCCTGCCGGACCTGCACGCCTACCTGAAGTCGGGCTGACCCGCGGGATCGCCCGGGACGGTTCTGGAGGTAAGATCCCGGGGAAAGCTGCGCTTTCCCCGGGGGGCGTGATGAAGGGCAACGACGAAGTCGTCCAGGTGCTGCAGGACGTCCTGTGCGCCGAGCTCACCGCGATCAACCAGTACTTCATCCACGCCCGAATGTGCGAGAACTGGCGCTACCAGCGCCTCGCCGCGCACAGCCGCAAGGAGTCGATCGAGGAGATGAAGCACGCCCAGCTCGTGATGGACCGGATCCTCTACTTCGACGCCGCGCCGAACATGCAGAAGTACATGAAGATCAACGTGGGGGGGACGGTCCCCGAGCAGCACCAGTTCGACCTCGCAGCTCGAGAAGGACGCGGTGGCCCGGCTCAACGCCGGGCGTCGAGCTCGCGCGGGCCAAGGGCGACAACGGGACGCGCTCGCTCCTCGAGGAGATCCTGAAGGCGGAGGAGGAGCACATCGACTGGCTGGAGGCGCAGCTCCACCAGATCCAGGAGATCGGCGTCGAGAACTACCTCGCGCAGCAGCTCGAGGGCGAGGCCTAGGTAAGCCCGCTCGGGGAGGTGCCGTCCCTCGTGAAGCGCGCCTCCGCGAGATCGACGGGCCGGCGGGTGGAGATCCTGCGCGGCCGCCGCCCTGTCTTCCGCCGCCGCGGCTACCACGGGGCGAGCGTCGAGGAGATCGCGCGCGCACCTCCGCATGACCAAGGGGAACCTCTACTACTACTTCCGCGACAAGGAGGAGATCCTCTACTTCTGCCACGACTACTCGCTCGACATCCTGCTCGACCTGCTCCGCGAGGTGGAGACGAGCGCGGCCTCCCTCCCGCGGCGCGCCTGCCGCCGCCTCGTCGTGGCCTTCGTCCACATGATCATCGACGAGCTGCACGGCACCGCCCTCACCCAGGACCTGCAGGACCTCTCCCGCGCGCACCTCCGGCGGTGATCGAGAAGCGCGACCGCTTCGACCGCGGCGTGCGACGCGTGGTCCTGGAGGGGATGGAGGACGGCAGCTTCGCCCGGGGCGACCCCAAGCTGCTGAGCTTCGCGATCCTGGGGGCCGTCAACTAGATCACCCGCTGGTTCGACCCGCGGGGGGCCGCGACCTCCCAGGAGATCGGGGAGGCCTTCGCGGACTACCTGCTCGAGGGTCTGGGGGTGCGGGGCGGGAAAAGAACAGGGCGGCTCTGATCGGGCAGGAACTCCGCGCCGCGGCTTTGCCAGGCGGGGCCCGCGGGCGATATACTCCCGATTTGAACGGTTGTTCAAATTCGTTCAAATCGGGAGTGGCAGTGGATCGCATCCGCCTCAAGCTCAGCGTCAACGGCGAGGAGCGCGAGGTGCTGGCCCCCGTCCACCACACGCCTGCTCGAGGTGCTGCGCGAGGAGCTGGCCCTCACCGGCACCAAGCACGGCTGCGAGCTGGGCGAGTGCGGCACCTGCACGGTGCTCGCTCGACGGACGGCCCGTGCTCTCCTGCCTGACCCTGCCCGTGGAGTGCGAGGGCCGCGCGATCACGCACCGTCGAGGGGATGGCCGAGGACGGCGGGCTGCACCCGCTGCAGCAGGCCTTCGCCGAGCTGGGCGCCGCCCAGTGCGGCTACTGCACGCCCGGCTTCCTGCTGGCCGCGCGAGGCGCTGCTCGCGCGAGAAGCCGGCGGCCACGCGGCAGGAGATCGCGGAGGCCCTCGCCGGCAACCTCTGCCGCTGCACCGGCTACCTGAAGATCTTCGAGGCGGTCGAGCTGGCGGCCGCGCGGATGCGCGGCGAGAGCGCCGTGCGCCGCCCGTGCGCCGAGCCGCGAGGTGACGCGTGGCTGAGCGCGAAGGCTCACGACGTCATCGGCAAGCCGCTGGCCAAGGTGGACGCCGCGGCCAAGGTCACGGGCCAGACGTCTTCGCCGACGACCTCGTGCTGCCGCGCATGGTCTTCGCGAGGCTGCTGCGCTCGCCGCACCCGCACGCGCGCATCCGCGCGATCGACGTCGCGCGGGCGGCCGCCCACCCGGGCGTGCTGGCCACGCTGGTGGGCGCCGAGCTGCCCATCCCGTTCGGCATCCTGCCCGTGAGCCAGGACGAGCACGCGCTCTGCCTCGGACAAGGTCCGCTTCGTGGGCGATCCGGTGGCCGCGGTGGCCGCGCTGGACGAGGAGACGGCGGAGGCGGCGCTGCCGCTCATCGACGTCGACTACGAGGTGCTGCCGCCGCTCATGTCGATCGAGGAGGCGCTCGCCCGGCCGGACGCGCGCATCCACGACTACGGCCCGCACGGCAACGTGCACAAGGAGGTCTCGTTCGACTTCGGCGACGTGGAGGAGGGCTTCGCGCGAGGCCGACCACGTCCGCGAGGACACGTTCTTCTTCGAGGGCAACACGCACCTGCCCATGGAGCAGCACGCGGCGGTCGCCGCCTTCGGCCCGGACGGCAAGCTCACGCTCTGGTCCTCCACCCAGACGCCGCACTACGTGCACCGCGCGCTGGCCAAGGTGCTGGAGATGCCGCCCGCGCACATCCGCGTGATCGCCTGCCCGAACGGCGGCGGCTTCGGCGGCAAGAGCGATCCCTTCAGCCACGAGATCGTCGGTCGGCAAGCTCTCGATGAAGACGGGCCGGCCGGTGAAGATCACGCTCACGCGCGAGGAGGTCTTCTACTGCCACCGCGGGCGCCACCCCGTGAAGATGTGGATCAAGACCGGCCTCAAGAAGGACGGCTCGATCACCGCGATGCACTTCCGCTCCGCGCTCGACGGCGGCGCCTACGGCAGCTACGGCGTGGCCAGCCTCTACTACACGGGCGCGCTGCAGACCGTCACCTACACGGATCCCGCGCTACAAGTTCGAGGGCGTGCGCGTCTTCACCAACAAGCCGCCCTGCGGGCCCAAGCGCGGCCACGGCACGCCGCAGCCGCGCTTCGCGCTCGAGTGCCACATCGACAAGTTCTGCGCCGACCTCGGCCTCGACCCGGCGCGAGTGGCGGCTGCGACAACACGCTCGCGCCCGGGCACCATCACCGCGAACCAGATGAAGGTGCGCACGATCGGCCTGCGCGACGTGCCTCGAGCGCGTGATCGAGCAGAGCGGCTGGCGCGAGAAGCGCGGGCGGCTCGGCCCGGGCCGCGGCATCGGCATCGCGGGCTCGGCCTACATCAGCGGCGCCGGGCCTGCCCATCTACTGGAACGCGATGCCGCACTCGGGCGTGCAGATCAAGGTGGACCGCGGCGGGGGCGTGGCGGTGTTCTGCGGCTCCACCGACATCGGCCAGGGCTCGGACTCGGTGCTCGCCTACGTGGTGGCGGAGGAGCTGGGCATCCGGCCCGAGGACATCCGCGTGGTCACCGCCGACACCGACCTCACGCCGGTGGACCTCGGCTCGTACTCGTCGCGCGTCACGCTGATGACCGGCAACGCGGCCATCCAGGCCGCGCGCCGGGTGCGCGAGCCGATCTTCGAGGCGGCGGCGCGCAAGCTGGAGGTGCCCGCGTCGAGCGCCTGCGCGCCGGCGGACCGGCGCATCTGGGACGCCGCGGACCCGTCGCGGTCGCTCGCGCTTCGCGGAGGCGGTCGTGCTGGCCGAGGCCGAGTTCGGCACGCTGGGCGCGGTCGGCTCCTACAAGCCGCCGCAGCTCGGTCGCGCAAGTGGAAGGGCGCCGGCGTCGGGCCGACGCCACCTACTCGTACTCGGCGGCGGTGGTCGAGCTCTCGCGCCGACCGCGAGACCGGGCATCATCCGCGTCGACAAGGTCTGGATCGCGCACGACGTGGGCAGGTCGCATCAACCCGCTGCTCGTGATCGGCCAGGTCGAGGGCTCGGTCTACATGGGCCTGGGCGAGGCGCTGATGGAGGAGCAGGTCTTCCGCAAGGGCCTGCACAAGATCCCGTCGCTGCTCGAGTACAAGAGCCCGACCACGCTCGAGATGCCGCCCGTCGAGTCGATCCTGGTGGAGACGCTCGACCCCGAGGGGCCGTACGGCGCCAAGGAGTGCGGCCAGGGCCCGCTGCTGCCCGTGATCCCCGCGGTGGCCAACGCGCTCTTCGACGCGCTCGGCGTCCGCATCGACGAGGTGCCGATCACGCCCGAGAAGGTGCTGGCCGCGCTCGAGGGGCGCTACCGCGCGCCGCGGATGCCGGCGTTCCGCTATCCCGAGACCGTGGTGGTCGCCGCCGCTCGAAGCCGGCCGCGCCGGCCGCCGTCGCGCCGGGAGCGGCGCTGATGCTGCGGCTGCCGCCGTTCCGCTACGTCGCGCCGCGGACGCGCGCGCGAGGCCGCGCGCGATCCTCGCCGACCACGGGCCCGACGCGATGGCGGTGGCCGGCGGGACCGACCTCTACCCGAACATGAAGCGCCGGCAGTTCGAGCCGAAGGTGCTGGTCGGCCTGCGCGGCCTCGACGGGCACGCGCGGCATCGCCGCCAACGGCGGCGCTGCACGCTGGGCGCGCTGGCCACGCTGACCGAGGTGCGCCGAGCACCCGGCCGTCGCGCGCGCGCTGGCCCGCGGTCGCGCGCTCGGCCGGCCTCGTCTCGTCGCCGCCGCTGCGCAACGCCGGCACCATCGGCGGCAACCTGTGCGTGGACACGCGCTGCAACTACTACAACCAGACCGAGTTCTGGCGCGCCTCCATCGGCTACTGCATGAAGAAGGACGGCGACATCTGCCTGGTGGCGCCCGGGCTCGCGACATGTGCTGGGCGCTGTCGCTCCTCCGACACCGCGCCGGTGATGATCGCGCTGGACGCCGAGGTCGACGCTGGTGGGGCCGGAGGGCGAGCGGCGCATCCCGGTGCGCGGCCTCTACGGCCGCGACGGCATCGCCTACCTGGCCAAGAAGCCCGACGAGATCCTGACCGAGATCCACGTGCCCGACCGCGCGGGCTGGGCGATGACCTACCGCAAGCTGCGCCGGCGCGGCTCGATCGACTTCCCGATCCTGGGCGTGGCGGCCGCCGTCAGGCTCGGCACGGGCGGCGTGGTCGAGGACGCGCGCATCGTCCTGGGCGCGGTGCACACGCGCCCGGTGGAGGCGCACGGACGCGCAGGAGTTCCTGCGCGGCAGCGCCTCGACGCGGAGACGATCGAGATGGCGGCCGGCATCGCCTACAAGCCGGCGCAAGCCGCTCGACAACGCCGACCTCGTCTACGCCTGGCGCAAGCGCATGGCGCGCATCGAGGTGGCGCGCGCGCTGCGCGAGCTGGCCGGCCTGCCCACCGGCGACCTGCCGCCCGTCCTCGGCTGACCGGCGCAGATCCTGGCCCGGAGCTTGCATCTCCCTCTTCCGAAGGAAGGGAGGGCGCCGATGAAGTTCAGAGCAATCTGGATCGGCGGGTGGCTCGTCGCTGCTTCCCTGTACGCCGACTCGCCTCCCCCCGCTCCGACGGCCGTTCACCATCCCGAGGGCCTCGTCCACGGCTTCCTGTCCCTGAGCACGCTCGAGGGCGAGACGCTCGCCGCGGGAGACCTGATCCAGCACACGAAGGGCGACCAGGTCACGAGCCGGCTCGTCTTCGAATTCAAAGACGGCTCGAGCCACGACGAGACCGCCGTCTTCACACAGGGACGCACCTTCCGTCTTCGGAGCTACAAGCTCGTCCAGAAGGGCCCTCGTTTCGAGCGCCCGATGGAGGTGACGATCGACGGGGGGAACGGCCGCGTCACCGTGCGCCACCGGGACGACGACGGTGCTACAAAGACGGAGACGGCGACGATCCAGGTACCCCCCGACCTCGCGAACGGCATGGTTCCCATCCTGCTGAAGAACGTCCGGCCCGCGGCCCCGCCCACGATGTCGTTTGTCGCCGCCACTCCCAAGCCGCGGCTCGTGAAGCTCGAGGCCGCGGCCGCGGGCGAGGAGCCGTTCGTGATCGCGGGAGACACGCGCAAGGCCACGCACTACGTCGTGAAGGTGAAGATCGGGGGCGTGACCGGGTTGCTGGCGGACCTCCTCGGCAAGGAGCCGCCGGACACCCACGTGTGGATCCTGGGCGGCGAGGCGCCCGCGTTCGTGAAGTCGGAGGGCCCGCTCTACATCGGGGGTCCGCCCTGGCGCATCGAGCTCACGGGCCCGGTCTGGTCCAAGCCTGGAACCAACGCCTCGATGTAGATCGGCACGCCGGGACGATCGGGGCATGCTAGGTTACGCGCCGTGGTTCCATCGCTGCGCGGCCTGGGTCTCTACACGGCCCTCACCGTCCTCCTCACGTGGCCGCTCGCCGCCAACCTTTTCGTGATGGACCCGGGCGACTCCGCCTTCTTCGCCTGGGAGATCGGCTGGGAAGTCCACGCGCTGAAGACGGGTCCGGCAAAGCTCCCCCACGGGAACATCTTCCACCCGCTCCGCTACACGCTGGGGCTCGACGAGCCGATCCTCGGCACCACCGTACTTGTCTTGCCCCTCGCCCCCTTCACCGACGACGCGGTGCTCCTTCACAACATTGCGCGCCTGCTCACGTTCGTTATCTCGGGCCTGACCGCGTTCTGGCTGGCGCGCGAGCTGGGGGCGGGAGAGGGCGTCGCTCTCCTCGCAGGGGCGGCCTTCGCGTTCTCGCCCATCCGCACCGACCAGATCGCCCACCTGTCGACGCTGGGAACGCAGTGGCTGCCCCTCGTCGTGCTGTTCGCCGTGCGCTTCGCCCGCACGGAAAGGACCGCCCACGCCCTCCTCTCCGCGCTCTTCTTCGTGCTGACATTCCACGCCTGCGGCTACCACGGGGTGATCGCGCTCGCCGTCCTGCCCCCGGCCTTCCTCGTCCTGCTGTGGGGGCGGTGGCGGCCCCTCGGGACGGCGCTTCTCGCCGCGGTGATCGCCGGCGTCGCGCTGCTGCCGCTCTATCTGATGCATCGTAAGGCGCTCCAGCCCGAGCGTTACGAGCGGGGGAGCGGCGAGACCACGTACTACTCGGCCGCGCTCGAGTCGTTCCTGGCCACGAGCTCCTGGAACCGGCTCTACGGCGAGGCCACCGATCCTTTCCGCACGATCGGACCCAACAACCTGTTCCCCGGCCTCGTTCTCCCCGGCCTCGCCCTGCTGGGTGCCGTCCGGCTCTGGCGCCGCGGGGAGCGGCCGAGCCGCGAGGCCGTTGCCCTCGCCGTGATGGCGGGAATGGCGGTCGTGGTCGCGCTGGGTCCTCGGATCCGCCTCTTCGGGGACGACCTGGGTCCGGGGCCCTTCGCGCTGGTGCGCGAAGTAGCGCCGGTGTTCAAGATGATCCGTGTCACGAGCCGGGCCGGGGTCTTCCTGGCCCTGCCCCTCGCGATGCTCGCGGCCAGGGCCCTCGCCGACTGGCGTCCGCGGCGGGCCGTCCTCGCCGGCCTCATGGCACTCGTGCTCGCCGAAGGCGTCTCGCCCCCATCCCGATGCCGGAGTGGACGAAGGTCATCGACTCGCGGCGCGAGCCCCCCGAGGTGTACCGGTGGCTCGCCACCCAGCCGGCGGGGACCCCGATCGTCCACCTGCCCATGCTCGACGTCTACGGGCTGGAGAGACGGCCCGCCTTCCACGAGAGCGTCTACATGGTGTACTCGACGCATCACTGGCTCCCGCTGGTCAACGGATACGCTGGCATCGAGCCCGCGGAGTACCGCCGTTACCGCGAGCTGGCGCGGTCCTTTCCCGCCGAGGAGTTCCTGGCCGCGATGCGCGGGATCGGCGTGCGCTACGTCGTGCTGCACCGTGGGGGCTACGGCCCCAACCAGTGGGCCCGTCTCGAGGAAGCGCTCCCCGCGGCCCGGGAGACGTCGCTGCGGGAGGTCGCCTTCCTCGGGGGCGATACCGTGTTCGAGATCCTCCCGGCCCGCGCGTTAGACTAGGCGCGACCTCGATGGCCAAGGACTCCCTCACCATCACCGACAACCGCACCGGCAAGAGCTACGAGATCCCCATCCAGAACGGGACCATCCGCGCCCTCGACCTCCGGCAGATCAAGGCCGGCGAAGACGACTTCGGCCTCATGACCTACGACCCCGCCTTCACGAACACGGCCTCGTGCAAGAGCCGGATCACGTTCATCGACGGCGACCAGGGCATCCTCAACTACCGCGGCTATCCGATCGAGCAGCTCGCGGAGCGGAGCAACTACCTGGAGACCGCGTACCTGATCCTCCACGGCGAGCTGCCGACGCCAGGCCGAGTACGACCGCTGGGTCCACAACATCACCCACCACACGATGGTCCACGAGAACATCAAGGAGCTCATGGGCGGCTTCCGCTACGACGCCCACCCCATGGGCATGCTCGCCTCCGACGGTGGCGGCGCTCTCGCACGTTCTATCCCGAGGCCAAGGACGTCCGCGACGCGAAGACGCGGCACAACCAGATCTTCCGGCTCATCGCGAAGATCCCGACGATCGCCGCCTTCGCCTACCGCCACTCCGTGGGGCTGCCCTACGTCTACCCCGACAACGACCTCTCGCTACTGCGGCAACTTCCTGCAGATGATGTTCCGGGTGGGCAACCGCTACGAGGTCAACCCCGTCCTCGAGCGCGCCCTCGAGGTGCTCTTCATCCTCCACGCCGACCACGAGCAGAACTGCTCCACCTCCGCCATGCGGCGGGTGGGCTCGTCGGAGGTCGACCCCTACTCGTCGATGGCCGCCGCCATCGCCGCCCTCTACGGGCCGCTGCACGGCGGCGCCAACGAGCAGGTGCTGCGCATGCTCGAGGAGATCGGGTCCAAGGACAAGGTCCCGCAGTTCATCAAGGAAGTGAAGACGAGCGGGGGAGAGGTGCGCCTGATGGGCTTCGGCCACCGCGTCTACAAGAACTACGACCCGCGCGCCAAGATCATCAAGAGGATGGCCGACCAGGTGTTCGAGGTCACCGGCCGCAACCCGCTCCTCGACATCGCCCTCGAGCTGGAGCGGATCGCCCTCGAGGACGAGTACTTCGTGAAGCGCAAGCTCTACCCGAACGTCGACTTCTACTCCGGCCTCATCTACCAGGCGATGGGCTTCCCCGTCGACATGTTCCCCGTGCTCTTCGCGATCCCGCGCACGTCCGGCTGGCTCGCCCAGTGGGAGGAGATGCTCGAGGACAAGGAGCAGAAGATCGCGCGTCCGCGCCAGGTCTACCTCGGTCCCGAGAAGCGGGACTACGTGGCGCTCGACCGCCGCTAGGGACGATCCCTAAGAGGCTCCCGCCACCCGCGCCGCGACCTGGCCCACGGGGCGCTCCTCTTCGCGCGGACCCCCGTCGCGCCCGCCGGGGTTGGCGGGACCACCGGGCGTCTGCTTCTTCTCCCAGTCCGTGTGGGGCGCGCGGTTCTGCACGAACCACTGCCAGACGATCTCCCGATAGGTGTGCGGCTGCACGCCGAGGCGCGCGTAGAGCGGCCGCAGGGCGAAGTGCAGCCTTGCGCAGGTTGTAGAAGGGCACGCTCGGGAAGTAGTGGTGCTCGGCGTGGTAGTTCGAGTAGAGGAAGAGGAAGTCCCAGATCCGGCTCGGCTTCATGACCGTCGACCACTTGAGGGGGTGCGAGGGGTCGATGTTGTAGTGCTGGCCCAGGCGGTTCAGGGTGAAGGCCACCGGGAAGACGAGGAAGTAGGGCACGGCCCAGATGCGGGCCATGACGCCCGCGCCGCCGAAGCGTAGAAGAGGGCCGCCCGCCGAGAGCTGGATGACGATCGTCGCGAGGCGCTCGCGCGCGATCGTCCGGCGCAGCTCCGGCCGGGTAGGTCGCGCGCCTCGCTGCGCCGCCGCCCGGAAGTAGAGGGGCATGAGCACGGGCGTGCAGTAGAGCAGCTTGTACCAGCGCGCGTTGCGCTTGGGCGAGAGCCAGTGGCGCTTGGGGTCGTCCTCGTAGGAGCCGAGGTTGTCGTGGTGGTCGAGGTGCCAGCGCGTGAACTGGCTGGCCGAGATCCCGCTCGTGATCGCGTAGAGCGAGGCCGAGGACGCGCTCCGGCCGGACGCGCCGGCGTGGCGGAAGACGACGTTGTGGACGACCTCGTGGAGGAGCGTCGTCATGTTGAAGAAGGTGAAGCCCTGGAGGATCGCGAACGGGATCCAGAGCGAGCGGGTTCGTCAGGTGCCAGAGCGCGTAGCTGCACGCGCCGACGATCGCGAACTGGCGCGCCGCGTAGGCGAGGTGGACGGCCGCGCCTGCGCTGGTGCAGCTGCCGCAGCTCCTCGTGGGGAACGGCGTCGCGGAGCTGGCTCTTGAAGGCGGCGATCTGCTTCCAGTAGTAGTGCGACTTCACCCTTCGATCTTAGCAGGGGGCGCCCCGCGCCGGTAGCCGACGGCGCGGGGCGAGAGCCCTTCGGTCAGCGATCCCAGTCGCGGTAGCGATCGTCGTACCGGCCGCGGTCGTCGTACCCGCCGCGTCCGTCGTACCCGTACCGCTCGTCGCCGTAGTAGCCGCGATAGCCGCGGCGCGCCGACGCGTAGGCCCGGCGGTAGGCGGCCTCGAAGCCGCGGCGGTACCCGTTTGCGTACTCCCACCTCGGGCCCATCCATCCCTTGTAGCCGGACGTCCCCTTGCGGTAGTCCCCGTCGCGCCAGAAGCTCGAAATGGCGCCGGTGGCGTCCGTCACTCAGGCCCTCTTCCGCTCCGTCGCGCCGCCCGCGCTCGAATCCAAGGCCATAGGCGTCGCGATAGCCGCGGGGAGAGGAGGCGACGGTGATCCCGATCCCGACGCGCGTGTCGGCGTGCGCCACCACGGGCGCCGCGACCGTCCCCGCCGTCAGCACGACAAGCCAGGCTGCTGTCTTCATGACTGCCTCCCGCGCCCCCGCGCACCGCCCGGAATTGCAACCGACATGCCGCCCTTCCCTGCCGTAAAAGGGGCGTGGTTTCAACGCATTCGAGGATTGTCGCGAGTCGTGAACGTCCTTTCCCGAGGACGAAGGCTCCCGGTATACTCGCCCGGAACGCAAGGCCATGAGCGAAGGCTTCTACCTCGGAAAGGAGTACGACCCGAAGGCGGGCAAGCTCGGCGACCGCATCGACCTCGATCCCGCCGACCTCCTCACCCACGGCCTGATCGTGGGCATGACCGGCTCCGGCAAGACCGGCCTCGCCATCGCCCTCATCGAGGAGGCGCTGCGCCAGGGCGATCCCGGTGCTCGCCATCGACCCCAAGGGCGACCTCGGCAACCTCCTGCTCCTCTTCGACGGACCAGGACGCCGCCTCGTTCGAGCCCTGGATCGACCCCGAGGCGGCGCGCCGCGACGGGCAAGACCGTCGAAGGCGGCCGCGGCGCGAGGCGGCCGCGTCCTGGACGAAGGGGCCTCGCCGAGTGGGGTCTCGGCGCGGCCGACGTCGGCGGCGCTCGAGAAGTCGCACGAGGCGGTGATCTACACCCCGGGCTCGACGCGCGGGCGTGCCCGCTGAACGTGCTGCAGTCGCTCGAGGCGCCCTCGGTCCCCTTCGACTCGGCCGAGGAGGACCTGCGCGACGAGATCGCGGGCATCGTGGCGGGCCTGCTCGGGCTCGCTGAAGATCGACGCCGACCCCCTGCAGTCGCAGGAGTCGATCTTCCTCTCGAACCTCGATCGAGCACGGCCTGGCGGGCGGGCAAGGGCCTGACCCTCGAGTCGCTCGATCGCCGCGGTCGCCGACCCGCCGTTCGAGAAGATCGGGGCGCTGCCCGCTCGAGAGCGTCTATCCCGCGGAAGGAGCGCCAGGGCCTGATGATGGCGCTCAACAACCTCCTGGCCTCGCCCTCCTTCGAGGCCTGGCGCGAGGGCGAGCCGCTCGACGTCGACGCGCATGCTGCGCGCGGCCGGACGGCCGGCCGCGGCTCTCGCATCGTCTACACCGCGCACCTCTCCGACGAGGAGCGCCTCTTCGTGACCGCGCTGCTCCTCGACAAGGTCAAGACCTGGATGCGCCGGCAGCCGGGCACCACCGAGCTGCGCGCCCTCGTCTACATGGACGAGATCTTCGGCTACTTCCCGCCCCACCCGCGCCAACCCGCCGACCAAGCGCCCGCTCCTCACGCTGCTCAAGCAGGCGCGCGCCCAGGGCGTCGGCGTCGTGCTCGCCACCCAGAACCCGGTGGACCTCGACTACAAGGGCCTCGCCAACATCGGGCACGTGGATCGTGGGCACGCTCCAGACCGAGCAGGACCGCGAGCGGCTGCGCGAAGGCCTGACCGGGCGCGGGCGTCGACGCGGCGCACGGTCGACCGCCTGCTCGACGCCACGCGCAAGCGCGTCTTCCTGCTGCACGACGTCCACCGCAAGGGCCCGTGCCTCCTCCACTCGCGCTGGGCGATGTCGTACCTGCGCGGCCCGCTGACGCGCGAGGAGATCTCGCGGCTCATGAAGGGGCGGGCCGCGGCCGGCAGACTGCGACCAGGCGCGGCCGCGGCGATCGCCGCTGCCGCCGCCCCGTCCTCCCGCCGCCCCTCAAGAACCATTACCTGACGAAGTACGGCGGGCGAGCTGGCGGACCCCTACCTCCTCGTGAAGTACGCGGTGCGCTACAAGGGGGCGGACGAGACGGTGGCGGTCGAGGCGTGGCCCTTGTCCGCCTCGAGTGCGTCGGAGTCCCTGGAAGGCGAAGCACTCGAGGTCGACTGAGGCCGATCTTCAGAGCAATGCCCCGTCCGGCCTCCGTTTCGGCGACCTCCCCCCCTGGCTGTCCGAGCCGGCGCCAAGGCCCTCGAGCAGCGCGATCAAGGACCGCCTGCCCGACAAGCTCGCGGTGACCGTCTTCTCCGACCCCGTCACGCGCGAGTCCTCACGCCCCGGCGAGACCGCGCGAGGCCTTCGCCGTCCGCCTGCGGGTCGGACGGGGAGGGGCCGCGGCCGCGAAGGCTCCGCGACCAGCTCGAGAAGAAGCGGCGCGACCTCGCGATGCGGCAGCAGGACCTGTCCGGGCGCAAGGGCGAGAAGTGGATGGCCATCGGCTCGGCCGTGCTCCAGAACATCGGGCTCTTCACCGGCCGCAAGCGGACGATCTCGGGCACGGGGGCGATCCTGAGCAAGAACCGGATGGAGGACAACGCGGAGGCGCGGGTTGCGGCGCTGCAGGCCGAGGTGGCGGCGCTCGAGGGGCAGCTCGAGAGCGCGAGCACCGTGGATCCCGCGCGATTCGACGAGGAGACGGTCGTGCCCTCGCGCACGGGCGTGAAGATCCTCCGCTACGACGTGCTCTGGGTCTACTGACGGGCTCATGACGACACCCCGCTACACCCTGCACCTTCCCGACGGGACGGAGTACGGCCCGGTGGACCTCGCGACGCTGCAGGCCTGGCGCCAGGAGGGTCGCATTCCGAAGGAGACGCTCGTCTGGAAGGAGGGCACGCCGGACTGGGTGTCGGCGGACGCGCTGCTCGGCGACTCCGACACCATCGCGGTGGCGGTACCCGCGCCGGAGCTCGTGTCGCCGAGCACGGTGCCCGCCGCCGCCGCCCCGCGCGCAGCCGCTCCCGCCGCCCCCGAACCGGCCCCGGCGGACGTCTCTACTTCGACCGTCGCGGCCCCCGCGGTCGCGGAGCGCCGCGCCCGGCCGCGGCGTCCGGCCCGCGCGAAGGAAGCCGCGGCGTCGTCCTCCGCGCTCCCCCGAGTCGTCCTGCTCGCGGTCGTGGGGCTTGTCGTGGTGGGCTCGATCGTGGCCGCGGCCGTCGCCTTCATGCTTCCCGCGCTGCAGAAGCGCCGGGCGATGGCGGAGATCCAGCGCTACGCGCTGGCGGACCGCTCCCTCGCCGACGCCCCGACCGGCCTCACCCTCGAGCTTCCCCAGGGCTGGGTGGCCCTGCGGCCCGACAACCCGCTGGTGACCGACGCCAACGCCCGGCTCGAGCTCGCCCAGCCGGCTCTGGGAGCAGTGGCCGGGCTCGTCTCGGAGTCGCTGCCGCGCTTCACGGGGCCTCTCGACGCGTACGCCGACCGGATCCTCGCCCAGCGACGCCTGCTCCAGCCGTCGCTCAAGGAGACGGGACGGTCCGACCTCCGATTCGCGAAGGGGCAGGCCCGGCTCGTGAAGACGGCCACGGGCGACGGCCCGCAGGCGGAGTCGGGGGCCCTCGCCGTGTTCCAGGACGGCTGGATCTACTTCACGCTGCAGGCGTGGGCTCCCGCCGCCGCGAGTGAGAGCCTCGTCCCCGAGCTGGAGTCCCTGGCCAAGGGGATACGCGTCCCCTCCGAGCGCGGGGAGCGCGTCCAG
This sequence comes from uncultured Acidobacteriota bacterium, assembly GCA_963742595.1. Lineage (GTDB taxonomy): Bacteria > Acidobacteriota > Vicinamibacteria > Fen-336 > Fen-336 > CAVPGH01. The sequence continues at coordinate 743,615 of CAVUMT010000001.1, read as the reverse complement.
CAAACCCTCGACCGGACCGTCCGCGAGGTGCCCGAGCTGTCGCGAGTGGCGGTCGAGGAGCTGGTGCGCGAGAGGCTCAGCAAGGGAGAGGGCACGGACGACCTCTCCGCGGCCGCGCTCCGGGTCGTGAGCCAGGGTCTCTACACGCTGCGCCCCGCGGAGACGCGGGAGCTCGGCGAGATCTACGCCCAGGTGTACGGGCCGATCCCCGAGGAGGAGCGCGTGCGCCTCGCGCGCTACGTGCAGCAGGTAAGGGCGGGCGTCCCGGTGGCGGAGGACGAGGCGCAGGCGGCGCGCCAGCTCCTCCGGCAGGGCATCGACAGCCTGCCCGAGGAGGTCCGGGCCCGCCTCCAGGTCCTGAACGACAAGGCGTTCCGCGCCGGCCTCGGCCCGCCGTGACCGTCCAGCGCGCGCGCACCCGCTTCGAGCGCCTCGCCGCGCACCTCGGGCCGAAGCCGCGCACCACCCCCGCGCTCGAGGAGTCCTACTGGGAGAACGTCCGCCAGCTCTTCACGCGCGATCTCACGCAGGAAGGCCTGAAAGAGCTGCTCCACCGGGAAGCGCAGGACACCTTCCGCTTCTTCACGCGCGAGGTGCTCTTCGACGACCTGCGGGAGCGGCCGTGGTACAGACGATGGCCGAGGCCTGCTGGCGGACGTTCCTGGCCATGGCCTACCGGCTGAACCCCTGGCGGCGCATCCTCTTCGCGGTGGCGGTGCCGCTCCTGGCCTTGGCCTGGCTCAGCTATCTCCTCCAGTCGGGGGGCGCTGAGTTCCCGCCCCTCACCCTCGTGGGCGGCACGGCCCTCTTCTTCCTGCTCGCCCTGGAGCTGCGCGACAAGCTCTCGCTGAAGGGCGACCTCGAGGTGGCGCGGCAGATCCAGTTCGGCCTGCTGCCCTTCGAGCCGGTCCTCCAGGACGGCCTCGAGATCCGCACCGCGATGCGCCCGGCCAACACCGTGGGCGGCGACTACTTCGACGTCGTGGACATCGGCCCCGGCCAGCTCGCGGTGGTGATGGGGGACGTGGCGGGAAAGGGCATGCCCGCCGCGCTCCTCATGGCCCTGCTCCAGGGCAGCCTGCGCACGCTGCTCGTGGCGGGCTTTCGGGGCGAGGAGCTCCTGGGCAAGCTGAACGCGCATCTCATCGCGAACATCCCCGCGAACCGCCTCGTGACCCTCTTCTACGGCGAGCTGGAGACGGCGACGGGCGCCCTCGCTTACGTGAACGCGGGCCACAATCCTCCATTCCTCCTCCGCCCGGGGGCTCCCGCGTGCCCGCTTCCCGCCACCGGTCCGGCCCTGGGAATCATCGAGACCGCGTCGTACGGCAAGGAGTTCGCGCGGCTCGAGCCCGGCGAGCGGCTCTTCCTCTACACCGACGGGGTCACGGAGGCGGAGAACGCGGAGGACGAGGCGTACGGCGAGGAGCGCCTCCTCGCCTACCTCGCCGGCCACCGGGACGAGAGCGGCCAGGTCCTCGTGGACGCCGTCGTCCGGGACGTGCTCGCGTTCTGCGGGACCACCCACACCCGGGACGACATGACGCTCATGTGCGTGTCGCGGGCGGGTCTGGTCGCCCCGCCCAAGGCTGTCTAATGTACTAATACATTAGACACATACTCGCGAGTCTATCCTGCGGGCGGGGGGCTACCGCACCTCGAGCGGCGGTGTGACGAGCACGCCCGGGCGCTCGAAGAAGCCGATGGCGTCGAGCTGCCGGGCGACCGGCCGCACCGCTTCCAGGGCGCGAGCGACCGCAATGGCCGCGGGCTCGCTGTTCTCGCGGGGGCCGGCGAGGATCTGCTCGAGCGGGCTCTTCGGCCTCGGATAGACCTGGAGGTTCACGTCCTCCGTGTCCGGGATGCCGGCCGCCTTCTTGGCGAGGCGGAGCGCGGTCGAGAGGCCGCCCAGCTCGTCCACGAGTCCCAGCCCCTTGGCGTCCTCGCCCGTCCACACCCTGCCCTTGGCGATCTCCAGCACCTTCTCCTTGGGCAGCTTCCGACCGTCCGCGACCTTGCTCGTGAAGTCCTCGTAGATCCGGTCGAGCCATGGCCTGGAAACGCGCCCACTCCGCGGGCGTATAGTCGCGGATGTCCGTCCACATCGTGCCGTTGGCGCTCGTGTGCACCTCGTCCCAGCCGAGGCCGACCTTGTCCCAGAGTCCGCTGGTCAGCATCTTCCCGCCGAGGACGCCGATGGAGGCGGTGATGGTCCCGGGCTGGGCCACGATCTTGTCCGCGGCCATGGAGACGAAGTACCCGCCGGAGGCCGCCACGTCGCCCATGGAGACGATGACGGGCTTGCCCGCCTTCTTCGCGCGCACGGTCTCCCGCCAGATCGTGTCCGAAGCCACGTAGGAGCCGCCCGGGCTGTCCACGCGGAAGAGGATCGCCTTCACGTCCTTGTCCTCCACCGCGTCGCGGAAGGCGGCGGCCACGGTGTCGGAGCCCATCCTGAACGAGCCGCCCAGGGGGTCGTAGTCGTCCTTGCCGCGGGAGACGCCGCCCACGCCGTAGACGAGGGCCACTGTCTTGCCCTTCTCGTGGGGCCTCCCCGCCCGCTCCAGGTACTGGCCGAGGAAGAGCAGCTTCGCGTCCTTTCCCGCTTTGCTCTTGGCCTTCTCGTAGACCTCGTCGCGATAGGCGAGGCCGTCCACGAGCTTGGCGTCGACCGCCTCCTGGCCGAGGTACGGCCCGTTGTCGAAGATCGTCTTGACCTCGTCCTCGCCGAGCTTTCGGCCCTCGGCGATGCCTTTCACCATCTGTCCGAACACGGACGCGAGGAGGCGCGACGTGGCCTCCTTGTGGGCGGGCGTGAATTTCTTCTCGGTGAAGAGGTTCATCGCGTTCTTGTACTCGTAGCGATGGTCCATGCGGGGAACGACGCCGAGCTTGTCGAGCGTGCCCCGCAGGAACGGGTGGGTGGCGATGATGCCGGTGAGCCCGACGTCGCCCGAGGGCTGGAGGTAGATCTCGTCGAACGCGGTGGCCAGGTAGTAGCCGCCGTTGCCCGGCCCGAACTCGCCGAACGTCTCCGCGAAGGCGACCGCGGTCTTCTTCTTGGCGCGGAAGGCGAGGACGGCGTCGCGCACCTCCTGGGCCTGGGCGATGCCGAGCGAGCCCGCCCCCAGTGTCGCCACGAGCCCCGTCACCTTGGGGTCGTCGCCCGCTTTCTCGAGCGCGTCCACCACCGAGCGCAGCGTGGGGCGGCCGCGGAGCATGAGCTGGGCCAACGGGTCGGCGGGAAGGCGCTCCAGGAGCCCGCCCTCGAGGTTGACCTCGAGCAGCGTGCGCGCGGGCACCCGTCCCTTCATGAGCGCCTTGACTCCCGCCACTACCGCTCCCACCACCGCGAGCAGCACGACGATGCCGCCCACGACGGTGAGGATCCGCGCCAGGAGTGCTCTCATGTCTTCCTCCGCTCCGCCGCTCTTCCGCTCGGCGTGAGACCTGATCTAAACTGCCTGGCGCCGTTTTTTCAAGTCCCGGAGGACTCATGGCCTCTGCCCAAGGCACGGTGAAAGCCGCCCTCGACTATCTCGACTCGCACACCCGCGACTTCCTCGCGACACTCGTCGAGATGTCGAAGATCCCGAGCGTCTCCGCCGACGGCTACCCGCCGGAGGAGGTCCGGCGCTCGGCGGAGGCCGTGGCCGAGGCCCTGCGGGCGGCGGGCGTCGAGAACGTCCAGGTCCTCGAGATCCCGGACGTGCATCCCTACGTCTACGGCGACTGGCTGCACAAGCCGGGCGCGCCCACCATCCTGCTCTACGGCCACCACGACGTGCAGCCCCCGGGCCGCCACGAGAAGTGGATCGTCGCCGCCCTTCGAGCCCACCGAGCGCGACGGTCGGCTCTACGGGCGCGGCACCGCCGACGACAAGGCGGGGGTGATGGCCCACGTCGCCGCGGTGGCGTCGTACCTGAAGTCGTCGGGCGTCGCTCCCCTGCAACGTCAAGTTCATCATCGAGGGCGAGGAGGAGATCGGCTCCGAGAACCTCGGCCGCTTCCTCGAGAAGTACAAGGACATGATGGCCGCCGACTTCATCGTGCTCTCCGACACCGCCAACTTCGACACCGGCATCCCCGCCCTCACCTACCAGCTCCGCGGCATCTGCCAGGTGGACCTCGAGGTGCAGGTGCCTCGACCAGCCCCGTGCACAGCGGGATGTGGGGCGGGCCGGTGCCCGATCCGGTCCAGATCCTCTGCCAGCTCATCGCCGACCTGCGCGGCAAGGACGGCGCGCTGAACATCCCCGGGCTCTACAAGAAGGTGGCGAAGCCGAGAAGCAAGCAGCTCGGCGCGCATCCGCAAGCTCCCCTTCAACGAGGCGAAGTTCAAGCAGCGAGGCGGGGATGATGAAGGGGATGAAGCTCTGCGGGCGAGAAGGGCTACTCGCGTCTACGAGCAGATCTGGACGCGGCCCTCGCTCACCGTGATCGCACTCGAGTCGCGGCCGATCCAGGGCTCGTCCAACCAGATCATCGACTCCGCGCGCGCCCGCCTGTCGCCTGCGCACCGTGCCGAACATGGACGCCGAAGGAGGCGGGCCGGCTCCTCGTGAAGAAGCTCACGAAGAAGCCGCCCTACGGCGCTCAAGGTGACGGCGAAGGTCGACGGGCGGCACGCCCTGGTGGACGACCGACCCCGAAGGCCCCGCCTTCGAGGCCGCCCGCCGCGCGCTGAAGGCCGGCTTCGGCAAGGAGACGGCGATGATCGGAGCCGGCGGCTCCATCGGCTTCGTGCAGCCGTTCGCCGACGCTGCTGGGCGGCGCGCCCTGCCTGCTCATGGGCGTCGAGGACCCCGCCTGCAACGCGCACTCGGAGAACGAGAGCCTGCACCTGGGCGACTGGGTGAAGTGCATGAAGTCGGCCATCTACCTGTACGACGAGCTGTCGCGGACGCCCATCCTCCGCAAGAAGGAAAAGCGCTGAAGGTCACGGGGTTCGTGGCCGCGACCCCGTAGATGCGGACCCCGCCCCCCAGGACCTCGCGGAGAATGCGCGCTGACCGGATCCGGGCAGCCCGTCACTCTCCCAGGCATCCCCCGGGGTCGTTCTTCTCGTAGTAAGGCCGGTAGCTCCGGGACTTCCTGTCCATGCAGCCCACGAGGTTCAGGAGCTCCACCTTCCGGAACTCGACGGGATGGCTCTCCCCCTGGAGCGAGATCGTTCCCTCGGAGAGCGGCTTTCCGTCTTCCTTGACCGCCGGATCGAAGCCGGAGACGACCTCGCCCCCGATCTGCGCTTTCTCGTACTCGAGCACGGTCTGGCCCTCCACCCGGTGGACGATGCGGCCGTGGCCGTGGACCTCCATCTCGACGCGGACCCAGACGTCGGCGGGGTAGCTCTTCGACTTCGAGTTCACGCAGTGCTCGGTCACGAGCTTGCCGTCCATCACCACGTGCGTGCCCGGAGTGCAGAGATTCGCGGTCGTGCGCTCCGTCTTCCCGTCGCTCGCGAGGAACTGCGCCTCGATGGAGATCGGGAAGTCCTGGTCCTTCCGCATGCTCGCGGCGGACTGGCCGTGGAGCATGGCCCCGCTGTTCCGGAGCGCCCACGTGGGTCCGCCCTTCGCCTGCTCGCCCACGAACCGATATTCCACGGCGAGGACGTAGTGCGAGAAGGGCCTCTCGTAGAAGAGGTGGCCGAAGCGGTCGTCGAACTGGTCGTAGGCCTCGTAGGACGCCTTGAGGACGCCGTCCTCCACCCGGAAGGTGCGGCCGAAGTTCTCCCCGAGCTCGTAGCCCTTGATCTTGGGCGTCCAGCCCGTGAGGTCCTTGCCGTTGAAGAGCTGGATCCAGTCCTCGGGCCGGGCCCCCGCTCCCGCGGGCTTCTCATCGGGTCTCGCCATGCTCGCGATCGCGAGAAGTGCCGCGGTCATCAGTCGAAGTCTCATGGGTGGGATCCTAACGCCGGACGTGAGAAGAAATCGACTCGGACCGAACGATCCCGAGTGTTACCTTTCGTACTCGTTCCGGAACGAGTACGAAAAGTAACACTCCGAACTGTCCCTCACTTCGCGAACCCTGTCTTCACGGGCTCGAATCAGAGATTCAAGGGGGAGGTTCTAGCGCGCGGCTTGGCCCTGCTTCCTGTACTCGTCCCGGTACCGCATGGCCTCGTCGAACGCCTCGGCGGGGACGATGGGTCCGCGCACCTTGGGGTAGATGGACTCCGTCAGCTTCTGCCACTGCGCCCGCTGCGCGGGGGACACCGGCACCACGGTGAGCCCGCGCTTCTTCATCGCCTCCACGTCCTTCTGCTCGCTCTGTCGGATCTCCGCCTGCAGTCGCGCCCCCGCCTCCCGCGTGGCCTCGAGGAGCGCCGGCCGGACGTCGGCCGGGATCTTCTCCCAGGTGGACTTGGTCACGAGCGTCGCCCCGAGCAGGAGCTGCCAGCGGAGGTCGGTCATGTTCTTCGCGTGGGTGAAGTACTGGGAGATGACCGCCACCTGCGGGGGCGAGCCGAGGGCCTGCACCAGGCCCGTCTGGAGCGCCGTCGCGATCTCGGTGGAGGGGAGGGGAACGGGGTTGAAGCCCGCCGACCGCCAGACGTCGACCGACTGGGGATCTCCGGCCCAGGAGAAGAGCTTGAGCGGCCGCAGGTCCTCGGGCACCGCCACCGGCTTCTGCGTGAAGAAGTGGACCCATCCGCCGTCCGCCCAGTTGAGGGCGACGAAGCCCTTGGCCTCGAGCGCCGCCTCGAGCTTCGGCCGCATCTTCTCGAGGACGTAGTAGACCTCCTCGTAGGAGTCGTAGGCGAGGGGGATGCCCAGCGCGTAGCAGGCCTTGTCGACCTCGGCCACGCCCACCGACGTGAGGAGGCCGGCGTTCAGCGTCCCCAGCCGCATCTTGCGCACGACGTCGGGATCGTCGCCCGCGACGCCCCCCGGGAAGAGACGGACGGTCACGCGCCCGCCCGAGAGCGTCTTCCACTTCTCCGCGGTCTCCTTGAGGATCTGGTGCCACGTCGAGCCGTCGGGGACGAGCGTCGCCATGCGCACGATGAGGGGGGCCTGGGCGGAGACGGGGGTCGGGGACGGGGCCAGCCCCGCGAGAAGGGCGACGACGCCCACGAGCAGAGCCGTCCGGCGTGCGGTCTTCGACGATGTCATGGAAACCTCGTGCCCCCCGGGATCATTCGATGAACAGCTCGTCCGCGCGGGCGAGCAGCCAGCGCGCCCGCTTCTGCGCGAGCAGGTTGGCCGTCCGGTAGGGCACGGGCCGGCTGACGTCGACGGCGAGCGCCTTCTCCAGCAGCTCCCGGAACTCCTTGCGGTTCTGCTCGCCCACGGACACGCTCTCCGCGAAGCCCACGTAGGGCCAGGCGCGGCGGCCGTCCGCGATGGCGAGGGCGCGCTCGAGGTGCCGGCGCGCTTCCGCGCGCGAGCCGCCCACGGAGGCGCGGGCCGACTCGTAGGAGATGAAGAAATCGTGGATCGAGCCGGCCTCGTAGTCCTCGTCCAGCTGCAGGGCGCGCTCGGCCATCGCCGCCGCCACCGACTGGTCGGCGCTCAGGTCGGAGTCGTTGATCCGGAGGGCCATCGCCGCCGCCCACGACGCGGCCGTCCAGTAGAGGAGCGGGGCGTCCTTCTTGCGCATCGGAGCGAGGGCGGCGGCGGCGTCCTGCGTCACCCTCTCGCGGAAGCCGGGATGGTCCACCTCGAGGCCCCGGAAGCCATAGTCCCGGGCCCGGAGGTAGAGCTTGCGGGCCCGGTCGCGGAGCTCCGTGGCCCGCGCGAGGCTCGTGGCCTCGGTGAAGTCCGCCTCCTGCTGCACCCAGCCGAACGAGTACTGCGTGAATCCGCTCGCCGTCGCGTAGAGGAGCTTCTTGTGGCGCGGGGCCGACTCGAGCAGGCCCTCCATCGTCTTGAGGCCGAAGGGCACGGCGTCACCCACGAGCTCGGGGTCGTCGTCGGCGGAATAGTTCGACCCGCTCTCCGCCACGGCGTTTCCGATCGAGTTCACCGCCAGGGATCGGCAACCGGGAAGGAGGAGGGCGACGGCCACGGCGACGGTGGAGTGGACGGAGCGGCGGGTCATCGGCCTCCCGACAAGTCGCTTGCAAGTCTAGCATTCGGACGGAACCTGGGACTCGCCGCCGGCGTCTGGGCTTGCATGGCTCCCCGCTTCGTGGCAAAGACTGCCTGAGACGAGGGAGGGGATCCATGTCCCAGAAGCGCCGGACCGAGATGTCGCGCCGCAGGGCCTTGACGGTCGCGGCCAAGGGGATCGGCGCCTCCTCCGTGCTCGCGGCCACGGGATTCCCGGCCATCGTTCCCGCGTCCGTCTTCGGGGCCGCCGCCCCCAGCAAGAGGATCAACGTGGGGGCCATCGGCACCGGACGGATCTCCCGCGGGCACGACATGCCGGGGGTGTGGAAGTACGACACCGCCCGCATCATGGCCGTCTGCGACCTCGATCGGCGCCGCATGGAGGACGCCAAGGTCCTCGTCAACGGCTACTACTCGCAAGCAGACGGGCAAGCCCTACGACGGGGTCGCGGGGTACCTCGACTACCGCGAGCTCCTCGGCGAACAAGGACGTGGACGCCGTCATCGTGAGCACCCCGGACCACTGGCACGCCCTCATCACGATCGCGGCGGTGGAGGCGGGCAAGGACGTCTACCTGCAGAAGCCGGCCTCGCTGACCATCGCGGAAGGCCGGACCCTCAGCAACGCCGTCCACCGCTCGGGCCGCATCTTCCAGATGGGCAGCCAGCAGCGCTCCGCCGCCCAGTTCCGCTACGCGGCCGAGCTCGTGCGCAACGGGCGCATCGGCCGGCTCCAGACGGTGCTCGTCGGCCTGCCCGGCGATCCCTCGGGAGAGGTGGAGCCGGAGATGCCCGTGCCCAAGAGCCTGAACTACGAGGAGTGGCTGGGCTCGACGCCCTACGTCTACTACACCGAGAAGCGGGTCCACCCGCACGAGGGCTACGACCGGCCGGGCTGGCTCCGGTGCGAGCAGTTCGGGGCGGGAATGATCACGGGATGGGGCGCCCACCACATCGACAGCGCCCATTGGGGGATGGACACGGAGTACACCGGGCCGATCGAGATCTCGGGCACCGCGGAGTTCCCGAAGAGCGGCCTCTGGGACGTGCACGGGCCCTTCAAGACGGAGGGCGTCTACGCGAACGGCGTGCGGATGGTCGTGAGCGGCGAGTTCCCGAACGGCATCCGGTTCGAGGGGACGGAGGGCTGGATCTTCGTCTCGCGCGGCAACGAGCGGGTGACGGCGAGCGACCCCGTGTCCAAGCTGAAGGACGCCTCGGCGCTCTCCGCGAGCGACCCGAAGATCATCACCTCCACGATCGGCCCCGACGAGATCCACCTCTACGAGAGCAAGGACCAGCACGGGAACTGGCTGGAGTGCGTGCGCTCGCGCAAGACCCCGATCGCTCCGGTGGAGGTGGCGCACCGCTCCTGCTCGACGTGCCTCCTCCACCACATCGCGATGAAGACGAATCGGAAGCTCTACTGGGACCCGGTCAAGGAGCGCTTCAAGAACGACGACGAGGCGAACGCGATGCTGTCCCGGCCCCAACGCTGGCCGTACGCGCTCGCCTGATCGGCTATCGTCTTAGGCCGCACAGCGGCGTGCCAACCCGAACCAGCGATCGAATGGAGCAAGGGCCATGTGCTTTCACACCAGAATTCTCACCGCCCACACTCAAGTCCTGCCTCGCCGAGTTAGGCCGCGGCGGGTCGGGGTTAGGCCGGTCGGCCTACTCAGTTGTTCGGCGTACTCCTCTAGGTGAGTCAAGAGGCGAGGGGCCACTCAATGCCATTGACGATGCCTCCTTCGAACCCATCGCGGAGGGTTGGCCGTCTCATAGTCGGATCGCTTGTCGGCATCGCGGTCTTGGTTTTCCTTGCCGAGGCCTTCCTTGGATTTCGGTCTACCCCTCAAAGCATGTGGCTTCGGGAGTGGTTCGCAGGCATGGTGGCCTTAGGACTGCTATATGGTGTGGGTGAGCTAGGCTCCGCATGGATTGACGCACAGGATCGAGTCACGGACCCACTCTGGAGGCGGGCGTCAAGTCTTTTCGCATTGCTGACCTTCTGGGCGACGCTCATCTGGTTTGCGGCGGCCGTGTCGACCCTTCTTCGCGGCCATGCTGCAGTCCCACCATGAGCGACGAGACGCCCAACAACAGGATGAACCCGGCGAAGCCGGCGCAAGCGATGGAGCTTCGCGGGTTATCCTGGTTCGGCGGACCGAATAGCTGCGCGCGCGGTCGATGAGTTTCCGTCGGAGAGGCGGTCTTTGAGGGATAGCCGGCGCCGTATAGCTGCCGCAGACAATCCGCTTGTCCAGGTGTGGCGCTGGGTCCATGCCCAGGGACCCGACTGGTGGGCAGGACACGTGGCCCTTCGTGGACCCAAACGTACGATCACCGTGAATGGCACTCGATGGGCGGTGCATTTCAACATTCATGCCAATCGTCGCAGCGCTCGCTCGTCGAAGGCATATCTGTCGGCGATGCTGTCCGTGCTGCCCGAAGCCGTTTCGAAGACCGAGACCCACCGCTTGATGAGAAGCGGGTGGTTCAGAGCATTCAAGCATAACGTCGCCGCGTACGGGTTTCGCGGCGGCTGGCGCGACCACAGATGGGGGCGAAGCGCCGTGTTTGTAAAGGATCTGCGAGACCTCGCCGACGTCAAAGCTGAAGTGGCGGGTGTTCGGGAGTACGACCTGCGCGTGAAAGCATGAGGCGGGCCGGCAACTCAGTCGTCGGGGTGCGATGACCGGAGTGGGCCACAGCGATTCCACAGTTGACGACGGCGTTTTCCCGTCGTGGCTCGTGCGCTCGGGATGGATAGTCGTTGGTCTGGGCGTGCTAGGAGGCCTGGCCGCGCCGGCCCTCAATGTCCATACATCTCCGGGTCCAGCCCTGCTTCTCGTGGGGCTGGGAGTGGCGCTGTGGGCGTCACCCGTGTACTTGCTGGCCTCCGTGCTGTGCATACTTCGAGGGAGGAGGGCGGGCGTTGAACCTGCAAACTCAGAAGTGGTCCTGACGGCACTCTTCGTCGTGGGCGTGAGCGCCCTGGTCGTCTTGGGTGTCATGACCGGATCAAACGGTGGTTGAGAGGCGAAGCCTCCAAATGAAGGGCCGTCGAACGAGGGGATGACCCCGACGAGGTCCGCGCCGGCAAGGGGAACCGCGGCCCTCGCTCGCAGGTTATCCCCAGTTTTTGGCCTACGAAATGACTGAAGGCGGCTCATGATGAAGTTGCGTCACTCGCGCCTGCTCGTGGGTGTAGGGCTCCTCCTCCTGGTTAGCTCTGGAGCCTACCTGTATCGAGTCAACCGCGAGGCCAACCAGGCAGCCGCTGTCATAGCTCAAGCGATGGTTACGGGCTACAAGGCCAAGCCGGTGGATCCTGAAGCTTGGAAACGGCTTCGCGTCGGTATGGCCCAGGACCAGGTGGTCGGGCTGCTTGGTGAGCCGCCACACAAGGGAACCAAACTTGGAGGTGACCACCAGGAGTACTGGGAGTATGGGCACGTGTCGAGCTTCTTCGCGCCACTCCCGGACAACTACGGCCATGTCGTGTACTTCGACAAGCAGCGGCGAGTCTCCAGCACCGAAGAGCCTACGCGGAATGCCCCATGATGGCGACGCCTAACAAACGCTTGAAGCTGACGAGGGGCGCGTGGCAAGGTTGGAGCGCCGCTCGCGGCTTAAGCGTGGGTGGTCTGCGGAGAGATCGCATATGCGCACATGAGGCGTGAGGTCACGAGGCGGCCGGAAGGCGAGCTTAAGCGTGACTTCCCTATAGTCGATCTCGTGGACGGCTGGTTCTTTCGGGTAAACGAAGTGAGTGCTGGGTGGTATCTGGCCGAAGGTTCCGATGTCTGGGGCCGCCGGGTATCGTGTTCGGGTCCCGAACCAGATGAGCTGCTGAAGCGTTGTGCGGCGGATGCCCGCTCAATCGAGGAGCACTCATGATGCTCCCGTCGACCTCCTTCTCCCTCTTCATGGCGATTGCTATCATGGCCTTAGCCGTGTGGGCCCTGCCCGGCTATACCCGTTTCGTGCTCATCCTGCCGGCAGCACTCGGTGCAGTCTGGGCTGTCGTGAAGCTGCGTAGATCACGCACATTCGAGTAGTGACCATGCCGCAGAACAAAGCGTTGCGGCTGGCGAGGGCCCTGGCAAGACTGGAGGCGCGCTCGCAGCTTATGCGCGGTGTTCTGCGGACCGTGGCGGGCGTAGATTAGACTGGCTGGGCGGAGGGCCCGATGGACTGGCGTGAGCACATCGTTGTCGACCCAGCCGTTTGCCACGGCCAGGCGTGTATTCGCGGCACCAGGATTCCGGCTGCTGTCGTCCTGGACAACTTGGCTGCTGGGCTGACCGTGGCTGACGTCGTGAAGAGCTATCCGTCCCTGACCGAGCAAGCGATTCAGGCAGCGGTTGCGTATGCAGCCGAACTGGCGCGCGAACGCGTCTTGGCCATGCCATAGCGCCGTCGCATGAGATTCAAGGTCGACGAGAACCTCCCTATAGAGGTCGCCGACCTGCTCAGGGCGGCGGGCCACGATGCTCCCACGGTCAACGACCAAGGCGTCGGTGGCGCGAAGGATCCCGATCTGGCTGGTTTGGTGCGTCAGGAGTAGCGCGAGGCCGCAGAACGAAGGAAGCTGACGGCGCCGGCGAGTCGGAGCGCCGCAACTTAGCGCGGTGTTCGACAGACGTAGGGAGTGGACTCGGTGATTCGAAGGTGGCCTCGCCACGCGGCGGCACTCCAGGACTTGGTCGACGAGCGAACGTCAGGCCGCACAGGAGGGGAAGACGTGGACACCGTCACGCAGGCGTGGGTGCAGGAGCTGAGCCGGTACCTGTTCCTCGCAGGTTCGCTGCCGTTTCTCCTGCTCGGCACCGCCCATGCCCTGCACACGCCCAGGCTGCCCAACGAACGCAAGGGGCTGTCGCCGGCGGATCCAAGCTTGGCCGAGTCGATGGCTCGCTCGAGGCTCCTTCTGACCGCCAGGACGGACATGTGGCGGGCATGGGTCGGCTTCAACCTGAGCCACAGCCTGGGTGCCGTCCTGTTCGGCGTGCTCGTCGTGCTGGTGGGGCGAACGTCCGCGTCGTTCGGGTCCGACGCGGCGCTCTTCCTGCCGCTCGCGGCCCTCGTATCGGTTGCGTACCTGAGCCTGGGCATCGCGTACTGGTTCCGGACGCCGATCATCGGGATCGCCGTGTCCGTCTTCCTTTTCTTGGCCGCGTGGGTGCTTTATCTTGTCGGGGCAGCGAGAGGTTGACATGATGCCGCTCTCGGACGTCCGCTACGCCCTCCGCCTCTGGAGGCGCCACCCCACGCTCCTCGTCGTGTCGCGGGCTCTCCCTCGGCCTCGGCGTGGGGGCGACCACCACGATGTACAGCGTGGTGAACCGGGTCGCCCACTACGAGCTCGGCTTCGAGGACGTGGACCGGCTGGCCGTGCTCTGGAGCACCGACACGGAGCAGGGGCATCGACGAGCAGCCGCCCGACCTGGGAGATCGTGCAGGCGGTGCTCGGAGCACGGGCAGTCGTTCGAGGCGTTCGGCTTCTTCCAGTGGCTCGGCGCGCCGGTGACCCTCTCGGGCACGACCGAGACCAGTCGCGTGCTCGCAGATGCCCGTGGACGGCAACGGCCTGCGCGGTCGTGGGCGTTGCCCCGCTCCTCGGGCGCACCTACCGGACCGAGGACTTCGACGACGTGGTCAAGCAGAAGGAGGCGCGCTCGATCGTCGTCAGCCTACGACACCTGGCAGCGACCGCCTGGGCGGCGCGCCCGACGTGATCGGGACGTCGATCCGCGTGGACGGCGAGCCGCGGACGGTGATCGGCGTGATGCCGCAAGGGCTTCCAGCTCGTGCCGTGGGAGGACGACATCGCGTTCTGGGCGGCCAACGACCTCCGCAAGATCCCGCAGGCGCGCTGGATGACGGCGGTGGGACGCCTGAAGCCGGGGGTCTCGCTGGCGGCGGCCCAGGCCGAGGCCACCGCCATCAGCCGGCAGGTCCTCGAGGCGCGGGGCGAGAAGCCGGCAGGACGCGGGCGCGCGCGTCGTAGCCGCTCCACGAGGCCTTCTTCGGCGGCGCGCGCAACGGCCTCACCTTCCTGCTCGGCGCGGTGAGCTTCGTCCTGCTCATCGCCTGCGCGAACGTGGCGAACCTGCTGCTCGCCGCGGGAGCGGCGCGGCAGAAGGAGCTGGCCCTGCGCGCGGCCGCGGGCGCGGGCCGCGGCCGGCTCGTGCGCCAGCTCCTCACCGAGAACCTGCTGCTCTCCCTCGTCGGGTGCGCCTTCGGCCTGCGTCCTCGCCTTCTGGGGCACGCGGCTCTTCGCCCTCATCGTGCCCACCGGCTTCCCGGAGCTCCTGCGCCACATCCGCGTCGACGCGCGCGTGCTGGGCTTCGCGCTCGCGATCTCCGTCGTCTCGAGCCTCGTCTTCGGCCTGCTGCCCGCGCTGCGGGCCTCGCGCGTCGACCTGAACGAGGTCCTGAAGGAAGGCGGGCGCGGCGGCGAGCGGCGGCCGCGGCAGCGGGGACGCAGCGCGCTCCTCGTCGCCGAGGTCGCGCTGTCGATGGTGCTGCTCGTGGGCGCCGGCCTCATGATGCGCGGCTTCCTGCGCGAGCAGAGCGACCTGCCGGGCTTCGACACGCGAGCGTCTGCTCACCGCCGACATCCTGCTCGGCGGCACCAAGTACTTCGACAAGACGCCGCAGGACATGAACCTCGTGACGCCGCACGTCCGAGACGTTCTACGACCAGCTCCTCGAGCGCGTGCGCGCGCATCCCCGGCGTCGACGCGGGCGGGCATCATCAGCCGGCTGCCCATGCAGGTCTGGACCCATCCCTTCGCGATCGTGGGCCGCCCGGCGCCGGAGCCGGGCAAGGAGCCGCAGGCCGATCTCAACGAGGTCGACGCGCAGCTCCTCGACACGCTCGGCATCAAGCTCCTGCGCGGCCGCGGGATCGAGGAGCGCGACGTCGGCGTCGTCGCCCTGGGTGGCGGTCGTCAACAAGACGTTCGCCGACCGCCATTTCCCGGGCCAGGACCCGATCGGGCCAGGCGATCCGCGTCTCCATCGGGCCCCGGCGGCGACGGACACGATGGAAGAGCCGCAGCCGCGGGAGATCGTGGGCGTCGTCGCCGACGTGACGTACCCGAGCTTCTTCACCGAGACGCCGGCCGCGCTCTACATCCCGTTCCGCCAGCACCTCTGGCAGTACGGGCGCGAGGACGAGTGGATCCACACGCGCAAGGTGCTGGCGGTGCGCACCTCGGTGCGACCCGCTCAGCCCTGGTGCGCGCGGTCGAGGAGGCGGTCAAGCGAGGTCGATCGCGACCAGGCCGCGCACGACTTCATGACCATGGAGCAGCGCGTCGCCGACTCGCCGTCCGTCACCAACAGCCGCTTCTTCGCGTCGCTCTTCACGATCTTCGGCACGCTGGCGATCCTGCTCGCGATGGTGGGGGTCTACGGCGTGATGTCGTGGGTGGTGGGCCAGCGCACGAACGAGTTCGGCATCCGCATGGCCCTCGGCGCCCGCGCCCGCGACGTGGTGACGATGCTGCTCGGCCAGTCGCTGCGGCCGATCCTGATCGGCCTCGTCCTCGGCCTCGCCGGCGGGTTCGGGCTGAGCCGCGCCCTCAACAGCGTGTTCTGGCGCATGACCACGGCCGATCCCGCGGTGCTCGCCATCATCTCCGTCCTGATGCTCGCGGCGGCGCTCGTGGCGGCGTGGATCCCGGTCCACCGGGTGACGCGCATCGATCCCCAGCAGGCGCTCCGCTACGAATAGCAGGGCCTTCGTCATTCCCGCGCTCGCGGCTCTCCTGTTCGCGGGGGCGACGGACCGCACCGCGGAGCTCCTCGTTTTGCGGAATGACGTGCTCGCCCTGCTCGATCGGATGGGCTCGTCTCGCGCGGCGGACGTGCCGTCGCTGCGCGAAGAGGCGAGCGGCAAGCTCGAGGCCCTCGCGGCGGGCGAGAGCCCCCTGCCCCCGAAGCTGCGCGACGACTTGCGAGCGAGGGCCGCCGCCCTGCGCGAGGGGCGGCTCGCCGCCACCGACGCGGGCCTGCGGGGGCTGCTCGAGGACGTCGGCAAGCAGCTCCAAAAGGCGCCGCTCGGCCTCGACTTCGCGGGCAGCTATTCGGTGACGCGGAAGCCCGAGCCCGTTTACGGTGGGCACTCCATGGCGGGCGAGCCGCCTCCACCTCTACCCCCATCGTCGAGCGGCGGCGGCGTGTCGCCGGTCCGGTTCGAGGTGGGAGCAGCCCTGGCCCACAAGACCTACTGCGGTGGTCCCACCAAGGACCACATCCTGGAGTCCACGGGCAGCGGCGTCGCGATCCTCGACTACGACGGCGACGGGCGGGAGGACGTCTATCTCGTGAACGCGTACGAGCTCGGACCCGGGCGCGAGCCGATCGCCCACGCGAACGCCCTTTTCCGGAACCGGGGCGGCTGGCGGTTCGAGGACGTCTCGGCACGCGCCGGCGTCGACGCCGCGGCCTGGGGGAACGGCGTCTGCGCGGGGGACTACGACGACGACGGCCGGATCGACCTCTACGTGACGAACTTCGGCCGGAACCTCCTCTACCGGAACGACGGGAAGGGCGGCTTCGCGGAGACCGCGGCGGCGGCCGGGGTCGCCGCCGCGGGCTGGAGCACGGGGTGCGCGTTCTTCGACGCGGACGGAGACGGCGACCTCGACCTCTACGTGGCCCGCTACGTGGCCACGAGCTGGGAGGAGCTGAAGGCAGCCCGCCGCACGCTCGACTGGCGGGGCGGGCCGAAGGTCATGGTGGGCCCCGCGGGGCTGCCTGGCGAGGCCGACCTCTTCTTCGAGAACGACGGAACGGGGAAGTTCGTCGAGGCCGGGTCAGCCCACGGCCTCGTCGACCCCGGGAAGTCCTACGGCCTGGGCGTCGTGGCCACGGACTACGACGGCGACGGCTGGGTGGACCTCTTCGTCGCCAACGACTCGAACCCGAACTTCCTCTTCCGGAACCTCGGACGAGGCCGGTTCGAGAGCGTGGCCCTCGCCGCGGGTGTCGCCTTGAACGCGGCGGGCCGGGCCCAGGCGGGCATGGGCGCGGACTCCGGAGACTACGACGACGACGGCTGGCTCGACCTCGTCCTCACGACGTTTGCGCACGACACGAAGACGCTCTTCCGCAACCTGGGGTCGGGGACGTTCGAGGACGCGAGCCTGCCGAGCGGCCTCGCCGCCCAGGCGTTCGAGCCCATGGCCTGGGGCACGTCGTTCCTCGACGCCGACCAGGACGGCCGGCTCGACCTGTTCGTAGTCAACGGCCACATCTACCCGAACGTGGAGGAGTTTCCGGCGCTCAAGGAGACGTTCCGGCAGCGGAACCAGTTCCTGTTGAACGAGGGCGGCGGCCGCTTCCGTGACGTCTCGGCCACGGCGGGCGGCGGCCTCGACCTCCGGAGAGTGGGACGCGGCCTCGCGGTAGGCGACCTCGACGACGACGGGGACCCGGACCTCGTCGTGAACAACCTGGACGACGCGCCCACGGTGCTCGAGAACCGGCGAGAGGCGGGAAACCACTGGATTTCGTTCCGCCTGGAGAAGGACGGGAAGAACCGCTGCGCGATCGGGGCGCGGGTGACCGTGACGCAGGGGGGACGGCGACAGAGTGCGCGAAGTGCGATCCGGGGGCAGCTACCTTTCGCAGAGCGACCTGCGACCGCTCTTCGGTCTTGGGGAGCGAGGCGGGGCCGGTTGACGTCGAGGTTCGGCTTGGGGGGAAGGCCTGGCAGTTCCGCGGGTTGGCTGTCGACCATAGATATCCCCTCACGCTTGCGCTGAGGGGATTGACTCGGTGAGGGGATGACCTAGGGGATTGCGTCCGTGTTGCTCACGAAGGCGAGCATGCGGCCGTCCGGCGACCACGAGGGGACGTTGATCGTGCCCTGGCCCCCGTAGACGTAGGCGATTACTCGGGCGGGCCCGCCCTCCACCGGCATGAGCCGGATGGTGACGTGCTTGTAGTAGGGGTGGTCGGAGGGAGCCACGTCCTGGCCGAAGCTCAGGAACGCGATCCACTTCCCGTCGGGCGAGACGTGGGGGAACCAGTCGTTCGTCTCGCTCGTCGCGACCCGCTCCGGGTCCTTGCCGTCCGGCTTCATCCGCCAGAGCTGCATGAGCCCGCTGCGCGTGGAGTTGAAGTAGACGTACTTCCCGTCCGGCGAGTACTCGGGGCCGTCGTCGAGGCCCTTGGAATCCGTGAGCTTCACCTCGTCGCCCGTCCCGTCCGACGCGATCCGGTAGATGTCGTACTCCCCGTTCCGGCCTCCGGTGTAGACGAGGTGCTTGCCGTCGGGCGACCACCCGTGGAGGTAGGAGGGCGACTTCGGTGTGATGCGCTTCGGGCGTCCCCCGCGCGCGGGGAGCGTGAAGATCGTGGACTGGCCGTCGCCCGTGGTCTGGTCGCTGATGCCGAGCACCGTTCCGTCGAACGAGAGCACGTGGTCGTTGTTGCTGCGGATCGCGAAGTCGGTGTCGATCGGCGTCGCCTGACGAGTCGCGAGGTCGAAGCGGTGGATCCGGCCCCGGCCTTCGCCGCGGCCGCTCGTGTTGTAGAGGAGCGCCCGGCCGTCCACCGTCCAGTTCGGGGCCTCGAAGGGCTGGGCCGAGGTGTGAAGGACCTGGCGGCGTCCCGTCTCCACGTCGAGCAGCTCGAGGACGCTCCCGATGTAGTCCCGGTACGGCGTGAAGCCCTCGGGGGCGGGGCGGATGACCCGCACGTCGCGGAAGATCGCCTTCTCGACGACGTCCGGGTTGTGCGAGCAGAGGAAGAGCCCGACGTGGACCTCGTCGCCCAGGTCGACGTCCCTGACCTCGGCCGTCGTGAAGGGGTCGCCGAAGCGCGCGACGGAGAGCGTGTAGGTGCCGCCCTTGCGGGCGAGCTGCACGACGTCGGCCCCGGTGATCGCGGACACGACCTGCTCCGTGGCCGCCCCCTTCGTCCGCCGGAGCTGGAGCGAGGTGAGGCCGTCGCCGTGGATCGCCCCGTCCACGTACGGCGAGTCGTCGTCGAGCGTCGACCGGCACGATCCACCCGAGCTTCCGGTGGGGATCGACGCCCTTGCCCACGAGCTCCACCCGGGCCTGGAGGATGAAGTCGCCCTTCATCCGTCGCCACGCGAAGTGGAACTCGTCCCGCGTCCCCCACATGTTCGTGCCCGCCGCGGTGAGCACGTACTCCTGGGACACGGCGTTCCAGGTGGCGGAGCCGGCGAGGCGGGGCGAGCCCACGTCGCCGTGGCCCTCGAACTGGCCGAGGCCGCTCTCCTGGGCGACCGCGGCCAAGGCGCCGAAAGCGACGACGACGACGAGGGCGGCGAGGAGCTTGAGCATCGAGGGGCCTCCGCGGGTGCTACCGGGAACGGGGAAGGGGCCGGCCGCTGAACTGCTGGAAGTAGCCGAGACACTTGTCGCGCCAGGCCGCGGCATCCGCCGCCTGCTGCCGGAGCTTGGCGAGGACGGTGCGATGGCGGTCGGCATCCACCTTTCCGTCGAGTGTCCTCCAGAGCGCCTCGAAGCCCGCCGCCTCCTCGGCGCCTCGCGTGTAGTGGGCGACGAGCTCGTCAGAGAGCGAGCGTCCGGACGGCATGCGGTAGTCCCAGGGCAGGCGGTGAAACCAGAGCAGGAGGTTGTCGGGCGTGGTGGCGGGGTCGTTCCAGCGGTCGCGCCAGGGCGGGAAGTACTGATCCAAAGCACCGCTTCCTTTCCGCGTCCGGTCGAAGCCGATGCCGGAAGCGTCGGCGCGATGGTAGTAGATCGCCGACCAGTCGGCGCGACGGGGATCGGGGTTCTCCGGCATGGGCGCGTAGTGGTCGCCGCCGATGAGGTGGTGCAGGCCGAGGGGCATCGTGTAGCGCACGTAGGCCTCGTGCGACTCGAGCAGGAGCGACCGGAGTGCCTTCACCACGTCGGGGGACTCGCCCCACGTCATCCGGATCCACTCCTCCGCGATCGCGTCCGCCCCGAGGCCGGGGTCCCAGGCGAGGCGCCCGAAGGCGTACCAGTTCGCCTGCGCGAAGTCGTGACCGCACCAGTTGAGGTCGTCGCCCGTGTTGGCGACACCGGCGATACCCGTCTGCCGCTGGCCGTGGACGGTGCCGTCGATCACCTTGGCCACCGTCGAGCCCGCGCCCTTCGCGAACGTGTCCGCGTCCAGGAACTCCTTCCACTGGGGGGCGAGGTACACGAGGTGGGTGGACTGGCCGAGGTACTCCTGCGTGACCTGCAGCTCGGCCATGAGGGGCGTCTTCGGCATCGCTCCGAACATCGGGTGGAAGGGTTCCCGCGGCTGGAAGTCGAGGGGCCCGTTCTTGACCTGCACGAACACGTTCTCGCGGAACTTTCCCTCGAGGGGAACGAACTCGAGGTAGGCGCGCTTGATCCGGTCGGGATCCACCGACGCGTCGTAGACGAACGCGCGCCACATCACGATCCCCCCGTGGGAGGCCACGGCGTCCGCGAGCACGTTCGCCCCCTCCGCGTGCGTGCGTCCGTAGTCCTGGGGGCCGGGCTGGCCCTCGCTGTTCGCCTTGACCAGGAAGCCTCCGAAGTCCGGGATGGCGCTATAGATCTCGTCCGCCTTCCCCTTCCACCACGCGGCGACGCGTGCGTCCGCGGGATCGGCGGTGGGGAGGCCGCCCAGGAGCTTCGGCGCGGCGAAGTTCGCCGAGAGGTAGACGCGGATGCCGTAGGGCCGGAACGCGTCGGCGAGGGCGGCCGCCTTCGCGACGTAGTCGGCCCGCAAGGACTCCGGCCGGGCGTTGACGCTGTTGATCGCGGCGCCGTTGACGCCGATCGAGGCGTTGGCCCGCGCGTAGTCGAGGACGCGCGGGTCGATCCGGTCGGGAAGCTCCGACCACTTCCAGAGCGAACTGCCCCGCGTAGCCGCGCTCGATCGAGCCGTCGAGGTTGTCCCAGTGGTTCAGGATCCGCCGCTCGAGGCGCGGGCGCGCGGCCACGTCCAGGTCTCGAACGGAGGCTCCCGTCTGGAGGAGCCGGAGGAGGTGGAAGCTGCCGTAGAGCGTGCCTGCCTCTCCGATCGACGCGATCACGGTGGCGGGGTGCGGCCCCAGGTGCAGGGATCGGATGACGTAGCCCTCCGGGCCGAGCGAAGCTAGCGTGCTCCCGAGGCCGAGACCGGCGACGAGCGGGGACGCGGCCGGGGTGCCGACGACGAGCGTCCCTTCGGCGCGAAGGCCGGTCGCGGCCGGCACCTCGACGCCCAGGAGACCGCGCAGTCCGCGCGCCAGCTCGGCTCGCACGACCCGCGCGGTGGGGGATCCCCCCTCGACCACGACGGCGGCGAAGTGCTTCTTGTAGTCGGCCCGCGTGGACGCGTCGGGGACGAGGGGATAGCGGAGCCACAGGTCGTAACCCGTTTCGCAGAAGGCGGGAGCACCGACCCCGAGGACGACGAGCCCCGTAAGAGCTCTCCTGAAAAACAACGCAAGCGCTTTCAGCAACTCGCACCTTGGCAGAAGCAACCCTCGGGAAACAGGCCCTTTAATAAGTCCCCCGCCTGCCCAGTCCGGGGCAACTCGCTGATGCGTGGCATTTCTGGTTGGGCAGGCATGAGGGAGCCGAATGGTACCAAATGAAAGTATTGATTGACATCGACCCGGGGCGGGACTATAAGAAACCCAAGTTTGACCCTTGCAGGGACTAATCAGTCCTCCCTAACCGGGAGAGGAGGAGAGGAACCTATGCCCGTCCGCTCGTGGTTCCGGTGGTTGGGGGCCGCTCTCGCTGTGAGCGCCCTCTTCCTGGCCGGTCCAATCGTGCTCCAAGCCCAGACGACCAGCGCCTCGGTGTCTGGAACCGTGAAGGATGCCCAGGGGGGCGTCCTCCCCGGGGTGACGGTGACCCTGACGAGCCGCACCCAGGGCAACACGCTGACCGTGCTCACGGACGCCGAAGGGCGTTTCGTGTTCCCGATCATCCGCCCGGACACGTACCTGATGCGCGTCGTGATGACCGGCTTCAAGACTGTCGAGAGAACGAACGTCGTCGTGGCCGGTAACGACAAGTTCAACGCCGGCTCGATCACCCTTCCCGTCGGCGAGATGTCGGAGGAAGTGAGCGTCCTTGCGCGCGTGACCGAGCTGCAATCGAACACGGGGGAGCGGTCGTTCGCGCTCGAGAGCGAGACGATCAAGAACATCGCTAACAACGGGCGCTCCCTCTTCGGCTTCACCGGCCTCGTGCCCGGCGTGCTCCCCCAGGCCGACAACGGCGGCACGCGACAGGGCGGCTCGGCCGAGTCGGCGAGCGGCTTCACGGTGAACGGCCAGCGTCCGAACTCGAACAACATGACCGTCGACGGCGTCACGAACATCGACACCGGCGACAACGGCACCAACATGGCCACAACCAACATCGACGCGGTGGCCGAGTTCAAGATCCTGACCAACGCCTACCAGGCGGAGTACGGCCGGGCGGTGGGCGGGCAGGTGATGGTGGTCACGAAGAGCGGCACGCAGAGCTTCCACGGGTCCGGCTACTGGTACGGGCGACGCTCCGACTGGAATGCGAACTCCTGGACGAACCTGCGGAACGGCGCGCCCCCGCCGGTGGGGCAGGGCCGCGTGACCCCGCTGCCCGATGCCTCCCGCAACGACTACGGCTACACGATCGGCGGCCCGGTCTACATCCCCGGCGTGTTCAACGAGGAGAAGAAGAAGCTCTTCTTCTTCTGGAGCCAGGAGTTCCAGCGGAGGCAGGACCCCGTGGCCGAGCGGCAGAGTCGCGTGCCCACGCTCCTCGAGCGCCAGGGGGACTTCTCCCAGAGCGTCGACTCCTCCGGCAACCGATTCCCGTACATCCGTGACTACACGACCGGCCTTCCCTGCAGCGCCGCGGACACGCGCGGCTGCTACCAGGACGGCGGCGTCATCGGCAAGATCCCCGCGAACCGCCTGTACCAGCCGGGGCTGAACGCGCTCGGGATCTACCCCGACCCCAACTTCAACGGCACGAGCGGGATCAACTACAGCAGCCAGGTCCCGGACAACCGCCCGCGGCGGGAGGACCTCATCCGGCTGGACTTCCAGGCCACCGACAAGTGGCGGGTCACTGGCCGCTACATGAAGAACAAGGACGAGTGGTTCCAGGCCTACGGGACGACGTGGGCCGGCGCGGGCAGCAACAATCTGGACGGCCTTGAAACCGTCGAGTACATCCCGGGCTCGCACTGGATGGTCTCAACGACGGGCGTCCTGAACCCGACCACCTCGCTCGAGGTGAGCGTGGGTCGCGGCCACAACTCCCTCGACTTCGTGGTCACGAACGATGAGTTCCGGCGCTCCGCGGCGGGGCTCACCGGCTTCCCGCTCCTCTTCGCGGACGCGGTCCAGCAGGACTACATCCCGGATTTCCGCTTCAACGGCGGGCGCGCGGGGGGCAACGCGGGCTTCTACCAGACGGACCGCGGGCCCTTCACGAACTTCAACACCACCTGGGACGCCATCGCGAACCTCACGAAGATCTGGGGGTCTCACGCCGCCAAGTTCGGTGTTTACTACCAGAGCAGCCTCAAGCCCCAGAGCGTCTTCGCGAGCTTCAACAGCCAGATCAACTTCTTCGACGACGCCAATAACCCGTTCGACACGGGCTTCCCCTACGCCAACGCGGCCACGGGGGTCTTCAACACCTATACCCAGTCCAACAAGTACGCGCTTCCGGAGTGGCAGTACAAGAACTTCGAGTGGTACGTGCAGGACAACTGGAAGACCACGAGCCGTCTCACCCTCGACTACGGCGTGCGCTTCTACTACATGACGCCGCAGTGGGACTCGACGCTCCAGGCCTCGAACTTCCTGCCCGACGAGTTCGATCCGGCGCAGGCCGCCCGGCTCTACACGCCGGTGTGCATCGGAGCCTACCCGTGCAGCGGCGCGAACCGGCGCGGCATGGACCCCGCACTCACGAACCAGACGCCGACGCTCGGGAACACGGTGGACGCACGGTTCATCGGCCGGCTCACCCCCGGCTCCAACCGCTTCAACGGCGCCTTCCAGGCGGGCCAGGGGATCGACGACACGCTGCAGAGCGGCAACGCCTTCAAGGTCTCGCCCCGCTTCGGGTTCGCCTACGACATCTCGGGGAACGGCCAGACGATCGTCCGCGGCGGCGCCGGCGTCTTCTACGACCGGCCCCAGGGCAACATGGTCTTCGACATGGTCGCCAACGGTCCCGGGGTGCTCAACTCGACGCTGCAGTGGGGACGCCTGCAGGACCTGGGCTCGGCGGCGGGTGATCCGAACCCCACGCTCTCGCTGAACCCGACCGCGTACGACTTCAAGCCGCCGAAGGTCTACGCGTGGAACGTGGGCGTCCAGCGGAAGCTGTGGAGCAACGTGATCTTCGACCTCGCCTACGTGGGCTCGTCCTCGAAGGACCTCCTGCGGCGGTACCAGATGAACGCGGTGCCGCTCGGGGCCAAGTTCCTGCCCGCGAACCAGGACCCCACGCGCGCGCCCAGCTCGGTTCCGGGAGCCACGGCGCTTCCCGACGACCTGCTGCGGCCGTTCCAGGGCTACGGCAACATCCAGATGTGGGACAACAGCTCGAGCGCGAACTACCACGCGGTGCAGACGTCGATCACCCGCCAGTTCGACAACGGGGTCATGTTCTCGGCCTTCTATGTCTGGAGCAAGGCCCTGACCGTGGAAGCGAACAACGACTTCGCCCCCGCCGCCCCTGCGTGTGTCTGCGGAGGGCCGAACTTCACGGAGGAGGACGTCGATCGCCTCGACTACTCGTACGCGCCGTTCAACCGCCCGCACAACTTCGTGGTCAACTTCGTCTGGCAGTCCCCCAAGGTCGCGCAGGGTGCGCTCGGCTACCTCACGAACGACTGGCAGGTCTCCGGGGTATATCGCTGGTCGAGCGGCACACCCTATCCGATCCTCTGGTCGATTCCCGGAATCGGGGACGCGAACATCACCGGAAACAGCGGCCAGCCCCGGGGGCGCGTCGTGCTCAATGGCGACCCGGGCAGCGGCTCGAGCGGCGACCCCTACCGGCAGATCGACACCTCGGTCTTCCGTCCTCCCACGACCGGCAGCCACGGGGACGAGTCGGGGCGGTTCTTCCTGCACGGACCCGCGATCAACAACCTCGACCTCTCGATCGCGAAGACGATCCCCGCGGGCAAGCGGGTCCGGCTGGAAGTCCGGCTCGACATGTTCAACGCCCTCAACCACACGCAGTTCGCGGGCGTCAACAACACGGTCAACTTCGCGAGCCTCACCGATCCCACCATCACGAACCTGCCTTACGACGCCCAGGGCAACCTGGTAAGGCCCAACGGGTTCGGGACGGTCAACGGCGTGCGGCCGCCGCGCACGCTCCAGCTCGTCACGCGGTTGACCTTCTAGGGACGTCCCATACGTCGTGCCGAGGGCCGGCGCCGTCCGCGCCGGCCCTCTTCTTTTCGCGAGCCACCGGGCGTCCCGACTCGGCGCTATGATCGCCCCCCTAGGAGGACCGGCAACCGATGAATCCCACGAGTCCGCTCTCGATGCTGCGTGCGACGGCCCTCGTCGCCCTCCTCGCCTCCGCGGCGCCCGCGCAGGACCCGCCCCAGCTCGGGAAGAGCCCGAACCGCGACGTGATCGCCGCGATGACGCGGGAAGAGAAGGTCGGGCTCGTGATGGGCACGGGGATGCGGTTCCCCGACCTGTCCCCTGACCGCCAGCCTCCTGTCGGCGAGATCAAGGAGAAGGTGGCGGGGGCGGCGGGAGCGACCCTCGCCGTTCCGCGGCTCGGGATCCCCGCGATCGTCGTCGCCGACGGTCCCGCGGGTGTGCGGATCGATCCCAAGCGCGCCGGAGACTCCTCGCGCACGTACTACTGCACGGCCTTTCCCATCGCCACTCTCCTCGCGTCGTCCTGGGACCTCGCACTCGTGGAGCGCGTCGGCCGCGCCATGGGCAACGAAGTCAAGGAGTACGGCGTCGACGTGCTCCTCGCTCCCGCGCTCAACATCCACCGGAACCCCCTGGGTGGCCGGAACTTCGAGTACTACTCCGAGGATCCTCTCGTCTCGGGCCGGATGGCCGCGGCCATGGTGAAGGGCGTCCAGGCCGAGGGTGTGGGGACGTCCGTGAAGCACTACGCGGCCAACAACCACGAGTGGAACCGCAACACGATCGACGTGAAGGTGGGCCAGCGGGCGCTGCGCGAGATCTACCTCCGGGGCTTCGAGATCGTGGTCCGCGAAGCCGCGCCCTGGACGGTGATGTCCTCGTACAACAAGATCAACGGCGTCTACACCTCGGAGAGCAGAGCACTCCTCGAGGGCGTGCTGCGCGACGACTGGGGCTACGACGGCCTCGTGATGAGCGACTGGTTCGGGGGGAAGGACGCGGTGGCGCAGATGATGGCGGGGAACGAGCTCCTGATGCCGGGGACGATCCGGCAGCGCGACACGCTCCTCGCCGCGCTGAAAAGCGGCGCCCTCGCCGAGGACGTCCTCGACCGCAACGTCGAGCGCGTCCTCGAGCTCGTCCGCCGCACCCCCGCGTTCCTGGGCCACGCGCGCTCCGATCGCCCCGACCTCGAGGGCCACGCGCGACTCGCCCGCGACGCCGCGGCCGAAGGAATGGTGCTGCTCCGCAACGAGGGAGTCCTCCCCCTGGCTCCGTCCGCGAATATCGCACTCCTCGGCAACGGCTCCTACAGCATGATCACGGGAGGCACCGGCAGCGGCGACGTCAACGAGGCGTACTCGGTCTCCCTCCTCCAGGGCCTGAAGAGCGCGGGCTTCGGTGTGGACGCCGGCCTCGCGGAGCGCTACGCCGGCCACATCAAGGCGGAGGAGGCCCGTCGGCCGCCCACCCCGCGGTTCATGCTCCCCGCGCCCCTTGCCGAGATGCCGGTGAGCGCCGAGGCCGTGGCCGGGCTCGCGGCGACCGCCGACGTCGCCCTCCTCACGATCACCCGGAACTCCGGGGAGTTCGCGGATCGCAAGCGCGCGGGCGACTTCGAGCTCTCCGCCGACGAGAAAGCACTCGTCCGGAGCGTGGCCGCCGCCTTCCACGCCCGGAAGAAGAAGCTCCTCGTCGTGCTGAACGTCGCGGGCGTCGTGGAGACCGCGAGCTGGCGGGACGAGGTCGACGCGATCCTCCTCGCCTGGCAGCCCGGTCAGGAGGCGGGGCACGCGGTCGCGGACGTGCTCGTGGGGCGCATCCCGCCCTCGGGGAAGCTGGCCACGACCTTCCCGGTGAGATGGGAGGACGTTCCGTCGTCGGCGAACTTCCCGGGCAAGACGCTCCTCGGCCCCGATCCGAACGCGCGCGGGTTCATGGCGAGGGGCGATCGCGCCGCGGAGGTCGTCTACGACGACGACGTCTGGGTGGGGTACCGGCACTTTGCCACGAAGGGAGTCCTTGCCGCCTATCCCTTCGGCTTCGGCCTGTCCTACACGCAGTTCAAATACGGGGACCTGACGCTGAGCGGCAAGGAGTTCGAGAGCGACCTCCGCGCTTCCATCACGATCACGAACACGGGCCGCGCCTCCGGGCGCGAGGTCGTGCAGCTCTACCTCTCGGCTCCGGGCAAGGTCGCGGCGAAGCCCTCCCTGGAGCTTCGGGGCTTCGGCAAGACGAAGACGCTCGGGCCGGGGGAGTCGGAAACCCTGTCCTTCGTGCTCACCGCGCGCGACCTTGCGTCCTTCGACGAGGCGTCGTCGTCCTGGCGCGCCGAGGCCGGGACCTACGCAGTGAGCGTGGGTGCGTCCTCCGCGGACCTTCGCCAGACGACCACGTTTTCGAAGGTCAAGGACGAGAGCGTCGCTTCCGTGTCCGGACCCGTGGGACCCGCGGCCGGTTCCCGGTAGGGGAGTGGTCTTTCCCTCCCGACCGTTCGGCCTGGCCCTCCTTTGCGCGCTCGCCGCCACCGCTAGTGGTTCCGCGTCCGACGGGCAGGCTCGGGCCGCGGCCCCCGTCCCGTCCTCGGACTACCGTCCCCCCCTGAAGCTCCCCGAGGGCTTCGAGCCCTTCGTCAAGGAACTGGCTCCCGGAGGCGACGCGTTCCCCGAAGAGAAGGAGGCGGAGCTCTTCGAGGCGCGCCTTCGCGAGCTCGGGGAGAGCCTGCGGCGGAGCGTCGGGTCTGCCCCCGGCGCCGCAGAGTCGCTTCTCGCCCCTCGCGCCACGGGCGGGCCCCTGGTACCCGCGGCGGAGACGGCCGTGGTCGACGAGCCCGGCCTCCAGATCCTCCGCGAGTCGGAGGCGACCCCCCCGGAGGGCACGCGCCCGTTGCGGGAGGAGCTTGCGGCGCTCGTTGCCGGCTTCTCCTCGCTGGACGTCGTCGAGTTCCGGATCACCGCGGTCGAGGTCGACCGCGAGCAGGGCCTCGCGCGCACCGACGCTCGCTACGACCTCGTGGGCCCGGCCCGGGCGGGCGGACGGGGCCAGTCGATCGGCCGCTGGCGGATGGCCTGGATCCGGGACGCCGACGGCGTCTGGCGCGTGCGCGAGTGGTCGGCCTCGGAGCAGGAGAGGAGCCGGGCCAAAGCACCGGTATTCGCAGAAATCACGAAGGCCGCTTTGGGCGGCAACGACGCCTTCCGGCGCCAGCTCGGGATTCCCCTCGACGCCTGGTCCGCCACCCTCGACTCGGCGATCGCGCGCGACTCGAACGGCCACAACGGCATCTCCGCGGGAGACGCCGACGGCGACGGGAGGGACGATCTCTACGTCTCCCAGCCCGCGGGCCTGCCCAACCGCCTCTACCGGTCCCGGGGCGACGGCACTTTCGAGGACGTCACGGAGGCCGCGGGCGTCGGCGTTCTCGACGACACCACGCAATCGATCTTCGCGGACGTGGACAACGACGGCGACGAGGACCTCCTCCTCGCCCTGAGCTCGGGACCGGCGCTCTTCGCAAACGACGGCAAGGGGCGCTTCGCCCGCGTCCCCGGGGCCTTCCAGCTCCAGGACGTCCTGCGGGGGTCGCCCATGTCCATGGCGATGGCGGACTACGACCGGGACGGATTCCTCGACCTCTACGTCTGTGTCTACTCCTTCTACTACGGCGCGGGGGAAGGCAAGGCGGGCACCCCCATGCCCTACTACGACGCGGAGAACGGCCCCCCGAGCCTCCTCTTCCGCAACGACGGCCGCGGGCGATTCGTGGACGTGACGGGCGAGGCGGGGCTCGCCGCGGGGAACGACCGCTACCACTTCGCGGCCGCGTGGGGCGACTACGACGACGACGGCTGGCCCGACCTCGTCGTGGCCAACGACTTCGGCCGCAAGAACCTCTACCGCAACCGGGGCCGACGCGACGGGCGGGTGACGTTCGAGGACGTGACCGCCCGTGCGGGGATCGAGGACCACGGCGCGGGCATGAGCGCCGCCTTCGTCGACTACGACAACGACGGACGCCTCGACGTCTACTTCGGCAACATGTGGAGCGACGCCGGCCAGCGCGTGACGGCCCAGAAGGCCTTCATGCCCGAGGCGCCCGCGGAGGTGCGCGCGCACTACCGCCGGCACGTGCGCGGCAACTCGCTCTTCCGCAACCTCGGGGACGGCCGCTTCGAGGACGTGACGCTCGCCGCCCGGGCGGAGCGGGGCGGCTGGGCCTGGTCGTCGGACGCTCTGGACTTCGACGGCGACGGATGGGAGGACCTCTACGTCGCGAACGGCATGCTCACGCGGGACACCGGCCCGGAAGACCTGGAAGGCTTCTTCTGGCGGCAGGTGGTCGCCCGCTCGCCGCTCACCCGCGTGACCGCCACGCCCTACGACGAGGCCTGGCGCGCGATCAACCAGCTCCTCGTGCATCGCTCCATCGCGAGCCGCCAGCGCAACGTGCTCCTGCGGAACGACGGGCGGGGCGGATTCGACGAGGTATCGGGAGCCGCCGGTCTCGACCTCGACCAGGACGGACGGTCCTTCGCCGTGCTCGATCACGACGGCGACGGCGATCCGGACCTCGCGGTGATGGCGGCCCGAGGGGCGCCGCAGCTCCGGCTCTTCCGGAACGACTTCGCGAATCGAGGCTCGGCGCTGGCGGTCCGCCTGACTGGAGCGCCCGGGCCGGGTGCCGTGTCGGACTCGGGGAGGAGCAACCGCGACGCGGTGGGGGCGCGCGTGACCGTGGAGACGGACCGGCTGAAGCGGACGAAGGAGGTCCAGGTCGGCTCCGGGTTCATCTCCCAGCACTCGAAGGAGCTCTTGTTCGGTCTCGGGAGGAGCGAGCGCGTCGTGCGACTCGACGTCACCTGGCCCAGCGGACGGAACCAGAGCTTCTCCGGCATCCCCCTGAACCACCGCCTCCGAATCGAGGAGGGCGGCGAGCCGCGCGCGGAGCCGTTCCGCACGCCTTCCACCCTGCCCGCGGACGCGGGGGCCCCGGAGAAGGCCGCGGCGCCGAGCGCGAGCTGGCTCTACGAGCCGTTCCCCGTTCCCGAGCTGTCGCTCCCGGACCTGCGCGGCCAGCCTCGCTTCCTCGCGGACCTCAAGGGCCGTCCGGCCGTCGTCCTTCTCTGGTCGGCCGAGGCCCCCGGGGCGCGAGCCGCGCTCCAGGCGCTAGCCCGGGGGGCGGGCGCGCTCGCCGCAGCGGGGGTGGGGGTCACGACCGTCGCCCTCGACGGCCCGAACGAGATCGCGAAGGTCCGCGCCGCCGCCTCCGGCCTCGCCCTGCCGGTGCTCGTGGCGGGCGATGACGGGGGGCGCGCCCTCGCCATCCTGTACCGCCATCTGTTCATGAACCGCCAGGCCGTGCCGCTTCCCACCGTCTTCCTCCTCGACAAGGAGGCGAGCGTCGTCCGGGTGTATCGCGGACACGCGGACGTCGCCCGGATCCTCGAGGACGCGCCGCGGATCGAGTCCGCGCCGGCGGAACGCCTCGCGCGGGCGATGCCCTTCGAGGGCGTGCTCTACGCCTCGCCGGGCCCCCGCAACTACCTGCCCTATGGCCAGGAGCTGCTGGATCAGGGGCTGGAAGCACCGGCGATCGGCGCGTTCGAGCGCGCCGCCCAGGGGAAGCCGACCGCCTCGACGCTCTACCGGCTGGGAACGCTGCTCGTGAAGAGCGGGCGCCCGGCTCAGGCCAAGGCCGCCTTCGAGCGGGCGCTCGCGCTGCAGCCCGACCTCGCCGAAGCCAGCAACGACCTGGGGGCCCTCCTCGCCGAGGACGGCGACCTCGGCGCGGCGATCGTGCGCTTCCGCGCCGCCCTCGCCGCCACCCCCGACTATCCCGACGCCCTCAACAACCTCGGGTACGCGCTCCTCCAGACCGGCCAGCCGCAGAAGGCCCGCGAGCTCTACGAGAAGGCCCTGAAGCTGCAGCCGGACTTCGCGGAGGCGCTCAACAACCTCGGCCTCATTTACGGCCGCGAGGGCGAGCTCGATCGCGCGGAGCCATTCTTCCGCGAGGCCCTCGCCCGGCGTCCCGCCTACGGGGAAGCCGCGAACAACCTCGCCCTCGTCCTCGTGAGCCGCGGCCAGTCCGACGAGGCCGTTCGCCTGCTCGTGCGGTTCCTGGAGGAGAACCCGGAGGTGGAGTCGACGTACGTGACGCTCGCCAAGGTCTACCTCGCCGAGGACCGCGGGCGGGAGGCCCTGGGGGTTCTCGAGCGCCTCCTCGCCCGGAACCCCACGCACGCCCTGGCGCTCGAGCTCGCCCGCCAGGCGCGCACGCCTTGAGGGTCTCGGCCTAGGCGACGATCGGAGCGGCGAAGGCAGGGGCGCTGACGAGGGCGGCGGCCCCCCGCAGGCGCGTGAGGTCCCCGAGGGGCACTACGTGGATCTGCGTCTCCCCGGCCGCGGGGATGAGGGCCTGCCCCCGCATCGCCGTGCGCACGGTCGACTCGATGAGGTCCCAGGCTTCCGTGATCTCGCCGCTCATGTAGATCCGCCGCGGGTTGACCGCCTTCACGATGTTCGCGAAGCCGCGGCCGAGGTAGTCGCCGGTCTCCCGAAGCGTCTCCAGCGCCCGGCCGTCGCCGAGGCGCGCGCGCTCGATCACGTCCTGCACCGAGACCTCGGCGGGCTCGGCGGAAGCGGGCCACGACGCGTCGCGCTCCAGGTAGCGGGCCACGGTGGCCCGGTTGGAGACGTACGCCTCCCAGCAGCCGCTCTGCCCGCACGAGCACCGCGGCCCGTACATGCTGAGGGGCACGTGGCCGAACTCGCCGGCGAGGTTGTCGGGGCCCCGCAGGAGCTTGCCGTCGATCGCGATCCCCACGCCCACGCCGTCGGACGCGTTCACGAACGTCACGGGGCCCTCGAAGAGGGCGTCGCCGCGGACCGCCCACACCTGGGCGAGCACGCAGGCCTTGACGGAGTTCTCGAGGACGACGGGCAGGCTCGTGGCGCTCTGGATCAGGCGGAGGAGGTCCACGTCGCGCCAGCCCAGGGTCGGCGAGAAGCGGAACCCTCCCTCGAGGTCCACGAGGCCCGCGATCACCACTCCGATCCCGGAGCACTCGCCGACGTCGGGGTGTTCCGAGAAGAGGCCCTCGATGGAATGGACGAGCTGCCGGACGAACGCTTCGGGGCGCGAGGGCGTCGGGAACTCGAAGAGGTCCAGGAGGGGGTACCCGAGGAGGTCCGCGACCATGATGCGCGTGCGGCTCGCGCTCACGTCCACCGCGAGCGCGCACCGTCGGCGCGTCTCGATATAGAGGTGCATGGGCTTGCGGCCGCGCTTGCTCTCCCCCTTGGCCCCTTCGAAAACGAGGCCGGTGCGGAGGAGGTCGTCCACGAGCCGGCTCACGGCCCCTCGGCGCACGCCCATGAGGCGTGCCAGCTCGGCCCTGGAGATGGGCTGCTTCGCCCTCACGAGGTTCAGGGCGATCTGGCGGTTGATCTCGCGGAAGGTGCCCCTCTTGGCGATCTTGAAGCCTGCGGGGTTGATCCGGCGCATCGAAGGCTCCTCGGTCGCGCCATTCTAGCGCAGTCGGGGCCGCCGCTCGCGGCAGCGACTCCGTCCGGACCGAGTACGAACTGAGGTAGCCTTTGCGCTCATGAGGACACGCACTCCACGCTTTGCCGCGGCCGCCCTGCTCGTCGCCGCCGGGTCGTTTCCAGGGGGACCACGGGCCCACGCGGGAGAGCCGCGCCGTGTGGTCATGGTCTCCGTGGACGGGCTCATGCCGGACTACTACCGGCGCGCCGACGCGCTGGGCCTGAAAGTGCCGACGCTGCGCCGGCTGATGCGCGAGGGCGCGTGGGCGAGCGGCGTCGTGGGCGTCCTCCCCAGCGTGACCTACCCGTCCCACACCACGCTGATCACCGGCGTCCCGCCGCGGGTGCACGGTATCGCGGGCAACCGCATCTTCGATCCGCTCGAGCGCTCGAACGGGGCCTGGCACTGGTTCGCCTCCGACGTCCGTGTCCCCAGCCTCGTGTCCGCGGCGCGCGCCCGCTGGCTCACCACCGCCTCCGTCTCCTGGCCGGTGAGCGTCGGGATCGGGAGCGACTGGAACATGCCCGAGTTCACGCGGCCGCACTCGCGGCACGAGTACGACGTGAAGCTCTACAAGGCCCTTTCCACGCCCGGGCTCGTGGAGGACGTCGAGCGCTCCCGGGGCCGCGCGGTCTCGTGGCCGCTCGTGGAGGCGGACCGCATGGACGCGGCCCTGTTCATCCTGGGCGTTCATCGCCCGCACCTCCTGCTCCTCCACATCATCGACACCGACGCGGCTCAGCACGACCACGGGCCGATGAGCCCGCAGGCCCTGGCCGCCGTCGAGTCGGCGGACGCGAACCTGGGCCGGCTCCTTGCCGTCGCCGAGAAGGCCGGAGGGGACACCCTCTTCGTCGTTGTCTCCGACCACGGCTTCCTGCCCGTGACCCGGACGCTGCGGCCGAACGTCCTCCTCCGCCAGGCAGGCCTCATCACCGTGGACGCAGGCGGGAAGCCGACGGACTGGAGGGCCTCGTTCGACGCGAACGGCGGGAGCGCGGCCCTTCGCCTCAAGGACCCCGGCGACAAGGAAGCGCTCGCCCGCGCCCGGGACCTGTTCGAGCCGCGATTGGCCGAGGTGGATTCCGGCATTCAGCGCATCCTGGGACCGGCCGAGATCGCGGCGCAGGGCGGAGACGCGAGCGGAGAGTTCGTGCTGGACGCCCGGGACGGCTTCTACTTCACGGGCGCTCTCGACGGCGAGTGGTCGACCGCATCCACCTCGCGCGGATACCACGGTTTCGGCCCCGACCGACCGGCCATGAACGCGTCCTTCCTCGTCCTGGGACCCGGCCTTTCGAAGAAGGGAGACCTGGGAGTGATCCCGATGACCGCGATCGCTCCGACGCTCGCCCGCTATCTGGGGGTGGCGCTCGGTCCCGAAGCCGACGCTGCGCTCCCGCTGTTCGCGGACAGGGCGGCGGCTCCCCGCTAGATTGGAGAGTGGCATGAAGCGGCGGCAATTTCTCCAGGCGGGCACCGCGGCGGCCCTCGGCCTCTGGCGCCTGCCGCGATACGCCGAGGCTCTCGCCGATAAGCACCTGCGGGTGGGCCTCGTCGGGTCGGGGTGGTACGGCAAGTGCGACCTCTTCCGTCTGATGCAGGTGGCGCCGGTGGAGGTGGTTTCCCTCTGCGACGTCGATCGGGCGATGCTGCAGGACGCCACGGAGCAGGTGGCGGCCCGGCAGGCGTCGAAGAAGCGTCCGCGCGCGTACACCGACTACCGGAAGATGCTCGGGGAGAAGGATCTCGATCTCGTCCTCGTCGGCACTCCCGACCACTGGCACGCGCTGAACTTCATCGAGGCGGTCAAGGCGGGGGCCGATGTCTATCTGCAGAAGCCGATCAGCGTGGACGTGGCCGAGGGCCAGGCCATGCTCGCGGCCGCGCGCAAGTACGGCCGCGTCGTTCAGGTGGGCACGCAGCGACGGAGCACGCCGCACCTCGTGGAGGCCCGTGACGAGATCGTGCGTGCGGGCCGCCTCGGCGAGATCGGCCACGTCGAGATCTACTGCTACTACCACATGCGGACGCGGGAGAACCCCCCCGACGTCGATCCGCCTCCCAACCTCGACTGGGACATGTACACGGGCCCCGCGTCCCTGCGCCCCTACAACCGCCTCGTCCACCCGCGGGGCTGGCGGGCGTTCATGGAGTACGGGAACGGCATCGTGGGGGACATGTGCATCCACATGCTCGACACCGTCCGCTGGATGATGGGGCTGGGCATGCCGAAGCGCATCAGCTCCTCGGGCGGCATTCTCGTGGACACGTCGAGCAAGTCGAACATCACCGATACCCAGACCGCCACCTTCGACTACGGCGGGCTCCAGGTGGTCTGGACCCACCGTACCTGGGGAGATCCGCCCGATCCCAACTACCCCTGGGGGCTCACGCTCTACGGCGACAAGGGGACCCTCAAGGCGAGCGTCATGAGCTACGACTTCGTTCCCCACGGGGGCGGCCCCGCCGTCCACCGGGACGTGACGTACGAGCTCGACGCGTTCCCGGAAGACAGAAACGAGAAGGACCTCGAGCGCCACGTGGCTCCCGCCATCCGCGCGCACATGAAGGACCTCCTGGATGCCGTCGCGTCGCGCGGCCGGCCGGTGGCCGACATCAAGGAGGGCTACAAGTCGACGACCGCCTGCATCCTCGCCAACCTGTCTCTCCGTCTCGGCCGCGTCCTCGAGTGGGACGACGCGAAGGGCATGGTGGTGGGCGACGAGGAGGCCAACCGACTCCTGCGCCGTCCCTATCGTGCGCCCTGGGTCCACCCCGATCCCGCCTCGGTGTAGAAACTTCACTCCCCGAGGTCCTGAATGTTCACCGTGCGCGTGGGCTCATTCGGCACGCAACGTGCAAGAGGCTTTGTCGGGAGGGGATCATCATGCGCTTGCTCAAGAAGAAGAAGGAAACCAATACCATGAGGGTCGCGCGCACCGCGGGGCGATGGGCAGGAAAGGCGGCTCGCGCGGCGCGCCGGACGGCGACGAAGGCCTCGGGTGCCATCTCGAGCGCACGCCGAGCCGCGCGGCGCGCCGCTGCGCGTAGGAAAGTCCGCAAGGCCCTCGCGCGAGCCGGACGCTCGCTCAAGTCTGCCGGCAAGGCGGTCGCGGTCGTCGGACTGGCGGCGGCCGCCGCTGCGGCCGTGTCCGAGGTCGCGAAGCATCAGCGCGCCGGCTGAGTCGCGGTTCGCTTCAGCGCGGAAACGACCGCGCGAGATTGCAGGCGGAGGGATCGCCCCCTTCGCATGCCTGGGCGAGCAGCTCCCGCGCGCGCGCCCGGTCTCGGGCCGCGGGCTTGCGGGCGTAGAGGACCGCGAGCTGTGTGCATGCGGAGAAGACCTTGTCCGTGCAGAGGGCCTCCAGAGTGGCCATGGCCTGGGCCAGGTCCTTGGGCACGCCTTCGCCCGTGGCTTGCTTCCAGGCCAGCTGCACGCACGTCTGCTTGTCGCCGGCGTCGCAGGCACGCTTCTGGAAGGCCGCCGCACGCAGGGGATCCTTCGTGACCCCGCGCCCGCCGTCGAAGAGCCAGCCCGCGTAGACGCAAGCGTTGGCCCCGCCCTCGGCGCACGCCCGCTCGAGCTCGGGGAGAAGCTCGGCGCACGCGGCGGCGTCGCCCCCCTGGCACGCAGTGTCCCGACTTCGCGCCGCCTCCTGAGCGGCCTCTCGCTTCCGGTTGCTCGCGTCCTCGTCGAGGAACGCGAGGAACCTCCGGGCGTTCGACTCGTCGCTCTCGTTGTCGGCAAGGTCGAGAGCGCGCCGGGCCGCCTTGCGCGCCGACGCGTCGTCGCCGAGGCGGTGGTAGACGTGGGCCAGCGTCACGTGGGCGTAGGCGTCCCCCGGCTCGAGGGCGAGGGCGCGCTGGACCACGGGCAGCGCGGCCGACGCCTGCCCCTGCAGCGTCATCACCTCCGCGAGGTAGGCCTGGGCGGGAGCGTAGGAGGGGTTCAGCTCCACCGCGCGTTCCAGGCGCTTGCGGATCTCCGCGAGCGTCGCGGCGTCCGAGGACGGCTTCCACGCGAGCTGAGCCGCCCGGTAGTAGGTGTAGGCGTTCGTCGACCCGAGCTCGGCGGCCTGGCCGTACGCCTGGGCGGCCCGGCCCGTGTCCTGCTCGCGGTCGGCGAGCAGGCCCTCCGCGTCGAAGCTCTGCGGCGCCTGGGGCTCCGCGGCGCGTGACGCCTGGATCGCGGCCCGCGCGTCCGGCGTCCGGCCGGTCGCTACGAGCACCGAAGCGCGGAGGGCCTCGATGGCCGCGGGGGAAAGCGGGCTCGCGGGAAGGCGGTCGCGCTCGATGTTCACGTCGGCGAGCAGCCGGCCGTACTGATAGAGCGTGCCCTCGGCGTAGGACAGGAGCTTCTCCTCGACCCCCCGCACGTCCCCGAAGGACTCCGCCCAGGCCACCTCCTGGGTGCGGCCGGCGAGCCAGAGGCGGACGAACTGGTCGAGGTCCTTCGCGTGCGCCCCCTGGTTCCCGAACCTTAGGTAGTGGACGAGCGTCCAGCACTGCGCGTCGAAGCGGGTGCGTTCGTCGTCCTTCAAGAGGAGGTTCGAACCGCGCTTCGCGGCGAGGATTTCGGCGAGCGGCCGGCGGCCCTGGCGGAACTCTCGCAGGTACCAGGGGACGACCCTGCCGACGTGCACCTCCTTGCCCCGGACCGACGTGTTCCCGTAGACCGCGGCGAGGCCGACCTGCAGCCAGGTCGGCAGCGGACGCTCCAGGCTGGCGCTGAGGAGCGTCGACACGTAGCTGCGATAGAGCGTGTAGTACTCGGTGACCTCCTGGGAGCTCGTGGACCCCGTGTCGAGGCGCAGGAGGAGGTACTGGCGGTCCCTGCCCCAGAGGCTGTACGACGCGGGGCGGATGACGCCCTTCGTCTCCCAGTACGCGGGGAGCCAGCGCTTCATCGTGCTCTCGTCCCGGGCCACCACCACGACGGTGGGCCGTCCCTTGGCGAGGGTGGCCCAGGGCCAGAGCTTCGCGAACGCGGCCCGCGCCTGCTCCAGCTCCCAGGCGGTGTCGCGAGCGCGTCCCTCGCTCGCGTTGGAAACCACGGTCAGGTTCGGACTCTTGACCTCGATCCACCGGTCGGCGGCACCGGCCTCGGCCGCTACTGCTACCCCGAGGACCGCCAAGAAGACTCGACGCATGAGGCACCTCGCTGGATGGGTCCGGTGGTTCTAGGACGTGGCGCTCGCCTCGGCCTCCAGGGCGGCGCGACGGCCGCGGTCCACGTCGACGAAGGCGAGGACGATGCCGCCGATCACGAAGAAGACGAGCAGGCTCAGGATGGCGGGCCGGCTCGATCCGGTGGCCGAGAGCACGATCCCGAAGACGAAGGCGCCGATGGCGCCCCCGAAGCGATCGAAGACGCCGAAGAAGCCGAACATCTCCGCGGACTTGTGCTTGGGGATGAGGGTGGCGAAGAGCGAGCGGGAGAGGGCCTGGACACCCCCCATCGCGATCGCCACCATGAACGCGAGGACGAAGAACTGGCGCGCCGTCTGGAGGAAGAAACCGTAGACGGCGATGACGGCGTAGACGGCGAGGCCGGCGTAGATCGCCCTCTTGGGGCCGATCCGTCCCGCGAGGGCGCCGAAGAGGAAGGTGAAGGGTACGCCCACGAACTGGATCATGAGCACGGCTCCGATGAGCGCGCCCTTGGGGATGCGCAGCTCGTCCCCGAAGCCCACGGCGAGGCGGATGATCGTGTTCACGGCGTCGTTGTAGACGAGGAAGGCGAGGAGGAGGAGTCCCGCGTCCTTGAGGGTCCGCAGCTCGCCCACCGTCGCCTTCAGGCGGCCCACCGCGACGGCGAGGGGGTTTCGACCCGCCTCCGCTCGCCACCACCCGGCGCGCCGGCTCCCTCACCTGGAGGAAGAGGGGGATCGAGAAGACCGCCCACCACACGCCCGCGGACACGAAGGACACGCGCATCGCCGCGTCCGCATCGGCGAGGCCGAAGCGACCGGGGTTGTCGATCATGAGCGCGTTCACCGCGAGGAGGAGCCCGCCCCCGAGGTAGCCGAGGGCGAAGCCCGCGGTGGAGACGCGGTCGACCTCGTCGCGGGACGCGATCTGGGGGAGGAGCGAGTTGTAGAAGGCGAGGCTCGAGGTCACGCCCACGTTGCCGACCACGAACAGCCAGAGCGCGAGCTGCCAGTCCCCTCGCCCGATGAAGTACATCGCGACCGTGGCCACCGTGCCCAGGGCCACGAAGAGCCCCAGCCAGGTCTTCTTGTTCCCCTGGACGTCCGCGACCGCGCCCAGGACGGGGCCGAGGAGGCCCACGAGGATGACCGCCGCGGAGGTGGCGAAGGCGTAGCGCGACCGGGCGACGCTCTCGGGGAGCGTGGCCGCGGCATAGCCCGCGAAGAAGAGCTGGAAGATCTGGATGATCGTGGTCATGAACGCGGAGTTCGCCCAGTCGTACATGGCCCACGCCCGCAGCTCGGGACGGCTGAGACCCAGACGGTCGAGCACGCGGCTCATAGCGCCGCCCAGAAGAGGATGCGCTTGAAGGGGAAGAAGTGCGGCCGGGTGTCCGGGAGTCGGGGCATGAGGACCTCGCGGTAGCGGTCCAGGAAGCGGGCGAAGAGCTCGGGCGAGAGGCGCTTCTCGTAGCCGGTGAGGAGGCTCCCCTTCATCCACTCGACCACCTGATCCCGCGACTCGAGGTGGTGGCCGTAGACCTGGAGGCGCACCTGCTGCTCGCGGTAGCCGAGGGCGTCCAGGAGGTGCGCGTATTGCTCGGGGAGAAGCACGGGCGCGTAGCGAACGTAGCCCCGTAGCGCTTTGGCGAACGGCTCCTCGCGCGCCACCTCGGCCGCGGCGAGGTGCGAAGGATGGTCGTGAGCGGCGGGCACCTGGATCGCGATCTGGCCGCCGGGGGCGAGAGCACGGGTGAGCTTGGCCACGAGCTCGTCGTGGCCGGAGACCCAGTGGAGGGCGGCGTTCGAGAACACGACGTCCCACGGATCTCCCGGGGCGTCCGCGAATGCGTCGATCGTGCGCTTCTCGAAGGAGAGGCCCCCGCCCGCGTGGGCCTGCGCCTTCGCGAGCATCGCGTCGGAGCTGTCGATGCCCAGCGTCTCGCGCGCGTAGAGGTGCTCGTGCAGCCGGCGCGTGAGCTCGCCCGTCCCGCAGCCGAGGTCCACGACGCGCAGGCCCGGGCGCCCCCGCACGAGGGCGAGGAGGTCGAAGAACGGCAGGCTCCGCTCGTCGCGGAATCGC
Source organism: uncultured Acidobacteriota bacterium (assembly GCA_963742595.1). Lineage (GTDB taxonomy): Bacteria > Acidobacteriota > Vicinamibacteria > Fen-336 > Fen-336 > CAVPGH01. The sequence goes on along the minus strand of CAVUMT010000001.1, from coordinate 703,398 downwards.
TCGTACTGCGCGGGGTCCCAGCTGTCGTCGGGCAAGGCGCCCAAGGCTATCTCATTTGCGCAGGAAGTCCCGGGCCACCACCGCGGGGGCCCGGTGCCGGCCGTCCACCTCGTAGTTCATCCGCCGCATCGCGTCCTCCGTGACGCGGCCTGCGAGCTCCGCGATCGCGGCTTCGAGGCCGGAATGGGCGCGCAGGCTCTCGGAATTCATCACCGCCACCGCGTCGTACGGGGGGAAGTACCGACGATCGTCCGCGAGCACGCGGAAGCGATGGGCGGCGATGAGCCCGTCCGTGGCGCTTCCCACCACCAGGTCGACCTCATCCTCGAGCAGAGCGCGGTAGAGGAGGCCCAGGTCCATCTCCCGCGGAGGCGTACCGAAGCGGAAGCCGTACGCGCGCAGGAGCCCGCGCATCCCGTCCTCCCTCTCCAGGAACTCGCCGAAGAGGCCGACTCGCAACGTGGCGGCGTGGGGGGCGAGATCGGACAGGCGCTCGATGCCGAGCGCCTCCGCCCGGTCCGTCCGCATCACGAGGGCAAAGGTGTTGTTGAAGCCGAGGGGCTCGCCGACGGAGAGGCCGAGGCGCCGGTATCCGGCGCGCACCGTGTGCAGGACGGCGTAGGGATCGGACGAGACGGGCTCGTTGAGCACGTCGGTGAGTGCCGTGCCCGTGTACTCGACGTAGAGGTCGAGCTGTCCCGCGCGAACCGCCTCGTGGCAGAGCGCCGTGCCTCCGAGGTTCAGGCGGCGGTCCACGTGGAAGCCCCGCTCCTCGAGGTGCGCGGCCACGAGCTCTCCGAGGATCACCTGCTCGGTGAAGTTCTTGGAGCCGACAACGACCGGTCGACCCGTGCCGGGCCCCCTTGCCACCGCGAGAGAGGCGGCGAGGATCACGGCGCCCATCGTGGCCACGGCCGCCGCCCTTCCCGGCGAGTCGCTCTTCTCGACGCGCGCGAGCACGTAGTCCACGAGAAGGGCGAGAAGGGCGGTGGGGATCGCCCCGGCGAGGATGAGGCGGGTGTCCACCGTGGCGAGACCGCGGAACACATACGTGCCGAGGCCTCCCGCGCCGATGGCGGCGGCGATGGTGGCGGTCCCCACGGACACGACAGCGGCGATGCGCACACCGGCGAGGATGACGGGGAGGGCGAGGGGCAGCTCCACGAGCCTTAGCCTCTGCGCGTCCGTCATGCCGAGGCCGGTGGCCGCCTCCACGACCGCGGGGTCGACCTGCCGGAGGCCCGTGTATGTGTTGCGAAGGATGGGCAGGAGCGCGTAGAGCACGAGTGCGATCACCGCCGTGCGCGCCCCGATGCCGCCCAGCCAGGGGATGGGGATCAGGAATCCGAAGAGAGCGAGGCTCGGGATGGTCTGGGCGAGACCCGCGGCCGCGAGGAGGACCCGGGCGAGCCGGGGCGAGCGCGTCATCGCGACCCCGAGGGGCAGTCCGATCACGACCGCGATCGTGACCGCGGCGAGCACGAGGCCGACGTGCTCGCCGAAGAGGCCGAGGAGCTCGGCCCGGCGCTCCGCGAGGAAGGCGAAGAGGCTCACGGGAGGGCCGCGGCCAGGAAGTCGCGCACGAAGCCGGGGGCGGGCGCGTCTCGGAGCGCGTCCGGAGTGGCTCGCTGGAGCACTCGACCTCCGCTCATGACCGCGACCTCGTCCGCGAGGCGGAGAGCCTCCGGAACGTCGTGGGTGACGAGCACTACCGTCTTGCCGAGCCGTGCCTGCAAGGCGCGGAACTCGTCCTGGAGGGCGCGGCGCGTCAGGGGGTCGAGCGCGCCGAACGGCTCGTCCATGAGGAGGACGGGGGGATCGGCGGCGAGGGCGCGGGCGATCCCCACGCGCTGGCGCTCCCCGCCCGAAAGGTGCCGCGGCGCCTCATCCTCGTAGCGAGAGGGCTCGAGTCGACAGAGGGCGAGCAGCTCACGCGCGCGCGACCGACGTCTCTCCTCGCTCCAGCCGAGGAGCCGCGGGACGAGGGCGACGTTCTCGGCGACGGTGAGGTGGGGGAGGAGTCCGACCTCCTGGATGACCCAGCCGATGCGGCGTCGCAGCTCGATGGGATCCCAGTCCCCCACGCTCCGGCCGAGCACGACCACGCGACCGGCGTCGGGCCGCACGAGGGCGTTGATCGTCTTGAGGGCGGTGGTCTTTCCGGAGCCGTTCGTCCCGAGGAGAACGAGCACGCGGCCTTCCGCAACCGTGAAGGAGATGCCGGCGAGGGCGGGACCCGCGGGATAGGCCTTGTAGACGTCCTGTAGCTCGATCGCGGCCGGGGTCACGAGCTCCAGCCGAGCTTCAGGTCTTTCTTGAGGAGGCCCGAGATCTCGGCGTAGAGGCGCCGGGTCACCCCGCTCGGGAAGGTCCCCTTGATCCGCCGCGAGCCCGTGAAGCCGTCGCCCTCCACCTGGACGCGAACGGTGCGCTCGCCGGCGGGCACGTCCAGCGTCTCCTTGAAAGAGCCTTTGTGCTCCCGGTAGGTCAGGATCTTCTTCGAAACCCGGCCTTCCAGGCCCTCTTCCAGAACGAGCGCGTCGTCGACCCACACCCTGAGCACTCCGGTCTTGAGGGAGTGCTGCACCGTGATCTCGAGCTGCCCGCGGAGCAGGGGCGCCGTGGTGGAAACCGCAACGGCCGGCCGTCGCCAAGGGAGCACGAAGGCGGCGGCGAAACCGGCGACGACGAGGACGACGGCGCCCAGCCCGAGGAACGCGAGCGTGCGTCGCTGCCGGCCGGAGGGACCCTGCGGGCGGATGACCGACGTTCCCGCCGCCGCCGAGAGGACGGTGGCCAGCCGCGAGGTCGCGGGACCGGGGGCGGTGGGAGCGCCCACGTGCCGCGGCGGCCGGCCCGCGATCACGTCGTCCAGGTCCTCGGCCATCGACCGGCCGTCCGCGTAGCGTTGCGTGCGGTCCTTGGCGAGGGCCCGCGCGACCACGAGGTCGAGGCCGGGGGGGATCCCCGGCTGCAGACGAGAGGGCGGAGCCGGCGTCTCCTGGAGGACCCGCATGAGGATGGCGGGGAGCGTGGGGCCGTCGAAGGCCTTCTTTCCGGTGAGGAGCTGATGGAGCACGCAGCCGAGCGAGAAGAGATCGGTACGAAGATCGACGGCGTCGCCGCTCGCCTGCTCCGGCGACATGTAGGCGGGGGTGCCGAAGAACTCACCCGTGCTCGTGAGTGTCGACGATTCGAGCCGGGCGATGCCGAAGTCCATGACCTTGGACTGCCCGGAGTCGAGCACCATGATGTTCGCGGGCTTGATGTCGCGGTGGACGATCTTCTTCGAGTGGGCGTGGTGAAGCGCCTCCGCGACCTGGGCCACGAGCGTCGCCGCGCGGGTCCACTCCATGGAGGCGCCCCCCGCCACGAGCTCGGCGAGGGTCTTGCCCTCCATGTATTCGAGGGCGATGTAGGGCGTCTTCGTCGCCGGGTCCTGGCCCACGTCGTGCACGACCACGATGCCCGGATGGGAGAGGACGGCCGCCGCCTTCGCCTCGCGCTTGAAGCGCTCCTCGAACACCGCGCGCTCGCTCTGCGGGATGGCGAAGCCGATCTGGATCGTCTTCAGGGCGACGCGCCGGCCGAGGTCGGGATCCGTCGCGCTGTAGACGATGCCCATCATGCCCCGGCCCAGCTCGCGCTCGATCTGGTAGCGGCCGAGGCTCTTGGGGATTTCGTCGACCACGCCGGGATCATACCCCCCCCTTCCCGTGCGCTTGCAGGGCGGAAGGCGGGGGTTTAACTTGTCTCGGTGACTCAGGCGAGCGAGGGCCCGCTACTTCGCTCGTTGGTCGAAGCCACCTCCGACATCATCACCGTCCACGACGAGAGGGGGACGATCCGCTACGCGACCCCCGCTCTCTACCGCACGCTGGGCTACCCGGTGGGGGCCCTCCTCGGCCGGAACGCCTTCGAGCTGGTCCACGAGGAGGACGTCCAGGAGCTGCGGCGCGACTTCGCCGCGGTGGTCCTGGGGTTGAACCCCGGAACCCCCACCGAGTTCCGCTGCCGGCGCGCGGACGGGAGCTGGCTCTGCCTGGAGGCGGTGGGGAACCGGCTGCTCGGCCCGCTGGGCGAGACCGAGATCGTGCTCACCTCGCGCGACGTCACCGAGCGCAAGCGGATGCAGGACGCGATCGAGGCGCGCGACGAGCGCTTCCGTGCGGCCGTGGAGGGGAGCCTGGACGCCGTCTTCTTCCTCCGCGCCGTGCGCGACGAAAAGGGAAAGGTCTCGGACTTCGTGTTCGAGGAGATCAACCACAACGGCGAGCGCCTGCTCGACCGGCCGCGAGACGAGGTGCTGGGCCACCGCCTCGGCGAGGTCCTCCCCGCGGACGGCATCCGCATCTTCTACGACCGCTACGCGCGGGTGGCGGAGGAGCAGGTCCCCCTGGAGGAGGAGTTCGCGGTGGACCTCCCCGGCCGCGGGAAGGTCTGGCTCTACCACCAGGTCGTCCCCCTCGAAGACGGCGTCGCCATCACCGCCAGCAACGTCAGCGAGCGGAAGCACTCCGAGGAGGCGCTCCGCGATTCCGAGGAGCGGTGGCGCTCTCTCGTCGAGAACCTCCCCGGCTACGTCCTGCTCGTGGACCCCGAGGGAAGGATCGTCTCCGCCAACCGCCCGTTCGCGGGCGGGGGGTTCGCGGACGTTCTCGGCCGCTCCGCGCTCGACTTCGTCCAGCCCGAGCACCGAGCGCGGGCGGAGGAGGCCGCTCGGGCCGTACTGGAGCGGGGCGAGTCGGTGGAGTACGAGGTCGAGATGGCGACGTCCGCGGGATCGCTCGGCTTCTGGGGAGTGAGGGCGGGACCCCTCCACCGGGACGGCCGGATCGGGGGGATGATCCTCCTCGCCACCGACGTGACCGGTCGCAAGCAGACGGAGGCCGCCCTCACCCGCACCGAGGAGCAGCTGCGCCAGGCCGCCAAGATGGAGGCGGTGGGCCGGGTGGCGGGGGGGGTGGCCCACGACTTCAACAACCTCCTCACCGCGATTCTCGGCTACGCGGAGCTCGCCCTCGCGCGTCTCGGCCCCGAGGACGCGTTGCGGCGCCACATCGACGGCATCGTCCGCACCGCCACGCGCGCGTCCGACCTCACGAGACAGCTTCTCGCCTTCAGCCGGAAGCAGGTCCTGTCCCCGCGCGTCATCAACCTGAACGACGTGATGGCGGCTTCCGATGGGCTCTTCCGCCGTCTTCTCGGAGAGGATATCCGGCTCGTCACCCGCCTCGGCTCGGCGCTCGGGGCCACGCGCGTGGACCGGGCCCAGGTCGAGCAGATCCTCATGAACCTGGTGGTGAACGCGCGCGACGCCATGCCCGATGGAGGCGCCCTCGAGATCGAGACGAGCAACGTCCAGCTCGACGAGGCGTGGGCGGCCAACCATCCCGGATCGAGCGTGGGCCCCCACGTGATGCTCTCCGTGAACGACAGCGGGGTGGGGATGGACGCGGATACGCAGCGTCACATCTTCGAGCCCTTCTTCACGACCAAGGAGCTCGGGCGGGGGACGGGTCTCGGTCTCGCCACCGTCTACGGCATCGTGAAGCAGAGCGGCGGCTACATCACGGTGGAGAGTACATTGGGCAAGGGAAGCACCTTCCGCATCTTCCTCCCCCGGGTCGAGGAGACGGCTCCCCGGGCGGTGGCGGTGGCGAGTGCTGCCGCTCCCGCGCGCGGGAGGGAGACCATCCTGCTCGTCGAGGACGAGGACGTAGTCCGGGAGCTCGCCCGCGAGGCGCTGCAGGAGGGCGGATACAACGTGCTCGAGGCCCGGCACCCCGGCGAGGCGCTCCTCGTGGCGGAGCGGCAGGGGGACGGCCTCGACCTCCTGCTCACCGACGTCGTCATGCCCCACATGAGCGGGCCGCAGCTCGCGCAGCGGCTACGCGAGCACCGGCCGGACCTGCGCGTGCTCTTCATGTCCGGTTACACCGACGACGCCACCCTCCGCCACGGCGTCCTGCGGAGCGAGGTCTTCTTCCTGCAGAAGCCGTTCACGCCCGACGTCCTCGCCCGGAGGGTGCGCGAGACCCTCGACGTCAAGCGCTGACCACGGCCGCTCCGTCGGAGAGGACGCTCCGCTCGTTCAGTGAACCTCGAACTCCGCGATCACCGGGAGGTGGTCGCTGGCCACCCGGGAGAGGGCGAGCCGGCAGCGGCGGGCGGCGAGGAGCCGGAGGGGGCCGCGGAAGTAGATGCGGTCGAGGGCGCCCTGAGGGAAGAAGGACGGGAACGTGGCCACCCCCCGCTCCTGCCGGCCGTCGCCTCCGGTGGCGGAGCGGAAGGCCAGAAGGTCCACGAAGAAGGGGTGCAGCAGCGAGCGCCAGTCGTTGAAGTCGCCGCCCACGAGGCAGGGGACGCCGAAGGGAAGGGAGGCGAACTCCCGCGCCCGCAGGAGGACGCTCACCTGCTTCTCGCGCTCGCGCGCGGAGAGGCCGAGGTGGAGGTTGAACACCTCCAGCCGGCGCAGGCGTCCCGTCGTCCCCGGCACCGCGATGAGCGTGTGCTGGCAGCCGCGCCGCTTGCGCACGCCGATCGAGAGATCGATGTTTCGCTCGCGGAGGATGGGGTGCCGGGAGAGCGTGGCGTTCCCGTAGCGGCCCCTCCACAGCTTCACGTTGTGCCCGATCGCGTAGTGCTCGTAGCCCAGGGCCTGGGCGAGCTCGCGGCCGAGGTTCAGCCCGCGCGAGCGGGGCACGCCTTCGTCCACCTCCTGAAGGAGGGCGATGTCGGGGTCGTGGCTCTCGATGATCTCCACGATGCGCTCCGGACGGAAGCGCCGGTCCACGCCGATGGCCCGGTGGATGTTGTAGCTGAGGACGCGGAGCTTCAAGGGCGGCTACTCGAGGTGCAGCCCGCGCCGGAGCTTCTCGCGCTGCTCCGCGCTCAGGGGCTTTTCCGCGAGGAGCGCCGTGAGGCGCGCCGCGTTGGGAGCCGTCGCGCGATAGCCGCAGCCGGGCAGGAAGTCCGGGTTCGACTCCCAGAGCTGGAGGCGCGGGTAGTCACGGCACATCCCCGGTCGGGAGTCGTAGGTGTCGCAGGAGCGAGCGACGGGATCGAAGTGGGTGCACCGGAAGACGAAGGCTCGTGTCCCCGCGTCCTTGCCCGTGAGCACGAATCCGTTGACCCGCTCCTGCCACCACAGGAAGAGCCTCCGCAGGGGGGCAACGTGCCAGACGACGAGGCTCCCGCGGACGGAGGGGGCTTCGCAGCAGCGCGCGCAGCGCCGGCACTCTCCGCCGAGCACGAACGCCCGCTCTCCGCGCGCCCGCCGCCAGGCCCGGTGCGCCTGCACGTTCAGGTTGAAGTTCCAGAGGGCGGCGCGTTTCAATGCGCGGCGGCCGAGACCATCTTTCATGGCGGAGCAACGTTACCAGAGGCCAGGCGTCTTGACGCGAGGGGCGCCAGTCGCTAGGGTGCGCGTCGTCACATGGCCCGCTTCCGCCTCCGTCTCGAGTACGTGGGGACGCGCTACCGCGGCTGGCAGGTCCAGAAGAACGCCCGCACCGTCCAGGGGGAGCTGCACCGGGCGGTGGAGGCGGTCTCCGGACGCCGGGATTTCGAGAGCTACGGCTCCGGGCGGACGGACGCGGGCGTCCACGCCCTCGGCCAGGTCGCCCATCTCGACCTGGAGACGCGCCTCTCTCCGGAGCCCCTCCGCCGCGCCCTGAACGACGAGCTGCCCGCGGACATCCACGTCCTCGCGATCGACAAGACGACGCGCCAGTTTCACGCCCGCCACCACGCCGTCGGTCGCAGCTACCTGTACCAGATCTCCCGCCGCCGCACCGCCTTCGGAAAGCCCTTCGTCTGGTGGATCCGCGACGAGCTCAGCGTCGCTCGCATGCGGGAGACCGCCGCCCTCTTCCGCGGCATGCACGACTTCCGCTTCTTCACCGACGACGATGCCGCCCGAACCTCCACGCGGGTGCTCGTCGAGGGCCTGGAGCTCGCCGAGGACGGAGAGCTCGTGCTCATCCGGATGACGGCCTCGCACTTCCTCTGGAAGATGGTGCGCAGGGTCGTCGGCGTGATCGCGGAGGTCGGCCGCGGCGACCTGCGTCCGGACGACGCCGCCCGCTTCCTCGTCGAGCCGTCGGACGTCCCCGCCCGCCTCACCGCGCCACCCTCGGGCCTCTTCCTGGAGCGCGTCTTCTACGAGGGCGACCCGAGTGACCACCCGCTGCGCTCGGTGCTGAGCGTCCCGTCGAACTAGCCGGCGGCGGATCGACGCCGTCACGGCGGTACGGCGGCACGCACCGGGACAGCTCGACGTTACCGTTCTACCCGTTCTGGACCGAGTTCACCCCCGCCGCCGACCGAGGCCGGTCCATCTTGTGCCTCCCGTAATCCCGGTCCGCGAGGTACTGGTTGTGCGCGGGGCACATCAGGCAAACGTTGGCCAGCGTTCTCTCGCCTCCCATGCCGAACGGGTACCGGTGGTGATAGTGCAGGACATGACGCTCGGGACATCGCCGGCCCCGCGCGTCGACGTATCGGCAGCGGTTCTCGTCGCGAAGATTCACGGCGCGCTTCAGCGCAGCGGGGACGTAGCGCGACCCGTCGTCCTTCGGCACCACTGTCGCTCGAGGTCGAGCTGTCTTCGAGAAGCGTCGAGCTTCCAGCCGCTCGAGCGTCTCCGTCACCGCTCCCTCGAGGACCTGGGCGAGGTCGCCGTCCGGGATCCGGGACCGCATCAGGGCCTGGAGCCGCTCGAGCTTCTCGCGGAACGCCGCGCTAGCGGTGAACTGGATCTTGTAGCGTGCGGGGGCAAGGGGCTCGACTCGTACGGGTGGAGCTGAGCCAGAGGCCGGGCTGGAGGGTAGCGTCGGTGCCTCATGACAAGCCAAGACCGGCGGGGGGAGCACCTCGGGCATCGCCTCGGACCTCACCGGCAGCCGCCGAATGAGGGACGGCGCATCCGGACGCGGAACGAGCTCGGCCACGAGCTCTTCGACCTGCCGCTTGGTCCTGTGCGTGGCCCGAGTCAGGAGTACGGCGTGGTTTTCCGGCGTGAGGTGGGGTGCGAGCTTGGCGATCGCCGAGAGGTGGAGCCGCCCGTCGGCCAGCATGTCGAGGATCATCGGATACAGTCGGGCCACACGGCCCGCAGCGATCCTCAAGTAGGACTCCGCCTCCGACAGATGAAGGGCGTCGGTGCAATAGGCATGCATCGAAGGGGAGGCTTCGCGGGCGTAGAGCCGGCGCGACTCGACTTCGCCGATGTGGGCGACCAGGGCGCTCTCGGTGCCGCGGGAACCCTGGAGTAGGGAGTAAAGACGACCGAGGAGATCGTCGTCGGAAACCTGATCGAACTGGATGTTGTAGCGCATGGAAGGACTCTACGCCTAACGCAGGACAGGAGAGGTCCGATCGGGTCTGAGCAAGTGAAAAGGAAGACGGGGACTCGACGTTACGGTTCTACCCGGTCCGGACGGAGTCGAGCAGCGGCCGTCCCGGCGGAACAGCCGAGGCTCAGCTCTCCCGGATGGGTTTCGACCCCTCCGCCACCGCGTAGTGCGTCACCACGAGGTCGATGTCGAGCGCGCCCGCCTGCCACAGGAGGTCGGCGGGGAAGACGTCGCTCTGGGCGGCGACGTCCCGCCGGGCGATCCCGAAGTCCAGGCAGACTTCCTCCACGCCGGGAAAGCGTCCCAGCCGCCGCAGCTCGTCCTCGTGCTCGTGCAGGAAGTGCGTGGCGTCCTGGATCTGGGTGTCGAGGTCGTGGAGATCGGCGGCGCTCACCGACCCGTTGAAGCCGGAGGCGGTGATCGTCGTGCCCGGCGGACCGGGTAGCCGGGGCTCCCCCCGGTGGAACACGGAGTCGCGCGGAAGCGGGGTGTCCTTCAGGAACTCGTCGACGTCGAATTCACGTCCGATGGCGCGGAGGACGCAGGCCAAGGAACGCGACCTACGGCCGCAGCCCGCGCAGCCGCCGAAGGCCTTCCTCGAGCGTCTCGTCCTTCTTGCAGAAGGCGAACCGCACGAGGTGACGGCCCGCCTCGGGGTGGGCGTAGAACGCGGAGGCGGGGATGGCCGCCACCCCGATGCGTCCCGGGAGCTCGCGGCAGAACGTCTCGCCGTCCTCGTAGCCCAGGGGCCGGATGTCGGCGAGTGCGAAATACGTCCCCTCGGGCGGTCGCACCGCGAAGCCCGCGTCCCGGAGCCCCGCGCACAGCCGGTCGCGGCGCGAGCGATAGTCGGCCACGAGGTCCGTGAAGAACGCGTCCCCCGTAGTGAGCGCCGCCGCCATCGCGTGCTGGAAGGGCGAGGCGATCGTGAAGGTCACGAACTGGTGGACCATCCGCAGCGCCTCGGTGAGCGGGGGCGCCGCGCAGGTGTAGCCGATCTTCCAGCCGGTGAGGCTGAACGTCTTGCCGGTGGACGAGATCGTCACCGTCCGCTCGCGCATCCCCGGGCGCGAGGCGAGCGGCACGTGGGCGCCCTCGAAGACGATGTGCTCGTAGACCTCGTCCGTGACGGCGAGGAGGTCGTGCTCGACGCAGACGGCCGCGATCTCGTCGAGCTCCGCCGGCGAGAACACCCGGCCGCTCGGATTGTTGGGGGAGTTCAGCAGGAATGCGCGCGTGCGGGGAGTGATCGCGGCGCGCAGCTCGGCGCGGTCGAAGGTGAAGGCGGGCGCGCGCAGCGTGACGGTGCGGAGTGTGGCCCCCGCCATCGCCGCCCCCGCCGGATACGAGTCGTAGTAGGGTTCGAAGACCACCACCTCGTCACCAGCGTCGAGCAACGCCTGGAGGGTGACGAAGATCGCCTCCGTCGCCCCCGCGTAGACCGTGACCTCGCGGGCGGGATCGTAGTCGACCCCGTAGAAGCGCCGCTGGTGGTCGGCCACCGCCTGGGCCATCGCGGGCAGCCCCGTCATCGGAAGGTACTGGTTCTGTCCCCCCCGGATCGCCGCGATCGCCGCTTCCTTGACGAACTCGGGCCCGTCGAAGTCCGGGAAGCCCTGCCCGAGGTTCACCGCGCGGTGCTCGCTCGCCAGACGCGTGTATTCGGCGAAGACGGAGGTGCCGAAGCCCTGCATCCTCGAGGTGAGGAGGGGTCGGGACGTGCCTTTCAACCGCGTCCTCCCCGCCGCGTGAGGCGGGCCACCGGCCGCGGCTTCATCCCCGTCCAGCGCTCGGCGACGTCGAGGTGGACGTCGAACAGGTCGAGCACGCGCTGCACCGTGTGGTTGACGATGTCGTCCACTGTGCGCGGGCGGTCGTAGAACGCGGGGACGGGGGGCGAGATGACGACACCCATGCGCGAGAGCTTGAGCATGTTCTCGAGGTGGATGTCGCTCAGGGGGGCCTCCCGCACGAGCAGCACGAGCCGGCGGCGCTCCTTGAGCACGACGTCCGCCGCGCGATGGACGAGGTTCTCCGCCTGCCCGTGCGCGATCGCGGAGAGCGTGCGCATGCTGCAGGGGGCGACGACCATCCCCGCGGTGAGGAAGGATCCGCTCGAGAGGGCAGCCCCCTGGTCGTTCTCCGAATAGGCGCGCGTGGCCATCCCCCGGACCTGCTCCAGGGAGAAGGGGGTCTCGTGAAGGAGGGTGCGCGCGCCCCAGCCGCTGATCACGAGGTGGGTCTCGACCTCGGACCCCTGGAGTACCTGGAGGAGACGGATCCCGTAGACGGACCCGGTGGCTCCGGTCATTGCGACGACGAGTCGGCGCGGCTCGCGGCGGGCCATGCAGGATGATCGTCCGCGAAATCGCCCCGGGCTTCAAGGCGACGGCTCGCGAGTGCCGTATCATACGGCTCGCTTTGAAGATCCACCTGGTCAGGGACTACGAGGGGATGAGCCGGCGCGCGGCCGCGCACGTCATGGCCGCACTCCGCCGCCGCCCGGACATGCTGCTGGGCGCCGTGACGGGAGACTCCCCACGCGAGACCTATCGCCGTCTGGCCCGCACGCGCGCCCGAGCGCCGCGGCACTTCGCCCGGCTGCGCGTCCTCGCGATGGACGAGTGGATGGGCCTTGCCCGCGGACACGCCGCGACCTGCGAAGCCTTCGTCCGGCAGGAGATCGTCGGGCCGCTCCGGGTCGCGCGTCCCCGCTGGCAGAGCTGGCGGAGCGACGCCCGGGATCCCGTCCGGGAGGCCCGGCGTGTCTCCCGCTGGCTGGAAAGAGAAGGCCCGCTCGACCTGTGCCTGCTCGGTCTCGGCCGAAACGGCCATCTCCTGATGAACGAGCCCGGTCCGTCCTTCGAGCCGTCGCCTCACGCCTCGCGCCTGCTGCCGAGCACGAGACGACACTCGATGGTGCGCTCCCTCCGGCCCCGGCCGCGCTTCGGCTTCTCCCTGGGCCTTCGGGACATCCTGCGGTCCCGCGAGATCGTGCTGCTCGTGTCCGGACGGCACAAGAGAGCACCCCTGAAGCGCATGCTCGCGGGACGCGTGACCACGGTTTGCCCCGCCTCGTTCCTCTGGCTGCACCCCCGCGTCACGGTCTACTGCGACCGGGCGGCGGCGGGGCGGTGAGCTACTGGATGTAGCCGAGCGCCCGCAGGCGCTCGAGCTCTTCCTTGCTCATGCCCTTCTCCGCGTCGGAGTCGGGCTTGAGGCGCGCCGCCTCCGCCGTCTTCCGCCACGCGTCGAGATCGCGAGCCAGACGCGTGACGACGTCGGGATGCTCGGCGGCCACGTCGTGAAGGTCGAGCGGGTCCTTGCCGTGCTCGAAGAGCTGATACTCCGGCGTCCCTGCGGGTCGCTCGTAGTTGCGGATGAGCTTGAACGCCCCGTCCACTATGGCGACGGACGCGGTGTCGTGGGGGGCCGGGGAGCCGCTCCCCACAGCGGTGGTCGCCTTCTCGGAGATGGAGGGCGGGCTCCCCGGCGCGGCGCGGACCCCTCCTCCCGCCGGCGCGATGAGGCTCCACAGGCTGCGCCCTTGAGCCTCGCCGGGCACCGCAAGGCCGCTCGCGGCCAGCAGGGTAGGCATGATGTCGATCGTCCCGACGGTCTCCGTCACCTCGCGGCCCGCGGGCACGAGGCCGGGCTGCCAGAAGATGAGGGGGACGTTGTTCTGGTGGCCGTGGACGCTCTGCCCGTGGAACATGCGCCCGTGCTCCAGGAACTCCTCGCCGTGGTCGGACGTGAAGACGAGGAGGGTGCGCCGGTCGAGCCCGAGGCTTCGCAGCCGTTCGTGAAGCCGGGCCATCTCCGCGTCCATGCCCCGTATCGACCCGTCGTACCAGGCCTTCTCGAACGCGACGTAGGCGTCGGGGTCGAACCCCGCCTTCTCGAGCTCCTTGCGATTGGGCATGTTGAACTGCTTCAGGAGCGGGTCGGTGATCTGCTTCTTGACTTCCTTGAACTGCCGCGTGTGCTCCTCGATGCCGTCCGCCTTGGCGAAGAGCGTGTCGTAGGGCGGCGGCGGCTTGTAGGGATCGTGGGGGTCCGTGACGTGGAGGAGCACGAAGAAGGGGACGTCGCGGTGAGACTCCAGCCAGGCGCCGAGGCGGTCGACGTAGTCGCGCGCCGTCTTGCTCGTGTCCTGGTCGGGCAGCGACGCGGCTTCGTGCAGCTCCTCGAATCCCTGGTGCAGGTTCGTAAACTTGCCGATGAAGAGCACGGACGAGAAGCCGGCGGTCGCGTAGCCGGCCTCGCGGTAGACCTCGGCGAGCGTCGTCGCGGAGGCGGGAAGGCGATCCCCGAACTCCCTGACCGTGTGCGTGGTCGGATAGAGCGAGGTCAGGAGCGAGGGGGTCGAGACCTTGGTCCAGGAGGCCTGGCTCACGGCGTCGCGGAAGATAGCACCCTCGCGGGCCAGGCGGTCGATGAACGGCGAGGTGGGGCGCTCGTACCCGTAGGCGCCCAGGTGGTCGCGCCGCAGCGTGTCTGCCCAGACGACGATCACGCCCTGGGGAGGAGGGCCGGGCACCCCGGCGGCGGCGCGGGAAGGCGGCATCGTGCGCCGGCTGCGCACCGTCGGCCCCCCCCAGAAGCCGAGAGCGCCCCGCTTCTCGGAGTGCAGCGAGAGCGTCAGGGTCACGGGACGGCCCGCGTAGCCCGCGAGGTCGACGGGGATGCTCTCCCAGCGGTGCTTGCGGGTGATCGTCCTCTCGAGGAGCGTCGTCTCCGGGCCGCCTCGCTCGGCCACGGCAACGCGGAACGCCACGGGCTCCTCCTCCAGAGTACCCACCGAGAGATCGAGCCACGCGTGTGCGGGCAGGGACAAGTCGAGCCGCACTTTCTCCGGGGCGCGCGAGACGACCGTCTCCTTGTAGATCTCTCCTAGACCCTGCCACCCCACGCCCGAGGCCACGGCCAGCAGGTGCTCGCGCCGCGTGACGACCCGGATCGACTCGATCTCGAAGCGCGCCCCCTTCATGTCGCTGGGGCGAATGAGCAGGTGCCGTGCCCCCGCCCCGGGAATGGAGAAGCTCGTGCGGAGGGAGTACGTCCGGATCTCTTCGCCCTTGACCACCGGGCTGCTGAAGAACCAGGGGAAGGCCTTCGTGACCTCGATCAGCTCCTTGGCGTCGACCTTCTCCGCCCTCGCGAGGCTCGCCGAGACGTTCCCCCCCACGTCGGCGCGCAGGCGGACCTCGATCTCGTGCACGGGATCCACGTCCTCGATCGGCTTGGGCAGCACGAAGTCGAGGATCGGGAAGGCGTCGGTAGTGCGCCCCGCGAGCCGCCCATCCTTCACCGCGAGGTCCGCTACCGCGTGGAGCGCCGCGGGCTTGGACGCCGCCCCGTCGAACCGCCACTCCAGACGAGGGGGCGCTATCTCCGGCGCGACCCGGTCGACCACGAGCTCGGGCTTGTAGAGGTCCACGAGCCGTTGCGTCACGGAGGGCGCGGCCCCGCGGCACCCGGCTGTCAACACGAGCACGGCGACCAGTCGATGGGCACGGGCAACGGCCATCGAGCCTCCCTTGGATGTTTCTGAGGGAGGCATTCTACGTGGGGCCGGGTCGTTACGCTTCTACCCATTCCGGACGGAGTGGTCCACCGTCGCCGCAGCCCGCGACCTGGTCAGTCACGAGCTCATGTGCTACTTGAAGCGACTCCGTCCGGACCGAGTAACCGATCTACCCATTCCGGGATCGGCCTGGGGCTCGGGTCAGGCGGCCTTCGGCCGCGGGCCCCTGGTCTCGAGGATGCGGGCGTGACGTTCAGCGCGCCAGCGGCGGAAGAACCCATGCTCGTTCGCCACAATCGCGAGTGCCTTGGCGACCTCCGGTTCCGCCGTCGCTCCCGTGAAGTCGTCGAGCCGAGTGAGCCGGATGCCCGGCTCTTTCGTGACATGCGGCGGGACGTTCGAAGGCATCCCCAGGTCGACGAGGGAGAGACGCCGCCCCGCCATGGCCTCGACGTCGATCGGGAGCAGGCCGTGTGTGCACGTTACGAGGCCGTCGGCCGCGACGAGGGCACGCGAGAGGTCGGCGTGGGAGAAGGCCTCGGCTCGATAGGGGAGGGCAAGGGCCTCCGCTCGGTGGAGCTCCCGGCTCGTCACGCCCACGAGCGCGCCCACGCCGGAAAGAGCGGCGACGACCTCCTTGGCGAGGCGCCCCGTGCCCGCGACGATCACCGAGCGGCCCCTGAGGCCGGCGAGATCGTCGCGAAGCCGGGCGACGGTCAGGTCGACGAGAGACGTGCCCCGGCCCAGGCTGGTTTCGCGGCGCACGAGCCGTCCCGTGTGAAGGGCAGCCCGGAAGAGGGCGTCCAGAAGAGGCCCGACTGCGCCGGCCTCGCGCGCCTCCGCGAAGGCGTCGCGCACCTGGCCGCGGATCTGCGGCTCGCCGATCAGGCGGGACTCGAGGCCGGCGACGACGCGGAAGAGATGGCGAACGACGGCATCACCCCTGTGGAGCTCGACGTGCGGCGCGAGGACGGCTGGAGACACGCCGAGCCATTCCGCGAGAGGAGGGACGAGCTCCGAAGCCTCGCCGTCTTCGGCGGCGAGGTACAGCTCGACGCGTTCACAGGTATGGAGGACGAGCCGCTCGGGAGCCGCATCGGCCAGGAGGTCCAGAAGCGCCCGCCGGGACGCGGCTCCCGAGAGCGTGCGCAGCCACGCCGGGGCGCGGCGGTCAAGAGAAAGGCCGAAGATCTCCGTTCTCAGGCGCTGCACTCGCCCTCCAGGACCTCCATCTTGAACTCCGACTCCTCGCCGAGGTCCACGTAGTCGGCGGCTTCCGCGTCCGCCGGGGTCAGGGCCTCGAGGTCGGCGAGGCGCTCCTTCACCACCGCGAGGTCCAGCCGCCGGAAGAAGGCGGTGGCGGTCTCGCCCGCCGCGCGCTCCGACCGGTACAGCTCCAGCAGCCGCTCGAGGGCCTCGGGCACCCGGCGGGCCGGGATCTTCGCGGCCAGACGGGCGAAGTCGGCGCCGGACTCGTCGACGGCGCCACCCACCATCACGAAGTACTGCGGAGCGACGCGGTCGCCCAGCCGGCGCACGCTGCCCTGGAAGCCGATGCCCGCGACGTGATGCTGGCCGCAGCCGTTCGGGCAGCCGCTGATCTTGATCTTGAGGTCGGAGGCGGCTTCCACGAGATCCGGTCGCGTGCGCAGCCGGTCGCCCAGCACCCGGCCCAGGCCGCGCGACTGCGTGACGGCGATGCGGCACGACTCCGCGCCCGGGCAGCTCGTGACGTCGGCCACGGTGCCCGCGTCGGGAAGGCCGAGGCCGGCGGCCACCAGCCGACGATAGATCTCCGGGACGTCCTTCTCGCGCACCCAGCGGAAGATCAGGTCCTGCTCGTGGGTCACGCGCGCGCCCCCGTCGCCGTAGGCGGAGGCGAGGTCGGCGGCGACCCGGAGCTGCCCCGACGTGACGTCGCCGAGGGGCAGCGTCACCGCGACGGTGACGAATCCCGGCTGCTTCTGGGGACGGACGTTCGTCCGCCGCCAGTGCGTGAAGTCTCCGACGACGGGCAGCGTGCGCGGCGTGATTCCCGGGCCCTTGACCCGGCTCGCCGCCACTCGCGCGGCCGCCTCCTGCACGGACGGAGCGAGCGATGAGACCCCGCTCGGCGCCTCCTCCAGCGGCGGATGCTCGGGGTCGAAGGGCAGGCGCACCCCTCCCTCGGCGCGCACGGCCGCGAGGGTCGCGTGGAGCTCGGCCCGCCAGCGGTCCCAGCCCAGCTCCTTGATGAGGAACTTCATGCGGTTGCGCTGCTTGTGCTTGAAGTCGCCCAGGCGGTGGAACACGCGCAGGACCGCCTCCGCCACGTCGAAGATCTCACCCGCGGGTACGAACTCGAAGAGGACGGCCCCCGACCGGCAGAGGATGGCGGTGCCCCCTCCCACCGTGACCCGGAAGCCGCGCCGACCCTCGTGCATCCGCGCCCGCCAGCCGATGTCGTTGATCGCGGTGAACACGTGGTCGTCCGCGCAGCCCTCGAAGCCGATCTTGAACTTGCGCGGCAGGGACGAGCTCAGCCGGTGGCGCAGGAGGTAGCGGGTGAGCGCTTCCGCGTAGGGCGTGACGTCGAACGCCTCGTCCGCGGCGACCCCCGCCCAGGGGCAGGCGGTGACGTTGCGCACGGAGTTGCCGCAGGCCTCGCGCGTGGTGAGGCCGAAGGCGGCGAGGTGCCGCATGACCTTCTCCACGTCGTGGAGGGGGACGAAGTGGAACTGGACGTTCTGGCGCGTGGTGATGTGGCCGAACCCGCGCGAGTAGGTCTCGCCCACGTCGGCGAGCGCCCGGAGCTGGGAGGCGTCGAGGATGCCCTGGGGGATCTTCACGCGGACCATCGAAGCGTCACCCGGCTGCCGCTGCCCGTAGGTGCCGCGCACCAGCCGGAAGACCCTCCACTGGTCGGGCGTGAGCTCGCCCCGCTCGAAGGCCTCGAGCGTGCGCACGAAGTCGTCGATCTCCGCCGCGTCAGCGAACGAGAGCCGCGTGCGGCCCAGCGTCCGGGGGTCGTCGAGAGCCGGCATACTGCCTCCTTAGCGAGCCTGCGCTGTCACGTCGGCGAGGTCACGCACGTCGGCGATGTCGAAGTGAGCGGCGCTCGCATCGGCCAGCCCCACGACATCGCCGACGACGATCGTTCCCGCCAGGTCTCCAGGCGGCATCGGCGCTTGCGCGAGCCCGCCCAAGGTTCCGCGCCACGTGTGCGCGGATGGTGTCGATGCGGCGAGCAGTACCGCTACCGGCGTCTCCTCCGGCCATCCTCGCGCCTGCAGCCGCGCGGCCAGCGCCTCGCGCGATCCGAGTCCCATCAAGACGACGACCGTCAGCGACCGCGGAGCGATCGAATCCAAGGCCGGTCCGAACGCCTCTTCGGAATGCCCGCTCACGACGACGAATCCCGACGCATACCCCCGGTGCGTCACGGGTATTCCCGCGAGCGCCGGGGCCGCCACCGCGGTCGTGACGCCGGGAACGACCTCGTAGGGGATCCCCGCCGCCGCGAGGGCGAGGACCTCCTCGCCTCCGCGCCCGAGGACGAAGGGGTCCCCGCACTTCAACCGCACGACCCGCTGACCTCGCCGCGCCGCGCGGACGAGGAGGGCGTTGACCGTTTCCTGGCGGATGGAGGGTCGACCCGACCGCTTGCCCACGGGGAAGCGCCGAGCCCCGCCCGCGAGCGCGAGCGTTTCCGGCGTGACGAGCGCGTCGTAGAGCACGAGGTCGGCCTCCGCGAGCCGTTGCGCGCCCTTGCGGGTGATGAGATCCGGGTCTCCCGGGCCCGCGCCGACGAGCGAGACGAAGCCCCGTGTCGTCACGGTCTGGCCTCGACCTGCGGCGGAAGCGTCGCCTTGTCCGAGTAGAGGCGGTTCAGAGCCTCGAGCAGGAGGGGGCGTCGGCGGGCCATGTGAACTCCGCCGCGGCGCTGCTCGGCGCGCAACGCCGCGGCGGTGCGGACCCACACGTCCACTTCCTGGGGGATCACGGCGTCGAGCGCCTCCCGCAGGAGGCCGGCGAGGGCCGGGGCGCGTCCCTCGGTGGAGACGGCCACCGTGACCCCGCCGCGTCGGAGGACGCCGCCCGTGTAGGCGGATGCGCTCTCGGGGTCGTCCACGGCGTTCACGAAGACGCGGAGGGCCTCCGCGGTTTCGCGGACGCGGCGGTTGACCTCGGGTGTCGCCGCGGCCACCACGAACCACGCTCCCTCGAGGTCGTCCGCGGCGAAGGGCCGTTGTCGGAGCGTCACCGGAGACGAGGCGATCTCCGCCCGGATCTCGGGAGCCACCACGGTGACCGCGGCTCCCGTCTCGAGGAGCGCCGGGAGCTTGGCCGCCGCTACCGTGCCCCCTCCGACGAGCAGGACGTTCCGGCCCGCGAGTCGGAGGAAGACGGGGAAGAGGGTCGGTACGCTCATGCGGATGCCCCCACTGCCGCGAGGTCCGTCGTCGACGGCACCGACGCTCGCCGCGCGAGCTCGATCAACCCCCGTGCCTCCAGCAGACCCAGGATCCGGCCCAGGCTCTCTTGAACCGGCTCTCGATCCGTCCGCACCGCGAGGTCCGGGCTCTCCGGGGCCTCGTAGGGATCGGACACGCCCGTGAAGTGCTGGACCTCGCCGGCAAGGGCTTTGCGGTAGAGCCCCTTCACGTCACGCTCGACGAGCGACGCGAGCTCGGCCTGGGCGTAGATCTCGAGGAACGGGATGCCCTCCTTCTCCGCGAGGGCGCGGACTTCGGCCCGCGTCTCCGCGTACGGGGAGATGGCGGCCCCGATCGCGGCCACGCCATGGCGCGCGAGGAGCCTCGCCACGAAGCCGATGCGCCGGATGTTCGTGTCGCGGTCCTCCTTCGAGAACCCCAGGCCCTTCGAGAGGTGCGTCCGCACCTCGTCCCCGTCGAGGACCTCTACCCGGAGAGGGCCGGCGATCCGCTCCTGGAGGGCGGTCGCGAGTGTCGTCTTGCCCGCTCCCGAAAGGCCGGTGAACCAGAGGATGAAGCCGCGGCCGCCCGCGGGGCTACGGCCGTTGACTCGAGGCGCCGGCGCCTCGCCCTGGAGGTAGTGCTCGCGCAGCACCTCTGCGACCTCCCGGCGCGTGAACTCCTCGGGAAGGTGCTCGCCCGCCCGGAGCAGCTCGCGCACCCGGCTGCCCGAGAGCTCGAGCCGGTCCGCGGGGCCGTGCGGGCACGTCCGCGGCGAAGCGAGGGCGTCGCACGCGCGGCAGAAGAAGGTCGGCTCCAGGCGGAGCGGAGTGACGCCGAGGTCCTCGACGGGGAAGCGGTCGAAGATCTGCTGGGCGTCGTACGGGCCGTAGAAGTTGCCCACTCCCGCGTGGTCGCGGCCGACGATCAGCTTGTCGATGCCGTAGTTCTTGCGCGCGATCGCGTGGAAGAGGGCCTCGCGCGGGCCCGCGTAGCGCATGGCGGCGGGGAAGACGGCGAGGAGCGTCCGCTCCCGCGGGTAGTAGCGCGAGACGAGCGCCTGGTAGGCCCGGAAGCGGACGGAGGCGGGGACGTCGTCGCTCTTCGTCTCCCCCACCAGGGGATGGATGACGAGCCCGTCCGTGATCTCGAGGGCGAGCTTCGTGAGGTGCTCGTGCGCGCGGTGGATGGGGTTGCGGGTCTGGAAGCCGGCCACGTGCCGCCAGCCGCGGGCCGCGATCTCCGCGCGGAGCTGCCGCGGCGTCAGTCGATGCTCGGCGAACGGCAGGTGGGCGAGGGCCGTGGGCAGGACGCTCACCTCGCCCGCCACGAGCCACGTCGGCCGCCCGAGCAGATAGGCCACCCCGGGATGGGACGCGTCCTCCGTCCCGTAGACGGAGCGGGCCTCGCGCAGGGGGTCGCGGCGGAAGATCTCCGCGATCCGGATCGTGCCCCACAGGCGACCCGACCCGGCGCGGAGCGCGGCTTCCTGACCGGGCTCGAGGAGGGGACGGAGGTCTTCCTCGACCGCGAGGGTGAAGGGCAGCGGCCAGACGGTGCCGTCGGCGAGGCGCAGCCGGTCGAGCACGCTCTCGTAGTCGGCCTCGCCGAGGAAGCCTGAGAGCGGGCTCGCTGCTCCCGTCGCGATCAGCTCGAGATCGGCGGACTCGCGCGCGTCGAGGGCGATCGTCACGAGCGTTTCCGCGCGCGCGGCGAGGGCCTCCTGCCGGTCGGCGGGAACGAGGCGGTCCACGAGCGCTCCGCCATGAGGGGGCACGAGACGAGTCGTCATTCGCTTCTCTCCTTGGAATTGAGGGCCGACGTCAGGTTCGGCACGGGCCGCCGCGAGTGGAGGCCGCATTCCTTCTTCTCGCGCCCGCGCCACCGGCCGGCGCGGGCGTCTTCTCCCGGAAGCACCGGGCTCGTGCAGGGGACGCATCCGATGCTCGGGTATCCGCGGGCGTGAAGTGGGCTCACGGGCACGTCTTGGCGGCGGACGTAATCCCAGACCTCGGCATGCGTCCAGGCCGCGAGCGGGTTCACCTTGACGAGCCCGAAGCGCGAGTCGCGCTCGAGAACCTTCACGGCGGCCCGGTCGGGAGTCTGCTCGCGTCGGATCGCAGTGACCCAGGCGTCGAGCCCGTCGAGGGCCGCGCGAAGGGGATCGACCTTGCGAATACCGCAGCAGAGGTCGGGATCGCGCTCCCACAGCCGGTCTCCGTGCCGGGCGGCCTGGGCGGGGAGATCCAGAGGCGCGCGCACGGCGCGAATGCGCAGGCGGTAGCGAGCTTCGAGGCGCTGCCAGAGCTCGTAGGTCTCCGGGAAGAGGAGGCCCGTGTCGAGGGTGAACACGTCGACGGGCAGCCTCTGGCGTCCGATCATGTCGAGAACGACGCAGCCCTCGGGGCCGAAGCCGGTGGCGAACCCGATCCGGGGCGCGAAGCGGGCGGCGGCCACGGCAAGGATCCGCTCGGGCGGATGGCCTTCGAGCCGCCAGGCGGCGGCTTCGACGTCGTCGGGTTCGGTGCGGGTCGCGTTCGAGCTCAACGGGATTCCTTTCCACGGGGTCGCGCCGGGAGTCGGCGCGGGCGAAAAGCGAAAGGCCCGGGCTTTCGTCCCGGGCCTTCGATCCGTCGAGTTCGAGTGCTCGCTATTCGATGCGAGCCTCGACCGCGCGGTCGGAGGCGCCGGGGTGGACCCGGGCCTGGCTACAACAACACATGCCGATCCGCGCTGCGAACATGGAGAGGTTGTAGCGCACACTCGGGCGCGTGTCAAGGAGCAGAAGGTTGAATGCCCCCGGGCGCGGTGCTAGCGTTGATCACTTGCTCTCGACAATAGGTGTGACGCAGGGACCGCTCGCGGCGCGACGGGGGTGTCCGAGCGAGGTCCGTAACCAGGGAGGAAACCCATGGCCAGGCGGATCGCACTCGTGCTCGCAGCCGCACTCTGCCTACCGGCGACGGGGGGCGCTCAGGACCTGAAGCTGGGTCTCCTGATCCCGAACCTCTACGGCCCCAACGGCCTGATCGTCGACAGCCTGGCCCGCCTTCCCGACGGCTCGGACCATTCGGCTCACTTCAACGCCTCGTTCCAGTCCGAGTTCTCGCAGTTCAACGTGGCTCTCGCCACCCAGCTCATCACGGTGCCGTTCCCTTCGCCCGCGTCGGGCTACACCTACAGCTTCGACGAGTCGCTCGGCGTCTTCACGCGCAGCACGCAGAGCTTCGGGCCGATCCTGGCGGAAAGGGCGGAGACGATCGGCAAGGGCAAGTTCACGCTCGGCTTCACCTACCAGAATTTCAGCTTCGACCAGATCGAGGGTGTTCCCCTCGGCTCCATTCCCGCCGTCTTCACCCACGACGACGCCCAGCTCGGCGGCGGAAGGACCGACGTCGTCATCACCCAGAACGACATCCGCGTCCGGGTCAGCCGCTTCATCGCCTTCTTCAACTACGGCCTCACCGACCGCTTCGACGTCTCCGCCGCCGTTCCCATCGTGGACACGACGCTCAGCGCCACGTCCGACGCCACCATCGACAGGATCGGGACCACCGGCAGCCCTCTCGTCCATTTCTACGGCGACGGGCAGGGGGGGGTGGGAAACACGCGGCAGTACCAGGTGTCGGGCAGTGCCACCGGTATCGGCGACATCCTCTTCCGCCTGAAAGGGCACCTCGTCAAGGGAGGCGCCACCAACCTCGGCCTGCTCGTCGACATCCGATCCCCCACGGGCGACGCGGAGGATCTTCTCGGCTCGGGAGCGTTGGGCATCCGGCCGACGCTCGCCCTCTCGTGGAGCCTCGGCAAGGTGTCCCCCCACCTCAACCTCGGCTACCAATGGAACGGCGAGAGCCTGCTCGCCGGGGACATCGCGGCGAACAGGAAGGCGGATCTTCCCGACCAGCTCATCTACGCGGCGGGCGTGGAGATCGGCGTCTCGAAGGCCCTGACCCTCGTCTTCGATTTCCTCGGCCAGAAGGTGAGCGACTCGCCGCGCTTCGTCCAGACCACGTTCACCGCCGCCGACGGCACCACGTACCCGCAGGTGGGGTTCGAGCGCGGCAGCTTCTACGTGAACGACGCCGCGGTGGGCTTCAAGTTGAACCTCGTGGGGCGCCTCCTCCTCGATGCCAACGTGCTGATCAAGCTCAACGACTCCGGGCTGCGGGACGACATCTCCCCGCTCGTGGCCTTCGAGTACAGCTTCTAGGTCTCCGTTCGCGCGCCAGCTCCCGCTCCGGTCCGTCCGAACTCCTGTCACGGGACTCGCTCTTGCGTGAGCTTGAGAATCTCCTTGACATTTTTCGGAACGGTTGTAGGTTCCAGCTAGATTCGTCCCTCCCGAACTTCGTTGGTCGAAACGTAACAAGGGGCTGTTCGCCTCTGGATTGTGTGGCTCAGTGCGCCTCCGCACGTCGTATTGCGGGTTGGCTGGAGTGGAGCAGGTCGAGATCGCGCCTGCTGCTTCCGCATCGCGTCTAGTTTGGGCGCTCAGGGCGTGGGGAGCCTGCGTGATTTCCTCCACACTCCTCGCCGCTGATCAGAGTCCAGCCAGGAAGGTTCACTTCAACGAAGCCGCCGGCTACTCCGTGAGCTATCCGGAGAACTGGTTTTCCTCGGGAATCACCTACGCGAACGCCTTCGAGTTGCGGAACTACGCGCCGGGAAATGAGCACCTCCTCCCCGAGAGCGAGCGCGCGTCCCTGAGCATCGCAGACACGCGGACGGCCGGCGCGTCGGAGGCCCGCGCGTTTCTCGAGGACTCGGTCAAGAACGTTCCCGATTCCGACTTCGCCCGCCTCGAGATCCGCGGGCGCCCCGCGGTCCGGATCCTTCGCCGCGTTGCCGCGCGGCCTCTGGGGCCGGGCGCGTCCCGCGCGCCCGGAGGCAGCGTCGATCGCACCGCGCAAGAGTTGCGCTTCCACTACGTTGCGACCTTCGTTGCCGACGGTGAGCGCGTGATCACGATGGAAGCCAGCGTCCCCGTAGCGGCCGCCCGCAGGACGCTCGACGAGATCCTCGATATCGAAGGGAGCCTTCGCTTCGACAGTTCCGGGGATGCCAGAAAACCGTGACCCGACGCTTGTCTAGGGCGGCAACCGCCGCCGGGAGTGGTGCCATGAAGCAGCCGACCAGACCGTGGATCGTGACCCTGGGACTCCTCCTGCTCATTGCGGTGGGCGACACGCTGGTCTTCAGCCAGACACGCGAATCGGACGCAAAGGAAGGGGGAGCAACCCCGCTGACAAAGCGCCGATCTGAAGGATTCGGGGTGGTCAGCGTTCCCATGCCCGATCCCGGTGACGGCAGACCCAGCGATACGCACCGGGGACCGAAGATCCTGGTCGGCGCGTCCCCAGACTCACCCGTCCACGGTACGAACGTCCGCGCGGCGGGTGGACCCGTCACGGGCACACAGTCGGAGATCTCGATGGCTTCGTCCGGCTCCAGCATCGTCCTCACGTTCAACGGCGGGCCCAACGGAGCGGGCTTCGCGACCTCGGTGAACGGAGGGGTGACGTTCCAGGCGATGGCGAGCCCGCCGGTTCCGATGGGCGCCGTCCCGTGCTGCGATCCCGCGGTCGTGGCCGACACCCTCGGACGCTTCTACTTCGTCCAGCTCTTCCGCAACGACGGGGCCGGCAACTGCACCAACTCCCTCCACGTGTCGAACGACGGGGGGCAGACGTTCTCCAACATCGTGGGCTCGCCCTTCTCGTTTGGACCGGGGGCCAATTTCCCCGATATGCCGCACATGGGCATAGACCGCGAGAACCTGGTCGGCGGGCAACCTCAGCTCTACGTCTTCAGCCGCCACTTCACCTCCGGCATCAACTGTCCCCAGACCGGGGGAAGCGGGACCGTGCAAGGCGAGGTCGTCTGCTCGACGAACGGGGGCACCGCCTGGACTGCGCCCATAGTTCTGGCGCCTTTCACCGACACCGCTCACCTCGGCACCGGCTCGGATGGAAGCGTCTACATCGTCGGGAACGGAATCGGTGGCATGGCGGGGACATCGCGCATGCTGCTCCGCCGCTCGACTAACAGCTGCCAGGCCGGCCTTGCCTTCGGCGCGCCGGTGACGGTGGCGGACAACCTGACCTTCGGCGCAGTCGGCGTGGACCGCGAGTTCCCGCAGCCCTACGTCGCGGTGGACCGCGAGAACCCCAACATCGCCTACGTGGCGTGGTCCTCGGATCGGCTCACGAGCAACGGCGACCGCGACATCTTCCTGGCTCGCTGCACCTTCGCCGGGACCGCGGGCAGCTGCGGCGCTCCCGTCCGTGTCAACGACAACCCCATCGCGGACGGCACGTCCCAGTACTTCCCCATGCTGTGCGTGGACCCCAACAACACGATCAACCTTTCCTGGAACGACCAGCGCGCCGGAGCACGGAGCACGGCCATCTTCCACGCGGAGGCGACGCGGACCGGGTCGTCCCTCAGCGTGGGGACGAACTTCCTCGTGTCGGAGGCGAACTTCACCCCCGCCAACTTCGGGGGAACCCCGGACTACGGCGACTACAACGAGAACAACGACGCCTGCAACGGCGAGCACATGTACGCCGCCTGGACGTCGCAGGTGAGCCCTCCCGGAATCACTCCCGCCTCGAACGATCCGGACGTGTTCTTCGCCGTCATCAACAACCTCGCCGACATCAACGTCCAGGCGCCGCTCGACTTCGGCGATGTCTGCACGGGCGGCAGCGGGCTGCGCAGCCTCACGATATCGAGCGTGGGCGACGAGTTCCTCCAGGTCACGAGCGTGACCCGGATCAGCGGAAGCACGGACATCGTGGTCGAGCCGAGCCCGCCGAATCCCGTGCTCCCTTCCCTGATCGCGCCGGGAGGGCAGCTCTCCTTCGACGTGCGATGCACTCCGTCGAGCCCGGGCCTGAAGACGGCGACGATCCGCGTGGCGAGCAACGACCCCGACGAGCCCACCCTGGACCTGACCGCCCGTTGCACCGGAGCCTCCTCGAACATCGAGTTGATCGTGCCCGACGACGGCAATTACGGCGATCAGTGCGCCGGGAGCTTCGCCGATCAGGACATCACCATCAACAACAGCGGAAGCTGCGGGCTTCGGGTCACCAACATCACGTCGTCGTCGCCCGCCTTTTCGCCTCCATCGGTGCTGTCCTATCCGCTGCTCGTCGCCCCCGGCGCCTCGCTCGCGGTGCCAATCCGCTTCAACCCGGCGAGCGCCGGCCCGAAGGCGGCGGACATCACCTTCTTCAGCAACGACCCGGTGACGCCCACCCTCGTCGCCCACGTCACCGGGAACGCTCCCCCGGGCGTGCCCGTGGCCACGGGGAACCTGGACTTCGGGTCGCTGTGCATCGGCGCCTCCCGTACGGACAGCATCCACCTCTGCAACGAAGGGGAGCCGTGCGCGCTCATCGTGACGCGAGTCCAGCTCGTGGGTCCCGACTGCGACGATCTCACGCTGCTCAGCCCCAATCCCCCCCCGACGCCGGCCACGCCACTCCTGCTTGCCCCGGCGAGCTGCACCGACTTCGTCGTCCGGTTCCAGCCCGACGACTTCGTCGCACCCAACTGCCGGCTCGAAGTGGACACCGACGATCCGGCGAATCCGACCCTCACGTTCCCCATCACCGCGGCCGTGGGCAAGCCGGTCATGGTCGTGGTGCCTCCGGACCTCACCGGGAGCTTCGCGTTCCCTCCCACGGTCGTGGACGCGGACGGCCATCTGGGTTGCTACAGCGACCAGGAGGTGAAGGTCAAGAACACGGGCGTCTGTCCTCTCGTCGTCACGGGCGTCACCGCGGCACCCTCGACCGCCTTCCAGATCGCTCATCCCCCGACGTTCCCGGTGACCCTGCAGCCGAACATGGGTCACCTCGCGGTGAAGGTCCGCTTCGATCCCACCATCTCCACGGGGACGCCGGTCTTCCCCGAGGAGACGACGGGTACCCTCACGATCTCCAGCAATGACCCCGTGACCGATCCCGTTCGCGACCTCTGCGGCGAGGCGGTGGAGAGCAGCGGAGCACGCGTCCTCGTCCTGGACTCTCACGGCGGACCGATCGGAAACGTCGATCGCATCTGGCTCGACAGCACGAACGTGAGTCCACCCACGCACTTGCAGGAGCAGAACGTGGCGCTCCAGTCCACGAACGTGTGCGGGAACGCCGTGAAGTTCCATCTGAACCGCGAGAATCTGCCTCCCACGACCCATTCCGGGTCATACAAGGTGAAGGCCAAGGAAGGAGACGACGAGGACCAGAAGACCTTCGAGCTCGGCCGATGCGAGTTCAAACGCATCGAGCTGAAGGTGGACGACGACCACTAACTGACCGCGGACAGGGCGGGGCCAGCCCGGTGGGCTGACCCCACTAGCGGTCTGAGTCCGGCGCGCCCCACGCGCGGTTCCAGGCGACGAGGATGCGTTCCACCGTCTCATTCGCGTCGATCCTTTGACGCGTGGGATCGGCCTCGAACCACGCGATCGAGTCCCGGACTCCCTGCGCGAAGGGGATGCGAGCCTCCCATCCGGGCAGGAGACGGCGCGCCTTCGAGTTGTCGAAGATCGTGCTCCAGGCTTTGTCCCCGAGCAGGCTCGCCCCCCGGCGCGCGTCGATGCTCGCGATCACGTTTGAGGGAACGTGGACGAGCCGGGGCTCCGCCCCCACCGCGTGCGCGATCGTCTCGTGGATCTGGTTCCAGGTCAGGACCTCGTCGGAGGTGAGGTGGACGGCCTCGCCGAGGGCCTCTTTCGAGCCGAGGAGGCCCACGAGGCCGCGGGCGAAGTCCGAGGCGTGGGTGAGCGTGAAGAGCGAGGTCCCGTCGCCGGGCACCACCACGGGAAGGCCGCGCCGCATCCGCCAGACGACCGTGTAGTCGGTGCCGCTCGTGGTGGGGATCCACGTCTCTCCGTAAGTGTAGGAGGGCCGCACGATCGTGGCGGGGAAGCCGTGCGCGCGAAGCGCCTCCCGGAGCGTCTCTTCCGCCGCGATCTTGCTCCGGGCGTAGTCCCAGTAGGGGTTGGCGAGCGGCGTCTCTTCCGTGACCACGTGATGCCGCGGCGGCTTCTCGTAGACCGACGCGGAGCTGATGAACACGTACTGCCCGACCCGGCCGCCGAAGGCGGCGATGTCGCGGCCCACGTCGGCCGCGTCGAAGGCCACGAAGTTCACGACGGCATCGAATCGACGATCGGCGAGGGAGGCGAGGAAGAGCACGTCCGTCACGTCGCCCTGAACGGTCGCGACTCCCGGGGGAAGCTCGGCCGCCCTTCGCCCGCGCGTGGCGATGGTGAGGTCGATCCCGCGCGCCGCGGCTTCGCGCGCGCAGGCGAGCGAGAGGTTGCCGGTGCCGCCGAGGAACAGGACCTTCATTCGGCTACGAAGATGCGCACCTGCCGTGGCTTCACGTAGAGCCGCTCGCCCGCGGTCGGATGGAGGGCCTCGAACTGCTCTCGCGTCGTCTCGACCTGGACCATGCGGGTCTCGCCGTCTTCCAGCTCGAGCTTGACCACCGCCCCCGCCGGGTTCACGTGGCGGAGCGTGGCCCAGAAGCCCGTCGCCCAGCTCTTCCCGCGCCAGCTCCAGCTCGTAGGGGCGCGCGAAGCCCTGGGCCTGTCGGGGCCCCTCTCCCACCGTGTTCGGGGTAGTCCACGGAGAGGGGCCCGAGGTGGGCGCGTCCCCCCTCCACCCGTCCGTGGAACATGTTGACGCTTGCCCAGGAAGCCCATGACGAACGGCGTGGCCGGGCGGTCGAAGACCTCCTGGGGCGTGCCGATCTGCTCGACCTTCCCGTGGTTCATGACCACCACCCGGTCGCTCACCTCGAGCGCCTCCTCCTGGTCGTGGGTCACGAAGACGCTCGTGACCCGGATCTCGTCGTGCAGCCGCCGCAGCCAGCGGCGCAGCTCCTGGCGCACCTTGGCGTCGAGCGAGCCGAACGGCTCGTCGAGGAGCAGGACCTTGGGCTCGACGGCGAGGGCGCGGGCCAGGGCCACGCGCTGGCGCTGGCCGCCGGAGAGCTGCGAGGGGTAGCGGTCGCGACAGCCAGTCGAGCTGCACGAGCTTCAGGAGGTCGGTGACCTTCCTGCGGATCTCCGCTTCCGCGGGCCGCCGGGCCCGCGGGCGCACGCGCAGGCCGAAGGCCACGTTCTCGAAGACCGTCATGTGGCGGAAGAGCGCGTAGTGCTGGAAGACGAAGCCCACGCCGCGGTGGCGCACGTCGCGCACGGTGGCGTCCTCGCCCTCGAAGAGGACCTGGCCGCGGTCGGCCCGCTCGAGCCCGGCGATGATGCGCAGCAGGCTCGTCTTGCCCGAGCCCGAGGGGCCGAGCAGGGCCACGAGCTCGCCGGTGGGCACGGTCAGGCTCACGTCGTTCACCGCCACGAAGGAGCCGAAGGACTTCGTGACGTTGCGGACTTCAATCGACATCGTCGAGCCCCTTCGCGCGGCGCCCGCTGCCCGTCATGCCTCCTCCACGGCCCCCGCTTGCCTTCCGCGCCACTCCACCAGCGTCTTCGCGACGAGGGTCACGAGGGCGAGGAAGGCGAGCAGGGAAGCGACCGCGAACGCGGCCTGGAAGTTGTACTCGTTGTAGAGGATCTCCACGTGCAGGGGCAGCGTGTTGGT
Organism: uncultured Acidobacteriota bacterium; assembly: GCA_963742595.1. GTDB lineage: Bacteria > Acidobacteriota > Vicinamibacteria > Fen-336 > Fen-336 > CAVPGH01. The sequence continues at coordinate 673,478 of CAVUMT010000001.1, read as the reverse complement.
CTTGCCGCGGATGTGGCCGGAGACCACCGAGACCGCGCCGAACTCTCCCATCGCGCGCGCGTTGCAGAGGATCACGCCGTAGAGCAGGCCCCACTTGATGTTGGGCACGGTGACCCGCCAGAACATCTGCCAGCCCGGAGGCGCCGAGCACGCGCGCGGCCTCTTCCTCTTCCGTGCCCTCGGCCTGCATGAGCGGGATGAGCTCGCGGGCCACGAACGGGAAGGTCACGAAGATCGTGGCCAGGATGAGCCCGGGCACCGAGAAGACGAGCTTCAGGCCGTGGGCCTCCGCCCAGGGGCCGAGCAGCCCCTGCCGGCCGAAGAGCAGGATGAAGACCATGCCCGAGATGACGGGAGACACGCCGAAGGGAAGGTCGATGAGGGTGATGAGGGCGTTCTTGCCCGGGAAGTCGAACTTCGCGATGGCCCAGGCCGCGGCCACGCCGAAGACGCAGGTTCAGGGGCACGGCCACCCCGGCCGTGAGCAGCGTGAGCTTCAGGGCGGAGAGCGGCCATGGGCTCGCGCAGGGCGGCGACGTAGGCGGCCCCGCCCTTCTCGAAGGCCTGGTGCGAAGACGGCGACGAGCGGCAACACCAGGAAGAGGGCGAGGAAGCCCACCGCGACGGCGATCAGGAGGACCTTGACGAGGACGGGCTCGCTGGTGGCGCGGGCCGCGGTCCGGGTCGCGGGGGCGGAGAGGGCGGTGGTGGCCATTCTACTCCGCCGTCCCCAGGCGCGCGCTCCAGGACTGGAGGCGGTTGATGGCGAGGAGCAGCACGAAGGAAGCCACGCAGGGTCACCGCCGCGATGGCGGTGGCCCCCGCGTAGTCGTACTGCTCGAGCTTGGTGATGATGAGCAGAGGCGTGATCTCGGTCTTCATCGGCATGTTGCCGGCGATGAAGACGACCGAGCCGTACTCGCCCGAGCGCGCGGGCGAAGGCGAGGGCGAAGCCGGTGAGCCAGGCCGGGAAGAGCGCGGGCAGGACGACGCGGAGGATCGTCTGGAAGCGGCTCGCGCCCGAGGCTGGCCGCCGCCTCCTCCACCTCGGGGTCGAGGCCCTCGAGCACGGGCTGGAGGGTGCGCACCACGAAGGGCAGGCCGATGAAGGTGAGGGCCAGGGTGATGCCGAGGGGCGTGAACGCCGACCTTGATCCCGAGCTTCTCGAGGGGCGCGCCGAGCCAGCCGTTGGGCGCGTAGAGCGTCGTGAGGGTGATGCCGGCCACCGCGGTGGGCAGGGCGAAGGGGAAGTCCACGAGAGCGTCCATGAGGCGCCGGCCCGGGAAGCGGTAGCGGACGAGGACCCAGGTCACGACCAGGCCGAAGACGCCGTTGATGGCCGCGGCCACGAACGACGCCCCGAAGGTCAGCTTGTAGGAGGCGACCACGCGCGGCGCGGTGACGGCCTGCCAGAAGCCCGACGGCCCCGAGGCCCGCGCTCTTCCAGAAGAGCGTCGAGAGGGGGACGAGGACGACCAGGGACAGGTAGAGCAGGGTGAAGCCCAGGGCCAGGCCGAAGCCGGGGAGCACGCTGTGTTTCTTGGCGAGAAGCATCAGGGGCTGCTCTGAAACGGACGGACTCGACGACCGAGTCGAGGAATCGGCTCGGACGGACCCGCGTCGATGCGCGAGACCCTCGATGACGCGCGGATCCAGCCGCGCGCATCAACGAGGTTGGTAGATCTGATCGAAGACGCCGCCGTCGGCGAAGTGGGTCTTCTGCGCCTTCTGCCAGCCGCCGAAGACGTCGTCGATCGTGATGAGGTTGACCTTGGGGAAGGTGGCCGCGTACTTCTTCGCGACCGCCTCGAGGCGCGGCCGGTAGTAGTTCCTGGCCGCGATCTCCTGGCCTTCGGGCGTGTAGAGGTACTCGAGGTAGGCCTGGGCCACCGCCCGCGTGCCCTTCTTGTCCACGACCTTGTCCACCACCGTGACCGGCGGCTCGGCGAGGATGCTCAGCGACGGCATGACGATGTCGACCTTGTCCGGGCCCAGCTCCTTGATGGAGAGGAAGGCCTCGTTCTCCCAGGCGAGCAGCACGTCGCCGATGCCGCGCTGCACGAACGTGGTGGTGGAGCCGCGCGCCCCGGAGTCGAGGACCGGCACGTTCTTGAAGAGCGCGGTCACGAACTCCTTGGCCTTGGCGTCGGTGCCTCCCGGCTGCTTGAGCGCGTAGGCCCAGGCCGCGAGGTAGTTCCAGCGCGCGCCGCCCGAGGTCTTGGGGTTCGGGGTGATGACCTGGATGCCGGGCTTCACGAGGTCGTTCCAGTCCTTGATGCCCTTGGGGTTGCCCTTGCGCACCAGGAAGACGATGGTCGAGGTGTAGGGCGAGCTGTTGTGGGGCAGGCGCTTCTGCCAGTCCTTCGGCAGGAGGCCGCGCTTCGGCCACCGCGTCGATGTCGTAGGCGAGGGCCAGGGTCAGCACGTCGGCCTCGAGGCCGTCGATCACGGCGCGGGCCTGCTTGGCCGCGCCGCCGTGCGACTGCTGGACGGTCACGTCCTTGCCCGTCTTGGCCTTGTACTGCTTCGACGAAGGCGGCGTTGAACTCCTGGTAGAGCTCGCGCGTGGGGTCGTAGGAGACGTTGAGCAGCTCCTGGGCCGGCAGCGGGGGCGGCGAAGACGCCGACGAGCGCGAGCGACACGGCGAGCGAGCGACGTGCGGGGCATGGTGGGCTCCTCGCGGCTCAGAAGGAAACCTGCGTGCGGATGAAGAAGACGTTCTCCGGCTCGCGGTCGGCGCCGGCGGCAGCGCCGCCCTTGAAGGAGACGTGCTCGAAGTCGGCGAACTGCTTCACGTTCCGGGTGAGCGACCAGTTGAGGCCCACCGCCCAGGCCGAGGCCTTGCGCACCGACTGCGTCGGGTCGATGAGGCCGCGCGTCGACGTCTCCGCGGCCGAGCTCGAGCCGTGGACGCGCGCCGCCAGCTCGAGGGCGCCCCACTGGCCCTTGGCGGGATCGAACGGCTTCTGGGGCCGCACGCCGCCGTAGGAAGCCTTGTCGCCGGTGAGGGCGACGCTCGCGGTGGCCTGCCAGGCCCTGCGCCTCGAGGTCGGCCCGCGTGCCGTCGGCCTTCTTGACCCGCGACTCGGACGTGCGCGTACTCCGCGAGCAGGCCGAAGGGCCCGAGTAGAAGGAGAGCTGCGGCGAGTAGCGCGTGCGCGTCCCGTCGGCGGTGATGCCGGTGAGGATCGTGATGACGCTGATCTGTCCGCCGGAGCGGTAGGCGGGCAGGGGACCCGACTGCTTGCCCGTGGTGCCCGCGATCCCGAAGCCCAGGTCCTTGAGGGCGGACGTCCCCTTCTTGAAGGGCGAGAGGAAGACCCGGCCCGCGAGGTCCTTGCTGTCGTTCAGGTCCGATGTCGACGCTGCCCCCGTCGGGCGCGCCGTCGAGCGAGCGCCGCCGCGTAGGAGACGACGCCCTCCGCGAGCTCGCCGTGGACCTGGATGCCCACGTCGCGGTTCGGCACGAGCAGCGGTCGGGAAGGCGCGCTCCACGAAGGTCGATCGCGGTGGCCGACTGCAGCCGCTCGAGGCCCACCGGCGGCTTGAACTTGCCCACGCGCACGCGCAGCTTGGGCGAGGGCTTGAAGTCGAGCCAGGCGTCCTGGATGACGGCGGTGCCGCCGCCGAAGTCGGGCGTGATGTTGAACTCGAAGTACTTCCCGAGCGTGCCCTGCAGGATCGGGCGGACGCGGCGCAGGAGGAACGTGTCGATGGCGAGCGCCCCTTCGTCGCCCGAGAAGAAGCGGCCGTCGAACTGCGCGTAGCCGCGGAGCTGCAGGCGGTAGTCGCCGCTCTCGTTCTGGACGCTGAAGCCGTCGGCGCCCGCGGACACAGGGGGTCTTCTTCTCGGGCGGCTTCTCCTGCGCGCGCACGACGGGGGCCGCGAGGACCGCGGCCGCCACGACCAGGGCAACGGTTCTCATTCGTTCGTTTCCTCGATTCTCGGCGCGTCTACCGCGCGCGTCACCGCGCGGATCCAACGGCTCAGGCGAGTCTATAGAATAACTAGACATTAAGTGACCTCGCGGCGCTTCTTGCGCCGGGTGACGATCCTCCGGTTGCGCTCGACGAGGTCCTGGAGGCTCGTGTGGTCGAGGATGGCGGCCGCGGCGTTCCGCACGTCCAGGAAGAGGTCGAAGAGGCCGGCATGGCGCGGCTCCGTCTTCACCCGGTAGGCGAGCTCCACCGCGTCCCCGAAGGGGGCGAGGGGCCCGTCCATCGATCCGCACGACCTCGCCGAGCAGGATCTCCCGGGGCGGCCGCCGCAGCCGGTAGCCGCCCTCGCGTCCGCGCTCGCTGCGCACGAGCCGGGCGTTCTTGAGGGTCACGAGGATCCCCTCCAGGAACTTCTCGGGGATCGCCTCCTCCTCGGCGATCTCGTGGATCTTCACGAGCCCGCGGTCGTAGGCCTCCGCGAGGTGGGTGAGGGCCTTCAGGGCGTAGAGTCCGCGGCTCGAAATCTTCATGTCTATCGAAATAGTAGGGTATAGAACGCCCGGAAGTCAAGCGACGCCCCCGCGGGAGGGTTATTCCGTACGGATCGCGGTCAGGGGATCGACGCGGAGGGCGCGGAGGGCGGGGAGGAGGCCTCCCCCCACCGCCGTGGCCAGGACCACCACCGTCGCCGCGAGGAACACGAGAAGGTCTCGTGGGCTGACGCCCGCGAGGACGGCCTGCAGGCCCTGTCCCGCGGCGAATGCGAGGGCGAGACCGACGGCCACGCCCACGACCGCGAGCAGGGCGCCCTGGCGCAGGACGAGTCGGAGGATGTCCCGCGCGGACGCGCCGAGGGCGAGCCGCACCCCGATCTCCGAGGTGCGGGCCGAGACCGCGAACGCGAGGAGCCCGTGGATGCCGATCCCCGCGAGGAGCACCGCGACCGCCGCGAAAGCCCCGAGCACGCGCACCTGGACCCGCCGGGGCGCCGTCTCGCCGGCGAGGATCGAGTCCAGGGAGCGGACGTCGGAGACGGGCTGGGCGGGATCCACGCGGGAGACGATCCTTCGCAGGAAGGGGCCGAAGGCGGCGGCGTCGCCCGTCGACCGCACGACGAGGTCCTTCGGCGCGTAGAAGACCATGGCGTCGTCCGGCACTTGTAGATAGGGCAGGTAGACCTGCGGCTCGCTCGTGCGCTCGAGGCCGCGCACGCGGATGTCCCCGACGACGCCCACGACGGTACGGTCCTGGAAGGGCCCGAGCCTCGTCGTGCCGCCTCCGAGCAGGCCGAAGTGGAACCGCCGCCCGAGCGGATCCTGCCCGGGCCAGTGGCGCTCCGCGAAAGACGCGCTCACCACCGCGACGGTGATAGCCTCGCCCACGTCCGACTCGGTCACGTCCCGCCCGCGCTCGATCGGGATCCGCATCACGTCGAAGAACCCCGGGGTCACGAAACGGAGACTCGCCGTGTGCTGCGACTGGGAGGTCTGGCCCTCCGTCTGGATCGACCAGATCCCGCCGGGCATGACCATGGGCAGGAAGCTGATGTAGGCCGCTCCCGTGACGCCGGGCAGCGCGCGCACGCCCTCGAGCACGCTCCCGTAGAACTGCGCGCGCCGCTCCGTCGGGGCGTAGGCGGGCAGGGGAAGCCACGTGCGCGCGGTGAGGACGCCCTCCGCGCGGAAGCCGGGGTCCACGTCCTGGATGCGGAAGAGGGCGCGGAGGAGAAGGCCCGCCGAGACGAGGAGTACGAGAGAGATGGCGACCTCGGCCACCACGAGCGTCGAGCGGAGCCTCTCCCTTTCCTTCCCCGCGCCCGCTCGCGCGCCTTCGCGGAGCCCGTCGGAGTCGGCGTCCCGCAGCCCGCGGAACGCGGGGGCGAGCCCGAAACCGACCGCGGTCACGAGCGTCATGAGGGCGGCGAAGGCGAGGACCCTGGCGTCGAGCGGAGGCGCTTCCGCGATGGGCAGCGAGTTGGGAACGAGCTTCACCACCAGGGGGACGGCGGAGACGGCCAGGAGAACGCCGAGCGTCCCTCCCGCGACGGAGAGAAGCGTTGCCTCGGTCAGGAGCTGGCGCACGAGGCGGTCGCGGCCGGCGCCGAGCGCCGCCCGCACCGAGATCTCCTTGCGCCGCTGCAGCGCGCGGGCGAGGAAGAGGCTCGCGAGGTTGGTGCAGGCGATGAGGAGGACGGCGAGGCCCGCTCCGAAGAGCACGACGAGCAGGAGTCGGGACTGCGGGGAGACGAAGTCCCGCAGGGGACGGACCGTGCCGCCGATTCCCGCGTTCTCGCGCGGGTAGGTCTGCTCGAGCTGCGCGGCGACGAGCTGCATCTCGGCCTGCGCGGCCTCGAGAGAGACGCCGCGCTTGAGCCGGCCGAAGGCATAGATGTAGAGGTTGTCGCGGGCGGTGAAGTCCTCCTCGCGGAATCGTGCCGCGGTCCAGAGCTGAGTCTGCGCGGCGGGGAAAATGGAACGTCCGAGGCATCACGCCGATGACGGCGTAGGGCGCGCCGTCCAGCACGATCTCGCGGCCGACGACGGCGGGATCGCCGCCGAAGCGCGACTGCCAGAGGCCGTAGCTCAGGACGACGGTCCCCGAGGCCCCCTCGCGGTCATCCTCGGGCAGGAAGATGCGGCCGAGGAAAGGCGGCGTGCCCAGCAGGGGAAGGAGGTCGGCGGTGAGCGCGGCGCCCTCCAGCCGCTCGGGATCGCCCTGGCCGCCGAGGTTGGTGGAGAGCGTCAGCATCGCCCCCATCGCCTCGAAGGACGAGCTCATGCGCTTCCAGTCGCGGTAGTTGGCGGGCGACAGCTCCACCTGGCCGTACCCCTTTGCGAGCTGGGTCTGCCAGAGCCGGGCCAGCCGCTCGGGCTCGGGGAAGGGCAGCGGGCGGATCAGCACGTGGTCGGTGAGGGAGAAGGTGGCGGTGGTGGCCCCGATCCCGAGGGCGGACACGACGATCGCGGCCGCCGCGAACCCGCGCGAGCGTCGGAGCGATCGCGTCGAGAAGCGGAGGTCCTGCCGAAGGATGTCGAGGTGGACAAGGAAAGCGCTGGCCAGAACGTCTGGGAGTGTCTCCGCCCAGAGCGCGACCGTGGCCGCGAAGCCCCGCGTCTCGCGGAGGCGCCTCGAGAAGATGGCAATCATCTCCCCGCCGTACTCGTGGCGGAACGACGAGGGGAAGAGCCGCAGCAGCGCGAGGTAGGCGCGCATCACGCCCTCCGCGGGGCGAGCCCCCGGGCCCGCGCGAGCTCGACGAGGCCGGCGAGGCGCCGCGCTTCCGCCCGCGCGGCTGCCCGCCCGAGGCTCGTGATGCGGTAGTACCGGCGCCGCTCGTCGTCCTCCTCGGGCGCGGGCCGCTCGCGCACCTCTACCAGCAGCCCGTCCTCCAGCATCCGCTGGATGGACCGGTAAAGCGTCCCCGCGGCGAGCCGGAGCTCGCCCCGCGTGCGTGCGGCCACGTCCTGGATGATCCCGTACCCGTGCCGGTCGTCTTCGGCAAGAGCGAGCAGGATGTGGAAGGTGGCGAGGGGAAGTGGCAGGAGCGCGTCGAGCGGATCGTCGAGCATTCCTCGACTATATCCACGACGGATATATTGTCAACGGCTATAGCGGAGACGCCTCAGCCGTGTAGGAAAGCGGTCGCTATACGGCGCGGCTCACACTCCGGCGGGAGAGCCAGACGGGGGCGTACGCTCCAAGGAGTCCAATGAGGCAAATCAAGGCGCCGACAAGAACCGCCTCCAATGTCTGGCCGAACCCCAGGTATAGAAAGAGTGCTGGTAGAAGCAGGGGCGATACCCCGATGAGCGCGGCGATCCCTCGCCGGGCGCCACACAGGAAGCCAGCCACGCGACCGGCCACGAGAGTGATGACCCCGAACGCGATCATCTCGAGGCGCGATACCAAAGCCAGACTGTTCTGGCCAGGCAAATCGGTGAAGCCGGAACCGCGAATGTACCACCCTGCGACGGCCTTCCAACCAACAAGCAGGAGCACCGCAATGGTGGCCGCAATGAACCAGCCGCAACTGGACTACGGCCTCGAGAGTACCTACGACCCAGATCCCATCTCAAGGCAGACCGCGACGCAATCAGCACAGATGTAGTAACCGTTGGCAGTAAGCATCGAGCCGCGCGACCCCCCGCCACAGAACGAACAAGCCACATCGTCTGCCATGACTGTCGTGATGTGTGATCCGGCAAGCTGTCCATCGGAGCAGCGCAGTGCGCAATCATCACAAATAAATGCTTTGGTCCCCGCCGTTACTCGTTGTGCTGCCTTCAAGCAAAAGGAGCAGAACGAGGGCTGACGGGGTGGTCCCTGGATTGGCGTCCCAGTAGCTACCCTTAGGAGATGCTCAAACCGTCGCACCCACTTCGGATTGCCGGACGCCGACGCCAGTTCAAGCCCGTGCTCGGCAAGACGACGTGCCTCAGTCTTGTCACCCCGGTCGAGCGCCACAGAGCACTCGGTCGCGATTCTCACGTGTTCAGGCAGCTCAGACGGGGTCGTAGGCAATTTTACCTACCTCCCGTGGGGCTCGCCTTCCGTTGGCGTGTCCGTGGCCATGGCCTGGAGGGCGGCCCGGTTCTTCACCACGTGCTCGACGAAGGCGCGGGTGGACGACGGCTGGAAGCGCCCCAGGGCGAGGAGGGCCACTGTGCGGCGGAGGCGGTGACCCTTGACGCGGAGCTGGGCGAGCCAGCCCCAGCGCACCTCGTCGCGCACCGCCCAGGAGGGAAGGAGCGAGATCCCGAAGCCGCGCTCCACCATGAGCTTGATGAAGGCGGTGTCGTTGGACTCGAGGGCTGTGCGGGGCTCGGCCCCCACGTTGCCGAAGAACTCGTCGGTGGCGCGTCTCACGGAGTTGCCGCGCTCGAAGAGGATGAAGCGCTCGGCGAGCAGCTCTTCCGGCGCGGCCACGGGACGCCCGGCGAGGCGGTGGGCGTGCCCGACCACGGCCACGAGCTCGTCCTGGAAGAGCTCCTGTACCTTGAGCGCGGGCGAGTAGACGGGCAGGGAGGCGAAGCCGACGTCCGCGGTGCCGTTCTGGATGTCCGCGATCGTCTGGTCGGTGCTCGCGGTGGACCGGAAGCTCACCTCCACCCAGGGGTGCGCGCGCATGAACGACTCGAACAGCGGAGCGAAGAGGTGGACGAACGCCTGCGTCGCCGCCGCCGCGCGCACGCGCCCCACCGGGGTGTGCTCGCCCCCGGTAAACCGCTCCTTCAGGGCTTCCGCCTCGTCCAGGATGCGCCGCGCGTGGTCGAGCGCCACGACCCCCGCCTCCGAGAGCCTGACCCCGCGTTTGGCCCGGATGAACAGCGGCTCGCCGATGTCGCGCTCGAGCGTGCGGATCTGGTGGCTCACCGCCGACTGCGTGAGGTGCAGCCGCTGCGCCGCCTTCGTGAAGTTCAGGGTCTCCGCCACCTCGCGAAAGGTGCGGAGCTGGAACAGCTCCATGGTGCCGGGGCGATGAGCGAGGTCTGGTGGCTCGGCGGCGGGCTAGCCCACCTTGAACGTACTGGTGGCGGTCGCGGCCGGGGAGTCGTTCAGGAAGATCTCGACCTTGTAGTCGCCCTTGGGCCAGCCGCTGGGCTTCGAGATGTGGAACTCGTTCGTGGCCGGTCCCGTGGACTCGAACTCGATCGTGGTCTCGTCGACCTTGGCTGTCTTGTCGCCCTTCACGAACGACCAGAGGGCGTGGAGCTTGACGTGCCCCGTCCCCGCCGTGTCCACGGAGGCGTAGATCGTGTCCTTGGGTCCGAACTTCTCGGAGGGAGCGGCGACCTTCTTGTCGGCGCCGATCGCGTTGCCGAGGGTGAGTAGCCCGACACTCGGGGCGGGGGGCAGCGTGGTCGTCGGGGCGGCGGTGGTGGGGGGTGGCGGGGGCGGCTCGCTCTTCTTGCAGGCGGCGCCGCCCAGCATCAGCAACGGGAGCAGTCCTAGAGCCAGCTTCTTCATGGGTCGGTCCTCCTGTGGGACGAATCAGCCCTTGGCGGGAATTTTCAGCTTCTGGCCGGGAAAGATCTTGTTGGGGTCGTTCAGTACGTCGGTGTTCGCCTCGAAGATCTTCTTCCACTCGTTGCCGCTTCCGTAGACGCGCTTGGCGATCTTCGAGAGGCTGTCGCCGGGCTTCACCTCGTAGGTCTCGTACGTCTCCGCGCCGGGCGCCGTCGAAGACGCCCCGCTCTTCACGTCCGAGAAGTCGGGCATGCCGTCGTCTTTTTCATCAGGGGCCACGGTAGCTCCTCTTTCGGTGGGGCCGAGCGAAAAACCTCGGCTGTTCGGACTCTACACCCGTTTCGGGAGCGGGGGACAGAAGGAAATCCGGCCGAATGTGGCATAGTGGCGGGATGACCGAAAGCCGTCTCGCCTCCCAGATGGAGGCGCTCGTGCGCGAGACGGGCCCCCACGCGGGGCTCCGGATCTCGACCATGGCCCAGGGCCTCGTGGGATCGGAGATCCTCCGCATCTCCGCGGAGATCCGGTCCCTGACCGCCGCGGGGCGCGAGGTCTGCGACCTCACGGTGGGCGACTTCAGCCCCCGGCAGTTCCCGATCCCCGCCCGGCTCCGGGACGGCATCCACGCCGCCCTCGACCGCGGGGAGACGAACTATCCGCCTGCCAACGGCGTCGCTCGAGCTGCGGCAGGCCATCGGCCGCTTCTACGCGCGCGAGCTGGGCCTCGACTATCCGGTGGAGTCGGTGCTCGTCGCGGGAGGGGCCCGCCCCATCGTCTACTGCCTCTTCCGCGCGGTCTGCGATCCCGGCGACGTGGTCGTCTATCCGGTCCCGACCTGGAACAACAACCACTACGCCTACCTCGTGGGCGCGCTCGGCCGCGTCGTCCCGTGCTCGCCCGAGCGCCAGTTCATGCCGCGGCGCGAGGACGTGGTGCCCCTGCTGCCGGGGGCGCGCCTCCTCTGCCTGAACTCGCCCCTGAACCCCGCGGGCACCGTCCTCGACAAGGACGAGCTCCGAGCGATCTCGGAAGCGGTGGTGGCGGAGAACGAGTCGCGGGAGAAGCACGGCGAGCGGCCCCTCTACGTGATGTACGACCACATCTACTGGATGCTGATGTTCGGGGAGGCCGAGCACGTGACGCCTCCCGGCCTCGTCCCGGAAGTGGCGCGCTACACGATCTTCGTGGACGGGATCAGCAAGGCCTTCGCGGCCACCGGTCTGCGCGTGGGCTGGGGCGTGGGGCCGGTGGACGTCATGGCGCGGATGGGAGCGCTCCTCGGCCACGTGGGCGCCTGGGCGCCGCGCCCGGAGCAGATCGCCACCGTCGGCCTCCTCGACGACCCCGCGGCGATCCGCGAGTTCCGCCAGTCCTTCAACGCGGGCGTCGAAGCGCGCCTGCGCGCGCTGCACCAGGGGCTCCAGGCCATGAAGGGCCGCGGGAGGCCGGTGGACAGCATCCCGCCGCGAGGCGCCATGTACCTCACGGCGCGATTCCATCCCTTCGGCAGGACGACTCCGCAGGGCAAGGTCCTCGAGACGAACGAGCAGGTGCGCCACTACCTGCTCGAGGCGGCCGGCGTCGCCGGCGTCCCCTTCCAGGCTTTCGGGGCCCTCGCCGACGACGGATGGTTCCGCCTGAGCGTGGGCGCCGTGAGCCTCTCCGAGATCGAGGCGGCGCTGCCTCGCCTGGAGCGGGCACTCTCCGACCTCGCCTGACCCGCCGCAAAATCGCTCAAATCGTTGGATTGACGAGAGATCGGGGAACGTACGACACTCCCTCGTCGTACTGTGGCAGGGGGTCGTGTGAGCGGAGGAGCGATGGACTGGAAACGGATCGTCGGAACGGCCGGTCTGGTCTGGGCGCTGGCGGTGAGCGCGCCTGCCGACGAGGCTGCCAGGAAATACGAGTGGAGCACGAAGTCGGAGGAGGCGAGGAAGGGGCTCGTCGAGCTCCGCCAGAAGATCGAGACGTTCGCCGGCAACCAGCAGGCGGCGGAGAAGGTCCTGGCCGCGGATCCCGACTGGTGCCTGGCCGTCTACTACCTGTCGGCGGTGACGCCGCCTCCCGACAACCAGAAGCACCTCGACAAGGCGGTTGAGCTCGCCAAGAAGAGCGGCACCGACTTCGAGCGGCAGTTCATCGAGACGATGGTGATCGCCCGCGGCGACAAGCCGGAGAACGCCATCGAGCCGCTCACGAAGATCGGCAAGGAATACCCCGAGGACCGCGTCGTCGCCATGATCCTCGGACAGCTGCTCGCCGCCCAGGGCAAGAACGACGCGGCGCGCGCGTCCTACGAGCGGGCCAAGGCGCTCGACGCTTCGACGCCCCGCGTTCACGCCTTCCTTGCGAACCTGCTCATCCTGCAGGGCGACTACACCGGCGCCCGCGACGCGTTCTCTCGCGCGTTGAAGCTCGTGCCCCCGGGAGGAGCCGCGGGGCCGATTCGCTACGGCGAGGCCTTCACCTACCTCTACGAAGGCAAGGTGGACGCGGCCCTCCAGCCCCTTCAGTCCTTCGTCACGGAGTACAAGAACGCGGGCGCGCCCTTCGGCATCCCCGAGGTGTTCATCTGGAACTCGATCGCCCGCATCAACCTCGAGAACGGGCGCTACCCGGAAGCGATGAAAGCGTACGAGAACGGCTACGCGAGCGTCCCCGGCAGCAGCCTCGACGAGACCCAGAAGAAGATCTGGCTCGGCCGCCTCGAGCACGGCAAGGCGCGCACCCTCGCCCGCATGGGCAAGTCGGACGAGGCGTGGAAAGAGACGCAGGTCGTGCGCAAGATGATCGACGACGGGGGCGAGCCGGCGAAGCAGTTCGAGCCCGCCTGGAACTACCTCGCCGGCTACGTGAAGCTCGCGGCGGGCGACGCCAAGGCCGCGGTGGAGTTCCTGAAGAACGCGGACCCCACCGATCCCTTCCACAAGCTCCTGCTCGCCCGCGCCTACGAGAAGCTCGGCGACAAGGGAGCGGCCAAGAAGGCCTACGAGGAGGTGCTGGCCTCGAACGCGAACACCCTCGAGCGGGCGCTTTCGTACCCGGAGGCCAAGAAGAAACTGCAGGCGCTCTGATCGCGGACAGACGAGCGACGCGCTCCTCGAATCAGCCGGCGCGGTAAGATAGGGCCATGCGCAAGCAGGCCACGCGCCAAGAGTCCCTCATCCGGAAGATCCGGAGCTTGCCCCCGGAAAGGGTCGCTGAGGTCGAGGATTTCGTCGACTTCCTCGGCCAGCGCGAAGACCTGCGGTTGACCCAGGCGGCCACCAAGCTCTCGGAGAAAGCCTTCCAGAAGGTCTGGGACAATGCCGCCGATGCCGCCTACGACCGCCTATAGCTTCGGCGACGTTGTCCTCGTTCCCTTCCCCTTTACCGATCAGACCGGCCTCAAGAAACGCCCCGCGCTCGTTGTAAGCTCCGCCGCCTACCAGGACCAGCGGCGCGATCTCGTCATCATGGCCGTGACCAGCCAAATCCGACGGACTCCTGTGTTCGGGGAGTTCGAGGTCGTGGAGTGGAAGAAGGCGGGACTGCTCGTGCCCTCGGTTTCCAAGCCCATCCTCACCACGATCGAAAAGCGGCTGGTGCTGAAGAAGCTCGGCACGCTCCAGGCCGCAGACCTCCGATCCCTCCGCGCCTGCCTGCGCAGCATCCTGGGCTGAGGTCGGACGGCGCGCCGAGCGCCAGAACTGGCTAGACTTCTGCGGGGGTGAACGCCTCGTCCTCGAGCCCGGCGGAGACGTCCGCCGGCGGCGGCTCCGCGCCCGGGGTGTAGCTGGGGACGATGTCGTGGAGCGCGGCGAGGATGGCGGCGCGGTCCGCGTGTCCGGCCAGGCGCTCGAGGTCCTGTACGCGAGCGGCGAGGTCGGTAGGCGGCTGCGGGCCGTCCACGGAGAGGATCCCGTCGCGGATCCGGCGGCTGCTGCGGGCTTCCTCCTCGGTCATGAGCTGCTCGTCGAGCTTCTCCCCCGGCCGGAGCCCCGTGATGACGATCGGGATGTCCTGCTCCGGGACCTTGCCCGCGAGCGTGATCATGCTGCGCGCGAGGTCGAGGACGCGGATGGGCTCGCCCATCTCGAGGACGAAGAGCCCCTTGTCCCCTCCCAGCCCCGCGAGCAGGGTGAGACCCACCGCCTCGCGGATCGTCATCAGGAACCGGCGGCACTCGGGATGGGTCACCGTGACGGGACCGCCCCGGGCGATCTGGGTCTTGAAGAGGGGGACGACGCTCCCCGCGCTCCCGAGCACGTTGCCGAAGCGGACGATCGCGAACTTGGTGGAGGAGCGACGGGACCAGTCGCCCACCAGCATCTCCGCCAGGCGCTTCGTGGCCCCCATGACGCTCGAGGGGTTGACCGCCTTGTCCGTCGAGATGAACACGAACCTCTCGGCCCCCGCCCCGTGGGCCATCTCCAGCACGTTGCGGCAGCCGATCACGTTGTTCTTGACCGCCTCCTCGGGGTTGTTCTCCATGAGGGGAACGTGCTTGTGGGCGGCGGCGTGGAGGACGTGGTGGGGACGATGGCGGTCCGCGAGCTGGACGAGGCGCGCGGGGTCGCGCACGTCCACCACCTCGGGGATCACCGCGAGCCTCGGGTGCGTGCGCTGGAGGTGGCGGAAGAGGAAATAGAGCCCGTTCTCGTTGATGTCGGCGAGGACGAGGCTCGCCGGCTCGTGGTCCGCGACCTGCCGGCAGATCTCGCTGCCGATGGAGCCCGCCGCGCCCGTGACGAGGACCCGCTTGGCCCGGATCTGGGCGTGGATCTCCGCCTGGTCGAAGCTCACGGGGCTCCGGGGGAGGAGATCGTCGGGGGCGAGGTCCTGGAGCATCGACACCGTGAGGCGGTCGTGGAGATACGCGTACGACACGGGGAGGATCTTGTAGGCGAGCTTCAGGTCCGCGCAGCTGTCGAGGATGCTCCGCAGGTCGTCGGCAGGAAGGCGCGGGATCGCGAAGAGGAGCAGCTCCACCCGCCAGCGGCGCGCGATCTGCGGGAGCTCCGCGAGCGACCCCAGGACCTGCCTCCCCCCGAGAGTGGTCCTCCACTTGTTGGGAGCGTCGTCCACGAACCCGAGGACGTGATAGTTGTGCTCGTCCGACCGCTCGAGGTCGCGGAGGAGCAGCTCTCCCGCGCTCCCCGCCCCCACGATAACGGTGCGGACCCAGCCTTCGCCCCGGTAGCGCAGCCGCGTCGCCCCCCACGCCTCGGACACCCGGATTGAGAACCGCGAGAGGCCGATGAGGACGGTGGTGATGAGGAACTCGATCACGATCACGGACCGGGGAGGGCCTATCGAGACGTCCTCCGCCGCGCGCTGCACGAAGTAGAAGGCGGTGGCGAAGCAAACGCTGCCCGTGAGCGTCGCGTGCACGAGCCGCATGCCTTCGTGGATCCCGGAGAGCCGGAAGGACCACCGATGCGTGCCGAAGGCCACGGCCAGCGTCGTGCGGATGAAGAGGAGAGGAGGGAGGCAGCGGAGGAACTGCTCGAAGCGCTCGGGGGGGATCCGGCCCTCGAAGCGGATGAAGAAGGCGAGGTAGAGGGCGATGGCGGTGGCGATGGCGTCGCCCGCGAGGATCAGGGCATACCGCTGCCCGCCCTCGAACCGGCGGAGAGCGGCCACGACCGACGACCGCATCCAGGCGCGGGCCACGCTCCGCAGGGCCGACGCGGCCGCGTCCTTCGCTTTCCTCATCGACAGGTCACGCTGCTTCCCGGTTCTGCACTTCCAGCCGCCGCACGATCCGCCACTCGAGCAGGAAGAGCGCCGTGCCCAGCCCAAGCGCCGCCCACTCCACCGCGACTGCGCCCGTGCGCCACGCGAGGAGGGCGCCGGCGCTCGTGACTGCCGATCCCGCGGCCAGCCACGAGGTCACCCGCGCGTGGCTCGCTCCGGCGATCGCCCAGCGCTGATACAGGTGCTGCCGGTGCGGCTCAAACCACCGCTTCTCCCAGACCACCCTCCGAAGCAGGCAAGTGGTGGCGTCGGCCAGGAAAAGCCACAAACTGGTTCCGACCAGAAGTACCACCCTCTCCCTTGTTTCCGGCGGAGCCAGAAAAGGGATCGTCGCCAGAGTATAGCCCACGAGCCCGCTCCCCACGTCCCCCAGAAAGATCCGGGCGGGAGCCCAGTTGAAAGGCAGGAAGCCCGCGCACCCTCCGGCGACCGACGAGGCGAGGATGACGCACAGCGGGTCGACGCCGGTCAGCGCGAGCGCGAGGCCGGTGATCACCGCCTGCGTCGCCGCCAGCCCGTCGAGCCCGTCCATGAAGTTATAGAAGTTGAGCACCGCCACGATCCAGAGCATCGCGACCGGCCGCCCGAGAGGGCCGAGTGGCAGGTCGAGCGGCGCGGGCAGGGGAAGGTGATCGAACCCGCCCACCACCCCCACCATCAGAAACGCCACGGCGACGTGCACGCCGAGCCGGAGGAGAGGCATCACCCCGAACCGGTCGTCGAGGAGGCCTACCGCGGCGATGAGCAACCCTCCGCCCACGAACGCCTCGGCGTCGGGGTGAGGCCGCCGAAACGGAAGGAGCGGCACGAGCACCACCGCCATCCCCAGCACGACCGCGATCCCTCCCGCCCGCGGCGTGGGGTCCCGATGTGACGACCGCGGTCCGGGATGGTCGAGGAGACCCCACCCCTTCGCCAGCCGCGCCACGAGCGGCGTCGCGGCCGCGGCGACGAGCGCGGCTACGACGAACGAGTACGCGACGAGCGCGTAGGAAACCATGCCTGGAGAGATCCCCGGAGCGGCGGGCGTCCCGGCAGACTATCCGGCGCACTCGGCCTCCGCAAGGGCTCCCTGGCACGCGCTTCTCGGCACGACGGTCAGCGTGCCCCCCATGGGAGGCTCGGGGCAAGCGTTGCCCACACAAATACTGGCGACCGAGCGCCTCTGTGCAGCGCTGTGCGGCCGATGACCTTACGTTGTCCTTCGCCCTAGGAGGGGGGAACCATGCACGTTCCGTTGCCAACCACGGTAGGCGTGCCTAGCACACTCGTAACCGTGCCCACCGGGTGGTTGTCATCGAGCACGATCGCCGGATCCGCTGAGCCGGAAACACCCTGTTCGAGCTGCACTGTCCCCGGCGCTGCCTGACGCACCCTGATGCCGAACGGCCCCGAGATCACGTTCCCGCGTACATCGAAGCAGCCCGTGCCGCGACGCGCCGTGACGTCCGAGGTGACGCCGTTAACCGTGTCGGTCACGGTAACGTTGTTGTTCAACACGGTTGCGGTCCACGAAGGGGTCGTGTTGAGATCGGGAGTATCGACGAGGAATGCCCTGAGGAGGCCGTTCTGCACGATGGTGTTCGATTCGATGAGGATGTTCGCTAGGCTCACCTGCCCGACCGTGCTCGTCAGGAAGGCGAGGACCGCGTGATTCGTTGCCGAGGCGGGAGCGTTGATCACATTGCCCCTGATCACCGCGGTTAGCCCGACCACACCACCCGGGAGGGCGAGCGCGTTTCCTGGCGTCTGCCCGACAAATATCGCAACGCCACCCAACCCACTGATGTTGTTGTTCGTCACGTGAGCCGTGAGTTGTCCATTGCTGCCGTTGGACAGGACAAAGCCCTCGTTGCCCTGCGAGGTTCGGATCAGTGTCGAATTGTTGATCGTCGCGTCGATCCGGGAACTGTCGTTCGCCGCGACTTGAACGCCCTGCGACTTGTTGTCGTCGAATGTGACGTTGTTGACGACCAGTGTCACGGGGCTGCCCGGCGAAGCGCCTGCGGTCCCCTGCATCTCGACCAGGATGCCATCCGAACCGAATGCGACGCTGTTGCTCTTGATGTCGGAGTTGGACACCGTGAGGGTCCCCGTTCCGCTCTGGTTGTACCACTCGACGTTGTGCTCAACCGCGCCGCTGATGTTGCAGTAGTCGATGAGGTTCGTACCGAAGAGGCCATTGGCGCCGCTGGGATTGCTGGTACCAAAGGTGAGAGCGCCTTCGGTGGGACCGGATGAGTTGCCGCTCACTCCGTTGATCGTGCCGTACTGGAACGTGAAGTTCGTGACACTGAGGCCCCGTATGGCCGAGTTCGCGAAACCGTTCAGCTGCATCCTCCGGAGCGTCACGTTGGCTGCGTTTGATAGAAAGACGCCGTTGCCCGCCGCCGCTCCGTCCGCTCCGACCATGTTCTGGATGGTTCCACCGGTCGCATTGCCTCCGCGAGCGGTGTTCGTGCCGTCGCCGTTGACCGTGAAGGTACCGGTCGTGTTGGTGAGCGAGATCCCGTTGGAGCCGCCGTTCGCCGAGATGCTCGTAAACGAGAGCGTCCCGGCCGTGTCGGAAAGCAGAACCGCCGTGCCGGTCGAGGTCGTGACCGACAGCTCGCTCACGGAAACGCCCGTGATCGCGGCCCCGTCATTCATGCCAGCACTTGTCCCCGCTGAGATGTTGAATCCCTGGGTGCGGACATTGTTGCCGTTCAGCGTCACAGTGCCCTGGATCGTCGGGCGGGCGCCACCGATGCTCGGCCGGGGTATCGTGCCCGCAGGGGGCGAGATGCCCATCAGGGCGTCAAATGTGTTCGTCGGAGAGCTCGTGGCCCCCTGTCCGACCAGCCACTGGGCCGTCGCCTGAGTCGTGTCGCCGGCGAGGGTCACGCCTACTCCGGACGCGGTCGTCCCCGAGGACACGAAGATTCGTTGATTGACTGTTGCGCCCTTGGCCGTGTTCGCGGAGGCGAGGCTATTGAATGGCGTGGCCAAGCGCCCGTCGCCGTTCACCCCCGCCGCGGGGTCCACGAACCAGATCACGGGGCCGGTCACCGTGAGGCTGATCGCCGCCGCGGCGCTCGTCGCTCCGGGCCCGGGACAACCGGTATCCGACACCGCGTAGAACACGGTCGCCGCGCCCGTGAAGCCGGCGGTCGGCTCGAAGTCGAACGTGCCGGCGCCGAGGTTCACGCCGGTGACGAGCCCACCCGTACTGGACGTGATGCTGGCGACCGAGAACGACGTCGAGACGCAGCCGTTTACGCCGTTGTCTACATCCGTCACACCGGTCAAGAGCGACGCGTTGATGGCGGTCCGCCTCATGTTCGACTGGACGTTGCCGCCGTCCTTGGCCAGCGCCACCGGCGGATCGTTCACCGCCGTGACGTTGACGGTGAAGGTTCGCTGGAACGTGTTGACGCCGCCGTTGGCGGTTCCGCCGTTGTCCATGACGGTCACGGTGATGATGGCCGTGCCGTTCTGGTTGGCCACCGGCGTGTAGGAGAGCGATCCGGTGGCGTTCGGGCTCGTGTAGGTGACCGTCGGGTTGGGAATCAGGCCCGGGTTGCCGGACGTGGCCGTGACGCTCAGGGTCTGGGTCTCGCCGCCTCCGGCCGTGATGCCGGAGAGGTTGACCGTTTGGAGCCCAGCGTCCTCCAGGATCGCGGCCGGGTCGGGGATCACGTTGAGCGTCGGGGCGTCGTTCACCGCGACCACCGTCAGGGACTTGTTCACGACGTTGCTACTGACGGTGCCGTCGTTCGCCTGGAACGCGATCGTGCGCGCGGTCGTGGTCGGGTTCTGCGAGCTGTTCAGGTAGGTCACGCTACGGAGGACGGCTTGGTAGTTGGCGAGCGTGTCGCGACCCCGTCAACGTCAACGTGGGAGCGACGTAGCTCGGCAACGATCGAAGTGCCCGCCGTGGTCGCGTGCGAGCGTTTCCGCTCCCGCGTTCAGCAGATTCGTGATCGTGACCGTCGCCGACTCGAGGTTCGTATCGTCCGGGTCGGCCACGGCGAGGGCGGGATCGACGGCCACCGCCGCTCCGTCCTCCGTGAACGTGGGGGAGCCGCCGCCCGCGGTGAGGGTGGGCGCGTCGTTGACGGCGACCACCGTGAGGGACTTGACCACGGTATTGCTCGCGAGCGTGCCGTCGTTCGCCACGATGGAGATCGAGCGCGCCGTGGTGTTGGGGCTGTTGGAGGTGTTGTTGTAGGCCACGGTCCGGAGCACGGCCTGGTAGTTGGCGACGGTGTCCGAGCCGCTGAGGACGAGGGTGGGCGAGATGAAGACCGCCACGACGGACGTGCCCGCCGTGTTGGCGGAGAGCGTTTCCAGGCCGGCGTCGAGAAGGTTCGTGATCGTCACGTTGGCGAAGGCCAGGTTCGGGGTGTCGGGGTCCGCGGCGGCGATGACGGGATCGAGCACCACCGCCGGACCGTTCTCCGTGAACGTGGGGGAGCCGCCGCCCGGCGTGAGCACTGGGGCGTCGTTGACGGGCACGACGGAGACCGACTTGTTGGCGAGGTTGCTGTTGGCCGTGCCGTCGTTGACGCGGAACGACACGACGCGCGCGATGGGGCTCGGGCTCTGGGAGCTGTTCAGGTACGTCACGGTCCGCAGCACCGCCTGGTAGTTGGCGAGGGTCGCAGTGCCGGTGAGGGTCAGCGTGGGGGCGACGTAGCTCGCGGTGATGCCCGTGCCTCCGGTGGTCGCGGCCAGGACCTCGGCTCCCGCGTTCAGCAGGTTCGTGATCGTCACCGTCGCCGACTCGAGGTTCGTGTCGTCCGCGTCGGTCGCGGTGATGGCCGGGTCCACGACCACTGCCGCTCCGTCCTCCGTGAAGGTGGGCGAGCCGCCGCCCGCGGTCAGGACGGGGGCGTCGTTCGCGGCGACGACACTCAGCGTCTTGGTGGGGGAGTTGCTGCTGGCCGTTCCATCGCTTGCGATGAACGAGATCGAGCGGGGGGTGAGCGTGGGGTTCTGGCTGTTGTTCAGGTAGGTCACGCTCCGGAGGACGGCCTGGTAGTTGGCCAGGGTGTCCGAGCCCGAGAGGGTGAGGATGGGCGCCAGGTAGCTCGCCACGATCGACGTGCCGGTGGTGGTTGCGGCCAGGACCTCCTGGCCGGCGTCGAGCAGGTTCGTGATCCCCACCCCGGCCGATTCCAGGTTCACGTCGTCCGGATCCGTCACCGTGAGGGCAGGATCTACCGCGACCGCCGGACCGTCCTCGGTGAAGGTGGGGGAGCCGCCTCCCAGCGTCAGCACGGGGGCATCGTTCCCGGTGTTGATGAGCACGGTCGCCACCTCGGTGTTGCTGGCGAGGGTGCCGTCGTTCGCCTGGAAGGCGATGGACCGCGCAGTGGCCGTGGGATTCATGGAGCTGTTCAGATACGTCACGGTCCGGAGGACGGCCTGGTAGTTGGCAAGTGTGTCCGACCCCGTCAACGTCAACGTGGGAGCGACGTAACCCGCAACGATCGAAGTGCCCGCCGTGCTCGCCGCGAGCGTTTCCGCTCCCGCGTCGAGGAGGTTCGAGATCGTGACCGTCGCCGACTCGAGGCTCGTGTCGTCCACGTCCTGCGCGGTGAGCGCGGGCGCCACCGTGACCGGGGGCCCGTCCTCGGTGAACGACACCGTGCCCGCACCGGCGAGGACAGGAGCGTCGTTCACGCACGTGACCGCCACGGAGACGGTCGCCGTCGAGCCCCCTTGCGAGAGCGTGTAGGTGAAGGTGTCGGGCGTCGTCCCCGGGGGGGCGTTGCAGTAGTCGGGATCCGGCTCGTACGTGAGGTCGGCTCCGCCGTTCGTGATGACCACCGTACCGTTCGCGGGCTGCGTGACGGAGCCGACGAAGATCGGCCCGCCGTCGGGATCCGTGTCGTTGGCGAGGACATCGATCGTCGTGGCGGGAGCGTCTTCGTTCACGGTGGCGGGGTCGTCCACGGCCGTGGGGGGAGCGTCGTCGAGGAAGTAGCCGAACACGTCGACGATCAGGTGGACGGTTCCCGCCGTCGGCATCGTGGCCAGCGCGTCCGCCTGCCCTCCCGCCGAGAGCTGGATGATCGCGTTGTTCGCCCGCGTTTGCGCGGCGGAATAGTTCATGAGGGAGAACGGCGTGGGCGGGGGGCCGCTGGCGTACAGGCGCAGATTGCCCAGGGACGTGGCTTCGGTCGCGGTCAGATTGATCGCCACCGACGATGCGCCGACGGGGACGCCGCAGAGTCCCGCGACGGTGATGGTGCGCGGAGTGCCCGACGACAGGACGGGTGCGTTGGCGGGCAGGCGGCTGTCGAACACGCGACAGGGCGGGACGGTGTGGAGGTTGGCGGGCGCGGCCAAAGCCGCCGGGACGGAAGCGCCCAGCAGGAGCGCGAGCACGGCTCCCCGGCAAACCAAAGACCGCGTTACGGACCGTCCCATCATCTCCTCCTCGGCAATGCCGTCGCGCACCTCGGGCGTCTTGAACCGGCCTCAGGCTGCTGACACAGGAGGGGGCGCCGGAGCGACAAGGACTGGACCCTAGGGATACGCCTAACCAAGAAGCTTAACACGGCGGCCCGGATTCGAGCGGTTGGCCCCTCGCAATATCGCGGCGGGTCCTATGACCGCAAGCGAGCTCGTGCGGCCGATCGATGCCTGCGGGCCGTACAATGACATCGTGATCCGCACGGCCCTTGAGGCTGCCGCCGCCGTCGAACAGCTGGTCGACAGGTACCGCGCTCGCTGCCTTTGGTTCCTGCGCCCGGACTACTACCCGGCGACGGACGCCGAAAGGCTTCTCGTGCTGCGCTACATCGAGCACCACGGCGACCGCGAGGCCTTCCAGCGCGCGGGCGCGGTCCGGCAATGGCTCTCACGGAACTCCAGCGCCGCGTCTGCCGGCTCATAGCCGCGAACCGTATCGCGGGGGGCGAGAGCTACGTCGCGGGCGGGGTGGCGCTCACCGAGCTGCTCGCGACGGCGCGCATCTCGCGGGACATCGACCTGTTCCACGACACCGAAGAGGCGCTCGATCGCACTTGGCGCGCCGACCGGGCCCTCCTTCAAGCCGAAGGATACGCGGTGGCCGTCCTTCGCGAGCGCCCGTCTCACATCCAGGCCGAGATCTCGCAGGGGACGGAACGGATCCTGGCCGAGTGGGTGCGCGACAGCGCCTACCGCTTCTTCCCGCTGGTCGAGCACGCGGAGCTCGGCCTGACGCTCCATCCCTTCGACCTCGCCACCAACAAGGTGCTGGCCCTGGTCGGCCGGGTGGAAGTGCGCGACTGGGTCGACGTGATCGAGTGTGACTCCCGACTGCAGCCGCTCGGCTACCTGGCCTGGGCGGCTTGCGGCAAGGACCCTGGATTCAGTCCCGCCGCCATCCTGTCCGAAGCGCGCCGGACGAGCCGGTACTCGGTGGACGAGGTACGACAGCTCGCGTTCTCGGGACCTCCACCCGACGCTGGGGACCTGGCGCGCCGTTTCGCCGCGATGCTGGACACGGCGGCGCAGGCGCACGATCTGCTTCCTCCCGACGAGGCCGGCAAGTGTGTGCTCTCCGCGGATGGCCACCTCTTCCGCGGTGGACCCGACGAGCTGCGCCGTGCGGTCGAAGGGACACGCCTGCGCTTCCACGCCGGGCGGATCCGGGGAGCCTTTCCCCGGATCGAGCCGCTCGAGGCCTAGCGCGCCGGCGCTTGACAACATGACTAGTCATGACCACAATGAGGTCATGAGCAAGGTGAGGATCGCCGATCTGAAGGCCCACCTGAGCGAACACATCCGGAAGGTCCGCGGTGGACGCACCCTGACGGTCTTCGACAGGGAAACCGCCGTCGCCAGGATCGTCCCCTACGATGCCGAGGAACCGCTCCAGGTGCGACGCGCGACCCGAAAGCCAAGCGACCTGCGCCTGCCACCGCCTCCGCCCGCACCGACAGACAGCCTCGCGGTCCTGCTGCGGGACCGCGCGTCGAGGTGATCGCCTATCTGGACACGTCCGCGCTCCTCCGCCTGGTCCTTCGCGAGCCCGACGCCCTGGAGGAGCTGCGATCTTGCGAAGCCCTTGTCTCGAGCGAGCTACTCGCCGTCGAGTCGCTTCGGACCATCGATCGCTTGCGCCTGCAGGGTGTCCTCTCGTCCGAGGAGGCAGCCTCTCGGCGCAACGTGGTCACCGACTGGCTGGAAGCGGTCGACCTCGTCTTGCTTCAACGGCCGATACTCGCTCGCGGCTCGGAGCCCTTCCCCACCGCGCTCGGAACGCTCGACGCCCTCCACCTGGCCACGGCCCTCGTGTGGCGGGACCGGATGCAAAAGCCCCTGGTCATGGCAACCCATGACGCGAGCCTGGGCCTTGCGGCGCGGTCATTCGACATGGACGTCCTGGGCGGATAGGCGAATCGCTGGCCCGTCGTAATATCCCGGCGGCGCCCCGCACTCGGGGACCCATCGGAGGAGGCGGAGCATGGCGCGGCCCCGGGCTATTCGGAAGATCGCGATCAACACCGGCGGGGGCGACGCCCCGGGACTGAACGCCGTGATCCGCGCGGTGGTGCTGGCCGCGCACGGTCGCGGCTGGGAGTGCGTGGGGATCCAGGACGGGTACAACGGCCTCCTGGAGCCGCGGGCGGAAGGGCCCGGCCTGCTGCCCCTGGGCCCCGAGCGGCGTGCACGGCATCACCCATCTCGGAGGGACGATCCTCGGCACCACCAACGCCGGCAATCCCCTCCGTTATCCCACCCGCCTGCGGAACGGGACCACGGTCGAGAAGGACCGCTCGGACGAAGTGGTGCGGGCGTGCCGGCGGCGAGGGATCGACGCGCTCGTGGCCATCGGAGGGGACGGCTCGCTGGGGATCGCGAACGCGCTCCACCGGAAGGGCCTGCGCGTGGTGGGGGTGCCGAAGACCATCGACAACGACCTCGAGCGGACGGTGGTGACGTTCGGCTTCGACTCCGCGGTGACGTTCGCCACCGAGTGCATCGACCGCCTGCACACCACCGCCGAATCCCACCGTCGAGTCATCGTGGTCGAGGTCATGGGCCGCTACGCGGGATGGATCGCCCTCAACTGCGGCGTCTCCGCCGACGCCCATGCCATCCTGATCCCGGAGATACCGTACGACATCGACGCGGTGGCGAGGAGCCTCGGCCACCGCCAGCGGAGCGGCCTGCGCCACGCGATCGTGGTGGTCGCGGAAGGAGCGCATCCCCACGGAGGCACGCACTCCGTGGTCGACCACCGCGTGGGGGCGGAGAAGCGCCTGGGCGGGCTGGGGGCCAGGGTCGCGCAGGAGCTCGCGGAGCGGACGGGCCGGGAGATCCGGCACGTGGTGCTGGGCCACCTCCTGCGAGGTGGCGGACCCACGACCTTCGACCGCCTGCTCTCCCTGCGCTTCGGGGCGGCGGCGGTGCGGGCGC
This sequence comes from uncultured Acidobacteriota bacterium, assembly GCA_963742595.1. Classification (GTDB taxonomy): domain Bacteria; phylum Acidobacteriota; class Vicinamibacteria; order Fen-336; family Fen-336; genus CAVPGH01. The sequence continues at coordinate 648,428 of CAVUMT010000001.1, read as the reverse complement.
TGGCCGAGGGCCACACCGGGGTCATGGTCGCCCTCGATCCGCCCACCGTGCGCTACGTGCCCCTGGCCCGGGCGGTGCGGCGCCTCAAGACGGTGCCGCTGGATTGCGACACCATCCGCACCGCGCGGGATCTGGGAATTTGTCTGGGAGACGATCGCTGAAAGCACTTCGGGACCTCTCCGCCCACGCCTTCGTCGTCGTCGCGTTCCTCACGGTGGCGCTCGCCGCCTCCCCGCGGTTCGCCGACCCGTTCACCTCCGTCAAGTGGTACGCGCTCGAGGCGCTGGGCCTCCTCTGGCTCCTCGCGGAGTGGCGGCGGGAACCCGCATGGCCGCCGCTCTCGCGACGCGGGAACGTCGCCCTCTCCGCCCTCGTGGTCCTTGTCGTCGCGGGGAGCCTTCGTCACGGGCTCGCGTGGGCCATGGAGCCGCTCCTCGCCCGCGCCGGCTTTGCCCTCGTCGCCCTCGCGGCCTTCTCGTATTTCCGCCGGACGGGCCTGGAGCTGGGTCCGCTCCGGGCGGCGGTGGCCGTCGCCTGCGCCGTCGTGGTGACGCTGGGGCTCCTCCAGCTCGCCGGCCACGATCTCCTCCCCGCGTTCGCGGCGGGGGACCAGGTCTCCGCGACGTTCGGCAACGTCAACATGGCCGCCCAGTTCGTGGCCCTCGCCTTGACCGTCGCGCTCTCGGGGATGGGGGGGAGCCCGCGCCGCTCACGGTGGGTGACGGCCGCCCTCGTCGCCCTCGCGGGAGGGGGGCTCGCCTATCTTCATCTGTTGGGGGCACGCTCGGCCCTGGTCGCCCTGGTGGGCGCCCTGGTGTTCCTCCTCCTCGTCGACGGGAAGGGGACGGTGGTCCGCGTGGCGGCAGGGGGCGCGCTCCTCGTCGCCGCTCTCCGCTTCCTTCCCGGAGCCGCCGGCCCTCCGCAGTCCGGGGGGACGAACGCCCACAAGCGGGAGAGCGTGCGCGTGCGGCTCGCCGTGTGGTCCGACACCCTGCGCCTCGTCCGCGACCACCCCCTGGGAGTGGGCGCGGGAAACTTCGAGCAGGCGTTCATCCCGTACGCGCTCGGGGGGCGGACGCGCCCCGACGAGTCGCTCGTCTTCCGCTCGCCCCACAACGAGTACCTGCGCGTCCTGGCCGAGGAGGGGGTGATCGCGTCGGCCCTGCTCGCGGCCCTGCTGGTCGGCCTCGTGTCGGCCCTCCACCGGAGCCCGACGATCGCATCCTGGCGCTCGCCTCCGGGGCGGCTGCTCGGATCCGTGGCCGTCTTCCTCGCGATCGAGGCGCTCTTCCAGTTCCCCTTCGAGATGGCGTTCCCGGCCCTCAGCGCCGCGGTGATGCTGGGGCTCGCGGGCGCGTGTCTCGGGCCTTTTCCCCCCGTGCCGTGGAGGAGCGCCGCACGGCTCCTCGCCGTCCTGGCGGCGGCGGGTGTCGCCTGGGCGCTGGTTCGGGTGGTCCGGGCGGAGCTCCTCTGGGTGGCGGCGAGGAACGACGTGCGGGCCCAGGAAGAGTCCTGCCGCCTCGACCCTCGACGTCTCGAGGCGTGCACGCAGGGGGCCTGGCTTCGGATCCGCGCGGGCGATCACGAGGCGGGACGGCGGGCCCTCGTGGGGGTTCTCGAGCACGCGCCCCACTACTTTCCGGCGATCAAGCTCCTGGGCGAGGACTCGATGGCCCGAGGCGACCGCGAGACGGGCTGCCTCTACCTCGGGCTACTCGATGCTCTCTTCGACGGCCGGAGCGCACTCCACGAGCGGCTTCGCCTCGACTGCCCGGCGGCGGCCCTCGAGGCCGCACGCCGGCACGAGTCGTTTCCGTACTACCGGAATTTCCCGTTCGAGGCGCGAGACCGTTAGGCTCCCGAGGCTACGCTGGCAACTCGGTCCGGACGGAGAAGGCGAGTCGACCGTCGGCCCGTGCTGGACCGTGGGCAATGTATTAGTACATTGCCCACGGTGCCGGAGCTGAACGCTGACGACTCCGTCACGCTCACTCGAACCAGCCGTTGACGTCGAGTATGAAGTGGACGCTTCCGGTCGCCTGGGCGCAGCGAACCTCGATCCCCCCGCCTGCGCCGAGGGAGACGAGCGCGTTGTTCGACCGCGTCTGCCCCGCGGAGTAGTTGATGGCCGACGCGACGGGGGGAACCGTGGCCGCCGGGTAGAGCCGGAGGTTGCCGGCGGCGGTGGGGCTCGTGACCGCCAGGTTCACGGAGACGGCGCGGGCGGTGACGGGGATGCCGCAGGGACCGGCCACGGGGAAGACGCGCACGGCCCCCGCGGCGAGAGCCGGCCCGCCCAAGGCGCCGGAGGGGCCTCGCGTGTCCACGACCCGGCAGGGTGTCGTGGTGTGGAAGGAGGTCGGGACGACGAAGGGCGAGTCCGTCGACCACACGGGCCCCGCGGGCGACCCCCCGAACTGGAGGACGCCGTTCGAGGGCCCTCCGGCCGCTCCCGACGAATCGCCCACGAAGGTGCCCGCCCCCTCGTCGAAGTGGTAGAGCGCGGCGGTGGTCGCGTCCGGCGCGAAGGGCTGGGGGGAGGCGTGAACCCGGCAGCATAGCGGATCACGGTGGACAGGCGCACTTCGTCCAGCGCCCCGCTGTACGACGGATAGGCCGCGCCCGCGTCGTGCTTCTCCGCCCCGAACACCAGAAAGGGATCGCTGTTCGGATAGGACGTGGCCCGGCCGTCGCGGTAGCTCGCGTTGCCGGAGGGGCCGAAGCCGACCGCGGGCTGGATCTGCCCGTCCACGAAGATCCGCATCTCGCCGTCCGTGAGCCGGCGGGTCAGGGCCACGTGGCGCCAGGCGCCGTTCGCGACCATGGCCGTGCTGCAGATCGTGTCGCTGCCGCTCTGGGTGGCGACACCGAAGGCGATCCGTCCCCCAAACAGCGAGACCCCGAAATCCCCGTAGTCGCCCGCGCCGTAGACGTCGCGATCCATGAGGATGTTCCCGTTGATCCAGGCGTCCCCTCCGGATGCGCACGGGCCGCTCGTGTTGTCGGCCGCGCTCGCCTTCATCCAGAACTCGATCGTGAAGTCCGTGGCCCCCACGTCGGCCGGGCGCGCGGGGGCGTCGATGCGGACTTTCACCCGATCCAGGTCCGGGGCGGCGACTCCGTTCCCGAAGAACCGGAGGGAGCCGCCCTCGGCCATCCCGGGGGCGCAAAGGCAGGCGAGGAGGCCGGTCGGGAGCAGGTCGAGCCGGGGGGCCAAGCCGCGCATGCAGTGCAGGATAGGCGAATCAGGGCCTTACGGGCTTGTGCGGACCGTCACCCCGAAGTGGCCGTCGTCGTGCGAGTCTCTCGCGACCATGACGAGAGCCGGAGTCCGTCTCGCATTGTGCCTGGCGCTGTTCGGCACCCCCGCGCTGGCCCAGGCCCCCCAGCCCCCGGCGCCGCTGCCGAGCCCCCTCCCCCTGTTCCCGCCCGACAACTGGTGGAACGTGGACATCACGAACGCCCCCCCGGACCTGAACAGCACGAACTTCATCAACTTCATCGGCGCGGGGACCGGCCTGCACCCGGACTTCGGTGGCGACGACGGGACGCCTTTCGGCGTCTACGGGATGATCTACGCCGTCGTCCCCGGCACGCAGGCGCTCGAGGTCGTGGACTTCAGCACGGGCTATCCGGGTGAGAGCGATCACGGGGCCCCGGGCCGTCCCCTGGGCTATCCGATCCCGGTGGGAGCGCGCACCCAGCCGAAGTGGATCGAGGGAGGGCAGCCGGGTGGCGGCCCCAGCGGCGACCGCCACATGCTCCTCGTGGACCGCGACAACCGGATCCTCTACGAGCTCTACGCCACGCGCTGGAACGGCGGGCTCGGACGCTGGCAGGCGGGCTCCGGCGCCATCTTCATGCTGGACGGCAACGGCCGGCGGCCCGAAGGCTGGACGAGCGCGGACGCGGCGGGGCTCGCCATCCTCCCCGGCCTCGTCCGCTACGACGAGGTCTTCGGCCCGAATCCCATCCGGCACGCGGTGCGCATGACGGTGGACTTCACCAACGGCCACGTCTTCCCGGCGTCCCATACCGCGAGCTCGAGCACGAGCCCCAACGCCCTCCCGATGGGGGCGCGCCTCCGCCTGAAGCCGGGCACGAACATCAGCGCCCACCCCGCATACGTGCAGAAGATCTTCCAGGCGATGAAGACGTACGGGCTGATCGTGGCCGACAATGGGAGCGACATGTACATCTCCGGCGCCTACGACACGCGCTGGGACAACGACGTCCTCAATCCCGCGTTCGCGAGCCTCCACGCCTCCGACTTCGAGGTGATCGAGCGGGGCTGGCAGCCGCCCGTGGCGACGTCGACCGGGAGCCTCGACTTCTTCACGCTCACCCCCTGCCGGCTCCTCGACACACGCAACCCCGCCGGACCCTACGGCGGGCCCGCGATGCTGCCCACGACCGAGCGCGTGGTGGTGGCCACCGGCCGCTGCGGGATCCCAACGAGCGCCCAGGCCCTCTCGCTGAACCTGACCGCGGTGGGGGCCCCGGGACCCGGCCACTTGCGGCTCTATCCCGGCAACGCCACGCCCCCCCTCGTCGCGAGCGTCAACTTCAGCGCGGGACAGACGCGCGCGAACAACGCCATCGTCATGCTCGCCTCGTCGGGTTCGGGGACCTTCGCCGTGATGAGCGTCTCGCCCTCGGGGGCGATCCACGTGGTCGTGGACGTCAACGGCTACTTCGAGTGAGGAGACCCAGATGATGCGAACCGGCCGAATCCTCGCGGCCGCGCTTGCCCTCGCCGCGCCCGCGGGCGCGGCGGTGCCCGCCGGCTTCACCGACGCCACGTTCGTCAACGTGGGCGCCCCCACCGACCTGACCTTCGCCCCCGACGGGCGGCTGCTCGTCACCTCCCAGGGCGGCTCGCTTCGGGTCTACGGGGGGACGGGAACCCTCCTCGGGACCACCACGATTCCGGCCGCCCAGATCTGCGCGCAATCGGAGCGCGGGCTGCTCGGCGTGGCCACCGACCCCTCGTTCCTCGCCAACGGCTACGTCTACCTCTTCTATACGCGGAACACGGGAAGCGGCTGCGTGAACCGGGTCTCCCGCTTCACCATGAGCGGCCAGACCTTCGCGATGGCGAGCGAGCTCGTGCTCGTGGACAGGATGCCTTCCGCCGGGGGGAACCACAACGCGGGCGACGTCGCCTTCGGGAAGGACGGATACCTCTACATCACGATCGGGGACGGCGGGACGGACTACGCGGGCGGCGGGAGCGCGGGGACGAACGACGCCGCCCGCGACGAGTTCACGCTCACCGGCAAGGTCCTGCGGGTCGGCGTCAACCCCGCGGGCACGACCATCAACGACGCCACGTTCATTCCCGCCACGAACCCCTTTCCGCCGGGCAGCGGTGCCTTGCGTTGCCAGGTGAACGGCGGGAGCGGGACGCCGCTCCCCGGCGGAGGGACGGGCCCGGGACCCCGATGCCAGGAGACGTTCGCCTGGGGTCTCCGCAACCCGTTCCGCTTCGGCTTCGACCCCAACGCCGCGGGCACCCGCTTCTTCATCAACGACGTGGGCCAGGGCGCGCGGGAGGAGATCGACCTCGGGCAGGCGGGCGCGGACTACGGCTGGAACTGCCGCGAGGGCTCGATCGACAACCCGCAGAGCACCTGCACCGCTCCCGGCGCGGTGGACCCGATCTACGACTACGGCCGGGGAAGCGTCGCCGGAACCACGGCGAGCGGTTGCGCCTCGATCACGGGCGGCGCCTTCGTTCCCAACGGCGTCTGGCCGGCCGCGTACGACAACACCTACCTCTTCGCCGACTACGTGTGCGGCTGGATCTTTCGCCTCAACGGGACGGGACCGTTCAACGCCTCGGACTTCGCGACGAGCCTCGGCGGGAGCAGCGCCACGTCGCTCGTCTTCGGGCCCTTCGGCGGCGGGCAGGCCCTCTACTACACGACCTACGCGGGCGGAGGCCAGGTGCGCCGCGTCTCCTACGCGCAGGCGGGCAACAATCCCCCCACGGCCGTCGCCTCGGGCAACCCCCTTTCCGGACCCGCGCCCCTCGCCGTCACGTTCAGCGCGGCGGGGAGCAGCGATCCCGACGCCGGGAACACCCTGACCTACTTCTGGAGCTTCGGCGACGGCACCGCCGACGTGGTGACCACGAACGTCACCGTGCCCCACACCTACGTGTCGATCGGGTCCTACACCGCCACGTTGCGTGCCCGCGACAACAATTTCGCGTTCTCCGCTCCCGTCACCCTCGTGGTCCAGCCCGGCAACACGCCGCCGGTGCCCACGATCCAGTCGCCGGCGGCGGGCGCCACCTTCTTCGTGGGCCAGACGGTGACGCTGACCGGGCAGGCCACGGACGCGCAGGAGGGGACGATCCCCGCCAACCGTCTGTCCTGGTCCGTCATCCTCCACCACGACACCCACACCCATCCCTTCCTGGGACCGTTGATCGGCAACAACCTCACGTTCGCGGGCCCGGCCCCGGAGGACCTCGCCGCGGCGGCGAACAGCTACCTGGAGATCCAGCTCACCGCCACGGACCTCGTGGGGGCGACGGGCACGGTGACGCGCGACCTGCAGCCGGCGAAGGTGGACGTGACCTTCGCGACGACTCCCCCCGGGCTGGGAGTGAACGTGAACGGAACGTCGCTCACCGGCCCGGAGACCGTCACCTCCTGGCGGGGTTACGTGCTCACCGCGACCGCCCCCTCGTCGCAGACGAGCGGGCCCGACCTGTACGTGTTCTCCCAATGGTCGGCGGGAGCGGGGAACCCGGTCCAGATCACGACGCCCGCCGCGCCCACCACGGTCACCGCGACCTACCAGCTGTCGTCGGACTCCGGTCCTCTCGATTTCTTCACCGTCACCCCGTGCCGCCTTGTCGACACGCGCAATCCGAACGGGGTTCGGGGCGGGCCGGCGCTGGCCGCGGGAGCCGAGCGCGACTTTCCTCTCGTCGGCGTCTGCGGCATCCCCGCCACGGCACAAGCCCTCTCCGTCACGGTGACCGTCGTGAGCCCGACCACCGCGGGAAACCTGCGGCTCTTCTCGGCGGACGAGCTCCGGCCCATCACGAGCACGATAAACTTCCGCCCGGCCCTGACGGGGGGCACGAACGCGATCGTGGGGCTGGGGGCGGCCGGCAACCTCGCCGTGTATTGCAGCATGGCCTCGGGAACCACGCACTTCGTGCTCGACGTCACCGGCTACTTCGAGTGATACTGGGACCTTGAAGCGATCCGTGCTTTTCCTGGCCCTCATGCCCTTCCTCGGGGGCCGGGGATCGCTTTCCGGAACCGAGGTGCGCGTGGACGGCGCGCGCCTGATCGTGCAGGCCACGAGCGTGCCCTTGACCGAGGTGCTCAGCCGGTTCTCCGAGGCTACCGGCACCAAGATCGTCTACGACGCCGCCAAGCCCCGCCAGCTCGTCACCGTGGAGATCAACGCCGCGACCCAGGCGGAAGCCCTGTCGCAGCTCCTGGAGGGCCAGGGGCTCAGCTACGCGCTCCGTCTCGACCCGAGCGGCCGGAGCGTCGAGATGCTCTTCCTGTCGAAGAGCCAGGGGGCGACCACGTCGCAAGGCGCGGGCGTGGCCGCCGAGCGGAAGGACGTCGAGCGGAGGGAGACGTACGACGTCATCGAAGAGCCGGCCGAGGTCGACGAGAGCAACCCGGAGCCGCAGGAGCCGGCGACCCCGCCCGCGCCGGACCCGCAACTGGACCCGACCGGAGCGGCTCCGGGCAGCGCGCCGCCGGTGCTCGGGCCGGCCGTCCCTGCCGGGGTACCCGGAGGTCACTCCAGGCCCTGGCAGCCCCCCGGCCCGTCCTTCCCGCAGGTGGCCTCCTACCCTGCCTGGCGGTAGGTTCACCCGTCGGCTCCTCGCCCTGGGAGCGCTCGCGGCGCTCCTGGCGTCGCGCGGGGGCGCCGTGTTCGGCGAGGCCTCCCGGCCCGCGGCGGCCGCGACACGAGCGCCCCTCCTGCGCCCGGGTATCGCCTCGGGAATGAACCTGCTCGTCGTCACGCTGGACACCACGCGCGCGAACGCGCTCGGGTGCTACGGGAACGAGCGCGCGATGACCCCGTCGCTGGACGCGCTCGCCCGGCGCTCGCTCCGCTTCGCCACCGCAGTGAGCGTGGCCCCGGTGACCCTCCCCGCCCACGCCTCGATCTTCACCGGCCGCTATCCGTACCAGCACGGGGTGCGGCTCAACGCCGAGTACCGCCTGGGGCCGGGGGAGACGACGCTCGCCGAGCGCCTGCGGGACCGGGGGTACGAGTCCGCCGCTTTCGTCTCGGCCTTCGTCCTCGACGCGCGGTACGGCCTCGCGCAGGGATTCGACCTCTACGACGATCGGGTGGAGGCGGGCGGGGGCCCCGCCTTTCCCTCCGGTACGATCGAGCGTTCCGCCGACCGCGTGACCGACGACGCACTCGCCTGGCTCGAGGCACGGCGTCCGGGACGCCCCTTCTTCGCCTGGGTGCACTACTTCGATCCCCACGCGCCCTATCGGCCGCCGGCCGCGGTGGCGGCCCGCATCCCGGCGACGTACGACGGCGAGGTCGCCTTCATGGACGAGCAGGTCGGCCGCCTGCTGGGCCGCCTCGCCGCCCGGGGGCTCGAGAGCCGGACCGTGGTGGTCGCCCTCGGCGACCACGGCGAGAGCCTGGGCGAGCACGGCGAGACGACGCACGGCATCTTCTTGTACGACTCCGTCCTGCGCGTACCCTTTCTCCTGAGCGTTCCCGGGGCGACGGCGGCGGGGAGCGTCGAGGAGGGTCTCGTGTCGCAGGTGGACGTCGTCCCCACCCTGCTCGATCTCCTCGGCATCAAGCCGGGGGAGACCGCGGGGCCGGAGCTGGACGGCCGCAGCCTCGTGGGGTGGGATCCGCCCCCGGACCGCGCCGTTTACTCGGAGAGCCTCACCCCCTATCTCGATTTCGGGTGGGCGCCCCTCTACGCGCTCCGCCGCAAGGACGACAAGGCCATCCTCGCCCCGCGGCCGGAGTACTACGACTTGCGCGCGGACCCCTCCGAGCGGAAGGACCTCGGGGCGGCGGACGGCGCCGCGCCGTCGCGCGAGCCCCTGATGCGAACGCTCTCCGCGATGGCGGACCGCATCGCCCCCGCCCAACCCTCGGACACGCTGGAACCGGAGCTGCGCGAGCGGCTGGCCGCCCTGGGGTACGCGGGAGGCGCGGGCCCCGCCGGCCCGCCGGGAGCTCCCCTGCGCGACCCCAAGGACATGATCGGGGTCTCGCAGAAGCTGATCCAGGCCAACGCGCTCCTGAGCGAGGGCCGGGCCCGGGAGGCCCTCGCGGTCGTCCTCGCCGCCGCCCGGGAATCCCCGAACGACCGGAGCGTCCTCCACGCGCAGGGCAAGATCTACCTGCGGCTGGGGCGCATCCCCGAGGCGGAGAAGGCACTTCGCGCCTTCCGCGAGATCCGCCCCAAGGCCGACGTCTCGCTTCTGCTCGCGCAGATCCTGATCCTCGATGCGCGGTACAAGGAAGCCGCGGCCCTCCTCGACGAGGCGGAGGCCCTCGACGCGATGCACGGGGGCGTCTGGATCGCCCGCGGCGACATGGAAGCCCGCCAGGGCCGGCCCGCGGAAGCGCGCCGGGCCTACGAGAAGGCCCGGCAGGTGGATCCCTACCGCGCGGCGAACCTGGCGGACGCCCGCCTCGCGGCGCTCGACAAGAAAAGTCCCTGAGGACCGTTCGACCGTTTTCTCCCGACTCGTCCTGGAATGGGTAGATCGGTTACTCGGTCCGGACGGAGTTAGTTCTCGACGAGCGCGCGTAGTCCCGCGTCGGTCAGCGCTCTCGCACGAAGCCTGGGATCGCCGGCCAGCGCCTCCGCGAGCGACCGGCGCGCGACATCGGGACGGCCCGCGGCGAGCTCGGCCACGGCAAAACGGTACTGCGCCTCCGCGAGGTTCTCGGCCACGACGGGATCGTCGGAGCCGAGCGTCCTTGCTTCCCGGAGCGCGGCGATCGCGTCTTCCGTGCGGCCCGAGAGGAGCAGGACGGTCCCCAGGTTCGACCAGGCGACGGCACGGCGAGGCTGCAGGCGCGTGACGTCCCTCCACTCCTGGATCGCCCGCGCCGTGCGGCCGGAGCGCGTGAGGGCGTCGGCGAGCCTGTAGCGGGCTTCGGGCTGGTAGGGGTCGAGAGCGACGAGCGTCTCCAGGCGCGGAACGGCGTCGCGCGGGCGGCCCAGGGACAGGAGGGCGCTCGCGGACCGCAGCAGAGCCAGTCGGCTCTTCGGCTCCTCGGCCAGTACCTCGTCGAAGACAACGAGGGCCGCGCGGTATTGTCGACGCGCGAGCAGCGCATCGGCGTCGGAGAGTCGGGCCTTCAGATGGAGCCGGTCCTTGGGATCGGCGAGCCCGGAGGGGATGGCTGTGCTCGGGGTCGCGCCTCCACCGACGTACCCGAGGCTGCGCAGGCTCTCCGCGACCGCCGGGTCCTCCGGCCGCTCCGCCGCCGGACCGGCAACGCTCCGCCGCGCGTCGAGGAGGGCGAGAAGGCGCTTCGCCTCGTCGGGGGCGGCGGCGATCCGGTTGTCGGTCTCCGCGGAGTCCCGGCCGAGGTCGAACAGCTCGCGGCGCGGGGCGTCGACGATCTTCCAGTTCTCCGCGCGCAGGCTGAAGAGCGGCGCCCAGCCGTAGCCGAGCCAGGGCTGGTAGGTCTCCGCGTAGGCAGCGGGGAGCACCTGCGTCTTCCCCGTGAAGACCGGGACGAGGCTCACGCCGTCGATGTCGGGGAGCGCGGGCTGGGCGGCGAGCTCGAGGATCGTGGGGGCGAGATCGACGAGCCGCGCGGGCAATGGGCTCTCCCCGGGCCGCACGCGGCCGGGGAAGTGGATGAGCAGCGGCACCTGGAGGGTCGACTCGTAGACGAAGAAGCCGTGCGTGTCCTCCCCGTGCTCGCCCAGGCTTTCGCCGTGGTCGGCGGTGAGGACGGTGAGGAGGCCGCTCGGAGAGGGCACGCGCGAGAGCCCATCGCGAAGCCGCCCGATCGCCTCGTCCACCGCGGCGACCTCGCCGTCGTAGTCTCCCCGGGGTCCGGGGCGCCGGAACCGCTCGGGGGGCGCGTAGGGATCGTGGGGGTCGTAGTAGTGGACCCAGAGGAACCACGGACGCGCCCGCGCTCGCGCCCGCACCCAGGAAAGGGCCGCCTCCGTCGTCTCGAGGGCCGGCCGCTCGCGCCACTCGTCGCCCGCCACGGGAAGGCGGTCGTCGTAGCCGTCGAAGCCGCGGTCGAGGCCGAAGAGGGCTCTGAGCGGGTAGCCGCTCACCACGGCCCCGGTCGCATAGCCCGCCGCCCGGAAGGCCTCGCCGAGGGTGCGGGGTTCCTTGGAGAGGACCTGGCCGTTGTCGTGCACGCCGTGCCGCGGGGGATCGAGGCCGGTGAGGAGCGAAGCGTGCGCGGGGAGGGTCAGGGGAACCGGGGAGCGGGCGGCCTTGAAGCGGAAGGACTCGCGAGCCAGCGCATCGATATGCGGAGTCGCGTTCCGCCCGGCCACCCAGCCCAGGGCATCGGGGCGGAGCGTGTCCACCGTCACGAGGAGGACACTCGGAGGCGGCGGCCGCGTGGCCCCGAGCGAGCCCAGGACCGCGACGAGCGACGCCGCGACCGCGGCGCGGGCGACGGAGAAAGGACGCGCCCGGGCGGCGGTCGACGGCCCGACCGGCTATTCCTCGAAGTATCCGACCACGTCGACGATCACGTGGGCCGTACCCGACGCCTGGGTGGCGCGGATGGTGAACTCGCCGTTGGCGTTGAGCCCGAAGATGCCGTTGTTGCCCCGCGTCTGGCCCGCGGCGTAGTTCAGGGCGGAAACGAGCGGGAACGGCGCCCCCGCCGGCCAGAGCCGGGCGTTCCCGGCAACGGTCGGCTGGGTGATCGTGACGTTGACGTACACGGCGTCGGCGGTGGCGGGCACGAGGCAAGCGCCCGCGTCCACGTCGAAGGTGCGGTCCACGTTCGCGTCGAGCGCGGGCCCCCCGAACGGGCCGTTGGGATTGCGCGTGTCGAGGAGCCGGCACGGCGTGATCGTGTGGTACTGCGAGGGCGGGCTCACGAGGGTGCAGCCGGTGCCCGTGATGCCCAGGGTGAACGGGCCCTCGGCCCCCGGAGGCCCGAGCGTCGAAGAGTATCCGTCGACCACGATGAAGTAGTCGGTGCCGGCGATCGCGTCGAGCACGACGCCTTCGGTGTTGCCGTTGGGGTCGGGGTTGTCCGGGAAGCCGTTGTCGCTGGCGCACGCGCAGTCGATGAGATCGTTCGTGCACTGCGCCTGATAGACGAGGAGGCCCAGATCGTCGGCGGCCGTCAACGTATCCGTCGGGTTGATGTCGATGGTCAGAGAGCAGTCGGCGTCCGTGCGGATCCGGTACGCCCGATCCGGCCCCCAGCCCGTCCCCGAGTAGACCTCCCCCCGCCCGGTGGGCCGTCCCACGCAGCTCGTGGGCGCGCTGCAGGTCAGGGTCGGGCTCAGCGCCGGAGTGTAGTCGTTCGCCATTCCCACGGTGGTGTCCGCGACGGGTCCGAAGGGAAGGCCCGACGTCGTCGCTGTCGCCGCCGGGCAGGTGTCGGCCGGGATCTCCCCCACGCCGGCCACTTCCAGACCGCGTGCGCGTCGCGCGGCGATCATGCGCGCCAGGCGCTCCTTGCGGGCCTGCAGCTGTTCGGGCGTCAGCTTCTCGGCGATGGCCTTACGGATCCGGATCTGGCTGGTGTCGATCTTGGCTTCTTCCGACACGACCGGGGAGGTCACGCACAAGGCGAGAGAAGCCGCCAGCCCGAGTGCCACAGTCTTCATGGTCTCTCCCCTTCACGCAACCCGCATCGCCGAAGTCGATCGCTACGGAACGGCAGGCAGAATCTACGAATCGGCAATCAAAGTCAACCGCACCACGGGCCGGCTGCGTGGACCCGCCCGGCGAAAAAAAGGGGGGCGCAGAGCGCGCCCCCCTGGAGATCCGGATGACCGGACCGGCTATTCCTCGAAGTATCCGACCACGTCGATGATCACCTGGGCCGTACCCGACGCCTGGGTGGCGCGGATGCTGATCTCGCCGTTGGCGTTGAGCGCGAAGATCCCGTTGTTGGCCCGCGGCTGGGTCGCGGCGTAGTTCAGGGCGGAGACGGTGGGGAAAGCCGTTCCTGCCGGCCAGAGCCGGACGTTTCCCCCAACGGTCGCATCGGTGACCGTGACGTTGAGGGCCACGGCGGTGGCCGTCGCGGGCACGAGGCAACCGCCCCCGTCCACGTCGAAGGTGCGGTCGACGCCCGCGTCGAGCGCCGGGCCTCCGTAGGGGCCCGTGGCGTTACGCGTATCCGCGAGCCGGCACGGCGCGATCGTGTGGTAGATGCCGACCGACCGCCGCCGACGAGATTGCAGCCGGTGCCGGTGATGCCCAGCGTGAACGGGCCGGAGGGTCCCGGGGGCACGCGCTCCCGACGAGTAGCCGTCCACCACCACGAAGTAGTCGGTGCCCGCTACGGCGTCGAGGGTGACCACTTCGGCCACGCCCCCGATACCCGTGTCGTCGACGCAGACGCAATCCGCGAGGAGGTTGCTGCAGGTCGTCTGGTAGACGATGAGGCCCATGTCCTCGGCGCCCGTGGGATCCATGGTGATGGTGAGAGTGCAGTTCGCGTCCGTCTTGATGTGGTAGGCCCGGTCGGGTCCCGACGCCGGTTCCGAAGTAGATCGCTCCCCGGGGGCCGCTGGTTCCAGGCTCGCACCCCCGACGCAGTTGGTCGAAGCCGTGCACGTGGGGGCCGTGGTATCGGCGGGGAGGTCGTAGTCGTCCGTGTCGCCGACCGTCGTGCCCGCGACCGGTCCGAAAGGAAGCGCGCCGCCCTCGAGCGTGGCCAGCGGACACGTGTCGGCGGGAATGTTGGGCACGACGGCCGCGCGCGCGGCCCGCCGTCGGGCGAGGTTCCGAGCCATCCGCTCCTTGTACGCCTGGAGCTGCTCGGCGGTCATGGTGTCGGCAATGGCCTTCTTCACGAAGATTTGGCTCGTGTCGACCTTGTCCTCCGCTCGGCCCGGCATCGCAAGCAGGGCCAGACACGCCGCCAAACCAAGCCTCACCACTGTCTTCATAAGCGCTTCCCCCAAATTACCCGCCGTGTCGAATCTTGGGTCTATGAGCAACGGAAAACCAACCGCGAGAGCTTAGCGGATTGAACGCTAAAGTCAAGAGCTATCTTGGATTTCCGGGCTGGAGGCGGCTCCTTGCACTTCCTCGACCACTTGCCCCAGGATGCCGGAATGAAGGCTCCGATTCCCGCGAAGATCGTGCTGCCCTCGATCCTGGCGACGCTCGCGTTGAGCGTCCCCGCGAGAGCCCAGACCCTCGCCCAGAGCGTAGGGGGCTGCCTCGCGAACCCTCCGGAGCAGACGATCGCGGCCACCCCCGCTAACTACCTGTCGCTCCTGGGGACGCTGGGCCCCGGGGACCGGCTGCTGCTCGCCGCCGGGACCTACGCGCAGGGGCTTCCCGTGAACGGCCTGAACGGACAGCCCGGCCGCTGCATCGTGATCGAGGGCCTGGACACCGGGCCGCGGCCGAGGTTCACCGGACGACCCTGCTGCAACACGGTGTCGATCTCGGACTCGAGCTACGTCGCCATCCGCAATCTCGAGGTGGACGGTCTCGGGCTGTCCGTGGACGGGGTGAAGGCGGAGGGCACCGCCGTCTCCGTCCACCACCTGACGCTGGAAAACCTCGACATCCACGGCCACGGCGCGGACCAGCAGATCGTCGGCATCAATACGAAGTGTCCCGCCTGGAACTGGGTGGTCCGCCGGAACGTGATCACGGGGGCGGGCACCGGGATGTACTTCGGCAACTCCGACGGCACCGCGGAGTTCGCGGCGAGCCTCGTCGAGCACAACCTGGTGCGGGACACCATCGGCTACAACATGCAGATCAAGCACCAGGACTCGAGGGCCACGGGGCTCGGCATGCCCGCCACCGCCCAGACGGTGATCCGCCACAACGTCTTCAGCAAGGCCCAGGGAGGCGCAACCGGAGGCAATGCGCGGCCGAACCTGCTCGTCGGGCACTTCCCGCTCACGGGGGCGGGCGCCAACGACGTCTACCTGATCTACGGGAATTTCTTCCACGAGAATCCGAACGAGGCGCTCTTCCAGGGGACGGGCCACGCGGCGCTCTACGGCAACCTCTTCCAGAACGACTTCGGAGACGCCGTGAACTTCCAGTTCCACGAGAACGGCTTCGTCCGCAACGCGGAGGTCTTCCACAACACCGTGGTGGCGAGCGGGACAGGGATCCGGATCACCGGGGTGGAAGCCGGCTACACGCAGCGCGTGCGCGCCAACGCCGCGTTCGCGGCCACCCCGATCAACGCCCCCGGCCAGGCGGACAACGTGACGGCCGCCTACGCCTCGGCGAGCTCGTTCCTGGTGAATCCCACGGCTCCCGTGGGAGCCGGACTGAGCCTCTTCCCGCTCGTGGGAACGCTGACCGGCGCGGCGCCGAACCTGTCCGGCACCTCGGGCTTCCTCGACTACGACCGGGACTTCAACCACGCCGCCTTCAATTCCGCCTTTCCGCGGAGCCTATGCCGGCGAGGGCACGAACCCGGGGTGGGTGCTCGCCCTCGAGCGCAAGCCGGAGCCTCCGTCCGCAGAGCCCGGCCCACGAGCTTCTACACGGTCGCGCCCTGCCGCGTGTTCGACACTCGGAACGCCGCCGGGCCCTACGGCGGGCCGGCGCTCGCCGCCGGCGTGAGCCGGACGTTCGACCCTCGCCGGAACCTGCGGCCTGCCCGCCACCGCGCGCGCGGTCTCGGTGAACGTCACGGTGACCAGTCCGACGGCCGCCGGGAACCTGGGGCTGCACCCCGCGGGGACGGCGCTGCCCCTCGTCTCGACCCTCAACTACTCGGCGGGCCAGACGCGGGCCAACAACGCGATCGTGGGGCTCTGCGCCACCGGGGCGCTGGCCGTGCGCGCCGTCCAGGCGAGCGGCTCCGCCCACGTCATCCTGGACGTCAACGGCTACTTCCAATGACCCCGCCGTCGGAAGGCCGCGGGACCTAGCCGGGAAACCGGAAGGCTCGAGGCGCCCAGCCAAAGTCCGCGGCCGCGGCCGTCGTGTCGAAGACGAGGTCCTCATCGATGCGGCCCGCCATCTCCGCGGTGAGGTGACCCAGGCCGGGAAGCCAGGAAGCGGCAGAGAGCGACGCCGCGAGCACGACCCGCGGGACGGGGACGAATCGCGGCGTCCGGCCGAGTCCGCGGAACACGGCCTCCGCCATCTCGCGGTAGGTAAAGGTCGTTCCCCCGCGAGGTCGTAGGCCCTGCCGTGGGTCCGGGGGTTGTCCAGGACCTGCAGGCAGGCGAGCGCCAGGTCCTCGGCGTGGACGGGCTGCCGCCGACCCTTTCCGTCTCCCGCGAGGGGGAAGAAGCCGGCGGCCCTCACGAAGCGGCCGATGGACGACACGTTCCTGTCCCGTCCGCGGCCATAGGTCAGCGTGGGGCGGAAGAGTGTCCACGCAAGTCCGAGGTCGCGCGACCGAGCCTCGAGCGTCTCCTCGGCTTTCGCCAGCCGGAGCGCGACCTCGCGCTCGTACGCGTTCGAAGAGCTTGACTTGGTGAACCGGCTCGTGGATCCGAAGGCGACCACTCTCTCGACCCCCCAGCCCTTGAGTCCTCCCAGGAGCCCCGGCAGCAGCCAGAGGGGAGCGACATGGAACAGATATCGGGCGGGGGCGTCGGGAATCCCCAGACCACCGGCGATGTCGCGCCGAGTCCAGACCACACCTGCCGCCGCCGTCCCTACGGATCGGCTGAAGGCCCGGACAGGCAGGCCGCGCTCGGCGAGCCTTCCAGGAGGCAGGTGCCCACGAGGCTCGAGGCGCCCGTGACGAGCGCGCGCTCTTCAGGCGGCACGGGGCAGGGCGCGCCGGACGAGCGCCCACGAGGCGAGGACGCCGAAGCGGAGCCACACTCCCAGGAACACGAGCCACATGAAGGGGAGGGGGTATCGGTCGCGGAAGAACTTGCCGTAGAAGCGGATCATCCCCCGGTGCAGGTGCCAGAGCACGCGCACCGGCCGGTCGCGGCTGGAGCGGCCCTTGACGTGGACGGCGGTGGCGCCGGGCACGAAAAGGACCTCGAGGCCCGCCTGCCGGAACCGCTGGCACCAGTCGAGGTCCTCGCAGTGGAGGAAGTAGCCCTCGTCCAGGAGGCCGACCCGGGAGAGCGCGTCCTTCCGCACCATCATGAACGCCCCGGAGATCGCCTCCACCTCGGTGGGTCCGTCGGGCAGGGGCCGGCCGGCGAGCACGAAGTCCGACAGGTGCTTTCTCCCCAAGGGGAATCCGGTCAGCCCGAAGGCCCGAACGAACGCCCGGCCCGGCGTGGGCAGGAGCCGCCGGCACCCGGGCTGCTCGGAGCCGTCGGGGTTGCGGATGAGGCAGCCCGCCATCCCCGCCTCCGGCCTCTCGTCGAGCGCCTGGCGGACCGCGGCCAGCGTCTCGGGGTCGACGACGCAGTCGGGGTTGAGAAGCAGCACGTGCTCGCCGCGGGCCTGGGCCAGCCCCTGGTTGGAGGCTCGCGCAAAGCCGAGGTTGGCTTCGTTGCGGAGGATCTGCACGCGGGAGCCCGCGGGGATCCGCTCGCCGAGGCGGGCCAGGCTCTGATCGGCGGAGCCGTTGTCGACCACGATCACCTGCGTCTCCACGGTGGAGGCGAGCGCCGATTCCACGGAGGCGTGGAGATCGTCTCCGGCGTTGAAGTTGACGATGACGACGGAGACTAATCGGTCCACGAGCGTGTCCACGTCCAGTAGAATCCAGGAGGCCGCTTCTCGCGCGGCCCGGCAAGCCACGTGCGACTCCCTGATGAAATCGACGTTCGTCCATGCCGGCGATCGCGGGCGCCCCTGCCCTCGGGCCGGTGCCCGCGTTGAGGATCGCGGTCATCATCGTCAACTGGAATGGCGGCGACGGCCTGCGCACATGCCTGGAATGCCTGGCCCGGCAGGAGCGCCCCCCCGACAGGATCGTGGTGGTGGACAATGCCAGCGCCGACGGCTCCCTGGTGTCCGCCCTTCGCGCGTTCCCCTCCGTGGAGTCCATCCCGCTCGGCACGAACGTAGGCTTCGCCGCCGCGAACAACGTGGCCCTGCGGGCGTGCTCCGATTGCGACGGGGTGGCTCTCCTCAACCCCGACGCGTTTCCGACGCCGTCGTGGCTGGCCTGCCTGGCCTCCGCGGCGGAGCGGCACCCCGGCCACGCCGCGTTCGCCAGCCAGCTCCGCTCCGCGACCGACGAAGGCCTCCTCGACGGAGCCGGCGACGTCTACCACGTGAGCGGCCTCGTCTGGCGAGCGGGGCACGGGGGCCCGGTGCCGGCTCCCGAGGAGCCGCGCGAGGTTTTCTCGGCCTGCGCCGCCGCCGCTCTCTATCGACGCGACGCGCTCCTGGAGGTCGGAGGCTTCGACGAGAGGTACTTCTGCTACCTGGAGGACGTCGATCTCGGGTTCCGGCTGCGGCTGCGCGGCCACCGTTGCCTGTACGTGCCCGACGCCGTGGCCCGGCACGTCGGCTCGGGGACCACGGGCAGGGGGAGCGACTTCTCGACCTACCATGGGCACCGCAACCTCGTGTGGACCTTCTTCAAGGACATGCCAGCGGCCCTGCTCGCGCTCTATCTTCCCCAGCACGTGCTGTTGAACGTCGTGAGCGTACTCTGGTTCTCGGCCCGGGGCCGGTCCCGGGTGATCCTCAGGGCGAAATGGGACGCGTTTCGCGGGCTGGCGGCCGTGTTCGCCGAGCGGCGGCGGGTGCAGCGGGAGCGGCGCGTGGGGGCCCGGGAGCTGCGGCGCTCGATGGCCCGGGGCTGGCGGGCGCCGTACTCCGCGCGGAGTCGGCCGGCCGCTCGTGTGGGAGCACGGTTGCGGTAGAATGCCTGTTTGGCCTTCCTGGAACTACGTGTCCGGAGCTCATGTCTCATCGTGATTCTCGCCAAGGCC
The DNA here is from genome assembly GCA_963742595.1 of uncultured Acidobacteriota bacterium. Lineage (GTDB taxonomy): Bacteria > Acidobacteriota > Vicinamibacteria > Fen-336 > Fen-336 > CAVPGH01. The sequence goes on along the minus strand of CAVUMT010000001.1, from coordinate 629,419 downwards.
GCCCCTGCCGAAGTGACCGACGCTACGGAAGGATGGTGAGCCGGTGAGGAGCCTCGTGGCGAGCGGTGTCCGCAGGTTGAGGTCGCTACTGCGAAGCGGGTCCCATGGCATGACAGGTCTGCTGCCGCCCGGGCACCAGGGTGGGCACCTCTACGAGGACCTCTACGAGAGGCACGGAAGGGAGCAGCCCCCCACGATCTCGATTGGAGACGGCGATTTCGACCTCATCGGCGCGATCGAGCTGGGCATTCTCAAGATGGAAGGCCTCCGGCCCGAGGACACGATCGTCGACTTCGGATGCGGAACGGGAAGGCTCGCCGTGCACCTGATCCCGTTCCTGAACGACGGCCACTACGTCGGAGTCGACATTGCGCAGTCGATGCTCGAGGCCGCGCAGCAGCTCGTGTCGCGGAGCGTCCCGAAGCCCCGCTGCCGCGTCACCTGGCAAAAGCAGACGAGAGATCGCTTCCAGGTCGAGGAGGGAAGTGTGGACATCGTCTGCGGCTTCTCGGTCTTCACGCACATGGAGCACGAGGACGCGTACCGGTACCTGAAGGCGGCGCACCGATCGTGCGGCCGGGGGCCGGTTCGTGTTCTCCTGCCTGCCCCTGGACCTCGCCGCCGCGCGCGACATTTTTCTCGCCTCCGCGGACTGGTCTCTCGAGGAGCGCTGGGCCCAGGTCCGGAACGTCACGACCTCGGTGGATCTGATGAATGCGATCGCTCGCCTGGCGGGGTGGGAGCCGGTGCGCTGGTACCGCGGGGACGAGAACAACGTTCGCGTGCCCGGCCGGTCCGAGATGTGGGGGCTGGGGCAGTCCACGTGCGTCCTGGAGAAGGGGCCCGCGCCCGCATGATCGAGGTCGTCCGACGGATCGCGCCTGTCGGCACTCGGCGCGGGACGGTCCGGATCGTGGTTTCACACGGGCTCCAGGTGCTCAAGACCTACGGCCCGAGTGTCTTTCTGAAGCGCCTGCTTCGGCCCTGGAAGTGGATCCCGAGCATCCGCTCCAACAAGCCCGCCCCCGAAGCGCCGATCCTGCCGCCCTACCTCGATTGGCTGAAACGGTGGGAGGGCGGCCGATCCCGGAAGCCGATCCCGGCCCCACCGGTCCCACCTTCGCGGTGGTCGTGTGCGCGACGCGCGCGGACGAGGCCGCTTCGCTGGTAGCGCACCGTGCGCTCGGCGGTCCACCAGAGTTGCCCCGCGTCGGAAATCCAGATCGCGCTCGGCGCCCCGGACGAGGCGGGCCGGAAGATCCTGGACGCGCTGCGGGCGTTGGGCTCCGGCGTCTCCGGTCTCGTCCTCCCGGCGCATCCGAGGCGGAGCTCGCGCGGGACGCTGTCCGCAGGACGAAGGCGTCGCACCTCGTCTTTCCGCGGGCCGGACTCCAACTGCGGGCCTGCGCGCTCGAGGAGCTGGGGGCGGCGCTCGTCGCGGAGCCCGAGCTGGAGGCGATCTTCTCCGACGAGGACGAGCGGGCCGAAGGACGGCTCGTTCGGTGCCCCGTTTCTCAAGCCGGGCTGGTCGCCCGACCTCCTCCTCGCGATGGACTACGTCACGAACGCGCTCTGCCTGCGACGCGAGACGGTGCTCGCCGCCGGCATCGCTGCGGAGCCCGGGCTCGATTGGCGCTACGACCTCGCGTTGCGCACGTGCGTCACGGGCAGGGTGCGACACATGGCACTCCCCCTCGTCTCCGGGCCGCCGCTGACGGAAGCCGACGGGAGCGGCCAGGAAAAGGCCCTCCGCCGGTATCTCGCCCTTCGGGGACCGGAAGCGCCCGAGGTCTCGCGCGTCGAAAACGGACCGTTTCGCGTCCGGTGGCCGGTGGACCGAAGCGCCCGCGTCTCGGTGATCGTTCCCACGAGGGACAAGGCGGACCTGCTCGAGCGCTGCCTGACCGGGCTCGACGCGAATCGCGTACCCGGACCTCGAGATCATCGTCGTCGACAACGGGAGCGTCGAGGAATCGACCCGAGAGGTCCTCGCGAGGATGGGACCCGCGGTGGTGCGTGCGGACGAGCCCTTCAACTTCTCGCGCCTCATCAACCTGGGGGCCAGGAAGGCCACCGGGGAGTACCTGCTGATCCTGAACAACGACACGACGTCGGTGGATCCCGGCTGGCTCGATGCGATGCTGGAGCACGCCCAGCGGCCCGGAGTGGGGGCCGTGGGCGCCCGCCTTCTCTATCCGTGGCTGTCGCCTCAGCACGAAGGCGTCGCGCTGGTCGAGTGGCGGGGGAGCTGCGCGCGGCGCACCTGGCCTGGCACGGCTATCACGCCCTCGACCGGGCGGTGCGAGACGTCGTGGCCGTGACGGGAGCCTGCCTGATGACCCCTCGCCGGGTCTTCGACGCCCTCGGGGGCCTGGACGAGACGTTCGCGGTGGCGTTCGGAGATACGGACTACTGCCTGCGCGTGAAACGGCTGGGCTACCGCGTCCTCTACACGCCCCACGCCGAGGTCGTCCACATCGAAGGGGCGAGCCGCGGCACGTTCTTCCCGGCTCGCGACCAGGCTGCCTTCGACGAGCGCTGGTCCGGCCACGAGGACCCCCACTACACGCCGGCGATCAGCAGCCTGCTCGACGTGCTCGTGCGCCGCCCCGCCCCGCCGGCCGAAGGGGGCAAGGCCCTGCCGAGCGCCGCGTTCGGTGTGAACGTCGCCGGGTTCCTGTCGTCCGAGAAGGGGATCGGTGAAGCGGCCCGGCGCGTCGGCAGCGCTCTCCGGGCGGCGGAGGTCCCACTGTCCCTCGACTTCTACGCCGATCCCGCGTCGAACGGCGTCGAGCACGACGCCGGCGCGGGAAGCCGGGAAGGCCAGGCCTATGCCGTGAACCTCGTCTGCATCAATCCGGACTTCCTGCCCACCTTCCTGCGCGACCGGCCCGGGTACCTGAACGGCCGCTACAATATCGCGCTCTGGAACTGGGAGCTGGAGGACATACCCCCGGAATGGACGCGCGCCGCGGCCGTCTTCGACGAGATCTGGGCGCCCTCGAGGTTCGTCGGAAGCGTTGTCCCGGTCGCTGACGGTGCCGGTGATCCGCGTGCCCTACCCGGTCGAGCCCGATGCCGTTGCCTCGGCCGGGCTCACCCGCGCTCGCCTCGGCCTCGCCGAATCCGCGTTCCTGTTCCTGTCGATACTGGACTTCCACAGCGTTTCCGAACGCAAGAACCCCCTCGGGCTGATCCGCGCCTTCAAGGAGGCCTTTGCCGTCCACGAGGGCGCCCATCTCGTCGTCAAGACGGCGCGGGGACGCTTCGACCGCAAGAGCTACGAGGCCATCTGCGCCGCCGCCCGCGGCCACAACATCCTCGTGATCGACGAAGTTCTTCCCCGCGGCGAGGTCAACGCCCTCTACTCCATCGCCGACGCCTACGTCTCGGTGCATCGCTCGGAGGGTTTCGGCCTCACGCTGCTGGAGGCGATGTCCGCCGGCCTCCCCGTCATCGCCACCGGCTACGGGGGGAACACCGACTTCATGAACGCGACGAACAGCCTGCTCGTCGACTACGAGCTCGTCGAGCTCGCGAGCGATTTCAAGCCCTACAAGCGCGGCTGGCGCTGGGCGGAGCCCGACCTCGCTCAGGCGGCCGCTCTCATGAGGCGTCTCTACGAAGACCGCGAGGGGGCGAAGGGGCTGGGGGAGGCCGCGCGGGCGTCGGTCGTCGCGGAGCTTCACCCCCGAACCGTGGGAGCCATGCTGAGGGAGCGGCTCGATGCCGTTCGCCGGGCCCGTGACGGCCACCGGGGCGAGACGCCCCCGAGCGAATCTGGCCAAGGAGGAAGTTAGATGTCATCCGTCAGCGTCCCCATGCCGCCGCTGGAACTGAGGCGGATCGTCGGCCCCACCGACCCCGAGGACTTCGACAATCCGCGGGGCGAGCGCATCTACGAGGGGTTCGGGTTGCCCCGGGAAGCGTACGACGCGGTATTCGACTTCGGCTGCGGTTGCGGGCGTGAAGCCCGACGGCTCCTGCTGCAGGATCCGAGGCCTCGTCGGTACGTCGGCGTGGACGCCCACAAGACCTTGATTCGTTGGTGTCAGCAGAACTTGTCCCCGGTCGCGTCGGGTTTCGAATTCGTCCACCACGACGTCTATTCCCCCTTGTATTCGCCGGAGAACAAGCTCCAGCTCACCCAGCCCTTTCCCGTGGGGGATGGAGAGTTCTCCCTGGTCGTCGCGATCTCGGTCTTCACTCATCTCTGCCGGCAGCAGACGGAGTACTACCTCGCCGAGGTCGCCCGCATCCTCGCCTCCGGGGGGGCGGCCTTGACCACCTGGTTCTTCTTCGACCGGGCGAGCTTTCCCTTTCTCCAGGACGGTCCGTACTGCCTCTACACGAGCGAAACCAACTTTGCCCAGGCGGTCGTCTACGACCGCCAGTGGTTCCTCGATACCGTGCGGAGCCTCGGTCTGCGTGTCAGGAGCACGACACCCCCCGTCGTGGCCGGACACCAGTGGACGGTTTTCCTCGAGCAACGCCTCGCGGATGCGGGAGACCGGTTCCCCCTCGGGGGAGGAGGGAGCGGAGTGGGTCCTGCGGCGCGACCTCGAAGCCGATGGCCACCCCTCCCGTTTCCTCCGAGCTGAATCAGAAGGTCAAGGGCCTTCCCGCAGTCGACAAGAGCCAGAGTGCTCCCGCCGGCGGCGATGGAACACCCAGCCGGCCACCGGCGCCCCCGTTGTTCGGTGCACTGGCAGACCTGAAACTGGCCATCGCCGAGCTGGAGGCTTATCGGCGAGGATCCTGGGCCTGGAAGATCGGGCGGGCCGTGACCGCCCCCCTCAGGGCGCTCCAGCGATTCGTGCGCCCGCGTTGAGCCTTGCGTTGCCGCCCCGTGTTCCTGACCGGAGCCAAAGGATACCCAATGCCACTGTCCTCACCCCGGTGACGGCCTCGCCGTGGACGCCGTGTGGTCGCCCGAGCAGGTCGCGTACTTCCAGAAGGAGATCGAGCGGCGAAAGGGCTCGGCGGGCTGGTACCACGAGATCACGATCAAGGACGGCGCCGGCCACAGCGTTCGGACACCGGGCATCCATCCGGGCGTGGCCGTGCTCGCCGTGCTGGAGCGCTTCGGGTTCCCGAAGGACTTCACGGGAAAGACCGTGCTCGACATCGGCTGCAACGCGGGGTTCTATTCGTCGATCGCCAAGGTGAGGGGCGCCCGCTCGGTGCTCGGAATCGACTATTTTCAGCACAGCATCGACCAGGCTATCCTCGTCCGCGAGATCCTGCAGCTCGACATCGACTTCCGGCAGGGAGACGGGGAAGCCCTGGACGACAAGGTGGGTCCGTTCGACGTCGTGATCGACACCGGCGTGCTCTACCACCTGCAGAACCCGATGCGGTTCCTGACGAACATGGCCCGGTTGACCTCCGAGGTGATGTTCCTCGAGACCGAGATGCTCATCGACCCCAACTCCACGGAATACTCCTGGTTCATCGAGCACGAATACAACCGGGACGTCTCGAACTGGTGGATCTACGGCCCGAGTGCGTGGCGAGGATGGTGCGCGCCGCCGGCTTCTCTCGCGCGGAGTTCCAGGGCTTCGCGTGGACGCCGAGTCGGGGAGAGAAGACCCCCGAGGGACTGGAGCGCCAGGGGCGGGGCGTCATGCTCTGCTGGAAGTAGAAGGGGGACGCTCAGGCCGTCGGATCTCCTCCGGCGTCGTGCTCTCCACGAAGACGCCGAAGGAGTCGGCCCCCGAAGCGGACGGGCGCCGAGACCCTCCAGGACGTCGACGCGAACAGGGCGTTCCGCTCCGCTTCGTGGGACGCGATGAGGCGCGCGAGCTGCCGTTCGAGGTCCTGGAGCGCCGCCTGCCGGTCCTTGAGCGCTGCCTCAAGGTCCTTTATCGCCGCCTCCACGGCCATCCGTTTCCGATGCTCGTCCTCGAGGGCGACGGCCTCTCCGAGACGGCGGAACAGCAGACGGACGTCCTCGGTGTCCCGTCCGTCGAGGCTCGTGAGCCGCCGGAGCGCCTGAGGGGGGCTCGGGCCCACGGCGAGCACGCCCAGGCCGTGGCTGTGGAGGAACGAGAAGGAGGGGTAGGCGCCCCGCAGCTCCTCCCAGAGGCGCCAGACACCGAAGCCCTCGTCCCGCACCGCGATGTCGTGGAAGAGCACGACACCCCTCCGGCTCAGCTTTGGCAGCCAGGTCGCGAAGTCGTGCCGGACTGCCTCGTAGGAGTGGGCTCCGTCAATGTGCAGGAGGTCGACCCCTTGATCGGGGAACTGCGCGAGCGCCTCGTCGAAGGTGGATCGTATCAGCCTGGAAAAACGGCCGTAGCGGGGATCGTGGTACTGCTTCAGCTCGTCGTAGACCTCCTCGCCGTACTGTCCGGCCTGGGCGTCCCCTCGCCAGGTATCCACGCCGAAGCAGCGTGTCTCGAGGGACTGCTCGTCCACCGCCTGACAGAACGCGCAGTAGGAGTCGCCCTTGTGACACCCGAGCTCGACAAAAACACTCGGGGCGAGGGATTCGACGCACCAGAACGCGAACGGGATGTGGCCGTGCCAGCTGTCCTGGACCGTGCAACGGTGGGGCGCCCCGAGCGCGCTCGTACGGAGGAGGTCCGTCGGGAAGGTGATGGTCGGCTGGTCGCGCAACACGGACATTCTATACTCGCCGCCAGGAGGGCTGTCAGAATGAGGAGGCAAATGGAGTCAGCCACGTGACCGCGTCCTCGAGTGCCCGCCCCCTCGTGGCTTCGAGGCGGATCACACCTGAAGCGAAATCGCTCCTCCGCTACCTCGACCCTGTCGCCCTAGTCCGACACCTGTGGGGGCACCGGGACCTCATCGCGCAGTTCGCCCGCCGTGAGGTCGAGGGTCGCTACCGGGCCTCCTTCCTGGGCCTCCTCTGGTCGTTCGTGCACCCGTTCACGCTCCTCGTTGCCTACACCTGGGTGTTCGGGGTCGTGTTCCGGGCCCGCTGGCCCGCGTCGCGGACGAGCGGCCTCGGCGAGTTCGCGCTCGTCCTCTTCTCGGGTCTCGTGGTCTTCAACGTGTTCGCGGAGTGCCTGAGCCGGGCGGCGAACCTGGTGGTGGTGGTGCCCAGCTACGTCAAGAAGGTCGTCTTCCCCCTCGAGATCCTGCCCGTCAGCCTGTTCATCTCCGCGGTGTTCCACGGCCTCATCAGCCTGAGCCTCCTCCTCATCTGCTGCGCCCTCCTCCTTGGCGAGCTCCCCTGGACGGTGTTGCTGGTGCCGCTCGTGTCCCTGCCCGCGGCGTTTCTCTGCCTGGGCCTGACCTGGGTGGCCGCGAGCCTGGGCGTCTTCCTGCGCGACCTCGGCCACCTGGTCCCCCTGCTGCTGCAGGCCGCCTTCTTCGCCACGCCGATCCTCTACCCCCTGGAGAGCGTCCCCGAGCCCTTCCGGGCGGTTCTGCGGCTCAACCCCGTGGCCTGGGTCGTCGAGAACGTCCGGCGCCTGATATTCTACGGAGCCCCGCCGGAGTGGGCCGGACTCGGGATCTGGAGCGCCGTGACCGGGGCTCTCATGGTGCTCGGCTACGCCTGGTTCATGAAGACGAAGCGGGGCTTCGCGGACGTGCTGTGATCACGACACCCGGCGGCACCCCGTCCTCCGGTGCCGATGCCGCGATCGTCGTATCCGATCTCGGCAAGATGCACCGGATCTACGACCGTCCCCTGGACCGGCTGAAGCAGATGCTGCTCGCCCGGTTCGGCCGACGCTACGGCCACGATTTCTGGGCGCTGCGCCACGTCTCCTTCGAGGTCGCCCGCGGAGAGACGGTGGGGGTCGTAGGAAGGAACGGCTCCGGGAAGAGCACGCTGCTCCAGATGCTGGCGGGCACGCTCACGCCGACGGAGGGAGAGATCCTCCTCGCCGGTCGCGTGGCCGCCCTGCTCGAGCTGGGCAGCGGCTTCAGCCCGGAGTTCACCGGGCGCGAGAACGCGGTCATGAACGGAGCGCTCCTGGGGATCTCGAAGCGGGAGATGGAGTCCAAGATCGACGAGATTGCCGCGTTCGCCGACATCGGTGAGTTCTTCGATCAGCCGGTGAGGCTGCTCTCCAGCGGGATGTTCGTGCGTCTCGCCTTCGCGGTGGCGGTCAGCGTCGAGGCGGACATCCTCCTCATAGACGAGGCACTGGCGGTGGGGGACGTCTTCTTCCAGCAGAAGTGCTACCGCAGGCTCGAGGAGCTGCGCGAACGGGGGTTGACGGTGATTCTCGTCTCCCATGCGATGCAGGACGTTGAGCGCTTCTGCCGGCGAGTGGTCGTGCTCGACGGTGGGCAGGTGATTTTCCAGGGGGAGTCCAAGGAGGCGGTGAGACGCTACTACCTGATCGCGCAGGGCCTCGCTGCGGGAGCCTCGACCCCCTCGCACTCCCCAGCCCCTCGAGAGGTCGCCGAGGCCGGGGAGTGGCCGGCCCCGGAGGCTTTCCTGGACATCTCCGGCGTCGCCCAGGTCTCGACGGGAGGGGCCCGCTGCACGGGGGTCGCGCTGTGCGATCTCGGGGGCCGGCCCTGCCGCACCTTCGCTCTGGGCGAGGTGGCCCGCTTCTGGTACGAGTTCGAGATCCTCACCGACATCGACGGCCCCGTGGGTGGAATCAGCATCTACAACGGGAAGGCGGTCTACATCCACGGCAAGCACTCGCTTCAATACGGGCTCCACCCCCCCCTCGCCGCCCGCGGCGCCCGGGTGCGGTACTGCCAGGACGTTCGTCTCGACCTGGGCCCCGACGAGTACACGTTCGAAGTCGGCCTCGCCACTCCAGAGCTCGCCCACGTTTGTCACCTTCCCGCGGCCGGCCGCTTCGCGGTCAGGCATTCGGGGGCCGCTCTCCCGCCGTACTACGGAATCGCCGACCTCGCGGGCGAGTGTCGGGTCACCGTCCTCGCCCCGGCGGCGCCCGCCGCCGAAGCGGCCTTGAGGAGGAGCTGATGCACGAGGCCGTCCGCGCGTTCCACGAGCTCTACTACGACTCGATGGAAACCACCTGGAAGGACACGCGATGGCTGGGAGTGCACGCCCAGAAGTGCCCGCTCGACCTCTGGATCTACCAGGAGATCCTCCACGAGGTCCGACCCGACCTGATCGTGGAAACGGGCACGGCCGCGGGGGGCAGTGCCCTCTACCTGGCTTCGATCTGCGATCTGCTCCGGGGCGGCGAGGTCGTCACGATCGACGTGTGGAAGAACCCGGACGTCCCCCGCCACCCGCGGATCACCTACCTGAACGGCTCGTCGACCGACCCGGACATCGTCGCTCAGGTCGTTCGCACCGCCCGTGGGGCAGGCGGTGCCCTGGTGATCCTGGACTCCGACCACAGCAAGGAGCACGTGCTCGCCGAGCTGCGGGCCTACGCGGGGCTGGTGAGCCCGGGCAGCTATCTGATCGTGGAGGACTCCAACATCAACGGACACCCGGTCCTGCCGAGCTTCGGGCCCGGGGCCTGGGAAGCGGTGGCGGAGTTCCTGAAGGAGGACTCCCGGTTCGTGGTCGATCGCACGAGGGAGAAGCTCCTCATGACCTTCAATCCGAACGGGTACCTGCGCCGCCTCTAGGCTCCCGTCCCGTCGACCTCGTCGAGCAAACCTTCCCCGGTGACTGAACCGACGAACCCGTGTTCAGAAACCGGGGAGGAGGACCTACTCGAAGTAGCCGGTGATGTCCAGGACCATGTGGACCGTGCCACTGCCGGTCACGAACGGCATGATCGCCAGGTCATTCGGGTTCGTGCTCAAGGGGATGATGGCCCCGTTGGCGAGCGCGTTGATTCCGCCCGGGAAGTTGATCAGGGAGACGACCGGCGTCGGGATCCCGGAGGGATATGCGGTCAGGCGTCCTTGCCCGCTCGGAGTCACGGCCGTCACGTTCACCGTCGCCGCCTTCGCGCCCGCGGGTACTCCGCAGTTGCCCCTGACCGGGAACGTCCGCTCCGTGTCGGAGGTGAGGATCGGGCCGCCCGTGGGTCCGTTCGGATTCCGGGTGTCGACGACCCGGCACGGGGTCAGGGAGTGGAACGGCAGCGTGGTGCCGCTGGGGGTGAGGAAGTAGCCGGTGACGTCGATGACCATGTGGACCTGGCCGGTGCCGACCACGAACGGCATGACCGCGAGGTCCTGGGGGAACGTGCCCTGGTTCGCGAGGGGGACGATCGCTCCGTTGGCCAGCGTGAACGTGCCCGCCGGGAAGTTGAGCGAGGACACGAGCGGTGTCGTGATCCCGGAGGGGTAGGCGGTGAGGCGTCCCTGGTTGGTCGGCGTGATCGCGGTGAGGTTCAGCACCGCCGCCGCCGCGCCTACCGGCACCCCGCAGACGCCCTGGACGGCGACCCTCCTCTCCGTGTCCGAGGTGAGGATGGGGCCCTGCGCGACAATACGTGTATCCACTATCCGGCACGGAGGGTTCACCTCGCGGAACTGGAAGGGGCCGGCCGCCTGCGCCACGGACGAGCTCAAGAGCGCGCCGGCAACCAGGCCGCCACAGATGAGGAAGTCCGTGAAGCGATACCCTCTTTTCATGATAGCCTCCAAAAAGCTAGCCGACCCATGCTACTCGAAAAGAGCTGTCCGTCAAGCGATTCCGCTCAACACCTGTGCCTTGCATCACCCTCTGTAGTGATGCGGCCCGCGAGGCGTCCGTCGGCCAATCGGTAAGGATCGCCCCCCCGATCACCGCCATGCGGGGGCCTTCCGTAAGGATCCCTTCTACCCCGTCCTCGAAGTCCTTGCCGCTCTTGCTGCTGCTGGCGGCGAGCGGATGTTCCCCTGCGGGCGGCGGTCTCGATCCGGTCGTCTACGACTTCCCGGCCCAGCTCCACCTGGCCGACCTGCGGAGCGAAGTGCTCGACATCACGTTCGGGACACCGGCGGCCCGGGTCCACCTGCGGCAGGGCTGGAGCACCGACGTCGTGGCCCCCGACGGTCGTACGTCCGTCTGGAGCGAGGGCGACCACTCGACACTCGAGTTCTTCGTCGCGTCCGTCCGACCGTTGAGGCTCGCCTTCCGATGCGCGCCCCTGGGCGTGGCCGGCTTGCCCGTTCAGAAGATCTCGCTGGAGCTGAACGGCCATGGCCTCGGCGAGTTCACCCTGGAGCCCGGCCCGCGCCGGTATCGCACGAGCTTGCCCGCGGAGGCGCTCCGTGCGGGCAGCAACCGGCTCGTCGTTCGATATGCCCACACGTGGATTCCGGCGGAAGGCCCGGGCAAATCCTCGGACCGCCGGCGGCTCGGGGTGGCGTGGTACGACCTCCGCCTGATCGGCGTGCCCCAGGGTCCGCCACGCTCTCCGGAGGCGGGAGCGGGAACTCTCCGGATCCCTCCCGGAACGCAGGTCGACTACTACCTGCAACTACCCGAGAGAGCGGCCTTGACGTTCGACTCGGCGACGCCCGGAGAGCACCCGGACGCCCGCCTCACCATCCTGCTGCAGCCGGACGGCGCCCCCGAGCGTGAGCTCGTCACGCTCACGCGCGGAACCGGATCGAGGAGCCTCTCGCTCGCGAGCGACGCCGCGAAGATCGTACGGGTTTCCTTCCGGGTTTCCGGGGGATCCGACGACGCGGCGGCGGTGCCGGCGAAGCTGGACCGGCCGGCCGTGCGCGGCAAGCCCCCAGACGGCCACGGAGGCGGCACCGCTTCCCGCGGGGTCCGCCCCGGGACGCCGACCGCACGTCTTCGTCTACCTCGTGGACACGCTGCGGGCCGATCACCTCGGCGTCTACGGGTACGCCCTGCCCGTGTGTCCACACCTCGACGCCTTCGCTCGCGAGGCCACCGTCTATCGGGGCATCGCCCAGTCGTCCTGGACCAAGTCCTCCGTCGCTTCGCTCCTCACCGGCCGCTGTCCGCTCGGCCACCGCGCCCAGACCCGGGGCGACACGCTGCCTTCGGACACGACGACACTCTCCAAGATCCTGAGCGGGGCCGGCTACCGGACGTTCGCCCTCTACGCGAACACGTGGGTGAGCGAGACCTTCGGCCTCGACCAGGGCTTCGAGGACCGGCGGTTCGTCATCGCCCCGTCCGAGCGACTCAACCGCGAGCTCTTCGCATGGCTGGAGGGTGTGCACGGCGACGAACGGCTCTTCGCGTACGTGCACACCATCGATCCTCACGCGCCCTACTCGCCGCCCGACGCTTTCCGGATCCCGTTCCGGCCGGAGCCGGGGTCGCTCCGAAAAGCTTCGATCGCCTTGTTCGTGGACCTCGCCAGCCGGACTGCCCGTGGAGAATCGATACCGCGTTCCGTCCTCCGGGACCTCACGGCCCTCTACGACGGCGAGATCGCCTCCAACGATGAGCAGTTCGGCCGGTTCCTGGACGAGCTGAAACGCCGGGACCTCTACGAGGACTCGCTCATCGTCTTCACCTCCGACCACGGCGAGGAGTTCCTGGAACACGGGGGCTTGTCCCACGGCCGAACGCTCCACGCCGAGGTCCTGGAAGTCCCCTTCATCGTCAAGTGGCCGCGCGGCGTCGAAGCCCCCTCGGCGGGGGGGGGCTCCCTCGCGCAGCACATCGACCTCGTCCCGACGATCCTGGACGTGCTCGGTCTCCCCGTGCCCCCGGGCGTCGAGGGGACGAGCCTCCTCGCTTCCCGCGGGGATGGCCCGATCGGGGAGAGGCCCGCCTTCTCCTACCTCGACCTGGACGGCATCAAGGAACAGAGCGTGACCACGGGGTCGTGGAAGCTGATCCGACGCGGGGCGGAAGGTGGTCCCCAGGGGCCGCGGGAACTGTACTCGAAGGAGGGCGCCGAGACCGCCAACGTGGCGGATCAGCACCCCATCCTGACCGCCTACCTGACGTCACTCCTGAGCGCCCACGCTCGGCAACACCCCAGAGAGCCGCCTCCTCGTCAGGGCGTCCTCAGCGATGAGCTCAAGGAGAGGCTCCGGGCCCTCGGCTACATGAGGTGAATGGGGGCGGGCCCCGGGTCCCGAGTGGGACAGCAACGCTCCCCAGCGGCGCGAGTTCTGACCGCCCGCAGGTGACGAGGGTCGTTCCAGGGTGTGATCGTTCGTACTTCACGTTCTGCCCGAGTTGTGGTACTTAAGTACCTCGATTTCCCTCCGTCTGTCGTTGGGGACTTGTGTCGAGCATGCCCGGTGGCCCTAGGCCCTTCCGGGGTGCCCGATAGGTTCGTCGGAAAACGGGAGGTAGATTAAAGATGAAGAGATACGTATGGGCAGTGATCCTGACCATGGGCGGCTTGGCTGTTGGAGCCGGTTCCGCGCTCGCTCAGGACGATATCGCCGCCGGAGGCGTCAGACTGGCTGCGCCGGACACCACTGAATCCGACCTGGCCCGCGTTGCAGAGTATGAGGCCAACCGGGAACGCACCATCTCGGAACTCCTGCGACAGTGGGCGCCGGCCAAAGGCGCGTCTCAGCTCGGGGTGGCGCTGCGGACGGCTGACGACGGGAAGCTTCTCGAGGTCGCCCGCGCGGGGAGCTTCAAGGAGGTAGAGCGGATCCTGCTGGGGGATATCATCCCGAATACCCTGGGAGCCACCGACCAGGACTATGTCTTCACACCTGTCACGCCGTGTCGCATCTTCGACACTCGCAACATCGGCGGTGGGACCCCGATCCTTGCTGGCGGCAATCAGGAGTTCTACGTCTACGGGCCCGCTGGTGACATTGGGCCTCAGGGGGGGGAGCCTGCGGGCTGTCCCCAACCGGCGGGTAAGGGAGAGCCACGAGCCGTGCACCTGAACTTGACGGTGGTGCCGATCGGCGTCCAGGGGAACGCTCGTATCTACCCCTCCAACGAGGCGACACCGAACGCCAGCGTGATCAACTTCAAGCTGGGGACCAACACCGCCAACGCTCTGACCGTAAAGACGTTCGTGTCTATCGGCCCCAGGGAGGTCGAGGTATTTGTGTCTGCGGACGCCCACGTCCTGGCCGACGTGATGGGCTACTACTACGACGCGGTGACCCCGGGGTTCATGGCCTCGACCAGCGCCGCCCAGGCAGTACCTGACGGCGTTGAGACCACCATCCTCTTCAACGTCGAGAATCACGATATCGGAGGGGTCTACAACCCCGCCACGGGGATCTTCACCGTGCCCGTAACGGGTCGCTACAACGTGAGCTGTCACTTCGTGTACCAGATGCCGGCGGGCACGATCAGGTACAACATCTACCTCAAGCGCAATGCGGGCGACCTGGCTGTCACGTTTGGCAACAACCTCGCCAACAATGACTTCGCCCCCAGGATGCTCTCGGGTACCTGGCAGTTGACCGCAGGAGACACGGTCCGCTGCAACGCGTTCCTGCAAACGCCGGGAGCGGGCGGCTCGGTGGTTGTTTCGGGACCGACCAACTTCTTCTCGGCCGCCCACGTGCCCTGAGCCAAGCGATCGCTGCGACTTCGTGAAAAGGGGACGGCCCCACCGGGTCGTCCCCTTTTCGTTGGAAGGGACGCGGTGTCTTGACGCCCCCGGGGGCGTTGCCCTAGCCTCCCAGGGTTCGTCGGGGGGCGAGCGAAGGCGGTTAGACATGACGAGATTCACTCGCCTCGGGGCCCTGCTCGCGCTGGGGTGGCTCCTCTCCACCCTGCCCGTGCGCGCGGCCTTTCACATCATGATGGTGGTCGAGGTCTTCCCCGGCACCGCCTCGAACCCGGGCGCCCAGTACGTCGAGCTGCAGATGTTTGCCCCCGGGCAGAACTTGGTCTCGGGGCACTCCGTCCAGATCTTCGACGCGGCGGGCACGCCGGTCGGGACGTTCACCTTCCCCGCCGACCTTCCGAACGGAGCCAACCAGGCGAGCATTTTGATCGCGACGGCCGAGGCCCAGAGCATCTTCAACGCCACGGCGGACCTCATCATGACCCCGCTGATCAGCGCGTCCGGGGGCAAGGCCTGCTTCGACGGGCCCACACCTCCGGACTGCGTGGCCTGGGGGAACTACAGCGGCTCTCCGGCCGGGGTGGGCAGTCCCTTCAGTCCCGGAGGGCTGCCGCTTGGGCAAGCGGCGCACCGACGGCTCGACCGCGGAACCGCGGGGGTCCTGGACCCGCTCGACGACACGGACGATTCAGCCGGCGACTTCGTGTCCGGGTCCCCCACGCCACGCAACAACGCGAACGTGACGGGCGTCCTCGTCCCCCGCTACGCCTCGACCCCGGCCGCGCCCGGTCCGATCAATTTCGGGTCCGTGGTCGTGGGCTTCAGCCTTTCCGCGAACCTGGTCGTGCAGGAGGCGGGAGGGGCCACCCTCACCGTCAGCAACCCGGTCCTGGGCGGAGCGAACCCGAGCGAGTTCGAGGTGAACACCGCCTTTCCGTTCAGCATCACCGACGGAGGCTCCGCCCAGACGGTGCAGCTCGAGTGCACGCCCCAGCTGGGCGCGCGCACCGCGACCCTGACCCTCACCACCAACGACCCGGCGCGCCCGACCGTGCTCTACAACCTGACCTGCTCGGGCCTGCCCGTGCCCTTGGACCTGAGCTTCTTCACGGTCGCGCCCTGCCGAGTGGTGGATACGCGTCTCGGGGGCGGACCCGTCGTGGCCGGAACCGACCGCACCTTCACGATGGTGGGGGGGCCTTGCGCAGTCCCGGCCACGGCGAAGGCGTTGTCGGTCAACCTGACGGTGACTCAACCGACGGCCCCGGGGAACGTCCGCCTCTTCCCCGCGGGGGGTGCCATCCCCACCGCCTCCACCATCAACTACGCCGTCGGCGAGACCCGGGCGAACAATGCCCTCGTCGGCCTGAGCGCCCTCGGCGAGCTGACCGCCCGGTGCCAGCCCTCGGGGTCGACGCACGTGATCCTGGACGTGAACGGCTACTTCGAATAGGGGCGGGGCGGGACGGCGCCCGGCCCCAGGATCGCCGGCCGGATGAGGAGGCTCGGGTCCTCCTGAACGCGGAGGCTCGCCGACGAGCCGTCGACGGCGGTAGGCGGGGCGTTGACGGTGAATCGGAAGTTGAGGAGGCTGGCGTAGTCCTGGGCGGCCGCGCCGGTGGGAGCGGACCAGGTGAGACGCTTGCTCGCGGTCACCGTCCAGTCCGTCGCGGAATCGCCGTCGACGTCGTGGAAGCCGACGTCGCTGAGGACCGCGCCCCTCGGAAGGGGAATCGAGAAGAGCTTCACGCGGGAGTCGAAGTCGAAGTTCATGAGGGCGTACTCGTACCGCCACTGGCCGCCCCCGAGGTCCTGGGCGCGCACCGCCAGCTTCACTCGACCCTTCCCGGTATCGACGAGGACGCTCTGGGCGTTCGGCCCCGGCGCGTCCGGGTCCACCCACTCGTCGATCACCGGACCCGGGGTATAGGTGCTCCCCGCGACCGAAAAGGTCCACGTGGTGCCGCCCGTCGGCGTCACGCGCCGGAAGCCCATGCTGTTGAAGATGTTCACGTCGTCCCGGACGATGTACCAGGAATCCACGTAGTAGGCCGCACCCGCGGTCGAGAGGTCGCTCTCCCGTACCGCCATCCGGCGGTCCATCATGTTCAGGCGGGGAGGCGCCGAGTTCTGCACGTTGTCGCAGTCGATGTCGAAGATGGACCCGCAGCGCTGCCAGACGCCCGTATGTGCGGTGACTTCCGGGCGGGGACCCAGGTCCTGCAGCGAGTCGTTCGTCCCCGAGCCGTAGGTGTCCTCGCAGGTCGGCCAGAGGATGTTGCCCTGCGCGCAGCCGCAGGCCGTGTTCAGCGTGAGGAACGCGTGCTTCAGCGGGGAGACGCCGATCTGCTCGATCGCCCCTCCCGCGATGCGGTACATGTTCCAGACGAGCAGGGGGTGCTGGTCGTTGCCGTAGGGGGGGAACGTCCCGCTGAACTTCGAGTACCAGGGGACGTCGGTCGTCCCCACGTTGCGGAGCACGGCCGAAGGGGCGACGGCGATCCGCCCGTTCGGGAAGACGCCCTCGCGGGCCATCTGCTGCACGGAGCTGACGTTGATGAGGGCGACGTCGTTATTGGGTGATCCCCAGCTCGGGCTGGAGCAGGTGCCGTTCGGGGGCCCGACTTCCGCGGGGATGGCGGCGTCCAGGATGAGCTCGAGCACGCCCACCGCCACGCCCGCATAGCGCGCGACGCCGAGGATCTCCGCCGATTCCGGAGTCAGACGCAGGTCGATGTTGAACAGCCGCACCCGGCCCGCCCCGCGATCCACCGTGAAGTGCATCGCGTCTCCGACGAAGAGCGCTCGCCCGTCCGCCCCCACGAGCGTGACCGTGCGCTCCTCCGGGCCCCGCCTCACCGCGAGGCCGCGCAGGGGGACTTCGGCGCTTCCGAGACGCAGGACGGCGGGGGAGTCCAGGCGGATCTCGCCCCCCGCGAGGTCGCGGAAGAGCGAGCCGGGGGCCAGGAGCTCGAGGCGACCCTCGAGCCGGAAGGGGATGGACAGACGTCCGCCCACGTCCACCGCGGACGGCGCGCCGATGCGCAGCGTGCGGGCGAGGTCGGCGTGGAGGGCGAGGCGGCCCTGTCCGGATTCCGCCGTCCAGAATTCTCCGAAGCTGGGCGGGGGCGCCACGGCGAGGAGGGCGGCGAAGGCGAGGATGACGACGGCGGTACGCGGCATCGCAGGCTCCGTTCTTGTCTGGCGGCTCCAAGTGAGCCGAGGGAGGGTTGACTACCAGTCTACCCCGACCCGCCCGCCCTCAGCTCCCCCCGCTCACGGAATGGACGAAGACCCCGAGCTGCCGACGGTCGGCTCCGCCGAGGGCGGTGGCGGGCACGAAGGGAGGGAAGACGCGCATCGAGATCCGCTTGAACC
This sequence comes from uncultured Acidobacteriota bacterium, assembly GCA_963742595.1. GTDB lineage: Bacteria > Acidobacteriota > Vicinamibacteria > Fen-336 > Fen-336 > CAVPGH01. The sequence goes on along the minus strand of CAVUMT010000001.1, from coordinate 611,693 downwards.
CCGGCACGGAGGGCAGGGGGAGGACGCTTTCCCGGATCTGGCCCGAGGAGGCGAGGGAGCGCTGGACCAGCCTCCCGTCGACGAAGAACGAGACCTCGGCGTGATAGTCCGGAACGGCCCGGTCGCCCACGTGCCAGCGAACGACGGCGGCGGGGGTCTCGAGGTCCACGACGAATGTGGCTTCGGGCCCGCTCCACTGCCCGTCCTCCTGCTTGGGCTGCATGGCCATGGTGAGGCGCCACCGCAGGCGCTGCCATTGGCTGTCCACGGCGAGGGCGGGCCAGGAAAGGAGGTGTCCGACGAGGCCGAGCGCGGCGGCGCCGGCGAGCAGGGCGGCGCTCGCCCGCCTGCCTACAGTCGCGGGGGCGGCGGGGAGGGGGAGGGCCCGCGCGGCCAGGCCCACGACCATCCACTGGAAGACGACGGCCTCGGAATTGAGAAGCCCCGGTCCGAGCTGGAAGGCCCCGGCGAGGGCGAGCACGCTGATGGCCCGGTCCCGAGCGTCCCCGTCGGAGGAACGGAGCGCGGCCGCGACGGCGGACACGAACACGACGGCGAGGGCGAGGAGGGCGGGGAGGCCCAGCTCGAGGCCGGTGTTGAGGAACTGGTTGGGCGCGTACGAGGCGCGCAGGAAGGGATCGGTCATCTCCTGCCCGGGCCGGAGCAGCGCGTGCTGCTTGCTGACCTCCGCCGGGTAGAGACCCGCGCCGACGCCCGAGAGCGGGTACTCGGCGATCACGCGAAAGCTGAAGGGATAGCTGCTGAGTCGCGTGGCCACGAGATGGCCGACGACTCCTTGTCTTCCGATGCCCTCCTTGAGCCGCCCGAGGGGCGTCACGAAATTGGACTCGGTCATCACGTAGGCGGCCCCCGCCCCTCCCCAGAGCACGACCACCGCGGCCACCATCGCGAAGGCGGCCGGGCGTTGCCGCGCCCGGTACCGCCGGGCCGCGCGGAGGAGCGCCCAGAGGCTGGCGGCGGCGAGCATGGTGAAGAGCGCGGTGCGACTGCCGCTGGCGATGGCGGCATCGGCGAGGAGGGCGAGGCTCGCCGCCGAGAAAGCACCCGCGACTCCGCGGGTGAAGCCCCAGGCGGGAAGAAGCAGGAAGAGGGCGAGCGTCACGTCCCCCAGCGCATAGCAGAACGACGTGAGCCCGTTGAGCCGCCCGATCGCGGGGAGGCCCGCGGGGAGCAGGAAGTGCGGGTCGTATCGCTGGACGACAAGGGCAAGGGCATCGACGAGGAGTGCCATGAATACCGCGACGTTCAGCGTCTTGGGGTCGATGCGTTCGGAGCGCGCCCACTCGTAGAGGCCGAACCAGACGAAAGCGGTGGCCGCCCCGAGCACGGCGCGCAGGACGGCTTCATCGGACGGGAACCCCAGCGCGTTGAACGAGTAGGTGCGGTACGCGAAGCCGGGGGCGGGCGCGAACGAGCGGATCCGGGCGACGGCGAAGACGAGCGAGAGGACCGACCAGGTGGCGATCGCGAAGAGCGACATCCCGCCGAGGTCGAGGCGTACGCCGCTCGGGGTCCGGGTGGCGAGGGAGAAGACGTACACCGAGACGGCGAGCGCTATGAGCGCGAGCCCGAGGTCGAGATTGGAGCCCCCCCGATACGTCCTCACGAAGCCGAGGAGAAAGGCGAGAAAACCGGCGGCGAGGGGAGCGATCCGGGGCCGGCGGAGGGCGAGGGCGCCGAGGCCGAGGCAGGCGGCGAGCCATCCCCCGAGCTCGCCGAATCCGCGACCCAGCGAGAGGAGGACGAGAGCCGTCGAGAACGAGAGGGCGATAGCGGAATACAGGAAGAGGAACGGCCGCGGCAGCACGAACACGAGGTCGCTCACGTCGGTCACATTATGGGCCGGGGGCGCTCAGGCCCCATAGTTCCCGCTTCCGCCCGCGCGTATCATCGGCTCGTGGCCTCTCTTCTCGCCGTCATCGGAGCGAGCCTGGGAGGGATCGCGGCCGCGCCCGTGCCGGCGGGAGAGCCCGCCCCGCCCCTCGCGGAGCTCCAGGACCCTCTGCCCTTCGCCTCGTCGGTGAAGGATCCGGTCTTCGCGATCCTCCTCGGCCTGCTCGACACGGAGAGCTACGGCCTGCTGAGCCGCGAGCACCTCGAGCGGGAGATCGCGCGCAGGAAGACGGCCACGCGGCTCCCGTACCACAAGGTGGCCCAGGTCTGGCGCCGTTCGCGCGACGGTCGCGGAGCGGACATCGCCCTCGAGTTCGTCGGCCCGGTGAAGGTCCCGGTCCCCTACAGCATCCTCGGCTACCGGCCGGGGGACGTGCTCGCGACCGCGACGTGTCGGCTCCGCGAGCGGAAGCTGGGCGACGTCGCCCTCGGGCCCCGCGGCGAGCGCTTCGAGGACGTCCGCCTCCTGACCCTGGAGGACGGCGCGCTCGCCGTGGACGTCGACGGGCTCGTGGACCTCCTCGCGGGGGGCGCCCTCGACGACACACGCGTCACCGGCCTCGCGGTGCTCCGGCACCAGGGCCGCCGGCTGGGAGTCGCCTTCGGGTACAACGACGAGGAGCGCGCGCGCTACGGCGTCTTCGACTTCGGCGCGGACAAGATCCTGATCCCGCTGCCCGTCGCCCTGAGGGGCGTGCCCGGCGATCTGCGGCGCCGCTCCGAGACGAACGCGGTCAGGGCCGGTCCTTGAACTCCTGGTAGAGCCGCGTGTGCCGTGTCTCGAGCGACTGGGCGACGCCGTCGATGAAGACGTGCGTCCACCTGCGTGCGGTGGTCCATGATGTCGCCGCTCGCCACGACGAGGTTGCCGTACTTGCCGGACCGGATCGAGCCGAGGCGGTCGGCCACCCCGAAGATCTCGGCGGGGGAGAGCGTGATCGCGCGGAGGGCCGCGTCCGCGGGCAGCCCGTAGGCGCGGGCCATGGCCGCCTCGTAGGGCAGGTTGCGCGCGTTGTCGAGGCGTCGTCGGTCACGATCGCGAAGCGGACGCCCGCCCGGAAGAGCGTCGCCGCGTTCGCGTAGGCCGCGTCGTAGGGGTCGGACTCGCGGGCGGGGAGCCGCAGTCCACCTTGAGGAGGACGGGGACCTCCTTGTCGCTGCAGGAGGTCCGCGCAGCGCCAGGCCTCGAGGCCGCCGGCGATGATCAGCTTCGAGCCCGCGCTCGTCCGCGAACTTCACCGCGCCGCGGATGTCGTCCTCGGTGTCCGCGCGCATGACCACCGGGCAGCTCGCCGCGCGCGGCCGGGCGCCAGCGCCTCGAGGACGAGGTCGGGCTTCGGAGGCGCCATCCGGCCCGCCCGCGCGGCCTCCAGGGCCCCGCCGTAGGCCTTGGCCTCCTCCAGGAGCGTGCGCAAGCCGGAGGAGCTCCTTCTCCTGGTTCTTCTTCTTGTCCTGCTGGCGCTCCTCGAACGTCTTCAGCTCCGGCTCCGGGAGGGTCTGCGAGGGGTCGGGTGCCGGCCGTCCCGCGGGTAGACGACGTGCATGGCGACCGGCGCCTTGACGGTGAGCGCGGCCGGGGTCGTCGCCCGCGAGGCGGATGAGCGCGCTCTGTCCGGAGACGAGCCCGCCCGCGGGCGCGGCCGAGCGCGGCGGTGACGCCGTTGGCGCGCGCCACCGGGATCAGCTCGCTGTGCGGGTGCAGCGCGACCCAGGCCGGGACGTGCGGGTTCACGTCGCCCGACCTCGGTCGTGTCCACGGAGCCCGGCACGCTCCCGATCTCGGTCGAGGCCCAGCGTGGTGAGGCCGTCGATGAGGCCCGGGTAGACGGTCTTGCCCGCGCCGTCGATGATCCGCGCCCCCGCGGGAGGCGTCGACCGTCGGCGCCCACGGCCGCGATCTTCCCGCCGGAGAGGACGACCGTGCCCTTCTCGATCACGGGGCCGGACACGGTGACGATGCGCGCGCTCCGGCGATGCGCGGTCACCTCGCCGCGTCCGCGCGACCGCGGATGTACGAAGGAGGGCGAGGCCAGAGCCAGTCCCGATGCCAGTCCCTGTTCTCATTGCCGTCTCCCGCCGTGGCCGCGGACCGGCTTCCGCGCGGCCAGGTCCTTCGCGCGGTCGAAGTAGACGACCCCGTCCACGAGCGTCATCTCGCACCCGGGCGTCGGGCGAGAAGGGGTGCGCGCTGAAGATCGCGAGGTCGGCGTCCTTGCCCACCTCGATCGAGCCCACCCGCTTGTCGATGCCGAGCTGCGCAGGCCGGGTTGAGGGTGACCATCTTGAGGGCCTCGTCCTCGCCCACGCCGCCGTACTTCACCGCCTTGGCCGCCTCCCAGTAGAGCCGGCGCGCCAGCTCGTCGGAGTCGGAGTTGAGCGAGACGACGACGCCGTGGCGCGGCCATGATGGCGGCGTTGTAGGGGATGGCGTCGTAGGCCTCCAGCTTGTAGGCCCACCAGTCGGAGAAGGTGCAGGCGCCCGCGCCGTGCCTGGCGATCTCGCTCGCGACCTTGTAGCCCTCCAGCACGTGCTGGAAGGTGCGGATCTTGAAGCCGAACTCCTCGGCCACGCGGATCAGCATCAGGATCTCGTCCGCGCGGTAGCAGTGGGCGTGCACGAGCACCTTGCCGTCGAGCATGTCGCGCAGCGTCTCCAGTCGGAGGTCCCGGCGCGGGGGCGCCGGCTTCCCGCCCGGGCGCCCGCCGCCTTGACCTTCTTGTCGTAGTCCTCCCACTCGCGCTTGTAGGCGCGCGCCTGCTCGAAGGCCTCGCGGATCACCACCTCCACGCCCATGCGGGTGGCGGGGTAGCGGGGCGGGCCGGGGACGCGGAAGTTCGAGCGCTTGGGGTTCTCGCCCGAGCGCGAACTTGATCCCGCGGGGCGCCTCCTTGAAGACCAGCTCCTCCGGCGGCTTCCCCCAGCGCAGCTTGAGCACCGCGTTCTGGCCGCCGATGGCGTTGCAGGAGCCGTGCAGCACGTTGACGGTCGTGACGCCGCCCGCGAGCTGCCGGTAGATGTTCACGTCGTCGTGGTCGATCACGTCCGCGATGCGCACCTCCGCGGTCACGGAGTCCGTGCACTCGTTGACGCCGCCCTCGACCGCGGTGTGGGAGTGCGCGTCGATGATCCCGGGGATCACGAAGCGCGACGGTGGCGTCGATCACCGTGGCCCCCGCGGGCACGGTCACGTCCCGCCCCACCGCGACGATCTTGCCCCCTCGGACGAGGACCGTCCCCCGCTCGATCGTCCCGTGGGGCCCCGCGGTCAGGATCGTCCCGCCGACGATGTGCCAGCATCGCCCTCCGCGCAGACCGCGGAGGCACGAAGGAGGGCGAGGCTCAGAGCCAGTCCCAGTTTTCTCACCTCTGTTCCTCCAGCTGTCCCGCTCCGTCCGTCTTCGCCTCCGTCCGCTCCTCCGGCTCGTAGAGCCGTCCGTCCACGAAGACCCACTTCGCCTTCGCGTCCTTCGTCAGCGGCTCGCCCGACCACGCCACCACGTTCGCGATCTTCCCGGCCTCCAGGCTGCCCAGTGCGGTCCGCGATCCCGAGCGCCTCCGCCGCGCCCAGGGTCACCGCGCGCAGCGCCGCATCCCTCGGCAGGCCGCGTGCGATGGCCTTGCGCACGCCGGCCAGGAAGTCGGGAGCGTAGCCGGAGACGAGCGCGAAGCGGACGCCCGCCTTCTGCGAGCGCGCCCGGGTTCCGCTCGGCCTCCTCGATCTCGCTTGCGCTGCTCGTCCTCGTCCGTCCCTCCGAATCCGCCGAACGCCTCGGGAGCGCTCCGGGGCGGGTCGAAGTTCACGCTGACGAGCAGGGGCAGGCTGCGGCTCTTGACGAGCGCGGCGAGACGCGAGGCCTGGGGCGCGCCCGCCACCGTCACCCGCACCTTGAACTCGTCGGCGAGGGCGAGGGCGCGGCGGATGTCGTTCTCGCGGCTCGCGGTCACGACGAGCATCTCCCGGCCCGCGGCACGTCCTGCCACGCGGCGAGGCGCTGTGTCGTAGGCGGGGCGCTTTCGGCCCGCGGGCGCCTTCTCGTAGGCCGCCCACTCCTCGCGATAGCGCGCCGCGTCGAGCAGGGACTGGCGCACGTAGGCCATCGTCCCCATGAGCGACCCGGGGTATTGCCGGGAGACGGTCGTCAGGTGCAGGTGCAGCGCCGCGGGCTGGCGGAGCACCATGTCCTCCGCCTTCTCGCCGGCGAGGTTGACGAGCACGCTCTGCCCGGGGAGGACGCCCTCGCGACGGACGACGAGCGCGGTGGTGATGCCCGCGTCGCGGGCCTTCACGGCGTCGGCGGGGCGGAACTGATCGAGGCTCATGGCATCCGGGGCGAGCGGGCCAGGGACTGGAGAGGCGGGCGGGGCAGGAGCCGCACCCGCTTCGCGGGTGCGGGGCGGGGGCGTGGGGAGTCCCACGCCGCCGAAGCCGTCGATGAGGCCGGGCGTCAGGACGAGGCCGGTGGCGTCGAGCACGCGGGCGTCGGGCGGGACGGGGACGTTCGCGCCCACCGCCGCGATGAGCCCGTCGCGAAGGACGACCGTTCCCTTCTCGAGCACGGCTCCGGAAACGCTGACGACGCGGCCCCCCACCAAGGCCAGGGCGGCGGGCGTTTCCGCTTCCGCACGGGTCACGCTCGCGAGCACGCCCGCGAGCAGGACGGTCAACTTTTGCCTGTTCACTTGTGCCCTCTCCAGGTCGAGTTTCGGAGCGAGACGCTAGAACGGCGGGACCGGGCGGGTCAAGTCCGCTTTCGACGAATGTAAGGATTTACGGGCTTCCTCAATAGCCCCTGCGCCCCGCATCCGTAACCCGTGAGTTTTCAGTGTCGGTACCTCCTCCGTGAAGCGGCACGCCGCCTGCTAGGACAACGGGAGGGGGGCGTTGGTCCGTCAAACCCCAGGAGGCCGCATGTTTTCAGGACGTCGTTCATCTTCTTCTTATTCCATCGTTCTCGCGTCGCTTGCGATTGCCGTTGTCGCCCTGTCTTTCGGTAGCTGTGGTGGCGACTCGAACCCCGTAGCGGTCGTGACGCCCACGCCCACTCCGACGCCCGCCCCCACTCCGACGCCGACACCCACAGCCACGCCGACGCCCACACCGACGCCGACAGCCACGCCCACGCCTGCCCCGTCACCGACGCCCGGCGTCGTCACGATTCGGATCCTCGGGCAAGCGGGAGCTCCAGTCCTACTCGCCCAACCCGGCGGTCGTGCGAGTGGGGCAGCAGGTCCGCTGGACGAATGACGACGGCGCTATGCCACACACCGCCACGGGAAGCGGCTTCGACACCGGCGTCATCAACTCGAACGCGACGAGCGCGCCCATCACCTTCACTACCGCGGGGAACCGGAACTACGTCTGCACGCTTCACGCGGGGATGACGGGCACTCTCAGCATCACACCGTAGAAGCCCGGTACTCGTCCTCGAGGATCGACATCAGCAGGAGGTCCACGTACCGCCCGTCGGTGCTATGGGCCTCGCGCATCGCCCCCTCGAGGACGAACCCTTCCGACTGGTAGAGGTGTCGAGCGGCCCCGTTATGGGCCATGACGTCCAGCCAGAGCCGGTGGGCGCCGAGGTTCTCGAAAACGATCCGCTTGAGGAGGCGCAGCGTCTCCCGTCCCAGCCCGCGGCCGCGCTCCGCCAGGTTGATCCGCTTCAGCTCCACGCAGCGGTCGGGACCCTGGAGCCCGCGGAGGATCACGTAGCCGGCGCGTCGGGCCTCGGTCTCGACGATCCAGTGCGCGCAGCCGGGATCTCCCAGGACCGCCCGGTGCTCCTCGGCCGGCCAGTGGCGCACGAAGGCGGTGGCGCGCTCCGCCTCGAGCACGAAGGGAAGGTCCGCTTCGGTGGTCGCGCGCAGGACCACTCGGCCCCGGCGCACGGGAAAGTCGGGAAGGGTCACGACGCCCGGCGATAGGCGTCGGGGCGACGGATCTCCATCAAGTTTCCCGGCTCGGGGCTCTCGAATCCGAAGCGGGCGTAAAGCGAGTGTGCGTCGCGGGTGGCGAGCTGCCATCGGCGGAGCCCCTGAAGCTCGGGGTGGGCGAGCACGCACTCCAGGAGCCACTTGGAGAGGCCGCGCCCACGGTGCTCCTCGAGCACGAAGACGTCCGCGAGGTAGGCGTACGTCGCGCGATCCGTCACCACGCGGGCGAACCCGACCTGCCGGCCGTCGTCGTAGACGCCGAAGCAGAGCGAGTTGTGGATCGACCGCTCCACGAGCGCGCGCGGGATGCCTTCCGCCCAGTAGGACCGGGTGAGGTAGCCATGGACGACGTCCATGTCCACGCGGCGCGGGTCGGTGCTCACCCGGTAGCGCCCCCGGATCCACTCGCGGCTCACGCCGTCCTCCGTCCGGGGACGACCCGGCGTTCCGCCAGGTCCACCGCGTACCGGTGGAGGGCGCGCGACCGCGTCAGCTCGGGGTGGAACGTGGCGGCCACCACCCGATCCTGGCGGACCACGACCGGCACTCCCTCGTGGCGGGCGACCACCTCCACCTCCGGCCAGAGGGCGACGAAGCGGGGGGCGCGGATGAAGACGCCCTCGAGGGATCCCCCGAGCGCGGGTGCGTCCACCCGCGCCTGGAACGAGTCGACCTGCCGTCCGTAGGCGTTGCGCTCGATCACCGCGTCGAGGAGGCCGAGGCTTTCCTGCCGCGGCCGCACCTCGCGGGCGAGGAGGATGGCCCCCGCGCAGGTGCCGAGGAGGACGCCGCCCTCGTCGCGGAAGCGACGGAGCGATTCGAACCACGGCTCGTCGCGCATCAAGTTCAGGAGCGTCGTGCTCTCTCCCCCGGGGATGACGAGCCCGTGGAGACCCGCGAGCTCGGAGGTCCGCCGCACCTCGCGGGCGGGGACGTCCAGGTCGCGGAAGGCCTCCCGGTGCGCCGCGAAGTCGCCCTGCAGGGCGAGGACGCCGAACGAAGGGCGCATCACCACCCCCGCGTCTGGAGCTTCTCCGCCTCGGGCAGGCTCGCGGTCTCGAGACCGGGCATGGCCCCTCCGAGCCCGCGCGAGGCGTCGGTCACCGCCTTCGCGTCCTGCCAGTGCGTGGTCGCGCGGACGATCGCGCGCGCGCGGGGAGCGGGATCGGCGGACTTGAAGATCCCCGAGCCCACGAAGACGGACTGGGCCCCCAGGCCCATCATGAGCGCGGCGTCGGCGGGAGTGGCGATCCCTCCCGCGGCGAAGTTCGGCACGGGGAGCACCCCCGTCTCCGCCACGAGCCGCACGAGCTCGTAGGGCGCGCCCAGGTTCTTGGCCTCGGTCATGAGCTCCTCGGGGGCGAGCGTCGTGAGGCGCTTGATCCCCGAGACCACGGTCCTCATGTGACGCACCGCCTCCACGATGTTCCCGGTGCCCGGCTCGCCCTTGGTGCGGACGAGGGCCGCCCCCTCGCCGATCCGCCGGAGGGCCTCTCCGAGGTCGCGGCAGCCGCACACGAACGGGACCTTGAAGGCGTGCTTGTCCACGTGGAAGGCCTCGTCGGCCGGGGTGAGGACCTCGCTCTCGTCGATGAAGTCGACGCCGAGGGACTCGAGGACGCGCGCTTCCGCGAAGTGGCCGATGCGGCACTTGGCCATCACGGGGATCGTCACCACCCCCATGATCCCGCTCCACGATCGTGGGGTCGGCCATGCGCGCGACCCCGCCGTCGCGGCGGATGTCCGCGGGCACGCGCTCCAGGGCCATGACCGCCACCGCCCCCGCGTCCTCCGCGATCTTCGCCTGCTCCTCGTTGGTGACGTCCATGATGACCCCGCCCTTCAGCATCTCCGCGAGGCCGGTCTTGAGGGCCAGGGTTCCCGTCTTCTTCTCGATAGTCATCACTCTGCTCCGTCGAGGACGGCCTTGAGCGTCCCCGTATCGATGTTTCCCCCCGAGAGAACGGCCACCACGGGCCCCCGGAGGCCCTTCGCCTTCCCGAAGAGGACCGCGGCGAGGGCCGCGATCCCGGACGCCTCCGCCAGGACCTGCTCGGCGTCGACGAGGGCGGCGATCCCCTTCTTCATCTCGTCTTCCGTGACGAGCACGATCTCGTCGATCAGCGTCCGCGCGACCGCGAAGGGGATCTGCCCGTACCCGCCCGCGAGCCCGTGGGCGAGCGTCGGCTCGTGGTCGTAGTGGACGATCGCCTCGCCTCTCTTGAAGGAGAGGAGCGCGGAAGGCGAGGCCGCGGCGTTCACCCCGATCACGCGCACGCGGGGGCGTTTCGCCTTGACCGCGACCGCGATCCCCGCGGACAGGGCGCCGCCCCCCACGGGGACGAGGACGGTTCCCACGTCCCCGAGCCCGTCGAGGATCTCCAGCCCGCAGGTGCCGTAGCCCGCGATCACCGCTTCGTCGTCGTAGGCCGAGACGTAGACGGCGCCCGTCTCCTCGGCGTGGGCGAGCGCGGCCTTCTCCGCCTCCTCGTAGGTCTCCCCCACGAGGTTCAGCTTCACCGGGTACTCGCCGAGCTTGGCGATCTTGGCGGGAGCCGCGTTCCTCTGGACGAAGAGCGTCGCCCCCTCGATCCCGAGGGCCCGGCACGCGTAGGCGACCCCGAGCGCATGGTTGCCCGCGGACGCGGTGACGAGGCCGCGGCGGATCTCCGCGGGAGCGAGGCTCAGGAGCTTGTTGAGCGAGCCTCGGGGCTTGAAGGACCCCGTGTGCTGGCGGTTCTCCTGCTTGAGCCACAGGTCGACGCCGGCGGCGCGGGAGAGCAGGGAAGTGCGCTCGAGCGGCGTCTGCCGCACGTGGGGCGCGATGCGCGCCCGGGCGTCCTCCACGTCGGCGAGGGTGACGCTCACAGGGAGAGCTCCCGGCCGAGGCGCACCACCTCGCGCACCAGGACGTCGAGATCCTCGCGGCGCGTGCGGTGATTCGTGATGCAGACGCGCAGCGCGTAGCGGCCGCCGAGCACGGTGTAGGAGGGCGCGGCGATACCGCCCTCGTGCAGGCGCACCAGGATCGACTTGTTGATCCGGTCGAGGTCGCCCTCGCCGCTTCCGCGGTAGCGGAAGCAGACGATGTTCAGGGGGGCGGGAGCGAGCATCTCGAGCTCGCTCGTCTCGCCGACGCGCGCGGCGAGGTAGGCGGCCTGGTCGACGTTCTGCTTGATGAGCCGTCCCAGCTTCTCCGTCCCCTCCGCCTTGAGCCCCATCCACACCTTGAGGGCCTTGAAGCCGCGCGTGAGCTGCATCCCCCGGTCCGCGAACCGGTCGGTGCGCCCCGCGATCCCGCCCTCGCCGGGAGCGAGGTAGGCGGCCAGGGTCGTGAACGCCGAGCGTTGGCCTTCCGGTTGGCGCACGAGCACGCACCCCACCTCGATGGGGAAGTACCCCCACTTGTGCGGATCGAACGCGAGGGAGTCGGCGCGTGACATCCCCCCGAGCCGCGCTCGCAGGTCCGGCGAGAGCGCGGCGAGGGCGGCGAACGCCCCGTCCACGTGCATCCAGAGCCCTTCCTTCTTGCACACGTCCGCGAGGGCGTCGAGGTCGTCGGTGGCCCCGGTGTTCACGGTCCCCGCCGTACCCACGACGCAGAACGGCTGGAAACCCGCCTTGCGGTCGCTCGCGATCGCGTCGCGCAGCGCCGACAGGTCGATCCGGTATTCGGCGTCCACGGGCAGGAGACGGAGAGCGTCGCTTCCCAGGCCGAGGAGCTCCGCCGCCTTCTTGACCGAGCTGTGTGCCTCGACGGACGCGTAGAGGACCATCCGCCGCGGCGCCGCGCCCTGGCCGAGTCGGCGCACGTCGAAGGGCGCCTTTGCGTGGCGGGCCACGGCGAGGCCGACGAGGTTCGCCATGGAGCCGCCGCTCACGAGCAGGCCGCTCGCCGTCGCGGGAAAGCCCATCGCTTCCTTGAACCAGGCGAGCACGCGGTCCTCGACGAGGCTCGCCCCGTCGTCGAACCCGCTGACGTTCGGGTTGACCGTCGCCGCGAGCATCTCGGTGAGCGCGGTGAAGGGGGTGCCGGTGCCGATCACCCAGCCCCAGAAACGCGGATGGATGTTGCCGGTGGGGTAGGGAAGGACGCCCTCGAGGAAATCGCGGTACGTCTTCTCGTAGCCCTGTCCCTTGCGGGGCAGCGGCTCGTCGAGCCGCGCGCGAACCGCGTCGGGCGGGCTCTGCCACACGGGACGCTCGCGCACGGTCCGCAGATACTCGAGCGCGTCGTCCACCATGCGGTGGCCGAGGAGCCGGAGGCCTTCCCAGTCGGCCGGGATCCAGGCTCTCCTCGACGTCCGGGTTTGGCAACGGGTCGATCGTGCTCACCGGGGCCCGCCGCTCTCGTTCGGCCACGTTTCCCTCCATGGGGTTCAATCGCAATTTAGTCTTGACATTGGATGGTGTCAATACTTACATTGTCACCATGACAATGTGGATGCCACGGCTAGCGAGCCGCGACGGATCGCGCTATGTCGCTATTGCCGAGGCCCTTGCCGACGACGTTTCGGCCGGGACACTGAAGCCGGGGGCCCAGCTTCCCACGCATCGGGAGCTCGCCGAGCGCCTGGGTGTGACGGTCGGGACGGTGAGCCGTGCCTATGCCGAGGCCGCCCGGCGTGGACTCATCTCGGGGGAGGTCGGTCGCGGCACCTTCATCCGTGCGCGGCCGATCCCGACGGACTTCCGCTCCTCGTCGTCGACCGCAGGCCTGATCAACCTGAGCCAGAACCATCCGCCCCATCTCGACAGCGAGCCGCACCGGCTCGCCCTCGAGCGCACGCTTGCGACGCTCGCGCGCCAGGAGGACCTCGCCTCGATCCTCGACTACCCGGCCGACGGCGGAAACGCGGTCGACCGCGAGGCGGGCGCTCTCTGGATCGAGCGCTCCGGCGTCGCCGCCCGTCCGGACGACGTGCTCGTGTGCTCGGGCAGCCAGCACGGGATCATGACCGTGCTCGCGACGCTGCTGAAGCCGGGGGAGCTACTCCTCGCCGACGAGCTCACCTACCCGGGGTTGAAGGCGGTGGCGGGCCTTCTCCACCTGCGGGTCCAGGGCATCGCCCTCGACGGGGACGGCATGCGTCCCGAGGCGTTCGAGGACGCGTGCAAGGGAGGGCTCCGTCCGCGCGGTGTACCTCGTGCCGACGATCCACAACCCGACGGCCGCGGTCATGCCCGAGGGCCGCCGCCGCGAGATCGCCCGCATCGCGCGCCAGCACGGGGTAGCGATCGTGGAGGACGACATCCACGCGCTTCTCCCGGAGAGCCGTCCCGCGCCCATCGCCGCCTTCGCCCCCGAGCTGAGCTACTACCTGACGAGCACCTCGAAGACGCTCGCCCCCGGGCTGCGCATCGCGTACGCGCTCGCGCCCCCGGGCATGTTCGGACGCCTCGCGGCGAGCCTCCGCGCCACCACCTGGGCCGCCCCGCCGCTCATGGCCGCCCTCGTCTCCTCGTGGATCCGTGACGGCACGGCCGACCTCCTGGTCGCGGAGCGCCGCCGCGAGGCGAAGGCGCGCCAGGCCCAGGCCCGCGCCCTTCTCGGCAACGCCCGCTACGACACGCATCCCTCGGGCTACTACGTGTGGCTGCACCTGCCCGAGCCGTGGCGCAGCGACAGCTTCACCGCGGAGATGCGCGGGCGCGGAGTGTCCGTGTCGCCGGCGGAGGCGTTCGTGGTGGGGCGGGGGACGGTGCCCCACGCCGTCCGTCTCTGCCTGGGCGCGGCCCCCGGACGGGCGGATCTGGACCGGGGCCTCTCCGCGGTCGCGGAAGCCCTCTCCGCGGCCCCGGAGGCGGGGGCGGCCATCGTCTGAGTCGTTCAGTATTCAGCAATAATTAGATTCAAAAATTTATTGACTTTTGAATAGAGACCTGACAGCCTCGGTCTCGTGAGGCTGCCCCCGGGGACGAAGCGGCTCGTCTCGAAGCGCGAGCTGGAGGCGGTGACCTCCCCCGTGCGCCAGGAGGTGCTGGAGCAGCTTGACCACCGCGGGCCCGCATCCGTGGCCGAGCTCGCCCGCCGCACGGGCCGCCGCACCACCGCGCTGCACTACCACGTCAAGCTGCTCCATCGGGCGGGGCTCCTGCGCCTCGCCGGCCGCCGGCCCTCCGGATCGCGCACGGAGGCGCTCTACGCCCTGGCCGCACCGCGTTTCGCGGTGGCGGGCGCGGCGGCGAGCCCCGCCGTCCTCCGCTCCGCGGTGCGCACGATCGGCGCCTCCCTGAGGCTCGCCCAGCGCGAGGCGGCGGCCGCCATCCTCTCCGGCGATGTCGGGGCGTTCGGTCGCGCGCGGGCCTTCCACTCGCGGCGGCACCGCGGGTCCCTGTCCGCGGCGGCCCTGGCCCGGGTCAACCGCCTGCTCGACGAGATCGCCTCGCTATTCGAGGCCGAGAACCGCCGGAGCGCGTCCGCTTCCGAGGTCTTCGCCGTCACATTCGTCCTCAGCCCCTCGGGCCGCAGGAGCGGGCACTCGTCGGAGGTATCCCGATGATCACTTGGATCGACTACGCCCTTTGCCTCTCCTTCGCCGTCCTCTGGCCGCTGCGGGTGTACTGGTCCTACGCCTCCTACCGTGAGCAGGTCCGGGCGGGGATTCCGGGAGCCCGTCTCGCGGCGTATGCGGAGGCCATGATCACGCAATGGCTCTTCGCGGCGGCGACCGTCGGGGTGTGGATCCACCTCGACCGCGACTGGACGGGGCTCGGGCTCCTCGGCCTCGACGGGGCCCGGTTCGTCCCGGGCCTCCTCGTCGCGATCGGGCTCTCCGGGCTGATGCTGGCGCAGAGCCTCATGGTCGCCCGCCGCGAAGAGACGCACGCCCAGGTGCGTGCGAGCGTCCTGCCGCACCTGGAGATCCTGCCCGTGGGGAAGAGCGAGTTCCAGGGGTTCGTCGCCGTTTCGCTGACCGCGGGGGTTTGCGAGGAGCTCCTCTTCCGCGGCCTCCTGCCCTGGTTCCTTTCGCACTGGCTGGGCGCGTGGGGCGGCCAGCTCGTGGCGCTCGTGGTCTTCGCGGTCGCCCACTCCCACCTGGGGTGGAGCGCCGTCGTCAAGGCGCTCCTCGCCGGGGGAGTCTTCGCCGTGCTCTACCTCTGGACGGGAAGCCTCCTGCCCGGGATGCTCCTTCACGCCGCGGTGGACATCGCCTCGGGATGGATGGCCTACGTGGTGCTGCGGGAGAGGGCTCCCGCGGTCCCGGCCGTCTGAAGAAGCGCCCTCCAGCCGAGGGAGCGGGCTTCCCCCGCGGGAGAGCGCGCCCGCGCGCGCCCGTAGTAGAGTGGTGAAGAGAAGGAGGCGCTGCCTTGGAAGGCTCAACCGGGAAGGTGATCGGCCGCAACGACCCCTGCCACTGCGGCTCGGGAAAGAAGTACAAGAACTGCCACCTCGGCAAAGACGAGGATGCGGCCCGTGCCGCCCGCGCGAAGGCGGCGGAAGCGGCGCCTGCCCCGGCACCGGAGCCGGAGGCGCCGGCCGCGAAGGCCCACGCCGTCCCTCCGCGTCACGCCACGGAGCAGCCCTGGAAGAAGAGCACGACGAACACGCGCAGCTTCCAGCGCATGACCTCACCTCGGAAGGTCGGGGGCTCCTAGGAACGTCTACGCTTCCTCCCCGAGCGCCATCAGGAGGAAGCGGTACAGATCGGCCTGCTCGTCGATCTGCTTCGTGATCGGCTTTCCCAGGCCGTGGCCCGCCCGCGTCTCCACGCGAATGAGCATCGGACGGCGGCCGTCCGTCGCCGCCTGGAGGCGCGCCGCGAACTTCTTGGCCATCCCCGGGGCCACCCGGTCGTCCGTGTCCGCGGTCATGACGAGCGTCGCCGGGTAGTCGACCCCGTCCCGGACGTTGTGCAGGGGGGAGTATCGGTAGAGGACGGGGAAGTCCGCGGGATCCTCGGCGGAGCCGTACTCGGGGATCCAGAAGCGGCCGACCGTGAAGCGGTGGTAGCGCAGCATGTCCGCCACCGGCACCTGGCAGACGACCGCGCCGAACAGCTCCGGCCGCTGCGTCATCACCGCTCCCACGAGCAGGCCGCCATTGCTTCCCCCCTGGATGGCGAGCTTGTCCGCGCGCGTCCAGCCCGTCGTCACGAGCCATTCCGTGGCCGCGACGAAGTCGTCGAAGACGTTCTGCTTCCGCTCCCTCATCCCGGCTTCGTGCCATTCCT
Organism: uncultured Acidobacteriota bacterium; assembly: GCA_963742595.1. Lineage (GTDB taxonomy): Bacteria > Acidobacteriota > Vicinamibacteria > Fen-336 > Fen-336 > CAVPGH01. Next base: position 595,673 of record CAVUMT010000001.1, on the reverse strand, counting down.
CCCCGTACTCGCCGCCCCCGCGGAGGTTGGCGACCGCGAGGACGCCCCCGCGGTCCAGCCAGACGCGGATCGCCGGGTTGTAGGCGGGAGTGAGGCTGATGTTGAAGCCGCCGTACCCGTAGAGGAGCGTGGGGCGACCCCCGTCGGGCTCGAGGCCTTTTCGGTGGACGAGAAACAAGGGGATTCGCGTGCCGTCCTTTGAAGCGAAGAAATACTGCCGGGCCTCGTAGCCCGACGCGTCGTGCCGCGCGCGCGTCGGCTCGAAGGGCGTGAGCGTGCCTGCGGCGAAATCCCATCTGTAGGGTGTCGCGGGCTCGGTGAACGAGGTGAATCCGAGGAACATCTCCTCGTCGTCGGGCTCCCCGGTGAGCCCGGCGACCGTACCCAGTCCCGGTAACGGAATCTCCCCTCGGAACCGCCCGTCGAGATCGTAGAGCTCGAGCCGGCTGCTCGCGTCGCGAAGGCGGTGGGCCACCAGCGTCCGATGGACGATGGCGACCGCTTCGAGCTTGTCCTTTCCCTCGGGCAGCACCTCGACCGCATCCACGCCCCGGGCAGGGTCGACCGCGACCACCCGCCCGCGTGGCGCCGCTTCGTCCGTCCGGAAGAAGAAGCGGCCGTCCACCTCGTCCACGAAGCTCACGTCGTGGAGGAATCCCGTGAAGAGCGGACGGAGCGGAGCCCCCGGCGATCCGAGGTCGCGCAGATGGATCTCGGCCTTGCCGCTCGCGCCCCGGGCCGTGGAGAGCACGAGAGTGCCACCGTCGCGCGTGACGGAGGCGGCGGGGAAGAGCTCCTTGTCCTCCGGACGCTCGTAGACGAGGTCGTCCTCGGTCTGGGGCCGGCCCCGCCGGTGGAAGTAGACCTTTCCGCAATAGTTCTCGTCCTCGGGAGGGACGGAGCCCGGCTCCGGGAAGCGCGTGTAGTAGAAGCCGTCGTTGCCCGGGGTCCAGGAGATTCCCGTGAACTTCGCCCAGAGGACGCGGTCGGGGAGGTCGCGTCCCGTCGCGACGTCGCGCACCAGGATCTCCTGGCGGTCGCTCCCGCTCCGCGAGATTGCGTAGGCGAGAAGTCGGCCGTCCCGGGTGGGGACGGCCAGGGTGAGGGCCACCGTCCCGTCGGAAGAGAGCGTGTTGGGATCCAGCAGGACCCGTTCCGTAGCACCCTCGCGCACGTAGAGGACCGACTGGTCCTGCAGCCCGGTGTTCCGGAAGTAGAAGTACGAGCCGCCTCTCCGCTCGGGCACGGAGAGCCGGGGATAGTCGTAGAGCTCGGCGAGCCGGCGACGGAGCGCGTCGCGGACGGGTCCGTCCACGAGCCGGCGCAGGAGCTCGTTCTGCTCGTCCACCCAGCGGGCGGTCTCCGGGAGGTCCGCGTCCTCGAGCCATCGGTAGGGGTCGGGGACGGAGGTGCCGTGGTAGTCGTCCACCACGTCCGCGCGCGGCGCCTTGGGGTACCGGAGGGTCAGGGCGTTGGCGTGGGAGAGGCGGGGGAGGCGAGCGCCGGCGGCTCGTCCGCGAAGACCACGCGCGCCCTGTAGGAGGCCCCGTCGCTGAAGCCCCGGACGAGCCACGTCTCGACGAACTCCTCGGTCTTCCGGCGGCCCACCTCGCGCACGAGGGCGACGTTCTGAAGCGCCTTGCCCCGCGCCATCTCCGTGAGGCCGGCCCGCAGGTTCTCCGCGGCGAGGCCCTCGTCCCGGAACACGCTGCCTTCGCGGACATGGAAGCGCAGGGCGGAGGCGTCGAGGGCGGGAGTGTTCCACTCGATGCGCGGGGCGATGACCCAGACGACGCCCTTCTCCAGCCGCAGCGACCAGGGCTTGTTGAGGTCCAGGTAGTACGTGTATTCCACCGGGGCTCGCGCCTCCACCACGACGTCGGGAAGTGCGAGCTGTCCCCACAACACGGTGGAGGTGTCCCGGCGCTCGAAGACCTCCATCTGCTTCAGCGTGGCGAACTGGAAGAACGAGCTGCCGCTCACCTCGGTGGCGTAGCTCGTGAACGTGGTGGTGACGGTGCCGGTCTGGAAGGCGGCGGCGATCGACTGGAGGTCCTTCAGGACCTTCCGTCCCTGCTCGGCCACGTCCGCGGGCAGATCGGCGGTGCGCTTGACGAGGTAGAACGCGACCCCGGCGACGATCGCGACGACACCGAGGACCGCCACCACGAGCGCCCAGTGTCCGCGCGCCGACGGGGGGCTCTCCATGCGGTCATGCTAACCCAGGGCGTAGCGACGACGCGCTACGATACCGCTCCATGACGCCCGCAGAATTCCGCCGTCTCGGTCACGAGGTCGTGGACTGGGTCGCCGATTACCGGGAGAAGCTGCCCTCGCTCCCCGTGATGTCCCCGGTCACGCCGGGCTCCGTGCGCGCCCGCCTTCCCGCCTCGCCGCCCGCGTCGCCCGAGGCCTTCGACGCGGTAATCCGCGACCTCGAGCAGATCCTCCTTCCCGGACTCTCGCACTGGCAGCACCCGTCGTTCTTCGGGTACTTCCCGTCGAACGGCGAGCTGTCGTCCGTGCTCGGGCGACTACCTGAGCACCGGACTCGGGGTGCTGGGGCTTTCCTGGCAGAGCAGCCCGGCGCTCACGGAGCTCGAGGAAGTGGTCACGGACTGGATGCGCCAGATGGTGGGCCTGTCCGAGGCCTGGAGCGGCGTCATCCAGGACACCGCCTCCACGTGCACGCTCGTGGCCCTCATCTGTGCGCGAGAGCGCACGTCGGAGTATTCCCTGGCCCGGGGAGGCCTTCAGGACGGGGGCGCGCCCCTCGTGGTCTACGCCTCCGCCCACAGCCACAGCTCGGTGGAGAAGGCGGCGCTCCTCGCCGGCTTCGGACGCGCCCACGTCCGCTGTGTCGCCACCGACGAGCGCTACGCGATGCGTCCGGACGCACTGGAGGCGGCGCTCTTGGAGGACCTCGCGGCCGGTCTCCGGCCCTGCGCGGTCGTGGCGACGACAGGCACCACCACCACGACCGCCCTCGATCCCGCTGGAGGCGATCGCGCGCGCGGCCCGCGCCCACGGCTTGTGGCTGCACGTGGACGCGGCGATGGCGGGCTCGGCCATGATCCTGCCCGAGTGCCGGTGGATGTGGCAGGGGATCGAGGCCGCCGATTCCCTCGTGCTCAACGCGCACAAGTGGCTGGGCGCGGCCTTTGACTGCTCGCTCTACTACGTCCGCGACCCGGACCACCTGGTGCGTGTCATGAGCACGAACCCCAGCTTCCTGCGCTCCGGCGTGGACGACCAGGTGAAGAACCTCCGCGACTGGGGCATTCCCCTCGGCCGGCGCTTCCGGGCTTTGAAGCTGTGGTGCTTGCTGCGCGAGCAGGGAGTCGAAGGCCTGCAGCGCCGCCTCCGTCGCGACCTCGAGAACGCGCGCTGGCTGGAGGCGCAGGTGAAGGCGGCTCCGGCGTGGCGCGTGCTCGCGCCCGTGCCGCTGCAGACGCTCTCGGTCCGGCACGAGCCCTCCGGTCTCGACGGCGAAGCGCTCGACGGCCACACCCTCGCCTGGGCCGAGCGCGTCAATCGCTCCGGCGCCGCCTACCTGACCCCCGCCCAGCTCGACGGCCGCTGGATGGTGCGCGTCTCCGTGGGTGCCATCCCCACCGAGCGCGAACACGTGAGCGCGCTCTGGGAAACCATGCGCCGCGAGGCCGAGCGCTCCTAGCCGGATCCCACTCGGCGGCCGCGTCGCTGGATTGTGGGGGTTCGGCTCGCGGGGTCAGCGGCACACCTCCGCGGCGACGAACCGTCGTCGTGCCTCGACGACAGGGACGGGCTCGCGCTCAGGGTCCTGGCCGGGGTCGTTCGCTTGCGTGGATCTCCCGGCGCAACTCGCCCCGGGGCGAGTTCGCCGATAGTCCAGGACCGAAGGCCAGCTCCGCCTCGTAGGCGTTGTGGGCTCGACAGCGCAGGGAGATGTTGGCGACCGTCGCCTCGCCGCCGAAGGCGTAGGGCTCCTGGTGATGGAACTCGAGGAAGGCGCGCTCGGCACAACGCCGGCCCCTGGCGGCTACGAAGGCGCACCGGCCGCCATCGCGCAACCAGACCTTGCGCCTCACGGCAGCGGGGATGTGGCGAGAGCGACTTGGAGTGACCTGACGCAAGCGCGGTCTCTCGGACGCGGCCAGCTTCTTCCGGGCCACGTCCTCGAGCAGCAGGGACAACGCCCGGTCGAAGATCTCGCCGGGATCGCCATCCGGGATCTCGCGGCGCAGGAGACCCTGGGCGCGCCGCAGGTTCGCGTGTGTCGCGGCGCCGATCGTGAACTGGACGCGGTAGCGCTCCGGCGCCAGGGGGGAGATGACGGGCTGATGCGCCGGGCGGTCCGGAATCGTTGCCACGACTTCCGGTGGGGAGGAGCTTGGGGAATCGGGAGAGGTGTACGGAGCGATGTCTGCGCCGGCTTCGGACTCCGGAGCGAGACCGGCGGGCAGGACCGTAGCCACCGGCCCGGACGAGCCCGGCAGGACGGCTGAGTGCGCTCGCGCGGGAAGCCGCCTCACCGACGCCGCCACGTCGGGCCGCGGCGCCAGGTGCGCCACCAGCACCTCGACCTCTCTCTTGCTCCGCCCCCGAGCCTGGTCCACAAGAGTCTCGAAGTTGTCGGGCCGCAGGTGCGGTGCGAGCAGGCGCGCCGTGCTGAGGTTCAGCGAGCCGTCGGCCAGCAGATCGAGGACGGCGGGAAACCGTCGGCTCAGGCGAGCGGCTTCGATGCGGTTGTAGGCGGCATGCTCGGCGAGCCGCAACGCCCCCGTGCAATAGGTGAACAGCGACCCCTAGCCCTCGGCGACGTGAAGCTTGCGGGCATCGAGCTCGGCGAGGTGTTCGATGAGCTCGACTGTGGCATCCCGCTCCCGCCGCGCGAGAAGAACCACCTGCCGTAGCAGCTCGGCATCGGGGAGTCCCGCCGCCCCGCGAATCAATGTCCCGTGCATGCTGTCCTCCCCGCCACGCGTTGCGTTGGCAGGCCACATCATCTCCGCGAGAGATGCCAGGCGAGGTCCGGTCGCGCCTAACGCTTGAGAAATACGACTCCCGAATGGTGCGCGTCTCCGTGGGCGCGAGGCCCACCCAGGCCCGCTACCGCTCGTGCCGAATTCGGCCATGGACAACTCGCCCCGGGGCGAGTTCGGTGGCAGAAGACCGAAGGCCAGCTCCGCTTCATGGATGCTGTGGACCCGACTCCCCTTAACGAATCTAAGGAGTCAATCCACGCGGAGCGCGGACCGCGGCTCGATGCTCGCGGCGCGACGCGCGGGCAGGAACCCGGCGAGGAGCGCGGTGGCGAGCAGCAGCAGCGCCACCCCCGCGAACGTCGCGGGATCCGTAGGCGTCGTCCCGTAGAGGAAGGCGGCCAGGGTCCGGGTCACGCCGAGAGCCACCAGGGTGCCGAGACCGAGGCCCGCGAGGGCGAGCCGGAGGCTCTGGCCGAGAGTGAGGCCGAAGATGCTCCGGCGGGTCGCCCCCAGCGCGATCCTCACGCCGATCTCGTACGTCCGCTGCGCGGTCGAATACGAGACGACGCCATAGATGCCGATGGCGGCGAGGAGAAGCGCCGTCGCCCCGAACGCCGCGAAGACGATCACGAGCGAGCGCGAGTCCAGGGTGGAGGCGGAGACGATCGCCTCGAGGGGACGCACGTCGGCGACGGGGACGTTCGGGTTCAGACGGGCCACGAGCCCGCGGATGTCGCGGGAGACGCCCGCCGTGGGAGCGGAGGTCCGGAGGACCAGGCTCATCGCCTCGGGGATCCGACGGGTGATTCCGACCGATTGGGAGTAGGGCATGTAGAGGGCGCCTCCCCGGAGGAAGCCGGGGATGGTGCCCGCGAGGTCGAACTGGCGGACGTCGCCCACGACCCCGACCACGGTGCGTGCGCTCTCCTCCCACACTACGCGTACGTGCTTGCCGACGGGATCCTCGCCGGGCCAGAAGAGCTGGGCCGTCCGGGCGCTCACCACCACGACGGCCGCCGTGGTCTGTCCGTCGCCCGCGGTGAAGGTCCGGCCCCGCAGCACGGGAATCCCGAGGAGCCGGAAGTAGTCCGGAGTGACGGCCCCCGCCCAGGCGAGGGGCGCGCCCTTCTCCGCGGGCTGGAGCGGCTGGCCCTCGATCTCGACGGGAAGGAACGGCACGTCACCCCCGAGGGGCAAGGCGTTCGTGGCCGAGACTTCCGTGACGCCTGGAAGCTCGCCCGCCCGCATCAGGATCTGCTCGTAGAAGGCGACGCACGCCGCGCGGTCCGCGCAGGAAGCCGGGCTGGGGGAGATCCGCGCCGTGAGCACGTCGGGGGCGCGGAAGCCGGGGTCGACGCGGGTGAGCCGCCAGAGGCTTTTCATCAAGAGGCCCGCGGCCACGACGAGCACCACGGCGAGCGCTATCTCGCCCACGATGAGGCCGCTGCGGAGGCCGATCGTGGCGCGATCCGCGGACCGCTGCGCGCTCGCCTTCACCGCCTGCGAGAGATCGATCGCGGTGGCCCGCAGCGCGGGGAGGACGCCGAACGCGAGTCCGGTGGCGAGCGCGAGCAGGGTGACGCAAGCCAGCACCCGTCCGTCGATCGCGACCTCGGCGAGACGCGGAAGGCCCAGGGGAAGCGCGGCCTTGAGCCGGGTGAACGCCGCGAACGCGAGGGCTATCCCGAGCCCGCCCCCCGCGAGGGCGATGACGACGCTCTCCGTCAGGAGCTGCCGGACCATCCGCGCCCTCCCCGCACCGAGGGCGGCCCGGAGCGCCATCTCCTTGCGGCGGGCGGTGGCGAGGGCGAGGAGGAGGCCGGCCACGTTCACGCAGGCGATGAGAAGGACGCCGGCGACGGCGCCGAAGAGCACGATCAGCTTGAGCCGCACGTCGTCGACGACGCTCTCCTGCAGGGGGACCACCGTGGCGTCGGCGTTCCAGTCGCGCGGCATCGTGAAGGGAAAGAGGGGGATCGTCTCCGCCACGAGCGATCGGATCTCTCCCCGTGCCTGCTCGAGGGTGGCTCCCGGCCGCAGCCGCGCCACGAGGGGCATGTAACCGGCGCCCCAGTGCGCGGTCGCGTCCGAGGGATCGAGATGGTGGGGGATCCAGAGCTCCGTTCCCGCTCCCGGGAACGAGAAGTCGCGGGGCATGACACCCACCACCTCGCGGTCCCTGTCCTGCACGATGACCGTGCGGCCGATCACCCCAGGGTCCGCGCCGAAGGAGGACTCCCAGAGCGAGTGGCTGAGGACGACGACGCCGTCCCGTCCGGGGCGGTCCTCTCCGGGCTCGAAGGTCCGGCCGAGCGCGGCCTCCACCCCGAGGAGAGCGAAGAGGTTCGCGGAGACGGCGCTGCCGAGGAGCTGACGCGCCTCTCCCCGCCCGGCGAGGTTGAGCATGGCACTCGTGGTGTAGCCGGCGGCCTCGAACGTCCGCGCCCGGTCCTGCACGTGGACGACGCCCCCTTGCGGATAGAAGCCGGTCACTTGCACCAGCCTCTCCGGCTGCGCGTAGGGCAGCGACTTCAGGAGGACGCCGCTCACCAGGCTGAAGACCGCGGTGTTGGCCCCGATCCCAAGGGCGAGGGAGAGGACGGCCACCGCCGTGAACGCGGCGTTCTTGCGCAGGGTCCGCAGGGCGAAGCGAACGTCCTGACCGAGCTCGTCGAGCAGTCGCCAGGGAGACATGTCGTGGACCTCCTCCTTGACGCGCGTCGCGTTGCCGAACGCGCGGAGCGCGGCGTACCGGGCCTCCTCGGGAGCGAGACCCCGCGCGCGCTGCTCGTCCGCCTCCTCGTCGAGGTGGCTCTCGATCTCGCGATCGAGGTCGCTCATGCCGTCCTCATCACCCGCGAGATGGCGGCCACCATCCGGTTCCAGCGCGACTCTTCCGCCGCGAGGTGCTGGCGGCCCGCGGAGCTGAGGCGGTAGTACTTGAACTCCCGGTTCCGATGGGGGGACTTCTCCCACTTCGCGGTCACCCAGCCCCTCCGCTCCAGGCGATGGAGGGCGGGATAGAGCGAGCCGTGCTCCACCTGCAGCACCTCGTCGCTCGTGCGCTGGATGTGCTTGGCGATCTCGTGGCCGTGGGCGGGGCCCTGCCGCAGGGTGCGGAGGACGAGCATGTCCAGAGTGCCCTGGAGGAGGAGGGCGCGGTCGGGGGAGGGGCGGGCCATAGGGTAGACACTCTACCATCAACCGCCGCTCGAGGGTAGACATTCTTCCCTCGGTGCACTGTGCCAGACTATTGGATCGTGAGCGGCGCTCCCTCTCGGCTCTCCCCCCGGTTCGCGTCCCTGCCGTTCAACTATCTGTTCCTCGTCGTCCTGCCCGTGCTCGCGATCCTGCTCGTGCTCCACATGGGATCCGACCGGGCGACGGCGCCCCTCCGAGTGCCGCCCCCGCCCGCCGCGGCGGAGGCCTCGTCGGGGATCGGGCTCCTGCTGCTCCAGCTGCTGGTCGTCCTCGTGGCCACGAGGCTTTGCGGCCTCGCCCTGCGCCCCCTCGGGCAGCCGCACGTGGTCGGCGAGATGCTCGCGGGCATGCTGCTCGGGCCCTCTTTCCTGGGCCTCGTGGCGCCCGCGCTCGCCTCGAGCCTCTTTCCCGCCGCGAGCCTCGGCGTCCTGAACGCGCTCAGCCAGGTGGGAATGGTGCTCTACATGTTCCTGATCGGCCTGGAGCTCGACCATGAGGCCTTGTCCGCGGGCCGCGGAGCCGCGGTGCTGACCAGCCACGCCAGCATCGCGGTGCCCTTCGTGCTGGGGGTGACGCTGGCTCTCGCCCTCCACTCGCGGTTCGCTCCCCCCGGGATCTCGTTCGTGGCGTTCGCGCTCTTCCTGGGAGCGGCCATGAGCGTGACCGCGTTTCCCGTGCTCGCCCGGATACTCGCGGAGCGCGGGATGCTGCGGACGCCCTTGGGCACCCTCGCCACGTCCGCGGCCGCCGTGGACGACGTCACCGCGTGGACGATCCTCGCCGGGATCATGGTGATCGTGCGAACGAGCGGGGAGGAGAGGCCCCTCTGGCTGCCCCTCCTCGTGCTCGGCTCGTTCGTGGCCGCGGTCTACCTCGTGCGCAAGCCCCTCCGCCGTGCGATCCGCACCGCGTTCGTGCGGCGAGGACGGCTCACGCACGGGGTGGGGGCGACGCTCGTCGCCCTCGCCCTCGCCGGAGGCGGCATCACCGAGGCCGCGGGCGTGCACGCGCTTTTCGGTGCTTTCTTCGTCGGCCTCGTACTCTCCACCGAGCGGCCGGTGGCGGAGGCAGCCCGCGCGAGGCTGGAGGACCCCCTCGTGCTCGTGCTGCTTCCCCTCTATTTCGCCTTCACGGGGATGCGGACGCATCTCGGCCTCCTCTGGGAAGACGGCTCGTGGGGCTGGGCGCTCGTCATCATCGCGGTGGCGGTCCTGGGCAAGCTCGGCGGCTCCGCGCTCGCCGCGTTCCTGGGCGGGCGGCCCCCCCGGGAGGCGCTCGCCCTCGGCACCCTCATGAACACCCGGGGCCTCATGGAGCTCGTGATCCTGAACATCGGTCTCGACCTGGGCGTGCTCACGCCCGCCCTCTACTCGATGATGGTCCTCATGGCGTTCGCGACCACGATGATGACGAGCCCTCTCCTCACCGCGCTCGGGGTGCCGCGAAAAAACCCCGTAGACGCTCGGGCGGAGGCCTCCGCGGTCTCACTGCGGGGAGAGTAGACTCTTCCCCGGGGGGAGGAGGCCATCGTGCAAACGACGGGGAAAGTCGTGTGGGTCGGCCGCGTGATCACCGGCCTCGTGTCGGCGCCTTTCTTTCTGAGCGCCTTCATGAAGCTGCGCGGGGGGCCCGAGGTCGCGCAGGGATTGGACCATCTGGGTCTGCCCGAATCGATGATCATCCCGCTGGCGATCCTGGAGCTGACGTGCATCGCGGTCTACCTCGTCCCCGCGACGTCCGTCCTGGGCGCCGTCCTCCTGGCCGGCTACATGGGAGGGGCGATCCTCACGCACTGGCGGGTCGGCGATCCGTTCGTCCTGCACATCGTGATCGGGCTCCTCGTCTGGCTCGGCCTCTACCTTCGCGAGGACCGCCTCCGGAGCCTCATCCCGCTGCGGAGGGGCTAGCCGTCCGCGGCGGGATCGGCAGGGTCAGCCGGAACGTCGCGCCCTGTCCGCTCGGGCTCTCGGCCCAGATCCGGCCCGCGTGCGCCTCCACGAGCGAGCGCGCGATGGCGAGTCCCAGGCCGATTCCGTCTCCCTTCGTCGTGAAGAACGCCTCGAAGAGCCTCGGCATGTGATCGGGGGCGATGCCCCGGCCGGTATCGCTCACCGCCAGCTCCACGTGTCCCGCCGCCTCGCGGGTGCGCACGACGACCTGCCGCTCCCCGCCCTGCGGGTCCAGGGCGTCCATCGCGTTGACGACGAGGTTCAGGAGGACCTGCTGGAGGCAGACCCGGTCCGCGGCGATCGTGGGGAGAGAGGGGCTGAGCTCTCCGCGGACCGTGACCCGGCGTCGGCGCGCGTCGGAGGCCACGAGCTGCAGCACGTCGCGGGCGACGCCGTTCACGTCGAGGGTGCGGAGCTCGAGCGGGCGCTTCCGCGCCAGCGACCGGAGGCGCTCCACGACCGCCGCCGCGTTCTGGCCCACGACCTGGATGTCGCGGAGGATCTCGCGGATCTCCGCATCCGCGGGGCTCCCCGGGTCGCGAGGTAGCCGCAGGCCGGCGCCCGCGTTGGCGAGGATGGCCGTGAGGGGCTGCTGGATCTCGTGCACGATCGAAGCCGTCATCTCGCCCACGAGGGCGAGCCGCGCCGCGTGCGCGAGCTCCAGCCGGATCGTCGCGAGCTCGCGCTCCGCGTGCTTGAGATCGGTGACGTCGCGGCACGTATAGAGCACGGTTCCGCCCTTGATGGAGACGCGCTTGAGCTGGAGGAGCACCGTCCGTCGCACGCCCGACTTGGCGATGATGTCGCGCTCCACGTTGGGGATCTCTCCCTTGGCGACGAGCTCGGCGGGATCGAACAGGTCCTCGCCGAGGAGCGCTCCGATCGTCCCCATCGCCTGCACCTCGTCCGGGGCGTAGCCGAAGATCACGTCGACGTTCGGGCAGATGAAGGTGAAAGCGCCCTCGTCGTCGGCCAGGAACACCGCGTCCGAGATGCTGCCGAGAGTCGCCCGGTGCAGCTCCTCCGACTCGCGGAGGGCTTCGTAGGCCCGCGCCCGTCCCCCGTTGCTGTCCCCGCTCATGAAAGCTCCGCTCCGAGAGGCCGATCCTAGCGCAGTCCGCGAGCGATGGGACGCCGGACCCGACGCGCTATCATCCTGGGTCTCCAGGGGTGGCCTTGCACGGGATCGACGTTCTCTCGGACATCGGCACGGCCATCGTGGCCGCGACCGCGGGTCGCCCTCCTCGCGCGCGCGCTCCGCCAGCCGCTGATCCTCGGCTACCTCCTCGCGGGGGTCGCGGTGGGCCCGGCCCTGGGCCTCGGCCTCGTGAAGGAGCGCGAGAGCGTCGAGCTCATCTCCGAGATCGGCCTCATCCTGCTGCTCTTCATCATCGGGCTCGAGATGGACCTCCAGAAGCTGCGGAGCGCCGGCCGCTCGCTCGCTGCTCGCGGGGATCCTCCAGTTCCCGATCTGCGCGGCGCTCGGTCTGGGCTTCGCCATCCTCATGGGCTTCCGCGGGGCGGCGGCCGCTTCGACGCGGGCTACGTCGCGGTGGCCATGGCCCTCAGCAGCACGATGATCGTGGTCAAGCTCCTCTACGACAAGCACGAGCTCGATGACCCTTCCCGGACGGCATCACCCTCGGCGTGCTCGTCTTCCAGGACGTCTGGGCGATCCTGGTGCTGGCCGTCCAGCCGACGCTCCTCCATCCCTCACTGGCGGCGCTCGCGGGGTCGCTCCTCAAGGGCGCGATCCTCGTCCTCGCCAGCCTCGCTCGCCAGCCGCTACGCTGCTGCCCAGGGTCTTCGCCTTCATCGCCAAGGTGCCCGAGCTGCTGCTCGTGACCGCGCTCGCCTGGTGCTTCCTCGTGAGCGGGCGTCGCGAGCGGGCTCGGCCTGTCCCGCGAGATGGGCGCCCTGATCGCCGGCGTCGGCATCTCCACCTTCCCCTACAACCTCGACGTGATCGCGAAGGTCGTCAACATCCGCGACTTCTTCGTCACCCTCTTCTTCGTGGCCCTCGGCATGCAGATCCCCGCGCCCACGGCCCCCGTGCTCTCGGCCGCGGTCGCCGTGTCCGCTCTTCCTCGTGGCCAGCCGCTTCCTCTCCGTCTTCCCGCTCCTGTACTTCTCCGGCCGCGGCCTTCGCACGAGCCTCCTCCCCTCGATCAACCTCGCGCAGATGAGCGAGTTCTCGCTCGTCATCGCGGCCCTCGGCCTCGCCCTCGGGCACGTCGACGCGGGCACGGTAGGCGTGCTCACGTTCGCCTTCGCGCTCACCTCCGTGAGCTCGACGTACATGATCGCGTGGAGCCACGAGCTCCAGTCCCGGCTGGGAAGGGTCCTCGCGCGGCTGGGCTTCGTGCGCGGGGAGGCGGAGGGGACGGGCGAGCCGGGGGGCGGGCGGGACGCCGCCCTCGTCTTCCTGGGCTTCTACCGCGACGCGAGCTCGGTCGTGCACCAGTTCGAGATCGAGGAGAAGGGCTCGGACGAGAGCTCCCTCCTGCGCGAGCTGCTCGTCATCGACTTCAACCCCGAGGTCCTCGACGAGCTCCGGCGTCGGGGCATCCGGTGCCTCTACGGCGACGTGGCGAGCCTGGAGACGCTGCAGCACGCCAAGGTCCACGGGGCGCGCATGGTCGTGTGCACGCTCACGGACTCCGTGCTCAAGGGGACGACGAACGCCCGCCTCCTGAAGCAGCTTCGTCGAGCCTGCCCCGAGACGCTCGTGATCGTGGCGTCGGACACGCTTCCCGCCGCCCTCGAGCTCTACGCCGAGGGCGCGCACTTCGTCTTCGTGCCGCGGATCCACTCGGCCCACCGCATGGCCGAGGTGATCCGTACGGGTCGGGAAGAGGGCCTCGAGGTGCTGCGGCAGGAGGAGATCGCCGCCCTCCGGGACCGCGACGAGGTGCTCGCGTAGAGCCCGGGGGCCCGGACGTATGATGCTCCGGGGGCGCTCGGGGAGCGGTTCATGAGGTTGGATTCCGCGCGCCGTCTCGCGTCGGCATGCGTGGTCGTTCTCCTTGGCCTGGGCGGCGCCGTCGCCGTGCCCGCCCTCGCGTCGGAATCGGAGCGCCTCTTCACCGCTCTCGGGCTCAAGCCGGGCCTGCGCGTCGCGGACGTGGGCGCGGGCGACGGAGAGTGGGCGGAGCGGCTGGCCCGCGAGGTGGGAGAGACGGGACACGTCTTCGCCACCGAGGTGGACCAGAGCGAGATCGAGAAGATCCAGAAGCGGATGCGGGACGCCGGCCTCGCCAACGTCACCACCATCCTCGGCTCGCAGCAGGACACGGGGCTGCCCGCGGCCTGCTGCGACGCGGTCCTGCTCCGGATGGTCTACCACCACTTCGCCGAGCCCGGGCGCATGAGGGCGAGCCTGCGCGCCGCGCTCCGCCCGGACGCGGCCCTCGTGATCGTCGACACGGAGCCGCAGGAGAACTGGCGGAAGCTCGACGGCGTGCCGGACCGTGGAGGCCACGGCATCCGCGAAGAGGACCTGGTGCGGGAGATGACGGGGGACGGATTCGAGGTCGTGGCCCGGCATCCCGATTGGAACGGCGACGACGACCGCTACTGCGTCGTCTTCCGCCGCGCGCGTCCCCGGTAGGGCACCGGGCTCGCGGCCCTACTGTTCAGCCAGCGACTGCCGCCGCCGGCGCAGGAAGTCGCGCTGGGCGGCGTTGTCCGTGAGCGCGATCGCCGTCTCGTAGGCCTCCGCCGCCACGCGGTCGCGGCCGAGGCGGCGCAGGAGATCGGCGCGGATGGCGTGGTGGAGGGAATACCGGCCGAGGTCCAGCGCGTCCACCAGGGCGAGGGCCACCTCCGGCCCCTCGACCTCGGCCACCGCGACCGCGCGGTTCAACGCGACGACGGGGCTCGGGTCGAGCGCGAGCAGCCGATCGTAGAGAGCGAGGATCTGCGTCCAGTCCGTGACCGCCGCGGAGGGTGCGTCCGCGTGGACGGCGTTGATCGCCGCCTGGATCTGGTAGGGCCCGGGCGCGTTGCGTCGCAGGCACTCCCGGACGAGGGCCTGGCCCTCGGCGACGAGCCTCCGGTCCCAGCGGTTGCGGTCCTGGTCGCCGAGCGGCACGAGCTCGCCCGTCGCGGTCGTCCGAGCGACCCGCCGCGACTCGACGAGCAGCATCAAGGCGAGGAGGCCCCGCACCTCCGGCTCGTCGGGCAGGAGCTCGGCGAGCAGACGGCCGAGGCGGAGGGCCTCGGCGCAGAGGTCGGGTCGCACGAGGCTCTCTCCCGAGCTGGCGGCGTAGCCCTCGTTGAAGACGAGGTAGACGACGGCGAGGACGGCGGGCAGCCGATGGGAGAGCTCGTCGGCGCCGGGCACGCGGTAGGGGATCCGGGCGTCGCGGATCTTGCCCTTGGCGCGGACGAGCCGCTGCGCCATCGTGGGCTCCGGCACCAGGAACGCCCGCGCGATCTCCGCGGTGGTGAGCCCGCCGAGGAGCCGCAGCGTCAGGGCGACCTGGGCGGGCCGGCCGAGCGCGGGGTGGCAGCACGTGAAGATCAGCCGCAGACGCTCGTCGCGCACCGGCTCGTCCTCGATCGGCTCGTCGCGGGCGTGCCGGAGGGCCGCCTCGGCGTGCCGGTCGGCGCGCGACGCCTCGCGGCGCAGACGGTCGATCGCCCGGTGACGCGCGGTGGTGATGATCCAGCCGGCCGGGCTCGGAGGCAGACCCTCGGTCGGCCACCGCTCCACGGCGGCGGTGAAGGCATCCGCCACGGCGTCCTCGGCGGCCTCGACGTCGCCGAAGACGCGCACGAGGACGGCCACCGCGCGCCCGTACTCCGCGCGGAAGACGCGCTCGATCTCGAGGGTGCTCTCCACGCCCCGATCAATACTCCGGGCGGTCCTGGAAGGGCCGAACCTCGATGGGCAGGGTGGTCGCCTGCGCGGCCTTGCGCGCCCACCCGAGCACGGCGTCCAGGTCGGCCGCGTCGACGATCCAGAACCCGCCGATGTGCTCCTTGCTCTCCGCGTAGGGGCCGTCGGTCGTCAGGAGCTCCCGGTCGCGGAGCGTCACCACCGTGGCCGTGCTCGGGGCGTGCAACCCGCCCGCGAACACCCAGGATCCCGCGGCCTTGATCTCCTCGTTCAGCGCGTGCAGGTCGCGGCCCACCTTCTCCATGACCTCCGGGGGAGGCGTCCCCTCGCCTTCGGGCTGGTAGATGCTGACCAGATACTTCGCCATCGGCCCCCTTTCCTTGCCCAAGCACCGTCACGGTCAGGACGGCTCGTAGGTCGCGATCACGACGCCGGTGGTCGTGGGCACGCTCTTCACGAGTCGAAGCGCCCGCCGCTTTCCCTCGTCGCCGAACAGGCGGCGGCCCCGCCCCAGGAGCAGCGGGTGGATCGACAGCACGAAGACGTCGACGAGGCCGTGCCCCATCAGCGTCTGCAGCAGGTCTCCGCTGCCCAGCACGACGATGTCCGGGCCCGGCCGCTCCTTCAGCCGGGCCACCGTCTCCGCGGCCTCCCCGGAGAGGAGCGTCGAATTCTGCCACGGCAGCGGCTCCCGCAGCGTCCTCGAGGCCACGTACTTCTGGCCGTTGTCGAGCACTGCGGTGAACGGGTTGTCCTTGCGTCCGGGCCAGACCTTGTAGAAGTCCTCGTAGGTGCGCCGCCCGAACAGCATCGGCCCGCCCTGGGCCATCCCCTCGCCCATGGTCTGCATCATGACCGGGTCGAAATAGGGCCCCGCCCATCCCCCGTGCTCGAATCCTCCGCGCCGGTCCTCGTCGGGCCGGCCGGGCGCCTGCATCACCCCGTCGAGGGTCAGGCTGACGACGGCGACGATCTTGGCCATGGGGTGCCTCCTTCCCGGGAGGGGCCGTGGCGGCCCTTCATCCTCTATACGAATGGCAACCCGGGAAATCGACACTGCCGGCGGCGGCGGTCAGGACCGCCTGACGCTGCTACTGGCTGCCGAGCCGTCTCGCGAGCGCGATCGCCGGCCGGATCCCCTTTGCGGCCCGCAGCGCCTTCACGCGCGCCTTTTGAGCCGGCTTGAGGGTCCGCAGGTGGCCCATGTACTGCCCCTGCAGCTTGAGCGCGGCGCGGCGCTTCGGGGAAAGCCGCAGCTTGCGCCGCGGGCCCTCCGGACGTTCGCGGCTACCGGCGGCGGCCGCTTCGAGCGCCGGCCCCAGCCGGACCAGTGAACGGATGACGGAGGTGAGTGACCGGCGGATCAGCAGAACCTCTCGAGCAATCGATCGTCGTCGCGCCTTGGGCAATTCGCCTCCTCGGATGGGACCCAGGGCGATGGTACTCCCGAGCGGTGAGGACCGCTCCGGTGGAGGGAGCGCGTCCCGCCTCGACTAGATAGAACGGATGTGTCATAGACAATATAACAGTTGTGATAGACTCGCACCGATGACGAAGGCGGCCCCCGCTCGCTGGCTCGTGCTGATTCATCAGATCCCCCCGCAGCCCAGCTACTTGCGGGTGAAGGTCGGCCGCCGCCTGCAGGGGCTCGGCGCGGTCGCGGTCAAGAACTCCGTGTACGTGTTGCCCCTGGGCGACGAGGCGCTGGAGGACTTCCAGTGGGTCCGCCGCGAGATCCTGGCCGGCCACGGCGATGCGTCCGTCTGCGAGGCGCGCTTCGTCGAAGGGCTCTCGGACGACGCCGTCGAGGGGCTCTTCAACGCGGCGCGCGATGAGGACTACGCGGCACTCGCGAAGGAGGCGCGGGCTCTCAAGGCCCGCGCCGCCCGGCGCGGGAAGCGCTCCACCACCGAAGGCCAGGTGGAAGCCTCGCTGCGGCGCCTGCGGAAGCGGCTCGTAGAGG
This sequence comes from uncultured Acidobacteriota bacterium, assembly GCA_963742595.1. GTDB lineage: Bacteria > Acidobacteriota > Vicinamibacteria > Fen-336 > Fen-336 > CAVPGH01. Next base: position 578,750 of record CAVUMT010000001.1, on the reverse strand, counting down.
TGGTGCACATCGACTTCTTCGGAGCGAGCGGGCGGGACGCCGTCGAGGGCCTCCTCGCTTCGATCGAAGCGGCGCTACGGCCTCCGGCGCCGGACCCCGAGCCGCGCCCGACGACGCCCGAAGGGGTCCGGGGGCGGACGTGGGTGACACGCCGCGGCGTGCACATCGATCGCATCGGCAGCGCCTGGCTGATCCGGCGGTTCATCGACCCCGAGGCGCAGTTTCGCTTCGTGCAGGGTCACGAGGAGGCGGCCGCGGGCGACCTTCGGTTCGACATGTTCGAGGCCGACTTCACGCACGAGGGGGACCAGTGCACCTTCGAGGTGCTGCGGCGCCGCTTCTCTCTCGACGACCCGGCCCTCGTCCGGCTCGGCGAGATCGTCCACGACATCGACCTGAAGGACGGCCGCTTCAATCATCCGGAGACGACGGGGCTCGACCATCTCGTCGCGGGGATCGCGATGCGGCACGGGGACGACGAGGCGCGGCTCCGCGACGGCGGGGCCGCGTTCGAGTCCCTCTACGCGTACTTCAAGCGGAAGAGGTGACGCCTTGGCGGAGACATGCGTCCTGACCGGAGGGGACGTCCGGGCCCTGCTCGGCTGGGACGAATGCATCGCGGCCGTCGAGGGTGCATTTCGCCTCCATGCCGAAGGGCGGAGCCTGGCCCCGGGCGTGCTCGGCATCCGCGCGCATCACGGCGGATTCCACATCAAGGCGGCGGGCCTCCAGCTCGGCCGCCACTACTTCGCGGCCAAGACGAACGCGAACTTCTCCGACAACCCGCGCCGCCACGGCCTGCCCGCCATCCAGGGCGTCATCGTCCTGTGCGACGCCGACGACGGCCGCCCGCTGGCCGTGATGGACTCGATCGAGGTGACGATCCGACGCACGGCGGCCGCCACCGCGGTCGCCGCCAGGTACCTTGCGCGACCGGAGGCCCGCGCCGCGACCGTCTGCGGATGCGGAAACCAGGGCCGGGCGCAGCTCCTCGCCCTCGCCCGGGTGCTTCCGCTCGAGCGTGCGTGGGCGTTCGACGTGGACGCGACGGCGGCGCGCGCCTATGCGCGTGAGATGTCCGGCGAGCTGGGCATCGACGTGACGCCAGTCTCCACCCCGGCCGCGGGGCTCGCGGCGAGCGACGTGTGCGTGACCTGCACCCCCTCGCGCGAGGCCTTCCTGATGCGGGAGCACGTTCGCCCCGGGACCTTCGTCGCGGCGGTCGGCGCGGACAGCCCGGACAAGCAGGAGCTCGACCCTCGGCTCATGGCCGCGGGCGTGGTCGTGACCGACGTGTTGGAGCAGTGCGCCGCCATCGGCGACCTCCACCACGCGCTCGACGCCGGCCTGATGTCGCGGGACTCCGTCCACGCGGAGCTCGCCGATCTGGTCACGGGAAAGAAGGCGGGCCGCCGCTCGCCGGACGAGATCACGATCTTCGATTCCACGGGAACGGCGCTCCAGGACGTGGCCGCCGCGGCGGTGGTCTACGAGAAGGCGGTCGCCGGGGAGGTGGGACTCCGTGTCGCGCTTGGGGCGTGAGCGCATGAGGCGGAGCGGGGTGGTGCCGGCCGCGCTGCGGGCCGTCGACGCGCACTTCGCGGAGATGAAGAGAACACTCGTCGAGCTGGCGCGGATTCCCGGTGTTTCGGCGCCGGGATTTCCCGCCGAGGAGGTCCGACGCTCGGCCGAGGCCTTCGCGGCCTTGCTGCGGAGGGTCGGGCTGGAGAACGTGCAGGTCCTCGAGATCCCCGGCGTCCACCCCTACGTCTACGGCGACTGGCTCAAGAAACCGGGATCGCCGACGCTCATGCTCTACGGCCACCACGACGTGGTGCCGCCGGGACGACCGGAGCGCTGGACGACCCGGCCGTTCGAGCCCGTGGAAAGAAAGGGGCGCCTGTACGGCCGCGGTACCGCGGACGACAAGGGCGGGATCCTGGTCCATGTCGCGGCCGTGGCCGCCTACCTGCGAAGCGCGGGCTCGCTGCCCTGCAACGTGAAGTTCCTGATCGAAGGCGAGGAAGAGACCGGGTCCGAGAACCTCAGGCACTTCCTCGCGCGCTACAAGAGGCGGATGTCCGCCGACGCCGTCGTGCTCTCGGACACGGCCAACTTCGACACCGGCGTGCCCGGGCTGACCTATCGGCTGCGCGGCCTTTGCCAGGTGGACGTGGAGGTGCGCTGCCTCGAGCGCCCCGTGCACAGCGGCCAGAGAGGCGGCCTCGTTCCCGACCCGGTGCAGGTCCTGAGCCGCCTCATCGCCGACCTCAGGGCAAAGGACGGCTCGCTCGACGTCCCCGGCTTGTACCGGAGCGTCGCGAAGACGGCGCCGCGGCAGCGGAAGCGACTGCGGCACCTTCCGTTCGACGCCCGACGCATCGCCCGCCAGGCGGGGCTCCTGGCGGGCGTGAGGCTGACCGGGGAGAAGGGATACTCGCCCTTCGAGACGATCTGGACGCGCCCCTCGCTGACCGTGATCGCGCTCGAGGCGCACCCGATCGCCGGATCCTCGAACCAGATCCTCGACTCCGCCCGCGCGCGATTGTCGATGCGCACGGTCCCGGACATGGACGCCCGCGAGTCGGGGCGGCTCCTCGTGCGGAAACTCACCCGGAGTCCGCCCCACGGCGTGCGAATCGAGGCGCGGATCGTGCGCACCACACCCTGGTGGCAAACGGACCCCGAGGGCCCGGCCTTCGAAGCCGCGCTCCGCGCCCTCGAGGCGGGGTTCGGAAAAAAACCCGTCCTCATGGGCGCGGGAGGCTCGATCGGCTTCGTGCAGCCCTTCTCGGATTTCCTCGAGGGGGCCCCCTGCCTCCTGACCGGTGTCGAGGATCCCGAGTGCGGGGCGCACTCCGAGAACGAGAGCCTTCACCTCGGGGATTGGAGGAAGTGCATGAAAGCCGCCGTCCACCTCTACGACGAGCTCGCACGGCTGCCGACCCTGCGATGACACCCGTCATCCCGTTCGGCCTGGGCGTCTCCGCCCTGCTCGCGGCGGCCCTCGCCCTTCATGCCCTCGATGAACCGCGGGCGAAGCCGCGGGCGGCGTCGGGACCTGTCGTTATTGTGTGCGAGCACGGCAGCGTAAAGAGCCTCATCGCGCGCGAGTGGTTCAACCGGTTCGCCGCGGAGCGGGACCTGACCGTCCGCGCTGTCTCTCGCGGCCTGTCGCCGGATACCACGGTTCCCGCTTCCATAGAGGAGCGGCTGCGTGCCGACGGCTTCGACGTCCGGGGGTACCGGCCGCGGGCGCTCGCGCCCTCCGACCTCGTGGGCGCGTCGCGGCTCGTGATGATCGGCGTCGAGCCGCCCCCGTGGGCATCGGCCGCGGGGATCCCCGTGGACAGGTGGGAGGGGATTCCGCCGGCCAGCGAGCGGTACGAGGCATCGCGCGATGCGATGCGGGAGAGGATCGCAGCCCTGCTCGAGTCGCTCGAGGGGAAGCCTTCGGCTCGGTGACGGCCGTGCCTTCAGCCTCTCTGCCCGACCTCGTCCGGTATTTCCTTTGGCTGGGGGCCACGGGCTTCGGGGGGCCCATAGCCCTCGTAGGCTTCATGCAGCGCGATCTCGTCGAGGAGCGACGATGGTTCGGGCCGGAGGAGTATCGCGAAGGGCTCGCGCTGGCCCAGCTCGCACCCGGTCCGCTCGCGGCGCAGCTCGCGATGTACCTGGGATGGGCGCGGGGCGGTGCCCTGGGAGCCGCCCTCGTGGGGCTCGCCTTCGTCGTGCCGTCGTTCGTGATGGTGCTCGCGCTGGCCGTGGCGTACCTTCGTTACGAGGGGCTCGCGTGGATGCAGGGGGCCTTCTACGGGATCGGCGCCGCCGTCATCGCCATCATCGCGAGGAGCGCTCTCAAGCTGACCCGCCTCACCCTCGGCCGCGACCGGCTCCTCTGGGCGCTCTTCGTCGTGTCGGCCATTCGTCACGGCATGGACGGAGTCCGAGATCGTCTGGGTGTTCCTGGGGGCCGGAGTGCTGGCGCTGCTGGTCCGATCGCCGCGCCTGCTGGAGCGGCCGGACCGCGCTGGGGCTCGCCCTGCTGCCGCCGGGGCTCCTGGCGGGTCTCACCGGTCCCGCGACGAGCGACACGCTGTGGCGCATCGGCTGGTACTTCGCGGAGGCCGGGGCCTTCGTGTTCGGGAGCGGCCTCGCCATCGTCCCGTTCCTCCATGGCGGAGTCGTGCGGGAGTTCGGCTGGCTGAGCGAGCGTCAGTTCCTCGACGCGGTGGCCGTCGCCATGATCACCCCGGGCCCCGTCGTCATCACGGTGGCATTCATCGGCTACCTCGTGGCCGGCCCCGCCGGGGCGGTCGTCGCCGCCCTCGCCACGTTCCTGCCGTGCTACCTCTTCACGGTGATTCCGGCGCCGCACTTCCGGCGCTGGTCGCGAAACGACCACATCCGCGCTTTCGTGGAGGGGGTGACGGCGGCGGCCACCGGCGCCATCGCCGGGGCCGCCTTCGTCCTCGGCCGCCGGGCGATCGTCGATCTCGCGACGCTCGCGATCGCGGCCATAGCACTCTTGGTGTCCTGGCGATTCCGCCGCGCTCCCGGAGCCCCTCCTGATACTGCTCGCGGGAACGGCAGGGGTGGTCGTCAGCGGGAGGGTATTCGAATGAGACGAGTTCTCGTGATGGCGCTGCTCGGGTCTTCCGCGTTCGGTGCCGCCGCTCGTCCAGGCTCAGGATCCGCCGTTGGACACGGCGCGCATCGAGCGACTCACGGGTGCTAAGGGGACGTTGGACCCCAAGGAGGCCGTGTTCAAGGTGGCCGTCCCGCGCACCGACCTCTCCGTGACGGCCGCCGGGGTCAGGATGACGCCGCCCATGGGTCTCACCTCGTGGGCCGCGTTCAAGCGCGCGGGCGAACACGTCGTGGTCATGGGAGACCTCGTTCTCCTGGAGGACCAGGTGAATCCCGTGATGAGCGCGGCCCTCGACCACGGGCTCGAAGTGACGGCGCTGCACAACCACTTCTTCTGGGACAGCCCGAGGGTCATGTTCATGCACATCGGCGGCACGGGCGACGAAGCGACGCTGGCCGCGGCGGTCGGGCGTGTGTTCGCCCGGATGCAGGAGACGGCCGGCGGCAAGGGTGAAGTGCCGAGCGCGAACATCGATCCCGCGCAGACCTCGCTCGATCCGAAGAAGATCGAGGTCATCCTGGGGGTTCAGGGCACGCTGAACGCGGGGGTCTACCGGATCGTGATCGGAAGGTCCGCGCGCATGCACGGGCACGCCATGGCCGCGGCGATGGGCGTGAACACATGGGCCGCATTCGCCGGCTCCGACGAGAAGGCGGTGGTGGACGGCGACTTCGCGATGCTCGAAGGGGAGCTGCAGAACGTACTCAAGGCGCTGCGGCGCGCGGGTATCGCCGTCGTCGCGATTCACCACCACATGACGCACGAAGAGCCCCGCATCTTGTTCCTTCACTACTGGGGGGTGGGACGGACCGACGAGCTCGCCAGGGGGCTCCGTGCCGCCCTGGACCAGACCCGCCACGATGGCGCGCCGCCCCACTGATGACGCCCCGATCTCCGGCGGCGGTGACACTCGCGCTGCTCGCCGTCTGCTCGGCGGTGCCCGCAACCGCCTTTCCGCCCTACCGGTCGACGGACGCCGGCACGGCCGACCCCTGGGTGTTCGAGGCTCGCCTCGGCATGCTGCGCCTCCGGCGCGATCGGGGCGACAGCGTGTACTCCAGCCCCCTGCTCCGCCTGAACTTCGGCCTGCCCCACGCGATCGAGGTGGTCAGCGAGCTGGAAGTCCGCCCCGGGCACGGCGGCCTGACCGACGCCGCCATCGGAGCAAAGTGGGTGCCCGTCCGCGGACGCTGGAGCTTCGGGACGGAGACGCTGCTGCTGCTTCCCGTCCCGGATGCCGGCGGCGCCGGCGTCGAGAGCCAGCTCGTGGTCACGTATCGAGACCCGGACGGAAGCATGCGCTTGCACCTCAACGGCGGCGGATTCTACGACGGCCGCGTCGACGAGCCCGAAAAAGGGTGGCGGGCCAGCGCGCTCGTGGAAATCAAGGCCGGGCGCTGGCGGCCCGGGTTCGAGGTGTTCGCGAGGAAGATCGGCTCGGCCCCCGTGGAGGTTCTCGCGGGGCCCGGAGTGATCGTGGACGTCGGTCGTCTGGATTTCAGGATCGGTGTGCACGTTGGACTTACCGCCGCCGCCCCCGACGTGGTCTTCGATGCCTGGACTTCGACTGAGTTTGCCGTCAAGTAGTCGGCGGAGGGAGGAAGAGCCATGGGCTCGCCAACGTCGTTCCTCATCACGGCCGTGCTCCTGAGCGCGGTCTCGGGGTCCGGGGGCGTTACGCGGGGCGTCACCTTCGACGAGCAAAAGGCCGGCGAGCCCCCGGCGGGCTTCACGTGCGCGCTCACGGGCGGCGGCCGCCCCGGAACCTGGAAGATCGTCGAGGATCCCACGGCCCCCACGCCTCCGAACGTCCTCGGACAGATGGACGAGGACGCCACCAGCTATCGCTTCCCGGTCTGCGTCCTCGAGGGCGTGTCGGCCAAGGACGTCGACCTCTCGGTACGGTTCAAACCCGTCCGGGGGACGAAAGACCAGGGCGCGGGCCTCGTCTGGCGCTATCGCGACAACGACAACTACTACGTCGTGCGCGCCAATGCGCTGGAAGGCAACGTGGTCCTCTACAAGGTCGAAGCCGGGAAGCGCACCGACCTCAAGCCGAAGGGCGCATGGCCGCTCGCCTACGGGAAGAAGGCAAACGTCGAGACGGGTCGATGGGGGCTCCTCAGGGTGATCGTCCGCGGCAGCCTTTTCGAGGTCTACCTCGGCAGTGAGAAGCTGATGGAGGTGGAGGACTCCACGTTCGCCGGCGTCGGCACGGTCGGGGTGTGGACCAAGGCCGACTCCGTGATCTACTTCGACGACCTTCGAGTCGCCGAACCTTCCGCGACCTCGCGATAGCGGCGGGGCGTGATCCCCAGCAGCCGGACGAAGGCGCGCCTCATCCGGTCGACGCCGCCGAATCCGTTGGCCGAGGCCACCTGCTTGAGGCCCCGATCCGTGCGCTCGAGCTGACGGCGGGCGGCCTCCACGCGCATCTGAAGCACGTACTGGGACGGCGTCGTACCCACCTCTCGGGTGAACACGCGCTCGAAGTTTCGGAGGCTCATCGACATTCGATCCGCCAGGTCCTCCACCGACAGCCTCGTCCCGAGATGCTCGGCGATCCAGATCTGCAGCTCGCGGATCGAGGCCATCTCGGAAGCTTGCGACGCGAGCGAGACGCTCACCTGCGCCTGTCCCCCCGGCCGCCGCAGGAAGAGCACCAGCTCCCGCGCCGCTTCGTGGGCGAGACCGGCGCCGCAGTCCTCCTCCACCCACGCGAGTGCGAGGTCGATGCTCGCCGAGGTGCCGGCCGACGTATAGATGTTCCCGTCCTTGACCCACAGCGGGTCGTGCTCGACGCGTACGGCCGGATATAGCACCGCCAGCTCGCGGCCGAACTTCCAGTGCGCGGTGGCTCGGCGCCCGTCGAGCAGTCCGGCCTCCGCGAGTAGAAAGGACCCGACGCACACGGCCCCCAGCCGCCGCACCTCGACCGCCATCCTGTTCAGCCAGGCCGACAGCGCCGCGTCACGCACCGATCGCGTGCCCAGTCCGCAGACGACGAGCACGGAGTCGCACGCGCCTTCCACTTTCTTGTAGTGATGACGGGCGAGGAAGGTCAAGACACCGCCCTCGCCCTCGACCGTCCGACGGGAAGCACTCGTGACGATCTCGATCGAGTAGATGGCCCTGCCCGTGAGGCGATTGACCGAGTTGAACACCTGGAGGAATCCCACCAGGTCGAGCTCGTCCACCGGAGGCACGACGACCACCACGATCCGGCGGCTCGTGGCGGGCCGTCGCGGGGCGGGCGTCTTGAAAGCGGAGGGCATGCGCCACTCAATATGCCGAAGCCCCTTCGTCTTCCGCAAGCGGAACGGGCGGGATGGCGGATTTCGACGGATCCGTGTCGGAAATCGACGTGTGGTCTCTCGATAGGATGCCGGGCATGCTCGTCCGCGACGTACGCCACGCCGTGCATTCCCTCCGCAAGACGCCGTCGTTCACGCTCGGAGCCGTCGCGACCGTCGCCCTGACCGTCGGCGCGACGACCGCGATGTTCAGCGTCGTGCACGGCGTCCTGCTCCGACAGCTGCCCTACCGCGACGTCGAGCGGATCTTCTGGATCTCGTCCGATCAGCCGGGGCGGGACCGGACGCCGTTCAACGTCCCCGACTTCGTCGACTACCGCGACTCCACACGGACGCTTTCCGGCTTCGGCGGGTTCTTCGCCTACGGGGCGAACCTGAGCGACGAGGCGGCCGCGGAAAGGCTCCAGGGGATCCGGGCGACCGGCAACCTGTTCGATGTGCTGGGCGCGCGCGCCCGGATCGGCCGCCTCCTGCAACCCGGCGACGAGCAGCCCGGCGCGGGCCACGTCGTCGTCCTGACGGAGCCGCTCTGGATCCGGCGATTCGGCGGCGACCCGGCACTCGTCGGCCGGACGATACGTCTCGATGGCGAGGAGCACACGGTCGTGGGCGTGCTGGCGCCCGGCTTTGCCATGCCGGTTCGCGACGTCGAGCTGGTCCTGCCCTTCGCCCCCGATCAGGATGCGAGGCGGAGCGCTCGCAACTCTTTGAACTTCGTCCACGGCGTGGGCCGGCTCGCGCAGGGGGTGTCGAAGGCGCAGGCGGCGAGCGAGCTCCTCGCGATCGCGCGCCGCTTGCAGGACCGGTTTCCCGTCGAGAACGCGAGAAAGCGCGGTGTCCGCATGGCCGCGGTGGTCGACGGCATCGTCGGCCCGTTTCGGACGGCCCTCTGGACGCTCTTTGCCTCGGTGGGAGCCGTCCTGCTCATTGCCTGCGCCAACCTCGCGAACCTGATGCTGACCCGCGCGACGACCCGGCGGCAGGAGCTCGCCGTGCGGCGGGCCCTCGGAGCGTCGCGAAAGGACGTGATTCGGCTCGTCCTCGTCGAAGCCCTGGTGGTGAGCGTTTCGGGAGGGCTGCTCGGCCTGCTCTTCGCGCGTTGGGGTGTCGACGCCCTGGTGGCGCTGGCGCCGACCGAGCTGCCTCGCTCCGCTGGCATCCAGATCGATGCCGTCGTCCTCGCGTTCTCGCTCGCGGTGTCCTCGCTCACCGGGGTGCTGTTCGGCGTGCTCCCGGCGCTCTCCTCGGCGAAGGTGGACGTGCGAGACGCGCTTCAAGAGGGAAGCCGCGGCAGCACGGCCGGGGGCCGGCGCGTCCGCGGCGCACTCGTCGGCTCCGAGATGGCGCTCGCCGTCGTGCTTCTCATCGGCGTGACGATGCTGGCGAAGAGCTTCGCGAACGTCCAGGCCGTGACCCCGGGGTTCGATGCGACGGGGGTCCTGTCGGCGCGGTCCACCCTGCCCGCCAAGCGCTTCGACAAGATGGAGACGATCGTCGCGTTCCAGGCGGCGCTCGCCGAGCGGCTGTCGTCGCTGCCGACCGTCACGAATACCGGCGCCGTCTCCTTGCTCCCGCTGAGCGGGCTCCTGTGGCGCGTTCCCTTCACCGTCGAGGGCCGAGCCGTCGAACGGGAGCGCGTCCCGCTCGCGCAGTACCGCACGGTGTCCGCCGGGTACTTCGAAGCGGCCCGCATCCCGTTGAAGCGGGGCCGCACCTTCTCGGATAGCGACACGGCCCGGACGCGGGCGGTGGCGGTCGTGAACGAGGAGCTGGCCGGCCAGTGGCTCCAGGGGATGGCGCCGGTCGGCGCGCGCCTCCTGATCGACGACAACGACGGGCCGCCGAGACCCGTCGAGATCGTCGGCGTCGTCGGAAACGTCAGGCAGGCGTCGCTCGAGGGAGCGCCGACGTGGGACCTGTATCTCCCCTATCCCCAGATCCATCCCGACAACGTCGGCGCCGCGGCCGGGAACATGTTCTGGATCGTGCGGACGACGGGCGACCCGATGAGCCTCGCCACCAGCGTCGCGCGAGCGGTGCGCGGGGTCGACCCCGAGGTGGTGGCTTCACAGATCCGGCCGATGGCCCGCTACCTGTCCGACGCGGTGGCGCCACGCCGGTTCGGCCTCTCGCTGATGGCCGCGTTCGCGGTGGCCGCGCTGGCGCTGGCCGTCACCGGCATCTATGCCGTCGTCGCGTACTCGGTCAGCCAGCGCGCGCGGGAGCTCGCGATCCGGTCGGCGCTGGGCGCCCGACCGGGCGATCTCCTGCGGCTCGTCGTGCGGCAGGGCGTGACACCGGCGCTCGTGGGGATCGCCATCGGCCTCGGCGGAGCGTTCGCGATCAGCGGGACGCTCTCGAGCATGCTCTTCGGCCTGAGCGCCGTCGATCCGACGACCTTCGCGCTCGTGCCACTGGGCATCCTTCTCGTGACGCTGGCCGCGTGCCTCGGCCCGGGCCTCCGAGCGTCCCGGGCCGCCGCGACGGACGTCGCCGCTCGAGCGCTCTGACCGTTAGAAGAGGATACTGACCAGGCGGGACACGAGCTCGTCCAGCGAGAAGATCGTGAGGGTCAACGGCAGGAGCGGCGCGGCCGCGCCGGCGGCCAGCCTCGTCACGTCCTTCCATCCGAACGGCACGAAGCGCATCTCCTGAACGACCACGTAGCTGTTTCCGAGGTCGGCGAGCGACTGGATGTCGCCGCTCCCCAGTAGCGGCTCATCCGCCGGCGCGGCGCCTCCCACCCACTTCTCCTCGAACTCCCCGACATAGCGGCTCGCCAACCTCCCGAAGTCGCCCAGGCCTTGCCGTTTCGCGCGCGCGAGGCTCGTCGTGAACACGGTGAGCGGGCTCAGGACGACGGCGACGAAGAAAGCCACGAAGGCGACGATTTGCACCCTGAAGCCCATCAGGTCCTGTCCCGCGAAGAAGATCTGGCTCGCGATCAGCCCGGCCAGCAAGGCCCCCTGGGCGAACAGGATCGGCATGAAGGCATAGGTGCTCCGGCCCAGGAAGCTGAGCCCGGCGGCCCGGTCCGGGTGGATGGGAACGAGGCGCAGATTCAGCCTCGAGACTCGCCACAGGAACCAGAACCAGAGGAAGAACCGAAAATACCAGCGGAGGAGGATGAACTGGAAGAGCGGGACGCTGACGAAGACGTACCAGTACCCGGCGAGCGTGAGACCCCCGTGCGCGGCATCCGGGAGGGCGTACCAGCTCGGCGTGCCGAGCACGGCCTGGCTCTTCCAGACCCAGAGGCCCAGCGTGTAGACCACCACGATCAGTGCGACTTCCGCCATCACCGAATTGCGCACGCGGAGGGTGGAGCGGATGGCCTCGTGAAACCTCGGCGTCTCCTCGGGGAGGACGATGCGCCGCTCGAGGAACTGGGCCACCACGGGACGGAGGCGAAGGTGGACTATCCGCTCCGCCGCGACGAGGATGGGCAGCGCGATCAGGAACCGGACGTGCGCCTCGATGTCGTGGAGGAACGGGATCACGATCGCGCCGCCGAGCGCATGGCCCGAGAGCGCGGACAACAGCAGCAACGGCACCCAAGCGACCCCCGTCATGACCAGCATCCGCCGCCGCAGCAGCTCCAGCGCATCCCCGGACAGGTGCGCCTGCCGGAACAATTGGTAGAGCGGTCCCCCCAGCACCAGGGAGAAATCCGGCGATTCCTGCAAGATCGTGGGCTTGCTCACGCTACTTCGCCGCGAGACGCTCGCGTGCGATCTTCAGGTTTTCGCCCATTCCCGTCTCGATCCCTCCCCGCACCTTCCCCATGAGCACCCCCGCCAGCATCCCCGTGGGCGGGTCGAGGCGCGTGCGGTAGAGGCTGAGCAGGTACAGCCCCCGACCGTCGGCAGTGGGCACGCCGGCCAGGAGCTCGAGGCCGGCGTTGAAATAATGGCTCGCGGCCACCTGGCGGTTGGCCACCAGGGCCAGCCTGTCGTTCCTGAACAAAAGCATGTGGTACACGGAGACGACCGGCTTCAGGCCGAAGGTGTCCTTGGTCCAGTAGAGGATGTTCTCCGCGCCCGCCAACCGCCCCTTGGGGTAGGCCGCCAGGTAGTCGTTGAATTCCTTGACGTAGTTGGCGAGGTACGGCGAGTTCGCGAGCAGCGTGCGGTGCTCCTGCGACCGCTGTTTCGCGGTCTTCTTGTCCTGGACGTCACCGAGAGCCTCGATGCCGCCCTGCTGGTAGGCGGCCACGAACTCCACGATCGCCTGGTTGAAAATCCCCGCCGCCTGTTTCTCGGCGTCTGGCGCCGACCAGTTGATCGTCGAGATCCTTGCGAGACCCTCCGTCCCGATCTTTACGTCACAGCTCCCGGGCTTGCACCTCTTGAAGGCCGCGATGTCGTCGGGGGGATGGGTCAAGCCGCGAAGGTCCTCGAGCTTCGGCGGCGTCGAGAACAGGCCCATCTCCGGGATCTGAGGGACCTTCCGGAACCTCTGGACGTCCCTCGCGAGCTGGAGCAGCATCTCGGGAGTGCCCGCCGTCTTCACCGCCCCGAACGCGGCGACTTCGGCCTTCTCATCCGTGGGCAGGAGCTTCGTCACCACTTCGCCTTTTTCGAGCGCAGCGAGCTGGCTGTCGTCGAGCTTGATCACGCTGCGCAGGAAAGGCCGAGGCGCGTCCTCCGCGACGGCGGGCACGGCGACGCCCAGGGCGACCGTCCAAGTGCACGGGATGGCAAACGCGAACGCGGCAACGATCGTTGGATTTGACTTCATACTCGAATCACCTCGCATCGAAGCCAATGTGTTGCAGTCGCCACCCGCGACCGGGCAGCCTGCTCAGAAAGCCTCCTGCACTCCGAAGTACACGGCCTTCGAGCCGCCCTTGCCGAACCCGATGTCGACGCAGAGGTTCGTCTTCGAGCGCTTGTTGAGCATGAAGCGGAAGCCGAAGCCGGCCCCGGGCGCGATACGAGTCGAACAACTCCTCGTCCGCCAGCTCGTTGCTCAACGTCTCCACGTTGACGAAGGCCACCATGCCGAAGAGGCCGTTCTTCGTCACGGTCCACCGGTACTCCGCCTCGGCGTACAGCATCTTCTCGCCTCGGAAGCGTCCCTGAGGATAACCCCTTCCGGAGCGCGCGTACGTGTCGCCTCCCGTGGAGGGGAGGTCGAGGTACGGCGCCACGCCGCCGGTCACGAGGTCGCCGAAGGTCCAGAACGCGAGCTTGTGACGCGTGTCCGCCGAAAGCCGGAGATAGGTCCGGAGGTCGTAGCTGAACTGCTGCCAGTTCGACGTGCCGCCCAGGAAATCCTTGAAGTGCATCAGGTACGACGCGTTCGCGAAGTAGCCCCGGCTCGGGTTGATGGCGCCGTCACGGCTGTCGAGGAGCGCATGGAGACTGACGCCGGTCGAGGTCTGGGAGTCGAGGTCGAAGCCGAACTCCTCCGAGTAGGTGATGTAGGGCGAGTCGGCGAACACGTCGGGATCGACGTCCTCGCCGGGGCGGACGTTGTTGTGGATGTTGTAGGTGTAGCCGGCGCCCAGGAAGACGTTGCGGAAGACCTGCTTGTAGTACTTGTCGACGATCCTGAAGTGGTTGAACTTCATGTCGAGCTTGGCGTCGTCCGTCGTGTCCGTCCCGAGCCCGTAGGTCGGCTGCGAAGTCCAGAAGAAGCGGTTGTCGGCTTCGATGCGCCAGCGGTTCTCGAAGGACGACATGTTCATCTTGAAGCTGAGGAGGACCTGCGCCTTGCTCGTGGCGGTCGCGCTCGTGACGACCGACGAGATGCGCGTCACCTCCGGGAAGCCCCGGTAGAAGGCCACGTTTCCCGCCACGCCCACGCTGACGCCGGTCGTCGGGCTGTACCCGAGGACCGGGGAGCCGGCGACCATGCGCTTCTTGGGGTCGGGCGGCGGCGGTGGCGGCTTGTGGCGCAGGTCGCGGATGACGTCGATCAGGTCCTTGGTCGGCTCGAGCTCACCGGGCGTTGCGCTCGGTGTCGGCTGATGGAGAGGGGCCGGCGGGACTCCTGCGCGCCGCGCTGCGCCGGCGACCGACAGCGCTAGGACGGCGGCGACGCATACCTCTCGCTTCATATGAGCAGCACCTTCGATGGAAAGAGGATGGCGGCCGCAGGCGTCCCTGCGGCCGCCATCCATCCCTCACTTGACCTCGACCAGCACCTTCTCGATCTTGCCGGTGAACTTGTTCCCGTGTTGCTTGTACGCCGAGCTGACGTTGGTGCCTTCGTCCACGCCCACGTCGGCGGCGTCGTCGGCCGAGAAGATGTTGGCGTTGGTGTTCTCCACGCGGCCGGATCCGACCTTCTTGTCGTTGACGTAGATCGTGGTGGTACCGCCCTTGCCGCGTCCGTTGCCGTCGTAGGCGAACTCGAGCTTGACCGTGGCCTTGCCCGGCGCCAGCCGCTCGGTCGCGTTGGTCGTGTACTGCTGGAGCCCCACCCAGTTGTACGTGTAGGCCGGCTTGCCGTCCTTGACGTAGAGGCTCCAGCCGCCGAAGCGGCCGCCCTGGGCGAGGATCACGCCGTTCGCGCCACCCGCGGGAACGTCCACGTCGGCCGTGATCGTCACCGACTGGTTCTTCACGTTGATGAAGGCGTTCTCCATCATGCCCGTCATGCCCTCGTACACCGTGAGGGACTTGCGGCCCGCCATCAGGTCCGGACGGCCCGCCATGGCGGGGTCGAACCGTTCGAGCACCCGGTCGTCGATCGGCAGCACGCGGTAGCGCTCGGCCTCCTTCATGAAGAGGGCCTGCAGCTCCTTGAGCTTGGCCGGGTTGCTGGCCGCGAGGTCGTTGGTCTCGCTGAAGTCCTCGTCCACGTTGTAGAGCTCCCACACGTCGTCGGCCAGCGCGCGCCTCGGCTTGGCTTCCCACGGAGCCTTGTGGATGGTCGCGGCCACCCATCCGTCGTGGTAGATGGCGCGGTTCGCCGAAGATCTCGAAGTACTGCGTCTTGTGCCGGCCGGCGGCCTTGGGGTCGTCGAACGTGTACAGGAAGCTGACGCCTTCGATGGGCGTCTGGGCGATGCCGTTGACCGTCTTCGGCTCCGGGAGACCCGCCGCCTCGAGCACGGTCGGCGCGATGTCGACCACGTGGTGGAACTGGCTGCGGATCTCGCCCTTGGCCTTGATCCGGTCGGGCCAGCTGACGACCAGCGGGTTGCGCGTGCCGCCGAAGTTGGCGGCGACCTGCTTCGTCCACATGAACGGCGTGTTGCCGGCCACCGCCCAGCCCGCCGCCATGTGCGGGAAGGTCTCCGGGCCGCCCCACTTGTCGATGTTCTTGAGCATGTCGGGCACCGTCTCGGCGCACGCCGTTGAAGTACGTCATCTCGTTGAACATGCCGAACATGCCGCCCTCGGCGCTCGCGCCGTTGTCGCCCACCAGGTACAGGATCATCGTGTTGTCGAGCTCGCCCATGTCCTCGATGGCCTTCACCACGCGGCCGATCTCGTGGTCGGTGTGCGCGGCGAACGCGGCATAGACCTCCATCTGCCGCGCGAACAGCCGCTGCTCGTCGGGCGTGAGCTTGTCCCAGTCCTTGATGTCGGCGGGCTTGTTCGCCAGCTTCGCGTTCTCGGGGATGATGCCCAGCTGCTTCTGGCGCGCGAAGGTCTCCTCGCGGTACTTGTCCCAGCCGCCGTCGAACTGGCCCTTGAACTTCGCGATCCACTCCTTCGGCACGTGGTGCGGGGCGTGCGTGGCGCCGGTGGCGAAGTACGTGAAGAAGGGCTTGTCCGGCGTGAGCGACTGCTGGGCACGGATCCAGCTGATCGCCTGGTTGGTCATGTCGGTCGTGAAGTGGTAGTTCGGGTCGCGCGGCGCCTCGACCTTGATCGTGCCGTCGAAGATGAGCGGCGCCCACTGGTTGGTCTCGCCGCCGATGAAGCCGTAGAACTTGTCGAACCCGGAGTGCGTGGGCCAGCGATCGAACGGCCCGGAGACGCTCACTTCCCACGGCGCCGTCTCGTGGTACTTCCCGAAGGCGGACGTGCTGTAGCCGTTCTGGCGGAGGATCTCGGCGAGCGGCGTGACGCTGAGCGGCCGGGCGCCCGTGTTGCCCGGGAAAGCCGTGGCCACCTCCATGATCGCGCCCGCGTTGTTCGTATGGTGGTTGCGGCCGGTCAGGATGGCCACGCGCGTCGGCGAGCAGAGCGCCGTGGTGTGGAAGCGGTTGTACTTGAGCCCCTGGCTCGCGAGGCGGTCGAGCGTCGGCATGGGAATGCCGCCGCCGAACGTGCTGGGGTGGCCGAACCCGATGTCGTCGATCAGGAAGACGATGACGTTGGGCGCGCCCTTCGGCGGCTTCACCTCGAACCGCGGCGGCGCCTTGGCATTGCGCGCGTCCAGCGCGGTCTCGCGCGGATAGTCGGGCTCGGGGACGGGGAGCACCGTGCGATCGATGGCCCTCCCGCCGCCGCGGCGGCGGGCCGGGACGTCTCCTTCGCCGGCTGCGAGCGCTGCAGCCGATCCCGGCCAGGAGGGCCAGCACGCCGCCGAAGGTCACGAGGCCGGTTGTCTTTCTCATCGTTCTACTCATCGTCATGTCCTCCTTGCGAGTTCCCTCGCTCACTTCCCGGCAGTCGCTCGGCATTCTCGCGAACGGGTAGATCACCTCCGTCGACGCCTTCACTTCACAGCTCGATGTCCGGCATCTTCCATGTCCCGTCGAACACGCCCTCTTTGGGGCCGTAGAAGCGGAAGAACGGGTAGAAGCCTCTGCCGGGAACCGTCTGTATCCAGTTGCTCTCCTGGCCCGCGGGTGCCTTCGGCCCGAAGTAGAGGTCGATCGAGCCATCGGCGTTGGTCTTGAGCTTGTCGTAGCACGAGCGTGCCGAGTCGTTGGTCGGGTTCTGGATCATCGAGCGGGTTTCCGTGTCGTAGAGCGTGAGCGACCAGAAGCTCGACACCGGTATGTTCGCGGGCAGGTGCAAGCGGTAGGACTTGCCGCCGTCGAAGTGGTTGCCGTCCTTGTCCGCGAAGGCCTGGATGTAGCTCGCGCCGGGGCCGGCCGTCTTTCTCCCGATGGCGGGCGACATGTAGATCGCGCCGTAGAAGTAGTGCAGCCGCTCGTCGAGCTGGCTGTAGTTGTCGGTTTCCTGGTCGTGATCCAGGAGCACCACCCAGACCCACTTCGTGCCGGGAAATGCCATGGCGCCGCTGATGCGCTGTTCGGCATGGAAGAGCAGCGTTCGCGCCATCGAGTGGCCCACCTTGGCGGCGTCCTCGAGGATGGCGCGCTGCCGCGCATCGGGCTTGAACGGCTTGCCCTTCTCGATCCCCAGCGGCTTGAGCATGGCCATGAAGAAGCGGTCGCGCTCGTGAACGGGGTTGTTGTTGATGAACGTGGACAGCCGTGCCCAGTATTCGATGCCGTCGGGCGGAATCGTCGACATCTTCGGGCCCGACATGGAGACGACCTTGTTCGGCTTCGGGTTCTCGCGCTGGCTCCACGGGTAGACCCGCAAGCGCTTGATGAGGTTGACCGCGGCCGCCACGTCGTTGTTCTCGACCAGGCCGCGATCCATGATGTTGTAGTTGTTCATCGTGCCCCGCAGGACGAAGTAGCCCGCCTTGGGAACCTCGCCGGTGTAGCCGGGCGGCAGGAGAAGGTACTTGCCGCCCTTGCCCTTGTCGGGACCGGGCAGGCCGAAGTCGGTGATCGCGCGCTGCCAGAAGTCGTCGATGAGGCCGACACCCGGCCCGGCCGGGACCTCGAGGACGACCGGCCCCTGGCTCGAGATCGACGTTCACCATGCCGTAGACGGTGGTGTCGTTGGCGGTGAGCCAGATACCCCGGGTGTCGGCGAAGTTGTCCGCGATGATCAGATCGTTGAGGTCGGCGCCCAGGTCCCGCTTCATCCCGACGCGGATGGACTCGAAGGAAACGGCCGGAAAGGACCACAGGAAGGCCTGGACGGCGCGCTGGAAGTCCATCTCGTCGTAGAGCTTTCGCGTGGTCTCCTCGGTCGGAAATCCCTGGTCGAACTTCAGCGTGCCGAGGCGGGTCTCCACGGTGTCAGGCATCTGCGCGTAGGCGCTCGGGACGGCCAGCGCGCCGGCGAGCGTAGCGGCGACGACGTGCGGCATGTGGGCGAATCTCATGACTCTCCTCGCTTCAGTGGCAGATCATCGGCATGCCTGAGCAGACCCAGAGCGCCGGCTCACGGTCTACTTCACCAGCTCGATGTCGCCCGGACGCCACGACTTGTCGAAGAAGGGCTGAAGCGGGCTGTAGAGACGCAGGATCGTCCACCAGCCCTTTTTCGGATCGGTCTGGATCCAGTTGCCGCGCTTCACGCCGGCGGGCTGGGTGGGGGCGAAGTAGACGGTGGTCGATCCGTCGGCGTTCGCCTCGGCGGCGGGCGACGGATAGCTCTGGCTGCCCGCGCGTGGATAGCGCTGCGGCGTGTCGAGCATCGAGCGGGTCTGGTTGTCGTACACGGTGAATGACCAGAACCGCGCGGCCGGAATCTTGGGCGGCAGGGTCACCTTGTAGGTCTTGCTGCCGTCGAAGGGATTGCCCTGGCTGTCCCGGAAGTTCTCGAGATACTGAGAACCAATGTTTTCCAGCCGCATGCACATGGCCGGAGTGATGCCGGTGACCGAATAGAACATCCAGAGCCGGGCATTGAGCTTGCGCGCGCCGTCACTTGGATACGGCTTGAGCCCGTCCTTCGTGATTTCCGGCGGCGGCGTCATGAACTCATAACCGCCGACGAACAGTGCATTCACCCACCTCGAGTCGGCCCCGTAATAACCAAAGCCCTCCGACGGGCGGCCACCCAGTGACATCACTCGCCCCGCGGCATTTCCCACGGCGAGCGCCTCGGTCAGGATCTTCTTCATCCGCGCATCGGGGTTGAAGGGCTTTCCCTTCACGATGCCGATCGCGGCAATCTGCCCCGCGATCTCCGGGTCCATCGCCTCGGCCGGCTGCGACTGCACGGCCTCGTTCAACATCTCCCAGTAGCTGAAATCCGAGGGAGGAATGGTGTTGATCACGAGTCCCGTACCCTCGACAAACCTGGGGCTGGCCGGCTTGCTCAACGCTCCGAGCCGCCCTTGTCCCTTCAGGTAGCTGGCGACGCTCGAGCCTTCGCTGCCTGGCACATATGGATAGATCTTCAGTGTCCTCTTGACGAGCTCATCCACGGGCTTGGGATCGTTGTTCTGGAGGAACGCGCGGCCGAGGAAAGCGACCTGATGCGTTCTGGACTTGCGCACGTAGAAGCCGCCCTCGGGCACGTCTCCGTCGTATCCCGGCGGCAGCAGCAGGTACTTTCCGCCTTGTCCTCGGTCGGCTCCGGGCAGCCCGAAATCGGAGATCCAGTTCCACCACATGTCGTCGATGATGCCCAGCATGCCGGGCGGGGCCTCGACGACGAGCGGTCCCTTGCTCAGATCGAGGTATGCCCAGATGTAGTAGGTATCGGCATTGGCTGTCAGGAAAAGGGACTTGGCATCCATCAATCCCGAAGTCGCGTAGACGTCGTTGTCGTTGATCCCCGCGGCGATGAATCCCTTGCGAAGCGCGAGCTGGTTGACGGCCGCATAGCCGTTGATGAACGCCTCCACGGCGTGAACGTAGTCGAGCTCGTCGAAGAGCTTCTGAGCGGTGGCGGGATCCGCCACGCCGTCCTTGAAGTTGAGCGTGCCGAGGCGGCGTCTCCACCGTGTCCGGCGTCGCGATCGACGGCGGGATCGGTGACCTGCGCGTGGGCGTTCGGAACGGCCAGGATGGCCGTGAGCGCGGCGGCGGCGAATCGGGCGTCAGTGATCTTCATGAGTCGCTCCTCCATTACTTCAGCTTGACGCTGGGGATCGGGAAGGTCGCCGTGACGACCAGGGTTTCCCCTTGCGTCTTCACGCGCGCGCCCGTTTCCCAGAAGTAGCGGATGTTCACCAGGGCGAAGAGCTTCGACTTCGTCGCGATCGGCAGCGTCACGTCGGGCCCGAAGCCGAACACCTTGTGCTTGTTGGGGAAGTCCAGCGTCGATCTCGCCGCCGCCGGGCAGCTACGAAGCTGCGCAGCCGGTCCTCCGTGAGCTTCCACTGCGCGTAGTACGCGCGCGCCGATGATCAGCCCGCCGCCGAGGAACGACTTGCCCAGTCCGCCCTCGAGCGTGAGGATCTGCCCGACCTTGACGTCGCTGTCCTCCTTCGATGCCGTGGATCTCCCAGTAGGCCGTGGTGGCGAAGCTCAGGGTCCGCTTCTCGTCGAAGTAGACGGTCGTCCCGACGAAGGGCTCGTACGTCCACATGCCCTTGCCGAGGTTGTCGTCGGCCGCCCGGGGTGTACCGGCCGGTGGGGACGTAGATCTGAAAACCCGCGGCGACGTCGGCGCGCGGGCGTGTGCCAGCCCAGGTCGATCGGGCGGACCAGCATGTCGGCCATCCCGGTGTCGATCGTGTTCTCGAACTGGAACGCCGGCGCTTCGAGCGACGCGTTCGCGAAGGGGAGCACGACCATGGCCCCCACGTTCGCGCCCAGGAACTTGGCCTTGCTCACGTACCACGCCATCGGAGCGAAGGCCGGGATCGCGATACTGCTGGGAGCGCCGGGTGAGATGCGGACCGTGTCGCCCTCGGCGTTCTTGATGGTGTCGGTGTCGTAGCGCAGATAGAAGAGCGCCCCGTAGAAGCCAGGCTGGGGCTGGGTTCCGGACGCCACCCCGAAATCGCCCAGGCTGTGGCTGCCGTTCAGCTGGGCCTGGGCGGGCACGGCCAGGCAGCAGCGCCAGGCCGGACGCCGCGCCCAGCGATCTTCAGTCGTCTCATGGGAAACCTCACTTGCAGAGCCTCCTTCGTCATTTCGTTCCCCGGCCGGTCAGCGCACCGCTGACGAAGCGCTTGCCGCCGAGCGCCGCGTGGACGGCCGGCACCAGCTCGTCGCCCGCGGCATCCTTCAGCACATATCCGCACGCTCCGGCGGCGAGGCCGCGCGCCACCAGGACCGGCTCGGAGTGCACCGTCACCAGGACGATGCGGGCCTCGGGATCGCCGCGCCGGATGAGAGCCGAGGCCTCGATGCCGTCGAGGCCCGGCATGGAGATGTCCGTGACGATCACGTCGGGCGTGAGGCGCGAGGCGGCGCTCACGAGCGCGCGGCCGTCATCCACGAGCGCCACCACGTCGAAGTGCGGCTCCAGAAGCTGGCGCAGCTGTTCCGCCGTCTCCTTGTGGTCGTCGGCGAGCAGCACTCTCGGGCGGGGCATGGTCTCGTGTGCAGTGGTCACCGCGCATTCTTCACGGGTTGCGATCACGGCGGGAAGAGGAGAACCACCGGTGTCGGGTCCGAAAAACGCGCGGACCTGGGTCCGTAAAACTACCGAGGCGAGGTGACTCTACAGCAGCGGGTGGAGTCGGTCCACCGCCTGGCGGCGATGGAGAGGTCCGCTAGGGACAGGTCGGGAGCGACGTCACAGTCCAGCTGCGCCCTTCAGCACCTGCTGCACCGTGCAATAGTACGCACGGTCCATCGCCTGACAGTGCCACCTTGACCGCGAGCAACGCACGCTCGTTGTCCTTGATCATGCCCTTGACGGTCTCTTCCCAGCCGGGGTTCCCTTTCCTCCAGCGATAGATGGTCTCGGCCGCGTACTGCGTGGTCACCGCGAACGCCTTCGTGTGCGCCTCGCTGGGGGCCTGGTCGCTGTCGAACTCGCGCTTGTCCTTCGCGTAGTCCCGGAACATCTCGATCGCCAGCTTGTCCTTCTCGAAGTCCAGGCCCCGGTTGAACTGCACGAGCGTCACGATCCCGCGCGATCGAAGCCGCAGAGCGTCGCCCCGCGGCTCAGGCCTTCCAGGGTCACCCTCATTCGCATGCTCCTCCTGGCCGGACAACGATACCGGATCTGGCCGATCCCGCGCGAGAATGCCACGTGCGCGAAAGAACTCAGGAGAGAAGACATGGACACCGAAGCTGCCCACGCATCGTCCTGGCCCTGGTCGCGTGCGCGAGCCTCGGGCCGGCGACCGGCGTTCGGCGAAGAGCCCGCAGTGAGTGCGGCGTCGGTCGAAGACCTGCGACGCCTCTTCGCGGAGCAGAAACGGCTGCTCGAGGAGCAGGGCCGCGAGATCGCCGATCTCCGGCGAAGGCTGGACGAGACGAGCGCCGTCGCCCTGGCGTCGCGCAACACGCTGGCGGAAATGCGCGAGAAGCCGGCCGCGCCCACGGTGCCGGCGGGGGTGGAGGAGCGCCTCGCCCGCATGGAGCAGGACGTCCAGCGGTTCCCCGAGCTCACCGAGAAAACGGTGACCGCGGGGGAGTTCCCGGGGTCGATGCGCATCCCAGGCAGCGACGCCGCGCTGCGGATCGGGGGACTCGTGCGCATGGTGTCGGTCAACAGCCAGGACGCCATCGGCACGGACGACAGGTTCGTCACCTCCTCGATCCCGGCCGCGGGGACCGAGGCCGCCCGCCAGGGCGCACGCACGACCTACTCGGCCCAGCCCAGCCGCTTCAACTTCGACCTGCGCACGCCCACGGGCGTCGGCGCCATGCGCGCGTTCATCGAGGGTGACTTCGCCGCGGAAACCGGGTCCACCAGCCTCTTCCGGCTCCGCCACGCCTACGGCCAGTGGCGGAAGCTCACCGTCGGACAGACGTGGTCGACCTTCTCCGACCCCGAAGCCGAGCCGATAGGGATCGATCGTGAGGGCCTGAACGCGATCTCGCTCTTCCGGCAGGCTCAGTTCCGCTGGACGCATCCCTTCGGTGAGCGGCTGGCCTTGGCACTCGCCGCCGAGAACCCGTCCCCCGAGATCAGCGCGCCCGACGGCGCCCCGGTGCCGGGCGTCAACCGGGTTCCCGACGTGGTCGCGCGGCTCCGCTGGACGCCGGGCGAGAAGACCCTCGCGCACGGAAGCCTTGGCAGCTGGCGGCACGACCGCCTGAGCGGAGGCGGCCACGTGCAGCTCGCCTTCCTCCTCCGCCAGATCCGCGGCGAGAACCTTCCGGGCGCGACCTTCTCGACGCTGGGCGCCGGCTTCCATTACAGCGGGCGCATCAGCTCGCCGTTTCAGGCAGACCGGGACCGCATCCTCTTCGCGGTCGCTGGCGGCTGGGGCATCGGCCGCTACATTACCGACCTCCGCACCCTGGGCGGCCAGGATGCCGTCTACGACCCCCGGACGAACACCCTCGAGGCGATCCCCCTCCTGTCCGGATACGTGGGCTACGAGCACCGTTGGGTCCCCACGCTGCGGTCGACGGCCACCTGGGGAACGGTGTACGTCGATAACCTCGACCTCCAGACGGGCGACGCGTTTCATCGCACCGACCGCGCCTCGCTCAACCTGCTGTGGTCGCCCATCCCGCGGATCGACCTGGTGACCGAGTTCCTCTGGGGCCGAAGGATCAACAAGGACGGGCGGCCGCGGCGAGGCGACGCAGCTCCAGTTCGGCACCACGTTCCGCTTCTGATGCGGAGCGTCGAATTGACCAGTACCACGCAAGAGGCTATGGATAGCTCTCCATGCAGCACCCGATAGTCGTCGCGGTCGTGCTCTCGGCCGCGTTGTTCGTGGGCGTCCTCCTCTGCCTCGAGCTGGGCTATCGCCTCGGCCGGAAGGAGATCGAGAAGGACCCCGCCGGCGCTCGTGCGGGAGTGAGCGCGGTCGAGGGGGCGCTCTTCGGCCTGCTCGGCCTGCTGCTCGCCTTCAGCTTCGGAGGCGCCACCACCCGCTTCAACAACCGCCGGGCTCTCATCGTCGACGAGGCGAACGCCATCGGGACGGCGTGGCTGCGGGTCGAGCTGGCCCCGCCGCCGGAGCAAGCGGCCCTGCGCGACCTGTTCCGCCGCTACATGGACAGGCGGCTGGCCGCTTACGCCGCGTTCCCGGACTTCGATGCGGCGACTGCCGAGTTTGCGCGCGCCGGGGAGCTGCAACGCATGGTCTGGTCGCAGGCGGTCGCCGTGAGCCGTCAGCCGGGCGGGGAAGCCGTGCAGCGCGCGCTTCTGCCGGCCTTGAACGAGATGTTCGACATCGCGACCACGCGGATACGCGCCCTCTACACCCACACCTCGCCGGTCATCACCGGCTTTCTCCTGGTGGTGATCCTGCTCTCGGCGGTGCTGGCGGGACAGGGCATGTCCGCGGGCCAGCGCCGCCTGAGCCACTACCTACTTTTCGCGACGGTCACGGCCGCCACCATGTACCTGATCTTCGACCTCGAGTACCCGAGGTTCGGGCTCATCCGGGTCGATGCGGACGATCAGGTGCTGATCGAGCTGCGCGCGAGCATGAACTGAATCTCAGTCCAGGTTGAGCCGACGGTCGAGCGCGTACCTCACGAGCTCGGCCGTCGAGTGCAGACCCAGGGTCTCCATCATCTCGTACTTGTGGGTCTCTACCGTCCGCACCGACAGGCCCAGGTTCGCCGCGATCTCTTTCATGCGCTGGCCTTTCACGATCAGCCGCAGGACGTCGCGCTGTCGCGGCGTGATCTGCGGTTCCGGCGCGGCCGCGGAGCCGGACATGCGGTCGATGACGTCTCTCGTCAAGGCGGGCGCGAGATAGACCCGGCCCTGCAGGACCTGGCGAATGGCGGCGACCAGCTCTTCTCCGGCCGATTCCTTGAGCAGGAAGCCGAAAGCACCTCCGCGCAGGGCGACCGTCGCGAGGTCGGCGTCGTTGTGCATCGTCAGGACGATGACCCTGCTCAGGACGCCCTCGGCCTTGAGCCGCGCCAGCACGTCGAGGCCGCTCAGCCCCGGCATGGAGAGATCCGTGACGATCACGTCGGGGCGAAGCCGTTTGGCCGCGTCCACGAGCAGGTGACCGTCGCCCACCGTGCCGACGACGTCGAACTCGTGCTCTGAGAGCAGGCGCGCGATGCCTTCCGTGACGATCGTGTGATCGTCGGCGAGGAGGACGGTGTTCCGGCGCCCCGCCTTACGAGAGACTGAATTCACGCCGCCCGCCTTCGGCGCCGGAGCCCGCTTCGGTCTTCGCGAGTGCTATCGCCGGGATCCGGGCGCGCACCTCCGTACCCTTCGTCGATCCTGCCACGATGCCGACCGTTCCACCCGCGAGCCGGACACGCTCCGTGATGCTGACGAGCCCCAGCCCCTTCCCCTGCGCGAGCGAGCGCGCGACGTCGAAGCCCCTGCCGTCGTCCGAGATCGTGATCTCCACGTCGTCGCCGGCGCGGAGCAGCCGAACGTCCGCGCGCCCGGCGCCCGCGTGCGCGATCACGTTGCGCAGCGCCTCCTGCGCGATCCGGTAGAGGCAGAGTGCTGTCTCCGGCGCGATGGACCCAAGATCGCCCTCGGCGCGGCACGTCAGAACGGTGCCGTGCGAGCGCTCGAGCTCCGCACAGTACGAGGTGAGGGCGGCCACCAGCCCCGCGTGCCGCAGCACCGTGGGATGCAGGTCGTGGGAGAGGTGGCGGACGTTCTGTGCGAGTGCCGTCGTGCGCTGGTGGAGGGCGCGCAGGTCCGCTTGCAGGTCCTCCCCGGCTCTTGCCTCCACCATGCGGTGCTTGAGGCTGCTGAGGGCGATCGACAAGCCGGCGAGCTGCTGGCTCACATCGTCGTGCAGGTCGCGCGCGACGCGGGCCCGCTCGGCGTCCTGGGCCTCGATCAAGCGACCGGCCAGATGCACGACCTCGCGATGGCTGACCTCGAGGGCGGCGCGATTCTCGCGCGTTCGCTCTTCGGCCTCCCAGCGCTCGGTGATGTCGATGTCGCAGCCGACGTAACCCGCGAAGCCCCCGTCGGGCCCGTACTTCGGAACGCCCGTGGCCAGCAGCCAGCGGTAGGCGCCGTCGGCTCGGCGGAGTCGGTACTCCAGGAGGAATGCCGTGCGCGCCTCGAACGCGCGAACGTAGGCGCCGACAAGGGAGTCGAGGTCGTCCGGATGGACGGCGTCCAACCAGCCTTCCTCGCGCAACTTCTCCAGCGGCAGCCCCGTGAATTCCGCGCAGGTGCGGTTGATGAAGTCGAGCGTGGGCGTGGTATCCGGCCGGACCGTCCACAGCATGGCCGGCGAGCGATCCACCATCTGGCGAAGACGCTCTTCGCTCTCGCGAATCGCTTGATCGCTGCTGAGGCGCCGCGTTCGTTCGACCAGCAGGGCGACGATGGCCGCGGCCAGGACGACGACGACGATCAGAAGAAAGGCGATGATGGACGTCATGGGGGCGTGCTCCGGGTTCGGCCGATTCTACCGTTGCCCGACGCGGGCGTCT
This sequence comes from uncultured Acidobacteriota bacterium, assembly GCA_963742595.1. Lineage (GTDB taxonomy): Bacteria > Acidobacteriota > Vicinamibacteria > Fen-336 > Fen-336 > CAVPGH01. The sequence continues at coordinate 552,595 of CAVUMT010000001.1, read as the reverse complement.
TGGGAGGGACCCGGGGGTCGCCTATCATCCGCACTCATGAGAACCACCGCCGTGTCGGGACTCCTTCTCGTGGCGGTTGCCGGGGCCGGCCGCGCCGCCGATCCGGATCCCTCGCTTCCGCACCTGCGGCGCCAGGGCACGGCCACGCAACTGGTCGTCGGCGGCAAGCCGTTCCTCGTGAGGGGCGGAGAGGTGGGGAACTCCGCCGCGACGAACTCCGCGTACCTGCAGCCGTTCTGGACGAAGTTCACCGCGCTCAACATGAACACGGTCCTCGTCCCCGTCTACTGGGACCTCGTGGAGCCCCAGGAAGGCCGGTTCGACTTCTCTCTGGTCGATGCAGTCATCGGCCAGGCGCGCGACCACGACACGCGGCTCGTCCTTCTGTGGTTCGCGAGCTGGAAGAACAGCATGTCGTGCTACGCCCCGGCCTGGGTGAAGCGCGACACGAAGCGCTTCCCGCGCGCGGCGGACGAGGACGGCGTTCCCCAGGAGATCCTCTCGCCGTTCTCGACGACGAACCGCGACGCGGACGCGCGCGCGTTCGCGGCCGTGCAGAAGCACCTGCGTGAGGTCGACGGCACCCGCCACACGGTGGTGATGGTGCAGGTCGAGAACGAGATCGGCATGATCCCGACCGCGCGCGACCACAGCCCCGAAGCGGACCGCGCCTTCGCCTCCGCCGTGCCCGCCGAGCTGATGAGCAACCTCTTGGCGCAGCCGGACCGGCTGGCGCCCGAGCTGCGCGCCCTCTGGCTAGCGGCGGGCGGCCGCCGGACCGGGACCTGGCCCGAGGTGTTCGGCGGCGATCCCGCCGGACAGGAAGTGTTCATGGCCTGGCACTTCGCTCGCTACACGGAAGCGGTCGCCGCGGCGGGGAAGAAGGAGTATCCGCTTCCGATGTTCGTGAACGCGGCGCTCATCCGGCCCGGGCACCAGCCCGGCCAGTACCCGAGCGCGGGGCCGCTGCCGCACCTCATCGATGTCTGGCGGGCCGGCGCGCCGAGCATCGACTTCCTGGCTCCGGACATCTACTTCACGGCTTTCGCGGAGTGGGCGCGGCGCTACACGCGCTCCGGCAATCCGCTTTTCATCCCGGAGGCCCTGCGGAGCCGGGAGGCGTCGGTCAACGGCCTCTACGCCTTCGGCGCCCACGACGCCATGGGCTTCGCGCCCTTCGGAATCGAGTCGATCTCGGAGGCTGCGGCGAAGGACCTCGCCGCGAGCTTCGACCTCGTGGCGCAGCTCGAGCCGCTCATCCTGTCCCTCCAGGGCCAGCGGAAGATGGCGGGCCTGCTGTCGGAAGGCCCCGAGCAGCGGCAGCCCCAGGAAGTGCGCTTCGGCGACTACGTCCTCCGGGTGGTGTTCGAGCGGGGCGCCCCACCTGCGCTCGCGGACGGCGTCGTGCCGGGCGACCGGCCGGCGGGCCCGCCGCCGCCCTCCGGAGGGCTCGTCCTGGCCACCGCTCCGGACGAGTTCATCGTCGGGGGGACGGCAGTGACGGTCACGTTCGCGTCGTCGCTGGCGGGCCGGCGCATTGGCATCCTGAGCGCAGAGGAGGGCCGTTTCGTGGCCGGGAAGTGGGAGAACGTCCGGTGGCTGGGCGGGGACGAGACGCACCAGGGGCGGCACATCCGGCTCGAGCCCGGCCGCTTCTCCCTACAGCGCGTGCGGCTGTACGCTTACTAGGTGGGTGGCAAAGGACTGGGGGATTCGTGAAACGAACGATCGAAAGGGTGCTGCGCGGAGCGCCCCGCCACTGGGTCGGCGACGGCTTCCACGTCAGCAACTACTTCCCGAGCGCCACCGAATCGCAGAAGCGGATGAGTCCTTTCTTCCTCCTGGACTATCAGCAGCCGGAGGCGTACACGCCGACGACGAAGAAACGGGGCGTGGGCACGCACCCTCACCGGGGATTCGAGACGGTGACGATCGCCTTCCAGGGCTCGATTGCGCATCGGGACAGCACGGGGAACGGGGGAGTGATCGGGCCGGGAGAGGTCCAGTGGATGACGGCGGGAAGCGGCATCCTGCACAACGAGTTCCACGAGGAGGCGTTCGCGAGGGCGGGCGGCGTTCTGCACATGATCCAGATCTGGGTCAACCTTCCGCGCACCCACAAGCTGACGGCGCCCAAGTACCAGGCGCTGACGGAGCAGTCGATCGCGGTCGCTCCGCTCGCCGACGGGAAGGGCGTCGTTCGGGTCATCTCCGGCGCCTACGAGGACGCCCAGGGGCCGGCGGAGACGTTCTCGCCGGCGCACATGCTCGACCTGCGGCTGAAGCCCGGGGCTCTCGGTGCGGCTGCCCACGCCGCGTGAATTCAACACGGCACTGCTGGTGCTGGACGGCGAGGTGACGTGCGAACGGCTCGAAGTCGGTGGCCGCCGGCGAGTTCATCCTCTTCAACAACGACGGTGACGAGGTGGTGGTGGAGTCCCTGAAGGAATCCATCGTGATGTTCCTGAGCGGCGCTCCCCTCGACGAGCCGCTCGTGGCCTACGGACCGTTCGTCATGAGTAGCGTCGACGAAATCAATCAGGCGGTTGACGACTTCAACAGCGGACGGTTCGGGCAGCTCAGCGACTGAACGAACGGCTAGGGCTTCCTCTGCCCGGCGAGCCACTCCATGAGGGTGACGGGCCGGCCGTCGAAGGTCACGAGGCTTCCGTCGAGATCCCGCCGGCTCTCGTTGGCATGGGAGTAGATCCAGGACCAGTGCCCGTTGTACCGATAGTCGTCTCCCCCGAAGAGCCCCGTGATGTCGACGACGTGGTCGTAGTAGGACGCGTGGACGTCCTTGGCGCCGGCGGCCTTCAATCGCCTGTAGGACGGGGAGGACCGTCTTCTCGGGAAGCGTCGTCTGATCGTCCGCGGAGTGCACGAACCAGATCGGCTGGCGGGCGAGGGTCTTGATCTGCGCGTCGGACAGGTACTCGGACCGATAGGCGAGCGCGCTGATGAACCCCGCTGCGAAGTAGTCGGGATGCAGGAGCATGAGCTTCAGGGCCATGTACCCGCCGTTCGAGCAGCCGCCGACGTAGATCCGGCGCGTGTCGATCCCGGGACGAGCGGCGACGTAGGATCGAATGAGCGCCATCAAGGCGACGTTGTAGACGTCGTCTTCCTTGCCGTGCGTTATGACCCCTTCCGCGTTGTGCATCCACGCCCCGGGACACTGGGGGAGGAGGACGTAGGCGCCTCCGAAGATGGCCTGGATGTCGTCGGAAGCGTAGTTCGTCGCGCGGTTGGCCAGGAGCGGGATCGTCGGGTCGGTCCCGCCCTCGCCCCCGCCGTGAAGCCAGATGAGGAGCGGGGACTTGGGATTGCTCGTCTCCGGCTTGAACGACGCGTAGGAGAGGGTCGTCTTCTCGTGGGCCAACTTGCCGGAGAGGTCGAACCGGTCGACGAGGGGGCTGATGCGGCCGGCCTCGGTGTCCCACACGCGCCCGCTGGTCCTGTCGGTGACCGTCAGGTGGTAATCGACCCACCGGGTGCCGCCGCGGCACTTCCCGCCGCCGCGAACGTATTCCAAAGGGGAGCCCAGCGCCCACGTCGGAGCGACCCCCAGAACGAGCGTGACGTGCGTTCCCTCGTCGCGCGGCCGCCCCTTCGCGTCCGACACGTAGCCATGAACGACGACCCTCTCGCCGGCGGCCTGCTCCGCCGCGAGGTCGACGCAGTCTGCGTGCCGCTTCACGGACACGGTGAAGTCCCCGGCGCTCGCCGACGACACGGTCTTGTCCAGCGCGAGAATGACCTTGCTGACCCCCGCTCCCCAGTCGTACCCCTCGACCACGATCGCGTACTCTCCACCTCTGGAGGCGGTCTGCCCCTTCGAGGGGGCGGCCGCGAGAACCCCCGCGTGGGCGAGGAGGAGGACCAGCGACGCCAGGGCCGTCCTATTCACGAACGACGCTCCTTTCGAACGGGAGCCGCCTTTCCAGGCCCTAGCGCGTCACGCTCAGGCCGGCCAGGAGGACGACGTCCGCGTCGCCCCGGCCGACCGCTGCGTAGATATGGCTTCCGTTTGACGACCAGGACACCCGCCGGCTGATGAAAACCGGCTCCCGGCCGAAATCAGTGACGGCCCGGAGCCCTCCGTCCGCAGTGGAGATCGTCCAGATGTTGGTGGCAGGACCGTCGTTCAGGAGCGCGGCCATCTCGCCGCCGTCGGGTGACATCACGAGCGAGAGGATCTGCCAGCTGGGCAGCCTCCAGCCCGGTATCCGGGTGAGGAGCCTCGACGAGCCTCCGCTCGTCGCTCCCACCCGTAGCTCGATCGGCGAGTACCCGACATCGCCCAGCGGGACCAGATAGTAGAGAGTACGGCCATCGGGGGAGAGGGCGGGCGCCTGTGCGTTCTCGGCCCGCACCTGGACCGGCGGTCCGCCGTCGGCGGGCGCTTTCCAGAGCTGCCAGACGTTCGCCTTGGATATCCCGTAGTAGAGCCACTGGCCGTCCCCCGACCAGACGGCCCAGCCGGCCGCGCTGTCCACCTTGCGACGCCCCGTGCCGTCGGGGCGGATGACCCACAAGTCGACGCTCCATCCTTCCCGCTCGCGCACGACGTACGCAATGTAGCGTCCGTCGGGCGACCACACCGGCACCCCCATGTACGACCCGGCGTCGCTCTCGAACGTGATCTGCCGTGTCTCCCCGCTCCCGTCGAGCTTCAAGGCCCAGAGGTTTCCGTGGCCGCCGCTCTCCGAGAGGTACACGAGCTCGCGGTCGCCCGGGGCCACGGAAGGGGTCTCGACGTGACCGGTCTGCTGCGTGATGCGGACCGCGTTGCGGACGTTCTCCGTGGGCGTCCCCGCGACCGGGAACTTCCATATGTCGAAGGTGCGATAGGTACGCGAGGCGACCAAGCGTCCCGCCTCGACGTCGGGCTGGACGTATGAAGCTTCTCCGAAGGTCAGCTGACGGGGCGGGCCTCCTTGCAGCGCCGCCGACCAGAGGTTGAAGCTGGGGAGGTAGAGGACCGTGCTTCCGCGCGACGAGCTGTAGACGAAGCCAGAGCTGTCCGAGTGCCAGGTGAAGCCGGACATCAGCCCGCGATCATGCACCACTCGCCGCGGCTCGCCTCCCTCGCTCGCCACGACCTGGATGTCGTAATCGAAGATCTGGCCCTGCTGAAAGGCGATCCAACGGTCGTCGGGCGACCAGCGCGGGAAGGCGTAGCCGTAGCTGGCCTTCACCTGCGTGACGGTTCTAGGGGCGGAGCCGTCCCGCGCCATGACGCAGAGTGCCAGCATGTCGTTGCCCACCGGCCGGAAGAAGGCGATGCGCTTTCCGTCGTGGCTGAGATCGCCCTCTCCCCGGGTCTCCGCGAGGCGGCGCGGAACTCCGCCGAGGGCCGGGATCTCGAAGAGGGCCCCGAATCCCGTCTCCTCCTCGGGCGAGTAGTAGAGGATCGATGTGGAATCGGGCGACCAGCGAGGGCCGATATGGTCGGTGGGATCGCGGGTGAGCTGGAGGGGGGGCCCCCCGGCCAGTAGCCGGACCCAGATCTGTCGCCGGCCCTCGACCGCAGCCGCGAACGCCACCGACTTGCCGTCGGGGGAAAGGGCGGGAAACTCCTCCAGGCCGACGAGGTCGGTCAGGCGGTGAACCTGGATCAGGCTCACATCGCGGGAAGCGGTCGCGCAGGCCCGGGCGTAGTAGCCAGCCGCCACCGCCGCCGCGGTTAGAAGGCCAGCCGCGAGCAGCCGGGGGGAGCGGCCGGCAGGGGCGGGGGACGCGGTCGCCGCGGTCGTGACCCTGCCGCCCGCCAACTCCCGGATGGCGTCCTCGAGCTCGAGGCGCGCGTCGCCGATGTCGCGGAGTCGGTGGGCGGGATCCTTCTGCAGGCAGCGCCGGATCAGCTCGCGCACCCGCGCCGGCACCCGGGCGGGAAGGGCCTGCGGGTCGGGCTCGGCCGTGAGGATGGCGGCAATGGCGTCGGAACGCGAGGGTCGGGCGAAGGCCCTCACTCCGGCCAGGGCCTCGTACAGCACGCAGCCGAACGACCAGATGTCCGTGCGCTTGTCGACGGGACGGCCGCGGGCCTGCTCCGGGCTCATGTAAGCCGCGGTGCCCATGATCAGGCCAGCCTCCGTGATCGGCCCACTCAAGGTGTCGGACTCCGAAGGCCCGGCGAGCTCCACGGTGTTCTTCGCCAGGCCGAAGTCCAGAACCTTGACCTTGCCCTCCGGCGTTACCACGATGTTCTGCGGCTTCAGGTCGCGATGAACGATCCCTTTCTCGTGCGCGGCCTCCAGCGCCTGGGCCACCTGCTGACAGACGGAGAGGGCTTCCTCGACGGGCAGGGGCACGCGGAGGGTGTCTCCGGGGACGTATTCGAGCGCGAGGTAATGGACGCCCTTCGCCTCCCCGAGCCCGTAGATGGCAGCGATGTTCGGATGGTTGAGCGATGCCAGGAGCCTCGCCTCCCGCTCGAATCGGGCACGCCGGTCCTGGTCGCGGGCGAAACCGTCGGGCAGGATCTTGACCGCGACCTCCCGCCCGAGCCGCGTGTCTCGCGCGCGGTAGACCTCGCCCATTCCCCCCGCGCCCAGCTTCTCCCCGAGGTCGTAGTGGTCGAGCGAGTCCCCGGTCATTGGCGCGAGCTCATGATAGCCCCCCTCCGCTCTCGTTCGCGGCGTCGATCTCGTCGTATGCTCGGGACTCAGGGCCTCGGCAGCCCTGTCAGGTGACGGATTCAGGAGGGTTCAATGGAACGGAAGACCGCTCACGATTTCGACCAGGAAGTGCTGGCTCTGTTCGACGCCTACGTGCACGGCGCCCTCGATCGGCGCGGCTTTCTCGACAAGGCCGCGAAGTACTCGGTGGGCGGCGTCACGGCCGCCATGCTGCTCGACCAGCTCAGCCCGAGGTTCGCCGAAGCCCAGGTCGTCAAGCCCGACGACGGTCGCATCGGCGCCCAGTCCGTCGAGTACGCCTCGCCGAGCGGCAACGGCACGATGCGGGGGTACCTCGTGCGGCCGGCGAAGGCTGAGGGGAAGCTGCCGGCGGTCCTGGTGATCCACGAGAACCGCGGATTGAATCCCCATATCGAGGACGTCGCCCGCCGCGTCGCGCTCGAAGACTTCGTCGCGTTCGCCCCCGACGCCCTCTTCCCGCTGGGCGGATACCCGGGCGACGAAGACAAGGCGCGCGCGGAGTTCCAAAAGCTCGATCAGACGAAGACGCGCGAGGACTTCGTGACGGCGGTGGCCTGGCTCAAGGCCCGTCCCGAGACCACCGGTCGCGTGGGTGCCGTCGGCTTCTGCTACGGGGGCGGCATCGTCAACATGCTGGCGACGCGGGTGCCCGACCTCGCCGCGGGGGTGGCTTTCTACGGCAGCGGCCCCAACCTCGAGGACGTCCCGAAGATCAAGGCGCCCCTCGTGATCCAGTCCGCCGAGAACGACGAGCGGATCAATGCCGCCTGGCCCGCGTACGAGGCCGCGCTCAAGGCGGCGAACGTGAGCTACGAGCGCTACCTCTACCCGGGCACGCAGCACGGGTTCAACAACGACACGACGCCGCGCTACGACGCTGCCGCGGCCAAGCTCGCCTGGGAACGGACGATCGCGTTCTTCAACAAGCACGTACGAGCGGGGGCGTGATCCCTGGAGCGGTGAAGACATCCCCGGCAATCAGACCCACGGCCCTTCTCGGCGAAGAAGGTGACGCAACCGACAAGATGGGAACTCATCGGAACAAGTGGGTCGCATTTTTTGCCGTCGCAATGATGGCGGCGCCTGCGACCGGCTCGGCCGAAGACCTGACCTTGTGGATGCGCGACAACGGCGCCACGCTTGCCACTCGCCTGATCGATCACTGGAACGAAACCCATCCCGCCGATCACATCACCCTGACCCTGATTCCCCACGACCGCATGATGCCAACGTTTGCCAGCGCCCTGGCGGGGGGCAAGGTTCCGGATCTTCTGTCACTGGACTTGATCTTGACGCCCGACTTCATGAAGGCGGGGTACCTCAAGGACATCACCGGTCCGATGGCCGACAACCCCAATATCAAGAAGGTCGTGCAGGCCCATATCGATCTCGCGACGTACGAAAAGCGCCTCTATGGCGTTCCTTTCACGCCCGACGACTCGGTCCTGTTGTACAACAAGGCGCTGTTCAGGAAGGCCGGCCTCGACGCGGAGAAGCCTCCAATGACCAGCGGGGAGATCGTTTCCGCGGCCAGGAAGATCAGGGCGCTCGGCCCCGACATTTATGGGTTCTACTTTTCGGGCTCCTGCCCGGGCTGCAACATCTTCACCATTGCTCCGCAGATGTGGGCCGCGCGCGGCACCGTGGTCCTGCCCGCCGGTTGCGACGCGGAGCCGCTGAAAGGCGAATCAATCAAGCAGGTGCTGCAGGACTACCGCACCATGTGGAAGGAAGGCCTGATCCCCGAATATGCGAAAGACGATCCGGGCGACCATACGTCGGCGGTCTTCATGAGCGGAAAGATCGGAATGCAGGCGGCCGCCAACTACGCCGTGCCTCTAATGAAGGAAAAGGCGCCCCACCTCGACTTTGGCGTCGCCTTCCTTCCCGGGCCCACCCAGGGGGAAGTCTCCTCCTTCGCAGGCGGCGACGTTCTCACCATCCCCGCCGCAGCGAGGCATGCAGCGAAGGCGCTCGAGTTCCTCGACTGGATCCTCACCGACGAGCCGCAGCTCGAGGTCTATGCCAAGACCGGCAACTTGCCATCGCGCACCGATCTCACGAAGAACAAATACTTCGCCGCCGATCCGAGGCTGACCAAGACAGCAGAGGCGCTGGCCATTGCCCAGACGCCCTGGACGTTCCATTTCAACGACATGTCGAACGACAACTCGAGTCCGTGGATCGAGCTGGTCAGGACGGCGATCTTCGAAGGCGACATCGACGGAGCGATTGCGAAGGCCAGGAAACGGATGAAGCAGATCCAGTGCAACTGACGACTCGAGCCAAGGATGCGGCCTCCTATGATGCGAAGTCGTTCGAGGTCAGGTCGATCGTGATCAGGAAGCCGTTGGTCCCCTTGAACTCGAATGCGTTGGGGCCCACGCGGTAGGCTTCGACTTCGTTGGGCGCCATGATGAAGCCGTCGTTTCGTGGCGCGCCCCAGTACTTCAGGTTACGGATGACCACCGGCTCGCCCGTCATGCCCTGGAACTTCTTGAGCCGCACTTCCGCCGTCTTGCCTCCGTCCAGGAGCGCGACCGCTCCCGTCGGCGTGATCTCCCACTTGTCGACGGACGCCTCCGCGGTGCTGAAGGACCGCCATTCCACGGGGAAGATGCGGCCCGCGACGACCGCGATGGCGTCGCGCTGGGCCTTGGTCAGCCCCTTGTCGAAGTAGAGGACGCCCCAGTCCAGCTGGCCCTTCGAGAAGTCGCCCCCGAGGTCGGTGGCCACCCAGAACTTCGCCCCGTCGAGGCTCGTCTGGCCGAAGTGGCCCTTGTTGATCTTGTAGGCCAGGTTGGCCCGGCAGAAGTGCGTGCTCCCGTGATGGCTGTGCTCGCCCGAGGCGGAGTGAGCGGCCGGCTTGGTATTGAAGTAGCACTGACAGAACATCGGGCAGCTGCAGGCCTCGATGGCGGTGGCGTTCACCGCCCATTCGGCTTTGGCCGGGATGGTGCCCGAAATGACGACGCCGGAACCCGCGACCAGCACCGCCAGGCTCGCGACCAACGTGTAGCGCATGGCTTGACCTCCCTCTCCTGCGGTAAGGATCGGACCAGCACCGCGCGGGCGCCATGGGAATCCTGTCCCGGTTTGGCTAGAATCCGGGCCGGGCGGCTGGTACGAATGTCCCGCCCCCGGGCCCAGACGAACATGGAGAAGAGGACGGCCCAGCGGATCCGCTATCTGCGCAGCTCGGACGGCATGCAGCTGGCGTGGGCCGAAGCGGGCGAGGGCGCCGTCGTCGTCAAGGCGGCGAACTGGCTGACGCACCTCGAGTACGAGTGGGAGAGCCCGGTCTGGCGGCACTGGATCCGCTTCTTCGCCGAGCACTTCCGATTCCTGCGCTACGACGAGCGGGGATGCGGGATGTCGGATCGCCGCGTGGGCGATCTTTCCTTCGATCGCTGGGTGGAGGATCTGGAGGCGGTCGTCGACGCGGCCGGGATCGAACAGCCGTTCACCCTGCTCGGCATGTCGCAGGGGGCCTCGGTGTGCGTGGCCTACGCTTCAAGGCACCCCGAACGCGTGTCCGGGCTGCTGCTCTACGGCGCCTATGCGCGCGGCTGGGCGCGGCGCGGGGACCCGGATGGAGAGCGCGAGTACCAGGCCATCACCGAGCTCGTCCGCCGCGGCTGGGGGCGGGACAACCCGGCCTTCCGCCAGGTGTTCACGTCGCGCTTCATCCCGGGGGCGAGCAGCGAGCAGATCGAGTGGTTCAACGAGCTGTGCCGCAAGACGGCCTCGCCGGACGTCGCGGCCGTGCTCCTGGAGTCCCGGTCACTGATCGACGTGACCGACCTCCTCGGCAAGGTCCGGGCACCGACGCTCGTCATCCACGCGCGCGACGACGCCGTCTGTCCGATCACGGAGGGGCGGTTCCTCGCCTCCGGGATACCGGGCGCCCAGTTCGTCGAGCTGGACTCGGCGAACCACATCCTCCTGGAGGGCGAACCGGCCTGGACCCGGTTTCGTCAGGCGGCCTTGGAGTTCCTGGGCCTCGAGGTCCCGGGAGGCCAGGATCCCGCCTTCGCGTCTCTTTCCCCACGCGAGCGCGACGTCCTCGTTCTCATCACCGAGGGCCTCGGCAACGCGGCAATCGGCGAGCGCCTCTCCATCAGCGAGAAGACGGTGCGGAACCACATCTCCAGCGTCTTCGACAAGCTCGGGGTCTTCACCCGGGCCCAGGCCATCGTCTTCGCCCGCGACCGGGGGTTCCGGCCCTGAACTCCAGCCAGGTCCCGATAGTCGTCAGTTGGGTCCTAGACGAACCGGCCGCGTTGCGCCGTGCTGGTCCGGCCCAGCCCGAGTTGGAGGGGCAGGTGGAGCCGCCGGCCCCAGGCGCCTTCGTCGTGCTCTTCGAGGGGGAAGGCCAGGTGCACGAAGTCCGTGCGCGCCTGGTAGCCGCGCTGGTGGAAGGCCATCGCCATGGCCTGGGTCACCTCGTAGTTGTCGCCGGGCCAGCCGCTGTCGAGGTAGAACTTCGCAGGGCTCTTCGGCTCGTGGAGCACGCGCTCGATCAGGTCGTCCTTGTGGGAGAAGGTGCTCGACAGGCAGGCCGCGAAGCCGAAGACCTGGGGGTACTGGAAGGCCATATAGAAGGAGACGACGCCGCCCAGCGACGAGCCGAAGACGCCGGTCTCGCGAGCGGAGTCGAAGACGCGGAAGCGCCGGTCCACCTCGGGCTTGATCTCCTCGACCACCGACCGAGCGTAGGCCTCGTAGCCGGGCCTGGTGTAGTCCCGCATCCGGTCGTCGGAGTAGATCCCCACCACGACCACGCGGTCCACGGCGTTCATGTCGTCGAGCAGGGACAGCGCCTCGTCCACCTGCCACACCCGCCCCAGAAACGCGTCCTCCGGAAAGAAGAGGTTCTTGCCGTCCTGCATGTAGACGACCGGGAAGCGTCGCAGCGGGTTCTGCCCGTAGCCCGGCGGCAGATACGTGCGCAGGAGGTGCTTGCGCCCGAGGATCCTCGACTCGATCTCGACCTGCGGCGTGAAGGATCCCGCCGCCTTGCCCTCGAAGTAGGGGAAGACGTCGGGGACGCTGTCGCTCGTCATCAGCAGGAGCATGTCGGGTCCCACGGACCAGCGCACGCTGCCGTCGCCTGCCACCAAACAAGCCTTGAAATAGAGAAACGGCTTTTTCGCCTCGAGGGCGAAGGTCGAGGTCTCGCCGCCGTCTTCGACGAGGATGGGTTGGAGGTCGCGGTCCCAATCCAGCTCGGTGCGCAATACGATCCGCCCCTCGCCCGCGGGGTAGCGGACGCGGAGCTGACGGGACAGCAGCACTGAAGTCGCGTACATCGTCACCCTCCCTCGGACACGCGGTCGATCGGGTCGAGTGCCTGCTTCATGAAACCTGGGGCGGCAACAGGTAGAGCGTCATGGCGAAGACCAGGTACACCATCAGCACCAGCACCCCCGTGAACCACGCCGAGCGCCCGCTGTTCGTCACCAGTGAAGCGGTCAGCGTCGCGATCAGCATCATCACCACCGCGCCCGGCCAGAATTGCAGATCCATCGCGGCCGGGCCCATGACGTGGCTCAGGAGCACCAGCACCGGGGCGACGAAGAGCGCGATCTGGGACGCGCTGCCGAGGGCAATCCCTACGCTCAGGTCCAGCCGGTTCTTGCGCGCTCCGGAGAACGCCGAGGCCATCTCCGCCGCGCCGCCCACCAGCGCCACCACGATGAACCCCACGAAGGCGGGGCTCATCCCGAACTCCTCCGCCGCCTCCTGCACGGACTCGACGAAGACCTCGCTCACGAGCGCCACCAGCACCGTGACCCCGGCCAGCGTGGGCAGGGCCAGGCTCAGGGGCCAGGGCGTCTCGCCCGCCTCGCCGTGCTCCCCGCTGCCGAAGAACTCGCGATGCGTCTTGAGCGAGAAGAGCATGCCCAGCGCGTAGGCGACGATCAGCAGCACGGAGATGCCCACGCTCAACGTCTGCGTGAACGCCGCGCCCGGCGCGCGGTCGGCTTGGGCGATCGCCGAGGGAACCAGGAGCGCGATCGTGGCCAGGAAGAGCAGGCCCGCCTGAAAGCGGGCAGAGGCTCGGTTGTACTCCTGCACGCGGTGCTTCAGCCCGCCGAGCAGGAACGACGCGCCCAGCATGAACAGCGTGTTGGTGACGATCGCGCCGGCGATCGACGCCTTCACCAGCATGTACTGGCCGGCGCGCAGAGCGGTGAGTGCGATCACGAGCTCGGTCAGGTTGCCCAGAGTCGCGTTCAGCAGGCCCCCGACCGTGTCGCCCGTCTTCGCCGCCACGGACTCGGTGGCGTGACTCAGCAGCGCCGCGAGCGGCACCACGGCCAGGACGGACAGCACGAAGAGCAGCGTGTGCGCGTCGGGCGCGAGCTTCTCCCCGGCGAAGACCGCCGGAACGAAGACGAGCAGCCAGAGCAGCGGATTGTGCCGGATTTCCTTCAGCAACAGGGTCAGCATCGAAGGTCACTCCACGTGCGAGATGGCGAAGGCGTGGTAGCCCCACGCGGGCATGTCGAGGTAGAGCCCCTGTCCCGCGAGGTCGCCTCCCGCGCGGTCGTAGACGGCGGGCCCCGCGAGGTCCTGGAGGCGCCACGTCCGCCCGTCGATGTCGCGCCACGGCAGCGCGACGTAGCACTGGCCCTGGCGGTCGGCATAGTTGACGGCGACGAGCCGGCGCCTTGCGTCCGGGCCCGTCCAGGAGAAGGCCACGAAGGAGTCCCACGTCTCGTTCCCGCCCCAGGCGGGACGGCACTCGAGGAGCTGCCAGTCGCCATCCCGGAAGGCCGTGTCCTTGAGGCACTCCAGGAGCTGGTCGTAGAACGCAGAGGTCCCGGTCTCGGCGGGCTCGACCGGCCCGCGGCCGAGGTGGACGGGAATACGCACCCGCTTCCCTTCGCGCTGACCCTGGTGGAAGAAGCGGAGGCCGGGCGTGAGGAAGGTGAGGACGGCGGCGGCCCGGTGCACCTCCGGCGCGAAAGTGGCGGCGACCCGCGGCTCGTCGTGGTTCTCGAGAAAACGGGCCAGGCGGTCCTGGAAGTCGAGGCCCGCCAAGAGGTGCTCGCGGACGGGGCGTGCGTGGCCCTCTTCCAGGCGATCGTAGAGCCGCTTGTCGTAGGTGTAGTCGAAACCCTGCTGCTGGAGGGTCCACTCGAGGTCCCAATAGACCTCGGCGAGGAAGAGGAAGCCCGGGATGCTTGCGCGGACGGCCTCCGTGGCTCGAGGCCAGAACGGTGGGGCGGTGATCCCCCAGGTGCTCTTGAAGACCTCCGGCAGGACGAGCATAGCCATGTCGCAGCGGACACCGTCGCACTGGCCCACGATGCGCCCAAGCTCGCCCCGCATCGCCTCCTGGAGGGCCGGGTTGCCGTAGTTCAGCTGGAGCGTATCCGGCCAACCGTCGAAGTAGGGGTCCCGTCCGTGAGCGAGGATGGCCGCGCCCCGGCCCTTCCCGACACGGCAGTAGTTCTGGGGCTGCGCGGCGAGCTGCTCATCCGTTCCCGGGACGAAAAAGTCCGGGTGCTCGGCGACCCATGCGTGGTCCGGCGCCATGTGGTTGGGGACGAAGTCGAGGATGAGGCGCAGGCCACGGCTCCTCAGGCGCCGGCGGAGCCGGGCGAGCGCCTCGTCGCCGCCGAAGTCCTCGTGGACCCGGTACTCGCGGACGGCGAAGCACGAGCCGCAGACGTCGTCCTCGCGGAAGTCGGGGAGCACGTGGTGGTACTCGGCGAGCCACTCGGGCTTCGACCGCGAGACGCGCCGCGCCGCCTCGCCGGTCTGCCACACGCCGAGGAACCAGACGAGATCGAACCCGTCCGCGGCCAGACGGTCGAGCTCCGCGTCGGGGATGTCGTCGAGCGTCGTCTTCCGCCCCAACGTGTCTGCGAGCTCAGAGAGACGAGCCCGGGTGTTGACCTGAAAGAGCGAGGGATACCGGGGCGTGGACATGGCTCCTTCCTACTCGCGGCCCGCTTGTTGCCGGAACACGCGCGCCTCGAGTTTCTCCCTACACTGGCCGATAGATCCCGGGCACGCTCGTGAAGATCGAGAACGCGGCCGCCGCGACCAGGACACGCTTCATTGGCGCTTGGCCACCTCCGCCTTCGCCGCCGCGCGTCGCTCCTGCTGATCGGTCCACAGTCGGTAGGCGACGTAGTACTTGTAGATGTTGCTGACGTAGGTGACGGTTTCGCGGCCGATCCGCTCCGAGGCGACGCGCTCGACGTTGCCGAACCACACGTTGGGATCGAGGCCCCTCTTCTCCGTCTCGCGCCGGAGCTGTCTCACGCGTCCCGGCCCGCGTTGTAGGACGCGAACGTCATGAGGGTCTTGTTCAGGTTGTCCATGGGCTCGTCCTTGAAGTACTGGTCCACCATGAACCGCATGTACTTCACGCCGGCGTGGATGTTCGGCTCGATCTGGCTGATGTCGCCGACGTTCAGCTCCTTGCCGGTGGGGGGCATGATCTGCATCACGCCGATGGCGCCCACGGGGCTCTTGACGTCCTGGTCCAGCGTCGACTCCTGGTAGCCCTGCGCCGCCATCAGCAGGTAGTCGACGTCGTACTGCTTCCCGTACTTCTTGAACAGGTCGAGCACCGCCAGCAGCTTCTTGCGCTCGGCATCCGCCGCGGCGTTCTTCGCGTACTTGACGCTGCTGAGATAGCGGCGCTCCACCACGTTCCGGAAGGCGTCGCCCTTTCCGTGCTTCCGGAGCCACGTGTTGACGACCTCTCGGAGCTGGGGATTCTCCTTCCGAAACGCGACGGCCAGGCTGCCGCCGGTGCGCACGGTGACGTCCCGGTGCACCTTGATGTCGGTGAACACCTTGCTCCAGAAGTCGGCCAGATAGTCGTCCACGACGGTGATCGGGGCCAGGCCGGCGTTGACCATCTCGAGCACGTCGTCGTCTTCGAGCACGCCGGGCGCCTCGTCGATGACCACCGCCGGCTTGCCCTTCGCCTTCAGCTTGCTGTTCAGCCGGGCCAGGCTCTCGTCATAGATGCTGCCTTTGCGGACGAACACCTCCTGGCCGGCCAGATCGTCCACCGTGGCGATGGGCGGCGCTCCGGGCCCGGTGACCACGACCTCGCTCACGTTGGTGCGCGTCGGCTCCGAGAAGGCGACGAGCTTCTCCCGCTCGGGCGTGACGGTGACCATGGCCGCGACCATGTCCACCTTGCCGCTGGTCAGGGCGGCGTACAGCTGATCGCGTGGCATGGGCACCAGCACCACGTGCACCTTGAGGTTGCCGGTCTTCAGCTCGGTGTTCAGGTCGTTCTCGAACAGCTTCAACGACTCGTACGTGAGCCCGCGCTCCTGTCCCTTGTCGATGAAGTAGTGCGTGCGGTTGAACGTCACGCCCACGCGGATGGAGCGACGCTTCACCAGCTCGTCGAAGTCGCCCGTGAACGGCTTGTCCAGCACGAGCCGCACGGCTTCCGGCAGGGCGTCGTACGGCGAGACCGTTTCCGGGTAGCGGCGCTTCGGCCGCGGACGGTGTGGCCGCCGGCGTCGCCTCCTGCCGACCCGAGCAGGCGCTGGCGACCGCGACGAAACAACTCATGGCGGCTAACTTGCGATGCATGGATTCCTCCCCGATACAGAACTGGCAGTTGGCATCAGACCGCGACCCGGCGGATGGCTTCGAGGACGTCCGTACCGGAGTCGGTCTTGCGGAAATAGGCCGTGCATCCCAGAGCCTCGGCGGCCGCGCGGGACGCCGGATCGTGATGAGCGGTGACGAAGATGACAGGAGTGTGCCCGCCTGCGGAGACCGTGACCGATTCTCCGAGAAAGGGAATCTGACGAAGGCCGGTGATCTCCAGATAGTTGAGATTCTGTCCGGTCAGGAAGTTGGGCAGGAGCGACAACCCACGCAGGCCGCAGACCGTCCAGGCGAGTCCCGGCCGCCCGGCGCCAAGGTAGAGGCGCACGAACCAGGCAATGGACGCGATCCAGAGGAACACCACTACGTGCCCCCACCGCATCGCCCTGGCGAGTTCCTCCGGCGTTTGAGCCCGCATCATCCACAACTCGAACAACGTGAAAGCTGCGGACGCCACGGCCGTCATGGAAAAGAGGAGATTGGCCCACGCCGTGCGGTTCCTGAACCAGACGAGGACATGAATCCCTGCCAGCGTGAGGCACGCTGACGCGATCATGGGCCAGAGGATGGCGACCCAACTCATGAGAACTCGGTCAGCTCCCGCATCCGTACCTCGATGCTCGCCGTCTCGGCAACCGACTCACGCGACAATGGGACGGAAAGGCGAGAGGAGTTGCGCCTCGAACCGCGGCTTCGCTGCCCTGGACGCCGATACCCCGGTGTGCCTCGCACAAGGCGCAGGAAGCTGAGTTGGATTGTAGTTCAACAACTGGAGTGCCGAGACTCGACCAGGACCTGTCCCCTCGGCTTGCAGCCTCCTCATCCCTTCGAGGATCGAGGGAGATGAGCAGGATCGTGATGAGGAGGCTCCGGTTGGGCTCCTCGTGGTGATGGCGCACGGCTATGCACGGCGGGCCGGCCAGCCGGAGCCGGACTTGGCGGGAAGGCCGCTCGGGTCACCCGAGGCGCGGCGGATCCTGCAGGAGATGACGGCCACGTTCGAGGACGACGTGACGCAGGCACTCATCCCGTACGTCGATTCGACCTTCCGGACCGTCGCCGATCGCGAGCACCGGGCCATGGCGGGGCTCTCGATGTGAGGGATGCAAACGTTCCAGGTGACGCTCAACCATCTCGATCTCTTCTCGTACATCGGCGGATTCAGCGGTGCGGCCGGGCCGCTGATGCTCGGCGACCAGAAGCTGGACGTGAAGGCCGCCTACAACGGGGTCTTCGCCGATCCGGCCGCCTTCGCGAAGCGCGTGCATCTCCTGTGGCTGGGCGTCGGCACCGAAGAGCCGGAGCGGATGCGGATGGGGATCCGGGAACTGCATGCCTCGCTGACGGAGGCCGGCATCCCGCACGTGTACTACGAGTCGCCGGGCACCGATCACGAGTGGCAGACGTGGCGCCGCGACCTCAAGGACTTCGTCCCGCGGCTCTTCTGAGTCGCGGACGATCAGGCGCGCGGATCGGCGGCGAACGCGCGCTCGCGGTACTCGAACCAGTCGAAGTCCGCATGGCGCGCCGTGCCCGCCATGTCCTGGCAGGCCATGCCGACGAACGCGCCCGTGAAGTTGGGCAGGCCCGGCGCCGATGCCTCGTCCGAGAGGATGCTGGCGTCGAACGGATGCGGGCAGCCACCGCCAGGCCCCGCCGCCCACGCGGTAACCGAAGTACATCCGCTCCTCGTCGACCTCGACGCGCAGCTCGACGGGGCCCGCCGGGATCGCGACCTTGGCCGTGAAGGCGTCGGCCTGCGGAGAGTCGGGGAGCGCCGACATGACGGCCAGGTACTTGCCCAGCGTCTCGTCGTGCGACACGTGGAGGTAGTGGAACTTGGCCCCGCCGTAATAGCAGACGAGGCCGGCCATCTGCTGGAAGTGCTCGGGCTCGAAGTCCATCACCGTGCGACGCGCTGAAGCAGTGCGCCTGCTGCCGTCGAGCGACCAGGGACTGGCGGAAGAGGCTGCCGATCGTCTCGCGTCCGTAGAGACGCAGATGCCCCGGCCGCGCGCTCAGGCTGAAGAGCTCCTCCGGCTGCGGCGAGCGCAGCCACTGGAAGTCGATCGGGAGGCGTGCCGCCGTCGAAATCGGATCGGGCCGCGGGCGCCGGGAACGGATGCGCGGGGACGTCCGGTGCCGGGACCTCGAGCTGGGGGAGCCCGGCTCCGTCCGCCGTCCGCAGCCACCCGTCGCCGCCCCACTGCATCCGCACGATCGCGGTCTCGCGGCCGAGCGTGCAGCGGCCGCGGTTCCGGAGCGGCCGGCCGCAGAGGTACACCATGTAGGTCTCGCCGGCCGGGGTTTCGACGAGGTCGGCATGGCCGGCGCGCTGCAGGACGGCGTCGGGCCGGTGCCGCGCGCTCAGCACGTAGCTCGTCGGGGTGCAGCTCGTAGGGCCCGGTCAGAGCGCGTGCGCGCGCCATGGTGACCGCGTGACCCCAGCCCGTCCCGCCCTCGGCCGTGATCAGGTAGTAGTAGCCGCCGCGCTTGTACAGGTGCGGCGCCTCGGTGAGGCCGAGCGGCGTGCCCTCGAAGATGACCCGCCGCTCGCCGACCAGCCGGCGCTCGGCCGGCGCGTACTCCTGCAGCACGATGCCGGCGAAGCGGTTCCGCCCCGGGCGGTGGTCCCAGAGCTGTTCACGAGGTACTTCCGCCCGTCGTCGTCGTGGAACAGCGAGGGATCGAACCCGCTGCTGTTGAGGTAGACGGGATCCGACCAGTCGCCGTCGATGCGCGGGCTGGTGACGAGGTAGTTGTGGAAGTCGCGCAGCGAGGCCCCGGACGCGCCGCCCACGGTGGTGCGGCCGTAGCGCTTCACGTCCGTATAGATGAGGTAGAAGAGGCCGTCGGCGTGGGTGAGGCACGGCGCCCACACGCCGCACGAGTCCGGATCGCCCCGCATGTCGAGCTGGCTCGCCCGCGTCAGCGGCCGGGTCAGGAGCCGCCAGTGCACCAGGTCGCGCGAGTGGTGGATCTGGACGCCCGGGAACCACTCGAAGGTCGAGGTGGCGACGTAGTAGTCGTCGCCGACGCGCACGATCGACGGGTCCGGGTTGAACCCGCGCAGGATCGGGTTGCGGATGACGGCGCGCTCAGGCATTCGATGGCTCCGGGGCGACGGCCTCGGCTCGGGGCTCCCGCACCAGCGTCCAGAGCACGGCCGCGCCGACGAGGTCGAGCACGCCGAGCCCGACGAAGAACGGGGTGTAGCCGACCGTGGCCACCAGGCCGCCGATCATCAACGAGAAGATCAGCAGCCCCGCGTTGCCGCAGGTGCCGGCCATCCCCGCCACCGTCGCCACCTCGCTGCGCTTGAACAGGTCCGAGGACATGGTGATCACGGTGACGGAGAGCGTCTGGTGCGCGAAGCCGCCGAGGCTGAGGAGCGCGATGGCGGTGTAGGGGCTCTCCACCACGCCGACGAAGCCCATCCCCATCATCAACACCGCGCCGGCCGTGAAGGCCCAGCGTCGCGCATCGATCAGCGAGACGCCGCGGCGCTGCAGGAAGAGGCTGATCGTGCCGCCCGCGAAGCAGCCGACGTCCGCGGCCAGGAACGGCATCCAGGCGAACATCGCGATCTGCTTGAGGTCGAAGTGGCGGACCTGGCTCAGGTAGAGCGGCACCCAGAAGGTCAGCGTGCCCCAGGTGGGGTCGGCGAGGAAGCGCGGCAGGGCGATGCCCCAGAAGTTGCGCTGGCGCAGGATGTGGCGCGGCGACGGGCGGGCGCCGCCGGCGAGGTGCCGCTCCTGGCCCTCCACGATGAGCTGGCGCTCCGCGGGGTCGAGGGCGCGGTGGCGGTCGGGCGAGTCGAAGAAGAGGAGCCAGAACACGACCCAGACGAGCCCGATGGCCCCGGTGATCACGAACGCCGTCTGCCAGTCGTAGCTGAGGATCGCCCACGCCACCAGCGGCGGCGCGAGCATCGAGCCGAACGAGGCCCCGATGTTGAAGAGCCCGCCGGCGAACCCGCGCTCGCGCGCCGGGAACCATTCCGCGGTCGCCTTCATGCCGGCCGGGTTGGCCGAGCCCTCGGCCAGGCCCAGCAGGCCGCGCAGCCCGGCCAGGGTCTGCCAGTTGTGGGCGAGCGCGTGCGCCATGCTGATGAGCGACCAGGCGATGGCGAAGATGGCGAAGCCCAGCCGGAGCCCCAGCACGTCGAGCACGTAGCCGCACAGGGGCTGGAGCATGATCGCGCCCTGGAAGGCGGCGACGATCCAGGAGTACTCGCGCGCCGCGATGTCGAGCTCCTGGAGCAGGGTCGGCGCGGCCACCGACAGCGAGCTGCGCGTCAGGTAGTTGATGATGGACCCCATCATCAGCAGGGCCATCATCCACCAGCGGAGTCCCTTGATCTTGGAGATTGGCACGGCCGAATGATACGTGGCGCGCGCCCGAAGCGCCTGAGGTGGCGGAGACCGGTTTTACACCGCGCGCTACGGGCAATCCCCCTTCGCGCAAAGGCTCCGGCTGAAGAACGGCATCACGTGGTTCTGGAAGCGATCGGCCACCTTGCTCGTGTGCGTGCCGGGGTAGATCTCGAAAGTGTTCGCGATGCCGTAGCGGTCGAGCGCGTCATGCAGCTTTTCCGCGTCGGCCCGCAAGCGGTCCTGGTCGCCGACGTCGATGGCAATGGCGCGATACCGGCGCAGGTTCCCGACGTACTGATCCAGGAAGGCGAGCGGGGCGTTGGCCGCCCATTTCGCGAGCACGTCCGCTTGCGGCTCGTTTCCCCGCGTGGGCAGCTGGAGATAGAGCGGCGGATTCTTCGGGTCGGGTGACCAGGCCGCGGCGCTGGCGAGCTGGGCGCGGGCAAAGAACGGGAGGGCGGCCGAATCGGCGGGCGTCTTCACCGCGTCCAGGGACTTTTCGAGGTCTCCGCCGGGGGAGCCGGCCCCCCGCGGAGAGAGGCAGCACGGGCTCATGATGTAAACGCTCCCGAACACGTCAGGATGTTTCATGGCGATGCGCGTCGCGCCGTAGCCCCCCATGGAATGGCCGACCAGGCCGCGGCTCGATCTCCGTGGAATCGTCCGGTAGTGGGCCTCGGTCCAGGCCACGACGTCCTCCGAGACGTAGCGCTCGAAATCGCCCGTGGTGACCGAGCTCGAGTACATCGAGCCGTTGTGCACCGTCTTCGAGTCGGGCAGGACGACGATCACCTCCTGGGCGCCTTGCGCGAAGGCGCCTTCGAGGGTCTGTGGCACGTGAATCTCCGGGGCCCACTGCTCAGCGCCGATGGAGTACCCGTGCAGGGCATAGACGACCGGATAGCGCCGGGACTTCTCCTTCGTGTAGCTCGGCGGCAGGTACACGATCGCGTCGCGATCGACGGCGTTGCCCTCCAGGTTGCCTTCCAGGGCCGTCCCGTGGACCTTGACCCGCTCGACGGTGGCGGGCCGGGCTCCAGGAACGACCGGTGGCACCTCCGTCTGCACCTGCGCCGCGAGCGGCGTCGTGAGGGCCAGGCTCGCGACGAGCACCGCTCGATGCCGTGTCCTCGTTCTCAGGCGGGCGATCCCTTCTGCCTGGAGAGGCGGGTCACGGGTGAACGCCGATCACCGTCACCGACTTGGGCTCGACGGTGAGCGTGACCGTTCCACCCTGGACCCGCGCCGCGATCGGCTTCGGGGCGACCGTCGTGGGCGCGTCGAAGGTGTTGACGCTGTCCACCCGGGGCCCGGTGAGGGTCTGGCCCGCGACCGACCGGGGGATGAGGCCGGCCACGCTCGCGCGGATGGTGGCGGGCCGGTTGGGATCGACATTCGTCACCGCCATCCAGACCGTGCCGGCGGCGTCTTTGACCGCGATCGCATCCACCCGCGGCAAGGTGATGCCGGCATGAGTGTAGGTGCCCGCGTCGAAGGTCACGGGCACGGACGCCGCGTCCTGGAACGGGACGTACATCTTGAAGACGTGGTAGGTCGGGGTGAGAACCATCTTCTCCTTGTGCGTCAGGATCATGGCCTGGAGCACGTTGACCATCTGCGCGATGTTGGCCATGCGCACGCGGTCGGCATGCCGGGCGAAGATGTTGAGGTTGAGCGCGGCGAGGACGGCGTCGCGCTGGCTGTTCTGCTGGGCGAGGAAACCTTCCGGGCTGCCGGGCAGTTTCGCGTACCAGGCGCCCCACTCGTCGACCGCCAATGCGATCTTCTTCTGGGGGTCATATCTTGTCCATGATGGCCGAGTGTTTGGCGATGAGCCCGTCCATCTCGAGCGTCTTCTGGAGGATCTCCGCGTACTCCTTCTCGCCGAACCCGACGGACGCGTAGGCGGGCGGCCACTTGATCACCGTGTAGTTGTGCAGGGAGAGGCCTTCCATGTCCCAGCTCCACTGGCGGCCCTGCCAGGCCTTCATGACCGTTTCCGTCCAATCCGTCCACCGTGCCTCACCGCCGCCGGGACCGACGGCGATCCGCAGCATCTTCCCTGAGTCGCGCTGCGCGGGATTGAAGTTGCGGACGAAGCGGCTGTAGATCGTCATCTGCCTCGTGTAGTACTCCGCGGTCATGTTGCCGCCGCAATCCCAGCTCTCGTTGCCGAGTCCGAGGTAGGGGATCTTGTAGGGAGCGGGATGGCCGTTGGCGGCGCGCTCCTTCGCGAGCGCCGTCGGCTGATCGGTCGTCAGGTATTCCAGCCATTCCGCGGCTTCCTGCGGGGTGCCCGAGCCGATGTTGACGGAGAGGTAGGCCTCGCTGCCTATCTGGTCGATGAAGTCCATGAACTCGTGCGTGCCGAAGCTGTTCGGCTCGATGACGCCGCCCCAGTTGGGGTTGAGGGTCGCGGGCCGGACATCGCCGATGCCCTTGCGCCAGTGGTACTCGTCCGCGAAGCATCCACCCGGCCAGCGCACGTTCGGCACCTTCAGCGCCTTGAGCGCGGCCACGACGTCGTTCCGGATGCCGCGAGTGTTGGGGATGGCGGAATCGGGACCGACCCAGACGCCCTCGTAGATGCCGGTGCCGAGGTGCTCGGCGAACTGGCCGAAGATGTTCCGATCGATCTTCGCGCCTGGCTTCGAGGCGTCGATCGACACGGCCATGGTGTCCGCGGCCGGCGGGTCGGGCGAGGCGGTGATCGCCGGCCGCAGAGACGCCGCGGTGGCGAGAGCAAGGCCGAGGACGAGCGTCTGGCGCATATGTTCCTACTCTAACCCTTCAGCCGCCCGATCAGGTCGTGCCGGACCTGGCCTTATCTTGGGCTCCGGGTTGCGCGCCCGCTGGCTCGCCGTGCCCCAACACGATACCTTCGTCGAATGGAACATCCCGGCTCGCGGGTCGATCGTGTCAGCGTCCGAGCGCGCATCCAGTCCAGCTCGGGCGGGCGCTGCGACCGCTTCAGAAAGGCCTCCGACACGACCCGCTTTCGACAGACGACCTTCACGACCGCCACCACAGGGCCTCGCCGGGATCGCATTGCAGGTGGACTCGGCACGCCAGCACCTCCTTACTCACGCGCCATGAAATGCAGCCGTGTCCTGATCGCCAGCGCGTTCATCGGGTTTCTCGGAGCGCAGGCGCAGGCCGTTCTCGCGCAGGACGACTCGCTGGGACCGGTCCTCTTCTACCGCCAGCCCGCGAAGGAGTGGGTCGAGGCGCTGCCGATCGGCAACGGCCGACTGGGCGGCATGGTCTTCGGGGGAGTGCCCGCCGAGCGCATCCAGTTGAACGAGGACACGTTCTGGTCCGGCGGGCCCTATGACGCGATCAACCCCGAGGCGCTCCAGTACCTGCCGAAGGTGCGGGAGCTCATCCGCGAGGGTCGCTACAAGGAGGCGCAGGACCTGGCCGACGAGAAGCTCATGGGACGGCCACGCCACCTGCAGGCCTATCAGCCTCTCGGCGACCTGCGGCTCGTCGTAGAAGGTCACGAGCAGCCGACCGACTATCGACGCGAACTGGACCTCGACCGCGCCGTCGTCCGCGTCCGCTACCGGATCGGCTCGACGACCTTCACGCGCGAGGTCTTCTCCAGCGCGCCCGATCATTCGATCGTCGTCCGTCTGACCGCCGACGGCCCGGCGAAGCTCCGCCTCCTCGTCACCCTGGACAGCAAGCAACCGTTTGCCGTACGTCCGCTGCCGCCTCGCGGCCTGCTCATGACCGGGCGCTGGCGCGGAGACCTGACGAAGTCTCGAAGACCATCTCAAGCTCTCCCACGGCCTCCAGGCCCGCTGGTACGGCGAAGGGCTCGCGTTCGCGGTCCAGATCGCGGCCGAGGCACAAGGCGGCCGAGTGGAGGTCGACGAGAAGGGACTGCACGTCGTCGCCGCCGAGTCCGTGACGCTGCGCCTGGCCGCGGCCACGAGTTTCCGGGGACGAAACCCCGAGGCCGCCTGCGCGGATGCGCTCCGTGCCCGGCGGCCGTATGGCGAGCTGCTCGCGCGGCACGTGGCGGACCACCGCTCGCTCTTCCGGCGCGTCCGCCTGGATCTCGGGTCGACGGAACGGGACGCGTTGCCCACGGACGAGCGCCTCGCGGCCGTGCGCGGCGGAGCCGTCGACCCGGGGCTCGCCGCGACCTATTTCCAGTACGGGCGCTACCTGCTCATCGCCAGCTCGCGTCCGGGCACCCAGCCCGCGAACCTCCAGGGCCTCTGGAACGACGAGGTGAACCCGGCCTGGGGGAGCAAGTACACGATCAACATCAACACCGAGATGAACTACTGGCCGGCCGAGGTGACGAACCTCGCGGAGTGCCACGAGCCGCTCTTCGACCTGATCGAGGAGCTGCGCGAGCCGGGCCGACGGACCGCGCGGGCCCACTACGGGGCGCGCGGCTTCGTCGCCCACCACAACACCGACCTCTGGCGTGCGGCGACCCCCGTCGACGGCGCCCGTTGGGGCCTTTGGCCGATGGGCGCCGCGTGGCTCTCGACGCACCTCTTCGAGCACTACGCCTTCGGCGAGGATCTGGCGTTCCTGCGAAAGGCCTACCCCGTCATGAAGGAGGCCTCGGAGTTCCTGCTCGACTTCCTGGTCGAGGACGAGCAGGGCCGGCTCGTCACGAACCCTTCGCACTCACCGGAGAACGCGTTCCTCGACGAGAAGGGCAACGAGGGCGTGCTCTGCGTGGGCGCGACGATGGACTTCGAGATCATCCGAGAGCTCTTCGGCGACTGCATCCGCGCCGCTCAGGTCCTCGGCGAGGATGCGGAGTTCCGCGAACGCCTCCAGCGGGCGCTCGACCGGCTGCCGCCGTATCAGATCGGCAAGCACGGGCAGCTCCAGGAGTGGCTGCGGGACTTCGACGAGGCCGAGCCCGGCCACCGTCACGTCTCGCACCTCTTCGCCCTGCACCCGGGCCACTCGATCACGCTGCGCGGCACGCCGGAGCTGGCGAAGGCGGCGCGCGTCTCGCTCGAGCGCCGGCTGGCGAACGGCGGCGGCGGGACGGGCTGGAGCCGCGCCTGGATCGTCAACCACTTCGCGCGGCTCGGCGACGGCGACAAGGCGCTCGAGAACCTGACGACGCTGCTCGCGAAGTCGACGCTGCCGAACCTGTTCGACAACCACCCGCCGTTCCAGATCGACGGCAACTTCGGCGGCACCGCCGGCATCGCGGAGATGCTGCTGCAGAGCCACGCGGGCGAGCTGGACCTGCTGCCGGCCCTGCCGCAGGCCTGGCCGGACGGCAGCGTCACCGGCCTGCGCGCGCGCGGCGCCTTCGAGGTCGACCTCGCCTGGAAGCGTGGCGCGCTCGAGCGCGCGGTGGTGCGGTCCCGGCGAGGCGAGCCCTGCAAGGTACGATACGGCGAGCGGACCGTCCAGCTCGAGACACGGACGGGAGGGGTGATCACGCTGGACGGGACGTTGCAGACGCGCTGACGCTACCAAGACAGGAGGCTTCAACGTGAAACCCGATCGGTTCATGCGCGGCCGGCTGTAGAGGGAAAGCCAGGGCATGAGGATGCTCTGGTTGGCCGTCGCGCTCGCTGCTTCGTTCTCCTCGCGGTCGGTCCTGGCGCAGGTCGCGCCCGGGGAGTCCGCGTGTGCAGCGCTCCGGCAACTGCAGGTGCCGGGCGCCGCGTTGTCGGAGCTGACGACCGAGTGGTTCGCGGCCGGCTCGCCCCCGCCCCAGGAACCGCCCTGGGTGCCTCCGCTCGCCGTCAAGCTGCCCGGCTACTGCCGGCTGAGCGCGACCCTCGACCGGCGCACCGGCGCGGACGGCAAGAGCTACGGCATCGGCTTCGCGCTGGCGCTTCCGGCCGAGTGGAACGGACGCTTCCTGTTCCAGGGCGGGGGCGGCCTGAACGGCACCGTGGCGCCGCCGCTCGGACGGACGGGGCAGGGCGATGCCGCGCTCGCCCGCGGCTTCGCCGTCGTCACCACCGACACCGGTCACCGCGGGGAGGTCTTCGACGCGTCCTTCATGGCGGAGCAGCAGGCGAGCCTCGACTTCGCCTACCAGGCCGTCGGGCGCGTGGCCGTGCTCGCTCGCCAGATCGTCGCGCAGCACTACGGCAAGCCCGCCGCGCATGCGTACTTCATGGGCTGCTCGACGGGCGGGCGCGAGGGCATGCTGATGGCGCAGCGCTATCCGACGTATTTCGACGGCATCGTCGTCGGTGCGCCGGCGATGCGTACGGCCTTCTCCGGCATCGGAGACGCATGGGTCGCGACCATGCTCAACCGCATCGCGCCGCTCGACGCGTCGGGAAAGCCGGACGTGCGCCGCGCGCTCTCGGATGCGGATCGAAAGACGGTGATCGACGGCCTGCTCGCCGCCTGCGACGGCGACGACGGGCTGCGCGACGGCATCGTCGCCGATCCGATCGGGTGCCGATTCGATCCCGGTGCTTTGCGCTGCGCGGGAGCGAAGGCGGACGGCTGCCTCTCGGCGCCGCAGGTCGACGCCCTGACCCGGGCGTTCGCCGGCCCGAAGGATTCGAAAGGACGGCAGGTCTACCCGGGCTTTCCGTTCGACACGGGCATCACCGCCACGCAGGGCATTCCGGGGCTGCTCGTCGGCAGCACGAACCCCGTGGGTCCGCCGTTCACGGCCACCGAGATGGACGTCGACAAGAGGGCCGAGGACGCGGCCGCCCAGCCGCAGATGCTGCTGACCGCGACCTCGACCTGGACGAACCTCAACACCTTCTCCAGCCGTGGGGGCAAGCTCGTCTTCTTCCACGGCGTCAGCGACCCGTGGTTCTCGGCCCTCGACACCGTCGACTACTACGAGCGGATGACCCGAGCGAACGGCGGTGCGTCCGCGGTGACCGGCTGGAGCCGGCTCTTCCTGGTTCCGGGGATGGGCCACTGCGGCGGCGGGCCGGCGACGCTCGACACCTTCGACATGCTGGGCGCGGTCGTCGACTGGGTCGAGGGCCAGAAGCCTCCGCAGGCCATCCGGGCCACCGGCCGTAGCTTGCCCGGCCGCAGCCGGCCCCTGTGCCCCTACCCCTCGCACGCGCACTACAAGGGGACGGGCGACGTGGAGGACGCCGCGTCCTTCGAGTGCCGCTAGCCGGAAGGGCGGGCCGCGAAACCATCGGAACGACGACACGCGGAGAGCGTCATCGTTGGACAGCGCTCGCCGGCGGCGCGTCGTCGCCCCACGGGAGCCGCGGTGGCCCGGCCCACGGATCCACGTTGGCTCGCGCGGCCCACGCGTCCCATGCCGTGGCGAGCGTCCTGACGAGATCGGGACGGCGGGCGGCGAGATCGTTGCGCTCGACACGATCCGCGGTCATGTCGTAGAGCTCCCACTCCTTCGGATACGTCGAGACGAGCTTCCACTTGCCCGATCGCACCGCGCGATTGCCTTCGTGCTCCCAGAACAGCGGTTGCATCCGGGCGAGCGCGCGGCCGGCAAGCGCCGGGCGCAGGCTGACGCCCTCCATCGCCTGGATGGCCTGGCCTCGGAACTCGCGCGGGTAGGCCGCGCCGGCCACCTCGAGGATCGTCGGCATCACGTCGACGAGGTGTGCCGGCTCGCGGACGAGCGCGTTGCGGCGGCGCGCGGGGATGCCCCGCGGCCAGTGCGCGATCAGCGGCACCGCGATTCCCCCTTCGTGCGTGAAGTGCTTGAACCGGCGGAAGGGGGTGCTGCCGAGCGTGGCCCAGTTCATGCCGAGATACAGGTTCGAGTCCGGCCCGCCCGGCGGATCGCCGTCGAAGCGCCCGTCGGGACCGGTCTCGGCGTTGGCGCCGTTGTCCGACATGAAGAGGATCAGCGTGTTGTCGAGGGCACCGCGAGCTTCCAGCCCCTTCACCAGCCTGCCGATGCTCGTGTCGATGGCTTCGATCATCGCGGCGTAGACGGCCATCAGATGGTCGAAGCGGTCCTTGGCGTCGTCGGTCAGCGATTCCCAGGCCGGTGACGCCGGGTCGCGGGGGCTGAGCGGCCATCGGCCGTCGATCAGGCCCATGGCGATCTGGCGGCGATACCGCGCCTCACGCAGCCTGTCCCATCCGGCCTTGTACCTGCCCCGATGCCTGGCGATCACGTCCGCCGGCGCCATCAGCGGGAAGTGCGGCGCGTTGTACGGCAGGTAGAGGAAGAACGGCTTGTTGGCCTTGCGCGCGTCGTCGATGAACCGCAGGCCGAAGTCGGTCCACAGGTACGTCGCGTACCAGTTGTCGCCGAAGACGGCCGCGTCGCGCGGCGTGGGAGTGCCGTCGAGGTAGAGCGGTTCTCGAGCCCGGGCGGTCAGCGCATCGCCGCCGCCGCGGAAGTTCTGGTTGGGGAAGTACATGCCGCCGGCGCGCAGGCTCAGCACGCGATCGAAGCCGCGCTGCCAGGGCGGCGACCCGTTGTCCTGACCCAGATGCCACTTGCCGGACATCGCGGTGAAGTAGCCGGCTTCGCGCAACACCTCGGCAATCGTGACGGAGCGATCGTTGAGCCGTCCGGTGGTGCCCGACGATCGCGGACGGACGACGTTGTCGAGGTGGCCCATGCCCGCCTGATGCGGGTACACACCGGTCAGGAGGCTCGCGCGCGACGGCGAGCAGCGCGGCGTGCTGTAGAACTGCGTGAACCTGACGCCGCGGCCGGCGAGCGCGTCGAGGTTCGGGGTGGGAATCTCACCACCGTATGGGCCGATGTCGGACCATCCCATGTCGTCCACGAGCACGACGACGACGTTCGGCCGGGCATCGGTTCGGGCCGCGGGCGTCGCGCGCACGGCGTCGAGCGCGACGATAACGACGACTCCGACCGCCGTGACGAGCGTCGCACGCCGGCTCCATCGAGAGCGCCTGGTCGCCATGGGGACCTCCGACCGTCATCGTACCCTTCGCCCTCGTACTGAACGCTACCGCGGCCGCCGGCAGCGCGCCGCCGGCGCCGGTAGTGATCGGCTACCCTTTGCGCCATGACCCTACCTGGCCGCTTGCTGCTCGGTTCCGTCCCCCACGTATCCGTCACCAGCCTGGCCGTCTTGCTCGCCTGCGGGTTGCTCGCCACGGCGGCATCCGCCGCCGACTCGGGTGTCGCCGTGCTGCTGGTCGATACCGATCGCGTCGCGGGGACGATCGACGAGCGCATCTACGGCCACTTTCTCGAGGAGATCAACCACTCGGTCGTCGACGGCCTGTACGCCGAGCAGGTCCGCGGCCAGGGCTTCGAAGGCAAGGACTTCGCGGACTACTGGACGCCCTTCGGCGAAAATGGCGAGGCCACCCTGGTGGCCACGAAGTTCGAACGGGGCGAGCACAGCGTGCGCCTCGCCGCGCGGAAAGGCGCGACCGGAATACGTCAGGTCCGCCTTTACGTTGAAGCGGGGCAGACGTACGACGGCTCGTTATGGCTCTATCCCGAGCAGGGCACGCTGACCGTGAGCCTGCGCATCCTGAGCTCGACCGGACGTGAGCTCGCGAAGCAGCCTTTGAAAACCAACCGTGCGGGATGGCAGGAGGTCGGCTTCGAGTTCACGAGCTCGGCGACCGATCGGCAGGCGTCGCTCGAGCTCGTCGCGACGGGCACGGGTTCCGTGCTCGTGGATTTCATCTCGCTGATGCGGAGCAAGCGCACGTGCCAGCGGCAAGCTGCGCCCGGACCTGCTGGCCGCGCTGAAGGGACTGGCGCCGCCGTTCATCCGCTGGCCGGGCGGCTCGTACGCCTCGATCTACAAGTGGAAGGACGGCATCGGTCCCGCGGTCTCCCGCAAGTACAACCCGAACACGATCTGGGGCGGATACTCCGACTACTACGGCTTCGGCACGGACGAGTTCCTGGAGCTCTGCCGGCAGCTCGGGGCGGCGCCGATGATCGTCCTGGCCGCGACCGGCACCGATCCGGCGCAGCTCGAGTACGCGCTCGAGTGGGTGCACTACCTGGTCGATCCGCCGACCACCGAGTGGGGCCGCCGGCGCGCTGCCAACGGCCATCCGGAGCCCTATCGCGTGCCCTACATCCAGATCGACAACGAGCCGATGAACCACAAGCTCTCGCCCGACGACTACGCCGCGATCGTCAACCTCTACGGCCCCCGGCTGCGAGAGATCGCGCCGCAGTCCAAGATCGTCGCCTGCGGACAGAAGCGCTCGAACGACATGAACTGGAGCGAGAAGCTGATCGATCTCGCGGGCCAGAACTTCGACATCCTCGGCAGCCACAACTACGAGTACGAGCCGGAGAACTACGCGACCGGCGTGCGCCGGATCGAGGACTACCTCGAGAAGCTGATCGAATACGTGCGCCGCTCCGCCCATCCGGAGATCGAGATCGCGGTGCTCGAGTGGGGCGCGGCCCGCACCTACGATTGGCGAGCCGGCCTGCATGCGGCCGGCAGCCTGCTCTCCTACGAGAAGCTGAGCCCGGCCCTGGCCCTGTCCAGCCCGGCGCTGCTGATGCGCAACACCACCGACGATCCCGAGTGGCGCTCGTGGATCTACCACGACCACGTGTCGTGGTTCGCGGGCTCGGGATACGTGGCCGAGAAGCTGTTCCGCGACTACTACGCGCCCCGGCGTCACGCCTTCACGTCCGGCACGTTCAAGGACATCCCCCGTCGCGCCGAGTTCTTCGACGCGATCTCGCAGATGAAGCCCGAAGACTGGACGCCAAACACCGTGGACGCGATCGCCACCAGCACGGCGGACGGCCGTCGCCTCATCATCAAGGCCGTGAACTACGACGGCGCGCCGCACACCCTGCTCACGCGCATCCAGGGCTCACGCGCGCCGGCGAACGCCATCGTGAACCTCGTCACCCTGACGGCCGGCCTCGACGAGGCGAACTCGCTCGCCCAGCCCGACAAGCTCCGTCGCCTGGAAACGGCGAAGCCCTACACGCGCGACATGGCATTCGAGCTGCCCCCGTACACCGTCGCCGTGATCGAAATCCGGGCGAACTAGCCCGCGCCGCCCGAAGTCCGTGGCGCCGCCGCCGTTGACGATGGCCGCGCCGATCGCGTTCGGCGCCTTGAAGATCCCGGGTCAGCCCCGCGGGTCGGCGGCGAACTCGCGCTCGCGATACTCGAACCAGTCGAAGTCCGCGGCCTTCGCCGTGCCCGCCATGTCCTGGCAAGCCATGCCGACGAAGGCACCCGTGAAGTTGGGCAGGCCCGGCGCGGTGGCTTCGTCCGAGAGGATGCTGGCGTCGAACTGCTGGGGCAGCCATTGCCAGGCTCCGCCGCCCAGGCGGTAACCGAAGTACATCCGCTCCTCGTCGACCTCGACTCGCAGCTCGACGGGGCCGGCCGGGACCCTTACCTTCGCGGCAATCGGCTGACGATGAACGGGATCACCACCGGGAAAGCTTCATGAAACCTGGGGCGGCAACAGGTAGAGCGTCATGGCGAAGACCAGGTACACCATCAGCACCAGCACCCCCGTGAACCACGCCGAGCGCCCGCTGTTCGTCACCAGTGAAGCGGTCAGCGTCGCGATCAGCATCATCACCACCGCGCCCGGCCAGAATTGCAGATCCATCGCGGTCGGGCCCATGACGTGGCTCAGGAGCACCAGCACCGGGGCGACGAAGAGCGCGATCTGGGACGCGCTGCCGAGGGCAATCCCTACGCTCAGGTCCAGCCGGTTCTTGCGCGCTCCGGAGAACGCCGAGGCCATCTCCGCCGCGCCGCCCACCAGCGCCACCACGATGAACCCCACGAAGGCGGGGCTCATCCCGAACTCCTCCGCCGCCTCCTGCACGGACTCGACGAAGACCTCGCTCACGAGCGCCACCAGCACCGTGACCCCGGCCAGCGTGGGCAGGGCCAGGCTCAGGGGCCAGTGCGTCTCGCCCGCCTCGCCGTGCTCCCCGCTGCCGAAGAACTCGCGATGCGTCTTGAGCGAGAAGAGCATGCCCAGCGCGTAGGCGACGATCAGCAGCACGGAGATGCCCACGCTCAACGTCTGCGTGAACGCCGCGCCCGGCGCGCGGTCGGCTTGGGCGATCGCCGAGGGTACCAGGAGCGCGATCGTGGCCAGGAAGAGCAGGCCCGCCTGAAAGCGGGCAGACGGCTCGGTTGTACTCCTGCACGCGGTGCTTCAGACCGCCGAGCAGGAACGACGCGCCCAGCATGAACAGCGTGTTGGTGACGATCGCGCCGGCGATCGACGCCTTCACCAGCATGTACTGGCCGGCGCGCAGAGCGGTGAGTGCGATCACGAGCTCGGTCAGGTTGCCCAGAGTCGCGTTCAGCAGGCCCCCGACCGTGTCGCCCGTCTTCGCCGCCACGGACTCGGTGGCGTGACTCAGCAGCGCCGCGAGCGGCACCACGGCCAGGACGGACAGCACGAAGAGCAGCGTGTGCGCGTCGGGCGCGAGCTTCTCCCCGGCGAAGACCGCCGGAACGAAGACGAGCAGCCAGAGCAGCGGATTGTGCCGGATTTCCTTCAGCAACAGGGTCAGCATCGAAGGTCACTCCACGTGCGAGATGGCGAAGGCATGGCGAGGTAGGTGAACAGCGGCCTGCGGCCGCGGTCATCCGCGCGCTAAGTTGTTGCTGGAGTTGGTGGAGCTGATGGGGATCGAACCCATGACCTCGTGAATGCCATTCTCTTGGCTCCCGGCTGAGCGGGCGTCGGCCGCCGGCGCTGCGACCTGCGCTACTGAGCGCTCTTCGCAAGAGCCCGCACTTCAGCTCACGCCCCGCCGCCTTCCGGTCGGGACGTCGTCAGGGACGCGGATCGACCCGCGGCCCCGCCCCGCAGCTGCGGGCAGCCTGGAGCCCGTCCGCAAGGGTCGCCCGCATCGTATCCGGCGAAGGAATCTCGCCACTGAGGGCCCGCTCGAATGTGCGTGCCGCCTCGTCGCAGCGGCCCTGCGCCAAGCGCACGCGCCCGAGGGTGTCCAGGGCCTGGGCCTGGTCGGGTCCCGGCCCCGCCGCGGCGCGCGCAGCGAGATCTTCCGCCTCGGCGAGACGCGACGGATCACGAAGCAGGAGCCAGGCCAGGTTGTTGAGCGCGTCCACCTCGCCAGGATCGAGAACGAGGGCCGCCCGGAACGCTTCCTCGGCCCCGCGCGTGTGACCGCGCGACGCCTCGGCGTTGCCCAGGTTCACGCGCAGTCGCACCGACTCCGGGTGGGCCGCCAGCCGCTCCCGATAGAGATCCGCGGCCTCCGCCGCATTGCCCTCGGCCTCCAGGACGACTCCCCGCCTGAGGGCTTCAGCGATGTCGGGGGCCTGCCGCGCGACGTGGAGGAGTGCGTGCCCCGCGGGTTTCCAACTCCCCTCGAGATCCGGCAGCCGCGACCAACGGATCTGGCCGTCCCCGAACTGGAGACGGAAGAGCTGGCGCGCGGGGTCATAGCCGTCGGCCACGACGTAGTGGTAGATGTCGCGGCGCTGCCCGGGCATGTTGAGCAGCCGCAACATCAGGATGACGGCGCGTGAGGCCTCGATCTCCCGTTTCAGGGTCGCCGCATCCCCGGCCACGAGGCCCGCCGCGAAGCCGCGGTGCCTCGCCGTCAGGACGAGGTCCAGGGACAGCACTCCTCCGCCGGGCGCCTTCGGCATCGCGGCGGCGAGCTCCGGCTCGGTCACGGGATCGCCCAGGCCGTTGAGGACGGCGACCAGGCTCCCCGGGCCGCAACGATCTTCCAGGAAGCGGAGGGGAGGGCCGCTCAGTACAACGCGCGCTCTGGGGTCGGGCGCATGGGACCGCGGCGCACGCGCGGCGCACGCCGAAAGGCCGATGGCAAGTAGGATCGAGGCCAGGGCCGTCGCCCTTGGCCATGCTCGCGCCCAGCGGGCCGCCACGCAAGGGCCCGAGGTCAGTCGGCGTTCGCCAACGCGCCGAGGATGACGAGCACCAGGATGATCGCGACCAGGACCCAGATGTAGCCGGGAACGCCGCCCGCCGCCTGCACCTGCTCCAGGTTCGCGGCGAGGGAGCGCAGGTCTTCGGCGGACAGCTCGGCCAGCCGTCCCTCGATCTCCTGCGGCGCCAGGCCCCGGTCGGCCAACGCTCGAGCGACTTCGCTCCGTGCCGCCACGGACTGTACCAGGGCCCGGTCCAACTCCACTTGTCCGGCCGGTGCCTTGGACGGAATGACCCCGGCCTCGGCAGCCGTGAAGGCGCCGAGGCCCAAGAGCAGGAGGAACGCCACCAATCGGACGCGACTTCGCTCTCTCATGGGGCGATGGTCGATCCTCCCGCGGCTGCTTGTCAAGCCCGGGGACCTAGGGGCAAGCCCCCATGTGTCGCCATGGGCCTGATGCGCCGGCCTAGCGCAGCCGTTGCCTCGACGAGCTGCCCAACTAGACACGAAACGGCCTTCATTTCAGGGCCGTTTGGATGAGTTATTGAAAAGGTTGGTGGAGCTGATGGGGATCGAACCCATGACCTCGTGAATGCCATTCACGCGCGCTCCCAGCTGCGCCACAGCCCCACTGGGTGAAATTCAAAGTTAGCAGACGGGGACGGGCGGGGTCAACCGACTCGGTCTGGAATGGGTAGAAGCGTAACTCGGTCCGGACGGAGTTGCCTGAGAGATTACTTGAGGTCACTCGCCCCGGGGCGAGTAACCTCCCGTGAAGTCGAGGAGCGCCGTGGAGGTCGTGAAGTGCTCGCGAAACGCGGCGACGTCTTCCGAATGCTCCGACACGAGGGCCACGGTCATGCCCGCGGAGCGCAGGAGGCGCACTTCGCGGCCCCGCGCCTCAGTCCCGAGCTCGTAGCCGGAGAAGCGGGCGGGGCCCGAGATCACGAAGACCGAGAGGCGGCGGTCGTCGTTCGCGTAGTAGACGTGGGCGGCCAGGCGGTCCACGAGGGGGCAATAGCGGGCGCCCACGAGGGAGAGGCCGCGGCGCCCCTCGGGAAGCTGGGGGACGGCGGTGCCCTGGTCCTCGAACCACTGCGCCACCTCGATGGGGTCGCTGCTCCAGATCCGCGCGGGCAGCTGCGATTGGGAGAAGCAGTGATCGTGGTCGCGCGCGAGCTCCCAGGCCACGAAGGGCGACGCTCCGCGGCCCCACAGAAGGAGACCGACGACGGCCGCGGTCGCGGGCAGCCGCCAGGGCCGGGGCGAGCGGGCCGCGGCGAGACGGCGGCGGACGGCCGGGAGCAGCTCCGGCCGCGGCTCGGGGGAGGGCAGCGCGCGCAGGCGGGGGCCCAGGCTCCGCTCGAAGTCGACCTGGTCGCGGCACGACGGACAGGCGGCGAGGTGCTCCTCGACCCCGGCGCGCTCGGCCGGAGAGAGGACGCCGTCCACGAATCCCGTGACGAGCTCGGGCCGGCAGGTCAAGGCTTCGCCCCCGCGAGTGCCGTGCGCAGGAGGGCGCGGCCCCGATGAATGCGCGACATCACCGTGCCCTGCGGGATCTGCAGGACGGCCGCGATCTCCGCGTAGCTCAGCTCCTCAACGTCGCGCAGGAGAACGCGCCTCGCGGAAGACCTCGGGCACGCGCGCGAGCGCGCGCTCCGCGGCCTCGCCTCCCCAGACGAGAGACTCCTGGGGGGCGGGCACCGCCGGACCGTCGTCCGCGAGCTCCTCCGTCCGCGGCCGGCGTCCCGCCCGTCGCAGGGCGTCCGTGCGCACCCGGTGGAGGATCGTGTAGAGCCACGCGCGGATGTTCGTGCCGGGACGGAAGCGGTCGAAGCCGCGAAAGGCGCGGAAGAGCGTCTCCTGGACGAGATCCTCGGCGTCGGCGGAGTTGCGCGTCATGCGGTAGGCGGTCCCGTACAAACGCTTGACGTGGGGCAGGACTTCCGCCTCGAATCGCTCTCGGTCCACACTTTGGGAGCGGCCTCTCGAGGAGTAACGCCGCGCCCGCCCTCCCTATTCCCGCCGCCGGCCCGAACGAGACGAGACGGGCCTCATTCTGCCACGAGGGCGTCGGGCCGTTTCGTTGACGGCCCGGGGGGCCCGGGCGAGAATGGCCCGCGTCCCCTGGGTTCAAGATGAAGTACCTCACCACCCTCGAGGTGGCCCACGAGCTGAAAGTGAGCAAGCAGACGTTGCTCAACTGGCTCTACGCGGGCAAGGTCCCGGAGCCTCCCCGGAACCGCACGGGCTATCGGCTGTGGAGTCCCTCGCGGGTCAGCCTCGTCCGCAAGCTGATCGGAGACGGGCGGATCCACCGGCGCACGATCGTGCACAAGGAAGCTTCGAACCGCCCGGAGGTGGTGGCGGAGCTCGCGCGCGAGGTCAGCCAGTTCCTTCGTGACGGCCAGATCGAGATGAAGACGTTCCTGCGCGAGCTGAACCGCGTGGTGCCGGTCACGCGCCGGCGGCCGCCGTCGAGACGGCGCTTCCTCCCGAGGAGCCGGCGCCCCGGGCGCTAGGCGCGCCCTACTCCCAGGGGATGTCGGGCATGAAGAGACGCTCCACCGGCCGCCCGCCCTCGAGGTGGGCGGCGCAGATCTCGGCGAGGTCCTCGCGCAGCACTCCCGCGTACCAGACGTTCTCCGGGTAGACGGCGATCGTGATCCCGCGGCTGCAGTGCTTGAGGCAGCTCGTGCGGTTGACGATGACGCGATCGCCGAGACCGCTGTCCTTGACCATGGCCTTGAGCTCGTCGAAGAGCGGCTCCGCCCCCTTGTCCGCGCACGAGCCCTTCGGGTTTCCCGGCGGGCGCGCGTTGAGGCAGACGAGAACGTGTCGCTGGGGCTTGGGCATGGGCTGAAGCCCAGTATATCGCGCGTGCTATTCTGACCCCATGCGAAGGAGGCCGCCCTTGAGCTTTATCCGCGTCGCCCCGCTCTCGATTCTCGCCCTGGCCGCGCTGCCCCTGGCCGCGCAGGACCTCACCATCGTCTACAAGAGCACGCGCAACCAGGACCCGCCCCAGGTCACGACGAGCTACATCTCGAGCGAGAGGATCCGCATGGCCAACGCCGACGGCAGCGAGCTCCTCGCCGATCCCGCCTCCGGCAAGTTCACGATGATCGACAACAGGAAGAAGGAGTACTCCGTCGTGACGAAGCAGGAGATGCAAGCGGCGTCGGCCGCGATGGCGGCGAAGATGAAGGAGATGGAGCCGCAGATGAAGAAGGCCCAGGAGCAGATGAAGAGCCTGCCCCCGGAGATCCAGGAGAAGATGAAGGGCATGATGGGCGGGTTCTCGGCCGCGGTCACGGTGACGAAGGGGCCGGGCACCCGCACCATCGCCGGCTACAAGTGCGACAACTGGACGATCGCGGTGGGGGAGGTCGCCAAGACGGTGCAGTGCCTGACCACGGACGTGGCGTACCCTCCGCAGGTCTGGGAGGCGTACCGGGACTTCGCGGAGAGCTTCAAGAGCTCGATGTCGACGGGACCGATGGCGCAGGGGATGAAGGACATGCAGGACAAGATGAAGGACATGAAGGGCCTGCCCCTCGCCACCTCGAACAGCGTGAACATCATGGGGAAGAGCAACGTCGACACGCAGGAAGTGACCGAGATCAAGAGGGGACCGATTCCCCCGTCCGCCTTCCAGATCCCCGCCGGCTACAAGCAGGTCGAATCGCCGATGGCCAAGATGGCGAAGCAGGCGAAGTAACGTCCTGAGGGCGCTCGTCTCCACCGACTGGCTCGCCGCCCACCTCGGCGACCCCGACCTCCGCGTCGCCGACGTGCGGTGGTATCTCGACCCCTCGCGTCGCGGCCGCGACGCCTACGACGCCGGTCACATCCAGGGCGCCGTCTTCTTCGACATGGACAAGGACCTCGCCGCCCCGGGAGGCGGCCGCGGCCTCCCCGCCGGCCGCCATCCCTGGCCGTCGCCGGAGCAGGTGAGCCGCGTGATGGGGGAGAAGGGCATCGGCCCCGGCACGAAGGTCGTGGCCTACGACGACCAGTCGGGAGCGATGGCGGCGCGCCTCTGGTACGTGCTCCGCGCCCACGGCCACGACGACGTGGCCGTCCTCGACGGCGGGCTCGTCCGCTGGCTCGCGGAGGAGCGGCCGCTCACCACCGCGGCGCCCGCTCCCGCTCCCGCGCGCTTCGAGGCACGCCTCCGATCGGGCTCTGTGCTCGACCGGGACGAGATGGTGAGGACGCACCGCGACCACCTCGTGCTCGACGCCCGCGCCGGCGAGCGCTACCGCGGCGAGACGGAGCCGATCGACACGAAGGCCGGCCACGTCCCCGGAGCGCGAAACGCCCCCTACACCGAGAACCTCGCCGCGGACGGAGCGTTTCTCGCCCCCGAGGCGCTCCGCGCCCGCTACGTCGCGCTCGGCGCGGACGGGCAGGAGCCGATCGTCTACTGCGGATCCGGCGTCACCGCGTGCCACGACCTCCTCGCCCTCGACGTCGCGGGCCTCCGGGGCCGTCTCTACGCCGGATCCTGGAGCGCCTGGAGCAGCGATCCCTCGCTGCCCGTGGCCGTCGGCCCCGAGCCCGACGCTCAGAAGCGGTAGTCGAGCCCCAGCCTCACGATCCTCGGCCGCACGATCTCGCGCGGCCGGTCGAAGTTCGGCAGCTCGATGTCACGGACCACCTGCAGTGTCGTCGAGCGGTTCGTGACGTTGAAGACGTCCACCTGGGCGGTGAGCGTCCCCCGGCCCACGCGGAATCCGCGTGCGACGCGCAGGTCGAAGAGCCAGAGTGCTCCCAGGCGGTACTCGTCGAAGGTCGGGGAGATGAGGACGTCCTTGGCTCCGCCCGAGGCGTCGCCGGTGCTCGCCACCTGGACGTACGGGATGGGGAAGCCGTCGCGGGCGCTGGCCACGATCGCGGCCGTGAGCGACCACGGAAGGTGTCCGCGGAGCGCGGCCCCCGCCGTCCACCGCGCGTTCACGAACAGGTCGCCGCGACCGAGGCCGCCCGCGCGCGCCGCGGCGACGCCGCGGTCCTGCAACGGCTCGGTGTCGAGCGACGTCGGGTCCTGGACGGCCGTCTCCGCGTCGGTGAACCGCTCCCGCCAGTCGAGAAAGCCCGCCCAGACGCGCCAGTCCAGCCGGCGCCCCGCGCGGCCGCGGGCCGCCAGGTCGAGGAAGACCGACTCCTCGGCGTAGCCGTCGCGGTTCGTGAGGATCCGGCCGTTGCCGGGGACGATCTTCGACGGCGACGCCGGGGCGTAGTAGACGGTCGCGTAGGGCCGGCCGAAGAGCTCGCCGGCGACCGCTCCCGTGGCCGTGTAGTCGGCGCGGGTGAGGCCGCGAAGGGGGCGCCAGAGCGCGTGGACCTGGCGGCGGAACCCGCCGTCCAGCTCGACCTGGACGAGATCGCGGCGGGTCCAGCGCAGACGGCCCGCCGCCTCGTGGGTCCGAGGCGATTCGAGATCGGGATCGACCTCGTTCGGGCTGACGGGTGACGAGGGCGCGTCTGGATTGAATCCCGACGCTCCGATCCGGCCGCGCGTGGCGTCGAGCTCTCCGCGCGACACCGAGCCGTCCGCGTTCCTGTCGATCCAGTAGTAGGTGAACGAACCGGCCGAGGCGAGGGGATTGTCGAAGACGACCTCCCCCGTCCCCAGGGGCGCGCCGTACGCCGCGTAGCGCGCTCCCAGCACGAGCGATCCGCTGCGGTTCGCCTGCCACGTGCCCCCGACCCGCGGCAGGAGGTCGACCCAGCGGAAGTGCTTGCTCTCGCCCCCGTAGCGCACCGGGGGCAGGAGGTCCGGGAACTCGGGGTTGGCGGGCACCGCCGAGGCCTCGTTGTGGCCGGAGAGGCGGTCGAGACGCGCGCCCAGCGTCACCGTGAACCGGTCCCAACGCATCGTGTCCTGGGCCCAGAGCCCGAGCTCGTCCTGCACCGAGCGCGCGGAGAGGTCGCGGAAGAGGAGAGCGAAGCCGGTGAGCCGGAACGTCCGGAAGAAGACGCCACCGCGCTCGAGTCCCTGCGTGGAGTTCCCCGGCCAGGACTGCTCCGAGGAGACGGCCGACCTGCGGTAGCCCGCTCCCACCGCGACGTCGTGGGCGGCGCCGAGGAGTGCCTGTCGTGTGGCCGCTTCGGCACTCGCGAGAAACCGCGGCCGGCTGGTTTCCAGCGCGACGTACGAGCGCTGGGCGACGCCGCGGACGTCCTCGAAGGCGCTCCGCCCGGATCCCCCCTGGGGCGCGAGCCGGAACCCGCCGTCCATGTACCCGACGCGAGAGAGGAGCGACCAGCGGCCGAGCCCGCGCGCGTCTTCGAGCGACCCGACGAACGTGGGCCCCGACTGCGTCCAGCGCGCCTCCGGGGACG
This sequence comes from uncultured Acidobacteriota bacterium, assembly GCA_963742595.1. Lineage (GTDB taxonomy): Bacteria > Acidobacteriota > Vicinamibacteria > Fen-336 > Fen-336 > CAVPGH01. The sequence continues at coordinate 511,805 of CAVUMT010000001.1, read as the reverse complement.
CCTGGAGCGTGGGATCGCGGTCCTCGTGGACCTTCTCCGCGCGAAGCAGGAGGAGCGAGAGCGCGCCCTTTCCCAGTCGCAAGCGCCCGCGGCCGGTGAACGAGTTCGTCCTGAGCTCCTCCTCGTGCTCCGTGAACGTCTGCTGCCGGAGCGCGTCGCGGTGGAACGCTCCCCACAGCCAGAGCCGGCCGGTCTTCGCTTCGCCTCCCGCTTCCGCGCCCAGCTCGAGGATCCGCTCGGTCGAGCTCTTGAAGAAGCTCCGGGCGGCGAGTGCCTCCGGCAGGTTCTCCGACTGGAGCGCGTCCGGAGCGAAGCGGAGGTGGCCGCGACCCGAGAGCCGACGCGTGGGGGCCCGGAAGTCGAGGACGACCTGGACGCCGGGCGTTCGCACGCGCGCGTCCACGCCCCCCGTGCGCGCCACCACACTCTCGAGGGCGTCCATGTCCGGGTAGACGGACGTGAAGCCGGGGGCCGCGGGGTCGGTGACGTCGAAGCCGTCGATCGTCCACGTGGCGCCGAGGCCGGCGTCGCCGTGCGAGACGAGGAGGGACTGCTGCGCGGTCTCCGAGCCTCCGACGTTGACGCGGTCCGTCGCGACACCGGGCACGTCGCGCAGCACCGACCAGGGATCCGTGGGGCGAGGGAGGGAAGAGAGCTCCCCGTCCGGCCACACCGTGGTTCCTTCGCGGGCCGCGGGCAGGCTTGCGGCCGGTCTCTCGCCGGAGACCGCGCAATCCAGGGTGACGGACGCGTCCGCGGCCGAGTCCACGAGAACGGTCCGCGCGCACGAGAGTGCCCCCACCGTGCCGTCTTTGGGAAGGAGCACGAGGTCGAAGATCCCGGGACGGAGGTGGGCGAACAGGACGCGTCCTCGCGCGTCCGTGAGCGCCTCGCGCAGGAAGGCGGGGCCTTGAAGGCGCACGCGGCGTCCGGAAAAGAGCGCCGGGCCGTCCCGGACGGTCGCCTCGAGGGTGGAGAGCGTCTCCTGAGCGAAACCGATCGCCGCCGCGCCCAGAAAGAGAAGGACGGGGACGAGGTGCTTCGGTGTCAAGCCTTGCGGAGAACGTAGAGCGGCCGGCGTCGGCCGCTCTCCTCGGCGGGGGCGAAGTCGGCGGCCGCATAGCCCCGCGACAGGTAGGAGCGCAGCGCGGCCCGGACCCTGGTGTGCCAGCCCTCGGCCACGCGGGGCGCGGACTGGCACAGCACGTCCCAGTCGGGAGGGATCTCGAGCAGGATCTCCGCCGCCTCGAGGTCGAGGCGCGGCTCCGACGACACCGGCCATCCGCCCTGCCACTTCACGTCGTTGACGCGGGGGAGCGCGGGAGGTGCGACCACCCGCGGCGGCTCCGGCTTGCCCGCGCGCTCGCGCACGCGCTGGGCGCTCAGGTCCCATCGCACGAGGAGGCGGTCGGTGGGCAGGCCGTGATGGAGGCTCGCGCTCGTGATGCCGTAGAAGTCCGGGAGGAACTCGTTGGCCACCCCTCCCAGCCGCCTCAGGTTGAGGTTCGCGTTGCGGGCCTGCATGGGGTCGTAGGTCCAGGTGATCACCGCGATGCCGCGGCGGAGCGCTTCCTCGCGCTGCGCCCACTTGAGCCGGGCCCCCAAGCCCCGGGCCTGCTCGTCCGGGAGGACGGCGAGCATGTCCGAATGGAGGTGGGGCGCCCCCCCGCGGAGGGCGGGGAAGGCGTAGGCGAACGCCACCACTCGGCCGTCCGGCTTCTCCGCGACCTGGAGCATCCCTCCCGCGTGCGTCGTGGCGATGAGCTGGATGGCGGACGTGATCTCGAGGTCGTCGAGGTGCCAGACCGCTTTCTGGAGGGCGACGCAGGCGTCGAAGTCGGATCGGCGCGCGGCGTGACGAATGCGAACGTCGTCGCTCATCGGCGCGCAGTCTACCACGCGGCCTCGATGGCCACCGGAGCCCGACTCCGCTAGAATCCGCTCTCCCTGCCCATGAACGACCGCGCGGGCGTCGACGACCGAGGGCTCGAGTGCTCTCTGGGCGTCGTGGATGCCGCGCTCGTGACCGTGGGGGCCGTGCTCGGCACGGCGATCTTCATCACCCCCGCCGACGTGGCCCGCGTCCTTCCGCATCCCGGGCTCATGCTCCTGGCCTGGATCCTCGGCGGCCTCGTGACGCTCGCGGGCACGCTCACCTACGCGGAGCTGGGAGCGCTCTTTCCACGCGCGGGCGGGCAATACGAGTTCCTGAAGGAGGCCTACGGCCGGTTCTTCGGCTTCCTGTTCGGCTGGGTGGCATTCCTGGTCATCATGAGCGGGGGGATCGCGGCCATCGCGGTGGGCTTCGGAGAGTACCTGGGCGCGTTCCTGCCCTTCTTCTCGACCGGCCACACGCTCGTCACGCTCTCCGTCGGCGGTGTCACGCGCTCCCTGAACGGCGGGCAGCTCGCGGCCGCCCTCGCGATTGCCTTCCTGACCTTCGTGAACTACGTCGGGCTGCGGGCGGGCGCGGGCGTGCAGAACGCGGTCACCGTGGCCAAGCTTGGATCGCTCGTGGGCCTGGCCGCGCTGGGCTTCCTCGTCGAGGCGCCGGCCGCCCCCGCGTTCTTCGGGCCCCTGCCCGCGGACGGCTCCGTCCTCGCGGGCTTCGGTGTCGCGATGATCGCGATCTTCTGGGCCTACGACGGCTGGTACGGCATGACGAACCTCGCCGGGGAGATGCGGAACCCGGAGAAGGACCTCCCCCGCGGGCTCTTGCTCGGGACGGTCGCCATCACCGTTCTCTACCTCGTCCTGAACCTCGTGTATCTCCGGGCGCTTCCCGTGGAGAAGCTGGCCGAGTCGCCGCGGGTGGCGGAGGCGGCGGCCGAAGCACTCTTCGGCCCCCTGGGCGCGCGGCTCCTCACGGCGGCGGTGCTCGTCTCCGCCTTCGGGTGCCTCTCCGCCACCATCCTCTACGCGGCGCGGATCTACCTGCCCATGGCGAAGGACAAGGTGTTCTTCCCGGCGCTCGCCCGCATCCACCCGCGTTACCGAACGCCGGCCGCCTGCATCGTCACCCAGGGAATCTGGTCGGTCCTGCTCGTCTTCTCCGGCAGCTACGACCAGCTCTACACGTTCGTCGTCTTCGCGCTGCTGCTGTTCCACACGGCGACGGGGGCGGCGGTCGTGGTGTTGCGGAGAGCGCGGCCGGCCGCCCCCCGTCCCTATCGCGTCCCCGGATACCCGGTCGTCCCCGGGGTGTTCGTCCTCGTCTGCTTCGTGCTCCTCGTCAACACGCTCGTCGAGCGGCCGGTGGAATCGTTGCTCGGCCTCGGCATTCTCGCCCTCGGGGTGCCGGCGTACCTCTGGTGGCGGCGGCGGGAGGGTTGACCCATCGCGAAAAAGAGGGAGAACGGCGGGCTCCTCGAGAGGCTGCGGCGCGCGGCCGGCCTCCTCCTCTCGCGCGAGATCGCCGTGCTCACGAACGCCGTCGCCTTCAACTTTCTCCTCTGCCTCTTCCCCCTCCTCCTGGTGGTGGCCTTCGCGTCCGAGCAGCTCCCGTTCGGAAGGCGGGCGGGAACCGCGCTCCTCCTGCTTCTGCAGGAGCTCATCCCCTTCAACCCCGCGGCGGTTGCGGAGTCCGTGCGCGGGCTCACGCGCCTCTCCCGCGGCTTCGAGCTCCTGTCGATCCTTCTCATCGTCTGGGGCTCGTCCGGCATCTTCATCCCCGTGGAGATGGCCCTGAACCGCGCCTGGGGAGGGAGCCGCAACCGGAGCTTCTGGAAGAGCCGGCTCCTCGCCTTCCTGATGACCGTCTTCGGGGGGCTCCTCGCCCTCCTTTCCGTGGCCCTCACCGTCGCCGCGCGCAGCTACAGCCGCGACTGGCCGCTCGCGGCGGGATACGCGGTGAAGGCGACCGCCGTCTTGCTCACCGTGTTCCTCTTCTTCGCGATCTACCGCGTGATCCCCGACGCGCCCGTCAAGACGAGGGCCGCGCTCCAGGCCGCGCTCTGGGCGGGAGGTGCCTGGGAGCTCGCAAAGTACGTCTTCGTCTCGCGCCTGCCCGGCATGCGGCTCGAGGCCCTCTACGGCCCGCTCGCCTTCGCCGTCGCCCTCGTCCTCTGGGCCTACGTCTCGAGCCTCATCCTCGTTTTCGGGGCGCTCATGGCCACGGCGACACCCCCCAAGCCTCGGGGGATCGACTGATGCGTCTCTGGGGCACGCGTCCGGGCCGCATCGCCGTCGTTGCGGGCGTGCTCCTGACGGCGGGGACGCTTTGCGGCGCCACCGCCCCCGAGGCGGCCGCCGAGCGCCGGGCCTGGATCGCGGAGATGAAGGGCGCAGAGCGCGGGCCCTTCTCCCGCATCCGGTGGTTCTGCAAGGACGGCGCCCTCCTCCCTCCCACCCCGAGCGCCTGCGTCAGCCACGGCGGCGGCTGGCAGCACGGCGAATGGAGTGCTACGACGACGGCGCTCCGGGCCCAGGGCTACCTGGTGGCGAACGTGCTGGCGGGCATCGATGCGGACGCCCTGGTGGCGGACCCCGGGTTTCCCGAGGCCTATGCGCAGATCCTGGTGGAGCGCTTCCTGGTGGGGGCGGACAACGGCTGGATCTACAGGCGGGCCCAGTACTACCGCGGGGCCGTGCAGGCCGAGGACGAGAGGGACGGGGCGCGGGCCCTGCTCCTCGCGATGCTCCAGGGTCCGGGGTGGACGGGGTACCGGTATCCGGCGCTGCGCACGGGGGCGCGCCTGCTTCCGCACGGGAAGGACACGGCGTCGATCCAGCAGGTCAGGGACAAGGCGGCGGCGCTCGCCGCCCTGGATCCCACGTTCGCCCGCCTGCGCGCCAAGATCCACGGCACGCCGGAGGCGCGGGATGCCGCGAGCGTGCGCGAGCACTCGACGCGGTCCTCCCGCGCGGACCTCGCGGCGCAGTACGAGGCGCTCGCCGCACAGATCGACCTCGTGTACTCCGGACCCTCCCTCCCGGAGCGGCTGGAGCAGGAGGCGGCCGTCATGACCCGGGCCCCGTGGCTGCAGCAAACGCTCCGCGCGAGCGCCCGCGGCATCGCCGCCGCCCCGTCGCCCGCCGCGCGCTACGCGGCCTGCGCCTCCCTGCTCGCCGCGTTGCGCGACGCGTTGCCGCGGGTGAGCACGCCGTCCGCGCGCCTGCGCCTCCTCGACCTGAGCCTGGCGGTGGAGACCGAGGCCTTCCGCGCGGGGGCGGAGCTCCGGGAGCCGCTCCGGACGATGACCCGCGCCGAGCGGCTCTCCTTTCTCGGGGCGGCGGGGGCCGCCGCCTACGGAACGGGACATCTGAACGGTCGGCTCCGGGGCGAGCTCTCCCGGGACCTTGCTCCGCTCTCTCGCGACGAGGCCTCCCTCGGGGACTACCTCGTCGCTCTCAAGCGGATGTCGCTCGCCCCGGGGTGGGGAACCCAGGCCCTGCGCTACCACTTCCAGGACGGCATGGCCCGGCTCACCGAGCTCGATCCGCAGGCCGATCTCTTCATCCAGGACCAGCTCCGGGGGAGCCCGCTCCTCCTCTTCTCGGACGTCCTCGACGGGCTCCTGCGCGACGCGAACCGCCTGGCCGGCGTGCACCACAAGCTCTACGGCCGCGACGTGGGCGTGGGCCTGAGCGCGCTCAATCCCGGACTCGCGCGAGGGATCCTGAACGCCTCCCCCAACATGGCCCGGCTCGAGCAGTTCCGCGCCGACGGCCTCTACGTGCTGCCGGAGACGGTGGCCGACCTGCCGCCGCTCGCGGGCATCCTGACCGCGGGGGCGGGCAACCCCCTGTCGCACGTCCAGCTCCTCGCGCGCAACCTCGGCATCCCCAACGTCGCCGTCGACGAGGAGCTCCTCGCGGAGGTGCGCACGCGGGACAGCCGGCGGGTCGTTCTCGCGGTCAGCCCCGGAGGTGTGGTCGAGGTCGCGGACGATTCTCCCGCGTGGAACCCGGCGTTCGATGACCCCGCGAGCGGCGGCGGCGAGCTCATGATCCGTCCCGACCTCCAGAAGCTCGACCTCACGGTCCGCGACTTCGTCCCCCTGGAACGCCTGCGCGCCTCCGACTCCGGGCGGATCGTGGGTCCCAAGGCGGCCAAGCTCGGCGAGCTCCGCCGCCATTTCCCCGAAGCGGTGAGCCGAGGCGTCGCCATTCCCTTCGGCCTCTTCCGGGAGGCGGTGCTCGACCGTCCCTACGGCAGCACAGGCCAATCGACGTACGAGTGGATGGTCTCCGCGCTTTCGGGCGATCGAGGCGATGCCTCCGGACTCTCCCGAGCGGGAGGCCGCCTCCGAGGACCTGCGCGCGCACCTCTACGACCTCATTCGGACGAGCGACCTCGGGAGCGGCTTCCGCGACCGGCTGCGCGCGGCGATGGAGAGCACCTTCGGCCGCGACTACAAGGGCGGCGTCTTCGTGCGCTCCGACACCAACGTGGAGGACCTTCCCGGATTCACGGGGGCCGGGCTCAACCTGACCGTTCCGAACGTCGTCGGCTTCGAGGCGGTGGCGGACGCGATCCGCGAGGTCTGGGCCTCGCCCTACACGGCGCGCGCCTTCGCCTGGCGCCAGGGCCACATGAAGGATCCCGAGAACGTCTATCCCGCCGTGCTCCTTCTAGAGACGGTGCCCTCCGACATCTCGGGGGTCATGGTCACGCAGAGCCTGGAGTCGGGGGACGCGAACGTTCTCTCCGTGGCGGTCAACGAGGGCATGGGAGGCGCCGTGGAAGGCCAGGCCGCGGAGTCGCTGCGCGTCGACACCCGGGACGGTAGCGTGCGCGTGCTGGCCACGGCCACCGCCCCCTGGCGCTACGTGCCGCGGTCCGAGGGGGGGTGGCGAAAGTGCGGACGAGCGGGAGCGAGACGCTGCTGCACGCCCGACGAGATGCGGCAGCTCATCCAGTTCTCGCAGGACCTGCCCGCGCGCTTCCCCGCGATCGTGGACGACGAGGGCAAGCCCACGGCGGCCGACGTCGAGTTCGCGTTCGTGGCGGGCAAGCTCGCACCTGCTGCAGATCCGCCCGTTCCTGGAGAGCCGGCGGGCCCGGGCGAGCCTTACCTGCAGCGCATGGACGACGGGCTCCGCGCCGCGTTCTCCGCGGACGGTGCGTCTTCGCGAGGTGCCCGGCCCCGTGAGCCGCCGCGGGCTCTGCGCGGGGTCGGGTGCGGTCGCCCTCCTCGGGGCCGCCCTCGCGTCCGCCTATCCGCTCGAGGGGTACGAGACGACGGGCATCCGCCGGCTGCTCGGGATCCGCCTCGCCCAGGAGGGGCTCGTTCGCGACTCCCGCCAGCCGTCGGGGGCGCGGCTCGGCCTCGCGGAAGTGGACCTGCGGCTCCTCGACCGCCGCGACTTCGACCCGCCCGCGCCCGATCCCGATCTCACCCGGCGCGTCACGGAGATGCTCGGCGCGGAGGCCGAGCGCTACAGCGTGGCCCTGCTCGATCTCAGCGACGCCGCTTCGCCTCGCTATGCCGAGCACCGCGGCACGGAGCGGCAGAACGTGGGGAGCGTGGGCAAGCTCGTGGTGGCGCTCGCGCTCTTCCAGGCGCTCGCCGACACCTGGCCGGACGTCGAGACCGCGCCGGCGGATCCTGCGGAGACACGACGGTCACCGCCGACGACTTCTCGCAGACCGACCACCACACGGTGCGCTTCTTCGACCCTTCGACGAAGACGCTGACGCGCCGGACGATCCAGGTCGGGGACAAGGGCTCGCTCTACGAGTACCTCGACTGGATGCTCTCCCCGAGCTCGAACGCCGCCGCGGGCATGGTCATGCGCGAGGCGATGCTCGTCCGCCAGTACGGCACGGCGTACCCGCCCGCGGAGGCGGAGATCCGTCGCTTCTTCAAGGAGACGCCGGTGGCGGAGCGGACGGCGCTCTTCGAGCGGACCTTCCTCGAGCCCGTCACCCGCAACGGCCTTTCCCTCGACCTCCTGAAGCAGGGAAGCGTCTTCACGCATCGCGGCAAGAGGATCGTGCCCGGGGCGGGCGAGAGCTACGGCTCGGCCCGCGAGCTCGCGAGATACCTGGTGCGTCTGGAGCAGGGCCGGCTCGTGGACGAGTTCTCGAGCCGGGAGATCAAGCGGCTTCTTTACGTGACGGAGCGGAGGATCCGCTACGCCGCCTCTCCCGTCCTCGCCCCTTCCGCCGTCTACTTCAAGTCGGGCTCGCTCTACGAGTGCGCGACCGGAGGCGGAATTCACCTGCGCTCCCTACGCCGGCAACGTCAAGAACTTCATGAACTCGGTGGCGATCGTGGAGCACCCCGCGGGCGAGCGGCGGCTCTACTACATGGTGACGATCGTCTCCAACGTGCTCCGCAAGAACTCGGGCACGGTCCACCTGGAGCTGGCCACTCGGATCCAGAAGCTCGTGGAGTCGCTCCACCTGGCACCATCGTCTCCGACCGCTCGTTCCGAGCGGCCCTAGCGCAGCCCGCGACGTCCTTCCCTTGCCCTCCCGTCGTACTCGGCGGTTACGCCGTCCCGCTCTTCGCGACGCCACCTGAAGACCGGTGCCGAGACATCGCCGCTCGCCCGTAGTCCCGCTCGGCTTCGTACCGGTTGTGAGCCGGGCACATCAGGCAGACGTTCCGCAGGCTGTGGTCGCCGCCGAAGCCGTAGGGATATCGGTGGTGGTACTCCAGTCGATGCCGCTCCGGGCAGCGTCGCCCCTGCGTATCCGTGTAGCGGCAGCGTCCACCGTCGCGCGTGTAGACGGCGCGTCGCAGGGCCGCGGGAACGTGGCGACTTCTCGAATCTGCCTCGGGTGCAGCGGCCTCCTTGCGCGGAGCCCTGGTCATTCCAAAGCGTTTGCTGTTCAGGCGCTCCAGCTTCTCCGTGACGGCCTGCTCGATCACCGACGTAAGGCCGTCGCTTCCAACTCCCATCAGCTTTTGAAGCCTCTGCAGCTTGTCGCGGAGCTCGGCGCTGGCCGTGAACTGTATCTTGTAGCGCGCCGGGGCCAGCGGCTCGACAAGCGGGGCCACAGTTGAAGTAACGCTTGAGGCAACTCCGTCCGGACGGAGTGGGGCAGGAAGATCGGATGGCGGGGTGGGCGCCGGCGTGCGGCTTGGATCGAGGGGTGCGCTTTGGATCGACCGCGCGGGCAGGCGCCGAATGAGTGTCGGTGCATCGGGACGGGGAGCGAGCTCAGCGACGAGCTCTTCGATCTGACGCTTGCTCCGATGCGAAGCGCGGGCGAGCAGTCGGCCAGCGTTGTCCCGGGTCAGGTGCGGCACGAGCTTGCCGATGCCCGGACAGGTGAAGTCGGCCGTCTCCCAGCATGTCCAGGATGGACGGGATACTCCCGGGCCGCGCGGGCGGCGGTGATCCGGAGGTAGGCCTCCGCTGACGAGAGGTGTAGCACCTCGGTGCAGTACGCGAACATCGAAGGCGAAGCCTCGCGAGCGTAGAGCTGGCGCGCCTCCACCTCTCCGATGTGGGCGACCAGATCGGACTCGGTCCGGCGCGAGTCCGCGAGGAGCGAGGTCAGGCGGCCGAGAAGGTCGTCGTCCGAGACGTGAGCGAAACGAGACTTGTATTGCATGGAACGAATGTACGCCTAACGCAGGACAGGATAGGTCCGATCGGAGAGGGAACGGCGGCGGGAAGTAGGGGGAACGTCGAAGAGAAGCGCTAACGACGCGCGACGAGCGAGGGGCCGACCACGATCTCGTGGAGCGGCTCGGCGAGGCGCTCCAGCCACTCGCCCCCACTCGGGTCGTGGGCGATGCCCACCATCACGTACTTGTGGTCGCCGGCTTCCACGAGCGCGCTGTCCGAATGGAAATCCTTCCAGGTCCCCGATTTCCGGAAGAGGCTGATGCCCGCGACGTGCTCGAGACCCTTCACGAACTTGTGGTGGATGCCCGGCCGCGACAGGACGTCCTTCATGAGCCGAGTGAGCTCCGGCGAGACGAGGGCGCCCGCGTCGAGCAGGCTGTAGAAGCGCGCGACCTGGTAGGCGGTAGCCCCGTGGGAGAGCTGGCCCACCGGATCGCGAAGGAAAGCGGGGGAGGGCCCGTAGCTCTTGCCCACCCAGAGGCCGCCCTTCCCGCCCGGGTCGTAGAAGGCGTAGCGTGGCGAGAGCAGGATTTCGATGAGGCGCCGCTCGCCCACCCAGCCGAGGACCCGGCTCGCGTCCACGTTGCTCGAGTAGCGGACCATGCCCGTGATCGCCTCGAGGTGGCTTGTGTCGAGGGGGAGGCGCCCGCGCTCCGCCTCCACGAACGCCCCGAGCAGGATCGCGATCTTGGGGAGGCTGGCCGCGTAGAGCATCGTGTCGCCGTTGAGCATGGCGAGATGCGGTCGGCCGGGGGTCGAGAGGTCCACGAGGGCGAGGGCGAGGCGCCCCGAGGCCACCGCCCGAGACAGACCCTGCGCTTCCACCACGTCGCGGAGGCGCTGCTGAAGGCCGGCGTCGGCGCAGGCGCGCAAGTCGTCGGGGTCCGGGAGCGCGGACCGATCCCGGTCCGCGGCGGCGTCGGTGCGACCCACCGAAGCGACCGCGGGGACGAGAAGGACAGCAAGGACCACCGGCGCGAACAGCCGACGTACGACCATCCAACGATAGTACGAGGGCCCGGAGGTCGACGCAAGGCGCGGGAGGCGCCTGTCGCCCCCGGTTATGCCCAGGGCCGCGCGAGCGCGGCCAGACGGTCGAGCTGGGGACGGGGGCCGAGGGTGATGAGCACGTCATTGGCCTGGATGACGTCCTCGGGGGAGGGGTTGAAGACCATCTCGCCCCCCGGCTTCTTGATGGCCACGATGATGATGCCCAGCTCCTGGCGGATCCGGCTCTCCTTCAGCATCCGCCCCGAGATGGAGCTACCCGGGGCGATCTCCGTCTCCTCGATCTGCAGCTCGAGGTGCCCGCTGCGCGTGGCGAGCTCGATGAAGTCCGTGGCATTGGGACGGAGCAGGGCCTGGGCCACGCGGTGGCTGCCCGTGACCCAGGGGGAGACGACGCGCGTCGCCCCCGCCCGCCGCAGCTTCTTCTCCGCCTCCTCCTCCTCGGCGCGGGCCACGATGACGAGCGCGCCGTTCAGCTCGCGGGCCGTCATCACCACGTAGAGGTTGTCCGCGTCGGAGGGGGCCACGGCGATGAGGCCGCGGGCCCGGTCGATGCCCGCCTTGCGGAGGGTCTCCTCGGAGGTGGCATCTCCCGCGAGGGGGATGCCGTGGGACAGGTCGAAGCCGCGCAAGCGGTCGGCCTGGCGCTCCACGAGCACGAAGGCGATGCCGCGCGAGGACAGCTCGCGACAGATGAGGCGGCCCATGCGCCCGTAGCCGCACACCACGACGTGGTCCTTGATCTCCGCGAGCTGCTTCTCCATGCGCTGCCTCCCCAGGACGCCCCTGAGCTCCCCTCCCACCATCGCGCGCAGGATCTCGGACGCGGCGAAGAAGAGCGTGAACACGCCGCCCAGCGCGAGGAGCATCGTGAACGTGCGGCCCTCGACCGAGAGCTCGTGCACCTCCAGGTAGCCCACGGTGGTCACGGTGATGACCGTCATGTAGAGCGAGTCGAAGAGGGACCATCCCTCGATCAGGTGATAGCCGGTCGTCCCGAGCGCGACGAGGACGACGGGGATGCTCAGGAAGAGCGCGAGCCGCTTCACCGCGGCGCGGCTCGCATCGCCGTCCAGGCCGCCGCCATCTCCGCCCACGGCGGGTCGAGCGGCGCCGCGTGCCCGCCGGGCACGCTGATGCGGGCGGCCAGGGGCTCGCGGGCCAACCACTCCGCCAGGGGTGCTATCTCGGCGGGATCCTGGTCGCGGCCCTCCACGACGAGGGCGGGGAGATCGCGTGGCGGCCGGGCCGCCCGCGCCGCCTCCAGCACCGCGGGGACCCTCGGGACGGGGCCGAGGGCGAGGACCCCCGCCAGCCCCGGCGCGTCGGCGACGGCGAGGGCGAGCCACGCCCCGAGGCCGTGCCCCGCCACCACGGGGCGCAGGCCCTGGTGCCAGCGCGACGGCAGCTCCGCGAGCAGGCGCCGCAGGTCGTCCACCACCGGGGGGCCGAAGCGTCCGCTGCTTCCTCCCTGTCCCCGTGGCTCGTAGGCGATCACCTCGACGCGGATCGCGAGGGTCTCGAGGAAAGCGGCGAGCGGGGGGTCGTCCAGCGTGGCCCCGAGGTCGGGCTGGAAGACGACGCGCACCGCCGCCTCCTCGTAGGGGGCGAGGCGTCGCGCGCGGAGGCGGGGATCGCTTCCCAGCCAGACGTCCTGGACGAGAGATGCCAAGGTCGTGCTCGTTCCGCGCAATGATAGCGCGGGGCCGCGCGCCGACCGCCCAACCCTTCCTGGAATGGGTAGATCGGTTACCCCGTCCGGACGGAGTCCGGCTCCTTCGGAACGCACTAGAATGGCGCCACCAAGGAGCGGGCAGGGGATGGGTACCGAGCGCGTCACCTACGCGACGCTGGCCGCCGGGCAGACCGAGGAGTTCTCGCGCAAGTACGACGACGCGGTCGAGGCCGTGCGCGCGTCCTTCGGCGGCGGGCACGCGCACTGGATCGACGGAGTCGAGGTCGGGGGTGCGCCGAGCTCGAGGACCGGAGCCCCGTCGACACGCGTGTCGTGATCGGGCGCTTCGCCGCGGGCACGCGCCGCCGACGTGGACCGCGCCGTCCAGGCGGCGCGTCGCGGCTATCCGGACTGGAGCGGGACGGCCCTGGCGGGAGCGCTGCCGCGATCCTTCGGAGGCCGCGGACCTCATCGAGTAGCGCGGCTTCGAGCTGTCGGCGCTCGTCAGCCTCGAGGCGGGCAAGAACCGCCTCGAGGCGATGGGCGACGTCACCGAGACCGCCGACCTCGTCCGCTACTACTGCGACCAGATCGAGAAGAACGAGCGGCTTCGACCGGCCGATGGCCCGCTTCACCGCAGAACGAGGAGACGCGCTCGGTGCTGCGTCCCTACGGGGTGTGGGCGGTCATCAGCCCCTTCAACTTTCCCGCGGCGCTCGCGGGCGGTCCCGTCTCGGGGGCGCTCCTCGCCGGCAACACGGTCGTGCTCAAGCCCAGCCAGGAGACGCCGCTCACCGGCACCGCGCTCTACCGGATCTTCCGCGAGGCGGGCGTGCCCGCGGGTGCCCTGCACCTCGTCTTCGGCACCGGCGAGGACGCGGGCGAGCCGCTCGCCCTCGCACCCGGGAGTGGACGGCATGCTCTTCACCGGCTCGAAGGCGGTCGGGATGTCGCTCCTCGCGGCGCTTCAGCCGCGAGTTTCCCAAGCCCTGCATCACCGAGATGGGCGGCAAGAACCCCGCGATCGTGATGCCGTCCGCCGACCTCGACGCGGCCGCGGAGGGCGTCATGCGCTCGGCCTTCGGCCTCCAGGGCCAGAAGTGCAGCGCCTGCTCGCGCGTCTACGTGCACGAGTCGGTGCGGGAGGCGTTCACCGCGCGGCTCCTCGAGAAGACCGGCGCGCTCACGATCGGCGACCCGAGCCGGCCACGGCGTCTTCCTCGGGCCCGTGATCCACGAGCGGGCCTGCCAGGCCTACGAGCGCTACGTCGAGCAGGCGCGCCGCGACGGCCGCGTGCTCGCCGGAGGCCGGGCGCTGCGCGAGGGCGACCTCGCGCACGGCTACTTCGTGGCGCCCGACGGTCGTCGACGGCCTGCCCCGCGACCATGCCCTCTTCCGGGAGGAGATGTTCGTGCCCATCGTGTGCCTGGCCGGGGTCGTCGTCGCTCGACGAGGCGATCGCCCTCGCGAACGACACGCGAGTACGGGCTGACCGCCGGCTTCTTCAGCCGCGGAGCCGAAGGAGATCCAGGCCTTCCTCGAGCGGATCGAGGCCGGTGTCGTCTACGTGAACCGCCGCGCGGGAGCGACCACCGGCGCGTGGCCGGGCGTCCAGCCCTTCGGCGGCTGGAAGGGCAGCGGCTCCTCCGGGCAAGGCGTCGGGCGGTCTCTACTACGTCCAGCAGTTCATGCGCGAGCAGAGCCGCACCATCGTGCACTGAGCACGGCGAGACCGAGCGTGCGCTACTCGCTTCCGTCGTCGCTTCGTCTTCCACCGGCCCGCTCGGCCGGGAGATGCCCGTGATCGCCCGCGGAGCGGGCGCCGTGCTCTGGGACCGGAGGGCAAGCGCTATCTCGACGGCTCGGGCGGGGCCGTGGTGGTGAACATCGGCCACGGCCGCGCGCGAGATCGCGGCGGCGATGGCCGGCAGGCGGCGCGCCGCCGCCTACGTGCACGGCACGCAGTTCACGAGCGACGTGCTCGAGGACTACGCGCGCCGCCTCGCCGCCGCACGCGCCCGGCGACTGCCACCGGCTCTACCTCGTCTCCGGCGGCTCGGAGGCGAACGAGACCGCGGTGAAGCTCGCGCGCGCCTACCAGCTCGCGATCGGGCAGGCCTCGCCGCCACAAGGTGGTGCGCCGCTCCGTCTCCTACCACGGCAACACGCTCGCGACGCTCTGGCGCTCTCCGGCCGGCCGAACCTGCAGGCGCCCTACCGGCCGCTGCTCGCGGCGACGCCCGAGGCGCCGGCGCCCTTCTGCTACCACTGCCCGCTCGGCAAGACCTATCCGGAGTGCGCGGTCGCCTGCGCGGACGAGCTCGAGGCGATGATCGAGCGCGAAGGGCGCCGAGACCGTGGCGGCCTTCCTCGCCGAGCCGATCCTCGGGCGCCTCCGCCGGGGCCGCGGTGCCGCCCGAGGACTACGCGCGGCGCGCGCGGGAGATCTGCACGCGCCACGGCGTCGCTCTACATCGACGACGAGGTGATGACCGGCTTCGGGCGCACCGGCCGCTGGTTCGGCGATCGAGTGGAGCGGCGCTGCGCCCGACCTCGTCACCTGCGGCAAGGGCATGAGCGGCGGCTACATGCCGGTGGGGGCGGTGCTCGCGAGCGAGCGCATCGTCGAGGCGCTGGCGAAGGCGGGCGGCTTCACCCACGGCTTCACGTTCTCGCACAACCCGGTGACCGCCGCCGCCTGCCTGCGCGACCCTGGACATCCTGGAGCGCGAGCGCCTCGTCGAGCGCGCGCGCCGCGATGGGCGAACGCTGCTCGGCCGCGGCTGCGAGTCGCTGCGCGCGCATCCCCACGTGGGCGACGTGCGCGGCCGCGGCCTGCTGCTCGGGCGTCGAGCTCGTGGCGGACACGGCGACGCGCCGGCCGTTCCCGCGCGCGGAGCGCAAGGCGGAGGCGGTGGCCGCGCAGGCGTTTCGAGGACGGGCTCGTCGACCTACCCGAGCGGAGGCTGCGCGGACGGCACGAACGGCGACGTCGTTCATGCTCGCCCCGCCGTTCGTGGTGAGCGAGGGCGAGATCGACGAGATGGTCGGCGATCCTGGAGCGCGCGCTCGACCGCGCTGCAGGCTCTGGAGGCGCAAGCGCAGGAGACCACGATGGCCAAGGACTATCCGCACATCGCCGTCGCCGCCGCCGGGCCCGCGCGCCCGCGCCGTCATCGAGCGCGACGCTGCAGGTCGATGTCCCAGAACTACAGCAAGGACTATCCGCTGGTGGCCGAGCGCGGCCGGGGGGCGATGGTGGAGGACGTGGACGGCAACCGCTACCTCGACTTCGCGGCGGGCATCGCGGTGGTCGCCACCGGCCACTGCCACCCCGAGGTGGTGGCGGCCATCAAGGGCCAGGCCGAGCGCTTCCTCCACATGTGCGCCACCGACTTCTACTACGACAACGTCGTGGCGCTCGGCGGAGGGCCTGACGCGCCGCGCGCCCGGACCGGGGCCGTGGCGCGTCTTCTTCGCCAACTCCGGCGCCGGAAGTGGTGGAGGCCGCGATCAAGCTCGCGCGGCTCGCGCACCGGCCGGCAGAAGATCGTGGCCTTCTACGGCGCCTTCCACGGCCGCACCTACGGCGCCGATGAGCCTCACCGCGAGCAAGCCCGTGCAGCGGCGCGGCTACGGGCCGTTCCTGCCCGAGGTCCTGCACTCGCACTACGCCTACTGCTACCGCTGCCCGGTGAACCGGAAGCCCGAGACCTGCCACGTGGAATGCCTGGACCTGCTCACGGAGACGATGTTCGGCACGACCGTGGACCCCCGCGAGGTCGCGGCGGTGATCGTGGAGCCGGTGCAGGGCGAGGGCGGCTACGTCGTGCCCCACCCCGGCTTCCTGAAGCGGCTGCGCGACGTCACGCGCGAGCACGGCATCCTGCTCATCGCGGACGAGGTGCAGTGCGGCATGGGCCGGACGGGCCGGCATGTTCGCGAGCGAGCACTTCGGCCTCGAGCCCGACATCGTGACCCTCGCCAAGGGCATCGCCTCCGGCATGCCGCTCGGTGCGCTCCTCGCCCGCGACGAGGTCATGCAGTGGTACGAGCGGCGGCCACGGCTCCACGTTCGGCGGCAACCCCGTGTCCGTGGCCGCGGCCCTCGCCACGTTCCGACTGCTGGAGGGCGGACTCGTGGAGAACGCGGCGACCACGGGGAAGCGTACTCCTCGAGAGCCTTCGAGAAGGGGCTCGGAAGCCACGCGCGGGTGGGCGACGTGCGCGGGCTGGGCCTCATGATCGGCGTCGAGATCGTGAAGGACCGGACGAGCCGCGAGCCCGCCCCCGACCTGCGCGAGAAGATCCTGGAGGAGGCGTTCCGGCGCGGCCTGCTCCTCCTCGGCTGCGGGAAGAGCACGATCCGCCTGGCGCCTCCGCTCGTGATCGACCGCGAGGACGCGGAGCTGGCGGTGGGGATCCTGGAGGAATCGATCCGCGCGGTGGGCTAGGAGCGCCTCAGTGGCGCGGCGGCCGGGGGTAGTGCGTCTGCACCCAGGCCCGGACCTCCGCCTCGACACGTTCGTCGCTCGGGCCCGTGATCTCCTGCACGGGCGTCCGGTCGCGCCCCGGCTCCATCAGGTAGACCGCGGCGCGGACCTCTTCGCCCTCCGAGTAGAAGTAGGCGTGGACCTCGCCTCCCGGCCGTTGGAACTTCAGCAGGCGCCCGGTCTTCATTGCTTCGAGAACATGATACGCCCCTGCCGTGGTGGCGCGGATCACATTTCGCGCGGAGGCGAATTCGGCGCCTAGCGAACGAAACCCGCGCTAGCGAACGAAACCGAAGACAGGAGCGGAGGCGGTCGAAGACGCGGCAGGGCCGGGCCGCGTGATCGTCTGGAACCACGTCTGGGCCATGAGCGAGTACCCCTGCTCGTTGGGGTGGAGGAAGTCGGCAAAGAGGGCGGACATCGTGGGCACCCTCGTGAACGCCTCGTGGATGTCCGCCACGGGAACGCGCAACGGGGCGGCCATCGCCTTGATCCGGTCGTTCATCCCGCGCACCCAGGCGTTTCGCGCCTCCTGGTCGCGGTCGTTGAAGGCGGGGTTCACGGGCGGGATGGTGCCGAGGATGGGGAAGCTCGAAGCGTCGCGGGCCTGGAGCACCATCGAGCGCAGGGCGTCGATCGTGTAGCACGGGGGGTTGTTCCGGCACTCCCCGTCGTTCCAGTCGTTCGTGCCGTAGAGGATGAGCGTGTAGGCGGGCCGCGTGCGGTTGAGCACCCCGTCGATCCGCTGCTCGCCCCGCGAGCTGCGCGTCCCCGGCTCGCCCTCGTTGAGCACGCGGGGGCTGCCGCCCCAGTAGCTCCGGATGTTCGCCTCCAGGTAGGACCGGTAGCCGGAGCCGTCGTTGGAGCCGTCACCCCAGGAGATGCTGTCTCCGAAGGCGATGTAGACCTGGGCCCGGTTCGTGCCGATGGTGAGCGTCGCGGGGATCGCGAGGTCGGTCCCCGCGGTCTGGGGGACCGTGACGGGCACCGCCGCCCCCGGCGTGTAGTAGGCGGGGAGGCTCTCCGGCCGCAGGCTGGCCGCCTGCGCCCCCGACGGCACGTCGGCCACGGTCACGCGGCCGCCCGCGGCGGTTTGCCCTGTCTTTCCGGCCACCGCGACGGTCACCGCGGGGAAGCGGACGGTCTCCGAGGGCTCGGGCGTGCCGTTGCCGTTTTCGTCGTAGAAGACGAAGCCGCTTACGGGGGTGCCGGGTGCGGGTGTGGGGCCCATCGGCCCGCCGCCCCCGCCGCCGCACGCGCCCGCCGCGAGAGCGAAAAATAAAATTGCGATTCGCGAGAACTTCACGTCCGTGGCATTCTAGCACGGCGCGGTCCCCCCGATTTGCCGTGGGCCGTGCTTCGGGTCTATACTCCGCACTCCCTCCGGACCCTCGATGACGAACGCCACGGCCTCGGGCCGAAGCAACCGCCGCCTCACCGCGCGCAAAGCGTGCCTGCTCACCGTGCGTTATCGCTACAAGGGGGAATGGCACCCCACCACGGCCATGGACCTCTCTCCGCACGGCTGCCGGCTCCGAGTGGGGCAGGACCTGCCGCGGGGGCAGGAGGTCACCGTGGCGTTCGAGGCGCCCCTCAGGGACGGCGCGCGGGCGTCGGCGGTGGAGGTGACCGGCCTCGTGATGTGGTCGCGCCTCGAGGGGCTGTCCTACCAGGCCGGTCTCCATTTCGAGTCGGTTCCCGACGACCTGCTCGAAGTGCTCGGAGCGCTGTCCTAGCCGAGCCGCCGTTCCTCCGCCCATGAACGTCGACGATCTCCTGCGGGAGTTCCCCGAGCCTTCCCGCTCGCGTCTCAAGAAGGCCTGGGAGGCGCTGCCCGAGCCCGCGCGCTCGCGCCTCGACGGCGCGCTCGGGGCGCTGCCTTCCGGCCTGTCGCGCTGGAAGGCGCTCATCGACCTCGCCCTCGCCCACCTGCGGCTCGCCTCGGGGGGCAAGGGGCGGGTGGCCATCGTGGGCCCCGCCAACGTCGGCAAGTCGACGCTCTACAACCAGCTCGTACGCGAAAAGGCGGACCGGGCCGAGGTCTCGCCCGTGCCGGGGACGACGCGCGCGAGCCAGCACGCGGACGCCGGCCTCTTCACCGTGGTGGACACGCCGGGGGCGGACGCGGTGGGCGAGGTGGGGGAGCTCGAGAAGGAGATAGCGCTCGCCTCGGCTCGAGAGGCGGATTTCCTCGTCGTGGTGTTCGACGCCATCCAGGGGATCAAGCGCGACGAGCGGGCGCTCTTCGCCGAGCTTCAGGGCCTGGGCAAGCCGCTCGTGGTCGCGCTCAACAAGATCGACCTCGTGCGGGGGCACGCGGAGCGCGTCGTGGCCCAGGCGGCAAGAAGCCTGGGCCTGGAGCCGTCGCAGGTGGTGCCGTGCTCGGCCCGCGACGGGAAGGACGTGGACCGCATCCTGCTCGCGGTGGCCAAGGCGGAGCCCGAGATCGTGGCCGCGCTCGGCCAGGCGCTCCCCGCCTACCGGCGCGCGCTCGCCCTCCAGGCCACGCGCGGGGCCGCGAGCACGGCCGCCGCCATCGCCCTCGCACCGCTGCCCATCGTGGACGTGGTGCCCCTTCTCGCCGTCCAGGCTTCGCTCGTCCTGGGCATCGCCCGCATCTACGACTACAAGGTCACGCTGCGGCGCGCCCGGGAGCTCGTGGCCACGTTCGGGCTCGGCCTCCTCGGGCGCACGCTCTTCCAGGAGCTGAGCAAGCTCGGCGGCCCTCCGGGTTGGCTCCTCGCCGCCGCCATCGCGGCCTCCACCACCGCGGTCATGGGATACGCGGCGGCCACGTGGTTCGAGCGCGGCGAGCGCGTCACCGGGGCCGCCTTGCGCCGCGCGACCCGTGCCGTCACGGGCCACATGCTGGAGTCGCTGCGCGGGCTCGGCCGCCGCCGGCCGAGTCGCCGCACCCTGGAGGAGAAGATCGCGAGCGCGCTCGAGAACGCCCCCCTCGGCGGCGACGCGGAGCCCGCCGACCCTCAGCCCCCGCCGAGGAAGCGCGAGAAGTAGAGGACGAGGCCCGCGAGAAGCAGGGCGAGGGCGGCGAAGAGCCACCGCCGGGAGCCGGAGCGTGGCCTCGTCCGCGCGCTCGGCCGAGCCTCGACGACGGGCTGCAGATCCAGGTCCACGGTCGGGGTCTCGTGGGGAGGCGAGGCGGGGGGGAGCGGCGTTCTCGGGGCCGGAGGGGGAGGCGTCCACCCCGACCGGTGGCGCGGCGGGGCGCCCCGGAGGACGTCCTCGAGGTCCTCGGCCATCGTGCGCCCGTCGGGATAGCGGTAGACGGGCTCCTTCGCGAGCGCGCGCGCGAGGAGGTAGTCCGTCGCGGCGGGAAGGCGGCGGACGAGTGTCGACGCCTTGGGGGGATCGTGGTCGGCGACGCGTCGCATGATGCGCGCGACGTTCTCCGCGGCGAAGGCCCGCGTTCCCGTGAGGAGCGTGTAGAGCACCGAGCCCAGCGAGAAGAGGTCGCTCCGGCCGTCCAGCTTCCGCCCCTGGACCTGCTCGGGCGACATGAAGAGGGGTGTGCCCACGGACTGCCCGGCGCCCGTCAAGTCCGAGCTCACGCCGACCTTGGCCAGGCCGAAGTCCATGATCTTCGGCTCTCCGGTGGGGAGGACCATGATGTTGGCGGGCTTGACGTCGCGATGAACGACTCCCTGGCCGTGCGCGTAGTGGAGGGCCTGGGCGACGCTCGCCCCGATCTCGAAGGCCTGAACCCAGGGGAGCCGTCCCCCGTCCGCCGTCATCTCGGCGAGCGTCCGCCCCTGCAGCAGCTCGAAGGCCAGGTACACGAGCCCGGTGGCGGGATCGCGGCCCACGTCGTGCGCGATCACGATGCCGGGATGCGAGAGCTGCCCGGCGATGCGCGCCTCGGAGAAGAAGCGCTTCTCGAAGTTCGCCTTGTCCGCGTCGGTGACCGCGAATACCAGGCGCACGACCTTGAGGGCGACCGCGCGTCGGAGCGAAGGGTCGTGGGCCTCGTAGACGACGCCCATCATGCCCCGGCCCAGCTCGCGACGGATCTCGTACCGGCCGACGCGGGAGGGGAGCGTCTCGGAGGGCAACGTGCCTATGTTACACCCCGGTCCGGCGACGTTCGGCGGGTGCTTTCTTGCGGAGCGCGGAAAGCGCCTTCAGGAAGTCGTCGGGCAGGGGGCTCTCCGCGCGCACGGGCTCCCCGGTCAGGGGATGCGTGAAGGCGAGCGTCCGCGCGTGGAGCATCTGCCGGGGGACGCGAACGGGGTCCCTGGCCGCGCCGTAGACGGAATCGCCGAGGACGGGAAGGCCGACGTGGGCGAGGTGCACGCGCACCTGGTGCTGGCGGCCGGTCTGGAGCTCGACCTCGAGGAGCGCCCCCCGCGCGAACCGCTCGAGGACGCGCCAGCGCGTGAGCGCGGGCCGGGCCGGCTCGCCTCCGCGGGCCACGGCGCGCCGGCCGCTCACGTAGGCCTCGCGGAGCGGCGCGTCCACGACACCTTCGTCGGTGCGAGGTGCTTTGGCCACGAGCGCCGCGTACCGACGCTCGATGCGATGGTCGCGAAACGCCTCGATGAGACCGGAGCGCGCGTCGGGGGTGAGGGCGTAGGCCACCGCCCCCGAAGTATCGCGGTCGATTCGGTGCACGAGGCCGACGTAGGGGCGCCGGGGACGGAGCCTTCGGATGTACTCGCGCACGCGCCGAAGCGCCGTGTCCTCGACGTCTGCGGTCTCCGGAGTAGTGGGGACCGCGAGGAGGCCCGCCGGCTTGTCGATCACGAGGACGTGCTCGTCTTCGTAGAGTGCTCTCAAGGCGAGCCGGGCGCGCGGGAGAGCCCGCCGGTTCGGGTCCCAGGCAAGGACGGCTTCGGAAGAGACGGGGTGGCCGGGCTCGCGGACGAGGCCACCGTCGACGGTGACCTGTCCCTTCGCGATGACGTCCCTCGCCTTTCTCCGCGAGAGGCCGGGGTGGAGCCGGACGAGGGCCACGTCGAGGCGCACCTCCCCAGTGTAGCGCCCCGCCGTCGGGCTATTTCGGCTGGGGCACGATGCGGATGTAGGGCTTCGGCGACTTCCACCCGTTCGGGTACTTCTCCTTGGCCTCCGCGTCGGAGACCGCGGGCACGATGATCACGTCCTGCCCCTGCTTCCAGTTCACGGGCGTCGCCACCTTGTGCTTCGCGGTGAGCTGGCAGGAGTCGAGGATCCGGAGGACCTCGTCGAAGTTGCGGCCGGTGCTCATCGGATACGTGAGCATGGCCTTGATCTTCTTGTCCGGTCCCACCACGAACACCGAGCGCACGGTGGCGTTGTCCGCGGCCGTCCGGCCCTCGGAGGTGCTGCCCGCCGCCTCCGGAAGCATGTCGTACGCCTTGGCCACCTTCAGCTCGGGGTCGCCGATCATCGGGTAGTTCGGGGCGTGGCCCTGGGTCTCCTCGATATCCTTGGACCACTTCTCGTGGTTGCTCACGGGGTCGACGCTCAGGCCGATGATCTTCGTGTTCCGCTTGTCGAACTCCGGCTTGAGCGAGGCCATGTAGCCGAGCTCGGTCGTGCACACCGGGGTGAAGTCCTTGGGGTGGGAGAAGAGGATCGCCCAGCCGTCGCCGATCCACTCGTGGAACGTGACCTTCCCCTGGGTGGTGTCGGCGGTGAAATCGGGCGCCTCGCCGTTGATTCGCAGCGTCATTTACGCCTCCCTCTGGCTTTCCGGGGGACTATACCACGCGGGAATTTTGCCCTCCCGCGGCGCGGGACGGCCTCTTGGGAGGGTACGAGCGGGCCGGTCCCGACGTTCCCGGCGCCTGGCTAGACGATGTCGATGCCCCGAAGGTCGTCCCAGGCCGCAGGGTCCTGGCGGAAGAACTCGGCGAGGATCGCGTAGACCTCGGGGTGCAGTCGTCGGACGAGGGTCGGCGTCTCGAAGAACGCCTCGACGGCCACGGGCAGGAACTCCACCGGGTCGTCCTCCCCGTAGTCGTCGAATGCAGAGTCCCGGTGATCGCGCAGCGCCGCCATCTCCTTTTCCGCGATCGCCGCCCACGCGCGCGCGCGCGGCGCGGCGAGCCCCGCCGGCGTCCCGTCGAACTCCGAGCCGAACTTGTCGAGCAGATGCGCGAACTCGTGGAGGCCGACGTGGAAGCCGTCGTCGGGATCCTCGAAGCTGCGGCGCAGGGACTGGACGGAGAGGATCACCTCGCCGGTGGCGTGGGTCATGCCCAGGTTCCCTTCACGGACGAACCTGTAGTCGCGGTCGAAGCTCTCGGGGTAGAGGAGGACCTCCGTGAGCTGATCCCAGGCGTAGTCGGGCCACCCGAGGCTGAGCGTGACTGCGGACGCCGCGACCAGCAGGCGCAGCTCTTCCTGCGCAGCCACCTCGACGCCCGTGATGCGCTTCTCGGCGAGGAAGATCCGCACGTCGTCGTCGAAGCGCGCGCGCCATTCGGGGGGGAGGCGGTCGTAGTGGTCGTACCGTTCTCGCAGGAAGCGTCGAGCCTTCTCGGAGAGGGGGCTCGCGACCGCGGCGCGACGTGCGCCCTCGCGGCGGGCGGCCGAACGGTGGAGCCAGACGGCGGCCATCGCTCCGAGAACGCCGCCCACGACGGCACCTCCCGCTCCCGCGAGCCCGAGGCCGAACACGAGACCGATCGCCAGCGCCACGGCGCCGAGCAACGCGTGATAGAGGCGGTCCCCGGGCCGCTCGACTCTCAAGGAGCGCTCAGGGGCGCCCGGCCTCCGGGCGCTCCGGCCCCGCGGCCACGAGGTCGAGCCGCGGCTCTCCGCAATGCGCGGCGATCGTCTCCGCGACCGCGTCGCGCAGGGCCACCACGTCGGCCCACTCCCGGCCCCGCGGTGCCATGGGCGCGCCGATCCACACGTGGATCGGGCCGGGTCTCGGGAGCCAGGAATCGCCGCGGAGCGCCCGGCGCGTGCCGCGCAGGGCCAGGGGGAGGATGGGGACGCGTGCTTCCGCCGCCGTCCGGAAAGCACCCAGGCGGAAGGGCCGAAGGCCCGTGGCCGCGGTGAAGGTGCCCTCCGGAAAGAACAGGATCGAATCGCCCGCGGCGAGGGCGCGCTGCGCCTGACCCGCGTCGGCCAGGCTCTGCTGCGCGTCCCAGCGATCGACGGTGGGGTGGCCGGCCCGGCGCACGTAGGTTCCCACGACGGGGTACCCCAGGACCTCGCGCTTCGCGACGAACACGAAGTCGAGGGGAAGGGCGGCCATGAGCGCGGGGACGTCCGCGTAGGAGGCGTGATTGGAGGCGAGCACGAACGGTCCCTTCGAATCCAGATGCTCCAGGCCTTCGACGGTGAGCCGGCACCCCGTCAGCAGCCAGCCCACGCGGACGGTGAACCGGCCGAGGGCGAAGGCGAGACGCCGGCTGGGGACGAGCCGGACGACGAGCCAGGGCAGGAGCGCGACCGCGGGAAGTGCCACGGCGAGGTAGGCGGCGTAGAGGGCGCGGGCGGCCCGCGCCACGCGGGGACGCACTTCCCCGAGGGCCGCCCCCGCGACGAGCCGGAGCCGCGCCCCGAGGGACGTGCGCGCCGTTCGCCCGAGCGCGCCGCCCACGAACATGTCCTTGGCGGCGGCGCGCCGCACCTTGCCGCTCGACGTCTTGGGGACCGCCCCTGGAGGAACGAGCACGACCTCGTCCGGCGGCACCTCGACCGCCGCGGCCACGCGATCGATCACCGCCGCCACCAGGCGATCCCGCTCCGCTCCGTCCTCCGCCCGCGTCTCCGCCACCACCACGAGGCTCTCCGTCCCCTGGTCGGGTCGCGCCACTCCGAAGGCCACCACGCAGCCCTTGCGGATTCCCGCCACGGCCGCCGCCGCCTCCTCGATCTCCTGGGGGACCAGGTTGCGGCCGGCCTTGATGATCAGGTCCTTCTTGCGCCCCGCGATGTGGATCTCGCCGTCCGCGCGGTAGGCGAGGTCTCCGCTGTCCAGCCATCCCCCGGGAAGGCTGATGGCGGCGGTGGCCTCGGGCTTCCCGAAGTAGCCCGCAGTCTGCGAGGGGCCGCGGAAGACGAGGCGTCCCACGACGCGGTCCTCGAGGTCTTCGCCCGCCTCGTCCACGATTCGCACCTCGTGTTCCGGCAGCACGCGCCCCACGGAGACGAACCGGAGGGCGGTCTCGTCGTCGGGGAGGGCGGCGGCCGCCCGTCCCTCCTTCTGGAACGCCTCGCGGGCCACGCGGTCGACCTTGGGCCCGCGTCCCACCGGGGGGAAGACGAGGGCCACCGAGTTCTCGGCCAGGCCGTAGACGGGCATGAGCGCCTCGCGCCGGAAGCCGCAAGGCGCGAAGCGGCGCGCGAAGCGCTCCAGCGTGTCCGGGTTCACGGGCTCCGCCCCGTTGAGCGCGCAGCGCCACGACGAGAGGTCGAGGCCCTCGAGCGCCTCGTCGGGGATCTTGCGGGCGCAGAGCTCGTACGCGAAGTTCGGGGCCGCGGACAGCGTCGCCCGGTGCTGGTGGATCGCCCACAGCCAGCGCTCCGGCCGGGCGAGGAACGCGGTGGGGCTCAGGATCGCGATGGGGAGGCCGTGGTGCAGGCAGAAGAGCCAGGAGCCGATGAGCCCCATGTCGTGGTAGAGCGGCAGCCAGCTCGCGCCCACGTCGGTGGGACGGGCCTCGAGGCCCGCCGCGATGGCGCGGATGTTGGCCAGCAGGTTGTCGTGGGTGAGCAGCACGCCCTTGGGGCTGCCCGTGCTGCCCGAGGTGTACTGGACGAAGGCGGTGTCGCCTCCGCCGCCCTCGGGGCCGCCGGGACGATCGCGCCCGTGGCCACGAGGTCGTCCGCGGTCGTGACCTCGTCGAAGCGACGGCACGGACGACCGGAGCAGTCCCGCGATGGGCATGGCGCGCGGGATCGTGACGAGGGTCTTGCACTCCCGCGTCGGCGAGGATCGCGGACTGCCGGGCCGCGTACTCCTCGAGGCGGTCGAGGCGGAGCGGGGGATAGATGGGCACGGGCACCGCCCCCGCGACGAGGATCCCCTGGAACGAGCGCAGGAAGTCGAGCCCGGTGGGGAGCATGAGCGCGACGGTGTCGCCGCGCGCGACGCCGCGCTCCGCGGAGCCCTCCCGCCACGAGGCGCGGCCTCGCGCCACAGGCGGCCGTAGGTGATCGTCGTCCTCGCGTGCCGTCGTCCTCGCGCAGGTAGACCGTGGGGCGGTCGGGATCGGCCTTCGCGTGATGGAAGAGAGACTCGTGGACGGTGCGGGCCTTTACCTCGCGGCCGCCGCCTGAAGGTCCGGCGCTCGCTCGGGAAGGCGCAGCGGCCGGCTGTCCGACTCCTCGAGCAGGGCGCGGGCCAGCGCCGTCGGGCTGTCGAGCTGGAGGAAGCGGTCGTCGAGGGGCCGGCCGAAGGCCTTCTCCAGCCGGACGAGGAGCTCCACGCGCTCCAGGCTGCCGAGGCCCACCTCGCGCTCGAGCGACGAGTCCGCGGCCACGGCGCGCACGGCCCGGCTCGCCCCCGGACTCGCGGGCGAGGTCGCGCACCACGTCGAGGACGCGGGCGAAGCACGTCGTCGAGGCTCGCACGCGGGGTGCGGGCCGCCGCTTCCGCCATCCGCGCACTCTAGCAGGCCGGAAGTGACGCGTGAAGCTCTTGACGCGCGTGCCGCCGCCGCGAGAAAGCTAGGCGGATGCTCAAGGAAGTGACGATCCGCGAGATCGAGCGCATCTTCGCGGTGACCGACCGCCTGGGGATCTCGCGCGAGGCCCTCGTCATCCCGCTCCTGCCCCGGCACCCCGGACGCGTGCGGAAGATGCCGAACGGCAAGATCGAGATCGTCGTGGACTCCGAAGGCGACTTCGACGCGTTCGTGGCCGGCCTCGAAGGCGAGATCCGGCGCGTGACGGCGTAGTGCGTCCTCAGGCCTCGTCGAGGGCCAGGGCGTAGGTCTCGAGGTCGCCTTCGCTGAAGAGGACGCACCGCACGAGGGCGAGAGGCGGAGCCGGCGACGAGGACGTCGCGGACCGCGAGCGGTGGCGACCCTGGCCGCCTCCTCCACCGGGTAGCCGTAGGCTCCGGTCGAGATGCTGGGGAAGGCGATCGACCGGAGGCCGCGCGACACGGCGAGAGCGAGGCTCTCCCGGTAGCAGCAGGCGAGCGTCTCGTTCTCGCCCGCGTGGCCGCCTTGCCAGACCGGTCCTACGGTGTGGATGACGTGGCGGCAGGGGAGGCGTCCCGCACCGGTGATCACGGCCTGACCCGGGGGCAGAGGACCCAGCGCGCTCACGGATGCGCCGGCACTCCTCGAGGATGGCGGGTCCGCCCGCCCGATGGATGGCGCCGTCGACGCCTCCGCCGCCGAGCAGCGAGGAGTTGGCGGCGTTGACGATCGCGTCCGTCGTCTCGCTGCGTGAGGTCGCCGCGGGAGAGCTCGACGCGGGTGGTGCCGAACGTGCGCACGGGGGAGGCGGCCGGGAAAGACGAAGGCGCGAGGAGTCGCTCCTCGCGCCCCCGGGAGAGCTTTCTACTTGGAGGACGGCGTCCTTGGCGGCCTTGGCCACCACGAACTTCAGCCGCCGCCGGGCCGGGATCTTGATCGCCTCGCCGGTCTGGGGGTTGCGCCCCATCCGGGCCTTGTAGCTGCGCACGACCAGCTTCCCGACCCCCGGGATCGTGAAGCCGTTCTTGGCCTCCTTGTGGGCCAGGTTCGCCAGGGCCTCGAGGTACGCCGCCGAGGTCTTCTTCGGAATCTCGCATCTTCTCGGCCAGGGCGGCCACGATCTTCGTCTTCGTCATCGGCTTTGCCATCGATGTCATTCCTCCTGAGTCGGGTCGCCTCTGTCGGTCCTCGGTGGACTCATTGAAAGGCGGCCATTCTACATGGGTTATTCGCGCCGCTGTCAAGCCTGATCCGCAGAAGAGCCGCTTTCTATGCGGCGTCGGAGCGATGTCGGCTACGGCCGTCGGCGCGTCGGGCTCGCGGATCAGGAAGACCGTCTCGCCCGGCCGGGCCAGGCCCAGCTCCTCCCGGGCCAGCTGCTCGATCGCGCGCGGGTCGGACTCGCAGGGCGGCGATCTCGCCGGCCAGCCGGCCGTTCTCCTCGCGAAGCTCCTCGATCTCCAGCGCGAAGCGACTCCGTCCGCTCGCGCTGTGCCACCATGCTGGAGGAAGCCGCGGTCGCCGAAGAACGAGCCGACCACCAGGGCGACGAGCGCGATGATCGAGCCGAGGGTCGCCGCCTTCTGGCGCAGGCCCGCGTCGCTCCGGCCGCGATCCTCGCGCGTCAAGACTTGATCCGTTTCTTGAAGTACTAGCGTTAACGCTCCTATTATAACTCACTTTTTCAGCTCGCGGCCTGAGCGGACAGCCCCAGGCGCGCGCCGCCCCTGTCGCGACATCGCCTGCTGGTAGCGCCGCAGGAGCGCCAGCGAGCTCCGCGTTGACTCGCTCGGAGCCGGCGCAGCCCGGCCTGGAACTCCCGATGCCGGCCACCAGCGCCCGCGCCTCCGCCGCGCGCGGCCCCGTCGAGGTAGGCGAAGCCGCCCTTGCCGCCGCTGCGCGGCGGACAGCACGTAGTAGGGGCCGTGGCGCGCGCCCGGTGCGGCAGGCGCAGTTCTCCTTGCCGCACACGCCGTAGCGCGCGAAGAGCGAGCCCCGGAGCTGCTCGCGCGCTCGCCAGGAGCGCGCGCACGAGCTGCCGCTGCTCCTCGAGCCGCTCCTGCACCCGCCGGCGGATGGCTTCCGGGCTCGAGCATTCGTTGTCTTACAGTGTAGTTATAAAAAGCACTGTAAGAATAGCGACGGGCGCGTCGCGCTGTCAACGCGTTTCCGCGGCGAGCGGGGGACGGGCTTATGATGGCGGCGTGGGCAACGCGACCCGCGCGACGCGAGGGAGGCCGACGATGTGGCTGCTGAAGACGGAGCCGTCGTCGTACAGCTACGCCGACCTGGAGACGCGAGGGGCGCACGGTGTGGGACGGGGTGAAGAACCCCGTCGCCCTCCGGAACCTCCGCGCGATGAAGGCGGGCGACCGCGTGTTCGTCTACCACACGGGCGACGAGAAGGCGGCGGTGGGCCTCGCGGAGGTGGTGAGGGCGGCCTACCCGGACCCGAAGGGCCGCAACGCCGCGGCTCGTGGTCGTGGACCTGAAGCCGGTCGGCGCGCCTGCCGCGACCGGTGACCCTCGCGCGAGATCAAGGCGCTGCCCGCGTTCGCGGACAGCCCGCTCGTCCGGCAGGGCCGGCTCTCCGTGGTGCCCCTCACGGCCGCGCAGTGGAAGGCGATCGAGGGCGGAGGGAAGGCGTGAGCGAGCGCCTGCGTCGTGCTCTCGACGGTGGCGCGCGCGGAGGACGCGGAGCGGATCGCGACGAGCCCTGGTGCGAGCGCGGCCTCGCCGCCTGCGTGAACGTCCTGCCCGGCGTGCGTCTCGATCTACCGCTGGAAGGGGCGGTGTCGAGCGCGACGAGGAGCGGCTGCTCCTCGATCAAGACGCGCGCGCGACCGGTTCGCGGCGCTGCGCGAGGCGCTCCTCGCGCTGCACCCCTACGAGGTGCCGGAGGTCGTGGCCGCTGCCCATCGAGGCGGGCAGCGAGCCCTACCTCGCGCTGGCTGGACGAGAGCGTGGGGGAGTGACGGCCGGACAGGAACTCGGTCCGGACGGAGTTGCTTCAAGAATCACTTGAAGTGACTCGCCCGGGGCGAGTCCGAGAGGCGCTCGCTAGACGGCCTCTACCGCCTTCCGCAGGTCGGCCACAGGTCTTCCGCGTCCTCGCAGCCCACGCTGATGCGCACGAGGCCGTCGCCGATCCCGAGCGCGTCGCGCTCGGCCTGCGTGTAGCCGGCGTGCGTCATGGTCGCGGGGTGGGAGATCAGGGTCTCGATGCCGCCCAGGCTCTCGCCGAGCGAGCACAGCCGCACCGCCGCGCAGCAGCCGCTGCGGCCGCCTCGCGGCTCGCCGAGATCGAAGGAGATCATGCGCGCCGAAGCCCGATGGCCTGCCGCTTGTGCAGCTCGTGGCCGGGGTGGTCGGGGAAGCCCGGCCAGTAGACCTTGCGCACCTTCGTCTGCTCGCGCAGGAAGGCGGCGACGACCCGCGCCGTTCTCCTCGTGGCGCGGCATGCGCAGGGCCAGGGTCTTGGTGCCGCGCAGGACGAGCCAGGAGTCGAAGGGCGAGAGGATGGCGCCCGCCGCGTTCTGCACGTACTGCAGCCACTGCGCGTGGGCCTCGTCCTTGACCACCGCGACGCCGCCCACGCTGTCGGAGTGGCCGTTCAGGAACTTGGTGGTGGAGTGGACCACGATGTCCGCGCCGAGGGCGAGCGGCCGCTGGAAGAACGGGCTCATGAACGTGTTGTCGACCACGCAGCAGCGCCCCGCGCCGGTGCGCCACCTCGGCCAGCGCCGCGATGTCGCAGATCTTCATCAGGGGTTCGTGGGCGTCTCGATCCACAGCAGCTCGAAGCTCGCCCGCGGCCGCGTCGAAGGCCGCGGCGTCGCTCGCGTCCAGGAAGGCGAACTCGCACGCCGTAGCGGGAGAGGATCTTCGTGAAGAGCCGGTGCGTGCCGCCGTAGACGTTGTCGGACACGACCACGCGCTGCCCGGCCTTGACCAGCGTGAGCACGGCCTGGGTGGCGGCCATGCCCGAGGCGTAGCAGTAGGCGTCGCTGCCGCCCTCGAGGGCCGCGAGGTTCTTCTCCAGGGCGCGCCGCGTCGGGTTGTGGGTGCGCGCGTATTCGTAGCCCTTGTGCTGGCCGATCCCCTCCTGCACGTAGGTCGAGGTCTGGTAGATCGGCGTGATCACCGCGCCCGTCGTGGGGTCGGGCTCCTGGCCGGCGTGGATGCAGTCCGTGGCGAATCCCATGGGGCCGAGTATAGCCCCGCGGGAATCAGCCTCGCCGGGCGAGGTACGTCGAGCAGGCCTCCGCGGGGACGGGCTCGCCCAGGAGGTGGCCCTGCACGTGGTCGCAGCCGCGCGCGGCGAGGAAGGCGCGCTGCTCCTCGGTCTCGACGCCCTTGGCCACGACCCGAAGCTCCAGGGCGTGGGCGAGGGCGATCACGGCGGCGGTGACGATACCCGATTCGCGATCGTCGAGGCCCTGGACCAGGGAGCGGTCGATCTTGAGCGCGTCCACGGGAAGTCGCCGGAGGAAGGAGAGCGACGACGAGCCCACGCCGAAGTCGTCCACGAGGAGTCGCGGGCCCAGGGCCTTGAGCCTCTCCAGGGCCGCGTGCGCGGCCTCGCCGCCGATCATCGCCTGGCTCTCCGTGATCTCGAGGGCGAGGTCGCCGGGGTCGAGGCCGGTCTCCCGGAGCACGTCCTCGAGGAGGGCGGGCAGGTCGGCCTCTCGCAGCTGGCGGGCGGAGAGGTTCACGGAGACGCGAAGACCGGCGTGGCCGCGCTCCTGCCAGGCTCGAGCCTGCGCGCACGCGGTGCGCAGCACGAAGGCCCCGATGGGGACGATGAGCCCGGTCGTCTCCGCGAGTGCGATGAACTCCGAGGCGGGACGGACTCCCCGCTCGGGATCGTTCCAGCGCAGGAGGGCCTCGACGCCCTCGATGCGGCCGGTTTGCATGTCCACGACCGGCTGATAGTGAACGGAGAGCTCACCCTCCTTGAGGGCCCGTCGGAGCCGGGCCTCCTGGGCGAGCCGGTCCGCCGCCCCCGCGTTCATGGCGGCGGTGAAGAGCTGGTAGCGGTTGCGTCCGTGCTCCTTGGCCCGGTACATCGCGGTATCCGCGTTCGTGATGAGGGCTTCCGCGTCCTCCCCGTCGTCGGGGTAGACGCTGATCCCCATGCTCGTGGTCACGAACAGCTCGTGGCCCTCCAGCAGAAGCGGCGCCTTGAGGGCGTCGAAGATCTTCTCGGCCACGCCCGCCACCTGGAGGGGCCGCTCCACGCCGGGGAGGATCAGGATGAACTCGTCCCCCCCCACCCGGGCCACCGTGTCTCCCTCGCGCACCGAGGCCTGGAGGCGGGCGGCCACCGTCTGCAGCACGCGGTCCCCGAGAGCGTGGCCCAGGGAGTCGTTGATGACCTTGAACCGGTCGAGGTCGATGAAGAGCACGGCCAGCTTCTGCCCCGCTCGGTGGGCCTGGGCCACGGCGAGACGCAGGCGATCGCGGAAGAGCAGCCGGTTGGGGAGGCTCGTGAGGGGGTCGTGGTAGGCGAGGCTCCGTATCTGCTCGTCCGCCCTCTTCCGGTCCGTGATGTCGAAAGCCGCTCCGAGGGTGGCGCGCTGCCCGCCGTACTCGATCGTGCTCGCGCAGAAGTCGACCCAGCGCTCCTGCCCGTCCTTGCGCACGATCTTGAACTCGTGATGGTCGGGGAGGGCTTCGGCGGGAAGCACCGCGCGCTCCCGCACCCGGTCCTGGTGCGCGGGATGGACGAGCTCGACGAGGTTCATGCGCTCGAGCTCGCGGGGGGAGTAGCCGCTGAGCGCGCCCGCGGCGGCGTTGGCGTAGCGGCACTCTCCCGACTGATCGATCGTGATGGCGCACGGCGCCGTCTCCGCGAGCGTGCGGAAGCGCGTCTCGCTCTCGCGGAGGCGGTCCGCCGCCCGCCGGCGGTCGATGGCGGCGGCCACGTGCTGGGAGACGAAGGTCAGGACGTCCTTGTCCCGGTCGGTGAAGCGCGAGTCCTCGCGGTAGCTCTGGACGGCGAGCACTCCGAAGGCCCGGTCCCCCCTTTTCAGGGGGACACCCAGCCAGTCCCCGGAGGGTGCGAGGAGGGGCGCCCCCGTCCGCAGCACGAGCTCGGTGAGCCCCCGTCCGGGGGCGCGGGGGCCGGCGGCCGTTTCGCACTCGTCCACGAAATAGGGGAAGGAGAGCCCTCCTTCCTCGTCCTGTAGCGCTATGTAGAGGTTCCGCGCGTACATGAGCTCGGCGACGATCCGGTGGAGGGCGGGGTAGAGCGTGTCGGTGTCGTCGACGGATGACGACGTCTCCGCGATCCGGTAGAGCGCGCCCTGGAGGCGCTCCGCCTCCTTCTTGACGAGCGCGTCTTCCGCGCGCTTCGCGTCGGTGAGGAGCGGGACCGCGGTGGGGTCCTGGAGCTCGCGGAGGAACTCGACGCCGGCTCCCGGAGCGTGGCTGAGATTCTCGATGCCCACCGGCCCCCTTGTGCGGTTCCTTGTGTCCGAATCGAGGCCGGCTAGTCTACTCCAAGCGGCCCGTCAGTTTGCAAGACAAAATCCCACACGATGCCCGTCGCCAAGGCCCTCCGCGCGAAAGCCGTCGGTGACGCGGGACACACGGGCGGCCGGGCTCGGCAAAGCACTCTCGCCGATCGCCGCGTCGAGCCGGCGATGGGCGTCGTCGAAGCCGAGCCGCTCTTCGCCGTGCTCCGTGCGGACCCGGAGCGACCACATTCCGTCCGCCGTGTCCACGTCGAGGGAAAGGACGCGGCCGGCGAAGGCGCGGGCGAGCGCCGCGGCCGTCCAGTCGCGCGACCACGTCGCGGTGGGGGTGGCATGGCGCGCACACGGCCAGACGCGACGGTCGCCGTTGCCCCACACGAAGTGCGCCGAGAGCGGAGCGCCTCCGCAGTGGCTGCTCCAGAGGTGAGGTCCCGGCTCGCGGGCGGCGGCCACGATGCGCGCCCAGATCGCGGCCTCCAGTGGAGGAGCTTCGAGAGCGCGGGCCGCCCTCGGCTCGCGCAGGAGGACGGGCTCTACCGGTGTCGGCCACAGCACCCGGGGACCGCGGCCCACGAACCAGGCGCAATGCGTGCGGTCGCACACGTCCGCGGCCTCGTGGCGAGGGCCCTTGGCGACGAAGCGCAGGATGGCGGCGCCCAGCCCGATACGGCGCGCGGGGTCGCCGTGCGGAAGCTCGGCGAGCAGGACGCCGCCGACGTACTCGTCGGGCGTCACTTCGGCCACGAGCCGGAGACGGCCCTCGGACCCGGCGTCCACGCTGAGCCGGCCGCGGATGCGGCGGGAAAAGGCGAGGCCCGGCAGCCGGAGCTCCCAGAGCCCGTCGCCCAGGCGGTCTCCGGGTCGGAGAGAGACGCCTCGGCCCGGGCCCAGGTATCCGCGCGACGTGGCTACGGGCGCGCCCGTCACGGATCGGACGGCGACCTCGCGCGGCCGCAGCGCGTCCAGGAGCTGCACGCGGACACGAGCGTCCGTGTCGCGGGGTCGCGCGACCTCGCCCTCGGGCGGCGAGTCCATGCGCGCGCCCACTGCCGCCGCCGCCTCGCGTCCGGTGCCGGCCCGGAGGAGGGCGAGACGGAGGCCGCCGTTCGCCCCGACGGCGAGCACCCAGCCGGAGGTCTGCAGGTCGCGGCCCTGCAGCGACGGCACGGTGCCCGTCTTGCCCATGACCGACCGGGCGCCGCGCGCGGTCCCGATCCGCGCCGCCTCGCGCAGGCCGGCCACCACCTCGAGCCGGACGGGATCCTCGGCCGCCGCCCACGGCCTCGTGACGAGGCGCTCGAACGCGCGGAGGAGCGCCTCGGGCGCGATGACGGGAGCGTCCTCTCCTCCGGCCAGGCCGAGGGCGGCCGCGGGCGACACCGCGTCCCCGACCGCGAACCCCTCCTCGCGCAGCGTCCTCGAGAGCACCCGCACCGGCGTTTCCGCGGCCATCTTCCTGAAATAGGTGTTGCAGGAGATGGCGAGGGCCCGAGCCAGGCCCAACTCCCCGTGGCCCGAGGGCCTCCAGCATCCGGAGCGGCCGTCGCAGAGCGCGCGCGGAGCCGCCATACCCGGATGGGATCGGGCCCAGGCCGCGGCGAGGAACGGCTTGACGAGCGAGCCCACGGGCAGCGGCCCCGATGGCGCCCCCGCGTCGGCGGCGACGCGGCCCGATTCGAGGCGCCACGTGACGAGGTCGGGAGGCGCCGAAGCCGCGAGAACGGCCGCGAGCGCGAGAGCGGCCGTCACGGCCCGCTGAAGACCACGCGCTCCGACCACCCCGTGTCCGTGCGGCGCCGCTCCACCGCGATCGAGCGCGTTCCGGGAACCCAGCCGAGCAGGCCGAGCACGCGGTCGGAGAAGGGACGCACGCGCTCGGGAGCCGCCGGTCCCTCCGCCCGTGCCCAACGGTCGCTCTCCGCGCGGACGGCGCCGAGGTCCACTCGAGCCCACCGCACGGTCGGTGCGGCCGGGCGAGGCTCGCCCAGCCCCGAGAGGGCGCGCGCCGACGAGCCGATCCACACGAAGTCTCCGGCCCGCCGGAGCGCCAGTGCCATGAGGCCGGGGCCCACCCGGATCTCGCGGACGTCGCCGGTCGCGGCGACGCTCGTGGGCCCGGCTCGGCGCTCGAGCGTTTTCCGAAGAGCGCTCTCCAGCTCGTCGTGCTCGCGGGCGGGCCACCGAAGGGCGAGGGCACGGCCACCGCCCTCGATGACGGCGAACCCCCAGCCGTCGTCCGACTGCTTCGCCACCAGGGACCGGAGCGGGACGAGATCGCCCTCCTCCCACTTCGCCTCGGGGCTCCAGGCGGCCTTGCGCAGGTCGACGAGGTACCGGTCTTCGACGACGGCTCGCGGCGCGGGCAGCGCGAGCAGAGGGGGCACCGGCCGCTCCGCGGGCTCGGGGATCGTCTCGAGCAGGCCCGTGCGCAACGCGGCGAAGAGACGCGTCCCGTCCGTCTCCCAGCCGGCGGCCGCCGCGTCCGGGGCCTCGAAGAGGAACGCGGGGCCTCCGGCGGCGCCCAGTCCCTCGCGGACCTCGACGAAGGAGCCGGCCTCGGCGCGAAGGGCCGCGACGATCCGCCCTCGTCCCCCCTGGTCGAACAGGAACTCCCGGCGGAAGTAGAGGTCGCGGGCGAGAGCGTCCGTGTCGAGCTCGAGGCTCGCGAGGCCGGGGAGGAACGCGGACACCCCTCGACCCGCGGCGGCCTCGTCGAGGGCGAGGAGGAGGGCACGCTCGCTCGTGGCGAGGAGGAGATGCGTGCCCCGGCGGGCCCAGGCCAGCCCCAGCCGGCGGTCGTCCAGGTGGCCGTCGCCGGCTCCCCGCGCGACGAGCGAATAGGGAGCGCCCGCGTGGGTTTTGGCTGTGCCTCCGGGAGGGTCGAGAGGCAGCGCGGCCAGCGCCGTGTCCAGGACGAGCACCGCTTCGAGGTCGCCCACGGACAGCAAGGCGAGACCGAGGGAGCGGGGCTTCGTCTTCAGAATCTCGGCCCACGTCCAGGGCAGGTCGCGGGCGAGCAGGGGCCATTGGGCCTCGAGCTTCGTTCCGACCGGGGTGCGCCTCCACGCGGCCGTGAGGGGATCGCCTTCGGCGGGCGCCCCCGTGAGGGCGCGCCGAAACGAGCCCTGGAGCGCCGCATCGAACGCCGGCACGTCCGGGACGACGAGACGGACGGGCGCCGGGGGAAGGGGCAACGGCGGTTCCGCGGCGCTCAAAGCCCCGCCGACGCCCCACGCAAGGAGCGAGAGGGCTCCCCGCCTCGCGAGCGCGAGTCCTCGAGCCTCGAGTCTCACCGGGCCTCCGCCGCGGAGTGAACGGCGAGGACGCGCGCGAGCACGCTCCAGTCCAGGTCGCGGGGGCGCCAGGGAACCGGGCGGCCTCCCTCGAGGCGGTAGGCCCACGGACCCGGAGGGATCGACCGTAGCTCGGCGCGCATGCGCCGGGCCGCCGCAGGGTCGAGGTCCTCGAGTGTCGCGAGTGCCCTGTCGGAGCCCGGGTCCTCCGTCCTCTCGATCCGAGCGAGGTCCACGATCGTGCCCAGGACGTCCGCGGACGGGAAGCGACGCCTCCGCATCTCGCCCCGGAGCCAGCGGGGGTCGGTCGGACCGAGAGCGGTCCGGGCGGCGGCGGGCGAGCGGGGCAGGAAGCCTCGCGCCGATCTCACGCGGAGCACCGCGGCGTCGCCCCCGTCTTCTCCCCACGAGGCCGCGAATTCCCGCAGGACGGCGGCCGCCCGGCGAGCGAGGTCGTCGTCGGCGGGGGCGACGCTCCGGAGGGCCGCTCGCGCCGCCCGTACGTCGAAGGCGTTGGCGGCGAGATGCGCGGCCAGCTCCTGCCCCACGTCCGTCGCCTTCTCGGTCCAGAACGTCCGGGCCGCCGTCCAGGGCTCGACCGCTTCGTCCTTCGCGGGCGTTGTCGGCGCGGTCTCGCGCCAGAGGTCGAAGGCCCGGACCTCTTCCGCCCCCGTCCAGAGGCCGCGGCTCCGTGCGTCCACGAGGACGCGGGCGGCCTGGGCTCGGTCGCCCATCCGACGCAGGATGCGCACGCGGGCCGCGACCGCGTCGTACGTGAACGCCGGGGGAATCCGACCCAGCCAGTGCTCTGCCTCCGCGGGGAGGAAGCGCGCGGCCGCGTCGGCGATCGTGGCGAGGTCGTCCGTGCGCAGGTCGCCACGGAGGAAGGCCCGCTCGAGCTCGGCCGCTACGGCCGATAGCACTTCGCCGGCGGGAGCGAGATCGAGGGCGAGAGCCCACGTGTCCGCGCTGGCGGGACCGGGCCGGAGATGCGCGCGAAGCGCGTCGCCGACGCGGGGAGCGGCGAGGGCCACTCGCTGGGCCTCGCGGAAGGGCGCCAGATACGCGCGCAGCCGCGCGGTACCCGCGTCGCCCACGGTCTCGGCCACGTCCGCGGACTCTCCGTCCGTCGGCTCCGCCAGGGATGCGGGCACGTAGGCGATCCCGCCGCGGTCGAGCTCGCGCAGCACCTCGTTCAGGATCGCGAGCGCGCCGTCGTCCTCCCCGCGGAGGAGATGCACCCGCAGCCGGAGCAGCCGGACGACGTCGTCTTCCGGCTCCGGGCCGCGAGCGAGGAGGGACCAGAGCTTCGTGGCGTCGTCGGGCAGCGCGTTCATCGCCTTGAGGGCGGACGGGCGATCCTCCGGACCGAGGCGCTCCAGCCAGGGCGCGGCCTTGGGCCACAGACCACCGAGGGCGCGCAGGTCCCGCTCGGGAAGCGGCCCCGCGTCGTTCGCCCACAGCTCGGACAGGTAGAAGCGCGTCTCTTCCGCCGAAAGGGGGGCGGGGCGGTCGCGCCACCGTCCGGCGAGCGCGGAACGGAAGTCCACGACGTCCCGCGGCGTCAGACGCCGCGCGAGCGCCGGGCCGTGCCGATCCGTGAGGAAGGCGAGGTGCGTACCGGGCACGGGGACCTGCGGGTCGAGGGCCTCGACGGGATCGCCGAGGTCGAGATCGGCGGCGACCCGGGCGAGGGTGCGAAAGCCCGCTTCCGTGAGCCGAGGCTGCTCCCGGCGGACCTCGTCCCGGAGGAGCCTCTCGGCGTCGGCCTTCCGTCCCCGGCTCGCGAGGAGGCGCATCCGCATCGGCGCGTCCGGGGCGAGGGCGAGCGCCGTGTCGTCGTCGCCCGCCGCTTCGGCGAGCGTCGCCGCCAGCCGCGTCCGCTCGATCTCGCGGCCGCGCTTCGCCTCGAGGGGAACGAGGGCGGCGTCGCGCTCGCCCTGGCGGAAGCGCAGCAGCGTGTCGAGCGCGTACCAGGCCGTACCCGGAGACTCGCCCCAGAGGTCGCTCCACCGCGCGCCCTGTCCCAGGATCTCGCCGAGCACCAGGGGGCCTCGGAGGCTCGCGAGGACGGGGTCCGTCTCGGCGTCGGGCGCGCCCGCCACGAGCCGGCCGAGAGCGACGCCCGCGCGCTCGAGCGACTCCCCGCGCGCCCGGAGGGCGGGGTCGGCGCTGTCGGGCGAAGGGGACTGCCACCGGCGGAACCAGGCGGTCCGCGCCTCGTCGGGAAGCAGGGCGACGAGCGGGGTGGTGCTCCAGTGATCGCGGGCGGCGAGGGCCCAGAATCGGTCCCAGCTCCGGCGGTCGGAGAAGACGGCGCCCAGCTCGGCTCGGCGCGCTTCGTGGCTCGCGGCCGCGCGTGACCACAGGAGGAGGGCGGCGGGCTCGTCGAGCCAGGAAGTCCAGTCGACACGAGGCGTGTCGCGGAGGACGGGGGTCGCGCCGCGGACGCGCTCGAGGAGCGGCACGAAGCGGGGCTCGAGGAACGAGTAGAGCGCCTCGGCCTCGTCGCGCCTCACGA
Source organism: uncultured Acidobacteriota bacterium (assembly GCA_963742595.1). Taxonomy (GTDB): domain Bacteria; phylum Acidobacteriota; class Vicinamibacteria; order Fen-336; family Fen-336; genus CAVPGH01. Next base: position 473,202 of record CAVUMT010000001.1, on the reverse strand, counting down.
GGTCGTGGACCCAGAGGGCGGGAAGGCGCACGGATCGCACGCCCACGGGCTCGCCGTCGGCGCTCGTCTCCAGGACCTGCTCGCCCACGCTCTCCTCGAACGCCGCCGGGACCCCACCTTGCCAGGGGCCGGGGGTGGCCGCGATCGCGCGCCGCGCGAGGGCGCGCCGCAAAGCACCTTCCATCCCCGCGTCACGCGCGAACGACCAGTGCCGGGCGAAGGCCGCGCGCGCCGTCGGGCGCGCGGGGGTGAGCGACCGCAGGAGGAAGGCGAGGACCTCGGCCTTCTGCTCGGGGTTTCCCCGCTCTCCGAGAACGCGCGCGGCCGCGCCCCGGTAGTCGGCGTCGCCGTCGCGGGTGCTCAGGTAGCGGAGGAAGTTGCCGGCGGCGAGGGCCAGCTCCGCGGCCCCCGTGTCGCCCAGCCCCGCTTCGGCGACGCGACCAAGATTGCCGTCGGGCGCCGCGAGGCCCCAGGCCTCGCGCGGGAAGCCCCGGTCGAGCATGCGCCGGGCCGCCCGTCCGCGGCGGTAGCCGAGCTCCTGCGTCCGCCTTTCGTCCAGCGGCGATTCGCGGGCGAAGGCTTCGAGGGCCGCCCGCTCCACCGCCGCCGCCTCCTCGCCCGCTCCCAGGCGCGCGAGGAGGTCGGCCCGCCATCGGGCCGCTTCCTCGTCGGCGGGTCGGGACTTCTGCCAGTCGGCGGCGAGGCGGGCCGCCTCCTCGGGCCGTCCCGCGCGCGCGACGAGGTCCGCGGCTTCGCGCCAGAGCGACTCCCGGTCGGGGCGCACGGCGAGGGCGGCGCGGGCGGCCTCGATCGCTCCCTCCGAATCGCCCGCCTGGAGACGCAGCTCGCGGACGGCCACCGACCAGCGCACGTCGCGGGGACTCTTCGCGCGCTGCCGCTCGAAGAACGCGAGGAGCGAGGCGCTCTCTCCCGCGCGCTCGGCGGCGAGGGCGGCCTCGCGCAGCCACGTCCGCTCCAGCCGGCGGTTCAAGGCTTCGAGCCAGAGCGTCGTGGCCACCTTGTCCCGGCTCTCTTCGTGGGCGGCCCGCGCGACCTCGGCGCAGACGTCCGCGCGCCTCTCGGGCTCGACCTTCGTCTGCTGCTCCGCGGCGAGGGCGAGGGCGTCGAAGGACGGGTCCTCGCGGAGCGACAGCCGGCCCACCAGACGGACCGCCGCGAGCCGCCGCGAGGTGTCGAGGGACGTGTCGGCGAGAAGAGCCCGGGCCGCGCGCCGGGCGACCGCGAGGTCCTGGGCTTCCAGGCTCTCCCGCAGGAGGCGCTCGAGGAGCGCCTCCCGGTGCCCCGCGCCGGCGCGAGGGACGACGCTCTCGAGGACCTGGCGCTCCTCGGCGCCGCGCCCCGCGCGCAGCAGGAAGGCGAGGCGGTCCTCGAGCAGCCCCAGGCTCCACGCGTATTTCGTTCCGAGCCGAGCCCACTCGGCGGCCGCCGCGTCCACGCCCCGCGCCCGCTCCACGTAGGCGGCCCGGGCGGCTTCCGCGCGCAATCGCGCCCCGCCTTCGGGCAGGGCGTCCACCCGCGCGGCGAGGGCGCTCCAGGCCCGGTCGGACTGCTCGAGGCGTCCCTTCTCCAGGAGGAAGCGCGCGCGCTCGACCTCGCGGGCCACGCGCTCTTCGGGGGTGGGCGCGAGCTCGGCCCGCCGGGCCAGGATCGCGCTCTGCCAGTCGACGCTCGCCTCGACGTCCTTCTCGACGAGCGACGGGCGCCAGGGCTCGAGGGCGTCCAGGAAGCCGGCCTCCGTGGCCCGGGGGATCATCTGCAGGGCCTTCGTACGCAGGGCGCGCGCCGCCGCGGCCATTCCCGCGCGCGCCCGCGGCCGCCAGTCCTCGCGAGCCGCCGCCCGCTCGTCCCGCCCGCGGGGATCGTTCGGCAGGTCGAGCGCGTCGATCCAGTCGTCCGCGGTCCAGTCGTAGCCCGCGTCCGGCATCACGATCCCGGCGAGGGGGAGGAGCGAGACGAGCGCACGTTCGTCCGCCGCGCCCCCGGGGGCGAGCTCCGCGATCCGCTGCAGGACAAAGGCGCGCGGGCGGTCGCGCCCGAGGAGCTGGGAGAGCCGCCGGAGCGCGCGCTGGTCGCTCTCGAAGGAGGAGCAGAAGCAGTCCGCCTCCGGCGAGCCCGCGGCCAGGTATTCGCGTACGGCCCCGTCCACGTCGCGCAGCTCCTCCCGAAGCACGCCCGCCTCGAAAGCGAGAAGGGCGGGTCGGGCGAGCCGGCGGCGCGCGTCCTCCAGGACGGCGAGCGCTTCGCGCGAATGGCCGTAGTCCCAGAGCACCGTAGCGAGGTCGAGGACCTTCTCCGGGCTTCGCGAATCCCGTTCGATCAGGTGCTGCCAGGCCTCCCGCGCCGCCTCCGGCCGGCCGCGCTCCTCCTCGAGCTCCCCCAGCTCGACCCAGAGCGGTCCGGGGTCTTCGAGGGCCGGTGCGGTGCGGGCGACGAGGGCCCGGGCGGGATCGGCGTAGCGGGGAGCGAGCGCCGAGAGGGAGCGCAGCAGGGAAAGACCCCGGGCGGCCAGGACGCCATCCCCGGGATAGGCCGCGAGGAGCCGGAGTGCCGGAAGGGCGGCGCTCTCGAAGCGGGAAAGGCGGGCCCAGCCCTCCATCAGGAGCCGGTCGTGGACGGGCGTCTTCACGGGGAGGGCCTCCCACTCGGCGAGGCGGCGCTCGAGCGTGCGGCTCCGCATCGCGTCCGCGAGGTACTCCTCCCGTGGGGCAGGATCGGCGAAGAGGAGGGCGAAGCGGCGCTCGTCCAGGAGCGCGTCCTCCACGACCACTCGCGACGGCGACTCGCGGTCGAAGCGCGCCGGGGCACCCTCCCACTCGCTCCGGCGAAGGAGCCGCGCGCGGGCCTGCGCGAAGACGGCGGGGCTCTGGGGAAACCGCTCGAGCGCGCGCAGCCGGACCCAGTCCGCCCAGAGGACGAGGCGCACGCGACCGCCCGCTCGAGGCTGGCGCAGGACGGCGAGGCGGACGTCGCGGTCGTCCACGGCGCGCGCGAAGATGCCGGCGGCCCGGAAACGGCCCACGAGCTCGTCGGCGAGCCGCTCCAGATCGCGGGCGCGCTGGCGGCGGGCGTACCAGCGGGCGGCGCGCGCCCACCAGTCCTCCCCCGGGAAGCGCTCGAGCGCCCGCTCGAAGCGTGGGCCCAGATCGTCGTCGAGGTTCCAGGCCTCGAGCCGCGACGCCAGGTACTCCCAGAGCGACTCCGCGTCGGGCAGTCGGTCCATCTCGCCGAGGACGAGGTCGACAGACGCCCGGTGCGTCTTGTCGCGCCGGTCGAGACGGGCGAGCGCCTCGTCGAGGGCCTGTCGATACGTTTCTCCCGCCACATCCGGCGCGTAGCGCCGGATGTCTTGTTCCATAGCCGGGCGCTGTCCGTCGGGCGCGAGCGTCTTCAGCCGCTCGCGCCAGAGCGCGAGCTCCTCGCCGAGTGGCACTTCGACCTGGCGCATGGCGAGGAGTGCCACTCGCCGGGCCTCGTCAACGGAGGAACTGTCTTGAAGAAGCGGGAAGAGGGCCAGCGCCTCCCTAGCTTCGCCGCGCTCCACGTGACGGGCCATGACGGCCACGCGGAGCGCGGCGATGCGTGGGTGTGATGGATCCCGCCCGACGAGCGCGTCGAGGAGCAGTCGAGCCGTCGCGAACGTGCGGTCCGGAAGCGACTCGGACTCCAGCCGCGCCAGCGCCTCCTGCCAGTCCTGCCCGGTGAGCAGGAACGACACGCCGCCCGTCCAGAAGCCGGGGCTCCGGTCCACACGAGCGACCCATCGGTAGGGCTCGTCGTTGTAGGTCCCCCAGGGAAGCGGGCGTGCGCCGGCGCGCAGCGCGAGGTGGGCGAGGGTGGCGAGGTCGCCCGCCTGCTCCGCCGCCGCGGCGCCGGCCGACGCGGCGAGGGTGGCGCGGAATGCCTCGGGGACGGCGTCGACCTCGTCGTGAAGGCGGGCCAGCAGACGCCAGGCCGCTCGGTCGAAGCTCGTCTCGTAGCGGCGCTCGACCTGCTGCAGGAGTGTCGCCGCGGCCTCCCCCCGGCCCTGTCCCTGGAAGTACGTGGCGAGGCGCAGCAGGGCCGCCGAGTCGTAGGCGCGCTCGAGCGCCGCGCGCCACGTCGCCGGGAGGTCGGGGCGCGCCTCGTCGATCCTCCGGGCGTACGCCTGGCGCACGTCCAGGCTCCGAGGCTCGCCGAGGGCCGCGTCGAGCAGCTCGAAGGCCCGTCGGGCCTCGCCGTGGTCGGCGAGAAGGTCGCTCCGCAGGAGAAGCGCCCGCTCCGTCGGCAGCGCTTTCGTCTGCGCGAGCGCCCGGTCCGCCTCGTGGAGGCGGCCCGCCGTCTCGAGCGCGCGGATCCAGTCCTCGACGGCGCGCGGGTCGTCCGGGAAGGCGCCGGCTCGCGCCTGCCGCACCGCCAGCGGGTCCGCCGCCTCGGGGTGCGCGTCCGCCCAGCCCACCTCCTCGTCGAGAAGCCGACGCTTCTCGTCGTCGGCGAGCCCGCCCCGGGCGAGGGACGCCGCGCGGAAGGCGAAGTCGACCCGGCCGTGGGAGGCGCCCCAGCGCGCCGCTTCCGCCCAGGCGGGAGCTCCTTGCACCTCCGCCCATCGTTCGAGTGCTTCGAGCGCTCCCGGCCAGTCTCCCAGCTCGCGTCGGGCCTCCGCGAGATGACGCTGGGCGAGAGGATCGGGCAGGGCTTCGAGGGCGGACTCGAGCTCGACGGTCGGGGTCGGGTAGTGCACGCGACGGCCGTCGATCTCGGTGAAGCGCGTGGCCACGGCGAACAGCCGATCCGCCTCCGTCAAGTCCTCCCAAGGGACGTAGGCCGCGGCTCCCATGCCGACCGCGGCAACGGGGACGAGAAAGAGCCTCCTCACGGCTGCACCCGGAGCGGCCGCCGGGCGAAGCCGCGGTTCTTCGCGCCGTCCACCGCCTCGAAGAAGAGCTCCTGCGCTCCCTGCATCGCGGCGGGGACGCGCACGACGCCCACGGACCGCCCGGCCTCCGCGTCCCAGCGCAGGGGTACCGGTGCGCCATGGCCGAGGCGGACCGAGAGAAGGACGACGTCCTCGTCGGTGCGCACCGCGACGCGCACGGCGTCGCCGGGTCGGGCGACCGGCGGCGCCTCCGGGAGGATCCGCGGGGCGCGGCCGTCGAGCACGAAGGTCTTCGACTCCGACACGTGGGCGCCGCTCGCGTCGCGCAGCACGAGCCGCACCGCGTACCGTCCGTCCGTCAGTCCCTCGGGGACGAGGAAGCGGCCTTCCCACGTCGTGGTGCCCGGCCGGCGCACGAGAGGCAGGCGCAGTCCGAACGGGAAGAAGGCGGTGACCGCGCGCGTCAGGGGGTCGCACTCCACGCGGAGCACGGGATCGCCGGGCTGGATCCGCCGCGGACGCAGGAGCGAGCGCGGCGCCGCGAGGAAGGCGGTGTACGGCGTGACGAACTTGTAGCGTTTCGAGAGGGCGACGACCTCGTCCACCCACTCCCGGCGCTCGCCCTCGGCCTCGATCCTTTGGAGCAGATGGTCCACGCGGGCCCGGGCCCAGCGCCGGGGGAGGTCGCGGGCCTCGAGAGCCCGCTCCGGTAGCGGCCCGTCCAGGCGTCCATCCTTTATTAATGGCGTCTGGGCCTCCCAGAAGAGGCGGTCCGCGGGCTCCCCGTAGCGTCCGATCCAGCCCGAGAGGGCCCCGGGCGCAAGGGGTTGTGCCAGGACGGGGTAGACATCCCGCAGCTTGGGCTCGCCCCCCGTGACTCGGAAGGGGAGCGCCCCGGTGGTCGCGGGACCGGACTCCGGCGGCGACACGACCCGGCGCAGGAAAAACGACTCCTCGGCGTCGGAGGAGCCGGGCGGGAGCACGTCTCGCGAGGCGGCCCGGTACGCCTCGGGGGTCTCCTCGCCCGAGAGCGCGGTGAAGAGCGGCAGGGGGCCGCGCGCGGCCGCGAGCGCGGCCGAGGTCGCGGGAGGACCGTCGGTCAGGAGGAGGAGGCGGCCGCCCTCGCCCACGATCCGGCGTCCGGCGGCGAGAGCCCCCGCGACGTCGCTTCCGGGACGGAGCGGCCGCGCGCGGAGCGCCTCGAGTGCTCTCGCCACCGCGTCGGGCGAACCGGGGACGAGTGTGCGCGAGGCGTCCGGCGTGCCGTCGAAGGCGAGGAGGGCGAAGCGGTCGCGCTCGGTGAGCGATTCCAGGACGCGCACGAGCCGGGCGTACGCCGCTTCCAGCCCCGCCCAGCGGACGGAGAGCGACGCGTCGAACAGGATCGCGAGGGCGACGGGCGGGCGAGAGCTCGAAGCCGCCGCGGCGGTCGACCCTCGCGGCATCATCTCGAGGAGGAAGAAGCCGTCGCGCTCGGGCGGGATCTCCGACGGCCGCTCCCAGGGGGCGAGGGCGAGCCCGTCGGGGAGGGCGCCGTCGGGGTTGCGAAAGGCGGTGAGGCGCAGGGGAGCCGCCTTTCCGGGAGAGAGGCGGACGACGAGGTCGCGCTCGAGGCGGACGTCGCTTCCGGCGAAGACGTAGTCTGGGCCGTCGCGGTGCAGCGGGATGGCCTCGGACGACGGCAGTAGCTCGCCGTCATCGACCCGGACCCGGATCGTGAGCGCGCCCGCGACCGGCGGGTCTCCCTCGTCCGGACGCAGAGCGAGCCGAAATTCGCCCCGTCCCTCCCGGAACGGGACCTCCTGCTGGAACTGCATCTCGAGCCGCTTCGTCGCCCACGGGGGGATGGGGGAGACGCGTGCTGCGAACGCGGCGCCTCCGGAAGGGCTCGTCCCCTCGTCTTCCTCGCCTTGCTGGAGGAGGCCGGGGTCGATCCTCTGGCGCGTGAGCTCTTCGTAGATCGCGCGGGCCCGTTGCTTCTCCAGGATGACGCCGGGCACGCGAACGAAGCCGTCCCACACCGCGAAGTCGCCCACGGCCGCGGACGGGGGCAGCCGGAAGCGGTACGTTCCTTCCTGCACGAGCGAGGTCCGGTTCTCGAAGACCTGGCGCACGCTCACGCGCGCATACCCGCGGGCGAGGCCCACGTCCACGGCCATCTCGCGGAGGGCGAGGACTTCGGCGTCGGGCCCCCCGCGGCTCGTGGGGACGAGGAGGCCGGCCTGGGCGTGGAGCGAGGGAGCGGCGAGAAGCGCTCCGGCGAGGAGCAGGAGGGTCCGGGTTCCCCGGCTCATGGTGCGTTCCCGAGGACGGCGAGCGGAAGGCGGAGCAATCCCTCGTCGGTGCCCACCCAGAGCGTTCCCGCCCGGGCGACGAGCGCGGTGACGCGCGGGGAGGGAAGGGGCAGCGCTAGCCGCTCGAAGCGCGAGCCGTCGGCGCGCAGCCGGAAGAGGCCGCGGCCCTCCGTCGCGGCGTAGACGCGCCCGCCGATCTCCGCGAGGCCGCCCGTGCTGACCTTGACGCCTTCCGTCTCGGGGAAGGGCTCGAGCGCGGCGCCGTCCGCGATCCCGCGGACGCGGGGGCGGCGGGCGATGCCGCCGCCGTAGGTTCCGACGAAGAGCGAGTCCTCCGTGACGAGGAGCGCCTGCACCCAGGGATGCGGAAGGCGCCCGTCGCTTCCCGTGGCGCGCCAACGGACACGGCGCCCGTCAAGGGCGCCGAGGCCGGAAGGCGTGCCCACGAAGAGGCTCTCCCCCACGGCGAGGGCGAGGGCCTGGTTGCCCGGCAGCCCGTGGAACGCGGAAAGGAGCGACGACCCGGGGAGGAGGACGCCCTGGCCGTAGCCGATGGCGACCCCCTGGCTCGTCGCGGCGAGGGAGAAAGCGGCTCCCGGTCCCTCGAGGGGCGTGAGGCGTCTGCCGTCGAACCGGGCGGCCCCGCGCAGACTGGCCACGAACAGCGTGCCCCCGGCGGGAAGCAGCGCGTTGACGCCCCACGCCGCCGTGCCCGGGACCTCGCGCCAGGCGAGCGTCCTTTCGTCCGCCTCCACGAGACCGCCCCCGAAGATCCCCGCGACGAGACGCTCTCCGAGGAACGAGAGGGCCGTGACGTGCGCCGCCCCCGGAGGCAGCGCGGGCGGACGCGGCGCGGCGAGCCGCCAGCCCACGTCGTCGCGGCGGAAGAGGCCCGCCGGCGTGTCCGCGAAGAGGGTGCGCTCGGAGACGACGAGCCGGAGAACGCGCGCGGGGAGCCGCTCGACGTGGACCCCTCCATTCGCGTCGAAGCGCCGCACGAGGGGCCCGGGCGGAGCCGTGGTGGCCCAGAAGGCGTCGCCGTGGACGACGCCCGCGGCGGCGTCTTCGCCCCCGTCGACGGGGGCGAGCGCGTCTCCCGGGGCTCCGCGGACGAGACCGGTGGCGGTGGCGGCGAAGACCTGGCCGGCGACCACTCCCACGGACTCGATCCAGGGGTCCCCCGTGGGGACACGGACCGCCGCCGAGGTCCCCACGCGGTGGAGGCCCTCCTCGCCGGCCGCGAGGACGGCGCCCGGGATCGGGACGAGAGAACGCACGGGTCGCTCGTCGAGCCGCTCGAGGATCGGCGCGCCCCACGCGACGCGGAACAGTCCCTCGCGCGCTCCCACCAGCAGCTCGCCGCCTTCCGATTCTCCGAGGCAGCGCACGTGCAGCACGCCGTAGCCCGAGCGGGCCTCCTCCCAGGTCCCCTCCGCGCGGCGGAAGACTCCGCCCGCCTCGAGCGCCACCACCGGCCGGCCGCGCCACGAGTGGAGGGCCGAGGCACGCAGCGTGGGCAGACCGGACGAGAGGCTGTCGCCGGCGGAACGCACGCCCGAGCCCCCCGCCGTGAGAAGGCCCGTGGGCGTGAGGAGGACGCCCGCGATCGTTCCGTCGCCCCATCTCTCGAGATCCGTCGAGAGGGGAGGAACAGGGATCCATTGGAGGGGACGGCCGGCCTCGACCCGCTCGTCGAGGGATCGCCGGACGGTCGTACGGATCGAGTAGAAGGCCGTCGCGGCGGCTGCGAAGACGACGGCGCCCAGGGTGACGACGAGAGCGAGAAGGCGAGGGGAGCGATTGCCGCGGGTCACGGCCGGTCCACGTCGGACCGGGGCTGCAGGAGGCGTGCCGGGCCCGTAGACGCGCGGTGTGCGGTCTTCGAGGCGGGAGAGACGGACGGTCGTGTCGGATCCCCCACGTCGTCCGTCTTCCTGGGGCCACGGGTGGGGGGTAGCGGGGGCAACCTGGAGAGGGCGGCTCGGAGGAGCGGCGCGTCGCCCGGCGAAGTCTCGAGGCCCAGCAGCGTCGAGAGCGTGGGAGCGACCACGGCCGCGGGCGCGGCTCCCAGGTTCTTCTCCGAGGCCACTCCCGGGCCCGCGAGGACGAACGACGTCGGCGTGAGGAGCGTGACCGCCGTCTCGTCATCGATCCGGCGGGCGAGGTCGCCCACGAGCCCGTCCAGGCTCACGAGGTACTGGTCCAGGAACCGCCGTAGCCGGCGCGTGGTCTGGCCGTCCTTGCCGGCGTCGATGCGACGCCGCCACTCCACGACCGCGGGCCCGGGGGCGGGCACCTCGGCCATCAGGACCTGCCAGCGCGTCCGCTCGAGGCCGAAGGCGAGAAGCCGGCCGAAGCTCTGGGCGGCGTGGGCCGCCGTCTCGAGGTACCGCGCCTCCGCGGTCCCGTCCCCTCCGCTCCAGAGGACGGGGCCGAAGTCGCCGCGGAGGTAGGCCTCGTCGCTCGCTTCGGCGAGGGTGCCCGCGGCTCCCGCCACGCGGGGGCGGCTGGCGACGAAGCCGCGCGCTCCCGCCTGGTGGAGGAGGAGCGACTTCCCGTCCGCGCCGAGCGCGAAGAGCCGGAAGGCCGCGATCACGGGGCCGGCGGCCGTGGGCAACGCGAGCGAGACGAAGCCGTCGGCCCCGGGGGTGGCCGCTCGCGCCTTCAGCTTCGCGGCCGCGGACACGTCGCGCGAAGGGGCAAGGAGGACGGTGTCGAAGCCGCGCGTCGCGTCCTCCGGATCGTCGAAGACGAGCCCGTAGAGTGGCTCGTCCTCGGTGCGCACCTCGAGCTCGCGAGCCCCCGAGGGGACGGTGCCCGCCCACCCTTCCGGGTCGCGGAACCCCGCGTCGCGCTCGCTCCAGACCGCGGCGGGCATCCGCACCACCTCTTCGGCGTCGAGAAAGCTCAGACTCCGGCCGAAGTTCGCGCCGTATCGCATCCCCTCGAGGTAGGGGGTGAAGGGCCGGCTCTCGGGGAGGAGCAGCGTCGTCGCGGCGAGGCCCTGGCGCGCCGCGGACAGGAACAGCGGCTCCGCGCCGGTGGTGGGGAGGGCGTCGAGGCGCGCCGCCGAGCCCCGCTGACGGAGGCGGGAGAGCTGGGGGAGCTGGCCGCGCCCGAGCGCGTCGTCGAAGGTGGCGCGCACGCGCAGGAGGACGAGCCGGGTCTCCCCGCGCACGTAGGGGAAGCGGAACTCCGTGTCCAGCCCCGGCCGACCCGCGTCCTCCCAGGCGGACAGCCAGAGAGAGCCGAGGGTGGTGGCGGCGGCGTCCAGGCGCGAGACGAGGCTGTCGCCTTCGCGCTCGTAGAGGCGGGTGTAGTAGGCGTCGTCGTAGCGGTCGTCCTCGGGCGTGTCCGCGTAGTCGCGAGGCCCGGTCGTCTCGCGGTCCGCGGCCAGGGTCTCCTGGGCGCGGGCGAAGGACTCTCGGAGGACGTCGAAGACGAGGGCGGAGGGATCGTCGACGTGGACGGCGGTTCCCGGCTCCACCCGGGGCTCGATCTGCCGCTCGAAGCGCGCGACGAGCTCGCTCTCCCAGCGGGAGTGGATGCCTTTCTGTCCGCTGAGCTGCCCGTCGTAGTTGAGCACCGCGTGGAGGGGCACGTGGGAATCGCCCACGTAGTGGCCGAGGACGGCGGCACGTTCGAGCACGCGCGCCTCGTCGCTCGCCGCGAATGCGGCGACGAGATCGCGGTAGACCTCGGCCACCCGCCAGGGCACGCGTCCCCGCTCCGCGGATCCCGCGCCGAAGCGGGCGAGATGGTCGGCCTCGAGGGGGGGGATGTCGGCGAAGGGGTACGCGCCGAAGGCGTCGAGGTCCATGAAGTGATTGGGCAGCTCGCCCTCGCGGCCGCCGATCACCCAGAGGTCGGGGTCGATGGAGTGCTCGCGGAGCCAGGCCTCGTTCCCCACGAAGAGGTCGCGAAGGGGCGCGGGGAGCGTGCGCGCGGCCGCGCCGTTCACGAGGCGGTGCCCGGGGAAGCCCCAGGCCGCGGCCTCCGCGGCCGCGACGAAGAGGAGCAGTAGGGCTCCGAGGTATCGCACTTACCTGAGGCTGAGGTTGATCGAGAACGGGACGCCGTTGCGCAGCACGACCGCGCGCAGCTCGCGGGCCGACTGCAGCCGGGGGTAGAGGCCGATGAGAGTGGGGAGACCGTCGATCACCGTGTCGTTGATCTGCGTGAGGACGTCGCCGGCCCGGAGCCCGGCCTCCGTGAGGAGGCTTCCTTCGGCGATCCGGGTGAGGGCGATCCCCGTCACGCGCCCGTTCTCCATCACGGGCACCGCGGTCGTCTCGGCGAGGATCCGCGGGATCTCCACGGAGAGACGGCGCTCCACGTCGCGCCGCTCGAGGGACCGCGCGGGCGCCGAAGCGTCCTCCGCGGGCGGCGGCTCGGGCAGGGGAGCGGCGGAGGGCGCGGCCGCGGTCAAAGGAGCGTTGGAGAGGGCCACCTCCACCCGTACGCCCTCGAAGTCGAGCGAGACCCCGCGCGTCCCCACCGCGACGAGGCGCCCTCCGAAGACCGCCTCGCCGGGGGAGACGACGCGCGTCCGGCCCTCGGAGCGCAGCACCGCGACGCACCGCTCGGGCGATCCCGCTCACCACGAGCCCCAGCAGACGGAGGTCCGCGGGGGCGGCGAGGGTCAGGACGAGAAGCGCAGCACCGAGCATCACAGGATCCTGATCGAGAGCTTGCCCGGCGCGCCGCGCACTGTCAACGAAGGGATGCTAGAGTCCCGGCCGATGGCTCCGCCGTTCGCGCTTCCGCCCTCCCCGCCGGCGGGGAACGATGGCTGGCCCGGGCGACTGCGCGACTACCTCTTGAAGCGCTGGAGGGGGCGCCTCCTGCTCGCGGCCGTCCTGGTGGTGGTGCTGGCGGAAGCCGGCCTCCCCCTCCCGTTCCTGGATGGGCTCTCCCGGGTGCTGATCGGGTTCTACGCCCTCGTCGGGGGCGTGCGCCTCGTGGCCCACGTGCTCCGGCGCCTCCTGTGGCGGATCCGGACGAAGCTCATCCTCTCCTACCTGTTCATCGCCCTCGTGCCCGCGGTGCTCCTCACCTCGTTCTTCCTCATCGCCACCATCCTCCTCGTCAACCTCGTGGCCGCTCACCTCGTGACCGCGGAGATCGACGGGATCGGGCAGACCTTGCAGGCGGAGGCCCGGATGAGCCTCGCCGGGCTCCCGGCGACGGATCCCGTGCCCGCCCTCCGGGAACGACTAGGTCGCGTCGTCACGGCGCGGCATCCGGGACTCGCCTTCTCCTTCCTGGAGCGCGGCCGGGTGCTCGCCTCCTCGGGGGGCGCTCCCGAAAGCCTGCCCGGATGGTGGAAGGACCCGGGCTTCGCGGGCCTCGTCGAGGCGGAGAACGGCGAGCGCCTGCGCGCGGCGTGGAGGGAGGGAGACAGAGCACTCGTCCTCGAGATTCCCGTGGACAGAGCACTCTTCGCCGAGCTCGAGCGCCGGATGGGCATCCACCTCCTCACCTCGGGAGGCCGGGTGAGCCGGATCGCGGATTCCAAGGGCCTCCGCATCGAGGTCCACGACGAGAAGTCGACGCCGTTCGACCTCGAGCAGAAGCGCTCCGGCTTCGCGTTCGTGGCGACACCGGAGCGCGTGGACTGGAAGACGGGAAAGCGCGAGCTGGACGCCCTCACGTTCCAGTTCGAGCCCTGGGAGCTCGCTGCGCCGGCTGCTGCCGGGCAGCCTCAACATGGCGGACATGCTCGTGGTCGCGCTGACCGCGGTGGGGGCGCGTCTTCCTCGTGATGTACGCGGTGGCGCTCGTCCTCGGCCTCTTCCTCGCGCGCTCGATCACGCGCAGCGTCCACGCGCTGTCCGTGGGCACGGAGCGCCTGCGCGAGGGCGACTTCGGCCAGCCGATCCCCGTCCCGCGCCGCGACCAGCTCGGCGAGCTCGCCGAGTCGTTCAACCTCATGGCGCGCGGCATCCGAGGACCTCCTGCGCGAGCAGGCGGAGAAGGAGCGGCTCGAGGAGGAGCTGCGCATCGCCCGCCAGATCCAGATGAGCCTGCTGCCCGCCCAGGGCGGCCGTGACCCTGCCCGGCCTGCGCGTGGCCGCCCTCTGCCTGCCCGCCGCCGAGGTGGGCGGCGACTACTACGACCTCCTGCCCCTCTCCGACACGCGGCTGGGCGTGCTCGTGGCCGACGTCTCCGGCAAGGGCACCTCGGCCGCGCTCTACATGGCGGAGCTCAAGGGCCTCGTGCTCTCGCTCTCGCGCATCTACGACTCGCCGGCGCGGCTGCTCGCCGAGGCCAACCGCATCCTGGCCGCGAACATGGACTCGCGCTCGTTCATCACCATGACCTACGCCGTGGTGGACACCGCCGGCGCGCACGCATGCGCTACGCGCGCGCGGGCCACAACCCGATCATCCACCTCGAGGCCGCGCACCGGGCAGCACGCGCGTGCTGACCCCGCCCGGCCTGGGCCTCGGCATCGACCCCGGCGACGCGCTTCGAGCGAGATCCTGGAGGAGGCGGAGGTGCCGCTCGCGCAGCGGCGACGTCTTCCTCTTCTTCACGGACGGCCTCTCCGAGGCCATGAACGCGCGGCGCGAGCTGTTCGGCGAGCGGCGCCTGCGCGACGATCCTGGAGGGGAGCGCGGGCGTCGCCGAGCGAAGAGCTGAAGGAGCGCATCCTGGCCGAGATCCGCGCGTTCGTGGGGGAGGCGGCGCAGCACGACGACATGACGCATGGTCCTGCTCAAGGTGGCCTGAGCGGCATGGCGCGTCCGAGCCTCGCTGCTCCGGGGCGGCCGCGTGCTGCGCGGCGGACGGGTCTGGCCGGGCCCGGGCCAGCCGCGCTCGCCGCGCGCTGGCGGCCGCGTGGCGAGCGCGTGGTCGCGGTCGGACGCGACGCCGACGTCGCACGCCCTCGTCGGACGCGGGACGCGCGTGGTCGAGCTGCGAGGGCGCGCTCGTGGTGCCCGGCTTCAACGACGCGCACGTGCACTTCCTCGACGGCGGCTTCGGCCTGCTCTCGGTCGACCTGCGCGACGGCGCGCGACGAGGCGGACTTCGCGCGCCGGCTGGGAGCGCACGCGCGCACGCTGCCCGCAGGGCACCTGGATCCGGAACGGGAACTGGGACCACGAGGCCTGGCCGTCGAGCCGGCGCTGCCGCACGCGCGCAGCCGATCGACGCCGTCACGCCGGACCATCCCGTCTTCGTGCAGCGGCTCGACGGCCACATGGCGCTGGCCAACTCGCTGGCCCTGCGCCTGGCCGGCGTCACCCGCGAGACGCCCGACTCCCGAGGGCGGCACGATCGTGCGGGACGCGCGCGGCGAGCCCACCGGCATCCTCAAGGACAACGCGATGGACCTCGTGCACGCGCGCGATCCCCGAGCCCTCGCGCGAGATGAACCTGCGCGCGGCCGCGCGGCGCGCGCTCGGCGAGGCGGCGCGCCTCGGCGTCACCACGCATCCAGGACAACTCGCCGATCGACGCGCTGCCCACCTACCAGGAGCTGCGCGACGCGCGGCGAGCTGACGGCGCGCATCTACGTCTGGCGCGCCATCGAGGCGCTGACCGCCGCTGATGCAGGCCGGGGTGCGCACCGGGCTGGGCGACGACTGGCTCCGCCTGGGCGCGCTCAAGATCCTCTCCGACGGCTCGATGGGCGCGGGCACCGCCGCCTTCTTCGAGCCCTACGCCGACGAGCCGGCGAACACGCGGCCTGCTGCTCTACGCGGACGGAGGAGCTGGAGCGACCTCGATCCTGGAGGCCGACGCCGCCGGCTTCCAGCTCGCCGTGCACGCGATCGGCGACCGCGCCAACGCCCTGGTGCTCGACGCCTTCGAGAAGGCGGCGCGCGCCAACGGCCCGCGCGACCGGCGCTTCCGCATCGAGCACGCGCAGGTCGTGCGCGAGGCCGACCTCGCGCGCTTCCGCGCGCTCGGGCGTCGATCGCCTCGATCCAGCCCTCGCACTGCATCGACGACATGCGCTGGGCGGAGACGCGCATCGGCGCGCGAGCGCGTGCCGGGACGCCTACCACTTCCGCTCGTTCCTCGACGCGGGCGTCGCCGGTCGCGTTCGGCACCGACTGGTTCGTGGAGCCGCTCGACCCGCGTCTCGGCCTCTACGCCGCGGTGACGCGCGAGCGTCCCGAGGGCGGCCCGCCGGGCGGCTGGTTGCCGGAGGAGAAGATCGCGCTCGAGGACGCGCTCGACCTCTACACGCGCGGCTCCGCCTACGCGGAGTTCGCGGAGGCGGCGCAAGGGCACGCTCGATGCCGGGCACGCTCGCCGACCTCGTGGTGTTCGGCGGCGGACCTGTTCGCGGTCCCGCCGCGCGAGATCCTGCACGACGCCGGTGGACCTCACCGTCGTCGGCGGGCGCGTCGTCTTCGAGCGAGCGATGCCGCGGCCGACGATGACGCCGCGAGCGACGCGCTGCGGGCCCTGCAGGAGCGGCTGGGCTACCGCTTCGCCGACCTGGCGCTGCTCGACCGCGCGCTCACCCACACCAGCCGCGCCAACGAGGACGCGACGCGCCGGCGGCGCGCCACAACGAGCCGCTCGAGTTCCTGGGCGACGCCGTGCTCGGCTTCGTGGTGGCCGACCTGCTGCACCGGCGCGATCCCGAGGGCGACGGAGGGCGGCAAGAGCAGCGCGCGCGCCCAGCTCGTCTCGGCGCCGAGCCTGGCGCGGCGGGCGCGCGAGCTGGGGCTTCCCGACGCTCCTGCTGCTGGGCCGCGGCGAGGAGAAGACGGGCGGGCCGCAAGAAGGCCGCGCTCTGGGCGGACGCCTACGAGGCGCGTCATCGCCGCGCTCTACCTCGACGGCGGCTTCGAGGCCGCCCATCGCTTCGTGCGCGACGAGTTCGCGCACGACCTCGAGAGCGGGCGGCGACCCGGCGAGCGGACGCGAAGAGCGCGCTGCAGGAGCTGCTGCAGGCGCCGCGGCGAGGCGGTGCCCGAATACGTGGTCGTGGCCGAGGAGGGTCCCAGCCACCGCCGGCGCTTCCGCGTGGAGTGCCTGGGTCGCAGGGCCGAGCGGTCGCGGAGGGCGAGGGCTCTCCAAGAAGGAGGCCCAGCAGGAGGCGGCGCGCAGGGCGCTCGACGCCGTCGATCCGCTCGCGGCTCTTGACCCGGCGAGGCGATCGCCGGCTAGGCGCGCTCGGCGCGCCTCGATCCAGCCGCCGCCCAGGCAGACGTCGCCGTCGTAGAAGACGGCGGCCTGGCCCGGGCGTGACCGCGCGCTGCGGCTCGTCGAAGCGCGACGTCGACGCGCCCGTCCCGGCAGGGGACGAGCGTCGCCGGGGCCTCGGGGTGCGCGGTAGCGGATCTTGACGCCGGCCGCCTGCATCGGCCCCGCGGCGCGCGGGATCGAGAGCCAGTTGACGTCGCGCGGCGCACGAGCCGAGTCGCCCGCGAGCTCGCTCCGCTTCGCCCACCACCACCGTGCGCGTCGTCGGGCAGCACGCGCGAGCACGTAGAGCGGCCGCGGCGAGGTGAGGCCCAGGCCCTTGCGCTGTCCCACCGTGAAGCGGTGGATGCCCGTCGTGGCGGCCCGAGCGTCCGGCCCTCGCGGTCCACGATCGGGCCCGAGCGGTCCGCCGGGCGCCGCGTGCCGCTCCACGAAGCGCCGCGTAGTCGCCGTCGGGCACGAAGCAGATCTCCTGGCTCTCCGGCTTGTCCGCCGTGGGCAGGCCGCGCTCGCGCGGCCAGCGCGCCGCACCTCGGCCTTCTCGAGGTCGCCCACGGGGAAGACCGCGCTGCGCGAGCTGCTCCTGGGTCAGGCCGAACAGGAAGTACGACTGGTCCTTGTCCGGGTCGCGGCCCTTGAGGAGACGCGGCGCGCCCCGTGCGCGGGTCGTCGTCCTTGCGCGCGTAGTGGCCGGTGGCGACGTGCTCGATGCCGAGCGCGCGCGTCTTCTCCACCAGGCTCGCGAACTTCACCTCGGTGTTGCAGCGCGCGCAGGGCAGCGGCGTGCGGCCCTCCAGGTAGTCGCGCACGAAGGGCGCGATGACGCCCGTCGTGGAACGAGCGCTCCAGGTTCAGCACGTAGTGGGGGATGCCGAGGCGGCCGGCCACCGCCTTGCGCGTCGTGCAGGTCGTCGAGCGCGCAGCAGCGGCCGAACGACGGGCCCGCGCCCTCGGTCTGGTCGTGGAGCTGCATCGAGATCCCGACCACCTCGTGGCCCTGCTCCTGGAGGAGCGCCGCCGCCACCGAGGAGTCGACGCCGCCGGACATGGCGGCCACGACGCGCATGGCGCCTCCTAGGGGCTCGTCCGGTCGACCCTGAGCGTCGCCTGGTAGTCGGAGGAGACGACGGGCCGGCTCGCGTAGGGGTACGGGTCCAGCCGGCTCAGGGTGAGGATCCATTCGCCCACCTCGGCCCGCTGCCCGCGGCCGGGCTCGGTGTGAAGCGAGACGACGTCGGCGGGGCGGCCGCTCGCCGTGACGGCGAAGACGGCCTCGGCGTCCCCCATCCGGACGCAGACCACGTCGGCCGGACATCGCGAGTCCTGGGCCACGTGCGAGAAGCGCAGCTCGAGGCCGGCCCCCTGCACGGACACGGACTCTCCCGCCTTCACCTGGAACTCGCGCCCCGCCGGCACCGACGACGAGGCGGGGCTCTGCATCGCGCAGCCGGCGGCGGTGAGGACGAGAAAGGACAAGGACGATCGCATGGCCGTCACTCCCGGATCCCCCGTGAACAGACAAATGTAGCACGGGTCGGGGAAGGCGCCGGGTCTCGGCGCGCAGGGGTGGTGGGTTACTCGACGTCGGTGACGATGAACATCAGCACGTGGCTGCCGATGCGGAACTCCATCTGGTTGCTGAGCAGGCTGCTGCTCGATGCGCTCCAGCTCGACGAAGGTCCCGTTCGTGGAGCCGAGGTCGCGCAGGATGGCGGTCTCGCCGAGGATCTCGAGGACCGCGTGCTGGCGCGAGGCCTCGGGGTCGTCGAGGTTGATGTCCGCGCCCGAGCGGCCGATGGTGGTGCGCGTCTTGGTGATCGGGAAGATCTGGCCGGTGGCCGCGCCCTGGATCACGGCCAGCGAGAAGCGCTTGTCCTTGGGCAGCTCGATGCAGCCCCATCTGGTGGAGGTCGCGCCCGGTGATGGTGGCGCTGCCCGACTCCGGTCGGACGACTCGCGGCTCCGCGGTCATGGCCCGCTTCGGTTCCAACGCCTCCCGCGTCGGGCGCCGCCGGCGGGGCGGCGGCCACGGGAGTCGGGGCTGCCGGGCGGCAGGGTCATCGCACGCCAGCAGCGGGTTCTCGATCTCGATGGTGCCGCCGCACTTGGCGCACCGCGTCTTGGCCGTCGGCCGGTCGCCCAGCTTCGCCTCGTCGAACTTGTAGCGGGCCTGGCAGCTCGGGCAGACGATGATCATCGGGCGTTTCCTCCTGCCGGGCCCAGGCTCCGGACGGATGGCAAGAGGATAATACGAATCGGGCCGGGGGTGCGGGCCCGTTGGTAGAATGGTCGAGTCTGAGGGGACTGATGCCCGCGGGCGGGAACTGAGCTTCGACGAGGAGGGGACGTGAGCCACGACGGGATCCTCTGGCTGCGATGACGAGGACAGAGGAAGACGATCGACGACGAGGACGACGACTTGGACGACGACGAGGAGGATGAGGACGACGACGACGAGGACGACGACGAGGACGAGGACGACGACGAGGACGACGACGACGACGACGACGACGACGAGGACGAGGACGACGAAGAGGACGACGACGAAGAGGACGACGACGAGGACGACGACGGACGACGACGACGACGACGACGAGGAGAAGGACGACGAGGAGGACGAATGAGGCGGCGCGCAGGCCAGCCTCCGGCGGCCATGAGCGCGTCGGTCCCCGTCCCGCTGCTCCGCCGGCCGGACTGGATCAAGGCCCGCGCGCCCTCGGCGAGGGCTACGAGCGGCTGCGCGGCCTCATGCGCGAGCTCGACCTCCACACGGTGTGCGAGGAGGCGCGCTGCCCGAACATCGGCGAGTGCTGGAACCGCGGCACCGCCACCTTCATGATCCTGGGCGACGTCTGCACGCGGGCCTGCGGGTTCTGCGCGGTCAAGACGGGCCTGCCCGGCCGCCCGCCCGATCCCGAGGAGCCGCGCCGCGTGGCCGACGCCGTCGCGCGCATGGGCCTGCGCCACGCCGTCATCACCTCCGTCAACCGCGACGACCAGCAGGACGGCGGCGCCGGCGTCTTCGCGGCCTGCATCCGCGAGATCCGCGCGCGCGTCCCGGGCTGCGCGGTGGAGGTCCTGATCCCCGACTTCAAGGGGGACTGGGCGGCGCTCGGCGTGGTCCTCGACGCCGCGGCCCGACATCCTCAACCACAACACCGAGACGGTGCCGCGCCTCTACCGGCACGTGCGGCCGGGCGCGCGCTTCGCGCGCTCGCTCGAGCTGCTGCGGCGCTCGAAGGAGGCCGGCCTCCTCACCAAGAGCGGCATCATGGTGGGCCTGGGCGAGGAGTGGGACGAGGTCGTGGAGACGATCCGCGCGATCCGGGCCGCGGGCACCGACATCCTGACCGTCGGCCAGTACCTGCGGCCCTCGCCGGCCCACCTGCCGATCGTGCGCTACTAGACGCCCGAGGAGTTCGCCGGCTGCGCGCGTTCGCCCTCGGGCTGGGCTACGCGCACGTGGAGTCCGGGCCCGCTCGTGCGCTCCTCGTACCACGCCGAGGAGCAGGTCTCCGTCGGCTAGGCCGGCGTCGCGGCCTTCCGCTGGCGCTCGAGACACGCCGGCGACCATCCCCGCCGCGCGGTCCACGTGGTCCCTCGTCGTTCCCCGCCCCAGCGAGAAGCGCAGCGAGGCCTGGACGCGCTCGGGAGGGAAGCCCATCGCGGCGAGCACGTGCGAGGGCTCGACGCCGCCGGCGGCGCAGGCGGCGCCGGTGGACACGGCGATCCCCGCGAGGTCGAGGGCCATCAGCAGGCTCTCGGCGTCGACTCCCTCGAACGAGACGTTCGCCGTGTTCGGCACGCGGGGCCCGTCGCCGTTGCGACGCGCCCCCGGGAGCGCCAGGAGGACCGTCTCCAGGCGATCGCGCAGCGCACCGAGACGTTCGGACTCCGCGTCGAGCGCGGCGCGGGCCAGCGCCGCCGCCCGACCCATGCCCACGATGCCCGCCACGTTCTCGGTGCCCGCGCGGCGGTTGCGCTCCTGCGCGCCGCCCCGCAGGAGCGGCTGCATCGAGGTCCCGCGCGTACGTAGAGCGCGCCCACGCCCTTCGGACCGTAGATCTTGTGCGCGGAGAGGGCGAGCAGGTCCACGTCGAGCGCGCGCACGTCCACCGGGATCTTGCCCGCGGCCTGCACGGCGTCGCAGTGGACGAGGGCGCCGCGGTCGTGGGCGAGGCGCGCGACCTCCGCCACCGGCTGGACGATCCCCGTCTCGTTGTTGGCGAGCATGACGGACAGCAGCGCGGTGCGGTCGTCGACGCGGGCGCGCAGGTCGTCGAGGTCGACGAGACCGTCCGGCGACGCGCGCACCGTCTCCACCGGCCAGCCTTCCTCCGCGAGCGCCTTCGCGGTGTGGAGCACGGCGTGGTGCTCGATGGCGGTGTAGACGATCTTGCGCCGGGGCTCCCGGGCGCTTCCCGCCACGCCGCGCAGCGCCAGGTTGTCGGCCTCGGTGCCGCCGCCGGTGAAGACGATCTCGGCGGCGGAGGCGCCGACGAGCCGCGCGACCTCCCCGCGGGCCTCGTCGACCGTCGCCCGCGCGCGCTGGCCGTACCAGTGGAGGCTGGAGGGGTTGCCGAAGCCGTCGCGCAGGACCGCGACCATCGCCTCGAGCGCCGCGGATCGAGCGGCGTCGTCGCGTTGTGGTCGAGGTAGATGCGCTCCACGCCCGATTCTAACGTGTTAAACTCCTTCCGCTTCGCCACTTGATGCTTGTTTCTCTAGGGCCTGCAGATGCGTGACGTCGTGATCGCCGGGGCCGTCCGCACTCCCATCGGGAAGTTCGGGGGCTCCCTCGCTGGATTGCCGCCGGCCCGCTCGGCGCACAGAGCGGCCGGAAGCGCTGCGCCGGGCGGGCCTGGCCCCAGAGCACGTCGACGAACTCGTCTTCGGCTGCGCCCGTCAGGCCGGCGGTGGTCCCAACGTGGCTCGCCAGGTCGCCTACCGGGCCGGCATCCCCCAGGAGGTCCCCGCCTTCACCGTCAACATGGCCTGCGGCAGCGGCCTCAAGGCGATCGACCTCGCCTTCCGCGCGGTGCGCGACGGCGACGCCGAGATCGTGCTGGCGGGGGGCGTCGAGTCCATGAGCCGCGTGCCCTACCTGCTGACGGGCGCGCGCTGGGGCTACCGGATGGGCCACCAGCCGCTCGTGGACGGCATGTACCAGGACGGCTTCCTGTGCCCGCTGTCCGGCAGGTGATGGGCGAGACCGCCGAGAGCCTGGCCGAGCAGTACGAGATCGCCCGCGAGGAGCAGGACGCTTCGCGCTCCGCAGCCAGGAGCGGGCGGCCCGGGCCCGGGCCGAGGGCCGGTTCGAGGCGGAGACGTTCGCGGTGACGGTCCCGGGGAAGAAGGGCGACGTCGAGTTCGCGCGGGACGAGCATCCGCGGGAGACGACGCTCGAGTCCCTCGGCAAGCTCCCGCCCGTCTTCAAGCCGGGACGGGCACCGTCACCGCCGGGAACTCGTCGGGCATCACCGACGGCGCGGCCGCGCTCGTCGTGCCTCCCGGGAGCGGGCCCGCGCGGGCGCTCAGGCCCCTGGCCCGGATCCTGGGCGTCGCCGCCGCGGGCGTGGATCCCCGCGTGATGGGCATCGGCGTCGTGCCCGCGGTGCGGAAGCTCCTGGAGCGCTGTCGCTGCGCCTCGACGACTTCGACCTCGTGGAGGTGAACGAGGCCTTCGCGGCCCAGGTGCTGGCCTGCGACCGCGAGCTCCGCTTCGATCCCGAGAAGCTCAACGTGAACGGCGGCGCCATCGCCCTCGGCCATCCGATCGGGGCCACGGGCGCGCGCATCGTCGTGACGCTGCTGCACGAGATGGCCCGGCGAGGCGCCGGCGCGGCCTGGCCACCCTGTGCATCAGCGGCGGCATGGGCCTGGCCGCCGCCTTCGAGGCCGCGTGACGGGCAGAAAGGGGCGCTAAGGGAATGGCCGACGACCTCGAAGACCCCCACGACGTCGACATCTACGCCCCGCCCCGCGACACGGCGTACAAGCACATCCAGCTCGACACCGTGCAGGGGATCGCCCGCATCACCCTCAACCGGCCGCCCGCCAACGTGCTCTCCGTCGACATGATGGACGACCTCAACGCCGCCCTCGAGTCGCTCGAGTACCAGCGCGACGTCAAGCTCGTGGTGCTGGCCGCCGCGGGCAAGTACTTCTCCGCGGGCTTCGAGCTCACCGACCACCTCGGCGACCGCGCCTACGTGATGCTCGAGGACTTCCGGCGCATCTTCGAGAACCTCGGAAGCTCGACAAGCCCACCCTGGCGGTCGTGGCCGGGCCCGCCCTGGGCGCGGGGAGCCTGCTGGCCGCGGCCTGCGACATGTGCCTGGCCGCGCAGAGCGCCCGAAGTTCGGCCATCCCGAGATCAAGGGCGGCGTCTTCAACACCGTGGCCGCGGCCCTCCTGCCGCGCCTCGTGGGGCGCAAGAAGGCCTTCGAGATGATCCTGGGCGGGGGGAGCCTCTCCGCCGCCGAGGCCGAGCGGATCGGCCTCATCACCCGGGCGGTGCCCGACGACAAGCTGGAGGCGGAGGCGGCCGCCCTCATCCAGCGCTTCCAGGAGGCGAGCGCGCCCGTCCTGCAGCTCACGCGCCGGGCCATCGCCGGGGCCTCGACCTGCCCTTCCGGACGCCGTGCGGCACGCCGAGGACGTCTACCTGAACCAGCTCATGGCCACCGAGGACGCCGAGGAGGGCCTGCGCGCGATCATGGAGAAGCGCAAGCCCGTCTGGAAGGACCGTTGACGGCAAGGGCGCCGTCCCACGGCGACTGGGATACCGTGGCCGAGGCCGGGCAGGTCTACGAGGCCGAGCTCGTCGCCCTGCGGCTGCGCGACGCCGGAATCGAGGCCCAGGTCCTCGACCAGAGCTACCGGCAGGAGCCGCTGCCCAGCGTGCGCGCGTTCTCCGTGGTGCGGGTGCTCGTGCCTGCGGAGCGGGCCGAGGAGGCCCGTCGCCGGCTCGCGGAGGGCGAAGCCCTTCCCGAGGACGCCGAGTCCGAATCCGAGGCCGACGAGACGGAATCGAAGAGGGATGTCCCATGATCGATTTCGCGCTGGCCGAAGAGCACAAGGAGGTCGAGAAGATGGTCCGCGACTGGGCGGGCCGCGAGGTCGCGCCGAAGATCCACGACCTCGACCGCGAGCACCGCTTCGAGCGCGGCTTCCTGAAGGGCATGGCCGACCTGCAGCTGCTGGGCATCTGCATCCCCGAGGAGTACGGCGGGGCGGGCATGGACTACATCAGCCTGGGCCTCGCCTGCGAGGAGCTCGAGTACGTGGACACCCACCTGCGCGTGATCATGTCCGTGCACGTGGGCCTCAACTCCATGACCCTCTGGTGCTGGGGCACGCGAGGAGCAGAAGAAGAAGTACCTGGTGCCCCAGGCCAAGGGCGAGAAGATCGCGACCTACGGCCTCACCGAGCCCAACGCGGGCTCCGACGCGGTGGGCATCCAGACGACCGCGGTGCAAGAAGGGCGACCGCTACGTCCTGAACGGCGAGAAGATCTGGATCAGCCTGGCCGACGTGGCCGACCACTTCCTGGTCATCGCCTGGACGGACCAGGAGAAGAAGAAGAACCGCGACCACAGCGGCCTCTCGCGCCTTCATCGTGGAGCGCGCCTTCAAGGGCTTCAGCTCCTACACCATGAAGGAGAAGTGGGGGATCCTGGCCGGCAACACCGGCGGCTTCTCCATGCAGGACGTCGAGGTGCCCGGCGGAGAACCGCGTGGGCGCGGAGGGCGAGGGCTTCAAGGTCGCCATGTTCGCCCTCGAGAACGGCCGCTACACGGTGGCCGCGGGGGCCACCGGCCTCATCCGCGCCTGCCTCGACGCCTCCGTGAACTACGCGCAGGGAGCGCAAGACCTTCGGCGTGCCCATCGGCGAGCACCAGCTCGTGAAGGAGATGATCGCGGAGATGGTCTCCGACTACGACGCGGCGCGCCTGCTGTGGCTGCGCGCGGGCTGGCTCAAGAACGAGGGCCGGCGCAACACCCGCGAGACCTCCCTCGCCAAGTGGTTCGCCACCGTGAAGAGCGAGCGCGCGGCCTCCGACTGCGTGCAGATCCACGGCGGCAACGGCTTCTCGGACGAGTACCCGGCCGGCCGCTTCTACCGCAACTCGCAAGGCGGCCGTGATCTACGAGGGCACCCGCGAGATCCACAAGATCATGCAGGCCGACTACGCCCTCGGCTACCGCCAGGACAAGCCGCGGCGCGTCGAGCTGCCCGCCTACAAGCAGCTAGCCGCGACCACGGACCGAAGGAGCATCAGCGCATGATCGCGACGACCTGCCGCTCGAGTTCGTGAGGGTCGTGGAGCGGGCGGCCATCGCGGCCGCCCGCACCATGGGCCAGGGCGACCGCAAGTACGCCGACCAGGTGGCCGTGGAGGCCATGCGCAAGGAGATGGAGACCGTCGACATCGACGGCACCATCGTCATCGGCGAGGGCGAGCGCGACGAGGCCCCCATGCTCTTCATCGGCGAGAAGGTGGGCAAGGGCGGCGACGCCGGTGGACATCGCGGTCGACCCCCTGGAGGGCACCAACCTCTGCGCCACCGGCGCCACCAACGCCATCGCGGTCCTGGCCGCGTCCGAGAAGGGCGGCCTGCTGCACGCCCCCGACATCTACATGGAGAAGCTGGTGGTGGGCCCGTCCTCCAAGGGCAAGGTGGACATCAACGCCCCCGTCGAGCGACAACCTGAAGGCCATCGCCAAGTGCCCTGGACCGCGAGGTCCACGACCTCGTGGTGATCGTCCTCGACCGGCCGCGCCACGAGAAGCTCATCGCCGACATCCGCAAGGCGGGGGCCCGCATCCGCCTCATCGGCGACGGCGACCTCTCGGCCGGCATCACCGCCGCCGTCGTCGGGCACCGGGCGTGCACGCGGTCATGGGCACGGGGGGCGCCCCCGAAGGCGTCCTCACCGCGGCCGCCATGCGCTGCCTGAACGGCGAGATCCAGGCCAAGCTCGTGCTCACCAAGCCCTCCGACGCCGAGCGCCTGCAAGAAGATGGGCATCGCCGACCTCGACAAGGTCTACCGCACCGAGGACCTCGCCCCGGGCAAGAACGTGATCTTCGCGGCCGCCGGCGTCACCGACGGCGCCCTGCTCAAGGGCGTGCGCTTCTTCGGCGACGGCATCCGCACCCACTGCCTGGTGATGACCACGGTGCCCCACCAGGTCCGCTTCATCGACACGATCCACGCCAAGGACGACCCGGACGTCAAGATCCGGTTCTAGTCGAGCACGCGGGCACGAGGCGAGGGCCCCGCCCCCGCCACGATGCGCTCGCGAGGGGCGTAGCGCGCTCCCGGAGGCAGTGGCGGAAGGCGCGCGTCGATCGGCCATTCCAGGGCGAGCTCGACCTCGCCGCCCGTGGCGTGACGCACGACGACGAGCTCGTCGAAGCGGTGCCGTGTGACCGGCGCGCTCCAGGCGCGCCGGATCGCCGTCGCGGGCGCGCTCACGAGGCCCTCCGCGTCGAAGTGGATCGGAAAGAGAAAGGGCTCGGCCCCCGGCACCGCGCCCGTGGCGCGCCCCTCGTACAGGTAGCGGACGGCGAGGTGGAACGTCAGGCTCGCCGGCCAGGAACGGCCGTCGTCGAGGAGGAGAACGAACGTGTTGGGGGCGAGGTCGGGAGCCTCGCGCACGAGGCCGCGCAGCGTCGCGCTCTGGCCCGGCCAGTAGGTGGCCTCGTCCCAGTCGCGCTGCATGGCGACGATGCGGCCGGAAGCGACGGCGACGATCCAGGCGGCGAGCGTCAGGGCCGCGGCGGCTCGCCGTCGCGGACCGAGGACGCTCGCGAGGAGCGTCACGGTCGCGGCCAGGAGGAGGCCCATGCCGGGGGCGGAGAGCATCTGGGTGCGGGCGGGGGTCGTGATCGCCTTGCTGAGGACGAGGGGAAAGTAGCCCAGGAGCGCGGCGCCCGCCCCGATGCCCGCGAGACGCAGAATCTCCCGTCTCTCGCCCGGCCGAGCCGCCCACCCTGCGAAGCCGGAACCCAGACCGGCGACGACGAGGGCCGCGACGGCAAGGGGCACGGCCGGCGTCGCGAGCTCGCGAGGGTCGGAGCTCGCGAGGGGAGCGACCTCGAAACCCACCTGCCGCGCGAGGCGCCCCACGACCCCGCTCGGAGTGAGGTCGACGCCCAGGCCCGCGGTCTGGTAGGTCGGGGCGGCGTCGGCGGCGAGGAGGGGCCAGGCGGCGGCGGCCAGGGTGGGGAGGACGAAGAGCAGCCAGCCCGCGGTCCAGAAGCCCTTTCGACGAGCCCCCGGCAGCGTCCACAGCAGGAAGGGCGCACCCACCAGGAGCCCCGCCGTGGACTCGAGGCTGCGCAGGACGAAGGCCGCCATGAGCCCGGCGAGGGCCAGGAGAAGGACCCGGCCGCGTCGATTCGACTCGAGAAGCACGGTGGTCGCGACGAGCACCCCCAGCGTGGCTCCGCTGTAGTTCGCGCAGAGCACGACGTCGAGGCGCAGGGAGTCGAGGGGAGCCCACGCCGCCGTGAAGATGCCGGCGAGGAGCGCGACCTGGGGATGGTCCGGGACGAGCCGCTCCGCGAGGCGGAACACGAGCCACGCTCCCAGGCACAGGTAGGCCGCGTGGACCGCGTAGTAGCCGAGGAGCCGGTGAGGAGCGACGAGCGTGCCCAGGGCGTTGAAGAGCAGGGAGAGGGGCCGATTCTCGTAGGGCAGGTCCACGATGCCGTCAGCGGTGAGGGAGACGACGAGCCACTCGTCCCATCCGCCGAAGTTCGTCGGACGGACGAAGGAAAAAGCCGCCCAGAAGACACCGAGGATGCCGGCGACGGCGAAAGCGACGTGTCGCGGCCCCTGCGTGGGCGCGGGAGGACGCGACGAGGCCATCAGGGCCGGACGCGCCAGGGGCGGTTCAGGTAGAACTCGTCCCTGGGAAAGAGGTCGCTGATCAGGAGGTCTTCGTCCTCTTCGGTACGGCTCTGCGGAGTCCACGAGGCGTAGCCGGGCACGAACAGGGCGCGCAGCTGTTCGATGTCCGCTCCTCCCTTCTCGATCCAGGCGGCGACCTGCGGAAGGGCAAGCCGGCTCCGGATGCGCTCGAGGTCGACCACGACCGGCCGGTCGCTGCCCACGAGGACGATGCCGGTGTCCAGGCCGTAGGGGAAGGACCGGCGGAAGGTCGCCCGGACGCGGTCGCTCGCCGCCCACTGGATCATGAGGCCACCCTCGCGAAGGCGGCGGCGCACCAGGGCGAAGAACTCCAGAGAGTAGAGCATCCCGCTCCGCGCGGACTGGGGCCGGATCGCGTCCGCCTCGATCACGTCGAATCGCTCGTCGCGCAGGGCGAGCTCGCGCCGGCCGTCATCGACGCTCAGGACGAACCGGGGGTCCTCGAAGAGAGGGAGGACGGGGGCTCCGCGGGGCCCGCGCGCGTACTCTTCCAGGAGAGGCATGCCCGACCCTACGATCTCCACCGCCCGGACCCGCACCGTCTCGGGCAGGAGGCCGGCGCCGTAGGGACTCCCGCCGGATCCGATGCCGATGATGTAGACGGCCCGCGGCTCGGGATGGAGGAGGGGACCCGCCGCCCCGAGCAGGAAGTGGATGCTCCGGAACGGGATGTGACCCTGGCCGATCCCGTTCGCGAACATCAGGACCTCGCGCGCGTCCTCCCGGAGCACGGACACTCCCGTCGCGTCCTCCCGCACCTCGAAGCGGAAACCGCGGTGCGGGAAGTTCATCACCCTCGGCCAGAACACGACGGGGCGGGGCACGAGGACGATCACGGCGAGGAGGGCCGCGGCGAGGCCGGCGGAGCCGGCGCGGGCGCGCCCGAGGGTTCGCCAGGAGCGCGGCCCCGCCGCGGCGAAGAGCGCGCCCGCGAGCCCGAGCGCGCTCAGGAGCTGCAGGGTCCCGATGGTGCCGAGGGTGCGGAGAAGAACCATCCCCGCCACGAGGCCTCCGACCGCGTTCCCCACGATGTTCGCGAGCTGGAGGAGCCCCACGCGCCGCCCGACCGCGCCCGCGTCCGTCTGCAGCGCGCGCTGCACGAGCGGGAACGAGAACCCGACGAGCAGGGCCGCGGGGCCGATGGCGAGAAGGGGGAGGAGGCCGAACACCAGCCCGTAGGTGAGCCCCGAGCGATCTCCGAGCTCGAACTGCCCGAGGGGGACGAGGGCGGGCTGGCTCAGGACGACGAAGGCGCTTCCCGCCGCGAGCAGGATGGCCGCCTGGAGGGGGAGGAAGAGGCGATGGGGCGCGGCCACGCGCTCCACCATGCGCGCGCCGAGCAGCTGGCCGATCGCGTCGAAGAGCAGGAACACGCCGAGAACGTGGCCGAAGGTGTAGGCGCTCCCGGACGTGAGCACGCCGAAGTAGCGGAACCAGACGATCTCGAGGGCGACGGCCAGGAAGCCGGAGAGGAAGAAGAAGGAAGACCAGAGAGCGACGGGGGCCCGGGCGGGGCCTTTCGCTTCAGCGGTCCGGTCCGGAACGGGGTCCGGGGGACCCTTCTCGAGCGGCGTGGCGGCGGCGGCGATCAGCCCGCCCAGTCCCACGAGGAGGCTGAGGAAGGCGCCGCTCCAGACGGTTCGGACGAGGCCGACCGAGCCCAGGAGCATCCAGCTCGCGGCGAAGGAGCCCGCGGCCGCCCCCAGGAGGTCCACTGCGTAGAGGCGCGAGATCGTGCGCGGGGCGTCCGCGATATCCCGGACGACGGCCCGGGAGAGAAGGGGAAGCGAGAACCCCATGAGGAGGGTGGGGAGCAGGAGGGCGGCGAACGCCACCGCAAAGACGAGGAGGCGCGAGGCGGCGAGGGCGGTCAGCCGCTCGAAGACGAGGTCGTAGAAGACGGCGCGGCTCAGTAGGGCGAAGGCCGCGATGGCCAGGTTGCACAAGGCGAAGAGGGCCACCGAGCGGCGCGCTCCCAGGCGGTCGGCGAGGTAGCCTCCCCCGAGGCTCCCCAGCCCCAGTCCGGTGAGGAAAGCACTCACGATGAGCGCGGCGGAAAGGACGTCCGAGCCGCTCCAGAGCCCGAGCAGCCGCTCCCACACCACCTGGTAGACGAGGGCGGCCGCCCCGGAAAGGAAGAAGAGCGCGTGGAGGAGGAGGGAGTGGCCGCGGGCTGTCACGCGGGTCTCATCTTAACCTCGCCCCGCTCGGACCCGTCCGTCCCGCTGTGCTATCGTCCCCCCCGTGGTCGGGGTGAGCTCACCCTCATCGGAGTCGTACTTCGAGATCCGCTACTCGTTCGACCCGGGGCGGACGCGCGTGTGGAAGGCCATCACCGAGCACCTCCAACGCTACGTGGCTCCCGAAGCGGCCGTCTGCGAGCTGGGCGCAGGCTACGCCGACTTCATCAACCAGATCCGGGCCGCCCGGAAGTTCGCGGTCGACCGTCACGCCGGGGTGGCCCGGTTCTGCGCGCCCGAGGTGACGTTCTTCTGCGGCGACTCCACCCGGCTCGAGCTGCCCGCGCAGGCAGTAGACGTCCTCTTCGCCAGTAACCTCCTCGAGCACCTGGACGAGCGGGCGCTCGACGCGACCATGGCGGAGGCGGAGCGCGTGCTCCGGCCAGGGGGCCGTCTCATCCTCGTCCAGCCGAACTACTACTACTGCTTCCGGCGGTACTGGGACGACTTCACCCACGTCAAGGCGTGGAGCCACGAGAGCCTGCGCGATTTCCTGCGGGCCTGGGGCTATGCCGTGGAGCGCCTCGAGCCTCGGTTCCTGCCCCTCACGCTCAAGAGCGCCCTGCCGAAGTCGTACTGGCTCACGAAGCTCTACCTGGCGCTTCCCTGGCGGCCGCTCGCGGCGCAGATGCTGGCGGTCGGCCGCAAGGGCGCTCGTGCATAACGGTCGTACCGTCAGCCTGGTCCTCCCCACTTACAACGAGAAGGACTCGATCCGGAAGGTCATCCGCGATTTCGAGCGCCTCTCCGTGCTCGAGGAGATCATCGTCGTCAACAACAACGCCTCGCCGGGAACCTCGGAAGAGGTCGCGGACACGAGCGCACGGGAGGTGCACGAGCCGGTGCAGGGATACGGCAGCGCCATTCGGCGCGGCCTCCGCGAGTCGCGCGGGGACCTCGTGGTGGTGTGCGAGCCGGACGACACCTTCCTTGCGGAGGACCTCTTCAAGCTCCTCGCCTACGCGGGCGACGTGAAGATCGTCTACGGCTCGCGGACCGTCCGGGAGTTCATCTGGCAGGGCGCGAACATGGGCCGCTTCCTGAAATGGGGCAACTGGGCCACCGCCAAGCTCGTGGAGGTGCTCTTCAACACCAATTCCCTCTCGGACGTCGGCTGCACCTACCGCCTGATCGAGAGGAGCGCTATCGACGATCTGCTTCCCGGTCTCCGGGTGGACAGCAACTTCTTCGGGCCGGAGATGATGATCCTGGGCTTCCAGCGCGGGCTCCCGTCCGTCCAGATCCCGCTCCACTACAAGCAGCGGGTGGGAACGAGCTCGGTCACGGGCAGCCTGGCCAAGGCGTTCGTCCTCGGGTGCCAGATGATCGTCCTCGCCGTCGGCATGCGTTTCGGCCTGCACAAGCGCGTGGTGGGAGTGCTCCAGGGGAGCCGAAGGGTCCTGTGAGCCGCTTCGCGGCCTGGGGCCTCTTCGGGGCGGGCCTCGCTGTCCGCCTCGCGTCCTTCGGCTTCATGGGGATGGACGACATGAAGGCCTACGTGGAGTGGGGGGACCGCGCGAACGTGCAAGGCCTGGCGCCCGCCTATTCGGGAATCTACTTTCCCCTCCAGTGGCAGATCTTCCAGTTGTGTTCCGGGCTCGTCGCCGCCACCGGCTGGCCCTACCCCGGGGTCTTCAAGGCCGCGACCCTCGTCTTCGAGCTGGGGACATTGGCCCTCCTTGCCCAGCTCCTCCGGGATGACGGGTTGCCGCGGACGCGGGCGCTCGTTTTCTGGTGCCATCCTACGTTCCTGATGTTCGCGGTGCTCGGCTTCGTGGACGCGCACTTCGCGTTCTTCTGCCTGCTCGCCGCCGTGCTCGCCAACCGGGCCGGGGACGCGAGAGGGTTCGCGGTGGCCGGGCTCCCCCTCGCCGCGGCTTTCCTGATGAAGCCCCAGACCTTGAGCCTCCTCGCCATCGTGTTCTTCTATGCGTGCGCACGCTGGCTCCGGCGCCAGGACCGAGGCGTCTTCGCGCTGTTCGCCGCCCCGGCGGCGGTGTTCGCGGCCTACAGCGCCGCCTTGGCGATGGGGGGCCGTTCGATCTGGGCCCTCGCCCTGACCGTGATCGGGACGGCGTCGGTCATGCCGGCAATGACGGCGAACCAGCTCAACCTCTGGTTCCCCGTCGCCTGGCTGGTGGAGCCCGAGCGCCCGGTGTACTTCGTCGCGGATACCGCGGCGGTGCTCGGACCGATCACCATCCGCGACCTCGCGGCCGGACTGACGCTCGCGCTGCTCGCGGCGTACGCCTGGCGGCTGGAGGCGGCTCGCGCGCATCGGGCGGCGGAGGTCCGACCCCCGAGCTTCACGCTGCTCTTCGCGTTCGCGGCCATGGTCCTGCCCATGGTCATGACCAACGCGCACGAGAACCACTTCTTCCTCGCGGGCACGCTTCTCGTCGTTCTCCTCGCGCGGGCGCGACCCGCGGAGAAGGCGGCCGCTCACGTGCTGCTGGCCCTGAGCGGGCTCAACCTGTTCGGGCTCTACGGGATCGGACTGAACGAACTGAGCGACCCGCTGCGGCCGGTCACTTCGCTGCGCACGGCCCCCCTGGCCGCCGCGGCGGGAGCGCTAGCCGCCGTCTGCTTCGTGCTCCTCACGCCGTTCCTCCTGAGACTGGCCGAGGGGCGAGACCGCGGGGCCGCTCCTGCCATTTGGCTCGGGGCGACGATCGTGGCGGTTCAGGCGCTCGTCGTAGCGGTGTTGGGCTCGCCCCTTCTGCAACCCTGACCCAGCGCGGGAAGGATTCCGCGCATCCGGACAGCACGAAAAGCGTCACTGCATTTCCAACTCACGTGATCGCAAACACTTACCTTTTCGCCTCGGCGGGCGCACAATCCTCATGAAAAGGATGAGGTGTGGGCTCTCGAAGGCAGCCTTTCGAGGCGCCGTCGCAGCAGGTCCAGAGACCAAGAGTGCGAGTAGCATTCGCCAGTTAGTGCTTCAACCCTCACTTTTCGCTTGACATAGGAGGAGGCGTCTGTTAGCTTCAGGAAGCACTTTAACTCTTCTTGATAAATATAGACCTGTCTTGTTGTAATAAGCAGCCCGCGGGTGGCGAAAGCCAGCAGTGGGCGCCGGTTGAGGACGGCGTCAGAATCGTGAGATCGGTTCTTTGAAGAGAGGCGCCCGTGGCTCTGTTCGGGAGTAGGAAGAAGGGCGTACTTGGCGTCGACATCGGCTCCTCGGCCGTGAAGGTGGTGGAGTTGAAATCGGGTGGCAAGAGCGGCGACGAGTTCCAGCTCCTCAACATCGGCATGGAGCCTCTCCCTCCGGAGGCCATCGTGGACGGTGCGATCATGGATTCGGGCGCGGTCATCGACGCCTGCCAGCGGGTCTTCGAGTCCCAGAAGATCAAGACGCCGGACGTGGCCACGAGCGTTTCCGGAAACGCCGTCATCGTCAAGAAGATCAGCCTCCCCCAGATGAGCCAGGACGAGCTCGCGGAATCGATCCACTGGGAGGCCGAGCAGTACATCCCCTTCGACATCCAGGACGTTTCCCTCGACTACGAGGTGATCGAGGGTGGGAGCGGCGGCAACATGGACGTGCTCCTGGTCGCGGTGAAGAAGGACAAGATCAGCGACTACACCTCCGCGATCAGCCAGGCGGGCAAGAACGCGGTGGTGGTGGACGTCGACGTGTTCGCCCTGCAGAACTGCTACGAGATCAACTACGGGATCGACCCCGGCCGGGTAGTCGCGCTCCTGAACATCGGGGCCTCGATCATGAACATCAACATCGTCAAGGGCGGAACTTCCGTCTTCAACCGCGACATCGCCGCGGGGGGCAACCAGTACACCGACGCCATCCAGAAGGACCTGAACCTCGGGTTCGAGCAGGCGGAGGCCCTCAAGAAGGGGGAGCGGGTGGAAGGCGCCGCTCCCGAGAACCTCCATCCCATCATCACGGCGGTGTCCGAGAACATCGCGCTGGAGATCCAGAAGACGTTCGACTTCTTCCGGGCTACGAGCTCCGAGGACAGGATCGACCGGATCTTCCTCTCCGGAGGCACCTCCAAGATCCAGGGCCTGCGCGACCTCCTCGCCGACCGGTTCGAGGCGGGGGTGGAGATACTGAACCCATTCAACAATGTGACGTACAACCCTCGGGATTTCGATCCCGACTTCATCAACGACATCGGCCCCTCGGCGGCGATCGCCGTGGGGCTCGCCGCAAGACGGGTGGGTGACCGATGATCCGCATCAACCTCGCGGCGTCCGAGAAGCCGGAGAGGTCCAGGAAGAAGGCGGCGGGGGGCGGCGGAGGCGGCGGTGGGGTCCCCTCGACCCCCGGGGCCTTCCAGGCCTACCTCCTCTTGACCCTTTTCGCGGGCGGCGCGGCGTTCCTGTGCGCCGCCGCGTGGTGGTTCAAGGACGCCCAGCTCAAGGACCTCGACCGCCGCATCGCCGCGGACGAGAAGCGCCAGCGCGACCTGCAGGCGATCAAGGTCCAGGTCGATGCCTTCCAGGCCAAGAAGCTCCTCCTCGAGAACAAGGTCAACCTGATCGAGAGGCTCCGGGCGGAGCAGAAGAGCCCCGTGCACATGCTCGACGAGATCTCCAAGTCGCTCCCCGACTTCGTGTGGCTCACGGGCATGGACGAGTCCGGAGGGAAGCTCGCGTTCAAGGGACAGGGCAACGGCCTTCCCGCCGTCGCCGACTTCATCAGCGCCCTCCAGCGGAGCGGCTGGTTCCCGACGGTCGACCTCGTGGCGAGCACGGAGCAGAGCGGGGTCATCAACTTCGACCTGGCCGGACAGTTTCAGAACCCCGAGATTGCCGCCAAGCAGGCGGCCCAGGCCGCGCAGGCAGGAACGCAGATCCCCGCCGGCGCGCCTCCGCGGTAGACGGGAAGAGGGAGGAAGGAGATGGCGGACAACAGCCTCACGAGACTCCCGCTGACCGGTCAGCTGGGGGTCTCGGTCTTCCTCGCGGTGCTGATCTGCGGGCTCTTCTACTACATGTACTACTCGGACGCCCTCGCCAAGGAAGCCGAGAAGAAGGCGCGTCTGGAGCAGCTCCAGAAAGAGATTCGAGCTCTCGAAGTGACCGCGGCCAAGCTGCAGGAATTCCAGCGGGAAGTCCAGTTGCTCGAGGCCAAGCTCGAGACGCTGAAGCGCATCCTTCCCCCCGAGAAGGAGATGCCCGACCTGATGCGGCGCGTGCAGTACCTCTGCTCGCAGTCGAACCTCAGCATCAAGAAGTTCACTCCGGGTACGGTCGCTACCAAGGAGTTCTATCAGGAAGTACCCATCGCCATCGACGTCGAGGGGACCTACCACAACCTGGCGGCCTTCTTCGACCGGATCAGCCGCCTCTCCCGGCTCGTGAACATGGGGAACATCCAGATCAGGGCCCAGGCCGATCCCTCGGCGTCCAACACCATCCAGGCCTCCACTGTGGCCACCACGTACGTCTACGTGGATACGCCGCCCCCCGGCGCCCCGGGAGCACCGGGCGCCGCTCCCGTCGTGCCCGCCCGATGAGGAAGGGTTCCATGAAGCGCGTGTTGACCCTCGTGCTCGCGGCCGCCGCTCTCGTCGCCCCTTCCGTCTTCGCACAGGAGCCCACGGCCTCGCCCAGCCCCGCGGCGGAGCCTCCCAAGGCCGAGGACGTCACCCGGCCGCCCCTGGAGACGGAGATGGTGCCGCCCGGCGGATACACCTACAACGCACAGGGGCGCCGCGACCCCTTCGTGAGCCTGCAGAAGCCGGTGGCCGCGGACCGCGGACCGAAGACGCGAAAGCCCGGGATGGAAGGGTTCCTGATCCAGGAGGTCGCGCTCAAGGGCATCGTGAAGACGACGGGAGGGGGGACGGGGGTCGCCAGCCGGGGCGGATACATAGCGATCTTCCTGGGCACCGACGGCAAGTCGTACTTCGTCACGACGGGACAGAGGCTCTTCGACGGCGTCATCACCGCCGTGGACGCCACCTCCGTAAGCTTCCGCCAGGAGGTGACGGACCCGCTGTCTCCCGTCAAGACGCGCGACCTGAAGAAGAGCCTTTATGCGACCGAGGAGGCGAGGCAATGAGAGCGAAGCTCGCGGGCCTGGGAGCGGTCCTGCTCGTGGCGCTGGGCGCCGCGACGACGACCGCCCAGGACAAGGCCCCGACGGCCATATCCGACATCCGCCAGGAGAACACCGAGCGGGCCACGCGCCTCATCGTGGTCTGCACCGGACCCCTGGCCTACACCTACTACAGCCCCGACCCCCTCACCCTCGTGGTCGACGTGCCGGAGGTCGATGCCTCCAAGGTGCCTTCGCGGATCAACGTGGGAACGCGCGAGGTGGAGTCGCTGCGCGTGACGAGCCTGGCCCGCGCCGACGGCAGGTCCATCGCGCGCCTGGAGGTTCGTCTCGCCAGCCTCGTCCCGTACCAGATCTACTCCAAGGGGCGTGACCTGAACCTCGTGTTCGAGCGCCCGGCCACGATGGCCGCCGGCGCCCCCCGCTCGCCCGAGGTCGCGAGCGCAGCGCCGCCCGCTCCCACGGCCGAGAAGACGGTTGCCGTCGCTCCCGATGCGGTGCCCGCCGCCGCGGCGCACGTGGACACGCACGTCCTCCCGCCCGCGGCCCCCGTCGAAAGGGCGAAGGCCCCCGAGGCCCCGGCCCGCAACCCCGTCAAGGCCACCCAGATCCTGTCCGTCGCCCAGGACGCGAGCGGCGGCAAGCTCTCGGTGGACGTCAAGGCCGACGGCCACCTCGCGTACCAGGACTTCTTCCTCGGGAACCCCGACCGTCTCGTTATCGATTTCGCGGACGTCACCGCCAAATCGCCGGTGAAGAGCCTCGACGTGAACCAGGGGCCCGTGCGCAAGGTGCGCCTCGGGCAGTTCAGCGTCGCATCGCCCAAGGTGGCGCGGCTCGTGCTCGACCTCTCCGCCCGTACCCCCTACCGGATCGAGGAGCGGCCGAGCGGCGTGAAGATCCTCTTCGGCGAGGGGAACGAGCCGGCACCCGCTCCCCTGGCCGCGATGAGGGCAGCCCCCGAGCCCACCGTCGGAGCCGATTCCTCCGCGAGCCTCGACCCCGGAGCGCAGGGTCCGCTCACGATCCTCCCCGCCCCCGCGCCGGGCGCCCTCGCCC
Organism: uncultured Acidobacteriota bacterium; assembly: GCA_963742595.1. Taxonomy (GTDB): domain Bacteria; phylum Acidobacteriota; class Vicinamibacteria; order Fen-336; family Fen-336; genus CAVPGH01. Next base: position 436,581 of record CAVUMT010000001.1, on the reverse strand, counting down.
TTCCCGTGCTCCCCGAGCCGCAGATCAGCGAGCAGGGGTCCACCATCGAGACGGGGGCGAAGCAATACACGGGGACGCCGATCAGCCTCGACTTCAAGGACGGGGACCTCCAGGACATCTTCCGGCTCTTCGCCGACATCAGCGGCCTGAACGTAGTCGTGAACCCCGGAGTGGGAGGCAAGGTCACCCTCAAGCTGACCGAGGTGCCCTGGGACCAGGCCCTCGACCTCATCCTGAAGACCAACGGCCTCGGCTACGTCCTCGAGGACAACGTCATCCGCATCGCCAAGTTGAGCGACCTGCAGAGGGAAGAGCAGGAGCAGCGCAAGCTCGCGGAGGAGAAAGCACTCGCGGGAGAGCTCATCGACTACACCAAGCGCATCTCCTACGCGAAGGCGGCGACCATGTCGACGGTCCTCAAGTCGGCAGGCGCCCTCTCCGCGCGGGGCCAGATCAACGTGGACGAGCGCACGAACACCCTGATCATGCGCGACCTCCCGAGCTTCGTGGACAAGGCCAAGGCCCTCATCGGCGAGCTCGACCGGGCCACGCCGCAGGTGGAGATCGAGGCCCGGATCGTGGTCACGAGCCGCAACTTCACACGCGACCTCGGCATCCAGTGGGGATTCAACAACGAGCAGTCGGTGCGCTACGCCAACACCACGAACCAGACCTTCCCCAACGCGATCATCATCAACGGGGGCGGCGTGCCCGCCGGGGGCGGCATCCCGGCGGACCAGCTCGGGCAGGCGAGCGACGCGGGCATCGGCCAGGCGGGACGCGGCTACGCCGTCAACCTGCCCGCGAGCGGCTTCAACACGGGTCTCGGGATCTCCCTCGGCAACATCATCGGCAGCTTCAACCTCGACCTCGCCTTGACCGCCCTCGAGCGGCAGGGGCGCGGCCGGCTTCTCTCGACACCCAAGGTCACCACCCAGAACAACCAGTCCGCGGAGATCAAGCAGGGCGTGCAGATTCCCATCCAGACGGTGGCCAACAACACGGTCACGGTCAGCTTCAAGGACGCGGTCCTCACCCTGAAGGTCACCCCCCAGATCACGGACGCGGGCACGGTCATCCTGAACCTCGAGGTCGAGAACAACTCCGCGGACTTCGCGAACCTGGTGAACGGCATTCCTCCGATCAACACGCAGTCCGCCAAGACCATCGTGCTCGTCAAGGACGGCTCCACCGCAGTGGTGGGCGGGATCTACCAGAGCAACGAGCAGACCTCGCAGCAGTCGACGCCGTTCCTGAGCAAGCTGCCGATCCTCGGTTACCTGTTCCGCAACCGGTTCATTACGAACACGAACAACGAACTGTTGCTGTTCATCACGCCGCGCATCGTCAAGGGGTAGAGCCATGTGGTCTGTTAGAACGTTCAAGGTTGCACCCGCTCTCGCCGTCCTGGGCGGCCTGGCTCTCGCCGGCTGCGTGCCCGGGTACTTCGAGCAGGGGGACTCCACGCGGGTCCTGCTCCTCACGGCGATCAACGGGGGGACTCCCCTCAGCTCCGACCTCACGATCCAATCGGGCGCCATTTGCCCGGACATCGTGGGGGTTCGGGTCGAGAACCACGCCAAGAACCCCAATGTGCCCGCCGCCGGGTTCCGCGACGACATCGTGATCGAGCGCTACGAGGTCAGCTACTTCCGCTCGGACGGGCGGGGCACGCAAGGCGTCGACGTACCCTACACGATCAGCGGCAACATCTCGTTCGAGATCCTCGGCGAGGAAGCCATAAACGTGCCCATCGAGGTCGTGCGGCGGCAGGCCAAGATGGAGGCACCGCTCGCCAACCTGGAAGGGGGCGGAGGAGCGCGGGTCGTCACGATGTTCGCCGAGGTCCTCCTCCACGCCCGCACGACAACGGGCGTCACCACCAACGCGGCCAGGGGCCGGCTGCAGATCGACTTCGCTCAGTATGCAGACAGCGACACCACCTGCCCCATTCCCACCGTCAGCTAAGCGGGAGAGCCTCTCATGCCATTCTCGAGCTTCGTAAAGGCGCTTCGCCGGCGGGGGTTGGCCCTGACAGGGGTGGCGCTCATCGTTGCCATGAACGGTTGCGGCCTCGACGGGGTGGACGTTCCCGCCTTGGTCGGCCCTTCGGATGCCGGCCTCTCCCTCGACCTGAAGGCCACTCCCGACACGATCAGCGCGGACGGGGTCAGCCAATCGGTGGTGCGGATCACGGCCCGCGACCAGAACGGCCGACCGGCCCCGAACCGGCAGCTCAGCGTGCAGCTCAAGTCCGGGGACGGCTTCATCGTGGCGGGGAGCGTGCTCGTGGGTCCGCTCCAGACCGCGGTGTCGCTCCTGACGGACAGCAACGGCATCGCCCAGGTGGTCTACACCGCGGGGACCGCGGCCGGCCAGCTCGCGACCATCGGCGTACGGCCGTACAGCTTCGACGCCACCTTCGATCCCGACTTGAGGGAGCGGACGGTCGTGATCCTCCAGCAATAGAAACCTGGACGGTCGAGCGGCGCAGCTCGCTTGGTAGCCCTCCCCGCCCCGTGGTAGCGTCGTCGGTCGAACATGGGGGATACGACGAGACCAGCCCGCCCGCCGTGCCGGAGCATCCCGAAGACCCGTGGCTGAGAACGCGCGCATCGAAGAGCTTCGCCGCCGCCTGGAGCGCGAGCCCGGCTCGCGACTCTTCGCGCAGCTCGCGGAAGAGCTCCGCAAGGAGGGAGACCACGCGGAGGCGATACGGGTGGCGCGGGCCGGGCTCGTCCAGCAGCCCAACTACCCCTCGGCGCGCATGACCTTGGGGCGCGCGCTCCTGGATTCCTCCGACTTCCTCGGCGCCCGCGTGGAGTTCGAGGCCGTGCTGCGGGGCGCCCCCGACAACATCCTGGCCAGCCGCTTCCTGGCCGAGTGCCTGGAGGGCGTCGGCGATCTCGGCTCCGCGCTCCTCCAGTACCGAGCGGCCCAGCGACTCGCCCCCGCGGACAAGAACGTGGAGGCGCGGATCCGCGCCCTGGAGCAGACGCTCAGCGCACCGACCGTGGTACGGCGTACCGTCGAAGCGGAGCCTCTCTCTCCGGCGCCCCGCACGCCACCGACTGCCGCGCCGGCCGCTCCGCCCCCGCTTCCGCCGCCGCCTCCGCCCGCCCCCGCGCCCTTCGCGGCGCTGGCGCCGCCGCCGCTTCCGCCCCCGCCCCCCCCGCTGCCCGTTCGCACGGCCACGGCGACGGCGGAGTTCGAGCGGCAGGTCTTCCCGGCCGAGCCTGTGCCGCCTGCCGGGCGCCCACCGATGGCGACGCCCCCGCCCGCCCCGGAGCCTTCAGCGGCCGCGACGCTCGTGGACGAGAGCTTCGACCTCGAGGCTCCCTTTCACCTCTCGCCGCCGCTCCAAGCCGCAGACGGGCACCCCGTGCAGGGGCGATCGCTGCCGGACGACCTGGACATGGCGCCCACGCTTCCCGGGACGCCGGCGCCGACCTTCGATGTTCCACTCGATCCCTCCGTCATGGCCGACCCCACGCTCGTCCCGGACGCGGGGCCTCCTCCCGCGCGCATCCAGACGGGGGTCGCTCCGGCGCAATCCGTACCCGACGCGATCGACACGGCCTGGCGGGCCCCCGCGCCTCCGCGCGAACCCGGTCCGGTGGAGGCTCGCGGGGCCGAGAAACCGGGGGAGGCCGCGCCACCCCCTCCGCCCCGCGACGTGGTCGATACCACTCGCGTGCCGGTAGTGGTGTTTCCGATCGCTTCGCCCCCGCCTCTCCCGCCCCCGCCCCTCCCGCCCCCGCCGCCCGCACCCCTCGACGTCATCCGTCTCGAGTGGGCTTCGGCACCCGAAGCGCAGGCTCGGTCGGCCACGCCCGCGGAGCCGGTCTCGTACGAGACACCCGCGCCCGCGGTTCCCGCGAATCCCGTCGTGGACGAGCCGCCGCCGCCCCCGCCCGCCCCCGCGATGGCGGCGACGCCTCCGCCTCCTCCGGTGGCCCCGCCCGCCCCCCCCGAGCCCCTGCTCTCTCCCACCCTGGCCGAGCTCTACTTCAGCCAGGGTGCCACCGATCTCGCTCGATCGACCTACGAGCAGCTCGTGCAAAGAGAGCCGGCCAACGAGCGCTACCGCGCCCGGCTGGACGAGATCCAGCGCGCGGCCGCCCCTCCTCGCGCCGCCGACGACGACCGCGCGGCCCGCCGGCGGACGATCGAAGGGCAGATCGCCCGGCTCGAGGCCCTTCTCGCCGTCGTGAAGAGAGCGTGAGCGCCATGCCCGGCTTCGCGGAGGTGCTGCGGGCGATCGCGACGAGGGTCCCCGAGACCCAGGTGGTCATGATCATGGGAACGGACGGCATTCCCATCGAGAAGCTGGTGGTCCGTCCGGACCCCAACCTCGAAGCGGTGGCGGCCGAGTACACGACGCTCCTGCGCGCGAGCGTCGCCGCGGCCAGCGACACCGGGCTCGGCGACCTCCGCGAGCTCGCGGTGGTCACGGAGAAGATGACGGCGCTCCTCGTGGGGATCACCAGCGAGTACTTCCTGTTCGCGGCGCTCGCCCCCGGCGCGATCACGGGACGGGCGCGCTTCGCGCTGCGCGTCGCCGGTCTCTCCCTGCAGAGGGAATTCCAATAGGGCGCGCGTTGACAAGGCGGGAAGGGACGCGAATAATACGTCCTCTCTTCCCGCAGAAAACCCGTTCCCGCCTGGAAGGAGCCCGCTTGGACGTCCGTGAGCTCAAAGAGATCCTGAAGATCCTCGAAGAGCAGTCCATCACCGAGTTCGAGCTGGAGCAGGAGGGCGTGAAGCTCCGTATCTGCCGGCAGGCGTCGTCGAACCACATGGGCGCCGCGCCGGGCGCGCCCTCGTCCCCGCTCGTGGTGGTGGCCGGCGCGGCGCCGCTCCCCGCCGCCTCGGCCCCCGCGAGTCCCGCTCCCCCGGGCCCTGTCGAGGTCGAGACGAGCGACAAGGAGACGCTGGTGAAGAGCCCCATCGTGGGGACCTTCTACCGGGCCGCCGATCCGAACTCCCCGGCGTTCGTGAGCGTGGGTGACCGCGTGAAGGTGGGCCAGGTCCTCTGCATCATCGAGGCCATGAAGCTCATGAACGAGATCGAGGCGGAGGTGGCGGGGGAAGTGGTGCGCGTGCACCCCGAGAACGGCCAGCCCGTGCAGTACGGGGACCCGCTCTTCACCCTCCGCACCGACGCCTGAGCGCGGGCGACGCCCGCCATGTTCAAGAAGATCCTGATCGCCAACCGCGGCGAGATCGCGCTCCGCGTGATGTGGGCGTGCAAGGAGCTCGGGATCAAGACGGTCGCCGTCTACTCCGAGGCGGACCAGGGCAGCCTTCACGTGCGCTTCGCGGACGAGGCGGTGTGCATCGGCCCTCCGCGAAACATCGACTCCTACCTGAACATCCCCGCGATCATCAGCGCGGCGGAGATCACGGGGGCGGACGCGATCCACCCCGGCTACGGCTTCCTCTCCGAGTCGAGCTACCTCGCGGAGATCTGCGAGGCCTGCCACATCAAGTTCATCGGGCCGGGACCCCAGGCCATCCGCCTCATGGGGGACAAGAGCCGGGCCAAGAAGGCGATGATCAAGGCGGGCGTGCCCGTGCTTCCCGGCTCGCCGGGCGTGCTCGAGGACGAGGAGAAGGCGGTCAAGACCGCGCGCGAGGTCGGCTTCCCCGTGATCCTCAAGGCGTCGGCGGGGGGCGGGGGCCGCGGGATGCGGATCGTGCGGGGACCCGCGGAGATCGCCCAGGCCTTTCGCGCGGCGCAGGCGGAGGCGGCGGCGGCCTTCGGCGTGCCCGACGTGTACGTGGAGAAGTACGTGGAGGGACCCCGTCACATCGAGATCCAGCTCATGGCGGACAGCAAGGGGAACATCGTCCACCTCGGGGAGCGCGAGTGCTCGCTGCAGCGCCGGCACCAGAAGGTGCTCGAGGAAGCGCCGTCCCCGGTGGTCTCGGAGAAGCTGCGGCGCCGGATGGGCCGCACGGCGGTGGAAGCGGCGGCGGCGGTGCAGTACGTGAACGCGGGCACGGTGGAGTTCCTCCTCGACGCGGAGGGCAACTACTACTTCATGGAGATGAACACCCGTATCCAGGTGGAGCACGGGGTGACCGAGCTCGTGACGGGCCGCGACCTCGTCAAGGAACAAATCAACGTCGCCGCGGGAGCGCCCCTGTCCTTCGCCCAGAAGGACGTGGTCTTCAGCGGGCACGCCATCGAGTGCCGCATCAACGCGGAGGACCCCGTGACGTTCGTGCCCTCTCCGGGGACCATCCGGCATTTCTACTCGCCGGGAGGGCCCGGAGTGCGCATCGACACGTACGCGCACGACGGCTGCGAGATTTCCCCCTACTACGACAGCATGATCGGCAAGCTCATGACCCACGGGCGCGACCGCGCGGAGGCGATCGCGCGCATGCGCCGGTGCGTGGAGGTGATGTGGGTGGAGGGGGTGAAGACCAACCTCCCCCTGCACCGCCGCATCCTCGAGGATCCGGACTTCCTCGCGGGGAGGTTCGACACGCGGTTCCTGGAGCGGTTCCTGCCCCAGAAGAAGGCGGCGCCGGCCGCCTCTTGACGCTGTCGTCTCGCTCCTTCGCCCTTCTCGCCGCGGTTTCGTCCTTGCTCCCGGACCTCGCGGCGGCGCTGCCCCTCCGGACCTACTACTTCCGCGACTTCACCGTGACCTTCTACCCCCTCCGCCTGTTCGCGGCGCGCGAGCTCCAGGCCGGACGTCTGGCTTTCTGGAACCCGTACATCTATGAAGGCTCCTTCGTGCTTCCCGTCCTCTACCCCCTGGACATCCTCCACGCATTCGTCCCGGGGCCCGCTGCCGTGTCGTGGCTGCTCACCCTCCATCTTCCCGTCGCCGCGCTCGCCGCCTACGCGCTCGCCCGCGACCTCGGCGCCGAGCCCCCGGGCGCCTTCGCGGCGGGGGCGGTCTACTCCCTCGGAGGGCTCGCGCTCTCCTCCCTGAACCTGTACGTCTTCCTGCAAGCCCTCGCCCTCTGTCCGCTCGTCGTTCTCCTCCTCCGGCGCGCGGCCGTGCGCGGCGGGCGTACCGCGCTCCTCGCGGCGATCGTGGTCGGAGTGGCGGCGGCTACGCTCGCCGTCGAGTTCGTGGGGCAGGCCGTCGTTCTCGGGATGGCGCTCGGCCTCGCCGCCGCACCGCGGGCGACCGCCGTGCCGAGGCTCGGCCTCGCCGTCGCTCTCGGGATCGGCCTCGCCGGCATTCCCGTGGCCGTGACCGCCGGACTGCTTCGGGAGACCGTGCGGGGCGCGGGCTTCGAGGGCGCGGTGGCCCTCGGCAACGCGCTGCACCCCGTGGCCCTTCTCCAGACCGTGCTGCCCAACCTCTTCGGAGCGCTGTCGCGGCCCGTGGAGGCGTGGTGGGGGGGGCGGTTCTTCACCAAGGGGTTCCCGTATTTCCTGAGCCTCTACCTGGGTCCGCTCACGCTCGCGCTCGCGGTCGCGGGAGCGCGGGCCCTCGACAGAAAAACGCGCGCCGTCATCCTCGTCCTGGCCGCTCTCGCCGTCTGGTATGCCCTGGGGATCCACGGCGGTCTCGCTCCGCTTCTCTCCCGCCTCCCTCCCTTCTCCTCCGTGCGCTTTCCGAGCAAGGCGCTCCTCCTCCCCCACATCGCGATCGCGGTCGTCGCCGGCCTCGGTCTCGACCGGCTCCGGCGTGGAGCAGGGTGGAGGCCTTTTGCCGGCTCCCTCGCCGCGATGGGCGTTCTCGTCCTCGCCTTCGCGGGAGGCATTGCCGCAGGCGGAGAAGGGTGGGCCCGCTGGTCGGGGGTGGCCGTCTCCCGGCTGGAGGAGGTGGTCCGGGTGCTCCGCCTCGACGCTGCCTGGGCGCTTGCATTCATCCTCGCGGCCCTTCTTCTCGCCGGGACGGCCGCGCGGGGCTCGCTCGGGGCGTCCCGCGCCGGCGCGTGGGTGGCCGTCCTTCTCGTGCTCGACCTCGTGCGTGCGGGCCGCGGCATGAACCCCCAGACCGCCCCTTCCTTCTACGAGCCGCTCCCCGAGATGGCGGCCCTCCGACTCGCGGACCTCGGCGGGGGCCGCGTCTTCTCGTACGGCGTCGAGACGAGCCCCGCCTTCCGCCGGATGCTGGCGCGGGGGGGCCCGCATCTCTCCCTCGCCTCCTTCTTCGTGAACCGACAGGTGCTCGGTCCCTACGCCAACGTCGTGGACCGCGTCGAGACTCCGGAAGCCACCGACCTGACGTCGTTCGTGCCCCGGCCCCGCGAGCTGGGCCCCGAGAATTACGAACCGGGAGCGGTGGCCAAGCTCCTTCCCTGGCTGCGCAACGCGGCAGTCGTCCGGGTGCTGAGCCTCGATCCCCTCGAGCACCCCGACCTCGAGCCGCTCGCCCGCGTGGACGCGGGGGCGGGGGTGGAGATCCACGCCTACGCGCTTCGGGACCCCTTCCCGCGGGCCTTCGTGGCCTGCCGCGCCGTGGTGGTGGGCCGGGACGAGGCGTATGCGCTTCCCTACTCGCCCGAGTTCGACCCCGCGCGGCAGGTGGCGCTCGAGGAGCCGGCAGAGGCGGCGTGCACCCGCGGCCAGACCACACGGGAGGCGCTCTCCCCGGTGTCCGAGCGATACGTCGTGGAGACGGACGGCCCCGGGGTCCTCGTCATGCGCGACAGCTACGCGCGGGGATGGACCGCCACCGTGGAAGGCCGGGCGGCGAGCGTCCTCCGGGCGAACGGGAAGCACCGGGCGGTCCCCGTGTCCGCAGGGAGGCACGAGGTGAACCTCCACTACCGGCCCGCTGGCCTCGAGGCCGGGGTCGTCCTCACGGCCCTGAGCCTGGCCGTCCTCGGCGTCGCGTGGTGGACGACGCGAGCTCAGCCCTGACCGCGGAGGAACGCGCTCTGAGGGGACGGGCGGGCGCCACGTTGTAAGATCCGCGAGGATGAGCGCAAGGCGGCTGGAGGGCGGGCCCACCGCCCAGGCGATTCGCGACGAGGCGAAGGCGGAGGTCGAGGAGCTCGTGCGGCGTGGACGGCGCCCGGGCCTGGGGGCGCTCCTCGTCGGAGAGGATCCCGCCTCCGCGGTCTACGTGAAAAGCAAGGCCCGTGCCTGCGAGGAGCTCGGCCTCTTCCACGAGGTCCGCCACCTCTCGAGGGACGCCGCCACCGAAGACGTCGTGCGGGTGGTTTCCGAGTACAACTCCCGCCGCGACATCCACGGGATCCTCGTCCAGCTTCCCCTTCCCCCCCAGGTGGACACGCAGCGCGTTCTCGACCTCGTGGACCCTGCGAAGGACGTGGACGGCTTCCATCCGGAGAACGTGGGCCGGCTGGTGCAGAAGCGGCCCCGCTTCGTCCCCTGCACGCCCGCAGGGATCATGGAGCTCCTGAAGAGGAACGACATAGCACTCTCCGGACGCCGGGCGGTCGTGCTCGGCCGGAGCGACATCGTGGGCAAGCCCATGGCCCTCCTTCTCATGCACGCGGATGCCACGGTCACGGTCTGCCATTCACGGACGCGGGACCTCCCCGCCGTCACGCGAGAGGCCGACGTGCTCGTGGCCGCGATCGGCCGTGCCGGGATGGTGAGGGGCGAGCACGTGAAGCCGGGCGCGGTCGTGATCGACGTCGGGATCAACCGGATCGAGGACGAGGCGGCGGCGCGCGACCTCCTGGACGAGACGCGCCTCACGGCCTTCGCCAAGCGGGGTTATGCCCTCGTGGGCGATGTGCACGCGCCCTCGGTGGGGGAGGTGGCGGGCGCCCTCACTCCCGTTCCTGGAGGTGTCGGACCTCTCACGATCGCGCATCTCCTCCGCAACACGGTGCGGGCCGCCGCGCTCGCTCCGTGATCGCGGTCCGGCCTTGCTGAGGATCGGGCTCACCGGCGGCATCGCCTGCGGGAAATCCCGGGTCCGGAGCCGGATCGCGCGGCACGGCTGCCGCACCCTCGACCTCGACACGGTCGCCCACGAGGTGATCGCCCCCGGCGGCCCCGCCTACGCCGAGGTGGTCGAGGCGTTCGGGTCACGGGTCGTGGACCCGGGGGGGGCCATCGACCGAAAGGCGCTGGGAGAGATCGTGTTCGGGGACCCCTCGGAGCGAAAGCACCTCAACGCGATCGTCCACCCGCGCGTGCGGGCCGAGGAGCGCGCATGGACCGCGCGGCAGGCCGAGGGGGAGGTTCAGGTCGTCGACGCCGCGCTTCTCGTGGAAGCCGGCTTCCACCTGCGGTTCGACCGCCTGGTCGTCGTCCACTGCGATCCCGCCGTCCAGCTTCGCCGGCTTCGGGAGCGGGACGGCCTGTCCGAGTCGGCGGCCCGGGCGCGCATCGAGGCCCAGATGCCGCTGCCGGAGAAGCGGCGCTTCGCGCACTACGACGTCGACACGTCGGGCGACCTGGACGATACCGATCGCGCGGCGGATCGTCTCCACACGGAGATCCGCGCACTCCTCCCGCGGCCCGCCGCGGTCGTCCTCCCGGCGCAGCGCGCGGCGGGCGGGCTCGTCCACGGGCCAAAGACCGGTCCGCGGGGGCTCACCCCCGTCCGCCTCCTCACCGAGATCGCGGAGGCGGGGGGAGTGGAGATGGAGCGCCTCGCGCGAGGGCTCGACCCCCCTCCTGTCGGACCCTGGTATCGCGCGGGCGAGCCTCTCGGGCGGGGCCCGCGCGCGGAAGCCGTCATGGTCCCGCTCGTCCTCTGGGCGCTCGCCCGCGCCGGCCCCGACCCTCCATTCCTCGCCGCCGCCGCCGCGTCCCTGTCCCGCATGTTCCACTCCGAGAGCGCGGTCGCGGCCGACGCGTGCCTCTTCGCGCTCGTGCTGCAGGAGGTCGCGTTGTCGAGACGGCTTCCTCGAGACCTCGGGGAGCTTGGGGACGGCAGGTATGCCCTCGCCGAGCGCTGGGGAGGGTCGGCGCCCACGCGAGCGTCTTTCCGCCCTGTTGCAGGCGGCCTCCGCGCACCCGGACGACCCGCAGGCAGCGGGAGAGGCGGGGGTGCTCGTCGGGCTCGCCCTGGGTGCCCCGGTCGAACGCCTCTCCGCCGAGGCGCGCGACGCGCTCTCGAAGCTGGGGTGATCAGCCCCCTTCCGCCGAGGGTCCCACACGCTCTTCGACGAGCGTGTTCCATTCGTGGCAGTGCGGACATCTCCACAGCATGTCCTCGGCCCGGTAGCGGCAGGCCGTGCAGACGTGGGGGTCCACGTAGAACACGGATTCCTCGGCGAGGGCGACGTAGCGGGCCTCCGCCTCGCCGAGCGCTCCCTGGGCCTTGAGCGTCCGCCACACCTCGAGGTGGACGAGCAGCGCCTGGGGATTGGCTTCGAGGGCGCGAAGGAGGAGTCCGAGCGCCTCGTCGACCCCGCCCCGCGCCCGGAGGTAGCGGGCGAGGCTGAGCCGCGCCCGCCACTCGCGCGGGTGGTCGCGGATGAGGCCCTCACAGACCTCCACGAAGCGCTCCGGCGAGCCCGCCGCCGAGTGGGCCCGCTCGAGAGGGGCGAGGGCGAGGTAGGAGCGCTCGGGAACCGTCTGGATGGCGTCCGCGAGGATCGCGGCCGCCCGCCGGGGGTCCGCCTCCGCATGGAGCGCGGCGAGCCCCAGGTGGGCGGGCATCACGCGGCGGTGCAGGAGTAGCGCGGTCTCGAACGCCATCTCCGCCGCGTCCGTGCGCCCCGCCCGCGCCGCTTCCCGGCCCATCTCGGCCTGGAGGTGACCGAGGACCAGGCTCTCGTCCGTCTTCCGAAGGCGCTGCAGCCGGCTGAGGATGTCGTACGCCTCGGCCCACTCGCGCTGCTCCTCGTGGAGCTTCTGCAGACCCGCGAGCGCCTGGAGGCTGTTCGCGTCGAACTCGAGGGCCTCGCCGTAGGCGCGCGCGGCGCGGTCGAGGAAGCCGGCGCGGAGGAAGTCGGTTCCCAGGCCGGCGAGGACCTGGGCGCGTTCCCCGCGCGAGAGCTCGCCCGCGAGGAGCCCCTGGTGAAGCTGGATCGCGCGCTCCACCTGCCCGGCTTCCCCCAGGAGGTGGCTCAGGACCTGGACCACCTCGATCTCCCCCGGCTGCTCCCGTTCGACCTTGTTCATCTCGCTGATGGCGAGCTCGCGCTGGCCGGAGGTCAGGAAGTAGAGCCCCTGCGTGAAATGTGCGGACGCGCGCGCGCCGCGCCCCCGCCGGTCCTTTCGGCGCGCCCTCGACGCGGCCATCCCCGCGAGCACTCCCGCCGCCGCCGCCACGAGCACGGCGAGGACCGCGGTGTCGGTCATGCGCCGGGAAGGGGGACGCCGATGGCGGCCGCCGCCCGTTCCCAGTCGCCGCGCGCGCGGAGAATCGCCTCGACGAACTCCCGCAGGCACCCCTGCCCGCCCCGCGCGTCGAGGACCATGAACGCGGCGGCCCTCGCCTCGAAGCATGCGTCGGCGGGGGCGGCGGAGAGCGCCACCGCCTCCATCACGGGAAGGTCGTTGATGTCGTCGCCCACGTAGGCGACCTCCCGAGCCGCGACTCCCTGCTCGGCCAGGATCTCGCGAAGGGCGGCGGCCTTGTCGGCGCACCCCTGGCGCACCACCGTCATGCCCAGCTCCCGGGCGCGCCGCGACACGGACTCGGACGATCGGCCGGAGAGAAGGCCGGTGCGCAGGCCCGCACGGTGGGCGAGGACCACGGCGAGGCCGTCGCGGACGTGAAACGCCTTCGCCTCGCCCCCGTCGGGGAGGAGGAGGATCGTCCCGTCCGTCATCACGCCGTCCACGTCCGTGAGGATGAGCTTCAGGGCGCGGCAGCGCTCGACCAGGGCCTCGCTCTTCATCGCTCCCTCGCCGCCCGCGGGCGGCTCAGATCATCTCGGTCTTCCAGAGGTCGTGGAGGTGGAGGACGCCCTCGATCCGGCCCTCCGCGTCCGTCACGAGGAGGGCCGTGATCTTCCGGCTCTCCATGAGGTCCAGGGCCCGGGTGGCGAGCTCGCCCCGCGCGATGAGGACGGGGGTCCGGGTCATGCATTCCGCGGCGGTGCGCTCGAACAGCGTGTAGCCGTGGCGCTCGAGCTGCCGGCGGAGGTCGCCGTCGGAGATCATGCCCAGCAGCCGTCCGTCGGCGGCGGCGACGGTGGTGAGACCCAGGCGCTTTCGCGTCATCTCGAAGAGCACGTCCTTCATGAGGGCAGCTTCCCCGACCCGCGGGATCTCGTCGCCCTTGGTCATGAGGTCTTCCACCTTCAGGAGCTTCTTGCCGAGGCGGCCGCCGGGATGGAGCACGGCGAAGTCCTCCACCGTGAACCCGCGCCGATCGAGGAGGGCCATCGCGAGGGCGTCACCCATGGCGAGGGCGGCCGTGGTGGAGGCGGTGGGGGCGAGCCCGAGCGGACAGGCTTCGATCTGGATCGAGACGTCGAGGTGGACGTCGGCGCCCGCGGCGAGTGTTGCGCGCGCATTGCCGGTGAGGGCCACGAGAGGGGCGCCCAGGCGTTTCACCCAGGGGACGAGAGCCACGAGCTCCTCGGTCTCCCCGCTGCTGGAGAGGATGAGGAGCACGTCGCCCTTCACGATCCGCCCGAGGTCTCCGTGGGTGGCCTCCGCGGGGTGGAGGAAGAGCGAGGGGGTCCCCGTGCTCGCGAAGGTGGCCGAGATCTTCTGCCCGATGAGGCCGCTCTTGCCCATCCCGGACACCACCACCCTTCCCGAGCACTGGAAGAGCGTCTCCACCGCGCGGTCGAAGCTTTCGTCCAGACGCGGGATGAGGTCGCGGATGGCTTCCGATTCGATCTCGAGGACGCGGCGCGCGGTGTCGCGGGGCACGGGGAATGCTATCGGCGCTGGCGACCCCGATCAAGGGGCGGCGGGGGCCTCGGGCGGACATAGAGGCTGAACACGTGTCCCCTCGCGGCCACGACGGCGCTTCGCCGGAACGCGGAGTCAGAGCCCAGCCATGCGACGGGCTGCGGTCCGGCGTCGCCCGGCAGCACGAGGTGGGTGATCCGGTAACCGTCGAGCAAGGCGGCGCGCCCTTCGGGTGCGAGCTCGGCAAATCGTCTCAACTCGTCGAGCTTCTCGTCGTAGCGCGGGTCGATGCCGTGGGAGACGAAGGCGCGGCACGGGCTGAGCCCGTAGGCGAGGAGTCCGATCGACGGAGGGGCGAAGACGACGTCGCCGCCGCGGCAGGTGGCCCTGAGCGCGCGAACGACCCCCATCTCTTCGCGGGGAACGAACCAATCGGGGCTGGGGCGCGAGACGTAGAAGAGCAGGGCAATCGAGCTGGTCGACAGCAGACCCGCCAGGAGCAGGGTCACCCGCGGGGGCCGCGCGGCCACGCCGAGCGCGACGAGCGCGAGCAAGGGTGTCCCCAGGCCCACGAGGAACTGGAGCGAGAAATGGACGGGCCGCAGGAGCACGAGGAAGAGCCCGAAAAGGGCCCAGGCCACGAGGGGGACGCGTGCCCGGTGCGTCTCGTCGGGGACGGAACGGAGAACTCCGGGAATGGCGAGGAGGGTTGCCGGAGCGAGCGCCCATGCGAAGTCGGCAAGGGGAGGGAAGACGTAGGGTGTGCGCGCGTAGAACGCGAAGGCGGGGTTCCGATAGAAGAGCCAGTAGAGATAGGCGACCACGGGGAGCAGGCCACCGAGGGGCAGGAGCGCCACGATCCACGATCGGGGTCGCTCTCGGACGAGGACGGACCCCGTGTGCGCGGCCACGAGCACCACGAGGTCGTAGGGGCGCACCAGGGCGAGCGCAGTCGCGGTGGCGACCGCGACGACGCGGGTGCGGGCCGTCTCCGCGGTCTCGAAGAGGCGCAGGGCGAGCAGGAGGAGGGCGGTTCCCGCCGTGAAGTGGGGGTTGGTGAGGAGCCCGAGGAACGGGAAGAGGCCGGCGTAGATGTCCAGGCAGTGCTCGAGCTCGCGGTTGGTGAACGTGAAGAGAATGCCGCCGAGGCCGCCGCCGGTCGCCACGAGCACGAGCGCGGGGAGCCGGTGGGTGCCGGAGACGCCGAGTCGCCGCAGCCAGCTGTCGGTCGCGAGCAGAAAGCCGAGGGCGGCGAGCACCGCGAACAACCGGTAGGAGACGAGAGGGCGGCCGCCAAGGAGTCGGCTCAGCCGCCCCACCAGCCACCACTCGAGGTTGACGAGGGCCGGCGGGTGCTCGTCGAGGAGCACGCGGTTCTGGAACAGGAAAGCACCGTCTTCGGCCTGCTGCGCGTAGCTCAGATAGTTGAGGAAGTCGTCTCCGTAGAAGAAGGTGCCGATGAAGGCCATCCCCGCGGGCGGGCGCAGGACGGCGAGCGCGTAGGGAGCGAGGGTCGTGGCCAGGACGAGGAGGGATGCGAACACGAGGTGCCGTCTGGAGGCCGCAACCAGCAAGGAGGCTAATCTAGCACGTGAGGTGCTGTACGCCTGTCTTCCTCTTGACTCGAGCAGGAGCAAGCGTGGACACTGCGCCGCAAGGAGATGGTGAAGGAGAAAGCGGGCCTGGTCGCGGTCGCCTCTCTGCTCGCGGCGGCGCTCGTGTTGCGGCCGCTCGCACACGGCGTGCCTCTCGGCGAGGTGGTGGCGTTCTGGGCCACGGCGCTGGGGCAAGCCGTTCTGCCAGGAGTGGCGCTCGCCCGCGGGACGGGCCTTCTCGACGGCCGGGACCGCTGCCTCCTGCTGGGGCAGGGGGCGACGCTCGGGATCGCTCTCCAGGGCCTCGCCCTGCTCGCGGGGCGTGCGCTCGGCGTGGCGTGGCTGCCGATATTCGTTGCCGTCGCGGCGACCGCGCTCGGGCTGGCGCTTTCGAGGCGCCGGGTGGCGTCGGGCTCGCCGGACGGGTCCCGAGCGCCGGTCCTCGTGGTCGGTGTAGCGGTAGTGGCGGCGGTGCTGCAGCCCCTGGCCTCCGCCCAGGTCCCCGGGGCGCCCGTTCCGTTCGACATGCTGTTCCACACCGGGAACGCCGCGGAGTTGCGCCACCGCTGGCCGCTCGAGGATCCGCGCGCGGCGGGAATCCCGCTCAACTACCACCTGCTCGCATACGCGCTGCCCGTCGCGGCTGCGGACCTCGGCGGCGCCCCGGTCGCGAACAGCCTCCTCGGCATGGCGCCGCTCGCCTGGGTCACGTTGCTCGCGCTCCAGATCGCGAACTCGGCTCACCTCCTGGCCGTGGCAAGACCGGAGGCGGGAGCGCTCGCGGCGGCGCTCGTCGTCCTCCACGTCGACCCGGGAGCCCTGCTGGGCCTCCCGACCGGGGCGTTCAACAGCCACCTGGCCACGGGCGTGTACGGAAGCCCGACCACCGTGGCCGGGCTGCTCCTGCTCGCGGGCCTCACCATCGCCCTCCACGGCTGGCTCGCACAGGGTGGGTGGCTTCGGCTCGCGAGCCTCGGTCTTCTCGCCCTTGCCGCGAGCGCGGCGAAGACCACGGTGCTGCCCATAGTCCTCGCGGGCCTGGTTTTCCTGGGCGCGCGCTCCCTCGCGACGCGACGAAGCCTCGAGCTGCGCCGCACGGCGCTCGCGTTCGCGGTCGTGGCCGCGGCGGGAGCGCCGCTCACGCTCTGGCAGACGGGCGGCGAGGAGGGCTACACGAGCATCGTCAGGATCGCTCCCGCCAGCGTCTTCACCGCTTCGGTCTTCGCGGACCGGTTCGTCCGCTGGGCGGGCTCGCCCGAGCTCACCGTAGCCCTCGCGGTTCCCGGATTCCTCCTCTGGCTCCTCGGGTACCTGGGCCTCGCGGGCGCCGCCGCGGCCGTGTGGCTGGCGGGGCGCCGCGAGCCGGCGAGCGCGCTCCTGGTGTTCGCGCTCGGCGGAATCGCGGCCGGTCTGGCCCTCGGCCTGACTCTCGACGTGCCGGGCATGTCCCAGCTGTTCCTGACCTACAACGGCCAGCTGTTGCTCGCGCTCCTGGGGGGCCCGGGCCTCGCGGAGCTCGTACGCCGGCCGCGGCCGTGGGGGGGGCGACAGCTCATCGTCGCGGGTGTGCTGTTCCTCCTGGCGCTACCTCCCCTGGGCCAGCTCGTCTTCGGCCAGCGGGGCGCGCTCCTCACGGACTGGCGCGCCGCCCTCCGCCGCCCGTCAGGGCTCGAGCGTGACTACGCCACGGGTCTCGCCTGGCTGCGTGCCCACGCGACCCGCGACGCCGTCGTCTTCGCAGACAATCCCTCCTTGCTGCTCTCCTCCCTGGGCGAGGTGCGGCTCTTTTACGAGAACGGGCTCTACACCGCCCGGGCATGGGCGGTCGAACCCGGAACCGAGCCCTGGCCGGAGCGCGTCGCGCTCCAGGAACGGCTCCTGCGCCGCCCGGACGCCGAAGCACTCCGGGAGGCCAGAAGGGCCGTCGGCACGGGCGCGCGCCTGATCGTGGCCGCGGACGCCGTGCAATCCGAGATCCGTGCCGGCATCGTCTACGCCGCCCCCGGCCCCGTGCCCGGGCGGCGGCTCTTCCCCGAAGCGCTGTTCTCCCGTCCCTACTCGAGCGCCACGCTACACGTGTACGAGGCCCGCACGCCCGAGAGCGAACTCACGAGGGATTGAGCAGCGCGGCGAGCTGTCGGAGGTCGCCCACGCGCTCGTAGCGCGCTGCGCCTTCGAGACCCGAGGCGAGCCGGGGATCGAAAGAGCTGGAGCTGCCGTCGCGGCGCACCCAGAAGAGCCGGGCGAAGCCGGCGGTCGCCGCCCCCGCGAGGTCCCGGTAGGGATTGTCGCCCGCCATGGCGAGCTGCGCCGGCGGCAGTCCGAGCGCCCGCGCGATCGCGGCGAATCCGCGCGGGTCCGGCTTCTCAGCCCCCGCCTCGCGGGCGAAAACCACCGCGTCGAAGTAGTCGAGGAGTCCGGCCGCCTCGAGCTTGCGGCGCTGGGTCTCGGGCGGGTTGTCGGTGAGCAGGCCGAGCCGGAGCCCGCGACGGCGAAGCGCGTCGAGGCCGGGCTTCACGTCCGCGTAGGGCCAGGCGCTCCTCGGCCAGGTCGCACGATAGCTCTCGACGAGCTGGGCGTGACGCTCCGGGCCCCAGCGGAGGGCCGCGGCCACGGCATCGAGGAGGCGGTCGCGCGGGCCTTCCTCGACCACGCGCAGCGCCTCGCGGCGCGAGCGCTCTTGCTCCCCGGCGAGGAGCAGGGGGTCGAGCGACAGCCAGAGCCGATCGCGGATCCAGAGCTTCATCGGCAAGAGCGTATCGTCGAGGTCGAACACGATCCCGGCCACGGCGGGACCGGGATCGGCGGGCCGTGCCCGCTCCTCGAGGTACCGAATGCTGCGTGCTCCAGGGGAGGGCGCGCCCCGGCCCGCGTCCCCGGGGGCGAGCCCTGCTTCGGCGCACAGAGCGAGCACCGGGTTGAAGCCGGTGCCGCGCCAGTGCACCGCGGACGTCCCGAGCCGGGGGTTCACGTCGGATAGGACGAGGCGTTCTCGGTGGCGGAGCAGCTGGACGTTGAACAGCCCCCTGCCCCCTCGGTTCGCGGCCCAGCCGCCGAAGCGCTTCACCACCGCGAGGGCTTCCTCGTCCGCGAGGGTCTCGGAGACGACCGCGTAGCCCGCGGTGGTGCGGACCCGAAGGCGCAGGCCCACCGAGGGCAGAGTCCCGTCCCGAAGCAGGGCAAAGTCGGCCGAGATCTCCCGCGCGTGGTCGAGAAACGGCTGCCACACGAGGGCCTCGCGCTCGGCTGCCGGCAATGCCTCCAGGTCCCGGGGATTGCGGACGACGCGGACGCCGTGCCCGCCCCACCCCCGCCGTGGCTTCCCGATGGCGGGCAGCTGCCGCGCGAGCTCGGCGGACGCGATCGGCCCGAGCACGGGCAGCCCGGCCCGGGAGAGGCTCGGGTAGAGCGCCGCCTTGTCGCGCAGCTCGTCAAGGAGCGCCGCGTCGCACACCGCGACGCGAGTACCCGCCGCCTCGAGCGTCGGCCGCAGCGTCGCGAGTGCTTGGAGCTCGTGGTCCGTCGACGGCAGCGCGAGGACGACTCTCTCGGAATGACACAGCTCGACGAGCGCGGCGCCGAAGGCGGCGCTCTCCGCCACGGGGGGGACGCGTCGCGTGAGGTCTGCGAAGGAGGCGGTCAGCGTCGCGGGCAGGCTATCCGCGACGAGGATGCGGAAGCCCTCGCCCTCGGCGAGCAGACGCAGCACCGCGAGGCCCTGCAACCCGCCTCCCGAAACCACGAGGACGGCCGGGAGGCCGCTCGTCACGGACCAGCCTCCAGGTATATGGCGTTGGCGATGTCCGGGTGATCCTCGGCGACCGCGCAGAGGGCCTGCCGTACGCGGTCCTCCAGGCCGAGAACGCCGAGCTGCGCCGTCGTGAAAGGCTTGAGGAGGATCCCTTCGCAGGCCCGCACCCGCAGGCCCGCGCCCTGGACCAGCTCGACGAGCCGGGGTTTGTCGAAGTAGCGCCGGTGCCCGAGCGCACGGTCGTGGTCGCTCAGGCGATAGAGGTCGTCGAGCAACCCTGCCCGCTGCCCGACGAGGCGGTGCAGCGAGCGCGCGTTCGGGACGGCGATGGCCACCACCCCGCGCGGCGAGAGAAAGCTCGCGTAGCGCTCGAGCAGCGCGGCCGGATCGAGGACGTGCTCGAGCACGAAGCCCATCTCGACGGCGTCGAGGGGGGCGGGCGGGCGATAGTCCTCGAAATAGCCGTGGACCACCTCGACGCCCGGCGCGAGGCGGGCGCTCTCGCGCAGCTCCGCGATGCGCAATCCGGATCCCTCCACGATGGTATACGCGTCGACCCCGCGCCCCAGGAGTCCGCAGAGGCGGCGCGACACCACCTGGTGGCCGATCCCCAGGCTCAGCACGCGCCGGGCGCCGCTCTCCAGCAGCGTGCGCTCGAGGCGGTCCGCGTACCACCCGAGCATCAGCAGGTTCTCGTCGTGGTACGGGAAGTCGCTGCGGTACCCGGTAGCGCCGTCGAGGTCTTCGGAGCCCGCGCTCACCGCTCGTCTTCCCGTCCGTGGAGAGCCTTCACCACATAGAGCGGCCGTCCCTTGGTCTCGTTGAACACCTTGGCCAGGTAGATGCCGATGACGCCCAGGAACGAGATCGTGAGCCCGCCGAGGAGCCAGATCGAGACGACGATGGACGCCCAGCCCAGCGAGATCGCTTCGGGCCGCGCGATCTTGTAGAGGGCGAGCGCGCTCCCCGACGCGAGCGCGACCGCGGCGATCACGACGCCGCTACTGAAGATCAGCCGAAGGGGGTAGCTCGTGAACGAGGTCACCGCGTCGATGAACAGGGCGATCAGCCGGCGAGCCGTGTAGGTCGAAGCAGTGGGGCGCAGGCCCTTCTCGACCGGGCGCGGCTCCTGACGGAAGCCGAGCCAGGCGTAGCTGCCCGCGAGGAAGAGATTGCGGTCGGGTAGCGTGAGCAGCGCGTCCACGTAGCGGCGGCTCATCAGCCTCACCGTGCACGGGTTCTCCGGGATCTGAACGTCGGACACCGCGTTGAACAGCTTCCAGAACCAGCCGCCGAGCACGCGGCGGGGCCACGTGCCCTTGCGCACACGGCTGACGCCGAAGACCACGTCCGCGCCGGAATCGTCCATTTGCGCGGCGAACTCGGGCAGCCATTCCGGCCGCTCCTCGAGATCGACGTCGAGGATGAAGATGCGTTGCCCGCGGGCGTGCGCGAGGCCGGCTACCGCCGCACGGTGATGGCCGAAGTTGCGCGACAGCTCGACGAGCACGACCCTCGGGTCCGCACTTCCCAGCGCGCGGACGGCGGCGGCAGAAGCGTCCGGCGAGCCATCGTCGACGTAGACGATCTCGAAGCGGGAAGCGACGCGCTCCGCCGCGGCGATGATCCGCGGGTGGAACTCGGGGAGGTAGCGCTCGGAGCGGTACAGCATCGTGACGACACTGAGCTCCACCGCCGTCGCGGCGGTCACGACCGCGCACCGTCCGGAGCGCTCGCGGGAGGGGGCCCGCCGCCCCAGATGTACCCGCCCGCGCGCTCCCCCTGCATGAAGAGCAGGTCGAGGATCGAGACGTACGGGTCGTAGGGTGGGTGCAGCTGCTCGTACTCCGGGTAGTCGTAGCGCATGTATTCGAGCGTCACTCCCGCCGCGTCGAGCTTCTGCTCGTCGATGTACGAACGAGCGGACGGACCGCTGATGAAGTGATCGGCCCCCAGCGCGCCGAGGAGCGCGATCAGGCGGTCCGTGCCCGCACCCTCGATTCCCTTGAGCCCGGAGGAGCGCACGAGGCGGGTGCGCGCGATTCCCAGCTCGCGGGCGAGCATCCCGGTGAGCTCGATCGTCAGCTCCGCGAGTCGCGACTCGTCGCGGGCGTAGAACGACTCGAGCGACGGCGCGTAGCGCTCGAAGTACGGCGCGCGAGCGTAAGCCTGGCGCAGCGTTGCCCAGTGCTTCCGCTTCCAGTCCTTCGAGGCGCAGCGGATCTCGTTGATCGGCGTGCGCTCGACCACGTTGCCGCGAGCGGCCACCGGGATCGTGAGCCAGATCGTCCCGTTGGCGGTCTTGACGCGGTTGCGGTTGCGCCAGCCGTGCTTGTCGTACTGGACGTCGTCATAGAAGAGGAAGACGTCCGCCTTGTAGATCTGGTGAAAGTAGCCACGCCATGGGATGTAGGAAGGCTGAATGATGGCGAGCTTCAACGCTTCATGCTAGCCGAGCGCCGGCGGCGCGCGCAACCCGCGGCCACGGCGAACGGCGCGCGCTCGCACGGTCGAGCCGATCGCGGGTCAGCCGCCGGACGCTCCCGCGCCGCCTCGCGGCCTCTCCGCGACGGCGATGAGCGAGGAGCCGAACGCGAGCGCCCCCGCCCTCACCAGCGGGCGCTCGAGCCGCAGAAGTGCGCGCATGAGGCCGTTCACCACCGGGACCACGCGCAGCTCCGCATGACGCCGCTCGAGCGCCGTCCGGCCGGGGACCAAACGTATGAGCCAGCGCACCGCCACGAGGGGTACGAGCGGGGCCATGAAATGCGAGAGCCGCAGCACGCGGAAGCCCACCGCTCCCAGCTTGTCCCGAAGCTCGGGCCGGCGATAGCGTCGGCGGTGATGCGCGATCTCGTCCATCTCGTCGAACAGGAAGGGGTGCGCGGGCACCGTCAGCACGAGGACTCCCCCCGGTTCGAGCACGTCGAACAGGTGGCGCAGCGTCCCGACGTCGTCGTCGATGTGCTCGAGGACGTCGAACATGCTCAGGAGCGTCTGGCCGTGGCCGAGGGGGGGGAAGCGGCCCTCGTCCACCAGCAAGAGCGAGGCCCCCACGCGGGAGCGGACGAGCGCCAGGCTCTCGGGGTACGCGTCGCAGGCCCCGGCGATCGGCACCCCGCTGTCGGCGAGGAAGGCGAGGAGCCCGCCGCTGCCGCAGCCGATGTCGAAGAGCGCCCGTCGTCCGAGATCGGGCACGGTGTCGCGCAGCAGGTCGAGCACCACTTCCCGCCGCGAGGTGAACCAGTAGTGCTCGAGCTCCACCTCGGCGAGCGTTGGAAAGTAGTGCGGGTCGAAGGCGGCAGCCCCCACACGGCCGGCGCGCAGGTCCAGGATGCCCGCCGCGCGCGGAAAGCGCCTTCCGCAGCCGGGACAGGTTCCCCCCTCGGCTTCCACCTCGAGCGGAGCACGGCAGAGCGGGCAGACGAGGGGCAGCCGGTCGAGCGCGGGGCGGCCGGTCATCGACGGCGCGAGGGCCTCAACTGCGGCGGCGGGCCGTGCGCCGCTGCGTGGATGCGGAGGAGGCGGCGCAGGAGGGCGGAGAGTCGGCCAAGCCGGTAGGCGTTCGGGCCGTCGGAGAGCGCGCGGGCCGGGTCTTCGTGAACCTCCATGAAGAGACCGGAAACGCCCGCGGCCACTCCCGCGGGAGCGAGGGTGTCGATGAAGTGCGCGTCCCCGCCGGAGCGGTCTCCAAGACCTCCCGGGCGCTGCACGCTGTGGGTGACGTCGAAGATCACGGGAAAGCCGAGCGAGCGCAGGGCGGGGAAGGATCGCATGTCCACCACGAGATTGTTGTACCCGAAGGTGAAGCCGCGCTCCGTGACCATGATCTTCCGGTTGCCGGTGGCCGCCGCCTTCTCGAGCACTCCCTTCATGTCCCAGGGGGCCATGAACTGCCCCTTCTTCACGTTGACGATCTTGCCCGTCCGCGCCGCCGCCACCACGAGGTCGGTCTGACGGCAGAGGAACGCGGGGATCTGGAGCACGTCGGCCACGCGGGCGCAGGCCTCCACCTGGGCCACCTCGTGGACGTCGGTGAGGATGGGCACGCGGTGGCGCGACCGCACCTCGGCGAGGATCTCTAGGCCTCGCTCGAGACCGGGGCCGCGATAGGAACCGAGGCTGGAACGATTGGCCTTGTCGAAGCTGGCTTTGAAAACGTAGGGGATGGCCAGCGCAGTCGTGATCGCTTTCACCCGGGCCGCTACGCGGCCCGGGTGGCGCGGGTTCTCGATCACGCAGGGGCCGGCGAAGAGGAAGAGGGAGCGCCCGCGGGAGAGGGCGCGCCACAGC
The DNA here is from genome assembly GCA_963742595.1 of uncultured Acidobacteriota bacterium. Lineage (GTDB taxonomy): Bacteria > Acidobacteriota > Vicinamibacteria > Fen-336 > Fen-336 > CAVPGH01. The sequence continues at coordinate 413,219 of CAVUMT010000001.1, read as the reverse complement.
CCGTCCGTGGCGAGGAGGTCGTTCAACGGGCCGCGGGAACGACTCCCGCCGTCTCCCCTCGTCCCACGCCGCGGTGGGCAACGCTCGCGCGCACGAAATCGGCGAAGAGCGGATGGGGGACGAGGGGCTTGCTCTTGAACTCGGGGTGGTACTGGACGGCCACGTACCAGGGATGGTCGGGGAGCTCCGCGATCTCCACGAACTTCCCGTCGGGGGTCTTGCCCGAGATCACGAGGCCGTTCTGGGTGAGGCGGCCCTCGTACTCCTTGTTGAACTCGAAGCGGTGGCGGTGGCGCTCCCGGATCTCCGGGACGCCGTAGATCCGCGCCGCCCTCGAGCCGGGCTTGAGCTGGCAGACGTAGGACCCGAGCCGCATCGTGCCCCCCATCTCCTCGACCCCGAGCAGGTCCTGCAGCTTGTAGATGACCTTGTGCTCGGCGTTCTCGTCCACCTCGGTGGAGTTGGCCCCCGCGAGGCCGCAGACGTTCCGCGCGAACTCCGTCACCGCCCACTGAAAGCCGTAGCAGATCCCGAAGTAGGGGACGCCCCTCTCCCGCGCGAACTCCGCGGCCGCCTGCATCCCTTTCGTCCCCCGGGTCCCGAAGCCGCCGGGGACGAGGATGCCGTCCACTCCCCCGAGCTTGGCCGCGGCGTTCGACGACTCGAGCTCCTCCGACTCCACCCAGCGCCGCACCACCTTCACGTCGTTCGCGAAGCCGCCGTGCGTCAGGGCCTCGTTGAGGCTCTTGTAGGAGTCCTCGAAGGAGACGTACTTGCCGACGATCCCGATCACGACCTCCCCCCGGGGATTCCGCACCTTCTGGACGAGCGACTCCCAGGCCGCCATGTCTCGGCCCTCACTGCGCAGGCCGAGGGACTTGAGGACGATCGCGTCCAGGCCCTCGCCGGAGAGCACGAGCGGCACCTCGTAGATCGAGTCCACGTCCTTGGCGGTGATGACCGCCTCCTCGGGAACGTCGCAATAGAGCGCGAGCTTGGCCTTGATGTCGGGGGAGAGATAGCGATCGGTGCGGCAGAGGAGGATGTGGGGATGGATGCCGATGGCCCGGAGCTCGCGCACGCTGTGCTGCATGGGCTTCGTCTTGAGCTCGTGAGCGGTGGCGATGTAGGGGACGAGGGCGAGGTGGACGAAGATCGCGTTGTCCCGACCCACGTCCTGGCGGAACTGCCGCACCGCCTCCAGGAAGGGCAGGCTCTCGATGTCGCCCACCGTCCCCCCGATCTCCACGATCACCACGTCCGCCGTTTCGCCCCCCGCCCCGGTGGCCGCGGCGCGGATCGCGGCCTTGATCTCGTCGGTGATGTGGGGGATCACCTGCACGGTGCGACCCAGGTAGTCGCCGCGACGCTCCTTCGCGATCACCGAGCCGTAGATCTTGCCGGTGGTGATGTTGGAGGTCTTGGAGGTCACGCAGTGCGTGAAGCGCTCGTAGTGCCCGAGGTCGAGGTCGGTCTCGGCGCCGTCCTCCGTGACGTAGACCTCGCCGTGCTGGTACGGGCTCATGGTCCCGGGGTCCACGTTGAGGTAGGGGTCGCACTTCATCATCGCGACCTTGAACCCGTGGCCTTCGAGCAGGCAGCCGATGGACGCGGAGGCGAGGCCCTTCCCCAGGGAAGAGACGACGCCTCCGGTTACGAAAATGTACTTGGTCAAGTCTTCACCTTCGGGTCGAAGAGCGCGCGCACGCGCTCGAGGTCCTCGGGCGTGTCCACCGCCGGTCCCGGCTCGCCGGGGAGCGGCAACACACGGATCCGCATTCCGTGGTGGAGGGCTCGGAGCTGCTCCAACCCCTCGGCCTCCTCGAGGGGAGAAGGGGGAAGGGAGGCGAGACGGAAGAGCGCCTCCCGGCGGTACGCGTAGAGGCCCACGTGCTGCCGAGCGAGGCCCTGGGCCACGGCCGCCCCCGCCGCCCTTCGCGGATCGTCGCCGTCCACGAGGCGGACGAAGGGGACGGGACCGCGCGTGAAGTAGAGCGCCATACCGCGGGCGTCGGTCACGACCTTCACAACGGACGGCCGGAACATGTCCTCGACGTCGCGGAGGGTGCTTGAGAGTGTGGCCATCGGCAGGGTGGGATCGTCGGCGAGCGCACCCGCCGCGGCGTCGATTCCCGCGGGGTCGAGGAACGGCTCGTCTCCCTGCACGTTGACGAGGATGTCCGCATCCAGCGACCGCGCCGCCTCCGCCAGCCGGTCCGTCCCGGTGAGGTGGCGCTTCGACGTCATCACTGCTTCGCCTCCGAAGCTACGCACCACGACCGCGATCCGCTCGTCGTCCGTGGCCACGAGCACACGATCCAGGCTCCGCGCGCCCCGCGCCCGCTCGTGGACCCTCTCGATCAGGGTCTTGCCGTGGATGTCCGAGAGAGGCTTCCCCGGCAGTCGTGTGGAGCCGTAGCGCGCCGGGATTATTGCGACGATGGCCAATACTTTCTGGGCCTTCGCGTACGAAGCATGGTACCCGGCGGAGCTTGGGCCAGTCAAACCTCGCCTCCGCCGCGGAGCGCGAGGACGACGGAGGCGAGAGCGCCCACGGCGAGAAGGCCGAGGGTGGAGCCGACCCAGGGCGGAGCGTATCGGACGTCGATCACCTGGTCCCCCCCTCGCGCGGGCACCGCCCAGTACCGGCCGTTGGCGCGCAGCACCGGCAGCGATCCGTCCGGCCCCGCCGCCTTCCAGCCCGGGTGGTATCCGGAAAGGACGACCGCGAGGCCCGGAGGGCCGGAGGTGTGGAGCCGCACGTGGTGGGCGTCGATCGGCTCGAAGACGACGTTCCCCCGCGCGTCTCCGGCGGAGCCAAAGACGCCCGGCGGAGGCGGGGCGTCGAGCAACACCACTTCCCGAGCCGGGAACTCGTGATCGAGGAGCCGCTCCTCGCGAGCCCGCGAGTCGGTCGAGACCTCGGTGCGCCCGACCCAGAAGGCGCGGGGCAGCGGGTCGCGCAGCTCGAAGAGCGTGAGGGGGGGAGAGACCTCGGGGAACGCGACCTCCGCTCGACGCGCCACGAGCTCCTCGGGCAGCGGATCGAAGGAGAGCACCCAGCGCACGTTGGCGAGCCGCAGGCGCGCGACGATCGAAGGGAACTGGAGAGGGCTCGCCTCCCCGACCTCCAGGACGGAGTCCCGCGGCGCCAGCCCCGTGCGGTCGACGTCGAAAGCGCCTTCCAGGCCGTCCAGGACGTGCGTGCGCGGCAGGAGCGCCTGTCGGTCGAGGTAGTAGAGCCAGACGTCGGCGTTGCGCCGCAGGATCTCCGGGGCCCACGCGAGCCGGGCGGCGTTGGCCACTCCGTAGGAGAACCAACGGTAGCGGCCTTCTCCCTGCGCGGACTGCACGAGGCTCCTCATCGGCGGCCGGAGCTCGTAGAAATCGCGGTCGGCCGAGGTGTTGATCCCGCCGTTGACGATCAGCAGGTCGAGGGCGAGGAGGAACGGGACGAGGGGGACGAGCCGCGCGCCCCGGACGAGGGCGACCGCCGCCGCCAGAGCGAGGAGCCCGCTGACCAGGAACCGCATCGGCCACACGCGCTCGTGCCGCCCAGAGCGCGCCGGAGTCCTGGAATTCCGCGGGAAGCACCCCGAGAGCCGGGGCAGCCAGCCGGGGCTCGAGGAGGAGAAGCGCGCCGCCCAGGGCCAGCGTCGCGCCCACGAGCGTCATGCCCCAGCGGGCTCGGGTCGCCGTCATTTGCCTGGTCACCCCGACCCCTGCGAGCAGGCTCAGGCCGAGCGCGCTCAGGAAGAAGAACTTCACCGGTGAGCGGAAGACCCGGAGCAGCACAGGCAGCACGGGGGCGAGGGGTCCGTACTCGCCGAGGCTGAGGAGGATACCGAGGAGGACCAGGAGCCAGGCTCGGTGCCGGCCGGCGGCGAGGGCGGCCACGAGCACCACGGGGCCGAGGTAGAGGCTCAGGAAGTAGGGGTTCCCCTCCGGGAAGAACGCCTGGCCCCAGAAGCCGTGGTACGTGAGGGCGTGGACGTCGCCGAGGAAATGGGGGAGGAGCGCCTCCACGAGCACGGGAACGCGCGCGGAATAGCTCAGGGCCTGTGCGGGATCGAAGCCGGCGCCGCGCTGAGTGCCGGCGAGGGCGGAGCCGACGTTCCCGAGGACGGGCGCCACGAGCAGGGCGGCCAGGAGGGCGGCCGCCCCCAGCGCGAGGACGCCCTTGCGCGTCGGCGCCTTCACGGTCAGGAAGGGCAGCGCGAGCCAGGTGAGGATCACGATCTCGCCGGCAATGGTGCTCACCTGGAGTGCCGTCAGGACCGCGAGCGCCGCAACCCGGCGTCCGCTCGGACGTTCGAAGAGTGCTATGGCGGCGCCGAGCAACCACGGGGCGAGCGCTCCCGCCTGCGAGAGGGGAAGGAGGTTGACGGAGGAGAGGAAGTATCCGCCGAGGCCGAATGCGATTCCCGCGGTCGAGGCTCCCCAGCGGTCCATGCCCAGCCGGCGCCCGAGGAGGAACGTCCCGCTGAGGGCGAGGAGCAGGTGGATCGGGGGCCCCAGCGCGAGGGCCCGGCTCGCCCCGAATGCGGACACGAGCAGCAGGTCCACGGGATACGCGTTGGTGAGAAAAGGGGCTCCCGCGTCCGCCGCCGGGTTCCAGAGGGGCCAGACGCCCTGGGCCAGCGACCGCTCGAGGAAGACGTAGTTGGGATAGAAGAAGGTCGACAGGTCGCGGAAGAACAGCGCCCGCCCCTCGAGGAGCGGTCCCGAGAAGAGCCAGAGGCCGAGGGCCGCGTAGGCGAGGTGGGGAGCGATCGCGACGAGGTCGCGTCTCCCCCGGGGGCGGCCTTCCATGGCCACATGCTATCAACGCCCGACGCGCCGCAGGTTCGGCGGCGTCCCCGTCGAGTTGACGTTGTGCCACGACCCCCTCTAGCCTACGCGGGCCGATGAACCCCGTCCGGCTGCGCGGCCTTCTCTACCTCGCGTTCTTCCTGTCCGGGATCTCCGCCCTCATCTACGAGGTCATCTGGTCGAAGTTCCTGACACTCTTCCTGGGCAGCACGTCCTTCGCCCACACGGTGGTCCTCGCCACCTTCATGGGCGGCCTCGCTTTCGGCAACGCCTTCTTCGGCCGGCTCGCCGACCGGACGAAGATGGACAAGGTCCTGCTCTACGCGCTGCTCGAGGTCGGCATCGGTCTCCTCTGCCTGCTGTTTCCCTTCTTGTTCCGGGGCCTGTCCGACGTGTATCTGGCGCTGGGCGCACGCACCGGCCCCACGTCGGCGCTCAACCCCGTCCTCAAGATCGGGCTCTCCGTCGTCTCCATCTTCCTGCCCTGCGCGCTCATGGGAGGGACGCTGCCCGTCCTCGCCAAGTTCGCGATCGACTCGCTCTCCGGCCTCGGCTTCCGCTTGAGCTGGCTCTACTTCATCAACACCGCGGGGGCCGTCGTGGGGTGCCTCGTCGGCGGCTTCTACGTGGTGGAGAAGCTCGGCCTCGAGTTCGGGGTCGTGGGCACGTCGCTGCTCAACACCGCCATCGGGGGCGTCTTCTACGTCATCTACCGCTCCGGGTATTCCCGGAAGACGGAGAGCGCGGAGACGGGAGCGAGCCCGGTCGCGACGAGGCCGTCCGTGGAGACGACGCCCGAGGTGGAGTACACCGCCCGCCAGGCTCGCACGGCGTTCGGGTGCATCGCGGTCGCGGGCGGGCTCACCATGCTCTACGAGCTCTGCTGGATCCGCCTCCTCGTGATGTCGATGGGGGGCACCGTCAATTCCTTCAGCACGATGCTCGCCGGCTTCATCCTCGGTATCGCGGCGGGTTCCGGGCTCGTGGGGCGGGTCCTCCACGGCCGGCGGAACGCCCTCGCCCTCTTCGCCCTCTGCGAGCTCGGCATCGCCCTCTCGGTACTGCTCCCGCTCCGTCTCTACGAGCGCGTTCCCTACTTGTTCTACCGGCTCGGGCTGGGGGTCGTGCACTCGCCGGAGAACTACGCCTTCTACCTGACGTCGCAAGTGACCTTCGCTCTCCTGCTCATGCTCGTGCCCACCGCGCTCATGGGAGCGGCGCTGCCGCTGGCCACCAGGGTGTGCGTCGACCGGTTCGAATCGCTGGCGCGACGTGTCGGCAACGTCTTCTCCGTGAACACCGTGGGCAGCGTCGTGGGGGCGGCGCTGACGGGCTTCGTCCTCCTTCCCGTGCTGGGTCTCGAGCGCACGTTTCTGCTCGGGGCGGTCGTTTCGGGCGCGCTCGCCGTGGTCCTCTTCCACGCATGGCGCCCCCAGGCCACGGGCTCTCCCTGGCGGGCGCTGCGCGATGCGGTGGCCGCGGACCGCGGCACCGCCGGTCCGTCCCTCTGGGCCGTCGCTCTCGGCGTCGTGGCCCTCGTGGCCGGGATCCGGCTCGCGGGCTACCCGAGCTGGGATGCCCGGCTGATGCAGGTCGCCCTCTACCGCTGGGAGCGCCGCTTCGACTACCCGACGTTCGAGGCGTTCCGCCAGTCCCGGTCGCGGGACACGTTCCTCTGGGCCCGCGACGGGTCGGACGCGACGGTGGCGGTCGAGGACCGGCGCGTCGAGAAGGTGATGCGCGTGAACGGGAAGCCGGACGCCTCCACCGGGGGCGACCTCCTCTCGCAGCTCATCGTCGGCCACCTCGGCATGTTCCTCCACCCGGCGCCCAAGCGGGTGATGGTGATCGGCCTGGGCAGCGGGGCGACCGCGGGGGCGGTGCTGCGGCATCCGGGAACGACGGCGGACGTGGCGGAGATTACCCAGGACGTGGTGAAGGCGGCCTCGTTCTTCGAGGAGGTCAACGACGGCGTCCTCGAGAACCCCCGGATGTCGCTGGTCGTGCTCGATGCCCGGGAGTTCATGCTCCTCCAGCGGAGCAAGTACGACGTCATCGTGAGCGAGCCGACGAACGTGTGGGTGCCGGGCGTAGCCTCCCTCTTCACCGAGGACTTCTATCGCGTGGTGCTCTCGCGGCTCGAGCCGGGAGGCATCTTCACGCAGTGGATCCAGCTCTATTCCTCCGAGCCCCGCATCGTGAGCTCGGTGAGCGCTTCGTTGCGGCGGGTGTTCCCCTGGGTGACGGTGTGGATGGGCGAGGAGCCGGACCTGCTGTTCCTGGCCGGCCGCGAGCCTCCGCCCTTCGACCCCGACGCCTTCGCGCGGAGGATCCGGGACGTGCGTCCGGCCGAGGGCCTCGCCTCTCGGAACCCGCGGGTGGGGCGGCTCGGTGATCCCGTACTGTTCCTGCTCAGCCAGGTGGCCACGGACGAGGGCAGCCGCCGGTTCTGGGAGAGGAGCGGGGCTCCGGCGTACCGCGATCTTTTCCCGCGCATGGAGTTCTGGGCCGCCCGCGCACAGTTCGTGGGCAGCCCCTACCCGATATTCTCCGAGCTGGACGAGCGGATCTCGCCTCTCGGCGCGGAGCCTCTCTTCCTGTCGGAGTACCTGAAGGCGCACCCGCTCACCGCCCAGGACCTCGGCCGGCTGCGCGAGACGCTCGCGCGACAGCCGGGAGCCTACGGAGCAGTAGGCCGCTCGCTCGCGGCCCACTCCGCGCTCGAGGCGGAGGGGAACCCGCTCGACGTGCTCGCCCTGCCCGAGGGGCTGCAGGCCCGCCTCCTCCTCGCCCGCTCGCTCGAGCCCCGGCTCGAGGCGGGAGGGTCCGTGGACGTCTGCAACGCCTACCTGGGCTCCCTCGGCACCGTTCTCGCCGAGGCGAGCTCCGTGCTCGCGCGGCCCGCGACGGCGACGTTCGTCAAGCGCGCGGAGGCATGCATCGCCCGGCATCCGGACGTGGCCTTGCCGTGGCGGCGTGGACTCGTGAAGGCGCTGGCGGGGGCGGGCGCGCGCGAAGAGGCGCTCGCGCGTCTCGACGCGCTCGACGCGCAGGGCCTCGTGGAGACCGCGGAGCCCGCCGAGCGAGCGGAGCTCGCGGCGATCGGATTGCGGCTCGCCCACGTGCTGGGCCGGCCCGAAGCGGCCGCGCGCTGGGTGGCCCGCGGCAACGCGTCCGCGTCGCCCTAGGGTCGTCGTCTCCGGACGATGTAGACGAACGCCCCGACATATGCGAGCGAGATGACGGCGCCCGCGATGAGGCCAGGCGGCTGGTAGTCGAGACGCACGCGACGTCGGCCGGGGCCGACCGCGACGGCCAGGTGGCCGCCCTCCGTCTCCAGCAGCGGGGTCTTTTGTCCATCGACGCTCGCGCGCCAACCCGCGCCCGCCGTCTGGCGCACCACGACGGTGCCCTCCGTCTCCGTCTCGACGTCCACGAGGCCCGGCCGATCCCGGACGATGCGAACGGGCCCTCCTGCCATCTCGACGAGCGGCCGGGGCTCGCGCAAGGCGTAGATGAGGACCGCGAGCGGTCGCACCGCCTCCGGCTCCACGACGGCCTCGGGAACGAGATCGACGCTCTCGAGCCGATCGAGGCTGAGGACGTGCGTGACGCCCGACTCGCGCAGGCGCGGGACGAGGGACGGGAGGTCGCGGCAGGCGGCCTCCTCGGGCGAGGTCACCCGCGTCCGGGGTGTGAGCATCGTGAGGTCCAGGCTGAGGGCGGTGGAAACGGCGGGGCCGAGGTTGTAGTAGGGCGTCAAGGTCTCGCGAAAGACGGCGAAGGACCAGGCCTCGTGCCGACGACCGAGCGCTCCGCGTGCGGCGAGATAGGCCGGGCTTTGGGACGCGTCGCAGGTGAAGACTCTTCCCCGGGTCTCTTCCAGGCGCCGGGCCACCGCCGTCATCTCTGGAGAGAGCGCGAAGAAGGACGACGTGACCATCGGGTTGAGGCCGGCGCCCGCGCGAAGCAGGTCGGCGGCGACGAGTCCGGACAGGGCGGCGGCGGCGGCGGCCGGCCGGAGCCTTCCCTGCCGAGCGGCGAAGGCCACTCCTCCCAGCACGAGAGCCATGGAACCGCCGAGGGCCGCGTCGGAGGTCATGAACCGGAGGCACTCGAGACGCTGGTTCCAGGGCATGTCCGGCGGGAAGAAGCCCGCCACGAACCAGAGCACCGCGCGCGGCCACAGCCCGGGCGCGAGAGGACTGGCGGCGAGGGGAGCGCCCACGAGGAGGCCGAGGAGAGCCAGCCGAGCCGGGGATCGCGGGCTCTCGCTCCGCCGCACCGCATCGAGACCGAGCGCGGCGAGGAGGGCCAGGGCGAAGTGGACGGTGAAGAACGCCTTCGACGGGTATCGAAAGCGCCGGAGCGGCTCGAGCCATTCCACGACCGCGCCGAGGCCGGCCCACGGACCGAGACAGACGAGCCCGGCCAGCAGGGCGAGGATCACCAGCCGACGTCGCAACACGAGGCCGGAAGTCGCGCCGAGAGCGGCCAGGGCGACTACGCCCGCCCCCACGTAGAGGCTCACGATGTAGGGAAACCCGAGCGGGAAGAAGCGCTGGCCCCAGAATGCGCCGGCGAGGTCCGAGGGATCGCCGAAGAAGCCGGCCACCAGGACTTGAAAGAACGCGAGGGGATGGACGGAGTGCGAGAGCACCACCTCCACGGGAAAGCCTCCGCCACGTGCACTTTGCCCCACCAGGGCACCCACCGGAAGGATGGAGAACGCGGCGAGGCCGGTTCCCAGCAAGAGCACGATGGAGACGCCTCGCCAGGCCGGACGCGACCGCAGTGGCCAGGCGAGAACGAGGGCGATCAGGACCGCCTGGGCGACGATCTCCACCCCCGAGGTCGTGAGGGCGACCGCCAGGGCGAGCGCGGCGAGCGCCGCATCCCTCGGCGTGCCCCGAGCGGCCCGCAGCACTCCGCGAACCACGAGAGGGGACCAGGCCAGCGCCTGCGCGTGCACGTACAGGTTGAGGGAGGAGAGGGCGAAGCCGCCGAGCGCGTAGGCAAGCGCTCCTCCCGCCGCCGCCGCTCGGCCCAGGCCGAGCTCGCGGGCGAGAGCGAAGAAGAAGAGCGCCGCGAGGGGGACGTGGAGGGCGAGGAGGAGCGAGAAGCCCCACTCGTTCGGGAGGACGACGTGCAGGAGGTCGGGGGGATAGGCGACGGGGAGGAGGGAGAGAGGCTCGCCCTCGTGGACGAGCGGGTTCCAGTAGCGGACCTCCCCGCGGAGGAGGCCCTCCGCGGCGAAGCGGCGGACCGGAAAGAATTGTCGGGACAGATCCCGGAAGTAGAAGCTGGCGCCGGAGAGCAAGCCGCGCACGAAAGGCAGAAAGGCCACCACACCGACGAGGACGGGAGCGGCCCAGCCGGGGAAGTGCTCTTCGCGCGGGACGTCAGGCGTCATCCGGCTCCAGAGAGCGCAGAGGACGGGCGGGGATGCCGCCCACCAGGGTGCGGGGAGGGACGTCCATGGTGACGACGCTGCCCGCGGCCACGAAGGAGCGGCTCCCCACGCGCACGCCGGGGAGGAGGGTGACGCCCGCCCCCACGAAGGCCCCGCTCCCGATCACCACCGGAGCCGCCATCGGGGGAAACTGGCTCTGCAGGGGGTGGTCGCGGTAGCCGACGTTGGTGTGCGTCAGGACGAGCACGCGCTCGGCCAGGGTCGCCTGGTCCTCGAGGCGGATCCCCTCCGCGAGATCGAGCAGGCACTCGTCGCCGACGAAGCACTCGTTGCCGATCTCGAGCCCGGAAAGCCCCCGCCGATAGAGGTTGAAGAAGCGCACGTCGTGGAGGATCGTGCGCCTCCCGATGCTCGCCCCGAGCAGGCGGAGCCAGGGGGCGCGGAGCTGGGGGAAGAGCAGGAGGCGGTAGGGGGCCATGGCCAGCGTGAAGAAGCCGTAGCGGGCGGCCTTTCCGAAGCCGATCTCGTCGAGGGACTTCACGGCCCAGGAGCGCGCAGCTGCCGGCGGAAGGCCAGGAGCTTGCCGAAGTACCGGACGGAGTCCCGGAGACCGCGCACGGTCGAGGTCTTGTCGCGGCGACGGATGTAGGCCCCGGGGATCTCGTCGATGCGGAGGCCGCGGCGCCCCGCGCGCACCATGAACTCGGTGTCCCAGAACCACCCGGGGTCGGCGATCTCGTCGAGGACGGGCAGCGCCGCGTCTCGGCGGAAGAACTTGAAGCCGGTCTCTGTATCGCGGAAGGACACCCCGAGGAGGCGGCGCACCAGGAACGAGTAGCCCCGGCTCATCGCGTAGCGGTCCACGGACCCGAGCTGGAACGCGTAGATGCGGCGCACCGTCGCCACGTCCGCCCCGCGCTCGAGGGCGCGCACGAGCGAGGGAATGTAGCGGCAGTGCACCTCCAGGTCCACGTCGAGGTAGCCCGCGATGGGCGCGCGCGCGGCCCGGAAGCCGTCGGTCACGGTCTGGCCGCGGCCTCGGTTTCGCTCGTGGAGGAGAACGCGAATGTCGACGCCCGCGTTCTCCTCCACGATCTTGCCGATCAAAGCCCGCGTCCCGTCCCTGCTCACGTCGTCCACGAAGAGAACCTCGTAGGGCCGCTTCATCTCCTCGAGCGTGTCCCGAATCTCCTTGAAGCTCGCTTCCAGGACTTCCGCTTCGTTGTAGCAGGCGAGGACGACGCTCAGCTCGGGGGCGGTCGCCATCCCCGAGGTCAGGGCCGGAACGCGCGCACCGCGTCGAGGACGCGGCCGACCTCGTCGTCGGTGAGCAGGGGATGCAGGGGCAGGCGGACGAGCGTGCTCGCGATCCGGTCGGTGACGGGCAGGTTCCGGCCGTCCTCGCCGAGGGCCCGCCCCTGGGGGGCGGAGTGCAGGGGAACGTAGTGGAAGGACGCCTGGACTCCCGCGACCCGGAGAGCGTCGAGGCAGGCATCGCGGCTCTTTGCGTCGGGGAGGAGCATCACGAAGAGGTGGTGGTTGGGGGTGCGCCTGTCGTCTTCGCGGACCAGGCGGACCCCGTTGCGATCCGCCCACTCCACGAGCCCTTCGCGGTAGCGGCCGACCACTCGGGCGCGGCGCGTCTGGATCTCGTCGAACCGGTCGAGCTGGGCGTCGAGGAGGGCGGCGAGGACGTCGGAGAGGATGTAGCTGCTCCCCTCGGCGACCCAGGTGTAGCGGTCGACCTCGCCCCGGAGGAACGCGCTGCGGTTCGTGCCCTTCTCCCGCATCACTTCCGCCCGCCGGGTGGCTTCGGGGTCGTTCATCACGAGCGCGCCCCCCTCGCCGCACGTGATGTTCTTCGTCTCGTGGAAGCTGAAGCAGCCGGCGTCGCCCAGCGTACCCAGGGGCTTGCCCCCGTAGGACGCCCCCAGCCCCTGGGCCGCGTCCTCCACGACCTTCAGGCCCCGGGTCCGGCCGATCGCGAGGAGACGGTCCATGTCCGGGGCGAGTCCCGCGTAGTGGATGGGGAGCAGGACCCGGGTGCGGTCGGTCAAGCGCTTCTCCACGTCCTCGGGATCCAGGCCGAGGGTCCGCTCCTCGATGTCGGCGAAGACGGGCCGCGCCCCCACGCGCAGCGCCGCGTTGGCCGTGGACACGAACGTGAAGGAGGGACAGATCACCTCGTCCCCGGGGCCCACCCCGAGGGCCAAGAGAGCAAGCTCGAGGGCGTGGGTGCAGGAAGTGGTGAGGAGAACGCGCGGGACCCCCAGCCGCTCCGCGAGCCGCTTCTCCGCCTTCCGTCCAAAGGGGCCGTCCCCGGCCAGGCGCCCGGACAGGGCCTCGCGCACGCGAGCGGCCTCCGCCTCGCCTATCCAGGGGGCCGAAAGAGGGATCGGATTTGCCAGTGCGCTTTCCTTCGCGGGGAGAGCGGCCATTGCGATCTGCCGCTGATGCTAGCACGCCGGACCGGACGAGCGGTCTCGCGCATGGTCGTACTTGAGTCGAAAAGAGGTGAGGCGCCGCACTTGACAGCTTCAGCGGCGTGGCGTTACCATTCTCGACTAAGTATCAGAAGGAGATGGGTTTCTAGCTTTCATGCCCGTCAAGCTCGGCGAACTGCTGCTCAAGGAGAACATGGTCACTCCGCAGCAGCTCCAGGAAGCCCTCAGCCACCAGAAGATGAACGGGGGCAAGCTCGGGAAGGCCTTCGTGTCCCTCGGCTACGTCAAGGACGAGGAGATCACGAGCCTGCTCTCCCGGCAGTACGGCGTCCCCTCGATCAACCTCGACCACTTCGAGGTCGATCCCGCCATCATCAAGATCATCCCCGCGGAGACGGCCCGGAAGTACCAGATCCTGCCCCTGTCGCGCTCGGGGGCCACCCTCACCATCGCCATGGCCGACCCCACGAACGTGTTCGCCATGGACGACATCAAGTTCATGACGGGCTACAACGTGGAGCCGGTGGTGGCCTCCGAGACGTCGCTCGAGGAGGCGATCGAGAAGTACTACGGCTCCACGCGGTCGCTGGAGCTGCGGCAGGACGGGCGGAAGGCGCCGGAGGGGGCTTCCCCATGCTCGGGGGGAACCAGCCAGCCTCAAGGACGTGATGGACGGGCCCGGCCTCACCGTGGACGACATGGCCTCGGTCGGCCTCTCCGAGGTCGACCTCGACTGCGATGTCCGACGCCGAGGCCGACGTGGAGACGGTCAAGGAGGCCGACGACGAGATCGACCTCGGCAACCTGAGCAAGTCGGCGGACGCCGCGCCGGTGGTCAAGCTCATCGAACGTCCTCCTCGATCGACTCCCTGAAGCGCGGGGCCTCCGACATCCACATCGAGCCCTACGAGAAGGAGTTCCGCGTCCGCTTCCGCATCGACGGGATCCTCTACAACGTGATGGCGCTGCCCATGAAGCTGCGCGACCCGCTCACCTCGCGCATCAAGATCATGGCCAAGCTGGACATCGCGGAGAAGCGGCTGCCCCAGGACGGCCGCATCAAGATCAAGATGAAGATCGAGGACCGGAGCCGCGACCTCGACTTCCGCGTCTCCTGCCTGCCCACCCTCTGGGGCGAGAAGATCGTCCTGCGGCTCCTCGACAAGTCGAAGCTCATGCTCGACATGACCAAGCTGGGCTTCGAGCCGCACTCGCTCGAGCGCTTCAAGAGGGCGATCGCCAAGCCGTACGGCATCGTGCTCGTCACCGGCCCCACCGGCTCCGGCAAGACCAACACGCTCTACTCCGCCATCGCCAGCCTCAACAAGCCCGACACCAACATCATGACCGCCGAGGACCCGGTGGAGTTCAACCTCGCCGGGATCAACCAGGTCCAGATCAAGGACAACATCGGCCTCAACTTCGCGGCCGCGCTGCGCTCCTTCCTGCGCCAGGACCCGAACATCATCCTGGTGGGGGAGATCCGCGACTACGAGACGGCCGAGATCGCGGTCAAGGCCGCGCTCACCGGCCACCTCGTGCTCTCCACCCTGCACACGAACGACGCCCCCTCCACGGTCTCGCGCCTGGTGAACATGGGCATCGAGCCGTTCCTGGTGGGCACGGCGGTGAACCTCATCCAGGCCCAGCGCCTCATCCGCCGCATCTGTGCGCAACTGCAAGGTCGAGGTCACGGACATGCCCAGCAAGACCCTCATCGAGATCGGGCTTCACCCCCGAGCAGGTGGGGACGTTCAAGCTCTACAAGGGCCGGGGCTGCGGCACCTGCAACGGCACCGGCTACAAGGGCCGGGTGGGCCTCTACGAGGTCATGGAGATCGCGGAGGGAATCCGCGACCTCATCATGGTGGGGGCCACCGCGGTCGAGATCAAGAGGAAGGCCCTCGAAGAGGGCATGCTCACCCTGCGCATGAGCGGCCTGGAGAAGATCAAGGCGGGGTCACCACCGTCGAGGAAGTCCTGCGGGAGACCGTGCTCTGAGGGCCGAAGGGCTCTAGAGGAGGCGAATCGTGGCCGTCAGCCTGCACCAGCTGCTCAAGACGATGACGGAGATGGGGGGGACCGACCTCCACGTCACCACCAACTCGCCGCCCCAGATCCGGGTGGACGGCAAGCTGCGGCCGCTGGACCTGCCGCCGCTCACCGCGGTGGAGACCAAGCAGCTCGCCTACAGCGTGCTCACCGACGCGCAGAAGCACCGCTTCGAGGAGAACCTCGAGCTGGACTTCAGCTTCGGGATCAAGGGGCTCGCCCGCTTCCGCGCCAACGTGTTCATGCAGCGGGGCGCGGTGGCCGCCGTCTACCGGACCATCCCCTACGAGATCCGCAGCTTCAAGGACCTGGGCCTGCCCCCGGTGATCGCCACCATCTGCGACAAGCCCCGCGGCCTCGTGCTCGTCACCGGGCCCACGGGCTCCGGCAAGTCCACCACCCTCGCGGCCATGCTCGACAAGATCAACAGCGAGCGCCACGAGCACATGCTCACCGTGGAGGACCCGATCGAGTACCTCCACCAGCACAAGAAGTGCGTGGTGAACCAGCGCGAGCTGCACGCCGACACCCACTCCTTCACGAACGCGCTGCGCGCCGCCCTGCGCGAAGACCCCGACGTGGTGCTGATCGGCGAGATGCGCGACCTCGAGACGATCGAGTCCGCGCTGCGCATCGCGGAGACCGGCCACTTGACCTTCGCCACCCTCCACACGAACTCCGCGGCCCAGACCATCAACCGCATCGTGGACGTGTTCCCCGCCCACCAGCAGTCGCAGATCCGCGCCCAGCTCTCGCTGGTGCTGGAAGGGATCATGTGCCAATCGCTGCTCCCCAAGGCCAGCGGCACCGGGCGCTGCCTGGCCATGGAGATCATGGTCCCGAACGCCGGCCATCCGGAACCTCATCCGCGAGGACAAGATCCACCAGATCTACTCCGCCATGCAGACGGGCCAGGAGAAGTTCGGAATGCAGACCTTCAACCAGTGCCTGGCCAGCTCTCTACTTCGCCAAGCAGATCACCCTGCAGACTGGCCCTCGGGATCACGCTCGAACCCCGACGAGCTTCAGGACATGATCAACCGCGGCGCCGGCCTGTCGACACCCCAGGCCGGAGGCCGGCCGCCGATGCGTCCGGGGGCCCGCTAGTGACCCGGGCACGGATCTAGGAGGGCGCGATGCCTGCATTCGTCTGGAAGGGCAAGACCCGCGACGGCAAGGCGGTCTCCGGAGAGCGCGTCGCCGAGAACAAGGAAGCCGTGATGGCGCTGCTCCGGCGCGACCAGATCCTGGTCTCGTCGGTCAAGGAGAAGGGCAAGGAGATCGTCGCTGCCCAAGCTGGGCGGAGGCGTTCCCGCCAAGGACCTCGCCATCTTCACGCGCCAGTTCTCCGTCATGATCGACGCCGGTCTGCCCCTCGTCCAGTGCCTCGAGATCCTGGGCGGCCAGCAGGAGAACAAGAACTTCGCGAAGATCCTCCAGCAGACGCGCATGGACGTGGAGGGCGGGCGCCAGCCTCGCCGACGCGATGCGCAAGCACCCCAAGGCCTTCGACGACCTCTTCGTCAACATGATCGCGGCCGGGGAGGCGGGCGGTATCCTCGACACCATCCTGAAGCGCCTCGCCACCTACATCGAGAAGGCGGTGAAGCTGAAGGCCCAGGTCAAGGGCGCCATGGTCTACCCGATCGCGGTCATCTCGCATCGCCGGCATCGTCATCGCGGTCATCCTGTGGAAGGTCATCCCCACCTTCGCCTCGATGTTCGAGGGCCTGGGGGCCGAGCTGCCCGCTGCCCACCCGCATCGTGATCGCCGCAGTCCAACTGGTTCGTGCGCCTGCTGCCCTTCCTGGTCGTCTGGGCCTCGTGCTACTCGTCGTGCTCTTCCGGCGCTACTACGCGACCTACGGCGGACGCCGGGTGGTCGACCGGATTGTCCTGAAGCTGCCGATCCTGGGCATCATCATGCAGAAGATCGCGGTGGCCCGCTTCTGCCGGACCCTCTCCACCCTCATCTCCTCGGGCGTGCCCATCCTGGACGGGCTCGAGATCACCGCCCGCACCGCCGGCAACGCCATCGTCGAGGACGCGATCATGGCCGTGCGCAAGGGGGTGGAGAGCGGCCTCACCGTGGCCCAGCCCCTGAAGGAGAGCGGCGTCTTCCCGCCCATGGTCGTGCAGATGATCGGCGTCGGCGAGCAGACGGGCGCCCTCGACGCCA
The DNA here is from genome assembly GCA_963742595.1 of uncultured Acidobacteriota bacterium. Lineage (GTDB taxonomy): Bacteria > Acidobacteriota > Vicinamibacteria > Fen-336 > Fen-336 > CAVPGH01. The sequence continues at coordinate 396,319 of CAVUMT010000001.1, read as the reverse complement.
TGCTCAGCAAGATCGCGGACTTCTACGAGGAAGAGGTCGACCAGGCGGTGGCCAACCTCCTCACCCTGATGGAGCCGGTCATGATCCTGTTCCTGGGCGTCACCGTCGGGCGGCATCGTCATCAGCATGTACCTGCCGCTGTTCGACCTCATCAGCAAGCTGAGCTGAGCTCGGCGGCGCGACGCACCGGGCGCATGCGAGCGCCCGTGCGTCGGGCCCCGCCGGTGAATGAAGGCCATGGACGACCCTGGAGCTTCGACTCAAGAAGCTGATGCTCTTCAGGGTGGTCATGGTGACCACCCTGCTCCTCATCGCCACCTACGTGGAGGCGGTCTCCGAGACCCTCCTCGCCGTCAACCCCCTCTACTTCCTCGATCGTGGCGCACCTACTCCTCACCGTCCTCCACGCCCTGCTCCTGCGCTTCCTGCCCGACCGCGGCGCGCCCAGGTCTACGTCCAGGTCGCTGGGCGACCTCATCGTCATCACCGGGCTCGTCTACGTGACCGGGGGGGTGCGCGGCCGGCTTCATGCTGCTCTACCCGATCTCCGTGCTCTCGGGCAGCGTGCTGCTCTCGCCGGCGCGGGGGCCTGATCCTGGCCGGGCTCGCCACGCTCTTCTACGCGGCGATCGCTGTGGGCGGTGCGGCCGGGCCTCGTGCCCGCCCCAGGGCCTGTCCGACGTGCTCTGCCTGCCCGCGAAGCGCGCTCCTCTACTCCGTCTTCGTGACCGCGGTCGCCTGCGGCACGGTGGCCCTCATCGGGCTCCTACTTCTCGGAGAGCCTGCGGCACGCGGGCGAGCGGCTGCGAGGAGGCCGCGGTGCAGGTGGCCGACCTGCGGGAGCTGAACGAGCTCATCGTCAACAGCATCCACAGCGGCCTCCTGACCGCCGACGCCGCACGGTCACATCCTCCACGTCAACGCGTTCGGCGAGCGCGATCCTCGGCCATCGCCACGCCGGCGCGTGCGCGGCCAGAACGCTGCGGGACGTGCTTCGCCTCGTCGCTGCTGGAGCCCTCCGTGGTCCGCGTGCGGGCGCGCGCAGCACGGCGCTGGCCCGGCTCGAGCTCGCCTACGACCGCCCCGAGGGCCAGCGGCTGGACCTCGGCGTCTCCGTGACGCCCCTCGCCGCCGGCGGCCCGCGGGAGCGCGGGCTACCTCCTCGTCTTCCAGGACCTGACCGACATCAAGCGCCTGGAGCAGGAGGTGCGCACCAAGGAGAAGCTGGCGGCGGTGGGAGAGATGGCGGCCCAGCTCGCCCACGAGATCCGCAACCCGCTGGGCTCCATCAGCGGCTCCGCGCAGGTGCTGATGGGCGGAGCCCGACATCTCCGCGAGCAGGAGCGCACCTCCTCGACATCATCACCCGCGAGTCGCAAGCGCCTCTCGGACACCCTGAACCGGTTCCTCTTCCAGGCGCGGCCGACCGGCCGGGCCGCGCGGGGCCGGTGGACATCGGGCCCCTGGTCGCGGAGGCGGTGACGCTCCTGCGCAACGGGCCCGAGGTCGGCCCGGAGCACGCGGTCGAGCTCGAGGTCGAGCGAGGGCCCGCACCTCTGCCTGGCCGACCCCGACCAGATCACCCAGGTCTTCTGGAACCTCGTCCGCGCAACGGCCTCGAGGCGATGCCGGACGGGCGGCCGCCTGCACGTGCGCGCTCCGGCGGACGGCGGACGAGCTCGTGCTCTCGGTGAGGGACCAGGGGCGGGGCATGGGACGCGAGGAGCAGCGGCGCATGTTCGAGCCCTTCCAGCTCGCGGACGCCCATGGGCACCGGGCTGGGCCTCGCCATCGTCTACCGCATCGTGCGCGAGCACGGCGGCGACATCACGGTGCAGCAGCGCGCCCTACCGAGGGCACCGAGGTCGCAGGTCCGCCTGCCCGCGGGTGCCCGTCCGCCTTCGCGAGCGCACGGCGCCCCCGCCATGGAGGAAGCCGCATCCTGGTCGTGCGACGACGAGCAGTCCATGCGCGAGCTGCTCGCGATCATGCTCACGAAGGAGGGCTTCGAGGTGGTGACCGCGGAGAGCCGGGCCGCGGCGGCGGCGGTCCTCGGCGCAGGGCCCGGTGGACATGGTCATCACCGACGTCAAGCTGCCCGACGGCGACGGCATCGAGATCCTGCGCCACGTGAAGGCGGCCTCGCCGGAGACGGTGGTCATCGTGATGACCGCCTTCGGCTCCACGGAGACCGCGGTGGCCGCCCTGAAGCTCGGGGCCCACGACTACCTGATCAAGCCCTTCGACGTGGACGAGCTGAAGATCGTGGTCCGCAACGCCCTCGAGCGGCAGGAGCTGCGCGAGGAGAACCTGCGCCTCAAGGCCGAGCTCCGGCCGCGCAGCACGGGCTCGACCAGATCATCGGGGTCTCGCCGGCCATGGCCGCCCTCTTCGACATGGTCCGCTCGATCGCCCCCACCGGCTCCACCGTGCTCATCACGGGGGAGAGCGGCACGGGCAAGGAGCTGGTGGCCAAGGCCATCCACGCCCTCTCCCCGCGCCGGACGCGCCCTTCGTCTCCATCAACTGCGGCGCGCCTGCCCGAGACCCTGCTGGAGAGCGAGCTGTTCGGACACATGAAGGGCGCCTTCACCGACGCCCACCAGACCAAGAAGGGCCTCTTCGAGGCGGCCCACCGCGGCACCCTCTTCCTCGACGAGGTGGGGGAGACGTCGCCCTCCATGCAGGTGAAGCTGCTGCGCGCCCTGCAGGAGAAGAAGATCCGCCGGGTGGGCGGCACCGACGAGGTCGAGGTGGACGTGCGCGTCATCTCCGCCACCAACGTCCCGCTGGAGATCGCTGGTGCGAGAAGCGTCGGTTCCGCGAGGACCTCTTCTACCGGCTGCAGGTGATCCCCATCCGAACCCCGCCCCTGCGCGAGCGCCGCGAGGACATCCCGCTGCTCGCCGAGCACTTCCTGCGGCGCTTCGCCGCGCAGATGGGCAAGAAGCGTCGTCAAGATCTCCGACCGAGGCCATGGGGCTGCTCGATGCGTTACGCGTGGCCGGGCAACGTGCGCGAGCTGGAGAACGTCATCGAGCGCGCGGTGGCCCTCGAGACGACCGAAGCCATCCTGCCCGAGCGCCTGCCCGAGTCGCTCCGCGGCGGGACGTCGGCCGCCCTTCCGGGCGCCGAGATCGGTCCCGGCTTCAACCTGGACGAGCACCTCCGGGTCCTGGAGAGCCAGCTCCTGATGCAGGCGCTCGGCAAGGCCGACGGCGACCGGGCGGAGGCGGCGCGCATCCTGGGGGTCACCCCCCGCTCCCTGCGCTACCTCATACAGAAGCACGCGATGACCGGCGGACAAAAATTGACGCCCGCTGACGATATTTGTCGCCGTTACCCGCGGCTCCTCTCAGTTTCTAGTCTAATAGAATCAACACCTTGAAGACGGGGTGCGCTGGCATCCTGCTTGCTCTATGGAGGGGGCAGCCATGCTTGGCGAAAGGAAGGTTAACCTTGAACTCGAACAAGAATCAGAAGGGTTTCACCCTGATCGAGCTGCTGATCGTCGTTGCGATCATCGGCATCATCGCGGCGATCGCGATCCCCAGCCTGCTCCGGGCCCGCGTTTCCGCCAACGAGTCGGCGACGATCGGCGACATCCGCACGGTGATCTCGGCCCAGGCGGCGTACCAGTCGTCCAACGGCGGGCTCTACGACAGCAAGCTGAGCTGCCTTGTGGCCCCCGGTGCCGGCTGCATCGTCAACTATCCGACGAACGCGCCGACGTTCCTCGACAGCCGATCGCCGCGGGCACGGCGAAGTCGGGCTACTCCCGCACCTTCAGGCCGTCCGCCGTCGTCCCCGCCGTGCAGCGTCCGCCCAGCGCCTCCCCCACCAGCTCGGGGGCGTACTCCTACACCTCGTCCCCGGTCAACTTCGGCCAGACGGGCGTTCGTGGCTTCGGCGGCGACTCGAGCGGAATCCTCTGCTTCTCCAACGCCGGCGCAGAGCCCCCGATCGTCGCGGCGACGTTCCTCCTCGATACGGCCAACTCGAACTGCCAGGTCCTCCAGTAGGACTCCCGGCGCACCGTCGGTCCGGGGAGGGAGCGTTCGCTCCCTCCCCGTTTTTGTGACCGGACAGAAGAGGCGAGATCCGCGGTACACTCGCGGACGGCGATGCCCGAGGCCGCTCTCGAGATCACTTCCCTCAGCAAGTCCTATCCGGTCGGCCACCTCTTCGCACGCCGCCCGCGGCCGGTTCTCGTCGACCTGAGCCTCCGCGTCGACCGGGGCGAGGTCTTCGGCTACCTGGGCGCCAACGGGTCGGGCAAGACCACGACCCTGAAGATCCTGATGGGCCTGCTTCGCCCCGAGAAGGGGACCATCTCGATACTGGGACGCCCGCTCGACGACCGGGCCTGGCGTTTCCAGATCGGATACCTGCCCGAGCACCCGTACCTCTACGACTACCTGACGCCCCGGGAGTACCTCGACTACGTCGGGCGGCTCTTCGGCATGGGCAAGGAGGCCCGACGCGCGCGCACGCACGACCTCCTGAAGCTCGTGGGCCTCGCCCGGGCGGCGGACGTCTCGATGCGCCGCTTCTCGAAGGGGATGGTCCAGCGCGCGGGGCTGGCCCAGGCCCTCGTGAACGACCCCGAGCTGCGTCTTCCTCGACGAGCCGATGTCCGGCCTCGATCCGTTGGGCCGGCGGCTCGTGCGCGACCTCATCCTGGACCTGAAGGCGCGCGGCAAGACCGTCTTCTTCTCCACGCACATCCTCCCCGACGCGGAGACGCTCTGCGACCGCGTGGCCGTCCTGCGCGGGGGCCGTCTCCTCGCAGGTGGGTCGCCTGGACGAGATCCTGAGCCTCGACGTCTCCCACATGGAGGTGCTCGTCGCCGGCGTCGACGAAGGGCACCTCGCTTCGGTGGCCGGCCTCCACGTCGCGGCAAACGGTGGGCGAGCGTCTGCGCCTCGAGGTCGGCGAGGGGGCGCTCGGAGCGGTGATCCGCGCCGTGGAGGCGGCGGGAGGACGTGTCCTGTCCGTCCAGCCCGTCCGGCAGTCGCTCGAGGACTACTTCATCCAGGAGATGGCGGCCGCGCCCACCTCCGAGCGCTGGGAGTTCGAGGATTGAAGCCGCATCCTCGCGGTGGCCGCCAACACCTTCCGGGAGACGGTGCGCGAGCGCGTGCTCTACAACCTCGTCTTCTTCGCCATCCTCATGACCCTGTCCGGTCTCCTCGTGGGCCAGCTCTCGATCCGCCAGGACGAGAAGATCATCAAGGACATCGGCCTCGCGGCCATGGAGCTGTTCGGGACCCTGATCGCGATCTTCATCGGCGTCGGCCTCGTGAGCAAGGAGATCGAGCGGCGCTCGCTCTACCCCCTGCTGGCCAAGCCCCTGAGCCGCGACGAGTTCTTCCTGGGGAAGTTCGTCGGCCTGGGCTTCACGCTTCTCGTGAACGTGGCGGTGATGGCGGCGGGCCTCTACCTCACCCTGTGGGCGACGGGCTGGCGGTGTCGACGGCGGGCCTTCTGAAGGCCATCTACCCGATCTACCTGGGCCTCCTCCTGGTGGTCGCCCTGGCCATGCTCTTCTCGACCCTCACCTCCTCCGTGCCCTGGCCGCCGTCTGCACCGTGGGCGTGGTGATCGGCGGCCGCTTCTCCGACGTGATTCGCAACATGCAGCGAGGTGGCGCCCGGCGCGCCCGCCTGGCTGGTCGACGCGCTCTACTACGTGGTGCCCAACTTCCGCAACTTCGACTTCAAGGACCGCGTGGTCTACGGCGACCCCGTGACGGTCTCGGTCGCTCGGCTGGGTCACCGCTCTACGCGGCCGCTCTACATCGCTGGTCGCTCTCGCGCTCGGGCTCCTCGTCTTCCGGACGCGAGACTTCCAGTGAAGGCGGCGTCGGCCCTGCCGATCGCGGTCTCGTCGCCGCTCGCCGCCCTCCCGTGGGTCCAGGGCCGCATCGACGCGCGAGCTGGGGGCCTTCCGCGCCCAGCGAGGAAGTGCTCTACCTCTGGTCGGGGCGAGCAGGTGAAGCGGATGGTCCCGGGCTTCGAAGAGCCTGGCCGCCGACCTCTACTGGCTGCGCACCGTGCAGTACTTCGGCGGCCAGCGGCTCTTCGCCCGCGACAAGCGCTTCGAGCTGCTCGAGCCGCTCATCGACATCACCACCACCCTCGACCCGCGCCTGGAGATCGCCTACCGGTACGGCGCCATCTTCCTCTGCGAGCCTCCGACCGACGGGCGCGGGACGGCCGCGGAACGGGATCGCGCTCCTGGAGCGGGGCGTCGGGCGCATGCCCGAGTCCTGGCGCCTCCGCCAGGACCTCGGCTTCTTCCACTACTTGTTCCTGCACGACGCGCAGGCGGCCTCGCGGATCCTGTACGAAGCGTCCAAGCTCCCGGGCGCGGCCTTCTGGCTCAGGACCCTGGCCGCCGACCTGCTGGTCAAGGGAGGCGACCGGGCGGCGGCGCGGGCCATGTGGCAACAGATGTACGACCAGGCCGAGGAGGGCGTCCTCCGCACCAATGCGGAACGCCAGCTCGCGATCCTCGATACCCTCGATCAGGCGGACCGGCTGACTGCCGCTGCCCACGCGTTCTCGCGGACGCGCGGGCGGCTCCCCCGCGACCTCCGGGAGCTCGCGGCCTCCGGCCTCACGAGGGATCCGGTCGTCGATCCCACCCCCGCACCCTTCGAGTACGATGGAGGGACCGGGAGGGTCCGCATCTCCACGAAGTCGATGCTCTGGCGGCCCGACCTGCGCTACTCGGGAGAGTGAATGAAGATCGTCACACGGCTCCTGTCCCTCGTTCTCGCGACGGTTACGATCGCGTGGCTCCCGGTCGGGGCCCAGACCCCGCCTTCCCCCGGGGCTTCGCCGGCCCAGGCTCCTTCCGCCGGCGACGTCATCCCGGCCTTCGACGCCCAGGCGGTCGACGGCTCCCCTCATCGCGTCGAGTTCAAGAAGGGGTCCCGCACCGTGCTCGTCTTCTTCCTGAGCGGCTGCCCCTCCTGCCACAAGATGATCCCGGAGTGGAACCGCGCGTTCGGTCGCAAGCCCGCAGGCCTCGACATGCTGGGTGTGCTCATGGACCAGGAGCCTCCCGGGTTCTTCACGGCCATGCCTGTGGCCTTTCCCGTGGTGAGGTCACCCGGGCGCCGGTTCATGGACTCGCTGAAGGTGCAACGGGCTCCCCTCACGCTCCGTGTGGGCGCGGGAGGCAAGGTCGAGGACGTGGGCCTGGGGATCCTCGATCCCATCCGGCTCGGGGAGTTCTTCCGACCCTAGCGACGACCTAGAGGCCGCCGGCACCCTTCGAGGTGGTCAAGACCCGGCGGAGCTCCTGCAGGTCCTGCAGGTCCGGGTTGAGCGCGAGGGCTTCCTGCACGAGCGCGAGTCCCCCCGCGGTGTCCCCCAGACCGATCCGCGCACGTCCGCCCAGGCCGAGCGCCTTGGGGACGTAGCCCGGAAAGTCCGTCATCTGCGCCGCGCGCATCGAGTACGTGAACACCTCGTCGAAGCGGTCTTCGTCCATCAGCCGGTAAGCGGCAAGGTAGTAGCCTTCCGGGCGGTCCGGCCAGCGCTCGCGCAGGCGGCCCTCGATCCCCTCCAGGATTTGCCGCTCGTCGATTTCCAGGGCCACTTCCCACGACCGGACGAGTGAGTCCACCGTCGCCTCGGGATGTGTCGCCTCCAGGCGGAGCCGCTCGACGCCGGCCGGCCGCTGTCCCTGCTTCACGAGCTGCCCGGCCAGGCTCGCGCTCGCCAGGCGCAGCGAGACCCCGTGCTCCAGGAAGGGCGACCGCCCGCGGACGAGCGTCGACTCCAGCACCTTCACGGCCAGGTCGAACTGATGGCTGCTCGTGAGCAGGTGAGCCCTCTGGACCGCGTCGAAGGGTGCGACGAGCTCCGGGTTGGGGGCGGCCTCGCTCCTGAGCCTCAGCAGGTCCTCGATGTTCAGATACAGGGGGTAGGTGTAGAGGTATCGCGGCAGGGTCAGCTCGATCCAGGGATCGTCGTCGCGCACGAGACGCGAGCCCTGAGCGAAGCGCTTGAGGTCGTCCGGTCCGGCCACGCGGGACACCGCGAGGGCCTCCGGGCTGTCGACGAGGCCCTCGAGCATGTCCTTGGCCACGTCTTCGGTCCATCCGCGCCGGAGGAGTGCCAGGGCCTCTCGTCCGTCACGGGGCTTGCCCCCGCCCACCAGGATCGCCTGGTACTGGGAGAGCCAGAGGTCCGCATCCGGAAAGGCCTCTACGAAGGCGCCGACGATCCCTCGCAGCTCGTCCCGTCCCATCTGGTAGAGGGGCACCCAGAGCGACACCACACCCCCCGGGTTGAGACGGGTGCGGCACAGGCGGAGGTGCTCGACGGTGTAGAGCGAGCCCGACCCCGCGACCCCCGGGTGTATGGGGTCGGTGGTGACGAGGTCGAATGACTCCCCGGGCTCGAGGAGAGCCACCCGCCCGTCCTCGATCTTGAGGCGCGCGAAGTCGAGGACTCGATGGTTTCGGTGGTCGAAAAAGCGCGTTGCCCCCGGCACCACCGGGTTCAGCTCGGCGATCGTGACCTGGCCATGGCGCAGGAGCGCGCCCGCGGTCATACCCGATCCCAGGCCGATGACGAGGCTCGTCTTCGCCCCCCCCGCCATCAGGGCGGGGAGATGTCCGATCAGGTACTGGGTACGAACGTCGAGCCAGCCGTCGCTCGCTTCCGAGCGCCCGCTCACGTAGAACGTCCGATGGGCGCCGGTGGCCTCCACGAGAACCGGTCCCTCCGGACCCTCGCGATAGTAGAGGACGCGCTCCAGTCCCGCGGTTTCCCGCTGCGGCGTGTACATGGCGGCCGCGCGCCGGTTCGCGATCGGCGGCCGGGCGAACACGACCGCGAGAAGGGCGCCGGCTCCGAGGACGAGAGCCAGCCCCCGGCGGGAGCGTGTGGCCGCGCCGAGGACGACGACCGCCGTGCCCGCTGCGATCACGGGGCTGAGCAGACCCGCCACGGTGCCGCTCAGGCCGAACCGCGGGACGATGACGAGTGCGGTGAGAGCCGACGCCACCATCGCCCCCACGGTGTTCGCCGAGTAGACGAGCCCGACTGCCCGTGCGGGGTCGTCGCCCGACGTCCGAACCGACCGCGCCACCAGGGGCAGGACTGCCCCGAAGCACACCATGGCGGGAACGATCGCGATCGCGGCGAAGCCCAGGAGCGTGAGCAGGGACGACCGCACGTCGAGCCGGTCGGCGGCCGCGAGCGCGACGAAACGAATGGGGATGAGGTCGATCACGCCCATGAGGGCCGCGGCGAGGAGCGCCCCCAGGAGGGCGAGGAGCCCGGCGAGGCCGGTCGCCTCCTCGACGTGACGGCCGGCGAGGAAGACGAGGCCCGAGCCCAGGACGATGCCGACGAGCACGAGTGCAAGCACCATCCCGAACGAATGGGTGCTCGTCCCGGCGAGCGGCGTGAGCCAGCGCGTCCACAGGACCTCGAGACCCAGGGTGGCGACGCCCGAGAAGAGGGCGAGAGCGACGACCGCCAGAAGCGGGATCCGGCTCGCTGCCCGTTCTTCGGGGGCGGCGGAAGGGGCGGCTTCGCCACCCTCGACGGGGATCAGGCGGGCAATTCCGGCCGCGACCAGGCTGCCCATCGCGGCTACGAGCGCGCCCGCGCGAACCCCGAGCGGCATGAGCAGGAAGGGGGCGGCGAGGGCGCCGATCACCGCGCCCAGCGTGTTGGCGGCGTAGAGCAGCGCGGTGCCGCGGAGGAACGAGGACCCCGAGTCTCCCGCCCACGCCCGCACCGCCAGGGGCAGGGTCGCCCCCATCGCGATCGTGGGAACGAGCAGCACGAGAATCGAGCCGCCCAGGCGGACGAGGAAGCGCAGCGTGCCTTCCGGAACCCCGGCCAGCCATCCCCCGAACGCCACGGGGAGCTCGCTCAGGACGAGCGTGATTGCACTCGAGACGAGCCAAATCAGAAGCTCGAGCCGGACGTAGGTGCGGAGACAGCCCCGACGATCCAGGCGGTCCGCCCGGCGGGCTGCGAAGGCGGAGCCCAGGGCAAGGCCGCCCATGTAGGCCACGAGGATCGCGGCGATGGCCTGCGCGGAGCCTCCGAGCAGCCGCGACAAGAGGCGCAGCCAGAGCACTTCGACCGCCAGTGCCGCGAAGCCCGAGAAGACCAGGGCAAGTGGCAGGAGACGCGCAGGCAAGCCAATCATGATCCGACCGGTGTCGAGTGTTGTCAAGGCTTCCGCACGACAACCGGATGGGTTCCCACGCATCCGGGATCGGACGAGACGAGCGCCGCGAGGAGCCCGGGTTCCAGGTAGCGAATCCGCCCCGCGTCATCGAGGGCTTGAAGTCGCCCGAAGACCTGCCGGTAGGGTTCGGGCCAAAGGTCGAAGTGGAAACGCGTGCGGACGTATGCGACATCCAAGCGCACGAGCGTGGGCCAGGGGCACTCCGGCCCCCTCCCGTCCATCGACTGAAGCCAATCCAACTCGCGCGACCCGAGACGATAGCCCGCACTGTCGAGGAGATACGTGCCCTCCATGTCGAGCAGGGTCGTCCGGGAGGAGTACCCTGCTCCCGGCGAGACGCGCCGGCGGTGGTCGTTCACGATCGACAGGTCCCGCGCCAGCCGCCATTCGGTCGGGCCCTCGGTTTCGAGACGCTCGCGGGGCGCCAGGCCGAACCGACCCATGAACGCGAGTTGCTCCGGCAGGTGCCCCGCAAGCGCCACCGGCAGGAACAGGGCCGCCGCGGCGAAGCGGCGCGCTCGCGCCCAGTCGAGCAGACAGAGCATGGCGGCGAGTGCCATGGCCACGCCCGCGTAGACGTAGCGAGGATAGACGCTGATTCCGAAGAAGAGCGGCCACGTCAGCACGAAGCACGCGCCGGCGACCAGGGCGTGGCGGAGGAGGATCGTCCCCCGTGTTCCGGAAGGATCAGGCCGTCCGCCTCGCAGCAGGGCCGTGAGCAGGACCAGCAGCACCGGGACGAGCAGGGAGTAGAGGTGCCAGGCCCACGCCGGGAGCATATGGGCGAGCGTGCCCAGGTACTCGGGCAGGGACGCGGACCGTCCCGCGACCTCGCCGTAGTACCGGTCGAAGGTCTCGTTCCAGTAGCTGGAGCGCAGCGGCCCGAGCTGCGCCGGGTGCAGCGGATTCCCGAAGAACTTCCAGTTGGTGAGGAAGTACGGCGAACAGCTCAGAAGGCCCGCCGCGAGGCCGGCCGTGAACCCGCGAGGCTCGGGGGCCGGGGGCGCCTGCCGGACCGCAAGCAGCAGGAGCCAGGCGAGGAAGGCCGTCAGCAGAAACGGGGCCCAGGTAAGCTTCAGTGCCAGTGGCGCGACGAGCAGGAAGCCGAGCAGGAAGCCGTGGAGCCGCACCGAGTCGGCCCGGCGGGGACCCCCCGACAGCTCGAGGACCGCGAGCGCGGCAATCAGGATGAGCGGGTCGGGCTTCGCGTTGACCACGGCGGTGGGATCGGGAATGCCGAAGGCGACCCAGACCAGGAGCAGGCTGACGGGCGGCAGTCGGGGAAGCGCCTCCTCACGCAGCCGTGCGAACAGCCCCGCCAGCCCGAGGACGAAGAGCAGCCACGTGAAGGCGTCGGCGGCACCGTGGTTGAAAATGTCGTCGCCGCTGAGGCTTCGGGGGAGTGTGAACAAGTACTGGTAGTTGCCCCCGTAGTACACGTGCTCTTCGAAGATGGGCGTCCGCAGCGGACCCTGGGAGACGGCCTTGGCGAGCACGAGGTCGTTGTTCCACTGGTCGGGACGATAGTCGGGGAAGGCGCTGTAGAGCGCCGCGACCGCCAGGAGCGACAGCGCGAACCACTCGACGCGTGAGAGCGGCGGCAGCCGGGGCCGCCGCCGGCGTGAGACCAGGACGAAGGCGGAGGCCGACAGCAGCAGCAGCCAGACCGCCATCGGGAGCCAGGTCGCGTGCACGATTCCCTGCCAAGCCAGGAGCGAGGCGGTCACGCTGACGATCGCGGGGTAGGCCAGGGCTCGCTGGTCACCCGCCAGGCTCGCGAGCACGAGGAAGGCGGCGTGGAGCAGCAGGGCGGCCAGGAGCGCTCCGATGGCCGTGAGACCGATGAGGTCTGCCGGATTGCCGAGCTCCATCGGTGGAAAATCCCCGGCCTACGGCGACGCCGGCCGGCGCCAGGTGACGTGAGCCCGGAGGCCGAGCCAGGAGGCGAGCGGACGCATCGCCCGATCGAGTCGAACGAGCGGACCCACGAGCGAAGGGGGAAGCAGGGAGGCGCGTCGGAAGCCCAGCGTGAGCAGGTAGGGGAAGCCGTTCAGGACGGCCGTGCTCGGCGGTTCGAGGCCCAGCTCCCGCCAGCGCGCGGGGGGCGTGTCACGCACGAGTCGCCAGACGACCGCGGCGTCGCCTTCGAAGGCGTCCTTGGCCCCGGGACCGAAGGGTGACCAGGGGTCGAGCCCCGGCGTGCAACCTTCCTGGTGGAGCCAGCGGTAGACCGGAAAGGAGAGCGGCGTGACCCACGGCTCGACTACCGTGAGGTGCCCTCCCGGACGGACGACCCGCGCGACTTCACGGAAGAACTCTGCGGGCCGGGCGAGATGGTGGACGAGATCGAGGGCGAGGATCGCATCGAAGGCGGACGCGCGGAACGGCAGGGCGAGCCCGTCCGCAACGAGGTCGTTCCAGGGTACGAACGTCACGTCGGTGGCGACCCACGACAGGTCCGGCCGGCGGGAGCGGGCATGGGCGGAGAGGAAGCCGGGGCCCGCCCCGACCTCCAGAACGCGGGCTCCGCGCGCGAGCGTGGCGAGGAGCGCGTCGAACCAGACCGCGTAGACTGCCGAGAGGACGGGCTTGCCGGCCCAGATCTCCCGGTGCTCCTCGAGCTGGGCCCGGCTCACGGGAGCGCCTCCCAGGCGAGGAGTACGAGCGCGGAGAGCACGGCGACCGCGGAGACGGCGAGGCCGGCGACGAGCGCCCACGGGCGATAGACCATCTCGATGCGGTGCCGGCCCGCCGGGACACGGACGGCGCGGAACGCGAGGTTCGCGCGAAGGACGGGAGCGGAGGCGCCGTCGAGCGTGGCGCGCCAGCCGGGATCGAACGCGTCCGCCAGCACCACGAGGGCGGGGGCGCGCACGTCGGCCTCGAGGGCCACCCGATCGGATCTCTCCTCCAGGATCCTCACGGTGCCCGGGACCTCCGGAGCAGGAAGCGATGCCTCGCCCGAGGCAAGGAGGACCTCTCGCGCGGGGTCGAAGCCGGCGTCGAGCAGCGCGTCCAGTCCAAGGGTGTCGTCGGCGACACGAGCGCCTCCGACCACGCGGGCGCGCGGGAGCGGATCGGGGACGCGGAAGACGCGCAGCGGATCCACGAGCAGAGTCTCCCAGGTGCCGGCGGGCACGAGGTCTTCAAAGCCCTCCGCGTGGAGGGCCACCACGTGGGTGATGGCGCCCAGCCGCAGCAGTCGGAGCTGGGCCTCGCGGTCCAGCCCGCGCACGACGCCGGTCAGACGGGTGAAGGCGCTCGGCTGGAGGCCGCGGTAGTCGATCTCGAAGCCGCTCCGGAGCTCCCATCGTCCGGCGGTCGCGGGGGCCAGCGTCTGCTGCATGCCCAATGCGAGGGCCTGATCGAAGTCCCAGCCCACGGGGACGGAGGCCAGGGTGTGTACGCGCCCGCTCGGCGGCCCTGCGAGGTTCGGACCGCGCTGCGTGTAGTCGTAGACGTAGAGTCGTCCCGCGCCCATCTCGCGCAGGGCGTCCACCACCGGCGGCCGATGGAGGTAGAGATCCCGCGGGGCGAGGGGGATCGCGTTGCGATGGAAGAGGGCGAGATCTCCCACGGCGAGGACGGCGAGGACGGCCGCCCAGGTTCTCTTCGACGGGGTGCGGGCCCGCGCGACCGCGATCGTCGCGCACACCGTGGCGAGACCGAGTCCGACGAGGAACGGCGTCGCGGCGGCTCGCGGTCCCCACGTCTCGGGATCGTGGTACAGGAAGAGCGCACCGCCGAGCCCCACGAGCGCCACGAGAAGGAGCGGCAGGAGGACGCGCAGCGCCCAGCGACGGCGATCGGGGACGCCCGCTCGACTCCACGCGTCGAACCCGAACCCGGCCAGGAGGGCCCAGGCGAAGGCCACCAGGACGAGCACCTTCACCGGATAGCGAAGGATGCGCAGGGGAGGAACCAGGAAGACCACGACGTCGTAGACGACGAAATGGCGGCCGAGGGCGACGAGGGCGGCGCCGGCTCCGAGCGCCAGCCAGAACGTCTTCAAGGCCCCCGGTTGCCGCGCGAGCCCGCCCGCGATCAGGGCCAGGCAGGGCATCCCCAGATAGAGGGAATAGAGGAAGGGCTCGCGGCCCTCGAACAATGTCTCGCGCAGGGAGGCTGCGATCGGGTAACCGGTCCAGAGCTTCGGGAACACGATCTGGAGTAGCCCGAGAGGGTGCACGGACCAGTAGGTGCGCACCGCCTCCGACAGACCCCAGCGCGGCGAGCGGAAGGCGAGATCGAGCGCGGTCATCCAGAGCGCGGCCGAGATTCCCAGCGCGAGGGCCAGGACTCCCACGCCGGCGACGGCCCGGCGGACGTTCGCGGGAGCGAAAGGCGTGCGCCAATCGAGCGTGAAGACGGCGGCGTAGAGGCCGACGCCCAGGAGCGTCATCGCGCAGAGGTCCGCCGAGCCGGCCAGGATCTGCAGGGCCAGGACGAGGCCCGCGACGCCCACCCGGCGCGGATCGGGGACCTCGAGCGCGCGCAGGACGGTGAGGAAGACCCAGGGGATCCAGGCCGTCCCGGCATAGTGGTGCCAGAGGTCGACGAGGGAAAGGAATGGTCCGGAGGCGATCCACACGGCTCCCGCGACGAACCCGCCCGCGGAGGACGCACCGAAGTGGCGGGCGAGCCGAAACGTGCCGATGGCCGAGAGCACGCTGTGGACGAGCGAGAACAGCGTGTAGTACGTCCACGGGCGCATGAGCAGGTTGAGCCAGGTGAGGGGATACAGAACCTGGGCGCTCGTGTCGGCGAGGAGGGGCTGCCCGAAGGCGGGGCCGGGATCCCACACCGGCCACGCGCCGGAGAGCACCGCGCGGACGAAGGCCTCGACCTGGGGGAGCCAGACCAGGTGGACGTCGCGCTTGTACATCACGGCGTCCCCGACGAGCGCGCTTCGATGCAGGAAGAGCCCGAGGCCGAGGAGACCGCCCATCGCCAGACGGTCCCGCGCGATCGGCGACAGGCTCATGGCTTCCGGGCGGTGAGGAGCAGCGACCCCGCGATCTCGCGAAGGAGCGGCGTGCGCTCGAGCCCCCGGCCCAGGCGGGCCACGCGGTCGATCCAGGCCGGCCGGCGTGCTCGGATGGAGGAAGTCGAACGGGACGACGGAGACGCTCGCGAAGCCGGCGGCGAGGAGGGCGCGCCGGGCGCGGAAGCGCGAGAAGGCCATCTCGTCGGGGGAGACGCCGAAGCGGCTCCTTGGCCGCACTCGAACTGGAACATGACGACCACCTGCGGGTTCAGGATGTTCGGCTCGGCGAAGACGAGGCGGCCTCCGGGCTTCAGCACGCGGAAGGCCTCGCGCAGGGCGGCGTCGAGGTCGAGGTGGTGGAGGACGGAGCTGCCGTAGACGGCGTCGAAGTGAGCGTCGGGGTAGGGCATGCTCCTCGGCGTTGCCCGCGGTCGAGGGCCACGTTCGCGAAGCGCGCGAGCCGCGCGCGCGCCTTCGCCAGGAGGTCTTCCGACAGGTCGATCCCGCGTATCGTGGCACCGCAGGGGGCCACGCGCTCGAGGAAGACGCCGGTGCCGCAGCCGAGCTCGAGCGCGCTGGCGTCCGGGCCGGAGCTCGCCGTGCTCGACGAAGAGCTCGGCCCGCCGGTCGGCCCGCCGCCGACCCGCGGGGCTGTCCCAGTTCCAGATCTCCTCCGCGCGTCCGGCGATCCGGCGGTGGTGCTCGATCTCCCGCTGGAGCCGCGCCTCGCGATCCTCGTCGGTCGGCCGGCATCGCTCAGAGGAACTTGAGCTTGCGGGCCGCGAACGCGCTCATGCGCAGCAGCAGCAGCCCGTGGCGGAAGCGGGAGATGTTGGTCTCGCCGTAGCGCCGCTCGTGGTAGCGCACGGCCACGTCCACGATGCGCAGGTTGAGGCGCGACGCCCCGAACAGCAGGTCGAAGTCGCCGAAGGGGTCGAAGTCGCCGAAGTACGCGCGGTTGGCCGCGATGCGCTCGTAGTCCTCGCGGTAGAGGGCCTTCGTCCCGCACAGCGTGTCGCGCACCTGCTGGCCGAGCAGCCAGGAGAAGAGCGAGCGCGAAGAACTTGTTGGCGAGCAGGTTCAGGAAGCGCATGGCCCGCCCCTCCATCGGGTAGACCAGGCGCGAGCCGTTGACCATCTCGCCCTTGCCCCGCACCAGGGCCTCCACGAACTTCGGCACGTCCTCCGGGGCCACCCCCATGTCGGAGTCGAGGATCAGCACCACCTCGCCGCGCGCCTCCGCGAAGCCCAGGCGCACGGCGTCGCCCTTGCCCTTGCCCGTCTGCTTGAAGAAGCGCAGGGCGCAGGTCGGGGTTCTCCGCGATCACCTGCCGGATGCACGGCCTCGGTGTCGTCCGTGGAGTTCCCCTCCACGAACAGGAACTCGCTGTTCGGCCCGAGGCGGGGCAGGCGCGCCACGAGGGGGCGGATGTGCCCGGCCTCGTTGCGGCAGGGGATGACGACGCTGGTGCTCGGGCTCGCGAGACGCGCGCCGTCGGGGCTCGCGAGGGGGCGAGGGCCGGGCGATGATCCCGAACATCAGGGAGAACCGTCGACGAGCGGGCAGGTGGCCCAGGTAGCGGTTGAGGAGGTCGGCGACGAGCGGGCATCCCGACCGGACAGACGATCTGCGCGGTCGTCGCGAACGACCTCGAAGTCGGCGAGGGACAGCATGTTCTCGATCTCCTCGGGGGGCAGCCAGGCCTCGGGGGGCTGGCGGTACTTGAGCCCGAGCACCTCGGCCAGGCGCAGGAGGGGCTGCCAGAGCCGGCTGTAGCTGTAGACGAAGATGCGCGTCCGGGGGTGGCAGAGGGGATGCAGGCCCTCGAGGGTGCGCTGCACGTCGGTCAGGTGGGTGACCACGTTGACGAGCAGGATCGCGTCGAAGGGCCCGCCGAGCTGCGCCGAGCAGCCGGCGGTCGGCGCCGTCGCCCTCGAAGAAGTGGAGGTTCTCGCCCCGCGTGGTCCGTTCGCGCCGCCGCGACCGCGCGCGCGGAGACGTCGATGCCCACGCCGCGCGAGGGCTGGAGGGCGGCGAGCAGGTGGCCCGAGCCGCAGCCGAGGTCGAGCACGCGCTGGCCCGCGGGCATGCGCGCCCGCAGGACCCGCGTCGAGGTAGTCGTAGAAGTAGCGGTGGCGTCGCCGCGAGCGCCTCGATGCCCCTCGTGGTTCTCCTCGTAGAAGCGCCGGACCTCCTCGAGGAGGGGATCGTTCAGCGCGCGGGCGTCGGCGACGAGCGCTCGTTTCCTGTACCACTCGATGGTCCTCCGGAGGCCGTCCTCGAAGCCCGTGGTGGCGCGGAAGCCGAACAGGCGCTCCGCGCGCGACGGTGTCGAGGCAGCGGCGCGGCTGCCCGTCGGGCTGGTTGGGGTCCCAGCGGATCTCGCCCGTCGAAGCCCATGAGCCGCGCGATCGAGCTCGGCGAGGTCCCGGATCGTGATCTCGAAGCCCGCGCCCAGGTTCACGGGCTCGGCCCCGCTCGTAGCTCTCCGCGGCCATGGCAGATGCCGCGCGCCGCGTCCTCCACGTAGAGGAACTCGCGCGACGCCTTGCCCGGTGCCCCAGACCTCGATGTGCGTCGTCGCCCGCGTCCATGGCGTCCTGGCACCTTCTTGATGAGCGCGGGGATCACGTGGGAGGAGCGCGGGGTCGAAGTTGTCGCGCGGACCGTAGAGGTTGACGGGCAGGAGGTGGACGACGTTCATCCCGTACTGCTGCCGATAGGCCTGGCCCTGCACGAGCAGCATCTTCTTGGCGAGGCCGTAGGGGGCGTTCGTCTCCTCGGGGTACCCGTTCCAGAGCTCGTCCTCGCGGAAGGGCACGGGCGTGAGCTTCGGGTACGAGCAGATCGTGCCCACGGTCACGACCTTGGCCACGCCCTGGCAGCCGGCACTCCTCGATGAGCTGCACGCCCATCATCAGGTTGTCGTAGAAGAACGAGCCCGGGTTCTCGCGGTTGGCGCCGATGCCGCCCACGCGCGCGGCGAGATGGAGCACGAGGTCGGGCCGCGCGTCCTTGATGAGCCGCCGGCGCCGCGTCGCGGTCCACGAGGTCGTAGTCCTTCTTGCGCGGCACCACGATCTCGGCCGCCCGCCGCCGGCGGAGCTCCTCGACGACGTGGCTGCCCAGGAACCCCGCTCCCCCCGTGACCACGATGCGCTTTCCCGCGAGGCCCATGCCGGTCGCGGATGAAGGTAGCACGCCCCGCGGCGCGACCAAAAGGCGCGCTACTGGTAGAACCAGTAGTAGAAGGACGCGTAGCGGCCGGTGATCGTGAGCGTCGTGGCGCCTTCGTCGAGGGCGTCGCCGGGGATCCGGACGACGTGCTCGTTCCATCCCGCGGCGTTCGAGAACTGGAGCGGGGGGAGGGATCGGCGGCCCGCGCGCACGCGTAGCGCGGCCTCCGGCATCGCGATGTCGAACACGGATGGGCCCGAGAGCCCGAGGGAGGGTGGTCGCGTGATTCGGGCTTCCACGGACCCGCTCGTGCGGAACACGACCACGAGCTCTCGCCCCTTGGAAGCTCGCACGCGGAAGGATTCGTGACCCAGGATGGCGCGGCCGGCATCCGCCACGCGCGCGCCCCCGTCGTAGTCGTCGATACGCACGGCTCCCGCGAGGTGCAGGTCTCCGCGGCGCGACTCGTAGCGGTAGGCGTGAGCGGCCTCGTCCCGGACGTCGCCCACGTTGAGCCGGTCGACCTCGGTCAGGCCCGCCACCGCTCGGGCGGTCTCCTCCCGGTAGGTCCGGCCGCCGCCCTCCACGACGTCCCAGCGGGTTCGAAAGACGAGAAGGTCGTCGCCCAGGCTCGAGGACTGGAAGAGCGGCTCCCCGGACGCGAGTGCGCGCAGGAGGGCCGACGATTCCTGCAGGGCCACGGTCGTGATCAGGTACGGGGGCCGATCCGCCGCGGGCAGCCGGGTGAGGATCTCGAAGAGGCCGGCTTCCTTTTCCACGGTCCGGGTCCCGGAGAAGAAAGGCGACGTCACCCCGTGGAGGTTCAGGTTTCGATGGCCGCTCAGGTACTCGAGGCTCGTGGCCACGTTGACCATGGCCACACCCGGGGGCAGGCTCGTCTTGATCCACTCGGCGGTGGGGACCTCGCGCCGATAGATCTCGCCCGCCATCTGACCGTAGAGGCTGGCGAAGCGGAGGGTGGAGAGGAGACCCAGGGCCAGGAAGAGGCAGGCCACGGACGCGAAGAGGGCGCGCTCGACCGCGGGCTCCGCGCGCGCGACGAGGAACGTGACGATCCCGAGCCCCGCCGCGGTCAGGGCGAGGAGGCCGGGAAACGCCCACATCAGGTACCGGTTGAAATGGACGCCGACGAAGACGTTCGGGCCCACGAGAGCGAAGAGAACGGCGACGAGCACGAGCCACAGTCGCACCGGGACGCGCAGCGCGGCGGGGGCTCCGGCGGCTACGCCGAGGACGAGCAGGAGCGCGAGCGGGGGAAAGCCCAGGGAGGCCCATCCCCGCGAGAAGCCGACGGGGACCTGCGACGGATAGAGCCCGAGCAGCAGCCCGCGCACGACGTCGACGCCGTATTCGGCGCCGAGGGCCAGGCTGTCCCCGAACGAGTAGTTCTCGACGAGCAGCTTCCCGCTCACCGAGGAGCCCAGCCACTCTCCGGTGGCGGCCCGTTGGAAGACGAGCAGGAGAAGAGCCGCGGCCAGCGGAATCCACGGGAGGGCGCGCGCCTTCGTCGTCGCGGGTCGTGGCCGGCGCAGGAGCGAGCCCGCGCCCAGCGCTAAGGCGATGACCAGCCCCTCGGGGCGGGCCAGGGCGAGCAGCGATCCGGCGAGGGCCAGCCCAAGCGCCTCGCCGTCCCGCCAGTAGACGAGCCATCGGTCGAGCAGCCAGAGGCAGAGCGCCATGAACAGGGCGATGTCGGACCCGTAGAGGAAGCCCCACACCACCGGACCGCCCAGGGCCACGAGCAGGGCGGCGACGAGCCCCTCCCGCGCACCCCCAAGGAGTCGGCCGATCCGGCCGGCGAGGGCGATGGAGAGGAGATACAGCAGGGTGCCCAGGGCGACGGCGAAGGCCACGAGCCCCTCGCCGCGGGCGCCGAGGCGCTGGGCGACGGCGAGGATCGCGGTATGGAGGAGGCTCGTGGACCCGAAGGAGGCCGGCTCGCCGGCGTTGTAGCGGAAGGGATGGCCCTCGGCCATCGCCTTCGCGTATTGGCCGACCACGTAGAAATCGACGACCTGGGGGACGAAGTGCGCGTCCGTGGCCCCGAGCATCATCCCCACGAAGAGGAGCGCCACCGCGAGCCCGACGAGCATCGGGGCCGACCGCATCCAGCGCGGGCTCGCGGGCGGCGGTGCCGGCTCGTCCATGGACGGCGCATTCTACTACCGCGTGCCTTGACTCCCCTCGGCGGTGCCCGCATCATCGCCTGCGGAGAGTGATGCTGGTCCTCCCCGACCTCCGCGAGCTGCTGCGCTCGCCCCTGTTCGAGCCGCTCTCGCTCGCTTTCGGGCTGATCGTCGGCAGCTTCGCCAACGTCTGCATCCACCGCCTTCCCCTCGGCCAGTCCGTCGTGCATCCCCCGTCCCGCTGCCCGTATTGTGGCGAGCGCATTCGGGCCCGCGACAACGTTCCCGTGCTGAGCTTCCTCCTCCTGGGCGGCCGCTGCCGCGAGTGCCGGACGCTCATCCCCCTGCGCTATCCGTTCGTGGAGGCCGCGAACGGCCTCCTGTGGCTCGCCCTCGCCGTCCTCGGGGGGCCCACCCTCCAGACTCTCGTGTCGATGCTGCTCGCCACCGCCCTCCTCGTCCTGAGCCTGATCGACCTCGACCACCACCTCCTGCCGAACGCGATCACCCTCCCCGGAGTCGCCCTCGGGCTGCTCGCCAGCTTCCTCCCCGGCTCGGAGGTTCAGCCGGTGGCGGCCGCGGCCGCCGCCGCCGGGGGGTATCTCGCTTTCCTCTCCGTCGCCAAGATCTACGAGAAGACGCGCGGGGTGGAAGGCCTCGGCCAGGGCGACTGGAAGATGACGGCCATGCTCGGCGCGTTTCTCGGCTGGCAGAAGATGCTCCTCACCGTCTTTCTCGCTTCCGTCGCGGGGACCCTCGTGGGCTTCGCCTTCATCGCCTTTCGGGGTCGCGACATGAAATACGCGCTGCCCCTGGGCACCTTCCTGGGGGCGGCGGGGATCGCGGTCCTCTTCACCGGAGACGCCCTCGTCGCCTGGTACGGCACCTTGTTCAATGGCTGACCGGCCGGGGCCGTCGCTTCGCGTCGCCGTCGTCCTCGCCCTCGCCGTGGTGGGGCTCCTGGAGACGCTGGCCCTCGTGCAGGGCTTCCGCTCCCATCGGCGGCTCACGACGAGCGCGGCTCTGGCCGCCGGCGCGCGGGTGGAAGCGGCGCTGCCGGAGCTGCGCGAGCTGCTCGCCCCCGGCGGGTCCGCGGCCTGGGATGCCGCCGCCCGGTACGCGCTCGAGCGCGGACTCGCCTCGGAGGTGGAGATCTTCGACGAGACCGGCCAGGCGTACCTGTCGCTTCCCGCCCCTCCGCCCGTCGGGCACTGGCCGGGGCCGGCGGAGCTGGAGCGCGCGCGTCGCGACGGAATGCTGGTGGTGGCGCGGCAGTCGGGAACGAACGCGCGCGTCCTCGCCTACGTGCCCGTCGTCTCCGGCCACGATCAGCTGGTCCTGCGCCTCTCCGTTCCCGCGACGTGAGCTCGAGGAGGACTTCCGCGAGCGGCAGCAGGCCCTCATCGGCCACGCGGTGAGCGTCGCCTTCCTCGTCCTCGCGGCCGCCCTCGCCCTGCTTCCCGCCCGCCGCGAGGCCGAGCCCGCGACCCCTCGCGTCCTCGACGCCTACGAGGAGGCGATGGGGCGGCTCAAGGAGCAGGGGCGGGCGATGTCCCTGCGTCACCTGGCGGAGCGCCGTCAGCTCGAGGAGGTGATCCACGACCGCGAAGCCATGGCTCGCGCGGGGGAGCTCACGGCGGGCGTCGTCCACGAGGTGCGCAACGGGCTCGGGACGATCGTGGGCTACGCGAGGCTCATGGAGGGCGCTCCCGCCGCCTCGCCGGACGTCGGGGACGCGGCGCGGGGGATCCTCGCGGAGTGCGAGACGCTCGAGAAGGTCGCGCGTCGCTTCATGGAGTTCGTGAAGGACGAGAAGGTCCAGATCGCCCCGCTGGATCTCGGCCGCATGCTCTCGCGCGTGGTCGCGCGCGAGCTGCGGAACCGGACGTCGCGGCCGCGGCTGTCCGGCCTGGAGGAAGCCGGCGTCCTCCAGGGGGACGAGGGGCTGCTGGAGCGCGCGTTCGAAAACCTCGTCCGCAACGCCGCGGAGGCGGCGGGGGAGCGAGGCCACGTCTTCGTGGACGTCGACCACGAAGACGACGCGGTGGTGGTTCGCGTGGGGGACGACGGGCCGGGGATGTCGGTCGGGCAGCGTGAATCGCTTCGGCCGTTCGTTACCACCAAGCCGGGAGGGCTCGGCCTCGGCCTTCCCATCGCCCTCAAGATCGTCCGGCTCCACGGGGGGGAGCTCCTGATCGCCCCGCGCACCCCCCGCGGTCTCCAGGTGAGCGCGCGTTTTCCCCTCGACGGTCCCCCCGCCGAGACTGAGCAGCCTGCTACCTTGGGTAACGCCGGCGAGGAGTCCCGAGGAGGGTCCGCCGAACCGGAGTCTGGCCATTAAGTTGTTTAAATACAGTTAGTTGATATGATTATCAACGTATGGGAACGAGGCTTGCACTAAGGGGGGTTGCCATGAGTGCTCTAAAGCGCAGTCGGCCGCGTCGAGAAGCGGGATTCTCCCTCGTAGAGCTGCTGGTCGTGGTGGGGATCATCGCGGTCATGGCGGCCGTCGCCATGCCGCAGATCGGGAGCTACATCCGCAACTATCGTATCCGCGGGGCGAGCCAGGCGGTGGCGAGCGAGCTCACCTCTGCCCGCACGAAGGCCATCATGAAGAACGTCAACCTGGGCGTCGTCTTCATTACCGTGACCAACAACACCTATCGATGGGTGATCGAGGACCAGCAGGACACCCCTGCCGCTCGCCAAGCGATCACCGCGATCCTCCCCGATCCGACCCGCGTGGGTCCGCTGCGGACCCTCCCGCAGAGCGTCCAGTTCGGCGGCGCCTGTCCTGGCTTCGCCCCGGACAGGCGAGGCGTCCGCTTCAACCGCCTCGGCGGCTGGTGCGAGCTCACAAGCCCGAACTGCCCCGACATCGACACCGGGACCAACTTCATGATGACGGACGCTGCCACCGGCGACGCCCGCATCTGCCTGCAGGAGATCGGCTCCGGCCTCGTGCGAGAGCTGAGGCTCAACAGGGCCGGGCGCGTGGTCGAGCCCCAGTGAGAGAGAAAAACATGAAACAAGAGAATCTCTCGAACGTCCTTCCGGCTCCCCGAGGGGAGAAGGGCTTCACGCTGGTCGAGGCCCTGACGGCGATCGTGATCCTCGCCTTCGGCCTCATCGCGATCACGAACCTCCTGGTGGTGGCCGCGTCTTCGAACAGCGTGGCCAACCAGAGCACCGCCGCCGCCACCGCCGCCTCGCAACTCCTGGACCAGCTCCGGGCCGCGCCCTTCGAGACGCTGGTGGTGGGGGGCGACCTGACCGCGGACAACGTCTACTTCCGCGACGAAGACTTTCCGGGAGTGGGACGCATCCACACCCGCTGGCGGATCGAGGCCTTCGTTCCCGCGAACCCGCGAGCTCTCTTCATCTCCGTCCGGTCGGAGGGGACGGGAGCGCTCTCCGGAGCGCGCTCCCGCGCGGAGTTCACGACCATCCGCACGTGCACCAACGCCACGATCGGCTGCTAGGGACACAGGGATAATATGAAGAACTCCCGTCAGTCCGGATTCAGCCTCGTCGAGCTGCTCGTGGCCGTCACGGTCACGATGATCGTCAGCGGCGCCGTCTACGGCCTGCTTGCTTCGGGACAGGGCGCCTTCCGCAAGGAGCCCGCCCTCTCCGACCGGCAGGCCAACATCCGGTCCGCCATGGACCAGATCGCCAGGGACCTGTCGGGAGCGGGGGCCGGGATGCCTCCCTTCGCGCAGGTCCTGGCCCCGGGCTTGGACAGTCCCGCGGGCGGCGTTACTTCCGTCGTCGTCCCCGCCCTGGGGGGAGCGCTGAGCGACGAGCTCATGATCCTGACCGACACGTCGGGCGGCTTTCCGCAGCTGATCTGCGACAGCCACCGCGACCTCGGTGGACATCGGCGAGACCGCTTCGCCTGTGGCCGCTGGCGCAGTCCTTCACGATCTTCCTTCCCGACAACCGCTGGACGGTCCGCTTCGCCACGATGGTCAACCCCGCCCAGGCCGCGAGCGGCCCCTGCCCGGGTGTGCACACCCGCATCACGTTCGCCGGTGGCAACCCTCTCAACGTGGGCGGCGGCTGGTGCGCGGCCGCAGGCGTGGGAACCGCCGCGCCGGAGCAGCGTGCCCCGCCCTCCCCTGATGATGTCCGCGGCGCGCGTCGTCGGCTACCGGATCCGACCGGACGCGACGGGCGTGCCGTTCCTCGAGCAGCAGACCTCGGAAAACTGGGGCGTCTGGGTGCCGATCTTCCCGGGGATCGAGGACCTGCAGGTCCGCTACCAGGACGGGGACACTGCCGGCCTGGTGGCGCCCGCCGACTTCATCGACACGCCTCGACCGTCGGTGTCGATCCTCATACCACCTCCCCCAACCTCCCCGAGCTGAACAACCTCGTGCGTCGTGTCCAGGTGATCCTGAGCGCGCGGACGGTGGCGGGCAACCTCACCGGTCAGTCCACGAGCCCGGCGGGCAACGCCACGCGCGGGACGCTGCAGACGATCACGACGATGCGGCCCGTTCTCGAGACGATGAGCCTGCCGGGATTGCCCCCTCCGTATCCGCGCCGGTTCTAGGGTTTCAAGAAAAAATGTTCCAGGAAAGGCACGCGCTCATGAGCAAGCGGAATGGCGTTGGATCGAGGAAGGGCAGAGGAAAGGAAGCGGGCTTCGCGCTCGTCGTGGCGATCCTCTCCCTCATGCTCCTGACGTTCATCGGGCTGGCCCTCGCCGCCACCACCTCCACCGAGCTGCAGATCGCCACGAACTACCGCTGGAGCCAGCAGGCGCTCTACAACGCGGAGGCCGGCCTCCAGGCGGGCAAGCTGTTCCTCATGAACATGGACTGGGCGAACATCCTGCCTCCGGCCCGGGTGGGGACGTGGACGGCCGCGGCTCCGGCAGGCCCCGTGGCGACGCGCAACAGAACCGACGCCTTCGGCAACCCCTCGCGGAACTTCTACTCCGGCTACTGCGACCGGCGCTACGGCCAGGATGGGCGCGGGCGTCGTGCTCGACGACGGAAGCGGCGATGGCGCCGCTCCAGAACATCTCCAACTTCCCCGGCCTGCCGCTGCAGGGGCTGAACGGCACCTTCACTCTCTGGGTCAAGCGTCCGGTGGTGGTTACCGGCGGGCTCTACAGCGACAACGCCGCGAACGACGCGCTCGTCCTCACCGCCGAGGGCACCGCTCCGTACACGGGGCCGGCGAGCGCGGGCCAGGCCTTCGCGCGCGCCAACCGGGCGGTGCGGTTCCTCGAGGTCACGCTCACGTCGGCGGAGCCCCAGGAGTGCGGCGGCGGCTCCGGTCAGAAGGGGCTCGGCTCCGCGGGGGCCGGCTTCAACCCTTGCGTGCCCCTGAACGAGAACTTCGGGACCCTCGGGGGACGTGTGGCGGGTCAGCCCGGCGCGGGTACCCGCAACCAGGGCGCTCAGGGCATCGTCCGTTAAGGAACGGAAGGAAGAAATGGACACGAGAATGGACGCTCGCCGCTGGCGCAGGGTCGCGGGCCCCGTGGCCCTCCTGCTGGCCCTCTGCTTCGCCGACCGCGGAGGACGAGCCGCGGCCAACTCGGGCATCGACCCGCTGGACGTGCTCGACCTCACGGTCAAGAACAACGTCCTGTTCGTCCTCGACACGTCGGGGTCCATGTCCTATGCGTCCGACGACGGCTTCTTCGGCCAGGAGGCCGGCGTGACCGACGACCCGACGTCGCGCATGTTCCAGGCCAAGGACGCCATCAAGCAGGTCGTGGCGGCCCAGAACGGCAAGGTCAACTTCGGCCTCGCCTCATTCAACATTCTCAACGCCGACAAGCGCTTCGTGACGGAGCGGGCCCAACGCGCCGATCCTCTACGTGTCCGCCGATGCGAATGGCGCGGACTGGCTGGACTACTTCAACAGCAACACCCCCGCCTTCGACCAGCTACGACGAGAACACCTCGGCTGACACCTTCCGCAGCCTCCGGTCCGGGCCCAAGCCGATCAGCGACGGCACCAACACGGGCTATCCCGTCGGCTGCGTCACCGCAGGTGGCCAGCTCGCACCCATCGACCTCGCGACGCCGGCGAACATGCGCTGCCGCTGGTACATGCGATCCCGGCTCTACCGGAACAACACGCCATCCGGTGGAACCGCGCGGCGGGCACCAGGAACGCAGGGATCGGATCAGCATGACCGCCTTCTCGTGTCCGCTGCCGCCCGCGGGGCTCGTCGGGTACAACGACGATCTCAACACCGACGGCTTCGGGGACAAGCCGGTGCCCTGCTTCCAGCTCGTGGACGAAGCCACCGCCCGCACCGCGACCTATTTCTACTCGGGGGCGAACTTCGAGAACTTCAACGGCAACGCGTGCGGAGGCGCCGGTCTCATCTCCCAGGTCGCGGAGTGCGACGACCCCACCGGCGCCAAGAACGCGGCGGTAGTGGCCGCGATCAACAGGTCGCATGGACCTCGCCGTGCCCGTCGACGCTGCCGGCAAGCTGACGCTCAAGGCCGCGGGTGCGGGCTCGGGCGCGGGCGGGATGGAGGTCCTGACCACCACCACCTTCCCTCTCCCCCAGGCGACCTACGAGGTCGTCGGCATCACCCCTCCCAACGTGGGTCTCAGCTCCACCCAGTCGACGCCGCTCGGCAACGCCCTCGACGACGTGCGCACCGACAACACGCCCCACCCCGCGGGCGGCAACGGGATGTTCCCGCCCCGTCCCGCGCCGGCGGTCGGGCTCCAGAAGAACTTCGTCATCCTGGTGACGGACGGCGACGACACGTGCGGAGGGGCGCTCGCCGCGGCCAAGAACGCCGAGAACCTCTTCTACGAGAGCAAGCCCGGCGCCCGGCCCGCGAACTACGACGCCGAGCCCGCCGATCCGCAGAACCAGGCGCAGACGTTCGTCGTGGCCTTCGGCGTGGGCATCGCCCCCGCGAACGCCAACGTCATCGCCCAGGGCGGCTCCGGCGCCATCATCGACACGTCGCAGCCGGTGGCCAGCGCGGCCACCTGCCCGACGGGCCGGACCTGCCGCAACGCGTTCGTGGCCAACAACACGGCCAGCAGCTCGTGGACGCGCTGAACCAGGCGATCGCACTCGCCGCGGCCTCGGGCACGTTCGCGGCGTCACCCGGCGTCGTGGACAACGTCTTCGAGTACGCGGGTTTCGTCGCCCCCGTCGGCAGCTTCGACCCGCTCAACCCCAACAGCCGGTTCAAGACGACGACGCCCGTCCTGATGCAGCCGACATTCGATCTGCCCGGTTTCAAGGGGCATCTCACCGCGTACTTCAACAAGGGCGGGGCACCCGCGTGCCCCACGGGCGCGACGGAGCCGGTGGCCGGCAACTGCCAGCTCTGGGATGCCGGACAGAAGCTGCTCGATCGCGTCACGCGGACGCCCGCGGGCGCGGCCTGCACGGCCGGGGACACGACCTGCATGGTCCCGGTGACGGGGGAGTACACGTTCGACCAGCTCAAGGGCACCGCCACCATGGCCACCGTCGGCACCGCCACCAACCTCAGGATCCGACGCCGGATCTTCAGCACGCAGGGCAACGGCGTCGCCCCCGTGCGGGCCGATCTCTGGCCCCCCACCACGGGAGGCGGAGACACCACGTGCGCCACCGACGCGGCGTGCGCGGGCGCGGCGAACGGCGTGGCCCCGCGGAACACGCTGACCGGCGTGGCCGCCGATCCCTTGGGCTCGCTCGACGTGGCCCTCGGCATCGGGGCCATGGACTTTGCCGCCCTGCAGACCGAGTTCCTGGCCTGCACGGGTACTCCACTGCCCCCGTCCTGCAGCGACACCACCGGACCTGCTCCCAACACCAACCAGGTGCGGCGGTCCAAGCGCGAGGGTCGCGAGATCATCCTCGCCGCCGCCGCGGGGGCCGAAGTGGTGACCAACGGACCCGCCCTCAAGCGGGACGCCACCGGCGAGATCCTGTTCCGCGCGAAGCCCTGGATCCTCGCGGAGTCGAGCTACGCCAGCCCCGCGATCATCACGCGCTCTCCCGACAAGCCCACGGACAACGAGAAGCAGGAGTGGACGCTCTTCCGTGACGGTCCCCGCTCGCAGACGACCGGCCAGGCGATCGACGCGATCGCCCTGGGCTTCGGCCAGAGGAACCCCGACAAGGACGGTACAGCCGCTTCCGCGGCGATCCTCACCCTGAAGCCCTTCATGACCCACGTGCTCTACCCCGGCAACGACATGCTCCACGCCTTCCGAGCCGGGCTCTGCCCCTCCGCGGCCGCCGACTGCAACGGCGAGGGCGGAGGCGAAGAGATGTGGGGGTTCGTCCCCTACGACCAGCTCGGCAAGCTCCTCTTCGCCCGCAAGCAGCAGAGCCGTACCACCAAGGTCTACATGATGGCGGCGAGCGTGCGGTACGGGGACGTGTTCATCCCGTCCGCCACGCCATTCCCCGGCCCCGCAGGGTCGGGCCCGCAGCTCTACACCGGCCGTTGGAGGAAGATGGTCTACGTCGGCCGCGGCCTGGGCGGCAAGTACTACACGGGCATGGACGTGACGCTCACCGGTCCCTTCACCACGCACAGCCTGAGGACGACGCTGCCCACGATCGTGTGGAACCGCGGCAACCCCGATACCACAGACGGTCAGCCCAAGTCCGCCGCCAATAACTACAACAACTCCACCGCCGCCGGCGCCACGGACTACAACGCGTATCTCGGAATGGGCGAGACCTGGTCGGTCCCCGCCCTCACGCGAGTGGACCCCCTCGTGAATACCACACCGCGTACGAGTACCACCGGCGGCGTGCGCTTCGCGCTCTACACGGGCTCCGGCTTCACGGACGTGGACAGCGAAGGCACGACTTTCTATGCGCTCGACTCGCTCACCGGAGACGTGATCAACTCGAAGGACATCCTCGACGCCGGGGCCGCGGCCTCGGGCGTACCCGCCACGCTGAACGCGCTCGTGGCGGACGCCGCCGCCTTCCAGCCCAACGCGCTCGTCCCCGGCACGGCACTCCCCAACGCCGCCAACGAGGTGGCCACGCGCGTCTTCATCGGCGACATCCACGGACGCCTGTGGAAGTTCTCGACGAGCGACCCGGGCTTCAGCACCACGACGACGCCGTTCGCCGCCCTCGGCCCCGACCAGCCCATCGGCGTTGCCGTGGGCCTCCTCAACTACGACAGCACGGGGGCGGAGGGCCTGAAGCCGCACGTGTACGTCGTCACCGGAGGCGATCGCCGCGTGGACGTGCCCCCCGCCTTCCAGATGTGGGGCTTCAAGGAGGAGACGACGGGCGTCGCGACCACGGTCACGGGCTTCCCGATCGACCTCCCGCCCACGCCGCTGCCGGGGTTCCGCGGGACGGTGCAGCCGACCACGGCCTTCAACGCGAACCAGCTCGGCCGCGCCTTCTTCACCGGGACGCGCTTCAACCCGCCGGGGGCCAACTGCGTGTCCACCTTCACGAGCATCATCTTCGCGGTGACGGCGGGGACGGGCCAGGCCGCCTACGACCTCAACGCGAGCGGCGACGACCGGTTCGTCGAGTTCACGGGCAAGGTCATCACTCCGCCCAACACCGGTACGGGCGCTCCGAACGTGGTCACGGGCGACCGGATCGGCGCCCCGCCGCCGCCTCCGCCTCCGCCGCAGCCGGTGGGTGCGCTCGGCGCCACGCAGAGCGTCTACGGAATGGGGGGCCCGGGCGGCAGCCCCATGTACCGCATGATCTCGAACGTCTGCAACTAGCCGCCGGATCCTGACCGGTGCCGTCCATCCCGGAAGGGCCCTCGTACCAGGGTCCTTCCGGGTTCGTCTTTAGTCGGGTCTCGTCAGGAGCCGGGCGCGGGGTCCCAGGTGAACAGGTGCGAGCCCGAGACGGGGGCCTTGTCAACTCGGTGGAGGGCCACCGGCTCCAGCGTCGTGGGGGAGATCAAGGTCAGGATCCCGGAGTCCCGGCCGTAGCTCAGGACGAGGTACTCACCGTCGAGAGTGCGGGTGAGTCCGCGAGGGGCAGGCAGGTCCAGGTGCTTCACGTAGCGGCGGCTCTCGAGATCCCAGAACGTCACGAGGTTGCCGTCCGGATTGGTCGCGCCGACGACCGACGATCTCTCGTCGATGCACAGGCTCAGCGTCTCGCCCACCATCCGCGTCACCACCTCCCTCGGCTCCGTCATCGTTTCGAACGCGCGGCCGCCGGTGCGCACCGTGATCCCTCCGGGGTCGCTCGTGGGCAGCCCGTCGCGGGGGGCCGAGATCGCGACGAGGTCGCGGCGCGCGGTCACGGCGAGGTGTCCGGCGTTGATCCGGGGCGTCTCGAACGTCAGCCGCTCGAGGAGCTTCGCGCCTGCGACCTCGACGAACGTGACGCTGGGGGCGGCCTCCTCGCTCGAGTCCTCGATCCGCCCTCCACCGTTCGTGATGGCGAGGGTCCTCCCCGCGTCGATGAGCTGGCAGTCGTGCGGGCTCTTGCCGTAGGTGGGGAACTGGCCCAGCTCCCGGAGCGTCCGACTGTCGCGCACCACGATGAGCCCGTCCTTCGTGTCCAGCCGGTTCTCGGTGGCGAAGAGGAGCTGTCCGTCCGCCGAGAATGCCCCGTGGCCGTAGAAGGCGCGGTTCGCCGCCGTCTCAATCGGACGGACGACCGTCCCCGCCGCGAGGTCGACCTCGCAGCATCCGGGGCCCTTCTTCTCGAAGATGATGCCGCGGTGGGGCGCCTTGGGGTCCGCCGCGAATCCGTGACCGAAGAAGGTCATGGGAACGGTCTTCGTCCCCCCGCGGTCGAGGTCGAAGAGGGCGAGAAGGTACGTCGTTCGGCCCGTGTCCTTGTCCAGGAAGCGGCCGGCCCCCAGGATGGTGCCCTTGCGTGAGCGCATCTTCCGTGCGCACCCGGCCGAGCCGAGGACGGCAGTCTGGAGCGTCAGTAGGGCCGCTCCCCGGAGTACGTCCCGGCGCTCCACTTTCGACCTCCGATGGATGATACCACCCGGCAAAGTTCCTTGACCTCGCGACCGCTAGATGTGTACTCTTAGCTGAGGTTGTACATGAGCCAAAGCAACCTAGATGTTTGTCCAAGCTGCGGCAGCCGGGTAAAAGCGACCTGGGAGAACTGCGCCCGTTGTGGTGAGCCGTTGGACGGCGACGCCGCCTTCGACACGGATTTCGACTACGACGACGAGGTCGACTACGAAGAGCCGGCGCCCCCTCCCGCGGAGTTCCCCTGGAGTGCCATCCTGAGCGTCGTTGCGCTCGTCGCCGTCGCCTACGTCTCGTTCACCTTCTTCCGCACCACGCCGACGCCGCCGAATCCGAACCTTTTCACCTTCGCGACCCTCCCGCCCGCTCCTGTCGCGCCGGCGTTGCCGCCACCTGGTGTGGCGGCCTTCGCGCAGGGTCGGGGTCTCCTCGACCGCGGGGACGTGAGCGGCGCGCTCCCCTTCCTCGCGGAGGCGGCCGCCGCCGACCCTCGAAACGCGCTCTACCGCTTCACCTACGGCCGCGCGCTCCTCGCTTCGGGGGCGAGGGCCCAGGCGGTGGGCGAGCTGCAGGCGGCGGTGGGGATCGCGCCGAGCGTGCCCGCGCACTGGGCGGAGCTCGGACGCGCCCTCGAAGCGGCGGGCCGGCGGAACGAGGCGATCGCGAGCTTCGCGCGCGCGGTGGAGCTGGCTCCCGGCGACGTCGTGGCGGCACGAGGCTACGCCGCACTCTTGACCGTAGGAGGCGACCGCGATCGGGCGAAGTCCGTGCTCCAGAAGGCCGCGCTGGGAGTGCCGGGCAATGCCGCGCTCCAGCAGGACCTCGCCTACCAGCTCGAGCAGGCCGGAGACGCGGCCGCCGCCGCCATCCTCTATCGCCGGGTGCTCGACAACGTGCGCGACGCGCCGGTGGCCCGAAGCCGTCTCGCGGAGATCCTCTACAAGGAGAATCGCACGGACGACGCGATCGCACTCCTGCGCGAGGGCGTGACCCGCGCGCCGGCGGACGCGATCCTGCAAAGGAGCCTGGGCAGCCTCCTGGAGCGGACGGGTCGGACGGAAGAGGCCGCGAATGCCTATCGTGAGTACGCGCGCCTCGCTCCCGGCTCGCCCGACGCGGTCTCGCTCACCGAGCGGGCCCGCCTGCTCGACAGCGGCGCCACGAGCTCCTGAGGACGGCCATGCGCCGACAGCTCCTCACCGCGATCCTGCTGACGCTCCTCGTTCCTCCGGTCCATTCCCAGTCGCTGGGCGACGCCGCCGCCCGGGAGAAGGCGAAGCGGCAGAAGAAGGGCCCTTCGTCGGCGCCCGTCATGACGGACGAGGACCTGAAGGCGACTCGCCCACCCGGACAAAAGGGGCAGCCGCCGGACTCCGGAGCCGGTGCGAGCTCGGGGAGCTCGACGGGGGAAGGGAGCGGCTCTCGGAGCGGCGAACGCCGGGAGGGCGAGCGGAGGGAAGGTGAACGGAGGGAAGGCGAAAGCTCCTCCACCGCCGGGACCCAGGCCCTCTGGCAGGAGCGGGCACGGGCGCAGCATGCCGCGATCGCGGCCGCGGAGAAGGCCATCCAGGCCAACCAGGACCGGCTCAACCGGCTGATGGCCGATCTCGAGCCCGTGGCCCTCGGCGACCCCAACCGGCTGCAGACCATCGAGCGGATGAAAGCCGAGACCCGGCAGGCGCTCGACCAGGCCCAGCTCCAGCGCGCCGAAGCCCAGAAGGCGCTCCAGGACCTCGAGGAGGAGGCGCGCCGCAACAACGTGCCCCCTGGCTGGCTGCGCTAGCTCCGAGCGTCCTCGGAGGAGCCCCGCCCTTCCGTGGCTGACATACTCGTCGTCGAGGACAAGGAGTCGCTCCGCACCATGTTGCGGAAGACCCTGGAGACCCACGGCTACACCGTGGACCACGCGGAAGACGCGTACCAGGGCCGCCAGCTCCTCCAGGGCTCCACCTACCTCGCCGTGCTCACCGACCTGAAGCTCCCCGCGGGAAGCGGCTTCGACGTCTTGAAGGCGGCCCAGGATCGCGATCGCGAGACGCCGGTGATCGTGATGACCGCGTTCGGCACGATCGAGGACGCGGTCAAGGCGATGAAGGACGGGGCGGTCGACTTCCTGACGAAGCCCGTGGACACCGCGCACCTGCTGCTCCTCCTCGAGCGCGCGGTGGACCGTCGGCGCGTCACCACCGAGCTCGTCCTCCTGAAGGAGGACTACCAGCGGCGCTTCGGCCTCCCCAAGGTCATGGGCGACGATCCCGGGCTCAAGGAGACGATGCTCGCGATCCAGCGCGCCGCGGCCACCGACGCGACCGTGCTCATCCTCGGGGAGAGCGGGACGGGCAAGGAGCTCATGAGCCGCGCGCTGCACCAGCTCTCGCCGCGGGCCAAGGGGCCCTTCGTGGCCATCAACTGCGCGGCGATCCCCGAGGCCCTGCTGGAGAACGAGCTCTTCGGGCACGAGAAAGGGGCGTTCACGGGAGCGACGCGGGCGGAAGGTGGGGAAGGCCGAGCTCGCCAATCGGGGCACGCTCTTCCTGGACGAGATCGGCGACCTGCCCCTCCCCCTGCAGGGCAAGATCCTGCGCCTCGTCCAGGAGAAGCAGTTCGAGCGCGTGGGCGGCGTGCAGACCCTGACCGTGGACGTGCGGGTGGTGGCCGCCACCAATCGCGACCTCAAGGAACAGGTGGCGGCCAAGGAGTTCCGGGAGGACCTCTACTTCCGTCTCTCCGTCTTCCCGGTGGAGATCCCCCCGCTACGCCGCCGCCGCGGGGACATCCTCCCCCTCGCCGAAGCCTTCCTGCAGCGCTACTCGCGCGAGATGGGCCGGAAGGGCCTCCGGCTCTCCGACGCGTCGAGGCGGGCGCTCATGGACCACTCCTGGCCCGGCAACGTCCGCGAGCTGCAGAACTCGCTGGAGCGGGCGGCCATCCTCTGCGACGGCACGGCCATCGAGCCCGCCCACCTGCGCCTCTCCGAGGACACGGGCAGCGGGCCCGTCCTCGGGGACGTGATCGACCTCTCGGGGCCGCTCGCCGAGGTCACGAAGCGCGCGGCGGCGCGCGCCGAGGACGAGGCGATCGCCTTGGCGATGCGCGAGACCGACGGGAACCGCGCGGCCGCGGCGGCCCGGCTGGGGATCAGCCTGGCGACCCTGAATCGGCGGCTTCGGGAAGCGGAGCCGACATCCGAATAGCGTGGCAGCCGAATGAGTGCTGCTCTGGCATTGGTCAGGCGGACCTTGGTGGCCGCAACTCGCCCCGGGGCGAGTTCGGTCTCTCCGAGTCCGGCTTCGGCAACCCAGGGCCGAAGACCAGCTCGGACTCGTACACGTTGTGGGCGCGACAGCGCAGGGAGATATTGGCGACCGTCGGCTCGCCGCCGATGGCGTAGGGCTCGCAGTGATGGAACTCGAGAAAGGTGCGCTCGCGGCAGCGTCGGCCATTGGGCGCCACGAAGGCACACTGTCCGCCGTCGCGCAGCCATACGGCGCGTCTGACCCGTGCGGAGATGAGCCGGGAACCCGGCCTCGGGGGCGTTCCGTGTCGAGGCCTCGAGGTTGCGGCCATCTTTTTGCGAGCGACGTCCTCGAGTAACAGGGTCAGCGCCCGATCGAAGATCTGACCGGGGTCACCGTCCGGAATCTCGCGCCGCAGGAGATCCTGGACCCGGCGTAGCTTCTCGTGCGTCGTGGCCCCGACGGTGAACTGCACGCGGTAACGGTCCGGTGCGAGCGGAGCTCACCAGCGGCCGCGGCGTCGGCCGCTCCGGGGCTGTCGCCAGGACCGAGGCGCTTTGGCAGTCGGCGCCGACGTCGGATTTCCCCGCAGGAGTCGTGGCCACGCTTGGCGACGGCCGGCGGCGGGGCCGTCTCCGCTCGCGGCGCCGGAAGCCTGCGCACGGATGCCTCGATGTCGGGCCGCGGAGCCAGGCGTGCCACCAGCGCCTCGACCTCCCGCTTGCTCCGCCCCCGGGACTGGGCCACCAGCGACTCGAAGTTGTCGGGCCGCAGATGCGGCGCGAGCAGCCGTGCCGTACTGACGTTGAGCGATCCGTCGGCCAGCAGGTCGAGGATCACGGGAAACCTTCGACAGAGGCGAGCGGCTTCGATACGGTTGTAGGCTGCGTGCTCGGCGAGACGCAGCGCCCCCGTGCAGTAGGAGAAGAGCGAGCCGTAGCCCTCGGCGAGGTGGAGCTTGCGCGTGTCGAGCTCGGCGAGATGGCCGACCAGGTCCACGGTGGCCTCTCGCTCTCGGCCCGCGAGCAAGACCACCTGGCGCAGAAGCTCCGCATCGGAGAGTCCGCGCCGCGGTGGCGACCAGCATGTGGTGCATATCGATGTGCCTCCCGTCACGTTCCGACGCGAAGGCGCCGGCGGAAACACATCGTCCCGCAGGTGGCGGCCCTGCGAGGTCCGAATCGAACAGGAGAGCTGCGCCTAACGGACGGGCATGACCGTCGCCCCCACGGTGGGGGACGACCTGATTCCCTCTACCCCTCCGCGCGCCTCTTCGGCCGCATGTTCGCGGCGAGGACGCGCTTCCGGAGCCGGATCGCCCCCGGGGTGACCTCCACGAGCTCGTCGTCGCCGATGAACTCGAGGGCCTGCTCGAGGTTGAGCTGGCGGTGGGGAGTGAGGCGGATGGCTTCGTCCGCGGTGGAGGCGCGCATGTTCGTGAGCTTCTTCTGCTTGGTGACGTTCACGTCCATGTCCGCGGGGCGGGCGTTCTCGCCCACGATCATCCCCTCGTAGACCGCGATCGTCGGTCCCACGAAGAGCTCGCCCCGGTCTTCCATGTGCGAGAGGGCGTAGGCCGTCGTGTCCCCCGTGCGGTCGGCCACGAGGACGCCCGTGGTGCGCCGCGGGATGTCCCCCTGCCACTCCACCCAGCCCTCGAGCAGTGTGTTCATGACCGCGGTGCCGCGGGTGTCCGTCATGAGCTCGGTGCGCACGCCGATGAGGCCGCGCGTCGGCACCTGGAACTCCAGGCGCACCCGGCCTGAGCCGTGGTTGATCATCTTCGTCATCTTGCCCTTGCGCATGGCCATCTTCTCGAGCACGACGCCCATGTAGCTCTCGGGGAGGTCGAGGAAGAAGAGCTCGAGCGGCTCCTTGCGGACGCCGTCCTCCTCGTGGGTGATGACCTCGGGGTTCGAGATCCCGAGCTCGTAGCCCTCGCGCCGCATCGTCTCGATCAGGATGGCGAGCTGCAGCTCGCCCCGGCCCAGCACCTTGAAGGAGTCCGCGGAGTCCGTGGGCTCCATGCGGATGGAGACGTTCGTGAGGAGCTCCTTCTCCAGGCGGTCCTTGATGTTCCGCGAGGTCACCCACCGTCCCTCGCGCCCCGCGAAGGGCGAGGTGTTGACGGAGAAGATCATGGAGATCGTGGGCTCGTCGATGCGGAGGGCGGGGAGGGGCGAAGGGGTCTCCGCGGAGGTGATCGGTCTCGCCGATGGAGATCCCCTCGAAGCCGGCGAGGGCCACGATCTCGCCGCAGGGCGCGTCGTCCGCGTCCACGCGCTTCAGCCCGTCGAAGACGAATAGCTTCGTGACCTTCGTGGTCTCCAGCCGCCCGTCCCGCTTCGCCACCGCGACCGTGTCGCCCACCCGAACTCGGCCGGAGAAGATCCGGCCTATCCCCAGCCGGCCCAGGTAGTCGCTGTAGTCGAGGTTGGCGATGAGGAGCTGGAGCACGCCGTCCTTCGATCCGGGGGGCGCGGGGATGTGGGAGATGAGGGCGTCGAAGAGGGCGCGCAGGTCCTCTCCAGCGCCGTCGGGCGCGGTGCGGGCGATCCCGAGCTTGGCGTTCGTGTAGAGGACGGGAAACTCCAGCTGCTCTTCGGTGGCATCGAGATCGATGAAGAGGTCGTAGACCTCGTTCAGCACCTCCTGGGGCCGGGCGTCCGCGCGGTCGATCTTGTTGATCACCACCACCGCGGGGAGCCGTGACTCCAGCGCCTTCCGGAGCACGTAGCGCGTCTGGGGGAGCGGCCCCTCCGACGCGTCCACGAGCAGCATCACGCCGTCCACCATCTTGAGCGCGCGCTCCACCTCGCCCCCGAAGTCGGCGTGTCCGGGGGTGTCGACGATGTTGATCTTGGTCTCCCCGTAGTGGACCGCGGTGTTCTTGGCGAGGATGGTGATGCCCCTCTCGCGCTCGAGCTCGTTCGAGTCCATGATCCGCTCGCGCACCTCCTGGTTCGCGCGGAAGACGCCGCTCTGGCGAAGGAGGGCGTCCACGAGGGTGGTCTTCCCGTGGTCGACGTGGGCGATGATGGCGACGTTGCGCAGGATCAAGGGTTTCCTTTCGACGAACTCACCATTTTAGCGCGAGACGGGCCGCTCGTGGCGGGAGCGGGCGCGGCGGGAGCCGCGGATATATAATCGCGCGCCGTGGCGCCGCCTCGGCGCGGCATCGGGACCCATGCAACAGAAACACATGATCTCGCTCAAGGACTACTCCCGGGAGGAGCTCGAGGAGATCTTCGACCTCGCGGCGGCGGTGAA
The DNA here is from genome assembly GCA_963742595.1 of uncultured Acidobacteriota bacterium. GTDB lineage: Bacteria > Acidobacteriota > Vicinamibacteria > Fen-336 > Fen-336 > CAVPGH01. The sequence goes on along the minus strand of CAVUMT010000001.1, from coordinate 358,335 downwards.
GGCCGATCCCCCCGCCTACGGCGGCGTGCTGCACGGGAAGAGCCTGGCCATGATCTTCCAGAAGCACTCCACGCGCACCCGCGTGTCCTTCGAGGTCGGGATGTACGAGCTCGGGGGACAGGCCCTCTATCTCGGGACGGAGGCCATCCAGCTCCAGCGGGGGGAGACGATCGCGGACACCGCGCGCGTGCTCTCCCGCTACGTGGACGGCGTCGTGGCGCGCGTCTACGCGCACCAGGACATTCTCGACCTCGCGAGGTTCGGGACCGTCCCCGTGATCAACGGCCTCTCCGACCTTCTCCATCCCTGCCAGGCCCTCGCCGACTACTTCACCCTGCGCGAGCGCCGGGGCGGGCTCGAGGGCTTGAAGGTCGCCTACGTGGGCGACGGGAACAACGTCTGCCACGAGCTGATCTTCGGGGCGGTGAAGCTCGGGCTGCGCATCAGCGTGGCCGCGCCGGACGGCTACCTGCCCAATCCGATCATCGTGAAGAGCGCGACCCGCGACGCCCAGAAGCAGGGGGCGCCCGCCCCCGAGATCGGCGGAGACCCCATGGCCGCGGTGGAGGGCGCCGACGTCGTCTACACCGACGTGTGGACGTCCATGGGGCAGGAGGCGGAGTCGGAGGCGCGCCGCGAGGCCTTCCAGGGGTACATGGTCACGCCGGAGATGATGGAGGCGGCTTCGCCCGAGGCCGTCTTCATGCACTGCCTGCCCGCGCACCGCGGCGAGGAAGTGGCGGCCGAGGTCATCGACGGCCCCCAGTCCGTCGTCTTCGACGAGGCGGAGAACCGCCTGCACGTGCAGAAGGCGGTGATGATGCTCCTGATGAGCGACCAGGCGGGCTAGGCTTCCCTCTCCCGGAGCGCGCGCAAAGCACCCTTCACCTCTTCCGGCGTCACGTCGTCCCTGACCTCCACCCTTCCGATCGCCGTGGGGAGCACGAACACCGTCCGCCCCGCCCGGCTCTTCTTGTCGTGGGCGAGAGCCTTGACGAGGGGTGCTTGCGGGAGGTTCGAGACGCGCGGGCGGGGCCCGAGCCGGTCCACGGCGTCCGCGATCTTCCTGAAGGAGGCGGCGTCGAGGACGCCTCGCCCGTGTGCGATGATCGAGACGGCGAGGAGCCCCCAGCCCACCGCCTCTCCGTGGGTGAATCGCCGGTAGCGGGTCACCGCCTCGAACGCGTGGCCGAGGGTGTGGCCCAGGTTCAGCACGTGCCGCCGCCCGCTCTCCCGCTCGTCACCGCCCACGACGTCGGCCTTGATGCGACAGGCGGCGGCGATGGCGGCATCGAGCGCCGGCGGGTCCCAGCCCACGAGCCGGGCGGGTGCTTTCTCCATCGCCTGGAAGAGCGCGGGATCGCCGAGGATGCCCGCCTTCAGCATCTCGTAGGCCCCGCTCTGGCGCTCGCGGGGAGGCAACGAATCCAGGAACCGAGGGTCCACGACCACGGCCCGGGGCTGGTGGAAGGCGCCCACCAGGTTCTTGCCCTTTGCGTGGTTGAGCCCGACCTTGCCCCCGATCGAGCTGTCCACCATCGCGAGGAGGGTCGTAGGCACCACGGCCCAATCCACCCCGCGCATGTAGCTGGCCGCCGCGAAACCCGCGAGGTCGCCCACGACGCCGCCGCCCACCGCGACCACGAGGCCGTCCCGGCCGAGACCGCGAGCGAGGAACCCGTCGTAGAGCGTCGCGAGCGTCCTCGCGTTCTTGAAGCGCTCGCCGTCGGGCACGAGCAGGGGATTGCCCGCCTGGAGCGCGGCGAGGGGGCGGACGAGCGCCCTGCGGTGAAGCGCCCACACCTTCCGGCTGGCCACGACCACGACCCGCCCGCCGGGCTTCCGGGGGACGAGGTCGGCCAGCCTCTCCGTCGCCCCGCGCTCGATGGTGATCGTATAGCGCCGCTCGCCCAGCTCGACGGGAATGCCGACCATTCGTCCTCCGCGCCGAGGCTAGCATCTAGCGGAGCCATCCGGGAAGGGCGCGCGCCCGCCGGGCCCGGTCCTCGAGGTCCGCCTCGAGCTCGCCCATGCGGCTCTCGATCGCCGCGAGCCGGGCTTCGCGCGGCGCGAGCGAAGGGGGCTTGGGGTCGCGGGATCGTCCCGAGGTCCAGGCGGAGGGCCGGGCCGCGTCCCGGGCCTCCCGGAGCTCGCGGCGGATCTCGTCCGCGCGCTCGCGAAGGGAGGCGATCCGCTCGCGGACGCGGGCGGCTTCCCGCCTCCAGTACGCCTCGTCCTGCCGCCCGTCCCGTGCCGGAGCCGTCGCTCGCGGCGCGGCCGCCGCCGGCTCGGACAGGACGCCCGTCTGGCCTCGGAACGGCGAGAGGCGTTCGAGGTCTTCGTTCGTGTAGAGAGGTGCCGGCTTCTTCGCCTCCTCGGCGGCCGCCCCCGAAAGCAGGGCGAGACCGACAAGTGGACCGAACCACAGGGTTTTCACGTCCGTCGCCTTTTCCGGGAGAGAGTAGAGGTGCGGGAGGGGGTCCGCGAGGCGAGGAAGAAGGTAGCCGGACTCGGCCCGGGCGTCAAGCCCTTCGATGCTAGAATCCGAAGCTTTGACCGAAAGCGAAGGGACCATGTCGGGTATGACGATCCGCACGGACTTCCTGGTGCTGGGCTCGGGCATTGCCGGGCTGCGCGCGGCCCTGGGGCTGGCCCGCCGGGGCCGTGTTCTCGTCGTCACGAAGGACCAGCCCACGGAGAGCAATACCGGCTACGCCCAGGGGGGAGTGGCGGTGGCCCTGGGGGCGGACGACGACGTCGAGCTCCACCTCGAGGACACCCTGGGGGCGGGGGCGGGGATCGTCTCGGAGCCGGCGGCGCGCGTGCTGGTGGAGGAAGGGCCGGAGCGGATCCGGGAGCTCGCGTCCTGGGGCGCGCGATTCGACCGCGAGGAAGGCCGATACCACCTCACGCGGGAAGGGGCGCACTCGCGCAACCGCGTCCTGCACGCGCTGGGGGACGCGACGGGCTGGGAGATGGTCCGCACGCTGCTCGAGAAGACGCGGAAGACGGAGGCGATCGCCCTCCGGTCGTTCGCGTGCTCGACCGACCTCGTCCTGGCGGAGGGGCGGGTGGCCGGGTGCCGCTTCCTCGCGGAAGACGGACAGGAGACGCTCGTCGAAGCTCGGTCGACTCTGCTCGCCACGGGAGGCGCCGGACAGGTCTTTGCCGAGACCACGAACCCGGAGGTGGCCACCGGCGACGGGATGGCCATGGGGCTCCGGGCGGGCGCGAGCCTGCTCGACATGGAGTTCGTGCAGTTCCACCCCACCGCCTTGAACCTGCCCGACGCCCCGCGCTTCCTGATCTCCGAGGCCGTGCGGGGTGAGGGGGCCTATCTGATCAACGGCAAGGGGGAGCGCTTCGTGGACGAGCTGCTCTCCCGCGACCAGGTGGCGCGGGCGATCGTCCGGGAGGCCGCGGCGGGGCGGGGACCGGTCTCCCTCGACCTCCGCCACCTCGATCCGCAGCGGGTGCGCACGCGCTTCCCGCGCATCCACGCGACGTGCCTGCGCTACGGGCTCGAGATCACGCGACAGCCGGTGCCCGTGACCCCCGCCGCGCACTACGTGATGGGCGGGGTCGCGACCGATCTCCACGCCCGCACGACCCTTCCGGGCCTCTATGCGGCGGGGGAGTGCGCGGCCACGGGAGTGCACGGGGCGAACCGCCTGGCCAGCAACTCCCTCCTGGAGGGGCTCGTATTCGGCGCGCGCGCGGCGGAGGCGATGGCGGAGGATTCACACACCTCGCCCGCCGACGTCGACGGCAGTCCCGGCTCAAGGCCCGCGTCGGCGGGCGAGGCTGATCTCCTCAGGACCGATCTGCAGCAGCGCGCCTGGCGGCAGCTCGGCCTCGAGCGGGAGGCCTCGGGCCTCAGTGACTTTCTCGCCTGGCTCGCCCCCCTCCGCACGAAAGGCCGCCGCCCCCGCGACCGGGCCGCGGCGGAGGTCCGGAACCTCGTGGACGTGGCCTGGGCGATGGCGGCCTCCGCGCAGTTCCGCGAGGAGAGCCGGGGCGGCCACTTCCGGACCGACTTCCCTGCTCCCGACGACCGGCGCTTCCGCGGCCACACGCTTCTCGAAGAAGGGCGCCCGCGGCTCGCCGACGTCGAGATGCCTCTCGGAGTGAGAGTCTCGTGACCCGAGTAGAGCTCTTCCCGTTCGCCGAGTACTGGTGGTTCTACGCCGCCTTCAGCGCCTTCGTGGTGCTGCTCCTCCTCGTCGACCTCGGGGTCTTCCACCGGAAGGCCCACGCGGTTTCCTTCAAGGAGGCGGGGGTCTGGTGCGTGGTGTGGGTGACGCTCGCCCTCCTCTTCAACCTCGGCTTCTACCTCTACATGCTGCACCGGTTCCCGGAGGATCCGCGGCTCGTCGCGGTGCCGGGCTTCGACGTTGTCCACGCCGCGAAGACGACCGCCCTCGAGTTCCTCGCCGGCTACGTGGTCGAGTATTCCCTCAGCATCGACAACATCTTCGTGTTCGTCATCGTGTTGAACTACTTCGCGATCCCCACCCGGCTGCAGCACCGCGTCCTCTTCTTCGGCATCCTGGGGGCGCTCCTCTTCCGCGCGCTCTTCATCGCCCTCGGGGCCCTCCTGCTCCAGTACCAATGGGTGGTCTGGTTCTTCGGGGTGTTCCTGATCGTGACCGGCCTGCGGATGATGAGGGGGCAAGGAGGGGAGGTCCACCCGGAGAAGAACCGGGTCCTGCGTCTCTTCCGACGCTTCGTTCCCGTGACGAAGGACCTCCACGAGCAGTCGTTCTTCGTGAAGGTCGCGGGGCGCCTGCACGCGACGCCGCTGTTCGTGGCCGTGCTCTTCCTGGAGCTCACCGACATCGTCTTCGCGGTGGACTCCGTTCCCGCGATCTTCGCCCTCACCCGCGAGCCCCTCGTCGTCTTCACCTCGAACATCTTCGCGATCCTCGGCCTCCGGAACCTCTACTTCCTGCTCCGGAACGCGATCGACACGTTCCACCTGCTCAAGTACGGGCTGGGCGTCGTGCTCGTGTTCGTCGGCCTCAAGATGGTCTGGCTGAACCAGGCCTTCGGCGGCCACTTCCCGATCGCCTGGTCGCTGGGCATCATCGTGGGGGTGATCGGCATCTCGGTGGTGCTGTCCCTCATCTTCCCCAAGAAGCAAGAGTCCTGAGGTCATGGAGAAAGAGCGGATGTCGAAGGAGATCACTCCCAAGGGCGAAGACTACTCCCAGTGGTACCTGGACGTGGTGCTCAAGACGGACATGGCGGACTACGGGCCCGTCAAGGGCTGCATGATCATCAAGCCCTACGGTTACGCGGTCTGGGAGCACATGCAGCGCGGACATGGACCGGCGCATCAAGGAGACCGGCCACGTCAACGCCTACTTCCCGCTCTTCATCCCCAAGAGCTACCTCGAGAAGGAGAAGGAGCACGTCGAGGGCTTCTCTCCCGAGTGCGCCTGGGTCACGGTGGGGGGCGGGGAGGAGCTCGAGGAGCCGCTCGCCATCCGTCCCACGTCCGAGGCCATGATCTGCTCGATGTACGCGAAGTGGGTCCGCTCCTGGCGAGACCTCCCCGTCCTCATCAACCAGTGGGCGAACGTGGTGCGCTGGGAGAAGGTGACGCGGCCCTTCCTGCGCACGACGGAATTCCTCTGGCAGGAGGGGCACACGCTGCACGCCACGGAGGCGGAGGCCGAGGAAGAGACGCTCAAGATGCTCGACGTCTATCGCAGCTTCTCCGAAGAGATGCTCGCGATGCCCGTGCTCACGGGCCGAAAGACCGACAGCGAGAAGTTCGCGGGGGCGCTCCGCACCTACGCGATCGAGGCGCTCATGGGGGACGGCCGGGCCCTGCAGGCGGGTACGAGCCACAACCTCGGGCCAGCACTTCTCGGAGGCCTACGGCATCGAGTTCCTCGACAAGGACCAGCAGCGGGCGAAGCCGTGGTCCACTTCGTGGGGCACCTCCACGCGCATGATCGGCGGGCTGATCATGACGCACGGCGACGACTCGGGGCTCATCCTGCCACCGAGGGTGGCGCCCTACCAGGTGGTGATCGTCCCCATCCCGCCGCGCAAGGGCGACTGGACGGAGCAGGTGCTGCCCCGGGCGCGCGAGGTCCTGGCGTCCTTGCGGGCGGCGGGCGTCCGCGCGCACCTCGACGACCGCGACCAGTTCCAGGTGGGCTTCAAGTACGCGGACTGGGAGATGCGGGGAGTCCCCTTGCGGCTCGAGCTGGGCCCCAAGGACATCGAGAAGTCGCAGTGCGTCCTCGTACGCCGGGACACGCGAGAGAAGATCTTCGTGCCCCTCGAGGGGCTGGGGCCTTTCGCTTCCGGGCTGCTGGAGAAGATGCAGCTCGAGCTCCTGGAGCGGGCGCGCCGCTTCGTCGCGGAGAACACGACGCGGGTCTCGTCGTACGACGAGTTCAAGCAGGTCATGGCGGACAAGCGGGGCTTCATCGTCGCGGGGTGGAACGGCGACGCCGCGGTCGAAGCGCAGATCAAGGCGGAGACGAAGGCGACCATCCGGGTGATCCCGATGGGGGAGCCGCGCGAGGCGGCCTGCGTCGTCACGGGTCAAAAGGGCCGCGAGGTCTATTTCGCGCAGGCGTACTAGAGCGTTAGGCGCGGACCTGCGCTGTCCGGCGTCTGCGTGTACATTCGGCCCATGCGACACCAACGGCCGGTCCAATCGCTCTCCGACGACGAGCTGCTCCTGGCGCTGACCACCTTGCTGGGCCAGTCGCGCCACACCGAGGCCGAGCTCGTCGCGCACATCGCCGAGGTAGACCGTAGGAGGCTGTACGCCCGCGAGGCCTCACCCTCGATGTTCAGTCTACTGCACCGAGGTCCTTCACCTGTCCGAGTGCGAGGCCTATCTTCGAATCCGCGCAGCGCGCGCTTCGCGGAAGCTCCCGGTCATCCTGGACCTGCTGGCCGACGGTCGTCTCCACCTCTCAGGAATCGCCAAGCTCGTACCTCACCTCACGGCGAAGAATGGCGAGGCGCTCCTCAGGCGGGCGGTGCACCGGTCCAAGCGGGAGATCGAGGAGCTCGTCGCCGAGATCGCGCCCCGGCCGGATGTGGTGGCGGTGGTTCGGAAGCTTCCGGAGAGGCCGGCACACCCGATCCAGACGGACGGCGAGGAGGAGGAGAGGGTATCCCTGCAACTGCGTCCGGACGGAGCGGGCGTTCCCGCACCGCAGGGGCGTCCGCAAGGAGCGGGCGCGCTGGCGGAGCCACTGCGTCCGGACGCAGTTCCGTCACGGGCGGTCGTGGAACCTCTGGCCCCCGCCCGGTACAGGGTCCAGTTCACCGCGAACGCCGAGTTCCGCGACAAGCTCGAGCGGCTGCAGACGCTGATGCGCTCGGAGGTGCCGGACGGGGACCTGGCCGCGATCATCGAAAAGGCGGTCACGGAAAAGCTCGAACGGTTGGAGACGCGCCGCCATGGCCGGACGAGTGTTCCGCGGAAGCGCCTGTCGGAGTCCGAGTTGTCAAGCGGGTCTCGCCACATTCCGGCGGCGGTTCGGAGGACGGTCTGCGAGCGCGACGGCAACCGGTGCCGATACGTGGACGCTCGCGGCCGGCGCTGCCCGGAACGTCAGCGTCTGGAGTATCACCACCGGCATCCGTACGCGCTCGGCGGCGACAGAGGTCCGAACAACATCTGCCTGATGTGTCGCGCGCACAACCTGTATCTGGCCGAGCAGGACTATGGTCACGAGACGATGCTGCGGTATCGAGGCCCGGGAGGGCCGATGGCGGGGAACCAGCCTGGCGCCGAAAGGAGAGCGACCGCAGTTTCCGGTACGTGACGTCCGGGCGGGAGTAGAATCGACGAAGTGTCATGTCGTTCCGGCCGATCGCACTGGTCATGACCGCCATGTTCTCCGGCACGGTGCCCAGCACCGCCGACGAGGCGTCCTTCGCGCGCAGCCGCGAGGCGATGGTCGCGGAGCAGATCGCCGCGCGGGGGGTACGCGACGACAAGACGCTCGCCGCCCTGCGGAAGGTCCCGCGCCATCTCTTCGTGCCCCGCGACGTCCAGAAGGACGCCTATTCGGACAGCCCCCTGCCCATCGGCCACGCGCAGACGATCTCCCAGCCCTACATCGTCGCGTTCATGACGGAGGCGCTGAAGCTCCGGGGAGGGGAAACGGTGCTGGAGGTCGGCACGGGATCGGGCTACCAGGCGGCGGTCCTCGCGGAGATCGCGGCGCACGTCTACACGATCGAGATCGTGACGCCCCTCGCCGACTCGGCCCGGGAGACCTTGCGGCGCCTGGGATACGAGCGCGTCTCCGTGCGGGCGGGGGACGGCTACGCGGGCTGGCCGGAGAAGGCGCCGTTCGACGCGATCATCGTGACCGCCGCCGCCCCCCGCGTGCCCGAGCCCCTGAAGGCGCAGCTCAAGGACGGGGGACGGCTCATCCTGCCCGTGGGAGACGAAGCGCAGGAGCTGATCGTGGTGAGGCGGCGCGGCGACGCATTCGAGGAGAGCCGGGTGCTCGCGGTCCGCTTCGTCCCCATGACGGGCAAGGTCCGCCAGCGCTAGCGCGAGGGCCCGGGGCGGCCCCCGCCCGAGCCTGACGGGCGCTTCGCCGACGCGGTCGCGCGCTCCCACAGCGCGCCGAGCGCCTCGCGGTGCGGGGGCCGGACGCTCTTCAGGGCCGCGCTCCCGGGTTTGAGCTTCGCGCGCCGGACGATGGCGGCGAACGGCGCCGCGCAGAGGTCGAGGAGTGTCGGGCCTTCCGCGGCGAGCCCGGCGAGGGCGGTCGCGACGCTCGCGTCCCCCACCTGCGCCGCCGCCTCCAGGAGCGGAGCAAGGGCGCGCACCGGGCGGGCCTGGAGCATCTCGCGGAGGTCGAAGAGGGCGAGGCGGCTGTCGAGGGCGGCGAGTGCTATGTGCACCCGGCCCTTGGCCATGGCCCGCGCGACCTCGACGCGCTCGTCGTCGTCCGGACGGGAGAGGCGCTCGAGCGCGCGCGCGAGCACCGGAATGGAGGTCGCGCCCCCCACCCGGGCCAGCGTGTCGGCGAGGAGACGCGACGCGAGCGGGGTCCGACGTCCGTTCGAGCTCTCGCTCGATCCCCTCGCGATCCGCGGGCAGACGCTCGGAGACGGCGGGAAGGGCCTTGCCCGTCCGGCTCCCGCTCCCTCGTGACATGAGGGCGGACGCGCGGTCGGCGACCGTGGCGTCCCCGGAGCCCCGCAGCCGCTCGAGGAGCGGGACGAGGGTACGGGAATCGAGGGGCGGGTCCAGCGCGGCCAGGCCGTCGAGCACGAAGAGCCGCAGCTCGTCGTCCTCTCGCTCGTCCATCAGCAGGTCGAGGAGGGGCTCTGTGGCCTCGACCAGGCCCGCCGCCTGCAGCCGGACGAGCGAGTAGGCGGCGGACCGCCGCCGGGGCACGGACGCGGATTCCAGGACCCCGGCCAGCGGCCGCCGCCGCCCTCGGCACGGGGAAGGCTCCCAGCACCTCGATCGCCCTCCGCGCGACGCGCGCGTCGGCGCTTTTCGCGAGGGCGACGATCTCGGGCAGGGCACGAGCGTCCCGGAGCCTCTCCAGGAGCTTCGAGGGCGGCCAGACGCGCGGCGCTCTCCGCGGTGGGGAGCGCGCGCAGGAGGGCCTCCACCACCCGCGGCCCCAGCAGGGTGAGCTGGGCCACGGCGGACTCGCGCTCGGCCGCGCGCTCGCTCGCGAGGCGGCGGATCAGTTCCTGGATGCGTCGCGCACGGGATGGTACGATCGGCATCGATGTCGCTCTCTCCTCCTGGCGGCGCTCGCCGCCCTCGGCCTTCGCGCTCCTCGTCGCCCGCGGGGAGTCCGGTCCCGCGGTCGTCCCCCTCACCCTGCCCTCGGGCAAGGTGCTTCAGGTCGAGGTCATGGTCAAGGACGAGGACCGCGCCATGGGCCTGATGTTCCGTCCTTCGCTTCCCCTCGACCACGGGATGCTCTTCGTCTTCGACGGCCCGCCCGACTTCCACACGATCTGGATGAAGAACTGCAAGTTCCCGATCGACATCGTGTGGCTCGACGAGGACAAGAAGGTCGTGCACGTCGCGGAGGCCGTCCCCCCGTGCAAGGAGGATCCCTGCCCGGTCTACCAGCCCCTGCGCAAGGCCTCCTACGTGGTGGAGCTGAACGCGGGCCAGGCGCGGCGCGAGAAGGCCGCGGTGGGGGCCTCGCTCAGCTTCTCGCTTCCACGCTGACGTCGTCGGCCGCGCGCTTCGTGCGGTCGCGGCCGAAGAGCCAGGCGACACCCACCCCCAGGAAGTAGAGCCCGATCATGGGCAGGGCGAGCGCCGTCTGCGGTGACCACGTCCGGGGTGGGCGTGATGAAGGCGGCGACCACGAACGAGCCCAGCACCGCGCACTTGAACTCCCGGAGCAGGAAGCCGGGGGTGACGAGGCCGATGCGGGCGAGCACGAAGATCACGACCGGGATCTGGAAGACGAGGCCCAGCCCGAGGAGGAACCACGAGTAGAAGCGTGTAGTACTCGTCGATCCTTGGGCATGAACTTCATGTCCGGCGCCCCCGAACCCGCCGAGGAAGCGGAAGGTCATGGGGAAGAGGAAGTAGTGGCCGAACGCGGCCCCCCCCACGAAGAAGAGGGAGCCGAAGAAGATGAAGGGCACCGCGTAGACCTTCTCGTGCGTGTAGAGCCCGGGGGAGATGAAGGCCCAGACCTGCCAGAGGATGTAGGGGGCGGCCACGAAGATGCCCACGAAGAACGCCATCTTCATGTAGAGGAGCAGGGCCTCCGACGGGCCCGTGAAGATGAACTTGATCCTTGAATACCGCCTCGCGCAGGGGCCGGGTCAGGAAGTGGAAGATCTGCTCGCGGAAGTTCCAGCAGAGGCGCGAAGCCGACGCAGAGGGCGATCACGCTCCGCACGAGCCGGACCCGCAGCTCCTCGAGGTGCTCGAGGAACGTCATCTTGTCGGGGTGGGGCCGTGCCATTCCGGGGGGCGGGCTCGGACCCGATCCTACTTCGGCTCGGACGGAGGAGTCGCGGGGTCCCGGCTCACGGTGGCGGGCTCCGGCTCCGACGGGGACTCCTGGACCGGAGCGGGCTCCTGCGCCGCGGCGGACACCTCCGTCTGAGCAGACTCCGGCGCCGGAGCCGAATCCGGAGGCGGGTCGAGGTCCGTCCCCACCGGAGCGGCGGGCACGGACGACGAGAGCTCGTGGAGGCGGGGCAGCTCGATTCGCATCGACTCGCGAATCTTCTCCGCCTCCACCTCGTCCTCGATCGTCCGCTTGAACTCGTTCGAGGCCTTGCGGAACTCCGCCATCATCCGTGCCCATGCTCTTGCCGATCTCGGGCAGCTTGCGCGGGTCCGAAGACGATGAGGGCGACGACCAGGATCAGGAAGAGCTCGGGTCCGCCGAGTGTGCCGAACATTCCGCGATCTTATACCAACGGGAGCGGGGCAGGGCGGGGCAGGAGGGGGACCATTGACAGGAAGCCTTTGATCCGTCTACACTTAGCCATGTCGGCCGTTCGCCGCCTCGCCCTCGCGGCGACCGCTGCTCACGGTCCTCGCCTCCCCTGCTCCGCGCCGACATCCCCGTCGTCGAGCTCGAACGGCGTCGTGCACGCGGTCACCGCCGGCCACGTGGTGTCGCGCCATCGATCGCGCCGACGCGGCGAAAGCGCCCCTCCTCGTCCTGCGCCTCGACACCCCGGGCGGGCTCGACACCTCCATGCGCCAGATCGTCGACAAGATGCTCAACTGCCGCACGCCGTCGCCGTGTTCGTCGGCCCGTCGGGAGCGCGGGCGGCGTCCGCGGGCTTCGTGATCACGCTCGCGGCGGACGTGGCGGCCATGGCTCCCGGCACCAACATCGGCGCCGCCCATCCCGTCTCCGGGATGGGCCAGATGGACGAGGTGATGTCGAAGAAGGTCACCTCCGACGCCGCCGCCTACATCCGCGGCAAGGCGGAGCGACGCGGCCGCAACGTGGAGATGGCGGAGAAGGCGGTGGTGGAGAGCAAGTCCTTCACCGAGAAGGAAGCGCTCGAGCCGAAGCTCATCGACCTCGTGGCGAACGACGTACCCGACCTCCTCGACAAGCTCGACGGGCGCGAGGTGAAGCGCTTCGACGGCACCGTCGTGCGCCTCGAGCCACCGGCGAGAAGACGACCGCCGTGACCATGGACTGGCGCCAGATGATCCTGGCCACGATCGCCCGCCCCGAGGTCCTCTTCCTCCTCCTGCTGGGCGCCCTCGCCGGCCTCGGAGCGGAGATCAGCCATCCCGGGCTTCTCTTCCCCGGGATCCTCGGGCGTCATGTGCCTCATCCTCTTCCTGTTCGCGACCCAGATCATCCCCGTCAACTGGGCGGGCGTGCTGCTCATCGTGCTCGCGATCGCGCTCTTCGCGGCGGAGGTCAAGGTCGCGTCCTACGGCCTCTTGACCGTGGCGGGGCTCGCCGCCATGATCCTCGGAGCGATGATGCTCGTGGACTCGCCCATGCCCGAGCTGCGCGTCAATCCCTGGACACGCTCCTGCCGGTGGTGGTCTTCATGGCCGCGGTCACGGGCGCTGCTCGTGCGCATGGTCGTGGAAGCGCAGCGCGCGACAGGCGACGACGGGCGCCGAGGGTCTCATCGGCCGCTCGGGAGTGGCGGCGACGTCGCTCGAGCCCGAGGGCTGGGTGCTCGTGCAGGGCGAGCGCTGGCGGGCCCAGGCCGACGACCGCCTGGACAGCGGAGCGAGCGTGTGACGGTCGTGGGCCGTCGAGGGGCTGCGCCTGCGGGTCGCGGAAGGGAGCGTGATGGAAGCCTACTTCATTCCTCTGGGCTCTTCGTCTTCTGGATCCTCCTGTCGCGTGAAGGTCCTGAACGAGTACGAGCGCGGCGTCATCTTCCGGCTGGGCAAGCTCCTGCCCACAGCCCAAGGGCCCCGGCCTCGTGCTCGTGGCCTGGCCCATCGACCGCATGGTGCGGGTCAGCCTGCGCACGGTCGTGCTCGACGTGCCGCCCCAGGACGTGATCACGCGGGACAACGTCACCGTCAAGGTCAACGCGGTCGTCTACTTCCGGGTGGTGCGATCCCCGTGAACGCCGTGGTGCAGGTCGAGAACTACCTCTACGCCACGAGCCAGGAGGCGCAGACGACGCTGCGCAGCGTCCTCGGCCAGGCCCACCTGGACGAGCTCCTCTCCGAGCGCGATCGGCTGGCGCGGCATGCTCCAGGAGGTGATCGACCTGCACACCGACCCCTGGGGGGTGAAGGTCACCCAGGTGGCGGTCAAGGCGGTGGACCTGCCCGCAGGAGATGCAGCGAGCGATGGCCAAGCAGGCCGAGTCGGAGCGCGAGAAGCGGGCCAAGATCATCCACGCCAGCGGGCGAGCTCGAGGCGAGCAAGCAGCTCACGGAAGCGGCGGAGGCCTTGCAGGCCCAGCCCGTGGCCCTCCACCTGCGCTACCTGCAGACGCTGACCGAGATCGCGGCGGAGAAGAACTCGACCATCATCTTCCCCCTCCCCATCGACTTCATGAGGGCGTTGATCAAGGAGAAATAGCGGCCTGATGACCACGTCCGGGATGGAGCCGGAGGACGAAGGCCTCACCCTCCGCGGCACCATCGAGGAGACGAGCGTGCCCGAGCTCCTGCGCTCCGTGCTCGGCAGCGGGGAGACGGGTGTTCTCCACTTCAAGAACGGCGAGGTCAAGAAGAGCGTCTACCTCCACACGGGACGCGTCGTCTACGCCTCCAGCAACAACCCCGACGAGCGCATGGGGGAGGACCTGCTCCTCCGGGGGAAGATCACGGTCCGCCAGTACGTGGAGGCGAGCAAGCTCATCCGCCCTGGGAAGCGCCTGGGCGCGATCCTGGTGGAGCTCGAGGCCATCGAGCCGGAGGAGCTCTTGAACGCGGTGGAGCCGCACGTCAAGGAGATCCTCCTCGACGTGTTCACCTGGATCCACGGCGACTACGAGCTCGTCATGACCGAGCCCACGGACGACGTGGTCACGCTGAACATCTCGATGGAGAACCTGATCCTCGAGGGCATCCGCCGCACGCGTTCCTGGAGCCGGATCTATCGGGGGATCGGAGGCGACCTCGAGGCCATCCCCGTTCCCACCGGCAACACGGAGTTCCTGCTCAAGCTCGAGCTGACGCCGGAGGAGCAGGAGGTGCTCGCGCACGTGAACGGCCGGTCCACGATCGAGCAGATCTGCCAGGTGTCCTACCTCACGAACCTCGAGACCTGCCGCATTCTCTGGGCCTTCCACGTGCTCGGCATCCTGAAGCGCGAGATGCCGGGGGAGACCGCCCGCCAGGCCGAGGAGGGGCTCCGCGTGCGGCACCAGGAGCTCGACCTCGAGGACGTGGTGGAGAAGGTCAACCAGATCCTCGGCCGCATCTACTCGTTCCTTAGAGGGCGGAGCGGCGACGACGTGGACGAGTTCATGACGGAGGCGCTCTCCCGGGCCTCCGCGCGGTACGAGACGCTTTTCGACGGGGTGGACACGAAGCAGTACGGGCGCGCCGACTACGACCAGATGCTCGCCAACGTGGCCGATCTTCCGCCCGACGAGCGGCGCAGCTTGATCCTGGCCGGGCTCAACGAGCTGGTGACGGCCGTCCAGCTCGGCGTGCGCGAGCGGCACGGAGCCCAGGAGGAAGCCGTGGTGTCCGGAATCATCAAGGAAGGCTACCGCAAGCTCGGCGTGGCCTGATCGAAGAGGCGAACGAATGGCCCAGGACGACTACTATTACGAGATCCAGCTCACCAACAAGCAGCTGGTCTTCTACTTCATGGCCGGGGCCACCGGGCTCATCCTGAGCTTCCTCGCCGGCGTGATGGTGGGACGCGGCGTCGACAGCAACGGCGCGACGTCCAGGCCTCTCGGCCCGTCGTCGAGGAGCGCGTGGTCGCCGAGGAGGTCGCCCCCAAGGCCGCGGCCCCGCCGGCGGCCGCCGACCTCACCTACGCTCAGCGCCTGGACTCCGACAAGGTCGAGGATGGGCTGGACCGTCCCAAGGCTCCCGCGGAGAAGACGCCCGAGAAGACGGTCCCCAAGTCGGGACTCGCCGTTCCGCCGGCCGCTCCCCGCACGACGCCACAGGCCGAGACCAAGACCGCCGTGAAATCGGCCCCGCCCGCCGCCCCGGCTCCCGCCCCCGCCACGTCGTCGGGAGGGACGGGCTTCACCGTCCAGGTGGGTGCCTTCAAGGACAAGGCCACGGCGGACTCCGTCGTGACCCGTCTCAAGGGCAAGGGCTTCGCCGCCTACGTCATGTCCCCGGGCGCCACCGAAGGCGGACTCTTCGTGGTGCGCGTCGGCTCCTACCCGCAGCGCACCGACGCCGAGCGCGTGGAGACGAAGCTCCGCGACCAGGAAAAGTTCCGGCCGTACATCGTTAAGAACTGATGTACCTAGTCTAGTCGCCCACAGCAAATTCAGTTCTTGCTCAGATCTGCGGGAGCAGGGTACGTTCGATAGCACTTGCCCGTGTAGACCAGGCATCGGGGGCGGAGGCGTCGGCGTCGGAGCTGCTGATCTCGCGGAGCTCTCGTAACGCACCCTCGGAGTCGCCGACGATGTGTCTCGCGACTGCCAGGTACAGCCTGTTGAGCGGGAACTTCCTATACCAGGTCCGCTGATTTTCGAGAAACGCATGTACGTCACGTGCTGACCTAATCGCCCCCAAAAAAGGCAACACGTTTTCCGTTACGGCTTTCACGATTTCGCCCTCACATTCGGCGGTAGCGTCATCAGACTTGAGCCACCACCACTTGTCTAGAGCTCTTTCCGGAGTAGGAGAAAGCAACTCACCCACGCGCCTCCGTACGACGCAGTGTGCCTCCGGCACAAACTGCGGCGGCTCCTTCTGCCACACGATCCGATAGAACTCCGGCACGAAGACACCGGCGTTCAGAGTGAAGTGCTCGCTGTCCGGTCCACTGGCCTTGCTGACTTGGAAGTCGATTACATCGACCAAGGCTGCTCTCGTTCGATTCCAGGCCAGACCCTTTCGACGAAAGCCGACCGAGCTGAGAATCGGATGAATAGTGCCCTTGGTGAGGCGCTTGAGTCGGCTCATCGCTTCCGCTTCACGGATCATAGTAGATCACTCGGCCACGGATTCCCAATTGATGTCTGTAGACGAATGCTTGCCAGGCACCGCGTATTCGTCCGCTGACAGTGTTCGGTTTCAGCTCGAGGAACCTGTTGTGCGGAGTGACGACATCTGGACGATACATCCGGCCGTTATTTCCTACGAGCGTTGGCGAGGATCGCCATCCCGGTTTCTGAGCAACGCGAGCGGCAAGATCCGCGTGCGCTTGGCGGCCTCTTGCCACAGCGGCGGCCACCCTGGGATTGAGCATGCCTCTGAGCACCTTGTATCCACGCGTGACCGGTACGACTCCGACAAGGACATTGGCACCTGGCCCCAGACGCTCGTCGAACGTTGCGTCTTCGGAGAAAAGCGTGTCGAGGTCTTCGAGGCTGACGCCGGTCGAGAGCTCGAATGTCACTGGAACAAGAAGCTCTACTCCACTGAGGTCACCTTTAGCAGTTGGAGGCACCAAGGAGCCGGGTGTGATGAAAATTGGAGGTGCTTGTGGCGGCGGGATGATGACATCCGGCCCGATGATGACGGGGGGTGGGAGGTTGATCGGCACTGGGGGTGCGATGGGGGGTGGAGGAGCGATTGGCGGTGGTGCTGCCGGCGGCTGATTGCCGCGGTTCCCGCCTCCTCCGCCGCCGGCGAAGAGATCTTTGATCTGCGTAATAAGAAACCAGAGGCCAGAACAGAAGAAATCACGACAACCTCCGCCCTTACCATTGCTGTCGTAATCGTCGGGCGACATGTCAAATTGGAAGCCGGGATCGAGCCCGCTCGGGTCACTCCAGTTGATTGGGTCGCCCGAGGCGTACGCGAAGGCGTTTAGACTCGCGCCTGCTGGATCGGGGCTGAGGAACTGCCCAAGCTTTGGGTCGAAGTACCGCGCATGGAGGTAGGTCAGACCAGTTTCGCCATCATTGCGCTGATCGATCCAGCCTCGGGACTCTGTATGTGATCCCGACTGTACAAGGGTCTCGCCATACGGCCGGTACGAGCGCCAGAACTCCACTGAGTCCGAATTAGTAATCGACTGGATTGAGCCGAGGTGGTCAGTGTGCAGCCAGTGGGTCGTGGCGTTCACACCAATGCCCACACGCTTGGCAACCACGCCTTGGCCTTCTATCGAGATGTACTTCGTCACGATGCCATTCGTGATTTCGAAGTCGTCACCGAAGGGGTAGACACTCGCGCTCGACGGGGAGACTTTCGCTACTCGCTCACCGAATGCGTCGTAATAGAACTGAGTCGTGCCCACCTGATAGATGCGGTTCTCGGCATCCCAGCTCGGCGCGCGACCTCCGCCGGATATGAGATTTCCATTGTTGTCGTAGATGAAAGGGGGACTCCCAGCGACGATGAGCGGCGCGTGAGGACGCTTTTGGCCGGGTTGCGGGTACGTGTAGGTCCCACCTGCCCGGGAGTTGTAGGTGATCCGACCGATGCTGTCGTACTCAAGGGTCTGACTCCCCGCGGAGTACGTCGTGTTGGTAGCTTCGGTCATCCGATAGAGGTCGTCGTAGTCGTAGTTCCAACCCTCGCTGTTGAGAGGGCTCGTGATGCTCTGCACCATGCCAAGTGCGTCGGGCGTGTACCCGAAATCCTGGATGGCCGTGCCTGAAAGGGTCGTCCGGATTCCCTCGAGGAAGCCTCGGTCGCCAGAGTAGGTCCAGGTAGTCGTGGTCGGGTTGGCGTTGGTACGTTGGAGCGGACGCCCGCTGGCGTCATAGAGCACGCTGTCTACGATTCCCGCAATCGACTTGAGACGTCCTGCTTCGTCATAGCCGAACGGGCCCACCGACTCGCCGTCGGGATACAGGGTAGATGTCTGGTACCCGCTTACGTTGTCGTACACCTTGGAGCTGTAGTAGTCCGTGGTCCCAATCGTGCGCTTCAGAAGAACCGACCGTCCGAGCGCGTCATAGTCGAGATGTAAGGCCGTTCCCGGTGATGCGATGTTCGTCAGACGACCAATGTTGTAGTAGCCAGGCACTTGCGGACCGTAGGTATAGGTGACAGTCCCCGCCGGGTTGATGCGCTGGGTGAGCCGGCCCACCTGCGGGTCGTAGACGAGGGTGGTTTGTTGACTCTTCGCGTCGATCTGCAGCGTCGGTCGTCCGGCATCATCGTAGTCGAACGTCCAGACTCCACGGTCCGGATCGTTGTCCGTCCGGACCCTGCCCAGCGAGTCGAACTCGCGCGTCCAGACGTTCGCTATCGCATCCTGCGTTTCGAACTGCCGACCCAGCCGATCGTACTTCGCATGGGTGACGACCGGTTGGCCATTCAGGGTGCGCTCCGACTCGATCACTCTCCCAAAGCCATCGAATCGCGTGGTTGCCTCTTTATCATTCGGATCGGTCGTGGTCTGGCTCCCAACCGCATAGGTCGTCTGGACCTGGTCGGTCCCGCCCGGGAGGATCTCCTTCACCAGGCGGTCAAGAGCGTCGTACTCATAACGGGAATTGCGACGGCGCTCGCCGTTGTCATAGAAGGGCTCGGTGGTCGAGTCGACGCCGCCCCGAGGGTTGTAGAGCGTTTCCACGACGATGTGCTGAGTGGAGGATGGGCCGCGCTTACGGGTGCGGTAGGACCTTCCTATCCCGTCGAAGTAGCTCTCGGTCCAGTCCCGTCCCGAAACGCCCGGTGCAGCTGGCATCTCCATGCGGGTACGCTGCGAGATTCGGATTGCCGAGGTCGAGGTAGAAACGTTCCACGAAGCCACCTAGCGGGATGTCGGTGCGTGCAGGTCTGCACAGATGGTCGTACCCAGTCGTTACGGATTGGCTGTTCGGATCCATCACCGTCGTCGGCTGACCGCACAGGGTATGCCAGTTGGTGGTTTCCACCTCGCCAGCCCCGTTGGTGACGGTTTGTGGGAAGAGCAGATCGGTCGGGTCGTAGGTTATCGTGATCGCGCGGTTCGTTTCGTCGGTCACTGAGGTGATCGACCCCTGAGTGTTGTATCCGAATCGACGTGTCACCCAGCGACCCGGGGGCGTGAGCCATCGCTTCACGGCCGTGAGGTCCCCTTTGATGGGTGGCGTGAGCCAGTTTCCCGAGTCGTCATATTCGTACTGCGCGATGGTGAGGACGGGGCCCCCAGGGGCCCGCTGTTCGACCTTGCCTACTCGGCTGACGATGTACGCACTTGTGTTGTAGGCGTAGGTCGAGTCTGTTTGAAGATCGTCGTCCGACATATTGGGAAGGCCGTACGCGATGACTTGGGTCTGATTGCCGTACGTGTCGTAGGCAAAGGTGGTTTGCGTGGACCGCACCCCACCGGTGGAGTCGTACTCATAGTTCTTCTGGAGGGTCATCAGGGAGGTTCGGGGGAGTGTCGTAGTGTTCGTGTAGCCGTACTCCGCCTTCGTGAGCAGCTGGTTCAGTCCGTCGTATCTCTGGATGGTCAGCGGCTTGCCCGCTGAGGGCAGATCTTGCGAAAAGGTAGTGTCCACGTAGGGGCTGGCGGACTCGGTCTGCAGGCGGGGGAGCACCGCTCGTATCCAGGCGAAGCCCAACGAACGGCGTTCCGCGCGATCGAACTTCCCGCCTGCGTAGGTGTACGTGGTGGTCGAAGAGCCGCCGCGGCCGTCCTCGATCCGCTGGGATACCACCACATGCTTGACGGGGGGATTGTTGGTATTGACGAAATCCGAGGATGGACGATAGCCAACGGTAGTGAGGGCTCCCATCCCGTTCTGGGAAGTGGTCATCAGGTCGGCGAGGCGGCCACTCGTACCCCCTACCGCCGGTTGGCCCGAGTCTCCGCAAAGGAGGTCCATCCGTGAGTCGCCATCGAAGTCCCCGGCGGAGAGGGTGGCATTGCACCATGTCGATCGCCACGTCTGGACCGGACCGAGGGCGGCTCCCGTCCAGCGACGAACCTCGATGTCGTTCGCGGGGACGCCGGCGTTGTTGCAGACCAACTCCGGTACGCCATCTCCCTCGAGGTCAGCCGCGAGGACGGTGTTGGATCCCGGGCAGAAGCCGCCCCACGCACCTTGCTCGACGAGGGCGCGTCCGGTGGAGAGGGCCACCTTGCCGTTGGCCGGGCAGAATGCGTCGGTGGTACCGTCGCCATTCAGGTCGCCAAGGACGAGGTTCTGCATGGCGCAGAAGCTTGCGGGGAGACCGGTAAAGGCGAGGCTATCGAACGCCGTCCCGGTTCCGAGGCGCGCATAAAGGGCCCCGTTTGTCGCTGCGCAATACCAGTCGCTCTGGCCGTCTCCATTGAAGTCGGCAACTCCTACACGCTCCCCTCCGCTGTCGCACGTGAGGGATCCGTAGACGCTGAAGGAGAAAGAGGTTCCCGTCGAACGGCCGACGTGGACCTGGCCGAGGCCGGGGATATCGCAAAAGATGTCCGTTCGTCCGTCACCATCGAAGTCACCAGTGCCGATCCTGTTGACCCCCTGACAAGCGGTGGAAGCACCCCACGCGGCGGGCGTGGTGAAGGAGGTGCCTGTTGAGCGAGCTACCCTGAACGTGCCCGTCGTATCGAGGTCGGCAACGTCTGGGTTTCCGTCGCGGTCGAAGTCGCCGACGAACGGTCGGGTGAATTGCTGGAGGAGCCAGGGGGTGGCGCCAGGGAATCCGGTAGGCGCCGTGACCGACACGTAGGTCACGCCGTGCGCCGAGCAGAGGCGGTCCGTCCGTCCGTCGCCGCTGAAATCCGCAGTGAGGAAGGAACCCGCGCAACTGCTCTGCCACGTCGCCGGTGCAGCGAGAAAGCTGAGTGTCGAGCTCCAGTAGCCGGGCCCGACGCCATTTCGCGCGAGAACCCGCCAGGAGTGTGTCTTGGACGCCAGCGGAGTGCCGGGAGTCGCCGAACATGTACCCCCCGCGCACACTTGCGCGGTTGGATACCACATCGAATAGGCGGGAGGGTAGCTGGTGTCGATCGGATAGGCCTCCAGAACGTAGAAGTCGACTACACCGGCCACCGGGCTCCAAGTGTAGGTAGGCGTGAGAGTAGGGACCGTGACGCCGTTCGGGGTGAGGGCGGTCGGCGCAGGCAGCGGCTGCACGTCGAACCCTAGGTGCGCGCTCCAGGCCCCCCAACCCGACGCATTGGCGGCTCGCACGTACCAGCGGTAAACCGCAACTTTGTGCACGGCCGTCGGCATGGCGGTGCAGATTGCCCCAGAGCAGACTTGCGCCGGCGTGTACCAGAACTGGTATTTGAAAGTCCAAACATCGTCCACGAGCTGTTCGATCCAGAGATGGTACTGGGTGACCGTTCCGCTCACCGGGGTCCATGTGTAGAGCGGGGTGGGGGTCGTAATCGGTCCCGTAGGGGACACGAGCGTAGGTGCCGGGGGAGTCTGCGCCCACGCAACGGATTCCGACCCCAAGGTCAGGAGGGCCAGCATCCCGGCAGCATTGAGGACTCGTCCTAGTACACGGCGCGATCGGGAGGTTCGAGTGCAGTTCATTGTCGACTCCCTACTGGGCCGGCCAAAGCTGGAGAGTTCCGGCGAGCGGGTCGCCCTGGTATCCGAATGTGCGGGCGGGGAAGGTTGTGCCGGCGCTGATCACGCCGGAGCCGCTGATCGTTACGTCCTTTCCATATTGCTGAACTGAGGCCAGGATGGAGCGTCCCGTGACTGCGCTGTTGACGTACGTCAGGCGATAGGCCCGTATCGGCGTGCCCTGCCGCGCTACGAGTACGCTTCGGAGGCGAGATCGCGTCCAGCCGACGGCCGAGCCCGTCGCAAAACTCGTGACGTCGGTTCGCGACTCGCGGTGGAATCGGACCGAATAGGGCCCGAAAGTGACAAGGTCCGGGTAGCAGTCGTCGTTGGCAGGGCATGACCACGAATAGCTCGTCGTATTGCCACGGGCGTCCGTGGTGCTCGTCTGGCCCCATCGGAGCGTGCCCAATGACGTCCCGTACACCGGCGCGAGGACGGTAAGTGTTCCGTCCCGCCCCCAGACCTTCCAGGAGTTCGTGCTCGATTCGAACCGGATTTTCAAGTAGCTCTCGTCCTTGGTGGCATGAGTGCCTCCGGCCGAGCAGCCGGGGCTTGGTGCCGGGGTTGGGCAGGTCAGGAGCTCCCGGCCGTCGAGGACGAAGACATCGGTGGCGGGATCGAATCGAGGGACGCCTCGAGCGGCCTTGGTCCGGATGACGCTGCTCAAGCCTGAGAGGCCCCAGCCCACTCCAGCAAATCCGCTTCGACTCTCCGACGCGTAAACGAGGGCGAGCTGAGGCTCGAGACCGCGGAAGGCGGGTACTTCGATGCGTATCTGCTCGGAAAGGCTGCCCTGGACCGGACCTTCGTTGGGCTTCTGGTCTGCCCTCACTCCGATGGAGAGCGTGAAGGTGAACGCCAAACTCACGAACGACGCCCACGCACCCCGACGCAACTCGATACGCATCTTCGAACCTCACTCTCCGTGAAGAGAGCCCCTTGACCCCTGGGAGGGAGGAAGCTGGGCTCGACTGCGAGGCGAGGATTTATCACTCTCGGTTTGAGAGTGTCAAGAAAAATGAACGCAAAGAGAACGACAGGTCGCTAGCACCGTGAACCACGTACCTCACTAAGCCCTTATGGATCCGAACTTCGTATCTGAATATGTCAGTTCGTGGTCCATTCGTGCCTGCGGTAGAGTGGGAGGTGGTGACCACAGCGGCGGGTTCGATAGGTTCCGCACTCGTCACCAACGCGCCTCCCCGAATGGGCGCGCAAGGGCAGTCCTCTCGCCTCCGGGGCGCGGCCCCTGCGCGTCCTCCTGCGCGAGAAGCGGCTCCACACCGTGTGCGAGGAAGCCCGTTGCCCCAACCTCGGGGAGTGCTTCTCCCGCGGCACCGCGACGTTCATGCTCCTGGGCGATCGGTGTACGCGGCGCTGCGACTACTGCTCGGTGGGCACGGCGAAGCCCCTGCCTCCCGATCCGGACGAGCCCGCGCGCGTGGCGGAAGCGGCGCGGCGTCTGGGCCTGCGCTACGTGGTCCTGACCGCGGTGGCGCGCGACGACTTGAGGGATGGGGGCGGCTCGCACTTCGCCGCGACGGTATCCGCGGTGCGCCGCGAAGTCGCGGCGAAGGTGGAGGTTCTCACCCCCGATTTCAAGGGAGATCCAAGCGCTCTCCAGACCGTTCTCGACTCCGAGCCCGACGTCTTCAACCACAACATCGAAACCGTCCCCGCGCGTCTTCCCTCGTGTCCGTCCCCAGGGCAGCTACGAAGCGCAGCCTGCGGCTCTTCTGGCCGCGGCCAAGCGCCTCGCCCCGCGCCAGGTCACGAAGAGCGGCCTCATGGTCGGTCTTGGGGAAACGGACGCTGAGGTCGGCGACGTCCTCCGCGCCTTGCGGCGCGTCGGAGTGGACATCGTGACCGTGGGCCAGTACCTGCGGCCGAGCCGTGACCACGCCCCCGTCGACCGCTACGTGACGCCGGCGGGGTTCCGCGCGTACGAGGAGGAGGCCCGCGCTCTCGGCTTCCCGACCGTCTATTCCGGCGTCTTCGTGCGCTCCTCGTTCAACGCGGAAGAGGTCTTTCACGGGGGGCCTCCGCGCTGAGACCGAGCCTCCGGCGGGAAGGCCTGGCCGCGCTGTCCGGGATCCTCCTCTTCTTATCGTTCCCCAAGTTCGGGCACGGTGCCGTGGCCTGGGTCGCGCTCGCTCCGCTGCTCGTGGCCCTCCACGGAGCCACCGTGCGCGAGGGGCTGCGGCTCGGGTTCCTCTCGGGCTGCCTCTCCGCGTTCGGGACGCTCTATTGGACGGCGCTCGTCGTGACCCAGTACGGCGGCCTCAGCCTTCCCGTCGGCGTCATGATCATGGTGCTCCTGGGCCTCGCGTTCGCGATCTTTCCGGCCCTGTTCGGAGCGTGCGTCGCGCTGTGGTCGACGGCGCTCGGACCGCGAGCGCTCCTCCTGGCCCCGCTCGCCTGGGTCGCCACCGAGATCCTCCGCTCCCACACGTTCTTCGAGTTCCCGTGGTGCCTCCTCGGCTACAGCCAGCACGCGCACCTGCCGTTCATCCAGATCGCGTCCGTCACCGCGGTCTACGGCGTGTCGTTCCTCGTCGCGTTCGCGGGCGCCCTCTTGGCCTACGCCACAGTCGAGCCGCACGCCCCCTTCCGCCGGGGAGCGCTCGTGGCCTGGCCGGCGCTCCTCGGAAGCCTCTGGGCGGGCGGCTCGTGGGTGATGGCGCGCCCCGTTCCCGAGACCGGACGTATCCGCGTCGGCCTGGTCCAAGGCGGGATCCTCCAGGAGGAGAAATGGGTCCCGGAAAACGCCTGGCAGAACATCGACCGGCACCTGCAGCTCACGGAGCTGGCGGCGGACCAAGGAGCGCGCCTCGTGGTCTGGCCGGAGTCGTCCGTGCCCTTCCGGTTCGACGAGAATGCCGTCCTCGCCGATGCGCTCCGCACCGCGGTGCGGCGACTCGGGATCTACCTGCTCTTCGGGAACGACGATCGCGATCCCCGGCACATCTACGTGGGCGCGAAGCTCCTCACCCCGGAGGGCGACCTCGCTTACCGCTACCACAAGATCCAGCTCGTCCCCTTCGGCGAGTACGTCCCTCTCCAGCCCCTCCTCACGCTCGGAGGCCGCGTCGCCGCCAAGGTCGTCCAGCATGTGGCCGACTTCACTCCGGGCCGCGAGGCCGCGGTGGCGGAGGCGGACGGACACCGGATGGGAGGGTTCATCTGCTACGAGTCGATCTTTCCGCACCTCGTCCGCCGCTTCACCGCGCAGGGAGCCGAGCTGCTCGTCAACATGACGAACGACGCCTGGTACGGCCGCACCTCGGCCCCATACCAGCACCTGGCGATGACCGTCTTCCGCGCAGTAGAAAACCGCCGCTACCTGGTCCGCGCCGCCAACACCGGCATCACCGCCGTGATCGATCCGCGCGGGCGCATCGTGCAGCAGACCGCCCTCTTCGACCGGACGGTGCTCGTGCGCGACGTGGGGCTCGTCTCCGACCGCACGTTCTACAGCCGGTACGGGGACGTCTTCGCCTGGAGCTGTCTGGCCGCGACTCTCGGGATGACACTCGCCGCCCTTCGGGCCCGGCGCCCCTCCCGCTGACGGCTCGCGGACGCTCTCCCTTACAATGATCGATGGAGGCCTCATTTGACCGACGATCTATCCGAGCGCTTCGAATCGCTCGCTGCGAGGGCCGCGGACATCCGCGGCTATCTTTGAGCAAGACAAGATCAAGACGGAGCTCGCGCGCCTGGAAGAGCGCATGGCCGCGGCGGATTTCTGGAAGGACCAGCTCGCCGCGCAGAAGGTCATGCAGCGTCGAAAGCGCCTGGAGGGCGACCTCGAGCTCCTGAAGCGTCTTCGGACCCAGGAGGACGACGCGGGCGTGCTCGTGGAGTGGGGGGAGTCCGGGGAGGACGTCCAGAAGGACCTCGGCGCGGCCCTCGGCGCTTTCGAGACCACGGTGGATGGGGCCGAGCTGCAGAAGATGCTCGGCGGCGAGCACGACCGCGCCAACGCCATCCTCACCATCAACTCCGGGGCGGGGGGGACGGAAAGCCAGGACTGGGCGGAGATGCTCCTCCGCATGTACCTCCGGTGGTGCGACCGGAGGGGCTACAAGCGCGACCTCATCGACATCCAGGCGGGGGAAGAGGCGGGGATCAAGAGCGCGACCGTGATCGTCCAGGGAGAGTACGCGTACGGGTATCTGTCCGCGGAGGCGGGCGTGCACCGGCTGGTGCGCATCAGCCCCTTCGACTCCGCGGCCCGGCGCCACACGTCCTTCGCCTCCGTCTTCGCCTGGCCCGAGATCGACGACGCGATCGAGATCGACATCCAGGAGAAGGACCTCCGCGTCGACACCTACAGGAGCAGCGGGGCGGGGGGCCAGCACGTGAACGTGACGGACTCGGCGGTCCGCATCACCCATCTCCCCACCGGCATCGTGGTCTCCTGCCAGAACGAGAGGAGCCAGATCCGGAACCGTGAAGTGGGGATGAAGATCCTGAAGTCCCGCCTCTTCGACCTGGAGATGCAGAAGCGCCAGGAGAAGCTGAACGCGGTGGAGGCGGGCAAGAAGGACATCGCCTTCGGCAGCCAGATCCGATCCTACGTGCTCCACCCCTACCGGATGGTCAAGGACCACCGGACGAAGCACGAGGTGGGCAACGTGGACAAGGTGCTCGACGGCGACCTCGACGAGCTCATCAAGACGACGCTCGTGGCCCGGGCCAAGGGGACGCTCGGCCAGGCCGAGGCGGCCGAGGACTAGCAGGGGGGCGGACGGAGGACGTCGTGCGCGTGTTCCTGGGTCTCGGTCTCGTCGTGTTCCTCGCCGCCGGCTGCGAGCGCCGGGCGGCGTCCGCTCCTCCCGTCGCCGCGAGCGGCGGCCTCGCCGCCGAGATCGCCTACGAGAAGGACGTGGACGGCAACACCGACATCTACGTGATCCCCGCGGGGGGAGGTGTCGAGCGCGCGCTCACCGCCGAGCCGCGGGGCGACGGGATGCCGCGCTGGACGTCGGACGGCAAGCGGATCGTCTTCAACTCCGAGCGCAGCGGAGAGTGGCAGCTCTGGGAGATGACGGCGGACGGACGCGATCCCCGGCGTCTGCGCACGAACGCCGCCCGCGAGTTCCAGTCCGACCCCTCGCCCGACGACACGCAGATCGCCTTCCTCTCGTACGTCGAGGGCCCGGAGAAGCTCTTCGTGGTGAACCGCGCGACCGGCGCCGCCCGCGTGCTCGTGGACCATGGGGACGTCGTCCTCGGCAACCCCCACTGGAGCCCGAACGGGAAAGAGATCACCTACTCCTCGAACGCGCGGATCGGTCACCAGATCTACCGGGCGGACGTCGCCACCGGCAAGGAGTCGCGGGTCTCCGGTCTCACCACCGGGGGCTGCGAGCCCCGCTTCAGCCGCGACGGGACGAAGATCGTCTACGTGAGCCGCGGTCACATGCGGCCCACGAGCCGGCTCGTGGAGCACGACCTGGCCACCGGGAAGGAGACGGTGCTCGTGGACTGGCCCGCCCTCAACTACGACCCCGTCTACTCTCCCGACGGGACGGAGATCGCCTTCGCCTCGAACATCACCGGGGAGTGGGTCCTGTATCGGCAGCGCCTGTCGGACGGGAAGTCCTGGCGCGTCACCTTCGGGAAGGGCAGCGCCCGCGCCCCCGACTATCGGCCGCGGTAGCCTGCGCGCCGCTGCCCTCCGACGCGACTCCGTCCGGACGGAGAAGGCGAGTCGACCGTCAGCCCGTGCTGGACCGTGGGCAATGTATTAGTACATTGCCCACGGTGCCGGCGCTGGACGCTGACGACTCCGTCCGGGAAGAGTTCCTTGAGAAACTACTTGAAGTGACTCGCCCCGGGGCGAGTACCGAAAGTGACACCGAGCCAAGCAGCGACCGCCTGATTCGGCCCCCTGAAACGGCCAATTTCTTCTCAGGTTCTCCGTCCGGACCGAGTTACCGATCTACCCATTCCGGACAGAGTTGGGCGCCCCCGAGGCATTCCCAGGAGTAGCGGGAGGCCGAGGAGTCGCCTATTCCTCCACTGCCTTGGGCGGTTTCGTGAGGGCGACCTTCGAGGCCCGGAGGAACGTGACGTCCCCCTGCCTCTCGACCCGGCCCGTCACCTGAAGCCAGCGCGCGGTGTCCCCCTTGTAGCCGGGATCGAGCCGCCAGCCTTTCCCTTCCGGCTTCTTGCCGGTGACCCATACCGCGTGGGGTCCGAGCTTCAGCACCCAGTCGGAGGGCGTTCGGGCCGAGCCCGCGGGGAGGTCGCCGTAGAGGTCCCGGCCGGCGAAGAGTCCCACGACGGTCACGGTCTGTCCCTCGTGCCGGTCGCCGTCCGTGAGGAGCCCGCCGAGACCGAGCCCGCCCGAGCCGGCTCCCCGTGGCTCGCCGGTACCGATCTCGGTCATGCGAATGACGGAGATCGAGACCGCCGGCCAGTCGGCGCGCGCGTTCGGGAGCGCGGGCAACTCCGGGTCCTCGCACTGGCTCGCGAGCATGCGCTGGCCCCGGCAGAGCACCGTCTCCTGAGTCGCCGGCAGCACCCGCACGATCCCCTCGAGCTGCACGTGCCGGCCGATCAGGCGGGACGCTTCGCGCAGGTCGCCCATCGCGGGGATGACGAGAACGCGCGCGGCGCCGTCGGCGAGGACGAGATACTCGGCGCTCGACGGCAGCACGCGCAGATCGCCGCTCGTCGTCGCGTTCGTCCGGTGGTATTGGGCGCCGTTGCTCGTGATGCGCCAGAGCTCGAGAGGCTCGGGGGCGCCGTAGCTGGCGAACGCGGGTGGAAGGTCCGGGGGCTTGATCTGCGTCGCCGCTCCCTGGCCGCCGAGCAGGATCAGAGAGGCGCCGAAGAGCTCCGGGAGCATGGGAAGTGGGCGGGACGCTAGCAGGGAGGTCGCGAGCGTGTCAACGCGAAGCCCCCGGCCAGAAGCTGTGCGACGTCAGGTACTCGTCCCTCGGGAAGAGATCGGTGTCGATGTCGACGAGCCCCGAGCGATCCGCCTCGGGGCCGGTGACGAGCGGGGGGTGGTGGAGCGCGGGCCCCATGAGGGCGTCGAGGTCGATCTGGGCGCGGTCGAAGCGGCCCCGGGTGAAGGGGTCGGCCATCCGCGCGCGCAGCGCTTGCGGATCGTAGGGAATCGGCTCGTTGCTCCCCACCATCGTGTCTCCGAACTGGAGGACGTGGGGGAAGGCCTTCAGGAAAGCGCCCTTCACGCGCTCCGTGGGGGCCCAGCTCACTCCCAGACCGCCCGGG
The DNA here is from genome assembly GCA_963742595.1 of uncultured Acidobacteriota bacterium. Lineage (GTDB taxonomy): Bacteria > Acidobacteriota > Vicinamibacteria > Fen-336 > Fen-336 > CAVPGH01. Next base: position 329,529 of record CAVUMT010000001.1, on the reverse strand, counting down.
CGGAGTCGCTCGCGCACGAGCGCGAAGTACTCGTACGAGTAGAGGTTCCCCACGTAGGGCGTCCCCGGACGGAGGGCGTCCGCCTCGATCACGTCGAAGCGCTCGCGGGAGCGCAGGAGGAACGAGCGGCCGTCCATGAACGCGTAGCGCACGCGCTCGTCGCGGAGCAGGACGTCGAGGCCGGGATAACGCTGCTGCCGATGCAGCAGCCGAAGCGTGTCGAGCTGGGGCCGGACGATCTCCGCGCAATCGAGACGAACGGTGGCGCGTCGCGCCCCCAGCCCGAAGAGCGTGTCCCCCGAGCCGAGGCCGATGGCCATGACACTCTCCGGCCGCGGATGGAGCATCACGGGCAGCGTGCCGAGGAACGTGTGGTAGCCGCCGTAGGGAAGCTGGCTCTGCCCGAGGCCGTCGACGTAGACCACGGTCTGGCCGTCCTCTTCCTTCAGCACGGAGAGCCCGGAGCCGTCCTCGGCGAAGAGGATCCGGTCCGGTCGGGTGCCGTGGAGCGTGGCCCAGAGCTCGGGAGCCCGGGGGACGAGGGCGACCGCCCCGCCTACCAGCCCGACGACCGCGGCGTACCCGGCGAGCCGGCGATTCGGGGGCGCGTGCAGCCGGCACCAGAGGAGCAGGAAGACGCCGCTCGCACCCACGAGGAGACGGAGCGTGCCCGCCGTCCCCAGGGTGTGCAGCAGCACGAGCCCGCAGAGGGCCGAGCCCAGCATCGAGCCCACGATGTTGGCGGTCTGGAGCCGGCCCACGCGCCGGCCGAGCGCAGCAAGGTCGGTCTGGACCGCCCGCTGCAGGAACGGGTAGCTCGTCCCCATGAGCACGGTGGGCGGGCCGATGATCAGCGCGGGGACGACGGCGTAGAGAAGGACGAGCTGCGCGGCCAGCATCCGCGCGTAGGGTGCTATCTCGCCGCCCGCGCGCAGCCAGCGGAGGGCGGAGCGGATCGCGTCGTCGAGGTCGAGCGTCTCGTACTGGCCGAGGTACTCCCAGAGGGGCCGCAGCAACGGGAAACGGTCGACGGTGAAGACGAGGAGCGCTATGGAGAGGCCGGCGTAGAGGCCGATGCCTGCCTGCAGCAGGAGGAACGTGGAAGCGGGCTGCCGCGAGCGCCCGGCCCCCCGCGTGCCGAAGAGAGCGCCGGCTCCCACCCCGCCCAGGAAGATGGCGAGCAGCGTCGAGAACGTGAACGAGCTGGGCTTGTGGATCGTCCCCAGGAGGCGGAACCACAGGATCTCGAGTCCGAGGGCGACGAAGCCGGAGAGGGCGTAGACGACGGTCCAGAGACCCAGGGTGCCCGGCGCGGGCGTCGCAAGGGGAGGGGATCGCTCTTCCGCGGGTGGCATAGCACCTTTCTGCAGGAGCACCAGCGAGGCCACCGCGCAGATCAGGTTCAGCACGGCCCCCACGCGAAGCGAGGTCTCGAAGCCGACGGTACGGGCGAGCACCCAGACGGTCACGAGCGCGCCCGCGGCGGCTCCCAGCGTGTTCCAGCCGTAGAGGGAGCCGATCCGGGTCGCTGCCTGTCCCGCGGAGTCGGTGAACGCGCGCGACAGCAGGGGAAGGGAAAGACCCATGAAGAAGGTGGGCCAGAGGAGCGTCAGGAAGAGGATCACGGCCACTGCGGGAGTCGGGAGCGACCGTTGTCCGAGCTTGAGGTAGAGCGTGTCATAGAGGAGAAACACGCTCACGAACGCGAAGAGGGAGATCGCGAGCTCGGAGAGGGCGAAGGCGATGATGCGGCGGCGGAAAGCCAGGCGGTCCGCGAGGTGGCCGCCGGCGAGGCTCCCGAACCCGAGCCCGCCCATGAAGGCGGAGACGATCAGCGTGATGGAGAAGACGTCGGCCCCGCTGAAGAACGTGAGCAGCCGCTGCCACACCGACTGGTAGAGAAGGGCCGCGAAGCCGCTCAGGAAGAAGACGGCCAGGAAGAAGGGGTAGGAGCTCAGGGCTCGGGCGCCCCCGCGGAGGCGGCGAGGAGCGCACGCGGCTCCGTGCCCGCCACGAAGGCTTCCATCCGCACGCCGGGGGTGCCCGGGCGGCCGGGCCGGCCCATCTCGTCCACCGGGACGAAGACGATGTTGCCCGGGATCGGGTACTCCTCGATGGGCGCGTCCTTGCGGACGGCACTCCAGAAGTCCATCCAGATCGGGAGGGCCGCGTGCCCGCCCGTCTCGTCCTTGCCGAGCGAGTCCTTCTTCTCGTCGAAGCCCACCCACACCCCCGCCGCGAGCGCGGGCTCGTATCCGATGAACCAGGCGTCGGTGAAGTCGTTCGTGGTTCCGGTTTTTCCCGCGATGGGGCGCTTCAGGGACCGGGCCCGCACCGCCGTGCCGCGCTCCACCACACCACGGAGCAGGTTGGTCAGGACGAACGCCGTGTCCGCCCGGATCGCGTCGCGCGCCTGGGGACGCGCCTCCTCCACGATGTTCCCCTCGCGGTCCGTGATGCGCGTGATCAGGTAGGGCTTCATGCGCAGGCCCTGGTTGGCGAAGGTAGCGAAGGCGGACGTCATCTCCGTGAGCGTCGCCTCTCCCGCGCCGAGGGCGATGGGCAGGAAGGGCGGCAGCTCTCCCGAGAGCCCGAGCTTGCGCGCGTACTCGATCCCCGTCTCGATCCCCACCGCCTGCAGCGCCTTCACGGCGGGGACGTTCCGGCTCGTCTCGATCGCGTGGCGCACGGGGATCGGGCCGAGGAAGCGGAAGTCGTAGTTCTGGGGCGACCACACCGTCTTGTTCCAGGGGTTGGGGAAGGACAGGGGAGCGTCCACGATGAGCGTGGCCGCGGTCCACCCGAGCTTCTCCAGGGTGGCCGAGTAGACGACGGGCTTGAACGCCGAGCCGACCTGGCGCCACGCCTGGGTGGCGCGGTTGAACTTGCTCTTCTCGAAGTCGTAGCCCCCGACCATCGCCCGCACCGCCCCCGTCTTGACGTCGAGGGCGAGGAGCGAGCCCTCGACCTTCGGCTCCTGCTCCAGGAGCACCTTGGCGTCCCTCCTTCCCCCCTCGTCGGAGAGGGACTGGACGAGGAAGGGGGCGACGGCCCCCCGGGGCAGGGCGTCCGCGACGCTCGCCCGCCGCGTCCATGCGATCTCCGCGGGGCCCACGCGCGCCTTGTAGTCGCCGATCTGGACGAGCGCGAGAGTCCGCTCGGATGCGAGGACGACGCCGCGCACGACCTCTCCCGCCGCGAACGGCCGGTCCCACTCGTCGAGGTGGATGGGATCCGGGAACTCGCCGTCCCGGAGGACGGTGCTCTCGGGCTTCACGAAGCCCCGCGCGCGGCGGTCGAGCGCGCGCAGCCCCTTTCTCAGCGCCCGCACCGCCTCTCTCTGCATCCCCCGGTCCAGCGTCGTGTAGACGCGGAGGCCGCCCTGGTAGATGCGCTGGCTGCCGTACTCCCGCTCCAGGTACTTGCGCACCTCCTCCAGGTAATGGGGAGCGATCGACGGGGGGTCCTTGCGTGGACGGAGGCCCAGGGGGAGGTTCTTCGCCTCCGCGGCCTCGTCCTCGGTGATGTACTTCACCTCGGCCATGCGGTCGAGAACGTGGTTCCGGCGCGCGAGGGCGCGGTCGGGCAGCTCGATGGGGGAGAGGCGGGTGGGGTTCTGGGGGAGCCCGGCCACGAGTGCCGCCTCCGCGAGGGTCAGGTCCTGGATGGACTTGCCGAAGAAGAACTGGGTGGTCGCCTCCACCCCGTAGTTGCCGTGGCCGAAGTAGACCTGGTTGCAGTAGAGCGTGAAGATCTCCTCCTTCGTGAAGTTCTTCTCGATCTGGAAGGCGAGGATGACCTCCTTGATCTTCCGCTCGTAGGTCTTCTCGGGGGTCAGGAAGAGCAGCCGCGACAGCTGCATGGTGAGAGTGGAGAAGCCCTGGCCGCGCCGCCCCGAGCGCAGGTTGGCGAGGGCCGCCCCCGGCACGCGCCAGGGGTTGATCCCGAGGTGCTTCCAGAAGTCCGCGTCCTCCACCGAGATGATGGCGTTGCGCAGCACGGGCGGGATGTCCTTGAACGAGACCACCACGCGCTTCTCGATCGCGAACTCGCCGAGCACCGACCCGTCCGCGGCGAAGACCTGCGTGATGATGTTGGGCTGGAAGTCCTCGAGCGACGTGACCTGGGGGAGGTCGGACTCGAACGCGAAGAAGACGCCGAGGAGGGCGCCTCCCAGGATGGCCCCCGCGAAGAGAGCGGTCACGACCGCGCGGCGCAGGGTCAGGACCCGGCGCGCCGGGACGTAGGCCGCGGAAACCGCCATCGCCCTCGATTATGAGGGGGCGGGCGGGTCCGAGCCAAACACGCGTCGGTCTATTCGCGACCCTTGTGGGCGCGCGGCCGCGCCTGCTCGGGCGAGCGGGATGGAGCGCTCGAGCGCCCGGAGTTCGACCGCGAGCTGTCTTCCCGGGGAGGCGGGCTCGCGCGTTCCTGGCGCGGCGGCGGAGGAGGCGGCGGAGGCGGCGGCGCCGCCTGCGGAGGCTGCCGTCTCTCGCGCTCCGAGGAAGGAGCGGCTTCGCGTGCGCGGCCCGACCCGCCGCCGCCGTCGCGCGTGCGCCCGTCGTCGCGCGGGCGTGCGCTCTCGCGCGAGCGCCCGTCGTCCGGGGGGCGCACCTCGCCGCGCGGCCGGCTCTCCTCTCCCCTCTTGTTCCGGGGCTCGGAGAGCGGCTGGAAGAGGGGCCGCAGCACGTCGCGATCCCGCTCGCTCCTCGGGTCGGGGTCGGGGCGGGCGGTGCCTTCGGGGCGCGACCCGGACCGGGGCACGGCTCCCGGCGACTCGGAGCCGCTGCGTCGTGGAGAGCGCGAATCCTCCTGACGGGCGGTCGGGTCCTCGCGTGGAACGGAGCGGCGCCGGGCGATCCCGGGATTCGGGATCGTGGTCTGCCGGTCGGGACCCAGCTCCGGCACGTTGTCCGCCGGCGTGGGCTTGACTCGAGTGGCGCGAGGTACGGCGCCCTCGCGGGTCACCGGGGCCTCCCGAAGCTCGCGAGCGTCACGGGAGAGGCGGATGCGCGGCGATTCCGCGACGCGCACGTCGCCGAGCGTCTCCGGCCGCAGGTCGACGCGGCGCACGGCCACGTCGCGCGTGCCGACGTCCCCGCGCTTCACGAAGGCCCAGGCCGACGACGGCTCTCCCGCCTGGCCTCGCGCCACCGCATAGCCGTGGCCGCGGCCCGACCAGTACACCGGCCGATCGCGGTAGCCGAGCGGGCACCACCCCACGTAGTCGCCCGCCACGGCCCAGCTCACCCAGCCCGGTCCCCAGGTCCGGCCGGGCATCCAGTACCACCCGAGGCCGCCCGAGAAACCCCAGCGCCCGTAGTGGGAGGGCGCCCACCCCCATGACTCGTTCGGCGCCCAGGTCCAGCCGTACGCCGTCCAGACCCAGCGGCCGTTCCAGTACGGACGCCAGCCCGCGGATACGGTGGGACGCCAGACGTATCCCACGTCGCCCTCGTAGTACCAGGTGCCGTTCGACTCGAACTCGCCGGCGTAGGAGTCGAGCTCGTCCGGCAGGTACTTCCGGCTGCCCGCCGCCCACGCCTCGCGGCGCTCGCGGTCCTCGTCCCAGCGCGCGAACTCGTCGTCCTCGGCGCGATCGAACCGGTGCGCGGGCTGGGCGCTCTCCCCACGCCGCGCGTAGGCCCGCTCGCCCGCGTCCACGCCGATCGTCTCGCCGCCGGCCTCGAGCTTCGCCTCGCCCTCGTACACGGTCAGGCGCACCTCGCCGGATTCCACGTCCAGGCGGAAGACACCGCGCTTCTCGACCTCGACCAGGCCTCCCGGCGTTTCCAGCAGGAAACCCTCGTCCCCGCGGTTGCGCACGCGGAGGTAGAGCCCGCCCGACCAGAGGCGCAGGACCACGCGTCCGTCGTCGTGGGCGGTGTAGTCGAGCTTGCTCCGGCTGTCCAGCCTCACGAGCGCCCCGGTCTCGAACTGGAACTCCGCGCGCCCGCCCTCGTCCGTCCAGACCCGGTCGCCGGGGAGGTAGGGCATGTTCACCACCGCTTCTTCGGCGCCGGCCTCGGTCGCGCGCTGCAGCGTGACCTGGGGCTCCAGGTAGCGGATTCGGCCGTGGCGGTAGTCCTCCTGGGCCGAGGCCGGAACGGCCAGGCCGATCAGGGCCAGGAAGACCAGTTTGGAGCGACCCATTTCCTTCATCCCTCGTCTACCGAGCCCACCCGGGGCTCTGGCTTCTCTTGAAGCAAGGGTCGTGCCTGGCGAAGGAGCCATTTCCTCTTTTCTAATCAGCGACTTACATGGCGCACCGGGAAGGATTGTCCCCACGGGAGAGCGCCTCTTGTCCCTCAGTCGATGATCAGGATGGTGTTCGTCCGCTCATCGTAGATCACGTCCCCGCGCGGGGCCAGGAGCTTCTTGAGGAGCGGGGCCATCGACTGCGCCCGCGCGTAGGAAAGGCGGAAGAGGGCGAGCCCTCCTCGGGGGGCCTTCTCCTTTTCCTCCGCCAGGCGTCGGCGCGCGGCCGACTCCTCGAGGAAGCGGGCGGGGGTGGCGACGCGAACGACGCCCCCCTCCTCCTCGCGCGCGAGACCGCAGGCGCGCAGCGACAGGTCGAGGGCGGTCAGCCAGCGCATCTCGGTGAGCTTCAGGGTGACCTTGCAGGGCGGGACCTGGTCGAGGACGAGCTGAAAGCCGCCGACCTCGGCGAGCACGCGGAGGATGTCCTCCACCGGCGCGTCCTTCAGGTCGAGCGAGACGCGCGCCTCCCCGTCCCCGGCGGCCAGCACGAGGGCGAGGAGGAGCGCGGTCACGTCTTCAATGATAGGCCCGAAGCGGCTAGGGCCGCTTGACCCGCACCGCGACGAAGTTCGAGAAGATGCCGTCGACCTGGGCCTGGAGCACGACGTCGCCCGGCGACACCGCGTCCACCCGCAGGACGTAGGGGTTGCTGCTGTCGCGGTTCCGCAGCGCGCCGCCGCTCGGCGAGTCCGCGAAGGGGGCGACCTGGGCGCCGTTCCAGGTCCAGACCGGGTCGCGGATCCACTGGCACTCCTGGCCCTGGGCGTTGCTCTGCCGGGAGTCGAATTTCACGAACTCGCCGACGTAGAGGACCACGAAGCAGTTGTTGTCGGACGTGCAAGGCCCCTCCGTGAAGGGGTCGCGGAACGAGCGACCCGGGTTGGCGGGGTCGACGTCGATCGTGTGGACCTTCGCCCGGACTCGCTGGACGGGTCCGGGGGCGAGCTGCAAGCGGGGATCGGGAGTGGGCGTGGGCGCGGGGTTCGGCGTACCGCTGGGCGACGGGTTCGGGCCGGACGGGCTTTTCCCTCCACACGAGGCGAAGAGGACGGCGAGGCCTGCGCAGAGCACAAGTCGACGGGAATGAACGTTGAGCATCAGTGCGGACTCCTGGGCTATGAGTGTGTTGAAGGGCTAGCGGCGGCCGAAGCCCCGCTCCCCGCGTATGAGAACCATCCGCCACGTGCGGTCGCGCCGGACTTGGGGCACAATCGCGCGGACTCGATGCCCCTCCTCAAACAGCGGGTGGTCGGCGAGCACGTCCGGCGCTTGCGGACCAAGGCGGGAATGTCCCTCCGCGCGCTTGCCGCGCAGACCGGCTTCTCCCCGAGCTTCATCTCCCAGCTCGAGAACGGCCAGGTCTCCCCCTCGATCGGCTCGACGGAGAAGATCACGGGCGCGCTCGGGGTCACGCTCGGCGAGTTCTTCGCGGCCGCCGCGGGAGGAGAAGGCGGGCTCGTGCTGCGCGCCCGCGACCGCCAGGGCCTCGCGAGCTCGTGGTCGCGCGCGGAGATCGAGGGGCTGAGCGCCTCCCGGACGAGCGGCCGCCTGGAGCCCGTGCTCATCACCCTGAAGGCGGGAGGGCGCAGCGGCAAGCACCCCTACGGCCTGCCCCGGGAAGAGTTCGCGTTCGTGCTCGAGGGCACGGTCACCCTGACCCTGGGACCGGACCGGCACGTGCTCCGCAAGGGCGACTCCGTCACCATCCTTCCCGGCGAGCTCCGGCTGTGGGAGAACGAGTCGCGGCGCCCCGTCCGCCTCCTCACCGTGTCGGCCGGTCAGCAGAACCACGGGCTCAGACGCTGAGGTGCCGGGGGATCCCATCGGGGGATTGTACAGGTACCCTTTACAGAGCGTCCAGCCAAAGTTAACAGCCACCCCCGATTCGCGCGCGGTTGCCCCCCCTCCGCATCCTTTGCTAGTATTCGAGTTTGTCCCGCTGCCGGAGTGGCGGAATTGGCAGACGCGCACGGTTCAGGGCCGTGTTGGCTTCGGCTAGTGTGGGTTCAAGTCCCACCTCCGGCACCACTCGATCCCTTCGTTCGTGGAGCTTCCTGCGCTGGCTGAAGCGGTGACGGCGTCGCGGGCTTCGGCCGGGCGAGTCTTCGAGTTCCCCACCCTCTTACTCCTCTTCTTCTTCTCGGGAGCGTCCTCGCTCGTCTACCAGGTCATCTGGCTGCGGATGCTGACCCGGGTCTTTGGGACCACGACGCTGGCCGTGGCTTCGCTGCTCACCGCCTTCATGGCGGGCCTGGCCTGCGGAAGCTGGGTCTCGGGCCGACTCCTCGCCCATCGGCGCCGCGCGCTCCTGCTCTTCGGCTGGTTGGAGATCGGCATCGGCCTCTGCGCGATCGCCCTGCACGCGGTGCTCCCCGCCGCGGAGCGCGCGTTCGTGGGAGCGGTGGGGGGCCTCGAGTCCTCCCCGCTGGGCGAGGCTCTCCTCCGCCTCGGAATGTCTCTCGCCCTGCTGCTTCTCCCCACCACGCTGATGGGCGCCACGCTGCCGCTGCTCGCGGAGCACGTGGTCGTGCGCCTCTCCCATCTCGGGAACCGGATCGGCGCGCTCTATGCCCTGAACACGTTCGGAGCGGTGGCGGGCTGCTTCTTTGCCGGCTTCTACGCGATCGGCCACCGCGGCCTTTGGGGCACCACCCTCATTGCCGTTGCTCACGAACTTCGCGGTGGGGCTCACGGCCCTCGCTCTCGGCCGCGGCTCTCGGACCGAGCCCGAGCGCGCGCCGGGGGCCGTTCTCCCGGGCGCGGATCCCCTTTACGACGAGCGTCACTTGCGTTGGGCAGTCGCGGGCTTCGCCCTGTCGGGCTTCTGCGCCCTCGGGCTCGAGGTGGTGTGGACGCGCCTCATGACGCTCGTCTTCAGCGGCTACACCTATTCGTTCAGCATCATGCTCACCGTCGTCCTCGCCGGGATCGCCACGGGGAGCCTGATCGCGGCCGCGCTCGCGGACCGTTCCCCCGATCCGCTGCGCCTCTTTGGCCAGCTCCTGGTTGCGATCGCCGTCGCCGTTCTCGCGACGGCGCCGCTCTTCCTCTACGCGGAAGCCTGGGTGCGTGCGCTCGTCCCCCACCTCGGCGGCGGATGGGCGGGACAGGCCGCCGCGCAGTTCGTGGTGGGCTTCCTGATCCTCTTCCTCCCCACGTTCCTCTTCGGGGCGACGTTCCCCGTCGTCTCGCGCGTCGCGGCCCGCAGCCTGGACCGCCTGGGGCGCACGGTCGGTCATCTGTATTCCGCCAACGTCGCGGGGGGGGCCATCGGCTCCTTCGCCGCCGGCTTCCTGCTGGTCCCCGGCCTCGGGAGCGAATCCACGCTGCGCCTCCTCGCCTGCGCCCTGCTCCTCCTCGGAATCGGGCTCCTCGCGGCCAGCCCCGCGACAACACCCCGCGTGCGGATGGCCAACGCGCTCGGCGGCGGGTTGCTCGCGCTCGCGGCCGTCGCCGTCTCTCCCCCCGACCTGTCGCGCGCCATCCACCGCGCGTGGCTGCGGCCCGGCGAGCGCATGACCTTCTATCGCGAGGCGGCGGGAGGCACGGTGATGGTCGGGGAGCGCTTCACGAAGGACGCCGGCCTCGACAAGCGGATCCTCATCTCCGGCACCTCCGCTTCGAACTCGAGCCACTACGGGCTGCGCGTCAACCGCATCCAGGGCGTGCTGCCCTTCCTGTTCGAGCGCGCGCCCCGACGCGTGCTCGGCATCTGCTTCGGCACCGGAGTGACCTTCGGGACGGCGGCCGAGCTCGCGGAGCGCCTGGACGGGGTGGAGATCGTCCCCGACGTAGTCCGGGCCGCCCCCCGCTTTGGCCCCGAGAACTACGAGGTCGCCGCGAGCCCCCGGGCGCGGATCCACTTCGACGACGGCCGGAACTTCCTGCTGAAGACGCGCGAGCGTTACGACGCGGTGACCATGGAGCCCATGCCCCCGGCCCTCGCGGGCGTCGTCGACTTGTACACGCGCGAGTTCTATTCGCTCTGCCGGTCCCGGCTCGTTCCGGGCGGGCTCGTCTCGCAGTGGGTGCCCCTCTACTACCTGGGGCCGGACGACGTCCGCATGCTCTATCGCACGTTCGCGGAATCGTTCCCGCATGCGCTCGTCTTCATCTCCAACTACGACACCTTCCTCGTGGGCTCCGACGAGCCGCTTCGCCTGTCGCGCCGGGGCTTCGAGGAGCGCGTGCGCTCGGTCCGCCTGCAGCACGACCTCGAGCTCCTGGGCTTGCGCCGGCCCGACCAGATGTTCGGCACCTTCCTGCTCGGGCGCGAGGCCATGCTGCGGTTCGCGGGGGGGGTTCCCGTGCTGACCGACGACCTGCCCTACGTCGAGTTCACGAGCCCGAAGTACGCGTCCCTCGACAGCGCGTTCTCCAACCTGCGCGCCCTCACCGTCCATGCGGAATCCGCCGCCGACCACCTGGAGGCGGAGGAGGGCGGGTCCGCCTCCGCCTTTCGCGCAGCCCTCGCCGTGGAGGAGCAGCGCACGCGCGAGACCTGGCGCGAAGCCTTCGGGCCCTGACCCCAGCCCGGGACCGGATTGACCTTCGCCCGCGCCTTCGGCTTCCTGCTCGTGATCGCCCTCGCCTCGCTCGTCTCGGGCCGGCTGATCGTGGCCGCGTTCCGCCTGCGGCGTCTTCTGAGGTGCGATCCGACCAGCGCTGCGGCCTCGACGATCCTCGGCACCGTCGCCTCCGTCGTGGCCGCCTCCCGGCTCTCGGAGCTCGGCCTGCCGGCCCCTCGCATCGTCGTCGCGCTCCTGTCCCTCCACGGAGTGCTGTGCCTGGTCGCGATGCGGCATGGTGAGGGGCGAGCCTTCCGACCGATCGGCCCGGCCTCGGGCTGGGCGGCGCTCATCGTGGTCGTCCTGCTGACGGCCTTGACGGGTCTGCTTCCCGTGCTTCTCACCGGCGGCTTCGGGATCGGCTACGACACCTTCATCTATTGCTCCTCCGCGGAATGGCTGCAGGACCACGCCTTCTCCGAGCCGGCCGAGCGCTCCCTGATGGCACCCGTCGCGGGAGTCGTTCGAACCTGGCAGGTCGGCGGCCTCAATCTTGGGGCGAGCCATGCTCTGGCAGCGGTCACCGCCGCAGGAGCGAGCGCAGCGCTCGTGGCCTATCCCGTGGCGAGCACGTGGGCCCTGGTCCTGAGTGCGCTGGCCGTCATGGTCGCGGGGCGCTGGGCCCTCCGAATGCCGCCCGCGTGGGCCACGGGTGCGTCCCTCGCCTTCGCGCTCCTGCCCAATCCCGCGCTCTGGTCCCATCACAACGGCTTTTTCGCGCAGACCTACGGCATGCCGGGACTCCTGCTCGGTCTTGCCACCATGGGCCGCAGACCGCGTGGTCGTGATTCCACTCTTGCCGTGCTGGTCGGGCTCACCGCGGCTTACACGCTCCTGATCTACGTGCCGTTCCTGGCGTTCCTCGGTGCCGCCGGCGTCGTCTGGGTGGTCGGCCTGCTCCGTCATCGCGGGGGCGGGACGTTACGGCGCGCGTGGCCCGCGATTGCCGCCCTTCTAGTGTTGCTGGGAGCGGCCGGGCTGGACCTCCGGCCTCTCCATCGGGAGCTGCCCGCGCTGGTGACCGCCGTCGTGGGAGGACCGATCACGCTGTCGAAAGCGGACTGGCTTGCGTTCGCCATGGGCACGCGCGCTCTCGGGGTCGGCCCCCCCTTCCTGGAGGTGTCTTCCGCTCTCTCGCTCGCCGCGGCTCTCGGGGCCGCGGTGCTGGTCTTGGCCGGTGTTGCCGTGGCCGCGCGGCGCCCTTCCGCGCACGCTCTGCTCGCCGCCGCCCTCGTGCTCGCGGCGTTCGTCGTCTGGTACGGCGGCTTCGCCCCCGATTCCCGGCCCGGCCAGACCCCGAACACCTGGTACGTCTTCAAGACCGTCAAGTGGGCCTATCCCCTCGTGCTGCTTCTCCAGATGGCGGCGGTGTTCCGCCTGAGATGCTCGCGAGGGCGTTACGTCGGGGCGATCCTGTGCCTCCTCGTGCTCACCCTCGCCTCGGCACAGGTCGCCTGGGCGAGAGGCTTCGGTCTCACGATGCGCAAGGCGGTGGCGACCGAGAGTCCGCTGCAGGAAGCCATCCTGATCACGGACCGATTCCGCGCTCTGCCCCCCGACCGGGTGGTACTCCTGGGGCGTCCCGCCAGTCTCTCGAACTGGCTCGCGATGTACACGGCCCTCTTCGCCTACCCCCGCACGATCGCACTCGATTGGGAAGACAGCCCCCCCTTGGGCGTGGAGACTCCGTGCTATCGCGCCGACCTCGAGCGGCTGAAGGAGCCCGGTCTCGTCTTCCTGGCCGCCGGCCTGGAGGGCTTGAGCGGCGCTCGCGTCGAGCCCCTCGGCGGCGGGTACGTCCGCCTCCTCGAGCCCGGCCGGCCGCAGCTCGCGCAGGTCCTGACTCCCTACGGGGTCTCGCGCGATCGCGAGACCGGGCGCCCGTTCTTCCGCCTCGGCCCCGACCGCACCAAGCTCGTCCTGGTCGCGGCGGAGCCGCTTGCCGCCCGTCTCACCCTCGAGCTGCTCGAGCCGAGTCCGCTGCCGGTAAGGATGGGCGTCCAGGTGGTTCGGGATGCCGTGGGTGGGCTGGCGTATCGCGCGGCCATACGTGAGGCACCGGTGAGGGAGTCGACCGCAGCGGCGGGAGCGCCTCTGGAAATCGACCTCTCGCTCGGAGGAGGGCAGACGACGATCGTTCTCGTCCTCGACACCTCCTCCGGGACGGCGGGAGCGCTCAGGGTGGGCCGGGTGAGTGTCCACCCCCAGGTACGTTAGTTGCCCCCCTTCGAGCGCTACGTCGTCCTGGGAGACAGCACCGCGGAGGGCCTCGACGATCCCGACGGTCGCGGGGGCTACCGCGGCTGGGGGGATCGCCTCGCCGAGCGCATCGCGGCCGAGCAGGGCACGCTCCTCTACGCAAACCTCGCCGTCCGCGGACGGAACACCCGCCAGGTGCTCGAGGAGCAGATGGCACCCGCCCTCGCCATGAGGCCGGACCTCGCGCTCGTGGTGGCGGGTACGAACGATCTCCTGCGTCCCCGCTTCGACGCGGCGGCGGTGGCGCGCGACATGGAGCGGATGCAGCGGGCGCTCGTGGGGGCGGGAGCGACGGTCGTGAGCTTCACGCTCCCGGACCTCGGACCCGTGATGCCTCTCGCGCGCCCCCTGCGGGCCCGGGTGCGGCGCCTCGCCCGCGCCCTGACCGAGGCGAGCGCCCGCAGCGGCGCCCGTCTCGTGGACTTCGCCGCCCACCCGTTCGCGTCGGACCCGCGGCTTTGGAGCGAGGACCGTCTGCACGCCAACGCCCTCGGCCACTCCCGGATCGCGGACGCGCTCGCCCACGCGCTGTCGCTTCCCGGATCCAGCACGGACTGGATGGTCCCCCTTCCCGAGCGGCCGACGCGCGGCTACCGCGCCCGGATGGCGGCCGAGCTCGCCTGGACGCGGCGCCACCTCCTGCCCTGGCTCTCACGGCACGCGCGCGGCCGCTCGTCGGGCGACGGCCGGAGGCCCAAGCGGCCGGAGCTCCGGCCCGTGGAGCCCATTCCCCCTTCGGTGGTAGAGTAGGCAGGTCGGTCCTTCGCTTACCGCCGGCGTCTCGCCGCGCCGCGTCGACCACAGGCACAATGCCACCCGAACCCCTCCACGACCGGATTCTCGGCTTCCTCTCGGACCACGGGAAACCCGTGTCCGTGCGCGACCTGGTGCGCCGGCTGGGGCTCGGCAAGGACGAGCGGCAGGAGCTGAAGCCCGTCCTGCGGCGCCTCCTCGAGGACGGCGAGGCGGTGAAAGTCCGCGGCACCCGCCTCGGCCTGCCCGCGCGCATGAACCTCGTGGTGGGGCGGCTCGTCTGCAATCCCGCGGGCTACGGCTTCGTGCAGCCCGAGAACCGGCAGAAGGGGCAGTCGGACGTGTACGTGTCCGCCTTCAACATCAAGGAAGCCCTCCACGGCGACCGCGTGGTGGCGCGCATCGAAAGGTCCACTCCCAAGGGGCCCGAAGGGCGCATCATCCGCGTCCTCGAGCGGGGCCTCACGCACCTCGTGGGCCGCTACGAGGAAGACGGGCGCGCGGGCGGGCACGTCGTGCCGTTCGACCGGCGCGTGCTCCACGAGGCGTTCGTGGCCCCCGGAGACAACGCGGGAGCGCGCTCCGGCGAGATGGTGACGCTCGAGATCACGCGCCCGCCCACGGCGACGCGAAACCCGGCGGGAAAGGTCCTCGCCGTCCTCGGCAAGCTCGACGAGAAGGGCGTCGACCTCAAGGTCGTGATGGCCAAGTACGGCCTGCCCGACGCCTTCCCCGCCGAGGTGGAGGCGGACGCTTCCCGCGTGCCCCAGAGCGTGAGCGAGGCGGACACCCGCGGCCGCACGGACTTCCGTTCGTGGGCCACGGTGACGGTCGATCCCGAGACCGCCCGCGACCACGACGACGCGATCAGCCTCGACCGCCTGCCCAACGGGCACTGGCGGCTCGCCGTCCACATCGCCGACGTGGCGCACTACGTCCGCGAAGGGAGCGCCCTCGACCAGGAGGCCTACCTCCGCGGGACCTCCGTCTACTTTCCCGACCGTGTCGTCCCCATGCTGCCCCACGCGCTCAGCAGCAACATCTGCAGCCTCGTGGACGGACAGGACCGCCTGACCCAGACCGTGATCCTCGAGCTGGACGGCCGGGGGGCGGTCAAGAAGGCGGAGTTCCACGACGGTGTCGTCCGGAGCGCGGCCCGGATGTCCTATCAGCAGGTGCAGAAGATCGTGGACGGCGACGCCGAGCTGCGGGAGCGGTTTGCTCCGCTCGTCCCGCTCTTCGAGCGGATGGACGAGCTCGCCCGGCTGATGCGCAAGCGACGCTCCGAGCGGGGGTCGCTCGATTTCGACCTCCCCGAGCCCAAGATCCTGCTCGGCCCCGACGGCGAGATGACGGGCATCGTGGCCTCCGAGCGGCTGGACAGCATGCGGGTGATCGAGGAGTTCATGCTCGCGGCGAACGAGGCGGTCGCGGAGCGCCTGCACGAGGCGGGGGTGGGCGCGCTCTACCGCATCCACGAGCAGCCCGACCCCGAGAAGGTCGAGGAGTTCGCGGAGCTCGTGGCTTCGCTGGGCTACCGGATCCCCGGAAGCCTGAACGGGGTCCGGCCCGAGGCCTTCCAGCGCGTGCTCCGCCAGATCGCGGGCAAGCCGGAGGAGAAGCTCGTCTCCACGCTCCTCCTCCGCACGATGAAGCTCGCGCGCTACCACGAGGAGAACCTCGGGCACTTCGGGCTCGCGACCGGGATGTACGCCCACTTCACGAGCCCGATCCGGCGCTATCCCGACCTCGTGGTGCACCGGGCGCTGCGCGCCCTCCGCGGGGGACGCGACGCGCAGCGCGAGTCGTTCCTGCGGGAGAAGCTGCCGGAGATGGGCCTCCATCTCTCGGAGATGGAGCGGCGCGCCACGGACGCGGAGCGCGAGCTCGCGGAGTGGAAGAAGGTCCGCTTCATGGCGGACAAGCTGGGCGAGAAGTTCAACGGCTACGTCACCGGCGTGCAGGCGTTCGGCCTCTTCGTGGAGCTCGAGGAGGTCTACGTGCAGGGGCTCGTGCACGTCTCGTCGATGGGGGACGACTACTACCGGATGAACGAGAAAGCCCACCTCCTGAAGGGCGAGAACACGGGGAAGGTCTATCGTCTGGGGGACAGGGTCGCCGTGCAGCTCGCGCGCGTCGACCTCGAGCGTCGGCAGATCGACCTCGCCCTCGTGGACGTGCGGGAGCGCGCCCGAGGGGCGGCTTCCGTTCGCGAGCGATCACGGCCTCCGCGGAGGAAGGGCGGACGGCGGGCCCGGCGATGACGCGAGGGCCCGACGTGATGCCGCGCACTTCGCGGGGCCACGGATTGGCTTAATAGACGGATCCATGACAAGAGAAGCATCCCTCCAACCTGCTTCGAGGAGTCCCAAAATGGCCGAAGCCCGGACGGTATCCCTGAACCTCGGCGCCAAGGAGCTGGTCTTCCTGCAGAAGGTCACGCGCCAGGAGTACCACTTCATCACCGAAGACGAGCAGCAGGCCCGGCTGCGCCTGCGGGACAAGCTGGTGGAAGCGGCTTTCGACCAGGAGCACAGCCGCATCACCTTGAGCCTCAGCCGGGACGAGCTGCTCTTCCTGATCAAGGTCGCGCGCGAGAACTACTCGTTCATCGTGCGCTCGGAGAAGGAAGCCCGTCTCGCCCTCGCGGCCAAGCTGCACAAGACCGCGGAGTCGGTGTTCGGCGTGACCACCAAGGAAGACTGAGGCGCGCTCCCTCGTCGTCGGGACCGCCGGGCACGTCGACCACGGGAAGAGCGCGCTCGTCCTCGCCCTCACCGGCACCGATCCGGACCGGCTGAAGGAGGAGAAGGAGCGCGGGATCACCATCGACCTGGGCTTCGCCCACCTCGACCTGGGCGGGGGACGTGTCGCCTCCTTCGTGGACGTCCCCGGCCACGAGCGTTTCGTGCGCAACATGCTCGCGGGGGCCCACGGCCTGGACGCGGTCCTCCTCGTGGTGGCCGCGGACGAGTCGGTGATGCCGCAGACCCGCGAGCACTTCGCGATCTGCCGGCTGCTCGGCATCGCGCGGGGGGTCGTCGTCCTCACCAAGTGCGACGTCGCGGACGCGGAGAGCCAGGCCCTGGCGGAGATCGAGGTGCGCGAGCTCGTGGCCGGCTCCTTCCTGGAGGGGGCCCCGATCGTCCGCGTCTCCGCGCGCACGGGGGCGGGGCTCGACGCGCTGCGGACGGCCCTTCGCTCCCTGGCCGAGACGACTCCCCTCCGCCCCGCGGAAGGCCTCTTGCGGGTTCCCGTGGACCGGGTCTTCTCCTTGCGCGGAATCGGAACCGTCGTGACGGGAACCGTGGTCGCGGGAACGCTGGGCCCGGGGGACGAGCTGGAGGTGTTGCCGGGCGGTCTCCTCACCCGCGCGCGCGCGCTCCAGACTCATGGAAGTCCGGTGGAGCGCGCGAGCGCGGGAAGCCGGCTCGCGGTCAACCTGCCGGGCCTGGAGGCGCGCGACGTGGTCCGGGGAGACGTCCTCGCTCGGCCGGGAACGCTCCGGGCGACCTCACTTCTCGACGTCGAGCTGGCTCAGCTCCCGAGCGCCAAGCGCCTGACGGATGGCGCTCGGGTGCGGGTCCACGTCGGTAGCGCCGAGGTCCTCGGGCGCGCCCGCCTCCTCGGCGAAGGGCCGCTACGCCCGGGGGGGACGGCCCTCGCCCAGCTTCGGCTGGAGAAGCCCGTGGTCGCGGGCCGGGGCGACCGCCTGATCCTGCGTTCCTACTCGCCGGCCACGACCATCGGCGGCGCCATGGTCCTCGATCCTCTCCCTCCGAAGCGCCGCGCCGCCGATCGCTGGGCCCTCGAACGCGTCCGCGCCGCCTCGGACTGGCGGGAGGCGGCGGTGGCGTTCATCGAGGAGGCGGGACGCTCGGGGATCGAGGCCCCGCTCCTCGCCGCCCGCCTGACCCTTCCCCTCGCCACGCTTCTCTCGGGGCTCGGGGGTCAGGACGCGATCCTCGCCGTCGGCTCGGACCCGGTCGTCTTCCTCTCGCTCCGCATCCTTCGTGATGTCGAAGCGTCGGTGCGCGCGGAGCTCGCGAGCTTCCATCGCGAGCATCCGCTCCGGGCGGGCCTCCCTCGCGAGGAGCTGCGCGAGCGCCTGTTCAGGGGCGGGCGGTCCGAGGCCTTCGACCTGGTCCTCGCCTCTCTGGAACGATCCGGCGAGGTCCGTCTGCTGCCGGATGCGGTGGCGTCGCGCACGCACGCGGTCACCCTCTCGGGGCCCGAGGAGGAGGCGCGGGCCCGTCTCCTGGACGCGGCGCGAGAGGCCGGCCTCGCGGGCATCGATATCGGCGAGCTCGCCGCTCGCGGTCCCGTGGCCCCTCCTCTCCTCGAGCGCGTGGCGCGGGTCCTCCTGGGCGAACGCGTCCTGGAGAGGGTGGGGGACGGGCCCCTGGTCCTGCGCGAGCACCTCGATGTCTTCAAGACCCGCGTTCGCGAGCGTTTCCCGCCCGGCTCGCGGCTGGACGTGGGCGCCGTCAAGGACATGACGAGCCTCAGCCGGAAGTTCGTCATACCTCTCCTGGAGTACCTCGACCGCGAGCGGATCACTCGCCGGGCGGGGAGCGACCGCACGGTCCTCGGCTGAGACGCGGTAGAATCGCCGCATGTCCAGCTCCGGCAAGGAGAGACGAGGCGGGGGCGCGCTGCGCGTGCCCTTCGTACGGCGGTGCACGGTCGACTTTTCCTCGGGGACCAAGGCCACCGCTTTCATCGTGAACATCAACGTCCTGGGCGCCTACGTCGCCCTCGACGAGATGCCCGCCCTCGGTCAGCAGGTCCACTGCCGATTCCAGATGCCGGAGAGCGAGCACGAGGTGGTGGTGGGGGGCGTCGTGGCCTGGACGAACCCCAGCCAGCCCCATCCGGTGCACAGCCTTCCCCCGGGATTCGGCGTGGGCTTCCGAAACCTCTCCGACGAGAACCGCGGCCGGATCGAGACGATCGTGGCGGACTACGTCGCCCGCCACGATCGAGGCTAGGGGGCCTCGCCCGGGGCCAGCTCCTCCCGCAGGACTTCCGCCACGAAGGAGTGTCCGGTGGGCGTCAGGTGGCCGACGTCGTCGAAAGCGACCTGATCGAAACGGAGTCGCGCAGACCAGTATCGCTTTCGCAAGTCGATCACCCGTGCCCCCGCATCGGTCACCGCGCTCGTCAGCAGAGGCGCCGCGAGCCGGTCATCGCCCTCGAAGGACGCGCGATCCGGGTGGAGGAGTACGAGGACTTCGATTCCGCGCTCGCGGCCCCGCCGGGCGATGCGCACGACGAGGCGCGTCAAGAGATCGGCCAGGGGCTCGAAGTCCTCGAGGACGCGGTTGCGGCGCGCCACCCAGTGCTCGAGAGGAGGAGCGGGGGCCGCGGCGAACACGTCGGGGGCCACGAGGAGTCTGAGGGCGTTGAAGAGGTGTGAGTTCTCCTCGAGGCGCAGGCCGACCTCCGAAGCCCAGGTTCGCCGGAGATGGCGGTCCCGGAGGACGAGCTCGCCCTCCTGCACGACGTAGCGCGGCTTTGGCGTCCCCGGGTCGTGCAGGTAGGAGTCGAGCGCGTTGTCGACGTGGTCGTTGAAGAGGCAGATGCTGAGGACGATCACGTCCGGGTCGAGAGCGAGGCCCTCGTGCTCGAGCAGGAGCAGCTCCTGATCCGTGCCGTAGCCGCTCACCGCGAGGTTCGCGACCTCGAAGGGCGAGCCGGTGGCCTGGAGCCTCTCGGCGAACGTGTCCGCGTCGTCGACGCCGGCGCCGAAGGCGACGGAATCTCCGGCGACGACGATCCTCGTGAGCCCAGTCCTTCGGTCATTCAGCTCCGTGCCGCGGTAGCCGGCGGAGTTGATGGAGTAGGACTTTCCGTCCGCCCATACTCCCCGACTCCCGGGTCGCGGGGACCAGCCGTAGACCCTCGAGAAGACGTGCTCGCGGTGGACACGCGTCGCCTCCAGGCTCGCTGGACGGGCCCGACGGACGAGCATCTCGGCACAGAGGAGCATGCCCAGCCCCACCGAGAGAGAGCTCAGGCAGAGCACGGCCCGGCGCAGATTTTCGCGATTCAGGCCCGGAGGGCACATCCAGACCAAAGTATAAAGTTTTACTTCATGTTTGTACAGCGATAGTGAACACCCTCCAATTCAGTGGCGCTGTCCAATCGTCCGGCCTTGCTGAACGGCTTGGCTGACGGCCGGAAGGGCCTCGTGGAACGGGTGTTGCGCCTTCGGCGTGGCATACTAAACCGTGCTGACGACGCCGCACCTTTCGATCGCGAGGAACAGATCGATGTCCGCAGAGACGCCCGACCTAGGCCTCCTCGAGGGCATCGTGGCGCCGCGCGTGATGACCGCGATGCGCAGCGCGTCCCAGGCCCTGACCACGTTGGGCATCCGCCACGCGCTCGCGGGGGGGCTGGCGGTAGGCGCCCACGGTTATCCTCGGGCCACGCAGGACGTGGACCTGCTCGTAGGTGACGAGGCATTCGAACGCCACCCAGGCGGAATGGTGACGCTCAAGGCGGGAGTCCCGATCCAGGTCGACGGCGTCGCCATCGACCTCCTCTCGACGGCGGAGGACGAGACCTTCCTGGAGCAAGCGCTCCTCCTGCCGGTCGCCGGCGAAATCGGTGTGGTCCCTGCGGGAACGCTCGTCTACCTGAAGCTGAAGTCGCCTCGTCTCAAGGACCGCGCGGACGTCGTCGAGCTCCTCAAGGCCGGCCTCGCCGCCGAGAGCGTCCAATGCTACCTCGAGCGACATGCACCTGCGCTCGTCCCCCGGTTCGAACAGTGCGTCGCTCAGGCCCGGGCTGAGGAAGGGTAGACGACAATCGGACGGCGAATCCGACCTATACCAGCAGGCTGACCGGGTTCTCCAGGAGCCGCCGGACCTCGGCCGAGGAACTGGGCGGCCAGCGCTCCGTCCACCACGCGGTGGTCCGAGCTCATCGTCACCTTCATGCGGTGGCCGATCGCCGACGGCGTCGCCCGCGACCACGGGCACCTTCCGGACGGAGCCCACGGCGAGGATCGCGCTGTCCGGGGGGTTGATGATCGCCGTGAACTCCTCGACGTCGAACATGCCGAGGTTCGAGATGGTGAAGGTCGAGCCCATGTACTCCTCGGGCCGGAGCTTCTTGTCGCGGGCGCGGCCCGCGAGGTCCTTGACCTCTCCGCGCGATGTCGAGGACCGACTTGCGGTCGGCGTTCCGGACCACGGGCGTGATGAGGCCGTCGGGGATCGCCACCGCGACTCCGACGTGCACCTCGCCGTGGGTGACGATCTTGTCCCCGCCCCACGAGGCGTTGACCATCGGGAAGCGCGTGAGGGCCGTGGCGCAGGCCTTCACGACGAGGTCGTTGTAGGAGACCTTGACGTTCTCGCCCTTCAGGAGCTGCTCGCGCAGCGCCACCGCCGCCCCCATGTCGATCTCGACCGTCACGTAGAAGTGGGGGGCGGTGAACGCGCTCTCGGAGAGGCGCCGCGCGATGGTCTTCCGCATGTTGCGGAGCGGGACCTCGCCTGCCTGCGGCGACGGAAGGGAACGGGCACGACGACTGCGCGGCGGCCGCGGCGGAGCGCGGCGCCGTACGCGGAGCCGGCGACGTAGGTCTCGATGTCTCGCTTCACGATGCGCCCGCCGGGCCCGCTGCCGGCGACTTCGCCGGAGGGGGACGTTCTCGCGCGCGGCCATGGCTCGGGCGAGGGGGCTGGCCTTGACGCGGCCGTCGGCCTGGTCCGCCTCGGCGTACGGGGCCGCCGCTGAGGTGACGGGAGCCGGCGCCTCGCGCGCGCGGGGCGGGGAGCGACGGCCGGACGCGGCGCGGGCGCGGCCGCGGTGGGCGGACGCCTTGGGCGGTCGGGGCGGCCGGCTTCGCCGCGGCGGGGGGCGGGGCCGACGGAGCCGGGGCGGCCGCGGGCGCGGCCGCGGTGGCCTGGGACAGCATTGCCGCGATGTCCTCGTTCGGATCCGCGATCACGCCGATGAGCGCGCCCACCGGCGCCTTGCCCCCCGCGGGCACGAGGATCTTGCGGAGGACGCCCGCGCCCAGGGCCTCCATCTCCATGTTGGCCTTGTCGGTCTCGATCTCGGCGAGCACGTCGCCCACCTTGACCGCGTCGCCCTCCTTCTTGGTCCACTTGACGATGGTGCCTTCCTCCATCGTCGGCGACAGCTTGGCCAGCACGACCTTGGTGAGCAATCATCGATAGAGCACCTGGTGGACCGCCTCCACGACCTTCTCGGGCTGCGGCAGGAAGGCCTTCTCGAGCGTCTTGGCGTAGGGCATGGGCACGTCGGCGGCGGTCACGCGCACGACGGGCGCGTCGAGGTCGTCGAAGCACTCGCGCTGCACGCGGTCCGCGATCTCCGCCCCGAAGCCCGCGTAGCGCCAGCCCTCCTCCACCACCACGCAGCGGTTCGTCTTGCGCACGGAGTCGAAGATCAGGTCGTCGTCGAGCGGGCGCAGCGTCCGGGGATCCACCACCTCGGCCTCGATGCCGTCCTTGGCCAGGAGCTCGGCGGCGGCGAGGGACGTGACCACGGAGCGGCTCCAGGCCACGATCGTGACGTCCTTGCCCGCGCGCTTCACGTCGGCCGAGGCCGAGGGGGATGTGGAACTCCTCGTCCGGCACCTCGCCCTTGAAGTTGTAGAGCACCTCGTTCTCCATGAAGATCACCGGGTTGTCGTCCCGGATGGCGCTCTTCAGGAGCCCCTTCGCGTCCTTGGGCGTCGAGGGCATGACCACCACGAGGCCGGGGATGTGGGCGAACCAGCTCTCGAACGCCTGCGAGTGCTGGGCCGCCACCTGGGCGGCCGCCCCCGAGGGGCCGCGCATGACCATGGGGCAGCGGATCTGGCCGCCGGACATGTAGCGGTACTTGGCGGCGTGGTTGACGATCTGGTCGAGGGCGAGGATCGAGAAGTTGAAGGTCATCATCTCGGCGATCGGCCGCAGGCCGATGAAGGCCGCGCCCACCGCGACCCCCGCGATCGCCTCCTCGGCGATCGGCGTGTCGCGCACCCGCCACTCGCCGAACTCCGCGAGCAGCCCCTGGGTGATCTTGTAGGCGCCCTGGTAGGCCCCCACCTCCTCGCCCAGGAGGAAGACGCTCGGGTCGCGGCGTCATCTCTTCGCGGAGGGCCTGGTTCAGCGCCTCGCGCATGGTGATGAGGGCCATGGTCTAGCTCCCCACCTTCGCCGGCGCCGCCGGCCGGGTAGCTTCTCGGGCACGCGGTCTTCCTTCGTGGCCGCGCGCCAGGCCGGGTCCTTCTCCGCCGCCTTCATGTTCATGTAGGGCGAGCGCACGTAGACGTCCTCGTAGAGCGACTCCGGCGGCGGGAAGGGGCTCTCCTCGGTGAACCGGACCGCCTCCTCGACCTGGGCGAGCACGTCCTTGTCGAGGGCGTCGAGCTCGGCCTGCGCCACCCGCTCCTGCTCCATGAGCCGCTTGCCGAAGAGGTGGATGGGGTCGTACCGCATCATCTGCTCGACCTCCTCCTTCGTCCGGTACTTGCCGGGGTCGGACATGGAGTGGCCGCGGTAGCGGTAGGTCTCGGCCTCGATCAGGGTGGGGCGCTTCTCCTTGCGGGCGCGGTCGATGGCCTCGCGCGAGCACCGTGCGCACCGCCAGGAGGTCCATCCCGTTCACCTCGCGGCGCGGCATGCCGTAGGCGCTGCCGCGCTGGTAGAGGTCCTTCACCGAGGAAGCGCGGTCGAGCGACGTGCCCATCCCGTAGCGGTTGTTCTCGATGATGTAGACGACGGGCAGGTCCCAGAGCGCGCTCACGTTCAGGGCCTCGTGGAAGGCGCCTTCGTTCACGGCGCCGTCCCCGAAGAAGCAGAGCACGACCTGCTCGGTGCCCGCGCAGGCGGATGCCGTAGCCCATGCCCGCGGCCACCGGGAGGTGGCCGCCCACGATCCCGTCGCCCCCGAAGTTGCCGAGCGGGCACGTCGTAGAAGTGCATGCTGCCGCCCTTGCCGCGGCTGATGCCCGGTGGCCTTGCCGCACAGCTCGGCCAGGAGGGGCCGGGGGTCGGTGCCGCGGGCGAGCGCGTAGCCGTGGTCGCGGTAGGAGGTGACGAAGTAGTCGTCGGGACGCAGCAGGCTCATCGCCCCCACGCCCACCGCCTCCTGGCCGATGTAGAGGTGCAGGAAGCCGCCGATCTTCCCCTCGACGTAGAGCTGGGCGCAGCGCTCCTCGAAACGGCGGATGAGGAGCATGGCCCGGAAGTGGATGAGTGCCTCTTGTCTGTTCATGACCTCAGCTTCCCGCGCCGTCGCGAAACATACATTTGTACTCTCTTGCCCGTGACGAGTCAACGACATCCGGGTCGTCGAGGCTAGAAAGCGGGGGCGCGACCCGCGCCCAGCCAGCCGAGGAGGCCGGTGAGCAGGACGCCGAGGATCACCATCGCGAGCAGCGAGAGGCTGAACGTCAGCTCGGTGGCGTGCGCGGATTCCTCGCGGCCGGGCACGGGGCGGCCGGAGAAGTAGAGGCGGGGTTCTTCGCGGAGCATGTAGAAGAGGATGGTCGCGGAGGCCATCGTGAACGGACACACGAGGAGGCCAAGGGCGGCGAGGCCGATCTGGAGGATCCGGGCCCACGCCCCGCAGCGTCAGCAGGCCGAAGCCCATGACGGCCGCCAGCACCCCGAGAACGACCGCCAGGGCCGCCGCGACAAGGGGGACGAGCCCGGATCCGCCGGCGCGTACCGCCGTCGTGATCCCGGTTCCGAGGAAGAGGAGGACCGAGACGAGCCAGAGCAAGCCGAGGACCGTGACGGTGAGCGGGCGGGCGGGTGCCTTGCGGGCGCCGTCCGTGCGCAGGGCGTTCGGGACCCCGGAGGGGCGTGGCCCCGGCGGGGGAACGGGACGCGGCCCGGAGCGTTGGGCCGCCGCGGGAGGGCGGGCGAGCGGCCTCTCCGTGCTCGCGGGGCGGCTTGGGGCTCGCGCTCGGGAGGTGCCGCGGACTCCAGCTCCATCTCGTCCGGCCCCATGACCACGGTGCCCGTGATCGCCTCGGGGAGCACCTTCAGGATCACCTCGCCCACCCGGACGAGGTCGTCGGGCTCCAGGGAGGAGCGCTCCACGCGCTTGCCGTTCACGAAGACGCCGTTGGCGCTCCCCGTGTCGCGGATGGTCAGGCCCTGGCCGACGGCCTCGATCACCGCGTGCCGGCGAGAGCACTTGGGATCGGAGATCACGATGTCGCAGCCGGGGTCGCGGCCCAGCACGACGAGGGAGCCCCCCAGATCGACCTGATGCGGGTTGCCCGTCGGGTATCTGATCTCGAATCGCATGTCGCTCCGGCCCGACGCCGCCGCGTTTTCTGTTGGGAGTCCGCTAGGCGCCATTCTAGCAGGGAGGTCGCTCGACTTGGGCCGGAGCACTCGTGTAGCATCGCCTCGGGTCATGCTTTCCACGGACTCGCAGCTCCGGACGGCGCGGCTCAGCGAAATCGTCGAGATCCTGGGGCAGAAAGCGACGCCGGAGGACCGCGAGCTCGTGCTGGCCCTCGCCCCCGTTGTCTTCGCGGAGGTGCCGGATCGTCTCGCTCTGGGCCTTCCCGCGCCCGCGCTCGCCGCGCGGCTCCTCTCGCACTTCCGGTTCATCGCCCGCGAGATGCCCCCCGCGCACCAGCTCTTCAAGGGGCTTCCCGGCATCCACGTGTCGGCCCGCAACCCGGGGGAGGCGGAAGCCGCGGCCATGGGGGGGGGGCAGGGCGTTCCGCTGGAGACCACGGTGGTGGAGACCCACACCGCGGACACCCCGTTCATCTTCGAGAGCCTCAAGAACTACTTCCAGAAGGCGGGGCTGCGCGTCTTCTCCGCCATCCACCCCGTCTTCACCGTGCGCCGGCAGTGGGAGCGCGTGGTCTGGATCGGGGGCGCTCACGAGGAGGGCAGCCGCGAGTGCTACTGCCACTTCCAGATCGAGCCCGTGGAGTCGAAAGAGCGGCTCCGCCACATCGAGCACCAGGTCTTCTCGGTGCTGAAGTGCGTGTTCCTGGCCGTGCAGGACTTCCGGGACATGGGCCGGATCTGCACCGACCTCGCGGGGCGCCTGCGCAGCCGCCGCGGCAACGAGGAGGAGCTGCAGTCGGCCCGCGCGTTCCTCGGCTGGCTCAAGGACGACAACTTCATCTTCATGGGCACGGTTTCCTACCGCGCGGGGGCGGACGGCACGCTCGACCGCCAGGACGAGACGGCCACCGGGACGTTCCTGGACGAGGCGCTGCTTCCCGTCGTGTTCCCCGGGGTGATGGAGCGCGTGGAGTCGCACCTCCAGCCCGCCCCCGGCCACGAGCGCATCGTGGACATCGACTACTGCAACAACGGAACCGCGATCTACCACCTCGAGCCCGTGGAGGACATCGTGGTCCGCGAGTGGGGGCCGGACGGACAGCTGCAAGGGGCGACGCTCCTGCTCGGCCGGTTCGCGCGGGGCGCCTTCGCGCAGCGGGCGGACCGGATCCCCCTCCTGAAGGAGAAGCACGACTGGCTCCTCCGGGAGAGCCAGGCCAACCCCAACAGCCACACCTGGCGCGAGATCCGCGCCGCCTTCAACCAGCTTCCCGAAGACGGAGCTCTTCTACGCCGACGTCACGGACCTGAAGCAGATCATCGACCGCATCGTCTACATGACGGGCGACGACGAGATCGCCGTCCACGTCCGCAAGGGCCAGGGCTACGAGGCGCTCTACATCGCGTTCTCGCGGCTCCGCTACGCCTACCAGACGGAAGAAGCGCTGCGCCGCGCCCTCGCGGACAACTTCGGGCCCGTGGCCTACGGCACCTCCGTGGACTGCGGGGCGGTCACCCTCTTCCTCTTCTACTTCGACGCGGCCGGGCTCGAGCATCCGGTGGAGGCGGAGGAGGTGCGCCGGCTCACCGCCCCTCTCGTCACCAACTGGGAAGACCAGGTGGGGGCGGCGCTCGAGCGCAAGTTCGGCGAGCGCGAGGGCCGGCAGCCTCTTCCGGCGCTACGTCACGCCGGAGTCGCGGAGCGGCCTCTACCGCGAGGTGACTCCCGCGGAGCAGGTCCCCGAGGACGTCGAGCACTTCGAGAGCCTGGAAGGGCGCCTGGAGATCCGCGTCGTCCCCAGGAGCGCGGAGACCGTGGCCTTGAACCTCTACTCGGTGCGCGCGCTCGGCCTCACCGACATCCTGCGCACCCTCCAGAACCTCGGCCTCACCGTGACCGAGGAGCTGCGCATCCCGATCGCCCTGCCCGAGGGCCGGAAGTGCTTCCTCTACCGCTTCGAGCTGGAGGCGCCACAGTGGCGGATCGCCGCCCTCCACCTCGGCAAGGATCGGTTCATCGACGCCTTGCGCGCCCTCGACGAGGAGCGCGCCACCGACGACCCCCTGAACAGCCTGATCCTCCTCGCCTCGCTCACCTGGCGGGACACGGAGGTGCTGCGGACGCTCCGCAACCACCTGCTGCAGGTGCGCACGCCACTACAACGCGGAGACCGTGAACGGCGTCCTCACCCGGAACGGGCCCGCGACGGCCGCCCTCTACAAGGCGTTCGCCGCGCGCTTCGACCCCGCGGCCTCGGGCGACCGGGCGGTGGCCGTCACCGAGGCCGACAACGGGCGTGAGGACGGCGCTCGAGGCGGTGCGGAGCCTCGCCGAGGACGAGGTCCTGCGCGCCCTCGACAACCTCGTCAAGTGCGCGCTCCGCACGAACGCCTTCCAGAGGCCGGAGCGGCCCGTCTTCTCGATCAAGGTGGACAGCCGGAAGGTCGAGGGCATGCCCTCGCCCCGGCCGCTCGTCGAGATCTACGTGCACTCGCGCGCGGCTCGAGGGGATCCACCTGCGAGGGGGCAAGGTCGCCCGCGGGGGCATCCGCTGGAGCGACCGGCACGACGACTTCCGCACCGAGATCCTCGGTCTGATGAAGACGCAGATGGTCAAGAACTCGATCATCGTGCCCGTGGGGAGCAAGGGCGGCTTCGTGCTCAAGGGCGACGTGCCGGGGCGGCCCGCCCTCGACGACTACCTGATCGACCGCTACCGCGAGTTCGTCTCCGGACTCCTCGACGTCACGGACAACCGCGTGGACGACAAGGTGCTCCACCCGCCGGAGGTCGTCCGCGTGGACGAGGACGATCCCTACCTCGTGGTCGCCGCGGACAAGGGGACGGCGCACCTCTCCGACACCGCGAACAGCGTCTCCGCGCAGTACGGGTTCTGGCTGGGGGACGCCTTCGCCTCCGGCGGCAGCGCCGGGTACGACCACAAGAAGATGGGCATCACCGCCCGCGGGGCCTGGGAGTGCGTGAAGCACCACTTCCACAACGTCGGGGTGGACGTCCAGAAAGAGCCGTTCACGATGGCGGGCATCGGGGACATGTCCGGCGACGTGTTCGGCAACGGCGCCCTCATGAGCCGGGTCACGAAGCTCGTGGCCGCCTTCAACCACCTCCACATCTTCATCGACCCCGATCCCGACCCCGAGCAGAGCTACAAGGAGCGCGAGCGCCTCTTCAACCTGCCGCGCTCCGGCTGGCGCGACTACGACGCCTCGCTCGTCAGCAAGGGCGGCGGCGTCTTCGACCGCTCCGCCAAGTCGATCCCCCTCACCGCGGAGATGAAGAAGCTCCTGGATCTCGACGGCGAAGTCCGCCTCCGGAGAGGAGGTCATCCGCAAGATCCTCTGCGCCCGCGTCGACCTCCTCTACAACGGCGGCATCGGCACGTACGTCAAGGCCGCCGGCGAGACGGACGCTGCAGGTGGGCGACCGCGCCAACGACCGCGTGCGCGTGAACGGCAAGGACGTGCGGGCGCGCGTGGTGGGGGAGGGCGGCAACCTCGGCTTCACGCAGAAGGCCCGGCTCGAGTACTGGGCGAGCGGAGGGAGCCTCAACACGGACGCGGTCGACAACTCCGGCGGGCGTCGACACCTCCGACCACGAGGTGAACATCAAGATCCTCCTCGACCGGCTCGTCAAGAAGGGAGTCGTCAAGGGCCGGAAGGAGCGCAACCAGATCCTCGCCGAGATGACGGACGAGGTGGCGGCGCTCGTCCTCGCCGACAACCTCAACCAGGCCCTCGCGATCACTCTCGACGGCATCCGGAGCGCGCACCGCTACGAGGACTTCGTCTCCCTCGTGGACGACATGGCGGGGGCGGGGATCCTGAACCGCGCCGACGAAGCGGTCCCGAGCCGGGACGACCTTCTCGCCAGCTCCGAGAGGAAGCGCGGCCTCCCCCGGCCGCTACTCGCCGTGCTCCTCGGCTACACGAAGATGTACGCCTTCCAGATGGTGATGGAGACGGACTTCCCGGACAGCAAGTCGGGACGCCCCTTCCTCGACGGCTACTTCCCGCGCCGCCTGCGCGAAAGCTTCGCCGACCACTTCGAGAGCCACGTGCTGCGCCGCGAGATCATCGCCACCGGGCGCCGTCAACCACGTGGTCAACGAGGCGGGCATCTCCTTCCTCGCCCGGATGATGGCCGAGACCAAGTCGGGCATCGGCGACGTCCTCGCCGCCTACGTGGACGTCGACCGCGAAGCCCAGGCCCAGGCCCTGCGCGAAGCCATCTCTACCGCCGGCTACAAGGCGGCCGACGAGCACGGGCACCTGCTCGCCATCGAAGAAGCGCTCGAGTCCTCCGTGCGCGACCGCCTGGAAGGCCGGAAGGGAACGAGCGCGACGAAGGTCCTGAAGGAGCTCAGGAGCCGGCTGAAGCTGTGAGGTGAGACCGGCGGCTCTACTTCTTGAGTGGATGGATGCCACTCTCTTTCGTGCGTGGATCTCCGGCGAAGAGGGCGTCCCAGCATCGCTTGCCACCGGCGATGACACGATCGAGAAGCGGTCCCCCCACCCAGAGACCGCCCGGATCGCGCAGCTCTAGCTCATCGAACCAAACGCCGACGCCGAGACAGTCCAACCAATCCGCCAGGTTCGCAGAAGGGAGGGTCGAAGAACGCCCATCCGTGAATGGTATGCCACCAAAGCTACCGACGATCTCTGGTAGTTTCGTAGCGGAGAACTCTTTGGATGGCTCCGTCGACGTTCGCGAGTGGCGCAGCGATCCTGCCCACAGGTCAGCCACGCTGAGACCGAGCCGATCCATCGACGTCCCTCGCCGACCAAGCACGAAGCTAGAATCGCGATCCACGACTACATCGGAGGCTTCTACAATCCTCACCGTTGTCACTCGTCTCTCGGTTACCTCAGTCCGATGGACTACGAAAAGCAATGCGCTGCTGGCAGCCCTGCAGCATGGCCGGACTGTCTACGGAATCGTGTCAACTCCAGGGGAGCGCTCGTCGGCGGCGAACCCACACACCGGGCACACGGTCAATGACGTCAGCCATGGCCACCACTCACCTGCGTTTCGCTCGCGCATGGCCTTCCACACGATCCGCGTGCCACATGACGGACACTTGATGGTCAGCAAGGCCCATGCGGCGACAGCAAGCACTACCAAGCCACCGATGGCGAGCGTCCCCCAAAGGCGGTGTGGTACGTATGGCTGCCAGACTGTCGCACAGACATCGACTATCGCAAGGCCAGCCACAGAGAACACCGCAAACCGCAGTCTGCCGAGCTTGCGAATCCTTGCCAGGAATGCTTGACTCTCGCTGGGGCGGGTCTGACTCATGGGTTACAGTTCCCCAACCTATCGCGAAGGGCAGGGATTGCGGCGCCTATGCGCAGCCCAAGGTAGGCGCCGGTGACTGACGCTGCTACGTGCCCACCGAACGCCCTCGCTCCCACGCCGAGGTAGTGGCTACCAGCGACATGACCACCGTACCCTGTCAGAAAGAGTGTAAGGGCGGGGTAACTAGCGTGCAATCCCGCTCCGACCTCAAGTGCTCCCCTCGCCAGGTTGGCGCCTGTATCGTGCAGGAACTGGTTCGTCATCTCGTAGTTTCTGCTGTAGTGATCCTCAATACTCCCACAGGGTGGGGCGCCGGGGTAGAAGGGGGTCCTGGGGGACGCTGGATCTTGCGCCGGGGTTTGCGCCGGCGTTTGGCCCGGTTGCGTGGTGGGGTTGGAGCACTGATCCGGGGTCTCCAACGCGATGAACAAGCCATTTGACGCAGTTGCCGCACCGACGCCGGGGCAGTCAGGTTCACACGTCCCCGTTTCGGGATTGTAGGACATCCCAGGCTCACAGGATGGTTGTTGCTCGTCGGCCGGACGGCATATTCGACTCGTCGGCCTCGCCTCGCAGAAGCGCTCCCGTCTTTCCTGTGGAGACATGGCCTGGAAGTAGGCAGCCAACTGACCCGGGTTCTGGGCCCCGAAGTAGAGATCGGCCGGGCTCAATTGCCCTTCGACTGTCACGTCTTCGTGGGGGATCGGGATGATGACGCAATCTGTCTCATTGCAGACTTGGATTGCGCGGATGATCGCCATCGCGTTTCCAGAGCATCCAAGCAGGAAGAAGAGGAGAAGGAGCGGCCTCGCCAGATTACCCAGCATCGGCGGTCCTAGTTCGTGTCGTAGGGGAAGGCGAGCGCGCCACTCGGTGCCTTGGAGCCGTTATAGAGAAGCACGCGTTCGTAGTCGCTGATGGGCCGCGAATGGAAGGCCAGCTTGCTTAGGAGCATGTCTGCCGGGGTGGTGCTGGCGTCGGCGGGTCCAGTCGCCGCCCGGCCGCTGATCCGCATGTACGTTCCACCGCCGTGCTGCCAGTAGGTCACTGCGGTCGTGGTGGGGGCGTTGTTGTCCAGAGCAATCCAGATATTCGACTTTCCATCGTGATAGCGGCTGGCGCCTACCGTGACGAAGTACCAGGTACCGGCCGTTGCGTTCTGGCACGCGGACTTGCCTGCGGTGGCGGTCTCTGCCTCGAAGACCGTGATGCAGAGCAAGCCCTGACCAGCGTTGTTGAGCCAATAAATCTCTGGACCGATGAAGTTGTTGTTGATCCAAGAAATGATGGACTTCTGCTGGCTCGCGGAACCGAGGGTCTTCACCTTCACGCGAAAGGTGATGGTGAACGAATCCGACGGCGCGGTGACGTTGGCCCAGAGCCACTTCGTGGTCGTGCCGTCGAAGTCCGCGACATTGGTGCTGCCGTCGAGGGCTTGTGCGACGTTTTGGCCCGGGGTTTCCTGCAGAAACGACATCCCGGCACCGAAACGCGGTCTGTCCGAGGCTTCGTTGAGCTCGTAGTGCTCGATGAGGCCGGCGCAAAGGATGGATCCGGTCTCGCCGGTGGTCTGACACACGTCAGGGTAGTGGGCACCTGAGTAGGAAAGGGCGGCCAGGGCGAGAAGGCCAACCAGGGCGAATCCGATCTTCTTCAGCATTTTGGGTGTGCCCTCTTACTCGGTTTCGAACGGATATGTGCGACCAGGGCCGCCGTTGTACAAGAGCGAGATGTCGGCGGCTCCGATGCTTCGCCCGAAGACGGACAGTTCGTCGAGCCAGCCGTTATAGCCCTGAATGACGCCGCTAATGCCAGACGCGCCCTTCCCATTCGCTGGGATCTGCCCCACTCTTGAGTGAGAGAGGCCCGCCGCAGGGATGAAGCTCAGTGTGGACGTAACCTTCGTTAGTCCATCCTTGCTGATCCACGCCTGCAGCGCACCCGGCGTATCATCAGGATCCCCGACCCCGAACGCGATGAAGTAGATGGTGCCGGCGGAAACCGTGACGCAGGCTGCCGCGGCAGATGAGGCCTCCTTGTTCTGAACGTACAGACACAGGTTGCCCGCGGGGTCCAGGTATAGCTGAGTGCCAGGGTTCGCTCCCGGGTAGTTTCTGCCCAAGACGTAGTTGACGTTTGACCCTGTTGGCAGCGCTGCAGGCCGAAGCCAGACAGCCATGGACCAATTCGAGCCCATGGCCGGAACAAACGTGCTAGACCAGAGGTAGTCGTTGCTGCCCCCGGTGAAGTTGGCCGCATTCCCGATCTTTCCAGCAATGTTGCCGAGGTTCGCGCCTGGGGCCTCGTGCAGAGTGGAGCCGAACGCCCCGTAGCGCGCGAAGTCACTCGGTTCCTCGAACTTGAAGTGGTCGACGAGCCCCACACACAGCTTGGACTTGAGGCACGGCTCGGCGGTGTAGGCGCTTGGCCTTGCCGGGGGTGGCAGCGCTACGCCGAGCACGGCGATGCAGCTGCCCAGCAGCAGAACCTTTCTCATCGATTCCTCCATATCCGATCGTTCTGGCCCGCGTTCTTGCGCGCACCGACCTTGCACGTAAGATGTGCAATCGGCTGGACGGAAGCTCAGGGAGGCTTCAGGAATTGCTCAGGATTTCCGAGTCAGATGTCACAATTCGGCTTGGAGAGTGCGTCGTGGACCGGGGACGGCGAGTCGTGATGAGGGGTCAGAAAGGCGTCCACATCTCGCCCAAGGCCTTTCAGCTTCTAGAGATCCTGCTCGATCAGAGGCCCCGAATCGTGCCCAAGAGGGAGCTGCTGGGGGCGCTCTGGCCGAAGGCTGTCGTTGTCGAAGCGAATCTCTCCAATCTGGTCGGGGAGGTTAGAGCAGCTCTTGGGGAGAATTCCCCGCCGGCCAGTATTCGTGAAGACGGTCCATTCCTACGGCTACGGCATCGACAAGTCGGAATTGACATCAAGTTTGGACTGCGAACAGTTGCCGCGTTGTTGGCTGGTGCACGAGCGGCGATATGTCGAATTGCCGGAAGGCGCACACCTGATCGGACGACACGATCGTTCTCTGGTTCCGATCGGGGACTCCACGGTCTCACGCGAGCATGCGCGGATCGAGGTGAGCTTGCGTGAGGGGTGGTCAGCTACGATCAGCGACCTGGGGAGCCGTAATGGAACGTCCGTGGGCCGGGTGCCCGTCAACGGACGACAGAAACTGGTGAGTGGGGACCGCATCGAGGTTGGTTTGACCGAGCTTCAGTTCCTCATCACGGACCGGCGTGATCCCACCGATGAGATTGTGCCTCGCCAAAACCATGTCGCAGAGGGTCGTTGACTGCCACGCGCGGAGCATGGTGTTTCGCGGACCCAACGAGTTCTTGAAGCGCTCGCTCGAGTCGCTCGGCTTGCTGCGGCCGACCTTTCGTCGTGGAGGCTCTCAAGGGTCGCCACAATCCCGGGTACGCCGCGCGGATTCCGAAAGGGTTGGCGCCGGACGGCTGCCCGTTCCCCAGAAGCCGCCTACCGAGCGCAGCCCAGCGGAGTAGACTCCAGTCTGGTATTACCGGAATGGAGTCACCTCCCGCCCCCCTGAGCGGCGTAGCCCGCTATGGGACAATGCACCGTGGAGGGCAGATGAAGGCGGCCGACAGCCCGCTCGCCGACCGGTTGGTGCGTTCGTACGGGGAGCGCCCGATGCCCGGGGTCGTCTCGCTCTACCTGTTCGGGAGCCACGCCGAGGGGCGGAGTCACCGGGAGAGCGACGTCGACGTCGGAGTGCTTTTCGATCGCAAGGCGCTGCCCGGCGGTCGGGACCGCTTCGAGGCGAGCCTCGAACTGTCCACTCGGCTCCAGTCGGATCTCGGCACTCGCCACGTCGACCTCGTCGTGCTCAACGACGCTCCCCCCGGACTGGGCCGGGCGATCGTGAGTCGCGGCCGCCGGCTCGTGTGCTCGGACGAGGAGGCCGATCACGCCTACGTGCGGGACGTGCTGCTCCGGGCCGCGGACCTCGAACCCTTCCTGCGACGCACTCGGCGCATCAAGCTCGACGCGCTGGCTCGATGACCTATCTGGTCGAGCGGCTGGCGGAGCTGCGCCGCCATCTGGACCACGTCCGTCAGATCCGCCCACGTGTGAGCGGCCGGGAAGCGCTCGAGCGTGACCTTTCGCTCCACAACGACGTCCTCTTCTCCCTTTTGACTATCTGCCAGCTCGTGATCGACATCGCGGGAGATCTCGCCGCACGCCGCGGGGATCGGTTCGAGGACTATACAGAGGCCGTCCGCAGCCTGGGGCGCGACGCGAGGTTCAGCCCCGAGCTCGTGCGGAAGCTCGAGCGACTTCCCGGCTTCCGGAACGTCGTGATCCACGAGTACGTCGCGCTGGACCTCGACCGGGTGGTCGAGGCTCTCGACGATCTCGGTCCCGTCGAGGAATTCCTGCAGGTCGTGCGGCAGCTCGTCGAGAGTTCCACCTCCTAGACGCTCCGACGGCGGCCGCGGAACCCCGGTTACGTCGAACGGCTCTTTACCCCGCGACCACGACCTGGGAGAGGTTCGTCACGGCGAGGACTTGCCGATGAGCTCGTCACAGAACTGCAGCAAGTCGTCGAGGTGGAGAGAGGCGATCTCGTGGATGCGCAGCCAGTCGAGGACTGCATGCTGAATGACCACGTCGCGAACGGACGCGACGCGAGCCGCGAGGAGGTGCTTATCGACCACGAGCGGAAGCGGTCAGGACGCCCCGCACGAACTGCTCCTCGACGGGCTTGAAGTCGAGGTACTCGAGCACCGCACGCGCTCGGCGCACTACCAGGCCGGCCCTGTCCCGCTCGAGGATCACTCGCCCCTCCCGGAAGATCCGGTACGCGAGGGCGGGGGGCGCGCATTCCAGGTCGACGACGTCGACAGGACCTCCGGTCACCGCTTCGAGGCGGGAAGCGAGGTCGCCCAGGTCGAGCGTACTCAGCCTCCGCCCTCCTCCGGCGCCGACGGCGACGTCCGTATCGCTTCGCCCGTGACGCTGACCGCGTGCCACCGAGCCGAAAACGAGGGCGTAGCCGAGGCGTGAGTCTGCCTCGACGACCTTCGTCAACGCCTCCATAGTAGCGATTCTAACACCCGGTCCGAGCGACGAGCCCGCCAACGGTCGATCGCGCCCGGAAGCCGCCGCGCTCGAGCAGTGTCTCCAGCTCCGCTTCGGTGGCGCCGAGCTTCGGCGCGGCCGCCAGGAGGTCCTCCGCGCGCACCGGATAGTGGTCTTTCCGGCTGCGGTCGCGGAGCCCGGCCACGTCGAACGGCTCGATGGCTTCATCGATCCGCCGAAACAGGGCCTCTCGGTCGTCGCCTTGGGGGCAGGCCGAGGCCGCCTCGGCGCACGCGCGGAGCGCCGGGCCGAAGCGGGGGTCGGCGTGGAGCAGGAAGCCTCGAGCCTTCTCCGGACGACCGAGCCGCCTGACGGTCTCGCTGAAGCTGGCGGCCGCGAAGTAGAGAAGGCTTAGCCGCTTGAACAGCTCGAAGTCGGGCATCGACGCGTAGAGGCTCGCAACGAGGCGCTCCGTCACATCAAGTTCGTCGGCCGTTTGTTTCGAGTAGTCCAGGAGCGCCTCGTCTCTAGCCTTTCCCGCCTTCTCAAGGCAATCCAGTAATCGATGCAGTCCAAGCAGGTTCAGGGGAAACCCAGTCGAAAGCAGCGGGTCGATCACGCCTGCCGCGGAAGGGAGGAGGGCCCATCGCGGTCCCGTGACGACAGCGCTCCGGAAGGCGACTCGCGGCGAGTACACGAAAGGGATGACGGCGCGAGCCTTGCGGAACTGGGCTTGCACACGCGGCAGGGCCTTGAGCAAGCTCTCCCACGCGGGCGCGCCTTCGTCGAGACGGAGCGCGTCCGCGTGGGAGTCGGGCGACTCCCGCGCTCGTGAGGCCGTTGTTGAACCGGAGCACCCAGATCCAGCCGCCCGGAAACACGTGGTGGACCGCGGCGTCGTCGACCGGATAGGGCGGATCGTCGACGGGGAAGAGGCCGTCGAAGCGCTCGACGTCGGCGAAATGGCTGTAGAGGCCTTGGGTGGCGGGCAGCCACCGCAGAGGGGCCTCCGGAAGGCCCAGTGCGCGGTGTAGGAAGCCGCGGGGGCCGCTCGCGTCGATCACGAAGCGCGCGTAGACCTCGACCGGACGGCCCTTGCGGCGCCCTTCGAGCGCGCCCCCGTCCTCGTCGAAGCGGGCGCGCTCGAGAACAGTTTCGTCGAGGTACGTCGCTCCCTCGGCCTCGGCTTCGCGCACGAGGAAGTGGTCGACGTCCGGTCGGTACCAATGCGTGTCTGCGATCTCGTCGTGGGGGCTCGCCGCAACGAGGAGCGGCCGCTCTCTCTCGCGTGCGTCGTCGCCGTGTGCGAAGAACGAGAAGCCGCGCTTCTTGCCGCAGGCCACCTCGGGATACGTCCGCTGCCAGGGACCCCACTTGCAGAGAGGGCGCAGGCGTGGGAGGTCGTACTTTGTCGCCAGCTCCTCGAGCAGCAGGTTGGCGAGCGGTGTCGAGGACTCGCCGATCGCGAACCGGGGGTGGCGGCCGCGCTCGAGGAGCACGACGGAGCGGCCCTGCTTGCGAAGCGCGAGGGCGGCGAGGGAGCCTCCGAAGCCGGAGCCGACGATGGCGACGTCGGCCGGAGCTTCACAGTGGGCTCCCCCCGCAGGAATGACAGGAGATCGGGGGGAGTCCACATTGCTGGAGGTTCTGGAGACGCAGGCGCTCCCTGCGGTCGAAGAAGCAGCGAGGACACGTTGCGAGACGTTCGAGGTCCCACAGGTCCGCAAGAACCCGCCCGCGCGCACGCGCGCGGGCGAGCGACACCGCGCGCTCGAGATCTGAGAGTGTGGGTGGTTCGAACAGGCCCTGATGGGTCAGGGCTTCCATCGCGCCGTTGCCGGATCGGGTGGGGATCAGCGAGACGACGGACGCGCCGCAATCGAAGGCGAACGCGACCGAGTCGGCAAGAGATTCCTCGCGCTCCGCGCTCGGAATGAAGGGGGGATGTACGAACAAGAAAACTCGAAGCGCCACCTCGCGCGCCTTCAGGT
The DNA here is from genome assembly GCA_963742595.1 of uncultured Acidobacteriota bacterium. GTDB lineage: Bacteria > Acidobacteriota > Vicinamibacteria > Fen-336 > Fen-336 > CAVPGH01. The sequence continues at coordinate 292,030 of CAVUMT010000001.1, read as the reverse complement.
AGTCGGCCGCCTGCCTGAAGTCGTCGAGCGTCATCTTCTTGTGTAGGCGCGCGAGCGATTCGGGATGGGCCGTCTCCAGGCCGATCGCCACCTCCAGGCCGACGCGGGAGTCCCCGGGGCGGTTGGCCCGGTCGAGAGCCTCCCGGAGCTGGTCGAGTCGGGGGCCGACGAGTGCCGGGTGCGATTCGACGACGACGTGCTCGAACTCGACGAGTCGGGACGCGATGGCGTCGTAGTCGGAGACCGGCACGGCGCGCGGGTCGAAGAAGCTGCCGGCGTTGTAGAGCTTGATCGCGGTGGGGGACGGCTCGTCGGGGCGCGCGTCGAGCTCGTCCAGCACCTGGTCGAGCTGCGCAGGGATGGCCCCGGGGGGCGTGTCCTCCTCCGTCGTGTAGCGCCAGAGGTCGCACATGACGCACCGCCAGGGACACTCCCGGCCCGTGAGGAACACGGTGGCGACGGTCGCGAGCGCGCCCGCGGCCGTGGGCTCGTCCTCGATCAGGAGGCCCTGGTATCGCCACGGGTCGTGCCGTCGCCGCGGCGGGCGGCGCTCGAGAACGAACCGGTCGCGGTCGGTGCTGCCTTCGGGATAGCCCGGAGAGTCCGGGGGCACGGCGGAAGTCACGACCGAGCTCAGGCCTGCAGGGCGAAAAACCGCTGCCGATAGGCGTCTTCGTCGCCGCCCAGCCGCGCCCGGAGGCTCGACGCGGGAAGCGCGCCGTGCTGGAAGCGCCGCTTGGGAAAGACCGGCATGTCGAAGCCCGTGATCGCCCTCACGCCGCGGCGCACGACCTCGCCCTTGAGCGCGTAGAGACGGGGCACGTCGTAGCCGGTGAGGATCGCGAAGGGGATGCCTTCCGCCACCTCGACGACGCTCGGCCGCGTGTAGGGGCTGAACCCCGAGAAGCCGTAGCGGCGGGCGGGGGCGTACGTCCGGACGTAGCTGCGGCTCAAGCCGCCGCTGTAGGTGAGCGAGTGCTTGATGCGTCCGACGCCCCAGCCCTCCTGGTAGAGCATCGGGTTGTCCACGACGCTCCGGATCGTCAGCTCCGCGTTCTCCTCGATCGGGTAGTCCTTGAGGTTCTCGTCGCCGCCGTCGCCGTCGACGAGATGCCGCCAGTCGGGGTAGCGCGCGCGGATGCCGCGGCAGAGGGCGAGGCCCATGGCCGCGCATTCCACGTCGAGCGGCTTGTAGTCCTCGACGGCACGCGCAAGCGTCTCGTCCAGGTCGAGCTCGGCGGGGTCGGCCTCGATCTCCTCGAGGAAGAGCGACAGGTCGACCGGGCCAGGAACTCGCGCGCCTGGTCGAGGTCCGGGCCGTCGCCGAGGTTCAGCACGAAGGCCTTGAGGCGAGCCGGCGAGAGGCCCAGGCGCCGCATCGCGTGGTACGTCGACGAGGAAGACGGCGCCGCTGTCGATTCCGCCGGAGAAGCAGACGCCGAGGGGCGCGCCGGGCTCGGCCGCCTCCACCCCCTTCAGCCAGTGCGCCACCTCGTTCGACGAGCGCGCCGACGTAGAGGCGGCCGATCTCGTCGAGGTCGGGAGGGAGCACGCCGCGGGCGGGCGTGAAGAAGCGCGTGTAGCTCGGCTCGGGATCCGGGCAGCCCACGAGCCGCAGCTCGACCACGTGGTGCGCGGGCACCATGCGCGTGTAGCTCGGGTGGAACTGGCCGTCGAGCCCCTCGTCGGCGAGGGCGCGCCGCAGCGTGTCGATGCGGTCGGCGACGAACAGCGCGGGGCCCGCCGCGCGCTTGGCCAGGAAGTAGCGCAGCGGACGGTCGAGGGAGCGGGCGAGGCGCACCCGGATGCCGTCGCGGGCCACGAGCGCGAAAGAGCCGTCGATTCCGCGACACGCTCGCGGGATCGGCAGCATAGAGCCGAGCCCGCGCCTCCTCGACGCTCATGTTCCGGATGCGGTTCAGCGCCGGATCGAGGAGGTCGACCACGCGCTCGATGGGGCGCTCCATGAAGGGGGAAGTCTATACCCAAGCACCGTCCGCCGGACCTCGTAATCGACCGTACGAGCCCACGCAGCCCTTAAGGTCCGGCGGACGGAAAGCCGCCCGCGGACCCCCGCTTCCTCATGGCATCTCCCTTGCTGTTCGTCGTGCCATACTCTGGCCGTTGGTGCTCTCTGTCGCAGCGCCGACGCCAACATCCATTCATGACCGAGACGAGCACGAGCCCGCGCGCGCCCTACCTCGCCCTCCTGGGGCCGGTGGTCCTCGTATCCGTGTGGGCGGGCATCGCCGCCCTCGGCATGTTCCCGGAATCCCTCTTCCCGACTCCCCTCGCGGTGGCGCGCGGCCTCGTCCAGGAGCTCCGGAGCGGCCGGCTCGTGGACGACGCGATCGCGTCGCTCTTCCGCGTCACCGTCGGGCTTCCTCCTCGCGGTGGCGCTCGGCGTGCCCGCGGGCCTCCTCCTCGGCCACTCGGCGCGGGCGCGCGCAGGCGTTCCTGCCCCTCGTGAACTTCTTCCGGAACCTCTCGCCGCTCGCCTGGATCCCCTTCGCGATCCTGTGGCTCGGCATCGGCGATCCGCCCGCGATCTTCCTGATCTTCATGGCCGCGTTCTTCCCCGTGGTGCTCTCCACCGGCGCGGCGGTGGCGAGCATCCCGAGCGTCTACTTCCGGGTGGCGCGCGACCTCGGCATCGGGGGCGCCGAGCTGCTGCGCGAGGTGACGCTGCCCGCCATCGCGCCCCAGGTCATCACGACCCTGCGCGTGACCGCCGGCCTCTCCTGGCTGGTGGTGGTGGCGGCGGAGATGATCGCGGGCCGCGACGGCCTGGGCTTCGCGGTCTGGGACGCGCGCAACGGCCTGCGCATCGACCTCCTGGGCGCGGCGATGGTGGTCGATCGGCCTGATCGGCGTCGCCCTCGACCGGCTGCTCGTGCAGCTCACGCGCATCCCGAGCGTGCGCTGGGGCTACGAGCGATGAGGCGGCGCTCGTGAGCGAGACCCTGCTGCGCTTCGAGCGGCGTGGACCAGTCGCCTTCGGGGACGTCGAGGTGCTCGCGGGGACTCGACCTCGAGGTGCGCCGCGGCGAGTTCGTCGCGCTCGTCGGGCCCTCGGGCTGCGGCAAGACGACGCTCCTGAACCTCTGCTCGGGCTGGCTGCAGCCGACGCGCGGGACGCGTGCACCGGCCCGAGCGCGTGCGCATGGTCTTCCAGCAGGACGGCCTCTTCCCCTGGCTCACGGTGGGCGAGAACGTGCGGCTCGGGTCTGCGCCACGTCCCCGACGCGGGCGAGCGGCGATCGCCGCGCCGAGCGGCGCTGCTCGACCTCGTCGGGCTCGCGCGCGTTCGAAGGCGCACTACCCGCACCAGCTCTCCGGCGGGATGCGCCAGCGCGTCGAGCTGGCGCGCGCCCTGGCGGGCGACACCGACCTCCTGCTGATGGACGAGCCCTTCTCGTCCCTCGACTACCTGACGCGCCTGCGCATGCGCGGCGAGCTGGCGCGCCTGCTGCGCGAGCAGCCGCGCACGGTCGTCCTCGTGACCCACGACATCGAGGAGGCGGCGCAGCTCGCCGACCGCGTGCTCGTGCTCTCCGAGCGGCCCGGCGCGCATCCGCGACGAGGTGCGCCTCGCCGCGCCGCGGCCCCGCGACGCCACGCAGCCCGAGGTCGTGCGGGCCGTCCACCGCATCCTGACCGAGCTCGGCCTCGAGGGCGAGCGCCGAGGCCGTGGCCGCCGCGGGCGGCCGGGAGGAGCGCCGATGATCCGATCGCCCTGCTGCGCTGGGGCCTCGGCGCCCTGGCCGCCGTCGTCGTCCTGGGCGTGCTGCGCGCGAAGCCCTGGCAGCGCCGAGCCGACGGCCCCGACGAGGCGAGGCGCGCGCGAGACGCTGGCCGTGGGCTTCCTGCCCGTCACCTGCCACCTCACGTGCCCGGTCACCGACTACGCGTCGAAGACGAGCCGCGTCGACCCGCTTCGAGTCGCAGCGCTTCACCGACTTCCCGACGGTCGTGGAGACGCTGAAGAGCGGCCGGCTCGACGCGACGTTCATGATCGCGCCGCTGGCCATGAAGCTGCGCGAGCAGGGCGTGAAGGTGAAGATCGCCTACCTCGGCCACCGCGACGGCTCGACGGTGATGGTGCGGAAGGACCTGCCCGCGAAGAGCCTGAAGGACCTCGAGGGCCGGACCTTCGCCATCCCCAGCAAGTACAGCAACCAGAACCTGGTGATCCGCAAGCTGATGAAGGACGAGGGCGTCGACCCGGACGACATCCGCTTCGTGGAGATGCCGCCGCCCGACATGCCGGGGGCCCTCGCGAGCAAGGCCATCGACGCCTACTTCGTCGGCGAGCCGCACGCCGCGCGCGCCGAGCTCGACGGCTCCGGGCCGCGTGCTCTACCACGCCAAGGACATCTGGCCGCACTTCATCTCCTGCGTGCTCGTGGTCACCGAGAAGCTGATCGACGAGCGGCCGGCGGTGGTGAAGGACCTCGTGCGCGGCATCGCGGAGAGCGGCGAGTGGGCGGAGACGCATCGCGTCGAGGCGGCCAGGCTCGTCTCGCCCTACTTCCGCCAGGACGAGAAGCTCGTGCGCTACGTGCTGACCCAGCCGCCCGACCGCGTGAGCTACCGGCATGCTCACGCCCGGAGGACGACGAGATGCAGCAGATCGCGGACATGGGCCTCGAGGCGGGCATCCTCGAGCGCCGGCTCGACGTGAAGGAGCTCGTGGACCGCCAGTTCATCCCGAAGGACTTCGAAGCGGCACACATCGAGCTGCCGCCGGCGACGAACTAGCTCGACTCCGTCCGGACGGAGTCGGTTGAGAGACTACTTGAGGTCACTCGCCCCGGGGCGAGTGCCGAGCCCGACTACTTCTTCTTCAGGATGCGCTTCTGGTTCGCGAGGATCCGCTTCTGGTTGGCGAGCATCTTCGCCTGGTTCGCCTGGATCTTGTTCTGGTTGGCGACGATCGTGGACTGGTTCCTCAGGATCTTCTTCTGGTTGGCTACCGTGGCTGTGGCCATTGGCGGTCTCCTTTTCGAGCGGGGACGGCCGTGCAGGAGGGCTCAAGCGGAACGGGCCGCTGCCGCGCGCGCCCGGCGCGCGAGCAGGATCTCCACGAGGTTGGCGGCGGGGCCGACGACGAAGAGCGCGTAGTACGGCGCGTGCACGAACTCGAAGCAGGCGGAGCACGGCCTCCACCGCCGCCACCAGGAAGGCCACGAGGCACTGCGCCCACTTCGGCTGCACGGTCGTCTTGGGGTCCGTGATCATGAAGAAGATGAAGAGCTGGTACATGGGCCCGGTGATGGGCGCCACCTCGGCCAGCCAGGGGTGGCCGGTGACGGCGGCGCGCAGCACGGAGAAGGCCAGGAACGAGACCACGTAGGTCAGCGTGATGTGGAAGCGGCCGAGGCGGTGGATGATCACCGCGCCGAAGCATCCACACCACGACCATGGGCAGCAGGTTGTTGCCCCACTGCACGGACAGGCTGGCCACCGTGTCCGCGGCCAGCACGAGCATGGCCACGATGCCGAAGTTCGACGGGTTCCAGAGGTGCCGGCCGTCGACGCGGATCACGTACTTCGACGTGATCGAGATGGCGGAGCAGAGCGCGTAGGGCCAGAACTCGGGCGAGCGGACGAGCATGCCGATGCTGATGCCGGAGATGTAGGCGCTGGCCAGGTGCGGCCACGTCCCGCAGAAGAGCCGGCCCAGCACCAGCTCGACCAGGATCGCGGTGGCGATGGCGAGGAGCGGTCCGCGACCAGCTCTCGAGGAAGCCGAAGGTGACCTGGCCGACGACGAGGACGAGCGTGACGAGGATCGGCGCCAGGTAGCGGTTGTCGATGCCGAAGCCGCGGCCGGTCGCTGTCGCCGCGGGGGCGCGGTCGGCGGCGAGCGAGCGCCTGGGTCGTCACGCGGGCTCCTTCAGCGCGTGCACGCGGTTCGTCGCCGGGCCGCGCCAGCTCCTCGATCTTACCCGAAGGCCAGCGCACGACGGCCTTCTCCACGACCGCCCCGCGGCCCGAGGCCGAAGTGCAGCCGGCGCTGGTTCTGCGCGCAGAAGCCCGAGCCGCCCGAGCACCTCCTGCACCTGCTGCTGGCCGTTCCAGTGCGACCGTCGACCTGGGCGCCGATGGCGCTGCGGTTGCGTGCAGCGCTCCGCGGCGCGCCGCTCGCCGCGGCAGCCGCCCTCGAGGTCGAAGGCGATCCAGTCGCGGCCCGGCGCGACCTCGTTGCGGTAGAGCAGCAGCGGCCCGCGCTGGTTGGCGACCACCACGTCGAGCACGCCGCGGTTGCCGAGGTCGGCCAGCGCCACCGAGCGGCCGTCGTGGCGGTCGGTCGACGCCGACCATCGGCGCCACGTCGAGGAAGCGCCCGGCGCCGTCGTTGATCCAGACCTTCTTCTGCTGGTAGCCGGCGAGGCTGCGCGTCGCCCATGGGCGGCCAGTTCTTCGCGTCGGAGATCACGACCTCGTGGCCGCCCGCGATCTTCGAGTAGTCGTACCAGTAGCTCTCCTCCTTCGAGGCGCGACACGTAGCCGTTGACGAGGTAGAGGTCGAGGTGGCCGTCGTTGTTGAGGTCGCCGAACTGCGCGCCGAAGCTCCAGCCGCCGAGGTCGACGCCCATGGCGGTCGCCAGGTTCTCGTACTTCGGCAGGCCGTTCTCGGCGCCCGTGGGCACCCAGAGGTTGTTGCCCTGGAGCAGGATCCCCTCCTCCGAGATGTTCGAGACGTAGATGGCGAAGCGGCCCTGGTTGAGCACGTCGCCCACCGAGGCGTTCATGCCGCTCTTGGGCGCGTAGCCGACGCCGGTCTCGCGGCCCACCTCGCGGAAGCGCCCGCCCTCGTTCACGAACAGCTCCGAGACGCCGTAGTCGTTGGCGATGAAGAGGTCGGGATAGCCGGTGCCGCGCAGGTCGGCGGCCACCGCGGCGAGCGCCCAGCGCCGCGAGGACGAGGCCCACCTTCTCGCTCACCTCCTCGAAGCGGCCGCCGCCCAGGTTGCGGTAGAGGTACTTGCGGCCGCCGTTCTTCGCGTACTCGAAGCTCTCCGGCATGATCTTCGTGTCGGCGAGCTTCCAGAGGTTGACGCGTCTCCGGGTAGTAGCCGCCCAGGAAGAGGTCGAGCCGGCCGTCGCGGTCGAAGTCGAGCCAGACCGCGGTGTTCACGTTGGCCCAGGCGGGCAGGCCCGGCGGCCTCGGTCACGCGCGTGAAGCCCTGGCCGCCGTCGTTGCGGAACAGCTCCGGGCCGGCCCCAGCGGTAGAGCAGCAGGTCCTCGAAGCCGTCGTTGTCGTAGTCGCCCCAGACCGCGCCCATCGACACGCCGGTCTCGGGCCGGTTGAGGTCGGCGACGCCCAGCTGCTCGCGCCACGTCCTCGAACGTGCCGTCGCCGCGGTTGCGGTAGAGGCGGTTCTTCGAGCCCTCCTTGCTGTTGGTCACGTAGAGGTCCGGCGAGCCGTCGCGGTCGAAGTCCACGACCGACACCGCCGCGCCCATCGACGCCACCTGCGGCATGATGTGCGCGAGCTTGCGGTCGAGGGTCGGGGCCTCGTGCACGAAGTCGAGGCCGGCCGCCTTCGCCGACTCCGTCAGGCGGAAGCCGTAGCGCGGCGCGCGCGTCGCTCCCGGCCCGCGGCGGCGGGGGCGCGGGCGCCGAAGCGGCGCATCAGCGCAGGGCGTGGCCAGCAGGGCCAGGAAGACGACGGCGAGGAGCGGGCCGGGCGTAGCGCTTCATCGTGGCCGCGTCGATCGTAGCGCGAAGCGCGTCGCGCACGCGCTCGGGCGACACGTAGCGCGTGTGGTACTCCTCGAAGTCCCGCCGGTGCGCCCGGTAGACGGGGTCGTCCTCCAGCGCGCGCGGGCGCCGCGTCGTAGCGGCCGGTGGCGTGCGTGGGCAGGGGCAGCACGGTGCGCGAGAAGGTCGTGTTGAAGTCGCCGTCCTTGACCCAGCCGTCGCCGACGAGCACGAAGTCGCGGACGCAGCCCGGCGGCGGGAGCGGGCGCCTCGGGGAAGCGCAGCGCGCATCTCGTCGCCCGCGTTCATGATCACGTAGCGGTCGTCCACCCGCGCCAGCAGCTCGCGCACGTCGCCGAAGCGCGTGTGGTAGCCCTCGAGGTCGCAGCCAGCGCGGCGCCGTGCCGGCGAGCACGTAGCGCGGCCGCTCGGGCGAGCTCGGCGTCCTCCTGCTCCGTCACCGAGTAGCCGCGGTAGCGCAGCTCGGCCGAGGCGAGCGCGAGCGCGCCGCGGCGTCGAGCGCGCACGTCGGGCCGGCCCACCGCCCAGCCCAGGCGGTCCCAGAAGATCTCGAGGTTGGTCGCGAGCCGCAGCCGCCGCGGCCCGCGGCGCGGGAAGAGGCCGGTCAGGTCGAGCAGGACCGTCTTGTCCTTGCCCGCCGGGAAGCCCAGGCCCGTCGCGAACCTTGCGGAAGCGCCCGGCAGCGTCGGCCACCTGGAGCGAGAGGCCGCGGGGCGGCGCGTGCGCGCCCTGGCGATGCGCGACGTTGATCGAGCTGTCGGTGGGATGCACCCAGCCCTGCGCCACGAGCCAGAGCGGGCCGCTGCCGCGGCGCCTCCTCCGGCAGCTCCAGCTCGACGAAGTGGTCGCGCGTGACGCCCTGGTAGGCGCCGCGGCCGGCGAAGTCGAGGTGGCGGTCGTCGCGCGCGCGCACGACGTCCGAGACGTCCCGGCCCGCGGTCGTCGCGCGCCGCGCGCAGCTCGCGCACCGGGCCGGTGACGATCGACGCCGCAGCTGCGGCGGCGGCACGGCGAAGCGCTCGTCCACGAAGACCTCGGTGCCCTGCGGGTGGTCCACGACCAGGAGCGAGAGCAGGTCGAAGAAGTGCGTCTCCCAGAGCTCGGCGGTGACGCGCAGGTCGTAGGCGCCGTCGCGCGGCGCGAGCTGGTCGCCGCGCACCTTCACCCAGTCCTCGGTCATCAGCACGTCGGCGGTCGCCTGGGCGTTGATGCGCAGGCCCGAGCGGCGAGCGCCAGATGAGGTCGGTCACGAAGGCCATCTCGCGGCCGTTCCAGGCGAAGAGCCACGGGCACGAGCCCTTGAGGCGCTGGGTCGCGAGCGACCGTGGTGTCCGCCGCGGCTTGTCGAACTCCGACTGGAGGATGCCGTTCGGCCAGATGATGCGCACGACGTCGGCGCGCGTCGGCCTCGCCCAGGCCGAAGTGGACGACGGGCGCGGCGATCGTCCTGCTTCTGCACGTGCAGCCCGGTGCGCAGCTCCACCTCGCCGCCGATGCCGAAGGAGTTGATGCGCTGGTCGCCGGTGGCGGTGGCGGCGCGGGGCCGCAGCGCCTGCCAGCGGTAGGCCTTCGTCCCGCGGCTCCGGGCGAGCGCCGCCCGCGACTGCCCGTCGGCCGACGAGCTCGAGGCGGCCGTCGCCGTCGAGGTCGGCGGCGGCCTGCGCCCGAAGGGGAAGAGGCGCCGCGAGCGGCTTGAACGAGTCGCGCTCGGTCCCGCCAAGAGGACGCGGGACTGGACGGGCCCCGCGGCCACGACAGGTCGGCAGCGCCGTTGTTGTCGAGGTCGGCCACGAGGAGCCGCGCCGCGCCCGGCTCGAGGCGCGCGAGGCAGGGATTCGTCGAGGCGAACTCCGACCACTCCCATCGCGCCGCCCTCTTCGCGGAGCGAGAGCCACGCGATCGCGCCGTCGGTCGTGAGCATCAACACGTCGAAGCAGCGAATCCCCGTTCGCCTCGCGCGGTCGGCGAGGGCCGCGCCTCGCGGCAGGTCCCGGAGGGCAGCGCCGCCTCGCCGAACGCACCGCCCCGCAGGTTGAGGAAGACGCGAACCGCGCCGTCGGCTCGAGCAGCGCCGCGTCGGGAACGCCGTCGCCGTCGAGGTCGGCCCAGGCGAAGCCGCGGACGCCGGTAGCGTCGCCGAACGGCCGCTGCTCCGCGAACGTGCCGTCGCCGTTGTTGCGGAGCACGACGAGCGGGCCCTTCACCAGGGGGCGACGAGCACGTCGAGGTCGCCGTCCGTGTCGACGTCCGCGGCCCAGGCGCCGAAGGTCGGCCGCCGGCGAGGCCTGCGGAATCCCGGCGGTCTTCGTGACGTCCGCGAAGCGGCCGTCCTCCGTCCTGGCGCAGCAGGCGCAGGCCCCCCGCCCCGGCGAGGACGAGGTCGGTCCGGAAGTCGTAGTTGAGGTCCGCGGCCGCGACACCGTCGAGGCTCGGAGCGGCTGCGGAAGCGCCAGCTGGGAATTTCCCCGCTTCCGCCCGTCCCACCAGGACACCGCGGGCGTCCGCGGCCACGAGCGCCGGTTCGCCTTCTCCGTGAGCCATGCGGGTCCGACCCATGACAACGCCCGTTCGTCGAACCCCTTCGCCGGCTCGACCGTGAACGCGAGCTTCGTCGGGAGCGGCGGGCTGCGGCGGAGGATTCTCGAGAGCGAGGAAGCGCACGAGCGGCTCGCCGACCTCGTCGCGGGGCGTGCTCACCGCGCGAAGCGCGCGGCGGTAGGCCGGCTCGCGCAGGAGGACGTTCTTCAGGAAAGCCACGCGGGGGGCGGCGGCGCGCGGGTTGGCGGACGGCGGCCTGCAGCGCCTCGAGCTGCGCCTGCGCTTCCGGCGGCCACGAGAGGGAGGCGCCGGCGAGGGGAGCGATCGCGTTCTGGAGCGCTGCGGCGTCGCCGCGCTTGGCCGCGAGACGCGTGTACTCGAGGCGCACCGCGAGGTTCTCGGAGCGCGCGAGCAGCGCGTCGAGGACGCGCTGGGCCTCGGCCTCGCTCTCCGGGCCGCCCTGGCGCTCGGTGTCCTGGGCGAGGGCGAACGCGGCCTTCGCGGTCGCCCGGGTCGAGCTCGAGCGCGCGCTTCCAGTGGCCGACGGCCTCGGGCAGCTTTCCCTGCCGGCTCTCGCGCGAGGGCGAGCAGTCGCTGGATCGCCCCGCTCCGGGGGCGAGGTCGGCCGCCTTCGTGAGCTTCTCGAGGGCGGGCTCGACCTCCTGCTGTCGCAGCAGCAGCAGGCCGAGGTTGGCCCAGCCCGCGGGCTCGTCGGGGACGAGCGACGTGACGCGCTCGAGCTTCTCGCGGGCGAGCAGCTCCTGGCTCGTCTGCAGTGCGGCGAGACCGGTGTAGAAGGCCGAGACCGTCTCGCGGTAGGTGGAGTCGGGGACGCGGAGTGGACCGCGACAGGAGAGGAACGCAACGGAGGCCAGAAAGGTCAAGAGCCCGGCGGAAACGCCTTGCCTCATCCGCGGGTCTCCTCTACGTCGCGCTTCCGCCGGGTGAGTAGTGACTCCGACAGCGCCGGGCCGCGCCCGGGCTCGCTCCAAGGGCAGACCTCGATGCAGATCGCGCACCCGTAGGTCTTGACGAAATAGGGGATGCACTTGTCGAAGTCGACGTACCACTTCCGCCCGCCGCGGACGAGCTGCTTCTCGTCGAAGATGGCGCGGGGCGGGCAGTCGTCGACGCAGCGGCGGCACACCGCGCAGAGGTCGTCCACTCCGATGTCCACGGGGCGGTCGAGTGCCAGGGGCAGGTCGGTGAGGACGGCGGCGAGACGGAAGTTGGAGCCGTACTCGGCGCCGATCATCGAGCCGTGCTTGCCGAGCTGGCCGAGGCCCGCGCGCGCCGCGAGGGGAATCATGAGGACGTCGGTGCTGTTGGGGTTGCCGTAGGCGCGGGCGGGCCAGCCCATGGCGCGTATCTTCTCGGCGAGGCGGACCGCGACCTTCGCGACCAGCCGGTACGTGCGCATCACCTCCGCCGCCGCCCGCGGCTGCGGCGCGTGCTGCATCTCTTCCCAGTTCATCGGAAGGCCGAGGACGATCGCGTAGCGGAGGCCCGGGTTGCGTCCCTCGTAGAGCGACTCCTCGGTCACCTCGGCGACGCCCACGAGCGGCGCGCCGAGAGAGTGGGCGAGTGCTTTCACCTCCGCGGCCATGGCACCCGCGTCCGCCACGTCGCGTCGGACGGCACTCACGGGGCCGTCGGACCGGCGGAGCTGCCACGTGTTGAAGAGCACGTGGCGCACCACCCGCCAGGGATTGATGATCGAGAAGAAGTCGTCGAGGGCCTTCCAGGCCAGCGGCTCGCCCGAGCTGCTGTGGAAGACCTGCCGCGCCCGCGACTTCTCCACCTGCCCGAGCCCGTTGATGGCGTTCCCGGACACCGGGGGCGACAGGTAGCCGAACGCGTAGACCGGCGGCGGGGGAGAGTCGGGCCTCAACGGACCTCCCGCATCGCCTCTTCACGGTGGCGGGTGGGTCCCGACGCGTCCACCCAGAAGACCTCGCCCCGGGCTTCCCGCCGGCGGTACTCCCGGCGCAGCCGGCCGCCCTGGAAGAGGTACTGGAAGAGCATGACCGCGATCCGCCGGGCGAGCGCTATGTCGCGTCGGAGGGCGGAGGCGGGGGCGGAATCGAGCGTGCGCATTGCGGGAGATCCTAGATGGAGTTGGAAGGCGCAGTATGGCAGTCTGGGACATGGCCCACATCAAGCTGACCGAAGGACTGCCGGGAATCCGCGGCCCCCTCGCCTTCCGACCGGACACCGCGAAGCCCATGGGCGAGCTGGCGGAGGCGCTCCTGCGAGGAGAGAGCACGCTCTCGCCCGCGGACCGCGAGCTGATCGCCGCGTACGTGTCGGTGCGGAACGACTGCACCTACTGCCACCTGAGCCATGGCGCGATCGCGGCAAACTACCTGGGCGACGAGGACATCGTCGAGCAGGTGAAGGCGGACCCCGAGCGCGCCCCGATCGCGCCGAAGATGAAGGCGCTTCTCGCGATCGCGGGGAAGGTCCAGCAGGGGGGCAAGCACGTCCTCGCCGAGGACGTCGAGCGGGCGCGCCGCGAAGGGGCGACGGACCGGGAGATCCACGACACGGTCCTGATCGCCGCCGCCTTCTGCATGTTCAACCGCTACGTAGACGGGCTCGCCACCTGGACGCCCGACGACCCCGCGTCGTATCGGGAGCGGGCCGCGGGCATCGCCCGGGACGGGTACGCCGGCCTCTCCGATCGGCTGGCCGCCGCCGTGGCCCAGGCCCGCGGAAATGCCTGAGACGGGCGCCGTCATCGCGCCGACGCCTCCCGCGCCCCGAGGACGCCGCTTCTGCGCAGCGCCAGGTAGACGGGTGCGCCGAGGGCGACGACTCCGACGCCGAGGAGGGCCTGCTTGGGCCGGCCCGCGATCAGTAACGCCAGCAGAACCAGCGACAGGCCGACGAAGATCGCGGGCGTGACGGAGCGCAGCGGTGTCCGGAACCCTTCCGCGGTCGGAGGCAGGCGGTAGAGCGCGGCGACGCTCGCCGCGATGAAGGCCACGGTCACGAAGACGAAGTAGGCCACGATCTCGGAGAAGGTCCCCACGAGCACGAGGAGGATGGCGAGCCCCGCCTGCAGCGCGATGGCGGTGGCGGGCGTGCCCAGGCGGGGATGCAGGCGTGCGAGCCGGGCGGGGAAGAGGCCGTCGCGCGCGAGCGCGACGTAGAGCCGGGGACAGAGGAGCATCACCGCGGCCAGGCTTCCCAGGACCGAGACGACGACCCCGAGCGCGAGTATCGTGCCCCCCGCGGGGCCGAAGAGCCGCTCCCCGACGCGCGCGGCGAACGCGTCCGCGTCGCGGGTCTCCGCCGCGGACACGAGGCCGAGGAAGACGGCGCTCGTCAGGACGTAGGCGGCGGTCACGATCGCGATCCCGAGCACGAAGGCGCGGGGAAGCGTGCGCTGGGGATCGCGGACCTCGCCCGCCATGCGCGCGGCCTCCCACCATCCTCCGAAGGAGAAGAAGGCGGAGACGAAGCCCCCGGCGAGCGCGCCCACGAGGGGGGCCGCCTCCGGCGACCGGACGAACGACGGGACGACGCGCCCCCACTCGACGCTGCCCGAGGCGAAGCCCCACAGAACGATCACCGCGAGGAGGGCGAGCTTGAGTACGGTCACGAGCACGAGCGCGCCCGCGGCCACGCGCGTGCCGGCGACGGTGACCGCGGCGAGAAGGAGGATCACCGCGACCGCGGCCATCCGCCGGCCCGCCGCGTCGAGGGGGACCAGATAGGCCACGTACTCGGCGAGCCCGGCGGCGAGGGCGGCAGTGATTCCCGGGTCCATCACGAGAAGGCACTTCCACCCGTACAGGAAGGCGAAGGGCTCTCCCCACGCCTCCCGGAGGTACACGTAGGCGCCCCCGGCCTCCGGATAGCGCGAGGCGAGCTCGCCGTAGCAGAGAGCACCCGTCAGGGCCATGGCACCGGCGAGGAGCCACATCGCGTAGACGAGTCCGGAAGCGGCCAGGCCCCGCGCCATCTCCGCGGGCGTGAGGAAGATTCCGATGCCCACGACCTGCCCCACGATGAGGCAGGTGGCGGGGACGAGGCCGAGGGAGCGGGCCGGTGACGCGTCCGTCAGGACCGGGACCCCCTCAGAACTGGAAGCGCAGCCCGAGCTGGAAGGCCCGCGGCCCGCCGGAGCCGAAGACGCCCCCCGCGGTGGTCACGGCTTCGCCGAAGCCCGAGGAGCGAAGATAGCCGGGATTCGAGGGATTGTCGGAGTCGCGCGCGAGCACGTTCGCGTATCCCGAGTAGTTGCGCGTGGAGACGCCGAGGATGTTCGTGATGTTGAACAGGTTGAAGACCTCCACGAGGGCCTCCAGCGAGCGCGCGCCGAAGCGGAACGTCTTGGAGACGCGCAGGTCGAAGGAGCTGAAGCTGTCGCTGAACTGGGCGTCGTCCCCCACGAGGGGGAGGAGCGTACCATCGATGCCGCCGCTCGCGTTCAGCCCGAGCAGGTAGGCGTTCAGGTCGGCCGCGGTCTCGAAGACGCGCGCCCCCGCGTTGCGCTGCAGCGTAGGGACGCGCCTCGAGGCGTCGGGCATGAGGATGTCCATGGGGACGTCCGTGGACCAGGTGAAGAGCGGGGCGACCCGGAAGCCCGCGGGAAGGTCCGCGGAGCCGGACAGCGTGAACCGGTGGCGCCGGTCGTTCGGGCTGGGGCCGAACTCGCGCTCGAGGTCGTTCGGGTCGATGGGGCCGTTCGAGAAGGGGATCTGGTCGTCGTTCGCGTAGTTGTCCGCCTTCGACAGCGTGTACGCGGCGAGGAGCTGGTAGCCCGCCCCCCGCCGCTCGAGCGACATGAGCAGGCCCTTGTAGCGCGTGCCCACGCTCGACTCGAGGTTCAAGACACGGTCCGGTCCGCCCACCACGGGATTGAAGACGGTTCCGATCGGCACGCCGAGGATGAACTTCGTCCCCTTGTTGTAGAGGCCGTCGGCGCGCAGGTAGAGGCTCTGCGCCAAGCGGACCTCCGCTCCCACGTTCCACTGCTGGACCTGCGGCGTCTCCATCGCGTTGTCGATGATGTTGATGCCGGAGGCCCCCGCGCCGGGGAGGATGAAGCCCGTGAAAGGGTTGGAAAGGGAGGGCGCGAACGGGGGAAGGAGCCCCGTCTGCGGATCCAGGAAGAAAACGTTGCCCGCTCTCACCTCGACGGGAAGCGCGCGGCCGTCGAGCCCCCGCTCCAGCGTCGTCAGCTCGAGGGTGATGCGATCGTAGTAGATCCCCCAGCCGCCGTGCACGCTCAGCCCCCCGCCGGCGCTCGCCCAGTTGAAGCCCAGGCGCGGGCCGAAGTTGTTCGAGTCGCGCGTGCGGTCGCCCTCGTAGAAGCCGCGGACGATCGGGTTCGTGTCGTCGTACCCGCTGATGTTCTTGACGTCGCTGTCCAGCTCCCAGCGCAGGCCCAGGTTGAGCGTGAGCTGGGGCGTGACGCGCCAGTCGTCCTGGGCGTAGAAGGCGAAGTAGTTGTTGTCGACGTCGTCGAGGAGGAGGTTCCGGTCGGGGAAGCCGCTCCGGAGCGTCACCGCGAAGAGCAGGTCGTTGTCGTCCACGCGCCCGTCCCCGTTGTGGTCGGAGTCGGCGAAGTCCTGGATCATCTCCAGCCGGCCCGCCTGGAAGACGCCGAGGTCGAGCGCCGTGCGGATGAATTGCACCTCGCCCCCGAACTTCAGGCTGTGGGCGCCCCTCACGAGGGCGAGGCTGTCCGCGATCTGCAGCCGGTCCTGGTCCGTGGCCTGGGGCACGCGGAAGGACGCTCCGTCCTGGATCGAGGGGAAGGTGAGCTGGGGGGTGTCCGGAGCGACGGGGACGATGTCGTTCCGGTAGCGGCTGTAGCTCACGGCGAGCGTGTTGAGCGTCGTCCCCGACAGCGTCCTCACCCACGTGCCCAGCACGGAGCCGTAGACGTTGCGGCTGTCCTGGCGCTGGGTAGCCGAGCCGATCGAGCGGTCGAGGGTGCTCGCCCCGGTGTCCTCGGCGTGCTCGCCGGCGTAGCGGAGCGTGAGGCGATCCGTGCCGGAGGGGCTCCAGTCCAGGCGGGCGGTTCCCAGCCAGTCCTGGAGCGGTCCCGCGGCGAACGTCCTCCGGATCGTCTGCGTGGGCGTGTCGCGCTGGCCCACGAGCACCGCCCCGTCCTGGTCGCGGTACTCGATCGCGGCGAACCAATGGGCCTCGCCCTTCTTGATCGGCCCGCCCACGGAGAGCGCGTACTGCTGCCGGTCGAAGGGCGGAGCCTCCTGCGTGCGGTCGTACGTCGCGGGCAGTGCCTGGAGGCTCTTGTCCCGGAGGAAGAACGAGGCGGTGCCGTGCAGCTCGTCGGTGCCGGATCGGGTGACCACGTTGATCGCCGAAGCGCCGGAGCGTCCGCTCTCCGCGCCGTAGCGGTTGGTCGCGATCTGGAACTCCTGCACCGCATCCTGGGGGATGTTCTGGAGCGGCCCTCCCACCATGTCGTCGTTGTTCTCCTGCCCGTCGATCGTCACCATGCCCCCGCGGCCGAGCTGGCCCGCGGAGGACACCACGACGCTGTTCGTCTTGGTGGGATCGAAGTTGGGCGTGGGCACGTTGCCGGGGACGAGGAAGGCGAGCTCCATGAAGTTACGGCCGTTCAGGGGCAGGCGATCGATCGAGGCCTGTCCGATGACGCCGTCCACGGTCGACGATCCCGCCGTCACGAGCGACATCTCCGCCATCGCTTCCACGGACTCCCGGACTCCCGCGACCTGCAGGCTGACGTCCAAGCGGTAGCTCTGGCCCACGGCCAGGGCGAGGGCGTCCCGCGTGCGGGGCGAGAAGCCCTGCGCCTCGGCGGTCAGGGTGTAGGTCCCCGGCGGAAGCTCGGGCAGCGTGAAGGCCCCGGCCGCGTCGGCTGCGGTCTCGCGGCGGAGCGCCGTGCCCGCCTCCTCCACGACCACGCGGGCCCCCGCGATCGCCTTTCCCTGGGGATCGAGGACGCGTCCCTGCAGGGTGGAGGCGAACGCCGGCCCGACCAGGAGGAACTCGGCGACAAGCAGGCCGAGCGCGGCCTTCGACAGACGACGGCGGCAACGAGGGTCGATCAAGGTTCTCCTCCACGGGGTTGACCGCAACGCGCAGACGGGATCGCCGGAGATGTGGCAAGGAGCGTACCCGTTTCGGTCGGGATCTTCCCACGCCCTGATTTCCTTGGCGGGGAACGAGATCCCCTTCGCGCCCGGTCATCTCGGCCGCCGCCCGTGCGTAGGTTCTAAGGGACCCGAGCACGATCTCGGCGTATTCCCTGCGCCTCGACCTGTCCTCCGGACGGAGAGTGCCGCGACCTGCCCGGGTGACAGGAGCCTGCGCGGGGATCGCGCATCGCCGCCGAAACCGGCCGATTCCGCACGAAGGATCGACGGCTGCGATGGGCATGTCTCTTGCTCCTCACCAGGGTCGGAGGACTTGATCCATGACCCACGGGCGACGTACGCGTACCCTCCTCGCCGCCGCAGTACTGGCGGCCGTCGTCACCCTTCCGCAAGCCGCCCAGGCCAACGGCCGCGGTGGTCGCGGCGGCGGATACCACGGAGGCCCCGTCGTCGCGAGAGGCTTCTACGGATACCCCTACCCCTATCCGTATCCCTACTTCGGCTTCGGCTTCGGTATCGGCTTCGGGTACTACGGGCCCTACGTGGGACCCTGGGCCTACGGTCCTCCGGGGGGAATCGACATGAGCGCCGCCTTCGCGGCCGGGTACGGAGCCGTCGACCTCAACGTGAAGCCGGGCGCGGCGGAGGTCTGGGTGGACGGCAAGTTCGTGGCTGAGGCCAAGGACCTCGACGGGTTTCCTTCGTACCTCTGGCTGGCCGAGGGCGTGCACCACGTGGTCGTCTACAAGGGCGGCCATGCGCGGTTCGAGGAGGACGTGGAAGTGCAGCGCGGCTACGCCAAGGCGCTGAAGGTCCGGCTCGAGAAGGGCGAATCGCAGCCTCCCGGCCTCCGGCCGGGCAAGCCGGAGCCGGGGAAAGCCGCCCCCGCGAAAGCCGATCCCGCGAAAACGGACCTGAAGATCCTCTAGCCTTCGCGGCCGGTCCCCCGCGCGATACCGCTTGAAGAGCGACCCGAACCGGGCATAAAGTCCACTCGAGGTGCGTCGTGGAGTGGCACGTCGCGGCTCTTTGGGGGCTCGGAGAATCCAGCGGTGAAAGAGCGCGCGACAGCCACGCGTCGGGCCGAAGTCGCCTCGGAAGCGGGGATGGCGCGCGAGGTGCGCGCCTCTCTCCTCCTCCCGCTTCCCGAGCTGCCGAGCAAGTACTTCTACGACGACCGGGGCAGCCGCCTCTTCGAGGAGATCACGCGTCTCCCCGAGTACTACCCGACGCGCACCGAGATCGGCATCCTGGAGCGGATCGCCCCCGCGGTGCTGGCCCTCGCCCATCCCCGCGAGCTCGTCGAGCTCGGGTCCGGGTCCGGCCGCAAGATCCGCCTCCTCCTCGATGCGGCGCGGCGGCAGGGTACGAGGCGCCTCGTGTTCTTCGACATCAACGAGGCCTTCGTGCGCGACTCGCTCGCCCGCCTGCGCGCGGACTATCCCGGGCTCGTGGGACGCGGCATCGTGGGCGACTTCTCTGTCGGACTCGCCCCCCTCGGCCCGGGAGGGGGCCGCCTCTTGCTGTTCCTGGGAGGGACGATCGGCAACTTCCATCCGGACGTGGTCCCGCCGTTCTTCGCGGACGCGTCCCGGCACCTCGCGCCAGGGGACTGCTTCCTGGTGGGAGTCGACCTCGTGAAGGACGTGGCGCGGCTGGAAGCCGCGTACAACGACAGCCGCGGCGTCACGGCGGAGTTCAACCGCAACATCCTGCGCGTGATGAACCGCCGGCTCGGTGCCAACTTCGTGCCGGAGGCGTGGGACCACGTGGCCTTCTTCGACCGCGAGCGGGCGTGGATCGAGATGCGGCTCCGTGCCTCGTCGGCCCAGGCGGTCCGGGTGCCCGCGGCCGGCGTCGTCAGGGAGTTCGCGCGGGGGGACGAGATCCGCACCGAGATCAGCTGCAAGTACACGCGGGGAACGCTCGAGGCGATGCTCGCGGGGAGCGCGCTCTCCCTCGAGCGCTGGTTCACGGACGCGGAGAGCCTCTTCGCGCTCGCGCTCCTGCGACGGGAGGGCGCTGCGTGAGCGGTCCCGTTCTCGCGGGGGCGGCGGTCCGCGAGCGTCTGGAGGCGGCGTGGGACCGATCGGACGCTCTCTTCGGCACGATCGACGAGAGAGCGCTTCGCGAACGGCCGATCCGCCTCCGGCAGCCGTTCCTCTTCTATCTCGGCCACCTTCCCGCCTTCGCCTGGAACCACCTCGGCCTCCGCGTCCTGCGACGCACGCCGTTCCATCCCGGGTTCGACGAGCTCTTCGCGCGCGGGATCGATCCGCCCGACACGGCGGACACCCCGCCGCCTCAGGAGGCGTGGCCGGCCGTCGGGGAGGTTCGCGCGTACCGCGACCGCATCCGGTCCCTGCTGCGGCCCGTGCTCGACGAGCCGCGGCTCGAGTCGACCGCGCTCATGGTGGTCGAGCACGAGCTGATGCACCACGAGACGCTGCTCTACATGACCCTTCGGCTCGACCACGCGCGGAAGCATCCTCCTCGCGCCGCCCTCCGTCGCCCGCCCGTCACGTCGAACGGGAGCGTCCCGACGGGAGTCGTCCGCATCCCGGCGGGACCGGCGTGGCTGGGGGCCGCGCCCGGTACGCTGGCTTTCGGTTGGGACAACGAGTTTCCCGGCCGCGAGATCGACGTCGACACGTTCTCGATCGACGTCGCTCCCGTCCGCAACCGCGACTTCCTGGCGTTCGTCGAGTCGGGGGGATATTCCGATCGGCGGCTGTGGAGCGAGGAGGCCTGGGATTGGCTCCAGCGCGAGGGCCGGCGGCTTCCGTCGTTCTGGCAGGAGGACGCCCGCGGCCTCACCCTCCGGAACGCCTTCGCGGACGTGCCGATCGAGCAGGCCTGGGATTGGCCGGTCTTCGTGACGTGGGTCGAGGCGTCAGCCTATGCGCGCCGCCACGGAAGACGCCTTCCCGCCGAGGCGGAATACGACCGCGCGGCCCACGGATTCCCCTGGGGAGTCGCGCCACCCTCGGCCGGGCACGGCAACTTCGGGCTCCGCGACTGGACGCCGCATCCCGTGGGCGCGCACCCCGAGGGCGCGAGCGCCTTCGGCGTCCACGACCTCGTGGGCAACGGCTGGGAATGGACGTCGACGCCCTTCGGCCCCTTCCCCGGCTTCACGCCCCAGCCCGGCTACGAAGGCTACTCGGCCGACTTCTTCGACGGCCGGCACTTCGTGCTCAAGGGCGCGTCCTGGGCCACGGGCGACGGCCTCGTGCGGCGGAGCTTCCGCAACTGGTTCCAGCCCCACTACCCGCACGTGTTCGCGCAGTTCCGGCTCGTCTGATTCACTCGCGGCGCCGCCGTCAGGCCTTTGGCGCCGCGAGCTCTTTCTCGATTTCCTTCCGGTCGTCTTCCGTCAGTCCGGGAGCGAAGTGCACGACGCGCGGCAGCACGTCCGACGACTCGAAGTAGGGGGCCGAGCAGCGCACATGCAGGAAGCCCGCGTTGGCGAAGCGTCCGTCCTCGTAGAACACGAGAGGAATGCGCCACGCCCCCTTGTCGATGGGGGTGCGGCAGGAGCGGCACTCGGCCCGACCCGACGAGGCGCGCTCGGCCCCGTTGATGCGCGGGAGCCGGGGATGGGCGACTCCTTCCCGGGCAGCCGCGGCGAGCGGCTCACCTCCCTCGAGCGGCTCCGTTCGCGCCTGAAGCGCCTCCAGGAATGGCTCCGGCCTCTTGTAGGCGGCGCAGATCGGATGGAACCAGTGTGTCATCTCGCCGTCGGCGAAGGGGTTGGGCAGGACCTCGCCGAACCGCAGCTCCTTCGCCGCGATCGCCAGCCCACAACCGCGGCATTTCGCGCGGCCGGTAGGGGCGGGCTCGAGGACGTGGGGCATGTTCCCTTTCCTTCCCGAGTCTACTGTACGTTCCGCGCGTCGGGAACGAATAGGATTACGCAACGAGGAGGCCGTCGATGAGCGAGAAGAAGACGATTGCGGTCGTGGGCGCCACGGGCGCACAAGGGGGTGGGCTGGTACGCGCCATCCTGGGCGACCCCCAGGGCGGGTTCGCCGCGCGGGCCCTTACGCGAAGCGTCGGATCGGAGAAGGCCCGCGCGCTCGCCGCGAGCGGCGCCGAGGTGATGGCCGCCAACATCGACGACCCGGCCAGCCTGAAGCACGCCTTCGCGGGCGCCCACGCCGTTTTCTGCGTGACGTTCTTCTGGGACCACTTCTCTCCGGATAAGGAGTTCGCGGAAGCGGGAGCGATGGCGCGCGCGGCGAAGGACGCGGGGGTCTCGCACGTCGTCTGGTCGACACTGGAGGACACCCGGAAGAAGGTGCCGCTCTCGGACCCCCGCATGCCCACGCTGTTGGAGAAGTACAAGGTTCCGCATTTCGATTCCAAGGGCCAGGCCGACCGCCTCTTCACGGACGTCGGCGTGCCCACCACGTTCCTGCTGACGTCCTTCTACTGGGACAACTTCATCCATTTCGGAATGGGCCCCAAGAAGGGCCCGGACGGCGCCTACGCGATCACGCTGCCGATGGCAGACAAGAAGCTCCCGGGAATCGCGGCCGGGGACATCGGCGCCTGCGCCTACGGTGTCTTCAAGAAGGGGACGGAGTACGTCGGCAAGACGGTAGGAGTGGCGGGGGAGCACCTGACGGGCGAGCAGATGGCGGCCTCCCTGACGAAGGCGCTGGGCCGGCCCGTGGGCTACAACGCGGTCACCCCCGAAGCCTATCGAGGGTTCGGCTTCCCGGGCGCGGAAGACCTCGGCAACATGTTCCAGTACAAGCGGGACTTCAACGACGAGTTCTGCGGCGCGCGCAACCTCCAGGTCGCGCGGTCGCTCTACCCGGGCCTCCAGACGTTCGACCAGTGGCTGGCCCAGAACGCGGGAAGGATTCCCCTTAGCTAGGGCAGGACTCCCGCGATCCGAGCGGCCTCCATCATGCGCTGCGTCAGCCGCTCGACCGGAGCGCGGTCGTCGGTGAGGACGAGCGCGTCCCGGTCCGCCGAGAGGGGCCGGACGTCTCGCGAGACCGCGCGCGCGATGTCGGCGACCGGGAGCGGCGCGGCATCGAGGGCCGCCCGAACCTCGGTGAGGCTTCGCGGCTCGGCGAAAGCGACCACGACGTGATTCATCTGGCGGCGGGTCCGCACGAAGATCGCCGGGAAAGCCTGGGACAGGGTGGCGGCGAGGGTCGCGAGCAGAGGGTGGCCGGGGGCGATGTCGAAGACGTTCACCATGAGCACGCCGCCCGGGTTCAGACGCTGGCGGGCCAGCTCGAAGAACTCCCGGGTCGCGAGGTGGCTCGGAACCTCGGGGCCGCCGCGGAAGAGGTCCATCTGGATCACGTCGTAGCCCTCGCGGGACGCGGCGAGAAAGCGGCGGGCGTCGCCCACGTGGATCCGGAGGCCGGGGCCCGACGAGATTCCGAACTGCTCGGCCGCGACCCGCACCACCAGCGGGTCGATCTCGACCGCGTCGATCGCCGCTTGGGGGTCGGCCGAACGGACCGCGCGGATCGAGGCCCCTCCGCCCATCCCGAGGACCAGCACGCGATGACCGCGCGCGAGCAGCGGGCCCACGGCGAAGTCGTCCCAGTATCCGTTCGCGGGTCCGCCCTTCAGATCGAGCGCCGTGTGCAGCGACCGCTGCTGATCGAGCACGAGCCCGCGGATCGATCCCGCCTCCACGACCTGGACCACGTGGTAGATGGACTCGTCGGTCCACACCGTCCCTTTCGGCCACTCGCGCTCGGGAGCCCAGGGAAGCGCCAGGGTCACGAGCCCCACGATCGAAAGTCGGCGAGGCACGAGGCCGATCGCGCCGAAGACGAGCGAAAGCGCCGCCAGCCCCTGCAAGGTGGCGCGCGTGCCCGCGTGGGGGAGCAGTACGAAGCTGGTCAGGAGCACGCCGCCGATGCTGCCGATCGCGCCGAGCGCGCACACGAAGCCGGCCGTCGTCCCCACGGCCTCGCGCGCGGACAACCGGATCACGCAAGGCGCCACGGCGGCGAGCAGCAAGGTCGGGGGCGCGAACAGGACGAGGATCGCGGCGAGCGCCGCCGAGATCTCCGACCAGGTAGCCAGCGCCCGCAGCAGGGGATGAGCGAGGAAGACCGCGGCTACCTGGTAGACGCCGCTCGCGAGGACCGCCCCGAACATCGGCCCGTCCCCCGGCGATCGATCTGCAACCCGCCCCCCGATCGCGTACCCGAGGGCCATCGCCCCCAGGATCACGCTGATCAGGGCCCCCCAGACCTGGAGCGACGACCCGAGGTAGGGCGCGAGCAGTCGCGCCGCCGCGATCTCGAGCGACATCGCCACGGCGCCGGCCAGGAAGGCCGCCGACAGCCAAAGCGTCCGTCGGCCGGACCGCACCTCGACAGGCATCCCCTTATTAAGGATCGGCATGTCTTGAAGCCGGACCCTCCCGGCCCCCTCAACCCTCCTTGCGACCGTGCGAATATAGATTTATCATACACTTAGCACACAACACCTTAGGTTTGGCTTCAGGCGTGAATGTTGCTTCATCCAGCCCTCAGCGAGAGCCTTGGCAAGGGTGGACCTGTGACGAGCACCACAACGGGATCACGCCGTGGGGGTCGCGGCGGCGCTCCTTACGTATGATCGTCGTAGGGACTACGGGACGGGACGGTAATCCGGGCGCTTGCGTGACCGCTGAGGCGGCCGAGGAGTGGTGGCGATGACGATACTCGGGATCATCGTATTGGCCGCGGCACTGGCCGCGCCCGCGGGAGCCCAACAGAAGCAGAGGGCCCAACCGGAAGCGCCGAAGGCCCAACCGGACGCGCCGAAGGCCGAACAGAGCTCGCCCGACCCTGAAACGGACGGCGCATCGGGCGGCCCGTGCGGCAACATCTTGGTGTCGTCCCCGCAAACGGAGCGGCGCCGTCGCGGCACGTTCTCCGCCTCGAAGACCCTCGACCTCACGTTGACGATGCGGCCCCGAAACACTGCCGACGCTCCTGCCCTCGTCATCTTCCGCGTCGTCACGCCAAGGGGCCATCTGTACCAGGAAATCCCGGCTGTCCACCGGCCCCAAGGCGACAGGCGCCGGTCGACTCTTTCGGCCACTCTTCCGGTCGCCGGTACCGCCATTCCGACGAACTCGCTCTACGGAAGCTGGAGAATAGCTCCCTATCTAGATGGCAGCTCCGAGCCTTGCGCCCCGGCTACCGTCTTCACGATCCTCGAGTAGGCAACAATGCTCAGCCCACACAACCAAGGACTCCTCACTCGCGCAATCCTCATCCTCTGGACCGCGTTAGGTGTTGGCGCGAGCGCGGAGGCCTTTACGCTCATCCAATTCGACTCGATGATAAAAATGTCCGAGGGCGATCCAGCGCCGGCCGATGCGGACAGCGAGACTTCGAATAAGCCTCGCAACAGCATTACAGATAATGGATGCGGGGTTGTCTTCACGAGCCTGGCGAGGAACCTGTCGCCAGGCCAAGCCGACAGCAATGGAGCAACAGACGTTTTTCTCTTCAATCGCTGTGCCGACCCGCCAACCGTAACTCTCGTGAGTCACGGGGCCGGCACGCCCAACGTTGCAGCGCGCGGGGCATCGGATCAGCCGGTAATCTCGCCCGACGGCAGATTCGTGGTGTTCCGCAGCACCGCGGACGATATTGTTATCGGTCCAGGCTTCGGGCGAACCAACATCTTTCTTTGGGAAGTACAGTTCGACACCTTCACGCTCATCAGCCACGACATGGGCGGAGCGAACGTGGCAGGCGATGGTGACTCCCAGCATGCCGTCATCAATCGCGACGGCGGACGTCCCCTCGTCGCCTTCGAAAGCCTCGCGGGAAACCTCGTGTCCGGCGACAACAAGACTGTCTCCGACGTTTTTCTCAACGATTCCGGGGTTGTCCGCCTCGTTTCGATCCCCAACGTCGGCCTCCCGGGACTTAGGGAGGCCAATGAGGGATCGTTCCGCCCCGACATCAATGGACCTGGGACCTGCATCGTCTATGAGAGCAAGGCCTCGAACCTCGTAGCGGTGGTGGGTGACGACGCCAACGGCGCCGGGAGTGACGTGTTCCGCTGGGCAGACACCCTTCCCGACCCCACCACTATCCTCGTCAGCCGCCTGCCAGGCACCACGACGAAGACCGGCCTGGGAGAGTCGACCGAGGCCTCTATCGACGACGTATGCGAGCGCTTCGCCTTCAAGAGCACAGTCCAGAACCTCGCACCCGGCCAGTCAGACGTCAACCTCGATGAAACCGATGTATTCCATGCCGGGAACGGCGGGGATGTCGTCTTAGTGAGCCATCGGGCAGGTACGCCATCTGCTACCGGTTCCGGAGGCGCGAGCCTGTCGCCGATTCTCAGCCGGGACGGGCTGTGGGTGGCATACGCCAGCTTCGCCAGAGATCTGGCCCCCTTTCAGGCCGATCCGGGACTGACCTCCGACGTATTCCTGTTCGATGTGGCCGGCGACAAGACCGTCCTCGTTAGCCATCTGGCTTCTGATCCCGACAGGGTCGCGAGTGGAGAGTCGTTCGCTCCCGAAATCAGCAAGGATGGGAGGTACGTAGCCTACGAGAGCGGCGCGAAGGACCTGGATCCCAATCAGAACGACGGCAACGGGCAGGTCGACGTCTTCCATTACAACCGGACCTGGAATATCTCGACCGTGGTGAGCCGGCGTTATGCCTCGATCGCCATCACGGGAGGGCCGGGGACGCGTCGGAGTTTCCGGCCAGTGGTGAGCGGAAATGGCTACTTCGTTGCATTTACCAGCGAGGCCAGTGATCTGATTGCTGACGATCCCGACCTCTCCCCGCGGAGGGACGTTTTCCTTTTCGTCTCCCAGCTGGGGAGCCTTCCGTTCTTCACCGCTCGGTCAACCAGTACCAGCAACGTCATCGAGTGGGTGACACCGGCGGTGAACTACTTGTCGATGCGAACGTTCTTCACCACGGGGCCTTGCCCGGTCCCATTCCCGTTCTCCGCTGTCATTCCCGCTAACGAACTTCCTACGGGTAGTCCCACGGGAAACTCGCGAGCCCAGTTCGCTCACGGATCGCTAACGCCCGACACGACGTACTGCTACGCGATCTTCATGCAAAGAGACAATCAGTTGCTGTCGGGAATTGGACCCGGTGACAATCCTTGGGAAACCATCACCGGCCACACCTTCAACGACGCATCTGGCAGGATGAGGTGGACGATCAACCTCGCGGACATGACGACTCTGACCCAGCTTGGTATCGGCACTCAGCAGCACATTGCCGTAACCAACAACGGGGGTATTCATAGCTTGACGCGCGGTCCTAGCGGAGGCTTCTGGGCGGGCGTCAGCTGGCCGTTCCGATTGCTTTCTCCCATGCAGGGCCGGCCTCCGATTGTCGGGTTTGGGACCCTAGGGGCCACGCGGACGACCTTCGTCGGATCGCAAGCCGGCCCGTTCTCGTACTCCGGCCGGGTATACGCCTTCGATTCTGACCGGCTCGCGCTCGCCGGAGGGGCACTCTGGTACACGACGCCCCAGCTTAGCCCCGGCGGCGGCGTCCAACCCGGCGCGTCCGGCATGTTTACTATCTTTGGGGGCATCGCAAACCATATCTTGATCGGTGCTCGTGTGGGCGCTGCGGGCTCGTTCCATGCGCTCAACGCGTCCAGCGGAGCGCAGACTGGATTCTTCAATCCTCTCAACCTTGGCGGCATCAGCACGGCGGCTTCCGTCGACTACGCTCGACGACGCGTGTATTTTTCCAGCTTGGAACGCAACGGCCTCCCTGCTGACCCATCTGTCTGGTGCCTTAACCTCACTGCGACCGGCTTCGGTACGCCGTGCTGGCAAAATTCGGACCCAGTCAACATCAGTGGCGGACCCGTTCAGCGGAACGACAAGGTCTACGTCGGAGCCGATAACGGTCGAGTTTTTGCGATCGACGCGATAGGAGGGGGTACCGTCTGGTCCTTTGCGGCGTGCGGAGGTGGCAGCCCCATCAAGTCCTACGTCCTTGCCGATCGCCAGGGTACGCAGCAAGACCTTTACTACTCCGCTGGCCCATTCGTGTGCGCCCTCATCGACCAGGGCGGTAGTTTCCTCGCCAAATGGCCGGGGCCGGTAACAACCATACCAACTCCTACTGCACCGATTCTTGTGCGCATCGGCGGGATTGCCTATCTCTACGTGGGCAGCTCCGACGGGCATGTCTACCAGATCTTGGCGGACGATCCCTTCGGTCCGGGTAATATCAGGCGCGTGCTCTTGCGCACAGGCGCCATCATCGGTGCGCCCGCTTTCGACGCCCTCGACAACATGCTCTACGCTGGGCTCCGACGCGGGCGTCATCTATGCCGTGCAGGCGCCATTTTGACCAAGGCCGATCGAGAGGCCTTCTTGGCCGTGGACGCGTGGGTCGAAATCGTGACCTGCAGGGCGCGGCTTCGGCTGCCCCGGATCCTGGGCGCGGAGCACTTCTTGCGACGCGAGCTGGTGCAAGAACGAGCGGAATCGTTGGCCGGCGAGCCGCTGAATCACCTCCTGGGCGCCTTCGCGCGGGCGCTGAAAGCGCAGCCCGGGGCTCCTGGTTGCCTTCCACGCTCCATCGCCCTGCGTCGTTTCCTCGCCCGGCATGGTCAAGGCGGCCGCGTTGAGCTGGGCCTTCGCAAGGCGGAGGGCCGGCTGCGCGGTCACGCTTGGGTGGAAGCTGCAGGGGCGGTCGTGAGCGGTGATGCGCCATTCGTGCGATCATTTGTTCGGTTGGAGATCGGACGAAGCGGTCGAGCGTAGGAGGGCCCATGGCTGACGAAGGCGATCCCAACGGTTCGGGAAGCACGGGGGCGCCGGTCCGTCAGCCCTACTCTGCTCCGGATATCGCCTGGGAAGAACCGCTCGAGGATCGTCCTCATCTGGTAGCCGCCTGCGCGCAGCACCCGGGTCAGGATGACGTCTGCAACGCCCAACCCACCAGCTAGAGCGGTCGTTGCGGCTGGCTCCGGAGCTCGCCTGGCAGGTGATCGACGGCGAGGGTGTCGTCATCGACCTTCCGCGTCGCCGCGTCCTCGGACTGAACCCGACCGGCTCGTTCATCTGGTCCCGGATCAATAGCGCCAGCGAGGAGGAGATCGCCGCCGAGCTGGCGATCGCCTTCGACGTGGAGGAAGCGCAGGCCCGGAGCGACGTGCGCGCCTTCGTCGCGCGGCTGCGCGATCGGGGCTTCCTCGTGGCGTCCTAGTGGGCCACGGCCAGCGCCGGACTCCGGAGCGCGCGCCTTCGAAGAGCGCGCAGCCCATCTCCGCCCTCCTCGAGCTGACCTACGCGTGCAACTGGCGCTGCGTGTTCTGCTACAACCCGCGCCACCACGACAAGCGCCGCCTTGGATGGCGCGGAGTGGATCCGGGTCGTCGCCGACCTGCGCGCGCTGGGAACGCTCAACGTGACGATCACGGGTGGCGAGCCCCTGACGCATCCTGAGGCTTTCGAAGTGATGGCCGCGGCGCGTTCCCAGGCCATGACCTTCCGACTGTTTACGAACGGCTCGCTCGTCACCGACGAGGTCGCGCGCCGGCTTGCCGCGCTGCGGCCCGTGGCGGTCGAGCTGAGCCTCCACGGCGCTCGGAGCGACACGCACGACCGATCCACCGCGACCCCCGGATCGTTCGACGCTCTCTGGCGCGGCGTCGCGGCCCTGAAGAAGCACGGAGTCCCTCTCGTCCTCAAGACCCCGCTCACCCGGATCAACGAGGACGAGCTCGAGGAGATGATCGCGCTGACGGAACGCGAGGGAGTGCCTTACAACCTCGACGCGACGCTGACGCATCGGGACGACGGCGATCCGACGCCCTTGCAGTTCTCCGTGACCCGCGAGGGCCTCGACCGCTATTACGGGTTGCTCGCTCGCCTCAATCGCATCCCGGCCTCCCACCGCACGATGGGCGGCGTCAACTGCGGCCTCGGACGAACGACGCTCGCCATCGATCCGGAGGGAAACGTCTATCCCTGCCCGCAGTGGCGGAAGTCGTCGCTGGGGAACGTGCGGGAGACGTCGATTCTCGAGCTCTGGCACGGGTCGAGCGTGCGGGCGGAAGCGGCGGCGGTGGCGCAGCAGGCCAACGACGCGCTCTTGGCTGCCGGGGGGCCCATGGCGCGCTTTCCGTTCTGCCCTGCCGTCGCCCAGGAAAGGACGGGCGATCCTGTCCACGCCGACGCGCTTCACCTTGCCGAGGCCGAAGCCGCGGAGAGGGCGAGACTCAGAGCGTCGCACTGAGGCGTGATCTTCCTCTCGGGGCTCGGGTTCGCTTTCGAGCCGGAGGACGCGCTGAGTCCTGCCGAGCGCGAACGACTCGCCGAGCTCGGGGGACCAGGGCAGGCGACCGAATCGGGGATGCCGGCCCTGACCATCCGGCTCGAGCCCCGCGTCGCTCTGCCTGATCCCGGGCCTGCTCTTCCCGCGCGTCTTGCCTGGGACGAGGGCCGTCTGGTGGCGAGGCACGCGGCCTTCGAGGCCGAGATCGATCCGGTGGCGGGGAAGGCGGTGGTGCGGCGCGACCCCCGCGCGGTGCTGGGCGTCGTCACGACTCTTCGGACGGCTCTGAGCGCGCTCCTCCCTCTGCAGGGCGGGCTCGTGCTTCACGCCGCCGGGCTCGAGCATCGGGGGCTGGGCCTCGCGTGCTTCGGCCCCTCCGGGATCGGCAAGACGACACTTGCCGAGCGTTCGCCCTGGCCCGTGCTCTCGGACGAGCTCGTGGCGCTCATGCCTCGACGTGGTGGGGAACCGTACCGGATCTCGGGCACGGCATTCCGCGGGCCCCTGGCGGGAAGTCAGGCGCCGTCGACGCCCGAGCCGCCGCTGACCGCGCTGATCGAGCTGGCGCAGGGCCGGCGCTTCGCCCTCGAGCGGCTCGATCCCAGGGTGGCGCTTCGGCGGGTCCTTGGCTCGATCACCGTGCCGCCGGGACCGCCCCTGTGGACGGCCGCGCTTGGGGTAGTGGGCGATCTCGTTCACGCCGTGCCCTGCTATCGCATGGCGTGGTCGCTGGACGAGAGCCCCTTCGTGCTCCTGGCAACGGCGCTCCGGGGAACAGCCTCTGGACCCTGGTCGATCAGGCCGAAGCGATGGGAGCAGTAAGCCCGCTGGAACCACGCCCTCGGCGGTAAGCTCTGGAGCGGCTTCGGGACCCGTCGATGGCGTCTCCGGGGTATGAAAGGGCGGCGCATGGAGCTCCGACGCGGCGTGCGGGTGGGGGAGTTCGAGATCCTCGGTCCGCTCGGATCCGGGGGCATGGGTGAGGTCCACCGCGCGCGGGACACGCGCCTGGGCAGGGAAGTCGCCCTCAAGGTACTTCCCCCGTACCTGAGCGGAGACGGCGGCCGGCTCGCCCGCTTCGAGCGCGAGGCGCGCCTCTTGGCCGCCCTCAATCACCCCGGCATCGGTGCCATCTACGGGGTGGAGGACTCACCGGGCGGGCCGCTTCTCGTTCTGGAGCTGGTGACCGGGGACACACTCGCGGAGCGCGTGGCGGAGGGACCGCTGGCCCTCGCGGAGGCGGTGTCGGTCTGCCATCAGATCGCGGACGCGGTGGCATTTGCCCACTCTCAAGGCATCGTGCACCGTGACCTCAAGCCTTCCAACGTCAAGTGGGCGGGAGATGGACGCGTCAAGGTCCTCGACTTCGGCCTCGCGAAGGCGATAGAGCGGCCCGTCCGGGCCGATCCGAAGGAGGCTACGCTCTCGACGGGGGACACCGGTGAGGGCGCGGTCCTGGGAACGCCCGCCTACATGAGCCCCGAGCAGGCTCGCGCGCAGGACGTCGACCGACGGACAGACGTGTGGTCGCTCGGATGCATCTTGTACGAGGTCCTCACGGGGCGCGCCCTGTTCAGTCGGCCCACCACCACCGACACCCTGGCGGCGGTGCTGGCCGACGATCCGGACTGGTCCGCCCTTCCGCTCACCACGCCGCCGGCGATCCGCACGCTGTTGCGACGTTGCCTGCACCGCGACCGGGACCGCCGGCTCCACGACATGGCCGACGTGCGCCTCGAGCTCGAGGAGGCGCTGGCTGAGCCCCGCCCCGCTTCCGTCGACGCCGCTTCCGCCGTCCCGAGTGGACGCCGGGTGTCTCCTCTCGAGCTGGCAGCGGCGGTTGTGCTGGCGCTGGTGGTCGGCGTCAACCTGGTCCTCCTTCCGCGGCTCAGTCCTCCCCTCGTCGCATTCCGGTTCGACGCCGCGGAGATGTTTCCCCTCCCCTTGTGGATCTACCTCAACGCGGCGGACTGGGCGATGCCCGTTCTCGCGGGGTTGGCCGCGCTGTGGGTGTTCGCTGTCGTCCGTCGTCCGGCCTCTGCGGCGGTCCGTCGGGCGGGCATGCTCGGGACCGCGTGCGTCGTCGCGGTTGGAAGCGTGGTGGGATTGGGGCTGGTGGCCGAAGAAGCGGTCTTCTCTGGCGCAAGGATGAACGTCGGACTGAAGGGCACTGTGGTGAGGAAGGACCTCGCGACCCTCCGCCTCACGGCCGGCCAGGCCGAGCTCGCGATCGCGCTTCTCGATCCTGAGAAACGCCGAGACTATCCACCTGGTCAGCTGTCGACGTGGGGAGCCCCCGGGCACGTGTTCCAGCTCGCCGAGGCCTACCGGGCGGTGGGTGACCTCGACGCGGCCCGGCGCCTCTATCGGCGGGCCCAGGAAGCCGCCGTCGCGTTCGACGAGACGGCCAGCCAACTGGCATTCGCCACGGAGGAGCGGTGGCGAGTGCAGTCCGGGGTGGACGTCGGTGACTGGGCGCTCTCCGTCGCGCAGGTGCGGGAGCTACCGGACCTCGTGAAGGCGGTCGCCGGGCGACGACTCGAGGAACTCGGGCCCCCCGCTTCGACCGGCGGCCCCAAGGCTGCCCCGCCGCGCTGATCGTCAGAGGAACCCGCTCTCCCGTTGACACTCCGATTTCCGGGCGCTAAAGTGTTGCAACTTTGGCTTTTGCGCGGGGGGAGACACGGATGCGAAGAGCGCCCTGGTTTGTCTGCGGCCTGCTAGTCGTATCGATGGCAAGCTCGGCCAGCGCGGCCGAGAAGCTCATCGGCATCGTCGGTGGCGGGCTCTGGAACAACATGCCGAACCTGGCCGGAAGGACCGTTACCACCGGGGTGGTCTTCTCGCAGGCCACGAATCAGCAGGACTTCGGCGCCCTCGGGGGCGTGATCCTCGAGTGGTCCTGGCCCACGTTCGGCGCGCTCCGCTTCGAGCCGAAGTACATGCAGAAGGGGACCGAGCTCTGGCTGCGAATGCTGTCCGGAGAGGAAGTGAGAGGTCCCGTCAAGCTCGACTACGTGTCGCTCCCGCTCCTGTTCAGGACCGCCCTCTTCAAGAGCAGGCCCGTGCAGCTCGTCGTGATCTCGGGCCTCAGCGCCGACTACCTGGTCAGCGGCAAGTTCCAGGGAGAGGACGTGAAGGACGCGTTCGACTCGTGGGACTTCACCGTGACGGCTCGCGTCGGGATCCAGGGCAAGGTCGGCGAGAACGGCATTCTCGGCGCGCACTTCAACGTGGCGAGCAGCCTCGCGGGCATCGACAAGCACCAGCTGGGCGACGAGAAGGTCAAGAACATAGGGATCGGCTTCGCGGTGGAATACACCTACCTGGTGAGCGGGAACTAGATCCCCCGCTTCTCTACGGGCGTTTCTCGAGCCGGTAGAGGTGCGATTCGGTGCGGACGAAGATCGAACGGCCCGCGATCGCCGGCGTGGCCATGACACCCTCCTCTTCGAGCCGGCCGCGGCCCAGCTCCTTGTAGGCCCGCCCGGGCTCCACGGCGACCGCCGACCCGTCTTCCGCGAAGAAATAGAGCGCGCCGTCGGCGAACAGGGGCGAGCCCGAGTGCCCCGGCCCCCCGATCCGGTGCTGCCAGACCTCGTCGCCCGTCCGGGCGTCGATGCAGGTCACGACGCCTCCCGTGTCGGCGACCGCGTAGATGAGGTCGTCGACGAGCACCGGTGAGGGCTTGGCTCCGATGCCCTTGAGAGCTCTCCAGGCGACGTGGGTGTCGGTCACGTCCCCGAGGCCGTCGGGCCGGATGGCGAGCAGGCTCGCCTTGCCGTAGCCGGTGTCGACGTACACGAGCCCGCGCGCGAACAGCGGGCGCGCCGCCGCCGAGTGCTGCTCGTAGCGGACCCGCCACTGCTCGCGGCCCGTCGTGGGATCGAGGGACACCACGGCCTTGGCCGCGGGGCTGATGAGCTGAGGCCGTCCCGAGACGTCGACGACGATCGGCGTGGCGAAGCCCTTCTTCTGGTCGCCGTCGTCGGTCCCGAAGTCGTGCGTGCGGTCGCTCTTCCAGACCGTTCGGCCCGTCTTCTTGTCGAGGGCGACCACGTACTGGCGGTCGAAGCCGTCGAGATGCACGACGAGGAGGTCGCGGTAGAGGATCGGGGACGAGCCCGGTCCGCGCCAGTGGTTGCAGGGAAGGTCGCGGCGCGTCCAGAGGACCTTGCCGGTGTCGGTGGCGAGGGCGGCCGTCCCGTAGCTCCCGAAGTGAACGTACACCCGTCCCTCCTCGATCACGGGAGTGGGGGAGGCGAAGCTGTTGTAGCGGCGCGTGTCCTCGGGGTGCGGCACGTCGAAGACCTTCAGGTCGAAGAGGACGCGGCCGTCGTCGCGGTCGAGGGCGACGGCAAAGAGCTCCTTCCCTTCGGGCGTGGCCGTGGTGAGCCAGACCTGCCGGCCGAGGACGACGGGCGACGACCAGCCGCGGCCGTGGACCCGCGTCTTCCAGACGACGTTCCTGGTCTCGCTCCATTCACGTGGCAGGCCGGTCGAGTCGGAGTGGCCCGTGCCGGAGGGGCCCCGAAACTCCGTCCACCGGTCGTCGGCGGCGGCCGAGACGGCGATTGCGGCGAGGGCGAGTGCGAGACGCATGCAGGCTCCGATCATGCTACGGAACCATCTTGATGCGGATTCGGCGGTACTCCATCTGCCCGCGGTCGCCCTCGAGGCCGATGGGGCCGGAGGCCGGGAGCTTCATCGCGGCCTCGAGCATCTCGCCGTTGCTCGTGGCCTGCGCCACGCCGTCCTTGACGGTCACGACGATCTCGTTCCAGGCCTGCGGCCGGTAACTCGCGAGCGTCTTGTACGGCCCCGCGAGCTTGTAGTCCCGGCACTGGAGCTGCGGGCCCCGGACGTAGATGCCGCTGTCGGCGTTCGGTGTCGCGCGGAACTCGAGCTTCAGCACGAAGTCCCGCGGGAACTCTCGCTTCGTCCACAGCTGCTGGATCTTCCGGTACTCCGGCGGCGTCGTGACCACGAGCCGGCCGCCCTTCACGACGAAGCGGCCGTCCGGGGTGGCGGTCCGCCCGTCGAAGTCCGCGGGGGCCTCCACGAACGGCCAGGCGGCCGCGTTCGGGTCCGAGGCCTGCCAGCGCAAGGCACTCGCCCGATCCGCCTCGGAGGTCGGCCGGTAGCCCCAGCCCGTCAGGTCGCGACCGTTGAACAGGCTCTCGAAGCCGTCTTCGAGTGCTTCCGGGCCCTCGGTCTCGGAGAAGCCCAGCGTGGCGAAGAGGGGACGGAGAGCGGCCGCCCACTTCGCGTAGCCGGCTTCGTTGGGATGGAGGAGGTCCGGGAACTCCGCGGGCAGGGCATCGCCGCTCGGGTCCGCGAACAGTGGCCAGGTCTCGACGAGCGTGACCCGAGGGTCGTTCTTGACCAGGGACAGGTAGAGGGCGTTCGTCGCCTGGATCAGGGCGGCCGGTCTTTTCATCGTGGCAGAGCTCGGGAACACCTGGCAGAGCACGATCGGCATGCGCCCGTCGTGCTGCTCGAGCGCGGCCAGGATGAGCTTGAGGTTGCCCGCGATCACCTCGGGTGTCGCGCCCTCCTCCAGGTCGTTGGTGCCGACGAGGAGCACGACCGCCGACGGGTTGATCGCGAGCACGTCCTCCCGGAGGCGGATCAGGACCCCGCGCGTCGTGTCGCCGCCGATGCCGCGGTTCGCGACCTTGATGCCGGGGAAGGCGGCCCCGAGGCCGCCTCCCCAGCCCTGCGTGATCGAGTCGCCGAGAAAGACCACCGCCCCCTGGTCCCGCTCGACCTCTTTCGCCCATGTCGTCCGCCTCTCGCTCCAGAGCTTCTGGAACCAGTCGTAACGCCGTATCGGTCCGGCGCCGGGGAGCCCGTCGTCCGTCGGCGGAATCGCGAAACGATCGGGCGATGCATGCGCCACCCCGAGGGCGAAGAGCACCACGAGGCCGGCGAGGGTCCAGGACTTCGGCGGAGGCGATTGGCGCATGGCCTGGAGAGTACCGAAGGCCCGCGGGTCTGGCCACCGCCGCGGGGGTGAGGGGGGCGGGAAGCCCCCCTCCGTCGTTCTACTTGATCGCGACGATCACGAACTCGGTCGGCCGGGCGCTCAGGTTCTTCGACTCGTGCTTGACGCCGCGTCCGATGAACTGCACCGTGCCGCGCGCCCACTTGGTCACGGCCGGCTTGCCGTCGATCGAGAGCGACATGTCGTTGGCTCCCATCGAGATCACGACCTGGTCGTAGTCGTGCGTGGTGCCGGGGTCCTCGTGGAAATCCGCCGCCGGCATCGTCTTGAACGCGATCGCGCGCGGGCCTTCCGCGAGCACGTTGATCTGCATCCCCTCGCGCGTGGTGGGCACGCTCGCCGTGCCCGGCTCCTTCGCCTTGAACTCCACGAGGATCCCGTCGACCGGAGTCGTGCCGACGTTGGCCGGCGCATGCGTGGTTGCGGGCGTGTAGGTGGCCGTCTCCTTGCCGATCTCCATGTCCTGGGTCTTCCCGTCCGGCAGCGTGAAACGCGCCTTCGAGTCCTGGAGCGATACGAGCAGGGCGTCCGGGTGCGAGTGCATCGGGCCCTTCGCGCCGGGCACGTACGCGACCTTGAGCACGCGTACGGAGGGGTTGTCGATCAGCACCTTGTAGTGTCCCGCATCGACCTTCACCACGTCCTGCGCGGCCGCGGCGAGCGGCACCGCGGACAGGACGAGCGCGAGTTTCAATGTCTTCATGAGAGCTCCTCTGGATGTTCGCCAGCGAACGGCGTCAATCTGGCGCCACGAGCGTCCCGGGGGCTGGCGCCTCGGGGCTCAGGCCATAGCTCCACGAGCGGTCGCCAAGATCGCTCGTCGTTCCATTGGGGGTGGGAGCAGAGTACCGGCGGCCATTAGGGCTCGGACGCGCCCAGGAGTCAAGGTCCGACTGGAGCGGAAACGGATGGCCTTGACCCCGTCCGGCCACCAGAACAAGATTGCCGCCCCGCACCGTTCGGCTCGAATCTGGAGGCTGAAAGCATGAAGACGCGCGCCTGGCTGCCCGGCCTCGCTCTCGTGGTCGCGACATGCGCCATGCCCGCCCACGCCGACTCGCTGCGCGCCGCCATCGTCGCCGACTACCCCTACCTGGAGTCCCTGTTCACGCACCTGCACGCGAACCCCGAGCTGTCGATGCAGGAGCTCAAGACGTCCGACCGGCTGGCGCAGGAGCTCGAGCGGGCGGGCTTCACCGTCACGCGCAACATCGGCAAGACCGGGCTCGTCGGCACGCTGCGCAACGGACCCGGTCCGGTGCTGCTGATCCGCGCCGACATGGACGGGCTGCCCGTGCAGGAAAAGACGGGCCTTGCCTACGCGTCGACGGCCCACCAGGTCAACCTGGAGGGTATGGACATGCCGGTCATGCACGCGTGCGGGCACGACATGCACGTCACCTCGCTGGTGGGCGTGGCGCGGCGAATGACGGCAACGAAGGACCGGTGGAGCGGCACCTTGCTCCTGCTCGGCCAGCCCGCGGAGGAAGCGCTCGGCGGCGCGCGAAGCATGGTCGACGACGGCCTGTATCGTCGGGTCGGACGGCCCGACTACGCGCTGGCCCTGCACGTGATCGCCAAGCACCCCGCCGGCAAGATCGCGTTCAGCGACGGGCTCATGTATTCCAGCGCGGATACCGTGACGATCACCGTCCGCGGCGTGGCCACCCACGGCGCCTCGCCGCAGCTGGGCAACGACCCGGTGGTCATCGGCAGCCAGATCGTGCTGGCGCTCCAGAACATCGTGACGCGCGAGGTCTCGCCGATCGAGCCGGCCTTGATCACGGTCGGGGCGTTCCGTGCGGGCACGGCGCCGAACGTGATCAGCGACCACGCCCGGCTCGACGTCACGGTGCGGGCCAACACGGAAGCCACGCGTGCGCTCCTCCTCAAGAGCATCGAGCGGGTGGCGCTCAACACCGCCCGCGCGGCCGGCGTGTCGGAGAGCCTGCTGCCGCTCGTCGTCGTGTCTGCGGACGGCGCTCCCACCACCGTCAACGACGCGCAGTTGGCGCGCCGAGTACGGTCCGCGATGGAGAAGGGAATGGGCGCCCAGGCCTTCACGGAGTGGCGCCAGACCGACATGGGAGCCGAGGACTTTCCGGACCTGGTGAACGTGGATCCTCCTATTCCGAGCGTCTACTTCGAGGTGGGCGGCACGCCGCCCGAGAAGCTCGCATCCGGCACGTGGGCGGGACACCACTCGCCGTTGTTTCAGATCGAGCCTGACGCGTCCATCAAGGCGGGCGTCGAGGCCATGACGCTGGCCGCCCTGGAGCTTCTGGGCAAGCCCGTTGCCCGTGACTGACCAGGAGGAAGCGAACCGGCGGACGGAGCGCTTCTTCGAGGAGCACTGGAAGAAGGGCGATCCCTGGGCCTTCGGCTCGTCGCCCTGGGAGAAGCAGCGGCTCGACCGCCTGCGCGACGTCGTGGCCGACCGGCGCTACCCGCGCGTGCTCGAGGTCGGCTGCGGGTCGGGGCACTTCACCGAGCGTGTGCTGCCCCTGGCCGATTTCCTCCTCGGTCTCGACGTCTCCCCGACCGCGATCGAGGCCGCGCGGGCGCGATTCGTCTCTTCGCCCCTCGCCTCGCGCCTGGAGCTTCGAGCCCAGAACGTCTTCGAGATCGATTTGCGAAGAGCCGGATCCTTCGACCTCGTCGTCTTCGCCGAGACCGTCTACTACCTGGGCTGGCTCTATCCCTTCTTCAAGGTCGCCTACCTGGCCCGGGATCTCCTAGAAGCCACGAGCCCGGGTGGTCGCCTGCTCCTCGCGAACACCCAGGGCGAGGTCGGGGATGCCCTCGTGCTCCCCTGGATCATCCGCAGCTATCACGACCTCTTCAAGAACGCGGGCTACGAGACCGAGCGTGAAGAGACCCTCCGGGGGAGGAAGGACGGGGTCGAGGTGGACGTCCTGATCTCGCTCCTCCGGCGAGGCGACTGAGCTCAGAACTCCGCGACCGGAAGTCCCTTCCCCACGAGGAGCTGGATCACCGGAGTTCGTCACGCTCACTCCTGGGAGCGGAGCCACTCTTCGCGCTTGCCCGCCTCCTCGGAGATGTGCTCGGCATCCCAGCTGCACATCCCCGTGAGCCGCTCGGCGGAGATCCTCTGCTCGGCCAGGCGGAAGACGCCGTGGATCTCGCGCTCGAGATGGGCGCGGAGTCGCCGAGAACGTCGGCCTCGAACGCGTGATTCAACTGCCCCTGGGACGACCGCCCCGGGTTCAGCGACCGGAGGCCGCCGCCCGCCGCTCTCCCGTGCCCGAGCGCACTTCCGCGAGCGTGGGGAGGTCCGCGTCTGCATCGCTCCAGAGGGCGGCGAGGGCCTGGTAGCGCGCCCGCTCCTTCGCGTCGTCGCCCGCCGCCCGCGCGGCGCGGGCCGAGCCGAGCAGGGCGAGCGCGCGGTTCGGGCGCGCCTCCACGACTGTCTCGTACTCGGCGAGCGCCTCCCTGGGCTTGCCGGCGGCGAGGAGCGCCTCGGCCAGTCGCTCGCGCGGGGTGAGTGAGAAAGCGGGTCCCGCGATCGGGATGGGATCCGTGAGCTTGACGCTCTCTGCGATCGCGTCGAGGGCCGCCTTCTCCGTCTCCGCCGTCCGCTGGCGCAGGAGCGCCGCCCGCGCCTTGATCTCGGCCACGTAGGCCGTCGCGATCGTGGCCTGCCGTCCCATCCGGCCCGTCCTGGCCCAGGGCGCCATCTGCTCGCTCACCGCGGCGAGGTCCAGAACTCGCGCTTCCGCGGCCGCGGGATCGCCGGTACGGAGCGCCGCCTCCGCGCGCATGGCGTGCGCGCTGACGCGCGCCAGGTAGACGAAGGGAGGTCTCTCCTCTCCGCCGCCGCCCGGCGCGTGCTCGGCGCAGGCTGGCGGTCCGCTGCCGTTCGCTCCTTCGTCGCGGACCGGGGTGAGGAGCGGCTCCGTGAGCGCCTCGGCCTCGGCCCAGCGTCCCGTCTGCGCGAGAAAGGTCCGGGCGACGTCGGCGTACCCGATCCGGAGCTCCGGTGAGTCGTCCGTGGCGAGCAAAGCCCGGGCATCGTCCACGAGCGTGCGCGCTCGTCGGGGCTGGCCGAGCTCGAGGTGCGCGGCCACGAGCCACGAGTAGGAGTGCCAGTCCCACCTCGCGGACGTCTGGCCGAGGGCGCGGGCCTCGGACCGCGACGCCGCGTACGCGCGCTCGTTCGCGGCCACCACGTCGCGCCACATACCGAGGTGAGTGAACGTGTGCGAGGGCATGTGCAGCGCGTGCGAGGCGTCGGGGGCGATGCGCGAGTAGGTACGAGCGGCGGGCAACGCCAGGATCGCGTGCTCGGGGTTGTCGAAGGCGTGGATGACGTAATGGGCGGCGCCGGGATGGTCCGGACGCCGGCCGAGCACGTCGAGGGCGAGCGCGCCGGCCTCCGATTGCTCGCGCGGCCGGGACTTGTCGTAGCCGTGCACGCCGATGAGCGCCAGCGCGTGCTGGAGCGCGACCTCGTCGTCGTCGGGATGCTCCGCGCGCATCCTCACGGTCGCTTCCAGCCACACGCGGAGCCCGGCCCTCGCGTCGGGCTCGTCGAAGAGGGCGCGCGCCGCCGCGATGTAGGCCCGCTCCCTGGAGGTGAGAGCGCTCTCGCGCTCGGGGGTGACGAGGGCGAGGGACGCCTTCGCCCGGGCCTGGTCGCGCTCGGCCCAGATCGGGTGCGAGTAGGCCATCGCGTCGCCCCAGGCGGCCATGGCGCATGCGGCGTCCGTCTTCAGCGCGGCGCCGAAGCTCGCGTGCGACTGGTCGTACTGGAATGAGTGCATCTCGAGCATTCCCTGTCGGAAGAGCCGCTGGCACTCGGCCGATCCCGTGATCGGGAAATCGAGCCGGCCCAGCGCGGGCCCGGCGGATCCGGGGTCGCTGACCGCCAGACCTCCGGTGGCCGCGGCGAGAAGGGGCAACGCAAGGACCCAGGGGAGAGGAGTGGCTGGCCTCATGGGACGAGCATACTCCCGCTCGGTCCTTCGTGACCCGGGTCGACCGCTTACTTCGGCAGATCGAGGGCCGGGTTCCGCGCGAAGAAGTCGAACGGGCGCAGCTCCAGGTCGTGCCAGACGACGGGCATGACCGGCCAGTCTTCGGCGCGCACGACGTGGTGCATGCCCATCGTGTACCACACGACGAGGTCGGCGTTCTCGATCGAGCGGTCGGCCCGCGACCACACCGGGAGGCCGCCCGCGACTTTCGCGCCAGTGGGGAACGGGCCCGCGGCGAGCTTCTCGGCGTCAGAGTACCTCGTGACCCAGAGGCTGTAGGCCGAGAAGCCCGCCCGGACCTGTGGGTTGTCCTCGGGAGCGAGCAGCGACATGGCGGTGTGCCCGGGCTTGACGTGAAAGCTGGCGGGATAGCCGTTCGGACCCAAGCTCTTCGGGTTGACGACGCGCCAGAGCGACGGGTGCTCCATGCCCATGTGGAGCCGGCCCTCTTTTTCGGTGCGGAGGGTGGAGGGCTCGATCCGCCAGAGGCTCCGGCGAGGGCTCCCGGCCGGAAGCCGCTCGGACACGAGCCGGTCCACGACGACGCTGTTCGTGGGACCGTCCACGTCGAGGTCGAGGCGGAACGAAAGGAAGTGGTCGTGGTTGATCGCGACCGCGTTCTCGGCGACGAAGCGCCCGTAGGCGTCGGGCCGAACGGAGGAGCCCGACGCGTTGCCCGCGGGATCCGCGGCCGAGCGCGGGGCCACCGCCTTGACCACGACCATCCCCGTGGCGCCGCCCACGACCCGGAGCGAGCCGTCCTGCTGGAAGACCCAGTCCACCGGGTAGTCGTAGTTGCCGATCGTGGCGACCATCCGCAGCACGAGATCGCGCCGCCGGCGGCTCTCGGCATGGTACGAGGTGCCGTGCCGCCATGCGGGATCTCCCGGCTCTCGCTCGAACAGGCATGCCGTGCGCGGCCGCATCCGGGGCATGCCGCGTTCGTCGGCGTGCACCGAGTCGAAGAGGAGGGCGTGGTCGGGACAGTCGCCGCCCTTCTCCAGGGGCTTGGCGAGGCCGGTGATCGCCTCGCCGATGTCGAGGTAGCTGGCGAAATACCAGCCCTCGTCGGGGTCCATGTAGGGGACGAAGATCTCGGTGAGCGCGCCCTGGTACATCACGTCTCGCCAGCGGCCCGCGTCGTCGTACTTCACGTTCGATACCACCGTGCCCTGACGGGGATCGATGCGGAAGTGGAAGCGCCAGTTCTGCCAGGTGACCTCGCCGGCGTCGAGCCTGAACCCCGGTCCCAGCGGCTGCTGAAGCAGCAGCGGCCCGGGCACCTCTCTCGGCGGACCGATGCTCGCGGCGTCGTAGTCGCCCGCGTTCTTCGGCACCGGCCGCACGCCCGTGTCGATCACGCGGACGACCGCGCGCTCGTCGAGGTCCACGAGCACGACGACGCCCTCGACGGGACGGAACTGGGAGTTGAAACCGCCCCGGCCTTCGGAGCACATGGCGCGGGCGAGGCGCCGGCCGCGTTCGGGCTCCGTGTCGAAGTGGCCCAGGACGGCGCCCCAGCAATCCACGGTCTCGAAGTCCGTGATGCCGCGGAGCCTCATGGCGGCCTGCCACTCGGCGTTCGCCTTGACGATGTCGCCGATGGCCTCGTCCTCTTCCTCCGTGGCCGCGGCCTGCACGCCCTCGACCTTGTTCCACGATGCGACCTTCCGTCCGGTGATGTCCACGACGGCCTGGAACACCGACCGCCCCTGCCGGACGACGACCCGCGCCTCGCGGCGCAGCGGCTCGCCCTTCTTCCAGGCGAGCACGGCGGCCTTCGGGGGCTCCTGGAGGCCGATCTCGGGGAAGCGCGAGTCCGCGTTCACGCGGCCCGACGCCTTCAGGACCTCGAACACCGTCCAGTACTCCCGGGCCGTGAGCGCGTCCATGGGGTGGCTCGGGGTCTGGGCCGCCGACGGAACCGCCGCGATCACGAGAGCGACGACGAGCAGGCACGACGGCGTTCCACTTCTCACGGGACTCCTCCCCCCAGCGATGACCGGCCTCCGGCCGCTGGCCCGGAGCGGAGCGGATTCTATCTTCGTCTCTTGGGATGCGCTGACGAAGTGTGGGTCTACCGGCCGGGGGTGAGCGCCGCCTCCGGCGTACGGACCAGCGGACCGATGCTTCCGTAGGTCAACGAACGCCAGAGCCATTCCATGGGGCCGTAGCGGAAACGCCGCAGCCACCAGTTGCTGAACCACACCTGGCCGGCGTAGACCACGATGGTCGGGATGAGGAGGAGGGCCGGTCCGACCTTCCCGTAAAGGTCGGTTGTGGTGAACAGGGCCACGCACACCAGCGACTGCATCAGGTAGTTCGTGAGGGCCATGCGGCCCACGGCCGCAGCCGGAGCGAGACGGCGCCGCCAGCGGTCCTGCTGCGCCAGCAGAGCGAGACCGGCCGCGTACCCAAGGGCCAGGACGTATGTACCGTAGAACCGGCTCATC
Organism: uncultured Acidobacteriota bacterium; assembly: GCA_963742595.1. Lineage (GTDB taxonomy): Bacteria > Acidobacteriota > Vicinamibacteria > Fen-336 > Fen-336 > CAVPGH01. Next base: position 248,936 of record CAVUMT010000001.1, on the reverse strand, counting down.
CCCGCGGCGAAGACCAGAAGATCGGGCGGGCGAGGTCTCGAGCCCGCCCGCAAGATCTCCTCGGCGACCGCGAATGCGTTGAGGGCCAACCCCACGGGCAAGGCAAGCCGCCACGTCCGACGGAGCGCGCCGGCATGCGTCCTGAGGTCTTGGGGGACCCCCCGTCGCCACGCCCAGAGGCCGAACAGGAACGCCGGAAGGAGGAAGAGCACGCTCAGGTTCTTGGGCACGAACGAGACCCAGGAGAGGAAGTTCTCGGCGACTACGTCGAAGAGTCCCCCCTCATTGAAGGCCCGCACCAGCCGTGTCACTTCGGCCAACTCCTCCTCGGGGTTGTCGGGGGGCAGGCTGATCAGCTGGAGGACGATGAACGCGAGGCTCCCCAGGATGGTGAAGACGAGAGGCAGGCCAATGGCCCAGCGCAAGACAGTGGATGGTTGCCTCTTCCGGAAAGCGAGGAGGAGGAACCCGACGAGCGCGTACGCCACGAGGATGTCGCCCCAGAAGAGGAGCGCCCCGTGGACGATCCCAATCGCCAGGAGGACGAGGAGCCGACGCGGGTAGAACGAGCGCACGCGGGCGCCGCGAGCCTCCGCACGGGTCATCTGCACCGCGAAGCCGAGCCCGAAGAGGAACGAGAACAGCGTCAGGAACTTCCCACTGATGAAGACGTCGATCAATCCCTGGACGAAGCGGTCGGCAAACCCCGGGAACAGCAGATGCAGGTTGTCGTAGAGGCGCCAAGGGGCGCCGAGGGCCCGCATGTTCGCGGCGAGGATTCCAAACAGCGCCGCCCCGCGCAGGACGTCTATGATCTCGATCCGCTCTCCCGCCGCCACGGGTGCCATGGGTGATGGCGCGGCGGCCGGGGGCGGGCTGGCCGCCCCCGCCGACGGGGAGCCGTCACCGCCGGCCGGTTCGGTCACCGCGCTCGGTTCCCGTGGTTCGCTCCTGGCGTGCCCGCCTTCGTCACCGAGCGCCATCTGGCCACCTAGTTTGATTCGCAGGAGGATACGCGAACACCGACGAAAAGGGTACGCTCCGCGCGTCTGATTGGTGGCCTGGGGCGGAGTCGAACCACCGACACGCGGATTCACCCTGGCCGCATGCACCTAACGCATCCTTCGCAGCCAATTGTTCTGCTTCCACCCCGGCGCGCCCGGGAGCGTTGGGCCCGCTTGGATACCTCCGCCGGTGGGGCCAGCGCGAGGGGTGATTTCGTCTTTTTCTTGGCTCCGCGACTCCAGCTCATCGCAGCGTGGTACGCTGTTCACCAGCCCTCGAGCGGGCCCCCAGATCCGCGGCCTCGCACCTGCCCGCGAGTCTGCGTAAGGTCACGAGACCGTCGCAGCTTCCCGCCCCTGGCCCACTGAGGCAATCCAATTGACTTCGTTTCTCTCTCGTGTAATCACCGCCGTCCGTGTCTGGCTCGGCCTGAACGATCCCGCCGAGAATCGCCTGCATCCGTCGCACGGATGGTTGCTGCCGGCCACCGCCGACAGGCACGCGCTCGAGTTGGCCCCGGCCCGCTCGCCGCTGTCGTCCGCGCGGGGCAAGCAATGTTGACGGCGCCCTCGACGGCCGCGCACCCACTGATCCAGGTGGGTTCCGGCAACCACTCGCTGAACAACCGCTTCCTGCTCTCGGTGATAGCGTTCCAGCGCAGCAAGCAGCTCAGCGCGGGCGCCACCGCGCGCGTCGCGCGGGACGGGCACAAGCCCACCTACGTCGCGGTGCTCGAGGTGCTCGGCAACACGGTCTCTTGGACCCGGGAGCCGCTACCCGCCGTTCGAGAGGTCACGTCGTCGTAAGTCGCCGCACTCCGGCGGGGCAACAAGTGGCAGCGCCTGCGATCGCAGCCCTCGCGCCGTGACGAGCCTGGCGAGCGCAGGTATCGGTTAACGGTCGATCAGGCCGAGGCGGGCGCGCCGTGTCGGACCAGGAGCACCGGACAGACCCCCGCGCGAAGGACGTGCTGGGCCGTGGAGCCGAAGAAGAGTCGGTCGACGGCGCCGCTCGCGCTCGCGCCCATGACGACGAGGTCCGCCCCTTCGCCCGCCGCCTTCTCGATCTCCTTGTGGGCGCGGCCGAAGGCCACCCGCAACTCCACCTCCGTGCTGTCGGGGACGTGGCGCGCGACCACCTCGGCCAGGCGCTTCCGAGAGGCCTGGCTGACGGCCTGGCGCACGGCGCCCACGTCGATACCCGCGATCGGCCACGGCTCGTACCAGTGCAAATCGCTGGCGACGTAGAGCACGATCAGCTTCGCGTCCAGGGCCGTCGCGATCGTTGCCGCCTGGGTCAGGGTCTCGGCTGAAGAGTCGCCGAGATCGAGGGCGCACAGCACCCGCGCAAAGGCGGCGGGTCCGTTCTTGGGGGGAACCGCCAGCACGGGGCGGTCGGCCTTTCGCGCCACGCGCTCGGTCACCGAGCCCAACACCCAGCGCTCAAAGCCTCGTCGTCCATGCGTCCCGAGCACGATGAGGTCGGCGCCGGAAGCGGTGGCCTGGGCCAGGATCTCGTCGGCGGGATCGCCGTCGCGGACCAAGACCGCAGCGAGCGGCTGTTCCGATCCCGGCGGCGTGACGAACTGACGAACGCTCTCCTCGAGCGCACGCTGCTTTGCGGGGTCGAGGGGGGCCAAAGGGGGAAAAGCGGGCAGGGGCTCGTAGGTGACATAGGGCGGCGCGACGTGGAGGGCGGTCAGACGGGCACCGAGCTTGCGGGCCAGCGCCGCGGCGTAGTCGAGCGCGGCGCGGGATCCCTCGGAAAGATCCACGGGGACGAGGACGTCATTGACCTTGCTCATGACCGTTCCTCCTGGCGCGAGCACCCCACCCCCCGATGAAGGGGGCGGGGTGGCCCGTCACCGTGGCGTCGAGACCGGCGGCCGCGCTCGGCGGTCGACAGGGCTTTGTATCAAGGGGGGCCCCGCCCCGCAATGGATCCGTCGTACTGGAGACGGCCTGTCTCAAGACACCCACGTTTCGCCTGGAGCAAAGTGGGGATTGACGGGGGATCGAGGTCGCGAGGAGACTCGCCGTCGAGGTCGCCCATGGATCGACGCCACTTTCTCGAGCGCACGAGCACCGCCCTCGCCGGAGCCGTCCTGACCCCGAACCCCCTGACGAGCGGAGAGAACCGGTCTGGCCCCCGCGCCCCGGGAGGCCGGCTGGTCCTTCCAATGAACCGGGGCTGGCGCTTCAGCCGGACGGTCGTGCCGAACGGCCAAGGCCGGGCCTTCGACGACTCGAGCTTCGAGCGCGTCGTCGTCCCTCACACCAACGCCCGCCTGCCCTGGCACGGCTTCAGCGAGAAGGCCTCGCAGTTCGTCTCGCTCTACAGGCGGCGCTTCCGGCTGCCACGCGAGGCGCGTGGGCGCCACGTCTTCGTCGACTTCGAGGGCGTGATGACGGCGTCCACCGTGTGGATCAACGGCGAAAGGCTCGGCGAGTACCGGGGCGGCTACACGCCATTCTCGTTCGAGCTCACGCCGCACCTCGACTGGGACGGCGAGAACGTCCTGGCTGTCGAGGTCGACTCCACGGAGCGGGCCGACATCCCTCCCTTCGGCTACGAGATCGACTACCTCACGTTCGGCGGGATCTACCGCGAGGTGGCCCTGCGCGTCGTCCCGGGCACCTTCATCGAGAACGTCCTCGCGAAGCCGAGGGACGTCCTGACCGCGCGTCCTGGCCTCGACGTCGTGTGCTTCCTCCAGAGCCTCGAGCCGTCGCGCCGCCCACTGACGCTCGAGGTCGAGCTATGGGAAGGCGGGCAGGCCCTCGCCCGCGCCACGCGGCGCGTGCCGCCCTCGGCCGCCACCGGCGAGCCGCTCGCCCACACCGTCCGCCTGGACCGGCTCGGACCCGTCAAGCTCTGGGACCTCGCGCAGCCTCGGCTCTACGAGGTGCGCGTGCGCCTGCTCGACGGGGCGCGGCTCGTGGACGAGGACGCGCGCCGGACGGGCTTCCGCGAGGCGCAGTTCACCGACCACGGCTTCGAGCTGAACGGCAAGGTGGTCAAGCTTCGCGGGCTCAACCGCCACCAGACGTACCCGTTCGTCGGGCAGGCGATGCCCGCGCGCGTGCAACGCCGGGACGCGCAGATTCTCCGCCGCGAGCTCGGCTGCAACATCGTCCGCACGTCGCACTATCCCCAGTCGCGGCACTTCCTCGACGCCTGCGACGAGATCGGGCTGCTGGTGCTGGAGGAGATCCCCGGCTGGCAGCACGTCGGGGACGACGCGTGGAGAGACCTCTCGGTGGACAACGTGCGACGGATGATCCGGCGCGACTGGAACCACCCGTCGATCGTGCTCTGGGGCGTGCGGATCAACGAGTCGAAGGACTTCCACGACTTCTACACCCGCACCAACGCCCTGGCCCACGAGCTCGATCCCACGCGCCAGACGGGCGGCATCCGCTACGCCCAGGAGTCGGAACTCCTGGAGGACGTCTTCACCATGAACGACTTCGGCTTCCCCCTGAAGCCGCCGAACCACCCGCGCTACCTGAACACGGAGTTCGTCGGCCACACCTTTCCCACCAAGACCATCGACAACGTCGAGCGGCTCGTCGAGCACACGCTGCGTCACGCGCGCATCCACGACCAGATCGCTTCCGACCCGCAGTACGCCGGGGGCATCGGCTGGTGCGCGTTCGACTACAACACCCACGGCGACTTCGGCTCGGGCGACCACGTCTGCTACCACGGCGTGACCGACATCTTCCGCGAGCCGAAGCCCGCGGCCGGTTTCTACAAGTCGCAGTGCGAACCCGCCGAGCAGGTCGTGCTCGAGCCCGCCTTCCACTGGGCGCGCGGCGACCAGTCCGTCGGGTTCTCGCGGGCGCTCGTGTCGTCGAACTGCGACCATCTCAAGCTCTATATCGACGGCAATCTGGTGGTCGAGGCCGACCCGGACCGCGCCCAGTTCCCCCACCTGCGCCATCCGCCCTTCGACGTCAAGCTGGACGAGCTGTTCCATCGCTGGGGCGACCTGCGGCTCGAGGGCTACATCGGGGGACAGCAGGTGATCGTGAAGAACTACTCCGGCAAGGGCGTGGACGCCCGCTTCGCGCTCCTGCCCGACGACACGCAGCTCCTGGCGGACGGCGCCGATTCGACCCGCGTCGTCCTGCGCGTCACCGACGAGTTCGGCGCGATCCGCCCGTTCGCCAACGACGCCGTGCGGCTGGAGCTGGAAGGTCCGGCCGAGATCATCGGCGACAACCCCTTCGTGCTGGTCGGCGGCACGGGTGCGATCTGGATCCGCGCGGCGGAGCGGGCGGGCAAGGTGAGGCTGCGGGCCACGCATCCCCAGCTGGGTACGCAGGAGGTCCAGGTCGACGTCGTCGCCGTCCCGCCCGAGGCTGTGTAGAGTCAAGGAGCCCCGATGGCCTCAAGCGAATACGAGCACATCCGATTCGAGGTCGAGGACAACGGCGTCGCCACCCTCACCTTCAACCTCCCCAAGATGGCCAACGCCATGGACCTGCTGGGTGTCCAGGAGACGCTGGACGCCCTGCGCCGCTGCGAGCAGCGGTCGGACATCGGTGCGGTCGTGCTTACGGGAGCGGGTGAGCGTGCCTTCTCGGCGGGCCTCAACCTCAAGGAGATACCCTTCGCCGACTGGAAGCCCGACGCAGATCCGCTCCCACTTCGAGACGCTGGCAATGTGGTGGCACCAGGTGCTGCACAAGATCATCCACCTGCCGCGGCCGGTCCTCGCCGCCGTCAACGGTGTGGCCGCCGGCGTCGGCCTGGGGATGACCCTCGCCGCCGACATGGCCGTGGCGGTGGACAGCGCCACCTTCCTGTGCGCCTGGCACTCCATCGGACTGGCCAACGACGCCGCGACCAGCTACACGCTCGTGAAGATCGTCGGCTTCCGCCGGGCGATGGAGCTCATGCTCACCAACCGGACCCTGACCGCCGCCGAGGCGCTGGACTGGCAGATCGTGAATCGCGTCTACCCGCGCGCCGACTTCCAGAAGAACGTCGCGCAGATTGCCGCGGACCTCGCCGCCGGCCCCACGCACCTTCAAGCGATGGCCAAGTCGCGCTTCCATGCCGGCTGGCGCCAATCGATCGAGGAGTGCACCGAGTTGGAGATCGAGAACGTCATGGAGTCGATCGCCGATCCGTACTTCAAGAAGACCCTCGACCAGTTCCTGAGCAAGCAGGGCCGGTCCGACAAGGTCCAGGTGCGACTGCCTCCCAGCGGCGCGGATTCCGGGGTCCGGGGGCGGAGCTGACGTGGATTCACGCGAACGCTTCCAGGAGGTCCTGAAGAAGTACAGGCTCGATCCGGTCGAGCCCGGCGGCGACGAGTGCTGGTCGCCGCAGCTCGAGACCGCACCCCGCGGCCGCCTCCGGGAGATCCAGAGCGACAAGCTGGTCGCCGCGGTGGCCTTCCTCTGGGACCACTCTCCGCTCTACCGGCGCCTGCTCGAGCAGGAGAAGCTGCGGCCCGCCGACATCAAGAGCCTGGACGACCTGCGCAAGCTCCCGCTCGTCACGCGGGAGGCCTTCGTCGAGAGCCAGAAGGCCTGCCCGCCCTGGGGCGACTACTCTCCCATCTCGCAGGAGGTCTGGACCCGGGACGGGTGGCTGCTCTTCACGACGGGCGGCACGACGGCCGCGCCCCGCCCCTTCCGAATGACCCGCTTCGATCGGGACCAGGCCGGCTGGCTCTTCGCCCGGGCTTTCTGGGGGATGGGCGTGCGGCCGGGCGACGTGGGGACCTTCATCACCAACTACGGCGCCCACATCTTCTTCTGGGAGGCCCAGCAGGGGATGCACCACCTGGGCTGCCCGGTGATCGCCCTGGGCGGCGCGGACCTGAAACGGCGCATCGACTTCCAGAGGACCTTCCCGGCGACGGTGCTGGGGACGACGGCCTCCTTCGCGCTCTTCCTGGGCGAGAAGATGAAGGCGATGGGCCTCGACCCGCGGCAGTCCGGCGTGAAGATCCTGTTCAACGGCGCCGAGCCCGGAGGCTGCGTGCCGGCGACCAAGCGGCGCGTCGAGGAGCTCTGGGGCGCGACGCTGCACGAGTTCTTCGGCGCCACCGAGACCGGCATGACCTGCCACTCGTGCCGGTTCGAGGCGGCGCAGAAGGACCGGGCCATGAACCTCCACTTCATGGAGGACAGCTGCATCGCGGAGGTCGTGGACCCGAAGACTTTCGAGCCGGTGCCCGAAGGCAAGGACGGCGTGCTGGTGGTGAGCGGGCTCTACTCCGAGGGCACGCCGTTCCCCCGCTACCTGCTGGGCGACTACACGCGGCTGACCACGGAGCGCTGCGGCTGCGGCCGGACCACCGCGCGCGCGGTGGGCGGGATGTACGGACGGATGGACGACATGCTGTCGCTGCGCGGCACCCACCTCTATCCGAGCGCGATCGAGGACGTGGTCCGCCGCATCCCGGACATCAGCGAGGCCTACGAGATCGTCGTCGAGAAGCGGGACGGACAGGACCTCGTCACGGTCCGCTGCGAGCCGCGCCCGGAGATCGCCGAGGCGGAGTGGGCCGAGGTCGGGGAAAAGGTCGTGCGCGAGGTGTCGAGCGCGCTCGAGGTGAAGGTCGCCGTCGACCTGAAGCCCTACGGGACGGTCTCGCGGGAGTTCAAGGCGAAGAGGATCCACGACCTTCGCGGCGCGTAGCTGAACCGGGACGAAGTGGTCGGCGGCCTGGGTCTTGGGGTTGGTGGCCTGGGACGGAGTCGAACCGCCGACACGCGGATTTTCAGGACGCCCCGAGTACGGTGACCAAACAGCACCAACGGTACCCAACGGGCACTCTAGAGCGACTTAGTGGGCTCAACTGGACCGGCTAAGTCACGTCGGATCCAATTGCGTCCAGTTGGTTCGGGCAAAGTGACGGGCAAAGTGCAGGCGCGGACGGCCGCTAAGGTTCAAGCCAGCAGGGGGCGGACACGCCTCGGGTGACGTCCGGTCGAGTGGAGTCGACCGTCCTGCCCCCCCCCCCGAGCTACCGGCCACGGACGACGGATGTTAGGCTCGTACGCCCGAGGTGAAGAATGGCGCGTTGGGGGCACCGATCGGTGGTGCTGGTGCTGTCGGCCGTGGCGGCAGCCTCGCCGCCGACGGCCCGTTCGATCAGTCTGCAGAAGATCGGCCCCGTCATCGAGGTCGCCCCGCGACAAGCGTGTGCTGGCAGGGACCTGACGCTCGGCCCGCAGCCGAGGTGCCGTGGATTCGTCGACTTGAGGAAGGAGAGTAGCAATGCGGAGACCGACTGTCGCTCTTGGATGGGTGTGTCTGATGGTCTTGGCGGCGGCTCCATGCTCCCACGCCGCGCCCCGGGCGTTCGTCTCGGTGAGGGGGACCAATGCGGGTAGCTGCGCGAACGTTCTCGCTCCCTGCAGGACGCTCGCCTTCGCCATCGGGGCGGTCGACAACGGGGGCGAGGTCATCATCCTCACCTCCGGGGCCTACGCGGTGGCGACGATCACGAAGGCAGTGCGAGTGAACGCTCCGCTCGGCGTGGTCGCATTCACGGCGGAGCCGATCACGGTGAACGCGGGGGCCTCGGACACGGTGGTTCTTCGGGGGTTGACCTCCAAGGCGCCAACCCCCGGCTCGGGTAAAGGAGTCTCCTTTACCGGCGGTGCTGCCCTCTACGTGGAGAACTGCGTGTTCGACGGTTGGGGCGTGGGGATCGACTTCCAGGCTGCGACTGCTCTCTTCGTGACGGACACGACGATCCGGAATTCAGCTGACAGCGGGATCTATGTAACGGGTACCGCCTCGGCTTCGATCGCGCGCTCTGTGATCGAGAGAAACGGGCTTGCCAGTGACTTCAGCGGCGTATTTGCAGACGGCTCGGCGCGGGTCTCGGTCCGAGACAGTGTCGTCTCAGGGAACGCGTGGGGCGTGTATACTCATTCTTTCTCCTCGGTGATCAACGTCGAGAGCTCGCTGCTGGCGAACAACATCTCGGGCGGAGCAGGAGCGAGCAAAGGAACCATTCGGGTTTCTCATTGCACAGTGACCCAGAACGGGCTCGGACTCAAGAACTTTACCGGCACGTTGGAGTCCTTCGGCAACAACGTGGTTCGTGGAAACACGACAGATCTCTCCGGTACGATCACGACGGTGCCGCTGCAGTAAGGCTCCGTCAGGCGTCAACACGTCAAGTTGTCGTGAGCCTGCGGTGATGCCTGCGGGGCGATCCTTCGACGGCGCCACGGTGCGGGGCCAAGACACGAGCTTCGCGTCAACCACACCTACGGTGAGAAGGCCGAGTACAAGTTCGCCTATTGACCTTCCGTTCCGTGCGGCGACGGACTGGAGTCACGGCCTTCGCGTAGGCCTCGACCACGTCCTTGCTCGGGAGCTGCTTTACCTGGCTCGAACCGATTGGTCGGGGACCCGAGTGGGTCCAGGTGTCGGGAGGTCCGTGTCCCCGCCACGCGCTCGCTACCGAAGGTGCAACCCGGGAAGCTGCAGGCGGGAGTCGAAGAGCCGGCGATCGGCCGGGTCCAGTCCGCTCCCCGCGGCGAAGAACTCGAGTGCCCTCAACTCGAGGGCGAGGCATTCCGCCGCCCATTCGAGGTTCCGCATGGCGAAGATCCACTCCCGTGCGAAGAGCTGCGTGAACTGGGTCTTCAACGGGCGCAAAGCCCCCCTCTGCCATCGCTTGTGGCAGTAGAGCGATATCCAGCACCGGAAATTCGCGATGCGCCTCAGTCGGTGCCTGGACTCGAGCCCGCTCGCGAGCGGTTGCCAGGCGATGACCATGTCTCCCGGCGAAAGCTGTGGCACGCTCGAAACAAGCCGCTCGAGGCTGCTGATCATCTCGGGTTCCGCCGCAGCCGGTATGCCGACGCCCGCGATCAACTGTTCTTCGGGAGAACCCCCTCTGTAGACGAGGAGCTTCCTCTTGCGGCCCCGCGCCGAGCCCGGCGTCTCGAGCACGACTTGTTCGTACGCGTATACGGGGGCCACCCACCGGTAGTCGAGGGCACGGCCCTCGCCGACCAGCAACACCGGCCCGTGAGGGGCTAAGAGGAAGTCGGCTTCATCGTCGTGGCGGAGAGCCAGGACCTGCTGGCGCCCGCTCAGGTTCTCGAAGTCGCTGCGGACGTCGAGCCCGTAGCGTCGGCGCAGACTGTGCAGGACCGCGATGCACGCGGGAGAATACGCGCCGACGTTGACCACGATCGGGGAGGTCCCCGAGTATGCGATGAGCTCCGCCGCGCTCGACGCAATCTCCGCGTCTGGTTCGCTCGGCGCCGCGCCGGGTGCGTAGCCGGTGCCTCGCGGTGGAACGAACCCCGAGTCCTGGGCGAACCAGCTGGGCAGGTGCAGACGCTTGCGGCTCACGAGGAGCCGTACCCGGCTGTGACACTCCTCGAGCGCCTCGTCCACCTGCTCGAGGTCGTGAAGGCACGACCCTCGGAAGTCGTTGAACATCTTCGTCGTCGCCAGCCGCCACTCCGTCCCGTTCGGCGAAGCTAGAGCCCCGCCGGCCGTGCTGACACTCGCAAGCGGAGTCCAGTCGAGTCGTAGTGCGCGCTCGCGACGCCCTGCAGCCGCGACGACGCTCGTCGCCATGGGCGCCTCCGTCACCGGCATCACGAAGGCGTACCCTTCCTTCTTGACGGTCCGGATGTACTCTTGCGAGCGCTCGTCACCCATCGCGATCCGGAGCGCTTTCACCTGCTTCGCGACGTTGCTCGGGTTGGCGCCGGGATGCCAGAGCGCGCTCATCAGCACCTTGGCGAGAACGGGACGCGGGCGTTCCTGGAGCAGGAGGAACAGAACCTTCCTCGGCACGTCGCTCAACCCGATGGGCTCATGACCCCGGTAGAGCCCGCGGCAGTCGGACGCGTCGAGCTCTGCCGAGAACTCTCCGAAGTAGAGTTGCCGTCTTTCGTGCTCGGGCCCCGATCCGGGGACTCCCGGTGCCCTCATGACGCGGGCCCGGTCCAGCCATCGGGCATGCGACGCTCCGCGCGTCATCCTAGCGCTTTTCTTCTTCAACATCCCTTCAACATCCGGTCGTTGTCGTGCCCGCTGGGGCGCCACACGATACTCCGTCCGCCGTGGAGTCACCACTATCCCGGCGGAGAAGCGAGGTAACAGATGTCGCATGCGACACCGGTCGTATTCGTCGTAGACGACGCCTCGGTGCACCAGCGCCTGGGCGCGCTGATCATTTTCGTGGGAGCACGCGCCGAGATGCCGGCCGTGGTCCAGGCCATGAACGCGGGCGCTGTTGACCTTCTCGCCAAGCCGGTTCGCGACGAGCTATGGTTGAGCACGATTCGCGATGCTCTTGACCGGAGCCGGGCGGCCCTCGGTCAGGAGTCGGCGCTACAAGCGCTGCGGGATCGTCACGCGTCGCTCAGCCGCCGCGAGCGGGAGGTCATGGCACTCGTGGTGTCCGGCCGGCCAAACAAGCACGTCGGCGCCGACCTTGGCATCAGCGAAATCACCGTGAAGGCCCACCGGGGCCAAGTGATGCGGAAGATGAAGGCCGAGTCCCTGCCCGACCTGGTGAGGATGTCCGCGAGACTCGAGCTGCCGTGAGAGGGTCTCAAGGCGCGAGGCGATTGCACCCCGATGTCAGGTACTAGCCGAATGTGAAAACGACAGCGCGGACGCCCACGTCGAGGAACTCGATCTCAAACGTCCGGTCTTCGATGCGACCACGCTGGCGAACGAGCTGATACAGACGAGGCTCGCGAACCTCACCGCTGCCGTCGGTGGAAGTATCGACTCCGTGAGCATCGCCTGGCGCGGCGCCGTCCACGCTGACCTTGAAGCGGATCGGCCGGCCGTCCTTCCCGGGGGCGAGTAGCAAGTGCAGATCGCGACCCTGGAAGCGGAAGACGATTCGGCCACCGGCCGCCTCGAGCGCGGCGCTCTCCGCGCCGATGTTCCACGATCCGGCAAGTCCCCAGTGGTTCAGCCGGAGTTCTTCCGGCGCGTGGTAGGACTTCGCGATGTCTCTGGTCAGGCGCTCCCGGGACGCGAAACGTTCTCCACGTCGATAGCCGATGTACGTTTCGGGCGACTGGACCGCCGTGCTCGGCGGGGCTTCGATGCCGTCGGCAACGACGCGTACAGTGTTGCCATCCAGCCCAAGGGCGCCGTTCTCGTGGAGCAGTGCCCGGAGTACCCGCTCGGCCTCGACGTATTCACCTTCGCCGAAGTAGCGGTGGCGGATGCGTCCTCTCGCGTCGACGAAGTACATCGCCGGCCAGTACTGGTTGTCGAAGGCCTCCCAGATCCTGTAGTCGCTGTCGATCGCGACGGGGTAGGCCACCTCCAGGTCGCGTACGGCAGTCTCCACGTTCGTGCGCTGCTTCTCGAACGAGAACTCGGGCGTGTGGACGCCGATCACGACCAGGCCGGCATCCTTGTATTTCTCGGCCCAGGCCTTGAGGTACGGCAGCGGCCGCAGCGAGTTGATGCAGGTATAGGTCCAGAAGTTGACCAGCACCACCTTGCCTCGGAGCGACTTGCCGTTCCGGAAAGCCGAGTTGAGCCAGCCGACGGCCCCGCGCAGGTCCGGTAGCGGTCCCTCGTCGGCCAGGAAGCGCGCCCCACGCGAGCCCAGTACCGCCATCGCAGCGACAGCCGGCAGCGCGGCCAGGCCAATGATCATCGTTCTCATTGTCCCGAATCCCGCTCAGGCGGCTTCATGTCCCCCAGCACGGTCGGGATCAGCTCCGACAAAGCGGAGAACTGGACCGTCTTCATGAAACGACTTCTCGGCGGCGCGTAGTGCGGCGACGCTTCCACCGAAGCCCGAGCCGATGATTGCCACGTCGTCGTCGAACCTCGCCATGCGCAGGTCTCCTGCCGGCGGCGTTCAGTCCGTGTCTGGTGTCGCTCGGCCCTTCCCATTCCGGACTTCGATGGCCTTGATGGTGTTTCCGAACGCCTTGTCCAGGACGCGCCTGCCCACGGTCCCGAGTACGAACCCGAGCGCCCGCCCCTTGAGGTTCTTGCCCTCGCGTATCACTACGGCGTCCACGTCGGTCGTGCCATCGGGCCGCTTCGTGAACGTGTAGACGTGCCCGGAGCGACCTCCCCAGACGTTGGAGTCTGTGGTCTTCATGACGACGCGAGCGCGATCGGACCAGTCGTAGTGGAGGCGTTCCCAGATGCCACCCGACCCTTCGGTCACGTCGGCTTCAGAGGGGCCGCGGTGATGCACCTTGAGGTAGCCGTCCGCGCTGTTGCCGAAGAGCTTCGAGCGGCCCGGCCCGAAGTCGATGAGGGCATCGAGGAACTGCTCGGGCGTCGAGGTCGTTTTCCGCTGCAGACGAATGGTCGACATGTGTACCTCCAACGGATCTGTGTTAGCGCCCGGAGTTCATGCGCGTTGTCCGGGCAGCTAGTCCAGGAAGAGCGCCGCTTGCCGTACGAAGGACTCGTGGAACTGGAAGAGCGAGCCATGTCCGGCGTCTGGATAGGTCAACAGCACTGCGTTCGGCAGGTGCTCGGCCATGAGGTAGGAATTCCTGACCGGAATCATCATGTCTTTCATCCCGTTGACCACGAGACAGGGCTGCACGATGCGGCGGAGCATCCCGAAGCGTTCGCCGTCGACGCGCTCCCAGGACCGAAAGGCGGCCATCTGGGCTTGCGCGACCTTCGGGCCCGAGATCGGCTCTCGGTCCTCGGTCCGTGCCGCGATCCGCGCCACGAAGGCCTCGCCGGCCGCTTGACTCGATTCGCTGGGCGTGAAGAAGAGCCTCACCAGGACCTGAGGGCCGGAGAGGGTAGGGTCCGCGAGGATCTTGCTGAGCTCCGGCTTCTCCAGGTGCATGATGTCCTCCCCGCCCTCCGGGGCACTGCCCACCAGCAGCATCTTGCGGACGAGGGCGGGGCGGCCAACCGCGATCTGTTGCGCGACCATGCCGCCCAGCGAGAAGCCGAGCAGATCGATCCGAGTGAGCCCGAGCGCGTCCACGAAGGCGAGGAGGTGGTCGGCCATGCCGGCGATCGTGGGGGGCACCTCTCCACTCGAGCGCCCCACGCCCGCGCTCTCGAATAGGACCACCTCCCGGCCGCGAGCTAGCGGGTTGGTGACGGCGGGATCCCAGTTGTCCAGGGTCCCGGTGAAGTGCTGCAGGAAAACGAGCGGCGGGGCCGGTCCTCCCCCGAAGCGTCGGTAGGCATACCGCTCCAGCCTGGTCTCGATGAATCGGGTCGGCGCGGTGATGCTCGACAAGGCCCCTCCTCGATCACCGCAGCGACGTGAACGCCGCGCGCAGGTCCGACACCAGCAGCTCCGGCTGTTCCCACGCCGCGAAGTGGCCACCCTTTTCGAGCCGGTTGTAGTAGATGAGCTTGGGATACGCCCGTTCCGTCCAGCTCCGCGGCGCCTGGTAGAGCTCCTCCGGAAAGGCGCTCACGGCGGCCGGGATGGGGACGCTCTTTGGCGCAAAGAAGGCGAGCTTGCTTTCCCAATAGAGGCGCGCCGACGAGACCGTTGTGTTGGTCAGCCAGTAGAGCGTGACGTTGTCGAGCACGTCGTCACGCGTCAGCCCCTCGGGCTGGCCGTCGAAGACACGGGTGATGAGAGCCAGGCTGCGGGCATCGTGGTCCAGCATCCAGGCTGCCATGCCGACCGGCGAGTCGCCGATCCCGTAGAGGGTCTGCGGGCGGTTCGCCATCTCGTTGGCGTAGCCCAGGCCGTGCTTGTAGAAGTACGCGAGCTGCTCGTAGGCATGCCTTTCATCCGCGGAGAGGCCCGCCGGCACGGGTGCACCGGCCAAGGCCGCCGCATTGATGTCGTTGGGCACGGTGGCCGGCATGTTGGTGTGAATGCCGACCAACTCGGGAGCTCCCAGGAGCGACATCTGCTCGGTGACCGCATTCCCCCAATCGCCGCCCTGTGCCACGAATCGTGCGTACCCGAGGCGCTTCATGAGCACGATCCACGCGCGTGCGATGCGGATCGGGTCCCAGCCGGTCTCCGTGGGCTTCCCGGAGAACCCGTAGCCCGGCAGCGACGGAATCACGACGTCGAAAGCGTCCGCCGCCCTCCCCCCATGTGCGGTGGGATTCGTCAGCGGATCGATGATCTTCAACTGTTCGATGACCGATCCCGGCCATCCGTGCGTGACGACCATCGGCAGCGCGTTCGGATGCTTCGACCGCACGTGGATGAAGTGGATGTCGACGCCATCGATGGTGGTGATGAATTGCGGCAGCGCGTTGAGCCTGGCTTCGCACTTGCGCCAGTCGTACTCGCTCCCCCAGTAGCGCGCGAGCTTCTGCACCGTCGCCAGTTGCACGCCTTGCGACTGGTCCGTGACGATCTCCCGCTCGGGCCAGCGAGTCGCCGCGATGCGGCGCTTCAGGTCGGCGAGCGCCTCGTCAGGATAGTGAACGCGAAACGGCCGGATGGCTGCGGCGCCGTTGGTCTTCGCTTGCGTGGCGGGCTCTGCACCGATGGTCGCTCCGGTCCCGGTGTGAGCCACTGCGATCGTTCCCCCGACGAAGAGCGCGACCTGTGTTCCCACGCGCATCATGCCTTCTCCTCCGCACTCGAAAACAAGGACACGATGAACCCGCGAGCCACCATGTTCAATTGGACGAAGGTATCGGCGACACGTTGGTATCAGTCGGTCGGGTGCGCGGCCCACCGATACCTTCGTCCAATTGCCTCGACCGCACGGGGCGTGGTTGCATTTCAGGCGTCGACAGGAGATGCCCATGAGCGCGTTCGACGCAGCCACATCATCCCCAGCGGGTCACCACCCACGGCTGTTCTTCTGGCGCGAGAACAGGAACGACGGCGCCTACGGCGCGCCGGGCAACCTCATCCGGCCCGTCCGGGGCGCGACCGCCCGACACGTGGGTAGCCAGCCCGCCGTGATGCTGACGGTGAGCCTCGGCCGGCACCTGGCGGTCGCTGTGGGCTGGGCGTAGCCGTCTCGAGAGGAGGAACACGATGCTCGCCTACCGACTGTTGAAACCGCAGACGCCGCCGGAGTTCCAGGAGGTGCCCGATCCGCGCGCGGGCCCCGGTCAGGTGGTCGTCAAAGTCGCCGGCTCGGGCCTTTGTCACACCGACTTCACAGTCATCGGCCGCGGACAGAGCTACTGGACGGACCAGGCGCCGCCCTTCACGCTCGGGCACGAGATCGCCGGATGGGTGGAGGAGGTCGGGACCGGAGTGACGGGGTTCAAGAAAAGCGACGCGGTCGCCGTCAACCCGTCCTGGGGGAGCTGCGGCCGCTGTCACATGTGCCGGTCTGGGGAAGAGAACCACTGCCTGCACCAGAAGGGGATTCGCGCACCCGGAGTCGGTTTCGATGGGGGGCACGCGCCGTACGTCCTCGTCCCGGACGCCCGGTTTTTGGTGCCGATCGGCGACCTCGACCCCATCCTGGCGGCGCCGCTGACGGACGCCGGCATCACGACGTACTCTGCGATCAAGCCGGCGATTCCCGGGATCTATCCGGGTAGTACGGCGGTCGTGATCGGCGTGGGCGGGTTGGGCCTGTATGCGGTCCAGTTCCTCCGGCTGCTGACGGGGGCTCGAGTCGTGGCGGTCGACTCGACGGAAGCCCGACTGAAGCTGGCCCGAGAGCACGGCGCCGACGACGTCGTGACGAGTGGTCCGACCGCCGCGGAACAGATCCGCGAGCTGACGGGCGGCCTCGGGGCGGCGTTCGTGATCGATTGCGTCGGGATCAATCCCACGCTGGCGACCGGAGTCGCCGCGCTCTCGTGGCGCGGGCGTCTCACCATGGTCGGCGCGGGGGGCGGCTCCGTTCCGTTCGACTTCTTCAAGGTGCCTCCGGGCTCCCAGCTCGGGACGAGCCTGAACGGCGGCAGCATCGCGTTGATGGACGTCGTCTCGCTGGCCGCCCATGGGCGGCTCAAGGTCCTCGTCGACCGCTATCCGATGAGCGCGGCGAAGCAGGCGTACGACGACTTCGAGCACGGACGCCTGGTCGGTCGAGCGGTGCTCACGCCGGGTGCGGCCGCCGCCCCCGACACGGCCGGCTCGTCGCACGTCGCCGCGGCAGCCGCCGGAGCGTGAGCCCGTCGCAATGAATCGAGATACCCCGATGCCGTCTCTGACCCCAGGGTTCCTGCGCTACAGCCCAGGCGTCGCGCAAGCCAAGAGCGACTTCAAAGCCGATGCAAACGATTGCTTGAAAGGGAAATCATGAGCATAGCCGCCACTACCACAGACAAGAAGGCCTCGACCAAGTACACCTACAACTATGCTTACCTTCCGCCCTTGGCGATGGTTGGCGCCGTATCCGAGGCGGAAGCGTTCTCCGCCCGACCGGAGTGGGTCTCCCTCGTCGCTGTGCCGGCGCTGAAGATCCTGGTCAATAACATCATGATCGCAGTCAAGCACAGGCCCGGCAACACTGAATTCGTGTCCCAGGTGCTCAAAGAGCTCGATGCCGTAGCCCGCCGGCTGCCCGCGGGTGCCACGCGTGGTCTGACAGATGCCATCGACTCCGCGTTAGCGCGTCATGGAACACCGAGTACGCTGCCGGAGCTAAAGGCGCTCCTGGAAGGGGTCATACAGACAGTAGCGCCAAGCGTCACTCTGGAGCTTCTGATAGCCATCGGAAGACTCCCGCGGTTCGCCATCGTCTCCGGGCGGGCTACCAGTCTGGACGACTTCAACCAATTGTTCCAATTCATTCCGTTGCCGGCGCTCAGCCAGGACTTTCAAGACGACACTGTCTTTGCCGCCCTGCGGGTGGCCGGTGCGAATCCGCTGATGATCGAGCAGATGAGGTCGGCGGACGCGCGCCTACCGATTACGGAAGAGCAGTATCAGTCTGTGATGGGAACGCAGGACGGCGTGGAGGCCGCGATCGCAGAGGGACGGCTATACCTAGCCGATTATTCCGTGTTCGATGGGGCTCAGGCCGGGAGTTGGCCGGAGTCGCAGAAGTTCAGCGTCGCGCCGCTAGCGCTATTCGCGATCCCGCCAGGCGGGCGATCGCTCAAGCCCGTGGCGATTCAGTGCGGGCCGAGGCCGGGAGCGGACAATCCGATCTTCCTGCCGCGCGATGGCGATGACTGGCGGATGGCCAAGACGATCGTGCAGATTGCCGACGCGAACTTTCACCAAGCCGTTAGCCATCTCGGCCGAACACATCTATTCATCGAGCCGTTCGTCATCGCCACGCACAATCAGTTATCACCCACGCATCCGCTGTCGGTTGTGCTGACGCCGCATTTCGCAGGCACGCTCGCGATCAATGACCCCGCCGCGAGGATTCTGGCTGCGGCGGGCGGATTGATAGATGTACTGCTGTTCGGCTCGATAGACCAGTCACGGGTATTCGCGGTGAAAGGCGCGCAGAGCTATCTGCTGAACGTCAACACCTCGACGCTGCCGCAAACTCTGGCTCAACGTGGCGTGGCCGACGCGAAGCGTCTGCCGGACTACCCATATCGCGATGATGCGTTGTTGATATGGGGCGCCATCAGTCGATGGCTGGAACACTATGTGAGTCACTATTACGCGTCCGACGCGGCGGTCCAAGGGGATGCGGAGTTACAGAAGTGGGTCGCCGAGCTGGTCGCGCACGATGGAGGCCGGGTGAACAACGTCGGCGTGGCGAATCGGATCACCACGCGCGCGCAACTCATCGAATTGGTCACGATGGTCTGTTTCACCGCCAGCGCGCAACATGCCGCCGTGAACTTCCCGCAGGGTCCTCTGATGAGCTATGCACCGGCGATGCCGGAGGCGAGCTATACACCCTGGCCGGGACCGCAGGCAGGCGTCAGCAGAACCGACTTCCTGACGTTGCTCCCTCCACTGGATGTCGCGGTGTCACAGATGAACATCTTGTATTTCCTGAGCTCGGTCTACTTTACGAGACTGGGCGACTACGGAAAGAACTATTTCACCGACCCGATCATCCAAAAGCACCTGGCCACGTTCCAGCAAGAGCTGGTCGAGATCGAAGCGCAGATCAATGAGAGGAACAAGACCCGGACGCCGTATGAATTCCTCCTCCCGTCCAAGATCCCGCAGAGCATCAACATCTAAGCCGGTACCGCTGAGGGTAGTAACGAGCCGCACACGGAAAAGGGGACCACGATGGCACTGACGGCGACGGCATCCAAACCCTCGGCGAGCGCGCAACAGAGGCCGGGAGCAGAAGACCCGGCAGCTCGGTGGGCTCTCCGCCGATGCGCCCGAGATCGGAAAATTGGGCGCTGGCGAATGCGCTTCGGAACCCGGTCGCGCAGGCGACGGAGGATCTGGCGCCGACGGATACCCAACGGCTGTCCCGGCAGACGAGTCATCCCTGAGTCCTTCTGAGGAGCGGCCATGACGATTGTCGAAGACCTCGGCGACACAAGTTCGGCGCGCACCGCATCGAGACGCTCAGCGCGGGCGCAAGTACTTCTTCATGCCCGGTCGGCACTAAGTTGGATCGTAAATCTCGCGGAAACGAGCTCGATCGAGCAGAAGGAGCGCTGATAGATGCCACCGGATTTCGTCCGCTATACGCCCGAGATAGAGACTGTCGATCCGGATCTCGATCCGCTCTTGGAACAGATCATCGACTTCTGGCAAAAGAAGGTCCGCGAATCGCCGGTGGCCGAGGGGAGTGGGCGAGCAGTCCGCGGCGCGCACGCGAAGACGTTCGGCGTCGTCAAAGCGGAGGTCCAGATCCTGCGCAACGTGCCTCCGGCGTACGCGCAGGGGATTTACGCCAAGCCAGGCCGCCACGGGACGCTGATCCGGTTCTCCAGCGCCTCCAACCATCTGGGGCCGGACGCCACGCTCGGAGGGGTTCTGGGATGTGCCATGAAGCTTTTTGATGTTCCCGGATCGAAGCTGGTTGACGAAGAGCCGGACTCGGACACCTTCGACCTCGTGCTCAAGAACAATCCGGTATTCATCGCCAACACGGCGAAGCACTATCTGGTGCTCCAGGAGATCGCCAACGACGTGCCCAAGTACCTGGCGCGCGGCAAGACGGGCTTCCACGAGCTGCTCACGGATTTCGTCACCGGCAAGGGCGCGTTCGAGCAGTCCGACTGGGCATGGGACGAGCTGTTCGCGTTCGTCAAAGCGGCGCAGACGCCGGTACGCAACCCGCTGTTGACCACTTTCTGGAGCATGGCTGCGGTGCGTCACGGCGACTACGTCGCGAAGATCCGCCTCGCGCCGGCCACGGAAAACACGACGCGTGTGATCCATCGGGAACTCGACGTACGCGGTCGGCCGGACGTGTTCTATCCGACCCTCGTGGACGAACTGCAAGCCAGCGCCTTCGATTTCGACCTCCAGGTCCAGCTGTGCACCGATCTCGAGGCGATGCCAGTCAACGTGACAACGCTCGAATGGCCGGAAAGACTCTCTCCCTTCGTGACGGTTGGACGGGTACATGTCCCGCGCCAGGACATTTCGGGAACCGAGAATCTCGAGAAGACGGATGCGCTCGCGTTCAACCAGTGGCGGGTCACCGAGGAGCACAGGCCGCTTGGCGAAATCATGCAGGTGCGACGGATCTACAGCGCGTCAGCCAAGGTGCGCCGGACGCTCAATCACCAGCCGCAAACCGAGCCCACAAGTGCAGATGAAGTGCTGCCGCACCCGGTGGCCATTAAGCTATGACCGGCCGCGACCTCCGCGGACTTCCCCCGGGGCGCGGATCATCATGCTGTCGACCGCGGAGGGTGACGTCGAGATCCAGCGGGCGCTGCAGGCGGGTGCGCGCGGGTACCTACTGAAGACGATGCCCCCCAAAGACCTCCTGGATGCCATTCGCCACGTGCATGCCGGGAACATACACGTCCCGCCCGCCGTTGCCGTGACGCCACCGCATAGGTCCTTCGGCATCACGCGTGCGGTCTCCAGGCATAGGAGTCTTGAGATGCATTCGAAGATGCTCGTCGCCGTCGCGGCCGCTTTGGTAGCCACCGGAACCTTTGCCGCCGACGTGAAGTCCGTATCGAGGCTCGCATTCGGCCCCGACAACATTCTCTTTGTTGCCGACTGGAAAGGCGCCCAGGTGCACGCGCTGACGTTGCCGGCGCCTGTGCCCAAGAAGGGCGAAGGCACCTTCAACATCGTGGACCTGGAGGCGTTGCTGTCCAAGTCGCTTGGCGCCGGCAAGGTCAAGGTCGAAGACATGGCAGCGCGCCCTGGCTCGGGCGAGGTGTACCTGGCAGTGAGCGTCGGAGCGAACAAGACGCCGGCGATTGTTGCAGTCACTTCCGACCAGAAGGTGCGCAAGCTCAACCTTGCGAGCATGAAGTCGACGGCGGTGACGCTGAAGAACCCGAACAACTCCAAGGTCGAGTTCTGGAAGGAAACACCGGAGCGCAGCTTCACGGTCACGGACATGAAGTGGAACAGCGGCGAGTTGTTCGTTGCGGGCCTGTCGAACCAGGACTTCGCGTCGACGCTGCGTCGCATCCCGTACCCGTTCACCGACAAGCAGACGATGACGTCGGTGGAGATCTACCACACCACGCACAACCAGATTGAAACGCGCGCTCCCATTCGCGCGATGTCGTTCGCAACGCTTGGCGGAAAGCCTTACGTCATCGCCGCGTATGTCTGCACGCCGCTCGTGACCATCCCGCTCGAGGACCTGAAGGACGGTGCGCACATCAAGGGCAAAGCCATCGCGGAACTGGGCTACGGCAACACGCCCGCGGACATGATTTCGTACAGCGCCAAGGACCCGAGCGGCAAGCCGCAAGACATGCTGATGCTGCTGAACTACCACCGCTCGGGCAACATCATCCCGGTCTCCGAGGTCGAGGCTGCGAACGAGAAGCCCGGCATCGACAAGCCCGTGCCTGCCGGTCAAATCGTCGGCGTGCAGGAGACGCCGGCACCGCTGGTGGGAGCCACCCGCATCGACAACCTCGACGACCAGTTCTTCATCGTCGTGCGCCGGGCGCTGGAGAAGGATGCCCTGCAGTTGGTGTCGTTCGACAAGGCCATGCTGTTCCGGCTGACCGATTTCGTCTCCGAGTACGACTTCCCGCAGTACCGCTACAACAACGACGAGTTCCAGCTCAAGTACTTCAAGCCTGCCCATGACATCCTGATGAAGCAGGAAGGGTTCCCCGAGCTCATCGGTTCGCACGAGTGAGGCCGGTGTGACGAAGGCGTTGCGCGCTCTGTGCGTGCTGGCCCTGTGGGCAGCGGCTGCCGCTCAGGCGGTCGCTGCTCAGTTGGTGCCTGTTGCCGTCCAACCGTCAGGGCCGGAGGTGCCAGCGAACCTGTTGCGCATCTCCTTGGTGTTCGCGCAGCCTGTTGGCGAGGACGTCCTGCCTCGGTTGGAACTGCGCCAGGCCAACGGCAATGTCATCGACAAGCCGTTCCTGGAGCAGGAGCTCTGGTCCCCCAGCGGCAAGATCTTGACGGTGCTTCTGCATCCTGGGCGCGTGAAGAGCGGGCTCATCGCCCATGACACCGTCGGACCTGTGCTCCACGCCGACGGGTTGGTGGTGCTGACGTTGGACGGTCAGGAAATCAAGCGCTGGAAGGTGGGTTCGGACGACCACGATGGCCCGCGCCCGTCTGGCTGGAACGTCGGAAGCGTCCGTGCAGGCACACGCGAGCCGCTGGTGGTGGAGTTGGACGCGCCCATCGACGGTCGGGATGTCGACTACCTCGCGGTTGCGAACTCGAGTAATCGCCGAATCCAGGGGCGCGCTCGGCTAGAAGTTGGCGAAAAGAGATGGACCTTTACGCCCGACGCTCCCTGGACTGAATCGCGGTACACGCTGGCCGTCTTTGGCAACCTTGAGGATGCTTCCGGCAACCGGTTGAACGGACACTTCGAGTCGCCCGGGACTGCGCCTGAGCCGGCAGCTGCCGACGTCTACATCCCTCTAGCGATTGACCGAGCGCTGGTGACGCGTAAGCGGCGCCTTTAGGGCAGGAGCAGAGTCGCCGGCTCCGGCCTGTGCCATACCGACTGAACCGTCATGCGTTCGCCTGAAAGGAAAAGGACGATGCGCTACATCACGCCAGTCTTGCTGTTGGTTTTGCTGAGCACGGGCGCCGCCGTTGCAGTTGCGCCGCCGGAAGTCGGCATCAGCCCATGGGGGCCGAAAGACGAGATCGGCCGCCTGAACCTGATCACGCCGGCTTCGCGCAGCGCCATATTGAGCCGGGTATCGGGCCAGAAAAGCTATGATCTGGGGGTCGATTTTTATGTCGGCATGCCGAGCTGGCAAGCGGCCGGCGATCCGCCGTATCAAATGTGGATGACCCACACGCCGCACGGCAATGTGGTGGCCGATTCGATGAAGGTCGGCGAAAAGATGAACCGCCACGTCAGTTATACCGGCTCGGCGGTATCGATGTACGCCCACATGGGCACGCATATCGACGCCTTGAATCATTTCGGCTTGAACGGCAAGATCTGGAATGGCTTTAGCGAAGCCGAATACCTCGGCGACCGTGGCTGGACCGTCACCGGCGCCGAAAAACTGCCGCCCATCGTCGCACGCGGCGTGCTGATCGACGTGGCCACGGCCAAGGGCTTGCAACAGTTGCCGGACAATTACCGCGTCAGCCGCAAGGACTTGCGCGACGCGCTGGACTTGCAGGGCGTCAAGATGGAGCAAGGCGACGTGGTGCTGATACGCACCGGCCGCATGCGCGACTACGACAATGCGCAAGTCTATATGGCCAATCCGCCCGGCCTGAGCCTAGACGCCGCCAAGTTCCTGGTCGAGGATGGCGGCGCGATGGTGGTCGGCGCGGACAACCTCAGCCTTGAAGCCTTTCCATCCGAAGTGAGCGACAACTACCTGCCGGTGCATACCTACCTGCTGGCGCAACAAGGCGCGCCGATCATCGAACTGCGTCAATCTGGAAGCGCTGGCGCGCGACCGGGTCTACCAATTCGCCTTCATCGGCGCCTCGCTCAAGTTCCGTGGCGGCGACGCGGCGCCGATACGTCCCATCGCCCTGCCTATCCAATAAGGACACACTCCATGACCCAACAAGCATTTCAACTGATCAATCCCGCCGGCCTCTACGACCCGGCGCCGAATGCCTATTCCCATGTGGCGCGGCTGGAGGCGGGCGCGCGGCTGGTGTATCTGGCCGGCCAGGGCGGCGAAAACGTCGAAGGTAAATCATCCAGCGATTTCGGCGCGCAAACATCTGCTGCGCCATCGTCTGCGCGGCGCTGGCGCGCTCCTTCTGGCTGCTGCCGGCGGCAGGCCTGGCGTCCATCTCACGCTCGGGTCGATCTATCAGCTCGACAGCCTCGTCGTTGTCGACGTGTTCGGCGCGCGGACACCGTCAACCTTGGGAGAGATGCGCGATGAAAGGCGAGAACGGGCACAGTACGGGCACAAACGGGGCAGGCTGAAAGAGACGACCACGCCTAACTCGCTGAAGAGTTGGTGGCCTGGGACGGAGTCGAACCGCCGACACGCGGATTTTCAGGACGCCCCGAGTACGGTGACCAAACAGCACCAACGGTACCCAACGGGCACTCTAGAGCGACTTAGTGGGCTCAACTGGACCGGCTAAGTCACGTCGGATCCAATTGCGTCCAGTTGGTTCGGGCAAAGTGACGGGCAAAGTGCAGGCGCGGACGGCCGCTAAGGTTCAAGCCAGCAGGGGGCGGACACGCCTCGGGTGACGTCCGGTCGAGTGGAGTCGACCGTCCTGCCCCCCCCCCCGGAGCTACCGGCCACGGACGACGGATGTTAGGCTCGTACGCCCGAGGTGAAGAATGGCGCGTTGGGGGCACCGATCGGTGGTGCTGGTGCTGTCGGCCGTGGCGGCAGCCTCGCCGCCGACGGCCCGTTCGATCAGTCTGCAGAAGATCGGCCCCGTCATCGAGGTCGCCCCGCGACAAGCGTGTGCTGGCAGGGACCTGACGCTCGGCCCGCAGCCGAGGTGCCGTGGATTCGTCGACTTGAGGAAGGAGAGTAGCAATGCGGAGACCGACTGTCGCTCTTGGATGGGTGTGTCTGATGGTCCTGGCGGCGGCTCCATGCTCCCACGCCGCGCCCCGGGCGTTCGTCTCGGTGAGGGGGACCAATGCGGGTAGCTGCGCGAACGTTCTCGCTCCCTGCCGGACGCTCGCCTTCGCCATCGGGGCGGTCGACAACGGGGGCGAGGTCATCATCCTCACCTCCGGGGCCTACGCGGTGGCGACGATCACGAAGGCAGTGCGAGTGAACGCTCCGCTCGGCGTGGTCGCATTCACGGCGCAGCCGATCACGGTGAACGCGGGGGCCTCGGACACGGTGGTTCTTCGGGGGTTGACCTCCAAGGCGCCAACCCCCGGCTCGGGCAAAGGAGTCTCCTTTACCGGCGGTGCTGCCCTCTACGTGGAGAACTGCGTGTTCGACGGTTGGGGCGTCGGGATCGACTTCCAGGCGGCGACTGCTCTCTTCGTGACGGACACGACGATCCGGAATTCAGCTGACAGCGGGATCTATGTAACGGGTACGGCCTCGGCTTCGATCGCGCGCTCTGTGATCGAGAGAAACGGGCTTGCCAGTGACTTCAGCGGCGTATATGCAGACGGCTCCGCGCGGGTCTCGGTCCGAGACAGTGTCGTCTCAGGGAACGCGTGGGGCGTGTATACGCATTCCCCCTCCTCGGTGATCAACGTCGAGAGCTCGCTGCTGGCGAACAACATCTCGGGCGGAGCAGGAGCGAGCAAAGGAACCATTCGAGTTTCTCATTGCACAGTGACCCAGAACGGGCTCGGACTCAAGAACTTTACCGGCACGTTGGAGTCCTTCGGCAACAACGTGGTTCGTGGAAACACGACAGATCTCTCCGGTACGATCACGACGGTGCCGCTGCAGTAAGGCTCCGTCAGGCGTCAACACGTCAAGTTGTCGTGAGCCTGCGGTGATGCCTGCGGGGCGATCCTTCGACGGCGCCACGGTGCGGGGCCAAGACACGAGGTTCGCGTCAACCACACCTACGGTGAGAAGGCCGAGTACAAGTTCGCCTATTGACCTTCCGTTCCGTGCGGCGACGGACTGGAGTCACGGCGGGAACGGGCACAGTACGGGCACATAAGCGGGCACGGTGAAAAGACGACCACGCCTAACTCGCTGAAGAGTTGGTGGCCTGGGACGGAGTCGAACCGCCGACACGCGGATTTTCAGTCCGCTGCTCTACCAACTGAGCTACCAGGCCAGGACTGCGGGCGGCAACGGCAGCAAACGGCAATTCAAGCACAGGGGAGCGGTGGCGTCAAAGTCGACCTTCGAGCGGTGTTACCTTTCGTACTCGTTCTGGAACGAGTAGGTTCAAGTGATGGTTGAGGCAACTCGGTCCGGACGGAGTCGCTTGAGGAATTACTTGAGGTGACTCGGTCCAGACCGAGTACGAAGGGCCGTCGGCGCCTCGGGTATACTGGAATCGATCGGGGGGAGAGACCATGGCCGCACCCGTCGGCAAGCTGCCCAAGGACTACGACAAGCTGCCGGTGCCGCAGCCGCAGGCGACGAGTGTGCGGAAGCGGGAGCCCAAGCTCCTCGCCGTGATCGATCCCAACAAGTGCTTCGGGCGGGGGTGCGAGTTCTGCATCGCTGTGTGCCCGGTGCCCGACTGCATCACGCTCATGACCGACCCCGCGGCTCCCGATCTCAGCGTGTGCACGGTGAACTACGACACCTGCATCGGCTGCATGGCCTGCGAGAAGTGGTGCCCGGACGACTACGACGCGATCCGGATGCTGCCCTTCACCACCGTGACCGCCAAGCGCGAGACGTACGAGACGACCACGTTCAGCGCCGAGTTGCCGGCGAAGAAGTAGCCGTTCCGGGATCCTCTACCTCAAGCGCTGCTTCCAGTAGCCCGGGCGTCGTTTGGTGTGGGCGATTGCAACCACGACGCTGTACGCGCCGTCAGTCCAGTAGATCAGCCGGTACGGAAAACCGCGAACCCGACAACGCCTGAAACCGTCGGCGTCCGGCGCCCAGCGTTCAGGAGCCGCGAGGATGCTGGCGATGGCGTGACGCAGGGCTTGACGCAGCCGACCCTCAACCGCCGGACTGCGCTGCCCATACCAGCGCCGTGCCTCGCGGCCCTCTGCTATCGCGTCGGGGTGTAAATCAACGATCTTTCTGCCCATCCGGGGGGTCGAAGATGAGCCTTTCGGCCTCTTCCCACGGAACGGGCTTCACCGATCCGGATCGAAGCTCTTCGAGGCGTCGCTTGGCTTCCGAAGACCAAGACGCCTCGTGATCCTCCTCGGTCTGCTCGGTTTCGACGCTTTCGAGCAAGGCTTCGGCGAGGTCGACTCTGGCGTCTTCGGGCAGCGACAGCGCCTCCTGCAGGAGCTTCTCGGCGTTCGGTGCCATGCCCAATTGTAGCTCTCAGGCCGTTGCTCAGGCCTTCTTCTTCTCCGGCATGGGCAGGACCGCGGCCTTCTCGCCCTTCTCCCGGACGGGCTCGTCGAGCACGGGCAGGCCCAATCCCTTGCGCAGCCGGTTCTCGACCTCGAGCCGGACGTCGGGGTTGTCCTTCAGGAACTGCCGCGCGTTCTCGCGACCCTGGCCCATCCGCTCGCCGTCGATCGCGTACCACGCTCCCGACTTCTCGATGACCTTGTGGTCGACGCCGAGGTCGAGGAGGTCGCCCTCCCGGCTGATGCCCTCTCCGTACAGGATGTCGAACTCGGCCTCGCGGAACGGCGGGGCGACCTTGTTCTTGACCACCTTGACCTTGGCCCGGCTGCCGATCACGGCCTCGCCTTCCTTCAGGGAGGCGATGCGGCGGATGTCCAGGCGGATCGAGGAGTAGAACTTGAGGGCGCGGCCGCCCGTCGTCGTCTCCGGGTTGCCGAACATGACCCCGATCTTCTCGCGCAGCTGGTTGATGAAGATGAGCGAGGTCTTGCTCTTGGACACGATGCCCGTGAGCTTGCGGAGGGCCTGGCTCATGAGGCGGGCCTGGAGGCCCATCTGGGCGTCTCCCATCTCGCCTTCCAGCTCGGAGCGGGGGACGAGGGCGGCCACGGAGTCGATCACGAGGACGTCCACCGCTCCGGACCGGATGAGGACCTCCGTGATTTCCAGGGCCTGCTCGCCGCTGTCGGGCTGGGAGACGAGGAGGTTGTCGGTGTCGACCCCGAGCTTGCCCGCGTACACCGCGTCGAGCGCGTGCTCGGCGTCCACGAAGGCGGCCATGCCCCCGCGGCGCTGGGCCTCGGCGATCACGTGGAGGGCGAGGGTCGTCTTGCCCGAGGACTCCGGGCCGAAGATCTCGATGACCCGGCCCCTGGGGAACCCACCCACGCCGAGCGCGACGTCCAGGGAGAGGGCGCCGGTGGGGATGGCGGGGACGTCGACCTTTTCACGGCTGCCCAGCCGCATGATCGAGCCCTTGCCGAACTGCTTGTCGATCTGCGCGAGCGCGGCCTCGATCGCCTTGGCCCGCTCGTTCTTGTCGTCAACCATCATTTTCCTCTCCTTGGAATCGATCTTCGCGAGACGCGATCGTAGCCAGTCCGGCTGCCCTGCGGGGTCCTGCGCACGAAGAAAAAGCGACACCCACCATCCAACAAGCTGGATTTCATACGCCGAAAGCACTACAGGACAGGAATTTGTCCCCGAGCGGTCTGATCGTGCAAAACAAAGTAAAACAGTTACTTACGACACACTGACCGGTTTCGAGCCGCCCAAAAAAAACGCTTGGAGCGGTTCAAGAGGGGTTGATACAATCTTGAGACGTGAAGTGAGCCCCAAGCTGCACTGAAGCGCCTCCGCGGGGCGCGGGGCCGAAATCGAGACAAAGGGGAAAGACTTGAAAGCACGGAAGAAGGCGCGCGCGGCCCGGTCTCGCGCACGCCGGTCGAGCGACTCCCGGACGCGACGCACGGGGAAATCCCGACCGACCCGACCCGCCGCGCGGCACGCGAAGGCCAAGTCCGCCAAGTCTCCGGTCACGCGGGCCAGGGCCGCCACTCCGGCGCGCAGCACCCACGGGGCGATGGTCCTCGTCCGGCCGGTGAAGCGGCGAAAGCCCCTCCCCTCGCCGCTTCCCACCAAGCACGTGGCCCCTCCCCGTCCGGCCCTCGTCATCCCCGCGCGCTCGATGCCTCCCGTCAACCGCAAGGGGACGACCCTCGCGACGGGCGCGGGCCGGGCCCCGGTGGCCGCCTCCGACTTCAGCGAAGCCGGCGTCCTCCTCGCCATCACGTATTCGATCCGCGAGGGACGTCGGGGCGAGTTCTTCGACCTGATGCGGGAGCTGAAGCCGCTGCTCGTCGGGATCGGCGGCCTCGAGGTCGCGATCTACGAGGACCGCAGCCGGCCGAACTACCTGATGGAGGTCTTCCGGTTCAAGGACGAGGCCGAGTTCACGGCCTTCGACGACAAGTTCCACAAGGACCGCAAGATCGCCGCCATCTACGCGCTCCTCGACGACATCGTCGAGGCCGAGAAGAGCGACTTCAAGATCTTCGAGCGGCGGCTGTAAGCTGCCGTCGCCGGTCGCCCACGGCCTCGCCGGGCTGACCGTTCACGTCCTCGCGTCGCGTGACCCGTCGGAGCTGAAAGACCCGTGGCGCCTCGGCGTGACGGTGGGGGCCGCCTGCCTTCCCGACGTCGATCTTCTGTTCAAGCTCGTCGACGGTCGCAACCACCACAACAACGAGCTGCACGGCATCGGCTTCGCCCTTCTTGCCGCCGCCGCCGGTGCTCTGGTCTTCCGCCTGCTGGGCTGGTCGCGACCGCTCGCGGCGGCGATCGCTCTCGGCTGCGCCTACGCCACCCACCCCTTCCTCGACTACCTGAACGTGGACACGCACCCCCCGATCGGCCTCCAGGCGCTATGGCCCTTCTCCCCCCGCTATTACAAGGTGCCGTGGCCCATCTTCATGGACATCGGGCGTACACTGGACTGGCATACCATCTGGCACGACACCGTCGCGGCCCTCTGGGAAACCACCCTTCTCTGCCCCATCCTGATCGGGGCCTGGCGCTGGCGCACGAGGCGAATGGGAGCAGGTCCATGGCGCGAGGGTTCGAAAGCAAGTCCGTAGCCGACCAGCAGGAATCGGCGCTCGCCGCCCCCCGTCCCGCGCGGGAGGGAAGCAGCCTGGATCCGCTGGTGCTGCAGAAGAGAAGAGGGCTGGAGCTGGGCCGCGCCGACGTGCTGCGCCGGATGGAGACGGCGAGCGCGGACGGGCATCGCCAGGTCCTGAAGAAAGCGCTCGACGCCATCGACAAGGAGCTGAAGCGGCTGGGCTAGCCCCGTCCGCCGCCTAGACGAGCTCCACGGCGAGGGCGACGCCGTTGCCCCCACCCAGGCAGAGCGTCGCCACGCCGCGCTTCTTTCCCCGGTCGCGAAGCGCGTAGAGCAGGGTCGTGAGGACGCGAGCTCCGCTCGCCCCGATGGGATGGCCGAGGGCGATAGCACCGCCGTTCACGTTCACCTTCGCCGGGTCGAGCCCCAGCTCGCGGACGACCGCGAGCGCCTGCACCGCGAACGCCTCGTTGAGCTCCACGAGGTCGACGTCCGCGGGCGCCCAGCCCGTCTTCTTCCAGATCTTCCGGACGGCCTCCACCGGCGTCATCATCACGAGCGACGGCTCGAGCCCCGACACCGCCTGGGCCACGATCCGCGCCATCGGCTTCCTGCCCAGCGCCTTGGCGCGATCCAAGGACGCCACGACGAGGGCGGCCGCTCCGTCGTTCACTCCCGGGGAGTTGCCCGCGGTGACGGTGCCGCCTTCCTTGAACACGGGCTTCAGCCTGGCCAGCGCCTCGAGCGACGTGTCTTCGCGCGGCGGCTCGTCGACGGCGAAGACGACCGCCTCGCCCTTCTTCTGGGGGACGGGGACGGGCACGATCTCGTCCTTGAACTTCCCCGCCTTGATCGCGGCGACCGCCTTCCGGTGGCTCGCGAGGGCGTACTCGTCCTGCTCGCGCCGCGTGACCCCGAACTTCTCGGCCACGATCTCGCCCGTGCAGCCCTGGTGGAAGTCCGAGTAGACGTCCCACAGGCCGTCGTGGATCATCGCGTCGACGACCTCGCCGTTGCCGAGGCGCAGCCCCTCGCGCACCCGCGGGAGGAGGTAGGGGCAGTTCGACATCGACTCCATGCCTCCGGCCACGATCACGTCCGTCTCCTCCGCGGCGATGCCCTGGGCCGCGAGCATCACGGCCTTGAGGCCGGATCCGCAGACCTTGTTGATGGTGAGGGCGGCCACCTTGGGGGGAAGCCCGGCGCCAATCGCGGCCTGCCGCGCGGGCGCCTGGCCCAGACCCGCGGAGACCACGTTTCCCATGATGACCTCGTCCACGTCCTCGGGGGAGACCCCCGCGCGGGCGATCGCCTCCTTGACGACGATCGCGCCGAGCTGCGGAGCGGTGAACTCCCGGAGCGTCCCCAGGAACTTCCCCGTGGGCACGCGCACCGCGGAGAGGATGACGGCTTCACGCATGGCTCGACTCCTTGCGATTCGCGAGGTAGCGCGCGGCGGATTCGAGAAAGCGCCTGCGCAGATCGGGGTCGGCTATGACCTGCGCCTCCGCGACGAGCGAGGGAGGGGCCAGGATCGCGCCAGTCGCGGGAAGACCAGGCGGGCTTTCCGCGACCGGCGCGAGACCGCCCTCGGTGAAGCTCAACCGATAAGGCGTGAGCCCGCCCGCGACCGCGCGGAGGCGTTCCAGGATCGGGCCGCGCATCTGCAGGAGATGCCGTCGCCAGCTCGCGTCGGGAACCCGCAGCCGCAAGGCATCGCCGTCGAGGGCCAGCACCTCGGTGCGGCGGGCGAGCGAAGCACCCACGGCCGCGGGCCAGGCGGCGCGGAGGAGGGCGAGCGTGCGCTCCCGCGAGCCGCCGAAGAGCGCCGACGCGGAATGACGCGCGACCGCTCGCTCCATGGGCACGACTTTACTCTACGCTATACTCGCCTCCACGGGCGATCCGATATCGTTCACGGAAGCCCCGCACCTCCATGCAGTGTCCTCGCTGCCGTGCGTCGATCCAGGCACCTCCCGATCCCGGGGGCTTCATCCTCTGCCCCGGCTGCGGCGTGCGCCTCATGACCAAGGCGGACGCGCTGCGCACGGCGGGAGGCACGTCCTCGCCCGCGAATCCGGCCCCCGCGCAAGACCCCCTGAGCACGCTTCCCCCCGGCACGCCCCTGAAGAAGATCCCCCGGCCCGGCGAGGAGACCGCGCGCACGGGGAGGGGCATGAAGAAGGCGGACAAGCCGGCGGAGAAGCCGGCGGCGCCGCTCGAGACGGGCCCCTTCGAGCGGCTGCTGGCGGAGATCCAGGGGCTGCGCGAGACGCAGGAGGAGATCCTGTCGCTCCTGCGGACGGCGCCGGGCCCCGCGGGCCCCACCGAGACGTTCGCCGGGGAGTTCAAGGACCCCGCGTTCCTCGCCCCGGTGCGCAGCCGCATGCACAAGTCCGTCCTCCTCATCGACGACGATCCCGCCACGCGCGACGCCGCGGTGAAGGAGTTCGAGGGGGCGGACGTGCCCGTGCGCGCCGTCGCGGACGGACCCGCCGGCATCCAGGCGATCGCGGAGGACAAGCCGGACGTCATTGCCATCGAGCTCGCGCTTCAGGGGAGCATGTCCGCCAACGACGTGATCAACCAGATCAAGGCCACGATGGAGTGGGTGGACATCCCGATCCTCCTCTACACGCGCGCGCCCGTGGAGAGCCAGAAGGAAGCGCGGCAGGTCCACGGGGCCGACGACCTCGTGCTGAAGCGCAGCGGGCCCGCCGCCCTCGTCTCCCGCATCATCACGATCTTCCGCCGGCCTTCCTGATCCCGGCCGTGGAGCCGCGCCTCGTCCTCGCCTCCGCCTCACCGCGTCGCGCCCGGATCCTGGCCGATCTCGGGATCGCGTTCCGGGTCTCGGTGTCGGGGGCGGACGAGACGCAGCTTCCCGGGGAGGAGGGAGCGGCGGCGGTGCTGCGACTCGCCCGGGCCAAGGCGGCCGCGGTGGCGCCGAGGGAGACGCTGCCCGTGCTCGCCGCGGACACCGAGGTGGTCTGCGACGGGCGCGTGCTCGGCAAGCCCGCGTCGCGCGACGGCGCCCTCGACATGCTGCGCACGCTTTCCGGCAGGGCCCACGAGGTGGTGACCGGCGTGTGCGTGATCGCGGGCGGGGCCGAGCGGTGGGGGATCGAGAGGACGACGGTCCACTTCGCGACGCTCAGCGACGCGGAGCGGGAGTGGTACGTGGCCACCGGAGAGCCGATGGACAAGGCGGGGGGCTACCACGTGCACGGGCGGGGCGCTTTCTTCGTGAAGTCGATCGCGGGCTCGCCCTCGAACGTGGCGGGCCTTCCCGTGCGGCTCGTCCTCCGCCTGCTGCGGGAGACGGGAGTGGCGCTGGGACCGCCCCTCGCGTGAACGCCTTCGCCCATCCCGCGTTCCTGGCGGGGGCGCCCCTCCTCCTGGCACTCGCGATCCACCCCGGCGTGAGGACGGCCTCGGGTCTGGCCGTGGCCCCGGTGGTCGTCGCGATCCTCGCGCTCTTCGTCCTCCTGTCGCTCGTGGCCGTCGCCCGGCGGGGTCTCGGAGAGGGGCTCCTCGCCGCCGGCGCCCTGGTTCTCGTGGCCGCGCTCGCCTGGGACGGGGCGCGCGGACAGCGGGGGGAGCTCGCCCTGCGCGTCGGGGAAGGGAAGTCCAACTTCACGGAGGAGGGGCTGGGCGGACGATCGCTGGGGCTGCGCCCGCTGGGCGCGTCCGTCCTCCTCGAGTCGCTCCTGCCCGACGGAAGCGCGCGCCTGCGCGTGCCCGCGGGACCGGTGGACCTCGCCCCGGACCGGGTGGCGTCGCTCGCGGGCTTCCGAGTCGGTCCGGCCCGGATCGGCCCGTCGGGGGAAGCGCGCTCTCTCGGTGTCGCGGTCACGATCGGTGCTACGACGCGGGAGACCGAGGTCCGGCCGGACCTCCCGGGCCGAGTCGGCGACCTCACGATCGCGCTCGAGCGCTACTTCCCCGACTTCGCGCTCGATGCGAAGCAGCAGCCCTACTCGAAGTCGAACGAGCCCCGCAATCCCGGCGCCCTTCTCGAGGTGGAGCGGGCGGGCAAGCGCCATCGGGTCTTCGTGC
Source organism: uncultured Acidobacteriota bacterium (assembly GCA_963742595.1). Lineage (GTDB taxonomy): Bacteria > Acidobacteriota > Vicinamibacteria > Fen-336 > Fen-336 > CAVPGH01. Next base: position 214,894 of record CAVUMT010000001.1, on the reverse strand, counting down.
TGCAGTCCATGCCCGGACTGCACCGGCTGGAGGAGATCGACGGCTCGTTCGCCCTGCGGTCCGTGGACCCGGACTTCCTGGTCGACATCGGCGTGCACCGCGAGCCTGCGGCGGGGCTCGCCCTCGTCGGCGCGCTCCTCGTGGGCGTCGGAGCGGGAGTCCTCGCGATGAAGGGACGGACACCTTGACGGTTGCGGCCGCTCTCTCCTCCGCGGGCTTCCTGGCCGCCGCGGTGGGCTCCGCCCTCGGCCCGCGGTTCTCCACGGGCGCGCGCGCGCTCGCCGCCGTGTCCGCGCTCGTCTTCCTTCCCGAGATCGACGCTCCTTCGAGCTGGCCGTTCCTGGCGCTCGCGGCGGGGGCGGCCCTCCTCGGCTCGCCCCTTCCCTGCGTGCTCGCGGCGGCGGGGAGCTTCCGGATGCTCCTGCACCCCGAGTCCGCGAGCGTTTCCGTGACCCCCGCCCTCATGGCGCTCGCGGCCGCTCTCGCCGCGGGAGCGCTCTCGTCGACGCTCCGGGTTCGTTGCGAGAACGGAGCGGAGCCGTCGGACCTCGTCGGGGCGGCGGGAGCGGCGCTCGTGGCCCTCCTCGTGAGCGCCGACGGGGGTGCTTTGCTCCGCTGGGGGTTCGCCCTCGGCTCCGGACCGGCGCGGCTCGAGCTGCGCGGCGCCGGTCTCGTCCTGGGCCTGGCCCTTCTCGCCTCTCTGGGAGGGACGCTGCTTCTCGCCGCGCACCGCCTGGCGCCCTCGGTCGCGGGCGCGCGGGAGTGGGGCCTTCGCCTCATGGTTCCCGGGGCAGCTTTGGCACTCCTTGGCGCGGCCCACGTCGCCTTGCAGGGACTGCGACAGGGCGAAGCCCTCGCGGGAGAGGCGGAGGGCCTGGTCGCCCTCGTGCTGGTTTCGGGGGCGCTCGCGACCGCGCTCGCCTTCGCCTATCGCACGCCGCCGCCCCCTTCCGGGAACGGGTGGACGGAGCGCGCGACGGCGCTCGCCGTCGGGCTGGCGTGGCTCGCCGTGGCCGCCGCCGGCTGGGAATGCTGGCGGAGCGAGGGAACCTACCTTTGCCCGCGCGCCGCCACGGCGGCCGCCGCCGGCCTGCTCGGGCTCGGCGCTCTCGCCCCGGGTGCCCTGCCCGGGACGCGGCGCCTGCTCCTGGTCGCCGGCCTCGCCCTCGCCGTGCTGTTCCCTCACGCCCTCGGCTGAGTGCCGAGAATGGCTGCGGATCTTCAGCCCGACTGAAATATAATTTCCGAAGGGTTTCTCGAGGCGGAGTCGCGCTCGAAAAGGGGGCAGGGGCACCGTGACGGGAGGCGCAGACAGCGACCAGCCGTGCCTGGTGATCAAGGGAGGCCCGACGGACGGCCATTCCCACACGCTCCAGAACGGGATGAGCATCCTCGTGGGCTCTGGCCGCCTCGCCCACTTCCGCGTGGGCGCGGAGGAGCAGGGCGTCGGTCTCGCCCACGTCAAGATCACGTGGGACGAGAGCGGCATCTCCGTCACGGACAACGGGAGCGCGACCGGGACCTTCGTGAACGGCGAGCTGGTCGAGACCTGCGTCCTGCTCGACGGCGACCGCATATCCTTCCAGCCCCCCGACTCCAAGCTCAAGCCCCCCGAAGTCCTGGTCAAGATCCCTGAAGGCTCCGTCATCCTTCCTCCTCCGCCGCCGTTGGACGCGGTGGTGGAGACTGAGAGCTCCGGACCGACCCTCCCCGGCGGGATCAAGCTCCCGGCGCTGAAGATCCCCAGCGGATTGAAGATCCCGAGCGGACTGAAAATCCCGAGCGGGCTGAAGATGCCCGACCTCGGGGGAGTGTCGCTCCCGAAGTTCAGCCTTCCCGACATCAGCCTTCCCGACATCAGCATCCCGGGCCTGTCGCGCCGCCCCGCGAAGGGTCCGGCACGGCCGGGTCCGGCGGGCCGCGGCCGCGCGCCCGTCCGGGGGCGCCGCAGACGGAGCGTCAGCCCCGTGCTCGTGGGCGGCGTGGTGGGAGGGCTCGTGCTCCTCCTCGGCGGCGCCTTCGTCGTGCAGCGGTTCTTCTTCGCAGCGCCGGTGGTAAGCGGCGTCAGCCCCGCGGACGCGGACACGGGAGCCACGGTGACCGTGTCCGGCAAGCGCTTCGACCCCGAGCCCACGCGCAACACCGTCTGGTTCGGCGAGACCTCCGTCCCCGTGATCACGGGAACGGAGGGATCGCTCTCGGTGAAGGTGCCGGAGGCGCCGCCCAGCGGGGGAGCCGTGGCCCTCGCGGTGGAGACAGAGAGCGGCCGCTCCCGGACGGTTCCGTTCACGATCAAGACGACGCTCGGCGCGGGGGGGCTCGATCCCGAGGCGGCGCTCCCCGGCGACGAGGTGACGCTCAAGGGGCAGGGTTTCCTCGAAGGCAAGACGAGCGTGACCGTCGCCGGACAGAACGCCCAGGTCCTCGGCGCGGAGCGGAACGCCCTCCGCTTCAAGATGCCCAACGTGGGGCTGCCGCCGGGGACATGGGTGCCCGTCATGGTGAGCACGGGGGCACAGGTGGCCAAGCCGATCGAGCTCCTCGTGGGGCGGCTCCCGGTCGTCCTTCGGGCCAATCCACCCCGCGGCTCCGCGGGCGATCGCGTCACCGTGAGCGGCCGCGGCTTCTCCGCGGAAGCGACGGGCAACGCCGTCACATTCGCGGGCGCCCCCGCGCTCGTGCTCCAGGCCTCGTCCCAGGAGCTCCAGGTGATCGTGCCGCCCGCCCGCGGCGACAGCGTCCAACAGGAAGCCCAGGTCGTGGTGCGCGCGGGAGGGAAGACCTCGACGAACCAGGCACCCTTCACCCTCGTGCGGCCCCAGGGCGGCGCCTACCTCTTCCGCTTCTTCCCCGCGGCGGCGACGGACACGGGCAGCCGCATGGTGCTCGTGGCCTCGGACGCGGGGCCGTCCCTGCTCCTGTCTTCGCCCGAGGGAGCGCCTTCGGCCACGAGCCGCGCGATCAAGGTCTCGGCCGCCCTCAACGGCGCCTTCGACCAGGCCCGCAACGGGAGCCCCGTGACCTTCGAAGCCCGGCGCGATCCCGTCCCGGGCGTGGCCCTCGCGGGAACGACCGAGCTCCTCGTCCAGGCCACCCCCGACGACAGCGCAGCCTACGCCGCTCCGCCGGGGACGAGCCTCCAGACCGGCGTCCCGAGCCTCCAGGGGCTCGCCGACCATTGGGCCGCCCTCCTGAACGACTGCCTCGCCGTCTTCGTGCAGAACGAGAAACCGATGCGGCTCATGGCGCTCTCCCCGCGGGGACGGGTCCTCCTCGAGCTGCGTGCCGCCCTCGGCTGGGCGGGGGCGGGGATCCCCGCGGAGAAGGTGGCCACGATGTCGCCCGACCTCCTCCAGAAGGTGCGCGAGGCCTCGCTCTTCGTGGCGGGAGCCGGACAGGGTTCCCCCGCGGCCGCGGTGGAAGGGACGTGGGAGGGCCAGATGGAGGACGCGGCGGGGCCGCGGGAGATCGTGGTCCGACTGCACGCGGAGGGGCCGGCGCTCTCCGGCCGGCTCACCAACCAGACGAGCGCCCTCTCGGTGGACGTGGCGCTCCGCGACGTCAGCTTCAAGGGCAACGTCCTGCGATTCACGCTCCCCGCGGGAGCCGCCACCCGGATCTTCGTGGGCAACGTCTCCGGGTCCACGGTGTCGGGCACGCTCCACGCCACCGCCAACGGGCCGTCGGTGGGCCGCTTCACCCTGAAGAACGTTCCCTAGACGTCGCGGACCCGGCGAGGCCAAAGCCCCGCCGGGCCCGAAGTCGCGTCCGTCTATTGCCGAACGACGGTCACGTTGTCGACGCCCGCCTCGACGAGGCTCGCCCCGCCCGCGTCCGCCGCTTCGAAGACGATGCGCACGGTCTGGCCCGCGAAGGCACTGAGACTGGCGCTCGCGGTCGTCCAGGCGCCGTTTCGGTTGGCGGCCGCGCCCAGCGACTGGAAGACGACGGTGCTCGTGGTTCCCACCACCCGCGCCCGGAAGAAGTCGTCGGCGGCGGAGTTCGACCCGTGGGCCAGGTAGTAGCTGAAGCTCAGGGTGATCGACCCGCTTGCGGGCAGCGTGATCGCGGGAGATTGGATCGAGGTCACGCCCCCGTCGATGTCGTTCTCTCCCGCGGAAGCACCGGCGAGTCGGCCGGTGACGAGGTCGTTGACGCCGCTCACCGTCGTGCCGAGCTGCTTCGCGCCGCCGGAGTCCGTGGCTTCGGGATCGCCGCGTTCCCAGAGGCCGGTGGTCGCGGTGTCCGTTCCTCCCGCGTTCCTCGTCCAGCCCTTGTCCGTCTCGAAGTCGTCGGAGAAGACCGTGGTCTGCGGCGCCGAGGTGACGGCGAACACGAGGTCGTCGCGGTCGTTGAAGCCTCCCGCGGTGCAGGGGGAAGCGGCCCCCTGGTAGCGGAACTGCGCGCGCACGGCCTGGAGCGCGCCCGCGGGCAGCGTGTAGGTGGCGGAGAGCGTCTGCGCCCCCGCGACCGTCGGGGTGAGGGTGCCGACGAAGGTCCAAGTCGGGCTCGCCGCGTTGGCCGCGAAGTAGAGGTCCAGGTGGTCCTGGCTCGGCGTCGTCCAGGCCCACACCGTGGCGTCGATCCGCACGGTCTTGCCCGCCGCGAAATTCGTGCCGTCCGTGGTGGAGACCTTGAGCGCGTCGTTCGACTCGTCACTGTGGAAGACCCCCGACGTGCCGTCCGCGCAGGAGTCGTTGATCGTGTTGGGCTGGTTCGGCTCGGGGCCGCGGCCGTCGCGGCCGAGCACGAGGCTCGGCCCGGTCTCGCAGGAGCTGCCCACCGTCGAGCACCTGGGGGCCTGCAGAGCCGTGTCGAAGAGGGCGATCTGCCCGCCGCCTCCCTGGCCGGTGACCGTGAGGCTCACGTTCGTGGTGCGAGTGAGCGACGCGCCCACCCCCTGGATCTGGATCGTTGACGTGCCGGTGGGAGTGGCTCCGCCGACGGACAGGGTGAGCGTGCTCGCCACGTTTCCGTTGGCGGGCGGCGTCGCGGGATCGGGGTTGAAGCTGCACGTGGCCCCGCTCGGCAGCCCGTTGCACGAGAGGTCGACCGGGCTCGCGAAGCCGTTCACGGACGCGACGGTGCAGCTCGTATTGCCGCTCCCGCCCTGGGCGACGCTGAGGCTCGCGGGGTTGCAGGAGAGCGAGAAGTCCGGGTTCACCGGGGCGGTGGGGGTCACGGTCGTGCAGTTGCTGGCCCGGCCGAAGCACGCGGAAGAGGCGCCCGCCGCCACCACGTTGTACGAGTACGCGCGGTCGTTCGCGACCTGGGTGTCCGTGTAGGTCGTGCCCGTGACCTCCGCGATGCGCGTCTTGCCGAAGTTGCAGCCGGCGTGCCCGTCGCTCCGGAAGACCCAGTACCGCGTGGCTCCCCCCACCGTATTCCACGAGAGCGCCACCGAGAAGTTGCCGGGGGTGGCGGTGAGCGCGGGTGCCGTCGTGGGTCCGCTCGCGCACCCGCTGTTCACGGGCGTCGGCGTGGCGCACGCGATGCCGTGACGGTTGAAGGCGGCGTGGATCGCGGTCATGTGCGGCGTGCCGTCGTTGATGCTCCCGTTGTCGTCGTCCGCGGCGAGCCACTGCATGTAGCCGTTCGTGGCCCCGCAGCCGCTGGAGGTGGACCCGCACGTGCAGGCGTGCCAGGCCCCGATGTTGCCGCTGCCCGTGTAGAAGAGCTTGTTCCCCACGATGAACGCACTCTGGCTGTCCAGGGAGAAGGGAGCGGATTGCAGGTCGCGGGCGGCGAGGTCCCACGCCGCCTGGCGCGCGGGCGCGGCCGCGCAGTGCACCTGCCGGCCGCAAGGCCCGGGCCCCGTCAAGCAACTCGTGCACACGTATCCGAGTGCCGTGTCCGGCGTGTTGGGGCTGTGCTTCAGGTAGTCCGCGTCGCGCACGCCCGAGCAGTCGAGGTCGCAGTGGGCGGCGCCCTGCTGGGCCTCGTTGGCGTTGAAGCCGGTGCCGTCCGCCGTCTGCCCGCAGCCGTCGTTCACCGTCTGGAAGAATCCGTGCCCCACGCAGGACGTCTGCAGCCGGTAGATCGCCGCGATGTCCGCGTAGCCTTCGCTCGAGTTGCTGAGCGTGCCCGCGGCGTCGTTGTCGTCGAGCCCGTGGCCCCATTCGTGGTCGAAGACGCCCGCGATCTCCCCGGTGTTACGGCAGCCGCCCCCGGAGCGGAAGAAGTTCACGCTACTGCCGTCCCAGAAGGCGTTGCAGGTCTGGGTGAGGTTGACGTTCGTGGTGAGGCGGCTCTGCAGCCACGCGTTCGTGGGCAGCCAGCCCCGAGCGAGCTCGGCGATGCGGTTCACCTCGTAGAACGCGGAGCGCGAGGCGGGGGTGTTGCCCGCGGAGAACCCTCCCGTCGTGCAGTCGTGCTGGTTGTTCACCCCGCCGAGGTTGATGTTGCCGGTGCCCGAGGTCGCGGTGACGGCGCCGCAGGTATCCACGATGTCCACGAACCTCCCCGTGAGGGTGGTGGTCACGTTCCCCCCGGTGTAGTTGAAGACGCCCGAGCTGTTCGCGAAGTTGTTGGGGGCGGCGAGGCCGGTGTCCGTGAAGGGCATGGGCCACCCGCTCTGCATCGCCCCGCACTGGGTGGCGACGTTGCAGATGCCCGTGTTGGTGAGCGGGTAGACGCCCCCCGTCACCTGGCGCTGCTGGTACTGGTTCTTGTCCAGGAAGGAGACGATCTCGCCCGTGTGGGCGTCGACGATCACTTCCCACAGCGCAACCTCGGGCGCTCTCTGGAACTCGAACGTCCAGACGAGGCGGTGTCCGTAGCCCGCTCCCACCGGCCCGCCGAATCCCTCGCCATGTTGGTGCTCGGGGGGGGCGAAGACCACGATCTCGAGCTGCGGCTCGCGCTGGACCGTGTCCTCGGGCGTCCGGCCCCCCGCGAACTCGAAGCCCTTGGCGAGGGCGACGGCCGCCTTCATCGAGGGCGCGGTGTCGGCGCTCGCGTTCCCCCACATCTCCGTGCCGATCGTGACGAGGTTCCCGTGGCTGATCGTGGCCGCGAGCCGCGCGTCGCGCACGCGGACGCCGTTCACCTCCTGGGGGATGCTGACCTGCCAGAGGTCGGGCCGCACCTGCGTGGTGCGAGCGGCTCCGAGCTGGGCGACGTCGATGCCGAGCACGGCTCGATGCGCGTCGATGAACCGGCGCACCGCCTTCGTGACCGCCGCTTCGTCCGTGACCGCTCCCGGCGGCGCGACGAGACGATTGCCCACGCCGTCGCCCGGGACGAGGGGAAAGGCGCCGGTCAGGCCGGAGACCGCGCCGGACCGGGGATCGATGTAGACCGCGAGGGCCGTGGAGCGCGACGTCTCCCCGCGGGCGCCAAGGAAGTCCTCCCACGCCGCGCGCCCGGGAAGCTGGACGAGCACGTCATCGAGGGCCTGGTGCGAGCTGCTGACGTAGAGCTCCGGAAGGAAGAACGCCTTCTGGTCGAGGGGCGTCCGTGCCTCGCGGTTCGTGGACGCACGCGCGGCGACCGCGGCAAGCGCGGCTCCCACGGCGACGGCGAAGACGAGGGACAGACGGACGACGATCCGACGGGCTCTTCCGGCAGCTCTATTCGCCATGGGGTTCCTTGCGTTCATCGAGGCCAGGCCTCGCAGATCTCAACACAGCACGCCCCGGGGACGGGGTCGCTCAGGAACTCAGGTGTGTCGCGCCCCTTCGTTTAACACAAGATTTTGAACGACTCAAGAAGAAACAGAAAACGACCGCGGGATCCACAGGGCTGTGGAAAAACTGTGGAAACTCGTTCCGGACCGAGTCGCTTTAAGAACTACTTGAGGTATTGGCCTGGAACGTGGCTATCGCCCGAGGGCGAGCCGGTCGGCGAGGGGTCGAGGGAGCCCGGCTTCCAGGATCTTGCTCTGGGCCTGCTCGACGCGATAGGGCACGCGGTGCACCGTGACCGTGCGCGTGTCGCTGTCGTAGATCGCGAAGGACGCGAGGGGGTTGCCGTCGCGAGGCTGCCCGATCGACCCGGGGTTGATCAGGTAGCGCGCCCCCGGGCGGAGCTTGAAGCGGAAGGACGGAGCCACCGACAGCACGGTGTGGATCGCGTCCGGGGTGAGGCCGAAGAGGACGGGGAAGTGCGAGTGGCCGAAGAAGCAGAGAGGGAACTTGGTCTGCCGGAACACGTTCAGGGCTTCGATCTCGCCGAATATGTAGGCGTCCTCGTCGATGGGCGTGCCGTGGGAGATGGCGAACTCGCCGTCCACGATCATCGGGCCCTCGGGGAGCGAGCGCAGCCACTTCAGGTTGGAGGGCGTGAGCCTCCTGCGCGTCCACATCGCGGCCTGCAGGGCCACGCGATTGAACAGCTCGCCCTCCTCGATGCCCGAGCAGACCTTGTCGTGGTTCCCGCGGATGGCGATCAAGGGCTTGAGCTGGCGGACCATGTCCACCGTCTGGTTGGGGTTCGCCCCGTAGCCCACGAGGTCGCCGAGGAAGATGGCCTTGTCCCAGCGCTTCCGCCGGACGAAGGACAGGACCGCGGACAGGGCCTCCCGGTTGGCGTGGATGTCCGAGAGGATGAGGTATCTCACGTGTCCGATCGCCCCCCGCGTAGTCCCCGCTCCTGGAGACCCTCTTGCACCCGGCGGGCCACCGCTGCGGGCACCCCGTCGGAGGCCTCCACCGTGAGGTCCGCGAGCGCGTAGGCGGGCTCTCGCAGGGCCAACAACTCGCGCATTATGGCACGATTCCCGGCGAGCGGGCGGCTGCCGTCCGCGGGAATTCGACGGAGCGCGCGTCTCCAGGTCGACCTTGAGCCACACGACGACCGCGTCCTTCTGCAGCGCCGTCCGCGTCTCCGGGTGGACGAAAGCACCGCCCCCCGCCGCTACGACGTGGCGGTCCAGCCCGCAGGCCTCCTCGGCGGCTTCCCGCTCGATTCGGCGGAAGGCGGCTTCCCCCTCCTCGGCGAAGAGGGAGGGCACCGATCGTCCCGTCCGCTTCTCGATCGCGACGTCCATGTCCAGGAAGTCCCAACCGAGGAGGTCGGCGAGAACCGGGCCGACCGTGCTCTTGCCCGACCCCATGAAGCCCACGAGCACGACCCGCCGAGGAGTGCTAGGAGCCCGCACCCGCGGCCCCCCGACCGAGCACGTCCCAGAACTCGGGGAAGGAGACGGAGGCGCATTCCGCGTCCTCGATCGTCGTCTCCCCTTCCGCGGAAAGGGCGGCGATCGCCATCGCCATCGCGATCCGGTGGTCGCCGAAGGAGCGCACGGCGCCGCCCCGGAGGGTCGCCTTGCCCTCGACGACGAGGCCGTCCGGCAATTCCTCGACCCGCGCGCCGAGGCCGCGCAGGTTTGCCACGAGGGCCGCGATGCGGTCGCTCTCCTTCACCCTGAGCTCTTTCGCCCCGGTGATCGTCGTCGTCCCTTCGGCGTGGGCCGCGGCCACCGCGAGGGCCGGCACCTCGTCGATGAGCGCGGGCACGAGGTCGCCGCCGATCGTCGTCCCCCGAAGCTCCGAGGTGCGGGCCACGATCCAGCCCACGGGCTCGGGGGACTCCGCGACCAGCCCCGTCTCGATCCGCGCCCCCATCGTCCGCAGGACGTCGAGGAAGGCCGTCCGTCCGGGGTTCAGGAGGACGTCGTCCACCCTGACCTCGGACGACGGACGCACGAGGGCGGCCACGACGAGGAAGGCCGCGCTCGAGGCGTCGCCGGGGACGCTCACGGGGACGGCCGTGAGCAATGACCCTCCGCGCACGGAGACGGCGCCGCCTCTCTGCTCCACGGGGACGCCGAACGCCCGCAGCATCCGCTCCGTATGGTCGCGGCTCGGATGCTCCTCGCGGACCGTGGTCGTGCCCTCCGCCTGGAGGCCGGCAAGCAGCACCGCGGTCTTGACCTGCGCGCTCGCCACCTCGAGGTCCCAGGTGATGCCGCGCAACCGGCCGCCCTCGATCACGAGGGGAGGACGTCCCTCGGCGCTCGTCGCCTGCGCCCCCATGGCGCGCAGGGGTGTGGCGACGCGCTCCACGGGACGCCCCCGGAGCGACTCGTCGCCCGTCAGGATCGAGCGGAAGGGCCGCCCCGCGAGCGCCCCCGCGAGCATGCGCAGGGTCGATCCGGAGTTGCCCGCGTCGAGGGGCACAGGCGAGGCGCGCCAGCTCTCGGTCCCGCGGCCCGCGATCTTGACGGCGTCCCCGTCCCGCTCGAGCTCGACGCCCAGGCTCCGCAGACAGGCGAGGGTCGAGGCGCAGTCGAGAGCGCTCGAGAAGCCCCGGATGCGGGTCTCGCCCCGGGCCATGGCCCCGAGGATCGCCGCGCGGTGCGATATCGACTTGTCGCCCGGCACGCGGAAACGGCCGCGGAAGGAAGTCGCCCTGGTTACCTTCAAGTCTCCGTGAGGATCGTACGAGGGGGCGTCCCGGCGCAAGCCGCCGGCGTCCAGCGGTATGACCGCGCCTTGACGGCCCCGCTGCGCAGGTGCTACGGTCGCGCGACTCGCCGTCCGAGCTTGCACGAAGAGCGCCTCTGATGACGAAGACGCCCGCCCACCGGACGGTCAAGCTCGACATCGCCAGTCGATTCGAGATGCTGGACGTCGTCCAGACCGCCCTCCACCAGATCGCGGACCTCGCCGGCTTCGACGAGGACGCGAACCACTACATGAGCGTGGCGGTGAGGGAGTCGGTGGTGAACGCGATCAAGCACGGCAACCAGATGGACGAGACGAAGCGCGTGGGGGTGGTGCTGAACCTCACGCCGGAGACGCTCGAGGTCGAGATCCAGGACGAGGGGAAGGGCTTCGACCCGACCGGAGTCGGGGACCCGCTCGCCCCCGAGAACCTGCTGAAGGCGGACGGACGCGGGATCTTCTTCATGCGGTCGTTCATGGACGAGGTCTCGTATACCTTTCCGCAACGGGGGGGGGCGCTCGTGCGGATGGTGAAGCGCCGTCCGCGGCCGTAGGCGGGCGGGCTTCAGAGTGCGCTGGGCGCGCCTCGCGCTGCCCGCTGTGGCCACGTGCGCGGCGGCCTGCGGACGTCCCGCCGTTCCTTCGGCCGAGCCCGGAACCCCAAAGGCCGTCGAGCCGGTCGTGCTGGCCCGGCCCGCTCCGCCGGGAGACGGCAGCCTGCCCGTGGCCGCCATCTTCCCCACGACCGGGCGCTACGCGCCGTCGGGCCAGCAGTCGCTCGACGGCGCGCGCCTGGCGGTGGCGGATCTCAATCGCCGCGGCGGTGTCGGCGGGCGGCCGGTCTTCCTGCTCGAGTACCCGATCGGCAGCTACTTCCTCGACGCTCGCCGCGCGGCGGAGCTCGCCGCGCGGGCGGGAGCGCTCGCCATCGTCGGCTCGAACTCGAGCGACCTCTCGATGGCCATCGCGGAGCAGGCCGAGGTGTTGCGGGTCGTGCAGGTGTCGAACGTCTCCACGGCCGAGGACCTCACCTGGGACCCCGCGACCGGCCGTGACCGCCGCTTCGTCTTCCGGGTCTGCAGCTCGGACGTGGCGATGGGCGAGCGGCTCGCCGCGTTCGCGCGCGGCACCCTCCGCGCGCGTCGGGCGGCGGTCCTCTACGAGGTCGGCCGCGCCTACAGCACCCGCCTCGCGCGCGCTTTCGCCCAGAAATTCGAAGGCTCCGGGGCCGGCAGCTCGGTGGCCGAGTTCGTCTATCTGGCGCTGGAGACCGACTTCAGGCCCCAGCTTCGGGAGGTCGTCGCCTTTTCACCGGACGTGCTCTTCCTTCCCGGGTCCTTCGCCGACGTCACCCTGATCGCGGGGCAGGCGACCCGCCTCGGCCTCGACGCCTCTCTCCTCGGCGCCGACTCCTGGTCGAACCCGCTGCTGTTCAAGCGGGGGGGGCCCGTCCGGCCCGCGTACTACGTGGACCATTGCGCGCCCGTCCCGGATTTCGACCGTCGCTTCCTCGAGGCCTACGGCCAGCCCACGCAGGGGTGCCGCGCCGCGCTGGCCTACGACGCCGTGGGTGCTATCGCCGCCGGCCTCCAGGGCCTGGGACGGCTGCGGGACCAGGACCTCGACGCGGGAGGGGTCGCGACCCTCCGCTCCCGCCTGCGCGACGCGGTCGCGGCCGTGGACCGCCCGGGCGTCACCGGCCGGATCCGCTTCGACCGCGTGGGCGACCGCGTGACCGCACCGGCGGTGATGGTGGTCGAGGAAGGGCCCGCGGGCGCGCACCAGGCCCGGTTCTTCGCCGAGGCGCAGTAGATCGAAGATGCGCGCCCTCGTGCGGGATCTGAGCCTCAATGCCAAGGTCACGCTCACCCTGACCGTGGTCTTCGCGTCGATCGTCGCCGCGTTCCTGGTCTTCCTCGTGCCGTTCCTCCGCGAGCAGAGGGAAAGCCTCGTGGAGAAGGACGAGCGCCTCCTCTCCACTCTGCGCGACGCCTACGCGCGCGAGTTCATCTACGACCTCATCAGCGAGAACGAGGACTCGCTGGCCGCGCACCTCGCGGAGCTCGCCGGGCAGCGCGGTCTCGTGTGGGCGCGGGTCGAGAGCGAGGGGTGGGACGTGGCCGCGACCACCGACCGCGCGACCATTCGCGACGTCCTGGGCGAGCAAGCCGCCGCTTTCGACGGCGAGCCGGCGCTCGTCCTGCTCGTCCGGGGCGACGGCGGGGCCGACCTCGTGGCCAGCGGCGGCCGGCCGCTCCTTTCCACGAGGACCCTCGACGCGCGCGGGCTGGCCGTCTGGCCGCCGGCCACCGACGCGCGCGACTTCCGCGAGGTGGAAGCCGGCGGGCGCCGCCTCCTGCACTTCGCGAGCGAGCTGCGCGCGGCCGACGACCGCTTCGGGCGGCTGTCGATGCTCTACTCGCTGGCCGACCTGCAGCGCGCCCAGGCCCTCACCCACACGTTCTTCTACGGGCTGGCCGGGACGTCGTTCGTGCTCGTGTTGTTCCTCCTGAACCTCCTCATATCGAGGATGGTGATCGGGCCGGTGAAGAGCGTCCAGCAGGCCATGACCCGCGCCGCCACCGGCGATCTCGAAGGCCGGCTTCCCGTCCATTCGAAGGACGAGCTGGGGACGATGGCCGTCGCCTTCAACCGCATGGTGGGGGAGCTCGACGCCTCGAAGCGCGAGGTCGAGGGTTACAGCCGGAACCTGGAAGGCATGGTGGACACGCGGACCCGGGCCTTGCGCGAGTCGGAGGCCGACCTTCGCGACTTGAAAAACCGCCTGGCCACCGTGATCGCGAACGTGGCCACCGGCGTCATCTCCCTCGATGCGGCGGGGAGGATCGAGACCTTCAACGAGCGAGCCGCCGAGATCCTGGGGGTCACGGGCGAGGTCCAGGGCCGAACGCTCGACGAGGTCCTTCAGGGCGACAGCCGGCAGATCCTCCAACTCGTCGAAGCGGTGCGCCGGGAGGGTGTCTCCCGCGAAGAGGCCCAGCTCGTGTGCCAGCTTCCCCGAGGCCGGCGCACCCTGTCGGTCGTGGCCTCGACCCTTCCCGCCGCCGGAGAGGCGCCCGGGACGGTCGTGGTCTGCGAGGATCTGACCGAGATCATCGCCACCCAGCGGCTCTCCGCCTGGAAGGAAGCCGTCGAGCGCGTGATCCACGAGATCAAGAACCCGCTCACGCCCGTGGGCCTCGCCGCGGAGACGCTGAAGACCGCCCACGCGCAGGACCGCACGCGCTTCGACGCCCTGTTCCCCTCGGCCATCGACATGGTGCTGTCGTCGGTGCGCAACCTGAAGGACCTCATCGCGGATTTCAGCCGCTTCAGCCGGCTGCCCACGGCACGCCCCGAGCGCTGCGCCACCAACGACCTCGTGCGGGATTCCCTCGAGGGCTACACCCAGGTGCTGGGGGGCGGGCCGCGGGTTCGCCTGGACCTCGCCGACGAGGTGCCCCCGATCGAGGCCGATCCCGACCAGCTGAAGCGCGTCCTCCTGAACGTCGTCAACAACGGCCTGGAGGCGATGGAGGGCCGGAGCGGCGAGGTCGTGGTGGCCACGAGCCTCGAAGACGGCGACGTGGTGATCAGCGTGGCCGACCAGGGCGCGGGGATCGAGGACGTGGCTCGGGTCTTCGAGCCTTACTACACCACCAAGCCGAAGGGCACCGGGCTCGGTCTGGTGATCGCGCGCCAGATCGTCGAGGACCACCGCGGCCGCCTCGTCATGGACAGCCGGCTCGGCCGCGGCACGACGGTGCGCATCCGGTTGCCGGCGGCTCAGGTAGACTAGGGCCCCCGTGAGCTCGCGTCCGCACGTCCCTCCCATCCTGCGCAGCAAGTTCATCGCCGGTCTCGTGATCCTCGTGCCGATCGTGGTGACCGTGAAGGCCCTCCTCTGGCTGTTCAGCTACCTGGACGAGCTCGCCCAGCCCCTGGCCACGGTGATGATCGGCCGGCCCATACCGGGGCTCGGGTTCCTCCTCACCGTGGGGACGATCTTCCTGACCGGCGTGCTCTTCTCCGCGCGTCCCCTGAGGCGGCTCCTGGACGGGATCGACGACGGCCTCGGTCTGGTGCCGGTGGTGGGCACCGTGTACGGCACGACCAAGAAGGTCCTGGAAGGCTTCTCCAAGGACTCGTCGGAGGCCGCGTTCAAGCGATTCGTGTTCGCGCGGCTGCCCGGGCGAACCACTCCCGGCTTCCTCACCGGCACCTTCACGCTGCGCCGGCGCGACGGCACGGGGGAGACGCTCTGCACCGTCTACGTCCCCACGAACCACCTGTACGTGGGGGACGTGGTGGTGCTGCCGGAGAAGGACGTGATCGAGACGGACGTTTCCGTCGAGGACGGGGTCAGCCTGATCCTGTCGATGGGGGCCTCGACGCCGCCCGTCGTGGTCGAGAACTGACGGTCATGAGAACGACGGTCATGGAAACGAAGGAATGACGTTCCGCGGGCTGGCCTTCATCGCTCTCGGCGCTTGGATCGCCGGACCTGTGCGCGCCGAGAGCGATGAGCTCGAGACCGCCGTCGCGCGCATGGCGCGCATCGGCTCCGCGTCGTCCCCCTCCTTCTCGCCGGACGGAGAGCACCTTGCCTTCGTCTCGAACCTCGGGGGAGTGCCGCAGGTGTGGGTGGTCCCGTCCGCGGGGGGATACCCCGAGCTCGTGACGCCGTTCGAGGATCCCGTGGGGGGCGCCCTGTGGTCGCCGGACGGGGCCTGGCTCGCCTTCACGCTCGCGCCCGGCGGGGGGATGAACGAGCAGGTCTACGTCGTCCGCCCGGACGGGAGCGGATTGCGGCGGCTCACGCCGGGGGGCAAGGAGACGAACCGCTTTTTCGCCTGGACGCACGACGGCAAGGAGCTGCTCCTCGGCTCGAACGCGCGCGACGGGGCCACGATCGACGCCTTCCTGGAGGACGTCGCGAGCGGGGCGCGGCGCGGGGCGACCCGCACGGGCGGGCTCAACACCCTCCTCGACGTGAGCCGCGACGGGCGACGGGGCACGCTCTCCCGGCTCGTCAGCCGCGGGAACAACGACGTCTTCCTCCTCGACCTCGGCACGGGTGGGGAGACGCTCCTCACGCCGCACGAGGGGCCGGGCAGCTTCGGTGGAGGCCGCTTCTCCCCGGACGGCCGGACAGTCTGGCTCTCGTCCAACGGCGGGCGCGACCGCATCGCCCTGGCCCGGGTGCGCCTCGACGCCGCGGGGCGGCCGGGACCCCTCGAGGTCGTGGCCGCCCGCGACGACGCGGAGCTGCAGGAGTTCGCGATCGACGACGCGGGGACGACCGCCGCCCTCGTCTGGAACGTCGCGGGCCGGAGCGAGCTCTCCTTCCTCGACCTCGCGAGTGGAAAGTCCACGGCGGGTCCGGCGCTGCCCTCGGAGATCGGGGGCGGCCTCGACTGGTCGAAGGACGGGAAGCAGATCGCCCTCACCTGCTCGGGGGCCACCGCCCCCGCCGACGTGTGGGTGCTCGAGCGCGCGAGCGGACGGCTCCTTCAGGTCACGCGCAGCCCCCACGCCGGCGTGCCGCTCGGTTCGCTCGTCAAGCCCACGCTCGTGCGCTTCCCGGCCCAGGACGGGCTCGAGCTCTCGGGCTGGCTCTACCGGCCCGCGGGGGCCACGGCTCCGGGTCCGATCGTCCTCAGCTTCCACGGGGGACCCGAAGGACAGGAGCGGCCCGCGTTCCGCAGCGACTACCAGGCGCTCCTTTCCCGCGGCATCGCCGTGCTCGCCCCCAACGTGCGCGGATCCTCGGGCTTCGGCAAGCGCTTCGTCAACCTCGACAACGGTGCCCTGCGGCGCGACGGCGTGCGCGACATCGAGGCCTGCCTGGACTACGTCGTCAAGGCGGGAGTGGCCGACCCGAAGCGCATCGGGATCATGGGCGGCTCGTACGGCGGCTACATGGTGATGGCGGGGCTCGCGGAGTACCCGGAGCGGTTCGCCGCGGGGGCGAACCTCTTCGGCGTCGTCAACTTCGCGACGTTCTTCGCCCACACGGAGCCCTGGATGGCCGCCATCTCCAAGGTCGAGTACGGCGACCCCGAGACGCAGGCCGGCCTCCTCCGCGAGCTGTCCCCCATCCACAAGGTGGACAAAGTGAAGGCCCCCACCCTCGTCCTCCACGGGGCCAACGACACGAACGTGCCGGTGGTGGAGGCGGAGCAGGTGGTGGATTCGCTGAAGCGCCGGAGCGTGCCCGTGGACTACGTGCTCTTTCCCGACGAGGGGCACGGCTTCCGCAAGACCCCGAACCGGATCCGGTCGACGGTCGCAATCGTGCGCTGGTTCGACACGTACCTGAAGTAGCCGCGCTCACGAGGCGCATCGCTGCCGGATGCGGTCCGCGACGATGGAGAGGTCGTCGCCGGTCAGCACGCCGTCGTCCGCCAGGCGTCGAGAGACGTTGGCCGCTTCCACCTCCCGAGCCGGATTCACTTCTCCCACCAGCTGACGGCAGAGCAGGGCGGCGGACATGGCGAACTCGTCCTCCCAGTTCGCCCGATCCTCCTTCCCGTCCGGCGCGAACAAGGCATGGCTCCACAGGTTTGGAGACTCGACGGGCGAAACCGTGGCCTCGGCGGCGGAGGCGGTGACGGGGGTGCCGCTCGACAATCGGACGGAAGCGCGCACGCAGCGAAATGGCCCCGGCTCCACGCGCGCTTCGAAGTTTTGCCCAGTGCGCACCAATCGGACTCCCTGCACCTCGAGACCTTCCGGGCACGGCAGCAGGCGGACGTCGGCCGGAGGCAGTCGAGAGGCAATCCCCACCTCGACGACCTCAGGCTCGAGATGCAGGGCGCCGATCCCAAGACGCGCGCGCTTCAGGGCACGCACCGTGCCGAGGGTGACCGCATCCGGCACCCAACCCGTGGCCTCGAGCAACGCCGTACGCAGGCCCTTGCTCTCCGCATCGGTCACTTTCGCCCACGACCGGCTCTTGGCCCGCTCCCAGCCCGCGGCCAGGAAGTCGCGCCGCTGGTCCTGGCGCGAATCGACGAGACGAAGGGCGAGTGCGCCCTCGCGCCACTCCCGGTCGCTCCCCGTGCGCGCTTCGACGGTGAAGATTCCCTTGAACTCGGGGGCGGCCGAGTCGTCGCGGCAGACGAACTCGGCCCTGACTTCGAGGCCGTCCGGCGACGGCGGCTTCAGCCAGCGCACCTGGGCCGGACCCAGCGGGAGCCGGCCGCACGGTTTCTTCTCCTCCTCCGGGCGGGCCAGGCAGGCGTCGAGATCTTTCTTCCATGTTCCAAAGTAGGGGGCGACGATGAAAATGGGGGACTCGCCCTCGCGGAAGCGGAAGGGAATCCGAAAGCGGCCGTGGACGGGCCCTTTCGCCCAGGGTCGCCAGAGCGCGTTCTCGGGGAACGGCTTCTCCAGGACGAAGTTGTGGTCCTTGTTGTAGCGCGAGGACGCGTCCTGCAGGACGAGGAACACCGAGTTGCCGGGGAGGGGGGCCGTCCCCTCCGAAGCTTCCCGCCACCAGAAGAGCTGTGCCGGATGAATCTCCGTCTTGTCGTGGCTGGTGTCGAGCACGAGCGGCCCGTAGACGCAGACCGACTGGTCGGCGACCGATTTTCGCCAGGCCAGCCAGGCGCCCGGCTCGTACCAGAGCTTCTTGAGCGGGCCCCGCAAGGGCACGGCGGGCGTGATCTCGACGTGAAGCCACCACTCGCCAGGCTTCGGTATGCAACGCGGCTCGCTCCGGAGCGGTGCGACCTTCGGCTGCTCGGGCTCGGCCGGCAGGGGGACGACGTTCGGGCGCTCGCGGACGACGAAGCGGCCGACGTCCCGCGCATCCGCGAGAGTCCCGCCGGAGGCGGCGGCCAGGGCCACGACGTTCTCTTCGGGTGGGCAGGCGTGCTCCTCCAGCCGCTCCGGGGCTGTTCCCTGGAGGTCGACGATGTTGTGGTTGAAGTCGTGCTCTCCCGACAGCCAGGGCGTCTGCAGGTTGCTCTCGAACCCGTCGAGCTGGCCGCACACCGCCTCCTTGCAGGGGGCGGCGAGCAGCCAGGAATGGACACCGTCGTTGGCCTGACCCTCCTGTTCGTCGTCGAAGGACTCGACCTTTTGTTGGCAGGCGAGCCGCGTGGCCTCGATGGCTTCGGGCAGGAGGGCCTGGTGCAGGGGATCGAAGGCGCGTTCCGTGGGCTTCTTCACGAGCGTCTCGAATTCCTCGAGCCGTTCCTTTTCGATCGTGCGGCACGAGGGTGCATTGGCCCAGTTCCGCGCCGGCGGCGGCTGGGCAAGGGCCGGCGACGCGAGGACGAAGCATGCGGCGAGGCGAACGAGAGCCTTCGTCATCTCGGGCGCCGCCGCTTACGGAGGTCGGCACGGAAGGCCTCGGGGAAGCGGAACGCGAGGCCCGCCGTCCAGGTCTCGCTCCGGCCGTCGTAGCCCAGGTCGAGCCGGAACTTGCCGAACCCGGCCCAGCTCTTGGGCAGGGCCAGCGACGCTCCGCCCGCGAAGTCGGTCGTGCGGCCCGGCCCCTGGCCCGTGGGGTCGGGAGGGGCGCCGGTCGACGCGTAGGGGAAAGGCGCGCGGTTGACGAGCGCAGCGCGCAGCTGCACGAGGCCCCCGCATCCGCTGACGCAGCGGCCGACGGGAAGCCAGAGCTCGAACCCCAGGCGGAAGTCCCAGTCGTCGCGCGGAGCCGCGAGCCCGGGTGGGGGAGTGAGGTTCGAATAGAGGACGTAGTCCTGCTGAAACGTAGTGACGAGGCGCGACCGCTCGAGGAAGTCGTACGCCCAGGAGGCGCCGGCCGAGACGAGGCCCGGCGTCGTCACGCGAACGGGTCCGGCTTCATCGTGGAGACTGAACGTCGTACGGGGTCGGTAGCTCACTCCCACGCGGGGCGCCAGGGCGCTCTCGGGATCGAAGAAGAGGCCGACGCGCCAGAGCAGCTCCAGATCGTCGCCCTGGAGCGGGTCGCTCTGGCGCGTGGTGAGCCACGCGGGTCCGAGGCTGGCGCCGACGGAGATCCACGAGAGGGGCTCGTAGGGGATGCGCAGACCGCCGCCCACCCCGAAACCGTGGGCGCGCGCCTCGCCTCCGACGGTCGTGGGCAGGCTCGGGCCGCGGAAGAGCTCCGAGCGTGGTGGCTGTCCCCAGAGCACGGCCCCGACCGAGAGGCCGGGCCGGGGCTGGCTGACACCGGCGACGAAGCTCGTCCAGTCCGCGCCCGCGGCCACCGCCGCGTCGAGCGTGCGCGGGATCCGGTTGAGGGCTGCGGGGTTGCTCAACAGGGCGTTGACGTCGTCGCCCAATCCGACGAAGGTGCCCGCGAGCCCAAGGTATCGGGGAGACCCGACTTCCTGGGGGAGCCGGTAGAAGTCGGTCGGGGCCTGTTGAGCGGTCAGGGGAGCGCTCGCGAGACCGACGAGGAGCCAGGCGGCGGCCAGTCGCGCCGTCAGGGCTGCACCGGGAAGACCATGACCGCGCCGGGCGCGGGTACCCACCAGCGACCCCCGCCGGGCTTCGCGGAGAGGGTTCCCTGCGCGCGGCGAGCCAGTTGCCCGAGGTCGGTGGCGGGGAGCGACATCACCCCCAGCGACTGGACCTGGAAGAAGTCGTCCCAGTGACCGAAGAGGACGTAGCGGGGATCGGTGTTGCGGAGGACCCCGCCGGGGTTGTCGTCGACCTGATCGAACGCGCCGGCGCAGAGAATGTCGAGGTCGACGGGTTTCGCTCGGGGCAGGCTTTCGTGCACGAAGCCGAGCGTGGGGTTGGTCGGGGAGTCCTGGTAGTAGATGCGGAACACGGGCCGCCCGCCATCGAGGAAGTCGATCAGGTAGGCGAGCGTATCCCCGAGCACCCAGCCCGCGGCGGTCGAGGGGAGCGTGGACGCGTCCTCGCGGAGGCATCCTTTCCAGAGAGGAGGCCAGCGCGCGAACTGGGGCGAGTGCTTCGAGCAAAGAGCGCGGACGCGCACGCCGGTGCCGCTCGTACCGCTGCCCGCGACCACGACCGCCTCGCCCTCCTGGCCGCGGTTGTCGTCGTTGCAGGGCGCGAGGCCCGGGCACATCCGGTAATCGACCTTGCCGCTCAGGGACTGAAGGCGGTCCGTCCCCGCGAAGGCGGGCGCGAGGAGGCGGGTCATGGTCTCGCTGCCGTAGATCTTCGCCTTCGTCGCCTTGTTGAGCGCGATGTAGGGCACGTCCATCAGGTGGTCATAGTGGGAATGGCCCACGAGGATGGCCTCCACGTCCTCGACCCAGGCCCCGGGAAGCTGCCGCTCGATCTCGGCCTTGTCGACGTAGATCGGGCCCTTCCCCAGCTTCGCCAGCGGCGGGTTCGAGTAGAAGGGCGCGGTCAGCACGGCACGGTCCCTCCACTGGATCAGGAAGCCCTGCGTGCCCAGGAACGTGACCCGCACGGAGTCGCCGGCCGAGGAGGCGTCCACCTCGAGCCGGCCCTGGACGTAGACCCGGGGGTCGAGCGTGCCCGTGGAGCGGCAGGCGACGAAGAGAACCGCCAGGAGCCCGGCGGCGATGACGAAGAGACGCACGCTCACGCTCCTGCGATGATGTGGGCGGCGATCCGCTCGGCCAGCGCCGCGATCGTCCGTGACGGGTTGCGTCCGATCGAGCGCGGGAAGATGGATCCGTCGGCCACGAAGAGGTGGGGATGGCCGAAGACCTCGCCCTTGTGGTCCACGACGCCTTCGTCGGTGCGTCGGGCGAAGCCGGCGTGGTCGGTCCAGGCGCGACCCTGACCGGGGGAATCGCCCATGGCGCAGCCCCCGAGGGGATGCGGAGTGGCGAGCGACTGGTGATCGGTCCACGCGGACGACGGCTTTGGATCGCCGCCCGTGCTGCGGGCCAGGCTCTCGTGCAGCTCGAGGACCTTGTCGAAGGTGCGCTTCGAGTCCTCGATCCTCCACGCGAGGTCCAGCTTCCGGCGGCCCAGGCCGAGGAACCCTCGCCGCAGGCGGAGCACGCCTTCGCCGTGGTCGCGTCCCTGCGCAAACCACGGCATCAAGTACCGGTAGGGGTCGTTCACGTCGCGGTCGCGGTCCGCGTCCGCGAGGTCGGCGCGCAGCAGGCGCAGGCCCAGGCGGAACGCGATGTCATCGATGTTCCGGGCGGGGTAGAGGCGCAGCCAGTTCCCGAGGACGTCGGGAAACCCGCCGTCCTCGATGTGGATCGACTCCTCCTGGTACCGCTCCGTGTTGAAGTCGATCGCCCCGGAGATGGTGGGGCCGTGGGTCGGTGAGACGCGTCGAGGATGGATCGCCGGGGTCAGGAAGTTCGCGTTCGTGGACCAGTGCTGGCCCAGGAAGGGGCTCAGGTTGGGAAGCGTCCTCCACTCTTCGCGACAGCGCAGGAGCAGCTCGGTCGAGCCCAGGGAGCCCGCGGCCAGCACCACGAGCCTCGCCGTCGCCTCGCCGGGCTCGAGCTTTCTCTCGCCGGGCAGGATCCGGTCGAAGGAGACTCGATAGCCGCCACCGGCTTCCGTCAATCGCCGGACGAGGTGGAGCGGGCGGATCTCGGCCCCGCAAGCCTGGGCGCGGGCCAGGTAGTTCACGTCGAGGCTGTTCCGCGCCATGGCGTCGCAGCCGATGTTGCAGGTGCCCAGGTGGACGCAGTATCCCTGCTCGACGCCGAAGCGGTTCTTGAACCGTTTCGAGTGGTCCACGGATCGGGACCGTCCTCCCGGGTGCGGCTCGGGAAGGAAGTCCTTGTCGAAGGTGACGGCCAGGGGGAGTGGGTGGAAGAGCCGCTCGTATCCGGCCCTGCTCGCCCCTTCGCGGAGGAGCTTGAAGCGCTCGGTGAGCTGGTTCTCGGGCACCTGCTGGACGTCGAGCATCTCGCCCACCGTCCGGTAGTGGCTCCGGAGCTCGTCGAAGCGGATCTCCTTCGGCCATCCTTCCTCGAAGGCGTCCTCGGCCGCTTCGACCGAGACGTTGGAATAGGCGAGGGAGCCGCCGCCCACCCCGGCGGCCGTGACCGTGACCATTCGACCGAAGAGGCGGATGTCGAACCAGCCGTTGTTCGTCTCCGGTCCGGTTTCGCTCCAGAGGAAAGGGTCTTCGGGTCGACGGGGGAAGTTGGTGCCCTTTCCCGGGAAGTACGGCGACTTCCACCGACGGCCGCGCTCGAGCACGAGCACCTTGAAGCCGTTCTCGGCGAGCCGGCAGGCTACCACTGCTCCCCCGAAGCCGCTGCCCACCACGATCGCGTCGAAGTCGTGGCCGCCGCGGGAGGCGGCGGGAGCGGGGCAGGAGGCGACTGGCGAGACCCGTTCGGGGGCGGGGTTCGCCGTTCCGGCCGCGGAGAGTCCTACGCCGAGGCCGGCCCCGGCCTTCAAGAAGTTCCGCCGCGATAGCCGGTGCGGCATCGCCCCTCCTCGGAGGGAGCCCGTCGAGACGGGCTACGCCCCCAGACTCAGGTCCGAATCGGAGGGAGACTGGGACGGGAGTTTGCGGCGTGAGTGGTTTCTTGTCAACCGTTTTATGGCCGCGGCGGTCCCTACTTGTCCAGGATCTCGCTCAGAACTCGGTTAGCGTGGGTCGAGGCGCAACAGCGAGTTGCGCCGGGCGCCCTCGGCCAACGGAGTCACGGTCAAGGAGGGGATGGCCTCCAGCTGCCGCCGCTCCGCGGGCCCGGCCAGGACGAGTGTCGTTCCGTCATCCGGCAGGACGTCCGCGAGGCCGGCGACCTCCCGGACCCTTCCGTCGTTGTAGAAGTAGCCCGCCATCCAGGCCGTGCGCCACGCTCCCCACGCGAGCACCTCTCGTCCCCGAGCCGGGAGAAAGAACCGCCGCCCCGACTCGAGGCGGTCGAGGATCGGAGGGGCGGCGAGGGCGAGGAGGAGCAGCAGGCCCGCACCCCCGACCCGCAGGACGTGGAGCGCCCCCGCCGGATCGGGACCGACGCGGCGCGAGAACAGGAACGCGACGGCGAGCGCCCAGATCCCGAGGGGCACGGCGAGCGTCCAGTCGGGTTCGCCCCTCGCCCGGAGGAACGCGGGGACCGTCGCCACGAGGCTGCCCAGGACGAGTGTCGCAAGGGCCGCCGTCCGACCCCACGCGCGATCCTCGAGGAGCCGAGCCGCGGCTCGGCCCATCAGGATCGCGAGTGGGGGCAGCACCGGCAGGACGTAACCGGGGAGCTTCGAGCCGGCCATGGAGAAAAAGGCGAGGGGGAGCCCGAACCAGAGGACGAGCAGGAGGTCCGTTCGCGAGGCCCTGGGCCGCACACGCGCGAGCGCGGGGACGAGCAGCCCCGACCAGGGGAAGAAGCCGGCCAGGATCACGGGCACGTAATAGAAGAAGGGCCCGGGGTGGTTGTGCACGGTCGACGTGAAGCGCGCGACGTTGTGGCCGAGGAGGAAGACGTCCACGAAGGCGCGGCCCTGGTCTTGGAGGATCGCAAGATGCCAGGGGCCAGCCACCAACAGGAACACGAGGCACGCGACCGGCGAGAGAAGCTCACGGAGACACTTCCAGTCGCGCGTGGCAATGAGATACGCCGCGATGACCAATCCCGGAAGGAGCACGCCCAGAGGTCCCTTCGCCAATACGGCCAGGGCCATCGCGGCGTAGCCGCCGACGACGGCCATTGGCCCCGAGACACCCAGGACCCGCAACGCCAGCAGGCCAATGGCCGTCGTGACCATGGCCGCGAGGAGCATGTCCATCGACGCGGCCCGGCCGTAGGCAAAGGCGAGGAGCGACGTGCCGAGGACGAACCCCGCGTGCAGCCCGGCGGCCCCTCCGAAGAGGCGGGCCCCGACGAGCGCGGTCACGCCGACGAGCAGGAGCGCGGCCAGCACCGAGGGGAGCCGCGCCGCCGTCTCCGTCTCTCCGAGCAGAGAGAATGCGGCCCCCGCCAGCCAGTAGTAGAGCGGGGGCTTTTCCAGCCAGGGCCGGCCCTGCAGAGTCGGGGTCACCCATGCCCCCGCCCGGTGCATCTCCACCGCCACGCGCGTGTACCGCGGCTCGTCGGGGCCGAGAAGGGGCGTCGTCCCCAGCCGGAAGAGCAGGAGACCCAGAACGAGACCGATGAGGAGCGCGGCGCCCGGCGCGGGCAGCGATTTCGACATGGGGGCCGACATCCTACAATCGGCCCTTTGGCGCGGGCAACGCGCGACACGCGAGAGAGGCGGAGCGATGGCCAGGGACTACGACGTGGTCGTGCTGGGGGCGGGACCGGGCGGCTATCCCGCGGCGATCCGCGCGAGCCAGCTCGGCAAGAAGACCGCGATCGTCGAGAAGAGGTACTGGGGCGGAGTCTGCCTCAACGTGGGGTGCATTCCCTCCAAGGCGCTCCTGCGCAACGCGGAGCTCGTCAACATCGTGAGGCACGAGGCGGAGACCTTCGGCCTGAAGATCGAAGGCGCGGTGCGCTTCGACTACGCCCAGGCCTTCGCCCGCAGCCGGCGCGTGGCCGAGGGCCGGACGAAAGGCGTGCGCTTCCTGATGAAGAAGAACCAGATCGACGCCTACGAGGGATGGGGGACCTTCAGCGGCCCGAACACCCTGGATGTCGCCCTGAACGCCGGGGGCCAGGAGACGCTGCGCTTCAAGCACGCCATCCTCGCCCCCGGGGCCGTGACGCGCCTCCTCCCCGGCACGAAGGTCACGGAGCGCGTCGTCACCTACGAGGAGCAGATCCTCCAGGACTCGCTGCCCGCCCGGGTGGTGATCGCGGGGGCGGGGGCCATCGGCGTCGAGTTCGCGTACGTGATGAACGCCTACGGCGTGGACGTGACGCTCGTGGAGTTCCTCGACCGGGTGGTGCCGCTCGAGGACCCGGACGTCTCCGCGGAGCTGCAGAAGCGCTTCGTCCGCCGGGGGATCAAGATCCTCGCGAAGACGAAGGTGGAGTCGATCGAGGACACGGGCACCGGCGTGCGCGTCACCGTGAGCGGCGCCGACGGCACGCGGAGGGTGCTGGAAGCGGACAGGGTGCTCCAGGCCATCGGCTTCCGTCCTCGGGTCGAGGGCTACGGCCTCGAGGCCACGGGGCTCGAGCCCGACGAGCGCGGCCTCGTGGAGATCGACGCGCACATGCGGACGAAGGTCCCGTCTCTGTCGATGATCGGCGACGCCACGGGGAAGCTGATGCTCGCCCACGTGGCGGAGGCGATGGGCATCGTGGCCGCGGAGTCGATCGCGGGGGCGCCCACGGTGGCCCTCGACTACGACATGATGCCGCGCGCCACGTACTGCCAGCCCCAGATCGCCGCCTTCGGCTACACGGAGGCGCAGGCCCGCGAGAAGGGGTTCGACGTAAACGTGGCCTCGTTCCCGTTCACGGCGAGCGGAAAGGCCCACGGGCTGGGCGACACCACGGGCTTCGTCAAGCTCGTGGCGGACAAGAGGTACGGCGAGCTCCTGGGCGCGCACATGATCGGCCCCGACGTCACGGAGCTCCTCCCCGAGCTGACGCTCGCCCGGCAGTCGGAGCTCACCGTCCAGGAGATCGCGCGGAACGTGCACGCGCACCCGACACTCGCGGAGGCCATCAAGGATGCCGCCCACGCCCTGCTCGGGCACCCGATCAACCTCTAGCGCCTTACAATCGTCGAGGACATGTCGGAGGAGAGGGCGAGCGGGCGGCTGGTGGCGGTGGCGGCGGAGGCCGCGCTTCGCGCGGGGGCGATCCAGAAGGAACGCTACGGCCAGGCCGTCCGCATCGACTACAAGGGCGAGATCAACCTCGTGACCGAGGTGGACCACGCGTGCGAGGCGGCCATCCTCGAGATCCTGCGGGAGCGCTTCCCCGACCACGACATCGTGACGGAGGAGTCCGATCTCCCGCGGCGGGGGTCGCGCTACGTCTGGCACGTGGATCCCCTCGACGGCACCACGAACTTCGCCCACGGCTACCCCTGCTTCTGCGCCTCCGTGGGCGTCGCCCTCGACGGGGTGGTGATCGCGGGGGCCGTCTTCGAGCCGCTCAAGGGCGAGCTCTTCACCGCCGAGCGCGGGGCGGGGGCACACTTGAACGGCCGCCGTCTCGCGGTGTCGGGGGCGAGCGAGCTCCTGAAGAGCCTGCTCATCACGGGCTTCCCCTACGACCTGCGCGACGACCTGCCCGGGAAGCTCCAGATGTTCAACCGGCTGATGGGAGAAGCGCGCGCCATCCGGCGCGACGGCTCGGCCGCCGTGGACCTGAGCTACGTGGCCGCGGGACGCGTGGACGGGTTCTGGGAGGAGAGGCTCCACACCTGGGACATGGCGGCGGGGGTCCTCATGATCGAGGAGGCGGGGGGCCGGGTCACCCGCTTCGACGGCAAGCCCCTCGGGCTCGTGGAGGACGAGATCGTGGCCACGAACGGCCGCATCCACGAGGCGATGCTGGCGGTGCTGCAGCAGGACGGCAGGGGGTAGGAGCAGGCGATGGGACGGATGGCTCGGGTCGGCGGTGTCGTCGTGTCGGGTGCCCTCGCGGCGTTCTCCGCGTGCAACCTGATGGGGAGCGAGGACGCGGAGGAGCGGGCGCGCCTCGCCCAGGCCCGCAGCCGCTGGCGCGCCGCGGGGATCAGCGACTACTCGTACGAGGTGCGGAAGCTCTGCTTCTGCCCGCCGGAGGTCGTCGGTCCTTTCGCGATCACCGTCCGCGGGGGTGCTCTCGCCTCCGTCGTCTACGTCCCCACGGGAGCGGCGGTCGTCCCCGTGGCGGAGCGCCATCCTACGGTGGACGGTCTCTTCGGCGTGGTGGACGCGACGCTCGATCGCAACCCGGACCGTCTCGCGATCGACTACGACCCGGCCTTTGGCTACCCGCGCCGCATCGAGGTGGACACGATCGTCCGGGCCGTGGACGACGAGGTCACCTACGAGGCGGCCAGCCTCTCGCGGCTGAACTAGAAGGAGTGTGCCCGGGGCCGGATTCGAACCGGCACGAGCTTTCGCTCACAGCATTTTAAGTGCCGCGTGTCTGCCAGCTTCACCACCCGGGCGCGGCGACGATGTTCCGATTATCTCCCGAGTCACCGCTCCTCGTGCTAGGCTCTTCTCGCCCACCTCGATGAGCTCCTTCGTCCGCCCCGACCTCGCGGGGTCGCAGCCGCTGCGCGACACCGCGCACGACCCCAAGCGCTCCTGGCGCACCTGGCTGTTCGGGCGGCCGCTGTCCACCGCCGACGCGGAGGACGAGGCCATCGGCAAGACGGTGGGACTCGCCGTATTCGCCTCGGACGCGCTCAGCTCCACCGCGTACGCCACCCAGGAGATCCTGATCATCCTCGCCGCGGCGGGGGCCGCCGCCTTCGCCTACTCGTTCCCCATCGCGGTGGCCATCGTCATCCTCCTCGCCATCGTGACGCTCTCCTACGAGCAGACGATCCATGCCTACCCCGGGGGGGGCGGGGCCTACATCGTTTCCCGCGACAACCTGGGCGAGCTGCCCGCGCAGATCGCGGCCGCCGCCCTCCTCACCGACTACATCCTCACCGTCGCGGTTTCGGTCTCTTCGGGGGTGGCCCAGATCGCGTCCGCGTTCCCCTTCCTGCTCGGGCATCGGGTGGGAATCGCGGTGGCCTGTGTGGTGCTCGATCATGATGGTGAACCTCCGAGGCGTCCGGGAGTCGGGCGCCGTGTTCGCGGTCCCCACCTACTTCTTCATCGTCATGATGGTCGTGACGGTGGGGGTCGCCTTCGCAAGGCGGCTCGCCGGCGATCTCGGCACGGTGGTGGACCCTCCCCCGGTGCACGCGGCCGAGGGGGCGGCGATCACCCTCTTCCTGCTCCTGCACGCCTTCTCGAGCGGGACGACCGCGCTCACCGGTGTCGAGGCGATATCGAACGGCATCACCGCCTTCAAGGAGCCGAGGAGCCGCAACGCGGGCCTGACCCTGATCATCATGGCGATCATCCTGGGCACCCTCTTCCTGGGAATCACCTGGCTCGCCGTGCACATCGGCGCCACCCCCTCGGAAGAGGAAACGGTGATCTCCCAGCTCGCGCGCACCACGTTCGGGGGACGGGGCGTCCTCTACCTGGGGGCGATCGCCGCCACCACCCTCATCCTGATCATGGCGGCCAACACCGCTTTCGCCGACTTCCCGCGGCTCGCCGCCCTGCAGGCGGGGGACGGGTTCCTGCCCCGGCAGCTCACGTACCGGGGAAGCCGGCTCGTGTTCTCCCGGGGGATCGTCGTCCTCGCCCTCGTGGCCTCGCTCTTGATCTGGGCGTTCGACGCGAGCGTCACCGCGCTCATCCCCCTCTACGCCATCGGAGTCTTCCTCTCCTTCACGCTCTCCCAGGCCGGGATGGTGAGGCGCTGGTGGAAGATCGGGCACCTCCCCCCGGGAGAGGAGCGCAAGGAGCGCGGGTCGGTGCTGCGTCACGAGCGCGGCTGGGTCCAGAAGACGATGGTCAACGGCCTCGGCGCCGTCATGACCGCGATCGTGACCCTCGTGTTCGCGGTCACCAAGTTCCAGGACGGTGCCTGGCTCGTGATCGTGGTCATTCCCGCCCTCGTGTTCGGCTTCTTCCGGATCCACGCCCACTACCGCTACCTGGCCTCGCGCCTCTCCCTCGAAGACTTCGGGGCGCCCGGCGT
This sequence comes from uncultured Acidobacteriota bacterium, assembly GCA_963742595.1. GTDB lineage: Bacteria > Acidobacteriota > Vicinamibacteria > Fen-336 > Fen-336 > CAVPGH01. The sequence continues at coordinate 185,973 of CAVUMT010000001.1, read as the reverse complement.
GCGGATCGCCCGCCACCGCGTCATCCTGCCCATCAGCGGAGTGCACCGGGGGACCGTGCAGGCCCTTCGCTACGCGCGCGCCCTCTCCGACGACGTGACCGCCGTCTACGTCTCGACGGACACGGCGGCCATGGAGGCGGTGGAGCGCAAGTGGGGGCAGTGGGGGAGCGGGGTGCGCCTCGTCATCCTGAGCTCCCCCTACCGCCTGCTCCTGGAGCCGCTCCTCGCCTACATCCAGGAGGTGGCGGACCAGCGACAGCCGAACGAGGTGATCACGATCGTGGTCCCCCAGTTCGTCCCCTACCGGCGCTGGCACGAGATCCTGCACGCCCAGACCGCGGTGCTCCTGCGCCTCGCCCTCCTCTTCCGGCCCGGGATCGTGATCACGAACGTGCCCTATCACGTGGCGAGCGCGCAGGGGGAGGACCTCGGTTGAACATCATCATCGTGGGCTGCGGCCGGGTGGGCTCGGAGCTCGCCTTCCGCCTCTACCAGCAGGGCCACCAGGTCACGATCATCGACCACGTGGGCTCGTCCTTCGAGCACCTGCACCCGTCGTATCGCGGCCGTACCATCGAGGCGGAGGTCCTCGCCGAGGGCGTCCTGAAGCGCGCGGGGATCGAAGAAGCGGACGGCCTCGCCGCCGTGACGAACTCCGACTCCGTGAACGCCGTCGTCTGCCACGTCGCGCGCTCGATCTTCAAGATTCCGAACGTGGTCTCCCGGAACTACGACCCGCGGTGGCGGCCACTCCACGAGGCCTTCGGCCTCCAGGTGGTGAGCTCCACCGCCTGGGGCGCGCAGAAGGTGGAGGAGCTGCTCTACAGCCCCACCCTGCGCACGGTCTTCTCCGCGGGGAACGGGGAGGTGGAGGTCTACGAGCTCGCGGTGAGCGAGGCCTGGAAGGGCAAGAGGCTGGGCGAGCTCCTCGCCGGCGCCGAGTGCGTGGCGGTGGCCCACACCCGGGCCGGGCGCTCCGCCCTCCCCTCCGCGGACACGGTGCTCTCCGCGGGGGACGTGGTGCACGTGAGCGCCACCCTCACCGGCGTCGAGGAGCTGCGGCGCCGCCTGGACCAGAAGGGGGCCTAGCGTGTTCGTCCTGATCGCCGGCGGAGGGCGCACGGGGGCCCAGCTCGCCACGTTCCTGGTGGCGCAGAAGCACGAGGTGCGGCTGCTCGAGCACCGCCGCGACGTGCTCGTGGCCATCCACCGCGAGCTGCCCACCGAGATCATCTACGAGGGCAACGCCACGGACCCCCAGACCCTGGAGAACGCGGAGGTGGGCCGGGCCCAGGTGGTGGCCGCGTGCATGGCCACGGACGCGGAGAACCTGTCGCTCTGCTTCATCGCCCGCGCCCGCTACAACGTCGCCCGCACCATCGCCACCATCAACAACCCGCGCAACGCCTGGCTCTTCGACAGGAACTTCCACGTGGACGTGGCCCTGAACCAGGCGGACATCCTCGCGAGCCTGATCGAGCAGGAGATGTCGCTGGGGGACATGATGACGCTCCTCAAGCTGCGCCGCGGCAGCTTCTCCCTCGTCAGCGAGAAGATCCCGCCGGGGGCGAAGGCGGCGGGTCTCCGGATCCAGGACATGCCCCTGCCCCGGAACTGCGTGCTCACCGCCATCCTGCGCGGGGGCGAGGTCGTGATCCCGCGGGGCTCCGTGAAGGTCGAGGTGGGGGACGAGGTGCTCGCCCTCGTCGACTCGGAGGGGGCGGAGGAGCTCGCCGTGCTCTTCGGGAAGCCGGAGACGCGTCCCCGAGCCTAACGCGCCCTTCTGTGGCATCATCTCCTCTTCGACCCCGATGCCCGCGCGCGACCTCGTTCCCCTGATCGAGCCCACTCCCGTCCGCCTCCGGGCCCACTACCGGACCGCGGGGGGGCTCCTGCGCGAGCTCGCGCGCGCGATGAACCAGGACCACACGAGCCTGCACGCGGAGAGCGGTCTTCCCGTGGGCACGCGCCTCGTCCTCGTGATGACGACGGCCGGCCTGCGGCAGCCCATCGAGGTCTCGACCACCGTCACGGGCTGCCGCCGTCGAGGGGCGCGCCACGAGATCGGCCTGCGGTACGGCTTCGAAGCGGCGTCCCACCGCGCGCGTCTCTCCGAGGCCATGGCCGAGCTCAGACGCGAAACCCGCAAGCCCCGCCGGGAGGCGCGGCTGCCCACGGCGCTGCGCGTGGAAGCGGGGGGCCTCGCCCGCGCGCTCCGGGCCTCGGTGAGCGACGTCAGCCGAACGGGGTGCCAGCTCGAGCTGACCGGCCGCCACCTGCCCCGCCTCGAGGAAGGGAGCCGGCTCCACATGACCGTCTCGGGTAGCCGCCGGGGCACGAGGGCCTCCGTCGCCCTCGTCCTGGACGTGCGCTGGGTGGGGGAGCCCCACAGCACCGGCGCGCGGCGCTCCGTCGAGGTGGGAGGCCGCTTCGTCTCGCTCGCCCCCGCCCACCGGGAGCTGATTCGCGCGATCCTGCGCTTCGAGGAGTTCCGCCCCGTGATCCGCATCCGCCGCGTCGTGCCGCCCCCGGCGTAGCTCGCTCATGGGGGACGCGGAGGCCGTCGAAGACCCGGTTCGCGGCCCTCTCGTAGTGCCGGAGGCGGCCGGCGCGTCCGTGCGCCTGTCCCTCGTGATTCCGACGTTGAACGAGAGCGACAGCCTCGCCTCCCTGGTGGACCAGCTGTCGGCGCTCCTCGCCCCCGTGCTCGGCGACGGATACGAGCTGATCGTGGTGGACGACGACAGCCCCGACCGCACCTGGCAGGCGGCGGCGTCCCTGCGCGACCGCTACCCCCGATTGCGGGTCGTCCGCCGCCGGGGCGAGCGAGGGCTGGCCACGGCGGTCGTGAGGGGCTGGCAGGCGGCGCGCGGCGACGTGCTCGCCGTGATCGACGCCGACCTCCAGCACCCTCCCGAGACCACCCTCGAGCTCTGGCGGGAGATGGAGCGCGGCGCCGACCTCGCGGTGGCGAGCCGCCACGTCCCGGGGGGCGGCGTCAGCGACTGGAGCCTCTCCCGAAGGCTGCTGTCCCGGGGGGCGCAGGCCCTGGGCCTCGTGCTCCTTCCCGGCGTCCTCGGCCGCTCGTCCGATCCCCTGAGCGGTTTCTTCATGGTGAGGCGAAGCGCCCTCGCGGGCGTCCTTCTCCGGCCCGCCGGCTACAAGATCCTCGTGGAGGTCCTCGCGCGCGCCCGCGTCCGCTGGATCGCCGAAGTGGGGTACGTCTTTCGCGAGCGCGACGAGGGCCGGAGCAAGGTGACGGCCGCGGTCTACCTCGCCTACCTGAGTCATCTCCTCCGCTTGCGCGTGGATACCCTGACCCGGTCGCGGTTCTGGCGATTCGCGGCGGTCGGCGCGTCGGGCGTCGCCATCGACATGTCCGTGCTCTATCTCCTGAGCGACCCGAGCACGCTGGGGTGGGGGCTCACGCGCAGCAAGCTCGCGGCCGCCGAGCTCGCGATCGTGAACAACTTCGTGTGGAACGACTACTGGACGTTCCGCGACCTCGCCATATCCCAGCGGGGGGCCCGGGCATGGCTGCGGCGTTTCGGCAAGTTCAACCTCATCTGCCTTTCCGGCCTCGTCCTCAACGTGGCGCTGCTGAACCTCCAGTTCAACCGGTTCGCGATGAACCGGTACCTGGCCAACGCGATCGCGATCGCGCTCGTGATGGGCTGGAACTTCTGGCTGAACGTGAAGATGGGCTGGCGGGCCGCCGAGCGCGAGAGCTGAAGGAGCGCCCGGTAGCTTTTCTCCTTGACGGGGAGGCCGCGCCGGGGGCAAGTTAGGGGAGCGCACCATGAGCCCGCGCTCGCGCCGTCCGTCACGCGACCGTCGCCCACGCCGGCCTCCCCGGAGCCGGGCGGTCGTGGACTCGCGAGTCGTCACGCGGAAGGCGGGAGCGCCCTCCGACTCCCCGTCGCCGACGGCGGTGGCGGCGGAGGCGCTTCGAACCGGCATCGTCCGGGGCGCGCTCAAGAGGCGATCGTCGCTGCCGCGCGACGAGACCCTCCTCGTCGGAGACCCGGACGACCGGACCCTCGCCAACGAGCACGTGGGCGACGAGACCCCCGGGGGGAGTGCTTCCACCCCCGACCAGTGCAACGTGGACGACATCGGCCGGGCGTACGGACTGCAGGAGGAAGACTCCGGGGCCCTGCGCAGCGGGTCCGAGGTCCTGGCGCGCCGCGACCGGCATCGCTCGGAGCTGCGGGCCCCTCGCCGGCCGACGCCCTGAGCCCGGATCCTCGTCCCGATCCGCCGTCCGGCCCCGCCCCCGTCGATCGTCCGTTTCCGGAGAGCCTGTGCCACCGCTGCGCGGCTCCCCCGCGCTACGTGACCACCGACCGCGGCTCCGTGTTCGTCTACTGCCCATTGCTGCGCAAGTACCCGGGTCAGCCCGTGAGGGCTTGCGAGGCCTTCGTCGCCGCCTTCTAGTCCGGGAGCGTGCCGCGCGCTTCCGCCTCTTCGCGCGCCCCTCGATAGATGGTGGTCCCCAGGTAGAAGAGCTCCTCGAAGTATTTCTTGTTCTGCATGGCCATGATCCCGAGGCCGAGGAGCTGGATGGCGAGCATGAGGGCGAGCAATCCGACGACGAACGTGTGGGGGAACTCGCGGAAGGCGCCGGCGAGCGCGAACGAAGCCCGGTCCATCACCCAGCCGTACTGCGTGAGGCGGGCGAACTGGCGGAAGAAGTGGATGAACATCCAGACATTGCAGTAGGCGGCGAAGGCGAGGAAGGCGAGCCCGGGGAGGATGAAGAACATGAAGGGCCGGAAGATGAATCCGGAGAGGAGCACGGCCAGCGTGTGCTGGACGATCTTCATGCTCGACTTGCGGCGGGGCTTGGGGCCCGCCTGCACGCGCCAGTCGAGGCGGGCGGGGATCTCCTCGATGCGGCCGCGCATCAGCATCGTCTTGTAGATGAGCTCGGGGTTGATCTCCATGCTGATCGACCGGGGGCTGAGACCGCGCAGGAAGCGCCCGTCGTACGCGCGCACCATGCCCGTGAGCGTCGAGAGGCGCCCCCGGGGCACGAGCGTGCGGAACCGGTCGCGCGCGAACAGCGACAGGAACCAGTTGGCGCTCACGCTCAGCGCCCAGCGCGGCCAGGGGACGTTGGCGATCGTCCCGCCCTCGACGTAGGGAGAGGCGAGCACCACCTTCGCCTTCGTCTCCGTGATCTTCTCCAGGAGACGCCCGATGTGGTCGGGGGAGTAGCTGAGGTCGATGTCCATGACCACCACGTAGTCGCCCCGGCAGTGGTTGAAGGCGAACTTGAGCGCCTGCCCGAGGCCGAAGTTCGACGGGTGGTGGAGCACGTGGACGTCGCTGCGGCCGGCGGCGGCCCTTTCCGCGATGCGGCCCGTGTCGTCGGCGCTGCCGTCGTTGACCACGACGAGCTCGAAACGGTAGCGGTCCTCGAGGGTCTTCAGGTATTCGCTAAGCGTTCGAAAGTTCGCCTCCAGGATGGCGCCTTCGTTGTAGGCGGGGAGGACGACGGACACCAGCGGCTTCGCGTCGCGCGGGCCGCGCCCCGCCGTGCCGGGACCGGAATCGCTCGGGCTCATCGAAGGAGCCGATGTTAGCCCAACTTTGCCCGTATCGCGTGCCTTGACCTCCCTCGCGATGGCGTCTTATTCTGCTGCGAGATGCCCGACGTCGCGACGATTGAGGCCGCCGTTCGACGGAGCGTCATCGACTGGCTCGACGACAACTACCACTTCGGGGACGCCGAGCGGCTGATCGAGAAGGACGACGCCTCGTTCCTCGATCGGGGGATCCTCGACAGCCTGGGCTACGTCCAGCTCATCCTGCACCTCGAGAAGGCGTTCCGGCTGCGCATCGACCGCAAGGACCTCTCCCGGACGAACTTCGACAGCCTTGCCAAGATCGTCGCGTACGTCGCGCGCCATCCCGAGTATCGACCGTGACCGCGGTTGTCCCGCCCGTCGTCTTCCGGCCGGACCCGGAGGCCGCGGCCCGGTCGCAGCTGACCCTCTTCATCCGGCACTGCGAGCGGGAGCTCGGCCGCTCGTTTCCCGACTACGCGTCGCTCCACGCGCACGCCGTCCAGAACCGCGACTGGTTCTGGAAGAGCCTCCTCGAGTGGACGGGGCTCGTGGCGGAGAGCGAACGCGAGCCGGTGTGCCGCGGGGACTCCGTGGAGTCGGCGGAGTTCTTCCCCGGTCTTCGCCTGAGCTACACCGAGAACCTGCTGCGGCCGGGGCCGGGGCCCGAGGAGGCCGAGGCGCTGGTGTCCGTGGTCGAAGGGGGAGAGGCCGTCCGCATGAGCCGCGCCGCGCTGCGGAACGAGGTGGCACGCCTCGCCGCGGGCCTGCAGTCCTGGGGGCTTCGTCCCGGCGAGAGGGTGGTGGCCGTCGCGCGCAACAACGCCGACGCGATCGTGGCCTGCCTCGCCGCCACCGGCGTGGGCGCCATCTGGTCCTCGGTGTCTCCGGACATGGGGGAGGAGGCGATCGTCAACCGCTTCCGACAGCTGGAGCCGGCGCTGCTCTTCGCCCACGCCGGATACCCGTACCAGGGAGTCTGGCGCTCGGCGGAGGACCGTGTCCGCACGGTCGCGACGAGCCTGCCCACGCTCCGCGCGATCGTGGCCATGGGACGGGAGCCCTTGCCCGCCGGGCTGGGCGCCCCCGTCCTCCGGATGGACGAGCTCGCGGGGGCGGCACCCCTCGCGTCCTGGCCCCGCTTCCCCTTCAACCATCCGCTCTTCATCCTCTTCTCCTCGGGGACGACCGGCGTGCCCAAGTGCATCGTGCACGGGGCGGGGGGAACGCTCCTCGAGCACGCCAAGGAGCACCGTCTGCACGGGGACTTCGGGCCCCGTGACCGTCTGTACTTCCACACGTCGACGGGCTGGATGATGTGGAACTGGCAGCTCTCCGCTCTCGCCGCGGGCACCGCCATCGCCCTCTACGACGGATCGGTGTCCTTCCCGGAGCAGGACGAGCTCTGGCGTCTGGTGGCGCGCGAGCGGATCACGGTCTTCGGGACGAGCCCGGCCTACCTCCAGTTCTGCCGCGACGCGGGGATCGTGCCGAAGCAGCGAGTGGACCTCGGGGCGCTGCGGGCCATGCAGTCCACCGGCTCCATCCTCTTCGACGGCCAGTACGACTGGGTGGGCGAGAACGTGAAGAGCCTGCCCCTCCAGTCGATCTCGGGGGGCACCGACATCATCGGGTGCTTCGTGCTCGGCAATCCGAACCTTCCCGTCTACCGCGGGGAGAGCCAGTGCGTGAGCCTCGGGCTCGACGTGCGCGCGCTCCCCGCCCCCGAGGCGACGGAGCACGGCCGCGGAGAGCTCATCTGCGCGGGACCCTTCCCGTCGCGGCCGCTCGGCCTCTTCGGCGATCCCGAGCGGCGCCGGTTCCACGAGGCCTACTTCGGCCAGAACCCGGGGGTGTGGACGCACGGCGACTACATCGAGCTCACGGATCGGGGAACCGCGCGCATCCTCGGCCGCTCCGACGGCGTGCTCAACGTGCGGGGAGTCCGCATCGGCCCCGCCGAGATCTACCACGTCCTGCAGGACGTCCCGGAGGTCGCGGAGGCGATGGCGATCGAGCAGTCGGCTCCCGAGGAGCCGGGGGGGACCCGGCTCGTGCTGCTCGTCGTGCTCCGGGAGGGCGCCGTCCTCGATCGCCCCCTGGTGCTGCGCATCAAGAAGGAGCTCAGCCGGCGGGCGTCGCCCGTCCACGTGCCCTCGGTGATCGCCGCGGTAAAGGAGCTCCCCACGACGTTCAGCGGCAAGCGCTCCGAGAAGGCGGCGCGCGACGTCCTGAACGGACGCGTCGCGACGAACGCGGCGGCGCTCAAGAATCCGGGAAGCCTCGACGCCCTGCGCGCGCACCCGGACCTTCAGCCGTGCTGATGACCGCCGGCGGCGGAAGGCCGATCCGGGTCGTCCACGTCCTGCTCTCGCTCGAGGTGGGGGGGCTCGAGAGGGGGACCGTCAACCTGATCCGGCAGTCCTCGAGCACTTTCGCCCACGAGGTGTGCTGCCTGCGCCGCAAGGGGCCCCTCGCCGCGGACCTCCCCCCGAGCGTCCGCGTGCACGATCTCGGGCTGGCCGGGGGCCGGGATCCCCGCGCGTTCCTGAAGCTCCGGCGGCTCGTGCGGTCGCTGCGTCCGGACGTCGTGCGGGGCGGCAACTACGAGTCGCTCCTCTACACCGCGGCGGCGTGCCTCGGGACGGGGATCCCCTCGGTCTACTACAAGGGTGGAGAAACCCAGCCCACGAGCGCGCGCCGTCACTTCGTGGAGAGGACGCTCGCCCGATGGTGCCGGTGCGTGATCGTGCCCTCCCGCGACCTCAAGGACTACGCGGTCCGGGTGGTGGGCATGCCCGCGGACCGCATCCGCGTGATCGAGAGCGGGGTCGACCTCTCGCGCTTTCCGACCGCGCGGGCCACCGCCGCGGAACGGGAGGGGCTGGGGCTTCCCGCGGACGCCCGCGTGATCGGCACGGTGGGACGGCTCGTGCCGGAGAAGGATCACCCGACCCTGTTCGAGGCCTTCCTCCTGGTACGGCGGGCGGTGCCCGCGGCTCGGCTGCTGGTCGTGGGGGACGGGCCTCTTCGCGCCGAGCTCGAGGCGAGGAGCCGCAGCCTCGGTCTCGCGGACTCCGTGTCCTTCCTGGGATCCCGGGGCGACGTGCCCGCGCTCTACCGTTCGATGGACCTCCTGGTTTCCACCTCGCGCTGGGAGGGCCTCTCCAACGTCCTCCTGGAAGCGATGGCCGCGGGCGTACCCGTCGTGGCCACCCGGGCGGGAGGAACGGGTCGGGTGGTGGAGGACGGGGCCACCGGATTCACCGCCGATCCGGGAGACGTGCCGCTCATCGCGGACCGGGCCATCCGCCTCCTCACCGACGCTTCCCTGGCCGCCCGGATGCGCGAGGCGGCGCGGGAGAAGATACTCCGCGAGTTCAGCATCTCGAGGATGAGCCGGGAGTACGAGTCGCTCTACGAGTCGATCGTCGCCGGGCGCACCCTCCAAGCACCCCGTCCGGGGGACGCGACGTGACGGCGCGGCTCCGGGTGGGCGCGGTCGTGGACGGTGAGAGGGTCTCCCGCTGGGTCGCCCGACTCCTCGAGGAGATGCATGGGGCCGCCGTCGGCGCCCTCGTCCTCGCGTTGGTCATGACGCCGCCGGCGAGGCCCCTGGGGGCGCGCCTGCTGCGGTTGCCCCTCGCGCGGTTCCACCGCCACGATCGGAGCCGGGGTCACGGGGTTCCCGACGCGCTGGAGCCGGTCGCGCTGGCGCCCGCCCTTGGCGGCGTCCCCCTGGCGGCGGCCCCGGACGCCGGGGCCGGGAAGCTCGATCTCGATGTCGTCCTCGACCTGCGATCGGACCCGCGCGGGGCGCTCCCCCTCTTCGCGGCGCGCCACGGGGTGTGGCGCCTGCGGCACGGCGATCCCGCCGCGGGCTTCGGGGATCCTGTGGGCTTCTGGGAGGCGCGGGGCGAGGTGCCCTGGGTCGTGAGTGTTCTCCAGTCCGACGGCGCTGCGGGCCCTCCCCGCATCCTCTACCGTACGCGCACCGCGGTGCATCCGCATTCGATCCATCTCACGTCGAACCCCGTCCACTGGAAGGGCATGGAGATCGTGCTCCGCTGCCTTCGGGACCTCCACCAGAGCGGCCGCGAGCCCCGGCACGACGAGGCCGCCCCCGGAACGGAGCCCGATCCGCCGCCGCGCGTCCCCGGACCGCTGGACGTCGCCTTTCTCGTGACGAAGCGTCTCCGCGACGCCGCGGCCGAGCGCGTCTCGGGGCTCTGGCGCGAGCGGCGCAAGACGTGGTTCGTGGCGCTCCGACCCCGGTCGCCCCAACGCTTCGCCGCGGAGCACCCCGAGGCCTATCGACCGCTCGCGTCGCCCCCCGATCGGTTCTGGGCCGATCCCCACGTCCTGCATCGCGACGGGGCCGACTGGCTTTTCTTCGAGGACTGCCCGTTCGACAAGGGCCGGGGTGTCATCTCCTGCGCCCCCGTGGACGAGAAAGGGCTCGTGGGCGAACCCCGGCTCGCCCTCCAGCGTCCGTACCACCTCTCGTATCCGTTCGTCTTCGAGTGGAAGGGCGACGTCTTCATGCTTCCGGAGACCCGCGAGAACCGGACGATCGAGCTCTACCGCGCCGAGCGATTCCCCGACCGCTGGCGGTTGGAGCGCCGTCTCTTCGAGGGAGTGGAGGCGGTGGACTCCACGATCCACGTCGCGGACGACCGGCTCTGGCTCTTCACGAGCATCGGCAAGCCGACGTTCTCGTGCAACGACGAGCTGCACGTCTTCCACGCGGACGAACCCTCTGGCCCCTGGCGTCCCCATCCTCGGAACCCGGTGGTCTCGGACGTCTGCCGCGCCCGGTCGGCGGGCGCGCTCTTCCGCGACCAGGGCCGCCTCATCCGGCCCTCCCAGGACTGCTCCGTTCGTTACGGCTATGCAACCACGTTCAACGAGGTCGAGGTGCTGACACCCGAGGACTATCGGGAGCGCCCCATCGCGAGGATCGAGCCCGGCTGGATCGCCGGGAACCGGGGGAGCCACACCTTCAGCCGCACCGAGCGCCTCGAGGTGATCGACGGGCAGCAGCTCGAGACGCGTCCCCGCTGGTTGCGGAGATTTCGCAGCGGTCTCGGGGAGGGAGCTCCCCTCGAGCCGACCGCTCAGGAGGCTCCGGGGGGCGACGGGGAAGCGCGCTCGAAGCGCAGCACGTCCACATGATGGAAATGATGGACGGCAGTGCTCTTGAAGCCGCGGGCTCGGAGCCAGGCTTCCCACTCGTCGGCGGGGGTCACCGGCCGGCATAGCACGACCCATACGCCCTCGCTCGCGAGCACGTCGGGCCCCCAGTCGCGGGTGAACGGCTCGGCGGGCCGCCCGTCGAGCCCGGTGGGGCGGCCGCGGAGCCGTCCGTCGGGGGCGGGCGGGCCCTTGACACCCACCATCCGCGGAGGCGACGCCCCCTTCTGGACGGCGTAGTAGCGGAATGCCTCGACCTCGTGGTCGCTGTCGAAGAGCAGGATGTCGCCGGGCCGCGCCTCCTCGACGATCACCCGTGACGGGCCGCGCCACTCGTCCTTGAGGGGCACCGTGGCGAAGCGGACGATGGAAACCGCGCAGACGGCGAGGAGGGCGGCGAGGGCGGCCCGGCGCGCCGTGTCCGCGAGAGAGAGGAGCCCGGCCGCGAGCATCACGAGCAGGGCGGGCAGGCCCACGCTGCTGTAGCGCGCCATGTAGTGCGAAGCGTCGAAGAGCGCCACCACGAACAGGGGCACCGAGGGGACGAGGAGCCAGGCGCAGAGGAGAGTCACGTCGAACGGGGAGGTGCTTAGGGTCCAGAGCCCACGCAGGGCGAGGGGCAGGAAGAAACCGGCGGCGAGGACCACGGCGAGGGCGAGCAGGGGACGGGGCGATTCGCTCCACGCGAAAGACCGGCCCACCGTGAGCGCTACCGGGGTCCCCAGGAACTGCATCATCCAGTTCCCGCGGTTCGGCTCGTGGACCGCGGTCTGGATCGCGAAGGTGGGCAGCCACGTGGACCAGAGGACGCCGGCGAGGGACATCGCGACCAGCCATCCCTTGAAGAGGCGCTCGCGCCTTCCGAAGAGGACGACGACCACCGCCTGGGCCAGGGGGACGACGAATCCGAAGACGTGGCTCCAGCACGCCAGGAAGGTGAGCACGGCCCACGCGAGGAGATCGACGACCCGGCGCGAGGCTCGCCAGCGCAGGAAGAAGAGCATGTCGGCGAGGCCCAGGGCCATGGTGAGCGTGTACGTGCGCGCCTCGTTCGAGAGCTCGACCGCGAACGGCGAAAAGGCGAGGAGCATCGCGGCGAGCGCCCCCGCGGTCTCCCCCGCCATCCGGCGGCCGACGAGCGCGACGAGCGGCACCGCGGCCACGCCCATGACCACCGCGAAGGCGCGCGCGTCGACCTCGGTCGTCCCGAAGGCGCCGAGCCAGGGCCCGAGGAGGATGAAGAAGAGGGGCGGGCTTCCGTTGTCGTGGATGCGCCCCGTCGCGAGGTCGAGCGCGGGATGGGAGGCGAGGCGGATCGATTCCGCTTCGTCGTACCAGAAGCTGTGGGCGCCGATCGCAGGGAGGCGCAAGAGAGCCGCGAGGACCGCGGCCGCGAACACCGCCCACCCGAAGGAGGGCCGGAGGCGGGAGGCGCTCACGTCAGAACTGGGCGTAGATGAAAGCGCCCGAGCCCGTGGGCATGAAGATGCTGAAGAACACGACCGCGACGCCGTAGGCGAAGCCCCGGACGGGCGCGGGAAGGGCCAGGAACCCCTCGCGCAGGCGCTTGCCGTAGTCGCTCGCCAGCAGGTGGTAGGCCACCACCAGCAGCACCGACATCCCGAGGTTGAAGGCCACCTTCGCGTCGTCCACGATCGGGGAGGCCTGTCCCGCGGAGACGAAGAGCCCCTGCAGGAACGACCCGGTGGCGCCGAGGGAGGGCGTACGGAAGGGGACGAGCGTCAGCAGGAAGAAAGCCTGGGTGAGGATCCAGGCCGCCACCTCGTAGCCGCCGCTCCGACGGCGGGCGACCCATGCCCGGTCTTTCCGGCAAAGCCCGCGATAGAAGTCGTCGAAGCGGCGCACGACCACGAGGCCCAGGCCCTGGGCGAGCCCCCACACGACGAAAGTCGCCTGCGCTCCGTGCCAGAGCCCCGAGGCCAGGAACGTGACGAGGAGGGCGGCGTCGAAGCGCCCGCGGAAGACACCGCGGCTCGTGATGAGCGGGGTGTAGATGAACTCGAAGAGCCAGGTGTTGAGGGTGATGTGCCAGCGTCGCCAGAAGTCGAAGAGGCTCGTGGCGAGGAAAGGGGTCGTGAAGTTCGTGGGGAGCTCGATCCCGAGCATGCGCGCGCAGCCGATGGCGAGGAAGCTGTAGCCCGCGAAGTCGCAGAAGACCTGGAGCGCGAAGCCCACGAGCCCCAGCCAGTGGCCCGCCACGGAGTAGGCGGCTTCGTTCGCGAAGACGGGCGTCACGAGGTAGCGGCCGAGGTAGTCCGCCACGAACGCCTTGAGACCGAATCCCACGAGATAGGTGAGGGCTCCCGACCCGAGCCGGTCCGCCTCGAGAGCCCGGGGGAGGGCAAGCTGGGAGAGGAGGGCGTGGGCCCGGGAGATGGGCCCCGCGATCATCTGCGGGAAGAAGGCGGTGAAGAGCGCGAAATCGAGAAGGGACCGGCACGCCTCCTGGCGTCCGTAGTAGACGTCCACGACGTAGCCGATCTTCTGGAGCGTGTAGTACGAAAGGCCCAGCGGAAGCACGAGGTGCAGGACGGGCAGCGAGGGGTTGAGCCCGAGGCGGCCGAAGAGGGCGTTCAGCGACTCCGCGAAGAAGCCGCTGTACTTGAAGAACCCGAGAACCCCGAGGTTGAAGGCGAGGCTCAGGCCGAGGAGGACGCGGCGGCGGCCGCTCGGGGCGGCCCCTGCGGAATCCGAGGACGCGCCGCCCCCGCCGAGCCGGAGTCCCACGACGTAGTCGACCGCGGTGGCGGCGAGGAGGAGGGGAACGAGGCGGGGGTTCCAGGTCCAGTAGAAGACGTAGCTCGCGACGAGGAGGAAGGCGTTCTGCCACGTCTTGCCGCGGGGGAGCAGCCAATGGACCGCGAAGACGAGCGGGAAGAAGAACGCGAACTCGACTTCGCTCAGGTTCACGGGCGCTCTCCGGAGGGGTCGAGGAGGTATGCGAGCTCGTGGTCGAGGGCCCATTCCGCGAAGCGATGGTTGCCATCCGCGGTCAGGTGGTCGAGGTCGCGATGGAAGTCGGCATGGGCGAGGGGCGTGTTGAGCGTCATGTCCGCCACCCGGGCGCCGTAGCGACCGGCGAGAAGGGCGACGTAGCTCGAGAAACGGGGGAGCGTCGTCTCCCGAGAGCGGTCGGAGACCACGAAGGGATCCAGCGGGAAGAGCACGATCGTCACGGCGAGCCCGGTACCCTGCAGGTAGGCGAGGGTCTCCTCGAATCGTCCCTGCTGAAGGGGGTCGCGGCACGTGGTGTAGGCACCCTCCATCGCGTGGCGGTAGCGGTCGGCGAGGTTCTGCTCGTGGCTCTTCGAGCCGGGAAGGGACCAGCGGAGCTTCGCGGCGAGCCGGAAGACACCGCGGTCCTGCACGAGCGAGGACCAGGGCCAGATCTCGTTCCAGCGGGCCCGGACGTAGTTGCGGTTCTGGGGGGTGATCCCGCGCCGGTTCACGTCCGCCGCGAAATCGCGGAACCTCCAGCCGTGGGCCATGACCCCGGTCCCTTCCCCCTCGGGACAGGCGTCGTAGTGGGTGACGATCAGGAGGAAGTCGCGGAGGCGGCGGCGCACGCGGGCGCCCGTGGCGTCCCTCTCGTCGACGAGAGGGCGCAGGCGGTTCTGGAGGATCCAGTTGTAGGCCGCGAAGGTGCCCCCCTCCTCGGGGACCACCGCCATCGCGTTCTTCTCGCCCGTGCGCTCGGCCATCCTCCCGCGAACGGCGGGGAACGAGCGGGCGTGGCTCGACCCGAGAACGAGGATCCGCGGATTCCCGTCCTTGAGCTCCTGTATGCCGTGCTCCGTCTGGAGGAGGGTCTGGTCGACGGGGGCGATGCGGCCGAGGAAGCGGTCGGCTCCGAGGACGGTGGCCGTCGCCGCCAGCCCCACGGCGGCAATGCGGCGCCAGGCCACGCGCTCGGCGGGCAGGACCCTTTCGTCGGTGCGGGCGCCTGCCGGGACGTCGGGGGCCTCGGGGGGCAGGCGTATCGCGGGTTCTGAGGAAGTCATCCTGGACGAGATTCCGATGGCGAGCGCGCGGCGTGCGCGCGAGGAGGGAAGACTCGATCTTCCAGGAGGACCGCGATCAAGTCAACCCCGAAGTTCGAAGCGGTACGGGAGGAGACGGATTGCGGATCCTCAGGGGGCGTAGGCGCCGTAGCTCGAGACCGCCCCGTTCCGCGTGTGGAAGTCCCCGCGGTCGGGATCGACGAACTGCGGGTCCGCGACGACCGACGCCGACACGCAGTTCGACGCCCCCGAGGACACGGTGCCGTTCACCACGTTGTCGCGGAGCTGGAAGCCCCGCGCCGCCCCGTCGTAGCAGTCGTTGATGAGCGCCCGCGCGACCGAGAAGATGTTCCGCTCGAGGACGGCGCCCGCCGCCATCCCCTCGTCGTCGACGTTGACCTCGGCCCGCTCGGCCGAGGTGCTTGCGCTGCCGTTCCTGTAGAAGGTGTTGTTCTCAACGCGGACGTTCCGGGTGGCGGGGCCCGCGAAGCGGATCCCCGCGAAGAAGTTCCCGTAGATCAGGTTGCGGCGCACGGTCAGGTTGTCGATCGTCCCCGAGTCCCGGCCGTTGACGACGATGCCGTCCTCGAAGTTCGCGTGCCCGTTCCCCACGATCCGGTTGTTCTCGATCGTGATCTGCGACAGGGTTCCGTAGTCGCCCTCCCCGGTGTAGAGCTGTATCCCCCGCGACGAGTTGCCGCGGATGACGTTGTTGCGGATCGTGATGTCGCGCCCGGAGGTCAGATAGATCCCGTGGTCCTCGTGGCCGCCCCCCCGGCATCGTCCGTAGGCCTCGAGGAGGGAGGCTTCCAGGAGGAGCCCGGAAACGCCGTTCGTCTCCACGTGCGCCCCCCGGGCCCCCGTGTTGCAGTCGCCGGTGAGGTTCAGGTGGTCGAGGACGATCCCGCTCGCCTCCCCCACGGTGATGGTGCTGAAGCTGCCGGACTGCGAGTAGCCGGTGAGGGTGAGGGTGAGGTTGGAGATCGTCACGTTCGAGACGTCGTCGTCGATCGAGGCCCGTCCCACGAGCACGACCCCCGTGCGCGATTCGCCGACGAATATCCGGCGCGCCGCGCCCCCGCCGCGCTGGACGAAGAGGAGGAGCGCGCTGCCCTGCCGGTAGGTCCCGTTGCGGATGAAATAGCAGGTCGCGGGGGCGTCCCGGGCGAACCCGCCATCGCCCCGGGAGGCGGCCTCGATCTCGGAGACGCTCGCGATGTCGACGCGGGGCACGCCCGCGGGGCAGGCGCCGGGCGCGTCCTGCCATTCTCCGATGGCCGCTCCCGGGCCCCCCGAGCCTCCGGAGGGCTGGGGGTCCGTGGGGTTCGCCACTGAGCTGCCGCCGCAGCTCAATGCGATGAGGCAGAGCGCGAGTGCGCTCGGGCGCGCCATGGGTCCTGTCATCGCCTTCTTCCCGTCCCCCAGGGGCCGCACCCTAGCACCGACGGTCGG
This sequence comes from uncultured Acidobacteriota bacterium, assembly GCA_963742595.1. GTDB lineage: Bacteria > Acidobacteriota > Vicinamibacteria > Fen-336 > Fen-336 > CAVPGH01. The sequence goes on along the minus strand of CAVUMT010000001.1, from coordinate 169,736 downwards.
CCCGCGGCAAGGTGAATCCGCATCTCAGAACAGGCGGGAGTCGAGGAGACGCTGCAGCGCGTCCTCGGCCCGCCGCTGGCCTTCGAGGTCTCCCGCCCGGTCGCGGGCCTTCACGAGGAGCTGGAGGAGTCGCCGATCGGCCCCGAAGGCGTCGATGGCCGCCTGCAGCGATTGCGCCGCCCCCTCGGGGTCGGCGTCGAGGCGGGCGGAGCCCGCCTTCTCGGCCTGCCGCCGGTGCCACACCCGCCCGACCTGCACCTTGTCCCAGAGCATCTCCTGAAGCGTCAGCCGATCCCGCCGGGGGATGAGCTCGAGCCTGTACTGCGCCGCGAAGACGACGGTGTAGGCGGCGCTGAGCGCGGCGAGGCCGAGGATCAGGGCGCGGGCGCGCGCCCCCGCGCCGAGCACGAGCCAGAAGAGGCCCACGCCGAGGAGGGGAGTGCAGCTCGTGAGGTTCCGGATTCCGAAGAAGCCGCCGTGCCAGATGTCCGGAAGGGAGCTGAGCAGGGCCCATTGCAGGACGATGGGCACGAGGAGCGCCACGGCGACGGCCCGCCGGCGCGTCGCGGCCACGAGACCCGCGACCCCCAGGAGAGTGAGAGGCGTCCACGTGAACCAGCCGTTCTGCGACGAGAAGAGCACGTCGAGCAGGTGGGGGGAGGGAAGGCGAAGAAATCGGACTCGTGCGTCTTCGCCAGATAGCGCCCGAAGAGGCTCTTCCACGCGAGGAGCTGGGGCAGGAACGCGGCGAAGGCGGCCCCCGCCGCCGCCGCTCGGCACTTCCACCACCCGGCCCAGCCTTCCTCCGGCTCGAATCGTCGGACCCGCTGGAAGAGCTCGTCCGCCACGGGCATCGCGACGAAGAGCAGGTCCTGCCACCGGCAGAGGGTCATGAACCCCGCGGCGGCCCCCGCCGCCGCCCAGCGCCAGGGGCTCGACCCGCCGCGCGCGCGCCAGTAGGCGAGGAAGAAGAGCGCGGTCGCGAAGAACGAGGCCGTCTGGGAGAGCAGCATGTACGTGTAGTAGAGGACGGTGGTGCCGGGGAGGAGCAGGAGGGCGACGACACCCGCCCAGCGCTCGACCGCTTCCGGCGCCGCTCCCGCCGCCATGCCCGCCGCGCGCAGGAGACGCTGCGTCGCGAGGAGGCCGAGACAGGTGAACACGATGATCCCGACGAAGCAGGCGCCGACGCAGGCGCGGGAATAGCCGTCGACGACACCTCCCGTCGCGAGGTCCACGAGATGGCCGGCGGCGAGGAAGGGGAGGAGGAGGAGGGACACCCCCAGCGGGAACGACGAGCGCGGCCGTCCCGTTTCGGGCACGAGGGCGAACCACCGGGCACCCATCGAGGGGTCCGTGCGAAGCCGCACGTACTGGTTCGTGAGGTCCAGGTCGCGGTCGAACAGGAGGGAATGCGCGGTGGCGTAGTAAGCCACCTCGTCGACGCCCACGACCTTGATCAGCGGGCGGCCTCCCGGCCGCGCCCGGTCGGCCGCGAGCAGGGCAGCCACGAGGACGAGGCCCACCCCGAGGACGACGATCGTGAAGCGGGGCCTCAAGGCTGGGCGTGGGCTCCGTAGCCGTCGAGCGCCGGGTCGGTCGGACGGTAGCCGTCCGACTCCGCGATCGCGCGCTCCCGCACGAGGCTCTCGGACACGCACCCACCCTTGAACCACGGCGCGACGCGGCCCGAGACCACGTTGTCGCGGATGGAGAATCCGCGCTTCGAGGCGTCGCGGCAGTCGTTCACGAGCAGGTTGCCGACCGCGAAGATGTTCCTCTCCACGAGGCCCCCCGCGGCCATTCCCGGCCCGTCCACGTTGATCTCGGAGCGCGACCCGAGCGAGGAGCCGGCGCCGTTGTCCACGAACGTGTTCTGGACGACGCGGATGCCGCGAGTGGCCCCTCCCGCGAACCGAATCCCCGAATAGAAGTTGCGGTAGATCAGGTTGTCGCGGACGAGCAGGTTCTCGATGGTGCCGCTCCCCTGCCCGTTGACCACGATGCCGTCTTCGAAGTCGGCGTGGCCGTTGTCGTGGATCCGGTTCCCCTCGATGGTCACCCCGCTCAAGGTACCGTAGTCGCCGTCTCCCGTATAGAGCTGGACGCCCCGGGAGGCGTTCCCGCGGATCACGTTGTCGCGGATGGCGATGTCGCGACCCGACGTGAGATAGATGCCGTGCTCCTCGTGGCCGTCGGCCCCGCACCGCCCGAACCTCTCGATCGTGCTCGCGGCGACGAGCAGGCCCTGGACCCTGTCCGCCTCCACGTGGGCGCCCCGACGGCCGGTCCGGCAGTCACCGGTGAGCGTGAGGTGGTCGAGGACGACGTCCCGGGCGCCGTCCACGGTCACGGTGCTGAAGGACCCGTCCTGGACGAGTCCCCCCACGTCGAGGGTGAGGTTGCGGATTTCCACATGATCGGCGCCCTCCTCCAGGGTGGCCCGGCCGCGAATCACGACACCCCCGCGGCTCTCGCCCACGAAGAGCCGTCGCGAGCCCGGAAGGCCACCCTTGCGGACGTAGAGCGGGAGGTCTCGGCCCTGTCGATACTGGCCGTCGCGGATCAGGTAGCACGTGGACGGGTGGTCCTTCTCGAAGCGACCCGTCCCTCGCGAGGCGCTCTCGAGATCGGCCACGGAATCGAGGTCGACTCGCGGGTGGTCCTCCGGGCACGACCCGGGAACGTCGCGGGGCTCGGCCACGCGGCGGCGCGACTCCTCGGCCGTCGACGAGGACGCGCCGCGCGCAGGGGCCCCCGGGGAGGAGGAACAGCCGGCGCAGATCACCGCCACCCCTCCCCATGCGCGGAGCGCCGCCGCCCGGTGACGAATCGCGGCCACGCTCATGGCGAGCATGGTAAGCTGTAAGTCCCTCCGCAAAAAAAGGCCGCGAAATGGGCTTCCTCCTGACTCTCACGGAATTCCTGCAGCCGGGGATCGTCTGGCCGGGGCTCGCGGTGTTCAAGCCCGTGATGTCGATCCTCATCGTCGCCCTCCTCGTCTCCCTCTTCCTTCCCGACTTCGCCGATCGGTACTTCGGGCTCCGTCAGCCAGTGGTCGTCTACACCCTGCTCTTCGTGGGTGTGCAGACGATCTCCATCTATCGCGGCGGCATCATGACCATGCTCGACATGTTCGTGGCATGGCTTCCCCAGCTCGGGCTCGTCTGCTTCGCGATCTGCCTTACCCGATCGGTGAGCCAGATCTACCAGTACGTCTGGGGGATGCTCGTGGGGGGGATGTACGTGACCCTCTATGGGCTGGGCGCCTACTTCTTCGGCCTTCCCGGAGGGACGGCCGGAGTGGCGTCCGCCTACGGCGTCTATTCCAACCACAACGACTACACCTACCTCATCCTCTTCATCCTGCCGTTCCTGTTCTTCATCCGCCGGACGAGCCGGAACCCCGTCCTCCGCGTTCTCCTCCTGGCGTGCATGGTGGCCTGCGTGGCCGGCGTCGTCCTGTCCCTCTCGCGCTGGGGCGTGCTCAGTCTCGTGATCGAGCTGGCCTTGCTCGCGATCTACACGGACGTAGGGATCCGGAAGGTCCTCTACCTGGTGCTGGTCGGGTACCTGGGAGTGCAGATGGTGGAGGTGCAGTGGCAGCGTCGCGCGGCGACTTCCACGACCTACACGGTCGTGGAAGCCGAGTCCTCGCGCGTCGAGCTCTGGAAGGCCGCAAAGAACGCCTTCCTGGCCCATCCGATACTCGGCGTCGGCTGCAACCGTTTCCGGGAGGTGAGCCCCGAGTACGGGGAGATCAGCCACGACAACCTCGGCAAGAACACCCACAACACGTTCCTCGAGGTGCTCGCGAACAGCGGGGCGCTGGGGATGGCGGCCTATGTCATGCTCATTCTCTCCATCATCCGCGCCTTCCGCGTGGGTCGGGAGGAGCTCGTGGATCCGCGGCTGGACGCCCTTCGGCGCGCGGGCCTCGTCAGCCTCTATTCGTTCTTCTTCCGCGGGCTCACGAACGCCAAGCCGCACGAGTTCGGGTTCTTCGCGGTGGCGGGAATCGCCGGGGCCTTCCTCGTGCTCCAGCGGCGGGCAGAGGAGGAGGGCGAAGAGATCGAAGACGAGGAAGGCGAAAGCGAGGGCGAGGACGAGGACGGGGAGGAGGCGTGGGCGCGATGACGTTCGCGGTGCGTCGTTGCTGAGCGCCCTCCGGCGCCGCGGCCTGCACCGGTGGCTCCCCGGGTACCTCGCGGACGCGCCCGCTCGCGCCCTTCGGCGGCGGAGCGCAAAGCGCCCCGTTCACGTGCTCTTCCTGGTGTGCGACCACTTCGAGCCCCGCCACGACGCGCGGGACGACGGCCACGTCCAGGGTCGTCTCGCCACCTGGGAGAGCGAGTACCCGCGCTTCCGCGAGCGCTGCCGCGCCGCCTTCGGGCACGCTCCGCGGCACACGTGGTTCTATCCGCCCCATCACGGCCTCGAGAACCTGGCCCGTCTCGGCCGCTGGACGTTCGAGGGGCACGGCGAGGTCGAGCTGCACTACCACCACGGAAACGACGACTCCGCCTCCCTCCGCCGCGGTCTCGGAGACGCCCTCGCCGCCTTCAACCGGCACGGGATGCTGCTCGGACAGGGGGCGCCGCCCGCGCCCTCCTTCGCCTTCATCCACGGGGACTGGGCCCTCGACAACTCCGGACCGCGGGAGCACTGCGGGGTGAACGACGAGCTCTCGATCCTCCGGGAGCTGGGCTGCTGGGGGGACTTCACGATGCCCTCCGCCAACGCGTGCCAGACGCGCCAGACCAACTCGATCTACTACGCGATCGACGACCCCGCCCGTCCCCGGTCCCACGACTCGGGGCCCGAGGCGCGCGCGGGGCAAACGCCTCCCGACGGTCTCTTCCTGATGCAGGGCCCGCTCGGCATCAACTGGCGGGCGCCCCGCTACCCGCGAATCGAGAACGCGAGCCTCACGACACCGAACTGGGGGCGCCGCGACCGCATCCGACAGTGGATGTCCTGCCACGTGCACGTCCGCGGACGCCCGGACTGGGTGTTCGTGAAGCTGCACACCCACGGGGCGATCGACCGCGACCACGATGCGCTCTTCGGAGAGCGGGCGTTCGCGCTCCACCGGATGCTCAACGAGGAGTGGAACGACGGCGCGCGCTACCGGCTCCACTACGTGACGGCGCGCGAGGCGTTCAACGTGGCGCGGGCCGCGGAGCTGGGCCTCGACGGGGATCCCGCGGTCCACCGCGATCTCAGGATCGCTCCGAGCCCCGCGACCCGGTACTGGCTGGAGGCGGGGCACCGGGTGGTCGCCTGCGACGCCGAGACGCTCGAGGTGGACGGGATCGCGGGAGGTGCTCTCCCCGTCGAGGTGCGCTTCCGAGACCCCTCCCTCGAGAAGGTGCGCGGACCGCTGGCGTCGTTCCGGCTCGGCGCGGGACGGCGGCTCTCCGGCGCCCTCTCCGAGCCGAGCCTCCTCGAGATCGAGGGACGAGGCCGTCCCCCCACGAGCCTGCGCTCCGAGGCTCCGGTCCTCGCCGTGGAGGAGCGGGGGGCGGGGCGATGGCGCGTCGTCGTCCAGGCGACGGGCCCGTTCGAGGTCGACCTCGACGGGGCGGGCGCGCGGCCGTGACGGAGCTCGTCTTCTGGGCGAGCGTCGTCCTGCTCCTGCATCCCTACGTCACCTATCCGCTCTCCATCGCGCTGCTCGGGACGCTCTGGCCCCGGCCGGTTCGCCGGGACCGCCACGAGCCGCTGGTCACCGTGATCATTCCCGCCCACAACGAGGGGCGGTGGATTACCGCCACCGTCCAGAACAAGCTCCAACAGGACTATCCACGCGACCGGATGGAGATCCTCGTGGTCTCCGACGCATCCGTCGACGGCACGGACGAGCAGGTCGCCGCTTTCGCCGATCGGGGCGTGCGTCTCCTTCGCCAGGAGCCGCGGCAGGGCAAGGCGGAGGCGCTCAACCGCGCGGTGCGCGAGGCGCGAGGCGACGTTCTCGTGTTCAGCGACGCGAACTCCCTCTTCGCCAAGGACGCGGTGCGGCGTCTCGTCGAGAACTTCGCCGACCCCGACGTGGGGTACGCGACGGGACGGCTCGAGTACGGAGCCCGGGAGGGGGCGGTGAGCGGCGCGGGGAGCCGCGGCTACATGGGCTTCGAGAACGCGCTCAGGGTACTGGAGACCCGCTTCCACTCCATCATCGGAGTCAACGGAGGGGTCGACGCCATGCGTCGCGAGCTGTACGCGGACGTGCCCGCGAACATGATCAGCGACTTCCTTCTGCCCCTGGAGGCGCTCCGCCGGGGGCGGCGGGTGGTGTTCGACCCCCGTGCCCGCTCCGACGAGGAGGCGAACACCGACCTCCGTCCCGAGTTCCGGATGCGCGTGCGCGTGGCCCTGCGCGCGCTGCAGGCGTTGCGGAGCCGGCGTGAGCTCCTGAACCCCTGGAAGAGCCCCCGCATCGCGTACTGCCTCTGGTCGCACAAGGTGCTTCGGTACACGAACGTGCTCCTCCTGCCCCTGGCCCTGCTCGCGAGCGCCCTTCTCGCCTCCCGGAGCGCTCTCTACGAAGCCCTCTTCCTCGCCCAGGCGGGGGCGTATCTCGTCGGGCTCGCCGGCCTTTTCCCGCTTCCGTCGGGTCTGCGCCGCGTGGCGTCCCTGCCCGCCTACTTCCTCATGACCAGCGCGGCCTTCGCTCTCGCCATGCTCAAGTTCTTCCGGGGAGAGGCGATGGCGACCTGGCAGCCGCGCTCCGGCTAGCTCTCCCGAGAGCGCCCGGAAGGACGGAGGATCCCGAGCAGCTTCCCGACGAGGGCACGGTCCTCGTCGTCGAGGAGCCCGGCGAAGTGGAAGCCCGCGACCACGAGGCCGCCGTAGAGGACGCTGCAGAGAGCGAGGCTCGGGAGTCCGTAGGCGAGCTGCTCGTGCACCCAGTAGCTGACCCCGGCCGCCCCCAGCGCGACCGCCGCAGTGGCCGCCATGCGTCCGAGGGGCAGGAGGGCCGCGGGACCCCGCCGCAGGAGCCGCATCATCACGAGGAAGTAGGTGGCGCCCATGACCCAGGCGGTGATGACCGTGGCCACCGCCGGTCCGTAGTAACCCAGGGTCTGGAGAAGCAGGTAGCTGAGCCCGGCCTTCAGGGGGACGGACCCCGCGCTGATCGCGAGGTTGATCCGCGTCAGCCCGAAGGCCTGGGGCACGGGGCTCAGCACGAGGGCCTGCAGGGGCACGAGGAGCAGGTAGAGCCGGAAGACGTTGACGCTGTCCACGTACTTGGGGGTGAAGGCGAGGACGATGATGTCGTGCGAGAAGACCACCATGAACGCGAACGCGGGGAAGATCATCAGCGAGAGCTTGCGCACCGCGGCCTTCAGCAGGCGGGCCATCTCGTCGAGCTTCCCGTCGCGCGCGAGGGGAGGCAGGGAGGCGCGGAGCACGTTCGCCACCGATCCCTGCAGGATGGTGTCGAGGGGGAGCTCGATCGCGCCCACCGCGTACGTCGCGAACCGCTCGGGTCCCAGCGAGAAGGCGATGATGGCCTTGTCGAGTATCCACCCGAAGAGCGTCACGAGGGTCGAGAGGGCGAGGGGGATCCCGTAGGCGATCTGCGGAGCGGCCCCCGCGGGCCCGGCCCAGGCGTCTCTCGGCGGCCAGCGCGGGCGCGGGCGGACGACGAGCCAGAAGCCGACGAAGCGCAGGAAGGCGTAGGCGGACACGCCGATCACCAGCGCTCGCACGGAGCCGGTGAGAAGGGGAGGGAGGAGGAGGATCGCCGCCCGCAACGCGGCCTCCAACATCTCCGTCACCACCGCGCGCTTGTACCGGTCGTGGGCGATGAGGACGTGGATGACGGAGTCGCTGGCGATGTAGAAGAGGATGTACGGCCAGTAGAGGGGGACGAGCTCGGCGAGCTCGGGGTTCTTCATGGCGCGGGCGAGCCAGGGCGCGGCGAGCCAGACGCCGGAGGCGGCGACGCTTCCGGAAGCGAGCATCAGGAGGATCGTCTGGCCCACGAGGGCGCCCGCTCGCTCCCCGGGGACGCGGTGGACGAAGTAGTAGACGGACCCGGGCAGGCCCAGCGACATCAGCGCGACCGTGATCGACCCCACGAGCAGGAGCTGCTGGTAGCTGCCGTAGTCGGTGCGGGTGAGGATCCGGACGAGGGCCATCTGCAGCCCGATCCCCACCGCGTACTTGAAGGCGTTCGAGGCGATGAGCCAGCCCGCCCTCTCGGACAGCGACTTCACGGACGAGGAGGGGTCCCAAGGTCGGCGAGGTCGAGGGACACGTCCGGCTCGTGGCGCGCGAGCACGTCGCGGACGGGCGCGAAGGGAAAGCGATCGAGGAGCCGCACGAGCCGGTCGTCGCAGCGGTCGAGGTTGAAGCGGTGGCGCCAGGTCTGGATCCGCCCTGCCCCCTCCACGCGGGGCTGCTCCGGATCGATCTCCCAGGGGTGCAGGTAGAAGATGAAGGGACGGCCGTAGGCGTTCACTCGCGAGAGCGCGAACGAGGTGAGGCCGTAGGGGAAGATCCGGAAGTAGCCGCCTCCCGAGACGGGCAGGTGATAACCGAGCACCTTGTAGGTCGAGAGGGGGAACTCGACGAGGGAGCGGCCCTCCGCGCAGCGGATCCGGTAGGGCCAGCGGGGAGAGTGCGGGATCCCGTAGCGATCGTGGCGGATCGGGAAGATGCTCGAGTCGTAGGCGAATCCCTCCTCGGCCAGGATGTCGAGGGCCCAGAGCGAGCTCGGAATGATCGAATACGTCGACGCCCGATAGCCGAGAACCGGGGCCTGGAGGATGTCCTCGAGGAGGGCCTTGGCGTCCCGCGTCTCCCGGCGGAACACCTCCGGGGTCTGGCGATAGACGAGGGCGTGGTCCATGCCGTGCGACGCGATCTCGTGCCCCGCCGAGGCGATGCGCCGCACGAGCTGGGGATGGCGCCGCGCCACCCATCCGAGCACGAAGAACGTGCCGAAGGCCCGGCGCGCGGCCAGACGCTCGAGGAGCCGCTCGGTGTTGCCCTCCACGCGGCTCGCGAGGCCCTCCCAGCTCGCCCGGGGGATGACGTCGGAGAACCCGTACACGTGGAAGTAGTCCTCCACGTCGATCGTGAACGCGTTCAGGACCGGGGGAACGTCGGGCGGGGCGGCGCTCATCTCGTGGGAAAATTGTCCCGGAAGCGCGGAAGCATATCATTGACCGGAGTGCGCCCCCGGCGGTCTCGTTGAAGCGGCCTCTCTCGAGGCTCGGCATGGTCGCGGCCGCGCTCGTCCTGGCCGCGGCGGCGCTCGTGCCGCTCCGGCGGCATCCCCTCGCGGACCCGCTCATGGACATGGCGCACGCGCCCCTCTTCGCCGCCGGCGCCTGGTGGTGGTGCCGGCGGTCCCGGGGAGCGCCCGTGCGGGGGCGCGTGGCGGAGGCCCTCGCCCTGGCCGCTCTTCTGGGGGGGCTCGTCGAGATCGCCCAGATGGGGACGGGGAGGATCGCGAGCGCGCGCGACCTGGGGTCGGACGTGCTCGGGGCGGTCGCCGGATCGAGCCTCGCGATCGCGGGGGAAAGGGCCGGGGCCGCCCGAGGTTCCCTGGCCGCCCTCGGCCTCCTCGCCCTGCTCGGCTCCTGGTGGGTGCCGGTCGTCACCCTCGTCGACCGGGGGCGGCAGTGGCGCGCCCTTCCGCTGCTGGCGTCGTTCGAGGACGACCTGGAGCTTGCCCGCTGGACGTGCGAAGGGTGCAAGGCCGCCCGAGACGGCAGCCACGCCACCGACGGCCGATCGTCCCTCGAGGTCCGGTTCGAGCCCGGTCCCTATCCGGGAGTCGGCCTGGTCTCTCCGTTCGCGGACTGGACCGCGTATAGCACCCTGCGCTTCGACCTCTACGTCGAAGGGAGCGACCCCGTCCGGCTGCGGGTGAAGATCGAGGACGACGCCCACGACGGGACTCCGGGGGACTGCTTCCAGCGAACGCTCGACCTTGCGCCCGGAGCCCACCGCGTGGAGATCGACCTCCAGGACGTCGCGAACGGCCCGCGCGGGCGGCGGCTCGACCTCGCACGGCTGAAGCTCTGGAAGGTGTTCGCGGTCCGCCCCACCGAGGCGCGCACGGTCTTCCTCGACGACCTGCGGCTCCTGGGCCGCTAGCCTTCCGCGTTCAGCACGCGGCGGAAGAGCTCGACCTGGCCGTGCGAGGTGGCCTCCCACCCGAATCCCTCGGCGTAGGCGCGGGTCTCCGAGCGCTCGGGAGGAGCCGCGAGCAGCCGGCCGAGGGCGTAGGCGAACGCCTCGGGGGTGCGGGCCGCCACGACGGTTCCCGCGGCCGCCGTCCGCACGATCTCGGGGATGCCACCCACCCCCGTGGCCGCCACCGGCGTCCCGCAGGCCATGGCCTCGAGCAGCACGTTCGGCCAGCCCTCGTGGGCGGTGGCGAGAGCGAGGACGTCGGCGGCCGCGTAGCAGGTCCGGAGGTCCTCCTGGGGGAGATTCGGCAGGAACCGCACCCGATCGGACACGCCCAGGGAGGCGGCGAGCCGCCTGAGGGCCGCTTCCTGCCCGCCTTCGCCGACCACCAGGCCCTGCACGCCGGGAAGGCGCGCGATCGCGCCGAGCACGACGTCGTGACCCTTGTCGGGGACGAGATGGCCCACCGACACCACCGCCTTTCCCGTGATTCCCCAGCGGCGTCGCGCCTCTCCCCGATCTCCCGGGCGGAACAGCTCGAGGTCGACGCCGTTGCGGAGGACGGTCACGGCGGAGTCGGACGCTCCGAGCGCGACCAGCGAGCGCTTGAGCGCCTCGGAGACGGTCACGACGGCGGCGGCGCGCGCGGCCATCCAGAGGATCGCGCGCCGCACGACCGGGTGGCGGGGCAGCACGTCCACGTCGGATCCCCGGGCGGTCACGATCACGGGCGTGCCGAGCCGCCGGCCGAGGAGCACGGCCGCCACCCCGTCGGGGTAGAGGAAGTGCGCGTCGATCAGGTCGAACGGAGCCTCGCGGTGGGCGTCGAGCACGCGGGCCCGGACCCCCCGCTCGAGCAGTAAGGGAGCGAGGGAGTGGCCGACCTTGGGGATGACCGGATAGCGCGGATGCGTGACCGCGATGCCGAACCGCTCCTCGCGCGCCGGGGTCCGGGCGAAGGCCGCGTACTTCCCGAAGCGGGGGTGGGAGAAGGGGAACCAGGGCACCGGCGCCATCACGCGCGCCTCCACCTCCCCGCCGCGCAGCAGCTGCCGGAGGCGGTGCTCGACGAACACGCCGTGCCGCGGCCGCAGAGCGCTCGGGTAGAGGGTGGTGAAGGTCAGAATGCGCAACGCGATGTATTCTAGTGACAGGATCCCGTGCGCGTCATTCACGTGATGGACCACTCGCTTCCCAAGACCTCGGGCTACACCATCCGCGCGAAGTACCTCCTGGAGGCGCAGGTCGCGGCGGGGAGCGAGGTCACTGTCCTCACGAGCCCCAGCCAGGGCCCGGGAGCCGTTCCGGACCGGATCGGGGGCGTCTCCTACCGCCGCAGCCGTTACTCCCCCGAGGAGGAGGCGCTGGTGTCGCGGGGGGCCAAGCACGCCGTCTTCGGGCGGGCGATCCGGCGCGCGCTCGCCCCCCTGCTCGACGAGGGCGCCTTCGACCTCGTGCACGCCCATACCCCTTTCACGGTGGGGCGGGTCGCCCTCGGGGAGGCGCGGCGCCGGGGCCTCCCCCTCGTCTACGAGAAGAGGAATCTCTGGGAGGAGAGCGCGCGCGCGCGAGGGAAGGCGAGCGGACGCTGGCCGTTCTTCCAGCTCGCCCGGGCCCTCGACCGACGGCTGACCCGCGGGGCCGACGCCGTCTGCACGATCACCGACGCGCTCCGATCGGAGACGCTGCGCATCGGCGTCGCCTCCGACCGCGTCTTCGTCGTGGGCAACGGCGTCGACACGGAGGCCTTCGTTCCCCGGACTCCTCGCCCCGAGGTCCGCGAGCGCTGCCGGGGCGCGGGCACTTTCGTGATCGGTTTCGTGGGGAGCTTCTTCTCGTTCGAGGGACTGCCCCTGCTCGTGGAGGCGTTCGCCCGGCTGCACCGCCGTCACCCCGGCAGCCGACTCGTGCTCGTGGGCGACGGCGAGGACCGTCCGGCCGTGGAAAGGGCGGTGGGCGAGCGCTTACTCGGGCACGCGGTGAGCGTCGTGGGCACCGTCCCCCACGCGGACGTCCCCGACTACTACGCCTCCATGGACGTGCTCGTCTATCCCCGGTACCGGAGCCCGCTCACGGAGATGATCTCCCCCTTGAAGCCGCTGGAGCCGATGGCCATGGGCCGGTGCGTGGTGGGCAGCGACGTGGGAGGCATCCGCGAGCTCGTCCGCGACGGCGAGACCGGCCTTCTCTTCGCCGCGGGGTCCCCCGAGGCGCTCGAGGAGAAGCTCGAGCTCCTCCTCTCCGGGCGCTTGGACGCGGCCGCGCTCGGAGCGCGGGCTCGCGAGCACGTGGTGGAGAACCGCCAGTGGCGGCACATGGCGAGGGCGTACGAGGACGCCTATGCACGCGCGTCCCGATCGGCGGCGGCCGCCCTCGCTCGGGCCTGATCGCGAATGTCCCCGAAGCTGCTCGTGACGATCGACACCGAGCTCTCGAGCTTCCCCGCGGGCCAGGGCCTGTGGGGTCGAGTGAACGGCGAGGAGTGGGGGCTCGGGAAGCTCCTCGACGCGTTTCGCGAGGAGGGTGTGGACGCCACGTTCTTCCTCGACGTCTACGGGGGGAACGACGCCGACCGGGCGGAGCAGCGCCGCGCGGCGGAGCGCATCGTCGGGGGCGGCCACGACCTCCAGCTCCACACGCATCCGGGACCCTCCTTCGACCGCTCGCGTCCCCGCCTTCGCGACTACGACGAAGCGGGCCAGGAGGAGGTCCTGGAGCACGGATGCGCGCGCCTCGAGGAGTGGACGGGGCGGCGCCCCACGCTGCACCGCGCGGGAGACTGGGCGGTCGACGAGCGGTCGATGGCGGCCCTGCATCGACGCGGTTTTCGGGGCGACTTCTCGGCGAGCCTCTGGAGCGCCGAGTGCCGACTCGATCCTCGCGCGATCTCCGGCAACGGGTGGACGAGGGTGGGACCCCTGCTCTGCGGGGTGGGAACCTGCTACCGCGACGCCCTCACCGGGAGGATCCGGCGCCTCGACCTCGGCGGCGTGTCGTTTCCCGAGGTCGAGGAGATCGTGTCCCTCGGGATCGACCCCCTGATCCTGACGCTGCACAGCTTCTCCCTGCTGCGCTACGACCGGGGGCGTAAGCACTTCGCCCCCCACCACGACTACCTCGCGCGGTTCCGGCGATTCCTGAAGATCGCCCGCGGGGAGCCGGGCTACGAGGTGGCGACCGCCCAGGCGGCGGTCTCCCGCCTCGAAGGGTCGCCCACCCGCGAGCTGCCGTGGGCGACGCTCCCCACGAGCGGCCTCGGCGCGAGCTGCGCGGGGATCCTGAAGTCGCTGGGCGACCGGGTGCGGGCGTGAAGCTTCTCTCGGTGGTGGGAGCGCGCCCGAACTTCATGAAAATCGCCCCCCTCGTGGTCGCGGTGGCCGAGCACAATCGGCGCGCGCCCGGAAACGCGGTGCGGCACGTGCTCGTCCACAGCGGGCAGCACTACGACCCGAGCCTCTCCGCCCAGTTCTTCCAGGAGCTCGGCATCCCCGAGCCCGACCATCACCTCGGGGTGGGGTCCGGCTCCCACGCCTTCCAGGTGGGAACCACCATGATCGAGTTCGAGCGCGTCCTCCTCGAGGAGCGCCCCGACTGGGTGATCGTGGCGGGAGACGTCAACGCCACCTGCGCGTGCGCCCTCACCGCGAAGAAGCACGAGTTCCGGGTCGCCCACATCGAGGCGGGCCTCCGGTCGAACGACTGGTCGATGCCGGAGGAGATCAACCGCGTGGTGACGGATCGGCTCTCCGATCTCCTCTTCACCACCTGCCGCTTCGCGAACGAGAACCTCGCGCGGGAGGGCGTGCCCGGGGAGCGGGTGGCCTTCGTGGGAAACATCATGATCGACACCCTCGAGGCCCAGCGCGAGCGGGCGGCCGCGCGGGACCCCCGCGAGGTGGTGCGGGCGAGCCGCGGGTCGGACCTTCCCCCCTTGCCCCCGGTCTCCATGGGCGCCGGGGATTTCGGCGTCCTCACGCTGCACCGGCCGTCGAACGTGGACGACGCCCCTCGCCTCCGGCGGATGTTGGAGCAGATGGCGGCGCTCGCGGAGCGGACGCCCATCGTGTTCCCCGTGCATCCGCGCACCGTGGGCCGCCTCAAGGAGTTCGGGCTCTGGGAGAGGCTGTCCCAGAACCCGCGGCTCGTCGTCGTGCGACCCCTCGGCTATCTCGATTTCCTGTCGCTGACCATGTCCGCGCGGCTCGTCATGACGGACAGCGGGGGCATCCAGGAGGAGTGCTGCGTCCTCGGGACCCCCTGCCTGACCCTGCGCGACAACACCGAGCGGCCGGCGACTCTCGTGGAGAACGGGGGGACGAACCGGCTGGTGGGAACGGACCCCGGAAAGGTGGCGGAGGCCTTCGACGTCGTATCGAGCCTCCCGCGTCGCCCTTCGCGGCCGCCGCTCTGGGACGGTCGCGCCGCGGAGCGGATCGTCGCGCGGCTCGTCTCCTAGCGCGGAGCGCTTCCCGCTTTCTCGAAGACGAGGCTGACGTGGGGGGTGAAGGCGCCCAGGGGCAACCCGAGCGGCCGGCACACGAGCGCGTTCAGCGTCGAATAGGCCGCGGCGACGGCGTGGAGAGCGGCGCGCTTCGGCAGGGAAGCACTCGGGTCGGCGGCCTGCCGCCGCCACCGCGCGAGCGCGACCGGAGGGCCCTTGTCGGGGAGGATGCGGACGCGTCCGTCCGGAAGGGCGCCCCGGATCTCCCACGCGGTGATGCCGCGGATGTGTCCGCGCCGCGCCGCCGCCGAATGCAGGAAGTTGGACCAAAAGCGCGTCGAGTGCGGACCTCCCGGGAAGAGCCCGTTCCCCATCCCCCCGATCGCGAGCCGGCCTCCCGGACGCAGGACGCGGAAGATCTCGCGCAGGAGGTCGCCCCGCGACCGGGCGTCGGGGATGTACTGGAGGACTGCCGAGCACACGGCGAGAGAGAACGATTCGTCGGGGAAGGGAAGGCGGCGCGTGTCCACGACGTTCTCCAGCCGGATGCGGTGGCCGAGGCCGTGAGCGCGGACGCGGCTGAGGCCGGCTTCGTAGTTGCTTCGCTCCGGCTCGATTCCCACGACCCGGACACCCGTCTCCGCCATCGCCACCGCGAGCGCTCCGGTGCCCGAGCCCACCTCGAGCACCTCCTGGTCCGCGACCCCGAGCCCGGCCTCGGCCACGAGGAACGGGATCGAGTGCTCGCGGTGATGGGAGACGAGCTGGAGGAGGAAGCGGACGGTCCACGCGCCGGCGACTTCGGCCTGCCCGAGCCGGAGGTCGTCGCGCACGCCCGCTCCCGCGCGCACGCGCGCCTCGAAGTCCGCCCACGCTTCCTTGTCGGCGATGCCACTGTCCATAAGTGCATCAAAGCTCTCTTCCCGACGTTATCATTTCCGCGACGTTCGCGCGGCCCTCCTGCGACGGTCCGGCGTCGGGTAAGCGATTTGTGTTCACCTGATCGCCTGCTCGCAAAGAAATGCGCTTGCTGGGCTTTTTCGTCATTGACAACCTGAGCCCCCGTTGGTTACAAGAGAATGTCACTAGCACAGGGGAGTATCCGAGTTAGCCCGCCCACGGGAAGGGGCTGACGTTTGATGGGAAATTCGATTCGTAGCCTCACCAGTCGAGTGCGCACCCCCTCCAAGCTTCTCTTGACTGCAGGAATCACGGTCCTGGTGTTTGGGCTCGAGGCGACGAGTCCGGCCTGGGCGCGGTCGGGTCAGGCGACGCCGACCCCCGCCCCGAGTCCGACTCCCGCCCCGAGTCCGACTCCCGCGGCTCCCGAGGATCCGAACGAGCCGACGTCCTACAAGGTGGGGCCCGGCGACACCCTCAAGTTCTTCGTGTGGAAGGAGCCGGACCTCAGCGGAGAGCTGCAGGTTCGACTCGACGGGAAGGTGACGATTCCGCTCCTCGGGGACGTGGAGGCGGCGAGCCGGACGACCGAGCAGCTCGCGGGCGAGGTCTCCAAGGCCCTGAAGCGCTACCTGGCCGCGCCCCAGGTCACGGTGGGGCTCGTGAGCTCGGCGAGCGGGCGCTTCTTCGTGCTCGGGCAGGTCGTGAAGCCGGGCGACTTCCCGTTGCGCGGCCGAACCACGGTACTCCAGGGCCTGGCCCTGGCGGGAGGCTTCAAGGAGTTCGCGAAGACGGATAGTATTGTCGTGCTGCGGCAGGACAAAGGTTTCTTTCTGCCGAAGGGCAGACCCTCCGAAACCTTCATCACTGTCAACTACAAGAAGCTCGAAGGCGCCAAGGACGTGGGCGAGAACATCGTGCTGCGCCCTGGCGACACCGTACTCGTTCCCTAGCGGGGACGGTCGGGTTCGAGTGCGGGTCGAATAGTTGACCGCCGGGGATGATGTGTCTGTAAAACGGGGGGATCCATGGATGTGTTCGACGCACAGGGGCGACGTGATCTTCGTCAAGGGGAAACGGTAGTCCTTCACGAGCGCAGGAAGGCGCGCTCGTCGCGCCGCGAGGTGCGCATCGACGCCGCCCTCGTCGACAGCGTGTGCCGCAACGTCGATCACGCGATCGTCTGCATCGACGTGCTGCTGTCGAGCACGACGGTCGCGACTGCGCTGGCCCAGGGCCGGCGGACGCTGCTCGCGGCCACCGTGGAGGAGGCGCGGGCGCGCGGACGCGGGCTCGATCGTCCCCTCTACGTGAGCGAGCCGGGCCTCCCCGGCGCGGACAGCCCGGATTTCCGCGGAGGGTTTCTCGCCCTCGAGAGCCGCGACGCGAGGGCGGAGGACGTGGTCATCGTCTCCCCCGCGGCCAAGATTCTCCAGAACGCGCGCTCGGCCCCCGGGGTCTACGTGGCGTGCCTGCGCAACATGTCGGCGACCGCCGCTCTCCTCGCGGAGCGCCACGATCGGGTGACGCTGGTGGGGGCCGGGCACGGAGGAGAGACCCGGTCCGAGGACCAGATGGTGGCGGCCTGGATCGCGAGGAAGCTCTCCGAGCACGGCTTCGAGGCCTCGGGGCTCCATACCACCCGTGAGATCGAGCGGTGGGGGCGCGCCGACCTCTCGCTGGCCGCGCTCGGCCGGGGCGCCGAGCACCTCCGCCGCGCGGGATGGGGACGCGAGCTCGACTACGTCATGAGCCGGATCGACGACCTCGACTTCGCGTGCGGCTTCGAGTCCGGCGAGCTCGTGGGCGTCCGCATCTCGCCCGCGCGTTCTCTCACCTCGCACTAGGAGCCAGGAGCCACATTGACGAAGATCGTCAAGCAGAGTCGCACGGCCCGGAACCGGGAGGAGTCCAACCGGCAGATCCTCGAGTACATCCAGGTTCCCCTCGGACGGCCGTTTCACGTGGCGATCCCGTTCGTGCTCTGCGTGCTCGCGTCGATCGCGGCGCTCTACCTGGTTCCCGCGAAGTTCAAGTCCTCGACGCTCATCCTCGTCGAGGCGGAGAAGATGCCCGAGTCCTTCGTGACGAGCGTGGCCACGGAGCAGGTGAGCCGCCGCCTCCAGACCGTCCGCCAGGAGGTCCTGAGCCGCACCCGGCTGGAGACGGTGCTCCGGGAGCTCGCCCCCTACGGTCCGGTGGGCGACGTGACGCTCACGAAGATGGTGGAGTGGATGCGCAACGGGATCGACGTCACGGTGAAGGGCGGCGACGCCTTCGCGATCGACTACGTGCACCGCGATCCGGCGACGGCGCAGAAGGTGGCGCATCGGCTCGCCCAGCTCTTCATCGACGAGACCGTCCAGTCGCGGAAGCAGCAGGTGGGAGACGCCTACGAGTTTCTCGAGACCGAGCTTCAGGAAGCGAAGCGGGACCTCGGGAAGAGGGAAGAAGCCCTCCGGCGCTACAAAGAGCAGCACATGGGGACGCTCCCCGAGCAGATGAACGCGAACCTGGCGACACTCCAGCGCCTCCAGCTCGAGCAGCAGGCGCTCTCCGAGAACCTCCGATCGGCGAGGGACCGGCTCGCCGCGCTGGAGACCGCGCCCGCGCCCACCCTCGGGAAGGCGGGGCCCGTGGACCCGCGCGGCGAGATCACCCTCCTTCGCACCCAGCTGGGCGCGCTCCGCACCCGGTACACGGACGAGCACCCCGACGTGAAGGCCCTCGTCACGCAGATCCAGGCCCTCGAGAAGGTGATCGGCTCCGGCGGGACCGCGTCCGGAGGAGAGGGCTCGACACCCCAGCTGGACCAGGCGCGCGCCGAAGTGAAGAACCTGCGGGCGCGGCTCGAGGAGCTGGAGAAGAGGATGGGGACGTTCCAGGGCCGCGTGGAGCTCGCCCCCCGGACGGAGCAGGACATCGTCGAGATCACGCGCGACTTCCAGAAGCTGAACGAGCACTACACGAGCCTCCTGAACAGGAAGATCGAGGCCCAGATGGCGGCCAAGCTCGAGCAGCGCTGGCAGGGGGACCGCTTCCGGATCCTCGATCCCGCGAGCCTTCCCGAGCGCCCCTTCTTTCCCAGCCGCCGGCTCTTCCTGCTCGCGGGGGTGCTGCTGGGGCTGATCTTCGGAGTGGCCACCGCCTTCGCCGCAGACTTCTTCGATCACTCGATCCGCACGGTGCGCGAGCTCGAGGAGACGCTGCCCTTCCCCGTCCTCGCCCACATACAGCTCATCACGACCCGCCACCACGCGGAGACGAAGCGGCGGCGGCCGACCCCCACCCCCCTCCCGCTAGGCCCCACGAGCATCGACGAGGGCCACTTCGAAGTGGCCTCGATCGACCGCGCCCGCGAAGACCGGAGGCAGGGACGCCGATGAATCGAGACCTTCGCGCGGACGGGTCGCCGTTCTTCACCGAGGAGACGGCGAAGGTCCTGCCCAGCCCCCACGATCCGGTCACCTCGGCCCTCCTCCACGGGCGCACGGTCGCGGCCGAGGAGCTGCGCCTCCTCGTGGCCAAGCTTCAGCGCATCAACGAGACCCGCCCCGCCCGTTGCGTGGGGGTCCTGAGCGCGACGGGGGGGGAGGGGAAGACGACGCTCGCGATCGGCCTCGCGGCCGCCCTCGCCGCGGAGCCCGACCGTCGCGTGCTGCTCCTGGAGATGGATCTCCGGAAGCCCGCCATCGAGGGTTATCTGGGCATCGCCCCCCAGCCCGGCGTCGGCGAGTGGCTGAAGGGCGCCTCGCCGGGACCGATGCGCCTTCGCTGGGTCACCCCTCCCGGGTTTGCCCTGCTCGTGGCGGGCCGCGCGGGGCTGGAGCGGCCGGCCCTCCTCGGGTCCCGGAGGATGACCGCCCTCTTCGAGGCGGCGCGACAAGCCTTCGACTTCGTGATCGTCGACTGTCCCCCCATCACTCCGGTGTCCGACGCCGCCCTCATCCAGGATCTCCTCGATGGATTCCTCTTCCTCGTGAGGGCGCGGCACAGCCCACGGGACGTGGTGGCCAGCGCGGCGGCCCGCCTCAAGGGAGACCGGATCCTGGGCACGGTGTTCAACGAGCTCCGCGACGCCCCCTCCTACTACTACGGCTACGGAGTCTCCGAGAGCGCAGTCGAGACGTAGCCCGTGTTCCCCCACTCGTCCGGGATGCGTCTCACCTTTCTCGTCCTCTGCGAGACGTTCATCCTCGTCGCGACCTTCCTGATCGCCGCCGCCCTGCGGCTGGGCGTGGGGGCCGAGGGATTCCTGGAGTACGAGGGGCTCGTCCCGAAGGCCCTGCTGAGCACGTTCGTCCTCCAGCTCTGCCTCTACATGGGGGACCTCTACGAGACGTTCGCCGCTCCCCGCCCCCTGGACCTCCTCCTTCGCCTCGCCCAGGCGTTCCTCGCGGGCACCCTCGTCCTCGCCCTGGTGTACTTCGGGGTCCCCGATCTCCTCGTGGGACGCGGAATCCTCCTCATCCACCTCCCTCTCGCCTTCCTGGCCACCGCGGGATGGCGGTACCTGTGTCTCGTGGTCTGGGGGCACGAGGCCCTCTGCGAGAACCTCCTCGTGCTGGGGACGGGGGGGAGCGCGCAGTACGTGGGTCGCGAGCTCGTCCGGCGGCGGCCGCTCGGCTATCGTCTCGCCGGGTTCCTCGGCGAATCGCCCGGTGAGGTGGGGCGTTCCCTCGGCGGGCCTTCGGTGATCGGCACGCTCGACGATCTCACCGCCACGCTCAGGCGCGAGAGGATCTCGCTGATCGTCGTCGCCCTCGAGGACTTCCGCGGCCGGCTGCCCGTGCCCCAGCTCCTCGAGTGCCGGCTCCGGGGCATCCGGGTCGAGGACATCACGACGTTCTCGGAGCGCCTGACCGGCAAGATCCTCGTGAGCAACCTGAGGCCGAGCTGGTTCATCTTCTCGGCGGGCTTCGACCGGCCGCGCTTCTTCCCGAAGGTGAAGCGGATCCTCGAGTTCGCGGTGGCGGTGCTCGCGCTGCTGGTCGTCTCCCCCCTCCTCCTCCTCCTCGCCCTCCTCGTCCGGCTGGACAGCCGCGGGCCCGTCTTCTACCGGCAGGAGCGGGTGGGCGAGAAGGGGCTGGCCTTCATGCTGATCAAGCTCAGGACGATGCGCACCGACGCGGAGGCGGAGACCGGTCCCATCTGGGCCCGCGGCGACGGGGATCCCCGCATGACGCGCGTCGGCCGGTTCCTGAGGATGCTCCGCCTCGACGAGCTCCCTCAGCTCGTCAACGTGCTCCGCGGGGAGATGAGCTTCGTGGGCCCGCGGCCGGAGCGGCCCCACTTCGTCCAGAAGCTCCGGACGGTCATTCCCTACTACGACGAGCGCCACAGCGTGAAGCCGGGGATCACGGGCTGGGCGCAGATCAAGTTCGGCTACGGGTCGAACCTCGAAGACGCGGAAGAGAAGCTCCAGTTCGACCTCTACTACATCAAGCACATGTCCTGGTTCTTCGACCTGGGCATCCTTTTCGACACCGTGAAGGTGATGGCCCTGGGCCGAGGAGCTCGCTGACCATGCGCTGGACGCTCGCGATCGTGCTCCTCCTTGGCGCCTCCGTCCTCTGCGCCCAGACTCCGCCCGCGCCTGCCCCCGCACCTCCCCCCGCGGAGCCGGGGCCGCCCCCCGAGGAGCCGGCGGTACCCGTCCAGACCCGAGTGGGCCCCGAGTTCAAGGTCCCTGCGGGGGCGCCCCGCTGGCTGGTCACGCTCGCGATTCTCGGCGGCTACGACAGCAACGTGGATTTCAACAGGGCCGCCGAGGAGGACTTCGGGGGGTCGTTCCGCGCGAAGCTGGCCCGACAGTTCGTGGCGCGTCGGAGCCGGTTCAACGTCGCCCTCGGGGGATCCGCCTACACGTACAGCGGAAACGCGGAGGAGGACAACCTGAACGGGAACGCCGAGCTCAGCTGGACCCGCCAGATCTCCTCCCGCCACACGTTCAACATCTCCGGCTACGGCAGCTACGAGAGCACCGCGACCCAGCAGATCCTCACCGACGTCGGCATCCAGCTTCCTCGCACCCAGACCCAGGGCTACGGGGGGGCGGCGGGCTTCGCGTTCAAGATCGGACAGCGCGGGTCGCTCAAGCTGGGGGACGGTACGGCTCCCTCGGCTACGAGGATCCTACCCTCGTCGACAACCAGACGGTCGACGGGAGCTTGACCCTGTCGCGCGAGATGGGCCGCCTCGACGACCTCGCCTTCTCCTACGTCTTCATGCAGAACGAGGACGAGGGGGAGGTCCCGCTCCAGCATCACACGGTCTCGCTGGGGTGGCGGCGTACGCTCACGCCGAACCTGTCGTTGACCGTCTCCGGCGGGGTCATCTACAACCCGCTCACCGAGGGGAGCCTCTCGCAGGAGTACTATCCCCAGGGCTCGCTGCGCTTGAACGGAGTGTGGCGGCGGGCGACGCTCGTCGCGGAGGCCCGTCAGAGCGTGACGCCCGCCTACGGGCTCGGGGGCGATCAGCTCGCGGACATCGGGACGCTGTCTGCCGTGATCCCCTTCGGTCGGAAGGTTCAGCTCGCGATCACCGGCAACGTGACCTGGGGACGCGATGTGGGCCTCGAGGAGCCGTACTTCAGCCAGGACGCCACCGTGGCGATCAACTGGAGGCTCTTCCGGCACCTCGGTCTCGGCGTGGGCTACACGTACCGCCGGAGCGATCAGGAAAACGAGCCCGTCGTCAGCGGGCACAAGACCTACTGCGGCCTCACCTACGTACGGCCATGAGGAGCACCTCCCGATCCGCGCCCTCGGCAACGCGACGCGTGTCGCGGGCGTACACATTCCGGCTCGTTCGGGGAGGCGTCGCATCGTCTCGGCACTTTGCCGTTGACTCGCGAAAGCGCGCTCTTGTAAGCTGCGTGAGTCCGGTACACAAACTCGGCTCGTCAAGCGGGGACGCGCGGCGCAACCCTCCGACCGGCTCGATGGAACCTTCGGGTTCTCGAGCACTCCCAAGGGCCCCAAAGCTCCAAGGGACACTGGTCACCCGCGGGCTCGTTGGCTTGGCAAGCGATATGGAGTCGGAGGGAAGAGCCGCATGACCAAGGTCTTGTCCCTGTTCGGGACGCGTCCCGAAGTGATCAAGCTCGCGCCGGTGATCCGGAGCCTCGAGACCCGGCCGGGCACCTTCCAGACGGTGAACGTCGCTTCGGGGCAGCACGACAGCCTCGCCTCGCCCTTCATCAAGCTGTTCGGCATCCGGGTGGATCACGAGCTTCGGGTGATGCAGCCGGGGCAGAGCCCCAACGAGGTGTGCGCGCGAGTGCTCGCCGCGCTCGACCACGTCCTTCTCCGGGAGGCTCCGGACGTCGTCCTCGTCCAGGGTGACACCACGACGGCGATGGCGGGGGCGCTCGCCGCCTTCCACCGGCGCATCCCCGTGGGCCACGTGGAGGCCGGGCTCCGGTCCGGCAACGTCCAGAGCCCCTTTCCGGAGGAGATGAACCGCTGCCTCGCGGGTCGCCTCGCCACGTATCACTTCGCCGCGACCTCGGCCAACCGGGACAACCTGATCGCCGAGGGCGTGCCCGGGGAGCGCATCTTCGTGACCGGAAACCCGGTGGTGGACGCCCTTCTCACCGTGCTCCCCACGCTCAAGCCGAGCGCCATGCTTCGCGCGGTCTTCGAGTCGATCGGGAGCCGGCGGACGATCGTGCTGACCACCCACCGGCGCGAGAGCTTCGGGGGCAAGCTCCTGGAGAACCTCCGCGTGCTTCGGAGCTTCGTGGACCGGCACGACGACGTGGCCCTCGCCTTCCCCGTCCACCCGAACCCGGTGGTGGTCGACGCGTCGCGAGCCGTCCTCGGATCGCACCCGCGGATCCACCTCCTCGAGCCCCTGGCCTACGAGGACTTCCTCCTCCTCCTCACGCGAGCCTTCCTGATCGTCTCCGATTCGGGAGGGGTCCAGGAGGAGGCGCCCACGATCGGCCGCCCCCTCCTCGTGCTCCGCGAGAACACGGAGCGGCCGGAAGGTCTCGTCCACGGGAACTCCCGCCTCGCGGGAAATCCGGCCCTTCTCGAGGAGCTCCTCGAGGAGGCGTGGGCCCCCGACTCGTGGGCGGCGAACGCGGGCCGCGTCGAGAACCCGTTCGGTCGGGGAGACGCGGGCGAGCGCATCGCCGCCCTGCTCCACGAGCTGATCGTCAAACCGAAGTCCGTCGCCGTAGAGGCGGCGTCGCCTGTGAGGAGGAACCTTGAGCTCACCGTCCGTCCTTGAAGAAACCCTGCTGAAGCTGCCGTCGGACCAGGACTGCTCGGGCCGCACGCTCGGCGAAGAGGAGATCGCCGCGGTGGCCGAGGCCCTCCGCACCGGCACGCTGACCAGCACGAAGGGGCAGTTCGTCCGGACGCTGGAGACCCGCTTCGCGCAGATGCTCGGCGCCAAGCACGCCTACGCGTGCGCCTCGGGCACGGCGGCCGTCCACCTCGCGGTCGCCGCCCTCGACCCGGAGCCGGGCGACGAGATCGTCACCACGCCGATCACCGACATGGGGGCGCTCACGCCGATCCTCTACCAGGGGGCGATCCCCGTCTTCGCCGACGTCGACCCGAGACCGGCAACGTGACCGCGGCGACGATCGAAGCGCGGCTCACGCCCGCGGACGAAGGCCATCGTCGTCACGCACCTCTTCGGCAACCCCTGCGAGATGGACGACATCATGGCCCTCGCCGACGAAGCGCGGGATCCCCGTCATCGAGGACTGCGCGCAGGCCTTCCTGGCGCCGGTACGACGGCCGGCCGGTGGGCACGATCGGGGACGATCGGCTGCTTCAGCCTGCAGCAGGGCAAGCACATCACCACGGGCGAGGGCGGCCTCGTCGCGACGGACGACGACGCGCTCGCCCGCCGCATGTTCCTCTTCATCAACAAGGCGTGGGGCTACGGCGACCCGAAGCCCGACCACTACTTCCTGGCGCTCAACTACCGCATGAGCGAGCTCCAGGGCGCGGTGGCGGTGGCCCAGCTCCCGAAGCTCGAGCGGGTGGTCGACCGGCGCATCGCCGCGGCGGACCGACTCACCGCGCAGCTCGCAGGGCATCCCGGGGATCGACACGCCCAAGGTGTCGCGCCGAGGCCGTGCACAGCTACTGGAAGTACGCGCTCCGCGTCGACGGCGAGCTGATCGAGGGCGGCGCGGTCGGCCTGGCGAGCCGCCGCTCAAGGACAAGGACATCGCGTCGGCCCCCCGCTACATCCAGAAGCCGGCGTTCATGTGCGAGGTCTTCCGGAAGCAGCAGACCTTCGGCCAGAGCCGCTGGCCGTTCACCCTCGCCCGCCCCGAGGCGGTCGAACTACGACCGCGCCGTCTTCCCCGGCACGTTCGCCGCGCTCGAGGGCGTCCTCGTGCTGCCCTGGAACGAGCGGTACAGCGACGAGCACGTCGACTACATCGGCCGGTCCATCCGCCAGGCGGCGTGGAACCTGGCCACGCAGGGAGACTGAAGCCATGGAGCCCGTCAGACTCGGGATCGTCGGAGCCGGGGGCATCGCGCAGGCCTACGCCCAGGCGCTCAAGGGTGTCGACTGCGCGCGGCTCGTGGCGGTGGCCGACGTGCGCGTGGACGCCGCGCGCGCGATGGCGGAAGGGCTCGGAGGCCAGGCGTTCGAGAGCCACACCGCGATGCTGCAGCGGAGTCGAGCTGGACGCGGTGGTCGTCTGCACGCCGCCGTCGAGCCATCCCGACGATCTGCCGCGACTTCCTCGACCGCGGGCGTGCACGTGCTCTGCGAGAAGCCGCTCGCCGTCGACTCTGCGAGCGGCCGGGCGCATGCTCGAGGCCGCCGCAGGCCGCCGGGGTCAAGCTCACGATGGCGTCGAAGTTCCGCTACGTCGGAGGACGTGATCCGGGCCAAGAGCATCGTCACCTCGGGCATCCTCGGCGAGATCATCGCTCTTCGAGAACGCGTTCACCTCGCGCGTCGACATGTCGCACGCGCTGGAACTCCGATCCCCGCGATCAGCGGCGGCGGCGTGCTCATCGACAACGGCACCCACTCCGTCGACCTCATGCGCTACTTCCTGGGCCCGCTGGCGGACGTCCAGGTCGTGGAGGGCAAGCGCATCCAGGGCCTGCGCGGTCGAGGACACCGTCCGGATCTTCGTGCGCAGCCAGGCGGGGGTCCTGGGCAGCATCGACCTCTCGTGGAGCATCGACAAGGAGCTCGACACCTACCTCAACATCTACGGCTCGCGGGGCACGGTGTCGCGTGGGCTGGAAGGAGTCGAGGTACCGCCAGTCGTCGAGCCGGGACTGGGTCGTGTTCGGCACGGGCTACGACAAGGTGCAGGCGTTCCGCAGCCAGCTGCGGAACTTCTGCCGGCGCGGTCCGCGGGACGGAAGCGCCCCTGATCACGCCCGAGGACGCCCTCGCCTCCGTCGAGGTCGTCGAGGCCGCCTACGAGGCGCTCCGCGAGGCCCACTGGCTGGAGGTCAACGGCAAGACCGCCGCCCTGAAGTCGGCATGAGCGTCGCGGCCGCGAAGAGCGTTCGGCATGCACCCCACGGCGATCGTCGAGGACGGCGTCGAGATCGGGGCGGGGAGCTCCGTCTGGGACAACGTCCACATCCGCCGCGGGGCGCCGCATCGGCGAGGAGTGCATCGTCGGCGAGAAGAGCTACATCGCCTACGACGTCCGCATCGGCAACCGGGTCAAGATCAACGCCTTGGTCTACATCTGCGCGGCGGTGACGATCGAGGACGGCGTGATGATCAGCGCCGGGCACGATCTTCACCAACGACCGCTTCCCGCGCGCGACCACCGCCGACCTGCGGCAGCTCCGCTCCTCGGATCCCGACGAGCACACGCTGCCGACCCTCGTCCGGGAAGGGGCGACCATCGGGGCGGGCTGCACGATCGGCAACGACCTCGTCGATCGGCCGCTTCGCGATGGTGGGCATGGGCGTCGCTCGTCACGCGGTCGGTGCCGGACTTCCACCTCGTCCTCGGGCATCCCGCGCGCTCGGTGGGCTGCGTGTGCCGCTGCGGGCAGCTCCTGCTGCGCTTCGACGGGGGATGCTTCGGCCACGAGCGACGTGCGCTGCCGCGAGTGCGAGCTGCCGTACCGGATCGACGGTCGGTCGGTGATCGAGCTGGCTCCGCCGGCATGACGGAGCCGGCGGTCATCACCCGGACGGCTCCCCCCCGGAGACGATCCGGGCTCCGGCTTCCGGCAAGGGAGGCCAGAGGTGGGCGGTCGTGGGCGGCGGGATGCTCGGGATGACGCTCGCCCACCGGCTGGCCCGCGCCGGGCACGAGGTCACGCTGTTCGAAGCCGCCGACGAGCTGGGCGGCCTCGCGAGCCCGTGGACGCTCGGCGACGTCGTGTGGGACCGGCACTACCACGTGACCCTGCTCTCCGACCCGTACCTGCGCGGCGCTGCTCGCGCGAGCTGGGCCTCGAGCAGCGAGATCGAGTGGGTCGACCACGCGGACCGGCTTCTACACCGACGGACGCCTCGTACTCGATGTCGAACGGCCTCGAGTTCCTGCGCTTCCCGCCGCTGGGCCTCGTCGACAAGGCTGCGGCTCGCGCGCCACCATCCTCTACGCGTCGCGCATCCGCGACTGGCGGCCGCTGGAGCGCATCCCCGTCGAGGACTGGCTGCGCGCGCTGGTCGGGCGACGCGGACCTTCGAGAAGATCTGGCTGCCCGCTGCTGCGCGCCAAGCTCGGCGAGAGCTACCGCGACACCTCGGCCGCGTTCATCTGGGCGACGATCGCCCGCATGTACGCGGCGCGCCGCACGGGGCTCAAGAAGGAGATGTTCGGCTACGTGCGCGGCGGCTACGCGCGCATCCTGGGCCGCTTCGCGCGAGGTGCTGCGCGACGAGGGGGTACGAAGTCCGCCTCGGGCAGCCCACGCGTCGCATCGAGCCCGTCGCCAAGGGCCGTCGCCCTCACGCTGGCGAACGGAGAGAGCGCCCTGTTCGACCAGGTCGTGGTGACCGTGCCCGCCGCACTCGCGCCCGAGCTGTGCCCCGCGCTCTCCCCGGACGAGCAGGAGCGCCTCCGCGGCGTGCGCTACCTGGGGATCGTCTGCGCGTCGGTTCTCCTGCGCAAGGGCCGCTCTCGCCGCTACTACGTCACGAACATCACCGAGCCCTGGGTGCCCTTCACCGCCGTCATCGAGATGTCGGCGCTCGTGGACCCCGAGCACCTCGGGGGACACGCCCTCGTCTACCTGCCCAAGTACGTGACACCCGCGACGACCCGCTCTTCCAGACGAGCGACGAGGAGATCCGCGAGACCTTCCTGGACGCCCTCGCGAGGATGTACCCGACCTTCGACCGGAGCGACGTGCTGGCGTTCGCGTCTCGCGGGTGCGCCACGTGTTCGCCCTCACCACCCTCGGCTACTCGGACCGGCTGCCGCCCCTGGCGACCTCCGTCCCCGGCCTGCACCTCGTGAACTCGGCGCACATCGTCAACGGCACGCTCGAACGTCAACGAGACGCTGCGGCTGGCCGAGAGCGCGGCCGCGGGCCTTCTCGCCGAGGCCGGCCGAGCGAGCCTGCCTGCTTCCCTAGGAGCGTGCCTCGAAGCCTGCCGCGAGCCTGTCGCTCGATCTCGACAACAAGTGGTCGTACCTGAAGACCCACGGCGACGTCGGCTGGGAGTCGCTGCCCTCGTACCTCGACGTCGTGGTGCCGCGCGTCCTCCGCTTCTTCGGCGAGCGGGAGCTGAAGATCACGGTCTTCATCGTGGGACAGGACGCGGCCCTGGACCGGAACCGGACGGCGATCCGCTCGATCGCGGACGCCGGGCACGAGGTCGGCAACCACTCCTTCCGCCACGAGCCGTGGCTGCACCTCTACTCCGAGGCGGAGATCGAGAAGGAGATCGCGCGAGGCGGAGGAAGCGATCGAGGAGGCGACGGGGCAGCGGCCCCGCGGCTTCCGCGGCCCCGGGTACAGCCTCTCCGAGGCCACGCTGCGGGTCCTCGTCCGGCGGGGATACCGCTACGACGCCTCGACGCTGCCCACCTTCCTCGGCCCGCTCGCCCGCGCCTACTACTTCTTCCGCAGTCCCCTCCGGACGGAGGATCGGCGCCAGCGGAGCGCGCTCTTCGGCACGCTCCGCGACGGTCTTCGACCCCTGCGTCCCTACACCTGGGACGTGGAGGGGAAGCCCCTCGTGGAGATCCCGGTGACGACGATGCCGGTGGCCCGCATCCCCTTCCACGCGAGCTACCTGCTCTACCTCGCGGGCTTCTCGACCGGACTCGCCACCGCCTATTTCGAGAGTGCCATCGCCCTCTGCCGGGCGAGCAACCTCGGGCCGTCGCTCCTCCTCCACCCCCTCGACTTCCTCGACGGCAAGGACGTGCCCTCGCTCTCGTTCTTCCCGGGCATGGGCCTCCCGGCATCGAAGAAGCTCGCGCTCCTCGACCGGTTTCTCCGCCGGCTGCGCGAGAGCTTCGATGTCACCGGCCTCGGAGTGCACGCGGAGCGTCTGTCCGCGGGGAAGCTCCCGGTGGTATTGCCCGCGTCGGCTTCGCTGCCCCGTCGGACCGCGGGCGCCGCGGCCTGAACGAGCGGCGCCGCGGGGCCCACCCCGTCGCGCGGCCGGTCGTCGCGAGGGCGGGACGAACGACATAGAATTGCCCCATCGATGGGGAGCCGGCGGCTGATGACCGACTTCGGGCAGGCGCTCGAGGTGAGCGAGAAGGCCGCGCTCGAGGCGGGAGACCTGTTGCGCCGGGACTTCCGGCGGCCGGAAGGGCCGCGCGGATCGGGCGACAAGGCCGAGGCCGACGTGGAGGCGGAGCAGGTGATCCGCAGCCGCCTTTCCGAGGCCTTCCCGGGCTTTGCCTACCTCGGCGAGGAAACAGGACGAGCCAAGGGCGAGCCTGGCTCCCCCGTCTGGCTCGTCGACCCGAACGACGGCACGCGCGACTACCTTCGGGGCCGGCGGGGGAGTGCCGTCTCCATCGGCCTGGTGCACGACGGACGTCCGGTGCTCGGCGTCGTCTACGCCTTTGCCTATCCCGACGACGCGGGCGACCTCTTCGTCTGGGCGGAGGGCTGCGGCCCGCTCCGCAGGAACGGTCGCCCCGTGGAGCACCGCGTGCCGGACGCGCTCACCGACCGCGACGTCGTGCTCGTCTCCAGCCGGGGGGACCGCGATCCCGAGGGCAACCTGGAGTGCGCGACGCCCGCGCGGTACCGCAGCGTTCCGAGCATCGCCCATCGTCTCGCCCTCGTCGCGGCCGGGGAAGGGGCGGCGGCCACCTCGCTCTACGCCCCCGGTGCCTGGGACTACGCGGGAGGGCAGGCGCTCCTGCGCGCCTCCGGGGGCATCCTCGTCGACGAGGAAGGACAGCTGGTCACCTATACGGCCGAAGGGCGCAGCCAGTCGGCGCGGGCGTTCGGCGGCTCGAGCGCGGTGGCCGGTCTTCTCCGCTCGCGTTCCTGGGACGTCGGAGCGGTGCCGGGGAGCCATCCGTTTGCGCGGCGCCTGCGGGGGCAGACCGTCAACGACATAGCACTCCTGGGACGGGCCCAGGGGTGCCTCCTCGGCCAGGTCGCGGGGGACAGCCTGGGGGCGCTCGTGGAGTTCCAGAGCGCCGCCGAGGTCGGGCAGCGCTATCCGGACGGTCCCCGGCAGCTCGAGGACGGCGGGCAATGGGGCATCCTCGCGGGCCAGCCGACCGACGATTCCGAGATGGCTCTCGCCCTGGGCCGGCAGATCCTGGCCGACGGTCGCTACGACGCGGCGGCCGTCCTCGAGAGCTATCGCGCGTGGCTCCGCTCGGAGCCGTTCGACGTGGGAGGGACGGTCCGCGCGGCGCTCGTCGATCGGGCGAACCCGGCGAGCCAGGCCAACGGGTCGCTCATGCGGGCGAGCCCCCTCGCGATGTTCGTCCACGCGGAATCGGTCGAGGAAGCGGTGGAGACCGCCCGCGAGGACAGCCGTCTCACCCACCCCCATCCCGTTTGCGGGGACGCGGTGGCCGCGTTCGTGGTCGCGGTGCGGCACGCGCTGCGCGAGGGGGACGGGCCGGAAGCCGCCTGGCGCGCCGCCCGCGCCTGGGCGAAGAGCGCCAACGCCGCGTTCACCGTCGTGGAAACGCTGGAGAAGGCGGTCCAAGCACCTCCCGTGTGCGACGGGGAGCACCAGGGGTTCGTGCTCGTGGCGCTCCAGAACGCGTTCTACGAGCTGCTGCACGCCCCGAGCCTGGAAGAGGGCGTCGTGCGCACGGTCCGGCGAGGGGGCGACAGCGATACGAACGCCGCGGTGGCGGGGGCGCTCCTCGGAGCGGTGCACGGGCGCGAGTCCGTGCCCGCCCAGTGGCGCCGGATGATCCTGAGCTGCCGTCCTCACCCGAAGGTGGCGGAGAGGCCCCGCCCCATGGCCTACTGGCCCGTCGACGTCTACGAGCTGGCGGAATGCCTCCTCCTCGCGGGCGTCAAGTGAGGAACGACCGGTAGTCCTCTTCCGTGTCGAGGTCCCGCAGGGGCGCCGCCTCGATTCGGGCGGCGGCGCCCCAGTGGCGTTCCACCACGTCGCGGGCCCCCACATCACCGGACAGGGCGAGCAGCGAAGGAAACAGGGAGCGGCTGAAGAGTACGGGATGCCCTCGCTGCTCGCCCCGGACGGAAACCGCAAGCAGAGCTCCCCCCCGATACGCTTCCACGAGCTTCCCCACCACGTTGCTGTCGATTCCCGGCTGGTCCCCCAGCACGACGACGATTGCCTCCGTCTCAGAGCAACTCTTGACGCCGCACCGCAGGGACGAAGCCATTCCTTCGGCCCACTCCCCATTCACGACCGTCTCGACCCGCGGATCGCCCGGCAGTCCCGCCTCTCGTCCTACCCTCTCCGCGTCGTGGCCCAGCACGACGACCACGCGGTCGAGCGGGGCTTCGAGCAGCCGGGACACGACGGTGGCGAGCACGGTGCCCTTCCCGAGGGGCAGGAGCTGCTTGGGCCGCCCCATTCGAGTGGACGCGCCGCCGGCGAGGACGATCGCCGCGATCAACGCGAGCCGGCGCGGCCGTTTCTCACCGCGACGACCTGCGCCATCACGGAGAGGGCGATCTCCTCGGGGCTCCGGCCGCCGAGGTCGAGGCCGATCGGGGCGTGGAGCCGGCCGACCACGGCCTCCTCGAGGCCCGCCTCGAGCAGCCGGCGCCGCCGCTTCTCCTGCGTGGACTTGCTGCCGAGCGCGCCCACGTAGAAGGCCGGGCTCGGGAGGGCGGCGCGCAGGGCGGGATCGTCGAGCTTGGGATCGTGGGTCAGCACCGCCACCGCCGTGCCGGGGGTCAAGCCGATCTGGGCGAGGGCCTCGTCCGGCCAAGCCACGACGAGCCGGCTCGCTTCCGGGAAGCGCGCGGGATCGGCGAAGGTCGGCCGCGGGTCGACGACGATCGCGTGGAAGCCCATCGCCCGGGCGAGCCGGACGAGCGCGACCGCGATGTGAACGCCTCCCACCAGGACGAGGGTCGGAGAAGGCCGGAGCAGATCCAGGAAAACGTCGACCTCGCCCCGCACGGCGCGGCCGGGCTTCCCTCCTGCGAGAACCTCGCGCGCCGCGGCCAGCACGTCGTCGTCGGCCGCGCCGGCTTCGCCTCGCGCGGACACGACGACGTTCGTGCCCAGGGCCGACTTCGGCCCCTTGACCACCGTCGGGAGGACGGCCGTCTCGTCGGACCGGAGGAGCGCGGGGATCGCCTCCAACACGGCGGGAGACGGGACCTCCACGAACACCTCGATCGTCCCCCCGCAGGCGAGGCCGACCGCCCACGCCGTCTCGTCGGCGACGCCGTAGCTGAGGAGGCGGGGAGCGCCCGACTGGAGCGTCTCCTGCGCGGACTGGATGACCGCGGCCTCGACGCAGCCGCCGCTGACGGAGCCCGCGATGCGTCCGTCCGCGGAGACGAGCATGCGCGAGCCGGCGGTGCGCGGCGCGGATCCCCACGTCTGGACGACGGTGGCCAGCGCGAAGGACCGCCCTTCCGCTCGCCAGGCCTCGAGCTCAGGCAGGACGTCGCGCATCGTCGGCTCCTCCGGAGGGACGCGGGTCGGGAACGCGGAGGTGGCCCGCGCGCGACGGACGGTGCTTTGGGAGGCGCTCGAGATGTCGCGCCAGCTCCTCGAGGTTCGAGAGATGGTGCACGGGCAGGAAGTCGTCGACGAACGGCAGGGCCGCCCGAAGCCCCCGCGTGAGCGGCTCGTACTCGGGGGTCCCCAGGAGCGGGTTCAGCCAGACCAGCCGGTGGCAGCTTCTCTGCAAGCGCGCCATCTCCTCGCCCAGAAGCGCGGGATCCCCACGGTCCCACCCGTCGCTGATCAACAGTACCACCGGCCCGCCGGAAAGGACGCGGCGCGCCCAGAGCCGGTTGAAGGCGGCGAGCGCCTCTCCCATCCGGGTGCCCCCGGACCAGTCGGGCACGGCCCGGGCGACGCGGCGGAGGGCCTCGTCCGCGTCCCCCGCGAGGAGCGGTCTCGTGATGCGGGTGAGCCGCGTGCCGAAGACGAAGGCCTCGGCGCGCGAGGCCCCCGCGAGCCCCCGGATGAAGAGGAGGAGGAGGCGCGTGTACCGCTCCATGGACCCGCTAACGTCGGCC
This sequence comes from uncultured Acidobacteriota bacterium, assembly GCA_963742595.1. Taxonomy (GTDB): domain Bacteria; phylum Acidobacteriota; class Vicinamibacteria; order Fen-336; family Fen-336; genus CAVPGH01. The sequence continues at coordinate 136,646 of CAVUMT010000001.1, read as the reverse complement.
AGCACCACCACCGGACGCGGGCGCGTGGCGCGTCGGCGGCGGGAGAGGCTCAGCACCTCGCCGCCGTGGCGGAGAGCCCGGCGCAGGGTGCGGCGCAGGTCGGCGACGGGACCCCGCCCTCTTCGAAACCGCCGCGTGCGGCGCGGCCGGATCTTCCAGGCGAAGCGCGCGAGGAGACGGCGCACCTCCTCGAGCTCCTCTGCCGTGAGCTCCGCGAAGTCCTTGTGGCGGAGCCTCTCGACGGGACTCCAGGCGAGGATCGGCCGCACCGAGGGAGGCGAGGAGGGATCCGCCTCGGCGCCGTCCGAGGATCCCCGGAGCGGACCCGAGGAGAAGCGGGGCCGGCGGAAGCGCCGCTGCTCGCCGAGGGCGCGGAGGTCCAGCGAGGTCGCGCCCTCCGCGGGCACCCTCCAGAACGCCTCGAAGGCGGCGTCGAAGAGCGCCAGCTCCTCCCGCCGGCGGACGAGCAGGCACCGAAGCGCGTGCCGGAAGTCCGCCTTCCTGCCCATCTCGACGTGGCGCAGCGCCTCCACGAGGTCGAGCATCCGGCCGAGGTCCACGTCGAGCCCGAGGCCGCGCAACAGACGGCCGAAGAGCAGGAGGTTGGCGACGAGCGCGCTCACGCCCCCGCCTGGACGCGGGCCACGAGGCCCGCGGCCATGCCCCCCCGCACCCGCCGCAGGTCGTCCTCGTACTTCAAGACGACGCCGAGGGTCTCGTCCACGACGGAAGGGTCGAGGGCCCGGCGGTCCAGGGCGACGAGGGCGGCCGTCCAGTCCAGGGTCTCGGCGACCCCCGGGAGCTTGTAGAGCTCGGCGCGCCGCAGCTCCTGGACGAACGCCGTCACCTGCCGGCGTAGCTCCGGGGCCGCCTCCGGCACCTTCGCCGTCACGATCGCGAGCTCCGACTCGAACGACGGGTAGTCGATCCAATGGTAGATGCAGCGGCGTTTCAGGGCGTCGTGCACCTCCCGGGTGCGGTTGGAGGTGACGACGACGACGGGAGGGCGCTCCGCCCGGATCGTCCCGATCTCGGGGATCGTGACCTGGAAGTCCGACAGGACCTCGAGCAGGAAGGCCTCGAACTCCTCGTCCGCCCGATCGATCTCGTCCACGAGGAGGACGGGGGCCACGGGCCCCGGCGCCCGGAGCGCGCGGAGGAGCGGCCGCTCCACCAGGAACGACGGCCCGAACAGCTCCTCCTCCGCGGCCGCCCCCCCTCGGGCCTCGAGCAGGCGGATGTGCATCATCTGCCGCGTGTAGTTCCACTCGTAGACGGCCTGGTGGACGTCCAGGCCCTCGTAGCACTGGAGCCGGACGAGCTCCGCCCCACGCGCCTGGGCCAGGACCTTGGCCACTTCCGTCTTTCCCACACCCGCCTCGCCCTCCAGGAACACCGGGCGGGAGAGCTTCTGGGCGAGGAAGAGGGCGGTCGCGAGCCCGCGATCCGCCACGTACAGGCGGTCGCGCAGTGCTTCCTGCAGCGCGTCGATCGTGTTCAAGCGGGGAACTGTATGCCCGGCAAATGGGCCTTGCAACCCGCCGGAAAGGGGGCCTGCCGGGGGCCCCCCGAGCTCCCCCGGTCACTTTTTTTCGAGAACCGGCAACTCCGTATGGACCTCTCCGCGACACCCCCCAGGCTAGACTCGCCGCGATACTGGGCGCAGAACCGCGCGCATTTGTGCACTTCGTTGCGGCGCTTCACCGACGGGCGTTCGTGGCCTCCTGGAGGAGTGAATGAGAACTGCCGTTTTCGGTCGTGCGTTGAAGGGTTTGCCGGTCCTCGTCCTGCTGGGGGCGGCGGTTCCGCCGACGGAGGGCGCGGGCTTCGCGGTCGAGAACCAGGGGGCGAGGGCGATGGGGTTCGCGGGGGCCTACGTGGCCCAGGCCTCGGACCCGTCGGCCATCTTCTATAATGCGGCCGGTATCGGCTTCCTGAAGGGGAAGCAGCTCTACGTGACGAGCGGCTTCGGCACGTACAACACCGACTTCACCGGCTCCGGCCCCTATCCGGCGGCGGGGACGCTCGAGAGCACGGAGCGTCCCTTCGCGGTCGTCCCGAGCTTCTACTACTCCCAGCAGGTCTCGGACACCGTCCGCGTGGGGGTCGGCGTGAACCGGCCCTTCGGCTACAAGGCGAACTGGTCGAACCCGGACGAGTTCACGGGCCGCCACATCTGCCTGGATTGCGAGGTCAGCAGCTGGGGCGTCAATCCCACGGTGGCCTGGCAGGTTCGCGACCGGCTGGCCATCGGAGTCGGAATCGACGTCCGGTTCTCGAAGTTCCGGCTGGACCGGAGGGTCTTCGCCGATCCTGCCGCGTTCCCGGTCCCCACGGACGTGGCCTCGCTCGCGCTCGACAGCGAGACCGATACCGGCATCGGCTTCAACCTCGGCCTCCTGGCCAGTCCCTCGGAGTCCGTGACCATCGGCCTCGCCTACCGCCACCTCGTGACCGGCGACTTCGCGGCCACAGGCACCTTCACGCAGATCCGCACAGGCAACGCCGTGGTGGACGGCGCGGTCGCCCTCGCCCTCCCCGCGCCCCAGCCCGCCACCGTCACCTTCGACTTCCCGGCCACCTTCGCGGTGGGGATGGCGGTGAAGAGGGGATACTGGACCGTGGAGGGCGACATCGTGTGGACGTTCTGGTCGGAGTTCGAGTCCGTGCGCATCCGCTTCCCCACGGCCATCGCGTTCGACTCGACGCTTCCCATGGACTACGAGAGCACCTGGCAGGGCCGGCTCGGGATCGAGTACCAGCTCACGGAGACGTGGGCGCTGCGCGTGGGCTACGCCTACGACAACGGCCCCCAGCCCACCACCACGGTCTCCCCGTTCCTCCACGACTCCAACCGTCACGGCTTCGGGGGCGGCGCCACGTGGAAGTACGGCAACATGTACCTCGACCTGATGGCGCGCTACCTGAACTACCGGCACCGGGACACGAGGGAGTCGAACCGATACGGCTACGACGGGATCTACGAGAGCGCCGGCTTCCAGCTGGGAGCGGGGCTGGGCTTCCGGTTCTAAAGCACCCTTCCCCTCATCAGGAGGGCGTGGAGGACGAAGGACACTCCGAAGCCCACGAACCACGCGTAGTCGTAGAGCGGCCGTAGCGCGGGTAAGACGAGGCCGCCCCACGCGAAGGCGCAGCCGGCGAGCGTCGCGACGACCGCTCGCCAGTTCCAGCCGGAGGAGTAGCGGTAGGCCCCGTCGGGAAGGTAGAGGTCCTCGAGAACGAGGTTCCGGCGCCGCACCACCCAGTAGTCGGCGATGAGGACGCCCGCGATCGACCCCAGGCCCCCCGAGTAGCCGAGGAGCCACGTGAAGATGTACCCGGAGGCGTCGGCGAGGAGCTTCCAGGGCTGCATGAGGATGCCGAGGATGCCGGTGATGAGGCCGCCGGTCTTGAAGGCGATGAGCCGGGGGAACGCGTTGGCGAAGTCATTGGCGGGAGAGACGACGTTGGCCGCGATGTTCACGGCGAGGGTCGCCACCACCGCCGTGAACATCGAGATCGCCACCACGATCGGCTGCTGGAAGCGGCCCACGAGCTTGATGGGGTCCCAGATCGCCTCACCGTAGATGATGACGGTGGCGCTCGTGATGAGGACGCCCATCGCCGCGAAGACGGACATGGTCGTGGGAAGCGCCACCACCTGCCCCATCATCTGCTCGCGCTGGCTGCGCCCGAAGCGCGTGAAGTCCGGCATGTTCAGGGAGAGCGTCGCCCAGTAGCCGATCATCGCGGTGAGCGACGGGATGAAGACGGGAAGGAAGTCGCCGAGCGTGTTCAGCCTTCCCGGCTGGCTCAGCAGGGGCCCGAGGCCGTTCGCCTTCTGCACGGCCCACACGAGAAGCACCGCCGTCATCACCAGCACGAAGGGAGCCGCCCAGTTCTCGACGATCCGCAGCAGGTCCATCCCCCTGTAGATGATGTAGATGTTCAGGCCCCAGAACAGCAGGAACGAGAGCCACTCGGTCGTCGCGTGCCCTCCAAAGCCCGGCCCGAGCAGCTGCGCCCAACCCGGGATGACGCTCGCGAAGAAGACGTTCAGGGCCTCCCCCCCGATCCAGGACTGGATGCCGAACCAGCCGCACGCCACCACCGCGCGCATCAGCGCGGGGAGGTTGGATCCGACCGTCCCGTAGGCGGCGCGGGCGAAGACGGGGAAGGGGATGCCGTACCGGGTGCCGGGGTGGGAGTTGAGCAGGATCGGGACGAGCACGATCGTGTTGCCGAGGAGAATGGTGACGAGGGCCTGCCACCAGTTCATCCCGCTCGTCATGAGGCCCGAGGCCAGCATGTAGGTGGGGATGCAGTGGGCCATGCTGATCCAGAGGGCGGCGTAGTTGTAGGTCGTCCAGCGCCGCCGGGCGACGGGGAGGGGGGCGAGGTCCTCGTTATAGAGAGGGCTCTTCTCGATGCGCGACGTGTCCTGGAGCTCGACGCGGCCGTCCGCGTGGACCTTCTCGTTCGCGCCGCTCACGGAACGAGCGGCCGTCCCGCCTGCCGCTTTACGAACTGGCCGCGTCCCGCCTTCCCCTTGAACGTCCCGTGGTCCACGAGCACCTCCCCCCGGGAGAGCACGACCGCGGGGGCGCCCTTCACGACCCGGCCTTCGTAGGGGTTGTAGTCCACTTTCATGTGGTGGGTCTTGGCGGAGAGCGTCACCTCCTTCTCGGGGTCGAAGAGCACGATGTCGCCGTCGGAGCCCACTGCGATCGTGCCCTTCTTCGGCCAGAGGCCGAACATCTTGGCGGGTGAGGTGGAGACGAGCTCCACGAACCGATGGACGTCGATTCGTCCCGCGCGCACGCCGCCGTCCCAGAGGAGCATGAGCCGCGTCTCGATGCCGGGGGCGCCGTTCGGGATCTTCGAGAAGTCGTCCTTGCCCAGCTCCTTCTGGGGCGTGGGCTCCTTCATGCAGAACGGGCAGTGGTCGGTGGAGACGACCTGGAGGTCGTTCTTCTGCAGGCCCTTCCAGAGCGCGTCCTGGTTCCACTTCTCGCGCAGGGGCGGAGACATCACGAACTTCGCCCCCTCGAAGCCGGGCCGCTCGTAGTCGTCGTAGGAGAGGAAGAGATACTGGGGGCAGGTCTCCGCGTAGGCGGGAAGGCCCATGTCGCGCGCCTGCTTGACCTTCTCGAGGGCGTCCGAGCACGAGAGGTGGACGATGTAGATGGGCACGCCCGCCATCTCCGCGAGGGCGATGGCCCGTCCCGTGGCCTCGCCCTCCGCGCGGGTGGGACGGGTGAGGGCGTGGTACTTGGGGGCGGTCTGGCCCTTGCGAAGCGCCTCCTTGACCAGCGTGTCGATGACCCCGCCGTTCTCCGCGTGCATGCAGATGATTCCGCCGTTGTCGCGCGTCTTGCAGAGGGCCCGGAAGATCGTGGCGTCGTCCACCATGAACACGCCGGGGTAGGCCATGAAGAGCTTGAAGGAAGTGATCCCCTCGTGGCGCGTCATCTTGTCCATGTCGTGGGCGGCCTGGTCCGACAGCTCGCGCACGATCATGTGAAAGGCATAGTCGATGGCGGCTTTTCCTTCCGCTTTCTTCATCCAGCCCTCGTAGGCCGGGTAGAGGCCCTCCCCGAAGTTCTGGATCGCGAAGTCCACGATGGTGGTGGTTCCTCCGTGGGCGGCGGCGATCGTGCCGCTCTCGAAGTCGTCGGCGGACTGGGTTCCCCCGAACGGCATGTCGAGGTGGGTGTGGACGTCGATGCCCCCGGGAAGCGCGAGCTTGCCCGAGGCGTCGATCACGGTGTCCGCGGGGACGTTCAGGCCCTTGCCGATGAGCGTGACGACGCCGTTGTCGATGTAGATGTCGCCGTCGTAGCGATCGGCGGCGGTGACGACGGTGGCGTTCTTGACGAGGGTCGTGCTCATGGGACCTCCGTTGGGACGCGCGGATGCTAACCTAGAACGCCTTCGTGAGCCTCACCCCGAACCCGGTCTTGGAGTTGCCGGGGCCGATGAAGGCGAAGGGGCCCGAGATCGGGACGATCGCCGAGGCCGCGGGGAACGGGTTGTCGAGGTCGTTGTAGAAGAAGAAGGCGGTGAGGGGGCCGAACTCCGCGTAGACCTTCACGATGGTCGTGCGCTCCTTCTCCCCTCTCGTCACGCCGTAGAGCCCCTCCGCGGCGAGGGTCACCACCAGCGAGTCGTCGCGGTCCAGCTCCTCCCGCACCGCGACGAGGCCCACCCGCCCCTTCCACCAGGGCAGCGGCGCCTGGAGGTCGAGGCCGTAGTTGACGCCGTCCTTGTAGATGGGGGAGATCCCGGGGACGGGAAAGAGCTCGGCCGAGGTGTCGCGAAGGCCCCACTTGTAGCGCCCGTACTGGGCGAACACGAGCAGGGGCTTGAAGAACCCGGGCCGATACTTCACGCCGGCGGTGATGGCGTCGTCGTAGTGCTTCGAGCGCTGCAGCGAGGTGTCGCCCTCGATGCGCGAGCCCACGAAGTTGTACTTGTACGTCGCGATCACGTCGAGGCCGGCGAGCGGCCACACGCGCAGCGCCCCTACGATCCCCGCCGCGGAGTTCGTGTCCTCCTGCTCCTGGCGGGTGAAGTCGAAGTAGACGTAGTCGTGGTAGGGATTGCCGTTGCCGCTGATCACCGCGCCGGAGAGGCGCCCGCGGGCTCCCTCTTCCGCCCCGAAGCGCCAGTAGAACTCGGCGCCCTGGTCGGTGGTGGCGTTGATCAGCTCCAGGTGGGTCAGGTCTTTCGAGGTGAACCAGCGCGACTCCTCGAGGGGGAGCCCCTGGGGGACGAAGAACCGGCCGAGCACCACCCCGAACGTCTTCTCCTTCGTGTGGACGTCGACGAAGGCGCGGCGCAGGTGCCCTTCCTGGATGTAGGGGTCCCAGCCCGTGGTCTTGAAGTCGTCCACCTTGAACTGCCCTTCCGGCTTCGAGGTCACGCCGTAGGCGGGGTCGGCCAGGTTCGGGAAGAAGAAGGGGGTGGCCTCGCTGGGGGTGAACGGCTCGGGCTTCACCGATTCGTTGACGCCGTTGAGCTCCACGCGGTAGGAGAGCCAGGGGGCGACGTCGCCGGAGAAGCCGACGATCGCGTAGGGCAGCTTCAGCTGCCGCTCGCGGCCGAGCGACCAGCGCAGGCTGTTGTCGTTGACGTCGGCGAGTGCGAAGTCGACGTCGACCACGACTTTTCGGTCGGCGTCGTCGGCTTCGGCACCTCGCGGTGCGAGCCCGACCAGCGAAGCCGCGACCACGAGGGACAGGAGAACGGACGGGAGGCGGAGTTCCATTGGGCACGCATCCTACTCGAACGACTCGTCCACGAGGGCTGGGCCCTGGAAGGCCGGGGCGAGGGCTGGTAGAGTCCGGGCCGAGACCCCCCGACAACCGGGAGCCCTGATGAGAAACATCGCGCCCAAGCTCGACGACGCCGCCTACGAAGCGAACTTCGCGGACATCAACCCCCGGCTCACCTCGACCCAGGCGGTGGCGGAGGCCTCGCGCTGCCTCTTCTGCTACGACGCGCCCTGCATCCGGGCCTGCCCGACCGAGATCGACATCCCGGGCTTCATCCGCAAGATCACCACCGACAACCTCAAGGGCTCCGCCCGCACGATCCTGGAAGCGAACGTGCTCGGCCATTCCTGCGCGCGGGTCTGCCCGGTGGAGGCGCTCTGCGAGGGCGCGTGCGTCCTGAACCAGGAGCACAAGCGGCCGGTCATGATCGGCGCCCTCCAGCGCCACGCCACCGACCACGTGATGGACCGCGGGCTCCGGGTCCTGAAGGCGGGAGCCCCCAACGGCACGCGCGTGGCCCTCATCGGCGCGGGGCCCGCGAGCTTCGGCTGCGCGGCGGAGCTCGCGCGCCTGGGATACGCGTGCCGGATCTACGAGAAGCGCGCGGTCCCCGGAGGGCTCAACACGCACGGCATCGCCGCCTACAAGATGCGGGCGAGCGACGCCCTGCGCGAGGTCGATCTCGTCCGCTCCCTGGGCGTCGAGATCCGGGGGGGCGTCGAGGTGGGGCACCACGTGACCGTCGCCGAGCTGCAGCAGGAGGCGGCCGCGGTCTTCCTCGGCATCGGGCTCGGGCCCACCGAGGCCATCCGGCATCCCGGGAGAGGACCTGCCGGGAGTGGTGGACGCGCTCCGGCTTCATCGACCGGATCAAGAACGAGCCGTTCCGGCAGGTGGACGTGGGGCGCACGGTGGTGGTGATCGGCGCGGGCAACACGTCGGTGGACGCCGCCACCCAGGCGAAGCGGCTGGGGGCCGAGAACGTCGTCGTGGTCTACCGCCGCGGACAGGAGGACGTGTCCGCCTACCACTACGAGTTCGAGCTCGCCAAGTCGGACGGGGTCGGTCTACGTCTTCTACGCGATGCCCGTCCGCTTCGTGGGCAACGGCGCGCGTCACCGCTCTCGAGTGCGTGCGCACCGAGGTCGTGGAGGACGAGACGGGCCGACCCACGGTGCGGCCCGTGAAGGGGAGCGAGTTCCAGATCCCGTGCGACATGGCGATCACCGCGGTGGGGCAGAGCAAGGCGGTTGACTGGCTCTCCCGCAACTTCCCGGACCTCGCCCTCGAACGGGGGCGGGTCAGGGTGGACGCGGAGGGGCGAACGAGTGTTCCCGCGCCTCTACGCGGGCGGCGACTGCGTGAACGGCGGCAAGGAAGTCGTGAACGCGGTGGCGGACGGCAAGGCCGCCGCCCGCGCCATCGACCGCGACCTGGGCTCGCCGCGGGCCTGACGGAGGAACCATGGCCGACCTGAGCACGGACTGCGCGGGCATCAAGAGCCCCAACCCCTTCTGGGTGGCCTCGGGGCCGCCCGCCAACACCGCCTACCAGGTCCATGCGCGCCTTCGAGGCGGGCTGGGGCGGGGCGGTCTGGAAGACGATCGGCGAGCCCATCGTCAACACCACGTCGCGCTACGGCGGGATCGACCTCCAGAGCGTCCGCATGATGGGCTTCAACAACATCGAGCTCATCTCCGACCGGCCCATCGAGGAGAACTTCCGCGAGATCGCCGAGGTCAAGAAGCGCTGGCCGAAGCACGCGGTGGTGGCCTCGCTCATGGTGGAGTCGAAGCGCGAGGTCTGGCACGACATCGTCAAGCGGGCGGAGGACTCGGGAGCGGACGGTCTCGAGCTGAACTTCGGCTGCCCGCACGGGATGAGCGAGCGCGGGATGGGCGCGGCGGTGGGCCAGGTCCCCGAGTACGCGAAGATGATCACGGGCTGGGTCAAGGAGGTCGCGAAGACCCCGGTGCTCGTCAAGCTCACCCCCAACGTGGCGGACGTGACCTACGTCGGCGCGGCCGCCCGCGACGGGCGGCGCGGACGGGTCTCGCCTCATCAACACGATCAACAGCATCATGGGCATCGACCTCGACACGCTCGAGCCCCGGCCCATGGTGGACGGCAAGTCGTCCCACGGCGGCTACTGCGGGCCCGCGGTCAAGCCCATCGCCCTCAACATGGTCTCGGCGATCGCCAAGCACCCGAAGATCGGGATCCCCATCTCCGGCATCGGCGGGATCGCGACCTGGCAGGACGCGGCGGAGTTCCTGCTGCTGGGGGCCACGAGCGTGCAGGTGTGCACCGCGATCATGCACTACGGCTTCCGGCTGGTGGAGGACCTGGTGGACGGCCTCTCCAACTGGATGGACGAGAAGGGCTACCGCACCCTCGCGGACTTGCGCGGGCAGAGCCTGCCCCGCATCCAGGACTGGGGCGACCTGAACCTCAACTACAAGGTCATCGCGGAGATCGAGCACGCGAAGTGCATCGGCTGCCACCTCTGCTACGTGGCCTGCGAGGACGGCGCCCACCAGTCGATCCGGCTCGACAACGGGGGCAAGGTCCCGGAGATCCTCGAGGAGAAGTGCGTCGGCTGCAACCTCTGCATGCTCGTGTGCCCGATCCCCGGCTGCATCATCGATGAAGAAGATCGAGACGGGCCGGCCCTCGCAGTCGTGGCGCGAGTACCAGGAGAAGCTCGGCAAGGGCATCGCCTGCGAGATGCCGGGGGAGCGGCACCCGCACTAGGCACCGGTGAAGACGCCCCGCCGGAGCACGCCGCGTCGCGAAGGGCCGGAGAAGCTCACCGGCCGGGCCCTCTACGTGGACGACCATCCCCTTCCGGGGGCGCTCTTCGGCGCCACCTTCCGCTCCACGGTCCCGCGCGGCACGATCAGGAAGCTCGAGCTCGATCCCTCCTTCCCCTGGGATGAGTTCGTGGTGGTGACCGCCCGCGACATCCCCGGGGCCAATTACGTCGCGCTCATGGAGGTCGACCAGCCCCTGCTCGCGGACGGGGAGGTGCGACACGCGATGGAGCCGATTGCCCTCGTGGCCCACCGCGAGCGCGCGCGGGCCTACGAGGCCCTCGCGCACATCCGCGTGGAGTACGAGCCCCAGATCGCCGTCCTCGACCTCGAGGAGTCGATGCACCGCAAGCAGGCCCTCTACGGCACGGACAACGTCTTCAAGCGCTTCCTGATCGAGAAGGGCGACGTGGAGAAGGGCCTCGCCGAAGCGGAAGTGGTGGTCGAGGGCGAGTATCGCGTCCCCCACCAGGAGCAGGCGTACATCGAGAACAACGGGATGGCGGCCTGGATGGAAAAGGACGGCACGCTCGTGGTCCTGGGCTCGCTCCAGTGCCCCTACTACGTGCACAAGGCCCTGAAGGCGATGTTCGGGCTGCCCGACGACCGCGTACGCGTCATCCAGGCCACGACGGGCGGCGGCTTCGGGGGGAAGGAGGAGTACCCGTCGATGATCGCCGGGCACGCGGCCCTCCTCGCCTGGAAGGCCAGGAAGCCCGTCAAGATCATCTACGACCGCGCCGAGGACATGGCGGCCACCACGAAACGCCACCCCGCGATCGTGCGCCACCGCACGGGGCTGACGCGCCAGGGCCGGCTCGTGGCCCAGGACGTCGAGGTGGTGATGGACGGCGGGGCCTACGTCACCCTCTCTCCCGTCGTCCTCTCCCGCGGCACGCTCCACGCCACCGGGCCCTACGTGTGCCCGAACGTGCGCGTGCGCTCCCGCGTGCTCGCCACCAACACCCCCCCCAACGGCGCCTTCCGCGGCTTCGGGGCGCCGCAGACCCTGTTCGCCGCCGAGTTGCACATGGAGCGGATCGCGGAGGAGCTGGGGATCGACTCGCTGGCCCTCCGCCGCCAGAACGCCTTCAAGGACGGCTCCGTGACCGCCACCGGCCAGGTGCTGGGAGAGAGCGTAGGCGCGCGCGAGTCCCTGGAGCGGTGCGTGAAGAGGAGCGACTACGTGCGCCGGCGGGCCGCGCACGCGCGCTGGAACCGGGGGAGGAACAGGACGTGGCGGGGGATCGGCCTCGCCCTCGTCCACCACGGAGCGGGCTTCACGGGCGGTGGCGAGACCTACCTCGCGAGCCGGGCCGCGGTCTCCTTGACCCGCGACGGGGAGATCCGCGTGCTCGCCGCCTCCACCGAGATCGGCCAGGGGACGAACACCCTCTTCGCCCAGATGGTGGCGGGTGTTCTCGGCGTGTCCGAAGACGACGTGATCGTCGAGACGCCCGACACCGGGCGCGTCCCCAACAGCGGCCCCACGGTGGCCAGCCGCACGTGCATGATCGTGGGCGGTCTCCTCGAGCGGGCGGCGGGGCTGCTCAAGGAGGAGATCGAGCGGACGGTGGGGCGCGTGCCCACTACCCCCGCGGGCTGGCGGAAGGCCGGGCGCCGCCTCGCCGGGGACGAAGCGGCGCGGCGCTTCGAGGTCCAGTACGAGACGCCGCGCGGCCTCCGGTGGGACGAGCAGGCCTACAAGGGCGACGCCTACGGCGTCTACAGCTACGGCGCGGTGGTCGTGGACCTGGAGGTCGACCGGATCACCTGGGAGATCAAGGTGACGAAGGTCGTCGCCGCCCAGGACATCGGCAAGGCGATACACCCCCTGTTCGTGGAGGGGCAGATCATGGGAGGGACGACGCAGGCCCTCGGATGGGCGCTCCACGAGAACGTGGTCTACAAGGGCGGCTTCATGCAGAACGCCCAGCTCACGAACTACATCATTCCCACCGCCCTCGACACCCCGCCCCTCGAGGTCGAGATCGTGGAGAAGCCGTACTCGCGAGGCCCCCGGGGAGCGAAGGGAGTGGGCGAGCTCCCGATGGATGTGCCCGCGCCCGCCGTCGCCTCCGCGATCCATCAGGCCACGGGCCTCTGGATCACCGCGCTCCCCATCCTGCCCGAGAGGCTCTTCGAGGCGCATGCTGCGGCTCAAGGTCAACGGTAAGGGCCGGGCCTTCACGGGCCCTCCGTTCAAGCGCCTTATCGACGTCCTGCGCGAGGACTTCTCCCTCACCGGCACCAAGGAAGGCTGCGGGGAAGGCGAGTGCGGGGCCTGCACCGTGCTCCTCGACGGCCGACCCGTCAACAGCTGCCTCGTCCCCGTGTGCCAGGCGTCGGGCCGGCGCGTGGAGACGGTGGAGTCGCTGGGGACGCCGGAGCGGCTCAACGTCCTCCAGGCGGCCTTCCTCGCCGAGGGCGGAGCGCAGTGCGGGATCTGCACGCCCGGCATGCTCATGACGGCCTGGTCGTGGGTGCGGGGAGGAGGGTCGGACGAGCCGGAGGCGATCCGCACCGTCCTCGCGGGGAACCTCTGCCGCTGCACGGGCTACCAGCACATCGTGAATTCCGTGGTGCGCGCCGTGCGCGAGCGTCGCGCCCGGTCCCGGCGGAGGAAGCGGTGAGAGGCGACGCCGCGAGCATGGAGGTGATCCGTCCCGCCTCGCCCTCGGAGGCTCTCCGGGCCTTCGCGCGGCGTCCCGACGCCCTGCCCCTCGCGGGAGGGACCGACCTCCTCGTGGCCTGGAACGCGGGGCACCTCAACGGGCGCACCGTCCTCGACCTCACCGGCATCCGCGAGTGGGGCCGGGTGCGCGCCGCGGCGCGGCGGCCTGCGGATCGGCGCCCTCGTCACGCACTCCCGGCTCGAGGAGAAAGCACTCGTGCGGGTGCGCTTCCCTCTGCTCGTCTCCGCGTGCTCCGTGGTGGGGGGAGTCGCCATCCAGAACCGGGGGACGCTCGTCGGCAACGTCGCCAACGCGTCTCCCGCCGGCGACACGTTCCCTCCCCTCGCCGTGTACGACGCGGTCGTCCACGCCATCTCACCCCAGGGAAAGCGGGCTATCCCCGTCCTGGACGTGTTCGCGGGGGTCAAGAAGACGACGCTCGGCCCGTCCGAGCTGATCGAGGCGGTGGCGATCCCCTTCCCGAGGCGCCCGCCCGCGCGCCAGCTCTTCCGCAAGGTGGGCACGCGCGCGGCCCAGGCCCTGTCGAAGGTGGTGGCGGCGGGCCTCCTCTGGAAGCGGAAGGACGGACGGATCGAGGAGCTGCGCTTCGCGCTCGGCAGCGTCGCCCCCACCGTGCGCCGGCTCCGGCGCGTGGAGGCGCTCGTGGCCGGGGAGCGGCCGACCCCCGCCCTCCTCGACGAAGCGGCGCGCCTGGTGGCGGAGGAGATCTCGCCCATCGACGACGTGCGCTCGACCGCGGACTACCGACGCTTCGTGTCGCAGGCGCTCCTGCGGGACTTCCTGGCGGAGCGCTAGTAGTTCCTACCCGGGAAGCAGGCCCTGGAAGGGTCCGCCCCGGAAGCGCTGCTCGAGGTCGGCGAGGCGGTCGTCGGAGACGACGTGCACGCCGTCGCGGAGGTGTGTCGTCTCGATGCCGGGATGACGCGCCTCCAGGTCCTTGAGCGCTTCCGCGCGCTCCGTCCCCGCCCGCTCCGCGGCTTCCGCCGCGCGAAGGAGGTCGCGTCGACGCAGGGCGTCGGCCACCGCCTCCCGAAGGTCCGGCATCTGGATGGGCTTCCTGAGATAGCGGAACACCTCCGCCTCGTTGATCGTGCGCATCAGCCGGTCGGAGTCGTCCACGCAGGTGAGGGCGAGGCGCGGGATCCAGGGGAAGAGCTTCCGCGCCCGCACGAGCAGGTCCACCCCGTTGACTTCGGGCATGAGCAGGTCCGCCACCAGCACGTCGACGCTTTCCCATTCGAGGAGGGGCAGGGCCTTCAGGGGATCGGTCGTCTTGAGGATCCTCCAGGACGGCCCGTGGAGGCCGCGCTCGACGAGGAGCAGGAACGACGGGTCGTCGTCGACGAAGAGGACGGTAGGCGGACGGATCTCCTCGGTCATGCGCGCCCCGGGGTGGGGAATGCCGCGATCGCCCGGTCGAGGTCCGCCCCCATCTCCACGGAGGACTGCGGGCGGTCCTCCACGCGCTTGGCCATGGCCTTCGCCACCAGGGACACGACGCTCTCGGGGAGCGGGCCGTAGGGGCTCTCCACGGAAGGGACGGGGTGCGCGATGTGCGCGGTCACGATATCCAGCACGGTCTCTCCCTCGTAGGGCGGGCGTCCCGCGATCATGCGGAAGAGGATGCAGCCCAGCGCGTACAGGTCCGTCCGCTCGTCGGTGACCTGGCCGCGGGACTGCTCCGGCGACATGTAGTAGGGCGTGCCCAGGACGACGCCGTGCTGGGTCGCGGTGGAGTCGGGCATCGGCGAGAGGACCTTGGCCGCCCCGAAGTCGCCGATCTTGACCTGGTCCTCGGGCTCGAGAAACACGTTGGACGGTTTCAGGTCCCGGTGGATCACCCCGCGGACGTGGGCGGCGGCGAGGGCGGCCGCGATGCGACGGGCGATGAGCACGGCGCGTCTCGCGGGCAGGGCGCCCGCCGCGAGGACCGACTCCAGAGTGCCGGACTCCACGAGCTCCATGACCAGGTAGGCGCGGCCGGAGGGGAGCTTGCCGAAGTCCGTGACGTTGACGATCCCGCGATGGTTCGCGAAGCTGGCGGCGCGGCCTTCGCTGACGAACTGGGAGGCGAGCCGGGGGTCGGCCGCGAGCTCCCGATGCAGGACCTTGATCGCGACCACGCGGCCCGTCTCGTCGTGCTTGGCGCGGTAGACGACCCCCATGCCCCCGCGCCCGAGCTCTCCGAGGATGGCGTAGGCTCCCACGCGGCGGAGCGTCTCGTTCGCCTGGCGGGCGGCGTTCGCGGCCTCGAGGTCGGCGGCGTCGGGGAGCCGCCGGACCTCCACGGTGTGTCCCACGGGGGAACGGTCCAGCTCGACGAGGAACTCCGCCGTCTCCTTTTCCGTCTTCAGCCGCACGAGGCCGAGATGCGCCCCCTTCGCCCAGGGGTCGAGGCGGGCGAGGAAGCCGAGGCGCGCCGCGAGGGCGACGCCCAGGGGCCCGCCGAGGGGCAGCGTCGCGTCCCCGATCGTCAGCAGGTAGCCGTTGGCCTCGGGCCGGATGTGCATCGACAGGATTCGGCGGCGGGTCGCCGCCGTGAGGAGCAGGTCCGCGAGGTCCACCGCCGAGATCTCGGACGAGGCCGCCTTGACCTCGGGGTCGCCGTCCACGGCCGTCCAATCTTCGGGCGGGGGGGGCATGAGGTCCCCCTACTATGCGGCCAGGCGGTGGGAGTCCGCAAAGCCCCTCGCGGGGGTGGGGGGGGCCCGCCTTGACGGCGGAGGACGCCGATCGTATCGTATTTCGATATAGACAACCTATATTCACGGGAGGGCGCGGTGGCGAGATCGACGGAGCTCTTGCGGGGGACGCTGGATCTTCTCGTGCTCAAGACGCTGGAGCTGGGGCCGCGGCACGGGATCAGCGTGGCGGAGCGGATCCGCCAGACCACGTCGGGGACCTTCGACGTTTCTGCGGGCTCGCTCTTTCCGGCCCTGCACCGCCTCGAGCAGAACGGGTTCATCCGCGGGGAATGGACCCAATCGCCGGAAGGCCGCCGGGTCCGGGAGTACCGGCTGACCGCGCAGGGGCGCCGCCATCTCGCCGCGGAGAAGCGCGAGTGGGCGCGGGTGGTGGGGGCGATGGCCCAGGTGCTCGAGTCGTAGGAGATGCGGTTCCTGGCGCGGCTCGAGAGCCTCTGGCGGGGCGCCTTCCACCGCGGGCGGATGGAAGCCGACCTCGACGAGGAGCTCGACGGCTACTTCGAGGAGCTCGTGGCCCGCAAGGAGGCGGGGGGGCTCTCTCCCGCCGACGCCCGAAGCACCGCGCGCTTCGAGATGGGGAGCGCCCTGCCCCTCAAGCTCGCCGTGCGCGAGTCGTGGGTGGTCAGCGCGTGGGACGCCGCCCTCCAGGACGTCCGGCAGGCCTGGCGAGGACTTTGCGGCACGCCGGGGCCGTCGCTCCTCGCCTTGGGCACCTTCGCCCTCGGCATCGGGTCGGCGTCCGCCATCCTCGGCGTGGTGCAGGGGACGCTCTTCACCCCCCTGCCGTACCGCGATCCTTCGCGGCTGGCCCTCGTCTGGGCGGACCTCACCGCCGCCGGGCACCCTCGGGCCCCCCTCTCGGGCCCCGAGCTCGGGGACCTCCGCGCGCGCACGACGTCTTTCGAGGGGTTCGGCGGCGATCTGGGCGAACAGCATCACGCTGACGCACCACGGCGAGCCGGAGTTCGTGCGCATCGGCCTCGTCACCGCGAGCTTCTTCCCCCTGCTCGGGGTGGAGCCCGCGGCGGGCCGGGTCTTCGCGCCCGGGGACGCCGTCGACGGCCCTCCCACGAGCATCCTGCTGAGCTTTGGTCTCTGGCAGCGCCGCTTCGGCGGCGACCCGGGAATCGTCGGACGCTCGATCACGGTCAACGACCGGCCCGTCACCGTGCTCGGCGCCCTCCCCCCGGAATTCCGTCTGCTCCTCCCTCACGACTCGGGGATCCCCGACACGATCGAGGCCTACCTGCTCTTCCCCGAGCAGATCGTGGAGGGCCCGCGGGGCCAGCGGTACCTCCGTGTGGTCGGGCGGATGAAGCCGGGGGTCGCCCTCGCCGAGGCCCGCGCCGACGTCGACCGGGCGGCCGCCCAGCTCTCCAAGGAGTTCCCCGATCCGCGGGGGACGGCGTTCACCACCGTCTCCCTCGAGGCGGACAACACGAAAGCCGTGAGGGGGCCGCTCCTCGTGGTCACGGCGAGCGTCGCCCTCCTGCTCGTCATCTCGGCCGTCAACGTGCTCGGCGTGCTCGTGGCGCGGGCGGCCGCGCGGCGGCGCGAGATGGCGGTGAGGGTGGCCCTCGGCGCCTCGCTCGCACGCGTCGTTCGCCTGGCCCTCGCCGAGGGCCTCACCCTCGCCGTCCTCGGCGCGGCCGGCGGGATCTGGCTGGGCCAGGTCGAGCTCTCTCTCCTCCTCCGCCTTCAGCCCGAGGCCCTGCGCCGCCTCGGCGAGATCGCGCTCGACGGCCGCGCGCTCGCGGTGACGTCCGCCCTCGCCCTCCTCTGGGGCCTGCTCTTCGCGGTCGCTCCGCTCAGAGAATTCGCGCGCGACGACGTCGGCTCCGCTCTCGCCGCGACCCGCGGGGAGGCACGGCGTCTGCGGCCCGTCCTCCGGTCCGCTCTCGTCGTCGCCCAGGTGGCCATGACACTCGTGCTGCTCGTGGGCGCGGGCCTGCTGACGCGCACCTACGCGAAGGTCCAGGCCATCGACCCCGGCTTCCGGGCCGACGGCGTCCTGACCTTCCGCGTCCCGTCGGCGACACCGCGCTACGAGTCTCCCGAATCGCGGGCCGAGCTCGCCCGCACGCTGCGGGCGGCCCTCGAGGGTCTACCGACGGTGACGAGCGCGGGGGCGGCGAGCCACCTGCCCTACGACGCGATCCCGAACTGGGGGGGCCCCTTCTCCGCGGTCGAGGCCTCGAACGAGGCCCTCCCCAGCGCGGACTATCGCTCGGTGAGCCCGGGGTTCTTCGAGACGGCGGGGGTGAAGCTCCTGAGCGGCCGCTTCTTCACGGACGCGGACGGTCCGAAGACGCTTCCGGTGGCCGTGGTGGACGAGCACCTCGCGGAGAAGGTCTGGCCGGGGGCGTCGCCCCTCGGGCAGCGCCTCCGCGTGGATCCGCGCTCCACCGGATCCCCCGACACCTGGGTCACCGTGGTCGGCGTCGTCCGCCATGTCCGGCACCGCAGCCTCGTCGAGCGCCTCAACGAGCAGGTCTACTTCCCGCTGAGCCAGGCGTTCCGCAATCCCGTGGCCTGGCTCGTCCGTACGACCGCGGACGCGGGCGACCTCACGACGTCGGTGCGCGCCGCGGTGCGAGCCGTCGATCCCACGTTGCCGATCTACGAAACGCGAGCGCTCTCCACCTACCTCGAGCGGGCGCGCGAGGTCCAACGCTTCACCATGCTGCTCGTCGGGGTCTTCGCGGGCACCGCTCTCGTGCTCGCCGCGATCGGCCTCTACGGGGTGATCGCTTTCGTGGTCGTCGAGCGCCGCCGCGAGTTCGGCGTGCGCCTCGCCCTCGGGGCGACACGGCGGGGGATCGGTGCGCTCGTCCTCGCGGAAGGGGCCCGCCTCACCGCCGTGGGCACCGCCCTCGGACTGGCAGTGGCCCTCGCCGCGGGTCCTCTCTTCGCCGGCCAGCTCTTCGGAGTGGGCGCCCGGGACGCGGTGGCGTACGCGGTCGCGCTGCCCGTGATCGGGCTGGTGGCCCTGCTCGCGTGCCTCTGGCCCGCGCGGCGCGCCACCGCGGCGAACGTGGTGGACGTGCTCCGGGCGGACTAGCGGGCGGTCTTCGCCGGGCGCGCGCCCGCGGTCGAAGGGCCGGTAGCGGACCGTCCGCGGCTCCAGCAGCCGCTTCTCCAGGGGCACGAGGTCGGAGCGGCCCGCGGGCAGGTCCTTCTCGACCCGCCCGTCGGGAAAGACGGTAATCGTGCTCTCCACGCGGAAGGGCCCCTTGGTCGCCCGCGCCCTCGAGACCTGGAGCCCGTCCGGCGCGATCGCCATCCGGCTCCACTGGATCGAGCCCTCGCCGATCATGTCGAAGAGCAGACCCAGGAACCCCTCGGTGGGCCGGCCGCGCAGCCCCTCCACCTCGTCGTAGGCGATCATGTCGCCGTAGTCGGCGAGGCGGTAGACGAGGATGCGCTCGTTGGTCACGCGGAGGTCGGGGACGGCGAGCGTGTCGTCGTAGGAGTAGCGGTCCTTCCCCCCGGGCTTGGACGGCCAGCCGATCCTCACGTTGGCGGCGAGGCGGGGAGTCGGCCCTTGCGTCACCCGCTCGATCACCCGGCCCGCGCGGGCATCCACCTCGAGGTCCTGGCCATGCTCGTGGGCGAGGCGCATGAAGACGGGGGCCTTGTCCGCGGCGAGGCCGGTGCGCTCGAGGTAGCTCGAGAACCAGTCGCGGTGGTCCACGAAGAGGAACGGGCCCTCGGGGGGAGGGTTCTCCTGCAGGAGTGCCATGACGACCTCGGCCTGGAAGCGCGCCCCGTTCGTGGTGGCCGTGAGGTCGTACCCCTGCCGTCCGCGCATGGCGGCGAGGATCTCCGCGCGGGAGACGGGACGCGCCCCCGAGGGGAGGGCGGGCGTCGCGGCGAGAGCGGGGAGGATGGCGAGCGCGGCGAGGCTCAACACGCTCCCGGTATGATAGGCGACCCGGAGGGCGCTCTCCCCGGAAGGGAACCGGCCATGACCACGATCAAGACCTCGCTCCAGGCGGAAACGACTCGGACCATCCTCGCCCGGCTGAGGAGAGCCAACGCCGCGTTCGCGCGCGACTATCCGGGCGACCCGGTGACGCGGCAGCCCGTGCACACCGTCTACGGAGGTGCCCAGCTCTTCAAGGCCGATTCCGCGAGCCGTCTCGGGGACCTCGCGCTGCGCGCGCTCCACGAGTACGCCCCGGGCCCCCGCGTCTTCGCCGACGTGCTCGGCCTGGGCCCGCTCGCGTCCACGGTCCATGCCCGCGTGGTGAAGAAGCTGGAGACGGAGCCGGTGGAGGACTTCCGGATCGACTTCGAGGACGGGTACGGCAACCGGCCGGACGCCGAGGAGGACGGGGACGCCGCCCGCACCGCGGAAGAGGTGGCGCGGGGCATGGAGGCGGGGTCGCTCCCGCCCTTCCTCGGCATCCGGATCAAGCCCCTCTCCGGCGAGCTGCACCCCCGGGCCCTCCGCACCCTCGACGTCTTCGTGACGACGCTCGTGGCGCGGACGAAAGGGCGGCTTCCTTCGAACTTCGTGGTCACGATCCCCAAGGTCGCGATTCCCGAGCAGGTGAAGGCGGCCGCCGACCTCTGCGCGCTCCTGGAAAAGAGGACGAAGCTCGCTCCGGGCGTCCTGAAGATGGAGCTGATGGTGGAGACGACGCAAGCCGTCCTCGATCGGCGCGGGGAAGCGGGCCTGCGCGGGCTGGTGGAGGCGGGGCGCGGCCGCTGCCTGGGGGTGCACTTCGGCACCTACGACTACACCGCATCGTGCAACATCACCGCCGCCCACCAGACGATGACCCACCCCGCGTGCGACTTCGCGAAGAGCGTGATGCAGGTGACGATGGCGGGCACGGGACTGACGCTATCGGACGGCGCGACGAACATCATGCCGGTGCCTCCGCACCGCGCGGCTCCGGGCGGGCCCGCTCTCACCGAGGCGCAGGTCCGCGAGAACCGGGCGGCGGTCCACCGCGCGTGGCGGCTGCACTTCGACCACGTCCAGCACTCCCTGCGCAACGCCTTCTATCAGGGCTGGGACCTGCACCCCGCCCAGCTGCCCACGCGCTACGCGGCGGTCTACGGGTTCTTCCTGGAGAGCCTGGACGCGGCCTCGCGCCGCCTGAAGGGCTTCACGGAAAGGGCGGCCCAGGCGACGCTCCTCGGCGACGTCTTCGACGACGCGGCCACCGGCCAGGGGCTCCTCAACTACTTCCTGCGCGCGCTCAACTGCGGGGCGATCACCCCGGAGGAGGCTCTCCGCACCGGCCTCACCCTCGACGAGATCCGCGGCCGCTCCTTCCTGAAGATCCTGCAGGCCCGGCGCGGGTAGGGGATCAGGCCTTCTCCGCCCGATAGTCGCGCGAGATCGCCGCGTCCTCCGAGACCATGACGTGGCTGTTCTTCCAGCAATGGGGGCAGGCCACGGCGACGGTCTCCTGCGACGAGCTCCCGCTCGACTCGTAGATCACGAGGAAGACGCCTCCGCAGAACTGGCAGTCGTAGCGGTCCTGGCGTTCGCCCGACTTCGCGGCGGGCCGGGGCCGGGTACGTGGCGCGGCCGGGGCGGGGGCGGGTCGCGAGGGAGGGAGCGGTGCCCGAGGCGCCGGAGCGGGAGCGGCCGGCCGAGGCGGCCGCGCGGGGGCGGGCGCGGGGACGGAGGCCGTGGGGCGCGCCGCGGGAGCCCCCACCGGCGCCGACAGGGTGGGCGGCGCGGGCGCTCTCGGGGCCGGCGCGGGCGCGTCGGAGAGGAGGAGCTCCTGGATCGCCTGCTTGATCCCCCCTTCCGGCACCACCACCGTCTTGTGCTTGATCTCGGGACCGTCCACGGTCATGGACCACTGGCGGCCGATCTTGACGAGCGATACCGTCCACGAGCCCGTGGCCCCGGCGAGCGCGGCCTTGACCGAGGTCTCCGCCGGCTCCCGTTCGTCCTTGGGGCAGCCGGCACACATGATCTTGAGCGGCATCGCCCTGATTATGTCCCGAGCGGGCGGCGTTTCGCGCCCCGAGTTGTGGTAGCGTCCCGCCCGAGCGCTCCATGGATGCCACCCTCAGCGAGTGGATCAATCTCCTCGTGCGGTGGTTCCACGTCATGGCCGGAATCCTCTGGATCGGACAGACCTGGCTCTTCACCTGGTTCGAAGCCCACTTCACCGCGTCCGACCCGCCCCGGGACAACGTCGCGGGCGAGCTTTGGATGGTGCACAGCGGCGGCTTCTACCTCGTCCAGAAGCAGAAGGTCCCGGAGATCCTGCCTCGGACCCTGCACTGGTTCCGCTATGAAGCGGCCTTCACCTGGCTGAGCGGCCTCGTGCTGCTCACCGTCGTCTACTACGCGGGGGGGATCCTGCGCGACGAGCGGGTCTCCTCGATCGGCGAAGGGGCGGCGATCGCGCTCGGGATCGGGCTCCTGCCCGTGGGCTGGGTCGTCTACGACGCCCTTTGCCGCTCCCCGCTGGGCCGGAGCGAGACCGCGACGGCCGCGGCCGGGTTCGTGCTCGTCATGGGGGTCGCCTGGGGCCTCCTCCACACCTTCAGCGCGCGCGCCGCCTACATGCACGTGGGGGCGATGCTCGGGACGCTCATGGTGGCGAACGTCTGGGAGCGCATCCTGCCCGCGCAGCGGAAGATGGTGGCACTCGCCCGCGAGGGAGGAACCCCCGTCCGCGGACTGGCCGAGCAGGCGAAGCTGCGCTCCAAGCACAACACGTTCATGGTGGTTCCCGTGCTCTTCATCATGCTCAGCAGTCATTTCCCGACGGTGTCCTACGGGCACGAGCACGCGTGGCTCCGGCTGGGGCTCTTCGTGCTCCTCGGCGGGGCCGCGGCCAAGGTCGCACGCGGCCTCTAGGCCGCGCAGGGGGTTCTGATGGACCAGGAGATGAAGATCGAGCTGCACTCCACGAGCTGCTCCTGCCGGGGCGGGGCGTGGGCGATGGCGGGAGGCGCCCCGAGCTCTCCCTGTCCGGGGGGGATCGGGGTGGAGACGGCGGTGCTCACGCTCACCGAGTGGCGGAGCCAGGGCAAGCCCGCGAACCTCGACCAGTCGCGCGAGGCGGCGGCGAGGGTGGAGGCCGGCGAGCGCCGCGAGTACCCGCGCTACGAGGCGATCCTCCGCATCCGCATCGCGCGCATCCCCACCTGGCGCGACCCTTCGGACCAGGCGGAGGAGACGGTGACGGACGTGATCGCGAAGGGGGGGGCCCTCGTGCGGTCCCGCATGGCCGTGGAGAAGGGGGATGTGCTGAGCTTCGAGGTGGGAAAGAGCTACAAGACCCGCGCGGAGGTGATGTACGTCTCGGAGTCCTCGACCGAGAACATCCTGCGCCTGGGGCTTCGCTTCCTCGATGCGCCGCTTCCCGACGAGCTCATCCCCGCCGACGCCAAGCCGCTGCCCTCCTAGCTCCCGCGATACGTCGAGTAGCCGAAGGGGCTCAGGAGGAGAGGCACGTGGTAGTGCTGGCCGGCCTCTCTTATCTCGAAGAGGACGGCGACGCTCGGGTAGAAGCCGCGCACGCGCCGCGCGCGGTAGTAGCGCGCGGTGTCGAAGGTGAGCCGGTAGGTCCCTCGCCGGAGGGTTCCCGCGCGGAGGAGGTCGGCGATCCGGCCGCTCGCATCCGTGGTGCCGCGGGCGAGGGTCCGGAAGCGTCCCTTCCCGCCCCGGAACTCGAGGAGGACGCGGAGGCCGGCGGCGGGCCGTCCGCGGGAAGTGTCGAGGACGTGGGTGGTGATCGGGCTCATGAGGCGAGCAGCTTCTCCAGGCGGATCCGTGTGATCTTGGCCTGCTCGGCCGCGGCGATCTGTCCTTCGGCCTCGGGAGCGTTCACCAGGCGCTGCCTCAGCAGACCGAGCATCTCGTCAGCCCCCTTCCCGGTCGCACACACAATAAAGATGTGGCCGAAGCGCGCCTCGTAGTCGCGGTTTCCCCGGGCCAGGGCGTCGAGCACCGTTTCGGAGGCGGCGCTCACGCCCGATTGCTCGCCCGCCGCCCACTGCCGGATGGCCGAGAAGCGTTCGCGGAGCGCCTCCTTGTCCCCGATGCGGGGGTGATGGGCGAACGCCTCCCGCCAGTCCGCGGGGCCCAGCCCGGCCCAGACCTCGTCGGCGGCGGACAGAAGCGCCTTCGCGTCCGGGAAGGGCCGCCGCGCGGCCATCGCGTCCACCCAGCGCGACGCGCCGCAGCAGCGGCGCAGCGCCTTCTTGGCCTCGTCCCCGGGCAGGGAGTTAAGTCGCGACAACGCGTCCATGGAGACGGAGGCGGCTCACCCCGCCGTCGGGGAAGATGCGGAAGCGCACGTGGGTGAAGGGCCCCTTCTCCGAAGGCTTGAAGACGTGGCGGAAGTGGGCCTTCATCTTCGTGCGGGGCAGGAACTCCCGCCAGAGAGCACTTTCGGCCTGCAGGTCGGCGAGGCTCGCGCCGGGGGCGTGAAGTCCGTCGAGCGAGGCCGCGTCCGGGTAGTTGCCCTTGAAGTGGTTGGTGTCGATCTCGATCTTCTCCAGCACGGCGGGGGCGCCCAGGCGCAGGAGGAGCCAGTCGTGACCCGGGCCGCGGCGGCGCTTCGTCTCCCAGCCGTCCCCCATGTTCAGGGAGCGGCCGGGCATGATCAGGTTGTCCTTGGCCCCGAAGTGCATGTCGCTCGCGGCGAGCACGAGGCCCCCGTTCTCGATGGCCGCGAGATCCAAGACCTTGCCCGCTCGGGCGAGGGCCGCGGCGTCCACCCGGACCTCGCCGAAGACCCGCAGGCGAGCCACCCCGCCGTCCGGATAGATGTTCAAGCGGACGTGCGTGAAGACCCGGTCCCCCTCCGTGGCGAACAGGTTCTCAGCACCTGCCCGGAGGGCGGACACGGGGAGGATCTCCGTCCAGCGCGTGATCCCGGAGAGGAGCGCCTTCAGGTCCACCCGTCCCGGGCGATGGCAGGCGTCGATCGAGGCCTTCTCCGGAAAGTTGCCGATGAAGTGGTTGGTGTCGATGTCGACTCCGCGGACGACTCCGGGCATGCCGAGCCGCACGACGCACCAGTCGTGGCCGGGGGTGCGCCGCCGGCGCGTCTCCCAGCCGTCCATCCACTTCCCGCGCGGCGTGAACTTGCCGGGAATGAACACGCCTCGTCCGGGCTTGAGCAGGTTCTCCTTGGGGGCGAAGAACTCGTCGTTGGCGGCGAGGGTCCGTCCGCCCACGCGGTGCGCGGCGAGGTCCGCGAGCTCGGTGAAGCTCTCCACGGGGCAGAGCCTATCATCGTTGGGTTTCTTGGACGCCGCGCCTCGATCCCTGGCGTAGAATCTCGCAACCGGGGGCCCGTAGGAGACGTCTTAGGCATCATGCAATCCCTCTGGTCGGACCTGAAGTACGGGCTGCGCGGGCTTCGCAAGCAGCCGAGCTTCACGCTGCTCGCGGTGCTGGCCCTCGCCCTCGGCATCGGCTCCGCCACCACGATCTTCAGCGTGATCCGGAACGTCCTGCTCGACCCGTATCCCTACCAGGACGTCGAGCGGAACATCAGCGTGCAGGTCCGCGACGCGAAGGACGCGGCCCGCGCGCGGGGCCGCATCGGCTTCTTCACCCCGGAGTTCCTCGACTACGCGGAGCAGACTAAGGACGTCTTCGAGGACGTGATCGCGGGGGGATTCGAGGACGTGCTCTACAGCACGCAACAGGGCACGGAGCAGTTCAACGGGGGCCTCTTCTCCGGCAACTGCTTCCGCTTCCTCGGGGTTCCCGCGGCCCACGGTCGCCTCTTCGACGAAGAGGACGCCCGCCCGGACGCGCCCCCCGTGTTCGTCATGAGCCACAAGATGTGGGTGACGCACTTCGCCGCGGATCCCGGAGTCGTGGGACGGACCTTCGTGCTCAACGGCGTCCCCACTACCCTCGTCGGAATCATGGCGCCGCGCTTCACCAAGCTGGCGTCGGACCTCTACAAGCCCGTGGTTCTCGATCGCGCCGACCCCGCGAGGAGCCGGCAGTTCTACATGTTCCAGGCCCGGCTCAAGAAGGGAGTGACGCTCGAGCAGGCGGAAGCCCGGATGAACGTGGTGGCCCGGCAGCTCGCGAAGGTCTACCCGAAAGACTACCCCGACCAGTTCACGGTCAAGGTCGTGACGTGGGTGGACGGGATCGTGGGCCAGTTCCGCACGACGCTCTACACGCTGGGGGCCGCGGTCGGGCTCCTGCTCCTGATCGCCTGCGCGAACGTGGCGAACATGCTCCTCGGCCGGGGAGCGTCGCGCGAGAAGGAGATGGCGGTGCGGGCGTCGCTCGGGGCGGGTCGAGGCCGCCTCGTCCGCCAGCTGCTCGTGGAGAGCCTCGCCCTCGCCCTCCTCGGCGCGGTCGTGGGCTGCTTCTTCGCCTACTTCGGTCTCCAGGCCATCGTCGCCGCCATCCCGGAAGGCCTCATCCCGCGCGAGGCGCGGATCCGCCTCGACGTGCGCGTCCTCCTGTTCAGCCTCGGCGTGGCGGCGCTGACCGCGGTCGTCTTCGGTCTCGTCCCCGCCCTCCAGACGGTCCGCCGCGACCTCGTCGAGCCCCTCCGCGACTCGGGGAAGGGCCTCTCCGGCGGCTCGCGCGCGGGGCGGCTCAGGGCCGCGCTCGTGGTGGCCGAGGTCGCCCTCTCCCTCGTCCTGCTCGCGGGGGCGGGCCTCCTCATGCGGAGCTTCGTCAAGCTCCAGGCCCAGGACCTGGGCATCGACCCCGAAAACGTTCTGGTCGCACGCGTTCCCCTCCCGCGCGGCCAGTACACGACGGCGGCGGCGAAGCGGCAGTTCTTCTCCCAGGTGATGGAGCGCGTGCGTTCCCTGCCCGGCGTCGTGTCCGCCGCGGCCACCACGACCATTCCTCCCTATGGCGGTCCGCGCAGCGAGGTCGACGTCCCCGGGCGAGAGCACGCGGAGACCTGGAGGGCGGTCTTGGCACTCGTGAGCGCGGACTACTTCAAGACCCTGCGGCTCCGGCAGCTCCGCGGCCGTCTCCTCACGGAGCAGGACGTGGACGAGGGCCGCAAGGTAGCGGTGGTCTCGCAGCTGTTCGTCGACCAGTACTTCGGGACGGAGGATCCCCTCGGGCGCACGATCACGCTCCAGTCGCTGGCCACGCAGAGGGACTCGCCCGTCCCGGATCCGCGGTTCGAGATGGTAGGTGTCGTGGCCACCGCCATGAACCAGGGCGTCCACGACGCCCCCCTGCCCGAGGCGTTCATCCCCTACACGGCGACCGGCTCCTACGATCGTGGCCTCCTCGTGAGGACCGCGGGCCCCCCGGAGGCCCTCGTCAACGGCGTGCGCGAGGCGATCTGGGCCGTCGATCGGAACGTCGCGATCTCGATGCCGGGAAGCCTCGTCTACTATCTCATCCAGTTCTCGTACGCGGAGCCGCGGCTGGGCGTCGTGATCCTCGGCGTGTTCGCGAGCGTCGGCCTCGTGCTCGTGGCCCTCGGCGTCTACAGCGTGGTCGCGTACACGGTCTCGCGGCAGACCCACGAGATCGGGATCCGCGTCGCCCTCGGGGCGAGCCGCGCCGACGTGCTGGGGATGGTGTTCCGGATGGGGCTGGGCCTGATCGGCCTCGGCGTCGTCATCGGGGGTGCGGTGAGCCTGGGCGCGACGCGAGTGATGGCCCACCAGCTCTTCGGCGTCACGCCCCACGATCCGCTGAGCCTGGCCGTGGCCGTTGGCGTGGTCGCGATTGCGGGCATCGCCGCCTGCTACTTCCCGGCGCGGCGAGCCACCCGCGTCGACCCGATGGTCGCCCTGCGGTACGAGTAGCGGTCAGCCGTCGGCGCGCGTGAGGTCGAGCAGGGTCCGCGCCACGACCTCCGTGGCGCCGTGGAGATCGTCGAGCCGCAGATGCTCGTCGGCCCGGTGGCCGTTCGCCTCTTCCAGGGTCAGCGGGCCCGCGCCATAGAGCACAGTCGGGATCCCCGCCTCCCCGTAGTGGCGGGCGTCTGTGTAGAGCGGCGTGCCGTGCGCGTCGACGTCCACCCCTAACACGGCGCGCGCGTTCGCGCGCAGGCGGGAGACGAGGCGGTGCTGGCCGGCCGAGGCCACGAGCGGGCGGGCGAGGAGGATCCGCCGCATGCGGGCGTGGTATACCCGGCCAACGGGCCGTCGACGCCCCGATCCTCTGCGTAAGGTCGGCCTCGACGGCTCCGCCGCTTCCTCGGGGACGATCCGGCGGTCGATCCGGAAGGCCACGCGATCGGGCACCACGTTGGTGTTGACGCCCCCCTCGATGAGACCCACTACGAGGCTCGGGCTCGAGATGCCGGGCACGGAGGAGCGCGTGGCGGAAAGCGTCTGCCGGTGGGCGTAGAGGTCGCCGAGGACGGCGTGCGCGGCCTCGAGCGGCGTCCACCCCCGTCTCCGGCCGCGCCGCGTGGCCCGAGCGTCCGAGGAGCTCGACCTCGAGGTGCAGGCAGCCGTTGTGCGTGGTCACGATCCCGTAGGAGAAGCCGGCGCAGATCACGAGGTCCGGGCGGGTGAGCCCGCGGTCGAGCAGCCACTTCGGCCCGATCTCCCCGCCCGTCTCCTCGTCCCACGTGAAGTGCAGCTCCACCGCGCCCCGGAGCGCGACGTCGGTCGTCTTCGCCGCGTGCCGGATCGCGAGCACCGCGAACGCGTAGGTCGCGAAATCGCTCTTCGAGACCGCGGCGCCCCGGCCGTAGAGCCAGCCGTTCCGGATCTCCGCGCCGTAGGGGTCGGTCGTCCAGCCCCCGCCGGGAGGAACGACGTCGCCGTGGGCGTTCAGGGCCACGGTGGGTCCGCCTTCTCCGAATCGCTCGCGAACCAGGAGGTTCGTGCACGAGCGCATGCCTGCCGCCTCGACGGCATCGCGAGGAACAGGGTGGCGCTCCACGACGAGCCCGAGGTCTTCGAGGAGCCGTGCCGCCTCCTCCGCGGCGGGCGCCAGATCTCCCGGGGGGTTGTCGGTGGGCTCGCGGACGAGGCGCTGGAGGAACTCGATCTGCGCCAGATGCGCGCGATCGAGATATCCACGAACGGCTTCGATCGCGCGCTGCGTCACCGCCTCGCGCGCCGCGCTGCCTCGTCGATGCTGGCCAGGCCCTGGCGCATCTCCTCTTCCTTCGGATAGCCGAAGCCGATGCGGAGATGCCGGTCGTCCATCTCGAACCAGTGGCCGGGCCCCACCATCGTCCGGTACTCGGAGAGGAGGAGGCGGTAGAAGGCGTCGGTGTCGACGTCGATCTCCGGCCGGAAGCGGGGGAAGGCCACCACCGCCGCCTGAGGCTCCACCCACTCGAGCCACTTCGACTCCGCCATGAACGTCCGCAGGTGCGCGTAGTTCCTCGCGGTGCGGTCCCGGATGGCGGGGAGGAAGCGATGGCTCTTCTCCAGGAACTGCCGGGCGATCGTCTCGTCCACCACGGAATTGCAGATGAAGATCTGCTCCTTGGCCGCGAGGAAGTCCTCGAGGAGCGCGGCGTCCCGGCAGACGATCCACCCGATGCGGAGACCGGGCAGCCCGTAGGCCTTCGAGAGGGAGGAGACGGAGATGGCCCGCGGGTCCAGGGCGGCGGCGATCGTGGGCTTCTTCACGTCCGACACGTCACGGTAGGTCTCGTCCACGAGGAGGCGGCAGCCGCGCTCGGCGGCGATCTGGAGCATCGTCTCCACGGTCGCCGCGGGCTTCAAGACCCCCGTGGGGTTGTGGGGATTCGTGACGCTGATCAGCCGGGTCCGGGCGCTCGCCGTCCGCCGGAGCTCGTCGAGGTCGGGCTGGAAGCCGTCTTCGAACCGGAGGGAGAGCCGGTCGAGCGCGCATCCGATCGCGCGCGGCGTCTCCAGGTTCGTCCCGTAGTTCGGATGCTCGACCACGAGGTGGTCGCCCGCCTCGAGGAGCGTGGTGTGCACGATGAAGAGGGCGGAGGCCGCGCCCGCGGTGACGATCACGTGCTCCGGTCCGATCCCCGGGAGCGAGGACGCGATGAGCTCGCGAAGGCGCAGGTCTCCGCGGTGCTCCGTATAGGGCAGGGTGAGGTCCTCGAGGCGGACCCGGAGGTCCGCGAGAAGGGCATCGCTCACGGAGCTCTCGGAGAGGTTGCAGGAGATGTTCCCGTAGCCGAGCTCCTCCGGGGATTCCCGCTCGATGGGCATCCGTCGGTATTTCATGGTAGAGATCATACTGCGAAGCGTCGTCTCGCATTATGAAACGACCACCCGAGGGGAGGGGGCGATGAGCCTGGTGCTGCTCGCCTTGGCGGGCGCGGGCCTCGCGCAGGCCCCGGTGCCCTCACCCTCGCCCTCGGCGCCGGCCTACGTGCTGAAGGAGCACTACGAAAAGCGCGAGGTGATGATCCCGATGCGCGACGGGGTGCGTCTCTTCGCCGCGATCTACTCCCCTCGCGACACCTCGAAGACGTATCCGTTCCTCGTGACGCGCGACGCCTACGGCGTCCGGCCCTATGGCCCCGACAGCTACCGGTCCTGGGCGGGAGCCTACCTGGACTTCAGCAAGGAAGGCTTCATCTTCGTCTACCAGGACGTGCGCGGTCGCTGGAGGTCGGAAGGCGAGTTCGTCCACCACGAGCCCTTCGTGCGGGGGTCCACGAAGCCGAACTCGAGCACGGACATGTACGACACCGTCCTGTGGCTGCTCGCCAACGTGCCCAACCACAACGGGCGCGTCTCGCAGCGCGGCGTCTCCTGGCCGGGCTGGGAGGCGACGCTCGGCATGCTCGACGCCCATCCCGCGATCCGTCTCTCCTCCCCGCAGGCTCCGCCCCAGGACCAGTTCTTCGGCGACGACTACCATTCGGGCGGCGCCTTCCAGCTCGCCTATGCCTTCGACTGGATGGCGGACAACGCCCGCCGGCGGCCCGCGCCCACGGACGTGCCGGAGAAACCCTTCGACTACGGCACCCCGGACGGATACCGTTTTTTCCTGGCCCTCGGGGCCGCCGCGAACGCGAAGACGTTCTTCGGCGACGACGTTCCCACGTGGGACGAGTTCATGGCGCACGGGACGTACGACGCGTACTGGCAGGCGCGGAACATCCCGCAGCACGTGTCCGGAGTGAAGCACCCCGTGCTCATCGTCGGGGGCTGGCACGACGCCGAGGACTTCGCGGGTCCCTTCCACCTGTTCCACGGCCTCGAGAAGCGGAGCCCGGGAAACGACACGCACCTCGTCGTCGGTCCGTGGGACCACGGGGGATGGGCGCGATTGCCGGGGACGCCTACGGGCCGATCGGCTACGGCTCGAAGACGGGGGAGTACTTCCGGCAGGAGGTGGAGCTCCCCTTCTTCCGGCGGCACCTGAAGGACGGTCCCCCGGTGGACCTCCCGAAGGTCCTCGCGTTCGAGACCGGAGGAAACCGCTGGCGGCGGTGCGGAGAGTGGCCTCCGAGCCGCGCCGCCCGCCGGAGCCTCTATCTCGACGCCCGGAGCGTCGCCTCGTTCGGGCCGCCGCCGCCGACGCTTCTCCGCGCCTTCGACGAGTACGTCAGCGATCCCGCGAAGCCCGTGCCCTACACCGCGGAGATCACGGCGCGCGAAGGCCGCCGGTGGGTGGTGGAGGACCAGCGTTTCGTGGCCTCGCGTCCCGACGTGCTCGTCTACGAGACCGCGCCTCTCGCCGACGATCTCACGATCGCGGGCCGGGTGGGGGTCGAGCTCTTCGCCTCCACCTCGGGCACCGACGCCGACTGGGTGGTCAAGCTGATCGACGTCTACCCGGACGACGCGAAGGACCCCGATCCCAACCCGGCGGGCGTGCGCATGGGCGGATACCAGATGCTCCTCGTGGGCGACGTCCTTCGGGGCCGCTTTCGGAACGATTTCTCGCGGCCCGAGCCCATGGCCCCGGGGCGCGTCACCCGCCTCCCCTTCGAGCTGCCCGACCGATACCACACGTTCCGGAGGGGCCACCGGATCATGGTGCAGGTCCAGTCCTCGTGGTTCCCGATGTTCGACAGGAACCCCCAGACGTTCGTGGACGTCTACCACGCGAGGTCATCGGACTACCGTCCCGCGACGCAGCGCGTCCACCGGCGCCGGGGGGCGGCCTCGCGCCTCGAGCTGCCCATCATCGCCGACGGCGGCTGCTGACCACGACCCCCCCCGGGAGAGGAGAGCCAATGCGACCAGGATGGATGCCGACACTGCTGCTCCTCGCCGCGCCGCTCGCCGCGGCCGAGGTCCGTCCCACCGCGGAGGACATCATCTCCCTGAAGCGGCCCACTTCGCCCGCGATCTCCGCGGACGGAAAGCTCGTCGCCTACGTCGTGCGCGAGACGAACTGGGCGGAGGACGAGTACCAGAACCAGATCTGGCTGGCCGACGCGGTCACCGGCGTCTCTCGCCAGCTCACGCGGGCGAAGAAATCGAGCGACGCTCCCGCTTTCTCGGTCGATGGCAGGTCGCTCGCGTTTTCGTCCGATCGCGCGGGCAAGCGCCAGGTCTACGTCATCGACCCGCGCGGAGGAGAGGCGGAGGCGGTGACGAGCGCCGAAGAGGGAATCCTCGCCTTCGCCTGGGCTCCCGACGCGAAGTCGATCGCGTACACCGCGATGGACCCGAAGCCGCAGTCGCGGAAGGACAGGGAGAGCCGCTACGGGGACATGGAGGTGGTGGACGAGGACCATCTCATGAGCCACCTCCACGTCGTGGAGGTGGCGAGCCGGAAGGCGCGTCGCCTCACCGAAGGCCCATTCGCGGTCGGCCGGTTCTCCTGGTCGCCCGACTCCAAGGAGATCGCCTTCGACCACCGGGTCAACCTCGACTTCAACAACGACTTCGAGGCCGACCTTTCGGTGGTATCCGTTGCCGACGGCATCGTCCGGCCGCTGCTCGTGCGTCCGGGCGAGGACTTCCGGCCCTTCTGGTCGCCCGACGGCCGCCGGATCGCCTTCGTCACTACGGGCGAGACCCGCGAGCCGTACTTCTACACCACGACGCGCCTCGCGGTGATCGACCGCACGGGCGGTCCGGTGAAGGAGTTCTCCAACACGGTGGACGAGCCCCCGATCCTGGTGGGATGGGGGCCCACTGGCATCTTCTTCTGGACGCTGCCGAAGACGTGGGCCTACCTCTATCGGATGGATCCGACGACGGGCGCGGTGACACGGTTCGCGGCGGCCGACGAATGGCTGGGAACGGGCTTCAGCCTCAGCCGCGACGACGCGACAACGGCGTTCGTCGCCGCGGACGCGCGGACTTTCCCCGAGATCTACGTAGCCCCCCTTCGCACGATGCAGCCCCGAAAGCTCAGTGATTTCGGCGCGCAGATCGCGTCCTGGCCGAAGACGACGCGCGAGATCGTGTCGTGGAAGAGCACCGACGGCACGACGATTGAAGGCGTCCTGCACAAGCCCGCCGACTTCCAGGCGGGGCGGCGCTACCCGCTGCTGCTCGTGGTACATGGCGGCCCCTCGACCGCATCGCGCCCGGCCCCCTACAGCCAGACGACGGATCCCTACCCTATCGACGTTTGGGTCAACAAAGGCGCGCTCGTGCTCGAGCCCAACTACCGCGGCGGGAGCGGTTACGGGGAGAGGTTCCGCATGCTCAACATCCGGAACCTCGGAGTAGGCGACGCCTGGGATGTCCTCTCGGGCGTCGACCACCTCGCGGACCAGGGGCTGGTGGACAGGGATCGGGTGGGCTCGATGGGCTGGAGCCAGGGAGGGTACATCTCGGCCTTCCTCACGACGCGTCACAGCGACCGCGTGAAGGCCGTCTCCGTCGGGGCGGGCGTCACGGACTGGACCGCCTATTACGTCAACACCGACATCCACGACTTCACGCGCCGCTACCTCAAGGCGACGCCCTGGGACGATCCCGAGATCTACGCGAAGACCTCGCCCATCACCTACGTGAGGCAGGCGCGAACGCCCACGCTCATCCAGCACGGGAGCGCCGACCCCCGCGTGCCCACTCCCAACGCCTTCGTGCTCTACCAGGGCCTCCGAGACCAGGGGGTGCCCGTCCGCCTCATCCTCTACAAGGGCTTCGGGCACACCCTCAACAAGCCGAAGACCTATCGCGCGGCCATGGAGCAGAACGTGGAGTTCTTTGGAGAGCACATCTTTGGGGAGAGACCCGCGAGCCCGGCCCCGGCGCGATGACTTGAGGTAACTCGCCCCGGGGCGAGGACCCTACCGCGGCGCCTTGATCGAGGTCTCGCGGGGACGGGCGCGCACGGCTCTTCCCGGAAAGACTCCCTCGACGAGCTGCCCCTCTCGCACGACGAAGGTGCCGCCCACGAGGACGTGGTCGATCCCCGCCGACGCCCGCGCGGGATCCTCGAAGGTCGCGCGATCGGCGACGGTGGCCGGATCGAACACCACCAGGTCCGCGTCCGCGCCCACTCGAAGCCGGCCCTTCTGCGCCATAGCGGGGACGGCGCCCCTGACGCGCTCCGCGGGAAGCAAGCTCATCCGGCGCACCGCGTCCATCAGGGAGAGAAGCCGCTTCTCTCGCACGTAGCGGCCGAGGACGCGCGCGAAGGTACCGCTCCCCCGGGGATGGCCGCGGCCGTTCACAACGGGGAGAGCGTCGCTCGCGATCATCACGTCCGGGCGGGCCATCAGGAAGTCGACCGTCTTCTCCGGAATCATGTGGAGGATCACGAACCCGCCTTCGCGGCGATAGCGCTCGAAGCTCGCCTCGTCCAGGCGCTCGCCCGTGGCCGCCCACTGCAGGTCGTCGTAGCCGATGCCGAGGCGCTCCTGCCACCCGGAGTCGAACATCCCGGACTGGATGAAGGTCGAGCCCGCGGTGTAGGGATAGGCCTCGCCGGTCACGTCGAGGCCGTGCTCGCGCGCTCCCTCCATCATCTCGACGAGAAGCGGGGCCTCGCCGAGCCCGCTGCTCCCGAGGTGGACGAAGTGCACGGGGGCGCCGGTCACGGAGGCGTCGGCGAGCATCTCCTGGAAGCCGTCCACGGCCCCCACGGCGCCGAAGCTCCGAAGGTGGGCGTAGACCGGCACCCGGGCGCCCGCCGCGGTCCGGAAGACGCGCAGCACCTCGCCGCGGGTCGCTCCCGGCGACTCCGAGATCTCGATGCCCACGCCCAGTCCCCCCGCGGCCAGTCCTTCCTGGAGGACGGCCTCGATGCGGGCGAGGACCTCCGGGGTCGCGGAGGCATGTGACCAGTCGGGCCGGACCGTGGGCGCGCGGCGGACGCCAACGGCGCCCGCCCGGGTGGTGACGCCCTCGAAGGCCGCGATGCGGGCCGGGATGTGGCCCGCGCTCGCGCCGTAGTGGAGCAGCGAGCGCCCCTCCCGCTCCGCGTACCACTCGGCGACGGGGAAGACGCCTTCCTCGAGCTCGAGGGCGGTCGTAACCCCGTCCGCGGCTTGGCGACGGTTCCCTTCCGGCGTGACCACGTGCGAGTGCAGGTCGACGAAGCCGGGGGCGACGACACGGTCTCGCACGAACATGCGGGAGCGTCCCGAGAGCGACGACGTGCTGATCGCGGCGATCCGCCCGTCCCGGATCCCGACGTCTCGCGGGGCGTCGAGGCCGCTCTCGGGGTCGAGGACGCGCCCGCCCGCGAGCACGAGATCGTACGGTGGGTTCCGCGTGGGGGGCGATCGTCGCCCACGGGAGGAGAGTCCGATCGCAAGCCCGAGAAAGAGCCTCACTTCTTCCAGGGCTCCTTGACCACCCGCTCCATCGGCACGCCCCGCGGCTGCGGCCGCTCGGCCTCGCGCGTCTTGAGGTCGTAGCGGTCGCCGGGAGCGAGGAGGTAGAAGAGACCGCCCGAGTCCAGCCGTCGGTCGTGGTCGTAGATCGCGACGTAGCCGTTCCCGATCACCTCGAAGCGGTCGCCCCGCACGACGATCGCCGTGTCCTCGTCGATGCCGATGCCCAGGAGCTCCGGATGCTTCTCGACGACCTCCACGAGGTCGAACTGCCGGTTGCGCTTCAGGAGGTGCTGGTCGATCGTGACGTTCTTCAGGAAGCCCATCCCCTCCACGTGGTCGCCGATCATGACGGTGTTGCCCTTGGTGTCGCCGCGGGCGAGGAACGACCCCTGGATCGTCGCCCCTGCGGAGGTGCCGCCGATGACGCCCCCGCGGCCGAGGAGGGCCCGGAGCTCCGCGTGCGTGCGGGTGTCCAGGTAGGCGTCGGCGAGACGCCACTGGCGGCCGCCCGTGAAATAGACGCCGGCCGCCTCGCGGAGGGGGGCCACGAAAGCCTCGGAGTCGGCGACCTTGCGGTCGCGCGTGTGGGCGACGGTGAGGCGGCGGCCTCCCGCTTCGCGGAGCGCCCGCACCTCGCTCGCGAAAACCGCGGGATCGTCGCTCTCGAGGGCAGTAGGGATCACCACCACGGGCGCGTCCGGGCCACCCGCGAGGTCGAGGAAGCGCTCGAGGAGTGCTTTCTCCTTGAGCCCGCCGCCGATGATGAAGAGGGTGCCCCGCGGGGGGCCGATCTCCGGGGTCTTCGGGGGCGTTGTCTCCTGAGCGGCGGAGAGGCCCGCGGCGACGAAAACGAGGGCGAGGGACGCCGAGAGGCGCGTCACGAAGCGAAGCCGGGAGCCGCGCCGAGAGATCCCAGCACTCGATCGATGCGCTCGAGGCCGGCGCGTACGTCCTGCGGCTCGTTGCCGAGGCCGATGCGCAGGAACCCGTCCATCCCGAACTGGTCGCCGGGCACCACGAGAACACTCTGCTCGTCGCGCAAGCGCTCCATGAGCTTCGTGGAGTTGATCGGCCACGAGTACCGCGGGTAGGCGATGGCGCCCGCGCGAGGGGGCACGAGGCGGAAGGCGTTGGCGTGCCGCTTCATCCACTCCTCGAGGACGGGGTAGTTTCCGTTCACGATGCCGCGAGTGCGCGCGAAGATTCGTGCCCGCACCTCGGGTTGCACGGCCTTGCGGGCGAGGACGTCGGAGAGGGCGCCGGGGCGATGCTGAGGTAGTCCTTTCGCGCCCAGAGCTCCGCGATCATCGAGGCGGGGCCGGCCACCCAGCCGATGCGGAGGCCGGGGAGGCCGTAGGCCTTGCTGAGGCCGCACGTGACGAGCACGCGGTCGTAGAGGCCCCAGAAGCTGCGCGTCTCGCG
Organism: uncultured Acidobacteriota bacterium; assembly: GCA_963742595.1. GTDB lineage: Bacteria > Acidobacteriota > Vicinamibacteria > Fen-336 > Fen-336 > CAVPGH01. The sequence continues at coordinate 100,138 of CAVUMT010000001.1, read as the reverse complement.
GCCGTCCCGCTCGGCCCCGCGGTAGACCTCGTCCGCGAGCACCCAGGAGCCGTGCTTCTCCGCCACCCGCACGATCGCGCGCATCGCGTCCTCGGAGAGGATCGAGCCCGTGGGGTTGTTCGGGTTGCAGACCGCGATGAGCTTCGTTCGCGGGCCCACCAGCTTCGTCGAGCTCCTCCACGTCCGCCGTCCACCCCCGGTCCTCGCGCAGCCGCCAGGGCTGCGACCGTGGCCCCCAGGCCGCGCACGACGCCCCAGATCTGCATGTAGTTCGGGAGCATCATCACGACCTCGTCCCCCGGCTCGACGAGGCGCCAGACCGCGATGTAGTTGGCCTCCGCGGTCCCGTTGCCGACCACCAGGTTGTCGGCGGTGGCCCCCGGGTAGAGCCCGGCGATCGCCTCTCGGAGCGCCGGCGTCCCGTTCGTCTGGACGTAGACGAGCCGCTGCGCCAGGAGTGCTCTCGCCTCGTCGGGAGAGAGGAGCTCCTCGACCGACATCGGGTGGACGCCGCTCTCGGACAGGTTGTGGGTGACGCGGTTCTCCCAGATCGACTGGAAGCGCTCCATCTCGAAGATCTCGACGTTCATGACCTCTTCACCTCCGGGACGGACGCTCGGGCTGCGAGCTGCGCGCGCAGGTCTTTCTTGGAGACCTTGTTGAGCGTCGAGCGCGGGAGCTCGGGCACGATTATGACCTCGCGCGGCACCTTGAAGTCGGCGAGGAGCTCGCGGCACTTCGAGAGGATGCGTTCCGGGAGGCCGCGGGGCTCTCCCGCGGGGATGACGAAGGCGGCGGGGACCTCGCCCAGGAGCTCGTGGGGCATCGCCGACCACCGCGACCTCGAACACGCCGGGAACGGTCTGGATGACTCGCTCGATCTCGGCGGCGGCCACGTTCTCCGCGCCCACGCGCAGCATGTCCTTGCCCCGTCCCTCGAAGCGAAGATGGCCGTCCGGGTAGGGAGTCGCGAGGTCGCCCGTCTCCAGCCAGCCCTCCTTGTCGATGGCGGCGGCCGTGGCCTCGGGGTTGTTCAGGTACTCGTAGAACATCGAGAGCCCGGGAATGCCCCTCACCATGAGGCGTCCCGTCTCCCCGAAGTCCACCGGCGTCCCGTCGTCGCGCAGCACCGCCACGTCGTAGCCGGGGGCGGGCTGTCCCATGCCGAGCGGCCGGTTGGGAAGGTCGAGGTGGCCGATCGTCGGGAACGTGATCGTCTCCGTCATCCCGAACCAGCCGAGGCCCTGCACGCGGTAGAGGTCGCGCGCGAGCGGGGGATCGGTGGTGCCGGAGCCCCAGAAACGGAAGGAGTGCTTCTTCGGCACGGGGTGGACGCTCAGCGTCTTCAGCAGGAAGGGAGAGCTGCAGGCCCAGGTGCAGCCGTGCCGGACCGCGCGGTCCCAGAAGCGGCTCGCGGAATAGCGGGGGAGGACGACGATCGACCCTCCCCCCCACAGGCTGCCCAGGGACGAGTACATGAGCGCGTTCGTGTGGAAGAGCGGGAAGAAGACGAGCCCCACGTCGGCTTGTGTGAGCTTGCAGTGCATCGCCGTCATGCGGGCGCCCCAGAGCACGTTCGCGTGCGTCCAGACGACACCTTTGGGGCGCGCCGTGGTGCCCGACGTGTACTGGACGCTGTTGAAGTCCAGCGGGTCGTGGGGCGCCGTGGGCGGAGGAAGCGGGGTCGCGTCGATCTCGTCGAAGCGCAGGACGCCGCGCGCCTGGAAGGCGGCGGGAGGCGCGCCCTGGTCCGTCGCGGTGGCCGCGATCCACCGCAGCCCGGGGGCGCTCGAGGCCACGAGGTCCACGAACGCGGGCTGGGTGATCGCCACCGTCGCCCCGCAGTTCGACGCGTAGTACGTGAGCTCCTCGGGGGACGAGCGGGTGTTGGTCGTGACCGCGACGGCGCCGATCCGCGAGCAGGCGTGCCAGGCCACCAGGAACTCCGCGCAGTTCGACAGGTGGATGAGCACGAAGTCGCCCTTGCTGCACGCCGCGGGCCGCGAGGCCCGCGGCGAACCTCCTACCGCTGCCGCGAACTCGCGGTACGTGTACGAGCGGCCTTCCCCCTCGAAAGGGTCCCACACGAGATAGGGCCGGTCGCCGTGCGTTTCCGCGCGCGAGCGCAGCAGCCAGGGAACGTCGAGGCCCACGAAGGGGTGGAGGCGCGGGAAGGGGAGGGCGGTGGGCGCAGGCATGACGCCGCGGGCCTAGGCCGTCACCTGGGCGTAGCCGTCGGTGAGGGCGTCCTCGCCCCAGCCGTTCGTCACGCGGAAGAAGACGTCGCCGTTCGCTCCTCGACCGTGGCAGAGCGTGATGGGATCGCCCGGGATCACGAACGCCTTGAACCGCGAGCGCAGCCGCCGAAGACGCGCGGGGTCCCCCGCGGCATGAGCCTTGACGATCTCGCGGCCGGCGAGGGCCCACGTGGCCACTCCGTGCAGGACGACGTCGGGGAGCCCGGCTTCGAGAGCGACCCGGCGCTCGCTGTGAATGGGATTCCAGATGCCCGCGCACTCGGTGAACACGTGGGCCGCCTCGCGGGGCACGGAAATCCTGACTCGTTCGGGCAGGTCGGGCGGGTCAGTGGGAACCGGGGGGCGCTCTTCGACCCTGCCCTGGTCACCCGCGAGGGGAACGCCGCGGTATATCGCGGAGTGCCAGGAAGTCACGATCGGCTCGCCGGCTTCGTCGACCGTGGCCAATCGGGTCTCCACGAGCGCTCCCGCGCTCGTGGTGCGGGTGGCCACGATCCGGGCTCGCGTCGTCAGGCGGTCGCCCGGCCGGATAGGTCGGTGGAAGGTCGAGTCCTGCTCGACGTGAACGGCCCGGAGGCGCTCGAAGGCGTCGAGGCCGAGACGTTCCGCGCGCCCGGCAGACAGCACACACCACTCCAGCCGAACGCAGAAGGAGGGCGGGGCGACGAGCGCCTCCGGCGCGGCATCGTCGAACGTGCGGGGACCGACGTCGCCGATGCCCGCCGCGAAGGCGAGGGTCATGCGCGGGGTGATTTCGACCGTGTTCGCCGTCAGCTCCTCTCCGAGGGCGCCCCCGCGCACCGGCATCGCTCAGCAGACCTCGAAGAGCCCGGCGGCGCCCATGCCTCCGCCCACGCACATCGTGACCACGACGTGGCGGGCCTTGCGCCGGCGGCCCTCGAGGAGGGCGTGGCCGACGAGCCGGGCCCCGCTCATCCCGTAGGGATGGCCGATCGCGATGGCTCCGCCGTTCACGTTGAGCTTGTCCTCGGGGATGCCGAGGCGGTCGCGGCAGTAGACGACCTGGACGGCGAACGCTTCGTTCAGCTCGAAGAGGTCGACGTCCTCGATCTTCAGGCCGAAACGGCCGAGGAGGCGGGGACCGCGAAGACGGGACCGATCCCCATCTCGTCCGGCTCGCAGCCCGCGACGGCGAGACCGCGGAAGACCCCAAGCGGACGGAGGCCGCGTCGCTCCGCCAGGCGGGCGTCCATCACGACGCAGGCGGAGGCCCCGTCGGAGAGCTGGCTCGCGTTGCCGGCGGTGACGAACTTGCCCGGCCCCTTCACGGGCTCGAGCCTGGAGAGGCCCTCGAGCGTCGTGTCCGGGCGGTTGCCCTCGTCCTTCGCGAGCGTCACCACTTCCTCGCGGGTCGCCCCCGTCTCCTTGTCCGTGACGAGCTTCGTCGTCTGGAGGGGGACGATCTCCTCGTCGAAGCGGCCCGCCGCCTGGGCGGCCGCGGTCCGCTGCTGGCTCGCGAGCGCGAACGCGTCCTGGGCCTCCCGGGAGATCTTGTAGCGCGCGGCCACGATGTCCGCGGTGTCGATCATGGGAAGCCAGAGCTCGGGCTTCCGCTCCATGAGGAACTCCTCGGCGTCGTGAGTCTTGTTGCGGTTCCCCTGGACGAGGCTGATCGACTCGACGCCCCCCGCCACCATCACGGGCACGCGGTCCACCGCCACCCTCTGGGCCGCGATCGCGATCGCCTGGAGCCCCGACGAGCAGAAGCGATTGACGGTCATGCCCGCGACGTCGACGGAGAGGCCCGCGCGCATCGCGGCCATCCGGCCGATGTTCTTGCCGGTGGCGCCCTCGGGAAGGGCGCAGCCCATGACCACGTCCTCCACCTCCCCGGGCTCGATGCCCGCTCGTGCCACCGCCTGCGCGACCACGTGGCCGGCGAGGGTCGCTCCGTGCGTCCTGTTGTAGGCCCCCCGCGTCGCCTTGCCGATGGGGGTGCGGGCGGTAGAGACGATCACCGCCTCGTTCATCGGGATCCTCCGCTCTCCAGGGCCGGCTGGATGCCTCGCACCTCGCCGGCAGGGAGATCGCCGAAGCAGCCGCCCTCGCGGGCGAGCCGAAGGAGGAGAGGCGAAGGGCGGACGAGGTCTCCTTGCTCCGCGTGGAGTCGCTCTACGGTCTCGGCGATCCGGCCGAGTCCGAAGCCGTCCGCCCAGTGCATGGGGCCGCCCTTTGCGCGGGGGAAGCCGTAGCCGTGGACCCAGATCACGTCGAGGTCGCTCGCGCGCGCGGCGATCCCCTCCTCGAGGATCCGGGCTCCCTCGTTGACGAGGGGAGCGAAGCAGCGCTCCACTATCTCGTCGTCGGTGACGTCCCGCCTTGCGATCCCGAGCTTGGCGCTCACGGAGCGGATGAGCGCTTCCGTCTCCGGGTCAGGGACGGGCGTGCGGCTTCCCGGCGCGTAGTGATACCAGCCTGCCCCTGTCTTCTGACCGAGCCGGCCCCGCTCGCAGAGGCGGTCCGCGATGGGGGAGTAGCGGAGTCCGGGGGGACGAGTCCTCGCCTGTCGCTTCCGGATGCGCCAGCTCACGTCGAGTCCCACGAGGTCCGCGGTCTCGTAGGGGCCCATGGACATGCCGAAGGCCGTGAGGGCGCGGTCCACTTGAGCGGGCAGCGCCCCCTCCTCGAGCAGGAAGTCCGCCTGCCGCCGGAAGGCGAAGAGCATCCGGTTCGCGGCGAAGCCGTCGCACACTCCGACGACTACGCCGATCTTGCCCAGCCGGCGGACGAGCTGCAGGGCGGTAGCGAGAGCGGACGGCGCCACGGACGACGGGCGCACCAGCTCCACGAGGCGCATGACGTGGGCGGGGCTGAAGAAGTGGATCCCGAGGACGCGCTCCGGGGAGCCCGTCGCGGCCGCGATCTCGTCCACGTCCAGGCTCGAGGTATTGGTGGCGAGGAGGGCGTCCCGGCGGCAGACGCCTTCCAGGCGGCGAAGGATGTCCCGCTTCAGGTCCATCTCCTCGAACACGGCCTCCACCACCACGTCGCACTCGGCGAGGGACGCGTAGTCCTGCGTCCCGCGAACGAGGAGCAGCCGGGCCGCCGCCTCCGCCTCCGTCAGCCGGCCCTTGGTGCGGGAGGCCGCGTACGTCTTCCTGACGGTCTCCAGGCCGCGCTCGAGGGCCGCCGCGTCCGACTCCAGCACGCGCACGGGAATGCCCGCGTTGGCGAAGGCCATGGCGATCCCGCTGCCCATCGTTCCGAAGCCGACGACGCCCGCGCTCGTCACCGGTCGGGCCGCGGCCCCGCCGGACACGCCGGCGACCTTCTGGGCCTCGCGCTCCGCGAAAAACACGTGCCGAAGCGCCCGCGCTTCGGGCGTGCGCACCGTCGCGAGGAACGCTTCGCGCTCCTCGCGGAGGCCTTCCTCGAACGGAACGGTGAGCGACCGCTTGACGCATTCAAGCGCCGCCCGGGTCGCTCCCCCGTCGCGTCCGTCCCGCGCGACCCGGGCGCATGCCCGCTCGAAGAACCCCGGCGGCTCCATGGGGGCGGGACGGTCGGCGATTCGTCGGGGAGGGAGAGCCGCGATCAAGGCGGCGAAGGCGACCGCTCGTTCCCGCAGCTCCGACGCCGCCTCGACCGCGTCGAGAAGGCCGAGGGCGCGCGCCTCATCGACCGCGACGCGCCGGCCGGTGAGGATGACGTCGAGGGCTGCCTCCACCCCCACGAGGCGGGGGAGGCGCTGGGTGCCCCCCGCGCCGGGCACGAACCCGAGCGTGACCTCGGGCAGGGCGAGCTCGACGTCGGGGGCGCCGACTCGATAGTGGCAGCCGAGCGCGAGCTCGAAGGCCCCTCCCGCCACCGTTCCGAAGAGCGCGGCCACGATGGGCTTCGGTGACTGCTCCATCCGCCCGATCAGCTCGGGCAGGATCGGCACCCCGGGCGCGTAGGGCTTTCCGAACTCTCGGATGTCCGCCCCCGCGCTGAAGAGCTTGCCCGCCGCCGTCAGCACGATCGCGCGGACGCCGGGGTCGCCGAGCGTCTCGTCCAGGCGCGCGGCGAGGGCCGCCCGCACGGGCGCGCCCAGCGCGTTCACCGGAGGATTCCGGATCTCGAGGACCGCCACGTCGCCACGCCTTTCCAGGCCGACCACCATGTCGGACACGTCAGGCTTCCGCGGGCTGGGGCGCGACGGGGGACGCGGCGGGCGGCCGCAGGGCCTGGGCGGCGTGGTGCAGCATCAGGTCCTCGATGCGCAGCCCGCGGCGCCTGAGGGACGCCCGTCGCGAGGCGTACCAGACGGCTCCCGCGGCGCACGAGACGAGATAGAGCACCGCCCCCGCCTGGTCCACGAGTAGGCCGGCGAGGATGAAGCCCGAGGCGACGACCATGAGGCCGCCTCCCCAGAACAGCCGGCCCGCCCGCCCAAGCCGGTATCCCGCCGCTTCGTAGTGCCCGGGCAGCCGGTGGGGGAGGACGAGGACGACGATCCCCTGCAGCACGTGGACGACCATCACGCAGAGGACGGACATGCTCGCGTACTGGGTGAAGGTGCGCTGGAGCAGGATCCCCGCGATCGCGACCCCGCTCATGAAGACGAGGGCGGTGCGGGGCTCGCCGAACGGTCCCATCGCCGCGAGCCGGCTCGGGAGCACGCGGTCGACGGCGAGCGAGAAGATGTCCCGGCTCTTGGAGAGCACGAGGCCGTTGATGGTGGTGGCGATCGCGCAGAGGGCGGCCACGGCCACGAAGGTTCCCACTCCCGAAGGGAGGAAGGCCTCGGCCACCCGCGTGAGGGTGGCGTTCCCCTGCGCGAGGTCCCGCCAGCTCACGACACCCGGGACCGCGATCGTCACGAGAGTGTAGGCGACGAGGATGGTGGGAAAGCTCACGAGGAGGACGAGGGGGATGTTGCGACGGGGGCGGTCCACCTCGCCCCCGATGGCCACGATCGCGCTGAAGCCGCTGAACGAATAGAAGGCGGGGATCGCGGCCTCGAGCACGGGGCGCACGCCCATGGGAAAGAGAGGCTGGAAGTTCTCGAGGCGGCTGTGCAGGACGCCCCCGATCCCCACCGTTACGAGGACGACCATGAAGACCACGACCATCACGGTCTGCACCCACACCGCGGCCTGGATCCCGAAGAGGTTGACCCCGGTGAAGACCACGACGGAGAGCACCGCCCCGAGGAGGCGGTGCTCCGCGAGACAAGGGAAGTAGGCGGCGAGATAGTCCACGAGGCCGTAGGCGAGCGCGGGGGTGCTCGTGAAGATGATGAGAACGCCCATCCACACGACCATGAACCCCCAGAACGGGGAGATGGCACTGCTCACCGCGACGTAAGTGCCCCCGCTCATCGGAAACGCGCTGCCGATCTGGGCCGCCGCGAAGCAGACGAAGAGGGAGATCGCGGCCGCGATGAGGTAGGCCACGAAGACCGCGGGACCCACCTCGCCGGCGAGGGCGCCGGGGAGGATGAAGATCGAGCCTCCGATGATGTAGCCCACGAGCGCGAACGCCGCCCCCCCGAGGCCGATCCGGCCGCGGAGCTCGGGGGCGGCGTCCGCGCGTGCGCTCATGCCTCGTGCCCCAGCGCGGTGAGGGAGCCGTCGAGCGCGGCCACGAAGGCGTCGAGGTCCGCCTCCTCCATGGGTGTCGAGAGGCAGCCCAGGATGCCGCGCTGGGACATGAGGATGCCGCGGCCGAGCATCTCGTGGCAGATCTGGCGGTAGAGGGGCTGGGCGCGCACGTGTCGGGTGAGCGAGCGCCAGTCCCGGAGCTCTCCGTCGGTGAGGCGCACGCAGAAGAGCGAGCCCCTGCCGAAGACCTGGGCCGGCGTCCCTCGATCGGCGAGAAGGCGGCGCAGCTTCCCGCGCAGCGACTCTCCGAGCGCCTCCAGCCGCGCGAAGGCGGCGGGCGTCAACTTGCGGAGCGTCGCCAGACCCGCGGTCATCGTCAGGGGGTTGCCGTTGTAGGTCCCGCCGTGGTGCACGAGCGCCGCCTTCGTGGGGTCGAAGACCGCCATCACCTCGGCGCGCCCTCCGACGGCTCCCGCGGGGAGCCCGCCCCCGATGATCTTGCCCAGGCACGTGAGATCGGGCAGGAGGCCCTCGTCGGGGAAGGCTCCGTGGTAGCCGAGCCGGAAGGTCAGGACCTGGTCGGCCACGAGGAGGATGCGATGGGCGCGCGTGACCTCGCGCAGCCGGTCGAGGAAACCGGGGACGGGGGGGATGAGGCTCAGGCCCAGGGGCAGCGCGTCCACGATCACCGCGGCCAGCGAGTCCCGGTGCTCCTCGATGAGGCGGGTGCACGTCGCGACGTCGTTCCAGGGCATCACGACCACGTCTTCCGCCACGCCCCGGGCGGACCCGGGCTCGACGACGCTCGCCGGCCGGTCGTCGGGACCCCACGTCTCGGGGGCCGCGCCCTCGCTCACTTGCGCGTAGTCGTAGAGCCCGTGGTAGGCGCCCTCGATCTTGGCGATGCGGGAGCGGCCCGTGAACGCCCGCGCCGCCTTCACCGCCAGCATCACCGCCTCGCTGCCGGAGTTGCAGAAGCGGACCTGCTCGAGCCCGGGGACCCGGGCCACGAGCTCCTCCGCGAGCAGGACATCCTGCTCCGTGGGGGCCGCGAAGGCCGTGCCCAGGGCGACCCGGGCCTGCACCGCCGCGGTCACGTCGGGATCGGCGTGGCCGAGGATGAGGGAGGTGAAGTTGTTCAGGAAGTCGAGGCGCACCTCGCCCTCGACGTCGGTGACGCGGCACCCGCGCCCGCTCGCCACGTAGACGGGGTAGGGGGTGAGGGCGATGGAATGGCGGGTGTTCCCCCCGGGCATCACCGCGCGGGCCCGCTCGAAGAGGCGGCGCGACCGCGCGTCCTCCGCGCGGTAGGCCACGCGGGACGGGGTGTCGGAGGCGGCTCGGGATCGGCTGGTGCTGGCCCCCATCGAGGCCCTCCCCTCGAGTGTCTTGTATTACGAGACGACGTCTCGCATAATGAATACAGCCGGGCCGCCCGCGCTGTCAAGGCTGGAGATTGACCGCGATGGGGCCCGAGGATAGCATTCGTGCCCAGATCGCCAACGCATGAGACACGCATGAAGCGAGCGGCTCCGCGCTCCCGGGCGCGCCCGCGGCCGGACGGACGCGCGACCCGGTACCGGATCCAGGCCCTGGATCGCGCGGCGGCCATCCTCAACTGCTTCGAGCTCGACCGGCCCGAGCAGAACGTCCGCGACGTCGCGGAGAAGACGGGCCTCCACAAGAGCACCGCGCACCGCATCCTCATGGCGCTGCAGCACAACGGGCTCGTGGAGCAGGACCCCCCTTCCGGCCGCTACCACCTCGGCCTCCAGCTCGTGAAGCTGGGGGAGCATGCGCTGCAGCGGCTCGACGTGCGGGTGATCGCCCGCCCCCACCTCGAGGAGCTCGCCGCCCAGGGCAAGGAGACGGCGCACCTCGCGGTCATGGACGGGGCCCAGGTGGTCATGATCGACCGCGTGGACGGTCCCCACGCGCTGGGCACGCCCTCGCTGCCCGGCCGGCTCTTCCCCGCCCACTGCACCTCTCTGGGGAAGGCGATCCTCGCCGGTCTCGACGACGTGGAAGTCGTGCGCCTGCTCGGCAGCCGGGGGCTGAAGCGCCACACCGCGCGGACGGTCACGAGCGTCGACGCCCTGCTCGCGGAGCTGCGTGCGGTGCGCAAGAAGGGCTACGCGACGGCGGAAGAGGAGCTCGAGGTCGGGCTGTGCACGGTGGGCGCGGTCGTGCGGGGACATTCGGGGGCGATCGTGGGGGCGGTGAGCATCAGCGGCCCCTCCGCGCGTCTGCGCTCCCCCACGCTCGCCACCCTGGGCGAGCTCGTCAAGAAGACGGCGGCGCGGATCTCGGCGCAGCTCGGCTACGGGCGGCTGGGTCTTCCGGCGCGGGGCGCGGGAGCTCCTCACTCTTCCTGAGCCCTTCACGAGATCCTCCCCGGGGGCGGGGAGGGCTCGCCGCTCACGCGGTAGGAGGCGAGCCACTGGCCTCCGTCGACCACGAGCGTCACCCCCGTCACGAAGGCGGCCGCGTCCGAGCACAGGAAAAGCGAGGCGTCGGCCACGTCCTCGATCGTTCCCAGCCGCCTCAGGGGATTGAGCCGGATCGCGCGCTCCCGCTTGTCGCCTTCGAGCAGCCTCCGTACTCCCTCCGTCCCCTCCACGGGGCCCGGCGGCCACTCCGTTCACCCGGATGCCGTAGGGCCCCCACTCCACCGCGAGGTTGCGGGTGAGCGCGTCCAACCCCGCCTTGGCCGCGGATACGTGGAGCTGGGACGCGGTGCCCAGGTAGTGAAGGGTGGCGCTGATGTTGAGCACGACACCGCCTTCACGCGCGAGATGGGGGAGCGCGGCCCGGGCGACGTGGAAGCTGCCCTTGAGGTCGATGTCCACCACCGTGCCGAAGCCGTTGGGCGAGAGGTCCTCCGCCCGGCACACGAAGTTCCCGGCGGCACCGTTCACCACGATGTCGAGCCGGCCGAAGGCGGCGGCCGCCTTCTCCACCGCGTCCTCCACCGCCTTCGGATCGCGAACGTCCACGGGGAGGGCGAGGGCGCGCACCCCCGCCGCCTCGAGCTCGCGCGCGGCGGGCTCCAGGTGCTCGGCCTTCCGGCTCGCGACGGCCACGTCCGCCCCGTGACGGGCGAAGGCGCGCGCGATTCCCGGCGCAGATGCCGGTCCCGCCCCCGGTGACGAAGGCGGCTCGGCCGCGCAGGAGGTCGGTACGGAAGGGCGAGAGGGAACCCACGCGCGGCCTCCCGGGCGCCGGGCGCCCTGTCTTGTGTGACGAGATACTATCTTGCAATGTGATACCGGGTCCGGCGGAAGTCAAGCCGCCCCCGCGAAGGAGCACCCGATGACCAGGCCCCTCGCCCCCGCCGCTCTCCTCGCCGCCGCCCCGCCGCTCTCCTCGCCGCCGCCCTCGGCGGTGTCCCCGCCGTGCCCGCGCGCGCCGCGGAACCGCGCCCCCTGCGGGGGGTGGACATCGTCGAGATCGCGCTCCTCTCGGAGCCCCAGCTTTCGCCCGACGGCCGGCAGGTCCTCTTCATGCGCAGCGAGGTGAGCTGGAAGGCGAACCGCCGAATCAGCCACGTCCATCGCGTGGACGTGGACGGCACGGGGGCGCGGGCGATGACGAACGGGGCGGAAGGGGAATCGGGTCCCCGGTGGTCGCCCGACGGGAAGAGCTTCATCTTCCTCGCCCAGCGGCCGGGGCGGAAGGCACGCAGGTCTACCTGATGTCGAACGACGGAGGGGAAGCGCGGCCGCTCACGCACCATCCCACGTCCGTGTCGAACGCCCAGTGGGCGCGCGACGGGTCCTCTGTCTTCTTCCTCGCCCCCGAGCCGAAGACGCCGGAGGAGAAGGCGCGGGAGGAGGCGAAGGACGACGCGTTCCCTCTCGACGAGAACTACAAGCAGGTCCATCTCTGGAGGATCGCCCCGGGTGCCATGGGCGCCACCCGCGTGACCGAGGGCGACTTCTCGATCACGCAGTACGGCCTCTCGAGGGACGGGAAGCGCATGGCGCTGCAACGGGGGCCCACGCCCCTCTTCGGGGACTCCGAGCGGGGCGAGGTCTACGTGATGGACTCGGACGGGAAGAACGCGGTCCGGATCACGTCGAACACGGTGGACGAGTGGTTCCCGTCGCTGTCGCCCGACGGGTCCCTCGTGATCTTCGTGGCGGGAGCCAACGCCCGCCTCGAGCCCTACTACAGCGGGCGGGCCTTCGTGGCCCCCGCCGGAGGCGGGCCGGCGCGCATCCTCGCCCCCTCCTTCCCCCACGCGGTGGAGCGGGCGACCTGGGGCCCCGACGGACGGAGCGTGCTCCTTTCCGCGAACCTCGGCCTTCGCAACGAGGTCTTCCTGCTCGACGTGGCGAGCGGCCGCTACCGCCAGATCACCGACGGGCCGCACGAGCTCATCGGATCGTCCTTCGTGCCGGAGAGGGACGAGCTGGTGCTGGTGGTGGACGAGCCCCTGAACCCCGGCGAGCTGTGGCTGTACTCCCTGGCCCCCGGAAAGACCCCGCGCCAGGTGACGCGTTTGTCCGAGGGCTACGCGCGCGATTTCCTGCTGGGAAATCAGGAGCGCGTGGAGTGGAAGGGGGCGGACGGCACGAGCGTGGAGGGGCTTCTCCACTATCCCGCCGGCTACGAGGAGGGGAAGCGCTACCCGCTCGTCGTGCAGACCCACGGGGGCCCGCGCTCGTCGGACCGCTACGGCTTCGGCGAATGGCAGAGCTACGTGAAGGTGCTCGCCGGCCACGGCTACGCGGTGCTGCAGCCGAACTACCGGGGAAGCACCGGATACGGCGACGCCTTCCTGCGCGACATGGTGGGCGGCTACTTCCGGAACTCCCACCTGGACGTGCTCGCGGGCGTCGACCGCGTGATCGCGATGGGAGTGGCGGACCCCGACCGGCTCGCGAAGATGGGCTGGAGCGCGGGCGGGCACATGACGAACAAGATCGTGACCTTCACCGACCGCTTCAAGGCCGCGTCCTCGGGGGCGGGGGCGGCGAACTGGGTCTCCATGTACGGGCAGAGCGACACGCGCGCGTACCGCGATCCCTGGTTCGGCGGCTCGCCGTGGCAGAAGGACGCCCCCATCGCGGTGTTCTGGGACCATTCGCCGCTCAAGGACGTGGCGAACGTGAAGACCCCACCCTCTTCCTCGTGGGGGACAAGGACGTCCGCGTGCCGCCCGCGCAGTCCTACGAGATGCACCGCGCCCTCAAGGCCAACGGAGTGCCCACGAAGCTCTATCTCGCTCCCCGAGAGCCGCACACGTGGGCGGAGCCCCGGCATCGGCTGTTCAAGATCAACGTGGAGCTCGAGTGGTTCGAGAAGTACGTGAACGGCCGCTCCTACGTCTGGGAGGAAGCGCCGAAGGGCGAGTGAATCCGCCAACGGAAGGGAGTCACGAATGTCCAAGTGCACCAGGGGTGAGTTCCTCGGGGCCGCCCTCGGCCTGGCCGCCGGCCTTGCCGTCGGACCGGGGGGAGCCGATTCCGCCCAGGGCGCTCCGGCGGAGCCGCCGTCCCGGACCGCCGCCCCGGACCTGCTGCTCCTGAACGGACGCGTCTACACGTCGGACGACGTCCGCCCGCGCGCGCAGGCGTTCGCGGTGAAGGACGGCCGCTTCGTGGCCGTGGGGGACGACAAGGACGTCGCCCACCTGAAGTCGGCGGGGGTCGAGACGATCGACGCGCAAGGGCCGATTCGTGGCCCCCGGCTTCATCGACGCCCATTCCCATCCCGCGTGGGGCGGGTCGATCGAGGTCTCGGCCCTGAACGTGGACTTGCGCAGCCTCGCCGCGATCAAGGCCCGGATCCGCGAGAAGGCGGCGAAGACTCCCCCCGGCGAGTGGATCGTGGGCGCGAAGTACGACGACACGAAGGTCGAGGAGGGCCGGCGCCTCACGCGCGAAGACCTCGACGAGGCGGCCCCGGACCATCCCGTGCGGGTGCAGCACCGCGGCGGGCACACGAGCTGGTACAACAGCCGCGCGTTCGCCCTCGCGAAGGTCACGGCGGCGACGCCGGATCCGGCGGGCGGACGCTACGAGAAACGGCAGGGCGCCCTCGACGGCTTCGTGGCGGGCTCCGCCAACAACGTGTTCGCTCCCCTCATGCCCCCGCGGCCGGGACGGGAGGAGCTGCAGAAGGGCGTCGCGGTCATCTCCCGGATGATGGCGGCGGCCGGACTCACGTCGGTCACGGACGCGGAGTGCTCGTCCGCGTACCTCACGGCGTACCAGGATGCCCGCCGGGCGGGGGAGATGCGCTTCCGCGTGTACGCGATGCCCCAGGGCTACTCCCCGATCTACGGCCAGCTCCGCGACGCGGGGCTCTACACCGGCTTCGGCGACGAGTGGCTGCGGATCGGCGCCGTGAAGTGGGTGGCGGACGGCTCCGCCCAGGAGCGGACGATGCGGATGAGCACCCCCTTCGCGGACAAGCCGAACGACTACGGCATCTTCTACATGGAGCAGGACGCGATCGACGCGGCGGTGGAGGACGCGCACCGCCACCGATTCCAGGTCGGCATCCACGCGAACGGAGACGTCGCGATCGACAGGGTGCTGAAGGCGTACGAGCGGGCGCAGAAGGTCGCCCCGCGCGACGACCCCCGCTTCCGCATCGAGCACTGCTCGCTCGTGAACGAGGACCTGCTCCGCCGCATCCACGCGATCGGGGCGATCCCCACTCCCTTCTACACCTACGCGCACTACCACGGGAACAACTGGGTGGCCTACGGGGAGGAGAAGATGCGCTCGATGTTCGCGCACCGCTCCTTCCTGGACCACGGCATTCCCGTGGCGCCCGCCTCCGACTACGTTCCGGGGCCCTTCGAGCCGCTGATGGCGATCCAGAGCATGGTCACGCGCAAGGACTACGAGGGTCGGGTGTGGGGACCCAACCAGCGGATCACCGTCGACGAAGCGCTCCGCATCTGCACCCGGAATGGCGCCTACGCCTCCTTCGAGGAGGAGCTCAAGGGCACGATCGCTCCGGGCAAGCTGGCGGACTTCGTCCTCCTCGAGCGCGACCCGCGACGAGGTCGATCCCGATGCGATCAAGTCGATCCCGGTGGTGCGCACGGTGGTGGGAGGCCGCACGACGCACGCCCTCGAATAATCTCCCCGGGCGGCGCCGCCGCGTTCCCGTGATTTCCCCTTGACAGGGGGGACGCGTCAAAGGATCATTCTACAAGACACTGTCTCGCCATGTGAGACGACGAGTCGAGGGGTGGGCCCGGTCGTGGGCCCGGGAACGCGCCGGGTCGTGGCGAGAAGGAGGCAGGCGATGAGAGCGCGGGCGATTCGAGTCGGAGCAGCGTGGCTGGCCGCGGCGGTGCTTCTGGCCGCTCCGCGTGGGAGCGCAGGTGATCACCGCGGAGGTCTCCGGGACCGTCACCGATTCGTCGGGGGCGGTGCTCCCGGGGGCCACCGTGACCGCCCGGAACCTCGGCACCGGCTTCGAGCGGACGGGACGTCCACGGCCGCGGGCGCTACCCGCTGCTGAGCCTTCCCCCGGGACCGTACAAGGTCACCGCCCCGCTGACGGGCTTCCGGACCTCGGTGCGCGACGCGTTCGCCCTGAGCCTCAACCAGACGGTCGCGTCGACTTCCAGCTCGGCGTCGAGCCTGACCGAGACCGTCACCGTCGAGAGCGGCGCCCCCCTCATCGACACGACCGACGGGGTCGTCGGCAAGACCATCACCACGCGCGAGGTCGACTCCATCCCCAGCCTGGGCCGCAACTACCAGAACCTCGTGGGACTGGCGCCCGGCGTCCGGAGCACGGAGACCGCCAATCCACGTATCGGCGGCAACGCCTACTACGCGAACAGCTGGAAGATCGACGGAGTCGAGAACGACCAGGAGAGCGTCGCGGGGCCCCAGAGCCGCGTCACCCAGGACGCGGTCGCGGAGGTCCAGGTCCTGACGAACCAGTTCTCCGCGGAGTTCGGCCGTGCCCTCGGGCGGCGCGGTCAACGTGATCACGCGCTCCGGGACGAACCAGTTCCATGGCCGCGCGTTCTACTACGGCCAGGACGGCGAGTGGAACTCGAAGAACTTCTTCGCGCTCAACCACGCCCAAGCCGACAACACCACCAAGCTCTACGGGGCGACGCTCGGCGGACCCATCGTTCGCGACAAGACGCACTACTTCGCGTCGGTCGAGCGGATGGCCAGCGGACAACCCCATCACGCTCCGCGATCCCACGGGGGGACCGTCCACGAACCTGATTCCCCCTTCCGCGGCTGGGGAGTGTTCGGCAAGGTCACCCACCAGCTCAACGACAAGCACACCCTGCTCAGCTCTCCTACCTGCTCGACAAGAACGTGACCGAGAACGCGAACGTCGGCGGGATCACGCCAGGTCTCGACAACGGCTACACGGCCCAACCGCAACGACACCGTCATCGCCAGCGACGTCGGCGTCCTCTCCCCGACCGCTCGTCAACGAGGTCCGCGTCCAGTGGCAGCTGAACGATCGCGTGGCCGTCCCGAACTCGACCAGGGTCCCGAGATCCGCCGCCCGAGCTCGCGTCACCGGCCGCAACAGCGGCGGTAAGTTCGGCCAGCTACGAGAACAAGATCCAGGTCACCGACACCCTCACAAAGATCGAGGGCAACCACACCGTCAAGGCGCGGCGTCAACCTCCAGTTGGTCTACGGCTCGGAGTGGCTCTTCGAGAGCTTCTTCGGCGGGCATACGTCTTCGACACGGACGCCGCCTTCAACGCCAACGATGCGTCGACCTACCCGATCCGCTACACCACGGGCACCGGGCACGCCCGACGCTTCCGTCAACAACAAGATCCTCGGCCTCTTCGCCGAGGACTCCTGGAAGGCGACCGGAGAGCCTCACCCTGAACCTCGGACTGCGCTACGACCGTGAGTCGGGGGCGGCGGTCAAGACCTTCAAGAACTTCCCGGACAACAACAACGTCGCGCCGCGCTTCTCCTTCGCGTGGACGCCCGGGAACAGCAACAAGACCTCGTCCGCGGCGGCTTCGGCCGGTTCTTCTACCGGCTGAACGGCAACCTCGGCGTCAACATGATCGTCCAGGGCGCTCCGCCCCCGATGGCATCGGGACGACCGTCCAGACCGTCATCGACTTCCCGGGCTATCCCAACCCCTCGGGCCCGAATCCCCGCGGAGCGGGCTCGGTCCGGATTCCCCTGAAGTCCGGCGGGTACAGCGATGGCAACGAGGAGACGCCCTACGCCGACCAGATCAGCCTCGGGGCCTCGCGCGAGCTCGGCGGCGACTTCGCGCTCTCCGCCGACTACGTGCACACCCGCGGCAAGCACTACGCGCGGGCCGCGGACACGAACTACCCGGACCCCGTCACCGGGCTCAAGCCGAGGCCCGACTTCGCGCAGTACTGGGTCTACGACACCAACGGTCACATGTGGTACGACGGGCTGCTGGTGAGGTTCGACAAGCGCATGTCGCACCGCTACCAGCTCAGCCTCGCCTACACGCTCTCGAAGACCCTCGACGACACCTGGCCGGAGTTCATCACGCAGGGCGGTGGGCCGCAGGCCTGGTACAACCCCGGCGCGGAGAAGCGCTCTCCGCCACCTCGGGGCTGAACGCGGACGACGACGAGCGGCATCACGTGACCTGAGCGGCCTCGTGCAGCCTGCCCCTGGGCTTCGAGCTGAGCGGCGTCCTCCAGGCGCAACACCCGCGCCGCTTCAACATCACCACCGGCCGCGACAACAACGGCGACGGCGTCCTCGCCGACCGTCCGAACGTGGTGGAAGGGGCGACCGGCCGCGCCCGTTACGTGGATCCCGGGACCGGCCCCGGCGTCCAGGGCAACCTCGGGAAGAACGAGGGGATCACCGAGAAGTACATTGCGCTCGACCTGCGCCTCGGCTGGGGGATCAACGTGAAGACGATGCGGTTCAAGATCATCGGCGAGGCGTACAACATCACGAATCGGGTCAACTACTCCACCTTCCAGGGCAACATCCAGTCCGCCCAGTTCGGCCAGCCGATCAGCGCTCGCCGGCCGCGTACCTTCCAGCTGGGAGCGCAGTTCGACTTCTGAGACGGACGGTCTCGGCGTAACGTAACGTACGCTGCGTGGCCTTCCGGCCACGCAGCGCCCTTTTTGGGGGTGCTTACTCGAGGAGCCCGATGACCCTCTACCCGCCCGCTTCCTCCCGGCACCTCGCCCTGCTGCTCGCGGTCGTCCTTCCCACGGCCGCGTCCGCCCAGGACTTCCCGCGGGTCGAGAGGATCTCCCAGCACGTCCAGGACGTGATGAAGAAGTACGAGGTCCCGGGGGTAGCACTCGCCGTCTTCCGGGAGTTCGAGATCGAGTGGGCGAGGGGTTACGGAGTCGCGAGCGCCGACACGAAGGCCCCGGTGGAGCCCCTCACCCTCTTCCAGGCCGCCTCGATCAGCAAGCCCGTGGCCGCGCTCGTGGCCATGCGCCTCGTGGCGGCGGGCCGGCTCGACCTCGACCGGAACGTCAACGACTACCTGAAGTCCTGGAAGCTCCCCGACAACGAGCTCACCGCCGCCCGCGCGGTGACCCTCCGGATGATCCTGAGCCACACCGCCGGCCTCACCGTGCACGGCTTCAAGGGCTACGAGGCGGGTTCGCGCGTGCCCACGGTGCCGCAGGTCCTCGACGGCGCGCCTCCCGCCAACTCGGAGGCGGTGCGGGTGACGGTCGCCCCCGCGACGAAGTTCGAGTACTCCGGGGGAGGCACCACCCTCCTCCAGCTGCTGCTCGTGGACGTCACGGGCACTCCTTTCCCCGAGCTCGCGCGGCGAGAGGCGCTCGACCCCGTGGGGATGCGCTTCAGCACCTACGAGCAGCCGCTGCCGGAGGCGCTCGCGAAGTTCGCCACCGCCGGCCACGAGAAGGGGAAGGTCGTGAAAGGCGAGCGTCACGTCTACCCGGAGATGGCGGCGGCGGGACTCACCACGACCGCGAGCGACCTCGCGCGCTTCGCCATCGCCATCCAGCGGGCGCGCCTCGGCCTCTCGTCCATCCTGTCCCGGCCGGATGCCCTCCTCATGACGACACCCTACCTGCCCGACAGCTTCGGCCTCGGCTTCGAGCAGTTTCCCCCCAAGGAGAAGGAGAAGAAGTATTTCGGCCACAGCGGAGGGAACCACGGCTATCGCTGCTGGCTCCTCGCGAGCCTGGACGGCGGGCACGGCTTCGTGATCCTCACGAACGGCGACGAATGGAAGGCCGTGAGCGAGATCGCGGACAAGGTGCGCGAGGAGTATGCCTTCTAGGAGCTTCGCGGGTGCCGCGCTCGCCCTCGGTCTCCTCGGCTCCGCGGCGTTCGCGGAAACGGAGCCGCGCGCGCCGCAGAGCCCGCGTAACGCGAGCTACGCGATCGAGGCCCGGCTCGACGTCGCGACCCGGCTCCTCGAGGGATCCGAAGTCGTCACCTGGCGGAACGTCACGAGCCATCCCACCGCGGAGATGCCCCTCCATCTCTACTTCAACGCCTGGCGGAACGAGCGCTCGTCGTTCCTCCGCGCCGCGCGGCGGAGCGGCCGCGTCCCGAGC
Source organism: uncultured Acidobacteriota bacterium (assembly GCA_963742595.1). Classification (GTDB taxonomy): domain Bacteria; phylum Acidobacteriota; class Vicinamibacteria; order Fen-336; family Fen-336; genus CAVPGH01. The sequence continues at coordinate 80,810 of CAVUMT010000001.1, read as the reverse complement.
GTGCGCGAGTACGGTCCTCGGGACTGGGGGTACGCCGACGTGCTCTCCGTGAAGCGGCTGCCCTCTGCGGGCAGGCCGGCGGACGCCGTCCCCCTGGCCACACACTTCGTCCAGCCCCAGGACGGGAACGAGGACGATCGCACGCTCCTCCAGGTGACGCTCCCCGAGCCCGTCCCTCCCGGAGGGACGGTGCGCCTCGAAGTGGAATGGCGCCTCAAGGTACCGCGCCCGTTCGCGAGGGCGGGTGTCGTGGGCGAGTACTACCTGATGGGCCACTGGTTCCCGAAGGTGGGGGTGTTCGAGCCGGAAGGCGTCTGGAACGCCCGGCAGTTCATCCAGACCGAGTTCTACGCCGACTTCGGGACGTACGACGTGGCCCTCACGGTTCCCGCGGGGTGGATCGTGGGGGCGACCGGGACCCTCGTGTCCGCGGCTCCCGCGGGGGACGGCGCCACGACCCACCGCTACCGCGCCGAGGACGTCCACGATTTCGCGTGGACGGCCTCGCCGCACTTCCGCGTGTACGAGGACCGCCTCACGAGCCCCGGCCTGCCGGCGGTGGACATCGAGCTGCTGCTCCTGCCCGATCATCTCGGGCTCAAGGACCGCTACTTCGCGAGCGCCAAGGCGGCCTTCGAGCTCTACGGGAAGTGGTTCCGTCCCTACGCCTGGGACCGTCTGACGATCGTCGACCCTCCGGCGGAGAGCGAGACGGGCGGGATGGAGTACCCGATGTTCGTGACCGCGGAGTCCCGGTGGCCGACGCTGCGCGGGAACACCCTCGCGGAGGCGAACACGATCCACGAGATCGGCCACCAGTGGTGGCAGGGGGCGGTGGCGAGCAACGAGTTCGAGGACGCCTGGCTCGACGAGGCGCTGAACACCCACTCCCACAAGCGGATCCTCGAGCAGATCTACCCCCCGAGCATCTTCGAGAAGCGCTACTTCCACGACTTCCTCCCCTACGCCTTCAAGGACGTGCCGAGGGCCCAGCCGCACCACGGGGCGGACGGCTTCGACGTCATGCGCTCCGCGCTCCTCCTCGACTCGATGGCGACGCCCTCGGACCGAAACGACGAGCGCACCTACTACCTGCTTCCGTACACGAAGGGCTCCCTCATGCTCCAGACGCTGGAGCGCCACCTCGGGTGGGACACGATGCGGCGCATCCTCGCGACGTTCGCGGACCGCTACTGGTTCAAGCACCCGCGCCCCGCCGACTTCTTCGCGGTGGCGAACGAGGCGAGCGGGCAGGACCTCGGGTGGTTCTTCGACCAGGCCTACCGGGGCACCGAGGTCTTCGATTACGCGGTGGACCGGGTGGCGTCGCGCCCGGTCCGCTCGCCGCGCGGCTATCCCTCCGACGGAGGCGATCCCCCGCAATGGCAGGCGGGCGGAACGACTACCGGACCCGCGCTCGTCGAGTCCACCGTGGACGTGCGCCGCTGGGGCGGCGGGATCTTCCCGGTGGAGGTGCGGGTGACCTTCGACGACGGGGGCGTGGCCGAGGAGCGATGGGACGGCCGCGCGCTCTGGACACGCTTCCGCTACCTCAAGCCCACGGCCGTGCGAACGGTGGAAGTGGACCCGCGCCGGGTGCTCGTCCTGGACGTGAGCTCCGTGAACAACTCCTGGACGAGCCGGCCGAACGCGGGCACCGCCTCCCTGAAGTGGACGTCGAAGTGGACGATCTGGCTCCAGAGTCTCCTGGAGTTCGCGGCCTTCTTCTCGTGAGGCGGAGGTGACGCGGCCGGCGAGCGTCCTTCGCGCGCTTCGCGGCGGCTTCCGTGGGGTGGTGGCGGCGCGCGCCTGGGTGTTCCTGGCCTACGGCTGGAACCTCGCTCTCGCCGCCTGTCTCGCCGCCGTCCTCTACGAGTCCATCCGGGCCTCGCTCGGCTCGAGCCTCGCCGGCGACCGGATGCGCGCGGGATGGGACTCGCTCTGGTACTACGGCTTTTCCGCGCGGGCGAGCGGCGTCGCGGCGACCTTCAAGCCGAGCGTCGTGGGGGTCGGGGCGGTGCTGGACGGGCTCGACGCCTTCCTGGACGGCTTCCTGTCCCTGTTCACGGGAGGAGTGGGGAGCGGTGTCCTGCCGATCGCGGCTCTCTATCTTCTTTCATGGACGTTCCTCGGGGGCGGGTTCCTCGGGACGTTCCTGAAAACGTGCGCACCCGAGGGATTCCTGGCCCGGGCGGGAAGGCACTTCCCGCGTCTCGTCGCCGTCAGCCTGGCGGGTCTCGCGGCCTACTTCGTGATCCTGGGCCCCCTCCGCGACCGTCTCGACGCGGTCCGGGAAGGCGTCGTCCACGACGTGATCGACGAGCGCGTCCGCTTCGCCTGGACGCTCGCGGAGTATCTGCTGCTCTGGGCGCTCGTCCTCGCCGTGAACGTGGTGCTCGACTACGCGAAGGTATTCGTCGTCCGGGACGGGAGGTCGCCCCTGCGCTCCGCCGCGCGGTCGCTCCGCTTCGTCCTCGCGCACCCCGCGAAGGTGGTGCGGGCTCTACCTGGCGACCGGGCTCCTCTGGGTCGGCCTGCTTCTGCTGTACGCGCTGGTGGCCCCGGGTGCGAACCAGTCGTCCGGTGCGGGCATCGCCGCGGCGTTCCTGGTGGGGCAGGCGTATCTCCTCGGGCGCATCGCCCTGCGCTGCCTCTTCTACGCGAGCGAGGTGGCGCTCCGCGCCGACATCGAGGACTTTCCGGGCGTAGCGGAGGCGGCATGACGAGGAGCGCGGCGGCAGTATTGGGTGCCATCGCGGCCTGCACGGTTCCCGCCGCCGCGCAGCAGGGGGCCGCAGACATCGGGAGCCGGCTCCTCGCCGACCCCTCGGTTCGCGCCGCGCTGGATCTCGCCCGAAGCGGCGAGCCCCGGGTGCTCGAGGAGCAGGTTCGGCTGTGCGAGATCCCCGCGCCCACGTTCCAGGAAGGAAGGCGCGCGGCCGTTCTGGAGGCGACGTTCCGCGAGCTGGGGCTCAGGAACGTGCGCATCGACGCGGTGGGCAACGTCCTGGGCGAGCGGCCCGGCCGGAGCCCGCGGCCCCACGTGGTCGTGGCTGCCCACCTGGACACCGTCTTCCCGGAGGGCACGGACCTGACCGTCAAGCGCGAGGGGGCGGTCTACATGGGTCCCGGCATCGGCGACAACTGTCGAGGCCTCGCCGCGATGGTCGGCCTCATCCGCGCCCTGCAGGGGGCGAGGGTCGAGACACCGGGCTCGATCACGTTCGTGGCCAACGTATGCGAGGAGGGGCTCGGAAATCTGAAGGGGGCCTTTCACCTCTTCGAGGCGGAGCTCAAAGGCCGCATCGATCGTTTCGTCTCCATCGACGGCTCGGGCATCGGCTTCGTCAACGTGGGAGTGGGCTCGGAGCGCTACCGGGTCACGTTCAAGGGGCCGGGCGGCCACAGCTACTTCGCCTTCGGACGGACGAGCCCCATCCACGCGCTCGGCCGGGCGGTCTCGCGGATCGCGGAGATCCGTGTCCCGAAGGACCCCCGCACCACCTACAACGTGGGGCGGATCGGGGGAGGGACCTCCGTCAACTCGATCGCTTTCGAGGCCTGGATGGAGATCGACATGCGCTCGCACGACGCGGCCGCGCTCAAGAGCATCGACGACGCGATACACCGCGCGGTGGAGGAAGCGGTGGCGCTGGAGAATGCGAGCACCGACGGGAAGGGGACGGTCACCGCGGAGTGGGAGAAAATCGGGACGCGCGTGCCGGGAAAGACCCCGGACGATTCGGCGATCGTGGAGGGCACGCGCTCCGTGACGCGCGCCCTCGGGCTGCCCGTGCAGCCTTTTCCCGCGACCACCGACTCCAACGTCGCCATGATGTACGGCGTCCCCGCGGTGACGCTGGATGGGGGCGGGGCCGGGTCCGGAGGGCATTCCCTCGGCGAGTTCTTCGACTCCACCGACTCGTGGAAGGGCACGCAGCGAGCACTGCTGCTTGCGATCGCGCTGACGCATCCGTAGATCAACGGCGCGCGAGGAGCTGACCCCGCGGCGGGAGCGCCGCCTTGCCGCGCTCGAAGGCGAGCGCCCCCCGAAGCCACGTGAGCTCGACGACGCCGTCCAGCCGCCGCCCCACGTAGGGTGTCGTCTTCCATCGGTGCTCGACGATCTCGGGGACGACGTCGAACGACACCTCCGGACTCCAGGCCACGAGGTCCGCGTCGTAGCCGGGGAGGAGCCGGCCCTTCCGGCTTCCCAGGCCCGCGAGCTCCGCGGGTCGCCGGCACAGCCACCGGGCGAGGTCGGCGAGCGAGGCCCCGCGCCGGCGCGCCTCCGTCCACGTCACGTTGAGCCGGAACTGGAGGGACGCGATTCCGCCCCACGCGGCCAGGAAGTCGCCGCTCTCCAGGCCCTTCCTCTCGGGCGTGCAGGGCGAGTGATCGGACACCACGACGTCGAGCACGCCCGACTGCAGGGCGCCCCACAGCCGCTCGCGGTTTTCGGCCTCGCGGATCGGAGGCGCGCACTTGAAGTCCGTGCGGCCGTCGGGGATCTCCTCGGCGGCGAAGGCCAGATAGTGCGGGCAGGTCTCGGCGGTGAGAGGCAGGCCCTCGCGCCGCGCCGCGGCGAGCGCGGGAAGCGCGTCGCTCGACGAAAGGTGCACGACGTGGACGGCCGCTCCGGTGTCGCGGACGAGACGGACCAGGAAGTCGAGGGCGGCGTTCTCCCACTGCCGCGGGCGGGAAGCCAGGTACGTCGCGTAACGCCGCGGATCGCCGCCCGCGGCCTCTAGAGGCGATTCCAGCTCAGCGTGCACGAGCAACGGCACTCCCGCCCGTTCGAGCACCCTCAGAGCCGGTCTGAGATCCGCCTCTCCCACATGGCCGAACTCGTCCACCCCCGAGGGCACGAGGAAGCATTTGAACCCGGCGACCCCCGCTTCCACCATTGCCTGGAGCTGGCCTGCGTTTCCGGGAACGACACCACCCCAGAAACCGCAATCGACCGAGAGACGGCTCCTCGCCGCCTTGCGCTTGGACTCCAGGGCGGCGAGTGACGTCGTCGCCGGGATGCTGTTGAGTGGCATGTCCACGAGTGTCGTCACGCCCCCCGCCGCCGCGGCCCGGGTCGCGGTCTCGAATCCCTCCCACTCCGTGCGGCCGGGCTCGTTCAGATGGACGTGCGCGTCCACGAGGCCGGGCATGAGGACGAGGTCCCCGAGGTCCCGGCGAGGCAGCCCCTCGGGCACCGCGGCGGGGTCCACCACCGCCGCGATCGTCTCGCCCTCCACCAGCACCGCGGCCGGCCGCAGTCCCTCCTCCGTGAGCACCCGACGGCCGAGGAGGGCGTGCGCGGACACCAGAGGGCTCAGCGCGGGGGCGTGGGCGGCAGGTCGTTCCAGTTGAGGATCGCGTTCCAGACGAGGCGGAAGTCCGACTCCGTCTGGTAGCGGTGGATGGGATCGAAGGCGAAGGCGACGACGCGCCCCTGTCCGGCGGGGATGTCGAGGAGCGCGGGCTTGCCCACGAGGTCGTCCCCGCCCTTGATGCCGCCGCTGACCACGAGCGGCGGCTCCTTCTTCTCGTCCGTCTTCTCGGCCGCGGCCGGGTCCTCCTCGTCGTCCTTCGGGATCTTCGTGCCCCACTGCAGGACGACGCGCCCCTCGTCCACACGCCGCACCGCATAGACGGGCCCGCCGTCGCGGAAGACCGAGGTCGTCTCGGGATAGCCGTAGGCGAGGGGATGGTCGGGCCGGCGGAAGCGGACGCGCAGCTCGCTGCCCGGGTTCACGAGGTTCCGGGCGCTCGCCTGGCGCACGTCGCGGACGATCCCGCCGTCGAGGGGCACCGTCGAGGCTCCGCCCAGCGTGACGAGCACGCCCCCCGCCGCACGAACGCGTCGATGTTCTGGAGGCCCGACCACGTGAAGCCGCCCGTCACGTCGAGCGACGAGGTCGGCGAGCCGTGGCTCGGAAACTCCGGCGTCTTCGTGAAGGCGAGGGGCCCGTTGCGCGTGTCGATGCCGCCCGCGATGTCCTTGAGGCTCCGGCTCGTGTCGGGAAAGACGATCACGTCGAAGCGCTCGCGCAGCCCGCCCTTCCGGACGTCCTCGTCCATGACGAGCGTGTAGGGGATCTTCTGCTCGTCGAAGATCATGCGCACCCAGCCCGCGGACTGCGTATCGCTCCAGGCCTGGAGCACGGCGAGGCGAGGCAGGTCGAGGAGGTGGCGCTTCACGTCGGGGGCGCCGCTTGCCGGATCGAAGTCGAGGCCCAGCTCGGCGGCGACGCCGTCGAGGGCGGTGCGGAGCCCGGGCTGGTTGGCGACGATCCAGGAGCCCGCCGGATAGTCCTGCCCGCCCGATCCGAAAGACTTCTCCGCCGCCTCCACCTTGAACCGGGCGAGGCGGACGCGGGCGGCGAGGAGGCCTTCCTGCCCCGTGTCGCGCAGCAGGTAGAAGGCGCCGTCGCCGGGGATCTCGCCCTTGTAGGCGATCGGGGCGGCGACCGCGGTCAGCGGCACCTGCCGCACCGACTCGTCCGCGATCGTCTTCACCTCCACGCCGAGGCTGACGGGAAGGGCCCAGGCCACGTCGTCGTAGGCGTCCCACGGCGCCTTGTCCGCCGGGTACTTCTGGGGGAGGAGCAGGTCGAGCGCGAAGCCGCGGTAGGGCTGGTCCAGGCGCACGAGGAACGTGCCCGCGGGGAAGTCGCCTTCCTTGACCTTGAAGGCCGCGCTCGCTCGCGACACCTCGATCCCGTGCTCGCGCAGGAGGTTGACGAGGCGGGCGAGGCGGCGGCGGTCGTCCTGCTTTTCGCCGATCGCGATCGCGTAGGGCTTCTCGATAGCACCCTTGCGCACGTTGTTCGCCCCCCGCCGCCAGAAGTTGCGCAGCATCTCGGAGCCGTTGCGCGCGGTGTACTGGAGGGCGGCGAGGACGGCCGTCTCCATGTAGTTGGTGTTGTTCCGGAGCGACCACTTGAGCTTCCGCGGCGGGGGAACCATGCGGTACCAGTCGGGCTCCGTGACCGGCCGGCCCGTATAGCGGATGCGCTCGGGGTCGAGCACGCGGTCCACCGTCTCCGCAGTGCCGTTGCCGAAGGTCTCGTAGCCGCGGGCGAGGCCGTTGTGGTTGATGGCCACGGAGTCCTGGAAGACCTGGGCGAAGCCCTCGCCGAAGCCGTACGTCCAGACCCCGGGCATGCCCATGGCGGTGAGGGTCGCGACCTCGTGGAAGGCGATCGTGTGCCATTCGCTGAAGACGCTGGGGTCGAGGTTCGTGCCGTAGGGCCCGGTGCCCGTCCAGATCGACAGCAGGGGCACGGACTCGTGCAGGTCGTGGACGACGATCGGGTGCCACCGCAGGTACGCGTCCTGGGTCGCGCGCGTCAGGGCGAGCTTCCGCTGCATGGCGTCGCGGTTGTTGTCGTGCCGTACGTACTTGCCCCAGTAGGGCGCGGAGATGGGGGGGAGGTTCTCGTAGTCCGTCTTTCCCTTGAGGTGGCGGTAGAACCACTCGACCATGCGGTCGCGGCCGTCCGGCTCGGCCACGGGGTTGATGAGCACGATTACGCGGTCGCGGATCTCGCGGACGTAGGGCGCCTCCGAGACGGCGAGCCGGTGCGCGAGCTCCATCAACATCTCGGGCGAGCCCGTTTCCCCGGAGTGCAGGCCGCCGTGGAGCATGTAGAAGGGCTTCACGCCCGCGATGAGCTCCTCGGCCTTCTTCTCGTCCGTCCGGCGGGGGTCCGCGAGGTCCGCCATCACCTGCCGGTGCCGCTCGAGCTCGTCCAGGCTCTTCTCGTCGCCCACCACCACGAGCAGGATCTCCCGGCCTTCTTCGGACTTGCCGATCGTCTCCACGCGCACGCGGCGCGTGGCTTGCGCGAGCGCGCGGTAGTAGGCGTAGATCTTCGTGGTGTTCGACAGCTCGCCGGGGGCGCCCACGATGTGCCCGAGGTGCTTCGTGGGCGAGGGGACGTTCGGGTGGTGGGGGACGTAGCTCACCCAGGGGGAAAGGAAGCGCGGCTCCGTGGTTGCGGCGGCGATCGCTTCCGTGGAGCCCGCCTCCGGGGTGTCGGGCACCTGGGCCTCGACCCGGCCATCGAGGACGAACAGGGAGAGCAAGGCGAGCGGTGCTGTACGGAACCACGGAGGCATGGACATGGAGATCACCTCGAACCGCGCGGACGCTATCGTCCTGCCTTTCTCCTGTCAAACTCGGTCCGGACGGAGTTATCCGTCCCGACACTTCGACTCGGTCCAGACTCGCCCCGGGGCGAGTCGCTCTCGGGGAGGCTCTCCGTCCGGACAGCTCGGATCAGGGCTGTACTAGCGGCCCGTAGGCGTCGGGACGCCGGTCGCGGAAGAACTGCCACGTGTTGCGGACCTCCTCGATCATGTCGAGGTTCAGGTCGGCCACCACGAGCGCGTCCTTGTCGCGGGGGCCCTGGGCCACGATCTTTCCGCGAGGGTCGCAGAAGTAGCTCTTGCCGTAGAACTCGCCCATCTTCCACGGAGCTTCCCAGCCTACGCGGTTGATGGCGCCCACGAAGTAGCCGTTGGCCACCGCGTGGGCCGGCTGCTCCAGCTCCCAGAGGTACTCGGAGAGGCCGGCCACGGTGGCCGACGGGTTGAAGACGATCTCCGCGCCCGCGAGCCCGAGGGCACGCGCGCCCTCGGGGAAGTGGCGGTCGTAGCAGATGTAGACGCCGACCTTGGCGTAAGCGGTCTCGAAGACGGGGTAGCCGAGATTCCCGGGCCGGAAGTAGAACTTCTCCCAGAACCCCGGCTTGCAGTGCGGGATGTGCGTCTTGCGGTACTTGCCGAGGTACTTGCCGTCCGCGTCGAGGACGGCGGCGGTGTTGTAGTAGACGCCGGTCTGGTCTTCCTCGTAGATCGGGGAGACGATCACCATCTTGTGCTTCTTCGCCATCTTCTGCATGAGCGCGGTGGTGGGACCGTCGGGTATCCGCTCCGTGAGGTGGTACCACTTCGTCTCCTGCTCCGCGCAGAAGTACGGCCCGTAGAAGATCTCCTGGAGGCAAAGGAGCTTCACCTTCTGCGCCCCCGCCTGGTCGATGAGCTTCAGGTGCTTGTCGACCATCGCCTTCTTGATCGCGGGAAGGCCCGCCTCGGGGCCCTTCACGTTCTTGGCCTGGATCAGACCGGCGCGGACGACGCGGGGCATTGGCGGCTCCTTTTCTCGAGGAAGGGCGATTATGCTACAGGTCCATGGCGTCCCTCCCGAAGCTCCCGGCCCTCGTCCTCCTCGCAGCGGCCAGCGCCGCCTGTCGCAGCAGCCAGGCCCCTCGCCCGGGCGCCCCCGCGGCGCCTCCGGACGTCGTCCGCTCCTACGTCGGCCAGGCGCTCGTCCTGCGGCATCGCGGCGACGAGAAGAAGTGGACGGTCGAGAGGAAGGCGGTGGACCGGCAGTCCGGGAGCTGCGACGTCGCGGTACAGGTCCTGGACGCTTCCTTCGCGAAGGGCGAGGTGCAGCTCCGCCTGGAATACCTGGGCGAGCCGCGGACCGAGAGCTGGCGTAGCAAGTGCAAGCGCCAGGTGCCCGAGACCGCGCTCCGGGTCACCGGCTTCCGTCCGGACGAGCCGGCGGACGGGGTGCGGTCGGCGGTGGCGTGGCTCCTCCCGACACCGGACGCCTGGCTCACCCTGCGCGGAGCGCGCCTCGACCTCTCGGCCCCCACGGGAGACCCCAAGCTCGTGGCGGACCGCTCCACGGTGGCCGCGGAGGCCGAGATGAGGTTCGCCCGGGACGTCACTCGCTGGCCGCGCCGGCGGCTCTGGATCGAGCCCGCGTTCTCCGATCCGGGCAAGATCAAGCACGAGGGAGAGATCGAGATCGCGGGGATAGCAGGGGCCGACGGGCGCCTCTATCGCGCGCGGATCACGACCCCCCTCGACGAGGCCCACCAGCGCTGGATCGAGCGTTCGTTTCCCCTCTGGCGCTTCGAGCCCGCGCGGAAGACGGCCGAGCCGGTGGCGGCCCGGGTCACGGAGCGCACCGTCTTCCGCATCTACTGACGGTCAACGGTCGGCGGCGGGCACGTCCTCCTTGCGGACCTTGAGGGTGAGCGTGAGGGCGCCGGTGCGCTGGCCTCCTTCGCTCACGGGGACGCTGAGCTGCACGGCGTAGGACGAAGCACTCTCGTCGAAGGCGGGCTCGTCGACGAACACCTCCTGGCCCGCCTTGAACGTCCTCTGCCACTTCGGCTCGTCGCCCTGCCAGTAGTCCGTCGTCTCCCTCGAGACGCAGACGTTGGCCCCCTGGTTGTCCATGAGGATGGCCTCGACCACCATCGAGTCGGGGGCGATGAGCTGACGGAGCCTCTGGGCACAGGGGCTGCCCACGAGCGCCTTGCGCAGCGGCGAGTCGGGGTGGGACGTCCAGTCCTTGTCCTTCTTCTGCACCGCCTCCGGCGTCTCCTTCTCCGCGTTCTTGGCCGCCACCGCGGCCACGAGCTCAGGGTCGTGCGCCATCGTCTGGGCGAGCCCCACGCGCGCGGAGGCCACCTGCTTCACGAGGCTCGTGGCGGGGGACTGGAGCAAGAGAAGGCTCAGGGAAACCAGCGTCGTCTCGATCATCTCGAGGCTGCCTCCTTCAGGATCTGGCCCGCGACGCGGCCTGGGCGAGCGCGCGCCGGGCGAGCACGGTGGCGAGGTGGACGCGGAACTCTCCCGACGCGTAGTGGTCGCCGAGCGGGTCCTTGATCGCCTCCGCGACCTTGGCCGCGGCGGCGGCGAGCGTGGGCGTCGTCCACGGGCTTGCGCCCGCGAGGGCCGCCTCCGCGGCCTTCGCCGCGCACGGGGTTCACGGTCGCCCCGCCCACCACGACGCTCGCCCGCGCGCACTTGCCGTCCTTCATCTCGACGAGCGCGGCGACGCCCACGACCGCGTAGCTCGACGCCGGATGGCGGTGCTTCAGGTAGGCGCCGCCCGTTCCCTTGCCGTAGGTCGGAACGCGCACCGCGGTGAGGATCTCCGCGGGCTGGAGGTCGGTCGTGAACAGGTCCTTGAAGAACCCCTCGGCGGGGATGTCCCGGGAGCCCGAAGGACCCGCCGCGACGAGCGTCGCCCCGAGGGCGACCATCACGGTCGGGAAGTCCGCGGCGGGATCGGCGTGGGCGAGCGAGCCGCCCGATCGTCCCGCGGTTGCGCACCTGGAGGTCGCCGATCTGCGCCGCGGCCTCGGCGAGCATCGGGCACGACCCGCGGACGACGTCGGCGACGAGGCGATCGTCGGCGTGGGTGGTGAGGGCGCCGATCGCGGAGCGTGCTTGCCGTCGACCTTGATGCCGCGCGAGCTCCTTGAGGCCGGCGAGGTCGACGAGAGCCGTCGGTGCCGGCGAGCGCGCAGCTTCATCGCCGGCAGCAGGCTGTGCCCGCCGGCGAGCAGCTTGGCGCCCTTGTTCGTCTTGAGGAGGCGCGTGGCCTCCGCCGAGCGTCTTGGGCCGGTGGTAGTCGAAGCTCGGCCGCGTACATGGCTCAGCTCCTCTTCGCGTCGCGGATCGCCCGCCAGACGCGCTCGGGCGTGAGCGGCATGTCGATCTTCTTCACGCCCAGCGGAGCGAGCGCGTCCATGACCGCGTTGTAGACCGCGGGCGTGGAGGCGATGGTGCCGGTCTCGCCGATGCCCTTCACGCCCAGCGGGTTCACCGTGGTGGGCGTCTCGGTCATGCCCGAGCTCGAAGCATCGGGAAGGCGTCGGCCTTGGGGAGCGGCGTAGTCCATCATCGAGCCGGTCAGGAGCTGGCCGTCGTCGTCGTAGACCGCGCCCTCCCAGAGCGCCTGGCCGACGCCCTGCACGATGCCGCCGTGGATCTGGCCCTCCACGATCATGGGGTTGATGACCCTGCCGCAGTCGTCGACGGCGACGTAGCGCTCGAGCTTCGATCTCGCCCGTCTCCGCGTCCACCCGACGACCGCGATGTGCGCGCCGAACGGGTAGACGAAGTTGGGCGGGTCGAAGAAGGCCGACGCCTCGAGGCCGGGCTCGAGCCCCTTGGGGTAGTTCCAGGCCACGTTCGCCATCAGCGCGACGTCCTGGATCGTCTTGGCCTTCGACGGGCGTGCCCTTCACGAAGAACTTGCCGTCGGCGTACTCGATGTCCTCGAGCGCCGCCTCGAGCAGGTGGGCGGTGACGATCTTGGCCTTCTCCTTGATCTTCGTGATCGCGCCCATGAGCGCGCCGCGAGCCGACCGGCGGTGGTGCGGCTGCCGTAGGTGCCCCAGCCCATCGGCGTCTGCGCGGTGTCGCCGTGGACACGATCTCGACGTCGTCCACGGCCACGCCGAGCTCGCTCGCCACGATCTGGGCGAAGGTCGTCTCCTCGCCCTGGCCGTGCGGCGAGATGCCGACCATCACGTGGACCTTGCCCGAGGGGTGGAAGCGCACGATCGCGCTCTCCCAGAGCCCGCCGCCGAAGCCCACCGCGCCCGCCACCTGCGAGGGCCCGAGGCCGCAGATCTCCGCGTACGTGGAGAGGCCGATGCCGATGTACTCGCCCTTGGCCGCGCAGCTCCGCCTGCTTCTTGCGCAGCGCCGGGTAGTCGACCATCTGCAGCGCCTTGTCGAGCGCGCCGACGTAGTTGCCCGTGTCGTAGATGAGCCCGGTGGCGACGGTGTGCCCGTCGGTGAACGGCGGGATGAAGTTCTTCCGGCGGATGTCCGCGGGGTCCATCTTGAGCTCCGCGGCGACGAGGTCGACCAGCCGCTCCACGATGAACGTCGCCTCGGGCCGCCCGGCGCCGCGGTAGGCGTCCACCGGCGTCGTGTTGGTGAACACGCCGTAGACGTCCTCGTGGATGTTCTGGATCGTGTAGGCGCCCGAGAGCATCAGGCCGTGGAGGATGGTCGGGATGCCGGTGGAGGCGGTCGAGAGGTAGGCGCCCAGGTTGGCCCACACCTTCGCCCGCAGGCCGGTGATCGTGCCGTCCTTCTTCGCCGCCATCTCGACCTCCTGGACGTGGTCGCGGCCGTGGATCGTGGCCTGGTAGTTCTCGCTGCGCGTCTCCGTCCACTTCACGGGCCGGCCGAGCATCTTCGACGCGAAGATCGACCATCGAGTCCTCGGGGTAGTGGGGGATCTTGCTGCCGAAGCCGCCGCCCACCTCGGGTGCGATCACGCGGATCTTGTGCTCGGGGATGCCCGGTGTCGAGCGAGAGCAGGAAGCGCACGATGTGCGGGTTCTGCGGTCGTGACCCAGAGCGTCAGCTCGTCCGATGGCCGGAGACCTACTGCGCGAGCGCCGCTCGCGGCTCCATCGCGTTGGGGATGAGGCGCTGGTTGAGGATCCGCTCCTTGACCACGACGTCGGCGGACTTGAACGCGGCCTCCACGTCGCCGCCGCTCGACCTTCCAGTGGAAGCAGACGTTGCCGGGGACGTCGGCGTGGAGCTGGGGCGCGCCCTTCTGCGGCGGCCTTCCAGGCGTCGGCCACGGCCGGGCAGCGGCTCGTAGTCCACCTCGACCGCGTCGGCGCGCGTCGCGCGCCGCGGTAGCGGTCGTCCGCGACCACGATCGCCACCGCGTTGCCGACGTAGCGCACGGTGTCGATCGCGAGGGGCGGATAGGCGGGCGTCTTGGTGTCGGAGTTGGGAACGACCCAGGCGCAGGGGATGCCGCCGAAGCCCGCGTCCTTCATGTCCTGTGCCGGTGAAGACGGCGAGCACGCCGGGCAGCCTGGCGGCGCCTTCGGTGCGAGTCGATCTTCTTGATGCGCGCGTGCGCGTAGGGCGAGCGCACGACCGCCAGGTGGGCCATGCCGGGCAAGCACGATGTCGTCCGTGAACTTGGCCTGGCCGGTGATGAGCCGCGGGTCCTCGCGGCGCTTGATGCCGGAGCCGAAGATGCGGGATGCCATGGCCTCCTCCCTCACGCCTTCGCCGGCGTCGCCGCGGCCTCGCGATCGACGGCGACGATGTTCTGGTAGCCGGTGCAGCGGCAGAGGTTGCCCTTCGAGGCCGTGGCGGATCTCGGCCTCGCGTGGGCTTGGGGTTCCTCTTCAGGAGGTCGCACGCGGTCAGGATCATGCCCGGCGTGCAGAAGCCGCACTGCAGGCCGTGCTTCTCCCAGAAGGCCTCCTGGAGCGGATGGAGCTTGCCGTTCGTGGCCAGACCCTCGATCGTCGTCACGGTCGCGCCGTCGGCCTGGACCGCGAGCACCGTGCAGGACTTCACCGCCTGGCCGTCCACGAGCACGGTGCAGGCCCCGCACTGGCTCGTGTCGCAGCCGACGTTGGTGCCGGTGAGGCCCGAGCGTCTCGCGAAGGAAGTGGACGAGCAGCAGCCGGGGCTCGACCTCGCGGGACTCCCGGGCGCCGTTCACGGTGATGGAAACCGCGATCTTCATGGCCACCTCGGTGGATGGAAGGGGCGGGCAGTATCCTCCTCGCCCCGCGACCGTGTCAACGCCCATCCCCTTGACCCGCGCGCGAATCGGCCGTACAACGCTGCTGCTCTAGCCGACTCACAACCTGCCGCACAGCCCTTTAAAGGAGGGGTATGTCCATCGAGCGCCTTCGGCCGTCGATCCTTGCCGCACTCTCTGCCCTTGCCGTTCTCGCGTCGGCCTCGCCCGGCCGTGCCCAGGGCGCCACCGAGCCGGCGACAGTACGTGACTTCTGCATCAAGATCGCTCCGGGCAAGGCCAACGACTACGCCGCGTTCCTGCGCGACGTCACCGTTCCCCTCGCCCAGGCGCGCGCCGACTCGGGTGAGTTCGTCTGGTTCGTCGCGGCCCGCGGGGTCGTGCCCGCCGGCACGTCGGCGAAGTGCGACTACCGGATCGCCTACGGCTACAAAGGTCTCCCTCCCGAGGAGATCTCGAACGAGGCGCTCGACGCCGCGCTCAAGCGGGCGAAGCTGGCCCTGACCGCCGACCAGATGGTGGCCCGGCGCAGCGCTCTCACGCACCCTGGTCGCCGCGGAGATCTGGATCGCGATCGACGGCATCGGCGACCCGGACCCCAAGGGAAGCTACGTGCGCCTGAACCACAACAAGGTGAAGGACGGCGAGTTCGACGAGTGGGTGAGGCTCGAGAAGACGTACTGGAAGCCGCTGATGGACTCCTGGCTCAAGGGCGGCGGCAAGGGTGCCTGGGGGCTCTACGGGCTCGGGATGCCGGGCGGCGACAGCACGCCCTACAACGGCATGACCGTCGACAGCTTCCCGGACTGGAAGACGTTCATCCGGGGCGTACCGAGCGAGGAGCTCTGGCCCAAGGTCCATCCGGGCACCACGATCACGGACACCTTCAACCGTTTCGCGCGCCATCGCTCGATCCAGGACATCGAGGTGTACAAGCTCACCGAGGTCGTGCGCGCGAAGTAGCCGACCGTCAGGATCCGAAGACCGAGCCGATGTCCGTCCGCGGAGCTCCGCGCTCCGGCACGTCCTCGAGGAGGCCCCCGTGTCCGAGGCCCACGAGGTCCGCGCGTCCCAGACGGTCGCCGGCGAGGAGGCGGGGGAGCACGAGGTCGAGCACGTTCTCCTTC
Organism: uncultured Acidobacteriota bacterium; assembly: GCA_963742595.1. Classification (GTDB taxonomy): domain Bacteria; phylum Acidobacteriota; class Vicinamibacteria; order Fen-336; family Fen-336; genus CAVPGH01. The sequence continues at coordinate 65,336 of CAVUMT010000001.1, read as the reverse complement.
GCGCTGCGGGCGCAGCCGGGGGCGGCCACGAGGGGCACCGTACCGAAATAGGCGAGGAGCAGGAGCTGGCCGGGGTCCACGGGGGCGCCGAAGGCCACGACCTCGCCGCCCGCCCGCTCGATCGCCCGGGGGGCGATGTCGTGGCGGTCCACGATCGCGGTCTCGCCGGCCAGCAGAAGCAGCTCCGCGCCCGCGTCCACCTGGCGGCGCAGGGCGTCGGCGAGGGCGCTCTCGCCCTTTTCGTCCTCGAGCGGCACGAACTCGAGGCGAGCGGATCGAAGAGCCGAGGGCGCTCATGCGCGCGCGCAGAGGCGGCTCGAAGTCGCGGGCCACGCGCTCGCGGGCCGACGGCGAGCCGCACAGCAGGAGAACGACGGCGCGGTCCACGAGGGAAGTCACGGAGAGCAGCGGGCCCCCATCGCCCGCCGCGGCTTCCGCCCGACGGACGACCTCGTCGGGAAGCGCGAAGGGGAGGACCTTGACCGTGGCCACGACCTGTCCGTCGCGGACGGGCTTGTCGCCGGCCAGAGTGGCCACCGCGAAGCCCTCGATCTCGTTGAGCCGGAGAAGCCGTGACGCGTCCACACGCAGGATGCCGAGAGTCGCGGCGACGAGGTTCGCGCGCCCTGAGCTGGGCCCCACGAGCTTCAGGCCCGCGCCCAAAGCGGCCTGCGCCACCCGCCGCGCCGCCTCGTTCTCGTCCACGTCCCCCGCGCCAGGCTCCGCCACGTAGACGGAGGTGCGGCCCAGGGTGCCGAGGAAGGTCACGTCCGCCGCGGTCAGCGGCCGGCCCTTGCGGAGGGCCGGGACTCCGTCCGCACCGGTGACGTTGTGGCCCAGGATCTTTCCTTCGGCGTCCGCGAGGGGCACGGGGCCGAAGCGATAGGGCTTCGGAGCGCACGCCTCGATGCGCTTCCTCACTTCCTCGAAGAAGGCTCCGGTGAGCTTCTGGGTCACGCCCCCCATGAGGCGGGCTGCGAGGCTCGCGATGGTGCCGACCACGGAGACGTCGGCGGACCACTGCAGCTCCGTGCCGCCGTCTCCGGTGTCGCGGAGCACCATCTCGCTCGTGGCGTCCACCGCGCTGCCCGGCGCGTTGCCGTGGGCCTTCATGCGGGCGCGGTTCGGTGGATCAAGGTCGAGCCACTCCACGTCCGTCACGAAGCGGACGCACACGCTGCCGAAGCCCACGGCGGCGGTGGCGCGGAAGCGCTCGTTGGGAACCAGGATCTCGACGGATTCGACGTCGGGGGCGCAGCCGGCGACCTTGTGAGGATCGGTCAGGAACGGCCCAGACGGCTTCGCGGGGTGCGCGGATTTGGACCGTCCCTTCGAAATGCATTGAAGAGGACGGCAAGGGTAGACAGGAGAGAGGGACTGGTCAAATAGCGTCACGCTTCGCGTGACGCTGGCGTCGCGACGCTTGCCTACCGCGTCGCCGCGGGGGCGTCGGAGGACGAGGGCCGACGCTTCTCGCGAGCCCCGGGGAATACCCAGGCACTTCGGAGGCGGGCTTCCTGGATGGCCACGCGCCGGACGAAGGAGAGGAGCTCGGGCCACAGCGCGTCGGCGAGCTCGGGGCGGAAGAACCCGAAGTGGCCGATCGCGTCGCGACCGAGCGCCGAAGGATCGACGTGACGGTGCCGGAGGCGCTTCGTCCCCAGCACGGAGAGCAGGTGGCGGACCGCGGGCTCCGGGGCGATCGCGTCGTCGCTGAAGGAGTACGCGAGGACGGGGCAGGGGAAGCGGCGGAACCGCTCTCCCGCCTCGGGCGTGTGGCCGAGCAGGTAGTCGGGGTGCCGCGACCATCGGCTCCACTGGCGCGCCACGCCCGCGGGCAGATCGACGCCGATCCCCGCCCACCTCGGCAGGTAGCCGAAGAGGCGCGTGAGCACCGGGACGAGGAGGTACGAGAAGGACCAGGCGCGCAGGCGCTCCCTTCCGCGCCAGTGCCGCCAGTGGGCGAGTGTCGAGCCCACCATGACGAGCCCGGCGCCCCAACCCATCTCGTCCACGAGACCGAGGAGCTGTCCCCCGAAGCCGTGACCGACGAGCACGAGCGGGCGCCGGCCCGCGGCCCGGGAAGCGAAACGCACCACGGCTCGGGCGTCTTCCGCCCAGCCGCCGAGGTCCGCGGAAAAGCCCCGCAGCGAGCGAGGACGCGCCTCTCCCACGCCGCGGTAGTCGTAGGTCACGACCCGAAGGCCCCATTGCGCGAGCCATTGCGCGAAGTGGGAGTAGTGGTGCTGCGGGGTTCCGGTGGCCGGGCTCACCACGACGACCGCCCAAGGCTTGTCCGCGGTCTCGTACACGCGCACGGGAACCGCGACGTTGTCCTCGGTTCGGACGAGGAGTCGGCCCATGGGCTCTAGGTCTCCTTATGACACGAGCGAGAATCCCCCCCTGGAAGTCTGTACGGACCCCGGGGGATTTCCGCCCGCTCGAATCGGGAGATTTGTTTCGGGAGTGCGGGGGAACGGAACCCGCGTGGCTCCGGGCCCGTAGCTACTGGATTGGGGACCGGTGTCAGTACGGGGTATCTCCTCCGTCGACGTTGACCGCCTGCCCGCGGATGATGCGGGCGTGGTCGGAGAGCAGGAAGGCGACCACGCGGCCCACCTCTTTCGGCTGCACGTGACGCCCCATCTGCTTCGGCTTCATCTCCGCGTGGAGCCCCTGCGCGGTCAGGCCGAGGCGCGGGGCCAGCCACTCCGCGACTCCCATGAGCATCGGTGTCGCGACACCCCCCGGGCACACCGCGTTCACGTTGATGCCCCGGTCCGCCCATTCCGCGGCGAGCGACCGGGTGAGGCTGATGACCGCGGCCTTGCTCGCGTTGTAGACGGCCATGTTCGGATACCCGACCTTCCCCGCGTTCGACGCGACGTTCACGATCGCCCCGCCCCGGCCGGATCGGACCATCTCCCGGGCGGCGGCCCGGCACCCCGCGAAGAGCCCCGCCACGTTGACGCCCATCTGCAGGTCCCAGTCGTCCGGCCGCACGTCGAGCGCCGAGTCCATCCGCAAGGCCCCCGCGTTGTTCACCCAGCCGTCGAGACGGCCGAGGACCTCGACCGTGCGCGCCGCCGCGGCTTCGAGGCTCGCGGGGTCCGTCACGTCGAGAGAGAGGGCGAGGCTCTTCCTCCCGCTCTTCTCCACGAGCGCGGCCGTCTCCTTCGCGCCGTCCGAGACGTCGCCGAGAGCGACGTCCGCCCCTTCCTCGACGAGCGCCTCCGCGATCCCGCGGCCGATGCCGCGGCCGGCGCCCGTCACGAGAACGACTCGGCCCTGAAGCAGCATCATGGCCTCCCGGAGGCCGATTCCACGTTGTCCGTAGCCGGCGGTTGCGTCGCTCGTCCCCCCATGACGGCGTCGAGCGCCCAGGCGGCCGCCTGGCGGACGTCGGGATCCGGGTCGCGCCGGGCGTCGGACAGCTCCCGAATCGCGGGGTCCGCGCCCCGCCCGTAGCGTCCCAGGGCGCGCGCCGCCTCGAGGCGGACCTTCGCGTCGTCGTCCCGGGCGAGCGCCGCCGCGAGGCTGGCCACGGCCGCCGGATCCGCGTGGATCCTTCCCAGCGCGCGGGCCGCCCGCCAGCGGTACTCCCAGGTGCGGTCGGCGAGCGCCCGCTCCAGCGCCTGGGGAACCGGCGGCTCGCCCGTGCCGATCTTGGCGAGGGCCATGGCGACCACCGCGCGCACGGAGGGGTCGGGATCGCTCATCGCCGCGGCGAGGGCGCTCGCCGCGGGCGCCCCTTCCTGGACCATCTCCCCGAGCGACCACGCGGCGAAAGCGCGTACGTACTCGTCCCGGTGGGAAAGGGCGTCGGCCAGGCGGGACCACTCCGCCGGCGGCACGCCGATGCCGGACAACGCGTCGGCGGCCTTCCAGCGGACGGCCTGATGGGCGTCGCCGAGCGTGTCGAAGAGCGCGGGAATGGCCGCTCGCGCGGGGGGGCCGATCCGCTCGAGCGCCGCCGCCGCGGCGCCCCGCACCGCGGCCTGCTCGTCCGTGAGCCGCCGCGTCAACGCGGGCACGGCCGTCCGCGCGCCCGCGCCGTCGCGACCCAGCCGCCAGGACGCCTGCCGCCGGACCTCCGGCCGCGGGGAATCGAGGAGGGCCGCCAGGATCGCCGGATCGGGAGCCCGTCCCGCGAGTGCTTCATCGAGCGCCTCGATCGAATAGCTCGCCGCCGGCACGAGCCCCGCTTCGAGCACCGCGTCGGCGATGCGCGCGTAACCCTCGGCCGTCGGGTGGATATGGTCGTCGCGGGTGAATCCACTACTCCCCAGGGGTCGAAGCGCGGGCAGCAGGTCGAGCACCGGGATCCCCTCGCGGGCACAGAAGGCCTCGATCTCGTCCTGCACGATCGGGGGGGGTGCGTTGGACACGACTTGCCCCGCGTACGGGAAGAGCACGGCCGAGAAGGCGACGCCGTCCCGCCGCACGACGTCACGAAGCTGGCGCAGCTCCTGGTAGAAGCGGCCCATGCCCGCGCGGACCGAAAGTGCTCTCGGCTCGAGGAACAGCCTCTGGATGCTGTCGATCTCGCGCCCTTCCGCGTTCACGATCCGGCGGGCGAGCGCGGAGCGGCGGAAGAGCGCGCCCATCCACGGCGAGGGTCGGGAGAGGTTGTTCTGGAGCTCCTGCAGGTCGTTGAGGCAGATGCCGAGGATGACCTGGTCGGGGCGGTACCTGCGGGCGATGCGCTCGTAGGCGATGCGCTCCTGGCGCGTCGACCAGGCCATGAGCGCGACGTTGAAGATCTCGACGCCCGGGCCGCGCGCCTCGATCCGGGACTCGAGCACTCGCGGGTAGGCCTGGTCCGGCGGGCCCGGGTAGCCCAGGGTCACGCTGTCCCCCAGGCAGACGACGCGGCGGACGCCCTCGAGCTTCTCGACGGGGTGGGCCCGGTCGCGCACGCCGTCGCGGTTGAAGGCCTCCGAGCGGGGCCATCCCGTCGACGCGAATCGGAGGACGTAGAAGTCGTCGCGCCAGTTCGCCTGCCAGTCGAACGTGTGGTTCTCGGGGAGGCGAGCGCGCGGGGGGGGCTCGTAGAGCCGGGCCAGCCCCTCGGCCGCCGCGAGGAACGTAGCGAGCGAGACCAGGCTCAGCAGCAGGTTGACCGGCAGAGACTGCCGAGGCCGAACCTCGTTCATACTAGGTGTCTGCCTTGTGCCACGAGCCTACACCCTCGCGTTGGGAACACAACTCCCGAGCACGGGACAGGCGTAGGAAATTATTTGCAAGAGGGCCTCTGACAGCCGTATGCTCAAGTTGACTCGCAGGAGTTAGCGATTAAAGTACCTTGAATAATGAGGTCGAGATGATTCATCGTTCTCCTTTCCCGATACTCTGGGGCGTGGTCGTGGCCGCCGGGCTCGTGGTCTCCGCCTGCGGGACGAGCGAAAACACGGGCCCCAACCCCAGCCCCACGCGAACGCCTCCGACGGCCCCGACACCCACGCCCGCTCCCACGCCCACCCCCGATCCGCTGGCGGAGCTCAAGAGGCAGTGCGGCCAGCCCGAGCCCGCGCCGCTCTACGGAATGAAGCTCGGCGTGCAGCTCGACAACGGGTTCCGCAAGCTCATCGACTCGCGCCCCATCGTCGAAAACGTCGGCCGCGGAACTGCGGAGAGCTACTGCGGGAAGGTCGGGTTCGACCCGGGAGCGCGCTTTTGCGACACGAGACCCGAAGGCCATCCGCAGCGCGTGGCCTGCGACATCCTCGTGGTGGGGAAGGCGTCGGACACGGGCCGGTACGGACCGACATGGTCCAAGGGCGGCGAGCCCTGCGTCGAGCCGGGGAGCGCAACGGATCCCGGCTGCACGAACCACGCGGACAACCAGTTTCTCGCCATCTTGCGGGGGAGAGGCGAGATCCTGGCCTGCGCCTCCGACGTCTGGCCCGCCACGGGAGCCCGGTGTGCGGGGTGCCTGGTCAACGACAAGACCGGGGGACGCTGTGGGCAGTAGAGCCGTCGATCAACCCGCGTCGAGCAGCTCTCCGATCCGCCTCTCGAGCTGCTCCGCGAGCTCCGGCCTCGTCCGGCGCAGGTCGTTCGCCTCGGCCGGATCCGCCTCCACGTCGTAGAGCGCCGCCGCCGGGTTCCAGAAGCCGCCGCGGAGGTACTTGTAGCGCCCGGAGCGGATGGCCGCCGGGTTGCGCTGGTACCAGAACACGATCTCCCGCCCGCCGTCGATCCCGGGGCCGCTGAGCCGCGAGACCTCGCCGGTCAGGAGCCGGCTGATGTCCATCCCGTCGTACTTGCGGCCGGCGGGAAGCGTCCCTCCCGCCAGGGTCACGAGCGTCGGGAAGACGTCCATCGTGGAGACGGGATCGGAGACGACACGCCCGCCCGCGACCCGCGCCGGCCACCGGAGGATGCCCGGGACGCGGATGCCGCCTTCCTGGCACGAGCCCTTGGCTCCGGTCAGCGGCCCCGCCGATCCCGGTCCGCGCGGGGGGATCTCGGGGCCGTTGTCGCTCGCGAAGAGGACGAGCGTATTGCGGTCGGCGCCGACGTCCCGGAGCGCTTTCATGAGCTCGCCCATCGTCCAGTCGAGCTCCTCGATGACGTCGCCGTAGAGGCCGCCCGCGGACTTTGCCTGGAACGGAGGTGCTATGTAGTTGGGCAGGTGGGGCGAGCGGTGCGCGAGGTAGAGGAAGAAGGGCCGGTCACGGGGCGCGCGTCGGATGAACGCGATGGCTTCGTCGGTATAGCGTCGAGCCAGCATCTCCGGGGACGCCCCGTCGGACGTGGGCTGGTCGCCGCGCACGAAGTCGCCCTCGTCCTCCCCCGCGGGGATGCCGTAGTAGGAATCGAATCCGTAGTGGGTCGGCATGTCCGCGGCCACCCAGCCGAGATGCCACTTGCCGACCATGCCCGTTGCGTACCCGCGGGAGCGGAGCGCGTCCGCGATCGTGATCTCGCCGTCGTTGAGCCGTTCCGGGGGGTTCCAGGGGATGCCGGCGCGGTACGGCCAGCGCCCCGTCATGAGCCCGGCCCGAGAAGGCGCGCAGAGCGGGACGGGCACGTAGAAGCTCGTGAACCGGATCCCCTCGGCGGCGAGCTGGTCGAGGTTGGGTGTCTTGATCGCGGCGTTGCCGTAGGACGACAGGTCGCCGTACCCCAGGTCGTCCGCGAGCACGATCACGACGTTGGGAGGGCCCGTGGCCGGCGTGGGTGTCGCCGAGGGACTGGGGACGGGATTCGGAGTCGAGGCTCCGCTTCCGCCGCACCGCCAGAGGGAGGCGGCCCCGAGGAGGGCGAGCGCCACGACCCTGCCCTTCGGCCGGATCAACAGCATCGCGTCATTATAGGCTGACCCCTTCGCCCGCCTTCCCCCTTCGTCCTGCTGTGCGGGTTGATCGTCGCCGCCGGCTCGTGGTTTGCGCCCGCGCAACGACAGACCGGGGCGCTGCGCGCAAGTAAGCCCAAAGTCGAGGGGAAGGCTACCGAAGTTCCTGTCTGATCATCTCCGCGGCGAAAGCGTGACCGGTAGGGGTCAGGTGGCCAATGTCGTCGAACGCTATGAGCTCGTATTCAAGTCCGGCGGCCCAATAGTGACGGCGTAAGTCGACCACACGGATTCCCCCGGATTCCAGGGACGGCGACTCAAGCGGAGTGACGAGCTTCGCCTCGCCCATGTACGCCTCACGGTCCGGGTGGAGCAGCACCAGGAAGTCGATGCGTCGTGCTCTGCAAAGGCCCCCCATACGAGCGATCAGGCGTGTCGTCAAATCCGCAGCGAGCCCCAAGTTCTCGAGAACACGGTTGCGGCGGCTCACCCAGTGCTCGGGTGGTGCAGCGGTCGGCATTGCGTCGGCCCGGGTAGCGGGCAAGGTCAGGAGCATCAGAGCGCTGACAAGGTGGGAGCGCTCCCGAAGATCCATGCCCAATCGCATGGTCCAGCTCCTTTGGAGGTGCGCATCCTGCAGCTCCAGCTCGCCTTTGCGGAGGACGTAGTAGGGCTTCGGCGTGCCCTCGTCGTGCAAGTAGGATTCCAGCATGTTGTCCACGTAGTCGTTGAAGACACAGAAGTTGAGGACGACCGCATCGGGCGTGAGATCAAAACCTTCCTGCTCGAGTTGCCGCAGCTCCTGATCGGTGCCGTAGCCGCTCACGCTGAGGTTCGCGACCTCGAAACCGGATCCGACCGACTGCAGACGCTGTGCGAACGTCTCGCGATCGTCCACACCCGCGCCAAAAGCAATCGAATCCCCCAGGATCAGGACACGCCTCCGTCCGGCTCTGGGCTCGGCCAGCGCTCTGCCTCGGTAACCCGCGGCATTCACGGAGAAGGTCTTGCCGTTCTTCCACTCGCCATGCCAGTTCGGCCGGAGGGCCCATCCATACACGGCCGAATAGACGTGCTCCCGATGGGCCCGGCTGGCGAGCAGAGCCGAGGGGCGAGTCCAGCGGAGGAGCAGCTCACCGCTGCCGAAGACGGCGAGCGTCAGGAGAATGGAGCCTAGGATGAGCGCCGCCGTGCCTAACGCAGTACCGCGTCGAACGGCCGAACGACTGACGACCGGGGTCACGGCCTCAGGCGCTTCCGGAGAGCGAGCTCGATGTCCTCGCGGCCGGCTGCACGAGAGTTCGGTGAAGTCCGGCAGCCGAGCCCGAAGCCAGCGCTACTGGCAGACGCCCGAGACCTCTCTCACCGTACAGCCCCCGCAGCGGTCGCCCGAGGCCATCCACTCGGTCGAGGCGCAAGCCAGCATCTCGCCGTCACCTCGCGCGACCGCCAGGAACTGGTTGTCGGCATGATTGGAACAACCCGGTTGCAGAGTGGAGTCGGCGGGCTGGCAGGCATTGCCGTTCATGCGCCAAGTCGGACCATGCCGGCCCGTGTCGGAGGCTCGACCTACGACGAGGGCATCGCAGGCTCCCCGTTGCGGATGTCCTTCTTGTCGGGTCTCGCAGAACAACGCCCGGGAATCGAATCCGATCTTGCCGCAATAGCTGTCGGGCGTGCCGCGCCCGGTGTTCTCCACGACCGGATTGGAGTCCATCTGCTTGCGGAAGCCGTTATCGGTGTTGATCTTGACTTTCATGCCGTAGAGAGGTGAAGGCACTGGCTCGCCGCACTGGGCTCGGAAGTCCGGAGGGGGAGTAGGGCTCGGAGCAGTGACTGGCGGCGGAGTGGCGCTCGGATTGGGGTTGGGCCCGGTGCTGGAGCCGGAGCCGCAAGCGAAAGTGCCCGCCCCCAGCCCCACGCCGGCAACGAACAAGATGAACGAATGACCAAATCGCATCCGAGTGATTCCTCCTGCCGAGTGACGCCGCGGCTCGCGCGAGGGGCCAACACGCTCGCGAACCGCCAAGCCAGAGGTAGTGTACAGTAGCAATGAACACATGTCCATGTGTAGTTAACACTTGTTGGCTCACCTTTGGCTTTGGCGACCAGCTACGGCCCCGCGTTGTGCGGAATGTCTCCTGAAGTTAGGTGGCGCCGGTGTCGCCCGACCAGGCGTAGACGCGCGCGCTAGAACAGGGGACCCACGCTCACGCCTCCGTCCACGGTGAGCGTCGCGCCCGTGATCCACCGCGCGGCCGGGGAGGCGAGGAAGAGGCAGGCGTCCGCCACGTCCTCGGGGCGTCCAAGGCGGCGGAGCGGCGCCGCGGACAGCCAGCGCGAGACGCCCTCCGGCCACATCTGCTCGATCCCCTCCCGCCAGATGAGGCCGGGCGCCACGGCGTTGACGCGGATGCCGTGGGGGCCCAGCTCCTGAGCGGCGGCCCGGGTGTGCGCGTCGGCCGCGGCCTTCGTGGCCGCGTAGTGGCTGTGGCTGGGCAGAGCGCTCCGGGCCTCGATCGACGTGACGTTGACGACCGCCCCTCCGCCGCCCTGCCGCACGAGCTGCCGGGCCGCGGCCTGGGTGCAGAGGAAGACGCTCGTCAGGTTCGTGGCCACCACCTCGTTCCACTCGGCGGGCGCCATCTCGAGAACGCCGGCCAGGGGATAGACCCCGGCGTTGTTCACGAGGGCGTCCAGGCGGCCGAACGTGCGGACGGCTGCCGCCACGAGCGACTCCGCCTCCTCCGGCCGGGTCACGTCGGCCTCGACCGCCGCCGCGCGGTCGCGCCCTATGCGGTCGACCACGGCCCTCGCCCCCTCGGCGGCCTTCCGGTAGTGGACCACCACGCGAGCGCCCGCCTCGCCAAAGCGCAGGGCGATGCCCTGGCCGAGCCCGCTGCCGGCGCCGGTGACGATCACGACCCGGCCGGCAAAGTCGAGCAGCCCACGCACCTCGGGAGCGTCCATGGCCAACGCTAACCCGGCTCGCTGCCTCGGCCAAGGCGCAATCCGCGAGTGCGAATAGGCATTGGAATCTTTGTGGCGTCTCTGATAACATCTATAGGTTTGGGTAGGCGCCGTCTGGCCTACGACATATTGTCACTCCGTACTTAAACGGGCACCCTCCCGGCCGGCCCCGGCCGCCGGTTGGAGCCTCGAGGTTTATTGATGAACAGCCGTCATACCCTCCTCCGCCGACCGGCTTCGGTGGCCTTTTCCCTGATTTTCGTGCTGTCGTGCGGAAGCTCGAACCCCCCGACGACGATGACACCTCCGATCACGAGCCCGCCCCTGCTCGCACCGACCCCCACTCCCATCCAGGGCTGCACGCTCGGGCAGGGCAGCCGCCGCTACACCTGCCAGGGCGACGTCCCCGGCCTCCAGCCTCGCCTGATCGAGGCGATCGACAAGCTCGTCCAGGACCGGCCGCAGCTCTTCAACCTCGAGGACGACCCCGGCGGCGACCATCGCTACCGGATCCACGACGTCGACGCGTACTACGAGGGCGTCATCGCGAACCTCCAGGCCACGGGCCTCTGCGCGCACCGCGACTACATCGACAGGGACCGGATCGCGATCAAGGAGGACAACTCCTACAACGAGGCCTATTACGTCGTCGGGCGCCAGACCCGCATCCTGCGCGGCCCCGAGATGTACGGCGTCACGTGCACGCCCGCGAACTTCCCCTTGAGCCAGGACAACTCGTCGGTGGCCCGGGTCTCGGTCTCGTTCTTCCGCTACACGGACTGCCCAGTGGGCACCCAACTGCCGGCGCCCCATAACTCGCTGCCGGTCGGCTGCCGCGGCACGATCACTGCGACACCCATGGACAGCCTGGGCAACAAGCTGCCGCCCGAGGTACATGGCCCAGAAATCACGTGGTTCGTTCGGGCGGGGGAGGGGACGATCATCGCTCCCGGTCCGTCCCCGGACGGGATCCCGTTCAACCTCGTCCTCGTGGGCCGGGAAAAGGGCGAGTTCAGCGTCTGCGCGACCGTGGCGGGCGTGACGGGCTGCCTGAACGGCAATGTGATCTAGTAGCCGGAAGCCGGCAACCCCTCTTTTTTCCTGTAAAAAGACGACAAACTGGCGTCGGGTCGGGTAATATCACCCGGTTGAGCGGGGCCGGCGCTTGTTCGGGCCCTCCCTAGCTGCTAACATCCCGAGGTTTGCCGGCACCTCGAAGATCCTTCGAGTGCCGGCTTCGTTGCCGGGGCGCCGAGGCCGTCCGTTTTTCGGGTGGGATCATGAGGCGCCTCCGGGGAGGGAAGTGATGATTCGACGTCTCGCACTATTTGGCCGTGCCGTCCTCGCCGTGACTCTCGTTTCCAACGTGGCCTGCGGAGGCGGTTCGTCGCCTTCCTCGCCGGTGCCCACGCCCGGGGGAGGCCCGACTCCCACCCCGAATCCCGCTCCCACTCCGGTGCTGACCAGCTGTCCCCTCGGTCTCGGCAGCGGCCGCTTCACCTGCCAGGGTGACGTGCCCGGCCTCCTGCCCCGGCTGGACGCCGCGATCGACAAGGTCGTGGCCGACCACCCGAGTCTCTTCGACACGACGAACCCCCCGGCTGTGGGCGGGTACTTGATCCACGACGTCGACGCGTTCTACGACGGCGTCATCGACAACCTCATGGCCGACGGCATGTGCGCCCAGCGCGACTACTCGGACAAGGATCACCTCCAGGTGAAGGAGAACAACGACTACAGCGAGGTCTACGACATCGTCACCACGCAGAACCGGATCCGCCGCGGCCCCGTCACCTTCCTGCAGACGTGCACGCCCGCGAACTTCCCGCTCACCGCGGACCAGGCGGTGGCCTCGGTGTCCGTCTCCTTCTACCGGTACACCGAGTGCGCGAACACCACGCCCCCGCACAACAGCATCGCCGTGGGCTGCCGCGGCTCGATCACCGCGACCCCGCGCGACGTCCTGGGGAACAAGCTGCCTCCGGAGCTGCACGCGACCGACGCGGTCTGGTTCATCCGCCATGGCGAGGGAACCACGGTCAACTCGAGCCCCTCGCCGGAGGGGGTCCCCTTCAACCTGGTGATCGTCGCGCGGGAGGTGGGTGAATTCAGCGTGTGCGCGACAATAGGGGGGAACCGCACCGGCTGTCTCAACGGGTTCGTCATCCCGTAGCCGACCACTCCTTCGCCCGGCGTGGGCTCGCTGCTGGTCGGGATCGTCATCGGACTCGACCTCGCGGGAGCCTTCGCCGGCGCGCCCCGGGCGGCGCGCGCGCTGCGGGGCCTCGCCGCCCTCGTCCTCTTCGGCATCGTCGTCGGCGTGGCCTACCGGCCCGCCTTCGACGGCTACGACAGCGACCTCTGGACGTACCTGCTGATCGTCGAACGGGCGGCGGACGGTCAGGACGTCCTCCGCCTCGACCACTTCACCCTCGAGCCGCCCGCGAGCCCCCACGTCTCGCTCGTCTGGCTCGTCCTGGGTGGGGTGCGCCGGCTCACCGGTCTCTCGGGGCTCGTCCTCGCGCACATCCTCGGGATCGCTTCCGCGGCCTTCCTTTCGTTCGCGGCCTGGCGTCTCGGCGCTTCCCTTTTCCCCGCGACGCTGCGTTGGCCCGCCGTCGTCCTGTTCTGGCTCTCCCTCCCCGAGACCTGGGGGGCCGTGGCCCTCGGCCGCTACCTGAGTCTGGGGTTCGTGCTCCTCGCTACCGAGGCGCTCGTCCGTGCCCCTCGAGGTCTCCTCGCCGCGCTCTGGATCGCCCTCGCCTTCTACACGCACCTCTTCGGAGGGGTGCTCGCGCTCGGCGCGGCAGTCGTCGTCTGGGCGGCGCGACGGGGAGAGCCCGACTCCCTCCGCCTGCGCCAGCTCGCCGTCGTCGCCGGCCTCGGTCTCGCTCTGGCCCTGCCCTGCCTTCTTTATTCGCTCCAGACCTTCGGCCTCCGCAAGAGCGCGGCTCACCTCTGGCGACCGGATCAGGTCGAGGTGGGCCTGTTCCGGATACTGTCGCCGGCGAGCCTTCCCGACCTCGTCTCGTGGGGAGTTCTGGGGCTCGCGCTCGTGGGGCTCCTCGCGCCGGCGCCCGCCGGCCTCGCTCTCGCGCAGAGACTCTGCCGCTACGGGTCGGCCCTCGCGATCGTGCTGCTCTTCACGCCCCTCTACCAGCTCGGAGCGAGTGTCGTCGGCGGATGGATGATGGCGCGCGTCGTCTTTCTTGCGCTTCCCTGGGTCGCGGCGGCGGTGGGGCTCGCCTGGCTCGCGCCGACGGGTGCTTCCTGGCCGCGGCGCGTCGCGGCAACGGCTTTCGCCGTCGTCGCGGCCCACCATGCGGTGGGCCGCGAAGTCAGGGAATGGGCGGACCGTCGATACGAGTTTCGGCGCGAGGCCCAGGCGGAAGCGCGCGAGCTGCGCGACCTCCTGCACGGGCGGTTCTATCTCTCGATGGACATGCTCGGCTACGCCACGGCTACGCCCACGCTGGGGCGGCCCCTCGCCGTGCCCCCGGGCCAGGCCTCGCCCTTCGGCGATTTCCCCCGACGCCAGCGCCACGCCCACCGGGCGCTCGCCACGAACACCAGGGAATGCTGGAAAGCACTCTTCGAGCTCTATCCCGACCTCTCGTACCTGCTCACGCCCGGGCCGGAGGCGACCGTCGAGCGGGCGCTCTGGAAGGAACGGCTCGGTGAGACGACACCCGAGGCCGTGCGGGAGACCCTCGAGGGGATGGGAGCCCTGGAGCCCGTCAGCGGGGGACGGTATTTCGTCCTGGACGCGCTACGGCCCACGCCGACGCCGGCTGGGCTTTCATCCCGGACAGGGATGGGGCAGGGCGATCGCTGCGATTAGGTGCCCCACTCGTTCGAAAAACGCCCGAATAACGCGAGAACACGGTTGTAGCCGACCCTCGTGATGTACTCGCTGAGCCGCGGCTTGTACTGGCTGAGCAGGCGAACGTAGTACGCCGTGGGTGTGTGCAGGGTATCGAATGTCGTCAAGTCGGCTCGGAGCGCATGCTCGAATCGGTCGAGGTAGTACAGCAGCGCATCCACGCGGCTGTGCAGGTCCACAGACCGTGCCTCCGGCAATTGGTGACCGTCCCGGAACACGGCGATGAAATCCTGTGCCCGGGCCGCGCTCCCCTTGAGACGCCCCGCCTTCTCGTAGCTCCCGTCGAGAGAGTAGAGCAGGTCGCTTGCCCACTCGTCCTCGAAGACGGAGTCCAGGAGCTCGTATCCAAATTTCGCCTGCTCTATCCGCTGGTCTCGTCCTTGCTTCTTCAAGGTGTAGAAAAGCTGCGCGATGGCCAGGGGAACGCTGACGATGGTTCCGATGATCGCCGCCTCCCATGCCGCCACCTCGAACGGATGGGCGCTGGCTTCCGCGTTTCCCATCAGGAACAAGACGCTGATCATCGGAGCTCCTCCAATTCCTCGCGATCCAACGGCGCCTCAGCGCAAGACCACCTGGCGGAGGGCCGTGATCCTCTTCCCCGCGAAGCCACGGATGCTCTCGTGGGCTCCCCCCTCCGCCAACACGTCGGCGGCGAGCACGCTCGCGTCGAATACGACACCGGTCTTCTTCGTGATTTCCTTGACCGCCATCTGGTGAATCTCGTAGTCGTCCATGTTCATGCGCTCATAGCCCAGTCGCTCGATCGCGTCCGTCTGGTCGAACACGAAGCCGTAGGCCAGCCGGACGAGTGCGCCGTTCTCCCGGCTGAGGCACGCGACGACCTTCCAGTACTCCATCGGCACCTGGATGGTGGCTCCGTCTTCGTAGCCGTGCTCCGGATCCTCGGGGTTGAGCACGGGTCCGGCGAACACGCACATTCGACCGGACTCGACCTTGACCTCCCTTTCGATGTGCTCCTCGAACTTGCCCCAGAGACCGCCCTTCCCGCTCTGGTTGAAGGCCTCGCTCTGGGGCGTGCAGTTCGTCCAGTGGTAGGTATCGCTGTTGCCGAACTCCGCCTCCTTGCTCGTGGGGCCCCACGCGGAGTCCTCTCGGCGCACGATGTGCCCGCGATCGATCTTCTTGGCGGGAGCGTAGAAGGCGGCGTCGACGAGCTGCAAGCCGGGCACGGCAACCGCGACGCGGGGGTCCAGACGCCAGTTCTCCCCGCCGTACTCCTTGCGCGTCTGGGTGTGCTCGCGCGCCGCGGCGCTGTAGTCGACGTTCGACGCCCCCCAGGCGAGCAGACGACGGGTCTTGTTCATCGCGATCGAGTAGTGGTAGTACGGGATCACCCACTGCTTGCCTTGCACGCGGAGGATCTCCCCGTGGTGGTCGGCGTTCGTCGAGGGGACGGGAATCGACCAATCGGCGCCCAGGAAGTCGGGGTCGTATCCGTGGTCCTTGCGGTCGCCGTAGTCTTCGTCGAAGCGCAGCGACTTCTCGCGGAAGGCGGGGGTCTCCGTTCCCGCCGTCCCCTGGACGGAGGCCGCTCGTGCACGGGACACGGCCACCGCGGGGGCCGCGGGCTCCGAACCCATCTGGATCGTCACGGCACCAGTGAACTGAAAGACGTTCCGCGCCATTCCCGCGTCGTCGAGCCTGGGTGGTCTCGCCGTGGACACCGCGGACACGCCCGGGATCAGGGGACTCTTCTCCACCACCTCGCGCACCGGGTCCGCGGTCTTGGCGAGCAGGTCCTGGAGGATCTCCCGCTGCTCGGGTCGATCGAATCGCTGCGTGGCGAAGGAGGCGACGAGGGCGCTCACGCGAATGCCCTCGTTGGCGATCCAGAGGAGGTCGCTGTCGGCCACCTCGGCGTCCATCGGCAGGCGGTCGCCGGTCCGTGTCACCAGAAGTCCGTTATCGGTCTTGGGGACGCCGCTATGATGCAGGCCGATGGTTTCCCAGCGGGTGTTGAAGACGGGCGAGCCGCTCGAGCCTTCGAGCGTATCCGTCTCGTAGAGGAGGAACCCGTCGTCCCGCAGGTCCAGGAGCCGGTTGTTGACGGTGGCGTACTGCTTGGGCCGCCCCTCGGGGTGCTGGATGATGTTCACGGGATCGCCCTTGAGGATCTTCCCCGTGGCCCCGATGAGCGGCAGGTACTGGAACTGATCGAGGGGAGCGCCGTCCAATGACCTGTTCGCGACCGCGACGACCGCATAGTCGAGCCCCTTGTCGTTCATGAAGAAACGTCCGGGCTCCAGCTTGAAGATGAGGCCTTGCCGCAGGCCCTGCTGCGTCCGCTCGTAGAGGAACTGGTCGCCCACTCCCTGGGCCTCGTCCGGGGTGCGGAACACGTGGTGGTTCGTGAGGAGCAGATCGGGAGCCACGAGGAAGCCGGTGGCGAAGCCCTCGGGGAGGATGCCCGGTCCTCCGAGCAGGACGAGCCGAACCACGGGACGGCCCGCCTTCAGGGCCTGCTCGTTGGGCGGAAGATCGGCGAAGTCGAGCGTCGCGCCGATCATGCGCTCGGCAAAGATGCGCTCTCCCCGATAGGCGGAGCTGTCGAACGCCATGCGCAGGCGCTCTCGCTCCTCGAACTGTTGGCGCCGGGCCGGGGTGTCGGAGCCGTCGCGACGAAAACCGGCCCAACGATTCAGGGCCCGTAGACACAGCTTCCGGCGCTCGGCCGCTACGACCTTCGCTCGTTCCATGGAATGGCCTCTCGGTCTGGCGGTTCGGACGCCCCCTCCAGCTCTTAGACGTACCCGGGGACCACTCTTCGTCTCAGATTTCCATAGGATGCCGGTTGTACAATCCCGACGCTTTCCCCAGGTGAGGTGCGGACGATGAGCGAACGAGGCCGGCCGCTACCGCTGGTTCGTGGCCGGGGACGTGAACGGCTTCTTCGGCCTCATGTTCGACAACCTGACCGTGATGTCGTTCCTGGCCGGGATCCTCGTCTTCGTCTTCGGCTTCCCGGCCGACATCGTCTACACGCCGCATGTTCCCGGGCACCGCGTTCGGCGTCCTCTTCGGCGACCTCGTCTACACCTGGATGGCGTTCCGCCTCGCCCGCAAGACGGGGCGGGCGCGTCACGGCCATGCCGCTCGGCCTCGACACGCCCTCGACCATCGGCATCGCCCTCGTCGTGCTCGGGCCCGCCTTCGTCTCGCTGAAGGCCTCGGGGCATGGCGGAGCGCGAGGCCGCGATCGATGACCTGGTACATCGGCATGGCCACCATGGTCCTGATCGGCCTCATCAAGCTCGTCCTCTCGTTCGCGGGGGCCTGGGTGCAGAGGATCGTCCCCCAGGCCGGCCTGCTGGGCTCGATCGCGGGGATCGGCCTCGCCATCATCGGCTTCCTGCCGCTCGTCGGACATCTTCGGCATCCCGCTCGTCGGCATCGTCTCGCTCGGCCTGCTCCTCTACAACCTGGTGGCGCGCATCCGGCTGCCGTGGAACATCCCGGGCGTGCTCGCGTCGGTCGTGGTCGGGACCGCGCTCTACCACGTGCTCGGGCCGCATGGGCGTCCTGGGCGCGCCCTACCACCCGCCGGTGGTCGAGTTCCATCTCGGCTTCCCGCTGCCCGACGCTCGGCTTCATCCAGGGCTTCGTGCCCGCGCTCAAGTACCTGCCCCTCGCCGATCCCCTTCGCGCTGCTCACCGTCGTGGGCGGCATCAACGTGACCGAGAGCGCGCGCGTGGCGGGCGACGACTACACGACGCGCGACATCCTGCTCACGGAGGCGGTGGCGACGCTCGTGGCCGGCCTCTGCGGCGGCGTCGCCCAGTCGACGCCGTACATCGGCCAGCCCGCCTACAAGCAGATGGGCGCGCGCGCCGGCTACACGCTCCTCACCGGCCTCTTCATCGGCCTCGGCGGCATCCTCGGCTACGTCTCCTTCATCGTGGAGCTCATCCCGCGCGCGGTGCTGGCCCCCATCCTCGATCTTCGTGGCCCTCGACATCATGTCGCAGGCCTTCCTCGCCTGCCCCGCGCGCCACGCGCCGGCCGTGGCCTTCGCCCTCCTGCCCTCGGTGGCCCGCCTCCTCTCGATCAAGCTCACGAACCCCACGATCGTCCCCCTCGAGCGCTTCCGCACCGCTCATCAGCACGCCCGGCCGGGAGTTTCCGGAGGTGCTGACCATCGTCGCCCTCGGCAACGGCTTCATCCTCACCGCCATGCTCTGGGGCGCCTTCCTCGCGGAGATGATCGACCGGCGGCTCAAGCGCTCCGCGCTCTACCTCCTGATCCTGGCCGTCTTCACGTTCTTCGGCGTCGTCCACTCCTCGGCGCCGGACGGCAACATGTACCTGCCCTGGCGTCTCGCGGGCGACCTCGAGCGGGCCGTTCCGTACCAGTTCGCCCTCGGCTACCTGGTCCTGGCCGGCCTCCTTCTTCTGCTCTCGCTCACGAAGGAGAGCCGCGAGCCCGTGCCCGCGGACCTGGGAGGGCACGCGGGCTAGCCGCCGTTTCGGGAGGTCGTCGTGTGAGTGCCGCCCTGTGGCTCGTGACCGCCGTCCTCCTGGAGACCGAGGCGACGGCGACGCCCTACGAGGGCCTCGTCGCCCGCTACGCGCGGGGAGAGCGGGCGCCTGCGCTCGCCGAGCTCCGGGGGTGGACGGAGAAGGATCTGGCGATCGAGCTGGACCGGCTTCGGACCCTCGAGAAGACGGGCCGGCGCTGCGAGAAGTGCCCGGAGAAGGAGGCCTTCGCGCGGTTCCCCCTGCGCGCGGCCGTCCTCCTGCACACCGACCTCGCCGCGCTGGAGATCCGGTCGCGCACGCTCGTGGACGAGGCCGTTCCCCGCTGCGGCGTCTCTCCGCAGGCGCTGATGGCCGAGGAGATCGCACTTTTGGCACTCATCCGTCCCGCGGAGACGGCCTTCGTGGGGCGCTGGTTCCGGGCCATGACGCTGCGCAGCCACACGGACGCCTGCCTCCAGGACGCGTTCCGATGGTCGAGCGACGGGCTGCGGTGGTTCCCCGAGGACGCCCCGCTCCTCCTCGCGCGGGGCACGATCGAGGAGACGGCGGCGGCGCTCTGGGAGGAGGACCTGGGGTCCAAGATTGCGGGGAACCCCGCGACGAAGGGAAAGCAGCTCGCCGTCGGCCAGCGGAAGTACCTGCAGGACGCGCTTCGTGACTTCGATCGGGCCCTGCGCTCCGACCCGCGTCTCGCCGAGGCGCGGCTCAGAAAGGGCCGCGTGCAGTGGCTCCTCGGCGAACGGGCGGAAGCCCGCGCGTCGTTCGAGATCGTGCTCGCGGAGACCGACGACGTGCCGCTCCTCTGTCGGGCGCTCCTCTTTCGCGGCCGGGGCTACGAGGAGGAGGGTATTCTCGACGAGGCGGAGGCGGACTACCGGGCGGCGCTCGGCCTCGCTCCCGAGTCCCAGTCGGCGGCGGTGGCGGTCTCGTACGTGATCTGGCTCCAGGGAAAGACGGGGGAGGCGAGGGAGGTGCTGGAGCAAACGCTCCTCCGGGCGGGGCGCCGCAAGGCCCTCGATCCTTTCTGGGACTACTCGTTCGGGAGCAACGACGATGTCGAGCGGCTCTTCGAGAGCCTTCGCGACGAGGTAAGGCCGTGAGCCCGCGCCGCGCTGCTGTCTGCGGAGCCGTATCCGGCGTCCTCGTCCTGGCACTCTCCTCGGTGCGGGCCCAGGCCCCGCCGCAGGCCCCCACGCTTCTCCGCGAGCGTCGAGGGTGTCTACGTGGACGCGGTGGTGACGCAAGGGGGGAAGCCGGTGCGGGACCTCGACGCCCTGAACTTCGAGCTGCGGGACGAGGGCGTCGTGCGGCCCGTGGAGCTACTCACCCGGGAGTCGCTGCCCCTCCTCGCCCTTCTCGTCTTCGACACGAGCGGGAGCGTCGCCGGGGAAAAGCTCGTCGCTCTCCGCTCCGCCGCGGAGAAGTTCCTGGAGATCTTCGCGTCCGCGGACCAGGTGGGGCTCCTCACGTTCTCGGAAGAGGTGGCGTGGCGCGCCCGGCCCACGCGCGACCGCGCGGAGGTCAGGGCGGCCCTGGCCGATCTAAGGGCGCGGGGCGCCACCTCCGCCCTCGACGGCCTCTACGCGGCCCTCCTGCTGCCGAACGCCCCGGGGCGAACCCTGGTCGTGCTGTTCAGCGACGGCGAGGACAACCTGAGCTGGCTGGGGGAGGCCCAGATCCGCAAGGTCGTGGAGCGGTCGGACGCTCTCATCCACGTGGTGGGGATGGGACCGGGGCCCGTTCTCCCCGCGGGCCCGAAGCCGTCCCGCGCCGCGCGGGAGCCGACCTCGGTGCGCGTCTTCCGCGAGATCGCCGAGCTGACGGGCGGGCGGTACTGGCCCGCCGATTCGCCGGCGAGCCTTCAGGAGGCGTTCGCCTCCCTGGCTCGCCTCCTGGCGGGGCGGGTGGTGCTGCGTTTCGAGCCGGCGCCCGGACGCCGCGAGGGCTGGCACCGCATCGACCTCCGGCTGAAGAACCGCGCGGGTCAGGTCCAGGCGCGGCGAGGCTACTGGGCTCGGAAGGGCTCCTAGCGCGTGGCGGGGGGCGCCACCTGGAGCTGGTTGTCGACGCTCTTGACCCCGAACACGCCATTGGCCTTGATCCCCGAAGCACTCTTGTCCGCGGAGCTGTCGACGGCCCCCGCGAGCAGCACGTTCCCCCTCTTCACGATGATGTGGATCGCGTAGTCGCCGACCGGCGCGGGACCGGGCACCGACCGACCGCCCCAGATGGGCGGCCCGATCAGGTCCTGGCGGCGATAGCCGGGCCCCGGAGCGATTCGCGAGCGCGAGGCGGACGGTGGGGCATCGGCCCGGGCGTAGCGGGAGAGGTACGAGTCGAGGTAGATCTCGCGGTAGACGTCGCGTCGGAGCTGCTCGTCGGACGTGGAGACGGGCAGCACCTCGATCTTGTCCTCCACCTCCCGCACGCCCTCCACCTTCTTCACCGCCTTCGCTGCGGCCTCGGGAAGGCTGGCGTCGTGCGCGAAGCCTCCCAGGGAGACGAGACCCTTGTCGCTCAGCTGGAAGGTCAGGAGGTCGAACACCCCGTAGGTGGGTAGGGAGGCGATCTCCCGTCTCACCCTTCGCGCGACCTCCGATTCCGCCGCGATCTCCTCGTCCTGCGGGAGCGCCGGGGGCGGCGCGGCCGCGAGCACCGCGAGGACGAGCCAGGTCGAGGGACGCATGGGATAGGGCTCGAACATACACCTTCTCGGGGAGCACCGTTCAAGTCGTTGATCGGGGCGGCAGGCCTACAGTCCACTATAATCACGCGCGTTCCTCTACGGGCGGAGGAATTCCAGCAGGGAGAATCGAATGATCAGCGCTGCCGTCGCCTTCGCCGCGTCGCTCGCGGCCTCGCCCGACTCGGGAGACCTGGACCGGGTGCTCGCCGAGGTTCGCGGGGTCGCGTATCGCGCCCACGTGGAGTTCCTCGCCGACGACCTCCTCGAGGGGCGCGACACCGGCACCCGGGGCTACGACCTCGCGGCCCGCTACGTGGCGGCGGAGATGAAGGCGATGGGTCTCGAGCCCGGAGGAGAGGGCGGGACGTGGTACCAACCGGTGCCTCTCCGCGAGAGCCGCCTGCTGAAGGGCTCGGTCTCCCTTGCCGGCGCGCGCGCCATGCGCCCTGTCGACCTCGTCGCCCACGAGGACTACATGCAGTACGGCGACGCCGCGCGCACGGAGTCGCGGGTGGAAGCGCCGGTCGTGTTCGTGGGCTACGGGGTGAGCGCCCCCGAGCTGGGACACGACGACTACGCGGGAGTCGACGTGACGGGCAAGATCGTGGCCATGCTCGCCAACGCCCCCGCCCGCTTCCCGAGCGAGCCGAGGGCGCACTTCTCCTCCACGCAGCTCAAGGCGGAGAACGCGGCCCGCCACGGGGCGGTGGGGACGATCGGCATCCTCACGGACCAGGACATGGCCCGCTACCCGTGGGCGCGGATGGTCGCGGCGGGCGACCGGACCGTCCGGTGGCTGCACCCCGACGGCCGTCCCGAAGGCAGCGTGCTCGCGCTCAAGGGCGGCTTCGTGGCGAGCCCCGCGGGCGGCCGGAAGCTCTTCGCGTCGTCTCCGGTGCCCGCGGACAAGGCCCTCGGCGACGCCACGCAGGAAGGATGGAAGGCGATCGCTCTCGGCGTCACCGCCACGATCACGTCGAAGAGCGAGCACCGGCCGCTCTCGAGCGCGAACGTGGTGGGCCTGCTTCCCGGATCCGACCCCGCGCTCAAGGGGACCTACGTCGTGTACACCGCGCACCTCGACCACGTGGGGGTGGGCCAGGAGGTCGCGGGCGACCGCGTCTACAACGGCGCCTACGACAACGCGAGCGGGTCCGCCGTCGTCCTCGAGGTCGCGCGCGCCCTCGCGAGCCTGAAGGTGCGGCCCCGGCGGTCCGTGCTCTTCCTTTTCGTGACCGGCGAGGAGAAGGGCCTCCTCGGCTCCGACTACTTCGCGCAGCGGCCGACGGTGCCCGCGGCGGGGATCGTGGCCAACGTCAACGTGGACATGCCGCTCTTCCTCTATTCCCCGGCCGACCTCGTCGCGTTCGGGGCGGAGAACTCCTCGCTCCTCGGGATGGCGGAGCGCGCGGCCGCGCGCGTCGGCTTCACCCTCGCCCCCGACCCGCTGCCCGACCAGAACCTGTTCATCCGCAGCGACCAGTACTCGTTCGTGCGCCGCGGCGTGCCCGCGGTCTTCCTCGTGCCCGGCTTCCGGTCGGCGGAGGCGGGGCAGGACGGCGGGAAGATCGTCGGGGAGTTCCTGCAGAAGAACTACCACCTTCCCACGGACGACCTCTCGGTGCCGATGGACCTTCAGGCCGCGGAGCGGTTCATCCGCGCGAACGTCCTCCTCGGCCACGCGATCGCTTCGGACCCGGTGGCGCCGCGCTGGAACCCCGGCAACTTCTTCGGCACGACGTTCGGCCGCGCGGCCTCGGGCTCCTAGGGAGGAGCCGTGCCGCCGCTCGGCCGGGGAAGTGCGGCGGCCAGGGGCGCGATCGCCGCCGCGGCGAGAACGACGACGCCGAGCGCCCGGGGAAGGCCGGTGACCTCGGCCAGGAGCCCGATGGCGGGCGGCCCCGCGAGGAAGCCGCAGTAGCCGACGGTCGTGGTGGCGGCGAGGCCGTAGCCCGGGGCGAGGCCGGGTACTTTGGCCGCGGCGCGGAACACGATCGGGATCACGTTGGCGAGGCCGAGGCCCATCCCCACGCAGCCCGCGAGCGCGGCCGCGGGATGGCCGACGAGGAGGGCGAGGCCTAGCGACACCGCGGCGACGAGGCCGCCCGCCTCCAGGTGCCGTCTTGGCCCCTGCCGAGCCACCAGGCGATCGCCCGCGAGCCGGCCCGCCGCCATGGCCAGCGAGAACGCGGCGAAGCCCGTCGCCGCCGCGGCCGGGCTCGTGCCGAGCGAGCCGTGGAGCCAGACCGCGGTCCAGTCGCCCATCGCTCCTTCCGCCACGAGGCCGCAGAAGGCGATCAGTCCGAGGACGATCACCGGCCGCGCGGGGCGGGCGAGATGAGGGGCCGTCTCCGCCGATTCCACGCGCACGCGGTCGAGGCCGAGAAGAGCGAGGAGGCTCGCGGCCCCCAGTACGATGGCGCAGTCCACGAGGTGGCTCGTCGCGCCCAGCCCCGCGTCGAGCGCGATCGCGGCGAGGCCGGCACCCACGAGTCCCCCCAACGGAAAGAGCGCGTGTAGCCTCGACAGGAACGGCCGGCCCCTCGCCCTCTCGAGGGCCACCGCGTGCGCGTTCATCGAGACGTCGAGGGCCCCGTTGCACGCGCCGAGAACGACGAAGGCGAGCCCGAGGGCGAGGGTGGTGGGGGCGAGCGCGGGGAGGGGCAGGCTCGCGCAGAGTCCGAGGAGAGTTGTGGCGACGAGCCTTCGGCTCCCCACGCGCGGGAGGAGCCAGCCCGCGAGGGGCATCGCTCCGAGGGCGCCCGCGGCCATGCCCAGAAGGGCAAGCCCGAGCGGTCCCGTGCCGATCCCCAGGCGCTCCTGCACGGACGGGATGTGCGGGTAGAAGCTGGCCAGCGCCGCTCCGTTCGCGAAGAAGACGAAGGCGAGGGCGGCGAGGCCGCGCAACTCAGATCTCGGGCGCCTTCATCCCCAGCCCCGCCCATTCCTCGCGGGCGGGTCCGTAGACGCCGGGGACCTTGAGCCCGGCCTGGCGCATGAGGACGGTCATCTGTCCCCGGTGGTGCGCCTGGTGCGAGACGAGGACGGTGAGTGTCACCCCGCGCTTCCACTTCTCGCCGTACATGTCGTCCACCTGCTGGAGCGAGTCGTCGTTCCACGTCCGCGGGAGGACGTCGAGGAGCGACTTCGCGACCTTCTCGTAGCCCTCGGCGATGACCCGGGCGAACGCGGGGAGGGGGGCCTCCGCCCGCGGGCCCTCGAGCTTCAGGCCCGTCCGCTCGACCATCTCGGGGATGGACGTCGTCACGTGCCAGGCGATGCGGCCGAGCGTCCTCTCTTCCGCGGCGATCGCCTGGGAGAGCGACGCGTCGGTGAGCGTGCGCAGGAGCTTGAGCGTGTTCTCGCTCTCGAAGGCCCACGCGCGCTCGAAGTGCTTCAGCTTCGTGAACATGAAAGACCCTCCGCCGGGAGGCGGAGGGTAGCACGGCCTCGCGGGCGCCCGCGACCGCCTACCAGGCGGGCGGCTTGGCGAACCCCGCGACCCCCTGCTCGCGCTCGCGCAGCCGGTCGCGCCCGTACCAGGGGCGGGGCAGGATGCCGAGGGCGACGAGGGCGCTCCGGTACTCGTAGCGGAGCGTCACGCGCTCCGCCGGGTTCGGCTCCGGGTCGAAGCTCACGACCACGGCGGCATCGTCCGTGCGCGCCCCCCAACCCGTGCCGGGGTACGACCTGGCACCCGCGGATGCTTCCGGGGCCGCGGGCTGCCGCAGCACGGGAGCCTCGGCGGCCGGGGCATCCTTGCTGGCGACGTCGTTCTCGTCGGACCGGCCGAACTCGGGTGAGTAAGGAGCCTCTTCGCTGCGGTCGCGCGCGGACGGCTCGTACGGGGGAGCGTAGGGCGGGTAGGGATAGGGCCGGTAGACGTACCGACGCTGCTCGCGATGGACCGCGACCTCGACCCAGCCCATCTTCGAGTTGGCCTTGCCGGAGCGAGCCGCGTAGCTCGCGCGCTCGTCCACGAACGTGAAGCGCCGGACGTCGGCCAGCGACGAGCGCCAGCCCCGGATCGTGGTGTCCTCCCAGGGGCCGATCACGTACATGCGGCCCAGCCCCGCGTCCCGGAGCCCGCTGACCACGTTGAGGCCGTCCACCGTGACCACCGCCCCCAGGCGCTCGCCCGTGCGGTTCGCGAGGCGGATCGAGTAGCGGCCGCCTTCCCGCGCCTCGAAGTAGAAGCGCCCCGACCCGTCGGCCGCGGCGTAGAGCGGGGACGTGCGACCCTCGACCTCCACCGAGACGTCGACGAGCCGCCCCGCGCCGCCGCTCCCCTCGTGGGCGCGGGCGCCGGGTACGGCGAGGACTCCCAGGACCAGGACCGGAACCGCGTGCCGCCACGCCATCGTTTCCCCCTCGCTCTCTTGGACGGCGTCGCCGCCGTCATCTCGAATACGCGGGCGGGGACGCCAATATTCCCCCGTGGGGAGGGGGTGTAAGCTACGGCGGCAGACGAGTTACCAGGAAAGCCATTGAAGACCCCGCGCACCCGGCGGATCCTCCTGCTCGCGACCCTCCTGGTCGATCTCCCGATCCTGGGCTTCCTCCTTCTCGCCCTCTGGCCGGTCCCTCCGGACGGACCCCCCGCGGGCGCCGTCTCGAACACCCCGGGCGACGGCGGGTTGCGGCGGTCGTTTCCGAAGATGGCCGTGCGCCCGGACAACGAGACGACACCCGAGCGCGTGGCCCTCGGGCGGCTCCTCTACTTCGATCCGATCCTCTCGGGAGGCAACGACGTCTCGTGCGCGACCTGCCACCACCCCGACCTCGGGCTCACGGACGGACGCGGCCTGAGCATGGGCAAGGGCGGGAAGGGCCTCGGTCCGGAGCGCTCGGGGGGGACGGTCGTGAGGCGCGGCGCCCCCACGGTGTGGAACGCCGCCTACAACCACCGCCAGTTCTGGGACGGCCGGGCGAGCGACCTCGAGGATCAGGCCCGCTTCCCGATCACGTCGGCGGACGAGATGGCGCAGGATCCGGACGAGCTCGTCCGCGAGCTCTCGAAGATCCCCGAGTACGTGCGGCTCTTCGACGCCGCCTACGGGGGGAAGGACGGAGAGGCTGGAAAGGCTGGAAAGCCCGTCACCTTCGCGAACACGACCGCCGCCGTCGCCGCGTTCGAGAGGACGCTCGTGTCCGACGCGTCGCCCTTCGACCGCTACCGGATGGGCGACACCACCGCCCTCGATCCGAAGGAGCGGCGCGGCCTCACCCTCTTCCGCTCGCTCAAGACCCGCTGCTTCGAGTGCCACGGGTTTCCGACACTCGCCAACCCCGACTTCAAGGTCATCGGCGTGCCCGACCTCGCCGGCCAGGACAAGGACCGCGGCCGGGCCGAAGCCGGAGGGGGGCCGGCCTACGAGCGCGCCTTCAAGGTGCCGACGCTCCGGAACGTCGCCCTGACCGCCCCCTACATGCACAACGGGAAGTTCCAGACGCTCGAGGAGGTGCTCGCCTTCTACGCCAAGGGCGGAGGGAAGGGCGAGGGCCTCGAGCTCGCGAACCTGGACGACAAGATCCGCGTCTTCTCGCTGAGCACCGAGGAGCAGCAGGACCTCGTTGCTTTCCTGAACGCCCTCACCGACGAGACGCGGCTCCCCGAGGTGCCGGACCGCGTTCCCTCCGGCCTCCCCGTGGTGCCGCGCCGCGCACCGTCGCCCGGCCGCACGCGGGGCGAGTCTCGGGCCCGGCCCGCGGTCGGGAGCACCGTTCCGCGTCCGCCCCTCACGCATACCGTGAAGGCGGGCGGATCGATCCAGGACGCGGTGGACGCCGCGCGCCCCGGCGACACGATCGAGGTCGAGCCGGGGACGTACCGCCAGAGCGTGCTCGTGGACGTCGACCGCGTCACCCTGCGGGGCCTCGTCCGCGACGGCCGGCGCGCCGTCCTCGACGGCGAAGGCGCTCTGACGGACGCCGTGATCGCCTCCGGCCACGGCTTCACGATCGAGGGCTTCGCCCTCCGCAACTACACGAGCAACGGCATCACCGTGCACGGGGCCACCGGGGTCGTCTTCCGCGACCTCGTGGTGGAGAGCACCGGCCTCTACGGCGTCTACCCGGTGGAGTGCAGGGACGTGCTCGTGGAGAAGGTCGTGGTCACGGGGGCGAAGGACGCGGCGATCTACGTGGGGCAGTCCGCGGACATCGTGGTCCGCGGGAACGAGGTCCACGGCAACGTCACCGGGATCGAGATCGAGAACTCGACGAACGCGGTGGTCGAGGACAACCACGCCCACGACAACACGGGAGGCATCCTCGTCTTCCTGCTCCCCAACAACCCGTCGAAGGTGGGCCACGACACCCGCGTCGTCCGGAACCGGGTGATCGCCAACAACCACCCGAACTTCGGCGATCCCACCGCCATCGTCAGCAAGGTCCCCCCGGGGGCCGGCATCTTCATCATGGCGGCGGACCGCACGGAGGTCGCGGAGAACGAGATCCGGGGCAACGACTCCTTCGGTATCGCGGTGGTCAGCCTGGCCATGGCCTTCCCTCCCGGGGCCGCCTTCGACGTGGGCCCGGTTCCCGAGGGGAACTGGATCCACGACAACGTCCTCGCGGACAACGGCGGGAACCCCGCGCCGTCCGTGAAGGCGGTGACGGGTGGGGGCGTCGACCTCCTGTGGGACGGCAGCGGCTGGACGAACGCCTGGCGCCAGCCCGGGGCGAGTCGCTTCCCGCCGCTCCTTCCCGACCGCACCTGGCCCGACCTCGTCCGCAAGGCCTGGTCGCGCGCGGTCGCGGGGCTCGCGAGGATGCTGGGGTAGACTGCCCGCGGAATCCGCGTGACCGATCACCCCGACCTCCTCGAGCGCATCCGCCTCCGACTGGACGAGAGCTTTGTCGGCATCGGCGAGGTCGTGGGCGAGCTTCCCCCGGCGGACCTCGCGGAGCTTCTGAACCAGCTCCGGCTCCAGGAAGCGGCGTCCGTGCTGAGCATGCTCTCGATCGCCCGCGCCACGGAGGTGCTCGACCAGCCCACGCTGCGGCGCCGCAGCGCGATCGTGGAGAAGCTGGAGCCGGGGCGGGCCTCCCAGGTCCTCGAAGCCCTCTCCGCCGACCAGCGGACGGAGATCGTCCGCGGGATGGGGGAGGTCGCCCGCCGCCGGCTCCTCCCCAAGCTCTCTTCCGAGGTGCGCACGGAGGTGGAGAGCCTGCTCCTCTACCCCGAGCACACCGCGGGCGGCATCATGACCACGGAGTTCGTGCGGCTCGATCCCGGCATGAAGGTAGGGGACGCGCTCCGCCACATCCGCTCGGTGGCCCAGGAGAAGGAGTCCATCTACGCCTGCTACGTCATGGACGACGCGGGCAAGCTCCTGGGCTCCGTCTCCCTGCGCGACCTCGTGATGGCGGACTTCGAAGAGGCCCTCTCCTCCGCGATGCGCAAGAAGCCGGTCACCGTCAACGCCCGCGACGACCGGGAGGCGGTGGCCGCGAAGATCGCGAAGTACAACCTGCTCGCGGTGCCCGTCCTGGAGGCGGACGGCCGGGTCGTCGGCTTCGTCACCGTGGACGACGTCATCGACGTGATGATCGAGGAGGGCACGGAAGACGCGCTGAAGATGGGCGCCGTCGAGCCGGGGGCCCTCGACGCCCCCTACGCGACCGCGCCCTTCTGGAGCCTCATCCGCAAGCGCGCGGGCTGGCTCCTCGTCCTCTTCCTGGGGGAGATGCTCACCGCCACCGCCATGGGCCGCTTCGAGGACGAGATCGCCCGCGCCGTCGTCCTCGCCCTCTTCGTCCCCCTCATCATCAGCAGCGGCGGCAACTCCGGCTCCCAGGCCGCGTCGCTCATCATCCGGGCGATGGCCGTCGGCGAGCTGAGCGTGCGCGACTGGTGGCAGGTCATGCGGCGGGAGATCCTCGCGGGTCTCGTGCTCGGGAGCACCCTCGGCCTCGTGGGCTTCCTGCGCATCACCTTGTGGTCGATCGTCTCGCCGATCTACGGCCCGCACTGGCTGCTCATCGCGTTCACGGTCTGGCTGTCCCTGCTCGGCGTCGTCCTGTGGGGGACGCTCACCGGCTCCATGCTCCCGCTGATGCTCAAGCGCGTGGGCCTGGACCCCGCCGTTTCTTCGGCGCCTTTCGTGGCCACGCTCGTGGACGTCACCGGGATCGTCATCTACTTCGAGGTGGCCGCGACCCTGCTGCGCGGGACGTTGCTCTAGGCCGCGGCGTTACCCTCCTACCCATTCCGGACGGAGTCGCGCCGAAGCATCACCTTCCTGCCGTAATCGATCTCGCCCATCAGGCGGTTGTGGGCCGCGCACATCAGGCCGATGTTGCCGAGATCGGAGCCGCCCCCGAGCCCGAACGGATGCCGGTGGTGGTACTCGAGTCGATGGCGCTCCGGGCATCTTCGCCCCTGGACGTCCACGAAGCGGCATCGACTCCCGTCGCGCTCGTGCACGGCCCGCCGGACCGCGGCCGGGATATTCCGCGAGAAGGGGTTCACTCGAACCGGCCCCTTGCGCGGAGAGCTCGTCAGGCCGAATCGCCGGGCCTCCAGCCGCTCCAGCTTCTCGGTGACCGCCTTCTCGATGATCTGGGCCAGGTCGCCGTCCGGCACTTCATGGCGCAGGAGCGCCCGAAGACGCTCCAGCTTGCCGTAGAGCTCGGCTCCGGCGGTGAACTGCACCCTGTATCGCGCCGGAGCGAGCGGCTCGACGCGTGGGGGCGCGACCGGAACCGGGCGAGGAACTCCGTCCAGACGGAGTTCGACTGTCCGGACCTCGCCTCCGTCCTCCTCCTGAGCCGCACGTTCCTCCCGAATCGGCCGGTCAGGCAGTTTCCGCAGGACGGTGGGAACGTCCGGTCGGGGTGCCCACTCCGCGAGCAGCTCCTCGATCTGGCGCTTCGACTTGTGGACGGCACGGGGGAGGAGGACGTCCCGGTTCTCCAAGGTGAGGTGCGGCGCCAGCTTGCCAACGCCGCTCAGATGGAGGCGGCCGTCCGCGAGCATCTCCAGGAGCACGGGGTGCTCGCGAGCCGCCCGGGCCACGCCGATCCGCAGATAGGCCTCGCCCTCGGAAAGGTGGAGGACGTCGGTGCAGTAGACGAACATCGACGGGGAGGCCTCGCGGGCATAGAGGCGCCGCACCTCCACCTCGGCGATGTGGGCGACGAGGTCGGACTCGACGCGGCGGGACCGACCGAGCAGATCGGCGAGTCCACGCAGGACCTCGTCGTCGGAGAGTGACTGGAGCGGCCGTTCGAGTGACATGCAACGACTGTAGTCCGGAGCGTGGCCACAATGGGTCCGCGCCTAACGTATAAGAAAGAATTCTCGGCGCGGCTACCGGCAGATCGGTTACTCGGTCCGGACGGAGTCGCTTCAAGTAGTGCATGACCTAGCGACTGACCGCTTTGCTTTCTGCTGTTGACGAGCCGAGGCGATGGACAACTCGGTCCGGACGGAGTTGAACCTAGGGCGCCGGCGCCCCGCCGCCGCCCGACAGGCCGAGCTCCTTCACGAGCCACGCCTGCCGGTCCTCCGCGACCTTGGGCAGGCCCATCCCGTGGTCGGTGTCGTAGAAGCGGCGCTCCTTGGGGTCCGAGGCGGCGCCCAGGACGACCGCGGTGTCCGCGCGGGCCACGTAGGCGTCGCTCGTCGCGAACTGGAAGAGCGTGCTCGCGTTCTTCACCTGCCGGAGGAAGTCCGTGAGCTCGAGGGGAGCGTTCTGCCGGAGATATTCGGTCTTGGACTTGGGCTGCCGCGCGAAGAAGGCCCAGTCGTTCAGGCTCGAGGCAACGGCGACGTACACGTACGTCTTGGCCCGCCGGTCGAGGCCGGCGGCGAGCATCCCGTACATCCCTCCGTAGTCGTGGCCCACGAACCCCACGCGGGTCTTGTCCACCTCCGGACGGGACGTGAGCAGGTCCATCGCGCGGCGCAGCGCGACGACCTGGCGGACCGAGTTCTCGTAATCCTGCTCGGGCACGCGCTTGCCGTACCAGTCGGGGGCGGACCACATCGCGTCGACGAGGAGGGAGACGGTCCCGCGCCCCGCGAGGGCGACGGCCTCGCCCAGGTACTGCGTGCGGTTCGTGGTGGAGGGCTCGCCCAGCCAGTGCACCCAGAGGACGCCCGCGAACGGACCCTTTCCCGGAGGGACGACGAGGTAGGCTTTCTGGGCCGCGGGCGACCCGGGCTGGGCGGCGAAGACGATGTCGTGGACCGTAGCGCCCTCACGCGTCTCCTTGCCGACCTCCTTCACGTCGAAGGGGGCCGTGGCCGGATAGACAAAGGGAGCGGCTTGGGCGTCGAAGTCACCCTCGGCGGCGCGCGTGACTTCGCTGGTCGTGGAGACGCCGAGAAGCGCGCCGACGAGAGCCGGGCAGAGTCCAAGTCTCATGTTCATTCCTCAGGTGGACGAGCGGAGACGCTACCCCGGTCCGCTTCGAGGGTCAAACGAAGCCGCCCCGACTCTCCAACACCTTGAACGCCGCCCACGCCTAACGCAGCGAGCGATAGAGCAGCTCCTTGAAGCGGGCGACGTCGATCGCCCAGCACACCGTGACGTTGGGCTCGCGCGTGCCGCGCCACTCCCAGCCCGTGGTGCTCTCGAGCCCGCGCCTCACGACCCCGAGCTCGTCCACCACCGTCTGCCCGCGGGTGAGCGTGCCCTCGCACTCCACGTCCACCCAGTGCCGGCTCGTGCGGGTGGCGATAGAGGGATCGAGGGCGACCGCCATCGCCACGGGATCGGGAAGCGAGATCCCGGCCTCCCCGAGCAGCTCGCGGTTGGCCCGGATCGCGGTCTCGTTGCAGTCGACCGTGAAGTGAGCGAGGGGAGTATCGAGGGAGCGGCAGTAGGCGATGTCCTTCTCGTCGAGGTTCGCGGCCCCCCGGCAGAGCTCCCAGCCCACCATCTCGATGGGCAGCGCGGAGCGGAAGCAGAGGCGCGCGGCCTCGGGGTCGCACCAGATGTTGTACTCGGCGGCCGGAGTCACGTTGCCCACGGTGCAGGCGGCGCCGCCCATCACCACGCAGCGTCCGACCTTCTCCGCGAGGTCGGGGGCCTGCATGATCGCGAGCGCCATGTTCGTGAGGGGGCCGAGTGTCACGAGGGTGAGGCCGGGATGGGCGCGGACCGTGTCGATGATCGCCGTGACGGCGTGGCCGGCCGCGGCCGGCGAGCGCGGGGGCGGATACCCCTGGTCGCCGAGCCCGTCCTCGCCGTGGAAGAAGGTGGCGAGGTACGGCTCCCGGATGAGCGGCCGGAGCGCGCCCTCGTAAACGGGCACCGGCCGGCCGCACAGCTCCACGGTGTAGCGGGCGTTCCGGCTGCCCTGGGGAAGGCCCACGTTCCCCGCGACCACCGTGATGGCCAGGACCTCCACGTCCGGCGCCCGGAGAGCCATGATGAGGGCGACCGCGTCGTCCGAGGCGGTATCGGTGTCGATCAGCATCTTTATCTTTTGCGGCATGGGCAGAAACTACACCAGGCGTGTCACGTCCAGCACCCCCCGGACGTGTAAGGGGTAGGAGGAGCGGATGGGCGAGTCGATCGTCGTCGTCGGGGGCGGGCTTGCGGGCCTGGCTTCGGCCACCTATCTGGCCTGCGCCGGGCGGAGGGTCACGCTCTACGAGAAGGCGCGCGCCGTCGGGGGACGGGCCGTCACGACGCCGTTCGGCGAGTTCCGATTCAACCTCGGTCCGCACGCCCTCTACGTCGCGGGGGAGGGCCGCGCCGTGCTCAAGGAGCTGGGCGTCGCCGTCCGGGGCGGGCGGCCTCCGTCCTCCGGGTCCTTCGCCATCCGGGGAGGCCGGCTCGACACCCTGCCCGTGGGGCCGCTGTCGCTGCTCACGACCGGGATCCTGTCCCTGGGCGGCAAGCTCGAGGTCGCCCGGATCCTGGCCGCCCTGCCCAAGGCCGATCCCGCGACGCTCCGCGGGCGGACGGTGGCCGAGTGGCTCTCCGGGGCGTCGGGCCGCGAGGAAGTCCGCGAGCTATTGGCCGCGATCGTCCGCGTCGCGACGTACGCCCACGACCCGGAGCGCCAGGGTGCGGAGGCGGCGGTCGCGCAGATCCAGCGCGCGCTGCGGACGGGCGTCCTCTACCTCGACGGGGGATGGCAATCGATCGTGGACGGGCTACGCGCGCAGGCGGAGGCGGCGGGCGTGTGCATCGAGACGGAGGCGCCCGTCCGGCGGGTCTTGGTCGAAGGGTCGGTACGCGCCGTCGTGCTCGCCGACGGCCGGGAGAAGGACGCAACCGTGGTCGTGGCCACGGGGAGCCCCGCCCAGGTCGCAGCCCTGGCGCCCGACGCGCCGTCCCTCCACCTGGCAGCCGCGCAGGCGGTGCCGGTCCGCGCCGCGTGCCTGGACGTGGCCCTCGACGCCGTCCCGCGCGCGCACGGCCGCTTCGCCCTCGGGATCGACGCCCCGCTCTACGTCTCGCTCCACTCCGCGGTCGCGCGTCTGGCGCCGGAAGGAGGCGGCGTTCTCCATGCGGCGAAATACCTGGGTCCACACGAGGCGAACCCCCGTCCGGACGTGGTTCGCCGAGAGTTGGAGCAGGCCCTGGACCTCCTCCAACCCGGCTGGCAAAGCCGTGTCGTCCGTCAGCGGTTCCTGCCCGACCTGGTCGTTTCCAATGCCCTCACCACGCCAGCCCCTCGCCCCGCCCCCGCCGTCCCCGACGTTCCCGGCCTCTTCGTCGCGGGCGACTGGGTGGGAAGCGAAGGCCTGCTCGCGGACGCAAGCCTCGCCAGCGCGCGGGCCGCGGCCCGCGCCGTCCTCTCCGGGGCGACGGCCCCCCGCCGCGAGGCCGAGGCCGTGGCACATTAAGCGGCGATGGCCGAGTCCCCGCCGGACGTCGCGCGCGAGTACGCCGCCCATCGGGCGTTTCTCTGGGGGCTCCTCTATCGCCTGACGGGCAGCGCCGCCGACGCGGACGACGTCGTCCAGGAGACGTTCGTGCGGGCCCTCAAGCGTCCTCCCGCGCGGCAGGACCTTCCCTGGCGACCCTGGCTCGTGCGCGTGGCCTTGAACCTGGGCCGCGACTTGCTGCGGCGGCGCCGCCGCCGCCGTTACGAAGGGCCCTGGCTCCCTTCGCCGCTCGAGACCGAGGACGTCCCCCCCGCCTACGAGCCGATCGCGGAGGGCGACCCGGCGACGCGCTACGACCTCGTGGAAAGCCTGTCCTTCGCG
This sequence comes from uncultured Acidobacteriota bacterium, assembly GCA_963742595.1. Lineage (GTDB taxonomy): Bacteria > Acidobacteriota > Vicinamibacteria > Fen-336 > Fen-336 > CAVPGH01. Next base: position 30,819 of record CAVUMT010000001.1, on the reverse strand, counting down.
TTCCTCGTCGCGCTCGAAGCCCTGACCCCGGCCCAGCGCGCGGTCCTCCTTCTCCGGGACGTCTTCGACTATTCGGTCAAGGAAACCGCGGCGGCCCTGCGATTCACGGAGGTGAAGGTGAGGACATCCCACCTCCGCGCCCGCCGACTACTCGCTGCATACGATCGTTCCTGCCGGTCGCGCAACCCCACGGTGGCGGGCGCGGAGGATATCCTTTCCAGCCTCCTGGCCTGTCTCCAGGCTGGCGACGTTGTCAAAGCAGAGTCTCTTCTAGCCCAGGAAGTCCGCCTGGTCTCCGACGGCGGCGGAGAGTTCGTGACGGCTCTCCAACCGGTCCTTGGTCGCGAAAAGGTGCTCCGACTCGTCTTCGGCCTGGCTGCGAAACGCATCCTCCCCTCATCGGTGCGGTTCACCCGCCTCAACGACGCCCCCGGCGTCGTCCTCAACTTTGCGTGGGCCCGCCCGCCGCTCCCGCCGCGCGTCGTCTGGGAGTGCCGCCTGGACGCCGACGGCCGCATCGCGGAATTCTTCTGGGTCTCGGCATCTCGCAAGCTCACCGCCTTGCCGCCGGGGTCCCCGCAGGCATAGTCCTCCCCCGAGCGTGCTAGTCTCCCGCCTCGTGGGAGACCGCGCGGACGCGCCCAGGGTGCCGTACCTGCAGCTCGACATCCGCCGGGTCCAGGGGACGATCGACAAGCTGTTCCTGCGGGTCGAGGCGCGCTTTCCCGGCTCCGGCCTCGCCGGGGTCGCGCGGGAGCTGCAGCAGATCGCGTCCCGGGTCCCCGAGCGGATCGCCTGGTTCGCGCGCCCGATACTGGCGCTGCGGCTGGCCGTGGGCGCGCTCGTCGCGCTCATCGGCGTCGGCGTCGTCGGGACCGTGGTCCAGATGCGGATGCCGGACGAGCCGTTCGTCCTCTTCGAGTTCGTCCAGGCCCTGGAGTCCGGGATCAACGACGTGGTGTTCGTGGGGGTGGGGGTCTTCTTCCTCGTGACGCTGGAGGGCCGGATCAAGAGGAAGAGGGCCCTGGATGCGATCGACGAGCTCAGGGCGATCGCCCACCTCATCGACATGCACCAGCTCACGAAGGACCCGGAGTGGGTCCTGCAGCGGGGCCGCGAGACGGGGATCCTGCCCCCCCGCCGCCTCGACCCCTTCGAGCTGAGCCGCTACCTCGACTACTGCAGCGAGATGCTCTCCCTCACGGGCAAGCTCGCCGCCGTCTACATCCAGGACTTCGGGGACGGCGTCGCCCTCGCCGCGGTGAACGAGGTGGAGGACCTGACCACCGGCCTGTCGCGAAAGATCTGGCAGAAGCTGATGATCCTGCACACGGCCGAGAGGAGCAACCCGATGGAGAGTCGAAAGGAAGCCCGTTTCCACCGCTGGGACGACATCCCCAAGGAGAAGCTGAACGACCTCCTCGACCGGAGGCTCGTCACCGGCGAGCGCATCATGCTCGCCCACGTCTATCTGAAGAAGGGCTGTGTCGTGCCCAAGCACTTCCACGAGAACGAGCAGCTCACCTACGTCCTCGAGGGGGCGCTCCACTTCTGGCTCGGCGAGAACGGCGAGAAGGAGCAGGTGGTGCGGTCGGGCGAGGTGCTCGTGATCCCCTCGAACCTGCCCCACAAGGCGGAGGCGCTCGAGGACACCCTGGACGTCGACATCTTCGCGCCCCCGCGGCAGGACTGGCTGGACGGCACGGACGCGTATCTTCGGAAGAAGTAGCGATGGACCTCGGTCTTCGCGGCAAGACAGCACTCGTCGCCGCCTCGAGCCAGGGGCTCGGGCGGGCGATCGCGGAGGAGCTCGCGGCGGAGGGCGCCTGCCCTCGTCCTGTGCGCGCGCGGCTCGCGGGCCCTCGAGGAGACGCGGGACGCCATCGCGAAGGCGCACGGGGTGCCCGTGATTGCGGTGCCCGCGGACCTGAGCCGCATCGAGGACGTGAAGCGCGTGGTGGAAGCCGGCCGCCGCGAGCACGGGCGCATCGACATCCTCGTCACGAACACCGGAGGACCGCGGTCCGGCACGTTCGCCAGCCTTGGGCCGGAAGACTGGGACGCGGCGGTGGGACTCCTCCTGCGGAGCGCGGTAGAGCTCGCCCGCGCCGTCCTTCCCGGCATGCAGGAGCGGCGCCACGGCCGCATCGTCAACGTGACGTCCATGGCGGTGAAGCAGCCGGTGGACGGCCTCATCCTGTCGAACTCGATCCGGGCCGCGGTCACGGGCATGGCCCGGACCCTCGCCAACGAGGTGGCGTCGCAGGGCATCACCGTCAACAACGTGATGCCGGGCTACACGCGCACGGAGCGCCTGGTGGAGCTTTCGGAAGCGATGGCGAAGGCCGAGGGCAGCGCCCCCGCGGAGATCGTCGCGCGGTGGCAAGCACAAACTCCAGCGCGGCGACTAGGAGATCCGCGGGAACTCGCCGCGCTGGTGGCATTTCTGGCCTCCGATCGCGCGGGGTTCATCACAGGCCAGTCCATCGCGGTGGATGGGGGCTTCATCAAGGCACTTCTTGTGATCGCCCCACGCCATCAGGACCTTTCCTCCTCAAGGTGACCGGCAAGACCGTCGTCCTGACGGCGCTCGCGCTCGTCGCCTTCGCCTCGAACTCCCTGCTCGCTCGGGCCGCCCTGCGCGGGCAGCTCGTGGACGCGGGCACGTTCACGCTCGTCCGCCTCGCCTCGGGGGCGCTCGTGCTCGGGGTCCTCGCGGCGAGGACCGGCTCTCCGCAGGCGACCTGGCGATCGGGGAGCCTCACCGCGGCCGTTGCGCTCTTCGCCTACGCCCTCGCGTTCTCGCTCGCCTATCTCCGTCTCGACGCGGGGACGGGCGCGCTCGTCCTGTTCGGGGCCGTTCAGGTCTCGATGATCGGCTGGGGAATGGCGACGGGCCACCGGCCCTCGGCCCTGCAGTGGCTCGGGCTTCTCGTGTCCCTCGGCGGTCTCGTCGTCCTCGTGGCCCCCGGCCTCCGGGCCCCCGACCCCGTGGGGGCGGCTCTCATGGCGCTCGCGGGGGTGGCCTGGGGCGTCTACTCGCTTCGAGGCCGCGGAGCCGCCGATCCCGTCGCCGCCAACGCCTCGAATTTCATCAGAGCCGTTCCCCTCGCAATCCTGGCCGCCCTGGCCCTCTCCGCGCAGCGACACGCCACGGCTCGCGGGCTCCTGCTCGCCGCGACTTCCGGCGCTGTCACGTCCGGCCTGGGCTACGCCGCCTGGTACGCGGCCCTCCCCGGCCTCACGCCGCTCCGGGCGGCCGTCCTCCAGCTCGCCGTCCCGGTGCTCGCGGCGGTCGGGGGTGTCGTGCTGCTCGGCGAGTCGCTGACGCTGCGGCTCGCCGGTGCGGGTGCGGTCGTGCTGGGCGGGATCGCCCTGGCCGTCTTCGCGAGCGCCGCCCGACCCCCCAACTCCGTCCGGAATGGGTAGAAACGTAACTCGGTCCGGACGGAGTTGAGAGCGACGACTTCACGACCGTCCCACGCTCGCGCCCAGGGTGACGAGAAGCTCGTCCAGTTGCTCGAACGTCTCTCCCATCGCATCCGCCGCCCCGGTGCCGGCGGCGTCGAGAGCTTCCTTCGAGGGATAAAGCTCGTGCAGGACCAGCAACGTCTTGCCGCCTTTTTCCGCGAAGGTCACCGTCGTGACGGAACCCTCGTCACTTTCCTCATTGGTCCAGACGAGGCGCGAGTGCGGTGTTACTTCCTTGTACGTGCCGAAGAACGCCATAGCATCGGGTTCGAACTCGAGACGGTACTTGCCCCCGACACGAACATCCATCTCACAGGAACGCAGGGACATGCCCATCGACTTCGGCACCCACCACTGCCTGAACAGCTCGGGCTTGGTCCACGCCTCGAACACGAGGCGCGCCGGGCCGTTGACGGTTCGCGTGACGACTAGCTCCCGCTCGGACTTCCGTTCCACCGTCGTGCGGTTCTTCATGAGGGTAGGCTCACTCTCTCTTCTTGCGTCCATCGACTTTCTCCTTCCGTTTCAGTTCCTCGACAACCTTGTCCAGCTCGTCGAAGCGTGCGTCCCAGAGCTGGCGATACCTCTCGATCCATGCCGCCTCTTCCTCCAGTCGGCGCAGGCCGAGCTTGCAGGTCCGCACGCGCCCGACCTTCTCCGTGGTGACGAGCCCCGCCTGCTCCAGGACGCCGACGTGCTTCTTCATGCCCGTCAGGGTCATGTGGAACTTCTCGGCAAGGTCCGTGATCGAAGCGTCTGCACGCCAGAGCTGCTCCAGAACGCCGCGGCGGGTGGCGTCCGAGAGCGCGGCGAACGAGGCATCGAAGCCGGCCCAGGCATACTGAACCATGTGGTTCAGTATATAGCACACGATTGGCGGCATGCAAGGGGAGGCTGAGCGATCAGGCCCCCGGATCCGGCGGGGGAGAGGCCCCGCGAGCCCGCGGACGGGCTACCGGGCGTCCAGGGCGTCGAACGTCAGGTTCTGGATCGCGTAGCGCCGCCAGTCCCGGTAGTCGAAGTGCCACCACTCCGCCTCGTTGACCGTGAAGCCTTCGTCCTCCATCGCCCGGCGCAGGACGTAGCGGAGGAAGCGCTCCTCCGACGTGCCGCCCGGGAAGTCCGGATAGGACCGCTCGGACATCTCGTCGTAGACGCCGGGCATCCGCACGGGCTGCCCGTCGCTCAGACGGTAGAGCGTCAGGTCCACCGCGCAGCCGCGGTTGTGGCGCGAGCCCTGCGCGGGGTCGGCGACGAAGGTGTGCTTTTCCTCCGGCGTGGCCTCCCAGAAGACGCGGGTGACGTACCAGGGCCGGTACGCGTCGTGGATCAGCAGGCCGTAGCCCTGGTCGGCGAGGCGGCGATGCGCGCGCACGAGCGCCTCCGCGGCGGGGCGCTGCAGGAAGGCCCGCGCTTCCTTGTAGACGGGCACGCCCAGGAAGTTGTCGGTCCCCGCGTAGCGCACGTCGAGCTTGAGCGTCGGGCTCGAGCCGGGCGAGGTCCACGAGCGAGGAAGGCAGCTTGTCGCCGGTCTCCGCCGGCGGCTGACGCCGCGAGGGCGTCCGTCGACGAGCTCCGAGACCGGCCGCAGCGGCGTGACGCGGAAGACCCCGCCTTCGACGCCGGACGAACGCCGCACGAAGTCGATCCCGTTCAGGCTGACCCGGGTGGCCCGGCCGCTCGCGTCGCGGGTGAAGCGCAGCGTCTCGTCGGGGTAGAGGCCGGTCGGGGGGAAGCGGAAGACGTCGGGCGACACTTCGACGAGCGGGTAGGACGTGAACCACTCGATGAGCGCCTCCAGGCGGGCGTGCCGCTCGAGGACGTAGAGCGTGTTGTGGTCCCAGCCGTACTCGCCGACGAGGCCGGTCCACGCGCGCGGGAGGGGCAGCGGGCAGTGCCGCGGGCGCGCGCGTGAACGAGCGGTCGCCGATCCGGAGCGTCTCGCCCTCCGGAACGACGGCGAGCCCGTACTCGAGCACGTCGTCCACGACGAGCCCGGGCCCCTGCGAGCGTGCGCGGAGCCGCAGCCGCTCCGCGGCGTCGCTTCGCGTCAGGTGCAGCTCTCCCGCCCGCTCGTCGAGCTCCGCCCACGCGTCCCCCGCAACGTAGCGGCCGGCGAGCGCCCGCGTCCGGGCGGGCTCGATGGCGGCCGTCGTCTCCGGCTCCGGCAACGGCCGACCCTCCCGGCGCGCGAGCAGCAGGCGGAGGGCCTGCCGGGCGATGCGATCGGTCACGGCGTTGGCGCAGTCCTTGGTGGCCACGACCACGACCCCGAGCTTGTCGTCCGGAAGGGCGAGGAGCGACGACGCGAAGCCGTAGATCGCCCCGCCGTGGCCCACGAGACGCCGCCCCTCGAAGGTCGAGACACGGAAGCCCAGCCCGAAGGCGGCCTCGCCCTCCGAGGGAAACGCGGGCGCCCACATCCGCTCGAGCGTCTCCGGCTTCAGGACGGGGCCCCGCGGGCCCCGGCCGCGCGCGAAGAGGACGGACAGGAAGCGCCCGAGGTCGCCCACGGTCGCGTAGAGGCTGCCCGCGGGCGCCATCCCCATCTCGAACCGGGGAACGGGGAAGACGCGCGGGTCGTAGGTCCACATGAGTGCTTCCGGCACGCGGGGAGCGAGAGCCGGCTCGGGCGTGAAGGCGCTCGAGCGGAGCCCCAGGGGCTCGAGGACGGCGCGCTTCACGTACCCCGCGAACCGCTCGCGCTGGCGATGCTCCAACACCCTCCCCACCACCGCGATGCCCGCGTTCGAGTACTTCGTCCGCTGCCCGGGCGGGTAGACGAGGGTCGTGCGGTTCAGGCTGCGCACGGTCTCCGCGAGCGTCGCCGGCCGGGGATCGAAGTAGTTCCCGACCGGGGGCTCGCGCACGAGCCCCGAGCGGTGGGCCATCAGCATCTTCAGGGTGATCGCGCCGCCGAAGGGGTTCTCCGGCCGGAAGTCGCGGAGGTAGCGCGTCACCGGGACGTCGAGGTCGAGGACGCCCTTCTCCACGAGCTGCATGATCGCGACGTCCGTGACGAGCTTGGAGATCGAGCCCACGCGGTGGACGTTGCCGGCCGTGAGCTTCGTCGTCCGGTCCTCGTCCGCCCAGCCGAGCGCCGACGTCCAGACGACCTGCTGGTCCTCCACGAGGGCGATGGCGAGGCCGGGGATCCCCTTGTCCTCGCGCTCGTGCTCGGCGAAGCGCTCGAGCGCGGCCGCCAAAGGCGCGTGGGCGCTCGCCGGGGCCTGGGGCTCCGCGACGGCGGAGACGAGCCCGACGAGCACGACCGCAACGACCATCCTTCCCGCCATCCGTCCATTCTCTCCCGAGTAGACTAGGCGCCGTGGATCCCGGGCTTCGGGCGATCGTCATGGCGCGGCTCGAGGCGGACGCGTCCGTCGACGCGGGCTGGAGCGGGCTCGTCCTGGGGGCCCTCGAAGGCGAAAAGGGCCTCACGGCCGAGCTCTCGGGAAAGGCGCAGGCGCGATCGCCGCTCGACACACGGACCGCCGCGGCGTCGACCGGGACGTTCCTGCGGTCGATCGCCGTCGAGGGGTTCAGGGGCATCGGCCCCACCCAGACGCTCGAGCTGGCCCCGGGCCCCGGCCTCACGCTCGTCGTGGGGAGGAACGGCTCGGGGAAGTCGAGCTTCGCGGAAGCCCTCGAGGTGCTGCTGACCGGGGACAGCCTGCGCTGGAAGGAGCGCGCCTCCGTCTGGCGCGACGGCTGGCGGAACCTCCACCATCCCGCGACGTTCCTGAAGGGCACGTTCGTCGTGGAAGGGGAAAAGAGCGCGTGCGTCGTCTCGCGGCGCTGGGAGGAGGCCGCGGAGTTCGAGACCGGGCAGATCGGTGTCGAGCTTCCCGGCCGCACGGGTCCGGACCTCGACGCGCTCGGCTGGACGGGCGCGCTCCTTACGCACCGCCCGTTCCTCTCCTACAACGAGCTGGGCTCCCTCCTCGACGAGGGGCCGTCGAAGCTCTACGACGCGCTTTCCGCCATCCTCGGCCTCGAAGACCTCGTGGGCGCCCAGACCGTGCTCCAGGAGGCGCGCCGCTCCCGGGAGAAGGCGGTCAAGGAATCGGGAGAGGCGCGGCTTCGCCTGCTCGAGCGCCTCCGCGGCGTGGACGACGACCGGGCCCGGCGGGTGGCCGCCGCCATCGAGGGCAAGGAGTGGGACCTCGACGCGGTGGATGCAGTTCTCGCCGAGGGTGCCTTGCCCGGGAAGGGCGGCGGGGAAGCCGACGTGCTGCGCGCGATCGCGGGCCTCGAGCCTCCGGATCCCGGCGCGGGTCAAGGACGCCGTAAACGAGATGCGCGAGGCCCGGAAGGCGCTCGCCGCCGCGGAGGGGACCGCCGCCGCCCGCTCGAGAGACGCGGCGAAGCTCCTGGAGCAGGCGCTCGCCTTCCACGCGGCCCACGGCGACGGGGACTGCCCGGTCTGCGGCAAGGAGGGCGCCCTCGACAAGGCCTGGGACAAGAAGGGCCGGACGTCGCTCGAGCGCCTGCAGGAGTCGGCGCGCGAAGCGGAGGCCGCGCACGAGCGGGCGGAGGCGGCCCGGAAGCAGTGGGAGGGCCTGGCCCCGCTGAAGGCGGACGCGCTCCAGCGGGCGAGCGAGGTGGGGCTGGACCTCGGCGAGCTCGTGGAGGCGCTCGGGACCTGGATCAAGGCGGGGACGATCGCGGACCTGGGCGCGCTCGCCGACCACCTGGAAAAGGCGAGCGGGCCGCTAAGAGAGGCGGTCGTCCGCCTGCGCGAGGCCGCGCGCGCCGAGCTGGGAAAGAAAGAAGACGCCTGGCGGCCCGTGGCCCAGGAGGTGATGGCCTGGCTCCTCACCGCGCGCGACGCGGTAAGCGGTGCCGGGGAGCTCGTCCGGATCAAGCCCGCGGAAAACTGGCTCAAGAAGGCGGCGGCGGGCATCCGCGACGACCGCTTCGGCCCCATCGCCGAGAAGGCGGGGAAGATCTGGGAGCGCCTGCGCCAGCAGAGCCACGTGGAGCTGGGGCGGATCCAGCTCACGGGCGACGGCACGCGCCGGCGCGTCGTCCTCGACGTGACGGTCGACGGCGTCGCGGGAGCGGCCCTCGGGGTGATGAGCCAGGGCGAGCTGCACTCGCTCGCCCTCAGCCTCTTCGTCCCGCGGGCCACCCTTCCCGAGAGCCCCTTCCGCTTCATCGTCATCGACGACCCCGTGCAGTCCATGGACCCCGCCCGGGTGGACGGGCTCGCCCGCGTGCTCGCGAGCGCGTCCGCGGACCGCCAGGTCCTCGTCTTCACCCACGACGACCGGCTGCCCGAGGCGGTAAGACGGCTCGACATCGCCGCGGAGATCGTCGAGGTCACGCGCCGCGAGAACTCGGTGGTGGACGTGCGCCGCGCCCTCGATCCCGTCGGCCGCTACCTCGAGGACGCGCTCGCGATCGCGGGGACGGCGGAGCTGCCCGAGTCGGCGGCGGCGCGCGTGGTGCCCGGCCTGTGCCGGCTCGCCCTCGAAGCCGCGTGCATGGAGGTCGTGCGGCGGCGGCGGCTCACGAGAGGAGAGTCGTACGGCGAGGTCGAGCGGCTGCTCGAGGAGGCGGAAGGCCTCTCCGCCCTCGCCGGCCTGGCACTCTTCGACGACGCGAAGCGCGGCAAGGACGTCCAAAAGCGCCTGGAGAAGGAGGCGGGAGCCGAGCTCGCGGAGACCTACAAGCGCTGCGAGACGGGCGGCGAGGTCAAGGCGACGGAAGCCCTCGACCTGGCCCGGCTCGCGAGCAAGCTCGTGGCGTGGCTCCGAGGCCTGAGTTGAGCGGGGAAGAAGCCCCGCGCGTAGCCCTCGACATGGCGCGAGGCCTCCTGCACCGCGCGGATCCCCTGACCGCCGGCCTCTGGCCCCGCGCCTCCGCCCTCCTCGCCGGCCAGGCGCTCGAGGCGAGTGTCGCGCGCCTCTGGTCCCGTCAGGGCCTCGACTTCCAGGGCTGCCCGATGCGCGCCCAACTGATATGCCTGCGCACCTACCTGGGCGACGCGGAGCTGGCGTCCCGGGCCGGCCACGCCTGGAGTGCCCTCCGCCGCGCCTCCCACCACCACGCCTACGAGTTGGCGCCCGCCGCGACGGAGCTCCAGACCTGGCTGGGCGTCGTCGACGAGCTCGTCCGGAAAGTCGACTGACGGGATATCATTCCCGTCGAGCCCCTAAACAAGAATGTCGAGACGCTGGCTTCACCAGTTCGAGGACGCCACCGCGAGGATGGGCACGGACCTGGAGACGCTCGTCCGCATGGAGAGCCCCTCCGACGACCCCATGAGGGTATCCGCGGTCGCGGGCTGGATCCGCGACCGGCTTCGCGAGCGCGGCGTGGCCGCGGAGCTGCGCCCGTGCCCGCCGCGGGGGGAAGCGGTCCTCGCGAGCGTGGGCGGGCGCGAGGGGGCGACCCTGATCCTCGGCCACCACGACACCGTCTGGCCCGCGGGCACCCTCCACACGTTCCCGTTCCGCGTCCAGGGCGAGCGCGCGAGCGGCCCCGGCATCTTCGACATGAAAGCGGGCATCGCGGTGGCCATGGCCGTCCTCGCCGAGCTCGCCAAGGAGCCCAAGCCTCCCGCGGTGACGCTCCTGCTCATCCCCGACGAGGAGGTGGGGACGGCGGCCTCGCGCGAGCTCCTGCTCTCCGTCGCAAGAAAGCACCGTCAGGTGCTGGTGCTCGAGCCCTCGGAAGACGGCGCGGCCAAGGTCGCGCGCAAGGGCGCGGGGACCTTCGAGGTCACGTTCTCGGGCAAGGCCTCCCACGCCGGCCTCGAGCCGGAGAAGGGCGCCTCCGCCCTCGCCGAGCTCGCGCGCTTCGTCCTGTTCGTGGAGACGCTGGGCGACCGCGACAAGGGAACGAGCGTGACCGCCACCGTCGCGCAAGCGGGATCCGCCACCAACGTCGTCCCGGAGAAGGCGACGCTCACGGTGGACTCCCGCGTGTGGACGAAGGAAGAGGGGACGCGCATCGAACGCGCGCTCCAGGAATACCGGTCCGCCGATCCCCGCGTCTTCGTGAACGCAAAAGGAGAGTTCGACCGCCCCCCGATGCAGCCCAGCCCGCAATCCGAAGCGCTCTTCGCAAGAGCAAAGAAGATCGCGAACGCCCTCGGCTTCGAGATGGGCGCCGTCAAGGTGGGAGGCGCCTCCGACGGCAACCTCACCGCGGCCGAAGGCCTGCCCACCCTCGACGGCCTGGGCCCGCGCGGGGGAGGCGCCCACTCCCGCAACGAGCACGTCGACATCGCGGACCTGCCAAGAAGGGCGGCCCTGATCGCCGCCCTCCTGACCGAAAGCTAGGCGGCCGCCCGTCCCTCCAAGACCGCGATCCGCTGCTCGAGCGGCGGATGGCTCGCGAAGAGCATCCCGAACCCCTTCGCCCCGGAGATCTTGAGGTTCGCCAAAGCGGGATGCTGGGTGTCCACGGCCCCCTGATTCGCCATCAAAGCGCGCAGCGCCCCCACCATGTTGCTCCGCCCGGACAGCTCCGCCCCGCCCGCATCCGCCCGGAACTCCCGCTGCCGCGAGAACCAAGCCGTGATGAGCGACCCCAGCGCAGTGAAGACGATCTGGCACGCAATGAACACGAGCTGCCCGACGATCACCCCCAGGAACCCAGGCCCCCGGTTGTCGTCCCGCGAGCTCATCGCCGACCGCACGATCCCCGCCACCACGTAGGAAAGGTAGAGCGCAAACGCGTTCACCACACCCTGAATGAGGACCATCGTCACCATGTCCCCGTTCTTGATGTGCGACACCTCGTGCCCAAGCACGGCCTCGACCTCGCTCTTCTTCATCCCGCGGAGGAGGCCCGTAGACACCGCCACCAAAGCCCGACTCTTGCTCGGCCCGGTCGCAAACGCATTCACCTCGGGCGACTCGTAGAACCCCACCTCGGGCATAGGCAAATTCGCCCCCCGAGCCAGGTTCCCCACGGTGTTGTAAAGCCAGTCGAGCTCAGCATTGCCGGTCTGCCCGTTGACCAGCTTCACCCCCATCGACCACTTCGCCATCTTCCGCGACAGAAGCAGCGAAACGATCGCCGCCCCCATGCCGTAGACGAAGCACATGATGAGCAGCCCGCCCTGGGCCCCGCCCAGGTCCAGTATCCCGGTCGCCCCGAGGATCGACAGGACGATCGAGACGACGATCATGATCGCGATGTTCGTCGCGAGGAAAAGGAAGATTCGCTTGGCCATTGCCATGACTACGTTTCTCCGGGAAAAGGTGCGACCTCTCGAGTCTATATCAGCCGCCAACCCGGGCCGAATTTGCCTTGGAACTGACGGTTAGTCCGCACTGTAGGGTCATGATGTGGCCTTCGGCCGGGGGTCGTGCTCACGAAGGAGGGCGCCTGGCCGGGCCTCCCTATTGTTCCAACTTTCCTGTGGGCATGCGCAGAGCAGTCCCGATCTGGCACCCCTAAGTGATACCCATGGATACCGTGGGTGCGACGGAGGTGGGAGTGTGAGCGACGTCAAAGCCGAGGCGTCGAAGGCGAAGGCCTCGAAGGGGCAGAAGGCCGCGTTGGCGGCGGAACGCAGGCGCCAGAAGTCCGATGAGCTCCGGGAGAGGCGGTCCGCCAAGCTGCAGGTCGCCGAGAAGACAGCCCGTCAGGCGGAGGATGCACTGCGGACCCTACGGGAACGGATTCGCCGCCGCAAGTCGCTCGCGGACCATCTGCAGACTTTCTACGGCGAGGTGGACAAGCTCGCTAAGGGGAATCGACAAATTGAAGCAACGAATCTAGTAGTCGAGCAAGCCAACGAGATCATCCGGGACGCCAAGGCGGTCGTGGCCGGCGACGTCTATCTCGACCGGGTAAGGGAGTTCGTGCCGGCGGGGGAGAACCCCGTGTATCCCGATGTCCTGATGATTGCCGCGACCGTGCAGGCAGCGGTGCGACGTGCCGAACCGGTGCTGGCTGGAGAGGAGACGCAGCAGCATGAGATATGGCACAACGCCCGCACGATCGCCGCGGCTGCACGCCTGATCCTTGAGAGCGGTGACCAGCCGCTTAGGGAGGAAGTTGAGGATGTGCTGGGCGAAAAGTCTGCCACTCAGTGGTTCTACAAGGCCGACGACGATCATGTGTACTTCGACATCGACAGGTTCGACAACAGCGACGCGGAGAGCCTGTTAGGTACTGCTGGAGAGCAGTAAGTGACGGAAGACCGACGGTCCCGGCTGCTCGAGGGAGTCTCGCAGTACGACGTGGACTTCGTCAATCCACGCCTCGGCGTGGACATTCCACTTGGGATCGATCCGTTCCTTCTCTACAAGAGCCGCGATCCGGCTCTCCGCGGGCTGCACGCGCAGGTTCTTGATGTCTTCAACGCCGGCATCAAGGCTGTCGCGCAGGGGGACTTGGCAGAGGCCCGACAAATCCTGGATTTCCCTGAAGCCGGGGAGATCGGTTTCGGCTACACCCAGGGCGGCAAACGTGGCTCGGGGGTGGGCGAGTACCTCTCTAGCCTTGTGATCGAAACTGTCGTCGACTCGCCCAGCCTCCAGCAGCGAGGCGTGAAGCACGTGGAGGAGATGCAGTTGCTGTCGGCGGGGATCGGCCCGGACCGCGTGAGCGACATCGCTGCGAACATCCTGAAGCGCTTTCTCATCGAGTACACGCAGCGGCAATGCCGGCTCTGGAACCTGCCGATGAGGAGCGCCGTACCCGTGGCGCACGTGTTCGACGCGTCACGCTGCGAGTGGGCCGACTCATACGAGGAAATGCCCGTAAGCCCGCTCGATGGCTCGCCGATCCTCTTGGTTCCACGACGCTGGGTGAGGACCCTCCCCTGGATCAACTACGACGACTTCTCCCGAACGGAGTTCCGCGCATATCTGGCGGCTCGGCGTGAAAAGGCTCGTGTGAGCCGGCGGGCTGGTACGGCTTCAGGCAGTTCTGGACGGAAACTGGACATCGTGACGGTCACTCGACGTGACATCGGGCTCGTGGACAGGTACGTCCAGGCGCGCGAGCGCCGTGCTGCCGAGGCCGTGCCTGATCTCCAGTACATAGACGAAAGCGCGGCGCGCCAGGCGGAGGCGCTTCTAGCTCGCCTCGAGTCGTGCCCTGCCGGACGCGAGCGCGCCGGGGACTACCAACGGCTCGTCCTGGAAATCCTGAACTTCCTCTTCAACCCGGACCTGATCGACGGGAAGCTCGAAGAGGCGACCGCGGAAGGTACCGAACGGCGCGACATCGTCTTTACGAACGATTCCGACGAGCCTTTCTGGGCATGCGTCCGTACAGAGCACTCGGGGCTGCTTCTGATGTTCGAGACGAAGAACACCGTGGATCTCGACATGGCGGCGGTCAACCAGACCTCAACGTATCTCGGCGATCGACTTGGCCGCCTCGGACTCATTGTGACGCGCCAGGCAGAATGCGACGCGGTGCGACGGAAGCTCTTCTCGGTCTGGAATGACTCCTCGCCCCGGAAGGTCATCCTCGTCCTGGCCGACGAGCACCTGAAGGAACTGCTCCGAGTCCGGGGAGCGGGTAAGTCGACCACCAAGTGGATGCAACAACACTATCGGCGCTTCAGGACGGCCGTCCAATAGGGAGGGTGACACGACGAGCTGGTCGAGTACCCTTTTCGGCGGATTGAGGGCAAAGTCGGGGGTTGGGAGTGAGCTACGCGAAACGGTTGCTGTGCTTGGCGAACTCGCGGAAGCTGAGCGGGCGCTGTGTGGCGGGCAGGGAAGCGTTGGCCAAGGGCTGGGGGGCTGGGTCCGTCCGATCAGCGCCCGGCCCCACGAAGAGGTTTCGGAGGAAGAGCGGCGATATGAGGATGGCGGCGACCCAAGCTTGGGGGACGTGGTCGATGTCCCGCTGTTGGAACATCGCCCACGCACGTACCAGCAGGAGAACCACCTCCTGGATGAGAGGCGATACTGGGCGAAGGTGCGCTCAGCTTCCTGGGACGACATCCTCGCCGCAGTCGAGGATGCCCCGGAGCGACTGTGGGAGAACGGGCACAACAGCTACAACGGGGTCAACGATCGCGTTCCCGTGGCGCTCGCCGATGCATTCGATCGGTCCCTGTTCCTGCTCAGGCCTGTGAATCTCAAGTTGCTCGTGCAGCCAGAGTGGGGAGCTAAGCGCAAGGTCCGAGGCGACTTCTCGATACGGGGCGAGCAATACTGCCTGGTGGTCACGGATCCTTTCGTCGAGAAGCGATCTCTCGCAAAGGAGAATGGCGAGTACCAGGTTGATGAGAGCGTCCTGTGCATCAGTCTTGGCGAGCCCGTCTCTGGCTATGCATACAAGCTCGTCGCAGCTGTGTTGACGCGAACTAGGCTCGAAGGGAAGACCGACCTGTGACGGCGATTCTCACGATCGGCCACTCGAGCCACGCCTTGGACAGGTTCCTCAAACTCTTGGCGCAGCATTCGATCGGTGCAGTGGCCGATGTGCGCTCGCAACCATCAAGTCGGGTTCATCCGCAGTTCGATCGCGAACCGCTCAGGCAACAACTCAAGGTCGTCGGAATCGACTACGTGTTTCTCGGGAAGGAACTTGGAGGCCGCCCAGACGACCATTCGTGCTACAACGAGGCTGGGCAGGTGGACTATGACGCCGTCGGGAGCACGTCGATCTTCGCGGCGGGGATGGATCGACTGTTGCAGGGCGCAGAGCGATACCGCGTCACGCTGCTGTGTTCTGAAAGGGATCCGCTCACGTGTCACCGGATGCTCTTGATTGCACGGAGATGGATCGAGGGCGGAGGCGAAGCGCTTCACATTCTTGCCGATGGCGCGCTGGAAGACCAGAAGAGCGCCGAGGCTAGGCTGATGCGTGAGGTCGGTCTCTCGAGCAGCGGCGACATGTTTAGGTCATCCCAGGAGACTCGCGACGAAGCCTTCCGGAGGCGTGCGAAAGAGGTCGCGTTTCGACGCAGCCAGAAAGTCGCAGATGCCCGCACTGGCCGCCGATGAAGCTATTTACCCTCGGATTCACGAAGAAGTCGGCGGAAGAGTTTTTTGGCCGGCTGAGACGGTCGGGAGCGCGGCGACTGGTCGATGTCCGCCTTAACAACGTGTCCCAAATGGCTGGTTTCACAAAGAAGGACGACCTGCGGTTCTTCACGCAAGCGATCTGTGGGATTCCCTATGTTCACCTTCCGGTCCTAGCTCCCACTCAGGAAGCCCTCGATGGCTACAAGAAACAGAAGGGCGGCTGGGACGCGTACGAGAGGGCCTTTCTCGACCTGATGTCTGAGCGCCGCGTCCAAGAGGCAGTCCGAAGGGACGAACTCCAGGACGCCTGTCTGCTGTGCAGTGAGGACACTTCGGACCATTGCCATCGTCGGCTTGTTGCTGAGTATCTGAAGAGGCACTGGGGCGATGTGGAGATCGTCGATCTGTAAACGGCGGGCGGGATGGCGCACACGGTCGCCGTTGTAGGCTCAGGGCTCCCGTTCACTGAAAGCGCCGGTGGCGAGCCTACTCTCTGCCTTGGCTACGTCTTCCCGGTGAGATCCTCGGCGTCCGGGCCTCGGTGGGCTTGGTAGGACGCCCGGCGGGAGTTGCGTCTGCTGTTGACGGGTCGAGTTCAAGGCGCATACCCTCCGTGCGAGTAGCCCATGACTCGAGGCCCGGCACAAGTCCGGGAGCAAGCTGAGAGAACAGTGCACCGCGGTCATCCGCGATCCAGCGCTGGCCGCAGCCGGCGCGAAGCCACTGCGCCCTTCCTGCGACGACGATGACGTGGCTAGCCGATATTCTCTGCTTCCTCTTTGGACACTCTCTGAGAGAGGAGTGGTTCGGACGCACGAGGGTCCGGCGCTGCAGCAGGTGTCACCTCGTTAGCGGCGCGTACGTGCGCGCACCACGCTCGCGCGAAGGCGCGCCTGCCCCTCCGAAAGAGACGTTGGAGCCCGACGCATCGAATACGTCGGGATCACCGAGCCCGAGAATCCGCGATCCTGTGATGCATCCGCCTGGGCCGGCGCCGACTCCTCCGCCCACTGCGCCGGTAGAAGTAGGTGCGATCCCAGCAAAGCCAGACGATGGAGTGCTCACTCCGATACCTGCGAGAGGCGATCAACCACACGGGGCTGAGGGAAACGGGACGGAGTCCGGCTGGACGGAAGCGTCACGTAAGCGGGCACCGCCGCCGAACGTTCAGCGCCCAAGCCCCCCGCCTGCCTCTGCTGCAATCAAGATCGGCAGTCGTTCGGGAATAAAGTCGCCCCAGAGAAGCGAGGTGGTCGACCCCGCGGCCCGTCCGCAATCCTCCAACCATCCACGGCCCGCCCGCCCGCTCACCGGGCGCGGCCAACGCTGGTCTGCTGGCGGATCGGGATGCTTGGTTGGGGTGTCGGTCTGGATCTGCCTAGCGACCGGAGTTGGCGCGTGCGGCAGGGGGACAGTCCGCTCGTCGAGGACACCGCCGTGCGAGGAAGGTACCCGCTCGGAGATCCGCTTGCCCCTGTTGTCGTGGACGATCCGGAAAGAGTACTCCAGTGGTCACATCTGCCGGCCGAGTCCTTCCGCGCATTCTGCCTGACCAAGAAGGACAATGGCCGAAGGGCGGTCGCCATCCCGACGAAACGTCGCCTGCTGGTGATCGTCCCGGGGGACTGGTCGCGTGACCTGAGCACAGTTGAGCCGGAGCCTGCCGGATTTGTACTGGGTGGCCTGTGGCGCGCACACCACTTCGGCAAAGGCGCGGTGCCTACGCTTCGGAGGGCCGACGGAGCAGTCGTCGATTGCCTTCATTTCCGCCTTGAGGGAAATAGCGAGATCTCGGATGAACGGCCCCGACAGGCCGATCCAGGCCCGCTATTCGTCGGGGAGCCGCCATGGCTGGTGCCGGTCTCGGGCCTCCGACCCACGCGTGTCGTACTGATAGACGAGGACACACACAACAGGTACTGGGATAAGAACTGGGACACCCTGCGCGAGGGGATTCGCGAGCGCGGGGTCGGCCGGTTCAGTGCTCGTATCTACGACTCAAGTCACTTCAAAGTGCAAGTCCTTGCCTTTCGGTATTCCGCAAGGCTCCGGAGCCTCGCAGTCGAGAATGGGCAGGCGGCACCAGGACCGGAGGGACATGCCCTGGCGCGGATTTCGTTCCTTCACACGGCTGGCTGCAAAGTGTTCGGGCAGGGAAGCGCCGCGGGGCTCCAGATTGATGCTCGAGATGAGATTTCTCAGGTATCCCTGGCCGCCGATCCTCTTCTCGATCATACGGAGTGGCGGATCGGGCACGACGGCGGTTCTGTGTGCGTGGGTGTTCGTCTCGAACGCACGTGGTGGAGACTGTCGCGCGAGGGGGATAGCGACGAACCTAATTGGACCGCGTGTGCTCTGTCTCTGGCTCCCAGTCACTTCGCTCCGGCGTCTCCCTATGAAGTGCGGGTACGTCTCCCTCGCATTCGGCCGGCTGACCGCGCCCGCATTGGGTTCCACGAACCCGGCGCCCTCGACATGGAACGCGTACCCAAGCGTCGGGAGGTGCGCCTCCCATTGCGTAACTTGGGTGGCTGCGCGGAGCTGCTGGATGCGCCAGCCGGACGGGAGGTCGATCTCCAACTCTGGTGGTCGAACGGGTCTGAGCAGTTCAAGGCGACAGTGGGAGGCGTCGCATTCTCGGTGGAGCAAGTTGGTGTGACCGAGCCAGCGGCCGACCCGACGCCGCCCTTGTCTGCCCCGCCTGGAACGCCCCTCCACCGGGGCCGGCCAACTTTGAAGTTGGGAGTTCTGCGTAAGGGAGACCTCTTTACCACGATACTCACGCGTCGAATGGGTTACGTCTTGAGGCATGAATCGCTTGGTCAGGGTACGTGGGTCGAGTTCGACAACGGCGAGAGGAAATGCGTTGCCTCCAACGTCGTTGTGGTGTTTGACTCCCGCGCCCCGGTTGTTGCTGGCTTGTTGACGCGCTTAGGCCAACACGGCAGCATGGCCTGCCGGGAGTTGGTGCGCCAAGTCCGAGCGGGCTGGCGCGGCTGGCGCAAAGGGACGGAGGGAGACTTTGTCGTGCGCGCACTCTGTGTGCTCGCTGTTGTGGCTCAGGAGGAGGACCACCGCGGCACGGTCGCGAAAGCCCGTCTGCCTCAATATAGGAAGTGGCTGCGCCGTGCAGAGGCGGCACGCCGGAATCGTCCGGACCTCTTCGCCGCCATGCAGCAGAAGTATAGGGTTCTGGCAGACAAAGGGACGCAGCGCCGGGGCTCCAGCTGAGCGCGTCACCCAAGGTGTTCGATCCCGCGCGTTTGGCCCAGGAGATCGGGCAGCGCTATATCGACTATCTCAAGACAACGTTCGCTTTCCGGGATCCCGAGTTGCGTCAGTCGTTCGAGGCTGCGCTGGACGCCGGGACGCTGACGGATGGGCCTTGGTTGGAGTCGACGCCGGTCTTCCAACGCACTTGCCTCACGAGGGAGTTGCTGCGGGACGCGGCCGGACCGGAGGTTGACCCCGGCTTCTTGGCTGCACTGGAGCCAACACGGTTGCTCTACGCTCACCAGGAACAGGCCATCCGGCGCCTCGCCAGCGGGCGGAACGTCATCGTGGCTACCGGCACCGGCAGCGGGAAGACAGAGGCGTTCCTGTACCCCGTTCTCCTCGACCTCTATCGGCAGCCGAGGTCCGCGCCGGGGGTGAGGGCCCTGATCCTTTACCCCATGAACGCCCTGGCCAACGATCAGCGCCGACGGCTCGGTGGCATCCAAGGAGCGCTCGAACGCGTCGGCAGCTCTTTCCGCTTCACATTCGGGCGCTATACAGGTGAGACACCGGAGAACCAGAACGACAGCAGACGCAACGCCCGTCATCACATCCGGGAGCGGCTTCCAGGAGAGCTGGTGCTGCGTTCCGAGATGCGGGAAGCACCCCCGGACATCCTGCTGACGAACTACTCGATGCTGGAGTACCTGCTTCTGCGACCCAACGACAGCCCGCTGTTCGACGAGGGTCGCGGGGGCACCTGGCAGTTCCTGATCCTGGACGAGGCTCATCAATACGGGGGCACCAAAGGACTCGAGATGGCAATGCTGGTGCGCAGGCTGAAGCAGCGGCTTCGCGATGGGGGTCTCGGGCGCCACCTGCGCTGTGTGGCAACGAGCGCCTCCCTCGGGGGCGGGCCAGGCGACCGCGGTCGACTCGCTGCCTTTGCAGGGGAGCTGTTCGGGGAGCCCTTCGATCCGGAGGATGTCCTTCTGGGTGACGTGATGCCGCCGGCTTCGACCGGAGGCTTCGCTCTCGGACCCGCAATATGTCAGGAGTTGGCCGCCACCATGAGGGTTGGGGACGACGTCACGGCCTGCAACTTGCTAAGACGGCTTTCGACCGAGCGCGGGATTCAGTTCGAGCACACCGAGCCTTCGGAGGGACTTCACCAGGTGCTGGCCGAGGACGGGCGGGCCGCTGCGTTGAGACTCGCGCTGCAGGAGCCGGCCCGGCTGAATGACGTGGCGCGCCGCATCTTCGAGGACGCACCATTAGCCATGAGGGTGCGGAACGTCGTCGACCTCGTGGAGCTACTCAACCGGGCCCGTGATCCCGAGACGGGGAACGCCCTTCTGTCGGTACGGTACCACTTCTTCCTTCGAGCGCTGGAGGGTGCATTTGTCTCCTACCTTCCCGAAAAGAGGGTAACCCTCACAAGGGGAGACCCGGACGCCGCTGAGACTCACGGCACTTGGTTTGAGGTGGCCCTCTGTCGAGAGTGTGGCCAGCACTACTTCGTGGGCCAAAGGAGGGGCGACACCTTCCGAGAAGCCGTCCGTGACGCGGGGGACGAGCAGTTCAGGGTGTCGTACCTTCGCCCGGTGGCCCTGGAGGATGCCGCCGACGCTTCGCCCGACGACAGCGACGTCGAAGAACAGGCCGTCAAGGCATGCCGTCTTTGTATGCGTTGCGGCGGCCTATCGCGACCCGCCGTGGAGCCAGTGGAGCCCTCGTGCGGGCATGCAACCTCGCTGCGGGTCATTGAACAGGAAGTGCGCAAGGGACAGGAGGACCAGGCGCTCCGGTGTAGCGCCTGTGGCTACCACGGGCCGGATCCGGTCCGCGAGGTGCTTCACGGCAATGACGGACCGAATGCGGTCGTGGCCACGGTCCTGCATCGCATGCTTCCGGAGGAGCGGCGAAAGGTCCTGGCTTTCGCGGACGGCCGGCAAGAGGCCGCCTACTTCCCGGTCTACTTGGACGAAACGTACTCGTCCGCTCGCGACCGTGGTCTCCTGCTCAGGACGGTTCGTGGTCTGGCGGGAGCCACACGGTCCGAGCTAGGGCCTGGGGATGTGGCGCCTCAACTCGCGGCACACCTCCGTGAGGCTGGTGTCGTCGGTCCCGCGGATACAGAACTCCGAGCGCTCAGCGAAGCATGGAAGATCCTGCTCCGGGAGATGCTCACGCGAGGGCGGAGACTCTCTCTCGAAGGGGTCGGGCTCCTTCAGTGGCTTCCAAAGCTCCCCCCTGAAGTGAAGGTGCCCTCGGCCCTCACGAACGAGCCCTGGGGCCTGGACGAGACCGATGCTCGCGCTCTTCTGGCATGGTCGGTGGATTCGCTGCGCGAGGCGGGGGCGGTGGAACTGGCCACGCCACCTGGAGTAACCCTGAGTTGGACGGAGGACCTCGACCTCGAGGGCCAGCCCCAATCCGCCGAGATCGGTGCGGCACGGGGTCGTGTCGCCTGGGATGGGGCGACGACCCGAAGGGTGAGCTTCCTCGTCCGCCTCCTTTCCAGGAGCCCCTCAGCGCCCCGAGACGAGAGGGCGCGAAGAGTTGCCGCCCAGGAACTGCTGCGGCACATCTGGTCCGTCTTGATCAGCGTTGGGGGGGAAGACCCGCTCCTCAAGCGCGTTGGAGACGCCCGGCGGGCCAACCTCAAGTGGTGGCGAGTTCGCCCGCTGATGGACGCAGACCAGGTGTTCCGCTGCCTCACCTGCGGTCACTGCCAAAGTGTCTCCATCCGTGGTGTCTGCGGGCGTCATCGATGTCCGGGCGTGCTCGAAGCCGTCAACGCCGGAGCCGAAGATCCCGGCAGGCGTCACTACCGGCGCCTCTACCAGGAATCGTTGCCGCCGAAGCTGCGCGCCGAGGAGCACACCGCGCAGATCGACCACGACGAGGCGCGCGCCTTCCAAGAGGACTTCGCCGAGGGGCGCATCCACCTCCTCAGTTCGTCGACCACTTTCGAGCTGGGTGTGGACCTCGGCGATCTCGACACGGTATTCCTCCGCAACGTCCCGCCCGAGCCTTTCAACTATGCCCAACGCGTCGGCCGTGCTGGACGGCGAGCGGGCCGGCCCGGTTTCGCAGTTACCTACTGCCGCCGACGTCCGCACGACCTCGTCCATTTCGCCGACCCAACGCGCATGATGTCCGGGCGCACGAGGCCACCTGTCCTTCGCCTCACGAACGCGAAGATCGTGTCTCGACACGTCACCACCTTCGTACTGTCCGATTTCTTCCGTGCTCACCCGGAGCGCTTCGCGAGTGTAGACGCCCTTTTTGGGCTCTCAACCGGCGGCGATTCCGTCCGCGCCACCGATCTCGTGCACGCCCACGGGCTGGAACGTCGGCGGGAGATCGAGTCTAGGCTCCGCGAGATCGTTCCGAGCGGCCTTCACGGTCCATTGGGTATCGACGATGGGCGATGGATGGCTGTGGTGGCGGGGACACGATTGGAAGCAGAGGCCGGCTTGAGCCAGCCGTCACGACTGCAGGATGCGGAAGCGGAACTGCTCGGCGATTACAGCCAAGTTCGCGATCTCGAAACCCTTGCGAGCAGTGAGCGTCGCCACAAGGACGCTGCATGGGCGCGCGCGCGAGCCGAAACGATCGCGGGCGAGGATGTCCTCTCCTTCCTATCACGCAAGGCAGTGATCCCCAAGTACGGCTTCCCGGTGGATGTCGTGGAGCTGGACCTACACCGGACGAGGCGAAGCCCCGACGCCGATGCAACCAAGGTCTCCCTTCAGCGCGACCTTGCCATCGCGGTCGCTGAGTACGCTCCGAAGGGCCAGGTTGTGGCCAACAAGCGACTCTGGACCTCTTACGCACTCAAGAAAGTGCCCGAAAGGGCGTGGCCCGAATACGAGTACGTTCGGTGCAATGAGCATGGCTTCCGCACCCGGCCCAAAGGCAGCTCCCCAGAACCCTGTTGCCCGAGCGCCATACACGGGCACTACATCGACCCCATCTTCGGCTTCGTGACCGACCGTCTGGCTCCACCTGTGCGGCCCTCTCGCAAGCCTGTTCGGTCCCTTACCACACGGCCGTATTTCGTCCGGTCGCGGCTGGAGGCGGAAAGCGTTCCGATGGGAGGAGTGGCCACAGTGCGGCGCGCATCGCCCGGTGATCTTGTGGTCCTTTGCGCAGGGCGCAAGGCTCAGGGCTTTTCGATCTGCTCGGAGTGTGGGGCGGGAGAGAGCGGCAGCCACCGGACGCCACTGGGGCGCCCGTGTCCTGGAGGTCCTGTTGTACGGGCAGCGCTGGGCCACGAGTTTGTTACGGACGTGCTCCGAGTACAGTTTGTTGGAGCCTCGCCCCCAGAGACGGCTGTAATGGCGGCCGACGGCCTGGCGTGGTCGCTTGCCTACGCCCTACTTCAGGGCACTGCCGATGCACTCGACGTTCCCCCCGCCGACCTGAACGTTACCCTCAACCGAAGTGGCGAGCCCTTGCCCGAGATCGTGCTCTACGACAACGTCCCCGGCGGTGCCGGGCTCGTGGCCAGCCTGGAGGCGCCGCCCGTATTCCGAGCCGCGCTGGAGGCCGCACGCACTCGCGTGGACGGCCGCTGCGGTTGCGCGGCCGATACAAGTTGCTACGGATGTCTGCGCAGCTACTCCAACCAGTTCGCTCACGCTTCGCTCGCACGGGGGGCGGCGGAGCACTACCTTGGCGCGCTCCTGGCGCGCTGGCAGGAACGGTAGCCGGCCTGAGGAGCGTCGACAGTGTGTGCGGCTTCAAGGCACGACCGACCGGTCCTTATCCCTGGCTTACCCCTGCGACTGGCCCCGTCAATGAGTTGGTGGATCGCGGGGGATCGAATCCCCGACCTCCTGATTGCGAATCGGGGCATGAAGCACAAGGAGATAGGGTCTCCACACATCAGAGTCTTCTTGGAGGTCGACGGTCGCCTGCTGCACGAAGTTGTGGTTGAACCTACTCTTCAGTATCGCGTGCGGCGTGGCCGAAGCCGCGCTTCGAGGCTCCTGACGAACGCCACCATCTCGTCCGCCAGGGGGTCCTGGAGGGCGGCCATCTTCTCTAAAGCGTCCTCCAGGAGGAGGCCGCGGCGGAGCAGCAGGCGGTAGGCCTCCTTGAGGGTGCGGACCTGGGAGGCCGCTGAGGCCTGCGCGGCGCAGGCCCACGAGGTTCAGGCTGACCGCCCGGGCGGGGTCGCCGTCGGAGGTGATGAAGGGGAGGCAGTCCATTCGCACTGAGGAGTGGCCGCCGATCATGGCGAGGCGGCCGATGCTGGAGAACTGGTGGACGAGGACGCCGCCGGAGAGGAAGGCTCTGGGGCCGATTTCGACGTGGCCGGCCAGGGCGGTGTTGTTGGCGAGGATGGCTTGGTCGCCGATCTGGCAGTCGTGGGCGATGTGGACGTTGGCCATGAGGAAGCATTCGTTGCCCACGGTGGTGACGCCGTTTTCCTTGGAGGCGCGGTGGATGGTGACGTGCTCGCGGATCTTGTTGCCGTTGCCGATCTGGAGGCGGGTTTCGCCGCCTTTGAAGCCGAGGTCCTGGGGCTCGCCGCCGAGGATGGCGCCTTCGTGGATCTGGTTGCCTTGTCCTATCGTCGTGAAGCGCTTGATGACGGCGTGGGCGCGGATCTCGGTGTTGTCGCCGATTTCGGCTCCATCCTCTATTACGGCGTAGGGGCCGATGGTGACCCCGGCGCCCAGGCGGGCGCCGGGGGAGACGATGGCGGTGGGGTGGACCGCCATGAGGGAGGCTACTTGGCGGCCGCTTCCTGCTTGAGGCCGGCTTCGAGGGTGATCGTGACCTTGACGTCGTCCGCGAGGATGTAGCCGCCGGCGTCCAGGGCGCGGTTCCAGCTCACGCCGTAGTCTTTCCGGTTGAGCGTGGTCGAGGTCTCGAACCCGATCTTGGGCTGTCCCCGCCCGTCCTTCATCTCCCCGAGCACGGTGACGGGGATCGTGATCTCCTTCGTGACCCCCCGCATGGTGAACTGGCCGGTGACGTCGTACGTATCCTTCCCCGTGGACTTCATCTTGCTGCTCTTGAAGGTGATCGTGGGGTTCTTCTCCGCGTCGAAGAAGTCGGGGGAGCGCAGGTGCTTGTCCCGGCCCTCGTCGTTCGTGTCGATGCTCGTGGTCTGGATCGTGAACTCGACCGAGGAGTTCTCGGGCTTGGCGCGGTCGATGTTGATCGTGCCCGCGACGTCGTCGAACCGGCCGGTGACCCGGCTCATCAGGTGGCGGATCGTGAAGATGGCGTCGGAATGGGTCTTGTCCACCACGTAGGTCTCGGCGGCGAAGACGGGGGTCGCCGCGACGATTGCGGCGAGGAGGGCGGGTCTCAGTCTCATGGTCAGTCTCCTTGTCTGGCGATCAGCGAAAGATGGCTAGGCAATATAACATCGGCGAAGAGGAGTCGGCCCGATCGCGTCGCGAATGACGCGTGCCCGATCAGGCGCCGCCCTCGTCCTGGGGCAGGGGAATCGTCCAGTCCACCGTTTCCCCCAGGGCCGCGAGGGCCGCGAGCCAGTAGGCCGCGAAGGGCAGCGGTACGCGACGGACGACGGCCAGGATCCGCCGGCGCAGGCCCTCGTCCCCTGCCGCGAGGCCGTAGAGCTCGCGCCAGGAGGCGAGGTCGCCGCGGTCGAGCACCTGCGCGAGCATCTCATCGCTCGCGAGGTCGAAGCGGTCGCGGTTCCAGCCCACCACCACCCGCTCGAGCGCGCGCGTGCTCACTCGGGATCCCCCGCGAGCTGCCGGCGGGCGAGGACCTGCGCCCAATGCCGTCCCCGCTTCTCCAGGCGCGACCAATCGTTCCACGGCGCCACCAGCTCCTTGTAGGTGTGGAGGTCGACTCCACCGACGTCGGAGGGAGACGCCGCCGCCAGCCTTTCGATCACCTCCACGAGAGGCGACACCCCTCCCTCTTGTCGATAGATCTCGTCGAACGATGCGAAAGCGGCGGGGGCGGCCTCCTCGCCCAACCGTTCCAGCAGCACGACGAGGTCGAGGTAGTCGCGCACGGTGTGCCGGGTGGCGAGGAGCCAGGCCTTGATGCGGGCCATTTCCGCTAGGGTGGGAACGCGAAGTCCGGACACCACCTCGCTCTCCAACGGCCGCGTCCGTCGGAGCTGCCGGATGCCTGTCATCACTCCGTCGAGCCGTCCCAGGATGGCGAGGGGTCGCTTGACCCGTGCGGTCTGCCATCCCGCCGCGGCCTCGAGCGTCGCCAGGACGTCGTCGAAACGGGGGCGCAGATCCTCGAGCACGTGATCGCCGTCCAGGCTCTTGCGATGGCCGGCGTGGAGAGCAGCGGCGGTCCCGCCCACCAGCACGGCCCCTGGCACCAGCGCTTGCAAGTGTCGCTCCGCGGCCAGCAGTCGCTCCCAGTCCGGCAGCTCCTCGGGCACGACTGATTCTATCGCCACTGCCGATCGCGGCGTGGTCCGCCGAGAAACAGGAAGTAGGATCTATCGCATGAGAGCCGCCGCCCTCGCCATGGTCCTGCCCGGTCCCGGCCTTCCCCTGGAAGCCCGCTCCTTCGAGGTCCCCCCTCCGGCCCGGGGAGGCGCCATCCTCGAGACGGTGGCGAGCGAGGTCTGCGGCACCGACGTCCACCTGCACCACGGCCGGCTCGCGGGCGTGCCGTACCCGATCATCCCCGGGCACGTGAGCGTCGGCCGCGTCGTGGAGACGAACGGGACGCTCTCGGACGTCGAGGGCCGGCCCATCGAGGTCGGCCGGCTCGTCACGTTCTACGACGTCTACGGGACGTGCGGGTCCTGCTGGCACTGCCTGGTGGCGAAGGCGGCCACGCGCTGTCCGCACCGGCGCGTCTACGGCATCAACACGAGCGCCGCGGACGGCCTCCTCGGGGGCTGGGCGGAGCGGATCGAGCTGAAGCCCGGCGTGCGCGTGCTGCCCCTGCCCGAGGGGATCGACACGCTCGACTTCATGGGCGGGGGGTGCGGGCTGCCCACGGGCTTCCACGCGGTGGAGCGGGCGGGGATCGCGCTCGGGGACACGGTGGTGGTGCAGGGGAGCGGGCCGGTGGGCCTGAACGCGTTGGTGTTCTCGCTGCTCGCGGGGGCGGAGCGCGTGCTCGTGGTGGGGGCGCCCCGCGGCGCGGCTCGACGCGGCGCGACGTCTGGGGGCGGAGCACACGCTCGACGTGACCGAGGAGAAGGACACCGAAGCTCGAGTGAAATGGGTTCGGGGACGCACTCACGGCCGCGGGGCGGACGTGGTGATCGAAGCGTCCGGAAACCCCGCGGCCGTTGTGGAGGGCCTGGACATGGTGCGCGACGCCGGGAAGTACGTCGTCGTGGGACAGTACACGGACAGCGGCGACGTGACGATCAACCCGCACCGTCACCTGAACCGGAAGCACGTGACGGTTCTGGGGTGTTGGGGGTACGAGTACTCCCATCTCCACCGGTCGGTGAAGCTCATGGCCCGGCACAATGCCCGCTTCCAGTGGGCGCGGCTCATCACGCGGGAGTACTCGCTGCAGCAGGCCGGCCAGGCCCTCCAGGACATGGAGAAGCTGGCGGTGGTCAAGGCGCTCATCCGGCCCGACGGGGTCCGGTAGGCCATGGAGGTGCCGCGCTTCCCTCCGCTCGTGTACGCCGCGGCCGCGGTGCACCTGCTGCTCCACCTCGTCACGAGCAGGGGGTACGGCATCTTCCGCGACGAGTTCTACTACCTCGCCTGCGCCGACCACCTGGACTGGGGATACGTGGACCATCCGCCGCTCTCGATTGCGATCTTGTGGGCGCAGCGGGCGATCTTCGGGGAGTCCGCCCTGGCCCTCCGCCTCCTGCCCGCGCTCGCGGGGGCGGCGCTCGTCCTCCTGGGCGCCCGGCTCGCGCGCGAGATGTCGGGGCGGACGGTTCGCGGAAGGCCTCGCCGCGGTGGCCGTGGCGATCGTCCCGATGTTCCTCGGCATCGGCAGCTTCTTTTCGATGAACGTGTTCGACCTCCTGTTCTGGGCGGGCGCGGCGCTCGTGGTGCTGCGGATCGTCAACACTGGCGACGCGCGGCTCTGGCTTTGGCTGGGCGCCCTTCTCGGCCTGGGCCTCCAGAACAAGATCAGCGTCCTCTTCTTTGGCTTCGGGCTGGCCGTGGGCCTCGTGCTCACCCCGCTCCGCGCGCACCTCCGGCGGCCGCAGCTCTGGCTGGGCGGCCTCCTCGCGGCCGCGCTCTTCCTGCCCCACGTGCTCTGGCAGGTCGGCCACGGCTGGCCGACGCTCGAGTTCATCCGGAACGCCAAGCTCTACAAGATCTCGGCCCTCAGCCCTCTGCAGTTCTTCGGGGCGCAGCTCCTCGAGATCCACCCGCTGAACGCGGCGCTCTGGATCGGCGGGCTCGTGTGGCTGCTCGCAGGACGCGAGGGCCGGAAGTTCCGCGTGCTCGGGATCGTCTACGTCGTGGCGTTCGTGACGATGGTCCTGCAGAAGAGCAAGCCCTACTACCTCGGCCCTGCCTATCCCATGCTGCTCGCCGCGGGGGCGGTGGCGTTCGAGGCCCTCACGCGCACCCAGACCGTGCTCCGGCCCGTCGCCGTATGCGTGCTCGCGCTGGGCGGCCTCGTCATCGCACCCCTCGCCATCCCGCTCCTCCCGGTCGAGACGTTCATCGCCTACCAGCGCGTCCTGGGCCTCGCCCCGGTGGCGGCGGAGAGGTCGGCGCTCGGGCCGCTGCCCCAGCATTTCGCGGATCGCTTCGGCTGGGAGGAGATGACGGCGGCGGTGGCCGAGGTCTACGACACGCTGTCGGTGGGCGAGAAGGACACGGCGCTCATCGTCACCTCCAACTACGGAGAGGCGGGGGCGCTGCGCTACTACGGGCCGCGACACGGCCTTCCTCCGGCGGTGAGCCAGCACAACAGCTACTTCCTGTGGGGGCCCGGAAGGGATCACGCGGACGTGGTGATCACGGTGGGAATGGACGTCGAGGACGTGGCCGACACGTTCGAGAGCGTGACCGTGGCCGGCCGCTTCGAGTCGCCCTACGCCATGCCCTACGAGACGCGGGACCCCATCCTGATCTGCCGCGGCCTCAAGGTCCCGCTGGCCGAGGCCTGGGCGCGAGGGAAGCAATTCATTTGATCGGCCGATTCGTGGCATCATCTCGATACATGCTGACGGTCGTCACGCGCCGAAGGATCGTCCGGGGCTCCGCCATCGTGGGCATCCTAGCTGCTTTGGGCGCGGGGGGGTTCTTCGGCTGGATGACCCTCGTGCGCCTGGGCGTGCTCCGCTACAACAAGTGGGACCGGCGCGAGAAGGGCACGCTCAACGTGGGACACCAGGCTCCCGATCTGACGATCGCCGCGTACGACGGCTCGCCGCTTCGGCTGGGCTCCCTCTGGGCGGAGAAGCCGGCGGTGCTCGTCTTCGGGAGCTGTACCTGACCGCCCTTCAGAAAGAAGATCGGCGATCTTCATCGAATCTACGACCAATACAAGGACCGGGCGAACTTCCTGACCGTCTACATCTCGGAAGCGCATGCCGCCGACGAGTGGCAGATGGACTCGAACGTCGAGGCGAAGGTCGTCTTCGATCAGCCCAAGACGGACGACGCGCGGCGCGACGCCGCCAAGATCCTCGTCGAGCGGCTGGAGTACCGGATGCCGGTGGCCCTCGACCCCATCGACGACCGCGTGGGCCGGGCCTTCGCGGCCTGGCCGGAACGCATCTACGTCGTGGGCGCGGGCGGCCGCATCCTTTATAAGGGCGGCATGGGTCCGTTCGAGTTCCATCCCGACGAGGCGGAGAAGGCCCTCGCCGACCACCTCGGCGTCCCGCCCCTCGCCCCTCCTAGCGCTTCGCCGTCGCCGCCTTCTTGATCAGCTTCGCCGCGTTCGCGGCGTCCGCGTCGCTGTCGAAGCCGAACACCATCGAGAACTTCCTGCCCGTGGCCTGGGCCACCAGGAAGCTGATGTTGATCCCGGCCTCGCCGAGGGCGCGCGCCACCCGGTGCCCGATCCCCGGTCGGTTGTCGCCGCTGACCAGGAGCGACGGCTGCGCCGCCGCGCCGAGCCCCGAGCGCCGGGCGGCCGCCGACGCCTTCGAGCCCGTCACCGGGTAGAGCTCCACGACGGACTGGCTCTGGCCGGGCTCGTGATAGCCCATGAGGACCTGCAGGTCCGCCTTCGCCGCGGTCAGCGGCTCGAGAACTCTGGCGAGGGCCCCCGGCGTGTTGTCGATCCGGCCCCGCCAGAGCGCGACTTTCTTTATGGTGACGGCCATGGCTGCCTCCTTTCGCTTCGGTCATTAGATCACCCTTGCGAGAGGTCGTCGTGTATGCTTTTGCGCGGAGAATCGGATGCGGCGGTCATCGAGCCTCGGCCTGGGCGCCCTCCTGAGCGGCTCTCTTGCGGCATGCGGAGGGGCGGTCCCCTCGGCCCCCGGCCCCTCGCCGGAACCGGCCAACGCCGGGTTCCTGCACGTGCTCCAGGGCAGCTCGGTCGTCACCTACCCGGTCGATGCCGCCACGGGGCGATTGCGGCAGAGTTCGACGCAGACCGTGGGCGACGCGCACACGATATCGGGCGAGCCGCAGGGTCGCTACGTGTACGCCGCCTTCGGCCCGCGCTCCGCCCAGCTGCCCTACGACGAGCCGAAGCCGTCGATCGTCGCGTACGCTCCGGACCGTTCGAGCGGGAGCCTGGTCCGCCTGTCCGAGGCTTCGAGCGACCCCATGGTGCACAGCTCCATGCCGGTGACGAGCAACTGGTACTGGCTCTCCGCCAGCGCCACCCGTGTCTACGCGATGTGGGCGACCGTCACCTACCACGACCGGTACAACACGCTGGTGACGCACTCGGTAGGCGGTCAGGGCCGCCTCGGCCCAGTCAACTACCATGAGTTCTACGAGGATTACCCCAGTGGGGTCGCGCTCGACGTCGAGTCCGACGTGTTCTACAAGGCGGAGGAGATCTGGGGGCGGGGGCTGACTGCGTACTCCGTCGACCCGGACGGCCAGTTGACGTCCTTGGGGGCGAGCCGCCAGTGTGCCGGCTCGACCTTCGGCACGATCGCGCCGCTGGCTGGCGTGCGGGGCTTCCTGTTCGCATACGGCGTGCTGGGCCGGACGAACACGAACAACACCACGTGCTCCTGGCAGGGCCCCAGCCTGGCGCCTCGCTCGAACCTCGGGCTGCGGGCCAGCATTGCCGC